>CAWHXH010000001.1:0-456396 GCA_963833245.1 Pirellulaceae bacterium
ATCGCGTGTGAAAAGCAAACAAAGCATATAAAGAATCGTTGTGGTAAACGGTATGAGTGACTGGTTTATTGATTGCATCGTAAATAACTGGCCTATTTAGAAACGTCTTAGTCACTTGTTAACTGTTGTCTCGCTATGGACTTCCTGAACGCCAGGCGTCGTGCGAGCGACCGCGACCAGCAGCGCGCGGTCGTTGATGTCGTCAACATTACCGGACAACGTGATTTGTCCTGCCTTGCCGCTGGAAACGCAGACGTTTGCGAAACCAAACCGATGGACGATTCGTTCTACCTTTTGATGCAATTGTTCCTTCATGTCTGATTTTTCTCCGGAAAAAGTTGCTGGTTTGCGTCGATGCGGCGACATTCGGCGATCAAGAAGGTGACGTCGTCCTCGATCGGCGCAGTCGCTCGATGTGAGGCAATTTCTGTTTCCAAATGGGCGACAAATTCTTCGATGTCACGCGAGTAGCTGTTGCTAAACATTTCCGACAATCTTGATCGGCCGAACTGCTGTTCATTGGGATCATGTGTTTCCGCGACGCCGTCGGTGGCCAACAGCAACCGGTCGCCGGGAACCAAGTTGTGATGGCTCGTTGTCCAACAAGCCGAAGGGTCGATGCCCAACGGAATTCCAGTCGCGTCCAAGGTGACCAGACGCTGCTGCGTCATCAGCAAAATCGGCTCGTGCCCCGCACTGGCGCTAGACAGTTCAGCCCTGTCAGGAACCCATCGCAGGATCGCCGCCGTCGCAAACTCACTGTCAGAGAGATACTGCGGCAGTATCCGATTGACGCGATTCATGATGTGGCCCGGGTCGGTCGCTGCACTGGCAGCCGAGTCGATCACCATTTTCAAGACTGCCGCGCTGATCGCAGCGGGAATGCCATGCCCGACCAAATCCGCGATGTAGATCAACCACGACTTGTCGCGCATCTGCATCACTCCGTAGATATCGCCGGCGACATCTTCGGCTGGCTGGAAGTGGGTTGCGAACGCTAGGCCGGGAACACAAATACGTTGCGGCAGCAGGTGATTTTGAATGTCACGAGCGCGTCGCATCGCGCCGCTTCGGTCGGCTTCCGCATGGCGCAGCGATTCCGCCATCTTTGCAATCTGAAAACTTAGGTCGTTCAGTTCGCGACTGCGAAACGAAAGTGGTTCCATCTGGAATTCGTTTGACTGGAGTTGTTCAACCGTTGCGGTCAGTCGCTTTGTGGGGTTGGCGATCAAGCGGACCAAGACGACATCAACGATGATGGCCGCAAGTGATGCCAGCCCCAGGATTCCGCTGAGGTGCATGAATGTTTCCCCTCTCGCACTGCGTCGAATCTCGGCGGCCCGCTCGGTCACGGCGACTTGCAGGTCACCGGCTGAAAATCGACCGACGATCGCGTCTTGCACCCGACCGATCTCCGGTTCAGTATTCTGTTCGCTGTCAGGTCCGGTGTGCGTGTGCAATCGCTTGCCGTTCCACCGCACGTCGATCCAGTGACCTGGCGTATCCGGTCCAGCGGTTTCTGCACAACTGCTCTCCAAAAACGTTGTGATGGCCGTGGCGTCATCGGGTTCACTTAAACGCAACAACGCGTTGCCAATCACGCTCGCTTCGTCGCTAAGCGTGATCCTCCGAGCGTCCGTCGCACGCCGCATCTCCCGCCGATAGTCGGTCACCAGTAGGAGTGCGACGAGAACGGCTAGCGGCACGTTGACAGCAAACAGTAACAGCGTCACCGTCGGATAGGATCGGCGGCGAACCTTGATTGAGTTGTCAACCATCAAACGCTTCCAGCAAGACGTCGTTGCACGATGTAAACGATCTCGTCGCAACGCAACTCTCGCTTGCCGCTTGGGCCAAGTTCAGATGGTTCGTTTGGCGAAGGGAAATTCAACAGCACCACAGGAATCTGCTCCATCGAAGGATCGTGGTGCATGACCTCGATGACTCCGTCTCCGCTGCCCCATATCAGGTGTTGGTCGATGACCAACATGTCGAACAAATCCGATCGAAGCGCCGACAGGCAGGACAATCCATCGGTGGCCTCGCTCGCACGGTAACCTGCCGAGCGAAAGGCATCCGCATAGCGACGGCGCTCATCGGCATTGGTGATGGCCACCAGAATGTTCGCAGGTTCGGACGTGCAGGCACGAGTTGATACGGCCTGCGCTGCACGCGACTTGGGCTTCGGACGCCATAAGGTGGCGATGTCCTCTTCGACGACCGTGTCTTCGTCATCTTGAGACGAAAGCTCGCCGCGCGAAACGGCAGTCTCGCGAGGGGCATCGACCGCTAAACTCAAGCGATTGCGAGTTGCTTTTGCGACGGTGATTTTTGTATCGGACCCGGGCAAACAGATCGACTGTCCGATTTTTCTGGAAAGTACCAACATGGTTTAAAAATCCTTGAAGCGTTGGCGGGACCATTCCGCCGTGAATGTTGTGATGCCGGAACCAATTCCGGGCGACGTGACGAGTTTCTCAATCGAGCGGGTCACTCAGATCAAAAAACGACACAGTCGCGAACACAGCTTCGGGGATGTTTCAAACCGGACCACAACGATCTTCTCCAGCTGAATGGACAAGTCAGTTGTCACGCGTTGCCTGTGCGGCAAATGAAAACACTTCGTTGATGGCTCAATCGGCCTTGGCGATGCGATCGACTCCGCATACGCGGGTGAGCTGCTGTGGCAGCAGGAACATGGGACGCCCGGCGTTGAGGGCTCAACATCGATCGTCGTCAGCGTCGCGGTATGGCAACCAGAGCCAGTCGCGGTCGAAGCGGAGTTGCAGCAGTCTGCCGCGGCAACTCGTGCATCATCACACCGGCAATGACACCGGGGACTAAGCAGCGCCGTGGTGAGAACTATCGCGACGGTTAGACACACCATGATTTGATGGAGCATCCGCGCGCCTCGCGACCGCCGTAACTTGCCTCGTCCGCTCATCGGATCACCACTCTCCGGCACAAAGCCGCGAGCGAATGACACCAAAATGAGATCACTCGCAAATCAAAGTGACTACACTTCGGCAAGTTGATTCTACCGAAAAACGGATAAAGCCCGTGTTTTACGGAGGTTTCACAATTTGGCACGCCACCTGCGTTATCAATCAAGCGTTCCCTCCCCTCCCCTCCTAAAGGATTTGAACCATGAAACGCCTTTTGATGATCGCCTTCGCGGGTGCCGCCCTGACATTCCTGATTCCATCTGCCGAAGCGGGCGCTGCCGACGTGCATCACGGCGGTGGTCACGTCTACAACGGCGGCCACGGCTACGTGGGTCATGGCGGAGGCCACTCCAGTTACGGACACGGCTACACCGGTGGCCGAGGTTACTACGGTGGGCACGGAATTACTGGGCACGGAATCGCGCGCCGCTACAACGCGACTCCCTATTACGGTTCGGGCTACGGCAGCCACTACGCACCGAGCTATCGTTCGTACCGACCAGCCTACAGTGGTCACGGCGGTGTGCATCTCGATGTCGGACGCCTGCACCTTGGCGTCGGCGGACATCACTAAACTGAAGATTGTCGATTGAAGATTGCAGATTGAGAATGTGAAAATGGGAAGCGGGCGTCGTTCGTCTGCTTCCCAATTTCTTTGGGATTGCATTTGAATCACGTTATTGCCTCCTGGGGTCCGACCTTGCCCAGGTCGCGCCGTCGATACCGGCGTTTCATGTAGCGGGCGATGGCGTACAGCACTACGCCTGCAGCCAAGATGAAATACCAGGAGGTTTCAACAGCGACTTTGCCCTGCTGGACTCGGTGCATGAGCAGTTCCACGCCCGGAAAGGCTACAGCAATGACTGCAACGGCGGCTGATTCGGCCCGGATCACCTTGGGCCAATTCATGGGCAGTTCCGCGCTCCGCCACCGCTTGAGTCGCGGAATGAATGCCGGTGTTCGGTTCGACCATCGAATGAACTCGCGTCCAAACTTCTGCCGAAGAAAAGCTTCTTCCGTGAACATGATCCGCTCGTAATACAACGCGAACGACATCACGTAGATTGCGACGAGCCAAGGTGCAAGAGAATGCAGGACAATCCCCAAGGCAATCAGGAAGTTGCCTAGATACAGCGGGTGTCGCAGCACCGAGTAGAATCCAGACGTATTGAGCGATTCAGCGATCTGCTGCTTCGTGTTCCGGCCCGACGTGCCGTCGGCGGCATGTCCGACCGTATGACAGCGCACGAACAAACCAAGCAACGAAACTCCCACACTGAAAATGCCCCAAGCCAGATGCAGATTCGGATGGGCCTCGATCACTGGGTAGCGTACGGCAGCAACAAAAATTAGCGGTAGGAACACGAATGGAAGGTAGCTACGCCAGCGGAACAGCCAAATTCCTGATCGTTCAAATTCTTCAATGAGGGGCATGGATTGCGCTCTAGGAGGCTGTCTCTTTGGATTGGTCTGTGTTCGTCACTTCCTTGTCCACTTCGTTGCCATCGTCCTTCGGCTCAAACCAATGGTAGATCGACGGCAGCACGATCAACGTTAGTAGGCTGGACGTGATCACCCCGCCGATGACGACAGTCGCCAGCGGTCGTTGCACTTCGGCACCGCTGCTGGTGGAGAACGCCATCGGCAAGAATCCAAGAGCGTCAGTGGTCGCGGTCATCAGGACGGGACGTAGTCGATCGACGGCACCGGTGAAAACAGAATCGTCGATTCCCTTACCGCGCTCTCGGAGGGCGCGGATGTGTTCGATCAGAACGACACCGTTCATCACCGCGATGCCGAACAAGGCAATGAAACCGACGCCGGCAGAAATGGAAAACGGCATGTCACGTATCCATAACGCCAAGATGCCACCAACGGTGGCAATGGGAACGTTCAAGAAAATCAGCAATGCCAATTTGACTGAATTGAACGTCAAGTAGAGCAGCGAGCCAATCAGAAATAACGCCAGAGGAACGGCGATAGACAACCGTCCGACCGCGTCCTGCAAGTTCTTGAATTGTCCGCCCCAAGTCACTCGGTAACCTGGTGGCAGTTGAACTTGCGATTCAACCGCCGCCTGGGCTTCACCCACAAAACTGGCGAGGTCGCGACCGCGAACATTGACTTGCACTAAGAACCGACGTCGGATTTCATCGCGACTGATTTGAGCAATCCCGGGACCGACCGTGATGTCGGCGAGTTGCTCCAACGGGATTTGTCGGCCGCTCTTGTCGGCAATGCGTATCTTCTTGAGCGACTCCAAATTCTCGCGATACCTGGGTGCCAGCCGGACCATCAGCGGGAACCGCTTTTGACCTTCAAAAACTTCACCCGCATCTTTGCCACCAATCGTCGCGACCGCGTCAAGCACGTCGCCGGCATTGATGCCATACCGAGCGATCTGGTCACGGCGGATTTTGACTTGAATGTACGGCAAGCCTCCGGTTTGCTCGGGCTGCACATCGGCCGCGCCGGGTACCTGGGAAACAACCCCCGCGATCTCGTTGCCGATTCTTTGTAGGGTTTCAAGATCGTCACCGTACAGGCTGATGCCGATGTCACTGCGGACGCCCGAGAGTAATTCCTGAACACGCAGCTCAATTGGCTGAGTAAAACTGAAGTTGTTTCCGGGGATGCGTTTGTTGAGCGCTTCGCTCATCGCAGAAATCAATTCCTGCTTGTCTTCGTACCGCCACTCCTCCCGCGGTTTCATGATCACAAAAATGTCGCTCGCTTCGACGCCCATCGGATCGGTTGCGATCTCGGGACGCCCGGTTTTTGACACGACCGATTTGACCTCCTCGCCGAATTCATCCAGCAACGTTTGTTCGATGTCCGTGGTCATCTCGATCGAACGTTCCAGTGAGACGCTAGGAAGCCTGACGGCCTGAATCGCCATGTCACCTTCGTCTAGCTTCGGAACGAACTCAGCGCCAAAGCGGCTCGCGATAAAGATGCCGATTGCCAGCGACGCGGTTGCGATACAGACAATGGCCACCGGATGCTTCATGCTGCGACGTAGCAGTGGTTCGTATCCACGTTTGGCCCAACGAATCAAGAACGGGTCTTTTTGCGTGAACTTGCGAGCCAAGAACAGCGAGGCCAACACCGGCATCACGGTCAGTGAAAGGATCAACGCACCGACCAACGCCGACATGAAGCTGAACGCCATCGGACCAAACATCTTCCCCTCGATACCCTGCAGCGACAGGATCGGGAAGAACACGATGATCACGATCGCACCGGCGAACAGGATTGGCCGAGCAACCTCATGCCCCGCTTCGCGAAAAACATTCAGCGGTGCCTTTTGCAGATCGGGATTGCGTTGCTTAGCCAATCCGACCTGTCGAATCACATTCTCGACCATCACCACGGACCCATCGACAATGATGCCAAAGTCGAGTGCGCCCAAGCTGAGCAGGTTGGCCGATACA
Source organism: Pirellulaceae bacterium (assembly GCA_963833245.1). GTDB lineage: Bacteria > Planctomycetota > Planctomycetia > Pirellulales > Pirellulaceae > Rhodopirellula. The sequence goes on from CAWHXH010000001.1 coordinate 6,380, forward strand.
CCGAAGTATTTCATCGCCATGAAGGTGAACAACGCTGATAACGGAATTGCCGAGGCCACGATCAAACCGGCCCGCCAGTCGCCGACGAGCAAGAACAACATGATGATGACCAGGATCGCTCCGCCGCTGACGTTTTCGATCACCGTATCGACCGCACGTTGGACCAACTCCGTGCGGTCGTAGAATGGGTCGATGTAGACGCCTTCGGGAAGAGACTTCTGAATCTCGGCGACTTCCGCCTTGACGTCCTCGACGACGACCCGCGAGTTCTCGCCGATTAACATCATGACAATTCCGACGACGGCTTCGCCACGTCCATCACGCGTGACGTAACCTTGTCGCAGCAGCGGTGCGAATTGCACTTCGCCAATGTCGCGAATGAGGATTGGTGTGCCATCCTCACGGCTATCCAAAACGATGTTGGCGATATCATCGAGTGATTCAACCAAGCCCTCGGCGCGGATCAGTCGTTGTTCTTCATAGTGCTGGATGTACCCTCCACCGGCGTTGGCATTGTTGCGGTCCAGGGCATCGAAGACCTGCTGCAATGCGATGCCGTAGTTGAGCATCGCGTTGGGGTCGATTTGGACCTCGTAGGTCTTCAGTTCACCACCGAACGTGTTGACTTCGATGACGCCCGGAACACCCCGTAATTGAAACGCAACATTCCAGTCGAGTATCGTTCGCAAATCCTGGAGGCTGTAGTCGTAACCCTCTTCGGCACGGACCTCGAACTGGTAAATTTCACCCATGCCCGTGGCGATCGGTCCCATGGTCGGCACGCCGATGTCGGAAGGGATTTCAGCACGCGCCTGGGTCAACCTTTCACCGACGAGTTGTCTGGCCCAGTAGATGTCGGTGCCTTCCTCAAAGACCACCGTGACATTGGAAAGGCCGAAACGCGTAACGCTGCGAATCTCGGTGACCTTGGGAATACCACTCATCGCGGTTTCGACCGGGAAGGTCACAAACTGTTCCATCTCAACCGGCCCGAGCGCCGGCGAAGTGGTCAGCACTTGGACTTGCACATTCGTCAAGTCAGGCACCGCGTCAACTGGCAGCCGAAGCATCGAATAGATGCCTGCAACGACCAGCAAAACGACGCCCAGCAGGACGACGATGCGATTATTCAGAGAGATGTCAATGATGCGATTTATCATGATGAATTAGTGACCGTGGCCGATCTCTCCTTTCATCAATTCCGACTTCAATGCGAATCCGCCTGAGGTGACAACTTTGTCGCCAACCTTCAATCCTTGGCGAATCTCGATGATGCCGTCAGACAATGTACCCGTGACAACCGGGACTTTACGAAACTCAGTTTCACTCTGCTGAACAAAAACAACTTTCGTGTCCTCAACTTCCTGGATGGCCGACTCGGGTATCGCCAGGATGTTCTGCGAATCCTGAGACGGGATTTCAATCTCGACAAACATTCCCGGCTTCAGGTGCCGATCTTCGTTGTCGGCAACCGCCTGCAGACGCAGCGTCCGCGTATCGGGATCAAGGACGTCGCCTCGGTAAAAAATCTTCGCGGTGTGCGTGTGCAGTGAACCATCACTGGCCGTCGGTGCACGAAACGTCAACGTGTCACCAAGCTGCGCAATTGCGGGCAAGTCTTTTTGATAGATGTCAGCTTGCACCCACACGGTCGACAAGTCGGCCAGCCGGAACATCTCGGTATCAATTCCAACACGTTCGGCCAGCACCACATTCTTGGCAATGATGGTTCCCGCGAAGGGGGCGACGACTTCGTAGTGCGAGATGTGCCCTCCGTTTTCGTCTGGCTGAATATCTTCAAGCTCGGCATCGTCGTAACCGAGGATACTTAGTTTTGCTTTTGCGACTTCAACCTCTTGTTGAGCTTGTTGGACAGCCTGCTCTGCCTCGAGGGCATCTTGCGGGACAGCAAATCGCAGTTGTTCGAGAACCGCATTGAAACTTGCTCTCGCGGTGTTCAGATTCGCCCTTGCTTCGATCAGTTGTTTACCAGCGATCGCACCGGTGTTGGCAATGGGTTCAATCCGATCGAAATCCGTTTGTGCCTGCACAAGGGCAGTGTAGGCACCGAGTAATTGCTCTCGGTATTTCCCAATCGGCTTGTCACCAAGCGTCTTTTCGATTTCCTCCGCCGATGCGTTGCGGTCGAGCGCCTCAATCAACTGCAGGGCATTCGTTTTCACCCGTTGGGCAAAATCATTGGCTTGTTTGGCAAACTTTTGCTGCAACCGAGCTTGGTACAGTTCGAGTTTTGCCGTGCCCACTTCGCGGCTGTCGATGATTGCCAGTGTTTGGCCTTCGTCGACGCGATCACCTAGATTGACCGACACTTCGTGTGCCCGTCCTTCGGTGATGGAATAGATGTTGGCACTGCGGTCTTCGTTGAGCGTTAACTTGCCCGTTGCCCACGTCTGGATATTGACGGTTTGTCGAGTGACAGGCTCAACCTTTAGTTTGGAGGCCTCCCACATTTCCTTTGGCAGCGTGACAACGGCTTCTTCGCCTTCCTCTTCGTGGCCTTCTTCCTCCTCTCCCTCATGGCCGTGGCCATCGCCTTCACCGGCGGAGTCCTGCCCCTGAGCCACCGAAGCACTGGACCAATAGGGGACGCTAAAATAGACGGCACCACCGGCTAACGCCGCAGATGCGAGACAGGCTCCGATGAGGGTCCAATTTGGAGACGCTTTCTTGTTCATGATGGCAAACGATTCGGGCAACGGATGATTTCGTGTCGATCGAAGTCCTTTTCGTCGAATATAGTAGAAGCAACTTAAAAAGCGGTTCCCGGCCTCACGAGGCTAGTCGTATCCGAGGCCGGGAACCTTGCCGATCACGGTGACACACCGCGATCGACTGGGGCACTCTCATTAGTGGTTGTGTCCTTCATGGCTACCATGGTCATGTCCTTCGTGGTCATGGTCGTGCGAAATCTTCCCGGTGAACGACTTGCCGTTGATCTGCAAGATGACGGCTCCCTCGGCTCCGGCTTCCATCCACTGGTCCATCTCGGCGCTGGTGGATGTGAAACGCGAAGACTTGCCTGATTCGTCTTCGGCCTGTGGGTCGGCAGGAAGCTCGAACGACTTCACTTCCCCGTCATGCTTCAGGCTGACGGTTAGCTTTTCGGCTTCGATCGCGACCGGTTTAGTTGCGGAGCCATCAAGCACATAGAGTGCTACTGCACCGGAGCCGTGCATCATTTCGATGTGAAATGCTTCTTTACCGAGTTCGACCAGTTCACCGCCGTGTGGTCCGTGTTCGGGATGTCCGCCCATGTCCATCATCGGCGGCAACTCATCCATCACGATCGGTTCGGATGATTCCGGTGCTTCAGAGACTTGAACGTCTTTTTCCGAGCAGCCGACGAAGGTAGTGCAAGCAAGGGCCAGCGTGAGTAGATGAGTTTTCATTTTTTCTTAATTGGGAATGAGGAATTGGGAATGAGGAATGGAACGGGGGATAGGACGAAGTTTCCTGTCCCCCATTCCCGGTTCCCCATTTCTTAATGAGCGTGCTTGGTCTCGAAGCCGTGCTTCTTCAACCATGCTTCCCATTGGTGGGCTTCTTCGTGACTCTTCAGAGCCAACTGCTGCCACTTCGGGCAGCGGTAATTGACGTCGGTGTGACCGCCGTGCGAGCCGACCTTCACTTCGCAGCGAAGCGTCTTCAGCGTTTTGACCAGTTTGTCACTCTGGTCGCCTTCGGCATGGGTCGTCTTCCATTTTTCCAATCGATACGAGACCAGTTCTTGCGCGGCCGTGCTTGGCTCAGTAGCGTGAACCAACATGCTGCCCATCGCGACCGATGCGACGAGAGCCGCGACTGCAAGTATCCGTACTTTCAACATTGACATTCCTCCGTGGGAGTCTTCTCGAAACAAACAACCAACGTTTCGGCAACGCACCAAAACGGCAAACCAATTTGCCCATTGAAGCGGGCAATCACGAGGAACCGTTCCTCGTATCAGTGTTTCATCTTTCATATCGCGACCACCGGTTCGGCAGGCGTATGGACGGTGCCGCTGGATTCCGTACTCTCCAACCCTTCCAAATGGTCTCGCACGATTTGCTTTCCGGCACCCTGACCGATCGTCCAGAACAACGCGGGTCGAACGAAGAATTCCGCCAGCGTGCTCGTTAGCAATCCGCCGACAATCACCGTCGCGATCGGGTACAGAATTTCTTTGCCGGGTTCGCCCGCGGCGAGGGCTAGGGGTAACAAACCGATACCAGACGTCAGTGCAGTCATCAACACCGGAGCCATCCGTTCTTGGCCCGCTCGGCGCACCATCTCGCGAGTCCATGATTCGCCTTCGTGTTCAACCAAGTGGATGTAGTGATTGAGCAACAGGATGCCGTTACGACTTGCAATCCCGCATAGTGAGATGAAGCCGACCATCGCCGCGACAGTTAGGTTTTGATCCGTGATGACCAGCGCCGCGACTGCTCCAATGAAAGCGGTTGGCAGTGCAACCAAAACTTGCATGGAGAAGTTAACGTTGCCGAACAGCGTGTAGAGCACCAAGAACATACCCAGCAGCGCAACGCACGAAAGGATCAACAAACGACGCGAAGCTGATTGTTGGCTCTCAAACTGTCCGCCGTATTCGAGAAAATAACCAGGCGGCAATTCCATATCGGCGAGTTCGGTTTTAATGTCTCCCACGGCGTCGACGACCCCGCGTTCGGAAACGTTGGCTTGCAGCACGATCCGGCGACGGACCTGTTCTCGCTTGATCATGTTTGGACCGCCGCTTTCATAGATATTGGCGACCGAATCGAGCGGCACCATCCCGCCGTCGGGAAGCGGGACCGCGAGACGTTTGAGCTTGCTGACATCTTCGCGATACGGTTCGTCCATGCGGACCATCAGGTCAAAGGTTCGCTGACCCAGCAGCACTTGGCTGACGACCGTCCCGTTCATCGCTGTTTCGACCAACTCCATTACGTCAGCAGGCTGCAAACCGTTCTGGTTCAGCGCCGCACGATTGAGTTCGATACGAAGCTGCGGAATATTGGTCTGTTGTTCAATGACGACGTCGGTCAATCCCTCGACACCGGCGATGCGTTGCTTCATCTCTTCGGCTTTGTTCCGTAACACGTCCAAATCGTCACCGAAGAGTTTGATGCCGATCTGAGCTTTGACACCCGAGATCATGTGGCTGATCAAGTGCGCGAGCGGTTGCTCGGTGCTGGAGACAACGCCGGGAATGTCCTCCATCGTCTCGCGAATTGTTTCGAGCGTCTTCTCGCGATCGGCATCGTCTTCCATTTCCAGGAACAACTCGGTCACGTTGACACCTTCGGCATGCTCGTCTAGCTCGGCTCGGCCCGTTCGGCGAGCGACCGACTTGACCGACTCAATTTCCATCAATCGCTCTTGCACGGTGACGCCGATCTTGTTGCTGGTGGCCAACGATGTTCCCGGCGCGAGCAGAGCGTTCACCTGAACGGCTCCCTCGTTGAACGGCGGCAGAAAATCACTCTCCAGTTGTGTCACCGCAAACACCGCGAACGCGACCATCACAGCAGCCACACCAAGAACAGGGCCGGCGAATCGCGTGCTGAATCCGATAGCGAGTCCAGCGAGTCCCTTTAGGCCCTCAAGCAAACGACCCTCCTCGGCCTCCTCGCCGCCGAGCATCCATTCCGTTACCAGCAGCAGCACCCAAACCGCGGGCGTCAAAGCGATCGTCCACCAAAACGGATCACCGGGCATTTCAAATGGCAAATGCAAAATGTGAATCGCTCGCGGCACGACCCAGTACATGGTGAGTGCGGCGATGCCTAACGCCAAAACTGGAACGACAAACCGCCAGACCTTTTTGCCGACAAGCAACAACGACGCCAGCACGGGTGTGACCGTCAATGAAACGCCCAGTGAGGCGACTAGCGAAACGACATAGCCCATCGCAAGCGGCACGAACAGCTTGCCTTCCATTCCTTCGAGTGCGAAAAGTGGAATGAAGACGAGCACCACGATTGCCGTTCCGTACACCACGCTACTTCGTACTTCGATGCTGGCTTCGTAGACGACTCGCAGCACCGGTCGCGGATATTCCGCATGGCGATTCTCTTTTAACCGCCGGAAGATGTTCTCAACGTCAACGATCGCATCATCAACCAATTCTCCGATTGCGACCGCAAGGCCACCAAGCGTCATCGTGTTGATTGACAATCCGAACGCAGCGAATACGCAAGCAGTGGAAATGATCGAAAGCGGAATCGCCGTCAGCGTGATGAACGTGGTGCGGAAGTTCAGCAAGAACAGGAACAAAATGACCAGAACCAGCACACCCCCATCGGCGAGAGCTTCAATGACGTTTTCGATTGCTCTGTCGATGAACGAACGCTGCGAGTAGACGTTGGCGATCCGAATATCGTCGGGCAACGAAACTTTCAGTTCTTCCAATGCTGCGGCGATCGCGGTGTCGACCGCACGCGTGTCACTGCCAGGCTGTTTGTTGATGGTCAAAACGACGGCTGGCCCACCTTCGACCGTACCATCGTCGGTTCGCAGGAAGGTCGACGAGTCACCTCGCATCACTTGCGGGCCTTCGATGACTTTCGCGATATCGGCCAGGGTGATCGGACGACCTTCGCGCATCGTGATCGTGACCTGACGCAGGTCGTCCAGACTGGTAATTCGCCCCAACCCTCGGACTAACAGCTCGTTCGCACCGCGTTCGTCCAGATACCCACCGGTTGCGTTCAAGTTTGACCGCGAGACGGCTCGGTGGACTTCATCCATCGAAATGCCAAAGTTTCGCAGTGCATCCGGATCCACCAACACCTGATACTGCATCCGCCCGCCGCCCATCGTGAAGACTTGCGAGACACCGGGAATCGTCAGCAAGCGTTGACGCACAGCCCAGTCCGCGAGCGTGCGAACTTCCATCGGTTCGGTCACATCGCCTTCACTCCACATGCCGTACATCAGAATCTGGCCCATGATCGACGAGATCGGCGCGAGCGTCGGCTTCACACCATCAGGCAGATTCTCCGAGGCAAGTTGTAACCGTTCATTGACGATCTGACGATCGTTGTAGATGTCGGTATTCCAAGCGAACTCCACATAGATCACCGATAGTCCGATACCGCTACTGCTACGCACCGCTTCAACGCCGCTAGCACCATTGAAAGCGGTCTCCAGAGGAAAGGTGATCAGCGCCTCGACTTCCTCAGGAGCCATCCCAGGCGCTTCGGTCATCACCACCACGCGCGGACGGTTCAGGTTCGGGAACACGTCAATCGGCAACTGCAACGACTGCCACGCCCCCACACCGAGCATGATGGCCGCGACCGCGAGAACAATCAGCCGATTGTTCAGCGAAAATTGAATGATTCTGTCTAACATATCGATCCCTCAGTAAATTTGGTTTGACAAAGCGAACAACTCAGTGGTTGTGCCCTGCGTGGGGATCAATGGCTCCGCCGGACTTATTCTTCAGCGCCATTTGCAATTGATGTGCGCCGCTGACGGCGATCGACTGTCCCGGCCAAACTTGGCCATCGTTTTTGATCGCGACGTTAAGGGAGTCCGACGCTAAAACTTCAACCGCGACACGGTCGAAGTGATCATTGTTTTCAACGAACACAAATCGCTCGGGACCTTCCTCGGCGACTGCTTCCTTAGGGACAACAATTGCATTGTCAAAACCAGCGACCGGAACGCGAACCTGCAACCGTTGGCCAGGTTTGTAACGCCAACTGACATACTGTTGCTCACCAATCTTTTCTGACCGCTCGATCTCATTGGTTAACGAAACGTAGAACGGTAAAGCCCGCGATACGCGATCGACCTCGTTGCCGATGTAGACGATCTTCAAACCTTTGATCAATTCAGGCCTACCGTCTCGCGACTCGATGACGGCTTGCAGTTCTGCTCCGCTTTGCGAAGCTTCCTGCAGGGCGAGACCGTCTCGTTGGTAGGCGTGTCCTTCGATTAAAATCTGGCTGTAGTCAGAAAGCTGGCCGAGCTTCTGGCCTGCTTGGACCGATTCACCTCGGCTGACATCCAATTGGGTTACCAGGAATTCTGCGTCGATATGTGCCGGATGAGGGATCGGCGGCGGCTGCATGGAAGCGAATCTGGCACTTGTCGATACCGTCCGATTCTGTGCCTGAGAGTTTGCCGACGGCCATTGAGGCGATGACTCATGTAGCGATTCATGATGCAGTGAACGATCGGCATGGAGTGTGGGAGCGAAAATTGTGACCTCGCGAATCAGCTCTCGCGTCTGCTCGATACTCTGAACTTGGCTTTGAGTTAAACCGTGCAGCAGCATGGATTGTTTCGCCGCACCCAAGTTGGCCATCAACTTGTCACGCTCGTATTCACGCGTGAGCAGGGTCTTTCCGGCGATGGCCCCCGTCCCGGAAAGAGAAGTCAGTCGAGTGATCTCGCGTTTTTCAACATCCAGTTCGCCCAATGAGGCTAAGAATTGTTCTTGCGTTTCAACAAGGTCTTGATGGGTCAACCGCAGGGTAAACATCGGCCGACCGCTTTTGAGCAACTCACCTCGCGACACGTTGATCGCGTTGATCACGCCAGTCAGGGGTGAAGTGATTGCGACGTGTGTTCGCCCGGGCCAGTCGGCTACCGCGGCGGGGACCTCGATGTATTCATTGAACTGACCGACCGAAACGGCTTGCGTCGTGAGCTTCAAGTTGGCACGAGCTTGAGCACTCAGTTCGATCGAATTTGATTCGTCGTGGCCTTCGTGCCCATGGTCATGTCCCTCGTGGTCATCATGCCCCTCGTGATCGTCGTGACCGCCTTCGCCGTGGTCGTGTCCTTCATGACCGGCTTCTTCGGCCGCAGCCACCAGCCCCAACTTTTGCGGAAAGTCGGTGAAGGCAAACCCACCAACGACGATCGCGATCGCAATCGCGAAGACCGTCAACACAGGGCCAAGCAAACGCTGTAGCCAATTTTTCAATTTGGACATGGGGGAACCCTGCAATGGGGAATGAGGAATTGGGAATGAGGAATGGAGAACTTGCAACGCGAGTGCGAGTTGCAATGTGCGCAGCGAGGTCCGCGATTCATTCATTCAAAAGGATGATCGGGGTAAAAAGATGGAATGAGTTGAGTTCGAGAACGGTTTCCCTATTCCCTATTTCTCATTCCCTACTTCCCCAACTCAAATGATCCACGTGCAGAGAGAAGCACAGTGGGAGAGCGAGTCCGTCGCGACATTTACCGATCGCTGTTGCAACCGACGGGCCGCGAGCGAACTGACGAAACTCATCATCGGATCGTGCTCGTAGCACACAAACGCAACCAACAGGAGCGTCGATGATGAAGACAACATCGCTCGAAGGCACAAAGCTGCATTCGACTTCGCCGTGGCACCCCGGATGGTTTCCATCGCAAGGCTGCGACTGGCAAGCGTAACATGGAGCCACCAATTGGCTGACATTGTCGTCCGCTTCGACCGTCTGGTCCTCGCCCGAGCAATCGTGGTCTTGACCGCAACAATGGTCGGACTGGACACTTGGTAAATCGGTGCTCACACGAGCATGATCGCACCCGCCATGGCCATGGCTCCCACAAGCAGCAGCGTGATGCAGCGAACACCCGAAAATCAGGTGCAGCAGCAATGCGGCGACGGTGGTGAGACGACAAACGGCGGACACAGATTACCTTTCTGGAGCGAACTTACTGGAAGTATCGGATGTTACGACGAAAAGGTCAATACCGATCAGGTGACGGCAGGAAATTTTCGCTGAAATACCCAGGCCCCCGGCTCAGCCAGCGCAGTCGCTGGTCGAGCCAGGCGGGCCAAGTGGTTATTGTTGACTGAACGTCAGCCCTCGTAGACTGTCATCGCCGCTGTTGTCGATGACAGCGTCCAATGATCCCGTCAGGACATAACCGTCAATGCGGGCACGGGCTTGGCCGAGCAATGCTTGGGCGGCGATGTATTGCAGGTTGGTCTCGAAGTACGTCCGCTGAGCGATCAGCACTTGGACATAATCGGTTTCGCCAGCTTTGTAGGCAATCTCCGCCAGATCGAGCCCTTCTTGCGCGTTGGGAAGAATATCACTGGCATACTGATCGACGGCGGCCAGGGAGGCGTCGAAGTCTCCGGCGGCAGTCGCCAGCCGTGCCTTGATCGCGTTTTCAATTCGCTCGACTTCACGCGACGCGCGAACATATTCTGCTCGGGCCGCAGAGATGTTCCCCTGGTTCTTGTTAAACACCGGGATCGGTGCACCAATCTGAAAATTGATCAAACCGTTGTCGGTTCCGTTGTCATAGCCACTACCCAACGAGACATCCAGGTTGGGAATCGGCTGAACTTCGTGGCGACAGATCAACGCTCTGGCCCGAGTCACCCGCGCCTGGGCCGCTTGGTACTCTGGGTTGGAAACGACAATGTTCGCCGCGACGCTATTCCAGTCCATCGGCGTTTCGTTCTTCGGCAATTCACCTTGCAGGTCGGTTGGTGCCATCTGGGGTGTTCCGGCGAATGCTACCAACTCACGCCAAGCGGCATTAAAGCGGACTTTGGCTTGACGCAGTTGCAAGTCGATTTCGTTCTTCAGCACTTTGGCTTGCACGACATCCAACTGGGAACCTTCTTCCGCTTGCTTTCGCAATTCAGCGAATTCAAGCCCCTTGTCGGATACCGACTGGAAGGTCTGGATCAATTGCACGCGTCGCTGTGCCGCCAGAGCGTCGTAGAATTTAACGCGAATATCTGTGGCAACTCGATATTTCTGGGCTTCCAGATGAAACAGTTGAGCACGCATGGATTCATTCAACACACTGCGATTGAGCGCCAACTTGTTGGCCGTGACGATCGTTTGTGAAATGAAAAACGTGTGCTGGTCGGTTCCCTGATCGGCGAGTTGATTCGCTTGGTATCCGATGCTCGGATTGGCTCGCAGGCTCACTTGGGTGCGATATCCGGCCGCTTTCTGCGTGGTCGCAACCAGCTCAGCAATGGTCGGGTTGTTCTGAAGGGCCAGCGACTCGAATTGCTCCAGCGTCATTCCCGCGGATTGGCCGAAATCTACGACCGGGCTGTCCAAAAAGATGGGTTCAGCCACTGTTGCCGTCCCGGAGTCTTCAAGCGACATCGCATCACGCAGAGACATCGGCGTGTCGTCCTCGTTGCTGTCGTCTACTTCACCGTCCATGCTTTCGGTGTCGATTTCGGTATAAGCGACGGTTTGCACGCGGGGCTTTTGAGATGGAGAATGTGGTACCGGGGGCTGCAGCTCGCTGGTTGCAACTGCCACTGCGGTCGCATCGGTCGCTTGCCGCAAACTCGGCGTCGAAGCGACATGTTGCCCAAGAGTCTGACAGCCGGTCGTGAAACCCAATGCGGACAACAACAGCAGACGCCTAGCCCGCTTCGCCGTGGCAGAGATTGTCCTGCCGCGGGTTGTCTTGATACAGAATGGTCGTGTATTGGTCACCGAGTATTCCTCCTTGAAATAGATAAAACGACCAGCCTGCGATACCCATCGGTTCCGCAACTACCGAATTTCAAGCAGAATCGTCCCAATCCGACATCGGACGCTATAACCAAGTACCGGTCATGAGGATTGCACCAGTCGCAAGACCGGATGGAGGGGCGCAGGTCGGATTCCGTTCCGATCCCTTGCAATCGTAGCCCAACAACAAGCAGTCGGCGAACCGCTGCCGTCGATCGGCTCAGTGATGGCCGCCGTGGACGTGAGTCGTCGTGTGAGGGACGGCATCAACATGCGTCGTTGTGTGAGGCGTCGCGTCGATGTGTCCACCGTGCTGCCGATAATCGGTGTGCGTTGTGGTGTGAGGAATCTGATCGGTGTGGGTCTGAGTATGCAGGTGCGGCTGCTGATAACTAGGGCGGAATGACTGGTAAGGTTGAACGTATCCAGACTGTTGCACGCCATTGTGAATGTGCGTTTGGCCCTGACTGGGATAGACAATCCGCTGCTGTGGATAACCCTGCTGGACATAACCTTGCTGCTGAATGTACTGACCTTGAGGATAGCTTGGCTGCGTATAGCCTTGCTGAATCACCGTGCCCTGCTGAATCACCGGGCGTGCCGAGTAATATCGCTGGGTCTGGTACGGCTGGGTAGCAATCGGGTGACTGCCATGTGGTGTGACATGATCGACATGTGTCTGCGTGTGCTGAACACGATCGACGTGCGATCGTCGTGTGAGGAACCGCATCGACGTGTCCCCCGTGCCGACTGTAGTCGTTATGAGTGGTGGTGTGTTGAACGTTGTGCCCATGCGACGTGGTGTGAGGAACAACCCACTGAGCGCTAGCTTGGGAGGTTCCCAAGAACGCTATCACCAACCCCGTTGCCATTGAGAAACATTTCATCTGATCGACTCCCTGATAGGTGTAGGCGGGGTCGGATGCAATTCCGCTGTGCAACGCATCCCCCCGAATGCTCTAGCGTACCCACCCGAGAGGCGGCCTGCAACCAAGTCGCAATCTGAGATGGATTGGATTCGTCCGGCGCACAGATTTTGCCGCAAGGCAACGACTCAAGCCTTGACGCGGGATTCGTCGATTGCGTAGTTCAACAAATTCTGCGTTGGCATCGTCAAAAAAGATTGTTCCAGCGTGCCATCCATGCCGATCATCCCTGAAACGCTTCCCGCTTCCTACCGACGAAACAACAAGAAGCTTCTTCATGTTGAAAAGGTCTCACAAACGAATCGCTCGCACAGCCATGATGTGGCTGATGGTGGCGATGTTTGCGATGCCGACATCGTTGGTCCCAATCTGCCCCTGCACAACGGTCGCTGGCGAAAGCCAGTGTGGTTGCGATGCACTGGTCACACAGTGCGACTCAACGCAGGGAGCAGGTTGCTGTCACAACAGTCGCGCAAAGCAATCAAGTGAGATCGCCGCCGAGCGTGAATGTGGGATTGCTCTTTTCGGTTGTCACTGCGACGAACATTCCCCATGTCAGTGCCAGTGCGATCAGCGGAATGAGCAAGCCATCAACAGCGGCGATCGAATCGTCGTTCGCCAAGCGGCTGAGCGTGTCATGGCGGTATCAGCGACGCTGCTTCCGTCATCAAATTTCAATGGTTCGTCCATGCGGACGCAGCCTTCGCCTTTGACGCACGCCAAAACGGCGCAGCAACGCTGCGCCACTCTCTCGCGTTTTCTGATTTGAACGCCGCTCTCTGAGCTTTCTGTCGCGTCAATCAATCAGTGGTCAATAAGACCGCTGATTCATGCGCTTCGATAATTGAACCTGCCCGCCCCGGCATCGGTTCACACGAAGCGAGCGTATCGTGAACCGCATATTGCGTATCGTGCTGCGTTCCAAGCAATCACCGATAGCGTGGCAACTCTGCCACGGACTATCACCGTTTCAGTTTTGTAATTCCAAAATCGAAGGAAAGGATTCTCGATATGACCAAGTTACTTTTTAGTTTGATGTTGGTGGCCGCCTTGGCCGTTGTCACGTCCGTCGGCTGCGCATCAACCGCCGGAGGAGGTGGTGGCGGTGGAAGCCACGCTGGACATAGTCACTAGCGGTTGCATCACGAACGAGTCGGGTTTGTCCATCGAACGACGCGCCCAATCTCGATTCCCCGGCAGCTCAATTCGCCAGTGGCTCGATTCCCCAGTGGACCAGCCGATCGTTGGCGGCCAGGACGCCGTGTGCTCCAAGCAACGGAGTGCTGGCGGTCGGTTGGTCCCTTTACCTCTTTAACAAATCGCCAAGCTCTTCTCTCACAAAACAAATCACATGACCAATTTGCATCGGGCGACCTATTGGTCATCCATCATCAAGTCACCGAAGCAGGACTTTCTGGCTTCGATCGTTGTCTTCCTGGTCGCCTTGCCGCTGTGCATGGGAATCGCGATCGCCTCGGGGGTTCCCGTCGCTGCTGGATTGATCACCGGCATCGTCGGCGGTCTTGTCGTCGGCTGGTTCGCGGGCGCTCCGCTGCAAGTCAGTGGCCCGGCGGCGGGGCTTACCGTGATCGTCTATCAAGTGGTCAATGAACACGGCCTGCTTGCCCTCGGCGCGGTTGTGTTGATTGCGGGGACGTTGCAGTTGATCGCCGGAACACTACGGCTGGGGCGATGGTTCCGAGCCGTTTCACCGGCGGTGATTCATGGCATGCTCGCCGGCGTTGGTGTGCTGATCGTTTCGAGCCAATTCCACGTCATGTTAGATGATTCGCCCAAACAAAACGGGCTAGCCAATCTCGCCTCGATCCCCGCCGCCGCTTACGAAGCCCTGGTCCATCGAGATCCGGCTGCGGGCATTGGTGTGATCGCGATCGCTTGTCTGATGGCATGGAAAACGCTTGCCAAAGGACGTTTCGCATTGGTTCCCGCACCGCTGATTGCCATCGTGGTCGCGGCGGTGATGGCTGGAACGATGGGACTGCCCGTCGCTCGTGTGCAAATGCCAGATTCACTGAGCAGCGCGATTCATCTTCCATCGCTCGAACTGCTTCAATCTGTACCGCTCAACGTATTGCTGCAAGCGGGTGTTTTAATCGCCATTGTTGCCAGCGCCGAAACGTTGTTGTGTGCAGCGGCCGTGGAGAAAATGAAACCGGAAGTGAAGACCGATTACGACCGTGAACTCGTCGCTCAAGGGATAGGCAACATTGTCTGTGGCGCACTGGGTGCATTGCCGATGACGGGCGTCATCGTTCGCAGCAGTGCCAACGTCGAATCCGGTGGACAAACTCGATCGTCGGCGATTTTGCACGGAGCATGGTTGCTCGTCTTTGTCGTCGCGTTGGGTTCCATGGTTCGCTTGATTCCCACCGCCGGGCTTGCCGCAATCTTGGTCTACACCGGATTCAAACTGATCAACGTGCAAGAGATCAAGCGACTGAAGAGTTACGGATGGAGTGAAGTCGGCGTCTATGCCGCCACGCTGTGCACGATCATTGCCACTGATCTGTTGACAGGTGTGATCGTCGGAATTGCGTTGTCCGTCGCAAAGTTACTGATCCGCTTTTCGCACTTGAATGCATTGATTGTTCATGGCGAAGGTGATTACTGCCTTTTGCACCTCAGTGGAGCGGCAACGTTTCTTCGCCTACCCGTCCTGGCGTCCTCTCTCGATCGCATCATGCCCGGTCAAGAAGTCCATGTGGATTTCGAGCAACTCGATCACATTGACCACGCCTGCATGGACCTGCTGATGTCGTTTGCACAGCGACACGAGCAAACCGGCGGCACGTTGATCATCGACTGGGGAACCCTGCACGCTCAGGTCCATGGTATTAGTCAATCAACCAAGGTCGATTCCGAAAGCGACCACCATTTGCGTCGTCGCATCGCGGCGTAACCGACCTGCTTACCAACCTACCTATAGGAGACTCTGATGCAAAAGATCAACGAAGGCGTGTACCGATTTCAAGACGAGATATTTCCAAGCCATCGAATCCTTTTCGGGCGGCTTCGTTCCGGTCAACAGCCTCGGACGCTTTTGATCACCTGTTCGGACTCCCGCGTCGTCCCGAGTCTCGTGACTCAGTCCGATCCTGGCGACCTGTTCGTTCTACGCAATGCCGGCAACCTAGTTCCCCACCACGGTGTGGACGGAACAAGCGATGATCGTGCCGCAGCGGCAACCATCGAGTACGCCATAGACGTACTGAAGGTCCGCAATGCGATCATCTGTGGCCACTCGCACTGCGGAGCCATGCAAGCGGCCATGCAACCAAGCCAATTACACCGGTTGCCTGCAATGCGGCGTCATCTGGCAACCGTCAATATCGAATACTGTCTCGCGGAACTGGATCGGGACGGAATCGAGGACCCCACGCAACGCCTTCAGGCAGTCGTCGAAGAAAACGTGCTTGTGCAAATGGCCAACCTAGCGACACACCCTACGGTCGCGCTCGCGGTGAAGGAACGACGACTTGCCATCCACGGCTGGGTCTATCACTTCGAGAGTGGCCGTGTCGAAACTTACAGTCCCCAACATGCCGCTTTCATCCCCATCACTCGCGCCGAAGGCGATCTTTCAGCAACAGTAAAAGCAGCGGCTTGACCACAAGCCTTTTCATTCATCCATCTATCCAAAACTCAATTTTCAACCGCCAACGGAATCCAAAATGAACTACACACCAAAACTGATCAGAACCACGCCGCTGTTGTTGGCCGTCGCGATGCTTGCATCCAGCGCCGGTTGCTCGACCTTGCCGTGGCGTTCCAAGAAGCCTGTCGAGACCGCCGACTACCAAGCCTACCTGGATCAGTCGGTTTCTAACGCATCCTATGAACCTTCCTATCAAACCACCGCCGTCGACGGCTCAACACTGCCGCCGCCGATCGTCAGCCCGTCAGACCGAGTCGCCGACGCGGGCGGTGGTTGCAATGACGGTTGCTGCCACTAACACCCGGTAACCCTGATCGCATAGTCAGATCACACGCCCGATGACAGAGATCCCGATGACAGAGATGGTGGCGGTCCATCCATCTGGATTGGCTCATTTCGCGATCCTGCAGGCTCAGGAGCATTTGTGATCGGTGTGCCGCCGAATCGGCTGACGAGTTCGGCAGCCAATTGATCGCGGCTCTCTAGTTCCAAAGCACGATTCAGATCGCGGATGGCGACATCCGTTTGCCCAAGGTAACCGAATTGGTAACCGCGCACGAAGCGTGCGTAACCGGCTTCCGGGTTTATTTTGAGAAAGCTCTCCAGCCGCTTCATCTGATCAACGAATCCATTGCCCTGATAGTACTTACCATAGTTCTTGACGACATATCCCCAGTCCTCGGGATCCAGCAGCGACGCCGCTCGATGAATCGCACCGGCCGCGCCCTGATAGTCCCCGACTGCGAACAATCCCTGAGCATACAGCAGCATCAGTTTCCCATCGTTTGGTGATTCAACCAACGCATGATTGGCTAATCGCACCGCTTCACTGTAGTTGGAATTTCGGAACGCTTCTTCGGCCTGCCCACGGTACGCGTTATCCCGACTTTCAGCGGAACCGACTCTTGTAACCGCATCATTGGAATCAAGTGAGATGGCGGGCTTCGCCGCCGAATAATTTGTCGTGCTCGGCGTGCTTGCCACAACACTTGGCGGAGCGATGACCGACGGGACAACGCTCGATGGCGTTTGGGTGTAATAGTCGTAATAAGGAGTGTGGAGATGCGTCGAACCAACGGATGAATAGCCGAAACCGGAATAGTAAGGCGAAGCATAGACGTCGATGTGCGGATGGAAGGAATGCCCGATTCCGGAATGGCCAATTCCGTGGTTACCGGAGTAGTGACTGACGTGTCCGCCGTAGTGCCCGCCTGAGTGACCAAGACTGTGTCCAATTCCATGCCCGATGCTGTGACCAATTCCGTGACCAACATGCCCGAAACTGTGGCCAATGCCATGACCGCCATGTCCAAAGCTGTGACCCCCTCCGTGCCCAAAGCCATGACCACCGCCATGCCCGAAACCATGACCTCCGCCGTGATGACCATGCTGGGCTTGCACGCTGCCGGTTCCGGCAATCGACACCACGAGCGACGCAATGATCGCAAGAGAACTTCGGCTCAATAGATGAATCGTTGTCATGGTGGTGTTCCTTATGTTTTCAAGAATTTGTGCATCGACGCGGGCGATTTCAGATCAGCCATAACAGCTTCCTGCGACAGCATGACGCGATCTCCCTGTTCGCATTATACCGAAATCAACCGTCAAAGACGTGGATTTGGCTCGCGATTGTTTTCTAAGCGTTCAATTCGCAAACAAGCAAATGAGCAAACCACATGCCATCCACGAGCATCATGAGCAAGCAACGTCGACACGCATCTTCATTGAGGCATGAAATTTGCGTATCACCTCTAAATTGGGGTGATTCCGAAAACATTTTAGAACGCCGGTGGCTCCCTGCAACTTGAAACACGACACCGCGCTTCGATAGGACCAATTTTTAGGAGATTGAACGAATGTCGACTTGGCCGGCAGGTGCGATCGACTCCGGTGCCAATCTTCTCGTCGCGGGATCGGCGATCTACTTAACCGGCAACAGCATCGCGGAGTCGGTCCGCGATTTACGCGGGAGCCAGGCTCCATCCAGCAGTCCAACCGATCAATACGAAGCTGACCCCCACGATACGACATGATTGTTACAGAAAAGACAAGTTGGTTGCGAATGATTTTCGCGGTGCGCGGAACGACCTTCAGTCGCATCTGGCCGCGAGTCCTCGTCGTATTTCTGTTTTCTTTGGCCATCACCGGATTCTCATTTGGTGATCCAGCCCATAAATATTCCTTGACGACTGCGCCGTTCACCGTCATCGGTTTAGCCCTGGCGATTTTTCTCGGTTTTCGCAATAGTGCGGCGTATGATCGCTACTGGGAAGGCCGTAAGCTGTGGGGGCGAATGGTCAACGTCTGTCGCAGCTTTACCATGCAGATCAATACACTGATCGAAGGCAACGACAAGGCTTGCGATGCAAAACTGGTCCAGCACGATATGGTGATGCTGATCATCGCCTACATCAACGCCCTGCGGCATCGGCTTCGCGACACCGACGCTTCGGAAGAGATGCGGAAACGATTGGAAAATGATCGGGAAGTCGGCCAATTCCTGGGCCAGGACAATGTTCCGGCTGCCATCGCGGATCAAATCGCCAAGCAGATCAATCACGCCTATCGAGAAGGTTGGCTGGACAAATTCCACGTCCCGCTTTTGCACACGAACCTAACCGAGATGCTCGCGATCCAAGGCGGATGTGAACGGATCAGGAGCACGCCGATTCCCTACACCTACAGCGTTCTAACGCATCGCACGGTGTTGCTCTACTGCCTCGCTCTACCCTGTGGCTTGCATGATACGGTGGGTTTACTCACTCCGATCGTGGTTGGATTGGTGGCGTATGCATTCCTCGGCCTGGATGCGGTTGGCGACGAGGTCGAGCAACCGTTCGGAATGGAAGACAACCAATTGCCGCTGCTACAGTTGACGCGAATGATTGAAATCAACGTGCGACAATTGTCCGATCACGAGCCCGAACAGATTCCGCCGCCCATCAAACCGACCAACCACGTCGTCAACTAATCGCGGCGTTTTAAACCGCGATTCCTGCAACGCCAAGACATTGAACTGCGTTCATTGATCGGACGGAATCACTTCGTGGCCACCTCGGGTGCCCAATGCGTGCCAGATCGTTAGGTCGATTGAATCTGTATAAAATTGAACCGATCCGTCCACCAAGCTGGCCGGCACCCCGCCGGGGTGATAGCTTCGCGCCGTTACTGAGGCGTAAGTCGGTTCCGTAATCGTCTTGCCCTCGCGGGAAGAGTTGAAATCAACGTCGTACTCTGCCCCTCCCGAGTTATAGAGCAGCTTGGTGTTGGGACCGAAAGTGGTGGTGAACCCGCTCTGGTGGATACGCGAATCGATCCATTCAGTGTGTCCCGAGTTCATTTTGAAGTTACCGCCATAGGCGACGACCGCTTGGGGCAGCGTGGGTGTCGCTTCGCCAAGCGCCGACGGAGTTAAGCCATCACGAAGGTAAGGATTGAACGCCTTGACTTCCGCCAGGGCAAGCGTGTTGCTGGTGCCGTCAAGCACATCTCGAAAACCCGTTTTACTGTTGGGAAAAACCAGCCCGGTTCCCGAACGCTTGCTGACCGGATCATAGATGAACCACTCGCCCATGTTGACGACGTAATTCATTGGATAATAGGCGAAGTCCGGGTCCGCCGTCGAAGGATCAGGCCGAGACTGGTCGTTGACTTCGCTGGGACAAAGGTAGGTGGGAACCCTGACTCCCGCGACCTCGCCTTGCGTGCCATAAGGCACTGTCCAGTCGATCAGGTCAGTCAGGCCAGATTGTTCCAGGTAGGGCAAAAGGC
This sequence comes from Pirellulaceae bacterium, assembly GCA_963833245.1. Taxonomy (GTDB): domain Bacteria; phylum Planctomycetota; class Planctomycetia; order Pirellulales; family Pirellulaceae; genus Rhodopirellula. Next base: position 26,203 of record CAWHXH010000001.1, read on the forward strand.
GTGCTTGGAACGACCACGAACTACTCGGTTGATCCGTTCGGTACAGACCACCAGAAGGAAACTGATTGAAAGCGCCGTGATAATTGTGCATGGCCAGGCTGACTTGCTTCAAATTGTTGGAGCAACTCATCCTGCGGGCCGCCTCGCGAGCAGCCTGGACGGCCGGCAACAGCAATCCGACCAAGATGCCAATGATCGCGATGACAACGAGCAATTCAACCAGGGTAAAACCGCTTCGGCGGCGTGAGACTTGGGCAAGATTCATTGTTGAGGAAGTCCAGCAAACGTGAGGGTACAGACGGTTAGTTTCCGGTGATACAACGTTTTTTTGCTGGCTGGGATCAGACTGCCTTCAGTGAGACTCGACCTGGCTGGCTACGGTTTAGTTGTTATTGAGAATTAATCTCAACAAGTCAAATTGTACTGATAGGAGTGGTTGTCGCAAGGGCGACAGGAACGAATCTGCCAAATTTCCGATCAGGGAGACCCGCTCTGCTTCAGCAATGCCGGCATCATGATGCTCCAGAAACGAGGGAGACGACTTTTTGCCGTCTCCCTCGTTCCGTTGGCCCACAAAACTCGCGTTTAGTGATCTTCGTGACGAGTTTCAAAGCCTTGTTGCTTCAGCCAACCCATCAACTGGTCAGCCGCAGCGTGGTCGGCGACATGCACGTCACGCCATGTCGGAGCACGGAACTTGATGTCCGAATGGCCGTCATGTTGGTCGACTCGGACTTCGACCCCGAGCTTCTTCAGCAGGTCAATCATTTGCTTCTCATTGGCTGAACCATCGCCGTGCATCTCTTTCCAATTCACCATGCGGAATTCGACTTCCTCAGGGCCTTTGGCATAGCTCGGATCGGCATGGCTGTGAGAAACGTCGAAGCCGGACTTAGCAAGAAAACCGGCCCACTGCTCGGCCATCTTGTGATCCTTCACCTGCATTTCCTTCCACTGCGGTTGGCGGTAGGACACGTCGTTGTGACCGGAGTGACTGTCCTGCTTGACTTCGCAACCGAGCTTTTTCAGCGTCGCGGCCAACTGTGCGGCTTGGTTGGCGTCGTCCACATGCTGCGACTTCCACTCCGGCAAGTAGAACGCGAGCGTTTCACCGCCGTGCGAGTGGTCGCCGTGGTCGTGCCCATCGTGATCATGCCCCGCATGGTCGTGGCCTTCGTGACCGGCTTCCTGTGCGGAGAGGGATCCACTGCCAAAGGTAAGTGCAGCGCAAGCGGTCAAAGCAAACATCGTTTTTGTCAACTTCATCTTTCAATCCTTCATCATTGGGTTTGGTAAACAATTTTTTCAAAGAGCACGCCTCCGCTCGATTGCGAAAGCAATGCCTATTGCACGACCGTCTTGGCAGGGCGCAGAACGCCTGCGCAGAAACCTGACCATAGGTCGGCGATCCGAAAGAACGACGCGCAGCAGCGATCAGCCGTCACGCATCAAGGGGCGGAGAGAGTCGCCGCTAGATTTGCCAGGATTGAAACAGTGCGCAACGCTGCCCGGCGGATAAGAATCGAAGCTTGAATCCGACGCAGGGGTCGGTTGCTAGAGCGACTCGCGGCTGGATGACCGGGGTCGGAGGTTCCAAACGCGACCGAAGCGTTCGCCGGTAAGTCAAGCTGAAATGAAACCAGTCTCGCATCAACGAAAACACAACGACCTTCGTCACATGGCTGCGAATGATCGCAGGGATTGCCATCGTGGTGCTCGTGAACCAAAGCCAAATCGCCAATCGGATGATCGTGATTTGCGTCTTCGTCGTGACCCGCTAAATGATCGTGCCCAGATTCCAGCGAACTGTGGCAAGCGATCTCGTCGTGCCCGCCCAGCGGAGACGCATGATTGTGATGTGCGCAGCATCCCACCAACGCATGCACATTGAATGCAACAAGAGTCAGTAGATGGATGCAGGACGAAAACAAGTCAGCGTTCTTGGTGGGAGAGGCAGTGTGCGGACCGAGCCGAGCGATTATCCGCATTCGCGAGGTTCGAGTCAATGCCGATCAAGCTTGGCGCAGTGCGTTGACGATGGGGACCGTGGCGGCTTGTATCGCGGGAGCCAATCCGGCGGCGACGCCCACGATCAAAGAAACCGCCGTTCCTGTCGCCGCCAAGCCAATGGAAGGGCGAAACGCAATGGTGGCTCCCTCGGCCCCGATCGCGAATCCGCCGATGGCCAATGCTGTCATTGCCAGGGCGGTTCCGGCAATGCCGCCGACGAGACACAGAATCGTGCTCTCGGCGAGCACCAGACGCATTGTTCGTAGCGGACGGACTCCAATGGTTTGCAATACCGCGTATTCCTTAATGCGGTCCTGGACACTCATCACGGTGGTGGTGGCGACGAGGGACAGGACGAGTCCCACGCAGGCGTAGCCGAGCCAGTGAGCGAAACCGATCAGGTCGACGAGGTCCGAAAGCGTGCTGGCCTGAAAGGCGCCTTTGCGTCGTGTTTTGGTTGCGACCGATCCAGCTCGCAACGTGGCGTCGATTTCGCTTGCGACTTGATCGGGATCAGCATCGTCGGTCAGCAAGACTTCGTGTTGCGTTACCAGCCCGGCTGCATCCAGGCCGCGGGTGTATTGAAGAAACGCGAGACTCGTATAAATCAAATTTTCTTCCGAGGGTACGGTCGAAGAGAAAACGCCAGCAACCTTCACAGAAATGTCGCCGATGGAGAATTGGTCACCTGTTTTCAGTCCTCGCCGCTGAGCGACATTGCGACCGACAATCGCCGCGTCTCGTTGCTTGGCGAAGGTTTCCCAATTGCCGTTGGTTAACGTCAAGGGCCGCGTTGATTTGATCTGCTGCGGATCGGCACCGTTGAAGACGACAATGTCCAAACTCGCGCGGCAATTGTTGGTCCAAACCTGAATCGGCATCACGTCGCGAACGCCGGAAATCTCCTTGATCTTGCGGGAGTAATCCTCCGGCAATCGGCTGGTCGTCGGGCAGAAACGGTTTTCTTGAAACACGATCAAACTTCGGTCGGCATCCGATCCGGTTGTCAGCCGATGCAATCCTTCCTGGACCGAGCCGACGAAACAGAACACGAACATCGCGACCGCCGCACCGGTGACGGTAAGAAGCGTTCGCGTGCGATGTCGCCAGAGTGTTTTGAGGACGTAAGTGAACATTTTTGATTGACGATTGGAGACTGAAGATTGTTGATTGTAAAACTGCTAAGCGGCACCCGACTCCTTCACTCCCACCTGCATAATTCCTCCTCTCCCAATCTCCCCCTCTCCTATACTCCCACTCTCTCTTTCCAAAAACTTCCCTCTGTCCAAAACCATCTGCCTTGATGCGATCGTAGCCACATCGCTGTCGTGCGTGACCATCAACATCGTGATGTCGAGTTCCTTGTTGAGACGCTGTAGTAAGCCCTGGACTTGCTCGCTGGTTTCCGTATCCAAGCTACCGGTCGGCTCGTCGGCGACGACGACTTTGGGGTGAGCGACGATCGCGCGGGCGATGCCAACACGCTGTTCCTGCCCACCGGAAAGCTGACGCGGATAGTGATCGGCTCGATCGCTCAGACCCACCGCTTCCAGCGCCAATTCGACTCGCTGCCGACGTTGCGTCGAGGACAATTTCAGCAACAGCGTCGGAAGCTCCACGTTCTCATAAGCGGTCAGCACCGGAATCAAGTTGTGAGTTTGGAAGATGTAGCCGAGGTTAGCGGCTCGCCAGTCAGCCAGTTTGCTTCGCGACAACCCGGTCACTTCGGTTCCAGCAACCGTGATCGTTCCCGAATCGGGCCGGTCGATGCCGCTGACCAGATTCAAGAGCGTGCTTTTGCCTGTGCCACTCGGCCCCATCAACGATACAAACTCGCCCGCTTCGATGTCCAAATCAATGTTATCGAGAGGAGTAATTGTTTCGTCACCTTTGCGGAAGCTTTTGCTAACGCCACGTAACTCTACCAATGCCATTTATCTTATCCCGATTGTTTGATCGTCGCCGGTGACATGCACCGGACTGCCTTGTGTTAATCCATCCAACCCGCTAGCAATCAATTTGTCCGTGACCCGTAGACCTGACTTGATCTCGACCAAGCCATCTGGACCATCATTGCCGACTTCCACCGGTCTTTGCCGGGCCGTTTCGTCTGCATCGACCACCCATGCGAACGAACCAGACTCGCCGGATTGAATCAGTTGCTTCGGTGCAAACATCCGCTCCGTTTCCGTCGCCTCGCTGGCCGATCGTTCGACTTGCGGAGCTAGAAACGTTGCTGTGACCAACATTTCGGGACTGACACTGGGCGGCGGATTAATCAGTTCGACCTTCACTTCCAATGTGTTCTTTTGAATGTTTGCCGAACTGGTCGATTGCAGAACTCGCCCTTTGATAGGTTCTGACGAAGACGCCGTTTCAATTTCGACTGGCTGTCCCGGCGTGACCATCGGCACGTCTTCCAATCGAACATCTGCCCGGACTTGCAAACGATCTGGATCGTACATTTCAATCACCGTGCTGGAGCTTTGGCCAGCCGCACTATCCAGCCCCATGACGCGAGACCCCGGCGAAGCGACCAGTCGCAAGACTCGTCCGTCCATGGGTGCGCGAACGACGTTTCGCTCAAGCGCCAATTCAGCCTGTCGCACTCGCAGTTTCGCTTCGTCTCGCAGCGCGATAGCGGATTCAACCTTTGCTTCGGCTTCCTGAAACTGTCGATTCTCTTCGACCAACAACTCCCGTTGTCGTTGCAAGGCGTCCACTTTCCTTTTCAGCGTATCGACCTCCGACTGCAAGTTGGGTTGTCGCTGCCGCAACTCTTGCATGTTCGCGTGTGCGGCGGCATGTTCACTTTCAGCCTGTCGGACGATCCGTCCTGCAATCGCGTTTTCAGCCGCCTGCTTCCCTTCCATGCTGCTGTGCGCAAACTTTACCTCGGCTTCGGCCGCTTCAATCAGGAACGGCAACTTTGCGAGTTCCGTTTTCGCTTTCGCGAGTGTGCTTTGGGCATCCGCCAGCGGAACCTCCAGATGCACCGGATTATCAATCCGAATCTTGGCCGCGTTTCGTTCAGCGATCGCACGGTTCAATTCTCCTTCGCGAATCGCCAGCGAGTTTTTGGCCTGCTGAACATCCAACACCGCGTCAATGGCGATCAACTTCGCGATCGCTTCGTCTTTTTCGACACGCTGTCCTTCGACAACAAGCAATTCTTCAATGACCCCGGGAGCCAACGCCGCCACACTGATCGCCGTCGGTCGCGGTTCGATCCAACCCGGCGATTGAAACAGAGTGGTTCCCGCCTGCTGCACCTCCGCTCGCTTGACAATCACAGGCACGACCGTGACCGACCGCTGCGGCATCAACTGTCGTCCCGCCGCCGCTGCCAGCAGGCCGACAAAGCCAACGATGATCGCTAGCGGCAGCACATATCGCGTAACCCAACGCTTGCGACGCGGCTTCGTCGCTACCGACTCGCTCGCGGGCGAGCGATCGAGAGCCAGTTGACTGAGATCGAGGGGAGCAGCCATGGCTAGTCCTTCTTTAAGAAAATCTTACTAGCCGCAACAGTCAGATTGCCTTGGTCGTCGCGCCGAGCTTTGCCTTTGACAACGACCTTCGACAGTTCTTTGACATTCAAAAATTCACGAGCGTCCTGGGTCACTGGTTTGCCGGAATCATCGACAATCTTCACAGTGGCGATGTTCTGCTTGACCGCGTCGGTTTCGCAGCAGTAATCCCACGGCGTCGGGCATCCTTCCTCGTCCGCACAGTACGGAACTTTGGGATCGACAATTGTGAACGCGGCAAGACCTTTGACGAACGGTTCGCTCGAACCGCCGATCAAGCCCACGAGCGTGACGTCCTGGCCGTCTTCGGTTTTCTCTCGAGCTTCACCAACCGGTATCGCACCAGCGGGTTCCGTTTCAGCTTCATACTGCGTCTTTCCAGAATCCAGGTCATAGCGATTGTGACTCGGACCCTCCGCAACGCCTGTTCCGTCTTTGCAACCAACCGCCAGGAGGGCCACCAACGAGAGGCTCAAACAAACAATCATCTTCATTTCAATTCTCCAAAAAAGGATAGAGCTAAATCTTCAATCTCAAATCAACAATCTGCAATCATCTCAAACTGCTTTCAAACTCGTTGCGACTTCGGCTCGCAACGCTTTGAGCGCCGGGGGTAACGCACCCAAGACGCCTAACAACAATCCAACGCCGCAACCGATCAAGATGGCGACGCTGTCGATGCGTATCGTGAACGCACCCATTGTGAATCGGACCGCCATGCCATTGAGCATCGTCAGAGCGATCACACCGGACAGCAATGATCCCGCTGCCGCCAACAAAACACCTTCTTGCACTAGGCTGATTAAGATCGCTCGACGGCGATATCCGACCGCCTGCAACGTCGCGATTTCACGAATTCGACCAGCCACCGCGCCGTACATCATGTTCAGTCCAGCAAAGATCCCCGCGCCGGAAACCAGTACCACCACGAACCAAGCCAGCAGACGCACCGGTTTGTAGTGCTGTTGAAGCGACGCGTAGTAATCCGTTTCGCGAATCGCTCGCAGTTCAAGGTCGGTGCGTTCCTTGCAAAACAACTCGACCTCGGCTGCCGAACTTTGTGGCGACAACAACATCGCCACCAGACTTAAATCTTGTCTTTTGGTAGCCGTCTGGAAGTTGCCAAGCTTGCACCAGATCTCAGATTCGTACGCCGCACCACCTGCGGCAAACCGTCCGCTGATCTGCCACCGACGACCTTCAAATTCAACGCTCTGGCCGAAGGCCATCGCATCGTCCGAGCTACCAAGCTTGGCCGCCGCGAGCCTTCCCACGATGACTTCGCCATCGCCGGGCCAGTCGCCGTCAGTCAATTTGACGCGGCGGCGAACCAGCGGAGTGGACAACGTTACGCCGCGAACCAACCCCAAACCTCCGTCGCCTTCATCGGTCTTCACTCGCGTTCCCAGATACAACTCCGGCGAAACGTTCGTGATGCCGAATCGCTTCACGGCTCCGTCCAAACTGGCGGTCAACAAAGACGGAGTCCGTGCGGCGATCGACGAGTTCTCAATGTTTTCTTCCGAGTTCACGGAATACACCAAGATGACATCTTCATCTCCGCTCACTGTCAACGATTGCTCCAAACCACGGATGAACCCGACGACGACAAAGACCAGCATTGACACCGTTGCCAAGGCAACGAGTGTCAATGCCGTCCGCATCGGCCGCCGAGCCAGATTACGAACACCGTATTCCCAGGGGAGAAGCATTTTTAATTGAAGATTTGAGATTGGAGAATGAACATTTGGAATGAGGAATGAGAGATGAGGAATGTCGTTTTCTCAACTGCCATTCCTCATTCCCTATTCTCTATTCCTCATTCCTTCGGCTTGGAAGTGAAAGTGCCGTTAGGAGTGACCATCTTCGTCGGCGTTTTGCCAATGCTCTCCATGATTTCCCAGATACCTTTCGGGCTGAGCCGAACGCGGTCTTTGGGGATCAACGTGACGGATTGCTTTTCGATGCTGCACTCCACCTTTGCGATACCTTCTACGCCATCAAAACGCTTGGTGATCTTCTTCACACAACCGCCACACATCTCGCCCACCGTCATCACGGTGTTCGTTTTTTCTCGCTCGGCACTCGACGCGACCGAGGCCGTCAAAACGGAAGCGACCATCAATACAACACCGGCGACGAGGCCGGTTCTTCGGGACAAACTCAACATGCCAAAACTCCTTTTGGAAAGGCACACACGGACAACATGACTCAATCACGCGCGAACGTCGTGCGCAGACTGTGAGCCATGAAAGATTCAATACAGAGAGACGGAGAAAGAGTCGATCTTCGTCAGCAACCAAGTGCGTACACTCAGCTCGCTTGCGAAGAGAATGATCCGTCTAGATCAGCCAGGATTGGTACGCAATGCGCGCACTTCGGCCACAGAAAAATGGACTCGGTGACTTCAGCCGCTGATGCTCAGCAGCAGAACGCATCGACGACAGACAATCTGCCGGTTGAAGTGACGCGGGAACGAATCCCACGAAAACTGCTGTTAGACTTGGCGATTGGTCGCCAGCTTCAACGACTGCACCATCACACAGGCAATCTTGACAATCGCATTCTCCCGATGGAGGCGATTCGGGTGAAGGTGCGTCGTGCGAACAGCACTCGCACGACGTGGACTTCTGCATGTCACCACCGCAGTTGTTCGCCTGACAGGCGAAACAACGAATCGGGCAAGCCAGCAAGCTGACAAGCAAGACTATGGTGAGGGTTAAGCGGAACATTGCCGGAGTTTACTTGGAACAAAAGTCTGTGTCTAGACCGATTATCGGTCATCGCACTAATCAAACTTGGGCTTTCCTACCGACCAAACAGTAAAAATCCCTGGGTTTGTCGGGTTTCTTGGACTTCGGCAGCGTCCCCTAGAAAACTTTCCGAATCAATGGAAATGTCGGACGCCGGTAGCTTGGTGAGCACCTCGTCGTAGAACTTCGCGAACCAAGCTCCCCGAAGTAGTTTGCCTGTCATCAACGACTGCGGCGTCCAGAACTCGACCCTCGGATGTTCGTCCAAGTTCAGTAAGTTCGCTTTTTGAACCCGCCAATCGCCAATGGCGGCGAGTCGCAGATCTTGAGCTTCCGCAAGTTGCGGATCATTGCCACCGGGGAACTCGTTGAGCCGCCGCAACCGCTCCTTCAGTCTACTTTCATTTAATTCAATCGGCTGCATCGCACCGACCAACCCAATGATCGGTTTGCTCGGGTCCATTTCCCCCCACCACAGACTGGTTTCGGGAAAGACGGCCGCAAACGTGTCCGCAATCATTGTGAACTCACGCTGCCCCATCTGATAAACCGGCAGCCACTGGCAAAATAATCCATCGTCGTTCAATCGCTCGGCCGCGGCAACGTAGTGCTCGCGTGTGTAAAGGTATCCGGTCTCACTTTCCCACGGCACGAACAAATCCGAAACGATCACATCAAACCGCTGGTCCGTTCCCAATAGAAAATTCCTTGCATCATCCGTCGTCACATGCACGCGATCATTGTCCAAGACGTGGTCGTTTCGACGACCAAGTTCCCGTGCCGCGGCGGTCACATCGGCTATCAATTCGACAATTTCAATCCGCTCGGTTTCTTGATGATGAACCGCGCCGGCAGCCGTGACTCCGGTGCCCATGCCGAGGAAAAGTACGTCTTGCGGATCGGGATGCAACAACATCGGCAACCTCGCTTGCCGCCGCTCCCGCATCGCATCGGCACCGGTGCCACCGAGTCGGTAGTGTAGATTCTGACGGATGTACCAAGCGTCGCTCTCCTTGCTGCGAGTCACGTCGATCCAACCATAGGCCGACTCGCGCCGCGTCAAGAACATTTCGTTGGCATCGCGCCCCAGCATCGACCAAGACGGCATCGCCATCGTAGTGATCGCGATGCACAACACGCCGAACGTTACCGCGGCCACGCTTGGATATCCCAGCGACCGACGCCAAACCAGTATCGACACCATCATTAGCAGAATCGACGCAGCCAAAAAGCCGCCCCACAATCCGATCGTGGGCAGCATGATGAAACTGGCCGAAAGCGACCCCAACGCCGCTCCGATCGCGTTAACCATCGCCAAGGTTCCGATAACTCGCCCAGTCGCCTTGCGATCGCTCAAGATTTGCCACGTCGCCGGGAAGATCATTCCGCAAACGGTCACAGGGACGACGATGAAGCCGAGCACCAATCCGAAGCCGCGAAGCAAATGTTCGGCGAACGAATCACCGGCCGTGAAATAGCCAAGCTTCGTCATGTTGACAAACAAAGCCAAACCGAGGCAGCAGGTGATCGCACCGGAGATGCCGCACCAGAACAGAATCGTCTCCGCTCGTATTCGCCTGATCAGCCATGCGACGGTTGCTGACCCCAACGCCAGCGACAGCAAGAACACCGCCACAACGTTGCCGAACGTGTAAGTGCTGTTATGAAAGACCAGTGAAAAGAGCCGCGTGTAAAGAATTTCGAGCGCCAACGTGATGAAGCCGCTCAGCCCCGCAACCGTCATCATCGCGATGGGACTCGCCGCCGCGTTCTCCTTCACCAAGCCGCCGATAGGGTTTGGTGGTTGCCTGACATCGCGCCGCGATAGAGCAATCGCAAGCACACCGATTCCCATTCCGACGCCCGCCGCCCAGAAGCTACTGCGGCTAACGCCAACTCGAACCAGCAACAGATAGGTGCAAATCAGCGTTCCCGCCATCGCTCCGGCGGTATTCCAAGCGTAACCAATCGCCGCGCTGCGCGACGGATTGCCTGATACGCGCGACAGTGCCTGCGACATCAACGGCAACGTCGCACCCAGGGCAATGGTGGCGGGCAAGACAATCGCGATCCCAATGCCGGCGCGGCTGAACCATTGCCACGCTTGACTCTCGTCGCTCATCCACCGAATCACCATCGGCGACTGCAACGTGTCGAACAACGATGGCACGAGCAACGCCCAGAACGCCGCCAGGATTTCACATCCGCCGAACCATCGCAGCGGGCGTCCGAATTGACAAAGCCGACTACCGACGCCGTATCCGATCGCCAGCCCAAAAAACAGACTCGCCAACACCACGCTGCCAGCCAACACCGTGTGGCCGAACAATAATCCCGCCTGCCGCGTCCATGAAATTTCGTAGATCAAAGTCGTCGCTCCCGAGGCTAGGAACAACAGATAAAGCGGAACTTCTAGGTGATTGCTACTGGAGTGTCGCGGCATGGATCATCCTTGACTACGGTCGGGTCGGCACAATATAATACCTGGTTGTCGTCGATGCGACTACAGCAGGTCGTCAGCATGATACTTCGGAGAGTGGAACTAATCGAAGGCGAACGGATCGAATTGCTTGGAAAGAAGAGTCTTTTTGCATCCAGACTAGCGACGGGATACATTCTGGTATGAAGCGTGCGGATGCCTTCTTAAGGTCCCATTTCCATTCTTTCAAGGATTTACCATGATGCAACATCGTACGTTGTTTTTAATCATTTTGACCGTCTCGCTGTTGTGGTTTACCGGCACCGCCACAGCTCAATTTTACGACTATGGACATGATGACCATGGCCACTACGTGCATGGGCATTATGGATACAACCATCACAATCATAGCGACCACGGTCCAGGCTTTGGTCATGGCTACTACGATCACTTGCACCATGGCAGCGTCGACCACTTGACATATCCCACGGCACCGGCAGTGCAGTTCTACGCCGAACCGGTCTACCAAGAACCGAGATACTTTTATGGCTTGAACGATGAAGTCTATTGTCCCGAATCAGGCTACTGTCCATCCGAATCCTTTAACGGCAGAGGCTTTTCCGCGACGCCCAATCAACCGTATCCGTCGCCGAGTCTCCATGGTCAAACATTCAATTCGCAGAACCACAGAGGCCACGATCACGCGGGTCATGATCACACCGGACATTCACACGCATCACCCGCGCAGCCGTCTGAAAACGGCTACATTCCGCCACCGGCACTTTCAGAGCCCAGACCACGGCAAAGCCCGTCTCAACCCGACATCTCCCCACGCCCGCGACAGAACCAACAGCTCCCGCAATCACGCGACGCGCATGAGCAAGAAGCCCCCATTCAAATGGATGGTCCACCGCCGACGATTTCTTGAGTTTAGGGTGAGACCTGCGGACCAAAACGGAACCATGCTCCGATCGTCAGCGTTGCTATGACGACGCCCAGACCAAAGCTTGGCCAGAACGAAAGGCCTGTTTTTGTCGACATCGCCAGCGGCACGAAAAACGGCAATCCGAGTGGCACAAGGATTAACGTCTCGCGAGCAAGTTTACTGATCGCGATCATGTCGTGGTCTTTGTTCCAGCTCATGATGAACGCGAGGATGCTGATGATCGGTAGTGTCAGCAACAACGCACCCAGTCGAGGCATCCGAGACGACAACTCGGCCACGGCGACAATCACCGCAGCCGAAATCAACGCTTTGACGATCAACCACATCTTGCCTAATCCTTGATAAAAGAGTGCGGCCTACTCATGTCCATGCGCTTCTTCTGTGAAATCACCTGAGTAGGGTGTGCCATCGATGACGCCAGCGATCGTGCCAGCATATTCCTGAACGACACCCAGTTTCTCGTGGTTGCCGACGAAGCGTGATGCCTTGCCCGCTGGATCGCTGTCTTGCGGTGCAGCGCTGAGCGTGACTTGCATTACTGGATCGCTGATGCTCAGGTCGATTGACTCAGCGTCAATCGGAACGGGCGACTGCTCGTCGGAACCGAGGATGTAGATCGTGCCTTCTTGCTTGTCATGATCGACCGTGAATTCGACGTGGTATTTTCCGCCTCCCCAGTCAGCGACAGTGCCGTCGTGTGGACCCGCGCCGTGAGCACCGTGGGAAGCGTGTTCGGTGCCATCGGCATGCATGTGTCCGCCATCGTCGGCGGTTGCTGGCGAGGGAGTGGTTGGTGTCGAAGCGGCTTCTTGTTTGCAGCCAACGAAGCCGACGAGACAAACAACGCAGAGATTGTAGATTGTCGATCGTCGATTCGAGTTTGTTGAAATTCTCATTCTAGTTTCTTTCGTAACGGAGTTAGTTAATCATTCAAATTGGGACGGTGTCATCGCGACTGCAAATCTTCAATCTGCAATCTCCATTATTCAATTACATCAGTTCATCCTCCTTTGTTTCGAGATTGGCAAGTCGAGCGGCATCTTTGCCACTGAATTTCCAAAACAGCCCAGGGTGAATCAAGAATTCACAAAAGGTCGAAGTGGTCAGTCCACCAAGTATCACCGTGGCAACTGGGTAGAGGATTTCTCGCCCTGGTTCTTGGCCTCCCAGAACAAGCGGGATGAGTCCTATGCCAGCGGTCAGGGCTGTCATCAAAACGGGAGCGAGTCGTTCGAGGCTTCCGCGCACCACCATGTCTTGCGTAAATTCCTCGCCTTCCTCCTTCATCAGGTGGAAGTAATGCGTGACCAACAAAATCCCATTACGAACCGCTATTCCACCGAGCGAAATGAATCCGACAAGACTGGCAACGGTCAGACTTTGCTGCGTGATGACCAGTGCCATCACGCCGCCAATGAACGCAGTCGGCAGCGCGTTGAGGATTTGCAGAACGATGCGAATCGACGGAAACAAGATCAACAACACCAAGAACATTCCGATCACGGAAATTCCGGCCAGCACGATGATGAGTTGTGTGGCCCGCTGTTGACTCTCGAACTGTCCGCCAAATTCGATGAAGTAACCGACGGGCATTTCAACTTGAGCGCCGATGCGCTGTTTGATGTCACCGACTGCTCCGGCTAAATCGCGTCCTTCGGTATTGCAGCGAATGACAATCCGGCGGCGAGCGTTTTCACGGTTGATCGAGTTCGGCCCGGTGCCGACGCCCACGTCAGCGACCTCGCGGAGTTCGATCTGCCCACGGTCGGGTTGCCCCTCACGATCTGGCAGGTCAATGCGAAGCCGGTCGAGATTGGCATAGTCGGTGCGGTATTCCTCTTCGAGACGCACGAGCAAATCGAAACGTCGTTGGCCTTCGAGGACTTGTGAAACGACTTCGCCCTGCAATGCCGTTTGCAATACATCAGCAACATATTCGCGAGTCAGTCCATGCAATGCCAAATCATCGGCTCGCAGTTCGATATGCAACTCCGCCGTCTCTTGAATCGGCTCGACCACGGGCGGGGTGATTCCAGGAACGTCTTGAATGGTTGCCTTCACCTGCTCGGCTACTCGCTGCAACGTGTCCAAGTCGTCGCCGTGAATCTTGATCGCGATTTGAGCGTAAACGCCCGAGATCATGTGGCTAATCAAGTGAGCAAGCGGTTGCTCGACTTCGATATCAACGCCGGGAGCTTCATCGCTGATCCGTTCTCGTAATCGCGCCAAGATTTCTTCTCGTTCTGTCGGCGATGCCGGATTCATGCTCAGGATGTATTCACCAAAATTGACTGGTGAGGCGTGCTCGTCCATCTCCGCACGTCCCGTTCGGCGAACAAAATGCAAGATTTCGCCATCGGGATTCTCGTCGCTTTTCTGCATCGACATAAACACGGAATCAATCGCGCGCGCGACCTGATTGGATGCGTCAAGTGACGAACCCGGCGGAAGCGTCATGTTCACTTGAATGCTGCCTTCGTCGAAGGGAGGCAGAAAGTTTCGCCCCAACATTGACATCTGCCATGCGGCGACGGCGACAGCAAGCCACGTCAAAATCAGTAGCGTGCGCGGCATCGCCATGCTGAGACGAATCAAGTAGGTCACGAGCTTCTTCAATCCGTGCAGCAGAAACCCGTCGCCTTCGTGGTGAGTTGCTCGCGAGTTCGGAAGGAGGTAGTAGGACAGCACTGGCGTCACCGTCATGGATACGACGAACGACGAAAGTATCGACACGATGTACGCAAAACCGAGTGGCGTGAACAAACGGCCTTCAACGCCAGAGAGTGCAAACAACGGCATGAACGACAGAATCACGACCGCCGTACCGAATACGATTGAACTGCGAATCTCCTTGCTCGCCTCGAATGTGATGAGGATGGAGGGTTTCTGCTGTTCGATGGGCAACAGATTGTTTTGCTTCAAACGCCGAAAGATGTTTTCGACATCGACGATGGCGTCATCGACAAGCTCTCCCATGGCGACGGCAATCCCGCCCAGCGTCATCACGTTAATGGATAGCTCAGTGCCGCTGATCCAACCCATGATGCGAAACGTCAGCGTCGTTAACACCAGTGAAAGCGGGATCGCAGTGAGTGTGATGAATGTCGTGCGAAAATTCAGCAGGAACAGAAACAAGACGATGATGACTAGCACCGCACCGATCACGAGTGCCTCAGCGACATTGAAGATGCCACGGTCGATGAAGTTCCGCAGTCGAAACAATTCTGAATTGACAATGATGTCCGCTGGCAAGGATGCTTCGACTTCGACAAACGCCTCCGCGACCGCATCGCTCAGATCGCGAGTGTCAACGTGAGGTTGCTTGACGGTCGTGAACACGATTCCCGGTTTGCCATTGACGCTGCCGTCGCCGCGTTTGAACTGTGGTCCTTCGGTCACGCGAGCGACTTGCTCCAGTAACACGGCGCGTTTGGCGTGATTTCCAACGGGAACCTTTTTCAAATCCTCGATCACGACACGCGACTCTGGTCCCAACCGGCCAAGAACACGGATGGGTCGCTCCGTTTCCCCGGTCACAGCAAACCCGCCACTGGTATTGATGTTGCTTGCACGCAACGCTTGCTCAACATCCTGAACGGTGACGCCGTATTCAAGTAGCGCCGTGGGGTCAATCAGAATCTGATACTGTTTGCGATCGCCGCCGAGCATGAAGACCTCCGCGACGCCAGTCACTTTCAACAGTCGTGGTCGAATGATCCAGTCGGCAACGGTGCGAAGTTCGAGCTGCTGTTTCGCGACCGTGAAGAAGTTTGCGTCGTAAGATTTACCGTCAATCTGAATAGCGGCAGTGCCAACAGGAATGCTCTTTGTTTGCGAGTCGAAATCTGGGGAATCCTGCCATTGAATGTCTTTCGGATCAATTTTTTCCAAGTTGAAAAGTCATGCCGATCACCCGGCATCCAAACACCAATTTGAAATTTGCCGTTTTGGCCGACAACCATTTCGGCCATCATTTCCGTAGTGCCGACCTGCGTTAGCCGTCCTCCGTTGGGACCGTTTTGGCGATAGATGCCCGCGACGATGATCTGACCCATGATCGACGATGGCGGCGTCATCTGCGGGCGAATTCCATCGGGCAAAATGCCTTCGAGCGTCGACAGTCGCTCTTGCACCGTTTGTCTCGCCGCCCGAATTTCGGTTGACCAATCGAACTCGATGTAGATCACGTTCAGCCCGGCAGTCGATTGACTGCGAACGGCTTGAACGCCGTTTGCCCCCATCAGCGCAATTTCGATCGGTTGTGTCACCAGCGTCTCGACTTCTTCCGTCGCCAGTCCAGGAGCTTCGGTGATGATGACGACGCGAGGTCGGTCGAGGTCGGGAAAGACGTCGATCGACATCTGTGCGGCCAAGTACGAGCCGTAGACCAGCACGAACAGGCTGACGACGACGATCAGCATTCGGTATCGAAGCGAGAACTTTATTATTGAATCGAGCATGTTGAGTCTTTTAGTGAGCCGCGTGAGTAGTGCCGTCTGCGTGGACGTGAACGCCGGGTTCTTTGCCGCTGGCCGACTGTGACTTCAGCACGCGGTTGAGCGATGCCGCCGAACCTTGCGCCAAGAAGGCTCCCGCTGTGATGTTGCCGTCGTTTGCGATCACGACCGAACGTCGATCTTCGTGCAGCACATGAACCGGAATCTGCTTGAACAAGTCTCCGTTTTGCCGGAACACGTAGGCTTCGGGGCCTTCCCGAACGACCGCTTCGGATGGCAATACAAACACATCATCAAACTTTTCAACGGGAACGTGGATGCGTGCACGTTGGCCTGGGCGAAAACGCCAAACAAGGAAGGCACGCCCTTGCTCCCCATACAAACGCGACTGGTTGGTCAGCGGAACAAAGAAGTCAAACGTACGACTGTTCGTGTCGATGGAATTCGCCAGATGGCGAATGTTGAAAGTCTGATTCAGCTCCGGCCAACGACCTTCTTCGTCCTCGGCGAACTCGACCTCAATGGGACGCTTTTCCTGAGCTGCCTGCTCAAGATACGCGGCCTCGCGCTTGAAGGCGTGGCCGACAACGTACAGCATTTGATGATTCGACAGATTCGCGAGCAACTGCCCCGCTTGCACTTGTTGCCCAAGTTCCACCGACAGTTCTTGCACCTCATAGGCAATACTTTGGTCCTGTCCCGCTTCGTTGATGTAAGTGACCTGCTGAACCTCCTGTGGCGGTGCCCGTCTTGTGACGGATGACAGATCGCGAACCGGCGGAGCGACGACATCGACGGTCGAAACAAACGTCCCTGATTCAATCTGCTGCACTTGATCGGGCGTTAACCCACGAGTGAGCAATTCCTGTCGAGCCGCTTGGATTAACGTGTTTTGACGACTGATTTCACTCTGCAATTCGATCATCTTGGATCGCGAAACCGCGCCGGTGCTGACGGCACCCGATAGGCGGTCAATTTCAGCTTGGACGATCGCCGTTTCCTGCCGCGCCTTGAACAATGAAGTTTGAGTCGCTTGCAGGTATTCACTGAAAAGCCGCAGCGTGAACAACGGTTCGCCAGGACGCATGGTGTCGCCGGGGAACGCATGAATCGCCGTGACTACACCGACCGCCGGTGATGTGACGCCCCGGTCGGACAACCCTGGACGGTCCGCGACTTCGCCAGGAATCACGACTGTCCGCCAATACGACTGTGGCCGAGCCGCCTTGGACGTGAGCGACAAGTTCTTACGAGCTTGCTCGCTGATCTCCAGTACTGTTTGCTTCTCGGTAGACTCGCCCGATGAGCTAGCAGTCGACGTTTCGCTCACCTCTTGACGACCGAACAATTCTGCTCGGAAGGACCAAATCGCGGCGACTACGCCGATGATGATCGCTGGCCCGACCAGGGCTTTCAAAACGGATATGAAGTGTTTCATTGTGTGGTTCGTTCTCGACGGATTTTCAGCGGGCAGCACAAGCCGGTAGCGAAAGTCTGCAAAGACTTCCGGCTAGACCGAAGTGGTGGATCGAAACTCTTGGTGAGTTCCGCTACGGAGAGGTGGGTGCAACGCAGTCAATGAGTGCGCGCACGCGTCCGCTACAGCCGAAGAGAGGCCGTGAGAAGATAGATTGGCAGAGTCCGATAGCGATCCGGCGGATCACTGGTGCGCCATCGTGGTCGAACGTCGACGGTGATCGGCACAGAAAACGCGACCCAGTCCGCCGAGTGGACCTCAATCCCGATCGCCCCAGAGGTTCGCGTCAACGATTGACCCGATGCAACTAAATAGACGGCATCAGAATCGTGTTCGGCAGCTGGCGAGAGCGAGTCGCTAGACGAAGTCGATTCGCTTTCGTCAAGATACTCATGGTCGCTGTCATGGGCGTGATCGTGACCGTGCAAATGCACGTGTGGACGAAGGGCATGACCGTCCGGCTCAGCCACACCGCTACCCGCGTGCGAATGAGGCAAGCATTGCCCCAGCACAAAGAAGGGAATCAGCAGTAGTGAAAGGAATCGGTTCATCTAAGCAATTTAACTACCAATCGAGGAATTAGCTAGAGCGATCGAACATGCACGGGCGTCAGGCTTAACGTTTCACCGCCGATGAGAAATCACGAGTCGGTCTCAGTTGTTGACAACCTCAGATCGGATTGAAGAGACATCGCCCTCTTTCGATTCCCAGACCAGGACCACTGGACCACCGCCTGTAACCGAAGCAGCGAGCACGGGATCGGATGCTTTCGTTGCAACGGTTACGCTGTTCGAAGAGGCCGGCCGCAACAAGAGTAGCTCACCGCCGCGACGATCGACCCATGAAATGAAATGTCCATCCGACGCAGCCACGATCGAGGGCTGTTCGCCGCGTCCGAGAAATCTTTCTCGCTGCAAACCAAGTCCAGCCGAATAGATGCTTCGATCGTGACGCCAAACCGTTAGGAAATCGCCGTTTGGATTTGCAGCGATGTCGCCACCATCCATCGGGCATGCGTTCAATTGCCAACTATCGACACCCAGCTTCTTAGCGCTGCCGAAGCTTTGGCCCTCGTCCTCGGACGTCGCCACGTACATGTCACGATTGCCATCAATCAAGTTTCGCCACATGACATGAACCACGCCACTCTGGTCAATCACTACCGAAGGATGGCAGCATTCACATACTGTGCCGGATGGCGAAGTGTAAACGTGAACGTTTTTCTCCCAAGTCCTGCCACGGTCTTTTGATCTCGCCCCATAAACTTGAGTCCGACCATTCCGTAGATCGAGCCAAGTGCAGAAAAGAAGCCCGTCGCTTCCAATCGCGAGGTCGTGCAATCCTTCGCGAGCCGATTTAACTTCATCGTTTACATTGACAGATTCGCTCCACGATTCACCGCCGTCGATTGAATGCCACGCAAGAACATTACCGGTTTCGTGGCTGATCGCTGTAATGACAACAAGATCATCTAGCGCGATGATTCTCGGTCCACGTCGCATTCCCAACGCCAGTTTTGGAACATGGCCAACCTTCGTTGGCGAGGTGAATGTTCGACCTCGATCTGTGGATTTACAGCAGTAGATAGTTTCTCCCGCTCCAAACGTCACATTGATGTTCCCTGTGTTGCTGATAGCGGCTTGCGGTTGCCGTAAACCTGGGATCGCACCTTCCGTTACGACGACAACCGGATCGGCGGCATTGGTGATGTCACCGCCAGCGAACAGGCATAGCATCGCAAAAAGGAAAACACCGAGCGTTGTTGTCCGAGTGGGGTAAGGCATGTTTGTCTCATGAGCATTGCGAAAAAAGTGTAGTGGTCATTTTACGAGGAACTGATGTCGTGCGAATCTATGCATTTTCAACGAATCGTTCGTCCGTAATTCCAAGTTTCAATTTCCACTCCATTGCACTGCAGTAAAGCACCGGAACGACCAGCATCGTCATGATTTCAATCGTCATGCCACCAAAGCTCGGGATGGCCATCGGCACCATGATGTCGCTGCCGCGGCCGGTCGATGTGAGAATCGGAATCAGAGCGAGCAGCGTTGTTGCGGTCGTCATCAGACAAGGGCGGACGCGACGCATGCCGGCGGTCACGGTCGCTTCGCGAGCGTGCTTGGCGTTCTCGATGCGGTCTTTGCGGAAACTCTCGTCGAGATACGATGCGATCACGACGCCGTCGTCGCTGGCGATGCCGAACAACGCCAAGAATCCGACCCAGACTGCAACGCTAAGGTTGACAGTCTTGACTTGGAACAGCTCACGCATGTTCGTGCCGAGCAAGCTGAAGTCGAGGAACCAATCGGTGCCGTACAACCACAGCATGATGAACCCGCCGGCCCACGCGATTAGAATGCCGCTGAATACGAGCGACGTCGTGATGGCGGATTTGAATTGTAGATAGAGAATCAGAAAGATGATGCCGAGGGCGAGTGGCAATACGATCGCGAGTGTTTTCTGGGATCGAATTTGATTCTCATAGTTGCCCGCGAACGTGTACGTGACGCCAGCCGGCAACGTGAACTCGCCCGAGTCGATCTTCGTTTGAAGGAACGCTTGGGCTTCTTCGACAACGTCGACTTCTGCTTCGCCGGGCTTTTTGTCGAACAGCACGTAACCAAGCAAGAACGTGTCCTCGCTCTTGATGACCTGCGGGCCTCGCGTGTAGCGAATGTCGGCGAGCTGCCCGAGTGGGATTTGCGATCCGGTCGGTGTCGGAACGAGAATCCGTTCGAGTGATTCGAGATCGTCGCGAAGCTCGCGAGCGTAACGCACTCGGACCGGAAACCGTTCTCGCCCCTCGACCGTCGTCGTGATTTGCCGGCCGCCGATCGCGACTTCGATCACGTCCTGCACGCTGCGAATGTGCAGCCCGTATCGCATGATTGCATCACGGTCGATGTCGATCTCTAAATAGGGCTTGCCGACGATGCGGTCGGCGATCACGGCAGAGGCTTGAACGCTAGGGATTTGTTTCAATAACGCTTCCAACTCCAATGCGACCGTCTCAATCGTCTCTAAGTCAGGACCTTTGACCTTCATCCCCATCGGTGCCCGCATGCCGCTTTGCAGCATCACAATGCGAGCGGCGATCGGTTGTAGTTTTGGTGCGGATGTCGTGCCGGGGATTTCGGCCGCCACCGTGATCGCTTGCCAAATGTCATCGGGCGTACGGATTTCGTTACGCCATTGCCGAAAAGGTCGACCATCGGAATCCGGGATCAACTCGCCATCGTCGTCACGCAAAAATCCGTCGGTTTCTTCGTCGTAGCGAAAGTTCAGCCGGTGGCCGTCGTCATCAGTTTTGTATTCGGACTTGTACGTGATGTAGGTTTCGATCATCGACACGGGTGCCGGATCGAGCGGCGTGTCGGCGCGACCAATCTTACCGACGACCGATTCGACTTCGGGGATCGACACGAGTAGTTGATTCTGTAACTGCAACACGTCCATGGCTTCACCGATCGAAGCGTGTGGCATCGTGGTCGGCATGTATAGGAACGAGCCTTCGTCAAGCGGCGGCATGAACTCTTTGCCGAGTCCCGGCAGCACGTTCGATGCGGTCTGCCAAGGTCGCGACTGGCGGATGGCCGATTCGGAGATGCCGATGGCGGACAGCGTTTTCGGTACGAAGCCGAACACCTTGTCGAACCCCAACCAAGCGGAACCTCCGAACAACAGGATCGCGGTCGGTAACGTGAGGAAGGCGAGCTTGTGATCGAGGCACCAACGCAGGATGGGTTCGTACAAGAAGCGTTGAAAGACGGTGAAGAACCCCAGTAGTCCGCCGATCAGTCCGCCAACGAACAGCAGGTTCAACAGCAACCCTTTCTGCGGTCCGAGTGGCAACCACTCCTGCGTCAGCAACACGCCGACGACCAGGGCGGCAACGGCACTCGCCGCGTACGGGCCGTATCGGTGATAGCGTTCGGGAATGCGTTCTTCGTACAACTTGTAAGCGGACAGACCAACTAAGATCGCTCCGACCCACCACGTCAGCATCATCGAAGCGACGATGCCAAGAACCAGTAATGCAAACCACGCTCCGCGTCGCAACCTCTTCGATTCAATGCGTCCGCCCATCAACACATGGGCCGCTGGCGGAATGATGGTCAAAGCGACGATCACTGACGCCGCCAGTGCGAATGTCTTGGTGAACGCGAGCGGCCGAAACAACTTTCCTTCGGCACCGATCATCGTGAACACGGGCAGGAAGCTGACCACGGTCGTCGTCACGGCGGTGAGCACCGCACCGGCAACTTCGTGGGAAGCCTTGAAGATCACGTTCAACTTGCTTTCGTCCGGATCAGCCTCGTCCAGATACTTCAAGATATTTTCGGTGAGAATGATCCCCATATCGACCATGGTTCCAATCGCGATTGCGATGCCCGACAGCGCGACGATGTTGGCATCCACGCCGAATGTCTTCATGGCGATGAAACACATCAGCACCGCCAACGGCAGCAGTGCGCTGATCAGGAACGAGCTGCGCAAGTGGACGACCATCACCAAGATCACGATGATCGTGACGAGGATTTCCTCAAACAACGCCGTGTTCAGCGTCCCAAGCGTCTCGTAGATCAATCCCGTGCGATCATAGAACGGTACAACCGCGACTTGGCTGGTCGTGATCCAGGTCGGCCACTGACCTCGCGGCATGCCACGCAAATGCTTGACCCACGCGTCGCTGCTGGTCAGTTCACCAGTGATCGGTTCCAAATCGTGGCGATCGGCGTACAGATCAACTTCGTCGGCCGACGTTTTCCTGTAGTCAACGAGTACCTTCGTCGGTAAACCCGGTGAGACTTCTTTGATGCGTTGCTTGATGTTCTTGATCGCCGCCAACGGGTTATACCCGTAACGCACCACCGCGACGCCGCCGACGGCTTCGGCACCGGCTTTGTCGAGAGCACCACGCCGCAGTGCCGGACCTAGCGACACGTTGCCAACGTCGGCAACCGTGATTGGCACGTTGTCGGTAACTTTCACGACCGTCTTCTCGATGTCTTCAATGCTTTCGATGAAGCCGAGACCACGGATGACGTATTCGGCCTTGTTCAGTTCAATCGTCCGTGCCCCGACGTCGACATTCGTCATGCGAATCGACTCGAACACATTGGCCAGCGTCACGCCGGCGCCCCGCATCGCATCAGGGTCAACGTCGATTTGGTATTCCTGAACGAAGCCGCCGATCGAAGCGACTTCACTGATGCCTTCGGCCGACGTCAACGAATAACGAACGTAGTAATCCTGGATCGTTCGCAGTTCTCGCAAATCCCAACCGCCGGTCGCGTTGCCATCTGGATCACGACCTTCGAGCGTGTAAAGATAAATCTGTCCGAGTGCCGTCGCGTCTGGCCCCAGCGTCGGTTACACACTATCTGGCAACGTGCCAGCCGGCAGACTGTTCAGCTTTTCAAGTACCCGCGTTCGCGACCAATAGAAGTCCGCGTCTTCGCCGAAGATGATGTAGATCGACGAGAAACCGAACATCGAATAGCTGCGGATCGTCTTCACTTCGGGAATGCCCAACAGGGCGACCGTCAGTGGGTAACCGATCTGGTCCTCGACATCTTGCGGGCTGCGTCCCATCCACTGCGTGAACACAATTTGTTGGTTTTCGCCGATGTCGGGAATCGCATCGACGGGCACGGGATCGCGAGGCAACGCACCGGTGTCCCAGTCGAACGGTGCGACCATGACGCCCCAACCCAGCGTCGCAATGACAAGCAGCAAGACGACCAGTTTGTTGGTCAGGCAGAACCAAATCAGCCGACCGAGGATTGAGCGTCTCGCGTTTTCAATGGTTTCATCGTTGTCAGTCATGTTGGATTGCTTGGCCTACAGCTTTTCGACTTTGTCGGCGCACTTCAGCATCGACGCGCCGTAGTACGGGTTGCGAACCGCGTCGTCGGACTGAATCCACGACGCACCACGACCCTCGAACGCCATCGGGCAATGAAGCTCGTACAGTTCAGCGTCGGTGGGCAAGCCAAACATTCGCTGCAGACTCAACATCTGTTCGGACAGCAACGCGAAACCGTTTCGCAAAGCTTCGAGGTTACCCGCCTTTTGCAGTCTCGCGACGATCTCGGAAAGATCGCGTTTCTCTTTGTTCCAAACGTCAACCGCTTTCGATTCGGAAACGATCGGTAACAGGCTAGTGAGCTGTTGGTGCAACGGTTCGACCGTTTGCTTGGCCGTATTCAAATCGTCGGCTGCGAGTGCTTGGCCGAGTTGTAGGTACGGAGCGATGAACCCACTTATTTGCTGGGTCACTTCCGGCGGAGCGTCCATGTTCGCCATCGCCGGCATTTGCATCTCATCGCGCGACATCGGCAGCGGGAACTGAGCCTTCAATTGTTCGATGTGCTGTCGGGTCAATGCAAACACCCGATCGGCTTCATGCATCGAATCCACTTCGCGACCTTCGGCAACGTCGTTCCGAAGCAGCATCGCGACCTCGAACCATTGCGGCCGCATGTCAGGACCGATCAAGTCCGCTGGCACTGCTTTGATGGCTTCGCCGAGACTGACGTAGCCCGATCGAAGGTCATTGAGGTTTGCCGCCTCGATGGCTTTTTGAACGCCTTTGTAACGCTCGACGATTTGCTGCATCGCGTTCTTCACCGCCGGAGCTAAATCCATTGGGTGTGCGTCCATCGCGACTCCATCATCCGACTTCGGCATTTCCATCCCGCCGTGATTGTGCCCACCGCCACCGCCACCTTGCGGCGTCATCATTGACGGCTTCGCGGAAATTTGCAGAGCGCTATCGAGTTTGAAGTTGCCGTTGGTCACGACGAGGTCACCTTCCTCGAGTCCGGCTTTGACGAGGTAGAAGTCGCCCGCTCGTGGACCAACTACGATTTCGCGGCCTTCATAGGTTGGCTTTGCCGCGTCAGGGACCTGCACGTACACGATCGCCCGCGTGCCGGTCAGCAACACAGCCGAGGCCGGAACGATCAACGGCTTGGCGGCGTCGGATGGCTCCGCCGTGACGTAGCCCAACGACTCCGCCCGCACCAACGGCATCCCGCAAATGTCGCAGTCGCCCGGTTGGTCTTTCACGATCTCCGGATGCATCGGGCTGATCCATTTGCCTGCCAACGAAGCGTCGAGCACTCGGCCGCCCGCGGCAACGTTGCTCTTCACGATCGCCCGCACAAACATCTCCGGCTTCAATCGCCCGTCGTCGTTGCTGACGTTCACACGAACCTTGACCGTTCGCGTGTCTTCGTTCAATACTGGATCAATGAAAGCGATGCGACCGTGAAAGACTTCGCCCGGATACGCTTCGGTTGTGAACTCAACGTCTTGCCCGTATCGCAACCAGGCCAAGTCGGATTCGTACGCATCCATCTGAACCCACAAGTGATTCAAGTCCGCGACGGTGTAGATGCGGTCGCCGGTCTGCACGCGATCGCCTTCCTGTTTCATTTTGCCGACGACCACGCCACCGACAGGCGAATAGATCGTTACGGTTTCGGATGACTTGCCGCGTTGTTCGATCGTTTGGATCTGTTCAGGCGTCAGACCGAGCAACCGCAACTTCTCGCGAGCCGACTCGGCCAAATCGAGTGGCTCAATGAAGCGAGAGGAACTTGGCGGACGATCGCGTTTGGTCGCCGCAAGCAGTTCTTCTTGGGCGGTGTAGAGAGCCTCGCTGTAGATCTGAACCATGTGGTCGCCCTTGTTGACTTCGACTCCCGTGTAGTCAACAAACATGCGTTCGAGCCGTCCGGGAACCCAAGCGGTGATGTGGGCCAGTCGCGTTTCGTCGTATTCGATCTTGCCCACCATGCGAACATCGGCGGTCACGTATTGGCGACGCACCGGACTGACCTGCACGTTCATCAGGCTCTTGATCTCGGGGCTGATCGACACCGTGCGAACGCCGCCGGCTGATTCTTTGACCGGCACCAAATCCATTCCACAGATAGGGCAGCTTCCCGGCCCATCGCGGCGAATCTGCGGATGCATGCTGCACGTCCAAATCGTCGGCTTGCTCTGCGAATCGCCCGAGCTAGACACCGCCGAAGTCGCCGGGACGTTCGGCTGCTCGGACCCACCGCCAAACCATGAAGCGACAAACACACCAATTAATACGAAAGCAATCGCTTGTGCGACCCAAAGCTTGCCACGGTGTTGTTTGAGAAATTCGTTCATATTAACCGCCTCAAGATTTGTCTAACCAGTTCACCAGCGTCGCCACTTCCTCTTGATCGCGAACGCCGACGGCCGTAACGCTGCGTGAACCTTGTTTCCAAGTTGCAGCAATGCTTGAATCGAGATCGACGAGGCAGCAATCTTTGTCGCCGCACATTGCCATGCTCGATGGGCGATCGCCGAACCAAGCGGCCTCTTCGTCGTCGTGTTCAAACAGGACCAACGTCGAACCGTCACTCCGTTTGCAAACCGCCTTCACGCAAGTGCAGCAAGGCATCTTCAACACGCTGGTCGACGCCAACGAATAGCCCTCGGGCAATCCACCCGAGACAATCGGTCGATAGCCGACCAACTTTACTGCTCCCTCCGCGTCGACTTCCTCACCGTCGTACTTGGTAAGCAGCATCTGCTCCGCTCCGTCTGGATCGCTAGGCAGCTTCTGCAAATAGTCGTCCATCACCCCGGCGAACTGCTTCATATGATCATGCGGCGTACCGCCTGAGGCCATGTGTTCAGCCGACATTTCACCATCCTGCGAATGCCCGTCGCTGCCGTGCATCGCCATCGCACCACCGCCAGCCATGTCGTGATTGTTGCCGCCGCTGTACCACAGCCCTGCACCCAACAGCACCAAAACGGACGCTGCCATCGACACCAGCCCCGCACCGTACGGCGACTCACGAACCCAAACACTGAATCGCTTCGACAAAGTCACCGGTTCGGCGGCCGTTGGCAGTTCCCGTTCGATCCGCTGCCACAGATCAGACGGTTTTGCCGGGAAGGGCGTTTGAGCGAAAGCCGACCCGAGTGACTCGAATGCGCGCAACTCCGCTTCACACGATTCGCATGACTCAACGTGTTTCGCCACAGTTGCCGCTTGTCCAGCCGCAAGCTCGCCGTCGTGATAAGCCGACAGGTATGGCTGCACCGTTTTGCAATCGTTGGTTGACATAACCCACTCATTCTCTGTGAGACGCTTCTGCTGATGTGTTTTTGGATGCCCGAAGTCTGCGTTTCTTCACGCATTTAGGCTAAATAGAAGAATTCTTGTCGCGCCGCGTGAAGAAAGCGACCGCCCAGGCATCCAAATGCACGTCAATCCAAAAAGCCGCCCTCCTGATCCGCGAAGCCAAACCCCATGCGACTCACGAAATTCATTCCTTTCTTACTCGGCGGGCTGCTCATTCTCGGCATCTACGGCTGCAACTCGCCGGAATCCGATCCTGTGACGCCACCCGCGACTCCCGCCAGCGATATGGCCGAGGACCACGCCGACCATGACCACGGCGACCACGCCAGCGCCGATTCGCCAATGGCCAAGATGATGCCGGGCCTAAAAGAGCTCTCTCCGGAAGATTACAAGTCCGCGATGGCCCAACACATGTGCCCAGTCAGCGGCGAAATGCTGGGAACGATGGGAGCACCTGAAAAGGTCGACGTGAACGGAACTTCGGTCTGGATTTGCTGCGACGGCTGCAAAGACAAATTGCTCGCCGACCCAGACAAGTACCTCGCAAAACTGAAGTAACCCGAACGAGTAAAGCCTTACCAACGAAAGCCCCCATGGCAGCGACTGAGTTCCTGAAACGGATTTTCTCCACGAGACCGACAATGACGATGCAAAGTGTCTTGAGCGTCGTCGACGACTACGCGTTCGACAAACGCTACGAGCTTGATACCCGAACCGAGGTCGCGATCAACGACCTGGACATCAGCGAAGAAGACAAACAGCACGCTGACAAATACAAGCCGACTCGTGCGAGGTACTTTCGCAAGATCATGGAAAAGATCGACCTGCCCGGCGAGGGCGTGTTCGTCGACGTTGGATGCGGCAAGGGCCGAGTCTTGTTGCTCGCTGCGGAACACGGATTCGACGAAGTCCTCGGCTTGGAAATCTCGCCCGCATTGTGCCGGATCGCCGAAAGAAACGTCGAGGCTTTCGGCAAGGTCTGTCCCAATGCAGATTCGATCAAAGTCATCTGCACGAACATTCTCGACTATCAGATGGCTGGAAACAAAGCGTCTTCTTTCTCTATTCACCGTTTGACTACCCCGTGACCGATCGCTTCCTCGAAATGATTCGAGCGTCGCTTAAAGAACATCCGCGAGACCTCTGTTTGATCATCGACGAATTTCGATTCCCAGAGTTGTTGGCCGACGACGAGTACTTCGAGCAATCCCTGATTTACAAGTACGGGTCGGCTGTCTTCCACGTGTATCACCACACCAGCTAACCCACGACGGATCGCCTTTCACTCAATTTCCTCCTAAACGGAACGTTCCATGAGACGTCAATTCTTAGCAACCGTATGCACTGCCGCACTGTTGGCAGCACCCCAGTTCTTACCTGCCCAAGAAGCGGCCACAACACACAACCACGCCGGGCACGACCACGCGGCTCACCAGTACGCCGGTCATGCCGCCGACGCGACCACTGGCCCACATGGCGGAACCGTGCAAACAGTTGGCGACCGCCGAATCGAAACGGTGATCGCCGAAAAGGGAATCATGTTCATGATCCTTGGCCAGAACGATCAACCCATCGCACCGCCGGATGCCTCAGGAACACTGAAACTGCGAGTTGGCGAAAGCGAAAAGGAATACAGCTACGAACTCAAAACGCTGAAAAACCTCGCCATCGGAGTCGGCGTGGATCTATCCAAAGTTGCCGACCGACAACTGCACATGAATGTCCAGATCACAAACATCGGCAGCGAGCCGCTAGTCTTCCACGCCATGGGAAAACTCGCCAGCGGCAAGCTCTCAGACGAACTGCTCATTAGCCTTCAAGCCACGTGCCCCGTAAGCGGCCAACCTCTCGGCTCGATGGGCAAGCCACCCAAGATCACGATTGGTGATAAGTCGCTCTTCGTCTGCTGTGCTGGCTGTACCAAGAAAGTCGAAGCCTCACCCGACCAGTACCTCACTAAGTACTACAACGCCAAAGGTGAACAAGTCCGCGAAGGCGTCTTCAAATCCACGCTTGCCGATGCTGCTGCGATCGCCGCACAGAAAACATGTCCCGTGATGGACGAACCACTCGGCGGCATGGGCGTTCCAGGCAAAGTGAATGTGAACGGAAAAGCCGTCTACATCTGCTGCCCCGGCTGCGCCAAAAAGCTAGTCGCCGAACCCGACAAGTACCTCGCGGCCCTCAAAGCCAAGGGAATCAATCCCCCTGCGTTTTAGTCACGGCACCATTCTCGGTTTCTCTAAACCACATTGCCCAGCGTTCTCGGCTGATTTCGAAAGAGACTGGCTCTTGTCCAGGGCAGCGTTTTGCAGCGTCAAGCCCTTTTCACGTAGTGACCGTCTGAAAAGACGCTACGTTCTTCCTGGGCTGGAGCATTGAATTCGCCGCACAATATGCTCGAGAAACGGCATATGTAACCTGAGACGGTTGTCTCTTTTTCATGTTCGCGGCTCGCGGTGTTTGATCACGACAACAGCTGAGACTACGACGGCTTGTACGAAATTTCTGATCGCGATTTCTTGATTTGAGCATTTGTTCCGGCAGGTCTACTGGTGGTAGAGCAAAATCGCCAGCGCGGAACGATGTTCAACTCAATTGGTTCGCGTCATCTGGATGGACAACACATACGCCAAACTCAACCGCTGCTCGCGAGTTCGCTTCGCAGTAGAAGAAATATCTAGTGAAATACACAGATTTCGGAATTGGACATGGAACGTTTGCATAAGTAACCCAGGAGGGCTTTACGTTTCTCGTCTTCGCAAACAACTCGAGTGGCAAAACTGAACCAACGGTTTACGAAATAGATCCAACGAAGTCGCAAGAATCTGGCGCACGAGGCGACCTGGTCGCCTAAGTAACCCTGAGGAGAGACCAACTCGTTCACGTTGATGGCAGTTCGCACCACTCAGCCCAACAACTATGCAAAAAACTATTTGCCAAAAAATGTCGGTCTGCTTCGCCTTTCGAGCCCGCGAATTGGACGGTCTACAGGGCGAGACACGCTGGCTGCACGATCGCGATGATTCAATCGGTGTGCGAGCCCAAGTATTTTCCCGGATCACCGCCGGGTTGTGACTTGGCGGAGTAGCTCAAGGAGTAGGGAACGTTTAACTGTCGCAACCTTTTTCGCAGAAAATTTGAATTGAACGCGATGCCAGCGAGGAAGACTGCATTTGTAGTCGAGGAAGGACGCGATTCTTCGGCTCGAAACAATTTCGCGAAATTCTGATCACGATTTCGTGATTCGGGCGTTCGTTCCGGTAGGTCTATAAAGGGAGCTCGATCGTCAACGACGAACACGCGAGCGGTGCAATGTCTGATCTCTGAAACCAATGGTCACATGGCGATTCAAAAAGTTGTGAAGAATCCCACGGAATCCAACATTCGGGCGTGCCAGTTTGCATAAGTAACTCAGAGAAGGTTTGCGATCGCAAACTATTTGCGGAAATTTTCGCGAGCGTTTCGCCCATCGGGCGAAAAAACCGGAAGGTCTAGGGATAGGGCAGCGCTGTTCGCCGAACGTTTTCGGATGGATTTTTCAAAACGGCGCGCAGTCGTCACCGAGAACGGCATAGGTAAAGGGTAGAGGAGGACCGTTTCTTCATGATTCAAGGCCACATTTTATTTTGCAAAGTTCTGATTTTTCCAACGCCAATTTTCGTAACACCAGAGAATTTCAAATGCGGAAACGAAGCAGCATGATTCGACCCGTGTTTGCCGCTGTTTTTCGATCGCTGTTGCCAGCACGAACAGACAAGCAGTTGGCCAACCCGTGTCGAAACCAGGGTGGTGCAGTCTTCTCGCCCGGACCATCCAAGCGTTTTTGAACAACCGTTATTAGCGTGTTTTGCAGTGCCAAACCGTCATCGCGATCCACACGACGGCACAGCCAATCCAAGCGGAAATTTTTGTTTGACAAGCCTCCTTCAATTCCCATAATCCCACTCGCTCGAACACCGAGCCACGCAGCCAACCAACCAGCGACCGACCGAGCCACCGAGCTCCTCGCCCGCCAGCAAATCATCGCGGCGAGCTTCTTTTGAATCTGCCGTTCGTCCCCGCATCGGGTGACTCCGCAGATTTTGGTCCCTCTCTTTCTGGGCTTCGCCGTCTGCCCATCAACCGGCAACCGCTGCGAAGTTTTTCCGCATGCCCCAAGGAAATCTATGTCACAGCTTCCGCTGTTGTTAACCGTCGGCGAGATCGCTCGGCGGCTGAACACCAAGGTCCACCGCATCGAATACATCATTCGATCACGAAAAATCGAAGCGACCGGCTGGGCCGGCCACGCTCGCGTGTTTTCCGAAGCCAACTTCGATCACATCGCCAGCGAGCTGAGCCGCATGGATGCGGATCGCAATCGCCAATCTTCCACTCGCGTTTAAGGACAGACTCGAACATGCAGGCTACTGATCCTGAAACCACCGAATCGGTCGGCGTCGCCAAGTATCCGATACAGAACATTCCTCCGTCGCTGCGGGCGGTACCGCAATGGGTGTGCTGGCGGTCCGTCAATCGCGATGGCCGACCAACGAAAGAACCGATCGACCCACACAGCGGTCGGTTGGCCAAGACCAACGAATCCTCGACTTGGTCGGATTTTGAAACCGCTTGGGATCGCTTTGAATCCTCGCAGGGGCTCAGCGGAATCGGTTTTGTTTTCACGGCTGACGATCCGTTCGCTGGCGTGGACATCGACGATTGCTTGAACGAATCCGGCCACTACATCTGGGGTGCCGATCTCGTTGCTGACTTCGACACCTACGTCGAGGTTTCACCATCGGGGACCGGCGTGAAAGTGTTCCTCCAGGGAGCTAAACCGTCGTTTGCTCAGTGCCGCAAAGATGGGTTCGGTCCACTGATGGTCGGAAAGGTCGAAGTCTACGACAAAGGCCGCTTCTTCACGGTCACCGGGAGACGCTTGAGTGGTTCGCCGGCCGAGCTGCAAGATTGCCAGGGAAGTCTCAACGAGCTTTGCGAGCAGCTTTGGCCGCAAACCGATCGCGACACGATTGCACAGCCAAGCGATTTCAACGCTGCGTTTGATGATTGCTTGGCGTCGCTCTTGAGGTTGAAGATCAACGACCACAGCGACGGTTCGCATCGCCTTTTCGTGGCGTGTTGCCGGTGCGTTGAACACGATCTGTCCGACGATGACGCGATACGGTGCATACGGCAATACGCAGCGGCGCGTCCTTTCCCTAAAGATTGGACGGACGCCGCGATGTTAAAACGACTACGCGACGCGGAAAAAAACTGCAAGCGGGGAGAGGCGTCGGGGAGCGAAAACGTGAACGACGGTCGTTCGCGTGAATCGGATTTCACTCCACAGATCAGACCCGTCGGCAAACTGCTCGACGAGTTTCCGGTCCTGCGTGATCCAATCATCGACGGACTGCTGCGAGTCGGCGAAACGATGAACGTGATCGCACCTCCGAAGCTGGGCAAATCGTGGTTGGTGTTGGACTTAGCGATGGCGGTGGCCACAGGGCGGAATTGGTTGGACAACTATCCGACCCACCAGGGAAACGTCTTGCTGCTTGACAACGAATTGCACGCGGAAACATCTTCTGATCGGATTCCCCGCGTGGCCTGGGCTCGCGGTATTCCGGTCGAGTCCCTGAATCAGTCGATGTTCATCGACAATCTCCGTGGCCGACTTCCCGATATCAATGCGCTTCGGATTTACTTTGAAACTTTCAAGCCTGGATTTTTTAAGTTAATCATCTTGGATGCGTTCTATCGCTTCATGCCGAAAGACACCGACGAGAACAGCAACGGAAACGTGACGGATCTTTACAACGTCCTCGATCGCTACGCTGCCAAATTGCAGTGTTCGTTCGTGTTGGTTCATCACGCCAGCAAAGGCAATCAATCCGTGAAGTCCGTCACCGATGTCGGTGCGGGTGCGGGCAGTCAATCGCGGGCGACCGACACGCACTTGGTCCTGCGGCATCACCAGGAACCTGGTTGTGTGGTCGTCGATGCCGCCGTGCGATCTTGGCCGCCGATCGAGCCAAAGGTGCTGCGTTGGTCGTTTCCGGTTTGGTACACGGACGATTCATTGAATGCCAAAGATCTCAAGAAGGAATACACCGGCAGACAAAGAGCCGAGAGCAAGCCGGAGAAAAAGAAGCCACCCAAGGAAGAATGGACCGCGGAAAAGTTTGCAGAGCGGTTTGTTTGTGAAGAACCGCAGCGCATGACGACGATTCGCAGTCGTGCCGGCGACATCATCGGTTCCCTGCGGAAGGCCAAGGAGCTTCAGCAAGAAGCGGAGGATCTTGGCTTGATTCATCAGTGGAAAGACGGTGCCAACCGCCCCGTCAAACTGGCGTCGATCGAACAACCCGCCACGTCCGACTCGGATCATTTTTGAAGTCTTTTCTGTGTGTGCGCGCACCGAATGAACTGCACGCACAGACAGGAATTCGCATCGGTCCTGTGTGCCGTGCGCGCACTTATTTGTGCGCGCACACACACAGAATCGGGTCTGTGTGTGCCGCGCGCGCACCCCCTACAACCCCCAGGGGCGGTGTGAGCACGCCCGCCCCTGTGTGCGCGCGAACACGGTGTGCGCGCACACACACACACAGAACATCGAACGGGTCCTCCAGCCAGCAAGCACTCAGGTCAGGCCCGCCGAATCAGCCGCCTTACTTACCTCAGTTTGTTTTCTGGAACACGTTGTCCGACTTTTGGAGAAAAGCATGAAGAAAAATGATTTTGAACTGGGATGTTGCCTTGTCGCCGAGATCGAAGTCTTCGGGGAATTGGCGACTGCAAAGTTTCCGATTCGGACCAGTTGGCTCACTGGCATGACCTACCACGGCGTACCGTTCGAGCCGAGCTATTGGGCCACGATCAAAAACGCAAGCAAGAAAATGCGATTGGTGCGAACGACAAAAAAGCTGGTTGAGATTGGGCATTTGCAGCGACTGTGCTTGCGACGCAAGGATCGCACCAGCCACGTCGTTCCAACGGCCGACTTCTTGACCGAAACGATCACACAGCTCGACGTTGAAGTATCCCGGAATGATTTCTTCGCCGGCCTCTACAAAGCCGATTGGGGCCGCGACCTGATCGAACCCATCCGCGAGCAACTCGAGCCGAACTCATTCGGCCAAATCTGATTCAACACAGCCACCTAACCCATCCACCCAAGCAACGACCCGCCCATGGAAGCTCTACGCCAATGCCGATGACGATCGGTGCCCTCAATCCCCCGAGTTCGGATGCTCACAAAAGTCGAACCTTCATCGCCTTCACCCCAGTCCCGCCAACTTCAAATTGCCACTTGTTTGGCCGACGCAATCATCAACCTGCGTGCGTTGTCGCCAGTCACCCGGCCAATCTCTGAGACTTCTTCCGAAAGTTGCCACCGTTCAGTTGACTCGTCCGCGAACTCAGGGCTCTGTGTCACACCGCCGAACGTCTCGGCGGCTGATACACGCAAAACCAGGAGCCCCAAATGAAGCTGAACGTTGCCAAGGAGGTCGCTCGATTGCAGAAGATGACCTGTGGCGAACTACGCGAACAATTCGCCATCGTCACCGGCGAAACGACCAACGCCAAGAACCGCAAATGGCTGATCCGCCGCATCGTGTGGCGGATGCAAGCCAACGTCGAAGGCGGTCTGTCCGCGGACGCGATCAATCGCCTCCGAGAACTGGCCGACGGAGCGGACTTGCGAGTCACTTCGCCGGCCACGCGGCGGCTGTCGAGTGACGCCGACAAACGCACGCGAGTCCTCCCGGCCGGCGTGCAATCGTCGGCAACACCGCTGCCGGGAACGCTGATCACACGTTTCTACAAGGGCCGCGAGATTCGGGTACGCGTCACGACCGACGGCTTTGAATTTGAAGGCGAGCTGTTTCGGTCGCTCTCCGCCGTCGCCAAACACGTCACCGGGTCGCACTGGAGCGGCAACCGGTTCTTCAAACTCGATCAACAGGAATCCAAATGAGCAAAGATCCAAAGAAGACCGTGCGATGCGCGATCTACACCCGCAAAAGCACCGAAGAAGGACTAGAACAAGAATACAGTTCTCTCGATGCCCAACGTGACGCCGCTGAGGCCTATGTCGTTTCGCAAAAGCACGAAGGCTGGGAAGTCGTCCTCAAATCGTACGACGACGGCGGCTTCACGGGCAGCAACATGGAACGTCCGGCGTTGCGACGACTGCTGGCCGACATCGAAGCCGGCAACGTTGACTGCGTGATCGTTTACAAGGTCGACCGCCTCAGCCGATCACTGCTCGACTTCACCAAAATTGTCGAGACTTTCGACCAGCACGGTGTATCGTTCGTGAGCGTCACGCAGCAGTTCAACACATCAACGTCGATGGGCCGGCTGGTACTCAACGTACTCCTCTCGTTCGCCCAATTCGAGCGAGAAATGATCAGCGAACGGATTCGGGACAAGGTGGCCGCCTCACGCCGGCGAGGCAAATGGTCCGGTGGCATGCCGCTGCTGGGCTACATGGTCGAGAACACCAAACTGCTCGTCGATGAAGTCGAAGCTGATCGCGTTCGCCAAATCTTCCGTCTGTATGTCGAACATCGGTCACTGCTTCCCGTCGTCAAGGAACTTAGGCAACGCGGTTGGACGACCAAACAATGGGTCACTAAAAAGGGCGACCACCGCGGCGGCCGAGCATTCACCAAGAACGCCATCTACAAGTTGCTGACGAACGTCACCTACATCGGCAAGATTCGCTACAAGGACGAAACGCACGAGGGCGAACATGACGGCATCGTGCCGCTCGATCTGTTCCACCGCGTCCAGAACCAACTCAAGGGCAACGGTCAATCCGGCGGCACGGGCGTTCGCAACAAACATAACGCGTTGTTGAAAGGTCTGATTTGGTGCAAAGCCTGTGGGCGACCCATGACGCACTCCTACAGCTGCAAAGGTAGCAAGCGGTATCGCTACTACGTTTGCGGCACGGCGATGCAAGAGGGTTGGGCGAAGTGCCCGGCTCCCTCGGTGCCCGCCGGCGAAATTGAACGTTTCGTTGTAGAACAAATCAAAACCATCGGCACCGACGAAGACCTGCTCAACCAAACCATCGGTCAAATCGAATCCCGTTCGGATCAACTTCGCATGAATCTCGAAGCCGAACGCAAATCGCTAAAGCGACAACTCCGCAACGATCATGAAAAGTTGCGAGCCATCGCCGCCAACGTCTCCAACAACGGCCGAGTCGCTGGGCTACCCGAGCTGCAGACACGAATCGACACCGCCGAAGACCGATTCAAAGCCATCGCCGGCGAACTTCAATCTCTGGAAGCCCAAGGCATCGACACCGCCGATGTCCGGCGACTGCTCGCTGGCTTTGAAGAGCTGTGGCAAACGATCCAGCCCCGTGAACAAGTCCGTCTCACTGCGTTGCTCGTTGACCGAGTCGACTTCGATGGCGTCGCGGGCAATGTTGGCATCACGTTCCACGACACCGGCATGCAAAGCCTGACCGCCGAAAACATCGAGGTGCTCGCATGAATTCCAAACTCACCGTCAACCGATCCTTCCACGTGCAAACTCGGCGCAACGGTAGCAAGTCGCTCGCCGACGGCAAAGCCCCGACTAAACCGCAAGGCCGCGTCCCACGCATCACGCGATTGCTCGCCCTGGCCCACCGCTGCCGCAAGCTCGTCCGCGACGGCGTTATCATCAACCAAAGCGAACTGGCCCACTACGGCCAAATTTCCACTACCCGCATGTCCCAAATCATGTGGCTCGACAACTTGGCTCCCGACATTCAAGAACAGATTCTCGACCTGCCTCGAACCGTCCAAGGCCGCGATGCGATCCTAGAACGCGAAGTCCGCCCGATCGCCAAAACCCACGACTGGGCCGAGCAACGAAAGATGTGGACGAAGTTAATGTCGCAACGTTGCACTGAAACCTCCGAATCGACTTGATTCACCGAACGTTTCATGGCTCCATGTAGGTCGCCCTAGAAAGTCACGATTTACTCCAAAAAGCAAACCCAACATGACACAGCGTAAAGCCCACGAGATCAAAGCCGGCGATCGAATCAACGGCGTTGAGGTATTCGACAGCCTCCGGCGGACCATCGGCGGGTACTACATTCCGATGGTCGACGGATCCCGAATGAAAGTCGCAACGCCCGACACCTTGGTTCAAACGGAATGAGATTCAAGACGGCCGTGCCAACCAACCGCCCACTCCTCGCCGTGTTCCCCCGCGGCGTTTTTCGTTTCAACGACCACGGCCCACGACGTTGCCCCACCACCGCGGCGTTTCTTTGTCTGGCATCAGTTTGCCGATCCTTCGCGACAACGCGACACGCCGTGCTTGTCGCACACACAGGGGACATCCAGAAAGATTCAAAAATGACGCAGAGTGCTGCCCGTTTCTCTTGAATTCTCCGCGGGATCATGGCTTCATGTGTCCTAACGCAACGGACCGAAAATAACTCAAACCTTTGCACAGGATACCAACCATGGCCAAGACACAAGAAATCGCCGCCCGCCAAGACGCTCTTCGTACCGCGATGAAGAAGCTCGACGCGGATACCTACCGAACCATTCGCGAAGACTTCTACCGAATCGCGGACAACCTCAAACCACTCGCCGACGCCCTTGAGATCGCCGACGCGGACGTCGGACCGGAAGGACCGCTTTTGGAAGAACACTACATCTTCATCCAAATGTACGACCTCCTGCGAAAGAGCGAACTCGGCGCGGTGGTTTGAACGAAAGCCGAAACGCCGGCATGGAAGCCGACGTTTTGGTACCGCTCGGGTTCTAACCCAAACGCCGCCGAAAACGCCCGACGTTGGTAGCGTGCGGGCGTTTTGTCGTGAGTGCGGAAACTGCTACCAAGCCAAACCAAACGCACCACACTGGCCGACAGCGGGCCAGGTCTTTATTCAGACCCAGCAAGCCACCAACGAGGAACTCAGCCATGACGACACCACTCAAGTCAGGCGACCGAATTCGGCTGATCTCGATGACCGACGATCCCGACCCAATCCCGATTGGAGCGACCGGAACTCTGACGGGGCTGTACCCGCAAAGCGGGTGGACCCAGGTTGACGTCGAATGGGACAACGGCCGATCGTTGATGCTTTCGATTCCGCCGGACGTTGTCGAACGCATCGAGTCGCCGAAAGATGCTCCAACCTGTTAACCCGAGCATGATTTTTCACCGTCCGGCTCGCATGAGCCGAAGCAAACGGCGAATGAACTTAGAGCGCGGCCGAAAGGCGAGAGCGCGATAGTCTCGGCGGAGATTCGCCAATTTTGGGTTTCGAGGGCTCAGCCGTGCCGGCGAGATAGAGACAACCGAGACTCTCTCGATTGCGGAAACACTGCAAAAGACGTGCGTTTTTCGCGGCGAAAGTGACACTGCGAGCTTGGGCACTCTGAACGAACCGGCGTGGTCGCCTTGGTTCGCAGATTGCAAAGAGTACACCCGGAGGGATTCGAACCCCCAACCCTCGGTTCCGAAGACCGATGCTCTATCCAGTTGAGCTACGGGTGCGATTGATCGGCCGAAAGTTTGACGTCGGCCGACCAGTCTGTCCAGACGCCGCTCAGTTGCCGCCACCGCCCAAGCCGGCGCCGCCGCCGCCGCCGCCAAAGCCGCCACCGCCCAGGCCGCCAGCCGCTCCACCGGCCGCACCGCCGGCCGCGCCGCCGCCGCCGGTCCCTTGACCCTCGCCGCCGGAGACAAAGTTGAACGTCAAAACGTCGCCGATTTGGCTGAAAAAGGGTGCCGGTGAAATTCGGACGTAACGTCGATCGGCCGAGATAATCGCCAGCGTCGACAAAGAAGCCCCCTCAGGAAGCGTCGTGATCACCGGTTGATAACCGACCGCGGGGCGTCGACCAAACCCCAGCGGCAAACCGTCCGGGCCAATCCCGCCGCTGCCCCCGCCGGCCAGTTCGGGATACTCCGCGAAAAACTGGCGGGCGGCCGCGGCATTGCCGCCACCGGCGGCGGGACCAAAGAATTGACCGAGCGCCTTGCGACCAACCTCGCGACCAAATTGCCCGATCTGATCGAGCTGCGCGGCCGCACGGTCCTCGCGGCGACGACCGTCTTTGACCTCGAAGACGACCAGGGCATTTTTCTCCATGATCGGGATTTGCCGGCGGACAAACTTCTGCTCCGGCCGGCCGACGTCGGTCAAAATGTCAATCGTCGCCGAACCGGTTGAGACGTTGCCCCAAACCCGACGAAGCAACACGCGGTACTCGCCCGAAAATCCTTCGGGGCAAATGTACGTTTCGCTGGTTTGACCGGCCGGGTCATCGCCCACCCCGGTGAACGAGTCGCCCAGCAGCGTGCCGCCGCCGGGGCTGTTGGGACTCTCCAACGAGCAGATCGTGCCCGATGGTTCCTCCACCGCCAGATCAATGTCCGCGTCGCCGGTCCAGGTCACCCGGACCAGACAATCATGCGACGCGGCGTCCCGAAGCGCCGCGGCGAGCTGATCCGCCGCCGCGGTGTCGCCATTTTGAACCAACACCGCGTGCGTCGACCGGGCCAGCAGTCGAGCTTTTTGGGCGATCGCCTCGTGTTGACGTGGCCAAGCCTGACGCAACACGCCGCTGCACGCCCAAGTCAAATCCGCGGGTGAACCGAGCTTTTCGGCCAATCGCATCCCCATGACGAACGCATTGCGGTCATAAGGGTCAAGCTGCGTCAGCTTTTTGCAAAGCTCAATCGCCGCTCGGTCACGACCGAGGTCCTCCAACCGGCCGGCGACGTGCAAGACATCGCCGGGAGACTCGGCGAAATCGACCGCCGAGAGCAACGCTCGCTCGACATCGACCGGATCGGCCCCGGTCGCCTCCAGCGAAACCGCGTAGGCCTGGTACATCCAAGGTTGAACGTGGCCGGCGGCAATCGCACCGCCGATGACCCCGCGGACCTGAGCGAAATGCTCGCGGGCGGTTTCCAAATCGTTGGCTTTTTCCGCCGTGGTGGCCTTGGTGTTCCACTCCCCGACGGTTGCCCGGACGCGGCGATCGAGCGACGTGAGCTGCTTGGGCGTCTCGATTTTCAACGCATCGAAGTAGTTCAACCAGGCTTCGTCGATCGATTGATCGGCCGCGATGGTCAAACGGATCGGCCCGTTGGATTCGTCGATCAAACCGGAAGAGACGGCTGCCGGGGTGACAATAGGTTTGACCGGTGTGGCGTCGGGAATGACAAACATCCCTCCACCGCCACCGCCCATGCCGCCGCCGCCCATGCCGCCGGCCGCCCATGCCGCCACCGCCCATGCCACCGCCACCCATGCCGCCGCCCATGCCGCCACCCATTCCACCGCCCATGCCGCCGCCGCCGAGCGAGACGATCGGAACGACGAGGTCACCGACGGGGTAGACCTTGGTCACGGGGTTCTCCTCGGCCGCTTCGATCGTGGTGATTTGCAGCACCTCGTCTTTAATCATGTAGGTCAAGTCGAGGTCCGAGAGCATCAGACGCAGGAACGACCGCAGCGTCACGTTTTGCAACGAAATGCTGACCGGCGTGTCCTCGGTGAGGCCCAAATTTTCAATCGCGCGGCGGTCGATTCGGATCGGAATGTCGTGCGTTTCGCCGATGATGTTGGCGACGTCGTTGAGCGGTTGGTCGAGAAACTGCAGACTCGTTTCATCGTCCAATTTCGCTTCGATTCGCCGCTCCGCTTCGGAGTCGCCGACCAGCTCGATCGAGCCGTATCGTTCGATTCGGCGTCGGGACAACCGTTGCCAAACGTCGGCGTCGGGATAAACGATCGGAGGTTCGTCGACAAACGGGACGCCGGATTTGAGCACCAACGACATCGCGTCGACAAAGTTGCGCTGGCGAATTTCGGTGTACCGACGGTCGCGGGCGTAGGTGTTGAGCATCAACGCCTGGTCGGTTACCTGGCGACCGATGATGCTGTCCTCGGTGATCGTATCGCCGGCCAGCAGCGCCATTTGAAGCGAGATCTCACCGTCGGCGACCTCGTAGCGACCTTCGTCGATCAACGCATTGAGCTGTTCGGAAAGCACTTCGAGGCGGGCTTCGCGGCGGAACGTTTCGGCCAACAACCGCTGCTGAGCCGTCGCGGCGGCCTGTTGCTGGGCGATGTTGGCGTTCGCCTCAAGTGCCTGGGCTTCGCGGGCGGCGGCGATCTGGATCGCGGCGCGGACTTGGCCAATCAACTCGCGGCGAAGTTGCGGATCGATGTCCGGGGTGATTTCGACCTCGGTCAGCAGTGTTTTGAGCCGTCCGGCGACACCGACGGGGTCCTGGCGCAACTGTGCCCGGGCGCCACGCAACGCTGAGGTCACCTCGGCCCGCAGCCGACCTTCTTGGCGGGAACGGAGTTGCTCGAATTGACCCAACAAATCACCGCCGGTCTCACGGAGCACGTCGTCGCCGGGAACCGGGGTCAGGTCGCGTTCCAACATGCTGCCCGCGGGCCGCGGCGGGGCCGGCGGAGCGGGCAATGATCGCGGGGCCGGCGGAGCCGCCATGGCCCGCGGAGGCGCCGGGGCCGGCGGGATCGCCGGTTCGGGTGCGGGCGGAGTCGCGGGTGCCGGCATGTCAGCCGGGGGCGGGGCGGGAGCGCCAAACGGGTCGTCACCGGCCGGGGCGCCAAAAGGATTGTCCGAACCGGCGCCAAAGGGATCGTCGCCGGGTGCCCCGAACGGGTCATCGGTGTTTTGAATGATGAGTAGTTTCGGTCCAACCTGGCGGCCGACCGATTTGGCCTGCGGGTTCTGCGGATCGACCCGCAGCGCTTCGGCGGCCATCGCTCCGGCACCGCGGCGGTTGCCGTTCTGCAGCGCGATCTCGCTCGCTTTGGCCAACGTCTCGGCCTGACGATACATCGCCGAAGCCTTGATTCGCAGCAACGACGAGCCGGCGGTGGGCAATCGAAGCCCGCCGTCGGTCGAAGCATCGGCGACGAGTTGACCCAGGAATCCAAAGTCGGGATGATCCGCTTCGGGGACACCGGTGGCGACGATCTCGATCGGGCGTCCGCCGGCGGTGCCGGTCAATGTGAGTGTCAGAGACGTCGCCGGGGCAGTCGTCCGCATCCGGCCCAGCAGGATCGAATCGCGGTCCAGCCGCAGTGGCGGAAGGTCGATTTGAACCAATTCGACGAGGTTAGAAGCCTCGGTCTCGGAGCCGGTGACGTCGACCGCGTCGATCCAAACCGGCGACTGCATCACCGAGGTCGCCAGGTCCGCAGCGATTTGGCTCGCGTCCCCCGAGTCGCCCCCTACCGAAACAACCCGCCCCCCGGTTTGGTTGGCCAATACCGCGAGCGTTTCCAGGTCGGTCGTCGGTCCCACGACGATCGAGTGAACGGCAGTTTGAGTGTCACGCAAACGGTTGACCAAACGGCGAAGTTCTTGACCGTCGGCGAGCGAAGCGACCGAAGTACCATCGCCGATGTAGACCACCGTGGCGGCGCCGTCACCGATCGATGCGGCGTCGGCAGCCGCGGCGATCACCGGCAGCAGGTTGGTGTTGCCCAGCGGCAATCGGCGCTGCAGCGCCGCGTAGCCGACCTTCATCTCCGGCCCGGTCGCGGAGTGAAAACCCTCGGTCAGAGCGACCGCACGAACGTCGCCGGCAAAAAGCTGAACCTTGGTACGCGGCGATTCGATTTGACGCAGCAGCGAGCCGAGGGCCAACATTGCCTCCTTGCGAAACGCTCCGGTCTGGCTGGCGGAGGTGTCAAAGACGACCGAAACGTTGACCGGGGTCGACTCGGTGGCCGCCAGGATCGCGTCGCCGGCTCCGGGTTGAATCGAGATCGCGATCGCGCGGGACGGGTCGTCCTGCGATGGTCCGCCGGTGGTCGTTCCGACGATGCGAACGGTGGCCGTTTCGGTGATCGGCGCCGGATCGATGGCCAAAGCCGCGGGGGCAGCGGTCAAGGCCGCGAGGGCAGCGATCAAGAACGCACCCCATTGCGGGCGGTGGCCGGCGGGGCCGTTTGGCGGTGGGGGATCGGGCATCGGCATGATCGAACTCAGAAGGGGACGAGGAGAGGGGCGGGGGCGAGATTTCGATGGAAATGTGCATCAGTACTGCGTTGCGGCGGCTCGCCACAACCTCAGCCGCCGGCCGCGGGGACGGCCGGGGCGGTGTCCGCATTGTATTTTCGCCGAGCGAGGATTCCCATTGCCAAAGCCGCCCGGCTGGCGGGTTGAGCAAAATTATCAAATCCGCA
Organism: Pirellulaceae bacterium; assembly: GCA_963833245.1. Classification (GTDB taxonomy): domain Bacteria; phylum Planctomycetota; class Planctomycetia; order Pirellulales; family Pirellulaceae; genus Rhodopirellula. Next base: position 69,141 of record CAWHXH010000001.1, read on the forward strand.
GTTGTAGCGTTTCGCTACACCCTGGCGGGGCAGTCTCGCGTTTGAGTCTTGTTCTCGCATGACCCCCAAACGCTGGGGCAAAAATGCAACAACCGCAAACAATTGCCTATCGAAGACAAAGAGTCCTTCCGATGGCTCCAAGGCTACCGACGGGCCTGTCAATTGGCTGGTGAGTATCTCAACAAGCAGATCATCAACGTTGCCGATCGCGAAGCGGTGTTTGGTGAGTTTGAATGGAAGCCGGTGTGGAAGGTGGTTCGCAGCGAACCGTTGCCCGAGCAGCCGCCCAGTCTTGGGGAAATGATTTTGATGATTGGCGAGCTTGGCGGTCACAACAACCGCTCCGGCGACGCCCCGCCGGGAGCCGAAGCGATGTGGAACGGCCTGCGTCGAATGAAAGACTTTTCGCTGGCCTGGCAAGCCTTCGGCCAAAGCGGAAACTGACGACTTGCGTATAACTGACAGGGTCTAGGGCGTCTGAACCCGCGGCTAGGGCCGTCGGCTCAATATCCCGGACAAACACCTAGCAAACTTGCCTCCTTCGCGATTGACTTTCGATTCATCAAAGTCGCTGGACATCCGCAGCATCGAACCGGTCAAAACGTCGCTATTGAAATGGCATTTCTTATTCGCCAGCTCGCTGCCTCAAAATTGAACTCCCCCCCGCCCCGAAGCCATTGGTCTCTACACAACTTTTTTCAGTCCCGATAGGGACGACATGCAATAGCCACGGACGCCAGTGGTTTTACCGAAGAGCGAACAGACTCGTGTAGAGACCAATGCCCCGAAGCGGAGAGAGGGGGGGAAGGGAAATTCGGCGGCCAAACGGAATAAAATCGGCGTTAAGCTAATTGCTCGTCAACCCTGATGTTTGACAGCCCGGGCTATCGCCTATCGGCTGATTGATTGCACTAGTTTTTGAGCAACGCTGAAACTTATGCGAGCAGCGGTTGGACGATGTGGCCATGCACGTCGGTGAGCCGGAACCGGCGGCCCTGGTAACGGAAGGTCAATTGTTCGTGGTCGATGCCCAGCAGATGCAGCATCGTGGCGTGTAGGTCGTGCAAATGCACGCCGTCCTCGGTCACGTTGTAACTGAAGTCATCGGTTTGACCGTGGGAGACCCCCGGTCGCACGCCGCCGCCGGCCATCCACATCGTAAAACATCGCGGGTGATGGTCGCGACCAAAATTCTTGTCGTCCATCTTGCCTTGGCAATAGCTGGTGCGGCCAAACTCGCCGCCCCAAACGACCAACGTGTCTTCTAACATGCCCCGCTGTTTGAGATCCGCGATCAAACCCGCCGATGGTTGGTCGGTCCGTTTGCAAGACGTGCGAATTTGGCCGGGCAGCGAACTGTGATGGTCCCAACCGGGTTGATAGAGCTGGATGAAACGCACGCCCCGCTCCGCCAACCGCCTGGCTCGCAAGCAATTGGCCGCAAAACTGCCGGGGGTTTTGACGTCATCGCCATACAATGCCAACGTTGCCTCGGTCTCACCGGATATGTCGGTGACCTCGGGAATCGAACCTTGCATTCGAAACGCCATTTCATACTGGGCGATGCGGGTTTCGAGTTCCGGATCGGCGGTTGCCTGCAACTGAATCTCGTGCAACTGCTCGATCCGGTCCAGCGCCCCGCGGCGGCTGGCGCGGTCGATTCCCGCGGGGCTGTTTAAATACAACACCGCATCATCGCTGGGTCGCAATTCGACGCCGTCGTACTTGCCCGGTAAGAACCCGCTGCCCCACAGCGAAGATGTCAATGGTTGTCCGCCCCGCTCGTTGGCGACCATGACGACAAACGACGGCAGGTCTTCGTTCTCGCTGCCCAGTCCATACGACAACCACGCCCCCATGCTGGGTCGGCCGGGGAATTGGGAGCCGGTTTGCATCATCATCACCCCGGGACCGTGATTGATCGCTTCGGTGTGCAGCGATTTGACAAAGCACAATTCGTCGGCGATTTTGGCCGTGTTCGGTAGCAGGTCGCTGACCCAGGCGCCCGAATCGCCGTGTTGCGCAAATTGAAAAGGTGAACCGACCAGGGGCAAACTGGATTGGTTGCCGCTCATTCCGGTCAACCGTTGTCCCTGCCGGACCGAATCGGGTAACTCTTGGCCATGGAGTCGATTGAGCTGCGGCTTGTAATCGAATAAGTCCATTTGGGACGGCGCCCCGGACTGCAGCAGGAAAATCACCCGCTTGGCGGTGGCGGGGAAGTGTAATCCCGGAGCGGTCCCTCCGGCGGCGCCGGCGGATTGCGGATTGAGTAGCGTTGCCAGCGCCATCCCACCCAAACCGTGACCAAATGAATTGAGAAAGTCTCGGCGGCTCATCGACCCGGAGAACTGACCCCCGGTGCATAGGGGCGAGCGGGCATGATGAGGTGTTGTGTGTATTCTCATCGGTTCCGAATGCTCTCGTCGAGGTTCATGATTGAATTGATCACCACCGTCGCGGCAGCCAATCGCGCGGAGTCGACGCCCGGCGGATTGGCAACGTTGCCGACGCCGAGCAATTGTTCAGCCTGGGCAGGTCGGGACCGAAAATGTTCCCACTGTTCCTCATAAAGTTGTATGAGGATTTCGCGTTCCTGATCGCTGGGCGTCCGGCTGGTCAGAGTCCGAAACGCTTGCACCGGCAGCGGGTCGACGCCCGCGGGTCGATCGATCAATCCGGCCGCCATGACGCGGGCGGCTTCGATGAATTGAGGAGAATTGAGCATCACCATCGCCTGCAGCGGCGAGCTGGTGATCTCGCGACGCAAACGGCACACCTCCCGCTTGTTGGCGTCCATCGTGATCATCATCGGTGCCGGGGACGTCCGCCGCCAAAACGTATAAAGACTTCGGCGATACAACCGATCACCCTTGTCGACCGGCAGCGGGGTGTAAGCCAGGGCGACATCGTAGGGATTGACCGGAGGACCACCGACGTCATCGACCAACAAACCGCTGACGGCCAACGCGTTGTCGCGGATCATCTCGGCCGAGAGCCGTTGGCTCGGACCACGAGCCAACCAAAGATTGTCCGGATCCTTTTCCCGCTTGGCCCGGTCCACCACCGAATCTTGACCATAGGTTGCCGACAGAGCGATCATCCGCAGCAATCGATGCAGGTTCCAACCATGATCGATGAAGTCGCGGGCGAGCCAATCGAGCAGTTCGGGATGCGACGGCGGTTGGGATTGATTACCAAAGTCCTCCGGGGTTCGGACAAGACCTTGGCCAAACATCAATTGCCAATAGCGATTGACGGTGACCCGAGCGGTCAGCGGATGGTCATTGGATGTCAACCATCGGGCCAGACCCAACCGGTTGCGGGGTTGGTCGGAGGGGAAGGGCGGCAAAAACGCGGGGGTGTCGGCGAATACTTCTTCGCCATGTGAATCGTAGACGCCCCTTTGCAACACGAAGTTACGGCGTGGGCGTGGATCTTCACGCATCACCATGATGTCGTTGGTTTGGTCCAGCGCCTTGTTGAGTTGCTTCCTTGCCGATCGAAGGGTTTGGCGAGCTTCATCGACCTGCGGCGCCGCGGTCAGAAGGTAATGCTCCCGGAGCATCTGACGACCCCGCGACGTCCATTGACCCTCATCACGCAAAGCCCCGGCGGCATCATCAATATCATGCAGGAACGCGACTTCCAACGCGGAGAGCGTTCGGTCATAGACCAAGAATTGGTCCACACGACCATCTTTGAAACCACGGTCGCGGTAGCGTGAACCGATGGCCAAGTCCTCATAGCCCCCCCGCCAATCAGTAATGCTGCGGGTCAAACGATCCTGCAACACCGCCGTTGCGGCGAGCCGGCCGTCGGTGTAGATCCGCAATCCCTCCGCCCGGCTGCAGCCATCATACGTCACCGCAACATGGGTCCAGCGGTTGGGTACCAACGGTGCGGTGGTTTGGATTCCAATGGCATTGCCGGGCCAGAAGTGCGAGAGTTTGGCAACCAACCGGTCGCCCTCTTTGGTTAACTCATAACCAATGCTGCCCGCGTCGTCCCATCCGCGGGACCGGCGGTAGATCACGCCCCGCTCGGTCAATTCGGGCGTATGAATCCAAAGCGAAAAGCTAAACGGGTCATGACGCTCAAAGTGACCGACGCCGGGAACGATGACCGCATCGTCGCCGGTCAACGCGATGGCGTTTCCAAACCGGCCGGGAGCCAACTTATTATTGACCGACGTGAATGTGGGTTGATCGGCATCGGCTTCGTTGACAAACGCGTGGACGTTCGCCGCCGAGAGCTTTTTATTCTCCTCGTCCCGCAGCTTTGCCGCGTCGATTGTCGCCGGCTGGTCAAACGAGATGGCCGCAACCCACCCATCGGCCGCGAGTTCGCCTAAGTCGCTGATCGACTCGATGCCGCGGGACCATGGATCAAATGCCGTTTCGGCTCTGGAAATAGATTCTTGCAAATGTTTTTGAGCCTGAGTCACTTCGGCCGTGGCCCGGTCGATGGCGTGTTGCTGCGGTTCGGTCGGCAGCCCCATCGACGGCGTGGGGGTGGCGTCGGTGAAGTACGAGATCAGACCGTTTTCGGCGACGCCCGAGAAGAACGCCGTCAATTGATAGTATTCTTTGGTCTTGATCGGGTCGAACTTATGATCGTGGCATCGGGCACATTCCATGGTCAAACCCATGAACGCGCCGGCGAGCGTGTGGACGCGATCGGAAACGTATTCGACGCGGAACTCCTCGACCGCCACCCCGCCCTCCTTGTTATGAGAGTGCAGCCGGTTAAATGTCGTCGCCAGTTGTTGATTCCGCGTAGCGCCCGGCAACAAGTCGCCAGCCAGTTGCTCAATGATGAACTCGTCATAAGGTTTGTTTTGTTGGAACGAATCGATCACCCAATCCCGCCACGGCCAAACGTATCGCGGGTCGTCGCGTTGATAACCGAACGAGTCGGCGTAGCGGGCGACGTCGAGCCATTCGGTGGTCAGCCGCTCGGCGGACGCGGGGCTGCTGAGCAACCGATCGACGACTTGGCCGGCGGCATCGGAGGAGCGATCGGCCAGGAACGCGTCGATTTGGTCGGTCGTCGGCGGCAACCCAGTCAAATCAAAGGTTACGCGGCGGAGCCATTTCTCGCGGCTGAGTTGTTGACCGGTCGTCAATCCCGCGGCCCGGATGCCCCGCAGGATGAAGCGGTCGATGTCCCCCCGGACCCATCCGGCCGGATCGTCCGGGGAGGGAACCGGAACGACGTCGGGCACCGGTTTGAACGCCCAGTGGTCTTCGTACTCCGCCCCCTGTTCGATCCACCGGTCGAGGATGTCGATTTCGGCGGCCGAGAGGACCCGGTTGGAATCCGAGGGCGGCATGATCGAACCATCATCGGCATGGATTCGCGTGTGCAACTCGCTGGCGGCCAAGTCGCCGGGCACCACGCCGGCGTAGCCGCCCAAATCGGCGGTCGCGTTGGCGGCGGAGTCGAGCCGAAACTCCGAATCCTGATTCTCCGCGTCGGGACCGTGACAATGGTAGCAGCGATCGGCAAGGATCGGACGGACGTCGCGGTTGAAGGAGATCGGCTCGGCCGCACCGAGGGTCGAAAGCGATAGCCAAATTGACCATCCCGTTGCCAGACAACCGCGTGCGAAGGGGGAACCGCTTGCGAAGGAAGAACGATTATTCATGCCCGCATTCTACCTGGCCCCCGATCGTTAGATTGTACCGCTGGCGATTCATTTTGGTACGTTTTGCCGATGCCTCGATTGTCGTCCGAAGCCGCACAACGATTTCGCCAAGCGTTCTTTGACCGGTGCCCGGGCGCCGCGGAGGTGATGGGGCTGTTCGATCAACTACCCTCGGTGCATTTTTTCGCCAAAGACGCGTCGCACCGATACGTCGCGATCAACCGGGCCACGTTGGTGGACGTCTTTGGGCTGGAACAACCGGAGCAGTTGATCGGGCGGACCGACACCGAGTTCCAACCGCCCGCGTTGGCGGAGGCCTATCACGCGGAGGATCGTGCGGTGATGCAAGCGGCCACGCCGATCCCGGGGCGGGTTTGGTTGGTGCCACACGTCCGGGGCACCCCGCGATGGTACGTCTGTTCCAAAACCCCCTTGCGGGATCTCGCCGGCGAGGTGATCGGGTTAGCCGGGGCGATGTACCGGGTCGAAACGCCGGAAGACCAGCGGTCTCAATTTGGTGAATTGACCGACGTGGTGACGTACCTGGAGTCGCATTTCACCGAAGAGCTATCGATGGCCGACGTGGCCAAAGCGAACGACCTGTCGGCCACCCGGTTCAACGAACTGTTTCAATCGATGCTGCGAATGTCGCCGACGCAGTACGTTTTGGCGCTACGCATTGAGCACGCGAGGCAAATGTTGGTGCAAACCGATCGGACGATCGCCGATATTGGGGTCGCGGTGGGTTTTTACGACCAAAGCCATTTTACCAAACGATTTGGTCGGCAAATGGGGCTGACCCCGCTGGCCTATCGCAAGCGGTTTCGGATCTCGGGAGCCTGATTTAATGAGCAGATGCCACCAACCTAAATCGGTGGCGTCGCTTCGCTCAGCCAACGGCAAATCGCTGCGATCTTTGCAAAATCAATTAACGGACCTTGTGCCTAGAAACCTTGTGCCTAAAGACATTATGCGATCGGCTCACTATCCCGGACAGGCACTTAGAAGTAGCAAATCGTTTGATTAGACACAAAAGAGCCGGGAGAAAAGATTATACCAATGGCACCAAGCAACGATGTGCTGTTGGGACAGACTCGCACCCGAAACTCAACTATTATTGAACGAACCGCTCGTTGCGCAAGGAACGCCGAATCAATTAACCGCGCCGAACATAGTGGATTTTGCTAAAAATCCATCCACTTTCTGGATCTTTAGCAAGATTCACTACGCCAGTTATTGATTCGGTGTTCCTAAGCGGTCGTTTGCGGCTGTTAGAGCTTAGCTCGACTTTCCGCGTTTAGGCGGCTTGCGAGACGCCGAAGTCTAGAAGCTTTCGCACCGGGGGGGGCGAGTTTTAGAACCGCCCGGCCGCCTGAGGCCTGTTCGAATATTCAACTGACCCACAAATAACGGCGAACGCTGACCATCATGTCGCTGAAGGTCACCCCCGTTTTGCCACGCCAACGCCGAACCCGGTGATGCTCCTCGCCGCTAGGCAACGCGGCTTACAAACACACCACCACGCTATACAGACAAATCAGTAGCGGGGCCATTCGAAGCACTGTCAATCGACTGCGGCCCCGTGTCGTCACTCAAGGACACGACGGCGCTGGAGAACACCTCGTCGTGGTGCGTCCCCGTCGCAGTCGATCACGTACACCCAACGGATCGGCACCAAACCCTTGCCGCTTTTGAACCAGTGACTAATGCGGCTGTAGATATGCACCCGGCGAGTCCCCCCGCCGTACCAATCGACCCGAAGCGACCGGTCGGCCCAGTGCCAATGTTTGCAAAGCATGCGATTGGGCGAGTCCCGCTGACCACACACACGTCGCAACCTTACTAACCCGACGCACTGATCTAAATTGGGTTGGCTCTGAGATAGAAACGCACTCGAGGTTGAGGTTACTTAGATCGCATGGCGCATTCGGACGAAACTAATTAGTTGCTTGGAGGCGGCCGCAATGCTTTGGAAACCTTCAAAGGAAGAGCGAAGTCTGCAACCGCAATCGTCTAAGTCCCGGTCGACCAGTCCATCGTCTTTAGCGGCCGAATAGCTTGCCCAGGCCGCGGTCGATTTGGTCCTGCAGGTAATTCTCCGCCGCCCCTTGGACCGCTTTGGTGCCCAGGTCGGCGGCGACGCGGCGAATCCCTTCGGTCTCCAGCCTGGGGCGTTCCAGCGTCCCGGTGACAGGCAACGTCATCGATTGGCCGGCCAAACGACGCAGGTCGGCGCCGAGCCACTTGGCTTGCAACGGCACTTGAGCCGTCAAATCCAGCCGCCCGTCGGTCGTCACCCGGCCGCCGGTGATGACCTCCGCCGAACCGATTTGAAGCCTCAACGCCCGGTGGTCAATCGCCCCGCCGGCGATGGCGAAGTCAACCGTCTGGGGCGGCAGCGTGACCAGCGTGCGGCCGCCGGCGGGCGGAACGATCGCGTTGCCGATTGCTAGAAACGATTGAATTTGCCGGGCCGCGGCGGCCGTTTGATCGGCCAACGGACCGGCTTGCATTTCCACCAAATCGATCCCCAGCCGACCGGTCAAACGCGTGCCCCGTGAATCCTCCAGGTCCACCACGCCGTCATCGATGTCGATGCCCAAACGGCCTCGGATTTGAGCGGCATCCGATGCGATCGGAGCCAGGTACCGCAGCCAAGCGGCGGTCAGCTGCGGCGTCAGTTCAATGTCACGGGCCAACCGCCCGGCGGGCAGCTCCAGCCGCAGGGCGGGACGGTAGACCAAGTCGCCGGCCAGCCGAAGCGTTCCCGGACCGACCGGCGGCGTGCTCGGCGATGACGCCGCGGCCATGACCGCGACATCGGTTGGACGGACGCGAACCCGTTGCTCGTCAATGGCCAACTCGACGACCGCGGGGCCGAAAAGCATCCCGCCGGCATTCAAACTTTGCCAACCCAAACTGGTCTCGACGTTAAAAGCGTACCGACCGTCGGCCGCCGACGCGTAGGCAACGCTCAGTTCGGTCCGGTGCATCCCCGTCGCAGCGATCGGGGTGCCGGCCAGGTGACTGACGCGGGCCGAGAGCGGCTGCATCGCCGCCTCGACCGGTCCGCCGAGCCGAACGTCGAGGCCGCCGCCGGCATAGCGGACCGTGCCGTCGAGGGTCGCGGCCAGCGTGCCGGTGCTCAGGCGGAGTTGATCGGCGAGGATCGATTGGGCTTGCGGCTGCAGGCGGGTCACGCCGCCGATGCGAACGTCCGATTCGGCCCAAAGGGTGCGCCCGAGGTTGAGCTTCCGCCGCGTGGTCCGCCGGAACGTTCGACCACCGCAACGTCGCTGGCGCTCAACTCATGCCGCAGGACGAGTTCCCCGGCGACGAGATTACCGGCAACTGAGCGAACCTCGGTGCGGCCGTCGACGATCCCGGTTGCCACGATGGACGACTCGGCGGCCGGGCGACGGCCGGTGCCGGTTGAAACCGGCTGGATGGTCACGGCTGGGGCACCGGCGACCGCACCCGGTGACGAGATCGCTGATCCCATCCGTTCCAAATCGACTCGCCAAGCGATCTCCAAATCGGTGTCGCTCGGTGAAATGCGGCCATGCAGCCCGGCGGACGCCATTTCCCCGACCATGTTTGCGGCTTCGATCTCAAACAGCCCGCGGGAAAAGTCAACCAGGCCACCGAAATCGGCTTCGATCCGGTTCTGAGCCACCGTGCGGCCCGCGACGGCCCAGGCCGAACCGGTCAGTTTGAGTGAGGATTGATCGACGCGAACCGATCCACCGGGCAGCCAGTCGCCGCGAGCGTCCAGGTCAAATCGTCCGGCCATCGGTTGGGCGGCCGCCGGCCACCAGGGGCGGGCCAGTTGCGCGGCCGCCAACAACGATCCGCCGGCTTGGATCTGCACCGGCTTGATCGCTCCCGGATCGAGCACATCGGCCGGTCGAGTTAACTGAATCGTCGCAGTCAGATCGTCGCCGGTCAGTTCGGCCGAACCCCGCTGCAGCCACAGCGATCCACCGCGGCGTTCGCCCAGGGAAGAAATCTTTGCTCGGAGGCGTTGAGTTTGGATTCGCTGGTCGGCGGAGACTGCCAGGCGGAGGTCATCGGCGGTCCCCGTCCCATCGAGCTGCCACCGGCCCGACGGATCGGTTTGCCAACGAACATCGCCGGCGATTCGGCCGTCGAATCGGTCGCCGGGGATGTCAAAGATGGGTTGCAGGGCGGCAACCAAACGCCCTAAGTCGGCCCGAACGCCGACGTCCCCCGAGCCAATCGATCCACGCCCGTTGGCGGTCAAATAGGGGCTGTCGACGGAGAATTGATCGGCGACGAGTTCATCGTTGACCAGTCGCAGGACCGCGACGGCTTCGGCCGGCGGCACGGCCGATCGTCCGCCACCGGGGCCGGTGGCGACGATCTCGCTGATCCGGGCGGTCAAACGCTGGGCGGCGTCACCGAATCGTCCCCCCGCGGCAGCAGGCTGGACGCGGATTGCCAAATCACCCGTCGTGATCCGGGTTCCCTCGCGAACCGGCAACGTGCCCGGAAGGGCGCGGCTCAGGGCGGCCAAATTGACGTCCAACGTCATCTGCCCGTCGACCGTTTGCAACCAAGCCAGCGGGTTGTCCCGGCCGGTCAACGAGACCGTCCGGCCGATCGAACCGTCGAATTGCAACGAGGCAAAGTCGCTCGCGGCGGTCAACCGGTCGGCAACCACGCGGGCCGGATCGAGACGAAAAGTGCCGTCGAGCGTCGCACTTTCCAACTGCCACGTTGTCGGGGTCGGGTTCGCGTCGGTCGAATCGGTCGGCAGGTCGACCGAGACGTCCCGGAGCACGAGTTGTTGAAACTCCATCTGACCGACCATTCCGGGCACCAGGCCGGGGCCGGTCGGTTGGCCGGTGGCGATTTGCAGCTCCATCCCCCCGGTCGCATCGCCGCGAAAGCGGGCCGGCCATCGGGCGGGTCGGAATTGGGCCGGCAGCAACTCGGCGATTCGCAGCGGCAGCGACTCCGTTCGGCAGCGAACGTCCACTCGGCCGGCGGCCGGCCGGAGCGTCACGGCTGCGGAGGTTGACCCGCCCGGGTGACCCGGAGCGTCGACCAAGGCGGCCAATTCGATGGTTGTTTCATTACCTTGCGAGACTACCGAACCGGCGACTTGGTGGATCGCCCAGACCGGCCCGCCGGTCCCATCGCTTAGGCGGACGGCGAGATCCTCGACTTCGACGGCCAAATCCATCGGTTCCGCCCCCGACTCGCCGGCCGCCAGGACCGTCGCCAGGTCGGTCGCGAGGGAGGATTGCCCTCGGGAGTCAACCGTGCCATCGATTTGAACCCCCCGCAACCTGGCCGGGGTTTGCGAGGGGATCGAATAACGACCGCGAAACAAATCCATCAGCGTCAACGGGACGCGCAGCTCTTCGATTTGGACGGTCGATCCGGCCGGCGCGGTCAGACGCACGTCGGTCAATTGCAGCGGCGTGATCCAGCCGACGCGAACCGAGCCATCGGTCAGTTCCAAGCCCCGCTGTCGAGCGATCGACGCGAGCGACGACGTTCCGATGGAAAAAAAACAGGCCAGCGAGGGGCCGGCGAGGATTAACAAGATCGATCCCGGCGGTGAGAATCAAAAGCGTCCGGGCGCGGCGGTCGCGTTGATCGTCCTGGCGTCGGCGGGCACGGTCGGCAATTCGGCGGACCAGCGACCGAGCGACCGCATCGGACTGGCTCCGCGGGTTGGCAGTTCCGCTTCGCGGGCCGGCAGTTCCGCTCCGCGGGTTGTCTGATTGCCGCCGGGGGGGATCGAGCGAAGGGGTTCGGGCCATCGGTCGGTTCCACGCGGCAAGAGGAGCGCGGTCGCCCGGCGGGGCGAAAGAGGTTCCATGCGACCGCGAATATCAACCGCAGTCGTAGCAAACCGCGGCGGAAGGCCGCCAGGTCAGTTGCCGATCGCGGACGTCGCCGGAGCAACCGAAAGTCTTGGCGACTTCCGCTACGGTCATTGCCGCAGTCCTACCGGGCCGCCCGGATCGTTTCGACGTCGTCGATCACCAAAAAATGACCGTGGTCGGCGGTGACGATCACCGCCGAGTCGTCCCAGGCGTCGTGCTGCTCGATCCATTCAAACGCACGTCCAACCGCCGCGTCGCCGGAGATCACCGCGCCGATCGAACTGTCCAAATTGTTGGCATGATTGGCCCAATCGACGTCGCCGGCTTCGACCATCAAGTAGAACTCGCGGGGCCGGCTCGCCTCGGGACCGGCAAGTACCTTTAACGCCGCATCGGTCATTTCGGCGAGCGAGGGATTTTCATGCAATTGCTCGGCGGTGTAGGACTCGGTGCCTTTAATGTCAAACGTCGGGTCAAACCGACCATCGGCGGTCGCAAACGGCAGGTGACCGCCGCGGACGCCATAAAAGCCGATCAATCCATCGTCGGTGCCGACGACCGCCGCCGCGGCCCGGTCGAGTGACTCGCCGCCGGCCACGCCATCGGTCGGCGTCGCCAGCACGTACCGCCGCCCGGCCGCGTTGCCTTCGGTTTGAACCCGCCGCTGGTCGTCCTCATGGAAATACTCGTTGCCGGGTTTGAAATTCTCACCCTGCTGTTTGTCTTTGCCGACGCCCTCGCCGTAACCGCCGCCGATCAGCACATCGACGCCCGGCAACGGGTCGCTGCGGTGGGCGACCGACGGTAGCCCGACCAAATCCCGCGTCAGGTCCTGATAGTCCTGGCGGGTGACGTTGTTGGCGTAGGCCGCCGCCGGTGTCGCGTGGGACACCGGAACGCTGGTGACAATGCCAATTCGGTAGCCTTGGTTTTGCAAAACTCGCGCGATCGGTGTGACCCGGCTGCCGTCCAGGGCGACGTTGATCGATGCGTTGTAAGTCTTGATGCCCGAGAAAATGCTGGTCGCCGATGATGCCGAGTCGGTCACGACGTGCGGCAGCGATCGGTCCAGCCCGATCGGGTAGTCGCTGTCGGGCCGTTCCGCCCACGGCCACGGACCGGCCCTTGAACCGGCGAACCCACCGGTTTGTCCTTTGACGTTGAGCACGACTTGCGAATCGACGTCGAACTTGGCCCCCGCGGCTGCGGCCGACGTGACGCAGAGGCCAAAATCGGTGACCGCGCCTCGGTAATCTTGAATCGTCAAACCCGACCCGCGACCCGACGAGTAGCCCTCGCCCGACGCGTAGACGGCCGCCGCCCGGGTCGTCTGCCAATCCATGCCGTCAAAGACAAACACGAAAAGGTGCTTTTTACCGGCCGCGGCGGCTTGTTGCTGCAACCGGTGGACGGAGGTCTGATCGATATGCGTGGCCGCTGCATCCAGCGTCTGGTCGGGGTCGCGGCCGAAGAGTTGTCGCAACCGCGCCGCGTCGCGGTAATCGCTGCCTGACTGCCGAAGCTCCCCCAGGGTAATGCCAAAGGTGTAGACGGGCACCAAGCGGTTGGAGTGATTGGTCCACGTGCTGACGCGGTCGGCGCGATTGCCCCAATGCCAACCTTGCGGCTGTTGCGTTTGGATGCCCCGCTCTTGCAGTTCCCGAAGGCGGTCGGCTTGGGCAAAAACCGACGAGCAAATCAGCAGGCAGGCAACAACGCCGGTGATGCGAATGGTCAAGGGCGGCGATCTGGGGGGACTTGGCGGGAGACACCGGGAGCTTAATCCGAGTCCCCCCGTAGCCGAAGCCGCCAAGGCTTTGGTTCGGCGGCCTGGCGGACCGCCGCTACGCTAATAACCAATCCCCGCGCGGACCAAAAACGCCTCGTCGGCTTTGAAATCGTCGTCGGAAAATTCGTATTCCACTTGCCGATCCAGCGCCACACCCGCTTCGATGAATCCCGTCCGCTGGCCGGTCCGCAACCGATCGGTGCGACCCCATTCCAAACCGACCATCAGCTCGATTTGATTCAAATCAAACCGCTCTTCCAAACCCGTTTCCGGCCCCGTCCGACGCGTGATCGTCCACGAATCGACGCCATAAGTTCCGCCGACGTACCACCAAAAATCCTGGGTGCCGAGCGTCGTCAGGTAGCTGGCGAACTTGGGTTCGGGAAAGAATAAGTCCAATCGCGACAGCGGGTTGAGTTGCAGCAGCAACCCGCCGGCGGGCAGGACCTTGGTCTCCAGCCGGTCGTAATAGTATGCCCCGGCTTTGAGCGTTGCCCGAGGGGTCAGCCGAAACGACGCGAGGCCCTTGCCGAGTACCCGAACGGAGTCATCGTTGAACGTATCAAAATCGCTGAAAACGCCGGTTCGGACGCCGAACTCGGTCCCGAACATCTGTTGCGGATCGCTCTGCCAGCCGACGTCCAGGAACGCCCCATAGGTTTGGCCGGGTAAATCCGCGTCGCCGGAGATCGGTCCATCAAATAGGTACAGCGAGAATGACGGGACGACGTAGACCGGACGGGTGGACCACAGGAAGTTGGGGAACGCGAAAGCGGCCGAGACATCGGTTTTGTGGAAATCGACGGAATCCTTGCCCCCGCCCCCGGTGAAGTACCCGTGGCGGATCCGGGGGGCGTGAAGGAATTGATGCAAATTGAAAAGGCTGGGCGTCGGCGCGTAAGCTGTTTGTCCGGGAAACATCTGTCCCGACCCAAACAGGCCGCCGGGGAAAAGCGACGAGGGCGTTGTCCCGCCGTAGGCTTCGGGCGGCGGCGGCAGGTACGTCGGACCGACATTGGGCAACGATCCCGGCGGCGGTCCGTACCCGGCCGATGGCGATCCACCGCCGCCGTAGGCGATCGGCGGGCCGTAACGGACGTCCGGCGGCGTGGGCGGGTAGGGCGCGATGCCGGAATTGCCGAACGCGGACGTGCCAATCGATGGGGTTCCAAACGCCGGCGATCCGGCCGGTGACCACGGCGAGGCGGCAACGATGTTTCCCGGCGCGGAGGGATAGGCGGGATAACCCGGAGCGGTCGCGGCGGGTCGACGATTGAACGCCGAGCCGGAAAACAATCCCCCCAGCAGGCTTCCGCCGGGATAGGCCGGATTGCCACCGGTCGGAGCCGCGGCGGTCGCTTGGGGGGTCGCCAAGACAACGTTGGCCGCGTCGCGGCTGCCGCTGGCGTAGGGGTCGAACAATGTCGCCGGGGGGGCACCGTAAGCCTGCGGGACACCGATCGGCGCGAGGTTGGTCTGCGCGGTGCCATAGTTTTGAGCCGCCGCGGGGGGGGCGATAAACAGCATCGCCAACATCCACGCGGCGGCTGCACCCTTCCCGGTGGCGGACAATCGGTTCACGATGTTTCGGTTCCGCCAGTTTAAGGACTCGGGACTGTGGCGGTCGGTCGCCATCAATGCAAACTTGAGCCGAAGTAGCAATTTTCTTTTCCCGCGGTCAACCCGCGTCTGCCCATGGACGTCTCCGACCTAGCCCGCTATCTGCACCTGACGCCCGATCAAATCAATCGGCGGCTAAAAAAAGGGGACATTCCGGGCCGCAAGGTTGGCGGCCAATGGGAATTTAACGAAGCCGAAATCCACCATTGGCTCGAAATCCAGATCGGGCTGGTCGACCCCGACGAGAAGGATCGGCTGCAGCGGGTGCTCGACGCCCGGGCGGAGGCGAGCAGCGAGCCGACGGAGTTTCAATTATCGACGCTGTGCCCGCCGTCCGCGGTGGGCGTGCCGCTGGCCGGCCGGTCTCGGAGCAAAGTCATTCGGGCGATGTGCGACCTTGCCGCCGGCACCGGGATGCTTTGGGACCCGGTCGCGATGGCCGAAGCGGTTGCCGCCCGCGAAGCGATCTATCCCACGGTGCTGCAGTGCGGCGTCGCTTTGCTGCACCCCCGACGACCCCAGCCAACGATCTTGGGCGATTCGGTCATGGCGATGGGGGTCTCCCCGACGCCGATTGCGTTCGCCGATTCGGGGCAATTGGTGGACGTCTATTTTTTGCTGTGCTCTTACGACGACTCGATTCACCTGCGTACCTTGGCCAAAGTCTCGCGGCTCATCAGCGACCCGGCGTTCCTGCCGGCCCTGCGGGCGGCGGTTGACCCGACCGATGCTTGGGAGGTGCTTCAGCGGAGCGAAGATGAACTTGACGAGCGGCTCGACGACTGAACCCGCCGGCCAAACCGTGCTGTGGATTGGTCCCGATCAACACGACCATGTCGGTTCGATTCGCGACCGGTTGATCGATCACGCCGCCGCCGTCGTGGTGCGAAATCGCTGGCGAGACGCGATCGAGCGACCCGTGCGGCTGCCGCTCGATTTGGCGGTCCTGAGCCGGCGGCGGGCGATGGACGGATTGGACCGGTCGTCGCTGCTGCAAACCCTGCCGACATCGCTTGGTTGGAAATCCGTGGCGTCGGCGTGCCCCCGACGGTTCGATTGCCCGGACATGCCGAAGCGATCAACTCCGTCGATGCGTCGTCGGCATGGTGGACACTGCTAGAGCGAATTACATCACCGCCAACTTCTTCGGTCGCATCGATCGAGATCGTTTCGGAGTCCGCCGAGTTCGCAGGGTCATGGATCGATTGGCTCTCACTCGATTTTCGCTGATACTGTCCTGATTTGGCACCGCCCCGGTCAGCGGCGATCGACTCCCGCGAACGTCTGCCTACTGGATGCGAACATTGGGGAACCGCCGGGGTTATCCCCCTCGACCCGCTACGGCCGGATCGGAACGGCGGGTGATCGATCGCCTGAGGGTTTTGAAGTGTCGTTTCCGACCCCCGCCGATCCCGCGTCGGTGAGTCGATGGATCTTGTCGAGCAAGTAATCCCGCCGGTCATCGGGCCGGTCCTTCCACCGGGTGACCAAAGGTTGACCCATCCGGTGTGGACCACGATGGTTGCGTCGGGTTGCATCGTCATCCAGGTCGTTTTCAGTGCCAAAGGCCAACGGCGTGAGGTGTCAACGCACGGATCCGCGGGACTTTCGGCGATATAGGCCAGTGATTTTCCGCAATCGACATGATAGTGAACAATGCCGTTCAGACGAGTCGGCATGGTGTCCCATGTCAACGAGTTAGCGATCAAGTAGAGGACTCGGCTCACGTTCGATCACCACGTTATCGCTCAACGCCACGTTGGCGGGTGGCGTATTATTAAATTCAGCGAACGATACCTCAGTCGCCGGCTGCTCCCACCGGTTGTCGCGAACCACGTTTTTGCCGGCTTTATGATAACGCGTGGGTGATTGGCCAATCCGGCGAAACGTGTTGCCGAAAACCGTAAAGCCGGTGGAGCCTTCGTCCATGAAGATGCCGTTGGAGTGTGCCCGGCCGGCGGCGGTCGGGATGTCGGACAACCGGTTGTCTGATATTTGGCTGCCTTCCTGGCGGCCCAGGGTATACACCGCCCCGCCATCGCTGAGCGTTTGCATTGTAAAACGAATCTCATTGTTGACGATCCGGTTGGCCCCCGCTCCGGTCACGTCATCGTCCCATTTCCAACCCAGGCTAATCCCCGTGTAGGGACAATCCGAAATGTGATTTTTCTCGATGGTTGCGTCGTGATTCAAACGCCCCCAAATCGCGACCGAGCCGGGCATGAACCTTCCCACGACCGAGATTCGGCAATTGGTGACCGAGTTGCCGCCGGGAACCGGTCCGGCCAAGACGCCCAAATTGATGGCGTTGCCACCAATGTGTTCAAAAACGCAATCATCCACATAAGCTTTGCCAACGGGCGATGGTAGGTCCAAGCCGGAGCCGCCCAACGACTCAAATCGGCATCGAACGATTCGTGCTCCGGGTGCATCGATTTGCACCGCCGCGGCGAGCGATTGCTGCTCCCCGGTTCGGGAACCGTCGGACTTGCGAATCTCGTGCATCGTCGCTTGACGAGCCGCGAATCCACCGGGGGGCAGCGGGGCTGCGGTCTCCCCAAACGTCAAACCTTCGAGACTCAATGGTCCTCCGCCTCTGGCTTCAATCAGCGTCCCGGTCACCGGCAATTGCACCTTAGGAGGCACCTTCGGGACTGATCGAACCACAATCTCACGAGCCGACCGATCGACATACCAATCACCCGGGTCGGTTGCGAAGTCAGGGTGACCGATCAAGCGAAACCTCGGGTGAGGCTCGAAGTGGTCAATGGCATAGTGTTTAGCGATCGCCCCAAGCGGTCCCGCGGTCGTCAACGTCGCGGATGCGGAATCATAAGATTGTACCGCCATTCGGCTGCTCGACCAATCGTGCAGCAATTGGACATCACACATTTCGCTGCCGCATTGCCAATCCGGCGGCAACTCGGCGGGATCGACGGTGAACCCGCTTCGACGATCCTCCGCGGCGGCAACCACCCGCAGGTAACCCGAAGGCGGCCAGGCGGCCGGCTCGACCCATCGATCATCAATCTGCAAAAACGGGATTCGCAGATCAACGATCGATTTGGGCAATCGATAGCGATAGGTACCGCGGACGCCGTCGTTTACCGCCAATGGAAATGAGCCGGTGATCATGACGGCAGCGTCGGGCGCGTTCGTTTTGGCAGCGACAAAATGTAATCCCGATCCGATTTGGGTATCGTCTAATCGCAGCGTTTCGTTGAAACGATAAACCCCGGGTAAAAATTCGATCCGCAATGCTGCATCACCCCATCTCCGGCGCCATTGATCGATTTGATACGCGATGGTCTGAGGCATCCGTCCATCGTCGGGTCCTATGGCCACCACGGCTCGCTCCGGTTCCGCAGCCCAGCCGTCCATCGTCAACTTGGTCGCCAGGAACAATCCGGTCAGCAGCAGTCGCGTGATCAATCTCGCACTCGTGGCGGTGGGGAGATGTGGAGGTGGGGAGGTGGGGAAGCCCGGCTGGGCAATGCATCCGGGACCGATCATACCCGAGCGATCTGCCGGTCATGGGGTTTGATGTCCACCGGGGCGACCGGCGGTGTCCGATTCGATTCGTCCATCGCGGACCCGCAAAATGCGGTCGGCCGCCGCCGCCACGGTGTCGCTATGGGTGACCGTCACGAGGGTCACCCCACGCGTCCGGTGCAGCGAACCGAACAGTTCCAGGATTTCCGCGGCGGTGGCGGTGTCCAAGTTGCCGGTCGGTTCATCCGCCAAAATGATCTTTGGATCGTTCGCCAACGCGCGAGCGATCGCGATCCGTTGACGCTGGCCGACGGACAATTGACCGGGCAGGTGCTTGGCCCGCGAAGTCATGCCGACCGCGTCGATTAATTCCTCCGCCCGCCGGATTCGATCGCGACGCGGCAAAGCGGTGGCAAACATCGGCACCTGGACGTTCTCCAACGCCGTGAGCGTTGGCAATAGATAGAACGATTGGAATACGAAACCCAACTTGCCGGAGCGAAGGGCGTCCAGATTCACCGAGTCGTCGATCGCCACCCCGTCAATGATCACCCTGCCGCTGGTCGGCCGGCCAAGCGTTCCGATCATCGCCAACAGCGTCGACTTGCCACTGCCTGAAGGTCCCATGATGGCCGCGTATTGACCGCCGGGAATCTTAAACGTCACATGGTCCAACGCTCGCACGTTCCCGTCGGGATAGTCGACGGTCAGATCACGGACTTCAATGGCCGGCGGTGGTGAGGTCGTCATGGGAGCGATTGGCTCGGTAGGTTCGGCGTCAGCGTGCTTGCGTTATTGAAACACATCGGCGGTCCCTGTTTTGAGTCGTCCCGTCTGCTCCGATCAAACCTTTCCCAAAACCGCCCGAGTCACCCGCGGGTCGCGTTTCTCGCAGGTGCTTCGCCGGGGGGCGGTGGCCGCCGACGGCATCCTGGTCTTGGCGGTGTTGCCGACCGACGGTCCCGGTCCGACCCGATTGGGCATCACCATTCCTAAAAAGGCGGGTAACGCGGTGGTTCGCAACCGTTGGAAACGGGCGATCCGCGAGGCCCACCGCGCCGTCCGATCGACGCTGCCGCCGGGATACGATCTTGTGGTCCGGCCCAAAAAGGGGGCGGTAATGTGCGGCCGCGAAATCGCGCGGGGTTGGCCCAAATTGGTCCGTCGGGCGATCGATCGGTTGCCGCCCCCGGTGGCATGACCCCGGTCGCTATGCCAAAGTCTCAAGCGGCGGATTCGCTCAAACCCTCGACCTTCCCACCCCTCACCCCCTCCCCCCATGCGTCGCGCGAAAATCTCCATCATCGGTGCCGGTAACGTCGGTGCGACCTGTGCCCACTGGTGTGCTGCGGCGGAACTTGGCGACGTCGTGCTGCTGGACATTCCCGCCGCCGGCGACATGCCCGCGGGCAAAGCGTTGGACTTGATGCAAGCCTCGCCGATCGTCGGTTTTGACAGTCACATCATCGGAACGACCGATTACGCTGACACCGCCGATTCGGATGTCGTGGTCGTCACCGCGGGGATTCCTCGCAAGCCCGGCATGAGCCGCGATGATCTGCTGGCAACCAACGCCAAGATCGTCACTTCGGTCGCCGAGAATTTGAAAAAAACGTCACCCGGTGCGGTCGTCATCGTCGTTTCCAACCCTTTGGACGCCATGGTCCAGCGGATGTACGAGGTGACCGGTTTCCCCAGCGAGCGGGTGTGCGGCCAGGCCGGGGTGCTCGACACCGCACGCTACCGAACGTTCCTGGCGCTGGAGTTGGGCGTCAGCGTCGAAGACATCTCGGCGCTGCTGATGGGCGGTCATGGCGACACGATGGTTCCGATCCCCTCCTGCACGTCGGTCGGCGGGATTCCGGTGACTCAATTGATCGAGCCGGCAAGGTTGGAAGAAATCGTCCAACGAACCCGCACCGGCGGGGGAGAAATCGTCAAACTGCTTGGCACCGGATCGGCCTATTACGCCCCGGCCGCGGCGTGTGCCCAAATGGTCGAAGCGGTTGTTAAAGACAAAAAACGGGTCATCCCGGTCGCCGCTCTATGCAACGCCGAATATGGCGTGGGCGGCTATTACGTTGGAGTTCCGGTGGTGATGGGATCGGCCGGCGTTGAAAAAATCATCGAATTGAAATTGACTGACGAAGAAACCGCCGCGTTTGGCAAATCCGTCGACGCCGTCAAATCGCTATGCGAGGCGATGAACGGGCTTCTGAACGCATGATCAAACGTTGAGCGTCCGGTCTTCCAAATGAGCCGACGGCGCTAGCCGCGGGTTTCACTCTTCCAAGTAAGCCGACGGCGCTAGCCGCGGGTTTCACTCGATACCCGACGCTAGCGCGTTCGGCTCACCCAAAAGTATACGTAGCATTCCCCCAGCTTGATCAAACCGACGCCGCGACGTGCAGCGGCGACGATCGGAGGACCCCAACGCTATCAAATTGCCCGGCGAGCTGTCGCAGCTCGGCTAAATCATCAATGGCTGCGAAGCCGAGTGATTCGACCGAACCGCCGGCCCGAACGTAAATTCGATGGTCCCGCATGACATCGGAAACCACCGACGCCCAGCTTCGGACTTCGGAGTCTTCCGCCAAGGCGCGCTGCCAATCGACCGGCGGATCGTCCTGAATGTCCGTCCAGGCGACGATCACACCGTTTGCATCAACATGTCGACTCGCCGCCACAATCGCTCGCCCCAAATCGTCCCAGGTCTGTTGTCCCGGTCCTTCAAGCATGGCAATGACAAGTCCCGCGGTCGGCCAAGTTTCGTCGTCCACGTGTTCGTTCTGCGACTCGGCGGAGGCCAGCAGATCGCCCAAATGTCGCGGCGTGCCGCAAGCGATCGACGCCGCTCCGCCGTGTTGGTCCGGCGAAACGAGGATGGCGACGTAAACTCCGACGGTCTCGGTTGCCGATAGCCCGGCAACATAATTAGGCTCCGTGCTGCGGACTTGTGTGGCGAGATCGCAAAGCATCGGCCAGATGCCGGCACGATGTTGCCAACGATCCGCATCGTTCTGGCGGACGGCCAACAGCGGCACCACCAGGTGGGCGTCAACGATCGACCGGGCCAGGTAGACTGGATCACCGGCGGCGTCCGCAGCGACGTAACGCAGCGCCTCGCGGTCCGTCGGATCATGAATCGCGATCGAAGTAGGAATCGCAACCGAGACCAATCGGTCGCGAACCGCGTCGACGACGACGTCCGAAACACCGGCCCAGAACTGGACGGTAACGCTGTGAGCATCGTGGCGGGCAAAGAAATCGACGGCACCGCCAATGACCGCCGCGGCCGACGGCAACGCGGGATCGACGATCAAAGTGACTTGGTCGCCCGACACCATCGCATCGGCAATCGACGGAAAATCGTCGGGCCGTGCCAAACATTCGGCGACGACCTGCCGGACACTCTGCAAGTGCGCCGCGGGGTGGCCGCCAACGCCCAGGACCGGTGACCCGGCAAGTTGCAACGGCAGCCGCTCCCACGCCACACCCCCGAGCGATTGACGCAGATCAGGGGTGAGCATGTTGAATAGCTGTTTCAATCACGCCGGATCGGACTTCCGGTTGAGCAGTTTCCACGTTGCGGACAAGTAGCAGCACGATTCACCGAAACCTTCGGAAAGGGCGGATTGCAACCGAAAGTCTTGGCGACTTCCGCTACGGCCGACCCCAAAATCAAGGCGGTGCCCCGTGCCGACGTGGAAGATGCCGAAGACTACTTCAGTTCGACGACGCCGCCGGCTTCCTCGACTTCGGCTTTGACCTTCTCGGCGTCTTCCTTGGAGATGCCCTCTTTGAGCGTCGCCGGGCAGGACTCGACCATCTTTTTGGCCTCCATCAGCGAAGCGCCGGTCAGGTTCTTGACAACCTTGACGACGTTGAGCTTCTTATCGCCGAAGCTGGTCAAGATGACGTCGAACTCGGTTTGTTCGACGGCCGCGGCAGCACCTTCGCCGTCGCCCGACGGGGCGGCCATCATCATGCCGCCGCCGGAGGCCGGCTCGATGCCGTGGACGTCCTTGAGGTAATCGCTGAGCGACTTGGCTTCTTTGAGGGTCATGCCAGCGATTTGATCGCCGAGCGTTTTGGTCGCGTCGGAGTATTCGGCGACCGCGGTGGCTTCTTCAGACATCTTTCGGGGATCCCGGGAACAAAAAGGTAAGAGGTGAGTGGGGGGAGAGGGGGAGGATCAGGCTGATTCGCCGTCGCCGTCGCCTTCTCCGATTTTTTTGATCTGACTGTTGAGCATCCGCCCGGGACCGAGCAGTGCGGCGGACAGGTTGGCACCGGGGCCGAGGATTTGACCCACCAACATCGAGATCTGCTCGGTTCGGGTGGGCCATTTCGATACCGCTTTGAGCGTCTCGTCATCGAGCCGCTCGCCGTCCAGGACGCCGCCTTTGGCGACGAACGTCCCGTATTTTTCCTTGTCCTTGTCGAGCCGGACGACTTCTTTGGCCAGCGACACAAAATCGCTGGCTCCCCAAAGCACGACGACCTGACCGTTTTTGCCCTCAAAGGCGGGCGACAGGCTGGTGCCATCGGTCGCCATCCGGGCCAGCGAGTTCTTGACGACCAACATGTGGATGTCTTTGCCACCCAACTCGCCGCGAAGCTCCGCGGTCGTATTGGCGTCCATCCCCACGGTACTGACCAACACGGCATCTTCGACGCCGGCGAGGCGTTCCTTGATGTCGCGGGCGACCAGTTCTTTGACGTACTTGCTCATGACTGTGATTGAAGAGGTGGGATAGGCCTCTGGCCTGTCATTCATCGGAGGGGGGAGAGAAAGACAGGCCGGAGGCCTATCCCACAAGAAAGCTAAACGGCGACGCGGACGCTGGGGGACATCGTCGCGGCGATCGCGACCCCCTTGATGTAATTACCTTTGACCGACTGAGGCTTGACGCTCGTGATCCGGTCGACAAAGGCACCGATGTTATCCGCCAACTTGTCGGAATCAAACGACATTTTCCCGACGATCGCGTGAACATTGCCGCCCTTGTCATTGCGATACTCGACCTTGCCGGCCTTGTATTCGGCAACCACCTTCCCGACGTCCGCGGTGACCGTTCCAGCCCGAGGCGATGGCATCAATCCGCGGGGACCGAGAACCCGACCGAGCGGTCCGACCAGACCCATCATGTCAGGCGTGGCGATGCAGACGTCGAAATCGGTGTAGCCGTCTTTGATCTTCTTGGCCAAATCCTCCTGACCGACCTCGTCGGCGCCGGCGGCTTCGGCCGCCTTGGCTTGATCGTTTTTGGCGAAGACGACGACCCGCTGGACCTTGCCGATGCCGTGGGGCAATACCAATGAGCCACGGATGATCTGGTCGGCCTGGTTCGGGTCGACGCCCAAACGCATGTGGATTTCGACCGATTGGTCAAACTTGGCGGCGTCGTACTTCTTGAGCGCCACAACGGCATCGCTCAGCGGCAACGCCTCTTTGGGCTGCTTGGCCAGCGCGGCACGGTATCGTTTGGATTTTTTACCCACGGGCAGGGCACGACTTTTGGTAGGTCGGGTGGTTTGGCGACGACACCCGTCCCACGGTCCATCCGCGGCGGCATCGTCTCCCACATGTCTCAAGGCGGCGGAATATGCCAGCCGGCGGGGAGGCTGTCAAGCGTGCTAGGTGGGATAGGCCTCCGGCCTGTCACCCGACACCATGACAGGCCGGAGGCCTATCCCACATTCAACTCCGCGACCGCAGCCATCCCCAACCAGTCGCCGCGATCGCGCAGGAACGTCTCCAACTCCCGCACAGCAGCCAAATCACCGGCGGCGACGCATTTTCGCCCCAGTTCGATTAGGTCCGGCATCACCCGAGCGACCGGCACACCGTCGGGCATCAGCCGGATTGCCTCACGTAGCGATATCGCCGGCCGGCCCACCCGCTGGAGCAAATCGACATAAACTTCGATCGCACCGGCCCCGTCGACTTGCACGTCGGCCGCCTCCGCTTTGCCGCGGAAAAACGCGATCGCTTCATCCACCCGCCGGCCCAACAACGCCGCGTAAAACCGGTCGTAGCTGTCGTAGCCATCGTCAAACGGAGATTCGCCGGGGTATTGCAAGTCCTCCGGCAGACGACCGCCGTACTGGGTCAACTCCCACGCTTTTTGAACGTCCAGGGAATCGTCCAGCACCGTCGCGATCCGCACCGCCGACGAAAGGTGAGTGGTATCGAGGTGATAGCCGCCCCGCTGGATCCACGGATACTTGGCCGTCAATTCGTGAAGCGACAACGCGTCCTTTTGTTTCAAAATCGCATCAGCGGAAACGTTATTTTCGGCAGCCCGAGCTTCAAAATCACGCCGCACGCTGGCCGACAACTCGTCATAGAAATGGCGCAACAAACGCGTCGCGACGATTCGGCGAGTGGCTTTATCGGCGGTCGCGAAGTGTTGGTCGTGCAACGTGATGCTATTGCAAGTCCCCCGAAATCGCAGCACGGCGTCGAACCCGCGGCCCGGATCGACACCCTCGTGCAACAGCACGTGGATCATCTCGTCGCTGTTGTCCTCCGTCAGCGGCACGTCGGCCAACAGCCGGCGGGCCATTTCGGTGTCGCCGGTCGGTCGGACGTACATCCAACCCTCGGCGATTTTTCCGTCGCCAATCAAAATCGCTCCAGCCTGGCGGCACGCGTCCAACAACCCCTCCTCGATTCGGGCCTCGGTTTGACGATCCAGCCGCGTCGGCGACTCGCCCGGCGGCGGCACCATCGGCAAACCCAACCGCAACCGGGTTTGCATCTTGAGCGCCTCGAACAATTCGGCGGCCCGGTGCTCGCGACGACAGGCGGCAATGACCGCTTCGAGCCTCGCCTGCGGGTCGTCGCCGATTTGGTCCCAAGGCAGTCTGGAAACGGATGGCGTGGTCGGTTCGATTTGCGTTTGCGTCATGGTTCTCCCAGGATAGACGACAGACTTCTTTTGCAAACCAAACCGGGCGGACGTTTTGAATCGCACCCATCAGGCACGTTCGTCGATCGCCTCCAATCTCGTTAGCGGAGCGGCGCAAGCCGCCCGGTGCCGGCCCCGCGACGTCGGCACCGGAGGGCTTGCGCCCTACCGCATTGTTTTGACGTTTGGCGTTCTCTTGGGTGTCGCTTCGACCGTCGCCGGCCAAGGCAACGGGGCGATCGGGGGCAATAATTTCCAACCCCGCGGCTATCCCGGGCCGGCGTATTACGCGGCGCTGCGAAGCTACCGCGACGGTGACCTGGAAACCGCCGCGGACTTGGTTGAAACGGCCGCCCGTTCGGGTCGCCGAGACATCAACGGACGCTGGATCGACGCGATTCCGTCGCTTGCCCTGCAGGCTGAATTGCTATGGCAGTTGGGATACCTCGAGCCGGCCCTGGCGTCGATCGACGAAGCGATGGCCATTGCGGTTCGCTACCGCGGTTGGTTGGGACGGCTGGACCACGACGCCCTGGGACGGCCCACCGGAGTCCCGGCGACTCAAATCAACCTTTGGCCCGCCGCCGCCAACCTGCCGCGGTTGGCAATCCCCGATGACGTTCTATTTTCCAGCGGTGAGATTCTGACCGAACAGCGGTTGGCCGCCGGCGGGGTGATCGAGGCCCCGATTCGGCAAGCGATCGACGCGGCCGAGATCATGCGAGGCTTGGCGTCGGCTCAATACCGCCGCGGCGTCATGCTTGGCGAGTTGAACCATTCCGCCAATTTGCCCCGCGACGTTCTGGAGGCGACCAAGTACCCCCCGGGGCTGGCCGACGGGGTGGGCCGCCAGTTGATCGGGGCGCTTCGCGGCGTCGGCTATTTCGGCGTCGGCGAGTACCCCAGCGTCAACGATCGGGCGGGCAAGTACGCGGTTGATCGGCGGCGGTGCCCACCCGCTGACTCCGCTGCTGCTGATGGCCGGCATTGGGGCGGTGTTGCCCGGCGGTGTTGATGGCAAATTCGAGGGCCAGCACGCGGCCGCGATCCTGCAAACCGCCGACCGGGTCGCCGACGCGGCGGCGGCTTTGGATCAACCTGAATGGATCGGCGAAGCGTTGCAAATCGCGATCGGCGTGGCCGATCCGGCCGCCGCATCACAAATTGAACAGAAGGCCGCGATGATCGCCGACGCGATGGTCCGTCGCAGCCGGTTAGCATCGCTGCACTGCCGATTGGTGGCCGCCGAAGCGGCTTTGGCCGGCGGACGAACCGGTCCGGCGACGGAACATTTAAACGCCGCTGCGATGTGGCTCTCCCGCCGCGACGTCGTTGCCCCACGACTGGATGCTTATCGCCAATGGCTTATCGCCCGCGTCTCGGCGGCCGGCGGCAACGCGATTGGAACCGGCGGGTCGACCGATGCGGCGATCACCGCGATGCGGTCGTTCGCCCTGGACCGGCGACTCAATCGTCAACCGGCGATCTCGATGCCCTGGACGCTGCAGGTTGCCGCGGTGGGCCAGCGATTGGGCCGAAACTTGGGCAACGAGTCGGCTCGCCGGACCGTTGCCGCCTACGCCGTCGGTCCCGATTCGGCCCGCTGGCGACGTGATCCGGTCGACGCGATGACCGGGGTGCTTTCGGATCGCCAGCCGCTGCATCGGGCGTTGTTGCAACTGAACGTCGCCAGCCAAGACGCGTCGGCCATTTTGACGGCCACCGACGGGCTGCTGGCCGATCGGATCACCGCCGGGCTGCCGCTGGGCGGTCGGGTTGCCGCCGTCCGGTTGCTCGTCTCCACGCCGCCGGGCCAATTGTCAGAAGCTCAACGCACGGTCCTGGCAACCGCCCCGCCGGCCCTGGCCGCACTGGCCGATGCGGTCGCCGCGGACGCCCAGCGTCCCGATGCCCCGGCCGCGGGTGCCGGCGGAGTTCCGACCCGCCCAAGCGATCAAAGCGGCCCGATGGAAGCGGCGATCTCATCGCTGGCGTTGGCTCGCGGGTTGGCCCCGCCGGGTCTGCCCCCGGCCTGGCACCCCGCCGACGCGGCCGCGATGTCGCCCAAAACAGCGTTGATGACGTTTGTATTCGTAGAAAATCAGTTGGTCGGCACGCTGACCCAATCCGGCGGTACCGAAGCCTGGTTGGTCGGCGGCAGCAACCGTTTGGCCGGCAGTGTGGCGAAACTGCTCGCTTCGCTCGGTGTGGCGGGCACCCGCGGCCGACGAGTGCTCGATCCGACCGCCTGGCAGTCGGTCGCCGCGGGATTACGCGACACGCTGATGCGAGACGCCCCGCCGCTGTCGCCCGATGTCCAAACCCTGCTCGTCGTTCCCGATGGGCCATTGTGGTATTTGCCGATGGAACTGCTCTTTGGCGAACCATTGCCCGGCGACGGTGCCGACGTGCCCCGGCGGGTCGTCCGGTACGCCGTCACCCCCGGACTGGCCGCTCGGCCCGCCCTACGCAGTGATCCGGGTCAAACCGCAGTCGTCGTCGGCGGCCGTTTGTTGCAACCGCGGGATTTGGACGTCGAGCGGGCGATGATTCAATCGGTCGCCGATGCCGCCCCCGGTTCGATCGTCGCGGCGGCCGATTCGATCGCCGATCTGCCTCGGATCGGTCGCGGCGTGGGCACCGTGGCGATGGCAACGCTCACCGGTGCCGACGGTTGGCAGGAGTGGTTGCGGCTGCCCGCCGGGGGTCCGTCCGCAGTGCTGTTGCCCGGCCACCGAACCGCCGCGGTGACCGGCCGGCCGGGGGACGGGAGTGAAATCGCAGGTCCAATCTCTTTCCTGCAACTCTCCGGGGTGGGCGACGTGATGATCGCCCGTTGGCCCACCGGCGGCGGTTCCGCCGCGGCGATCCTGAGCGAATTGTTGCCCGAAATTCCTCACGTGGGTCTCTCCGAAGCGATGCAGCGGGCGGTGCAAATCGCCCGGACCCGCGAATTATCGATCGACACCGAGCCGTTGTTAGGCAAAGCCGACGATCCGGTCCCACCGGCCGACCATCCGCTATTTTGGGCGGGGTATTTGACAACTGGGACCATGGATTTGCCCGAGCCGAAACCGGCCGGGGGTTGAACTGTGGGATAGGCTTCCAGCCTGTCGGCCGGCGGTGACAGGCTGGAAGCCTATCCCACCATCAATCCATCAACACCAGCTTCGCGTGTGCTAAGCGAAAGCTCTCCACCGCACTGTCGAATTTGATTTTGGCAATCCGTTTGGGTCCCCGGCCGGTCAAGGAAATGATCTCGCCGACACCGTAGACCTCGTGGCGAACCCGGCTTCCAATCTTATAACTCATCAACGACGTGCCCGGATCGGCCAGCAGGTCGCTGGCGGTCTTCAGTCCACCGCCCGGCGTAATACTTCGTGAAATCTTTCGCGGTTTTTTTGCCGGTGCGTCCTCTTGGTACATCGCCGGGATCGCCGACGCGGTGGATGAGGATGGAAACGACAAGGACTCGGGTTCCTGAGACGTCGAATCATCGGTCTGCAGATCCCAACTCTCGGGATATTGATCGTCCTGAAAGTACTCGTCGAAATTGTCGTGCGGCCGGTGCTCGACCACCAACATCTCATCACGCGGTAACTCATTGAGGAATGGACTGGGCACGACCGGTCGCCAATCGCCGCGAATCTGGCGTCGTTTGACATAGGACAATTGCAACCATTTCCGCGCCCGAGTCACGCCGACAAAAAGCAAACGTCGCTCCTCCTCGATCTCCGCATCGGACTCTTTGCTGCGGGCGTGAGGCAGCAAGTCATCCTCGACCGCGATGACAAAGACCCGATTGAACTCCAATCCCTTCGCCGCGTGCAGCGTCATCAACGTCACCCGGTCCGTGTTGTCCTCCAACGCGTCGGTGTCGGCGACCAATGCAATTTGTTCCAGGAATAAGTCCAGCGAACCGTCCTCGGGGTGCTGGCGATCAAACTCAACCGCCGCGGTGATCAATTCATCGACGTTGGCCATCGGAATGTTGTCCTGGCCCTCGACCGCGGTCTTTTCCAAATACTTTTCGTAGTTGGTTTCTTCCACCAGGTAGCGGAGGATGTCTTCGAGCGTCGCGGTCGCTTTGGCCCGCAACCGATCGTATAACCGCACAAAATTTCCAATCATCGTCTGCGATCGTTTGGCCAGCGTATCGATCTCGCGGACCCGCCGGGCGGCGTCGAGCATCGGTACCCCCTGAGCATCGGCAAACGCCCGCAATCGTGTCAGCGACGTGGCGCCGATGCCGCGTGTCGGCACGTTGATGATTCGCTGCAACGCGACGTCATGCGACGGGTTGTTGATTAGATGCAGGAACGCGAGCAGATCTTTGATTTCCTTGCGTTGATAAAACTCCACGCCGCCGGCGATTTGATACGGGATGCCGCGGCTGCGGAGTGCATGTTCCAGCGACCGCGTCAACGCGTTCATCCGGCAAAAGATCGCGTAGTCGTTGGGCCGGGCGACACCGGCAAGCATCTTGCCGGCGATCTCGTCAGCGATCGCATCGGCTTCCTTGAAACCATCCTCATGGTTTTGCAACACCACCGGATCGCCGGTCGGATTACTCGTATACAAATCCTTTTGCTTTCGCCGCCGGTTATGACGGATCAGTTGGTCGGCGACCCGTAAGATCTCCGGCGTCGACCGATAATTCTGCTCCAACCTCACGATCTTGACGTTGGGATAATCCTTTTCAAAATCCAGGATATTGTTGATGTCCGCCCCCCGCCAACCATAAATCGACTGGTCGGGATCACCGGTCACCGCGAGGTTGGGATGATCGACCGACAGGGCGCGAACGATCGCGTATTGGGCCAGATTGGTGTCCTGGTATTCATCCACCAGGATGTATTTAAGCTTCGCGTCCAGCTCGGCGCGGAACTCGGGGTTTTCCCTCAGCATCATCGCGACGTGCATCAACAAATCGTCAAAATCGACCGCATTGGCCGTTTTGAGTTGTTGTTGATAGACCGGATAGACTTTCGCGGCGATCGTCTCGGACGCCCGCAGCGTTTGACCGGCCATGATCTCCGGCGTGATCAACCGGTTTTTGCACCGTGAGATGGCTGCGGCGATCTGCTCGGGCGATTGATGGGTCGTCGACACCCCGGCCGCGGCGATCGCTCGTTTAAGCGCCGCTTTGGAATCCGACGTGTCGAGGATCGAGTAGTTCTCCCCCAATCCGACCATCGAAGCGTGCCGCCGGAGTTGTTGGGCACAAAATCGGTGGAACGTCCCCATCCAAACCCGTTGGTCGGGCACCAGCAGCCCCAGCCGCGACTTCATCTCCTCGGCGGCTTTGTTGGTAAACGTCAACGCCGCGATTTGCCACGGCCGCACGCCGCGGTGCAGCATGTGGGCGATTCGGTGCGTCACGACGCGGGTTTTGCCCGAACCCGGCCCGGCGATCGTCAACATCGGGCCGTCGAGATGCCGAACCGCGTCGGCCTGGGCGGGCGTCAGCCCATCGGTCAAATGGTCCATCCTGAAAGACTAGTGGAAAGGACCACAGGGCCACAGGACCACAGGAAAGGAAGAAAGGACCACAGGAACACAGGAAAGGACGAAAGGACCACAGGAACACAGGAAAGGACGAAAGGGCCACAGGACCACAGGGCCACAGGAAAAACCTTGACCCTGTGGTCCTGTGGTCCTGTGGCCCTTTCGTCCTTTTGGTCTTACCAAAGATATTCCATGCCGAACGTCAGACCGCTTAGCGTCACGTCGTCAAACGTGCGAGCTTGGGGGGCAGTCGGCAGAGCCAGGAACCGGTTGGTGACCGGCAAACCCGTCGCGTTGCTGATGACCGTCGTCTCGTTGGTGAAGTCCGTCGGGTCCAATCCCGGCGACAGGAAATCGCCCAGACCGATCAGGTGGTAGCTCATCCGATAGGACAGCGAGTGCGATAGCCGGTAAATCAGCGTCGTGTTCAACTCGCCGACGTAGGAGCCGCGGTTGTCTCCGTCGTTGAAAAACGCCGGGGCCAGTGCTCCGTTGATCGTCGTCGAATCGCGATCGTAATCGACTTGTCCCCAGGCCCCTTTGTAGCCGACGCCCAGGTTGATCCCCGGCACGACATTCCACCAGACGTCGCCGCCGAGCTGAGCACCGAGGAATCGGTTTTCGATTTGCGTGTTTTGCGAGAAGGATTCGATCGATCCGCCGGCTCCGAAACCTTGAAACAGGAAGTCGTTATCAAAGACGACGTGCCGGATGCCGGCCAACCACGAGCCTTGGAAGCGACCGTAAGGCCCCACCGTGCGGCGACGATAGTTGATCTCCACCGAGTGAAAATCCGCTTCGGTGGTGACCGACTGGCGATCCTGCAGGTTGGCGAAACCGTCTTGGGGCAACGTCCCAAATCCCGACAGGAAGCTGGTCAAATTCGTATTGCCTTGACGTGAAACGCTGGCCGAGCCGCCAAAGTCCTGACCGCCCATGTAGGTCGCTTCCAAGTTGCCGCCGACGCCCAAAATCATCGCCAGCGAGATGCGTGCTCCCGCTTCGAGGTCATCGTCCTGAGCGTCCGAGAGCCGCAGCACGGCATTGTCGGCGACGCCGGGGGTTGCGGTGGTGCCCAAATTGGTCAACACCGAATCATTGTCGAAAGCGTCCAACTCGCGGCGGAGCAACAGCAGCTCCACCGACACGTCGTACCAACGTTGAGCGTGCCGGCCGCCGTCGGCATAGGGCCGCAGGGCACCGAGCAGACCCAACAGTTGTCCTCCGCCGATGAGGCCCTGACAGACGCTGCAGCCTTCGCCGCGGCAAAAGAGACAGTAGTCGGCCAACCCGTTGCCGCTGCCGTCGCCGCAGCCGCACATTTTGCCCAAAACGCCGCCGCCGCCGAGGATCGGTGAGCATACCGCTCGGCAACCGCAGCACTGCGGATCGCCGCAATACTCGCCGCCGCCGCAACCGCACGCTCCGCCGCGACCCATCAATTCGGGCAACAAGCCATTGAATGATCGACCGTCGCCGCAACCGCACCCGCAGCCGGTTCCGCACGATCCGTCACACGAGCCGCAATCGCAGCCCATCATCATGCCCGGCATATCGCAGGGAACGTCACAGGCGGGCGACGAGTAGTATCCGACCGGCGCAATACCACCGGCCGGCGGCATCATCGCCCGGGGCGGCATCATCATCGCTTGGGGCGGCATCATCGGGCCATGGCTTGGCCCGCCCATGCCCGGCGGCATCGCTCCGCCGGAGCTGCCCGGAGCCGGACCGTACATCGGCCCGACCATGCCCGGCCGGCCCATCATCGGCGTATTGCCGCCCGGTCCGCCCATGCCGGGCATCCCCATCGCGGCGTTGCCGCCCCCGCCCATGGCACCCAGGCCCATGCCGCCCATGCCCATCGGCATTCCCATCCCGCCGGGGTTCATCCCGCCGGGCATCATCCCGACCGGCATCCCGGTCCGCGGGTCCATCAACGGTCCGGCCGCGGGGTTACCGGCAGGCGGACGACCGGGGCCGGCAACCGGGGCATTGATCGATTTTAAAAACGTCGCCGGATCGACTCCCGGCGGGATCATGTAGCCGGCGGTTTGGTAATCCAAATCATCCGACAGCCCCGGCGGTCCCGCGTGGGTCACATCGGTCAACAGACCGGCCGCCGCGGCCAACCCGCCAATCAGGCCGCCGATCATGGCGACCGTCAGGGGCCGGGCGGTTAAGTTCACTCGTCGCATGGCTTTGACTCTCTATCCGGGGTGCCGGCGGTTGCTGTTGGCGGATGCCCAGCTCGCCGCTGGGGACTCGTCCGGCGGCGGAACCCGTGCCGGCATCCAATTGGTCATCGCCCGGGGACAGACCCCCGGTGCAGACGGAAGTATCGGCACAACCGGCCCCGCGTCTTTGGACCAATCGGCAAAACCGGATCGACCGGCAGGACGGCACCGATCGCGGGATTCGCCGGAGCGGTCGCATCGGCCCCTTGAGTCCTTTTAATCCGATTCGGCTCGGCCCGCCCCTGTCGGTTGTGACGGTTACCGGTCCGCCCTCCCCGGCATAAATCTTCAAAAATCACCCCCGCATCGCCCCGCGTTCGTTTTCGCGTGCCACGGTTGAGTCGGATCAACCCCCCGGCGACTTTGCCGGGACACCCTTGGTTGGTTCACGACTTTGGGGACACGCGTCGGTGGCACCCCCCCCTCCCTCCCGCCGTCGGCGTGTGTCCCTTTTTCCTGAATAACCAACTCCCGCCTCGGCGGTAAATCAACATGACCCGTATCAACACCAACGTTTCTTCCCTCGTCGCCCAAAACCGACTGGCGGCCTCCAACGATTCGCTCAACACATCGCTGACGCGGTTGTCGACCGGTTTGCGTATCAACTCCGGGTCCGATGACCCGGCCGGTTTGATCGCCAGCGAAGCCCTTCGCAGCGAAGTCACCGGGATCACCAAAGCGATCAGCAACACGCAGCGAGCCAGCCAAATCATCGGCACCGCCGATTCCGCGCTCGGCCAAGTCTCCAACCTGCTCAACGACGTCCGCGGCTTGGTCGTCGAAGCCGCCAACTCCGGGGCGCTGAGCGAAGAGGAGGTTGCGGCCAACCAGTTGCAAATCGACTCCAGCCTCGAAGCGATCAACCGGATCGCTCAAACAACCACCTTCCAAGGCCGCAAGCTGCTCGACGGCAGCCTCGATTACGTCACCTCGGCGGGCACCGGCTTCGCCTCCGCGGCGGACCTGAAGATCGACCAGGCCAACCTCGGGGCATCCGGCAAGATCGATGTCAGCGTTGATGTCAAATCCGCCGCGACGCGGGCTTCGACCGGCTCGACAGGCTTCTCGGCAACCGGAACGGCCGCCAGCTCGACCGGCACGATCACCTTTGATTCAGCCTCGGCGGCCGACGAAGCCTCCGGCGTCGTCACCCTGGGGGCGGCCAATACAATCGGCGCCGAAGCGACCGGCACGATCACGCTGGCCAACTCGTTCAGCCCCGATGCCGAAGCGACCGGAAACGTCTCGCTCTCCGGCGGTTTGGAACTGACGATCACCGCGACTGATGGCGGGGCAGCGGACGGTTTGAAAGGCGACGACACGATTGTCGAAATCAACTACGCGGCCGGCGGCGGGACGTCCAACGCCTACGATGCCGACACCGACACGCTGACGCTGACGATCGACACAACTCAGTCCCAAGCGGACCAACTGACCGGGTTGGCCGCCAACGGCGCCGACTTCGTGATCGCTGACAATACGAGCACCGGGGCCGCCGATGGTGCGCCGGGCACGGAATTCCGCACCGGTGCCCTGACCGGCGGCAGCAACGCGGTCGCCGCCGCGACCTTTGACCTGACGGCCGTCGACGGTGGCCGGGCCGATGGGGCGACCGGTAACGACACGCAAATCGTGCTGACCTCCGGTGCCGCGACCGCGGCGACTTTTGACGCCGACGCCAACACGATCACCGTCTCGGTCGCCGACGGCGCCTCGATCGACGACATCGCGTCGGCCATCAACACCGGGTTGGGCGATGATTTCATTGCATCCAACGTTACCAACGGCACCAACACCTACTCGACCGCCGACAACGCCACGTTGGCCACCCCGATCTCCGGCGGCACCGACCCGACCGCCGCGGGCGTCTTTTCGCTCGAAGCCGTCAATGGCGGAGCCGCCGACGGAACCGCCGGTAACGGCGCGACGTTGAACTTCGTCTCCGGCGCCGCCAACTCGGCCTCCTACGACGCGGACACCAACGTCCTGAACATCACCGTCGCCGACGGAGCCACGATTGACGACATCACCGCGGCGATCGACGCCGACGGCACGTTCGTCACCCGCAACACTCAAAACGGCAACTCGCTGTTCAACGACGGCGATTTGGGCGTCAACACGCCGACCACGGCTTTGGCCGGCGGCACCGACGACACCGTCAGCGACGTGATCACGGTCACCTCCGACACCCAGTCGCCCGACAGCGACGGCGTCACGGTTTCGCTAGTGGCGGACAACTCGCTGGCCGCCGGCACTGCCCGGGCGGTCGTGGGCGACGATGGCAACATCACCGTCAGCGTCAGCAGCCTGGGACCGGTCAACACCGGTGTGATCGCTTCGTCGATCAACGACCTGGACGGCTTCAGCGCCACGCAAACCGCTTCGGACGGTGACGGCAGCTACGACATCACGACCGACACCGCGGCGGTCGCCACCCCGCTCTCCGGTGGTTCGCTCGGCGGTGGTTTGAATGACGACCTGGTCCTGCAAATCTCGGGTTCCGCCGGGGCGGAGACGTTCCAATTTGATCGGGGAGCATCGCTTGAAAGCGTCATCGCATCGATCAACTTGGTTTCCGACTCGATCGGCATCACCGCCAGCGACGATGGCGGGACGTTGAAATTGGAAAGCACCGGTTACGGCAGCGACGCGCTGATCGACGTCGAAGTGATCAGCGAAGGCGAGAACGGCACGTTCGAGGCCGGTTTGACCCGCGAGCGGAGCACCGGCACCGACATCGTCGCGACGGTCAACGGCACCCAGGCGACCGGCAAAGGCAACACGTTGTCGATCAACACCTCGACGCTGGACCTGTCGTTGACCGTCGACGAAGGCAGCAGCACCGACGTCAACTTCACCATCACCGGCGGCGGGGCAACCTTCCAGCTCGGTGGTCAGGTAACCAGCAACCAGCAAGCTTCGCTGGGCATCGGCAGCGTCTCGACGGGCCAACTCGGCGGCGTCAACGGACGGCTGTACGAGCTGGGCAGCGGCGGTGACAAATCGTTGACCAACGACATCAGCGGTGCAGCGAAGATCATCGACGAAGTGATTTCATCGGTCAATCAAACTCGAGGCCGGTTGGGATCGTTCCAAGCAACGACGCTCGAATCGAACCTAGTGTCGCTCAACGAGACCAGGACGAACCTCAAGGAAGCCGAATCGTCGATTCGCGACGCTGACTTCGCTCAAGAATCGGCCAACCTGACCCGCGCCCAGGTTCTCCAGCAGTCGGGCACCAACGTGTTGTCGATCGCCAACCAGAACCCCCGAAACGTCCTGTCGCTCCTGCGATAGGTGGGAAGCGGTTAGCCGTTAGCGGCTAGCCGTTAGCTATAGAATCGCGATTGGGACCTATGTGACGCAGGGGACCGATGGGACAGCGGATGTCTCATTGGTCCTATAAGTCGCATAGGTCCCATTCGCATTATTCCGCAGTGTCGGACTGCAACTTGGCAATCGACGCGAAATCTTCCAGCGTCGACGTATCGCCCTGGATCGCCTTACCGGCGGCAACATCCCTCAGCAACCGCCGCATGATTTTGCCCGAGCGGGTCTTGGGCAACGACGATGTGAATCGTATGTCATCCGGTTGTGCCAACGCACCGATTTGCGACCGAACATGTTGTTTCAATTCGGCGATCATCGCATCACCCGGTTCGCCATGGTTGAGCGTGACAAACGCCGCAATCGCCTGACCCTTGAGTTCATGAGGCCGACCGACAACCGCGGCTTCGCAAACCGACGGATGAGCCACCAAAGCCGATTCGATTTCAATGGTCGACAACCGGTGACCCGAGACGTTGATGACGTCATCAATCCGGCCCATGATCCAGTAATCACCGTCCTCGTCCCGCCGGGCGTTGTCCCCGGTCAAATACATCCCCGGCACGTCGGCGAAGTACTGATCGACGAACCGCTGCCGATCGCCGTAGATGCCCCGCAGCATCCCCGGCCAGGGTTGATCGATGCAAAGTTTGCCGCCCGAAGTGTCGGTGACCGATTGCCCCAATTCATTGACGATTTTTGCGGACACCGCCGGTAGCGGTCTCATGCACGACCCCGGTTTGGTCGACGTGATGCCAGGCATCGGACTCATCATGATGCCGCCCGTTTCGGTCTGCCACCACGTGTCGACGATCGGGCAACGTCCTCCGCCAATCATGTCGCGATACCACATCCAAGCCTCCGGATTGATCCCTTCGCCGACGCTGCCGAGCAATCGCAAAGACGTCAAGTCATGCTTTTGAACGTGCTCATCTCCCCACGCCATGAAGGCCCGCACGGCCGTCGGGGCGGTGTACAGAATGGAAACCTCATACTTTTCAACCAGCTCCCAAAACCGATCCGGCGCCGGATGGTTCGGCGCCCCCTCGTACATCAAACAGGTCGCTCCGGCCGTCAGGGGGCCGTAAACCAGATAGGAATGACCGGTGATCCATCCGCAATCCGCCGTACACCAGTAGACGTCTTCGTCCCGGTGATCAAACACCCAGGCAAACGTCCGCGTCGCCCAAAGATTATAACCGGCCGTGGTGTGCAAGATCCCTTTGGGTTTGCCGGTGCTGCCGGACGTGTAAAGAATGAATAGCGGCGTTTCACTATCCAGCGGCGCCGCCGCGAGCGTCCCGGGCTGGTTGTCGATCGTCTCATGCCACCACGAATCCCGCCCGTCGGTCATCGGCGTATCACCCTGGCCGATCCGTCGCAGCACCAAACAGTGCTTCACGGTGGGTGATTTTGCCAAGGCTTCGTCGACGGTGGCCTTCAGCGGCAACACTTTGCCCCGTCGGTACAACCCGTCGGCCGTTATCACTAATTTCGCCGAAGCATCGTTGTTGCGATCGGCAATCGACTCGGCGCTGAACCCGGCAAAAATGACGCTATGAATTGCACCAATCCGGGCGCACGCCAGCATCGCGACGACCAGTTCGGGCGTCATCGGCATGTAAATTGAAACGACATCACCGCGGCCGGTCCCCAGTTGTATTAAACCTTCGGCACATTTGCACACCTCGGACTTGAGTTCCTCATAAGTCAGCGTCCGGGTGTCGCCGGGTTCCCCCTCCCAAAGGATCGCCGTCTTGTTGCCCCGGCCCAGGTCAATGTTACGGTCCAGACAGTTATAGGACGCATTGGTTTGTCCGCCATCGAACCACCGGGCGTCGGGGGGATTCCAGTCGCAAACCGAATCGAACGGTTGGAACCAGTGCAGGTGGTCGGTCGCCTGCCGCCGCCAAAAATCGTCGCGGTTGCTCAGCGAGTCCTCCCGAAGCGAATCGAACGCTTCTTGATCTCCGAAGACGCTTCGGGAGGTGAATTCCGGCGATGGCGGGAATCGTCGAGTTTCGCTCAGGACGTGATCGATCGAACCGGCGGCGTCGGACATGAACCATCTGGGGTGGCGGCAAGGGGGTAATCCGCGTCCTAATGTCGCCGATGCCGCCGCCGGTCGCACCCCCCCAAGGTCGTTGGCGTGGAATAGGCCTCCGGCCTGTCTGGAGTCTTCGGTAGCCGAAGCCGCCAGGCTTTGGTAGCGTTGGGATTCGGCGTCTACGGGTTGATGGGGTGGGATAGGCCTCCGGCCTGTCGTCGGTGTCCACTACCTTCAACCCATTTAACGCCGGCCGCCGGCTACCCGCTGGCCTCCAGGCGGCTGACAGGCCGGAGGCCTATCCCACCTTGACGTTTCCAATGCCCCCCACGTCCATCGCCGCCGCCCGACGCCTGACCAACCTGCCCCTGGCGGTCGAAATTCGAGGCTGGGTCCGAACCCGCCGCGACTCCAAAGCCGGGTTCTCGTTCATTGAAATCAACGACGGCACCAGCTTGGGCAATCTGCAAGTCGTTGCGCCGGCGGATTTGTCTAACTATACCGGCGAAATTCAAAAACTCACCGCCGGATGCTCGGTCGTCGTCAACGGCGAACTGCGGCAGTCACCGGCCAAGGGGCAGGCGACCGAACTGCACGCCACCGAAGTTCGCGTGATCGGTTGGTGCGACGGCGAAACCTATCCGCTGCAAAAAAAACGTCACAGTTTTGAAAAGCTTCGCGAGTGGGTCCACCTGCGTCCGCGGACCAATACGATCGGTGCGGTGATGCGGGTCCGTCATCAAATTTGTCAGTCGATCCACCGGTTCTTTGATGAGCAAGGTTTTTATTACCTGCATACCCCAATCATCACGACGAGCGATTGTGAGGGGGCGGGTGAGATGTTTCGCGTCACAACGCTCGATCCGGCCAAACCCTCCCGAGCCGATCAAGACTTCTTCGGTGGTCCGGCCCACCTGACCGTTTCGGGTCAACTCGAAGCCGAAGCTTATGCGACCGCGCTATCACGGGTTTATACATTTGGTCCGACTTTTCGCGCCGAAAACAGCAATACGGCCCGGCACCTGAGCGAGTTTTGGATGGTCGAACCGGAGGCTGCGTTCTTTGACCTCTCCGACGACATGCGACTGGCCGAAGCGTTCCTCAGACGAATTGTTTCGGACTGCCTGGAGCATTGCGAGGAAGACCTAGAGTTCTTTGACGAACGTGTGGCAAAGGGCAAAATTGCCGAACTCAAAACGATTGCCGAGACGCCGTTTGAGCACATGACGTACACCGACGCGGTCGCCCGTCTGGAGGCGTCCGGTCAGTCGTTTGAATATCCGGTCGGGTGGGGCCGCGACCTGCAGGCCGAGCATGAGAAGTATCTGACCGCGGCGGTCGGCGGACCGTTGATCTTGACGGACTATCCGGCGAGCATCAAACCGTTCTACATGCGTGTGTCGGACGACGGCCGGACGGTTGCGGCGATGGACGTTCTGGTTCCCGGCGTCGGAGAGATCATCGGCGGCAGCCAGCGGGAGGAACGTCTCGACGTCCTGCTTTCCCGAATGGACGCTGCCGGGTTGGACCGCGAAACTTACGCCTGGTACACCGACCTGCGTCGTTTCGGCACCGTGCCCCACGCGGGCTTTGGCTTGGGACTGGAACGAATGGTCCAAACCGTCACCGGCATGGCCAACATCCGCGACGTGATCCCGTTCCCTCGAACCCCGGGCCACGCCTAACCCAACGACGTAGCGGAAGTCGCCAAGACTTTCGGTTGCGATTTCCGGCGTAACCGAAAGTCTTGGCGACTTCCGCTACGTTAGAGTTTGGGCACCGGACGCTTTGGTGCCCGGTCGAGCATCTTCTTTTGGTCGTCTTTGGGGATGTTGGGGTTGTTGTTGCCCCCGCCACCCATTTTGGGTGGATCCAAATCGGTGAACGTCTCGGTCCACTTCCAACCGATCGGAACCTCCAGTTCGCGTTTGGCCAACAGTGCCCAAGGTGTGCCCGGATGCTCGGCCACCACGCGGGTCAAAACTTCGGTTGCCATCGCCGCTTCGCGTTCCAACTTGCTGCCGACGGAAACTTCATCCGATGGTTCCAAAATCCACGTGTTGTTCTTGGCATCCTCGAACGCCATGCCCCGCTTGGCTTTGGCCAAAATCGCGTTGTAAGTTTCGGTCCGAACCCGCTGGGCCGTGACGGTTCCGATCGCTAAATCAAAACCGGCCCGCCACCGGGCACTAGTCTCCTCATCGCGTGCCTTCATTCCCGGTTCCAACGCCGCGGCGAGTTGATAGAGCTTTGGCTCCAGTGCCGCGGCATCTTGCTGAGCAACCGTCAGGTCTTGTGCCAATTGGGCTTCGGATCGTTTGACAAAACGACGCTGCGGAGCTTGCAACCCCGCGGTACCCGGCAACTGGGCTGCGCCGATCAACGCCTGACGCAGCGGATTGCGTTTGACCTCGCGAACGTACTCCTGCGGCGGCAGGTAATCGGGCCGGTAACGGGCCATCGCCGAGGGGTCAAAGAAATAGTCGATATCGGCGCTGAACGCTTCGATCTCGCCCCGATTGACTTCCCGCGAAACGTTGCGGTTGGGATGGACGGCGAAATAGATGCCGCCGGTCTCATAACATAACCGCGTCAAACCATACGGTCCGAAACCCGAATCAAGTACCGGCTCGGATTCAAAGTCGGCGGTCAGTCCGAGTTGCAAACGTTCGGGCAAAAACGTCTCGGGGCCTTGATCGACCTGTGCCCACTGTGGCGACTGGTCAAACTTGGGGTCCGGGTCGACGTATTTGACCAACGTATGTTCGCGGCCGAAGGGGGCCGGCACGCCGATGCAGTAGACCGGGATTCCCCATTTGCGGCAGCCGTCGATCGATTTTTCAAGCAAATTTGCATCGTCGCCGCGTTCATCGGTCACCACGACGAACATGACGTTTCTCGCCGGGCCGCCGGGGCCAACGTTTCGCCGCAGCGATTTGTATTGATCGGCGGCGGTCGCAATGGCGGTGAAAACCCGCTCGGTGCCCGAACCGTCGACGTCCATCGAATCGACGATCTGCTGAATTTCATTCAAATCAGCGGTTGGTGTTTCGGTGTAGAGTTTGACGTCGGAGCCGAAACCGATGATGGACGTCAACACCCGGGGGCCATCGGCGATCGATTCGCGGCGTCCGAGTTTTTCCGACACAATGCCGAGTTCTTTGTAAATTCGGTCAAAGCGGTCGCGAATGTCCTTTCTTTGCCGGGTGAGCGATCCCGACTGGTCAAACAACCAGCAAACCAATGTTGGGCGATCCTCGGCGGCCTGCATGATCTCGAAGGTGATCTGGTCGACGGCGCCGGCGGCCCCGGCGGTTCCCGTGCCGACCTGGCCCTTGCGATCGATCATTCGATCCTGCGGAGCGACCGGTTGATTGAACATTTTATTGACCATCAACGTGCCCAGATCGGTCGGTTCCAGTTCCAACGGATTGGCAATCTCGGCGATTTCGGCAAACGTTGCGGCCGAGGCTTCCGCCACATCGAACTTTTCCAGCGCGTTGGCTCCGATTTCCGTCTGCACCTGATCGCTGACGACAAACTCGGTCACTTCCTCCAGCGGTTGGTCGTACTCGGGGGCCGGAGAGACGATCACGACCGCTTCGGGGTCCAGCGGCGTTTGCAGGCGAAACAACGCCAGGGCCAGCAGGATTGTCAGGTGAAACAGGAAGCTGCCGGCGGTCGAGACAAACGACTGGGCATCGAAAATCGAAGGCGGCAGCGGGTCTTCGGCCGCCGCCGGATCATCCGTCAACTCGCGGTCGGGGGCGTTGGAGCGAATCACGGTTTGAAAGCCGGGGGGAAGACGTTGGAGGCGGGATCACGCTACGTTAAGAACCCATTGTAGTCGACAACGTACCCACGTCTCCGACCGGCGACCGGCCGCCCCCGAACTCATTCATCCCCGCCCGCAGAGCCGTTGACCGATCCAACGCCACCCCCGCCCCGACTCGACAACCCGATGGGTGATGACCGCTCCGATGTTTCGCCGCCCGATCCGAACCCGGACCCACCCGCGTCCGGCCGGCTGATCGCGATCGGCGATATTCACGGTTGCGCCGCGGCGCTCGATCGGCTTCTGGCAACGATTGCCCCCGCGCCGCTCGACACGATCGTGACTTTGGGGGATTACGTCGACCGCGGTCCTGACACTCGAGCGGTGGTCGATCGATTGTTGGAACTCAAAACGCAGTGCCAACTGATCCCCCTGATGGGCAATCACGAGGAAATGATGCTCGATGTCGTCGATGGTCATTCGCCTCACCACGGATGGCTTCGTCACGGCGGTTTGCAGACGCTTGAAAGTTATGACTTTTCGGGCGACCTGCAGTTCCTGCCCCCCGCCCATGAAGCGTTCTTTCGTTCTCTGGGCGACTACTTCCTAACCGATCAATTCGCCTTCACGCACGCCGCCTATGAACCATCGACTCCCTGGGAGGAACAATCCATCGATTCGTTGCGTTGGCAATCGCTCCGCGATGGTTTGCCCGAACCCCATTATGACGGCCGAACCGTGGTCGTCGGACATACCGCCGATCATGACGGGAAAGTGCTCGACCTGGGGCACCTGATTTGTTTGGATACCGGTTGCTATGGGGATGGGGTTCTAACGGCGATGGACATGGCAACGCGTGGTATTTGGCAGGTCAAAAAGGATGGGGAATTGATTTCGACGTAACGGATTTTGTTACCGATTTATTTCCGTGTTTGAGGGGATGGATTTTTAGCAAAATCCACTACCTTAGATGGCCGTCGCCGCGAACGAGGTATTTATAGGTCGTCAGTTCGCGAATCCCGCACGGGCCGCGGGCGTGGATTTTGTCGGTGGAAATGCCGATTTCGGCCCCCAGCCCAAACATGCCGCCGTCGTTGAACCGCGTGCTGGCGTTGACCATCACCGCGGCACTGTCGACCCCGTCGGTGAACCGCTGGGCCGATCGCAGGTCCGAGGTGACGATCGCATCGGTATGGTGAGATCCGTGACGATTGATATGATCGATCGCCGCATCGATCGAATCGACGATGCAAATTGAAATGATCGGACCGAGGTATTCGGCGTCCAAATCCGATGGTTCAATCGGCACGCCGGACTCGCAGTACGCCGCCACGTCGGCATCGACGCGTAATTCAATGCCTCGGCTTTGCAATTTCTCGGCGATCGGGGGCAACGCGGTCGCGGCGGCATCGCGATGGACGAGCAACGATTCGGCGGCGTTGCAAACCCCCATGCGTTGGCACTTTGAATTTTCGACAATTTGAACCGCCATATTAACGTCCGCCGATGCATCGACATAAACATGACAGTTGCCATCATAGTGTTTGATGACCGGCATCGTCGCCTCGGCGACTACGCGGCGGATCAATCCCGCCCCGCCCCGTGGGATCGCGACATCGATCGCATCGTTCATTTTCAAGAAATGCCCCACCGCCGCTCGATCAGCCGTCGCGACCAACTGGACGCTATCGTCGGGCAAACCGCAACGCCGACCCGCGGACCGGAGCACATCGACGATCACCCGGCTGCTGTGGGCGGCTTCTTTGCCTCCCCTCAAAATCACCGCATTGCCGCTCTTGACGCAAATCGCCGCGGCGTCGGCGGTCACATTGGGGCGGGACTCATAAACAAAAAAAATGACCCCGATCGGCACCCGCCGTTTCTCGATCCGCAAACCCCCAGGCCGCTGGAACCCGTCGAGAACCTCGCCAATCGGATCGTTCATCGCCGCGATCTCTCGCAACGCCGTGGCAATCGATTCGATGCGATCAGGCGTCAATCGCAGCCGATCGATCGTCGCCTCGGTCAAATCGTTCTTCGCGGCGTCGGTCAGGTCGAGTCGATTGGCGTCCAGGATCGAGTCGGTTTGATCCACCAAGTCGTCAGCGGACTGACGCAACCACCGATCCTTGATCGCCCCGTCCAGGACCGCCAACCGGCGAGACGCTGCCCGCGCGGCGTCGGCAACCCGCCGGCAATCGGCGGCTAAATCCGATGACGACTTTGACGCGGCGGTGGGAACGGACGTAAGGGTGGCGGACATCGGCGGTCGTCGTCGGGGGGCACGAACTCGGAAGCACGCCTAACTTAACGAGAATCGTCAGGATTTTCTTCCGGGTGCTTCTCCATCGATCGCGTATCGTCGGCCGTATTCGGGGCGGCTGAGTCAGCGGCTTCCTCGTCATCGTCGCCGAAACGCGTTTTGAGCGGCCGGGCGTCCAGACCCTTTTCACATAAGTACCGCGACACCACGGCGGTGCCGCCGTGGGTCACCCACACGTTTTGCGCCGCCGATAGTTCCACCG
The DNA here is from genome assembly GCA_963833245.1 of Pirellulaceae bacterium. Lineage (GTDB taxonomy): Bacteria > Planctomycetota > Planctomycetia > Pirellulales > Pirellulaceae > Rhodopirellula. Next base: position 113,886 of record CAWHXH010000001.1, read on the forward strand.
CCCGGATCAGCGACGGCCAATCGACATGATCGGATAATATAAAACCGCGGTCGACGGCGCGGCGGCGACGTTTGCCGCGGACCGCCATCCAGCCCGACGCCATCGCGGTGGACACGTTGCCGAATTTTCGCATCCAAGGCGTGCCGTGTGCCCCCGGAACGGCCAATACCAGCGCCCCGGCCCACTTATGGCCTTTAGGCATCTCAGAGACCAATTTGGTATCGGGCAACTCAACACCCACTTGACGATAGGCGCGGATGCCGTTTTCAACCGCTCCGTGGGTGTAGATGGTCCCGATCGACGGGTCCAACCCCGAAAGCAATCGTTGCGATTTACCGACGGCATAACCATAGAGCAAACAACATTTGCCGGCCGCCGCCGACGTTCGCCACCAATCATTGATCGAATCATAAACCTCCTGCTGAGGTCGCCAATGATAGATCGGCAACCCAAAGGTCGATTCGGTCACCATCAAATGGCACCGGATCGGTTCCCAACCGGCACACGTCGCATCGACCTCCAGTTTGTAATCGCCGGTAACGACCGCGACTTGACCATGATGTTCGAGCCGGACTTGGGCCGAACCTAGCATGTGACCGGCCGGGTGCAGCGTAATTTTGACACCGCCGACGTGACGTTCTTCGCCGTAGTCGACGAAATCAAACTCCGCCTCGGTGCCGAGCCGCAGGTGATAGATCGGTTGCCCCGCTTTGGTCGCCAAGTAGTGCCGACAACCAAAATGGGCGTGGTCGGAATGACCGTGGGTGACGACGGCGCGGTCGACCGGTTGCCAGGGATCAATATAGAACCCGCCGGCCGGACAATATAAACCGGCCGGCCGGAGCGTCAGCAGGGGATCAGCCACAGACGCTCCGGTAGGCGGCCGAGACGTTTTCCTCGGTCAACGCGACGGGGTTGAAAGTTCCTGTCCACTGGGCGAGTGCTTCGGGGACCATCGCATCAATCTTCGAGGCGGCAATGCCTAGTGCCGCCAACGTTGTCTTCAAACCTGACTGTTGAACAAGAGTTGTGATCAGCGACGCTAACTGTTCGGTAGGACTTGCCGAGCCGGAAATCTTCAACGAGCGGACCCTGGCCGCAATGCCCGCATCGTCTATCAGCCAACAATATTGCGGTTGATTATTTAATCGGACAATCGCCGGCAACATGACCCCGACCGCTTGGCCATGAGCGATCCCGAATCGGGCGGTGAGGGGGTTGGCCATTGCGTGAGCCGCCCCAAGCATCGACGACTCAATCGCCATTCCCGCAATCGCTGCCCCAAGTTGCATATTGGAACGCGCGGTCAGATTGTTTGGATCGGAAAGCACCGGCGGCATCGCGGCAAACAGGAGGCTGGCGGCACGTAGGCTGTACCCCATCGAGATTGGGTTGGCCCGTGTCGAAACGAGCGTCTCGACCGCGTGCGAAATCGCGTCGATGCCCGTTAGCGCCGTCACCAGCGGCGGCTGGGTGCGGGTCAACTCGGGGTCCAGCAGCGCCACGCGGCAGGCCAGTCGCCGGTCGCCGCACGCCATTTTGACGTGGGTTTGAGAGTCCGAGATCAACGCAAAGGATTGCATCTCGCTGCCCGTGCCCGCTGTCGTCGGCACCGCGACCATCGGCAGCAACGTCCCGCGGGCTTTGCCGATGCCGTGATAGTCGTGAATCGTTCCGCCGCCGGCGTGCAGCAGATTGATCGCTTTGGCACAATCCAGCGAGCTGCCCCCGCCCAAACCGACGAGGACTTGCGGTTCGACACCGGCGGCGAATTCGGCCCCCGCGTCGACCATGGCCGAATCGGGGTTCTCGCCAAAGTCATGGAAAGAAAACACTTCCAGTCCCGCGGCCCGCAACAAACCCGCGGCAGCGTCGAAATGGCCGGCCGCGACGATCCCCGGATCGCTGACCATCATCACCCGCAGCGGTCCGCCATCGGCCCCCGCGGCGACCCCCGCGGCGTTGCGGACGAGCGTCGGCAGCAGGGTCAATTTTCCCGCGCCGGCGACCAGGCGGGTGGTGTTCTGCAGATCCAGATCGAACATCGTTTGCAAAATCGCGGACGAAAAAAACGCGGATGGGATCGGGGCCGGCCACGTTGTAACAGGTTAAATCTCCACGCCCCACCGCCGCCGCAACCACCACTGGGCCGACAACGCCCCGGCAAAAACGATCAGCAGCGGCCAAGCGGTTGCCGGTCCGTCACCGAGCCGATCACGCCGAACAACGACTTCGGCGGCCGATCGATGACGGCGGAGAATCTCTCGGGTCAATGGTTCCAAGTCGGCAACGTCGTAGGACGCGCCACCGACCGATTGCGTCGTTCCGGCCAACCGCCGCAGCGTCGCCGGATCGGCGTCCGAGAGCGTCCGCTCGACCGAATCGTCAACGACTTCAAACGCCCGCGATGCGGCCGGCGGATCGTCCGCCCCGGCGTCCGGCGAGCGGACTTCGACGCGGTAAATTCCCGGCGTCAACGGCCCCGCGGTACCATCGATCTGCGATGCTCCGCGGGTCAAACGCAACGTCTCGGCCCCCACTCCCTCACCGACGATCCGCACCAAAGCTTCCGCCGGCGTCAACGGTGGCGATGTGTCGGTAAACGTCGCACGAAAATCGACGGTTTCCCCGATCCCCACCCGCCGAACCGGGATATCCAATCGCACGTCGGACGCATCCTCTTGGCGAGCGAGTAACCACAGCAACGTTTGACGCCAAAACCGGCGGTGCGTCTCCGCTTGCCCGGCACGCACCCAGCGCCACGTTGAATTGAATGCAACCGCCGCAACCCGGCCGCTGCCGTACTCGCCCAGAACCATCGCCGGCATCGGGTCTTCCCCGGTCGCCGACAACCGGCGTCGCTCGCAGGATCGCTTGAACCCCCGGAGCGATCCGGGCGGCGGCGAAATGATCGATTCCCAACTGGGGCGGCAGGCTTTGCCAATCGAAATCTTTGCCCAATTGCACGATCGGATGTCCGGCCGCCCCCGAAGCGGCCGCCACCGAGAGATTGACCGGACGCTCGTCGCTTGCGTCCTCCGGCCGGCCGGCGATTTGAACCGGCAAGACCTCCGCGAGCGGCGATTGTCGATAGCCCGCCGGATCGCCGCCGACGCCACCGAGCATCAACAATCCGCCCCCGCCGGCAATTAATTCAGCAATCGTCGCCCACTGCGAGTCTCCGACCGCCGCGGCCGGTAACCCCAACACCATCACGGCGTCGAAACGGTCGCCGCCCAGCTCGTCGCTCAGGTCGATCGGCCATCGCTCCGACGTGTCCGCGGGGATCAACCGCGTGGTCAATTGCAAATCGGCAAACCCGGCAATTGCACGTCTCAGGTACGACGTCTCGAGCGTCACCGAACCCTGCAGCAGCAGCAGCCGTCCGCCGCCGTCGGTCACCTCGACAAACGATCCGGTTCGATTGTTGCTGACAATGCTTTCGCCCTCGATCGGCGTCGCGGTCACTTCCAATCGATACTCGCCCGGCGGGGGTGTTCGGATCGTCACCGAAATCGAGCGATTCCAAACCGCGGCGTCGGGCCGGACCGTTCGCGTCGCGGCGACTTCGGTTTGATCGTCCGCGTCAATCCAACTCCAACGTAGCGTCACGTCGCGACCCTCGGCCCCGGCGGCGGAGACCTCGGTCGTCACGTCGGTATCCGTTCCGGCGTACAACCGCATCGCCGGCGCCAGCCCCGCGACCGCGACGTCGCGTCGGCGGATCGACTCGCTGCCGATCGGCACCGCCCACAGCGGGACGCCGCGGACCGCCAATCCTTCCGCCGCCGCGGTCGCAGTCGCTGCGGTTGCCGCCGAATCTCCCGGTGATGATGCCGCCGGATCGGTCGCGGGGGTTTGGCGGCCATCGCCGATGAGCACCATGCCCAGTACCGGACCGGACGACGCCGTTTGACCGGCCGCCGTCAACGCCGCCGATAGGTCCGTCGTCGTCCCGGTCGGCTGCGGCGGCAACGCGTCGGACCAAGCCCTACCTGCGCCGTTCGACCGAGGCAAAGTCGACGCCGCCGCATCGTAGCCAATCAATTGCACGTCAATGCTTTGATCGCCAACATTCGACGTCTCCAACTGCCGCTGCAATTGGTCCAACGCTTTTCGCTGCACGTCATACCGGCTGGTCGCCGACGGATCGACGCCACCACCGGCAACTTCCACTGACATGCTCGCCGACGTGTCCACGCCGATTAACAACGTCGCGGCGGTCGGCCGATTGTCGGTCCGCGTCAGCGCCGGGCGGATCAGAATCAAAAGCAGCGTCACCGCGGCAACGATTCGGCAGAGAGCCATCGTCCGTCGCCGCGCCGGCGCCACCAGCGGCGGTTGATATCGCCAAAGGGCTAAGGCGACCACCGCGACAATAACCAGTGTCACCGTCCAGGAACCAAAGATCGGCTCGGCCGCCAGCGACGTCATGCCGCCGCCGGGGTGGACACCGAACGCGGACGACCGCCGACGACCGCCACGGACCCCCGCCCCGCCGCGGCGTGCCGGGACAACCACAAATCCGCCAAAAACGCGGCGGCGGCCAGCAGCAACAACGGGTCGCGGATCGGGACCGCCACCGATCCTTCGCCCCCATCGAGACGCAATTGATCGGCCCGCCGCGCGATCGTCATCTCATCGCCTCGCGACTGCGGCCAACCGACCGCGCCGGCGATTTTACGGCGAAGATCCGACTCGCCGACCGGCTGCAATTCGCTCCAACGCGGCGACACATTGACCGAAAAACCGCTCTGACCGCTCGGCCCGCGAATGAAGTGCGTCCCCGGTTGGCGGACCAAACCCGCCGCCAAACGGTCACGCCGGCCGGTAAACGAAATCGGGACCGGCGAGGTTGCCCCCGGCCGGTACCACTGCAACGACCGGTCACCGGCCGCATCGGACGGAACCAACCACGCCGCCGACGCGAGTTGACCCGGCTCAAACATTGCCGTCGGATTTTGCCGACCGCTGATCGACGCCGCCAAGGTTCGGACCAAAACAAACGCCGGCCAGGCGTCGGAGCTAAACAGATCGTTCCAACCCTCGGTCGCCGGTCCCAACGCCGGCAACGGCGTGGTCAACAGCACCGTCGGCCGGCCGCCGGGCAATTCGGTCGCGATCAACGCTGGTTGTTCACGGCCCCCCCACCGGGCCAACGTTTGCCAACGATCGCCCGGTGACACCGACCAAAACCGGCGGACCGGGTAATCCCCCCATGGCGGCGGCGGACGCAGGCCGGCGAGGCTGGCCAACAGCGGATCGTCGACACGAACCTCGGTCAAAAACGATCCCTCCCCCGGCACCCGCCAAATCCGCTGCCGCGGCGGACACCACAACGATGGCTCCGTCGACTCGGTTGCCGACGGTCCCAGCGTCACCAGCAACCCCGCCCCGCCGGCCGCCGTTTTTTCCAAACGCTCGGTCACCCGCGTGTCGCCCGTCGGCGGGTCGATCGCAATCGTCGCGTCCCCGTCGGCCGGCGCGGCCACCCAGTCGGACCAGCCGGCACGAACGATTTGGTAAGGAGCCGCGGGATCGTCGACCGCCGCCGGGGCATTGATCGCCGCGGCTAAAATTTCCCGTTCCTCCGGTTCCCCGCCCACGAGCGTCAACCGGCTGCGTGGCGGGACCACCACCGTCAAATAACGCTGGTCGTCGACCGCCAGGCCGTCCCGGCCGGCCAGCGTGACGACCGCGTGATGAACCCCTTGGCCCAGCGGCGGTAGGGTCAACGTCAGCTCCGCCGAACCATCTTCGGTGCGGGATTGAACCCGATCGACGATCCGTTTGTCGGGCAACACCAACGCCCCATCGCGAAAGATCGGCAGCGACGGGTCAGACTCGTAGATTGACAATTCCACGGTCTGGCGACGCGTCAAAACGTCGCCGGTTCCGCTCAACGGGACCGCGACGGGGGTTGCCGACCCGGCAGCCGTCGATGCCGAGTCGATCCGCGGGATGCCCATCGTGCGGTTGTCGGTTGCCTCGGCATCGACCGGCGATACGTCCAGCACGTGAAGTTGAACGTCCGGCAAATCCGCCGCGGTCTCGGTCGCTGTCGCAGTCACCGTTCCGGTCGCCATCGCATCCGCCCATGTGGCCGCCGCCCGATCGGTCACCAACACCACATGGCGGCTCTCCAAATCACTCTGCCGCACCCGGTCGACCGCCGCGGCGATCAACCGATCGACCGCCGCGGGGTTGTAGGCGACTGCGGATTGTTCAATCCGTGCGATCGCCGCGACCGGATCGAGCGAAAAAGCCGCTTCGACTGCCGACCGATCGCCGACCGCCACGCGGCTGCCGACCGGCAAACGCTCGACGACTTCAGTGGCGAGGGTCTTGATTTGCGACAACCGTGTGTTGGTCGATGGCGGCTCCCCCACCCCGACCGCCGAATCCACCGCCAGGCTGGTGGGTGAATTGTCCAAAATAATCGCGACAGCGACCGGTCCGCTTTGAGTTAGACGGACCGCTTGTCCTGCGGTGCTCGCGACCGCCCCGAACAGACCACCCAAAACCGCAATGATTCCCAAAATCGTGACCGGCCGGACCGCGGAGACGGGGATCGGCGACCGCTGCGGCCGGCTGCGGGTCCACGTCGCCAAGACCAACATTGCCAGTCCCACGGCCGCCGCGGCGCCCCAGCCGATCACCCGTCCGACGACCGGCGACGCGATTTGCGGCTGGGTCAAGGCCGCGACGATCAACGCGACCGCCGCGACCCGGGCGGCCAACAGCCACCAACGTGTCAGCCGCCGCCGGGCGGTTTGATCGGCCAAACGCGGCGTCAGAAACCGAACGGTCGGCAATACCACCCGCCGCGGCGGCCGGCGGGCGGTCAGGTGCAGGGCGATCGGCACCGCAACGCCGACCAAACCGAGCAGCAGCGAAGCGTTCAGCAGCGTCACCGATCACCCGCCCCCGGCCGGCTCATCCAACGCATCAATCAGATCGCCCATTGCCCCGGCGACTTGATCCAGCGACGCCATGTCGATCGTGTGCGGCCCGTCAAAGCGGTGAAAAATCCCCCCGGCGGTGTGACCGTCGATCAAATCCGCCAAAGCTCGGCCGGATTCAAACGGCAAAACCGTGTCGACGGTGCCGTGAGCCTGCATCACCGTCGTATCGCTCAACCGCCCCACCGCCGCCTTCCAAAGCGGTTCGCAGATCAAACAACCCGACCACTGGACGAGCAACTGCGGCGGCGGCAACGTCCCGCGCAGCGTCGTGTCCATCGTCACCATCGCCCCCTGCGAGAATCCCCCCAAAACGACCGGCGGCGGTTCACTGAACTCCGCGATTGCCGCCTGCAATGTGCTTTCCAATTTTCCGCGAGCGACGTCGATTCCCGGGGGAACGGTTTGATGCAATTCCTCAAAACGCCGAGCCGCGACCGCTTGCGACAATGCCGCCATGTTGAGCGTCCACCACGCCCGCCCGCCGGGCATCCCCATCGGCGTCAAGTCGATCGGCGCCGCCGGGAAAACGAACCGGAAACGCTCGACCGCCGGTTGCTGCTGAACCAGGTAGGCCGACAGATCAACTAAATCCTCCGCCGACGCACCGTAACCGTGACACAGCACCGCCAAACCGCGGGGCGGCTGGTCATCGGATTGGACGACAACGCATTGCAGGTCGCCGAGGGTGCGACGGGAACCGGTCAGTGACATAGGCGTCCGATCCAAACGTAGCGGAAGTCGCCAAGACTTTCGGTTGCCATGTGAGAAACCGAAAGTCTTGGCGACTTACGCAACGGTGACAGAAGAGAAAGCCGAAAGTCTTGGCGACTTCCGCTACGGAGGTAACCCTAACTCCGCCGTCGTTCCTTGAGCCGGACCGCTTTGCCGACCCGATCGCGGAGATAGTACAGCTTGGCCCGGCGGACAACGCCCGATCGCTTGACTTCGACTTTGTCGATCCGCGGGCTATGGATTGGGAATTTCCGCTCCACCCCTTCGCCACCGACGATCCGGCGGACCGTAAACATCTCCTGCGCCCCGCGGCCGCTGCGAGCGATCACCACGCCGGTGAAAACCTGGATCCGCTCCTTGCTGCCTTCGAGGATCTTGGTGTGAACGTCGACGGTGTCGCCGATTTCAAATTCAAAGGTCGTTTCACGTCGATTGGCCTGATCGACCAAATCCAGGATGGCTTGAGACATCGCAGCTGCGTTGGGTTGAAAGGGAAATGAAAGGTTAGCCGAGCAGGTCGCCGCGTCGGTCGGCGGTTCGCTGCCGGATTTGCTCCGACCGCCACGCGGCGATCGCCGCGTGATCGCCCGAAAGCAGAACGTCGGGGACCGCGAGACCCTCAAAGTCGCGCGGCCGGGTGTACTGGGGATATTCGAGCTGCCGGTTGCCGCGGCTGAACGAATCGTCAATGGAACTGTTTTCGTCTCCCAAGACGCCGGGCACAAGGCGGACGACGGCGTCGATGACCGTCATCGCGGCCACCTCGCCTCCATTGAGGACAAAATCGCCGATCGAAATCTCTTCGGGCCGCAGCAGATCGGTGACCCGTTGGTCAAACCCCTCGTAACGACCGCACAACAAAATCAACCTCCCGGATGTCGCCAACTCCTCGGCCAATCGCTGATCCAGCCGTCGGCCCTGGGGCGTCAACAGGATCGTCCTGCCCGGCCGATCGCCGATCGATTCGATGTCCCGAACCGCCGGGACGACCCGATCGACCATCAACAACATGCCCGGACCGCCGCCAAAGGGACGATCATCGACCTTGCGATGGGTGTCGGTCGCCCAGTCCCTCAAGTCATGCCGGTGAATTTCAACCAACCCGTTGTCGATCGCTTTGGCGAGCAACGACTGGGTCAGGTAACCGTCAAAGATCTGCGGGAAAAGCGTCAGGACATCGAATCGCATGTGGGATAGGCCTCTGGCCTGTCGTACCAAACATCTGGCTCAATGACAGGCCAGAGGCCTATCCCACAAAAAACTCAACCCTCCGCCGCGGCGGTTTCCTCGGCCGCCGGAGCTTCCTCCTTAGGAGTCTCCGCCTTGGGAGCCGGCGGTGGCGGCGGCGGGGCATCCGAAGGCGTGTAGTCTTTCCGCCGCCCCAATCGACCCAGCGCCGCGGTCTGCTGCTCCAGGTGCGTGCCCTCGGTGCCGTACTTTTTAATCAGCACTTTCACCTTGTCGGACGGTTGAGCGCCGACGCCGACCCAGTAATCAATCCGGTCGGACTTGAGCATCGTCCGCGCGTCGGTTTCGGGGCACATCGGGTCGTAGTAACCCAGTTCCTCGATCACCCGACCATCGCGGGGTGAACGTTGATCCATCGCGCAGACGCGGAAGAACGGACGATGGGTCCGCCCCATCTTTTTCAAACGAATTCGTACAGACATTGAAGTTTACAGTTCTCAGTTTTCAGTTGACAGTTTTCAGTTTTCAGTAATAAAAATTTAAAAGCTAGAGATGTTATTGTACGGCAGTCGCCAAGTTCAGCTCCTAAAACTGTGAACTGAAAACTGACAACTGTAAACTTCCCTCACTTCCTCTTCATTTTCCGCTTCAGCTTCTCGCGTTGCTTTTTTTGCTTGGCTTTTTCGGCCGGTGACAATCGCTTGCCGGTGCTTTGTTTGGTCCGCAGACCCATCATCGAGTTGGGATCGTTCATCATGCCCGATGCCTGCATTTGACGCATCATCGACATGCGGTCGCCGACCGATCCGCCGGCCATCATCTTCATGACCGGCTTCATCGTCTCGAATTGTTTGATCAATTGCGTGATCATCGGCGACTGGACGCCAGCCCCCTTAGCGATCCGAACCCGCCGCTGGGCATCGATCAATTTAGGATTTTTCCGCTCCGCCGGGGTCATCGAGTTGATCGTCCCGATGATCTGCTTCATCTGGCCGGACGTCTCGTCCGAATCCATCATTTCCCGCAAATTGCCCATCCCGGGCATCAGCGACATCATTCGGCCCATCAGCCCCGGCTGAGCGACTTTCAAAAGCATGTCTTTGAAATCGTCCAGCGACATGTCGCCGGCAGCCATTTTGGCTTCGATCTCGGCGCGTTCTTTCTCGTCGACAATCTTGTGGGCCGCTTCGGCCGCCGCGACGATATCGCCCATCTGCAGAATGCGGCTGGCCATCCCTTCGGGCCGAAACCGCTCCAGCGCGTCAAACTTCTCACCCGTACCGATGAACTTGATCGGCACGCCCGTGACGTGCTTGACTGACAGCAACGCCCCGCCGCGGGCGTCGCCATCGAGCTTGGTCATGATCACGCCGTCCAGCTCCAGCGCCTCGTTGAACGCCCCAGCCGATCGGACCGCGTCCTGGCCCGTCATCCCGTCGACGACCAACATCACCTGGTCGGGACCGACTTTCTTGTCGATTCGTTTGAGCTGGTCCATCAACTCCTCGTCGATCGCCAACCGGCCCGCGGTGTCCAGGATGACGACTTTATGGTCACCCTTTTTCGCTAGAGCCACGCCGTTTTGGCAAACCCGGACCGGATCCTGGTGATCGGTCTCGGCGTGCACGGGCACGCCAAGCTGCCCGCCGATCACTTTGAGCTGCTCGATCGCCGCAGGTCGCTGCAAATCGGCGGCGACCAACAGCGGCGTGATGCCCTGTTCCTTCAGGAGGCTGGAGAGTTTGCCGCAGGTCGTCGTCTTGCCGCTGCCCTGCAGCCCGCAGAGCATGATGATCGTCGGCCGGCCTTCGGCGAGCTTGATTTGCGAATCGACCGGACCGAGCAGGTCGATCAACTCCGCCTGGACGATGCGGATCAATTCCTCCTGGGGCCGCAAGCTCAGCAGCACGCGTTTGCCGAGTGCTTTTTCGGTCACGTGCCCCATGAACGATTCGACGGCGTCGTAGGAGACGTCGGCGTCGAGCATCGTTTGGCGGACGATGTCCAGCCCCCCGCGCATATTCGCCTCGGTCAGCTTGCCGCGGCCGGACAGGCTTTTGAAGGCGGATTGCAGTCCGTCGGAGAGGGAATCGAACACGGGGCGGGGCGGGCGGGCGGGCGGGCAGCCGTCGTAAAACGTGGCGGTTGGAGTCGAATCGCGGAGTGTAAACGTTGCCCCCCACTTTTGTAAACGCACGCCGACGTAGTGGATTTTGCAAAAAATCCATCCACACAAAATCCATCCACACCTTGGATTTTTGGCGAAATCCGATAGGCCGGCCGGACTAAGCGTTCAGCTCGACGCCGGAATGATCGGCAACGTTGACCCAAACGTGAACGTGCGGCTTGCCTCGGAAATGCCATACAAACGATGGACCCTCCAAACGCCAGTTGTCCCACACCCCGTCGTTGCCAATGTCGGAATCGGCAAAGTACATGATTCGACAGGCGTCCAGCCCACCCTGATCTGCCAAACACTGCTTGACTTCGTCCTGGTCGCGGGTCCGAAACGGCTCGATCAATTTGGAAAGCACCGACTGCATGTGCCGTTTTTGATCGCCCGATAAGTCGGCGACCGCCAGCCCCGCGGCGGGTCGATATTGACCAAAACCGACACGTTGCTCTTTGGGGGTTTGGTCAATCAAGCTGGCTTTCCGCTGCTTCCCATCGAGCATCTCATACAGCCCGTTGGCCGCGATCGCCTGGTCCCAAAACACGTTGCCCGGGTGATCGGCCGACTCGTTGAACTCCGGGGCGTGGCCGTAAAAGATAGGCCCCCCAAAGGCGACGTGTTCGGCCGAATTGCCATCGCACCGCAGCGTCATGTGCCGACCGGTGAGGACCAATTCAAACTTGTCGCCCCCCGCCGGATTGCCCGCCGCGTCGCCCGCCGGATTGCCAAAGATCGCAATCGACTGTTCGTGACCAAAGCCGCCCGCGTCGTCCTCCATCTGCGTCTGGTATCGGTCTCGCCAATCCGGCGAGATCATCGAGTCCAAGATCGCACGAATCAAATCCCGTTGATCATCGTTATAAAATTCACTCAGGATCGTTTGGGGCGTGATGTTCCAATTGTTGGCGACGTGGGTGCGGAGCAAACCCCGCTTGGGGTCTTGGTGGTCCCAGTCGAAACATATCTTTTGCCGCTGAGCCGAACTGAGCGTTCGGTGAAGTTGCCGCACCAACGTTTCGCTGTCGATTGCCGTCGGCGTTGCCGCAGCGGCAGGTGAAGGCAGCCCGGCCGCGCCGAAGCATCCCGCGGCCGTGGCGGCGATCCATTGTCGTCGATCCAAATTGAACATCACAAGATTCCGAGGGGATGTGGTTAATCGATTCAAAGTCAAAGGCCAGCCTTCATTCTAGCGAATGTTCGACCCATCGTTGCTGTCAACCGTGGCGATCATCATCGCGTGACCACTGTGGTGGGGCAGGCATACCGACAGAAATTAAGGGTTCGGAACCAATTTGGATCGCAACCGACTTGGGTGATCGCGAAGCTCGCACGCATGGCCGTCATCAAGCTGCCGCCGATGTGTTGATCGGCGGCGGGGCGGTCAACTCCATTATCGACTCGGTCGAAGCGGGCAACCGTGCCGCTTCCCCGGTCGAAGGTGCTCGGGCGGGCGAACACAGCCCCTACGCTCACTCGGGTGCGTTTCCGGTAGCGGCGTTCCGCCAGGACGCCGACGAATCACACCCCAAAATCCTGGCGGATTCGGCTACCGGAGTGACGACCGGTAGCGGCGTTCCGCCAGGACGCCGACGGGTCGCAAACCAAATCCTGGTGGATTCGGCTACCGGAGCGACGGCCGGTAGCGGCGTTCCGCCAGGACGCCGACGGGGTCGCAGACCAAATCCTGGCGGATTCGGCTACCAAAGCAGACCAAATCCTGGCGAAAGAAACCAACTCCTGGTGGATTCGGCTACCGCGGGGCCGGGTCCGCTCAAGCCAAAATTTCCTCAATGACACGGGCCGACTGCACGCCGGTCAGCTTCTTGTTCAAACCCTGCACCGCCACGGCCGTCCGCTGGGGGTCGAGGCCGAGCAGCCGCAGCAGCGTGGCGTGCAAATCTCGCAGGTGAACGGGATTCTCCGCCGGCGTGTAACCGACCGGATCAGTCGTGCCGTAGGTTGTCCCGCCGCGAACGCCCGCTCCGGCCATCCAAAACGTAAAGGCCGCCGGGTTGTGGTCGCGGCCGACAAATTTCATCGTCGCGCCACCGCGATTCTCACGCATCGGGGTGCGGCCGAACTCGCCGCCCCAGACCACCAACGTGTCTTCCAACAACCCGCGTTCACACAGGTCGGCCAGCAGCGCCGCGACGGGTTGATCGGTCTGGAGACATTTCGCGGCAAGACCTTCCTCGACCGAGTCGACCTTGCTGGTGCCATGCGTGTCCCACCCCCAGTCGTACAACTGCACATAGCGGACGTCGCGTTCGACTCGTCACTTGCAAACCGCTGATTTGGGCTATGTCCTCCGGCACCTCGGCGGTTAGCGTGAAGGTCGTTCCATTGCTGAGCATTGACCCGGCAAAAAACTGACTGCGGGTCACGCCGGTCGGATCGGGCGTGTTTTCAATCGTGATCGTGGTTTCCTTGTCGCTGCCGGCCGATGTCCAAACCAAGGGCGTCCAACCGGGGTCTTGCTCAACGACTCGTCGCTCGGCGTTCCAAATTTGCTCTTGCAACCGGTTGATTTGGTCATCCAAACGATCGGCGACGGCTTGATCGGCCGGGTCGTTGGGCACTTGGAGCACCGGCCATTCTTGATTTAGATCAACGTCAGCGGTGTTATTGAAAAAAGCCGCGAAACGATAGAACTCCTCATGGGTGATCGGATCATAAGGATGGCTGTGGCACTGGACGCAGCCAAACGTCACGCCCTGCCAGGTTTGCCAGATCGTCGAGACGCGATCAATCACCGCTTCGACACGAAACTCTTCGTCGTCGGTTCCACCTTCCTCGTTCGTCTGGGTTAACCGGTGCGCGGCGGTGGCCAGCCGATCATTCAGGGTGGCCCCGGGCGGCAGATCACCGGCAATCTGGCGGATGGTGAATTGATCATAAGGCAAGTCTTCATTGATCGCCGCAATCACCCAGTCGCGATAGGGCCATGCGTTGCGGTCGGTGTCCAGCCCCAGCCCGCGGGAATCGGCATAACGAATTTGGTCCAGCCAGACGCTCGCCCAGCGTTGACCGACGCCGGGATCGATCAACAAACGGTCGACCGCCGCGGCGTATGCGATATCCCCCCGCCGGTCGCTATCGAACTCGAATTGCTCCAATTGCCGCGGCGTCGGCGGCAGCCCCGTGAGATCCAACGTCACCCGCCGCAGCCATTGACGCGGCGTGGCCGGCGGGGCGGGATCGATGCCTCGTTGCCGGAGCTTGGCGACCACGAAGCGATCAATTTCATTGCTCAAAACGCCGCGATCATCCGTTTGAGTCGACGCCTCGGCAGTGCGAACCGGTTGGCGGTACGACCATGGCAATTCCCACTTGGCTCCCTGATCGATCCACCGCCGCAGCCGATCGATTTCCGCCGGGCTGAGCGGCGGGCCGTGTTCGGGCGGCGGCAGTCGGATCGATCAACGACAAGTCGCCAGCTCGTTTGACCCCGCCGTGGCAACCGACGCAATGTTGATTGAACAACGGTTGAACATCGCGGCTAAACGAAACCGGGCGAGTGGAATCGTTGCCACCACCCGCCAAAGCGTTATCGACCGCCTGATCGGCGCGGGAGAGCAGACCCGGGATGGAGAGCAACAACCCTACGAAAATCTGTCGAGTGAATACCAAATCTTTAGTCCGGCAAAAGTGGATTCAAGCCATTGCCTCAGCATTGTAACGGACGCCGGCGAAGAATCGGTCACTTTTCCGCCGCTGATAATCTCGGCGGTGGTAGGCTCTGTTTAAAAACATCAGCCGCAACGCGTTAGCGTCCGGTTCGGGTTTCATAACTGTGGGCGAGTGAATCGTGGGCAACCGCCCCCAAATTCTTTCTCCCCCTCGCCCCGCTTCGGGGAGAGGGGGTCGGGGGGTGAGGGGCCTACGGTGTGCCCGAACGCTGTGATTCAGGGTGCCTAACCCCTCACCTCCCGGCCCCCTTTCCCGGCAAGCGGGGAGAGGGGGGGAAGGAGACATCATTGCCGGCAAAGTCAAGTAAATGCCATTCGGCGAACACCTATCGGTTGATTGTTTAATCCTTGGTCGACAGCGATAATTTGACCGGGATGTCCAGGTATTGACCGCCGACAATCAGACGGGGCACGGTCGGCAGCGGCGAATCAGCCAAACCGCTGCCCAGCTCCAATATCTCTTCTAAGATTGCGGTCTCAGGATCCTTGGCACCAAAGAAAAAAGCGTCGTCACCGATACGTTTGCGAATTTCCAGATCGGGCCGCGTTGCATATTTCGTGTCCCGAGCGTTGAATCGTCCGACGGAGACGCCTCGCGAGATCTCCTGACCCTTTTCGTCCAGCAATTGCCAGTGGTAGGCGATTTGCGGGATTTCAATCGTCTGGCCATTTTCAAAACGAATCTCTTCGTTGGAGCCGGTCGCATGGGTGGTGACCCGAATCACACGAGGGCTTGGACCAATCTTCCAACCCCGGCTCTGTAGGTGCTCAAGTAGCGCAGGGGCGTATTTTCGAGCCAACCCCTCATCACCCATATCAAGTTCGACCTGGACCGTTTCGGATAGGGGATCGTAAAGGCGACGGTCCTCGGCGAAAAAGGGCCGCTCCTGGTCCGTAAGGTTTGCCGTCAACGACGACGGACTGAAACCCGGCATTGGAGGTGACCCAATTGCATGGGCGTGCCACAGTCGTCCATCGGGGGACCGCTTCATCGACCCGGGTTCCCAGAACACCAGACGGTCCAGTTTCAAGTCATACACCGCCGGTGCGGGGCGACATAGAATTAAATGTTCCGGACCGGCCCACGCCACGCGGATGACCTGGATCGGCGTATCATTGATCCGTACTTCACCGGTCGACAAATCCCATAAACCGACGACCATGCTGGTATCACGCAGTAGCTCGGAATCGGTGTTGCGTTGAAAATTATAATCGGTTCCGCGAATAAGCGTCTCAGCGGTTTCGGAACTACTGGCAAAGACTACCGCGAGTTGGCGACCATCGGGACCAAACGCCGCATCGAACACGAACGTGTCGGGGTTTAACGTCAATCGCGCTCGGCACTGACCGGTCTCGGTGTCGAGCAGATCAAACGAAGTTCCCCGCGATGCCAACAATAGTTTGCGATCGGGGGAAAAAATCATCGGTCGGCGATAGTCACCCGCGATCGCGAATTGGCCAATCGCCTTTTGATCATCAATCTTCCATGATGATAAAGTTCCCGCCTGGAGCGTCCACAGCGTTTGATCGTTGCTCCATCCGGTCCAAAAGATGAGTTCGCCATCTCGTTGACCGGAGCGAAAGGCGAAGAGTCTTTTTGGCTCGATCGACCATACTTCCATCCGTCCGCCGACCTCCGCGTCAGCGACCGCGAATCGCCTGCCGTCGGGCGACATCCCGATGGGGTTATAGCTTCCGTTGGCAATGGCGCGATCGTGAACCGCACCGGTCTTGAGACCGAAGCCGAAGATCTCAAAGGGCGGCGATGGCTCGACCACCGGCGTCTGAGTCAAATCCAATAATTGAGCCGCCACCGGCAACTGACTTTGCGTGATATGCTCCATCGGGATGAAGACGGCACGCGTGTCGCTCCAGCCCTCCGGCCAATGCTCGGTTTGAATCGAAGTCGCCGCGGGTTCTTCCCCACTGGACTCTTCCGTTGTCCCGGAGAAATTGGCGATGGGGGTGAACTCTTGCGGGACTTCGGCGGAGAGCATTTGCATGGAGGATCGGTCCGCCACGTCCGCGGGGGGGCGTTTGGGTTGACCATAATCATCCACCGCCAGGACTGGTTCAATTTCGGCTTCAAACGTATCCCGACGCATTGACGAAATTACCATCTGCCGATCCCGTGCGTCACCGGCGACCCTGCCGAGCGTCAGCAGAGGGCCGTTGTCGGGAAAACGCAAAATCGTGGGAGGACGATAGGTAACTTCCGTCCCGGCACGTTTATCGAGATCAAACAGGCGGGCCTCACCCCGCATCCCTTTGTCTTCGCCATCAAACATGTTGTTGGTCAACACATACATGCGAGCGTCGGGGCCGAGGATGCCCGGCCCGGTGGCCGAATCATTCCATAATTTGTCCCCCGCGAGCGTTCCGGTGGTGATATCAAACGTCATCAACCGCAGCTGTGGTGTTGACGCCGTGATGTTCAGCGCGTAGGCGACGACCAACTGGTCACCCCCGGGCAGGAATTCGATTCCAAGACAGTCTTCCCATTTGCCGCTGAACTCCCCTGTGCCGGCGGGCACTTCAATGTCCTTCCAACGACCGATTTCGACATACGGCGTTTCTTTGGGTGGCGTCAGCGGCAGCGTGCCGAGAACTTTGCCTTCGACCAATGAGACAAACATGACGCCCGCGGCGCTCATCACCGCAGCATATTTACCCCCGGGGCTGACGGCCAATTCATTCTGAGTCGTTGGCGGGTTCAGGGTCAGATCCAGCGGATCGGCGTCCCCATAGTTGGGTTTGACGGTCGAGGACCCCGGCAGCGGAATCGTTCGCAACTTCTGAGCGGTCTGCGTATTCCAAACTTCCAGATGGGCTTCGGGTTGATTGATGTAAACCACCAACGCTCGGTCGGTCGCAAACATCATGCTGCGGACCGAGCCGGACATCGGGATCCGCTTGGGTGCCGTTTTGGTGTCGCGTTGCCATATAAACAACGATCGAGAGTTCTGCTCCCATTCCTTTTTGATCTTCTCGGCTGCGGGCAGCCGCTCTCGCCAATTGTCATCAAGTTTGAGGTCGTGGTAGGGTCCTACCAGGGTGCTGCCGTCGGGGCTGAGTGTCGGAAACAACCAATAGGGAATCCGCCAACTGAATTGACCGGCCGGTTTGCCGGTGCGGATGTCGATCACATCAAAATCATCGACCGGACGTTCAAACCGTTCGACTTTGATCAATTCGCTGTTTCGCGAGATATGCTTGGCACCGATCGGGGATTGTTGCAGCCGCGGCGGCGGGATCAAAAACGGTCCCCGCTGGTCGGCGAGAATCGCGGGTGATGAGCCGAAGACGCTCATCGACGGGTACAGTTCAACGCTCTGTTTGGTCTCATTGACCCTCTCGTCGCCGCCCCCGCTAACCTCCGCGTCGAAAACAATTTTTAGATCTTCGGCGATCGTATAGTTTCGGCCCGGCGGCATTGGATCGGCGGGAATCTGCCACTGCGGTTCTGGTTTCTGCTCGCTCGAATCGACCGGTTCGGTCGAATCGGCGACCTCCGGCGGGGCCATCGGATTGGTTTTGACGAACCGCAGTTTTTTGTCGACATCATTGGATTGATAGAACGCCGATGGATTGGCCGTGACGCCTTCGACCGGTTGGGTGAATACGACCGGATGCGGGGTCCGGGCCAGCGGTCCAAAATCCGACTGTTCCGCATCGCCTGCCGCGGTCGTTTTTGGCAATGGACCAGAACCGGCGTCGGCGTCCGGGTCATCCGCGGCCCCCTCCCCGTCCAGCTCGCCCGGCCCACCGACTTGAGCGACCACCCCCGGTTGCTCTCCGTCATCGCCGCGGTTCAATACAAAGAAGATCCCGCCGATCGCGATCAGCAAAAACAGCAATCCGGCGACGCCGCCGCCAACGAGTATTCCTACGGGAATCTGTCGTTTGGGTAAATCGACATTGGAAGCCGCGGCCGACGCGACAGGCCGAGGCGCAGCTACCGGAGGTTGGATTCGACGCCCGGGGGCGGGGCCGGCGTCAAAGGCCGACAGATCGCCAAAAGGGTCGTCATCGGTCGTCGCCGCTGGATCGTCAAACCCATCACCAAAATCGGCCCACGCAGCGTCCGGCGGCTTCGTTGAAACCGGAGCGGCCGGGCCGAGAACCTTAGCCGGGGCCGGGGCCGGAGTTTTGCGTTGAATGCCAAAAGACGAACCGCAGGACGAACACGTCACCCGGCCCGGGCGACCGCCGTCGGCGGCAGCGAGGCTGATTGGGTTCTTGCACTTGGGACACGTTACGGTCTTAGCCATCGAATCTACCGGACCTTTCCAATTTATTAGCGAAAGTTGAACCTCAAGGAGAACGGTTTTCAATCTCCAGACGAAAACCGCTGGCTTCCAGCATAGCGATTTCTGGATGCCCGCACGGCCATCGCTTCGTGAACCGACTGGGTTGCCGATAGGCAGTCGTCGCCGGCTATTTGAACCACTGCCAGGCTATCGCGGGCATCGACGGAGTTAGGCAGGTTTTTACACCACGACTGAAGAGCATTCAACGCATGATACTGAGATTGATAGGTTGCCGCCGCTTGGTCAGGCATGAGGGCCATGAACCCATCGCCATGGTGTTTCGCCGGTCGGATTGGATCGACCGTTTCAAAGAGGTGACCGCCGCGTCGTAACGATCTTGCTCACGTTCGACCAACCCCAAATTCATCCAACATAGACTTGATCGAAACACTGCCGAAGCGCCACCCGGCTTTCAGGCCTCAGAACCCGAGATTCTGGACGGCACCTTCTTCCCCCCAAGATCAAGGGAACCACCGAGTTCGTCACACTTGACTGAGAGGCCCCGATGAGCCAGCCAAACAGCCGACCCATATCCGCACACGCTCGAGGTGCGAAAAAAGCGGCTGCTGCGAGTATCGCGAGGTTTAGCACCACCGTCCCCGCCTTGGCCCAGCGGCTATCGGTAGCCTTCGACTGGGCCGGGGATGGGTTGGTCGTTTTGTTCGTCGATTTCGATGCGGTCATCAATTGGCGGCCTCGGGCGTTCCATCCGCAGCTTCGCCCCAAAATCTTCCTTCAATTTCGCCTTCTTCATCGTAATCCATCCATCCGAAGCCACTCCTGAAACCAAACCAAACAAACCCGACTCACCCCGGTGGCAATCAACTATCGCCCGAATGTGTATCGTGCATTACACGTTAGCTCAACCACATTCATATCCACTCCACCCGAACGATTCCCCTAGTCAAAATTTTTTGCTAGCAAACTGGCCAGCCACAACTCATTGAAGGCGAAGGCTTGGACACGTTAGGTCCAAGCGGCGACGAAATTTTTAAAAAATTTTCGCGAGTCCGGGCTTAAGTCAATCAACGACAGCAGACGTCCGCTTCCAAAAGGCGAACTTTTCGCGGACAATACGGGTAAACCGATCACCTATAATTCGGAGAGTAAAATAAGATCGGAGCGAATCGGGAAATCATGAGCACAACAGCCCCCACATTGAGAACAGCCGCCGACATCGCCGATTGGTATCTCGATCGTGCCGAGCGTGCTGGATTGGGGGTAACGCCGATGAAGTTGCTTAAATTGGTCTACCTGGCCCAAGGCTGGCATTTGGCCCACACCGATCGGCTCTTGTTCAACGATCGCATCGAAGCGTCCCTCGATCTGTCAGGGCCGGATCTCGCCAAGGTCATAGCGAGCGAGCTACGTCGTCGTCTGATTGATTCCGATTCGGTCGGTGAGTGGGTGAGAGGTCTGTATGCCATTGGATCGATTCACAATCATGGAAACAGTCCAGATGCAATTGACTCGTTCCGATGATCGCTGGCAGTACTTCTCCAAAAACGTCACCGGATCGGGTGACGCTCTGCGAATTGTAAATTTAAGCGGTGAAGAATATGTTTCGTTCGTAGATGACTGCATTGATTTCCGGCTTAACCACGATTGGTCGATGATGGGGATCCTCCCAATGCGGAAAAGGTCACCAAGTTTTTGAAAATCGCGATCGCCCTGTATGGCGAGGCGTGTAAGAAAGCCGACGATACCGATGAAATCGATCGGGCGAAGCAATTGTTTGTGGATGCGACTTCCGTTATCGTTGGGGGCCGGCGAAGTGGCTTTAGCCGTGGATACTCACGGGCGGATTGACCCGTTTCGCTGCGACAGCGACAATCCGTCCGCCGGGTCAACCAGCGGTACTGATATCCGCACTTGCGACATGAATGAAAGCGAGGAACGGCATACCGACTGCACACCACGAGGGAGAACGCGGCGATGCCGACGCTGGATTTTAAAGGAAAGAGTTTCGTCTACACGCACCATCTGTCGGTGCCGTTCCGGGAACTGGTGGTCGACGCCAAGAAATCGCTGCCCGCCAAAGGTGCCAAGCCTTCGCTGGATGACAACCTCATCATTCACGGCGACAACCTGCACGCGCTCAAGGCGTTGTTGCCCATGGTTGCGGGGAAGGTCGATTGCATCTTCATCGACCCGCCGTACAACACCGGCAACGAAGGCTGGTGCTACAACGACAACGTCCGCGGCCCGCTGATCCAACAATGGATCCAAGACGAAGCCAACCCCGTCGACAAAGAGGATCTTGAACGACACGACAAGTGGCTCTGCATGATGTGGCCAAGGCTGCAGTTGTTGCATGAACTGTTAAGCGAAGATGGAGCGATCTTCGTGACCCTCGATGACAACGAGATGCATCGTTTCCGAAGCCTGCTGGACGAAATCTTCGGGATTGAAGGTTTCTATGCAACGATTGTCTGGCAAAAAAAGTACACGGCATCGAATGACCATCAGGGCATTAGCCCGATGCATGACTACGTTATTGCATATCGGAAATCAGAAACGTTTCAACGGAACTTACTCGAACGAGATGAAGGCCGTGACAGCCAATATAAGTATGAGGATGAAAAAGGTGTTTATCGTTTAAGCGACTATACTTGTGGAAAAACAGCCGAAGAGCGGCCGTCGTTGTACTACGAAATTGAAAATCCTCATTCCGGTGCAAAAGTTCTTCCGAAGACGACTCGGGTTTGGGCGTATTCAGAGGCCGAGCATCAAAAGAATGTTGACGGGGGATTTGTTGCTTGGGGAGCGGATGAGTCGGCAAGTGTTCCATCGTTCAAACGGTACAAGCATCTTCTTCGTGGCGGTGGTGGGACCGTTCCAGCGACATGGTGGGATTGGCAGATTGGCGGTCATACAGACGAAGCCAAAAAAGAATTGAATTCAATTTTCAGCTCTGATGCAAACCAATCGTTTGTGACACCAAAGCCACTGAAGTTGATTGAACTAATTCTTCAGATTGCAACCAATGAAAACTCCATCATCCTCGACTCATTCGCCGGCAGCGGAACCACCGCACACGCAGTCCTTGCCGCCAACAAGAAAGACGGTGGCAACCGCAAGTTCATCCTCGTCGAGATGGAAGACTACGCCGACAAGCTGACCGCTGAACGGGTCCGCCGCGTCATCGACGGCTACTCGTTCAAAGGCACGCAGCGGGAAGAACTGCACCGCGAAAACGTGACTTGGACCAAGCTGAAGAAGGCTAGCGAACTGGTCGAGCAGGTTGAGAAGCTCAAAATGCTCGAAGGCGACAACTTCGACAAGATCACGCCCAAGGTCGATGGTGGCCAATTCACGATCACCGGGGAAAAGAAGATCACCGAAAAGGTCGACGGACTCGGCGGTTCGTTCACCTTCGCCTCGCTCGGTCAGGAAATGACGCTCGACAAACTGCTTGGCGGTGCGGGCGATGACGGTGAGATGCCGACCTACGAATCGCTGGCCAAGTACGTGTTCTACACCGCCACCGGCCGCACGCTCGACAAGTTGCCGGCGCAGGCCAAACGTGCTCATGGTTTCATCGGCGAGATCGAGACGTACCGCGTGCATTTGATCTATCAGCCCGACGCCAAGTGGCTGGCCAGCAACGACGCGGCGCTAACCGAAACGCTGGTCGATACTTTGGTGGACAAGAACCCGGACAAAAGCAAACGCTTGTTGGTGTTCGCACCGGCCAAGTTCATGTCGCAAAAGGAATTGACTCGGCGCGGCATCGATTTTTGCCAGTTGCCCTACGCCATCCACCGGATTTTGGGAGCCTAGAGAAAACTGGCTCCCCTCTCCCCGCGCTTCGCGGGGGAGAGGGGCTGGGGGTGAGGGGGCGATCGAGTATGAGTTCCGCGCGGGAAGCCCCTCACCCCCGACCCCTCTCCCCGAAGCGGGGAGAGGGGGGCCAGATTGGTTATGCTTCCCCTCTCCCCGAAGCGGGGTGAGGGGAGCCGAGATCAGTACAACACTGGCTCTCCTCTCCCCCGCGCTTCGCGGGGGAGAGGGGCTGGGGGTGAGGGGGCGATTGAGCATGAGTTCCGCGCGTAAGCCCCTCACCCCCGACCCCTCTCCCCGAAGCGGGGAGAGGGGAGCCAGATTGGTTATGCTTCCCCTCTCCCCGAAGCGGGGTGAGGGGGGCCAGAATGGAAATGAGTGTTCGCTTTCGCAGTCGATCCCGAATCAACGATGACCATCCACCACAAACCACACCGTGATCCTGATCGGATCGAATTCGCTCGCGATCAACGAAAACAATTCAATGAGTTCGCTCAGGATGTTTGGCAGTTGGTTCGTTCGCGGCGGTTGCTTGGTGAGAAGTTTCGCCGCGAGCATCCGGTTCGCCCGTACACGTTGGACTTTGTTTGTTTGGATCTGAAGTTGGATGTTGAGATCGACGGGAAGGATCATTTGACCGACCAAGGTCGCGCGCATGATGAACGTCGTGATGTTTATTTGCGTGGATTAGGGTTTGAGATATTGCGTATCAATGGTTTTCGCGTGACTCAGGATCTGCGTGGTGTGCGGGAAGAGATTGAGGCGGCGGTGCGGAGGTTGCGTGCGGGAGGCCCCTCACCCTTAGCCCCTCTCCCCGAAGCGGGGAGAGGGGAGCCAGGATCGAATAAGAAATCCGCTGAAGCGGGGAGAAGGGAGCCAGGAATTTTATCACACACTCTCCCCTCTCCCCCACGGGGGACAGGGGCCGGGGGTGAGGGGCCGGGTCACGATCGAGGTGTCAGTTCATGAGATTAAAAGACTACCAAATCCGCGTGCTCGAAGACCTGAGCGTCTATCTGCAAACGCTGAGCGCGAAACGCAAAACGGCGGAGAGCTTTGTCGCGTTTCAGTTGCAACACGGCGAGGAAGCGGAACTCCCGGATTACTGTAGCCAGACTTGGAAGGCGCTGGAAGATTCGCTGCCGCCGGTGATCAAGGCGGACCAGACGGTGGTGCATCCTCCCTACGTCGCCCGGCATGACGGTTCCGGGCGACCAATCCCTAACGTGTGTTTGAAACTTCCCACCGGCGGCGGCAAAACGCTGTTGGCGTCGATCGCGTTGGACCGGATTAACACGGAGTATTTCGGCCGCCAAACCGGTTTGGTGCTGTGGATCGTTCCGTCGGAACCAATTTACAAACAGACTTGGCGAGCATTGGCCAACCGCGAACATCCGTACCGACAGATGCTCGAACGGGCCAGTGGCGGCCGGGTGAAGATGCTCGAAAAGAGAGATCCGTTCACGGACATCGACGTGCAAAGTCAGTTGTGCGTGATGTTAATGATGTTGCAAGCCGGTTCGGTGCGGCGGGAATCAAAGAATTCTCGAAAGATGTTCCAAGACAGCGGTAAGTACCCGACCTTCTTCCCCGAGGTTGACGACCAACTCGAAAACGAGGCGATGTTGGCCGAAGTGCCGAACTTGGACGTGGCGGATCTACTGGATCGGTTGGACGCCCCTCCGCCTGGTGACAACCTGAAAACGCTGGCTCCCCTCTCCCCGCTTCGGGGAGAGGGGTCGGGGGAGAGGGGAGCCAGGTTCGGTGGATTTGGAAACTATGTGTATCCCAAACACAGTCTCGGCAACGTGCTGCGTCTGGTTCGACCGATCGTGGTCATCGACGAGGGACACAAAGCGTATTCAGACACCGCACTGGACACGATCTGTGGATACAACCCGAAATTCATCTTGGAATTGTCGGCAACGCCGAACGCCAACGAACACGTCAGCAATGTGGTGGTGAACGTCGCCGGCGGGGACCTCAAGGACGAGCAGATGATCAAGCTGCCCATCAACGTCGAGAACGACGCCAGAGCCGATTGGAAACACGCGCTCGCGTCGGCAAAGTCAAAGCTGGACGATTTGCAGGTTCTGGCGGAAAAGGTTCGCGGCAACGAGAACCGATACATCCGACCGATTTTGTTGGTCCGAGTGGAACGGACCGGGAAGGACCAACGGGACAAAGACAATATTCACAGCGAAGATGTCCGCGAATACTTGATCGAGAACCTGGGTGCAACCGAGGAAGAGATCAAAGTCAAATCGTCGGAATTGGATGAGTTGGCCGAAGTCGACCAGCAACCTGAATACAAAGGGCAAGGCTTGCTGTCGGATCTGTGTCCGGTTCGTTACGTCATTACCAAAGACGCGCTCCGGGAAGGATGGGATTGCCCGTTCGCGTATATCTTGGCGTCGCTTTCACGCACCACCGCCGCGACGGCGATTACTCAAATGGTCGGCCGCGTGCTACGTCAACCGCACGCAAGTTTCACCGACGAACCAGAATTGAACGAGTGCTATGTGTTCACGCACGACGCCGACGTCCAAGAAGCGGTCGAGAACGTTCGCAAGGGTCTGCAAAGTGAAGGCATGGGAGATCTGGCCGATGGTGTGCGAGCATCAGGGACGACTGCCACTGGATCAAAACGAACGAAAATCACTCGGCGGGACAAATTCAAAGGCGTTCGTGTGTTCATGCCGCGAGTACTGTCGAAACACGCCAAGACGAAAAGTTGGCGACCGTTTGACTACGAACGCGATTTGTTGCCGCGATTGGACTGGTCGCGGATGAGTTTCCGAAAGGCGAAGACGTTTGTTCCCGACCCGCAAGATCGTTTGGAGCGAACTCGAGTTCGGATCGACGTCGCCAACATCGTCGACAACGATCCGGTGCTTGCGGAAGTCGAATCGGCAGATTGGTTAGATCCAACGATCGACGTACCTGCGATGTCCCGATTGCTGTTGGACATCATTCCTAATCCGTGGCAAAGCTCGCGGATCGTTCAAGAGTCATTGGCGACGCTGCGAGGAAGGGATATTTCAGAAGCCCGGATCTTCACCAATCGCTTATTCATGATGAACGCGATCAAGGAAGATTTGAAGCAGCAGATTAACGAAGCTGGCGAAGCAGAATTTCGGCAAATGCTGTCCGATGGAGATTTGTCGTTTCAGTTGGTATCGAAGGATGATCCTCAACTGAATTGGGAACTGGCAGAAACGCTATCGCTAGACGTAAGCGACGAAGACAAGGTGCTTACGCGGAAGAATGCGACGCCGCTCGAAAAAAGCCTGTTCGATCCGATTTACCAGAAAGAAATAAATCATCTAGAAAAGGATGTGGCTTGGTATCTGGACGTCGATCAAGCGGTGCAGTGGTGGCACCGAATTTCGGTGAAACAGGACTGGCACCTTCAGGGTTGGCAGCGAGGACGAATCTATCCCGACTTCTTGATGTGCATGGAAGGCGATGGCAGTGGCGTCATTCGTTTCAAGGTTTTAGAAACGAAGGGCTTGCATCTTAAAGGCAACGAAGACACCGAGTACAAACAGCGGCTCTTTGATCTGTTGAGTGAAACATCCAGCGAAACAGAAGCTGTCGGTGAATTGCTGCTGCAGCACGACAAACACCAAATTCGCTTCGATATGCTGTTTGAAAATGATTGGCGTGACAAGCTGGGCCAAATCGTTGGAAACGGCTGATGAGAACCAAGTCGGTCGGTTTACACTCACTGCTCTTCATTGCCGCCTGAGTAAATCACCTCGTGTCGCCGAATTGGGCAAACGGTCGGAACGGTCGGTGCCAGCCACTTTGTGTCCAGCTTTACTCTGCCGATTTTGCTCGGCTTGAAGCTGGGTTTTGCCGGCAATGCGAGCGGGTCAACGAATGTTGTAGACGCTGTGTGGGCCAGGTCGAATCAACGAAAGCATCTCCTCCCAATTGCTACGAACAGGTTTGTTGGGATCGCTTGCAGAAGTTTTTGCAAGCCCATATGTCGCGTCGGTGGGCGTGGTCGACGCCGTGGGTTAGAACCAACAACCAATTGACCGCCGGGGCTGGACACATCGGGCCTTTGTTGGATGCCAAATACTTGGCCAGCGTCGGACTGTCGCATAGCTCCGAAACCAGATAGACGTTGCCGCCATCCTCGAAAACCTCATAGATCGGCACCAGGTGAGGATTGAAGCGGCTGTGGTGTTTTTGACGCCGAAACTAAGAGACAACCTCGGCGACCTGGCGGACCGCCGCTATCGGGGATGCGGTAGCCGAAGCCGCCAAGGTTTTGGGGAATGCTTAAACGGCGGCCCGGCAGGCCGCCGCCACCGGGAGGGGGGGCCTCGACGGTCGACCTCACGCTTCGTCCAACAGTTCCACCGCGGCGAACTTTTGGCCTTCGAGCATCGCCAGGCTCGCCCCGCCGCCGGTCGATACGTGAGAGACTTGGTCGGCCATGCCAAACTGCTCGATCGCCGCGGCCGAATCGCCGCCGCCGATGATGCTGGTACCGTCGGCCGCCGCAACCGCCTTGGCGACTTGCCGGGTCCCGGCGTCAAAGGGCGGCATCTCAAAGACACCCATCGGTCCGTTCCAAACGATCGTCTTGGCGGATTTAATCAGGTCGGCGTATTGATCGGCGGTCTTGGGGCCGATGTCGAGTCCCTCATAACCGTCGGGA
Source organism: Pirellulaceae bacterium (assembly GCA_963833245.1). Taxonomy (GTDB): domain Bacteria; phylum Planctomycetota; class Planctomycetia; order Pirellulales; family Pirellulaceae; genus Rhodopirellula. The sequence continues at coordinate 141,401 of CAWHXH010000001.1, forward strand.
ATCTTACCGGACTCGACGATGACCTTGTTGCAATCGGCCGAGAAATCGTCGCCGCAGTGCGTGTCGACCGGCAACACCAACTTGTCACCACCCTTTTGGATCAATTCTTTGGCCAAGTCGACTTTGTCTTTCTCAACCAACGATCCGCCGACGGCGCCACCCTGGGCGAGTGAAAACGTATAAGCCATCGCGCCACCGATGAGCACGTGATCGCACACGCCCAACAGATTTTCGATCACGTTGATCTTGTCGCTGACCTTGGCCCCGCCCAGGATCGCGACGAACGGCCTTGCCGGGGTGCCAATCGCGTCGTTGAGGTACTGGATTTCTTTGGCGACCAAATGACCGACCACTCGAGGTTTGCCCGCCATGGCTTTGGGGACGGCCACCATGGAAGCGTCTTTGCGATGACAGGTGCCGAAAGCGTCGTTGCAATAGATGTCCGCCATCGCGGCGAGTTTGCCGGCAAAATCGGCGTCGCCGGACTTCTCGCCGGCGTTGAACCGCAGGTTTTCGAGCAGCAGGACTTCGCCGGACTTCATCGCGGCGGCTTTGCTTTGAGCATCCGGTCCGATCGTATCGGCGGCAAAGTGGACCTTCGCATCGATCAACCCGGAGAGCGCGTCGGCGGCGGGTTTCAAGGAAAATTCCGGCTCGGCGCCTTTGCCTTCGGGACGACCCAGGTGGCTCATCAGGATCAATTTGCCGCCGCGATCGACCACGCTCTTGATGCTCGGGATCGCCATGCGGACTCGGCGGTCGTCGGTCACCGCGCCGGATTTGTCCAGCGGCACGTTGAAATCGACACGCATCAGCACGGTGCGGTTTTGAACGTCAATGTCGTCGATGGTCTTCTTGGCCATGCAGGGTTGTCTTTTTGAGGGTTTGGGTTGGGGACGATCGATTGTCGACGTTGGTTGGACGGCGCAAAGGTGGGATAGGCCTCCGGCCTGTCTTCGGCCTCCGGGTAGCCGAAGCCGACAGGCTTTGGTCCCGGCTTGTCGGCGGCCTGGCGGCACGCCGCTACCGGAGGATCGATGACGGGCCGGAGGCCTATCCCACATTTGCCTCAAGCCTCACCGCCGTCATGTCCGAAACAATCGTTAGCCCGGGGGGGTGACGACCGAGTTCAAATCAGAACGCGGACCGTCAAAATTCGTTTTACAACGGAGTCGGGCGTGCGGAGCCGGTGGAATGATGATCGCGGCGGGTCAACCGACCGAAACGCGGGGCAGTCGCCCCACGCAGTCGAGTCGAAATGGACCCGCCGCGCGGGGTTGACTCGAATGCTGGGCGGCTTCGTCGTCGCGTTGGGTTTGCCAACCCCGCGGTCCGACGCCGACTCGCTGCTGGGGCCGCTGACCGCCGCCGGTCGCCAAAAAGCGGCCACGATCGATGCGTTGCCGATGCACCGGCTGACGCCCGAAGCTCGCGAGAAGATCAACTCGGTGGTTCATAAGCCGACGTTCTATCGCCAATTGCCGACCCAGAGCATCGTGTGCGACCCGGACCTGTTTTTGGTCCTGGCCCGCAACCCTGACACGTTGGTTGGCTTGTGGGAATTAATGGGCGTCACCAAAGTCCAAACGATGCGAGTCGGTCCCTATCAAATTGATGCCGATGATGGTCAAGGCACCCGGTGTCGGCTGGATTTGGTGTATGGCGACGCGACCCAGCACGTTTATTATGCCCAAGGATCTTATGACGGTGCGATGGTTAGCTCGCCGGTCGGCGGACGGGGCGTCTTCGTGCTCCGGTCGCAATCCGTGACACCGCAGATCGGCATGGGTTCTCAACCGACCGTGACCGGGGTTTTAGATTGTTTCGTACAACTGGACAGCCTCGGGGCCGATCTGCTGGTCCGCACGCTTGCCCCGTTGGTGGGCCGATCGGCGGATAGTAATTTTGAACAAACCGCCCGGTTTATCGAGCAGGTTCATCAATCCGCCTGGCAAAATCCGTCGGGAATGTTGCGGATCGCGTCGCAATTGCCACAGGTCGAGCCGCCGACCCGGCTGGCGTTCGCCGAGGCGATCGCCACGGTTTCCCGGCGTTACGGTTCGGTGGAGGTTGGGCGGGCGGTGGGAGTTAATCTTCGTTAGGACCGCTACGTCAGTGATTGATCTCGCGGTCACGACAGTTGCGGCACCGGACGGCTTGCGCCGTTCCGCTAGGATGTTGCGGCACCGGACGGCTTGCGCCGTTCCGCTAGGATGTTGCGGCACCGGACGGCTTGCGCCGTTCCGCTAGGATGTTGCGGCACCGGACGGCTTGCGCCGTTCCGCTAGGATGTTGCGGCACCGGACGGCTTGCGCCGTTCCGCTGAGATTGGGACGAATCGGACGCCTATTGGACCGTCTCACGAAATAGGTCGGCGATCACATTTTCCAGCGGTGGGTCTTCGACCGACACATCATCAATGGGATGGTCCCGCAGCGTCTCGGCCAGCAGCCTGGGTACGTCGGCGCGGGCAACCTTGTATTTGACCCGGGGCCATTGCTCCTCGATCAATTCGCCGAGCGATTCCAAACGTCGCATCGACTCACCGCGGTCGCCCACGCCGTCGGCCGGCGTGGTCACCAATTGGAGCGTAACAATCTTGCTGCCCGAAAATCGGTCAACGATTCCCGAAAGCGATCCGTCATAACGGACCACGCCGCCGGCGATGACCACGACACGCCGACACAACGCCGCGACGTCTTTCATGTAGTGGCTGGTCAATAGAATGGTGATGCGTCGCTTTTCTTGATAATACCGCAAGAATTGTTGGATGTTATGTTGTGCGATGACATCCAACCCGATCGTCGGTTCGTCCAGGAACAAAACCTCGGGGCTATGCAGTAGCGCGGCGATCAATTCCATCTTCATCCGCTCGCCCAGCGACAATTCGCGGACCGGTTGATCGAGCAGTCGCCGGACATCCAACAGGTCGGTCAGTTCGTCCAGCCGGGTGCGGCAATCGTCCGGATCGATGCCATAGATTCGTTGTTGCAGTTGATACGATTCGCGGGCGGGCAGGTCCCACCAAAGTTGATTTTTTTGACCCATGACGAGGGCGAATCGGCGGCGATAGTCATTGGCACGTTTCCACGGCACGTGTCCCAACACGGTGGCGGTGCCGGCGGTCGGTTCGATAACGCCCGAGAGCAGTTTGAGGGTGGTCGTTTTTCCGGCACCATTGGGTCCCAAGAAGGCGACGAACTCACCCTGATCGACCTTCAAATCGACGCCCGCGACGGCGTGGACGTCCTTGAACTCTCGATGCCACAGACCCCGAAGGCTGCCGGCGATTCCGTCCTGCTTTTGGTAAACGCGGTAGGATTTAGTCAGCCCGGCGACTTCGATGATGCTCATGGGTTTAACGTAGCGGAAGTCGCCAAGAATTTCGGACCCCGAACCGCCGGTGGTCCGAAAGTCTTGGCGACTTCCGCTACGCTTTTAACTCGTTGACTTCCACCATCAGGTCGTCGATCGCCGGACGGACGTCGCGGAACAGGGAGGCGGCTTCGCGGACCGAACCCGAACGCGCCGCGTCGACGATCTCACCCAGCTCGATCACCGGGGAGCGGGTTTCAAAGGTCGATAACATTCCTTTGAGCGCGTGAGCGGAGCGATCGATATGCTCGGCGTCCCCCGCTTCGATCGCCTTTTGCAATCGATCCAACGTCGGCGGGGCGTCTTCGGCGACCAATTCCGCCATCGCGCACAGGAGTCCGGCGTCGCCGGCGAGCCGCTGGATTGCCTCGCGAAAACGTTCTTGCTGAGCGGGGGTGACATTCATGGTCATGATTGGGGCTTGATCGAAACTTCATTCTCCAGCTGGATGCCGTAAGTATTGATCCGATCGCGTAATTTGCCTCGGGTGATGCCTAGGATTTCGGCGGCCTGGGATTGGTTGCCCCCGGTGACGCTCAGCACCCGCATTAGCACGTATCGTTCCATAAACTCCATGGTCGCGGCGTACAGTTGGGTCGACTTCTCCTCCAACAAACGGTCGACCAGTTCCGGCAGCCCGCTGCCATCGCGGGCAGGCTGCGAAGTGGCCGGCGACGACGTGGTCGCTGGCGGAGTCGTCGTGGCGGGCGCTGGGGAATCTTGCGATTCAACCCCGGCGGCCCGGCGAATATCGGCCGGCAAAACGTCCGGGCTGATCACCGGCATGACCGTATCGAGCACGCATCGGCGAACCACGCTGCGGAGCTGGCGAACGTTGCCGGGCCAATCGTAGGCGATCATCGCCCGCAGCGCCTCGGGGGAGAGTCCGTCGAGCAGCGGTCGGTCGAGGTCTTTTTTGGCGCGGGCCAAGAAATACTTGATTAGCAATTTGATGTCGTCCGGCCGCGTCCGCAGCGGCGGCAATTCGATCGTCACGCCGTTGAGTCGATAGAGCAAATCCTCGCGAAAATCGCCCGACTTGACCATGTCTTCGAGCGGTCGGTTGGTTGCCGCAACAATCCGAACGTCGGTCGTCAATTCTTTGTTGCCGCCGACCCGCTCGAAGCGTTGATCCTGCAGCACGCGGAGCACCTTGGCTTGCACGCCGGGGGCCATGTCGCCGATTTCGTCCAAAAACAGCGTGCCGCCGGAGCACTGTTCAAACTTGCCGATCCGACGCGAGTCAGCACCGGTGAATGACCCCCTCTCGTGTCCAAAGAGTTCCGATTCGAGCAGATTGTCCGGCAACGCGGCACAATTGACGGCCAAAAACGGTCCGTCGGCGCGGTGGCTGTACTGGAACAATGCCCGGGCGACGAGTTCTTTGCCGGTGCCCGACTCGCCGCGGATGAGCACGGGGATCGTCTGCTTGCTGACCCGCCCGATCGCTTTGAAAACGTCCAGCATCGGTTTGGAGCGGCCGATGAACAGCTCGCCCTCGCCGGTCGATTCGCCGGGATCCTCGGCGTGAATCGCGACCGGAATGCTGGCAATCTCTCGCTGCTGGAGCGCCCGGGAGATCAGCTCCCGCAGCGAATCGATCGCCAGCGGTTTGGCCAGGTAGTCGAACGCTCCCAACTGCATCGCGCCGATCGCGGTGTGGCTGGCCGCCTCGGACGTCATGAAGATCACCGGCAACCGGCGGTCGGTCGCCTGGATGTCGCAAAACGCCGCGAGTCCCGACTGATCGGGCAGCCCGATGTCCAGCAGCACGGTATCGATGCCGCCCTGGTTGACTTTTTGAAGCGCCGCCTCGGCACTCTCGACCGAAACGATCGACGCGATCGGCTTGAGCGCCGTTTCGATCAAAAGGTGGATGTGACGATCGTCGTCGACGACCAGGACGGTGGGCATGGACCAGCGGCGGCAGCGAGGTGGTGAATCAAAGTCGTTGAGGTGTGGATAACCTAACGACTTTGGCGAGCGATTCGCAGGGGCGGTGGCGGGGGTCTGCCGGGCTGCCGCCGCAGCGTTGCTCAAGATTCTGGCGGCTGCGGATGCCCGGCGACGTCCCGGCAGGACGCCGCCACCGGGTGGCGGTGGCCTGCCGGGCCGCCGCCGCAGCATTGCTCAAGATCTCGGCGGCTGCGGATGCCCGGCGACGTCCCGGCAAGACGCCGCCACCGGGTGGCGGTGGCCTGCCGGGCCGCCGCCGCAGCATTGCTCAAGATCCCGGCGGCTGCGGATGCCCGGCGACGTCCCGGCAGGACGCCGCCACCGTGATGGCCGATGATTCGGGGTTCCAAACCAATTGTCGATGCGGAAACGGAATTTCGATGCCGGCCGCATCCAACGCCGATTTGACGGCGGATATGACTTCGTCACGCGATTTGCGGATCTCCAGCGGCCGGGCGCCAGTCCACCACGCGACGGCGAAATTGACCGATGAGTCGGACAACTCCTCGACGAGGACTTCGATCCCGCGGCCGACCTTGACGCTGGCGCATCGTCGAACGGCGGCGTCGATCACCGCCCGGGCCGCCTCGATGTCCTCCTTGTACGCCACCCCGCAAACCGCGGTCGCCCGGCGAGCCTCGCGGTCGGTCAAAACATCGACGTTTTGTTTGAAAATTTGAGCGTTGGGCACCACCGATAATTCGCCCCCGACGCGTCGGATCATCGTGTTGCGGATCGTAATGTGGGTCACACAGCCGGTTATGTCGCCGGTGGTGATGAAGTCGCCCCGGTCGAACGGGTAACGCCACAGGATCAACATTCCGGCGAAAAAGTTCTCGAAAATGTCTTTGAACGCAAACCCGATCGCCACCCCGCCCAGCCCCAGCACCGTGATGGCTTTGGCCGGCGTCAGCCCCGGGAACATGACCACCGCGGCGGTCATCAACCCGACGGCCCAGACCGTCAGCGAGGAGAGTTGTTCGATCAGGTCCTGCAGCCCCAACCGGAACCGCTGGCCGCGAGAGACAATCCGGTGGACGACCCACCGGACGAACTTGGCGGCGAGCACCGTCAGCAGGACGATGACCAACCCGGCGATTAACAGCGGGGTGCGGCGAAGCGTGTCGGCGGCGAGGTTTTTGATCGATTGTCGAACGATCGCAAAGCTCTCGGCCAAATCAATCGTGCCGTCGATTTGTAGATGATTGATCGTCGCGACGACCTGCTCCGTGCGGCTGGAAAGTTTCGCGGCCCACTCACCGTGCTCGGGCGAGTCGACCGTCCCGCGAAGCGTCACCACGCCCTGGCGACTGGTGACCTGCAGGTCGGTGAACCAACCGGTTTGGTCCAAAATGCCGCTCAACCGCCGGGCCACCGCCGGGTCGTCAAAATCCTGGTCCAATTTGACTTCGCCGCCGGTGTCGATCGTGCTGACGGCTTCGATTTCGGTGTCGTCGCCGGTGGCGGATTCTTGCGCCACTGCGGCTGAGGCCAAACACACGGCGATCATCAGAAATCCAATCGGGCGGATCGATGCTTTCACGATTCGGTCATTGATGCGGGTGTTCATTGGTCGTTCGTCGTCGATCTTCCCTGCGGTCGATCATCATGCCAACGCGGGGTCGGCGTCGAGCCGGCATCTTCACGCCGGGCGGCACTCCAAACGCGTCGCTGGCACAATGATTGCATTGACGTCCCCGCCAGACGACTCGGAATTGTCCGCAGTCCAACACCACCCCCGCTGACCAAGCTAGTCACCATGCTTTACTACGCCATCGTTGCCCTCATCATCGCCATCATCGCGGGAGTTTTGGGATTCGGATTCATCGAGGGGGTTGCCGCAACGATTGCTCAAGTCCTCTTTGTGGTCTTTTTGATCCTGTTTGTGATCGCGTTGATCAGCGGTCGCAAACCTAAGATTTGATCGCCGCGTTTCCTCACCTCTGTTAAGCAATCACACTTGAGCCTGTCATGAGCACCACCAGCGAAAACAAAGCCGAGTTCGAGGGCGATGCCGACTCGGATACTCATACGCCCCTGGGCAAAGAGGCACCCGGGGCGCCGTTCGCGGTCGTGGGTTTGTCTTACCTAGTCGTGCTCATGGTGTTGGCCTTGGGTATTTGTGCATTTGTGTTCTGGTTTCGGTGAGTCTACATTAGGTTCTGTTTGCGAAAATCAGCCGCAACGCGTTGGCGTCCGGTTTCCGGTTCAATTGCCGCAGGCTCATGCTCTTCCGCCGTTTGATTATGAGGATTTCTTGATGGTTGAGTGTCCCGGCTGCCGCAAGAAGGTTGATCCAACCGCGCCGGCGTGTCCGCATTGTCATACCAAATTGATGGTCGAGCACCCGGCCGACATGACCACCAAACATCCTGACGTCGACCTGCCCCCGCCCCCGGAGTCGGCTTATGATGAGTCGAGCGGGACGAAACCGTCATGAGTGGGTCGTAGGGTGGGTCAAGCCGCTTGCCGCGCCGACCCACCCCACCAATCATGCTTGCAGCTCGAAAACGCTGCGGTAGGCGTTTTGCTGTTCAAAATGGTTGAGCATCGATTCATAAAAGGGATGTCGACCGATCGTTGATGAATCGCCCACGACAATCAACTTGCGTCGTGCCCGAGTCATCGCGACATTGGTCCGGCGCTGGTCGCCCAAAAACCCGATTTCGCCGGTCGGGTTGCTGCGGGTCATGGAGATCAACACGACCTCTTTCTCGCGGCCCTGGAAACCGTCGACAGTGTCGATTTCCAACCCGAATAGATCCAGCCGATTTCGCAGCGTGCGGACCTGGGCGGCGTAGGGCGCGATGACCGCGATTTGATCACCGCGAACTCCCGCTTCGGTCAATTCGCGGACCAGACCGACGATGATGTTGGCCTCCCCGGGGTTCATCTTGCTCGATCCCCCCGGCTCGAGTTGCTCGGTCATCTCCGCCCCCGCGGTATCGATCATTTCTATCGGGGTCCGGGTCAATTCGCACGGTTCGATGTTGTCCAAATCTGACAAACGATGACTTTTGACCGACGCATCGGCGATTAGGTCGCCGTCATAAAATGCGTCGTTGGAGAACGCCATGATCTCCGCGTTCATTCGGTATTGGACGGTCAGCCGACGATAGATTCGCTCGCCATGACGGTTGACCAAACGCTGCATCGTCGAGCACCCCATGCCGGCCCGGGCGGCGACGTCGGATAAGACCGTCGGCGGCAATTGACAGTGATCGCCGGCCAAGACCAATCGGCGGACTCTTGCGGCGGCCTGCCAAATCGCCGGTTCGGGCAACTGACACGCTTCGTCGATCACGCCAAGCTCAAACTGGCGGTCGCCGAGCAGATCGTCGTCGATTGTCGCGGTGGTGCAAACGACGTCGGCCGAGTCGATGATGCCCTGAACGATCATCCGCTCGATGCCGCGGATCTGGCCGCGGAGCTTGCCGGCTTCGCCCTGCAGCTTGCCGCGTTCCTTTCGCGAGTCGGCTTTGTCCATCCAATTGAGCGTCTTTTGCAATTCGCGACGCAGGTCGACGAGCACCTTGCCCGCCGGATCGCGTTCGACCAGCGAGTCGAGCGTGAACTCGCGGAGCCGGTGATGGACCCGCGCCGGGTGTCCCAAACGGACGACGCGGGGCATCGCATCTGTCAATTTTTCGAGCAAATTGTCGACCGCGGAGTTCGACGCGGCGCACGCGAGCACTTTATCGCCGGCGGCGACGGCGCGACCGATCACCTCGACCAGTGTGGTGGTTTTGCCCGTGCCCGGTGGGCCGTGAATGACCGCGACATCGTCGGCCGAGAGTGCAAACCGAACCGCCTGGCGCTGCGGAGGGTTCAGGTTGGTGACGAACGACGGAGGATCGTCGTCGATCGGTTCTTCAAACGTCGGCTCGCGGCGGGTCAACAAAACTTCGCGCAATCGTTTGGCGCGACCTTTGGCACCGCAGGCAGCTTCCATTGCCGCCAGTTGTCGTTTTCGCGTGGTTTCGTCGGGCGAGAGGTCGACGCGAAACAGCCCCGAGGTGCTGAACGCTTTGACGCCGCCGCGGCCGTGCCGACCGACCCCGCGTGCGGCGATGACGGGTTGTTCGGGCAACCGCTCGGTGGCGATTTGCAACCGCGTGGCGGTCCGCAGCGAAACGACGCCCGAAACGCCTGAGTCATCGTCATCGTCTTGCAGCGACATGACGACCGGCGAGCCGACTTTGAGCCGCGAGTGGGGCAGCGGTCGGCCGCCGGGTTTGTTCAAGTCGAGTAGGAATCGCCCGCCCAGTCCCGATTTGTGATCGGTCCACTGCAGCGACACGATCGCTTCGCCGGACCGTTCAACCTCATCGAGACTGCGCAGTGACCGGCGAGCGGCCAATCGCTCGGCCTCCGCGTCACCTTCGAGGTCCAACCACCCTTCAAGTTGGTCAAAATAGTCGTCGAGGTCGATCGGCCGATCGTCGGGCAGGCCACCGGGGTGCGGAAAATGAACCTGGCGGGCCGGGGGGCTTTGGCGTGGAGCGGCCGGTTGGTCTACCTTGTCTTTCTTGGCGTGCAGGATCCCGTCGCCGAACCCGTCGGGGGTATCAAAGATTTCGCCCCGCCGCCGGGGTTTGGCCGGGCCGCCGCGGTGGCCGGAGGCGGAAGGGGGACGTTTAGGCATAAGGTAAATAGAAGGAATTGTTATGATGAAACAACGAGCATGAAGATCGTCGTCGCTGTGTTGTTTTGGTACCTCGCGACCAACCTAATCGGTGCCGTCGCGATGTCCGTCGATAAGAATGCTGCGGTTCAAAACCGTCGCCGCATCTCCGAAGGAACTTTGTTGCTATTGGCGGCGTTGGGGGGATGGCCGGCGATGATCCTGGTCGGTCGGCGGATTCGTCATAAGACTGCGCAAAGTTTCGTTTCGGTTGAGCATGATGGTTGCCGTGGTTTTGAATGTGTTGGGTTGGATAGGTGGTGTGTATGGGACGTAGCGGAAGTCGCCAAGACTTTCGGTTTTGAAATCCCGGTTCGCAACCGAAAGTCTTGGCGACTTCCGCTACGGCGTTTCCGCGTTTGATCGATGACCCAGATTCTTGAACCAAACACGTCCACGGTCGGCCGGCGTCAGGCCGCTGCTTTGATGCAAAGCGGCGGCCGGGGAGTCGACCGCCACGGTCGCTTCGACATGAAAGATTGATCGGGCGGCCAAGGACTGCACGGCGCTGGCGATCAGGAATCGGGATTGGACCTCGGCCGTCGGCTCGATGGCGGGAAGTGTCGGCGGCGGCGGGGTCGTGCCGCGTTGAGTTTGAATCGGATGGGCATCGACCACCTCAAGGTCCAATAGCGCCCGCGATCCTTCCATCAACGCCACCTCCAGGTCGCTGAGCCATACGTCCACGCTGCCGAGGGTTTGGCCATCGCGGTGATTGACCAAATGATAGCGCAACAAATCCAGATGGCTGGTCGCCGCGGCGATGTGAGGTTGCCGCGGCACCATCGGCTGTTGCTCAATCCGCGTTGAACGCCGCAGCATCAAAATGTCCCGGTCGATCGGCGGCCGGTAGATCGTCGGGTCCGCGACGATCCGCAGCCGTTCTCCGGCGACGCGGTAGGATCGCCGCGAGAGCAACGAAGACGTGGGGGTGTCGGCGACCGGGATGCCGATGCCGCCGCCGATGGGGGACAACCCGTACAAACCGCTTTCGCGAACGCTCCGAGCACCGACGCGAAGCCCATCAAGTCCCAGGAACTCGGTCCGGGCTTCGGCCGCGGCGAGTAATTCGTCGCCGTGGTGCTCGTGGTTTTCACCGGCAAAACACAGGCAGGTGACCACCGCGGCGGCGTCGGCATCGGCCCGGAGTTGCATTTGGCACCAACCGAGCACGTGGTTGTCCCGGTGGGCGACCAGCAGGTTCTCGCGGTCGAAATCCGGGCGGCTCAGGAACGCGCGTTCGATGATCGCGGCGTTGACCGAGGCGGGCACGCCGACCGCCGCCCAGTGACTGCGGTAGGTCCGCAGCAGGGCGGGCAGGTCATCGTTTCGGAAGGGCCGAATTTGAATCAATCGCGGTCGCTTCGCGCTCGGGCCAGTGCCAACAACGCATAGGCGGTCACGAGTTGTTTGTCGCCTTCCATCCAGCGATCATTGCCGGAATTGACCCACGATCCGTCGGGCAATTGAGTGGCGGCGAGTTGGTCGACCAAATCTTTCCTCCAGTCGTGACGGTCGCCGTCGGCATCGTCGAGCATCACAACGCCGGCCGCCTCGAGCGCCTTGGCAAAGGTGTGGTAATAGTAATATAACCCGGCCTGGTCCATCCCCGGATTCTGATCCAAGGTGTAATGGTCGCGGATGAACCCCATCGCGGCTTGGACGCGGGGATCGTCGGCGGTCAGCCCCGCGTAGATCATGCTGCGAAGTCCCGCGTAGGTCATCGACCCATAACTCCGCAATCCGCCGCCGTCGGTCTCGCCGGCCTTGCTCTGCCCGCCGGCCGCCGGGGTGTAATAGAAGCCTCCGTCGCCGATCTTGTCGCCATAGGCGGTGTCATTGGTCGCCTTGGGTTTCGAGGACAACTCATCTTCGGGCGGTTTGGCTAGATTCTGTGTCCGGGCGACAAACCGCATCGCTTTGGTGATCGCTTCGTCGTCCGGTCCGTTGCCAAGCTCACGCAAGGCTTCGATCATGAACGCCGTATTGGATAAATCGGGACGCGAAGAGCTGCCGTAACCGGCTCCGCCATAAGCCGTGTCTTGCGGCGTGAGGCCTTCGCCCTCGTCCCACTGAATTTCTTTGAGGAACGCATCGGCCCGCCGCAGCAGGCTGTCATAATCGCGTCCCCGCCGATCGGCTTCGGCCAATGCCAAGACGGCGATCGAAGTCTCATAGTTTCGGTACCGCGATCCGGGCGCGTAAATTCCCCCGTCGGCTTGCGAGTGCGATTGCAAATGGGCCAACGCCCGCTCGATCACCGGGTCGGACATCGCCGCGGCGGGGCGGTGCTCCAGAATCGCGCGGACGCACAATCCGGTGACCGCGGCGCCGGTTTGACCGCTGAACGACCCGTCCTCGGCCTGTCCCCGGGTGCGGAGATATTCGATGCCGCGGGCGGCGATGGTGTCGATCCGGCGGTCCAAATCGTCAGCCCGGAGTGCGGGCAGGCAGCAGGCGGCCAGTAGGAAGGTGAGAGATAAGCGGAGGGTTTGGGTCATCGGGTAGTTGGGTTAGATGGGGTTTGCTTTGAATGTCGACTTGGATTTTAGCTGGTGTGCAAATCCCGTAGCGGAAGTCGCCAAGACTTTCGGTTGGCACCCAAGAGTGGAATCCGAAAGTCTTGACGACTTCCGCTACGGCTGCGGAGCGGTTCGGCATCGGTAGACGAACGCGGGCGGCAGGTTTCGCCACGCCGTGCCGCTGCGGCGAACCTCCGGGAACGTCGCGTGCAAACGTTGACCAAATCGGCGGCCGGCCGGAAGGGCCAACCCCTGCCAGTACGCAAAGGTCGCGAAGTAGCCGCCCGGTCGCAGCACCGTGGTGATCGCCGCGAGGATGGAAGTTTGCAACGAATCGGGAAACGACGCCCATGGCAAGCCGCAGATCACCGCATCGATGGCGGTGAGATTGTTATCCGATAAGACCTTGCCGACGTTCTCGGCGCTATCTTGGACGATGGTCGCGGCGGGGCAGCGGCGGCGGGTTTGCTCGGCCAAAACCGGATCCCGCTCGATCGCGATCAACCGCCCGCCCGGCGGCAGGCACTGCAGCACCGCTTCGGTGAAAACGCCGGTGCCCGGACCGAATTCGACCACCCGGGGGCACTGCGGCCACTCGATCCAGCTCGTCATCCGGTCGGCGAGCTGCGGACCCGAAGCGGCGATCGCACCGACCGACGTAGGATGCCTCAGGAACGCTGCGGCGATCGATAGAAACGACGATCCGCCGCCGGGTTGGTTGGCTGCCAAAGCGATTGGACGTTAATATGCGGGAGCGGATTCCCCAAAATGCAGCTTTCGGGCGGAACGGATCATGGTAGCGAATCGTCGTCGACACCGCGTCCGGGCGACGATCGCCCAGCCGGTCGATTTGACGTCGATGATCGATGTCGTTTTCCTGCTGATTATCTTTTTCCTCGTCTCCTCACACCTGGCCCGCGCCGAACATCGCCAAAGCATCGAACTGGTTCGCGGCTCGGTCGCCGGTCGTCCAGTGCCACCGCCGGACCCGCAGCGGTGGGTCGTGACAATCGATGAGCAAGGTCATTGGTGGCGTTCGGGTGAGCCGATCGACGCCGCCGGTTTGAATGCCGCGATTGGTCTCGATCAAGCCCCACCGGTCACGATTCGAGTCGATCGCCGGTGCGTTTATCAATCGGTGGGCCGGCTGTTGGGACAATTGACCGACCTGGGCGTGACGTCGATCGATTTGGCGGTTTTGCCCGGGGACTCTCGATGACCGGGGATTTGCGATGAAACGGCCGCCCCCCACCCGCCCGCCCGCCCGCGTCCCGTTGACCGCGATGATCGATGTCGTTTTCCTGCTGCTGATCTTTTTCATCTGGACCAGCCGATTTGATCCGCCGGAACTCCCCGTGGCCGCCAACGCATCGATTGCCAAAACGGCGGACCCGGCAACGTCCAGCGAACGCACCGGCGGGTCGCGTCGATTGCCGACGTGGTTGGTGCAAATCGACTTGGCCGCCGACGGTGAGTTGATCTACCGGGTCGCCGGCCGGGCGGTCGACGGGTTGTCGGCGGTCGAGGCGGCGGCGGCTCAATTGGCCGGTCTGCCGATCCCCCCACCGGTGGTGATCGCCCCGGGGCGGGACGTTCCGATGCAATCGGTCATGCCGCTCCATGACTCGCTCCGCCGGGCAGGGTTGGCGACCCCGTCATTGGCGGCTGAACAACCATGAGCGGCGTCCGATGGGTTCGCGAAGGTTCTATCGGATGGACGTTGGCGTTGTGCTTGGCCGGTTTGGCGATCGCTCAACCCCCCCGGCTCGGCGACGACGGCGACGTGGCATCGACCGCAGCGGCGGTTCGGGCCGAAGCGGCTGCGGCGGTCATGGATGGTTTGACGGGGCCGCCGCGGGAAACATTGCTTCGGCGGTTGAGGCAAATCGACGATCGCGTCGCCCAACAGTTCCAGACGCCCGGCGGCAAGGACGGAGCCGCCGCGGAGGTCCGGTCGCGGTTGGCGTTGGTCCGCGTCGACCTGGCGTCGTTGGCCGCGGAACTGTTGGCCGATCAACCCGGCCGAGCCGCCACGGAGGCAACCACGGCGATCCAAAGGGCCGGTGAAGCGATCGCGGTGCTGCCGGCCGATGGTCCGATCACCCGGGCGGTTTGGCGTCAAGTCATCGCGATGCACCGTTTGGCCGGCGACACCGACGCGGCCGGCCGCGTGTTGGCTCAAGCGACCGAGCGGTTCGACCTGCCCCAAACCGCCGACGAAGTCGAGGACGCTGATTGGACGGCAATCGCGGTTCAATTGGCCATCGACCGCGGCGATTTGGCGGGGGCGGAGCAGCGACTGAGTTCGCTCGGCAACCGCGACGCTTCCCTGAGCCTGGCGTTGGCCGGCTTGCGCCTGTCAATCGCCAGCGGGCTGGAAGCCGAAGCGGCCGACCGGATTGCCGCAATTCGCCGGCAATACGGCGATCCGGCCGGACGCCGGGCCGAATCGTTGGCCGCCCGGTGGACTGGTTCGTCCGCCGACCAGCCGGCGCCGATCGGCTCGGTGCTTGCCGCGGTCCGGTCCTCGCTGGCGTCCGGCGATCGCTCCGCCGCGGTCGTGCAATTGGCCACCGAAGCGATGCGACGACCGCAAGCGGACGAAGCCTTTCGGTTGGCGACCGCCGCGGCGGGGTTGCTCCGAGACGAGCGTCCGGCCGCCGCCGCCTCGCTGTTGCGCTCGGTCGTCGGGCGATTCCCGTCCCACCCCCGCGCCGCCGAGGCGATGTTGCAATCAATCCGGCTGGACGCTGCGGGCGGGGCGGCGGCCGCGGACGTCGATCAATCGCTGGTCCGGTGGACGCGACAATGGCCCGGGTCCGCGTTGTCGGCGGCGGTCATCGACTGGCGAATCGAGTTGGCAATCCAGCGGGGTGACGATTTGGCCGCTGCGGTGATCGCGTCCACATTGAATCATGATCTTTGGACGACGGAATATTCGGATCGCTGGCGGCGAATGGTTGCCAATGCTCTGCGGCCGTTGGTTCCAACCCCGAAGGCTTGGCAAACCAACGTGCAGCGGGAGCGAGTGGCAGCGGATTTACAGGCGGCGGTGGGCCAAATCCTGGACGCTTTGGAACACCCGGATGCCGAAGACGTGATTCAACGGCGACGGTGGTGTTTGTCGCGGTTTGCCGGCACCGAGATGCTTGAACTCTCCGGCAATGCTGATCCGTTCACGTTATGGCGGTTGGGGGAACCCGCCGCCCCGACGTTGGCCAGCCTGAAGCTCGACGACGATCAAATCCAACGCGTGATCGCGGACGCTTGGCTCGATCCGGGCATCGCTCGCGAAGTTGCCATGGCGATCGATCCGGCCGATCGGTCGCCCCTGACGCGGGTCGCGCTGTCGCAGTGGTCCGGCGATGCCTCGCGGGCGGACGCATCGATCGACTCTGCGATCGCCGATGGGGCCGATGCCGCGGAGGTTTACGCGGTTGCGGCCGCGGCGAGCGGCTCGATCGGCGACCGGAGCACGCGGACGGCGGACCTGTGGGCGGCCGCCGCCGCGGCGGTCCCGGCCGGGGGGGAGCGGTTTCATTACGCAACCATCCGCCAATGCCACGCGATGATCGAAGCCGGCGATGTGGTCGGTGCCAAAGCGTTGGCCCGCTACACTCGGTTGACCCAACCGCCCACCGATCCGGTGCTCGCCGACGAATATGCGGGGTTCTAGCGTAGCGGAAGTCGCCAAGGCTTTCGGATTTCCCGCAATCGCGGCCGAAAGTCTTGGCGACTTCCGCTACGGGGTTGGATCCGATTCGCTCCAATCTCGCAGTCGCTGGAGCCAGCGGTCGATTTGCTCCCGCGAAGCCGTCGACTGGCCGGCAAAACGCTGCCGGTAGTACGCCCCGGTCAATTCGGACGCCGCGTCGGCCGGGGCCGCGTCGTCGCCTCGAAGCTGATCGACGAGCGACTGGGGCGTTTGGTCTCGCCGCCGGACCAGTCCGCGGGTCGCCAACAATTGCAAAGCGGTGGCGTAATAATCAATCTTCGGTGTCGCCGGGGCATCGTCGCCACGGTTACCGCGGCGGCGGCGGGGCGAAAACCGCCACAGACTCAAAATGGCCCCGCCAATGACCATGATCAGCACCGCCGCGGTGCCCGAAAAACCGATCCCCGGCACGGTGCCAAATCCGTCGACATCCAGCCGGGTTAACGACGCCCGCAGCCGCTCGATCATTCGCTCGTAGCTGGCCGTCATCGGTTGCAACCCCGGCGTCGTCATGATCGCCGATCGCTGGCGACCGGGGTCCAATTCGACGACATAATCCTCCCACAATCCCCGGGCGAGTCCCTGCAGGTTGGACACCGCACCGCGGCCATTGGACCCGCTTTGATTGCCGCCGCCACCGCCGGGGGTCGGGTCGAGTTGCAACCAATACCGCAGCGGTCGGCCGTCGTCAGTTTTTGTGTCAATCAACGCTTCGACCCAGGCGTGGGCGTGCGACAACCGCACCTGGTACTCGCCCGACAGCCCGCTGTACTCGCCGCTTTGAAAGCCGACGACCAGCCGGGCGGGGATCGATTGGCTCCGCAACATCAACGCCAGCGCCGAGGCAAAGTATTGACACGTGCCGACGCGGTCGACCGCCAGGAACTGCTCGATCGGGTCCAATCCGGTTTCCGGCAACGTCAGGTCCAGCGAGTAACCAAACGAACGATCGGTCGCCAAATACTTCGACAGCGATTCAGCAATCGTCTGTGCCGAACGGTCGGTGCCGCCCATTGAGGTGACTACTCGGTTGGCCAATCGCTCGGCGGTCGGCACGATCAACGGGTCATAGTCGAGCAACCGATCCCGCTCGTCCAAATCGTCGGCCGACCACCCCCGGCGGCCCAGCGTGGGGTCGCCGACGGTCAACCAGTCGGGGTCGAGCACGGCGGCCAACGAGTCATCGATTTGACTTTGAGCATTCGAGGCAACGAACGGCAGAATGCGGGTCGATTCGCGGAGGTTGCGGTTGTTTCCCACTGGCGAGAGCGCGGTGGTCAAGTGCGTGTAGCGGACCCGAGGACCGCCCTCGGAGGCCGCCCGGATTGCCGCCTCACTCGACTCGACGCCCCCGGGCGGGCGGCAGATCAACCACCGCGTCGGCACGCATGCGACCGGATCAACCGGATGGCCCCCCAACCAAACACCCGGCCCCGAGTCGGTCGCACCGGCGGAGATACCGGTCGGATCGGTAAAAATTTTCAAACCGCGGTAAGACGCATCGGTGGCAAAGGGTCCGATGGCAAACAGGCTCGACGTCCGCATCGCTTCGCAGACCACTTCGACGCGACACCACCGGGGATCGGCCAAAATCCTTGCTGCCCGGTGCGATTGCTCACTCTGCCGCGACTGAAGTTCCTCGGTCGAAACCGGCGTTTGCAACGAGGGGTCTTCGATCGCTCGATCATTCAACGCCGGATCGACGACGTCCAACAAATCGGGCAGCGGGAAGGTCGCTGGCGTGTCGGTCACCCAAGTGGCACTCGAACCGCCCGGCGAGTAGCTCTCCAGGGTTCGACCGCGGAGATATATCCCACCGAGCACCTGGACCGATTGACCGTTTTGAGCATCGCTGATGCGGACCCGCATGGCGACGTCGTGATTCTGCAGCATCCGGCCGATTTGGGCCAAATGAACGGTGTCGGAAAACCCGACCTGGGGGGCGCTGATGCCGCGATTGGGTTGAACCTGTCGCGGCGACGCGAGGAAAAACCACGCGCCAAACAACCCGATCGGCGGCAACGCCAGCAACACCGATAACCCGGTGATCCCCAACGTTTGACGACGAACCTCCTGCCGCGACGCATCGGCCGACCAATGCACCCGACGGACCTCCGCGGTCGTCTGCCAAGATCGCCGCACGCCCCGCAGCCATCGCCGCAAATGCTCGATCGGTGGTCCATCGGCCGAAACGGTTCCGCCCGCCGCGGGTTGCGATGGATCATCGCGGCGGGGCAAATCATCGCGACGGGGCAAACCATCGCGGCGGGGTGGGCCAGCCCCTAGCATTGGCGACGGGGGCGGCTCGGCGAGCGTCAACTCGATCGCCATCGCCGTAAAACCCAACCCCAAACTGGCCAGCAGCGGCGGCAGCCAAAAGCCGAAACTGTCGCTGCGGATTTGGACCGCCGCGACGATTGCATCCAAAATCGCGAAAAGCAACAACTGCTCGATCAGCCGGCGGTGTTTGGCCTGCAACAGCAGGATCGATTGAACAATGATCAAAAGCTCCGCGATGACCACCATCCGATCACCCGACTGGCTGAAGAATCCCAGCACCGAGTAGACCGAGATCAACGCCAGGGCGACGTAAACGATCACGCCCGGCAACACGAACCACCGCCAGCGGTCCACCAGCAGGTAGCCGACCAACGCCGCAACCACCGCGATCACCGCCAACGATCCGGTCGCTTCGGATGAACCCGCGATCAGTCCGCCGAACGCAGCCGCGGCGGCGGTCGCGGCGCAGGTCAATTGACCGACACGCGGAGCGGACGGCTGGGCGACCGGAGCCGGCGAAGCGGCGGGCAAAACGGCGTTCATCCGGCAACCGCCGCTTTGACTCGATCGACCCGGCGCCGCGGCGCGGACGAGCCTGTCCAACGGCCGCCCTCAACGGGCACCTCGACCCACCGGACGACGCCCCACGTTCGCCAACGTCGCAACGTTTCCTCCAGCGGTGAGGTGTCCGACCCGGCGGTCCGTTCGGCTTCGGTCGCCGCGGTCAAACTGCGAACGCTGATGACCAATAAATCGCCCAACCGCCGTGACGCCCCCCGAGGCCCGGCTCCGCCCCGGCCGACCGAGTCGACGCCGTGTTGCAGCGTCCGACCGACCCGACCGACGTCCTGCAGGTTGACCGAGGCGAGGCAGCGGAGTTTGTCCGCCAACGCCGCGACCGAGTTGCCCGGCGGAAGCCACTGCGGTGTTTGACCAACGATTGCCAACGAGACATCGCACGATTGGTCCAGCCCCAGCAGGATCGCGGTGACCAGCGACAGTGCTTGTTCGCCAACCGGCTCGACGTCGTCGCCGGCCGGTGCCTCCCCCGGCCCCCCGCCGGCGTCGGCAACCAGGCACAACCGGTAATTGCGCCGCATCTCGTGCTGTCGAATCGCCGGTCGACCCAACCTCGCGGTCGTCCGCCAATGAATATGTTTGGGATTGTCGCCGTGGCGGTACTCTCGCAGCCCAAAGAACTCGTCGGCGTCGGCGTGTCGACCGCCGGAGGTTTGATCGTTGCTGCCCGGCCTGGCGGGTAATTGATCGCGCCAATCGCGTGTCAACGCGGCCGGCGCGGGGAAAACGTGCAAATGAACGCGACCGTTGACCCCCCGTTCGCGGCCGACCTCGTTGTTGGACCGCCGCGCCAGGTACCATTCGAGCAGCGTCCGGCGGCTGCCCGGGACCGCGACGCCGACCCGCCACGCACGGCTGACCGACAGCGGCGCGACGGTCGACACCATCCACGGCTCCAACCGGTAACGGCCTCGCCGGGCGATGTTCAACTTGACCGAAACGCTGCCGCTGCGGCCCGGTCGGACGATCCCCGCGGCTGTCGACCAACGCTGGCCGGCCGGCGGGCGACCCATTTGCCAAACCGACATCGCCAACCGACGTGCCTCCGAAGCGACCCCCGCCGCCACCGACGGCGGGTCATAACCAATCCGGTCATCAATTCGGATCAACCAGATCGGCAACCAGGAACTCCGGTTGGAAACCAGGTATCGGATCGCGACCGGCCGGCCGGCGAACACCTCCGCGGGAAGCCGCCGGTCAACACGGACCGAATCAATCATGTAGCGGCTCAACCGCCACTGAACCAACATCACCGCCAACCCCATTGATGCGACGAGCACCAGCAAATTGAGGCCTTGGACGGCGCCGCCGAGCAGCCCGAAGATTGCGACGGTTGACAATTGCCAACCCAAACGCCCGACGCGGTGACGGGTCGCCCGGATCAACGGTCCGTTTCCCAAGCCGAACTTCGCGCCCTCACATCGGCACCGCGATCGAAGCGACCAGGTCGGCGATCTGTTGCTCGACGGCTTCCCGGCCCCCGCCGGCGAGCACCCCATCGGCCAAAACTCGATGGGCCAGCGACGGCACGGCGAGTTCTTGAACATCGTCGGGGGTGACGAAATCGCGGTTTCGCGTCACCGCTCGGGCCTGGCAACCGCGAAAAAAGCTCAGCGCCCCGCGGGTGCTCACCCCGGCTGCGAACCCCGAATACTCCCGCGTCGCATGGACGATCTCCAACAGATAATCCGCCAGCGAATCGTCGAATCGAACCCGCCCGACGACCGACCGCGCCGCCGCGACGTCGGCCGTCGTGACCGCCGGGCGAAGCTGGTCGACCGGTTCGCCGTTTTGATGCGTCCGCAGCACCGCCCGCTCGATTTGGGCGGGCGGATAACCCAGCGACGTGCGGATCAGGAACCGGTCCAATTGGCTTTCGGGCAACGCGTAGGTGCCCTCGTACTCCAACGGGTTTTGCGTCGCGATGACGATGAAAGGATTGGGCAGCCGGTGGGTTTGACCGTCGATCGAGACCTGATTCTCGCTCATCGCTTCGAGCAGCGCCGATTGGGTTCGCGGCGGGGCGCGGTTGATTTCATCGGCCAAGACGACGTTGGCAAACACCGGCCCGGGCACGAACTCGAACCGTGACTCGTTGGAGCGGTAGATCATCGATCCGGTGATGTCCGCGGGCAACAGGTCGGGGGTGAACTGCATCCGCGAGAAACTGCCTTCCAAACTCGCCGCCATCGCTTTGGCCGCCAACGTCTTGCCGACCCCGGGGACGTCTTCGAGCAGGACGTGTTCGCCGGCTAG
Organism: Pirellulaceae bacterium; assembly: GCA_963833245.1. Classification (GTDB taxonomy): domain Bacteria; phylum Planctomycetota; class Planctomycetia; order Pirellulales; family Pirellulaceae; genus Rhodopirellula. The sequence continues at coordinate 162,768 of CAWHXH010000001.1, forward strand.
GATGGCGATCAGCAGCAGGTCGATGACGTCTTCCTTGCCCAGCAGGACCGAAGCGATCGATTCCCGAAGCCTCTGGCACGGTCCGGTCGCGACGGTGAGCCAATCGTCGCGAGTTTCCGGCGGGCTGTGCATTGACGGGGGCGGCCCGGGAGGAAAAAGCGGTCGGGGACCGCCATGGTAGTGCCCCACCCCGCCGCCCCGCGACCGGGGGCAATCGCGCTGACCCATTACTCCCAGTCGCAACACTCCCAGTCGCAACACTCCCAGTCGCGAAACGACGGCATCCGATAGCCCCGGACGTCAGCCCGGGGTTCGGGGTTGCCCCTCAAACAACTCCCAGTCGCAACGCGACGTCATCCGATAGCCCCGGACGCCAGTCCGGGGTTCGGGTTGCCGCCGGCAACGCAGAGTCGCGAAGCGACGGCAGGTGTTTACCCGGGTCGGCGATGACGCTCACCCAAACGCCTGCCATCGCTTCGCGACCTTCGGGGGGAATTCCGTTGCCATTCCCCGGACTGACGTCCGAGGCTACCGGATGACATCGCTTGGCGATCCGGGGGTTTCGGCGGCCTGGCGGACCGCCACTACCGGAGTGTCACGCATCTCCTCTTTCGCAACCGATCGTCCCCCGCTACCTTTGCCGCCCCTCCCACCGCCGTTTCGCAAAACCTATGGGACGAAAGGCGTCACTCACGACGCTTTGGGTCTGGCCAATCGTTTGACCAACACCCTGTGCCCGCGAAACTCAAGCAGAAAATCCAATCGATGGCTCACGAATTCGTCAAGGAAATGATCGAGGCCGGCGTCCACTTCGGACACCGCACCAGTTTGTGGAATCCCAAGATGGCGCCGTACATCTTTGGCAAGAAAAACCAAATCCACATCCTCGACATCCGCGAAACGCTCCGCGGATTGCTCCGGGCCAAGAAGTACCTCTCGCAGGTTGCCGCCGGCGGTTCGTTGATCCTGTTTGTCGGCACCAAACGTCAAGCCGGCGAAGCGGTCGAGGAGCAGGCGACGCGCTGCGGGATGCCGTTCGTCTCGGAGCGTTGGCTCGGCGGCACGCTGACCAATTTTCGCACGATCCGTAATCGCCTCAGCCGTTTGGAGGAACTCGAAGAACTGCGAAGCAGCGACAAGATCAACGCGTATTCCAAAAAGATGCAGTCGTCGCTGACCCGCGAATACCGCAAAATGTACCGCAACCTCAACGGATTGCGGAGCATGAACCGGATTCCCGAGGTGATGTTCATCGTCGACCCGGGCAAGGAGCGCAACGCCGTCCGTGAAGCCAAACGACTCGGCGTTTCGACCGTTGCGTTGATCGACACCGATTCGGACCCGAGCCAAATCGACCTGCCGATCCCCGGCAACGACGACGGCATCCGGTCGGTGGAAATCATCATGCGTGAGATCGCCGATGCGGTGATCGCCGGTCGCGGCGAGGTTCAAACCGAAGCCGCCCCGCCCGAAGCGGCTCCGATCAAGACTCCCCCGTCGATCGCCTCGACAATGGCCGCGGCCGGCCCCGAGCCGATACAGGAACCACCGCGTGCGGCCGACGCGTCCGCTGACGACCCGGCCCTGAACCCCGCCGCGGCCAACGAGTCCTCACTCGTCTAACGTAGTGAAAGTCGCCGAGACTTTCGGCTTTCGCTACGACAAACAACCCAAACTTAATTCGTTTTAAAGCAAGGAATCAATTCAACATGGCCGACATTACGGCTGCCGCGGTCAAGGCACTTCGCGAGAAGACTAAACTGCCGATGATGGAGTGCAAAAAGGCGCTCACCGAGGCAAAAGGCATCGAAGCCGACGCGATCAAGTGGCTTCAGGAGCGGATCAAGGATTTGACGGTCAAGCGAGCCGATCGCGAAACCGCCTTTGGACGCTTCGGGCTTTACATCGGGTTGGACAAGACCACCGGCGCGATGGTCGAGCTGCTCTGCGAATCAGCTCCGGTGACGACCAATGAGGACTTCATCCAGTTGTCCAACGACTTGGCCGAGCAGCTCGCTACCGGACCGGGTGCATCGACCGCCGACGAGTTGTTGGCCCAAAAGTCACCCTCGTGCGACACAACCCTGGGTGAACAGAAGGACACGCTGTTCAACCAAATCCGCGAAGTCTTCAAGGTCGGCCGCATGGTCCGCTGTGACGGTCCCACCGGGGGCTACATGCACTCCGGCGGCGTCACCACCGGCGTGCTGTTGCAACTCGAAGGCGGCAACGAGGAAGCGGCCAAGGACGTCGCGATGCACGTCGCGGCGATGAAACCGGCGGTGCTCGACGAAACCAAACTGGACGCCGCCGAAGTCGACGCGCAGCGCGGTGAGCTGCGTCAGGCGGCGATCGATTCAGGCAAACCGCCGCAAATCGTTGACAAAATCGTCGACGGACAGATGAAGAATTTCTTTGCCGGCAAAGACGTGTTGATGTATCAACCGTTTGTCAAAGACGACAAGCAGACCGTGGGCGACTATGCCGCGTTCAACGGCATGAAGGTCAAGGACTATTGGAACTGGATCATCGGCGAGAAGGTCAGCTAGTTTCAACATCAATCTCCCCCTCGCCCCTCTTAGGGGAGAGGGGGCCGGGGGGTGAGGGGATGTCCAATCAATCGCGACGGTCCCGCCGAACATCCGCTTGGCCCCTCACCCCCCAACCCCCTCTCCCCGAAGCGGGGCGAGGGGGAGCCAAACCCATGTTCCGGTTGGCTGCCTCGCACCCGGGCGAGATGGTTGCAGGTGCATCATGCCCGGCCTAACGATCACCGGCTTGAGCGTCCGGGCCGGCGATCGCGAGCTACTCAGCGACACGTCGTTTGAAATCCCCGACGGCCGGCTAACCGTCCTGGTCGGTGGTTCGGGGGCGGGCAAGAGCGTCCTGCTGCGGATCCTCGCCGGGCTGCTGCCCCGGTCCGGCCCCGCGATCGACTGGACCGGAGACTTTGCTTCGATCGGCGGCGAAAACCGGCGGCTCCGCGTCGGCGTTGTTTTTCAACAATTCGCGTTGTTTGACGAGTGGAGTTCGGCGTCCAACGTCGGCTTTGCGATCTCGCACCGTGGCGATCGCTCCGACCCGCCGAGGCTGAGCGTCGCCCAGTGGCTCGGTGCCATGAAGCTGCCCGGCGGTGTGCCGGTCGCCGGTTTATCGGGCGGTCAAAAACAACGGCTGGCGATCGCGCGGACGTTGGCTGCCGACCCCGACGTGCTGCTCTACGACGAACCGACGTCGGGTCTCGATCCGGTCACCGGGGCATCGGTTGCGGAGTTGATCCGCCAGACGCAAACGCGATTTGGAACGACGTCGGTGGTCGTCACCCACGATATCGAAACCCTGCTGCCAATCGCCGACCGCGTATTGCTGCTGGACGCCCGGGCCGGCCGCGTCGTTGAAATCCCGCCGGCCGATTGGCCATCGTTGACCGACCGTCTCCGCGACGCCGCCCCGATCATCAACGACGCCGTCCATCAAAAGGGGAAAGGGGTCGTTTCCGTCGTTTCGGCGTTGGACCGAGCGGTTCAAACCACCGGAGCGGCACTGATCGCGACCGTTTCGCTGCCGATCACCGCCTGGCCGACCGGCGTGCGGCCGCGGTGGTGGTTGCGGTTCGCGGGACACTACTTCCGTCTCGTCGCCGGTCCATCGGCGGTCGTTTATTTGATCGTCGCCGGGTTGATTGCCGGGTTCACGACGACCTACTTCACGCTGCGGTTTCTCCCGTTTCGCGTTTACACCCAACCGTTGCTGATTGACGACCTGCTCGCCTCGATCGGCTTTGCCCTCTACCGCGTGTTGGTTCCGATCCTCGCGACGATCCTGATTGCCGCCCGCTGCGGGGCGGCGGTCGCCGCGGACGTCGGCGTCAAGCGGTACAACGGTCAAACCGACGCGTTGCGAACGCTCGGATCGACCCCCGGCGGCTACCTGCTGCTGCCGATCCTGGTTGTCTTTCTGGTCGCCACCCCGCTGCTGGAGTTCATCGCCCTGTCGGCCGCCGCGGCGATTTCGCGGGTCACCTTCGTCCTGTCGCATCCCGATATCGGCGGCTGGTTTTGGTCCCAGCACTTCTGGCGGGCAGTACCACCGATCGGTGACGGACCGGGCGGTTGGCTACCGCTCGCCTGGGTGCCGCGGGTCGGACTGGGTTGGGTGTTGGGCAAATCGGTCGCCTGCGGATTGGGCACCGCCGCGATCAGCTACCACCTCGGAATCGGTCCCAAACAGTCCGCCGCCGACGTTTCGTCCGCCGTCACCGCGACAGTGTTGTGGTCAACGCTGTGGGTGTTGGCGGTGCATTTCGTCGCCGCGCTGTTGGAGTTTTGACGGTGGCGGCGTCCCGCCGGGACGCCGCACATCCCTCGGTAGCGGCGTTCCGCCAGGACGCCGAACGGCCCCGAACCAAAGCCTTGGCGGCTTCGGCTACCAGACCCGACCAAAGCCTTGGCGGCTTCGGCTACGATACTTCGCTCCACACTCCCCCCCCGAACCAGATCTCTCCACGTTGGACAAGAAAGCCAAAAAACGCCTCGAAGTGATCAACAAAAAACTTCAAAGCCTCCGGCCGCGGCTGACCGGGGCCAAATCGCAAGCCGACGACGCGTCGGAAATTGCGGACTTGGAGTCGGAAATCACGGCTTTGGAGGCCGAAGCCGTCAAACTCAAAGCGTCTTGAACCGCCGCGATGTTTGAACTTGTTTTTGGAACCGGCAACGAAAAGAAAGCTCGTGAGTTGGCGTACCTGCTGCGGGATCAACCCTGCCGGCTGACCACGTTGGCCGACTACCCCGAGGCGATCGAGGTTGACGAAACCGCCGACACATTTGCCGGCAACGCGGACCTGAAGGCTTCACAGCAGGCGGTGCATTTGAACCGCTGGGTCATTGCCGACGATTCGGGGTTGACCGTCGACACCCTGGGCGGCGATCCGGGCGTCCGATCGGCCCGGTACGCCGGTCGGCACGGCGACGACGCGGCCAACAACGCACTGCTACTGCAAAATCTCGACGGTACCCCGGCCGATCGCCGCGGGGCTTCGTTTGTGTGTTGTCTGTCGGTCGCCGATCCGTCAGGTGAAATTCGATTGCGAGCTGACGGGCGGTGTCGGGGCCGGATCCTGACCGAGCCGCGAGGCCGGGCGGGTTTCGGCTACGATCCGCTGTTTGAAATCCCCGAGTATCACCGGACCTATGCCGAGATGGGACTGACGGTCAAGAGCGTGCTTTCGCACCGTGCCCGGGCGTTTGCGGAATTGCTGCCGGGGGTGTTGCGGTTGATTTCGACGTGATTCAAAACCGTAGCGGAAGTCGCCAAGACTTTCGGTTGCGATGAAAACGTCGGGAACCGAAAGTCTTGGCGACTTCCGCTACGTCGAGGCGTCCAATTCCACCTCCGCAAACGTCTCCTCGCTCTCCCAAAGCCGAACTTTGTAGGCCGACGCGTCCGATCCGTCCAAGACGATCGGGCAAACTTGCCTCAAAAAATGATCGGCCATGTTTTCGGCCGTCGGGTTGGTGGGCAATTCGTAAATCCGGTGCGGGACGCTGCTTCGGATCGCCGCCAGGGCGTTGGCGTCCTCCCGCCACAGGACGAAGGCGTGGTCCCAGTGCTCGTCGATCCAACCCTTGACCTTTTGCTTGAGCAATTTGAAGTCAAGGATTCGGCCGATTTCATCCTGCTGTTTGCCGGTCACGTAGACCTCCAGCACGTAGTTGTGTCCGTGCAGGTTTTGACATTTGCCCTCATGACCGACCAACCGGTGCCCGGCGCAGAAGGTGAAGCGGCGCATGATGCGAATCGACATGGGTCCTCGCGGTGGGATGTGGGATAGGCCTCCGGCCTGTCACTCGGCTCAAAGACAGGCCGGAAGCCTATCCCACAGCCTGCTCGAAGACAGGCCGGAGGCCTATCCCACAGCCTGCCCAAAGACAGGCCGGAGGCCTATCCCACAGCCTGCTCGAAGACAGGCCGGAGGCCTATCCCACATGGTTGGCGGCGGGGTTGACATGGGCCATACTGTCGGGCCGCGCCGCTCCGCCCACCCGCCCCCGCCGTCAGACGTTCGCTTGAAAAAAATCCTGCTTGCCCCCCTTCGTTTGGTCGTCGGTTGGGATTTGACCCCACGGTGGATTTCGGTGCTCGCCGTCGCGATGATCGTGTTGCTGCGGCTGACGATCGGTTGGCATTTCTTCTCCGAGGGCGCCGAAAAAGCCGCTCAGGGCGACTGGACCGCGACCCCATTCTTCGCCAACGCTCAAGGCCCCTTCGCCGGTCAATTTCGCCAGTTGGTGTGGGACTACGACGGGTCGGTGCGGCTGGACCAATCCAAGACGCTGCGACATTGGGCCATTTTCCGCGATCGGGTCGGCAAACACTACGGATTTGACAAAAACCAGCAGGCAAAGGCGCAACTGAACTTCGGCCGCGCCGCCAAGCAACTCAATTACGTCCTGACTGACGATCCCGACGGGACGGGTAAATCGCTCAAACAGGAGGTGATCGAGTATCGCCTCGGGTTGCTACGGATCGCCGAACTCGAAAAGGACCCGATCCGTGATGGCGTCGCATCGCTGGGCGGTCAGCGGGACACGATTCGCAAAGAGCTTTCCGGGACGATCGCTCCGGTGCTCGCTTCGGTCGATCAAATTTGGCGGAACTACGAACGTGCCCAGCAACAACTCGCGACCGCCGAACAACTCAGGGCACGCGGTCCGTACCGGATGAACAAGCCGCGAGTGGCGTTGATGGACACCAGCGTCATCGACCGGATTGTGCCGTATTTTGACCTCTGCGTCGGTTGGTGTTTGCTCCTGGGACTCTTCACGCCGGTTGCCGCGTTGGCCGCCGCGGGATTCCTCGGTTCGGTATTCCTGAGCCAGTACCCGCCGGCGACCGGTCCGACCAGCAGTAACTATCAACTGATCGAGTGCATGGCGTGCCTGGTGCTCGCCGCAACCGGAGCGGGACGTTTCGCCGGCCTCGACTTCTTCATTCACCTATTGATCCGCAAGGTCGTTGGACCCGCCCGGGTTCGGACAATCGCGACCTGAACCCCGGCGGGTTCGGCGACGTTGATATCATTCCACTACCCTTTCAAGAGTCTTTCAGGAAATCAAACGATGGTCGATAAGCTTTCCCCCGATCAAATGGACGTCGGCCAGAGTAATTTTTACAACGCCATCGGCAGTTACTACGACGTCAACCGCCGGGATTTCCTCCGAGGCATCGTCGCCGCTTCCGCCGTTTCGGGGGCGGGTTTGGGCGCCGCGTACTTCGGCTACGGCAAAGTCAACGATCCGGTCCGCGTCGCGGTGATCGGGACCGGGGACGAAGGCAATGTTTTGATCGGCGGTTGTAATCCGCAGTACGTCGACGTCAAAGCGATCTGTGACATTCGGCCCTACAGCGAGCACCGCGCCTTTCACGGTGACTGGTCGTCCGATTCGGCTAAGAAACGCCGTCCCGGTTTGATCGAGGTCGTCGGTTACGCCAACGAAGCCGAGGCCCGCAAGAGCGTCAAGGTTTATGATGGCCGAACGACCGGCGGCATCACTGAATGTCTCGACGACCCCGACATCGAAGCGGTCATCATCGCGCTGCCGTTATGGTTGCACGCCCCGGTCGCCGCCCAGGCGATGAAGCGGGGGCTACACGTGTTGACCGAAAAACTGATGGCCCACAACGTTGCCCAGTGCAAAGTCATGTCTCGGATGGCCGGCGAACTCAAAGACGGCGCCGGCAATTCGCTGCATTTGGCCACCGGTCATCAACGCCATTACAACATCAAGTATGACAATGCGGTCAACCTGATCCGCTGGGGATTGCTGGGTCAATTGCATCACATCCGCGCCCAGTGGCACCGTGGCAATTTGCCCGGCGGTGACTCATGGTCGATGCCGATCCCCGGCGGCGAGATGGTCAATGGTGCGAAGTTTGACAAGATCGCTTCGGACATCAAGTATCGTCAACGCAAACTCAACGAGACGCGTGATCCGGCGGAAATCGAGAAGCTGCAAAACGAGCTGGCATTGTGGCAGGCTTGGGATGCGGACAAGAATATCAATCCCAAAGACCACGGGTACGTCGACCAGGAAGTCAAAGGTTACTTCAAGGGCAGTATGCAGAGCCGGTTGTTCACCGCCGAACAGGAGCTGCACCGTTGGCGATTGTTCAACCGCACCGGTGCGGGGTTGATGGCGGAACTGGGCAGCCACCAACTCGACGCCGTTTCGATCTTCCTATCCTCACTTCGCGATGACGGCAAAAAGGTTCACCCGTTGTCGGTTCACGCCGTCGGTGGCCGGCATATCATGCCGCTGGATCGGGAGACCGACGATCATGTTTATTGCATGTTCGAGTTCCCCGGGCCGGAGTACTCCGAATCGTTCGACGTCGGTTATTACGACCGGTCCGAAGCCTATCCCAATCCCAAATTGCCCGGCGCCGGCCCGGTCCCGGGTTACGAGCAGGACCCCAACAAAAAGGTGGTCGTGACCTATTCGACGATCAACGGCAACGGTTGGGGCGGCTGGGGCGAAGTCGTCATGGGGACCAAGGGAACGTTGGTTTTGGACAAAGAAACCGACGTTTACCTGTACCGTGATTCGGACAAGTCGAGCAAAGTCGGCGTGTCGAAGCAGGCGGCCGGTTACGCGTTGGACACATCGGCATCGGGCGACTATTCCGCTCCGGTGGCACAGGCGGCCGCGTCGGGGCCGGTCTCACGCGGCTATCGCGAGGAAATCGAGCACTGGGCGTATTGCATCCGCAACCCCGACCCCGACAACCGTCCGCGGTGTTACCCGGCGGTGGCGATGGGCGACGCGGTGATTGCGTTGGGGACCAACGTCGCGCTGGCCAACCAGGCGGCCGGCAAGTCGGGGCACTTGCAGTTCAAAGAGGAGTGGTTCGACATCGATTCCGACGCGACCCCCGACAGCAGCAAGATCGCGTCGGAAACCGAGTTCATGATGAAAGAGGTTTGGAATACCAAGAAGGCCTAAACGTCGATCGGTTCGTCGTTGTCATTGAGTTCATCCGCGTCGGTTGAACCGGCGGGGACCAAAAACGCTTGATTCTCATGGTCCAGCGTGATTTGGCTCGATAACGTTGCCCGGGTTAGCGTTCCCGGAACGACCCAGGAGTTGTCGGCATAATTGCACACAATCGAGACGGTCACTTCGGTGGTCGATGCATCCAGTTGTTCGGGCTGGATGTCGATCGTCGCCGACTTGATGCCATAGGCGAGCAGCAGGCTTTCGGCGTGGTCGCGGACACCCTGTGCCGACCCGCCGGCAATCACGCCTTGCCTGGCAGCCTCATAGGTCGTTTGATCGAGCGATTGCCGGACGTACATGTACCGTGCGATTTCGAGCGACCCGAATACCGTCGATAACAACACAGGGACACACACCGCGAACTCGACGGTGTAAGCCCCGCGGCGTCGGCGAGACCGTTGACGATTGCAGTGGAGTTTTGGCATGAAAAAGTCTCGAGTCAGGTAGGAATGCCGCGGGCATAGGCGAAGGGGCGAGCTGCAACCGTTGGAGTCTAGTGAGCCGACGGCGCTAGCCGCGGGTTTGGCTCGATACCCGACGCTAGCGCGTACGGCTCACCCTAAGATTCTCAGCTCAGGTAGTGATCTAGTTGGTCAACACCGCGGGCAGCGTTTGGGCCAGCTTTTGGAAGATCACCCGCAATGCCGCTTCGTCGGGGGCATGGTAGTGACGACCTCCGCCGGCGGTGGCGACCTGCTGCATCGTTGCCTGGTCGGCCTGGTCGCTGAACGTGATGGTATTGACGGTGATGTTGGCCGCCGCCGCCGCCGTCGCGACACCGACCGGATCGGTGCCTTGATTGCCGATGCCATCGGTCAAGACGATCATGGTCGCCTTGGCGGTGATTCGAGAATCTTCGCCTAACAGCACCGTCACCGCCGACTGCATTCCCGAGGCAATGTTGGTGTTGCCGATGATCGGATCCTGCCCGATGCGGGCGACCGAGTCTTGTAATCCTTCATACTCGGTCGTCAATTCGCTTTCGATCGTACTGGCGTCGCTATGATACAAACCAAAATTGAAATTGCTGCTGTAGCTGACCAGTCCGACCTGGACCTCGATCGGCAACGCTTCGATTTCCTCCAAGAACAACTCGGTGCTGCGTGACAGGGCCGCCCACCGACTGTCGGTCGGATGGGGCGGTTCAAAATAACGCTGGATGATGCTCCGCTCGGTGCCGTCGGTCGACGCCGGATAACGCCACTCGGTCCCGGACATGTCCCACGCCATCGAGCCGCTGCGATCGATCACCAAGCAGACATCGTGGTCGACGCGGGTGGCGATCGATTGATAGTTGAGTTGAAAATTTTTGGGCGTTAAGTAAGACATGAAGTACGCTCCCGGACCGGTCCGTCCATCCTCATCCATCCTGGCATCGATTCGGACAGAATTGAGCGGCAACTGGCCTTCGCGAAACACGTATTGACCGTCGTCGCCCGGTTCGCTGTTGCCAATCTGGACGTCGGAGTTGAATAGTTTGAGCTGGGTGCCGTTGACGCGATGTTTATTGGCGATCTGTTTAGCCACGGTCCTAGCCGCGTCGACGTCCTGGGTCTGGCCCAAGATCACGGCCCCGGCTTTGGCGGCGGCATCCGAAGCCATGCGAATTTCCGATTTCGCGGTTGCTAACTGGGTCAAATTGATGGTCAACCCGGCGACGACAACCAGCATCGTGATGATGATCGCCGATAGGATGACGATTGACCCTTCGCGGCGGCGGGCTTGGGAGTTTCTGTGGAGAAATGCCATGGAATTATTCGCGGATCATCGTGGAGGTAGTGCGAATCGAGCCGCTGTTGGGCAGGACATAATTGATGGGGGTATTGCGGCGGATGGGGACAACCACGGTCACTCGGATTTCATCTCCGGTCGGGACCGCTTGGAGGTCTTCGGGGTCAATCATCACGCGTCCGCCATCGATCCCCCGGTCGATCAACAACGCCTCTCCCCTGGCGATCGCCTGGTCGCTACCGATGGCGCGGCGGGCGGCCAATCGAGCGGTCTCATAGACCGCCACCGTGGCGCTCTGACGCAACATCAACCGATGGGTGACTTCCAGGGTGCCAAAGACGATCGCAAGCAACACCGGCAGAACGACGGCCATTTCGGCGGTTGCCACGCCGCCACGATTTCTCGCGGCGGAGCGTTTGGGGTGTAATAGAGACATAACGCGGGCGGAGGGTCGTTTTGGAAGAAGCGTAAGACCGACTCAGTCGTTTATTCGGGCAATGTCGATTCAATGTCAAAGAGGTTTTTGGCATTGACTTCACCGATGTCGATGACAAATAGGCAGTCGTTGTAGTCCTTGTCGCCGCCGTTAAGCAGATCCTCGAATCCGATCATCACGTAACGGGTGTCCGGCAGCAGGAAGGCGACCACGTGTTGCACCCCGTCTTCGTTCCATTCGATGTTGTTGAACCAGATGTGACGAGGTTCATAAGACCCGTCGCTTTGCCTCTTGGCTCCGTCGGCAAGCAGGAAGAAGTCCAACTGAAGGCCGGGACCGCCGGTGTGCAGCTCGACAAAGTCGCCGACGACGAGCGGTTCGTTCTCGTTCCGGCCGTCGGTTTTGTTCGGGTTCTTGAATGACGCGTCGGGGAAGATCAGGTAGGGTTGACCAATGTTTTCCGAACCCGCCGGGGTCACCCAAAAACCAAGCGAGTTGCGATAGCCGGCACCCTCGTGGATAAAATAGACGCGAATCGGCAGGTCTGATTCGGTCCTCAGGAACAATCGCGAAGGGTCGAGTTTGAAGCCCGCCCGGCCTTGGAAGTTGGCCGATTCGGCCAGGGTTTCGTTGACGATCTTGCGGAACGCGGGCAGGTAATTGTTGACAAAATCGACGCTGCGAGGGTCGCTGGCACGCTTTTGAACCAGGGCGTAAGGTTGCAACCCATAGGGACGAGCCGGGGATTGTTGAGGCGAAACTTCACCGGCGGTCGCTACGTTTGGGTCGGCGGCAATGGCCATCGTCGCGATCATCGCCAGCATCGCCGGGGCGATATAACGGTTGCTCGGTCGGTGGTTGCGAACGTTAGGTTTGGGGGGGGCGTCAAAAGGGGGCTGAATCATGATGGGCACTTCTAGGTTGGACTTCTGCACGGGAGCTTCTAAGGCGGAGGCTTCGAGCACGGGGGGCGGGGAAGCCTTCACTGCAAGGCTAGGTCACAAAATGAAGCGCGGCCGGAAGATTCCTGTTCTTCGGGTAGCGTCCCCCCCGTTGGGGCCCCCATCTAAGGTTCGTTTGACATGAGATCGCTCGGCGACGACATCCCGCCGGGTCGCTACTCGTTGCGTCATTTGGTTCTTTTGACCACGGTCATTGGACTGGCAGCGGGAAATATCGTGTCGTTGTCCCGGCTGCGGACGGCCCGACAGGAACTCGATCGGTTACGGCGACAAACCGGGTACCTGTCACCCCAGCCGGCCGACGTCGCCGCGGCGGTGCGGGTGCCGGTCGACGAGCCGTTGACGTATCGCTTTCGCATCCGCGTGCCGCGACCGGCCAACCGCTGGGCGACCGATTCACGCGGCCCCGAGTACCGGTTGATGTATTCGACGGTGATTGCCAAAGACGAGTCGACGCCGCGTTGGTATGGCGCTTTGGCGGTGATGCCGGGCGAGTCGGTGGTGACCGTCCGCGTCGCGGCTGATCCGCGGGATGATCGGTGGAAGGTATCGTTGGTCGTCCGCGGCGAGGAGCAAACACGGCGGATTGGAACGGCGTTGCCGGACGATCAAGTCAGGGTTTTCCGGACATCGCATGACGTCATCACGATGGGGATCGGCAATCAAACCGTCCCGATGCCGTCGGCGGGCCGGTTGCGGCTGCTCGACGACCGCTGGTTGGCCGGCGAGGGCGGGGCGTTGCTTTACGGGACGCGACCGGTGTCATCGGACCAGACGGGAATTTACGTGCAGTTGGAGTCGTTGCGATAACCCCGGTGGCGGCGGCCCGCCAGGCCGCCGCCGGAGCATCCCCCCAAAGCCTTGGCGGCTTCGGCTACCGTCACTACGGTAGCGGGGTGTCGCCAGACCCCGGTTCCGCCGCCGCCCAAGCCTTGGCGGCTCGCCGCTACCGTCCGTCCTTCCCATCGACACGCCCCCGCCCCCGCCCCGCCCCCGCAACATGCCCAAAGATTTCCTTAAAGACGCCGCTGACCATTACGACGTCGTGGTGATCGGCTCGGGGCTGGCCGGGATGACGTCGGCCAACATCCTGGGCCGGGCCGGACACCGCGTCCTATTGTTGGAGCAACACTACAAACTGGGCGGGTTAGCGACGTGGTTCCTGCGTCCCGGCGGTCACACCTTTGACGTCTCGCTGCACGGATTTCCTCACGGCATGATTAAATCCTGTCGCCGGTATTGGAACCGGGACATCGCCGACCGGATTGTCCAGCTCAAAAATATCCGATTCGACAATCCTCAGTTTTCGCTCACGACGACTTTCAATCGCGAGGACTTTACCAAACTGCTGACCAGCGATTTCGGGATCGAAAAGTCAACCGTGGACGAGTTCTTTGACACCGCTCGGTCAATGAACTTTTATGACGATCAGAGCACGACGACGCGGCAATTGTTTGATCGGTTCTTCCCCGGCCGCGACGACGTCGTCCGGTTGTTGATGGAACCGATCACCTACGCCAACGGATCGACGCTCGAAGACCCCGCGATTACCTATGGCATTGTCTTTAGCAACTTCATGTCCAAAGGGGTCTTTATCTACGAGGGCGGGACAGACGATTTGGTGACGCGGATGCGCAAGGAGTTGATTGCCAACGGGGTCGACATTCGCATCAATTGCCCGGTCGAGGAGATTCAAACCGAGCCGACGGCGTTGGACAGCCCTCGGGTGACGGGGGTCAAGGTGCAGGGGCGGGTGATCGGTTGCCGGGCGGTGGTGTCCAACGCCAACCTCAAGACCACGATTCTCAAGATGCTGCCGCCGGCGGTGTTGGACAATGAGTACCGACAACGAGCCGAAGCGGTGCGGCTGAACAACTCATCGACCCAGGTTTACATGGCACTCAAGCCCGGTGAATCGATCGACGAATCGTCCGGCGACTTATTCTTCACATCGACGGCCAAGGAATTTCGCACCGATTTGCTGCTCAGCCGCGATATCACTTCGCGGACGTTTAGTTTCTATTACCCCAAAACGCGTCCGACCAAGAAGGAGCGCTACGCGGTCGTCAGCAGCACCAATGCGAATTGGTCCGACTGGGCCGACTTGTCCGACGAGCAGTATGCGGCCAGCAAGGCGGAGTTGGTCGAGACGACCATTGACGCGCTGGAGAAGTATCTGCCCGGGGTGCGGCAGAAGATTGACCGCGCCGAAGCGGCCACGCCGCGAACGTTTGCACATTACACCCATCATCAAATGGGGGCGAGTTTTGGAACCAAATTTGAAGGGTTGCCGGTCAGCCGTGAGTTGCCTCAAATGGTCAAAGGGCTATATCACGCCGGGTCCGTCGGTATCATCATGTCGGGTTGGTTGGGTGCGATCAATTATGGAGTCATTGTCAGCAACGAGGTCGACGGGGCATTGTCCACCGCAGCGTCGGCCGGATGAACTATCAGTTATTGATCATCGGATCCGGCGTGGTGGGTCGATCGATCGCGGTCGATCACTTGCGAAACGGTCAAACGGTTCACCTGGCGGATGTCGACCGTCCAACCCTCGACTGGGCTACGCGGTCGATTGGTCAACAGGTTGTGATCCGCTGCAGTCCGATCCGTGGGCGGTTTCCCGGCGACTTATTATGTGAGGTTTTGACACCAGGCGGCAGCGATTCTCCACGGACGCGCGCATCGGCAAGGTGGTTGGTTAACGAATCGGTGCCCGAACAGATCGATTTGAAGATTGAGGTACTGTCAAAAGTTCAAAAGGGACTGCCGGATACCGCCATCCTGACCACGAACACTTCGACGCTGTCGATCAACCGGATCGCGGACGGGTTGCCCGATCCCTCACGGTTTTTGGGAATGCACTTTTTTATGCCTGTGCCCCGGCGACCGGCCGCGGAGATTGTTACTCACCGCGACACCGATCCCGAAGTCTTGACCGACGTCGTTGACCATGTGACGCGATTGAAAAAAACGGCGTTGATGGTTGCCGACAGTCCCGGCTTTGTCGTCAATCGTTTGCTCGCCGCCTATCTCAACACGTCGATGTGGCTCCTGTGTGGCGGCGTCAGTGCGGCGACGATCCGGCAGGCCGCGACACGTATGGGGATGCCGATGTCGCCGTTAGCCTTGATTGATGAGATCGGACCGGAGACGGCGCTGCAGGGCGGCCGGGTGGTTTGGGGTCGGTGGCCGTCGCGAATGGACCCCTCGCCGCTGTTGGCCGGCATTGTCAAACACAACCGTCGCGTGCAGCGGTCCGCGATCCTGGCGGGCGAGGATCGTTTGAGCGAGCCGGTAGCGTCGCTGGTCAATCGTTACCGTCATGACAATTTTCCATCACCGGAACTGATCGGCGTGGACGCCGTGGCGGAGCTTTGGTCGGCGGTCATGGCGGTCGATGCCGAAGCGATTTTGGCCGACCGGGTGGCCGATGCGGCGACGATCAATGCGGCCGTTTCCGGGGGGTTGGGTTGGACCGGAAGCGATTGGTTGAGCCGGGTACGGACGGTCCGGCGGGAGCGATTGGGCGATTTGGGGGAACGCTTTGGGCGATGCAAGTCGCTGGGGGTTTGAGTCGGCTTTGCCGGATCGAGGGGACCTATGAGACATAGCGGACCGATGGGACGTTAAATGTTAAACGCCGCCGGTTTGCTCTGATTGACATGCCATGGCGACGGCGCTATTGTTCGCACCCCTAAACCGGCGGTTTTCGCGTGTGGAAACCGCCGTCCGACGCCCGCGACCGGCGGCCCGAGACGGATGTCCCGCGGCCGCGGTCGGAACCCGCAAGCGAACCCGCTTTGCCATGAAGATTGATTTGGAAGCGATCGCCCGCCAGGGTGGCTCGCCGATCAGCAGCCTCCGGTTGGCCCAACCACTGCTCGAACAAGGGTACACCCCTCCGTTTTTGGCCCGTTATCGACGCGACGAGCTGGGCGATCTGTCCGAGGGCGAACTGTGGCTGCTGGCCGAATCGATCGAGCGGCAGGGGAAATTGGAGTCGTATCGCGATCAATTGATCGAGGCCTGGGAGTCGAGCGACCCCCAAGATCCCGCGATCGGTCGGGCGATCCGCAACGCCGGGTCACGGCGGATCCTGGACCGATTGTCCCGCCGGCTCAAAGCCGAGTCGGGTCAGGCCGCGTCGTCGGCCGAGCGACTGGCGATCGCTGTGCTTTCGCCGCCGCCGGGAACCAAGGCTACGGTCGAAGCGATCGCCGACGCCGTCGAGAAAAACCTGCCCGAGGGAGCTTCGTTCGACAAAGCCGAAGCGATCGAGGGCCTCGACGACGCGTTGGCCGAACGTTTGGTCCGCGAACCCCGGCTGATGGCCACCGCCGTTCGATGGTTAGGTCGTCAGGCCAAGATTCACGTCATCAAAGTCCACGACCCTCACGGCGAAAAAGGCGAGGGGGCCGAAGGGGATTCACCGACCGGCAAAAAACCGCGTCGCAAAAAACGCAATCGCGGTCCGCGGGCCGAGGGTGACCCGGCCGGTGACAACGAGCCGTCCCCGAACGCCGATTCCGATTCGGGCGCCGGTTCCCCCGGCGGGGCGGACGACACGCTCCAAGAGCAACAGGACAAAGCCGAGGCGAGCGTCGGCAAGGTTGAACCCGATCAATTGCCCACACCCGAAGTCGTCGAACAATCGGCGGATTCGGGTTCCGACCATTCGGACTCCCCCCAGCCCCGGACGCAGGAGACCGCGGACCAGGAGGATCCGGACACGTCCCCGGCCGAGACGGATTTGACCGGTGGCGGACAGGTCGAGCGTCCGGAATCGGCGACCGAGGCACCGTCGGCGGACAGCGACGCCGCCCCGGCCACCAAGCCGGACACGCCGCCGCCAGCGTCCGGTTCCACCGATGACGCCAGCAGCGAAAGTTCAACCGAAGAGCCTACAGGGGAGGAGCCGACAGGCTCGGGTGCCGCCGCCCCGCTAGCCAAGGCGGTCCCCGGCGGTCCCAAACCGATGAGTCCCAAGGCGGGGCCGTCGGAGAAACCCACGCTTGTCAAGAAAACCAAGCGACCCAAGAAATTGTCGCCCCGCCAGCGGCAACGGCGCTGGTTGGTCAGCGTCCTCAAACCGCTGTCGAACAAGAAGATCCCCGTCGATCGGCTCTCGGCGTTTCAAACCGTCATGCTCGGCCGCGCCCTGCGTAGCCAGGTCGCCGTTTGTGCGTTTCAATACGACGCCGGCAAACTAGTCACCGAGCTTCGCCGCACCGCCGCGTCGCTCAACGAGACGTTGTTGGACCGAATCGACAACGTTGTCGTTCAAAACGAGGCGATCATCCGCGAATCGGCCGAGGCGGCGTGGTGGGACGAGACCCAGGAACGGGCTTCGGAGCATCTGGTGACGCTCGCCGCCGGTCAATTGCGACGCCAGGTCGATCGCGGTGGAGTTGCGGCCCGGGTGGTGATGTCGATCGATGCGGTCGGACCTCGCACCGCGGCGGTTTCCGTCGTCGCCGCCGATGGCCGAACGCTGCACACCGAAGACATCCCGTGCCAATTGACCCCGGCGATGCGGTCGATCGCGGTCGGCAAAATGGGCGAGTTGATCCATGCTCACGGCGTCGATTTGATCGTCATTTCCAACGGCCCGGCCCGGCGGGCGTGTCTGATCGCGCTGGGCGAGCTGCTCCGGCAATCGGGCGAAGGGTCGCTGCGTTGGACGTTGGCCGATCGTTCCGGCGCGGAGGCTTACGCCAACGGGCCGGCCGGCAATCAGGAGATGCGCAGCACGCCGCGGCGGTTCCGCGCCGCGACGTGGATCGCGTTCTCGGTGCTCCAGCCGTCCCAGGCCATCGTCAAAGTCGATCCGCTCAAACTGCGGCTCGGTTCGTTCCAGCGGGAGTTGTCCGACGATGCGTTGTCCGCCGCCCTGGTCGACGTGATGCTGTCGGCGGCCGCTCGCGGTGGCGTCGATGTCAATTCCGCGCCCACGACTTGGTTGGCCCAAATGCCCGGCATGACGCGGGAGATCGCCGAGTCGATCGACCGCCAACGCCGTGAGTCGTTGTTCAAAAGCCGCCAGGAGTTGTTGGAGAAAATCCATTGGCCTTCGGTCGTTCACTCCCGCCAAGCCTTGCCGCTGCTGAGGGTGTTCGGCAGCGATGAGCCGTTGGACGGCACGTTGATCCATCCGGACGACTATCCGATTGCAAAAAAACTCGCGGCTTCGTTGTCGATCGAGATGCCGCCGCCGTCACCGCCGGGTTACACCCCGCCGGACTACCACGCCGCGGAAGTCGTCGACGCGGCCGATGGGGAGGGCGTTCACGCCGACCCGAATGCCGGTTTGGAACGCGACGAGGATGACTCGGATTCAAACGGGGAGGATGACGGTTCGTCGTTTGGGGCTTCGATGCAGGACGGTGGTGATTCGGAGGACCCCAAGGACGGTGAGGAGTCGGGGATGAAGGTGTCGGAAGCCTTGGCGGAGTCCGCTACGGCAGAGGGGTCGGAAGCCCCGGCGGAGTCCGCGACCGGGGAAGAGTCGGAAGCCTTGGCGGCTTCCGCTACGGCAGAATCGGTCGAAGCGGTGGAGTTGGCCAAGCGGCCGATGCCCGAAACCGCGGCGGTCGACAAATTGATCAAGGAGTGGCAGATCGGACACCGCCGGGCGCATCAATTGGTTCGGTGGCTGTGTGACCCCTTTGGCGAAGGCGCACCCTCCGGCGATGCCCCGGCGGTGATGAACCGGATGCCGACGCTGGCCAACTTGCAGCCCGGCGATGCGGTGATCGGGGTAATCGTCGGCGTGATGCCCTTTGGGTTGTTCGTCGAACTGTCGCCCGAATGCAGCGGATTGGTTCACGTCTCGCGGATCAGCGAAGGATTCATTGACGACCTCAACGAAGCCGTTCAAGTCGGCGACGTCGTAACCGCTTATGTCACCGGCATTGACGAAAAACGCCGCCGCGTGGCGTTGACGGCGATCGATCCCAACCGACCGGCACCCCAGCGGGCGCCGCGGCCGGTCGATGACGGCGGCGGCCGAGACAACCGTGGGGGTCCCAATCGTGGTGGTTCCGATCGCGGAGGGCCGGGCCGCGGTGGTCCCGGCCGTGAGGCTCAAGGGGGTCGCGGCGCCGGTGCGGGCGGCCGGGGCCAAGCCGGCGGTGGCGGCGGTCGGGGTCAATCCGGTGGCCGGGGCCAGGGCGGCGGACGCGGCCAGGGTGGCGGACGAGGCCAAGGCGGTGGTGGCGGCGGCTTTGGCGGTCGCGACAACCGACGCGGCGGCAACCGCGAACCGGAAACCTACACCGTGATCGGCAAAGAAATCCCCAAGGCCGAAATCACCGAAGAGATGCGGGAGGGAAAATCCCCGCTGCGATCCTTTGGCGATTTGCTCCAGGTGATGAAAAAAGACGCCCCGCCCCCGCCGCCGCCCCCGCCTCCGCCCCCGCCTCCACCTCCACCTCCGGTCGCCGATCCCGTGGTTGCCGACCCGGTGGTAGCCGAAGGGCGTCAGCCTTCGGGTGCCGCCACCGACGTTCCCCCCGGTTCCTCAAACCCCGCCCCGGCCGACGGAGGCAATGGGGAGGATTCGTGAGCGACGCGTTCAAGGATCGGCTCGAATCGGCGATCGCCCGCGGGGTTGCCCGAGGCCAACGTGCCGCTTCGGCCGCCAAAGCTGCCGCGATTAGTGAGGAGGAATTGCGGCAGCGTCACACCGCCTACCGACTCTCGCTGTCCGAGAAGATTGAACAAGCGATCGCACAGGTGGCGGACCATTTTCCCGGCTTTCGGATCGAATCGCTATTCGGTTCCGAGGGTTGGGGTTCGGCGTGCTACCGCGATGATCTAAAGCTCGACGGCGGGCGGCGAAAAAATTTGTATAGCCGATTGGAGATGGCGATCCGGCCGGCCAGCGATGCCGGCGTCCTGGACCTCAAAGGGAAGGCGACGGTGGTCAACCGGGAACTATTCAATCGGTCGCATTTTGTCAAAGTCGCCGAGGTCGAAGAGCCTGAGTTTGCGTCGCTAATCGACGCCTGGGCCATCGAGTTCGCCGAGAATTACGCCAGCCGGTCGTAACCCGTGACGACTGGTGCGGTCGCCAAACATCGCTAGGATGTTTTGCCATCAAACTTTCGGGAACGTTCAATGTTATCGTCGCTGACCGTCACCGCCCCGCCCCGCCGTTTTCGCGATGTGGCGTTAGCCAAGTTCATCGGCGCCGCCACGCTGATGCTGTTGGCCTGTCTTGACCACACACGTCTCAGCCCAAGAAACGCCGACGACCGATCCGGCCGCCGGGGAGACCGATCCGGCGGTCCTGGGTCTGTACCAGGACGCCTCGAATTTCCAGACCAACAACGCCTTCGATTTGGCGATCGAGTCGTGGGGGCGGTTGCTCGACGAGCACCGCGACAGCCCGCTGGCGGGCAAGGCGGCGCACTATTTGGGCGTCTGTCACATGCAAACCCAGCCGCCCGACCTGCGTGCCGCCGCCGCCGCGTTTGAGCGAGCGATCGACGCGCCGGCCAACGAGTTGCAACGCGAAAGCCTCATCAATGCCGGGTATTGTTATTTCGCGATGGGGCAAAGTCCCGCCGACGACGCGGCGCCGGCCAACGCGGCGCAGGAGGATTTGCGTCGGTCGATGGCTCTGCATCGACGTTTGGTTGACGATCCCCAAATTGATCGATTTACCGACCAAGCGAATTTTTATCTCGGCGAAGCGGCCTACGCGCTGGGGGAACTGCCCAAGGCGATCGAAGCCTACAACCGAATCTTGGACAATTCCGGCGAGTCGACTTATCGTTGCGATGCGGCTTACGCGGCCGGGATCGCGTTGGAAGACCTAGGCCGGACCGAAGAGGCGGTTGCGGCTTATGAGAAATTCCTGGCCGGTTGCCCCGAGACCATCCAAACCGCTGACGTGTTGTTGCGGCTGGGTGATTTGTTGCAGGCGATGAAACGTTATGAGGATGCCAAAGACCGCTATCAGGCGGTGGCGAAATTAGATCCTAACGTCGCCGATGATGAAGACCGCGCGTATGCGGCGTTGCAGCGCGGCGTGGTGCTCTCGGCCGAAGGAGACTACCCCAAGGCGGCGGCGATCTATGAGGCAATCCTGAATCGATACGCCGATACCGACATGGCGCCGGTGGCCCGGTTCGCAGCCGCCAAGACGTTGTATTTGACCAAGCAGAATGAGAAGGCGGCGGTGCGGTTTGCCGAGGTGCTGCAGTCGCCTCAGGACGTGGCCCAGGCGACCGAAGCGGCTCATTGGTTGGCCCGCATCAATCTGATGGTTGCCGAATCGACCCCGACGATCGATGGCGGGCCGATCGGGGAGTCCAAACTCGCCGCCGCCGGTGACGACGCGGCGCGGCAGGCGGCCGACATGGCGCTGCGGCGGATCACCGAGGGAACCGACGGGCCTTATGCCGAGGCGTTGCGGCTCGATGCCGCCGAGGCTTTGTCCTTCCTGCCCGATCGGCTTGACGAAGCCGCCGCGAGGTTTGATTCGCTCTACGCCGACGGCCCGACCGAGGACCTGGCCGCTCGGGCGTTATATCAGGGTGCGTTCGTCAAATTGCAACTCAAACGTTATGACGAAGCGATCCGCGACGCGTCGACATTTAAACAACGATTTGCCGGCCATCGTTTGTATGCCGAAGCCGTCGCGGTGTTGGCCGAAGCCGCGTTTCTGGATCAAAACTACGAGTTGGCTGCCGCGGAGTTCACCGCCCTGTTGGAGGACAAACGATATGACGACGCCGCCGGCCGGGAGGGTTGGATCGTGCGGGCGGCGGCGGCGTCGGGTCGAGCCGGCCGGCACGCCCGGGTCGACCAGCTACTGGGCCGCGAACTGGACCGGTTGACCGACCCGGCCAAGAAAGCCGAAGCGTTGTTGACGCTCGGCGAGTCGCAAATGGCACTCGATCAACCGCAAAAGGCGGCGGAAACGTTTGCCGCCAGCCGGACGGCCGATCCCAAGGGTTTGGGCGGCGACGTCGCGTTTCTCAAAGCCGCCGACGCCCAGGTCGCCGCCGGTCAGACCGAAGCGGCGATCGCGATTTGGAAAGAGTTGATCGCGACGTCGACGAAGCCCGACTTGGTCGCCAAAGCTCGATACCGGTTGGGCAGTTTGCAGGGCGAACGGGATCTGCACGCCGAGGCGATCGAAACGCTCCGCCCGCTGTTGGACCTGCCCGCCGCCGATGAGCTATTGCCCTACGCCCGCTACGCCACCGCGGTCGCGCAGTTGCGGTTGGACCGGAGCGAACCGGCCGAGCGAAACCTGACGGCTCTGCTGGAACAGAGCACCTCCCATCCGCTGGCCGACGATGCCCGGCTGGCCCGCGGCTTAGCCCGGCGACAGCTCAAACGTTATGACGACGCGGCGGAGGATTTGCAAACTTATGTCAAAACCAATCCCGCCGGCGGCAACCCCGGGCTGGCGTTGTACGAATTGGCACTAATTGCGTCGGCACAAGACAAACCGAAGTTGGCGGTTGAGCGTTTGACGGAGCTTCAGACGCAGGTGCCCGGTTATGAGGACATGGCCGGGGTTTTGTATCAAAAAGGCGTCTCGCAGCGGGCCGCGGGTCAGCCGGCCGAATCGCTGGAGACGTTCAAGGAGTTGATCGATCGATTCCCCGATGACCCGGCCGCCCCCGAAGCGGCTTTTCTGGTCGGTGCTCGGGCATTTGAAAACGGCGATTATCAAACCGCCGCAAAGTCGCTGGCAATGGCCGCGGGCAAGACCGATGCGGATTTGGCCCGTGCCCAGGCGGTGCTCTATCGGCTGGGTTGGTCATACTACAACTTGGAACAGTATGAGGCCGCCGAGGACGCGTTCAAACGTCAATTTGCCCTCGGGGAGGCCGGCTCGCTCTACCTGGACGCGATGTTGATGATTGGCGAGAGCCGGTTTCGCCGCGGCGAATACGCGACCGCCGAGCGAGCCTATTCGTTCGCCCGACGTAAAATTCAAGCGGACAATGATACCTCCGCGACCCTCAGCGACAACGAAGCGGCACGCAGCCGACAGTTGGTGCTGCTGCACGGTGGCCAGGCGGCGGCGCAGTTGAAACGTTATGAGGAAGCGATCGGTTGGTATGAGGAATTGCGCCGCCGATTCCCGGCAACTGATTACTTGGCCCAGGCGTTTTATGAGACCGGTTTTGCGTACCGGCAAATGGGTCGCAACGACGAGGCCAAGCAATTCCTGTCCCAGGTCGCTGATCGGTACCGCGACGCTACCGCGGCGAGGGCGAGGTTCATGCTTGGGGAAATTGAATTTGAGGCCAGCCGCTGGGAGGACGCAATTCGCACCTTTCAACAGGTGATGTTCGGGTTTGGGGCCGACAAGGCGCCGCCGGATGTTAAAAACTGGCAGGCCAAGAGCGGGTTCGAGGCGGCTCGGTGCGGCGAGCGGTTGATCGCCGCAGCCACGACCGAACCGGCCCGCCAATCGGCACGTTCGATCACCAAGCGGTTTTATCAATACGTTGTCGATCAACACCCCGGCCACGAATTGGCCCCGATCGCCCGCCAAAAGCTCGGAGCCTTGAATTGATGCCAAGACTAAATCATCCGGTAGCGGAATTCGCCAAGAATTTCGGCTCCCCTGCGACACGAAACCCTTTCGCCTTTCGCGCCATCGCCCTGTGCTTGGCTTTCATTTTGCCCGCGGCAACCTACGGACAGGACTCGCAGGACGACCAGGCCCCGCCGGTCCCCGCCTTTGACGTCGACCAGACGGGTTCGGACGACGCCCCGCCGGTCCCGCCGGACGCCGGCGAACCCTCCCCGACCGCCGGCGACGAACCGCCGGGCGCGAACGTTTATTTGGTCGACGAGGATGACGTCGAAGCGGCGATGCAGGGACCGCCGGTCCCCGAACCGGGCGCCGCCGAACCGTCGGGCATCAGCCTGCTGACACTGATCTACCGCGGCGGCTGGTTCATCCTGCCGATCGCGCTGATGAGCGTCCTGGTCGTAATGTTGGCCGTCGAACGATTCATTTCGCTGCGTCGAAACAAGATCATCCCGCCGCGGTTGATCCAGCGACTTGGCGAAATGGTCCGCAGCGAGGAGTTGTTCAACCCCGAGCAGGCTTATGAACTGTGCCGCGAGCGTTCCAGCCCGACGGCACACGTCGTCGCGGCGATGTTGCAACGCACTGGCCAACCATTGGCGAGCATTGAAACGGCCGCCAGTGAAACGATCCAGCGGGAAGCCGATCGCTACGCCGCTCCGGTGCGTTGGTTGACGCTCGCTGCGGCCGCCACGCCGCTGATGGGACTGCTCGGAACGGTTTGGGGCATGATCGTCGCCTTCCACGAATCCAGCACGCTGTCGGCCGACCAATCCCGCTCCGAACAGTTGTCCGAGGGGATTTACACCGCCCTGGTGACGACGTTGGCCGGTTTGGCGGTGGCGATCCCGGCCGCAATTTTGGCTCAATACCTCGAAAATCGCATCGCCAAATTGTTTCACCGGATCGAGGAGTTGGCGTTCCGCGTCGCTCCGGTGTTGGGTCAATTTGTCGGCCGCAGCCGGTTGGACGATTCGGGCCGGTTGCGGGCGGCTCATCCGGCGGGCGGATTGCATGGGTCCCCGGTCGCCCCGCCCCCGCCCGCTCCGCCGATGGGTTACCCGGCGGCAGCCTCGCCGGTCGCCCCCCCCGTGGCGGCGAGTTGACCGGTGGCCGTTCAAATCAAACGGTCCAACGTTGCCGGCACCTTGTCGTTGACTCCGCTGATCGACGTCGTCTTCCTGCTGCTGATTTTCTTCCTGGTGACCAGCGAATTTGAGGACGAGGAGCGACGGCTGGACATCGTGTTGCCCTCGGCGACCAGCGCGGTCCCGATGACCGGCAAGCCTCGCGAGATCATCGTCGACATCGATTCGGCCGGGACGGTTTACCTCCGCGGCGAGGTCACGCCGCTCTCGGAGCTGGAGCGGTTGTTGCAAAAAGCGGTCGCCGACAACCCGACCAACCAGTCGGTCGTGATCCGGGCCGACCAGAGCAGCCAATTCGGCCCCGTCGTCGGCGTCATGGATTTGTGCAATCGAACCGGCGTGAGCGACTACTCGGTGACCACCAAAGAAGGGCCGACGGGGTGATGCAGCCCCGACGTGACGGACCAGGGAAGCGAGAAGGGGTCAAGGGTTGAGAGGTTAAAGGTCAAGGGAAGAGTGACTTGGCTGTGGATGTCGATCGATCTGTCAATTTACTGAGTTTTTTCCCTTAACCCTTTTCCCCTCAACCTTTAACCTCTCCTACGTGTCCGACCCCCTGTCCGATCTGCTCGACGATCCCGCCCCGGCGACCGATGGGTCGGACCGGATGTGGCCGTTGGACATCGCGCTGGCCGGGTTGTCGGTGCTGATCCTGGTGATGATCTTCCGCGGCCTGGATTTTGGCGATCCGCGGTGGCAGTACAACGGTTGGACCTACGTCGTCGCCGTGCCGCTGCTGGCGATCGGTCTGTCGTTGGTGCTCCGCGCGGTGGCCAATCGGTACGTCGAAAAGTCGGTCCAATTCGGTTTTCTGTTCAGCGTCTTCGTCCACCTGCTGCTGATCGTCGTGGCGGTCTACGCGGTGATCTTTCCGCACTATTTCCCGGAGGCTTTTGCGGGCGTCAAACCCGAACGCAGCCCGATCCGCAAGACCGTCCCGGACTATTTGTTCAAAACCCCCGAGCAGACCGAGGCGGTGACGCCGGATTGGTCCGCCCCGGTCGACGCCGAGACGACCAGCCGGGTGGTGCCGATGCAGGAGCGGGAATTGCCGCCGATGCAGCGTTCGGCGCCCAAGCTGGAGGTGCCCCAGCCGCAGCGGCCGCCGGTTGAGACCAAACCGATGTTCCTGCTCCGCCGCCCCGAGCCGCAGCCGTCGATGCCCAAACCGGCGACGTCAGCGTCGCGGCTGGCCCGCCGCCGTCCGACCGAGGAAGCTCCGCCGTCACCGCCGTCGTTTTCATCACCGCGGCCGGTCGAGGTCCCCGACTCTCCCGCCCCGGCGCCGGCGACCCCCTCGGTCACGCTATTGCCGCAACCGCCGGCGGCTCAACCGACGCCCGCCGGCGCGGCACCCTCGGCCCGGCTGAGCCTTTCACCCCCCGCCCCGTCGTTGACCGACGATCTGTCCGCACCAATCTCACAACCCGCATTGCAGCGACCGACCCGCGACCGTGCGATGCCGGCGATCGGGTCGCTGGGGCTGTCGCGTTCCAACGCCCAGCGGACTCCGGGTCAGCGGGCCGCACCGCTGCTGTCGGCCCCCACGCCGCCGACCGTCTCGATCGCCCGGCGGGATTTGGATGCCCCGCGGATGGTTTCCCCGATGGACAGTCCGCAGCCGCTGGTCCGTCAATCGCCCGGCGCGTCGGTGTTGGCCAGCCCCGAGGCGACCAACCCGTCGCCGGGCACCGGCCGGGACACCGGCCGCGGCGAAGCGACACGGCGATTGGCCCGAAACAGCGCCGCCGGCCTGCCCGACGCAACCGTCCCGTCAGTTCAAAGGCCCCGCGGCAAACGCTCCCGCGCCAGCGAACAGACGGGGATTGCCGGAGCCGCCGATGGCCCGGCGTCGGAATTGAGCCGGATCGATCAATTGCTCGCCGCGGCGGCCGAGCAGGCGGCGGCCGATCCCCAAATGCGGTCCGCCCCGGCCGAAGGTCCCGCCAGCGATCAACCCGCCGACGCCGCGGCGCTGAGCATGGCGGCCGCTCAACCGATGTTTGATGTCAAATTGCCTGACGACACGATGGGGCTGGGACGCGAGCCGGCCGACGATGCCGGCATCGTCGCATCGCAGGAGAAAATCGAACTCGCGTCGCTGGATCTATCCCAAGAGCGACGACCGCGACGTCAAGTCGGCGGTCCGGTCACGCCGGCCGGTCAATCCGTCGCGGCGGTCGAATCGTTCAGCCGCCGCGTCCAGCGGACCAACGGCGGGGCGGCCCCGGCGCCGGCCGGCGCCGTCGGTCCGGCGACCGAGCAAGCGATCGAGTTGGGTTTGACGTTTCTCGCCTCGCGTCAAAACATCGACGGCTCGTGGTCGTTGCAGGGTCACGGCGACAACGTCTTGCTGCGATCGGACACCGCGGCGACCGGGCTGTGTCTGCTCGCGTTCCAAGGCGCCGGTTACACCCACCGGCAACATCAATACGCCGCGACCGTCGCCCGAGGCATCGAGTATCTAAAGTCGCAGCAGAAATCAAACGGGGATCTGTATCGCCGCGAGAACCCGGTCAGCGATCAAAACGTCGCGTTTTATAGTCATGGCATCGCGGCTTTGGCGTTATGCGAAGCGTATGGGATGACCCAAGACCCGGACCTTCAATCGGTCGCACAATCGTCGCTGGATTTCATTGCCGCGACGCAGCACCGACGCCGCGGCGGTTGGCGGTACGAACCGCAGGTCAGCAGCGATACGTCGGTGACCGGCTGGATGATGATGGCTCTCAAAAGCGGTGAGTTGTCGGGGCTGCGGGTCGACCCCGATGCCTATGCCGGGATCGATCGCTGGCTCGAATTGTCTAAGGACGAGGAGGGCAAACGCGACCGTTATCGTTATAACCCATTTGCCCCCGACACGCCGTCGCAGCGTCATGGCCGGAAAGTGACGCCGACGATGACCGCGGTTGGGAATATTGATGCGAATGTATGCGGGATGGCGCCGCGACAATCCCGACATGCAGTCGGCCGCGGACTATTTGGCGCAGTATCCCCCACGAATCGGCACCGCCCGCGAACCGCTCCGCGACACCTATTATTGGTATTATGCGACCCAGGTGATGTTTCATATGGGCGGCGATCACTGGGAGGATTGGAACCGGGCTTTGAACCCAATCCTGATCTCCAATCAAATCCCCCAAGGTCCCGAGGCGGGGAGCTGGGACCCCGAGCTGCCGGTGCCCGACCGCTGGAGCATCCACGCCGGTCGACTCTATGTCACGACCATGAATCTGTTGAACCTGGAGGTGTACTATCGACACCTGCCGATCTATGAGGAAACCGGTCGCTAGATCGGTAGCGGAAGTCGCCAAGACTTTCGGCTGTGATCGAGTGAATCCGAAAGTCTTGGCGACTTCCGCTACCCCCATTACCAGGCTGAATGAAGCGCTAAAACTCACCCCACCATTGCCGCGCCCAATGCACCCCGCCATCGCCGACATCCGCCTGACCGCCGCCAACGATCATGACCCCCGGCCGGGCGGTCGGTACGTGTTGTACTGGATGATCGCCCAGCGGCGGATGGACCATAATTTTGCGTTGCAACATGCGGTCAATTTAGCAGTCCAATTTCGCGTACCGCTGCTGATCTTTGAACCGCTGCGGACACGCTACCGGTGGGCCAGCGACCGAATCCATCGCTTTGTCATCGAGGGGATGAGGGACAATCAGGTTTCCGCCAAAGCCGCCGGCATTGCCTATTACCCCTACGTCGAGCCGCGACCGGGCGTCGGCACCCCGCTGCTGCATCGGTTGGCTGCCGACGCCTGCGTGGTCGTGACCGACGAGTACCCGTGCTTTTTCTTGCCCAAGATGATTGAGGCGGTCCGCGACCGGATTCCCGCACGGCTCGAATTGGTCGATTCCAACGGCGTCATGCCGCTTCGACGGCCGGGCCGATCGTTCACCGTAGCGCATTCCTATCGCCGCTGGATGCAAAAAAACATCCTGCCCGAACTCGAATCGCTCCCCGAGCCACACCCAATCGCCGATTTGAACAAGCCGGTCGCCGGTCAAACGGCCGGGGACCTGATCGATCCGGCGATCCTGAAACGTTGGCCGGCGGCGGATTTAGACGCCTTGATCGACGGCGACGCTCTGGCGGCGATTCCGATCGATCACTCGGTTCCCCCGGCCCCGGGGCTGCCCGGCGGGTCGGCCGAAGCGGCACGGCGACTGGACGCGTTTTTATCTAATAAACTGGCTCGCTATCACACCGATCGGAATCATCCCGATCAAGCCGCGACCACCGGGCTGTCCGCTCACCTGCATTTTGGCCACGTCTCGCCGCACGAGATGGTCGCACGGGTCCTGGAATCGGAAAATTGGCGACCTGAGAAGGTTTCCAAGGTCAACGGCAAGCAGTCGGGTTTTTTCGGTGTTTCCGAGCCGGCCGACGCGATCCTGGAGCAATTGCTGACATGGCGAGAGCTTGGATTCAATATCGCTTTTCACCACCCCGACACTTACGACACGCTCGATTCGCTGCCCGATTGGGCCAAAAAGTCGCACGCCGCGACCGGTCGTGACCCGCGGGAGCACACCTACATGATGGAGCAGTTCGAGGCCGCCGCGACGCACGACCCGCTGTGGAATGCCGCCCAGCGTGAGTTGGTCCAAACCGGCATCATGCAAAATTACGTGCGGATGTTGTGGGGCAAGATGATCCTTGCCTGGTCACCGTCGGCCGCCGAGGCCTTGGACGTGATGGTGCATTTGAACAACAAATACGCGCTCGACGGCCGCGATCCCAATTCCTACTGCGGGATCCTGTGGGTACTGGGGCGGACCGACCGAGCCTGGGGGCCGAAGCGGCCGGTTTTCGGCAGCGTCCGCTACATGACCAGTGCGTCGACCAAGCGAAAACTGCAAATGACGAAGTATTTGCAGCGGTTTGGCGCGGGATAGGCCTCCGGCCTGTCGTGCCAGGCGGTAGCGGCGCTTCAGCCGGGACGCCGAACGATTACCAACCAAAGCCTTGGCGGCTTCGGCTACCGGAGGGTCCCACTACCCTCACTCATCGACGGGCGAGAAGTCCGGCGGCAACGTGAACGGATTCGCCGACTTGGCTGGTGCGGCGGCCGGCGGCGGAGCCTGAGCCGGCACGCCGTTGGTTTTGAAAATCGCCGCGGTCGCTCCGCCGGCGGGCAGTTGAAAACCCGTCGGAGCCGGTCCGCCCAGCGGCGTCGGAGCGGCCGATGGCAACCCGGTTGCGACGGTTTGACCAATCGCCTGGATCCCGCCGGACGCTTTGTGCGACGGCAGGGCGGCGATGATCGCCGACGGGCCTGCCGCAGCACCGGGACCCTGGTCCAAACCCGGCTTGGCCGGCAGATCCGCCGGAGCGACCGGGACGTTCAACTGGGCGAGCATCTCGCGGCTCCGATCGACCGCACGCCGCGTCGCCGCGTCGCCGCCGTTGCCATCGGCGACCGCCGCCTGCAGGTGGGCTTTGGCCTGGTCGACCGCCCCCTTTTTGTAGTGCAGGAACGCCATGTTGAAATTCGCCACCGCGGCCGGGTTGTTCGCCCGGAGCACTTCAAAGGCGGCGTCGGGGTTGCCCGATTCGTAGTAAACGCTCGCCAGATTGTTGGCGTAACGCGACGTTCCGGGAGCCAACTGGAGGGCGCGTTGCAGCGTCGCGGCGGCTTGATCGTGTTGGCCGAGCTTGCCCAGCGTCAGCCCCAAGTCGTTGAACAATGCCGCGTCTTCCGGGTTCTGAGCGAGCGCTTTTTGGAACGCTTTGGCCGCTTCGGCGTGATTGCCTTCGCGGTAGTGCAACCGGGCCAGGCTCGTCAGGGCGGCGGAGTTCTTGGCGTCCGCGGCGATCGCCTTGTTGTAACTCTCTTTGGCTTTTTCGGCGTTGCCGGTCGATTCCCAAAGCTGCCCGTTGGCGACGAAAACGTTGGGATCGACAGTCGGTTGACCTTCGACCACTCCGTCGATCTTGTCCGCCTTGTCGCCGCGACGGAACATGCCGGTCAGCTTGCTCATCGTGCCCTTGGGGGCAGAGTCATCGGTCTTGGACGACGCCAGCCGAGCTTCCGGCTCAGGCGTCGTCGCCGTCGGCGTCGATTTGGCAAACGGGTTGAGCGAGGCGACCGAAAGGTTGCGAGAAGCACAACCGACCGGCGTGGTCAGGATTCCGGCGGCAAGCAGGGCGAGCACGCGGCGGCGGCGGGCGGCGGTGGAGCTGCGGCCGAAACGTGTTGCGGCCATGTCCCGTGCAGCGGAGGGCGATGCGACGTCCATGTTTCACGCTTGAATAGATTGGGTGGGTTGGGTTCTAACGGTTGTGATCGACACACCGGCAATCGGAACTTCAACACCATTGCGGCAAACACCGATTTTTCACCCCTCCGCGATCCGCAACACCTCCGCCAAATCCATCACCCCGTCGTACAGCGACCGCCCGACGATTGCCGCGGGCACCCCCATTTCCACGAGTTTTTCAACGTCGCCGTAGCGGCTCACACCGCCCGAAGCGACGACCGGGATGTCCGTCGCAACGGCCATCCGGGCCAAACCCTCAAAGTTCGGACCGGCCATCATGCCGTCCTTGGCGATGTCGGTGTAGACGATTGCGGCGATCGAGTCGCTGCCGCGGCGAAGGGTTTTGGCCAACTCAAACGCATCGATCGCCGACGTTTCGGTCCAACCCTGCGTTGCCACGAAACCGTCTTTGGCGTCGATCCCGGCGACCAATTTCCCGGGATACTCGTTAGCCATTCGGCAGAACCAATCGGGATCGTGGGCCGCCCGCGAGCCGACGATCAGTCGCGACAACCCCGTGCCCAGCAACGCAGCAATCGTCTCGGCATCGCGAACGCCGCCACCCAGTTGGCACTGCAGCCCGGTGGCATCGACGATTCGCCGGACCGCCTCCCGGTTGGCGGTCGAGTCGTCGCCGCGAGCGGCATCCAAATCAACCAGGTGCAAGCGCTCGGTGCCGGCGGCTTTCCACCGCAGTGCAAACTCGACCGGATCATCGCCAAAGGTGGTCTGTTGGTCGTAGTCGCCCTGCCTCAGCCGCACCGGTTTGCCGTGCCGAAGGTCAATCGCGGGCCAAATTTGCATGGGGGGTAAGGGTCAAGGGTTGAAAGGGCAAGGGTTGAAAGGTCAAGGGTCAAATGGTCAAAGGGTCAAGGGTCAAGGGTCAAGGGTCAAGGGTCAAGGGTCAAGGGTCAAGGGTCAAGGGTCAAGGGTCAAGGGTCAAAAGGTCAAGGCTGCAAAGGCAGATGGTTGAACGCTTCGTATGGTAAGTCAAGGAGTCTTCTTCCCTTCACCCTTCACCCTTCACCCTTCACCCTTCACCCTTCACCCTTCACCCTTCACCCTTCACCCTTCACCCTTCACCCTTCACCCTTCACGTCCATGCCCGCAATCCGCCGCCTCGTCCTGGTCTTGGGCGATCAACTCAACCACGACTCCGCGGCGTTTGACGGTTTCGACCCGAAAACCGATCGGGTGTGGATGGCCGAAAACGACGAGGAATCGACTCACGTCTGGTGTCACAAGTATCGATTGGTTGCGTTCTTTGCCCCGATGCGGCACTTTCGCGATGAATTGATCGCCAACAACTACCAAGTCTTATATCACGAATTGACGGCAGATCGCCGCGTTGCGCCAATAGTTCCTTTGCCTCGGTCCTCGCCAAGACGCTCGACGAGTATCAGGTAGAACGGATGATCGTCATCCAACCGGGTGACTACCGCGTGCAACAATCGTTGTCCCGGACCGCCGCGGACGCCGGCGTGCCGATCGATCTAATACCCGACGACGCCTTCTTCTGCACCCCGGAGCGGTTCGAGACTTGGGCTTCGGGTCGCAAGTCCATGGTGATGGAAGATTTTTACCGTAAAATGCGTGTCGAACATCATATCCTGATCGATCGCGATGGCGGACCCGAAGGCGGGCAATGGAATTTTGATCATGACAACCGCGCGACCTTTGGCAAACTCGGTCCCGGCGAACTTCCCCCGGTGCCTTGTTATGAACCCGATGACGTCACCCGCGCCGTCATGGCGATGGTCGCCAAACGGTTTGCCGACCATCCCGGCAACCTGGAGTCGTTCGACCTGCCGGTCACGCGGCAGCAGGCGGAGCAATATTTAGAAGATTTCATTGAACATCGACTGCCGCATTTTGGAACCTATCAGGATGCAATGTGGGAAGGGGAAACGTTTCTCTACCATTCACGCCTATCGCACGCGATCAGCCTGCACCTCCTGACGCCTCGCGAAGTCGTCGCTGCGGCGGAGGACGCTTACCGACGCGGCCATGCGCCGCTCAACAGCGCCGAGGGGTTCATCCGTCAAATCCTAGGTTGGCGAGAGTACGTCCGCGGCGTTTACTGGCGGCAGATGCCCGAGTATGAGGATCGCAATTCGCTGGGTTGTGATCCAGACCAGGATGTCCCGTCATTCTTTTGGGATGGCCGGACCGTGATGGCGTGCGTCCGCGATGCGATGCGATTGTTGATCGACACCGCCTACGCGCATCATATTCAGCGGCTGATGGTGCTTGGGTTGTTCGCTCAATTGTATGGCACCCATCCGCTGCGGTTTCATCATTGGCACATGGCGATGTACGCCGACGCGATCGACTGGGTTTCGCTGCCCAATGCGTTGGGGATGAGCCAGCATGGCGACGGTGGTTTGATGGCGACCAAACCCTACTGCGCGACCGGCAAGTACATCGACCGAATGAGCAATTACTGCTCCGGCTGCCGCTACCAGCCCGCCGAGGCGACTGGGGATCGTGCCTGTCCGTTTACAACGTTGTACTGGGATTTTTTGGTTCGCCACCGCGACCGGTTCGAGTCCAATCACCGGATGCGGCTGCAACTTCGCAACATCGATCGCAAGTCCGATGAGCAACTCCACCAGATCAGCCTCCGAGCCAATGCCATCCGCGGGGGGGAATTGCAAGTTTGAAAGTCGGGCATACTTTGTAGACTAGCTGGACAGCGCCACCTTCGGAGCCTGCGTGCGCCGTAAAGCCATTTTTCGTTTCACGCGGAAACCACGGAAGGCCGCCCCCACGAACGCTCAAGATATCGCATAACTGCCTCGGCTGCTCACCCGGTTTTTGGCCTTCTTCGCCGACTGCTTTTCTCGCCAACAGGGCCGGATTCTGCTGGCCGCTTACGTCCGCACGCTGCTCGGTTGCCCCGAACGGCTTCTCCGCCGCTGTGTCTGGGACCACCATCGACTTCGTGATCGATGCCAATCGATCATCGCCAAGGATCATGCCGACCCCATGGCAATTGGCATCATCGACGAGTCGGGAACTGCCAAAAGCGGCTCTCACACCACCGCCACCATGAGGCAATACAACGGCAACTGTGGCAAAGTCGAGAATAGCATCCACATTGTTTCAGCAACTTATGCCGCCGCTTCTTTTCATCGCATCCTCGATGCGGCAGTTTATCTACCCCAAGTCCGGGCTGATGACGCCTCGCGGCGGGCCGAGGTGGACATTCCCGAAGAGGATCGATTTGGACGGCAAAAAGACGCTTTTGGGGGCTTTGGATCGCCAAAAAAAAGAGGGCGAAGTTCTGGCTGAATCGTTTGACCGACCTGTCCAATCGAGGCCTCAAAGACATCTCCATCTGCTGCGTCGATGGTCTAGCAGGTTTCCCCGAAGCGATACGAGCAGCGTACCCGCTAACAAAAGTGCAATTGTGCTTGGTTCCTCACCCACAGTCGCGGCGGCTGAAGAACAACGTGATAAGTTTGGTGACATTTGGGATAGCAAGTATCCGACGATATCCAAGTGGTTTCCGGTCTGGCTCAAATAATTGGCCCGATGCCTTGAAATGTCCCCCGACGACTCGCTCGATGTTCAAGCTGAAACGGTCATCGCGTTCCTGCAAACGGTCAAGAAAATCGGCGTGCCGGCTTGAGACACAGCTTTGCGACGCATCCGCGGGAGGACGACAGAAACGTGCGGACGGTGCGGGAATTGTTGGTTCACAAAGACAGATCGACGACGATGCCGTATCTATACGTGATGAATCGTCCGGAACTGGGGATTCGCAGTCCGCTGGAAGGACTTTCGCAGTCCGTCGCGGGAGACTAGCATGATTTGATGGCCAATGACGGGCCGACAGCGACGGAAAACCAGCCGGGCAACCGTGGTGCCCGGCAGCGTCAAGGCCCATCTTCAGGTCGTCCTGCGTTCTACTCATTTAAGGAACGTTCATCCGGTGCCAAAACGGGCGAACCCGATCGGCTCGGCCGCGGACGTCGCGGAGCATGGTTTCGACGTCGCCGTCAAACGTCGAATCAAATCGCCGGCCTTTATAGCGGACCACAATCGGTTCGGTTAAATCCAAACCCATTTTGGGCGTCAACAGCAGCGTGAACCGATCGGTGGGACCCTGGGTGATCCGAATTTCATCATCGACCCCAATGGATGCTTCGATCGGCGAGGCCCGAAGCCGAGGGGTTTGGTTCCACAGCAGCGGATCAATGACGGCCGCGGGCAGCGGCTGGTCCCATTCGAGCCACCAGAAAAAATGGTCGCCCCGCCGCATTGATGCAAGATTGAGTTCGCGTGGGATCGGTCGGCGGCGGTGAGCGGGCAGCTTCATCCATTCAAAGATTCGGCCGATTTCCTCATAGAAAAACTCACGCCCCCGCCCGCGATACATCACCACCATCGCGTCATGATGATACGACATGTAGTCATCCAATATGCCGCCGTAACGTCGCAGCGGTGCGTTGTCTTTGTCCCCGGCGATCACATAACCGGGCACGTGCCGGGCGTTGTCGTTGTAATGATGAATCGTCTTGTCGGGATCACAGGAAATGGCGACGAATCCGGCCCATACGTCCGGGTGGCTGATCGCGATGTCCCACGCCGCGGTTCCGCCGGCGCCGTGACCGGTGAGAAAAATCGCGTCGGGGTCGATCGAGAACCGTCGCATCGCCGCCCGAACGCTCCGCAGCACCGCCTGGTGCTCGTTGGCGGTGTACTCGTACCTGCGGCTTCCGGGGCGGGACCAGCGGGGAGCGACGACGATGAAACCGTGCCGCCCGGCGTAGCCGAGCCGGCGGCTGGGCGGGGGCGTCGGCGGGGTCTTGGACGGGTCGTCCGCATCCTCACCAACGACGCCGGTGAGCGTTTGAGACTTGTCCGACGCAGTCGGTTTCAAAAACTGCTGCTGCGGCACCCCGGCCCACCAGTCCAGTTGCCCTCCCGGTTCCGCCCCAGCCGCGCTCAAAGCGACAACGCAGGGGTACGGGCGGCGGGGGTCGTATTCGGGCGGCAATTGGACCAGGCACTCGCCGCCGGCGACCGAATCACCGACGATTTGCCACTGGCCGTCGACGCTCGGGTCCGCCGTGACGTCTCGGCCGGCCAGCGGCGGGGGCATCGCGGCGACCAAATCCGCCATCGTTTGCGCGGAAGTCGCTTCGTTGGCTCGAATTTGGGTCAACGCTTGATTCCGGGCCATCGGATCGGCGGCTGTGAGGAATTCTCGCACCGGAGAACGAAGTTCCGCCGCGGCGACCGAACGGGTCAGGTTTTGCGAACCCGCCCCCGAACCGAGCACCCAGCCGGAGATCGCCAGCGAGAGCCGATTGTCGACCGGAATGTCATCGACGGTCCCCAGCCGAATGAAGTCGGCCATTCTCGGCAACGTTGCGGGCGACAAGTGATCGGTGATTTCGTCGACGATCCCGGTCAAGGCGTCAGGCCGCGGAAACCGAGTCTGGGGCAATAGGCCGCGAAGTTGTTCGATCGTTTCGGCAATTTGCGTTTCATCGGCGTTCAACCGTTCGGCCGCGTCTTGAACCCGAATCCGCATCTGCGGGTCGACCATTGCCAGCGGAAACCGCGAGAGGATTTCGCCGGCCAACCGCGGCTGACCACTGTCGCGTCGCAGCTCCGCCTCGTCGAGCAATTGTCCGGCTTGGCGGGCGACCATCGCGGCGAGCTGCGGCCGCAGGAAATCGGCTTCGGGAAAATCCGCCAGGATGCGTGTCAATTCGCCATGGGCTTCGGCGTACCGATCGGTTTCGATAAAAAATCGCACAACCTCCAGCCGCCGGTCGAGGTCCTGCTGATCGACCCGGTGGCGAAACAGCCGATCCAGCGTGGGCGAATCGAGCGTCGAGGTGGCGATCCGCATGTCCAGCCGCAACGCCCGACCGAACCGCAAGGCTTGGACCTCAGCGTACCGCCCGGTCAATTCGGTGATCCCCTGCATCAACACCATCGGCGATCCGTCGACACCACGAATCAGGACTTGGCGGCGGCCGTAGGCATTGAACGGTCCGACTTGTAGCAAGTCGCCCATCGATCCGATTTCGGTGCCGCCCTCGGGCACCGGTTGAAAAAACGTCAACCGCTGACCCAGGTCGGGAACATCGACCGGTTCAGCCGCGACCATGCCGCGACGGTGGATGTAGGTCCGCCGGAGTCCATCGTCGACCATCCAAATCGGTTTGGCTTGAACGCCCTCGCTACTTGCGGCGGCCGAAAAGCTGTTTTGATCGATCGACGCGAGTTCGACGTAGGTCCCCCGGAGTGTCAATCCATTCTGCAACCGAATCAACTGCTCCGCGGCGGCCGGGCCGGTCACCCGGAGAACCGCTAACACGGCCAGGAGTGCGAGACAGCAGCGACGATCAAAGCTCACGTTCAAACCGCCGGTAGGATGGAAGCGTCGATTCGAGGCGGCGGGGCGGGCCAGTCCAAATCATGCCACCGTTGCGGTGTCGCCCAAGTGAAATCGCCGTTGGAGGCGATCGTCAGCAACGGTTGCAGGGTTCGACGCAATGCGACGATCGGTGCGGTCCCCAGGGCCGGGTGCAGGCCGGCGAGGTTATCGACGTTCCGATGGACGATCGGTTGCGGGGGCCAATCGGTCACCGGTGGCGACGGATGGGTCTGGACGGGGCGGTTTGCCGAAGGTCGATGCGAGTGGGAGACGAACAGTCCGACCAGCAGGGCCGCGGCGACGGCCCCGGTAGCGGCGTGCCGCCGGGCCGCCGACCGGTTGAGATTTCGTCGGCGGCCTGGCGGACTGACGCCACCGGAACTCCGGTAGGCGGTGCCGCCGAGGCTTTGGGGGTGGGTGGAGCGGCTTTCCGGCAGAAAGCCGCCACTGGAACTCCGGTAGCCGAAGCCGCCGAGGCTTTGGGGGTGGGTGGAGCGGCTTTCCGGCAGAAAGCCGCCACTGGAACTCCGGTAGCCGAAGCCGACGAGGCTTTGGGGGTGGGTGGAGCGGCTTTCCGGCAGAAAGCCGCCACCGGGGGTTGGTTGAACCTCCAATAACGCATCGCAAATGTCCGCCCAAACCTCCGCCTGCCGGCGGCAGCGGCCGCACGTCCTCAGATGCGGATCATCGTTCAAATGCCGGCTGGCGGCGGGGTCCGGCAAATCCGCCATGGCGTTGAGCCGATCGGCAAAAGCTCGGCACTCGAGCGCGTCTTCGGCGTGGAAATCGAGCATCAGCGAGCCTCTGATGGGTCAGCGATTTGATCGATCAGTCGCATTCGCGTTCGGTGGACCCACGTTTTGATGGTCCCGACCGGTCGGCCCAACCGATCGGCGACTTGCTGATGCGTTTGGCCGCTGCGCTGCACCGCGAGAAAAGCATCGACCCAATCCGGCGGCAGCGTCCCAAGCACTTCGTCGATCCGGCAGAGCAGTTCGCGACGTTCCAAACGCACGCGGTTTTGAGCCGCCCAGTCGGCGGGACAAACGATCGAGTCGGGGCCGGGGTGTTGCCGGACGACGTTTCGGGCGCGCTCGGAGCGACGGGTGCGGCATCGGTTGACCGCAATTTGACGCAACCAGGGCAGCAGCGGCCGGCCGGGATCGAGCCGGTGCCATGACGTCAGGGCGCGGACGAGCGTCTCCTGGGTCGCGTCCTCGGCATCTTGAACATTTCCCAACCACCGGCGACAGATTTGCAAAACCAAATCGCGGTGCTCGGCCAAAGCGACGACCGGCGGTGGGCTAGCGGCCGCTAAAGAATCGTTTGAGCGCATCGTCGGCGGCGTCCCGAGAGTTTTCCTTCATCGCCATCTTCATACCCGCGGGAAGCTTGCCCGGTTTCGCCTTTTTGTCGGGAATTGAAAATTTACTATCGTCGCTCGCTGCGTCTGCCCCCTTGGCATCTTTTGCGTCCTTGTCGGTGCCACCGGCGGCGGAGGGGTCATCGACCGGGATAGCTCCGTCGACGGTCAAATCGGTTGAATCGCCATCGCCGAGCGTCATGTGGCGAGTTTCGGGATCGGTCAACTTGCGGACGCGATCGATTTGATCGGCTTCGTCGAGCCAACTGGTGATGTCCGATTCCTCCATGCGGCTGCCCTCGCCGCTGTTGCCCTCAACGGTCCGCTTGGCCGCTTCGGCGACCGAGGTGACCTCCGGCCGTTTCGCCTCGGTCAAACCGTGTTCGATCAGGACGTCGAAGGTGAGCTTGCCGACCCGCAGCACGTCGCCATCGCGAAGCACCTTGGCCTTATCGCTGGGCAAACGTTTGTCATTGATATAGGTGCCGTTGCGGCTGCCCAAATCCTGCAGCAGCAATCGGCCCTCCCGCATCACCAGGATGCAGTGCTTGCGGCTGACCGATTCGCTCTTGGGCCGAAGTTGGCACGAATCGCTGCGTCCGATAACGAACTTTTTACCGACGATTTCCAACTCACGCCCCGCCAAACTGCCAGTTTTGATTCGGAGCTTGGCTTTCATGTCGGCGAGACGGACGTTCGGGGTGACAGACGATCGGAATCAGTACGTTGCGCCGCATTGGCAGGGTTCAACTCGCAGCCAATCCGCAACGCCTCAATTTACTCGCGTCGGAGTGTAACCGGGGAACGATCGGCGTGGGTCAAGCGGCCGCTTCGTCCATCTCCTGCAATGATTTGCCGAGCCGTCGGCGGCTGTTGGCGGTCGACGTGACGCGTTTGCGTTTGGTGCTCGACGTCGATCCGGTCGGCTCGGCGAGCAGCGCGGCGATTTGCGGGTTGACGGTTTGGTCCTCTTCGGGAACGCCGATTTGTTCCACCGCGTCGCTGACGCCCATGATGACGCTTTGACGAACGCCGTCGCGAAGCCACTGAAAGAAGTTCATGTTGACCGACATGGCAAAGCCCTTGGGATGGGGGGGAATGTTGTGGTTGAGGCGGAGTCGTCAACCGTGAAAACCCGCCGTCAAGGGGTCGGTAGGCACTGCGGCGGATCGGTGTCCAGGTCGAAGCGGCACTTTGGACGACGAAGCAAAGTTCGCGTTGTCGCCCCGCGGGCGATTTGATACGCTGCGGCGATTGCTCCGATCGCAAGGGTCGTTCGGGCACCCCGCCGTTCCTCCAACCCCGCCCGCGGCTCCCGCCGGAACCGACGTCCCCCGCGGACGCGGTCCTATCCTGAGCACCGCTTCTCCAAGCCGCCGGCACGGATCCTCAACCACAACGCATGGTCAACCGCAACCTCATTCGCGACCTCGAAGACGACGACCTTTTCAACGAACTCGCCCTGCTGGCCCCCGAGGATTCGGTCGAAGACGAAATCCTCGACTGGATCGAAGGCCAACAGCTCTACTCCCAGGGCAAAATCGTTCAAGGCACGATCGTCGAGATCAACGACGAATGGGCGTTGATGGACGTCGGATTTAAATCCGAGGGCACGGTCAATCTCAACGAATGGACCGCCGAAGAGGAAAAACCCAAAGTCGGCGATGTCGTTACCGTCCTGATCGAGGAGATGGAGGACGAACTGGGGGCCGCCGACGATCCCTACGGGATGATCTCGCTTTCAAAATTGAAAGCCGAACAGATCATCGAGTGGGAATCGATGATGGAATCGGTTGCCGAGGGAATGGTCGTCACCGGTACCGTCATCCGCAAAATCAAGGGCGGCCTGCTCGTCGACATTGGCGTGCATGTCTTCCTGCCCGGTTCGCAAGTCGACATTCGCCGTCCCGGTGACATCGCCGACTTCATCGGCCGCGTCGTCCAGGCCGAAGTGCTTAAGATCGACGATACCCGCCGCAATATCGTCATCTCCCGTCGGGCGCTAATCGAACGGCAACGCGAGGAGGACCGCCAGTACCTGATGCAGGAACTCGAAAACGGCCAGATTCGCAAAGGGATCGTCAAAAATATCGCCGACTTCGGTGCCTTCGTCGACCTGGGCGGCATCGACGGGTTGTTGCACATCACCGACATGGCGTGGGAGCGGATCGGTCACCCGACGGAGATGGTGTCGATCGACCAGGAGATCGAAGTCAAGGTCCTCAACGTCGATCGTGAGAAGCAGAAAATCGCGTTGGGTTTGAAGCAAAAAGACCGCAATCCCTGGGAAAACATCGAGGCGAAGTACCCCGTCGATTCGGTCCACCCCGGCGAAGTCGTCAACGTCATGTCCTATGGGGCGTTCGTCAAACTGGAGCCGGGCATCGAGGGGCTGGTTCACATCTCCGAAATGTCGTGGACCAAACGGGTCAATCACCCGTCGGAATTGGTCAATATCGGCGACAAAATCGAAGTCATGATCCTGGGCGTTGACCCCGAAGGCCAACAGCTTTCGTTGGGCATGAAGCAGACGCTCAAGAATCCCTGGGACGATGTTTTGGCCAAGTACCCCGAGGGCACGCACGTCAAGGGCAAGGTTCGCAACCTGACCAACTACGGTGCGTTCGTCGAGCTGGAGGAGGGGATCGACGGGTTGCTGCACGTTTCGGACATGTCGTGGACCCGCAAAATCGCTCACCCGTCGGAAATGCTCGAAAAGGGCGAGGAGGTCGAGTGCCGTATCCTCAACGTCGATGAAACCCGCCGGCGGATTGCTCTAGGACTCAAACAACTCGACAACGATCCTTGGGACGGCGACATCCCCGACAAGTACGCGCCCGGTCAATTGGTCCGCGGCGAGGTCACCAAGGTCACCAACTTCGGCGTCTTCATCGGTTTGGAGGATGGACTCGAGGGTCTGCTGCACATCAGCGAGTTGGCTGAGCACAAGATCGAAGACCCCGAGGAAGTCGTTAAAGTCGGTCAACCGATCGAGGTCAAGGTGCTCCGCGTCGACACCGACGAGCGGAAGATCGGTTTGTCACTCAAACGGGTCGGTTGGTCGGCCGAGCAGGACGCGGCGGCCGCGGCGGTCGAAGCCGAAGAGAACGCGATCCCCAGCTACGGTGGCGACTTGAAGGGCGGTCTCGGCTCCGCCGGCCCGCTGATCCCCACCGCCAGCGAAGAGTGATTCGGGTTTCGCCGACGTAGCGGAAGTCGTCAAGACTTTCGGTTGCGATCAACCTCAAACCAACGTAGCGGAAGTCGCCAAGACTTTCGGTTCACCTCCACCGGTCGCAACCGAAAGTCTTGGCGACTTTCGCTACGGGTATGGCGACTTCCGCTACCCCGAGCCATCGCCCTCGAGCAGTTTCCGCATCAACTCGTCGATGTCGTCCTCCTCCGGCTCGGCGTTGACCTCGCCGCGAGCGATCCCGCGGAGTTCCCTGCCAAATTGGTCCTGCTCCAGGATCACGGATCCCATCATGCGGCGGATTTGATCGTCGGTCACGTCGCCATCCTCGATCGGCAATGCGGCCTCGAAAATCATCTGCTGGCGGCCCGAATATCGGCCCACGGTGATCCGTGCGTTGCGTTCCATCACGGCATCGAGGACCCGAAGCCGGACCTCATCGGACAACTCGTCCAGGTGCAACAGCGTCAACGTGCTGAAGTGCAAGCACTCGCCGTTTTCGATCAAACGGACCGTCACGTTGGCTTTCTCGCCGAAAAATAGCAGCCAGGTGGGCGAGTCGGTGTCGGCCGAAGATCGAAAGTAGACCAGCTCTTGAGAGTCCAGGTACGCTTCGACGCGATAGGAATTGATAGCCATCGGGGATCCCCGGGGAGCGGTGATGGGCAGTCCAACCAAACCCCCCGGCCGATCAGACAAGTGCCTCCATTGAAAGGTTCGCGGCGTCCAAAGTCAAGTTTTGACGATTACCCCCAGCAGGATTCGAACCTGCGACCGTCCGATTAGAAGTCGGATGCTCTATCCAGCTGAGCTATGAGGGCCGGAACCTTGAGGGCCCGAACGTGCCAAACCTTTGCCGATTGTACCCGACCGGCGCGGTCCGGCTAGAAACGCGGTTGATGAATCGTCGCGGTTCTCGGTGCGACGGTCGGTGCGAAACTAGCTGGTTGGCGAATCCAAGGACCCGGCGGCACCGCGGAAGGTTCAATCGATTGCCCGACACGGCTGGGCAGATCGGTCGGCTGCGGCTGACGAATCCACCGAATCGGGTCCAGTTGCAAGCCCCGACCGTCGGCCGGAACGGGCGATGTCTCGGACTGCCACGGCGGCGGGACCTCAGGGCTGGACCAGGGACTCGGTTCCAACAAATCGGCCGCGTCGCTGGGGCTGGTCGCTGCGTCTTGGCCCGCGTCGCTCCAGCGAGGCGATTGGAAGTTCGGCAGTTCTTCGTCGCGTTGTAGTCTCGCCTCGTCGAGTTTGCGTCGATCTTCGCTGCCGACCGGGGGGCCGCCGAAGGTCTGTTGCGGCTCGA
The DNA here is from genome assembly GCA_963833245.1 of Pirellulaceae bacterium. GTDB lineage: Bacteria > Planctomycetota > Planctomycetia > Pirellulales > Pirellulaceae > Rhodopirellula. The sequence goes on from CAWHXH010000001.1 coordinate 206,214, forward strand.
TCTCCGCCGGATCGATCAGATATTTGCCAAACCGCTCGCGCTGTTGGTTTTCAAAACGAAAGAGCCGCAAGTCCCGGATCTCCTGCTCGGTCAGCGGCGGGATTGCCGAGGCGGCATCCTCGGCCGGTTGAGGTAAACGTGTCGGCGATGATTGGCCAGCCGCGGGCGGAGCGGTGAGGTCGGCGGCGTTTGGGGGACGCTCTTGGGCATCGTCGAAAGCATCGTAGAAATTGACCGACGGGGGGATGGTCGCGGCCGCGAAGTTCTCCGAAAATTGTGATCCGTCGCCGCTTTGTCGCCGCAGACCGCAGTTTTGACAACGGATCAAACGTTCGGCGATCGGGCGTGTTTGAGCCACCGCGGATCGTGGCGGCAGGTCGGCAAGCGGCCGGATGCCATCGGCACGGCAAGCGTGGTAGCCGTCGGAGTGACCGCACCCGCACCAACGAGCCAGTCGTCGGGGCAATTCGCGGTAGCCGACCGCATCGTTTGCCGACCCCGGCGAGAACGGTGGGTCAGCCGAACCCGCGACGGGCAAAAAACCGAAATTCAGCAACAGGAGCACCATCGCCCCAAACATCGGAAACCGGTTGTTTCGGGGGCACGGCGGGGCGACGTGGGAACACGCGGCATCGGAACACATGGGCAACGGCGGGGAGGGCGGAGGCGGGACCGGTGCCTGGTTGCATCGGCACGGCCGGCCGGCTAGCAACAACCGCCACGACCGCCCCAGCCGGACCGGTGGCCGATCGGCCGCCGGTCGTGCCAATCAGGCAATCTGCGACGCAATACGCGGATTTCCGGGAGCCAAAGCTGTCAGGCTTTGGTTGGCTTGGAGCGGCGTTCCGGCAGAACGCCGCCACCGGAAAACGGGTGGGATAGGCTTCCGGCCTGTCATCCCCACCCGCCTTCACTCAAAATTTGACCGATGAACCACCCGCCCGCCCGCCATTCGCTACAACTCGCGGGCGTTGATCCCCATCGATCGGTTGCCGACGAAGTGCGGATCATGGCCGGCCGTCCCGACCAAAACGCGTCGTTGATGCGGCGAATTGGATTGCCGCTGGGCGACCCGGCCGCCTGGATCGCTCCGCCCGGCGGCCCGACGGTTGGAATTGTCCGCGATTTAGAGCAGGGCCGAACGGTCGCGGCCGGACGCTGCGGCGTTGTCACCCACCCGGCCGCCTGCCCGCTGCCGCCGGGCCGCGACCGGCAGCCGGTCGACCGCGAAACCGCCGTCGCCGCAGCGTTGGCGGGGTATTTGACCGAACAATCAATCGGTGCAGTGACCGCCGATCGGACCCTGCCGCTGGTCTTTGCATGGGAATTGGCGGCCGCCGGGATCGCAATTGACTATGACGAGGAGATGGGGGTGACCGATCGGCGGGCCAAAAAGCCTGACGAAATCGAGGCCCTCGCCGACGTCCAGCGCAAGACCGAGACGGTAATGCGTCACATTTTGCAAACCATCGCGACCGCCGCCGTCGACGATCAGGGTCAATTGATCGGTCCGGCGGGGGTATTGACCAGCGAATCGCTGCGACGTGAGGCGGCGATCGAATTTTTGAAGCTGGACTGCACGATGAACCACGGGGCCATCATCGCCGGGCCGCCACATGCCGGCGACTGTCACCACGCCGGCACCGGCCCGCTGTTCTCCGGTGTGCCTTACATCATCGATCTGTTTCCACGCGATCAAACATCGCGTTATCACGGCGATTGCACCCGGACGGTGGTCCACGGCGACGTCACCGCCGAAGTCGCCGCGATGCACGCGGCCGTCATTGCGGCCAAGAATGCGGCGGTCGACGGTTGCCGGGTTGGTCAAACCGCCGATCGAGTTCATTCCCTGGCAACGGAGGTTTTGACCGTTGCGGGGTACCGAGAGCAGCGTGGCGAGATTTCCGACGAACCTACCATCCAACACGGCACCGGCCACGGCGTCGGCTTGGATTTGCACGAACCGATCCTGGTCGATCGGGACGGTCTCGAATTGCTGGAAGGGGAAGTGTTGACGATCGAACCGGGTCTGTACGGCCGGCGAACCGGGGGCGTGCGGATCGAAGATATGATTGTTGTTACCACCGCCGGTCCGCGGAACCTTAACTCGTTGCCTGTCGGGTTAGATTGGGCGGGTTAAATTGGGCGTGACGTCACCCACCCCATCATTTTCTCAAACGTCCAGCTTCGCCTCCATGCCAACATCCATTGTCTTCGGGATCCTGTTGACCGTGGCGGCCGCCTCGTCCGGTCACGCCGATTCAACTTGGCCCCAGTTCCGCGGACCGTCGGCCGACAATCACGCCGTGGGCGACCCGCCGAGCGAGCTGACTGAGTCCAACCGCCGCTGGTTGACCCCCATCGCCGGACGGGCCTGGTCGTCACCGGTCATCGCCGACGGGGAAATCTATTTGACCACCGCGGTGCAGCGGGAACCCGAAAACGCCGAGCAACGCGAGGCGATGCTGCGGGCCAAGGGGCTGCCCGAACGCAAGTTCTCAACCGCTTCGATCGCCGCGGGCATCGATTTGAAACTCATCACGTTGGACGCCGAGACCGGTGAGTTGACCCGAACTTTGGACCTCGTGTCGATCGAGCAACCCGACTCAATCCACGCCCTCAACAGTTACGCGTCGCCGACCCCGGTGATCGATGGCGACCAATTGATCTGCCACTTTGGAACCTTTGGCACCGGGGCGATCGATCGCCGGACCGGTCAAATCAATTGGTGGCGAACGCTGCCGCTGGAGCACGGCGTCGGTCCGGGCAGCAGCCCGATCGTCGACGACGGCCGCGTGATCCTGATCCAGGACGGCATGGACCGGCAGTACGTCGTGGCGCTCGATTGCCAAACCGGCGAAACGCTTTGGCAAACCGATCGGCCGCCAATGGACGCTCCCGACGGTGACCAAAAGAAGGCCTACTGCACACCGCTGGTCGTTCATGACGCCAGCGGCCGGAAGCAGTTGATCTGCCTGTCGTCGCAGTGGATGGTGTCGTTGCAGCCGGAGACCGGTCGGGAGCTTTGGCGCGCCCGACACGGGACCGGGTTTTCAGTCGTGCCGCATCCGGTGACCGACGGCCGGGCGGTTTACTTTTGCACCGGTTTCGGCAAACCGGAGTTGTGGGCAATCGGCATCGACGGCAGCGGCGATGTCACCCAAACGCATGTCCGCTGGGTCGTCAAAAAAAGCATCCCGGCCAAACCGTCGCCGGTCCTTCACAACGATCGCCTGTTTGTCGTCGACGATGGCGGCGTCGCATCGGCGTTCGCGACTGCCGATGGCGATTTGATCTGGCGTCGACGGTTGGGCGGCAATTTTTCGTCCAGCCCGCTGCTGGCCGGTGACCGATTGTATTTTGCCAACCAGGACGGACGCGTCACGGTTCTATCGGCGGACGATGAAGGTCGCGAAATCGCAACCTCGGAGCTTGGAGAGCAGATCATGGCCAGCCCCGCGGTGATCGGCGACAGTCTGATCATCCGCACCGCCACCGCGGTCGCCCGGTACGACCGCGGGAAGAACTGACGTAGCTGGACCCGCCAGGGTTCAGACCCTACCGGGTCTGGATCGAAATATCCGTAATGACCGGGCCGTTGTCACCCTCGCGGCTGGAAACCGTCACGATCGTCCTGCGGGGCTGAGACTCATCGCCCAACCGCATTTCAAAATGTTCACCAATGGGCGAACCCCAATCGGGCGTATGATCCGACGAACCGACGAGGAAACCTAGCGACCCGAGGTGGTCGCCGCGGGTGCCGTGAAATCCGGTCAGCGAATGTTTGCGGCCAAGCTGATCGAGCAACGGCATCCAGCGGCAGTCGGCCGCCCCCAACACCACGCTACTTCGGCGTTCCCCGCGGCCCGCCAGATCCAATCGCAACGCGACGACGTTTTTTCGCTGACGATCTAATCCAACCGCCGCGGCGGTGATCGATTCGTCGGCGGCGACTTCGATCGACATGTCGACGCCGACCGGCAGCGACCGGGCCGGGTGCGGCGGGACCGACCACGATTGGTCGGCCGCGGGGGTGGCGTCGAAGTCCAACTCCAACGGATCACCCAGTTCCGACTGGGTCCGCATCATCGCGTCGATCAATCGTCGGCGAACCGCGGTGTCAATTTTTTCATCGGCGATCGGTTGCATTTCATGCGGATCGGATGTCAAGTCGAAGTAGTCGGTCCGGTGGATCCGCGGGTAGTGGATCATCTTGGATGAACCGACGCGGACCGAACGTTGGACGTTGGTGTAAGACAGTGACACGGCCTGCCGCGGCCCGGCGGCGGAGTCATCGGCCGCCAACATCGCAAACGATTTTCCGTCCAGAGTTGCGGGAATTTCGATACCACTCAATTGCGTCAGGGTTGGATACAGGTCCATTAGATAGACCGGCTCATCGCTTTTGCCATTGGAGATGCCCGGCCCGGCCAACACCATCGGCGCCTTGTAACCATCCTCATAAACGTTCTGTTTGCCCATCAACCCGTGGCTGCCCATCGCCAGGCCATGGTCGGAAGTAAACGCAATGATCGTATTGTCAAGCTGGCCGGTTTGACCCAAGTGCGACAGCAATCGACCTATGTGAGTGTCAATGGTGGTGATCGTCGCCAGGTAATCATGCCATTGGTCGCGAAGATGCTGTGGGGTTCGCGGCCACATCGCCGTCCACTCATCGCGGACCAGGACCGCACCGTTGTCAAACGGGTGATGTGGCAGGACATTTTGAGGCAGAGTGAGTGACTCGGCATCATAAGCCGCCAATGCCTCCGGCGAAGCGGCGCGAGGGTCGTGGGGCGTTGCAAAGGCGAGATACATCAGCCACGGCAAATTAGCCCGCGAGCCTGAGCCGCGGTTTTCGAGAAAATCAACCGCGTCGTCGACGATCTCGCGGCCCGCCTGCATGTTCCACCTCGCCTCGAAATCGTCGAGGTAGTGGGAGTGATGAAATTGTTTGTGAATCTCGGTGGCGGAATTGCCCTGTTTGCCGTGATGATAGGTCTCATAACCGGCGGCGTTGAACACCGCCGGCAGGGTGTCGTCCCTCCGGGGTGCGTTGGATTGCCCGGTACTGCCATCAGTCGGGTGGGACCACCGAAAATAGGTGCGACCCGACAGGATCATGTTGCGGCTGGGACGGCAAACGGCGCCCATGTTGGCCCCCAAGCAGTAGGCCGATGTCATCGACAACCCGCGATTGACCAACGAGTCGAGGTTGGGGGTGATGACGTCGGGATGCCCCAATGCCGCGATCGTGTCGGCGCGTTGATCGTCGGTGATCAAAATCAGGACATTGGGCCGGGCGGACACGGCGACCGTCGGAACGATCAAACCGAATAGCAATACAGTGAGTCGTCGCATCAATACGTTTTTAATATGAGTAGAATGCGTAGCTGGACCCGCCAGGGTTCAGGGTGGACTGAACCCTGGCGGGTCCAGCTACGTGGGTGGTTCGGGCGGGCTGAACCCTGGCGGGTCCAGCTACGTGGGTGGTTCGGGGCGGACTGAACCCTGGCGGGTCCAGCTACGTGGGTGGTTCAGGGTGGACTGAATTCTGGCGGGTCCAGCTACGTCGGTGGTTAATTACGCGGTGCTAACGTTTCAGCATTTCCAACGCGGCGGCGGTCGTCGCGGTGATGCCGGTGCGGATCGTTGGCTCGAAGTCGGGGTAGTATTGACCCGAGTGCAGCGACGGGGGCGGGACCGCGAGCGACTTGAACCGTTCCAACCGTGACGATTCGACTGAACCGAGTCGGAACATCACGATCGGCACGCCCGCCAAACCGTATCGCGAAAAGTCTTCGCCACCCATCGACGGTTCATCATCGAGCACGTTGTCGGTTCCCAAAGCCATATCCCAGACCGGCCGCAGTCGCTCGGTCAGATCGAAATCGTTCTTCATTGCCGGCGTCCCTTCGCTGGTCGTCACGGTCGGCTCGGGGGCATCGTGCCCCGCGGCCACCGCGGAGGCTTTCCGGCGGATCGACGCGAGCACGGTTTGGCGAACCGCCGCATCATAAGTCCGCACCGTCAATTGCAACTTGCAAGTGTCGCCGATGATGTTGTGTTTAGTACCCCCATGAATTGACCCGACGGTAACGACTGCGGGGTCCAACGGCCGAACCGTGCGGCTGACGATCGTTTGCAGGGAAATGACCAGTTCGGCGGCCATCAAAACCGGATCGATCGTGGTGTGCGGGGCCGAACCGTGACCGCCGCGGCCGTTCATCGTTATATCAACGCTGTCGACGTTGGCACACGCAAAGCCCGGCAGGACTTTAATTTTCCCGGCCGGTGTGTCGGAGGAAACATGCAACGCGATCGCGGCATCGGGGCGGGGGAATCTGTCAAACAATCCGGCCTCGAGCATTTTCGCCGCCCCGCCGCCGGTCTCCTCGGCCGGTTGAGCGATCACCATCAACGTCCCCGACCAATCGTTGCGGTTGGCCATCAAATAACGCGTTGTTCCAATCGCGGAAGTCATGTGAATGTCATGACCGCAGGCGTGCATTACGCCGCTGGTCGATCCGTCGGCGGTTTGAACCGTTGCGGTCGAAGCGAACGGCAGCGGGGTCTGCTCGGTCACCGGCAGGGCATCCATATCACAGCGAATCATCAACGTCGGGCCTTCGCCGTTTTCGACAACTGCCACAACGCCAAACCCGCCGACGTTTGGCGTGACGGTTAGTCCGGCTTCGGACAGCAGGTCCGCCATTTGGCCTGCCGTCCGCTGCTCGGCGTAGGAGACTTCGGGGTGCGAATGAAGATCGCGGTAGATGTCAAACAATCCGGCGACGTTGTCGTCCAACCATGAACCGATTTCACCGGCCCGGGCGGCGGGGAGGTGAAACAGTAGGATCGCGGTTATGATGAGTGGTGTGGGGAAGTGCATTAGGATACGGTGCCGGTGGTTCGGGTGGCTCTCCGGAATAGTTGCGGTGACTGTGCAGCTTTGGAAGCCGTTGGTTAGAAGTTCGACGGGCTGCAAGCCCGTCGTACCACTATTGATTTGCCGGGCGGACGGCGCCGAAGAGGTGACCGCCGACCTCGCCGTGTTGCCAAGTTCCGGCATAACGGTCGTCTTGAATCAAGACGCGGGCGGAGAACGTGCCCAGACCGGGGATCCAAGCGTCTTGCAGGGTCAACACCGGGGTGCCGGCGGCGAAGTAGATGGACAATTCAACAGGAAAATCCGCATCGACGTCGCCGTAGCGGATTCGCACCGTCATGCGGTGGCGGTCTTGGCCGAGCGGCTCGCAGTTTTTGATCTCATAAGATTCCTCGTGAATCACGCCGCCCGAGTCGCCGGCGTCGTTGCGATAGCCGCCGGTCAACACCGCACCGCTGAGGTAGTCGGCGATCTTGCGGTGGGCTTCGGGAATTTTGGCGGCCGGAGCTTCGGCCGAGTCAGCCGCGAGGGTCGGGGAGATCCAACATGCGGTCAGAGCGACAACAGCAACGGATGCGAGTTTGAACATGTTTTGAATCAAAGAGTGAATGAATCGATGGAGGTTGGGGGCCGCCGTCGGTGAGCTAAGCTTGCCCGACGCCGCTCCCCCATCATGACGAAGACCCCCGCCGGTGCAACGTTCCGACCCCCACGTCCTGCTGACGGCTTTCGACGCCTACGATAGCTGGCCGAGCAACGCGAGTTGGGCGGCGGTCGTCGAATTGACCCGCTGGTACGACGGTCCGATCCAATTAACCACCCGGCGATACCCGGTTGATCTGATGGCCGCCGGTCCGCGGCTGCGCGGCGACTTGGCCGCCCGGTACGACTTGGCGATTCATTTGGGTCAAGCCCCCGGTTCGGGGCGGCTTCGGATCGAGCGGTTTGGACTTAACGTGCTCACCGACGGATCGCCGATCATCGCCGGCGGCCCGGCGGCGTACCAATCGGCCGGTCCGGTCGATTCGATGGTTCACGCCGCGGTTGCCGCGGGGATCCCGGCGGCGGTTTCGCACCACGCGGGCACGCATCTGTGCAACGCGTTGCTCTATCTGAGCCGCCATTACTGCGAGTCCGGCGGGATCGCGACGCCGAGCCTGTTCCTGCACGTGCCGCTGACGCCCGGCCAAGTCGCCGCCCGCGGCGCTGACCTGCCCAGCATGTCGTCGGCGATGGTTTCGGCCGCGGTGGCGTTGATGATCGAGGCGGCGGTGGGACGGTAGCGGCAAGCTGCCAAGGCTTTGGTTCACGGGTGGTGCGGCGGCCCGGCAGGCCGCCGCCACATGGGGATTCAGAGACAACTATTCAAACCCTCGCGATACGTCGGGTATTGCATCGCCGGCAAAACGTCCCGGCGGACGGCCCGATTCCACACCCGTTTGTCCGAGTCGCTGCGGGATTGGAACGACGACGGGTCGGACCAAACCGGCGGGGGGGCGTCCAGCCGCCTAGCAATTTCGCCGTAAAACGTTCGGCGGAGCACCGGTTGATGGTCGGCGACAACGTACAAACGGCGGGGCGGGGGTGTCCGGCAAGCCAATGCGGCGGCCGCGGCGTCGGCGACGTGGATTAAGTTGAGGTAGCCGTCGGGGTCCGAAGCGATCGGCTCGCCGCGGCCGACGGCGTTGACCCGCGGCAGGCGGCCGGGACCGTAGATACCCGCCAGCCGGAGGATGGTCCACGGCCGGTGTCCGAGCACCCCGCGGAGCCGCGATTCGGCCGCCAGGTGGGCTTTGCCGCCGTCGCGCCGCGGCCGCGTGGGCGAAGTCTCATCGACCCATTGGCCCCCGCCCTGGTGGTAAACCCCGGTCGTCGAGATGTAAGTCACCGGAGCACCCGGCGGGAGAAGTTGTTGGAGATATTTCAGCATCCGTGCAAATCCATCGACCATGTTGGCCATCCGGTCGATGCCCGCCGATGCGTCGTGGCTGACCGCGACGATCACGTGGGCGGCCGACGGCAGGTTGTCAAAGGTCCGCGAATCGTTCCAATCAAACCGCACCGGGATGGCACCGAGTTGCTCCAGCGACGCCATTGATCCGCCCGAACGAGTCGTCGCGGCGGCGGTTTGACCGGGCGGGAGTTGCCGCAAAATTTCACGGCCTAAATATCCCGCCCCCACAATCAGGTGATCGACCGGGGCGGGGGCGGGGGCTGGGGACCGCGACATGGTGGATCGGTGCGGTGAAAAGTTCGGGGTTGAACCGGTTGGAACGCCGCGGCGAGACGGATCGTCTGTGCGAGAGTGGGTTTGCGGTTTGAATTTCGCTAGCCCCCTGACCTACAATGCGGCGTCGGCCCAACGTCGACTGCCCATCCCACTCCGGTTTCCGTCCGTCGCCGAGGCCAGCGCTTGCAATACTTGACCGACCTTCGCCGCACCACCTGGCTGTCGTTGTTGTGGCTCGTCGCCCTCACGCCGACGTTTGGCCAGGATTCGGCGGGCGAGGTTTTTGGTCAAACCGGTCGGCCCGAATCGCCGCTGCTCGTCCGCGTGATCAACGATGGCGAAGTCCCCGCGACGTTGCAACAATTGATGGCGCTGGAGGACCGGCAGAAACGGATTGCCGAGGCAGCCGAAGCTTGCACCGTGGCGGTCCAAATCGGGCCGGCCCAGGGGTGCGGGGTGATCGCGACGGCTTCGGGGTTCGTCTTGACCGCCGCCCACGTTGCGATGCGTCCGGGCAAAACCGCGCTGTTGACACTCGCCGGCGGTCGCCGCGTGACCGCTACGACGTTGGGGATGGACCGCAGCGTCGACGCGGGGCTTTTGAAAATCGACGACCATCAAAACGGCGGGGCACCGTGGCCGCACGCGGCGTTGGGCACCAGCGAGGGGCTGCGGGTGGGGATGTGGTGTATCGCCACCGGTCACCCCGGCGGCTACGACCCGTCGCGGGGATTGGTCACGCGCGTGGGACGCATCTTAAGCATCGGCGACCGGTCGATCGTCACCGATTGTGCGTTGATCGGCGGCGATTCCGGCGGGCCGCTCTTTGACCTGCGGGGCCGGTTGATCGCCGTTCACAGCCGCATCGGCAACGATGTGACCGACAACTTGCACGTCCCGATCGACTATTACGACGAGGGTTGGGACCGGATGCGGGCCGGCGAGTCGTGGGGATTCCTGCCCGGGTTCCGGCCGCTGTTGGGCGTCCGCCGGGCGCCGGGTTCGACGTTGGCGGAAATCGATTCGATCACGCCGGGTTCGCCCGCGGAGGCGGCGGGTTTGCAGGCCGGTGATCGGATTGAAATGTTCGGCGACAAACAAATCATCGACTTCGAGTCGCTGCAGGAAGCGGTCGCCGACACGATGCCGGGTGAACGAGTTCGCGTTTGGCTCCGTCGTGGAGACCAGATGTTACGGGTCACGATTGAAATTGGACGACACGATGAATGATCCGTCTTTCGTAGCCGAAACCGCCAAGGTTTTGGATGTCGGCGTAGCCGAAACCGCCAAGGTTTTGGAACCCGGCGTAGCCGAAATCGCCAAGGTTTTGGGCTGGCGTCGATCCGCGGCCTTGGCGGCACGCGGCTACGTTGTGGCGATATTGATCGTCGCCGCGACCCTCCCGGCACCCCTCGCGGTCGCCCAGGACGGCGCCGCCGACGACCTGCCGACCTGGTTCCAGCACCGGCTGACGATGCGGTTGAAACATCGCCGCGACAATCCGCAAATGATGCGTCTGGTCACGCCGGTCGCCCGTAGCGTCAGTCGAGGCGTCGTCGGGGTGATCGACGGCGGCCGGCCGGTAGCGATCGGGACCGTCGTCGCGGTTCAGCCGGATGCGGCCGGTCCGACGCTGAGCGTTGCGGTGGTGACCAAAGGCAGTGAGCTGACCGGCGGACCGGTTCGTATCCGCCTGGGTGATGACCGATTGATGCCCGCCCGCGTTGCGGCGATGCGTCGGGAGCATGATTTGAAATTATTGACCTATCAACACGATCCCCGCCGCGACGGGCCGCCGCCGGTCGCGGTGACGCTGGTCGCCGATGTGCCGCCGGTCGGCTCGTTCTTGGTCTCGCCCGATCGGACCGGAAGGGTCATTGGGCTGGGCGTCGTCGGAGCGGCTCCGCGGCGGGTGGAGTCTCAAGGCAAACTCGGCGTGCAGCTCGATCAGGCCCCCGTCGCCGGGGCGTTGGTGGTTCAAATCGTCCCCGGTTCGGGCGCCGATTCGGCCGGGATCGAACGTGGCGACCGAATCATTGCGATCGACGGAGCCAACCAGAACGATCACACGATGGTGATCTCGACGCTCAAGGACAAATACCCCGGCGAGGTCGTCCGTTTGACGATCGTCCGCAACGGCGAATCGGTCAACGTCGACGCCCGGTTGCGAGACTTGTCGTTGATGACCGAATCGGAGAACGACGCTCGGGTCAACGGTCCCCGCAGCGATCGGCTGGCGGGTTTTGACTCCGTCGTCCAGCACGACACGGTGCTGCAGCCGGACCAGTGCGGCGGCCCGGTGTTGGACTTGGCCGGTCGCGTCGTGGGTTTGAATATCGCACGGGCCGGCCGGGTCAACTCCTACGCCCTGCCCGGTGCAATCGTCCTCACGGCGGTGCAGCAGATGCTCGGGGAGGATTCGTTCGGCAACCCGGTCTTGGCTGACGCAACCGCTATTGGCCCGGGCGGTTGAATCCCGCCGCCGTCCCGATGCCGCTGCGGTTGTCGTGCGTGTCGTGCCAGGCGGCTTTGAAAATCACCGACGCCGCCCTGATCGGCTCGATCGTGCCGTGCCCCAAATGCGGCTGTCTAGTCGAGGTCCGTCCGCCTTCATCGCCCCGGGATGTCCCCCGGATCGTCGCCGGGGATGCCGACCATCAGACGCAGACGTCCGAGGACATCGACGCCGGGGCATTGCCCGAACCGATCGCATCGGACTCGATCGCGGCGCCGCCGCCGCCACCATCGCTAAGCGAAGATGCGTTTGAAGAGCTGGCGGACGTCGGGCTGGATGGATGGCGTGCTCGGCGGCGGTCACAGCTTGCGGCTGCGATCACCGCGGCGGTGATCGTTGTTTTGGGGACCACCTGGATGTGGCTGCGGCGACCGGCTGCGGTGGCGGCGGTGCAGCCGGATCAATCCGGCTCCCCCTCTCGCCTCTTAGGGGAGAGGGGGTTGGCTCCCCAATCCGGCTCCTCCTCGCCCCTCTTAGGGGAGAGGGGGTTGGCTCCTCAATCCGGCTCCCCCTCGCCCCTCTTAGGGGAGAGGGGGTTGGCTCCTCAATCCGGCTCCCCCTCGCCCCTCTTAGGGGAGAGGGGGTTGGGGGGTGAGGGGATGTCCGCAGGAATCGAACCGACAGCCCGACGCCCTAAAAACCCCTCACCCCCCGCCCCCCTCTCCCCGAAGCGGGGCGAGGGGGAGAAAGAATTGGAGGCTGACCTCCCCTCCCCGAAGCGGGGCGAGTTGGACAAAGAATTGGAGAGTGACTCGCTTCCCGCGAAACCCATTTCTCAATCCGGCTCCCCCTCGCCCCTCTTAGGGGAGAGGGGGCTGGGGGGTGAGGGGATGTCCCCGGCAATCGAACCGACGGCCCAACGCCCTAAAAACCCCTCACCCCCCGCCCCCCTCTCCCCGAAGCGGGGCGAGGGGGAGAAAGAATTGGAGGTCGACCCCCTCTCCCCGAAGCGGGGCGAGGGGGAGAAAGAATTAGAGGCAAATCCCCAGCCCCAAAACCTGCCGCCCGAATTGGCGGAGTTCCTGGACCTGCTCGATTTGCCGGGACAAACGCCCGAAATCCGGCCGGCGATGTCGGCGCTGGCCCCGCCGCCGCCAATCCGTGAAGCGACCGACGAGCGTGTCGATCCCGATTTGGCCGCTCAAACGCTGCCGGATGTCGATTTCGACCGTGCCCTGGCGATGCGGGTCGCGTTCAAGACGCCCGGCTATCCTTTGGCTGGATGGACCGCGATGATCTCCGCGGCCTCCGGCGTGCCGATCCAGTTCGATCTGTTGACGATCGAATTGGCTGGCGGCGACGTCGCCAGGCCGCTTGCCGACCCGGCCGGCGGGTGGGGAACGCTGGGCGAGCGGCTGCGGGGATTGGCCGACGCAGGCGGATGGAGCCTGCAGCCGTCCGAAGGCCAAATGCTTTTGACGCTGCCGGCCGAGCTGATGGCGGACCGCGCGGCCGGTGCGTTGAAGCCGCCCGATGGACCCGCGGTCGGCGATGCCGTCGCGGCGGTGGTCGAGCAACTCGCCCCGGCTTCGGAACTAGGTAAACAACAATGGACGGCGCTTCTGCACGAATCGTTGCGGCGACTACGCGGGCAACCCGCCGCGATCGACGACGCGGTGATGGACCACTGGAGTGTCCGAGTGCCGGATTTCGCGGTCGGTTCGACTGTCAACGCCGCCGCGGCGGATCATTGGCCGATCGTCTCGGGCGGACGGGGTGTAGACCGGATGCTGGTCCCGGATGCCTTGGCGCTCCTAATTCATCGAATCGCCCGCCAAAACGATGCCGTGGCCGTTTTCCATTGGCCCGACCTGCGGCGTCGGCGGGTGTCGCCGACGATGCCGGTGATGGTTGCCCCGAATCAAACCGCCGCCGCGACGTTGGACGAAATTTTGCAACCGCACGGGCTGCAGGCTCGCGCGATCGACCCGGCGCGGTGGTGGATCGGCACCGCGGCGACGCACGACCGCGCGCCGCTGGTCGTCTACGGCCGAGCCGATGCGGCGATGGCGAACGAGGCGGCCGGGCGGATCCGGCGTGCGGCCGATGCCGGCGGCGGCTACGCGGCGGTGTTGCCCGACCCGGCTTCGGAGTCGTTGATCGTCGTCGTGCCGCGGTTTTTGTATCGCCAATGGGCGGTGGTGATGAGCCGGTAGGACGGGCGTTCCGCCCGTCCCGAGTTGCATTTGGACGGCTTGAAAAGCCGTCCTACTTCAGACGGCTTGAAAAGCCGTCCTACGACAGCGGGCTTAAAAGGCCGTCCCACCTCAAACTCACGACACCATCGCGGAGCTTCGCAGTTGGCCGTCGAGATCCTGGCTGGCGGTCAGGATTTGCGAAAATGCATCGGCGGCGAGCGACTGGGTGACCGTCGGCTCGGTCGCCACGACGGTGGCGTTTCGAGGTTCGCCGGTCAGCAGCGCGGTCTCGCCGAAAGCGTCGCCGGGGCCAAGCGTCGCGACTTCGGCCGGGGGGCCGCCGCCGACCGACCGCCGGACCGCCACCCGCCCCGACTCGATCAGGTAGAACCGGTCGCCGGGGTCGCCCTGACGGACGATTTCGGTCCCCACCGGATGCGTCCGCGGTTTCATCGAACGCGTGAACTTGGCCAACGTATCGATCGAAACGTCGTGAAACGTTTTGCAACGTTTTAACTGTTCGGCCAACCGGTTGGCTTTTTGAATGTCGGTGTCCGCGGCAATCAACCCGTCCTCCATCCGCACGATCCGGTCGGCGAAGTCGATCACGCGTTGATCGTGGGTGACGATGATGATCGCCGCGCCGCGGGTTTGGGCTTCGTGTTTGAACAACTCGACGACTTGGCGGCCCGATTTCGCGTCCAGCGCCGCGGTCGGCTCGTCGGCCAACACGATGTCGGGCTGGTGAATCAGTCCCCGGGCGACAGCGACCCGTTGACGCTGGCCGCCGGACAACCCCGCCGGTTTGTAGTCAATCCGGTGACCCAGTTCCAACGAACGGAGCATCGCCTCGCACTTCTCGTTCATCTGGCGGCGGGTTTGCCGACCGGGTTGCAATTCCAACGCCATGCGGACGTTTTGAAGCGCGGTGAGCGATCCGAAAAGGTTGTGGGCTTGGAAAATAAAACCCAACCGCCGGCGCAGGGCCGCGATGTCGGCGGGGCGGTCGCCCGCGCCCGCAGGCCCCGATGCCCCCAGCGGCACGCCAAGGACATCGAGGCGACCTTCCTGGACCCGCCGCAGGGTGCCGATGAGCGTCAGCAGCGTCGTTTTGCCGCTGCCCGAGGGACCGGTCATGATGACGATCTCGCCACGGCGGAGCGTCAAACAATTGTCGGTGAGCACCTGTTTGCGCGATTCCCCAACGCCAAAGTGGTGCTGAACTCCCTCGACGACGATCGGATCGGGCGTTCCGGCGGCGGTGTCGGCGGACGAATCGGAGGGCATCGGGACTTGGTAGGGCCGTGGGGCGATCGTCGAGCACTTTGGGCGTGCCGGGCGGGGGGCGTTTGGTTTACTCTAATGACCGATCCGTATGTTTGCCTCGCCGACCGATTCGGCCGTGCCGAAGACCCGCCGACCATGAGCCTGTCCCCGATCCCGATCGTCGCGTCGCCGGCCGCATGGGTCGTGGGGTGGTCGCTCGCCGCGGCGTTGATGCTCGGATGCGATTCTCGCCGCGTCGGCAACGGGGCGGTTGCCGCGGTCCCGCCGACGTCAACGAGCCGCCAGGTCGTTTGCCAGGGAGTGTTGCAACCGGCCACCGGGTTGTTGGCAATCCACGCACCGCCGGGCGACCGGGTGGCGAAAATTGCGGTCCGCGAGGGTCAACAAGTCGATCAGGGCGACGTCCTTTTGAGCCTGCAAAGCCGCACGGCAAGGGATTTGGAGGTTCAAATCGCGGTCACCAAACTGCGACAGGCCGAGCAGCAAGTCCAGGCACAGGTCGCCGCCGGGGAAGCGACGATTCGCGTCGCCAAATTGCGAATGCAGCAGGCGTCGCAGCAACTCGCCCGAGCCAAATCACGGTTGGCCGACGCCGAAAGTCCCGGCGGACGTCTGGATGTGCTTCGCCAAGCCGCCGAATTGGCCGGGGAAAAACTGCAGCGATTGCGGTCCGCGTCGTCTGCCGGTGGTCCGCGAATCGCCAGCGACGCGACGTTGGCGGAGGAACAGTTGCGGGTCACCAACGCGGGGCTGGAGTATCAAGCCGCCGTCGACGCCGCCGAAGACGCGGTCCAGGACGCTCAGCGGTCGCTCGAATCCGCCGAGGCGGAGATCACCGCGGCCGAAGCCCAACTCGCCGCGACAGCGGCGGCCAACCCCGCCGAGGCACTCGGCCGCGGTGTCGAATTGGCTCAACTGCAACTCAACGAGACCGAACCGGTCGCCCCCGGACCCGCGACGGTTTTGGAAATTTTGACCCGCCCCGGCGCCGCGACGACGGGAATGCCGCTGATGCGATTGGCGGACGTTTCGTCGATGGTGGTCATCGCGGAGGTCAACGCCGCCGACCTGCCATTGATCGGCCCGGGGTCGACCGCGACGGTTCATTCCGAAGCGATTGCCGAGCCGCTGGAGGGGGTCGTGACGTGGGTGTCTCCGATCATTGCCGCTCCGGCATTGCCCAGTCCCGTGCCGACCGCCCCTGTCGATCGATTTACCGGCGAGGTCCGCATTGAATTGGCCAACGCCGCGACCGCGGGCCGATTGGTGGGGCTGCAGGTGGAGGTGCGGATCGATCCGGTCGCCCCGCCGGCCGCTGACGCGGAGCCGTGATCGCGGCCGCAGCGACCACCCGGCGGCGAACGCCACTGGCTCGGGCCAACCTGCTGCAATCGCCCGTCCGCACCGCCGTCTCGATCCTCGGCATCTCGCTGGCGATCGTGTTGATGTTCATGCAGTTGGGATTCCTGGGGAGCATCGATCGCACCGCGTCGCTGATTTTCGACGCCACCGATGCCGACCTGATCCTGCAATCGGCCGATTATTTGCACGTTTTCGACGCCGGCACCATCGATGATTCGGTTTGGCAATCGGTCGACGGATTGCCCGGCGTCGTCGCCACCGCGGCGCTGGACTTGGGCGTGACGCAGTGGCAAACCGATGGTGGGACCGAGTCGCGACCGATCGCGGTTTTGGGCGTCAACCCCGAAAAGCCCCCGATCGAAATTCAATCCAATGCTGCCTGGTCAACGCTCCGGTCGTCCGGCCACGTTTGGGTTGATGACGCCAGCCGCGAAGACTATGGTCCATTGGCGAAGGGAACTTTCTGGCAATCGGGCCGTTTTGGAGCCGCGGACATCGGCCGCACCGCGGAGCTGGGCGGTCGCCCGGTGCGGATCGCCGGGACCTACACGCTGGGCACCGGGCTGGCGGCCAACGGCGCGGTTCTAACCTCGCGGTCCACGTTTTCTCAGGTCACCGTCGGCCGCCGACATCCATCGACGTCGATGGCGCTGGTTTGGTTATCGCCCAGCGTCAGCCGCCAACACGCAATCGTGCAAATCCACGACCGGCTGCGGTCGCTCGCCGGTGCCGGATCGTTGGTCCGCGTCGTCACGCCGGAACAAGCCAAAGCCGCCGAGGGACGCCGCTGGGCGCGGCAAACGCCGATCGGATTGATCTTTTGGATGGGCACGGCGTTGGCGATGGTCGTCGGTGCGGTCATCGCGTCGATGGTGCTCTCCTCCGACGTCGCATCGCACCTGCCCGAGTACGCGACGCTGCGGGCGATGGGCTACAGCAACACGTACCTGGTCAAAACACTCCTGGCTCAAGCGACCTGGTTGGCCCTCCTGTCGTTGCCGCCGGCGACCGCCGCGGCACTGGGGTTGTACCGGATGACGCAGTGGGCGTCGGGGTTGCCGATCGAGATGCAGCCGTGGATCGTGGGGCTGGTTTGGACGTTGTCGATCGTGATGTGCAACGTTGCCGGCGTTTTGGCGATCCGCAAATTGCTCTCGGCCGAACCGGCGGCGCTGTTTTGATATGCAGACGATCAATATCGCCGGCGTAGCACCACGACTTGGCGATCGGGGGCCGATTGGATATTGCGGTCGCATCGAATATCCGCGACCCGAGTCCATTGCTGACGATTCAAACCGGCCGGCCAAGTCTTGCCGTCGTAGCAAACCGCATCGGTGACACCCAGCGGCTGATCGTCGGCGAGCAGCGGCAGCGGGGCGTCATAATGCAAGACAAAAACCGCGTCGACCAATCCGCTGCTATAGAGCCGCCCACCGGCCGGAAGATCGCTTTTGAGTTTAGCGACCGACACATCGGCCCGGTGGCTATGGTGGGCGATCATCGGGATCGCGACCATGGTGTGGATGACTCCCAAGACCGAGGCGGCCGCCACGACCGTAACCGTGTGATATTGAGGATGAATCGGCCGCGACGCGCAGATCATCAATACCACTGCCAATCCTAACATTATCAATCCGACGACCAACGCCCGGGGTGTGGAAAGCCCGAGTTGCGGGTTGTGATGGGAGACGATCGGTATTGCAATGCAAGCCGCGATTGCCAAGGCGGCAAAGCCCACGACCATTCGCCGCCAACTGCTCGCCAACGAAGCCCAACGGCCGACGCCCATCCGCCAGCACGCTTCGGTCCCCCCGGCGGCCAACAACGCACCCATCGGCGCCAGCGGCAGGAAGTAGCGACTTTTGGCCCCGGTGACAAACCATACCGAAGGAAACGTCACCGCGATCGCGACGATCGACAATAACATTAGCGATGAAAAACCCTCGACGTTGGCCATCGATTGACGACACCGGCGCCATAGCAACAGCGGCATCAGCATCGACCATGGCATCCAGCAAACGAATATTTCCCCCGGAAAAGCGACCAGGTGCATCAATCGCTCCGATAGTGTCGGAGGGACGAACCGAAGGGCGACATCGTTGCCCAACATCGCCCAAGAGGTCTCGAGTCCAAATTGCAAGGTGAACGGGACATTCCAAGCCCCCCAGACCAACAGAAAAACCACTAGACCGACCCAAGGGGCTGGTTGCAAAACTTGCTTCCATTTTTTCGTTGCCACTACCATCATGCCCGCGGTGGCCATGAAATAGATCGGTCCCTGGGGGCCTTTGGCCAGCATCGCCAACCCGGCCAATGCGAACCCCAGCGTCCACGCGACCATCAACCGGTCACGGGACCAAAAGTGATGCCATGACAAGATTGAACCAGCGACGATCAACGTGTGCATCGACTCGGTCTCGCCCGAACCTCCCAGCTCCAAGACTTGCAGCATGGTGGCATACGACAGACCGGCCAGTGCGGCTGCGGCGGTCGAAAGATATTGTTTGGCGATGACATAGAGCATCGCGACGGTCAACAGGATCGCCACGACGCTGGGTAGTCGAATCGCGACCGCATCGACTCGGCCGCGGGCGATGCCAACCGCGGCAATGATCCAGTTCTGCAGCGGCGGACGGCTCAAGAAGACTTGCCCCTGTTCCCGCGGAACCAACCAGTCGCCCGAGCGAATCATTTCTTGGGCAACAAGTCCGCGGCGAGCCTCTTCGCCCCGCAACCCATGCCGCGTCATCGACGAGCCATGAAACCAACCGGTCAAGATAAGGACCAGCAGGAGCGGAGCATGACGCTCGAGTGAGGGGGGTAATGTCATGGATGGTTTCTCTGAATTAGCGGAGCGGCGCAAGCCGCCCGGTGCCGTTTTTATTAGCGGAGCGGCGCAAGCCGCCCGGTGCCGTCTTTATTAGCGGAGCGGCGCAAGCCGCCCGGTGCCGTCTTTATTAGCGGAGCGGCGCAAGCCGCCCGGTGCCGTCTTTATTAGCGGAGCGGCGCAAGCCGCCCGGTGCCGTTCTTATTAGCGGAGCGGCGCAAGCCGCCCGGTGCCGTCACCAGAGGGCTTGCGCCCTACCGCTAAAATGGGATTGCGTCACCGGAGGGCTTGCGCCCTACCGCTAAGAGGTTGGGATTCATGCGGCTTGCCGTACCGTGGATGCTTCGATGGCGGTAATAGGCTCAACTTCCGCCCCCGCATGCCCGGCCGTCGATGCGGCATTTCGGATGAACTTGAACCTCATCAAACGCAACAAATGGACGCCGTATAGCAACTGCTGACGCACGTTGAGTTTGCTATCGCCGGCGACACGGTTGGAAAACGTAATGGGGACTTCGGCAATACAATCAAACCCGCATTTAACCAAAATTTCCAAACCGATCTTATAGCCGATGGGGTCAAGCATCGATTCGCATGCCATCACGTCCCGCCGACGCGTGACAAAGAATCCTGCCATCGGGTCGCGGACGTCCGTTAGCGGCCGCGCCGCCCATGTCGCCAGTTTTGAATTGATATAACGCCCCAATCCCCAGTCCGCGGTCGTTCGCCCGCCGGCGACATAACGGCTGCCGATCACCATTTGGCATCCGCGATCGGTTTGAGAACTCGTTAGACGTTCGACCATCGCCGCGATCGATTCGGGCGGATGTGACAAATCCGCATCCATGACACAGACCAACTCGCCGGCCGCGGCGCGGATGCCGTCGAGCACCGCCGATGATAATCCGCGGGTCGCGCGGCGGACGATCAATCGAACCGGTTGGAACCGCCCGAAGCGACCGCAAACCTCGTCCGTGCCGTCGCCGCTGTCGTCATCGACCACGATCACCTCGTACCCCAAACCGGCGATCGACATTGACTCGGCAATCCGCGTCAGCAGTGTGGGCAGGTTGGCCGATTCGCGGTACGTCGGCACGATGACCGACACGTGGGGGTTCGTCAAAACAGTCTCCGGTCGCAGGGCCAGGGCGGGGGATCGCTTCCGGCTGTAGCACGTCCAGTCGGGTCGCGGCTACGGCAATCGGCGTCCCCGTGGCGGCGTCCTGCCGGGACGCCGCACCATCGGCTTCCCCGTAGCGGCACTCCGCCAGGACGCCGAACGCGCCCGACCAAAGCCTTGGCGGCTTCGGCTACCGGGGGGGACCAAAGCCTTGGCGGCTTCGGCTACCGGGATTCTGTTGGAATCACCACCGTCGATTGGCCCCAGTCGAAATCCGCAACCGACAACTCACGCTTCGTCCCAGAATTCGTCTTTTTGGAAACCGTAGAACGATGGTTCAAACGGGTCAACGAAGTCGACGTTGGCATGTTCGGGAACCTGCAGTCCGGCGAGATGGTGGACCGCGTTGACGATCAATCGACGCAGCGACTCGTCGCGGAAATCAACCGAAGCCCCCGCCGTGGTCGCGAAACAACGGCCGGTCAGCTTGGGTTGCGTCGACGCGACCGTCGCCTCGGGGGTCGGATACGATTTGATCCATGCCAGCGGCATCATCGGATCGTTGACCGGTCCGTCAATCAACGCCGCCGACGGATCGAGCGCCACCGTCACTCCGCCGCGTAGCAGGATCGTGGCCTGCGATTGGTCAAGGTGCTCGATGCCGTAGATATCCGATTTGGTGTCAAACGATTCGACCCCCGAAAGCAGCGGATGGTCCGCGGTGGCATCGACAAAAATTGCCCGCCCGCCCTGCACTTTGTGTCGACCATGGTGACTGAGCCAATCCTCCCCGATCACTTCGCGGCCGAAGTGCGACCAGTCATAGCCGCCGTAGTCGCCGGACTTGAAGGCGTGCGTCGCGGTGCGGATCGCGACGACCGGTTTGGATGCGTTGAGGTACTCGCTGATCGGAGCCAATTGCTCGTCAGGCAGCGTCCGCCAGCGTGTCGCCAGCAGCATGACGTCGGCGTCGGCGAGCACTTCGGTGCCGGGGATGTTGTCGATTTGGTGGGGGTTGATCAAACCGGTTTCCCGGTCGATTGCGAAAAGGACCGTGCATTTGAAACCGTGGCGTCGGGCCAGAATTTTGGCCAGCATCGGGCACGTCTCCTCGCTGCGGTATTCCTCGTCGCCGGAGATCAGCACGACGTGTTTGCCGTTGGCGATCGATTCGGTCGGTTGAAAAATCAACCGGTCCGGCGGGGCGGCAGCGGCGGTGGCGACCAGGACGAACGGCAGGAGGCAGGTGAGTTTGAGCATGGTTGTCTGTTGGATCGGTTCAATGGTGACGCCCCAATGTAACGGAACTCGCCGAGCGTCAGACGCCCAGCCACCACGCTCCGGCGGCAATCCAGACGGGAATCAGCACCACGGCGATCAGTGACGTCGAGAGCACCACGCGAAGTGCCGTTTCGGTATCGCCGCCGTAGAGCCGCGTCAGCACGATGGGAAAAACCGCCGCCGGCATCGCCGCTTCGAGCACCATGACACGCCGCAAGTCTTCGCCCACCGGCAACGCCCCGGTCACGCCGATCATCAGCGCCGGCATGACCAGTTGACGATAGCCGACCGCCGCGGTGATCACGCCGCCGGCGCTACGCCACGGAGCGGCTTTGAGAAAATCGATGATGATGGCCCCCGAGAGCAGCAACCCCATCGGGATCGCGGCTCCGGCGAGTAGGCCGATCGGCCGGAGGAGGTCATCGCTCAAATAGTCCGCTGCCCCGGAGAATCGCAGCGTCAGCGCGACCACCACCGCGATCAACGGCGGGCTGAGCAGCGAACCCAACCCGGGACGTCGCCCGCGAAACTCGGGGTTCATTTTAGCCCCCGAAGTCGTCCCGCCGCCGGCGATGATCGCCACCCCGACGCTCCACAAAGCCACGTCGACGCCGACGTTGTGCAGGATCAGCTCGACCTCGGCGTCGGGGTAGAACGTCTGGGCCAGCGGCAGCGGGACGTAGCCGTAGTTGCAAATCCCGGCGCAAAGTGCAAAAGCCCGCTGCGAAGCATCGGTGACCAAACCGAATGCCGGACCGAACTTTTTGGCCAGCATAAACGCGAGCAAAAAACCGGTCGCCGTCGCGGTGAACCCCATCAGCGGCGGACTCCACGCCTGCCAGATCGAATCGAGCGTCGGATCGCCCAGGATTCGGTCCAGGAACAGTGCCGGCAGCAGCACGTTGGTCGCCAAATTGGCCAACGAAACATCGGCTTGCGGATTGAGCCACCGGCGGCGGCGGCACCACGCGCCCAGGGCAATCAGCCCAAAAACGCCGGCGACCGACGTGAGGATTTCTTGAACGTCGGCGATCGTCATGGCGCGGGTGGAATAGGCCTCCGGCCTGTCATCGGAGCAGAAGACAGGCCGGAGGCCTATCCCACAATCGAATCCCGCCTTTCGTCGCCGGGGGCAATGCCGGTACGGTCCGGTCACCATGGCACGCCCGATCCCGACGATTGCCTATGCGACGTGCCTGTGGCCGGGACTGCCGGAAATCTGGTGGCGAGGCCGGCTGGGCGCCCTGCCGCTGGCGATCGCCTTTGGACTGGCCCTCAACGCCCTGCTGGTGCTCCGCCACCTGTTGCCCCAGTGGCTGCCGGCGTCGCTGGTGTCGCTGACGTTTTGGGTCGGCGTGGTCGCCTGGTTGGTCAAATCGTCGCGTCAAATGCGTGAACTTCGCGGGCTGCTTCATCCCCGCGAGGTGACTGAGGCCCCCGACCGGTTCGCCGAGGGCCAATCGGCTTACCTCCGCGGCGATTGGAAAGTCGCCGAGGAAGCGCTCACCGCCACGCTGCGGACCGAACCTCGCGACCCCCCGGCGCTGTTGCTGCTGATCGGGCTGTACCGGATCACCGACCGGATCGACGCCGCAGAGGTGCTGTTGGGCGAGATGGAAAAACTCGAATGCACCGCCGGCTGGGAACTGGAAATCGAGGCGCAACGATCCCGAATCGATCGCGATCGGGAGGCCGCGGCGGAGTAGCGCAGGTCACAACGTCCGGCGATAGATCCGGTAGGTTTTGTCCAACGTCGAGCCGGACGCTTCCAGGATCCCCCGCATCGCCGCGTTGTCGTCCAGGATCCACGACATCTCGCAATCGGTAATCCCTTTCTCCAAACACACCGCCCGCGACCGATCGATCATCGCAAGCGCAACCAAGGCCCCCATCCGGGTCGATTGCAACGATTGACGAATGCCCATCAACGGCACGCGGACGCCCGTCGATTTGCCTCTATAAATCCGACCGAGCAGTTTGATCCAATGGGTCGGCAGCAGCCGGCCGCCCAAATCCGCGGTCCATTCGTTCGCATCGGGCAACGTCATCATCATCCCGGCGACTTCACCGTCCACCTCGGCCAACAACAGGCTGTCGCGGTCAAACAGCCTTGCGACGGTGCGGACCATGTGATCGACCTCGCGATCGGTCATCGGCACGTGGCCCCAGTTGTCGGCCCAAGCGTCGTTGAAGAGCGCCAAAATTCCCGGCAGTTGCGATTTGATCTCGCGGCCGGCAAGCGTCCGCAGCGTGATGCGCTTCTCGCGGTGAGCCGAGGCGACGATCCGCTCGATGCGGCGGGTGTACGGTTTGGCCAGATCGAGTTGATAGGCGTGCAGGTCCATCACCCCGGTCAAACCCGCCGCGGTGATCATCGCGTCGTAGCCGGGCGGATGATGCCCCATGAAAATCGCCGGCGGCCGGTGCCAACCGCTGACCAACACGCCGGCTTCGTCGTTGATCGACAAATTGAACGGCCCGGTCATCGTCACCATCAACCGGTTTCGCAACCAGTCGGCGGCGGCATCGAAAAGCAGCGACGCGGTGGCGGCGTCGGGTTCGGACTCAAAGAACCCGAAGTGGCCGCTGCCGGCGCCGTTGAACTCACAAGCCCGGCGGCAGTGCTGGGCAGTGATTCGCCCGACCGCCCGACCATCGCGGACGGCCAGGAATTGGGCGACGTCGGCGTGCCGGAAATACGGGTTGGTCCATCGCGACAACCGCAACCGCTGCTCGGTCAGCAGCGGCGGGACCCACATCGGGTCATCGCGATACAACCTCGCGGGCAGGTGCAGGAACCGTTCGCGATCGGCGAAGGAGTGGATTTCGCGGACCGTCGTCGGGTTCATCAAGCATCGTGGCGTTGGAAGGGTGAGGATATCCCGTGGCGGCGGCCTGCCGGGCCGCCGCGGTTTCCCGTGGCGGCGGCCTGCCGGGCCGCCGCGGTTTCCCGTGGCGGCGGCCTGCCGGGCCGCCGCTCAACCTGGTAGCGACAGTCCGCCTAGCCGCCGACCAAAGCCTGGCGGCTTCGGCTACGGGGGAATCGGACCAAAGCTTGTCGGCTTCCGCTACCGGTGCAGCGCCGCGACAGGCCGGAGGCCTATCCCACACTGCGTCGTTCGGTCCAGCGGATCGCCGCGACCAAAGCGCCGGCTTTGTTTAGCGTTTCCTGGTACTCGGTTTCGGGATCCGAATCGGCAACCACCCCGGCGCCGGCTTGGACGTCGTAGTGACCGTCGGCGTAAACAATCGTTCGCAATCCCAAACACGTGTCAACGTTGCCGCGGTAATCGAGGTAACCGATCGCACCGGCGTAGGGTCCCCGGCGTGTCGGTTCGATCTCGTCGATGATCTGCATCGCGCGAATTTTCGGTGCCCCCGAAACCGTCCCGGCCGGCAGCGACGCGCAGAGCGCATCGATTGCGTCCAAATCGTCCCGCAACCGGCCCTGCACCTCGCTGCTGATGTGCATCACGTGGCTGTAACGTTCCACCGTCATCTGCTCGGTCAACTCCACCGAGCCGAATTTGGCGATCCGGCCGACATCATTTCGGCCCAAATCGACCAACATGACATGCTCGGCGAGTTCTTTGGGATCGGCCAACAACTCCCGCTCCAGTTTCAAATCCTCCGACCGCGTTGCCCCCCGCGGCCGCGTTCCGGCGAGCGGTCGGACGGTGACTTGCCGGTCTTTGACGCGGCACATGATCTCCGGCGAGCAACCGACCAGTACACACGAGGGCGAACGGACAAAGAACATGAACGGCGACGGATTGACCACCCGCAACGAACGGTAGACCGAGAACGGATCGGCCGTCGACGTGATCCGCAACCGTTGGCTCGGCACGACTTGGAAAATATCACCGGCCCGGATGTATTCAACGCACCGGCGGACGGCGTCGCAGTACTGCGGCCGGGTCATGTTGCTCACTTCGTCGGCCATCGACCGGCTCCGCGCGTCCCGCCAACCGTCGGGGTCAAACGTTTGCATCGTCTCGCGGTGCGAAGTCGTCAATCGCGTCACGATCCCGTCGGCTGCGGCGGTTGCGGCTCGCAGCGCCGCGGCTGCGGATCCAGCGTCGGCGACGTCGCGGCAGTCGGCCAGCGCGACGACCGTGATCGTCCGATCGACGTGATCAAAGACGCACAGTTCGTGATAAAAACCGACGTCGATGTCCGGCAGCCCGCGGTCGTCCGGTGGAGCGTCCGGCAGGTGTTCGACGTAGCGAGCGGCATCGTAAGCGATGTAGCCGATCGCTCCGCCGATCAGCGGCGGCAACCCCGGGACCGCGGCGACGCGAAAGCTCGTTTGCTGCCTCAAAACGTCAAACGGATCGCCGCCCAGCGTCTCTTTCGCCAACCCCGATTCAATCGTCGATTCCCCCCCCGCGGCGGTCATTCGGCGGACCGGCGTTGAACCTAAAAACGAATAGCGACCGACGTTTTCACCCCCGGTGACCGATTCGATCAGGAACGCCGATTCGCCGTCGTCGAGCCGTTGGAAAGCGGTGACCGGGGTCAGCGTATCGGCGAGCAATCGGCGGACAACGGGCACAAAGTCGTGGTCGATCGCCAGCCGGTTCAAATCAGCGTCGTTCACCGGCTCAAACGCTCGGGCCGGGTTGGCGGTTTTGAATGCTCAGCTCCGATTCCTGCTCGTCTTCGTCGTAGGTCAACACGGCGTGAACGGGCGTTGGAAGCAGCCGGTGGTGGCCGCCGAGCGGTTTCAAATGCACCAGGAAACTGCACGCGACGACCTGGGCACCGCACCGATCGATCAACCGAAGGCACGCTTCGACGGTCCCGCCGGTGGCCAGCAGATCGTCGACGACCAGCACACGATCGCCTTTGCCAATCCCGTCGATGTGCATTTGCAACTCATCGCTGCCGTACTCCAGTTCGTAGGCCAACGAGTGGGTATCGAACGGCAATTTGCCCGGTTTGCGAATCGGCACGAACCCCGCACCCAGAGCGATCGCAACGGCGGGGCCGAAGATGAACCCGCGGGCTTCGGCAGCGGCAACGACATCGATTTGTTGACCGGCAAACGGCGCCGCGATCGCTTCGGTGGCGTCTTTGAGCGCCGCGGGGTCGGCCAGCAGCGGCGTGATGTCGCGAAAGAGAACCCCGGCGGTGGGATAATCGGGGATGTCGCGGATCAGTTCTTTGAGGTCACGCATGGCGGGCGAAGGGCGGAGCGGGCGGTTTGTGGACACAAACTACCGCGCCGCCCGCCATCGGGTCGAACCCCCGTGGCGGCGTCCTGCCGGGACGCCGCACCCACACGAACCAAAGCCTTGACGGCTTCGGCTACCGGGAGACTCGGCTACCGGGAGACAGGCCGGAGGCCTATCCCACATCAAAACAGTTGACCCAACGCCTCGTCCATTCGGTCGTCGTCGTCGTCCAAATCGGTGCCCCGCGGCGATTGGTCGGCCGCCAACAGGTCAAAGACCGAACGGCTGGCGACCGGAACCGCCACGCCGGGTTCCGAACCCGGCAAATCCTGCTGGTTCAACGCATTGATCACCCGCAGTGCGTCCAGCGCCGAGATCCGGCCGTTGCCGTCGACGTCATAGAAGAACTGTTCCCGCTCACCGTTCGGGGCCGCCCCGATGCCAAAGTCCGCATCGGTGACGTCGATCGAATTGGCATCCGCGGCGTTGAGCCGGTTGATAATCAACAATGCGTCCAGGGCCGAGACGACCCCGTTGCGATTGACATCCGATGGCGAGACCGGATTCTGCAAAAACGCGCCGACGATGTTGACGTTGACGCTGATGGCCGGCGAACGGTTGCCCGCGGTATCGGCGATCGTGAAGGAGAACGTGTCGGTGCCGATGAACCCGTCATTGGGTTGGAACACCAGTTGGCCGCCGGAGACGACAAACGTCCCGTTGGCCGCCTGCATCACCGGTTGCAGCGACGAGAGGTCGAGCGGCTGGGGCGAGTCGATGAAATCCTCCAACGTGATTCGCGTCGGCCGTCCGACCGCCGAACCGGCTTCGATCACGCCGCCGCCGCCCAGGCTCGGGGCGGCGATCAACGTCACCGTCGCCGAACGACTCTGCAGCCCAAGCTCATCGGAGATCGCGTATTGGAACGTGTCGGTGCCCTGGAAATTGGGACCCGGACGATAAACCAGGCTGCCGTTGTCCTCCGACAGCGTTCCCCCGGTCGGTTGCCGCGTGATCACAAACGTCGACCGAACGAGCATGTTGTCGACGTCAAGATCATTGTCCAGCGGCTGCGGATCGAGCCGCGTGTTGCCCGACCCGGCAATCGTGATCGTGTCGTCGACGACCGTCGGGGCATCGTTGACCCCCCCGACGGTGACAAAGATCGTGCCGATTTCGGGCGTGTCGGTGTCGTTTTCCTCGTTGATGGTGTAGGTAAACGAGTCGGTGACCGGCGGTTCGGTGCCGTCGAGGGCTTGCAGCATCGCCGCGCCGCGGGGGTCATAGACGATCGAGCCGTCCGCGTTTCGCGTGATCGTCGCGCCCATCATCGAAGTCGTGTCCACCGACAGGAACACCACCCGGTCGAGCGGGTCGACCTCGGTAACGTTGGTCAAAATGAACGTCTCGGACGTCGTGATGACCGTATCCTCGTTGGTCGCCAGCGTGTCGTTCTGGTTATTGAACGTCGGACGGTCGGGCACGTTGACGATCGTCAGCGGAATCTGACGCAGCGACGTGGACAGTCCCGGGTTGGCGGTGTCGGTCGCGAATATCGTCAGCGTCGTTTCGCCGGCGGCGTCTTCGGTCAATTGGAACGAGAGCACGCCGGTGGCCGGATCGATCGTCGGCAGCGTCGTGAACAATGGCCGATCGGCTGCCGGGACCTGGACGGTGAACACCACGCCCTGTTCCGGCTCGAATGGGCCGGGCGAGATTTGGCTGGCAAACGGACGGCTGAAGTTCAGCGCCTCGGGCGTCCCTTCGGTCACCGTGATGCCCGCCGGATCATTGACAAACGACGGCGGATCGTTGACCGGGGTGACCCGGACGGTGAACCGCAGCGGCGCCGAGGTGTTGTTGTCCTGCGTCCCGGAGGTCGGGCCGTCATCGATCGCGACGACCTCGAAGACCGATTCGCCGTTGCGGTTGTCTTGAGGCGTGAACACCAGCGTGTCGCCTTCGATCGTCAGTCCGGTCTGTGTCGCCGAAGCCCCGACAAATAGTTGCTGCGGATCGGTGCCCGAAACAAACGTGATCGAATAACGATCCAGCAACTGGGCGCTTTCGTTGGTCGGACCAACGGCCAGCGAGCTAATGAAGTCGTCCAGCCGCCGCGTTCCGAAGTCTTCGGGCACGACAACCAGCGCCGCGTCGGTCGTGATCACCGGCGGGTCATTGACCGAGCCGACATTGATCGTCGCGGTGACCGCAATTGAACGAGCCGGATCAAACGTGTCGGCAACGTTGTAAATGAACGTGTCGACGCCGTTGAAATCCGCGGCCGGTTGATACGTGAACCCATTGCCGGCGGAGTTGGGCGTCAACGTTCCGCCGCGGAGGGTCGAGGTCGGCACGCCGGTCGCCACGACCGACTGCGAATCCCGTTCGCCGGGAACGCCGGGGGGCGAGGCGGGGCCGGGGGCGAATAGCGACAACAGATCGCCGGCGGTCGAAATCGACAGCGGGTTGTCCTCGAGCACCGCCAGGACCGGCGCCGGGGTGGCCGGATCGAGCGGTTCGGGGGCGTCGTTGAGCGGATTGACAACGATTGTCAATTGCCGCGTCACCGACTGCGGGTTCGGGTTGCCGGCCGCGTCGACGCCGTTGTCCGTCGCGGTGACGTCCAGCACCACGGTGCCGAAGGCGTTGGGTGTCAGCGTGAACTGAAGCGTCCCATCGGCGCCGAGCGTCGGATCGACGGTAAACAAGCCGTTGAACGCGTCGACGTTGGATTGCGGCAATCCGGCGGCCGGCGTCAGCGTCGTGGTGACCGTTTGGTTCGCCAATTCGTCCCGAGCGGTCGTTTGACCCGGCAAAATTCGCGTCGCCGGATTGGCGTAGACGTCTCGCGTGACCGGCGTGCCGCCGGCCGGATTGGCGGTCACCGCGTTGTCCGTCCCATTGTCTTCGGCGACCGTGACGACCGCCGAGTCAAACGCCGGCAACAACGGCAGGTCATTGACCGGCACCGTCGTGAAGATGATCGGCGTGGGTGCTGAACGGTTGTTCGTCTGGGTGTAGTTCAGCTCGACCGGGGCGGGCGGGGCCGCGGCGGCTCCGGGGATCGTCGTGACGCCAAAGTCCTGCACGACGTATTGAATCGACTCGGTCGCCGGGAACGGTGCTTGCCGGTTCAAATCGACCGCCGGGGTGTAGACCAACGACTGCAGCACGACGCCGATGCCCGGTTCGGTCACGAACGTCGGAACAAACGTCGAGCCGAGGTTGGTCGTGAACGTCTGGCCGCTGTCGGCGAGCGATCCGACAACCGTCGGAACGGTCGAACCGGCCGCGGTGTATTGCAACTCGACGACGCGGAGCAATTGTTGCGATTCGGAATAATCCGGGCCGGTCGTCGGGATCGGAATGTCGCTGGCCGTCGCGGCGCCGCTCTGGCCCGGTCGCAGCAATTGGCCGGCCGTCACCGTGACGCTGCCGACGGGCAAACCCGCCGGGTTGGGGTTGGTTTGCGCCGTGCCTTCGCCGGTTTCCACCAACGTCACGTCCAGCGGTTGGGCGACCGGGGCGTCGTTGGTCGGGGCGACGTTGATCGTCATCCGACGCGTCACCGACCTGTTGTCAGCGGTTGTCGCGAAGTCGCGATCGGTGCCGTTGTCGGTCACCGTCACGTCGTAAACCGCGATGCCGAACGCGTCGGGGTTGGGATAAATCCGCAGCGTCCCGTCGGCGTCCAATTCCGGCACTTGATAAAAGAGTCCGGTGGGCACCGAAACGACACCGAAGTCGATCCGCACGGCTTGATCGTCGACGTCGTTGGCCACACCGTCGGCGCCGACAACTTCGTCCAACGCCGTAGGTGCCGCCGGGGTAATCCGTGTCGGCGTGGCGTAGATGTTCGTCGTCCGAACCTGATTGGCGTCTTCGACTTCGGTGAACGGGGCAACGTTGAAGACCGGGAAGACCGGAGCGTCGTTCGCTTCGATCGTCGTGATGCGAATTTCTCCGGGGGCCGACAGGTTGTTGATCCCCACGCCGGCGGCGTTGGTCGTGTAGTCCTCGGTCAGCGGATCGATCACGCGGTCAGGCGAGCTGGCGGCGCCGGGAATGTCGGTCGCGCCGAAGTCCTGGACGACGTAATTGAGCCGATCAAAGACGTTCGGGAACGGCGTTTGACGATTGACGTCGATCGCCGGGGTGTAGGTTGCCCGGACAAACGACGGCCCGTCGAACACATAATCGATCCTGGCTCCCGAACGAGTCGTCACCGTCCCGGTCGTCGGCTGTCCGACCGCCGCGGTCGGGTCGGCGGCGAACGACTGCGGGGTGCCCGCGGCGTCGATGTAGCCGATCCGAACGACCCGCAGCGACTGTTGATCTTCGTCATACTCGGGCGTGTCGCGGACGCCGTTGGCAAAACTCGCAGGTCGGGCCGGATCGGCCGAGCCGGTTTGCAGCAGCGACGCGGCGGTAATCGTCAATTGACCGTTGTTCTCGGTCGGCGGGGTCACCGGCGGGTCGCCCGTGGCGGTTTGGAACTCAACCAATTCGTTGAGCGTAAACGCTCGCACCGGAGCGGTCGGTTGATCGTTGACCGGATCGATGTTGATCGTCAACTGTTTGACAATGGATCGGTTGTCGGCGGTCGTCGCAAAGTCGCGATCGGTGCCGTCGTCGGTCACCGTGACGGTGAACACCGCCAGTCCGAAGACGTTGGCGTTGGGGAAAATCGTCAGCGTCCCGTCGGCGGTCAACGTCGGGATTGACGCGAACATGCCCGCCGGCACGGCGGATTCGGTCAGCGTGATGCGGACGCTTTGATCGTCGTCATCGTCGGCGATGCCGTCGGCTCCGAGGATTTCGTCCAACGCCGTCGGTCGGGCCGGCAGGATCGCGTCGCCAGCTCCGGCAAAGATGTCGATGACGATCGGCGTGCCGACCGGCGATTGATCTTCGATCAAGTTGACCCGCATCAACGCCGGCATGAACGGCGCGTCGTTGGCTTCGATCGTCGTGATGTCGATCAACCCGGGGGTCGAACGCAGCCCCGCGTAGTTTTCCATCCGCGGATCGAGCGTCCGGTCGGCATCAAAGCCGGCGAAGTTGCTGCCCGGGATCGTCGTCGGCCCGAAGTCTTCCACGACGTAGGTCAGCCGCTCAATCGAATCGAACGGTTCGGAGCGGTTGTAGTCGGTCGCCGGCGTGTACTCGGCTTGAACGAAATCTTGGCCGTTGAACGTGAAGACGATCGTCGCCCCGGTCGCGGTGATGACCGTTTGGGTGACGAACGTGCCGGCGGGGTTGGTCGCCGGAGCAAAAACCCGCTGGGCGACGCGGTTGGTGTCCAAATAGCCCAGCTCCACGACGCGTAGACCCTGTTCCTCCTCGTCGTACTCGAACGTCGCCGGGTCAGCCGGGTTGACTTCCGAATCGTTGACCGGACGGTCGACGAAATCGCTCTCGGTCGCCGGGTTGGGACCATTGACCAGACCCGCGGCGGTTCGCTGCATCAGTTGCAGCGCCGTGATTGTCAACCGGCCCGTGCCCTCGGTCGCTCCGGTCGCCGGCGGCTCGCCGTCGACGGTTTGGAACTCGACCAATTCGGTCAATTCAAACGTCCGGTCGGGGGCGACCGGGGCGTCATTTCGCGGCGCGATGTCGATCGTCAACCGGCGCGTGACGCTGCGGTTGTCCGCCGTCGTCCCAAAATTGCGATCGGTGCCGTTGTCGGTCGCGGTGACGTCGTAAACGGCCAAACCGAACACGTCGGGGTTGGGCACCAGCGTCAAGGTGCCGTCGGCGGCCAGCGTCGGCAGACCGCTGAACATCCCCGCGGGGACCGAAACGGGCGTGAACGTGAACTGCAATGCCTGATCGTCAACGTCATCGGCGATCCCGTTGGCCCCGAACACTTCGTCGCGGGCCGTCAGCGGTCCCGGCAGGATCGTCGTCGCGGCGGCGCCGTACAGGTTGACGACGACCGGTTGACCGTCGGGATCTTGGTCTTCGGTCAGATTGATCCGGCCGAAGTCCGGGAAGACCGGCGCGTCGTTGACCGGGGTCGTAGTGATGATCAGCGGCGCGGGGGCGGACCGGTTGTTGGTCGACGTGTAGTCGACTTGGGCCGGATCGCCGGTGAAGTCGGCTCCGGGGATCGTCGTTTGGCCAAAGTCCTGCACGACGTAGGTCAACGGTTCGGCCGGCCGCGGGAACGGCGAGGCTGAGTTGACGTCCGTCGCCGGGGTGTAGACGAAGTTGACCAACGCGGGTCCGGCAAACGTCGCGGCAATCCGGGCACCGGTCACCGTCGTGACCGCCGCCGGATTGGCGGCGTTGATGACCCGGGCCACCCCGCCGGCATCGAGGTAGCCAATTTCGATGACCCGCAGCGATTGTTCCTCTTCGTCGTACTCGGGCACCGCATCGGTCACGCCCGGCGTGGTCACTTCGGTGCCGTTGACCGGCGTATCGACGAAATCGCTCTCGATCGACGGAGCCGGACCGTTGACCGCTCCGGCGGCGGTCCGCTGCAGCAATTGCAACGCGGTCACCGTCAATTGACCGGCACCCTCGGTCGCTGGCGTCAGCGGCGGATCGCCGGTCGGCGTGTTCCGTTCGCTCAGTTCGGCGACGGTAAACGTCCGCGGCGGCGTGACCGGAGCGTCGTTGACCGGGGCGATGTTGATCGTCAGACGACGCGTGACTTGGCGAGGCGTGACGTTGCCGGCTGCATCACGGCCGTTGTCGGTCGCGGTGACGTCGTAGACGGCCAACCCGAACACGTCGGGATTGGGGAACACGGTGAGCGTTCCATCGGCGGCCAGCTCCGGCCCGCGGCTGAACATCCCGCCGGGCACGTTGACGGCGGCAAAAGTGAACACCAAAGCCTGGTCGTCGACATCGTTGCTGATCCCGTCGGCCCCGAGCACTTCGTCGCGGGCGGTGGTCGCACCGGGCCGGATCACCGTCGGGGTGCCGTACAGGTTGACCGACACTGGTTGGCCGTCGGGCGATTGGTCTTCGGTCAAATTGACGCGGCCGAAGGTCGGGAAGACCGGCACATCGTTGGCCGGGGCGGTGGTAAACACGACCGCGACCGGGGCGCTGCGTAGGCTGCCGTGGCCGACGGTGGTGTCGGGGTCCAACGGCAGCGGATCGCCGGCCGCCGGGGCGTCCGGTCCGGCGCCGGGCACCGTGATTTCGCCAAAATCCTCGACGATGAACTGGAAGGACTCGTTGGCCGCAAACGGCAGGTTGCTGTTGTAGTCGACGCCCGGGGTGTACCGGCCACCGATCAAGGTGCCCGCCGCATCGGTCGCAAAATTGAGCCGCAGTGTCCCACCGGTGCGGGTCGGGAATCCGGCGGCCGGTTGAGCCGTCGCGGCGCTAACGGTCAGCGCCGGACCGGTCGCCTGCGGGATGATGAACTGGACGACGCGGAGGTTTTGCTCGTTCTCGTCAAATCGCGGGTCGGCGACGTTGCTCTCGCGTGCCGGCGGATTGGAGTCCGCCGAATTGGTGCCGTTGATCAAATCGTCGGCCGTGAAGTCGCGGAAGCCCACGCCGTCGCTCGGGGCGACCGGGTTGGCGGCTCCAGTGACGTTCTCGAGTTCCTGGTACTCGGTCAATTCAAATGCGCGGGCCTGGGCAACCGGGGCGTCGTTGATTGGACGCAGCAGGATCGTGATCGTCCCGGTGCTCTGCCGGCTCGTGACCGTCCGCGTCCCGTCGACCGCTTCGTTGACCCCCGAGTCGGAGATCGTGTAGGTGAACGTGTCGACGCCGTAAGTGTCAGCCGCCGCGACGTACTGAATGTTGCCGCCGACGATGGTGACCGTCGCTCCCAGGGCGGTCGGCCCGACGCCGACGATGCTCAGCGCCCCGTCGTTGCCGCGGGTTTGCAGCCGTTCGTCCGACGCGGTTGCCCGGGCTCGGAAATCGTTGGCCAAAACCGACGCCGCGGGGATCAGCACCGTGGAGTCTTCGTTGGGAATCGGCGTAAAGCCGGTGCCCTGACTGATGACGTCGTTGACCGCGACCGGATCGTCGTTGGTCGGTCGGACCAAGATCCTTCCATCAACCAAAACGGACGCGGACCGCACCGGACCCGCCAGCGTCACGTCGTCCGCCGGATCATCAACATCCAGCGGATTGACCAGCACACCGTCGTCGCTGACCTCGAACTGGAAGGTGTCGAAAATGATCGGCATTGCAGCGGTCGCCCCAACGTCCTGGTTGATGTCTTCGATGTTGCGATAGCGGAAGGTATCCAGCAGGTTATCGGTTCCGAATACGAAGTCCGAGAACACGCCGCGAGCGGTGAAGACGTCGCCGGCGGTCGCCGCGTTGGTCGAATCAACGCGGGTGCCATTGATTAATAGCGCCGAGACCGACAAGGTTTGAGCCGACTCGTCCCACGGGGCGGTTTGGGTGCCCAGCGTGAACATCGGATCGGCATCGGGCAGCGGCCCGCGGATCAAATCGCTGCCTTGGAAGACGCGTCCCAGATCGCCACCGGCGTCGACTTCGTCCTCAACAGCGACAAGTTCAGGCGTTTGAGCGGACGGCAAATCGTTGGTTGGGGTAACATTGATCGTCACCGTCGCAACGCGGTTGGCGTCGACGCCCAACGGAGTGTCGGCCGCCGCATCCTGGGTCGCGATCCGGTAGGTGAACGTGTCGTAGCCGGAGAAATCGGCGACCGGTTCGTAGGTAAACGTGCCGTCCTCACGCAGAACGAAAGTGTCAGGTTTAGCGAACCGCGGCGGCGTCACCGCGATCGCCCGCAGCGTCGTGAACTGGGCGGCGTCGCTCGTGTCGTTGGCCAACACGGTCGGATCGCTGGTCGTGGAGGTATCAAACACGCCACCGTCTTCGGTCGTGACGTAGGTGACCGGGGTGGCGACGGCCGGATCGTCGTTGACCGGGGTGGGCAGCGGGATGTTGAAGACCTCGATTTGATAATCTTCGACTTCCCCGCCGACGGCCAAACCGGTCGGCGACAGGTTGCCGTCGGGCGAGATTCGGAACCGCGCCCACGTCAAACCCACCGCGGCCCCGGCCGGCGTGTTGATCAAAAACTCGTTATCACCATTGACGGCCAGCGGCACGCTGTTGATCAATTTCTCCGACGGTTCAAAAGCCCCGTTGGCGTTGAAGTCGAACCATGCGTCGACAAAACCGCCTTGCGTGCCGTTGACGACGATCCGCGTTCCCGAAGCATCGGCGGCGTTGAAGAAGCCCGAGATATTGGCCGGATTGGTAATCGTCGCCCCCGAAGCGATCGGATTACCCATCGTGTCAAGACGGTTCAAAACCACTCGGCGGTTGATGGTTCCATCGAAGTAGGTGCCGAAGTTCAGACCGCCCTCGTCGTCGAGATTCTGCAGCGTCAACGTTGCCGGATCGGTTGCATCGGCCTCCGCGACCAGAGCACCTCCCCCGTCGTCCAACCGCCGGTTGATCGCCGAGAGCAGCGACGCGGCAACTTCAGCCGGAGTGCTCGCGGCGGTCGCGTTGACCGACGTGCTGAGCGTCACCGGGACACGGATGCTGTCGACATTGACCGCCCCGGCGTCCGAAGCGAACTGGAAGGTCTCGATACGGCCATCGCCCAAACTGACCGTCACGCTCAAACCGGCCACCGCATCGCCGTCGCCGACAATCGTCAGCGTCGCCGGGTTGCCGGTTCCCGAAACCGCAATCACCGCGGGCGGGGCATCGGTGCTGATGGTGATCAATTTGGGGGCGTCATCGGACCCCGGTGCCGGGGGGGCGTCGCGTTCGGTGTCCACGATCCCGCCCAATCGCACGTCGACGTCGCCGACCCGCGCGTGACGCGGTCCGTCGCTGGCCAGCAGCGTCCGGTAGCTGTTGGGGGCGTCGCCAAAATCAAACGCTACGTCGGGAACGACGATCGTGAACCGCGTGCTGCCGTCGGCCCGGTTGGCTCGCAACGGGTTGCCCGCGCGATCGGCGATTACCGCATTGTCCAAACGGATGTCGTAAACGCTGGCGGGTTGGAACAACGTCGCGGCGGGGGTGAACCGCAGCTCGCCGGTGTTGGCGTTGAAGCCCAGCGTGAAGTCGACACCCTCGGTCAACGGGATGTTGTTGCGGCTCAGCGTCACGGTGGTCGAATTGACGGTCGCCGGGTCGACGCCGGTGCCTTCAAACGGCAGTCCCGGCCCGCGGCCGTCGCCGATCAACAGGCTAAACGCGTCAACGATCCGCTCGGTCATGATGACGACCGTGGCGTTGGGATCTTGATCGCCCTGGGCGCCGACATTGGCGACCGAGGTGACGTCGATCGGATCGAGCAGCGACGTGTACGGCGCCAGGATGTCGGCGCGGTCGACCGCCCCGATGTCGATGAACGCGCTGCTGCCGCCACCGCCGGCCGACGCATCCGAGTCGACCCGCAGGTTGCCCAACGAATCGCGGGTCGGTGCCAATGTCGGCGATGGCGGAATGCCCAGTTCGCTTTTGAAGTTGATGAACGTCGGACGGTCTTGAACGACGTCGAGCGAATTGTCCAGCACCGCCGAACCGGCCGCCGGATAGTAGATGTCCAAATCGGCAAACAGCGGCGCCGTCGGGCCACGCAACACCGCGTCTTGACCGACGGTTCCGTTGCCGAAATTACCCTGGAAGTAGTTGGTCTGTAGGTCCGGCGTCGCGCCGCCGACCGAAATGGCGGTATTGAACCCTGTCAAAATGTTGTTGAGCACCGTCGGGGACGAATTGCCGAACATTCGGATGCCGATGCCCGTCGTCGGCGTCGGGCCACCGATGCCGACCAACGTGTTGTTGACGATTCGGCCGTAGGACACGGAGCGGAGGCTGCCGTTGACCGTCTCACCGTCGTAAGCGATCGCGTCCTTGGAGGCGATGACGTTGTTGACAATCACAACGCCCGGAACCAAACGATCTTCGTTGGTCTGGGGGAAATTGATCGGCGGTCCGGGCAACGTCGTCGTGCCGCCGGCAACCGCCACGCCCGGCGAGACGTCGAGCGCAAAGTTCGCGGCGTCGGAGAATCGGCTGTTTTCGATGACCAACAGCCCCTGATCGCGCCGGCGGTTGCGATCGGCGATCAATCCGGTACCGCCCTGGAGCAGCAGCAAATTGTCGAGAACCGCGAAAACGCCCACCGGCACGCCGCTGCTATTGAATACCGCAAAACTGAATCGCGGGCCGGCGTAACCGGGCGGCGGCGAGGCCGGACCGCTGTTGAAGCGGACTTCGGCGGTTAGGAAGTCCGGCAGCACGCCGGTCGCCATCGTGGGGTCGGCGTCCGGGTCGGGACTTTCGTCACTGGCCATGTCGACGAATGCCTGCGGCACGCCGTCGACGAAGACCATCAACCGCGTCGCATCGTCAGCGAACTGCGTCCGATAGTTGAACCGCAACGTGCCGGGCAGACCGATCACGCCGCCCAGGTCGGTCAACGTGTAGGTGTCGATCGACACGCCCAGGCTGCCGCCGGGATTGGACTGGATCGCCGCGGCGCCGGCAAATTGCTTCGCCCGGAGCGCTGGCCCCCCAGGTTTGGTAATCGGAGGGTTGGAAGGTCTGTCCCCCAAGCGAGATCGGCCCCAGCGTTGCCGGTACTTGCCGCGTCGGCGTCGATCCGGGTGTTTCAAAATCAAAGAACCGCAGCGCGTCGATGTCGTTGGTGTGACGATCGTTGGTGTCAAACAGTGACACGACGCGGACGTCAGCGTTGGTCGAGGAGGCTTCGGCGTATTCGCCGGTTCGCCGAACCTCGAACTGGTAGCCGCCCGAGAGCAGGTCGGGCAGACGTCCCGCGTCATTGCCCGGACTAGTCCGACCGTTCAACAGGTTGGTGATCGCCGCGTTGTTGTTGGGCGCGGGCGACGTGACTTCTTCGCCGCGTTCGGAGAAGCCGACGACGATGTCATCAATGTAAAAACCTTCAAACGCGTTGTTGGTCGAGCGAACCGACCGGAAATCATTGACCAACTCACCAATCTGCGAATCGTTGACGCCGCCAAGTGTCAACTCGGAATTACCTGAGACCGGAACGGCCCCCGCGGTGCTGAAGTCGAACCGCAAGCGAACGTCCGCAACGCCGACAAAGCTCGACAAATCGACGCGGGCTTGCCGCCACGTGCCGGAGTTGTCGAACAGCTCCTGAACGATCTGGGCACGCTGGCCGCGGCCCGACAGGCTGTTCAGACCCGCGTCGGAGAGGTGCGAGATGAACTCGGGCAACTCGGCTTGATTGCCGGGATTTTCGCCGACCGACAGTTGCGAGTTATTAGTCGCGACCAATTCCCACGTGACTCCGCCATCGCGGCTGGCAAAGACGCGAGCCGAATCGCGGAACGGATCGTTGACGTCCGAGCTGACGCTGCTGCCGCCGTGATCCTCGGTCTGCAGGAAATAGTTGAAATACAGCGTCGGCCGGTCGGCTGCGACGAACCCGCCGGCCAGCGAAAATGGTGCGGTGACCAGGGACCCGTAACCGCCGCCGGGCAGGTCATAGGTGTTGTTAGCAAACACCGTCGCCAAGTCGCGGTGATGGACCTCGGCGACCCCGTACTGCGAGTTTTGCGGACCATAAGGAATGTAACCTTCGGCATCGTTGTCATCGATGTCGTTGTTGATCTGCCAATCCTCGAACCCGAAGTAGAAGCTCGCTCCGCCGTTGATTTGGTTGAACGTCCGATCGCCAAACGAACTGGCGTAATCGACGTCGACGTCTTCGGGATCGCGGGTGTTTTGAGTGCTCGGATTGATCCCGTGCCCGGCATCGCCGGCCCGGCGGGTCGTCGGGTGCCACAGGTTGAAGTCGGCCGGTGAGAAGGCAATGCCTTGGACGCCGCGGTCCGCTCCGACAAACGGGACGCTGGTTGCCCCGCCGGCAAAAACCGGCAGCAGCGCACCGACGGGACCGTCGGCCGGGTCGGTGTTGATCGCCACCAACCGGCCGTTCTCGGTGCTGGCAAACAGAACGTCGGCCAACGTTCCGCCGGCGAGGTTTTGAGGCCCGGCCGTCAAATCGGTAAAGTTGAACGAGAAATCTCGGGCAACCAGCGTCGCGGTGCCGTTGTCGGTATTGATCGACACCAATTTGCGATCATTGGTCACGCCGTACAAAACTTGGCCGGCAGCGGCGGTGTTGGGGAACGCCAAGCCGGTGACCCGACCGATGGCCTGGCCATCGACGGCGCCGGCGACCGGCCCGCCGCCAAACAGCGCGTCGGTAACGCGATTGGCCAAACTTGAGTTCAGAAGCGAGGCACTAACCGCCGTGGACGCATCGGCACTGGCGTTGATTGCCGCGACGATTTCGCCGGGGGTCGGTCCGACGCCGGCGGTCGTCGTCGTGGTCGTGATCGTCAGCACGCCGGGATTGACGACCGATTGGGCGTTGGGAACATAGGTGACCGTGACGGTCGGGAAAGGCGTCAAGCCACCGTCAACGGTACGGACGTTGATCGTCCGGTTGACCGCCAGACCACGCTGAAGCGTTTGAATGCGGACCCCGGCGGAGGTGTTGGACAGATTGGCTTGCAGGGTGACGGAAGCCGAATTGCCGTTGCTGCCGCCGATAAGCGATCCCTCGCCATCAATCCGCGAAGTCGTCACGGTTGGATTGCCCGCCGCGTCGACGGTCGCGGTGACGATGGCCGAAGCCTCCAGGTTGATCGCATCGACGATCTCCTGCGGGGTTGGGCCAACACCCTGGTCGGTCGTCACGATGGTTACCGTGATCGTGTCGACTCCGCCGGCCGACGACACCGTCGCGATCGCCGAAGCGGTCGCCGCCATTCCGCCGCTTCGGGTTTGAATCGCTACGGTTCCGTTCGACGATGGTCCGCGGACGACCGTCTCAATCGTGATGTCTGTCGACCCGCCGATCTGCTGGGCCGGCAGCGTCGCGGTGGCCGCGTCGGAATCGGCACCACCGGCGGTGGTTGCCGCCGCGGAAATCGTCTGGATCGCGGTATTGATTAGACCGCCGGAGGCCGTCGCGAATACCGCCGCCGAAGCCGCAGCGTCGCCGTTGATCGCCATGAGAATTTGTTGGGGCGTCGGTCCGTCGTCTGCGGAATTGACGGTCGTCGTGATCGTCAAAACGCCCGGATCGCCAGGCGTTTGCGAATTGGCAACGTAGGCAACCGTCACCGTCGGCGATGTCGTTACCCCCCCGGAGATCGTTTCGACACGAATCGAAGCGTTCGCGTCCAGTCCCGTTTCCTGCGTGCTCACCTCGATCGGCGTCGTTCCACCGGCGTGTTGACCGATCAGCGTCACGCTTGCCCGGTCACCGTTGGTCGCACCGGCGACGACGCCGTCACCAAAGAAGGCGACGGACGCGCGTTGCCCCGGCGCCGGCAGTCACCGAGGCGGTCACGCCCGCGACCGCTTCGATTTCCAAAGCGATCGCGTTGGGCGTCGGGCCGGTGCCGTCGGTGCCGGTGGTCAGGGTGACCGTCAAAACCGCGGGCGTTGCCGACGAATCAAGCGTCGCGGTCACACCGGCGGTGGTACCGGTGCCGCGAACGACGTTCAGCGAGATCGATCCATTGGCCGCCGTGCCGACCGCATCGGTGCGCACGGTGATGCTTGAGGTTGCCAGGGCTTGCAGGACATCGAACCGCACCAGGGCCGGGGTTGCCGGCGTCCGGCGGCCCGGTTCCTGACCGCCGCTGACCGAACCGCCCGATCCGATCGTCGTCACCGTCGCCCCGGCCGGAACGGTCACCGGTCGCAGCGTCAGACCGGCCGGCAGCGCCGCGTTGATCGCGTTGATAACCGCCTGCAACGATGGCCCGGCGCCGGTCGCATCGGTGCCGATCGTGATGCTCAACTCCGGCGGCGTCGCCGAACTGTCGTACTGAACGTTGACCGACGGTGTCGGAACCGGTCCCAGCGCAATGCCGCGAACCTCAAACGTGTCATTGGCCGCCCTGCCGGTCGCGGTCGTCTCGAAAACCAACGGCACGAGGCTGTTGTCCCCCAGCCGAGCGTCCAGCGTCACGGTTGCCGGCTGAGCCGGGGCGGGGGGGATTTCATTCATCGCTCCGTCGACCAACCCGCCCCCGCGGGACACCACGATCGGGTCCGACAGCGACGAACCCGATGCGACGGCCGAAACGATCGAGGCGGCTGCCAGGTTGATTTGGTTGACGATTTGGTTGGTCGTCGGACCGGTCCCGCCGGCTCCCAAAAACGTCGTGAGGTTGAGGGTGTTGGTCGGACCGTCGAAGGACGCCGAGACCGCCGGGAACCCCGTCGGGCTGAGTCCGCCGAATCGGGTCGCCACGGCAACGCTGCTATTGGCTCCGGTCCCCCGCCGAACCGTCGAAACGACTATCGCATTGTCGCCGGCAACGGTCCTCGTTGTCAGCGTGATTGATGCCGGCGTGTCATCAACGACCGCTCCAACGACCAAACCGGAGGCTTGGACCACCGAGATCGGTTCGATCAATTGGGCCGCCGTCGCTGTCGGTGCGGTCGCGGACAACGGCATCGGTGAAGCGGCATTGATTGCATCAATAACCTGCTGCAGCGTCGGAGCGGTATTCATCGCATCGCGGACAATCGTCAGCGTCAGCCGACGGGTCGCGGGGTTGAACGACGCCGAAGCCGATGGGGTCGCCGCCGACGGACCGGACGTGATGGCGACGTCGATCCCATTGCCGGCCGCGCCGGATGCCGTCGCGGTCAGTTCGATCCGGTTGGTGCCCGACGCTTGGCCGACCAATAGCTCGGTCGTCGCGTCGGCACCATCGGAGACCGCCCCGTCCAGGACGGCGTCGCCGAGCGTCGAGATCGGCCGATCGGCGTTCGCACCGGTCGCCGATGACCTGACGATTCCGGCCAACTGCACGTTGATCGCCGCGGCGATTTGATTGGGCGTCGGATTGACCCCCGCAGCGTTTGGAACCGTTGTGACGGTGATGATGTCGGTATCGGGGTCCAACGCCACGATCGCGGTCGCCACGCTCCCGGTCCCGAGGTCGCCGGAGAGCAGATCGACGGACAACCCGTTGCCCGCCAGGCCGCTGAACGGTCCGCCGTCGACGGCGGTGATCGAAATGGGCGTCGCGGCACCTTGGCCGTGTCGTCCGGTCAACGTGACCGATGCGAGGACGTCGTTGACCGTTGAACCGTTGACCAGTGCATCGCCCGAAAGCAGCCGGATGGGGTTGGCGGCCAGCGGTCCGGCCGCGGTGACCACGATCCGCCCCGGATCAACGGCGTCGACGGTCGACTGGATCGCCGTGACGATCTGAATAGGCGTTGGCCCGTTGCCGGCGGTGTTATTGAACGTCGTGACGGCGATGGCCCCGGTCACGGGGTTATACGTCACATCGGCCCGCGGAATGTTATTGGCGGCCAAACCACCAGACGACTGCGTGACGTTGATTGAACCGTTCTGATCAAAACCCGCGCGAACCGTCGTGATGGTGATCGCCGTCGACCCCCCGGTCTGCTGGGCCGTCAGCGTCACGCTGGCGGTCGTATCGATCGTCCCCGTGCCGCCCAGGAAAGGTCGGACGAAGCCGGTACCGCCCTGGTACTGACCGCTGCCATCGCCGGCGGTGATGATGACGGTCGCCAACTGCTTGGCTTCGACGTCCCGATTGATCGCCTGAACGACATCGGCCAAGGTCGGACCGGCTGCGATCGTTCCCTGATCATTTTCGTTAAGGAACAGCTCCACGACAATCCGTTGATCACCGTCTATGTCCGTGACAACGTCAACATCAACGTTGGGCGCGACGTTGCGTCGCCGGGTAAAGACGAACTCGAGTTTGGTTTGGTTTCCCAGGTCGCCTGGCCGCTCGGCGGTAACGGTCGCCGTCGTGACTGCACCGCTTTGCGCGTTGACGACGCTGAAGGAGGTCTGTGCAAAGACGACACCGGCCGGTTGGACGCGGCCCAAAACGCCATACCGGGGCTGGACTCCCTGCGGCTGCGCCGGCGTGGCGTCACCTTTCGTGCCGACGCTCCCCTCAGCGGCTCCGGTCCGGGCGCGAACCAATCGGGAAGCTTCGCCAACGCCGACGACATAGTAAAGGTCATACTCAGGGGTCGGATCGTTACCCGCCGTCTGCCCGACCCGC
Source organism: Pirellulaceae bacterium (assembly GCA_963833245.1). GTDB lineage: Bacteria > Planctomycetota > Planctomycetia > Pirellulales > Pirellulaceae > Rhodopirellula. The sequence continues at coordinate 250,106 of CAWHXH010000001.1, forward strand.
TCGAAGACCAATGCTCCGACGTCGTCCGAATTGGTAAATTGCAAATCGCGGATCGCGGTGTTGCCGACCGCCACCGCGACGTTGGTGCGTCGGAATTGGCCGTTGGACGGATCGGGCAGTCCGTCGTTAACTGCCAATCCGGTCGTGATGATCGACCCGTCCCGCGGGTCGATTTCGACCAGTTGACGCTGATTGACGTCGGTCCCTTCGACTTCAATAAACGCGTACAAACGCCCGTCGGTCCGTACCGTCAAACTATTAATATTGTCGTTGCCGGAGACGACGTTGTCGGTCACCCGCGTTTGAACCTGGCCGGTCGACGCGTTGGCGGTGTGAAGCCGGTCGAAGTCGTCGCCGTTGTTGTTGGAGTTGGTCACGACGTACAGCGGCACGTCGGCCAGCGTGAACGCTCGGACGCTGGCGGCCAGCGACGTGGCCGAACCGATCGGTAGAATCGCGGGCGTCGTCGGGGCGATCGGGTTGCCGTGGCTGTCATAGCCGGTGAACCCGATGTGGTCTTCGACCACTCGGCGAACGCTGCTGATCGGCTCCAAACGCATCAATTGATTGGCGTCCCCGCCGACGCTCGAAAGCAACGTCCCGGCCGCCGCCGTCGGAACCGAACCGTTGCTCATGATCGCCACGCGGTAGCGGCGTCCGGGGACCAAATGCACCGGGCCAACGAAGGGATCGCGGTCGCCGATGCTGCCTCGCGACAAATCTTCCGAATCCTGCCCATCGCCGCCGGCCGACGGACGGTCGTCGGTAATGTTGGACTCGCGACCCAAGAAAATCAGTTGGCCGTCTTCGCTGAAGACCGCCAGCGTCGTATCGCCGCGAACGGCCCCGTCGGCATAGTCGAGGTCAAAGACGACCGCGATCGTGCCGGGCGAATCGTTGACCCCGCCAATGACCTGAACCCCGGTCTGACGCAATTCGAAGTCATAAAAGTCAACATCGCCGGCGCTCAATAACGCCCCGGCGTGCGACAGCGCCGCCATGTCGGATTCCAACAGGTTTTGACCGTTGACCACACCGGCGATCGCGTTGGGCGCGTCAATGACTTCTTGAACCTCTCCGGTCAGCGGGCTGTGCCGCGGCAACCCCTCGACGCGGACCGCGTTGGTGGCAAACCGGATGTCGGCGTGCCGGATGACACTGCCGGGGAACTGGTCGACCTGCTGCAACCGAAGCTGCATCCGGTAGCGGCCCGTACTTTGGACCGACGCCGCCTGTCCGTTGTCAGCCGCCGTGAACGACCGGACCCTCAGGAAAAACGTTCCGGTGGACGGCAGGATCGTGCGAAAACCGGGATCGCGGAAATTCGTGCTGTAGAAGTCGCCCCCCAGCAGCGGATTGAGCGTCAAATCGCCGCCGGAGTTGACCAGCGTTTCGGTGACCGGGTCATAAAATGCCCGAGCAACCGCCACTCCGGCGCCATCGAGCAATTCGACGACTGCGTGCAACGACGGATCGGTCGCGTCCAGGTCGACCCAGATCGGGGTCCCGGCGGTACCCGCGAAGCTGTAAACGTCAACATCTCCGGGGGCGTCCGGACTAACGACGCCATGGACTTCAAAACCCAAACGGCTGTTCTCGTCTCCGCTCTTGGCATCACGGGCCAACGTCCCCAAAAACTCCGCGATGTCCAGATTGCCGTTGGTGTCCGCCCCGCCGGTGGAGACCGGTTCGTCCTCGATGCGGATCGCCAAGTTGCCGTCGTGGCTGTTGGGTCCCAGGAAAATGCCGGTCCAATTTCCCGCCGCCGGGGTCGTTGCCGCACCATTGCCGTTGGTGTCATTTTGAGGCGATCCGTCGGGGGTGAACCCCGCCCCGATCGAATCGTCGCTGATGCTGGTCAGAACCACCGGGAATCCCGGTTGACCGACGACGTGAACCCGGCCGCCGATCCGGTCATCGATCTCCCGCGGCGTGCCGTCGACCGAAATCCCGCTACCCGCGGTCGCTTTGACGACCAGCGACTCGGTGTTGGTGCTCTGCAGCCGCAGACCGCCGAAGTGGTGAAAATTGTCGACCGAAACCGTCCCGTCGATCACGTGAACGATGTCGGTGTCGTCCCAAACACCTTCGACCGTCAATTCCTCACCGCGGATGACCATCGCGTTGATCGTGTTGCCGTCCAGCCGGTTGCCGGCGACCAGCGGCCCGTAATTGCCGTCCGACTCGGCTCGCCGATTGACTGAGCCGGTCGAACGCCCCAAGTCGTCGTTGCCAACCGACGAGAGCGATGAGGCGTTGAGGCTGATCGCGGCGCCGGCATTGTCCACGATGACATTGTCGACAATCACCGGCGCGGCGCCGCGCACGTAAATCACCGAAGACGTGCTGGCCCCCAGCCCCCCGCGAACGCCACCGCCGGAACCGCTCGTGTTGTCTCGCAACAATGAATTGGCCACCCGGACATCGGCCTGGTGGATTTCAATCGGGTTGACCCGGAAGTCGATCTGCTGGCCGCCCCCGGCGTACTCGATCGAAACCCGATCGAGCGATCCGGTGGTCGCCTGGCTGAAGAACAATCCGCCCCAGTCGCCGGCATTGGCGGTCGTGGCGACGTTGCCATTGGTCACAAACGAACCGCTGCCGCCGAAACGCGCGTCGTTGAACGAGGTAAATACGACCGGCGCGTCGTCAGTTCCTTCAGCCAAGATCGTCGCTTGGCCGCGGGACGCTTCGATGCGTGCCCCCGATGACTTGACGACCACGCCCGGATCGACTCGCAATCGGCCGGCGGATCGAGCGACCTCATTGCCCGCCGCGTCAATCAACCGGCCACCAGCCGCACCGTCGATGATCAGGTTTTGAGACAACACGTGGGCAATGTCGGTGTCGTCAAACCGACCGGCGACCGAGAGCCGTTCCAAAACGTTGCCGGCCAACGTTTGGATCCGAATGTTGAGTCCATCCGTGCCGTTGCCGACGATGAAGTTGCCTTCGATCTCCGGCCCGACACGGCGAACGCCGGTGTCAAACGCGGTTTCCTCAAAACTGTTGGGGCTGGCCGAAATCGCCGCTCCGGCATTGTCGACGATGGTTGTGAACGTCACCGACGGTCGAGCGTCAATCATGCTGACCGGCGAAAAACTCTGGCCCACCGAGTTGACGAAGACCTGGCCGCCGCCGTCGCGGATGTCAGCAAATTGCACGGCGTTGAGGAAAACGCCGGCGGACTCCAGGTCGCTGTCTCCGCGGAACACGACGCCGCCGTAGTTGCCCGCGGAGGCTCCCGGTCCGGGACCGTCGCTGTCGCCGCCGGCCGTGTCGTCGCGATAACTCCTCAAAAAGACCGGCAATTCCGGGGTGCCGAGCAATTGGACGGCGCCGCCGGCACGGTTGGATCCCGGCCCGGTCGCCGAAGTGCCGACGTCGATGTTGGCCGAGGACAATTTGAGCAACGCGCCGGCGTCAATCATCACCGTCGTGCCGGCCGGAACCCTCAGCCCGTCGCCGTCTCGCAGCACGCCGCCGGAATTGCCGAGCAAGTAGGGAACATTGTCTTCGAGCGTGGCCGGGTCCGCGTCGCCCCCCACCCCGCCGCCATCGGACGCGCCGCCGTTTCCAACGATTCGGATGACTTTTCGACCCGCGGTCGGCGTCGATGCCGCCGCGACGGCCGCATCGATTGAATCAAACGGATCGTTCAGCGAACCGGTGCCCTCGTCGGCTCCGGCGATCCGGTCGTTGACGCGATTGACAAAGAAAGTGTTGGCGGTGTCGGCGACATCAAACCAAAATTGATAAACCCCGCCGGGGTTGCCGTCGCCATCGCCGTCCAGCAGCGTGCCGCCGGTGTCGCGAATCGACTCGATCGGCGTCGCGGTGTAATCGATCCGCAACTCGTAGATGCCGTCGGTCGTGCCGCCAAAGCCCGAATCGGCCAACCGCGGATCGTAGTCGGCGTTTCCGGTGCTGCTGACGCCGACGAAATACCTCCCGGCCGCATCGACATTGATCGCGACGCGGGCATCGTTGCCGAAATACTGATCGTTTTGCGAAACGAGCGTGCGGGAACCGTCGGTATTCTGCCGCCAAACGCGCAGCACCGAGTTGAGTCCCGAGGGTAGCGACAGACGCTCAGCGATCGCTTGGATTTCGATGCGGCCCGGTCGGGCGACATCGAATTGATACAAATCAATGTCGGTGGCGTTGGGCGGAACGATCCGCTGCAGGTGGACGACGTCAAAATCGCCCGGCAGCACATCGTTTAGAACGCCGTTGCCCAGGTTGGCGACTTGGTCGTAAGCGTGACCCAGCCCCAACGCGTGGCCCACTTCGTGGAACATCACCGACGTAAAGCCATCGCCGAACGGTCGAACCGAGCCGGGGAAATCCACGCGGTCCAAGATTACGCCACCTTGCCGCTCAATCCCAATGGATCGCCGACACCACTGGCCACCCTTGGGTTGAGGGCCGCTAAGTCACCTTTGCCAATTCGCAGACCCCGGCCGCCGCCCCGGTTGTCTTCGACGAACTCGTAGCCGGAGACCGACGCATAGATGTCCAGGATCTCGCGAACGATCGCCTTTTCCGTCTCCGAGATGGAATTGGTGAAAAGGTTGTTTTGCGAGTCCCGACCGAAATCGGCCGGGAAATGATACGGTACTACGGTGATCGCCCGCGGCGGTGTCGCGGTCGTGCCGCTGGCAACGATGTGCTCTTCCCGTTGGATCGTTCGGTGACCCGGTTCGTCCTCACCGCCGACCCGCGGCGGCAACGCAATGCCTTGCCGCTCGATTGCCCCGCCGGTTAAGCGAATCGTCGACCGATCGGCGCCGCCAATCGTGGGGATCAACGTCGCCAGGTCAAACGTCGTGTTGTCGTCCGAAGCCGCCGCGGCGTCAAAATTGAATTGTCCGGTCGTCGGATTGGTGCCGCCGATGTCCAACCGATAGGTTCCCGTCGGGATCGCTCCGGCCAACGTGATCGTTGCGGTCGCGGCCTCGGGGTTGTAAACGACCGAGCTGATCGCCGCGGGCGTCTGCGTCGCATCGGCCGAATCGATCAACCGGTAGAAACGCGAATCGGATGCCGAAGCCGCATCGAGCTGCTGTTTGTCGAAATAAACGACGACCGTGTCAGCGGCTTGAGTCAGCGACCCGTCGCCATCCTGGGAGACCGGTTGGGGAACAACCGCCAACACCCGCGGTGCCCGGTCCAGCGTGAACTCCGTCACCGCGTCGCCGGTCGAGGTATCAAACGCCATTCCGCCGCCGGTGATGCCCGACGTAATTTCGATGCGGTAGATGTCGTCGGGCATCGCCGCTTCGGACCCGTCGAGGGCCAGGTCACCGGCGGCGAACGCCGATTGGCTGGCCGCTCGCAGCACAATCCGCTGCCGATTCTCATCCGACGTATCGCCGGGCCGTTCCAATCCGACGTAGCCGATCGTTACTTCGACCGAGCCGTTGTCGAAATCGCCGTCGCCGCCGGAGCGAATCAACCGAACGTTTTGCGGCGTGATCGACGCTTCGTCGAGCCTCGCGCCGCCGGCAAAGAGCAAATTAAACGTCTGCGGCGGGTTGCGAAGCGTATCGCCGTCTTCGAGCAACGCGCCGGCATCGGGGCGAATCGCGATCAGGTCGGGGCCGGCCAATAGCTGGCGGCTTTCGAGCTGCTGCGTGACAAGTCGTCGCAGCGCGGTGCGATTGGCGGTTTTGGACTTGGGTTTGCGGCGGGTGGCGGATTGGAAGCGATCGGTCAGGGTGCGGAAGCGGCGGGTGGTCATGAATCGCTCGAAAGAATCGCTAAAATCAATGAACTGGCAGGGAACCGACAATAACTACCCGGCCGCCCCAATCGGGACGGATGGACGGAAATTGAGCCAAAATTTGTCGACCCCGGTCCGAATTTGACGCACGGGAAATCCCCGGCACCCTCACCCGAGCCGTTGCCGCCGGACAAAACTGCACCGGGGGCTGCGACGACAGTCAGACGCATTTAAAACGCATGAGTTTCACGCCGAGGGGAAGAATTTCGCATTTTGCCAAATTTTCCGGTCGGCCGGGGGAACTTTTGAACCGATCCGCTCGGGTAATTCATCTTTCTCCCGCCCCGCTGAGGGTGGAGGGGGTCGGCCTCCAAATCTTTCTCCCCCTCGCCCCGCTGCGGGGAGAGGGGTCCGGCCTCCAACTCTTTTCCTCCCTCGCCCCGTTTCGGGGAGAGGGGGTTGGCCCCCAATTCTTTCTCCCCCTCGCCCCGCTTCGGGGAGAGGGGGCCGGGGGGTGAGGGGTCTTCAAGGCGTCGGGCTGTCGGATCATTTCCAGCGGACATCCCCTCACCCCCCAACCCCCTCTCCCCTAAGAGGGGCGAGGGGAAGAACGAGGTATGGTTGCTCCCAATCCAAAGCCTTGGCGGCTTCGGCTACCGGGGGTCGCGAAACCGGAACCTGCTCGCGGGGTTCAAATCGACTGGCGGCCGGCCGACAGCTATCATGGCCGCCCCGCCTGTCCCCCCCCCCGCCTCCAGCCCGCCGACAACCGATGCGACCCGCGATGCGACGACAACGACCGCTCTCCCGACGACCGACCCGCCGCGGCTTCACGCTGCTCGAACTGCTGCTCGTCCTTTCCATCCTCGTCGTCATCGGCGGCATCGTTGTCGCCAACCTCGGCGGGGCACAGACCGAAGCGAACATCAATGCGACCAAGACGCAGCTCAATTCGCTCAAAAGCAGCATCCAGATGTATCGCATCCGCATGAACTCGCTGCCCGAAACGCTGGAGCAGCTTCGCGACGGACCTTCGGACCCCGACAAAAAAGCCAAATGGGTCGATTCGATCATCACCGAAATCCCCGGCGACGCTTGGGAAAACGAAATCAGCTACTCGGTCGACGGCAACACGTTTGAACTGCGAAGCCCCGGCGTCGACGGCCGGATGAACACCGACGACGACATCATCGAAGCGGCCTCGTGATGTGGGATAGGCCTCCGGCCTGTCGTCGAGACCCCGTCGCCGAAGCCGCCAAGGCTTTGGGGGGGACTCGAGCGGCGGCCTGGCGGGCCGCCGCCACCGGGGATGCGCGACGTCGGCGGCCTGGCGGCACGCCGCTACCGGGGTCCGGGTTCACCCTCCTCGAACTCCTGCTCGCCCTGGCCTGCGTCGCGGCGTTGGCTTCGGTCACCATTCCGGCAATGAACGGGCTGCTGGGCGACCGCGAACTGGCTCGCGGCGCGGCAATCGTCCGCGGCCAATTGATGCGGTCGGCCGCCGAAGCGATCTCGACCGGTCAGCCGCTCGGACTCCGCCAAGAAGCCGACCGGTGGATCGTCGGCGGCTTCACCGACCCCGACGCCACGTCGACGCTGCCGCCGATCGCCGGATTGACCGTGCCATTGATGCCGACCGATCCGGCGGCGTCTGTGCCCCCCGACCGCGACATTGAATTGCCCCGGGACGTCCAAATCGCCGGAGTTTGGACGATTCCCCGAGGTACCTACGCGTCGGCGCCGGCGACCGCGGTGCGGTGCTACCCCGACGGGGTTTGCGACGATGCCCGGATTCAAATCACGCATCCGGCGATGGGCGACCTGTTCGTCACCGTCCGCGGACTGACCGGCGAGGTGACCGTTGAGACGCCTTGACGAACGTGCCGTAGCGGAAGTCGCCAAGACTTTCGGTTTCCTCTCGTCGCAACCGAAAGTCTTGGCGACTTCCGCTACGTCCAACGGGTTCTCACTGCTCGAACTACTCCTGGCCCTGGCGATTTTCGGTTCCGCGATGGCGGTTTTGGCTCAAACGATCGGCGTTGCCGCCGACGCCGCCGTCGAAGCCCGCGACCTGTCGGCCGCCTCACTGTTGGCCCAATCAAAGCTGACCGAACTGCTGATCGCCGGCGTTGCCCCGGTCGCGACCCCCGACGTTCCGGTCGCCCCGGTCGATTCGTCGTCCGATACCCCGATGTCCGTCCGCGTCGACGTCGGCCCCGGACCGACCGCCGGTTTGATCAACGTTTCGGTCACCGTCACCGCCGGGTCGACCACCGGCGCGGCGACCGGATCGGTGACGCTGACACGTTGGATGATCGACCCGTCGCTGGAACTGGATGCGGCGGCGGCCGAGGAAGCGGCGATTTTGGTCGGCCAAACCGAGCCGATCGATGGGTGAATCGCCAAAACGCGGCGGCTTCTCGCTGCTCGAAATGCTGCTGACGTTGGCGATGAGCGTCGTGTTGTTGACGCTGATCTCGCAGTCGATTCGTTACTACGCCCGCGATTTGACCAACGTCGAAGACGACTACCGAGCTTCTTTGATCGCGACGACGACGCTTCGGCGGATCGAGGACGACCTGCGGTCCGCGGCAATCGGCCGTCCGGTGTCGATGGAGCCGATGATCGCCCGACTCGCCGCGGCGACCGGTGTCGAAGCGGTCACGGCGGCGGCCGGGGTTGAAATGACCGACGATTTACCGCCCGGCGATTTACCCCCGAATGACCCCACGACCGAAGCGACCGAGCCGATTGCCGGAGAAATCGGACTGGCCGGCGGGCCGGATTGGCTTCGCGTTGACGTCCGTTCGCCCGTCTACCTGCCCCCGCCGGCGGAGGATTTGACCGGCGCCGCGATCAACCGGCCCCCGACCAGCGACCTGCAAACCGTCTCGTACTGGGTCGAGGCTGGCGGGATCGATCCGCTCGATGCGTTGAAACAAATCAGCGGCGGGGAAATCATCTCCGACGGTGCCGCCGGGTTGCTGCGTCAATCGGTCGACCGGGCGGTCGGTCTGCAAGCGGCCACGATGGGATCGGCCAGTACCGGGACGTTGATCTCGCCGGAGGTCACCGCGATCGGATTGGAATACTACGACGGAATGCTTTGGCAGACGCAGTACGACAGCATCGAGACCGGGACGTTGCCGATGGCGATCCGCGTCACGCTGGCCGTCGGCATCGACCGGATGTTCACGCACACGATCGGTCTGCCCGCTGCCCCGGCCGCTGAACCAGTTGTCGACGACGCCGAATTGCCGCCGGCGGGGGACTTGCCGTGAATGATCGTCAATCCCGTAGCGGAAGCCGCCAAGGCTTTCGGTTCCCCTATCCATCAGCCGAAATTCTTGGCGAATTCCGCTACGGTGGGGTCGGAATCCTTGGCGGATTCCGCTACGGGAAACGCCAAGGTTTCTTCCTGATCCTCGTGCTGATCGTGCTGGTCGTTGCGACGATGGCGGTCTTCAGTTTCACCGAAACGATGACCGCGGCCGATCAATCAGTCCGCAACCGCAACGATCGCGTTGCCGCCGGGATCGCAGTCGATTCAGCCGTTGATTTTTTGCGGCTCTATTTGACGACCCCGCCGCAGACGCGGATCGAGTCGGGTGGCGACTGGGACAACGCGGCGCTGTTTCGTTCGCAATTGATCTCCCCGGTTGCCGGCGGGACCCCGACGGCATTCACCATTGTCTCGCCAAGCCTGTCGGTCGACGGCAACCCGACAGGGCTGCGTTACGGGCTGCAAAACGAGTCCGCGAAATTGAACATCAACGCGCTGGCGGTTTTGGACCAAAACGACGCGGCGATCAACGCGTTGTCGGTGCTTGGGGCGGTTGAATTGGGCGATGTCGGCGAGTCGATGTCGTTGGCCCAATCACTGCTGATGGCACTTCCCAACATGGACGCTGCAACGGCCGATGCGATATTGGATTGGCTCGATGCCGACGACGAACCCCGGCCTCAAGGCTGCGAGGCGGATTACTATCAATCGTTGGCGGTTCCCTACGCCCCGGCCAACGGGCCGATCACCGGGATCGATCAATTGCGGCTGGTCCGCGGAGTGACCGACGCGGCTCTGTACGGCATCGATTTTGACCGCTCCGGGACGATCGATCCGACCGAAATCCAGCAGACCGGCATCAATGCTGACGACCCGGCCGCGTTCGGCTGGGCAGCGTATTTGACGGTGCATGGCTCCGAGTCGCCGCGTGCTCCCGACGGCGAGCTTTTGGTCGATGTCAACGCGGAGGATTTGGAAACCTTGCTGGTCGATTTGACCGACCGATTGGGCGACGATGCGTTGGCGTCGTTCATCGTGATGTATCGCAAGACGGGTCAATCGGGCGCGGCCCCGGCGGCGGCCCCCGTGACCGATGCGGACCGCAAAAACCTGCAGGCGCTCGGGGTGGACCCCTCGGCGATGAACACGACCGCCGACGACCGCGAACAACGATTGGCCGAAGCCCAGCCGTGGTCGGACGAACCGCTGCCGACCGAGGATCTGGCCACCGGCGGCGAAGTCCAAATCGCTCAATTGCTCGACCTGGTCGACGCGACGGTGACGATCAGCAGTGGCGGCTCAGGCGGAAATTCGGGCGGGGGCGGGAGTTCGGGCGGCGGGGAATCTTCAAATCAATCGTCCGGCGGCGGTTCGGGGGGCCAGTCGGGGTCGACGACCTACCGCTCACCGCTGCGGTCGGACGACCCCGAGTCGCTCGCCACGTCGCTGCGTCAATTGATGCGGGTCGCCTCGACCGGCCGCGTCGCAATCGTTGCCGGGGCGGTTGAACCTCAACGAGGCCCCCGCGGTGCTGCTGCGCGGACTCTCGGTGCTGCCGCCCGAGTCGATCGACGCGATCGTGCAGCGGCGGCTCGAAGTCGACCCCGCGGAGCTGCCGTTGACGCTCGACCATGACGCTTGGCCGTTGACCGAAGGGTTGATCACCGCCGATCAAATGCGGGCGATCGCGCCGTTGGTGACCGCCGGCGGGGCGGTTTTCAAAGCTCAAATCATCGGCTTTTTGCCCGAATCCTCGATCGCCATCCGCCGCGAAGTGATCCTCGACGCCACCACGGCGTCGCCACAGCTTGTATCCTCGATTGACCTGTCGGCGTTGGGTCGCGGACTGCCGCCGGGGGCTTTGTAGGGAACTCTTTGAACCAACCATGACCGAACCGACCCTCGACGAACGTCAGAAACTGCTCCGCCGGCTGCGGCTCAACGCTGCCGACCGCGACGCGGCGTTGGAAATGGCGGTGATCTATCGCCGCGAGAAAAACCCGGCCGCGGCGGTCAAGATGCTCACCGACGCCGCCAAAGAACTCCCCGGCGACCTGACGTTGCTGTGGGAACTGGAGGAGGCGAGGTTGCTGCGGAGCCTGCAGCAACTCGGTGAAGTCCGCATGATTGCCAAAAAGATCGGCCCCGAGCAGGTCGCCGAAGACCTGCAGCGGGTCGTCGCGAACTGGGCCAACACGCGGCTCCAGGTTTGCACGGCCCGAGTCGCTCGCGACCCGGCGTTGGTCCACCTCCGGCTGATGATCGGGGAGGCTCACTTGGAACTCGAAGACTATCAGGACGCGATTGACTCGGTCCAGCCGCTGATCGACGATCCGCGTCACGCGGCCACGGCGTCTTTCATTACCGCTCGGGCGCATCAAGCGATGGGTCACGACGCGGCGGCGATGTCGGCCTATCGCGGGGCGGCGCTTTGCCGCAGCCATCCGGTGACCCCCGCCCTGGCGATCGCCGCGATCCGGCCGCTGATCACGATGGCCACCCGCCACGGGCTGGACGCTTCCAAAAAAATCTATCAACAGCGCCTCGACGAGCTGCAGGGACTATTGATGGACAGCCACGCCCCCGAGAGTGTTTGATGACCCAAGCGATCGGCGACCCTGAAGAAATACGACGCTTTGCGATGAACCTGAAGCGGTTCAACGATCAAGTGTCGCAGCACGCGTCATCGTTGGCGGCGCAGATGGGTCAGTTGCGACAAACGTGGCGGGACGACCGCCAGCGTCGTTTCGAGGCTGAGTTCGAGCAACAGATGCGGGCGCTTCAACATTTGCTCGAAACGACCGCCGACCATATCCCGGCGTTGATGCGAAAAGCCGACCAATTGGACGAGTATTTGGGGCGGTAAATGTGGGATAGGCCTCCGGCCTGTCACCATCCGTCTTTCGGGGATGACAGGCCGGAGGCCTATCCCACAACGATCACCTCACCGACACGTCGCGATCGTTTTCCCGGTCCGGCCCCGGGGTCGAACGTCCACGATCGACGATGCGTTGCAATTCCTGCAATAACTCGTCGGCACGTTCAGGGTGTTGTTCGATCATGTTATGAGCCTCGCGGACGTCCCGGCTCAAATCATATAACTGCATCGGCGGCAAACCCTCCTTGACCGCTTTGGGGTCCCGCGGATCGCTCCAACCGCCGCTGCCGGGGGCAACCAACAGTTTCCAGTCACCTTGCCGGATTGCAAACCGACCCGTAATGCTGTGGCTGACCAATGATTCCCGCTTCACCGCCGACTTCGGTGATCCGGTCAAATGCGGCAGGATCGAATAACCGTCTTCACAATCGACTTGAGTGCTTTGACCGACGACTTCGGCGGCCGTGGGGTGGAAATCAGTCAGACAAACCGTAGCGTCGCTGCGGCTGCCGGCGGCGATGTGTCCCGGCCAGCGAACGATCAGCGGCACGCGGTGGCCACCCTCATACAGATCGGCTTTATGTCCACGGTACGGACCGCTGGGGTCGTGCCCGTGCTCGGCCAATACATCATAATTCGCTTGCGGTGAGCAACCGTTGTCGCTGCTGAACCACAACATGGTGTTTTCGGTCAAACCCCGCTCGTCGAGCGCATCGATGATTTCGCCGACATGGTGGTCGACTTGCGCGACGAAATCGGCATAAGGATTGATGCCGCTGCTGCCGGCAAACGGTTCGTTGGGGACGATCGGCGTGTGGGGGGCGGGCAGCGGCAGGTACAGGAAAAACGGTTTGGCCGGATCGGCTTTGGATCGCTGGTCGATGTACTCAATCGATTTGGCAATCAAATGGGGCAGCACCGTTTGAACGTCAAAATCCGCACCGACCGGACCCCGGCGATACCAACCATACGGGCTGTTCTTTCGTTCGGCGCCCTCGGTCCGGTTGGGCAGGGCGGTGACGTTTCCGGTGTCGACCCAGACATAAGGCGGCATGTCGAGTGATCCGGCGTGGCCGTAATACTGATCAAACCCGTTGATATCCGGGCCGTTGCGGACCGGACCGGTAAAATCGATCTCGCCTTCGGCGTTGCGGCTCCAGTCCCAACCGAGGTGCCATTTGCCGATCATCGCGGTATGATAACCGGCCGATTGCAATGTTTTGGCGACGGTGGACCGATCGGCAGGAATCAAATGGTCGCTGTCGCCCCACAGCACCCCGTCGGCCAATCGCGACCGCCAATTGTAACGACCGGTCAGTAGCCCGTATCGCGTCGGCGTGCAGACCGAGCTGCTGGTATGAGCGTCGGTAAACGTCATGCCCGCATCGGCGAGTTGTTGCAACCGCGGCGTCGCGATCTTGCAATCCGCGGAGGTCGCGGTGGTGTCGCCGATCCCCAGATCATCGGCGAGGATAAAGATGATGTTGGGCGGGGCGGCTTGCAAGTTGACCGACGCGACCAACACGAAGGCGGCGGCAATTAGATTTGGTGTAACAGTTCGGTGCAATTCAGTTCTCCGGTTGTGCGACATGTAGCCAAAGGGCGGCACCGGACGGCTTGCGCCCTTCCGCTAGGATTGGGGCGGCACCGGAGGGCTTGCGCCTACCGCTAGGATTGGGGCGGTGCCGGAGGGCTTGCGCCCTACCGCCAAGATTGGGGCGGTGCCGGGCGGCTGACTCTGCTCCGGTAACGCGGGAAGTTCATTTCTGCCGCGGCGCGACGTGAAATTCCGCTTGAACCGACGCGGTGACTTCGATTTGACCGGTCGCCAGCCCACCGCCGCCGCCATCGGCCATTGCCATCATCATCCGGCCGCGTGGTTCAAATCCGCCGCCCTCCTGCCGAAGCGAGTGCAACGTGCAGGAAGGCAGCGATAACGTCTCGGCGAGCAATTCTGCGGTTTTCACCGCGTCCAGCGCCGCCAACGCCAACGCCTTTTTGCTCAATTCCTTGCGGTTTTGGACGTCGAATCGAACGCCGTCAAACGAGTTCAAACCTCGGTCGATCAGTCCGGCATACAACTCCTCGAACCGGTCAATTTGCCGAAGCTCGATCTCGAAGCTCCGGTGAACCTCGAACCCGATCGGTTGGAGCGATTTGGGACTTGGCGTCGACTGTCCCATTCCCGGGCCACGCATCTGGCCGGCGTCCGGCGGCAGGATCGGTTGGATCGAGACCGAACCGGTTTGAACCTGCTCGTCGGGCAGCCCGAAGGTCCGCAGGTACTGGCGGATCGATCCGATTTGAGCATCGTTGGCCTGTTTGGCCGCCACCACGGTCGCCTCGCGGGTCCGCACCGAAGCGTTCAGGAAAACAACGTCGGGCGTTGCCGAAACGCTGCCGCGACCGGTCACCTCGATCGTCGCTTGATCGGCGGTCGACGGAGCATCCGCCGAGACGGACAGCGGCATTGCTAAAGCTGCGGCAATCAAAAGCAGAGACAACCGGCAAACGCGTTTGGACATCGGGAGCTTGGTCGCGGAATTTTAAGGTAGCGGAAGTCGTCAAGACTTTCGGTCCCCCGAGTCGCCTTAGTGACTGTCCGAGATAACGTTGAATGGATGAGCCGACGGCGCTAGCCGCGGGTTTAGGGCGCCGGAACCCGCGGCTAGCGCCGTCGGCTCACTATCCCGGACAGACACTTAGTTAAACACCGTGAGTAGGGTGTTCGAGAAAACGGTCGTCTGGGGACCCAACTGGTTGTTTGGCAACTTTTGCCTCCACACGTACTTCCCGCGCACTTCTACTTCATCGCCAGCGAAAATTGTTGGACCGCCGCGGCGGGTACGTGGCGCAAGTGCTTGCCATGTTGCTGGCACTATTGGACTACCGTCGTAATAGGCAAACACCTCAATCCAATTGGATTGTCCGAACGTCGAATTTACGGTCGTGCGATATTGACCTTTGATTTCGACGATCAGATACCCATTTCTACCGTAGTTGCCACCAAAAGACGCTCCACTACCGGCAGACTGATTCACATAGTTAGTGTTGATGTTCTGTCCATAAGCTGCCTCATCCTGAGCCAGTGCGACAGCAACAAAACAAGTAACGGTCAAGACGTGTTTACTAACAGTCGACATTGAAACGCACTCCTGAGCACATTTGTAGGGAAACTGACGGTGAGGCTTCACCTCAGTCTGCCAGTTTCCCGTCTCGCTGTAAATCGGATTGCGATTGACCGCAACGGCAAGCTGCTACCGCCCCGGATCAAACCCCGTTTGGGCAATCTCTTCCTCTTCCTGGATGATGATCCGCGGGGTGACCATCAGCATCAGGCTCCGGGTATCTCGGCCGATCGCCACGTTTCGGAACAAGCGACTGACGTAGGGAATCTTTGAAAGGAACGGAACACCACGCTCCTGGCGACCCTCCGAAAGTCGTTTGATTCCGCCCAGCAGGATCGTTCCGCCGTCGGGAACCGAGACCGTCGTCGAAACCGTGGTCGATGCAAACGTCGGTTGCTGGACCGTCGTGCCCTGCACCACGTCGTTTTGGTTGGACGTGTCGGTTTCGTCGTTCTCATCGATCACACCGTCGCCGTTGCTGTCCTCCTGATCGACCGACGAGCTGTTGGTCGTCCGCGACCCCTCGAAGGTGAACGTGTTGATCGCACCGATTTGGCTGAACGTCGGCACCAACGTCAATCGGACGAACCGTTTGTCGTCCGAGACAACGCCCTGGACGTTCAACCGCGTGCCTTCGTCGAGGATCGTGACGACCGGTTGTTGGGCGACGGCGAAGTCGCCGACGACCGGGATGATCGACGTGACGAACGGACGCTGGGTAATGTCCGAGATCGTTGCGAGTTGACCGTCAAAGAGCGTAACTTTGGGCGACTGCATGATGTTCGTCCGGTTGTTCCCCTGCACCGCTTGCAGGAAGAAGAACGCTTCGATGTCCGACAAGATCGCGAAGCCGATGGAGGAAACTCGGTTGGGATCAAAACCACCAAACGGCGGTGCTAGACCAAAGGAGTTGTTGGTCAGAGCGATGTCCAAATCGGCCGTCGGAACCCCGTTTTCGCCGGACAGACCAATGGTGACGTCCATCCCCGCATCATCTTGAGGGATGGTCCGAGCGTTGTCGTCAAATTGCACGTCAAAGTCGACGCCGATCTGTTCAAAGAACGTGTCGCCAAGCGTGATGAAACGAACCTCGATCGTGATTTGAAGGTTCTGCAGCCGACGCAGCGATTCGAGCAGGTCGACGATCTGGTCGTGGACGTCCGAGGTCGTCGAAATGACCAGCGACAGGTTTTGTGGGTACTCCTGCATCGTCGACGTGCCGCCGAGCGCTTCCCACGTCGTCGGTTCGATCGTCGTTTGAATCAACTGAATCAGCGACGTGAAGTCGGCAAAACTGCCGCCCCCGCGTCCGCCGGTGCCGCCCAGCGCCGAGGTCGGGGACAGACCGGCGGGGTTGTATTGACCCAGAACGTTGGGATTAGACCCCGGTCCGCCGGCAATCGCGGTCCCCGCGGCGGTCGATCCGCCCGCGGCCAAACCACCCAGACCGGTCAACGACACCGGCTGGATGTTGACCTGAGACTGCGAATTGATCATCTGGTACGCCATCCGCTGGGCACCGCGAAGCCCGTCGTCATACCCGGAGACGAAGTTGGGGATCGGCGTGACCAAATCAGCAACGCGGTAGGTGACCGGATGGACGCGGGTGCGTTTCATCTCGTTGGTCGTCACCGTCAACACATCGTTCTCGAGCATGTACGTCAGGTCGAGATCCTGCAGCAGGATGTTGAGGGCACTTCGCAGCGACACCGGCGTGGTGATCGATTGCGTCACCGGCGTATCCCGCGAAACGCGGATCGCAGCGATCGCGCGGTTGTCCAAAACGATCGGCACACCGGTGATGTTGGACAAATCCTCCAGCACTTCGCCCAGCGGCCGGTCACGGTAACGGACCTGAACGTCGCGTTCGGTCAATTGACGTTTGATGTATTTTTCACGTTCGCTTAAACGGGCGTCGGTATCGGTCCCGCCGGAACGTCGTTTGATCGTTTCCCAAGTTTGGTTGGCCGGGAAAGTGATCGGCCGGTCGGGGTCCATCGGCACCGAAGCCAAATCGACCGAGTGCAGGTTCATGAAGAACCCCTCCTCCTTGGCCGCCTGCAGCTCCGCGTTCATCAGCAACCGCGTTTCCATCCGCGACGTGTTGAACATCGACGTGGCGATCGCGGAATTGGGTTTGAGCGCCCCGACCTGTTTGGCGATCACTTCGGCTTCGGCAAAACGCCGTTCGTCCATCAAATCGTTGAACGTCTCGACGAGCGTCGAGATTTCCTGGTCGATCCGTGCGGTGCGTTCGTTTTCGATCCGCATCTCGGTGCGAACCGACTCGTTTTGCAACGCCAACTCAATTTTGGCCTTGTTCGCCTCGACGTAGGTCTGCTGGTCAATCAGCGCCTTGGCGACGGTCGCGTTGAGCGATGTTTTGGCGACTTCGGGGATGTTGGACGCTTCGACGCGGCGGGCGAGCGATTGCAGATCGTCGACCGCATCGAGCGGCGCGGTGGTCCGTTTGGCACCGGCGGCGGCCAGCTCCGCGGTCACTTCGCGGTACAACCGGCGAACCCGCTCGTTGGTTTCCAAATCCGCCTTTTCGATCGGCGTTAAATCTTTGGCCGGCTGTCCGGTCGCCGACGGCAATCGGCTCGGTTGCAGCAACGTGAGCTTGTCCCGCAGCAACCGCCGGGTGGTCGCATCCAGGTCGGCTTCCTGTTTCCAAGCTTCGATAAACTTGGCCCTAGCCGCGTCCTGGCGACCGATCGCCAGTTCCTTCATCCCCGCGTCAAACATCGCCCGGGCGTCGGTGGCGGCGGGCAACGGTTCGGCGGCGGCGACCTGGGCAATTCCGCCAGCCGGTTCATAACCGCCGGCCTGGATCACTTGGCCGAAATCGACCGTTTGCGTGCCACCGGTTTGAGCGATGCCGCCGGGCGCCGGTTGGCTACCGTCGAGCGATACGCCGGCACGCCGGGCGGCCGATTGAACGTCCAGCATGACTTGCCACGGCCGGACGTCGCCGGAAGCGAAATCGGTCTCGGCCGCCCCGATCGATTCGGCTTGACGCGTCGCGGCGTAGGCGGCCCGCAGGTCACCGCGGTCCAACGCCGCTCGGGCAGTCGCGAGTTTGGAAACGACACGATCCCGCGGCGAACCGGCGTCGGCATCGCCGCCGGGCGATTGCAACAATGCCGCGTCGATGCCGCTGGCCAGCAGCGTTTTCTTCAAACCGGCAGCCGCGGCGGTCGCGGCCGGTTCGTTTTGACCGGCCAGGAAGCGGTAGTGTTTGACCGCCGAGGTGTAGTCGCCGCCGGCAATCGCGGCGGTCGCCAGCCGGGTGCGGGTTTGGACGTCGCCGGAGTCGGCGGCCGCGGGGACGACGCCCATCCCGGCGGCGGCGAGCAGCAGGGCGGCGATCGCTCGACGTTTGGACTTGGAAAAGGGACGAACGGGGTCCCTCGGCTCAGTGGTCGTTTCGGTGGGGGGTGACTGACGCAACGCGACACTCCTTCTTCGCAGTGGTGATGATCGAGCGGCCCGGCCGGCGTTGCAGTCACGCTGGCGAGTCCGGGGGTCAGGCCCCCGGTGCAGGTGCCTGGCGAGAACGCGTCCATCCTGGACGGTCCGACCGTGCTGGTAAGCCGTGCGGCAACCCCCCGTCAAGTGCAAATGAGCGAACCCCGGTAGCCGAAGCCGCCAAGGCTTTGGTCCCCTCCGGTAGCCGAAGCCGCCAAGGCTTTGGTCATTGCTCGTTCGGCGGCCTGGCGGCACGCCGCTACCGGATTTGACGGTAGCCGAATGCGCCAAGGCTTTGGTCGATTTCCGTTCGGAGGCCTTGGCGGCCCCCGCTACCGGAGCTTGCGGTATCCTCTGGGAAACTCTCCAGCACGCTCCAACCACCCCCACCGCCCATGTCCCACCCCCTGCCCCGCCGCCAATGGCTCGCCGCGGCCGCCGCAACGACCACCGCGCTGTCCGCCACCGCCGCCTCGGCCGACCACCACGAAAAACCCGCGATGACCCCCGTCGACGCCAAAACCGGCAAGCTCCACCAGTCGGTCTGCCAGTGGTGTTTCAAGAAATGGGATATCGAAGAACTGTGTCGTCACGTCGCCGACTTGGGCATGGTCGGCATCGACCTGCTCGGCCCCAAAGATTTCCCGGTGCTCGCCGATCATGGTTTAGTATGCACGATGGTGACATCACATAGCCTGGAGAACGGTCTGTGCGACCCCCAGTTCCATGAGGTCAGTTTGCAAAAGATCCGCGATTCGATCAAAGCGGCCTCGGCGGCGGGCTACAAAAATGTTATTTGTTTTTCCGGCAACGCTCGCGGCATCGATCGTCAAACCGGGATGCAAAATTGCGTCGACGCATTGAAACAAGTCGTTGGCGAAGCCGCCGATGCGGGCGTGACGCTCCAGATGGAATTGCTCAATAGCCGCGTCGATCACCCCGACTACATGTGTGACAATTCCAAGTGGGGTGTCGAGTTGGTCAATCGAGTCGGCAGCGACAATTTCAAGCTGTTATTTGACATCTACCACATGCAGATCATGGAAGGGGATTTGATTCGCACGATCGGCGATCATCATGCCGCGTTTGGTCATTATCATACCGCCGGCAATCCCGGTCGGCATGAGTTGGACCAGAATCAAGAACTCTATTATCCGGCGATCGCCCGCGCGATTGCCGCGACGGGCTATGAAGGCTACTTCGCCCACGAGTTCATCCCCACCGGCGACCCGCTGGCGGGGCTGAGGGACGCCGTGCGGCAGTGCATTGTCTAGTGATCAACGTAGCTGGACCGCCAGGGTTCAGGGGATGACAATCAACGTAGCTGGACCCGCCAGGGTTCAGGGGATGACGAAACCCGGAAATCGAACCCTGGCGGGTCCAGCTACGGCGGCGGGGCGGGGACCAGGGGATGATCGAAACCCGGAACACTGAACCCTGGCGGGTCCAGCTACGGCCGCGGGGCGGGGACCAAACGTGTCCGCGGTCGGACTATACCGGCGGTATTGCGACGTTGCCCCGGAAAATCCCCCGCCGCCCCCCCCACCATGACCGCTTCCGAATCGCTGTTGTCTTTCCGCGTCGGTGATTTTGACAGTTGGCGGACCGCCGCCCGGCAACTGCTCGTCGCCGGCAGCGATCCCAAAACGGTGTTTTGGATCGACAGCCGCTCCGAAGCCGACGCGGCTCAGTCGAATTTGTTTGAAGGTCCCGGCCAAACCGGCGGCATCTCCCGGCCGGACCGGCGACAACGGATCCGGCCGGGCACCACCGCTGCCCCACCGGCTCGACCGTCGGCGGCGATCTCGGTGCCCCAGTCGTTTGTCGACCGCGCCCGCAGCGTCGCGGCTCACCGGACCCCGACCCGCTGGGAACTGTTGTACCGAATGTTGTGGCGGATCACCGGCGGGGAGCGGGACCTGCTCCGCAACGCCGCCGACCGCGATGTGCATACGTTTTGCACGCTGGAAAAAGCGGTCCGCCGGGACGCTCACAAAGTCAAAGCGTTCGTGCGATTTCGTCAAATCAATGATGGTTCGGGCGAACGTTATGTCGCCTGGCACCGACCCGATCACTACACGCTGTCGCTGACCGCCCCGTTTTTCGTTCGGCGGTTTGACGTCATGCGGTGGGCGATCTTGACGCCCGACGAGTCCGCGACCTGGGACGGCGAACAATTGACGATGGGGCCGGGGATGCCGCGATCGGCCGCACCGAGCCAAGACGAGTTGGAGGATTTGTGGAAAACCTACTATGCCAACATCTTCAACCCGGCGCGGATCAAACTCGACGCGATGCGTGCCGAGATGCCCAAAAAACATTGGTCGACGCTGCCCGAAGCTGAATTGATCGGACCGTTGGTTCGCGACGCCGGCCGCCGGGTCGAGACGATGATCGCGACGACTGAAGGTTATGAGACCGCCAAAGCGTATGTTCCCAAACCATCGCCGGGAAAACGCGGCGTGCCAATATCGCAACTCGCCCGAGCCGCCGCGGCGTGCCGAGGCTGTCCGCTGCACGGTCCGGCAACGCAGGTGGTCTTTGGGGTCGGCAACGCCGCGGCGCGGTTGATGCTCATCGGCGAACAACCGGGCGATTCCGAAGACCGCGCCGGTGAGCCGTTCGTCGGTCCGGCCGGGCGGTTGCTGCGGGAAATCATGGCGGAGGTGTCGTTGTCCCCCGACGAAATCTATCTGACCAACACGGTCAAACATTTCAAGTTTCGTGACACGGGTAAAATGCGTTTGCATGTCAAACCGGCCGCTCGCGAGATCGCCGCGTGCCGGCCTTGGTTGGACGCGGAAACCCGCAGCGTTGCGCCGGACATGATCGTTTGCCTGGGCGCGACGGCGGCCGGAGCGGTCATCGGACCGGGGTTTCGGTTGACCAAAGACCGCGGCGTGGTCCAGCGGACCGATTATGCGAAATGGACGATGGCGACATATCACCCCTCGGCGCTGCTGCGGGTGCCGGACGCCGAAGCGGGTGAAAAGATGCGGGCGATGATGACCGCCGATTTGAGAGCCGCCACCGAACATTTGAGGATGCTGGAGGAAACGGCGCTGGGGTAGGGTGGTCAGACCAACGGATTATTGGCCAAATGCAATCCGCATAGCGCGATCGCCATCGCATCGGCGACGTCGGCCGGTTTGGGGGTTTCTTGCAAACCAAGTTGACCGCGGACGGCGTCCTGCATCTGCCACTTGGCGGCCCGCCCGTTGCCGGTCATGACCTTTTTAACCCGGGTCGGTTCGATCGAATGAACCGGGCATCCGGCCGCCGCGGCGGCCAGGCAGATCACCCCGCGAGCGTGACCCATGATGATCGCGGTCTTGGGCCGGTCGTAATGGCTAAATAGTTGTTCGAGCGCCACGAGGTCAACATTGTTGGACGACAGGACTTCGGCGATCCCATCATGGATTTCCTGAATCCGCCGTTCAAACGTATCGCCGCGGCGGGACCGGACCACACCGGCTTCGCGGATAATGAATGCGTTGCGGCTTCCCTGCTCAATGACCGCATAACCGGTGATGTTGAGTCCCGGGTCGATGCCCAGCACCCGGCGGACGGGCGTCGCGGGTCCGTTTGCGATCGACATGGTGACATTTCGGTTCGCCTTCCGTGGCAGTGCAATCATGATTATGCCTTTTCCCAGCTCGTGCCGTCTTTGGAATCCAACAACGCAATGCCGATCTCAGTCAAGCGCCCGCGGATCGCGTCGCCGGTCGCATAGTCTTTCCGCTCGCGGGCTTCTTTGCGTAGGTCGATCAACAACCGAACGGTCGCGTCCAATAACTCGCTCGAATCATCGCCGCCGCCGATGGGTGCTTTCTGGAATAAACCCAAAACGTTGGACCAAATCGCCAGCAATCCGCCCGCTTCCTCCAACGACTCCCGCTGGGACGCGGTGATCGATCCGCCCGGCGCGAGCGACTGGGCATCGAGATAACGGTTGAACGACCGCAGCGCATCAAACAACACGCCGATCGCGGCGCCGGTATTGAAATCATCATTCATCGCCTCGATGAACTGCTCGTGCAAATGCTCGAAATTCTCCAGCAATTCTTTGGAGACGGTGATGTCGGCGGCGACTTCATCACGCGGCAACTCATAAAATGACGTGCCGGTAATGCCTTGGAACCGGTCAAAGAACCGGTAGAAGGATTCGAGCGCCACGCCGGCCTCACGCAACGGCCCGTCACCAAAGACGTTGGTCGAGCGATAGTGAGTCCTCAATAGAAAGAATCGCAGACGTTCGCCGGTATGTTCGGCGATGAGTTTGGCCAAACCGCCGGCACCTTTGGAGCGGCTGATTTTGCCACCGCCATCATCCGCGGCTTCACGGTCGGCCCGGCCGCCGACCTTGCCCGCATCGCCGCCGGCCCGCATCAATCCATTGTGCATCCAAACGCCGGCCATCGGTTTGCCGTGACAGCAACTGCTTTGAGCAAGTTCATTCTCATGATGCGGGAACATCAAATCCAAACCGCCGCCATGAATATCAAACGTCTCGCCCAAGATGGCTTTGGACATGGCCGAACATTCAATGTGCCAACCCGGCCGGCCGTCGCCCCAAGGCGAGGGCCACGACGGTTCGCCGGGCCGAGCTGCTTTCCACAGTGCAAAATCGCCCGCGTTGCGTTTCTTCGCCGCCGCCTCGCCGCCTTCGCCC
Organism: Pirellulaceae bacterium; assembly: GCA_963833245.1. Taxonomy (GTDB): domain Bacteria; phylum Planctomycetota; class Planctomycetia; order Pirellulales; family Pirellulaceae; genus Rhodopirellula. Next base: position 273,263 of record CAWHXH010000001.1, read on the forward strand.
TGCTGGGCGTCGACCGATCGATTGGACAATTGGCCGTAGTTAGGATCAGCGGTGACGTCAAAGAAAACGTCGCCGCCGGATGGATAAGCGACATCTTTGGCGATCAAACATTCGATCAATTCGATGATCGGTCCGATGTGATCGGTCGCTCGCGGCAGGTGGTTGATTTGATCAACGCCCAGCGCACGAAGGTTGGACAGATAATCGGCCGTCATCTCGGTCGCAATCTGGCTCATCGGGATCCCCCGCTCCCGCGACTTCGCGATCAATTTGTCGTCAACGTCGGTGATATTGACGACCCAATTGACCTCGTAGCCGCAAAACGTCAGGTAGCGTTTGATCGTGTCAAAAATGACCGGCCCGACCATGTGGCCGATGTGAGATTCGGCATAGACCGTCGGCCCGCACAGGTACATGCCGACCTGTGGCGGGTGGATCGGTGCAAAGGGGGCTTTGGTTTTGGTCAGCGTGTTGTAGACGCGAAGGGTCGAGGTGTCGGACATTCAGTTCGGCGGCGGCGTTTGTTTTGACGGGTCGAAGTCGATGTTGTCCCAAGTCCGCGGCGTCGGGGCAACGGCGATCGATGTGGGATAGGCCTCCGGCCTGTCGCCCCCGTGAACGACAGGCCGGAGGCCTATCCCACCGTTAACGCCGGGTCAGAAGCAGCGAGCCGTTGTCGGCGACGTCGAACAGCGGGCGGCGGTAGCGGTCGGCTTTGGTGCCAAAACCGGGACGAAACGTCATGCCGATCGACAAGTTCCAGCCGCCGTTTTGGCTCTCGGGCAGCCTCGCATCGCCGGCCGACGCGAAATACGTCGACCCGACCCGCAAACCGAGGTGTTCGGTTACCGGCAGATCGACTTCGCTGCTCAGGATCAAATGGTCGTCGTCGGTGCCGCCCAAGTACGTCGTCCAAGCCCCGCCGACCGGCGACATTTGGTAACGGTAAAACCCGCGGACTTGATCGACCGTCGCAACCGTCTGAAACCCGACGCCGGCCGAGGAAAAGTCCGTGACGTCGTCGCTGCTGCCAAACGCAAAGTTCGCCCCAAAGCTGTGACACGGCGTCGCGACCCACGCGACTTCGCCGCGGATTTGCACGACCTCGAAGTCGGCGATCCAGCGGTCATTCAAATAGTCGACCGCCACGCCGTACTGCAGCCCATAGTCGACGCGGCGAAACAACCCGCCGGTCACGAATGTTTGGTGGCGAGATTCGGCCGGGCCGACGCCATCGCCGAGATTCAATTGCGTCAACCGGACGCCCAATTGCGCCGCGATGTCGATCCCAAGCCACCGCCGCAGGTCGCGGGACTCGTTGACGTGTTGTTGGTAGCCGAATTGACCGCCGTTTTGATCGGTCAATTTGGTGATCGGGCCGGTCACCCCGGTCGACCCGGCGCCGAACTCGAACCGGTTCCAGTCGATGCGAAAGACCGGCAGATCGATTGAAACGCGGTCGATATCGCAAACGGTCGTCGGACCGATCGAATCGCACGCGTTGCAATCGCACACGGGACCGCAGTTGACGCAATCACCCGAAACGACCGGTTCGTCAGCGTACTGGACGATCGGTCCGGTCCAGCGGGTTTGGGCGGAGGCGCCCGATGCCGCCAACAACGTCAACGTCCAGACAGCGATGCGGCGGGTCGAAATCATCGGCGGCCGGTCGGCGGGCGGGGGCGGGCGGGTTTTGTTTTGATCGACCGATTCAACCGGCAGAATTAGAAAATCTTGCGCAATCGTTAAAGTCGCCCCCAGGTGGCGACGTTCTGCCGGAACGTCGCACCCGCCCCAATCAAACTCCGGTAGGGTGGGTCAAGCCGCTTCGGCGCCGACCCACCGCTGGCAACGAAACGAAGGTGGGTCGGCGCCGAAGCGGCTTGACCCACCCTACGAGAGTCAACGTGGCAGGAGCGTCGCCCACAGGATCGCCGCCAGCACGATGACGGCGGTGGCGATCCAAATCGGGCGATGGGTTTTGACCTCGCCACCGAACTCCCGGTCGACGAACTCTTGGTAATCGTCGTCGTCGAACTCGTCGGTGTCGTACTCGGTTTCGTCGTCCATGAAAGTCGGTCAATCCTTTGGGTGGATGGTTTTTTAGCAAAATCCACTACGTTGTTGTTTGTTTTGGCATCTCTTGTTTCCTCCACCGGCTCGTCCATGCCTACCACGCCGCTGGTCGATACCCACGGGCGGCGGCACACGTCGCTGCGCGTCAGCGTCACCGATCGGTGCAACCTGCGATGCACGTACTGCATGCCGGCGACAGACGTCGAGTTCGCCCCGCGAGCGGAGTTGTTGACGTTCGAGGAAATCTCGCGAGTCGTAACGCTGTTGGTCAATCGGTTCGGATTCGACGACGTTCGGTTGACCGGCGGCGAACCGTTGGTGCGGCGAGACCTGCCGGTTTTGGTCAGTCAACTGGCCAAAATTCCCGGGATCGGGGATTTGGCGATGACGACCAACGGCCTCGGTTTGCCGGCCCAAGCGGTGGCGCTGCGGGCGGCGGGTTTGCGGCGGGTCAATATCTCGATCGATGCGGTCGACCGGGACGTTGTTCGGCAACTGACGCGGCGGGATTGTTTGGACGCGGTTTTGGCCGGAATCGATGCGGCGGTGCGGGCGGGGTTCGACAGCGTCAAACTCAACGCGTTGGCGATCGCGGGGATCACCGAGTCGCAGCTCGTGGGGTTGTGCCGTTTGGCGGCCGGTCACGGCGTGACGCTGCGGCTGATCGAGTTCATGCCGCTGGACGCCGACCGGGCTTGGACCGATGCGGCGGTCTTGACCGGCGACGCCTGTCTGGCGTTGTTACAAGACGCATTCGGCGAAATCACGCCGATCGGTCGGGACACGCCGAGCCAGCCGGCGGAACAGTTTGAGTTCCGGGTCGACGGCCGGCCGCTTCGCTTTGGATTGATTCGCAGCGTCACGCGGCCGTTTTGCGGCGACTGCAACCGGCTGCGGCTGACCGCCGACGGCCGGCTGCGCAATTGTCTGTTTAGCCACGAGGAAACGCCGCTGCGGGAACTGCTCCGCGGCGGGGCCGATGACGACACGATTGCCGCGGCGGTCGAGTCCTGTGTCGCGGCGAAACGAGCGGGGCACGGGATCGACGACCCGAATTTTGTTCAACCGGTGCGGACGATGCACGCGATCGGGGGGTGAGAAATCCAGTAGCGGAAGTCGCCAAGACTTTCGGATTCGACCGATCGCCGCCGAAAGTCTTGGCGACTTCCGCTACGGTTGATCCCGCAAATAAGACCGGTCACTGCATTAGACTGCGACCCATGATTGCCAAACTATCGAGCTTTGAACGTCCGGCGGTCGCGGCGTCGCCCGCCGCCCGCCCCCGGGTCACTGTTGTCGTGCCGGCGATGAACGAACGCGACACGCTCGTGACGCTGCGCCGGCGGATCGGCCAAGTTGCCGATGAAAACGGCATCGACGCGGACTTGATTTGGGTCGATGACGGTTCAACCGATGATTCATGGTCGATCATGTCGGCGATGGCGGCGAACGATCCGGCGGTGACGGCGATCCGGTTGCGACGGAATTTTGGCAAAGCGGCGGCGTTGTCGGTCGGGTTTGCTGCCGCGACCGGCGAAGTCATCGTCACGATGGATGCGGATTTGCAAGACGACCCCGACGAGTTGCCGGCGATGATCGCACCGATTTTGGCGGCCGGGGATCTGAGGCTGGACGTCGTTTCGGGTTGGAAAAAAAAGCGGAACGACCCGTGGCACAAGGTCCTGCCCAGCCGCGTGTTCAACGCGTTGGTTTCGGGGATGACCGGTGTGCGATTGCACGACCACAATTGCGGGTTCAAGGCCTACCGGGCGGAGGTGTTAAAGGAATTGGACCTCTACGGCGAACGGCACCGCTTCATTCCCGTGCTCGCGTCGGCGCGGGGCTACCGGGTGGGCGAAAAAGTCGTCGAACATCACCCGCGTGAGTTTGGCGTCAGTAAATACGGCGTGTCGCGGTTGGCCAAAGGGTTCCTTGATTTGCTGACGATTCGGTTGCTGACCGGCTACGGCCGCCGGCCACTGCACGCCGTCGGCGCCGCGGGACTGGCGTGTTTCGCCGTCGGGGCGATCGGAATGACGTACCTGACGGCGGCGTGGGTTTTGACGCGGGCGGTCGACGGCTGGGAACCGATCCACCTGCACGCTTCGGCGCTTTTCTACTACTGCATCCTGGCGGTGTTGTTGGGTGGCCAGTGCATGTTGGCGGGGTTGGTCAGCGAGGTGGTGGTGTCGCATTTTGCGGCGGCCGAGCGGATGGGCCGCAGGGAACCTGTCGGTTGGGACGAGGTCGGGGGGAAAAACAGGGGCGGGGGGAAAGACAGGGGCGGGGGGAAAGACAGGCCGGAGGCCTATCCCACTGGCTTGTCGACGTCGGCCGTCAGCGTTGCCGAAGTCGTGCGATGACGACGGTTCAATTGGCTTTGGTGCTGGCAGCCGTTTCGATCGGATGGGTCGCCGGCCGGATTGCCGTGGTCGCGTCGCCCGAGGGGGACACCGCTTTCCTGTCGGCCAACGACCGGTCGCGATGGGCGACGGTCGCGTCGTTGGTCGAAGACGGCAGCTACGCGATCGACCGGACGCAATCGATCACCGCCACCGATCGGCACGGCAAAACGCGTCATCCCTGGCAGACGATCGACCGCGTGATGCACGTCGGCGACGACGGGCGGGTTCATCATTACTCGTCCAAGCCGACGTTGTTTCCGACGATGGTGGCCGGGGTTTACTGGGTCACCCATCGTTTGACGGGGCTGCGGATGACCGACCACCCGGTCTATGTCCCGCGGTTGGTTTTGGCGCTCACAAATTTGCCGATGCTGGCGTTTTTTTTGTGGGCGACTTGGCAAACGATGACTTTGGCGGGGGCTTCGGATGTCGTCCGGTTAGTCGGGTTGGCGGTTGCGGGGACAGCGACAATGGCAACACCTTTTTGGGTGTCGTTGAACAACCATTCGCTTGGGGTGACAGCAACGGCGGCGGCGGTTTGGGGATATTTGACGTTGGTGCAATACTCCCCCTCGCCCCGCTTCGGGGAGGAGGGGCCGGGCTTCCATCTTTTGAGAATCAGTCAGTTGGGATTTGGGCTGGGTCTAGCCGCGGCGGTGGGGGTTGTCGCCGAGTTGCCGGCTCTGTCGATGTTTTGCCTCTGGGGGGTGCTGGCCGCATGGGTCAACCTCCGAGCGGTTCCCGGTTTTTTGTTGGCCGCGGCGGTCGTCGCGGCGGCGGGGTTGGGGACTAATTTCCTGGCACACGATTCCTGGCGGACGCCCTACGCACACCGGTCGCATGGTGAAGTCGTCGAGACGTTTAATTCAGGCAATCCGCCGGCTGATTTGCAAGTCATCCGAGCCTTGCCCGGCGGCGGTTGGGAAGCCCACCGGACCGCCGGCGGCCAAATCACAAGGTTTGCGATCGATCCGCCGGATGACTCGGGGACGCAAGCGGTGCGAATTTGGGACGACTGGTACGATTATCCCGGCAGCTACTGGCGGGAACCGGGCCGGCGGCGGGGCGTCGATCTGGGTGAACCCTCGCGGGCGGTCTACCTGGTTCACACCCTGGTCGGACACCACGGGATTCTCTCGCTCACGCCCTTTTGGCTGCTCGTGCCGTTCGGTTGGGGGGCGTGGCTGTCGGCCGGGGCATGGCCCCAAAAGCGATTGGCCGCGGCGGTGATCTTGACCACCGCGGTTTGTCTGGCGTTTTACGTTGCCCGGCCGTTGATCGATCGCAACTACGGCGGCGTCAGCGTGGCGTTGCGGTGGATGGTGTGGTGCGTGCCGCTGTGGCTTTGGTCGACGATCCCGGCGATCGAAGCGATGCGGAAATCCGCCGCCGGGCGGTGGACGCTGGCGGTTTTGATCGCCGCTTCGGTCTTTTCGGTCTCGGCCAGCCTGCGAACGCCGTGGCAGAGTCCCTGGCTGTACCGGCTGGGCGAATATTCGCACTGGTGGGGCGGCTGAGGAAAACCGTACCGATGGCGGGGTGAACGCCGACGCGACACTCGCCGATCCGGTCCCGCCGCCCACCCGCCGGTCCCGGTGGGGTGGTTGGGCATTCGTGGTGACCACGATCGCGTTGACCGGGCTGGTCGCTTGGACGGTTGGCCCGCAGACGGTCGGGGAAAAGGCTCGACGCGTCTTTTTGCAACAACTCGTTGACCGCTATCCCGATTGGCGGGTGAGCATCGGTCGCGGGACGTTTCAAAACGGCGTCGGCTTCGTCTTTCAAGACATCGAGTTATCTCAACCGATGGCCGCGGCCGGCGGCGGACGCCAGGGATTGTGGATCGATCGATTGGTCGCCGACGCGACGATCGATCCGGCCGACGCGGCGGAGCGTTTTGGTCAGATGATGACGCGTGATTCGCCCCCGCCCCAATCACCGCTGATTCAAACCAGCCGTTTGAGTCTCCAAGGCGTTCGGTTGGTCACGCCGGTCGCTGCCGGAACCGATCGATTGGCGATTGCGTCGTTGTGGCCGCCGCCGATGGTCGGTCCCGGCTGTCCGGTCACGGAGTTGTCCGAGGTTTCGATTTCATTGGTTCCCACCGGTCCGGGGGCACCGCCGCGGCGGGAGCTACGAATGACCGGCGTGCGGGTCGACAAAGACTTGACGACCGGTGTCCAGCGAATTGGACTGACAGGATGGGATCAGGCGACGGGGGTGGTCGGCGTCAAAATTGAGACTCGGCCCGATGGCGGCATCGACATCGATGCGTCATGTCCATCGGTCAATCTCAACGAGGAGGCGGCGCGGTGGGCGTTGTGGGTAGCCGGGTCGACGACCCAGCCGCCGCGGCACCTCCGGATGCCGTTCGCGGCCCGGGTTTCAGCCCGCTGTCGCGGCGGCGTTTGGCAAATTCACGCCGATGCGTTGCCGCGGGAAGGATCAATCGACGACCCGCGATTGCCGGCGGCTTTGTCGAAAATTGCCGGCCGAATCGTGTTGGCCGACCGAACGCTTCAATGGAACGATTTGACCGTGGGAATCGGTCACGGGACCTGCCGATCGACCGGCCTGATCGATTGGCAATCGCTGCCGCCGGGCCGGTGGCCGCGGTCGATGGGCGACGTGGTGGTTCAATCCAACGTGGTAGCCGACGGTTTGGTCGTCGGACCGGAGTTGGCCGGTAGGTTGCCGCGAGACATCGCCGAGGGTTGGGCCAAGACGCGTCCGACCGGTCCGATCAACGCGTCGGTCCAGTTGCGTTATCCGGGCACCCCGCCGGCCGCGTCGCAACCTTGGCGGTTGGCCGGCGAAGGCCAGCGGCCGCCCGGCTGGTCGATTGCCGGGTCGCTGCAGGCTCGCGGTGTGTCGGTCCGGGTGGCCAAATTCCCCTATCCGGTCGATGCCGTGACCGGCGAAATGACGCTGGCCGAGGGTCGGATTGTCGCCAAGCAGTTGGTCGGCTCGGCCGGCGGTCAGACGCTCCGGTGCCACTTTGATATGCCGCTGCCCCCCGAACTGGGCGGACCGGATGATCCGCGGCGATTGGTGGTGGTGACCACCGACGGGCCGTTGCCGATCGACGATTCGCTGATCGGCGCGTTGACCGATCCGCAATCGACGGACGTCGATGAAAAAGGCCGATCGCCGGCCGAGTCATTCATCCGGTCGCTGCGGCCCCGCGGATCGGTGCAATTGGCCGAGGCGCGGCTGAGCGTCGACGCGGCCGGCGGGGAGCACAAACAGGTCGATCTGCGGGTCGTCGGTGGCGCGATGCGTTTTGACGCGTTCGCCTACCCGCTCTATGACGTTTCGGGGCGGGTCAAAATCGAAGACGACTCGGTTCGGATGATCGGTTTTTCGGCCGCCAACGCCGGCAACGCCCACGTCGCAGCCGACGGACTGTTTGAACTTCGCACGCCGATCGCCAAACGTCCGCTGCAACCACCCGGCCGCTCCGACGAGTTCGGGCCGCCGGAATTGAACATGACTTTCCGGATCGCGGACTTGGACCTGGATCAACCGCTCCGGGTCGCGTTGCCGCCGGATTCGCGAGAGATTTGGGACGCAATCAGCCCATCGGGCGTGCTCGATCGATTGGAACTGCACCTGCACCGGACCGGCACCGGACCGCTGGAGATCGTCGCCCGGGGCGAGCAGCTAGGGGTCAACCACTCGACGGGCAATCACGCGGGGCTGTCCATCCGCCCCACCGCGGTGCCTTACCGGGTCGACGTCACTCGCGGTTCGGTTGCCTACCGCGACGGCGTGGTGACGATCGGCGACGTTCGCGGCCGGCACGGCGAGTCACGCTTTGACATTGATGGCGATTGTCGACGCGACGAATCGGGACAGTGGTCGATGCGATTGACCCATCAACCCGGCAGCCGCCTGCTGATCGATTCGGAGCTGATCGCCGCGGTGCCGCCGGGACCCGCTTCGGCGCTGCAGTCGTTGGATTTGCGGGGTGCGATCGGCGTTCGAGGAACGACCCGGGTCCACTTTGCCGACGCCAGCCGTTTCGGGTCCGAGCCGACATTTGACTGGGATTTGCAATTGCAACTGGAGGGCAACCGGATCGGCGGGGCGGAAGGCCGGGCGTGGGACCAGTCGGTGCATTCAATCCGCGGCGAGGTGGTCGTTCGGGGGGAGCATGACGGGTTTCAAACCCAAGCGTCCGGGACGGTGGCGATCGATTCGCTGCACGCCTACGGTTATCAATTCACGGCGCTGCGAGGCCCGTTTGCGATCGCCGGCGACGAATTGCGACTCGGCAACGCGGCCGGCGGTCGGAAACGCAACCGATCGGCAACGGCGAGCGAAAACCTTGGCAGCCGGGCGGTGAATTCGCCGCTGGTCGGGCGGCTTTTCGGTGGCGTGCTGGACGTTGGCGGGGTGATGGATTTGCCCAGCGGGACGTTTGACATGGCCGTCTCGCTGGACCAGGCCCCCGTCGCCGAGGTGACCGAGCAACTCGGCGGCGTGGCGTCGGATTTGACCGGGCGATTGCACGTCAATTTGCAACTCGATGGTCAACTCGGTGACACCGATCTGTTGCGAGGAACCGGGTCGGGGACGTTGTCGGGTGCGAACCTGTACGAGCTGCCCTGGGCGGCGCAACTGCTCGGTTTGCTATCGATCAAACCGGCCGAGGACGCTGCGTTCACCGACGGGGCGGCGGAGTTTGCCCTCTTCGGCTGGGACGTCAACTTCACTCGGCTGCAGCTCTGGGGCGATCTGGTAGCGCTCGATGGCGGCGGAACGGTTTCGGAGACCGGTCAATTGGATTTGACGTTCAATACCCGCGTCTCGCCACACTCGATCGTTTCCCGCGTGATCAGCCCGCTGCGGGACCAACGCTACACGTTGTGGACGATCGAGGTGGATGGTTCGATCAACGACCCGACGGTGCGGCGATACGCGTTGTCGGGGATCAGCCAGAGTATCGAGCAGTGGTTCCCCTCGACGGTTCGGACGTCGGGACTGTCCGGGCCGTGACCTTGCCCCACAAACGGGTTGACGCCGCAACGCGGAAAATCAAGCAACAACGAACACCGCTCCGGTGGTAACAATCATTCAGGTTTTGCCGGCCGGATAACCGATAGTCAACACTACCTGGAACAACTCACCCGCCATCGGGAATCGCCGTCGTGCAAATCACCACCGAACGCTTCGGCAACCTGGACATCCGCAGCGACCAAGTGTTCCTGTTCCCGCAGGGTCTCATTGGGATGGAGTCGTTGCGACAATGGGCGTTGATCGGCGAACCGAGTAACCAATCGGTCGCTTGGTTTCAAAGCATCGCCAGGCCTGATCGGGCGGTGCCGGTGATCAGCCCGCGGTCCTTTTTCGGCGATTATCGCGTCCATGTCGCTCGCCGGGAATTAGCCCCCCTGCTGCTGACGGCCTGCACCGAGGTCTACGTCCTGACAACCGTCGCGGGCCACGTCGGGCGGTTGTCGACCAACCTGCGGGCACCATTGGTCATCAATTTGGACCGACGACTGGGCGCCCAGGTGATCACCGAGGATCAGCGACCGCTGCGACAAACGTTACAGCTCGAACCCGCGGCGGCAGTCTCGGGGATGGAAATCGGCGGTTCGGTGCGACGCGTCGCGGCATAGAACGGCGATCCGGTGCGTCCGGGTCAATCCGGTCGGGTCGGCACGACCCGCACGTGCCCACCCCCGGGGCGGCGGGGTGATGTTGCGGGCGCCACCGGGACGATGCACTGGTTACCCGGGGGAAGCGACTTGGTTGTCATCCCCGCCTTCCAAACGCCCCTCCCCTTTCGCAGTGCCGACGCCGGCTCAATTGAGGACCCCATGCTCGTCCTATCCCGACACCGAGACGAATCGATCATGATCGGTGACGACGTCGTTGTGACGATCGTCGACATCCGTGGTGACAAAGTGCGACTGGGGATCGAAGCGCCCCAAGCGATCCCGGTGCATCGTCAAGAAGTCTACGACGCGATCCAGCGAGAAAATCAGCGAGCCAGCCAAACCGGCGCCGGCGCGGTCAAAGACGTCCGACCGCCGCGAAGATAGTTTTCAGTTCACAGTTTTCAGTTCACAGTTTCTGCATCATAAGAATTTTATCCGAAAACTGTAAACTGTAAACTGTAAACTGTAAACTGTAAACTTCCTACACCGGTCCCGGCCGGCCGTAGTAGTAACCTTGGGCTAGATCGAAACCAATCCGGCGGCATACCTCCGCTTCGGCAGCCGTTTCTATGCCCTCGGCCAATGCCGCGATGTCCAAATCGCGAACCATTTTAACCAATGCCTCAATCATGTTGCGGCGGCTGGCGTCAGCGGTGTCCAAACCGCGGATCAAACTGATGTCGAATTTGACGTAATCCGGTCGGGCTTCGATCAATTCCGCCAACCTGGCTTGACCGGCGCCGAAATCGTCATAAGCCAACTCGATCCCCATCGCGTGCAGTTCATTTTGGATTCGGCGCATCGAAGCCGCATCGGCGGCGGCCGCCTCATGAATCTCCAGCACGATGGATGCCGAGGGTGCTAACTCGCGAACGTCGCGGACCGATTGCAAGAGTGCATCGAGGTCCCGCATTTCTTTGGGGTGCGTGTTGACGAATAGTTTCGGTGCGGCATCGTGGTCGCGGGTGATCCGCAGCCCCTCCCACCGCAGCAACCTGGACAGCTCGACTTCCAGTTCCAATTGCTCGGCGGCTTGAAACATCGCTCCGACCGATTCGAGACCAAAGACGCTGCCGCGGCCGAGGATTTCAAATCCCACCAAAGATTCCTCCCCCATCCGCACGATCGGTTGGATATGAGGCCGGACCAGACGCTGGTTCATCAACCGGTCGAATTGGACCAGGGCGAGCGCTTGATCGCAGACGTTTTCGGCGATCGTTCCGGTTGTCAGAGGGGTGCGATTTTGACGGCGGATGCGGAAAGGGGCTTCGGCAAAATGCACCAGGTCTTCGGCTTTGAGCGCCGCCATGCCGGTCAGTTTATTGCCGTTGATGTAGGTGCCATTGGTGCTACCCAAATCGCGGATCATCAACTGCCCCGACTCGACGCTCAGCTCCGCATGTCGACTGCTGACGGTTCGGTAGTCGAGCTTCAGTGCCACCCCGGATTGGCGCCCGACCACAAAAGGTTGCTGGTCGATCGGGCAATGTTTGGAACTATCCCCGGCGCACATCGCACCATTGAGAAACCAGATGGCATCGGGTGAGCCGAGACGGGGGGTCGCCATTGGCGGCGATTGGCTTTGGTCAGCCGCAAGCATGAGCGTACGTCCCGCTGGTGAATGGAAATTTTCTGGATGCCCGCGTCGGCATGGCAATCCCGCAAGGTTAGGTCGCCGGCGACGGCCCGCGAGAAAAATTTGATTTCCGAATCGGTTGCATCACCGCGCGACCTACCTTTGGACGATCGTCATCCCCGTTTCCCTCACCCATGTCCGGCTCCATGACTGCTCTGGCCAACGACACCGACTCCGTCGAATTCTCACTGTTGGGCGGTCTGCTCTCGGGTGATCAATACTGGCCGGTGCAGCCGCGGACCATCGAGGAGACCGGTCTATCCCAACAATTCATCGAAAACCTGCTGCTCAAGACCGTCCACCAGGCCGGGACGATTTCGGGTCGCAATACCGCCAAAGCGATGGGGTTGCCGTTCCGAATCTTAGAAGACTTTTTTGAACGACTGCGGGGGCGAAAGTTTTTGGCCCATGTCCGTCCCGCCGCTTTCAATGATTACTACTACTCGTTGACCGAGTCGGGCAGCGGGCGTGCCCGCGAAGCACTATCGCGATGCGCTTACATCGGACCGGCACCCATCACCTTGGAAGATTACTGCTTGGGCGTTGAGGCCCAGGCCAGTGGGATCACCCCGATCACCCGAGCGGACCTGGTGGCGTCGCTGCAAAAGCTCGCCTATCAGGACAACTTGCTCGATGAGTTGGGTCCGGCGGTCAATTCCAACACCGGCATGTTCCTTTTTGGCCCCCCCGGCAATGGCAAGACGACCATAGCTCGGGCACTAACCGACTGCATGGGCCAGGAGATTTGGATCCCCTATGCGATCCTGGATGACGGCAATTTGATTAAGGTTAAAGACGATTCAATGCACTATGCCTCGCCCAGTGAGCATCAGGGCGAGGAGGATGCGGAGATTGAACCGGGGCTGATGCACAGTGGACAATGGGACCGACGGTGGATTCGGATTCGCAGGCCCAGCGTCGTGGTCGGGGGCGAATTGACGCTTGAAAACCTGGAAATTCGCCACGATCCGCGATCCAACGTCTGTGAGGCGGCGCTGCACATGAAATCCAACGGCGGGTGCCTGTTGATCGACGACTTCGGTCGACAGAGAATCCGACCCGAGGAATTGCTCAATCGGTGGATCATCCCGCTGGAGAATCGATGCGATTACCTGACGCTGCCGAGCGGCAAAAAAATACAAGTTCCGTTTGAACAATTGATCATTTTCTCGACCAATTTGGACCCCAATGAGTTGGTCGACGAAGCTTTCCTGAGGCGGGTGCCCTACAAAATCTTTGTCAGCGATCCGACCCCGGCGGAGTACTCACGGATCGTCGAAACGGTCGCCGCCAAACTGGGTTTTCCCGCCACACCGCAACTGGCCGACTACCTGTTGGCATTCTACAAACGAACCGGCCGGCCGATGAGACGTTGCCATCCGCGAGATCTGTTGCAACAGGTGGCGGCGAACTGTCGTTATCGCGACATGCCGCTGCGGATCGAACCGGCGCTGATCGATCAGGCGTGCCGCAGCTATTTTAGTAATTTGTGATGTTGACAAATTTTGGTTTGGGAGGACAGGAACCGGAGGGCTTGCGGCCTGCCTTTAAGAACGAGGGAGCGGGAACCGGAGGGCTCGCGCCCTGCCGTTAAGAACGAGGGAGCGGGAACCGGAGGGCTTGCGCCCTGCCGCTAAGAAAGACTTTTGTGCCTTGTCAATTAACCGTATTTAGTTCAACGTTATGACCCTGACCGCCAATCAACCGATCGCCGCCGGGTATGAGCCGATCCCCGGTTATGTTCTCGAAGCCAAACTCGGTGAAGGTGGTTTCGGCGAAGTCTGGCGATGCGACGCTCCCGGCGGCGTCAAAAAGGCAATCAAATTCGTCTTCGGCTCCACCGAACAACGCCGCGGTCAACGAGAACAAAAGTCGCTGGACCGGATCAAAGGGGTCAAGCATCCCTTCCTCCTGTCCTTGGAACGTTATGAGATTGTCGACGATCGTCTGACCATCGTCACCGAACTGGCCGACGGGTCGGTCGAAGATCTCTACGAGGATGCTCGGCAGCATGGCAAAACCGGCATCGATGCCAAGTCGTTGCTCGGATACCTCCGGGAAACCGCCGACGCTTTGGACTACTTGCACCGTGATTTTCAGTTGCAACACCTGGATATCAAGCCGGGCAACCTGTTGCTCGTCGGCGGCCATATTAAGGTGGCGGACTTTGGTTTGGTCAAAGATTTGCGCGATGTCACGCAGTCGGTCGTCGGCGGGCTGACGCCGGTCTACGCGCCGCCGGAGGTGTTTGACGGTCGGCCAAGCTTGCATAGCGACCAGTATTCGTTGGCCGTCATGTATCAAGAAATGCTGACCGGGGTTCGGCCGTTTTCAGGCAAAACGATCGCCCAGTTGGCGACCCAGCACATTCACTCGGCGCCCAACCTGCGGTCGCTCCCCCCGCACCAGCGTCCGATCCTTGCCCGGGCTTTGGAAAAGGATCCCGAGAGGCGATTCGGCTGCTGCTCGGATTTGATCGCGGCGCTGTCCCAGCCGGCTGGCTCATCGCCGATCGCGGTCGCATCGTCGCCCAAGAAGCCGGACCTGATGCCCGCGTTGCCGGTCCATGACCTGGGACCGATCGAGGATTTGGTTGGAAATTCCCCGGACGGTCATTCGACCGCCGAGCGAACCCTGGTCATTGCCGTGGGCGGGATGGGCGGAGCGTGCGTTGCGGAACTTCGGCGCCGGGCGGCGGCGGAACATTCAACCTGCAAAGCCGATTGGTTCAGCGTCCACATCGACACCGATCGCGATTGTTTGACCAGTGTCGAACGGCAAATCGGAGGGACCGGGTCGGGGGGGCACTGGCCGGTCCCCACACCGTTGGGGTCGCCCCAAAGTTACCGACACGGCGGTGCCTCGAAGTTTCAAACGCTCTCAAGGCGATGGATCTACAACATTCCTCGCGACGGGCGGACCGGCGGGATGCGGCCGCTGGGTCGATTGGCCATGCTCGATCATGCTGACGTCATCGATGCGGCCGTCACCCGGGCGTATCAATCGGCCGCCGGAGAGACTCCGGGAACCGATGCCGCGGCCGCGACGGGTCAACGCCTTCGCATCTTCCTGGTCGGCTCGCTGTGCGGCGGGACCGCCAGCGGGATGCTGCTGGATTTAGCTCCCCGAGTGCGAACGCTGGTCGATGCCGCCGGTGGCCACGACGTCGAAATCGTCCCGCTGCTCTCGGTCGGCTCCTTTCGCAGTCACCCCAAACATATTTTGGGTCTACCCAACTCGATCGCCGCGGCGACGGAGTTGCAACATTATCTGCGGGCCGGCGGCAGCTATCCCGGCGATCGCGGCGTGAATTGGCCGAGCGTTCCGGCGGCTCGCAACCCGCTGCGCGGCACCTACCTGCTCAGCGACGGTGAGGTCGGCGGTCAACAGGTATCCGCGGCCGCGACGATCATCGATTACATCTGGACGTCCGCGTGCGGAGCGGGGGCTTGGTTGGAATCGGGGCGTCGCCAGGAATGTGAGGCGCAGTGCACGATCGGTCCGACGGTCCGCAGCGTGGGGGTGAGTCGTTTGGACAACATCGCCGACACCGAAGACCTGTCGCTGGCGATCGCCGCGGCTCGGTTGCGGCTGGTTCGTTGGCTCGGCCGGCCCCGGCACGATGCGGAACTCTCCGGGCACGCCGAGCAAATGGTCCAAGCCGCAGGATTATCGATTTCCGCAGCGGTCGCGGCCGATCGGTGGTGGTCTTCGGTTGGCGGCCGCGAGTCGATGTTGCGGGATTTTGCCAAACAATTGGTGCCCCCCGATGATGAATCCGAAACGTGGGTGGACCCGCATCTCAGCGTCGCCGAGTTGGCGGCGACATATCTCGCCGGTCGCGGGTTGAGCGGCTGGACGAAAGAGCGGTCAGCCAAAATCTCGGCCGGTTTGAACTCCGCGGTCGGCGAACTGTTGAAGGGTCAACGTCTCAGTCTTGCCGACATGCAAACGGTGGTGGCGGAAGTTTTTCAAAAGATCGCCGGTTCGGTCGACCCGGCAAATTCGCAAACCGCTCCGGTCACAGACGATGCCGAGGCGAGGTTGTTGGACGCCGACGGCTGGTCGGAGCAACGTTTTGCCGCCGCCCTGGAAACTGCTTTGCAACGAGCCGCGATCGACGCGACGCACCAAATCCGTCAGCAAGCTCAACAGGTTGCGGCCCGGTTGCAGGCTCGGATCCGCGATCGGGCGAGATTCATTGCCGCCGCGATTCAGTCGGTCGTCGCCGCCGATGCTTCCGATTCAGGCTCCACGGCGATGACCGCGATTGATGACAATCCTTGGACAAAACTGCCCGGCGAGATGGCCGACCGATTTGAATCAATCCAGCGACAGCTGCAGTTAGAACTTGGGCAGCGGGTGATGGACTTGGAGGTGGAACCGCCCCCGGCCCCGGCATTTGCCGGCGAACTGCTTTCGGTCGCGGTGGAATTGAGCCGCGCAGCGATCGGCGACGGCAAGGCCCGCCGACCGGGGAACAGCCGGGAAGTCAAATCGGCTACCCAATCGGGAGGCGACACGTCGCTGGCGATCGGTTCGACCGCTCAATTGACGGTCGGGGCGGGGGAGCACCGTTTCCGTTCCTACGAAACGACCGAACAAGGTTTGCAGGCACTGCCCCCGGTCCTGTTGCGTTGCGGAGGTTCGACGCGGAGGCTGGTCGTTTGTGCAGGCGATGGCCAAATTGAAACGATCACTGAGCAATTGCGGACCGCCGAAGTCCCGGGCGGGTCGTCGAGTTTGAACATCGCCCTGTCATTCTTTCAATCTCCGGGGATTCAACCCACGTTGATTCAAGAGGCCAGCGGGATCGGGATGCAGCCGGTGTTGCAACTGCTCAGCGGCGGCTGCGGAGCCGATCCGGCCGGGGCGGTGCAGCGATTGCATAGCCGCACGGATATTGCATGGAATTGAAATGACGACTCCCACCGACGCCGACGTGCCCCCCATCCCGCCGGCTTGGTTTCAGCGAGGATTCCATCGATTCCTGCGGCCCTACCTGCGCCGGCATTTTCATTCGTTGGCCATCATCGCTCGGCAAGGCGACCCGATGGATCGAATAGGGTTCCTCGATCCGGCCGTCCCGTTGATCGTCTATGCCAACCACCCGTCGTGGTGGGACCCGTTGATCGCGCATTTCATCAACAACCAATTGTTTGCCCCCCGGCAATTTTACGCGCCGATCGATGCGGAGGCGTTGCAACGCTACGCGGTGTTCGGGCGGCTCGGCTTTTTTGGCGTGAGACTGAACGATCGGCGAGGTGCGGCGGATTTCCTGCACGTCACCCACGAGATCCTGCGGCGTCCGGCAACGGCGCTTTGGATCACCCCCGAAGGCCGCTTCACCGACGTTCGCGACCACGACGCGCCGCTGCAGCCGGGCATCGCTCACCTGGCAACGGCCATCGCCCGGTCGGCTCGCCGCGGTGGCCCGCCGGCCCGTGCGTTCCTGCTGCCGGTCGCACTGGAATACCCGTTCTGGCAGGAACGGTTGCCCGAATGTTTGGCTCACATCGGCACCCCATTTGACACCTCCGAGCACGAGGATTGGACCAAATCCGATTGGTCCGGCGAGCTGCACAACCGTTTGCGGGCGACCCAGCGGGAGCTTGCCGAGGTCACCTTGGTTCGTCGGTCCGAGCCGTTTGTCAATCTATTGAAGGGAAAATCCGGGACCGGTCCGCTCGAACCGCTCCGCCGGGCGGCGGCTTGGTGGCGGGGCGTGCCCTACCGGCCGGCTCACGGCGATGCGTTTGAGAATCAAGGCACGCCCCGGTGACGGGCCGACGCCCCCGGTCCACAATGCCACGCCGACCGGTCTGTCCCCCCGAAACGATCCCGCCGTGGCTTTGACGCTCCTGATTGCCGCGATCGCCGCCTTGCTGTTGGCATCGCTCCCGGCAATCCAGTGGTGCGTCAACCTGCCGCGGTTTCGCGACCTCGCGCCGCAACCGGGTGTCGCCCCGCCGCCGGTCTCGGTCCTAATCCCCGCCCGAAACGAGGCCGGTGGGATCGAGGCGTCCGTCGACGCGGTTTTGGCCAGCGACGGCGTGACGTTGGAAGTCGTCGTGCTGGACGATGGTTCGACCGATGGGACTGGCGACTTGGTCCGCCAAATCAATCAGCGCGACGGCCGAGTGCGTTTGATCGATGGCGTCGGATTGCCCGACGGTTGGAACGGCAAACAGCACGCCTGTTTCCGATTGTCGCAGGCCGCCGCTTACGATCATTTTCTATTTTTGGACGCCGACGTTCGGATGCAACCGGCGGCGCTCTCGGTGCTGCTGCGGCGTAAAGCCCGGCCGCTGCCCGGAGGTCCGATCGCCCTGCTGTCGTGTTTCCCGCGGCAACAAACCGGGACGGTGGCCGAGAAATTGTTGATCCCGATGATGCACTACCTGCTGCTCGGGTATTTGCCGTTTGGACGGATGCGGGCGACCCCCCAGCCGGGCTTTGCCTCCGGTTGCGGCCAAATGTTCCTGACCGACCGGGCGTCTTACCACGCCGCCGGAACTCACCGGGCACTGGCCGGGTCGCGGCATGACGGGTTGAAACTGCCGCTGGCCTATCGCCAAGCCGGGTTGATGACCGATTGCGTCGACGGCACCGAGTTGGCCGTGTGCCGGATGTACACCACCACGGCCGAAGTCCGATCGGGACTGCTCAAAAATGCAACCGAAGGCATCGCCAACACGCGGTTGATCGTTCCCTTCTCGGTGCTGCTGCTGGGCGGTTCGGTGCTGCCGTGGCTGGTGCTGGCGGCGGCATTGATTTGGCAAGAGCAACTGCCCGAGGCTTATTGGGGGGCCACGACGTGCCTGGCGATGATCGCCGTCGGCTTATCGTTGCTGCCGCGGCTTTTGGCAGTCTGGCGACTGCGGCAGAGCTGGATCGCGGTACCGCTGCACCCGGTCGCAGTAATGTGGTTTTTGGCCTTGCAAGTTCGCGCGATGATCAACGCCGCCCGTGGCAAACAGGTCGCGTGGCGTGGGCGGGTCTAGGGTCCCGAAATTTCGGCAGATTCGTCAGCGGCGGCGCAACCGGCAAAGTTTGCGTCAAGCGGACAACCGGTCGGCGTCGATGGAACCGTTGGCCACCGGTGGCCACCGTCCGCCCGCTCGAGGAGTTACAAGATGCGGCCCCTTCTGTTGATTTTGATCGCCGCGACCGCCGTCTCGACCGGCTGCGTCGGACCGCTCGGTGGACCGGCGATGCCCGGTCGCCGCGGTCAGTGTGCCGACTGCTACCCGGTCGATTTTCATCCCGTGCAGTGTCAGGACAAGTGCGGTGGGGGCGGTTGCGGTCCCTGCCGGGGTTGCGGCGAATTGTACGTCGATCCGTGGATCAATCATCCGCCGACGATCGACCCGTGCGATTCCTGCGGCAACCACAACGGCGGCACCTGCGGAGCCTGTCGGCCGACGCTTCGCGGGTTCAAAACGCTGTGGGGCTATCGCTGCGACGGATGCCCGGGGCCGTGCGAGAGCGGCGGGTGCGATGGCGGCTGCGATAGCTGCGGTTCGCCGGAAATCGTCGGCGGCGGGGTGGTCGGGCGGCCGGTGATGTCGCGGCGACCGGTTTCGGACCGAATTTTCACGCCCCGCCGGGTGTCGGGACCCGAACCGATCGTCGCCTATTAGCCTCAGGGGACCGTCGCCGGGCCGAGGCACCGCCGGACCAAACGTGTCCACGTGATCGCGGACAATCAATCGGCACCGCTTGCCTGGTCGACAGAAGCCCCACGGGGATTTGGACGGAATTGGAACGCCCGATTTGACAAACTTTGCTAGCAACGTACATTTGACAGCGACGCTGCATTTAGTGCGGCGACACCGCCCGGAACGCTACCCGTAGTGCTAGCATCGTTAGCACCCGCATCGTTTTGTCCGTCCGCGTCCCCGATTCGCCGCCGTCGGCTGGTTCCGCCATTCTTTCCCAACGGATTCAAACCGCCCCCATGTCCACCACTTTGCCCCCCGCCACGGCCCAGTCGACCGCCCCCTCCGCTGCCCGGCCGGCCCCGGCGGCTGACCCCGTGTTGCAGCACGTCAATTCTGAGCACGGTTTGGATCACGCCCGCGGTAAATTCGGCACGACGTTGCGGCGTGACCGTCCGGGGATGAAGTTTGACGCGACGTTCTGTCCCGACGACGGTCAAACCCCCTTCGCGACCGCGAAATGGACGCGGCGATCGGCGGCGATCAAAGACGACATGGGCGGCGTGCTGTTTGAGCAGACCGATTGCGAGGTGCCCGAATCCTGGTCCCAGTTGGCGACCAATGTTGTCGTCTCGAAGTATTTCTACGGCGATCCGCGAAAGGCCGATGAGCGGGAGAAGTCGGTTCGTCAATTGGTCCACCGCGTCACGCGGACGATCGCCGACTGGGGTTTGGGCGATGGGTATTTTGACACGCCCGAAGACGGCGAGGCGTTCTACCGCGACCTGACATGGTTGTGCTTGCATCAGCACGGGGCGTTCAATTCGCCGGTCTGGTTCAATGTCGGCCTGCACGCTCAATATGGTGTCACCGGCAGCACCTGCAATTGGGGCTGGGATCGTCAAAACGAGACCACGTTTCAACCTGACCCTTATGAGTTTCCCCAGGGTTCGGCGTGCTTCATCCAGCACGTCGAGGACAACATGGAGGACATCATGCGGCTGGCGTGCAGCGAAGCGATGTTATTCAAGTTCGGTTCGGGGACCGGCACCGATTTGTCGACGATCCGGTCCCAGCGTGAAAAACTCTCCGGCGGGGGGACGCCCTCGGGTCCGCTGTCGTTCATGCGGGTTTATGATTCGATCGCCGGAGTCGTCAAGTCCGGCGGCAAGACCCGCCGCGCCGCCAAGATGCAATCGCTCAAAGTTTGGCACGCCGACATCTTGGAGTTCATCGAGTGCAAGTGGAACGAGGAGAAGAAAGCTCATGCGTTGATCCGCGAGGGTTATGAGAGCAATTTCAACGGCGAAGCCTATTCGTCGGTGTTCTTCCAGAACGCCAATTTGTCGGTCCGGTTGACCGATGATTTCATGGACGCCGTTCGGGCCGGTCGGCAATGGCAGACCCGTTTCGTCACCGACAAAGTTGACTCGTCCGAGGCGCCATCGTATGACGCCAAGGAGTTGCTCAACCGGATGGCCGAGTGCGCATGGAATTGCGGCGACCCCGGCGTGCAGTACGACACCACGATCAACAAATGGCACACCTGCCCGGAGTCGGGCGAGATCAATGCTAGCAACCCGTGCTCCGAATACATGTTTTTGGACGACACCGCTTGCAATCTGTCGTCGATCAATTTGATGAAGTTCAATCGGGCCGATGGGACGTTTGACGTCGAGCGGTTCCGCGCCGCGGCGCGGACGTTCTTGATCGCTCAAGAAATCCTGGTCGATCATGCTTCCTATCCGACCGAACCGATCGCCCGGAACTCGCACCGGTACCGCCCGCTGGGGCTTGGTTATTCCAACCTCGGCAGCCTGCTGATGACCCGGGGGATTCCGTATGATTCCGACGAAGGCCGATCGGTGTGCGGATCGATCACCGCGCTGCTGCACGGCGAAGCCAACCGGACGTCGGCGGAAATCGCCGGCGTCGTCGGGCCGTTCGACGGCTTTGAACCTAACCGCCAGCCGATGATGAACGTCATGCGGATGCACCGCGATGCGGTTGACCAAATCGACGACGCCGGACCGGCGGTGCTCAAACAGGCCGCCGCAAAGTTGTGGGATGAAGTTCTGGACATCGGCGAGCGATATGGATTCCGCAACGCCCAAGCCACGGTGCTGGCGCCGACCGGCACGATCAGCTTCATGATGGATTGCGATACCACGGGCATTGAACCGGACATCGCCCTGGTCAAATACAAACAACTCGCCGGCGGCGGGATGCTCAAGATCGTCAACAACGGCGTCCGCCAGGGCTTAACCCATCTGGGTTATGAGACCGATGCGATCCAAGCGATTTTGGATTACATCGACTCGCATGACACGATCGAGGGTGCTCCGGGAATCAACCCCGATCACCTGCCGGTGTTCGACTGTGCGTTCCAGGCCGCCAACGGAACCCGAAGCATCGATTGGCGCGCCCACGTGACGATGATGGCCGCCGCCCAGCCGTTCCTGTCCGGGGCGATCTCCAAAACCGTCAACATGCCCCGCGAGGTCACGCCGCAGGATATCGCCGACGCCTATTTTTGGTCATGGGAATTGGGACTCAAAGCCGTTGCGATTTATCGGGATGGTTCCAAGCAATCGCAACCGCTCAACACGTCCAAGGACGAAAAGGGCGGCGCGAAGACCGAAACCGTGACGGTCGAAAAGGTGGTTGAAAAAATCGTCTACCGGCCCCGCCGCGAACGGCTCAACGACACTCGTCAGTCATTGACACATAAGTTCAGCATCGCCGGGCACGAAGGCTATTTGTGCGTCGGGTTGTACCCCGACGGCCGACCGGGCGAGATTTTCATCACCATGGCCAAAGAGGGTTCGACCATCGGCGGCATCATGGATTCCTTTGGCACCGCGCTGTCGATCGCGTTGCAGTATGGGGTGCCGTTGGAAGTGCTCGTCAATAAATTCAGCCATACGCGTTTTGAACCGCAGGGTCATACAACCAACAAGGAGATCCGCATTGCCAAATCGGTGGTCGATTACATCGCTCGTTGGTTGGGTTTGACGTTCATGTCCGGCGACGTCGGCGAAACCGCTCAACCGCTGCCGGTGGGCAACGGATCCGATCCGGCCGGGCTGTCGATGACCCCCGGTTCGGTTGCATCCTCGGTGCTCGATGAATTGAGGACCGATGCCGGGGCGGCGGTCGCGATTGTGGAGCGAGCGACAATGTTGGCGGCCTTCGGCGCCGAGCGCGGCAGTGGAAACGGCAACGGTCACGCCAAGGAGAATGGCAACGGTCAGGCTCAACAATTCAGCCGATTCGAGACCGACGCCCCCAGTTGTGATAATTGCGGTTCCATCACGGTCCGCAACGGCAACTGTCACCTGTGTCATAACTGCGGCAACTCGATGGGCTGCAGTTGAACTGATGGTTGGTGGGTCGTAGCGGAAGTCGCCAAGACTTTCGGCTGCGATCTACAGAAGTCCGAAAGTCTTGGCGACTTCCGCTACCCTATTTTTCTACCTCGACGAGGCATTCCCTACGGTTGAATCACCCGAAACGCTGCGGCCGAGGCGGGCAGGTCAATCGATTGATCCGTCAGCCGCGGGTCGGGTGGCAATAGAAATTCGCCGATCAACGTCTGCTCGAACCTTGCATCGCTGATCGGCTCTGGGTCCTTGCCGGTCCGGTCGATGGCGATCGAGCGGAGCACTTGGCGGGCAACCGACACGTTGTAACGCGGCAAAGGATCGATCGTCGTGGTCGTCGTTCGGGTTTCGCTCCGGCCGGTTTGGGGTGACGTTACACGAATCGTTCGCGTCTGGACGTCGTCGCCGCGGCGGGGCAATTGCAATGCGTGGGTGCCGCCGGGCGGCACCGTGATGTCGGTCAAGCCAACCTCCCCCAAAGCATCGGCTACTTGAACCGAGAGCGTCTGGTCGGATGGATTGACCAAAGTCAGGGTCACCGGCGGCAAGGTCGCGCCAGGCGTGATCGCTTCATCGATCACTTCGACGCTGGAACGCGGCGGCGCTACGTAAGGCGGAACGATCGGAGGTGTTGGTAGCGGCTGCGCCAAAACCGGACCAGGCAAACCACCAGGCAAACCGCCGGGTGGATAGAACGACGGATAACCGCTCGGTACACCCGGATAGCGGGTCACCGGCGGCGAGATTCCCGCGGGCACCGATCGAAAGTCCGCCGGCGTGTAGACAAACAGCGGGTCGTCAAAATCAGCCCGGTAGATCGTTCCCCAACCATCTCGGGGATACCGCAGCACCCGGGCCAGCGTCGCGTTGTAGTAGCCAACGTAGCGGCCGTCGGGGGTGTCAAACCGGAAATCTCGGACGTAAACCCAATCCTCTCCGTTGCCCAACGATACCCACAGCCGGCCGGGGGCGGTGACGACTTGACCCGCCGCGACGCCCAAGGCGTCGACCAGAGTGAACTCCGCGGCGTTTGCCGGTGGATTGCCGGACGCCAAAATCAATATCAGCCAACCGAGCGACGAATATCTATTCATCGCCCAAAATCTCACGCAGTTGTTGGCGGCTGGCCGATCGCTTTTCATCGCTGTCAAACCCGATCGCGTTAATATCAAAACCAACCGCCGGGTGCTCAGCGACGTCGGGCATCCCGATGGCCGAAAGGGGGCGGTCGCTAATGATCGTGATGGCCGCCGCGGCGGTATCACCGACTTGCACGGTGCTCAAGCCCCCGGCACCGATCGTCGGTTCAATGCTCATCCGCGGATCGTCCAGATTGGCCCGCAAAAGCTCGATGTCCGACGGTTCACCAAACCGCGAAAGGTATTGATGGGCGATCGACATCATTTCGGCGTCCGAATCGGGCCGGGCAATTAATTCTCGGGCGACCGGCAACGGGTCGGACAGATTCCACTGCATCGCCAGGAAAAATGCGTTGGCCAATTGGAAAGGTCCACAACGACGCATCCAAGCGCCGGCGAGTGTTTCAAAAGGCGGCCGCAATTGAGCGTCTTCGCGAAGCACGTTAGCCGAAGACCAACGCAGCATCATCATGATGTTGCCCTCGTCAACCGGCGAAAGCGGCACGGCGGGATCGCCGGCCAGCAGCAACAGGGCCATTGTGTCGGTCTCGTCGGGCGAATGTCCCCCTTCGGATCGACGGGTCCCGATCTTCACCGCCGCGGTGCGGATCGCATCGTTGCGAACCGGAGCCGGTGCGTCGATCGCCCGCAGGACTTCGGGGTGACGCTGCCTCATTTCCAAGAAAATTTCCCGGAGCCGAACACCGTCGCCCAGCAATTCGCGATAGGTGTCAAAACCCTCCATCGGCACGTCGCTGCCGCTCAGGAACCTGGCCCGGAGCTTGGCTTCCGCCTGTCGCTCGCGTTTTTCGACCACCGCGGAGACTCGCTGGCGAACTTCGGGGTCCGCCGACTGTTCGCTCAGCGCTTCGATCGCCGGTAGTCGTTCGGCGTCAATCTCGCCCAATCGCACCGAAGCACGTTCGCGGACGGCGAACGATGCGGCGCCCAGGTCGCGGACAATGCCCCGCAGCTCGTTCTGCTGGACCGCGGCGTCGAGAATCGGCTGCGATTCCTCCGGCGGTGCTTCGGCAGCGGGTTCCACCGCTCGATTGGCAAAGAAGTCGGCGACGGCCGAACCCGGTATCGGCGGCTTAGACCATCCGCCGGCCCAGCCGTGCTGTTCGGCGGCGGCCAAGCACCCAACCAGCGTCAGGCATCGGATCATGATATGACAGTCAGGTCTCATGATCGCCCATGATACTGTTGCGTCTTCCCGTCGCGGAAGTCGCCAAGACTTTCGGTGGCGACGTTCTGCCGGAACGCCGCTGTAGCACCGACCAAAGCCTTGGCGGCTTCGGCTACCGGAGGTTTGGTGGCGACGTTCTGCCGGAACGCCGCTGTAGCACCGACCAAAGCCTTGGCGGCTTCGGCTACCGGAGGTTTGGTGGCGACGTTCTGCCGGAACGCCGCTGTAGTACCAACCAAAGCCTCGGGCGGCTTCGGCTACCGGAGGTTTGGTGGCGACGTTCTGCCGGAACGCCGCTGTAGTACCAACCAAAGCCTTGGCGGCATCGGCTACCGGAGGGAACCAAAGCCTCGAGCGGCTTCGGCTACCGGAGGTCGGTCAGTCGGACGACTTCCAACAGTTCAATCGCCGGGCGTCCGTTCAACCGAATCGATGCGGTCCGGCCGTAAGCGGTCCGGCCGGCCGTGAATCCGCCGATGCGGATCATCGAAGGCCCCGGATCGATCGCCCAAAGTTGACACAATTTGACCTGCCGCATCACGTCATGCTCGATCAGGACCCGGCCAAGCGGTTGGCCTCGACCGACAATTTTCAACCAAACCTCCGGCGACAGAACCGTCACGTCCAGCCGCACGATGCCGTACATCACCACCGAGGCTTCGGACCCGTGGGTTAGCGTGATTTCCCGCGTGTAGGAGAGCGCTTCGGGGTCGCGGTCGGACGGTCCGTCAATCCGCGTACCGTCGGCCAACCGTGTGACCGAACGAGCAACCGCGACATCGACCGGCCCACCGTGGTGACGCTCGACGGTCAAGGTCATGTGACCGTCGTGATTGAGTAGATCATCGGCCGGGCGCGGGGCGGTGGCGATCGGCTCGAAACGGCCGACCGCCAGCGGATCGTCGTGCAGTTCGGCGATCAATGAAGCCAAATCGACGCCGTCGTTTTGGCGGCCGTTTGCCGCAACGCTCAAACGACCGCCACCTGCGGAGCCGCGGCGAGCGGCATCACCGGCAGCGAAACGACCGCCGGCGCCGACTCCGCGGGCCGCTGCAGCACCGTGTCGACCAGGAAGTAGAGCAACCGGCGGAGGTCTTGATTTTCAATTTCGTCGGCCGTCGCCTCGGCCCGCGCCTGATGCTTGTCGACCAATTGCAAGGCCAGGTCGAACACGCCAGCCGAATCGTACAGACGCCGGGCGATCCGCAATTTTGCTTGAGCCGGCGCGTCATCCCGGTCAACCAAAGCTAACAATTCCTGCTGATCGGCGGCCGGCAACCGCTCCAGCGCCAATGCCCACAGCAGCGTCGGGCGACCGGCCAACACGTCGGCCCCGGCGGTCAGTTTGTTGGACGAATCGCCAATCCAGTCGCCCAGATCGTTGAGGATTTGAAAGGCCACGCCCAGATTGCGGCTGAAACGACGGATCGGCTCGATCAACGCTTCCGCCTGGCCACCATCGGCGACCCCCAACCGAACGCCCGCGTACAGCGCCGCTTCAAAAGCCGGAGCGGTCTTGAGGGCGTAGATTTTCAACGCGTCCAGCGGGGTCAATCGTCGGTCGAGCGAATCGCGCCAGAGCAGCTCGGCACCTTGACCCTCGGACAAGCGGACGTGGGCCGCGGCGAGCGAGTCGAGCAGGTCGACTTGAACCGCCGGATCAACCGGTGCGGCTTTTTTGGGCCGAACCGACAGCAATCGATAACCCAGACCGATTAAATAATCGCCGACGTTGATCGCCGTGGAAACACCGTGAACCCGGTGGACGGCCGGTTGACCATAGCGGTAGCCGTCGTCGTCCTCGATGTCGTCGTGGACCAACGACGCCTTGTGAAAAGTTTCGATGGACACCGCCGCCCGCCGGACCGCTTCGGGAATTTGATGCGGTGAACCGGCGTCGCCGATCAGATCGCCGGAATCGGGGTGGGCGCCGTGGCCCCCGGCGACTGCATCGTAGGCCGCCAGGGTGATGAACGGGCGTGAATGTTTGCCGCCTCGGGCCAGGAAATCGACGGCAATCCGCTGGGTTGCGACGACCGGATCGTCCGCGGCCTCCGACGAACGCATTGCCGGCAACAGGTGTTCCAGCGACTGGGGTTTGAGCAGATCGCTCGCTCCGCGCATCAAATGGACGTAGGTGCGCGTCACCGGGGCGGTGGGATTGAACGGCGTTCGCACCATTTCGTCGACCCAAGCTTCGTCGACCCGGGTGTTGCGACAATCGCTGCTGAGCAGCGGCACGGCCATGCAGGGAATCCCGGCGAGCAGAATCTTGTCGATCGCCTTTTCGAGCACGTTCAAACACGCCACCCCGACCACCGCATCGACGTAACCGCCGACGATGATTTTCATCACCACCGGTGAACCTTCGGCAACCAACACGCGGTAGCCCATTTTCTCGGCCGTGCCGCGGAAATCCGCGATGCTGCACGCCCCGCAATCGCGGCAGTTCATGCCGAACTGGTCATACTCGGCCGGGCAACCCTCGGCGTGTTTCAAACAGTGCGGCAGCAGGAACAGCCGGCGATGGGGCGGAACGTTTTCGAGACCCGGACGCCAAAACTCCGACGAAATCATCACCATCGTCCAGCCCAGCAACCCCTCCGGCAGGTCGGCTTCGGCGAGCATCTCCCGGGCGATCGATTCCAACTCCTCCTTGGTCATCGGATAATCGCGCGGCAAACGCGACGCGACGTCGGCACACCGGTCGCGCAGCGACTGCCGCATCGCCAGCGTCTCGGGTACGTCCTTGAGGTGGCTGGTTTTGCGTCGGGACGTCAAGTCAGACTCGGGTCGGCGGGGGAGTTATCGAGTTGGGGGGCGATCACGGCGACTCGACCCAACGCAGCGGTGGCAAAAATCAATGGATAAAGCTCTTCGTAGTACCACAACTTGGCAAAGTAGAACCCGATCGGCCACGCGGTCAGGTGTCGATCATCGGCTACCGCGGCGATCAACCACTGCGTCCCGCCGATTATAGCGTCCCGCAACCGCCGCGCATCGTTGTCCACCCCACCGTAGCGGAAGTCGCCAAGACTTTCGGTTGGCGCCCGGACGTAGCGGAAGTCGCCAAGACTTTCGGTTGCCCAACAACTCGCCAACGCCTCCACCGCCACCGCCGTTTCCTCCACGGTGCTGACCCGATCGCCGGCCAACCCAAAGTGCCGCGCCACCGACGGCCCGCCGCCCCACCCGCCGTCGGAGTTTTGAGCGGCGATCAAATAGTCGATGCCGCGGCCGATCGCCGCCGACCCCAACCGGGCGTCGACGTCCAGCAGCACCCGAGCGGTTCCATAGATCGGATTGGACTCGTCGGGCCGGTCCCGGTTGCCGAACCACAGCGGCAACCAACTGCCGTCTGTTTGCTGCTGTTTGCGAAGGAAATCGCAAGCAGCCAGCCGGGAATGTTCAATTCCATCGAGCGCCTTGTTGTAATCCGAAGCGTTGGCGGCGTTGAACGCCCGGAGCGCGTGGGCGGTCAGGTCGGTGCTGCTTCGATCAAACGGCAGTTTTCCCCAGCCGCGACAAAACGTCGGAAAACCACCGTCGCGGTTTTGCAAACCCATCAGCCACGCGGCGCCGCGTTGGGTCGCCGGCCCAGCCGATGCGACGTTGCCGAGCGAAACGATCGCCGCGGGTGTGTCGTCCGCATCGGGGACCGCGCCGGACAAATCCGTCCACCCCCAACCGCCCGGCACAGCGCCCGAGAGCGGGTGGGGCCGAGTGTGTTGGCAGCCGAGTTGCCAATCAATCAGCTCATCGGTCTGCCACGCGCGATTGTCCGCCGGGTCGCTGGCCAACGCCGCGGTCGCCAACGATGTCACCCAGGTCGCCAGGTCGGTGTCGATCGGCCAGAGACCATTGTCGCGCATCGAGTTGAGTAAAAATTGTCGCCCGGCGATCGCGACGGGATGATCCGCTCGATCGGTTGCCGCCAGCGACATGACGACAAACGCCGTCAGCGGGGTGGCCTCCAAATAGCCGCCCGAGGTTGGCTGCATCGACAGCAGCACCCGCATCGTCGGCCGCACCGCGGCGTCGCGAAGCCAAGCGATCGGCAGGCGGGAGCGGTCCAACAGGTGTTTGGCTTGACCGATCGCCACAAGCGCCGGCACGGCGTAGGAGACCACCGGCAACCCGGCGCGGCGGTAATACTTTTGCGGCAACCACGCCGCCTCGAACGGCAACGATGGCACCTCGCGCCAAGAAACCAACCCCGCGATCGCAAGGTTGGTCAAAATGGGGACGACAAAGGTTTTGTCTTTGCCGTAACGCCGCCTCAACCCATCGCGACCTCCCATCGATTCGATGGCTTTTTCCAGTCTTTGGCGACGTTCCTCACCGATGCCCCGCCCGATCGTCTGACGTCCAATCGCATCTGCGGCCAGGACCAGGTAGCTGGTCGCGATGTTGGAATGACTCCGGTCGGTATCGCCGTAGCCGCCATCGTCGTTTTGACATTGGCCCAACGCCTCCAGTCCGGCGGTCAATGCCGCGGCCGTCCGCCGAGATTCTTCGCCGGCGAGATCCGGCAGCGAACGCCCCAAAGCACTGCACGCGGTCGCGGTGGCAAGTGCCGAGTCGCTCAGCCGGCCCCGCCAGTGACCCGCGTCGTTGCGACGGGCCAACAATTGCCCCCGAAGCCGGTCGAGCGTCGGTCGAATATCGGGGAGAATCACTGCAAAATCCGGTAGCGGGGGCCGCCAAGGCCTCCGAACGAAATCCGGTAGCGGGGGCCGCCAAGGCCTCCGAACGAAACACCCGGAAACCGACGAGCCGGCTGGATCCGCCGGTTGATAGGGTCGTCTGAACCCTGGCGGGTCCAGCTACGGAGAAGGCTACGCCTGGGGAACGGCTTCAAAGATCGCGATTTGACCGTCGTTCCGCTTGCCGGCTTTGTTCTCGCCCGCGTTGGGCCAAGTCAACGCGACCAGGAACAGCTTGCCGCCGCGCGACACGACGCTGATGCCGTGCATGTGCCGCATGTATTGCAGACCCTCGTAATCGGCGGGGATCAATTGACCGGCCGGTTTGCCGTCGCGAAGCACCATGACGGCTGCGTTGTCCGCTTCCGGCAGTGCGTTGAGCAGCGGAATGAACCGCGTCGACTCGACGCTGCGGACGTCGCAAGGCGTGCTGCCGGCGGGCAGGTCGATGTGATACTGGCCTTCGGGCGACCCGTCCAATTTGACTTCAGCCCCGCCGGGGGTGAACCCGAACAGCTTGCCGTGGCTTCGCGACGCGATCTGCAATACCGACGGCTGCATCGGTCCGACCAAATCGATCCCGTGAGCGGTCGCGAACGGGCCGCCGAGGTTGCTTTTGCCGCCAAAAGCGGGACCGCCCCACGCCAGCGAATCGCCGTCAAATTGAGCCGTGACGACAAAGTCGCCCGCCGAATAACCGGTCACCACCAGGAGTGAATCGGTCGACGGTTCGTAAACCACGTCGCACGGCACGAACGCACCGCCGCCGGCGTAGTAAGCGTTGGCGGTCGGATGGTCAAATTCATCCCCTTCGGGAGCTTCCAAAACCGCGAGCACCTTGCCGCGGCTGGCCAACACGATTTGCCGCGTGTTGGTCGACGCAAACACCCAGTGCGATTGGCCGCCCCGGACGAAACAATCGGCCCCGTGAGCGTTCATGCCGCCGGCAAAAATCTCGTCCTGGCCATCGACCTTCGACCACGCCTTGAGGTCCCGGTCCAGCGTGACCAAGCCGTATTTGGCCACCACCGTGACGACTTCTCCGGTCGTGTCGTCTTCGTCGGCGCTGTTGTGCAGCCCGCCGCGGGCCGCGTCGATCAACGCTTCGTCCTGTTGCCCCAAATCATCGCGGTGAATCCAGTCGAACGCTTTGGTTTCGCCGTCGATGTGCATGGTGAACTGATTCGCGGCGGACGGCGCGTGGGCATGGTCGGCTCCGGGGCCGTGGTCGCCTTCGTGGGCCAAGGCGGGGGCGGTCGTCAAAGCGATCGCGGTCAAAAACAGGACGGACGGGTGATTCATGACGGGTTACAAAGGTGAGAAAATGGGTCCGGTAGCCGAAGCCGCTACCACAGTTTGTACCAAAAGCTGATCGCGGTGATCGCGGTGACCCCGACGATCAGGTTCAACGGACCACCAAAACGCAGGTAGTCGCCTAGCCGGTAGCCGCCGATGCCGTAAACCATCGTGTTAGTTTGATAACCAAAAGGTGTCAAAAAGCTCGCTGAGGCGGCAATCATCACCGCGATGACCAACGGTTCGGCCGACGGCAACCCGCGGTCCGCGGCCGCAGCCGTCGCGATGCTGAACATCAACACCGCCGCGGCGGAATTGGTCACCAGTTCGGTGCAAATGACCGTCGCAACGTAGACCGCCACCAGTGTCCCGATGACGCTGCCGCCGGCCATCGAGACCAAACCGCCGGCGATCAGATCATCGGCCCCGACCGAACGCATCGCCCCGCCGATGCCGAGCATCGAGCCGATAATGATTAAGACTGACCAATCGACGCTCCGCCGGGCTTCGGACGCGGTGCAACACCGCAGCGCGACCATCGCCAGCGTGCTGAGCAACGCCGCGGTGAGGATTTCGATCGATTCGGTGGCCGCCGCGACGATCATCGCCAACACGATGCCGATCGCCACCGGGGCACGATCGTGGCGGCGGACTTGCCCCCCCTCGACCGCTCCGACCATGTAAAAATCCCGCTGGCCGCGCTGACGCTGCAGGAACGACGGCGACGCTTCTAGCAGCAGCACGTCGCCGACGTCCAGCCGAACGTCGCCCAATTTGCCATCGAGCCGCCGGCCACCGCGGGCAACCGCGACGACCGCGGCGTTGTAATTGGTCCGAAAACGTCCTTCGCGGATCGTTTTGCCGACCAAGCCGCACTGCGCCGAAACGACGGCCTCGACCAACGTCCGCCGCCAAGCGGGGATCTGCAACTTGCGGCTCTGGTCGTCGGGGGTGCTCAGTCCGCGAATTTTGTGCAAATCCACGACGCTGGCCAATTCTCCGACCAGGATCAACACGTCGCCGCCACGCAGCCGGGCGGACGGTTTGGCCGGCTCGATCGTCCCGTCGGGTCGCTGGATTTCGGCGACGTACAACCCCGGCAACGATCGCAGTCCGGCCTCCTGCAACGTTTGACCAACGACCGCCCCACCGTCCTGGACCTGCATCTCGACCGTGTACCGTTGGGGGTCGTCGCCCAGGGATACCGCCGCCGAGCGGGGCGGGATCAACCACCGCGACGCCGCAAGGATGTAGGCCAATCCCAGAATCGTCGCGGGCAATCCGGCCACCGCGGGGCTAAAGAAACTCAACGGATCGCCGCCGCCGCCGGCAGCCAAATGCCCCCGGTACATTTCGCGGACGACCAAGTTGGTCGACGTCCCGATCATCGTACACATCCCGCCCAAAATCGCCGCGTAGGAGAGCGGCAGGAGCAACCGGGAGGTCGATTCGCCGAGCCGTTTGCCCAGATCGGTGACGACCGGCAACATCGCCGCGACGACCGGTGTGTTGTTGACAAACCCGGAGATCGCCGCGACCGGCAGCAGCAATCGAACTTGTGCCCCCCGCAAACTGCCCGCCCGCCGCAACCACCATCCGGTCGCCAAGGTCGTGCCCCCGGTCAGCTCCAATCCTGCAACCACAGCAAAGAGCAGCGCGATGGTAATCAACGATTTGCTGCCAAAACCCGCGACCGCCTCGGCCGGGGTCGGCAGCAGGGTCGAACCGCTGACGTCACCAGCCAACACCAGGATCGCCAATCCCGTCAACGCGATCAGTTCCGTCGAAGCCAGCCGCAGTCCCAGCGCCAGCAGCAAGCCGCCGGCAACAACCAGCGTGAGATAGAGTTCCCAGGTCGCGGAGACCGGCCCGGTCGCCGCTTGAGCCAAAACGTGGTCGATCACGCCAGCATCGAACCGCCGCCGAGGTCACCGCCGGGATCGCCCAAATCGCCCGGACCGCGATACTCGCCCGGTTGGGGTGGCGGCGGCATGGTTTGCGGCGAAAGCGTCAACGTCACGTCGATCTTGTCCTGCCATCCGAGTTGCCGCAAATCCGCGAGCGTCGCCACCCGGGTTGCCGGTCCGTACAACGGGCTACCCGAACCCGGAACCCGCGGCGATTCGGCATCGGGGTAGAGGTGTTCGGTCGATAAGTCCGGTTGCTGCCAAATCGCTTCGCACTCGTCGCAAACGACCAGCCCTTGGAGCCGATCGGGGCCGGGAGCGTGGACCCGGACGATCCCCAGTCCGGTTTCGCAAACGGGGCAAAACCCCACGACGTACCGCGTCACCGGAGAAAAAGCGTCCGGCCCCGAGGGTCCGCCATCAGGCTCGTCGATGAAATCGTTCACATCGTTCACATCGGGTAAGCGGTGATGACGCGGGTGCCCTCGAGCACCAAACGGACGCGGCGGGCCATCGGATTTCGACGTCGGTCACCGTCACGGCCGCCGATGAATCCGACCCGTTTGCCCATATCGACGGTGTAAATGGTACGCCCCTGGTCGGTTTGTTTCGTCGTCCGACTGCCCGCTTTCGCTTTCTGGTAAGCCAGGTCGATCGTCGCCAAGGCACCCGGCAGATCGCCATCAAAAACTCCGTGACTGCCCGGACGCGACGGTTGATCGGCAACGTGACGCCGCAGGTGTTCGATCCGGTGCCCCTCGGCGGAACCGGGTGTGTAGAGCAGGCCCTCGGGGGACATGTAGCGATCGTTGCCGAGCCGCCGCAGCAGGCCAAAGACGAGTTCCGGCATCGCCTCGGGGGCCGGTTTCACCGCCGGGGCAGTTTCTGTGGCCGGGACAACCTCTTTTCTCGGAACCGTTTCCACCGCGGGGGCGGCATCGGTTGTCGAAACCGCAGGCGGATCGGCCGTGTGACGTATCGGCTGCCGCGATCGCCGGCAGGTCCCAGCCGGTCGCCTCGTTGACCACCGGCCGGACGACGACGTAACCGCCCGCCAGTAGCGCCAAAACGACACCCAAAAGCGTCGGTGCCGCTTTGGATCGCGGTTTGGAGGGTGGCGGATCGGTCATGGCGGCCAACATAGTCATCCGGCGGCCGTTGGCCAATTCTGTAGACAGACCGGGCGGACAAATCGCTCGACGCTGGCGAAACCGACCGAGGTGCTCCGGCCGTCCAGCGACGCCGGGTAAGGCCCCCCATGTTGCGTCGCCGATCCGATCGTCATTCCGGTCGGCCAACCGTTGAAAATCACCCGGCCGGCAAACCGCTCGGCTACCCGGCGAAAATTCGCGACCCACCGATCGTCCGCCGAGACCGCGTGAACCGTCGTCGTTAACGAACCGCTGCATTGCTTTGCCGCGGCAAGCATCTGATCAACTCCGGCGACGCGAACGAGAACGGAAACCGGACCAAACGTTTCGCCCGTCCAAAGGTCCAATTCATCGGCGCCGGACAAATTCGTCTCCAGCAGCACCGGTGTCCGAACGCAACCGATCCCGGGCACCGGGCGGGTCCACTCCCGCGTCAGGCCCGATTCCCGCAACTTCGCAACGCCGCGGTCAAAGTTCGACGCCACCGAATCGTTGAGCAACGGCAACGGTTCGGCGGCGTCTAGACTTTGGGCCGCGGCGGCGGCAAACGCATCGGTCGCGGCATCGTCGACGGCCACCAAAACCGCGGGCTTGGTACACATTTGACCATTGCCGAATCGCAACGACGCGGCGAATCCGTCGGCGATTTTCATCCCCCGGTCGGCCAACGCGGCCGGCGTCAGGAACACCGGGTTGGGGCTGCCCAGTTCGGCAAAAACCGGGATCGGCCGCGGTCGACGCAACGCCGCGGCGGCTAACGCCCGGCCACCGGCGGGGCTACCGGTAAAACCCACCGCCGCGATCGCCGGATGCTCCACCAGCGCCGTCGATGTCTCCGGTCGGCGGCCGTGAAGGAGCGAAAACATCCCCGCCGGCAGGTGCGTTCGGTGGACCGCCGCGGCCGCGATTTGTCCCAACAGGTCACAGGTTCGAGGGTGGCCGGGATGCGACTTGACGACCACCGGGTTGCCCGACGTCCAAGCGGCGACGGTGTCGTTGCCGATGACGCTGATGGCGATGGGAAAGTTGCAAGCTCCGAAAACCGCGACCGGTCCGATCGGTACCCGAAATCTTGTCATCGACGGTCGCGGCGGCGTCGCGGTCGGGTCGGCCGGCTCCTCCTGGCGACTCTGCCACGCTTCGGTGCGGGCCAATTCCGCGAACAGCCGCAATTGCATCGCCGCCCGGCCAATTTCCCCCTCGATTCGCTCCGGCAGGTAACCGGTCTCCTCTCGGCAGATCGTCGCCACCTCGCCGCGGCGGGTGGTCAATCCATCGGCCGTCGCGATCATCAAGTCGCTGAGCAAACTGCGTCGCCGCTCCGGTGGGATTTGCAGGATCGCTTCCATCGCCGTCGCGGCGGCCTGGCAGGCGGTGTCGATCTGTTCGTCAGTCGCTTCGGGGAACGTCATCCCGGTATCGTAGCGGAAGTCGCCAAGACTTTCGGTTGCGACCCAAGTGCATCACCGACAAGGGCGGACCGAAAGTCTTGGCGACTTCCGCTACGGGGCCGCCGCGATCTCGACCCGGCCGAAACGCACCGTCGGCGGCGTCGGACCGACCTGCCGGGCGATGAACGTCTCGCTGACGTAGCGGACCACGCCCTGCCGCTCGGGCAATTGATAACGATCGCCCTTTTGCAAAATCGGACGCGCCTCGGCCATTTTGCCAAACGCTTCGCTGCCGGCGACTTGGCAAGGAAACCAAACCAATTCATCGGCCGTCCGTCGCCCCCCACCCGCCGGTTGCCCCCCGCCCGCCGGTAGCCCCCCTTCCGGTCCCGGCAGCAACCCGAACTCGGGATAAGCGTGCCCGACGATCCAAACCAACCTCGCCGGAATTCCGACGTTGCGGCACAACGCGATAAACAGGCTCGACATGTCCTCACAATCGCCAAACCCGTCGACCAGCGCCTCGGAGGCCTTGCGAATCGGACCTTCGCGATACTTGACCAACTCGCGAACCCGCAGATAGATCGTCCGCGCCATCCGCCAACCATCGGCGTCCTCGCCGAACTCGCCGGTCAAGTCGCGGGAAAGGGACCGGATACGGTAATGACCAGCGTCGATTTCCGGCGAATTTCCGAAATATTCGCGGACCCAACGTTCCCGACGGCTGGGCAACACCCACTGCGTGTCCAGCGGCGGGGCCACGATATCCCGCTTGATGACCTCGACGACGCACTCGAATTTGGCCGACTCGCCGACCCGCAGTCGCGGGACCGCAATGACCGCCTGTCGAACCCCATCGGTGTCGCGAAATTGAACGTCGCCGATCAAATCCGACGCATCGCGGCTGACCAGTCGCACCTCTTGTTCAGGCCACGGCATCGGCACCGGAAAGGTTGCCAAACCACCCGCCAACCCCGATGGAGCTTCGACCTCCATCGACAGTCGCCAGGTCGACGGCTGCGGATTTTCGTAGGTCAACCCCGCCGTGGTTGGTTGGTCTCCGGCCCGCAGACGGCTAGCGACCAGCAGCCCGGCGGTCGTCAACGTGAAGCGGCGGCGACTGAACATTGAAAGTATCCCAGAGACCCGAAGACGTTGAAACCATACCGCGGTCAACCGTAGCGGAAGTCGCCAAGACTTTCGGCGGCGATCGAGACTTTCGGTGGCGATCCGGTGGGATCCGAAAGTCTTGGCGACTTCCGCTACCGCCAATGCCAAATTGAATGAAGCATTAGTTCAGCGGAGCCAACCGGACGCCCGGCGGCAACGGATCTTCGTGGATGATCCGCGCCCCGTCGGTGTCGATCCGGTTGCTGCGAACGCCGAAGTTGTCGCCGCCCTGCGGGACCGGAAGGAACCCGCTGCCATTGTAGTTGGGCACCCCGAGGTTGCCCGAGGGCGTCATCGTGGCCGAACCGGGAACCACCGCTTCGCCCGTGTCATAGCCACCGCCATAGGAGGGGGTGCCGTAGGACGGTGAACCGTAGGAAGGCGCCAAATACGGGTCGGACATCACGCCCTCGTGGCAACCGCAATCGCCATAGCCAACCGCGTAGCCGCAGTCGCCGCCGCACGGCGGGACGCAGGTCGGACACGGCGGACAGGTCGGGCAAGGCGCCGCGGCATACGGGGCCGGGCCGTAACCGGGCATCGGGGCCGGTTGAACATAGACCGGAGCGTTTTTATTGAACAATCCGCAGCCGGGCCGGGGGGCGACCGGCGCGGGCGGCGGGGCCAGCGGGTTGATCGCTTGACCGATCGCACCGACGCGGCTGCACAACCCGCAACGGGCGCCGCGGCCGAACAGGAAATTACGCGTCGTGCCGCAACCGGTGGCCGCGGGCAGGATCGTTGCGATCAATAGGAGCGTTCTGACGGACACGGAAGACATCGATTGTTACCGGCGGGGGGGAGCTGACGTTGGCCCCGATCCTCTCGGCGACCGAAGAAAGCTAGGTCGCCCCCGACGTTGTGCAAACGCAACGTGGAGAAAAGTCGACAAAAGTTTTCTGTTGCTTTTCCGCAACGCCTGTTTCCGCTTTCCCCCGTTGACGCTGCCCCCGTGTTTGCCGGTCGATTCGCCAGCTCGATTGCCCGCGCCGTTCCGGCAATTGGTTTCGTGGCGGCGTGGATCGGCGCGGCGTACTTCGGGGCCGGGTGGATTGGGGCGGCGTGCGTCGGCGGTGAACCGATCGCGATCAGCGATGTGACCGACCAGTGGACCGAACCGGTCGGCTCGGCCGGTGACCCCACGGCTTTATCGGCAACCGCTCCCCCGGCCCCCACCGGCATTCACCTCCGCAGCGACCGGATTTGGTTGATTAGCACCCGCTCGATGCCCGCGATCGCGTGCCGCGCGGTCCTGGACCCGCCGCCGCTGCAGGTCGAGCGACTGGACCGGTGCGGTCGGCGGCGGCCATCGTCGGTTGCCCGGTATTTGCAAACGCTCTCGCCCGACCGGCCCCGGGTGATTTACATCCACGGCAACCTGCGAACCGCTCCGCAGGCGATCGACTACGGCTTGGACATCTACCGAACGCTCTGTCGCGGTTGCGGCCGGTGTGCGGATCCGGCCCAAGGTCGCCCGCCGATCGACTGGGTGATTTTTAGTTGGCCGGCGGACCGGGAAGCGTTCCTGGTCCGCGACGTCCGCGTCAAAGCGGAGCGGACCGACGCGCAAGGCCTCTACTTGGGATGGTTGCTGCGGCATCACGCCGAGGCCTGCCAGCCGACCGCTTTGGTCGGATTCAGCTTCGGGGGCCGCGTCGCGACCGGCGGGTTGCACGCGATGGCCGGCGGACCGCTGGGCGGGCGGCGGTTGCCCGGCCCCGGCGTCGTCGGAGCGAGCATCGACGTCGGACTGCTGGCACCGGCGGTCCAGCGAGATTGGCTCTCGACCCGCGGGATGCACCACTTGGCGACCGAAAACCTGGACCGGATGGTCGTTTGCTACAACAGCCGGGACCTGCTGCTGCGACATTTTTGGTGGATTGCCGGAACGCGGACGAGTGTGGCGTTGGGTTCAACCGGCCCGGTCCACGTCGGCCCCCGCCACGACGGCACGCCGGTGCCGATTGAAAGGCTGGACTGTTCGACGACGGTGGGTTTAAACCATTCGGAACGGGGTTATTACGAAAAAGACTCTCAGGCATCGCGGCTGATCGGCTCGTTGCTGCTGTCGAGCCGATGGCGAGACTGATCCCCCGGTGGCGGCGGCCCGCCGGGCCGCCGCGCCCCACCCGGCCGCCCAACGAGCGCGAACCAAAGCCCCCGCGGCTTCGGCTACGCAGTTTCGTCCAACCGCCCCAGCAGCGCCCGCAACCCATCGGCCGGCGACAAATCGGCAAGCTCGTCGCGAATTTGCGCCGAGGTTTTCATCTCCTCCGCGCTGAGCAACAGTTCCTCGTGACGAGTCCCCGATGCGCTCAGGTCGATTGCCGGGTACAACCGCCGATTAGCCAGTGAGCTATCCAGAACGATTTCCAAATTGCCGGTGCCTTTGAATTCCTCAAAGATCACTTCGTCCATTCGATTGCCGGTTTGGATCAACGCCGTGGCCAAAATCGTCAGCGAGCCGCCCTGCTCGATCCGGCGGGCGGCGCCGAAGATCGATTTGGGCTTCTGCAGCGTCCCGGCATCCAGCCCGCCGGACATCAAACGACCGGTCTGCGACTCCGCATCGGCGGCGTAAGCCCGCGTCAATCGCGTCAGCGAGTCGAGGAAAATGACGACATCGCGGCCCGCTTCGACCATCCGTTTGGCCCGCTCGATCACCATGGAGGCGACTTGAATGTGCCGTTCGGGCGGTTCGTCAAACGTGCTGCTGATGACCTCGCAGCGATCCGACGCCATCTGCCGCTGCATCTCGGTGACTTCCTCGGGCCGCTCGTCGACGAGCAGAAACAAGACGTGCAGATCATCATGTCGCAGCACCCCGCGAGCGATTTGTTGCATCAAACGCGTTTTGCCGGCGCGCGGCGGGGAGACAATCAGCCCGCGTTGACCAAACCCGATTGGGACCAACAGGTCGATCACCCGGCCGGTCAACCCATCGTGCTCCGGTCCACCGGCGATCGTGATCCGACGGTCGGGATGCAGCGGCGTGAGATCGTCAAAGGGAACCCGTTTTTTCTGCTTGGAAGGCTCCGTCGCGTTGATCGCTTCGATCCGCAGGAGTGCAAAATATCGCTCGTTCTCTTTGGGCGGCCGGATCTGACCGGCCACGTGGCTGCCGGTATGAAGCCCAAAGCGGCGAATTTGGCTCGGGGAAACGTAGATATCGTCGGGGCACGCCAGGTAGTGCGACTGTGGCGAGCGGAGAAACCCGAAGCCGTCGGGCAATACTTCCAGCGTCCCCTCGCCGTACATCAACCCATTGGCCTTCATCCGGCTCTTGAGCAGCCGGAAGACGAGTTCCTGACGCGGCAATCCGGCGTACTCGGACAAACCCTCCGCGGCGGCCAAATCCAACAGCTCCGAATGCGGCATTCGCTGCAGCACGGTCAACGACGTCGGCGGTGCATCGGTGTCGGGATGCGGGATCCCCACCCGCCCGCCGCTGCGAGTCACTTCCGAGACGATTTCCTCGGGCAGCGAGAGCGGATCGCGTTCGTCGTCGAGTTCGCGGATCCGTCGGTCCAACGCAACGTTACGGCCATTGG
Source organism: Pirellulaceae bacterium (assembly GCA_963833245.1). Lineage (GTDB taxonomy): Bacteria > Planctomycetota > Planctomycetia > Pirellulales > Pirellulaceae > Rhodopirellula. Next base: position 313,593 of record CAWHXH010000001.1, read on the forward strand.
ACGTCGATGGGCCGGAGGGCGGGGTTGGCATGGCGGTTCACCGAGACGCGCAAGCGAGATCCCGCCGGAGCGTTCGACGCCGGGGAACCGACGCCAACGCGGGAAACCGTTTGGCTAAAAGAAGAGGAGGGGTCGGCCGATGCGAAAAGTGACAGCCGGGGAGGACGGGACAGTCTAACAGGGACGTCCGGCGTGCCAACGCGGTTTGCCCGTGCCATGCTACCAACGGCGAAACCATCGCCGTTGTGGGATAGGCCTCCGGCCTGTCACCCCCCCAGGCCCTATTCGAAACCAGTGCAAACAATCAGCCGATGGGCATTATCCGACAGGCCGGAGGCCTATCCCACAACCGCCGTTACCTCCCCGTGACCCGCGGGGCCACGCCCGCGGCGGGTTTTACCGACGATTGACATCCGCGGTCGCTCAGCCGTTGAGAGAACGACGTCTCACCGGTAGCCTAAACCCTGCCGCCTCCCACGTCCCACGAATGGTTTGTCACCCCGTGATCGCCCCCAACAAAGCCTCGCACCTGACCGACGACCAGCGGATCGTCATCACCGGCGTCGGGCTGACCGCACCCAACGGCAACGACTGGGCGACGTACCGCGACGCGCTGCTGGAGAAACGCTCGGGGGTGCCGCGATTATGAGATTCGCTACTTCGGCAAAACGCTCGCCGGCGTATGCGATTTTCCCGCGTCAAAATATCAAGCCAAACGCGACATCCGCCGCGGCACCCGGGCCGGATCGGTGGGCATCTACGCCGCCGGCGAAGCCCTGTCGCACGCGGGCATCGATTTAAATCAAGTCGATAAGTCCCGCATCGGCATCTACGTCGGCGTCACCGAGCATGGCAACGTGGAGACCGAGAACGAGATCCATGAAATCAAGGGTTATGATTACGACACCAGTTGCTGGTCGCATCATCATAATCCGCGAACGGTGGCCAACAATCCGGCTGGCGAAATCGCGTTGAACATGGGCATCACCGGCCCTCACTACACGATCGGGGCGGCCTGCGCCGCCGGCAACGCCGGTTTGATCCAAGGTGCCCAAATGCTCCGATTGCACGAATGCGACTTGGCGATCGCCGGAGGCACGTCCGAGAGCATCCACACGTTTGGCATCTTTGCGAGTTTCAATAGCCAAAATGCGTTGGCAACCAACGAAAACCCCGCCGCCGCGTCGCGACCGTTTGACAAAAAACGCAACGGCATCGTCGTCGCCGAAGGCGGGTGCTTGTACACGCTGGAACGATTATCGGACGCCAAAGCCCGCGATGCACAAATCTATGGTGAATTGGTCGGGTACGCGATGAACACCGACGCGACCGATTTTGTCCTTCCCAACCCCGAACGCCAGGCGCAGTGCGTACAGATGGCGCTTGATCGGGCAGGTTTGGAGGCTGACCAAATTGACATCGTTTCGACCCATGCGACCGGCACCATGTCCGGCGACACGCAAGAGTGCGATGCGTTGCGGCGAATCTTTGGTGGCTGCACCAATCCGCGAATCAACAACACCAAGAGCTACATCGGTCATGCGATGGGCGCCGCCGGCGCGTTGGAATTGGCTGGCAATTTGGCGTCCTTCGGCGACCACGTGGTCCATCCGACGCTCAACGTCGACGAACTTGACCCAACCTGCGACCTGCCCGGTTTGGTGATCGGCGATCCGGTCGAGCGACCCCGGATCGACTACATCCTCAACAATTCGTTCGGGATGCTGGGCATCAACTCGGTCGTCATCATCGGAAGGGTTTAGGAAAGTTTACAGTTGTCAGTTTTCAGTTGACAGTCAATCGTCACGGAAACCGAACAACCGCACTCTTCCTTACACTTTTTCCACTTGAAAACTGTTCACTGTAAACTGATAACTGTAAACTGATAACTGTAAACTGATAACTGTAAACTTCTCCCTATGACTACTGAAGAAATTCGCGACGAAATCATTGACATCCTTGACGACATCGCGCCCGATGAAGACTTGGACAACCTCGATGACCAAAAGTCGTTCCGCGACCAAATGGAACTTGACTCGATGGACTTCCTGGACATCGTGATGGAACTGCGCAAGCGGCACCGGGTCCAAATCCCCGAAGAAGACTACGGTCACCTGGCGTCGATGCACTCGACGGTCACCTACCTCGAACCCAAGATGAAAGACTTGGTCAAAGTCTGAGCGGGGGGGGAAAGGACCACAGGACCACAGGACCACAGGGTTTGGAATCGAAAATTTTCCCTGTGGCTCTGTGGCCCTGTGGTCCTGTGGTCCTTTCCCCCTTTCAACTCTAATGTACGACACCATCATCATCGGCGCCGGAATGTCGGGGCTGGCCGCCGGGATCCGGCTGGCGCACTATGACCAAAAGGTCTGCATCCTGGAGCGTCACAAAACGATCGGAGGACTCAATAGTTTCTACCGCATGGGCGGCCGAGATTATGATGTGGGGCTGCACGCGATGACCAACTTTGCCCGCAAGGGTGATAAACGTGGACCGCTGGCCAAATTGATCCGCCAACTGCGGTTCACTTGGGAAGACTTCAAACTTGCCGAGCAAATGGGTAGTTCGATCCGCTTCCCCGGCTTGTCGCTGGACTTCAGCAATGACATCGAACTGTTTCGGGCCGAGATCGCAAGCCGCTTTCCTGACCAGATCGATGGGTTTGATAAGGTTTGTGACGAACTGCTGGACTATTCCGACATGGACGGCGAACACCCGATGTTCATGGCTTCGGCGCGTGAGGTTTTGGGTCGATCGATCACCGAGCCGCTGCTGGTCGAAATGCTGCTGTGCCCGCTGATGTGGTACGGCAACGCGCGCCAGGACGACATGGACTACGGTCAATTTTGTATCATGTTTCGCGCCTGTTATCTCGAAGGGTTCGGCCGGCCGTTCAAAGGTGTTCGGATCATCCTGAAAAACCTGGTGCGCAAGTTCCGTGGCGTCGGCGGTGAATTGAAACTCCGTTCGGGGGTCGAAAGAATCCTGGTTCGCGACGGCAAAGCCGCCGGCGTGGTCCTCGATGACGGCACTGAGATTTTGGGCAAACGGATCCTGTCATCGGCCGGCGACGTGGAGACGGCCAGGATGTGCGAAGACATCACCGAACCGGTCGAGGCCCGCGCCGGGCAATTGTCGTTTATCGAATCGATCTCGGTCCTGGACCGGCAACCGGTCGAATTGGGTTTTGATCGCACCATCGTTTTTTATAACGATTCCCCGACATTTGTGTGGCGACGACCGGAGCAGGGGTTATGCGATACCCGAACCGGCGTGATCTGTTCGCCCAACAACTACCTCTACGATGACGAGCAGGGCAACCTACCGGAGGGTTTTATCCGCATCACGACGTTGGCCGATCCCGACCGGTGGACCGAACTTCCGGAGGCTCAATATCGCGCCGCGAAAGTGACTCAGTACGATGCCGCGGTCGCTTCGGCGGTCCGATTCATGCCGGATTTTCGCAACCATGTGATCGACACCGACGTTTTCACGCCTAAAACGATCCGCCGTTTCACTTGGCACGATAACGGCGCCGTGTACGGTGCTCCGGACAAGAAACTCGACGGCACGACGCATTTGCCCAACCTTTTCCTGTGCGGCACCGACCAAGGATTTGTCGGCATCGTCGGCGCAATCGTTTCAGGCATCTCGATGGCCAATCGCCATTGTTTGATGGCATCATCACCGTAGGGTGGGTCAAGCCGCTTGCCGCGCCGACCCACCGCGGATCATGTTGATAGTTAACTTAGAATGGAAGCCGCAAATTTGTCTAGCTGCTCATCCGAGTCACGGAAAGAACATCCCGCCGCATTAGATGATTTCTTTGGATTAAGAACGGATTACTCTGACTCCCCCTCGCCCCTCTTAGGGGAGAGGGGGTTGGGGGGTGAGGGGAAGTCCACCCTGAATCCGGCTGAAGCCCCCGACCCGGAAACCCCTCACCCCCCGGCCCCCTCTCCCCGAAGCGGGGCGAGGGGGAGTTAATTGATTAGTTTTCCAACGCGGCAAGACTAAATAGACAGTGTTGATCGCTAACATTAGGTTGGGAATAAGACAATACCGAAAGTTTGGTTGCGAATTGCTCAGAACAGTCGCAACCGAAAGTCTTGGCGACTTCCGCTACGGTCGGGTTGATAGTTGGTCCACAGAACCTCGCTTCGCTTGCCCTTGGTGGCGTGATTGGTTCGTGGCTCAATGACGGTCTTAAACCAGCGGTCGTCCGGGTAGAGATCGCTTATCAGGTCGCAGTCATAATTGGAAAATGCGACCATGCCCTCGACATCGTTGAGCAGGTCGGCCAGCGATCGATGGCTGTTGTCATCCATCTCATCGCCATAAGCGTTGATGTCACCACGCGTCGAATGAACGTAAGGGGGATCGCAGTAGAAAAGGGTCTCGCGCGAATCATAAAGTCTGATGACGTCCTCGGCTGGCCGATTTTCAATCTGAACCCGCAACAGTCGATCAGCGATCTCGGGGAGTCCTTCGACCGCCCCAAGCCAGCGGCTAACCACGCCGCTCATCCCCGCCCGGCTGGTTTGTTTGCAATTGGCCCAACGACCCAGCGTCGCTTTTTGAGCCAACCCGGTGCGAACCTGTCGGGCGCGGACGTAGAAACGCCGGGCGCGTTCAATCTCCGATTGAGTGATGTCAAATTCGCACGCCAGTTTGAACTCCTCCCGGGAAAAAGGTGTCAACCCAATCTTCTCAATCAATTCGGGTTTGTGGTCACGCAGGACCCGGAAAAAGTTACAAACTTCACCATCCAAATCATTATAAGTTTCCACCGGGGATGGGGTGCGGTTGATTAGCACCGAACCGGAACCGGCGAACGGTTCACAGTAGTGATGGCAGTCGGGCAGAAGCGGTAGCAACCACGACAGATGCGAAAACTTCCCCCCATACCAACCAAACGGGATCAGCTTCCGCCGACCGACCGGTTTGCGGATCGCGGGGGGAGGTTTGCGGGGCATTATTATGTTTTTTAGTTACCAACGATTGGTGGTGGGTCGGCGCGGCAGGCGGCTTGACCCTCCCTACGGTTACTACGGTTACTCGAATAGTTCCATCACGCGCTTCTTTCGCTCCGCTTCGGTTTCTTTGAGCAACGCCTCCTGGTCGTCGATCAGGCCGCGGACGATATCAAGGATCTCATTGAAATCCTCTAGCTCCAGCATCTTTTGTAACACCGCGTCGAGTTCGCGCAGTAGCGCATCGATCTGTTGAATTGCGGCATCGACACCGCCGCCGAACTCGCTCGGCGTTGAGGTTGCCAATCTTTCCAAATCGACAATCGCTGCTCGCGTGGTCGGCATCCGGTCGTTGACCACTCGGGCCAGCGGGTCGCGAACGCCGTCGGCGATCCGCTCGCGTCGATCGATCGAGTCGACGCGGTTGTTAATCAATTGTTCCAAGATATTGGTCATCCCGGCGACGACCCCGGCCAATTCGTCGGTCGATTTGGCGACTTGCAAAGAGGATTGCTGGATTCGCAACCGAAGCCGCTGGGTCGCTCGGTCGGTGGCGTCCGCGGCGGTCGCATCGTCAAACTCGCCGCGAAGTGCCCCGACCGAAGCCCGCAACCGGCCCGCTTCGTCAATCGCTTGCTGCAATCGGCCGCGGAGTTCAAGCTCCAGTCGCTGCAACCGCGCGACCAATTCCTCCGGCGTGACGATTGAGAGTGTTCGCGGCGGTGTCGCGGCATCGGGGCGAGGTTGCAGATCAAATCCGTCCGTCGCGGTTGCCGACAGCCGGATTGATCCACCGATCGGCAGCGTCAAAACGCCGCGACGGGCGAGTTCTCGAAGATCGGCCCGCCACTGAACCCGGCCGTCGCGATCGAGCGTCACCGACTGCTCGTAAACCGTCGGCGGGGGCAATTCGTCGGCGGAGTCCTCGTCGGTTTCGGGCAAAACTATCATCGACCAACCCGCCGACCGCACGCCGTAGTCGTCGGTCGCGGATATCGTCATCGGAAGCGCCGCGTCCGGTGTGATCGCGGTGCCGATGCCGTCCACGTCCAGCTTGATCTCCGGCGGGGCGTCTCGAACGACGCCGAAAAAGTACCGGTAGGGGGACAGTGATGAGATATTATCGCTGTCGATCGGAACGATCCGCACCGACGCCGGGCCGGTCAGCGGGGGCAGCCGCACCAGGGCAGTTTGACCATCGGGGGACAACGACAACGGCAGGTCCACCGCGGCGGACTCTTCGTCCAGGCCGTTTTCCCCCAGCAGAACGGCTGCGGCTCGCTGGATGGGCCGGTCGGTCGACACCCGAAGCGTCGCGGCGCTGCCTTCGCGGATTTGCAGACCGGAGGCGTAGTCGATCGACGCATCCGGCTGGTCGTCGCCGCCCGACCCGGTTGCGGCGACCCGGAGGTAGTTTGGATAGCGGACGCCGACACGCATCGCGGTGACTTTGGGCGGCGGGACCGCTTCGATTCGTAAATCATCGATCCGGTCGTCACCCCCGGTGATTCGCAAAACGCCCGACCGCGAAACCGGCGAGAGCGGCGGGGCATCGAGCACAAAACGCTGCCGGCCCGATTCGGGGCGGCCGATCCGGCGCAGCGTTGCTGTGACCGTCGAACCATCGTCGGCGGCAAACGTCGCGGTGCAGAGCGGCGGGATGTCGTGGCCGGCGGTTTCGTCCGCCGCGGCGATCCGCAGCACCGCGTCGGCTCCACGGGGCAACCGGACGGTTTGCGGTCCGGCGGGTTGCAAATCGATAACGCGTGGCGGCGGGGTTTCGTCAGGCCGCGGCGTCGTGACGGGCACTTCGATCGCGACCCATGACAGCGAGACGCGTCGGGGCCACGGTTGGTCGGTGCCCAGCGTCAAACGGCTCAAGGCCAACGACAAAACACCCGGCGAGGCGACAAACAGCCCTAATCCCGCCAACAGGAACGGCACCAGGAAAATCGTTTTTCGCCAAACCGGACGGCGATTCAAGGCTCGGTCGACGTCGACTTCGTGCAATTGGCTCTCCGCCTGGCCGCGAACGCTGGCGACCAACGCGGCGGCTGATTGATCGTCGCCTTCGGTTTGAACGGCGGTCAGCAATCGCCCGCCCAGTCGCGGGTGTGAACGTTCGATCAGCAGCGCCAAGGAATCGTCCGCCGGCCGGTGCAACAGTCGGCGGACCAACCATTGCCACGCGACCCAGTGACCGGCGAGGATCAACGCCCCAAATGCGACCGCGCGGGCCGATCGAGGCATCTCCGACCCGCCGACGCGGACGGGCAGGTAGTCGATCGCCAGCGTGATCCAAAACCAGACGGAGAGCAGCAGGGCGATCGCCAGCAGACCATCGGCCCAGACCAATCGGCGCAGCCGGCGGGCCAACCGGGACAAGAGCAACGAAATCGAGTGCGGTCCGTTCATGCCAGTCGGTGCAGCCGCCGCACCACCCAGTGGAAGGTCAACGCGGTCGCGATCAGCCACAGCAGCGTGGCATTCCGCCGCCGGGTAAATTCAGCGTCCGGGGCGGAGCCGAAGATTGCCAATTGACGACGCGGGGCGATTTCGCGAGCCAAACCGGCGGCGACCGCGGCGGCGTCGAACCCGGCGGCCAGCGGCACGAATTGCCCGCCGGTGCCCCGAGCCAATGCGATCAGCGATTCATCAGCCCGCTGGGGCCGTTCCAACTCGCCGGTCGGCAGCCGCACGGTCACGGATTTGCGCAACGTCCGTCCATCGGTCGTTGAACCTCCGCCGGCTACCGACGGATCGAGTTCCAAATCGTAGGTTCCCGCGGCCGCAGCGATCAACGTCGCCGAGTAGCTGCCCGGCGGCGCCCCGGCGGTGGGGGTCAACGACAGGGTTTCAACACGACCGCCGGGGGCCAAAACGGTGACAACCACATCGGGGACCACCAGCGGTTGATATTGATCGTCGACCAATACCGCTCGCACCGTGATCGTTTGACCGGCGATCGCTTTGTCGGGGTCAACCAGCAACACCCCCCGGCTGCTGTCGCGGAGCAACCGCCCCTCGGCGACCCAGCGGAGCAACTGGGTGTAGTAAGCCTCGAAGAAACCTTCGCCCAGGCTCCGAAGCCGCCACATCTCGCCCGACGCGGCGAAGTAGGTTCGTCCGGCACCGTAGTATTGACTGGCCAGCGCGACCGGCAACTCGCCCGAAACCCGCGTCGTCGGGTCGGAGAACCGAGCGTAGACGCGGGCGGCGGGTTTGGCACCGGTCGACGGGGCGTAGTCGTACCAACCTTCGTAAGCTTGCCAAACCGCCGCGTCTTCGGATCGGGTTTCTCCGAGTTGCAAAAAATCGGCCCCGGCCGCGTCGGCGGTCAGTTCCAGCGGCCAAGATTGGGTCCCGCCCCGCCGGCCGCCACCGAGCGATGCGGTCAGCGATCCCAGGGCACCACCGGCCGAGGCCAATCGGACCGGATAGAGCGACTCGATCCGCTGTTGCCGCTCGCCCCCGCCGGAGGTCGCGCGGCCGTGATAAACCGGACCGGCAACGATGACCAACCCGCCCGCCTGAACCGCCACGAACCGGTCGAGCAGTTCCAGCGACGACGAATCGATCGCGGACCAATCGGGATCAAACATCAAAACCGCGTCGTACTCGAACAATGCGTCGGCGGTCGCGGGGAATCGAACCAGGATTTCGTCGGCATCCTGCGAGACGCCTTCCCCGCCGCCGGGCAACAGCTCGCGGCTTTGCAGCAACACGTCGACGCGAACCGAATCGTCGCGAAAGAGCAAATTGCGGGCAAAACGGTACTCACGGGTCGGTCCGCCGGCGACGATCAGCACCCGCATTTTCCGAGCGACGACTTCATACTCCGCCGACGCGGTGTCGTCGGCGGCGTTGGGATCGGTCGGGGGAGCGGCCAGGCGGACGGTCACGCGATGCTTGCCGACGACCTCGGGGCGAATTTCAAAATGGACCTGACGCAGCCCCGCGGCGGGGTCGACGGTGACGGTTTGCGTTTTCAAGATTTCACCGGTTTGATCGGTCGAGTCGTCGCCGATTGGCACTTCGACCAGATCGACGACGACTTCGACCGGCGAGGTCCCGGTCGCGGCGATCGTCGCATCGATGGGAAACGCGTCACCGGGGTAGACCCGCCGGGGGACTTCGAGGTCCAGCACTGAAACGCCGGCCGGCAAATCACGGCTTCCCAGTCCGACCGGGTAGACCGGCACTTCGCCGCGACGGGCGACCGGCACGACCGACCGCAACGGCTCGCCGCCGTTGGTTTGGCCATCGGTCAAAACGACGACCCCCGCGAGCGTCTCGACGTCCAAATCGACCATTGCCGCCCCGATCGCTTCGGCAATCCGCGACTGCAGCGCCGTCGCCCGCCAATCCAGCGGCTCGGTCACCGGTGGTTCGTCTTCGTCGTCTTCAATGTTTTTGTTATCCGACGGCCGAACAGTCGCTTCGTCCAAGCCCAACACTTCGGCCAGCGTCATTTCCGGCCGCGCCGCGTAAGCACCGCCCAGGGCCGCGATCCCGATCAGCAGCGTCAACGCGGCGATCCAAATGGACCAACCGACGACCGGTCCCGCATCGGCGGTTTCATCCGAACGGCTGGCCCGCCGCCCCCGCCCGGCGATTCCCAAAATGATCGAAAACAACGCTGCGGCCAGCCCGATGCCGATCGCAGTCAAACCAAACAACGCAACGGGGCGGGACACGTCGGCGACGGCGACCTCCGGTTCGATCGGCGTCCGTTCGTTCGCGGCGGCACCCGAATCGGCCGGTTCCGGCGGGCCGCCGCCAAACGCGTAAACCTTGGTGCGATGCTCGGCGGAGAGTTGACGGAGCAATCCGCCATCGTCGATCAACCGCCGGGCTTCCGCGATCCGCGTCGGCGACCCCGCGGCGGTCCCGGCCGGCAGCGTCATCGATTGGCTAACGTCGACCAACACCGCGACTTCCGAGGGCCGCGTGACCTGCCGCTCGGTCCGCCGAACAAGGTCAAAAAACAGGAACACGACCGCTCCGATTGCGGCAATCCGCAGCCAAAGCAGCGACCAACGGATCGGCCGGGGCAAGCCGGAGATGTCCCGCCGCAGCGACACCACACAGAGCGTCAACGCTGCGGCGATGGCAATCAGCAGCAGCGCCCAGACCCACCAACCGTCGATCGTCGCCAACCGGGCGAGTTCGAGCCGCGTCACCTCGGTCTCGATTTGGCCAAACATGCACGCCGGGGACATCAAGACGTCGCCTTGCGGGGACTGTGATGCGATGCCCAAGCGGCCAGGTACTGCTCGGCGACGAGCAGTCCGGCAAGCAACGCGATCAACCCCAGTTGCCACGGTCCACCGGCGGTGGCAATGCGGCTTTGCAGGTCTTGCAGTTGAATAAACTCCGCGTCGGCCGTGCCGAGTGATTGCAAAACTTCGGCGTGCGTCGCGGGCCTCAGGTCCGATTCGCCGGGCACCAGCACGGTGGCGACCGGGTAGACGTCGGTTGCCCCGCCGGCGAGTTGCCGTTGCCACTCACCGATGCCGGGGGTGGTCAGATCGGCCAACGACAGTCCGGCATCGCCGCCGGCCGGGATCGCGTCGGGAAGCAACCGGATCTCCGACTCGCCGGAGGTTCGGGTCAATTCAACGGCGACGCGGGGCGGGTCGCCCGAGGGCGGCAGGAACGTGGCGACGTCGGCGTAGGTCGGCGGCGGCACCGGCACGACCAACGGGTCGGTCACGGTGCGGACCGTCGGCGGCAAATTGCCGGCAAACAACTCTGCGGCCGCTTGCAAAACCAGCACGACGAAGGACGGGTCACCGGTCCAGTTGGTCTCCGCGGGCGTCAAACCGGTCGCCACGGTGACGATCGAACCGGCCCCGATCCGGTGCCGCGTCGCCAGCGGTCTTGAATCGGCAAACTCGATCCAACGATCGACGTCGATCGCATCGTTCGGCTCAATCGCCCAGCCGCGACGGACCTCCAGGACCGAGAATAACGCGTTGCCGATCGCCGCGACCGGTCCGAGTTGCTCGGCGGCCGGCCCGGTGGTGATTTTCGACTCGCCGGGCGCGGTTTCGATCGGCTCGCCAACCCGGCCGGGCAACAACCCCGAGGCGTTCCAGGAGCTGGCGATGGTCGACTCGCCGAGCCACACCATCAGCCCCCCGCCGCGGCGGACGTAATTTTGCAAAACCGCCGCGGCGGCCGGGTTGATTTCCGGCACGTCGATCAAAATCACCGCCCGGTAAGCGGTCAATTGATCGGCTCGCAGGTCTTGCAACATCGACACGTCGCGAGTTTCGGGAACCGCCCCGAGGGCAACTTGCGAACCGGGGTCAAGCACCGAGGCGACGTGGTACGCCCCGGTCGACTCGGCGTCGCCGTCAACGATCAACACCGACTGCGGTCCGGTCAGCGGCAACGCTGCGGAGCGAGAATTATCGATCGACAACGAATCGCCCCCGCCCAGCGACGCGGTCACGACGTGACGACCGGCCGATGGGATGAAAACCTGAAACGAACGCTTCACGGTCGCTCCGGCGGCAATTTGGTCAATAGTCACCGCCGGTTGCGAGGACGTCACGCCCGAAACCGACCGCGTTGGATCGGCTGTCGTGACTGAATCGCCGTAGGTCGCCACTTCGATGTCGACGGTGATGTCACCCGCGGCGGTGGCGGACCGATTGGCGATTTCCAAATCAAAGACCACCGGCACACCCGCAACCCAAACGCCGGGCTGGGGCCGCAACGCGGTGACGGCCAAATTGGCGGGCTGAGGATTGGTGCCCCCGCAATCGACCAGTCGGACCCTGGCCCCGGCGGACTCCCAGCTCTGAGCCGCCGCGGCGATCGGTCCGCCGCGACCCCAATCGATCGCGGCAAAGTCGCTCAGGATCAACACGTCGGTCTGGTCCGCCGGAACCGCATCGATCAACTCGGCAACCAAATCGGAGGCCGCGGTCAGGTCAACCCGCAGGCTGGACGGCCCCGCGGCGGACAGACCGGGCGGCAGTTCGGTTTGCTCGTTGACGATCTCCGCAACCAGATCACCGACCGCGTCGGCGGTTTCGTTCTCGCCGCCAACGAGCCTGGCGGCGCTGGCCCTCAGGACGGTGAGCCGTTGCTGACCGGCGGCGGTCCGCAGCGACTCGACCAGCCGCCGCAGATTGGTCATCGCGGCGTCGTGAGCGGTCCCCGATTCGCCGATGCGTTGACCCATCGAGTAGCTGTCGTCAAGCAACACGATGGTATGGCCGCTGGCCCCGCCAACCGCCGCGGCCCAACCGCCGCCACCGATCCAGCCGGCCAGGGCGGCGACCAAGACCGCCGTCAACGCGATCCGGGTGGCCAGCAGCAACATTTGCCGCAGCACGATCCAGCGGCGTTGGCGGCGGTAGGCGATCAGCAGGAAGTCCATCGCCGCCCACTGCGTTTGGCGATGCCGCAGCAGGTTGATCAGATGCACCAGCGGCGGGACGGCCACCAGAGCAAAACCGATCGTCAGGGCGGGGTAGAGGAACAACGGCGTTTGGTCGCGAGCGGGAACCGGGTGGCCCGTCGTTTTAACCCATCGAAACGGTTAGCCACAGAGAACACCGGGAGCGGTTAGCCACAGAGAACACGGAGGACACAGAGTTGAAATCAATTTGCCCTAAGAAAATCTCTGTGACCTCTGTGATCTCTGTGGCAAGAAATCACGCTCAACTTAGCGCCGCGTTCATCTCGTCAACCGCCACCGACACGGCATCGGTCCAGTCTCGGTCCCGATGGCGGTCTTGAGAGTGCGCGAAAATGATCGCTCGGGACGAATTGACGACCGCCCCCAGACCGTTTTTGTCCCTGGCGATCAAAACGTCCTCGGCCCGCCCGCCCTGAGCACCAAAACCGGGCACCAACAAAATGCTGTGCGGCATCGCTTCGCGGAGTTCGGCCAATTGATCCGGGTAAGTCGCCCCGACGACGGCCCCGACCGGCCCATAGCCGCGAGCGTCCATCCGGCCGGCATTGAGCGACGCGACCCGACTGGCGACGTGTCGGTAGACCGGGCGACCGTCGGCGGCGAGGTCTTGAAAATCGCTGCCGCCGGGGTTGGAGGTTTTGACCAAAACAAAAATCCCGCCGCCGAATTGGTCGCACACGTCGACAAATGGGACCAACGAATCCTCGCCCAAATAAGGATTGACGGTCAACGAATCGCTGCCGAAACCGCCGGACGGGTCCAGGTGGGCTTCGGCGTAGGCGATGGCCGTCGATCCGATGTCACCCCGCTTTGCGTCGGTGATGACCGGCACGCCGTTGACCCGAGCGTGAGCGATGACCTTGGCCAACGACACCATTCCCGGCGGCCCTTCGGCCTCGAAAAACGCGACCTGCGGTTTGACGCAAGCGACGCGGTCGGCGACGACGTCGATGATTTCGCGGCAAAACGTTTCGTAAGCCGCCGCGTGACCGGCCCGGTCATCGGCGACCGAGTCGCGAATCGCCGCGGGCAACGAACGAAACCGCGGATCGAGGCCTACGCAGGCGATCGATCCGGTTCTTTCAATGGAATCGTTCAGGCGGGTGGCGAACGGCGTCGGCGACATCACAAACTTTCAAACAAAACACACGTCAGCCCCCATCGGCTCACCAACCGGGCGTTTGCAACGGGTAACCCCAGGCGGCGGTCCCCAGGTCCATCCCCGGGATCCGAGATTCTTCCGCCCGGCGGCAATCGATGCAATCACTGGCAAACGGCAACGCTCGCAATCGCGTGATCGGGATCGGTTTGCCGCACGACTGGCAGTCGCCGAACGTGCCGGCCTCGTATCGATCGATCGCGTCGTCGATCGCTTGCAACTCGCGGCTTTCGACCTCGGCGATTTGACTGTTGATTTCGTCGGTGATCGTGTCGGCCGCCGCGTCGAGCGAATCGCCGGTTTTGGCTTGGTGCAATTCGTTGAGCAGCGACAGGTCGCCCTTGAGCGCCCGTTGCAACGCCTCACGTTTGAGCACCAAACGGGCGTGGAGTTTGTCGAGTTGCTGGAGCCGGGTCATCGCGAAACTCTTAGGAAATTGGGGGCAAGTTGAATTTGGGCCTTGACAGCCGGCTTTGAGACGCAACTAACTCGCCGGAGGTTCGTCGGGCTTGCGGCCGACATGACATTTCGTTCAAGCCCGTTGGGCCGGACAACCGATCCAACCCGAACAACCCGTCCACCTTTTCCCCGACGCCCCAGGTTCCGTGGTGCTCGACCTCCACCGCCAGGCCGATTCCCGATCCGCCTCCGACGGCTCGGGGGCCTCCGATCCCAACGAATTCCTGCGTTCGATCGACGCCGTGTCGGACCTATTGTCCAGCCGCGTCGACGACGTCGGCTCCTGGAACGAGCCGACCGCCCGCACCGCCGCGATGGTCGAGTTCCGCGTCACCGGCGGCGACGGACCGGCCCGGCGGCTGCAATTGACCGGCGATCGCTACACCGTCGGCAGCGGCGTGGGTTGTTCGATCCGATTGGACGACGATTCGATCCGGCCGCTTCACGCGGTTTTGATCCAAGACCACGGCCCGCAATCGTCTCGCGTCACCGTGCGCGCCTACTCGGTTCCGATCGAGGTCAACGGCCGCGTCGGGACCGAGTCCGAGGTGGCGTTGGGCGACAAGCTGCGGCTGGGCAATTTTACGTTCACGCGGACCGAACCGTCGGTCCAAAGGTCTGTCCCGGCGGCGGCTAAACCGAGTCTGCCCCATCTCCCCGAATCCGATCCGTCGGTCCGCCGCCAGCGGCTGCGCGAGTCGATGCTCGACGACCGCGAATCGCAACTGCACGCCCAGCAGGCCGCCGCGGCTCAATTGCACGCCGAATTTGAATCGCGGATCGAGCGGCTGCACGCCGAGCAATCCGAGGTCCAGCGTCGTGAGGCGGAACTCCGCCGCGGCCATGACTTGCTGGCCGACGAGCGGGAAAAGCTGCGGGATGACGCCGTGGCCAGCCGCCGGGCACTGGCGATGCGGGAGAAATCGCTCGCCGATCGCCAGCGGCAGCAGGCCGAGGAGCTGCGTCAAACCCGCACCCGGTTGGAAGAATCCCGCGCGGCGCGGCCGCGGCGAGCGAGGAGTTGCAAAAAATTCGTGAGCGGTTCCAACAGCTCAATGACCAAATCGCCGACCTGTCGCACAGCCGCGACGCGAGCGACACCGCCGCCCGACAAGCCACCGCGGCTGCCGAGGCGGAAGCCGGGCGGCATCGTCAAACCGCCCGCAAGCTGACCGAAGCCGAGGCGGCCCGCCAAACCGCGGTCAATCAGCGGGACTCGGCGTTGATCGATCGCGACGCCGCGGTCGCGGCCTGCGAAGAAGCCCAATCACAGTTTGAACAAACCCGCACCGCGGTCGCCGAGGCCAGGACCCGAGCCGGCGTGGCCGAATCCGCCGCCGTGGAGCATCGTTCGCGGCTGGTCGCCGCCGAGTCGGAGCTGAACCGACTTCGCGGTGAATTGACCGACGCCCAACGTCAAGCCGAACATGACGCCCGAGACGCCGCCGCCCACCGATCGCTCGCCGACGAACTGGAGTCGCAGCTCCGCGAATTGGCCGACCAGCAGGCCGGCCACGTCCAAGATCATCAGGACGCCGCCGCCGCGGTGACGATGGCTGAGATCGAGGCCGCCGACGCGTTGGGGCAACTCCGCGAAGTCGATTCGCTGCGTCAACGGGCCGAGGACGACCTGGCCGCGGCGATGGCGAAACTGGAGCGGGCCGACGAGCAGATCGCCGATTTGACCGCCGCCAACGCCGAGCTGACCGCTGCTGTCGATCAATTGCACGACCTAGGCCGCCGCACCGCCGACGAGTTGGTCGCCGCACAACGATCCCGCGATGCCGCCCGAGCCGAAACCGCCGCCGCGATGGCTGCGTGCGACGCCGCCGAAACAAATCGCGACGAGGCGATGCAATCGATCGCCGAAGCCGAGGTCCAGATTCAAAGAGCGATTGACGAAGCCGGTCGGCATCGCGAAATGGTCACCGATCGAGACCAGCGGATCGAGCAACTCCGGGAGACCGAGGCGGAATTGACGGCTCAAACCCGCCGGCTCCGCGACGAGTTTGAACAATCGCAACGCGACGCCGAGTCGCTCCGCGAGGATTGCCGCCGGGCCGAGGCGTCGATCGCCGAGTTGCGATCCTTGGCCGCCGAGCACCAGGGCCGCGGCGAAGACTCCAAACGGATGTGGAACGCCGAAACCGAACAGCTTCGCGGCGAAATTGAACAATTAACCGCCCAGTTGACACAAACCAGCGAGCGTTTCGAGTCGCTGCAGAGCGAGAACACCGACACCCGGGCCAGGCTCGACGCGGTCGCCTCGGAACGTTTGCAGCTTGAAACGTCGCTCGACGAAGTTCGCGGCGAGCTTCAAACGCTCCGCGGCGAACATGAAGCGTTGCAAAGCGAAGCTCAACAAACGGCCGCCGACCGCGACGAAGCAATTCAGCGGGCGGCCGATGCACGCGATGCTTGGGACGATTCCAACCGGCAGCACGACCGAACACTCGAGAGCATCGAATCGATCGAAGCGGCAACGCGGGGCGTCATTGACCAAAAGGCTTCCTCGCCGACCGACTCCGCCCCCCGCCTCCACCAGCCGGCCCAACAATCCGATCTCCTAGCGGCAGGGCGCAAGCCCTCCGGCGCCGCCCCAATCTTCGGCCCAAGGCCACAAGCCCTCCGGTGCCGCCTGGCAATCGCCCGCCGACGCGTCCGAACCCGAACTCCCCCCGACCGCCTCGTCTTGGAACACGGTACCGCTAGCCGACCTGGAGCCGCACGTCGTCGACCCGCCGGAAGAGGTTGACCGGACCGAAGACCTGGCTGAACCAACCAACGAATCGGTTGCCGAAGTTGGTGACGACCCATGGAGTTCAATCCGTTGGTCAGAGCCGGACGAACCGCAAGTCGAATCGACGATGCAGTTCGAGTTTCCCCCCGGTACGACGGGCCTTCGGCCCGTCGAAGAAGCCTCTCCCAAGGAACCCTCCGCCGAGGAAAACCTCCCCTCGCCGGCTGAATTGTCACCTTCAGCCGAACTTGAACCCGAAGCCGCTCCGGCCCCGGCACGCAGCCGCGCCGACGAACTGATCCGCAATTTGCGTACGGAGCAGTCGGCCAAGCAACCCGCCGACACCGAACCCGAACTGCAAACTGACGACGAACCACCATCGAATGAGTTCTCAAAACCCGACGATTTGCGGCCGCAGACGGGTCTCCGGCCGCAGACGGGCGAATCGGACTTAGAAACCAACGACGCGGGGCAGGACGACGCCGAAGACGATTCGATCGAAGCCTACATGAACCGGCTGCTCCAACGGGTCCAGGGTGGATCCGCCGAGCCTGCCGCGACCACCAAACCGCCGGCTGCCAAACCCGCTGCCGCCAAAGAAAAGCCCAAGCCTAAACCGGCACCCACGCCAACCCCATCCGCCGCGGACTCCGATTTGTCCGACGACAACGCCGAGGACGACACCCCGCCCAAAACCGCCGAATCGGTCCGCCCGCGAAACCGCCCGGTCGTTGGCAAGCAGAATCTGCAGGCGATGCGTCAATTGGCCAATCAGTCGGCGCGGTCGGCGATTAACGTTTCGACCCGCAGTCAAACGATCGACACCCGCCGCCGTGCGATTGTGAAATTTGCCTGTTCCGCCGCAGCCTTGGCGTGCGGTCTGGTCGCGTTGGTGCTTGTCTTTGGGATGCTCAAATACATCGCCGCCGCCGCCGCCGTGATCCTCGGCGGGGTTTGGTTCAAGGAAGGCGTCGCCCTGTGGATTCAAGCGATGAAACCCGCGGCCAGCGAGTCTGAAGCAGCCTAACCGGTGGCGTCGGCCCGCCAGGCCGCCGCTCAAGCACCCACCGAAAGTCTTGACGACTTCCGCTACAGCCGGCAGTGATGAATGCTCATTTCAAAGATGGCCGCAGCGCCGACGGCTTTGAGTCGGTCCATCGTCTCCATCACCTCGCCGCGGCGGACCATGACCTGGACCGCCAACCATTCGGGGTCCTGCAGGTGCGAGACCGTCGGCGACTTGTAGCCCGGCGTGATCTCCGATGCCTCGGCCAGCCGATCGGCCGGGATGTTGTACTCAAGCATTGAGTAGTTCTGCGCCAACACGACGCCGCCCAACCGGCTCAGCAGCGTCCCGACGACTTCGGGCATCCGGCCGTCGCGGTTTTGAATCAAAACCGTCTCGTAGTGCCCGATGTCTTCGAGCACCTTCAACCGGTTGGCCACCAACGTGCTGCCGGTTTCGACCAAATCGACGATCGCGTCGGCAACCCCCAACCGCACCATCGCTTCGACCGACCCGGAGAGCGCGGTGATTTTCGCAGCGGCACCGCCGCGAGCCAAATGCGCCTCGGTGATGTTGGGAAAACTGGTGGCGATTCGCAGCCCGTCGAGGTCTTTGGCAGACTGATAGGGCGAGTCGTCCGGGACGCAGTACGACAACCGGCAGCGTCCCAGTCCAAAACGCATCACGGTGTCCACACTCGCCCGCGCTTCCTCGACCAAATCTTCGCCGGTGATTCCCATATCGATCGCCCCCCGGTCACAGAGCGTCGGGATATCGTCGGTCCGCAGAAAAATCAAATCGATCGGCAACCCGCCGACCCGGGCGAACAGCCCGCGGTTTTGTCGGCGAAATTTCAAGCCGGCTTGTTCGAGCAATTCGACGGCCAGCTCACCCAATCGGCCTTTGCTCGGCACGCCCAAACGCAGGTGATCATCGGGGGGCGTGGTGACGGTCGTCATGAATCGTTCGGGGTCAGATTTCGGCGGGTTTGGCGGGATTCTGACCCCGCCCGGCTTTTTCAACCAGTCCCGAGGTGCCCTCGCGGCGTGCCAATTCAGCGGCGACTTCGGCCAGCGAAATATTTTGGTGAGCGAGCAGGACCACGGTGTGATAGATCAGGTCAGCGGCCTCGGCGACGGTGTGCTCCCGCCCCGACCCGGCGGCGGCGTTTTCCTGCTCGCCGGCCGCTTCGATCAACTCCTCGGCCTCTTCACGAATCTTTGCCCCGATCGCCGCCACGCCGCCATCGAGCAACTCAGTCGTGTACGACCCCGCGGGCCGATCGCGGACCCGCCCGGCGAGCGTCTGGTCGAGCCGCACCAACGGCTGCATTGGATGATCGTTCATGTCTGAAATATGCCGCCCGACCCCGGCACCGACAACCGTAGCGGGGGCCGCTGCAAAACCGTAGCGGGGGCCGCCCGGCCTCCGACGTCCCCCACCCCGATCGGTACACCAACCCACAGACACTTGCGACCGGCGGACCAGGTCTCTATTCTTAGCCTCACACGGGGTTGTAGCTCAGTTGGGAGAGCGCTGCGTTCGCAATGCAGAGGTCGAGAGTTCAAATCTCTTCAGCTCCACTTTGGAAGAATCCTGCAACTAACGACGCGAATCGTTGCCGAGACTCTTCTTGGGACAGCGTTTTCATTCAAGCGACTTTGGACAGCCTGTCCAAGTCGTGCCGGTTGGAGCACGTCCCACCGTCCGCCCCCGGTTTGGCGGAACAGGCAAAAGCCAATCGTCCCGGTCACGCTCGGCTACGTCTTCTAACGCGTCGCCCGCGTCTGCGTTGCAGTTTTCGACCATCTGGAATAATTGGTGATGACTTTCAGAGAGTCACCGAATCCTTGAACGCCATCAATCGCTCGTTGGCGATGGCGATCTCACTTTCAGGTTGCCGCACACCATGTGGCAATACAACGGCAACCGCGGCAAAGTTGAGAATAGCATCAACAATGTTTTTTAGCCGAAGAGATTTTGGAAGAATGCAACCTAGCGTTGTCCAAAACCAACCGGTTTTCCATCGGCCCCCCCTGCACCCGAACGTCATGCCAAGGCCCACGACCCATCGAAGCCTGCGGATCGAGCGTTTGGCCGAGCGATGTCCGCTGGCCGCCGAGGGCAGCCCGTTCACGCTGGCGGACTTGCCGAGCGTCACCGGATTGATCGGCGACGTGGAGGTGCGTGTCGACTACGGCGATGGCTCCGACCCGGTTTCGGTCGGTTTTGTCGACGAACCGGCTGGAAAAATGTCGTTTCGCTTCGATTATTCGCTCGATGACCCGGCGGTCGGCGGCAGTGGTTTTTTTCATGGTGCCAATCAGGATCGCCGTCAATTGCTCGACCTGGCCGGCCGTTCGTTGAGCCGGCACCTGGATGATTCCTTCGCCGCCGTTCCCGCCGATGATCAATTGCGTTGGAATATGGTTTTGGCCAACCCGTCGCCGGGGGCCGAACGTGTGATGCTTCCGGGGGTGCCGATCGCGGCCAACGAAATCCTGGTCTACGTCGGCGCCCGCCCCTACGGCGGCAACCAAGTCGCCGAGGCGGGGTTCGGATTCGCCGGGGTCACGGTCCAGCCAGGCACCACGTTGACCCAGCAGCAGTTCGACCAATACGTCGATTTGGTCCGAAATCGAGGTCAATATGTCGGGCAGGATGGCTCGCCGACCGAGACCAGCGTCTTGGCCGCGACCATTGGGTTTGATTCTCAAAACGATTGGTCTTTTGAAATCGATCCGGCCGCCGCGGCGGGAACCCCCGGCGGCACCGGCACGCATTTCCTGTCGGTCGCCACCCATGAGCTGCTCCACGTGCTCGGGTTTGGCCACCGGTTTGCCAACTACCAAACCCCGTGGGATACGCTCAGCGACGCGGAGCAATTCAACGGTCCTCGATCGGTGGCTGCCAACGGAAACCAGCCGCTGCGACTCGACCCCGGCGGTCACCTGAGCCGCGATACCCTCGCCGATGGTGCCACGCCGCTGTCCGCCGCGACGCTGCTGTCGGTCAACAACATCGTCGGCACGGCGCACTTGACCGACGTCGAGCTGACCATGCTCGGCGAACTTGGTTATGACGTTTTGCGTGCCGATGTGACAAACATCCTCTCCAATGAGCGGCTTTCACACGTCTACGCCGATGAAGGCATCTACGCCGGCGAAATACAACTGGTGTCCGGTTCAGGAATCCACCGATCAATTTTTGAGTCGCAGATCACCAATGTCCCGCCCGCCGTCGCGATTCCCTTCGTCAGTCCGATTGCGGCGGGTGATGCGACCGGTCCGCTGAGTTTCGAGATCAGCGACCCCGGTTTTGCGGACGACGAGAGCTTTACTTATGAAATCTCATGGGGTGACGACACCATCATCACCGGCGGACCGGAATTGTTGGTTCGCCGCGGCCAGCCGGGCACGCCGACGACCGCGACACTCATCGCCGAGCACCAATACGCCGCCGCGGGGAACTACCAAGTCGACATCACGGTGTTGGACAACGATGGGGGCCGAATCGTCGAGATCTTTGACATAGTTGTCCTACCAACCGTACCCGTCTTTAATCCATTCGACGTCAACCTATCCAATTCGGTGACGGCGCTGGATGCCCTCATCATCATTAACGCGATCAACCAGAACGATGGTCCGATCGAGTTTGCGTCATTGATTGATGTCACCGATAGCTTGCGTCGCTTGGACGTGACCGGCGATATGAAAGTGACGCCTCTGGACGCGTTGCGAGTGATTAACAACTTACCGCCGCCGGGTGAGGCGATGGCTCCAGTGCCGCTCGCCCAGCCACAGTTCGCGGGGGAAGTCAGTGCGAAGATGGAAGATGATGTCGATCGGGTGTTCGCATTGGTCGACCGAGCGAGCTTGTTTTAGCCACAGCGGTCGCAACCCACGTAGCTGGACCCGCCAGGGTTCAGTCGGGACCGAACCCTGGCGGGTCCGGCTACGTTTTGATATCTCACGGAGACGCGGATGACGACCCCTCGGCGACGAATTTGTAGATTCGTCCCCCGCCCATCATCGTCGTCATCAGCACTTCACCATCGTCGGTTTGGCCAAAGGTGAACACCGCCAGGTTGCTCCAGCCGATCGGCCGGTTGGCAGCGACCCGGCCATCGCCGGACAGACGCAATGCCCACAGTTTGCCGGTGACATAATCACCGTAGAGATAATATCCCTCGAGGATCGGTGTCTGCGTGCCGCGGTAAACCGCTCCTCCGGTGATCGATTTGCCCCACTCCTCGGTGTGCGGATACTCGGCGATGGGATCGATCAGTTCCGACGGGTTGGGGTTTTTAGCGCCGCTTTGTTCAAACGGGTGAGACGCCTCGCGGATGCTCCAACCGTAATTTCCCCCGGCGGTGATGCGGTTGATTTCCTCGTACAAGTTTTGACCGACATCGGCGGCCCACAGATCACCGTTGGCGGGATCAAACGACATCCGCCAGACGTTTCGTAATCCCGAAGCGTAAATTTCCGGCCAAACGTTTTTGCGTCCGGCATAAGGATTGTCCGCCGGGATGGCATAAGGACGATCGGCCGAGGACGCATCGACATCGATCCTGAGAATGGAGCCGAGCACCTTGCTGAGGTCCTGCCCCGAAAGCAGAGGATCATTGGCTTTGCCGCCGTCGCCAAGCGCCACGTACAGGTAACCGTCGGGACCGAACGCGACGGTCCCGCCGTTATGATTCCAAAACGGCTGATCGATCGTCATCAAGACTTTCTCGCTCGCCGGATCGATCACCGTATTGACGCCCGGATCGATGGTGCGAAACTCGCTGAGGACCGAAACGTGAGGGCGCTCCGACGTGGTGTAGTAGACGACCAGTCGGCCGTTGGAGCTAAACTCGGGATGAAAGGCTAGGCCTAGAAACCCCTCCTCGTTTTCGTTGTTCTTATAAGCCACCCGGTCAGACAGATCGCCGAACAGGTCCGGCTGGGCAACGCTCTGATCGTTCTGAGCGAATTGATAGATCTCTCCGGTTTGGCTGGCGACAAACAATCGACCCGACCCATCGCCCGCTCCGGTTAAAACCACCGGGCGATCGATTCGCAAGTTCGGGTAAGCTTCGACCACCCGGACCGGCATCGGCGACGTATCGACCGAGGCGGGTGGGTTGGCCAGGTCGACCGTGGCGGGACGGTCGGCCGCGGACGCGACGCTAATCGTCAGGGCAAGCAGCACGCCGCTTGAGGTGAAAGATCGGGAGAGCATGGAAGTGATAGAAGGTTGGAGGGGAAGTTAGGCTCTGCTTAATCATTGTCAGCAATCAGCCGATGGGCGTTGGCTCACGGTTAGCGACTAACCAGGTGTTCCGTGAAGTAGGACGGCCTTTCAGGCCGTCCGAAGGTCAATGGGCACCCTCAGGTCAATGTTGTCTTTGCCCTGACAGTTCAAAACCGCGAACGATAAGATTCGACGGGCTGAAAGCCCGTCGTACAGCAGTTGCTAACCCGGAGATTTCATACGAAAGTCTTGGCGACCCCCGCGACGGCGAGAAATTCCCGCCGCGGCAAAACTATAGGATCTCGAGCAGTTCCACCTCAAAGATCAGCACTTCGTTGGGACCGATTCGGCTGCCAGCACCCGCTTCGCCGTAGGCTAGTTCCGGGGCGATGTAAAGCGTCCATTTGCCGCCGACCTTCATTTCCACCAACGCGTCCTGCCATCCGGTAATCACCTCGCCGACACGAAACGTCGCCGGCTCCCCCCGCTCGACGCTGCTGTCAAACACCGTGCCATCGGTCAACGTTCCGGTGTAGTGAACTTTGACGGTGTCGCTCTTGGACGGCGAACCGCCTTCGCCTTTAGCGATCACCTTGTACTGCAGCCCCGGTTTGATTTCCGCCACGCCCGGCTTTTTGGCGTTCTGGGTCATCCACATGGTGCTTTTTTCCTGGTTGACCACCCCTTCCTTGGCTCGCTCTTTCATCATCGAGTCTTGACGCTGTTGCAACATCGCACGGATCCGACCCTGGGTTTCCAGCAATTGCTCTTCGGTCAATTCCGGCGGTTTGTCTTGCAACGAGTCGCGAAGCCCCTGGATCATCGAATCCAGGTTGATGTCCTCGGCGGTGAATCCCTGTTGTCGAAAATTTTGGCCCACCGACATGCCCAGGAAATAGCCAACCGGATCTTTGGGTGCATCTTGAGCGATCGCTCCGCCGGTGGTCACGACAACCACCAGCGTCGCGACCATCGAAGCAAGAACATTGGACTTTGTAACGGCGCGCATGGAAGATTCGCTTGGAGTTGAACTTGAGGAAACGTTGGGGTGTCAATCGGCAACTGCGTTCTTGACCCCGATCAGTATGGATTAACCGGCCGGTTTTGTCGTGACCGCCGTTTCACGAGGCGACGACGGCCAACCCAATTAAGCCCGCCAGAACCAGCAGGATTAACAGCACCCGTCCGGGTCGGACCTCGCGGAATTGGCCGTCGCCGAAGGGTTCAGCAATTTGCCGCCGGAGCATTTCGCGGCCCGCCGCGGTGACGCTGGCCGCCCCGACATCCGAGGGCGAACCGTCCGTCGCGGCATCGACCTGCTGCAGTCCCTGTTCCAAACCGATTTGGCACATTTTGCCCTGGATCGAACGGGCGTTGAACGGCCGCCCGCGGGGATCCTTGGCCAAACAACTCGCCACGACATCACCCAGCGACTTTGGGCAATCGGTCGCGATCGATTCAACTCGCGGCGGGTCCTCGTGCAGGTGCAGGTGAAACAATTGAGCAAAGTTCTGGGCCGCGAAGACCTTTTGACCGGTCAACATTTCGTACAGGCAACAACCCAGCGAATACAGATCCGCCTGACCGGTTACCGGCTCCGAAGCGGTGATCTGTTCCGGGGCCATGTAGGCGTGCGTCCCGACGGTCAAACCCTGGGCCGTCAGTTGACTGCCCTGTTGCAAATCACAGGCGATCCCGAAATCCCCCAACTTGACGACGCCGGCGCGGGTCAGAAACAGGTTGCCCGGTTTGAGGTCACGATGGACCACGCCATGGTTGTGGGCACACTGCAGAGCCGAGGCGGTTTGGCGGGCGATGTCGACGACCGCCGGCCAAGCCAACCGGCCGCGGCGGGACAGCAGGTCTTTGATGGTCCCCCCGTCAATTCGTTCCATCACATAGAACAGCGTCCCATCCTTGCGATCGGTTCCGCCGCCGAAGTACGTCACGATGTTGGGATGCTGGAGCCTCGCCAGCACCACCATCTCGCGTTCAAAACGGGCACCGATCAACGGATCGCCGCTGATTCCCGGATGCAGTTTTTTGATCGCCAAGTCGCGCCCCCGCAACAGCGACGCGGCTTCGGAGACGTCCCGATCGTCGCGAACCCTGGCGAGAAAAATCGTCCCCACCGTCCCGGCTCCGAGAACCGGGCCGAGCTGAAAATCGCTCAGGGCAAGGGATTGAATCACGCGGACTGGCCCGGGCGGCCGGTCACCGGCTCAGCCGGCGATCTCTTCGATCCGAACGCGGGTGTTCTTTTGCCGGTGACCGGTGCGGGTGCGGCTGTGTTTGCGGCGGCGGAACTTTTGAATGTAAATCTTCTTGTCCTGCCGAATGCCAAGGACCGAAGCGGTCACGCGGACGCCGTCGAGCGTCGGGCTGCCCAGCTTCAAACCGTCATCACCGCTGACGGCGAGGACTTTGCCGAACTCCAGGTTAGCGCCTTCCTCCAACCCATCGCGATAATCGACGTCCAGCTCCATGCCGGGTTCGACACGGTACTGGCGGCCACCGTCGACAATGATCGCGTACATGGGGAGAAAAAACGTTGGAGGGCGGGGGTGAGTTCGGTACGGCCCGGCAATTTAGCGGGACGGCCGTCGGTTGCCCAGCCCGGCGGTTCCGAACGTCGATGCCATGGTGCCGGGACGTCAAATTCCGCGGGTGCAAATTGATCGAGAACCGTCGGCGTCCTGGCGGAACGCCGCTACGGTGGGTCTCAGGTCAATCGCTGAGCGACTATCCGGGTTAGCAACAGCGGTACGACGGGCTTTCATCCCGTCGCCCTATTGGACGGCCTGAAAGGCCGTCCTACTTCGTGGTTAACCCGGGTCAATCCTTAAACGGCGAAGTCCCGGAGGGAACGACCGGGCCGCGATGGCAACGGTCGTCCCCACCGGGACTGGTGGAACTCTCTATCGATCGCGACGGATCAGTTGCGGACCGAACCGCCGACGGATTGGGCTGCCGAGGGGCGAACCGCTCCGGCGGCGACCGTGCCGACGGGCGATCCCGCTGTCGCGACACCCGAACCGCTGCCGGCCGGCTCGCCGGTGATCGAGCCGATCGTCACCGGGTGCCAGATGCCGTGAACGGTCTGGATAAAAGGAGGAGTCTGCAGAGGGGCGTACATGGATACACGCTGGAGGGGGGGCGGAGAAAATTGCGGTCGCAGCCGAAAGCCAACAACGGTCAATCATGGCCCTTGGAAGCCGATCGACCGTCGTTGCTCAAAACGAGCACGACCGTCCGTTACGCAAGCATAGTGCCATTTTCGACGCGAGGCCCCAACCAAACGAGGTAAACACCCCATTTAACCGAAATTTACCCCCCGCCGAAGACCGCAACGCCTTCGTCGCAACGGTTCGTAGTGGTTATTCGGCTTCAGCCGCGATTGCGGCTATAAAAAATCGCCGCCGGAATCATGCTGTGGTTCCAAGTCGCCCACTAATCAAGTCTCAATGGTCGCTCGGCGGCCACAGAAAAAAATTGCCATCAGCGGTCAGGTCAGTCGTGCGAAGGTGCCGCCGGGTCGGCCAATTGGCCGTCGGCATCTCCGGCCGCTTGGATCATTTGGTCGATCGCGGCATCGACCCGGCTGAGTACCGGCCCGATCGCCGTCAGGTGATCCCGCTCAAACCGACGGGCCGGTTCGTCTCGCCAACCGACACGGGCTTGCCGCCAAGCGGCGGCCAGTCCCGACCAACCCGACCTCAGACGGCCGCGGGCATCCTGCAGTTCGGCTAACGGCAGATGACGCACGGGGCAACCTTCACGAAACGATGGGGGATAAGGATCGCGGTACGACGGGCTTTCAGCCCGGCGAATCCGAGAAATATGGCTTGTTGACGATTGCACCAAACTTGCGGTTCTTTGACGAACATCCGACGGCCTGGAAGGCCGTCGTACATTCTTTGCCGAACGTTCGACGGCCTGGAAGGCCGTCGTACCTCCGGCTTTGCAGCGAACCGGACGGCGTCCGCGACAGTCTTAACCGAATCTCGGTCCAAGACGGCTCGCCAATCGTGGTCGGACGATTCTCCGAGGACTATCATGCCACCGACCCGCCCGGCCCACCATCGGGCGGCGACACCTTGCAGGCCGCGCCGGGTCGAACCGGCCGCCATGACGACAGGAACGAGCTAGACGATGAGCTTGCGTGATCTGGAATCCAACGTTCTGGTGCTCAACCGTTTCTACATGGCGGTTCGCGTCATCAATGTCCGCCGCGCCCTGACGTTGCTCTACCGCGACTGTGCGGAGGTGATTGACAACGACGACGGCTCCTATGTCGCTTACGATTTCGCGTCGTGGTTGGAGTTGTCGGAAATGGCGGCGAGCGACAAGCAGGAGGGCGAAGACTTCCTGCAGGCGGTGGGGTTTGAGGTCAAGGTGCCGCGAATCTTGCGTCTGGTGCGTTTCGATCGGATGCCGGTCCAAACCGTCCGCTTCAACCGCCGCAACCTCTTCGCTCGCGATGAGCACACGTGCCAGTACTGCGGCAAGGTCCACCCGGTCCAAAAGCTGTCGCTCGATCACGTGATCCCGCGGAGCCACGGCGGGGCGACCAGTTGGGAAAATATCGTGTGCTGCTGCCTGCGTTGCAACAGCCGCAAGGGTGGCCGGACGCCGCAGCAGGCGAGCATGAAGTTGCTCTCCCGCCCCGCCAAACCGCGTTTCAACCCAACATTTGGTCAAGGCATGGAGGACCCGCGGTACGATTCCTGGAAGACCTTCCTGCCGCAACCAGTCGGGGTTTGAACTTGGGTTGTTGCCGAATTTCAGCGGAGCGGCGCAAGCCGCCCGGTGTCGTCCATTTCTAGCGGAGCGGCGCAAGCCGCCCGGTGTCGTCCATTTCTAGCGGAGCGGCGCAAGCCGCCCGGTGTCGTCCATTTCTAGCGGTGCGGCGCGAGCCGCCCGGTGCGGCACCAGAGGGCTGGCGCCCTACCGCTAAAAAGAAAAGAATTGGGGCGGCACCGGAGGGCTGGCGCCCTGCCGCTAAGAAGAAAAGAATTGGGGCGGCACCGGAGGGCTGGCGCCCTTCCGTTAGAAGAAGTTTAGGAGCGATCGAGGCGGAGAGGGAGGCCAACGTTACACTGCCGTCATGACTCCATGCCGCCCCGCACTTATGGCGATCTCGTTGGTGATCGTCATCGTCTCCCCGCCCCATTGTCCCGCCGACCCGCCGATGACCGTCGATTCACCGCTCGCCCGACCGTGGAAAGGTCCCTTCGGTGGGGTGCCACCGTTTGACGCGGTTCAAATCGATCGGTTTGTCGACGCGTTCGATGCGGCGATCCAGACCGCTGACGACGAGATCGAGCGGATCGCCAATCAGCCGGAGCCGCCGACGTTTCAAAACACACTCGTCGCACTGGACAACGCCGGAGCACCGCTGCGGCGGCTCGAAACGATCTTCGACGTCCACGCGAGTAACCTGAACGTCGGTCCGATCCCCGACATCGAACGAGCGGTTGCCCCCAAACTCGCCGCTCAGGCAGATCGGGTTTACCAAAATGCGGCGCTATTCAAACGGATTGAAATCGTTGCGGCGGCGAGCACCGACGACCTGCCCGATGACGCGCGTCGATTGTTGACCGAAACGAGGGATCAATTCGTCCGTCGGGGAGCCAGACTATCGCCTGGCGATCAAGCAAAATTGACCCAAATCAACGGTTCGTTGGCCCGGTTGTTCACCGACTTTAGCCAAAACGTGCTGGAGGAGGAGAAACGCCATGTCACCTGGATCGACGACCGGCAACAACTCGCCGGGCTGCCCGATTCGGTCATCGCCGCGATGAAGACTGCCGCCCGAGAAAAGGGGGGGCAGGCGGCGTTTGCGGTCACCAATACGCGGTCGTCGATGGAACCCTTTTTGACCTACGCCGATGATCGCGAGCTGCGACGGCGGGTTTGGGAAAACTACTACTCCCGGTGCGACCACGGCGGGGAGTTTGACAACAAATCGATCATCGCCGAAATCACCCGGCTGCGTGCCGCCCGCGCGGCGCTGTTGGGTTACCCGTCTCATGCCCACTGGCGGATGCAGGGCACGATGGCGGCGACGCCCGACGCCGCGATGGAATTGATGATGAAGGTCTGGCCGGCGGCCAAGGAACGCGTCGCCCGCGAAGTCGCCGACATGACCGCGGTCGCGGCGCGTCATACCGGCAATTCGGGGTTTGAAATCAAACCTTGGGACTATCGCTATTATGCCGAAAAGGTGCGGGCCGATCGTTATGATTTGGACATGGCCGCAGTCCGGCCTTATCTGCAAATGGATCGGCTGGTCGACGGCATGTTTTGGGTCGCCGGGGAATTGTTCGGATGGCAATTCCAAAAGGTCAACAACGTTCCGGTCTTTCACCCCAACGTCGTCGTTTATGAGGTCAGCGACTCCGGCGGACACGTGGGGCTGTTCTACTTTGACCCTTTTGCCCGCGACGGCAAACGCTCGGCGCCTGGATGACCGACTATCGGGAACAGTCGGGCGCCAAAGCCGGGGCCGGGGACGATTCATGGGGCGTGCCCGATGCAACGCCGATCGTTTCCAACAATTGCAATTTCGTCGACTCCGGCGACGGCCCGGTGCTGATTAGTTGGGACGATGCGACAACCCTGTTCCACGAGTTCGGTCACGCGGTGCATGGTTTGGCATCCAAAGTTCGCTTTCGTTCGCAATCGGGCACCAACGTCGCTCGCGATTTCGTAGAATTCCCCTCCCAGGTGCTCGAGCATTGGTTACCAACCGATGAGGTACTGACGCGGTTCGCGACGCATCATGAGACCGGCCAATCCCTGCCGGCGGATTTGTTGAGAAAGATACGCGAGGCCGACAAGTTCAATTCCGGGTTTGAAACGACCGAGTACCTCGCCTGTGCGATCGTTGACATGATGCTACATTCACGCGACCAAGGGGTGACGGACATTGCGGCTTTCGAGACCGAAGCATTGTCGGAAATCGGGATGCCCGATTCATTGCCGATGCGGCATCGGTTGCCGCACTTCAGCCACCTGTTTAGTTCCGACGCCTATTCGGCCGGCTATTACAGCTATCTGTGGAGCGACGCTTTGACCGCCGACGCGGCGGAGCGTTTTGAACAGGCGGACGGCGGTTATTACGACGAAGAGGTCGCCGCCGACCTGATGCGGCACGTGTTGTCCGTTGGTGACACCGTGGACCCTAAAGTGGCGTTTGAACGGTTTCGGGGAAGGCCGGTGGAGACCGACGCGTTGCTGCGGAAGAAGGGGTTTTGATTGCCGATTGTCTTATAAGATCTATCGATACCGCCCGGCCACTTCGGCCAACGGGTATTGCCGCAGGTCGATAGGCTCCCCCTCGGCGATCTCATGCAACCGTCGGTAGCCGGCGGTGACCAATTGAATTTGTTCGTCAACAAAATCCGCATCCAACTGCCGCCGATCAAAGGCACCCTGGACCATCGTCGGCGGATCAAATCTCGGATCGATGATGTATTGGCACAGCACCGGATTGCAGCGGAGGTGTCGCTCGGCGGTGATGTGCAACCGTTCGGGATCGAGTCGACCGATGATGAATCTCAAATACAAATCGCTGTCGACGATCGACGTGACATCTTGGCCGCACACGTCGCACCGGTAGCCTTCGTCGCACGCCGCCATCAGTCCGACATCGCCGCGGTCGCCGGGGCGGTCAATTGACTCAGCGGAGGCATTTCGACGACCCGCAGCGGTGTGGTCGACCCATCGGCGGTGTCGTGCAGCAACACGGTGGCGGTCGTCAAATGCCCGGCGTCGGGCCGGTCGATCAGCACCGACGATTCGGCTTCGCTGATTCGGCCGACGATTCGGATTTGCAAATCAGCGACCGATCCCCGCGGCAACCAGCGGTGCAGAATCTCCGACGACGTCGTTGAAACGATGGTGTGAATCCCCGCGGCGGGACCTTCACGAAGGACCTTTTGAAACAACTCGGCGCCCGACGAGCCGCCGGCACCATCAAGCGAGAAGTTGTAAGCATCGGCTTGCTGCAAGGTGCCGAATCGCTGCAGCCGATCGATCAACAAAACATGGGTAGGGCGATTGCTCCCGGCCGGCGACTGGTCGATTTGATCGACCAGGGTTTGCAACTGCGCGACCGCTCCGGCCGGCGTGACCGGGGTGACCGGCAGCAGGCCGGCGGTCAGGATTTCGGCGAGCGAACCTTCGCCCTCGGGGGCCACCTCATGACCGTCGACGTAGCCATCGGATTGACCATCGACGAGTCGTTCGCGAGACCCGTCCAGCCAAATCACCTCGACCGGCCGCGGCGAGGCGGCGAAGGTCAACAGCATCGAGGCGATCGTTTCAGCTCGACGTTTGATGGGACCGCAGATCAGCACGTTGCGGCCACCCTCAGCGGTCAAACGCACCACCGCGGGCGGACCGATCGCGACCGGTTCACCGACCCAACCGATCAGTCGATCTTCCGGCCCGGCCATCGCCAGGACTTGCTCGATGACTTCTTGGCGGAAACGCACCGGTCGATTGCCGTCGAAAATGACGGCCGCGGGCAACGTCGCGGCGGCATCGGCATCGCGGCGGCAGATTGATTCAATCCAGTGCCGGTGCTCCTCCGGCGGCACGGTGGCGATTTGGAACGGTTGATTTCCCTCGACCGCTCCGCCGGCGTCGTTGTAAACCGCTTCCCCGGGCCGCCGCAGCAACCGGGCGGCGGCGTTGTCGGGATCGAGCACCAACGCGGCGTCGCCCTCGCCGCACTGCAACGCCACCCGAACGGCCATTTGACCGAGTGTCGCCCGCGGCAGGCAATGATTGCCCGAAAGCGATTGGCTGGCCAAAACCACGTGGATGCCAAACGATCGACCCTGGCGGACCAATCGATCGAGCATCGCGGTGCAATCGGCGGCCAACGCGTCGTCGCGAGTGAAAAGCTCTTGGAACTCGTCGATCACCAGCAGGATTCGCGGCATCGGATCGGCCGACGGGCGGGATTCGCTTTTCAGATAATCGGCCAGCGAGGAAGCGCCGGCCTGCCGAAACGCTTCGCCGCGCGAGACCATTTCTTCGTCCAATCGCCGCAGGACCGATCGACCAAATTCGCGCTCGGTTTCGATCCCGATGACGCGGGCGTGAGGCAACCGGTGGCGAGCGTAGACTTGAAACTCGACGCCTTTTTTGAAATCCAACAGATAGAAATGCAGTTGATCGGGCCGGTAGCACGCCGCCCCGGCGAGCAGCATGGTGTGCAGCAGGGTGGATTTGCCCGAACCGGTTTTGCCGGCAATCAAAACGTGTTGCCGGACCCCGGCACCGAGTTCCAGGAACGTGTTGCGACCCCCGCCGCGGCTGCCCAGCGGAATGGTCAGCGACGTGGCCGTTGATTCGGTCGGCCGATCGGCCTTGGGCGTCCATCGCTCGGCCGAATCCAAAATGCCGTCCAATGGCAACACGACCGACGCGGCTTTGGCCGAACCGACCCCGACGCGACGCGCGATCGCACCGCGAACGTCAGCCGCCGGCGGCGGGGTCATCCGCACTTCGTATTGACCCAACCCACCGGTCAGGCAACGCCATGCCGAACGCTGGTCGGATGTTTCGTCCTCAACCGGCGCGTCATTTTGACCAACCCCGGGGCCACCAAAGACCAAATGCAACAACCGGTCGGAGTCGAACCGGCTCAACCCCGCCGGCCACCGGCGACCACGCTCGATCACCAAAACAACAAACACGCCGCAGCGGGCGCCCGATTCGATCAACGCCTGCAGGTGTTCGTAGGATTCTCGCGACAAAGCCTCGGGAAATCCCACCGCCGCGACGATGTGGTACGGCTCGGCGAGCGAACCGGCCTGGGCGTTGTAGTCCTCCAGGTAGACGTAGCGGTCGCGTAGCGAGGACTGGATCAGCTCCTGGACGTGGGCATCCAGCCGGGCCAATTGAGCGGTGATTTGATCACCCGCGGACCAAACGCGGTGATGAATCAAGTCGGGGTCATGGTCGGCCAAGGCCATGAACGAAGCAAAGTTTTGCCCCCGACCGACCGGGTCGATCAGGGTCAAACGCACGCCGCCGGGGCGAATCGCGTGCAACAGACGCCACATCACTTGGTGAGCCATCCCGACCGCTTCGTCGCGGCGGGCCGGCGTCGTTTCGATCATCAATCCCGAATGCACACGGCGGTGCAGCACCAGCGGCACGGCTTGGACCAATTCGCCCGCAACGGCCGGTCGACGGCGACTTACCTTTTTCGGCTTCGGAGCCTGACCATTGCTTGACAACAACGCCGAACCGGACCGCATCGGGACGGTCAACCGCGAGCCGCTGGCGCCCGCCGTGGCCGAGGCATGAACCAACTCTCCGATCGACAGTGACCCGTCGGCCGACAGTCCGCCGCTCATCGCTTCGCCTAAAACCCCCATCGGCGGGGGGGGATCTTCGGTCGCCGGGAAAGCCGACAGCGACGCGGCCGAGAGACCGGCCAACGACGGCGAGCTGGTCGGTCGGGCGACCGCGTCGGCCTCAAACGCCGCTTGCGCCTCCTCGCGAAGTGTTTGAAAATCGTCGCCCAGTTGAATCGCACCGATCGGAATGAAGTCGACGTGGTCGGCCGGCGGGGCGGAGTGCGAAAGCGCCTTGGCCCAAATCGGAAACCGCCGCCGGGCCAGACGATCGGATTTGACGATCCACTGCGCCGCCCGTTCGCAGCCCGAATGCCACCGGCGGACCAACCGTTGACGATCGAGTGCCTGCTGTTGACGGACGGACAACATTTGCGTGTCGGCGTGTTGCGATCCGCCCTCCAGTCGCTGCTGGATTGTCTCGTCGGTGTGCCGCAATTGCTCGGTCATCGTTTCGGTCAATTGCTGGTGACCGTTGCGGAATTGTTGATCCAGTTCAACGAGCCGTTGATGCAGTTTGGACTCTCGAACGCGGGCATCGTCGGCAAGGGTGGTGCGGAGCTGCTCGATTTGCTCCTTTTGCCAACGGTCGGCTTCGGCGAGGTGTTCGGCGCGTCGTTTTTCGAGTTCCGCGGTCGCCCAGGCAGCGTTGCGTTTGGCGATCGCGCGGCCGCGCGAGGCGGCCAGCTCGGCGACCTTGTACGTCCGCTCGGCCCGCGGGTGGTCGAACCGCGTGCTCCGGCGAAGCGGCCACAGCAGCGCCGCGTAAATCGATAGCCCCAACAAGAACGCGACGCCGACCCCGGCGATCAACCAGGTCGTTCGCGGCTGGGCGTCGGTCATCAGCACCACCAACGTCCAAATGGCGACGAAAACCGCGACGCCCGCCGGCAGGTAGAACGAGTCGGTGGTCTTGGCGGCGAAACCTTGATTCATCGCCGCGGCGGTTTGCTCCAAACGGCTGCGTTGCCGATCGATCAGCGAGACCGCGTCCCGGACGGTGTTGGGGGGCACCTCGCTGAACTCGGCCATCGGATCGTCGGCCAATCGGATGTCGAGCAACCGGTTGAGCCGCCGGATCGTCAAGTCGCGGGTCCACTGCAGCGTCGGTTCGAGCGACCGGAGTGACTCGCCGAGGTTCCGCAAATCGTTCTTGGCGTTTTCCGCCGGGGCATCTTTTCGGGCGTTGTATTGACCCTCGACCGCCTCGATGCGCAGCCGGACTTTTTTCTCGACCGTCTCGATGCCTTCCTCCAGCCGCCGCCGGGACGTCGCGGCAACGCGTCGCAATTTGTCGCGAACCTCGATCGTGACCTGTTCATACGATCCGATCGCTTTTTCCTGAGCATCGTCCCACCGCCGAAGGATCGTTTGTCGATCGGCCACGCAATCGTTTTGCAGGCTTTGCAATTGGTTGGACAATTGACGTTCGAGGTCCAATTGCCCGACGTCGTGGGTCTCGGCAAGCCTGGCAAGCTCCGATCGCGTCCGCTCGCTTCGCCGCCGGAGGGCCTGGATCAACCGTCCGACGCGTCCGGGATGATGCAGCAACGTGGGGGCAACGACGTTGTCTTTCATCGGCGGCGGCGTTGGGTTGGTGCGGTGGGGGGGCGGAGCGTTTGGCGGCCATTGTAGACCCTTTGGCGGGCTGACGCGGGCGTCGTCGTTGACGTATCCTGCCGCCGAAAAGCTTTCGGAGCCGTCCCCCCCGCCGCTGGGCGTTTGCATTTGAATTCCCCGCCCCCCGCCGCACCGATCGCCCGGGATCACGAAACGACAATCGAAGTCGACGGACTGACGGTTGATTTAAAAAACCGCTCGTTCGCGGCGTTTCTAGCGTGGCTGATCCCCGGGGCGGGCCATTACTATCAAGGCCGCACGGGCAAGGCGGGGCTGTTCTTTATCTGCATCCTGTCGATTTGGACGCTCGGATTCGCCCTGGGCGGGGGTCATGTCGTCTACGCCTCCTGGGCGCCCGGCGACCGGCGGTGGCATTACCTGCTGCAAGTCGGGGCCGGCGGGGTCGCCCTACCCGCATTGGCTCAAGGTTACCGAATGCGAGCGATGACCGATCCGACCGGGCGGACGATGGATGCCTATCGGCCCATGCTCGGCGGTTTGATGTCCCCGCCACACCGTCCGGTCAACGAAAAATTGCCCGACGAGGTCGCCGCCTGGTACGCCCGCCACGGCAGCGGCTACGAACTGGGGACGTGGTACACGATGATCGCCGGACTGCTCAATCTGCTTGCCATTTACGATGCCTACGGCGGTCCGCTGCTGGTCCCGATCTCCGGCCGCAAATCGAAGGAAACCTCGTAGCGTGTGTCGCCAAGACTTTCGGATCGTCGCCGCAATTGGACCCCGCTTCAAAGTTTTGCCTCGCGCCGTCTAGTGGACTAAACTTTGGCCGCCCCGCGCCAACCTTTTCCTTGCCAACCCCGATTGCTGCCATGTCCCGCTCACCCGCTTTCCTGCTCCTTGGTGTCGTGGCGGCCGCAATGGCCTTGCCGGCTCAACGTGTTCCCGCGGCCGGCGCGAACCTGATCGCCGATCAAGTCGCCGAGGATTTGTTTGCCGCCCGCCAGGCCGGACGGATTGAAACCCAATTTATTCAAATGGATCCGGCCCACGCCAACCTGCTGATTAAAAATCTCGCCGACCAACCTTTGACGGTCCAGTTACCGGCCGCTTTTGCCGGCGTTCCGGTGCTTGGGCAAATGGGTGGGATGGGCGGCATGGGTGGCGGCATGGGAGGAATGGGTGGCGGCATGGGCGGCGGCGGTGGAGGTCAAGCGACCGGCGGCGGTGGCGGCATGGGCGGTGGAATGGGTGGCGGCATGGGCGGTGGAATGGGAGGCGGCATGGGCGGCGGCGGCGGGATGTTCCGCATCGCGCCGGGTCGCGTTCAAAAAGTCGCCCTGGACACCGTTTGCCTGCAGCACGGCAAACCCGATCCGACCGCACGCATGAAGTACACCATCGAGCCGATCACGACGGTGACCGACGACCCGGCCGTTGCCGGTTTATGCACCGCGCTGGGCCGCGGACAGATCGCTCAAAACACCGCCCAAGCGGCCGCTTGGCACCTGATGGACAACATGACCTGGCAGGAACTGTCGGCCCAAAACCGGGTCGAAAGCAAATACACCGGCAATGTTCGATGGTTCAACCCAATCGAATTGCAAACCGCCGCCACCGCGGTCAATTACCTTCGCAGTCAAACCGAGTCGGACTCGACCGAAAGCTCCGTTGGTTATGACGGGTCGTGAATCAAGTCGATTCGTTTGTCTGGAAAGGCCACGCGGTTGAGCTGACCCCGCCGGTGGCCCGTTATGTCGAACAGATTGGCCGGGTTGGTTATTTTGCCAAAGGATTCATCTATTTTGTCGTCGGCTATCTAGCTTTTAAACTAGCGATCGGGGCCGACGGTCAAGCGACCGGGGCGGCCGGGGCGATTCGCGCAATCAGCTCCGAACCGTTTGGTCGTTTGGTCCTCATGCTGCTCGCCGCGGGGCTGGGTTGCTATGCCCTGTGGCGGGCCGTTCAAGTGATCTGGAACACCGAGAACCGCCCCGCAAACCTGAAAGGGTATGCCATCCGGGCGGGCAACGCTTGCAGCGGTTTGACCTACGCCGCGCTGGCCGGTTTTGCCGCCTGCATTGCGATCGGCATCATCAGCCCGCGATTTGGGATCGACGGGGTTGGCGACGCCAGCACCGACTGGATCATCGATTCGACGGTCGGACGCTGCCTGATGGCGGCGGGCGGTTTGATCTTCATCGGCGTCGCGGTCGACTTTTTTATCAAAGTCGCTCGCGGCAAGTTTATGAGGAAATACGACTTATCGAACATGAGCGAAACGGTCCGATTGGCGGCGTTGTGGGCTGGCCGGATCGGGCTGAGCACCCGCGGGATTGCGTTTATGATCATTGGCGGCCTGCTGATAATGACCGCCTACCGCGGGACCGCCCACGGAGACATTCATACCACCGAGGATGCGTTGGTTTGGATCGCTTCACAAACCTATGGCGCGATCCTGATCGGCGTCATGGGCGTCGGCTTCATGCTCTACTGCGTCCACAGCTCGATCCGAGCGGTCCATCGGCAATTTTCGGTCGCGGTATCAGCGTAATTTAGTAGGGTGGGTCCAGCCGCTTGCGGCGCCGACCCACCACCGCCGGCAAATTCCACTAAAAAAATGGCTCCCCCTCGCCCCTCTTAGGGGAGAGGGGGTTGGGGGGTGAGGGGATGTCCACGGCGAGTCCGGTTGGTGTCCGAAGCCTAACAAACCCCTCACCCCCTGACCCCCTCTCCCGGCAAGCGGGCCGTTGGGGCAGAATGAGTTGGAGGCCGGCCCCCCCGGAAGTTTGCGAATCGTTCACGGTTGCTAACGAAGCAGTCCCGCACCGTTCAAAACAGCGACCGCTTCGGGTCGATCCGATCTGATTGCACCGAACGGAACCATCGCACCGGGCCAGCAACTGCCGGGCGACCCCATCCAAGCCGATCGGTTCGTGCCGTCGCGTAGCAACCGGTTGCCCCGAGGCGGCTTGCCTTCGGGCCAGTGCAGTCGCCAACGGCCGGGCCGGTAGAGCGAAGCTCAACTTTCGCGATTGCATCAATGGTTCGATCACCCCAATTTCGATCAACCTTCGGACTTCAACGAGCGATTGAGGTTGATCGAGCATTAAATCATTCCATGCTAGATCGCCGGGATGATA
Source organism: Pirellulaceae bacterium (assembly GCA_963833245.1). Classification (GTDB taxonomy): domain Bacteria; phylum Planctomycetota; class Planctomycetia; order Pirellulales; family Pirellulaceae; genus Rhodopirellula. Next base: position 351,715 of record CAWHXH010000001.1, read on the forward strand.
AACACTCAATCGATTCAAGAATTCCTTGACGCCGGGGTCGGAAATCGAAGCACGACGGTTGCGTGCATCGGCCAAGTGAATTGTCGGCGACTGAACCATCCCGGTTGGCAATTCAATGGGGCGGGTGAGTGCCAAATGCGTGCCGGCGTACAATGACCAAGGCCGGCGGATATCCGCATCTGCATTGGTCAAAAGGCAACGGTGAAAGGTTCGGCCGGTCAGATAATCCAGCCGGTGCTGCATTGCGGGCCACGACAAACTCTCCAGATTGCATCCGATATCCTCGGCGGTGATGTCGCTGAGCGTCGCTTCGGCAACACATTGCAAACCGGCTTCGGCGACGTCGTGACAGAATTCATCAAACCCGAACGGTTGATTGATCGCTTCGAGATGCTCGTGATAGAAATGCTCGGGATCGACCACCTGCTCCACCAAAGCCATCGACTCGCGGAGAGCCAATCCATAGGCGGTCGAGGCGGGCACGGTGTCGCATAATACCTGCAACCATTCGCGGGTCCGGTCAACCACGTCAACCGGCGATATTTTGGGCTTCGCGACTTGGCTGACGATGTCACGCAACAGCGACTTTTGACGCCATCCGGGATGGGCGTTGAATGATAGGTAGATCACGCCGCCGGGCGAGAGGCATCGTCGGCATAGCGTCAGCAAACTCCGGCGAACCTCCTGGGGCACCCAGGAATAAATTCCGTGAGCGATGATGTAGTCAAACGGTCGGGGTGGAGGCGTCCACCGCGTCAAATCAGCTTTTTCAAATCGAACGTTCGTAAAACCGACCTGACGCACGGCCGAGTCGGCGGTTTGGATATGTCCGGGGTCCAGGTCCAGTCCGTGCAGCGTGGCGGCGGGATAGATAGATGCCAGAGACAGCAGGTTGCCGCCGGGGCCGCAGCCGACTTCCAAAACATGGGCGTTCTCCGGCGGCGTCGCGTTGATGCCATGGCACCGGGCAATTGCTCCCATCCGGTTGTGATCAGTCGCCGGATGGATGTAGTCGGGATAGGCGACGCGGGCGTAGTCGCTCAAGCCTCGACGACCGAGAAATCCATCTCACCGGCACTTTCGGGCAGCGGTTTGACCTTGGGTCTGCGGCGCCGTTGAGCTTTCTCGGGCACCATCCCCCGCATCGCTTCCAGACGACCAAAACATAGCAATCGGTCGCCCGGCTCGAGCATCCGCGAAGCCCGCGGGTTGGGGATCACCGTCGTGCCGCGATAGAGCGTCAACACATTGACGTCTTTGTCATGCAGCCCCGATTCGGAAATCGTTTTACCGGCGAACTCGCTGCCCTCGCGGACCAACGTTTCACAAACCCCATAACCGCGGCTGACCGTCAAACGTTGACGCACGTCGATCTCGGGGAAATCCACCTGGGCGATCATATAATCAATGATCGCACCGGCGATGTCCAGGGACGTGGCGTTTTCGATGCCTTCTAAACCCGGGGATGAATTGACCTCCATGATCTGCGGCCCGTCGTTGCCCTCGAGCATGTCGACGCCGGCGACCCGCAAACCCATGATTTGTGCGGCCCGGACAGCGGTTTCCTTATACGTATCGTCCAATTCCACCTGCTCGGCGATGCCGCCGCGGTGAACGTTGGAGCGGAACTCGGTGCCCTGGGCGACCCGCCGCATCGCCGCGACCACGCGATCGCCGACGACAAAGGCACGAATGTCCTTACCTTTGGATTCGGCCACGAACCGCTGGACCAAAACATTCTGTTTGGTCGATTGCAGCGTTTCGATGATCGCCTCGGCCATCTTCTCGGATTCGGCCAGGATCACGCCAACGCCCTGGGTGCCTTCGAGCAGTTTGATGATGACCGGCGCGCCGCCAACCCGGTTGATCGCCGGCAGGATATCTTTGCGATCGCGAACAAACGTGGTTTGAGGGATTCCGATCTGGTGCCGCGACAGGATCTGCATCGATCGCAATTTGTCGCGGCTATTGAGAATGCCGGCCGATGAGTTGATCGAAAAAACGTCCATCTGTTCAAATTGACGGACGACGGCGGTACCAAAATAGGTGACCGAGGCGCCGATCCGCGGCAAGACGGCGTCGTAGGCGGTGAGCTGTTTGCCGCGATAATACAGATCCGGTTGGCCCTCCTCCAAATCAATGGCAAAACGCAACGTGTCCAGAACGCGGACTTTGGCACCCCGCATCGTCGCCGCTTCGACGAGCCGCCGCGTGGAGTAGCAGGAACGGCTGCGAGAAAGGATCGCGAGTTTCATATGATTCAGGTGCGGGATTGGCCAGAAATTTCGGCGGGGGAGGGTGTGGAACGGCTTGTGTCAATGGCCGAGCGTCTTGGCAATTTTTCGTTAAGCGGGGGGGGATTTTATCCGCAAACCGTTTTTGGAATATCGCGGCGGTCGACCCTGCAGGTGCCGGCCGCCCGAATCGACCAACCAACGATCCGCCAGCGCCTGGCGACCGACCAACATGCGAAACTGCATGTTGGAACGGTCGGTCAACGTCACGACGATCGGATACGGTTTGAGTTGACCAAGGGCCAGCCGCGTCGAAACCACCACGCGGTGTTCGATCTCACCGTTGCTGCTGCGGACCCCACGCTCCTCAAGCACTTCGGTGTCGACCGCGACGTTGGGATCGTCGTGTTTCTGCCGCGGATGGACGCGAAAGCGGACGCGAAGCACCCCATTTTTCTCGTAAGTCTCCATGTCGCTGACGTGCAGCGAGGAGGATTTGGCGCCGGTATCGATTTTGGCCCGCAGCCGGGTGATCCGCCAATCGGGCAGTCCGGCCCATTCGAGCCAACCGACCGCCCGGGTGGCGGGCGGTTGAGGCGTGGCGTCAGGAGTCAGATCGGGGGGCATGGCACTCGACGCGGGTTCCATCGTGGCGTGGGCGGGATGTCGGCGACAGCCTAACGACCGATCGGAGTTTGCGAAATTCGCCTACCCGGCTCCGCGGGAGCGTTGTCCTCCCTAACCCCGGCCGTGCCGCCACCATGCCGGCAGCGTCAGGCAATTGGCCAGCGTCATGATCGAGGCGATATTGAACAAGGTCCAATACATCAAAAAAAAGGCAAACGGTTGCCCCTCGTACATCCCCACCGGTCCTTGACCGCTGAGCAGGCAGCCGACCAGCACAGCCAGGAAGATGAACGAAAAAGCCGTGTTGATCGGGTGAAGCCGCGTCCGGCGGCGAATGATCAAAATGGACATGACCATCATCGGCCCATGGAGGATCGCGGTGACCGTCATGATGTCGGCAATCAGGCTGTTGGTCGAAGCGATCGATTGATCGGTCCAACGCATCACCAGCGCCAACCAGATGCTCAATAGTCCAAAAACGATGACGCCGTTGGTCGCCAGGGTGATCGCCGCGGCCACGTCCAGATGCCGACGTTGACACAGCAGTCGATGGAGCTGGTGCAGCGGTCGTCGCGGCCGGGTCGCGATCGGTTCACCGTCGCGAATCCTTTGCAAATCGTCATGCAATTGACCCGCGTCGGCATAGCGGGCCGCCGGGGCGTACATCAAACACCGCCGCACGACGTCGCGCAGCGGGCGGCTGGCAACGCACCCGGCAGGCCACTGCGGCAAAGCACCCTCCATCGTTCGCCAAAGCACTTCGGCCAAGGGACGATCGGCCAGCGGGTGACGCCCGCCGATCAGTTCCATCATCAACAATCCGCAGGCATAGATGTCCGTCGGCGGACCAATTGCGCGGTCGCGTTGTTCGACCTGCTCGGGGGCCATGTACATCGGGGTGCCGACCAGCGAACCACCGCTGGTCAACGTCGCCGTCGCGTCGCTGATCCGCGAGACGCCAAAGTCGCTGACCATCGCCCGGCCCGGCGGCGGCGGACGCCGACCGGTTGCTCCGTCGGTCGAATCGTCAAAGAGGATATTGGCCGGCTTGATGTCCAAATGTGTCACCTGGTTGCGGTGACAGTGAGCCAAACCGTCAGTGATTTGAATCATCAGGTCGATCGCTTCGCCTTCACTCAAAGGGCCGGCACGCTCGTCGAGCCATTGCCTTAGGCTCCCGCCGCCGGCCCAGCGGGATACCAGGTAGACGCCCTGTTGGAAGTGACCGACCTCCAAAATCTCGGCGAGGTTGTCGTGCCGGAGCCTCGCCGCAATTCTTGCTTCGCGGATCAATCGCTCCTGATTGACCGGATCACAGCCCGCACATGGATGAGCGACTTTGACGGCTACCGGTCGGTCCAGCATCGGATCGCGGGCGGCGAAAACCCGACCCATCGCTCCCTGGCCGACCAACCGGAGAATCTCGAATCGGCCAATCGTTTGCGGGGGCGCATCCAGCATTGATCCAATTTATCCACCCCGCCGAATGATTGGCATCCCCCCCCAAACCCGGTCGGACGCTCAAGCTTTACCAAACGCATCATCGTCGAGCGCCCCATTGGTGACCTACGTTTGAATAAACGCCATCGCTTGCCCCACCGAAAGGGTCGTCTCCACTTCTGATGCCCAACCGCCGCCCCCCATCTGCTCGCCCCCCATCCCGCCACGGCCTCGCCGTCGCTGAACTGGCGGTCACCCTGCCGGTGCTGCTGATCATTCTGCTGGGGACGATGGAGTTATGCACGTTGATCCGCGTGCGTCAGAAATTGGCAATCGCTGCCCACGAGGGCGTCCGAACGGGGCTATTGCCCGACGCCACCGCCGACCAAACCCGCTATCGCAGCGAACTGCTCTGTACCGACTTCGGTATCCGGCGCCCCACCGTCACGCTCGATCCGGCCGACCCCGCGGCAATGCAGCCGGGCGATTGGTTGACCGTCGAAGTGACCACCTCGTGGGCCGACAATTCTCTCGTCGGGGCGGTTTTGGGCGAGCGGATCGTGACCCAACAAGTTTCGATGCAACACCCATGAATACACCCATGATGAATCACTCCCGTCGATGCGGTCGCGACGGGTCCATCGTGACGTTGATGGCGGTCCTATTGCCGGTCGTGCTGATCCTGGCCGCTTATGCGATCAACACCGCCCATATTGAATTGACCGTCACTCAGGTTCAAATCGCGACCGATTCGGCGGCCCGCTCGGCGGCGTTGGCCTACATTCAAACCGCTGACCGCACCGCGGCGCTGACCGCCGCCCGGCTGGCCGCCGATCGTAACCGCGTCGGGGATGCGTCGATGCCAATCGCGATGGCCGATCTGGAATTTGGACTCAGCGCCCGCCAGTCGCTGGCCCAACCTTACACCTTTGTAGCGTTAACTAATCCCAATGCCGTCGGCAATGCGGTTCGGGTGACGACACGAACGGTCGCCGCTTCCGCACCCGCGTCAATGCAACCGACCTTTCCGCTGATGGGCAATACGATGCGTGTGGCGCCGCTGCGGACGGCCACCAGCACCCAGGCGACGATGGATTTGGTTGTGGTGATCGATCGCAGCGGTTCGATGGCCTACGCCTCCGACGAGGACGGCGACCAACCGGGACCGCCCCGGAGCAACCCCGGATTTGTGCCCGGCGATCCGGTGCCACCCGGTTCGCGCTGGCTCGATACCGTCGCGGCGATGGGTTTGTTCCTGGACCACCTGCGGTCCAGCCCCCAGTTGGAAAAGGTCGCACTGTCGACTTATTCCTTGGATTCGACCACCGACACGCCGCTGACGTTCAACTATGACGACATCGAGACGGCGTTGATCGACCGCAGCGCTCGTTTTGACGGTCAAGGCACCGCGATCGGACGCGGAATGCTCGAAGGACTCGCCGCCGTCGGCGATCCCGCGCTGTCTCGGCCTTTTGCGATCCCGGTGATGGTGCTGCTGACCGACGGCCGCCAAAACTGGGACGTCTCGCCCGAATCGATCGCCGACCAATTGCGAACCGCCGGCGTGACGTTGTTCACGATCACCTTCAGCGACGAAGCGGATATCCCGCGGATGGACGCGTTGGCACGGCGATGCGGCGGCGAGAATTTCCACGCCGACAATGCCGCCGGGTTACGCGCCGCCTTTGACGACATCGCCCGCAGCCTGCCCTCGCTGTTGACCCAGTGACCGTTACTTTTGAACCAATGGCCCTCTGAACCAATGAATCGAGCAATGATACGACGTTGCAATCATCGCCGACGGGGAGCCGCGGCGGTCGAGATGGCGATCGCGTCGATCGTTTTATTCAGCGTATTGATGGGCGGCTGGGAGATGTCTCGCGTCGCGATGCTACGACATTCGGCGGACTATGCCGCTTACGTCGCGACTCGTTCGGCGATCATCGTCGGTCACCAGCATGGTGATGCGATCGCCGACGCCCAGCGGTACTTGAGCGACCGGGGGATCCGCGACGCGGTGATCACGATCGATCCTTCGCCGCTGCTCGAATCGACCGAACACGTCCACGCGAGGGTCGAGATCCCGATCGCTCGAAACAGTTGGGTGACCCCTCGTTTCTTTGATCGATTGTTGGTTGGTGATTGCCAAATGCAAACCGAGCGAACGGCAATGTCGATGCGTCAGTCGGTGATCAGTCGACCACCACCCCCGCCCCCTACGGGCGGCGGCTCCGGTTCGGGCGGTTCCGGTTCGGGCGATTCGGGTTCGGGCGATTCGGGTTCGGGTGGTTCCGGCTCGGGTGGTTCCGGCTCGGGTGGCTCCGGTTCGGGTGGCTCCGGTTCGGGCGGTTCCGGTTCGGGCGGCTCCGGTTCGGGCGGTTCCGGTTCGGGCGGCGGCTCGCAACCGTCTGGTCCTCCGCCGCCACCACCCCGACCTCCCTCACGGTGAGTGACGGATCTTTTCAACGGCTTTACGAAAGCTTCAGGCAACCAGGATTTTGGTCTTGGCCGTAGCGGAAGTCGCCAAGACTTTCGGTTGCGATCGCGGGGAAACCGAAAATCTTGGCGATTTCCGCTAACGAAGTTGCGATCGCGGAGAAACCGAAAATCTTGGCGATTTCCGCTACCAAAATTCTCGGGTCGAAGGAGGCGCTAGCTCCCCTCCTCGCCAGCGGCCTCAAACCCTCCCAATCGCCAAGTCACCACGCATGGGGGCACCAATCGCGTCGTGCCAACGCCCTGAAGGCTGAATTGACCGTCGATGTCGAACAACCAACCCTCACCCGCTTTGGGATGAACGCCGCCGATCGACTCGACAAACGCCGATGGTCCGCGGCCGCGGATCGCAAACGCCGGAGAATCGACGCGTCGTAAAACGCTTTCCAGGGTTTCGCCACCGGCCGCCCCGGGCACTTCCACGGGGACGAGCCGGGGTGATCCGTCCACCGACGGATCAACCTTGAACTCGATCGTCACGACCCCGGCGACAACCGCCGGAGTTTCCGCCCGCTGAGGGGTGGCCGGCGGTGAACAACCGATCGCCATCGCCGCGACAAATGCCACGTGGGTCCATAGAATCGTTCGCTGCCGACGGCCGCGGCGGGGTCGGTTTTCAACAGTCGTCATCGCGTTACCCTGGCAGCGGTCCAATGGCTCCCCGGACCGTCCGGTCCGCTTCGTTGCCCCATTGAATCCTGACCCCCGGAACCCTGTCGATGACCCTGCCGACCTCCGGTGACCCCCCGCCCCCAACCGCCGGCCCGCCCCATCCGCAATGCCGCGGCGTCCGTGGAGCGACCACGATCGAGGCCGATGAGCGGGAGCAGGTGCTCGGCGCGACCCGTCAACTGCTTGCCTTGATGATCCGTCGCAACGAGATCGAGTCGGCCGATTTGGCCAGCGCGACGTTTACGGTCACCAAAGACATCCAGAGCGAATTCCCCGCCCTGGCCGCCCGTCAGCTCGGGTTGACCGACGTGCCGCTGCTGTGCGGCTATGAAATCTCGGTCGATCAGTCGCTGCCGCGGTGCATCCGGGTTTTGTTGCACTGGAACACGATCAAAACTCAGTCGCAAATTCATCACGTGTATTTGCACCAGGCCCAACGGCTGCGGCCGGATTTATGCGATCTGCCGCCGGTCGATTTCGACGAGTTGGAGCGTTGGATCCAGTCGCACCTGCGTGATGAGCCGCCCGGGTCGGTGTCCGCCAGCGGCGAGCGGCGGCCGTGAAAAACCGCTGGATCGCCTCGGCGTCGCTGTCGGTGGTGCGGGCGATCGGATTGACCGGATCGGCCGCCGCGGTGGGACCACTCGTATTGCCCGGCGTCGATGAAGCGACCTCCTCGACGCTACAAAAGATCGGACTTCAAATGGACCGGCGGCTGGTCGATGCGTCGGTTCGGACGTCACGGTTTCACACCGAATTGATCGACGAATTGACCGCCGCGGACGCCGATGCGATGCCATCGGTCAAAACCATCGAATGGATCCTCGTTCGGTGCGGCGTCTCGATGCTCTCGGTCGATCAAATCGCCGGCGGCATCCACCGCGATCTGAGCACCGCGGCGACGACGTTGCAGACCGCCAATCCACGCTTGGCCGAGCAGTTGCGGTTGCGGATGGGACCGCTGCGGAGCGGTTTCGAGTCCTACGGTCCGGGGGTGCTGCGGAGCGTCGGTCGGACAGTTTGGAACGGACCGCCACCGGACGATTGGTGGCCCAAAACAGTGACGATTCACGGCGTGATGCCGTGGCGCGGCGGGGCCGCCGACGCTCACCCGGTCGTTCCGGCCGTTTGGATCGAGTCGATGTTGACCGACCGCGACCCGCGGGTGCCCGAGTGGCTCAGGCTCAGTTTTCAAATCCTCCGCGTCGCCTCGGGCCGTCACACCGGATCAGGCAGCGGGGCGGGCGGCGGGGCGGGCGCACAAACATTGCCCTGGTCGGTCGGCATGATTCCGGTGCTGCTGGACGCGGCCGGATCCGCCGGCGCGATCCCGCCGCCGGGGCGGGAGCAATTCGATCAATCCGTCGCCATCGCCTTGCAATCCTGGCGAGCCTCCCCGGGGGCCGGCTTCGATTCGCAGCCCGAGTTGGCCCAAACGCTCAGCGAATGGTGGTGGTCGATCCGAGACATTGCGGCACCGTTTCCCAAAAAGCTGCAATCACTCCGATTGATGATCGGCCGTTGAAATTAGTCTCGCCCGAGTGATTCTTGCATGAACAAACTTCAATCCATGTTGGAACTGTCTCATTTCCTGGGCCGGCAGGATCGACACCTCGCGATCCTCGGCGAAGGAAACACGTCGGCAAAAGTTGATGATGAGACTTTCTTGGTCAAAGCGAGTGGAAGCTGCTTGGAGACCCTCGGCGAGGATGACGCGGTCTTGTGTCGGTTCGATCCCCTGGTTGCCATGCTCGATGAACCTCACTTGGACGACCAAATTATCGAAGATCGATTGCTAGCCTGTCGTGTCGACTCGAACGCCAAAAAACCTTCCGTCGAAACGCTATTTCATGCCTATCTGTTGTCGCTGCCGGACGTCGAGTTTGTCGGCCATACGCACAGTGTCGCGGTCAATCAAATCCTTTGTTCACCCCGGGCCGAAACGTTTGCAACCGGGCGACTGTTTCCCGACCAAGTTGTTTGTTGCGGATCCGCCTCCGCCTTGGTTCCGTATGTCGATCCGGGTTTGAAGCTCTCCCAAGCGATCCGTCAAGAAACCCTTGGTTTTGTTGCAAAATTCGCCGTGCCGCCACGCGTCATCTTATTGCAAAACCACGGATTGATTACGCTTGGCAAGACACCCGGCGCGGTCAAAGCGGCCATGTTGATGGCACATAAAGCCGCAACGATCTTTGTCGGCGCCGCGGCGTTGGGAGGACCGGTGTTTATGAGTGATGAGGATGTCGATCGGATCGCCAATCGCGTCGACGAACACTACCGACAAAAAGCTATAAAGTTTTGAAGCTTTGACGGGTGCCTGAGAGTCAAAGTAGCGGAAGTCGCCAAGACTTTCGGACACCCCGGAATCGCTGCCGAAAGTCTTAGACGCTTTCCGTTACGGTAGATCGAATGGAGCCACAGAGGTCACGGAGACCACAGAGAGTATTTTTTAATAATCTCGGTGAACTCAGTGAACTCGGTGGCTTAATCGTCCGTCTCGCGAATTGCGAAAGGGATCGCTTGACCCTCGCTAGGAGATCAAGTTCCCAGAAGGCTTTCAACGGCCGGGATCACGTGACTGTCATAACTAAAACCAAGCGTGTCGCCGGCGTCGACGAAACGGGTGACCAGTTCGCCGCGGTCATCATAAACCATCACCACCGGCATCGACGGGGCGTCGATTTTCGCCAGCACCTCGTCACTCGGCGTGCGGCTGACCAGGTTCAGGATCGTGCCGTCCTGTTCGTCCAAAAATTCGCGGATCGCCGGTTCGTAGGATTCGGGGGGACGGGTCCGGCGGCCGTCGAAATCCAGGTTCACGCCGATCGCTCGGAGCCGGTCGCCGTACCGCCGCTGCAACGCCACCAGGTTGGTATATTCGCGTAGGCAGGGTCCACACGCGGTTGACCAAAAGTCGACCACCGTGACCCTGCCGGGCTGGGCGATCCGCTCGGCAATGCCCTGCCAATCGGCGAACTGAAGGGTTTTTCCGGCCCCACCCGATCCGGCGTCGGCCCCGGCGTCGAAATTCTCGGGCAGTTTCATCGGTTCGGCCGCCGGCGGAGCGCCCGCGGGTTGATCGGCCGCATCGGGGTTGAAATCGGCCGGCAACCGGATGCCGCCCTGCAAGTCATCGCCTTCCGATTCGCTTCGGGGCGATGGGTCGGGGGCAATCCGGTCAATCATTTCGACATCGGTCGCCGGATCGATCGCCGCATCGCCGCCGCCGGCGGGGATGGTTTGTGCCGGGGGTGTCGGATCGGTGCCGCCGCCGCAACCGATGCACGACACCGCCAGGACGAGCATCCAACCGGGCAGGGTCCGACGGGAGGGACTTTGACGTTGCATTGGAAGGCTCCAAGGGATTTGGATGGAAACGTGGTTTGGCAATTCGAGATTGACCGATTATCGGGATCAAGCCGATCGTGCCGACATGCCGAACCATACCTTCGCAGAAGCGCTCCCCGCCCGAAATAGACCGAGATCACCGCCGATGACCCGACCGAACCTCCAGCGAGCCGCTTGCACCCTCCCGCCATTCCCGTCTTTTCCGTCCGCGGCCAGGCACGTGGCGGTCGGGTCAACCGACGAGGCGGTCGAGCGATTGTGCCGCGGGATCGAAACCGGCGAAGCGATCGGATTGGTCGTCGGTCCCCCGGGAATCGGCAAAAGCCAAGTTTGCCAGGTGCTCGCCGAGCGGATGGGCGAAACGATGACCGTCATTCAACTGGCCGACGGCTCGATCGCGTCGTCGGCGGGGTTGAACCGAATCTTGGCCCGGCAGTTGGACGTCCAATCGACCGGCGACTGTTTGCACGAAGCAATCGTCGAGCGGATGGAGCAACCCGGCGGGCGGCGGCTGTTGCTGATCCTCGACGAAGCTCAAGGCCTGCCGGCCGAGGTGCTCGAGTCGGTTCGGCGATTGACCAACGTCCTGGTCGGCGGCGTCCGGCAAATGACCGCAATTTTGTCCGGCAGCCCCGCCCTCGAAGAAACCCTGGCCGATCCCGTGCTACAGTCGCTCGTCCAGCGAATCGCCACGCGGTGTTACTTGCACCCGATGAACAACGATCAAACCGCCCGCTACATCACCGAAACCGTCACGCGTTTGGGCGGCCAAGTCGACGAAACGATCCGGCCGGCGGCTATCGATGCGATTCACCAAGCCTGCTCAGGCGTTCCGAGGCTGGTCAATCAATTGATGACGTTGGCGATCGACGTCGCCGACGAATCCCCCGAAGAATTGATCACCGTCGCGGTCGTCGAGCGAGCTTGGGCGGCGTTGCAGCAGCTTCCCGCGTCGAGTCCGACCGCGACTGCGGGCCGGCCGTCCGGGGCGGTCGCCTCCACGGCAACGATTGAATTCGGTTCGCTACGTGAATCGGTCGATGAGCCAAACGACGTTGGATCCGACATAGCACCGGTGGAGTTGACTCCGTTGACGCTCGCCATCACCCCCGACGTCGACTCGCTGTTTGGCAACTTCGAGGAGGAGGAACCGATTCTCCAGCGGCTTCAGCGTGTCCGGGAACAAGCCGTCACCCTTGCCCCGCCGGCCAGCGATCCAACCGCGATGAAAGCCGCCGATTTGCCGCCGGTGGTTGTCGATCAAGTCGCGGACGCTGTTGACAATCAGCTCGTTGACGATCAACCCATTGACAATCAGTTCGTTGACGACAAGGCGGAGGAGGAGTTGGTGCAGGTTCAAACCGACGTCCTGCATCTGCAACGGTTCGCCCAAGCACACGCGACGCCCGAGCCGATGGCGAAAAAACCATTCGCCCCGCCGCCGTTTGCGCCCGTGCTTTGGCTATCGGAGGACGGCGGTTCGATCGACGCCGGCATGATCGACGACGATCGAGACTTGCTGGTGATCGAAGATCAGGTGGCCGTGGAAGTCGCTCCGGCCCCGCCGGTCTCGGAGATCGGCGACGAGGAAGAATCCGCTTCGACGATCGACTTTCGCTCGCTGCTTGAAAAAATGCGGCGGCCCCAGGCGGTTTGACGATGACGGACCTGGACGGCTGGATCGCCGAGCAATTCCGCGTCGGCACTTCCGCGACGATGACGCTGCCGCCGCAGCTTTGGCCGCGGGTGCGGTTTTTCACCCGGATCACCACCGCCTTTGATCGATTAGCGCCGGGCGAATCGTTGAGAATCGTTTGGCACCCGCCGTCGCACTGGTGTGGCGGGTGGCGGGGCGTGCGGGTGCGTTGGCTCTCTCGCCGAATCCAACGCCGGCTACGCGATGGCAATCACCGGCTGGAACTGCGGTGGGCCGGCGCCGCGGCCCATCCCGACGAATCAACGTTGAGTCTGCGGCGCGGTTGATTACACCATCGCCCGATAGGCTTTCATCGCCATCGGCTGGGCGATCGATAACCCGCCGCCGACGTCGTAGGAGACGCCGGAGATGAACTGCGAGCTGTCGGCGGCCAGGAACCGGACCGCTTCGGCGATCTCCGCCGGATGCCCGACCCGTTTGGCCGGAATGTGCGGGCGACTTTTGTCCAAACCGTCCTCCGGCCCCATGCTGTTGATCGGCGTGGCGACTTCGCCCGGTCGGATGCCGTTGACCGTCACGTTCAATCCGCCGGTCTCAAACGCGGCACATTTGATGAACCCGCCCAAAGCGTGTTTGCTCATCGTGTAGACGGTGTCGGCCGGCGAAGCGACGTGCTCGTGGGTGCTGGTGATCACGATGATCCGGCCGGGGGTTTGGCGAGCTTTGGTAATTTTGCCGGTCAATACCTTGCTGGCCTGGTTTTTGACCATCTCGACGGTCGACTCCGGTTCACCCCCGGTCAGCCCCACCAGGTGCCGCAGCGCGTGTTGGCATCCCAACACCGCGCCAAACGTGTTGATGTTGAACAGCCGGTGCATTTCGGCCAGCGTGATGTTGGGCATCCGCTGCATCACCATCGTGCCGGCGTTGGAAACGAAAACGTCCAGCCCTCCGAGTTGGGCGACCATCGCATCGATCGCCGGAACGACCGATTCGGGATTCTCCAGGTCCAGTAGTTGGACAAAGGCCCTGCGCCGAGCGTTCGGATCGCCTCGGCCGTCAATTCCGCGTCGTCGCGGTTGTGAGCGTAGGTGACCGCGACGTCGCACCCGTCTTTGGCCAACGCAATCGCGGTGTAACGTCCGATCCCGGTGCTCCCGCCGGTGACGATCGCCCGGCGAACCCGGTCGGTCGGCAGTCCGCGGTCACCCGGCGGGATGGCGGTTTGCAGCAATTCTTCGACGGTTTTGACATCGCTATTCATGATCGGTCGGCTTGGGGGTGATGCGAGCGGCGGGATCGTCACCGCCACCGGGGTGGGGCGGGGCGGATCGGGACAGGCGATTATTTGCACCGGTCAAACCGTCGATTCGATTCAACCCCGACAGCTTGCCTGACCGATCAAACCGGTACGGCCGCCGATTGGTTCACGGCCGCTTCCTGCTTCCGGCCCACGATTTCGACCCGATGCAGCCATCGACTCGTTTCCCATCGCCGTCCGGCCGGCCCACTCCCGCCGCGAGCGTTGCCGGGCGATGGATCCTGCTGGCGTGGGCGATCGGCTCGGCCGGCATCGCCGCCGGCCAAATGCCCCAAACGCCCGCAACCGCCGTGTGGCCGCCGCGGCGGGTCTCGGTGATGCCGCCAACGGTTGACCAGCCCGATCATCCAGCCTCGGCAGCGGAGGTGACGGTCCCGCGTCGACTGGCCCCCCGGCCGCTTGCGCCGTTGGTTTCAAACTCCCCCGACCCGGTCGTTCAAAACGACGGGATCATTCGCCAGGTTCAAAGCACCTCGGCGCTGGAAAACCGTGACGGCGGCACCGGGACGCTTTTTCCGCGTCTGGAACTCTCCGCCGACGGCCCGTCACGACCGCTCACGCCCGCCCCCCGCGGCACTGCGAACCCGCGGACGACGCCGGTAACACGGCCGGCAGAAATCGAGACATTGCCGACGACGATCACGAGAATAGCGCCGACGCTGCCCGCTCCGATCATCGCCGACGAACAAGCTTCATCAAGCAATCAAGCTTCATCAAGCAATCGGACGGTCGATTCCCTCCGGCGCAACGTCGTTCGAGGACATCCGCCAGGGCATTCTGCTCCGCGCCGCTCGCAACTCGGTTGCCCTGGGCGATTTGGCGGTCGCCACCGGTCAGTTCGAGGAATTGCTCAGAGAGTTTCCTGCCAATGATACCGCGCGAGGTGAGTATGCCGGACTGTTGGTCACCCAAGGCCGGCTGGAGGATGCCAAACGCGAACTGGTGACTTTGGTCGATCGCGCCCCCGAGAACGCCGAGTATTTGAAACGCTACACCGATCTCCTCATTCAACGCGGTGAGTTCGACGAAGCCGAAGGTCGTTTGAAACAACTGATCGATAGCGGCGAACAGGCGATCGGGGTGATGATTGCCTACGCCCGCGTGCTGTCGTGGAACGGTCGCCAGGCCGAGGCATTGGGGATTTACCAAAAGAACATTCGTGTCGCAACGCACCTGAGCCGCGACGAGGAATTATTGGTCGCCGATCTATTGATGGAATTGGACCGGCCGGGCGAAGCGATTGTTCTGTATGACCAATTGGCGGTTCGTCGACCCGACGATCCGGCTCTAGTAGCCGGCCGATTGCTCGCCCGGGCGAGGTTGGGCGATCGGTCCGGCGCGATCGAGGCGGCTGGTCAATTGGACACGATGACCGGTTTTCGCCCCTCCGACAAAACAACGTTGGCCGACACGTTGTACCGCGAAAACCGCCCCCAATTGGCGTTGATGATCTATCAACAGCTTTACAATGCCGACCCGTCCAACATCGACTTGGCCACCAAGATCGTTCGTTGCCACGTCAGGTTGTATCAATTACCCGCCGCCGCGGCGGTATTGCGTTCCCATGATGCGTCGATGGAAGACGTGCGGCTGCGATTAGCCAAAGCGAATTACAAGACGGTCGTCGGCGAGCACGCGGGTGCCTATGCGATCTATCGCTCCCTGCTCGATGAGGTGCCCAGCGATTCGATTTATGCGATCGCGGCGATCAAGGGCATGGGATCGTTGCACCTGGCGATGGGCGACCCGTTGGGGGCCGAATCTTATTTCCGACACGGCTGGCGGTTGTCGCCCAGTGACCCGGAGATCAAAGGCCAATTAGCCGAGTCGCTCCGCCGACAGGACCGGATCAGCGAAGCGGTCTCGACGCTTCGCGGCGAAGGTGAGTTCTATGAGGGATTGCCCGGTTCTCCCTCGCCCAAAGTCGGTGAGCAAATCGCCGTCGCCGACATGTTGCTACGCGCCAAACGTTATGACGAATCCGAGTCGATCGCACGGATGGGATTGAGCGTCGCGACCGGCGCGGATGATCAAATTCAACTCCGCACCATCCTGGGACGCAGCCTCCTGAAGCAGGGCCGGACGAGCGAAGCGATCGATGCCCTGCGGCGGGCCGAAGCGATGACCGGCTCGCCCGATCCGTCGCTGCGTTACGGTCTGTATCAATGCTTGCAGCGTCTGGGCGAACGCGTTGCCGCCCAGAGCGTCCTGGCCGACGAGCTGCAATCGTTTGGACCGGCAACCAACAGCCGAATTGAACTAGCCAATCTGGCGATGCAGGAGGGTGACGGCGCGTTGGCCGAGCGATTAATGCAGCAGGCGGTGATGTTTGACGCGACCAATGTGTATGTCCGCATCCTATTGGGCGAAGCCCGCGCGATGGTCGGCCGGATCAACGGGTCTCAGGAAGATCGACCGACGTTTGAAGACGCGATCACGCGGGCACCCCAAAACATCCGCGCCCGCCTCGGCCTGGCCCGTTCGCACGCCCGAATGAGCCAATTCGATTCAGCGTCCCAACATTATCAATCGATCCTCGCGGCGCTACCCAACCATGAGTTGGTGCAGCGGGAACATGCCCGGATGGTTTACGCTTGGAAGGGCGTCGACGAAGCCGACTACGCCTACCGCCAAGCCGAAGCGGTTCACCAACCCGAAGACTTCCTGCCGTCGGATCACAACCCGATGGTCGACCTGTCGATCCTGCAAGCCGAGTACGAGCAGGCCGGTTTGAAACTATCGCAACTGCAGACCGAGCGGATCGGCAAGCGGCTCAAGAATTGGCGACCGACCGCGTCACGCTATCAGTTTGCCAAACTGATCGAGATGGATCCTCAAAACCAGGAAGCTATTTTCGACGACGCCCAATTGCTGACCATTTTGGGTCAAACCCGCGACGCGATCGCTCGGTATCAACAATTGTTGAGGATGGATCCCGATCACGTGGAAGCCAAGATCGCGTTGCGACGTTTGCAATTGGAGCTGCGTCCCCAGGTCGACAGCCTGCTCAGTTATGAGATTCGCCGCGGTCGGGACGGTTTGAGCGACATCGCGCTGGGACGTTTGGAAACCGTCACGCGTCTGCCCCGCGGCGACCAGGATGATTATATCATGGCCGGTTACGCCTACCGGTTCCTCGATGCCCGCCGCGGGGATGATGCCGACGGCAATGTGGCCATCATCGGCGGCAGCATCCGGCCGATCGATCCTTTGAGACTATTCGCCCGGGTTGATATCGAAGATTACGACAACGGATTTTCGACCCGTCCGACCTTTCAAACCGGCATCCACTACCGAACCGCCGGCGACACGTTATTGGAACTCAACGGTCTGCTGCAAAACGTGACCGCCAACGGCGAATCATTGCGGCAGGATATCTACTATGGCGGCTTTGAACTCGCCGCGACGCGACACCTCAGTTGGCGATGGAAGACCGGTGGACGATACCGGTACACCGAATACAGCGACGACAACAGCGCTCATGAGGCGGTGATGGTCAACGAGTATTTGATGAAACCGGGCCGGCATCAATGGATCGCCAAGACCGACGCCAATTTAATTTCGTTCGAGGAACCGACCGGATTCGGCCCGGTTCGCGAAAACCTTTTTGGCGTCGAACATCCCTACTTCAGCCCTTCGGGGTTCGTCTTCCTGACCGCAGGCGTGGAGTACCGCACCTGGCTCAGCCGACACAATTTCCTCGGTTCGGACGAGCGTTGGATTTCGATTTACGGCGGTGCTCGGGTCGACTCCGACTCCGAGGGTTATGGATTGGCTCGTTTCCGCGCCCACCGCGACGTGTGCGGCTGGATGTCGGCCCACCTGGATACCGGCGGCATTTTCTCAAGCGTCTATCAATCGTTTGACGTTTCGGCGTTGATCACGATCCGGCTCCCATAATCATAAAACATTGAGGACCGCGGGATCAATCACTGACGTAGCTGGACCCGCCAGGGTTCAGGGCGGCCTGAAGCTTCCCGCAGGCTGTCGCTGCGAAGCGTCGCCAGCATGTTCGCAAACGACGCGTGTTCACCCCCACGCCTTGCGATCTTTCATCATGCCCGAGCCATCATCGCGTCCTGCCGACTTTGAGCGACCTTGCGACGGCGTTCGGCTTTGGCTTGGGTGCGGCATGACCGACAACGAGTCGCACAATGGAGCTTCCCTTTGATACGACGCTGACCGGTCCCCCGTTGGTCAATCTTTGAAGCCCGGACATCCTCACTCGGCCGACGGGGGGAACTCTACAAAACGCCAGTACATATCCAGTAGGCTGACTAGGTTCATGAAGTCTTCTCCTATTTTTTCCTTCACTAGATAGCCCGCAATGTTGGCTTCGTAGGCGTGCAGCATGTCCTGCTCGTCATCGGAGGTGGTCAATACGAAAACGATGGTGCGCTTGAGATGCTCATCACCCCGCAGTTGATTCAGGAATTCGATGCCGTTCATTCGCGGCATGTTGAGGTCCAAGAGCACCAGGAAGGGTGGCGAGAAGGGGCCGTCGTCATCGCCCTGCCGCAAAATCTGAAGTCGCCCTGATCCCGTCAACCGCGTGAGTGATCGGGTTGGTAATTTGCATTTTCCGAAACGCTCGCCGCACCGCCATGGCGTCGATTTCGTTGTCTTCGACCAAGAGAATTCGGACTGGTTTGTTCCTGCGATCCGACAGCGTGTGGGGCACGGTTGGGCGGGGTTGGGGGTCAAGTTCAAAAGAAGAAGTCATCGGGGACCAAAATTAGGAGCTGGCGATCGCGGGGGTCGATTGTGCGGCAATGGGCGCCGGGTGGGTTGATTCCCGCTGCGGCGATGATGTTGGTGATGTGGGCGGGACCGGTAAATCGCGGTTCATCGGCCACGTAAAGACAAACCTTGCACCACCCAGCGGACTTTCATCGACACGGATGGTTCCGCCACGCGTTTCAATAAGTTTTTTGACAATGGCCAACCCCATGCCGCTGCCCTCCACCTCGTCGCGAGGCCGAAGGGTGCAGAACATGTCAAAGACTCGATCGCGAAACTCCGGTTCGATGCCCGGTCCATTGTCGTCGACGGTGAACTGAACCATCGACTCGGACTGGTTGTTTGACGACCAATTTGAATCGGCGGAGGCGGCGGGGGAAGCGGATGGATCGACCAACTCCCGCCAACCGATTTGGACCACCGGCCGGACGCTCTGGGGTGAGGAACGGGATATGGTATCCCCGGAAGGCTTGATATGATGCCGAATGGCGTTGCTGATTAAGTTCAATAGCACCCGCTGCAGGGTGCTGCGGGCGGTGACCATCACCAACGACCGATCAGGCCACCGGAGCGTTGCTTCATCATTAGGGTCGACCATCAACTTCATTTCGCTGAGCATTGGCCCGAGCTCCAATCGCTGGACCTCCACCGGCTTGCGGCCGATCCGCGAATAGGACAGCAAGTCGGTCAGGAATTGTTCCATCCGGCGGATCATTCGCTGCATATCCGCCAGATGCTTTTGACCCTCCTGCGTAAGTGCTTCGCCACAGTCTTCGATCACCCACTGGGCCAGGTAGGCGATCCCACGCAGCGGCCCCCGCAAGTCGTGCGACGCAACGTAGGCAAATTGGTCCAATTCCGCGTTGCTCAGCCGCAGCGCCGTGTTGGAGACCTTCAGCGCCGCATAGCTTTCTTCCAATTCGGTCTCGGCCTGACGACGCTCGGTGATATCACGAATCAAACCCAAATGCCCGACGACGCGATGGTGGCCGTCGAGAACCGTCGTGCCGATCGTTTCGGATGGGAAGATTTCGCCGTTTTGACGCCGGTAATTGATCTCATAGGGTCGATAGTCAATCGAACCTCGTCGATCGAATCCGTCGGCTCGCAGGCGTTGGTCGTCGTCAGGATCGGCATAGAAAAATTGGGTCGGACGACCCACCGCTTCTTTGGCGTCATAACCAAAAATGCGGCTGAAGGCGGAATTAACCAGCACGATTTGACGCTGTAGGTTGGTGACCACCACCGCGTCGGGTAGCGCCTCGAAGATCTGCTGAATCTCGACCTGCTTGTCCCGGAGTTTTTCCTCGGCGGTTCGGCGATCGGTGATGTCCATTTGGGTTCCGCAAATCCGTCGCGGTCGGCCTTCGATCCCCCGGTGGGTGATTCGGCCGCGGGCGAGCACCCAGATCCAATGCCCCGCCGAATGTCGCATCCGGTATTCGGCGTTGTACTGCTCGGTCCGGCCGTCCAAATGGTCCCGCATCGCAGCTTGAGCGGGTTGCAAATCCGACGGATGGATCAAACCTTTCCACAATTGGACCGATCCGCGGAGTTGATGGGGTTGCAGCCCGAGCATCTCGCCCCATCGGTCGGAATAGGTGATTTGGTCATTGATCAAATCCCAGTCCCATGTGCCCAGGTCGGCGCCGGTGAGCGCCAGGTCCATTCGCTGCTCGCTCTCGCGAAGGCTCTCCTGGTTCTGCAGCCGTTCGGTCAAATCGGTAATCGACAGCAGAAAGATCGCCGGGGGTTGGGATTGCGAAACGTGCGGTTGGCCTGGGCGTCGAATTTGTCGACATCGCGTTTCAATCGGAAACGCATTGCTGTTGTCGCGGACTCCGACGGCTCCTTCGGGCGTCGCGTCACGGTTGATTAGTTCCGAGCAGACCGAAGCTTCCGCCGGTCGCCGCGGCCACCAAATCATTTCGTTGAGCCGTCGTCCGACGATCTCTTCCCCCGGCCGGTCGCCAAAAAGGGATCGGGCGGCCTGGTTCGCTCCGGTGACCCGATCACCCTGATCGACGACCAACAGCGGCGTCGGCGTGCTGTGGAAGACGGCTTCGACCTCCGCCTTGGCAATCGCCAGATGATCGTTGGCGACGCGGATCGCTTCGGTACGCTGATCGACCGTCCGCTGGATCGTATCGGTTCGACTGACCAGCGATTGGATCAGGGCACCGGCCATGACCGCAGTCGCCAATCCCCCCAGGGCGATCCAGAGACCCGCCGGACTGTCTTGGGAAGCGATGAACTGGTCCGTCGCGACGAATTCGCATCGGTAACGACGACCGCCGAATTGCACGAACTTTTGCGTCCCCGGACGTTTGCCACCCGGCTGCCAACCCGGCGATGGCACGCCGCGACGGTCAAATTGCGGATCGCGATACAGGATCGATTGGCCGGTGCTGACCGATGAGTCGTCGGAAATGCACACCCGTAGCGTTTGGCGTAGTTGAACTGACAACACCGCCTCGACGATGGGGGCAAATCGCAGGGCCGCGACGACAACCGATGGGGCTTGCGAAGGGGACGCGGCTTGATCGGGTAGCGGCGGCGAACCGATCGGCCGAGCCATCACGATGCCCCGCGTCTGATCGTTTCGCGAGACGATCTCCAGCGGCCGGGAAGCCATCGTTTTGTTCTCCCGCATGGCCGCCTCAATGACTTCACGCCGGCCCGGATGCGAAAAAAAATCGATGCCCGCGGCGTTGGCGTTCGCCGATTGGGGCCAAAACCATGTCAGCGGATAGTAGGTCTCCGCCCACCGATCCCCCTGTGCCCGCCAACGACCGCCGTCGGCCGCGGGATTGCCGACCCAACGCTGCAGCTCGAAGCCGGGCAGACGCCGCCGTTGCTGACGGACAAATTCGTCCCGCTCGCTCGCGGCGACTCGCGGTGCCCAACCGATGCCTTGAATCTCAGGGTGATCGCCGCACACCCGCTCGGCAAAGTCCGTGAAGGTCGCTTCGTCCACCCGCCCGGAGGCTTCAAAAAGAGCAGAGACCGATTGCAGCGTTTCGGCGTAAATCGACAGCCGCTGGGCCAGCAGGTAGGTGATCTGATCGCCGTTTTGATCAAAAGCCATCTGCACGGCTTGGCGATGGACGCGTCCGTGCAGCACCATTGCGGTCGCCGTCAGCATCAGGATCGCCACGACCGGCACCGTCACGATCCACAGCGACCGGGTGCCATCGCGGCCGTCGTTCGATGAGGGATTCCTCGCCTCAGACTCGCGTCGCATCGATGGGGCGGGGCGTGGGGGAGGGGGCGGTGAGTTCATAGCCGACGGATTACTTGGGCGGTTGTCAACGCGAAAGTCGCGCGGGGGGGCTTTGGTTGATGTTCCAATTGCACGACCATGGTGTCACCGCAGACGTGTCTTTCCTTGTACCGGACCGAAGTGGTCAATCGCCTTGGATCCCATCACCGCTTCCCAACCCGGTGCCGCGATTGGGGCTGATCGGACCGGCGCGGCCGGTTCGGGACACGGCCGCCTTGTATTGTTCGGCTTAATTGGATTGTCGGTCGCCGTGGCCGGGTTGTTGGTCCCGATCCCTCACCAAACTCGCACGACCGGTGCGATCAGCGATTTGGTTCACACGCCGCTCTTCGGCGGGCTGTTGGCCGGAACGCTCCTGCTGCTCGATCGCCTCCGCCCCCGGCCCGGGGCGTCGATGGGTCGTCGGGTTTTGGTCCGAATCCTTCCGGCCGCGCTCTTTTGGATCGTCGCGGGCGTTGGGATTGAATGGATTCAAAGTCGGCTGGGTAGGACCGCGTCTTGGCACGATGCGG
This sequence comes from Pirellulaceae bacterium, assembly GCA_963833245.1. Taxonomy (GTDB): domain Bacteria; phylum Planctomycetota; class Planctomycetia; order Pirellulales; family Pirellulaceae; genus Rhodopirellula. The sequence goes on from CAWHXH010000001.1 coordinate 374,045, forward strand.
TCGCCAACACGCTGGGGATATCCGCCGCCGCGGCCGGGGCCGTCGCCCTGAGCCACCGCCGGGTGCCCGGGACACTTCGCGTCGGACTATCGGTGCTCGCCGTCGCTCTGGTCGCCGCCGGGTGGTCCCGTCCGGTCCGAATCCTCCACGACATTTACACGATTCAATCGGCTTACCCGCAGCTTGGCGACTTTGAAACCGACATTGATTTGACGCGGTGGTACCGGCGCGATGCCGAAATCAGTCACGGCCGCCTCGGGGCAACGCGAGGCGGGTGGTCGATGCGGATGGTCGCCGATCCGGCTGCCGATGTTCCCGGCATCACGCTGATCGGACTGCCGGGCAATTGGAGTGACATGGCGGCGTTGCGTTTAGACGCAACGTTGTCCGACGACGAACTCGCACCGGTGGTCCATTTGATCGTTCAAGTGATCAGCTCGACGCCGATCGATTCGGTTCCCGGCGTCAAAACGCAGCGCGCGATGGCGGAGCGGACGGTGACGCTGAGCCGGGGCCGCAGCTTGGAGGTCCGACTGGACCGGGACGAATTGGAGACTCAGAACGTCGATTTGTCCTCCATCAAATTCATCAATTTGCTGGTCAGTCGGCCCGGTGCCGACGGCGACCCCAAAACAGGAAACACCGGACAACCGATCGTCGTCTATTTCGATGATTTGCGGATCGTTCGCCAGCGACCGGCCTCAGGTCGTTGAGCCGGCTGCCGGGAGCGGGTCGTCGGCTTCCCGCTCGTCGGTCGGCGGTGCGTCGCCGGGGGCTGAGTCGATCGCAATCGCTTCTTTTCGGATTCCTCGCAGCATTATGGGGAAGACGATTTCGTGCAGCGGGCAGACGGCGTACCAGTACGCCAGCCCCAGCAGCCCGCGGGGCCGAAACCTCGCCATTTGTTGCAAGCTTGATCGCTGAGGACCACCCGGTTGCTTCGGCTCAATTGGCTGAACCTGAAATTGCAATTCCGCCTCCCCGGGCAACCACATCTCAGCGTGCAACTGCAGCAATCGGCCGGGTTCGTAGGCTGACACCCTCCAAAAATCGATGACTTCGCCCACTCCCGTCCGCTGCGGATCGCGGCGGCCGCGTCGCAACCCCGGCCCACCGATCGCCTGGTCCATCCAACCCCGCACCGCCCACAGAAAGTCGCTGCCCCAGTAACCGTGCTCTCCACCGATTCGACAAACGGCCGCGAACGTTGCCTCCGGCGGAGCGTCGATGATCCGCTCGCGTACATCGCGATAAACCGCCCCGCCGCTCCAGGACGGATCGGTCGGCAATGCCCCGGCGGTCGACCAACGGGTTTCGACATCGCGAGTTTGAATTTTGCCCAGCGCGGCTCTGACCGATTGCTGCACGGTGAACAACGGACCCGGCATCCACCGGATCGCTCGGTCATCACGGCACACCGTGGGATTTCGCAAACCCTCGGCCAACGGCCTGGCGATCTTGCTGGTCACCGGCGTGACCAAGCCGATCCATCGACTCGAAAGTCGCGTCGAAAGGAACGGCAGCGGCAGGATCCAACGCTTTGGCAAACCAAGCTCGCCGGTCATCAACTCCATCATCGCCCGGTACGTCACAACGTCGGTGCCGCCAATGTCGATCGTCGCGGCAGTCGTCTGCGGGGTTGTTAAACACTGCATCAAATACCGCAGCACGTCGCGGATTGCGATCGGCTGGGTCCGCGTGCTGACCCATTTGGGAACCACCATGACCGGCAGACGATCGACCAGGTAACGCAAAATTTCAAAGGAAGCGGAGCCGGAACCGATGATCATTGCCGCCCGCAGCACCGTGGTGGGCACGCCATGATCGCGGAGTACCTGTTCAACCTCACGGCGGCTGGCCAAATGTTGGCTCAAATCCCGACCGGTCTCGCCCAACCCGCCCAGGTAAACCACCCGCCGTACACCCGCGTCACGACACGCGGCGGCAAAACGCTGTGCCAACTCACGGTCGCACCGCGCGTACTTTTGCCCCGCGGCGATCATTGAATGAACCAAATAGTAGGCCGCATCGACGTCCGCGACCGCGGCGGCGGTTTGAGATGGATCATTCAAATCCCCCTCGATCACTTCAACCCCGGGATGATCCCTCCAGGTATATTCGTCGAGCTTTTTGGGTACCCGGGCCAGGCACCGAACCCGGTAACCCGCCTCCAACAACCGCGGCACCAACCGCCCGCCAACGTAACCGGTCGCGCCGCACACCAAAATCCGCGAGGGCGGCCGGATCTCAATCCCCACGGACGTCGCCGTCATCGGTCCCTGCCGCCCCGTGGCGGCGTCCTGCCGAGACGCCGCCCCACTCGCCTCCGCGGGCGGCGCCGTCATCGGTCCCTGCCGCGAGCGTTAATCATCGCGGGTAGGTGCCCCAAACTCTCTGCCCCGGCTGGATCACCGCCCGGGGGACGCCACCAAAGCTTGGAACCGTCAACCGCGATGCCGGGCGTTGCCCGTAAACCGGGCGATAGCTGCGATGGGTTTGACCACCATTTTGCCGCTCCCAACGGACCGAACCGTAGTTCCGGCCGCTCAAATTGAAGCTTCGATAGGGATTTTGGCGACTGATCCGCGGATTTGCCGCGTCCGAAGTCGGACCGATGCTGACCAGCAGACAACTGACAATCACGGCGGAGACGAGCGAGCGGAGGGACATCATGGCTCAGTGATATTAGGGGGCCGGCAATTATGAAGACAACGATTGACTCCGGTACGCTCAGGCCGACGTGGTGGGTTGGGAGGATCGAGCGATTTCGGTCCCTTCAGATCGGGTGCGAATCCATTCGGCCGAGTCGACCGGTTGACCGCTCCGATTGACCTGCCTGACGGAGCGCACCAAATCGACCGCCAAGCCGACGCAACCGGCCATCACCGCGACGGCCAGTCCCCAAGCCCCGACCGCTCCGACAGCGGTTGGGCCGGCGGTCAGGACGCTCACGGCAGCGGCGATGCCAAGCACGACGAGGGAGGCTTTGCACTCGGTTGGACCAAAGAAACCGAGTTCAAAACGGCCGGTCATTTTAGCCCGGATGTTGGTCAACACGGCATGGGCGAACAAACAGGTGACCGCTGCGACGCCCCACCAGGGTTGACCGACCCCAACGGCTATCCCGATCAACACATAAGCAAACGACAGCGGGTCGGTGAAGTGATCGAGCAGCTCGCCGCCGTGCCGACACTGGCCGGTCGAGCGGGCGTGGGTTCCATCGACGCAATCGGCCAAGTGATTGCCTGCCACCCCGGCCGCACCGAGCAACCCGCCCCACGCCGTGGTGGTGGCGAAGGCGAACCCTACCGCCCCGGCAATCGCACACCCATGACCCAGCAGGACGATCCCTTCGGGCGGGAACCATCGGGGGATTCCAAGCTGCGGGTAGGTCGAGGTGATCGCCGGTCCGACAATCGGGTCCAACAGGCTGTGAGAGATGCGAGCGGTCATCAGAATGAATCGTTTGGAAAAGGGAAGCTTGTTTGCTTCCCTCCCGGAGCCTGCCGCCGGCCATCCGCTGCGCTGCGGTTAGACGACCGTCATGGCAGGGATTTTTGCCAGGCGGTCTGGCCACCGGCCTGGATGTGCCGCATCAATCGTTTTTGCAAATCGTCGGCGACCCGGCGTCTGCGATCGATCAGGTCGACTTGCTCTCCGGGATCGGCGGTGAGGTCAAACAACTGATAGGGTTCGCCGGGGCGGTTTCGCATCAGTTTGTGACCGTCGGCAATGATCGCATGATAAGCCTCGCCACCATATTGACGGTTGCCTTCGCGGCGAACGAAATATAACTCACGATCGCCGGGCATTTCTTCGCCGCTGAGTTCCGGGATCAAGCTGACTGCATCGTCGCGATCATCGGCCGCCGCTCCGGCGAGTTCCAAAAACGTGGCCGCCGCATCAAACGTCAAACCTTGGTAGTCACTGTGGCTACCGGCGTCGGTCACCCCAGGCACCCGAGCGACAAACGGCACCTTTAAACCGCCGTCGTAGTGATCCTGTTTGCCACCCCGCCAAGGAACATTGGACTGGGCGTGACCGACCGAACCTCCGTTGTCGCTGGTCAAAATTACCGCGGTATTGTCTGCCAAGCCGAGCGAATCGATCGCATCGAGCACCACGCCGACGTGGTGGTCGACATGTTCGACAAAGGCGACGTTGGCAATCCGCTTTTCATCAGCGGCGGGCAAACGCTCGGCGGCCCGGCCAACCCAATCGGCCGGTGGTTGGATCGGAAAATGAGGTGCATTGAACGCCAGGTACATGAAAAATGGCTGCTCGGTGTCCTTTCTGGATTTCATATAATCGACGGCCCACTGACTAAACAGTTCCGTCGCATGGCCGGGCGGATCGATCTCCCCGTCCTGCAGCCGCATGTAGTTAAAACCCTCGCGTCGGTGGGTCCGGTAATCGTCCATCATGTCGCCCAGGAACCCATGAAAATGGTCAAACCCTCGGGCCGTCGGCGAGTTCTCCGGCCTCAGGCCCAAATGCCATTTACCGATGATGCCGGTGTGATAACCGGCCGCGGCGAGTCGATCGGCAAGCGTGGGAACCGAGGGATCGAAATATCCCCAGCTATTGTTGTCTTGGGTTCGGATCACCCCGGGCACTCCGACCCGGTCGGCGTATCGCCCGGTCAACAGTGCCGCCCGCGTCGGAGAACAAACCGTGCAATTGGCGCGCATTTGACTAAACGTCATTCCCGACTCCGCCAGCCGAGCGATCGACGGGGTTCGCGGATGATCCGGCGGGGCGGTCGGATAGATCGACACGTCGCCGTAACCCAAATCATCCAACAGGATCATCACCAGATTAGGTGTCTGTCCATCGGCGGGCAGGGTCAAACCAAACGAACAGGCAACCGAAAAGCAGACCTGCCAAAAGCGTGAAGTAATCATGCGTTGTAGTCTAATCCATCCGCCGGGTAGGGGGTCGATGTAGGACGGTCTTTCAGGCCGTCATCACACCTGGCCAAACACGCGGCGGATGGGCGTCGGTAATGCCGACCACACCTTTTGGTACGTTTCCTCGAGCGGCAGGGTCACGTAGCGATCATCGATTAAAAAGACCGGCATCGGCGGAATCGGGTCACCGACCGCAAACCGATTGTAGTAGGCGATTGGAGTCGGTTGAGACTGGAACGAGGTCGCCACCAAAGGACGATCGTCCGAGAACGGCAGCGAGCAAGTCCCGTCAATGTGATCCCAAATCAGGTTGGCGATTCCCGCAGGGTCACGCGGCGTGGGGGGGAAAGGGTCGATCACCAACAGATTGATCCCATCGTGAATCAGCGATGCCGATTTCTGAACCAAACGTTCAATTTCCACCTGCGAATGTTTATTGCCCGGCGACACCAACTCGATCACTGAAATGACGTGACCAAGTTCATGTTGAATGACAATTTGGCTTTTCTTGCGGACGTAGTTGGGTCCCGCCTGCAGGGCAAACTCCGTCTGCGGCGGTGCGACCGGTTCGGGCAACGTGGCGACACCGCCGCGTTGAGATGTGCCATACGGAATCGGCCGGGCCGTCGCCGCGTCGGGCCAATCCCGCAGCGTCACCACATCGGGGGCCGGACCGCCGATGATCTGTTCCGCCATGGCAAACAGATCGGGCGGCAGGATCCCCGCGTTGAGACGATCGGTCATCGCCGCGATCCATTTCAAATGAAAATCGTGGTACGTCCCCGCCGTAGCCAGCCTCCAGTTGTGGATGGGCATCTCAGCGAGCCTGGGCCAAGTTGCGCTCCAGCAATCCCAGGACGTACTCGTGCGTAATGTTGAGGACCTCTTGATTGTAATAGTTGTCCACAAAGATCTCATCCTTGTTGATCTCGTTCTCCAACTCCTCCTCTTCTTCCTCCTTTTGAGCGTCCAGTTCGGCCCGCCGGGTCATGAACTTTTCCTCGTTAATCGAGATGCTGTCCTCGTCCTTTTGCTGGACATACAGTTCGATCCGCCGCAGCAAGTCGCCAAACTCCATGTCTTCGCTGATCCGGCGTTCCGAATTGATGCGCAACCGGTTGATCAAATCCTCCGGCGTCATCGCATACAACGTGTGGCTGGCCCCCGGAACGGTGTCGAACTCCAACGCGTAGTCCAAATCACCTTCGCTCACGGGCATCTTGGACGTGATCGATGGCAGGATCACATCGGCCGCAACGCCTTTTTTCTGCGTTGACTGTCCATCGGGCAGATAGAATTGTTGCAAGGTGACTTTCAACGCGCCGTAGTTTTCGCGGTTGTTGCGAAACAACGATTGTCCGATGTCCATCAACGTTTGCACCGTGCCCTTGCCGTGCGTCGCGGGGTCGCCGATGACAATGCCGCGGTGATAATCCTTGATCGCGCCGGCAAAAATTTCGCTGGCCGACGCGGAGAACTGGCTGCAGACGACCACCAACGGCCCATCCCACGCGGTGCCGCGATCCTCATCGTCGTATTGCTGAACGCTGCCGTCAGCGTTTTTGACCTGAACGACGGGACCATAGTCAATGAATAATCCCGTCAGCGAAATCGCTTCGGTGAGCGAACCGCCGCCGTTTCGCGACAGGTCCAGGACGATGCCTTTGACACCTTCGGCTTTGAGTTCCTCAATCACCCGGGCAACGTCACGGGTACTGGATCGGTAGTCCGAATCGTTGCGTTTGGCCGAGTCCATGTCCATGTAGAAACTCGGCAGCGTTATATAGCCGAGCTTCGTCGTGTTATTGGTCCCCGGCAGGGTGTGCTGGACCGCGACACCGCGGGCGGCCGATGATTCCAACTCGACGCGGGCGCGGATGATGTCATAGGTTTCGACGTTGCCGGCACCGCCGACGCGGACCCCGAGCCGAACTTTGGAGCCGGCTTTTCCACGGATCAATTTAACAACGTCCTTGAGCGGCATTTCAACGATGTCGACCATCTCGGAATTCTCACCCTGACCGACCGAAACGATGACGTCGTCAGGCTTGAGTTTGCCATGTAAATCGGCTGCCCCGCCGGGGATCACTTCGCTCACCACCGTCGCGCCGTCTTTTTCTCGCAGCGCCGCCCCGATGCCATCGAGATTCAGCCCCATCGAAATCTTGAAATCCTCCAGCGTCTGCGGCGACATGTAGGTCGAGTGCGGGTCGTAGCCGGTCGTCACCGCGGTCAGAAACATTTCCAACAAATCGTCGCTGCTGGTGTCTTTCCAACGCCGAGCGTATCGCTGGTAACGACGGCGGAGCTGATCGCGGGCCTCATCGCCGGACGTCCCGTCGTCTTTGAGATCCAGTAGCGCGTACTTGATTTGACGACGCCAACGATCACGGGCCTCATCGGAATTTTGAGCGTAAACGGCCGCGTCACCGTCGATCACGATCTGTTCATCCGCCGTGAAATCCAGCTCGCTGTCGAGCAATGCCATCGCGTCGGCAACCCGCTCGTCAACGCGACGGACAAAACGGTTGTAGATGAAGTAGGCGATCCGCAAATCTCCCGCCCGCACGTTGTCGTCGATCGTGTCCTGGTACTGATGGAATTGATCGATGTCGGACTGCAGGAAATACAACTTCAGCGGGTCAAACGCCTTGATGTATAGGTCTAGCGCCCGCTGGGATAACGTGTCGTCGAGCTTTTTGCCCGAAACGTGCGTTCCGGGCATCAGTCGAGCAATTAACCGCGAAACGACGCCATCGCGAGCGGTCGGGCCGGCCTGCGGGGGGTTGGCCTGCGGGGGGCCAGCCTGCTGAATCGCCGGTTGCGTGGCTGCGGCGGGACCCTGGGCGAGCGTCCGGGCGTAGCCTCCGACGGCGACCAACAGAAGAGCGAGAACCGCGACGGCGGCGGGCGGGCGAATCGACATGGAGCGTCGTGGCGGGAAAAGAGGGAACGGATCGACCGGGGCTAGCGATGGTAAGGTTCACGGCCGCTCGGCGGCAACCGAGTTAAATGGTCAACCAAGCCGCCGCCCCACCCGGCATTGGCAGGATTTCGACAAATCCGTCGGCCGCCGGGTCGGTAGCGTAGTGGTAGGCATAGGCGTCGCCGATTTTCGGCAGCCCAACGACGACGCGATCGTACAGGTTGGGAAGCCCCGGTTGGCCGGTTTGCTCGATTTCGTCGAGCACCGCGAGCACACCGGCAACATCCGCAGCCGCAAACTGCCAGCACTCCCCGGCGACCTTGCCAACCCCGGCAACCATGGCGGGGTAGTCGCGATGGCCAAAGAGTCGTCCTCGGGCGATCGCCGGCAACACCCGCGTCGGCGCCACCGGCCAGAGCGACTGACGACAACCGCCCCGACAGAGCGTTCCATAGACGAACACACGGCAAATCATTGAACGTACAGTAGAATCGTTTGGTGAAAAAGAATCGTTTGGTGCAAATTCAAAGTTGCGGCTAGACTTATTCTCACGACGATCGCCACCAAACGTTTCTCGCCGTAGGCCTTGTCGTCGTTCATCGTTGTCTTGTTTCGTTTCCGGGAACTTCATGTTCAAATCGTTGATCGGTCGCGGTCTTTGGACCCTCCTATTTCTAGGGGGATTTTTTGTCAATCCGTCGATTTCAACCGCCCGGGACGGTTCGGCCGGCGATGCGGCAGTGGACTTCAACCGCGACATCCGTTCGATCCTCTCGGACAACTGTTTCCTGTGCCACGGTCCGGACGAGTCCAGCCGCGAGGCCGGTTTGCGACTCGACGACCGCGCCGAAGCGATCGATTTCGCCGCCATCACACCCGGTTCGGCCGAGGAAAGTTCAATCATCGATCGATTGACGTCGACCGATCCGGACGTCGTCATGCCGCCGCCGCACACCGGCAAGACGATCACTGCCGAACAGGTCGATTTGTTTCGGCGCTGGATCGATGACGGTGCCTCCTACGATGCTCACTGGGCGTTCGTCCCGCCGGTCCGGCCCGATGTTCCGGTCGTTGACGAACCATCGGCTCAAATTCGCGGAGACGTCGATCGGTTTGTCGCCGCCAAGTTGAAACGCAAAGGTTGGGAGGCGACCGATTTGGCCGATCCGGCGACCCGGCTTCGGCGGCTCAGCCTCGACCTGACCGGGCTGCCACCGGACCTGCAAACCCTCGATCAACTGCACGCCGCCGCTGCCGCCGGGCAAACCGAATCGTTCTTAACCGCCCAGACCAATCGGTTGATCGATTCGCCGCATTTTGGCGAATGGTGGGCCCAGTGGTGGCTCGACGCCGCCCGCTACGCCGACTCGTCGGGGTACGAAAAAGACATGTCGCGGCAAGTTTGGTTTTATCGTGACTACGTGATCGACGCGATGTCGTCGGACAAGCCGTATGATCGATTTCTGATCGAACAAATCGCCGGCGATCTACTGCCCGGCGCGACGCAGGATCAAAAGGTCGCGACGGGGTTTTTGCGTAATTCGATGACTAACGAGGAGGGCGGCGCTAACCCCGAACAATTCCGCGTCGAAGGCATGTTTGACCGAATGGACGCGATCGGCAAAGCAATGCTGGGACTGACAACCCAGTGTGCCCAGTGTCATACCCATAAGTATGACCCGATCAGCCATCATGAGTATTACTCGATGTTCGCGGCGCTGAATGATTTTCACGAAGCATCGATCACGGTCTACACCCCCGAGCAGCGCGAACAACGAGACGCCGTGCTGGCCCGGGTCGCCGATTTGGAGAACTCCGTCGCCGATTCAGTCCCCGATTGGCGAGCGAAAGTTTCCGCTTGGGCGGCGCAAGTCAATGCATCAATGCCGCATTGGCAAACGATCACGCCGACCGAAGTCCCTTTTCAAGGCGAGAAGTACAACGTGCTCGACGATGGTTCGGTCGTCAGCGAATCTTACGCGCCGACGAAAACCTCCAACGAGTTTTCCGCCGAGGTTGATCTGGGGACCATCACCGCGGTTCGGTTGGACGCGTTGACCCATCCTCAATTACCCCGCGGCGGACCGGGCCGGAGCGTCGAGGGCACCGGGGCATTGACGGAGTTCTATATCAAAATCGACCCCGCGCCCCGCGATGACGGAACCGACCCGGCGGAGTTTCGGGTCAAATTTGTTCGCGCCATCGCCGACGTCAACCCGCCACGGGCGAGGTTGCCGATGTACAACCGCGAGAAAAACGCCGAATCGGACATGCGGGTCACCGGACCGATCGAGTTCGCCATCGACGGCGACGGACAAACCGCTTGGACGACCGCGATCGGGCCGGGCCGGCAAAACGTCGACCGACACGCGGTATTCTTTCCCGAGTCGCCGATCGTCGTTGATGGACCTGCGAAGTTGACCTACGTGCTGGAAATGAAACACGGCGGGTACAACTCCGACGACAATCAAAACTTCCTGATCGGCCGCTACCGGGTTTCGATCACCGACGCCGAGAGTCTGCCCGAAGTGGCCGTCGAGACAACCGCCGAACCGTTGCTGGCGACCTCCCCGGATACCTGGAGCGACGCCGACTGGACCGCGGCCCGGTCCGCTTGGATTGCCGCGACGCAGCCGGTCGAAGGACTTCGTGAGGACATCGAGCTGGCGTGGCAACAGTTCCCGCAAACGACGACGCAATTGGTGGCGCAGTCTTTGGGTCAAACCCGCGAGACGTTTGTCTACGTTCGCGGTGACTTCCTCTCGCCGTCCGATCCGGTCGCCCCGGACGCTCCGAGCTTTTTGCACAAAATGGAGCCGCCCTCGCAAGATGTGCCCGACCGGCTGCGGTTCGCACGCTGGATCGCGTCGGAGCAATCGCCGACGACCGCCCGAGTGATCGTCAACCGAATTTGGCAACGCTATTTCGGCCGCGGATTGGTGTCGACCGCGGAGGATTTTGGTTACCAATCGACCCCGCCGAGCCACCCGGCGCTGCTCGATTATTTGGCCACCGAATTGATGGAGCACGACTGGTCGCTCAAACATGTTCACCGCTTGATCGTCAATTCCGCCGCGTACCATCGCGACTCGACCGCCCCGGCGGCGTCTTGGGAGCGTGATCCGGACAACGAGTTCTTGGCCCGCGGCCCCCGGCACCGGCTCGAAGCCGAAGCCGTTCGCGATCTGGCGTTATCGGTTTCCGGTTTGCTCCGGGACGACGTCGGCGGCCGGAGCATCTACCCGCCCGCGCCGGCATTTCTATTCCTGCCGCCGACCAGTTACGGCCCCAAACCTTGGCCGACCGAAACCAACGGTGACCAATATCGACGCAGTCTGTATGTGCAAAAGTACCGCAGCGTGCCGTACCCGCCGCTGCAGGTATTCGATGCTCCCAAGGGCGATGCCGCTTGCGTCCGCCGGACCGAATCGAACACCCCGCTGCAGGCATTGGTGATGCTCAATGAAACGCAATTTGTCGAAGCCGCCCGGGCGATGGCCCCTCGGGTGCTGCGAGCGGCCGATACGGACAGCGAGCGGATTGCCGCGGCGTTTGAACTCTGCACCGCCCGAACCCCCACCGCCGACGAAACGTCCATCCTGACCGATCTTCTCGACGATCGCCGCGAGCATTACGCCGAACATCTCGATGACGCCGCCGCGGTGATCGGTTTGCCCCCGGTGATGTGTCGTCAAATGACCGGGTACGACGTCGACGAGCTGGCCGCCTGGATGATGGTCACCCGCACGGTGTTGAACCTCGATGAAACCATGACCAAGAGCTAGGCGATGACGATCACGATTGATGAAGAACGTGCCCAAAAGTTGCGTGAACATGCTAAGCGGCAGGGGATCTCCCCCGAAGAACTGCTCAAACAAACGGTCGATCGGTTCTTGATCGACGACGAAGAAGATATTGACCAGATCATTCTGGAGACGATCCAAGACAATGCAGAGTTATACCGACGGTTAGCCTGATGCGATTACTGAGCATCCGAACGATTGAAAAACTACATGCAAGGATCATTGCGACTTCGGGTGGTTCCATTGGACTGCGTGACCCCGGATTACTGCAATCCGCGGTTGCTCAACCAACCATGTCCTTTGGCGGAACGGATCTGTATCAATCGCTTCACGCCAAAGCCGCAGCGTTGGGCTACTCACTGATTTCAAACCACTGTTTCATTGATGGCAATAAACGCATCTCGCGAACAACTCACCGAGTGGGTGATCGAACACACGATCGTTGATGTTCGACGGCCCCCCACGAAAGATCAAGATTGATAAGGTAACCAGTATGCATCACCCCAATACCGCCCGCCGTTGGTTCCTGCAGCAGTGTGGGGTCGGACTTGGTTCGATCGCGTTGACGCAAATGTTGGCCGACGAAGCCGCCTCGGCGTCCGCAGGCTCGCTCAACCCGCTCGCTCCTCGGCCTCCGCACTTCCCCGGCAAAATCAAAAACGTCATCTACCTGTTCATGGGGGGCGGGCCGAGCCAATTCGAAATGTTTGACAACAAACCGACGCTCGCCAAACTCGATGGCACGCTGCCGCCCGACGGTGTTCTGGACGGCTACCGGGCGGCGTTCATCAATCCCAACTCCAAACTGCTGGGACCAAAGTTCAAGTTCGCCAAACACGGTCAAGCCGGCATTGAGATGTCCGAGGTGCTGCCGCACACCGCGTCGGTCGCCGATGAGTTATGCGTCATTCGGTCGATGAAAACCGACGCGTTCAATCATGCCCCGGCCCAGTTGATGATGACGACCGGCAGCCAGCAGTTTGGACGCCCGGGACTGGGGGCGTGGACGACCTATGGCCTGGGCAGCGAATCGTCGGACCTGCCGGCATTTGTGGTGTTCAACAGCGGTAAGAAAGGTCCATCGTCGGGTTCCGCTTCGTGGGCTTCGGGGTTCCTGCCGACGGTCTATTCAGGCGTTGAATTCCGTTCCTCCGGCGATCCGGTGCTGTATCTGTCCAATCCCGCCGGCATCGACGATTCCTCCCAATCAGCGACGTTGGCGGCGGTCAATCGTTTGAATCAACAACGGCTCGATGTCGTCGGCGATCCCGAAATCGCAACCAGGGTCAATAGTTATGAGATGGCCTACCGAATGCAATCGTCGGCGCCCGAGGCAATGGACTTGAAAGACGAATCCGAGGAGACGTTGAAACTCTACGGCGCCCAGCCGGGCAAAATGTCTTTCGCTAACAATTGTCTACTGGCCCGGCGTTTGGTCGAACGCGGCGTCCGTTTCGTCCAATTGTTCCACGAATCCTGGGATCAACATGGTGGACTCAAAGGTGGCATCACCGAGAACTGCAAAGACACCGACCAAGGCTGCGCGGCGCTGATCAAAGACTTGAAGCAACGCGGATTGTTGGATGAAACGTTAGTCATTTGGGGTGGGGAGTTTGGCCGCACCCCGATGGTCCAGGGAGGAAACGATGGCCGCGATCACCATCCCAACGCGTTCACCATCTGGATGGCCGGCGGCGGCTTGAAGAAGGGGATCACGTTCGGCTCGACCGACGATCTGGGGTTCGATACCGCCGAGAACACTGTTCACGTGCATGATTTGCACGCGACGATCCTGCACCTGTTGGGATTCAATCACAAACGATTGACGTTCCGGTTCCAAGGTCGTGACTTCCGCCTGACCGATGTTCACGGCGAGTTGGTCAACGGCATCCTGGCTTAGGACCGGGGGATCAATAACTGACGTAGCTGGACCCGCCAGGGTTCAGTCGCGTCTGAACCCTGGCGGGTCCAGCTACATCGATCTTATGAGTAACCGCCCGGCGACCACATCTCTCCGAACGGTCCCCTTGCCGGATAGTTCTCCAGGCCGCTCACCCACCGGCGGGTCCAGTCGTACGCACCGTATTTCGATCCCGGCGGGAAGGAAATACCCGGCGGCGGCTCGCACCCTTTCGTCGCACGACGCTCCCGCCGTCTCATAAGCGACGATCAACATCATGTCCGGTCCACAAAGCAGCACAATTCGAGAAACGTCACATCGCTGAGCGATTTGATGCTCGATGCCGCCGGGGTGAATTTTATATCCGTTCGGCAGCGCGATCACGTCATCGATCCGTCCCAAAATCCGCACTTTTCTGGTTTGGTCGATCACAGCTTCGTCACCGGTTTTCAACCAATTATCATTAGTAAACTTATCGGCCGTCATGTTGGGGTCGCCATCATAACCAGCCATCACCCCCGGACCACGGACCAGCAACTCACCATTGCGAACGCGAACAGCAACCCCCGGCACCGGACGACCCACGCAGCCGGCGGTGCCATCACCCGGCGTCGCCGAACAAACGCACGGACCCGCTTCGGTCAATCCGTATCCTTGAATGACCGTAACGCCGCGATTTTTCCAGGCGGCAAACGCAACCGGATTCATCGCCGCGCCGCCGCATCCGAGCAACCGAAGATCCGCCGAACGGGGGTCACCGAGCAACCGATCGGCCAGTGCCGGGACGGCGTTGAGCAGTGTCGGTCGGAGGGGGGTAGCGAACGATTGCCAACGGTCCCAACCTTGGCCGATCGCCAACTGGCCCCCGGCAATCAACCACGTCCCAAAATCACAGGTTCGGGCGTAGGCGTGAGCCAATGGCAACAGGGTCAACCGCCGGTCGGTGCGACACTGGGGGACAGACGCCAACTTCGCGGCTGCGTTTTCATATAAACCGCCATGCGTTAGCATCACCCCTTGAGGTGTCGCAGTCGTGCCGCTGGTTTGCAAAATTAACGCCACCGCATTCGGGTCAATTCGGTCGGCGGCAGCTTCCAACCGCTCGACCGCCGCCCAGTCCCACCGTAGATCCGTCGACCGAGTCAACTGCGGTAATTCGATTTTCGGCGGAGGCATGTCGGTTTGCCGAGGATCGATCGGACGTTCAACTTGTCCAACTACCATGCAAGCGATTGCAACGACAGCATCGGACCAATCACCGCGGTTGACATGAGTCACCTGTGGAGGCCCCGCGATTTGATCGGCAGCCCGGCACGCTGCCGTCGCCACATCGATCCAACGTAACGGAGGAACATCAGGGGACACCCACATCGCGTCGCCCGCGGGATCGCGGCGGATGGTTCGAGCCAGAGCCGCCAGCAGATTGGTAGGGTCTTTCAACGTCGATGCCGCCCCAAACGGTGCATTAGAATCGCCCCGGCCGCGGCAACCCCCAAACTGTCGTGTCCCGGCGGCATCGCGATCCGCACCCGGTGTGTTGCGGCGTTTTGAACATCGGCCGGCAATCCGTCACCCTCGTTGCCTAACAACAGTAACGCCGGCGGACCGACGCGATACTTTTCAATGTCCGTTGCGGTGGCACCCGGCGTGGCTGCCAGTACGTCAAAACCTTCGTCTCGCAACGATGCGATGGTTGTCAAAAGATCAACGATACGAATCAGGTTGATGGACAGGTTATGCGCCATTGACACCCGCGTAACTCGGCGTGCGAGCGGATCGACGGTTGACGAATCTATCAATACATCATTGATTCCCAGACAAGCGGCGGTCCGCAGCAGGCTGCCAACATTTTCGGGGTCCGAGACGCCGACGAGGCCCAATGCTGCGACTTCAAACCCCGCCGGACGTCCATCATTGTTGCATCTCAACCCGACGGGCGCCGTCCAAACCGGCAGGTGACTGCCTTCGGCTGGTGCGACCCGCCGGCCCAGTCCCAGCACGCCGCGGTGAAACCGAAATCCGACGAGTCGCGATAATTCCGTTCTGGCGAGTCGATAGACCGGCACCGCCGGGTCCAGCCCCGCGGTGATCGCGTCGTCGTCCCGATCGGTCACCACCGCG
Source organism: Pirellulaceae bacterium (assembly GCA_963833245.1). Classification (GTDB taxonomy): domain Bacteria; phylum Planctomycetota; class Planctomycetia; order Pirellulales; family Pirellulaceae; genus Rhodopirellula. Next base: position 389,705 of record CAWHXH010000001.1, read on the forward strand.
GCAACTTCATATTTGGACGCAATCAATCGCGCTGTCGCCGTGCGACCTTCGGTAACAAAAAAGCCATCATCGGCCCGGTTTTGCAAGTCAGCCAGCGGGGCCAACCGGGGGTCGTCAGCGTCGGTGAGAATCGTTGGCATTGAATTGTGTCCGTAGCGGAAGTCGCCAAGACTTTCGTTGGTGACGTTCTGCCGTCCGCAACCGCTCAGCCGAAACTCTTGGCGAGTTCCGCTACGTTGCAATCTCCGCAGCCGGTTGCGGCACCGGCTCGCCCCAGGGAATATCATGCGATTTGCCACACTTTTGGCAATCGCTGGTTGTCCCCAACCGATCATCGTCCATGATCGCCGCGGCTTGACAATGGGGGCACAACACGCGAATCGAACCGGCTGATTGACATAACACATCGAGTACCTCCGGCGGCAGGTCCGGCAGGCGGACATCGGCCGGCGTGATGGTGACCAAGCTCGTTCGGTCGGTCGCTCCGGCGTCGACCAGCCGGTTGGCCATCGCCCGAACGGTTCGCTCGAACGCGTTTCGCGACAATCGTCCATTGCCAAAATGTTTGTCGCGGGCGGCGTGCAGGGCCGTCATGCCGCGGAGCAATCGGCGACGGGTTTCGCCGGTCAAAACATACTGCGCCGATGACGCGATCAGTTCAAAGATTTGACATAACGCCATCGGCGGATAGTCGTCGAAATGCAGCGTCGTGCCCACCCGGCTGGACAGGCCCGGGTTGGACCGAATCATCGCCGACATTTCATGGGGGTAGCCGGCCAAGATCACCACCAGCCGGTCGCGCTGATCTTCCATCCGTTTGAGCAGGGTTTGAATGGCCTCGCGACCGTATTGGTCCCGGCCGTCGGGGTCGATCAACGTGTACGCTTCGTCGATGAAAAGCACCCCATCGAGTGCTTCGTCGATGACTTGGTTGGTTTTGGGTCCGGTTTGCCCGGCAAATTCAGCGACCAGGCCGGAGCGGTCGGTCTCGATCAAGTGACCTTTGGCCAGCACCCCTAAAGCCGCAAAAATATCCGCGATGATCCGGGCCACGGTCGTCTTGCCGGTGCCGGGATTGCCGACGAACGCCATGTGCAATGACCCCCGCGTGACCGGCAACCCTTCGGCTTCGCGTAACGACTGCAGTTTGAGAAAATTGGCGAGCGTTTGAATCTGATCTTTAATCGCGTCCAGGCCGATCAACCGGTCGAGTTTCGCTCGGGCCGCTTCGAGTCGCTCTTCGTTGGATACGGTCTCCGGTAGCGGGGGACGCCAGGCCTCGGGCGGTTCCGGTTCGGAGTCCTGGCGGACCCCGCTACGGGGAGGTTCGGAGTCCTGGCGGACCCCGCTACGGGGAGTTCGTAACCATGCCAACGGGTCGACGTTGTCGGCGATGACCGGCTCGTTGATGATCGACCCGTCGCGGTCGGCGGTCATTTGCCGGAGCATTGAATCGACCGCCCGGCGGTCGGCTTCGGAGTCATCGCCATCGACCGCGGTGATCAACTGAGCCATCCGGGCGGCGGCTCCCCGGACCGCATCGACCCGAAGATCACCGTCCGGCCCCGCCGCCACGGGCCGCAACAGGTCGTGCCACTCAAAATCGCCCGCCGCCGCAATCAACCACCCGATCGCTTCGCGGAGCTTGTCTCCCTGCACGGCAGTCCCCCAGATGTGTTGCAACGTAACGCGTCCGAGCTGCCGGGTTCCGATCGAATCGGCCGAAACCTGAGGCACAACCGAAGCGAACACTTTCATGACGAATCCATTGGCTAAGTCATCCAACCCGGCAATGGCTTCGGATTGATCGCCGCCGAGCTGCCGCCCGGTTTGCCGATAGATCGCCGCTACGTTGTCCAATTCGGTGCGATAGTCCGCCACCGCAGTCAATATGGCGTCGTCAGTCGGGGTGGGCATGAGAATCTCAGCAGAATCGGTGGGCAAACAGCATCGTCTCAATCATAAGCCTCGGCCTCCTCGAAAAGTTGCGCAACCGTCAATCGCAGACTTGGCAGGAATTTTGGGGCGGTCAAAATATCATCGCCCGAAAGCACTTGGTAGTCGTTCTCACTCTCATAAACCGCGACCGTGCGGGCGACCGGATCGACCATCCAAACCAGCGACGCGCCGCTACGGAAGTATTCTTGTCGTTTGTGAGTCATCTCCACCGCGCTATTGGAACCGCTGAGCACCTCGACGATGATATCGGGGGTCAAACGCGGATACGCGTCCGGCGGTCGTTGACCCTCGGGAAGATTCTTTCTGGAAAAAAATGCGACGTCGGGAGCACGAACGACGTCGCCAAACAATCGGATGAAGCCCTGTTCACCCGCTGTGATGCCCAGTCTCCCCGGTTTCGCTGCGACCCGGAAAAACTCGATCAACACACAAGCGATCATCGATTCAAACATGCCCATAGGACGATCCACCAAGGTTGCATTGGCAAGTTCACAATTGATGCCCGACTCATAGGCGGCCTTCCAATCTTCAAACGTCGCGGTGCCCGGTGCGGGGCGGCAGCGGATTCGGTCCGGGGGCACGCCGAGGATCGCGACGTGGTCGGCGAGCGTCCGGGCGACGGCGGCGTTGGGAAACATCGGCAGAACCTGAAGGGCGGGTGGGGGATGGCAACATCGTAGCGGTTTTGGCGTCCAACCAGCATACTGCCCACGTGTTCGCCGCGTCGCCGTTCGGGTAAAATGGAACGCTGCCCAACGACCGCAAAACACCGACTCGGAGCTACTTCTTTGGCCGACGATCGCGACGAAAACAACGACCCGACCGAACCCGAAAACGGGTCGAACAACGCTCGGCCCGGAGGTTCGATGGACGGGGGGCAACCGCCTCGCGATTCCAGCCTGCCCATCGGAGGCGATTCGGGCGGATACGGGGCGCTGCGGATGGTTGACCTGCCGATCGAGGACGAACTGCGGGAGAGCTACCTGACCTATGCGATGTCGGTCATCGTCAGCCGGGCGCTACCGGATGTTCGCGACGGACTCAAACCGTCGCAGCGTCGTATTTTGGTCGCGATGAATGACCTCAATTTGGGACCGCAATCCAAACGGGTCAAATGCGCCAAGATCTCCGGCGATACCTCGGGGAATTATCACCCCCACGGTGAGTCGGTGATCTATCCGACGCTGGTGCGTATGGCCCAGGAATGGAACATGCGACAGTTGTTGATCGATAAGCAGGGGAATTTCGGGTCCGTCGCCGGGTTGCCGCCGGCGGCAATGCGTTATACCGAAGCGAGGCTGTCGTCATTCGCGTCCGCGATGCTCGACGATCTCAAACTCGACACCGTTGACTTCGTCCCCACTTATGACGAAGCCCGCACCGAGCCGACGGTGCTGCCGTCCAAAGTCCCCAACCTTTTGGTCAATGGTTCGGGCGGCATCGCCGTCGGGATGGCCACGAGTATCCCGCCGCATAATTTGGTGGAGGTTTGCAATGCGGTCGAAATCCTGCTGGACAATCCGGCCGCCTCGATCCTTGAATTGATCCAAGCGGTTCCCGGGCCGGACTTTCCCACCGGCGGCATCATCTGCGGTCGTGGCGGGATCATTCGTGGCTATAAAACCGGTCGTTCGACGATCGTCGTTCGTGCCAAAACAAAGATTGAGGAGATGAAATCCGCCGGTCGATACCGGATCGTGGTCCAGGAAATCCCTTATCAACAGTATCGCGACCGAATCATTGAGAAGATCGCCGCGCTCGTCAACGGCGAACGAATCAAAGGTATCTCCGCGGTCCGGGATGAGTCGGATCTGAAAGAACCGGTTCGCATCGTCATCGAGTGCAAACGTGGCGAGGATCCCGAAGTCGTCCTGAATCAACTGTTCCAATTCTCGCCACTGCAGGACACCTTTAGCCTTATCTTCCTGGCGCTCGTCGACGGCAAACCTCGCGAGATGTCGCTCAAGGAGTTGTTGCAGGAGTTCATCCGTCACCGACAGAAGGTTATCCGACGCCGGACGCAGTTTTTGCTCGCCAAGGCGCGACGTCGCAAACATACCGTCGAAGGCTTGCTGCTGGCGCTGGCCGACATTGACCAAATCATCAAAACGATCCGCACGTCACGCACTCAGCCGGAAGCTAAACAGCGGTTGATGGGCATCGAGTGCCCCGCGTCGATGATGAAAGCGGCACTGGGCGAGCGAGGCTTTGTCGAGTTCCAACGCGAACGCGGTGAGTCGGATACCTACACGTTGACGTCGGTCCAAACCGATGAAATCCTGCGGATGCGGTTGGGCCAATTGGTCAATTTGGAGCAGGAAAAACTTGCCGCCGAGCACGCGGAATTATTGACCGAGATTGAAGGCTATTTAGAAATCCTTGGCGATCCGGCCAAGATTGACCAGATCATCCGCGACGACATGGCGATGATCAAAGGCCGCTTCGGCGACGCCCGGCGGACGCAGATCAGCGACGAGGAACTTGGCAACATCGACCTGGAGGACCTGATCCCCGAGGAAACGATGGTGGTATCCATCTCTCACCGTGGTTACATCAAACGGACCCCCGCGAGCGTCTACAATACCCAGCGGCGCGGCGGCAAGGGCCTCAAGGGGGCACGCAGCGACGACGAGGACCCGATCGAACACCTGTTTGTCGCTTCGACGCACGCCTACCTCCTGTTTTTGACCACCAAAGGGAAGGTCCTATGGCAGAAGGTTTACGATTTGCCGCAACTGGCCCGCGATGCCAAGGGCCGGGCGATCGCTAACCTATTCAACCTCGGCGACGATGAGCAGATCGCGGAATGTTTGGCCGTTCGCGACTTTGACCAACCGGGACACTATGTTGTCATGGCAACCAAAAAGGGATTGGTCAAGAAGACACCGTTGGAACAGTACAGCCGACCACGGGCCGGCGGTATCATCGCGATCAAATTGCGAGAAGATGACGAACTGGTCGATGCCGCGGTCGTCGGCCCCGGCGATGAGATTGTCTTCGTCACCGCCGCGGGCATGGCAATCCGTTTTCGCGAGTCGGACTCGCGGCCGATGGGACGCAACACGTCCGGCGTCAAAGGAATTAAATTGCTCGGCGATGACCAAGTCGTCGGCATGGTGGTCGCAGATCCCGACGCGACACTTTTGACCCTATGTGAAAACGGTTATGGCAAGCGGACGCCTTTCGGTCCGAACCTGCCGGCGTTGATCGCCGATGGGGCCGAACAGGATAGTGATGATGAAAATGATGATGATGGCGAGCCGGAGGAGGAAGCGGCTGAGTTGTCCAGCACCGCGAAATACCGGACGCAGCGTCGCGGCGGTAAGGGGCTGCGAGACATCAAGACGTCCGCGCGAAACGGTAAGGTGGTCGGCATTGCAAGGGTTGTCGATGAGGATGAGATATTCCTGATGACCGCCGCCGGGAAGATTCAACGAATCAGCGCCGCGGAAATCAATGTCATCGGTCGCAATACCCAGGGGGTTCGGATCATGAACGTGGACAAAGGCGATTCGTTGATCGCTGCGGTTCGGGTTCCCCCGGGCGACGCGGCGGCCGAAGACGCGGCGGCCATCGCGCCGGAGGCCGAAGTCGTCGAGGAATGACCGCTGACCAATCGGCCCGCGACTGGTTGCTGGGTCAAATCGATTTCGAGCGGCTTCGGGGGCCGCGAAAGTATCGGTTCACGCTCGACCGGATGCACAATCTGATCGACGCGGCGGGCCTGGGCGTTGTGACTCGACCGGGCGAATCGTTTACCGGACCGATCGACCGCCCGGTGATCATTCACGTTGCCGGCACCAAGGGCAAAGGGTCGGTGTCAACGATGGTTGCCGCGATGACCACCGCGGCCGGCCACCGAACCGGTTTGTATACCTCACCGCATCTGCACCGTTTGGAAGAGCGGATTCAAATCGATGGCCTCCCGGTCAATCCGACCAAATTGACTCGGTTGATCGAGTGGGTTCGTCCGATTGCCCAATCGCTGCCGCAACCACCGTCGTTCTTTGAGCTGACCACGACAATCGCTTGGGAAGCGTTTCGGCGTGCCAATTGTCGTGTTTGGGTGATCGAAACCGGCTTGGGCGGGCGGCTGGACAGCACCAACGTCATCGCCAGCGACATTGCAGCGATCACGCACATCGGGCTGGATCATCAAGCGATTTTGGGCCGGACGGTCAAAAAAATCGCCCGTGAAAAGGCTGGGATTATCAAACCGGAGCGTCCGGTGGTCGTCGGGGCCGTCGACCCGGCGGCGACCGGTGTGATCGAAGCCCGAGCCGCCGAAATCAACTCGCCCGTCATCCAGGTCGGCCGCGATTTTGAGGCCGTCGGTTCGCCGGTACCGGTTTGGGGCAACCGGTTTCACGTCTCGGGACTCTCGCCGTGGCTGGCGCCCGAAACGGTTGTTCAAATCGATGTCGAAGGCCGGCACCAGATGACCAATGCGGCCGTTGCTTTGGCGGTCGTGCAGCGTTTGCCGGTCGCGAGGAATTTAGAGGCGTGTCTTGCTGGTTTGCGCGGCGTGTCGCTGCCCGCTCGCCAGCAGCGTTTTGACCGCCGTGGTCGGACCATCCTGTTGGACGCGGCGCACAACCCCGATTCGATAGCCGCTCTGCTTGAAACGGTCCGGCGACGGTTTAGCGACGTGCCGGTCGGAATCGTGTTTGCGACTTCGATCGATAAAGACGCCGATGCGATGCTCCGGCAATTAGCCCCGATGGCCGATCGGCTGGTGCTGACCGAGTATTTGGGAAACCCCCGACGCCGCACGGTCGCTGATCTGTGGCAATGCTACCGAGCAATTGAACCACCGCCCGCCTGCGAGGTGGACGTCGTCGATGATCCGGTGGCCGCCGCGAAACTGGTCGACGATCAATTGCCGCAGGGCGGTGTGGTTGTCATCTGCGGTTCGTTTTTCCTGGCCGCCGAGCTGGCGGGTTGGGCCATGGAGCGGAACCCGGAATAATTTTCCGATCACGCTTTTTCTGCGATGTTGGCAACACCCCCCGGCAAAAGCGACGCGGACGGGACTCGAACCCGCAACCTCCGGATCGACAGTCCGGTAGTGCAACCGAACCGGTTGCCCAAAGAATACGCCGTAACTTATTGCTGCAAATAGACTTGTGGATGATGGGGAAACGAAGTCTTCCGTCGCCAACAGTCCAGATTCTACAATGTTTTCGGACGAGTACCAAGAGTTCTCGGACAGTTCTCGGACATTCGTGTATTCCGGATGGGATGACTCGCGAGTTCCGGCTCGCCCGACCATCAGCGGCTCGACCGGCGAGGGGAAATCGGTGTAATCAGCTCGTCGCCATCCATGCGTAGTGCTGAGCAGAACGGCCAGCGATGAGGATCGAAACCTTTCAGTCTGCCGTTAGTTTGCTGTTAAAGCAGATGCAGAGTTGCTAAGCTATGGGGTCAAATCCCCTGAAATCCCCTACGCTCCGAGGCTCGAACATGGTCCAACTTGCTGGCGAGCGATCGTCGCCGACGGTCAATCGTGTTGCTTCGGAATTGGATCGTGAGAAAACCGACGTTTCGCGTCTTAGTGGTGCGACGTTCACGTTCAACCTATTGTCGAAGCAACGTCTGGCGAATGATTTGGCGGGTGAATTATGGTCTCGACTCCCATTTTCCCGAGCCGGTGCAGCTTCGGGCGATCGTGGTATCGATCACACGATTCGGATTGTCACGGCGAGCACCTCGCAGATTCAGCAATGGTATCGCGAGCTAAGCGACTTCGTCCCAGCAATTGCGAAGGCTGCGATCGAGTTTCGTGGCGATGCATTGACGGCTGAATTGCAGGGTGAGTTGGCTGCTGAGATGGAAAGCCAGATGGTGGAGCAGGTTCGCTTCCCGTTTCCGACTCGCTCGTTTGTTGACTTCAAATATGCCGATCTCTCTCCCGCTGATGCTCGGTCTGACGGTCGGCGGCGTCTCGAAGTTGCGTGTTTAAAATTTGCAAACGATGTGCTGGCACTGTTCGACTCGCTTCAGCAAGAGCATTTGATTGGTCAGATTCAGGAAGCATCAACGACTTGTCGCTTTGCCTACTTCCGTCGCGTCGCTGTTGTCGAGCTGGCAGGAACAGGGAAGAAGGAGCGAATCGCAGATGAGCAGAACAAACGCATGTTTCAAGGTGGTTACATCGTCGAAACGCTCCGAGTATCTGACTACGAAATTCAGCATCGACAAGCCCAGCACGTCCATCATGTTCGCCAACCAACTTTGAATGAGCCAGGCTCTACGGTTCATCCGTTGCCACCGAAATATAGCGACTTGATCGAACTTTGCCCTGATTGGCTTCAGGGGCAGCTACGCATTCTCGAAGGTGAGTTATTCCGCCACGAATGCATCGAATGGGACTTGTTCACCGAAAAGCGAAGTGCTGAGGTAGTGACCGAACGCTTCCGCCGCGACCCAGCGGTGCTGATTGGCCCTTACGTCCTTGCGGGTTGGGGTGAGGATGCCATCAAGGTCGAAGAACACCGACAACTGGAAATTCAGAACGCAGCAGATCGGAAGAAAGCTGCAAGTGCATCGTTGATTCATCACATTTTGTCGGTCGGCATCGCCTCGCTTGCAGTCGCAGTCGTTGCGATTCCTACCTCTGCGATCGCATTGCTGACTTCGCTTGGAATCGTGCTCGGTTTGGTTGCCATGGGTGTCGCTGGGTACGCCGCCCATTTGGCTTCTATCGCTAACGGCGATGTCGCTGCGAAACCGGTCGTGCTTCACGCGACCATGGTTGGTGCCACTGTTTTTGCCATCCAAGGAATCTTATTCGGTGTTCTGCATTGGTCGCTTCCTGCATTTGTCATCAGTGCAGTCTTGGCGATTGTCGCGGTGATGGCATTCAACGCGAACCGTGCAGCTACGGAGTTGGACGAATCCAGTGTCGGCTGATCTGAGTGCCACAAATGAATCCTCGACACCTTCTCTTTCAGTCGAGCAGCGACGGAGGCGAGAAAAGCAGCGATGGTGGCTTTCGACTGCACTCGTTCCCATGCTTTTTTTCTGTCTCGCGGCGGGAGTTACTGCTGGTGCCCTACTCTTGCACTATTGGCAAGTCATCCCTCCGGAACCGGATCCAGCACCAACGCCACACAACAATGACGGGCTGACTGACCAAGTACAAAACACGCTTTTCAATATAGAAAGGCTGCATGGCGAAGCAGGAGTCGACGAAAATTTCTCGACCATTCAACGGCAACTGCAACAACTGACCTTCGAGGTCAGCTTGGCTCAAGCAAAACAAAGTTTGCGTCATCTTGAGTCTGCGGAAACTAGGTGGTCGACGCTGCTGGACGAAACCCTGCACGACACGGCTGGGAAGCAAATTGCTAGAGACGAAGAACTACTATTGCGTTTCATCGCTCTGCGTAAACTCCCCCTACCGTTTCAATCGCAGGTGACCGCTGCTGAATTGCAAAATCAAATTGACGGCCACACAAAACCTTCAAGCTCAGACAATGTCGAATCGCTGACTCGCAACATGGAAATAGCTGAGAGGACTGGCGAATACGCTTTGGTTCTCTTCGCGTTTCATCAAGCACGCGTGGATCAACTGAAAGAACTTCGAGACTCCGCTCGGTCTGTCCCTCCAGGCGAATACGACTTGTTCGCGAAGTACTCAATGCGAGCAGCTGCTCTCACGAACAATGTGAACGCCGCCGCTGAGAAGGCAAAAAACGAAACGGAAGCATTACTCGAAGGAGAATTGAACGAACTCAAAAAAGAGCGTGACAACGAAGTCGCTATGGTCGCCCATCTCCAGCTGCAACTGGTCCGCGTCCAAAAAGGCGATTCCCTGACCACGTTAACTGAGAAGGAAGCACCTGTCCCATTGGCAACGCGGCAAGACTTCCAAAAAGAATTCGATCGAATCCGTACCGACCTCGTTGCATTCATAACGCCCGGATACGCTCAACCGGAATCGGCTGATCAAATCGTCCACAAAAGAACCAAACAGCCGGTTTCATACTCTGCACTTCGACGCGTCGGTGCGTTGGAAGATTCGGAGAAGGGACTCGCCATATTGCTTCGCATCGGCGGCTCAAAATCGGCGACTCAACGAAATGATCGGCCCCTTGGCAGCTTCCCAAGAATGAATTCAATCGCCGAGCTTCGCAAACCGAGTGTTCGCATTCGCGTGAAAGAAGCACAGAGACTATTGCGAGACTACGGCCCAATTCTCGTTGAGGATGGCCTCCTCGCTCCCTGAATGCTCATGTCAAAGTTATCACCGTATCAAAGGTCGACGATCGAACTTGGCCGTCATCGAATCGTCACCGTGATTTTCTTGGTCGTGGGTGCGGTGGTCTTCCTCGCTGCCACTTGGATTCCAGACTCGGATCCGTCCGACGGGAAACGCGACTCTCTGTCGCAAGACGGTCAAACCGACAGGGACGATGAAAGGCCGGCTACGTCTTTTCACAAGGCCGAGTATAGCGTTGCCAATGATTGGGAAGCAAAGGTTGGCAAAGTTGAGCAGGCATTGCCTGGGTCAAAGACGCCAGAGATGGCGAGAATTCGTGAGCGACTTAAGTTCCTGTCTCAAGACTTAACACTTAGCGAATTGTCGGAAAATGCACGTGCTGAGATCGTCCAATCACTTGATGCACTTCAGCAGCTGGCGGCAAAGCTGAGTGCGATTTCAAAAAGGCCATCGATCAATGCGGAAGGAATTAACGAAGCTATTGCAGCGAGTGCCCAGTCACTTCAGATAGCCGAGCAGGAAACAATCCGAAGTGCCCGCGAAGAAGCCGGGCGAATAGTTAAGCAAGAACGGGAGCCAGTGATCCGCCGAATGCGACTCGCTAAGCGAGACCAGCAGGATCAAGCAATTGAATTGCGACGTCGAATTGCTCAGATGCAACTTGAGCGGGCGGAATCATCAGCGAAGTCTGCAAGAGAGAACGCCTTGCGAAATGAGATGCGTGATGTTGAAAAGTTTCTACAACCCTTCACTGCTCCCGGCAATCTCCAGCCAAACAGCGACAGCAACCCTTGGGACGTCGAGCGGACATTCGATTCAAAGCCGGTTTCACTGGCACGGCTTCAAAGACTCGGAGCACTCGAACAGACGATGGAAGGCCTTGAAAGGCTCTATATTTTCGGCGGTGGAAAAAACCCGACCGTCAACAATCCACGCCCGCTCGGTTCATTTCCTGAGTATTGGGCACAAAAGCTGAAGAAACCACATATTTTGCAGCCGGTAAAACGTGCCCAAAAACTTTTGCGGGATCATGGACAAGCGTTGGTTGAGCAACAACTGCTCTCTCCTTAGTTCAAATTGAAATACACCATGAAAAACAACAGCAATTGTGTTGAAAAGCAGAAGCATCGAAAACACATTGGGAGCCGATGGCCAGTCTACGCCATCGTCATGATTCTACAGCTCCCATACGGTTCTCCTAGAACGTTCTTTTTCAACGGAGTTGGTGTAGCCGGCAGCGTCGTTTCGGCTGATGAGCCGAAGGGAGCCGTCGTTGAGACCCAACCACCTCCGGGCGAGGAAACAGACGAGTCGGCTCTCAATGTGTTTTCGATGGTCACCCCAAAAGCGAAGGAGTACAACCCAGCGGTTCTTCGTTCCCTGGAGCGGAAGCAAACCAACCTCAAGGCACTAATGACGAAGCTCGATGACAGCAGAACTGGCCTCGGTAAAGAAGGCGATCAAACGTGGCAACAAGTTGAGAAGCTCGCTGAATCTGCGTTTGAGACGGAAAATCCAAGTCTCGCCTCAAAGCATGCTCAGCAAGCGATCGATCTTCTTAGCGCACTCGAATCTGATCTCACCTACGCGCACTTCCGTGCGGAGATTCGGGGCAAGGATTCTCGTGAAATCCTGTCCGCGCTCGTCAACTTTTCCGTCTCTCACCCAGAACATCCACGGCTAGACGAGCTGGAGCGGTCTCTGAAAAAACTGACTCACGACAAGTGGCTGTCGATGGCGACACATGAATTGATGACGGCCGCTCCAAATGATTCTGGATTCTCTGAGGGATGGTTACCGATCGCATCGGCTTGGCAATTAGTCGGCAACGAACCCGAAGCACGCGAGGCTATCCGTCAAGCCATTGCCGCACTGCCTCGCATGACGCAACCCTCACGCGCCGTCGAATCAGTTATCGATCTCTGCCAGCATGAGTCATTCAACCCTGCCTTGGGAAAGCAACTGCTCGAAAATGCGGAAACAACCTGTAAGCAAATTTCCCACATGCAGATTCGCAGTAACCACCTTGCAAACCTGTCGGGCCTAGCTGAAAAACTTGGGTATGCATCGCACAGTGAAAGACTGCTTCAGATCTCGATTTCGCCGACAAACTTAAAGGTTGAGTTTGGCGAAACCGAAAGGTTAATTCTCAATCAAAAGGCGAGGGCTGCCTCTTGGACTGAATCGCCTGATACTATATTCGCCATGTGCGAAAAGATGGAGAAGCTGAAATACCCCAAAGCTCTCATCAATGCGAATGCCTACGGCCACGCCGCGATCGCGGCTGCTCGACGTAACAACCGTCCCCAGTTTTACAGGGCGATGCTCCGCACCGAAAACGCTTTAGCACCCGTCCAAATCCAGGACTTCCCCAATTACCACTACACGCTCCGGCTTGCCGAAGCCAACATTCAGCAACGCCGTTGGAGGGCCGCTGTCACTGTTGCAAACAACATTCCCGACCCATATCTCCAGGCGTCGGTCTTATTTCGTGTCATGAAGCATGCTCCACAAGAAGTTCGTGGCAATAATCTGCCGGAGCTATTCGAGCGGTTTGCGGAACAACGATGGTCGTCTCCCGCGTGTTCAAGCCACGTTGAGCATCGCATTCGATCCGGTGACAATCTGCTTTCTGTGACCCAATGGTCAATGTCACTTCCGCTGGCTTCACTGAGAGCTGCAGCGTTTGCGGGGATTGCGCGGTCGGTCGGTACAGCGACCGATGTGGGCGATTCAAGCATAGAAGTGCTTGTTGACATTCCAGTTGACATCGCAGATTTCACCTCACTCATGAGGGAGGCCGAAGAAACTGCGTTTCAAATTCAAGAGCCACTGAAGGCGGCGTTTGTCTGGATACAGATAGCTCGTACATGGAATTTGCTGGGCAAGAATCAGCGATACCAGCAAGCGATCGCCAACTTCGACGACCAGATATTCGATGCATGGGCGGACGTTTGGCAGCAGCGGTCAAGCGTGAAGAGGTCCTACAACGGCGGATACGTCTATACAAATACAGGACATCGCGCTGATGAAAAACTCGCCGTTGAAAGAATTATCGAATGTCATCGACATCTTGCTACGATGCAGGCTGACCTCGGAGACTCCAGTGGAGCGATGGAGACATGCCTCAATCTGGCGAATGCGGCCGGTTTCCTGAACTCCAAAGCTACGTTTGATGAGCAAAACTTCCTGTACATCAAAGCTCTGCTCAACCGACTTTATGGAGAGACAAAGGTCGGTCCGGAGGCCATCTTGCTCGTCAAGTATCGTTCTTACGGATACAACCGATCTCTGATGGCAGCTTGGGCCAAGGATCTTGCGGGCCTACAGGCAGCAGTCGTTGACCTCGTGGAGAGTTCGCAACGCAGGGGCAACACTGCTAGAGAACGGGCACAGGCAGTCAGGGGATACGGAGAACTAGCGATTCTCAACGCTGAACGCGGCAACTTAGCTGAATATCGCGACGCGCGTCGTTCCGCCCAAAGTCGGATTGACCAAGGACACGGTGGCTCGGAAATGAAGAACGTGCTAGCAACGGCTGATGCGTTAGCCGGGGAGTTTGGCCTCGCCGAGGCAAACCTTGTTCGCGGAACAGTAGCTTGGTTTGGAGATGCAAACCGCCCCCGCAAGCAACTCGCAATCTCTTTGGCAGCGAAGGGACGCTGGCAAGACGCAGCGGAACAAGCCACGAAAGTTTCTAACTCCCAAGCGTTGTATCGTGCGGAAGCATGGACGTCCGTTGCGGATGCACGGCTGAACGATGGCTCTGAGTCCAACCAGCAAGTTCTCGACTGGGCCAACTCTGTGCAACCGCAGGTTGACCGAGCGGCAGTTTTCTGTGGCTTGGCGTTAACAGCAGCCCGTCGCTAGTCGATGGCGTCAAACCCAAACTCCGACACTCTCCAAAGAAAGCGGTTGTGGCAGACTTCGGAAGGCTGTTGTCGCGATAGCCGCTTGCCTCTGCGCCAATCATCGTCGGGGCGGGGCCGGGTGAACCCAACGATGACCGGCTCCGAGGAAAGCGGCCTCGATTTGATTTTGTTTGTTGAAAAGATGTACCTTTTCGATTCGATGTGCTATTTGTCAATCATGAACGATTCTTGGATAGCGGTGGTAAATGCAGACGGCCTTTGCTGGCTTGAGGCGGAGACAGAACACAGCCTTGTCTTCGCTCGGCGAAGAGCCTCGCTGCGAAATGGTGAATGTTTCTGGGCAGTTCTAAAGCCCGAGCATGCAAGATTCATCCGCACACAACTCGGCGAGCGACAGTGGTCAGTCAGTCTGCAATGGCTCCAACGTCTCGCCATCTCTGGTGGCCATATCGTCCGCCAACCGTCTGAAGTCCCCGACTGGATCTCGGAGCACGTGACTATTCCTGATTTACATGATAGGGAATTGGTCTATTGACCGAGCAGTTCCTTCCCAATCCATACCGGTAATCAAAAACATCACTTCTCTTTTGACGACTTCCGTCAGCCGTATATGCCGTCAAGAGAGGTCGGTGGTCTAAAGGTTTTTATGACTTGCTGAGCAACTGCGTCGTTGCCAGCCCAGCGATCGTCCCTCGGGGCAATCTCTTTGCTGGGCTGCGTCGGCCTAGCAATCTTTCTTTCCTTTACCGAAGGGTATTTTGCGATGGCCACACTAACAAAGGCACACAACGAACTGTTCCGACGTTCCCCTGATGAATCTTACGATTCGTTCGACGAACTGTACGAACACTGCTCGAAACAACGGCTGCAATCGGAGGATCTGTGGGAACGCCCGCAGGATCTGACGTTGACTCATGACATGACGTTTTGCACCGGCGATGGCAACGAACTGCACCTGAACGATTGGTCATTCTCGCAGATGTGCCGCATGGCTGGTGTCAGCAAAGAGACTGTCAATCAGCTTTCGCATCGAACCGCCAGCAAGGTGTTTGAAGAAACCCTGCCGCACGCTGAAAAACCGTTGCAGGTTCTGACGACTGGCAGCAATGTTCGCAGCATTCACGGCGTCGCTTACACGCGATTGTGGAATGCGGATCTGCTGGATGTCGTTAACGAGTTCGCATCCGATTTCACTCCACCGCAAACCGCGATGGATGGAACCAGCACCGGACTCTACTGTGGCGAACAAGATTTGTTCGCGTTCATGATTGATCCCACTGGATGGGCTGAGATCGACGGGCAAGCATTCGCTCCGGGCTTTTTCGTCTGGAATAGCGAAGTCGGAAAACGCTCGCTCGGCATTCAGACATTCTGGTTTCAAAAGATTTGTCAGAATCACATCGTTTGGGATGCAACTGAAGTCGTGGATTTCAGTCGCAAGCACACGGCCAATGTCCGTGATGGACTCGGCGAAATTCGTTCGATTCTAGAACGACTGGTCGCGCGTCGTGATGAACGCCGTGATTCGTTCGCCGCCGTCATGAAAAAGGCGATGAACGAAAAACTCGGCAGCGACGAAGACGAAGTGACGAAAGTGTTGTCTGCCGGAAAGATTCCTCGCGGTCTAATCAAGGACGCGATGGAAATTGCTCGGCGGCAAGGCGGATTCACCATCTTTGCTTTGGTCGATGCTCTGACAAAGCTGAGTCAGAAGGTCAACTACGCGGGTGACCGCACGGAACTGGACGCCAAAGTTGGTCAGTTGCTCGCATTGGCGGCGTAGTCATGGATCCACAAACAACTTGGGATTCTCTGCTCACCGAATGGGCCGCAGGGAATTGGCTTGACGTCTTTGAGTTGGCCGAAGCTCTGCTTGGTTGGCTCCAAAATGACGGCTTCGCCCCCGAGACGATGGGCACGCTCAGACTCGGAGCTGATTGGAATCGAACTCTCGTCACTGCTATGGCAACGTTTGCCTTGCAGCGGTCAAACGAAGTGCTGGACAATCCCGCCGGGATTCCCAGCACGGTTCCGTTCACCCTTTCGTGTGCAACCTGCAACAACGAAGGTCCATCAGCAGTTGGCGACGCAATCAAAGCGGGCTGGTCCCACTTTCAATACGTTCCTGCGGGAACGTCTGAGAACTTTCTTGGTTACTGCCCAGTCTGTCGCAAGAGAGATTTGGGAAGTTGAC
Source organism: Pirellulaceae bacterium (assembly GCA_963833245.1). Lineage (GTDB taxonomy): Bacteria > Planctomycetota > Planctomycetia > Pirellulales > Pirellulaceae > Rhodopirellula. Next base: position 405,954 of record CAWHXH010000001.1, read on the forward strand.
CTGTCTGACGGTGTTCGTCAGCGAATTACTTGGTTCCCTTTAGGAGAAGTCTGTTATGGCTACTGCCACGCAGCAAAAGCAATCGAAGAAATCGCCCGCCCGCCCCGTTCACGAAGTTCGTCTGGGAAGAATTCGAGCGGCGATTTGGGAGAACGAAACGACCAATGGAACACGTTACAACGTGACCGTCAGTCGGCTTTACAAGGACGGTGACAATTGGAAGGATTCCAATTCGTTCGGACGAGACGACTTACCATTGGTCGCGAAAATCGTTGACCGTTGCCACACTTGGATTTTCACCCAGAGCAGCGGCGAGTCCAACGAAGAAGGTGACGGCAACACGCCCTTCTGACTCACTTCGCATTGCACGAAGCCAGAAGGTAAACCGCGTTCCAAAAGCGTAAGCTAAAAGAACGGATGGTGACTACGGTTCAAACTCAGGTTTTCAAGACCGCTGGCCACCACAAATTTCACGTTGTTCTTTCGCATTCTATTTCGCACACGTACCTCGTTCGTTTCAGTTTGACATTCCGTGTCACACGGAAGCGATGCGATGCCGAAAGGTTTTCTTTTGTTTTCGATCCCGATTCGCCTTGCGAACCTGACTGTCCCGAGTCGCTTTGAAGACCGCTGGACGAGACGGCCCGGAAGGCCAACGGGGAATAGTGGGCCTACTGACATTCTTGACATTGTGAGCCGATTCACCCACTGAAATCTAACGAACGGGTTGAAACATGTTGTCCGGTAGCGATCACCCTGCACTCCGGCATCATCAGCCAAGGTTTGTCATACCGCATCGCTTCCGGTCTACGCTCAACGATTGCAGTTTCGTTGATTTGCTAATCAATCGGTTGTGAGGAATCTCTTGGCAAACACAAGTTCAGGAAAACCAATTCTACTTTTCCAGTGCAAAAGCGGCCCCGTTCGGGCAACCATTTATGGTCCCGAGATCGGTTTTCGTTGGACGAGAACAAACTATTTTCGCTGGGTGCAAAGCACAAAGGACGCGGGAAGATGGGAGCAACGGCAACCAGATCGCGAACAAGATCAGATTCACGTCAAAAAGTGCAATCAATTGGTGCTTGACTGGTTCAAGCAACGGGCAACTCCTAGCATGGGAACACAGCTTGGCAAAGTTTGACCGGTTTGGTTTTCGCAATTCGGCACTCGTGGTACAATCCGAAGGCCCCACGCCAGCACCGTATGCGGGGTGACCGTAAGTCACGGAGAACATTGGATTTATGAACGGCGTAATTGGTAGAAAAGCTTGTGGGAAGACCATTCGGAGAAGAACTTAGCGAATTGGAAGCGACGCATCACTGGGCGTGTACCGCATCCGTTGATTCTTTGGCCGATCATCTTCAAACCGCCATGGCCAGTCCACTACTGGCAGTTGGGTCGGGAGGTTCTTTCACCACCGCCGCCGTTGCCGCCAGTCTTTTCCGAACCGCGAGTTCAAACCTCGCCTTCGCAGTGACACCGCAAGAATTATCTGCGCAACGCTCGGCAATCCGCCAAGCATCTGTGCTGATCGCGACCGCCAGCGGCTCGAACCCCGATGCGATCGGCGTGCTAAAGACGGCATCAGTCAATGATGCCAGGATTGTGGTTTCTCTATGCACCAAAATCAACTCAAAATTGTCGACTGAAGCAGCGAAGCATTCAAGTGTCTTCGTCGAAGAATTTCCGATCCCCTCCCAAGGCGACGGTTTTCTCGCAGTGAATTCGCTTTGGGCCTCAAGTGTCTTGCTCGCCCGCGCGTTTCAACAGGCTTCTGGTTTGAAGCTGAAAATCTCAAAGAAGCTGGCAACAGTGGCAGGTGTTTCTAAATGGGATTCACTCATCGCCAATGTTGCGAAAGACTCCAAAGATATTTGGCAACGAAACACGACCATCGTTCTCTATGGGCCGACGTCTTATGCTGCCGCCGTTGATGTGGAATCAAAGCTTACTGAAGCAGCTCTTCAAAACGTTGCCCTCGCTGATTACCGCCATTTCGCCCACGGTCGGCATCATTGGATTGCCAAACATCCTGAACAAACATCTGTCATCGCTTTCGTCGAAGACGATGAGAAGGAGTTAGCTGACAGAACGCTTTCAGAGATCCCAGACGACGTGCCGGTGTTCCGGGTGGATTTGACAAGTGATGCATTGGGAATGTTGAAGGGTTTGTCCTACGCGTTTCCGTTGACAGCAGCCGCTGGTGAAGCAGTCGGTATTGATCCGGGTCGCCCCGGTGTCCCATCGTTCGGGAGAAAGATTTATCGCCTCAACGCCTACGGCAACCTCGCTCCGAAACACGTCCAGCCCCCAACTCGCGAAACCATTGCGATCGAGCGAAAAGCTCACTGTTCAATTCAGCATCTCGACCGCCGCGGTACGCTCAAAGGCTGGCTCACTGCGTATCAAGGTTTCATTGAAAACGTTCAAGCAGCAAAATTCTCCGCCGCCGTTTTTGACTACGACGGAACGCTGTGCAGTTCAGCAGAACGACGAAGCGGCCTACGCCCAGAAGTAGCTACCGCGCTGACAGATCTACTTGAAAGCGGTATGGCTCTCGGGATTGCGACGGGTCGCGGGAAATCAGTTCGCGAATCGTTGCAGAATTCGCTTCCGAAGAAATTCTGGGATCAGATTTTGGTGGGTTACTACAACGGTGGCCAAATTGCTCCGCTATCGCATTCGGCAATGCCCGATGGCACAGCGAAAGTAAGTCCCGAATTGTCAGGCGTGTGGTCAGAACTGAATTCTAACAAGCGGCTTCAGCAGATTGCCAGCTTGGAAGGCCGATTGCACCAGATCACTGTCGAGACGAAAAATCTGCAAGATGTCGAGGAGTGTTGGGAATTAATTCAGCATACGACGGCGTCTGTATTTCCCGGTCAAGTCAAGGCTGTGCGGTCAAGTCATTCGTTTGACGTTATCCCAGTTGATGTGTCCAAGGTCGATGTCATGGATGCCATCAGCAAAGAATACAAGGGCGACGTTCTCGCAATCGGTGATATGGGGCGTTGGCCCGGTAATGACAGCGAGCTATTGCGGCACAACTTCTCGCTGAGCGTTGACCAAGTGTCGTCCGACCGGAACAGTTGTTGGAACTTAGCGAGTCCCGGTTTGAGCGGCGTGGAGGCAATCTTGGAATACCTGTCACGGTTGAATATCAGCAAGACTGGTATCGCCCGTCTGAAACTCCCGCACAAACTGGAAGGGTTCCTGTAATGAAGCGTGATTTCATTCTTGGCAAAGTCGCAGACTTGATGGGCTGGAGCGACGAGCAGTTTCGCGATGAGTTCGCGTGGCTCAGCCTGATGTCGCGAATGAAGTATGACGACTATCAAGAATTTGTGGCGGGAACGCGGTTCGTTGAAAGCTTGGCTGATTGGCTACAACAGTTTCCACAGGAAGACCGTGCTGTCGCGTATGACTTCGTGCGATCAAAGCTGCTGTTCTTCTCTGAAGCTGAGATGCGGCACTTGGTCGAGTTGCTCTACCCAGAAGCTGTCGAGCCGTTTCTGCTTACGCGAACGTCTGAGCTTACCGGAAAGCCAAGATATGCAACTTGGTCCGATGCAGACTCGGCTGAAACGTTTCGTACGTTACTACGCAAAACGATCTTCGTGGAGCTGAGTGACGGAGCAAGAATCGACATTTTCCGAAGAGCCAACGAAGGTCGTGTATCGAACGAGCAAGTTATTACTGCACCTCGTATCAACAAGGCCAAGTGGGACGACATGCTCTCGGAACTTCGGAAAGACTTGAAGGATGATTCAGCGAAGTTCGCGTGCGTTGTGCTTGTGGATGACTTCACCGGAAGTGGTAAGTCGCTACTTCGATATGAAGATGAGAAATGGAAAGGAAAAATGCCCAAATTTTACGTCGATGTGATGGCGGAAAATGTTTCCAGCACACACTTCGAGGATGACTGGAGCTTAATCGTTCATCACTACGTGGCAACTTCGCAGGCCGTCGAGGCGGTGCTAGACAATCACAAAGCCCGAGCGGCGGACGAGTCGGCTGGGAATTGGTTTGAACGCGTTAAATTCACTTGGGGGATCGAATTGCCGCCCGATATTCGAGAAACTGTGAATTCGTCACCAGAGTTCGCAAAACTGGTTCAGAAATACTATGACGACTCTATTGAAACTCGCCACATGAAGGTCGGCGGAGATGATGGTCGATGGGGATTTGGCGAATGCGGTTTGCCGCTGGTCATGGAACACAATACTCCTAACAACTCAATCGCGTTGCTGTGGGCAGAGACAGAGGGCAAGGATGGCAAACACGAGATGCGACCACTTTTTCGACGGCGACAACGGCACCTATAGAGACTGAGTAAAAAATGGAAAATCCGTTTCGCAGAAGGGCAACTGAGTTTCTCCGAGAGGACGAAGCGTTCCTCGCTGTCGTGACGCCGGAACCGATCAAGTATTTTCTTGAAGAGGCTGGCAAGAGCGGCAGGCTCTACGATCGTCTCGTTCTATTGCGTGGAACTCCCGGCAGCGGAAAAACAACACTCGCGAGACTGTTTGAATATCCGACATTCCACACGTTGTCGCAAAACCGCAACTTCGAGGGGCACAAGGATATTTCATCGGCACTTGCCTCCTGTGATGCAATGCAGGATGGCCTGCCAAGAGTCTTGGGGTTTAGGTTACCGCTGGAGACGGACTACCGCGATTTTTGGGAGTTCGGATATCGTGAAGAGCTTAAAACCAATTTGATGACCGCTCTTTTGCAAGCCCGTGCCGTCTTGGGATGGTTCCGCCATCTAAAGAAAGCTGGCATCGGTGAAGACGAAGTTACGATCGTGACTCGTCCCGAAGCGTCTGATTTGGTCAACACGATTGGCGGAGCAGATGGGCGTTCAATCCGAGAGCGAGCGGCAAAGGTGGAGAATGCGATCTACCAAGTAATGAACTCATTGGTCGCACCGGATGAAGCGGACTTGCCTCCCGATGCGATTCAACCATACCGCCCGTTCGACATCATCGACCGAATTCAAATTCCGTTCGGTGAAGGAACAAGCGAGCTTATCCCGCTTGCGATCTTTGATGATGCCCACCTACTTCATCCAGAACAGTTTCGCTCTCTCGAAAAGTTTTTGTTGCGACGGGAACTGCGTGTCGCCCGTTGGATGATTGCCAGATTCGACATCCTTGTGCCGCAGGAAGCTTTGGAGGCTGTCTCTCAGGATGCGACTGATGCAGCAAAGTTTCCCGGTGTATCCGCTGAAAGGGAAACAGAGAAGATTCTCTTGCAAAGCTCCGGTTTGCGACGAACAGAACGCACGCGGTTCCGCAAGATGGCAAAAGACATGGCATCCCGATATCTCCGACGGATGCCTGTTTTGAGTGAGCGTGGCCTAACCAATATCACAAACCTACTCGGTGACACCGTTGTCGCAATCAGCCCGCCCGAGCTTGCGAGGCTAAGGAAAAGTGTGGCAAGTACGCAGAAGTCACTGGAGATCAATGCCGCAGATCGAAGCAGGCTTGAGCGGCAGATCGAAGATTTCAAGAAGGCGGATACCGAAGAAGTCCAACTTCAGATGCTCAAAGTGATGATGCATCGTTTCGCGGTACGTCGTCGCAGGCTAGCCCCTTCTCTGTTTGCAGCCGACGAACAAACTGAATCGGATGTTCAAGTCGCTGCGAATGCCGACGTTTACTCCGCAGCGGTTTTCAACCTGTTTCACGACCACAAACGCCCCTACTACTTTGGAATTGATGACGTTTGTGATGCGAGTAGTGAGAACGCTGAACAGTTTCTGCAACTGACTGCCGAACTGGTCGAAGAAATTGTCACCCAGGTCGCTCGCGGTAAGAGCGTTCAGCTTACGCCACAAAAGCAAGATATGTTACTTCGCAAGTGTGGCGAGAAGTTCATCTATGGTTGGAACTTTCCGCATGACCGCAAAGTAAAGAATCTAGTCAACGAGATTGCTCGTCGCTGTTTTGAAAAGTCGCGTGAACCCAACGGAGCGGTCATCGCCAATGCAGTCGGCATTCCACAAGAACAGTTTGATCGGATGGCAAAAGATCATCCGGTGCTGGCGACGGTTCTGCAATTCGCGATTGCCTACAACGCCGTCAGCCTCGTACCTCATCACTCGTGCAAGAATAAGTCGTGGTGCCTGCTTGAGCTAGGCGGCATGGTTTTACTGAAGCATGGCCTGACGCTGAAGCGTGGTGGGTTCATTGAATCGACTGCTGACGAACTGTCGACGCTCCTGACGGAGCCAAAGCGATGAACAAGCGACCTCGCTGGGAACGGTGCATCCATCATCGCGGAAGTGACGCTGAGGAATTCGTCGATGACTACTTCAGCCGCGATGATCGGCAGGTGCTGCTGATTGGTGGAGCTGGGTTTGATCCACGAAGTCGTGCGATTGCAACTCAGTTGTCCAAGGCTTGTGGAGAACGACTGAATGGTTTGTTCATTCGCGAAGAACGTCCCAATGCCACTGACGGACTTCGTGAAAAGGCAAATGCAAACGACGCTGAGATCCGAAAACTCATTCCGCCGGTGGATATTTTTTCCGTCGAAGTCTTTGGAATCGACAATGCACCAGTCGGTGGACGGCGAGCAACGGTCCAACTTCACAAACGGATGAAGCTAGACGGTGTGACGGATGTCGTTTTGGATTGCAGTGCATTGTCCACCGGAGTCATGTTTCCGCTTGCCCGATACTGTTTTGAAGCAACCAGAAAATCTGGCCCTGACGTCAACTTCCATATCGTCGTTGTAGATGACCCTAAGACGGATGCGGCAATCGAATCGACCTCTTGCGGGAAGGTTTCCCAGCTTCACACGTTTGGCGGCGGATTGACGCTGGATAGGAGCGACTCGGCGGCGAAGCTCTGGCTTCCCCAACTGGGCACCGACTGTCGAGAGATTCTAAGATTGATCTTCGAGGATGTTGCACCTCACGCAGTTTGCCCAATCATCCCGTTTCCGTCAGGCAATCCGCGAGCCGGAGACGCTTTAATTGCGGAATACGGCGATTTGTTCGAGGCCATTAGCGACCCCATGACCCCCACTTGGAATGTCGACGCCCGCGATCTCGTTTACACGCATGAACGTAGCCCGTTGGATCTATACCGCTCGGTGCTTAGAATCGCTAATGCGAGAGAGCGAGTTTTCTGGCAAGCTGGCGGTTCGCAACTGATTCTCTCGCCGCTGGGAAGCAAGGCGGTTGGAATCGGCTTGCTAATGGCGGCGATTGAACGAGATTTTGCTGTCGTATCGGTGGAAACGATTGAATACCGGTTTACCGATTCAGTGGACAACGACTCTGGGAATGGCGAATTAGTTCATGTCTGGATGAACGGAGAAGCGTATCGGTTTGATGGGGAACAGGACGTAAAATCATGACCAAAACAGCAACAAAAAAAACAAAGATCAGCCGTATGCAGCCAACCGCGATTGGGGTTGGGTTGCTCGCACTCGACGTCGTCCTGAGCAAGGACGATGTCAGTAATTTCGCTGGCGGTACCTGCGGAAACGTCCTAACCGTCCTTAGCTATCTCGGCTGGAAGTCGATGCCGATTGCAAGGCTCAAGAATGACGTGCCGGCAGAATTACTGCTCGACGACTTAACGAACTGGGGCGTCGATACTTCGCTTGTGACAACAACTGACGATGGAAGCACGCCGGTAATCATCCAGCGAATAAAGGAAGATGCAGAAGGAAATCCTGTTCACTCGTTTTCACTGCGGTGCCCTTGTTGCAGTTCTTATCTTCCAGGCTACAAGTCAATCCTTGGGAGCGCTGCCAGCGATTTGACAGAAGCGACCCCCGACCACCAAGTATTCTTTCTCGATCGTGTCTCGCGTGGAACACTTTCGCTTGCCGAAGACAGTGCAAAGCGTGGTGCATTGGTCGTTTTTGAACCATCAGGCATCGGCGAGCCACGACTGTTCCGTGAGGCGTGGGCGTTGGCTCATGTGGTGAAGTATTCCAACGACCGGCTACGAGACATCGCGGATCTCGATTTGAAATCAGTACGAAACAGCTTGCTGCTTGAAATTGAAACGCTCGGTTCGTCAGGACTACGTTTTCGAAGCCGTCTTCCAAATGCTGAATCGGCGAAATGGAAGACGCTAGCAGCAATCGAGGCTCCGCTACTGAAGGATGCTGCGGGATCGGGTGACTGGTGTACGGCTGGCCTCATCCACAAGTTGTCACGTGGCGGTTTGAAGGGTTTTAAGCGATCTTCAAATAGCCGACTTATCGAAGCACTTCGATACGGCCAAGCTTTGGCGGCTTGGAACTGTGGGTATGAGGGAGCACGTGGCGGCATGTATCAGGTCACGAAGAACCAGTTTGAGCACAAGATTCGACGACTGGTCGCTGGTAAAAGTATTCGGTTGAGCACGGAAGAGCCGATGGCTGCCTCCGACGACTTGCGAAGTCTCTGTCCATCTTGTGAAGCAGTTGAGTTCTCCAGCAAGAACAAGTCCGCGTCGGCCTAATCGTTTCACGCTGCAATTCAGTCAGAAATCCACTCTTCCGCACGAGCAACCATTTTGGCGCGTAGCGCATTGCGTTCGACGTACCGGCGAACAACAAAGAAGTGATCGTCATCTTGAATCGGAAAACTCTTGAAGCGTCCCTGGTAAAGGTGGCCTTTTCCTGTTGTCTGGTGGTGAGCGTGGTATCGCATCGTGTGCGCCCCCCCACCCACTTGCAAAATCGCCCCATTTCTCCATCACGAAGTGGCCGTAAGACCAAGTGCCAATGCGTACTCATGATTTGGTAAGCGAATAGTTCGACGTTGTGAATCTGCAACGCTTCGTCAAGAACTTTCTCGAAGGCGATAAAATCGCCCTCTTTGCGAAAGATCTTCGCCCCCAGGTTCGCTCGGTTCAGGGCATGGTAGAGACCGCCCGCTTCGTCAGCTCGTGGTGATCCAGGCATCTGCCCAGGCTACCACGACCTCGAAACACAAAAAAAAGAGGTTTGATCCATTAAATTTCTCGAAGAAGTCGCCCACTCGCCCCGTTCAAGAATTTCGTCTGGGACGAATTCGAGCGGCGATTTGGGAAAACGAAACGACTAACGGAACACTTTACAACGTGACCGTCAGTCGGCTGTACAAGGACGATGACACTTGGAAGGATTCAAGTTCGTTCGGACGAGACGACTTACCATTGGTCGCGAAAATCGTTGACCGTTGCCACACTTGGATTTTCACCCAGAGCAGCGGCGAGTCCAACGAAGAAGGTGACGGCAACACGCCCTTCTGATTCACTTCGCATTGCACGAAGCCAGAAGGTAAACCGCGTTCCAAAAGCGTAAGCTAAAAGAACGGATGGTGACTACGGTTCAAACTCAGGTTTTCAAGACCGCTGGCCACCACAAACTTCACGTTGTTCTTTCGCATTCTATTTCACACACGTACCTCGTTCGTTTCAGTTTGACATTCCGTGTCACACGGAAGCGATGCGATACCGAAAGGTTTTCTTTTGTTTTCGATCCCGATTCGCCTTGCGAACCTGACTGTCCCGAGTCGCTTTGAAGACCGCTGGACGAGACGGCCCGGAAGGCCAACGGGGAATAGTGGGCCTACTGACATTCTTGACATTGTGAGCCGATTCACCCACTGAAATCTAACGAACGGGTTGAAACATGTTGTCCGGTAGCGATCATCCTGCACTCCGGCATCATCAGCCAAGGTTTGTCATACCGCATCGCTTCCGGTCTACGTGCAACGGTGGAATTCTCGTTGACTTACTAACCAATCGCCGGTGAAGGATCTTGTGGCAAATACAAGTTCAGGAAAGCCAATTCTACTTTTTCAATGCAAGAGCGGCCCGGTTCGAGCAACCGTGTACGGCCCCGAAATCGGTTTTCGCTGGACCAGAACAAGCTACTTCCGCTGGGTGCGTAGCACCAAAACGCCAGGCGAATGGGAGCAACGACAGCCTGATCGTGAACAAGATCAAATTCACGTCAAGAAATGTAATCAGTTGGTGATGGACTGGTTCAGGCAACGATGATCATAGGTCGGCACCTGATCACAGCTACTTTCGACGCTTGTCATCGGTGCCAAACTGTCGTACGGTTGGCCACATGGAAAAACCCGCTCAAATCAGCCCTTCTCAATGGTGGTTGCCCGCCAGTGTGGCCATTGCAGGCTGCCTGGTGTCGGTGGGCGTTGCATGGCTGAACTCACGGGTGCTAACGCTGACATTTTTCGGAACAATTGCAAGTCTCTGTTTGGGCCTGCTGCTGATGCGGTGGCGAGAGAACAGATCTCGCGATCCAACGCTGCTTGAGACTCCGTTTTTTCTTGCACATGATGCAGAAGTGTTCAAACGTTATCGGGCGATATCGCGCCAGATGCTTCGTGTCAGCGGACGGGTCGATCCCAACTACCGAAAGTCGGCGCTGCGTGAATTGGATGTCGCTGTGGAAAAACTCACTGAGATAGGCGACGGTAAAATCGTTTTTCAGGGTACTGAGGCTTGGCGGCTTGTTTACGAACAATTGCTGCGTGATCCGAGCGTACTCGTCTATCGGTCGGTTGCTCTGGTAAAGAATACGTCTTACTGGCAAGACGGAGCTGGATTGCAGAGCATGCAACTGAACTTCGACCTCATTGCTCGTTCCGTTGTCACGATCGAGCGAACAGTCATCGTGACGAATGAGCTTTGGCCACCTGATGATGATCTGCCTACGGAAATGCTCAGGCAATGGATTCACGAGCAATCGGTCAACGGAGTCTATATTCGATTGGTGCGCAAGTCTGATTTGCTAGACGAGCCGGAGTTACTACGCGACATCGGTATCTATGGTTTCACGGCCACCGGAACCCAGGAATTCGACGATTCCGATCGTCGAACAAGCAAGTTCACGCTGGACTTCGATTTTGATTCTGTTCGCGCTGCGGAGTCGAACTGGAACAGGTTAAACGTCTACGCGACCCCTTACGCGGAAATACTGGATCGATTCAGCCTGGGAGAGTAGGATCTAAAGAACGCAACTCAAAGGTACTCTCTGTGTCAGTTCTTTACTTAGACACCGCGAGGCTGGGCAGGACGTGTGCGGCCGCATCTCAGGCTCAGCTCGACGTAAATCGGCTTCTGGTCGACGATCCGTCGCTGTACTGCGAGAATCTCTTCAGAAATGGCGCTGATGCCTGGCCGGAGGAACGCCTTGCGCAGTATCCCTCATTTCAGCATTGGCATGGGCTACGGTCGCTTCAGCGTGAATTCGCCAAACACTTTTCGATTTCTGATCCGGAGAACGTCTTTCTTGCGAGCCGATCAGTTCAGCTCGTAAGGATTGCTTCTCGCATCATGTTTCGAGCGTGCCGTAACGTGCTGACCTGCGACATGAATTGGCCTCACTGGCAACATGTCGTCGCCGACGAAGCTACCCGGAGTGGGCAGAGAGTGTCTGTCGCGGAAGTCCATTCGGCGGTTTTCGACCAAGGGCTTACGGCTGAATCACTAGTAGAAACGCTCACCGCCGAATTTCTTGATCGAGACTGCGACGGCATCTTTCTGCCGGCAGTGACCAATCTAGGAATTCGCTTGCCAGTTTCGGAGCTTCTCTCACGATTAAAACCGAGCGGTAGACTTCGTTTCGTTCTCGTTGATGCAGCTCAAAGTTTTTGCCAGCTCCCTGAACCATCACCGACGAAACACGTTGATGTGACAATTACGGGATGCCATAAGTGGCTCGGAGGCGGGAATCCACTTGGCGTAGCGACCTGCGGACGTTCTATCGTGGCTGAGCAGTTTCGCCGAATTCTTGAATCAGGGCATTGTCCTGAACTCGAAGATCCCTTGCTTAGATTCAGCCAACAGATCGGCGGAAACTCCGTGAGTCGGTACTTGGAGACCGTGAATATCACTCCACTCTTCACTGTGAATGCGGCAATCCAGGAACAGCGAACGAAAAGCAAGCATCTGCAAGAACAACTCGAACGTCAACAAAAGAACCTCAATACCTTAGAGCAATGCGTCGACGGCACGCCTTGGAACGTGCTGGACATTGATGAATCACTGCGCAGCGGGATTCTGTTGCTCCAGTCGCAAAACCCGCTGCACCGAGAATCGGATTGTCAATCGCTCGGAGATCGGTTCCGGAAGCACGGCGTTGCGTTCAGCAGCTACCCCCAAGGAGTCATCCGAATATCGACACCGAAATCGCTCGCATCTGATCACGCGACGAATGTGATGGAGCAAGCCTTTCAGTGTGTTGCCTAGCCCACTTCCTTCTCTGACATGCCGACAACGTTTAGTGCGTGACAAAGGACGTTATTGTGCGCTAAGTTGGGAACCGGTGACTACTCACCAACGACTGAACTACTGACGAGAATCATGAGCCAACGGGTTGTTAGATATAGCGACCATCGGCATGAAAAGACATTGAAGAAAATTGTTGACAAAGCAGATGCTTTTAGCACCGAGTATCTACCTGCTCGAATATGGGCCCCGAAAACTGCAACAAAACGGGAAAGCACACTGCCCGTTCTCGTCGAGAGAGCCGGATCAGCGGCCCAGTTTGCATGGGAAGAGTTCATCTACGGAAAGATTCGCAATCCACACACGCGAGCGGCCTATGAAAGAGCAATTCGGCGATTCCTCGATCACTGTCACGGCCTAAGCACGCCGCTTCCGTCTATTTCGCCCCGCGACGTGGGAACCTACCTCGATGGGTTAGACTATGCACCGGCGACGAAGAAGCTACATCTTTCTGCCATCCGTCACTTCTTCGACACGCTTGTGACGCGACACGTCACGATGCTGAACCCAGCCCACTCAGTTCGCGGTGATCGACTGCAAGTCATGGAAGGAAAGACTCCAGAAATAACCATTCCGCAGGCTCGTAGGCTGATGCAATCGCTCGATTCAAGCCACGCTGTCGGCCTACGAGATCGTGCCATTATCGCCATCATGATTTACACGGCGGCTAGGGTTGGAGCAGTTGCCTCACTTCGGCGCGGTGACCTTTACGATGTCGGCGATCAGTATTGCCTGCGATTCGCCGAGAAAGGCGGCAAGTCGCGAGAAATCCCCGTTCGCCACGACCTGCAGCAGTTCGTCCGAGCCTATCTCTCCGCAGGCGAGATGGAATACTCCAACAAATCTAATCCGCTGTTTCGTACGACGATCGGAAAGACCAAAAAGCTCACGCATAATGGGATGACCGCGGGCGACATAACACGAATGGTAAAACGACGAATGCGAGACGCTTGCCTACCGGCACGCCTGTCCCCGCACTCATTCAGAGTTGCAACCATTACCGATTTACTCAGTCAGGGCGTCCCCCTTGAAGACGTTCAAAACCTTGCAGGTCACGCCGATCCACGGACCACGAGGCTTTACGACAGACGGAATCGTAAAGTCACCCGCAACATCGTGGAACGAATCTCTGTGTAGAAGCCGACTCAATCGCGATGTCGTATTGTCCGTTAATGTTGAAACAGCATCCTCGAACGTCGTATGGTGGCGTCCAGGGCTCTGCACGCACGTCGTCAATGAACAGTCGCAAGGTTGCATGGAATGCAACTTGAACGTCGCGCTCAACCATCATCCAGAGTTGCAATGTAGGTATTTGCTGCTAGGCGTCAATCCACGACGAAAGTTTCAGAACACGATTCGATCGCTCACCAGCCTCGATTCTTGTGCCGCATTTGACCCGAAGTCTCGGAAGTTTTTCTACAAAAAATGGATGAGTTTCTTGATCGGCATCGAAAGGGACTCGAACAAAAAGTTCTGCTGTGTCGCATTCAGGCACAGTATCTTGCTCGTCAGGAAGGCTTCCCGTTCTGCATACTTACTTCGGTGACACCTGGAACTGTCTTCGCCGCAGCAACCGCTAGAGCACGTTCGTTTGCATCCTTGTTGGTGCAAACTAGCGTAATCTTGCCGGCACCGAGATGCGTCGCGTAGATGCCGTGGAAATTCAAACGCTGAAGTCCCCGAGTGATGCGTTCTTCGATTGACATTGGGAAAGGTTCCATTGGTACTTTTGTAAGCGACAAGGGCGATGTGGAACTTAGAATTGACCACGAAGTTCAGTCGTTTCCGATGCTCCACATCGCCCTTGAGGGCTCACGGCTGCGAGTCAACTGATCTGGAGAAAACAAACGAAGTGATTTGAAGCAACGTGCACGGACATACGTTCGTTTGCTAGCCGATCTTGAAAAACTCGATCAGTGTTCCCTCGATATCGACAAAAGCAAACTGGATTCCGGGCTTGAATTCCGTTGGTGGCATTACGATTTGCTTTCCGAAAATTGCTTCAGCTAAATCGTCTACCTTGAAAGCAATGTGGGGGCGTGTCTTGACGTCCTGGGGAAACGGTGCGTCGGTATCGAATCGAATCTTTTCGATCCGCAACCCATCCGTTCCGACTCGGTAGACATGCGCAGAAATGTCGGCTTGATAAACCTCGCCTTCGCTGGGATGGATAGTTGGAATTCCAATGTGGTCGTATGCGACGTCATAACCAGTGTTCTTTAAGTCCAAAACGGAGACTCCTAAAGAAGGTCTTCAAGTGGGTGAATCTACTTGTTGATTTTGGCGAGGTATTTTTCGGGCTCGGCGAGGAGTTTGTCTTTGCAGCCATCGCAGCAGATCCAGACGGTTTGGCCTTCGACTTCCATTTTCTCAGGCTTGCCCATCACGCCGAGCATTTCTCCGCTAACCGGGCAAAAATGCTGCTTCATCGCCGATGCTTTTTCCTCTTCCGAGAAACTGGCCAGCGTTTCCATCATCTTGTCCATGTCGGACTTCGCCTCGGGAGCCGGAATCTCTTCGGTAGCGTCTCCCCCCGCGTGGGATGTGTGGTCGTGCATCGCGTGCTCGTCGTGGTCCATCGCGTCATGGTCCATGGAATCGTGGTCCATTCCGCCCTCCATCTCGATTGCGGGTGCGGCATCGTCGGCTGGTTGAACCTGCGACGAATCACAGCCTGCGAATCCGATTGTGAGCATGGCGACTGCTGCGATGGGTAACATCCACTTCAGAAAAGTCATGACTCTGCGTTCCTCGTCGAAAAAGGCGTTGAAAAGATGCTTACGCCGATTCAGATGCTTTGCGTCGTGCCATTCTTCACGATTTCCAGCGGAATTCTGAAAAAGATGGGGCCAGCATCGACGTTTCGTGCGAAATCGCTGAAAATCGTGAAGGAACGGCGGTTTAGAGGTATCCAACGACTGACGAGTTCTCGATGCAACGCGGCAGACCGCGCGGAACTCGTTTTCACGCACGGACCACGAAAGGTCGCAGGCATGGTTTATGAACTGTAACGAAACTCAAGATTTGCTCTCGGCGTTTTACGACGACGAGCTGTCGGTTGATGTGCGCGCTGCTGTTGCGGAACATTTGCAGGGCTGTCAGTCATGCGCGAGGGCTTTGACCGAGTACGAGCAGCTTAGTGGTGCTTTCTCAGGTGCCGCCGCCCCACCGGTTCCGCCGAACGTTTGGGGGCAAATTGTTCGAGAGCTCGACGCGGACAACGCGACAGAGAGCGTTAGCCAAGTAAAACCCTCGCTAGCAGTTGCCCCTGCTGTTGAGTTGGCTTCCAGCGGAAATGTGGATCGCTCGCCGAATCGACGTTGGAGTCGGGCGACGTATCAGCGTCTCGCGATCGCCGCTTCGATGCTCCTGGTGCTCGGCTTAAGCGTTTGGATATCGCGTCACGATTCGATGTCCGAAATGGATCATGGGCACAGTGAAGAATTCGTCGCGACGATGGATCACTACCTGCGGGCGCTTCCGGACAACCCTGATGAAGCGGAACAATTCTTGCTGGACAAATACGACGGCAAAGTGGTCGCTCCGGAAGAGGCTGTCCACCTGGTCGGTTATCGGCCGGCCGTTGCAGACGGCTTGCCACAGGGCTATTCCCTCGCATCGACAAGTGTTTTGAAGATGCCGTGCTGCACTTGCGTGAAGGCGGTGTGCAAACGTCAGGATGGTTCGACGTTGGTACTGTTTGAACACGACGACGAAGAGGTTGACTGGTTTGGGGACCGAGCCTCCAGCATGGCGATATGCGGCGATAAGGAGTGCTGTCTAGTCGATCTCGATTCAAGCATCGCAGCGACATGGCGACAGGGCTCGCGGAGTGTGACGGCTGTCGGTGTAAGGGACCAAGAAGAAGTCACGGCACTGGTCGATTGGTTTAAGAGGAGCTGATGGGGAGTGAAGGAGGTTGAATGCTTCAACTCCCGTCTCCCTGCCCCAGAATAAGACTCACAAAGAAAACAATGAAACAACATCTAAAACGACTGTTCTCACAAGCCTGGTTCCTGCAAGCGATCGCATTTCTTGCGATCGGCTTTGCGTTTGCTTGGTGGCTGCGAGGACCATCGGCGTCGGACTCGTCAGCGGGTTCCCAAGGCGTTGTGGCTGAGCACGCCTCGAATACTCCGGCAATTTGGACATGCTCGATGCATCCTCAAATTCGACGCGACGGCCCCGGTAGCTGTCCCATTTGCGGCATGGATTTGGTGCCTGTGAAGAAGTCGGCGAGCGGCGTTCGTACTGTTTCGATCAACGCGGACGTTAAGAAGCTGATGAACATTCAGACGGTTCCGGTAGGACGTCGGTATGTGACTGCTGATGTGCGGATGGTCGGAAAGATTGAATACGACGAGACGCGTTTGGCTTACATCACCGCATGGGTTTCCGGACGCCTGGACCGATTGTATGTCGACTTCACGGGGGTTGAAGTCAACAAGGGTGATCACATGGCGTACATCTACAGCGAAGAGTTGTACACGGCACAACAAGAATTGATCGCGGCGCTCGAGTCCAATGCGGGCCGTTCGTCGTCTCGTTTCGTCAAACCGATCGACCTCGCAGAATCCGCGCGAGAGAAACTGCGGCTGCTCGGAATTACCGAAGAGCAAATCCGGGAAATCGAACAACGCGGCAAGCCAACCGAACACCTGACGATTTACTCACCAGCTAGCGGAATTGTCGTAGAGAAACTCCGCCAGGAAGGTGACCGTGTTCGTACGGGCGATCGCATCTATACCGTTGCAGATTTGAGTCATCTGTGGGTGCAAATGGATGCATACGAGTCTGACCTCGCTTGGCTTCGATATGGGCAGGAAGTTGAATTTACGACGGAGGCTTACCCGGGTGAAGTCTTCAAGGGACAGGTCGCGTTTATCGATCCAGTTTTGAACAAGGACACCCGAACCGTTAAGGTTCGCGTGAACGTGTCGAACGAAGATGGACGACTGAAGCCAGAGATGTTCGTTCGGGCGATTGTTCGATCAAAAATCGCAGCCGGTGGCCGCGTGTTGGATGCATCGTTGGCTGGCAAATGGATCAGCCCAATGCACCCGGAAATTGTCAAAGACGAACCGGGAGATTGCGATATTTGCGGGATGCCGTTGGTGCGTGCAGAATCGCTTGGCTACGTGACTGCAGAACCAAGTGATACGGCGAAGCCGCTTGTGATTCCCGTGTCGGCCGCCCTTTTGACCGGGACTCGTGCGATTGTTTACGTCCAGGTTCCTGACGCGGAAGAACCAACCTACGAAGGGCGCGAGATCGTTTTAGGCCCTCGCGCCGGAGATTACTACCTTGTCAAATCCGGTTTGAAGGAAGGTGAATTGGTCGTGACCAATGGCAACTTCAAGCTCGACAGCGCTCTGCAAATCTCCGCCAAACCATCCATGATGACGCCCTCAGGCGGTGGGGGTGGCGGCGGTCACAATCATGGCGGCGACGCGATGCCGAAGGGTGATGGCGACGCAATGACCGACCACTCGCAAATGTCACTGCCGCCCAAGGTGAGCCAACAGATGCTGGCAGTTCTTGAATCCGTTAAGTCACTCGAAGCCGCCATCGAGGAGGCTGAGCTGAGCAAAATCCGTGGCGCCTTTGCAATGGTGGGGCAGCGAGTTGCAGCCGTGGACGGAAACGCGTTATCGGGTGATATGGGAGCCCAATGGCGAGAGTTTGCCATGTTGCTGAGAAACGACTCGGTCGAGGGGCAAGACATTCAGAACTTGCAAGATGCGGATCGCATCACTTTGGTGACCAAGGAGCATGCGATGCGGCTACAGAAAATGTTCGGGATTTCACATGCTGGGCATGAGATGCCCGAAGAGACTCTGGATGTGCCGATGGCTTTTCGACAACAGCTAGACCGTTTGTTACCCGCGTATTTGGCGATCGGTGATGGATTGGCAGCCGACAAAGTCGATACGGCTGCCACTGGTGTCGATCAATTGCATAAGAGCCTCAATTCGATCGACACAAGCGGTCTTGATGACGTGGTCGCAAAGCGATGGGCATCGGAGACGCGAAGCCTTTCGTCAATCACTGCTCGGTTAGCAAAGGCGACTGATTTGGAAGCAATGCGTTCCGCGTTTGCACTGCTATCTGATGAGTTGATCACTATCCAACGCATGTTTGGATTCCATAGCGGCAGTCAGTTGTTTGAGCTGCATTGCCCGATGGCGTTTGATGGGCGCGGAGCGACCTGGCTGCAGAGCAATGACACTGTTCGTAATCCCTATTACGGAGGGTCGATGCTCAAATGCGCCGACAAAGTGGCGCCGCTGGTCACTGCTCCACCGCCTAATGGTGGCGAACACGACAAACACAACCACGGCTAACGTCGGTCGTCGAGTTTTCAACTTGATGATGAACGAAGCAACAGCAACCCAGCCCGAGCCAACCGAATTTGCATGGAGGTATCGGGGTAGAAAAGTCAACCTGAAGACACTGTACAGCGAATGTCACAATCCCCTGGTAATACCCCCACCGCCGAGACGGCTTCCGATTTGCAAAACGCGATCGCGCCAGATGTCGACACGAACCGTCGAACACTTCTCGGTGGCATCATTTGGTTCTGCATTCACAACAAGCTGGTGGTGGCTTTGCTGGTCGCGGCCACCATAGGCTGGGGCGTGATGGTCGCGCCTTTTGATTGGAAGGTTGGCGACCTTCCGCGCAATCCGGTGCCGGTTGATGCCATTCCCGACATTGGCGAAAACCAGCAGATCGTCTTTACCGAGTGGATGGGGCGTAGTCCGCAGGATATCGAAGACCAGATCGGATATCCGCTCACCGTTGCGCTCCTCGGTCTTCCCGAAGTCAAGACGATCCGCAGTTACTCGATCTTTGGCTTCTCGACGATCTATATCATTTTCAATGAGGAAGCCGAGTTTTATTGGTCGCGATCACGGGTACTTGAAAAGCTAAACAGCTTGCCAGCTGGCACGCTTCCGGAAGGCGTCCAGCCCGCACTGGGGCCAGACGCGACAGCTCTCGGCCAGATCATGTGGTACACGCTGGAGGGACTCGATCCTGACGGCAATCCGACCGGTGGGTGGGACCCGAACGAACTTC
Source organism: Pirellulaceae bacterium (assembly GCA_963833245.1). GTDB lineage: Bacteria > Planctomycetota > Planctomycetia > Pirellulales > Pirellulaceae > Rhodopirellula. The sequence goes on from CAWHXH010000001.1 coordinate 425,291, forward strand.
GGACGTATCAGGACTGGTATGTTCGCTACGCGATCACCGCGGCCGAGGGTGTCAGCGAAGTCGCTTCGATCGGCGGCTTTGTGCAAGAGTACCAAATTGACGTCGATCCCGACGCAATGCGCGCAGCAGGTGTATCGCTATCTGATGTCTACACCTCGGTTCGCATGTCGAATGTTGACGTCGGAGCGAGGACGATCGAGCTTAATAAGGCGGAGTATATCGTTCGCGGATTGGGTTTCATCGAGCAGGTCGAAGATCTCGAGAAAACGGTGCTAAAAGTCTCCGACAATGTCCCCATCACCGTGAAGGACATTGGAACCGTGCGGCTAGGTCCCGCCCTACGTCGCGGCGCACTGGACAAGGCAGGGTCGGAGGCCGTCGGTGCGGTCGTCACCGTTCGCTATGGCTATAACCCGCTGCAAGCTATCAAGAATGTCAAAAAGAAAATCCAGGAGGTTTCCGTTGGCCTGCCGACCAGGGTGGTCATCGACTACAGACAAGTGACAGGGGAACAGGTCGAGGCGTATGCCGAACGAAACGAACTGCCTGCGACGGAGGGCATGGAACCGATACATGATCCCTGGGTCGCCCACTTGCGAAATATGCCTCGTGAGCAATGGCCCAAATGGATCACGACCAGCCAAATCGGCATTGTTCCGTTCTATGATCGCACAGGCGTGATCTACGAAACATTGGGGACGCTCAACACGGCTCTGACCGAAGAAATCCTCGTCACGATCATTGTTATCATCGTAATGGTGTTGCACCTGCGCAGCTCAATTCTGATCAGTGTGTTGTTACCCATCGCGGTCTTGATGTGCTTCATCGCGATGAAAACATTTGGCGTCGACGCCAACATCGTCGCACTATCGGGGATCGCCATCGCCATCGGGACGATGGTTGATATGGGGATCATTCTTTGTGAAAATATATTGAAGCATCTGGACGAAGCCGATCCCAACGAAAATCGCGCGGATGTGATCTTTCGGGCGGCTCATGAAGTTGCCAGCGCGGTTTTGACAGCCGTTTCGACGACCGTAATCAGCTTTTTGCCGGTGTTCACGATGGTCGCGGCGGAGGGCAAGTTGTTTCGTCCGCTGGCCTTTACAAAAACGTTCGCGTTAGCCGCGTCAGTCATCGTCGCTCTGACCATTATCCCGCCGGCGGCGCACATCCTGATGGGTGGTCGTGTTAAGTCGGGTGTTCTGCGCCGCTACATGATGATTGCCATGATTGCCGCTGGGATTCTGCTCGCGGTTTTGGTCTCGTGGTGGGCTGGCGCGATCATTGCGGGCTTGGGAATCTACAAGCTCTTGGAAGAACGAATTCCAACCAAGTTTCAGAGGTTTGGGCCGATGGTTGCCAACGCGATTGCCGTGATTGTCGTTGGCTATATCTTGGCCGAGCATTGGTTGCCGCTCGGTCCTGAAAAAGGGATGGTCCGCAATTTAATGTTCGTTGGTGTTTTGATTGGTGGGCTGCTTGGATTCTTCACGGTCTTTCAGCACTATCTTTACGAACCCATCTTGCGTTGGTGCTTGGGACACAAGCCTCTCTTCTTGTTGCTTCCCGCGATGTTCTTGCTGTTTGGGCTAAGCATCTGGCAAGGATTTGATCGTATTTTCGCCTTCGTTCCTAGGGCAGCATCGTATGTCGGGGTCTCCGATGAAACAATCCGACAATCAAAGCCGTGGACACTTGCCTCCGACGCACTACCTGGTCTGGGGAAGGAGTTCATGCCGCCGCTGGATGAAGGATCGTTCCTGTACATGCCGACAACGATGCCCCACGCTTCGATTGGCGAAGCGATGGATGTGTTGCAGTTGCAGAACAAATTCCTGATTTCGATTCCCGAAGTCGAGTCGGTCGTCGGTAAGATTGGTCGCGCTGAAAGTCCGCTTGATCCAGCCCCCATTTCGATGATCGAAACCTTCATTACTTACAAATCGGAATACAAAACAGATCAAAATGGGAACCGCTTGAAGTTTCGCTATGACGAAGAGGCGGAAGATTTCGTCCGCGATGAACAAGGTGAGTTGATCGAAGAGCCGCATGGCAGGCCGTTTCGTCAGTGGCGTGAGGAAATCAAATCTCCCAATGACATCTGGGAGAAGATCACCGAAGCGGCTGACATTCCCGGCACCACTTCCGCGCCGAAATTGCAACCGATCGCGGCCCGCATCGTGATGCTGCAAAGTGGCATGCGTGCGCCGATGGGCATGAAGGTCAAAGGCCCTGACCTTGAAACCATCGAAAGGGTTGCGCTGCAAATCGAGGGCTATTTGAAGCAAGTGCCAACCGTGGAGGCTCCCGCCGTCATCGCTGACCGGATCGTGGGCAAACCCTACTTGGAAATTGACATCGACCGGGACGCGATCAAGCGGTACGGGCTGAAAATCCGAGATGTTCAGGACGTGATCGAAGTCGCGATCGGTGGTAAGCGGATTACAACCACCGTCGAAGGTCGAGAGCGATACCCAGTCCGAGTCCGCTATTACCGTGAACTGCGTGATGAAGCCGAGTCGCTTGGTCGGATTCTGGTTCCAACACCGATGGGCCAACATATACCGATCGAACAACTGGCCGAAGTCAAATACCTCCGCGGGCCACAAGTGATCAAAAGCGAGGATACTTTTCTGGTCGGATATGTCCTGTTCGATATGAAGGCTGGCAATGCGGAGGTCGATGTAGTTGAAGACGCACAGGCTTTCTTGCAAGAGAAGATCAACAGTGGCGAACTCGTGCTCCCGGCTGGCGTGAGTTACACGTTCGCCGGAAATTACGAGAATCAGATTCGATCGCAAAAAACGTTGATGATCGTTTTGCCATTGGCGCTTGGCCTGATTTTCTTGATTCTGTACATGCAGTTCAAGTCGGTCATCACCTCTTCGCTAGTGTTCAGCGGAATCATGGTTGCTTGGTCGGGTGGGTTCATCATGCTGTGGCTCTACGGGACCGATTGGTTCCTCAATTTCAGTTTTCTCGGGACAGATATGCGTGAGTTGTTCCAGGTCCGCACCATCAACCTCAGTGTTGCTGTCTGGGTGGGCTTTCTGGCGCTCTTCGGGATCGCCACCGATGACGGCGTGGTAATCGCGTCATACCTGGACGAGAGTTTCCGCAAGGACAAGATCACCGATGCGAAACATGCTCGGGAAGCAACTGTCACGGCGGGCATGCGACGGTGCCGCCCTTGCCTGATGACGACCGCAACAACCATCCTTGCGCTCATCCCCGTGCTGACGTCCACCGGTCGAGGTAGTGACATCATGGTCCCGATGGCCATCCCCAGTTTCGGCGGCATGGTGATCGCGATCATGACAATGTTCGTAGTGCCCGTCCTGTACTGCGCCGCTATGGAATGGAAACTCAAGCTCGGAATCAAGGACGAGAAATTTGCAGCGAACGCTTAAATCATTACTTCCAATCTCATCACTTGACATGCACCCTGATCCTACCAAATGAATATCGTCGCCAAAACGAAACGATTCGCTGATTCCGTCGCCTTCAATTTGCGGGTCCATGGCTTCGCCGACCGCAAGTACCTCCGTGATGTCATGCTTCCTGCGATGGCAGAGGCGAAGCCATCCAACGTGATGCTGGCGGGGACACGTCGCTACAACACAGGCTATCCGAAACTGTTTGATCAGCAGGCCACTGCGGTATGGACTCTCGATTTCGATCCGCGGGCAGCCCGATTCGGAAACGGGCACCTTCACCGAACTTGCGACATCCGCGAGATAGATCGTGTCTTCAACGGCATACGGTTTGATGTTGTCCACATCAACGGGCTGCTTGGTTTCGGAATCGACACAGACGACGATATCAAACGCATGATCGAAGCGGTGCATCGCTCTCTGGTTCCCGGCGGATACATGATGCTGGGTTGGGACGCGGATGCAACTCCCGACCCATTGGAGAACGAAACGATCCTCGCCCGCTTTGAACACAAAGAGTTCGGTATCCTGCCGGCACGCCACCGCGTCCTGGGAATGGAAGGCCACGATCACGTCTTCGATTGGTTTCGAGCGGCGGACTGATGGGTCGAGCGGGCTGAGATTGGGCTAGGCGGATTTCGACCGGCTACCTATACTTACACCGGGTATTTCAACGTGACAGGACAATTCGTTTGAACCGACTTCTTTCCATTCTGCTAATTCCGCTGTTTGTGCTGGGGCATGCGTTGCCTCATTCGCACGCGGGTAGCGGCATGGCGGAGCCGGACGATCACGCGGCACGTCCGCATTGGCATCTGTTTGGCGGACACTCATCGGATCACTGCGATCACGATCATGAGTGTCACGGTCATGACCATGAAGGTGACGTCGATTCGGACGGGGGCGACGTTCTGTCGACACCCGACGATCACGATTCGGACGCGGTCTACCTGACCCATTCGGATGCTTCGCTGAGCCGACTTTCAGCGGCCAAGCAGATCGACACTCCCATCTCCTGCGGTCTTGTTGAGTTTTGTGGTGATTGTCCGAATCGGACAGCATTCGGTTTTGCGAAACCGTTGCCTGATCGACCTGCGGAGCTTCCGATCTATCTTCTTATCGCTTCGCTACGGCTGTAGCGGACGCACATCACCGAATCTCGGCGTCTTGTACGCCAGACTTCTTCCTCGGTGATTTAGCCATCTTTTTCTTTTGATTGCGACAGCCTATTTGCTTGCGCATGCGCGCTCGGAAAGTTGCTGCGCTCGGTGCTGCTCTGTGGACTTTTAACGAGATACTTCTATGAACCGATTGGTTTCGATTGCTAGGTCGCTGGCTGGTCCTGCGATCTTGGTAGCCGTGTTGTTTGCGGGTTGGACGTTCCGCAAGCAGTTGTTTCCGCAACAGGAGACGGCTGCCGCTTCCGAAGACAAACCGTCAGCGGAGTCCGCCGAGAAGCAAACAGTACTGGAGATCAGCGAGCAAGCTCGTAAGAACTTGTCGCTCACGTCCAAGGCGGCTCGGCCACAGTCGTATTGGCGAACCGTTGTGATTCCCGGTGAAGTCGCCGACCGTCCAGGGTTGTCCGACCGGGGTGTCACATCACCGGCCGTCGGTGTTGTTACCGCAATTCATGCGTTTCCCGGCGACACCATGCGTCCCGGCGAACCGTTGTTCACGCTGCGGCTTTTCAGTGAATACCTGCAAGCGACTCAAACTTCATTGTTCAAGGCCCGGCAAGAAACGGCGATCGTACAAGCGGAGATTGATCGACTTTCAGGTGCCGTCAACACCGGTGCGGTTTCGCGTTCCAAGATGATCGAATTGCAGAGTGAGGTTAGCCGTCAAAACACGTTAATCCAAGCGGCGCGACAGGAATTGCTCACTCGCGGGTTAATGCCTGATCAAGTGCAGCAGATTGAATCGGGGACGTTCGTTTCGACTGTCGATGTCGTCGCTCCGCCGGTTCGCGATTTGTCATCCGTCTCGAGACGGGCACCGCCACAGGAGGTTCAGCAGGTCACTTACATCAACGAAGCGGGACAGGACCAGGGTATTGCTTATGAGGTACAAGAACTGTCGGTGGAACTTGGGCAACAAGTTCAAGCGGGGCAGTTGCTCGCGAATCTGTCGAATCATCAAATGCTGTACGTTGTCGGCCACGCCTTCAAACGCGAGGCCGCGTATCTTGAGCAGGCAGCTCAGGGAAAGCGTCCCATCGAGGTCGAGTTCGCCGAGGACGAAGAAGGTCGTTGGCCGGAGCTGAATCAGACTTTCAACATTCGCCATCTGGCGAATTCCATCGACACGAACAGCCGTACGTTTTATTTCTTTGTTCCGCTGACCAACCAGTCGCGATTGTATGGCGAGCAAGGGCGTGCCTTCCTTGTATGGCGTTTCCGACCAGGGCAACGTGCGCGCATCCACGTCCCGGTTGAAAAGTTTGATGATGTGTTTGTATTGCCATCCGAAGCGGTCGTTCGGGAAGGCCCCGAAGCCTACGTGTTTCGGCAGAACGGCGACTTGTTCAAGCAGATTCCGGTTCACGTGCTTCACGAGGATCGAAGATCAGTTGTCATCGCAAACGACGGCAACATCACAGCGGGAGCCTTCTTGGCGCAAGGTTCAGCGGCATCGCTCAATCGAGTCTTGAAGTCGCAATCGGCTAGCGGCCAGCAACCAGGCGTCCATGTCCATGCCGACGGCACTACTCACGCGGCCCACTAAAAGACTCAACATGCTCGATTCAATAATAAAGTTCTCGCTTCGATACCGAATGCTGGTCGTCGTCGTCAGCCTGTTTGTGCTGGTCTACGGCTCGTACTTGGCCGCACAGATGTCGATCGACGTCTTTCCCGACCTCGACCGACCTCGAGTCGTCATCATCACCGAAGCTCCTGGGCTGGCGACCGAAGAAGTCGAGACGCTGGTGACTCAGCCGATCGAAATTGCGCTGATGGGGGCCAACGGAGTTCAAGCCGTTCGTAGTCAGTCGACCGCCGGGCTGAACGTCATTTACATCGAATTCGATTGGTCAACCGAAATTCGGGCTGCGAGACAAACCGTGCAAGAGCGTCTGTCGACGCTCGAAGGAATTTTACCCGACGGGATTCGGCCGCAGATGACGCCGCCATCGTCGATCATGGGTCAAATCATCGTCGCAGGCATCTATCGCCAAAACGGCCCCAGCGGAGGACGACTAGCCCAGGTCGGTAATACGGAAATGATGGCCGAGATGGTTGTCGGGCCAAACGGAAACTTTCAAATTGGTGTTTGGCGGCCGGGTGATCGGCATGACTTTTCAACGTGGGAGAAAATTAGTCCAGAGAAAACTCAGTGGCAAGATGCCCCGGATTCTGACTCGCATCCGCAGAGCATTTCTGTCGGCACCGCCACAATTCAAATTGGCGGTAAGTCATACGACGCAAACTTCTTTACGGTTGAAAAGCAGCAACTCGAACTACGAACGGTCGCCGACTGGATCATTCGTCCACGACTGTTGAAAGTGACTGGTGTTGCGGAAGTCTTCATGCTCGGCGGCGATCGCAAGCAATATCAAATTCTGATTGACCCCACGGCGCTACTCGAATACGGCGTCACCGTTCAAGACGTTGAACAAGCGCTGCGGGCAAGCAACATCAATACCAGTGGCGGGTTTGCTGTGACCGGGGAAACGGAGCGACCCATCCGTGTTCTTGGCCGGTTGGGACCAGAGTCGCGTGTCGTGATCGAGGATTTGAAAAAGGTTCCCGTTGGAAATCACGCCAAACGCGCCGTTTTACTGGAGCAAGTCGCTCGCGTGACCGAAGGACCACAGTTCAAACGCGGCGACGGCAGCGTCAATGGCAAACCGGGGATCGTATTCACGACCGTCAAACAACCTCACGTTGACACTCGCGATCTGAGCGACGCGGTCGCGGAGGCGTTTGTCGAAGTCGAAGCATCCTTGCCAGCGGACATCATTGTCAATTCAGAATTGTTTCGACTGCGGAACTTCATCGACCGTGGCATCTTCAATGTCGCTGAAGCACTCGTGATCGGTGCGGTGCTAGTCATCATCGTCCTGTTTCTATTCCTACTGAATTTTCGCACGACATTCATCACACTCACTGCGATCCCGCTTTCACTAGTGCTTACGACGCTGACGTTTCGCATTATGGGATGGCTTAGCGACACCGAGCTTTCCATCAACGTGATGACGCTGGGCGGGATTGCCGTCGCCATGGGAGAGCTTGTCGATGACGCCATCGTCGATGTCGAAAACATCTTTCGGCGTTTGAAGCAGAACAATCTGTTGCCCATCGAACAGCAGAAACCCTCCATCCTCATCACTTTTGAGGCGAGCAAGGAGATTCGCAGCTCGATCGTATTCGGAACGGCGGTCGTGATTCTGTCCTTCATGCCGCTGTTTGCGTTGTCGGGTGTCGAAGGTCGGTTGTTCACGCCACTCGGTTTCGCGTACATCGTGTCGATACTCTCGTCGTTCGTAGTATCCATGACGGTGACGCCCGTGCTCTCGTACTACCTGCTGCCAAACTCGCGAGCAACGCACAACGAAGGCGACGGGTTTCTACTGCACGGATTGAAGAAGGTCGTGACGTACTTGATTCGTCTCAGCATGGCTATGCCGCGAACGCTACTGATTTTGACGTGGCTTGCTGTCGCCGTCGCCGCATGGCAGATGTCAATGTTGGGACGTAACTTCCTGCCTCCGTTCGACGAAGGCAGTATTCAAGTGAACGTGACGTTGCCGCCGGGTTCGTCGCTTGACGCATCAAACCAGGTTTCTCGTTCGATTGATTCCGTGTTTCTGTCGATGCAAAAGAACGACGAAAACCCTGATGGCGAAATCTTGCATTTTGTTCGCAGAACGGGACGTGCGGAGATGGACGAGCACGCTTCGCCAGTCAATTTCGGCGAATACATCCTGAGCATGAATCCGGAATCGCCGACAGAACGAGAGGAAATCTTGGCTCGATTACGAGAACGGATCAGCAATGAAGCTCCCGGCGTAGATATCGAAGTCGAGCAACCGCTTGCGCACTTGATTAGCCACATGATCTCGGGCGTTTACGCTCAAATCGCGATCAAGATTCACGGCGACGACTTGGACACGTTGCAGCGAGTAGCCGAGCAGGTGAAGGCAACCATTCAAGACGTTCCTGGAATCACACCGCCAGTGGTCGAGCCTATTCAAGAGACGGCGGAGTTGCATATCGAACTGCGAGCGGACGATTTAGCCTTGCATGGTCTGACACGCGAATATGTTGCAGACGTTTTGCAAACGGCATTACAGGGCGAAGTCGTTTCGCAAGTCCTCGAAGGACAACGTCGCTTTGATTTGCTCGTGCGTCTCGAAGAGGAATACCGGACAGATTTTGCCAACCTCGATCGGCTTCGCATCGACCTACCCGATCGCGAGGGACAACCCGATCGTGGGCAAATCGAACTCCGCGAGGTCGCGGACGTGGGCGTCGGCACCGGGCCGAACTCGATCAACCGCGAAAACGCCCGCCGCCGGATTGTCATTCGATGCAATACCGAAGGACGAGATTTGGCGGGTGCCGTGGGCGATATCAAACAACGCATCGGCGATCAAGTTGAAATGCCAGTTGGATACTTCATTGAATATGGCGGACAATTCGAGAGTCAACAGCGGGCGACGCAACTGATCATCGTGCTGGCCGGAATTTCCGTGATCGGAATGTTCGTGGTCTTGTTGGTATTGTTTCCGTCGATCCGAATCGTTCTACAAATCCTCAACGCCCTACCTACCGCGTTCATAGGCGGCGTGATGGCACTCGTCATCACACAGCAAAGTCTCACCGTTGCCAGTCTTGTGGGATTCATCTCGCTCGGTGGAATCGCGGTTCGTAACGGCATCTTGTTGGTCACGCACTACTTCCACCTGATGAAGGAAGAAGGTGAGGACTTCACTCAAGCGATGGTGCTGCGTGGCAGCCTAGAACGATTGGCTCCCGTATTGATGACGGCCCTCACCGCTGGCATTGGATTGATACCGCTCGTACTGGGCGGGCAAGAACCCGGTCGTGAAATTCTCTACCCCGTTGCGACGGTCATCCTCGGCGGATTGATTACCTCGACATTCTGCGAGTTTTTGATCCACCCTGGGCTGTTCTGGCAGTTCAGCGGAAAAGACGCCGCACGACTAGCAAAACTCGAAAATGAGGAGGACGAACTGGCAATGATTTAACCCACACAACCGACCATTACGACAAAACTTACACTCTCTATCCAAAAGAACCATGCCATGAAGATTCAAAAACCGTTCGTCTCGCTGCTCACCGTCGCTTGCTTTTTTGCCTTCGTCGGCTGCAAGCAAGAAACCGCATCAACAACACCAACGCCAACCGTCGAAACTGACGACCACGGTCACGAACACGCCGAAGGCGAAGACGGCCACGACCACACCGTCGCAGGTCACGGCCATGGAGCCGGGCCGCACGACGGCACGATCGCCGACTGGGGCGGCGGAAAGTATCACGTCGAATTCACAGTCGATCACGACAAGACTCAAGCAACCGTCTATGTGCTTGGTGCCGACGAGAAGTCGCCCGTTCCGATCGACACCGAGTCGATCGACTTGAGCATCAGCGATCCAGTAATGCAAGTCACGTTGAAGGCTGCACCGCAAGACAGCGATCCGGCGGGCAAAGCATCACGCTTCGTCGGCAACCACGAAAAGCTTGGTGTCGTTCAGGAATACGCTGGCACGATGACTGGCGTTATCGACGGCACACCCTACTCAGGTGATTTTGCCGAAGAAGCTCACGATCACTAAGGAGGTTTCTAATGCTCTGGATGATTGTCAAAGCGTTGATCTCGGCAGCCGTGATTGTTGCCGTTGCCGAGATCGCTGGACGCACGCCACGGGTTGGAGCGTTGTTGCTGACGCTTCCAATCGTCAGCATTCTCGCCATTATCATGACATGGAACAAAGAAAATGACATGAACACCATCGCTGGCTTAGCACGCGAGACGCTGATCCTCGTCCCATTGGGACTACCGTTCTTCGTCCCATTTGCACTGTCAAATCGAACCGGCCTGTCATTCTGGCCGTCATTCACGATCGGCGTCATCCTAGCATCGTTGACGATTGGTACTTGGCTTTGGATTTCATCGCCACCAACAAATCATCAAAACTCAATCGAAAAACGACAATGAATACGGTGGGCGGCGATCGGTAACTTTACCGGTCGGCGATTCTGTTTGTGAATGCCTTCTATGACAGAACCGAAGGAGAAATCCTCCGCCCGCCATCATTTATGTTTGTTGCGTCTCATTTCAAGCTATTGAGTTGGCAATGTCGTCTATTGTCCGCTGAACGCCTAGCTGGACGGCGCCATTTTAATTGTCACGCGGCGCTGAAAAAGGACCAGTAATGGGCGATTGAAAGTCCTCCACATTGTGAGGCCGTGCAGTTTTTAAGTACTGATTTGCGTGCGACCGACGTCTCGCTCGTCGGAATACCCGACGTTGCCGATCAGCAATATCGTACGATCGTCGCCGACTGCGGTCGCGGAATGAAAGTCGGTCGGTCGAAACGACAACTCAGGATAGCCAACAATCTGGACCTCACCGCTGGGGTGCGCGACGATAACGTCGTTGTAGATGAAGAAGTCGGGATCATAGTAATCCTCATGTTCGCCCGCGATCCAAAACACGCGCCCATCGGCAAGCTCGGTTCGCGATTGCCCCATGCGGCAACCGGCCCAACGTGCGTTGCCTGGGTAGTCGACGCTGCCGAGCATCTTGCCGAGCCGAGTCTTAAACCTCTCATTGACGTGATAAGGATCCACGCGACCCCGGAAAAGCCAGAGCCAAACCGGATTGGTCAAATCTTCGGCTACGGTCGATCCACGTCGAGCCTTCTGCCACTTGCGAAACAGCTTTGGCGTCACCTCAGGCCCAGGCTCGCGCGCTTCTTCTGCAATGTCTTCTTCGTCGTATGTCATGGCCACTCCTGATTTAGCGTCAGTCAAGCCGTTACGACACGAATCGTCCGGTTGAAGTTCGCTGTCGTTGGGACCAATCGGCGAAAGCATTCGGCTGGATTGGAAAGTCGACGAGGCTCGAAGAATCAGTTGGTCAATGAGGCCGCGACGGGCTGAAACCCGTCGCGGAAGTTGGCGTCGTCGTTCGGGAGATCACCAAAGACTCCTCACTTCAATGAAGCCACCGATCGAGACCGATCAGCGGATACTCTTGACGCCGGGCTGATCTTACCACAGAATGCGTCTTTTATCACTAAAGAATCCTCGAAGTGCGTCTCCGAATCATTAGACGGTGAGGAGGGTGATTGGATGACTGCGAAACGAGACGACGGCGACGGGATCAGGGCGCACTTTAATTGGTTAGCTGACAAAGTCGCTAACTGGCGATTGCCCTCTGGCGTGGACTCTGAGGACATTGTCGCAGAGTCGATCAGTGCGTTGTGGCAAGCGGACAAAATTGACAGCGGCACCCCGCAACAACAAAGGGGCTGGTTGCTCCGAGTCGCCTGCAACAAAAAGCACGAGCAGATTCGGTTTGCTAACCGGTGTCGAGCTGTCGACTTTACTCGACCACATTTGGAACCCGCGATGACACGATACGGCGATTGCGAATTGGAAACATCGATCGACCGCGCTCTGGAAAATTCAACCTTTTGGAAGAGGTTGTCGGTTGAGAAACGCCACGTCGTCGTGCAATGCGTGATGCTGGATCGAACGGCTGCCGATGTAGCTCGGGAACTCGAATTGAAACGTCAAACGGTTGCCAGTTGGGCGAAGCGAATTCCTAAGAGGTTGGCGAGCGATCCAGCCTTCATGAACTTATCGAAGCAACTGGAGGTAAACGATGGTTGACCAATCGCTGCTTGATTGCTGGACGATCCAAAATGTTCCCAATAGTGCAACGGCCAGTGACCAAAGGTGTCACGCGAATTCGGTAGGCTGCGTTCTATTCAAAGTTAAGGAAGGGTCGGGAATATGAATTTGTTCAACGATGCGTTGGGGTTACAGAAGGACGAAAGTCCGTTTCCGTGGCAAGTGGAATTTCTGGCGAAGCTTGTGGCTGGCTTGGACGCACGCTTTTCGCTGGACATTCCGACAGGGCTAGGGAAGACGAGCGTGATGGCTGCTTGGTTGGTGGCTAGGTCGCAGTGGGCAAACCAGGCCGACCGGACAGACCTGCCACGGCGTTTGGTTTATGTCGTCGATCGTCGCGCGGTGGTTGACCAAGCCACTCGTGAGGCCGAGCGATTGAGGACTTGGGTCGATCGTAATAGCAAAGTCAAGCAGTCGCTGGGGCTCGATCAGGATCAACGGCTTCCGATATCAACGTTACGTGGACAGTTTGCAGATAATCGACAGTGGCTGAGTGACCCGAGTTCGCCTTCGATCGTCGTCGGCACGGTCGACATGATCGGTTCTCGTTTGCTGTTCGAGGGCTACGGTGTCTCACGAAAGATGCGGCCCTGTCACGCGGGCTTTCTCGGAGCGGACACACTATTCGTGCTTGATGAAGCACACTTGGTTCCGCCATTTGAAGCCCTGCTCAGTCGGGTGGTGGAACCTGAGAGTACCTTGGGAGGAAACGCTGCGGCCAACCGGTCGGTTCCACGCAATGTGTTACTTTCGCTGTCGGCGACCGGACGTGGGGCGACGGAAGGCGTTTTGCGAGTCAGCGAAAAAGACTTGACTCATCAGGTTGCAGGGCAGCGGCTGCGAGCGGTGAAACGGTTGCGAGTGATTGAATCGGAAAGCGATGAAGTTGTGATCGTCGATCGGCTTGCCGCCGAAGTTTGGGAACTCGCAGACCAAGGGACTGCGGCTAAACGCATTATCGTTTTTTGCAATAGTCGAAGTGACGCGTTGAAGGTTGAACAGGCTGTTACCAAGCTTGCAAAGGGAGACAAGAAACAAGGGATTCCGGCTCGGCAGATCAATTGTCAACTGTTCGTTGGTGCTCGTCGTGTTCGCGAGCGGCAGCAAGTCGAACAATGGCTTGAGCAGTATGGGTTTCTCGCTGGAGTTAAAGCTACTCTCGAAAATCCCGCGTTCGTTTTCGCGACCAGTGCCGGCGAAGTTGGCGTTGATCTGGATGCTGATCACATGCTGGGCGATCTGGTCGCCTTTGAACGCATGGTTCAGCGGTTCGGACGGGTGAATCGTCGCGGCCACGGCGAGGCGGAAATTCGCGTTCTGGTGCAACGGGACAAACCGAATGCGACGGAGAAGCAAGCTTTAGAAAAAGCACTCGAGAAACCGGACCGCCAGCGTGGCGCGAAGGATCACGAGTTGGTCCGCCAATTCGACAAGGCTCCCAAATACCGAGCCGCACTTGAAGCGTTGCCAATGATTGATGGTGAATCGGCACGCGACGCCAGCCCCGAGGCACTGCGACAATTGAAACTCAGGACAAATGACGATGACGACTTGTTCGCCGTGCTGGATGCAGCGACAACGCCGGCACCGCTGCGGCCCGAGTTGACGCGTCCGATTCTTGACTCGTGGTCAATGACGTCGCTCGAAAAGCATTCCGCTCGTCCGTTGGTCGCTCCTTGGCTCCGTGGTTGGGTCGAAGATGAACCGCAGACGACGATCGTTTGGCGAAAGCACCTGCCGACGATTACCGCTCGATGCACGGACAAACAGATCAGCGATTTTTTCGAGGCGGCTCCGATTCATCTCACCGAAAAGCTGGAAACCACTGGCGGTGATGTATTCAATTGGCTGCTCAAGCGGGTGGACAAAATCGTCAAGCTCAAAGTGAATCCTAAAAAGACCGCTCCAGAGAAAATCGAAGCGTTGCCGCACCGTAAAGACATCGTGGCGATCGTTTTGGACCGCAGCGGTGATGTTGTTCGTCGTATGTCGCTCGACGAATTGCGATTTGGAACCGATCGAGACTCGAAGAAGCGCCGGGTTCAATTTTCACGCGATCTGGAGCATTGCACGTTGATCGTTGACGCGAGAATTGGTGGGTTGAGCAGTGGTTTGTTGGACGAAAAGGCTAGTGAAACAGATGTCCCTGATGCGGCCGACGGCGTGCTACGGCAAGAGTGGATCGAGTTGACCGACGAGGATATGGATCCGATTCCACCGTTCCGAATCTTGGAATCGTCCGCCGACGATCTGAAGGCGCAACTTGGCAAGTCACGAGCGAGCAAGGACTGGAAACCACTTCGCACGTTCCCTATCCAATCGGAGAGCGAAGACGAACCGTCGCGATATCTCGTCTTGCAGAAATTCCGTCAAACAGTCACCAGCGAAGAAAGTCGTTCGACGAGCGGATGGCGGAGCTTGGAAGATCATCTTGCCGACACGCAACAGGAAGTCGAGCGGTTGGCGAAGCGGCTTGGTTTGTCCGCCGAATTGACACTCGTGATGAGGATTGCGGCGCGGAATCATGATCGCGGCAAGAATTGTCAGCGGTGGCAAAACGCATTCAGTGCTCCTGAGACAGGACGCCCCTACGCCAAGACTCCTGGTCCATTTCACAATAGCTTACTGGATGGCTATCGACATGAGTTTGGGTCGTTGCCCTCGGTCTCGCGGGATTCGGACTTTGCGGGGTTGAGCGTTGAGTTGAAGGAGCTGACGCTTCACTTGGTTGCGGCGCATCACGGATTCGGTCGGCCGGTGATTCGAGTTGATTCATGCGAAAATGCGCCGCCGTCCGTACTCGCCGATCGCGCCCGCGATGTCGCCTTGCGATTTAGTCGAATGCAAAAGCTCTGGGGACCATGGGGACTGGCTTGGCTGGAATCCATTCTACGAGCCGCCGATCAGCGTGCGTCGGCAATGGTTGATGAGGATGAGATGACCAGCGTCCGAACGGTAGTGGACAAGGTTACGAGTCCCTGAGTTCGACCAACGTGGCGGGGCTCGTAGCCTCGTCCACCACAAAACGATTGATAGATTAGAAGAGGAAGTCCATGGCTGAAGCATCCATCCCCGTCGATTTGCTCAATCCCGGTCAAGTATTCGCATGCCTCGGATTCTTGGAAGCCGCCGACGTGTTACTCGGCGAAGCACGCGGCGGCTTTGACTGGAGTGACGAAGCGGATGTCTGCTTCCGATTGGCCTCAGCGACCGAAGGCGCCCCAGTTGAATCGGTGCTGCGGTTTCTTGGCCAAGCTGAGGTTCAATCTCGAGGTGCCCGAGAACTTGGCTTGGACACGTCTGCGTGGAACATTGAGACTTTGCAATACAGCAGTGACGCGCCGTTTCCGTTTCCCCCGCCCGCAAGCCCGGCCACGTTGACGGCGGTGTTACAGCCTGTGGAAACCGAGAGCGAGTTCTCAGGCAAGAGAATCGAGATTAGCCACTGGGGCGACAGCCGTCGTGAGACGGGACGCGATAACGTGAAGTTCTGGGCAGGCGCGGCAGGTTACCCCGGTGCCGCCCTCGCAAGTGATTCGCTGGAATTGGTCCGAGATGTTATCGCTGAGTCCGCCGGCGACCCATTCAATGTTTTTGCTGAGCAAAGCAGTAGCTTCCGCCTTGACTGGCGACGCGACTACATCCCGCTTGACATTGGGTTTTCGCTGAACGCTCACAGTGGGCCGCGGTTCAAGACGGTTGGGTATCCGATTGTTGAGATTCTGGCTGCGATTGGATTGTCGAACGCTCGCCCCCATTACATCGACAAACTTCATTATCGCTACGGTGTCTTGGGCGCTGGAGTGGATGATGACCTGTTTGATCCGTTCTTCCTGCGAGCGTCGTTAGGAGCTTTTGAATTGCCGTTTCCACAGCGAACCTTCCAAATGAATTTGGGTTGGCCGGGGAAAGAAGGACAGTCACGTTGTATTACCACCGTGTACGAGGAAATTATTGAATGAGTAACGCTGAAAAACTAAACGCCGCCTTGCTTGACACATGGGCGACGAATCCCACCGGCCCCGTCGCACTCAGCATGAAGCAACGCCTATTATCGGTGGAAGGAGAAGACGGCGAGGATCAAATCATCTATCCGCCGACCTATGCCGATGTCGGTTACAACATCGACACATTGGCCGATGGTACCAAGGTCGCGCTGATAGACAGCGTCGGCTCCCAGGCGAACCGTTTGGAGCCCGCGTTCAAACCCGAAACCGGGCACCCGCTGGCGGGCTACGTGCCGCAAATTGAAATCGTTTTGCGGACGGAGGCGTG
This sequence comes from Pirellulaceae bacterium, assembly GCA_963833245.1. Taxonomy (GTDB): domain Bacteria; phylum Planctomycetota; class Planctomycetia; order Pirellulales; family Pirellulaceae; genus Rhodopirellula. The sequence goes on from CAWHXH010000001.1 coordinate 441,891, forward strand.
TGGCGAGTGTCACACTTGCAAGAAAGCGAAGACGCCGAAAGCGGACAAGTGCGAGAATCCTTGGAAGGAAAAACGTTCGTTGTTCGATTTGGCTCACCGGGCAGCGGATGCCGTGGTGCAATCGTCGCCGACGTTGTTGCCAAAAGTGCAAAATGCGTTTGAGCAGTTGAGGAAGACGGGCAACGCAATGCCGCTGGCAACGATCGCGCCGACATCGCTTGTGTTCGGATGCTGGGACTCGCGTGGCGGGTCCGGTGAAAAGCGGCCTCGTTTAGTACGGAGTATCATCCGCGCATGGGACGTGGACCAATTGACGACGGCTTCACAGTTCAACTCCGTCTGGAAAGCGCTCGATGAAGACCAACGAGAAGCATTGAAAAAGGCACTTCCCAAGGGGAAAAAACTTTCCGAGAAGGGATTTAATGATGCGCCCGCGCAAGGACTCGGCGGCGTTGTGGTTCGCGGAGCGATCGAACGCCATGTCACGATCAACTTGGTAGCACTACGCGGAATTGTCGGATCAAACGACGATGAAACCGCCGCTCTGCAAAAGTACCTGCTCGCACTGTCGCTGCTGACGGCAACCACCGATATCGACCTGTTTCTTCGCGAAGGCTGCAACTTGCGAATTGCTGATGCGGAAGACGAGTGGATGATCGTGCCACGACGCGGGGACAAGTCGCCGGTTGATTTGAGCAGCGAGAAGGCTCGCGATTTCCTGACGAAGTATGCCGACTCGGCTTATGAACCGTTCAAAGAAGCTTGGGAAAACGTCGAGCTGGACAACGAGCATGACTTTGACCTGAAGGCAGCCAAGGAACTATTGGGCAAATCGACCGACGAAGAAACGGAGTCGCCATGAGCGATACTCTTGTTATTTCCGTTCGGCTTCACGAAGGTTGGTATCACGGTGCGGGGTCGATTCCATCGCCAGCCCGCTTGTTCCAATCGCTGATCGCCGGCCAAGGCCTGTCAGGGCCGTTACCGGACGCGACAACGTCCGCATTGCAGTGGCTGGAAAAGCAACCGCCACCGATCGTCGCCGCCCCACTGACAAAAGGCGGGCAAGCTATAACCACGTTTGTTCCCAATAACGATCTGGATGCAAAGCAAGGCGATCCACGACGTATTGGTGAGATTCGCACGAAGAAAACCATTCGTCCGCTGATCTTTGATGTCGATGTCCCCTTTCTGTTTTGTTGGAACATCGACGATCCCAAGGCCAACCAATCGGATGTGCAACACGTGTGCGAACTTGCCAACCGGGTGTACCAACTTGGACGCACCGTCGATGCTGCCTGGGCTTGGTCAGAGGTCGTGAGTGATGACGAACTAAACGATAAAATTCAGTCGCATCGCGGATCTGTATTTCGTCCATCGACCGGACACGGCCACGTCGAATGTCCGACCGCTGGTTCTTTTGAGAGTCTGCAGCGGAGATACAACGATATGTCCAGTCGCTACGCGATGACCAGTGACGGTAAGGGCCAGACGTTTCGCCGCCGAGCGAAGCCAAAGTGGCGGATGGTGTCTTACGACAACGCGGTGACTCGCGTTTGTTTCGATCTGTTGGACCATTCTACCTCAGCATTGGCGTCGTGGTCGGCGACAAAGACGGTGGCACTCACAAAGATCATTCGAGACGAGGCGGTACGGCGACTTGTTGAAGCGATACCGTTTCGTGAAGTGGAGATTCAACGAACGCTAATCGGCCAGAAAGCCAACGGAGAAAATGCCGGCCCCGCCTCGGCTCGCGTGCGGATCGTCCCGCTGCCTTCGATCGGACACGAACACACCGACCAACAAATTCGACGGGTTCTAGTTGAAATCCCCAGTACTTGCCCGATTTCAGCAGAGGACATCCGGTGGGCGTTCTCGGGACAGCGTTTTGCACTGAGTGATCGCACGATCGATTTGGCTCGGTCACAACCACACCGTCAACTGGAACACTATGGCATCGAGAAAGGTACCTCGCGGACGTGGCAATCGGTTACACCGATCGCGCTCACGGCGGCAGCCCGTCGCCGGATCGAGCCAAACCGTCACAAACGAGCGGCTAGCGATTTCAAAGGCGCGGCCGAGCGGCGCACTGAACAAGAACTCGCTGCCGCAGCACTGCACCAAGCCTTACGACATGCTGGTGTGAAAGCAAAACCAACCAGCATCCGCGTGCAACGTGAACCGTTCACCGCACGCGGTCAAAAAGCGGATGACTTCGCGACCGACCAGCGGTTCAACAGGCACGTCCTATGGCATGCGGAAATCCAATTCGATCAAGTCGTTTCCGGGCCGGTCGTACTCGGTGACGGGCGTTTTCTCGGCCTGGGATTGTTTCGCCCGATCGAGCGGTCGCCTGGCGTTTTTGCATTTGCAATCGAAGCAGGCTTTTCACACCCCGAACCAGTGCGTCTGGCCAAATCGCTTCGCCGAGCCGTGATGGCACGTGTACGTGACACGCTGTACCCACGACACCTTCCTACCTATTTCAGCGGGCACACGAAAGCGGGCGCACCAGCAGACTCGCAAGCCAACCCGCATTTAACGTTCGTGTTTGATCCCGAGCGAAAGAGGTTGCTCGTTATTCAGCCCGAGCTCTTTGGACGGTCCACACTTCAATCCGCGAGACAAACCCGCACTCTCGAAAGTGCCCTGCAAGGTTTCGAGAACTTGCTCGCCGGCGCCGACGGACACCTTCGCCTTTGTCAGATTGATGTTGAAATCGACAGTGATCCCTTGTTCGCGATGTCACGAACTTGGGACTCAGTCACACCCTACGAAGTCAATCGCCACCTAAAGAAATCCACTGCCGACGAAACAATCATCGCAGACGTCCAGGCGGAATGTCAGCGACGCAACCTACCTCCGCCGATAATCACGAACCTGAAATGGACAGCTCGCTCGAGAGGACTGCAAGGCACAATGCGTCTAGAGTTTCCGCATCCAGTTGCCGGCCCGATCGTTCTGGGTAAAACTCGGCATCACGGCGGCGGTGTCTTCCAAATGTTTACCCAAGAGAATCCTTCCCATGGCCGAACCAAAGTAACCCATGCCTGAACCAAAAAAGCTAACGATGGGCGTCGCTTGCAAGTCGCCGGACATGCGGGCGGAGGAGACTCGGGTGGCCGTGCTTGAAGCGACAATTGAGCATTACTTGCCGGACTTCGCGAAAGGGATTGCAAAGCTGAAACCCGGTTCGTCCGATGGCGGCGGTAGCGACGTGATGGTTTTACACCAAGATGCATTTGCAGCCGGCTACGATGACGACGAATACACACTGCTCGGAATGGCGGTGAAGTACGCTGGACTAAAAGGCGTCGAGCTGCACATCATCGGGAAGAACCACGAAACGTTTTGAATCGGGGTGTCGTGAACGTGAATCAACCGAACGAGATATGATGGCGAAACGTAAGAAGGTTCCGAAGAAGAAATCGACGGTCGATCGATTTGCGTTGATCGAAGTGGCGCTGCGTAAGCAGACGAAGGCTGAATTGGTCGATCTGCTGATGGCGACCGCGAGACAGCATGAGGACGTTGGCCGAGAGTTGGAGTCGCAACTGAATATCGACAAACCGGTTGAACTGTTATTGACGGATGCCAAATCGGCGATCGGCCGGGCAACAGACTTCGATGCGCGAATGGTCAACCATAATTTCGATGTTGACTGGCAAGCGTACGAAGAAGTCAAGCAAGGCTTTAAAAAGCTGATTAAGAATGGCCAGATTGATGAAGTGAAATCGCTTGCCTTGGAACTGCTGAAGCGAGGCAGCTACCAAGTCGAATGTAGTGACGAGGGGATGATGAGCGACGATATCGAGGCGTGTCTGGGGCCGGTCATCCGTGCGGTCAAGGCTGGCGAGGCAGCCGATGCGAAGTCTTGGGCGACGGCGATGATCGCTGCCGATCGGGTCGGTTTCATCTGCGACAATGAATTGAAGAAGCTCGTCGGTAAGGAGAAGAAATGAAGGTCGTAGAGATAGCTTGGTTGAAATCGCTCGACGAGGCTGCAATGGATGAGGCGATGGAGGACGCTTGTGTCGACGCTTATGACGAGCATGAGCAATGCTCTGGCCTGACCGAGATGGCGATGCAGGAGTTGGCGTTTCCTTTCGCAGCCCAGGTGCTCGGTGAGAACGTTCAGGTCATCGACGCGGCGATGCCAAAATACGATGCGTTCGGTTTGGACCTCATCGTCGAACACCAGAAAAAGCGGTACGCGATCGCAGCGGGATCCGTCGAAATCATTGAACCCTTACCAGAAGGACACTTATATCTCGCCGCCTACCTGAAATGGCGGGCGAGTTTTTAGACTCGAAATGAATCAACCCAAGTGACTAAAGTCAGACGAGGTCGGTGGCGTATGAACTGATTTTCTTGTCTTGGAAATCATCGTCGCTTAGGATCTCGACGATGGTTCCATCTTCAATTCTTACGAAAACGATATGCCGCTGCTGATCCATCACCTTGATGAAACTCGAGCCACGGACACCCTGGGTTTGTCGTGAGCATAGCTGGCAAACAAAGTCGGTTTTCACCCAAGCGTTGTTGTATTCAGGCAAAATGCCGTCCAGCTTGTCGCCTACTCGGAAACCCTCGCTGGCTCGCTTTTCAGGAGATTGCCACTTAATCTGAATCTCACCGCTCGCAGTTTTCCCCAGGGTTGGGCACGGAAGATCCGCGAGAATCGAATTGAACATTCCCATATCTATCCTCCATCTTTGTGGTTTGTCATTTGCCGTCAGTCCAATAGCCCTCGCTTTCGGAGCGAAGACTTCAGCACGTTCAACGTGGGGAACTTCTTGGCGAGATGAGCGGCGTGCTTGCGAGTGATCTTGTCTCCTTCGTCAGCGCCGATGGCTTCTCGCAGGTCAGCTAGGATGTCGGCGGCGGCACGGTAGTTGTCGGTGCCTCGCTGGCTCACCAACTCATCCGCTTTGCCGAGCCATGTTTTTGGCGAGGCGATCATTTCTTTCATTCTTGCTTGTCGCTGTTTTTCTGCTTTTGCGGCCTCACGCTTTGCTTTCGCTTCCGCTTTGCGTTTCTCACGAGAGTCTTCGGAGTGACGCAACGACTCGCACTGTTTCAGTAAATCGGCAACCGAGCGCGACGGAGTTTCGCACGGCCAGTCAATTTTTCCGTGGGCGTCGCGTGCTTTCGCGAGGACATCGCTTTTGACGATCGAAGCATCTTCGCTGAGCAGACGACCGACAATCTGTTTTGCCTCGATCGCCGACAACGACTCCACCCAAGACTCTGTACTAGGACCGCTGGAAGAAGCGGATTCGGGGATACCACTTGCCGCCGCTTTCAACAACAGCGGATCGCTACCAAAGAACGCCAACAACTCGCACCCACGCGACGGCAATTTCCCCAGACCGTAGGGAACCGGCGGTTCGATCACTTCGGAGGGGGCTTCGTTGTCATCGGCGGCAACACACAGCCACAGCAGATAAAGCGCGCGGAGGTCACCACCGATCAGCAACTGGCGAATATGCACGGCGATATCGAGATAGCGCCCAAAATCCCAGATTTGATCGAACTCATCTTCAAGATAAGGGCATATCGACAAGATTCCGCCGTTACCTCTGCGATCTTTCTGCCAAGTCAGACGTTCGCCGTCGATAAACGGTGCCCATGTCTTCTTGAAAAACGGCAGCCCGGCAGGCAAGCGAAGCTTGATTTCTCGCGAGCCATAGTTGAAGTAAGTCAAATAAACGTCGTATCCACCGCGAAGAAGTGCGTCCACGTCGCCGCGAAAGGAACTGTAATGGTATTCGACGTTGTAGGACCACCGAGTCACTTCAGCACGCGACGATTGACGTTCCGCAAACTCAAGCTGTTTGTCGCTGAGCGGCCGATCAACGGCTTGGAAAGCGACATATTGATACTCGCTCATGGCTTCCTCAATTTAGCTTGTCTTAGAACGTGAATCATAGGCGAAAAGGTTTCGCGTTGCGACGTGAGTTGGCGTAGGTTCGCGTTGGAGGCTTTGCAGGTCGCGGCTCGGCATCTCTCGGTTTGGCAAGGAATTATTACTCTGCTGGAACTAAGACGCTTTTTTCGGTCTGACGGGCGATTGGTCCTCGTTGGTTTTTGTGATGACCGTGTCGTCCAGCAATTGGCAGATCAAGTCTGCAGTCGCCGTGAAATTGTTCAGAAATCCTCCAGTCTTCGCGAAGAAGACCGGTTCACCATGCATCCAACCCATCAGCGGCCTCGGTCGGCGTCGACCTCGGTGATTCGTGTTTACAATGCAGAAGGGACTACGTTTCGGCATGGGAGAAATGCACCTCAAGATCGGCGTGATGGGCGGGGCAGGAAATGACATCCCAGAGAACTTTCTAAGGCTTGCGGCTTTGCTGGGCGAACGGATTGCCGAAGCGGACTGCATCCTGGTAACTGGGGCGTGTCCTGGATTGCCTCTCGCGGCGGCCCGTGGTGCCAGCGAACGAGGCGGTATGGTCATTGGGATTTCTCCAGCCTTGAGTTTGGACGAACACGCCTATCACTATGGTTCGCCGACACTGGCCCACGATGTTCTGATCTTTACCGGCAGCGGGTTGATGGGGCGAGAAGTTGTCAACATTCGCAGCAGCGACATCGTCGTCATCGTCGGCGGGAGCAGCGGCACGCTCGGTGAATTGGCGATTGCGTACGACGAAGGCAAACTGATCGGCGTGCTAACGGGAACCGGTGGCATTAGTGATATGGTCAAAACCATCCTGGAGACGTGTCAGAAAGCCACCGGTGCGCGTGTCCTCTACAGCGACGATCCGCGGCAGTTGGTGACCGACTTGCTGGAAGTCTATCAGACGGAACATTTTCGCCATCCGTCGGTGTTTTGTCGGGGCAACGAGCACGAACCAATGCTCAGCAGTGCCGAAGGCAAACGAGACGTGGTTTGTGGCATGACCGTCCCGTCAGGCAACGCAGCGGCAAGACGTAAACGGGAAGAGGTTGAGTACGTATTCTGTTCTTTACGCTGTGCAGAGAAGTTCGATGAGCAGCCACTCCGCTATCTGGAGTCTTCCACAGAATGATCCCTGATCTGGTCAGACACACAAGCGTGGTCGCGATTGTCGGCGATATTCTCAAGGTGCGTGCTACCGGCGTTGGATTCGGTGACTTGGCCGTCGTTGAGAATTGGGATCGGCGTCGTTCACTGGGACAGGTCATCGAGCTGGAACGCGATGTGGTCTCGCTGCAAGTGTTCTCGGGTGGCAAGGGACTTTCTACGCAAGCGAAAGTCCGGTTCCTGGGGCATCCAACGCAGGTCACCTACTCGCCAAACATTTTGGGGCGCGTCTTTCGTGGATCGGGAATTCCTTTGGACGGCGGACCTGATTTGTCCAACGAACCCTCGATTCCAATCGGTGGGCCATCGGTCAATCCCAAGATGCGAATCGTGCCCAAGAACATGATTCACACCAAAGTTCCGATGATTGACGTGTTCAATTGCTTGGTCGAAAGTCAAAAGATTCCCATCTTTTCGGTCGCAGGTGAGCCGTACAACCAGTTGCTTGCTCGCATCGGGATTCAAGCCGATGCGGACATCATCATCTTCGGCGGGCTGGGGTTGATCTTTGACGACTACCACTTCTTCCGCTCAACGTTTGAGAGCGAAGGAATTCTTGGTCGCACGGTGATGTTTGTGAATCAAGCGTCGGACCCGATCGTGGAGCGACTTCTGGTCCCCGACATGGCGTTGAAGGTCGCGGAGCGGTTTGCCGTTGAGGAAGGCAAACGGGTGCTTGTGCTATTGACCGACATGACGGCCTATGCCGATGCTTTGAAAGAGATCGGCATCGCGATGGAGCGAGTTCCATCGAATCGCGGCTACATGGGTGATCTCTACACACAGCTTGCACAACGCTACGAACGAGCTTGCGACTACAAAGGTGCTGGTTCAGTCACCATCCTGACCGTGACGACGATGCCAGGTGACGATGTGACGCATCCGGTTCCTGACAACACGGGCTACATCACTGAAGGGCAATTGTATTTACACAATGGCGTTATTGACCCGTTCGGTTCACTTTCGCGGCTCAAGCAACAAGTCATCGGCAAGGTCACTCGGGAAGACCATTCGCAGATCATGAACACGATGATTCGGTTTTATGCGGGGGCCAAGGAAGCGGAGAAAAAGCAAGCGATGGCTTTCGATCTTTCGCCGTTCGACCAGAAACTGTTGAAGTTTGGCGATCTGTTTGCGAAACGTTTCATGGACATTCGGATCGCGATGCCGTTGAACGACGCTCTCGATCTGTGTTGGCAGACACTGGCCGAGTGTTTTCAGGCGGAAGAATTGCTGATGAAACAGGCTTTGGTCGAGAAATACTTCAAGCAAGCGGAGAGTTGAGCAATGGCATTGGCACTCAACAAAACGTCACTGAAGCAACGCCGCGATCAACTCGCGATGTTTGAGCGATTCCTGCCATCGCTGGACTTGAAGCGGCAACAGTTGATCGCCGACTTGCAACGATCCAAGCGAATCCTGTCTGAAACAGAGAACGAGATTGAAGCACTACTGGATTCCCAACGAGGACTGTTCTCACTACTCGGCGCAAGCGAACAGGACTTGAGCGATCTAGTAACCATCGAGGAACAAGTGGTCACAGAGGAGAACGTACTTGGAGTGCGGTTACCCTTACTCGGCGAGGTTCGTTTTCGGGTCAAGGAATACTCGATGTTGGCCAAGCCGTTCTGGGTCGATTTTCTGGTGGAGCTCTTGCAGAAGATGGCCTTGTTGCAGCTACGCCTACGAAATGAGCGGACGCGAATGACACGCCTGAATGATGCGGTGCGCCGGATCACGCAACGAGTCAACCTTTTTGACAAGGTGCTGATTCCGCAGGCGGAAAAAGATATCCACCGTATCAAAATTCATTTGGCAGACACGGAACGGGCTGCCGTTGTGCGTTCCAAGATCGCTAAAGCAAAACAGAATCGCAGTGAACTGCCAGCGAGGACGGTGTAATGGCAATCGTTCCCGTCGCCAAAGTGACTCTCTATGGTACGGCTGACCAGAAATACGTCGTTCTTGATGGCCTACAGGAACTGGGCTGTTTGCATCTTCTCGACTTGAATGACAGTCGTGACCATCAATCGCAAGGCAGTCGGTTTTCGCCCGATGCCGTACAAGCACTGAAGTATCTGCGAGCTTGTCCAATTCACCGTCGTGCCGTCAAGGATAACTCCGAGTTTCAATTGGATGACGTGGTTGGCCAAGTGCTATCCATTCAGCAGCAACGAGAGCAATTGCAGGCCGAATCGGATGAATTGAAGCAAGCGATTGCAACGCTCATTCCCTGGGGTGATTTCCAGCTTCCATCGAAAGACGAACTTGGTGGCTTACGTTTCTGGTTCTACGCTGTCCCCCACTACAAATTGAGTTTGCTGGAATCGTTGACGGAAGATTGGCAAGTCGTCGCGAGAGAACACCGCTTCGCTTACGTGATCGTGATCAGTGATAAGGAACCGACGAATATGCCGGTACCGCGAACGCACTTGGACGATCGTCCTCTGAGCGAATTGCAAGAGCGCCTTGAGGCGGTCGAAACCGAGTTGGAGGAGTTGCATTGGCAGAGAGTTCGACTGACTCGCTGGATCGACCAACTGTCGCGAATGCTTGGAATTGCGGAAGACCGAGTGGCACGCGATCGAGCAGCGGGAAGAACCTTCGATGATCCGCGCATGTTCGCTGTTCGAGGTTGGGCACCTCAATCGCAGCGAGAAGAGATCGCCTCGTTCGCCAGAAGCCACGATTTAGGGCTGACCATCGAGATTCCGACTACGGAGGATTCGCCGCCGACGTTGTTGTCGAATCGCGGGCTGGCCGCAGGCGGTGAAAACGCCGTCACGTTCTATACCACACCGGCCTATCGAGCGTATGACCCGTCCGGCATCGTATTTTTTTCGTTCAGTGTTTTCTTTGCGATGATCATGGCTGACGCTGGTTACGCCATGTTGCTGGCGGTTTTCCTGTTGCTGTTCTGGCGACGGTTTGGAAGGTCCGAAAACACGCGGCGAATGCGAACGTTGTTTGTCGCCATTACGGTCGCGTCCGTTGCTTACGGCATTGCGGTTGGCAGCTACTTTGGCTTCCCGCCGCCAGCCGCTTCAGTGCTAGCCCGCATGCACGTCATCGACGCAACGAACACGACGCTGATGATGCAGATTTCGATTGCGATCGGTGTTACGCATCTTGCGATTGCGAATCTCGCTTTGGCTTGGAGTCGTCGTTGGTCGCCCATGATGCTGGCGTCTTTCGGTTGGGTCGCGGCGTTATTTGGTGGCCTGGCCCTGGGCTTAGGCAAAAGCGGTACGCAGCCGGAGCAACCGCTGATTCAATTCGGAAGCTGGATGCTCGGAACCGGAATTGCCTCCGTTTTGCTTTTCAGTAGCGAACGACCACTGAAGACTTTCAGCTTCAAAGAACATGGCAAGCGATTGATCGACGGCGTCGTTTCGCTAACTGGCGTCTCTCGCGCATTTGGAGACGTGTTGAGCTACTTGCGACTGTTCGCACTCGGCCTAGCCAGTGCTCAACTGGCGGGAACGTTCAACGATTTGACTTACAAAGCTAGTTGCTGCGTTGGGATTGGCAGTCTGCTGGCGGTAGTGGCCGTGGTTTTCGGACATGGCTTGAATTTCATCTTGGCAATCATGAGCGGTGTCGTGCATGGATTGCGGCTGAATTGCATTGAGTTCTTTAGCTGGAGTCTTCCAGACGAGGGATACGCATTTGAACCATTCAACAAGAAGGCAACATAGAAATGGACAGTTACATACTTCTATTGGGCTGGGCAGGAGTTTTCCTGCCGACCGCACTTGGAGCCATCGGCAGCATCATCGGCTGCGGACGCGCAGGGCAAGCAGCTTCTGGGGCTTTGCTAGACGTTGATAGTGGCTATGGGCGATTGGTTGGCGTCTCAGCGTTGCCTTCGTCGCAAACTATCTATGGAATCGTGGTGACTATGCAGTTCAATCGAGTCGTTTCGGTAGACTCCGCACCGGGATTGTTTTCCATCGGACTGCTGGTTGGACTGGCGTTGCTGTTCAGCGCGATGGTGCAAGGCTCTTGTTGTGCATCGGCAATCAATACAACGAAGTCAAAGCCCGAGGTTTTTGGTCTGGCGATTGCACCGGCAGCCATTGTGGAGGGTTTCGCAGTCTTTGCTTTTATCTTCGCGATGATTGTCGGTGGTAACATTCCCGGTGGCACGGCAGGCTAAGGAAATTGGCATTATGACAAACTCGAAGGAATCATCCGGCGTTGAAGAATTGATTGGTCGCTTACGCGAGCAGGGCGTCGAGGAAGGCCGAGCGCAGGCGGACACCCTCATGGAGCAAACACGGCGGAAAGCCGAGCAGCGTCTTGACGATGCGAGACAGGAGGCCGATGCGTTACTGCGGAATGCACGCGAGGAGGCCGAGCAAACCAAGCGGGCCGGTGAAGAATCCGTGCAATTGGCGGTGCGTGATGCGATGCTGAGACTCAAATCCGATTTGGTCGAACAGTTTGCCGACCGAGTTCGACGGCTGGTAAGGCGTGAATTGGATGACGGCGGCTTCCTCAAGCAGTTGATTCTTGAAGTCGGTGGCCGGTCAGCTCCCTCTCCCGGTCAATCCGCCAAGCTTCTGCTGCCTGAGAATGCCGTCGGCTTGGAGCACCTGCGCAGCCACCCCGAGGAAGTTAAAGAAGGCAATCTTAGCCACTTCGTTGCTTCAATCACGAAGGAAATGCTGCGAGACGGACTGGAGATTGGAACACGAAACGACGCCTCGGCAGGCATCCGCATCCAACTGCTCGAAGAGGATATCGAGATTGAATTAACCGACGAAGCCATTGCGGAGCTGTTGCTACGACATTTGGTACCGCGATTTCGAGCCATTATGGAAGGAATCATCCAGTGACCGCTACCACCAATTGCTACTCCCTCGTCGCAAGCCTGCCGCATATGCCCCGCTCGTTTGAAATTGAACGAGTACCGATCTCACGAATTCAACTTCAGCAGCGGCTCAAGTTGCTCGGCGATCGCGACAAGAACATTGTTGAGCAAGTGCAGAGTTTTTTGCCGTGGGATCGGCAACTGCCAGAACGCACAGATGACGAAGTTGAAATGGAATACGATCGCTTGATGAAGTCGATTTCTAACTCGCTCGTTCGCGACATCATCAATCATCGGATGGACATTCGTACGATAACTTGCGCGTTACGGAGACGGCGTCTTGGACTTGAACCGCCAACCGCCGTTGGCCAGCACACAGACCACATTCGCAAGAACTGGCATCATCCCGATTTCCGATTGGTTCGCGAGCATCCATGGATTCCACATGTCCGCGAAGCGTTGGACGCAGGCGAACCCATGCAGGTTGAACGGCAGCTCTTGAGTGCCACTTGGAATCGTTGGGTGCAACTTGCTGACCAGTTCTACTTCTCGTTCGAGACGGTACTGCTATATCTCGCTCGTTGGGAGATCGTGGATCGCTGGACACGGCTCGATGAAACGGCGGGGCGGCATAAGTTTGATGAACTCTTGACGCAAACGTTGAATCTTGAGGAAAACGTCACATGAACACGCAGGTAGCAACCGGCGCTCAAGTCACGGCCGTCAACGGTAATATCGTTTCGATTGAAGTCCCCGAAGGACAGATCGTCAAGAATGAAGTTGCTTATGTTTGTCTCGGTGACAAGCGGTTGAAGTCCGAAGTGCTGCGAATCTATGGAACGGAAGCGGATTTGCAGGTGTTCGAGGACACTGAAGGGGTGAAGGTTGGTGATGGTGTTGAGTTGACGCATCAGATGCTATCCGCGTCGCTTGGTCCCGGCCTGCTGGGAACCGTGTTTGACGGCCTACAGAATCCGTTGGAAACACTCGCCAATCGCGACGGGTTCTTTCTCAAGCGAGGGCACTATGCCGACTCGCTCGATCGCACGCAAAAATGGTCGTTTGTGCCGCTGCGACGTACTGGCGAGCGACTTCGTGCGGGCGACGTCCTGGGCACGGTTCAGGAACGCGGCGTCGAACACAAGATCATGGTTCCCTTTGACCTGAGTGGCCAGGCTGAGCTGACATGGATTCAGGGAGGTAGCTTTATGATTGACGAGCCGATCGCCCGCATTCGTGATGGTCAAGGTGAGCGTCCGTTGACGATGCGACAGGAATGGCCCGTCCGAGTTCCATTGCCAGCAGACCTCCTGCAACAACACTTGGTCGAACGAAAGTATCCGTCTGAACCGTTGGTCACCACCATTCGGACCATTGATACCTTCTTTCCAATTGCTCGTGGGGGAACGGCGTGCATCCCTGGCCCATTCGGTGCGGGCAAGACTGTGTTGCAGACCTTGATTGCACGTCACTCTGCCGTCGATGTCGTGATTGTGGTGGCCTGCGGCGAGAGAGCGGGTGAAGTCGTCGATACCATCAACGAGTTCTCACAGGCACAAGACCCACGAGGCGGCGGATCGCTGATGGATCGCACCGTCATCATCTGCAATACATCGTCGATGCCAGTCGCCGCCCGAGAAGCGTCGATCTATATGGGCATTACGCTGGGCGAATACTACCGACAGATGGGACTCGACGTGTTGTTGCTGGCTGACTCCACGTCGCGCTGGGCGCAAGCGATGCGAGAAACCTCGGGCCGACTGGAGGAGATTCCTGGCGAAGAAGCCTTCCCGGCGTACCTTGATTCGGCGATCAAAGGCGTCTACGAACGAGCGGGAGTGCTCGCGACTTGCGACGGTTCCTCGGGCAGTCTGACGATGATCGGAACCGTATCACCTGCAGGCGGGAATTTTGAAGAGCCGGTCACACAGTCTACGCTCAGTACAGTAAAGACCTTCCTCGGCCTTTCGTATGACCGCGCCTACAAGCGATTCTACCCAGCCATCGACCCGCTGCTTTCGTGGTCACGCTATCGCGAGCAACTGCAGGAGCATTTCGATCGCCGATTGGCTCCCGGCTGGACCGCAACCGTCGAATCATTGCTCGATCTACTTCGGCAAGCTGATGCAATCTATCAGATGATGCAAGTGACGGGCGAGGAAGGGATTTCGCTGGCCGACTTCGTCATTTACCAAAAAGCACAGTTTCTCGACACGGTATACTTGCAGCAGGATGCCTTCGATCCGGTGGATGTCGCGACACCTTTGGAGCGACAGCAGTCGATGCTGCGGTTGATTCGAGACATCACCGAACGAGAATTTCTGTTCGACGACAAAGAAGAGGCCCGCGATTTCTTTGTTCGGATCACTAATGCTTTCCGCAACCTGAACTACGCCGAAACGGAATCATCAGACTACCAACAGTTCCTGGCGAGCATCCGTTCAATGCTTTCGGATCGCGAGAGCGAAGTATAATTGGCTTGCTGACTCAAAATCTGTGAGAGCGCGTAAACCTGCTATCGCTCGCACCCAGGAAAGCTATTGGTTGCTCGACGATCCAGAAGAAAGCTGCTTACCTTTGAAGCCAGCCTGCTCAATGGCTAGGAGGACCCCGCTGGA
>CAWHXH010000002.1:0-1753415 GCA_963833245.1 Pirellulaceae bacterium
CCGTACTGGGGCAGCGAGATGCTGACTTGCGGCGAAACCGTTCGCGATCTGGCTATCAACACCGACAGTGCGAACGACAAAGGCGAGGAAGTAAGTTTCAAAGTGGTCGGATTCGGCACGGATACCGGAGAGATGCAATGAACGAACAATCGAAGTTGCATCAGCAGCGTGCCATGACTTTCAGTAAACCGCAGGAAGGCCGACAATGCTAAATCTAATCATACGCTTTTGCGTCAAAGAACCGTGGTTGGTCGTCATGCTGACGATCGGTGCTTCGGTTGGAGGTTGGTTCGCGTTCCAATCGGTTCCCATCGACGCGATCCCGAACGTCGGCGAGAACCAGGTCATCGTGCTCACGCCGTGGCCCGGCCGGTCGCCCAAAGACATCGAAGACCAAGTCACCTACCCGTTGAGCGTTTCGTTGCTCGCCGTTCCTGGTGCCGAGTCGGTACGCGGGCAAGAGCATGTTCGGCTACAGCTTCGTTCAAGTCACGTTCAAAGATGAAATCGACTTTTACTGGGCACGCAGTCGTGTATCCGAGCAACTCGGTTCCGCTGCGTCACAGTTGCCCGAAGGCGTTGTGCCGACAGCTCGGTCCTGACGCGACGGGACTCGGGCAAGTTTACTATTACACGCTCGCAGCCGCCCGAAGAGGGCATGGGGCTTGCTGAACTTCGCAGCATGCAAGACTTCGTCGTCAAGTACGAACTGCAAGCCGTCGAAGGGGTTAGCGAAGTTGCTTCCATCGGCGGATACGTTCGGCAGTATCAGATTGAGAGTCGACCCCGACAAACTGCGGTTCCACAACATCTCGCTCGATAAACTTGCGATGGCGATCAAAGGTTCCAACGTTGACGTGGGTGCCAAGACGGTGGAATCGACGGGCATGGAGTTCATCGTTCGTGGAAAAGGTTTTCTGGGAACCGATGGCGACAAGTCCAAAGCCATTTCTGACATCGAAGACACTGTCATTCTTCAACGTGATGGGGTTCCGGTCCGCGTTAGCGATGTAGCGGAAGTGCAACTCGGTCCAGACTTCCGTCGCGGTGCCTTGGATTACAACGGTGCCGAAGCGGTTGGTGGCGTCGTGGTAATGCGATACGGCGAGAACCCTCGTGTGGTCATCGACCGCGTCAAGGCAAAGATCGCGGCGATCGAGCCGGGCTAAAGGGTGTCAAGATTCATGGCGTGTACGACCGCAGCGGTTTGATTGACGAGACGATGGCGACGCTGACTCACGCTTTACGCGACGAGATCATCATCACGGCAGTCATCATCTTGCTATTCCTGCTTCATATTCGCAGCAGTTTTGTTGTCGCAATTTGCCTGCCCGCCGCCGTTTTGATGTCCTTCATTGCGATGCACGTCGTTGGCGTGGACGCGAACATCATGTCGCTAGCGGGGATCGCGATTGCCATCGGCACGATGGTCGATATGGGGATTATCGTCTCTGAGAATATCTACCAGCACTTAGCAGAATGGGAGAAAGCGGACGGTGAGACCCGGAGTGGAGCGGATCGGGAGAGGTCTCGAACTGAAACCGTCTACGAAGCGACTATCGAGGTCGCTCCCGCGGTTGTCACGGCGGTATTAACGACGATTGTTAGTTTCTTACCCGTGTTTTTTCTTACCGGACGCGACTACCGACTCTTCTCGCCACTGGCTTATACGAAAACCTTCGCGATCGCGGCAGCGATGATCACTGCCGTCACAATCGTGCCCGCACTTAGTCGCATCATGCTGCGAAGCACGAACTATCGAAAACGAACCGCTCTCGCAGCCGGGATTTCGTTCGCAGCCTTGCTCGCGGCGGCTTCTCATTTCATGTGGGGCGACGACCTAGCCGGGTACTTTGGTATTGATCATTGGATCGTCACGGTGGTTGCCGGCGCTCTGGCGTTCATATTCGGTTGGCAGTTGCTTCGTGAGCGAATTCGTCCGATCGAAGAAATCCCATCGAGCCGATTTGTTCGCTGGGTTTACGCAGCTCGACTACGTCACGCACTGAACCACAAAGCATTCGCTTTGTCGTTTCCAGCAATATTGTTGGTGTTTGGCGTCGGGGCGTTCTTTGGAATGCCGACGGTGCTTCAGCCGGTCGAAAAGGTGGCCCGTGTTTTTGGTGCCGAGCTGAATGATTTTCCTGGATACGTCGATGCAAAGCACGTCTTTACCGGTTTGCAGAGCGATGACTGGATTGCACTGGACGAAGGAAGTTGGTTCTACATGCCGACTCTTTATCCGGCGGCCAGCTTCTCACAGGCCATGCAGGTGCTGCAAACCCAAGATGTGTTGATCGGGCAGATTCCTGAGGTCAAAGACGTCTCGGGAAAATTGGTCGGGTCGAGTCTGCTCTCGACCCCGCACCAGCGGCGATGGTCGAAACTTACGTCATGTTGAAGCCAGAAAGTGAATGGCGTGAGGGCGTGACTTCACGAGACATCTGGGACGAGATCAATCGGGTCGCAACGCTGCCTGGTGTTACGCCGGCATCCGCATTGCAACCCATCGAAGGTCGCGTCGTGATGTTACAAAGCGGCATTAAAGCACCGATGGCGATTCGCGTTTATGGTGACGATCTGCAAACTCTTGCTACTGCGGCAATGGACGTTTCAGCGACACTGAAGGAATCGCCCTTCATCAATTCGGGCACGGTCAATCCAGACATCGTGTTGGGGAAACCCTATATCGAATTCACGGTCGACCGCGAAGCCGCTTCTCGTTACGGGATGAGTGCTTCGATGGTCAATCAAGTGATTGAAACGGCGCTCGGCGGAATGAACTTGATCAAAACGGTTGAGGGCCGTGAACGCTACCCAGTTCGCCTGCGCTACAACCGCGATCTTCGTGAACGCATTGATCAGTTGAATCGACTTGCCGGTCGTCACACACAGCGGAGCGGTGGTCCCACTTCAGGAACTGGCAACGCTTGAAACAACTGGGGTCCGGGAGCGATCAATAGCGAGAACGGACGTTTGGTTGCACACGTCTCGTTCATGACAAATGGTTCCAAGGGTGATTTGGAATCAGTGACCGCGATTGAAGAACAACTTCGTGAAGCGCAGGCCTTGCCACCGTCGAACCCCGAGTCACCTAGCGTTGCCAACCGGTTACTCGTTGGAAGCTGTCGGCAGTTTTCGCAACCAGATCGAGGCTAACCTGCGACTGATGTGGATCATCCCCGTGGTGATCGTAATCAACTTGCTGCTGATTTACTTTGAATTTCGCAACTTGCCGATCGCGATGGCGGTATTCACCGGCATTCCGGTGGCGTTTGCGGGCGGCATGGTCCTGGTTGCGTGGATGGAGCGTGGAACTCAACACAGCGGTGTGGGTTGGTTTCATCGCGTTGTTCGGCCTCGCTGTCGACGATGGCGTCGTGATGGCGACTTACATCCATCAGTTGCTGCAAAAGCGAAAGATCACGTCGGTTCAAGAAATACGCGACACCGTTTACGAAGCCGGGTTGAAACGCATTCGACCCTGCATGATGACGACGGTAACGACCCTGGCCGCGTCTGGTCCCTGTGTTGATCGCGACCGGACGCGGAGCCGACGTGGCCCGCGCGATGGCGATCCCGGTCTTCGGTGGCATGCTAGCCGAGCCGTTCACGTCGTTCATTGTCCCAACGCTCTACAGCGCCTATCTGGAAATGAAGATGCGATTCGGGTTTCACGATGAGCTTTGGGAAGGGACCGAAGAAAAACCAACGGAGGAACTGACCAGAGCAGCTTAGAAGAGATGGGAAACTCCCAACTCTTAAATCTTTTTCAAAACACGTGAAGGATTCCTGGTCGCCAGGCATCCAACTGACAACCGAAGCGGCCAAAGGAATCGGTCGCATACGCTTAGAAAGGAATGAATTTCGATGAAGTACGAAACCCTATTCGCCGCCTTGTTCACGGTCGCTTTGGCCTCAACGGCGGTTGCTCAGCACAATCATGCTGGTCATAACCACTCAATGCCGGGTCAGGCGATGGCGTCTGAATTGGCCCGTCCGGTCGCCGGACCCCACGGCGGTTCTTTGAAACAAGCCGGTGGCGTTCAATTGGAAACGGTCGTTTCACAAGGCGGCATCCAAATGTTCGTTTACGACCGCAACGGCCGCCCCGTGTCGGTCAATCAAGGTCGCGGAGCCGCGTCTCTTCGCGTTGAGGGCAACGCGAAACGTTACCGCTACGATTTGTTGCCCGATGGCAAGGGTGGCCTGACCGCCCCGGTGAACCTTTCCCAGATTGCCGGACGTCAGATCGAGATTGACGTCCAACTCGTCGGTATCGAAGCGAGTAGCGGACAACCGCTCAGCCTGAAGGAAGTGGCAACAGTGCCGGCCAGCGAAATGCAACTCGCCGCCGCCGCGATCGCACGTCAAAAAATTTGTCCCGTCAGCGGCAAACCTCTCGGCAGCATGGGTGATCCCGTGGCCGTAGATGTGAACGGCCAACGTGTCTTCGTTTGCTGCGGTGGTTGCGTGAACGCCGTCAAGTCGGATCCGGCGAAGTACGCTGCCGGACGTCCTCAAATAACCGTCGCAACTTCAACGGCCGCAGACGCGCAAGCGATCGCGCAACAGAAAGTCTGTCCTGTAATGGACGAGCCGCTCGGTGGCATGGGCACACCGATCAAAGTTTCCGTTGGCGACAAGCCGATCTATCTGTGCTGCAAAGGCTGCATCAAGAAGGTTCAAGCGGAACCGGCAAAGTACTTGGCGATGGTTTACGGGGATCAGAAGGGGACTGAAGAAGTTGGAAGTGCGGTTGCCGCAGCATCGGCTCTAAACATTTCCGTGACCTCTTCGACTCAGGCGGACGCGGCTTTGATTGCTCGCCAGGAGGTTTGCCCGGTCATGGATGAACCACTCGGGAGCATGGGGAATCCGATCAAGGTCATGGTCGGCGACAAACCGATCTTCTTGTGCTGCAAGGGTTGCATCAAGAAGATCAAAGCTGATCCAGCAAAGTACATGGCAATGGTCTACGGTGGCGGTTCAGCGGGTTCGGTGCCAGCCGGGACAGACCAAGTCCGCGCAGGCATCTTCAAAGTCAGTGCCGAGGACGCACCGTTCATCGCTGCTCAAAAGAAATGCCCTGTGATGGATGAACCACTCGATGCAATGGGCGGTCCCTACAAGATTCATGCTGCTGGCAAAGCAATCTATATCTGCTGCCCTGGCTGTGCAAAGAAAATCGCGGAGGAACCGCAAAAGTGGCTCGCCGTTCTCGCTCAGCAGGGGGTCAACGCTCCGACGCTTCGTTAGGCGGAAGTAGAAGATGGATTGTCAGGGTAGCTCACCGGACGAAAGCGCCTTGTATCCATTTTCTTGAAAACGCGGGGGCGGTGTCCCGGTTGATTCACTTCGGTGATGACGCTTACACGCCGTCCCCGCCCTTTTATGCCGAGCGTTTCGGCATGCTTCAAATCTCAAGTGGAAACGAATTTCACTTCACACAACAAGGACGTTCCCATGAACGCAAAACTATCTCGCTTCGTTACGCTCACGGTCGTCGCGGCGGCCATCAGCACAACCGGATGCACCGGTGGATTGCCCTGGCGAAAAAAACAAGTCGCTCAGCAAATGACGGCTGAGCAGTACGCCCAGCAAGCGGCAACAAACATCGAGTACAACACCTCGGATGTTGACTTCTCGCAGGATTACACACCAAGCCCTCAACCGTCGGCTAGCTACACCAGTCCGCCCAAAAGTGCGTCATCGGGCGGGGGCGGCAGTTGTTGCCATTAGTCCGACTGCGGAGTCAGCCGATGCCCTTGCTCGCTCGTCTAAAACAGTTGCCTTACCGGGTGATGCGTCGTATCGCGATCGCCAACCGGACACTGTTCTTTGGCTGCGATCTTGCAAGCCTTTCGCATTTTCCCTGCCCGGAAGGCTTGACGGTGGTGCAATGGACTGAGGACGATCTTCGGCAGCATTTGGGTGAGGAAAACTACCTCGACGAAGGGCATGCCGTTTGGCTCCGCGACGATCAGGCGGTTTGCTTCGCGGTCATGGATGGCGAAAGGCTCGCAGGGTTCGCCTGGATTGCCCACGGCGATGTTCCAGGAGAAATGAATCACGATGGCCACCCCGACACGCAGCTGCCTCTCTTCCTGCCAGACGATACTGGTTTCGTTTTCCATGTCTTCATTTTGCCTAGCTATCGTGGTCGGCGTTTGTATGCCGCGTTGATGTCCTCGGCAGCACATCAACTACCGAACCGGGGCATCGAAAAGCTCGTCCTGACGACAGAATGCACCAATCGTTCTGCGCTTCGCAGCGTCGGTCGGATGGGCTTTCGCCAAGTCGGTCGTGCGTGGTTGATCAAGGTCGGACCGCTCTGCAGTGTCGGCTATCCGGAGCAGCCTTTCCTCGGCGGAGTCCGCACCGGCACATACGTCGGCGATCCCCACGAAAGACCTAATGATTGAAGGCTGAAGCTCGCAAGAGACTTTTCAACCTGCTGCTTCGCTCGAACGGCCTTCTTCTTTCACCAATTCCGCAACCACCAGCGTCGTGTCATCGAATGCCTGACGCCCATCACGAAAGGCTTCGAGTGCTGAATCGAATCGCCCGACTAAGTCCGAAGCGTGTTCACCAATTGCCTTCGCGATCGTGTCGCTGACTCGCTCGGTGCCGAACTGTTCGTCGTCTGGGTTGAAAGCTTCGGTAACACCATCACTGACCAACACCAGTTTGGTCCCGCTGCAAATTGGACGACAGCATTCTTCGTACGTTGTATCCGCTTCGACGCCAAGTATCAGGTCACTGTGGTCCAGCCGCTGGACCGGTTCTTGGTCACATTGTACAAACGGAAGTTCATGACCAGCATTCGCGTAGACCAGTTGCTTTTCCGCCATGTCAACCCGCACGAGCACCATCGTGGCAAAGTAACCTAAAATCACGTACTCGTAATACTGCTGATTGACACGCGTCAGAATTTCTGCCGGATGATGAGACTGCTTAGCCGCCTCAGCAACAAACGCCTTCAACAGCGTCGCCGCCATCGCCGCAGGCACGCCATGTCCGCAAACATCGGCGATACACAACAGCGTCGAATCATCGTTTAGCCGGATGACGTCGTAGTAGTCGCCACCGACATCGTCGGCAGGCTTGAACAGCGCGGCAATGTTTAGTCCCGGGATGGCGTCCGAACTTGGCCGAAGGTTTTGTTGGATCGCCCTGGCTTTCGTCATGTGAACGCGACGGTCCCGTTCGGCCGCATCCAATTTCGATGCCATGTCGTTGAATTGCTCGCCAAGATAGGTCAGCTCTCGACAGCTATGCACGTCGACTCGTGATTCCAGATTTCCATCGCCAACGCTCTGCAATGACGTCACCAATCGACGGATCGGTTTGGTCACGATCTTCCGCAAGACAAGGTTCACCAAAAATGCGGCAAGCGAACCGGCGAGAAACACGGCGATCATTTGACGAATCAGAGCCTCGCGAGCAACGGCAAGAATGTTCGACCGCTGTTCCGAAACGAGTACCTGCCCGGCCGGTCCCTGAAACGCGCCGACCACCATCGCCTCAGCCATTGGTTCCGCGTCGACGTGTCCATGGGCCGCTGCCATCATTGCATCAAACATCTCCGGCGATGAACGCCCGTGCGATTTCGCTTGCAGCAGTTCACCTCCCCATTGCAGCGCAATGTGGTGCCCAGGCGATTCGTCCGAGTTCATCCTCGCACAAACGCTATCGACCAATTTCTGCACCGCGTCTGTGTTCTCGCCTTCGACAGCAACAGCAGATTCGTACAACGTTTTGGCTTCTTCGGCCAAAGCGATTCTGGTTTGCCCAACCTCACGCCGCACCCGCAATCGGTGGTCCACCACCAAGAAACCACTGACCATGATCAGCAGAAACGAGTTCACCGCCAGGAGCAATTGACGGGCCAAGGGAAGTCGCCTCCAAAACAAGGGTGTTCTTAATCGCTTCATAGCATCTTGATACCTAGATTGAAAAATGAGCCATAAGACTGGCGGCCAAACCGTTAGATGGCGAGACGGCACGGATTCTTCACGCCTTTCTGCCCAAGTGCCCGCCTAACGGGTGTTAACGCAGTCGCGTAGCGATCCGAGACCGTCTGCCCAAACCCTGCGGATACCGACTAGCGACGATCGCAGCCAACTTGCTCCACTTTCCTCCGCCAAAAAAATCAGCGATTTGGCTTGACTCCGTACCACGGTACGGAGTCGATACTGGTTGCACAGGAGGATCCGATGAGTCGTTTTACGATCGGGAAAGTCGCAGAAGCCGCTGGCGTCGGCGTTGAAACCGTGCGGTTCTATCAGCGTCGCGGATTGCTTGCCGAGCCATCGCCGGTGAGGACTTCGTTCCGGGAGTATCCGGAGAGCACTGTTGACCGAATCCGCTTCATCAGGCGTGCGAAGGATCTTGGATTTACACTCGCAGAGATTGGCGAACTACTCGCACTTTCAGAGATTCCCGATGAATCTCGGGGCAAAGTGAAGCAGCTCGCCGAGCAGAAGCTCGTCGCAATCCGGCAAAAACTCGCCGACCTTCAGCAGATGGAGACCACGCTATCGGGGCTTGTCCAAGATTGCAATGGTCGCCGCTCGCTGGTCGGTTGTCCGATCATCGAAGCAATCATCCATGAATCAATCAAATGCAACCACCAACCAAAGTAGAACCATGACAGTAACCGTTTCAACGAGCATGACATGCGGCGGATGCCTCGCAAAAGTTAGTCCCTTGCTTGATAAAGATCCGGGAATCGCAAGCTGGGATTCCGATCTTAACGACCCTCGCAAAATCATTCGAGCCGAGCTTTCGTCCAAGGGAAGCCCCGATCGAATCGTTGAGCTGATGAATGAATCAGGTTTCCGTGCGGAAGTCGTTAGCGAATCAGAACCCCCGCAACCAGATGAGGTCGATGATGGAAAAGCGACATTTAGTCTCAAGACCTACAAGCCACTCTTTTTGGTTGTTTTGTACGTCCTAGGCGGTGCATTTCTCTTAGAGTCAAATCAGGATCAATGGAATTGGATGCGATTCATGAGCAACTTCATGGGCCTGTCTTTCCTCGGCTTCGCCTTTTTCAAATTGCTCAATATCGGAAAATTTGCGGATGCGTTCGCCACCTACGACGTGATCGCTCGTCGATCACGAACGTATGCGATTTCGTACCCCTGGATCGAGGTCGCGTTGGGTCTACTCTTCGTAACGGGAAGCCTCTTGACTGTCGCAAACATTCTGACTGCTGCGATCATGTCGATTGGCTTGGTGGGGGTAATCATGGCCGTGCGAAAGAAGCAGGCGATCCAGTGCGCCTGCCTGGGAACCGCTTTCAACCTGCCCATGTCCTCAGTGACTATCATCGAAAACAGCGTCATGATTGCGATGGCGATTGGGATGCTGGTCATCTAAGCGACCATCAATCTGACTGCCCATGCAAAGCACAAGCGAATGTAAGTCCGTTGACCAAGTGTTGGCTAACTGAGCATAGCGATCCACGAAGGCGTTTTCATTGCTGACCCGTTGGCTAGTATCTGCTTGAGCCATCTGCGAGATCAACCGGTTCGCTGTTCCCACTTCCTCCGGCGGTTCTTGCGACTTGCAAACGACAAAATGCTTTTCAGTGTCGCGAAGCATTTGCAGGCTGGCGTGCCACAATCGGTCAGCAGGCTCCGTGACTGCATTCGCGGCGGGGCCACCCGTCTCTTGCATTGCTTTAATCAACGACGCCACCTCCAAACAAAATCGCAACATGCGGCTCATGGCGTAACGGTCTTCGGCAAATCGAAAATAGTGCAGCGATGGATAAAAATGATGCGACTCCAATAGTTCCGCCATGTTTGCCGAGAGTGTGTAAAGGTCTTGGTTCAACAGTGACATCTCATCGGACGAAAGATACGGAACCAAGTATCGCAGGCTATCACCCGTCTGTGCAGTTCGGTAATCAATCTCGTTAGCAAATTGATTGCGACGAGAAAGCGTCGAATAGATCGAGATGACGTAAGCCAATACCAGGGTGAAAAAGCTGAAACCAAGCCCAGCCGCCGAGACGGTCAAAAGCTGCATCGCTGCGGTTTTGGGAACGAGATCACCTACCCCAAGAGTGGTCACGGTAAAACCGGCGTAGTAGATGGCTGTCCAAAGCGTCGTCTCCGTCGGCTTCCCAGAACTGGCAACGATGCCGCCTCCCAATTGTGGCCAAACAATCAGGCTGATGCCAAGCAACAACAGCGACGCCCAGCAGATCACCTGTGTCACGATCAACACCGGGCCACTCAACAAGGTGACATAGTTCGACTGCCCGATTGATGTTTTCAACAACTTGTGAAACATCCGGTTCAACAGCGAAGTGACCGGCCCGGTAACCGCACGCGGATGCAGCACCGCCATGAACGTTTCCAGGATGCTCAGAGCGACAAGGATTGTCCCCAGAATGGTGAGTAACCACATGTTCATCGTGCTGGATTTCTGGTTGGAGTATCTGGGACAATCGGAACAATCGGCAACAGAAGCGGAACGTCTCACCGCAGCCAGAACCTTCCTTTGTATACCCCACCACGGTAACGCCGATAGGACAGAGGAATTGTTCCCTCCGCACAAGGAAGAAAAATGACCGCTTATTCATCAAAAGTTCACTGGGTCATCGCAACGGTCGTGATTGGTGTCACGTCCTGCACGGCGACCGCTCAAGACTCGTTTGGACAATCGTTACCACAGCCAGTCACCTTGGCCGCGCCCGAGATGGATGACATGACCGCAATGTCCGACATGTTGCACTCAACTTCGACGCTCGAAATGTCCAACGCCATCGCGCCGACCAACCGCAGTGTCGCTGAGCTGCCCGCCAGCATCACCAATCCAAGCGGCATCCTGCCAACGGCAACCGGTGGGTCTTTCGTCTTCGATCCGCTTCCCGTACGCAGCGGCGGATGCAATCCACGTCCGATGGTTAGCTGCACCGGTCCCGACTTTTGTGGCTGTACCAAACGAATCTACTACGGCACCAATCCGTGCGACGACGACCCAATTTTGCCCCTGTACCAGTCCGTCAACGATAAGAAAACCAAACACTGGTATCAACACGCATTCAACATGGTGACGCGGAAGAAAGCGATCACCGAAGCGATCAAGTAGTTTCGTCACCACAACACTTACCCAGCATTTTTATAGGCCAAGATGGCCGGGATGAGCAAATGACTCATCCTTTCGCTACAACGGAGTTTTCAATGTCAACGCTCAGTCGTGTCGGTCGCTTCCTGGCGTCGACGTCCCTTCTTGTTTCCGCCGCGGTTGCCACGGCCCAGCAACCGATCACCGATTCCGAACGCATCGAACGACGCGGCACGGACGTGAATAACCCTTATCCGCCGACATCGCCGCGGGACCTTCGTCCTCGCGTCGGCGAGAAGTTTACCGAACCACCACCGGTCCCACCCGTTCCCGAATCCCTTGCACAAGGCATGATCGTCAGTGACGAAGCCGCCCTGACATTGGCTTCATTGGAGTCGATGGCGTGCAGTCGAAACCCAACCCTGACGCAGGCACAAGCGCAAACTCAAAGTGAACTGGGTAAGGCAATCCAAGCGGGATTGATTCCGAACCCGACGTTGCAATACGTCGGCGAACAGGTGGGGGTTGGCGGGACCGCCGGTGAGTGGCAGGGGGCTGTATTTTCGCAGCGCATTGTAACCGCTCGAAAGTTGCAACTCAGCCGTGCCAAGTTTGTGCAATTGACCCGGGTGTCGGAGTGGCGAGCATTGGAGCAACAGTACCAAGTACTCAATGATTTGCGGATCAGTTTTTGGATGACGCTGGGACAACAAGAGCTTGTCCAGATTCACCAGGAAATTTTGAAGAACGCGGAAGACGCCGTTATCACAGCACGCGAGTTATACAACGCCGGTCAAGCGACTCGTGCGGCACTGCACGATGCCAATATCTTGTTGCAACAAGCTCGTTTAGATCTGATGCTCGCCCAGAACAACTTTCGCCAGAACTGGTGGGAGTTAATCTCGATTGCCGGCGAGCGGATGCAACCCACTCCGTTGGTTGGCACCTTGGAAGGCCAAGTCAACCCGATTGATTTCGACGTGGCATTGGACCGTTTACTCAGCGAAAGCCCTCAAATATTGGCCGCTCGAGCCAAATTGGTCGCCGACGAAATCAAGGTCAGGCGTGAGACCGTCGAACCGATTCCGGACATCGTTATCAATTACGGTTACGGTCGCAACTTTGAGGCCGGCGAAAATACTCACATGACGGGACTCGCGATCGAGGTTCCGTTGTACGATTGGAACCAGGGGACAATTCGCCAAGCTGAATCGGACGTCGTTCGACAACGTGGCGAAATCAACCGAGTCGAGTTGACGTTGCAACGCGACCTTGCTCGCGCCTACCAAATCTATTTCACGGCGCTGCAGAATGTTCGCAGCTACCAAGAGGTGATTGTGCCGGAATCGAAACTGGCATACGAAGTTTTATTGGACGCTTACGAGGAAGACCGGGTTGATTGGCCACAAGTCCTTGAAAGCCAAATCAAGTACTACCGCCTTCGAGCACAGTACATCAATCACCTGGTTGCGTGGCGCAGCAACGAAACGCTGATCGCCGGTTACCTGCTCAACGGCGGCTTGATGGCCCCGACTGGCCCGCAGCCTCCGGGACACATCTCGGCAGTACCGAAACCGAGGTAGGAAGAAGAGGGGGGTGGGAGACACAGAGACACGGAGACATTTGTACTCCCCTAGCTCGCAACTCCTTGTCTCCCAACTCCCCATCTATTTCGTCGACGCGTACTTGTCAAACAGCACGATCAGCTCCTGCAAGATCGATTCCCGCTGGGCAGTCTATCGGACGACGCCGCGTCCGATAGACTGCCAGCGAGGTGGTCCTGAAGGACGAGCTGGGCTACCTTAGAAAGTGCGCCCGACGCGGCACTAATCTGCATGACGACATCCACGCATGGTGCTTCTTCCTGCACCATGCGATCGACGGCCTCGGCCTGTCCGATGATTCTCCGAATCCGATGATGGATTCGTTTTTTGTCGTCTTCGCTCAGCTTATAGCGGCTGATTTTCACCCTGATTGGTGGCTTAAAACCCTAGTGTAGATGGTTTTGCCCGTCACGGCATCCCCAGCTACATATTCATGCCCATCATCTTGGGAGCGGCCTCGTAACGCTCTGGATCGCCGAAGCGGCGCACGATTTCGGCAAACACGGCCCCCTTTTCGACCGGCTCGTTGCTTTCCATCACCAATTTGTAAAGGTCGTCTGGCAAGACTCGCAGAACGGTCATCAAGCCTTTCACCGCCATCGGATAGTTCGCCCGCATGCCCCTGACCTCGCGACGATTCCAGATCGCCTCCATCTGGGGCATCGTTCGCTCCATACCCAACATCTTTTGCGGATAGCCGGGCGTGTTGAAGCCTGGATCATTGCGAGTGAAGTCAACGGTCGGCCGCGTCGAGGTGTCTTGCAAGTAACGATCCACGTTCACACCTTTGCGAATCCGCGGACCGACTTGCCGTGTCATGTGGTTCATCATGTGGTGGACCATGTGACAATGGAAAATCCAATCGCCAGGGTTGTTGGCAATGAACTCAAAGTTCGTCGCCTGAGCCACGCCGACGAGCGAAGTGTTGCGGGGAACCCAGGCACTGCTTGGGGTTCGCGCACCCTCGTGTCCGGTTTCCCAATAGGTATGCCCATGCAAGTGGATCGGGTGGTGCTGCATCGGAGCAAAATTCATCAAGCGAATGCGGACACGTTCGCCATGTTTGCAGACCAGCGGTGTGGTGAGCGGCCCGCTACGTCCGTTGATCGTATGCCAGTTCCAATCCATCTTCCAACTATCAGCAACGGTCTGCGTCGGTTCAACAAAGAAGTTTTGAAAGATCAGGCCGAAGTCACGGTCAACTGGCGGATCGTAAACCTTTTTCGGATGAACGATGAACCAACCGACCTGTCCAAACGCTTCTTGCATCGGGACATGCGAATGATAGAAGAACGTGCCCTCTTCGTGAACATCAAACTCATACACCATCGTTTGGCCCGGCTTAATCGGGTTCTGAGTCAGCGTGGCCGCACCGTCATACTGAACAGGCACCTCAAACCCGTGCCAGTGCGCGAATGTGTCTTCGGGAAGTTCGTTCGTGACAACAATACGAACACGATCGCCTTGAGTCACCTCGATCGTCGGCCCCGGCATGCTCCCGTTGTAGCCATACACGTCGATGAAGTAGCCAGGCAGGAATTCGCGTCGCACGGATTGCGCAACCAATTGGAACTCCTTCGCGCCATTGACCATCTTCCAAGGCAGCTTTTCCAAGTCTGGAGCCTCGAACGGGGCCGGACCTGCCGACGCGGGACGAAAGCCTGGCATCTTCTTCCCGATGTAGTAGTCCGAATCCGGATCGGTACCGCGAGATGGCTTGAAGCGACTGAAGCCATCCATCTCCGCTCGCACGTCCGAGTCTACCGGAATGCTCGGTTCAGCCGAAGCTTTCCCGATCGGCGGCGGCGCATCCGGGTCATTGGGCAAATTCAAGTCCGCGTTGCCCTCTTGGGCCATCGCTTTGCCAGCCAGTCCCGCGGCGGCGGCAATCGTTCCCACTTTCAAGAATTTACGTCGGTCCTCTGGATTTGTCATGATGCTCCACTCAGTGTTTCGGTTCTAGGATTCTATGCACCGATACGCCCGCGATTGCGTGACGGATTCGGGTACGGTGCTGCCAACCCCCGCACATACCCTTGCGGGGTAACCGGATTTTAATCAGCGATCCGTTGGAAATCAAACAAAACCCTGGCAGGGGCACGCGATTGACAACCAATCACAATTTCGCTTTCGCAACTCGCGTCGCCCAACGAACCAGAAAACAAATTGGTCGCTAATTAGCAGCCAACAGCACATCCAACTCGGATGCGTCTCGCAAACCAATTGCGGTCATCCTCGCCTGAGAGCCTTCCCACGAGACCGCGATTCCATCCTTGCTTTTAGCAACCTGGAGCATCTTGTCACCGCGACGAACAAGTTGCACTGGAAGATCGCCAAAGCTCACCTTTTGCGACTTGCACTTTTCGACCAGCATGTATGTCGATCCATCAGGACGCTGGCAGACACACGCGACGCAGTTGCACCCGTCGGGGCCACAGAGGCACTCGCCTTCGGCACAGTTGCATTCCGGCAACGTCAACAAGCGAGTCGAAACCAACTGAACGCCAGTCGGAAGCGACTTCTTCGCGTGGGGTTGGTAACCCAAATCCTTCTCTGCGTCGTCGATCGAAACTTCGGTTCCATCGTACTTGGAGGCGAACGAATTGACGGCCATGTTTGAGTTTTGATTGAAGCCTAAGACCACGTCTTGAAAGTCGATAGGTGTGGAAGGCATGCCAGCCATCGCTCCGGCATGGGAATGTGAGTGCTGTTGCGCGACCGCATGCTCATCCGAACGCTCAGGCTGTCGAACCGACAACAGGATCACGACGGATGCCGCCAGCGCGGCGATGATGATTGCAACATCCTTTAGCCTCCGACGACCGTTAGGCATTTGATCCGGCGCGAGCTGCACCGTATTCATTCGGGCGGCAAACGTCTCCCAGGAAGGGGCTTGGGCCGCTGGTTCGCGATATTGCGTCGCCAGTTTGCGAATCCCCGCAAAGGATTGCAGTTTCGCTTGGCAGGTCTGGCACGACTCCACGTGCTGACTGACTCGGTCAGCCATCTCGCTGGCGAGTTCGTCGTCGAAGTAAGCCGATAGCTGCGCGGCGGCGTCTTGGCATTCCATGTTAAGGCTCCCACCCTAAATCAATCAGTTGTGCTTGAAGTTCTCGTCTGGCTCGATTCAGCCGGGAACCCACGGTTCCCTCAGGGATGCCGACCGTCTGCGCGATCTCTGCGTAGGCTAGCCCGTCGATCTCCTTGAGCTGAAAGATTATTCGCAGCTCGACGTCAATGCGACGCAACGCCGCGTCCAGAAGCTCGGACAACCCGGCCTGCCTTCGCGTATCCTTTCCAGTCATCGAATCCTCGTAGAATGGTTCGGTTGGATGCCGATTGCGAGAGCGGACGTGCTGCAGAGCCTGATTGACCGCGACACGATGCACCCAAGTCGCGAATGCGGCGTTCCCACTGTAGGAGTCTAATTTTGACAGCACTTGCATGAACGCATCTTGGCTCACATCATCTGCATCTGTTTCACCGACGATCCGCCGGACCATCCGGTAGACGCGAGGATAAAACACCTGATAGATCTCACGCTGAGCCTCTGACTCACCGTCGATTGCTCGCTCAATGACCACTTCGCTTACGAACATCAGCACTCCTTTAGGCGACGTTTCGCCACGGGAGTGCGAATTTCCAACCACGTGCAGAGTTTAGATGATCTCCGCAGGTCGTTTCTTCACGAAAAGTGGAACAAATCCGTGAAGGTTTCGTTTCTCAAGCGAAAGCCGTTTAGGTCAGCTTCGCTGCGCGAAGACGCAATGCGTTCGCGATCACCGAAACACTGCTCAAGCTCATCGCCGCCGCCGCGATCATGGGACTCAGCAAAACGCCAAAGAACGGGTACAGAAGCCCTGCTGCAACGGGAATTCCGAGGGCGTTGTAGATAAACGCGAAGAACAGATTTTGCCGAATGTTGCTCATTGTTTTTCGGCTCAAGTTTCCGGCCGCCGCGACGCCCCGCAGGTCACCACCCACCAGTGTGACACCCGCCGATTCGATCGCGACGCCGGTTCCGGTCCCCATCGCAATCCCCACATTGGACTCGGCAAGTGCCGGTGCGTCGTTGATTCCGTCACCGCACATCGCGACGATCTTGCCTTCATGTTTGAGTTTCTGGACAAAATCGTGTTTGTCCTCAGGTGAAACGCCCGCATGAAACTCGTCGATTCCCAGCTTAGTGGCCACGGCCCTCGCGGTCGGTTCAGCATCACCGGTCAACATGATGACCTTTAGCCCGAGATGATGCAGCGTCTTCAGAGCCGCCGGCGTGCTTTCCTTGATCGGATCGGTGATGGCAAGGATCGCGGCGAGCGCGCTATCAATCGAGACAAACACGACCGTTGCACCTTCGGCTTGATGCGAACCTGCTTTCGACCGGCCCGCGTCGACACCGGTCACGCCTTGTTCGTCAAGCAAGTCCGCTTTGCCAATCACGACCTCGTGCTGACCGACTCGGGCATGGACACCGCCACCCGTGATGCTGTTAAAATCGCTCGCCTCAGCCAATTGCAGATCGTCGCTCTTTGCTCGCCGGACAACCGCCTGAGCAAGCGGATGTTCACTCTGGCTCTCGACGGCCGCAGCCATCCGCAACACGTCGCCTTCACCCCAGTCACCGAATGTCTCGACCGCTGTGACTTCCGGTCGCCCCTGCGTCAGTGTCCCCGTCTTGTCGACGACGATCGTATCAACCTTCTCCATCACCTCTAGCACTTCGGCGTTCTTGATCAACACACCTTCCTTCGCGCCTCGCCCCACACCGACCATGACCGACATTGGCGTGGCGAGTCCGAGAGCACAGGGGCACGCGATGATCAACACGGCCACTGCCGCGACGAAGGCATGGGCGAGTTGTGGCTCGGGACCAAACACCGCCCAGCCAACAAACGCAGCAATCGAGCAAAGAATCACTGCGGGAACGAAGTATCGGGAAACCACATCGACCAGTTTCTGAATCGGAGCACGGCTTCGCTGAGCGTCGGCGACCATTTGCACGATTCGATTGAGGACAGTATCGCCGCCCACCCCGACCGCTTCCATTACCAAAGCACCCGTTTGATTCAATGTCCCGCCGGTGATCTCGTCCCCTTCGATCTTCTGGACAGGGATCGGCTCACCGGTCAACATCGACTCATCAACACTGCTTGAACCGCTCATGACGCGACCATCCACAGGAACCTTTTCACCAGGCCGGACTCGCAGACGATCTCCCTGTGAACCGCATCCAACGAGACCTCTTCCTCGCCGTCGTCCGTGATTCGATGGGCGGTCTCCGGAGCAAGCTTGCATCAACTCACGAATCGCACCGCCTGTTTGCTGGCGGGCCCGCAGTTCCAACACTTGCCCAAGCAAGCACCAACGTGATGATCACGGCAGCAGCCTCGAAGTACAGCGGGGCAACACCGTTTTCATAAAACGCTTCCGGAATCACGCCAGGCAAGCAGCACGACGACCAAACTGAAAAAGTACGCCGCCAGTGTTCCCACTGCGATCAACGAGAACATGTTCAGATTCATAGTGCGAAACGACTTTGCACCTCGCACCAACAACGGCCAACCGCACCAGAACACCACCGGCGTCGCGAGCGCGAGTTGCAACCAACCGAACACCGATTGACTCATCCAGTCCGCCACGCGCAAGCCCACCATCGGCCCCATTGCGATCACCAACAGCGGCACCGACAGAACAACGCCGACCCAGAATCGACGCTTCATGTCGGCGTACTGTTCGTCATCACCATCGTCCGCCATGTCGACAAATTTCGGCTCCAAATCCATCCCACAGATCGGGCAGTCCCCGGGGCCAACCTGCTCGATCTCCGGGTGCATTGGACAGGTGTAGATCGCTGTCGGGTCTGCGGGCGTATCGCTCGCCTTGGATGATGAGTGACCACCGCAGCACGACGACGCCCGTGGCTGCTCGCCGATTTGATGCACAGCCGCTCCGCCACCGCAGCATGAGGTCTCGTTGCCCGCCTCCTTCTGAGCACGCTCCGCCAGCACGCCCGCCGGATCGCTCTCAAACTTCGTTAGGCATCCGTCGCTACAGAAGAAATATGGCTTCCCGTCATGCTCGCTACGAAGCGATTCGGCAGGATTGACGGTCATTCCGCAGACCGGATCGGTTGCATCGGCTTGGGTCGTGGACATGCTGGCTCCTTGGGCTGCCTTTTTGACAATTTGCATTATACCCCATTATGGTATGCAAGTTGCATTCCGAAAAGGAAGCGGCAACGCGGCCGCACAAACATTTCCGACTGGAGAAAACGCTAATGAGTACCGCAACTGCATCCATGAAAGAATGCCTTCAAAACTGCCACGAATGCCAAACGACCTGTGCTGACATGCTGACCAGCCACTGCCTTTCCGAAGGCGGCGACCACGTCGAGCAAACCCACGTCAAACTAATGCTCGATTGCATCGCCGCCTGTGCGGCCTGCGTCGACTTCATGAGCCGCAACAGCGATCACCACGCCCACTATTGCAAAGCCTGCGCAGCAATCTGCAAGGCATGCGCCGACAGTTGCGAAAAGGTGGGCAACATGGGAAAGTGCGTCCAATGTTGCCGCAAATGCCAAGAGAGTTGCTCATCAATGGCCGCATAGCCGTCGAAAATTAAGCCTGAAATGAAAAAACGCCGACGTCCCAATATGGGACTTCGGCGTTTTCTAATAGCTTGATGGAAAGTCGAACAGATCGGCGGTCCATTCTTGATTACTACGCAGACGCTCGCTACACCATCAGCCTGAGCGGCTAACTGAAGGACTTTCGCGAAGCTGAACGACAGATCAGTGACGCCGCTGCGATGGCGATGACGAACTTCCCCGTCTGATTTCTGAATTTGAACCAGGCTCCGAAGAAGCTATCATGCGAAACCGCCTGTGTTGACGCATCGGAATGTCCCGATATGTTTGTGTTTTGGAAAAAGCATGAACCGGGCGAAAGCAACGAAAACGACGAAGAAGCAGATGGCGGCGATGAGCGAGGCTGCGGAGTGTCTTCGTATTCTCGCGCATCCCCATCGTCTGCGTATC
Organism: Pirellulaceae bacterium; assembly: GCA_963833245.1. GTDB lineage: Bacteria > Planctomycetota > Planctomycetia > Pirellulales > Pirellulaceae > Rhodopirellula. Next base: position 19,732 of record CAWHXH010000002.1, read on the forward strand.
GTGCAATTGTTGCTCAGCGGTGAATCCTATTCGGTCAACGAGCTGGCGCAAGTGTGCGGAATCACACAGCCGATGACTTCCGATCACCTGCGACTCATGCAACGGTGCGGGTTTCTGAAAAGCGAGAAAGAAGGACGCACTGTTTTTTACTCGGTCGCAGAGCCGCTTTTAGCGAACATCATCGAGTGCATTGAATCAAGGTTCGGAGCCTAGCCGATTTCGCAAGCGACTTCCGGCTCACCCATGGGGACTGGGACATCGCTTGCTCGTCAACAGACTTAGACAGCACACATCGAAGCGCGAGGGAAATGGATCATGCTTTTGAAATACTTTTACGACACCGCCCTGGCACACGCGTCCTACATCGTCGGCTGTCAGAAAACAGGCGAGGCTATTGTCATCGACGCGTCTCGTGACATTCAGCGGTACCTGGACGCTGCCGCAGAACACGACGTCAGCATTGTTGCGGCAGCAGAGACACACATTCACGCCGATTTTGTGGCTGGTTCAAGGGAACTCGCCGAACGGGCAAACGCAAAGCTGTTTCTTTCCGACGAAGGGCCCGATGATTGGAAGTACAGCTACGCGAAGCAATACGACTCGCAGTTGCTGAAGGACGGCGACGATATTCACGTCGGCAAGGTCAAGCTCACCGCTTTGCACACCCCAGGGCACACGCCCGAACATTTGTCGTTCTTCTTAACCGATGAAGGTGGCGGTGCTGATGAGCCGATGGGATTGTTCACTGGCGATTTCGTTTTCGTCAACTCCGTTGGTCGGCCAGACTTGCTGGAGACGGCGGCTGGCGTGCAAGGCAACGCCGATTCCGCAGCTCGCGATCTGTTCCGATCAGTCGAGAAGTTCAAGACTCTCGCCAAGCACCTGCAGCTCTGGCCCGCTCATGGTGCCGGAAGTTCTTGTGGCAAAGGTCTGGGAGCGATCCCTTCCAGCACGGTCGGCTACGAACTGATGTTCAGCCCGGCGATGCAATTCGACGACGAGCAAAAATTTGTTGACTACATCCTTGACGACCAGCCGGAAACGCCGCCCTACTTCAAGATCATGAAGCGTGTGAACAAGGAGGGGCCGAATCTGCTTTCCGAATTCCCAGCAGGTGGGCCAATAGGCGTCGAACAACTCAAGACAGCACTGGATAAGAACAAGGCGGTCGTCGATACGCGGAACCCGCATCTGTTTGCAGTCGGCCATGTTCCTGGAACCATCTTGATTCCCGTTGGCAAGTTGGGCGATTGGGCGGGCTGGTTTGTTGACTACGAAAAACCGGTGTACGTCATCGCGGAAAAACACCAGCGTGACGAAGTCATTCGTGTGATGACGAAAATCGGTATCGACTCGATTGCTGGTTTGATCGACGCCGATGCGGTTTCGGTGGCAGGCTTGAACACCCAATCTTTTCCCGAAAGATCACCCAAGGCCATTGCTGACCAAGTAGCAAACGGCGATGTGACGTTCGTCGATGTCCGTAGCGAAAGTGAATGGAATGAAGGCCATGTCCCTCAGGCCAAGCATCACTACCTTGGAAAGCTGCCCGATCATGTATCGACGCTCAAAACGGATCGGCCAATCGTGACGCAGTGTCAATCCGGAGTCCGATCTGCAATCGCAGCCAGCATCTTGCAGGCCCATGGAATCAACGACATCATCAATCTTGATGGTGGTTTCGCCAAATGGAAAAGCGAAGGATTGCCGGTAGAAGAACCAAAGTCAAAAGAGGCAAGCGAATGATTGAGTTTCTTCTTGAGCCATGGCCGTGGTGGTTTTCGGGAATCCTGATCGGGTTGACTGTGCCGCTGTTATTTCTACTCGCGGGTAAGGCATTCGGGATTTCGACAAGTTTCCAGGAAGCAGGCGCGTTGTGTGCGCCTTGCAATCTGGAGTACTTAAAGAAACACAAATGGCGATCTGGCATCTGGACGCTGGTTTTCGCTGGAGGAATCGCGATGGGTAGTTTTATCGCGGTGCATTTCCTGTCGTCGGCACCAGTCGAGTTTCTACCCGACTCGTTTTACAGTGTCGGTGGAGCCATTCGCTTGGCTGTCGGCGGAATGCTGGTCGGGTTTGGAACACGCTACGCCGGCGGTTGCACTTCCGGCCATTCGATCACCGGCATCGCGAACCTGAATTGGCCCAGCCTCGTTGCCACGATCTTCTTCTTCGTCGGCGGACTTGCGGTGACGTGGGGACTTGGAAACCTGATCTTCGGAGGAGTCGCACAATGAGTGACGTCAAACCGGATAGTGCCAGCACGATTTCCATGGACGCCGATCAAGAACCGTCAAAAGGAAACGCGGATTCATTTCCTAGCGCAGCCACCCTGATCGCCGTCCTGGCGGTCGGCATCTACTTCGGAATCGTGTTGACGAAATCCGAGGTCGTTCGTTGGCAGCGAGTTCACGACATGTTTCTGTTCAAAGAGCCGTTCATGTATTTGATTATCGGCACCGGCATCGTCGTCGCCGGAATCTCGATGATAATTCTGAAATCAGTGCACGCGAAATCGATTCAGGGCAAACCAATTGAATACGAGCCAAAGCCATTTCACACGGGCGTCGCCATCGGCGGGATGATCTTCGGAGCTGGATGGGCAATCACCGGAGCATGCCCCGGCCCGATCTACGCGCAGATCGGCGGTGGCGCGTGGATGGCCCTATTCACACTCGCCGGAGCCCTCGTCGGAATGTTCCTCTACGCCTGGCTGAAACCCAAGCTTCCGCACTGAGTGTTTGACGTCGCTTACACGATCCGGGCACAGACAGTGTGCGGTGCATTTGCTGCCGCAGACGAGGAAAGGATCGGTACGTCAGAACATCACCAAATCGACTTGTCGAAGTCGATGTCCGATGCGCTCTCGATTCCAACGCCAGCTTCTTCTAGCCAACCGTACAACAGATTGACGTTCTTACGGCTTTGCTTCCGCCTGAACCGAGATTTTGCGAAAGTGAAAAGCACGCGTTGTTTCGCTCGTGAGAAGGCGACGAAAAACGCATTCGCGTCTCCGGCTGGGTCTTTGAGGTTGTTGAATGCAGCATCTTCAAGCCCGACGAATATAACGGTGTGATATTCCAGTCCTTTGCTTTTATGAATTGTCATCACCGGAATTGAAGTCTCGCCCAGTAGATCGCCGATCACATCGGTCCAGGTTCCAAACTGGTGTGATTCGTCGCCGTAGCGATACCCAAGTTGCTTGACTACGTTGGAGACGGTCTCCTCGAAGAAGGTGCCTTGTCGATATTGGGCATGACTCTGTCGAAACGACTTTTCTCCAATTGCGTCGATGACTCGATTCACTTCGACCTTGATCCCATCGTCTGTCTTTTCACACTGCGGAAGTGATAGCCGCAAACAGTCGATCAAAGTGCTAAGCAGTTTGTTGCGAATCCTCTGCTGTTGAGTGGAGTCACTGCGCCCAGTCTTCTCTAGTACTGATTGAAGGCGGGACCATGAATCCGGCTGAGGCTCATCGCTTACCGCGACGAGAAAAGCATCTACAACCAATTCGACAAGGGGTTCAGCCAGCAAGTCCTGTAGTTTTGTTTCATCGCGTACTCTCGCCAAACCGTTGATCTGCTGCAACGCCTCGACCAGATTGGATGAGTATTGACCGACAAATTTCCGACAGATCACGCAGATGTCTCGCGGTTCGACACCTTCATCCTCGACCAGCTCATTCAATACCAATGCGATTGCGATCGCCTCCTCTGCATCATCCGAGAACGCAATGACACGACATTGGCCGTTTCCAGACTCACGCCCCCGTCCGCAAATGGGGAGAATCGCCTCGGGCTCGATCTGCTGGGCAAGTGATCCAATGATGTGGATCAGTTCGGGTTCTGAACGATAGTTGGCTCGAAGCACGTAGGGATCTGCAGCGAATTCTTCCGAGTATCGCTTCGTGATTCCGGCCAATGCCCCTGCCCAAGTCATGATGCACTGCTTCGTATCGCCCACTGCGGTCAAGACTGAGTCTGATTCAAGAAATGCGGTTCGTAGAAGATCGTAGTGAAGGTTTGTCGTGTCCTGGAATTCATCGAGGAAAACGTGAGAGTAGGTTGCCCGCATTGCGTGCAAAACTGCCGGGTTGGTTCGCAACACCAGCTCTGCAAGACGAGCGATCATGTGAAAGTTGAGGTAGCGGTATTTTCCATGAAGATAGTGCTGCCACTGAGACACGGCCAATTGTTCGCGTATGGAACCGTTTTCCAGGATCGCACTTCCGTCGATTGGGAGCCGAAGTGAAAAGCACTCCCGATACCACCGGATTGGTCCAATGCCCGCCACGTCAGCGGGTTCGCAATTGAGTCGTTGGGCCGCCTCTCGGATCATACGGTCTGCACGCTCCTCCTTTATGTTGAATTCAATACGATAGTCGTCGTTTGGTCGCCAGAATTCTGGAATTGCCAGGCGAAATCTATCGACAAGATTCTTGCTGAACGCGTCGAGCGTCATCGAGTCGAATCGCTCTGCAAGTTCCGCAGGCAGACGCTTCTTGACACGATCCTGCAAGTTCTTCGCAGCATCACGCTTTAGGCTGATTGCGAGGATTCGGCGAGGTGACTTGCTTGTGTCCGTTCGCAGCAGGTAGTCAGCTCGCTGAGCCAGTAATTCAGTTTTACCGGCACCTGGGCCAGCAACGACGATACTGTTCCGTTCAGCTTGAACAGCGGTCAGGGCGTTGTCTTCCAGAGACTCGATTCCAACGGGCTGCCAAGACTGCTTTTCAATCTTCAGATTTCGATTACGCAGTCTAGCCATTTTTAATTTTCCTCTTGACCGCGCGAATCAGTCTCTTCAATTCGTCAGGGCATTTCGCCAGCAAATCTTCGTCTTCAATTTCAGCAAGAGCCGCCATGTGCGTCGCGGGTTTACTGCGTTGAAGAAAGAGGTAGCGATACCATCGAAGACTTTCGTGATGAGACTCAAGTCGATCGGGTTGTGCAATCTTGCCCTTTCCGAAGACGCTTCGGAATAGACCTGCTACCTGGGTCTTCCGAACTTTCGGATCGTCGGAAAGTGATCGTGGCTCGCCGTCAGCGGTCTCGTGGTACTCCCCCGGAAACTTTTGCAGCATCGAATAATCCAGATCGAGTGGGTCTGAAAAGTAGACGCCATATTCACGCAAGCTCTTCACCCATCCCATGAAATACTCGTCTCGCACACCCCAATTGGGCATCTCAGCGAATGTCTCCTCACTCAGGACTGATGTGCTGTCGCCATCGTTAATTTCGAGAATTTCTTCTCGCTTGTTACCAAGTTCGATGAGTTGTTCACAGACGTAGTGAATACGCCCCCAGCCGCCGCCCTTTCGATCGCAATCCATGTCTAGCAATGTGAGATGGGGAATGGACAAACTATTGAGCAGTCGCCACATGTGATTCACATGACGACCGCCAAGAGGAACGACAGAAATGACATTGGGATCAGAAGGCAAATCGTTTGCATCAAGGAGACGTGCCATCACAACTTGCTCGCTGTCCCCCTCTCCGAGAACAACAAGGCGAGCAAAATACAATTCCGGATAGGCACGCACCGCCTGGCGAATGAACTTGTCCGCGTCGGACTGTTCCGTGGGGAGGCTCAATTTGTGAGCCGACGCGACCGCCGTGGTAGAATCGAGCCGCAAGTATCGAATTTCCTCGGGTTCAATTCGGGCAAGCACGGAAGGAGAGTGTGACGAGAAGATCGCCTGAGCCCTCGGTGGCTTGACGATATCGCGAAACATTTTCACTACCCGTCCCAGCAAATGCGGTGCGAGGTGGGTCTCTGGTTCCTCGACCGCGAACACTGTCAGCAGGGGAGGGTCAAGGCGTTCTTCGTCGAACGGATGGTCGCCAAAGAAGTCGTCGATTGCGGCTTGCTCGATCTGGAAAGCGGATTTCACGATCGAAAAGTACAAGAGTGATCGCAGCCCGTCGCTCAATCGATCTACGGGAACACAATCATCTTCTGCTTCGGTCTTCATTCCTGCTGTGAAGGACGAGACGAAGTCTTCAACGGTTTGTGTTTCGAGGTGCAATACAATTTCTTTGAATCGACTGCGGTTGTACAACCCGTTCCAAGACTCATTGAGCGAACGCTGAAGCTCTGTAATTGCCGGTTCACGACTAAAGTCGCTTACAATTCCGTCGGTCGCAGCGTTGATCGAATCGGCAAGGTCGTCTGTCCAACGAGCGGCATCGAGCAACCTTTTGAGCAGCGATTGCGATGAAACGCGGACATGCTTCGATGGATCACGTGCTCCGGGAATGTAGTGAACGTGAATTCGCTGTCGCTCGAACGCCGAGAGTGGCTGGCGATATTCATCGTCAATTTCATCTGAAATATCAGACGACGTTTTGATCCAGTTCAGCGATTGCTCCACCTCACCTTCAGGCAAATTTCCTTTCTGCCAGACTGCTTCGAGGCGGATTCGACAATACGGTCGACCACCGGTTTCATTCACCCGCATCTGCTTGAAGTGCTCAGGAATAGCGGACGCATCATCTCCGCCGCCTTCCGTATCGAATTCGATTCTGGCCTCGATCCAAAGTGACAACGACTTTAGATCGGCATCAGATCGCGAAACTCCGACCGGCAAATGAAAGTCATCGGCGCGAATCGAACGTTGCTCTTTGGTGAGTCCGAACAATCGAGCCAGTCCGAGAAGAGCGGCTGACTTACCTGCCCCATTTTCACCAATCAGAACCTCAATGTCGCTCAAGTCGAGCGAAATCGGGTCAGGTCCAAAGCAACGAAAGTTGCAGAAACTAACGACGCTAATTTTCATTGTTTACCTAGCAGGAAGGTGAAGTGACATCGACGCAGATTGAGCGTCGGCGGGACCCCAACTGCGTACGAACGCTCAAGATTCTACAGCTACCCGCGGGCACAATACCACGGGTGAGCAGCTAGGTTCGTTATGTTTCGATATTTTGCGTCTTCACGAACACAAGCGGTCAGATTCTATTCTCTAACAAGGTTCCGAGCTAAGCCTCGCACGGTATACTGGGAGCCAATCGATTTCCGATCCCACATGTCAATAAACTGCGAATGCTAGACTTTCGAGACACACCGCTTTTCCGATCCGCGTTTTCAGAGAATGTGGAAAATAGTGGAAGCCAAGATCGGGTTCGCACGTCATTGGTATCTGACCTGGAGAAGTTCCGTCGCAATGCAGAAGTCCTCGCGGAAGATGTCGCACGCAGTGTGCCGCAGTTGACCGATCATAGCGTCAAGCATTTGGATGCACTTTGGGATGTCGCAACTTGTATCGCAGGACCTGAAATAGGCCTCAACCCGGTGGAAGGATTCGTCTTTGGCGGGGCAGTGTTATTACATGATCTTGGCAATGCCGTTTGCGCATTCCCAGGGCGTCAGGATGATCTAAGGGGAGCGATTTGGGATGACCTTGTTTTCAGCGTACTCGCCAAGCGTTTCGGTCGACGCCCCAGGAAAACTGAAGTCAAGAATATTTCAGGGGATGCTCTTTCTGAGGTTCTGCTCCACCGACTTCGGCAAGTTCACTCTGATGCCTGCATCGGCCTTGCTTTAAATGGAATCGCCGATGCGGGCGGAAGATTCTTTCCGCTGATCGAAAACGAGAGTCTCAGAGGGCAACTTGGTCACTTGACCGGTAGAATTGCCGCGAGTCATCATTGGCCCATCGATAGAGTTGAACGTGAATTAAACATCGGTGATACGTTTTCCGATGCAACGGACTGGAAAGTCGATGCCTTAAAATTGGCTTGTCTTTTGCGTTGTGCTGATGCGTGTCCGATTGATCGGAGACGTGCTGATCCGCTGCAAGAAGCAATACGAAGGCCATCCGGCGATAGTGTTCACCATTGGCATGCACAACAGCGGCTAAATGCACCAACTCGAAATACGGACACGCAACTGATCGAGTTCCGCAGTAATCGGCCCTTCCGCCCGGAAGACAGATTTGCATGGCAAGTCACCTTTGACTTGGCGAGTAGGTGCGCTGACAAAGAACTTAGGGATGTCGAGTCACTTTTTCGAAGGCTTGGTCGACCATGTTTTGCTGCGAAGGGAGTCGCAGGCGCAGACAGTCCTGAATCATTTAGCCAGTACGTGAAAACGGAAGAATGGAGGCCAGTCGACATTTCGGTTCGTGTCACGGACGTAGCGAGCGTGATCGAACGATTTGGCGGAAAGAGTCTGTACGGAAACGATAGCCTCGCGCCATTGAGAGAATTACTGGCGAACTCAGCTGACGCCATTCGCGCTCGCCGGAGTCGTATTGATGGCGGACTGAGCGAGAATGAGGGCAGAATCACGGTCAGACTTTACCAAGACGTTGACTCGCACTTTTTGGAGGTCACTGACGATGGTATCGGTATGTCTGAGAATGTAATCAGAGGGCCGCTGCTGGACTTTGGCAAATCGTTCTGGACGTCAGACCTAGCGTCTAGCGAATTTCCCGGCTTGATTTCTGGACAATTTAGATCAACTGGGAAATTCGGGATTGGTTTTTTCTCGGTGTTCATGATCGCCGAACAATTGACGGTAATCTCTCAACGCTATGACCGAGGCAGGGAGGAAACCGTAGCTCTCGTATTAGATAAGGGGAATCTAACTCCGTATTTACGAGTAGCCAGGCAACCGACCGAGTCGATCTCCACCGGAGGAACCCGACTGATTCTGACACTCAGCAAGAATCCTTGGAAAGAAGACGGGATTTGCGGCAAGGCTACGAAGTCGAATCGTTGTAGGGTTCTACGTGAGCTGATCGCTTCGATCGCACCTGTCTTGGACGTTGATATTCAAGTCGCCGTGGACGACGAGAAAGCCTGCGAATGCGTTGTCGCAAACGATTGGTTGAAGCTCTCATACAATGAACTTTACAAGCGAGTTTCACGCAGGGGGCCGAGCCGCGACGCTCTCACCCGAAAAGCGATCCGAGTGATGAATGGTGAGGACCAGTGCGGGTTAATCCGATTGATGAATGACGAATTTGCGGAGTGTGCAATTACGGTCGGCGGTTTTCTCTCTGAATGGAAGAAAGGTTGTGTTGAGGGCATTCTGATCGGCAGCACAAATGTTTTGGCACGCAATAGCGCGAGTCCGATGATGACAGGGAAAGACCTTGCCCGTATTTTGCAAAAACAAGAGGCTGGAAAATGGAATGAATCCAAACGCCCGGCAATCACAGTCGGTTCGCTGCTGCTCCAAGCGGGGATTTTTCCTGAGTCCTTGCCCATGTTCTATTCGGATCAGCCGAACGCGATTACATTCCCAGAGGTGATTGATTGGGCGAGGGAAATTCCAAAAGGCGAGGACGTACTGGTAGTGCTCAAGTACGAATTTGAACATGATGACGAGCTTGGGGACACGCACTCGATTGGAATACTTGATGTCGATCCAACTCTCGGGAAGCGTGTTTTGTTGGCCCCGACAAAAGACAATGCATCGCTATTCCGCGATGAACTTTTCGTTCCAGAGTGCATCAGTGGCGGGAAGCCGATTCGGATAATTGATGTTGTGACGAGAGCATTGAGCGAAGCCTGGAGTTGTCAATTCGATCAGCCTCCAGTTTTGTTGCAAAAGCGAGTTATCGGCACCTACGAACTCCAACGAAGCTATCAAGATGTTGAGATCGAATTGGAAGTTGCTGTGATCAAGCGTCCAAACATGTGACGAGGATGCCGGTTGGTCCAAGATTGATTTGTGAAAAAGTAGCTAGCTGCGATTCGTGTCGAGTTTAGCAAACGTCGTATTTCTGCAAACTTTGAAAGCGGAGAATGAAACCGGATCACCTATCTTTTAAGGTGCGCCACGTTGCACAACCTAGTGCCGCCTCTTCGAGTTGATCTTGATTGGGAAGCGTGTTTGGTGGCAAACTATGGTCCTTCGCCAGTTTGCCACCAATACGAGGGAGAATTCGATGCCAGGGAAGGCAGCCAAGATAACGGTCACCGAGCGATAATTGGAATTGCTCGAGGAGATCCTCGCTAGCCGGACTGCTCCGGTGCGATAGGTCCAGCACGCCAAGATCATCGTGCTGGCTTTTAAGAAACTCGACAATCAGCAGGTCAGTGACATCGTTGGACTCAACCCACAACAAGTCAGCATCTGGCGAAAGCGATGGAAGGTCAACTGGGAAAGACTCATTGCAATCGAATGCAACGAGACCTTGGCAGTCTTGAAGAAAGAGATTCAGGATTTGCTGGCCGATCTGCCTCGCGCTGGGAGGGCACCCACGTTCACTGCCGAGCAGCAGGCGGCGATCGTGGCAATCGCATGCGAAGATCCCGATGATCAATCCGAGCGTCCGATCTCGCAGTTCAGCCAACGCGAAATCGCCGACGAAGCCGTCAAACGAAACATTGTCCCGAGCATCTCCCGAAGTCGCGTGGGAGCTTTTTTAAAATCGAGCCGACGTCAAACCGCATCGTAACGACTATTGGTTGTTCCCAAAGATTATTGACCAACACGCCTGGGATGTGCAAGTTGCTGAGGTCTGTCGAGTGTACCGCGAGGCGGTCGAACTTTACGAACGATCAGGCGTTCACACGGTCTCGGTAGATGAACAAACCGGGATTCAGGCGTTAGAACGAATCGCTCCTGACCTACTTCCCGCCCCTGGTCGAGCGGCACGACGTGAATACGAGTACATTCGCCATGGGACGATTGGGTTGTTTGGTAACTTGCATGTTGCCACTGGAAGAATCCTTTCTCCGATGCTTCGAGAAACACGAACCGAAGAAGACTTCCTCGAGAACATTGACAACGTCATATCGCTGGACCCTGGTGCCACTTGGCGTTTCGTCACCGACAACCTCAACACGCATCTCAGCGAATCGATGGTTCGTTACACTGCGCTGTGTTGCGGTATCGAAGATGACTTAGGCATCAAGGGTCGTCGGGGAATATTACAATCAGTGTCTTCGCGACGTGAATTCCTGACTGACCCAAGTCACCGAATTCATTTTGTGTACACACCCAAGCATTGCAGTTGGCTGAACCAAATCAAGATTTGGTTTGGCACGCTTCGGAAGAAGCTCACACGCTTTGGCTCATTCACATCGCTCGAAGATCTTGGCGATCGGATACTACGATTCATTGACTACTACAATGCAACGATGGCCAAACCATACCGCTGGACCTACCAAGGGAGGCTGTTGTGTGAATAGGCAAAACAGGCGTCTCATCCAGCATCAACTCGAAGAGGCGGCACTAGCTGACAGAACCGGAGGACTTCCGAGCATGGCCAGAGTTTTGTCCGATGCAAAGTATTGCTCGGCGGCTCCCGTCGCTACGCAACCGCCAGATGCCGTCAGCTACCTGAGGGACGACACGAGTTTGATAAGGGCAATACTGGCCAGCGCGTACCCACACTCAGTTGGGTGCGCTGTGACGACCGCGATTCCGCACGCAATGAAAAGTAGAAAGCAGGGTGGACTCATCGGGGTATTTGTTCTTCAGCACGCGTTGATCGCTCGAATGGACGTACTACGCGTCGGCGGAGCGGGAGGATTTCGGCAGGCAGTTGCCGCTTGCCGGCCAGTTTGCGGACGCGGTTGACTTCGCGAAGAATCATCAGCATTTGCCTACGCACCGGTGCGTAGGGTGCGATCGGTATTTCGTACAGTTGCATGGCAAGTCGCTGAAAGCTTTGGCGTAAGGCCTGTTCGGCGAACCACGCTCGAAGATCGAGGTACTGCTGGCGGTCGATTTCGACATGGGCATGCCACTTGTCATCGTTTGAACCGTCTTTCTTTCGTCCGCCCGGTTTGTAGCTGATAGAGTAGCCAGCGTATCGAATCGGAACGCGGCGAATGTCGCGGATCAGGTTGGCTTCTTCGTCAAAGAACCGATGCTCGCCTTTCGTCGCAAGAATTACGAACTGTGGATTCGTGACGAATATACTGAAGGTTTGATCGCCCTGACTTCTTGCGGCGGGCACGAGTCGATTCACTGACCGCGATCCCGTATTTGCTGATTAGTTTTTCGTCGATGGCTTCTGGCGACTTTTCGGCTGGAACTTTCCCTTGCACGTGAAACCAGTATCCATGCCGTAAATAGCAACACGCAATTTGCTGCACGAATCCTTCGACTGATGTTGCTACGGCTCGGTACTGCATGAGCTTCCTTGCTTCAAACTCCTAGCAACAAAAAGTGGAACCTGTTTGTTGTCGGCACAGGTTCCAGAAGCCGTCTCATTCAAAAAACACTCGCATGCATGCTCAGGCGTCTGATCTGCGCAAAAACCAGTCAGGTCGAAGCACAGAGAGCAGAAACACCGTTGCAGAGTCGAACGCCGCCGCAGCACTACATTCATGTATTGTGCCACGCCAATGCATACAACCCTTCACACAAACAACCTTCCGATAGAACCACTGAAATGCAGACGCACTCCCGGTACTACCGTAAAATCATCGCCACAGAACACCAGTGCTCCCGCACAGGTCTTGTGTGACCGCTTGCGTCCTTCCAAGAAATGCCGACTGAATTCGTTTCGGTCGACAACACAAAATCATCAGCAGATTTCAGCGGAGTGCCGGCATCGCACAGAAGTGACTCGCCATTGCGAATGCTCCCGTGCGAATGCCAAACACCAACCGCATAAGCTGCCCGTCAGTCCTTTCGTCGTGGCAAAGTTCTCGGCACCACCCGATCACGCCAACGAGACTGCACTGCCTTGCACAGCCATCGCTCAAGTCGCACAGAAAGCTCCCGCTGACTGGCTTCTCGACTTCTAATCAGACCACACTCCCACTCTACGGCGTTTGAATCACTCGGCGAACCACTGCCAAGCACCGGTAACCGTCCGGCTGCCATAGAGCTTCCTGCGTTAGCTATTCTCTTCACCTTGCGGATCACGTCGCTATCCCGTGTGACCGGGAGGGAATTTGGCTGTATGTCCAGTTCGCCAGAACCGGCATAGTTTCGATTGCGAGTTGCAATTTGCGACAAAGCAATCATTTCTGAGGGGCGAACGTAGAAGCCCCCTCTTACCCACCAACCAAAGTCGTTCGCTGCTCGGCAGCGTCTTCCGCAAAGTTTACCGGCAAGCCCTCGCGGGCCTTTCGTAGTTGAGCTATTCGCCGTCGTTGGATTTGCCAACGATCGCCGCAGTAAGTCGCCTGCGGTTCGGTCTGTCGCCAGACTCGAAACTCCCCACGCCGGGCAGGTTGAGCGAGGTCGTTGACCTCGAACCCCCTGCACAGGATTACGCATCTTTCTACTCATGAATTTCTTCATCAGAAAGTACCTCACCTGTTTTGAAAATAGCGGCCTCAATGCGTTCTACGAGAACGCCTCAAGGTTTTTCCGCATCGCCCCCGCCCAAGGCATCTCTCCGCCAGCATCAACTGACGCTGGCGGTGTCCTTGCGGGACCGATTTGCATCGGATCGAATCGTCGGATTACTCGGAGTTGAAATCACTGGCATACGAAGCCAGCGGACAAAACCGGATTACTCGACGAAGCCTCCGTCGAACTGGACAAGCACCTCTCGATGCATCCAGCTCTACGGGCCAATCGCGTAACAGGAGGTTAACTCTGTTCCCTTAGCCTGAATGGTGAATTCAGATTTACCGGGTGCGATTGCCTACTGATGTTTGTCATGCGTATCACCACTCGCGAACCGAAATTGCGGGTCGCTCACAGCAATGCGTTTGACGTCCTTTACAGCAATGGTGGAAATCCGATTTCCAACCAATGAAATTTCAATACCGTACCGGGACGCGATTGCCAATTTTCGGCTTGGTGAAGCCGAATCGTATAGGGTGGCGAGTGCTTCGATTTGCGAACGATGGAGTCCAGCGGATCTGGCCTACCAAAAGGCGAAGCCAGCGTTGCTCGGGTAGCGGGTTTCAGTCGCGACTCTACAACGATTGCAACTTGCAATTCCGTTTCAACACCTGTGGATAGTTCATCGCACAACGTGTAGTTCGCGTCGCATCGGTGGAGCCAGACCACGTGTAGTCTGCGTCGCGTTTTCGGGGCGTCGACGTGTAGTTGGCGTCGCAGAATCGCGCTAAGTCGTTCGATGCTGGCTTGGCTACCACCCCGAACTCATTGAGGAAATGTCTGATTCGCGGTCGGTAAAAACAATTCCCCAAAGTACTTGTACAAAGATCTACTGTTCTAATCAAAGGATTGCTTATGAAGATCTCTGCTGTTTGGGTGTGGAATGACGCTAGTTGAAGCTCTTGAGAATGTCTGCGGCTGTTTCGACGGAAGCGTCCTGCTGAGACTGCTTGACCGTAGAATCGCCAAATAGTTCGGCGCGAAGGTTGGCGAACAACTTCTGACTTTTGTTAGATAGCTCGACCTGATTCTGTTCCTCGCGTCTGACTTCGTGCCACCAATCGGGAGCCGTCCGCTGACCTTTCGACGCCTTGCTGACAGAGTCAACGAAAAACGCCATTGGCGACTTCTTAAAGAAAGCTTTTCCAAACCGTTCCGATGCGGCTTGAGTGATGTCCGCACCATTCCTCCAATAGGCGAGCCGGGTATTTTCTCGAAAGCGAATAGGCCGCGCCGGTCTCGAATCCCAGGCCGATGAGTGTCTCGACAATTGGCTGCAACTTCTTCATTGATTCTTTGTCCTCCGCTTTTTGCTCAAAATAGGCGCCGCGATTCGCCGAAAGGAGATACTTGCCTTTCGACATTCGTGCGATTTCTGCATCTTTAATGACGTCGCAGGCATCCAACTTATTCAAACACCGAATGACTTTCATACGAAGGTCACGGAGCGTAACTGTTGGCGAGAAACCCATCAGTTCCACTGCAACGTATCGAAGATCAAAGGAAGGAAGCGAACTTCGCCGATGAAAAATCTTTGAAACGAACAAGAACAACCGCCGCGACGCTGGGTCTAGACTGCGATACAGTTCCAAATCGAACCGAAGTTGACTCGCTCCATGCTTCGCCAGTTCGAAAAAGGTTCGGTCCCAGTTGAATCGCCACGCTCGATGGGACGAACCGCTCGGCAGGTCGTAGCTTAAGAAATGGAAGCTGACCTCTCGATGTTCAGCTTTGATCGGGTCGTAAAAGGCATCGCAAAGGTAGCTCGTGACCGATAGCCGTCTGATTGCGTCTCGAAACAGCCGGTATTGCTCGCCACCACGACCGGAGCGAGTGTCGACGATGCCAAGCTGTCGGAGGCACCAGTGGGGCGTTGCTACTAAATCGCTGCGATCGTCTTGTAGCGAGAGCGTCAGGGCCAGCAAACCCCATAAGTAGAGTTCATCGCTGGCTGACAGTCCAAGAGGGCAAAAAACTCTTGCTCGTGCCGTTCGTCGTGCTCGCTTTGCGTCGCTGTATCGATATTGGACTTGGTGGACGAGATTCTCGGTCAGAGACGATTGTCGGTCGAGCGGGCAGAGGGAATGCTCGACCAAACTCAGTTGCCCGATGCCCAGCGACCGTCTCGCCCCATTCTGTTCCACTTTCGCCATGCCATTCAGCTCCTGATAGCTTCGTAGCACGAAGCCCCGGTTCGCGACACAACAAACCATGTCGGCGACGAATACCGGCTGCTGATGAAATTGCTTGACGACCGTCGTTCGGGCCTGCCACGATTCCACGAGCAATCGCAGTCATTTGCACGAAATTGCAAGTTGCAATTACCACGGAGGAACATGCCAACAACGTTTTGCTTGATCAACCAGAAGGGCGGTTGTGGAAAAAGTTCCACCTGCTTTCACCTGTCGGGGCGCTCGCGGCTCAGGGCTTAAACGTGTTGCTGTTGGACATGGACCCCCAAGGCTCACTGAGCCAGGGATTTCTCGGTTCCGCAGCGGTCGAGGGGCTTCGGTCCAATCAAACGCTTGCCATGCTGTTCGATGAACGCAGCTTTTTTGGAAATCGGAATCAAATCGTGGTGCCCACGGCGTTCAAGGGCATCTCGCTCTGCCCAGCCAATCAATTCCTTGCACCATTCAACGCACCGGAGCCGGAGAGCACAGGAATGCTGCAATATGCGATACGCGAATTCATCGCGGAACAATCCGGTTTTGACGTGGTGCTGATTGACTGTCCACCGAATCTGTACCGATGCAGTTGGACGTCAATGGTTGCCGCCGACCACGTTGTGATCCCGGTACCGCCGGAAGATTTCGGGACGCAGGGGCTTCGTGCGGTCCATCAGTGTGTCGAACAGGTCAAAGTCTTGAATCCGACGCTTCAAACCATGAACCATTTGGTGACTCGTTGCGATGGGCGATTGCTGATTCATCGGATGTACGAGCAGAAGCTTCGGGGAATGTACGCAGATTCCGTGATGAAAACCGTGATCCCGGAGGCGTCGGCTTTCAAAGTAGCGTTAACCAGACGAAGTCCGGTCCAGTACCACGACTCGAAATCCAAAGCCGCGAAATTGACTCTTTGTCTGGCTCGTGAGATTCTCGATGGAATTACTGAGGATGAATCGAAACGCAAGGTGGTGTAGCAAATGGCGAGTACTCGGAACGCACTGGAAGAAGTAAACCTGAATGTTGATGAATCGATGGGGCTGAGGCTAGCGGGGCGGCGCACTCAGCTTGCCCCCGTCTCATCGGCGAAGGACATCGGACGAGTTCCTCTTCGGACGTTCGTGGGCCTGTCAGGAATTTTGTGTGCGAAGGCGACTTGACAGCTACACTTTCTCCCTTTCCACAAATAATGAGCCAAACGCATGGACGCGAAACTTCAAGAACGAGCTGAACAGCTGGCCACCGAGTTCGCCACCGGGGCCTCCTCGATGGCTGAACTCAATGCCCTGCTGCAAACGATGATGAAGCGTGGGCTGGAGACAATGCTCAACGCCGAAATGGACCACCACCTGGCCACTGAGGCCGAGACGCAAATTACCTCAACGACCGGCCGAGCGAACTGCCGAAACGGTCGTTCGACCAAGAAGCTGCAAGGCGACTTTGGAAAGATTGAAGTCCAAACCCCACGCGATCGACAAGCCACTTTTGAGCCTCAGATTGTTGGCAAGCATCAGCGACGAATCGAAGGATTTGATGATAAAATCCTGGCGTTATATGCTAAAGGCTTGACGACCCGTGACATCCAAGATGTTGTCAAAGAATTGTATGATGTCGACGTTTCGGCTGACCTGGTCAGCCGCGTCACCGAAGACCTGGAGAATGATCTCAAAACATGGCAGACCCGTAGTCTCCAGTCGGTCTACCCGATCGTGTTCTTAGACGGCATCGTCGTCAACATTCGCGGTAGTGATGCCCGCGTCAGTTCCCACTGCGTTTACGTGGCCCTGGGAATCGATTTGGACGGCAAAAAGGAGCTTTTGGGGCTCTGGATCGCCAAGAACGAGGGGGCGAAGTTCTGGCTGAATTGTTTGACCGACCTGTCCAACCGAGGCCTCAAAGACATCTTCATCTGCTGCGTCGATGGTCTAGCAGGTTTCCCCGAAGCGATTCGGGCGGCGTACCCGCAAACAAAAGTACAATTGTGCTTAGTTCATCTTGTGCGGGCGGCGATCCGTTATGTATCAACGACCGACGCCAAGGCAGTCGCGGCGGACTTGAAGAATATATATACCGCCCCGACGGTCGCGGCGGCTGAAGAACAACTTGATAAGTTTGGTGAGATTTGGGACAGCAAGTATCCGACAATATCCAAGCAGTGGCGTCTGAAGTGGGCGGACATCATCTCGATGTTCGACTTCCCCGAGGAAATTCGCAAGGTGACCTATACGACCAACGCGATCGAGTCGCTCAATAGCGTGATTCGCAAGTACACCAAGAACCGCAAGCAGTACCCCAGCGAGCAGTCAGCTTTGAAACTTCTGTTCATGGCGATCCGGGAGGCATCGAAGCGATGGACCCGTCCGATCAAACACTGGAAGCAGGCCCTGAACCACTTCGCGATTCTGTTCCCTGACCGAATCCCCAAAGATCACCAACCATAGACAACCGTTCACCTGACACAAAATTTAGGACAGGCCCGACGTTCGGCAAAGTCGAGGTCGACCGAGTGGTGGCCGATCCCGACCAACCGCGAGTGGAGTTCGATCAGCAAGAAATTGCCAAACTCGCCGGGAGCATCAAGTCGCACGGTCAACTACACCCGATTCGTGTTCGCTGGGACGAAGCAACCGCAAAGTGGATTCTAATTTCGGGTGAGCGCCGATGGCGGGCGACCAAAGCCGCCGGGCTGCCGACGGTCGACTGTTTTTTTGTCGACGGAGATATTTCCGAGGCAGAGATTCGCGAGCAAGCTCTGGTCGAAAACCTGCTTCGTCGGGACTTGAAGCCAATCGAGGAGGCCAGAGCTTACCAAGCATTGATGACCCTCAATGACTGGAACGGCAAGCAGGTGGCCGAGTCATTGCACCTTTCTACGTCACGGGTCAGCCGAGCACTCGCGTTGCTTGATCTGCCTGACGAACTTCAATCCCAAGTTGAAAGCGGGACGTTGTCGAAGTCGTCAGCGTACGAACTGAGCAAACTCGACAATGACCGGTCAATTTCGGAATTGGCGGCAAAGGCAGTCTCAGGCGAATTGCCGCACGCCAAGGCGGTTCGTCAGGTCAAAATTCGTCGAGGGAAAAAGGTTTCAAAGCCTCGCCGCGGTCTCCACCTTGTCTTTCTCCCTGAAAATGGTGCGAAGGTGACCGTGTTAGCCCCGACGAAGATGAACTACCACGAAGTCGAATTGGCACTGAGCCAAGCATTGGAAGATGTCCGCCATCGAATCCGCAACAACATACGGTTGTAGATTATAGGCTCACGCCGATGCGGTTGGAGTTGTTCTTCGTCTCCACGTGGCAACCACTGAAAAACTGACCTGTGAAGACAGTTCAAAATTTGATTGCTTCTTCCGCGAGCTTGTCTGTGTCGATTGGATTGACGGCATGAAGCACAGACCGGAATAGACCACCCTTCGTCAGTTTCTCTTTCTGCCAGACTTTGCAAGTAACCATCGAAGAACTGTTGCTGTCGCTTTCGATGGCGAACGTGTACGTTCGTCGTGGCAGTTCCCGCTCATCCAGCAGATTGAAGCGAAGACATCGGTTTGACTCATCAATGCTGGAGAAAAAGCCGATTTCCTCGCGTCCGCTCATGTACCATCTGACATCGGACCATTGACCGCCACCTCGACGTTCGAGTTCAAAGCCAGGCAAGCTTCCACGGGGCGAATCGCCCAGTCCCAAACTGTCAAGCAATCGTTGCCACGCTGCATTTGCGTCCATGTTCATGGATCGGGTTGCGGTCCAGGTTCGTCCAGGCATTGGAGTGGTTCAGTTTGAGTTGTATTGAAGGATGAGGAACGACTATCAAGTCAAAGGAGATGTGCGATCACAATCGGACTGACAGACCGGTCCCGATTTGCTAGAGGCTCTGTGTCCAAGTCACAGCAAATTTTGAAGATTGCAATCAGGTAGTCTGGCCCGGTCGTTTTTAATAATGCGAAGTAGGGACCTTTTGTCGTGTGAAGAAGGGTTCGGCCAGATGTTGTTTAAGCAGACATTGAATTGCGCTACCGGGACAGTATCTGAGCCGGATCGTGGTGAAGCGAAAAATCCGGTGCGAAAGTAGTAGGCAATTCCAACGCTCTCTCCCTTTGCTTCCGCCGAAATTTCGCTTACATCGAGCTTCGCATCCTTCGGTACAAGCTCAAATCGCCGCAAGCATCTCTCTGCGGCCAATTGTTTGATCGGCCAGCTATCGATGAACGATAGTCCGTACATATCGTCCGGCATTTTCATTTGTCGGATGTCGAGCATTGTTGAACCGTCTGCTGCTGGGTTGATTTCATTCGTGGACAGTCATTCCCAGCCGAGTTGCCGGTGATGTTCATCGTCCAAGCTGCAATAATAACGTGGATCGGAATTAGCTCGGACGAATAAATCGCTATCGTCAAGTACCGCCGGAGGGATCGGAGTAGGAGCGATAAATTGTGAGACAGTGTTGCCAGCCTTGTCGATGACTTTCGCACGTTCGGTCAAAAAGCCGCCATGTTTCTGGTCTCCCAAGAAGTAGTAGAAGCAGTCGTCGGATCGTCCAACCTGAACGATCCCCCCGATTCTAACCGTCTCGATAGGGGTGACCAACCTGCGTGGTGGGATACCTTGACCAACGAAGTAATTCGTCTCTTGTGCGAGAACAATTTTCACCGAAATTTTTCGCGGGTTAGGAGAAATGTGAAGAAGCGACCTGGACGAAGCGGTGAGAACGAAAGTTTTTTCAGCCTAATAATGGCTAGAGTCAGACTTTGAGGGGATCAACCAGACAACTCTCCATTTTGCAGCGTGCCGCAGCAATTCCAAAGCACCGCATTGGCCGACTACTTTACCAAAGTAATGCGACTAAGGTGGCCAATCCCGTTTGCCTCTTATGGTCTCTGCGACTGACCACTATTCATTTTCAAACCTGAAGCAGTACCGCGTCATCGAGCGTTTTCGCACCTTCGAGCATTTTTTCAGGATCTTTGCGACGGGAGGCCGCATACTCTGGATCGATGTGACCCTCGAATACTTCTTTTCGTTCCTTTGATTTTGGTCCAAACGTGCGTTCGAGCCATCTCTTCTCGTTTTCGGCTTGCCATTGCCGAACGCGGAACTCAATGAAATGAATGAAATCGACCAACTGAAAGAATGCGTCTCCGCATAATCGCCCAGGGGAGTCATACCGACTGCACTCGAACAATAAGTGATTGACGTGTTTTTTCCGAGTGGTCTCCAAAACGGCGCGCGTAGTTGGATCCATTCGGCTGACTAGGCCACCAACAGAGACTTCGAATTGTTCCGACCCAACCAGCTTGCCAGTTACCGGTGACCTTATGTGTACGCCTTGATCGGGGATGTGGCAAAGCGAGTCACCCTTTTTGATGTTGTCACCGTAATTGTACGAACGCTTGAACAATGGGAGTCGGGAGGGATTGGGGCCCGTGGCATACCAAAGGTAGTTCTCCCACTCGTCGATCAGCCCGATTGGAAAGGCAACAGTCATGTGGCGTCCAAAAAGATTCTGAAATTGGGAGGCAAGTAGCGAAGCACTTTTCGAAACACCGCATCGGCTACGTGTTTTACCATAGGAATGCGGCTCACGTGGAGAATTCCATTCTCTGGCGCGCTACGTTAGAAATCGAGGTTCACGTCTTGACCGGCCATCGGTTCTGGTGGGGCTGCCGGAAGGATGGAGGACATCTCAGTGACTTGCAACGTATTACGGTCAGCGCACCATGACATCAGATACTTGCCGTCAGCAGAGAACGCCAAGGCCCTGACAAGTTCTGTTCCGCAACGAAGGAAAGCATACCGCTGCTGATCCTTAGCGCTCCAGATGTTCACAAAACCTCTATGATGTCCTGTCGCTATCCACCCTGTGTCAGACTCAGCAAACGACGCGAACTGTGACGTGTGCCAGTCGGAATCCGCTAAGGGCGTTGGACGCAACGGGTCGTGCTCCATGAGCTTGCTTTTGGTCCCTTCACCCGTAAGGAACGGTGTGAGTGTCTTTGTATCAAAGTCGAGCCGCATCAACGAATCTTTAGTCAAAATCCACATCCCAGTGTTGTCGCGGGTGAACTCGGCGAAGGAGAATCGCCGATCACCCAGTGAGATTGCATGCATCTGTTCGCCGGTATCTGTTGATCTGACTTCAACGCCCGTCCCTTCGCCGTCCCACTGACGAGCTACCGCCGCACACAGTTTCCCATCAGGCGAAACAGGTGCCCAATTCCGAACGTAGGTATGGTTGACGAATTCCCACTGAAGAGTTCGGAGTTTTTGTCCGGATTTTGTGTCGTAGATATTATGGGAATACTCTTTCGCTCTGAACGGCTTGACTGCCATGTGAAAGCGACCGTAGTTCTCGGCTTGTCCGGTTCCCCTCGTTTGAAACCCGGTCTGCAACAATTCAATGTCATCTTTTATGACGCAAATGATCGAACCATCATCGGAGGGACGCCACGCTTGAACGACACCATTTCTGTTGTCCAGAGCCTTCACACGACTGACGATTTCTTGGGTTGCTAATTCGATGACGATAAATTCACGCCGCGATGCTCCGCACCAGACAACGCAGTGCCTCCCATCGGGCAGCATCTGAAGTCGAAATCGTGTGTCGCCTGTTCTCCTTTTCGGCTGTGGCGTCGATTCTGCGCTTACGTTGTGCCGACGGACTCTCCCACTGGTCGTGTCATGAATTTGAAGATTGCCGAACTTATCGATCGTCAGAAGCCTCTCTCCATTGTTTACCAACCAGACGTGTTCAAGTCCTGGCACGCGGCACCCCCAAACAGAAAGCTGTGACCTGACATCGAACATCTCTAGACGTCCTTCTGGCCACTCAACCAAAGCCCAGACGCCATTCTTCGAGAGCATATATTGCTCAGGGAAAATTGGCTGATCGTATCCAAAGTATGATCCTTTTGGCACAATTGGAACCTCAATCTCCGCCTCAGCTACACAGTTGTACACACGCAACAACCGCGATGTATTGCTATGACCAAGACATGCCCCGATTCTTCCGCTAGCTGAAACCCATCCGCTTCCAGAGCCTGTAACGTACTCCTGATTCAGTGAAAGTTGACCGTCGTTACTCACCGAGTAACACTTCACCTTGTCCTGAATTTCGGAAACCACCAGTCTCTTCCCGTCGTCTGAAAAGCGGATCAGCTCGGCTCCGCCCGCTGCAACCGTTGCTCCCTTGCCAAGCGGATCTAGCGTCCATATTTGAAGTTTATTGCCTGACCTGAAAGCGATGAACCGTCCATTCGCTGACCCAGATACAACCCTTGACCGGCCCTCAACGATCTTGTTTTCGCTCACCCCCTGTCGCCAAATCTCGACGTTTTCGTCCGTAAACGTGATAAACAACTTGCCATTCATATTGGGGAAACATGAGTGAATTTGATGCCCAATGGAGAGGTTCTTGGGACATTTTAATGGCTGATATTTGGCATCAGGTCCAGCTTGCCGCAGTAGAACAGGATCCGGGTGCGGTAATTGGCGAACTTGCGGAAGCCGCGAGCCGCTGACTTGATCGACTGGATCCGGCTGTTGAACCCCTCCGCCGTTGCGTTGGTCACCCGGTGATCGAAGTAGTTCAGCAGACCATCAAGATGCCCCCGGAGCATCTTGGCCACCTTCTCGATCGGCTTCAGCTCACAGCCCCCCGCCCACCAGTGCCACTGTCCAAAGAAACGCTTCGCTGAAGCACGATCCCCGTGCGTCCAGAAGTGACGGAAGTTCTCCTTGATCGACCAAGCCTCCCCCGTCTTCAAATCCGCCCGCTGAACCTTCGAGAGCTCCGCAAACCGGTCGTTCGAAAGGTTCTCCAAGTTGTACAGGAACAACTGCCGCAGCCCCGTCAGTGAGTCATCCCCGTCGGCCTGCAGCTCCCGGTGCTCGGCCCGCCGAACCTTGTCGACCGCTTCGCCGAGGTACTTGGCAACATGGAACTTGTCGTGAACGATCTTCGCCGCAGGCACTTTGGCCGCCGCACTGCTCATGAACGCTGGCCACATGTCCATCGACACCGATCGGACCGAACGCAGCTGCTTGCCAGTGAGCGATCCGAACAATTGATTACAGGCAACGATCGTTCGCTCGCGGACGACTTCGAGCACTCGCGATCGGTCGGTGTCGGTCAGGATCGAGACGTAGTCGTGTCCCCGGCCAAAGCTCTTTTCGTCGACGCCCAGGTTGGCGATCGGTTCGGCTTTGCGTCTTGCCAAGCCCCGCTCAACGGCCGCTTGCATGATCCGGTGGGCCGCCTTCCAGGACAGACCGAGCAACTCGGCGGCTCGTTTGACGTTGGCAGCTGACTGCAGGACGCGGATGGCAAAGGCTTCAAACATCAGCGTGAACCGCGAGTGCTTGCCAGCCCAGGGGACCGCGATGGTTTTGACGCCGCACTTTTGGCATCGGCAGCGGGGGATGGCGGCTCTGGATCTCGGTGGTGAACTGCATCGTGTCTAGGTGTCGCCAAGTCCGCCGCGGGGCGGTATCGGCTCTCGGGGCAGTGGTGCTGCACCCGGGGCACTGGATCGGTCCGCCTCGGTGCTCGAGGCGGATGGTCACTTGGCTGCCAGCCAAATTCAAATCGACGTCGTCGACCCTCCAGGCGTCATCGAGTCCCAGAAGGTCACGGTAGTGGGCGTTCAGATCGTTCATCCGCCCAGAATAGACAAACCCCACGAAAACCGCAGTCAGCCATTAAAATGTCCCAAGAACCAATGGAGAAATCTTGCTCGGGCTCAGATTGATCCAATACAATTCTCGTAATGATTGCGGGCCGGCCACTTCGGACCGCGAACACGACCTTCGAGTCAGCACTCCACTTGAACTCGGAGAGAGATTCAAGCTCTGGTGAAATCGACACCGCAATGTGATCTGCCTGTTGCGGATCCCTTTTCGCAAAATAGATCGTGTTATCCACGAGTGCCGCCAGTGTCTGTCCATCGGGAGAACATGACAGAAGCTTTACTGCACCTGGAAACTCGATAGGCTTCGACGCCGCACCGCTGGAAGGAACGATCTGACGCACCGATGACTGGTTTTGTGCTGGTACGAAGGCAATCGACTGATCTTTGGTGCAGAAGCAGTAGACATTCGCCGTAGCGATCTTAGTGGGTATTGCGCGGTTAGTCGGTTCGGTCAGGGGGATCTTGGATTGCGACAAGCAGGGAACCGCAAGCATCAATGTCGAAATCGCTGTCGTAAAAACCCGCAACATGTTCGGTACTTCCCCGTTTCAAGATTTGAAAGACGACAGTTTAGACCGACTTCCGATCGGAATCCATCTAGCTGAAGAAAATGAATGGGGGGCCTGTCTGCTGCATTTCCGATTGTGCCACAGCATCAAGGTCCGTTCGTCCCGCCGCTTCGCTCTGCTCCTCACTGCTGCTTTCGCTACGCGAAAGACTCCACCTTGACTTGCTGTGTTGCGTGCGGGGTGCCGCTGGCAGGCACTTTACCAAATGAGAATCACGGCGATGCCAGACGTCGATGTAAACCAATTGGAGAAAACAAAATGGGAATTACCATGAAAGAAAAAGACCACTGGAAGAATCAAATCGAAACGAAAATCAATCAAACGATTGATGATCGAGAACTGGGTGAAAACCCACGTTTTCGGCAAAAAATGGAAGAAGAAGCCGAGGAAAAGGCTTGGCAGTCGTTGGGGCTTGAGAAATTGAAGGCCGAGCGAGAGAAGGTCGAAGATGAAATTGCTTGCCGCGAGCAAACCCGCAAGGAAATTCTCGTGAAGATCCTGAAAAAGCTTGGTCACCGGAATCCCGACCCGTACTGCCCTGGTGGATACCTTCCTAGCGAAGTGAAGACTGCCGTGAAGCGTGCCGCCCGTGTCCACAACCGAGAATTGATGGAGAATTCGGTGTTTGGGTCATGGATACTTAAATTGCAGAAAGAACGAGACGAGCTTCTCGACAAAGTGTGGCTCGCCACGTCACCGGATCAGATCAGAGAGATTCGGTCGCGGCTTGTCGAATTACTGAACTGCGAACCAACCAAGATTCAACAAGACGCAACGACAATTCTACCTGCTACAGAAAGCTAGTCGTTGAATAGTCCAGAGACCGCTTCGGCCTGAAGCGGTCGTTCACTTCCTAAACTGTTCTCGCTTGCTTGCCTTCTACCACTATTTTCTTTGAAAGATGAATGGGGGCCTGTCTGCTGCATTTCTGATTGTGCCACAGCGTCAAGGTCCGTTCGTCCCGTCGCTTCGCTCTGCTCCTCACTGCTGCTTTCGCTGCGCGAAAGACTCCACCTTGACTTGCTGTGTTGGATTGGTGCGTGGCCGCCGACAGGCCGCGTAACGAATCAATCGCTGTAAAGTCGGATGCAGCAAATGGAGAAGAAATCCAATGAAAAAAGATGAAGTGAAAAAGCTCGTTCAAACTGGAATCGACCAGCTCAATACCGCTCTGAAAGCGGGCCATACCGTCCGCCTGAAAGACGTGATGAAACTAATGGCTCGATTTCACAAATACAGTTTCAACAACTGTGTACTAATTGCAGAGCAGTGTCCTGATGCAACCAAAGTGCTGGGCTTCCACGGTTGGAAAGCCATCGGACGGTCGGTCAAGAAGGGCGAAAAGGGAATCGGAATCACAGCGCCGCTGGCCGTCAGGAAGAAAGACTCGCCTGCCGATGAACGGGAGGTTTTCGGCTTTCGCGTCGTGCATGTGTTCGACATTAGCCAAACGGAGGGTGATGATTTGCCCAAATTGTCAGAGCCGACCGGTGACGTGGAACGCTGGATCGGTGCTGTCGAGCGATTGATCGCGTCCAGAGGAATCACGCTGAAATATGGCATTCTCGATGGCTCTACGTTGGGTTTTTCGTCGCTAAAAAAGATCACTGTCCTTTCCGGCTTGAAACCGCCGATGCGGTTGGAAGTTCTCGTTCATGAGCTTGCTCACGAAATACTGCACCCCGACAAAGACACTCGGAAACGTTTGAGTAACACTGTGATGGAGACTGAGGCACAAGCGGTCGCACAAATCGTGGGCCAAGCGTTGGGTGTCGAGGGCGTGGATCATTCTGCTGAATACATCCACCTGCATCGCGGAAACAGTGACGTGTTCGCGGACTCGATGAAACGAATTCAAAAATGTTCGTCCGACATTCTGAAAAGCCTGTTCGACGATGAGCAGCCGTTGGTCAGGGGTTCAGAAGCTAGCGAACAAGCTACTGCCAAGTTGCAACCAAGCCTTGCTGCCTAAACCGAACGAGTCATGGCGACTGCGGAACGGCACACTCTTTGACTCCGTTCTGTAGTCGCTTTTGTTGCGATTGGAATTCGGCGTTACCCCCATCACCATCTCACGCTGGCTGCAAAGCGAACCTCGCTCTACCCCCTTCCTTGTTAATAATCCGGGAGACATCGCATCGCCCGGTGGGCGATCTGGTAGATGGGTTCCCGCTCGGTTTCCGCAAACTTCGTCTTGCGGAACACCTCGACGGTCACTTGGCTACGAGTGATTCCCGACCGCGTTCGCGATCAGGAGATCCCCCTTCGCCCACCCCGCCGCTCGCTTGCGACTTTCCGCGTCGCGGAAGAGTCGACGCACTCACCTTGCTGGTCGATCCGACTGACGGCTTGGATGTGCCAACCGACGATTAATCCGCCCGCTCTATCTTCCGAATCAGTTGTCACAACTCGCGCCGTCAGCCGGGCCTCTCTTCAGCGCCTCTCAGGCTGGCTGGGGCCAGCCCTTCGGCTTTGTTCCGCTGAACGCTCCACCGGCCCTGAACGGGCCGTGACGCTCACCGCTGGGGCGGTTCGCTGCGGGCTTGAACGCCCGCCCGTCTCGCTTGGACGCTCGACTCACGACCGAGCCTGCTGGGGCAGCCTGCGGTCGTCTTCCGCCTCCGCTGGACGCTCCGGCGGTCAGCGGCTCACTGGCGTTCGCCGCTCTAGTCGGGGTCGCACGGCGACCCCTTCGCCGCCCCATATATTGGCACCTGCACCGGAACATTAAATGACCCGCTCACGTTCCATTCCTGATTCCTACTGAATCCCATGTCTGCAAGCGACTTAGGGTCGCTTGCGACCGGCAGGTGTTAGCTACAGGTGTTTGGGAATACTTTGCGTTACACTTTGTCATTTGTGCATCATCATTTCTTTGGAAGGAAATTCACCCAATGCCGAGTCGTTCGATCCGCTATCGAGGGGCCGAGCTACCGGTCATCGAACGCTTTCGGGTCGGCGGTCGCACCTACCTTGCCGTCGCCAAAATTGGCTCATCGGGACGGCAGGCATTTCAGGTCTTCGACCCAAGTGCAAAACAGATGCGAGCGTTGCACATCCTGCCGAATTCGTCCGGCGGCATTGACCACGTCCGCACGCTTGCGGCGGCTTACGCGCGGCGACAACGAAATCCTTCAGATTCTCGAATGCCATCGCGACGGTGACTTCGTCTACGTCGTCTTGCCGTGGGTCGATGGCTTCAATCTGAGATCGGTGCTAAATGGCATCCGTGACCGCAACCGGCATCGAATTGCTGCCCCCGAGGCCGTCCGTTTCGTCAAAGGCGTCGCCCATGCACTCCGTCACCTTCATCGCCACAAACAAATCGTTCACGGCGACATCAAACCGGCGAATCTAATTCTCACCAAACGAACCAGTCTGGTCCTGATTGACTATGGCAACGCATGGACGGTGGAGCGAACGACGCGACGTGAGGAAGGCGACGGTGTGAGCGGAGCCTACGCGGCACCGGAGTTTCTGGGGGGAGACGCAGTACGTCGACTTTCGAGCCGACTGCTTCTCACTGGGGGTCGTTCTGTACGAAATTTTGACCAACAAAATTCCCTACGATGGTCACGGCGGCAAAATTGGAATGTTGCCTGACTCCGTTCAGTCCGGGTCACGCTTGGTTCCACCTAGCGAAATTAGCCCCGAACGCGACAATATCCCAAAGCGGATTTGGAAACCGATCGACGACTTGTTGAATCGTTCGTTGGCGATAAAACCAGACGATCGTTTCGAGACATCGAGCCAATGGCTAGAAAGTTGGAACACGGCAATGAGCTGAAATCCGGCAGACCAATCAAGGCAGTCGCAACGCCGAGTCTTGTGACGTCGAGTAACTGATTGGATACAACGACGGATGAGCTGATCAACTTATTCAAGCAGACGCATTTTTCGATTGCGTTCATGTTTGGGTTTCCAATTGAATCGGTCTCCGCAGTCGCAGTGGAACAGCTTCTTTCCGTTGTGGAATAGAACGGGGTCGAGCGGTTCGTCGTATCGCATCGTTTTGTCTTCTGCGTGCAATCGAACGCGGGTGACCGTAGTGGCAACCGCTGCAAACACTTCCCGGTGACCGGCTCGGGCGGTTGACGCTCGCCCGCATCAGATTCGACGATCATTGTCCGAACTCGCTCAAGAGCGGTGTGAAATCGTTCGCGGTTTTCGTCCGTGTTGGGCACCGTCATCCCCAGATAGGTGTTGCCAAAAAGAACGATCCCGAACGGGCTGTTCGCTCCTTCGGTGGCTTCAATCAGATGACAGTGAGCCATCACTCGAACGATATGTTGCGGAAGCACTGGCCCTTCTGTTTTTCGGATTCGATGAACGGGAATGCTCATCGTTCCCTTGTCCAAAATTCGTCGTGGTTTTCCGCTGAGTTTCCATCGCTCATCGTGCAATGCGGCTTCGGGGCGACGCACTTCATAGCCGGCGAGAAGCAACCCCCACCAATCAACCGGCTGGAACGTCGTTCTTACCCGGAACAGGGATTGCACTCGCTCGCGAGCTGGGCTGCAAGTCTTCGCTTGCCGATCTCTCGCCAGCGTCTGGATTGCTCGCCATGCAAAGAACATCCATCCGACTACCAATCCCGTCAGCAGAAAGGGATAGACGGGGTTCCCAAGCATAAGCAACGACAAAATGACAACCGCCGCCACCAGCCCCACCGGGCAAGGCAAACAAAACATAGAGTGCGTGCATGTACGCTTCTTCAATAGCTGCCTGTTCGTACCATGGAAGCAAAGCAAGGGAAGGAAGCTCTTCTTCCGGGTCAGAAAACCCACCCTCGTGGGTCAAAATACCGGCGCGTGGGCAGAATGAGTACTCCGCAACGGTTGATGCAGAAACGTCTGGATCGCTTTCTGTTGCTTCGAGTTGCGGCGGCGGTCGGCGTTCAATTTGAGTGACGTAGGCTCTTGGCTCTGCTTCGGTCCACTCCGAGTCAGTCTTGAAACGGGGGTGCCAAGCAGTCTCGCTGTTGCCGGCGACGGAAGGATTGGGAGGAGCCGGCAAGTCTTTTTCAAGATCCAAACAGTGAATCTCAACTATCTCAGAAAGGGCCTCAAATCCTTTGCCCAGTCTCGCTTCGTTTGGGAACCCCCTGGCGTCGTCGTGAGACATTTGATTCCGAACGTCGATTCCAATCGCTGCTTGCGAAAAATTGCCTCCCAGGAATCCTTTCTGAAAGTGCAACAAAGAACCAAGCATCGGCTTTTCAAAATCTTCTGGTGCATAATGCGTCTTGATGATTCGTTCGACCAACCGAGACACTTGAACAAGTTTTCTAACTGATTCATTCAGGCCAGTGAGAAACTCAAGCTCATCACGGTATTGCTTGACCACATATCGCAACTCCCTGTCTTGGTCTTGATTATCGCCCATTTCAATAACTCCACGATTCAATGACTGGCAGGCATTCATCCATCGACGTGTGACGATCACTTCGGAAGACGCTCGCTGCCTTCGTGAGGCATGACTGAATCGACATTGGAAGGTCGGTCTCTGCCAACGCCGACTTCTCCGAACCGATCTCGGGAAGTTTTCCAGTTGCTGCGTGAACTCCGATCCTTGCCCAACTGTAGATGTCAGCTCGCACATCAACGTCATCGGCATCCGCCTCCCCTGCACGGTAAGGATCGGTCGGCCACTGGCTGGTCGATACGGTTGGCCCACGGTCAATCAGCTTGGCAAGTTCAAACTCGGTGAGGATTGCTCGACCGTCTGATTCTCGAATTGTGATCGTTGCCGGAGTAAGTTCCCGCCGAACGATTCCCATCTCATGCAGCCCGTGTAAGCCGCGAGCCACATCGAGCAGCAATTCTTTCACGACGAGCGGTTCAAACGGTCGCCGCCCCAAGGTTCGTTGCAATGGTTCACCGTCAATCCATTCGTCGATGACCCAATAGAAGCTCTCGACCGGATCGTGAAATGCCGTCAGGTTGCGAATGATATTGGGATGGTCTTGCAGCGAACCGCAAACGTTCGGGTGTCGCTTGATCCAAGTACGACATCGTTGTTCCTCATCGGTGGTCATGTCTCGCAAGTCAAACCGTTTTCCGCGTGCTTGACGATCCAGTTCCAAATGTCGAAGTCGACAAAGCTGAAATTTCAGTCCATTTGACGCCGTGATCCAATCCGACAAAACGTCGGCAACAAGATATTCGTGAACGGCAGACGTGCCACCGTTGGGAGTCGATGCGTCCATCAACACGTCGAGTGTTGTCCCAAGTGCGGCGGCCACCTGCGACGCCGTTGTCCGGTAAACGGATTTTCCGGCGAGCAGATTGTTGACTGTCCCCGTCGAAACGTCAGCAAGCTCTTTCAGTTGTTCAACGCTCAGACCGCGATGATTCATCGCGGCTGTCAGCTTCGAGACGTTGATTGAAACCGTCCGTCCGTGTTTCGGTCCTGCGTTGGTCATTGGCCACCTTGGTTTGTGGTGAAACCAACTTGTTCGCAGATTGCACCAGCTTGAATTTAGCGTGAACCGAAGGTCGCCAATAATTCTGTCACTCCGGGTCGGATGACATTCCCGGAGAGTTGCTTTTCAACCCCAAGACAGGATTAGCCATGCTCCAAAAAACGACGCAGTGGATGACAGACCGGCTTGTTGAGCGGGCCTTGCCAAGCATCGGAAGCTTCATGGCTTCCGCTCTGCAACGCATGCTCATTCTCGGTCACGCAGACCATCATAACCAATTGGAAGAACAAGCTCGACGGTACGAAGCCGCCGGGAAGCCTCATTTGGCGAAACTGATCCGCGATCAAGCCCAGCAGATGTCGCTGAACGATCCCCTCAGTTCGGCACCGGCAATTTTAGAACGGCTGACCGACAACAGCCACGATGACTCCGGGCTGCCAATCGGCCTGCCCGATGCGTCGACTCCCAAAAAGAAACGCGGCAACAAAAAGGCCGCTTCGCCGAACTCGTCACTTGACGACTCGGAGGCGACGGAATGAGAAGTCAGACGCAATTCACCGAGCGAGACTTGACGATCCTGCGAGCCTTGAGCTTGCGGGTCCGACTGTTCGGTCAACGCCAGTTGGCTGACGCTCTTTGGTCGGGCGATGTCGCCAATGCCAGACGTCGGCTGAATCGGTTTGTCGAGCTTGGGCTAATTCAACGCAGCGTCATGATGGCCAGACCACTGCCCGAGTTGCTTTGTCCTGTGTTCGCTTGGAAACCGGGGCAACCACACCCTGATGCTTCGCAAATCGCATTTCGGTTGCAGAGCCGATGGCGATACCGGGCACTTCGGTCAACCGTTGTCTTTCTGCCCACTGAACAAACCGTGAATCACTTTGGTGGACGCAACAAAGCTGTGATGTCAGCTCAGGTGTCGCATGATCTTGGCGTCTCCGAAGTTTGGCTTTGGTTCTATCGCCACCATCCAAGATATGCCACTGCGTGGCGAGGCGAGAACTTGATTACCGACAGCGAACCGGGCCAGTCGATGCCTGATGCGATGATCGTTGATCCCAACGAAGTGCCTGTATTGCTAATTGAGTTCGGTGGTGATTACGAGTCAGCACGCGTCTCGGCATTTCACGACGACGCGGTCTTGCGTGGACTTCCCTATCAAATTTGGTGAGCCAATCCATGAAACAATCAATTCTCCGCCCCAGAGACCTTGCGTTTGTCGATTTCGTTAGACGTTATCGACTGGCAACCAATCGTGTTGTTGCGACACAGTTGTTGCCCGGACGATCAATGAATGCAGTCGCCAAAGTAACCGCAAGACTCTGTTCCGCACAGATTCTGACTCGCTATGTCCTTGTGCCACCGGAAAACTACTTCCGACTTGGATGCAAAACCATCGGTTCGCTCGGCGTTTCATCGCGTCTTAGCGAACCGCTTGGTCCGCAAGCACTGCCCACGGACTTCGCAACATTAGTGTACGCAACAAGCGGAAACGCACGACGGCGACGACTAACTGCCGACGAAGTCGCCCAATACATGCCGTGGCTCCCAGATGAACTTTCGCACTCGCCCTACTGCGTCGATGCAAAAGGCCAACTTGAGCTGGTTCGCGTTGATCTTGGCGGCTCACCACAACACGTCGCACGAAAGACAACGAAAGCCTCGCACGAAAGGCTTGATGTCCCACAAATTTCTGAACTCGCCACAGCGAACCGATTTCAGGTGGTCGTGCTGACAACCAGCGAGGAGAAGTCGAAAGCAATTTCTAAAGCTCTTGTCGCCTGTGGCTGCACTGATGCCGTTCGCGTCCACATCGCTGTGATCCCACGCCTGTCCTTCCTACTCCTTCGAGCCAACTAAACGAGGTCAATCCAATGCCTAGAAGTGTCTACCGTCAATCGCCGGGCAACCCTATTCAACATCAGCTTGTTCCATCGGAACCGCTGGAGTTGGAATTTGCCTATCACCGGGGTGTCGACAACGACGACGCCAAGTTCACTGTCACAATCTTTCGAGAACTGGCGATAACCAGCTTCACGGCTCTGTTGTGCTGCTGGATTCCAATTTTGCTTCTCGACATCACGCTGTTGGCAGTGCTTGTCGTTTGCGTCTTGGCATTTCTCGCATGGAGCAAAACGCGCACCCATCTTGCTGTGACTCGTGACGTCAGTCTCGCCATGATTGTCGCCGCTTGGATATACCAGCTATTTCCGTTTCCAAATGCGGTTGATGCCTACCTTGCGTTGACGACTACCGCACTCGTCGCACGCGAAATGGTGCGACATTTCACTTTTGTTGCAACAGTGTCACCCACGTCGGTTGATGAATCATGGAATATTCGAGACGCACTTTGCTGGCAGACTTTGTCCAGTTGCGTTTTGCTTCTTCCGATCGCACTCTGCGTTTTGATTCCGCAACACACGTCTTTGCTCCTCATGGTCTCGGCGATCGGTTGGGCGGGAATGGTAACCGTCTATTGTCACTCCCCAAAGCAATACGTCCACGGCTTTCTCTCCGCTGTCGTGACTTGGTGCAGTTACAACCGAGACGACGAACCGCTAGCCGGAGTCTTGGTTAGTCCATCCGGCACTTGCCGAAGGCGAATTGCGATTCTCACCGCTGCCATCGTCGTGAATGCCGCGGCGATGTTTCAGGTGACGAACCTGTTTCAAGTATCCGTTGTAGCAGTCGGCTTTGGTCATTTTACACAAGCTGAAAGCCTGTTTGAGTTACTGCTTCAAGCTGGCCTACTTGCAGTGCAATGCGGCGCGATGGCACTAATGCCAATCATGCTCTTCTTCTTGGCAGTCCTGATTGTCGGAACGCCAGTCTTTGGACGGGTTTCTCTGCCGAAGCCGAGCTTTGTTCCGGCCAGCGAATGGAAGCAGATCACCGATCGTATTCGTTCGTCACAAAACACGGTCGAACGTGAAAGCCTTTATCTTGGCCGGGTCTCGTATGACCAGTCACCGTTGCTGGTGCCATCTGAAGTGTTTCGCGAACATGCCCACTTCCTTGGTGACAGTGGCTCGGGGAAAACAGCTCGCGGACTTTCGCCGTTCATTGAACAGGTCGTTGGCGGAGGAAATGCCAGCGTGATGGTGCTCGACCTAAAAGGTGACTCTCCCGAACTTCTCCAGTCTCTCAGGCAGGGTGCCAACACAGCAAAAGCACTCGATGGCACCGATGTTCCCATCCGCTACTTCACTCAAAGGGACGACCAAGCAACCTACGGTTTCAATCCGTTCAAGCTGCCGTGCTGGAACCGACTGACCGAACTGCAAAAGACCGACATTCTTTGCGGGGCACTTGGGCTTAACTACGGCAGCGACTACGGCGAAGGATACTTCAGCTCAGCGAACGCATCCGTTCTTTATGCAACGGTCAGCCACTTTCCCGACATAGAGAATTTCGAGCAACTTCGTGACAAGATTGCGTATGTCGTGTCTTCGCCGAAGCGGCATGGCCTCGATGAGAAATCAAAAGACGCGGGAAACCACGTCAAAATGTCGGTGACGCGTCTGGCGTCAATCGCCGCGTTGAACATCACCGACCTCAATACGCCGAACCAACAAGTAGCCGACAAGTGTATTGATCCAACGCGACTGTTTCAAAACCCTGAAGCTCACTACTTCAGTTTGTCGGCAACGTTGGGGCCGGGGTCATCGCCCGAGATTGCTCGGTTGGCAAGCTACATGCTGCTCACGGCAGCAACGCTCACCGAGCGCCGAATCCCCGTCTATCTGGTGGTCGACGAGTTTCAGCGAATGGCTTCGAGAAACCTAGACTACCTCCTGCAACTTGCTCGCAGTATGGGCGTTGCGGTGATCCTAGCAAACCAGTCAATGCAAGACTTGTATCGCTATGACCTGACATCAACGCTGGAAACAAACTGTCGGTATCGCCAATGGTTTGCAATCTCCGGTTGGGACGATCAAGAACGACTGTCCAAGGCGAGTGGTGAAACCGTTGATACGATTGATTCCATCACCGTTTCCAAATCGGTCAACGACCGAGGTGCAACAACCAGCACTTCTCGAACTGTCAGGGACTTTGTCGCCCCGCGTCTGACGAAGAACGACATCAAATTGGTTAGCGACGATGATCGCAAGAGCGTCGTGCTAATCAACCGCGGTGCTGGCTACGCACAATACGGCGGAATGCCAGTCATCATCGAAAGCGACTTCCACATCTCGGCGGAGGCATACCAAGAACGAAAGAACACACCTTGGCCTTCGGCGGATGTTGGAACATTTGTGCCGTCGGCATGGGAACGCCCGCAAAAGGCTGTCCCCCATCGCGGACGCAGAGCAAACACGAATCCTGCTATTTCGCAAGAAACGATCTCGATTGGCCCCGATCCTGAATCGCAATCCAAGCCACCAGCGAAGAAGACCAAACCGAAGAAGCAACGAAAACGAAAGTCGACGTATCAACGAAGCGAGCAACCATCCTCGCAAGCCAAGACGACTGCTTCCGAAGCGATCGGGATGTTCGACCGATACCTGCAAGATCATCCAATTGATTCATCAGCCACTCTCGCAACGGGGGCCAAGTGATGTTTCAAAGAACTTGGACTCCGGCGATCTACGATTTGATGGAAACGCTTACTTGCCGCGTGAGGCTGCTTTCGCTTTCTCATGTCCACAAAGGTTGGCAGTCGCAATTCGGTAGCTCGAAAGCGGTCGTCAACGCGGTTAGGCAGTTGGTCGACGCCGGAATGATCGTGGGTGATGTGTGGGAAATGCAAGCTTCACCGATCGGCGAGCGACCGCTCGCCTCGTGGATGCCTAAACAAGCAACGCCAGACTTTGTTCGCATTGAAGAACTCGTTCGCAACCGTTGGGATGAAACGCGTCAACCAACACCAGTGGTCGCCGCGAGTCATCGGGCTGCCCGGCTGTTCGGTGCATCGGCTGGTGGCCTTCCACCGGTGAACCACCGAAACCACGACTTGCTGCTTTCAGCCGTCTACCTGCATTACCGAACCACTCAACCAGAACTCGCCCGAGCATGGCTTGGCGAAGACGCCGTTTCGATGGCAGAACGCGGCGTGAAAAACCCTGACGCATTTCTCTTCGACGAGAAGGGCCACATCGTCCGCGTCATCGAATCGGCAGGCCGCTACTCATTGAAACAGCTCGAATCTTTCCACCTTCACTGTCAATCCGCAGATCTTCCCTACGAACTTTGGTAACAGACGAACTCATGCAAAAACCTACGACCTATCAACAGACCACGATTGATTTCATCAACCGCCACACGATCGCTGTCGATCGCTGTTTACCGATCAAAGACCGTGAGCGAGCGATGCTCGCAATCGACTTACTGGTAAGAGCCGGTCGAGTAAGCGAATGGCATCACGCAAGCGGCCTTCGCTACTGGACTGCTGCTAACACGAAGCCACTTGCCGATGCGGCGTTGTCGCGTGCCTTGGGCATTCTGATGTTTTGCCACGGTTCACCGACTCGCTCACTCGTAACAAAGAGCGACCTTGCATCCTACTTTCCCAAGCTATTTCGCCACGGACTTCCTGCCGGTCACTACGTCAACATGACAACTCAATGGAAACGGCTGGGGAATGTTCGTGTTGATACTGGAGAGTCGAAAGTTAGTCGCATTGTCGCAAGGGCACAACGCAGTATCGAAAGATACGAACGGCAACCAGGTATCCGGGAGTTGATTCGTCAAAGTCAATTCGAGTTGACGTGGATTGTGCCAACAACGCCGAAGCAGCGTCGACTCAGTGACTCGCTTCAACGATTCGCCGCCAGCGGAATCCATCTCAACGTCGTCGCGATTCCAGAATTGCTCAACATCGTTGCTCACCTTTCAAAGCCAGCCTCTCACCCAAGCTAAACGATCAATCCCCCACGTGGGTTTGAAAACGTCTCTCGGCCCGAGAGCAGAAAAAACAACGGGTAGGTAATCGCTTCCGATTGCTTGGCGAACGCTGCAAGTGTTCGTCAATCAAGCGTCGTCTGGAATGAACCAGCGGCGTCAAGCAGGAGGTTGTCATGAAAATAACATTGAAAGATTGCCTTCAAGGAATGGCTTCCGAAATACGTTGGGGTATTTCGGACGCTGCGAAACATTCCATGGACTTTGCACTTCACCTAACAGGTGCCATTGGTGCGGTTTTGGGCGGAGTCAGCAGGTTCTTTGGAAAGCACTACAGGCGAGGTTTCTCGCAGGTAGACGGTCAACTTGCGAAGCGGGGTACTCCAGCAGAACTCCGTAAGTCACTTGGCTTTGTAATAGGTTTTCCCGCACTTGTCGTTCGTATCGCCTTGATTGGCATCGTTGCGACCATGTGGGTTGTCTATGCACCGCAAGTTGTATTTCACACATGGGAAACCGTGGTGAAGGTTGAGCGAAATCTCAACAAAAAAAGAACGCCGAAGAAGAGGCGAGCCACTCAACGGCTCAACGACTTCAACGACGTTCGGGTTCGCGTTAGCGAACTAACACAGTAGCTGAGGCAATGAGGCCTCAGCTTGTAACAATTCATTGCGGTGGAGACAGGAAGGCCTGCTCCAGCGAATCACCAACAAAGTGTGGATACCACACAAGGAGTATGCATGGCAAATGCACCGATTAAGCGAATAGCAGTAGGAAACGGTATTCGAGCTTCCATCTGGAAGAACGAATCGAAGAAGAACGGGTCGTGGCTTAGCGTCACGATTACCAGAACCTACCGCGATGGAGAGGAATACAAGGACACCACGTCGTTTCGACGTGACGATTTGTTGTTCGTCGCCAAGGCAGCCGACATGGCGTTCTCGTGGTGTCTCAAGCAGGCGGAAATCGCCAAGCGAGAGGCAAACCAAGAGTAACGGATTACCAATCCGCCGGTGGGTTCAACCCACCGGCTTCACGGATGTAAACGCCATGAAAGATGTCAATCAAATAGGACGCTTTCCGCTAGGGAGAATTGTGATGACCAAGGGTGTTGATTCATCAATTGCTACGGACGAAATCGTTGTTGCATTGGTGAGACACGCCCGAGGTGATTGGGGCAATGTCTGCGATGAAGACCGACAAACAAACGAAGAATCGCTCACGCGAGGTTTTCGATTGTTGTCGGAGTACCGAAGTTTGGAGAGAACCAAATTTTGGATCATCACAGAAGCAGACCGCTCGCGCACCACGATTCTTTTGCCGGAAGAGTACTAGATCGCTACATCGGTTTTAGTCGTTCAATGAACGACATGGGTTTTACCCAAGGTTTTGCCGGGCTGATTCACGTCAGCCCGGCTCTTTCCCCATTCACTGTTCAGAATCGCTCAGCACTCGGTGACGCGGTTGTTGAAATCCCCACCAACGAAAGTAGAGCACCAGCCAGATGAGAACCAAACTCGTACATGAGATTCGCAATGGTCTACTCGTCGTTCGGATACGACGGGCGAAATCGCGTGACGCAATTCGCCACATACTTTCGATTCACCGCCTCTACAAGAACGGCGACTTGTGGCACGAGTCCACTCGTTTCGGACAAGACGACATTCAGGTCATCCGTTTCCTGTTCGACGAAGCCCACACTTGGTTGATCGAGCAAGAAGGCCATCCAGACACGATCACGGAAGCCGCCGGATGAATGCCCCACACCCAAGCATCGTCGGTGATCTCGATGAATTGATTGAGAGTCAACTTCAGTTCAGCACCGTCTACGCAGATCCACCTTGGTCATATTCCAATAAGGCAGCACGCGGTGCCGCTGACAATCACTACAGAACTTTGCAGCTCGATGAGATTTGCGCAGAGCCCGTCGAGCAACTCAGCTCTGATAATGCTCACTTACACCTATGGACGACGAATGCATTTCTTCGTGAAGCATTCGATGTCATAGAAGCGTGGGGATT
This sequence comes from Pirellulaceae bacterium, assembly GCA_963833245.1. Taxonomy (GTDB): domain Bacteria; phylum Planctomycetota; class Planctomycetia; order Pirellulales; family Pirellulaceae; genus Rhodopirellula. The sequence goes on from CAWHXH010000002.1 coordinate 58,713, forward strand.
CAATTTCAAGTCGTGCTTGGTTTGGGTCAAGCCGCAACTGGGCATGGGCAACTATTGGCGAGTGTCACACGAGTTTCTCTTGCTTGGTGTTCACGGCAGTCTGCCGTTCACTGACAAAACTTGTCGAAGTTGGCTGATGCACCGTCGAACGCGGCATAGCCAAAAACCATTTGCTGTTCGTGAACTGATCGAGCGGGTCAGTCCGGGGCCATACCTCGAACTCTACGGTCGCGAAGAACAGCCCAGAACGCAGTGGACCGTCTATGGAAACCAAGTCGAACGACGTCTTTTCTAAATAGGCCTGCAATGAAAGAAGACGAAACCGAACCGAGTCGAATGCTGACAGTCACAGATGTTGCCCAATGGCTCAGCGTATCGAGCAGCTTGGTGTATCAGTTGGTCGAATCCGGAAAGCTGCCGGTGTATCGGATAGGAAACGGACGTGGAGCCATTCGCTTCCAACCACACGACATCAACCAATACATCGAGAGTTGTCGTTCAGAATCCTCACAGCCAACATCCCCACGCCGCAAGCTCCGCCTCAACTTGAGGCACATCCGGCTTGACTAGATCCATCAGAGGCGACCGAAAGGTTGCTTCCCAACCCTGCCCGGCTGCCATCGGGCAGGGTTCTCATTCTCGCTCACGTCGCCGACCCCTGAGCGCCTAGTTGTCTGTAGCTCGTATGGCCTGTTCCAGCATGTGGTCAGGACTATGCGAGAGGTGCTGATACACTCGTGCCAGCATTGCGGGGTCACGGTGTCCCATCAGCAAGGCAACGGTCAATGCATCAACGCCGCTTTTCAAAGCGTTCGTTGCCCAAGAATGCCGAAGCGAATAGAGCGAATAGCGAGGGGCGGCAGCAAATGCCATCTTGCGAAACAGTTTTTGCTTTGCTTCACAACGAAGCTCAGCTGCCGTTTTGACTTTTTCAATACCCTTTGTCAGTCTCGTTTTTTTCAGCTTCTTGATGCGTTCTGCGATCTCCTCATCGGTTGGCTCTTCTCCAGCAGATTTCAACGCTGCTTTGCCCATCCGAATTCTGACTCGATCGACGGCACAGTTGATCGAGTCTTTCGTCCAAGGGTTGCCACGAGTGTTGCGGAATAGTTCGCCACCATTGGACTCAGCGAGCAGACGCTTGGTGATGGCCAACGCCTGATCGTCCAAGTAAACAACGCGAGGGGCCCGCTTGCCCTTTGATTTATTTTGTGGAAATACCCAACGAGCTTGGCCAAGTTCAACGTATCGATCCATCAATCGCAGCGATTCTTGGGGGCGACAACCCGTGTGATAGGTCGTTACGAGCAAGTCACGCACCGGCCCATCGGGGACGTGAGCCAGCATCGCGTTAAATTCATCGGGAGGAATGTAGACTTCTCGCCGCTCCGGCGATGGGACTTCCATGTCTTTGAGCGGACTCGATTGGATGTAACCTTGCTTCACCGCCCATTTCAGGCACGTCTTGATCGACCTGAAATAGTTGTGCTTCGTTGTGACGGCCAGCTCGTACTTTCCAACCCACTGCTCGACGTGGAACGGGCGGAGCCTGGAAACCGTCATCTCGGGATACTGGGTGACAAACCGCTGCAAACGATGGCGGTACCACTCGAACGTGTCCGGTGCCCGGTTCTTGTGAACCCAATCGAGAAACGAATCGATGATCGCAACGACCGATTCGGGGGAGACATGTTCAGCACGTGGCTGACTCATCATCTGGTGGTATTGGCGGAACGCTTCATCGCGATCAGGGCCAAGGTTGATTTGCTTGCGGTCAATCTGAACGTACCAGAGACCACGAGCCTTCTTGAAGAACGGCTTTGGGAAATGAGCCATCACGAACCTCTTTCTGAATCCAAGGGAAGGGAAACATCAGAGGCGACAGAAAGGTTCGTTGTGGATCATGACGCTGGCTGCCACCGAGCGTCACGACCGAAGCCATCATACCAAAGTTCTCGGACAACTTCTCGGACAAGCTCGATTTCGCGAATTGGCGAAAATCGGGAAAGCCCGTGATTTCCGGGACAAAAAGAAGCGACGCGGACGGGACTCGAACCCGCAACCTCCGGATCGACAGTCCGGGGCTCTAACCAATTGAGCTACCGCGCCATGTAAACGATCGCCGAAGCGACGCGTTGACAGGCTGCGTCGACCGCGGTGAAGCGGTCGACGATCGGCAAACTATAACCGCATGGCCGTGGGCGGCAAGGTCGGGTCAGGAGCGTGAAGCCGAAAATTTTTGCAGCCCACGCGGCGATCGGCGACCTAACTTTGACGAAACCTTCCACCCGCCCCACCCGCAAAGTCCGCCGATGTTGCTGCTCGCTGAATTCACGCTGTCGCTGTGGTGGGCCGAAGCCTGGTACGAACTGTCCCAATACGCCGCAAATTTGAGCCGAACGCAGTGGGGCATCGTTTCGGCGGTGGTTTGCGCACTGGGCTTCGTCATGTTGCGCGGCAACGTGCTGCGAATCTGATTTCGGTAGCGGCGTTCCGCCAGGACGCCGAACCCGCTGTTTTTCGGTAGCGGCGTTCCGCCAGGACGCCGACCAAAGCCTGGCGGCTTCGGCTACGGGATGCCGACCAAAGCCTGGCGGCTTCGGCAACCGGAATTCCGACCAAAGCCTGGCGGCTTCGGCTACGGGGAGTCATCCGCGCGAATCGCTTCAAAATAACGCTGGGCGGCGGGATGGAATGCCAACCCCCGCCATTCCGCGACGCTTGCCGGGGCGATCCAGCCGGGCGGCAGGTCGCGGTGCAGATGACTCAGCACGGTCGTCACCAGAACGTCCGGCGTGTCGGTCCGGCCGCATAAAAAGGCCGTCGTGCCGACCGCGTGGATCAAACGGTTCCCGCGGCTGATGTAGTCGATCGGCCGAAGCGTCGGATGCTCCAACGACAGGTTCATCGACGCGTCCAGAGACACCGGCTGCCAGTCGGGGTCCGCCAACCATTGATCGATCAATTCGGCGTGCTGATTCATGCAAACGATCGCATGATCGACGCCGGAATCGGGGCGACGAACGGCAGGCCAATCGCGAAAATCGCGGGCAACCACGGTGGGCGGCAAATCAAGGGAATCGAGCACCATTTGAGCAATCGGCGCCGAACCGCCCCCTTGGGGTCCGATCGCGACGCGGCGGCCACTCAGGCTTTCGCGATCAAACGCCCCGCCGCCGCGGGCCAGCAGATAGACGGTTTCGTAATAAAGCGGAGTAATGACCCGGACGACCTCCCCACCGATTGCAAAGGCCTGCATCGGCGCCAAATGGACCTTCTGGTTGATCAACAATTGCCGATTGATCCCGCTGCCGCCGCTGGCGACGATTTCGATCGGCACCGGCGAGCCATCGGTCTCCCGCCGAACCATTTTGCCCAGCGTCGCGGCGGTGGCAATGTACGTTCCCCCCGCCGGCCCGCCGGCAATCCGGACGACCGGCGGCATCCGGCCGGCGCGGTGGCGACGAACCGCCAGTCCGGTAAACAAAAGGAGCGGCAGGCCGATTACCGCGGCGATGGCCAACCGCTGCAATCGACGCTGGCCGGCGGTCGGTTCGTGGCTGCGGCGGTCGACCAACGCAGCGACCATCGGGATCCCCGCGAACCACTCCCAGGATCGTCGCCACCGGCTGCGGACGCGAGCCTTGACGACCCGCCCGGCGAGGTAACGGTCCAGGTCGTCGGCCATCGCGGCGGCATTGGGATACCGGTCGGCGGGGCGTTTTTCCAAACATTTGTGCGTGATCGCTTCCAGGTCCGGGTCCGAATCGGGCAGCACGCTGCGCAGCGACGGGGCTTCGGTGTGGACGACCCGCATGAGCGTTTGCATCACGGTGTCGCCGACAATCGGCGGTCGCCCGGTCAACGCCGCAAAGAGCACTGCGCCGAGTGCGTAGACATCGGTTTCGGCCGTTGCGTGTTCGGAATGTCCGGTCGCCTGCTCGGGGGCCATGTAGTGCGGCGTGCCGATCGCCCGGCCGCTGCCCGTCACGCTGCTGTCGCCGTCGAGGTGCTTGGCCAGTCCAAAGTCGGTCACGTGAACCGCGTCCTGCAGGTCGATCAGCACGTTGGCGGGCTTCAAATCGCGGTGCAGCACCCCGCGCTGGTGGGCGTGGGCGATGGCTTCGGCAACGTCGCGAACGATCCTCGCGGCGCGTTTGGCCGGCAATGGACCGGATCGCAATATCTTGGCCAAATCGTCCCCCTCGACGTAGGCCATCGAAAAATAATGATGCCCATCGGCCTGGCCAAATTGATGCACCGGGACGATCCCCGGGTGACGCAACCGCGCAGCGGCCTGGGCCTCGGTGTAGAACCGACGCACCTCCTCGCCGGTCGCCAACAACCCGCCGCGAATCATCTTGATCGCCACCAGCCGGTCCAAATCCCGCTGGCGAGCCAAATAGACGACGCCCATCCCGCCGATACCGAGCACCCGCAGCAGTCGGTAGTCCCCCAAATCGCACGGCAGCGTCGGGCCGCCGTGATCGGGTCGGGCGTCGGGTCCGGCCGGCAGGTCCTCGAACCCGTCGGTCGACCAGTCGGGCAATCGGTCGGCGGCCAGCCGAACCGGCTGGAGCACCGTGGGGGTATCGCCGGTCGCCAAACTGGTGGCGGCGGGGTTGTCATCGGATTCGTCAGGGTCGATCGACGAGTCGCCCGCCACCGCCCGCGACGCGGTGAAACTGCCCAGCAGATCGGCCGCGTCCATCAATTCCCGCAAGCTGTCGGCCTGCTGCGGAAATTGCTTCAAAAATTCCTCGCGGCTGGTGATTTGCCCATCGTCGCACATCCGCAAATAAACGGCGAAGGCTTCGTCGACCCCGTCGTTGTTCATTGCGGCAGCCACGGATTGTCGCCGACCAGGATCACCCGCAGTTTCTGCAATCCCCGTTTGAGCAGTCCCGCGACGGCCGTATCGGGCTTACCCATCCGGTCGACGATTTCGGCCAGCGAAAGGCCTTCCATGTATCGCAGCCGAATCGCTTCGGCCTGCGTTTCGGGCAACCTATGAAGCGCCTCCATCAGGGCGACCACCGCCTCACGCCGCACCGCGACGCCCGAGGGGCTGGTCCGCCCGCCGGGCAATTGTTCAATCCAACCGCCCGCCGACGACGACGCCCCCTCGGCCGGCCCGGTGGATACCTCTCGCCGCGTCGAGCGTTTTTGCGCCATGACGTGGTGGGCGACCGCCGAGGCGACGTTGTTTTTGAGCAAACCGCGCAACCAAGCCGCGAAGTCGCCGGAGTTGACGCCACGAAATTGATGCAAATCGCGGCTCGCTTCCAAGAACGTCACTTGCACGACGTCGGCCGGGTCGATCCGCCGACGAAGCGGCGGCGAGAGGCTCCGGTGGGCCAGCATCAACAGGTAGCCGCGGTAACGTTGCAGCAAATCGCCGCACCGATCGGCATCCCCGCCCCGGGCGGCCACCAACAAATGAGTCGTCGAACCGCCCTGCAATTCCACATCATCAGTCGAAACGACCGGGTGGGTCTGCGGCGGGTCGGCGGACGGACTCAAAGGGGCGGTCTGCGGCGATCGGTTGGTCAAATGTTCGCCCGTCAGTTTACCAGAACCGGGCGGCGACCGGCTGGGGCGGCGTCATTACAATGCCGGTCCAAACAACCAGCTCTAACACCCGCCGACAGACCGATATGCTCGCACGTTTGACCGCCCCGCTGATTTGCTTCCTTATCACCACGACGGCGTTGGCCCAGTCGGCCGATTGGCCCCAGTGGCGTGGCCCCGATCGCGATGCAAAGGCTGCCGAGCAGTCGTTGCGACAAACTTGGACCGATGGCGAGCCGGCCGAGGTGTGGCGGTTCGATGGTGCCGGGACCGGATACAGCTCGCTGGCGATCGCCGGCGGCAAGCTTTTTACCCAAGGTGCCGACGACCGGCGGTGCCGAGTGTTTTGCCTCGATGCGGCGACCGGACGTGAGGTTTGGTCGAGTCCCTACAGCCGGGCCGGCACCGATGAGGATTACAACACCGGCTGGGGCGCCGGGCCGCGGGGCACCCCGACCGTCGACGGCGACCAGGTTTTCGCCCTCTCGGATGTCGGACTGCTGGTCGCGCTGGATCGTCAAACCGGCAATACCCAGTGGGTCATCGATCTGGTCGCCGACCACGGCGGCTCGATCCCCAAATGGGGGTATGCCGAATCGCCATTGGTCGACGGCGACCGCGTGGTGGTCCAGCCCGGTGGGGCCAACTACATGATTGCGGTCGACCGGCGGACGGGCCAGAAGGTTTGGACGTCAGGTGACTTCGACTCGCCGGCCCATTACAGCTCGGTTCTCAAAGGCAACGCTCACGGTCACGACTACTACGTCACCGGCAGCAAGGATGGCATCGTCGGTTTCGATGTCACCGACGGAGCCAAATTGTTTGCCGATCCGACCTCGGGCAACAACGTCGCGACGATTCCCACGCCGATCGTCGATGGCACGCGGGTTTATCACACCAGCGACTATGGGGCCGGTAATACGCTGGTCAAATTGGTGCCCGGCGACGACGGGGGACTGCGAGCCGAGCAGGTCTATCACCTCGACGGCAAGACGATGATGAACCACCACGGCGGCGTCGTGTTGGTCGATGGCGTCGTGTACGGCTACACCAAAGCGAGCGGCGGGTTGTGGATGGCCCAGGATTTTGAGTCCGGCGAAACGTTGTGGCAAGAAAAAGTCCGCCCCAACAATTCCGGCTCGATCGCCTACGCCGACGGGCGGTTGTATTTCTACAACGACAAAGACGCCACAATCGTGTTGGTCGAGCCGAGCCGGACGGCGTATCAACCGGTCGGCACGTTGACCCTTCCGGTTCAATCGGACCTGCCCCGCGACCGGGGTGCAATTTGGTCCCATCCGGTGATCGCCGACGGCAAATTATTCGTCCGCGATTTGGACCTGATCTACGCGTTTGATATCGCCGACTGATCGCTCCGCCGGTAGCGGAAGTCGCCAAGACTTTCGGTCGCGACCCGCGGCCGGAATTCTCGACGAATCCCGCGACGTTGTTAATACGGATGAGAGGATTTGAACCTCCACGCCCTTATCGGGCACTAGATCCTGAGTCTAGCGCGTCTGCCAATTCCGCCACATCCGCGAGTTCGTTTCGCGGTCGGTGAGAATACCGACGAGCACAGGAGCGGACAACCCGGCGGAAAGTTCGCAATCGCGATGAAGTTTGCGGTCGCGATGCCGTCGGGTTGACAACGCCCGGCTCAAAATGACTGTCATCCGACTGACGGCTAGCGGCATTGACGGTGGCGAAAAAATCAGCGGTCAACGCCGGTCATTTGCCGTAATTTGCGGATGAAAATTTTCTGCGTTGCCTTTTCCGAGGACTGGTTACTTGAGAGCGTCCGGCCCGGTGAGTGCGTTGATTGATGATCGCACACGGTGGATTCCCCACCCTTTCCAAGGACGCTTCCATGAAACGCTTCATCCAACTCGCTCTCCTGCCCGCGGCACTGGTCGCGGCGATCCTTTTGACCACCGCCCCCTCGGCAAACGCCGGCGGTTTTTCGTTGCAAATCGGCGGTAGCCCGTTCTACGGCGGCGGCTTCGGCTTCCCGTCTCGGTCAAATTACGGGGGCGGCTACCAAAGCTATCGCGGCTACAACAGCTACCGACCGTCGTATGGGTTTGGTGGCTACGGCCACGCCGGTCATGGACACACCGGCTACGGAAGCCACTATGGTCACCGGCCTTCCTACGGCCACCCGCCGTATCCGCATTTGGACTACCACCCGCCGGCCATTGTGCCCCATGGCAATCATTATGATGTTCTGCCGGGTCACTATGATTACCACCACGGCCGCCATTGATTGATTTGGCTAACCGCTGATCAAAGAAACAGGGCACTAATTACAAAAGTTCCTGAGGAGTTAATCTGTTAGTGTATCATTTCAATGATTCGTGGTTTGTCCGCTTCATGGGGCACATAGATTTTTCAAAACGGTCGGCAGGATGCCGCCGTTTCGGTAATACTGCATTTCGACCGGGGTGTCGATTCGCACCACGCAGGGGAATTTCGATTCGGTGCCGTCGGCTTTGGTCGCCGTCACCTCGACGCGGCTGCGGGGTTGCAAGTCATTGTTCAAACCTTCGATCGCGATCGTTTCAGAGCCGTCGATGCCCAACGATTGCCACGTCGCCCCGTCGGCAAACTCCAGCGGCAGGACGCCCATGCCAACCAGGTTACTGCGGTGAATCCGCTCGTAGCTGGCCGTGATCACCGCCCGCACGCCGAGCATCATGGTGCCTTTGGCGGCCCAGTCGCGTGAGCTGCCGGTGCCGTACTCGGTGCCGGCAATGACCACCAACGGCGTGCCCTCCTTTTGATACCTCATCGACGCGTCATAAATGCTGATGACGTCGCCGGAGGGCACATGGGTGGTCCACCCGCCCTCGGTGCCCGGGGCCATCTGATTGCGGATTCGGATGTTGGCAAATGTCCCGCGGACCATGACCCGGTCATTGCCGCGGCGGGAACCAAAGGAATTGAACTCTTTGACCGGGACGCCGTTCTCTTGCAAATAGCGACCGGCCGGGCCATCGGTCGCGATCGCTCCAGCCGGCGAGATGTGGTCGGTCGTCACCGAATCATTTAACAATGCCAGGACGCGTGCCCCGCGAATCGGCTCGATGTCGCCGGTCGTCACGTCCGACACCGAATCAAGAAACGGCGGGTGATGAATATAAGTCGATGATTCGTCCCAATCATAAATGGCCCCGCCGGATGCTTCGATATTGTTCCAAAGCTCGTTGCCGGTCACGCCGGCTTCATACTGCTGCGTAAACATTTCGGGCCGAATCGATCCGGCGATTGTCGCCTTGATTTCCTCGGCCGTCGGCCATAGTTCCCTCATGTAAACATCATTGCCCGAACGATCTTGACCGATCGGTTCATTGACCAAATCAATGTCCGTCGTGCCGGCCAACGCATAGGCGACGACCAGCGGCGGGGAGGCCAGGTAGTTCGCTTTGGTCAGCGGATTGACGCGGCCCTCAAAGTTACGGTTGCCCGAGAGAACCGCGGAGGCAATCAGCTCACCTTTCAAAATCGCATTGGCGACCGGTTCGGGCAGCGGGCCGGAGTTGCCGATGCAATTATGAACCGCTACACCGCCAGCGATGAAAGCATGGATTCGATCGACGGACAGGTCATAAACCGGCAACCGACCGGCGGGGCGGCGGTCGATCAGTTTCAAAGCAAACGTGGGCGTCCGTAGCGACTGTTTATCAACGCAATATCGATCCTCCCCGCCGCCGATTCCGCCAAACCATTGGCGGGCACCGATCTGCGTCAATAATTCCGAGGGGGAAGGAAATCCATTGGACTTGCGATGCAGCGGCCGGAACGGGCGGGGTCCGTTGCCGGGTAATCGGTCGAAACGATCATGGCCGGCCAACAGTGAATGATGGTGGTCAATGATCGGTTCGGAAGCCGTTAGCGTCGCCGAAGCTTCCGCGCGAGCGGCGTTGAAGCTCAACTGAGGCTGCTCAATGTGAACGCGTCGCAATTGTTCCGACATCGCCGAACGTTGCCGGTCAATCCGATCGAGCATTCGCCAGTAGACCGCCGCGGCGGAGGCTCGCATTTGTTTATCAATGCAATAACGAAAGCCCACGTTTTCAACGAAGGATAAACCGTCGGGCAGCGAGAGTCGGATCTCATGCCGCATCCGACCATCGACGGCCGCCGGATAGGTCGATTCGCTTCGCCGAACCGGAAATTCCTCGATGCGGACGGATGGGGTTTTGACCCCGCAGCGGTTGAGCAGGCCGGTGATTTGACGCATCAAACGACGACCGGCATCGACGTGTTGGCTCAGGACGCTGCGGGAGTACGCCGGCGGCACCAGGCTGGATTGCTGATCGGTTTGGCCGTAACGATGCAGGATCGGCGAGTGACCATCGGCGCCAAACATGCCGCCCAAAAATTCGCGAACCACGGCAACCGGACAATCCGCGGCGATGACGAACGCGGGTAGGCGAGGCGTTTGATCAATTTGACGTCCCGCGGTGACACCGGAAAGCTCCAGCATCGCGTCGGTTAGCGACGTCGGCAGCACAATCGACCACTTCCGATCGTCATACTGACGGCCGACCGGACGTTTGCCGGTGATCCGTTCAATGTCGTCGAGCACAACTTGGCGATCGATCGCTTGACCGACATTCATCCGACCTTGGCCGGCAACACTGATCGAGCCGTCGCCGAGCAGATGACCGAGCAACCGAGCGAACGCCAGAATTTTTGGACGGTCGCCGGCGTCGTTCATCGACCAATCTTGGGAACCGAATCGCAGCGTGTACCCCGCTTCGTCTTCGCCAATCGCGTCGATGGGGCCGTCCAGCCCCATCACGATGCGGTCGTGATCGATCTCGATCCGGCCGGCGGTCTTCCAGGTCCCATCGGCACACAACAAACGGTGGTCGGGGGTGCAGGTCAGCGTTCGGCCGTCTTGAAACGTCAATTCAACACAGTCGCGATGCCCCTGGTTCATCCTTTCGGTTTGATCGGCGGGTTCCAATTCGCCCCGCTCATTTGGAGCAAACAATCGTGCCCCGCCGGTTTTGGCAAACGTTTCAATCGCGGCAGTCGTCCCGTCCGATCGCAGCACCGGCGTGCCGGCAGCGATGCAGGTCGTGCAGCCGTAGCCGACCGTGTTGAATCCCAGTGCATCGAGCGATTCGGTCAGGCCGGCTTTGTCGAGGTACTCGGTGACGACCCTCGAACCGGGCGCGAGCGAAGTTTTGACGTGCGACGGGACTTTCAAACCACGGGCAGCGGCTTTTTGAGCCAACAACCCCGCCCCGACCATCACCGATGGGTTGGACGTGTTGGTGCAAGACGTGATAGCTGCGATGACGACCGCGCCGTGACCAATGTCCGACGAATGGCCATTGGCCGCGACGTGACCGATCGCCGAGCGTTTGGCCGGATCGAGTCCAAATCCGGACTTGCCGACCGGCGCGGTCAGCGAATCGTTGAACGATCGCTTCATCGCGGACAACGCGATCCGGTCCTGAGGACGCTTCGGTCCGGCCAGCGACGGCACGACGGTCGAAAGGTCCAGCGACAAAGTTTTCGTGTAATTCAACGCCGGGCCGTCGTCGCGGCGGAACAGCCCCTGCTCTTTGCAATATCGCTCGACGAGCTGGATTTGCAAATCGGGCCGTCCGGTTTGACGCAGGTAGGACAGCGTCACGTCGTCGACGGGGAAGAATCCCATCGTCGCACCATATTCGGGGGCCATGTTGGCAATCGTCGCGCGGTCGGCGACCGACATCTCGTTCATCCCGGTGCCGTAGAACTCGACGAATTTGCCGACGACGCCTTCGGCCCGCAGCATTTCGACGACCACCAACACCATGTCGGTCGCGGTCGCCCCGGCCGGCAACGCTCCGGTCAGTTCAAATCCGACGACTTCGGGCATCAGCATGTAGAGCGGCTGGCCGAGCATGTTGGCTTCCGCCTCGATCCCGCCGACCCCCCAGCCGAGCACGCCCAGGCCGTTGATCATCGTCGTGTGGCTGTCGGTGCCGACCAGAGTATCGGGGCACGCGACCGGTCCATCGGGCGTTTGCTGGATCGCAACGACTCGCGCCAAGTACTCCAAATTGACTTGATGGACGATGCCGACGTTGGGCGGGACGACCTTGAAATTGTCAAACGCCTGTTGGCCCCAGCGGAGGAACTCATACCGCTCCTTGTTGCGCTGGAACTCCATCTCGACGTTCTGGACCAGGGCACCGCCGTGGCCGAAGAAGTCGACTTGGACCGAGTGATCGATGACCAAATCGACGGGGATCAGCGGGTTGATTTTCTGTGGATCGCCGCCCAACCGGGCCATCGCCGACCGCATCGCGGCGAGGTCGACGACCGCCGGCACGCCGGTGAAGTCCTGCAGCACGACGCGGTAGGGTTTGAACGGCACCTCGTCGGGTTTGACGTTTTTGGCGTCCCAAGCGGCGAGGTTGCGAACGTCGTCCTCGCGGATCTGAAACCCGTCGCAACCCCGCAGGACGGCTTCCAGAAGTACGCGGATCGAGAACGGCATCCGGTCGATCTGGCCCAACCCGGCGTTCTGCAACGCCGAGAGCCGGTAGATCGCCGCCTCGCCGCTGCCGGTGTCGAAAGTACCGCGGGCGCCGAAGGGGTCGGAGGTCATGGCTGGGGTCTTGGCTTGGACTAGGTCGGCGAGGAAAACTCGTTGGCGCCGCAGTTTAATGCCAATCCCGCCGACGCGGCAGACCGCCCGGCAGCGGCGCGTTCAACGCAGCGGCAACCGCCCGTGATGTTGTCGAACGCGGCCGAGCCACACCCACGCCGCGGGCACGGATTTGACCAACCCGACGACGCGGCTGGTCGACGTTTGCCACAGCGGCGCGGCGATCGAGGGTTGACCCCCGGCGGCGTGCAAGTCGTTGAGCAATAGCGCCAGCACCGCAGCTCGGTCGACATTATTTTCGGCAAACCGCATCGCCCCGCCGGCCGCTCGGTCGCGGACGATTTGTTCGGCCGGATCGACCGGGCCGTCGATCACTGAGCCGGTCCGCATCGCGACCGCGAGCGTTTCACGAAGCCGCCGAGACGCGGTCGTCAGGTTGGCCGCCTGGTGCCGCCCCTCGGTCGCTTCGGCCACGATTTGAATCGTTGAATCGTCGGGATCGACGTAGGTCAAGAACACGCCCGAGGCGGTCCGATTGCGGTGTTGGCCGCCGGGACCGGAGCGGGATTGGTTGCGGCGAACGCACGTACGGTCCAAGTTGGTCGACGTTCACAAACAGCCGGATGGGGGGCGGCAATGCGAGCGACCGACATTCTCTCGGCCGGCGGCGGGGGGACGGCGGAGGGGGGTGTCACCAAACGACTCAACCTTTGACCGGAACGGAAAGATAAAACGTAGTGGATTTTGCTAAAAATCCATCCACTGCATGGACCTTTAGCAAGGTCCACTACCCGAAGTGTGGTTTATTGCTGATGTCGAGGGCGGCACCGGAGGGCTGGCGCCCTACCGCTAACATAGGATCGAGCGGCCGTGGGAATCGTCCGGTTTAACTGCAGCGATTGCACCGGTCCTGCCGATCAGTCCGGTAGTCACCAAAAGCGGCGGCGTTTTCCGCTCGCCGCCTTTTGAATACTTAGCCGTCCGCGAGACCGATCCGATGAACGACACCCCCCGCCGCCTCGCTGTCCTGTCGTTGCTCGTCGCCGGTGTCGCCACCGCGACCGGTTGCCAGGTCTCGATGAACGGTCAAACGTTGCCCAGCCCGTACTACCTGCAGGATGACGTGCAGTACTTTCCGTCGGGACCGGAGTTCAAATTGCCGAGGGAAGCGGCGGCGTTGCGGGCGGCCCGAGCCGAGGAAGCCGCTCAGACACGGCGGTAACATTGTGGGATAGGCCTCCGGCCTGTCTTGCTCTAAACGACAGGCTGGAAGCCTATCCCACTTTTGGAACCGTCCCCGATGTCCGCTGGCCGAACGCCGTATCAAGACAAAATCATCAAGCGGTATTACAACAACCGCGAAGACATCGGATTGCAGAAAGCCCAGGAGGCGGTTACCGAGTTGTACCTGGCCGAGGGCAAGAAGCGGCTGAGCGTTTGGAAGCGATTGGCGAGCCATTTGGAAAAATGCGGCGTCAAACCCGAGCGGATCGCTGAGCTGCAGGCCGCCGACGACGCGGCAGCGGTCGCCGCTTTGCTCGAAAAAATGGGCTGAATCCTCGTAGCGGCGTTCCGCCAGGACGCCGAATCCGCCGAGGTCCAAAGCCTGGCGGCTTCGGCTACGGGATGCCGGTCCAAAGCCTGGCGGCTTCGGCTACGGGATGCCGGTCCAAAGCCTGGCGGCTTCGGCTACGGGATGCCGGTCCAAAGCCTGGCGGCTTCGGCTACGGGATGCCGGTCCAAAGCCTGGCGGCTTCGGCTACGGGATGCTGACCTAAGCCTCCTCGCCGGGTGCCCCGGCCGGGACCGGTTCCTCGGTGTGGGGCGGGTCCTCGATCGGCTCCTCGCGGTTTTCACCGGCAAACTCCAGCCGCGTCACTTTGCCCTCGTCGTTCTTGAACGCCGTGACGACGATCGTGTTGACGCCCTCGAATCGACCGCGAAGCAATTCCTCGCCCAGCGGATCCTCGATCCGCTGCTCAAGCGCCCGGCGGAGCGGACGGGCACCGTAGTCCAGGTTGCTGCCCTTTTTGATGATGAACTCCTTGGCCTCGTCGGTGAGGTCCAAGTGCCAACCGCGTTCGAGCAACCGTTCGCGAACCTTGGTCAATTCGTAATCGATGACCAGCTTCAAATCCTCGCGTTTGAGGTGTCGGAAGATGATCGTGTCGTCCAACCGGTTGAGGAACTCGGGGCGGAAGTGCCGCTCGATACGCTCCATCACCCGCTTTTTCATCGAGTTGTAATCGCCGTCGTCATCGGGTGATTGAAATCCGAAGGACGATTGGTTCTTGATCGCTTCGGCCCCGGCATTGGTCGTCATGATCAAAATCGTGTTGCGGAAGTCGACGTTGCGGCCGAAGGAGTCGGTCAACCGTCCCTCTTCCATGACCTGCAGCAACATGTTGAAAACGTCGGGGTGCGCTTTTTCGATTTCGTCGAACAGCACAACCGCATACGGCCGGCGGCGAATTTTCTCGGTCAACTGACCGCCTTCCTCGTAACCGACGAATCCCGGAGGCGCCCCGATCAACCGCGAAACGTTGTGCTTTTCCATGTACTCGGACATGTCGATATGTACCAACGCATCGGCATCGCCAAACATGTACTCCGCGAGTGCCTTGGCCAGCAGCGTTTTGCCGACCCCGGTTGGACCGGCAAAAATGAACGAACCGGTCGGCCGCTTGGGGTCTTTCAAACCCGAACGGCTGCGGCGGACCGCTTTGGCGATCGCCGTGACGGCTTGTTGCTGCGAGACGACGCGTTTGTGCAATTCGTCCTCCATTTGCAGCAACCGCATCGAGTCCTCGGTCGAGAGCCGAGTCAGCGGGATGCCGGTCATTTTGGACACGACTTCGGCGATGATTTCCTCGTCGACGACGCCATCGGTCTGTTTGGATTTTTCACGCCAATCGGCGGTGATTTGCTCCTTCTTGGCGCGGAGTTTTTCCGCCTGATCGCGCAAACGAGCCGCTTTTTCAAAGTCTTGATTGGCGACCGCGTCCTCCTTTTCCTTGTTGAGCGTTTCGACTTCCTCGTCGATCTCTTTCAAGTCCGGCGGCCGGGTCATGGTGCGAAGCCGCACGCGGGCGCCGGCTTCGTCGATCACGTCGATCGCTTTGTCGGGCAGGCACCGCGCGGTGATGTAACGCTCGGACATTTCGACGGCCGCGACGACGGCATCGTCGGTGAACTGGACGCGGTGGTGTTCTTCGTAACGCTCGCGAAGTCCCTTGATGATCTCGATCGTCTCGGCCTGGCTGGTCGGCTCGACGACGATTTCTTGGAACCGGCGAGCCAGCGCATTGTCCTTTTCGATGTACTTGCGGTACTCGTCGAGCGTTGTCGCCCCGATGCACTGGATCTCACCGCGGGCGAGTGCGGGTTTCAAAACGTTGGCGGCGTCGATCGCCCCTTCGGCCCCACCGGCCCCGACCAGGGTGTGAAGTTCGTCGATGAACAGGATCGTGTTTTTGACTCGGCGAACCTCGGTCATGACCGCTTTGATGCGTTCCTCAAACTGGCCGCGGTACTTGGTGCCGGCGACCATCATTGCCAAATCGAGCACGACGATCCGCTTGTCGGCCAAGATGTCGGGGACTTCGTTGTTGATTACCTTTTGAGCAAAGCCCTCGATGATCGCGGTCTTGCCGACGCCGGCTTCGCCCAGCAGGACCGGGTTGTTCTTGGTTCGGCGGCATAGGATTTGAATGGCGCGTTCGATTTCCTTGGTCCGGCCGATGACCGGGTCCAACTCGCCTTTTTTGGCCAACTCGGTCAGGTCGCGACCAAAGCTGTCAAGCGCCGGCGTCTTGGACTTGCCGGATTTGCCGGACGACGATGAACCGCCGCCGGAGGACTCGCTGTCGCCGCGTCCGCCACCGCCGGCCCGAGCACCGACTTCCTCGCCTTCGAGACCGTGGCCGAGCAAATTGAGAACTTCCTCGCGAACGTCTTCGAGTTTGAGGCCCAGGTTCATCAGCACCTGAGCGGCAACGCCTTCCTGTTCGCGAAGCAGACCGAGCAGGATGTGCTCGGTGCCGACGTAGGAGTGGTTCAGGTTGCGGGCCTCCTCCATCGAATACTCGATGACTTTTTTGGCCCGCGGGGTCTGGGGCAGTTTGCCGACGGTGACCATTTCGGGTCCCGACTGGACTAGTTTTTCGACTTCGAGGCGGATTTTGCGCAAATCCACGTCGAGGTTTTTGAGGACGTTGGCGGCGACGCCGGAGCCTTCCTTGACCAGCCCCAGCAGGATGTGTTCGGTGCCGATGTATTCGTGGTTGAATCGTTGAGCTTCCTGATTGGCCAATTGCATGACCTTGCGTGCTCGGTCGGTGAAGCGTTCGTACATGAGCTTTGCTGGTCCCTTGTGGAAGCGTCGGTGGATGGTTTGGGCGGCTGTCAGATTGGCGGCGATCGACAGCCTTCGGTCAATAACGCAAACCCTACGCCACGGCGAGGGCGGAAGGTTTGACGTCGCCCCGTAAGCGTAGCGGTTGGGGGGAGTTCTCCGGTAGCGGCGTGCCGCCAGGCCGCCGAATGTTTCGGACCAAAGCCTGGCGGCTTCGGCTACGGGGATGCTCGTCCAAAGCCTGGCGGCTTCGGCTACGGGGATGCTCGTCCAAAGCCTGGCGGCTTCGGCTACCGGAGATCGATAGCTATCCTTTGATTGGCATGACCGAGATCCTCACCTACCGCCGGCCCGACCCGACGACGTGGGTCTACATGTCGTCGTTTTTGACAATCGGTTTATTCTTTGTCTTCCGCCGATTTTGGTCGATTCGCAACGTCGATGTCGTGCTGTTGATCGCGTTGGCCCCGGGCCTTTCGATGGTCCATGCCGGCTACCGACGGGCGGAGCCGCAATACGACGCCGAATTGCAACAGGTGATTGAACCGACCGAACAGACGTTGATCGACGCCTCGCGGATCGGTCATGCCGGGTACCTGTGGCTGTTCGCCGTCGAGTCGTTGATCCTAGGTCGGTTGCTGCTGGACCCGCTGATGGACCGCCGCCCGCTGTTGGATCCCAATTTGACAACCGGGGGGCTGTATTTCATCGGACTGTCGCTGTTCCTGTTCATGATGGCCAACGTCGTCGCGGCGACGCCGGCGGTGCAGCGGGCGGCCGGTCCGCCGCTGGGGCCGGGCTACGCATTGATCGACCGATTGCCCGCGATCCCGACGCGGCAGTCCTCCGCGGCCGCCGCGGCGACGGTCAATCGCAACGAACCGATGATCGACTGGGCCAACGCTCCAATGACCGGTACCCGGATATGGGCGGCCAAGACGATCGCCATCGCGTCGCAAAGCGTGATCCTGATCGGCATGGTGCTGATCGGCTCGCGGCATTTTGGCAACACCCAAGCCGGCGCCGGCTGCGCGATGCTGTACCTGCTGTTGCCCTACACGGCTCAAATGACCGGCCGGGTCGACCACGTCCTGCCCGCCGCGGCGATGGTTTTGGCCGTTTTCTTTTACCACCGCCCGATGGTTTCGGGGTTGGCGATCGGGATGGCCGCGGGGCTGGTTTACTATCCGCTGTTCCTGCTGCCGCTTTGGTTTGGATTTTATTGGAAGCGGGGTGTCCGGCCGTTCGCGATTGGCGTCGCGGCGGCGTTGGCGATCATGACCGCACTGTTGTTTTTGGGCGATGGCGGCGGGTTGGCCGAAAGCTTTGCCGGGCGGGTTCGTCAAATGTACGGGTTGATGTTTAACGCCGACCCGCAGGGAATTTGGTCAACCGGTTGGGATCCGGTGTGGCGGGTGCCGGTGATCGTCGGCTTCGTCATTTTGAGTTTTTTCCTTGCCGTTTGGCCGTCGCAAAAGGACCTCGGAGTGCTGATCAGTTCGTCCGCGGCGGTGATGTTGGCGACTCAGTTTTGGCACGGTGCCGGCGGGGGACTTTACATGGCGTGGTTCCTGCCTCTGACGTTGCTGGCGATCTACCGCCCCAATTTGCGGGACCGGTTGGCCACCCGGGTGGTGCGGCCGGCGGCGGTGCGGATTCGCCCCCCGGCGACGCCGACGGAATTGGCGACGGCGACGTGAAGTCATGAAAATGCAAAGTTCCTTTCGCTTCCTCCAAGTTTCAAACGGAGAACGGGGCCTTAATCTTTCTCCCCCTCGCCCCGCTTCGGGGAGAGGGGGTTGGGGGGTGAGGGGTTTTCCTCAGTGCTCGAACCAGGTGGCCGGCGGCTCGAAGACCCCTCACCCCCCAACCCCCTCTCCCCGAAGCGGGGCGAGGGGGGGGCAGAGTTTCATGGATCCTTGTGCTCGAATCTGCCTTAGGGGGAACTGGAGTTGACGGGCCAATCCGACGAGACCGCGGCGGCGAGGTACCGGGCCGAGCTGGCGTCGATCGATCGGACGTTGGTCGACCTGTCGGCCCGCGATCGGCGGCTGGCCGGCTGGCGGACCGCGGCGTTTGCCGGCGGGTTGGTTGCCGCTTGGTTTGCCATCACGACGTGGCATCCGGTTTGGTGGGTCGCGATGGGTTTGGCCATGATCGCGTTCGTCCTCTTGGTTGGTGCCCACGAATCCGCTGCCGTTGCCAAGACCGCGGCTGCACGACGGGCGTCGGTTCACCGCCGGTTACTCGCTCGGCTGCAACGGCGATGGGACGAGGTTGCTCGATTATCCGGCTCGGCCGATGCCGCGCCGGCCGGACCCGTCTCGCGGGACCTGGATTTGACCGGACCGGCGTCGGTTCAAGCACTCGTTTCGGTCGCCGGGACGGCTCGCGGACACCGGCGAATCGCGGACTGGTTGACCAATCCGGCGGTACCATTGGTCGCCACCGACCGGCACATCGCGGCGACCGAATTGGCCGCCCGACGCGACGAACGGATCGAGTTCTATGTCGACTGCGCCGCCGCCGGTCAAAACGGTGGGCTGGAATCGTTGGTCAACTGGTGCGGCCGGGAGGACTGGATCACGCCGCGACGCGGCTGGATTGTGTGGGGATACGTCTCGGCGGCCGTGGGTTTGACCGGAATTGTCGTTGCGGCCGCAGCCTACGGCGGGTTGGCACCGCGGGACTGGGGGGCAATCGCCGCGGTCACCGTGTTGTCGCTGGGCATCGTCAATTTGATCCTCGCGGCGGTCGGGTTGTCGCCGGTCACGACCGCGTTGGCCGACGCGTTGGGATCGGCCGCCCGAGTCGATTCGACGACCCGATTGATCGCCGCGGGGGGGCTGCTGGAACATTCCGCCTCGTCGCTGGGGCGTCAAATTGCCGCGACGTTGGACGGTGACGGTCCACGGTCAGCTCGCACGGCGCTTGAGCGGTTGCGGCCGATCGCCGCGGCGGCGGGTTTGAAACAAAACGCGTTGACGTTCTTTGTCTACCTGCTGCTGCAATCCGTCGGACTGTGGGACGTCCACGTGCTCCGCCGGCTGGAACGATGGCGGGCCGAGCTTGGGGCCGCGGCGGGCGATTGGATCGAAGCGATTGCGAATTTGGAAGCGCTCGCGTCGGTCGCCGCACTGATTGACGACTACCCGGATTGGGCGTCGCCGACATGGTTAGACGAGTCATCGCCGGTCAAAATCACCGCCGACTCGCTGGGCCACCCGCTGCTACCCGATGATGTCCGGGTCGCCAACGACGTGTCGCTGGGGCCGCCGGGGCGGTTGCTGCTGGTGACCGGATCGAACATGTCCGGCAAATCGACGATGCTTCGGGCGATCGGGACCAACGTCGCGTTGGCTGCCGCCGGCGGGCCGGTTTGCGCCGCGTCGATGTCGCTGCCGGCGGTGCGGTTGGCGACGTGCATCCGCGTCACCGATGACCTGGCCTCGGGGGTGTCGTTTTACATGGCGGAGCTGCGGCGGTTGGCCGAAGTCGTCGCCGATGCCGGCGCCACCGGCTTGGCAACGACCCAACTATTCCTGCTCGACGAAATCCTGCAGGGCACAAACTCGGCAGAGCGTCAAATCGCCGTCGCCCGGGTACTGGGGCACCTAACCACCGCCGGCGGCATCGGCGCGGTCTCGACGCACGATTTGGAGTTGGCCGATCACGCCGTCATCGGGCCGATCGCCGACGTCGTGCATTTCCGCGAAACGATCGATCCGTCCAAAACCGGGCTGGCGGCGATGACGTTTGACCACGTCATGCACCCGGGGGTTTGCCCGACCACCAACGCACTGCGATTGTTGGAAATCGTTGGCTTGAGTCAACCGGCGGGGACCGATGGGGGCATTGGGACCGATGGGACATAGAGGACCGATGTGACCGATTCATCCCCTAGGTCCCATCCGCGATCTACGCCGCCATGGGCCGAATCGTCGAGCCGAGCAGCCGCAGTTCCAACGTTGCCAATTCATCACCGGACGCCGCGGCGGTGGGCCGGTCGCCGGGTTCGGTCGACGTCATTCGCTCCACCAATTCGCCGATTGATTCAACTAATCCGCCGGCTGGCGATTGGATCACCGACATTGCGTCGGCCATCGTTCGCCCCAGCGCAAAGACGTCCACCGCGTCGGTCGCGGCGGTTCGGCCGGCGAGCAACTCGGGGGCAGTCTGATCGCGGCGATGGATTTGGCCGGGCCGCAGTGGGCAATGAATCGGGGTCGCTTGCGACAGGTCGATCAACTTCGCCGACCCGTCGGGGCAGATCCAAACGTTCTGCGGCCGGACGTCGCCGTGGATCCAGCCGCCTTCGTGCATTGCGGCCAAGGCGGCAGCGACTTGGCGGGACCAGAAAAGACAACCGCCGATCGTGGTGGATTTTAATTGCGACGCCCAAGTCCGCCCGGCCAGTCGATCGAATACCACGTAGGGCCGAGCGGAGTCGACCGACCCATCGACAACGCTGATCAGCGAAGGGTGACGGACGACGGCGGCGTCGAACGCCGCTCGGATCGCCCGGACCGACGACGGCGGGGCATCGCTGCCGATCGCGGCGGTGGTTTTAATGACGTGACGCATCCGAGGCCAACCGCTGCCGTCGGCCGGGCCGGCGGCGTGCAGGACGCAGCCGCCGGATTGGTGCAGCGGTTCGCCGACTTTCCAAATCCCCAGGATCGCGGGGACCGGCGAGGCTTCGGTTTTCGATCCGGCGGCGGGGGCGTAGGCGGACGGGGCGGCCGAGCGGCGAAACAGATTGATCAACGAGGAGATTCCAAACATGGGAGCGGGCGGTTCGGCTACTGCCTTTGTCGGTCGCGACGGTCGGGACGGTCGAATCGGTTGTGGCGAACGCGGCGCCGGGTCGCTGATCGGCATAGTTTGACACGGGGGGCGAAAGGCGTAAGCCAAAGCCTTAAGTTGATTCGGTCGTGAGGTTCCCTCGGACTGACAGGATTGGAGCGATCGGCCGGTTTGACCGGGTGCCGACGGTCCAATCGTCAAGGCCTCACCTTGGGGCGGAACTCCGGCCGATCCCAACTCGTCTAGAGGGGTGGAGTTTCGTTGACACGCGCCCGGCCCCAACTAAACTCCCCCATCTTCTCCCGTCCCCCAGAATTAACGCCAGCCAAACCGCCATTGATGGTGATTTGGCACCGCAGTCGACCGACGGGTCGCGGCGGGTTCCAATGATTGGCGTTTTGAACAAATCGAACCGGAATTCTCGATGAGCCGACTGCTGGATCGCCTAGCCGCGCTGAGCCGTTCGTCTTTTGGTTGGTCCTGCCGCGCCGAGCCGGGGGAGTTGCAACGATCGGGCCAGAGCGGGCCGGGCCGCAGCCGAACGAGCAAACGTCGACTGATGGTCCAGGACCTGGAAGCTCGCCGGCTGATGGCAGTCATCCCGATTCAGTTAGCCGGCAGCCCGGTGCCTCAGTATCGCGGCCCGGCCAATGTTGGAACGGTGCCCGCGGTAACCGTCAACGAAATCGAGCGTTTCGATCAAACCGGCGTCAACGATTTTCTTAATGACGCTCAGTTACTCTCCGCGTTTGGAACGACTCAGTCAGGCCGATCCAACGCGGTCGACGTCTTCGGAAGTCTGTCGTTGCCATCGATTGGGGGGGGCAATTTCGAGGCCGATGTCGACATCTACGCGATGGACCTGAGGGCGGGCGATATTTTGGATATCGCAACCTACGGCGGGGCCACGGGTTTCACTACGTTTTTACCAAATGGAAGGATTTGGTATGGCGTTGATACGCCGACCGCTTTCGGTGACATCGATGACGGCTTCCAAGATCTGTATCCGGCTTCGTCACCGCTGCAAAGCCGCACCGCAGGTCTTTTAAATGCCAACTTTGCTCAGGTCGTTCCTGAAGATGGTCGGTACTATTTTGAGGTCGTCGCTGGCGCTGGGACGGGGGCCTACACCGTTGGGCTACGGGCCTATCGCCCTTCACTAGAGTTAGCGACCCAAGGTACCCAGCAGAAGCTGCTGTTAGATTTCGATGGCGGCACCGTTCCATTGTCGGCGTTTGCAATCGTTGGTGGTCCGGCAACGACTCGGATCGAGCCGTTCGAGCGGGTGATCGAAGATCTGGGCATCGTCGCGACACAGACGGAAGTTGACAACCTTATCGAAAACATCACCCAAAGGGTGCGTGCCGACTTTGCCCCCATCGCTCAATCCGGCGGCAATGGCAACTTCGCGGCAACGGGCAACGGGGGGGAATATGGCATTCAAATCTTCAGCACCCGCACGCCCGAGGGTCGAGCTTTGAAGCAGTCTCGGGACCCCTTAGTGACTCGGGTCGTTTTGGCAAACACGCTCCAGTCGCCGGTGCCCGCTTTTGGTCTAGCTCAGTCAATCGATGTTGGAAACTTCGATCCTTCGGAGTTGGTTGGAGCGGTGACGGACTCTTTCTTCGACGCTTTCCTTGCGCGTTTTCGGAACCCCGCATTACCGCCGATCCTCGGCGGCAATGCCACCCAGTTTGACGCTATCGCGGAACTATTTTCGCGAACATTATCACACGAGGCGGCTCACTCGTTTGGTACTCTTTCATACCGATAACACAAACGATATCCTCAATATCATCGATACCGGCGGTGCGTTTAATTCGATTGAAAATCGTATCGGTGTCGGACCGGATGGATTGTTTGGTACCTCGGATGACATTAGGGTCGATTTCCTGGTTGAAAGGTTTGAACCTACCCAGGGGAATTTCGGCACCCAGTTTGTTCCCCAAGCCCTCGCTCACGTCCTGTCCGTCGGTGGCGTCGGGACGACCAGCGCTGGAACCATCCTGGGTACCGTCTTTAATGATCAAGGTGCTCCGGGCGTTTTCACCGGTGACGTCGGCTTGGCCGGGATCACTGTCTTTTTGGAAGTCGATGGTTTGCCCGGTTTGACCGCCGGAGATCTTTCGGGGGTGACCGATGCCGCGGGGGTTTATCGAATCGCTGCCCCGGCGGGCAGTTACACGCTATTTGCGCAAATCCCCAACGGCACGTTCGCTTCGACGCCCATTGCGGTGCCGGTCAACGTCAATGCCAGCGGTGTGACGCCGGGACCGAGCTTTGGTATCGTCGCGCCCGGCCGCTGGACGGACCGGATGTCGTCGGTCGCAAATTTATCGACGTCGATATGTCCGGCTCGTTGACCGCCGGTGACGTCGGCGTCGCGGGTGCCTACATTTACGCTGACATCGATGGCGATAACGCCCCGGATACCCCCGAACCGTTTGGGATTACCGATGCCAATGGCTTTTACACCATCGACTTGACCGGGTTTGAGGGCCGATCGTTCGCGATTCGGGAGGTTCAACAACCGGGCATCGATCCGGTCTTCCCGTTACCGATCACCCCGGCGTTGCCGCTGCCGGCCGGCTTCAGCCCTCAGCATCGCTCCGGCGAGTATTTGGTGACGTTCAACGGCGGACCGCTGGGCGACGGGTTCAACTTCGGCGGCCGCGTCGCCAGCGATTTCTCCGACGCGCCGGCGTCCTACGGCACCGCCAGTCACGTGCTGACGGCCGGATTGACGATCGGTGCGACCGTGGACGCCGAATCGGCAGTGTTCAATACCGCTGGGGCCAACGGCGACGACTTGGACGGGATTGACGACGAAGACGGCGTTGTGCCGATCCTGCCGCTGGTGCCCGGTTCGACCGGAGCGATCGATGTTTCGACGGTCAATTCGACCGGCGCCGCCGCGTTCCTGCAGGGTTGGGTCGACTTCAACGGCGACGGCGACTTCGCCGATGCCGGTGAGCAAATCGCCATCGATCGTCAAGTCGGAACCGGAACGACGCGGATCAACTTCCCCGTCCCGGCCGGTGCGGTGCTGGGCACGACGATTTCACGGTTCCGCTATTCACGGACCGCGGGGTTGGGAGCGACCGGAGCGGCCGGTTCGGGCGAAGTCGAAGACACGCAAATTTTGATCTCGGCCAACGCCAACGTCCTCAATCCCGACACGTTCAGCGTCAACAGCAACTCGACGTCCAATCCGCTCGACGTGTTGGCCAATGATCTGTCGCCGGCCACGGCGCCGCTGAACATCCCCGCGACCGGTTTGAATTTGACCGGCACCCGCGGGACCGCGACGGTCGTCGATAACGGTGGCCCGACTGGCCAAGACATCATCCGGTTCACCCCCGCGGCCGGGTTCATCGGCACGACGACGTTTACCTACACCGCCGTCGATGCCCTCGGTGTGACGCGAGGTCCGGCTACGGTGACGGTCAACGTCGGCATTGGTGCCCCGACGGCGGTCGACGATATCTTCCGCTTCAGCGATCAAGCGTCGCCGACCGATCCGTTCCGAATCTTGGCGACCTCCAACGTTCCGCTCAACGTGCTGGGCAACGACTTGGGGCCGACCGAGCAGCGCAGCATCGTTTCGATCACCCAGCCGACGACCGGTGGACAAGTCCGCATCGACTCGGCCGACGATACGATTATTTACAACCCCGGTCCGAATTCGCCCGACACCGAGCAATTCACTTACCAGATTCAAGCACTCAACTCCGACGACGTCCTGCAACTGAGCAACCCGGCGACGGTCACCGTCACGCGGGTGCCGCAATCGTTTGCCAACGACACGGTGGCCTTGAACGTCGCGGTCTTAAACCCTGACACCAATGCGCCGATTTCGACGATCCGGGCCGGGGAAGAATTCCTGGTTCGTATCTCGGTCGATGACCTCCGCGATCTGCCGGCGGCCCAGCAGGGGGTGTTCTCGGCGGCGTTGGACCTGCTCTACACCAGCGAGTTGGTTAACGTCGTGGGCGATCCGGGCAGCCCCGGTTTTAACTTCGCCGCCACCGTCGGTCCGATCTTCGCCAACGGTTCGGCACTGACCGGCAACATCGGCGTCCCCGGTCTCATCAATGAAATCGGCGCGGTCCAGCAGACCAACAATGTTCAAAACTTCTCGGGGTCGGCGGAATTGCTGACGATCCGGTTTACGGCCGTGAATCCCGGCGAAGCTCGCTTTGACGCCGATCCGGCCGAATCGCTGCCCGCCGAGGTGACGTTGGTGGGCGTTGGAGCGGAGGAGCCGAACAATCGAATCCGCTTTGGTTTCGCTCCGTTGACGATCCTGCCGGCCGGGGCGGCATTGCCGGTGGCGGTTGACGATGCTTTCTCCGGCGGCGTCGACAGCCTGGGGATTCCGTTTGCCGGCGACACGCAGGCGCGGCTTAACGTGCTGGCTAACGACTCCCTCGACGGCGGCACGCTGCAATCGTTCACCATCATTTCGGGTCCCTCCGAAGGCACCGCGGTGGTCAACAACAACGGCACGCCGGGTAACTTGGCTGACGATTTCGTCACCTACACACCGACCGCGACCGGCACCGGGTTCGATTCGTTCCAGTACGCAATCGTCGTCGGCAACGAGTTCGGCACGATGCGTTCGGTTGCCAACGTGACGCTGCGAAACGGCGAGATTGAAAATCCGCTGGCCGGTTACGAACTGTTTCTGACCGACGGTTTGGGCAATCGCATCGACCGTCCGATCCGCGTCGGCGAGCGATTCGGAGTCGAGATCGAAGCTCGCGATTTGACTCGGTTGCCGGACATCGACACCGCGTTCGCCGGCTTCCTGGACCTGCTCTACGACCCGGCGTTTGTCACCCCCGCCAACACCCCCGCGTTTGGCAATGACAATTTCACGTTCGACGTCATTTTCAACCAGCAGTTCAATTCCCAATCGGCGGTCGGGGTCAACAACACCCCCGGTTTGATTGACGAGTTCGGCTCGCTGTTGGCCGATTCGATTGACTCGGACATCATCGACATCATCAGCGGCGGTCAGGTCGATATCGTTCGCGACGTCGATAACAACACCCTGGCGACGATCTTCTTCAACGCCGGGGCGGTTGGCCCGACGAGCATCAGCAGCTCGCCGGCGGACGTTTCGCCGTTCCAGGACACCTTGCTGTTCCAACGTGACCAGCCGGTGCCGATCTCGCAGATCGTCTACGACCAGCTCAACATCACGATCACCGCCGGCTCAGGCGAGCCGCTGCACAACGCCAGTCTGCCGCAGGACGTCAATGCCGACGGTGCCGTTTCGGCGATCGATGCGTTGTTGATCATCAACGAACTTGGCCGGCTGGACGCGCAGGGTGAAACGTCGGTGAGCGGAGGTTCGCTCAGATTTGTCGACGTCAACAACGACGGTAAAGCCTCAGCGATCGACGCGCTGCGGGTGATCAATTACCTCAACGCCCATTCGGGCAACGGCGAGCCGATCGCGGCGGCGGTCGCAGCCGCCGAGCCGATCGTGGTCGCTTCGGGGACCGTCGCGGTTCCGGTTGGCTCTGACGCGTCGCCGGTTGGTTCGCCGGTCGATCAGGTCGCCTCGGAGACTCTCGGTTCCTCGGCCAAAGTCGTCGGCGGGTCGTCCGGGGTGATGGATCCCAACCGGACGACCGGTGGAGAATCCGATTTCGACACCGGTTCCGATGAAGACGACGTATTGTCGCTGCTGGCCGACGACGTTGCCGGGGTTTGGGCTTAGGATTTTAGCGGTAGGGCGCCAGCCCTCCGGTGGCGGCACCGGACGGCTTGCGCCGTTCCGCTGACTGTCTATCCGGGATAGCGACTAGTCATTGAGCCGACGACGCTAGCCGAGGGTTTAGGGCGCCGGAACCCGCGGCTAGCGCCCTGTCAGTTATACGCAAGTCGTCAGTTTCCGCTTTGGCCGAAGGCTTGCTAGGCCAGCGAAAAGTCTTTCATTCGACGCAGACCGTTCCACATCGCTTCGGCTCCCGGCGGGGCGTCGCACCGTCGATTGTTGTGACCGCCAAGCTCGCCGATCATCAAAATCATTTCCCCAAGACTGGGCGGCTGCTCGGGCAACGGTTCGCTGCGAACCACCTTCCACACCGGCTTCCATTCAAACTCACCAAACACCGCTTCGCGATCGGCAACGTTGATGATCTGCTTGTTGGGATACTTCGTTTGGGGGTCATGCGAGAACAACTCAACGTCCATCGCGCCGAGGCACAGTCCGGTTTCGGTAAAAGCGATTTGGCTGTGGTCAACGAGTCCAAAGCGGTAGTCTTCGTTGAGGACACCAGCATCTTTGGTGGGATGTTTGGAGAAGTCCAGTTCGGTAGTGTCTTGGACCAACAGGACGGTGTCGTATTGATCGATCCGTCGCCGGGTGGCGTCTTGGTGGGCGGCCAGGATGTCGTCGGGATCGACCTGTTGGTTGTCGAAGAACTGGTAGGCGGCGTGGGTTTCATTCCACCCCTGGGAAGCGGCGTTGATGCTCGCTTGGGGATTGGCGGCGAGCCGCTGGGCGAGGAGGCGGCAACGGTCGTTGAGCCGTTGATCGCCCAGGTCAACGGTTTGAAATTCGTCAGTCATGGCGTCTATGGTGCGAGTGGCATGTCTTGCCTGGGCCTCCCGGGCTGACCCAATTAACGCGCAAATTTCGTTCCACTGCCGACCGCTCCCAACGCTGACTTGCGTATAACTGACAGGGCGTCGCATTGGCGGCGTGAAATTTGGCGGTCGGCGTCGGAGGCTTGGACGTGGTTTGACCCGTATGGGGCGCCGCTTCGGTCGGCGTCGGAGGTGGTTCGGGATGAGGCCGCGTCGATCGCCGATCACTCTGCGGCGGTCAACGTGGCGGCGTTGTTGGCCGGGTCGGACGATGCGGCCGACCGGGTGCCGGAGTGGTGGCGGCAGGAGATTTTACCGCTTTGGTCGATCGGCGAAGACAGCGATGACGGGGGGGGTTTTGACATCACCGGAGCGTTTGCCGGACCAACGTTCCCGCGGCGTACCGGGACGGACGGGAAACGATCATGGCCAATCCGATCATCGGCGATTTGTTCCCGTATCGACGTTATATTGCGACGCGGGACGATCGGGTTCGGTCGAGTCATTTCACGCCGCCGATTCACATCAATTGCCGGTGCATCGCGATCCCGATCACGTTGGAGCAGATATACACCGGGTAGTTTTCCGGTCAGACCGAATCCGGGTAGGGGTCACCGCGGCCGGGTCGGGGTGATGGCATGAGCGACGACGAACCGGACAACGAGGAAATTGAGGATGGCCCTGACTACACGTCCGGTGACCCTTTGGACGGCCTGAAAGGCCGTCCTACTTCACGGACAAGCCGGATGGTCACTAAGCCGTTTGGGTCCGTATTGGTCAATTGCGGACCAGCCGCAGATTTTGCTCCTCGTAGTGAGGATGGTCCGGTGGGCAATCGCTTTGCCACTTTTGACGTAGTAAACAATGCCCCCGGCAGGATTCGAACCTGCGACACCGGCTTTAGGAAAGCCGTGCTCTATCCCCTGAGCTACGGGGGCCCCTTCGGTTCGGGCCGCCGGGATGGTTATTGTGCTCACCGTTCTATTCAACGGACAGGGGACCCACCGCCACCGTGACCGATCCGCGACCCGCCGCCCCGGCCCCTCGACCGATCCGCTCGGTCCTGCGGATGGTTGACGCCAACGCCAACCGCGCCGCCGAAGCGCTGCGGACGCTGGAGGATCATGCCCGGTTCCTGCTCGATGACGCCCCGCTGAGCGAGTCGCTCAAACGGCTGCGTCATCAATTGGCGACCGCCGTGGCGACATTGGCCCGCGATCGGTTGCTCGCCGCCCGCGATACCGCCGCGGACGTCGGCACCGAATTGACGACCGCCACCGAACGCCGTCGGCACAGCCACGTCGCGGTCGTCGCGGCAGCCGGCGGCAGGGCGGGCGAAGCAATCCGGGTCCTCGAAGAGGCGTTCAAAACCGTGGATCCAAACGTCGCTGCCCAAATAGAACAGATTCGCTACCGCACCTACACCGCATCGGCCGCCGTCGAATTGGCCATCGCATCGGTCGATCGGGTCCATCAAATGGCCGCCGCGAGGATCTATGCGCTAATCGGCGACGGCAATGATCCGATCGATCAAGCCAACCGGGCGATCGCGGCGGGCGTGGACGTCGTGCAGTTGAGACTCAAGTCGGTTTCGGATCGAACGTTCCTGCAGGTGGCCCAATCGTTTGTTGAGGTCTGTCGCCGGGCGGGCGTTTTGTCGATCATCAACGATCGAGCCGATATCGCCGCCGCGACCGCCGCCGATGGCGTTCACGTTGGTCAAGACGAACTGACGGTTGCCGCCGCCCGCCGGTGCATCGGACCGGGCCAGTTGGTGGGTGTTTCAACCCACGACGTCGATCAGGTGTCGGCGGCCCGAGTCGATGGGGCTGACTACATTGGATGCGGACCGGTTTTTCCAAGTGGCACCAAGCAATTTTCAGACGTGGCCGGAACCGACTTTTTGCGTCAGGTGACTGCAGATGACCGATGTTCCTCCCGCGTTTGCGATCGGCGGGATCGATGCCGGCAACATTGGCCAGGTGGCCGAAACGGGGTTCAAACGGATCGCCGTATCGGGGGCGTTGAATCACGATGCGGCAGGTTTCGTGTCCTGCGCTAGAGCGGCGTTGGAATGATTGGCTATCTAAAACGATTCCGCGACATCCGTTGGTTCCGATCGCGGCGATCGGTCGCCGTGCCGATCGGTGCCGGCTTGCTATGCGCGGGGGGCTTGCTGTGCCTGGGGCTTGGGCAACTGCTCAGCGCCCCGCCGGCGATCGTCGCCGGGGCGGTGCGGTTGGATTCGACGATGTTGACCGAATCCAGCGGGCTGGCGTTTTCACGTATTGACCCGTCAATTGTTTGGACGCACAACGACTCGGGCGACTCTGCGCGGCTATTCGCATTCGATTCAGCGACCGGTGAGGCGACCGGCGAGTGCGTTCTGTCGGGTGTCGGGGCGGAGGATTGGGAGGCGTTGGCGATGACGGCGGCCGGGCAGTTGATTGTCGCCGACAGCGGAGACAATTGGGCCAACCGGTCGTCGGTGACGCTGCACCGTTTTGCCGAACCGCCGCCCCGGCAGCGGTCGAGGATCGGCGGCAATCAAATTCAATCGGTTGCGATTCGCTACCCCGGCGGGGCGGCCGATTGTGAAGCGATCTGGGTCGACGAGCCAACCGGGTCGGTGATCCTGGTGACCAAGACGCGGTTTGCCGCCGCGACGGTGTGGTCGGTGCCGTTGTCAGCGTTCGACGCCCCCGCGAAAGCGGCCGTGGCTCTCAAGATCACCGATCTGGTGCTGCCGATGATCACCGGCGGGGATGTCGACCGAGCCAGCGGGGACGTTTGGCTGACGACTTATTGGCAAGCCTTCCGGTTTGCCAAAACCGACGATGGCGGTTTGGCGCGACAGATGTCCGCCGTGCCCCGGGCCTATCCGCTACCGCCGTGGCGGCAAGTCGAAGCAATCGCGGTCGATGCGGATTCGGGCGTTTGGGTGACCACCGAGGGCGAATCGGCGCTGGGGAAACTACAGGTGCTTCATGATTGAGATTGAAAACAAGTATCAGGTCGATGACGTTGAAGCACTCAGGCAACGCATCTCGGCAATAGGCGGCAATGTCGACGGTCCGCCGGTCCGGCATGAGGACACGTTCTACCGTCACCCGTGTCGCGATTTTGTCGCCACCGGTGAGGCACTTCGCATCCGGCGCGTCGATGGTGTGGGGCACATCACGTATAAGGGTCCAAGGGACCCCGGCGTTGTCAAAGTCCGACAGGAATTGGAATGGTGTTTGGGGCCGGACGATCCTCAAGGTGACCGGCAGGCCGAGTTATTAATCAAACTAGGTTTCCAACCGGTCGCCGTGGTCGGCAAGACGCGAACTTCATACCGGCTCGATTCATTGACCATCACGATCGATCACCTCGATAGGGTTGGTACGTTTGCCGAAATTGAAATGGTGATCGAGTCGCACGACCACGACGTGATAGATCGGGGACGGAACCTGATCGAAGCGACGGCGAAGAAATTGGACTTGGCCAAACTGGAAACTCGTAGTTATTTGACCATGTTGTTGGAACAAACATGAGGTTCAGCTTGGAAGCTGAACTGTGAAATTTTAAACGCCAGTCCGATCGCTGGGCGGTGTAAGCTGTTGGAGCCGACCGTTTTGGCGCGAAGCCGATTTTCCCTGTCCCCACCACCCCACGAAGTCGATCCGATGCCGTCACCGTTTCCGGGCATGGACCCGTTCATCGAAAGTCAAAAGTGGGAAGATTTTCACACGGATTTCATCCCGGCAATTCGGGCGGCGCTGACACCAAAGCTTCGACCCCGTTATGTCGTCGAGGTGGAACGCCGTGTTTATCTAGAATCCGGTCCCGATCGTCAGCCGATGACTTTCGTCGCCGACGCAGCCGTTCATGCATCAAGGCCGGATCGTGATTGGTCACCGGAAGCATCCGGCGGGGGCGGCGTGGCGGTCGTCGAGACGGTCCAGCCGATCGTCGCGATGATACCGATGCCGCAGGAACAACGGGAACCACGGTTGCTGTTGCGGCGAGCGGGCGATCAGCAAGTCATCACCGTCATTGAGTTGCTCTCGCCGACGAACAAGAAACCGGCTGCGACCGGAGCAAGGATTTACGAAAAAAAACGCATGAAGATTTTGCAAACCGACGTTCACCTGGTGGAACTGGATCTGCTGCGGGGCGGTCGTCGGCCACCGCTCTCGCCCCGACCCCGCGGAGATTACTTTGCCATGGTCAGCCGTAAGCAGCGTCGCCCCAGCGTCGAGGTATACGCCTGGACGCTGTGGCATCGTTTGCCGACGATCCCGATTCCGCTCGATGGCGACGATCCCGACGTGATGCTGGACCTGCAGGCCGCGTTTGATACCACTTACGACCGCGCCGGGTATGATTATTCAATCCGTTATGATGAGCCGATCGCCCCGCCGCTCTCGGAGCCGGATGCGATGCGTTGGCGATCGATCGCGGCATCTTGACGGCCAGCCCCCCGGCCGCCACGCACATCATCGGGGTCGACGAAGCCGGGTACGGACCGACGCTGGGACCTCTGGTGATCGTCGCGACGCGTTGGCGGCGATGGGATGCGATTGCCGCGCCGGTCTCGGCCGACTGGGAGACCATCACCGGTCCGCATCTGATTGAGGGTCAACCAATTGCGGTTGACGATTCCAAACGAATCTATCAACCCGGTCGCGGTACCAGCCCGCTGCGAAATCTGGCAACGATTGCTGCCGCGGCGCTCGGTGCGGCCGGGATTACACCAATCGACTGGAACTCGCTTCGGACATCATTGTTTAACAACAGTGACCGAAGCGATATTAATGAGTGTCCCTGGTATCGCGGCGACTTCGGTTGTGATGAAAATGTGGTCAATCGGCAAGACCTGACCCACTGGATCAAAGCGTGGTGTGGCAGTCGTTGGCAAATCGAGGCGATCGCGGTCCGAATCATTACCGCTGCCCGGCTCAACGACTGGTGCCAAAGTCGGGGTAACAAGAGCGATCTGCTGTCGTCGGCCTCCTGCGAACTCGCTCAGCGTCTAATGCAGTCGATACCTCCCGTCGCACAGACGGCCAGGCTTGGGTCCCCCCGCGTCGACGTCCGCTGCGACCGGCACGGCGGACGGCGGTACTACAGCGGCGTGCTGCTGAACGCGACCGGATCGATGCCCCGGCCAATCGCCGAGATGTCCCGCTGCAGCGAGTACGAAATCGACGCTCCGGGCGGCCCGCCGGTGCGGTGGTCGTTCACCGTTGGGGGCGACTCGTTTGCCCCCGTGGCGGTTTCATCGATTATCGCCAAATGGCTCCGCGAGCTGGCGATGGCTCGGTTAAATCAATACTTTGCCGGTTTGCATCGGGGCCACGTCGGCACTAAGTCCCCACCCAACTCGACAGCCGGTTACCACGTCGACGCCGCTCGTTTTCTAGCCGAACATCGTGAAACCTTTGCCGCCGCGGGCATCGACCCCCAACGGCTGATCCGCATCCGTTAAACTGCCTCGACAACCTTCACCGCTTGACGACAACACGAAATGAACCCCATCCCCACCGTAGCGGATTTTGCTAAAAATCCTTCGCCTGACCCTCGAACAACTATCCCGCCATTCGACCGAATTACAACGTATGGATTTGCGGCAAAATCCACGACGTTGGTTGCGTTGGTCTTTTGCGTCTTCGCGACCCAAACAAACGCCGCCGAACCCGCCGCACGGCCCAACATCCTGTGGATCACCAGCGAAGACAATGGGCAACAACTTGGTTGCTACGGCGACACCTACGCTGACACGCCGCGGCTCGACGAGCTTGCCGGCCGGTCGCTGCGTTATAAGACGGCTTGGAGCAACGCGCCGGTTTGCGCTCCGGCCCGGACAACGATCATCTCCGGCATGTATGCCTGTGCCCTCGGCGCCCAGCACATGCGTAGCGCCGTGCCGTTGCCTGATGGTGTGACGCTCTATCCTCGATTGCTCCGCGATGCGGGGTACTACTGCACCAATAATTCCAAGACCGATTACAACCTGGTCAAAGGCGATGAATTGGCCGGTTGGAACAAATCCAGCGGCAAAGCTCACTGGCGAAACCGGCCTGACGATAAGACTCCATTCTTTGCGGTCTTCAATTTCACGACCAGCCACGAAAGCAAGATCCGAAACAAACCGCACACGTTGGTCCACGATCCGGCCAAGGCGCCGTTGCCGGCTTATCATCCTGACTTGCCCGAAGTGCGACGCGACTGGGCACAGTACTATGATCGTCTAACCGAAATGGATGCTCAAGTCGGCAAGATTCTCGATCAATTGCAAGCCGATGGTTTGGCCGATTCGACGATCGTGTTTTACTACGGCGATCACGGCAGCGGGATGCCGCGGAGCAAACGCACCCCGCTGGATTCGGGGCTTCGGGTGCCGATGATCCTGCACGTTCCCGATTCATACAAAGACTTGGCTCCGCCGGAGTACGCGGTCGGCGGCGTCAGCGAGCGGCCGGTTTCGTTTGTCGACCTGGTGCCCACGGTGCTATCGATCGCCGGTGAGCCGTTGCCGCCTCACCTGCAGGGCACCGCTTTCGCCGGGCCGGACGTCGCCCGGGAATTCCCCGATTATGTCTACGGGTTTCGCGGCCGGATGGACGAGCGGATCGACATGTCGCGGTCATGTACCGATGGCCGTTATGTTTATGTTCGGCACTTCATGCCCGAATTGCCAACCCTGCAGCACGTCGCCTATCAATTCGAGACTGAGACAACTCAGGCTTGGTATGACGCGTTCGTTGCCGGCAAACTCAACGAAGTTCAATCGGCCCCTTGGCAACCTCGTCCGGTCGAGGAGTTATTCGATTTGCAATCGGATCCCGATGAGACGGCCAATGTGGTCGATGACCCCGACTACCGGATGATCGCCGAGTCGATGCGGACTGCGACGCGGCAGTGGATGATCCGAATCGGCGACATCGGGATCGTGCCCGAAGCGATGATGCACCAACTTGCCGACGGTCAATCGCCGCGAGCGTTGTACGAGGCTCGTCCCGAATCGTGGGCTTACTATGTCGATACCGCGTGGCAGGCGGTGGAAAACTGGCGGGCGTGCAGCCGGGCGAGCGTCGCGCCGCTGTTGGGTCATGTCGGCGACGCCAGCCCGGTGATTGATTACTGGGTGACGCGGGGGCTTTCGCTTGGCCTGCAATCGCACGCGACGGTCTTGGAGGATGACTTGGTTGAAAAACTTCGTGAAACCCTCCGCGACCAACTCGACGAACTCAGTCCAACCAATGTCCGCATTGTCGCCGCCTCAGGGTTATTTGACGAAGGCACGCCGGATGACCGGGCCGCAGCGTTGGAAGTGCTGACCGAATTGATGGATGCCGACCAATCGGACTACTACACGTCGCTGGCGGCGCTCAACGCGTTGACGTCAATCATCGACGAATTGCCCGAAGCGACCCGTCGCGAAATCTTGCAACTGCAGGCGGTCAAGCCGGATTCGCCCAAGATGAACGATCTGGTCCCGAAGCTGATGGGCTACTTCGAGGAGTCTTTTGGGGCGGTGCGGTAAGGTTTAGCTTAGTTGTTGCGGAAGTCGTCAAGTCGTAGCGGAAGTCGCCAAGACTTTCGGTTGGCGTCCATGCGTTGGGGGCCGAAAGTCTTGGCGACTTCCGCTACGATGGTCCAAAACAAAATTGGTCGAATGTTCAACAGAAAGATCACCATAGCGACCGCCCGGCTCCTGGCGGTTGCCATCCTATCGATCGCGGTCGATGTTCCCGGACGCGTTGTAGACGCCGCATCCCCCAATGTGATCGTGATCATCATCGATGACCTGCGTGATATGCCCGGTGGGCAATGGGCCAAAACACCGCAGTTGGATGCCTTTGCCCGCACCGCCACCCGTTTTGACAATGCCTACACGACCGTTCCGGTCTGCGGAGCTTCTCGCGCGGCGTTGCTGACCGGCATGAGACCGACCGCGAGTCGATTTGTCGCTTACAACGCTCGAGCCGATCGGGACGCTCCGGAGGCAGACACGCTGCCGGGATTTTTCAAACAGAATGGTTACGCCACCGGCGGCTATGGCAAAGTCTTTCACGACTACGACGATTCGATCAATGATTGGACACTCGGATACTATGGACCCAACCTGCCGCTGACGCGATGGCGTCAGTACGCGACGCCGGCTGGCATTGCGGCGTCGGAACAACCCGGTAGCAAAGGATTGCCCTATGAGATCGGTGTTGATGCCGACGGCAACAGCCTCCCGGATTCGGCGTATCATGACGGCATGACCGCAGCCCGGGTCGTCGATGACATACGACGACTGACTTCCGATCCTGCCACCGCCGACCATCCGTTTTTCATGGCCGTCGGTTTCGTCAAACCTCACCTGCCGTTTGTTGCGCCCAAAAAGTATTGGGACCTGTACGACCGGGATGACATTGAAATCATCGGTGGCCAGTCGGCTCGTCGGCCCGCCGGGGTGGCATGCGTTGCCTTGCACGACTCGCCGGAATTGCGGGCCTTTGACGATACCGACGGTCCGATCCCTTATGATGAGTCCCGGACCCGATTGCTAACGCACGCTTACCTGGCGTCGACCAGTTATGTCGACGCCCAAGTCGGTCGAGTGCTGGCAGGGTTGGACGAATTGAAACTATACGATCAAACGGTCGTCGCGGTCCTCAGTGACCATGGCTACTTCCTGGGCGATCATGGTTTGTGGACCAAGCACGCATTGTTTGAGGAAGCGCTTCGGGTGCCGATGATGATACGTTTGCCGGGTCAAACGACGGGAGTCGAAAGCGACATTCCCGTCTCAACTTTAGATATTTATCCGACGTTGGCAGCGGTGGCGTTGCCCGGCAAACGGCCCGATCAACGGCTTGACGGCATTGACCTGACTGACGCTCTAACCAATGCCCCGTCGGCGAACATCAATGCCAACCGGGCGATATTTAGTCGATATGAATCAGGCAGCTCCGTGCGGCTGGGTTCGTATCGATACTCCCGGTGGCCACCGGCGGGGACCGGCCAACGCAATCGTCAAATGTTGTTCAACCTGCGGGACGATCCGGTGCAAACCCACAATCTGTTGAGGCAACCGGGGCCGGAAGCGATCGAGATTGCCGAACGATTGAGCGATCGACTGGACCGCTGGGAGGCGGCCGGGCGGGACGATTGACCGGTCGCTTTAGTGATCTGGCCGATGAAATTCGGCGGTGCGAGTCGATCGGTCGACTCCGGCGGCTGACCGTTCGCCGGCCGGTCGGTCGGTACATCGAGCAGCCCGATGGCACGCGGTTGGTTAATTTCGCATCGAATGACTATCTCGGTTTGGTCGCGGACCCGCCCCGGTGGCGGCAGGCGATGATCGGTCCGGTCACCGGGGCGGTGGCCAGCCCATTGGTGACCGGTTGGTCGCAAGCCCACCGGCAATTAGCCGACAATCTGGCGGCATTCGAACAAACCGAGGCCGCGATCGTCTTGAGCAGCGGTTATGCGGCGTGCCTCTCGACCGTCGCGACGCTCTGCCGCGACGGCGATCTGTTGCTCAGCGATTCGCTCAATCACGCGTCGCTGATCGACGGTTGCCGGCTCTCGCGTGCCACCCGCGTTGTATACCGCCATGGCGACTTGGGGCACGTCGACGAGATCCTCGCCGGGCAACGTCACCGCCACCGGCGGGCGTGGATCGTGACCGATTCGGTCTTTTCGATGGATGGCGATGTCGCGCCACTGGCCGGATTGGTCGATTTGGCCGGGAAATACGACGCCGAAGTCATCGTCGACGAAGCACACGGAACGGGAGTTTTGGGCGCCACCGGCGGGGGGCTTTGCGAAGCATTGGGTTTGCAAGCGGCCGTTGCGATTCGGATCGGAACGCTCAGCAAAGCGGTGGGGTTGCAGGGGGGATTCGTCGCCGGTCCGGCGGCGGTGATCGACTATTTAATTCAACACGCCCGGGGGTTCATTTTCGCCACCGCGTTGGCCCCGGCGATTGCCGAGGCGGCCGCTGAGACAATTGCCAGGTTGCCCGAACTGGCGGGGCGGCGGACGCGTTTGCACAACCGTATTGCGCAATATCGCCGAGAAATGGGATTTGATCCGGTGGCCGCAGGGATGCCGCACGTTCCCATTGTGCCGCATATCGTCGGCGGCGATCGGGCGGCGGTCGGGTTATCGACGCGGCTGGCCGCGGCGGGATACCTGGCCCCCGCGATCCGCCCGCCTACGGTGCCCGACGGTTCGGCTCGGGTTCGCATCTGCCTCTCGGCCGCCCATCGTCGCGACGACGTCGCAGGGCTGACCGCCGCAATCTTAGCGACCAGCAGGATAGAAGCCCGTCCTGTCCCGGACGGCCCCCCGGACGATTGATGCAATCGTTATGACACGATCGTTTTGCAATTTCCTCGTCATCAAAATTTCTTCGCCGGTCCGCGGTTTTTGACACGGCCATGTCGTGACATAGGTTTCGGCAGTGAAGTCAGCCAACGTTGACGTGACAAAGGCAAACCGTTCGAGAGGGCGGGGCGCAAAACTACGGATCCGTGCCAGTTATGAGTGTCATGACGGGTCAGGACCGCCGGGTTGCCAACGCGTATACGAAGGCTTGTCGCAGACGTGCTGTCTTTGCTTGTTTTGGATTCGCCCCAAGCGTTGGGGGGAACCGACCGCAATGACGTCTAAGAGAGACACCTGCTATGAAGAAATTTGCCCACAGCCTTGTCGAGTTTTTGAAAGAAGAAGACGGCCCGACGGCTGTCGAGTACGCCGTGATGTTGGCCCTGATCATCGTCGTCTGCTTGACCGCGGTGACGAACCTGGGTGACGCGGCGAACGCCAAGTTCCAGGAATCGGCCGACATCATCAGCAACAACTAAGTTTGCTGGTTTTTGAGTTCCGTCGCCTGGTCCCGACAGCCCTCGGGACCGGGCGTTGGAGAGGTGGGATAGGCCTCCGGCCTGTCATCGTCGTCACTTTTAGAAACTCCGGTTCGACAGGCCGGAGGCCTATCCCACCATTTTATCTAAAATACTTCGACCCAACCGGTCCCGACCATGAACTATCCGCTGCTGCCCGCCGATGCCGCCGCCGCCGCCTGGCAAATGGCTTGCTGCGTCGTCACGTTGGTCTTTGCCATGTTTAGTTGTTTTAGAAGCGTTTGAAAAAGTTGTCAGTTCTCAGTTGACAGTTTTCAGTTAGCAGCTTTCGACCTGCGAGCCCGGAACAATTGAACTGTCCACTGAATACTGTCAACTGAAAACTGTAAACTGAAAACTTCTTTCCACTATCTGTCCGGGGGGACATCCAAATGAATACCGTTTTGACCGCCATTGCCGAGCATTGGCCCATCTACTTTGTCGCCGTTGTGTTGGTCGTCGCCGCCATCATTGACGGCTTGATCTTGAAGGTCCCCAACTGGCTGACGTTCCCCTTCATCCTATGCGGCTGGGTCCACTGCGCGACCACCGGCGGTTGGGAAGGGCTGGGTTATTCGATC
Organism: Pirellulaceae bacterium; assembly: GCA_963833245.1. Taxonomy (GTDB): domain Bacteria; phylum Planctomycetota; class Planctomycetia; order Pirellulales; family Pirellulaceae; genus Rhodopirellula. The sequence goes on from CAWHXH010000002.1 coordinate 98,130, forward strand.
GCCGGAACGTTTGTCGGCATGATGTTGCTGTTGCCGCTGCGAAACGTCGGCGGCATGGGTGCCGGCGACGTCAAACTGCTCGCCGGCATCGGTGCCTGGTGCGGCGTCATCATCACGCTCAAAGCGTTTGCCGCGACCGCGATCGTCGGCGGCATCATGGCCCTGGTCATGATTTTGTACTCCGGGCGGTGGCGTCATCATTACATCATGGGTCGCCAAATCCTGGCGGAATGGAAGGACATGCAGAACCCCGAGCAATTGGCCAAGATCGCCCGGGCACGCAAGCCGACAATGACGCTGTTGCCTTACGGCATCCCGATGGCGATCGGCACGCTGATCTACTTCGCCGGTGCGGGGTTGTTCGTTTAACTTTCTAGCGGAAGGACGCAAGCCCTCCGGTTCCTCAAGTTATAGCGGAAGGGCGCAAGCCCTCCGGTGACGCACCGGACGGCTGGCGCCGTTCCGCTAGTCGGAGCGGCACCGGACGGCTGGCGCCGTTCCGCTAGTGGGAGCGGTACCGGACGGCTCGCGCCGTTCCGCTAAGAAGAGCGGCACCGGACGGCTGGCGCCGTTCGACCAATAAGTCCGAACTGTTCCGGTTAGGCAAGTTGCCCAAACCCTGCCCGCTAAACCGCTTGAAGTGGCCGCCGCCGCGTTGGCCGGTCGAATTACCACCCCGGACGCCCTGCGGATTCTCCCCGCCCCGTCCCCCGAATCGAATCGATAGGCCATGCGTAACAAATCCCTCTACCTACTAGCCGCCTGCGTCTTCGGCACCGTCGCCGCCGTCGGCGTTAGCCGCTGGATGCACGCCAACTCCGGGCGAACGGTCCAGACCGAGATGGTCGAGATCTTCGTCACCGCTCGCGAAATCGAGTCGGCCGACGCAATCACCGCCGATGCGGTGCGGCTGGAGAAATGGCCGGCCGAGCGGGTGCCCAAAGGCGCGACCGGCGATTTAGCCCAAATTGAAGGTCGATTCACCCGTCAAAAGTTATACGAGGGCGAGCCGATCATTCAGGTCAAATTGACCGAGACGGCCACCAACACATCGCAGCCGCCGGCGGGGTTCAAAGTTGTCTCGATCAAAGCCGGTACCGGCGACGAGTTGTTGCAGCCGGGCGACCGGGTGGACGTCGACGCCTACTTTGAAAAAAGCGAATTGATTCCCGAAACAACCGCGATGACCGTGATGAACGGCGTGCGGGTTTGGGCGGTCGACAACCGCACCGAACGGCTGGAGGACCTCAGCAACGTCAAGGCGGCGCGAACGATCTCGCTATTGATTGCCAAAGAAGACACGCAGGCCTGGTTCAACGCCGAAGAACTTGGGCGAGTCCGGCTGACCCTTGGCAATCCGCACGACGACGCCAACGCCGAAGGCCCGACGGCCGCGGAGCGGTTCATGCAGTGGTTGGGTGATCACCGCCAAGCTCGGGAGGATCGTTTGGCGGCGACCGAAGCGGCCAACCGGCCCCGAATGCCGGCTCCGGTGGTTTTACCGCCACCGCCCGCCCCGGCTCCGGCGACCGGGGGAGAACCCAAAAAGACCTTCACGATGCTCAAAATGTCCGGCGGCCGGATGACCGAGTACCGGATGGAGGAGGGGCAATTGGTGCCGCAGGTCGTCGGCGGTTACGACCAACCGGTCGAGGAACCGACCGCTCCGGCCCCACCGACCGGCGCGGCGAGCGACTACAGCTATCTCAATGGTTCGGGCAGCCCGTTCTATCAGTCCGGTCAATTGGTCAGCCCCGAATAATTGGGTCAGCCCCAAATTTTTACGACGGCGGCCCCGTTCTCCTTTCGTTCAACACCTGCGGCAAGGATGCCCGATGTTTTTGACTCCTCTAACTCCGCCGAAGCGCTCCGCCGGCATGTCGGCCGCGGGTGTTGCGGGCGTCCGGTCGGCCACCCGCCTGGGACTTTTCGTCGCCGCCGCGTTGATGGGGTTGCCGGCGATCGCCGCCGACAGCACGCACAGCAGTCATCAGGTGACGCAGACGGCCGAGCGTGTCCAGATGATCGTCAAGAGCAGCCGCGTGCTGAGTCTGAGCGACCGGATCCCGCGGTTCCAGGTTCATAACGAGGAAATCCTGACGGCGACGCCGATCAGCGAGAATCAAATTCAGATTTTCGCCAAGGTCCCCGGCAGCACCGAGTTGAACCTGTGGGATACGCAGGATCAACAGTACACCGTGACGGTGACGATCATCGGCGACGCCCGCGAAGTCGAAGGGGTGCTCAATAGCCAACTGCCGCTGGCCAGTTTGAAGGTCACCCCGATTCGCGAATCCGCGATCCTGTCGGGTTATGTCACGACAGCCGATGACGTCGAACGGGCCGTCGCGATCACCGAACAATTCTATGGCGTGGTGATTAACAACATCTCGGTCATCGGATTGCAACAGGTGTTGTTGCACACGCGGATCATGGAGGTAAGCCGAACCAAAGCACGGAATTTAGGCATCGACTTAGCATTTTTCGGCGACGTCTTTGATCGTTCCACCTCCCTTCTTACTGGAACTAAAGGATTAGTTTCGGGCACCGACACAGGCCCTTCTCTAGGGCTTGGCGACTCGAATGTCTCACTCAACTCAATTGGACGCTTCAACGCACTAATCGAAGCTTTAGAAAAGAACGACCTTGTTAAGCTGCTAGCAGAACCAACATTGGTATCAACTCACGGACGTGCTGCAAACTTCACACTCGGTGGTAGAACTCCTTACGTTGTTTCCGGTGCCAATGGAGCGCAGTCTGTCAATTACCTGCCATTCGGTACTATCGTGGACTTTGTTCCATTCGTAGTCGGTCCCGGACGAGTTCGACTCGAAGTACGAGCTGAGGTAAGCGAAAGAAACGAAAGCGTGGGTATAGCATTACGGGACGGGACTCAAATTCCTGGCTTCCTAAGTCGCAACGTGGACACTGCAGTTGAGATGAATGCCGGCGAGACTTTTGCAGTTGCGGGCTTGCTCTACAATCGAACGGAAGCGTCTATTAAGCGGGTACCATTTCTAGGGTCATTGCCTTATGGCGGTTCCCTGTTCCGAAATGTATCGGAATCCACTAATCAACTCGAGTTGCTTATCATGGTCACACCAGAATTGGTCGACGCGATGGCGCCGCACGAAGTCCCCCCCGGCGGACCGGGACTCAACACGCAGTCGCCGGGCCAGCATGAGTTCTATGCCGATGGTCATATCGAAGTGCCCAACCTCAAGGGTGATCAATGTGCCTACCCGTCCGGCGGACCGGGAATCCCGGATCGTGACATCCGCTATGGGACGCCGATGACCCCCAATCATCATTATCAAAACGAAGTGATCGTTGACCCGACCATTCCCTCCGCGGTGATGGAACAACCCGGCGAGATGATGTTGTTGTCACCGCAAGCCAACGCGACCCCCGCCCCGGCCGCGACCCCCGCCCAACGACGCGGCTGGGGAACAGGCATTCGCCAAGCGGCCGCCCGGATCACCCCCCGACCGACCGGCCCCGAATCGGCAACGCTGATCGAACCGCGTCGCTAAATCCAGCTTCTCGTAGGGTGGGTCAAGCCGCTTCGGCGCCGACCCACCATCAGCGCCATCGGTGGGTCGGCGCCGAAGCGGCTTGACCCACCCTACTGAACCACTGACAACCATCCAACCTAACCCCCGGGACCTTACGATGAGCAACGTGCTGCGATTGGCGATCGTCGACCCTAATGATGGGGCTAGAGAGAAACTCAAAACCATGCTGCTGAGCATGGACACGATTTGGCTCGAAGCGGACTGTAGCCGCTATGAGTTTTTCACCGACATCGTCGCCCAAACCAAACCCGACGTCGCCGTCGTGGCACTCGATCGCGACCCGGCGGCGGCGATCGCGCTGATCGGACGAATCAATTCGTCAGTGCCCGGCATGTCGATCCTCGCGGCCAGCGAGTCGACCGAAGGCCAGTTGATTCTCAAAGCTATGCGGGCCGGCGCCGACGAATTCCTAACCGTTCCAATCACCCGCGACGAATTGAACGACGCGCTGGAGCGGATCACGCGGGAGAAGTTTGGGGCCGGCGACGGTAAATCCCGCAGCAGCGAGGTGATCGCGGTTGCCGGGGCGACCGGCGGCGTCGGCAGCACCTCGGTGGCGGTCAATTTGGGTTGCGTCCTGGCCGCCGATCCATCGCGCAGCGTCGTGCTGGTGGATCTGGACTTGGCCCTAGGCGATGCCGACGTTTTCCTCGATGCAATTCCCGAATACACGCTCGCCGACGTCGTTCAAAATGTCTCGCGGCTGGACATCCAGTTGCTCAAACGGTCACTCACCAAACACGCATCGGGGCTATACCTATTGCCCCGGCCGGTCGAGTTGCACGACATCGACGCGATCGACGAGGACAGCCTGCTCAAAGTGCTCGGGCTGCTCAAAGCCAGCTTCAGTCACGTCATCGTCGACCTGTCCAAAACCTATAGTCGTTTGGACATGATGACGATCAAATCGTCGACGCGGGTGCTATTGGTGACCCAACTCGACCTGCCATGCCTGCGAAACGTGGTGCGGTTGATGATGAGTTTTGAGGAGACCGACGGACTCAGCGAGAAGGTCAACGTCGTGGTCAATCGCGCCGGGTTGGACACGGGTCAAATCTCGCTCAAAAAAGCCAAGGAAACGATCGGCCAAGAGATTTTCTCGCTGCTGCCCAACGACTACCGGACGATGGTCGAGGTCCGAAACAATGGTGTGCCGTTGATCACCCAGGCTCCCAAAGCGGCGTTGACGCAGGCGTATTTTGACATGGCGGAGAACATATGCGGGCAGGCCACCGAACACGCGGATGAACCGACCGCCGAAGTGGCCGAGGCCAAAATCACCGAGAGCGGTTGGAAGCGGTTCTGGCCGGTCGGCAAATGACCCGCCGCGGGGCAAGTCCTTGGCGAGTCCCCCGGCACCGGGCATACTGCCGTGGAAAGCGACCGACGTTTCCCCAGTCAAATTTAGGCATCCGATGAGTCAAAGCGGTGTGATTACGTTCAAAGGCAACCCGATGACGCTCGCGGGCAGCGAAGTCGCGGTCGGCCAAGCGGCCCCGGACTTCAAGGTCCACTACGCCAAAGACGGGATTCAAACGCTCACGCTGGCGGATCTGAAGGGCAAACCGGCCATCCTTTCGATTGCCCCGAGTCTCGACACCCCGGTCTGCGCCCTGCAAGCCAAACGGTTCAATCAGGAACTCGGCTCGATGACCGATCGGGTCAACGCGGTGACCGTCACCCGCGATTTGCCCTTTGCCCAAGCTCGGTTTTGCGGCGCCGAAGACATCAAGATGCAGACCGCAAGCGACTATCAAACCCATGATTTTGGCGAGGACTACGGCGTTGAAATCGAAGAGCTTAAATTGCTCACCCGCGCCGTGTTTATTCTGAACGCCGACGGCAAAGTTATGTATAAAGAAATCGTTCCCGAAGTGACGCAGGAGCCGAATTACGAAAAGGCGATGGCGGAGTTGAAGACTTTATTGGCTTAAGCATTTTGACCGTAGCGGAATTCGCCAAGAATTTCGGCTTCGATGGGATTTGAGATCGAAATTCTTGGCGAATTCCGCTACGAGACGTTTGGGACGCCGATTTGCTAAAGCACCGCATCGCTTCGAGCGTCCTGATCGTCGGCGTTGTCGCGGCGCTGCTGTGGCTCGACTGGACGCGTGGCTGGCCCGGGGCCGGGGGGCTGTGGTTGCTGCCGGCGTTGCTGTTTTTCGCCGGCGGCACCGCCTGGGACCTCGCGACGATGCTCCGCGGCAGCGGCCAGCGGTTGCACCGACGGCTGTCCACGCTGCTGGCAACGATCATCGCGGCATCGGTGATGATCCCCGGGCTGTGGCCGGTCGCCTGGCGTTTAACGGGCCAATCATGGATTTATCCGACGAATTGCCCGGTGGGGCGGTTGGGTTGGATCGCGATCGCATCGGTGCTATCGGTGTTCGTCCTATTGATTCGCGAGATGAAGCGTTACGGGGCTGGTCCCGGGGGCACGATCGAACGCTTAACGATGTCTGCGTTCGTCGTGCTTTACACCGGATTACCGCTGGCGATGTTGGCCGCGGTTCGCAACCTTGATTTGGGTGGGCCTCGCTCGGGTTTGGCGGCGTTGTTGGCGGTGGTCGTCGTGACCAAGTCCGCGGACATCGGAGCCTACACCGCGGGTAAAACGTTAGGCCGAAACAAACTGATCCCCCGCCTCAGTCCCGGAAAAACGTGGGAAGGATTAATCGGAGGGATCCTGGCGTCAACCTTAGTGGCCGTCGGGCTGTTCGCCCTGCCGGTGGGCGAGGTCGCGTGGCCGCCGATTTGGACCGGTCTAATCTTTGGACCCCTGATGGCGGTTGCCGGACTGATCGGCGATCTGTCCGAATCGTTGATCAAACGCGACTGCGGCGCGAAAGATTCGGGCCAGTGGCTGCCCGGTCTGGGCGGCGTTTGGGACGTCACCGATTCGTTGATCGCCGCCGCGGTGCCCGGTTACCTATTCTTTGCGGCCTTTGCGACGTAGCGGCGTTGAACCATGGCTCCGCAACCGCGATGCGGTGTCAGGTAATGACCCTGAATGTTAGTACGGGGTCGGACCTAGTTAAATGTTCTCCCCCTCTCCCCGCTTCGGGGAGAGGGGGCCGGGGGGTGAGGGGTCTTCTTGGCGTCGGACTTCAGCCGCAATGGTAGTGGACATCCCCTCACCCCCCGGCCCCCTCTCCCCTAAGAGGGGCGAGGGGGAGATAAAACGCCGATGATTGGTTCGGCGTTTTCAAGGGTCGACCGGTTTCGCCAGCAACCGCAACACCTCGGCGGCTTCGGGATGATCGGGTTGCAACCGGACGGCACGCTCAATCTGCTCGCGGGATCGTTCGATTTGACCGTTCAAATACAACGCTAAGCCATAACGGTATTGAACCTCGAAGATGTCGGGGACCAGAGCCGCGTCGCGGGCTAATAACGGCAATTCCTCCGCTCGCAGTCGCTTGACCCAATCGGCGACCGCGGGGGCTTTGGCGGGCGGCATTTGGTCCAAAGTTCGTTCCAATAGCGCCGCTAGATTGGTGCGAGGTCCGGCGACGGTGGGTTCGACCTTGATCGCCCGTTGGTAACTCTCGATCGCTTCGGCTTCTTGCCCGCGGGCCTCACTGAGCAACGCCCAGTCGACGTGTGCCCCCGAGCGATCGGCGGTGATTTCGGTCTGTCGGTGGACTTCGGTCATGACCGCATCGACCGCCGACCGACGGCTACCGTGCAGCGACGCGTAACCGCCGGAGGTGACAATCGAGCGGGCCGCAGCCGTGCGGACCTGGACCGAATCGTCGGTCAGCAACGGTTCGAGCAGCGGCAGTGAACGCTGTGGCGGCAACGTCACCAACGCCCTGGCGGCGGCCGCGCGGACCTGGACCGAGGCTCCGGTGGCGGCGGCGAGGATCTCACGGCAAACTGCGAGCGTCACCCGCGGATCCCGCCCCGCGACTTCGCCGATCAACGACGCTTTGGCAATGTCGGGCACGGCAGGATCGGCCGAGGTGATCCACTGCGCCGCGGTTTGCGGTGCGGACGATCGGCCGGCCCGCAATGCCGCCAAGACTTGACCATAGTGCTCCGGCGTCTTCCGCGCCTCGCCATACCACGTTTGGCAGGCATCTTCACACCACCGGTCGGTCTTGGCGATTGCCGCGGCGACCGCCTCGTTGCCTGACTCGGCGGCTGCTAGCCAAGCCGCGTAGTCCCGGTCGGCAAATTCTTTCAAAGCGTCATCGCCGGCGATTTGGTCTTTGATATGACAACCCGAACACGCGTTGGGGGTTCCGATTTCAACCGATAGGTCCGGCCGGGGGACACGCAACGAGTGGTCGCGGCGGTCATCGACCATCATGTAGGTCGTGTGCGGCATGTGACAATTGACGCACGCCGCGCCGGCCGTGCCGACCGCATGATGATGATGACTGGGGACGTCGTATTTGCCGGCGGCATGTTGATGACACGACGTGCAGGTCTCGTTGCCGGCGTGTTTCAACTTCAGCGAGTGCGGATCATGACAATCGGTGCATCCGATGCTTTTGTGATACATAAGGCTCTGAGTGAACGATCCGTAAACATAAACCTCATCCTTAATTTGGCCATCGGCATGATAGGTCGCTTCGGTCAGCGGTTCGAGTTGATAGAAGTCGTGATAGGACGCTCCGGCGACGTAACCGCCGCCCAGTTGCCCGCGGCGGCTGTGACAGGGAGCACACGATTGCAACTGTCCCTCTTTATTTTCCCCTTTGAGCGAGGCGAGGGCGAAGCCGCGGTCACGGTCCCAAAACAATGATTTGCGATTGGCTAAATCGACATGCAAGCTCCCGGGGCCATGACACGCTTCGCAGGAAACGTCGATTTCCGAATAGGTCGTGTGATAGCGACCGGTCGCGACGTCATAACCGGGTTGCAAGTTGGTCGAATGGCAATCGGCACACATCGTCTGCCAACGCTGAGCGATGCCGGTCCAGTGCAACGGATCACCCGGTGCGATCTTTTCATCGACGTCGGGAGCTTTGAGGTAGAACCATTTCTTACGGTGAGTGTCCCAGGAAATCCTCAATACTTGTAGACGGCCGATCTCATCATCAGCGGCATCGTCGGGGCGGTCGAATTCGACCATGTACTGTTGCAGCGGATCGACGCCGAAAACGTATTTGATTTCAAAATCCTCCATCCGGCCGGTGGGGCCTTCGGTGTGGACCATGAACCGGTCGCCATCGCGAAACATGCGGCTGGTGATGCCATGATGCGTCAACTCCGCGTTCTCAAAATCGCCCAATACCGAGTCGTCGGTCGCGGTGTCCATCGCCAAATCATGATGCGACCCGGTGAACGCAGCGGTTTCATCACGGTGACATTCAATGCACGCATCGCGACCGACGAACGTCGCGGTCACTTCGGCGGGGACGACTCGCGAGTAATCCGCCGCGACACCGATCGCGATCAAACCGGACAACGCCGCGGTCATCGCGAGCAGCGGGTGGGCGGTGAGGGCGGCTTTGATCGTTTGGAACATCCGGTCTTGGGTTGATGAAGCCTCCGGTAGCCGAAGCCGCCAGGCTTTGGTGGGGCTGGGTCGGACTGGTCGGCGGCCTGGCGGCACGCCGCTACGGGGGGGTTAGGTCGGCGGCCTGGCGGCACGCCGCTACGGCAGAGTGATCATTGCAGGAGCAACTGGCCGGCGCGGCGGCGGAGCAACCGGATCAGCGGTTGGTCCGTGGAAGTACCGTCGGAGACGAACTCCAACCGGCGGGCCACGTCCAACAGCAGCTCGGCGGTTTCGACGCGAAAAGCCGCTTCTTGGTTCAACGAAGCCGGTCCGGCGGCTGTTTCAGGCGTCCAGTCGTATTTCAAAGGTCCCCCGCCGGTGCCGGGGATCGGAACGGGGGTTTGATCGTCGGCGGTCGCCGGGGTCCGCTCGTCCAGCACGCTGCCATCGATCACGCTGCCGCGACCTTTGATGATCTCCACGATTCCGCCCAAAATTGCCTCGGTCGGCGGCGGCGTATTTCTGCCGTCCAGTGCGTCTTGGATAACCGCCATGGATGGATCGACGGGGGCCGGCGGCACCGAGTCGTCGGCCGGTTGCGAAGGGTCCGCCGCCAGGGCGAGCGACATCCAGCACCCACAGGCGAAGCTAAACAGCGTTCTCATCTTGCGTTCTTTGATCGTTACGGGGATGGAGGATTGGGCGACATGGCGGCCCGGCGCATCGGCGAGAACGCTCGTTCGGCGGCCGCGGCGACCCGGCTCATCATCGCATCGACGCGGCTGGATAGAACCCCATGGGCGGCCAGCGCCGGGATCGCCACCAGCAGTCCGGCGACGGTGGTGACCAGGGCTTGGTAAATGCCACCGGCGAGTTCGTCCGCCCCGGCCGCCCCGCCGCTGCCGGCGACCTCGCGAAACGCCAAGATCATTCCCGTGACGGTCCCGAGCAGCCCCAACATTGGAGCCAAATTGGCGATCATCGCCAGCGGTCCGACTCGGCGGGCGGCGGCGGCGGATTGATCGACCAATTCATTTTCGACCGCCCGCTCGACTTCGGCGTAGCCGTATTGAGCCTGCATCAAACCTGCGCCAATTACCTCCGACAGAATGCTGGGGGCGGATCGGCACGCCGCGTCGGCCTCGGCGATTCGGCCGCCGGCGATGGCCGTCGCCACGGTTTTGGTCAAACCCGACGGCAACACCTCCCGGCGTCGAAACGACAACCAATGATCGATCACGAGGTAGACCGAATAGACGCTCATCGCCGCCAGAATGGCCAGGATGACCAATCCCATCGGTCCGCCCCCGGCGATGACTTCCGCCCAGCCGACCGGTGCCGCGGGAGACTCTTGGGCGACCACCAAGTTAGGGCCTCGCCAACGCGTGAAGGACGCGAAGGGACGGCGGCTCGGAACTGCGGTCCAGCTCGACGATTGCGACCGTCACACGGCCCGGCGTCAAGTCTGACCCGGAGATGGGGTAGAGGTTCCGGTCGGCCAAACGAATCTGCATCGGATCGTCCGAATCGCTGAGTTGTCCCAGAATAACTGCCGACGAGTTGGCAGCATCATTGACTCTCTCCGCGGAGGTGTTGGCTAACGAACGAGCGACGTCCGAACGACCCCAGATTTCTCCCAGCAGCGGCATGATGATCTCGGCATCGCGGTCGGCAATTGAGACCAGCGCGTCGTCAATCGTTGCCGCATCACCGTCAAAGTCGTTCATCGCGGCGATAACCTCAGCGACCGCATCGGTGGCCGGTGGAGAATCAACCGGCGATTTGGCGGGCGGTTTGGCGGGGGGCGCCGGTGGCTTCGGGGCCAGATCTTCAATTGACATTGCGGGCAGTTCAATCACCGGATCGATGTCCGCCGCCGGGATGCTCTCGTCGGTGGTCAACGGTTCCTCGTCGTCGTTGCCCGGGCGGGCGGCTGACTCCTCGGGGACCAGCTCCGGATCCGGCGGGGACGGCGGCAGGTCGGAGGCGGCGTCGGGATTGACGATCGCGGCGGCGGCGGCTTCGGCCGGGTCGAACATCGGTTCCTCGCCCAATTCGGCAGCCAACGATTGACCAGCGGCGGCGGGCTTGGGGCGGTAGCCGGCGTCGGGTTTTGGTCCACCGGCGGGCGGAACGTAGGCGGTTCTGCCAGCCGACTCGCCGTTGTATGAACCGTCGAAAGGCCAATAACCAATGTCGGGGGCTTTGCCGACGGCGAGCAGCAGCAGCCCGGCAAGCGGCAACGCCAACAACCCGCCGGCGATGATACCGACAGCCTGCTTCCAACCGCCCCGACGCGACCGAACGCGGGTGCCGGCCTGAACCCCGCCGGTGTCCCGTCCGCTTGGCCGCGGGCTGATGACGATTTTTCGTTCCGGGGTGGCCGGATCGGACGTTGGCGAAAATTCGTCCAAACCTTCCTCCGACGGTTCTCCCTCGCTCCAAGGCTCGTCGATTCCAATTGGCAACGTTGCCCGGTCATCGTCGGCATACTGCAGCACCGGCGGCAATAACTCTCGCAACTCATGCGGCGGGATCGTTTCGCTGCACAGCGGACATCGCATCGTCGCCTGTTCGTCCAGCCCATCGGGCAATCGAACCGGATCGTCGCAGCGGGGACAGGCGAGCACAAACATGGCGGGAAAGGGGCGGGGGCAATGGTCGAATGAGAGCCGGGTGGGGCATTGTAACTCGCCCGCGGTGGCCAAAGCGGTGGCCAAAGCCTGAGCCGAAGGTCTTGGCGACTTCCGCTACGGGACTTCGCCGCGGTCGACGGCCAGTTCGTGATTGAGGATCTCCAGCAGCGTTTGTAGAAACACCACGATCATCGGCCCCACCAGGATTCCAATCGGTCCGAAGACCGTCACTCCGCCCAGCACCGATAGGAGGGCAAAGAGCGGGTGCAATTGGCTGCGGCCCTGCAGCACGTAGACTTTGATCACGTTGTCGATTGACGAGACCACTGCGGCGCCCCAAATGCCCAGAAGCGCCGCTGCCAACAATCGATCTTCGACCACTGCCAGCCAAATCACGCAGGGCACCCACACCGAAGCGGCGCCCAGGAACGGCACCAACGCCAGCATCGTGGTGATTAAAAACAGCAACACGACTTGGTCAAACCCCGCCGCCAGGTACCCCATTGTCGCAAGAATCCCTTGCACGACCGCCGAGGCGACTGACGCAAGCACCACCGCGCGGCTGGTTCGGTCAAATTCAATGAGCAATTGGTGCTCGTAGGTGTCGTCCATCGGAGAGAGCCGCATCAGCGTGCGGATCATCTTCGATCCATCGAGCAGGAAGAAAAACACCGCAATGACCAGCACCACCGTCCCGACAACCAATTGAACGACAAAGCTGCCGGTGGCGCTGGTCAGCCGCACGAACCGCGGCTGCAGCGCGTCGCGGGTTTGGCGGATCGCGGCGGCGAAGTCGGCTTCCCCCGGATTGGCAATCAACCGCATCTGGCTCCAAACCGCTCCGCCCAACCTCGCGTGCATCCACGAACGGATCGCCGCGGCGGTGATCACCGCGTTTTTTTCAAACCGCTCGGCCGCATCGAGCTGCACCAACGACACCGACGGGTCGGCCGCCGTCGACGCTTGACCAAGGACCGGAGCGTCCAACGATGCCTGCAGTTGCTTCAAATCGCCGGCAAACTCGCGGATGTTCGCCAATGCCGACTTCGCTGCCGGGGCGCTGGGCGCCCCGGCCGGCTCGTCGGCTTGCAGGTAGGTCAGGATCGCCGCGGCGCGGTCCAGTTGAGCCGCCTTGCTCGCCAAATTGACGGTTTCCTCGGCCACCGGGGCCAGCGATAACGAATCGCTGATCCGGTCCAGCTCCCGGAAGTGCTCGGGGTGCGGCAGCGTTAGGCTCAGTCGCTCGCGAACCCGGTCGAGCGATTGCGAGAGTGTTCCCGGGTTGGTTTGACCAATTAACAGTGTCAATTGCGTCGTGGCGATGGAGACCAAAATCGCCAACGGCATCAGGACTATCAAGGCAATCAGCGTGGTCGTGATTGCGGCGGAAAGCCTTTTCCGGTTCGCTGTTTGGCGCAAAATCACGTCGTGGACGGGGCGAAAGATGACGACCAACAGCGCCGCGAGAAACAGCGGCACGAAGAATCCCGCCATCACGCGGTAAAAAAGCACCCCGACGACCGCGATGCCGATCATCAACATCACCACCGAGGTGATCCGCGAGAGGCTCGGCAATTCCGAGAATTTGATCGGCGGTGGGACGTCGACCAGCGGTTTGGGTTTTCGGTTGCCCGGTCTCATGACTCCAGAAACGCAAGACGTTTCTCCAGGGCATCGATTTGGGCCTGCATCGCGTCGAGCCGGTCGGTCACGTCTTGACCCGCCGGCGGGGCGGCAGCCGCGGCGGCGACCGGGTCGTCAGATTTGGCCGTGATCTTGTCGACTTTGGCCGCCAGGTGCAGTTTTTCCGGGTTGGTGTACAGCGTGTGGGCGAAAACTTGACCGCGGCCGGGCGGCGTGACGGGTTCAACGAGTTCTTTTTCAACGAGGGAATCGACCGTCGCCTGCATCGCCGCGAGGTCCGCAAAGGCGTGCATGCGGTTGGCCCTCGTTCGCAATTCGCCGAGCGTTTGCGGTCCTCGGAGGAACAATTCGGTCATCACCGAGGCCCCGTCCGAATCGACATCCCACCATTCGTAGGCGGCGTGGCGGTACTTGTCCACTCGGCTGCCGCCCTGCAGCAACCGAACCGCTCCGGCGGCCATCAGTTCGTCCAACGCCAACAACGCATCGGTTTCATCGACATCCATCACCGGCGTGCGGTTGGACTTTTGGTTGCACCCGGTGATCAACGCCGCCAGCGAGAGCGGATAGTTGTCCGGCGTCGTTTTGGCTTTCTCAACCAGCACGCCCAGGCACCGCCGGGCGGTCGCGGACAACGGGCGGGCAAGTTTTTGCTTGGGGGCGTCGGGTGGGTCGCTCATCGTCTCGGTGCGTTGGAAAGAAGGGGCGGCAGATGATAACGCCCCGCCGCAGGCTCCGGTGACTGCAACCTCCCCTCCGGTAGCCGAAGCCGCCAAGGCTTTGGTCCCCTCCGGTAGCCGAAGCCGCCAAGGCTTTGGTCCCCTCCGGTAGCCGAAGCCGCCAAGGCTTTGGTCCCCTCCGGTAGCCGAAGCCGCCAAGGCTTTGGTTTCCCATGCCCGACCAAAGCCTGGCGGCTTGCCGCTACCGGATTTCGCCGGCGGCCGTTGGGCCTACACTAACCGTTTTGCTCGCAAACCCAATCATCGCCGCCCGTGTTGACCTACGCCCTGATCGCTCTGGTCGTCCTCGCCCTGCTGCTTGGCCTGGCTGCCTACCTGGCGATTTACCATCAACGGCTATTCGTTCGCGGCATTTTTCGGCCGATCCTGGCGAGCCTCTACCGCGGCCGGGCGGTCGGGCTGGAACATCTGCCGCCCACCGGCGGGGTCGTCGTCGTCAGCAACCACGTGTCCTACATCGACGGCATCCTGATCCTCTGGCTGCTGCCGCGAAACGTTCGCTTCCTGGTCGACGGCGATAATTTCCAATCCAAAATCCTCGACTACCTCGCCGAAACGTTCCAGACGATTTTGATGGGCCGCGGCGTCAAATCGAAGGTCCGGGCGCTTCAAACGGCTAACACCGCCGTCGCAGCCGGCGATGTCGTCGGCGTTTTCCCCGAAGGCACGCTGACCCGCTCGGGGCACCTGCAGGGTTTCGAGCGGGGCGTGACGAAAATTACCAAAGGCACCAGCGCGGTCTTCGTGCCGATGCACTTGCACGGCATGTGGGGCAGCCTGTTCAGCTACTCCGGCGGGCGGTTGTTCAAGAAATGGCCTCAACTGTTTGGCCACGGCGGTTTTCTCCGCCGGCCGGTGACGTTGACGCTCGGTGCTCCGTTGCCCGCCGAAACGCCGCTGGGGATCTTGCGGGGCAAAGTCGCCGCCCTGGGCGCAGCCGCGGCGATCGAGCACCGCGATCAATACGAATTGCCCGCCATCCGCGCGGTGCGGGCGTGGCGGGCCAAAGGCTCCCGCCTCCAGGCCGCTGATACGACCGGCGCCGAAGTCGGGGGCCGAGAGCTGCTAATCCGCACGCTGGTGCTCCGACGATTGCTCCGCCGCGAAGTCTTCGGCTCCGACGAACGCCACGTCGGAGTGCTGCTGCCACCCTCGGTCGGCGCCGTCGCCACCAACGTCGCGCTCGCCTTGGACCGCCGCGTCGTTGTCAATTTGAATTACACCGCGACTTCCGAAGTCGTCAATCATTGCCTGGCCGATGTCGGCGTCCGGCACGTGCTGACGAGCGACAAATTTCTGTCCAAAATCGATTTGCAGATCGATTGCCCCACCGTGTCGCTCGACTCGTTACGAGACAAAGTGACCTCGGCCGACAAAGTGATCGCTGCGGCCATGGCGACAATCGTGCCGTTGTTTTTGCTGCGTCGAATCCTGGGTCTGCACCGCGTCTCCCCTGACGATTTGTTGACCGTCGTGTTCACCTCGGGGTCGACCGGGATGCCCAAAGGCGTGCAGTTGAGCCAGTCCAATGTGTCGCACAACATCGACGCGATCGGCAAAGCGGTTCGGTTGGACGAACACGACGTGGTGATCGGCGTGCTGCCGTTTTTCCACTCGTTTGGTTATGCGGTCACGCTTTGGGCGTCGCAAACGCTCGGTCCGGCGGGCGTTTACCATTTCAACCCGCTGGACGCCCGTTCGGTCGGCAAGTTGGCCGAAAAGTACGGCGGCACGGTGCTGCTGGGCACCCCGACGTTCCTGCGTGGTTATATCCGCCGAATCACGCCGGAGCAGTTCGCGAAATTGGATGTCGTCGTCGTCGGGGCGGAAAAAATGCCCGCTGATTTGTTCGAGGAATTCGAGCAACGATTCGGCGTCAGGCCGATCGAGGGTTACGGCACCACGGAGCTATCGCCACTGGTGAGCGTCAACATTCCGCCGACGCGATCGGTCGCGGTGTTTCAAAAGGATCGCGTCGAAGGTTCGGTCGGTCGTCCGGTGCCCGGCGTGGCGGTGCGGATCGATTCGACCGACGACGGCAGCGACGTCACCGGGGTGGCCGACGGGATGTTGATGGTTTTGGGACCCAACGTGATGCTCGGCTACTTCGGCCGCGATGATTTGACCGCCGGCGTTAAGACGGGCGGCTGGTACAAGACCGGCGACATCGCCAATGTCGACGACGGGGGATTCATTCATATCACCGGCCGGCTGAGTCGTTTTTCCAAAATCGGCGGCGAGATGGTGCCCCACGTCCGGGTCGAAGAGGAGTTGACGCGGGCACTCGACGCGATCGATCCCGGGACGATCGATGCCGATGGCGATGGGCGGGCGGACCTGCGTTTGGCCGTCACCGCGGTGCCGGACGAGAAAAAAGGCGAACGGTTGATTGTGCTGCATACCGCGACCGCCGCGACGGCCGATCAACTGCGGGAAGCGATTCGGAAAGCCGGCTTGCCCAATCTCTACGTGCCCGCGGCGGATGCGTTTGTCGAGGTGGCGGCGATCCCGATGTTGGGGACGGGAAAGTTGGATTTGAAAGCGGCCAAGGAGTTGGCGGGGCGGGGGGGAGCTGGCTGATTTCAGGACTTGCAAGCCCCCGGCCCCCGTTGCTAAACGTCCAAAAACCTCCCCCGACGCCCCGCACGGATTCGCGATGGACTCCCCCACCGGCCGCACCCTGCAGCTCGACGAATTGACCGCCCTGGTCGGCGGCACCTCCACCCCGCTGGGCCTCGGCGAATCCCCCGACAACCCGACCTTGACCGACGCTCAGCCGCCCGATCAGGCACTGCCCGGAGCGATCACGATGATCGACCGGATCGACCGCGCGGACGTGCTGATCGGTTGTCCCGCGACGGTTGTTTTGGTGCCCCGACCGATGGCCCGGGCCGCGAACCTGCCGCCGCTGCAGGTTATCGTCGACAACGTTCACCAAGCGATGGCAACGACGATCCGGCACCTGCGTCCACCGGTCGACGCGACGTTGCAACCGGCGATCGACCCGACCGCAACCATTGCACCGACCGCTCAAATTGACCCCGACTGCTACGTCGGTCCCAACGTCCACATCGCCGATGGCGTCACCGTCGCGGCCGGTTGCCAAATCCACGCGGGCGTTTGCATCGGTCCCCGATCGACGATCGCCGCCGACACCACCCTGCACTCCGGCGTTGTGCTGTACGCCGACACGCGGATCGGTTCGCGATGCGTTTTGCACGCCAACGTTGTGATCGGAGCCGACGGGTTTGGCTACAAAAAGGTCGACGGTCGACACGTTTTGTCGAGCCAATTGGGCTACGTTGTGATCGAAGACGATGTGGAAATCGGAGCCTGCAGCACCGTCGACCGCGGGACTTATGGCGCAACCCGGATCGGCGAGGGCAGTAAGCTCGATAACCAAGTCATGATCGGGCACAATTGCCAAATCGGTCGCCATAATCTGTTGTGCAGCCAGGTCGGGATCGCCGGCAGCAGCCGCACCGGAGACGATGTGGTGTTGGCCGGTCAAGTCGGCATCGCCGATCATGTCGCAATCGCCGACCGAGTCATTGTCGGTGCCCAGGCGGGCATCATGGCGGATTTGGATGCCGATCAAGTGTACCTGGGTTCACCGGCGACGCCGCAGAAGGACCAGATGCAAATCATGGCGACGATGCGACGGTTGCCCGAGATGCGTCGGCAACTCAAGACGCTGCAAAAAGCGGTCGATTTGTTGACTGCCGCTGCCGGCGATGTTCCCGCGATCCGCCGGGCCGCATGACCGCTCGGCCGATCGGGCTGATTGCCGGGTGGGGGCGGTTCCCCATCGCGGTCGCCGAAACCATCCGCGGGGCCGGCGGGTCAGTCGTTTGCGTCTCGATCGCCGGGCACGCCTGTGATTCGCTCGCCAACGTTTGCGACGCGTCGCTGACCGCGGGCGTCGGCCGTTTTCGCCGCCACATCGCGTTCTTCCGCCGCCACGGCGTGACCGAGGTCGCGATGGCGGGCAAATTGTTTAAAAACGAAATCCTCTATTCCGGTCGATCTCCGTTGATCGAACACCGGCCCGACCTGACGTGTTTGCGGACGTTTGCCCCGCTGCTGTGGGGCCGTCGCCGCGACGCCCGCGACGACCGCCTGCTGACCGCCGTGATCGACACTTACCGACGCAACGGATTGACCATGGCCGCCGCGACCGATTTGGCCCCCGGACTGCTCGCCCAGGCGGGTAACTTGACCGGCGGCGGGATCTCTACACGACTTCAAACCGACATCAATTTCGGCTGGAAGGCGGCCAAGACGATGGGCGGGCTGGACATCGGCCAAGCCGTCACGGTTCGCGACGGAACGATCATCGCCGTCGAAGCGATCGAGGGGACCGACGCGTGTATCGACCGAACCGGTGAGCTGTGCCAACGGGGTGGGTGGACACTGGTCAAGGTTGCTAAACCGAACCAGGACATGCGTTTTGACGTTCCGACGATCGGCCCTCAAACCGTCCGCCGAGTGGCCGCCGCCGGTGGTGCCGCGATCGCGATCGAAGCCGGCCGAACCATCCTGCTGGACCGGCAGGAGACGATCGCCACGGCCAAATCGATGGGCATCACGATCGTCGCGGCCTGACGTCGGATAGGCCTCCGGCCTGTCGAAGGTCCTAGACGACAGGCCGGAGGCCTATCCCACAGCATCGTTAGATTTCGTCTAACAGCGCAGTGACTTGCTCGGTCAAGCCTTCGCCCGAGAGGTTGACCTTGCGGATCTTGCCGGTGCCGTCAATCAACAAAACGTAGACGAGCGACGAGACGCCAAATCGCTGAGCCGTCTCGTTGATCACCGCTGCTGTGGGGTCCGAAACCGCCCGCCAACTCGGTAGATCCCAGCCGCGGCGGGTCAAAAATTCATCCGGGTCAAACTCTCCGGTGTCCAGGTTGACACCGACCACCGCGACCCGGTCATCGTAGCGCCGGCGGAGTTCTTGCGACTCGGTCCACAACGGTTCAATCGAAGCGGGAAATTGGCTCGACCAAAACGGAACGATCAGTAACTTGCCCCGCAGCAAATCCAGATCGACCGGCTGGCCGGAAACCGTCGGTAAGTCCAGCGACAACGTTTGTCCAACGATCTCGGTGCGAGCGTCGGCGGCCCGCAAAACCCCACGGACTTCCGAGGCGACGACCGGTGGCAGTGCCGCCAGGTCCGCGTCACGCAGTACGTCGTAGGTTGCCGCCGCGAAACGTTCTCGGTCAAAGGCTTCGAGTTCCAACGCCACATTGGCAAGCAATCGCACCGTCGGCAGGTCGGCGTTTTGCCACACGCGACCGAGGGTCCGTTGCCACTGTGTCACCGAAAATAATTCGTCCCCCTGCAGGATCGCCGCCCGGTCGCGCTGCAAGTCGACTAACGGACCGCGACCGATGATCGTTTGGGCCATCGACTGGACCTGGGGATCGGCGTCGTTGGCGAACTCGGCTTCGATGATCGCAGCGACTCGCGACGCGCGGGCGGGATCATCGTATCGCTCAAAAGTTTGAAACGCTTGCCCAAAAGAAACCAGGGCGGCGATGTCGAGAGCTTCGCCGGTTGATTGAAGGTCATTGACCGCTGACATCAGGGCTTCCGCCGCCCCGGAACCGCCGTTTTGCAATCGCTCAATCGCCAATCCCACGCGAACGGTCGCAGCGTCGGCACGGACCGCGGGGGAGGGGTCGCTGCGGTATTTGGTCGCCAAAGCTTCCAGCCGTTTGGCGGCGTCCAATCGGCCCAACGACGCAAGGTGACTTTCGGACTGCAACAATCCGCGGCGGCCGGTGGCCGCATCGGCTTGAGTCGCTTGGGGGTGGTCGGCCAGTCGTTGAGAAGCTTGGCGCTTGAGATCCACCACGCGGCGAACGGTCTCAAATTGTTCGGCGGGATCGGCGCCGGGTCCACTGGTGATCGCCGTAGCCAAATCTCGTTCAACGCCGGCTAGGACCTGGCGGAGTTGCGTCGGCGTCAGGTCACTGCGTAGAGAACGCGTTGCCGGAGCCTCCGAGGTGGGTTGCAACTGTGCAACACAAGGTTGGCTTCCGCACCAAACGACGGAACCGAAGAACCACAAAATCGCGAACGACACATTCACACGCGACCTGCCACCGCCGCCGCGGTGCGATCGACTTGATGCGGACGGATCACGCACCGATTGAAGGCGAGATCGATGACAACAACATTGCCAGCTTTTGGTCCGCCAATTGACGACGATGTGAACGCTCCTGCTCGCTCCACTCGGCTCCCAGATCGCTGGCTCGCTGCTCGACTTCCGAGGCGGTCGCGGGGACGTGCTCATCGCGACGACGAAGCGAGGCAGGAAGAACGTCGGCGGTGCGAAAATTCAAATCGGTGGAAGCGAACATTGGTTTCTCTGAGTCGTCCGTGGTGAGAAGCGATCATGCCCGGGATGCCTTGGGCTTGACCGATCGGTATGCAACCGTCGTGCCGATTGTTCGGATTCTGTGGGTTCAATTGACAAAGTCCACCTCACGCGGCAATTCCCAAGTCTGTTCCGGCAGCCGGAGCAATGTCACCGAGGGCATTGATCGATTGGCGACCGGAGGGGCCGGCGGTGGTCGAAATAGAAGCAGCAAATTTTCAAAAGCGTCTCGCACGTCGACGGGAGACGACGAAAGTTGCCAACGGGCGTGGAGATCGACGTAGTGGAGCGCCGTGGAATCGTCGTAGAGGTTGCCGTGAAAGTGCCAACCCTGGTCGGCCATCGCCCAACTGAATGATCCGTCCCACTCGAACAACACCCCGGCCATCGACGCAAAATCCGCGGCAACTCGCTCCATCGTTCCCCCCAGTGGCCCGCGGTCGGGCCCATAGACGTACCAACGACGGGTTCGGGCGGAGGCCATGGACGGTTGGTTGCAGATGTCGGGTTGAAATTTTGAACGTTCGGTGAACCCGAAAGATTTTTCGGCGTCTGTCAAGAGGAATCCTTGACTTTTCGGCATGACGGCCTATGGTGCGCCGTTGTGGGACATTCAGGTCCCCAAAGATTGACGGCAATTCATGGGAGTTCGTTCGGAAGGCGATCCACCAATGCGTCGCCAGCGTACATCAGTGAACGACAACGACGAACCAAAGGAATGAGTCATGTTGGTGCTATCAAGAAAGAAGAACGAAAGTATCGTCGTCAACAACGACATCCGCATTGTGGTGGTGGATGTGCGTGGCGACAAAGTCCGGCTGGGCGTCGAAGCCCCCCGTGACGTTCCGGTCCATCGCCAGGAGGTGTTTGACGCGATCCAGCGCGCCACGCGTTCGCCCGATCAATCGCGGGGCAACGGGTCGCCGCTCGAAGACGTCGACGTTTGAGTCAAATTCTCGGCTTTTTCCAATCCGTGGCGGCACGACGGCGGACTTGACGGCCGGGAGCAAGTTTGGTTTGATGCCGTCCTCCGAGGCCCGTTCGTCTAGCGGTTAGGACACCGCCCTTTCACGGCGGCAGCACGAGTTCGATTCTCGTACGGGTCAATGAAACCCCCCTCAGCAGCTTGCTGACGGGGGTTTTTTCATGGTTTTTCCGCACCGTGGTGTCATCGGTGGTGTCCACTGATTGGCCCAGATCGGCAGGGATGACACCACCGGCGACACCACCGATTGCCGTCCCCCCAGGATGACTCCCGGCCGGTTCAATCGTCTTGACGGTCGATTGATTGGCTCCGGCTGCCCAATGATCCGGGGTCTGTAGTTCGGTTCGCCGGGTCGATCGCAGGTTGATGAACGTCTTGGGCCACGGTTGGATCCCCGCTCGTTTGACGATCCGCTGCAATTGCGTCGCCAGGTTTGGTGATCCGTGGTGACGACCGACGCAATACCGTTCCCCCTCGGGGGCGGCGTCAAAAGCTTGCTCGAGGATCGGCCGCAACTCGGGGAAGATCGGGCAGAACCGCAGCCCGGTTTTCTCGCTATCGATTCGCAGCTTGCCGGCGTCCCAATCGATGTCCCCCCAGGTCAGACCGCAGACTTCCGACGGGCAACGCATCCCCGCGAATCGAGCCAAACCAAACCCCACCCGCCAAGAGGCATCGGGGCAGGCTTCCAGGACCGCCGCGGTGGTCGCTGCATCAATGAAGGCGTGACGGTCGCGGTTCGCCATCGTGCCGCCCTTCTGATCCTTGAACGGCGATTCGGGCAACAACCGATCCGCCACCGCGTCGGCAAGGATCGTCTTGGCTCGGGAGACGTGCTTGTTGACCGAAGCGGGCGCCATCGAGCGAGCGATTAACCATCGACGCCATCGTTCAGCATCCGCGGCGGTGATCGACCGGATTGGTTTGTCGGCGGTGAAATACTATGAACGCATCGATCATCGGCCCCAGCAGCCGGCACGCGTCGGTCCCGCTCCGCACGTTGCCCGCTTCGATCAATTCCCACCCGGCCAGGGTGTCACGCAACCGACCATCCAAACCGTTGGCCCATCGGTGCGATTCGGCATCCGGTGGCACTCCAGCGTCAACCGCTCGGGCCAACTCCTCAACGTGCCTCTTGACCGTTTCGGCGAGCCGTTTGGACCCCTTGCCGATCCACAGTGAGCGATGCTTGCCACTCTGCCGAAACTGTAGCCGCCAACCCGCTGGGGTACCGGTCTGCTTGGTCAATGATGCCATGGTGAAGGACTCCCAAAGGTCACCCATGAGGTGAGAAAGCCACGCGGCAAACGTGCATCGGGACACGACACGTCGTTCGGGCCGTCGCCCTAGCCGGTGGCGGTGAAAGGTTAGAGGGGGTGCCGGATGAACCCCAAGCACGTCACAGGACCATCGGGGCAACAACCCGATCGGCAACCGGCAAACCCACCGTGGCCCACCGTCGGGTTAGGGGGTGACGCATGGTTGAACGCACCACCGCGACCGATCGCGTCGGGGCAGCGTCGCCCCGGCGTCGGGGGTAGCCCACGTCGGTGTCGAGTCCACATTGGCGTCGTTATGGCGTCGATCCCAGTCACGCTCCGGGTACCACTTCGAGGTAGGCAGCCAGCACCTTTGAGCAAACTTTGAAGGAAAGTCGTTGTGAGATTGAAGGGAAGGTTGAAGGTGTGCTCCGGCAGGCCTGAGCTTACGCAACCGTTGCGGGCGGGGTGACTTGGGCCACGCATGAGGGGGGGCTTGTGAGCGGTTTCGGCCGCCGGTGGGGCATCGAATGAATTAGCCACTCCCACCCCCACCCATGGCCCCAGGTCGAAACCCAATAAATCAACCGCACTGGCGGCACGTGGTCCGGGTCCATCCGTAGCGGCGTGGTACTGGCCGATCGGTTCACCCGAATCAGGTCATGGTCCCCGTCGAACAGTTCCCCCAACCGGACGGACGCCAGCAGTTGATCACCAGCGACGCGGAACGTGACCTCGCGGTCGGCGAACGCGTCCAGCAACGAGACTGGATTGATTGCGACGCCCATCCAAAGACGATCTCCGCCGCGTCGTCTTCGTCGGCGGTTTGCTCAACGGGCGGATCGAACAGGTTGTCACGCCCCGAACCGTGGGCAGTTTTTTTGCCTGCCCCCGAAATCGCACCCCCAAAACCCCCAATACCTACCCCGTTGGTCGATTGCGAACCAGTTTCGGGGGTTTTAGAGGATTTGGGGGCTTCGTCGGCGGATCGGATGCGATGCAGTTTGAAGAACGTCACCGCCTGAGGGTGCAGGACGTAGCTGACCGTTGGCCGATTACCTTGGGCTGTTCCGCTGGGTGGGCACGCAGGGCATTGCAGGGCTGGTGTCCGAAGTGCCCAAAGCATTGGCCAAGCTGCTTGCCGGATTGGGGATCGACGCTTGGGTGTACCGAGACCTGGTGTGGAACTGGCAGCGGTATTTAGGCCGGAGTTGCTGTGCGGGGCGCCCGGAGTCGATGAAAGCCGATGCCGAGGCGACGGGTCGGCGGTGGCGACGCAGCCAAGCGTCGGCAGCGGGATGCTTGACCAGTTGATCGACGCGATTGATCAGCAGCTAACGTCGGAGATCAGCAATTAACGTCGGAGAAGAGAACTGGTAGAAAAGGCGTTAAAAAATGGATGGCACCATTTCCCGCCATTTCCCGCGTACCGAACTGGCTGTTTGGGTGATTTGCATCTTGCCTAGTTTGTCTTTTCTGTACTTGACACCTGGTATGTCCCCTAGAAGCTTTTCGACCTCCGTTTTGCATCGGGAGGGGCCAGCGAGGGGAACTTCAAAACACAGAGGCACAGAGAGCACAGAGGTTAGGCGGCGATGTCAGCTCTGTGTCCTCTGTGACTCTGTGTTTAAAAAAACCGAATTAGCTCAGAACCCCGCGACGTCGAGTTCGCCCAAGTTCGGGGCGACATCGACCGTCACGGAACCGTCCACGTTGACGACCGCGTCGTGTTGTCCGCCCGACGCGATGAAGGCCTGGGCGTAGGTCGTGCCGCCATTCCAAAGCTGGTGCAGCTTCGGGTGGGGTCAGACGCGGGGTTCGGGATTCAGGTTCAAGTATTTCTCGATCCATCCTATCAGCCAGTCCATTGTCGAATTCCGCTTGCCGGCACATCGGGCGAAGCCTTTCCCCTTCCTGATCCCCTCTGCCAATCCCGAATCCCGCGTCTGACCCCGGCGAAGCCTTCCTCGTCTTATCCCTGCCGGCCGCCCCACCGGAGTCGCTGGCGTCGTTCATGCACCCATCGGCCACGTTTGAATTAGCCGGTGCCAGCAACAACGATTGACGACCGGTTGTCTCGACTACGGGTGGCAAATCGTGAACTGCACAAGCACTTCCGACCGCTATACAACGCGTCAATGGTCGCTCGCTATCTCTGCCTGCCCGACGCGCCCAGCGGGCCCGCCACGATCTATCGGGACTTCACTGACTACATGGGCGACGACGTGGTGGACAAGCTTGTCAGGAAGCGATTGGTGAACCTGGAGGCGGAGGTCAACAACGAGTTGACCCGCCCCTTCACCCCGGCTCGCTGGTGAGCCGTCGAGCGATGCTCAGACTGCTGGATCTCCCAGCGTTGTTGCATCATCTGACCCATCCAGGGGAAGGCACAGGGGTCAAACTGGGGGAAGGCGCAGGGGTCAAACTCGGGATTCAAGGAAGGCACAGGGGTCAGCGACGGTCTTACCCCAGGGCAATAGCCGATCCGAAAATTCTTTTCGGATTCCGCCCCGGGAGGCTTGGTGGCCGACCCGGTGACGGACGCCACGGACAACTTCAGTGCAAAGGTTTTCAAGGCATCCGTCCAATGTCCGAAGGTTTTGATGGCGGTCCGGGTGACCGTTTAATCGGCTCGCCGCCGACACCAGGTCGACGGCGAGCCACCGGGCACCATGCCGCGCATCGGACACCGGGATATTCCTTGGTCGGTTGCACCTGCCGCATTGCCGACCTCCGCTTCTCCCGGCACCGATAGTGTAACCGATCTCGACTTGAGCAATTCGGACATTGGACTAATGCCTTGAAAACCTTTGAATTGATATCGCATGGGTTATCCTGGCTGCTGCTGCGTCTTGTCGACCCATAACTGATCCGTCTTGATCAGTACGTTAATGATTCCGATCAGCTTTCTCATGCAGGCGACAATTGCCACCTTGGACTCTTTACCCTGTGCCTTCAGATGCACGTAGTGTGCCTTCAACGCGGGGTTGCGGCGGATGCCAACGATCGTTGCCATGTAGAGGACACGTCGAACCTTATGCCGACCACCTCCGATGAAACGCTTGCCGTTTGATTTGCCCGAATCGCGGTTGATCGGAGCGACCCCAACCAGCTTGGCAATCTTCTCCCGGTTGAGCTGTCCCAGTTCCGGCAGACCGCTGATGAGCGTCGAAATCAAGACCGGCCCGACGCATTTGACGGACGTCAGGATTTCGATCAAACGCTGGTTTTCAGCGTCGTTTTTTAGCATTTTGGCTAGCTGCACATCGACTTGCTTGAGTTGACCCTTGAGAAAATCGAGCACCTCTTGGACACTCGACTTTGCGTCAGCATCCCAAGTTTGTTTGAGTCGATTGTTCTCTTGGTTGATCAGTTCAAGTCATTGGTTTCGACGGTTGACAAGTGCATCATGTTTTTGGGCATGGTCCGACTTCATTGCCGTTGGTTTTGGAATGACGACGGTTGCCTATTTGGAGATGACCTCCGCGTCGATGGCGTCGGTCTTCGCATCGGCCCCAATGCCTTTGGCGCGCGTCGCGGACCCGCTTTGGGTTGACGACCGCGGCTTCGATTCCATGTTGGTGCAGTTGACGGCATAGCAGGGTTTCGTAACCCCCGGTCGCTTCCATGACGACCATCGTGGCGAGCTTCTTTCGCTTAAGTTGTTTGCGGAGTTCTTCAGTGGCATCCTGGGAGTTATCGATGGTAGAGAGTTTGCGTGTATCGGGTTGATACACATCGAGCTTATCTTTGGAGACATCAACGCCGACAAAGCACTTCGGTTTAGTTGAAGCATTCATAAAGATCCCTTTCTAGTAAATCCGAGCTCACCGAGCTGGTGGCTCCCCGCGACGGTTCGGGCTTGTAAATGAACGCTCTGCGATCTTGCTGACCCACGGTGTCGGAGCACCAAGACTCGATCGATCTACAGAACGTTTGGACATTGAGTTCCGGCAATTATCCTACCGGAATAGCGGTTGCCTATGCCACCAGATAGATACTAGACTCGGGATTCGGGATTGAGCAATGAATGAATCCCGGATCCCGAGTCTGACCCAAAAGTCACTACCCCCAAAAGTCACTACCCGGCGTGACCCAAAAGTCACTACCCGGCGTGACCCAAAAGTCACTACCCGGCGTGACCCAAAAGTCACTACCCATCTTTTGTCAAAAGGAAAACCGAAGAAGGTCGCGTTGGTCGCAGTGATGCGAAAGCTGCTGGTTACGCTTAACGTCATGGCCCGCGACAGACAAATCTGGCGGGAACCAAACTCGGCTAAAGCCGCAGCTTAAGACAGCCGATGGCCCCTTCTCACCTTCTTAGGTGGCCAGCACCCAGCGTTGCTCTAGAATGCCGAGTAAACAAACCTACTGCGACATCGATCGTGGATGACGGCATCGTATGGCAGTTCGGTACCGTCTTCCCAGAATCCACGCCCCCCCCAAGTTGCATGGACCTTTCCCCCAGGAAAAGTTCGGAGAATTCTTTGAATCGTCCTCGTCCTCCAACTCAGGGGTCGCTAAGTTGGGGCCATTTCTGCAATTGATTAACATCCTCCGAGTGCCAATCTTGGGTCCGAGTCATGGCTAAGTCACTGCAACGCATTCCGGGGCTGCGGCATAGATTCTGTCGCATCTTCTTGCTCTGCACAGTATGGTGTGCTGTCACGGTCCAGTGCGGGACGAGGCTGTCGGCGCAGTTCGCCAGCTTTCCTGCGGGTGCGGAGGATGTGACGTTAGAAGATCTCAACCGATTGGTCGCGGCCGGGCAGTCGCAGGTCTTGGCGGGTGCGGCTGGTCGTCTGAAGATTTGCTTAAACCCGGGGTTTGGAGCGGTGTTGCGGCTAACTGTTGATAACCGTGAGGATCTGCTTCGCTATCGAATGGAGCTGGAACTCAAACCGGAAGACCTTGCGACAGTAGACTTGGCGGATGTTGCGACGTTGACGAATGAGCAGGCGACCGGTCGATTAGAATTCCTTGCAACCTTGATTCGGGGCAAATCCGATGAGATTGACCGCAGGTTACAGCGGATGCTTGGCAAAGAACGCTTCGAAACACTGTTGGCGGTCCAGGTCGATTCGCTCGGCAGCTTAGCGTTGACTGACCCGCCAGTTGCGGGACTCCTGTCGTTGAAACCTGCCGCCGTTAGCCGGTTACATTCTATTAGGAAATTGGCCTATGCGGAAATTCGAAAGGTAGCGGAGGACAGCATCGCTGCTGTGCTTGATCTACTGGAGCAACTCGAAGAGGATTCTTTGGATGCCCTGACATCAAGGCAGGTCGAAGATTTCGAGGCGCTGAAGGCGAAAGGAAAGGCGGCTAGAGAGAGGTTGGATAATCGCACTCGAACTCGAACTCGAACTCGTCCCCGGGAGGCAGGCCGCCCTGGGAACGTTGCGGCAGATCCACAGATAAATCTGGATCGAACTTTAGAGTAATCAGTTCCTCGAAGGTGGTCTTCGGGGACATTTTTTCTGTTAGGAGAGAACGATGAACTTCCGTTTGTTATGTTTCGTGTCACTTGCGTCGCTTGCCTTTGGGGCAACTGTTGAGGCTCAGGAAGACCCTGGATCCGTTCAGGGGTTGATTCCGCTATCCCAGCAAGTCATCAACTACGACCCAAGTCGGGATTTGCGATTCAGCATAGATGATCTCACCGTCGTTTTGGATGAGTTAAACCGGGGCCCGAGTCAACCATCTGATCCCACCACGACGTTTTTTTTGGACGTCAACTTTGATTTTAAGATCACTCCACTTGATGCTTTGATTATCATCAATGGTCTCAATAAGAATCCTTTTCAAAATTTCACGAACTTTGCTGACGATCGATTTGACGTCAATAATGACAACCAGGTAACTGCGTTGGACGCAATGTTGGCGATCAACGAACTGAATGTTCGCCTTGGACCAACAAACGGGATCGCTCTGTTCTTCGTCGACGAAGCCGACAGCCCTAACTACTTTGACGTAACAGGTGATGAACAACTCTCGTCGAATGATGCCTTGCAAATCATCAACCGACTCAATAGTCCGTGAGAAACGGTCCCGTTCGATAGTATCGACTGCTTATCTCAGCGTGGCATTTTCAATGAGCATGTGTAGATGGTCGATTGCAGTATGTCGTAGCGGACAAAGCGACAAATCCCGCGTGGAAGGATTTCGAGTTTCGCCCGCTACACTGAGCGTTTTCACGCAAGGTTTGCTTTCATCTCTCGTGGTCTCAAAGTACTCTCAGCTTCTGGAATTTGGTCATGCTAGCCGCTATTCGCAATCGCAGTTTGCGTTTCGATCCGTTGGAATCACGTTTGCTCCTGGCGGTTTATGTCATTGACTCATCCGCTGAGGATGCTGCTAGCTCATTAGTTTCCGCGATCGAGGTGGCCGCGGCAAATCCAGGACCCGATACCATCGAATTACGGCCTGGGGTCATCCAGCTCGACGCATCAATTGACAAACTCCAGATCGACCACGAGTTAACCATTCGCGGGGTTTCTCCATCCGAGGTGACCCTTCGCAGGCTCAGTAGCGGTGGGCTGGTTGGCGTATCGCTCGGCGGGCGACTGACGATCGAAGGGGTTACGTTGAGTGGCCAAGTGGAGTCGGTGGTGACCAACGAAGGGTCGCTGGTTCTTCGTGACGTCACCGTCTTGGGCGGAGACAGTAATCAAGGTGGTGGGATTTACAACCTGGCAACACTGAATGCCATCGATCTGGTTGTATCCGATGGCGCGGCTAGGGAGGGGGGGGGGCTGTTCAATGGTGGCTCCGCAGACCTTACGAATACTTTGTTCATTAACAACCGCAGCTCTATCGGCGGCGGGGTCTATAACATTGGTGACCTAAGCCTATATCAATCTTTGATCACACAAAACCATAGTCTGTTGCAAGGTGGCGGGATCGCTACCGCTGGCGAGGTTGAAATTATCGGTAGCGAGATCACCGGCAACACAGCCCCTATCGGTGCTGGAATCTTCGTTTTTGGTGGAATTCCAGGGTTTGACGATACCTCAGCAGTCGCCCGGAACATTGGTCAAGACATGGCCATCATTGAAGTGGGTGTAGCTGGAACTTTGCTGAACCCGAAAGTTCAATCCATCACTCCCGCAGCAGGCTTCGTGGGACATGAATTCACCTCTACCAAAATTTCTACGTTCGGTTTGGAAGCCAGTGTGACCAGTCCAAACGTCCTGAACCCAATCCGCACAACTGTTTCCGCGTGGCGTGCCGGCCCCACCAACCGCATCGACCTCGGTGGAAGTGACTTCGGCGGGGCAGTCTTGTACGAGGCTTACGGCGGTTATCAACTGGTCATCAAGCCGCCGAGTGAAGCGGACCTTGCCGGCGACCAATTTGATTGGTTTCAGGTGGAAATCATCGACGTGAACTCCGAGAATGGTGGCCGAGTACAGATCAACGCTATCGATCATCCGATTGTTCCTCATGAGACGATCTCCTATTCGCCCCCGGAGGGCTTCGTTGGGACTGACGTGATTACGGTGACAGCTAGGAATGCAAATGGCGACGAGGTTCGAGGGGTTATCGAGGTGAATGTCAGCGATCAGATTCGTGCGAATGTACAGTTAGAAGCCATCGAACGCGGCGGCGGTTCTATCAATGTTGATGTGACCGCAGTCGGTGTTGAAAGCCTTGAGGTCACTTCGTTCGAACTCGCAGTTGCTTACGATCCATCGATCGTTGAGTTTTCCGTGGCGGAAATTGATAGCAACTATAAATTGCTGTCGTCAGCAACTCAAGTTTCCAGGGGGCCAAATGGCTTGCATACCATTGAAATCAGCGGTGTCGCCGGTTCTAGCAGCTCAGGGCGGTTAGCATCGTTGAGATTCACTCGGATTGCTGAAGGTAACGCCAGTATTCAATCTGTTGTTCGCCCGAATTTTCAACTTCGTTTGCCCGGTGAAATTCTCACCCCGACGGTGGTCCAATTTTCTAACCGAGTCTATCTGTCATCTGATGTCAACCGCGATGGAAGTGTCACAGCCTTGGATGCGCTATCAATTATCAATCAGCTCAATGCTGACAACAGTCTGATGGCATTAGGATTCGACATAAACGGAGACGACAAAGTGTCTGCCCTGGATGCATTAATGGTCATCAATCAAATCGACCAAACAAATGCGTTCAGTCAAGAACCTCAAGTTGCTCCAGTAGCTTTCAACATAGAAGATTTAAATCAGGTCTTCGCTTCTGAGGAAGATTGGCGCAGGCGTCTACCGTTTGAGCGAAGCCTTTTCTAAGCAATTGCAATGGTGGTTGGTAATAGTCATGTTGCCAAGTTTAGTTGGTTCTTCTGGCATTCTAGTGACCGACGTTCAGGGATCAGCGACGGTCTTGAGGGAAGTCAACAGCCGCTTCGGAGTTTTCTCCGAAGTCCGTCCCGAATCAGTCGGGAGAACCGACGCCTGCTTGGGGGCCAGCCCCCAAACCCCCGGGATTTTTTGAGGCATAACTCCGGTGTTCAAACATAGACAGTTAAAAGTTTGTTATACTGAAAGCGCAGGGTCAAACGGACCCGGGCTCTGTGGGGACACAACCCGGGGAGGGATAGCTCTGTCGATGGACCATCAAGTCAACCCGACGTCAGCGCTGACAACTCCTCATCGTCGATCGTCACGCGGTCGACCTCGTAGCCAACCGATCGCAGGTCCGCCGCGGCGCTGCGGATGGCCTGATCGAGCGTTTGGGCGTCGCGGTCAAAATGCACGGTCACGCTACCGTCGCGTGAGCTAACCCCGGAATCAGCCGCCCGACCGTAGATCGCGTCTGCCATGTCCTCGGTGCAAACCAAAACGCCGGTCAGTGTGAAGGTGAACCCGTAGGTGCGGGTGGCCGAATCGGCCGGGGGAGTCAGTGCGGACATCGGGCGGTCTCACGTCGGAGCCATCAGGCATGGTTTTCAACATTGGCGGGCGTGCTGGCAACCCGGATGATGCAACCGGACGGGGTGGCCAGCGGGCAGAGCAACTCGCCGTGAATGTGAGCTCTCGGACCGGCCTTGCGATACCGCCAGCCAAACCCAACGGCTTCTTCAATCGCTGCCCGGATGTGTTTGTCTGGGTGCATCGTTTCATCCTACTCACGGCCAGCCCCGCCATGTTGCATCGCCGCGGCGAACGTCGCGAACCGGATGCGGAACCGGGACCGACGCCGACCGTCGATGCGTCCGCGGACTATCTCAATCGCTGCAATGTTACCGGGCGGGATTTTTGAACCGGCGACCAACCACTGGGCGGCGGAGGTTTTGAGGGTGGATTTCCGGGGGCAGACAAAAAAAACGGTCGACACCGCCGGCGGCCAGTCTCGCCAGATTCAATCAGTCTCGCCGGGGACCGGCGGATGGCGAGACTGGCGAGACTGGACTTCGTTTGGCGAGACTGGGGCGGCACCATTGGGGCAGGGCTGCGATCGGCAACCATCACTGGGTGGCAATCGTTAGGACACCGATCGAGAAATCCCGGCGGCAATGCCTCTGGCCACGGCCAGCAGGTCCGACCGTCCGGCGTCATTCATCCGTGCCCAGTAGCCGAGAAGTTCGGCGGTCGCTGGGTCCGTGTTGATGGTCTCCGGCAGCGATGACACCACCGGCGACACCACCAAATCAATCTCGCGGCTGTCCCCCTTGCTTTCGCTCGATTGTTCGATTCTCGTAGGGGTCATCGCTGTTCATTAAAACCTCGTCCTGATCGTTCAGGGCGGGGTTTTTTTGTGCGATTGGTGTCGTTCACAAGGTCACGCATCGGACGGCGCGACTGAACTCCCTCCCCTTCATTGATCAATCTTCGCGATGTTGCTCGCTTCTGCCGCCGACCTCGCCGACGCTCCGCTCTTCTCGGTCGCCTCGGGCGTCGCGTTGCTGTGGTTGACGTTGATGGAAATCATTTTGGGGATCGATAACATCGTTTTCATCGCAATCTTGAGCGGTAGGGTCCCGGAGGAAAAACGCTCAATGACCCGGCGCGTCGGCCTGTTGCTGGCGATGGGGATGCGAATCTTGCTCCTGCTGGCGATCGGTTGGCTGATGTCGCTCGAATCGTCGCTCTTTGAGCTGTCCTCGATCGTGCCGGCCGATTGGATCGACGCCCGATTGGACGAGCGACCCGAAGTCAACGACGTCACCGGCCGCGACATCGTCCTGTTTCTCGGTGGCCTGTTTTTGCTGACCACCGCGGTTCGCGAGATTCACCATAAAATCGACGGCGAGGGTGACGAACACGTCGACGCCGCGGTCGCGGGTCGTAAATCGGTTCGTTCGGTTCTCTTTCAGATCGCGGTGATGGACGTCATCTTCTCACTCGACAGCGTCATCACCGCCGTTGGAATGGCCCAACACATCCCCGTCATGATCGCGGCGGTGGTGCTGTCGATCATCGTGATGATCATTTTCGCCAATCGCATCAGCGACTTTGTCCAAACGCACCCGACGGTCAAGATGCTCGCGCTGTCGTTTTTGATTCTCATCGGGGTGGTGCTGTTGTCCGAAGCCGCCGGGACGCCGATCAGCAAGGGTTACGTCTATTTTGCGATGACGTTTTCGCTGGCGGTGGAGTTTTTGAACTTGCGGATGAGTTCGAAGGGTAAAGCGGTTGCCGAGGGTAGCGGGTCGGTTGTGGGGTGACACCGGAGGGCGCGCGTGCCGGCGCCGGAGGTTGTCGCGACACCGGAGGGCTTGCGCCCTGCCGCTAGGATTGGGAAGAGTTGACGATGCGGGTGCTGGAACTGTTTGCGGGCATCGGCGGCGTGGCCGAAGCGATCAGGGAGCTACCCGGTTGGTCCGTCGTCGAAGCGATCGACATCGATCAAACCGCCGCGACCGTCTACCGGATCAATCATCCGGGGCGGTACCGGATCGCGACGCTCGAATCGATTCAACATTTACCCGATGCGGACCTGTGGTGGCTGTCTCCACCCTGCCAGCCGTACACCCGCCGCGGCCGGGGGGCGGGAGCGGATGATCCGCGAAGTGCCGCCCTGACGCATTTGATCGCCAAACTCGGCGAAGATCGGCCTCCGCGGGTGGCCGTCGAAAACGTCCCCGAGTTTGAAGGGTCCGAGCACCATCGGATGTTGGTAGCGCGGCTGATCGAGCATGGATACGACGTGCGATCGCAGGTTCTCTGCCCGACCGACTGGGGCATTCCGATGCGCCGGCGCCGTTTTTACTTGTGGGCCGACCGAATTTTTCCGGTCCAATCGGTCCAACCAGCCGACTGCCCGAGGCAGCCGCTGTCGACCTTTTGCCATCCTGGACCAATGGATGAACAGTATGGTGCGGACGAGGTGGCCGGGCGTTACGCCGGCGCGATCGATCGAGTCAACCCGGCAGTCGCCGGTTCGGTGACGGCGTGTTTTACGTCCGCGTATGGTCGCAGCCCGGTCCGCGCCGGGTCTTATTTGGTCGATGATTTGGGGCGTTGTCGCCGATTTTCACCGGCCGAAGTTGCCGGGTTAATGGGCTTTCGTCGGACGTTTGGTTGGGGTACCGCGTCGGTGCGAACTCGGTACCGATTGATCGGCAATTCGGTGGCGGTGCCGGTGGTCCGGGGGATCCTGGCGAGCGGGTTTGCGTCGATCGGTTGACGCCCCGACGGCGGCAGGCAACATTGACGGCCGACCCAGACAATTCGCGGCCATGGCGGAACTGGCAGACGCGCTAGACTAAGGATCTAGTGGGAGATAATCCCGTGGAGGTTCGAGTCCTCTTGGCCGCATCGGGACCTACGCCATCAAAAGTTGGCCGGCTAATTCTCTAAAAGCCGCCCCCTTCGACGACTTCCCCGCCGGCTCGGGTGCTCATGGCTCCCCAAAGCCCGCGGTCTCCGGTTGGTGGGCCGTCGGCGGTCGAGGGCAGCGGTCCGCCGCCGGACTCGATCGAATCGGTGATGAACCGTACCGCCCCGTCACACAACGCAACGTTGCAACCACCCTGATGACGGCTGCTTGGCGGGACGACCCCTGAACTGAACATTCCGCCGGTCAGGTAAACCGCGGTGTTGGGGGGCGTGATGGCATTGAAGCCGCTCATCAGCGGTGCCATGTCCGCCCAGCAAAACCCGCGGCCGGCTTTGGTTCCAGCCGTCGGGCGGCCCGGGGCGGCCGCGAAGCTCACCGACCAAAATTGGGGCCGGGCCGGATCGATGCCCGGCGGGGACTCAGCCAAGGTCGTCGGCAGCAAGCCGGCGGGATTGCCGGTCGATAACGCGGGGGTCGTGCGAATGTCCAAATCACCGAGGTCCGTCGCGATTTCGCCAAGCAACAACGTGGTCGACAAACCGTCGGTGATTTGAGCCATCGTCAACGACCGGCGTGGGATAAAAGCCCCCCGCGCCGAATCGACGATTGAACCGATGACCTCCGTCCAAACGGTTCCGTTGTGGCGATAGGCGCCGTGATCCAAACCGCGGTAGTCATCCCCCAGGCACGCGGCATAGTTGGTCCGGCCCAGCGCCGGCAACCCGAGGCCGGGGTCAGAGGGGCAGCGATAGGTCGCCACCTCGTTGCTCCACGGCGGGTACGATCCGTCGGTCGGCACCGGCCCCATCGGGACGCGGGGGATGAGCATCTGTTCCATCGTTTCAGCGTCCAGCGACATCCACATCGAAGCTTTCGACATCGGATTAAATGTCAAATAGTCCGACGTCGGCGAACGGTCGGTGATTGCTTCCCACAATGGGACTTGATCGATGAAAGGCAGGATCGAGACCAGGAAGCTGAGCCGGAACCGATTGGTCGTCGCCGCCGGATTAGCATCGGTAAACGTTCCGGTGCCGTGCGGCGGCAATTGCTCGAAAGCCGTGTGATAATTGACCACCGCCAACGCGACCTGCCGCAGGTTGTTGGCACAGGAACTCCGCCGGGCCGCTTCGCGGGAGGCTTGAATCGCCGGCAGGAGCAGTGAGATCATCACGCCGAGGACAGCCAGGACGACCATCAGCTCCAGCAACGTCAGGCCGCATCGCGGCGGCGGGCGGTGGGGCATGGCGGAGCGGAGGTGAGCTTGCGGTGGGATCATCGACACCACAAATCTACCGTAGCTGGACCCGCCGGGGTTCAGGCCGGACGGAACCCCGGCGGGTCCAGCTACGCTAAGCGGGTTTCGCTCGATACCCGACGCTAGCGCGTTCGGCTCACCCAAAAACTCTACGTTGATATACCGCTAGGCTGGGGGCGGTGTTGGTCGTGCAATTGCAATGGTGGACCCGAAGTTTTGTTTCAGATCGCTGCCCGCCGCTCCACCTCCAGTCAAGCGATCGAGTTGGTCGATCAAGCGATTTCCTGGGCGATTGCCGCGGGGGCCAGCGATGTTCATTTCAACCCGGTCGGCGGCGATGCGGTTGGCCAAACCTGGCAAATTCGTTTCCGCGTCGACGGCGTGCTTGGGGCCGGCCGCGTTGCCCGGTGCGATGACCAAACCGATCCCGTCACCCGACTGCTGTCGTTGGCGGGGCTGCCGACCTACCGAGCCGCCGCGCCGGCCGAAGGGCGGTTGCTTTGGAATGGCCCCGATAAAGATTCGGCGATGGGGGAGGAACTGCGATTGTCGGTCTTTCCGACAATCACCGGGCCGCGGGCGGTGCTGCGTCGGGGCGGTGCCGGTCCGCCGCGGACACTCGATGACCTCGGACTGGATCAGCGGGTTGCCAGGGAATTAAAATCCGCCTGTGACCGGCCGGCGGGCTTGGTGCTGGTTGCCGGGCCGGCCGGGGCGGGCAAGACCACCACCCTGCACGCCTGTTTGCAACACATCGCCGACGACAGCTCCGGCGACGATGATCGACCGCGGCGCAGCGTCGTGACGGTCGAGGATCCGGTCGAAGCAACCTTGCCGGGCATCGTTCAATCGCAAGTGACCGCGGATTGGCCGCTGGCCGAAGCGTTCCGGGCGGCGATGCGACAAGACGCGGACGTTTTGATGGCCAGCGAGATCCGCGACGCGGCGACCGCGACGGCGGTCGTCGACGCGGCGATGACCGGGCACTTGGTGCTCGCCAGCGTCCATGCGGCGAGCGTCGGGGGAGCGGTCACGCGATTGATCCGCGGCGGGGTCGACGCCGCGGCGGTGGCCGATGCTTTGATCGCAGTTTGTCAAATTCGCCTGCTGCGGGTTCGTTGCCGGGTCGAGACCGCCGACCAAAATGCGAGTCGTTATCGCGGGCGACGTCCGATTGCCACAGTGTTTTTGGCTGATCGCGACGCGGGGCCATCGCTGGTCGAAGCGATCGGTGGGGGGGCGTCGGCGATGCAAATTGACGCTTTGTTGAACGCCGCGGGGGCGGAGAGTCTTTGGACCGCGTCGCAAACCGCGGTCGCGGCCGGTTGGACCGATGAGGCCGAAGTCCGGCGGGTGTTGGGGCCGTCGCCGAGTCAACCTTCATGACCGCGAGCGACAGCATTGAAACCTCGCTCGGGCAACTGCCACGCTCGCGGCGGTGGTCACCGCTGGTCGATGCGGTCGAGGAGACTTTGCGACTGGGGGACACGGCGGCATTGGAATACGCCGCGATGTTGGTCCAAATCGATGCGTCGGAGCGTCGCTTGGCTCGCGAAATCGTGGGCGTCGCGATGGCGAGAGCGACGTTCGCGATTGCCGCCACCGCCGCGATTTTGCCCTCGGCCGTCGCGACGCTGCGAGGCGATCAGGCGATTGCCGCCTCGATGCCCGCGACGCTTTTGGGTTGGCGATTAGACGCCGCGACCCCCGGCCAAATCGCGGCCGCCGTTGCCGGGATCGTTTTGGTCGGAACGGTGGCCGGGGCGGTGGCGATGTGCGCGGCGGCGATGTCGTCGACCGGTCGCCGGAGCTGGGTGGACGCGGTTTCGGCGGGGTGGCTGGCGGTGGCCGTCGACGCGGGGGTGCCGTTGGGGCGGGCACTTCGGCAGGCAGCGGAGATCGCTGACGGACCGGGAACCCACCGCCGGTGGGCCGACGTCGCGGAAGCGATCGATCGGGGGAGCACCTTTTTGCAACTACCGCCGGTCGATCCCTTTTTTAACGAGTCAATTCAGCGGTTGGCCGGGGGCCGGGAACCGCACCGGCAGGTGACCGCGGAGTTGGCCGATTGGGCTTGGCGGCGGCGGATTGAACTGCGGGTCGCCGGGCGAGGGACGCTGCGGCGGATCGTGGCGGTCGCGTCGGCGGCGTTGACCGCGGGGCTGTTGACGCTGTTCGGCTGGGCGATGTTGATGCCGATCGTCCGGGGGCTGCAGACGATGACCGCGCCATGAAATTTACCGCAAAGGATATCAAATTTTCCGCCAACCGAACCGACGAACATCAACGGTGGCAGCGGCGATACGTGCTCACTTCGGTGCGATCGACGGTCACATGGATGTCCGTTGGCGTCCTGGTCGCGTCGGTCGTCGGTGGTCTGTTGGCCGATGCCGTCACGCGGCTCGGGTTGGCGGTGCTTCCGGGCGCCGATGAAGGGCTGCTGTCCGGTGACGTGGCCGTGCCGCTGGTCCAGTTGCGTGATGCGGCGAGGTGGGGTTACGTCGTCCTGGCTGTCGCGGCGGTTGGCGGGTGGGTGATGATTTGGGTCGGCAGTGTCGGTCGATCGCCGGTGATCTTCAAACGCGTCGCCCATTGGGTGCCGGGGTTTGGGCCGATCCTGGCCGACCTGGCTGCCGCTCGTTGGACCGCGGCGGTCGCCAACCGATTGACCGGGGGTGACGAAGCGATCACGGCGGTTGGAACCGCGGGGGAGGATTCCGATTGGAGCCGTTTCGCCGCTTCGGTGGCCGATCGTTTGGCCGCCGGAGAACGTTGGTCGACGGCGATGGCCCCCGCCCCGGCGGCTGCGGGACGGTTGGGGTTGCTCGCCGAGGCCTTGTCCGCCAGCGGCGACCGTAGCGTTTGGAACGACGCGGCCGAGCGTTTGACCAACGATGCGGTGGAGCGGCTGGCGGTCGCCGGCCGGTCGATGGTTCCGCTCGCCGTTGCCGCCGCAGCCGTGGCTGCGACCGCGCCGTTGGTTTGGATGTTTGTCCTGACGCGTCAATTGATCACCGAGATAACGTCGTTCAGCTTTGGCGGGTCCGAGCCGACGCTGCTGCGGATGTGGCCCACCGGGGTCGTTGCGGCGGCGTGGTTGACTGGGATGACTTTGACGCTCGTTTGGGTACGCGGGGCGGTGGTGGCGGCCCCGTTGGTCGGCCTTCGGCGGCGTTGGGTTAGGGGTCTGGACGTTGGGCTTTGGATCGCCGGCGGGGTTGCCGCGGCCGCTTGGTTGGCGGCGTTCCCGCATCCGATCACTTTCGTGGTGCTGGTCGTCGCCATCGTCGCGGCGGCTTCGATGATGCTTCAATCGATCGACTTGCGACGTCGCCGGGCTGACCGGTGGATCAATTGGGCGGTCGACCGCGGCGTTTGCCCGGAGGTGGCCGCAGAATCATTGGGCAGCCGCGAGGGTTGGACGACGCTGATGCCTCGGCCCGCTCAACCCGCCGGCGTCACGGCGGTTTCCGACCGCCTGGAGCTTGAGCAACGGTTGGTGACGATCGCCGAGCCGACCGGCGGGGCGGGGCCGGCGCTATCGATCACCTACGCCGCGACGGTGCTGTGGGGCGTTGCCGTCGTCGCGATGTTGTTGAGAACCCACCCCGAAATCATGGGCGTGGGGTCTTTCTTTGGCGAACCAATCCAATTTTTGGGTCCATCGCCGGGGTCTTCGCACTGGTGGCGATTTGGGCTGCAAATCAGTGACTCGCTCACCCTGATGATCGCTTTTGGATTGCCGATTTGGATCCTGGCCGCGGTGGTCGCATCGCACTTGCCGTGGCGGTGGCCGGCGGGGGTGGTGCCGTGGTGGGGCGGACACGTGCGAGCGACCCGGCGGGCGGCGTTGCTCCGATCGCTCGCGGACTGTGGCGGGATGGTCCATCCGCCTCGCATCCGCCGTCGATGGAGCACCGCCGGGTGGATCGATCGGCGACTGGCGGAGGTCGATGCACGATTGAAACGAGGCGTGCCTTGGCCGGAGGCACTGCGTCGGGCCGGGATCATCGACCGCCGCTCGGCCCGCCAAATTGCCGCATCGGCGGCCGGACCGGTTGAATTCGTCCTGCGACGGCTGGCCGCCGAAGGCGTCGATCGTCAAACCGGGCGGTGGCGACGACGGGCCTCTTGGGGGGTGCCGGCAGCCCTATTGGTCTCCGCGATCATTGTCACGCTCCATGCCGTTATCATCGTGGGCATGATGCAGGACGTTGTTCAATGGTCGG
The DNA here is from genome assembly GCA_963833245.1 of Pirellulaceae bacterium. Lineage (GTDB taxonomy): Bacteria > Planctomycetota > Planctomycetia > Pirellulales > Pirellulaceae > Rhodopirellula. Next base: position 138,047 of record CAWHXH010000002.1, read on the forward strand.
ACTAAACCGGATACTTCTCACGACCGACCCGGGCGTTGCTAAGTCTCGCCGCGGAGCGGTGTTGGTGACCGAATTCATGGCCGCGGTGGTCTTGATGGCCGCCGCCGCGTCGGTCGTCGGTCCGTTGGTGCGGTTGTGCCGCGACGAAGACGATCGGATGCGGCGGCGGACGATTGAAACAATCCGGGTTCGCAACGCGGTAGAGCGGTTGGAAGGTTTGACCGGTGAGTCATTGCAACAGGCGGTCGCGGCGGCCGGGGTTGATGTTCAAATCCGCATCGATCCGTTTGAACATCAACTCGGCCGCGGCCGGCACTTGACCATCCACAGCGTCCGAGAACCCGCGGTCGTGCGGCACCTCTGGAGACTGGACCCATGATGCCCACCACCAAAAGGCGATTCGCCACCAACGTGCGTTGCGCCACCAACGGGCGGGGGGGCCTGAGCATCATCGAGGTCGTTATATTGCTGGGTCTGATGTCGACGGTGACCGCCGGCAGCTTTGAGTTGGTTCACCTGATTCGCGACAGTTTGCAAGACTCGCGTCAACGTGATCTGATCGATCGTGATTTATTGAGTTTGGATACGGCGATCCGGGCCGATGCCGGCGCCGCGTCTTCGGCACGCGTCGACGATCAAACGCTGATCTTTGACGATTCCAACGGCGAGACGTTATCCCGTTATGATGTTACCAGCGGCCCATTAACCGGCGTGACGCGCCGGGTCGAGGGGGTTGCCTCGCGAACCTATCAAACACCACCGGGTTATGAGGTTCGTTTTGATGTTCGACTCCCCGTCGTGACCGTGACGTTGGAGAACCCCGGTAGTGTCGATTCCGATACGAAAATGTTTCAAATCATCACCCGGTGCGGCGGCAATGATCGATCATCTTTGGAGAAACAATGAATGATGTCCAAGCGTGCCGGTTTGATCACGCTGCCGCACATCGCGGCGGTATTGGTATTGGTCCTGGCGACCGCGAGCGTTGCGGTCCGTCAAGTCCACCGCCGCCGGTCCGAATCGATCCGACAGTCTCGCACCGAAACGCTCTCGGCCGCCCTGGCGTCCGCCCGCGAGGCCGACGCGAAGCGAATCCGGCTGCCGGTCCGACCGGCCGGCGACACGGCCGCGGCCGACGAGTTCATCGAAGTGACACGATCCGAAGCCGGGTATCGAGCCGATTGGTTTGTCGGCGAAACGATCGTCGCATCGGCGGGTTCGCCGCGATGACATCGAAATATCAACATAAATTCGACCGCGGCTTCACGCTGGTCGAAATGCTCGTCGTGATCGCGATCATCGGCGTATTGATGTCCTTTTCGTTGCCGGCGATCCAGTCGGCTCGTGAGGCGGGGCGGCGGGCGGAGTGTCAAATGAATCTGGTCAACTTGACCTTGGCCATCGGCACGTATCACGACCGATGGACCCACTACCCGGTCGGCGCCGCCGGGCCGAGTCCGGGGCCGGAGCCGAGTCCGATTCCGGGGCCGGGTCACAGTTGGTTGGGGCGGATCGCCGATCTGCTCGACGCACCGGTCGTGGCGCGGCGAATCGATTGGGATGCCGAGCCGTTGGCGCCGCAAAACGCCGCGGTGGCAACTTTAAGATTCGCTCCGGCGGTTTGTCCAACCGGGGATCGGATGTTACACGCCGCCAGCGGCTACGCGGGGCTGCACGGACCGACCGAACAACCGCTCGGTCCGGGCGGTCGGGGCATGTTCCTGGTCGATCAAACGGTTCGAGCCGACGAGGTTACCGACGGACTTTCCGCGACGATCTTTGTGGCCGAGAAACAATCCTATCGTGACGATGCGGGTTGGTTGGTCGGTTCGCGAGCGACGATTCGTAACGGTTCCTCGATCGATTCAATTCAACCGGTTCCGCCCGCCCCGCCCGCCGATGGTTTGGTCGGGCCGATCGGCAGCCAACACCCCGGCGGGGTGATGGTCGGCTTCGGGTCCGCAGAAGTCCGCTTTATCAGCACCCAGACCGACTTGCGACTATTGGCCCAGTGGACCGATCGTGCCGACGGAGGTCTGCCGCTGGATTGGCAACCGATCGTTCCCCCGGCCGTAGCGGCGGTCCGCCAGGCCGCCGAACGTCGTCTCCCGGTGGCGGCGGCCCGCCAGGCCGCCGAACGTCGTCTCTCGGTGGCGGCGGTCCGCCAGGCCGCCGAACGTCGTCTCCCGGTGGCGGCGGCCCGCCAGGCCGCCGAACGTCGTCTCTCGGTGGCGGCGGCCCGCCAGGCCGCCGAACCACCCCTAAGCCGATTCGGCGTCCTAACGCAGCGCCGCTACGTCCGATGAACGCGCCGTCGAGCGACACTCGGCTCATCCCCGCGGTGGCGATGGCGATTTTATGGGGCGTCGGTGGTGCAATCGGCACGCGACTCGGTCCGGGTTGGAATCCCCCGTCTCCCGCGTTTTGCGGCGGCCTCGTGACGGTCGCGGCGTCGGCGGTCGCATCGGTGGCCGCCGTCGCGGCGCCGCTGCGTTGGCCCGCCCGCAGCGGAGCGTTCGCCGCCGCGTTGACGTTGGCGTGGGCCGGTTCGGGTGCCTCCGGCCTGCCCGGCGGCACCCCGCTGCTGTCGGCCGGCTTGGCCACCGTCGCGGTCTGGGTGCTCAGTTCGCTGACTTCACGGCGATGGATGCTGGGGATACCGACCGGCAAGCTGCGAATTTCGATCGGACGGCTGGTTGGCATCACCGTGACCCTTGCGTTTGTCTTTCGGGTGCTTATCGACGTCGCCGCCGAACCGGCAGCGGTCCCCCCGGCGATCGCCTGGTCGGCCGTTTGGGTGTTGCTGGCCGCCTTGGCGCTTGGACGCAAGCCTTGGTCGTTGATCGTTGCGGTCGCCGGGGCGGGCTGCGTTCAGGGTCTTTTGGTCAATGCTGACCTGCCCACCGCCGGCGTGTCGCCGGAAGTCGCGAGCTGGGCGTGGGCGACAATTCTGACCGCCCCGATCATTCTGCTAACGTTACGTGCCGCCGGCGTCAGGTGGACCGGGCCAACCGTATGGCGGGGCAACCCCGAAGCGATCACAAAATTGCGGCTGCAATGATCCGTACTTTGCTGTTGATTTGAGCCACAGAGGTCACCGAGATCACAGAGCATTTGGTTCGATAGATCTCTGTGTCCTCTGTGTCCTCTGTGGCTTACTCGGACTTGCGTCCCGGTGGCGGTGCGTCAAATTGATCCCCAACCGCCCATCGCCATCCGTTCCGGTCGATCGGGCATCTCCCCCGTCTCGAAGTCCGCCACGCCATGTCCACCGCCGCCCCCGCCCCCGTTTCCGTTCGGCTGCCCGATGGCACCACGCACGAACACCCGGCGGCGACCACGCCGTTGGACATTGCCCGGGGGATCTCCGAGGGATTGGCCCGCGGCGTGATCGCGGCGGAAATCAACGGCACCGTGGTGGACGCCGGTCGGCCGATCGGCGAGGTGGAGTCTGACGAAGCCTTAAATTTGAAACTGCTGACCGCTCGGGACGAGGCGGCGCTGGGGGTGCTTCGTCACTCCGCGGCGCACGTCATGGCCCGCGCCGTCATGCGGCTTTATGAGGGTGTCTCGCTCGCCTTTGGTCCGACGACCGATGGTGGATTCTATTATGACTTTGACATCCCCACCAAGATCTCCGAGGAGGATTTCCCGGCGATCGAAGCGGAGATGAAAAAGATCATCAAAGATAAGGAGCCGTTCGAGCGTTTTATCCTGGATCGCCAAAAGGCATCCGAGCTATGTGGCGATCTGGGGCAAGACCTCAAGGTCGAACACATCGCCACGGGGTTGGCCGATCAGGCAACGGTGTCGTTCTATCGTCAAGGGGAGTTCATCGACCTGTGCCGGGGGCCTCATATCCCCGACGCCGGCAAAATCAAAGCGATCAAGTTGCTGTCCGTCGCCGGTGCCTATTGGAAAGGTGACGCGTCGGGGCGGCAATTGCAACGGCTCTACGGCACAGCGTTTTTTGACAAAAAGGAACTCGCCGCGTACCTGGAGCAACTCGAGGAGGCTCGCCGACGCGACCACCGCGTGTTGGGTAAACAGCATGGGTTGTTTGCAATCAATCCCGACGTCGGTTCGGGGCTGGCGCTGTGGTTGCCCCGCGGCGCGCGGGTTCGGGTGACGCTGGAGGACTTCCTCCGCAAAGAGTTGTTGACCCGCGGTTATGATCCGGTCTACTCACCGCACATCGGGCGGGTCGAATTGTATGAGACCTCCGGTCACTTTCCGTACTATCGTGATTCCCAGTTCAGTCCGATCTTTGGCGAACAGGCTGGCGGGTTGGTCGATGCGTGGAGCACGAAGCTGGCCGATGGAACGCTCGACAAGGACGGGGAGGACAAACTGATGGCGGCCGCCGAGGTGCTCGGCGTCAAACTGCCCTCGTATAAGTCGTCCGATGACGCCAAGCGGAAGCGGGAAGTGTTGCATGATTGGCAGTCCGCCCATGAACGCTACCTGCTCAAGCCGATGAATTGTCCGCATCACTGCATGATGTTCGCCGCCCAGCCGCGGTCCTATCGCCAATTGCCGCTGCGTTTGTTTGAATTCGGCACGGTCTATCGTCACGAACAAACCGGCGAACTCAACGGGCTGCTGCGCGTCCGCGGATTGACCCAAGACGATGCCCACATCTTCTGCACCGACGATCAAGTGTTTGATGAGTTCAAAGCGACCATTGAACTGACAAAGTTCGTGCTCGGGGCGGTGGGTTTGAACGACTACCGCGTGCAGTTGTCGCTGCGTGACCCCGACAGCAGTAAGTATGTCGGGTCGGAGGAGAACTGGGACAACGCCGAAAATGCGCTTCGCGAGGTATTGCAACAATCGGGCATGGAGTTCAACGAGGAACCCGGCGAAGCGGCGTTTTATGGTCCCAAAGCGGATTTCATGGTGCGCGACTGCATCGGTCGGTCATGGCAATTGGGCACCGTGCAGTTGGATTACAACCTGCCGGCGCGGTTCAAGTTGCAATACAAGGGCCGCGATAATGCGGGACACCAACCGGTGATGATTCACCGCGCCCCCTTTGGTTCGGTCGAACGGTTCACCGGGATGCTGATCGAGCATTTCGCGGGGGCGTTCCCGATGTGGTTGTCCCCCGAACAGGTCCGTGTGTTGCCGCTATCGGACAAGTCGATCGATTACGCCGTCGCGGTCGCCAAACAACTCGACGACGCGGGTTTGAAAGTCACCGTCGATACAACGGATCAAAAGGTGCAGGCCAAGATTCGCACGGCGCAGTTGGATTTGATTAATTACATGGCGGTCGTCGGTCCCAAGGAGGCCGAGACCGGTCAAGTGGCGCTTCGGGACCGAATCGACGGCGACCTGGGGTCGATGCCGGTCGCCGAGGCGATCGCAAAGTTGAAAGCCGAAGTGGACGACCGGGTGGTGCGTCAGGCGGTGGCGATGAAGAACGTCTCGGTGGCCGAGAGTTCACAGGTCGCGAGCGAGTATTAGTCACCGGTGGCGGCGGCCTGCCGGGCCGCCGCGTCGACCCGGACCTCCAGGATTACTCCGTATCCCACCGGTGATTTGAGCCACAGATGTCACCGAGGTCACAGAGAATCGGTTTGAAAACATCTCTGTGACCTCGGTGACCTCTGTGGCTTCATTGTTCCCAGCCAAATTGAGAAGGCGGGCTGTCGTTCCGCTGAATTAGTCGCGACCAAAGCCTTGGCGGCTTCGGCTACCGGGGGTGGCGGGACCAAAGCCTTGGCGGCTTCGGCTACCGGGACGGTAAACCTTGAGCATTGTGCCGGTCGTGAAGCCGGGCGACCGGTTGAACCGTCACAACCGGCATGACAGGCCGGTGTTCCCCCCGGCGGCGGGTCGATGGGTCCAGAGGCTCGACGGCGATTGGTCGTTGGAGCCGTGCCCCCATTCGACTCCCGGAACCCTCATGGCCACGTCGCCACCGGTCGCTCCACGCCGCCCCCTCGACCGACGCCGCCGCTCCCCGCTGCTGTGCCTATGCCTGGGGTTATTGCTCTCCAGTCACGCGGCCGCCGACACTTTCATTGTCAACAACAACGCCGACACCGGGACCGGATCGCTTCGTTGGGCGATTGACCAGGCCAACGGTCGCGCCGGGGCGGACATCATCGTTCTGGACGCGGCATTGGCCGGTCAAACGATCTCGATCGGCTCGCCGCTGGCCCCCATCGCCGGCGACGTGACGATCAGCGGCTCCGCGGCGGCAGGGGTTGCCGTCACTGGAAACAATCAGCAGCGGGTGTTTTTTGCCCAATCGGGAACGATCGTCATCGAGGCGGTGACGATCCGGGACGGCCGGGCGCGGGGAGGCGCCGGGGCGAGCGGTGGCGGCGGCGGGCTGGGCGCCGGCGGGGCGGTTTTTGTCAACAAAGACGCCAACGTATCGTTGATCGACGTCAAAATGATCGGCAATGCTGCGGTCGGGGGCGACGGCGGATCGGTCAGCGGTGACGTCCGCAACGGCGGCGGCGGCGGACTCGGGGCGCCGGCGGGCAGGGCGGCGAGAGGACTGTCGGCAACCTGAAATCCGGTCACGGCGGCGGCGGCGGTGGCGGTTTGTCCGCCGATGCAACGATCACCAATCCAGCCGACATTCCCGGCCGAGAGACGGTCCCGGGTCAAAACGGCGGGGGGGCAACCGGAGGGGCCGGGGGGCTTCGAGGCATCGATTCGCTGGCCTTTGGCAGCCGCACCGAAGACGGCAAAGCCGGCGGGGACGGATCGGCCGGTGGGGTTGGCGGCGGTGGTGGCGGTGGTGGCGGCGGCGGCTACGGCGGGATTGGTTATCAAAGCACCCCGCCGTCGGCCTGGGGCCTGCCGGGCGCCGGCGGTGATGCCGGCGACGGGGGTGATTTCGGCGGTGGCGGTGGCGGGGGAACGACCGGTAGCGGCCGAGCCAATCCGCCGACAACGATCGACGATGGCGACGCGGGCAATGGCGGTTTCGGCGGCGGCGGCGGGGCGTCGGGCGGCGGGGCGTCGGGCGGTGGCATGGCCGGCAACGGTGGTTTTGGGGGCGGGGGCGGGGCGTCGGCGAATTTGACCCGGGCCGGCGATGGTGGCTTCGGTGGCGGCGATGCGTCGACAACCCGCGGCGGCGGCGGGGCGGCAATGGGCGGCGCCGTCTTTGTTCGTCAAGGCGGCCGTTTGACGATCGGCGGCAACACAACGTTCAACGGCTCCAGCGTCACCGCCGGGGCGGGAGCGGCCGCCGGCACCGCGGCGGGGTCGACGCTGTTTCTCAACGACGTGGAGCTGGTTTTCGACGTCGCGGCGGGCAAAACGGCTGCGATCACGGGCATCGCCGGCGGGTCCGCCAGTCCGCCGGCGGTGATCCCGCCGGGTTCGTTGACCACCCCGATGGGCGGGTCGCTGCGCAAGACCGGTGAGGGCACGCTGCGGCTGCAAGGCAAAAATCAATACGCCGGCGGGACCTTGATCGAAGCCGGCACGGTGGCGATCGAGTCGACCGACGCGTTCGGCTCCGGGCCGATCACGATGACCGGCGGGGCAATCGCGACCGACGCCGCGTTGTTGTTTGAACGTGATCTGAGAATCGGCGGGCAGGTTTCGTTCGATTCCGTCACCCCGGGTGTCGGCTCTTTTGTCTTTGATAATCAATTGACATTGATCGATGACGCCGTCTTCGCCTCCAACCTGGCTCAAGTCACGATTCGCGGAACGGTCACCGAAGATCTGCTGGCTCGGGAATTGACCTTTGGGGACGCCCAATCGATTCTCATCGAAGGCAGCTTGTTGCACACCGGCGGCACGGTGCTGAGCAATACCAACGTGCGGCTGGGTCGATCCGCAACGCTGGGGCGAGGTCCGGTTTCGATCACCAACAGTCGATTGACCACCGAAGGCCGTCGTGACCTTCAAACCGATTTTGATCTGGTTTCCGGTTCGTTGAAATTACAGACGTTTGGTGACTTGACCCTTTCGGGACGGCTGTCCGGCGTGGGCGGTCTATCGCTGCAACCCGGGTCCAACGTCCGCTTGACGGGTTTCAATGACTATACCGGGCCGACAAAACTGTCCGGCGCCACACTCACGTTCGCGGGGAAGAACTCTTATGCCCCGACCAGCGAATTTGATCTGGATCGATCGACGCTACGGTTTGAACACGATGTGACCATCGACGCTCCGATCAAACTGTCGGGTCCGGCGGCATTGGAGGCGGCCGCCGGCGTCGGGGTCACCGTCGATGGTTTGATCTACAGCGGCGCGGCGCCGTTGGTGTTTGGCGGCCAAGGTCGTTTTGCACTTAACGACAACGTCACCGCGCCCCAGGTTTATGTCAACGGACGTGTTGATGTGAATGATCGATTGACCGGCAATGTGATTGTCGGTGAGGAAGGGACGCTGGGCGGCAACGGCCGGGTTGATGGGATCGTGCAAAACTCGGGACGCTTGGCGGTCGGTCAGTCGATCGGTGAGTTGACCGTTCGTCGTTATGAGCAAGACCGCGGCGTGATGGAGGTGGAGATTGCCCCGGGTGGCAACACGCCGGGGGTTCATGTCGACCACCTCATCGTCACGGAATTGGCGAGAATCGACGGGGGCACTTTGGAAATCATCGCCGAGGACCCCGATTCGGTCGCGTTCTCCAATGAGACGGAGTTCGCGTTTTTGAGCGGTCCCATTGCCGGGGGAAGTGCATTCGCCGAGTTTCGTCATAACTTGACCTATTATGATCTTTTTGATCCGGCGGTCGGAACGAGCGGTTATGCGATCACGCTGCGCCGCGTCCGCGGCGACCTGCTGCGTCGTGCGACGACGCTCAACAACATTGCGATCGCCGGGGCGTTGGACGAAGCGTTTCCGATCCTTGAGCCGGTCAGCCGCGATGCGTTGTTGGCACTACCGGCGGCGGAGTTGGACCCGGTCCTGACGCGGCTGGGCGCGGGATTGTATGGCACCGCGACGACCCACGCGTTGGGCATGACGAGCCAGGCGGCGGCCACGGTGTCGCATCAATTGCGATCGCTCGACGCGTTCCAGCCCTCCTGCGGCGTCGACCAAATCGGCCGGACCGGCTGGGTGGGGTGGACCGGGGGTCACGCCACCGGGGGCCAAACGGGGGCCGATGGCAATGTCGCGGCCGCGGACTATTCCGGCGGCGGTGTCTCCTTTGGCGCCGGTCGCCGGATCGGAGGTCATGGAACCTTTGGCATTTTCGGCAATACGACGTCGTGGCAAACCCGTGAGGAGAGTTCAAACAATTGGTTGGATGGGGATGGGGTCCTCATCGGCGGCTTTGCCCGGGTGTGCATGCCGGCATCCTATGGTTTGATCGCCATCGCCGGAGGAGCGGACTCTTATGATGTTCAGCGTGATCTGCGCGGGCTGCCGTCGGTCACCGGCGACAAAATCAATCGGGCCGAAGCCGACGGGGCGCAGGGCGCTGGGTTTGTTTGAGTGCGGTCTCAACCTGGGAGAGGGTTCGATGACGATCAGCCCGCACTTTGGTTGGCAATTCATCAACGTCCGAATCACCGATGCCAGGGAAACCGGTCCGTGGGCGTTGGATATTCAAAAGGCCGACCAAAGCTCCGTCCGCAGCATCGCGGGGCTACGTTTGGGACGCAGCGTTCAGATGCCCTGGAACATCGGGTTTACTTATGCGATCGCCGGAGCCTATCAACATGAGTTCGCCGATCCCTATGCCGAGATCGAAGCATCGCTTGTGGGCCTGCCCGTCGCGTTTGAGCAGCGTGGGGTCGAGACGCACCGCGACTTTGTCGTCGCCAGCGGTCAGGCGGGTTTGCAATTGACGTCAACGTTGCGTGTGGTGGGGCATTATGAGGGTCAATTTGCCCGGCACTTCGGTTCGCAACAGGGTTTTGGTGGCTTGGAGTGGATTTGGTAGTGTGGGATAGGCCTCCGGCCTGTCGCTCTCGCTAGCCGAAGCCGCCAAGGCTTTGGTCGTGTATCGTTCGGCGGCCTGGCGGGCCGCCGCCTTCGGGGGCGTTTAACTCATCCAGCCCCACCCTTGTGAGCCACAGAGGACACAGAGGACACAGAGATGATTTCAAACAAATGCTCTGTGGCCTCTGTGACCTCTGTGGCTTAGGAAACATAGGATTGCCCAGTGTTGTCGCCGAAGCCGTCAAGGCTTTGGTCGAGGCTCGGGCGGCGGCCTGGCGGGCCGCCGCCACCGGGGGATCGTGACAGGCCGGAGGCCTATCCCACCGGTTCCAGACCCCGCATCGTGCCGGTGCCGGTGCTGAAGGTGTCCATCTCCAGCCCCGCCTGTTGCAACAACGAAACGTAGAAATTCGTCAGCGGGTAGTTGTTTCTCTGATCAAACGCAAGGTGCCCGGCGTGACGGAAGCCGCCGCCGGCGATCAGGACGGGCATGTTGCGATTGTCATGGTTGGACGAGTTGCCCAAATTGCTGGTCAACAACACCGTGGTTTGATCCAACAGGTTGCCGTCGGCGGTTTGGCTATCGGCGAGCGTTTGTAGGAACGCCCCGTAGTTGGCAATCATCGCTTCCTCGACCAATGCTAGTTGAGCCAGTTTCTCTTCGTCGCGGCCATGGTGGGAAAGCGAATGATAGGCTTCGTCGACCCCCGGCAACGGCACGACGCCGCCGGAGCCGGGCATGTGCAGCGTGATGAACCGGGTCGAATCGGTTTGCAACGCCAACGCCATGACGTCGCACATCAATTGCATTTTGCCCGGCAAGTCGCTGTTCTGCCGAATGTCGACCGGCTGGCGGGCGTCGACTTTGGGTTTGGGCAATTGCGCCCAACGCTCCGAAGCCTGCATCCGTTGCTCCAGTTGCCGGACGGAGGTCAGATAGGCGTCCAGCCGGTTTCGGTCGGCCGGCCCCAGTTGCCGCGTCAGCGACCGGGCATCGTCGGCAACCACATCCATGATGCTGCGTCCCTGACGAACGCGGGCGGCATGTTTCTGACGATCCGCGACTGTTTCATCGATAAAAAGGTCGGCAAACAACCGCGACGCGGAGGTTTCCGGCGAAATCATCGCCCCCGACTCGGTGTAACAGGGGCTGTTGGTGCCGCCCGCCCCAAGCACCAGCGACGGGTAACGGGTCGCATCGCCGAGATGTTTGGCGAGCATTTGATCGATCGAAATCGTATTAGGCGCCTGACCACCGGCTCGCACCGGGGTGCCCGTTAGAATGCTCGCTTCGGCCCGGTGGCCGCCGGTCACACCGGGGTGCGAACTGCCCGAAACGACCGTCACGCGATCGCGAAGGTTTTGAAGCGATTGCAAATATCGAGACGGTTTGTAATCGCGACCGGAACCGGTGGGGACGAGGTTTTCGGGGATCAACCCAAGGCCCAGCGTCATCGCGACGAACCGCTGGGGCGGCCGGTCGGCGTGACCGGGCGTCTGCGGCGAGTGGGGCAATTCGGCTTGAGCGACGCCGGAGAGCCAAGGCAACGCCATCGCCACGCCCCCGCCGCGGAGCAGTCGACGGCGTTCGTTAAAGGCGGGGTTCTTGGATTGAGTGGTCATCGTTTGAGTCTGAAAGTCTGAATGAAACCGGGATCGGCTTGATGTTTATTTGATGTGATTAGCGGGTCGTGAACGCGTCGCTGGCGATCAGTCCCCGCAGCAGGGAACCGACGCGATGGTTTTGATCCGCCGCGGTGTCGACGACTGACGCGACGGTCGCACGGTCGGCGAAGTCGATCGGTGTGCCGGTCGCGTACCGAAGCCAATGGGAGACCAGGTTGGTGGCCAAAACATCGGGCTGGCCGGCCAACAGGTCGCGGTATTGTTCAAACGTCTCGAACGATTCGCCGGCGAGCGTCCGGGAAGACGGATCGACCTTGGCACCGTCGACCAATCGGCGGCCTTGTTGCATCGGGTAGTGGTCCCGCCAACGGCCGGCGGCATCAAAATTTTCCAAAGCAAAACCAGGCGCATCGAACTGGCGGTGACATGCCGCACACGAGGCGTCGGACGTGTGTTTGGCCAACAATTCGCGGATCGTGGTGGCCCCGCGGATGTCCGGCTCCACCGCCGGAACATTTTCGGGCGGGCCGGGGATTTGCCGGCCCAATAATCGGCCGCTGACCCAAACGCCCCGCAACACAGGCGACGTGTCGTTACCGTTAGCGGTGATTTTTAGAATCGAACCATGGGTCAACAACCCGCCGCGAACATCGCCGGCCAACGACAACTTTTCCGACCGGCCGCCGGCTTCGACGTCGAGGTCGTAAAACCGGGCTAAACGCTCGTTGAGGAACGAATAGTCGGCGTTGATCAACTCAGCGACCGGCCGGTTGGCGGTCAACAGGTGATCCAGGAACAGGCGAGTTTCGGACAACATCGCGTCCTGAACGATCACGTCATAATCGCGAAAAAGCCTGCGATCGGGGTCGGTCGCGGAGATGTCGACGAGGTCCAACCAGTACTCGCCAAAGTTTCGCATCAATCGCGTGCCCCGGTCGGTCGCGAGCAGTCGGTCGGTTTGCTCGGCAAGCGATGTTGGGTCCAGGCCCGCTGCGGCGGCGGCCGCCAGGTCCGCATCGGGCATCGAATCGGTGAGAAAGTAACTGAGCCGAGAGGCCAACGACCAATCGTCCAACCGGCCGTCGGGGCGGGTGGTTTCGAGGTGAAAGAGGAACCGCGGAGAGCATAACAGCGACCGATACCCGGTCCGCAACGCCTCGACCGCTTCGCCACCATCGTCCAAACAAACTTGAGCCAAATCGACGTGCCCGGCGATCGAATCGGCCGAGACCGGGCGGCGATAGGCGGCAGTGGCGAACTGCGTCATCCGATCGGTCAACCAGCGGTTGCCTTGGGGCTGGAACTCATAGCGGCCTTTTCTGTCAGGGCCGTAGAGGTCGCCGTCGCCAAAAAGTCGGCGGCGGGTTTGTTCCGCATCGCCGTGCGGTTGGATCGGCTCAAGCACCAAATCGTGCATCCCGACGCCGGGCACCCCCTGCGGCTCGCCTTCGCCAAAGCCGACTTGGCCGCCGGCAAAACGGGCTTGGTCGATCGTCGTGTCACTGATTTTGACCTCCAACATGTGATCGGCCGGCAGGAAAGCCTCAAAGACATACGTTTGCGGCTCGGCGGTGACCATGAAAGAGTCGATCCATGACATCAGCGGTGAGGAGGAAACACACGCCCCCGAACGGATCGAGCACCACAATCCCTGCGGCTGGCCATCGTCGCCGGTTGGGGGCCGGACGGCAGAGGCTCTCAGGTGGATGCGATACCAACCGGCCTGTTTGATCGTCGAGTTGGTGATTCGGCCGTAAAACGCCATCTGGCTGCTCCAAACGACCGCGAGGCCCTTACGCATTTCCGGATCGCGGTTGCGTTGACCGGGCCGTTTGCGGGCGATGTCCTCGGCCTCGAGCGTTCGCGATTTGGTGGAATCTTCGCTCAAAGCCTTGTCAAACGCCGTGTCGACTGCCGCGTCGATCACTGACAAATGGTCGGCGACGTGGAAATGCGACATGGTTTGCAGGTCACCTTGATTGACAAATCCGCCGTTTCGCGACTCCGTCGGCATTTGCTCGGCCAAGGGCAAGTCAATCGAAAGCAAATCGTGCAGGGTGTTTTCGAGCTGAGCGTTGGTCAGCCGCCGGGTGACCGCCCGGCCGTGGGTGCGATGCCGGTCAATCAGGCCGGCTCTCAGCGGCCCGGCGATTGCCGCGGTGAACCGTTGTCGCTCCGCCGCGGTGAGTTCATCGTCGGCCGGCGGCGGCATTTCGCCCGCCGCGACGCGGTCGTGGACCCGGGTCCAGGAAGCGGCATTTTTGTCAATCGAAACCGCGGAATCATCGATCGCTGCGAGCAGATCGGAGGCGTCGAAGCCTCCTTCGCCCCCGGCCCCGTCGTGACAACCGATGCAGCGATCGGCGATCAATTCGATTGCCGCGGGGCCGGGTTGAAACGGGGACGGGCTACCGGGAGCCGACGGCGTCACGGCCCGGGCGGGCGGGGCCAACCACGCGGCCGATAGCAGGCACAGAACCAGCGGCGGTGACACTTTGACGTTCAAAGTGAACTCCGGGAAATAATGAAGGCGGGACGTTGCCGGCCGCGGGGGACGGCGGCAACGCGATTGGGGGCGGGGAGGGGCGGTTGTTCAATCCGCCACCTGTTGAACCATCTTAACGGATCAAAGGATCGGACCCAAGGGAAAAAGTAGTTGCAAAAGTCACCGCCGCTCGGCCCGTCGCCACCGCTGGGCAACCTCCGGTCGCAGCGGCAGCAATTGCCATTCGGTTAATCGCAGGCGGCAGCCATTGATGTGCAACTGAAGGTGATCGGGTTGGATTCCCACCGCACCGGCGATCAGTACGCGGCGACCATCGATCCAGGCCTCCGTTTGGTCTGGCAAAACCACCAATGTCATCCTGCCGACCGCAGCCTCCGGGACGCTCAGCGTCATTTGCTCCGCAGCAACCACCGGGTCAACATTTTCTAAACTAACTAATGTCACCCGCCCGGGACCGGATTGGGGGAAATCGAACGAACAGGAAACGCTGCGAACCGGCGGAGCGTCGTGGTAGCGAACCAAACGGACATCGACGGATGCATCACTATTTCCTGTGTCAATAACCTCATACTCCATGCGTACCAACAGCTCCCGGCAATCCGTCAGGTCCAAAGGTATTGAGTAGGTCAACCGGGTGTCGCGACCATCAAACAAAGCACCGTTTGATTGCACTGTCAAACGCTCGGCCGCGTCCATCGGGTTGCCCGAATCACCTCCCACATGGACCCTGCCGGGATCAACCCATGGCCATAGGTCAATCCACTGGGTGTTGATCCGGGTTCCCGCCGCGGAACCACCGACCGACCAACCGTCGAATTGAATGGCTTCGCTTGAGGATACTTCTTCGACATTTTTGCTTAAAACAAACGGTGACGCCACGTCGCTCGCAATAAGTCGCTCAGCCAGCACGCGAGAACCATACATCGCAACCCCAAATACAATGAATGATAACAATGGTTTGACGATCCGTCCGGTCCAACGTCGGACCGGTCCCGTGTACCAACGCGGTCGTTGCAACGAACGATGTTCGAGCACATTGGTCAAATCGTCACACAGAGCCTCGATCGTTTGATAGGGTTCAACACTTTGGCAACCAAGGCACCGGGCAAAAATCCAATCAATGTCGCCAGGGGCCGCCGGAACTTGGGATTGGATCGTTGGCGGTTTGCCCCGCCTGGCCTGCTGGAGAATCGCCATCGGGGTGGCCCCATCCCACGCCGGCCGGCCGGTAATCATTTCATAGAGCGTCAGTCCGAGCGAACTAATATCCCAGCGGACATCATAGTGCGTGTTGGAATGATTCAGTTGCTCAAAGCCGCTGTATCGTAGAGTCCCCAGGAATTGGTTCGAGGCGGTCAAATTGACATCCATCTTCAGTCCCGCCAACCCGAAATCGCTCACCAGGACGCGACCCTCCAGGTCCACCAGCAGATTGCTTGGTTTAATGTCGCGGTGAACGATATGATTCTCATGGGCGTGAAGCAGCGTCCGGGCGACCGAAAGGACCATCCGTAATACTTCGGTGACGCAAATCGCTTGAGGATGCGAAGCGGATCGATATCGTCTGGCCAACGCGGTGATGCGGTCCTCCGGTCCCGTTTGGTTTTGAAGGTCTGACGACTGGCCGGTACGTCGCAACTCCGCCAGCAATTCGGCGATGGAACCACCATCGATCCGATCCATGACATGAAAATACCACTCGTCTTGCTGGCCGCTATGATGAATCGGCACGATCCCCGGATGGTGCAAGGAACCGACGGATCGAGCTTCACGCAAAAAACGGTCCCGAACCCGGGTTTGAACAGCGAGGTCGGGACGCAGCAGCTTGACTGCCAACGGCCGGTCATCGGCGGACTCCGAGGAGGCAACTTCGGTCGCTTCGACGACCACCCCCATCGCACCGCTGCCCAAAACCCTACCGAGCCGGTATCGTCCGAGTGTGTGAGGCAGGCTGGTCATCAACACGTGACGGTCGGTGGGGCCGTCGATTGCCGCCGCCAAGGCTGCCTGATATCTCTCGCCTGTTTTGCCGTCAACGCTGAGCCAACGGTCAACACTGCAAGAGTCCGAAATCTCCCGAGTTCGGCTATCGGAGGTGATCGGCGATCGCAGCAAAGCGACGACCGCCCTTTCAAAATCTGTTTCGTCGTCGTTAGTGCTCACATCGATGCAGAACGCGGCGGCGTGATATCAATCAGATCGCCAAACTCCTGCCGTAATTTTTGCAGCACCCGTCTTTTAGCCTGACGGACCGCGTCGGGCGTCATTGCAAGCTCCGCGGCAACGTCCGGGGCGGACAGTCCATCCCGGGCGGTTCGCAGAAACGCCTGCCAAACGTTCTCGGAAAATTGCGGCTTCAGCAGCGTCATCGCTTGACGCAGGACCAATAGATTTTCCGTCGGCGATGACGCTGCCGGTTGGTCACCGTCGTCGGGGGACTGAAGGTCAAGGGACGGATGAGGATCGACCAGTTCTTTGATTTGAGTCAACGCTACGCTGCCGCCCCGCCCGGTAACCGTCTTGGCCGCCGATCGGTGGTGATCGATGATCGCGTTGCGGGCAATCGTTCGCAGCCAACCCCGGAACGTCTGCCCGGCCGCCTCACGGCGAAACGAGGGCAAACCACAATGGACCCGCGCAAACACGTTTTGGAAAACGTCGGCAATATCGTCCGTCGAGACGCCACGCTCCCCGCACCATTTCCAAACCAGCGGCCCGTAGAGCGTCACCAACTGCTGCCAGGCAGCGTTTTCGCCGGTCCGGGCGCGTCCCAGCAGACTGCTGGAGGTTGAATCGGTGGGGTGCGTGGGATAGTTCAAGGGTGGTAGCTCGGCGGCAACCGTGAGTTCGTGTCACAGCCTACCGTTCAACAGGGTGAGTAGCCACTGCACCCGAACGAGGGGTAAGTTGGTTTGCCCCTAACCATCCTGCGACACCGATCGACAACATGAAAAAAAATGCTTTTACGTTGGTGGAACTGTTGGTGGTCATTGCGATCATCGGGGTCCTCGTCGGATTGTTGCTGCCGGCGATCCAGGCGGCTCGCGAGGCGGCACGGCGGATCAGTTGCAGCAACCGGTTCAAACAGATCGGTTTGGGCTTGCACAATTATCACGCCGCCTATCGGCAGTTACCCAAACATCGGGGAGGGACGTTCACGCTCTCGGGCGACTACGACGACACCACCCGTGCGTCGGCGGCGGGTGGACCGACCGTCGCCAGCGACCATAACCAACTTAGTATGCTGGTCGGGTTGTTGCCCTTTGTTGAACAACAGGCGTTATGGGAACAAATCAGCCAGCCCTACCAAATCCCCGCCGGCCAACCGGGGGCGGGTCTGATCTTCTCGGCCATGGGTCCCAACCCGGACATGGATTTCGTCGGAACGGTCGGCCACGATGGGAACCAGTATGATCCTTGGTTGACCGAGATCGTGACGTTTCGATGCCCCAGCGATCCGGGCGTCGGGCTGCCGTCGCAGGGCCGCAGCAATTACGTCGCTTGCTTGGGTGATGCGGTTCGCCATACCGACATCGGCAGCGAGTATCCCGACGGTCGATCGACCGTCGAGCTGGCGCGGCGGACCGGGGAGTCCAGCCGCGGGGTTTTTGCCCCCCGAACCAGTCTGGCTTTTCGGCACATCACCGATGGGTTGTCGCGAACGATCATGATGGGCGAAATCGCGACGGATCTCGGTGACCGGGACGTCCGAACCCGACCCCGCAAAGCGATGTCGCCACCGTTTGCCGTTCGCACCGATCCGACCGCCTGCCGCGGCGACATTGATCCGGCCCGACCGGGGTTTTGGAGTTCGACGCCGACGATCACCTCGGGCAATAACGGTCTGGATTCGGCGATTCGAAGCCGGGGATTCAAATGGGCGTCGGGCACTCCATTGTACGGCAGCTTTCAAACAATCTTGGCACCCAATGCTGAGATTTGCCTGTCCGAGGATGCGTCGGGCAATGGCAATGTCGCTTCGGAGTCGGTGATGAGTGCCTCTAGCCGGCATCAGGGCGGCATCCATGTTTTGAACGCCGACGGCGCGGTGCGGTTTTTGACAGATTCGATTGACGCCGGTTCCCCCACCCACGCGACGGTCCGCCGCGAGGGCACGGCCGCCGAACCGACGCTGCCGACCGTACCGGGTGCGGCCAGCCCGTTTGGGTTGTGGGGGGCGTTGGGCACCCGAGCATCGCGGGAGAGCATCGAGTCCATTTGACCGGGTTGACCTGTTACCCCGGTAGCGGCGTGCCGCCAGGCCGCCGTTCTTATCACACCAAAGCCCGGCAATAGCAACGACCCGACTTTTCGCAGCCCGGTGTCACAGCCCCCCGTTCTGCCTAATACGGACCATAAGTTTTTGTCCGCCATGACCACAGACGCCGTACAAGTTGACACCTCCGATGATGCTGATTTCCAAACCCCAACGCTGGCCAACCGGCATGTGGTTGGCCGCCTTGACCATCAGTTCAATGATGCCCCCGGCCGCGACGGCCGCGATCATGACCATCTCGCCGTTGGTCAACCCCGGTTTTGAGGATGGCACCAACGGCTGGGATAATGGTGCGATTTTTAATAGGAGTGGGGCTTTTGGCAATTCGCCCGAAGCCTTTTTCTCGGCCACCGAGGGCAATGACTTCTTTGGCCGAAAAGCTGGCGCGTTATACCGCGGAAACGCCGTCTTTAACGCTTTTCCCGTTCGAATTGGACAGCGGGTGGATGTCTCGATGTTCAGTTCGATTGATTCGGTCACCTTCGGAGCCGACTACTTCGGCATCAGCGTGATCGAAGGCGGCTCGGCTACCGTCGATGTTCAAAGCCTGTTTACTCGCGGCATGTTTTTAGAATATCGCGACGAGAATTTAGCATCGTTGGGAAGGTCCGCCGGAGCCAACACGGACCTGGAACTCTTTGACGGCCTGGCCGGGTACATGGAAAATGACGCTCGGCGGACCGATTCGGCGGTTCCCGCGGGAACCAAGACGATTGACGTTATCTTCAATCCCACCATCACGATTCGGGTCCCCAATGGCCCGGATCCGGAGGTGTTTCTCCGTAATCGTTATGGCATTGACGACGTATTTTTGAGCGTGACCGGCAGCGACGCCGCCGCGGTACCCGAACCGTCGAGCATGATGGCCATGGCGGTCATCGGAGTATCCTATGGAGCGGTTCGGCGTCGTCGATCCGCGAAGACATCAAAACGGACGGCGACTCGCGTCGTTCCAACCAGTTGACGCCCTGAAAGCGTTAACTCTTCGCCAGTAAGCCGCACCAGTCACAGCAACCGGCGGTCGACTCGCCTTTCGCTCCATCGAGTGTTTGATCGTTTTCAAAATGCTCCAATATCCGGTCCCATCGGCAGTCGCTGCCGGTGGCGTACTCAACCATGCACTGAAGGGCCAGGTACGATTGTTCAACGCGTTCATCGGCCGCGGCGGCGATTTGGTTGGCGATCGTGCGATCGAGCTTCTGGTCGAGCAAAATCCACCTGCCCTTGCCCACCGGGGCGACGATTGAGCGGCTGGCGAGCATCTGGAAATTCCGCTTCAACGTCGTCGGTCCCTGGGGACTGATTGGTTTGAGCGAGCGGATTGAAACCCCATCGGCCGGCCCGTCAGCCGCCTCCCAACCGCGGACCAACGTATGATGGGCGGTCATCAGCTCCGACGAATCGGTCGAACCGGACGCAAATAGTTTTTGGATGTCGACGTCTTGAGGGTCAAAAAGCAGAACGCACCGTGCCGGCTCGCCATCGCGACCCGCCCGGCCGGCTTCCTGATAGTAGGCTTCCAGCGAACCGGGCATGTCATAATGGATCACCTGGCGGATGCCCGGTTTATCAATGCCGAGGCCGAACGCGTTGGTCGCAAACATCACAACGTCGTCCCGCTCGATGAACGCTTGCTGAGACGCCTCCCGGTCCGCTTTTTTCATCCGTCCGTGATACCGCAACGTTTGGAGATCCGCCCGCTGATACTGCTCGGCCAACCGGTCAACATTCTTGGTCGTCGCGCAGTAGACAATTTTGGGTCCGACCGGTCCCCCGATCAATTGCTGTAACATTCGCTCGGTCTTTTGCTGCTCATCCTTGCAACCGATGACGCTCAGGTGCAGATTGGGTCGATGCACGCCGGTGCTGATGATCTTGGCGCCGGGGATGCGAAGGTGCAGCCGAATTTCATCGACGGTCGCCGGGGTCGCGGTCGCCGTCATGGCCAGCACCGGGGGATTGCCCAGCCGCCGGCGGGCGTGAGAGAGCATCAAATAGTCGGGGCGAAAGTCATGCCCCCACTGGGAAACGCAGTGCGCCTCATCGACCACCAACATGTCCACGCCGACTTCGGCCAAATGCTCGCATAAATCGGTCGATTGCAACCGCTCGGGGGTGGTAAAGACGTACTCCGCCTCGCCCGACCGAATCGCCTGCATTGACTCGCGTATTTGTTTGGCCGTTCGGGTGCTGTTGAGGACCACGGCGGAGAAGCCGTCCTCGGCCAGGTGAGCGGCTTGGTCGGCGGCCAATGAAATCAGCGGACCGACGACCACGGTCACACCCGCCAATTCCAGTCCCGGCAACTGATAGCATAGGCTCTTGCCCGACCCGGTGGGCATCAGGACGATGGTATCGTTGCCGGCCATCATCGATTTGATGGCTTTGAACTGACCGGGCCGGAATTCTTCGTATCCAAACGACTCCTGCAGGGTGTCACGCAGCGGGGTGTTGGACAAATCGAACTCGGGGTCGGGTGGGGCGGGGACCCGGCCGGGCATTAGCAACCGGTGTGCCGTTCGATGGGACATAGGGGACACATGGGACCGATGGGACGTAACGCGTCCCATCGGTCACCTATGTCGCATCGGTCCCATCGAACGATGCGTCGGGGACATTCATTCGGCGTCCTGACGGAACGCCGCTACGATTGGGGGCATTCGGCGTCCTGGCGGAACGCCGCTACGCCGTGGGGCGAATTTGCCATCGACGAAACGTCCCGCGGTGGTCATGCTGGCAACTTCCCGTGCAGCCGCTAGGTCGAAGTCGTTTTTGTGAATGTGACTTGAGGACCTCCGCGAGGCGTCCAACGCAAGTCTGCCACTTTTACCCTTCGAGCCGAAAGCGAGTCCTGCCATGTCCGCGCAACCGTCCTCCACCGATCCAACCCCCACCGACGATTCGGCAACCGATCTGCAGTCATTGCAGTACGATTCGCTGTGTACTCCCCCGGTGATGGTGGACCCCGCGATTTGGGACGCCTCGTCGGCCGAATCGATGTCCGTTGTGCTGCCGGCCGGCTATGACGAATCCGATGGCCAATCGCATGGCGACGACTCGTCGCCACTGCCCTCGGGGACCGTTGCCGAGCAGTTGTTGCAACCGCCGCACATCATTGCCGCGGACACCGTCGCCGAGCCGACGTTGGAGCCGACGACCGAGCTGACCGAGCCGGTTCCGACGGCGGAAGCGGCCGTCGAACCGCCGCCGAAGAAAAAGAAAAAAAAGGCCAAAGCCGCCGCGGATGCTCCCGACGCACCGGCGGCTGACCCGGAGGGTTTTGCCGACATGCCGCTGACCGCAGCGGTCCAAAAAGCGATCACGGCGTCCGGCTATGACATCCCCACCGACGTTCAAACCCGCATCATCCCGCTGATCCTCGACGGCCGCGACGTTTTGGCCCAGTCGCAGACCGGGACCGGCAAAACCGCGGCGTTTGCGCTGCCGATCCTATCGCGGTTGTCGACCAAACCGGGGCCGCCGCAGGTCTTGGTGCTCGCCCCGACGCGTGAGTTGGCGATGCAGGTTTCCGAGTCGTTTTCGACTTACGGCAACCATATGAAAGGTTTGAAGATCGCCACGCTCTATGGCGGTCAAGATTATGAGGTTCAATTCCGTTCGCTCGACCGTGGGGCACAAATCATTGTTGGAACCCCGGGCCGGACGATCGATCACATCAAACGCGGCAGCCTGGACATCGGCGAGCTGAAAACCTTGGTGCTCGACGAAGCCGACGAGATGCTCAACATGGGTTTCCTCGAAGACGTCGAATTTGTCCTGGAGCAAACCCCGCCCGGTCGCCAGATCGCGTTGTTCTCCGCCACCCTGCCCGGTCCGATCCGCCAGATCGCCGACCGGTTCATGACCGACGCGGCAACGGTGACCATCGAGCGTCAAACGATGACCGCCTCGGGCATCATGCAGCGGGCGCTGTTTGTGCCGCCCAAGGACAAGATCGAGGTCCTCCGCCGGTTGCTGGAGGTCGAGGAAACCGATGGCGTGATTGTGTTTACCAAAACCAAGGACGCGACGATCGGTGTGGCGGAGGACTTGAACCGGGCCGGCGTATCGGCCGTGGCACTCAATGGCGACATGCCCCAGCGGACCCGCGAGCGGACGATCGACGCTTTCAAGTCCGGCCGGGTCGACATTCTGGTCGCCACCGACGTCGCCGCCCGTGGGTTGGACGTGCCGCGGATCAGCCACGTGATCAACTTTGACATGCCCCACGACACCGAGTCGTACATTCACCGGATCGGACGGACCGGTCGGGCGGGCCGCGAAGGCGTCGCCATCATCTTTTGCACCCACGCCCAGCGGGGCAAATTGCGGAACATCGAGCGGGTCACCAAACAACCGATCGAAATCATCGACGCTCCCGGAGCCGAGAACGTCAACGAAAGTCGCGCGGCGCGGTTGAAACAGGCGATCACCGACGTGACGGCCAACGAAGACCTAACCACGTTCAAAGAAGTCATCACCCGGTACGCCGAAGAGTCGGGCAAACCGTTGGAGCTGATCGCCGCGGCATTGGCGTTTCAGGCTCACGGCGGTCGGCAATTCTTTGTCCGCGAGCTGCCGCAGCAAGCCCGCGGCGGGTTTGACCGTGCCGACCGTCACGGCCGCGACGAGCATTTCGGCGGAGATCGCGAGGATCGCGGGCCGCGCCGGCAGATCGGTGCCCCACGACCGGGGATGGTTCGTTATCAGGTCGCGGTCGGTTTTCGAGATGGAATGCGTCCGGGCAACCTGGTCGGTGCGATCGCCAACGAGGCGGGTTTGGACGGTTCACAAATCGGTCCGATCGACATCAAAGGGTCCTACGCGACGGTTGATTTGCCCGATGGGATGCCCGCCCCGGTGTTCGACACGTTGCAACAAACCCGCGTCGCCGGCAAACCTTTGCGGCTGCGTCCGTTCGATCCCGGCAAGGCACCGCGGCACGAGGGTGGCGGCTTTCACGGCGGTGGCGGCCACGGCGGCGGGGGCGGGGGCGGCTTTCGCGGCAAACCCAAGAAATTCGGCGGCAAAAAGAAGTTTCGCAAGGCGTAGGGTATCGGTGCCGGTAGCGGAAGTCGCCAAGACTTTCGGTGGATTTCTTCCATTACCCGCCGAAAGTCTTGGCGACTTCCGCTACGTCAACACGTGCCGCAGGCACAGTTGACTCCAGGTCTCCAGCCGTTCGGACCCCGCTCGCAGATCGGCCAGATCGATAAATCCTCCGTCGGCCAGGTCCGCTTCGCGGGCGGTGACGGCCGGTCGGTCGAGGTCAAAAACATGGACGATGCCCAGATGCACCCGCCCAACCTCGGTCGTGTCGTCATAAATCAGCCCGGCGGCGGTTTGCGCGTAGGGTGAATCGATCGCAACCTCTTCTTCCAATTCTCGGTTCATCCCGGCGATGTAGCGATCGCCGCCGCCGGTGCTATCGACCGGGTTGATGTGACCGCCGATGCCCAAGCTCTGGCGGGCGTGCAACCGGTTTTCCCCGCCGCCGGAACCGCGGGTGTAGCGGAAACAGCTCGTTTTCCCGTCGCTGTCCCGGTGCCGAAGCAGCACGTAGGGAATTAGCTGTTTGTAGTCGGGGTCGTTTTCCATCGCCGGCCGCGGTGCAAACATCAATTGATCGCAGGCCAGAATCGCCGGCAGGTAATGGTCGACGCGATCGGTGAAGCCGCTGAATGGACCAAGCTCCATCAGTACCGCAGTTGGGATGACGAGGACTTGTTCAATCGGCGGCATCGGTGAGATCTCGCGTGGGGTTGGGGGGAATGGATTTTTTGCAAAATCCACTACGTGGGAATGGTTAGCTTGCCGCGGCGGCCGGCGGTGTGAGCCGATGCGGGGCCGGAAACGTAACGGTTGCCGTCGACGAAGAAACGGTACGGTAACTCCACCGCCCGGGAGATGCCGATGCGAGGTCCGCTGATGATGCGACCGATCGCCAAATCATCCACTTTGCAAAGCGACCAGTCGTCGCGACCGATCGGGTCGATCCCGTCGCACCGCCGGTCGATCGCCAACGCGTCGCACAGTCGGCCCGGTCCGGTGGTCCACAATCGATCGTCCTCCGACCGACGCCGAGTGGCCATCACGCCGCCGCCCCAAACCGGTTGCAACGCCCGGACGAGCACCGCGGCGCCAACGCCGTCCGGCTCGGTGACGATGTTGACACAAGTTCGGGTATGGATGGGGTAAACGTACAATCGTCCGGCCGGTCCAAACATCGATCCGTTGGCTCGCGTCAAGCCGCGGACGCTGTGGCTGGCGGGGTCGGGATGCTCGCCACCCTCATCCGGCCCACCGGCCGGCGGACGCCCCAGGTACGCTTCGGTCTCGACGATAATCCCCCCGACCCATTGCCCCCCCAGTCGTCTTGCCAGAGCGTAGCCAATCAATTGACGGGCGACCCCGATCGTCGGACGCTGGAAAAAAGACGTCGGCGGCCACGTCGGCCGAGGGGTTAGCATCGGGCAATGCCGCGGATCCCCGGCCGCTGGCTCGGCGGTTCGGTTGGGTGATCGATTCGCTCGATGAGCCACGGCGGGACGTTTGGGTGGTCACGGACGGACAACAAATTCTGCATGTCGGCGGCGACCCGGGTTCGGGCGTTCGCCGGCGGGACTGTCGCGAGCAAGTGATGTTGCCGGCGCTGGTCAACGCTCATTGCCATTTGGAGTTTAGCGATTTGGATCGAGCCGCTCGGCCATCGCGGCATCTCGTTGCCCCAGTGGATCGGCCGCGTCATCGCTCATCGCTTGTCCCCCGCCGGCGATCCGCGAGCGGCCATCGCTCGCGGATTCGTCGAGGCGACCGGGACCGGAACCGCGGCGATCGCGGACATCGAAGGGTTTGAAACGACGGGTCGGGAAACTCGTGTTACTCCCGGTCGCATCGCGTTTCGCGAAGTCTTGGGACTGAGCGAAACGCGGGCGGCATCCACTTTGTCAATCGCCGAAATCAGCCTGCGGTGCAGTCCCGGCGGGTCGGTCGGCATCAGCCCCCACGCTCCGTACTCGACGCTGCCGTCGACGATCGATCGATGCGTTGAATTATCGCGTCAATTCCGATGTCCGCTTGCGATGCACGTCGCCGAATCACCGGCCGAGCGAGAGTTGCTGGCGACCGGCGGCGGCGAGTTTGCCAAGGTGCTTTCGTCGATGGGGATCCTGCCCCCGGGGCTATTTCCATGGGCTGGCGGCGATGACAGCTTTAATCACCTGATCGAAAGTCTTGCTAAATCGCCAAGGGTTATGATCGTCCATGGCAATGATTTGCAAAGCGGTGAAATCGATACGATTGCAAAGCACCCGAATCTAGCGGTGGTTTATTGTCCGCGAACCCATGATTTTTTTGGATTCGAACGTCATCCGATCGGCGAGATGATCCGCCGAGGCGTACCGGTGGCGTTGGGCACGGACTCGCGGGCCAGCAATCCGGATTTGGACTTTTGGGGTGAGGTTCGCTTCCTGCTCAATCGACGACAGGATTTGTCGCCGGCGGCGATTTTGAAAGCCGCAACGATTGACGGGGCGACGGCGATGGGTTTGACCAATCTCGGCCGGGTCGCGGTGGGCTACCACAGCCCGGTGACTCGGCGGTGCGACGCCGGGTCAATCGAGGGGGTTTGGCAACGGTTGGCTGAGTCGAAGCCGAAAGTCATGGCGACTTCCGCTACGTCTTGACCGGGCGGTAGGGGTTGAATAGTAGGTAATTGACGTGACGGTACAGGTCACTGCTGGAGAGCAGGTCGACGTGACGGCCCTCGCCGGAGAATTTTGGCCCGTCCAGCAGGATGACCCGGTCGGCCGAGCGGAGCGTCGGTAACCGTCGGGGCAGCATCACGACCAACGATCCGCCGGCGGCCAACTCTCGCAGCATGGTCAAGCAGCGGTCGTGGACCCCGGCGGTTTGATCGCCCGCGGCGGGTTCATCGACCAAAACCACCGGCGGCGTCGCCAGAAACGCCCGGGCAATGGCGATCGGGTAAGCCAGCGACGCTAGCTCGTCATCCAGCTCCGACGGGCCAAGCATCGATTGAAGGTCCAGCCGCGTGTCCAAACCTTGCGACGTGGCGACGATTCGTTCATAGACACCGAGCTTTTCGAGCGCCGAAATCATGTCGCGGCTATCGATGTCTCCGCCGGCGGGCGAATGCAAATTTTCGGCAATCGTTCCCTCCCACAAAGGCCCCGACGCATCGATCCACATCACTGTCGAAGCCATCACGCGGCGGTCGATTGACTCGATCGGCACCGAATCAATCATCGCCTCGCCATTGGCCGGCCGGCCGAATCCCATGGTCAATTCGACCAGTGATCGGGGACTGACCGCTTCGCTGCCGATGACCGCGACCAGCGTCCCGGGATGCAATTCCAACGAAACCCCGGACAGGATTCTTGTCCCGTCATACGTTTGCAAGTCGACGCCTCGCAGCGAAATCCCATCACGCAACCGGCGGCCGTCGGCGAACTTGGGCAGGGCGACCACCGAGCGGCTCTCCGGCGGCGTCGCCCGCTCATCGAGGTATTGATCCAACTGATCGACCGCCCGTCGGCCGCGGCGGATTCGGGCCAGCAACCCGACCACGCGTGCCCCCGAAACGACCGCTCCGGCGATTGCCAACGTCAACGTCACGATGTCGCCCAATGTCAAACCGGCGTCCGCGGCGGTCAGACGCGAATTGGTCACGAAACCCAGCAGCAACACGCCAGCGGCCAGCGTCACCGCAATCCAAAGCACCGGGAAAGCCCGCGCCGAATTTCGGTCGCGAACCGCAATCAACCGGTCCAAACCCGCCGAAGCGGAGTCGAAGGCCCCGGCGGTCCGGCGATCGCCGATCGAACGGTCCAACACCGCGGCGCGGTTGATGATCCCCACCAATTGGTCGCGCCCGCCGGCGATTTGCCGGTCGCTGGCGGTGCGGCTGGTCGGATCCAGGATGCGGCGTTGCAACCATCCGATCACCGCCCCGAAGCCGATCGCCAATAGGGTTAACCAAGGGTCGATCGCGATCGCCAGCACCAGGCAGCCGGCAAGCATCAGGAAGCTGCGGGGCACGACGCGGTACCAAAGCGACACCAACCGCGAGGTCGCCGGCAACGACTGCGTCACCAATTGACGGACCTGGTCTCGCTGGGTGATCGCGCCGGAGGTCTCGACGCGGTGAATGCTCCGCTGCAGGATCGCGCGTCGTGCCCCGGCGGCGAACCGCCGGGCGCGATTGTCGGCGTCGCGGCGGGTCATGTAAAAGAACCAACCGAACGCCGCGGACGACAACGCGATCAATCCGACGAGCTGGGTCGGGGTCAGGTGGGGCCAAATGTCTCGCCCGTTGCCGGGCAAGCCATCGAGTTGATGAGCCAGTCCGCCGATGAGCCAAATCAAAACGGGGATCAAGATGCCCGCGGCAACCGCCCAAAACCGGCCGGCCACCGACGCGGGACCGGCCGGGAGGTGTTCCCGGATCGAAGGCTTGCCGACCGGAGCCTGAGCCATCAGGCCAAATCCCGATCTTCAAACAGCAGCATGGCAACCATCCAGACCGCCACGACAAAGAAGAACAGATAATTGAATGCTGCGGCGAGGTAGAGCAGCGGGATCGACGACCCCGCATCGACCGCCGACTGGACGTTGAACGCATTGAGGTTGGGCACAACGACGGCGATCAATTTGGCGACGAACCCGACCAATTCCGATTCGCCGACCGAGGAGGCGACCAGCGGACCGGTCAGATTTCCGATCACGTAGATCGCAAAACAGGTGACGAAATTGGCCAACAGCGGCAGCCGCGTCGCCAACGCCACCGCCACGCCGCCGATCGCCATCGTTTCCATCAAATAAAGCCCCAGCACCGGGATGGTCGTGATGACTTCGGCGTGCCCCTCCTGCCACTCGGGGACCGCCTTGGAACTCTCCCGAGCGTCAAAAATCGGTTTGTAGGAGACCACGCCCAACAGCACCGCCCCGAGGATCACAAAGAGCACCAGCACGGCCAGCATGATGCCGGTGTATTTGCCCAAGATGAAGGAGCGGCGGGAGACCGGTTTGCTCAAAACCGTCAGCGCCGTGCGGCCGTCGATTTCCTCGGAAACCGCGGTGCCGGCACTCCAAACAACCTGGATCAACGCCAGCAGCATGATGCACGTCACGGCGCTGTCTTTGAGCACCCGGATGTCGTCGCCCATCGTGTAAAAGGGCATGAACATGAACAGCACGATCAGGAACATGCCGATCGCCAACAGCAGCAGGTAGAGCGGCTGGGACATCTCGTTCTTGGCCGTCGACAACGCCAACGCCCACACCCGCGGGGCGGCCATCCTCATCGCCATCAACGCGGCAACAAGCAGAAAAAATCCGATCGCCGTGAAAACCACCGTGGTCGCTTGCGGCACCCGCGGCAGGGTTTTGAACGTGAACGTCACTGTCGCCGGATCGATCTCCTGGTTGTAAATATGCAGGGCGGTCGGGTCGGCCGGGATCGGCGGCCGGTCGCGATCGGCGTATTGGTAAGTGATCGCTTCGTCGACGCCGGGGTTCAAATCCACCGGCGGCTCGCCGAATTGTGCCGGGTCAGCGGCATCGGCGAGCGACACGCGTTTGTCACTGCTGATGGTGATCTCGGCCAACGACGCGAAGTCGTATTCGAGGTTGGCCGGGACAAAGATCTGTTCGTCGCCGCCCGGCGGCACCGTCACCGTACTCGTCACCACGCCGTCGGAAAGCACGTTGACCTGCGGAATGCTGGCCAGCAGCGACTCGCGACTTTGGGCAAACGGCGTCCCGGCCAACCCGATGACCGCAAAGACCGCGGCGGTCGAGAGCAGATACGGGATCACGCCTTCGGAGAGCAGGTAGGTCCATTCGCGGCGGGTTCGCGACCACAATCCGTAAACCGTCGCGTAACCGATCACCAACCCGATGACCGCCAGCGGCAGGACCATCAGGCCGGGCCGTGGGGAGCCGGGCATCAGTACCGCCATCAAACCGATTGCGACGATGCCCGAGAGGATCAGCGACGCGATGTTGCCCCGACGCGAGTCATCGCACAAAGAACCGACGCCGGGGATCAATGACAGCGCCGCCAGGACGCCGAAGTAGATCGCGGTCGCGACCGCCCCGATGACCAGGCCGAGCGAGAGGATCCAAATCGGCGTGATGAAAACCGGCAACCATTCCATCACGTCGCCCAGAGGCAGGGCGGCGGTGGTGGCCGACGAAAAACGGGTCAGGCAATCGGCGAACATCACGGGCGGGTCGAGGGGGCGAGCAAGCGGTCAAGAGTCAATCAGTCGTCACCGCCAATGATGATCGACCGCGGGGCTGGACGCTACGCGGTGTCGGGAGGTTTGGTTCGGGTTGCGGTGGCCGACGCCCGCCGGGCGTCGGCAGGGCGATGGCCGGAGCATGCTTGTTGCACAACCGCTTTCGGCAAAAGCGGTCCACCGGCATCCCGACACGCCGCTACGGCGCGGTGGCCAGGTGCCGCAGCGGTTTGGGCAGCGGGAAGTGAACATTCTCCTCCCGCACCAAACCAATCTCGACCGTCGCACCGAATTGTTCGACCAACCAGTCGACGGTCGCTTCGACGACCGATTCGGGGGCGCTGGCCCCGGCGGTGATCAACACGGTTTGATCGATCGAAAAGTCCGACAACGACAGATCCTGAGGCCCGTCGACCAAAAAAGCCGGCTTGCCGGTCTCCGCGCCCAACTCGCGAAGCCGTTGCGAATTGCTGCTGTTTTGACTTCCCAACACTACGATCACATCGGCCTGGTCGGCCAGTACCCGGACCGCTTCCTGGCGATTTTGCGTCGCGTAGCAAATGTCGTCCTTGGGCGGCGAATGGATCCACGGAAACCGCTCCCGGAGCCGGCGGATCACCCGACCGGCATCGTCGACCGAGAGCGTCGTTTGCGTCAAATAGGCGAGTTTTGTTTCGGGTGCAAATTCCAACCGATCGACGTCCGCTTCGTCTTCGACCAACACGATCGCGTGCGGGGCTTCGCCCATCGTACCGAGCACCTCGTCGTGACCCTCGTGGCCGATCAGGATGATCGTGTAGCCCTCGCGGGCGTATTTGATCGCTTCGAGGTGGACTTTGGTGACCAACGGGCAAGTCGCGTCCAGCGCGTTGAGGTCGCGGTCGCGGGCCGCCCGGCGGATTTCCGGCGAAACGCCATGGGCCGAAAACATCAACACGCTGCCCCGAGGAACTTCGTCGATCGAGTCAACAAAAACCGCCCCGCGGTCGCGAAACGTCGTGACAACGTGCTGGTTGTGAACGATCTCGTGGTAAACGTAGACCGGCGGCCCGAATTGCCGCAGGGTCAGCTCCAGGGATTCGATCGCCATGTTGACGCCGGCGCAAAAACCGCGGGGGGCGGCGAGGAGGATTTTCATGCGAGTCGGGCCGAGCACGGCGGGCGGATAGCGGGGGCGGTCGGGTTGGTACAATAACCGCCCCGGCCACCAATCGTCCAACCGCGTTTCCGTCAGCCCGATGCCCTCCGCGATCGCCATTGTCCAGACCGGGACGCCGGGAACCGATGCTCAAGGCTGTTTCCGCGATGCGTTGGCTCAGTCGCGTCGGCAATGCCGGGCGATCGCGACCGGTCACTACGAAAATTTCCTGGTCGCCAGCGTGCTGCTGCCCCGGGCGATGCGTCAACCGTTTTACGACGTCTATGCCTTTTGCCGAACGGCCGATGATTTGGCCGACGAATCCGCCTCACCGCGGGCCGCGACCGAGGCGTTGGCCGATTACCGGCGGCGGGTCGCTCAAGTGTTCGCGGACGGCAGCGGCAAAGGAATTTTCATCGCGTTGGCCGTACACCGTCGATCAATTTTCGCTGCCGCGGCAACCTTTTGACGACCTCCTGGACGCTTTTGAGCAGGATCAACACGTCACGCGTTACGCCGACATGCCGCAGTTACTCGATTATTGCCGGCGGTCGGCCGATCCGGTCGGTCGATTGGTTTTGAAACTCGCCGGCGTGGATGATGCGGAGAGTTGTCGGCTGAGCGATCGGATTTGTACGGGGCTGCAACTGGCCAATTTTTGGCAAGACGTGGCACGAGATTTTGCCAAAGGTCGCGTCTACCTGCCGGCCGACGCGATGGCGGCTCACGGCGTGGAACCCTCGATGTTGACCGGGCCAACGACAACGCCGGCGGTGCGGCGGTTGGTGGCCGATCTGGTCGGTCAAACCCGCGAGTTTTTCGATGCGGGCCGGCCGCTCCCGGATCGGGTGCCGGGTTGGTTGGCGGCGGATTTGAAGTTGTTCATCGGCGGCGGGGTCGCGACGCTTGACGCGATCGAGCGGTCGGGCTTTGACGTCGTTGCCCGGCGGGTGACGGTGTCGCGGTGGCGGCAGGCGCGGATGGTCGCCGCGGCGTGGTGGAGCTGATGACTGCCCCCACCCCGGCCATTGCCGCCTCGTACAACGCGGCGTCGAAAATCGCTCGCCGTTCGGGCAGTTCCTTCACGCGGTCCTTCCGGTTGCTGCCGCCGGGCAAACGCGAGGCGATGACGGTGCTCTACGCTTTTGCCCGAATCAGCGACGACCTTGGCGATTGCGATGAACCGGCGACGCTCCGCAAAGCCGCCCTGCTGGCTTGGCGGCAAACCACCGCGGTCAACCTGATTGCCCGCGACGGTTCGGACGTCGTGTTGCCGGACGAATTGCAAACCGTTCGGCTGGATTCGTTTGACCTCACCGAGATCACCACGTCGTTGATGCCGGCGCTTCGGCACGCGGTCGACCGGTTCTCGATCCCCTCGCGTTATCTGTTGGAAATCATCGACGGCGTATTGGCCGATCAGACCAAAAATCGTTTTGACACGTTCGAGCAATTGGAACATTACTGCTACCTGGTCGCTTCGGCCGTCGGCATCGCATGCCTGCATATTTGGGGGTTCACGTCGCCGTTGCCGATGCGGGCGGCGGTCGATTGCGGATTGGCGTTTCAATTGACCAATATCCTACGTGATGTCCGCGAAGACGCCGCTCGGGGACGGATCTACTTGCCCCGTCAACATTATGAGCAGCACGGGTTGAGCGAAGACGACCTGCTGCATCCGCGGCGCGACGCGCGGCTGCGGTGCCTGATCGCTGACGAAGCGGTCCGGGCGGCGGCGTTGTACGACAGCGGCTGGGGGGTTTTTAATTCGCTCTGCGACGACGGTCGGCCGATGTTTTCGATGATGTGGCGGACCTATCGGCGGCTGCTGGACAATATCGCCGCGGACCCCGACGCGATCGTTTCGGGCCGGGTTCGGCTGCGGACGGGCGAGCGGATCGGTTTGGTCAGCCGTCACCTGATCGGTCCGCTGTACCGGCGGTTGGCGGTGCCGCCGGTGGAATTTGGCCAAAAACCGCTGGCCGGGCGGGTTGCCGATCGCGGGGCGGCGTCTTGAGAATCGCCATTGTCGGCGGCGGTTTGGCGGGTTTGGCGGCGGCCGACCGATTGATCGGCGACCACGAAGTCGACGTGATCGAAGCCCGCCGCCGCGTCGGGGGCCGGGCCGGTTCGTTTGCCGATCCGGCCGACGGCAATCGCCAAGTCGATTACTGCCAACACGTGGCGATGGGTTGCTGCACCGCGCTGCTTGACCTGCTCACCCGGTCCGGCCAGATCGATCAGTGGACGCGATATCGGCGGTTGAACTTTTATCATCGCCAAACCGGCATTTCGCGTTTCGAGCCGTCTCGCCGGCTGCCCGCGCCGCTGCATCTGATGCCGACCATCGCAGCGATGCGTTACTTTTCGATCGGTCAAAAACGACGGCTGGCGGCGGCAATGATCCGGCTGATGCGTACCCCGTCGGCGGCGTTGACCGAGGTGACCGCGGGTGACTGGTTGGCCGGTCAAAACCAGGATGACGATCTGCGGCGGCGGTTTTGGGACGTCATCCTGGTCAGCGCCCTGGGCGAGCGGACCGAAGTGGTCTCGATGGCGGCGGCACGAAAAGTGATCGTCGACGGGTTTGCCGCCCACCGCGACGCGGCGGACGTCTGGGTCCCGCGTCGACCGCTTTCGCAATTGTTGGGCGAGGACCTGGCGACGCTGGCTGGCCGGCCGGGGCGTGCGATTGGTCAATCAAACCACCGTTCGGGCCATCGAACCGGGGACCGACGGCGTGACCTTGCAACTCAGCGGCGGCCGGAACATTGATGCCGATGCCGTTGTCCTGGCCACGCCTTGGCACGTCGCGACGAGAATCCTCGCCGCCGCCGGTGTCGCGACGATGCCGCCCGCCGGGCCGCAATCCCTGCCGGCCAGCCCGATCACCGGTCTGCATTTGTGGTTTGATCGATCGGTCACTCCGTTGCCACATGTCGTCTTTGTCGACGCGGTGACGCATTGGTTATTCGCGGATCCAATTGACGACCGAGTTGTTGAACACCGAACTGAACATTATTACCAGGTCGTCATCTCGGGATCGCACCGGCTGGGCGATCAGCCCGATGAGTTGCTCCGCCGCGTTTTGGGGGAAATCAACGAGGCGTTCCCGTTGTCGGGCGCCAGGCTGCTGCGGCACAAGATGGTGACCGACCCTCAATCGGTTTTTTCGGTCACGCCGGCGACCGAGCGGCAACGTCCCGAAAGCCGCACGGAACACCCCCGGGTCGTTTTGGCGGGCGACTGGGTGCGAACCGGTTGGCCGGCGACGATGGAAGGCGCGGTCCGCAGCGGTCAATTGGCCGCCGCGGCGTTGACCGGTGTGGGAGAACCGATCGACGAGTTGCCTCGCCGGTGGTTGGCGCGGCGACTGATGCGGCCGGAACCGGCGGGGCTTCAGGCCGGTCTGAACCTTGGCGGGTCCAGCTACCAGGGCCGCCGGTGACACTGGCCGCGGCGATAGAGTCTCTTTGTATCAATCCCCCCACGCCAACCCCGACCCGCCGTGCTGCCACCCCTGCCCCCGCGGCTCCAAGAGCGCACCCGGTGGCTGGCGACGGAAGGTTTGGATCAATCCCGACAGCGGGAGTTCGTCCTGTACTGGATGCACAACGCGGTCCGGGGACATGAAAACCCGGCGCTGGACGTCGCGATTTCGCTCGCGCGGGAACTGGATCGACCGCTGCTGGTCTACCACGCGGTCGCCGAGCGATACCCGTTTGCCGCCGATCGGCATCACGCGTTTTTGGTTCAAGGCGCGGTCGACGTTTCGGCGGAACTGGCTGACCGCGGCGTCGCTTACGCTTTTCACTTGGAACGGCGTGGCCACCGGGGCCAGCACCTGCGGGACCTGACCCGCCGGGCGGCGGTTTTGGTCACCGAAGAACACCCGGTCGAACCGATCGTCGGATGGGTCGAACGGTTGCAGTCGCGATGTCAAACCCCGATCGCGATGGTCGACGCCAGCAATTTGGCACCGGTGACGCAGATCGCTCAACTGCACACCACCGCCGCTTCGTTTCGCGCCGCCGCCCGGCCCTGGCACCGGGGCCGGGCCGGCGAGCCGTATCGCGAGCTGTCCGAAACGGCGGTCCCGTTCGCTGGAACTCTCGGTTTTGAACCGTTGCGGCTGCCGGTCGCGTCGCTGAGCGATTTGTTGGGCCAATGTGAAATCGATCATTCGATCGCCCCGGTCGGCGACATGCCCGGGGGTAGCCGGGCGGCGGGCCGGCGTTGGGAGGCCTATTGCCGCAGCGGACTGAAAAATTATCGCCAAACCCGAAACGATCCGCTGCATCCCGACGGCGCCAGCGTCATCAGCGCGGCGATCAATTACGGAATGCTCAGCCCGTTTCGGGTCGCCCGCGATGCCGCCGCGGCCGGGGCCACCAAATTCCTGGACGAGTTTTTGGTCTGGCGTGAACTCGCGTTTCACTACTGTTTTGCCCGCCGCGGCGAAGTCGATACGCTCGACGCGATTCCGTCGTGGGCCAGGAGTTCGTTGGCTCAACATGCCGGCGACGCCCGCGAGGCGGTTTATGACTGGGAAACGCTGGCGACCGGCCGGACCAACGAACCGCTCTGGAACGCCACCCAGCGGGACCTGCTCAAACACGGGCACCTGCACAACAACCTGCGGATGACCTGGGGCAAGGCACTGTTGGAAATGACGACGTGTCCCGAAACGGCGCTGCGGGCGATCACCTGTTTGAATCACCGATACGCGATCGACGGTCGGGCACCGGCCAGCT
Source organism: Pirellulaceae bacterium (assembly GCA_963833245.1). Classification (GTDB taxonomy): domain Bacteria; phylum Planctomycetota; class Planctomycetia; order Pirellulales; family Pirellulaceae; genus Rhodopirellula. Next base: position 173,487 of record CAWHXH010000002.1, read on the forward strand.
ACGGCGGGATCCTGTGGTGCCTGGGGCTGTTTGACCGCGCTTTTGAACCGCCTAAAGACGTGTTCGGCGTCGTTCGGCCCCGCTCGATCCGCAGCCACGCCCGCCGGCTGGACGTGGCCGAGTACGCCGCCCGAGTCGACCGGCCGATCGCTGCGAACCCGCCGCGGGTGGCGATCATCGGAGCGGGCATTTCGGGTTTGGCGGCCGCCCAGACTTTGAGCAATCACGACGTCGAGGTGGTCGTCTTTGAAAAGTCACGCGGCGTCGGCGGCCGGTTGGCCACCCGCCGGGCGGACGTCGACGGCACCGCGGTGCAGTTCGATCACGGGGCACAGTATTTCACCGTCCGCGACGACCGTTTGGCCCGCGCGGTATGCGGGTGGACGCACCGCGGCGTGGTCGCGCCGTGGAACGGACGCATCGTCGAATTGGCTGCGGGGGGGCGGGTCGTCCAGGAGAAAGATTCCCAGCCGCGGTACGTCGGCGTGCCAAACAACAACGCGATCGCCAAGGTGATGGCCGAGCATTTGGAAGTGATCACGGACACCCCCGTCGAGTCGCTACACCGCCGCGGCGATCGTTGGCAATTGCGTGGCGTTAACCAGGGTTTGCTGGGCACGTTTGACATCGTCATCACGGCCTGCCCGGCTCCGCAGGCCGCGGCGCTGTTGCCGCCCGATTGCTCAATCACGCCCACAGTCGCTGCGGTGTCGATGGTCCCCTGCTGGTCGGTGATGTTGCGAGCGGGCGGTTTGAACGAGCTGCCCTTTGACGGAGCGTTCATCAACAATGGTCCGTTGTCTTGGATTGCCCGCGACGACGCCAAACCGGGCCGGCCGGTCCCCGATTCGGCCAACGCGTCCCGCAGCAACTGGGTGCTTCACGCGTCGGTCGGCTGGTCTCGGGAGCATTTGGAAGAATCACCGGTGGCGGTGACACATCAATTGCTGCAATCGTTTGCCCAGATCACCGGTCAAACCATCGGCTCGGTCGACCATGCCGTCGCCCATCGCTGGCGATACGCCAACGTGACCGATCCGATCGAGGACCGTTACTTGATGGACCACGCGTTGAACCTGGGGGCTTGCGGCGACTGGTGTGGCGGTCCCCGCGTCGAGGGCGCGTTCCTGTCCGGTCAAGCGGTCGCCGGCGCGGTGCTCCGCAAGATGGTGCTTCGGGATTGAGGTCAACCACCAACCGTGGCGGCGGCCCGCCAGGCCGCCGCTGCCCCGACATCCGCTGCCAGGTCGGCGGCCTGGCGGCACGCCGCTACCGGAGGGGCCGTCGGGTCGACGCCGCCAAGACCGCCAGGGCCGGAACCGCCGGGGCACGCATCCGAGGGTTGCTCCAGTAAACCGCATGGACAAGCGTCAATGATATGACCAACGTCAACGGCGGCCAAAGCCAAGCCCAGCGACGGGCGACAACCAACCGCCAGCCGCCGACGATTGCCAACGACAGGAACACCGTCTCGAACAGTCCAGCCGCGACAATCACGCCGGTCGACCGTTGCCCGGTTTGCATGGCAAAGGGGTGCCACAGCCGGACGACGCGATCGGCACAAGCGGCGATGAATACGACCGGGCGGCCGGCAATTGTCGCTCTGGCCATCGCACCCGCCTGTCGGTCCTGCTCCCACTCCGCTTCGGCCACGGCGTATTCGCCAGCCGGTGTATTAGCAGCGTTAATTGACGCCGCGTATTGCTCCAAAAATTCCGTCGCGTCCCACGGCTGCCTCCGCCAGGGAAGCCACGATGCGACCGTCCAAGGCTCCGACCAACGGCGGCTCAGATCGTCATAAAATAGTTCATTGTTGCCAAGCAGCAGCGTGTAACCGCCGTGGGTGGTGGCCCAAACCGGGTGGCCGACGACCGCCCGATTTCGCAGCGTCCAGCCGCCGACGACGATGACAACAATCGAAGCCGCCATCGCGATCGCCCATCGGCCGGTGGCCCTCGGCGGCCGAACCCAACCGCCGCCCAGCAGCAGCACAGCCCAGACGATCATCACCGGGCGGCACAAAAACGCGATAGCCAAGACACAACCCAAACCGAGTGCCGCGACTCCCCCGGGAATCGGGGTAGCGAAAGTCGCCAAGACTTTCGGTTGCGCGCCGGCGGATCCGAAAGTCTTGGCGACTTCCGCTACGGTCGACTCCCCCTCGCCCCGCCTCGGGGAGAGGGGGTCGGTCCCCAATTCTTTCTCCCCCTCGCCCCGCCTCGGGGAGAGGGGGTCGGTCCCCAATTCTTTCTCCCCCTCGCCCCGCTTCGGGGAGAGGGGGTCGGGGGGTGAGGGGTCTTCCGAAAATTTGCCCCCCATCCAAATCCACCAAACACCCATCGACAGCGCCGCCGCCAGAACCTCGGTCATCACCAGCGTGGAGGACCACAGCAGCAATGGCTCGGCGGTCACCAATCCCGCCGCAATCCAACCGCTCCGCCGCCCGCCGATCCGCGCCGCGACGTCAAACGTCAGCCCCGCCGTCACCACCGCCAACAGCACGTGCAACCCCGCGACACCGGCCAACCAAAGCCGTCCGTCAATGACCAGCCACGACAGCAGCCACGGGTAGGCCGGCGGTCGAAACGCCGTGGGTCGGGTTTGGCCATCCGCATCGATGACTGACACGCCCCCGCCGGCCGCGATGCCGCGAGCGATCAACGCGTAAGCGTCCGGGTCAGCCCGCAGGTTATCGATCGTCGCGGCGGCAAACCCGCCGCGAATCAGCAACGCCAGGAGAACCAACCGTGGGATAGGCTTCCAGCCTGTCATCATCTCGACAGGCCAGAGGCCTATCCCACCTTTTAAGCAACGCCGGCTTTGCGTTGATCCCGCTCGATCAACCACAGCAGCACCGGGCTGGCGACAAACACCGACGAGTACGTCCCGACGACGACCCCGACAACCAAAGCGAAGGCGAACGCGTGGATGCCCTCGCCGCCAAAGAAGTACAGCAGCACGACGACGATCAACGTCGTCAACGACGTCAGCAACGTCCGCGAAAGCGTTTGATTGATCGACTCATTGACCATCTCGCCGGTCAATCGCGGGGCTTTGCCTTTGGTCTCACGGATCCGGTCAAACACCACGATCGTGTCGTTGAGCGAGTAGCCGATGATCGTCAACAGAGCCGCGACCACGGTGAGCGAGATCTTGAACGGATCGATCAGGAAAACGTCCAAGACGTCGGCCAACCAGTAGGAGATGGCGATCGCCCCCAGCGTAATCGCCACATCGTGGACCAACGCGACGACCGCCGCGACGCCGTAAGCGACCCGTTGGAAACGGAACCAGATGTAACCGATGATCGCCAGCAGCGAAGCGAACAGCGCTCCCAAGGCCCGCGAGATCATGTCGCCGGCAACCCGTGCCCCGACCGACGAACTGCTGATCCAAACCGGCTCGTCGGACAGGTTTTGCCGAAGCTGATCGAGCACCTGATTGCCTTGACCGACCGTCAGCGGCAGCGTCACTTCCCAGGTATCGAAATTCAGCGCCGAACCTTCGGCCCAGTTCTCGGCCCCCTGACCAACCGGGCGGATTTGAACCAATCGATCATTAATCGGGATCCCGGTCGCCTCGCCCGCGGAGATCAGCGCCCCCCGCAGCGTGCTGCCATTGAGTTCCGCCCCGGAGTCCTTGCCCTCGATCGCGATGCTCACCGTTGCGGTCATTTCGGCCGCCGCGTCGGGGTCGGCTACCGCCTCGGGCAGCGGGCCGGGATCCAAATCCGCTTCGTTGTCGTCAGCTTGGAACGCCACCAGCCGGATGCCGTTGTCCTCGGCTCCGATCGACATCAATCCCTGCGGTTTGACCTCGACTTTGTACTTGACCAACCCCGGCTCTCCGGCGGCAAACGCTTGCTCGATCAACGTTTGAAGTTTGGACACTTGATCCAATGACGAGTCCACCTTGTAGACCGTCCGGTCTTCGGCGGTTTCCAACGTCACGCTGGAGACCGTGAATTGCTGGGTTTTATCACCCACCGCGTCAAAGGCATTAGCCAATGCGGCACGGACCTGAGCCGTCGCAGTCGGTTCTTCGAGCTGGAACTGGACCGAGGAGCCGCCGGCGAAATCGATGTCCTGGATCGAGCGGCCGCGGGCAAACAACGCCCCAAGGCCGATGATGACCAGGATCGCCGATAGGACCAGCGAGAATTTTCCGGCGCCGATGAAATTGAAATGCCCGCCGCCGGCAAACTTTTGACGCATCGAATTGACCCCATCGCTCATCGACAACGAGACCTTGCCATGGCGTTCGGCGATGTCGAATAGCGTCCGCGACATATAAATCGCGGTGAACATCGAATACAAAATGCCCAGGATCAAGGTCACCGCGAAGCCGCGAATTTGATCGGTCCCGATCGCGTACAAGACGAACGCGGTGATCAACGTCGTCAAGTTTGCGTCGACGATCGTGGTGGTCGCCCGAGCGAACCCGTTACGAATCGCCATCCGGGTTTTGGCACCCTTTTTGATCTCCTCACGAATCCGCTCAAAAATCAGCACGTTGGCGTCGACTGACATCCCGACGGTGAGCACCAAACCGGCGAGTCCCGAGAGCGTCATCGGTTGGTTGATGAAGACCATCGTCGCCAGGATCATCGCGAGGTTCAAAACCAACGCGAAGCAGGCGATGATGCCGGCGAATCGGTAGTAAACCAGGACGAAGAGCAGCACCAGGACGAGCGAAACGCCGATCGCCCAAACGCCTTTGCGGATCGTATCGGCCCCCAAGGTGGCGCCGACCAAGTTTTCGGCGATCGGCGTCGGGTTGACCGTCGTCGGCAACTGGCCGGCTTTGAGAATCGCGACCAAGGAGTCGACTTCGGCGCGGGTGAAGTTGCCCGTGATTCGGCCTTCGGTGCGAATCGGTTGGATGATGTTGGGCGCCGACAGCAGCACGTCGTCCAGGATGATGCCCAGTTGCCGGTTGAGCGATCCTTGCGGCGCGTTGTTGGTCGTCAATGCAAAGAACCGACCGGAGCCTTGATCGGTCAGGTTGAACGCCACCGCGGGGCGGCCGTTTTGATCAAACGTGCTCGCGGAGTAGGACAAATCCTTGCCCGTGATGTCGAGCAACGAATTGATGACGGTCAAAATCTCCAAGTCCGAGAACTCTTGATCGGTCAACCATTTGGCAATTTTGAACGACTCGTCTTCGCCCCGGACGTTGGCCGGCAGCGTGACGATTTCGCCGGTCCGCGGGTTTCGGACCAACGAGTTGCCGACACCCAACCGCAGCGGCCGAACCCCATCGGTTTCGACGTCTTCGCGGCCGATCCGAACCCAGCGGCCGTAGAGCAGGTCCTCGGTTTCACCGACCTGGGAACGCGTGGCAATCGACGGATTGGCCGATTCGGACTGCGCGATCGCCAGGTTGATGATCGCCTGGTGATCGGACTGGTTGGCAACGATCGCAAACCGCAATTGACCGGTGTTGGAGACGATGTTCTTGATCCGGTCAACTTCCTGCTGGTTGACGTCAGGGATGATGATTTCGATCTGGCTGTCGCCGTAGGGCCGGATCGCGATCTCGGCGGTCCCCGACGGATTGATTCGCCGCGTCAACGGTTCGACCAAATCGTCGCTTGTGATCCGCTGGCCGTCGTTGCCCTCCAACTCGTTTTGTTTTTCGGGGTCGATCTCGTAGACCAGGATCGTGCCGCCGCGAAGGTCGATGCCCGGTTTGGGCCGCCGATTGGCCAACACGACCAACGAAGCGATGACGGCCAGCAGGATGAAACCCAGCCGCGTCGCGTGCGTCGGCATCTTGAGCCGGCGGGCCAGGTAGCCACCGATGACAAACGGCAGGATCAAGACCAGGGCGGCAACGACGAGCGTCACCCACTGGGCGCCCGAGATGCCGGTCACCCGGCGAGCCGCTTCGTCGTTTTGACCCAGCAGTACGCCAGCTTGCCAAACCCAGTCCGTGGCGGGTGCGATAAAGTCCATTGCGGGTAAGGCTGGCGGTCGTGAGGGGGGAATGGGACGGGTTAAAATCGGTCGGCGACGACAAAGCGGGCCGGTAGCCGCACCACCGGCGGGCTTGAGGGCTTACAGCAAAAGGGCGATCGGACGCTACGGCTCACTTGTCGATCGCTTCGGTTTTGATCATCGCATCGGACTTCGCCGAGGTCACCGCGACCAGGGCGGAGCGGTTGACTTTGATCCGCGTGCCGGCTTTTTCATCAATTCGCAGCGTTACCGTTTCGCTGCCCGGGGACGATTCGACGACCACGCCGTGGATCCCGCCGACGGTCACGACGCGATCATTTTTAGAGATAGCGGCGATCCGGCGAGCTTCTTCGGCTTTACGCCGTCGCTCGGGACCAAAAAACGTCACGTAAAAAATCGCGATCAAACCGACCGGCAGCAGCAACGGATTGCTGAGCATCCGCTGCATGAAACTCGGCTCCGCGGCAGCCTCTTGGGCTAACAAACAGGCGTCGATGGCGAACCTGGCTGTCGGCGACACGGGCGACTACTTTGGGCGGGTGAGAAGTGCGGGAGCCGATCGGCCGGTGGCGGGGTTAATCAGTCAGGATATGGATTGGCCCGGCGATTGCCAAGAGTGCGGCCCCCTCAATGAATCATCTCCCTGGACTGCCGACCGCCGATGACGGCTGGACCGCCTGGCCGCCTCGGCACCCGGCGATTGACCAGTCGGTCGGCGCGGCCATGCAACGCGGGGATTGGGGGCGCTACCATTCGCCGGTTTCGACGCGGCTGGCCGAACGTTTGTCGGCTCAATTTCACGCCGCCGCGGTTCGGCTGACCTGCTCCGGCACCGCTGCGATCGAATTGGCGGTTCGATTGTGCCTACCGCCGCGATTTACAACGCCACCGCGCGTCGCCGTCGCGGCCTACGACTACCCCGGCGTGCTGCGGACGGTGGAATTGGCCGGTGGCCGTCCGGTGCTCGTCGACACGCTGCCCGATCGACCGGTGATGGACCCGGCAGCCTTGGAAAATGTGCCCGGCGATGTCGTCGCCGTCATCGCCAGCGATTTGTACGGCCACGGTTTTGACCCCGCCGTGACGCAAATTTGTCGCGACCGCGGTTGGCGATTGATCCACGACGCCTGCCAATCGCCGGTCGCCGCCGACATGGCGGCTGATTTCAAAACGCTTTCCTTTGGCGGCAGCAAACCGGTCACCGGCGGGGCCGGTGGCGCATTGCTGATCCGAGACGCTCGCGATGCGGCGAAGATCAGTGCCATCGCCGAGCGTCCCTCGGAGGTCTATCCGATCTCGCCGTTGGCCGCCGCGGCAGTTTTGCCGCAATTGGACTGGATCGAACCCTGCCATCAAATACGAACGGCGACCGCGGCGGCGTTGGACCGATTGCCCTGGGACCGCATCGGTTGTCGGCCGTTGCGACCGCCCCGGCCGGCTGCCTGCTATTACAAATACCCTTTGCTCTCAGTCGACCGATCGGCTCAAACCCTCGCGATCGGGCAGTTGATTCAATGGGGCGTCCCGGCCGGGGAAGGCTTTCGATCCGCCTCCAAACTATCGATCCGTCGGGCCGACCGGGCTGGTCGTCTTGAACACGCCGACACCTGGTCCCACCAGCTTGTCCTGATCGATGGCCGCGTGCTGTTGACCGCGGGCGGGGATAAAATCATCGCCGAACACCTCGACGCCCTTTGATCGATCGGACCACGCGATCGAACTTTCGTGTCGCTACGACTCGTCGCTGCGTGGAGCACGCTGGGCGGTGGTCAGCAGCAGGTAGTTGGTCTGGGCGAATTCGGTCACCGTTGCCGAGATTTGCCAAAATCGGTCGGCCGGATCGATCTGGATGGAATCGACAATCCGCTGCAGCATCAGATTTTCCAGACACGTCATCGTCGGCATTTCGGCCGCACCGGTTTGAACGGCCGTCGTCGGGCGAAAAGTCCAACGGGTGGCCAAACGAACCACTTCACCGACAACCGGCCCGATCTGCCGGCCTTCGCGTATCCGCTGCGGCGACCCATCGTCAAGCTTTGATTGAACGCCCGCAGATTGGGCCAAAAGCGTGGTGGTCCCGGCGGTCGTCGCGGCGGCCAAACCGGCGATCCACAACCTCCGCGGCGAGCGATGAGTGTATTCGATCATCAGCCCGCGTTCTGTTTGGGCATGGCGACCGCGTGGAGCGTCAAAACCGAGCCGGTGGCGATCAGAGCCATCCCAATCCACCGCGGCGGCGAAACCGTCTTGGTCGGCCGGGGGTGAACCTGGAGCATAAAATTACGAAAATTGTCCGGTTCCGCCGCCGGTGCCCTGTCGGCGACTTTGGCGAGGATCCGAGTCGCCGGTTCGCCCAACACAAAGGATTGAACCATTCGGAATTGAACCCCCAGGAGAATCAGTAGCAGGCCGGCGAGAAAGATCTGGTTGCGTTTCAACATGGCGAGGCGTTGGGCGGGCGGGCAAGGGGAGGTTCTATGCCCATCGGCCACCACGACGCCACCGGATGATCGTCGATCGGTGGGGAACTGCTTTGATTGAGGAAGCTCGTCCGGTTATGTCGGGCGTGCCGAAAGTCTCGGCGACTTCCGCGACGGCTGGACAGAATTTTCTGTCGCTTCGTTAGTGTCTGTCCGGAATAGCGATTAGTGGCTGAGCCGACGGCGCTAGCCGCGGGTTTGGGGCGGCGGAACCCGCGGCTAGCGCCGTCGGCTCACCAACCCGGACAGACAGGCTCGGCGGGAGCCTCGTCCTCCCGTTTGATTGATCCAATACCGAATCTTGACGGACCGCTACGAGCGGGCCTTTGACTTCGCCTTCTCGACGTCCGAGGGCGTGTTGGCGTTGAGATACAACTTGATCGGCACCTCGCCAAAAGGCGTATGGTCGCGGAGCCAAGAAATCAAATAACGCTGATAGTCGTTGCCAATCGCTTTGGGATCGTTGCACATCAATACTAACGTCGGCGGCCGCTCGGCAACCTGCGTGGTGTAATAGATCTTTGGACGACGGCCGGCAAACATCGGCGGGTTGTGCGTCTCGATCGCGGCGCGAATGATCCGATTGAGCTGTCCGGTCGAAACCCGGCTGGCGGCCTGCTTGTCCAACATCGCGGCGTGATTGAGCAGCGTTTTGACGTTCTTGCCGGTTTGACCGGTGATGAAAGCGATCGGTGCGTAAGACAACGTCGTAAACTGGTGCCGCAGGTACTTGACCCACTCCTCGGTCGACGAACGGTCTTTAACCAAATCCCATTTGTTGACGACAAAGATCACCGGCTTATGATGTTCCATGATGTAACCGACCAATTGTTTGTCGACCTTGGAAACCGGCTGCTCGGCGTCGAAAAACATTAGCACCACGTCGGCCCGGCGGACCGATCGTTCGGCGCGGTGGGTGGAGTAGAACTCCAGATCGGTCCGAACCGATTTGCGTTTGCGAAGTCCCGGCGTGTCGATCGCCATGAAGATTTGACCGTCGATCTCAAAACGCACATCGACGCTATCACGGGTCGTGCCGGGTACCTCCGAGACGATCATCCGCTCGTCATGGGTTAACGCATTGATGAACGTGCTTTTGCCGACATTTCGACGGCCGACAATCGCGACCTTCATCACCGGCTCGGCGGCGATCGATTGATCGTCATCAGGCAGGACTTCGACAATCGCGTCGAGCAAATGATCGCGACCGCGGTTTTGAATCGTCGAAACGGGCAACGGCGTGCCCAGCCCCAGACGCTCGAAATCGGTCATGCCGATCTCCTGGTGCGACTGGTCGACTTTGTTGGCCACCAAAATCACCGGTCGTTCGATCCCCCGGAGCCGCTCGATGACGTGTTGATCCAGCGGCATCAGGCCGGTGGAAACGTCCAGGACAACAACCAAGACGTCCGCCGCGTTGATGGCTAATTCGATTTGCCGCTCGACGTCGCTGGTCAAATCATCGGGATCGATGATCCCCATCCCGCCGGTGTCGACCAGCTCGAAGAACCGGTCCTCGTGCTCGATCATCGTCGTCATCCGGTCGCGGGTGACGCCTTCGTGGTCGTCGACGATGGCCAAACGGCGACGACCGAGATAATTGAAAAGCGACGATTTGCCGACGTTGGGCCGTCCGACAATGGCAACTTGGGGAACGGGCATCGGAAATGGTCTAGGGGTGCGACGGAGGGAGGGAGGGGACGGATGCTTGACCGCCCTGGTAGGGTGGGTCAAGGAGTCTTCGACGCCGACCCACGATGGAGCACCTTAAACGATTTCCATGCAAAAACCCGCTCCCCCCGCTCCGATCGATCTTGCCGAAGCGACCGCTGCCCTACTGACGCATTTTCACCGGATCGGCATCCACACGCTGCCCCGGCCCAGCGAGTCGGGAACGGTCCGCTGGAACGAATTTCTGATCGCCAACTCCGCAGACGCCGCTCCCGCGGACACCGCGGAGCTATCCCCGCCGCCGCCCGCCGCCAAATCCACTCCTGCGCCGCCGCCGCCGGTTGCCCCGCCATCGCGACTGCTACCGATCGAAGGCATCCAGTCCGACGAAACGCTCGGCGACGAAGAGCTGCCGACACCCGCCCGGGCCAAACGTTTGGCCACGATGGCCGCCGAGGTCGCCGATTGCACCCGGTGTCCTGAACTGGTGGCCTGTCGGACGCAGACCGTTTTCGGCGAGGGCAACCCCAGGCCGCGGTTCGTCTTTTTCGGCGAAGCTCCCGGTGCCGACGAGGACCGCACCGGTCGCCCGTTCGTCGGCCGTTCGGGTCAATTGCTTGACAAGATGATCTCCGCGATGACGTTGGCCCGCGAAGACATTTATTTGCTCAACACCGTCAAATGCCGACCGCCGGGCAATCGCAATCCCGAACATGAAGAACTACAGAATTGCCAACCCTACTGGATGGAGCAATTGCAAATCTTGAGGCCGACCTACATCGTTTGCCTCGGCGCGATCCCGGCTCAAACGCTGTTGCAGAGCAAGCTGACGGTGGGCCGCCTTCGCGGCAAACTGCACGATTGGCGGGGAATCAAAGCCTTGGTGACATATCACCCGGCATATCTATTGCGAAATCCCAAGGCCAAAGGTGCCTCTTGGTCGGACTTGCAAGTGTTGATGGCCGACGCGGGGCTGAGGCGGTAGCGGACTATTGAAGGCCCCCCCTCGCCCCTCTTAGGGGAGAGGGGGTTGGGGGGTGAGGGGATGTCCCCAACACCAAGCTAACCTTCCGCCGGCCCAAAGACCCCTCACCCCCCGACCCCCTCTCCCCGAAGCGGGGCGAGGGGGAAAAAAATTAGTCGGTCTCTCCCGCTTCGCAATAAATCAAATTCATCAACTCCGCCTGCAATTCGCCCACCTGGTCCGCGGCGATCGGGACTTCGATGACCTCCATCACCCGGCCGTCCTTGGTTTCGACCACGAGTTGATTTTTGGACAACTCTGAATCCTCAAACCTCAGCGTTTCGGTCGCCGGCGAGACCGCTTTGCTGCGCAGCAGATGCAGCGCCAATAGATAGCGCAGCGGCCGCGCCGCTCGCTGGGACGCCATCGCTTCGAGCAGGTCGACCAAAACCGCCGGCGGGGCCGGTTCACGTTTTTTCTCAGCCGGCGGCGGGACGCGGTTTTTCCAACTACCCAGTGCTCCCTCGGGCAATCCCGCCCATGCCTCCGCGGAGATTTCTTGACGCGTCACGTCGTCGCCATCGGCGGTCACCACCGTGTAATAAACCTCGCCGGGTTCCAAGGGTCGGTCCAGCACCGAACACCGTCGGGAGAATCGTCCGAGTTTATAGTCGCCCAGCATTTGACCCACCCTACGCCTAACTCACGCGGACCGAACCCGCCGCGGCGACCACCCCTTTGATAATCGTTCGCAGTTTCGGCTCCGCCTGACCGGCGACCGCGATGATCTCCTCGACCACCGCCGGTTTCAACGCATCGGGCAAGCACATGTCTGTCACGACCGAGAAACCGAGCACCGGCAACCCGGCGTGGACCGCGACGATGACTTCGGGCACCGTGCTCATGCCGACCACATCCGCCCCAATCATCCGCAAAAAACGATACTCCGCCCGGGTTTCCAAACACGGTCCGGCGACCGCGACGAACACCCCGACGTGCGGATAGATCTCGTTTCGCCGGGCGACCGCCAGGGCTTCGTCAATCCAACGCGACGAATAAGGCCGGGACATGTCGGGAAATCGGGGACCCAGCCGGTCGTCGTTGATCCCGATCAACGGGTTGTCGCCAATGAGGTTGATTTGATCATCGATCACCATGATGTCGCCCGAGGAGTACGCGGGGTTCATCCCGCCGCAAGCATTGGTGACGATCAAAAGCTCCGCCCCCAGAGCTTTGAAAACCCGCACCGGCAACGTGATCGCGTCGAGCCGGTAGCCTTCGTAGTAGTGATGCCGGCCCTCCATCGCGACGACCGGCACGCCATCGAGATGTCCGCAAATCAGCCGCCCGGCGTGGCTGGTCGCGGTCGACGACAGAAAATGGGGAATGTCGTCATAGGACAACGCTGCGGCAATGTCGATCTCGCCGACCAGCGGCCCCAAGCCGGTCCCTAAAATGATCGCGACCTTCGGCGGGGTATTAAAATGCTCGCGGATGAACGCGGCGGCGGCGGTAATTTGGTCGTGAAGATGGAGCATGAACAGGAATCTAGTCAATCAAACGGATTGAGCCACAGATGGCACCGAGATCACCGAGAGGGAATTTTGAAGTCCTAGCTCAGTGTTCTCGGTGACCTCTGTGGCCAAACCCCCGCTGTGGTTTAATCGGGCACGATTCCCTATTGACGTTGAACCATGACCGCCGTCCCGTCCCCCGAAATTTACGAAAAGCTCGCGACCTTTTACCTGGGTCGCGGCTACGACCTGTCTGGCGGCAAGCTGACCGACGACCTGCTGCTCTACGACGCCAAAGACCTCACGACGCACGCGTTGTGCGTCGGCATGACCGGCTCGGGCAAAACGGGGCTGTGCCTTTCGCTGCTCGAAGAAGCGGCGTTGGATGGGGTGCCGGTCATTTGCGTTGACCCCAAGGGCGATCTTGCCAACCTGGCGTTGTCGTTTCCCGATTTAAAACCGTCGGACTTCAAACCGTGGCTCGAACCGTCCGCGGCGTCACGAAAAGGTCTCACGGTCGATCAACTCGCTGACAAAACCGCCAAAACCTGGGCCGACGGACTCGCCTCGTGGGGTCAGTCGCCCGGACGCGTTCGAGCGTTTCGCGACGCGGCCGAAGTGTCCATCTACACCCCGGGCAGCTCCACCGGCCTGCCGCTGACGGTTTTAAAATCGTTCGACGCCCCGCCACCGGACCAACGCGGCGGCGAATCGATGCAGCAACGCGTCGTCGCGGCAACGTCGGGGTTGATGACGCTGCTGGACATCGACGCCGATCCGCTGCTCTCGCCCGAACCGATTTTGGTTTCGTCGATCCTGGCGCACTGTTGGCAGCAGGGTCAAAACGTCGCGATCGCCGACCTGATCGGGCTGATTCAATCGCCGCCGATCAAAAAGCTTGGCGTTCTGGATTTGGACACCTTCATGCCGCCGTCCGACCGGGCCAAGCTCGCGATGCGGCTTAACAACCTGCTCGCCTCACCCGCGTTCGCGTCGTGGCTGGTCGGGGAACCGTTGTCGATTGACCGGCTGCTGTACACCCCGGCGGGCAAACCGCGGATCAGCATCCTGTCGATCGCGCACCTGCCGCAATCGCAGCGGATGTTTTTCGTCACGATTTTGTTGGGCGAATTGGTCGCGTGGATGCGGACGCAGCGGGGCACGGGCAGTTTGCGGGCGATTTTTTACATGGACGAAGTTGCCGGTTATTTCCCGCCGGTGGCCAACCCGCCGTCCAAGCCGCCGATGTTGACGCTGCTCAAACAAGCCCGCGCCTTTGGGCTTGGCGTGACGTTGGCGACGCAAAACCCGGTCGATTTGGACTACAAAGGGTTGTCCAACATCGGCACGTGGTTCCTCGGCCGGCTGCAGACCGAACGCGACAAAGCCCGCGTGTTGGAAGGTTTGGAAGGTGCCGCCCAGCAAACCGGCCAGAAGTTTGACCGGGCGGCGATGGAGCGAACGCTCGCCTCGCTTGGCAATCGCGTCTTCCTGATGAACAACGTTCACGAGGACGGTCCGGTGACGTTTCAAACCCGGTGGGCGATGTCGTTCCTGGCCGGGCCGCTGGCCAGCCCGCAGATCGCCGAGTTGATGGCGGAGCAAAAACGCCAGGTCGCCGAAGTGCAACCACCAACTCAACCGGCCACAGTGGCCGAGCCGGCCGGTCCGGTATCCTCGCCAACGCCCCGCCCCGTCCTGCCGACCGGCATCGAAGAAAAATTCCTGCTGCTGCCCGCCCGCGTCCGCCGCCCTCGGCCCGGCTACACCCACGTCTATCGCCCCGCGGTCGCCTGCACCGCGAGCCTGCACTACACCCGCCGGGGCACCGACCTGGACCGCTGGGAAGACGTCGCCCGGATGATCCGAATCACCGGGGCCAATTCGCCGGCCGATGGTTGGACCGAAAGCGAACCGGTCGATGCGGACGCGGACTTCAGCGACGACCCCGAGGCCGGCTACGAGTTCACTGAACTGCCCGCAGCGTGGTGTTCGGCCCGTGAAATCGGAAAGTTGGATACGAAACTCAAAAGCTACCTGTACCGGCACCGGCCGCTGACGATCTACCGATGCGAGGCGGCGGATAACGAAATCGCTCCACCGGGCAGCAACGAATCGGCCGCCCGGCGGCATTTTGAACAACCGATTCGCGAGGCTCGCGACACCGCGACCGAAGACCTGCGAAACAAATACGCGGCCAAATTGGACCGAATCGACGACCAGATCCGCACCGCTCGCGACCGCGTCGATCGCGAGGAATCGCAGTACGAGGAAGCCAAGATGTCGTCTTGGATGACGATCGGCAGCTCGGTGATCGGCGCGTTTTTGGGTCGGAAAGTGGCGTCGCGGACCAATGTCAGTCGCATTGGAACGGCGGCCCGGTCCGCGTCACGCGCTTCGGCTCAAAAATCCGACGTCCGTCGAGCCGAAGAGTCGTTGGAGCAACTGCGGATCGATCGCGAGGAATTGGAGGACGAGTTGAAACGCGACCTTGCCGAATTGTCCGAACAATTTGACCCACGAACGATCCCGCTGGAAACGTTGACCGTCCGGCCGCTCAAAGGCGACTTGAAGGTCTCTGACCCGTTTATCTTGTGGACACCCTGGGCGGTCGACGGCGATGGCATCGCGGTGCCTGTGGGATAGGCCTCCGGCCTGTCATCATCGTGGGATAGGCCTCCGGCCTGTCATCATCGTGCGATAGGCCTCCGGCCTGTCATCATCGTGCGATAGGCCTCCGGCCTGTCATCATCGTGGGATAGGCCTCCGGCCTGTCTTGGGAGACGATGACAGGCCGGAGGCCTATCCCACAAGATTGTAATTTTAATGTCCCCATACGAAGACGTCGGCGCCGTCGACGAGTTTGAAATTAACGTCGGCAAAGCGGTTGCGGTCGACGGCCGGATGGTCGCGGTGTTTCGCGGCGACTCCCAGTGGCATGCCATCGACGATTTGTGCCCCCACATGGGCGCGTCGTTGGCCGAAGGTCATCTGGCCGATGGTTCGGTCACCTGCCCCTGGCACGCTTGGCGGTTTTGCGTTTCGACCGGCGAGTGGTCCGACAACCCACGGACAAAGGTCGATTGTTTTGACGTCAAAATCGAGGGCGACCGGGTTCTGGTTCGCGAACGACCGGCCGGGACCATGGACGTGTCGTCTTCGTAGCGGCGGTCCGCCAGGCCGCCGAACGAGTATGAACCAAAGCCTTGGCGGCTTCGGCTACGGGAGACTCGACCAAAGCCTTGGCGGCTTCGGCTACAGGAGACTCGACCAAAGCCTTGGCGGCTTCGGCTACGGGGTCGTTCGCCGCTCGGGCTTTGGAAACTCCACGTCCGCCAACAGCCGACGCACCAGATCGTCGGTCGTCATCCCTTCGGCCTGAGCTTGAAAATTTGTCGCGATCCGGTGACGCAGCACCGGCAGCGCGACCCGCTGGACGTCGGTCGGCTCGACCGAAGGCCGCCCCGAAAGCGCCGCCATCGCTTTGGCCCCGGCGATCAAATTCTGTCCGCGCGCGGTCCCGCACCCCAGTCGACCAACGTCCGAACGTACTCGGGGGCCGTCGGGTCACCGGGCCTGGACGCCCGAACAAGCCGTGACGCGTAGCGAATCACCATCGGACCGACGGCGATTGAATTGACCAGTTTTTGACAATTCAGAATCGCGCGGGTTGAAAGCACCTTTTGCACTGTCGCCGGCTCGCCGCGGGTCGTCGCGGTCAAGATGCGTTCTTCCTCCTCCGCGGTCGGATAGTCGATCTTGATGTTGAACATGAACCGATCTAACTGGGCTTCGGGCAGCGGGTAGGTGCCCTCCTGGTCGACGGGGTTTTGTGTCGCGATCGTAAAAAACGGATCGGGCAACGGATGGGTTTCGCGCCCGATCGAAACCTGCCGCTCCTGCATCGCTTCGAGCAACGCCGCCTGGGTTTTTGGCGGGGTCCGGTTGATCTCGTCGGCGAGCAGGATGTTGGCAAAAATCGGCCCTTGGACAAACCGAAACGACCGCCGCCCGTCGTCACCCTCCTCCAAAACCTGCGTCCCGGTGATGTCCGAGGGCATCAGGTCGGGGGTAAACTGGACGCGTTTGAACGATACGTCGAGGATCTCGGCGAGCGTCGAGACCATCAACGTTTTGGCCAACCCCGGCACACCTTCGAGCAAACAGTGGCCGCGGGTAAAAATCGCCGCAAGCAACTGCTCGATCGTTTCGGACTGCCCGATGATGACTTTGCCCAATTCCTCCCGCATCCGCCCGCCGTGTTCGGCGAACTCCCGCAACACGTCGGCGAGGTTGCGGGCTTTGGCGACAGGCGGGGCATCGGTCATGGCCGGCAGTTTACGGCGGGATCGCGATGGTGCGGAGATGGGACAAAAACGACCGAGCGGACCGATGCATTACCACCGTCGCATCGGTCTCCTGCGTCGCATTGGTCCCATCGGATTGCTCTTCGCACTGTTCGCGTCCCCGGCACACGCCGCCATCGATGCCCCCACCGTCCAACGCTCCATCGACCGCGGCGTTGAGTTTTTGCGAAAAACCCAGCAGGGCGGCGGCGGCTGGGTCGAATACAGTAGCCAATCGTGCGGCCTGTCGGCGCTCTGCACGCTGGCGATGCTCAACGCCGGCGTCGATCATGACGACCCCGCGATGATTGCGGCACTGCGATATTTGCGAATGATCACGCCCCGCGAGACCTATTCGGTGTCGCTGCAGACGTTGGTCTTTTGCGAACTCGGTGCGGACCAGGACGCTGCGAAAATCCGCCGCAACGTCAAGTACCTGGAGCAATTGCAAAAGCCCGATGGGGGCAACAACGCCGGCGCCTGGGACTACGGCAACGGCAGCGGCAACGGCGATCCGTCCAACACCCAGTTCGCCGTCCTGGCCCTCGGAGCGGCAGCCGACCGCGGTTTTGCGGTCGATCGGGAAGTCTTGCAACGCTCCAGCGACTACTGGATCGATCGCCAATTGGCCGGCGGCGGCTGGTCTTACGGGCGGTCCGGCGGGGCGTCGGGCAGCATGACGTGCGCCGGCATCGCTTCGCTAATCATTGCCCGCGACGCCGCCGGTCCGATCGATGGTCCAGCCGCGGGCCTGGATTGCTGCGGCCAATCGACCTCCGGCGATTCGCTGCAGCGGGGGCTGAAGTTCTTGGCCGATCGCTTCACGCTGCAAGGCAACCCCGGCGGCGAAGCGTTCAGTTATTTCTACTACCTGTACGCCGTCGAGCGGGTGGGCCGACTGACAGGCCGGCGGATCATCGGCGACCGGGATTGGTACCGCGAGGGAGCTGAGCGGTTGGTTTCGGTCCAAGATCCTTTTCGAGGGTTTTGGAAAGGTTCCGGCCCGATCGAGACCAATCCCGACATCGCCACCTCGTTCGCGTTGCTTTTTTTGGCCAAAGGCAAGCGGCAGGTCGTGTTGGGCCAGTGGACCGACGCGGCGCTGGGCGAGGACCCCGACCTGCAAGTCGACGCGGCGGGATTGTCCGGGTTGGTCGGCCAAGTCCAACGGGATTGGCGGCGGGACCTGACCTGGCAAGTCGTCCAGTCACCGGCCGCTTCGGTCGCCGACATGTTGGCGGCGCCCGTCTTACTAATTGCCGGCAATCAAAATTTCATGCTCGATGATCCCACGATCCAGCGACTGGCCGCCTATGTCGATGCCGGTGGAACGCTGCTTTTTGAAAATCGTGGCGGCGAAGGTTGCGGCGACGCCGGCGGGTTTGAACGCGGCGTCCGAACGTTTTGCGAGGCCGCCTACCCCGCCGCGACGCTCGATCCGTTGCCGCCGAGCCATCCGATTTGGTTCGCCCAGCGACCGGTCGATCCCGACGCGATCGATGCCGCCCGCTGGCCCCAAGGGCTGGCCGCCTGTTGCCGGACCGCGGTTTTCTACAGCCCCGTTTCGCTGACCTGCCGTTGGCGGCGAGCGGACCAATTGGCCGCCGGTCAAACCATCGCTCCGGCAATTAAAAAAGACGTCACCGCCTTAATTTTCATCGGCGAAAACCTGATCGCCTACGCCACCGGTCGCCAACTCCGAGACAAACTCGATGCCGTGGTGCAAATCGGCGGCACCATCGCTCCCCCGCCCACCCGCAGCAGCGTTCCACGTTGGCGGTCGCCGCGGTCGGGGCTGGCGAGACGCTCGTGCCCCGGGTCCCGGCCCGGGCGGCCGGACTGATCACCGGACCGATGCCCGTGCCGCTGACCGCGGTGGTCGACCCGGTGCGATTGACCGAAGAATCGTTGGCCGACGTCGGCGTGCTATTGCTGCAGGGCCGCGAGTCGTTTGAGTTGACCGGCGATGCTTCCCGGGCACTTCAAACGTATCTCCGCCGCGGTGGTTTATTGATCATTTCACCCATCTGCGGCTCCGAGGCTTTCCTGCAATCCGCGACCGCCGCGGTCCAGACGCTCACCGATGAATCGTTCGAGCCGATGGACGGCCAGCATCCCGCGTGGACGCCGACTTACGGCGGCTTTGATGTCACGTCGGTCTCGCTGCGTTTACCGCCGGGGCCGGGCGGGGGACGCGTGCAAATTCGACGCGACGCACCGGTTTTTGAATCCATTCGGTTGGATAATTATGAGACCATATTTGCCTCCCGATACGACCTAGCCTGCGCGTTGGAGAGTCAAAACAGCATCCAGTGCCCCGGTTATGAGACAACCGACGCCGCGGCGATCCTCGGCAACCTGATCGTCTATGGGTTGGGGCAATAGCTCGTCTCTAAACTCAACGCCCAAACATGGCCAGCGGACTCCGCCGCGAGACTTTGGGTACCGCGATCGGCGACGGATGAATGTCATAAGGCATCTTGCCAATATGGTTGACCGGAATCCCCGCGGCGGTCGATTGAACCTTCTGCGCCACGTCGGCCGCAACGTTCAATGCCGAATACTCGCGGATCACCTGTTGAATCGACGGGTCGTACTCAAAACCGCCCCCCGGTGTTTCTCGGCCCAGCGATTCAAACGATCCGACCGTGACGATCGAGCGAGTTCGGTCGTGATATTGATAAGCTTCAACGCCGTTCTTACGCAGCCGCGCGACCATGTTGTTGGCATCATAAGCCGCCTGGGCCAACGTCCCCTCGACCGGGGTGTCGGTGTCGACCGTTTTGTTGGCCCCGCCGACGATTTGGCTCGTGCCCGCAAACGTCCGCACGATCACGGTGTAATCGCCGGGACAATCAAGTAGCGAGTGCGGCGTATCGGCGTTGAGTCCACGGATGAAAGGATCGACCGAGGGACCATGCACAAAGTCTGCCGGCAAGATCGGATTGCGGGTCACAAACGCATTGTGCATCGGACCGGACGGTTTGCCCCGCCGCCGCGTCAATCGCTCGTGGAACGCTTTGACCGCCGTGACGGGATTACGCAAGTCTTCGTCCTCAGTCTCCGTTTCTCCAAAGACGGGCGATGAATAAGATTTGACCGAATCTAGCATGGATTCGATCCCGGGGTGCTCGGTGGTGTCAAATTCACCTAGTAAAACGGCGTGGGCCTGGTACTGGATATCATTGGCGTACCGCAGCCGTTTACCCGACGCCTTTTGAGCTTGCTCATAACTGACCTGCGACACCCCACCGACCGGCTGCCCCAGCGACACGTCG
This sequence comes from Pirellulaceae bacterium, assembly GCA_963833245.1. Lineage (GTDB taxonomy): Bacteria > Planctomycetota > Planctomycetia > Pirellulales > Pirellulaceae > Rhodopirellula. The sequence continues at coordinate 193,700 of CAWHXH010000002.1, forward strand.
CCGGCGAAATCAAAACTTTGTTGATGAATAAACGCCGGGGTGCGAAAATGAGTCGACAGGTCGGCGGCGAGTTCTTCGGCTTTTGCCCGCGACCCTTCGCCGATGAAGGTGTGGGCGAGGATCAACCAAGGCCCATCGGCTTCGCACAATGTGGTCGGCTCGGCGCTGGCGGTGCGGGAACCGGCCCGGCCGAACATCCGCATCAGCGAAGGCGGCGCCGCGTGTAGGTTCACCACGGCGGGGACGGTCAGCGAGGTGATCAGGCACAGCACGCGGAAGTGGGCAAACATGAACGAACCATCGAGCATCGCGGGGATCAAAAACGGGACCGCCGCAGCTTTAGCAAATTCCTCGGATTTAGCGAAAGTCGAACTTCCCCCGGTAGCCGAAGCCGCCAAGGCTTTGGTCAAATCTCCGGTAGCCGAAGCCGCCAAGGCTTTGGTCGAATCTCCCGTAGCCGAAGCCGCCAAGGCTTTGGTCGAATCTCGTTCGCCGACCCCGCAAACCGCCGCTACCGCTGAATCTCACCCCCATGTTTCTCCGGCTGATACAACGGCAGGTGGCGGTAGTACACTTCCAAACAATACAACGTCAAACAGGTTTGATACAAACGCCCCGCCTGTTCGCCGTACAAATCATACTGAGGTGACCAACTACCCGACTCTCGCCCCCGTTTGATTTGCATCTCCGGCAGAACATCTTTCATCACCGCGTTCCATTTGACCCAGTTGGGACCGCCGTAGTGATGCAGCACTTGGGTGGCGTAATACCAGTAGTAAACATTGCTGTTTTTGGGGTCCAGCGGCGCCTCGTCCATCAGCACCTCGATCCCCTCGCCCAGCTCGGGGATCCCCCGAGGCCAACCCATGTACATCCGGCATAATAACCCCGTGGCGGTCATCGCCGGCTTGGCCCCCCGGTCGGGCATGTACTGGTACAGCGCTCCGTTGTCGGTTTCAACGGTTTTTAAAAAATACTCGGTCCGGCTCAGCGGCAGACCGTCGATTTGCAAATCCGCCGACATGCCCGAACGCAGTGCTAGAACGTACCAACCGGTGACCGACAAATCGCCTTGTTCACCCGGCCGGTATCGCCAACCGCCACCGGGCGATTGAGCCTCCACGGCGTATCGCAATCCTGCTTCGGCCGGCATCCGAAGCCAACTGAGCCGGGTCATTGCATACGCTTCGCTCATCGCGATCGTCGCTTGTGCGTGTGCATAGGACGCTTGCATGTCCGAACGGACATCGGCGGGAAAGAAACCGTTTCGATCCTGCGATCGGATCAGGTAGCGCAGCCCCCGCTCGACAATCTGCGAATATTCGGTTTCCCCCAACGGGGTGTGACCATCGCCCAAAAACGCCAGCAAAGCCATGGCCGTCGCGGCAGTTCGGTTCTCCTCGAATGAACCGTCTTCGTAGGGACCTTTCATGCTCCAAGAACCGGTTTTGGCGTCCTGTTGTCGGGCCAGCCAACGCAGCCCGCGTTCAACCGCGTCAATCGTGTCCTGGTTGCCGCCATAAGTGGCCAGCAACGCCGACTTCATGGCTCCCGAACGCCCGCCAAACATTGGAACCGAAATTTCGGCCGCCCCACCGACTCCGATCGGAGTGACTTCGGCGGGCAGGTCAAGCGAAACTTCGGTCAACTCAACGCTGTCGAGCAGACTTTGAACGTCGGTGTCGACCGGCGAATCGTCCTGCGACTCTCCGGTCTCGGCGGTGGCATCATTGGATTCGAGGTCAAAAGTCTGCAGGTCAAACTGCTTGGCTTCGGTCGCTTCGCCAAATTCCAGCGACAACCGATCGATCCCTTGGCCGACGGGCAGCGAGATCAGCGCTAGCAGGATCAAGGCGACGGTGTGAACGATCAGACTGACGAGCCAAGCGGGGATCGATCGCCGGGTCGTCTGGTCAGCTTCCGCCTCACCACCGCGATCGGTCGGAATCGTTTTTTCTTTGCGAAAAACGCCCGCTGCGGTCCGAACCAGCGGGGTGGCCGGCCGCACCGGGGGCAGCGTGGCCCGCGGTTTGGGTGGGGCTTCGGGTGGGGGTTCAGGTGGTGCGAGCGGTTCCGCCGCCGGGGGCAGCGGCGGGGGACCGGCTCGCGAACCGGTCCGTCCAGCCATTTGGCCCACTGGCGATGGGTCGCTGACCGTCGCGATCGGTGGGACGGTCGCCATGATGAGATTCCCCGGAGACCGGCGGTGGATGGGATTGGACAAGTCGACAAGAGGGCTGGACGATTGGACAGACCCGAACCACCATAGTTTATCGCCTTGGGGGACCCTCGACATCCAAAGCGACGCTCCCGACCGACAAGGTTCCCCGTAACGTTGATCGACCGCCCCAGCTGTCAACCCGCGATCATCGATTCGGCAAGACCCCTGGGGTGGATCCGGCATAGGCTGACGTCGTTCGCGCAAATGAAGCAAAAATTGACCGACGGCATTGACGCCGTTCGTCCCAGTCGCCAAACTGTGCCCGCGGGATGGAGCAGCCCGGTAGCTCGCGAGGCTCATAACCTCGAGGTCGTCAGTTCAAATCTGGCTCCCGCAATTCTAGATTTCTCGACAAACTTCGGTTGACTGTCGGGTAAACGAATTGGCCGGCGATTGTGCAATGCACGATCGCTGGCCTTTTTTGTGTTTCTACGGCGTTTTTTGCCGTGTCAAACGCTGTCTCGCCGGGTTCTGTGGCGCTCCATTTAGAGAGTCTTTATCGCGGCTGGTGGGGCGACCTTGGAAGACCTCGCGACTGGAAATCTCAGCACTCTCTAGTCTCTCCGACCTTCCCCTTATTTGAATCCCACCGCCCGAGAGACTTTCCAGAGATCGGACCTCGGACGCCATTTTCCGGGAATCCACTCGCGCCGTTTGCATAAGTAACCCTGAGAGGAGTCGTTTAGTTCGACTCGGTGAGTTTGGTTTCTTTTGGAGGGGAGGCGGTATGCAGGAATCGGTATTACCGGCGGATCAGGTGACGCGGGTAGCGTGTTTTTTGGGGCGTGCGGTGCTGCGGTGCCAGCGAGATCGGGACGAGAACGCAAAAAGTTCGGAAATCGTCTCCGACTCTCTACCCCAGCGGCCCCGAGTCTCGTCCGATTTCCTCGTTATGGCGTGACTGGTCTAAACGATCGGGCTAGGTCTCAAGAACAACTTAGGGGCTCGGTCGAGACCGGTTCTCGACACGAGACGGGACACAGGCGTTGTGCGAAGAATAACGAAAACAAATCGCGGAGCTGATCGTCAAAGCGATCCGGCGGCACGCGGAAAAAATCGCCAACCAGAAATCGGCAGCGGACGAAGAGAAGCACGACAAGACGGGGGCTGCCAGTGAGTCCTGAAACGAAATCGAAAGTGGCGAAGCTGTCCGAGTTAACGATCGGGCAACTCGCGGCGAAGTACGAGAAGCTGTTTGGCGAAAAATGTCGCTCTCGAAATCGGCGGTACGTTCATCGCCGAATCGCGTGGAAGCTGCAAGCCGACGACGAAGGCGGATTGAGCGAACAGGCAATTGGGTTTGAATACGATGGCAAGCGTTAAAAGTCGCTGACCGCTGTGGCTCGAGCGATCACCGGAACGCACTGTAACGGGTTTCATTTCTTCAAGCTGGGGCAGGCGAAATGAACAGCAAGAAAACTGAAGCAAACCAGCGCATCATTCGGTGTGCGATCTACACTCGCGGGGTCGACTGACGAGCGATTGGACTTGCAATTGAACTCGCTCGATTCGCAGCGTGGTGCCGCCGAAGCGTTCATCGCAAGCCAGAAGTCAGAAGGCTGGCTGTGCCTGCCCAAGTTGTACGACGACGGTGGTTTCACAGGCGGAAACTTGGACCGGCCGGCGTTCAAGCAATTGATGAGCGACATCGAGGCCGGCGAGATCGACTGTGTTGTCGTTTACAAAGTTGACCGGATCAGCCGTTCGTTACTGGACCTTGCCAGAGCGATGGAAACGTTTGATGCCAACGGCGTGTCGTTCGTCTCCGTGACGCGGGCAGTTCAACACAACTCATTCGATGGGCCGATTGACGCTGAATATTCTGCTTTCATTCGCTGAATTTGAACGCGACATTATCGGCGAACGAATCCGCGACAAGATTGCCGCTCAGCGACAAAAGTGGCTGTGGTGTGGCGGACAACCGGTTCTCGGGTACGACGTTGATCGGTCGGAGACGAGTCCGAAGCTAGTCGTAAATCCTGACGAAGCAGCGAAGGTCCGCGAGATATTTGACTACTAATTGAAGCTGCGTTCGTTGTTGCCGGTAGTTGAGAAACTCGAAGAACTCGGATGGGCGAACAAGACCTGGCTGACTCGCAAGGGACGCCACAAATGCGGTCGGACGTTCGACAAGTGTTCGGTTCATTCGCTTTTAACCAACGTCCTGTACATCGGCAGGATACGTCACAAGGAAAACGTGTACGGCGGCGTTCACGAAGCGATCATCGAGCCCGATATTTTTGAGTCCGTGCAAAAGTTGCTCAAAGAACACGGTCAGGGTAGCGGCAAGCGTTTAGTTAATCGACACAACGCGTTGCTCAAAGGAATGATGTATTGCCCATCGTTTTCGTACGCGATGGCCCACAACCCGACGAAGAAAAAGAGTAAGTTGCACCGATACTACGTTTGTCAAACTGCTATCAAGCTTGGCCACGCTCAGTGCAGTACTGGGTCCATCCCCGCACCGGCGATTGAGGCGGCGGTCGTCGAAGCACTACGCTGCATCGTGGATGACGACGGATTGAGGCGTGAAGTTTACAAGCAGTCCGAAACGTTGGTGCAGCAGCGACAGGAGAGGTTGGATCTGCAACTTCGGCAACTGACCAAGCAACGGTCACGCGATAATGCAGAACTCGAACGCATGGCGACCGAGGGCGAGGCTGGCGAACTGAACAACGCGCGACGACATGACTTGCAAACGAGTATTGAGAGAACTCTGACTCAGATCGAAGAGGTAACCGCCGCACTGGCGATCGCGGGGCAACAAAGTTTCGGACGCGACGATGTTGATGAAGCCCTCGGCGACTTCAATTGGCTGTGGAAGATGCTTAAAGCGAGGGAACGGGTTCAACTGTTGGAGCTGTTGGTTTCGCGTGTGCAATACGATCGGTCCGACGGCACGCTGGCAATTTCGGATCACCCCACAGCGATCACAGCGCTGATCAAAAACGGAGAAGAGGAGACTGAATGATTACGGTCAAAACGAAAGTCGACCTAAGCGGCACGACGAGGCGACGCAAACGAGTCGTGTGTGACGATGTGGAGATGCCAGGTCGGCTACCTCGCATCACTCGACTGATGGCGTTGGCAATCCGTTTTGACGATCAAGAACAATGTACGGAGAGTTGTCGACTTCCCATGCTTTGATGAGAGTCAGCATGTTAGACTGGAAGAACGTTTCCCTCGGGTAAGCGAGTCGTAGAGCACGCTCCAAAGCTTCGGTTGATACTGCGATCGACTTCTCTGCGCCGAGAGCCTTGCGAAATCCGATCGTTAAAAGTTCGACAAAGTCATGGCCACAAATAACTTGCCACCTTTCTAAATTTCTATTAGCTCGCAACTTTGCAACAATTTGTCCAACACCGTCCTTCGCAACGGTCGCATTTGGAGACAAATTGAAAACGGAATCCAACAGTTTTCCTTCGTCGATAACCATCGTCGCTTGGTTGACAAACTTGTGAAACTTGAGCCCCTCGAATCTGAGTTCAAGATTGTTTGCAATCGAAGCAAGTCGAAGAATGCCAATCTTTTCCGCTTCCAATGACAATCGTTCAAAAAGCGGACTGCCACTTCCAACGAAGACATCAATCTTTTCCTGATTACCAAATTCGTAGATTAGCTTCGCAAACGCACCGGAGACAATCATCATGCACTCGAGGTCGTGCAAATCAGTTAATACAACATCCTTCACTGACGGGGTCCCAATGATTCGATCGAAATCAGCGTCAGCCAAACCGAGGATTCCCAAAACGCCGTCTTTCCGAAGTGTTTCAACCGCTGCCAGGAGATTGGACTTTCCGTGAGCGATTTCAATCTTGCAGGATTTGGGATCCGTGAACACCTCATAGGCACGTTTGTCACTCCCGCCTTCAACGATCACGAAAGTCTGCGGGCATTGAGTACGTTTCATACGGACTGAGTTTGCTACGCTACTCGCCGTGATGTCGCCTTTCATTGGACACTTGCCGTGGATGCGACCGGACCCTTTAGCTCAACGGTGAGATCCCAGCGATCCCCGATAATCTGTGGAGAATGCGTCGCAACGAGAACATCAAATTTTGAAATCGAAGTAATCTGCTCAAGGTCTCGCAGAAACTGCTCCTGCCAGGCGATATGAAGGGACAATTCAGGCTCGTCAATCAAAATCAGTGAATTTGGCTGCACTTTGAAAAGTAGCTGGTACATAAGCACAACCTCGTGTTGTTCACCCGAAGAAAGAAAGCTTGGATCGAGCATCGCGCCAGCGTCGGTACGAAACTCGATGCCATCGTTCTTGTCAATCGAAACGGTTTTGAATGAAAACCGATTGTTCAGAATGGTCTTCAATAGGTCGATTCGATCGTAGATTTGGTCAAATACTGCGAGCTTTTGCTCGACATCCTGGATGTAAAGTGAAAGTACTTCAGCTTTAGTATCATCAATTGACGTTGCGTCGAAATGAGTTTCTTGCTCTTTGTCGAGGAGTCCAGCGTCAGTTAGTTCACTCCGCCGCTTTTCTAACAACCCGAGCCGCTCCTTGATTCCTTCCATTGGCAGAATGGACGCAGGAGTTTCATTTACAAGTCGCCGCGGAAATGAACGATCAAGCGATTGAGATAGCTCCGCATACCTTGCGAGAGTCCCACGGATATGGTCTGCCAGTTCTTCGGCGTATTTTGTCACCACGGACGCCGAGTATTTCCTCCGCCTCCTACGAACTGCGCTCGTGGAAAGTCGAGAAGTCTCAAGCCGCGTGGCGCGGATAAAATGAACATCGAGCGAGTCGCGAAGTTTCATTAGCCATTCTGGATACTTATCACCTCGAACATCAAATGGCAAATGGCGTCCAAACCGATCCAGGATTTCATCAAGATCCATTATCTCGCCCATCGGCTCATGAAGCCATTCCTCTGGGCCTGTTCTAACGAGGCCGCCGATGTAATTTTCGATCGAGGAAATGTGCCCCTCGCTCAGGTTCGTCCTTGAGAGTGTAAATGGCTCGTTCGGCGGGCAATAATACTCAATGGTGGTCTCGCCAGCAGACAACGTAGAATCAGCCTTCGACACAACAAGGTGCTGCCCATTGTCGAAATCCAATCGTACGCTCTCAAACGGCAATTCTCGGATCGCAGTGTGGCGTGCCTCAAAGACATCGGAAATTAGACGCAGAATCGCAGTCTTGCCAAATCCGTTTGGGCCATGAATGATCGTAATTCTGTCGTCGGAATTGAGCTCGATGTCGTGATTAAATATTCCAAATAGCTTGGAGGTTGAGATGCATTTTAGACGCATTGTTTCACTCTCGACGTAAGTCGCATTCTGATTTGGGGCCACAGTTGGATTCTTCTGCGAAATGGATTCTCGCAGATTTTCCCGTCTTCCGAAACCTCTGGGATTGCGGCTCAATTCACAGTTCAATCACTCTTGAACAGTAACAAGATGTTTTGGCGGAAGTGATGCCACAGTGGAAGTTTTGACGATCGACCTCTCAAGCGATGCACATCATGTAGAAGCCCAGCGAGCCAACCGCGGACACCAGCATGACGAGCAATAGGTAGGCGATCGTTCGCTTCGGACCAAGGCGAATCATCCAAATGCCAATGGCAAGCTCAAATGCATTCAGCAAAAACGCCAGCCATTGTGATTCTTGGAAATGTTGGCCGAACATTTGGCTTAGGAATGCCGCTGGAAGAAACGCTGGCATGCCGGCTATCATCACTGCAAGTGCCGCCAATAACCGATCAAGCTCGTCGTACCCGACGATCCAGGCGAACGGCAGAATCATGCATGCCAGCAACGCGGTAGAAGCCATGCGATGCTCTGGGTTTCGTACGCAGAACGCAACGAAGCACGCGAACGTGGCGGCACACACGATCCCACTCACCGCGAGCGGGAACTTGGCGAGCATCGGGATTGCCACTGCAACACCTGCGGTAATCAGCAGTAGTGTGCGAAGCGAAAATCGCATCGGCTTCCGTGGGCCGTCACTTGGCGATTTGGTCTCGATGGGCAACCACGGCAGAGCCATGCAAAACGCTACGGAAGCTATCGCTGACCAAAGCGGCACCTTCCACAGCAGCGGCGACGGGCGGCTCTGGTCGGAATCCGTCCACTCGTAAAACGCGGGGATGCTCCATCCGACGATGAGGCTGACCGCGATCAAAAGCGGGAAGATCGGAATTCGTGAGAGCAGCTTTGGCATTGGAATGTTTCTACCAGAGCCTCACACGATGCGTCTGCTGCGCTCATTCCGAAAATCGAAAAAATACACAACGACTCACCGAATGAGCCAACGACTCACGATTTGAGTCGCCGTGACTCCAGCTGACAGATTCGCCTGAGTCCCGTCGGGTTGGCTCGTGTGTTTCCGCGATCGTTTGGTTGATCGCGGCACGGTTCCGCCAACCGACTGCTTGTGTCTTGGGCAATCCTCCAGTCGGAGGATCCGGATTTGACAAACCAGGATGTCACGAACACGACGCGCCCCGATGTCGATTGGAAAGAGGTTCAAACAGCGGTTCGAGTGAAAGCGTGGCGTGGCTACAAAGCCGGCCTGTACCCACGGCAAGATCTCCGCGATATCGAGCAATCGCTGTCACTTTACGTGCTCGAACGCCTCGATCGGTTCGACCCAGAACGTGGAGCACTGGCCACGTTTTTGAAGCAGGCATTGAAGGGAGGTATCGCCGACATCTCGCGGCGGTCCAGTGCGGCATGCCGATCGTTGCCCGGCAACGTTGACATGGAACCGCTTGATTCCATGGTCGATACGCCGGATGGCCCGCCGGCCGAACTCTGCCAAACGCTGACGCAAGAAGATCTCGAACGTCGCACCGGCGGCGATTCGCGATCTTCCATCGAACAGTTCGAGTTTGCGCACGACGTCGATCGCGTGATTGCATTGATGACGCTGCGTCAGCAGCGGATCTGTCGCAGTTTGATGTTCCACGGAATCATCGAAGCACAAAAGCGGTCGGGTCTGACGCGGATGAATTTCAATCACGCCGTATCTGACATCGCCGCAATTTTTGCTGCGAATGACTAAGACCTTCGTGATGTCATCGCAGACGATTAGCAACAAAATTTCCGTTCGAGCCAAGAATCCGGGAATCGGTCGACTCGCTTTGCATAAGTAACCCAGGAGGGGACAACGTTCGGCAGCGAGGCACCCAAGCCGATCTTCATTCAAACCGAAGACGGTCTTGATCGCACATTCCAAGGTCGAACGGTTCAAGGATCCCGAATCCTCACCCTACGACCGCTATTCGCCGCGACTGCACAAGCACGCCGCGGCCCTCGTCAAGGATTGGTGCGACGCCGTGCTGTTCGCGACTCGCAAGATGCGAACGCAAAGCGAAGACTGCGGGTTCAACCGCAAACGCACCATCGCCCATGCGATCGGCAAAGAAGGCGGCGAACGCGTCATGCGTGCTTACGGATCGCCCAGTTCCGTTGCCAAGAACCGCTACGGCATCGCCGAAGAACTGCCGCTTTCGTGGTCCGCGTTTGTGAATGCACTGTCCAACGACTCACCCGCTCCCCAAACCCAAGGTAACTAACCATGGCCAAACTCAATGGCTTTGATGCCAACACCGTCGAACCATCCGACGACCTCGAACCGATCCCCGCCGGCAAGTATGTCGCTGTCATCACCGATAGCGAAATGAAGCCCACCAAATCCGGCTCTGGAGACTATCTGCAGTTGACGTTTCAGATCGTGGAGGGTGAGTACGCAAACCGTCTTCTCTGGGTGCGTCTCAACCTCGACAACCCCAACGCGACCGCGGTTGAAATTGCCCGGCGGGAGTTGTCTGCGATCTGTCGGTCGGCCCTTTCCCAAGTGTAGCGTCTTGGTGCCAACCGACTCGGCGGACTTACACAACTTGCCGTGCATGATTCATGTCCGCGTGAAGCGTCGCAACGACACTGGCGAGTTGCAGAACGAAGTGAAGGGTTACTCGCAGAAGGACGCCGTGGCTCAGCCGATCGCCGCGTCGCAAGTCAGCGGCACGGACGCCCCTTGGAAACGTTGATCTCGTTCGTCGTTTTCAAGCCCGACAGCCGGCCGGCCTCCCAATCCCGACCGGCTGTTTTTTTGTCTGCCGACACCGATTCAAGTGATACACCATGCTGCGACTGCAACTTCCGTTTCCTCCCTCAGTCAATCGCTACTGGCGACACGTCGGCACCCGCCCGCTTGTCAGCAAAGAAGGTCGCGAGTACCGCCAGACGGTTTGCTCGACGATTGGTTGCTAGTCCTACTGTTCGTTTCGCGAGAAATTGGAGATAATTAGGTGTTGGGAAAACATTGGGCAACTCGCGAAGTTGGTGATTTCAGGTGGCATTTGAACCAGGTGGCTACGCAGACAAACTCGGGAACCGTTACGAAGGACGTTGGGTTGCGCGCAGCTACTGTTGTTGCTTTGCGAACGAGTGGCCGCGGTTACGCTTGAATCTGTCGGCGATGATGAAGCGGGTGTAGATTTGTGGGTCGAGCGGATTGATGGGACGCGGGAAGCTCAGCTGTGCAAAGCGGAGAATGGGACAAAGTATCAATGGACGCTGAAGGATCTTCGCAGTCGCGGTGTGCTTACGCATCTCCAGACACAACTTCAGCGAGACGCAGGGCATCGGTTTGCTTTCGTATCAAGTACGCCAGCCAACCAGTTGCGCGACCTGTCGCGAAGCGCGTGGGACTCATCGGGCGAACCGCAATCGTTCTACACGCACCAGATAGAGGATGGAAGTAAAGATAGGCAGACTGCCTTTTCGGATTTCTGTTCGTTGCTCGATCTGAAAGAAAGCGATGCCGACGATCGAGCGATTGCATTCGACTTGCTTTTGCGAAGTGATTTCCATCTTTTCTCAGACGATCGTGAGCAGCGAGAAGAATTGAGATGGATGGCCAGCCAGTCCGTGGTTGGCGACGCCAACGCGGTTCTTGCTTTGCTTGCGGATTTCGCTGCCGAAAATCTAAGGAAACCGATATTCGCTAGTGATGTTCGGAAGCATCTACAGGATTCAGGATTCGAGCCACGGGCATTGTTGGCTGACGAGCGAATTGAGCCGAAATTGTCTGAGTTACGTGCGGAGTTTGAGGACTCTATCGGTCCCCACTTAGCTGGTGGCAAGGTCATCCCAAGGCCAGAAGTTGTCCAAGTCGAGGAGCTGCTTGCGAGCGATGAACCGGCCGACGCGATCGTTCTGCATGGTGCGGCTGGGCACGGCAAGTCAGGGATCCTCTACCAACTGTGTCAGCGATTTGGTGAGAATGGGACGCCGTATTTGGCAGTGCGTCTCGATAGAAAAATACCTAGAGGAAATCCTCGCGACTACGGTCGAACCCTCGGTCTTCGTGACTCGCCTGTGAATTGTCTTTAAGCCGTGGCGGGCGGTCGTCATTGCGTCCTTGTACTTGACCAACTGGATGCACTTCGCTGGACATCGTCACACGCGACCGAAGGGCTTGATGTTTGCAAGGGGCTATTGAGAGAAGTTCGGGCGATGAGACTCATCGGGGCACGGATTTCAATCGTCTTTTGCTGTCGTACATTTGATCTCGAACATGATCCTCAGATTAAGACTTGGCTACGAGCATCCAAAGCATTTGATCTTAAGAAAGTCGCGGTGAACGAGTTGCCGGAGAAGTCGGTACAGGAATTCGTTGACAGTTTTGGCGTCAACTTTGGGCGGATGACTCCACGTCGACAGGGTCTACTTCGTTCCGTTCAGAATCTTGCGATTTGGGCCGAGGTCGTCCAATCTGAAGATCGGTCACCGGAGTTTGATTCAGGATCAGATTTGATGCGTGCGTTCTGGCAGAACCGACGGCGTGAATTGGAGAAAGCAGGTTTTCCTCCAGCCGAAACGCTAGGATTACTTCACCGTCTGACCGACTATATGGAGGAAAACGCAAAGTTGTCAGCGCCAAGACGCTTGTTGGATGAGCATGAAGGGATTGTAACAGAACTGCAAACGTTGAACATCATTCACGTTGACAGGCAAGTTGTTTCATTCTGTCACCAGAGCTATCTGGATTTCATGATCGCCTCTCGCGCGATGGACCGAATATCGACATCGCAGGCTCCAATTGCTGACTGGGTGGGCGACAGATCGAAGCAATCACTATTCCGTCGAGAGCAGTTGCGTCAGCTTCTTTTTCTTCTGGCAGACGAAGATCCAAGTGAGCTTTCAGTGGCGCTGAAGACGCTGCTCACCTCCGACCAAATCCGGTTCCACATCAAGCAGCTTGCGATTGAAACGATTGGCCAATTGCGTCCCACTGACGAACTGAGAGAGCTTGCTTTTGATCTGTTGGACGACGTGGACTGGAAGGAACATGTTTTCCGCGATGTCATCCATGGTAACGAGCAATGGATGGAGGCACTCTACGAGAGCGGACGCCTATTCAAAATGTTTGCGTCGGCGGAGCAGTCGGATCACGGAACGGCGGCTTGGCTGCTGAATTCGATTGCCAATCGTGTTCCGCAGATAGTTAATCCTTTGCTGTTAGCCTTAATTGACGCTGGGATAACTGATCGACTTGCCAATTTCTTGCTGTTTTCAGATGCGCATACGGAAAGCGATGCGGCCTTTCAATTTCGGTTGTCCTCAATTTCTACCGACGCCGAACCACCGTATATCCGCTGGGATGAACTTGCTAAAAGTCGCCCTGATCGAGTGATGTCATTGCTTGCCGCGTTCTTAAAGGATTGGTCGCGAGACAGAGCAAATTCTAGCGTTGGACGTCGCCTCAGCATTGACGACGGGAACGATTTCAAGGCGATCGGCTCAGCCGCTAAGCGATGCCCGATTCTGGCGATTCGACTGCTGGGGCCGATCCTGCACAAGTTTGCTACTCGTAAGATCAGCGAGCATCGAGCCTGGAACAACCGCACAGAGGACCACACCGATAACCGCTATCCATCTACAAAGTATCCAAAGATTCTCCTTTCCGTTTTTCGGATCGCCGTTGTCTCGCTGGCAAAGCGTCATCCGAAGCGGTTCATTCGATTGAGTCGACGGCTCGAACCATTGAGGTCTCGAAGCGTACAATCTTTGTTGGTTCGCGGTTGGTCTGCCCTCGCCCCGGACGCATACGCCGATACAGCAATTGACTGGTTGTTGGCGAATCGCTACCGCCTTCGCTGTGGTTCTCAGCGAAGGCGACCACGATGGTGTGAGGCCGCACATCTCGTCAAGAGAATGTCGCCACATTGTTCAGACGAAACGTTTGCGCGGTTGGAGAACACGCTTCAGCGCTACCGAGATCCAGATGAAAAGCGACTCGCCGCTTGGTGGTTGAAGTACGCGCGCGAAGGCTATTATCGAAATGGCTTTGGTGCGGCTGGGCAATATTTGTTGCCAGCACTTGATCCGAAAAGGCGGAGCGATGAAACAACGGGACGTATCGGAGTCCTTCAGGAAAAGTTTGAGCGGTATCCCAAAGACCACTTCCTGCGTTCAGGTTCACGTGGCGGAATGGTGCGATCTCCCCTCGGAAATTCGGCCATTGAGAGAATGAGCGACAAGCAATGGCTTCGACTCATTCGGAATACCGATATACCTTCGCGCGACTGTGCAATGAACTTTCGCAAATACGGCAAAGGAAGCGTAACTGAATCGTCAGTAGACATGTTTTCACGCGACTTCGGGATTGCAGCGAAGCGCGATCCTGAACGGTTTGCACGCCTCGCACTCAAGTTTCCCGCCGATGCCCCACCTGAATATCTCGCGGAGGTAATCGGTGCGTTGGAAGAGCTGAAACCTCCAAACGAAGTTCCTGAGCCATCGAGAGAGGACTGGAAGCCTGCGTCTGCGGATCTTGTCGAGCAGGTCTTGGATTCAGTCAATCTCTCGGATGACAGCTATTTGATGCGACGCTTCTGTTGGCTGATTTTGAAACGATCCAATTTGCATCACTCCGATCGCATCGTTTCGCGGTTGATCGAACTGACGGCGCACGTTGACCCTGATCCTTCAGTTGGTGAGGATGAAACTAAGAGCAGTCGCGTGCATAAACTCGAGGGGATTGCGATCAACCACGTCCGCTCTCTCGCCGTATCAGCAATCGGCTCCATTCTTTACGATCACGAAGAACTGTTCGATCGCTTTAGGCCTGCGTTGGAGAATACGCTTTCGGACCCTCATCCAGCCGTTCGACTAGCAATGGTCGATGCTTGCCTGCCAGTCTGGAATTTTGACCGACAGTTGGCGACGAAGTGGTTTGTCTGCCTCGCGGGTACGGACCTATGGCCTGCATGCGGGCGCAGCGGCCAGCGGGTTTTCAATTGCGCGTTCCCCCAGTTCACGGATGATCTGACACCGCTAATTTTCGTGATGGTTGCATCCGATAATCCAGAGATTGCTGAAGAAGGGGCGCAGGAGGCATTTGCTCGTTGGTTGTTCTTTGATGTGTTTGGTGATCTGGTCGAAACTTGCAAATCTGGGTCAACAGCGCAGCGCACTGGAGTGGCAAAGGTCGCTGCTCTGTTTGCAAAAAAAGATGAATACGCAGAAAAGTGCCTCCCTTTTCTGCTTGAATTCTGTGACGACGAGGTTGAAGACATTCGACAGATTACCTCGAGAGCATTTCATGATGAAAGGCTGCTGAGCGTCCCCAATGTATTGGACTTTCTGAACAGCTATCTAAACACGGAAGCGTTCGACGACGACCCTGGCGGATTGAGTGATGCACTTCATGACTTCCCAGGATCTCTTGTTCCCTTTGCCGATTTGGTGTTCGCAACAGTTCAGAGATCAATCGAGGTTCTCAGTAGTCCAAGCGAAAAGCTCAATCGTCGTACGGGAATGATTGATCGCCACATGAGCAGCGTTTTACTACGTCTCTACGAGCAAGCGGGCGCTGCTTCGCACGCAGATATCAGAAACCAGTGCCTGGATTCTATCGACGACATGCTCAAAAATCGAATAGCACCAGTGCGTTCGCTTCTCGAACAGATCGCAAAATAGAGAGGATATCGCGATCATCAAGGGCACAGTTGACATCGTTATGCGTAGAGTTTCCCGAACGATATCTCTCCCGTTGGTAAAACTCGCTCCGAACGCTAAAATGCGATACAAAGGAATACAATCAGTTTGACCGAAACACCAAAACCAACCGTCTACGTCATTGCCGGTCCGAATGGTGCCGGCAAGATGACGTTCGCGAAGCAATACCTGTCTCGGTTCGCCAAATGCGACGAGTTTGCAAACGCGGATCTCATTGCTGCAGAGCTTTCACCAGCGGATCCAGATTCTCAGGCATTGATTGCCGGCCGGATGGCCGAACGGTTCGGCCGTCGCTTGTCGTGCTCGATGACCCGCAAACCGACGAGAGTACGCGTTCGCTTTCGCAATGCTTGAACCGCGAAGCGATCCTCGCCGGCACGGTACTCGGACTCGCCGGCCCAGGTAAAAAGATCTCGGGCATCATGCCATGCACCGTCATTCGCCCCGGCGACATGGCCGACAGCATTCTCGATCGCGATAAGCACCCTAAATGGAATGGTGTGAAAACGCGAATGGTCAATTCGTTTCCGGCGAACTAAACGCTATGCGAACGCTACGCAGAAATCCGCGCCGAAGGTTTGCGTGCTGGCGACGGCGGCCCGGCCGGCACCGAGTTCTGTCGGCAAAACCGTGATGCAATGGACGAAGGTGCCGACGTCGCTTGGAAGGAGCTTTTCAATCACGATGAGCTGTCGGCGATTCAGCACGCGATGAACTTGAAGCTTCAAGACGAAGCCGCGTTCTTCGCCAAATATCAAAATGAACCGTTACCCGAAGAACGCGTCGACGCGGACCAACTGACGGCCGACCAGGTCGCCGCGAAATTCAACGGCATGCAGCGAAAGCTCGTCCCGATCGCTGCAAATCATCTTACGGCATTCATTGACGTGCAAGGCAAACTGCTTTTCTACATCGTCGCGGCATGGGAAGCCGACTTCACGGGCTACGTTGTCGACTACGGAACCTTCCCCGAGCAGAATCGGCCGCACTTCACGCCGCGCGATGCAAGATTCACGTTGGCGACCGAGGGTACCGGACTCGAGGGATCGCTCTACGCGGGCATGGACAACCTGACTACGGATCTTCTGGGGCGAGAGTGGCAACGTGATGATGGCGTGGCGATGAAGATCGAACGCTGCCTGATCGACGCGAATTGGGGACACTCCACCGACGTCGTCTATCAGTTCTGCCGGCGAAATTCGCACGCATCAATCCTTCTTCCGTTCCATGGGCGCTTCGTCGTCGCATCATCGAATCCATTTAGCGAGTACAAATGCCGGCCTGGCGATCGGGTCGGGTTGAACTGGCGAGTCCCCTCGGTCCACGGTAAACGAGCAATTCGCCACGTTACCTACGACACAAACTGGTGGAAGTCCTTCACCCACGCACGCCTCGCCGTCGCCATGGGCGATCGCGGTTGCCTTTCTATCTTCGGTGGTCGCTCCGACCAACACCACATGCTCGCCGAACAAGTCACCGCCGAGTACTTCGTTCGCACCGAAGGCCGCGGCCGAACCGTCGACGAATGGAAAGCCCGCCCCGAACAACCCGACAACTACTGGCTAGACTGCCTAGTAGGCACCGCCGTCGCCGCCTCGATGCAGGGAGGGTTGTTATTCGGTACTGATAATCAGGCTCCCAACCCTAGAGAGCGAGTGAGCTTCAAGGAACTCCAGAGACGACGGAAGGGATAATCTAGAAGTCTCTGAGTGGATTTGATATTGAAAAAAGCTCTGGTGCTGCCCACCGGATCATGCAATGAAGTCTCAACAACTCGAATCAGTGCCCCAAATGTGACCTACACAGTAGCGAGATTCGCGAATTGGCATCAAAATGGCTTATGGATAAGGTAGCCGACCAATCACGAACCGCGAACAATGTCGGCATCTCGCCGGTCAAGTTCGCGTCGGTCCCTTGAAGACCGATGAATCGTAGAGCGATATCGTCGCGGGCTTTCTGCAAATTGTAGAGACCGTGTTTCCCCAGTCATGACTGACATTCGCGGTGGCTCTCATCGCAAATGCGACTTCGCACCTTGAAATAGCAGCGAGTTCATGACGAGAGCTCGCAGGAGCGAATCGTGCGTGAGGAGAAGTCGCGTTGCAGATATCGGCAATTCATCTGGTAAGTCAGCGGCATCTGGATAGGACGAATCGGTTGCCACCTTCTTTACACACTGGTGCAAAGGGAGCTTGACTTGACGTGCTTTCTTGTCCGCAGGATGCGTGTATCCGCGTGTTGTCTCCCAGAATTCGTCATTTTTTACCAATAGGCCGTCGTCGCAAACTTCACCGACTCCGTGCTCAAGGAAGTTGCGAAGGCCAATTGAAAGGCGTCCCAAACACAACGTCATTGATCGAGAGCAGTCGGCGTCTCGCGAAATTTGTTGGAGCGATATGAAGTGATCAGCGGGAGTCGCTGGGTTGAATGTCAATCTGATGCCAGTAGAGGCCTCCATCTCCGCGAATGATTGCAGCGAGGCATCCATCAGTTCCGACAGACTTACACTGTCTAGTTCCTTACCAGCCAGCGAAAGCCAAGTCGCATCCACCGCATGCGAGGCTTCCCGGTCTGGCCAAGAACCGTAAGGGCAGTTCGAGGTTTCCTGAGTCTTAAATGCATCTTTCCAAAGACCGGACGCTTGATACGATCGGCCGGACGGAGGCTCCCAATCGCCGGCGGCCATGCTCGCTCTCAATGCGTGGATTACCTCTGCCTCAAGAAAGGAAAGCAGATGTTTGTGAAGCGCCTCGATTCTAAATTGCTCGGCAACCCACCCAGACCGCCGCACGTCCTCATCAAAAAGTGCTTCTCGAAGCTCGCTGAACGCCCAGGTCCAGTCCCAGGCCCACTCATAGTTGTCGAGCCGGTCCAAGTAATTCTCCCCAACGTGCCTATCGCGTACGGCTTCGTAGATGCCGAGCTTGTCGAGGGTGGGCTTGCGGTGCTCGATAAGTCCATCTATTGGGCAATCCAATTCTGCGATTCCGCCCATTTGATTTAGATGATCCATTTCCTCGCGACTGGGTGTGCTGGGATTCAACGCTGGAATCCACGACGTTACAAGAACTTCGGCGACTTCAACGATGACGTTCTGCGAATGGGTCCCTACTCCGTTCCAGAGGTTCTTCGGAAAATACTTGCTGACCAGTGTCCATGCATGACTGTGCCTGATTGCCGCCTGCTTTAACTTTGCATTCGCACCTACTACGGGAACTTCGGGATGCGTTTTGCGGAGAGATCGATAGCCACGAAATCCTCTGACAGAAATTTTGATTTCAAGTGTTGACCGATCATCTAGGTCGAATGGGAAAGAGATGAACTTGTCAGGGTCCGGCGCAGCAGCAGATAGTGCGTTTGCAACACCATGAGCCTGAGCAAGAGCGAACGAGATAGGATCACACAAATGCACTGCGATCTTCTCTATCCCACGCCCAGGCAGTTCGTCTGGCAGTCCGTCAAGAAACGATGGGTTGCTGACGAAGAAGGACGTCGGGTTCATCAACCCGGATCCGCGAAAGAACGCGTAGATCGAAACGGCGTGGCTCATATCAACAAGGAAAACGTCAGTTGGTCTTGTCTGAGAAAATACGCGACCGTGAACTTGGTGTCGGTGGTGTCCGAAAAGATTGACGACACTCTTCCGGTCTGCCACGAATGAGGGCTCGCGGTAGTCGTTCTTTCCAAGCAAGTTTAGACTGTTAACCAACTCGTCCAGTAGCTCGGGCGAACAATCCTCGATCGTTCTCGCAAGATCGCAATGGAAATTCCGCAGAACCGACGAAACTGTCACCTGACCTATGTCAGTATTGGAAAAGTTCGCTGACCAGGCGTGCCCAGTATCGTCCTTCATCGCGTCGGCAATCCGGCGCAACTGACGCATGCGTGAGATTCCCTCTCGCTCGAACATGTCGAACAGAAATGAACAGCTTACTGCGACTCTCATTACCACGTAACGCTTGACTCGAACAATGGAAACTAAGGAACCGCGACGTCATGGTTTTGACTGATTCTTCAACTAACAATGAGTCGATCGTCGCACCGTAAGATTCCTCCATCATCGCGTGTGTTGACAGGGCCTTGGACCAACATTTTTTTGTGTCCCGCCTATCAAAATCGCGGGATCTTCCAGAAATAAGAATGCTCCGTTTGGCACAATTTCGAGCACAGCAATACATGCGACGCAGTCCACTCAGTTTCAACATGATTGGCTTACAAGATTGCTCTGGCTGTGTCCGCCAACGCACCAAAGGGAAGCCAAAACACTTCAGAGTAGAACGGGAATGTCTTCTCAAAACTGATTTTCTGGTTCACGTACCACTCGCTTCGCCTAAGTAACCCTGAGAAAGACACTTGTTTGCGAGCGAGCGAGTGCCGGCGATGAGTGATGATCTCAACGATGAAAGCCGCGAGAACGCTGCTGGGCCTGCAAAGGCGTCCGGTGATGCGGGTTCTGTTGAGCAGCACAAACTTACGGAGCAGATCGCTGCGGACAAGCATTTCGCTGGCAAGGACGCGGTTCGCAAGCCGAATCGCGGTTTGCGTTCTAACAAGATCGTGCCGCCTTCGGCTGGCTGATCTTTCTTTTCGGTTCGCGATGAGCATAGGGCTGCCGGGGACAGCAATAGGATCAAAACACGGATGTTGAATCGTTTATCAGGGATTATCGAGCAAGCATGGCGTGGCGGAGCTTCCCGCTCTTCATCCGCGCCGGGACCCTCTTAGCCACGGCGTGCTTCGTGAACACCCTGGCGATGTGACGTTCACGATCGACGAAGACTTCGACACGGTGCCGGCCGCTGCGGTGCTTCACTATTTCCGCTGTGACCGGCCGGGACAAATTCGCGGAATCCCCGACATCACGCCGGCGTTGCCTCTATTCGGACAATCTCGAAAAAGGCCGAAGCCGATGCAAGCACTCGTGCGAACAACGGTTGGCGAGCGACAGAAAATGCAGACACGGCATGGCTGACCATCGAAATCGTGTCTGGTAGAATTACGCTTCTGTCCGACAAACACCGCTGTCCCTGTAAGTACTGTTTGCTTCATGAACGAACTTCTCCATTTATCAACCAGAGCATTTGCTGGTTTTTTGTCGATCAGTTTGCCGCAGCTCGGTGAAAATTGGTGGCAGAAGTTTGTGGTTAGTGCGCTGAGTTTCCAGCAACAGCGATTGGTCGCTGAAAAACGCATCAACGATCTGAAACAGTTTGACTTTGCAGCATTAGTAAGGCTTGTCGATCAGAATTGGTACGAACTTTCACGATCGCTCAATCTGCCGCGTGAAGGTCGTAGTTGGATCAAAGAACTTCAAACCATTCGCAACCGATGGGCGCACTTGTCGTCAGAGTCGGTCTCAGCGAGTGATCGCTATCGAGATGCCGACACCCTCGACCGGGTTCTAGTGATGCTGGACGCCGATGGCGTGTTGCGTGGCGAAGTCGAGAAATACAAAAACAAAGCGATCGCTGAACTGTCGTCGCTGAACTCAACTGAAAAACCAGCCCTAAAATCAAATCAGAGCGGCGCCGTCTATACCCCCAGTTCAGCACCTGTTGCCGAACCGGAAATCGAGCCAGAGCATACTACAAAGTCTTTTCGCGTAGGCGATATCGTTGCACTACGCTCAGATTCTTCAGTGTTGGTTCCCATCATTGGGATCGACACCAGCGGAACAGAAGTTCGATACAGTGTCTTTCTTGAGGGAGCGACGGCTCAGTACTACGAGAGGCAACTTACGGCAAATCAGCAACCTAGCGTCGAATCCTCCGCGTTGAGTGCGAAAGAACTGCACGCCCATTTGACAAGTCTGATCTTGCTTTCGCCTTCATCGACGAAACTGTTCTCTCTGCGCAGCGGGCGAGTGCAATTTGTTCCGTACCAGTACCGGCCCGTCTTGAAATTGGTCCGTGCTGATCGTCCTCGATTGCTGATCGCCGATGAAGTTGGGGTCGGGAAGACGATCGAAGCAGGCTTGATTATCAAGGAACTGAAATCGCGGATGGACATTTCATCCGTGCTCATCATTTGCCCGAAGGCACTGGTTGCGGAACGCAAATGGTTCCTGGAAATGAAACGATTTGATGAACAGTTCACCGCTCTGGACGGATCAACGCTTCGCCATTGCATCCAGGAAACGGATCTCGAGGGTGAGTGGCCACAGCAATATGAGAAGGCGATCATTCCGTTCTCATTGTTTGACTCTAATCTACTGTTCGGACGTGAGGGGAAGAGTCGCAGAGCAAAAGAGGGCTTACTTTCCCTTGATCCACCACCAAAATTCGATTTAGTGATCGTTGACGAAGCCCACCATTTGCGAAATCCGCAAACGTTCTTGCACCAGGGAGTTCGCTACTTTTGCGAGAATGCCGAAGCTGTCGTTTTCTTGTCGGCGACTCCGGTGCAACTTGGCAGCGAAGATCTGTTCACGCTACTTAACGTCTTGCGACCGGATTTGGTTATCGACCATGCCAGTTTCAATCAAATGGCCGCGCCCAACAAACCGATCAACGCCGCGGTAAGTGAGTGCCGTACCGCGGACGATGGCTGGCAGGGCCGCGCACTTGAGCATTTGCAGGAAGCCGCTGATACGCAATGGGGCAATCTGTTCCTTCGTGAGTCGCCTGCATTTCAATCTGCGTTCGACCTGCTGCGCAGTGACGAAATTCCGGACCAAGAGCGAGTCGCGGTCACTCGAACGATCGAGGAACTTTACACATTCAGTTCGCTCATCAACCGAACGCGGCGTCGTGACATCGGCGAGTTCACTGTACGAACGCCGGAAACGCTCAATGCCCCGTTCACAGCCGGGCAACAAGAGCTTCACGACAAGCTTTTGGAAACGATCGCGAACATCCTGTCCGCATCCCATGGTCAACAGAACGTTAAGTTCATGATGACTACCGTTCGTCGACAAGCGGCAAGCTGTTTGTACGGACTCAAACCGCTTTTGAGCGATATCCTTCGAGGAAAATTGAAAGACTTGGAGGTCACCGACGAGTCAGGTGAAGCACCGAGCGAACTTCCGCCTGCGTTATTATCCCGGATCAAAGCAAGCGTCGATGAAATCATCTCGCTCGCCGAGAATCTCGATCCTGATGATCGCAAAGCAGATGAGTTAATCCGAGTACTTCGCGACAAGGGCAAGATGCAAAACAACAAATCCCTTCTGTTTACCACGTTTAGGCATACGCTGAGCTATCTCGCTGGCCGTTGTGAACAGGAGGGTTTGCGTTTCGGCGTGATCCATGGTGGCATACCCGACGTGGAACGTGCTGATCTTCGGAAGCGATTTTCCTTTGACAAAGAACGTGATGATGCGATCGACGTTCTTCTTTCGTCGGAAGTGGGATGCGAAGGTCTCGACTTCCAGTTCTGTGACTTGCTCGTCAATTATGACTTGCCTTGGAATCCAATGCGTATCGAACAACGAATCGGTCGCATCGACCGCTATGGGCAGAAGAGCAAGTCGGTTGCAATTGTCAACTTGATCACGCCGGGCACGGTGGACGCAGAGATCTACGAGCGATGCTTGCTCCGTATCGGCGTGTTCAACCACTCGGTCGGTGGAAGTGAAGAAATACTCGGTGAGATTACCGAACAATTGCGGAGCATCGAGGAAAGCTTCGCACTAACCGCTGAGCAACGCGAGTCGCAGTTGCAGCAGTTGGCCGATAACGGTATTCGGCGAATCCAGGAAGAACAAACCTTAGAATCGAAGCAAGCTGAGCTATTCGGTTTGAACGTACCGAACCAAACTTGGGAACAGGAAATTGAGGAGGCGGAATCGTTCTGGCTGTCTGCGGAATCGTTGCAGAAGACGGTGGAGGCGTATCTTGCGAGTAAACTCGACCCGTCAGGAGAATACATATTGGGCGAGAAGCCGCTCAAGACGCTTCGACTCAATCAAGAAGCTCGTGCCGCACTGCTCGATGCTCTTCGGAAATCTCCGCGTTCAACCGAGCCAGTTTGGCGACACTGGGAAAAATGGCTCAAGGGAGACTTGCCAACGCTTTCCGTCACATTCGATCAAAGATCGGCTGCCGAGAACGACGGCTCGACCTATCTCAACGTCCTGCATCCCCTGCTGCGACAAGCCGCCGAAGCGTTGCAGCGAAATGGAGCGCAGACCGTTAGCCTGGAAATCGTCGATAACACACTTGATCCGGGAGAGTACGCATTCGCTGTTCATCAGTGGCGGAACACTGGTGTGAAGCCAGACGAAACGCTCGTCGCTGTTTGCAATTCGCCTGAGGTCGAGGCTCGGCTGATGGCTTTACTGCAGACGGCAACTGATTCTGCTGATGGCACGAGCCTAGAAGCTGAACAGACCAAAGAACTGGACGCCCGACATCACTCGAAATGGAGCGACGCTCGCGCCGAACACATCGCTCGTAACGTCGAGTTAGTCCAGCACCGTGTTCAGAGTTTACTTGCCAGCGGAAAAGCCCGTTGCCAATTGCTTGAAGATCAAATCAGTGCTGCGACGAATGAGAAGATCGCATTGATGAAACAACGTGAGCTTGCGTCGGCGCAGCGCGATGGTAAACGTCGGCTGGAAGAGTTGGAAAAGTCTTCGGATATTGCAGACATCCACGCGAAACAGGTCGTCGTCGGTGTTTTACGAGTGAAGGCCGGAGTTGCATCGTGAACTTTATTGAGAGAGTGCGAAGTGAGAACGAGCCTTTGGCGGCGGTCCTGAGAAACGAAAGGTTTTCAGGTATTCGTCAGATTGTCGAGCAGCTCTACCCCGACAAGGCTCACTTCATCTATGAGCTGCTGCAGAACGCAGAAGACACCGGCGCTAGAATTGTTCAGTTCCGCTTGAAGAGGAATCGGCTGATCTTTGCCCATGACGGAAGGACGTTTTCGGAGGATGATGTTTGGGGAATAACCAACATTGGGAAAGGAACAAAACAGGATAACGAAGACAAAATTGGTCGTTTTGGTGTCGGTTTCAAAGCCGTGTTTGCATATTCCGAGACTCCTTCAATCTGGTCGCCAACACATAATTTCAAGATTTGCGATCTCGTTCTTCCCACGGAAATACCGCCACGCAGTGCAGCGGACAAAGCAACTGTTTTTGATTTCCCGTTCAACAACCCGAAGAAGTCTGCCGAAGCTGCGTACGATGAAATTGCCGAAGGTCTTCAGCTTCTTTCAGAGGAGTTGCTGATTTTCTTGAACCACATCCATCGCGTGAAATGGGAAATTGTCGGTGGCGATCAAGGCGGTCTCAAACGCATCGACCGGCCACCGGATTTGATCGAAGTACAAAAAATTGTGGGCGGTAGAATAATTTCCAGTTCATCGTTCCTTCGATTCATGAAACCTGTTGATGGTTTATCTTCGAAAAACGTGTCGGTTGCGTTCCCACTGGAGGCAAAAGACGGCGATTCCCCGCAGCGTGATTCAGTCACCATTTCCGAAGTCTTTCGCATTGTTCCTGGCACACCGGCGCGAGTGTCCGTTTACTTCCCAGCAGAAAAGGAAGTATCGGGCCTGCGTTTTCACGTTCATGCTCCGTTTGTTCCCGAGTTGAGTCGCGCAAGTATCAAGGACACGCCAGCGAATGATCCGTTGTTCCAGCAACTGGCAAGCTTGATGCCAGAGGCGCTTGAGAAAATTCGAGATCTTGGTTTGTTAACAGCCGAGTTTCTAAACGTACTCCCTCATGACCAGGACGGAATTCCTGCCAAATATCAGCCAGTTCGTGATGCAATCGTCGAGGCGATGAATACAAAGCCGCTAACGCCAACGCAGTCCAAAACTCACTTGCCAGCGCGACAGTTGTTGCAGGCGAAGGCGGTTTTGAAGGAACTATTGCCCAGCGAGGATCTGCGTCAAATCCAGGAAGATGATGAAGCATTTGATTGGGCAGTAGCCGCTCCACAACGAAACAGCAATGCAGACCGTTTTCTTTCAGGACTTGAAATCAAACGCTGGGACGTTGATCGTTTCGTGAGCCTTCTCGAGCGACGAAAAGGAGACGGACAGTACCGGAGTCAACACACTTACCGATATCCAACTTCAGAGCCAGACGAGGGATTCGACGCATGGTTCGCATCTAAGGACGCAGTTTGGCTTCAACGATTGTATGCAATGCTGCATCGAGAGTACGGAGAGAATGGGGGCCTTGATCGCTTCAAATCAATGAAAGTCGTGCGACTTGCAAATCAGTGCTTCGCGAGACCGGATCAATCGTTCTTCGGCAGAAACGGGATGGCAAACGACGATCGGTTTCCTCGTGTCGATGCGCTAGTTTACGAGAGTGGTAAAAGCAAGGCAGACCAAGACGCGGCAAAGAAATTTTTGGAAGATTCGGGTGTACGCGAAGTGGGTGAAGCGGAGCAGGTAGAAGCAATTCTGGCTTCATGCTATGTCGGGAAAAATGAACGCGAGTTTAATGCTCACATTGGTGATCTAAAACGATTCTTGCAGTTAATCCATTCCGACCCAAGCGCCGTCAAGTTGTTCGCTAAGCGTGCTGTGCTGCTAAACGCGAGCGGCAAATGGTCAATTCCTTCGGAGATTTACCTTGATGAACCGTTCCTTGAGACTGGTTTGTCGGATTTTTACAAATCGGGTGATGCTGGCCCCATGCGAGTCGCTTTGTCACCTAGGTACGCCGATGTCCGGAGCCATGCGGAAATCCTATGCGAATTTGCCGAGACCGTTGGGGCATTGTCTAGCTTGCGGATAAGTCAAGTGAGTTGCGACAGCAATGCGAACGTCGCCTTTTTGGTGCATCAGGCACCAGGAAATCCGAGTCGCCACAAGATTGATAAGGATTTTCAGATTCTTGGATTGGTCAATGCGTTACAAAACCCAACAGTTGAATTAGCCAAACTACTTTGGACAACACTTGCACGACAAGCCGACACGAATTGGACACGTGCAAAATACCGCAGCAATCAAACTCAGCCACTCCGCGAAGATTATTCGCAACTCGCAGTAACCTTGCGAGATGCACAATGGTTGCCCCAGGGTAGTGACTTTGTGCAGCCTGCTGAAGCTGACTTCCGACTGCTGCCCGAAGACTTCGAGTACGCGCCTGGCTGGAAATGGCTTCCTGCGATTGCGTTCGGCGTAAACGCTGAAAAGCGAACCGAGGAGTACAAAAAGAAGCTGAAGTTCGCGGCTGAGTTGGGCTTCAGCGATGATCAGTCGCTCGAGGATGCAAAGTGGTTTGCGGCTTTAGATGCTGAAGCCCGGCAGTTGTTCAAATCGGAGTATCGTTCAAGAACGAGTGTTGAACTACCAGAAAGCTCGCCGTCCAATCCCGAGCGACGTGGCGAGAAAGTCGGTCAACTCGCTCTGGACGCACCCGAGGAGGAAAAAGAGATCCGACCGAGATCAGTTTCGACCGTCAGTCCAGGCGTCAAGAAAGAGATAAAAACCTACTTACGCGACCAGTACACGAACACAGATGGAATCATGTTTTGCCAGATCTGTCAGGACGCCGTTCCTTTTTCTTTGGCGAACGGTGAACCCTACTTCGAGACGGTTCAGTTCATTCCCGGGACGGCGAAAGTGTACTTCCAAAACTATTTGGCGCTCTGCCCGAACCACGCGGCGATGGTTCAGCTCGCAAACGAATCCAAGGATGCAATCGCCGAGCAATTCGCTCTCCTTGATTCTGATCGTTTGCCGATCGTCCTCGCTGGAGAGTCATTTGATGTCTACTTCACCGAAACACATCGGAAAGACCTTCAGGCCGTCATGCAGGCGGCCGAACAGTCCGAAACGACTGAAGATCTGTGAAATCAGTCACAAGCAGATAGGCCACTTCGGCAAGTTACTCAATGTCGTCGGAGTTTCAGTCAGCCTGCGAGAGATGGCGAACTGCGAAAACAAGCACTCGAGCATCGTCGAACGAGAAGAGTAAACGATGTGTGGGCGCGCTCGAAACGCCGAAGTTCATCTGATGCAACGTGAAATCGAAGGCAACTGCCTCACGCGCGAATGGATGCCCAGGAGCAGTATCGGCCAAGCCTTGAATGGCTGACTCTATTTCCGAAAGCCATCGAGTGGCTTGGGCGACGCTGCGATTCTCTGCCCACCAAGATGCGGATTCGTAGAGTTGAATCGTGGCGCGCGGCAGGTTTTCGACTGTGCGGCTCAACTGTTGATGCCCAACTTTCGTCGCACCTCATCAAAAGCATCCTCGATCGATTGAGCTTTCCCAACGGCGTCATCTTCGATTCCTTGACGCACATCTGCAACCGCTTCTGCATACTCGGTGTCGCTTCGCCACTGTCTGACGAGTTCCTCCAGTGACGAACACTCATCACCTCGCTCGACACGCTGGGACGCGAACTGAACGAAATCGAGAAGTTCGGTTTGGATTGATTGACTAGGCATAAGATTTTCTCCAGTCAATAGTTTAGCTGGAACTTGATGATTGTGTCAAAGCCACGCTACTTCGCAGGCAATCCGCCGGACGAAGAACCGATGCCGGCGACGCTGAAAATGAGCAGCTACCGGCCCGGCCCCGGCAACGAACTTAAACTGATGATCGCTCGGTTTGCAAAGCCAAGCGAAACGTGCAACTGCCCTGTAAACGTTGAATCCGGGCCGTGTCGACACGATGAACGACTGGGGTGCCGAAGGTTGCCGCCGAAACATTGACACCATCGTCGATTGGTTACTCGAAGAAGCCCAAGCAAGAGGACTCCCGCATGGAAGGTTTACAGCAACAGTCGCCCGCAGTCTCGTCAACACTGCCATCGGCAGATACGAGCGAAAATTCCCTGAAGGGGCACCCGAACCAGACCAAGACGATCCGGAGGACGAATTCGATCGTTGAACGCTGCTTCTTGATGAATCTCGATCGCCGCGATGATTGAATGAAAGAATGGATGCGGCAACTCCCCGATCCTTGGCCGTTCCCCGAACCCGAACGGTTCGCCGCAATCGACGGCCGCCGCGTGGCCACGCCCCGCAGTGGCGAGCAGGCAACGGAGCGTGGGGATGTTAGCGATCATACTTGTTGATTCTCGAAAAGTGTTTGCTCGAACACATCGACTCGTATGTCGTGTTTGAAGACGACGCCGGGTTCGGCGATGACTTCTGCGAACGGTTGCAGGAATTCATCGCCGAACTGCCGGCCGACTGGGGCATGGCGTATCTCGGCGGCCAACACCTTTACGCCGACAAGAACCCGCCGCACAAAGTCAGTGAACACGTCTACCGACCCTACAACGTGAATCGCACGCACGCGTTCATGGTGCGCGGACGCGAGGCAATGAAGACACTGTATCGCCATCTCACTTGGAACGATTGTCACACCAAGCATCACATCGACCATCACCTCGGTCGATTGATCCAGCGTCGCTACCAAGCACTCGTGCAAGGAAAGAACATCCAAAAGGAATCCATCGCGGTTTACACGCCCGATCGCTGGCTCGTTGGTCAACTGCCGACCAAATCGAATATCTGCGGACGAAAGTGGAGTCAAACGCGATTCTTCAACGATGCCAAGAACGCTGACCATTCGGACGCACCGTTCTTTGCCGGCCTCGGCCCGCACCGCGCCGGCACGTCGTGCGTGGCGATGGTGATGCACCACCTTGGCGTTCACATGGGGAACCAGCTTGGTGGCTACGAAGCGACAGGAGGCGGTGAGGAAGTCGGATTGGCACAGCTTTGCGAAAAGGTGATGCGTTTCCCGGCGACGGACCCGAATGTTAGCGACGACCAACTGACTCAGATGCTCAAGTCGTGGATCGTCAGTCGTAAATCGGAAGCCAACCGCGACAAGACGGTCTCTGGAGCGAAGTATCCGCACTTGTGTCGGTTCGTGAATCACCTTCACGCCGGACTTGGTGATTCGCTGCGCATCATTTCTGTCGAACGAGACATTGAAGCGTCGATTCGTTTGCTGCAAAACCATAGCGAGAAACATCGTGGTCAATGGTTCGCGGCAACTGACGAGGACTGCGAGGTTCTACAACGAAGTCTGCGCGACCACCGAAATAGCTTCATCGCCGAACATCCCGACGTGCCGGTATTCCGGATTGAGTTCGCCGAGTTGGTGACGTATCCCGAGGAGGTGGTTGGCAACTTGGTTGAGTTCCTCGGCATCACGCCGACCCAGGATGAAATCTAGTCGGCGATCGAACACGTGAATCCTGATCTCCGGAAGTTTGGGTAAGCATCATGTCGAGATAGCGTCTCAACCGCAGACATTACGTTCTGCATCAAGACGATTCACCGGCCTTGGTCCTGGCCATCGGCTGGTCAAATCGCTGCGAGAACACATCGCCGAGCCGACCATCGTCGTTGTCGACGACGGTCGACCCGAGCTTCGTTTCAGCGAAAAGTATCCCGAAACTGCCAAGCACTGCACGGTCATCAATCTAGACCGGCACGATGTGGGCGTTGGCGTTGGACGCAACGCAGCGATCGACGCGGCGCAGACCGAGTACATCTTTCTGCTCGAAGATGATCACGTAATCACTGCTGATTTCCACATCGACCGCGTCTGCGAGTACTTCGTAGACCACGAACTCGACATCCTCGCCGTCCGACAAGGTGGAGGCGGTCGACCCACGATGCTTTCGCCGTTGATGAAGGGTAAACGCATCTGGATGCACCGCGGTGAAAACAAACGTGTCGGCACCGTGGCCTGGTGCGACATGGTCAGCAACGCGTTTCTCGCTCGCAAGGAAACAATCGCGACGCTACGTTGGGACGAAGCCCTGAAGACCTACGAGCATTGGGAGTACTTCTACCAAGCGAGTCACATTGCAAAGCTGCAAATCGCAGTCGCCATCGATTGTTCGGTCGTCCACGCACACGTCGCCGGCACTGGCTATCGCGACCTACGCGGCAGAGCGAAGTTCCGAGCGATGGGGCTTCGCAAACACGGTTT
Organism: Pirellulaceae bacterium; assembly: GCA_963833245.1. GTDB lineage: Bacteria > Planctomycetota > Planctomycetia > Pirellulales > Pirellulaceae > Rhodopirellula. Next base: position 223,786 of record CAWHXH010000002.1, read on the forward strand.
CCATTCATTGCGATATCCGGGAGGTCAAATTGTCCATGCGTAATTAAGCCACCTTCTGCATTAAGACGATCCATCGTCCGCATTGCTGTGCGGCACTCGTTCGCAGTATCCACGACCACTATGGCGACAAGCGTCCGCTGATCCACGTCCTCGATGATGGCAGACCGGAACTGCGATTCTCGGCCGTTTGTCCAGACGAAGCCGCCATGGTCGATCGACTGATCGAGACCGAGTACGACATTGGTCTATCGGCCGGTCGTAATCGGTTGCTCGACGCCAGCGACACGCCGATCGTTATCTTTGCCGATGATGATCATCTCATCACGAATCAAACGAGTCTTCCTGAGTTGATCACGACGCTCAATAAGCATCACGACCTCGATTTGCTGGCCGCGCTCAGCAACAACGAAGAACGTCCTCGTATGTTGCGTGTCGATGGAAAGACGCTCCGCATTACATTCGGTAATTATCGACAACATCGCTCCGTACGCTGGTGCCACTACGTCGGCAACTGCTTTGTAGCGTACCGCGACATCCCGCAAGCGATCCGCTGGGACGAAACGCTCAAGGTGGAAGAACACTGGGACTTCGTCTGGCGAGCAAAAATTGCCGGCATGAACGTCGCCGTCGACGTCAATCATTCGTTTAAACACGAACAGGTTGACCCACCCGGCTATCAGCGTCGGCGGCCGGAATTTCTAAACGCTGGCTTGGACAAACACGGACTGGAGAAAGTTATATGGAAATGAAACGGGTGATTGCGGTCCTCGACTTGCCGCCGCGACAAGCAATGAAGAACGAGCGGGAAAGCTTTGAGGCTGCCGCGAAACGATGGGGCGCGAAGGTGCTATGGATTGACGAGCACCTTCAAACGGTGCATCCGTTCTGGCAGAAGAGGTTTGTCTGCGGTCACGTTCAACAGAAGTTTGGGGCAACGCACGTGCTGCAACTCGACAACGACATGCTGATTCGATCGGACCGCCCTTCGCCGTTTGATTTGCTGACGCCACAGCAGTTCGGAATGGTTGCCGAGCGTCAGTCAGCAAGCAATCGCATTGACAACGGCGGTTGGCAGCAGCGGGCACAAGAGATTTGGGCGAAGCGATGCGGTGTGCGGCCGGCACCAACATGGCTGCATCCCAACGGAGGACTCTATTTGTACGGTTCAGAAATGTATGGGCCGATGTTCGCTCGCATCATCCGGCACTTGATTCCGACGTGGGGTGCCAGCGATCAGGCCACCGACGAATCGTTGATCGTCAATCAGCTCTACAACGACCATCCTGGCTACATCAAATTATTGCCGCCCGATTTCAACGTGAGCATGGTCTACTCGCCCGCCTGGGCCATCAATCCGATCATGCAATCCTACGTCTACCATTTTGTTGGTCCGTCAAAAACTCACATTGACGCCTGTCGTTGGCAACGGCTTGATCCACCGGAGCTGCCATTTCCTGGTAACAGTCAAACGCAGGAACTGATTGAGCAATGGAGAGATGATCCGCCGGCCGAATACGACATCGGCCCGATCATTCTCGCGCCTCCGCCATTGCCGCCTCCGCCAGTGTGGCCCGACGACTATCCGCCATGCACTCACGATCTCGGCCCACGCCCACCTTGGTGGCCGGACGATTACCCTTGGCCGCCTCCACATGAAGAACCGGTCGTGATCGAGTCACCGCCGCCAATTCACGTCCGGCCGCGACTGCCGCCGGATCATCCCTATCACGTTCCGCCCGGCTACTCAGCGCCCGACAACCTTCCGCCAGGTCACCCCGGCGAAGCCTATCGTATGCCAGACCATCCCGTCGTGCATCCCGGCGATTGGGGAGATGACTGGCCCAGCTATCCCGGCATCCTCGACGGTTGTAATTCGTAGTCACGACAAACCTTCTTAGACACAAGCCAGCATCAAACTGGCTTGTGTCGTTTGGCACCGCCTGTATTCGATTTGTCGGAGGGAATGTACAACTGGCACTTCGTAACAAAACGTTTCATTTCAACATGGAGACACGAAGTGGCCAAGAAGAAAGCAACCAAAGCAGCCGTCAAGACAACGCCTGCCAAGAAGAAGGCCTCAACGCTCAACGACATCTAGAATGAAGTCGCCCGGAAAGCAAATTCAGACGGCGTGAAAATCAATGTCGCTGAGACCAAGCGAGTGCTGGCGTGCTTTTTTGATGTTCTCGAAGACTACAAACCGGCCGACGCGTTCGATTTCGTCGCCAAAAGTCTGAAGCGTGCGGGTACTTGGCGTCGCTAAGATGTCGGCGAAGCAGGTTCTATCAGCGCTTCGTGAGGTGGCTCGCGAAAATAAGGCTGCATTTCTGCCGGGGTTCTTCCAGGCTGTGCCGGGTGGGTACGCGGAGGGCGATCGGTTTCTCGGTTGCGTGGTGCCGGACCAGCGGAAGGTGGCTCGGCAGTTTCGTGATTTGTCGCGGGATGAGCTTGTAAAACTGTTTGCTTCGCCGTGGCATGAGTGTCGGCTGACGGGAATGCTGATTCTGGTAGATCAGTATGAGTTGGCGGCGAAGCCGAAGAATCCTCATCGTGAATTTGAATGTCGCGAGATTGTGGACTTCTACTTGGCGAACCTCGATGCGGTGAACAACTGGGACATCGTTGACACGACCTCCCCAAAGATTCTCGGGGCCTGGCTGGTTGAAAACTACGATGAACGAAGTGTCCTCGATCGGCTGGCTGCGAGCGATTTGTTGTGGGAGCGACGCGTGGCGGTGTTGGCGACTTTCTCGCTTGTCAGGAACGATGAGTTCAAGGAGATTGTCGATCTTGCCGAGCGTCTGATGGATGATGGGCACGACTTGATGAACAAGGCGATTGGATGGATGCTTCGCGAGATGGGCAAACGCGATCAGTCTCGATTGGAAAAATTCTTAAAGAAGCATGCCAGGACAATGCCGCGCACGATGCTTCGTTATTCAATTGAAAAGTTGTCGGGGGAAGACCGAACGAAATGGATGAACCAGTGATCCAGGAACTTGTTGAGAAAGTCGAAGCCATCGTGCGTGAACGCATGGAGGGGCAGGCCGCCGGTCATGGCATGGATCATGTGCTTCGGGTGCTGGTGTCTGCGCGTGCGATTCAATCAGAAGTTGGCGGCGATTTGCAAATCGTTGAATTGGCGGCCTTGCTGCACGACGTCGGCGATGCGAAGTTCCATGAAGGTGTGGAGCGGAGTGCCGAGTTTGCTCGTGAAATTTTGAGCGGCCTTGGTGCGGGCGATGATTTGATCGAGCACGTTGCTCACATCGTCGATAACATTTCGTTTCGCAAAGGGGAATCGGCCGAACCGCTATCGCTGGAAGGCCAAATCGTGCAGGATGCCGACCGACTGGACGCGCACGGCGCGATCGGGATTGTGCGGACGATCGAGTACGGCGCGGCATTTGGGCAGCCGTTCCATTTGGCCGACGCCGGTGACGAGAAAACGGGCGTTGGGCATTTCCACGAAAAGCTGTTCAAACTGAAGTCGTTGATGAACACCGACGCGGGCCGGCGTATGGCGGAAGACCGTGAGGCATTCATGCGAATTTTTTTGAATCAGTTTCTGCTTGAGTGCGGAGAGGGATATTGACACCTCTCAGTGACGCTTCTTGCTCTTCCACGTGCCGCCGTATTGATAGTGCGGGTTGCCCGGTTTGACCTTTTCGAGGCACGCGGGGCAGACGAATATCCACTGGCCGTCTTCGTCGATGCGAACGCGGTAGAGAACGTCGCAGGTTTCTTCGCAGCGCGTACACGCCTTGGTACGGACGCGTTTGATCTTGGCCATCGCACTAGCCACGCTGCGACTTGGCTCGGAACCGACGTTGCTCGTCGCCAGAGTCGGTTTCGGCGAATTTGGCTTCGTGCTTGGTCGTGCGGCCTTGCGTTCGCTTTCGCCACATTTTGAACGAGTTCGCAGTCATCTCGGATCGCATCAGCTTGATGACGTCTCCGGGTGAAAGGCCGAACTGGGTGCGGATCGCGTCGAAGCTCGTACGGTCCTCCCAAGCCATCATGATGATGCGGTCGATCTCGGCTCGCGATAGTTCGTTGCCTTGGGAATCGGTCATCGAAAGAATGAAGGACGAGGGCTGAAGGATAAAGTCTTGCTGGCATTGTATTGACCCGGCGAATTATTCATTCAGCCCTCATCCTTCAGCCGGTTCGCTCAGCAGTCGACCTTCGAGAACTGTTACCGCAGTGCCCGCTAGGTGAACGCGATCCCCTGCGACTTCGCAGTTCACGGTGCCGCCGCGAGATGAGGCTTGGTAGCCAACCACCGACGTCTTCCCAAGTCGATCTGCCCAGTACGGTGCCAAGCAGCAGTGGGCCGAACCGGTGACGGGGTCTTCGTTGATCCCGCATTGAGGCGCGAAGAAACGCGAAACAAAGTCGATGCCACTCTTTTGGCCAGCGGCCGACACCATCACCCCGCGAGTGTCGATGTCCGCAATCGCATTGAAATTCGGCCGAAGCGATTCGACGATGCTCGCGTCTTCGACAACAACCAGCAGGTCGTACTTGCTTTGCAGAACGGTCGCCTCGCGGATTCCCAACGCACCGCGTGCTTGCTCGGCAACTGTCGGATCGACATTGTCGCTGGGCGGAGTTGCTGGAAAGTTGAGCGTGATCCGTGGGCCGGACTGTGTGCAGACCAGTTCGCCGCTTCGCGTTTGAAAACGAATCGGCTGACCAGCCTCGACACTCGATTGTTCGATCAGCGTATGTGCCGCGGCAAGTGTCGCGTGACCGCACAAATCGACTTCGGTGGCGGGCGTGAACCAGCGAAGGTGGAAACTTCCTGCGTCATCGGTCGGAACCACGAACGCTGTTTCCGATAAGTTGATTTCCATGGCGACGTTTTGCATCCACTCATCGCTCGGATAGCGTTCCAAAATGCAAACGGCAGCCGGGTTGCCGGTGAAGAGCCGATCGGCAAACGCGTCGACCTGCCAGATGGGGATGCCGTCGGAAGAGTTCATTCAAGTCTCGGTTCGGATTTCGGTTTTGACGTAATTGGCGATAAAGCATTCGGCGTGTGCTTCAAACTACATGTGACTGAGTTGATCGCTTGCTGGTTCATTGCAGGGATTATTCAAACTGACTGTGTTGACTAGAATCACCGCCAAACAGTATATTGCCTGCGGTTTTTATGCGCAATGAGTGACTATCCCTACAACTTCGACGTCAAGATCACCGAGACGCTGGTCTACTTGCCGAAGCACATTGTCTCGCAGTTGGACTTCGGAAAGTCGAAGCGTCTGCGGATCGACGGTGAAATTGATGGCATTCGCATCGAATGCGGCTTGATGCCCGACAAGGGCAAGTGGTGCTTCATGGTGTCGAAGAAACTGCAAAAGCTGTGTGGTATCTCATCCGGCGATACGGCAAGTGTCAGCTTCGACATCGCGGACTCCGAAGCCGTCGTTGTGCCGAAGGAGTTTCAATTCGCTCTCGAAGCAAACGACGCTGCGATGTCGGTCTGGCAGAAGTGGACCGCCGGCAAACGACGTGCTCAATGCCATCGCGTCTTGTCGGCGAAGAGAGTGGAGACTCGGGAGCGACGTGCGGAAGAAGTGATCGCTTTGCGCTTGGCCGAACTGGAGATGCAAACCGGCGTTACGCCATGGCAAGCGTTTGAAAACCTGGACATGCGAGCGGGTACGATTACCGCAGTCGCGAAACTGCCCAAGACACGCAAGCCCACATACAAGGTCACGGCTGACTTCGGGTTGGAACTGGGCACGAAACGCACGAGTGCTCAGATCACCGTGAACTACAGCAAAGACGAACTGGTTGGCCGGCAAATCATCGGTGTCGTTAATATTCCGCCGAAGCAGATCGGTACGTTCATGTCCGAGTTCCTCATCGTGGGATTCTATCGCGACGACGGATCGGTCATCTTGGCGGTTCCCGATAAGACAATCCCCAATGGTGCAAAGCTTGCGTAACGAGATACTTGATGACTGAAGCAGAGAAAGAGAACTTGATTAACCTGCTCGATTCGCTCGTGATGGCGGCGGTTCCGAAGGCGTCGAAGGTCACGAAATACGGTGGGACGCTTTACACGTTGAAGCCGGATGGAAAGGAAGGGCAGTTCTGCGGCGTGTTCCCGTACAAAGCTCACGTGCAATTGTCGTTCGCTCAAGGGGCGTCGCTCGACGATCCCGATGGGTTGCTCGAAGGCGGCGGAAAGTTCCGTCGCCACCTGACGTACAAGAGCATGGACGACGTCGATGCGAAGGTCGTCAAGCGATTCTGCAAAGCTGCCATCAAACTTTAGCCAAGCAAAAATCTCCCATGCCTTACATAAATGTTCAGATCACCAAGGGGGCGAATCGCGAGCAGAAATCGCGATTGGTTCGCCGGATGACCGACGCTTTGGTAGAAGAACTCGGCAAGAAACCCGAGCACATTCATATCGTCATCCAGGAAGTAGACGACGAGAATTGGGGATATGCCGGAATGCTGACTGACGAGTGGAAACGGCAACAGCAATCGCAGCAGCAGTGATTGAGCTGGCGATTCGCGGATAACGGGTCAGCGGCGTTTGCCAACCGACTACAGTCCTAATAAACTATTGTCCCCGCAAACCGAGCCAAAAGCATGACCCCATTCCTCCGCCTCTGTTGCTTTGGCGCGATCGTCGCAGCGCTATCCACCTCCGTTCATGCACAAACCATGACTAGCCTGTTCGATTTCACTCAGTCCAGTGACACGGAGAAATGGCAGATCGTCAACGATGGTGTGATGGGCGGTCGATCGAGCAGCCAAGCGTCGATCGTGAGCGTGGACGCTGGCGGCGAATCGAAGGGTGAAACCAATGTGATGCGGTTTGCCGGCAACCTTTCGCTCGAAAACAATGGCGGGTTTGCTTCGGTGCGGTCCCGACCCAACGGCTCACTCGGCCTCGATCCCGGCGAGACGATCGTATTGCGAGTCAAAGGTGACGGACGACGCTACACGTTCAATCTTTACACACCCGATCGCCGCACCGCTTTCTCGTATCAATTGGAGTTCGACACGAAAGCCGGTCAGTGGACCGAAGTCAAACTCCCCGTCGATAAGTTCGTCGCTCATTCCTACGGCCGCCCCATGCCCAACATGAAGCTGACGCCCAGCCAAGTTCATTCCGTCGGCATCTTGCTCGGGGATAAGAAGCCAGGGCCGTTCGAGATATTGGTTGACTCGATCTTGGTTGAGTGAGATGAGTGAAAAGCAAAAGATGCTCGCCGGTCAATCTTACGATCCCGCTGACAGTGAGCTGACGGCCGATCGCCTGCACGCGCGGAAGCTACTCCATGTGTTGAACAACGCCGAACCGGGCGACGCTGAAAGTTTAAGAGACGTTTGCTGCGAGCTGTTCGGCAGCGGCGGAGACACGGTTTGGCTCGAACCACCTTTTCGCTGCGATTACGTGACCAACATCTATCTTGGCGAGAAGGTGTATTTCAACTTCGACTGCGTGATCTTGGACGTTTGCGAAGTGCGGATCGGGAGCAATGTGTTTATCGCTCCCGGCGTGCATATCTATGCCGCCACGCATCCACTGGATGCGATCCAGCGTCGTACCCAAGAGTTCGGCAAGCCCGTCACGATCGGAAATGATGTGTGGATCGGCGGCAGAGCGATCATTTGTCCTGGAGTAAGCATCGGCGATCGCAGTGTCATCGGTGCCGGCAGCGTGGTGACGAAGGACGTGCCAATTGGAATGGTTGTGCCCGGCAACCCAGCGAAAGTGATCCGGGAGATTGAGTAACTCGCACTCGAAAGAATTCACGCACTACAATACTGAGGTAGCCCCAGCACTTGCGAGCACTTTACCGTTCCCGCGTTTGCCGAGATCGCTCCATTGGCTAGCTCAAGTACCATCCAAGCGTCGGCGTGTTCCGATGGACTGGGGTGTGGTGCCAGAAATCCCAACGGTCTGGCAGGCCGGAATCCGAAACGTCCGTAGTAGTTGGGATAGCCTAAGACGAAAACCAACCGGACGCCCTGCGCTGTGAGTCGATGAAGTCCCTCATGGATAAGTCGTCTTCCCGCTCCCGTTCGCTGATGCGATGAGGCGACTCCGATGGGAGCGAGAATCATCGCGGCGGCGTTCTCTTTCGACGACTCAACGGACACCGAGGTGAAGAGAACATGGCCGACCACTTCATCGTTTGCTTCCGCGACAAGCGAAAACATTGGTTTCGCTGTCTCGTCATCGAACAAATCATTGACAAGCTAAACGATCGAGCCGCCCTCTTCTCTGAAAGCATAATGGTGAACGATGGCAATTGAGTTTCGATCATCATCCCGTGATTCTCGAATTTGAATTGCGTCGCTCATGATTGACGTGCCAGCAGAACGAGGATGCAACTGCCATCGTCGATGACGGTGATGCCGGCTTCGCGTGCGGATTCGCTGGCCTGATCGTCTTTGGCTCCGGGTTGCATCCAAATGTGCTTCACTCCGGCAGCGATTGCGTCGGCCACGACTTTCCGCGTGACCTCAGGTGGCGTGATGATTGAGAGGGCTTCGGGGACTATCGGTAGGTCTGCGATTGACGGGTAGGCTTGATGGCCTTCGATTTCGTCTTGAGCTGGATTGAGCGGGTAGGTCTCGCGGCTGGCGGCGAGCAGGGCGCGGAAGACTTTGTTGCCGTACTTGTGTTGGCGATTGGATGCGCCGGCGACTGCATAAGTTTTCGCGGCGAGAAACTTTTCGATTGAGTTCATAACGAGTTTCGTATCGAGTTTCGTATCGAGGGTTGGCTCTGCATCGACAATGCTTGCACTACGGTTTCAACAATGTCCTATCGCGTTAAACTAACCGCATGGAACAACTGCGGGAACTACACTTCGACGATCTGAACGCGGCGGCCCGAGAGGCATGATCGCTACTGCAGAGCGGATACAACCAGAATGGCAACTGGTCGCTGGGGCAGATTTGCCGCCATCTGGTACTGGTGCAAGATCCGAGTGTCGATGGCTATCCGAAGTGGATGTCATTCTTCGCGTTCTTGCGTCCTGTGATGCGACGGATCCTATTGCCGAAAGTTCTCAGCGGCGATTCTCCTGGTGGAATTCGCACAGCGTCGATGTTCGTTCCGCCGGCCGATCTGGATGACGCTCGTGAAGTTGAGGCTTTTGCTGCGTGCGTGTCTCGGTTCTACGCTCATCTTGGTGACTATGCTCCGCATCCAGCGTTTGGGCGACTGCCACGTGAGCGAATTGAGCAAATTCATTCTGCACATGCCGCTCATCACTTGCGTTTCCTTGCAACCCGCGACTGATCTTTTTTCGCGTCCTATGAGTACTTTCGCGCCTGAGCGGTGTTTCATGTTCGTGTGAGGCAGCATCGGCCAAGAATGTTTTTCGCAGAAGCTGACATTTTTGGCGAACCATCTGGCGGCGAGAGAGTCTATCTCTCCGAACACACAAGTCACAATCACAGACGAGCGAGTAACGAGCTTTCCGATGTTAACGAATATTCAATCCAGTCGACTCGAACAAATACACGAAGGCAATCTCTTCGGCGGGCAACCGTTGAATACAGATAATGCCCCGGCGTATCCGCGTCTGATGTGACACTCGCTTTCATAAGCGAACGACTTCTTCATGAACGCTTGGTGTCACGCAGACATCGAGCTTTTTTTCGTGTCCGCATCGAACGGACAACCCCAACAACGAACCCAATTTGGGCTGGTAGCTGAGACGGTCTAGCGGCGGTCTGAAGAACCGCAGACGAGGATTCGAGCGCCTCCCGGCCCACTGACAAGGAAGATATGCGCCGACAGCAACTGCTGCGGCGATTTAAGCGACACAACATCGGATACAGGTGCAGATGGAAGCACGTCCGCTTTGGGAGCGCAAGGCTCTCGGTTCGACTCCGAGGTGTCCGACTTTTGAAACGACAACGGTAGTCGAGGGCTGGTCGCCCAAATCCGCCTGATACGCGGGTCGCTCTGAGTTCGATCCTCGGGGCTACCACTTACGACAACGACACGAAAGGAACACCACCATGCTGCCTGCACTGCAATTGAAACGCATAGCCGCGATCGAACATCGGGGCTGTGGTGTAACTGGCAGCATGACGGACTTTGCTGTGACGTCTGTTAAGGGCGTTCGGTGACGGTCGGTCTCCCTTCGGCCCCATCGCTACGCATCGGCGTGTAGCTCAGGGGTGAGAGCGGCGTCCTTATAAGGCGACGGTCGCGGGTTCAATTCCCGCCACGCCGACTGAAACGAAACAACAACGACGACACATGGGATTGTGGCAGACAAGGTAATGCATCGGACTCTTAATCCGAGCGATGTGAGTTCGATTCTCACCGATCCCACTTGAGACAGTTTGAGACAAGCACTGATGGTCTAACGGCAAGACTCCTCCGTCGTAACGAGGTGATGCGGATTCGATTCCGGCTCGGTGCTCTTTAGACGCTTCGGCGTTTTTGATCTTTGACAATTTGGTAGTGATGCATTTTTGCGCCCATGATGTAGCGGTAGCCTGCTGCCTTGCCATGGCGGAAGTGTGGGTTCGACTCCCACTGGGCACTTTGCAAAAGTCGGAAGGATGGAGCGAGAAGTGTGAAATAGCTCGCTTCGTTTCACACTTCATCCTTCCGACTTCAAATATACATCGTGTCCTTGACCGAGCGGCAAAGGTGCTGGGCTTCCAACTCAGATAGGCGGGTTCGATTCCCGCAGGACACTCTTTCGTTGTCGAAAACTCTCTCCGGCGCGTAGTCGCGACGTGAGCCTTTGAAGCTCGCAGGTCGGGTTCAATTCCCGGACGGAGTGCTTTGCAAGTTTGATGTACGCCGGAGTAGCAGTTGCTGGTCGCTGCACCTGACTCTGGCACTGTTTTCCGCCGAGGGGGTCGTTCATTGGTTCGATTCCAATCTCCGGTGCTGTTTGAATCCATAATCCATGGGGGAGCCGTTGGTGGCTCGGACTGACTGTTAATCAGTTTGCCGCTGGTTCGATTCCAGCCTATGGAGCTGTGGCCGTCCTGTATTGGTTTCAGGAACTTCGCTGTGAACGAGGTCCATGTCGGTTCAATTCCGATCGGTCACCCTCGCGTGAACATTTTCGGTGGCAATTTCCTCTGGGAAGGAAGCTTGATTGTCTATCAAGTAGCTGCGGGTTCGACTCCCGTTGCCATCGCTTTTAATTCGCCGCATTCGACTACTGGCTAGGTCGGCTGTTTCTCAGGCAGCAGGAAGGAGATCGAAACTCCTATGCGGTACTCGCTTCGATCGAAGCTACAAAACGGCGTGGTAGATTCTGATGGCAGAATCGTCTGGTTTTCATCCAGGAGTCCGCGGGTTCGATTCCCGCTCACGTCACTGCGTTCAACGACGCACTACGGAAGTCACCCGGCCGGATGAGGTCACTGTCTTGAAAACAGCTGCGGCGAAACCGTCGATGTGTTCGAGTGCAGATCCCGCATTGGGGCTTCCGCTTGATTGATGAATTTTTGGGAGCGTTTCCACACGGGAGGTTTTTTTAAAAAGCCTTCTGCATTGAATTGTGTGGTAGTCGGCGAGAGGTGCGATTCCTTGCGCTCCCACTTGTTTTGTAAAGACACACACGTCTCTGGTGTAACGGTAGCACTGCTGATTCCAAACCAGTTAGTCAGGGCTCAAATCCTTGGGGACGTGCTCTTCGGATCGACAACATGGTCCTGTGGTCCAACGGCGACGACACCTGTTTTAAACGCGGGAAACGATGGTTCGATTCCATCGAGGACTACTGCGACCTTCGCAAAACGACTTTGACTACCATTTAACCAGGAGACGACGATGACCAGAAACGTGAAGTACACGCAATGTGCGATGAGACGCATCGTCGCTGGTGCCAGCGTCGTCACGACTTCGTACATCCCGACGCAGTTCGCCAAAGTCGGCCGAGTGCTGAAGCTGAAAGATAGCGACGACCCCTGGGTCGATGGCTGGGTTGGTGAAACGGTCGGCGATGTGATCGTCGAAGGCGACAGTGTTCCGGACTACCGCAAGGTGATCCGAAACCACCGTAAGTCGACTGGCGACAATACGCCGCGACTAAAGGCGTAACACGTTGGCAGCCAAAGGAAGGACGCGGTCGGTCGCATCCTTCCCATCGGCACCAGCGAACGACTCCTAGATACGCCAACCTGCCGAGCGGCTCGCTTTAAACCTGAGTGATTGCAGGTTCGACTCCTGCTCTGGACACTGAAACGAATGAACAACATGGGGCGCTCGTCCAACGGGAAGACGTCTGTTTTGCAAGCAGAAAATCGGGGTTCGATTCCCCGGATCTCCACTTTTTCAAACGGCTCGGTAGGCAATTGGCAGACCACCTTGGCTTAGAACCAGGGATGCTGTGGGTTCGAGTCCCACCTGAGCTACTAATGATGGCGTGGTACGCAAACTGGCAAAGCGGCGAATTTCAAACGTTCGTGACTTTGAGGGTTCGACTCCCTCCCTCGCTACTGAACGCAAAAAGCCAACTGGTGGAACCGGTAGACACGATACACTCAGAATGTCGTGCCCACAGCGGCTTGCGAGTTCAACTCTCGCCTTGGCTACTTTTACTCTCACAGGTGAGACAACAATGCGGGTGAGCCAGGCTCAGCCAGGCCTCATAAGCCAGGACCGCCGGGTGCGACCCCCGGATCCGCTACTTCATTCGGCCGGGTACGCAAACTGGCAAAGCGACGAGGTCGAGAGCCTCGTGACTTTGTGGGTTCGACTCCCACCTCGGTCATAACAAACGATCGCGTGGTCCAGCGGCTAAGACGCCTGCGTGACAAGCAGGAGACCGATGGTTCGATTCCATCCGTGATCACTGAAACGACAAAGTCTGTAAGAGCCCTCGGCAGCACGCGTCTGTGGTATGGACGAAGACCGGGTTCAATTCCCGGACGGACCTCGTGCAGCAGTCCCTAGATAATAGTCTGCAGTCCATAAGGGATTTCTAAAGACTAAGGACTATCAGCTAAAGACTACTTCGGAAGGCAGCCGGATACGGTTTGCCGGGCCGCACTGCTAACGCGTGCCACCTTCGGGTGATGAGGGTTCGACTCCCTCGCCTTCCGCTTGTTCGCAAAACGGCTCGATGGTGAAACGGACATCATCTCTGGCTTCCAACCAGAAGTTCCGGGTTTGATTCCTGGTCGGGCTACTGATGCGACAACCCAAGCCGACGTGGCTCGATGCAGAAAGGCACCGCTCTTGGCTGTAATCCTTTTCGGGCGTGACCCATGCTGGTGCGAACCCAGTCGTCGGCTCTTGTGACTATGGATGAAGAAAACAACCAAATGACTCGCGGGTGTGCTGGATAGCATGACAGTCTTCGAAACTGTCGGACCAGGTTCGATTCCTGGGCGGGTTACTCAAAATGTTCTCGGAGTGTGCCGGACTAGCACGCGACTGAGTTCTGATGGATCGCTCCGCGACGGGGCGAAGGTCGTAGACCAGGTTCGATTCCTGGCGAGAGCACTGACTGATCGACTGCAGACTCGGATTACATCTTGAAAATGTGAACCCTCTGAGTTGTACCTTCGCCGATCGGCCTTTACCCACATCAACACTTTCACACTCAAACCGGAGCAGAACGATGCGATACGAACATCTGTATGACGACGACAACGCCCAATGCTTTCGAGCCGATGAGCAAACGTCGTAAAGGCTACCCGTCAGAAACGAAAGTCAAACGCGGAGTCCGAATCATCCAAGGCAAGCAACTCGAGGAGAAGCTCGGCCGTAACGACCTGTGCCCATGCGGCAGCGGTCAGCGGTTCAAACGTTGTTGCCTACGATCGGGGCGTCTGTGATGGCGTCAATCGCGACGACTACTTGCGCAGCAAATAGTCTCTAGCCTTCAGTCTGTAGGAATTAGGAATCGCTGCGGAGTGATTTGAGCAGTCCGTACGTACGTGACCTTTGATGTTTTGACGACTTTATCGTTGAGCGTTGTAGCGAGTTCTGCGGGCAAGTACTCGAGTCTCGCTGAGATGCTGAGTTGATACTCGACTTCGCGTGCGGAGGCGAATGCCGTATCCAAGAATCGAACGAAGTCCGCCTGCGACTGGCGGGCGCAACCTTCGACGATGTTCGATGCGATCGAGACGGCGGCGCGACGAAGTTGCGAAGTCAGGCCGAACATTTCCTCGTGTGGAAATGTCTTGGTAGCACGGTACACGTCCAGAACCAATTCATCAGCCAACTCAAACGCTCGCAATTTCCTGTGATCACGCATTTCATTCCCCTGTTGTCCTAAAGACTAAAGGCTAATCCCTAAAGACTACCGCAACGCTGGAGCCAGATGGCTAGGCGGCCGGCTGCAACCCGGTTTATGTGGGTTCGACTCCCACCAGCGTTTCTTGATCGACCAACTGACGAATCGGAATACATCTTTGCTAAAGAACCGTCTGATTCAAAACCTTCGCTGGTCGATCACAGCACAAAGTTTAACTGCCTGCTGGGAATACATCGCAACTATGACGACCCTAAGGTATCGAACTTCTGGACGACCGGAAGCAGCGTGAGCGTCGATGAATCTCCGTGAGAATCGTCGTCGTGTGCCCACTGTCGACGGCATTGCTGTCGTTAAGACCGGTTTTCTCGGCAAACAACTTCGTTGGACTTTTACAAAACACGATTGACTGCCTAATCGGACTACATCACCTCGGGTGTCGTGGGTTCGAGTCCCACCGAAGTGAACCTTGCGTTCGCTTCGTAGCTCAGTTGGTAGAGCATCGAATCTGTCTGGTTAACAAACTTCGTCGATCATTTTTACACACAACAACCCGTGGGGTAAGCATCCTGCTTGCCATTCCCCTGGACGACAGGCTGGAAGCTTATCCCACATCCAATACACGACTAACTGCCGTTTCGGAGTACATCTTAATTCGGAGGTTGCGGGTTCGATTCCCGCCGTCATTGCCAAGCGGTGCCGTAGCTCAATTGGTTAGAGCATCGAAACGTTTCTGATTCAACCACTTCGTTAGTCGCGTTTTCCCAATCGTCTCAAGAGATCGAACTATGCGTGTTTTACACTCCTGTTTCGCCATTACGACCGGCCGCGAGTAAATCACAACTCGCGGTTCAACAGAGAACACACATGCACCATTCAATCTTTCAACGATTACGGAAACATGAAGACCACAACCGAATCCCGATCCAAAACTGTGACTACCGTCGCGGCCAGGATCGCTGGCGAAGACATCGCCAAAGGTGACTACGTCACCATCCTCAGCGAGATCATCGAGCTTCCGTCCTACTTATGGGACTGCTCTGGCATCTCGCAACCTATCGACGAACCTGTTCGACTTCGCTACTTGCCTCGCGCAGCCGGCGAACCGCACAAAGTCATCGCCGTTTGCTTGCCGTTCGTTTACGCGAAGCGTCCCAAGGGAAACCTGATCGCCTTCGACACACGACAGCAACAACTCGTCCGGCTCGACCGAGACAACGGCCGTTCCCTTTGGAAACAGATGGGAAAGACCACCAAGAAGAAAACGAGATAGAAAGCGCACACGATCGACTGCCGATTCGGAGTACATGCTTCAGGAGCCGGGTGTCGTGGGTTCGAGTCCCACCGGCGCAACTGCCATTCGCAAGATTGCAGCGCCGTAGCTCAGTGGTAGAGCACCGGAAAATCCTCTGGTCACAACTTCGTCGATCGCGTTTTTTGCATCACTACCCGTGGGATAGGCATCCTGCCTGTCAGTCCTAGATCGACAAGCTAGAAGCTTATCCCACTTCAACAACACAAAACCATTGCGTGTCGAAACGGTCCCATTTCGTTCGGGGCGTTTCGCTCGCGGTGGCAAGACACACGATCCGACTGCCGGAGTGGAGTACATAAGAGTTCGATTCCCTTCGTCGCCGCTGTCCGTAACGACCCAGCCGAATTGGCTGGTCAAAAACCGGCGACGTGGCTCATTCGGGAGCCACCTCTGCACCAAACCTCGTCGGATCGTTTACTTCGTCGTAGCGTGGGCTTCCAGCCTGCCGCGACTGCACACGCAGGCTAACAACCTGCATTACTCAGGAGGTCAAACATGGCCAACAAGTCTCTATTCCAAAGCATCACTAGCGTCCTGCCACGAGCGACTGTCGTCAACGAAGCAGGCGGCCCAGCGTACAAGTTGTCAGCGAAGCACGCGCTCGCCCAAATGGCGGCGACTGGTACGTTCGGCAACGTCTACTACGCGTCCGCGCAAAACCAACTCGACGCGATGCGAAAGTTGATCGACGAAATCGACGATAACGAGTTCCTGGCAAAGCTGGCCGTCTATTCACGTGAGCGTGCTTACATGAAGGACATGCCGGCAGCGCTATTGGTCGTACTGTCGACGCGAGATACCAAACTAATGCACCAAGTCTTCGACCGAGTCGCGGACAACGGCCGCGTACTGCGCACCGTTTTCCAAATGACTCGTTCAGGACAGTTCGGTCGCAAAGGCCTGTCGTCTTCGCTGCAGCGTGCGTTCCAACGTTGGCTGAACGACGCGTCTGTTGGCAAGCTGCTCTCAGCTTCGATCGGAAACGATCCAAGCCTGCGAGACATCCTGCGAATGGCACGTCCAACGCCGAAGGACGACGCTCGTCGAGCACTGTTCGGATGGTTGACCGACAAGCCAGTCGAGAAGTGGGCACCAGCTACGGCTGACCACCTGCCATCGACGGTGCAGTCACTAGTCGCCTACCGAGCAGCCGACACGGACGAAGCCCAAACGCTGATCGCCGGCGACCTGCAAGTTCGATGGGACTTGCTGGCCGACGCAGCCAAGGGACCGCTCGTTTGGAAGGCGATCGCCCGACAAATGGGACCGCAAGCACTGCGAATGAACCTCAACACGCTTTTGCGTCACGACGTGTTCAAGAAGCCCGGAATCCTTGGATTCGCGGGTACCGACAACGCGATGATCGACTACGTGTCCGGCCAACTGGCTGACCGCGACGCGATCGCTCGCAGCCGTCAGTTCCCGTACCAGTTCCTGGCCGCTTACATGAACGCATCGGACGAGGTTCCAAGCAAGATCAAGACGGCGTTGCATGACGCTGCTGAGATCGCGTGCGGAAACGTGCCAACGCTGACGGGACCAGTCATCATCGGACTCGACACGTCAGGTTCGATGGGCTGCCCAGTCACGGGAAACCGTGCGGTCGTCAGGGGGCGGAACGTCGAAGATGCGATGCGTCGATGTTGCGGCACTGTTCGCAGCAGCGATCCTGCGTCGCAACCCGGACAGCGTCGTGATTCCATTCGATACGCAAGCTTACAAGGTCAAGGTCGATCCAAGTGATTCGATCCTGTCATTGTCAGCACGCTTGTCGAAGTACGGAGGCGGAGGAACGGATTGCTCGTTGCCATTTGTCGAAGCCAACAAACGTTACGCGAAGCAAGCCTTCGCGGGCATCGTGTTGGTCAGCGACAACGAAAGCTGGATCACCTCGGGACGCGCCCACGGCTACGGCCAAAAGGGTGCAACCGGAGTGATGACGCAGTGGGAGAAGTTCAAGAAGACCCAGCGCGGACACGGCATCGCCGATCCAAAGCTAGTCTGCATCGACATCCAACCCTACGGAACCACGCAAGCACCCGAACGAGACGACATCCTGAACATCGGCGGCTTCAGCGACGCCGTGTTCAACGTCGTCTTATCGTTCCTAGAAAACGACGCATCCCGCTTCGTCCGCGAAGTAGAGTCCGTCGAACTGTAAGTCGAAAGACGAACTGAAACCCGAAACGCCCGCGGAGGAGCAATCCCCCGCGGGCGTCATTTGTTGATTTAGCCGAAATAATGAAACAACGCAGACTATTTAAACGAGCGACGCGGTCGCCCGGATGTCGGGCGGGTCTGTCAGGAATTTTGTGTGCGAAGGCGACTTGACAGCTACACTTTCTCCCTTTCCACAAATGATGAGCCAAACCCATGGACGCGAAACTTCAAGAACGAGCTGAACAGCTGGCCACCGAGTTCGCCACCGGGGCCTCCTCGATGGCTGAACTCAATGCCCTGCTGCAAACGATGAGGCAAGCGGGGGCTGGAGACAATGCTCAGCGCCGAAATGGACCATCACGCGGGCCAACGAAGCCGAGACACAAGTCACCCCAACAACCCGCCGGGCAAACTGCCGCTGGCGGTCGTTCGACCAAGAAGCTGCTAGGTGACTTTGGAAAGATCGAAGTCCAAACCCCACGCGATCGACAAGCCACTTTTGAGCCGTAAATTGTTGGCAAACATCAACGACGAATCGAAGGATTTGATGATAAAACCTTGGCGTTATACGCTAAAGGTTTGACGACCCGCGATATCCAAGACGTTGTCAAAGAATTGTATGATGTCGACGTTTCGGCTGACCTGGTCAGCCGCGTCACCGAAGACCTGGAGAATGATCTCAAAACGTGGCAGACCCGAAGTCTCCCGTCGGTCTACCCGATCGTTAACGAGGGGGCGAAGTTCTGGCTGAATTGCTTGACTGACCTGTCCAACCGAGGCCTCAAAGACATCTTCATCTGCTGCGTCGATGGTCTAGCAGGTTTCCCCGAAGCGATACGAGCGGCGTACCCGCAAATAAAAGTGCAATTATGCTTGGTTCATCCCCGACGGTCGCGGCGGCTGAAGAACAACTTGATAAGTTTGGTGAGATTTGGGACAGCAAGTATCCGACAATATCCAAGCAGTGGCGTCTGAAGTGGGCGGACATCATTTCTATGTTCGACTTCCCCGAGGAGATTCGCAAGGTGACCTATACGACCAACGCGATCGAGTCGCTGGGTAGCGTGATTCGCAACTACACCAAGAACCGCGGGGCAGTACCCCAGCGAGCAGTCAGCTTTGAAGCTTCTGTTCATGGCGATCCGGGAGGCGTCGAAGCGATGGCCCCCGTCCGATCAAGCACTGGAAGCAGGCCCTGAACCACTTCGCGATCCTGTTCCCCGACCGAATCCCCAAAGACCACCAACCATAGACAACCGTTCACCTGACACAAAATTTAGGACAGGCCACCGTGGCGAATAAATCCTGAGTTTTAGCGATGATGAAGAATCCGAGGGGGCATCCGTCGGATCGACAGCCGTTTCTCCCCTGCGGCCAGTCCAAGGGTTAGTTCTTTCTGCCGACAAACTCCTCGCGACTGACCTTGTCGTCTTTGTCTTTATCAAAGCGTTTGAACCGCGCTTCGAGGTCAGGTTTTCCGGCCAGCCCGCTTTTGTACTCGTCAAGCGACAGGAATTCGTCCTTGTTCGTGTCCCAACGATCGAACGGGATGTTGCGATCAAGTCTGCCTTTCTTCTCGGCTGGCTTCGGTGAGACAGCGGCTTGAGGCCGCGTGCTGAGAGCCGCTGCGGCAAATGACTTACTCTTTTTATTGCCCACAACTTCTGGATAGCTGCGAAGAAACCGATTCTCGTCGATCAGATTGAGATAGTAGTGCGTCGTTCCTTCGGGAAGCTCAGCGGTGACCGCGTTGCCGTCTTGCAGATTCGCGGACGTCCGGAACCATTCTTCGTACTGCTCACCTCCGTTGAGCGAATAGATCAGATCCGCGTGTGTGACGCTGGCTCCATTCTCGCGGTAAATCAACCTGACTCGTTGTCCTTGCCTCGTATGTGACTCGACCGTGCAAACTTTCTCTCTGTTGGGGACGGGGGCTGAACAATCGGGGTTGTAGTACGGATAGCTCGCCTTCATCTCGGTCAGATCAGCCGTAAGTCGAGCATTCATTTTCTTAGCCAGATCCGGCATCGACTCGGCAAGATTCCGTGACTCCTCGATATCAACCCGTCGCGTGTCGCCGCTGGACGAATCGTAGAGCTGAAACAACTCGAGTTCTGGGGTCCCGGGATTATTGACGTGGTCGTAGTTGCGAACCAGCTTGAAGTCACCGACGCGGATGGTGCTTTCCAATGCTCCACCGTGCGGGAAGTGCCAGACCATCGCGTCGCGAGTCGTCCCGTCGGCGTGCTTGACGAGTCCTGCGTCGCGGGGGTCTTGATGCAGCAAAGGCAAAAGATCACAGCCATCGAGATTCTTGTTTGGCGGTGTTGGGGTTCCCGTCATCGACAGGACCGTCGGGTAGAAGTCCAGTCCGTTGGCCATGACGTTCGTCTGCACGCCCGAACGAATGCCCGGCCCGACGATCAGCAACGGCACTCGTGTCCCGCCTTCCATGGCCGAAATCTTCCCGCGAGCCAAAGGCTGGTTGTCCGTGTAGCGTTCCTTCGGCCCGCCTTCCATGCCGCCGTTGTCAGACGTAAAGATCACATAAGTGTTCTCGCTCAACCGGTGCCCGGGCCAACGCGGGTCGTCCGTCTCGTCAAGATAGTCAAAAACGATGCCGACGTAGTAATCCAATTCCTCGACCATCGCGCAGTAGAACGGATTCAATTGACCGGGTGTTTCCTTCTTCGGAGTGTTCGCCGGATCAATCCCCAAACGCTTCGCGTATTTCTCCAGCCGCGTCTGTGACCGCGTATGAATCGGGGCATGCACAAGCCAGGTCGCGTAATAGAGAAAGAACGGCTTGTCCTTGTTCTCTTCAAGGAAGGCCAGAGCATCTTCGTTGGTTTGGTGGTACGGATAGCCGTTCTTGTCGAGCCGATATGGATCCTCCATTGCGGTCGTCGCGAACCCCTTCAGCCGATCCGTCATCCCAGTTCGCGAACCACGATCGGATCGAGTGAAATCAAATCCAACGTCTTGGGGCTGCGGAAATGCGTTATGACTGATCGCAATGTGCCACTTGCCCGAGTGCCCGGTGGTGTACCCATTGCGACGCAAAGCCTTCGCCAGCGTCATCTCTTCTTCCGGCATCCGGCCGCTGTACCACGGGTCCATCATGCGGAAGCGCTGATTGATCGGCGCGGGCGGTGCCCCACCGACGACGTGCGTTTTCTGAGCGCGTGCCGGATGGTTGCCGCTCAGGATGGCACATCGTGACGGCGCACAGGTCGGAGCCGGCGAGTAGCCCTGCCAAAACATCACCCCCTTTTTTGCAAACGCATCAATGTTTGGTGTTTCCATCGGTGAAGGCTCGTCGATGTCGTAGCATTTCACGTCCTGCCAACCGAGATCATCCGTCAGGATAAGAACGACGTTGGGCTGATCGGGGCGTTTGTCTGCAGCTGTACCTTCGTCGGCCGCTGCATTGGTCGGACTTATTAGTGGTGCCAGAAAACATCCGAGCATACCTGCCAACAATGCGAATGGTGTGCTCGGTGTCCTAAAGTGGCTGTTCATGGAAAGTGCAATTGAGAGGGGTAGCGGAACTCGTCAAGAGTTTTGTTCAGTCTGAAAAACGAAAGTCTTGACGACTTCCGCTACATTAAATATCGACAGGTTGCCACGATTCATGTTGTGGGCATCATTCGTGTAGATTCATGGCTAGCATACTCTATCACGAACAGATCCTGCGTTTTTGCGATGATGGAAAAACCGACGGGGGCTAGGATCAAAACCAGGACGGTGCCGAAGATCAATCCGAAACTCAAGCTCGTTGCCATCGGGATCGAGACTTGGGCTTGGCGGGATTTTCCAGCAAAATGGGAAGCATGCCGCCGATGGTGGTGAGCGATGTGAGTAGCACCGGGCGACAACGGCGTCGGCCGGCGTCGAGGATGGCGTCGCCCAGCGATAGGCCGTCTTTGACTCGGTGGTTGATGAAGTCGATCAGCACGATCGAATCATTGACGACGATGCCCGATAGAGCGACGAGCCCGTAGATGCTAAACAGTGTGAACGGTAGTCCCATGATGATGTGACCGAAGATCGCGCCGCAGGCACCGAAGGGAATGATCGAGAGAATCAGGAACGGTTGCAGGTAGGATTTGAATTCGATCGTGAACAGCAAGTACATCACGATCATCACCGCGATGAATCCGTACAGCATGCTGTTCATCGAGTCTTTGGTTTGCTCTTCTTGGCCTTCCCAAAGCACTCGCAGACTCGGGTATTGTTCGGACAGCTTTGGCATCAGCGATGCCCGCAAGTCCGCCGTGATCGCGAATGCGTTGCCGACTTCTTCGTCAACATCGGCGGCGATCGTAATCGAACGCATTTGATCGAGACGGTGAATGGCGGAGTAGCTGCGCTGGATGTCGATGTCGGCGAGTTCGGTGAGCGGGCGTTTGTTGCCGGCGTCGTCACGGACGCGGATCTCATCGGAATCGGCTAAGCGGGTCGGCGGGTCAGTTTCGGCGTAATTTGGCAAGTGGTTTGCTCAAGTGAAAGCTGGGATCTTCCGTTTGTTTTGATAGCAATTTGAGGTCTCCCTTGGATCAATTCGACGACGACTGACCAAGGTAAACTCATGGCTCGACCGGCCACACGATTCGCTCACGTTAACGAAAAACAACGCCAACTGCTCAATCAGCTTTGGAAGTCCCACCCCAATCACACCACTCGCACTCCAGCCCAAGCGATCCTGCTGAGCGAACGGCAGTTCACGATCACCCAAATCACCGAAATCCTAGTCGTTCACCGAGACTCCCCAAACAGCCCGCCCGCGTCTTGGAGGAACTCAAGAACAAAACCGGCAAGACGATCAGCCGTGACACGCTGCGGGAGTATGCCCGGCGGTTGGGGCGAAGTTGGAAGCGGTCCCGCCGCTCGCTGAAGGCCAAACAAGACGCCCAGGCGTTTGCCAAATGCCGGGCCGAGCTGCAGCAGCGTGCAGACGCTCGGGTTTGAACAGCCCGATGGTACGGTCGTCAGCTACCTTCATAAGGGTTATGTCAACAGCCAGAGGGTGATTGCGGTTTTCGACGATTACGTGAAGCGAATCGACGGCGAGACGGTGGTCGTCCTGGACAACGCGTCGTGCCATACCAGTGGGGCCTTTCAGGCGGCTTGTGAGCGATGGGCAGAGGCTGGCCTATTTGTCTACAACCTGTCGCCTTACAGTCCGGAGCTCAACTCGATCGAGCGTTTTTGGAGAAAACTGAAGCATCAGCTACTTCCCGAGACGGCTTGGTCGCGTTTCCAGGTTTTGTTGGCGGACCTGACCGCGGCCCTAAACCGCTTTGGCGAAGTGACCTATTTGCCGTCACTAGAGTGTTATGCCGAATGACTCCACCCGAACCACTTAGTGGCAAAGACTTTCCTGTCGCCCGGATACGCTAAAACCCCAGAGCGAGAGTTGATATTAGATAGCGCTGGGTCAGCTTCGGAAAGGGCCTGTCCTAAATTTTGTGTCAGGTGAACGGTTGTCTATGGTTGGTGGTCTTTGGGGATTCGGTCGGGGAACAGGATCGCGAAGTGGTTCAGGGCCTGCTTCCAGTGTTTGATCGGACGGGTCCATCGCTTCGACGCCTCCCGGATCGCCTTGAACAGAAGCTTCAAAGCTGACTGCTCGCTGGGGTACTGCCTCGCGATTCTTGGTGTAGTTGCGAATCACGCTACCCAGCGACCGGGTCGCGTTGGTCGTATAGGTCACCTTGCGAATCTCCTCGGGGAAGTCGAACATAGAAATGATGTCCGCCCACTTCAGACGCCACTGCTTGGATATTGTCGGATACTTGCTGTCCCAAATCTCACCAAACTTATCAAGTTGTTCTTCAGCCGCCGCGACCGTCGGGGATGAACCAAGCATAATTGCACTTTTATTTGCGGGTACGCCGCTCGTATCGCTTCGGGGAAACCTGCTAGACCATCGACGCAGCAGATGAAGATGTCTTTGAGGCCTCGGTTGGACAGGTCAGTCAAGCAATTCAGCCAGAACTTCGCCCCCTCGTTAACGATCAGGTAGACCGACTGGAGACTTCGGGTCTGCCATGTTTTGAGATCATTCTCCAGGTCTTCGGTGACGCGGCTGACCAGGTCAGCCGAGACGTCGACATCATACAATTCTTTGACAACGTCTTGGATATCGCGGGTCGTCAAACCTTTAGCGTATAACGCCAAGGTTTTATCATCAAATCCTTCGATTCGTCGTTGATGTTTGCCAACAATTTACGGCTCAAAAGTGGCTTGTCGATCGCGTGGGGTTTGGACTTCGATCTTTCCAAAGTCACCTAGCAGCTTCTTGGTCGAACGACCGCCAGCGGCAGTTTGCCCGGCGGGTTGTTGGGGTGACTTGCGTCTCGGCTTCGTTGGCCCGCGTGATGGTCCATTTCGGCGCTGAGCATTGTCTCCAGCCCCCGCTTGCCTCATCGTTTGCAGCAGGGCATTGAGTTCAGCCATCGAGGAGGCCCCGGCGGCAAACTCGGTGGCCAGCTGTTCGGCTCGTTCTTGAAGTTTCGCATCCATGCGTTTGGCTCGTCAGTTGTAGAAAGGGAGAAAGTGTAGCTGTCAAGTCGCCTCCGCACACAAAATTCCTGACAGGCCCGATGCGATTTCCGCTTTGCCTGAGATCCTCTCCAGCGCTGTGCTGTTTGAAACCCACCCGGACCGGGAAGCGGACCGCAACTTGGCCGCTATTCAACGGATGGTTTCTGGCGTTGTCGTCGGTACAAAAACCTACGCGGTCAAGTTGACGATTTAAGAGCGGTCGCTCAAAGAAAACGAAGCAGGGTTTTACTCATACGAACTTGACTAAATAAAAGTAGCGGCCTCGGAATTGCCGGACGCCGATCTGTCAGATCGGAGGTCCGACCCACAGGCCACTACCAAAGTCAGCTTACAGTTATTGTTAGCCGGCTTCAAGTTTACCGACGGCTCCTCGGTGATTGACCAATGAGAAACTCCGATTTTCCCGACCGAATTTTCGGCCGGGCATTGATCGCCGCCCAAACGCTGGCGTCGCAGTGGCGGCGTGAAATCTGGCGGTCGGCGTCGGAGGCTTGGACATGGTTTGACCCGTATGCCGCACCGCTTCAGGCGGCATCGGGGGCGGTCCGGGATGCGGCCGCGTCGATCACCGATCATTCGGCGGCGGTCAACGTGGCGGCATTGATGGCTGGGTCGGACGATGCGGCCGACCGGGTGCCGGAGTGGTGCTGGCGGGAAATCTTGCCGCTTTGGTCGATCGGTGAAGGCAGCAATGACGGCGGGGGTTTTGACATCGCCGGAGCGTTTGCCGGACCAACGTTCACGCGGCGTACCGGGACGGACGGGAAACGATCATGGCCAACCCGATCGTCGGCGATTTGTTGTCGCATCAACGTTATGTTGCGACGCGTGATGATTGTGTCCGGTCGAGTCACTTCACGCCGCCGCTTCACTTCAATTGCCGGTGCATTGCGATCCCGATCACGTTGGAACAGGCGGCGGATTGGGGCGTCGGTGAGGCTCGCCGGTGGCTTGAGTCGGGTTTTCGGCCGGTGTTAACCGATCATCGTTACTCGCCGGGGCGGTTCCCGATTGAACCGAATTCGGGTTGGGGCCACCGCGGCCGCGTCGGGGTGATGGCGTGAGCGAGAACGGACCGGACAACGAGGCGATTGAGAATGGCCCTGAATACACGTCCGGTGACCCTTTGGACGGCCTGAAAGGCCGTCCTACTTCACGGACAACCCGGATGGTCATTAAGCCGTCTGGGTCCGTATTGGTCAATTGCGGACCAGCCGCAAATTTCGCTCCTCGTCGTGAGGTTCGTCCCGTGGGCAATCGCTTTGCCGCTTTTGACGTAGTAACCGATGCCCCCGCTAGGACTCGAACCTAGGACCCAGTGATTAAGAGTCACTTGCTCTACCGACTGAGCTACAAGGGCGGGCAATTGGATTGCCAGGCAAAAGCCCGCAAACCAATCAGAGGCGACGGTGGGATTCGAACCCACGAATAAAGGATTTGCAATCCTTCGCCTTAGCCACTTGGCCACGTCGCCTTTGTCTAACCGTCAAAGTACGCCACCGCCGCTCGCCCCGTCAAGGGTTCACGCGGTCAAGCACGTCTTTGGCCGGCCGTACCAGACGTATCGGCCGGTTGCGGCGGACACGTGAGCGAAAAAATGGCTCGCCCGGCGGCCCGGCCGCCGGCGGTCGCCGCTAGGATTGTGGGACCCTGCGTCGGTCCGCGACCGGCGGTCTCGACCTTTTTTCCAAATCGCCCATGAGCACCCTGCTGGTCGCCGTCGCCTCGATGGTCGGCTTCGTGGCCGCGTACCTGACGTATGGGCGGTACATTTCGTCCAAACTCTTCGGGTTGGTCGCGACCGAACCGGTTCCCAGCGTCCAGCAGGAGGACGGCGTCGACTTCGTGCCCACCGCCGGCGGCATCGTCTTTGGCCACCATTTCACCTCCATCGCCGGCACCGGCCCGATCGTCGGCCCGGCCCTCGCGGTGTTTTGGGGGTGGTTGCCGGCGCTGCTGTGGGTCGTCTTCGGCTCGATCCTCGTCGGCGGCGTCCATGACCTGTCGGCGCTGATCATTTCGCTGCGAAACCGGGGTGAGTCGGTGGGCCAATCCGCCGGCCACCTGATTTCGCCTCGGGCCAAAGTCCTGTTCCTGGTCGTTTTGATGCTCGCGCTGTCGATCGTGCTGGCGATCTTCGGGTTGGTCATTGCCAATATTTTTGCCCTCTACCCGCAATCGGTGCTGAGTGTTTGGGCGGCGATGCCGATGGCGATGGTCATCGGCTGGATCGGTCGCCGCGGCACCGGCAGCATCCTGGTGCCGTGCCTGGTGGCGCTGGCGGGACTATACGCAACGGTCTACTTAGGTGCGTATGAATACCCCATTCGTTTGGACTCGGTCCTGCCGGTGGATGCTTACTACGCAACGCCGGTGGTGGTTTGGACCGTGTTGCTGCTCGCCTATGCCGCCGCCGCTTCGGTGCTGCCGGTCTGGTTGCTGCTGCAACCACGCGACTTCATCAATTCCCTGCAACTTGCTGTCGCGTTGGGATTGATGATCCTCGGTTTGGCCGTCGCGTCGTGGACCGGTCAAGCGGACTTGGTTGCCGCCGCCCCGGCAATCGCTCGAGAAATCCCCGACGATGCACCACCGATTTTTCCGTTTCTATTCATCACGATCGCGTGCGGCGCGTGTTCGGGATTTCACTGCATGGTCGCTTCGGGCACGACCAGTAAACAGATTCGCACCGCGACCGATGCGACCGCGGTGGGTTACGGCGGGATGTTGGGCGAGGGCATGTTGGCGGTGCTGGTCATCCTGGCCTGCTGCGCCGGGGTGGGGATGAACGGCACGGCAACATTGAGTGCTACCACTGCAGCAGGTTCCGGGATCGCCGCCGCCCCATCGAATCAACCAACCATCTCCCCGGATCAAATGTCCCCCGCCCGCCATGCATGGCGATCGTACTACCGCGTGCCGGCGACCGATCAGGGCGGCGGGGGCTGGAAAAGCCAAACGTTGAAGAATCACTTGGCCGCGTTCGTCGACGGTGGGGCTAATTTCTTAGGTGCCATTGGCATCGCGATTCCGCTGGGTGTGGCGATCATGTCGGTCATGGTGGCGTGCTTCGCCGCGACGACGCTGGACACCGCGACTCGACTGCAGCGTTATGTGATTGGGGAATTGTCCGATGTCGTGGGTGCCCCCGCCTTGGGCAACAAGTACGTCGCGACCGGCATTGCGGTGGGGGTGGGTTTGGCGATCGCGATCTTCGCGGGCGAGCAGCCCGGCAAGGGCGGACTGATGCTTTGGCCACTGTTCGGAGCGACCAACCAGTTGCTTGCCGGACTAGCACTCATGGTCGCAACCTTTTATTTATACCGTTTGTCCAAACCGATCGCGGTCGTGGCGGTTCCGATGGTGGCCATGTTGTTAATGCCGGCCTGGGCGATCACCTATGATCTGGTTTTCAACTGGATTCCCGATCAATCCTGGTTGTTGGTAAGTTTCGGAGTAGGACTATTAGGACTGCAAGTCTGGATGGTCATCGAGGGTGCAATTTTGTTGCGACGTTTACGCCGAGTCGCGTGAGCGGATCGGTCGCGGCCGAACGAAGCGTTATTCAATCGGCTTATGTCGACCAGAAGGCACGTCGAAACCTAAATGATGGACATCTGTGACTGAAGACCTCGAACTCAAAACGCTTTGCAATCACCTTTGGGAGTCCGCGAACATTCTTCGTGGGCCGGTCGACGCTGCCGATTTCAAAACCTACATTTTTCCGCTGCTATTCTTCAAACGCATTTCAGACGTTTACGACGAAGAAATCCGCAGCGCCCTCGATGAATCCGACGGCGACCGGCAATACGCCCTGTTCCCCGAGAACCACCGCTTCCAAGTTCCGCCGGGGTGCCACTGGGACGACGTTCGCCGGAAGACATCGGGCGTCGGCAAAGCACTCCAGCGGGCGATGCGTGAAATCGAGAAAGCCAATCCCGACACGCTCTATGGGATCTTCGGCGATGCCCAGTGGACCAACAAAGACCGACTCTCCGACGAATTGCTCTGTGATCTTGTAGAGCACTTTTCGCTGCTGCCCCTTGGCAACGATTCTGCTCGCGCCGACATGCTCGGTGGTGCCTACGAGTACTTAATCAAGAAGTTCGCCGACGCGACCAACAAGAAGGCTGGCGAGTTCTACACGCCGCGAACGGTCGTCAATTTGATGATTCGTATACTACATCCAAAGGAAGGCGAGACGATCTACGACCCGGCATGCGGGACGGGCGGCATGTTGATCGAAGCGATCCAGCACGTCAAAGACGACGGTGGAAACATTCGCAAGCTATGGGGCAAGCTCTACGGTCAAGAAAAGAATTTAACCACATCATCGATCGCTCGCATGAACTGCTTCCTCCACGGCGTCGAAGACTTCAAAATTGTTCGCGGCGATACACTTCGCACGCCAGCGTTTCACAGCGGTGACTCGCTATCCAAGTTCGATTGCGTCATCGCCAATCCGCCATTCTCGCTCGAAAAATGGGGTGAAGACGTCTGGACCAGCGACCCCTACGGTCGCAACTTCGCGGGGATGCCACCGTCGGGGAGCGGTGATTTTGCGTGGGTCCAGCACATGGTGCAATCGATGTCGCCACGCAAAGGTCGCATGGCCGTCGTGCTTCCCCATGGCGCACTCTTTCGGATGGGCAAGGAGGGAACGATCCGCAAGAAACTACTGAGCATGGACATACTCGATGCGGTGATCGGAATGGGACCAAACCTGTTCTACGGTACCGGACTGGCCGCCTGCATCATGGTGTTCCGCAAAACGAAACCGGCCAAGCGAAAGAAGCAAATCCTCATCGTCGATGCGTCCAGCCAATTCAAAAGAGGCCGCGCCCAAAACGAGATGCTTCCGAGCCATGTGGATCAGATATTCCAGTGGTATCACGACTACAAGGATGTCGAAGGCGTCGCCCGTTGCGTCCCGCTCGACGAGATCAAAGAGAACGACTGGAACCTGAACATTCCGCGATACATCGAACCGGTGATCGAAGAGGAAACGATCACCGTTGCCGAAGCGATCGAGAATCTAAAAACGAGTTTGAATGCTGCTTATGAAGCGGAAGACAAATTGAAGGAATTGTTAAACAAACATGGCCTGCTGGGTTGACAGAAGATTTACCCGCGAATGGCGCGAATGAACGCGAATAACGGAAAATGTCAGAGTTCTTTCATCCAGCTTGTATTCGCGCCCATTCGCGTGATTAGCGGGCAATCATTTTTTCACAATTCTCAGAGCTACACGAATGACAGACCTAATTTACAAAGACGAGTGCTTCAAAATCATTGGTGCGTGCTTCGAGGTTTACAACGAAAAAGGTTGCGGCTTTCTCGAATCGGTGTATCAGGAATGTCTGGAGATTGAACACGAATATCAGAAAATCCCCTTCTTACCACAGCAACAGTTACGTTTGTTTTACCGCGGCAAAGAATTGAAGCAAAAGTTCATCCCGGATTTCATCTGCTACGGAAAGATCATTGTCGAGATCAAAGCCGTCAGCAAATTAACGGACGAACATCGCGCCCAGATCATCAACTATCTCAACGCCACCGGCTACGAATTAGGCATATTGGTCAACTTCGGTGGGCATCCTAGACTTGAGTGGGAACGCCTCGTCCACACCGTAAAGAAAACCCGATCATGATTCTAAAAAAAATGCCCCGCGAATGTCGCGAATGAACGCGAATAAGAACAACGATAGCGACAACTCATTTTTATTCGCGTTCATTCGCGCGATTAGCGGGCAAACATTCATTCAAGAAAACCATGTCTAAACTCACCCAATCCCAACTCGAATCCTACCTGTGGGGCGCGGCAACGTTGCTGCGGGGGTTCATCGACGCTGGTGACTACAAGCAGTACATCTTTCCGCTGTTGTTCTACAAACGCATGTGCGATGTGTACGACGAAGAGTACGGAAGCGCGCTGGCCGAGTCCGACGGCGATAAAGACTACGCTTCGTTTGCCGAGAACCATCGCTTTGTGATCCCCGAGGATGCCCACTGGAACGTCGTTCGCGAAACGGGCAAGAACGTTGGCAAGGCGATCCAGGACGCGATGCGACGAATCGAGTCGGCCAACACCGACAAGCTGTACGGCATCTTCGGCGACGCCCAGTGGACGAACAAAGACCGCCTGCCCGACCGCACACTCAAGGAGATGATCGAGCACTTCAGTTCGGTGGCGCTGTCGATCGCCAACTGCCCCGAAGACGAACTGGGGGTCGGCTACGAGTACCTGATTAAAAAGTTCGCCGACGACAGCGGACACACGGCCGCCGAGTTCTACACCAACCGCACGGTCGTGCATTTGATGACCGAGCTATTGCAACCGAAACCGGGTGAGACGATTTACGACCCGACGTGCGGTAGCGGTGGCATGTTGCTGTCCAGCATCACGCACTTGCAGCGTCAGAAAAAGGAATGGCGAAACGTCGGCTTGTTCGGACAGGAACGAAACCTGATGACGTCGGCCATCGCTCGGATGAATTGCTTCCTGCACGGCGTCGAGGATTTCGACATCGTTCGTGGCGACACGCTTTCCGACCCGAAGTTCGTCGAGGGCGACCGACTGCGGCAGTTCGACGTGGTGCTGGCCAATCCACCGTACTCGATCAAGCAGTGGGACCGCGACGCTTTCTCCGCCGATCCTTGGGGCCGCAACCTCTACGGCACGCCGCCGCAGGGCCGTGCTGATTATGCGTTTTGGCAACATATTATCCAAAGCATGAATCCGAAGACGGGACGTTGTGCGATCCTGTTCCCGCACGGTGTCTTGTTCCGCAACGAAGAGCAGGAAATGCGGAAGGCGATGGTCGAAGCCGACGTAATCGAGTGCGTGCTCGGCCTGGGACCCAACCTGTTCTACAATTCGCCGATGGAAGCCTGCGTGGTCGTCTGCCGGATGAACAAGCCGCGAAAGCGGAAGAACAAAATTCTGATGATCAATGCCGTGAATCAGGTGACGCGAGAGCGAGCGCAGAGC
Organism: Pirellulaceae bacterium; assembly: GCA_963833245.1. Taxonomy (GTDB): domain Bacteria; phylum Planctomycetota; class Planctomycetia; order Pirellulales; family Pirellulaceae; genus Rhodopirellula. The sequence goes on from CAWHXH010000002.1 coordinate 255,050, forward strand.
TTTTTGACTGGCGAGCATGCCACTCAAATAGCCGACGCAGTTTCATCAGATCAAGACAAAGCTGGGTTTTCTCGCTGGGTCCCCAGCGACGAATTGCGAGACCAGCAGTTCAATCTGAGCATTCCTCTTTATGTCCGCGCCGAACTTGCAGATTCTGCCTTACCAAAGAACGCAGTGTTGTCTCTTGAAGAGACGACAAGGAACTGGCAATCAAGCTCAATTTCAACGCGGCATTCGATGAAAAGCTTGTTCAGCGTTTTTGAGGGAGCTCACCTTGGCCAACGATAATCAACTCACCAAGGATAAAGCTGTAGAGACAGAGTTTGCGATCGAAGTGAAATTCGGGCAAATCGCAGATAGCATAAACACACGAGTCGATCCATCCGAAACCGATCTGGATGTGTATGTCGGATTGGAACACCTCGACCCCAACTCGTTGAAACTGACCGAACACGGCACTCCCTCTGACGTAGTCGGCCAGAAGTTGTTGTTTCAGCCGGGCGACGTAATATTCGGCAAACGGCGAGCATATCAGAGAAAGCTTGCGATTGCAGAGTGCGAAGGAATCTGTTCAGCACATGCGATGGTGCTTCGAGAAAAGCCTGGGGAAATTGAGCCTGGCTTATTGCCGTTTTTCATGCAAAGCGATGCTTTCATGGAGAGGGCGATCGACATATCAGTTGGATCATTGTCGCCAACGATTAACTGGAAGACACTCAAGATCCAAAAGTTTTTCCTCCCGCCTTTGAGTGCTCAGAGACGCATTTTAGAACTATTGACTGAGCTAAATGACGCGACGAATTGGTTCCGTGATTCCATTGCTCAAATTGCAAATTTGAAGCGGCTGCTGTTGACCAAGCTCACTGTGCAAGGCTTGGCCGCTTGCAAAATGCAGAAAACTAAACCCGGCTCCATTCCAACTCACTGGCAAGTCGGGACGGTTGATGAGGTAACGTCACTTTGTCAGTATGGTTTGTCGATTCCGTTGCATGAAGCAGGCCAGTTTCCGATTTTGCGAATGATGAACTATGACGATGGCTTGATCGTCGCCAACTCGTTGAAATACGTCGACTTAGATGCGAAAACGTTTGCCGATTTCAAACTGCAACGTGACGACATACTTTTCAATCGCACGAACAGTGCTGACCTTGTTGGAAAGGTTGGGATGTTTCGATTAGAAGGGGAATTTGTATTCGCATCCTACCTCGTCCGATTGAAAGCTGACACGGACATGATGCTGCCGTCATTTCTGAACTACTACCTCAACTCGGAGCTTGGGCAGCGGCGAATTCTCGCTTACGCAACGCCGGGAGTCAGCCAGACAAACGTTAGCGCTGGCAATCTCAAGAAAGTCCGAGTCCCGATTCCACCGATGGGAGAGCAGGAATCCATCGTGGATGTTCTCGATGCAATTTCCGAACGCAAGCGAGAGTTGGTTGGGTATTTAGAAACGCTTGGAACGCTGAAGACTGCATTGATGGATCGCTTTTTCCCATTGCAAACGAAAAGTGAAGCATAATGGCATTCAACGAAGCCAACACCGACGAGCAGATGATGATTGATGGCTGTCAGGGGCTCTGCTGGAGGTTCGCGCCGGGGCCGCAGTTACCTCGTCAGGCTGCGGAGGTGTTCGTTTACGCCAGTCGCGAAGCGACGATAGGCGATAGCCTCGGACGCAAGTCCGAGGTTCCCATGTCCGTTCGCCGACGAAGTCGCAATGCGATGCCAAGTGTCCCATCACGCAACGACCTTTCGATCGACGCGTCGATTGGCCGGTCGCCAAACAACACACCTGCCGTCGCTTCGCGACTCTTGGATGATGGATCGGTCGAAACCCCGGATTGGCATCCGGGGCTAGCACCTGCCATCGCTTCGCGATTTTTTGGACAACGGTTTCCAATGATTCGATTCGCGTTCATTCGAACGATTCGCGGGCAGGTATCTTTCGGTGATTTTACGATCGTCAATCTTCCGATAATGCACCGATTCTCGGACGTGCATTTTCCGATCCTCGAAACGATCGAATTTCGTCTGTCCAGCCTGCGAGGTCAATCATGAGCTTTAACGAAGCCAACACAGTTGAGCAGATGATTCTCGTTGCCTGTCAGGGGCTCTGCTGGCGGTTCGCGCCGGGGCCGCAGTTACCTCTTCAGGCTGCGGAAGTGTTCGTTCACGCCAGTCGCGAAGCGACGATAGGCAATAGCCTCGGACGCAAGTCCGAGGTTCCCATGTCCGTTCGCCGACGAAGTCGCAACGCGACGACAGGTGTCCCAACACGCAACGGCCTTTCGATCGAAGCATCGATTGGCCGGTCGCCAAACAACACACCTGCCGTCGCTTCGCGACTCTTGGATGGTGGGTCGGTTGAAACCCCGGATTGGCATCCGGGGCTAGCACCTGCCATCGCTTCGCGACTCTTGGATGATGGGTCGGTCGAAACCCCGGATTGGCATCCGGGGCTAGCACCTGCCATCGCTTCGCGATTCTTTGGACAACGGTTTCCAATGATTCGATTCGCGCTCATTCGCGTGATTCGCGGGCAGGTATCTTCCGGTGATTTTACGACCGTCAATCTTGCGATAATGCACCGATTCTCGGACGTGAATCTTCCGATCCTCGAAACGATCGAATTTCGTCTGTCCAGACTAAGAGGTCAATCATGAGCTTTAACGAAGCCAACACCGTTGAGCAGATGATCTTGGATGCCTGTCAGAAACTTGGCTGGCAGTTCGTTCCGGGACCGCAACTGCCGAGGCAGGCTGCGGAGGTGTTCGTCGAATCGAAACTTCGCGATGCGCTGGTCCGACTCAATCCGGAAATCGCCGCACAGCCCGATCGGGCGGACGAGGTGATCTATAAGCTCCGGGCGATTGCGTTGGCGGTGCAGAATGATGGCTTGGTTCGCTCGAATGAAACGTTCGCCCAGTGGATGCGGAACGACAAGACGATGCCGTTCGGTAATCGCGGCGAACACACGACGGTGCGATTGATCGATTTCGATGATCCGGCCAACAACGAACTGATCGTTTGCAACCAGTGGACCTACAAGGTCAGCAAGCTGGAAAAGCGTTTTGACATCGTCCTGCTGATCAATGGCATGCCTGTCGTTGTCGGCGAGGCCAAGACGCCCGTGCGACCGGCGGTGACTTGGGTCGATGGTGCCAGTCAAATTCACGACGACTATGAACAAAGCGTTCCGGCGATGTTCGTGCCGAACATTTTTAGCTTCGCCAGCGACGGACGTGCCTATCGTTACGGTTCGATCCGCATGCCGCTGACAATCTGGGGTCCGTGGCGTGTGGGTGAAACGAATGGGGAACAACGGAATTATAAATCCGAACTGGCCAGAGAGAGAGGGCCAAATTATCAGGCGATTGCTGAGTCCGCAAAACTTTCCGGCGACAATTTTCTTCCCGCGAATGACGCGAATGAACGCGAATTTCTTGTTGGAGATGACAAAGATTTTATTAGCGGTCATTCGCGTGATTCGCAGGCAAACCCCGTACCCACCATATCCGCATTCCAGGCAACACAAGATGGTTCGCTGGCTGATGTTCGCAAGACGGTCGAAAGCATGCTGCGGCCGGAAGTCGTATTGGACATCCTGCAAAACTTCACAATCTTTGCGACGGACAAGAAACACCGACGCATCAAGATTATCTGCCGGTACCAGCAATACGAAGGCACAAACCTGATCGTTCAGCGAGTGATCGACGGACGGATCAAGAAAGGACTCATTTGGCACTTCCAAGGTAGCGGCAAATCGCTGCTGATGGTTTTCACCGCACAAAAGCTGCGGATGCATCCCAAGCTCGGCAACCCGACGGTGCTAATCGTCGTTGACCGGATCGACTTGGACACGCAGATCACCGCGACGTTCAACGCGGCCGATGTGCCGAACATGATCAAAGCCGAAAGCCGCAGCGAGTTGCAACAACTGTTGGCCAGGGACGTCCGCAAGATCATCATCACGACGATCCACAAGTTCGGCGAGGCCGATGGCGAACTGAACGCCCGCGACAACATCATCGCTCTGGTCGACGAAGCCCACCGCACGCAGGAAGGCGACCTTGGACGCAAGATGCGGGAAGCCTTGCCGGGTACGTTCCTGTTCGGTTTGACCGGCACACCGATCAATCGGGCGGACAAGAATACGTTCTACGCCTTCGGTGCCGACGAAGACAAATCAGGTTACCTGACTCGGTACTCATTCCAAGAGTCGATCCGTGACGGCGCGACGTTGCCGCTGCACTTCGAGGCTCCCGATGTCAAACTACGGATCGATCAGGCCGCCATTGATGAAGCCTATGCCAAGATCACTGGCGAGCTAAGCGAACAAGACCGCGACGACTTGGGCAAGCGAGCGGCGAAGATGGCGGTGCTGGTCAAGTCGCCGGAAAGGGTAGAGGGCATTTGCGAGCACATCGTCAATCACTTTCGAGCGAAGGTCGACCCGAACGGTTTTAAAGGGATGGTGGTCACGTTCGATCGCCAGTGCTGTCACTTGTACAAGCAGGCAATTGATCGCCTTTGTGAGCCGACGGCGCTACCCGCGGGTTGCGAGATTGGCACACCCGCGGCTAGCAGCGGCGGCTCACTTGAAACAGCGGTCGTGATGTCGGTCAATTCCGGCGAGACGCAGTACGATGACTATCGCCTCGATCGTGACGCCGAGGAAAAGCTGCTCGACCGTTTCCGCGATCCGGCCGATCCGCTGAAACTGCTGATCGTGACGTCGAAGTTGCTGACGGGTTTCGACGCACCGATCTTGCAGGTTCAATATCTCGACAAGCCGATGAAGGATCACAACCTGCTGCAAACGATCTGCCGCACGAACCGTGTCGCCGACGGCAAGTCGCATGGTTTGATTGTCGACTACATCGGCATCTTCGACGACGTTGCCAAGGCTCTCGCTTTCGACGAGCAAGCGGTTCAGTCGGTCATCACAAACCTCGATGAACTCAAAGCCGAGTTGCCCGAGAAGATAAAGGTCTGCTTGGCGTTGTTTCCAAACGTCGATCGCACGATCGACGGCTATGAAGGATTACTGCTAGCCCAAGATTGTCTGCCCGACAATGAGACCCGCGACAAGTTCGCAGCAGAGTTCTCGGTCTTGGCCCGCCTTTGGGAAGCCCTCTCGCCCGATGCCTGCCTGGCGCCGCACGAATCCGACTACCGATGGCTGGGCCGAGTTTATGAATCGGTGAAACCGGCCAGCGGAAACGGTCGCCTGCTCTGGCACGCTCTCGGTGCCAAGACGATCGAGCTAATCCACGACAACACGCATTTGGAAAGCGTCACCGACGACCTGGACGCCTTGGTCATGGACGCCGATCTAATCGAAGCCGTCGAGGAGGCGAAAGGTCGAGCACGAAAGATCGCGTTGCAATTGATCGCCCGCCTTCGCAAACACGGTGGCGATCCGAAGTTCGTCGAACTAGGCGAGCGACTTGAAAAGCTAAAAGAGCGTCACGACCAGGGTCTCGACGACAGCCGCAAATTCCTCAAAGAGATCCTGCGTCTGGCTCAAGACGTTGTCCAAGCCGAAAAGACAACGCCACCCGAAGTCGTCCAAGACCAGGGCAAAGCCGCACTCACGGAGTTGTTCGAGGAGATCCGTAACGACAAGACGCCGATCGTGGTCGAAAAGATCGTCGCCGACATCGACGATATTGTGCGAATCGTCCGTTTCGACGGCTGGCAAGACACCAGTGCCGGCCAACGCGAAGTCAAGAAAGCCCTTCGCAGCAAACTTTTGAAATACAAACTCCACGGCGACCAAGAGTTGTTCGACCGTGCGTATGGTTACATTGAACAGTACTATTAGGGAACGCCGGGAGCCGAATGTCGAAAACGGAACGTTGCAGCACTGCCCGTTTGGGTGTTCGCAAGTGAGCCGCGACCCGTAGCGAGTCTTCGAGCGAAGGGGCCGGGCCTCCGCAGTGGAACCCGGTGACTCCAGAGCGCAAAGCCTCCCTACGTCCCGACGACTGTAAGGTTCATCGGTTCTTCACGTGAACTTCACGTTCGCGGATCAAGTGAATACCGCCCGGTTTCATGACCGGGGGGGGCGGCTATGATGAACCACCGCCGGGCGGTCGATTTTGAACGCCGGGTCGCTCCGCGTTGCTTTTCGCTCACCGCCACCCCTGACCATCGCCAACATGTATCTCTTGAATGTTCGTGCCCCCAGCGGTCTTTTTGCCTGGGTTGCCGCTTCGTTGTGCCTGGCCGTGGCCGGTTGCTCCTCGTCGGAACAAGCAACGCCGATCGCGGATACCGAAACGCAAAAGTACAACGCTCCGGCGGTCACCGGCGAATCGTCGACGTTGGTCGGCAAAATTTCCGTGGACGGTTCCTCGACCGTCGCCCCGATCAGCGATGCGGTGGCCGAAGAGTTCAAGAAGCTGCATCCCAAAGTTGTTGTCAACGTTTCAGGCAACGGGACAGGCAACGGATTCAAGAGTTTTGCGGCTAAGGAAACGGATATTTCCGACGCGTCTCGGCCGATCAAACCCGGTGAGTACGAAAAACTGGAGGCCGCGGACATTGAGTTCGTCGAGTTGGCGGTCGCCTACGATGGGTTGACGATCGCGGTGAACCCCAAAAACACCTGGGTCAAACAACTGACCGTTGAGCAATTGCAGAAGATGTTTTTGGGCAAAGACGCGGCCAAGAAGTGGAGTGATCTGGACCCGTCCTGGCCCAAGGACGACATTCAAATCTTCAGTCCCGGGACCGGATCGGGCACGTATGATTATTTTCGCGAAGTCGTCACGGCCGAGACCGGCAAAGAGCTTCGCAACGACATGGAACTCAACGAGGATGACAATATCCTCGTTCAGGGCATCGCCGGCAGCCCCAACGCTATCGGCTTTTTCGGAGTCGCCTACTACACGGAAAACCAAGACAAGCTGCGTGCGGTGCCGATCGTCAACGCCGAAGACGGCAAGGCATATGAGCCGACGGTTGAAAATATCGCCGGCAACCTGTACGCCCCCTTCAGCCGTCCGCTGTTTATTTATGTCAACGCCGATTCGCTCGATCGGGCGGAGGTGCAGACGTTCGTCGAATACTACCTCGATAACGTCGCGGAGTTGTGCGAACGGGTTGGGTATGTCCAATTGCCCGAATCGATGTTGGAGCGTTCGTCCACGTTGCTTGACGAAATCCGTGTAGGAACCCATTTCGTTGACGACGAGGGCAACAGCCGCAAGGGTGCGTTGGCGGACATCTACACCGCCGAAAACCTATAGGCTCCGGTCGTTTTCAAGCGTCGAGAAACGAAGTGACGAACTTGCCGGACGCTCGGCCCGCGGCTCTGATCAATCCTCGTTACCGCAGCACCGCGGCGGGGGTGGCGGCGGAGCGTGTGGTCGTCGGGGCGCTGGCCCTGTGTGCCACCGCCACGATCCTGATCACCGTCGGGATTGTGGCAATGCTCATCGGCCAAGGCCTGAATTTCTTTCGCAGTCCCGACGTTACTTTTGGTGAATTCATTACCGGGACGCGTTGGACAGCACTGCAAACGCGTGAAGCTTCCGATGCCAAGTTTGGTATCCTGCCGCTGCTTTCGGGCACCTTCCGCGTGACGGCGATCGCCATGTTGGTTGCGTTGCCGTTTGGATTGATCACCGCCATTTATCTGTCCGAGTTCGCGTCCGGGCGGGTGCGAGCGTGGCTCAAACCAACGCTGGAAATCATCGCCGGGATTCCGACGGTGGTGCTCGGCTATTTTGCCATCCTGGTCATCAGCCCTTCGCTGCAGTGGCTCACCGGTGGCGGGCTGTCGACGTTCAACGCCGCGGCAGCAGGGATCGCGGTCGGCATTCTCTGCCTGCCGATGGTTTGTAGCCTCTCGGAGGACGCACTGCACGCGGTCCCGGTGGCCTTGCGGGAGGGAGCATATGGACTGGGCTGCACGCCGTTTGAAACCAGCGTCAAAGTGGTCCTACCGGCGGCACTGTCGGGTGTGATTTCGGCATTTTTGCTGGCCTTTAGCCGCGCCATTGGTGAAACGATGGTCGTCGCGTTGGCCGCGGGGACCCGGGCAACGTTGACGCTCAATCCCGGCCAATCGTCGCAGACAATGACGGGTTTCATCGTCGAAATGATCAAAAGCGAAAACGAGTATGGGACCGTGCAATACTACAGCCTTTACGCGGTCGCGATCACGCTGTTTGTTATCACGTTCGCGATGACGTTGATGGGACAAATGATCCGCCACCGCTACAAGGAGTCTTACGCATGAGCGGGGGACCCACGGCGGTGACGACCTCGGCCGCCGGCACCGCCTCGGCGGGGCCGATTCGAGAAGATTCGCCGGGGACGTTCGGGGAGGATCCGGCAGGACCGCAACCGCCACACCCCAGCCGAATCGATGCCAACGGATCGCGTCGCCGATCCCGCACCAGCGTCGCGTTCTACGTCTGCTGCGTCATCGTCGCAATGCTTTCGGTAGCGGTCCTGGTGGTGCTATTGGTCTCCATCGGGGTCCAGGGTTGGTCACGGCTGAGTTGGGATCTGCTGAGCAACTCTCATAGCGAACTGGAACCGGAGACAGCCGGGATGTGGCCGTCGATCGTCGGCTCCCTGTTCATCCTGGCTGTTTGCGCCGCGGTCGCGTTACCGCTGGGAATAGGAACGGCCATCTTTTTGGAGGAATTTCAGCCGAAAAACAAACTCTTGCGTTGGCTCCATTCCTTTGTCCAAATCAACATTGCCAACCTCGCCGGCGTGCCTTCGATTGTCTATGGGTTGTTGGGGCTTTCGCTGTTCGTTTACATGTTTAATTTCTTTGGCCAGATTCAGGTCAACCAGCCCGGCGGCATCGAATTGATGGGGGTGAGTCGTTACTATCAGGTTTTGACCATCGCCGGCGGGGGACACACGGTATTGATTCCCGCCAGCGATCACACCTCACCCGGCGAAGAAATCGCATCGACGATCACCATCGACGAGCCGATCGACGCCGTCGATGCAGGGGGCAATCCGGTGCCGCTGGAGCTTTGGAAGCGGGGCACGCCCAAACCGGACGATCCGGCGGTTCGACGACGCACCGTCCGAGCCGGGCAGAGCGGCGGTTTGTACGCAAAAACCCAGTGGAACTATTTCCGTCTGCCCTTTGGCCGTTCATTCTTGGCGGCCGGTTTGACGCTCTCGCTGGTCATCCTGCCGGTCATCATCATCGCGTCGCAGGAGGCGCTGCGGAGCGTTTCCCCGTCGCTGCGGGAGGCTTCCCTGGGACTCGGCTCGACGACCTGGCAAACCGTGCGGGGCGTCTCCCTGCCGGCGGCGATGCCCGGCATCATGACCGGCGCCATTTTGGCCATGGGTCGTGCGATCGGCGAAGCGGCCCCGGTGCTCGTCGTCCTCGGTGCGGCGGTGGCCAAAGATACCGGTCCGAAAAATCTAATGGACAACGTCGTCACCATGCCGGTGTTGATCTACAACTGGGCCGGCCGCCAGCAGGCGACCTACCAAGAGTTGGCCGCGTCGGCCATCATCGTCCTACTGGTGGTCCTGTTGCTTATGAATTCCATAGCGATCTACCTGCGGCAACGGATGCGGCTGTCATGAATGCTCCGGCTAGCACCACCGAACGGGCCAACGCCGCCGACCCCACCGCCGCGGCGGACAGTACCTGCGTCAAAATCGCCGGCTTTAGCGCCTGGTATGGAACGTTCCAAGCGATCCAGGATCTGTCGTTGGACATTCCTCGCAACCAGGTGACGGCGTTCATCGGGCCTTCGGGGTGCGGCAAATCAACGCTGCTGCGGTGGATCAACCGGATGAACGACTTGGTGCCCTCGGCCCACAGCCGCGGTGACTTGACCATCGATGGCCGCAGCGTTTTGGGTCCGGGGGTGGACGTCGTCGACCTGCGCCGCCGCGTCGGCATGGTGTTTCAAAAACCCAATCCATTTCCCAAAAGCATCTTTGACAACGTCGCTTTCGGGCCACGGTTGCACATGAAGCTCTCCCGCGGCGAGCTGAGCGAATTGGTTGAATGGTCGCTGCGAAAAGCGGCGGTGTGGGAGGAGGTCAAGGATCGATTGTCGGCCCCGGCGGTCGGGCTCTCCGGCGGGCAACAACAGCGACTGTGCATCGCCAGGGCGATCGCCGTGGGTCCGCAAATTTTATTGATGGATGAACCCTGCAGCGCCCTGGACCCGGCTAGCACGTTGGCGATCGAGGATTTGATCTATGAGCTTCGCCAGGCTTATACGATCGTCATCGTGACGCATAACATGCAGCAGGCGAGTCGATGCTCCGACCGGACGGCTTTTTTCTTTGAGGGCAAATTGATCGAGTCGGGGCCGACCCGGGATGTTTTCACCAAACCAACGCAAAAGCGGACCGATGATTATGTCCGAGGGAAATTCGGTTGAGTAAGCACCTTGCCCGCGCCATCAGCGAACTTCGCAGCGATCTGGTGGCCCAGTTCGGCCGTGTCGAGCAAATGATCGGGCTGAGCGTCCGTTCGCTCGTCGAGCGGCGCAGCGACCTGGTGCCGGGCATTCTGGAGACCGACGGGTTGGTCAATCGGTGCGACGTGCGGATCGAGGAGGAGTGTTTGAAAATCCTGGCGCTGCATCAACCTGTTTCGGAGGATTTGCGCTGGGTCGTCACGGTGGTCAAAATCAACGCGGACCTGGAGCGGATGGCCGACCTGGCCTGTCACATTGCCGAGCGGTCGGTGGCGATCGACGCCTACCCCCTGTTTCGGCCGCCCGCGGAAATCAATGCCATGGTCGGCCGCGTGCTCCAGATGGTTCGCCAATCGGTCGACTCGTTCATTTCCGGTAGCCAGGCCGGGGCGTTGTCGGTCATCGGGACCGATGATGAAGTCGACGAATTGTATGTCAAAATTATCGAACGGTTGCACCTGGTGATGCGGAGCGATAACGACGCGATCGAGGCGGCGGTGCATTGTTTTAGCGCCGCGAGGCATCTGGAACGAATCGCCGACATCGCCGCGACGATTGCCGAGGAGACGATTTATCTGGTTTCGGGCGAGATCGTTCGGCACCGCCGGGTGGGCCGCGAGGACGCCCCGACGACGTAGCGGAAGTCGCCAAGACTTTCGGCGTCAAGTTGGTAAACCTACTCCAACTCAATCCGCCGGCCCGCCCCATTCCAACGCGGCAGCGGATGGACCGTCTCACCGCCGCGGAGCAACCGGTCTTTATTGGTCAAAACACGAAAGTGTTCTCGGACGTACCACCGGCTGCCCAGCACCCCTGAGCGTGCCAACCGATAAACCACCCGACCTTTGCGGGGGACAAAAACCATCGCCGCGACGTGTCCGACATAGAGATCTCGTTCAAAAATCCGGCCGATCACTTCGACCTCATCTCCGATGTCGACGCCTTCACCGACGATCGGCATCCACATCACCGGCCGGGTCCGCAACCGATATTCCCCATAACGATGGTGATAATACGATCCGTCAAAGGACTCCCGCCGCAGCACGCGGCCGGAGGGAATGATTTGCGTCGCCAACGCGGCGTCGTCGGGATGGACCCAACCTAAACCGGCGTCGGGCCAGCGGGGGAAGCAGCCATAGAGGGGGAACCGTGTTTTCATCCAACCGACCGGTAGCCGAAGCCGCCAAAGCTTTGGGGGTGGGGCCATTCGGCGTCCTGGCGGAACGCCGCTACCGGTGACTCGGCGTTCCGGCAGAACGCCGCCTCGGTAGGCGTCGGCGTTCCGGCAGAACGCCGCCACTGCAAACCCGGCGTTCCGGCAGAACGCCGCCACGGCAGACCCGGCGTCCTGGCGGAACGCCGCTACCGGAGGGTCGGTCGCTGCCGGGTCAGGGGGATTTGACGGTGGAGCCGACAATGGGAACACTGGGGCGACCGGGCCGTTGAGACTCCTGCCAAATGGTTTTGGCGGCGGCGGCCGGTTGATCGATTGATATTCGTCCAGGTTGAAGATGCGGTTCATCAAGTCCCCCCTCGTTGTTGCTTCCCTCAGTCTGCTGGTCGCCTGCTCGGCGTCCAATGTCCCCGTCGGCGCGGCCGATCCGATGGCAGCCGAAATTACCGATCAAGTCTACTTTGACATCGAAATCGGCGGCGAGCCGGCCGGGCGGATCGTCATGGGACTCTTTGGCCAAGAGGTGCCCAAAACCGCCGAGAATTTTCGGGCACTGGCAACCGGCGAGAAAGGCAAAGGGCGGCGCGGTGTGCCGTTGGCTTATGAAGGCAGCAGCTTTCACCGAATCATCCCCGACTTCATGCTCCAGGGTGGCGACTTCACCGCCGGCAACGGGACCGGGGGCGAGAGCATTTACGGCGAAAAGTTCCCCGACGAAAAGTTCACCTACCAACACACCGTGCCGGGCCTGCTGAGCATGGCGAACTCCGGTCCCAACACCAACGGTTCACAGTTTTTCATCACGACCGTCCCCACGCCTTGGTTGGACGGCCGACATGTTGTTTTCGGCCGCGTGATTGACGGCATGGACGTGGTCAAAAAGATCGAGGGGTACGGCACGAGCAGCGGGACGCCTCGGGCGTTGGTCAAAATCGTCGACGCCGGCCAATTGTGAGCGACGGAGATTGAACACCCTGCTGGCATCGCCGTGGGTGTTGTTGACGTTATTGGCGATCCCGTTGGTGATCGCCGTGGTTCGTTTGCGAATTTATCCGACGGCCGCATGGACGATTTGGTTGGTGCCGGCGATCGTCGGTTCGCTGGCCGTCGTGGCCGCCCCCTCGGCTTTGGTGGTGGTGCTGGTCATCGACGCGGTGGGCATTGCGGTCGTTCTGATCGACGCGACGCGACTGATCGTTAGCACGGGGGGCGCCGGCGGCCGGGGGATCGTGGTCAGCCGCCAATTGCCCCGAACCTGCTCGCTCGGGGTGCCGGTCGCGACCCGGTTGACGGTTCAAAATCGATGCCCGGGACCGCTGCGGGGTCAAGTCCGCGACGACGTGCCCGATGGGTTCGTCGCCCAGCCGCCCCATAGCCCCTTGGTATTGGCCCCGGGCCGGCGGGCGGTCGTGACGCGAACGTTGACGCCGCACCGCCGCGGAGCGTTTGAATTGCACCGGGTCGACCTGCAATTGCAAAGCCCGCTGGGTCTTTGGCGGCGTCTGATCCGCTGCGATTTGCATGACCGGATCAATGTTTATCCCAATATCAAACAATTGGGCGACTATGAGTTGTTGGCTCGAACCGACCGCCTGTCACAGATCGGCGTTCGGCGGGTCCGCCGGATTGGTCAAGACAGCGATTTTGAGCGGCTGCGAGACTACACCCCCGATGACAACTACCGGCACATCGATTGGCGCAGCACCGCGCGGCGAAACCGGTTGACGACCCGGCAGTTTCAGAGCGACCAGAGCCAACGGTTGGTCTTTTTGCTGGACTGCGGTCGGATGATGACCGGTGATGACGGGCAGATGACGATGATGGATCATTCGCTCAATGCGGCGCTGTTGCTGTCTTATGTGGCGCTCGCTCGAGGCGATGCCGTCGGCATGGTTTGCTTTAGCGACACGGTTCACACATCGATCCCGCCGCGGGGTGGTCGGGGGCAAATCAACCGGTTGGTTCAGGCCGGGTTCAATCAATCACCGCGGATGGTCGAGTCGCGATACGACGAGGCGTTCGTTCACCTGCGTCGTCAATTCCGTCGCCGGAGCCTGGTGATTTTGATGACCAACGTGATCGACGAGGTCAACGCCGCGGCGATTGGCGATCACTTGGTGCATCTGACCGGCACCCATTTGCCGATGGCGGTGGTGCTGCGGGATCGCGACTTGTTCGAGGCCGCCGACGCCCCGCGTGAACTGGCCATCGCCGGCCGGCGGGTCGACGACCATTGCCTCTACCGCGGCGCCGCGGCGGCGGACCTGTTGCTGTGGCGCCACCAAACGCTCGCCCGAATGGCGGCGCGGGGAGTCTTGGTGATCGATACGCCGCCGGACGATTTGAACGCCCCGCTGGTCAATGCGTACCTGAAGGTCAAAGCCAAGCATCTGCTATGAGTGCAAAACCCTGACGATTAGGGGCGGTGTGTCTGCCCGATCGACGGCCGCTGCATTTTTTGACCCGGACGCGACGATGACGTTGTTGGAACCAGTCATTCAAAATCGTCCGGGGGCATGAACGTTATGTGGCGCAGCTTGTTCATGGCCCTAGGCATCATGGCGATCCTGGTGGGGATCGAGTCGATGGTGATCGATTCGGCGACGCTTTTTGCGGCGACCCAGTCGTCGGCGGCCAACCTGGTCGACCCGACCGGCCCGCCCTCGCCCTCGACGCGGGTCTGGTCACCCGGCGAAGCGTTCCCCTGGATCGCGATGGCGATCGGGGCGGTGACGATTGTTTACGCGTTCACTTTACCTAAACGGTTCCGTCGGGCCGACGGTTGAACCATCGGACCGTTAAAACATGCAAATGTTGGTCGCCGACGCGTAATCGGCCGACACCGGGGGTTTGGACGGGGGTATAGTGGGAGTCAATGTCCGGCCACCGGGGCTGGTGCTTCCCTTCCAACAGTCGCCGGGGCGATCCGGCCCCCCACCCCGATGTCTTATCCTGACTCATCCCTGTCGCCGAGTTTCAGCATCAACGTGTCGGCCGAGGAGCATACGGCGTCGCCCGATGGCGGCGATGTTGCCGTCGAGCTGTTGCGGCAGATCGCACTGACGCAGCAGCAGCAGACCAAACTGTTGGCTCAATTGGTCAAGCAGACTTCCGCTCATCAACGGGCCAGGGCCGGGGAGTTGCGGCAATGGAAAGAAGCCAATCCGGGACTATCGCAGTCCTGTCGCCAGGCGGCGGAGATCCTCAGCGAAGTCCAGACGCATTTCATCGAGCAGTTGTGCCAGGAAGTGGTCGAATCGTCCGAGCACCTTGCCGATGGCGATTATGTGCTCAGCGAGTTCGTCGACCGTTTCGGCCCCAAAATGGTCCATCTCAACGGCGTGTTGCAGGTTCTGGCCCAACTGGGCACCGGTCAACCGTCGGGATCGACCGTTTGAATCATCAAAAACGGATCGATCGGTTGAACCTATCGCCGCGTGGCGTGATCGGTTACTTTACGCGGATCAACCCCGGGGCGTAGCTCAGCCTGGCAGAGCGTCTGGTTTGGGACCAGAAGGTCGCACGTTCGAATCGTGTCGCCCCGAATGATGAACATCCAATAATAATGGTGTGTTGGAGTGACTGGAGCGACGAAGCGAACGACCGCGCTGCAGATACGTTGGAGTGTGCCCGATGGCCGGGTCGTTTTGGAACCCGAGGACCAAGACCGATTTGTGCTGCGGTTTGGCGAAATCATCGACGCGTGTCAAAAACTTCGCGACGAAGATCGTTACATCAAGCAATTCAACATTTTGGTACAGCGACTCTCGGCTTGGTTGACATTGCGGTCGGACGTTCAATCGGCCTACCTGACCCTACGGGACTCGCAGCTGGTGTTCATCGCCGTCACGGAGTCGGCAAAGTACGATGCGGACTTTGAGGACGAGTTGTCTGATCTCGACATCGAACTGGCCCACGACCCGGATTTGCAGGGGGTCGACTTCGGCGTGTTGTCGTTACCATCAGCCCCTGATATGTCTCTAGCGTCTTTCATGCATCCATCGGCTACATTTGAACTGGCCGGTGACCGCGACCACGACCACGATTGACGATCGGTTGCGACTGGTCGAGAGCCATCAAGCCGCTTTATCGCGGTTGATCAGCGACGATGCCGACTCACACTCGGAATGGATCGCCACAATCGCATTCTACAAAGCCATTCAGTTGGTCGAGGCGTGGTTCGCAGTCAAGGGCCAAAACCCCAGCAACAGCCATAGCCGCCGGTTAGCCCGTTTGCGGACAGCCGATGCGACAATCTATAAGCATTTTCGCCCGCTTTACAACGCATCAATGGTCGCGCGCTACCTATGCCTGCCCGATGAGAATCTGGGATCGACCGCGATCTTCAAAGACTTTTCATCCTACATGAGCCAAAATGTCGTCGACGAACTAATCAAAAAGCGGTTGGTCAGTTTGGAAACGGAAGTAAGGAAGAGTCTCAAGCGGGACTTTCGGCCGGCCCGCTGGTAGCCGGCCGAAAGTCTGGTTGACTTCCGCTACGTTGCACGTTGTTTCAGCACCCGGTGCAAGGCGAGGCGCTGATCGGGGCCGAGCAGCCACCGCAGCCACTGCCGTAGGACGGCATGATGACCGTCGGGGCCGGGCCGTAACCGCCGGATATCGGGGCACATTGCCCACCGCCCTGGATCAAGACCGATGGGGCCATCGTGCCGGTCGAGTACGACGGCATCAATACCGACGGGGCGCTATCGCAACACGGAGAAATCGTCTCTTCGATCAAACGCGGCACCATCTTGACGACTTGAACCTCGCGAAGCTCGGTCACCGTCGTCGGGACCGAAACCTGATACTCCTCGACCTGCTCCTCGGCGACGCGATCGTACCGGGTTACCTCATAAGGTTCCACGACGTATTCGGGCACCGTGTAGGTGTAGGAGATCTCCTTGGTCTTCTGCTCCGTCTTGTAGGTCACGTAGGGGACCGTTTCGGTCTTGTTGACCGTCGTGAACGTCAATTCCTTACGCATCCGCGTTCGCTGTTCGTCGTTGTACTGGACGACTTTACGATTTCGCGTCCGCGATTCGTCGATATAAACGACCGCCTTTTTGGTCCCGGTGCGGGTTTCGGATCGATACGAAACCGTCGTGCATTGATAGGGAATCTGTTCGGACTGTTGTTCGTAAACCGTGTAGTTGACCGTCTGCGTCTCCTGGCGGCTGGTCGTCACCGGCACGGTTTCGGTCTGAACGTTGGGGACCCAAACCTGGCGGGTGACGGTTTGCGTCGCCGGGGCCGACATGACCATCGCGGGCTGCGAATAGGAGACGCCGCAACCGACCGATGAACCGCAACCACCGCTGTAGCCACCGGCATAGCTGCTGCCGCAGCCCGAATACGTCAATCCGCACGCGGCATTGCAACCGCAGTGGCCGCACCGGGTACCGGCATACACTTGGGTGCCGCATTGACGGCAACCGCTGCAGGATCCCGAGGCGTAGGACGAACCGGAGGAGATCGTTTGAACCGGCGCCGCGGCGACGGCCACCTCCTCGACAACGGTTTCAAAGTGACCGTAGTCTTTGGTCACGGTTTTGTATTCGGTCGAGGGGACGCAATACGACACCGTCCGCGTTTTGCTGACCGGCACCGCGTTGGTGACCGTCCGCATCTTTTGACTGGTCACCGGGTAGGGCACGTTGACCGAGTAGGTGAACGTTTGGTCTTGCAGCTTGGGGACCTTGACGGTGTACTGCTCGGGGACGTCAACCAATTGGGGGACACGAACGGTGTATTGCTCGGGCACTTCGTTCCACTGCGGCACGGTCTCGACGATGTCGATGGTGCGTTCCTGTTTGACCGGGACCAAAACATCATACGTGATTGTCTTGGTGTCCGTCTTGGTTTGATTCACCACTTGGGTGCGGTATTTCGTTTCGGTGACCGGTTCGGTGCGGTAGACGGTCTTGGTGCGAAAGCGGGTTTCGGTCTGGTTCTTGGTGACACAAACCGGTTGCGACTGAGTCACGTAGGTCGCCTCCATGATCGTCCGGTAGCTGGTGATCGGCTCACAAAGCGTCTGCGAGGCGGGCATCGATTGACTGACGATTTGGCCGCCGTAACTCTGGCTGCCGTAGACCGGTTGGCCATACGACGGTGTGTTATAGGACGATGTGCTATAGGATGGAACGCTATAAGACGGTGTGCTGTAGACCGGTTGGCTGTAGGTCATCACCGGAGCGACCATGGATGGGGCGACGTAGCCGGACCCGCATCCGATCGAGCCGCCGCAGCCGCTGCTCAGCACGACCGCGGAGCAACCGCCGGCAGCGCACGGGTCGCTGCAGCCGCCGCCGAACCAACCCATCGCCGGGGACGTCGCCGGGCTGGTGGCCAAGAGAAAAGCCGTGATGACGGCGGGGAAAATTCGTAGCACGGGCATACTCCGGGTGAGGACCAAACCAAGGGGCGAATCGCTGGCGTCCCACCCCACCCCACCGAGGAGCGGGGGCCGGGCCGCAGCGGACAGGATAAGTCGCGCCAAACGTGCGACAACCCATGATCGCTAGAATCGACCCAGTTTCGCCAATCCCCGCAGCCGCCGCAGAGATTTGGAGTCTTTGCAAAGATTTCGCTGGACAGTTTTTAGGCGGTGGCAATGTCGGCGGACGCGAATAAATTGGTCTTCCCGGTCAAAAACCGACCGCCGCACCTAGGCGACGGTCGGGACTCTCCCCCCGACCCTCCGCTTCGCTATGTTGCCACGCGCCACAAGCCTCCATCGCTCGCTCAATCTCGTACCGCTGTGGCTTGCCGGACTCGGATCCATTGTCGCCCCGGCCCATGGCGTTTGGGCCGTCGAACCGGGCCAGCCGGTCGTCGCCCGCGTTGAGATGCAATTCACCAGCGGGGAGGATGTCATCGATCAAATCGCCAAGGGGGATTTGTTGACCGTGGTAGAGGACCGCGGAGACGACTACATCATCGTCACCCACGAGGGCACCCGCGGCACGCTCGATAAAGTCAACGCGGTGACGTTGGCCGAATCGACGGACATCTATACCGAGTTAATCAAAGAGTATCCCGACCAGGGGCGTTTCCACACGCTGCGAGCGTCGGCTTGGTGGGCGTTGGGAGATAACGATCGGGCGCTGAAAGATTTTGACGAGGCGATCGGCAAGGGTTACGAGCAGGCCAACGCCTACAGCAGCCGCGGGTTGTTTCATGCCGAGGCGGGAAATGCCGAACAAGCAATCAAGGATTTCGACAAGGCGTTGAAATTGGACCCTGACGATATATCGCCGCTAATCAACCGGGCCGCGGTTTGGATGTCGACGGCAAAGTTCGACAAGGCGATTGCCGACTACACCGCCGCTTTGAAAAGTCGCCCCGACGACGTCCGGTTGTTGCGGCAACGTGCGATCGCTCGCAAGGCGGCGGGACAATTGGACGCCGCGATCGAGGATTTCGACGCGATCCTGGACTTGGACCCCGCCAACGTCGCGGCGATCAAGGGTCGCGGGTTCGTGCGTTTTCAAAAACAAGACTTTGCCGGGGCGGCGGCGGACTTTTCGGCCGCGCTGGAGCTGGAACCCAACGATCCCGAATCGCTCAACAATCGTGGTTATAACCGCAACCAAGCGGGGCGGGCGGCCGACGCGTTGGCCGATTATGATGCCGCGATCGGGTTAGCACCGCAGTATGCGTTGGCCCATCAAAACCGCGCCTGGTTGTTGGCCACCGCCGAAGACGAATCGCTGCGTGACCCCAAAGAGGCGGTCGCTTCGGCCAAACGGGCTGCGGAGATCAATGATTACGTTGACATCGGCGACCTGGCCGCCCTGGCGGCGGCTTCGGCGGCGGCCGGCAAGTTCGACGAAGCGGTCGGTTGGCAGGAGAAGGTGGTCGAAATCGCCGGCGACCGCATCAAGATCTTTGCCCAAAAGAACTTGGATCGTTACCGTCGCGGCCGCCCGTTTTCCAATGACCCCGACGCCGCCGACGCGACCGAGAAACGCTCGGCCGAGACCGCTGCGGAGCGAACGGCGCGGCTTCGCAACGAGGCGGCACGGAAGAAAGCGTCCGCCGCCCCGTAGCTGGACCCGCCAGGGTTCAGATTGATGGTTTTCGTGCGTCTGAACGCTGGCGCGTCCAGCTACGGTTTGGAAGGTATTCATGGAAAACTTTGCGGACTGTGCCTGATCACCGGTCGGCGGTCGCACCGATTGGCCGTTTGGCACGGTTGGACGGTCAGTCGGACCGACGACGCCGACGATAAGCCTGGTGCCGGTGGGCCGGATCGTGCCGATGCCCCCGCAACGAATCAACGACGGGCTACGGGGTTTTGCCATGACATCTAAATTCGCCGGACGAATGGTGATCGCCGCGATCTTGGCCGGTTCGTTGGTCAATCCGGCGGCGGCGCTCGCGGAGAACGACACCGCTTGGCCGGGTCGCCCGATGCCACCGTTCCGCCCGGGCGCGGCGGGTCAACCGCTGGTCGCGCCGCTGCGTTTCCTGGTTCAAACCGACGCCGGTTCGCTGATCGAAGCCGATGCCGACGAGCTGCCGACTCCGCCGATGTCCCGGCGGCTTCGCGACGCCTTGTCCGAAGATCCGACGGAGCCGACCGAAGAGGACAAACGCCGCAGCCAACGGCTTCGCGAACTACTGCGGGAAATCCCCCCGGCCGGCGAGGACAACACCAAACGCCGCGATGGCTCCAAAGACCCATCCATATCCGGTGATGCGCGTGACTTGAACAAGGACGAATCAAACGAGTTGCTATCCAAACCGTTCATCGAAGAACGACTGCCCGAGCCGACCGCCGCGGGATTCAGCCTGCCGCCGATCCGTGCGGTCTCCAACGACACATCGGAGATCGGCAACGGGCGTTTGCCGGACGACTTTGACGCCGCCGCTCAATTCGCTCCCGTCGCATTGCCCCAGTCGCCGGCGATGCGACCGGGCTGGGTAACTCCGGGGTTGATTCGGCCTTGGGCGGCACCCAATACCTACAACCATCCGCTGTATTTTGAAGACCGGATGCTCGAGCGTCACGGCCATGATCGGTACGGTTATTTGCAACCGTTCGCCGGCGGCGTTCGCTTCATGTCCCAGGTTGTGATGTTGCCTTACTTGGCGACCGTTCAACCGCCCTGCGATATCGTTTATTCCAAAGGCTATTACCGAGCCGGCTCGCCCGCCCCGCTGCTATGGCAACGGCCGCCTTATGAGCGACGTGCCGCCGCGGTCCAAGCCGCCTCGACCGCCGGGGCTTTCATCGCGCTGCCTTAATGCGGTGGGCTAGGCTTCCGGCCTGCGTGATAACGGAGACAGGCCGGAGGCCTATCCCACAACCTTTCATTCGATAAGTCTTTTAAACTGGAAACGATGCCATGGATCGGCAAAACCTGACGGCTCGCGGTCGATGGCTCCGGCATTGCCTCGCGGCGACTTTGACCATTGCGGGCGGTTGCAGCCTGGCTCAAAAAATTCCCGACGGGCCGCATGATACCGTCATCTCCTATCATGACGATGCGGCGCTGCGGATCGAGTATCCCGACGCTCGCAGTTGCCCCTCGCCGCAAGGTTCGGCCGCCGCGTTGGCCCAAAAACCCCGCGCCCTGATTGACCCCTCCCAAGTGCCGTCGTTGGATATGACGCTCGAGGAAGCGGTCCAGCGGGCGATGCAGTCCAGCCCCGTGCTGCGAAACATCGGCGGCACGGTCGTCGCATCCCCGCAGGGCGTGGTGACGTCGTATGAACCCGGCCTGGCTCATGCCAACCCGACCTTTGGTGTCGAAGCGGCGCTGTCGGCCTTTGACGCGCAGTACAACCAATCGCTGCGGTGGGAGAAATTCGACGGTCCCCAAAACATCAATGCCAACGCTTTCAATTTTGGCGGCGGCGGCGGCACCCTGCCGTTCCTCGTCGGCGTCCAGCAACGGACGACCGCGACGTACCTATCGGAATTGTCCAAACGATCGGCCACCGGAGCAACCTATACGCTGCGCAACAGCATTCTGTATACGAGAACCCAAGACCGATCGGTCAACACCCAGTTGTTCCCCAGTTCCTTCTCGGGGTTCATCGAGGCGGAGTATCGTCAACCGTTGATGCGTGGGGCGGGGGTGGAATACAACCGCATCGCTGGTCCGGGCGCCCCGGTCGGTCAATACAATGGCGTGCTGATCGCGCGGGTCAACGAAGACGTCTCGCTGGCGGATTTTGAAAGGGCCGTCATCGATTTGGTCTCCGACGTCGAGGAAACCTACTGGAACCTGACGACCGCGTACCGGGTTTATGAGGCGACCGCCAAGGGCCGCGAATCGGCATTGCAAACCTTTCAATATCAACAGGTCCGGCTGGAGGTCGGGACGGGCCGCCGGGACGAGGAGGCTCAGGCGCGGTCGCAGTTCTATCAATTTGAATCGCAACTGCAGACCGCGTTGGCCGGAACGCAAGGCATCTATGAACTCGAACAACAGCTTCGTTATTTGATCGGGATGCCCGCGACCGATGATACATTGATCCGTCCATCGACCGATCCGGTCACCACGCAGGTGGTGTTTGATTGGCAGGATTCGCTGGGTCAATCGTTGGCTCGCCGCGTTGAAATTCGGCGTCAAAAGTTCAACGTCCGCCGCCGCGAGTTGGAACTGACCGCGGCGCGTTTGGGGCGTGCCCCGCAACTGGATTTCGTCGGCGCGTATCGTTATCGCGGTTTTGGCGATCATTTGATCGGCGATGGCGACAATGGTCCCAACGACAACTTTGTCGATTCGCTGACCGACGGCGATTTTCAAGAGTGGGCCGCGGGGATCGAATTGACGGCCCCGATCGGGCTGCGTCAAGCGTCCGCGGCGGTCGCCCACGCACGGCTGAACCTTCGCCGAGAGCAGGCAGTGTTGTCCGAAACCGAATTGCGGATCAGCCACGATTTGTCCGACGCGTCCCGGTCGGTGGAATTGACCCATCAATTGGTCGAAACCAACTACAACCGCTACCTGTCGGATCTGCGCCAAGTCGATGTGTTGCGACGTCGGTATCGCGACGGGACGGACAACATCAACTTCCTGCTCCAGGCCCAACGTCAGGTTGTCACCAGCGAGAGCGAATTTTATCGTTCAATCGCCAATTACAACATCGCGTTGAGGGATTTCCACGAGCAGAAAGGGTCGCTGTTGGCTTACAACCGCATCGGTTTGAGCGAAGGCCAATGGTGCCCCGGGGCGGAACGGGATGCTTATGAGTTGGGCCGATTCCTGACCCCGGCGGCTCATCCCGAAACCATCTGCGTCCCGCGTGGGGTTTCGACGATGCCGTTTGATCCGGCCGCACCGCAACCGACGATCCTGCCGGCCGAGGCCGCGGTCTTTGGACCCGGGTTGATCGAATCGGTGCCGGCTGGAGAGGTGGAATCGGAATGATTTTGATTGTGGGATAGGCCTCCGGCCTGTCTCGGCGCGGACGACAGGCCGGAGGCCTATCCCACATCAGGCCGCTTTGCGTGTTCGGGTTTCTTCGGCGGGCACGTACAGTTTCAATCTTGGTGCCCCGACGACGACTTGGCGGCGACGTTGTTCACCCTGGTGGATTTGGCGGACCAGGCGGACGACGCGGACCTCCGACGACTCCCAAGCCTCGGCCGGTTGCCCGGTGGCCAGCGCGGTGATCGTCTTGGCGATCGAGCGGTCCTGGCAGTGCAATTGATACCGCCGGCGTCGGCGGCGAACGGGGGTGGCGATCGCGGAAATGCACCGGACGCCGAGCAGCGAGACCGGCGGCAACGGACCGCGGGCGAGCGACTCGGCATCGGCGGCAGCTCGTTCGATCACCCGGGCCAAGGTCGTGATCGCCAGCCCGATCATTTGAGCCGCGACGGCGGCGGCATCGGGACCCAAACCGGCGGCGGCATCGCGGCGGGCGAGCGTCAAGTCGTAGTCGTCCAGCAACACGCGGCGGTGATGGCCGGCCGCTTGAGCCGCTCGCAGGATCGCTTCGCCCAAAAAGCCGGGTCCATCGCCCAATCGACCGATCAACCGGTCCGGGTCGGCCTGCCAACGTGCCCGCAGCGATTCATAGCCGCGGCAAATGGACCATTCAATCGGCCGGTGCAACACCGCGCCGACCGGGCAATCGGCGGTGTGCAGCGGCATCATCGGGTCGGAAACGTAGTGCGTCAGCACCCCGGCGGCGTGGGCGGCCGACGACCACCGGCGGTCGCGAAGCCGGCGGACCAACCGGTCGTACCAAACGTGAGCGACCCGCGGCGCCCCGCCCCAGTAGCCCGCATCGGTGTGAACGACATGGTTGTGATAGTCGCGAAAGCGGACGTCGGGGTCGCGGCTGCCCCGCAGGTAATCGATCGGGTGACGCAGCAGTCGCCGACCCAAACGGTGCCCCGCGGCGGTGTCGATCAGCGTGATCGCGTCGAGGGCAAAGTGGTGATGGGTCGACGTCGCCAAGGTGCGGCGGAGTCGATCGATCAGCGGGTGTGGGGGGTGACCGGTCATCGGGGTGTGATCGCACGGATCGCCATTGCACAGCTAGGCCGGATCGAAAAATCCGCTCCGGTGATTTGGCCCGACGTGCAAACGTGTCGTAGGCTCAAACTGAATCCCCAAGGTTTGTGGTTCGTTTCGCGGTGGTGTTGATGAACTCAAACCACCGCTGTCGCCCTGACAAACCAAACGCTCGATCATGACTTGCTCCACCCTCACCCCCGGCACGGCTTCGTGGGCAAATCGAACGGCGGTTGAACATTTACCAGACGATCCCGGCGCCGACCTACAGCGGCGGGCCAACCACGATGCGTTGACCGGACTGCTCAACCGGGCGTCGTTGAAGTCGCGATTCGAGCAGACGCTCGACGCGGCTGGACCGGACGCTGAATTGGCGATGATCTACATCGACCTGGATCGATTCAAACCGGTCAACGACACGCTAGGTCATGGGGTCGGCGATGCGGTGTTGAAAATCATCGCCGATCGAATGACCGAGACTTGCCGACGCGAGGATGCGGTCGGTCGGTTGGGCGGCGACGAGTTCGGCATCTTGCAAAGCGGTGCCCCCCAGCCGGCCGGATCCCGCACGCTGGCCCGGCGGCTGATCGAGGCGGTCGAACAACCGATCTTCGTCGACGATCAACACGTCTGTGTCGGGGCAAGCGTCGGGGTGGCGATCTATCCTTATGACGGCGAGAGTTATGATGAGATATTGAGGCACGCCGACTTAGCGCTCTATCGCGCCAAGAGTGACGGGCGCGGCATGGTGCGATATTTCGAGCCGTCGATGAGCCGTCAAATGGAGCGACGTCGCGCCTTGGAATTAAAACTCCGCGAAGCCGTCACGCAGCAACAATTTGAATTGGTTTATCAACCGATTTGCGACGTTCATGACCGCAGCGTGACAAACATGGAAGCATTGATTCGGTGGCGTCACCCCGAGGACGGATTTGTCTCGCCGGCCGACTTCATTCCGCTAGCCGAGGAAACCGGGTTGATCCATCCGATCGGCCACTGGGTGCTGCGGACCGCATGTGCCGAGGCGGCCGGCTGGAAACTACCCATTCGCGTCGCGGTCAACCTTTCACCATTGCAGCTTCGCGACCGAATGTTGGTTCAAAAGGTCACCGGGGCGCTTCGCGACTCGGGGCTGCCGCCGGAGCGTTTGGAGCTGGAAATCACCGAATCCTGTTTAATCAGCGACAGCGATTTGACGTTGTCGATGTTGCATCAATTTCGCGATCTGGGTATCCGCGTGGCGCTCGATGACTTTGGTACAGGTTATTCATCGATCAATTACTTGCGACGCTTTCCGTTTGACAAAATCAAGATCGATCAGTCGTTCGTTTCGGGTCCCGACGAACGGGGGGACAACGAATCACTGGTCAAGATGATCGCCTCGCTGGGCACGGCCCTGGGTGTGCGGACGACGGCCGAAGGGGTCGAAACGATGGCACAAATGGATTCGGTCCGCCAGGCCGGATGTACCGACGTGCAGGGCTACCTGCTCAGCCGTCCGCTGGCCGCCGGTGACTTGGCCGGTTTCCTGCTGCCGAATGCCTGACAATCTTTTTCGCTTCGACGATCTATCAATTCCATTCTTTCCAAGCTTTCAACGATGTATCAAAGAATCTTATACACGTCTCGAGCCTCCAGCGGTGTCGGCATTCGGGAAGCCTATGACATCATCCGAACGTCTCATAACCGCAACAGTGCTTCGGGTTTGACCGGCGGGCTGCTGTTTTTGGACGGTTATTTCATTCAGGTGCTCGAAGGCGGACCTTACGCGATCGAGCAGCGTTATAAACGGATCGCGGCCGACTCGCGGCATTTCGACGTTCAATTGCGAAGCGATGAGATGGTCGAGACAACGATGTTCCCGGGCGATTGGATGGCGCTTCGCAGCCGCGAGGAGATCGACCCGGGGCTGTTGTCGGAGGATCATTACGAGATCGGACTGCCCCGCGAGCGCTTCTCCGGCGAGCGGTTGCTGGAGTTGGTGACCGACTGTTTCGCCGCAACCGTGTAGCGAAAGTCGCCAAGACTTTCGGTTGCGATCCGGCGAATCCGAAAGTCTTGGCGACTTCCGCTACGCTGGGAGCGATGACAACGCTTCCGATCCAGTCCCATCACCACGCGATCACCGCGGCGATGGCTCGCGGCCGGGCCGTCGTGCTGCGAGCACCGCCGGGGGCGGGCAAGACGACCGGGGTGCCCCCGATGATTTGGGATGCCCCGTGGGTCGACGGCCGACAGATTTGGCTCGTCCAGCCCCGCCAACTGGCCGCGCGGACAGCGGCCGATCGATTGGCCCAAACCCGACGCTGTCCGCTCGGCTCGGACGTCGGCTACCACGTCCGCTTTGATCGGCGATGTAGCGATCAAACGCGAATAATCGTCATGACGACCGGCATCCTGCTGAGGCGGTTGCAATCCGATCCGTTCGCCGAGTCGGTCGCCGCGGTGCTTTTGGATGAATTTCACGAGCGGTCGCTGGAGATGGACACCGCGTTGGGGCTGCTCACCCGGCTGCGGCAAACCGTGCGGGACGACCTGCGGATCGCGGTGATGTCCGCGACGCTCGATCCGGCGCCGATCGTTGCGTTTTTTGAGAAACATGATTGCCCGGCCGAGTCGATCACGAGCCTCGGTCGGTCCCACCCGGTGGAGGTGTTGCACCGGCCGCCGCCGCCGGGCGACCGGATCGCCGAAGCCACCGCGTCGGCGATCGACGCGGTTTTGAACGACAAAAACTTGACCGGCGACGTGCTCGCGTTCCTGCCCGGCGTCGGCGAAATCCGCCGCGCCGCGTCGTTGATGGGGCATCGCGGCGTCGATGTCCGAACGCTTCACGGTGGCCAAACGCCGGCGGACCAAAATTCAGCGATCGGCGGGTCCGACCGGCGACGGGTGATTTTGGCAACCAACGTAGCCGAGACGTCGTTGACGATCGATGGCGTCGGGGTGGTCGTCGATTCGGGTCAAGCCCGCGTGGCGAGGTCCGATCCGGCGGTCGGTTTGACGCGGGTGGCGATCGAGCCGATCTCGCGGGCGTCGGCTGACCAACGGGCGGGCCGGGCCGGGCGGACCGCTCCGGGGACCGCGGTGCGGCTGTGGTCCAAAGCCTCCCACGCCGCCCGGGTTGAACGTCAATCGCCCGAAATTTTGACCGCCGATTTGGCTGCCATGCGTTTGCAACTCCTCTCCTTTGGTGAACGGGATGCGGCAGTCATTTCCCTGGCTCGACCGCCCGCCGGACGCCGCAATCCAGTCCGCCGACCGGCTGCTGACGCGGCTGGGGGCCATCGACGACGCGGCCCGTTTGACACCGATCGGGCAACGACTGGCGTCCATTCCGGTGCATCCGCGGATCGGCCGGATGCTGCTGGCGGCCACCTCGGCGGTGCGCCGCACGGTGACTTTGGCCGCTGCCATGATCGCCGAGAGGGACCCGTACCGGGGCGTTGGCCGCCGCCCGCCGGCCGACCTGACGGCTCGGTTGGAGGATTGGCACGATGGGGCTGCGAGTCGTTTGGACCGATCAGCGGTGCGGACGATTCAAAAAGCCGCCGATCAATGGCAACGGATCATCGCGGACCTCCCCGCCGCCCCCGGCCGATCGGACTTGGCGGATTGTTTGATCGCCGGGTTTCCCGACCGATTGTGTCGTCGCCGGGAACCGAACCAGCCGGCGGGGTTGATGGTCGGCGGACGCGGCGTGGAAATCCCCGATCAATCGCCGCTGGCAACGGCCGAACTGCTCATCGCGTTGGATGTCGACGACCGCGATGTCAACGCGACAATCCGTTTGGGCATGGCGATTGACGTTCAATCATTGCCCGACGACCGCATCACCCGCGGCGTCGATCATCACTTTGACGATGGAGCCAACGCCGTGCGCGCTCGGCGAGTGACGCGTTGGATTGATTTGGTGATCGACCAAACGCCAATCGCCTGTCGGCCGGGGATTGATGCCGGAGCAGTGCTCTACGAAGCGGTCGTTGACCAACCGGACCGCTGGCTGCCGACCGACGGAGCGGCCGCCAGCCTGCTGGCACGTTTGCAATTTTTGCAGCGAGTTTGGCCCGAGGGTGATTGGCCGTCGGTTGATCCATCGCAACTTCGGGAGTGGTTGCGGGAGTTCTGTGACCGGTGCGTCGATGTCGAGCAAATTCGTCGGGCCGATTGGGCCGGGCGAATCACCGCGGCGTGGGACTACCCGACGCGGCAACGGATCGACGTCGCGGCTCCATCGACTCTCTCGCTGCCGCGGGGGCGTCGGCCGACGGTGGACTACCCGGCCGAAGGACCACCGCGGGTGACGACGCGGATTCAGGATGTTTTCGGGGTGCAGCAAACGCCGCGACTTGCCGGCGGTCGGGTCGCGGTACAGTTCCATCTGACCAGCCCCGCCGGCAGGGTTGCCCAAATCACCGACGACCTGGCCGGATTTTGGTCCGGGTCCTACGCCTTGGTCCGCAAAGACCTGCGTGGGCGATATCCCAAACACGATTGGCCCGATAATCCGGGTTCTTAAGGACGCCCGGTAGGTCGCGCCGAAGCGGCTTGATCCACCCTACAAGAGCATTACAGCACTGTCCGTTTGCCTTTGCGTGTCAATCCTCTTCACCCTCCCACGCTTCGTGGGAGGGTCGGCGCTTCGCCGGGGAGGGCCGAGCATGGGGGCGGGAAACCCTCCCCTCGCTGAGGCTCGACCCTCCCACGAAGCGTGGGAGGGTGAAGAATACGGCGACAGCTCAACACGAAGGATCAAACGGGCAGTGCTTTAGCGGGTTTGAAATCCGTCGGTCGTTGCCTGGCTCGCTTGCGGCGGCAAGGTCGATCGCGGTTGAGGCTGGTCAGGCGTCGTGGTGGTGTCGATCAGTGACCAACGGCGACCGTTCAAACCCGTCGAGGGACTCCACTCCAGCCCCGGGACGAACATCATCGAAGCGACCGACGGGCCGTTGATCGAAGCAGTGCCCCACTCGGTTTCCACGGTGATCAATTTGACGTCCGTCGCTCCGGTGATCGAGTCGCCGTTAAGCATCACGACGGTGGTCGTCGCTTCCTCGGCGGAGGCGAACTTGATACCCGCCACTTCGCTCAGCGGGATGCTGGCGGTGCCGAACGACGTCTGCATCTGCAATTGAGTGGTGTCGGTCAACGTCCCTTCGAGTTTTCCTTTGGAGGTCAAATCGACGGTGACCGAGAGCGGCCGGACCGCCGGGGCGGCTTCCTTGGGTTCGGCGGCCTTGGTCGGAGTCGCTTTGGGGGGATCTTTCTTGGCCGAGTCCTGAGCGAGGGTCGGCAGGGACAGGGCGATCAGCAGGGCAAACGAAAGCGGCAGACGGGTCACGGGGTGGGTCTCGGTGTCGATGTTGGATTTCGGGCAGCAATGCAACGTTGCATCGCGGTGGCACTTTAGTTGCCCCGGCCGGCGTGTGCCAAGAATTTCGGCTGCGATCCGGAGCATCCGAAAGTCTTGGCGACTTCCTCTACGGCCGACGCATCCACGAGTTTAAGAGACCGCTTCGGCGGAGAAATTCGCGTTGGTCGAAACCGATTGGACGTCGTCGTGATCGTCCAACGCCTCCAGCAATCGCAGCACCGTGCCGGCCTGGTCGTCCGCGACGTCGATCGAGGTGGCTGCGACCTGGGTGATCTCGCTGCTCTGAGGGGTCAAATCCGCCGCCGCGAACGCCTCGTCGAGTCGCTGGTGATCGTCGGGGCTGCAGGTGACGGTGATTTGTCCCGAGTCGGTTTCGACGTCTTCGGCGCCGTTTTCCAGCGCGATCTCGGTCACCCGTTCCTCTCCGACGGCTTGGTCAAACGTCAAAACGCCTTTGCGTTCAAAGAGATAGGAGACGCAGCCGCTTTTGCCCAATTCGCCACCGTTTTTCGTGAACAGCGTTTTCATCTCCGGAGCCGTCCGGTTGCGGTTATCGGTCAACGCGGCGGCCATCACCGCGACGCCGCCGGGGCCGTAGCCTTCGTAAAGGACTTCGTCCATGTCGCCACCGTCCAGCTCTCCGGTGCCCTTTTTGATCGCCCGTTCGATGTTGTCTTTGGGCATCGAAACCGCCTTAGCATCCTCGACCGCTTTGCGCAGCCGGAAGTTGGCGTCGGGGTCACCGCCACCGCGGGCGGCGATGATGATCGCCTTGCTCAGCCGACTCCACTGCTTGGCCCGAGCGGCATCGACGCGGCCTTTGCGGTGTTGAATATTGGCCCATTTGCTGTGTCCGGCCATCGACTCAAATTTCCAAGCGGGGGGGATGTGATGACTGTAGCGGAAGTCGTCAAGACTTTCGGCAATTGGCGAGCAAAGGCCGCGGCCGAAAGTCTTGGCGACTTCCGCTACGTTGATAAATGGATTAGCGAGGTTTACGTTTGCTCATCTTCGGCCCGTCCTCGCCGGCGGCAACCGTTTCAAGTTCGGCGGGCGGAGCGGGTTCGGCGGGCGGAGCAGGTTTGGACTTGTCCGCTTCGGGTTGGGGCGTCTTGTCGGCACCGGGGGCCACTTTATCGGTTTTAGGCTTCGACTTGCCGGCCGACTTGGATTTTGACGGCGACGGGCCGGCCGACGACTTCTCCTTCACCGGCTTATCGGCCGGCGACTTTTCCGCGGTGGACTTTTCAGCCAAAGGTTTGTCCGCCGGCGTCTTGGCGGGAGACTTGGGGGTCGGTTTGGTCTTCGCCGCAGCCGGGTCCTTGCCGGCGGCAACCGACTTGCCGGCCGCCGGGCCGGATTTGGCCGGTGATGACTTCGCTTCGGACTTGGCCGGTGTCTTTTTGGCCGTCGGCTTCTTGTCCGTCTTGGCGGCGGCCGGTTTTTTAGCCTTATCCGTCGCGGCTTCTTTGGTCGCGGTCGCGGCGGCTTTCGCGTCGTCGGCGGACTCGTGGGCGGCTGCGGCGATCGCCTCCTTGACCTTCTTCGGGGTGGCTTTGGTGGGCACGGATTTGGGAACCCCGCCGGGGGTGTTTTTAGCCGCCTCTTTTTCCTCCACCAATTTTTCCATCGCCCGTTCGCGAGCATCCTGCTTGTTCTGCAGGTAATCGTCCATCGCCTCGGACGCCCCCGGCTGTACCGCGTCCAGACAGCGCCCTGGCGTCGGCGTCCTTGGGATCTTGCGATAGGGCAACGGCCGGTTGATGCAACAGGGCGCCAAACTCCGTCCCGTGACTTTTGGGGATCGCCCGTTCGAGTCCCGGCACCTTGCCCGACTGAGCCTCGGTGCGGCTGGCGATTCCGGTGACCATCATGATGACCATCGCCGAATAATCGATCGGGATCGCGTGGCCCCCCAAACCCTGCTGGACGATGTGCGAGAGCACGAACGGCGTCATCGCCGGCAGCGACTCAAACTGAGCGGACGCTTTGCCCAAGTTCTCCTTTTTGAGATATTCCAAATCAAAGCTGTAAAACTCCTCGAAAATCGACTGCAACACGCCTTTGAGCCGCATGGCCGACTTTGACGGTTCGGGCATCGAGGCCAGCACGCCGGTCAACTCGGTCACCGTGGTGACGCGGACTTCGTTCCAGTCGTAGAAGTCCTGTTCGCATTTGATGAGTCCTTCCTCGGCCAAATCCGACGGGCAATCCTCCAGCAGGCATCCGTAGAGCGCATGTTCGAGCAGCGGCCGGGGGGAGAGCGGGGGGACGGTGTAACGTTGGCGAAGCTCTTCGTCGAGCTTGGTGATCAATTGGGCGCGTTGGCTGCCGGACATTCGTGGACGGGTGAAAAGAGGGTGCGTGGGGTGGGGGTGGGGTCAAACGAGGGGGCGGACGGCCCTCGGCTCATAGCCGGCGTCGGACACCGCGCGGTTACATGTCAGAATCACCGGACTCCGATTGATCCTCTTTTTCCCGTGCGATTTGCTGCAGGATTTGCGAAACCGCCATCGCGTTCTCGTGCCCCTTGTCGAGTTCAAAGCGGAGCCGGGGGGTGTAACGGGTGTCCAGACGATCGGCGATTCTTTGCTGCAAGAACCCCGCCGAATTTTCCAGTCCGCGGATCGACAACCGTTTGGCTTTGTCATCGCCCAGCACGCTGACCGACACTTTCGCCTCGCGCATGTCCGGCGTGACGACGACGCCGATGACCGTGACGTCTTTGACCCGGGGATCGCGGATGTCGGTCAAGACGGCGGTCGCGACGACTTCGCGAATCGCTTCGGCAGCTTTGAGGAGACGGCGGGAAGTCATGGGAAAGTTTTCAGTTGTCAGTTAACAGTTTTCAGTTTTAGAACGGACAACAGTTCCATTTTCAGTTAGCGACGATCCGGCCAACTGAAAACTGTGAACTGTCGACTGTAAACTTCTTCCTATTCCAGCTTCCGGGCGACCTGTTCGACGCGGTATGCCTCCAGGACGTCGTCCTGTTTGACGTCGCCGAAGTTTTTGATGCGAATGCCGCACTCCATGCCGCGGGGCACCTCCTTGACGTCCTCTTTGATCCGCCGGAGCGAATCGAGGTCGTACTCGCCGATCACGCGGCCATCGCGGGTGACGCGAATCCGGCACCCCCGTTCGATCTTGCCCTGCATGACGTAGCAACCGGCGATGTTGCCAAGCTTGGAGACCGCAAAGGTTTGTTTGACCAAAGCACGCCCCAGTTCGATGACCCGTTCCTCGGGTTTGAGTCGTCCTTCGATCATCTGTTTGATGTCGTCGGTCAATTGATAAATGATGCTGTAGCGTCGGATCTCGACGCCGCGATCCTCCGCCATCGATCGGGCTTTCTCGTTGGGCACGACGTTGAACGCCAAAATCACCGCATCGGACGCGGACGCCAACGTGACGTCGGCCAACGTGACGCCGCCGACGGAACGCTGCAGAACGCGAAGCTCGACTTCGGGATGGTCGAATTTATTCAGCTCGTTCTGGATCGCTTCGAGCGATCCGCGGGCATCGGAGCGAATGATGAGGTTCAATCGCGTGGGTTCCTCGCGGTGACCCAACGTGCCGTCTTCGAGCATCTCCGAGAAATTCACGAACGACACTTTGGTCGTGATGCCGGACAGCGCCAGCCGGCTGTCTTCCTGGGAGCGGCGAGCGGCGATTTCGCGAGCTTGACCGATGTCATCGAGGACATGGAACCGATCGCCGGCGCCGGGCGGTTCGCTCAGACCGATCAGCGACACCGGAGTCGACGGGCCGGCTTCCTTCAAAATCGCGCCGGTCAACGGGTCGCTCATCGCCCGAACGCGGCCGTGGGCGGGTCCGCAAACCAACACGTCGCCGATCCGCAGCGTGCCGTTGAGAACAATCAGTTTCGTTGTCACGCCGCGATCGCCGTCTTGGCTCGCCTCTAAACAAACGCCAAGGGCGGCCCGCTGGGGGTTGGCCACGTATTCGTGCAGTTCGGCGACCGTCA
Source organism: Pirellulaceae bacterium (assembly GCA_963833245.1). GTDB lineage: Bacteria > Planctomycetota > Planctomycetia > Pirellulales > Pirellulaceae > Rhodopirellula. The sequence continues at coordinate 288,501 of CAWHXH010000002.1, forward strand.
GCAGCGTGTCGAGCAGGTCGTCCATCCCCTCGCCGGTCATCGCCGAGGTGCCGACGACTTCGACGTCGCCGCCCCACTCCGAAGGCGTCAATCCGTGCTCGGTCATCTGGGTCATCACGCGGTTGCGGTCGATCCCCTCCAAATCAATCTTGTTGAGCGCCACGACGATCGGCACCTCAGCCGCCTTGGCGTGAGCGATCGCTTCGGCCGTTTGCGGCATGATGCCGTCATCGGCGGCGATGACCAGGACCGCGATGTCGGTCACGTTGGCCCCGCGGGCACGCATTTCGGTAAACGCCTCGTGGCCGGGCGTGTCGACGAACGTGATTTTCCGGTCGTCGGCGGTGACCTCGTAGGCGCGAATGTGCTGGGTGATGCCGCCGGCTTCGCCTCCCGCGACGTCGACACCCATCAGGCGATCGAGCAGGCTGGTTTTACCGTGGTCGACGTGGCCCAGGAACGTGACGATCGGCGGTCGCGGCTGGAGATGCTCCTCGTCGTCCTCGCGGTCTTCGATCTCGGTGATCAATTCATCTTCGAGCGTCTCGTGATCCTTCAGCTCGATGTCCAGGTCCAACTCCGCGGCCAACAGTTCGGCGGTCTCGAAGTCGAGGTTGGCGTTGATGTTGACCATCATGCCGTGGCTCATGCAGACCTTCATGACCTGGGCCAGCGACACCCCGGCGGCTTCGCAGAAGCTGCGGACCGTCGCGGGCAACTCCAGTTGAACCTTGTCCTTTCGCGGGGCGGCGGTGTTGGTGCCTTTGCGGCGGAGGGTTTGACGCCCGCGGCGGGGGCGATCCAAATCCATCCTGGCCCCGCGTCGACCACCGCGGGAACGGTCCGGCCGGGCGGTCGCCAGGCCCGAGAGTTTCTTTTTGCGGAGTTTGTCTTCCTCCTCGTACCCCGCCTTGCCGGCGGTGAATCCGGCCAATCCCCCGGTCTTGGCGGCGGCGCGCTTCTTCTGCTCCTGATCTTTCTCCAACTGCTGGAGAGATGCTTTCATCCCTTTCTTCTGTCCGTCGATGACCTCGCGGGTCAGGCGGATTTCGGGCTTTTGAGCAGGGCCGGAGGACGGATTGGCCGCCGGAGTCGCCGGCGCGTCGGGCATCGACGCGAGGTTCAACTTGATCCGCGGTTCGGGTCGTTTGCCTTTGCCATCGCCCTTCTTGGCCGCGGCCCCGTCGGCGGTTCGGCCGCCGCGATCGAGCGAGCGGATGTTTCCGCCCAAATTGCCTTCGCGCCGGACCGGGGCGGCAGCCCCGGGGCGATTGGGCACCACGCGGGCGCCGGAGCTGTTGGCCCCCATGCGACCGGCGATCCGGCTGGCCATCCCTCCGCCGCCCGAACGCGGCGGTGCGGCCTCGCCCGAGCCGCTGTCAGTCGTCGCCGGCGGACGGCCGGTCCCGCGAGACTTGGCCGACAGCGGTCCCGACGAAGGACGCGAACGACGTTGCTCGGCGGCAGCTTTTTCGGCTAACGCCTCGGCCCCACCGGGGATCGCCCCAAGCGGCATGTCGGGTCGTTGAGCTTTGCCGACCGGCGCCGCCGGTGGGGGCGTGACCGGCGGAGCGGGGGCCAAATTGGGCAATCGGACGTTGACGGCGTCCCTTTCACGCGGTGAGTCGTTGCTTTTAGCCGGTGCGTCGGAGGGTTTTTTGCCGCCGCGGCTCAAATCACGCACCCCGCCGACATCTCGACCGCCGGCGGTGGGACGAACCGGACCGGAGTCGCGATTGGCCGACAGCGGCCCCGGCGCCCGGGAGGGCGTTGCCGCAGCCGGACGCGACGGCGGCGGGGCGGAACGTCCGGCCGCGGGGCTGGCCGGCGACGTTGTCGCACGCGGCGTCGGCGCGGGAGAACTCGGTGGGGCCGCGGAACTCGGCTTGGCCGGAGCGGGCGGGGTCGGACGCGCGGACGCTTCTGTCTCGACCGATCGCGTCGGCTCCGGCGGCGGGAGGGGGCCGGCGAACGCGGTGCCGGCGACTCCGACTTCACCGACCGCCGGTTCAAATCGACCGGGGTGGGTTTGGCCGCCGCGGGTCGCGACGATTCGCTGCGGGGGGCCGCCGCAGCCGGGCGGGGGGCCGTGGGGCGGGGGACAGCGGCCGAGGGGCGGGACGGCGGCGGGGTGGGCGGTGCGGCCGGCTTGTTCGACTCCGCCAGCTTGCCGCGGATCAGGTCCGCTTCGTCATCGCTGAGGCTCGCCAGGGCCGAACCCTTACCGGTCAATCCAGCCTTTTTGACGACTTCCACCAAATCTTTGGAGTCGACGTTGAATTCTTTAGCAAGCGCGTAAATGCGTACGGGCACTTCGTAACGGTCCTAACGGGAAAATGAATCAGATTACATGAACGACCTCCGTCGTCGTCTTGGCTGCGGCACACGCCAGCGACCAATTCGGACGGGCAATCACAACGAAAGCCCTCGGGGGTCCGTCTGGGGGGTGACAATCATGGTGTCGCGGCCTGTCAAACAGGAAACGGGTGTTGGGGAACGGACCGGTCGCACCGACCCGCCCCGCGGAAGCTGCTAAACGTAGCGGAATCCCCGCCAAAGGGAAGGGCCGACCGGCGGGCATTTGGCGAAGTGAATTGGATTCTCGTATTGACTGTTCGGTGGGTCGGCGTCGAAGACTCCTTGACCCACCCTACGAGACTACGAGCCTAGTCCTGCCGTTTCGGCTCCGGGGGCGATTGCATCATCAACGACTCGTCGACCGGTCGCGGCGGCTCCTCCAATCCCCCGGCCGCTCCCGAGACAACGCCCGTGTGGTCAACCTCGTCGGTGTTGTGGACGCCATCGGGAACGCCTTCGGGATTTGCTTCGCCAAGTTCGCCGTGGTCGTGCTCGCGAGGGTCCTCCGCCTCCAATCCCAACGCTTCTTCGCTTGGCAATTGAACGTCGTTGGCGTCGGTGTCGATCGTCGCCTCGTCCATCGACCGGGCATCGACGTCGGTCAACCCACCCTCATGCTCCGCGACATCATCGTCTTGATCGGTTTCATCGGCGACCGCATCGGCATCGACCGCATCGGCGACGGCGGCCGGCGGCAACTGCGACGCCGGGACCGGTTTAACCCAACCCTCCGGCTCGGCAATCCCGGTCGCTTCAGCTTCCCGCTCCAGCTTTTCGCGGTCACGGCGGATCCGACGTTCTTCCTGCGCCGCCGCTTCGGCCTCTTCGGCCCGCGATTCGGCCACGTCGACAATGTGCTCGACCTGCTCAATCGTCAGCCCGGTCATCTCGGCGAACTCGTCCGGCTCGATCACCGACAGGTCGTCATAGGACAGGTAACCCTGCTCGACGAGCACCTGGGCAACCTCTTCGGTAACACCGTCGATCTCGATGAATCCGGTCACCGCCCGGTCGATTTGCTCCTCGAGCTCCTTGCCGGTCATGATCTCGATGTCCCACCCGCACAGCTTGCTGGCCAACCGCACGTTTTGACCCCGACGGCCGATCGCCAGCGACAATTGATCTTCCTGGACCAAAACGATGGCCCGGCCGATCATGTCACACAACAACACCTGGTCGACCTCGGCGGGCGACAACGCGTTGGGGATGAGCACCTGGGGGTCGGAGTTGAACCGAACGACGTCAATATGTTCGCCAGCTAATTCCTCGCGAACGGCCTTGATCCGGCTGCCGCGAAACCCGACGCAAACGGCGATCGGATCGATTGACGAATCCTCGCAATAAACCGCGACTTTGGACCGGTACCCCGGCTCGCGGCTGATCGATTTGATCTCGATCACACCGTCGGACAGCTCGGGGATTTCTTGTTCAAACAAACGCTGAACGAACTGCGGCCGGGTCCGCGAGAGCACGACGCGGACGCGGTTGCCGCCGGAGGGCCGGACCTCGAAAACGACCGCACGGACGCGTTCGTTGGCGTGCAGCGCCTCGCCGGGGATCTGCTCGGATCGCGGCAGGATCGCTTCGACGTTGCCCAAATTGACCGTCGCGACGCCGCCGTCGGCTTTGCCGATGATGCCCGAGACGATTTCGCCAATTTGTTCGCGGTACTCAATCATCAACGAGTCGCGTTCGGCCTCTCGCACCTTTTGAATGATGACCTGTTTGGCGGTTTGCGCCCCGATCCGGCCGATTTGATCATCGCCCAGCGGTTCGCCTTCGAGCGTCGCGGAGATCCGGCCGCCGGACCGATCGATCATCACCTGAACGTCCGATTCCTCGCCGTATTGTTTTTTCGCCGCCGACTGCAGGGCAGCTTCGATGGCGGAGAACAGCAATTCCTGGTCGATGTTTTTTTCGCGGTGCAGCGAATCAACGTAGCGAAGAATGTCTTGCGGATTCATGGCAGCGGCGGGGCGGAACGAGCGGCGGTTGATCCACCGGCGGTACAAAAAAACAGCCCGGACCAAATTGGCCCGGGCGTCGTCGTTTGAGACCGCGTGGCGGTGATGACAAGGGGGTTTCCCACGCTAACGCCGCCGCCCGGACGTGTCAATCCGGGCGGTCACGACGCCGGGGGCACAGGCATTGCTGTCTCGGTGGTCGCCAAGCCCGACTCCGGGGCCGATCGCAACCGCCCCCGTCCGCCGGCCCCCCCCGTGAAATCCCCCCGCGTGACCTCCCCCGCCTCGCCGTCCAAATCCACCCTCAGCCTGCCGGGCGACTCGGCCGACAACACCCCGGCCACCAGTCCGTTTGCCACGATGCACTCGATCAGCGTCGCGTTGTGGCTGCTGACGTCGATCGCGGTGATGACGACGCTCTATTTTGCGTCCGGTCTGTTGGTGCCGCTGACGTTCGCGGTTCTGGCCTACTTGACGCTCCGGCCGGTCACCTGCCGCCTGCGGGCCTGGCGAATCCCGCCGACCGCCGCCGCCGCCCTGGTCACGTTGGCGATCATCGCCATCGCCGCGGCGATCACCGCCGCGGTCGTCAGCCCGGCACAGTATTGGATCCAAAACTCCCGTTCAAATTTCACGACCGTCAGCGAGAAGCTTAAGTCGGTCCGTCAACCGCTGCGGGTTTTTGAGCGAGCCGAAAATCAAATCGAGGAATTGACCGAAGACAGCGCCGGGGAACCGACCGAAGAGGAACCGGTGGAGGTCGAGGTGACCAAACCGGGATTGCTCAGCAAACAATCGCTGATGAGCACCACAATGCAGGCGGTCTTATTTGTCACCGCCGTCGGGCTGCTGACTTTCTTCATGCTTGCGACCGGCGACGACCTGCTCAATCGGTTGATGAAAAGTCTCCCTGATTTTGGTCAACGGCGAAAAGCGATCGAGATCATCTCGGAGATTCAAGATCTCGTGGGCACCTATTTGGCTCAAATCACGATGATCAATATCGGTTTGGGTGTCGCCGTCGCTTTGGTCACCTGGTTGTGCGGCATGGACACACCCCTGTTATGGGGCGTACTCGCCGCGACGCTCAACTTCATCCCTTATGTCGGCGCGTTGATCGGCGCCGGAGTTGTGTTCCTCGCCGCGACGGTCCAGTTCGATACCATCGGCAGCGCCATCATGGTGGCGGTGTTGTATTTGACCTGCACCACGATCGAGGGCAACTTCATCACCCCGACGATTGTCGGCAACCGGCTCAATTTAGGCCCGGTGATGGTTCTGATCGCAGTCTCGTTTTGGGGATTCCTGTGGGGTCTGCCGGGGGTGATCGTCGCGGTCCCGCTGCTCATTATCCTGCGTCTGGCGTGCGCCTCCTACGAGGCGACCGAGCCGATTGCGGTGCTGCTGGGGGCACACGGTTCAGACGGCCATGTCGACCCCGAAGAACGCCCCGGGGCCGAGCGGCAGGCCGACCCGTCGCCATCGGCCGGTGACGACGAGGACAACATGCTGGTCGAGGAAGATCAACCGATCGCTCAAATGGCCGATAAGATGGCGGCGCAATAGGTCGGCATTCGGTGGGTCGGCGTCGAAGACTCCTTGACCCACCCTACGATTAAAATTCACTCAGCTCCAACCACTTTTCCTCGGCCTCGGCCAATTCGGTTTTGATGGCCTCGACCTCCTCATGCAACTTCATCGCTTCCTTGGCGTTGGTTTCATTGAGAAGCTTTTGTGACAATTCCTTCTTTTGGTCATCCAGTTTGGCGATCTTTCGCTCCAGGTTTTTGAGTTCTTTGCCGGGGTTGCGAGACGCATTATTCTTGCCGCCCCCACCGGAGGATTTCTTGGGGGTCGTGCCCGCCGCGGCGTTTCGTACCCGCTCACCCTCGTCGACCTCCTTCTCGACCGACTCGCAGTACGATTGATAGCTGCCGAAGTAATTGCGAACGCTACCGTCACGCACCTCGATCACCCCGGTCGCGACGGCGGACATGAAGTGCCGGTCGTGGCTGGTAAAAATGAGCGTGCCCTCATAACGTTGCAGCGCTTCGGCGAGCGCCTCGATCGTCTCGACGTCCAAGTGGTTGCCCGGTTCGTCGAGCACCATGACGTTGGCCGTTCCCAGGAGTAGCGAAGCCATGCAGACCCGCGCCCGCTCGCCGCCGGAGAGCACTTCGATTTTCTTTTCGATCGCTTCTTCGCGAAACAACAACGCGCCGGCCATCGCCAGGATGTCTTGGCGGGTGGTGTTGGGGTCCGATGCCATTTCAAGTTGCTCGACAATCGTGTGCCGTTTGTCCAGCGTCGTATACACGTGTTGGGCATAGGTTCCGATCTCGATCCCATGACCCCACTTCATCGTTCCGGCTAACGGCGGCAGCGACCCTACCAATGTCCTCAACAGCGTTGTTTTTCCTTGACCGTTGTCACCGACGATCGCCATCCGTTGACCATGTTCGATGTCCAAGGATATGTCGCTGGCGATGACGTTCTCATCCTCACCATTTTGGTAACCGATCGCGAGGCCCTCACAGCGCAGCGCCGTGCCTTTGCGAGGCGAGATCCGCGGGGCACGGATATTGACGGTCGGTTCGTCGACGGCCACCTCGGTGGTTTTGAGTCGTTCTAATTGTTTTGCCTTGCTGCGAGCCTGGCTGGCGGTCGATGCGTTGGCTCGGTTCTTATCGATGAACGTCTTGAGCTGTTTTTGTTTGGAGGCGATCGTTGCATTGACCCGCCGCTCCTGCTCCCGCCGTTCCTCTCGGTGCTCCAAAAAGTCATGGATCCGGCCCGGATACATCGTCAATTGACCGCGGGCCAATTCCATCGTTTGAGTGCAGGTCGCATTAAGAAACGCCCGGTCATGGCTGACGATCAGTGCCGCTTTGCGAAAATCCCGTAGGAAGTGTTCCAGCAGGATCTGGGTCCGCAGGTCCAGGAAGTTCGTCGGCTCGTCGAGCATCAACAGATTGGGGTCATGCAGCAAAAGTGCGGCAAGTTTGACCCGCGTTTGCCAACCGCCCGAGAGTGCCCGGACGGGACCGTTGAGGTAATCGCCTTTGAGTTCAAACTGACCGGCGACCTCGCCGCATCGCCAATCCGGTTGTTCCGAATCCCGCATCAGGAAGTCAAGGGCCGATTCGCCTTCGACAAACGGATCGTGCTGCCGCAGGTAGCCGACCCGCAGCGAGGGGTGGAATTGGACTTCGCCTTTTTCAACCTCCTCCTCGCCCAGCAGGACGCGGAGCAGCGTCGATTTGCCGGCCCCGTTGCGGCCCACGAAGCCGACTTTGACGTCATCGACGATCGACATTTCGGCCCCGTCGAGCAGGACTTGGTCGCCAAAACGTTTGTGGGCATCACGCAACTGGATCAAAACGGCCATGGCTGGAAAAATTGGCGGGTCAAAATCGGGTACCGGTTCGCTTCGTCGGTGCGTACAGTACCCACTGGCCCGCCGCCGCCCCAGCGGCTGAGCCTGTTTGTCGCCCCCCCCCAAACTTCATTCGGCTGCCGCCGCTCGTCCGCTCGCCCCCCCGCTGGGCCGGCCGGGCCTGCCGGGCCGGCCCGCCCCGACCTGCCGCGTCTCAGATGAACAATTCGCTGGATTACGTCGACGATCTGTACGTGCAGTACGTCCGCGACCCGTCGTCGGTCTCGGAGACGTGGCGACAGTATTTCGAGCAGTTCCAAATCGCCCCGCAGATCATCGCCCCCCCGGCGGCGGCCAACGGTCACGTGCGAAACGGTGCTGCCGGGCACGCTTCGATTGGCCGAGCGACGACGATTAATTCCGCCGACCACGCCCAAGTCGTCGCCGACCAGCGGCTCTGGGCGGCGCAGTTGCAGGACCGCGTCGATCAACTGGTCCGCGAGTATCGCGTCCGAGGGCATTTGGTCGCCGATCTCGACCCGTTGGGGTTATCGCGACGAAACTGCCCCGAACTCTCGCCCCGCCAGCATGGGATCTCCGACGACGATTTGCGTCGACCTTTTGACAGCAGCTTTCTGGACAACGTGCAGGGACCGACGCTTCAGTCGGTGCTGGAAAAGCTTCAAGCCACCTACTGTCGACACATCGGTGCCCAGTTCATGCACATCGACGATCGCGCGACCCGCGATTGGTTGCAAAAACGGATGGAGTTGACCCAAAACCGTTTGGACCTGACGCACGATCAGCAAATTCGCATCTACTCACGCCTCGCCGATGCGTCGATCTTCGAGGAATTTGTTCGTCGCAAATTCGTGGGCGCCAAAACCTTTTCGCTCGAAGGTTCCGAGTCACTGATCCCGCTGCTCGATCTTGCGTTGGAAAAAGCAGGCGAGCATGGCATCAAGGAAGTCATCCTCGGCATGGCTCACCGCGGCCGCCTCAACGTGATGGCCAACATTCTCAAGAAACGTGCGGTCAATATCTTTTGGGAATTCGATGACCCCGATCCCGAGCGAAACCGCGGCGGCGGCGACGTCCGTTACCATCTGGGTTTCAGCAGCAATTGGAAGACCGCGGCAGGCAAGAAACTGCATATTTCGTTGTGTTTCAACCCCAGCCACCTGGAGTTCGTCAACCCGGTCGCCCTGGGCCGGACGCGGTCAAAGCAGGACAACTACGGCGACGTCGAACGCAAGACCGGTTTGACGGTGCTGATTCACGGCGACGCCGCTTTTGCCGGCGAGGGCGTGGTCCAGGAAACCCTCAACCTGTCGCAATTGCCCGGCTATCACACCGGCGGGACGTTGCACGTGGTGATCAACAACCAGATTGGCTTCACCACCGAGCCGCATCAGGGTCGCAGTTCGACGTATGCGACCGACGTTGCCAAGATGCTTCAGATTCCGATTTTTCACGTTAACGGCGAAGACCCCGAAGCGGTCGCGCAGGTCGTCAATTTGGCGATGGATTTCCGTCATCAATTTAAATCCGACGTCGTCATCGACCTTTATGCGTTCCGTCGTTGGGGCCATAACGAATCGGACGAACCGCGTTACACCCAACCGGAAATGTATGAGGCGATCGAGCGACGTCCCAACATACGACAACAATACCTCGACAAGTTGATCGAGTTGGGTGAAATGTCCGAGGAGGATGCGTCGCGGATCGCCATCTCCCGCAATGAGAAATTGGAGCGAGAGTTCAAAGCCAGCCAGAACGAACCTTTCAAACCCGATACCCAAACGCTCGCGGCCGGTTGGGCCGACTATTTTGGCGGTCCCGAACCAACCGAGCCGACCGACACGACGGTGGACCCGCAACGAATCAGCGAACTGCTCGATGGGCTGACGCGGCTGCCCGAATCATTTTCAATTAATCGCAAACTCAAACGGCCGATGGCGATTCGCCGCCAAATGGCCGCCGGCGAACTGCCGCTGGACTGGGCCGCCGCGGAAATCGCCGCCTTTGCGACGTTGCTCGACGAAGGCATCCCCATCCGCATGACCGGCCAGGATTGTCAGCGGGGAACCTTTAGCCACCGCCATGCGGTGCTGCATGACATTCGCAACGGTTCGACCTACACGCCGCTCAAACATATCAGCGAAAATCAGGGGCGGTTGGAACTCTACAACTCACCGCTGTCCGAAGCCGGCGTGTTGGGGTTCGAGTATGGCTACTCGCTCGACACCCCGCACGGTTTGACCATATGGGAAGCCCAGTTCGGCGACTTTTGGAACGTTGCCCAGGTCATCGTCGATCAGTTCATCGTTTCGGCCGAGGACAAATGGAATCGGCTTTCGGGACTGACCATGCTGCTGCCGCACGGGTTCGAGGGCCAGGGACCGGAGCACTGCAGCGCCCGAATGGAACGGTTCCTGTCCATGGCCGCCGAAGACAACATCCAGGTGTGCCAGCCCACCACGCCGGCACAATACTTTCACCTGCTGCGGCGCCAGGTGATTCGCAAATGGCGCAAACCGCTTATATGCTTGACGCCCAAAAGCCTGTTGCGTCACCCGTCGGTGACCAGCCCGCTGAAGATCGTCGCGGGCGGATCTTTTAAGAAGATTTTGCCCGATCGCAAGGTCAAACTCGGCCCCGCCCCCGGCGTGATCCTTTGCACCGGCAAAATCTATTATGATCTGCTGACCAAACGCGATCAGATCGAGGCGCACCAGGTGCCGATCATCCGACTCGAACAACTCTATCCGTTATCGGTTGACGAAATCTTCAAAGCGTTGAAAGATTTGCCCGTGGGTTCGACGGTCAAATGGGTCCAGGACGAGCCGCTCAACATGGGGGCTTGGCCGTTCATCAAACTTCACTTCGGCGATGATTTGAATGAAAGGTTTCGGCTGCGTTGTGCGACCCGTGAGGAATCCGCCAGCCCCTCGACCGGTTCGATGAACATGCACAAGCTGGAGCAATCCGAGTTACTCACCGAAGCGTTCGCTGGTCTGACACCCACGTAGCGGAAGTCGCCAAGACTTTCGGTGCCGCCAATCTTAGCGGTAGGGCGCAAGCCCTCCGGTGGCGGCGTCAATTTTAGCGGTAGGGCGTAAGCCCTCCGATGGCGGCGTCAATTTTAGCGGTAGGGCGCAAGCCCTCCGATGGCGGCACCGGACGGCTTGCGCCGTTCCGCTAGGATTAGCGGCACCGGACGGCTTGCGCCGTTCCGCTAGGATTAGCGGCACCGGACGGCTTGCGCCGTTCCGCTAAGACAATCGACTAACTTCGGTTCCCGGGCTTACCGGAGAAGCGACAAGACGTTCTGCGGGTTCTGGTTGGCCAGCGACAGCACGTTGGTGCCCGATTGGACCAAAATCTGGCTCCGCGTCAGATTGGCCGACTCGACCGCAAAGTCCGCGTCGCGGATGCTCGACTCGGCTTCCTGCAGGTTCGACACCGTTTCGCCGAGGCTGATGAGATTGCTCTCCAAACTCGTCGCCTGAAACGCCCCCAAACGGCCCCGCAGGCTGGTCACTTGATTGATCACCTCGTCAATGATTTCGCCGGCACTGTTGATATCGCCAATCAACGATTTGTCCTGACCGCTGCCGAGTTCATATAACCGGCCCGAAGCTCCCGAGAGTTGCCCGGTCGACAGCGATCCAATGCCCAATCGAGCCTGCTGGTTGCTCGTCACATCGGGACCAAGTTGAAACAACGCTCCGCCGCCGGTGATCGAGAACGAGAAGTTCCGATCCGATTCGTCATCGACGGTGATGGTCAGGTCGAGAATCGATGTGTTGATCGACAACGTGTTGGCCCGCCCGCTAGCTTCGACTCCGTTGACCGTCGCGGTGATGTCCGCCCCGGTGTCGCGAAAGCTATTGAGATTGTCCTCGAACGTCCCGCCGGTGCCCTCGCTAATGACATCGACATTGATTAAGGCGTCAGAGCCGTATCCGGTCGTTTCGAGGATCAAACCGGTCTCGTCTGCGGACGCCGCCACCCCGGTCGAGTCACGGACCAGATTGATGGCCGCGGCGATTTGTGATGATGAGGTGCCCGGACCGAAGTTGAACGTTTCGGCGCCATTGGTTCCGTTGATTTGGAACACAATGTCCGCCAGGATGACCTCGCCGCCAGTGGTCTCGGTGTTGACCAATTCAATTTCGTCGCGGCTCAGATTCACCTGCAAATCCGCCAGCGTCGCGTCGACGTTGCCGCCGGCATCGACGAACTCAGCGGTAAAGAGCTGTTCGCCTTCGAATTGATAGGCGTCGACGAGGGTTTGAATTTGTGTCAGCGTCCTGGGGCCTGAGAGCGTGATGATGAGTTCTTTGTTGGTTTCATCAAAGGTGACGCTGTCGGAGGGGCCGGAGGCATAATTGATGGAGACATTGTTGTTGGCCGAACCGGTGTCGACGGCCGTCAATCGAATACCGGCTTCGGCGGCGGTCGCGGCAAACGGATTGGCCGGATCGGCGGTGAGCGTTTGAGTACCCGCCGAAGTGGCCACAAAACCGGTAAGGCCATTGATCGCCGTGGCGATTTCCGCCGTCGTATTGTTGGCGTCGTCATCGACGGTCAACGTGAGGATGCCCGTGTCGGCATCATAAGCCGCCGCGGGAAGCCCGGTGTGGGTCGCATCGCTGTCCAATACAATAGAGGTCAATGTCGATGGACCGGTGACGTCAAAGCTATCGGTCCCGATGTCGACGGTGGCGGTCCGAATATCGAGCGTACTGGTGGCATTGGCGGCCGAGGCGGTCGAGAAGGCGCCGGTACTTGCCGAGATGGTCCCTTTCTTGGCCGCCGCGGAGATGTTGACATCCACCGCGATGACACCGCTGGTCCCCAGGTTGGCCTGGTCAATCGAAATGTCGCGGATCGTTTCGACGTTGTTGGCCGTGGAAATAAAGTCCAACGAACCGTCGAGCAGTTTGCGCCCTTGGAAGGTCGTCGTTTGGGCAATCCGGTTGATTGCCTCCAACGATGAGTCGATCTGCAACTGATTGGCGGCGATTTCCTCGTCCGACAACGCCCCGTCGTTGGCCGCCTCGACGACCAATCCGCGGATGTCGTTGAGCAAATTGCTGACTTGGCCGAGGGCCGAGTCGGCGGTCGAAATGATCTGGCTGGCCCGGCGGGTGTTGGAAATCGCCTTGGAGATGCTCGTCACTTCGCTGCGCAGCGTCTCGCTGGCGATCAACCCGGCCGGATCGTCCGAACCGGAATTGATCCGAAGGCCGGTGGAAAGCCGCGTCAGCGCCGTCTGCAGATCTTCATTGCTCGCCCGCAGACGGTTTTGCGCAATCAGCGACGGGACGTTGGTGTTGATACGGGTCATGGGTGCATCCTCCGTGATGCGTTGTTGCCGCCAGGGGCCGCGGCGGCGGCAAGAGTGTTCGCTCTAAGAACGTCGGACCGCGTGGGAGGGAGGGTTGATCGATTCGTGTCACCTAAGCGGCACACCGGTCGTGCCGGCCCGCCATGAGCGCTGCAATCGTTACAATCCAACCGCCGGAACCCCGCCATTGTTGGATTCTAGAGCTTTTTGACTTGCATCGTCTCAAATATATGCTGCTGATCGCGTCGTCTTGGATGGCGTCTTCGTGGTTGGCAATTGCGGCGATGGCGCTGGACGACGCGACCATTCGCGTCGCCTTTGCCTCGGTGCATCAGGGGTTGAGCACCGACGTGTTATTGATTCGTGAAGACCTTCGGATCGCCTACCTTGAGGTTCTGGGCGTTCCGACGAGCGACGATGAGGCTTCGGCTTGGGCCGTTGCGTCGCTCATCGCGCTGCGCAAACGAGGCGATTTGAACGTCAAAACCACCGCTCGACTGCCCGGCCGGCCCGATCCGCACGTCCGTCCGATCGCTGAACTTGCCGCCCGCTGGGTCATCGACCAGTCATCCCGGCCGATCGATCAATTGCTCATTGACCCCGTCGCCCGTCGCCAATTGGCCCGCCGGGCACGAACACTAGCCGGCATGGCGGCGGATGATCCGGATGGGGACGCGTTTGATCAATCGATCCGCCGGGCGGTATTGACGCTGCGAAAACAACGTCGGTTGCGGCCCGAATTGGTTCGGCGGGTGAGCGACTGGGTTCTCCAAATCCTGCAATTTGACGTTGCGTCGCTGCAGCCCGAAACACTGCCGTCGGAGCCGGCTGTGTATCTGTTCCTCAACCCCACCGGCTACCTGTACATCGGCGAAGCGGCGGACGTCCGGGCCAGAATCAGCGATCACCTCCAGGGGTCACACAACGAGGCTTTGGCCGCGGAACTGCAATTGAATGACCCGTCGACTCAATTGCAAATTCACGTCTTTGGCAGTGGTTCCCCCGGTCGCCGCGCCGCCGCCCGGCAAGCTTACGAGAGCGAACTGATCCGCATCCGCCAACCACGCTACAACCTGCGTCCCTAATCAGCCACAACGAACATCGCCCGGGTTGGTGTTTCACGATGCTGACATTTGCCGCCCCGGCCGGTCCGAAACGATCCAGTAGTGCAACGCCGGCACCAGGACCAACGCCAACAGGGTTGCTCCGGCCACCCCCCCGGCGATCGATATCGCCATCGGCGGCCAAAACGCACCGCCGTCCAAAATCAACGGCGCGAAACCGGCCATCGTTGTCAACGTCGTCGCCAGGACATGGCGGACGCAGTGCATCACCTCGCCGACGGTCGCGTCCAAATCGCCCCCGACCGCCGCCGAGTTGCTTCGCAGCGACGCCAGCACGACGATTGAGTCGTTGATCGCCACGCCAATCAGTCCCATCGTGCCGATGATTGCCATGAACCCGAACGGATAACCGGTCAATTCAAGCGACCCCAGCCCCAGCCCGACCGACAGCACCGCGACCAATCCGATCACACCGGCCAGTCGGAACGAGCCAAAGGACAATACCAACGTGGCGGCCATCAGCACCCCCAGCACGCCGACGGTTGAAAACAAATTGCCGACCGCGTCGTCGCGTTTGGACGCCTCGCCGCCGTAGCGAATCGAATAACCCGGCGGCAGCCGCATCGGATCATTTATCAGCGATTGCTCAAACAATGCCTGAACGGTGCTGGGCAGGACGCCGACGCGCAGGTACGCGTTGACCTCGTTCATCCGCTGTCGATCGAGCCGGGGGATTGCCGCGGCCTGTGGACGCAGCGAAACCCGGGCGATGGCCGACAGCGGCGTCGTGGCCGCGGCCGATTGCCCCGAGGCCGGCAGCACCAGATCCATCGTTTCGATCCGGCCCAGTTGCCCCCGGTCGGCGCCACCGACCCGCACAACGACCGGCAACTGTTCGTTGTCCTGCAGCACGCTGCCGCCGGCCCGCCCCTGCAGCGCCGTGGCAAGTTGTGCCGACACATCGGCGGGCGTCAGCCCCGCCCCGGCGGCGGCTTCCGCATCGACTTCGACGGCCAACTGCGGCAGCACCTCAACCAAATCAGTCCTCACCGCGGCCACCTGCGGCACGGCCGAAAGCCGACGGCGGACCTCGAACCCGAGTTCCCGGAGCGTGTCCAGATCCGGCCCAAACAGCCGCACCTCCACGGGGGCTTCAAACGGTGGCCCCTGTTCGAGTTGCCGAACGAGCACCCGGCTGGACGGCAGCGCCTCGGCCAGCTCGATTTGCATTTGACCAATCACGTCGCCGGGCCGAGCATCCGGTTGAAGCGTCACCAGCCCTTGGGCAAAGTTTGCGGTCCCCCGCCGATTGGCCACGACGTTGTAATAGAACGGCGGGGCCGATTCGCCAAAGAACCAATCGACCCGTGCCGCTCCGCCGCGACGCAGGATCGCATCGGCTTTCTCCGCCGTTTCCCGCGTTGCGGAAAGCTCGCTGGTTGCCGGTCGTTCAATCGTGACGTGGAACTGGTTGCGTCCGGCCGGCGGAAAGAATTGTTCGGAAAGCGTGCCGGCAAACGCAAACCCCAACGCCGGCAATACCAATGCCACCGCCACGCCACGCCAGGGCCGCATCAACAACCACCGCAGCGACGCCCGGCCGATCCGGGTCATCCATTCCGCCGCAATCCCATCGCAATACCAAGCCCGCACGCCCGCCGGGGAAGTCGTCAAGAACCGGGCGGCAATCGTCGGGATGACGCTCAGCGCCAGGAAAAACGAGGCGGTGACCGCAAAGATCACGCTGATCGCGATCGATCCGACGAATTCCCCCGCCGGCCCGGGCATCAACGCGATCGGTGCAAAAGCGAGCGCCGTCGTCAGCGTCGACCCGAGCAGCGGAACGGCCAAATGACCCACCGAACCGGACATCGCGTCGACCGGCGACCGGCCGCGACCGAGCCGACCGCGAACCTCGTCGACGACGACGATCGCGTTGTCGATCAACAACCCCAACGCGATGATCAAACCGGTCACGCTCATTTGGTGAATCGGAATACCGACGGCCCGCAGCGCAAAGAGCACCATCAAACTGGCCAGCGGCAGTGTCAACGTGACGATCACCGCCGATCGGGCGCCCATCATCAGGAAAATTACTCCGGCGACCGCCGCGGCCCCCATCACCAGGTTGGCGACCAGCGACCCGAGCCGCTCGGCGACGTAATTCTCCTGTCGCAGTACCGTGTCGACACTTACCTCGACGGGCAACGACTTTTTCCACTCGTCAATCACCGCTTCGGCCTGCACCGTCCAGTGATCGATCCGCGTCGCCGGTCGGACCATCACGCCCAGCACCACCGCCTCGCCCGCTTCCAATACCGCCGCGACGGCCGGCGGGTTGGGCACCCCAACGCGGATCGTCGCCACGTCGCCGACCGTCACATCGCGGTTGTCGATTCGGGTCAAAACCAACCCGGCGATTTGCTCGACGGCATCGAGTTGGTTGCCCACCTCGATCGGCACCCGCATCGATCCGTCGCGTAATTGCCCGGCGGTGCCCTTGGCATCGTTGGCGGCGATCTGCGCAGCAATTTGTTGCGGATTGAGTCCCACCGCCGCGGCCGCCGGAGGGTCAACGGTCACCTCGATCTCCTCGCCCGGGTCGCCGTAGCGGTCCACTTTGTCGGTCCCGGGGAGGTTTTGCAGCCGATCCTGCAGATCGATCGCCAGCCGCCGAATCAGCCGGATGTTTGCCGGTCGATCGGAAACAGCAGCCCCGGAATCGCAAACACCGACAATCAGCGCGTAAGCACGAACCTCCATTTCCTCGAACGACGGCCTGGGGGCTTCGGCGGGCAGACGCGGCAGCGCGTCCTCGATCCGGCTGCGGACGCGTGACCAAACCGGATCGGTATCGGTCACCTCGTCCCGCAATTCAATGCTGATCGTGCCCATGCCGACCCGCGAGACGCTGCGGAGTTCTTTGATCTCCTCGATGTCTCGCAGTTGATCTTCGAGCTTCTCGGTGATCAGCGTTTCGACCCGCGACGCGTCGGCCCCGGGCAGCGGGGCGTTGATCAGCCCCACCCGTTTGGCCAAAACCGGATCCTCCATTCGCGGCAGGATCGCGATCGACGACCCGCCAGCGACCAGGATCAACGCCAGCACCAACGCCAGCAGTCGTCCGTTGTTGAAAAAATAGGTGGCCAGCTTCACCGAACCACCTGCCGAACCCGGACGCCCGGCCCGATCCGGTGTGTGCCTTCGCTGATAACCCCGGCCCCCGGCGGGATCGCAGCGTCGACCAACACCGTTTGGCCCTCCGACCGGACGATTTTGGCGTCGTGCAATTCGATTCGGTCGCCATCGCCAACGACGTAAATCCCCCAAAGCCCCCGGACGCCGCGGACCAGGGCGTCGGTGGGTAGCCAAAACGTGCCGATCGACGACTCACGCTCTCCGGGCAACCAAAGCGAAGCGATCAGCCCGACCGAATCGACCGGCGCGTCAACCAGCACAAATGTGTCGCGGGTGCGGGTTCGCGGATCGACGCGGGGATTCATCCGAATGACTTGACCGCTTCGTCCCGACAGGTGATCGATCGCCGTATCGTCATCGCCGATGCCGACGCGAACCTCATCGCCGACTTGCAAACCATCGGTCACCGCCGGCGGCAGCGAGAAACGGACCTCCACCGGCGACTCCTGCATGACCCGAATGATCGGTCGCGACGCGTCGACGACGGCACCGGGATCGATCCACCGCTGGGCGATGACGCCGCCGAAGGGTGCCACCAATTGGCTGTCGGCTCGATCGACGTCCACTTTTTGCCGCGCCGCCCGAGCGACGGCCAAGGCCGCCCGAGCCGCGGCGATTTGTTCGCTCCGGGTACCTTCGCGCAGTTCGTCGAGTTGATGCTCCGCGGCGGTAAGCGAGGCACGAAGTTGATCGACCGCAAACATCGCTTCGTCAAGTGTCTGGTTGCTGCCTGCCCCGCGGGCAGCCAACGATTTTTGACGCTCGGCGGTCGCGATTGCGTTGTCAAGTTGGGCTTGCAACCGACGGGTCTCCGCCTTGGCGCGATCGATCGCCTGGGGCCGCGGCCCCGCGATCGCTTCATCGAGCGCGGCTCCGGCGGCGGCAAGGTTCGCATCGGCCATCGCCGCCGCGTTGTCCAAATCCGACGTGTCCAGCGACGCCAAAACCTGCCCCGCGGCAACAACATCGCCCTCAGCCACAGTGACCCGAGCGACCGGGCCGCTGCGTCGAAAGGACAAATCCGCCTCCTGCCTCGGTTGGACTTCGCCGCGATACCGATGAAACTGCTGCGGCGGCGGCACCTCGCCGGCGACCACCGTGCGGACCGCGATGGCCGGTTCACGCGGTGCGGGAATTCAGCGCGTCCGCCTGTGGGCCGCCGGTTGCCAACGACACCGACGCGGCGATGGCGGCAACGACCAAAACCCCGCCGCCGCCCCAAATGATCTTTCGCGGGGTGGTCATCGTGGTGTCTCGCTTTGGAGGGTCAACGCGTGCTGCCGCAGCACCGGCATCATCAGCCCGACGGTGGCGGCGTAGTCAGAGCGGTCGTGAAGCGGTCGCCAACCAAAGCGGTCCAGCAACCGGTTGCAGTTCCGCCGGATGGCCTGTCGAGCGTCATCGATGCCCGCGGCGGCCAGTCCGGGGCTGGTCGCCTCGATCACCAAACCGCCGTAAACGAGCGACCACAAGCCGAAAACGATCTGCTGAGCGATGTCACCGGCACTTTCCTCGCCGTCATTTTCGGATGAACTACCCACCGGCAAATCACCCGTGGCGATCGCCCGGGCGACGATTCGGGTGATCGTTTCGATGCAACCCTGTTCGCACCGCTGCAAAACCTCCCGCCGCCCCGGGCTGCTGCGTCGCCAAACCGGGTCGTGCCGGATGACCTGCTCGATCGCGAACTCGTGCGGCATCACGTCGACGTAAACCTCCGCGGCCAACCCGATCGCGGCGACTTTTTCCCGCGGGTTTCGTCCCAAGCCGGCGGCGTGGTCAAACAGCGCCATCCGCCGCCCGACCGCCCGAGCGGCGAGCGCGACCAGCACGTCCTCTTTATGGGCGAAGTGGTTGTAAACGGTGCCGCGGGTCACGCCGATCGCTTTGGCGATCCGGTCGATGTTGATTGCCGCGGCCCCATCGGCGCCGACCATCGGCATGGCCGCATCCAAAATGCGATCCTCGCGGGTGGCGATTTCAATCTGTTTGGGCGTCAGCGTCGCAGTCATGCCCCCCAGCATCGTCGCACGGCCGGTTTTGACAAGACGTCAATTTTGACAAAGTGCCAGAAATTTTGAGGCGATGGTTTGCTGTCAGGCTCTGTTTAAAGACATTAGCCGCAATGCGTTAGCGTCCGGTTCGGGTTTCCTAACCATGGCGAACGAACTGTGGGCGAACGCCGAATGGCACTCACTTGACTTTGCCGGCAATGATTTTTCTTCCCCCCCCCTCCCCGCTTCGGGGAGAGGGGGCCGGGGGGTGAGGGGTAGGCACCCTGGATCACAGCGTTTGGGCACACCGTAGGCCCCTCACCCCCCGACCCCCTCTCCCCGAAGCGGGGAGAGGGGGAGAAAGAATTAGGGGGCGGTTGGCTAAATCAAAGTCAAGGAAGTGCCAATAGGCGAACGCCCATCGGCTGATCGTTTGCATGTTTTCACGCGAAGCCTAACCTCCCAACGAATAAACCACCCCGCCGCCGACGATCGTCATTCGCACCCGCGCGGTCGCTTGCAAACCGTCAAACGGGCTGCTGCGGCAGCGGCTTTGAAAACGCGACGCATCGATCGTCCATTCATTTTGCGGATCGATCACGACGACGTCCGCGGCACTCCCGACCGCCAGAGACCCGCCGGGGACGCCTGCGATCGCCGCCGGGGCGGTCGAAAGGCAGTGCAACAGCCGCGACCAACTCAAAATGCCGGGGGCCACCAGGTCGGTTGCCAAAACGGCCAAGACCGCTTCAAGCGTCGCGCCGCCGAACGGGGCGATGTCCAAATCATGTGCCTTTTTTTCGGTCGCCCGCGGCATGTGACCCGATTCGATCGCGTCGATCACCCCGTCGGCGACCGCCCGGCGAAGCGCCGCGACGTGACCGGGGCTTCGCATCGGCGGGTGTACTTTGAAACGAGATTCAAACGACCGCATCGCCGAATCATCGCCAATCAAATTGTGAGGGCACACCGACGAGGTCACGCGGATCTTCCCATCGGCGTTTCGGTCGCGAACCCGGCCGATCATGTCGATCGCCCCCATCGTCGAGACCGGCCCCAGGTGCAGACGCCCGCCGGTCGCTTCGGCCAACCGCAGGTCCCGCGCGACGGCCAAGTCCTCCGCTTCGGTCGGCAGCCCTTTGAGTCCGAGTTGCAACGATTGACGCCCCTCGTGCATCACCCCCGACCCGGCCAACGACGGCACCTGGGGTCGGTCAAAGATCGGCCGGTCAAGCATCCGGCAGTAATCCAGTGCCGTTTTAAGCAACGCGTCATTGGCCAGCGGCCGCGGTGAATCACTGAAGGCGACCGCTCCGGCGGCGGCCAACGTCCCCAGCTCGGCCATCTGCTCGCCCGCCCGGCCCGCCGAAACGCAAGCGATCGGCAACACGCGAACACCGCCGACGCGGTCGGCAAGCTGTTTGACCAACTCCACCGCGGCGGCCGAATCGATGACCGGCGACGTGCTGCTGGCGCACAGCACCGTCGTGTACCCGCCCGCCGCGGCGGCGGCCGAACCGGTCGCGATCGTCTCGTCGGCGTCTTTGCCCGGTTGGCGAAATTCCGCCGTCAGGTCGATCAGCCCCGGTCCGATGATGCACCCGGCCACGTCGACGCGGCGATACGCCGAGGCCTCGGCCGGCGGCTCGAAATTCGGCTCGATCGCCGCGATTTTGCCGTCGACGATCCAAATGTCCGCCGCCCGGTCGACCCGGGCGGCCGGATCGACGACGCGGCCGCCGCACAACAACATCGCCGCGGGCCGAGTCGGGTGAACCTTGTTTGGAGAATGTGTCATTGTGGATAGTTATCTTCCAAGGACCGCGACAGCGGCACCGGACGTCGTGGATTTTGAAAAAATCCATCCCCTGATTGACGTAGTGGATTTTGCTAAAAATCCATCCCCCACCCCATGGATTTTTAGCAAAATCCACGACGGTTGCAGATTGAGCCTCAACGTGTCCGACAAACACCCCGCCGACCAGCGTCGCCACCCCGGCCGGGGCGAGCGGCACGCGTACACCGGGCCGCCGATGACGCCGACCGGCGAAGCGACCGCGATCCTGCCGACCGGAACCACCTCGCCGGTCAAAGTCTTTGCGACCGAAGCGATCCGCGGCACCTTTGACGATCTGTGTTTGCAACAGGCGGTCAATTCGCGGCGGGCGCCCGGGGTGACCGATTTGATCCTGGGGCCGGACGCGCACTGCGGTTATGGCGCGCCGGTGGGCAGCGTCCTGGTTTCGCCGACTCATATCTATCCCGGCCCGGTGGGGGTGGACATCAAATGCAGCATGTCGCTGTTGCAACTCGACCTGCCGGCCGGCGCGATCGAGGATCGACCCACCCGCCGGGCGTTGATCTCCGCGATTTGCCAACGAACCCCGACCGGGATGGGGCGGGGCGGGCGTAATGTTCCCAAAGGTCGCCACGTCAACCGGACGCTGGGTCAACGGTTGGTCGTCGAGGGTGCCAGCGAGTCGGTATGTGAGGCACTCGGCATCCCGCCGGCGTGGAGCAAACGTTGCGAAGACGCGTTTCATGTCGGCCATGATGATACCGCCGATGCGTTGCAAGATCGTCTGGAGCGATTGTTGACACGGCGTGACATGACCAACTTCGCCGACAAGATGACCCAGTTGGGATCTTATGGCGGCGGCAATCATTTTGGAGAGTGCGAAATCGTTGACGTCGGTGATGATGATCGCAGCCGCGATGTCGCTCGAACCTTTGGTTTGAAAGACGGGCATGTCGCGTTCCTGTCGCACTGCGGTTCCCGGGGTTTCGGTCATAACCTGGCGGCGGGTCAATTCAGTTCGCTGCAGGCTAAGTTCGACGCTTGGGGCATCCCGCTGCCCGCCGGCGATCGGCAATTGGTCCATGCGCCGCTGGGCACGCCGGAGGCGAATGATTATTTGGACGACATGGCATTGGGGGCCAACTTTGCCACCGTCAATCATATGTTGATCAACGCCCTGGTGCTTGAAGCCTTTGCCGAGGTCATTCCCGGAACCAAAGGGCATTTGGTGTATTTCATCAGTCATAATATCGCCCGGAAGGAACAGATGGATCGGCAGACGACCTGGGTGCATCGAAAAGGTGCCACGCGGGCGATGCCGGCCGGGCACCCATCGCTGAGCGACACCCCGTTTGAATCGACCGGTCATCCGATTCTGCTGCCCGGCAACCCGCGCGACGGTTCGGTGGTGATGGTCGCCGACGACGGGGCACGAGAATCCTGCTACAGCGTCAATCATGGGGCCGGCCGCGTGCTCGGTCGTCGCCACGCGGCACGGACACTCGATCAAAGCGTCATCGACGCGGAACTGGACGCCGCGGACATCTTGAGCAATTGCCGGAAGTATCCGATCGACGAGGCGCCGGCGGCTTATAAGGATTTCAACGAGGTGCTGCGCAGCGTCAAAACCGCGGGGCTGGCCAGCGAGGTCGCCCGGCTGCGGGCACGATTTGTGATCAAAGACAACAGCGGCGCCGATGATTGAACGTAGGACGGCCTTTCAGGCCGTCCAAACTGTCCTATCAATGGCGACGGGTTGAAAACCCGTCGTACTGTTTGCATTGATCACCGATACCGCCGGGCCAAACGCTCGGGGCTGACCCCGCGGGCAAAGGCGTATTGAATTTGCCAATTCAATAGCGTTTGACGGACGATACCACGGCGTTGCCAACGTCGGGCATCGACCTGAACCGGCCCGGGCAACAAGGTTGGCCGATGATGTTGTTTCAAAGCCGCCGATAACATGACGTCTTCCATCAGCGGCACGGCCGGGAACCCGCCGACGGCATCATAAAGTTCGCGTCGCACAAACATCGCTTGATCGCCAAAGACGCGGCCGGTCAAACCGATGCGGATTTCATTGCCCATCTCCAGCGTCCGGTAGACCGCACCGGCAGCATCGATCCTCTGCCGCAGCCCGCCCCATCGCGGACAACCGGCGGCGTGGTATTGATCGAGCACCGGCACCAGTGGCGGTCCGGGCAACCGGTTGTCGGCGTGCAAAAACAGCAGCACGTCGCCGGCGGTTTGAACCGCCCCGGCGTGGAGCTGACGGCCCCGGCCCGGTGGGCCATCGATCACGATCGCACCAGCCGATCGAGCGATCATCGTGGTTAAGTCGGTGCTGCCGCCATCGGCGACGATGACTTCGGACGCGCCGCCGGCGAATGCCGATTGGACCGCCGCGGCGATCCCGCCGGCTTCGTTGAGGGTCGGGATGACGACCGACAGCCGCGAGCGTTTGGCGGTCAAACCGTTTGGGCGTGTTGCCAACGGGCGTAAGCCGGCGGGCCGATCAACAGCAGCGGCAGCCAAGCGGCCATCGCCGGGGAAACGCCCATCGAGGCGGTGCCCAAAGCCGCCGCGGCGGTTTTGAGGGCAAAAAAACCGAGGATCAACCCCAGCGAACGACCAATGACCGTGAATAGCGGCCGGCCCCGCTCGTTAATCACCCCAGGCAGCACCATCAGGATCAACGCCAGGTCGAGGGCGACGCGGACGACCCGCTCGTGCAACATCACGTGCAGGCCCAGGCTGCTGTGAACCGCCGGGTTTCGCACACGTGTGGCCAATTGCGCGACCGAGGCAAGTTTGGCGGCCGATTCCGAGGCGGTTAGCAGCGGCGGGGCCACGGTCGTCCGCAGGTAAATCTCTCCCGGGGCCAACCAGGCCGCGTCGGCGGGTTTCAAAATGACGGTTCGATCGTCGCCGCCGGCCAGCCGCCCGCTTGGCAAATCGGCGTAATGTTCCGGCTGCGTCACCCCGGTGATCCGGTAGCCGGCGGGCATCGCCGCGGTTTTGGGCGTCCAGATCGCGGTTTTCGCTTGGATCGCGTCGCCCCAACCGCCATAGTCGCTCTGCAAGTGGAAGTGCGGGTTATGGATCGTGCCGACGGTGGCATCCAAATACGCACCGTCAAAAAGAATGCCCAGCGAGCGGTCAAACGTCGGGGCGATCGTTTGGCGTTCCAAATTCCGCTGCGACTTGGAACCGACCGCCAGCGCGGTTTGGAACCGAGGCAGGATCACTTCGCGGTTGACCAGTTGAAACGAGACGATCAACAGCGACGCGACGACCATCGGACGCAGGATTCGGCCGTGCGAAACGCCGGCGGCCAGCGTCGCGGTCAACTCGCCGCTGCGTCGCAGCCAACCGGCGGTGAACAGGAACGCCATGAACGTGATGATCGTGCCGGTCATGTCCAGCAGCAGCAGCAGGTAAGGCCCGTAGAACCCCAAAACCGCCCAAAACACCGATTCCTCACCGCCCGAGAGCACCTCGTCGAGGCTGCTGAAAGCGTGAAAGACGATGAAAATGCCCGAAATCGACAGAAAACAGACCAGCGAGGTGCGGAGGAACAGGACCAGGACGTAGCGATCAATTTTCGTCATGAATCGTTGGCTTCGTCAGGGTCAAAAAGTAGTGGATTTTGCTAAAAATCCATCCACCGCATGAATCTCTAGGAGGATCTACCCCTCCAAGCATTGGCTTGGAAACCGCACTAGGATAAGCGACGTTCGCACCACGTATCGCAACGATTCCGCCGCTTGGTCAAGAGAGAAGCCGTGATGATCCCCCCCCGCCGCCCGCTCGTGTTTGTCGCAACGCTGGGCCTGGCTGTGCTCCACGGCGTTGCGATCGGTTGGGCCGACAAACCGCCGCAGTCGGCGACGATCCAAGCCCGGGTGACGGACGACCGCGGCACGATGTCGTTCTACGCCGGCGACCAACTCATCACCAGTTTCCATAAGGATCTGATGGGCACGCCGGGTTTCTATCCGTTGATTTCGCCCGGCGGCCACCCGCTGACTCGGCGCTACCCGATCGAACCGGCCGGTGAGTTCGAGAAAAAAGATCACCCGCACCATCGCAGCGTCTGGTTCACCCACGGAACGGTCAACGGCGTCGACTTTTGGCTCGATCGGGGCAAGGATGATCCGGGCAAAATCGTCATGACCGATGCCGCGGTCGACGACCATGACGGCGTGACGCGGTTGCGAACCGAAGACCAATGGCAGGGTCCCGACGGGAAGGTGGTTTTGACCGATCAACGGGATTTTACGTTTGATCTGATCGATGGTCGCGTTCTGATCGGGATGCGATTTTTGCTGCAAGCGGGCGACGAGCCGGTGAACTTCGGCGACGACAAAGAGGGCACGCTGGGCGTGCGGGTCGGCGGGTTGATGAAAGTCGACGCCAAAGCCGGCGGCACCGCGGTCAACGATCAAGGACTCGTCGACGGGGCGGCTTGGAGCAAACCGGCGGCGTGGGTTGATTATTCGGGACCGACCACGCGACTGGACGGTTCACAGCCGGACGTGGCCGGCGCACCGGTCGCGGGGATCACGATGATGTATCACCCCGGCAACGCGATCCAGCCGTGTCGGTGGCACGTTCGCGAGTATGGGTTATTCGCGGCCAATCCCTTCGCCCGGCAGCAATTCGGATTGCCCGGTTATGACGGGGTGACGATCCCGGCGGGCGAGAGTTTGACGTTTGATTTCCTGGTCGTGCTGCACGATGGACCGTTGGACCGAGCGGCGACCGAACGGATTTATGCCGACTATGCGGGGCGGGAGCGGTAAGGGCTAATCGGCAAACTGCTGACCTTGAGAAATAAAGAATGAGAGTTGCTTTCTCCCCCTCTCCCCGCTGCGGGGAGAGGGGGTCGGGGGGTGAGGGGTCTTTTGGGACGTCGGATTTCCCCGGATTCGTCATGGACATCCCCTCACCCCCCGGCCCCCTCTCCCCTAAGAGGGGCGAGGGGGAGTTGAAATTTCAAAAGCCGTATCGAATTCGCGACCTGTCCAAAAACAAACGAAAAAACCCCGCCCCGGTCTTGCGACCGGAGCGGGGTGACGATGAGTTTGACTCGGCGACCAGCGTCCGCGGTGCGGTCATGGTTTTCAGGATGACCGGTTCGCTTCCCGGACGAATTTGTCCGGACGCTCCTGTCGCGTGCCGCACACAGGCGGGCGTCGGCGACCGAGCACTCAGGTAGTCGGCCTCCGGCGATCAGAACTCGATGATCGCACCCAAGTCCACGCCTTGCACCCAAAAGCCACGATCCTGAGGAACCAGCGTCGGGGCAACGTTGCCGGGGATCAACACGCCACCGGCGGTGTCAAGGTTGTAGGTGGTCGACAAGTTGTCTTCGACCATCAGGACGCGGCTCCAGTACAGGAACGAGTAGCCGACCGAGAGCGAGACGTTGGGCCGGAAACGATAGGCCAACTTCATGTTCGCTTCCGGGGCAAAGGTGAACACGTCGCGGCTGACTTCGCGGTTGCCAAAGCCCAGGTTCAACACGCCGCTGTCGATGACCACCGCCGGATCGACTTGCGGAACGGTCGGCGGCAGGGTCGTGAAGGTGGTCTGACCGACCGCCCCATAGGTCTGCTCCATGTTGCCAAGGTGCATTTTGGTCAGGGCGTGGAAGCCCCAACGTCCCCGGGTGACCGAAGTGTTGAGACCAAATTGGCCACCGTTGAAATTGTTCTCCGCGGTGATTTGATCGGTGATGGTGATCGTCTCCCCGATGTTGGGGATGGTCAGATTCGGCGACGGATCGGTGCTTTGAGCGGTCGAGATGGAGGTCATCCGCAACGTATCGTCGATGCCGAAGTTGCTATAGCCGCCGATCAATTCGGTGCGGAAGCAATTGCCCGAGAGTAGTTTGATCCGGGCGTAAGCTTCGGCGCCATAGATGTCCAGGTTGGTCGTCGCATTGATGCTGCCGGTGAAATCCGTAGTGCCATTACCGATGCCGTCGTTGAAACCGACCAACAGCGCGTTTTGGCCGTTGACCTGGCCGGCGTCAAAGAACGGGCGGCCCAGGGAGAACTGGGTTCCATTCGAAGCGCGGTTGAAATTGACCTCCGCGTCATCAATGGTCCAGTACCGACCGCCGATTCCGATGTCTTCGGTCACGTAGACACCGCCGTCGAGGCGAAAACCGCCCGACAGGCCGGCATCGATCCGCTCGCCGACGCCGCCGGCTTGACCGAATCCGTCGCCGTTGCCGCCGAAAACGACGTTCGTACCGGCGCCGAAGATCGGATCGGTCCCCGCGGCGCTCTGAGTCACCAACGGCGGCAACCGGCGGTCTTGGGGAAACCAAAGCAACGCTTCGGCGGTCAACCAACCGTTCATCCGGTTGGCCGGACGACAAGCCCGAGCCATCCGGTGATGGGTCATCGGGGCCGAACCGCAACCGCAGTCCGAAGTCCCGCAATCGCTGCAGGCGTTCATGGCCATGTGGCCGGCCGGCTCGATGCCTTGATCGCCGACGTAAGCGACCGCTTCGACGGCCTCGTCGTACATCGGTCGGCCCAAATTCGACTGGGCGGCCGCGGGCGGGGCGGCGGGTGCCGCCGGGGTCACCGGCGCCTCACCGGTCTCGTCGGCGTAGTAGTCGGCGTAGCCGTCCAAATCGCCAATCGAAACGCCTTGAGCCATCAGGGCGGGGGAAGCAACCGGGGTTGCCAGAAGGGCGGCCAACGCAGCCGCCTTGAGGGGTTTTCCAAACGTCCGTGTCATCGTAGTTCTCGTTTTGTCCGGGAAGACAGGATCAACTGCAATGACAGGATCGACCAAATCAACCGGAGCATCCAGCAACGTCGGAAAGCCGGGCAAAGTCGCCCGCAAACCTCCTAGATTAACGCGCTTCGGCGTCACAGATTGCCTAGTGTGAAGGGGGAGATTCCGTAGCTGGACCCGCCAGGGTTCATTTTGCAAATCCCTGAACCCTGGCGGGTCCAGCTACGGCGAGATTCTGACTAGGCTAAACGCATGTCCGATGTCGCCGATCCCACCGCTCCGAACCCCCCGGCCGCGGCCAGCCGCCGGGCCGGCGACCCGTCGGCCGGTCGGGGCGGCATTGGCGGGGGGCTGCTCAACCCCAAAATGTCGCGATGGAAACGCCAACTGCGGCAGATATCGGCGCTGGAAACCGAACTCAAGGCGGTCGACGACGCGACGCTGCGGAAACGGTCGTTGGCGCTTCGCTACCGCGCGATGGCCGGCGAAAAGTTGTCCGAACTGCTGCCCGAAGGCTACGCGCTGGTTCGCGAATCGGGTCGCCGGCATCTGGGGATGCGTCACTACGACGTTCAATTGATCGGCGGAATGTGCCTGTTCGAGGGCGGCATCGCGGAGATGCAAACCGGCGAGGGTAAAACGCTCACCGCGACCCTACCCCTTTACATTCACTCGCTGCTTGGCAAAGGCGCCCACCTGGCGACGGTCAACGATTACTTGGCCAAACGGGACGCTGAATGGATGGCCCCGCTGTTTGCGGGGCTGGGTCTGAGCGTTGGCATCATCCAAACCCCCGACGACCAGCCCGCCCGGCGCAAGGCCTACGCGGCGTCGGTGACCTACGGCACGGCCAAGGAGTTCGGTTTCGATTTCCTTCGCGACCGGTTGCTGCTGCGGGCGCAAAACCGCATCGAAACCGAAATGCTCGGCGCCGGCGACGGAGGATTCTCCACCTCCGGCGACTCGATCGTCATGCGGGGGATGCACTTCTGCCTCGTCGACGAAGCCGACAGCATCCTGATTGACGAAGCCCGCACGCCGCTGATCATCGGATCGATCGAAGACACCGTTCGCGATCAAATCGTCACCACGTACCGGTGGGCATCGCAGCACGCCGAGAAATTCATCGAGGACGAGCATTATGAGATCGACAACGATACCAAACGTTATGACTTGACCGCTCGCGGCCGATCGTTGGTCCGCGCTCTGCCCAAAGACGATTTGGTGCGAACGATGGGTTTGGTCGACCTATATGAATACATCGAACGATCGGTCAAAGTCGCCAAGGAGTTTTTATTGGACCGGCAGTATGTTGTCCGTCCCAGCGAGAAGGATCCCAACAAGCCGGAGATCGTCATCGTCGATGAGTTCACCGGTCGTTTGGCCGAGGGACGCAAATGGCGTGACGGCATCCACCAGGCGATCGAGGCAAAGGAGAAGATTGAGATTTCGGTGCCGACCGGGCAGGCCGCCCGGATCACCGTCCAAGACCTTTTCCTGCGATATAAACATCTCGCCGGCATGACCGGGACGGCCGCGACGAGTGCCTCGGAACTCAAGAAAATCTACCGCACGCCGGTGCTTCGGGTGCCGACCAACCGGCCGCCGAGGCGGGAGCGGTTACCTGACCGGGTGTTTGGTTCGATGATGGCCAAGTTCGAGGCGATCGCCGCGGAGGTCATCAACGTTCACCAGACCGGACGGCCGATTTTAATTGGAACCCGGTCAATCGACAAAAGTCAAATCCTGTCGAAATTATTGACCGCCGCGGGCATCGAGCATGAGATTCTCAATGCCAACAACGTCGAGCGGGAGGCGGAGATTGTTGCCGCCGCCGGTGGGCAGGGCAAGGTGACCGTGGCGACCAACATGGCCGGCCGCGGCACGGACATCAAACTCGACGATGAAGTCGAATCACTCGGCGGGATGCACGTGATTTGCACCGAGCTGCACGACGCCGCCCGAATCGATCGCCAGTTGATCGGCCGCTGCGGCCGCCAAGGCGACCGGGGATCGTTCCGTCAGTATCTATCGCTCGACGACGATATTCTCAAAGGCGGACTGGGGGTGCCCAAAGCGGCAAAACTCAAAACCGCCGGGGCCGCCCGGACCGGTTCAGCCGACTCCAAAGCCGGTTTGTTTCGCAAGGCGCAGCGTAAAGTCGAGCGACGACACTTCCGCGACCGCATGGTGCTGCTGCATCACGAAAAAGAACGCAAGAAAATGCAGCGTGAAATCGGCCAGGACCCTTATCTTGACACCCCGGATTGATTGAGGGAACGTTGAACCACTAATTGAAGCAATCAAAGAAATGAAGATTAGGAACGCCGAATCAATTAGCCGCGCCGAACGTAGTGGATTTTGCTAAAAATCCATTCACCCTCTAGGTTTTTAGCAAGATCCACGACGTCAATCAATGATTCGGCGTTCTTCAGCGAGCAATTCAATCCAATAGGTTCATGCAATATCAACCCATGATTGGTATTTGATTTCTTAAATTAGTGGTTCAACCAATGTCCCTTCACGCCGCCCATAACGCCGATGCGGCGGTTTCAATCACAACCGACATTTTGGCCAATGTTTTGGTGGCCGAGTTGACGTACCGGTTGACCGTTGCGGCTCCGGCGATCGCCGCAGCGGTTCGTCCGGGACAGTTTGTGATGTTGCGGTTGGCCGGGGTCAACGCGCCGCTGATCGGTCGGGCTTTGGCGGTGTACAACGTCAGCGATGATCGCTCGACCATCGATTTAGTTTATGTTGCCAAAGGTGCATTGACGGTTCCGCTGTCCCGCTGCCCCGCCGGGGTTCCGGTTTCGCTTTGGGGGCCGCTGGGCAACGGTTTTGATCCGCGGGCTTGCGACCATTTGATCCTGGCGGCTGGCGGCATTGGTCAAACGCCGATGCTGATGGCGGGCGCCGCGGCGCTGCGGGACGGGTGGGCCTCGCGGGTGACGCTGCTTTACGGAGCACGACGCGCATCGCTGCTGGCGGGGCTGGACGATTTCGCCGCCGCGGGGCTGGACGTCCGGGTTTGCACCGACGACGGATCGGCCGGGCGAGCGGCACGGGTACCCGACTTACTGGCCGAACATTTGACCGCTGACGCCGCAGTGACGACCCGTGTGTTGACTTGCGGCCCGGAGGTGATGATGCAGTCCGTTGCGGAGATGTGTTTGGCGGCCGGGGTTGATTGCCAGGTCTCGATGGAGACGCCAATGGCGTGCGGCATTGGCATTTGCTACTCGTGCGTGGCCAAAGTCGCGTTGCCCGGGGGCGGGTGGGACTACAAACGAACGTGCGTGGAAGGCCCGATTTTTGACGCCGGGGTGATGGTTTGGGATTCTCCGTAGCGGAAGTCGCCAAGACTTTCGGCCGCGACCGTTTGGGCAGACCGAAATTCTTGGCGAATTCCGCTACGGCAGCACGCCGAAAAGAAATTAGGTTGCAAACCGCGCCCCAAGGCGTGATACTGGGCGGTGGAACTTTCCGACCGGATGGTGGTCCCACATCGAGACCGCGTCCCGACTCTTCTGCCAGCCACGTCCCCAGGGTGCCCGAGCTATGAAAACAAAACGAACCGGCTTCACGTTGGTGGAGCTGCTGGTGGTCATCGCGATCATCGGCATCCTGATGGGCCTGCTGATCCCCGCGGTCGGAGCGGCTCGCGAGACCGCGCGGCGAAACGAGTGCGCCACGCGGATGAAGAACCTTGCGATGGGTTCAATCCAGTACGCCCAGTCCAAAGGTGCGTTGCCCGGCTACGTTCAAAGTTTCGGATTGTTCCCCGGCGGGGATGACCCGACCGAACCGGGGGCGCAATCCATTACCGATTGTCCGCCGCACGTCAAACTTGGCACTTGGGCCGTGGCGCTGCTGCCGTACTTGGAAGCTCAACCGACTTACGAACACTGGACCGAAGACCGTTACCCCATTTACACGACTCTCACCGGCGGCGAGCACGAAAAAACGTCCGGTGACGCCGAAGGGGATGATTATCACGGTTTGGCGACCCCCAACCTCAACGTCCTGCAGTGCGGCAGTAATCCGGTGACCGACGCAAGGTCGGGACGCAACAGTTTCATCGCCAATACCGGGTTCAGTGGTCTGACCTACGACGGGACCTCAGGTTTCGCAGTCGTCGGCTACAGCGGAACAGTTTCCGCTGGCGAAGCCTTTGAACGATCACAGGATCGGGCCAACGGTGCGTTTAACAGTAAGTACAACGTGACGGCCATCACTGCAGGCAATCCGACGCACAACTTCGAAGGACCTAACGTCCGGTTGGAAGACTTTAAGGATGGTGTCGGCAATACCATTCTGTTTTCTGAGAACGTTCAGGCCTTGGCCTGGCACCGGGCGGGGTTGATCGACGCGTCGGTTCTCGCGCTCGCCGCGGCGACGGACAAAGGGGTCGGCTACAACGCTGCCCTGACGGCGGCGGGTAGTGCTCCCGAAACCGCCCGCTATATCCACGGGCTGGCTTGGCACTATGTCGATGCAGGCAGCTTGACAGCCATTGATACGAATCGTTTGGGTGGGACCGCCGGTGTTCTTCCCGGCACCGTCGTGCAGTTCTTTCGCATCAACGGTGGCGGCGCTACGGTTAGTGATGAGATCTTCACCAAGCAGATCACCAACGTGGAAAGTGCCCGTCAACTTTGTCGGCCTTCTTCGGCTCACGTCGATGGCGTCAACACGGCGATGGCCGATGGCGGTACCCGTTATATCCTTGAAAGCATCGACTACCGGGTCTACCAAGCGCTTCTGACCCCCCGCGGCAAGAGCAGCGACGTGCCGTGGCCGGAGTATGTCCACAGCGACGCCGCTCAGTAACCTTTTCGGTTAGACGTTCGCAAGTACACGTAGGGTGGGTCAAGCCGCTTCGGCGCTGACCCACCTTGTCGTTGGCGCAAGCGGTGGGTCGGCGCCGAAGCGGCTGGACCCACCCTACTCGTGGAATGTCAACGCAGAATTTGAGGGTGAGCCGAACGCGCTAGCGTCGGGTATCGAGCGAAATCCGCGGTTAGCGCCGTCGGCTCACTTGGCTGACCCTAGTTCTTATAGATGACGTTCTCTTAGCTATTGAACTAGATTAATTTGACTAGATGAAACTGAAGTGTCCCGGTTGCTCCAAAGTGCTTCAGGTGCCCGCCGCGGCGAGCGGCAAGATGGTCGCTTGCCCGTGCGGAACGAAATTGCGGGTACCGGCCGAGCCGGCCGTCCCCGCCGCGGCGTCAGCCCCGAGCCGCTCCGGTCAATCGCCGCGTTCCGGTGCCGCCCGCCCCGCCGCCCCGGCTCGTTCCGCGCAGTCGGGGTCGGTTTCACGGTCCGCTCCGACCAATCCGATGGCCGCCCCGGCCCGGCGCACCGCCGCCCCGCCGGCCGGCGATGATCTGTTTGACGAGCTTTCCGAAGCTGACCTGCAGCCGCTCGCGGCGGTCAAAACCGTTCGCCGGGAACAGGCCAACCCTTACGCGTCGAGCAAAGTCCTGGAGCAGTACGTCGACCCGGACGACGAGGAAGCTCAGAAATATCTGGGGCCGCGAAGGCGTTATAAGATCGCCGGTTTGGGTCGGCGATTTGGAGGGGCGGTGATCGATTGGGTCTTTGCCAGCGTCTTTGCTATTATCGGTTTTGCCGTCGCGATCGCGATCATTGCGATGGAATGGACCTCGCCGGAATGGACCATTTTCTCAATCAACTTTTGGATCTTCTTCCTCATTAGCTGCATCAGCAGTTGGATTCAATGGTTCCTGATTAGCCGTCGTGGCCAAACGTTGGGCAAGATTTGTGTCGGGACCGTGATCGTCGATTTCATCACCGGACAGACCGTTGGTTTCGAGCAGGGCGTCGGCAAACGCTGGATCGGGTTCAACGTCGCGTGCGGCATCCCTTTTGTCGGTGCGTTCGTCTACCTGGCCAACCCGTTCTTTGTCTTTGGTTCCGATCGTCAGGCGATTCATGATCGGATCGCCGGCACCACCGTCGCCCTCAATCAATTCCGCTAAACGATGACGTCCTCGAACGCAAAGAATGTGCTGGGCGGCGAGTTAGCCGTCTGCTCGACCGATCCGATGACCGGGTTTTATCGTGATGGGTGCTGTCACACCGGACGCTCCGACGCGGGTGTGCATGTCGTTTGTGCGGTCATGACCGATGACTTTTTGCGATTCAGCAAATTGAAGGGCAACGACCTGTCGACACCCCGGCCGGAGTACCATTTTCCGGGGCTGAAGTCCGGCGACCAGTGGTGTTTGTGTGCCGCCCGTTGGAAGGAGGCTTATGATGCCGGCATGGCCCCCGACGTCGACTTGGCCGCCACCCACATTAGCGCTTTGGAATACGCGTCGTTGGATGAACTCCGCGAATGTGAGGATCAATCCCCATAGCGGCAAGCCGCCAAGGCTTTGGACGGGGGGCATCCTGATCTTCAATCGCGAAGCGATGCCAGACATTAGCCACGGACGCCAGTCCGTGGTCAATCGAGCGAACTGGACCTGTGAGTCACGAAGTGACGTCATGAACGTACCCGGACGCAGCACTAACAAGGTATCACCGACCTACCATGAGCCTCCTGGCATCGCTTCGCGATTGGATGGGGCTTTGCAGCTTGGGAACGCGGGAAAAACAAGTGACGGCATTAGTCGAGGCAAAGCATAGGCAGTTAGCCGCGACGCGAGGCTTTGCGAGCGGCCGGTACTCGGTGGGTCGTCTGTATTGCCGGCCCGACCGCTCGCAAAGCCTCGCGTCGCGGCTAAAGATTTGACCTATCCTGAAAGGTTCAATGCATTAAGGCAAAGACCGTCATTTGTTGTTCCCGCGTTCCTTGATACCACTCCGTAGCGGCAAGCCGCCAAGGCTTTGGACGTGACTCGTGCGGCGGCCCGGCAGGCCGCCGCCACCGGGGGTTTGGAACGATCAACGGATTCGGCGTGGTCACTGGCAAACGCACCGAGACGATGGTGGCTCCCCCTCGCCCCTCTTAGGGGAGAGGGGGCCGGGGGGTGAGGGGATGCTCACCGATGACCTTCTGGAGGGCCGACGCCCGAAAATTCCTCACCCCCCGACCCCCTCTCCCGGCAAGCGGGGAGAGGGGGAGAAAATTCTTGGGTGCGGGCTTCAAGCAAAAGCCGAATCGGCGAGATCAGGTTTGTGATCTGCCTTATCCAACAACCTCGCCACGCCAAAACTGGTGGTCACCCGCGGGTTGACTTCGATCGTCACAACTTGACCCTCCGGGGTGATGACGACATCAAAACCTAACACCCCGGTCAATCGCACGGGCCATCGATCGATCAGGTCCGTGACATGGCTGCGTACCAAACCGGCTCGGGCGGCATCAAGCGGTGGTCCGGGACCGAGGTATTCGACGACTTGGATGGCATCGCCGGGATGCCGAACAATGCGTTGCTCGACCGGGGGCAATAACTGCCGGCTCCGGCGATTGCCGAGCATCACGATCGAAGCGGCCGTGCCGTCGATCCACGGTTGAATCAGTTCCCCCGGCCTTGCGTCTGCCCGGGCCGACGTCCAATCGGCCAGCCATCGAACCGAATCGCATCCGCAACTGGCGGCGGGTTTGACGACCCAACCGGACGCTGATGTCGGCAAGCCGGGGGACGGTCGATTGGATTGAATCCAAGTCGGCGGCGCCGGATGATTGAGCCGCCGGAGCATCGCCGCGGTTGCGGACTTGTCGCAAAACGTCCGCAGCGACCAGGCGTCCGGCGCGATCACCCGAACCCCGCCGCGGCGAAGGGTCAGAACTGCCGCCGGCAATATCCCCGCGGTTTCGGGGGCCACGACCCACGCGGCGGTCAGCCCCGCTGACGCGGCGAGCCAACCGGCGATCGGATCGTTGCTCGGAGGGCGAATTGAAACGCGGCGGCGAACCGTTGACGAAAGACGGCGGAGCAACTCATCGGCGAGTGACGGTAGGACAACGCATCGAACCGGCCCCGCGGCGGCGGCATGAATCGTCATCGCGGCAAGCATTTGCATCGCTTCGTCGGTCAACGTCATTGCCGTGCTAGCGGAGCGGCAAGCCGCCCGGTGCCTCCGTATTAGCGGAGCGGCGAGCCGCCCGGTGCGTCACCGGAGGGCTTGCGCCCTTCCGCTAGCATTGTCAGAATTGCCGGCCTGCCGCCCGGTGCGTCACCGGAGGGCTTGCCCTACCGCTAGCATTGTTTGCATTGTCGGCATTGTTGGCATCTCCAGCCCGCCGCCCGAGGTGATCCATTCGGCGACCATCACGCCGCCCGGCGGGATCAACCGAACCCCTCCGACGGCGCTTCCCCGCCCCCGGCAATTCGGTCGGCGATCAAAACCACCGCCGCCCCGGCAATCGCCAATCCGACAAGCATCAGGATCGAACCGTCGTAGTCGCCCGGCCAAACCGACACGAGTTGCTGATCTTTGAACTCCAATCCGGCAGTCTCGACGGTCGGGATCTGCAACGGGTACAACCGATCGATCGACCCGATCATCAACCCGATCAACACCGCAATCGTTTGATCGCGATGATGCGCCAGCAGGTATTTCAATAGCCGGCTGAACGTCAGCAGACCGGTCAGGCAACCGACCGCGAAGACAGCTAAACGAAGCAACGTGGCGGCGTCCAATTCGCCATGCGAAAGCCCGCGGACCATCGAAAGTACCGGTTCATAGGAACCGAGCAATAGCAGGATAAACGCGCCGGAAATTCCCGGCAGGATCATGGCGCAAATCGCAATCGTCGCCGAGAAAAAGAGCCACGCCAGCCCCACATCGCCGGACGTCGCGGGGACCCACCCCAGTGCCAAGGCGATCAGAATCCCGGCGGCCACGCCGATGCAGGGACCGGTCGACCAACGCGTCACTTCGCGGCGGACGACCCAAACGCTTGCGGCGATCAACCCCAAGAAGGTTGCCAGCGTCGCTTGCAACCGGTGGTCGAGCAGCCAGTGCATTAGTCCGGCGAGCGTGACGATGGCCGCCAGGATGCCGATGCCCAGCGGGATCATCAACCGGAAGTCCAATTTTTCGCCAATCGCGGCCCATCGTTTTTGACGAGCCAACGTCAACAATTGCAAATCGACGTTACCGATGGCCGCGACCAATCGGTCGTAGTGGCCCAGAATCAACGCCACCGTGCCGCCGGAAACGCCCGGGACGGTGTCGGCGGTGCCCATGCAAAAACCGCGGACAAAATTCAGGACCAGTTCCCCGGTCGCGGTCGCCGCCCGGCGTCGGCGGGATCGATCGGGCGGCGGCGGGGCGGGGGCTTCGGGGGGGAGATCGTTCAAGGCGGGGCGTGGAGGCATGTTGGGGCGGCGGCGGGGCAATTATGGTACCGACCGACCGCTCCCGCCCACCGGGCGTCGGATTGACCGTCGCTGCAACCGCCGGCCCCCCGCAAGGCACCCGATGACCGAAACGATCCGAATCCTGATCCTGGCGGTGGTTCAAGGGATCGCCGAATTCCTGCCCATCAGCTCTTCGGGTCACCTGGTCATCCTCGGCGCCCTGTTGGGTGAACTCGACGAGTCGCCGACGCTTGAAATCATCCTGCACGCCGGCACGCTGGGATCGATCCTGATCGTTTATTGGCGGCGGATTTTTGATTTGCTCCGCCGCGACCGCCGATTGATCGGCATCCTGGTTGTCGGCACGCTGCCCGCCGCGGTCATCGGCATTTTGATCAAAACCCAAATCCCGTGGCTGCTGCGAAGCCCGCTGCTGGCCGGCGCAATGTTGGTCGTCACCGGTTCAATGCTGCTGATCCTCGCCCGAATCCCGACGCGAACCGGCCGCGACGTCGATCTGTCGTACCTGGCCGCCGCGGTGGTGGGATTCTTTCAAGCTTTCGCGATCCTGCCGGGCATCAGCCGCTCCGGCTCGACGATTCTGGGCGGACGGTTGATGGGACTGGCACCGCAAGACTCCGTCACGTTCAGCTTCCTGCTGGCGATCCCGGCGATCGGCGGGGCCACGGTGTTGACAGCCAAAGATTTGCTGGAGCCGGGGGCGGCGTCGTCGACACCGATTCAAACCTTGTTGCTCGGCGCCGCGGTGGCGCTGGTTGTCGGCGTGGTGGCGCTTCGGTGGTTGATTCGCTGGACCGACCAGGACCGGTTGCACTGGTTCGCGTACTGGTGCATCCCGGTGGGTCTGCTGATCGTCGCGTTGGTTTTGGGTGGTTATGAGCCGTTGATGGAGGGATCACCCCGGTAGCCGAAGCCGCCAAGGCTTTGGTCCTCCGGTAGCCGAAGCCGCCAAGGCTTTGGTGGAGGCTCGTGCGGCGGCCCGGCAGGCCGCCGCCACCGGGGTGACGAGCGTGACGTAGGTTTCCTGTGACGATCCCCGCCCCACCGCTTGACTGACGACTTCCGTGATGATGATTTTGCCGACAACCGCAACGCCGACCGCCGCCGACGTCCTGCCGCTGCGTTCGGCGGCCGCAATCGTGCCCCCGGCCTCGGCGGCAGCCACGACGCTCGGCCAACAGATGCGAGACCGACGCCGAGGCCAATCGCCCGGACGCGTGTTTGGTCGCGAACGACGTCAATTCGCCAGCAGCCATGACGATCTATCCGGCGAAGGCCGCGAGTTGGCGATGGCGATCGACGACTACAAACTGAAAAACCAGCGTCGTTACGTGACCGCCGATGAATTGCTGAGCATCATGCGGACGCTCGGGTACGCCAAAAAAGAACTCGGCGGGACGATCGACCGCCGGGTTTGAGGCGACAACTGAAGGTCTTGGCGACGCAACCGAAAGTCTTGGCGACTTCCGCTACCTGAGGGCATCGTTGCCCGGGCGGGCGGCGACGGCGCCGATTTGAGAGGCCTCGGACAAATACCGCGAGGCCAGTTCGGTCTCGCCGCTCCCCATCGCCAATGCCGCCAACTGGACGCGGGGGGCCGGGTCGGTGGGGTTGAGCCGGGCGGCGAGTTGAAACGCTTCGATCGCGTCGCCGGGACGTTGCAGGTTTTGGTAGGCCAGCCCGCGGAGCATCGACAACCGACCGGCCGGGAGCTGTTGCCCCGGCTCTCCGGTCGACATCGCCATCTCGGGCGTCTCCCCGCC
Source organism: Pirellulaceae bacterium (assembly GCA_963833245.1). Classification (GTDB taxonomy): domain Bacteria; phylum Planctomycetota; class Planctomycetia; order Pirellulales; family Pirellulaceae; genus Rhodopirellula. The sequence continues at coordinate 327,436 of CAWHXH010000002.1, forward strand.
CCCGCGAACGCCGTCGAGCGTCGCCAGCAGCCGATCGAAACGTCCTTCTTTCAAATAGATCTCGGACAATTGCCACTGGACCCGCGGGTAGTCGGGCTGAATCGCCAGGGAGTGGTGATAGGCGGCCATCGCTTCGGCGGAGCGGCCGGAGTGCATTTCGCAGTCGCCCCACAACCCCCAGGCGGCCGCGGCGGTTCGGTCCGCGGCGATCGCATCGCGACACTGCTGGCGGGCTTCGTCGGCTCGACCGGCCGCCAGGTACATTTCCCCGAGCTGGAGCATTGACCGGGGGTCGCCGGCGGTCAATTGAGACGCGGCTTCCATGTGCTCGATCGCTTCGTCCAATTGGCCGCGATGCCACAACGTTTTGGCCATCCCGCGGTGGGCCGCGTCGTCGGTCCCGGCAACTTCCAACGCCCCGGTGAAGCACTTTTCGGCGTGCTGCCAATCGCCCTGACGCATCGCCTGGACGCCCTGGCGGGACAACCGCCGGGCGGCGATCGATTGACGACTTTCGCCAAACCGCCCGATCGCTCGGCAACCGCCGACGATCACCAGCAACGTCAGGAGCAGGGGGAGTTTCAAGGCGAATCGATGCTCGGTGATCGGACGGCAACCCCCGTCGCTACCAGTCGGCGCGGTGACAGGTCAAGTCAAACCGAATCGACCTCCGGCCCGATGCCCCCACCCCGCCGGGTCGCTAAGTTGTCCGGCCCCCCCAGAAAATCGAACCGACCCCGCCGCCCAAGTCGACACGGATGAACGCTGCCGCCGCCCCCCCCGCCCCGTCCCCCGCTCACCGCCCGCTGCTCAACCGGCCCGATGTCGACCCGGCCGACACCTGGGACCTATCGAGCCTGTACGCGGACGAGGCGTCGTGGGAGGCGGATTTTCAAGAGCTGAGCGGGCAGATTGATCGTTTTGAAACCTACCGCGGACGGCTGGGCGAGTCGCCCGCGGTGCTCGCGGAGTTCCTGGAGTTCGACCGGCAATTTGACCAAGCGGCCGAGCGGCTGGGCGTTTACGCGTTCCTGCGAACGACCGAGAACCAAGCCGATAGCGATCATCAGGGTCGCAAATCGCGGTTCCAAAACGTTGCCGTCAAGGCTTCCCAGGCGGCCAGTTTCGTCCAGCCCGAATTGCTGTCGATCGACGAAGCGGCGATGGATGCGTTGATCGCCGATCCGGCCGTCGGTCCGTTTGAATTGCAGCTCCGGCGGATCGTCCGTTATCGGCCTCATACGTTGACCGATCGCGAGGAACGATTGCTGGCGATGCAGGGCCAAATGGCGTCGGCGGCCGGCGATGCGTTCCGTCAACTCAACGACGCGGATCTGAAGTTCGGAACGCTTCGCGATGCCGATGGGCATCCGCAGGAGTTGTCCCACGCGACCTTCATCCAGTTTTTGCACAGTCCCGACCGCGGCATTCGCGTCAAAGCGTTCAAACAATACTACGAACAATTCGCGGGGCACGAAAACACGCTGGCCGCCACCCTGGCCGGATCAATTCAAAAAGACGTTTATTACGCCCGCGCTCGCAACCACGAATCCGCTCTGGCATCATCGCTGTTTGCCGATAATGTTCCGGTCGCGGTTTATGACAATCTAATCACGGCTGTTCGCGATTCGCTGCCCGCGGTGCATCACTACCTCGATGTGCGGCGGCGAAAGATGGATTTGAAGAAAATCCATCATTATGATACTTACGTCCCAATCCTGTCGGACCTTCGCAAGACGCACACGTGGGACCAGGCGACCGAGACGGTGTTGGCGTCGTTGGCGCCGCTGGGCGATCAATACGTGTCCACGCTGGCCGAAGGGTTGCGCGGCCGCTGGGCGGACCGTTACCCCAACCGCGGCAAACAATCCGGCGCTTTTTCCTGCGGATCGTTTGACGGCGACCCTTATATCCTTATGAATTTCAAACAGGAGGTATTGGGGGACGTCTTCACGTTGACCCACGAGGCCGGCCATTCGATGCACTCCTGGTATTCGGCCTCGCATCAACCTTTCCAGTACTACAACTACACGATCTTTGTCGCCGAGGTTGCCAGCACGTTCAATGAACAATTACTGACCCGGCACCTGCTGGAGACCTGTCGCGACGACCAGGAGCGGGCTTATTTAATTAACAACGAATTGGACAGCATCCGCGCGACGCTGGTCCGGCAGACGATGTTCGCGGAGTTCGAGAAACGAACCCACGAGATGGCCGAAGCCGGCGAGCCGTTGACGGTCAAATCGTTCCGCGGCGTCTACCGCGAATTGCTCGACGCCTACTTTGGTCCCGACTTCGTCATCGACACGGAATTGGAGTTGGAATGTTTTCGCATCCCGCACTTCTACCGCGCGTTTTATGTGTACAAGTATGCGACCGGTTTGGCTGCCGCGGTGGCATTGTCACGCCGCGTGCTCAATGGCGGCGACGCGGAGCTGGATCAATACCTCTCGTTCCTCAAAGGCGGTTGTTCCAAAGACCCGCTGGATTTGCTCCGAGACGCCGGCGTTGACATGACCCAACCGGCCGCCGTCGCCACCACCCTGGCGCGATTTGAGGAATTGACGACCGAACTGGATGGACTGCTTTAACGGTCTTTTCGTAGGGTGGGACAAGCCTAGGCTGTTCATAATATTGGGTATTGACGGGCTGATTGGTTGATAACGCTTCACTTCCGCTGCACGACCGCGTCATTCTTTCTCCCCCTCTCCCCGCTTCGGGGCGAGGGGGAGCCCGATCACGGGGAAGCGAACTAGCGTAAGAAGAATGCGCTGTCAATCCCAACCTTTTGTCAGCCCGAGACAAGCTGCTAGCTAGAACAGCAAGCCCGGCTCGGCGTAAACCCGGTCGATCGCTGCGGTCCAGTCGTCGTCGGCCGGCGGTGACGCCGGCTCGCCGGACGCGGCACGCTGGGGCGTGGTCGCATCGGCGGCACTTCGCGACAATTCGTTGATAATCAACAACGCGTCCAGAGCACTGACATTGCCGTCGCCGTTGACGTCGGCGGGTTGACGCAGCGTCACGGCGAGCGAACCGGGCCCCAAATCCGCCGGGGCGGGGGTCCCGCCGCTGCCGTTCAATTGGTTGATGATCCGCAGGGCATCGATCGCCGAAACGCGGCCGTCGCCGTTGACATCCATGTTGGTGACGTCGATCGAGGGGACGAAATTGGCCCGACGCTGGACCCCGGCGGTCAGCGAAACCTGTCGCTCGGCGGAGCGGAGCTGGACCAACGTCGCGGTCGGCGACGGGTCGACGCCCAACGACGAATTGACGTTGGCAACGATCAAATCGGGTCGGCCATCGCCGTCCGAATCGCCGAAGGCAACGTCGACCGGCGATACGGCTTCGTCGGCGATTTTGGCCAACGCGTAACGACCCGAACCATCGCCCAAATGAATTTGCATCGTTCGCGAAGCCGCCGCGACGATGACCATATCCTCCAGCCCGTCTTCGTTGACGTCACCGACTCGCAACCGCGACGCGGCCGATTGGTTGCCGATCGTCTGCAGCGTTTGCAGTCCGCCGCCGGAGGAGCCGGCCAGCCGCATCGACCGGACTTGACCTCCGGCGAGCATCAAAATCGTGTCGCCGGAGCTGTCGCCATCCGCGACGGTCAAATCCGCCAGCGACGTCACCGACATTCTCGCCGCCGAGGTGAATGAGCCGCCGGGGCCACCCAGCAGCACTTCGATCGACCCTTCGCCGGAGTTCCCGAAGCTGCCCAACACCAAATCCGCCAACCCGTCGCCGTTGAAATCGCCCGACGCGACGCGGAAAGCGTTGGTGCCGGTCCCGACCACCCGGACCGCTCCGCTGGCGCCGTCGCGAAGCGTAAAATTGCCGCCGCGGAAATTGGCGGTCACCAAATCGACCACGCCGTCACCGGTCAAATCACCGGCGGCGATGTCGATCGGGCCGCTGCCCATTGCCAAGTCGGTTTGAACACCGCCGTCGATCACGCGAACCGAACCGTTCGCCCCCAGGGTGCCGGTGGGGAACAGGTTCGGCCGACCGACCATCGCGATCGCGACCGCGTCGCGGGCCGGATTGACGGGGCTGGCGTAGCGGGCGATCGCTTGAGGACGCTCCGGCAACGCAATCCGCTGCGTCGCGGCACCGGTGAAACTGACAATCGATAGCTCGCCAACCCCATCGCTGACGCTGACCAGCTCATCGCGGCCGTCGCCATCGACGTCGGCCAATACGATTTCCCGCACCAACGAACCCAGGTCGATGTCGATCGGTTGGGACGCGAATCGCTCCGGCACGCCGCGGCAACCGTCATCGACGGTCAAGATCACCGTCGTCGCTCCGTCGGGCAGATTACGGAACCGATAGTTGCCGTTTTGGTCGGTCCGCACCGCCGGTTCGGCCGGCAGCCCCGAGGACGTCAGGTCCAATCGCCGGTTGCCGTTGGTGTCGATGAACACCAACTTGTCGACGCTCGTTTCGTCGGACTGCTCCACGCCGTCGCCGTTGGCGTCGCAAAACACGTGACCGGAGAGCGAGAAGAGCGGTTCAACGATCGTGACGGTTGCCGAGCCGACGATTTGGCTTTGACCATTGGCCAAATTTCTAACATCAACGCGGAACGTCTCGTCCCCTTCGTCCAAATTATCCGCAAACGTCGCGATCGTGATGGTTTGCCTTTCGCCAACCGTCCCGCTGAACGTTACCGTTCCCGAGGCCGCGGCGTAATCGCCCGGTGAGGTCGCGGTGCCGTCAACGGTGCTGAAGCTGAACGAGACCGGTCCGTCGCTGGATTGCAACAACGTCACCGTGACCGTCGCCGGTTGGCCTTCGGTGACGGTGACCGGATCGACCCGCAGGACTTGGGCCTGGACGACGGAAATCGTCACGGCCGCCGAATCCGACGCGCCGGCCGGATCGGTGACGCTGTACATCAGCGACGCTTGGCCGGTGAAGCCCGCTGTCGGGGTGAAGCGAATCCGTCCGCCCTCGACGATCGCAGTTCCGCCAACGACCGAACCGACCGCGAGGGTCAAGGTATCGCCATCGACGTCGACATCATTGGCCAAAACATCGATCAGCACCGAGTTGGCTTGGGACAACTCCAACGTCGCAACGTCATCGATCGCCACGGGGGCGTCGTTGACCGGGGTGACGATGACCGAAATCAACCCCGTGGCCGATTGCCCGCCCCGCGTGACGGTGTAAGGAAGCGACGTTAGGCCGGACGCGTCGGCGACCGGGGTGATCGTCAACACGCTGCCGGCCAGCGTGGCGGTGAACAAACCCGACGCGTCCTGTCCGATCGAGTACGTTTCGGTCCCGTCGGTGCCGGCCGCGAGCGTTGCCAGATCGATCGTTGCCGGTTGATCTTCGTCGGTCGTCACCGTCCCGTCGCCCGCCGACAAAAGCAATTCATCGTCGTCCAAAATCGTGACGAGGGCCGTGTCAGAGATGTCAAACGATGACGCGGGAATGTTTGCCGATCCAACGTTGGACAGTTCGATTGAAAAGGTTTCGTCGGTCTCGACCGCCTGGTCATCGAGGATCGGAATGGTGAACGATTGCGTTTCGCCGGCAAAACCGGCAAACGTCAACGGCGCATTGGTCGTCGTGAAATCGACTCCGGCGGTCGCGGTCAGGTTGCCGATCGTTGACGCGGTGACGGAGAACCCGCCATCGACCGCCCGATCGACGGTGACCGTCACCGTCGCGGTCCCGGACGCTTCGTCGACCGACACGTCGGCGACGATTAGCGTAGCGATGTCGTTGTCGATCAACGTGATGGCCTCGGCCGATGATCCGGCGCCAAAGAACGGCACCGCCGGCAGCGTCTGGATGGTTACCGGTCGCGTCGGCTGTTGGACAATTTCATCCTCGATGGCCGAAACCGGAATTTGGGTCGTATCGGTGGTGCCCGCCGGAAAGAGAATCGGTCCGGCCGGCAGGGTGATGAAAGCCGGCCCGAGCAGCGTCGTGCTCAGATCAAAGGGCACCGCCCGGTCCAGCCGCACGCCCAGCAGTCCCGACGGTCCGCCTTCGGTCAACGTCACCGGATCGTAAACCAGTCCGATGCTTTGCACCGCTCCGACATCGGCCAGCGGTCGGCCTTCACCGGTCCGCGGCACGCCTCGGGCATCGGTCGGCGGGGCCAAATTGCCGGGAACGCGGTTTTGCAAAATCGGTGAGAACGAACCCCGAGTCGGGACCGGCCCGCCGTAATCGGCCAGCGGCTCCAGCGGAATATCGGTCAACAAAACATCGGTCGGATCATCCAGCCCCGGCGGCGTCGAAACGTTGACATTGTTTCCCAGCGAATTGAACGCGAATCCGGGGGCAAAGCCCGATAGCGGCCCGGTAAAGAGCGTTGCCAACGCGTCAATGGAGGCTCCTTCGGCGGTCAAATTGAACGACTGCCCACCGCCCGCGTTGTCGGCAAAGGTGCTAAAAGCGATCCGCCGCGTGACGCCGTCAAACTCCTCGAACTGGCCGTTTTGATTGGCGTCAAATCGGTTGCTGTACAGAAGCCCGCCGGCTTGCCCGGGCGCCGCGGAATTTCCGGTCACCGTGACATTTTGCAGATCGATCGCCGAGTTGATCAGAGCGATCCCTCCACCGGCACCCGCGGCGTTGCCCGCCAGCGTCGAACGTCGAACGACCAGCGATCCAAACTGTGGGGCACCGGGGATTTCGATGAAACCTTGAATGCCGATCCCGCCACCTAATCCGGAGGTCGCGGCGTTAGTCAAAATGGTCGAGTCAATCACCGTGACGGCGGCGCCCAGCGCCCCGATCCCGCCGGCGTCGCCGGTGCTTTGGTTATTAGTAATGCGGCTCGCGACGACGTTCAAAACGCCACCCGCGATCCCGATCCCACCGCCCGCCCCGGGGATGTCCGTCGTCGGATTGGGGTCGCCGGCGGGAAGCTGCAGCCCGGCGGCGGTGTTGTTGTCGATGGTCCCGGTCGTCACCGTCACCGCCGATTGAACGACCGCGATCGCACCGCCGTTGGGGGCGGAATTGCCGGTCGCGGAGATCCCGGCCAACGTTGCGTTTGCCGGCAGACCGGAGTCGCTGGGTAGGACCACGATTGCCCCGCCCCCGCTGGCCTCGGCCAATCCTCCGGTGGCGACGTCGACCGACGCGTCGGAGCCGGTGACGGTATTGCCGGTAAAGACAGTGCCGGTCACCGTCGCGGTCGCTCCGCGGATCGTCAAACCGCCGCCGCCGAGCACCGCGGTGTTTCGGTCAAACGTGCCGCCGGACAGCGTCAGTATTGAATCGGCGTTACCCCCGATCAAAACCGCCCCACCGCCGGAGTCGTCGTTGGTTGCCGTATTGGTGACGAAATCATTGCCGGTGAGGGTCAATTGGACCACACCGGCGACCGGGGCAAGCGGAGCGAACGCCGTGATGGCACCGCCGACATTGGCGGCCGTATTGTTTTCAAACCGCGAGTTCGTCGCGATCAGCGTCCCGCCGACGGTCAACACCCCTCCGCCGCTGCCATCGTTCGCCGAAGCGATATTGGCCGTGAAGGTCGAGTTTTCGATGGTCAACGACCCGTCGACATTGAACGCCCCGCCACCGCCCTGGTCCAGATCGCTGTTGTCACCGGCGTTGGCGGTGTTGCCGATGATGGTCGCGTCAGTCACCGACATCGAACCGGGACCGTTCCACAACCCGCCGCCTTCGTGGCCGGCGACGTTGGACTGGATCGTGCCGCCGTTGACGTTTGTCACGCTGGCGGTTCCGGTCGCGTGCAAACCGCCGCCATTGATCCCGGCGGTATTGCCGTTGATACCGGACGGCCCCCCCAGAGTAACGGTTGTCAATGTCACGGTGCCGTCATTGTTTTCAATCCCGCCGCCGGCCCGGGCCGCGGAGTTGCCCGCGATCACCCCGCCGGTCATCGTCAACGAACCGCCGAGGTTCAAAATTGCCCCGCCGTTGCCGGCTCCGTCATTGGCGAGGTTTCCGGTAAAGGTCGAAGTCCCGACGACCGTGACGGCGCCGCCGTTGTTCAAAATCGCGCCACCGCCGTCATCATTGGTTGCCCCGCCGTCGGGGTCCAAAGCGACGTTGGAATCAAACAGCGTGACGCCGGAGACGTTCACGACGCCGCCCTGGTTGAACAAACCACCGCCGCCTTGAGCGTCCGCATCGGCCCCGGCCGCCTCGGCGGTATTGCCGGTGACCGTTGTCCCGACCAGGTTCATCGTCCCGCCGCCGTTCCAAAGCCCGCCGCCCTCGGCCGCGGCGGTGTTGCCGGTGACGCTGCCGCCGGTGATGATCGAATCGCCGTTTCCGGTGATATGGAGTCCTCCCCCGTTGCCCGGTGCCCCGCCGACCGGTCCCCCACCGCCCCCGAGTGCTTCGTTGTCGGACAAAATGACGTTCGTCAGCGTGGTAATCCCCGACCCGTCGGCGATTTCAATCCCCCCGCCGGCCCGATTGGCGGAGTTGCCGAACACGGTCGAATCAGATGACGGTCAACGTCCCATGGAAAAGATGCCCCCGCCGCTGCTGATGCCGCCGGTCGCAGGTTGCCGGTGATCTGACTGTTGCCGACGATGTTGAGCACCGCCCCGACGTTATAAATCCCGCCGCCGCCATCAGTCGGTCATCGGTACCGCCGATTGCCGTGTTGTCTCGTCACCGTCACGCCGCTAAGCGTTGCTGATGGTCGGCGAACCAGAGGAGGAACGATTGATCAAAATCCCACCGCCGAATGTCTGCAGTGTTTCGTGAGATGTTGCCACCGTTGATGTTGATGACGTTAAGTTCCGATAGCGTTAACCCGCGTCCGGGGGTGTCAAACAGAATCAACATTGGTCATCGTCAGCGTGTTGACCGACGAAAAGCCTCCATCATGAATCAACGACGCGGCATAGGAGGAATCGAGCGTCACAACATTGATGATATCATTTCCAGTGCCCGAATCGATAGTCAACGACTCGACTGGATTAACAAAGGTAACGGACTCGCCGAGCGTCGAGTCGATTTGCGACTCGTTGTCCCCAACATCACCATCATCCCCCAACGTGATCGTCTCGGCCCCACCGGTGAAGGTAAAGACCCGCTGATCGGCCACGACGGTGTCAATGATCGGTTCCAACCCGACGTAGGAGATCGAAGGGCTGGTCAGACCGTTATATGTAATTTGTCCATCGGATTCATTAGTAAACGTGTGCTCAACGCGGGCGGCCGTGCCTCCGACAATTTCCAGTGTGTCACCGACGCCCGCACCCTGGCCGCCGCCGTCGTAAACGATCCCCAGACCCAAATCGAATAGACCGCCGATGGGATTGATGACGCGAAGGGTATCGTTGCCCAACGATCCGTTGAACGTTAACGACGTTGTGCCATTGAAATTAACGAGCGGACCGGCGACGCCGCCGGAGGTCAACCTATAAGACTGGTTGGAAGGTGGCGCCGTGAAAATCTCCATGAGGTCGTCAACATCCGACCCGACGACCGTTAAGTCGCCATTGGTATTGGACAGGTCAATATTGGCGAGATTGTCAAACGTCACTGGCGCATTGTTGCCGGTCGAATCGCCGGCAAGAAGCGTACTGGATTGCTGAGTGACCCCAAATCCATTGGCGTCAAAATTCAGCACGTCTACATCGGCCCGGTCGCCCGCATCGAGTTGATAGGCGGTGGTGAGACTGGGGGTGACGTTGAACTTATCGGTCCCGCCGGCCGATTCCACCCGAACCGATCCGACGGTCCCGTCGATCGTCGTGCTAACACCATCGACGGCGATGACGCCTGGCGTCACATCGACGAAGTTGCCGTTGTCGTTTCCTCGAACATGAACATCCGCCCCGAAGTTGCCGCTAAACGTATTGCCGGTGATCGTTCCGGCCGCAAAATTAATCAGCGAGATGCCGTGCAAATCATTGTTCGTGATACTCGAACCGGTGATATTGACCCCACCGCCATCACTGAGAATCCCACCCCCAAACCCGCCATTGGTGTTGGCAATGTTGCTCGCGACGGTCGCACCATTTTGCAATGTCACGGAGCCGCCGACATTGAAGATCCCGCCGCCGCCCTGGTCGCCGGCTCCATTGGCCGCCGCGCCTGCGGTGTTGCCCGAAATTAACGTGGCGTCGATCGTCATCGACCCGCCACCATTCCACAGCCCACCGCCCTCTTGCAACGCCGTATTATCCCGGACCGTTCCGCTATTGAAATCCGTGGAGCCTAGCCCCGAGGCATGAACCCCACCGCCGTTAATGTCGGCGGTGTTGTCGCTCACCAAAACGTTGGTGACCGTCAAAGAACCATTGTTATTCTCGATCCCACCGCCGGCACGCGCCGCGGCGTTGCCCGAGATCGTCCCCCCATCGATCGTCACGATCCCGCCCACGGTCATCACCCCGCCACCGTTGCCATTGTTGATCAAAGCGGTGTTGAATGAAATGCTTGCGTTGTCGATGTCAAGTGATCCGCCGATGTTGAACACACCGCCACCGCCCTGGTCCAAGGCGCCGTTGGCCACCGAGTCGACGGAGTTTTGCGTGATGGTCGTGCCATCGACGCTCATCGAGCCAGCCCCATTCCACAGCCCCCCACCTTCCTGGCCGGCAGCATTGAATTGAACCGTGCCCCCGGTGACGGTCGTCGAGCTCGATGTCCCGGTCGCGTGCAGCCCGCCACCGTTGACGGCGGCGCTATTGCCGCCGATCGGCCCGCCCAGCTGCACTCCCGTCAGCGTCACGATCCCATCGTTGTTCTCCACCCCGCCGCCGGCCCGGGCCGCGGAATTGGCCGCGATCACTCCACCGGTGATCGTCAGCGACCCCCCCAGGTTCAAAATCGCACCGCCGTTGCCGGCCCCATTGGTTGCGGAGTTGCCCCGAAAAGTAGCCGTGCCAATGATGGAGATCGTTCCGCCGTTGTTGAAGACCGCTCCGCCGCCATCGTCATTGGTCGCGGCGCCATCGGGGTCCAATGCCACGTTGCCGGTGAACATTGAGGTGCCCGAGACGTTTACCGTGCCGCCGTCGTTGAATAACCCGCCGCCGCCCTGGGCATCGCTGTCCGCGCCCGCCGACTGGGCCGTGTTGTTTGAAATCATCGCTCCGGCGAGGTTCAACGTCCCCGCCGCATTCCAGACTCCACCGCCCTCGGCCGCTGCGGTGTTGCCGGTAATGGTCCCCCCGTTGATCGTCACCGTGCTGGCACCGGTCGCGTGCAGGCCCCCGCCGTCGATCCCCGCGGAATTGCCATCGTTGATGAGCGACCCGCCAATGGTGACAGAGTTGAGCGTCAGATTGCCGCCGTCGTTCTCAATCGCACCGCCGGATTGCGAGGCAACGTTGGAAATAAAGACCGTGTTGGTGATGCTGGCCACGACGGGACCAGCCGGCGGTCCGGTCGGCGGGAGGATGGCCACCGCTCCCCCTGAACCGGTGGCGAAGTTGTCCTCGAATCGAGAGTCGACGATGGTCAACGTGCCGGAGGTAGCGATGGCCCCACCCGGCAAAATATTGCTGGGTTGGCTTCCCGCCCGATTGTCTCGCATCACGACGTTGTTCAGGACCACCGGCGTGGTGCTGGCGAAAATGCCTGCCCCGCCCACGGTGTCAAACGCGCTGGTGCGTCCCCCCAAGATTGTTAGATCATTGAACCGGACGGTTGCCTGAGCGTTGAATAGGTCGAAAACGCGGTCGACGCCATCACCGTTGACGACCACATCGCCGGGTAGGTTGCCGGTCCGGACGAAATCCAGTTCGGCGACGTCATCGACAATGAGCGTCGCTTCGGTGTTGCCCGGGCCGAACTGGGCAGCGAGGTTGTATTGGCCGGTGGCAAGCGAGATCGTATCGTTTCCCGGCGAAAATGCCGCCGCCGAAATGGCGCTGCGTAGGTCGCAGCTCGGTGCCCCGCCAGGATCATCCGCATTGCAAATGCCCCCGCCGGTGTCGCTCAGGTTGCCGACAAAAAACGTCGCCAGCACGCGGCGGGTTTCGAGCGACTGCAGGCTCAGGCGACGGGTCGGACGACGGCGGTGGGGGCGGGGCATGGGTGATTCGATTCAGTCGCGGGGGAGGCCAAGGTGTGACTCGGAGCTTACCCCGCCGGCAGGGTGTTGATGCGTCGGTTGCCGAGGGGGTCGGCCAAGTCTACTTCGATCCCTCCGCCCCGCCGACTTGCCTTTGCGATTCACCGTCGCGGAAGTTGCCAAGACTTTCGGTGGCGAGCCGGGAAATCCGAAAGTCTTGGCGACTTCCGCTACGATGGCCGGCCAATCGCCGCGCCCTCCATCTTGCACGCTCAACGCCTTTGAAAGCGATCTACCTGACCGCCGGGGCCGCCGGGATGTTTTGCGGCTCGTGCATGCACGACAACGCCCTGGCCCGGGCGATGCGAGCGGCCGGCGACGACGTTCTGCTGCAGCCGGTCTACACGCCGATCCGAACCGATGAGGTCGACATCGCCGCCGCGGAGCTGTTTTACGGCGGGATCCAGGTCTATCTGTTGCAGCTCGCCCCTTGGACGGCCAAACTGCCCGCCCGGCTGAGGCACTGGCTCGATCACCCGCGGCTGGTTCGCTGGGCGACCCGGCGGGCCGGCGGCACCGATGCGACGCGGCTGGGTCCGTTGACGCTCTCGATGCTCCGCGGCACCGGCGGGCGGCAGGCGACCGAAGCGACGCGGCTGATCGATTGGCTCGCCGATCAATCGCCCGACGCGATCATTCTGTCCAACCTGCTGATCGGCGGCATCCTGCCCGACCTCGCCCGGCGGCTGCCACAGACCCGCCGCGTCGTCGTGCTGCAGGGCGACGATATTTTCCTGTCGCAACTCGCCGACGCCCACCGGCCGGCCGTCGTCGCGGCAATGTCGGACTTGGTTCAACACGTCGATCGCTTTGTCGTCCATTCGCAATTTTACCGCGACAAAATGGCGGCGATGTTGTCGATCGACCCGAACCGTTTTGACGTTCATCCCTTGACGATCGACACCGCGCCGTTTGAAAACGTCACGCCGCTGCCGCGGGCCACCGACGCGTTTCGGATCGGTTATTTGGCCCGAATCGCGCCGGAAAAAGGGTTGCTGCCGCTCGCCGAAGCGTTCACGCGTTTGACCGGCAACGTTGAACTTCACGCTGCCGGATGGCTCGGCGATCACAACCGCGGCTACTTGGCGGAAGTGGAGCGGACGCTGGCGGCGGCTGGTTGTCGCGACCGGTTTCACTACCACGGCAGCCCGACGCTGGCCGGCAAAGCCGAGTTCCTGGCGTCGCTGGACGTGCTCAGCGTGCCGGCTCCGTATGAGGACCCCAAAGGGCTGTTCCTGCTCGAATCGATGGCCGCCGGGGTGCCGGTCGTGCAGCCCGATCACGGGGCATTTGGCGAATTGATTCGAGCAACCGGCGGCGGACGGCTCTATCCGCCGGGCGACGCTGAACGTCTGGTCGGCGAGTTGGAGTCGCTGCGGGCCGACGGGCGTCTGTGCGGTCAACTCGCCGCCGACGGCCGGGCTGCGGTCATGCGATCGCACACCATCGGGTCCGGCGCCGCGGCGATGCGACGGTCCGTGGGAACGACCACCGCCGGTCATTGACCCGGCGGTCCCACGGACCGGGGGGGCGGTATTCGACCGGGTACCGTGGCCGCTACGCTTTGGCCGCGGTCCCTGCGGTCAATGAACGAGCCGCGGGGTGAACCGAAAGCACTTTCGTTTGAATGGGTCTCGATGTCGCTCGTTGTTCAAAAATTCGGTGGCACGTCGGTCGCCACGCCCGAGAAGATCCGCGCGGCCGCTCGGCGGGCCATCCGGGCCGCCGAGGCGGGCCATCAGGTCGTCATGGTCGTCTCGGCGATGGGCAAAAATACCGACGAACTGCTGCGGTTGGCCGGCGAAGTCTCCGGCGACCCGCCCGCCCGCGAAATGGACATGCTGCTCTCGACCGGCGAACAGGTTTCGGTCGCGCTGGTCGCGATGGCGATCGCCGACCTGGGGTCGCGAGCGGTTTCGTTGACCGGCGGCCAAATCGGGCTGCGGACCGACAACAGCTACTCCAAGGCTCGGATCCAGTCGATCGACACGACCCGCATCCGCCGGTTGCTGGAGGAGGGCAACATCGTTGTCGCGGCGGGTTTTCAAGGCATCGATGACGATATGAACATCACCACGCTGGGCCGCGGCGGGTCGGACACGACCGCCGTGGCGCTGGCCGCGGTGCTGGGCGCCGACGCGTGCGAGATCAACACCGACGTCGATGGGGTTTACACGACCGATCCGCGCAAATTGCCCGCCGCCCGCCGCGTCGACGTCATCGCGTATGACGAAATGTTGGAACTGGCCAGTCTGGGGGCCGGGGTGATGCACAGCCGCAGCATCGAGTTTGCCAAGAAATTCCACGTCCCGATCCACGTCCGCAGCAGTTTCTCGGACCGCGACGGAACGATGATCGTCGCCGACGGTGAATCGAAAACCGCCGCGGTCGCCGGCGCGGCGTTGACGATGGATGAAGCTCGCATCACGGTGCTCGGGGTGCCCGACGTGCCCGGGGTTTCCAAAAAATTGTTTACCGCGATCGGCAACCGCAAGATCGCCGTCGACATGGTGGTCCAAAACGTCTCGGCGGGCGGCCGGACGGACGTTTCCTTCACCGTCCCCTCCTCGGAATTGGCCTCGGCCCTGCGTGCAATTGAGTCGATCCGGCGTGACATCGGGGCAACGGGTTTGACGACCGACGACAACGTCTCGAAGGTCTCGGTGGTCGGCGGCGGCATGGTCCATCAACCCGGCGTGGCGGCCAAGATGTTCCAGTCGCTCGGTTCGGCAGGCATCAATTTGCAAATGTTGACGACCAGCGAAATCAAGATTTCTGCGCTGGTCGCCCGCGACGATGCGACGGCGGCATTGCGAGCGGTTCACGGGGCGTTTGAACTGCAAACCCGTCCGGCCGACGCCCGGACGTTTGATTCGGTGCGGCGTCAATCCTCCGCTCAAACCTCGCCGACCAATGTCGATGAAGTCGTCTCGCGGCTGCAGAACGATACGCTCGAAGCGTTGACGCTGTCGGGGATCACCGTCACGCCGGGCCAGGGCTGGGTGACGGTCGACGGGGTGCCCGATTCCCAAGGGGTCGCGGGTCAATTGTTCGGCGCCGTTCAAGACGCGGGCGTTAACGTCGATATGATCGTCCAGGGCATCGACGGGCACGACGGTTCGGCGGGGATCACGTTTACCGTTGCCGAAAGTCAGCTCGACGCCGCGGTCGCCGCGGCCAGGCAAACCGCAACGGCGGTGGGCGCCCGCGATTGCCGTCACGCTGGCGGGATTGCCAAACTGTCGGTTTCGGGCATTGGGCTGCGAAGTCACACCCAGGTCGGGGCGGTGCTCTTTGAGCAATTAGCGGCCGCGGGGATCAACGTCCAGATGATTTCGACCAGCGAGCTGCAGGTCAACGTCGTGATCGACGCGGAAGTCGCCGAATCGGCCGCGGCGAGTCTGCGAGCGGCGTTCGCCGAAGCGCTGACGTAGTGGATTTTGCTAAAAATCCATCCACACCCATCGTTGTAGACTCGTGCCGGGGGGATGGATTTTTGGCAAAATCCACTACGTTGCGGTCGTGAAAATGAATGATTCCCACCAAACCCGCCGCTGGCTTGACGCGACCGACGAGCAGCACGTCGGATGGCTCGCCGAGCACGGTCAAAAACCGTTTCGGGCCAAACAGATCCGTCGCTGGATCTTCGACGGCCGGGCTGAGTCTTTTGCCGAGATGACCGACCTGCCGGCCAAACTTCGCGACCACCTGGCCGCCGATTGGCAATTATTCAGCAGCACGGTGGCGACCGAGTCGGTGTCGAGCGATGGGACGCAAAAGCTGCTCGTCGATTTGGCCCACCCCCAAAGGGCGGCCGATGGCGGGCAAGTCGAGTGTGTCCTGTTGCTTGACGGCGACCGGCGGAGCATCTGCGTCTCTTCCCAGGTCGGCTGCGCGATGGGGTGCGTCTTTTGTGCCTCGGGTCTGGGCGGCGTCGATCGCAATTTGACCGCCGGTGAAATCGTCGAGCAGATGTTGCGGTTGCAGCGCCGTTTGCCGGCCGACGAACGGCTCAGCCATATCGTGATGATGGGCATGGGCGAGCCGCTGGCCAATTTAAACAACGTCTTGGCGGCGCTGAACGTCGCCCGATCGACCGACGGACTGGGCATTTCGCCGCGTCGGATCACGATCAGCACGGTGGGGTTGCCGCCGGCGATCGATCGGTTGGCGGCTCACGCGGTGCCGTACAACCTGGCGATCTCGCTGCACGCGCCGACCGATTCACTGCGGTCTGAAATCGTGCCGACCAATCCTAAAACCGGCATCGACGCGATCCTGGCGGCTTCGGACCGGTACTTTGAAACCTCCGGCCGTCGCGTGACGTTTGAATACGTCCTGCTGGGCGGGATCAACGACGCTCCGGAGCACGCGGCCGGGTTGGTTCAATTGCTGCGGCCGCGAAAGGCGCTGCTCAACGTGATCCCCTACAACCCGGTCGAGGGGTTGCCCTACCGGACGCCGACGCCGCTGGCGATTGCCAATTTCCGGCGAGTGCTAACCGACGGCGGGTTGAATGTAAAGTTCCGCGTTCGCAAGGGGGATGATATCAACGCGGCGTGCGGGCAATTGCGTCGTCGGGTTTCCACGGTGGGATAGGCCTCCGGCCTGTCAATCAACACGTCTTACCGCCCCACCGTGGCGGCCTTTTGCCCAGAGGCCGCATGGGACCGACCAAAGCCTGACGCCATAACCCGCGACAGGCCGGAGGCCTATCCCACAATCAAAATCACCGCGTCTCGGACCAATCGCCATAGGTCGGCGGCGCGGGGCTGGACCACTGCGGGGCGCCGTAGACGGGGGGTTGGGCGTAGGCGTCGGTCGGCTCGGACGTGTATTGATAGGGCAAGCCGTTTTGTTCGGCATTGAACCTCGCCTGACGTTCCTCTTCGCGGCGGTCGATGAACTCGCGACCTTTTTCGAGTGCCCCGCGGGCGTCTTCGCGAATCTCGGATTTATCGATCTGGATCGTCGTCCGATCGCCGTCGCGATCGATCGTGAACCAGCCGGCCATGAAGGCACCTCCGACGGCCAAAGCCAAAATGACAAGCGTGCGCACGGACGATCCTTCGTGAAGCGGGGTTAAACCGGAGAGTTGGAAATCCGGTTGTTGCAGTTTGGTCGAACAGATCGCTAGTGGAAATTCCATGTGGGATAGGCTTCCAGCCTGTCGTCCGGTGGGGTGACAGGCTGGAAGCCTATCCCACATCTCCGATCGGCGCCTCCCACAGCCCCAGCGCCGGGTTGGACACATAATAAAACTCGCTGCCGTCGACGTCGGTGTGCCAACCATCGGTCAACGTGGTGACGTCATAACGTTGCAATAGCTTGTCCAAATCGCCCGGGGTGAACCCGACCGATGCAATCTCCTGATCGCTCAACCGACCGGCCGCATAGACGACTTCAAAACGGTCCTCCGGCGAGCCATGCACCAAATGCGCCGCCGCCGACGGGTCGCCGGCGAGGTCCTCGTTCTGGGCAACCAGTCTCATCACCTCCGCCCGCGTGCGGTAGCCGTAACGCCGGATCAACGCGTCGATCCGCGGGTCTTCGCCGAACTCCTCGACCGCCGGACCGAGCACGGTCAACCGGCCGCCGGTCGCGATCGCTTTGCGAGTTCGGTAAATCGCCTTGTTACCAAGCCAGGTGGATTTGAACTCCATCGGGTCTAAATAAGCGACCACATGCCGGGGGGCACGGTCCAAATGATTGATGTTGACTCGTCGGGCCAAGTCCGCGGCGGCAAAGAACGTTTCATGGTCATCGCCAATGTACAAACCTCGCGTATGTTTGGTGCCGTCTTTGGCAAGCTCCACCACCGTCAGCGCGTAGAGGATCGGCATCGAGCCGCAAAAGTGATCGGACGCGTAGTTGAGGATCCGCCGCAGCGGTGTGTCGGCGACGCCTAGCGTTTGGTCGATCCCCACCATGGCGGACAGGTAATGCGATTCGTTGATGCCGTCGACGCCGCCGGTTCCGACAAAAACATTCTTGTTGTAATTGGCCATTCCAATCACTTCGTGCGGGACGACTTGACCGATGGAAAAGATCAAATCATGTCCCCCGTCGCGCAATAACTTGTTGACTTGCGCTTTCCAGGGTTTGTCATAAAGCCCGCCG
Organism: Pirellulaceae bacterium; assembly: GCA_963833245.1. GTDB lineage: Bacteria > Planctomycetota > Planctomycetia > Pirellulales > Pirellulaceae > Rhodopirellula. Next base: position 345,605 of record CAWHXH010000002.1, read on the forward strand.
GTCACCTCGGCGACATATTCCGCCGGCACGATGCCCAGGTCCACGACGTCTTGCCGCCAACGATGCGGACGAAATAGATCGTGCGGCACGCCGGGAAACATCATCGATAGTTGATCGGGCCGCATTGGCGAATGCGTCCCCAGGGCGGGCATGATGTCGGTGACCGCATCACCGAGCATCTGATAAGTCAGCGCGGTCAGTTCACCGGCGCGGCTGAACAGCCGGGTTTGGTCCGGCGGTAGGATCAACACCCGGCGGCGGTCGCCGATCGCGTCGAAGGTTTGCCGCAGTGCGGACCGGAAATCTTCGGGTCCGAGCGACAGATCGGGGCCTCCGGTTTGAAAATAGGTCGTCATGGCGGCCTAAGATAACGGGGTCGGCTCCGCTTCCGTAGCGGAAGTCGCCAAGACTTTCGGTTGCAACTGAAAACGCGAAGGAACCGAAAGTCTTGGCGACCTCCGCTACAGTTCTCCTCTTCCAAAGCTCGTCATGCGTCAACTCCTGCCCCCCCTGCTGCTGCTCGTGTTTTTGAACGCTGCCGGAGCCGAGCCGATCGGCTGGATCGAACGCTACGTCCTGGCCGACGACAAGTCCGAGCCGCTGGCGGAGTTGGTCCCCGGCACCCGCGACCACTTCTATTTTCACATCCTGCACGATCAAACGACCGGGGACCTCGCCTCGGCCGAGAAGCGTTTGAAGTTGTGGGACAAATCCTCACGAGTTGTTGACCGCGACGGTTACCAAGAGTTACGAACGCGGCAGCGGTTGCTGGCTTACGAGACCGATCCGGCCGGGACGGTCGCCTACCTGATCGAGGAGTCGGGCGTTCGGTTGGACGACCCGCCGCCGGGCGGTCGGTCGGAGTCGTATCCGACCCGGTTGACCGATGCGGAGCTTGCCAGGCAGTGGCGGTGGGACCGAAACGCTCGGGACTGGACCGCGACGGGCGTGCGGCGGTTTGCAACGCGTTATTTGAAGGACGGTCAATTGCCCGGCGGCGAGTCGGTGGTCCGGTTGGCCGAGCGGATCGACTTCCCGCTGCCGGGGCTGGACCGGATCGTCATCGACGCCTGGCAAGCGGCCGGCCAGCCCTCGAATTTTGGTCAACTCGCCGCCCATCGTCACCTGACCGGTCCGCAATTGGCCACCGTCGGCAAAGAGATCGCCGTCTACGCCACCGACCAAGATTTTGTCGACGCGGTGCTGACGCGGCTCCAACCGGCGGTGACCGACGACGACACATCGCTGAGAGTTCAGCGTCCACATGCTCGCCGGGTCGTCGACTACGTCGGGGCGCTGCCGTCGGCGTTTGACGAACTCAAATCGTTGTCGATCCGCCGGCTGCTGGAACTGGACGCTCAGGCCGGGGAACACGACTTGGACTTGTTCCTGGCGTATTTGAAATTGCCCAATGCCGGACCGCGACCGCTGCCCTGGCGGATCGGCAAAACGTCGCGGTCCAACCCCGCGGCACCGACGTCGATCGCCGCCGCGGGTCTGGACCGAATTGGCGATCCCGAACCGCTGGTCGTCGACTATTTGCATCATTTCCTGCGGACGCGTTCGCCCGACGTTTTTGCGCCGTACATCCGGGCGGCGGAACTGGGTCGGATCGCCGCCGAAGCCCGGTTGCTCTACGGCAAAGATTCGCCCGCCGACGCACCGCGACTGTCGGCCGAAGCGATCGCAGAGTTGACCGATCGCGTCGAAATTCGGCTCTCCCCGACCAACCCGCGGCAACTGGTCGCCGACGGACCGGCGGAATTGGCCGTCGAACTCAAAAACACGCCGAGGCTGGATGTTCGCGTCTATCGGCTCGACGCGGCGGCGGTTTTGGCCAACCCCGATCGCGAGATTGACACCGATCTGTCGCTGGCCGGGTTGCTGCCGACCGAGGCGTTGACGTTGCAATTCGACCAGCCGCCGATCCGCCGGCACGCCGAAACGATCTCGCTGCCGATGATCGAGGGCCGCGGCACCTGGGTGGTCGATTTGGTTTCGGGGCGTGTCCGCAGCCGTGCGATCCTCCGCCGCGGTGGGCTGCGGGTGGTCCAGCGGACGACGCCCGACGGCATCCGGCTGACCGTCATCGACGAATCCCGCCGCCCGTTGTCCGGTCAATCGGTCACCGCCGCGGGCCGTCGTTTTGAAACCGGACCCGATGGCACCGTGACGTTGCCGCACGTTTCCGATTCGGTCGACCGCCAAATCGTTGTCGGCGACGGAGCGGTCGCCCGGCGAATTGAGTTGAATCAACCCGGCGAGCGGTACGAACTGCTCGCGGCAATGCACTTCGATCCCGTCGTCGCCGGCAGCGGCACCGGGGTGCTGCTGATTCGGCCGGAACTGCGACTGGACCATCATTCGGTCGCCCGGTCAGTCGCCGAGTCTTGGTCGGTCGCGATCCGATCGACCGACGCGGACGGCAACGTTTCGACCCGTCGGTTTGACGATTTGGACAACCGCGACGGCGAGCCGCTGAGGGTCGAGTTCACCGTTGGACCGCAAATCCGATCGGTCGCCGCGGAATTGACCGCGACGGTTCGGCGGCTGTCCGATGGCGAAGTCCAAACGCTCCGCACGGGTCGAAACTGGCCGATCGCCCAGTCGTTGGCCGGCGACGCGGTGGACGATGCCTATTTGACTCACGACGGCAAGACGTATGGGTTGCAAACCCGCGGCCGGACGGGCGAGCCGGTGCCCGGGGCGGTCGTGGAGTTGGAATTGACCAGCGATTTGATTGACCAAACCCTTCAAATCCGCGTTCAAACCGACCGGACCGGACGGGCGGCGATCGGGACGCTGCGGGACGTCGCGATGCTGCAGTACGGCCGCCCCGGCGGGCCGGAACATCGCTGGGAACCGCCGCTGGAGGCGGCCGATTGGCCCGCGACGATCCAGGACGCGGCGGCCGATCCGGTGCGGTTGCCGATCGCCGGCCCGGTCGATGACCGCCGTTTTGCGGCTTTTGAAATGATCGCCGGGTCGCCGACGACGGACGTCTCCGACGCGTTGACCACCGCCGACGGGCTGGTGTCGTTGACCGCCGGCAAACCGGGGGAGTACTTGGTGATCGATTTGGCCGATGACCGCCAGTGCCGCGTGACGTTGGTCGATGGACCGGTGATCGACGAAGTCGCCGTCGGGGAAGTGGTGACGGCGACCCGTGGACCACGACCACCGGTGTCGATTGCATCGACCGAGGTCGAAAACGACCGATTGAAGATCCAATTGAGCGGCAATGTCGACGAGTCGACGGTGTTGATCGTCGCGACGCGGTTTTTGGCCAACGGGCCGGCCTACGCGTCGTTGCGACTGCCCGGCGTGGGGTTGGACCGGCGGACGAATGCCACCGCTGGCTTCGGGGTACGTTTCGGGCGTCGCGATCGGCGATGAGGAAGCTTACGTGCTGCGGCGGCGGGGTTTGACCAAGTATCAGGGTGTGATGACGCCGCCGACGACGATGCTATTGGCCCCGTGGGTGACCCGGGAGACCGAGAACGCGGTCCAGCGGGCGATGGCCGGCGACGCGGTTCCGCCGTCGGCCCCGGCTCCGTCCTCGGCGATGATGCGGGACGCATCGGCGGACTCGTTCCTGCAGGATCTCTCCAGCCGCGGGGCGACTTACCGATTCCTGGCCGACGGCGGGGTGGTGATCGACGACCTACAGCCGGACGCCGACGGGTTGGTTTCGATCGACGCGGCGGCTTTGAAAATGTTCCCCATCGTTCAAATCATCGCACTCGGCCCCGACAACGTGGTCCAGCGTGCGGTGACCCGGCCGGCCGGCAACCCGCGGCTGATCGACCTTCGACTATCCAAACCGCTGGACCCGCAGAAACGATGGCGTCGCCGGTTGTCGGTTCACACCGGTCCGGCCCCGGCGGCCGCGACCGAGAGCCAGTCGTTTGATTCCGTCGGATCGCTGTGGGATTTCTTCGCCACCCGGCCCGGCGTGTCCGACGAATTGCAGCGGTTTCGCCCGCTGCTGTCGTGGTCCGAACTGTCGGTGGAGCGGAAACGCGAGACCTACGCGGAGCTGGCGTGCCACGAAACGAATCTGTTCTTGAGCCAGCACGACAACGTGTTTTTTCAAACCATCGTTGTCCCGTACCTAAACAGCAAGAAGGAAAAACAACTGATTGACCGATGGTTGCTCGGGGAAAACCTCGACGCCTACCGTTCGGCCGCCTGGCAATCGCGGCTGACCGGGCCGGAGATCGCGTTGTTGGCGATCAGTCTGGCTGACGATGGCGAAGCGTACCGTCGGCGTCTGAGTGAACCGAAACCGGACGCTCCGGGACCGGCCGAGATCGCTGATCTGCTCCGGGCGGCGTTGTCGGCCGGATCGTTGTCCGCGGCGGCCGAGCCAACCGCTGAACTGCACATGTATTCCGAAATGCTTCGGGAGAATGAAGTTCAAATGTCGCTGCCGGCGATGGGCGGCGGAATGGGCGGCGGCGGAATGGGGATGGGGATGGAGATATCGATGGATGCGATGAGTTCCGCCTTTGCAATGCCGATGGAGGCCGCCGCGGAGCCGCAAGCGTCACGCCGGTCGAGGAGGGGGATGAAGGCGGAGGCTGACATGCTCCTGAAGCAGAAACGTGGCAGCTTCTGGGGGCGGCTGGCTCGTACCGCCGACAACGACAGCTTCGGGTTTTTCCGACCCGCCGAGACGACCAAACAGCTCGCTGAATCGCACTTCGATCGCGTCCGCGCGGTCGATCAAATTGACTTGCTTGACGAGCTGCCCGACGGAGCGTTCTGGGCGGACTTAGCGCGGCAACGGGTCGATCCAAACCAACTCGTGGTCTGGGACCGACCGTCGGAGCATCTGTTGGAAGCCGCTCATTCCTACCACGAAGCGTTGATCGCGATGGCGCTGGGCGGTCTGCCGTTGACCGCGGTCGATGAGGCGGCGGCGGGGTTGACGGTCGTCGGCGACGAAACAGAGCTCGCGGCGGACGCAAACAGCGACGATTCCGCCGTGCTGTTTGGGCAAACATTGCTCGCGGAAATCCCCGATCCCGATTCCGACGACCCGCCCCCGGTGGTCGATGCCTCGGCGCTGCGGACCGGAGCGGCCTACCACGTCCAGTTGGTCGTTTCCAACGCCACCGGGGTCCGGCGGACGGTCACGGTGTTTTGGCAAATCCCCGCCGGAGCCGTGCCGCTGCAGAACGGTCGCGAGGTCGGCTCCCGCGTCGTGACGCTGCCGCCCTACGCGGTCCAGCCGATCAACTACTCGTTCTACTTCCCCGGCCCCGGCACGTTCGCGCAAACCGCCGCGACGGTCACCGCCGATGATCGGTTGCTGGCCGCCTCGGACCCGGTGACGTACACGGTAACGCCCGACGCGCCGTCGCCGCTGACGTCATGGCAACAGGTCGCGGTCTCGGGTACGCCGCGTCAAATCGGCGAGTATTTGGCCGGCCGCCCGTTGCGAGACCTGGACCTTTCTCCGGTGCTGCATCGTTTGGACGACCCGGCGATGTACCGCGTCGTGACCGATTCGCTGGCCGCGGCCCGGCGGTTTGACGCCTCGGTGGCCAAGTACGCGCTGCGGCATGACGACCGCGGCGGAATTGCCGATTGGCTTTCGCTCTCGGGCTTTACCGAATCACTCGACTTGCCGCTGGTCAGCCCGCTGTTGACGATCGATCCGGTCGTCGATCTACGGTCGGAGCACCTGGAGTTCGTGCCGCTGGTGCCCGCCCGAACGCACCAACTGGGTCGGTACCCCGAGATTTTCAACGATTCCGTGCTTCGGTACTACCGTGAATTGCTTGAAAACATCGCTTGGACGCCGGCGGTTGATGCCGACCAGCGTTTGGCGCTGGTCGTGGGTCTGTTGGCCCAGCGGCGGGTCGGCGAAGCGATCGATCAATTTGCCAAAATCGACGCCGATGCGGTGACGATGCGGCTGGGGTACGACTACGCCGCCGCGGTCCTTGCGCTGCACCGAGGCCAATCCGACGTGGCGGCGGCGATCGCTGGCCCGCACGCCGAACACCCGATCGCGCGGTGGCGGGACCGGTTCGCCGCGGTGCTGCGGACAACCGGCGACTCCGCGGCCGATGATTTGCAAAAACTCGACCGCGACGCCCAAATGGCTGCCGCGGCGGCCGGGTCGCCAAGATTGAGCCTCAAGATCGAGGGGGGCAACGCCGTCATCGGCTCGCGAAACTGCGACGCGGCGACGTTGAGCGTCTATCCGGTCGATCTGGAGATGCTATTTAGCGTCACGCCGTTTTTGAGCGATCAATACGCGTCATTGGCGATGGTCAAACCGGCCGCGACGCTGCGGGTTGCCTTGGACCGGGCGGAAACGTCGATCCCGTTGCCGCCGGCCGGGTCCGGGACGGTGCTGGTCGAAGTCCGTTGCGGCGAAGCGTCGCAAATCGTGCTGCACGACGGCGGCGATCTGAAGACGTTCGTTTCGCCCGCCTTTGGGCAATTGCAAGCGACCGTCGGCGATCGTCCGGCGGCGGGAGCCTACGTCAAAGTGTTTGCCAAATACGGCGACGGCGACACGCGATTTTACAAAGACGGCTACACCGATCCGCTGGGCCGGTTCGACTATTTGACTCTCACCGGGCCGGACGCCGAGGGTGTCGCGGAGTTGTCAGTGCTCGTTGTCGATGAGTCCCACGGGGCTTCGGTCCAAACCGTCCGTCCGCCACGATGACGTGGGATAGGCCTCCGGCCTGTCGCGGGTTCCCGGTAGCCGAAGCCGCCAGGCTTTGGTCGGCGCTTGTTCGGCGGCCTGGCGGACCGCCGCTACCGGAGTGACTCAAGCGGCGGCCTGGCGGACCGCCGCTACCGGAGTGACTCAAGCGGCGGCCTGGCGGGCCGCCGCCACCGGGGCTTATTCAATGTCATCGTCGTCGGCGTCGGGGTGCAATGGATCGTCGGGGTCGAAAAACAGGTCGGCCAGTCCCATCGGGATCGCATCGCCGCCCAGCGTTCGCGAACGGCGATTGGCCAACGCTTCCAAGTCCACCGCCTCCTCGCCCAGACATTTCTCCAATGCCTCGCTCCACGCGGCGTCGGTTGCCACCGGATGGCCGGGGTCCTGACGCATCCGTTTGATCGCGTAACGCAATAAGTTGATCCCGTCGCGGGCCGAAAAGTCGAGTTTGAGCGTGTGTGATCGCTGCAGGAAATCGACCGTCAACGCCAACATCTCCGCGGCCGCAAACGGCAGGTGATACTGCAGGATCGCCAGCTCGTCCTGGCGGTTGGGATGGCCGATCGGCAGCGTCGGCTGCAACCGCGAGAGGATGTAGTCGGGGATCTCGAACGTCGATTCGTCTTGATTCATCGTCACCGCGGATCGGAAATCGCGATGTGCCGGGATCGTGATCCCCGCGACGATCGATTCGACGTAACGGCGATTGTCAAACAACGGCGCCAGCGACGCCCACGACTTCTCGTTCATCCGGTTGCCTTCGTCCAACACGCAGACGCCGCCGGTGATCATCGCGGTGACCAGCGGCGAGGCGTGGTAGGCGATCGTGCCGCCGCTGCCCAAAACCGGGGTCACCAACAAATCCTCCGGCCGCGTGTCGGCGGTGCATTGGTACAGGTACAGCGGCGAGCCTTGCTCCTTGGCCGCGGCGATCGCCAGTTGCGTTTTGCCGACGCCGGGCGAGCCGACCAGCCGTGGGGTCAGCGGCAAATCGGCATCGTCGACCATGATCCAGCACGCCAGCAGTTGACGCAGCACCTCGGTCTGGCCAATCCATTGGCCCGAACCGGCGTAGGGATGAGCCAACCGCAGGTCGACGCCGTCGATCGTGACGCGGCGGGTCGTTGATTCGTCGCTCATGAAGCCCTCCGTCCGATGTCGCCGGCCTGGGTGTTGCGTTCGGCTTGAGCCAACGTCGTCTCTTGAGCCTTGGCGCCCAGATCGTCGGCAACCAACGCGGCCCCGCCGGCGGCCATCAGTTTTTCCTCCGACCGGACGGCGGCCAAAAGCGCGTCGATGTAGCCGTGCAGCGAATGATCGGAGAAATGGTCGATGCGGAAACGCCGCAGCCCCCGCAGGAACCCGGCGATCCGGTCGCGGCGGCGGGCGACTACCCCGATTCGCCCCAGTTTGCCGTTGCGATTGATGTAGATCTCGGTCCCCGCGTGGCGATAACCCAACAGCGCCGGCGGCACCCGGGTGACGATGTCGTTGTTGTTGACGAACCGAAAGTGCCGCAGCTCGACGTAGTTGATGTACCGCCGGTCACCGACTCGGGGGGAGCCAAAGGTGTGCAGTTCGACGGGGTTGGACGCGATGTGCGACAGGAAGCATCGTCCGGCACAAATCGTTGCCATCGCCCCACCGAGTGAATGACCGCAAAACCACAGCGGCTGGTCGTTTTCCATCAACGCCGTTTCGAGCATCGGCCACAGGTCGTCGACTTCGCGTTTGAACCCGCGGTGAACTTTGCCCGCCGTTTCGGCCAACACCGCCGCCGCGTTGGCATCCGCCTGGATGTCGTTCCACTCGTTCGGCTCGGTGCCGCGGGCGGCGATGACGCAGTCGTACTCGTTGCGAAACCGAAACGCCTGCGACCCGTCGTTGTCAAAAAATGTCACGTCGGGAAAACCCGCCAGCTCCGCCGCCTGGCACGCTTCGGCCTCGTCGTTGTAGGCGACCATCGCCAGCTCGGCGAACAGTAACGCTCGTTGCAGGAACGTCCGCTCGGCGATCGGGCCGATGGTTTGGGAATGAATGACGACCGGGCGTTCATTCTTGTCCTGCACCACCCGCCCGGCGGTGACGGCCGAATCCGAAACAATCGGCCGCTCGTCAGTTCTACTCATCCCATCAGTCCCGCGCGTCCCAGAGGTCCCATCGTCATCGATCATGTAGGGTTCCTCGTTGGGGCGGGGCGGGAATTGTCGGTCTCAGTGTGACGTTTCACCACCGCCGGCCAACCCCCGAGCGACAGGACGACTGGCTTTCAGCCCGTCGGTGGGTAGCGTTTCACGGTCGGCCTGGAGGGCCAGCCTATCGTTCAGCGTCCGGCAATCATCAGCACCGCCTCGTATTGGTCGACCATCGCCGGCCAAGAGTACCGCCGTGCCACGTCTCGACCCCGCCGCCCGGCCGCGGTTCGCCGATCGGGATCGTTCAGAGCGTCGCCGATCGCGGCGGCCAGCGAGTCGACGTCCCCGCCGCCGGGCCAACCGCCGCTTTGACGAATCAACTCCGCGACCGCCGCCCCCGCATCGGTCGCGACGACCGGGACGCCGGCGGCCATCGCTTCGAGCATCGCCGACGGGAATCCCTCGTGACGGCTCGGCAGCGCGAACAGGTCCGCCCCCGCCAGCACCTCCCACGGCGAAACCCACCCGAGCAATTTCACGCGGTCGTCCAAACCCGCGTCGGCAATTTGACGTTTCAAATCCGCCTCTCGCGAACCGGACCCGGCGATCACCAACCGCCACGGACGGTCGGTCAATTTCGCCATCGCGGCGATCAACCGGTCAAACCCTTTTTCGGTTTCCAATCGGCCGATCGCGACGATTCGCGGCACCGCGTCGCGGTCGATCGGTTGGTTGAACCAACCGGGCAGTTCAACCGCCGATCCGATCACCACCGCCGCTCGACCGGTTTTTGACTGGACAAACGAGGCGGCTTCGTCGTGCAGGACGGTCACCGCGGCGGCCCGGCGCATCAACCGCCAGCGCACCGATTGCCAAACCCGCCCCAGCCGCTGGACGGCCGGATCGCTCCGCTCCGCCGCGACGACCGGCAACCCGGTCCCCAACGTCGCGGCAATCGTCAACACGTTGTTGGCGTCGCCGAAACTGAGCACCACGTCGGGCCGGCGGCCGGCGATCGCACGTCGTAATCGCCAAAGTCGTCGGGCGACGTGGACACGGTTTTGAGCCGTCGACAGGACATCGAGTCCGACGACGTGGACCGCCGGATCGACCGTGTGCCGCCGACGGCCACCGTCGTCGAGGGTGAGCAGCGTGACGGCATGGCGGCGACCAGCCAAATGGTTGCAAAGCCCCGCGAGCACCCGTTCGGCCCCACCGCCGTCGAGCGAATGGATGACGGCGACGATTTTCAGCGAGTCGTTTACCTCATCGTTGACGATCAGGACGTCCTTTTGTAACGGCGAGCCGGCAAAAAATTGGTCGCGGTGGTAGGGAAAACCTTTGGAGCGGTTGCGACGGCCGATTAGCGTGAACTTGCCGCAAAAGAACCACTTTTTTGCCGCACGACTCCCAACGACGAGCTATTCGCATCATGACACGTTTCCTCACCGCCGGGGCGGCGTTGACCCTCGCCCTGGCCTGCAGCGTCCCGGCCGCCGACGCCTATCAACCGGGGCTTGCCGGTTACGGACTGGCGACCCCGTTCCTGGTCGGTTACGGCACCTCAACCGCGACGATCCCGTATTTCGCACGCCACCCGCCGGTTTACTACGGGGCGCGGCAATACCGCAGCTACGGCACCTCGCCCTACGCCGTTCCGCCGGGTTGGCCGGGCGTGACGAGTTACTCCGCCGGCCGGGGCCAAGTCGGCCGCCCGGTCGGCAATCCGTTCGTTTGCACCGGCGGTTGTTCGCCGTTGGCGACAGGGTCGCGGGCGGCTCAACGGGAGGCCGAGCCGCCGGTCGGTTTGGTTCAAACCAATCCGTTCACGCTCGACGCCGAGACGCTGGCGATTTGGTGATCCGTGTGGGATAGGCCTCCGGCCTGTCATCCGCCTCGATCCCGCATAGGTGACAGGCCGGAGGCCTATCCCACAATCACCGCCACATCGGCGTCAGCGGCAAGCTGGCGATTGACGTGGTGCCGACACCCGGCGGCAAGCCGACCGCGGGTGCCAGGTCGGTCGCGCGAAGCCCCGTTTGGCTTCGATCCCGAGCCACGTAGTCGGCCGGCGGCAGCGATGCGGCGGTGCCGATCCGCTGCACCGGCGTGGCCGCGTCGAGCGGTTGCAACCTGGCGGCCAATGCGTTGGTCGAATCCGCCGGGACACCACCGCCGCCGGCGATCGCGACCCGGCCAACCGGTTCGTACCGAATCGGAGCGGCCGCTAAGCCACCCGCCGCCGACGTCGTTCGAGCCGTCCACTGGGTCCGCATCGCGGTCTCGTTGACCACCTCGTCGCGGCTCTCCCAGCGAGTCTCGGGGACGTGGTGGTAGGCCACCGCGGGTTGACGAAACGGGTTCCACCGACCTTCGACCTTGGGAACCCAGCGGTATTCGACGACCGGCCGGTACGTTCGCCGAGCTACCGGGCGGGTCTCGACGACGGTTTCAGGCGTGTAGACCGTCGTCGCTGGTGCCGGCAGCGTCGCCTGCGTCACCTGTTGGTAAACGATCCCCGATTGCGGATCGGTAAAATAGCCCGGCACCGCCTGAGCGTCCGCTGACGCGGCGATCGCAACGACCAGCAACGCGGCCGCCCCGCATCTTTTCCAATTGGCTTCCACCGGCAACGCTCCCATGCGTGGCTTTGACTCGTTCGCTTGTCGTAGACTTTCGGCCCGCCGACCCGCCCGACTTTCGACCAAACCTGCCTCCCGAAGGCGACCGAGTGATGATCGACCCGGATATTTTGCCCATCCTTCGCTGCCCGGCCGAAAAGTCGCCTCTCCGGCTGATCGACGACGAACATCTAGCTCGGCTCAACGCTGCGATCGCCGCCGGGACCGCACGCGACGGTTTGGACCAGGCCGTCACGCAGTCGATCGACGGGGGATTGGTCAACGGTTCCGGTTCGCGGGTCTATCCGATCCGCGGGTCGATCCCGACGCTGATCGTCGACGAGGCGTTGGTGGTGGGATAGGCCTCCGGCCTGTCATCGATCGTCATGACAGGCCGGAGGCCTATCCCACGCTAGTGAATCTGCCGGATCGCCGACCATGCGGCGACCTGCTGCTGCACCCCGATCCGGTCGGTGACCGCATCCCACCGCCGGCTCACGGATTGCAACACCGCCGAGGCTTTCACGTCCGACCCCGCCGCCGCAACGATTTCATCGTTGAGGATTTTCAAATACTCCGGCCCGCCGGGCAACGTCAGCGTTGGCCGAACCGAATCAAACCGAGGCAATTCACCGATGTTCATCGCCCATCGCAACCAGTCGGTAGCCGCCGCGGTTTGCCGACAACGGGTTGCCATTGACGCCACCGGTCGTGACGGGTCGGCAACCCCGACGGTGCCCGGCAGCGGCGACGTTTGAATCAACGACGCGGCCGTCTCCATCTTCGGATCGTCGCCCAACGCGATGGCCCAATCCCCATCGACGACCAGCGCGGTCGCGGCGGCCCGGTCCGCCGGGTTGGCCGTCGATCGCCGCAGCGTGGTCAACAATTCGGTCAAGACGACGGCCGCCGGCTCGCAGTCCAGCGTGCAGCGCATCGTCGTCGGGGCAAACAACCAGGCGAGAGTCGACGGCACTTCGGCCCACCGCCACAGGAACGCCGCCGCGGCGTGGGGCGTGCCGTTCGGTTGCCCCCCCCGCCCCCCGGCGTCGGCGATGGCGCGGTCAAACGCCTCCCAAGATTCCGGCGGCAATGTTGACGACGCCCCATCGCGGACGATTCGCGGCCCGGTCGCGGCAAGCGGGACCGCCCAGTGCCGCTGGTCAAACCGCGTCGCCAACGTCGTCGGCAGTCCCGGCGGCAACGTGTCGGCTAGTTCAGTCGGCACCGGCAACAATGCGCCTCGCCGGTGCAGCGTTCCGACCCACGCGAGCGGGTAACGAATCAAATCGCAGCGATCGACCGCCTCTAAGAAGGGCGCGTCGTTTTGCCAAGCGATCGCCGGATCGATCCGGACGACGTCGACGGGTTGATCGCTGACGCCCAACCACCGCCGCCGCATCTGTTCGGCTGACTCGTCATCGCCCAGCCAGACGACCCTCAGCGGCACGTCGGAGCGAACCGGAGCGTCGGCGGTGTCGGCCGGCGGGTCCTGCGACGACGGGCAACCGGACACCGCGGCGGCGGCAACGGCCAAGAATTGACGACGATCGAAACAAACGTTCACGGAGGACAAAACCGCCAAGGTTGTAAAAACGGAGAGGCGAAAACAATCCGCCGGCCGCAGTCATTTGAGAACCGCCCATCTCAAAACCGCCCGGCAGAGCGCCTATGATACGCCCCCGAAACGTTTGACCCGCCCCCCCGCCCACCGATTCTGCGTCCCTTCATGGCTTATTATCTCGGAATCGACGTCGGCACCTCGGGCACCAAAACGCTGCTGGTCGACCAGGCCGGCAAAGTCGTCGCCGAAGCCTCCGCGGGCTACCTGATCGAGCAGCCGCGGGCCGGGTGGACCCAGCAAAACCCGGACGATTGGTGGGACGCGACGGTCAAGACGGTCAACGAAGTCGTCTCCAAAGCCGGCGTCGACAAGGCGGACGTGCGGTCGATCGGTCTGTCCGGTCAAATGCACGGCTCGGTCTTTTTGGACGCCGGCGGCAAAGTCCTGCGTCCGGCGATCCTTTGGAACGACCAGCGGACGGCCGACCAGTGCGGAGCGATCACCGACGCGGCCGGCGGCCGCGAGTCGCTCGTCGCGATGGTCGCCAACCCGGCCCTGACCGGCTTCCAAGCCCCCAAGATCTTGTGGCTTCGCGACCACGAACCGGAGCATTTTGAAAAACTTCGCCAGGTGCTGTTGCCCAAAGACGAGATTCGCCGACGGATGATCGGCGAGTCGGTCACGGAGGTCTCCGACGCGTCGGGAACACTGCTGCTGGACGTCAAGAATCGTCGCTGGTCGAGCGAGCTTTTGTCCAAACTCAATCTCCCGGCGTCGCTGCTGCCGCGGGTCGTTGAGTCCGAAGACGTCACCGGGACGTTGAGTGCCGCGGCCGCCCGGACGCTCGGTTTGACGACGAAATGCACCGTCGTCGGTGGGGCCGGGGACTGCGCCGCCGGGGCAATCGGCAATGGCATCGTCGCCGGCGGGTTGCTTTCGACGTCGATCGGAACCTCCGGCGTCATGTTCGTGCATTCGGACGAGCCGGTTGTCGACCCGGCCGGGCGGCTGCACACGTTCTGTCACGCCGTTCGCGGCAAATGGCACCTGATGGGCGTCAACCTGACCTCCGGCGGGGCGCTGCAGTGGTGGGTCGAATCGGTGCTGGCGGGTTTGGATGGCGACAAACCTTACGATTTGGCAACCAAAGAGGCTCAAACGCGGAAACCCGGCGCCGGCGGGTTGGTGTTCCTGCCGTACCTCTCGGGCGAGCGAACCCCGCACGCTGACCCGCGTGCCCGCGGCGTCTTTGCCGGACTCGCCACGACCCACACCCGCGGCGACCTGACCCGCTCGATCATGGAGGGCGTCACCTTTGCGTTGCGTGATTCGTTGGAAATTTTTCGATCAATGGGTGTTCCGGTCGATCAAATCCGAGCGTCCGGCGGCGGCAGCGAGAACCCGTTTTGGCGTCAAATGCAAGCCGACGTGTTTGGTCAAAACGTGACAACACTGCGGGTCTCCCAGGGTCCGGCCTACGGCGTGGCGCTGCTGGCGATGGTCGGCGACGGGGTTTACCCGTCAATTCAAACCGCATGCGAAACCGCGATGGACGTCGCCGGCACGACCGATCCCCATCCCGCGGCGGCCCGAATCTACGACGAGTTGTTTCCGATTTATCAGTCGCTCTACCGGGCCAACGCCGAGGCAATGCACGCCCTGGCGGCGATCGCCGATCGTTGATGGCCGACCTCACCGCTCCGGCCCAAACCGACTGCCGCCGCCAAATCATCGCCGATGCCCGGTGTGTGGTCGTCAAAGTCGGCACCCGCGTTTTGACCCAGCCCGATGGCCGGCTGGACGTCCGCCGCGTCGGCGTGTTGGCTGATCAACTGTGCCGCGTGGCCGCGACCGGCCGGCAAACGATCCTGGTTTCCTCCGGCGCCGTCGGCGCCGGCGTCGCTAAGTTAAAACTGCCCCGCCGACCCGGTGATATCGCGACGCTGCAGGCCGTTGCGGCGATCGGTCAGGCCGAATTGATGGCTCACTACGAGTCGGCGTTTCAAATCGGTGGCCGCCACGCCGCCCAGGTCTTGCTGACCGCCCGCGACTTGGCCGACCGGTCCGGCTACCTGCACGTCCGAAACGCGCTGGCGGGGATCCACGGTTTCGGCGCGATCGCGGTGGTCAACGAAAACGACACCGTCGCGGTCGCGGAGCTGGAGACGACGTTTGGGGACAACGACCAACTCGCCGCCCAAGTCGCCGGATTGTTCAACGACGCGGTGTTGATCCTGCTGACCGACGTCGACGCGCTGTACGACGGCCACCCGGCCGATTCCGCGTCGCAGAAGATCGAGATGGTCACGGCGATCGATGATTCGGTCATGTCGCTGGCTCAAAGTCACCGCGCGGCCGATTCCAAAGGCGGCATGGACGGCAAGCTGCGGGCCTCGCGTTTGGCCGGACAAGCCGGACACCCGACGGTCATCGCTTCGGGGCGAAACGACCGGGTGATCGATCAAATCCTCGACAGCCAACCGGTCGGCACCTGGTTCCTGCCGCCGCCCAAGTCGATCACCGGCCGCCGCCGCTGGATCGCGGCGTCGGCCGGGGTCGCCGGGACGTTGACGCTCGATGCGGGCGCGGCCGCGGCGGTCCGCGACCGGGGTAAATCGCTGCTCGCGGTCGGCATCACCGACGTCGGCGGCGATTTCGGCCGCGGCGATGTCGTTCGGCTAGTCGACCTCGCGGGTGTGGAGATCGGCCGCGGATTGGTTCATTACACCGCCGATGAGATGCGGCAAATCGCCGGACTGCACGCCGACGCGATCCAGTCGCGGCTTGGCCACCGACCCTACGCCAACGTCATCCACCGCGACAACATGGTGATGGTCTCGTAGTGGATTTTGCTAAAAATCCATTCTCACTTAACAAGCCGCCATCGGCCGACGATTCCCTACTTGGGGCTAATTTCAAAGATCGCTTCGACCTCCACCGCCATCCCGCCCGGCAGCGCGTTGGTGCCCACCGCCGACCTCGCCGCGACCCCGGCATCTTCGCCAAAGACGTCGCGGAACAGTTCGCTGGCGCCGTTGATTACCGCCGGTTGGTCGCCAAACTCGTGGGTGCAGCGGACCAGCCCGAGGACTTTGACCAATCGCTCGATCCGGTCGAGCGACCCGAGCACCGACCGCAGCGTCACCAGGATCCCGATCGCCGTCTGGCGAGCGGCGTCGTAACCGGCCGCGGTGTCCAGGTCATCACCCAAACGGCCCAGCATGATCGTCTTATCGGCCCGCATCGGCCCATGACCGGACGTGTAGATCAGGTTGCCGACGATCACCGCCGGTTTGTAAACGCCGACCGGTTTGGGGGCCGGCGGCAACGTCCAACCATGGGTTTGAACGAGTTCGATCGAATCGTGCGTCAGCGGACATGGACAATCGTGTGGGATAGGCCTCCGGCCTGTCATCGGCCGGATGGATCCATAACCTACCGACGACAGGCCGGAGGCCTATCCCACCTCCCCGGTAGCGGCGTTGCAGCCAGGACGCCGAAGCAGCGCTCTCCGGTAGCGGCGCTGCAGCCAGGACGCCGAAGCAGTGTGAACCAAAGCCTGGCGGCTTCGGCTACCGGGAGAACCGCGACAGGCCGGAGGCCTATCCCACATTTCTGACGCAGCGATTAAAATCCGCCCGCCCGTTTTTGTTTGCTGCCAAAGGTTCCCATGCCCCATCCCCCGTCGCCGCTTCGCATCGCTGTGGGCGGGGATCACGCCGGTTTTGATCTCAAGTCGGCGGTCAACGAGCGGTTTGCAGACCACGTCGCGACGTGGATCGATTGCGGCACGCACGACACCGCGTCGAGTGATTACCCGGACATCGCCGTCGCGGTGACTGACCAAGTGGTCGACGGCAGTGTTGACCGCGGCATCCTGATTTGCGGTTCCGGGGTGGGCGTTTCGGTCGCTGCCAACAAGGTGCCCGGCATCCGAGCGGCGATTTGCCACGACACGTATTCGGCGGCCCAAGGCGTCGAGCATGACGACATGAACGTGCTGTGCGTCGGCGGCCGGATCGTCGGCAGCGAGCTGGCGTTTGCGATCATCACCGCGTTCCTGGGTGCCCGCTACACGCCGGCCGACCGGCACGCCCGACGACTCGACAAAGTGTTCGCGATTGAACGCAAGTACGGCCGTCACCCGTAGCGGAAATCGCCAAGATTTTCGGTGGACCCTCCAAGATGAAACACAATGTCCTGTGCCCCACGTGCGGCAACGCCGTGGACTTGACCAAGTCCGCTTCGCCGCCGTTCTGCTCGGCACGATGCCAAATGATCGACTTGGGGCGTTGGCTCGACGAGGAGATCGGGGTGCCGTTCGAGGTCGACCGCGAGGGCCGCGAGGTTGAGTCGCGAATCGGTGAAGAGGACGACGATGACGACCTCCCGTAGCGAAAGTCGCCAAGACTTTCGGTGGCGACCGATCGTCGGGGAAACCGAAAGTCTTGGCGACTTCCGCTACCGGGGCGACCCGCGGCCGCGGGGGTTGCTTTGCCGGCTTAATGCTTTGACAATGCTGCGTTGGACCGATCGGCCAAATCCTGGCCGATCGGTTTTTTGTTTCGCCCGCGACCGTGCGGGCTTCAAGAGTTTCAAGACAGGGTGATGGCTGTGATCGATTCGGTACCGATGACCCGGGAGGGCTACAACAAGATCAAGGCGGAGATCACGCAGATGGAGGATGTCGAGATGCCCGCGATCACGATGAAGCTGGCCGCCGCCCGCGAGGAGGGCGACCTAAAGGAGAACGCCGAGTACCACGCCCAGCGAGAGGCGCAGGGGATGCTGCAGGCGAAAATCAACGAACGCCGCGACAAGATCGCCCGGGCGCGGATCATCGACGTCTCCAAATTGCCCAAGGACGAAGTCGTTTTCGGCGCCACCGTGACGGTCGAGGACATGGCTTACGGCGACGAGGAGGAGTACACGCTGGTCGGCAGCGGCGAGGAGGATTACGACTCCGGCCGCGTGCTGATCACCAGCCCCTTTGGCCAAGGTTTGCTGGGCAAAAAGGTCGGGGACGTCGCCGAGATCGACGCCCCGGCGGGATTGTTGAAGTTCAAGGTGCTCAAGATCGAGTTCAACCTTGACTGACGCTGATCGGCCGGACGGAAACCGGCCGGACGCTTCGGGCGGGGACGATAACCCGTCGTGCCTGCCGGGCGTGTTGGCGGCGACGCTGATCATGATGATGATCGGTTTCATCACCTGCGGGTTTGCGTCGTATTTCCTGTGGCAACAACGCGGCGTGATGGCCGGCCGGACACTCGAGGGTTTAGCGCAAGAAGTCGGTCAGAGCCGGATCGAGCCGGTTGAGCGGGCGGCGGTCGTCCGGCGTTTGGAACGCGTTGCCAAAGACGTCTCGGCGCGGGACTTTGACCCCGCCGAGGCCGCATCGATCATGCAGCGGTTGGTCCGGCTGCCCATCCTGCAGTGGGGACAATTGCAAGCCGTCGAAGCGATGATCACCGAGCGGTTTTCGAAGTCCGACGCCGACGAGGCGCAGCTTCAAATCGACCGGCTCAAGCTCGCGATGGAGCAGCTCAGAGCGACGTCGGCGGACTTGCGTGACGTTTTGACCCCCGTTTCGGTCGCTGATCCAACCGCCGCATCGGCGGTGCGGATGGTCGACCGGCCGACCGACGAACAACTTCGCGACGTTGCCCAGCGAGCGTCGCTGATCGCCGACCGGGCGGGCGTCGACGCCGACGGCCGACCGACGCTCCGGCTCAGCGAGTTGATCGACCGCGAAATCCGTGCGGCGATGACCGAGGGCGGGTTCTAATTTCCCGACGTAGCGGAAGTCGCCAAGACTTTCGGTTGCTTGACGGGCAGTCAAACCGAAAGTCTTGGCGACTTCCGCTACGGCTTCACCCGCACTCGAAAAACTCCAGCGGCTGGGCCTGCGAAGTATCGGCGACGCGAATCGCCAACTCACCGCTCAAAATACGCCGAAATTGTTTGCCAACGATCTCGCCCCGCCAACCATTCATCAGCGCCGGCGTGTCGCGGGTGCGCTGCCCGGCCAACTCATAAGCCAACAATTCCTTGACGTCATCGGAGTTACCGACGATCGCCGGCGAGAGTCCATGTTGCCGCGAAATGCAGGCGATCGACGTGCTCAGAAATTGCGCCAGCATCGGCGAGACCGACTTGGCGCGGCCGAGGGCGCGTTTGGGCAAATCATCCTCCGCCGCTTCCAAACCGCGGCCGATCGCGTCGGCAATCTCGCGATAGTGCGGGATCAAATTGCGGCGTTCCATCCCCCGAATGCCGCCGATCCGCTGCGAATCGGTCGATCCGCGTTTGGCCAATTCGACAACCAAATCGTCCCGCAGGATTCGCCTGGGCAACCGATCACGCTCTTTGGCAATCGCCTCCCGCCAAATCCATAGCTCGCGAACGATCGCCTGCTGGCGTGGTTTGAGATTGCTGCTGCCGGCCACCTTTCGCCAATTATTTCGCGTCTCGGCGTCGATCACTTTGTCCTGCAACCGATCGGTTTCCTCGATCACCCACTCATCGCGGCCGAGTTTGTCGATCTTTCGCTGCAGGATCTGCTGCATCTCCTCCAGGTCCGTCACGTCGGCCAACGCGTAGGTGATCTGGGCTTCGGTCAACGGTCGTTTCCGCCAATCGGTCCGCGTCTCGCCTTTGGGCAGCGTTTTGCCAACCAGCGTTTGGGTCAAATTCGCCAGCGACGCGGGGTACTCCAGCCCGACGAATCCGGCGGCAATTTGGGTGTCAAAGAGGTAACGGATCGGCCCGCCGGTGAAGCGGTGGTTGAACCGGATTTCTTCGCGGGCGGCGTGGGCGATCACCAGCGCATCGCCTTCGGTCAGCACGTCCCAAAACGCCGCGGTGTCACCGACTTCGATCGGATCGATGACCGCCAGCAGCTCGCCGGCAGCGACTTGGATCAGCCCCAGTTCGGGTCGGTACTGGTCCTCGGAGACGAACTCGGTGTCAAAGGCGATGAAGGGTTCTTCCCAGATCGCGTCGCAGAACCGGTCGAGCTGCCGCTCGGTGTTGATCGTTTGGTGCTTCACCGATACCGTCGGGTGGGGCGTTTTCAAAACAGTGGACCGCGGCGTGGATCGACCGCGGCCGGCCGAGCGTTCCCTCCCCGAAAAACCCTGACGCATGCCGGTGCCAAGCGTAATCGTCCCACCGCCCCCGGTCGATTGCCCCCCCGCGGTGCTGATCAGTTGCCGCGACGCGGCCGAAGTCGCGATGGCGGTCGCCGCGGGTGTCGACATCATCGACCTCAAAGAACCCGACCGCGGGCCGCTGGCGGCGACCGACTCGGCGGTGTGGCAAGAAGTCACGCGACGTTGGCCGGGTGTGACCTTCTCGGTCGCCCTTGGCGAACGTGATACCGCCGCGACGCTGGCGGCCGATGTCCCCGGCGAGATCGCTTATGCCAAAGCCGGCCCGGCCGGTTGTGATGAAATCAATCGTCTTGTCGATTTATGGCAAACCGTCGGTGCGGCATTATCACCCAAAACGCAACTGGTCGCAGTCGCTTACGCCGACCACGAAGCCGCCCGGTGCCTGCCGGTTTGGTTGATCGCTCAAACCGCGATCTCGCATGGGTTAAAACATTTACTAATCGATACGTTTAACAAGAACAACGGCGGGATCGACGGGGTGATCCATCCCAGTGAACTCGCCACCACGCTGCGACATTGCCGCCGCCGGGGCGTTTGGACCGCGGTGGCCGGATCACTCAACGTTGCTCGCGTCAAACACCTTCTAACTTATCATATTAATCCCGATTGTTGGGCCGCACGGGGAGCGGTCTGCCGGACCACTCGAACCGCAAAGATCGACGTCGCTCTGCTGAGCGGCTGGATCGCGTTTTTAAAAGACGCCTACCACTAATATAAATCAATAGAAGGCAATCCGAAAATTATTTTCTTATTGCCTTCGATTAGCGAAGATTAGCGGTTCAAAATCTCCTACTCCCCGCTGCGCCAGATCGACACGCACAGCGATCCCATCACAAAGCCGCTGCCGATCAATCCGAAGAGTCCTAATAACGACAATCGTGTGATGCCAAGCACCACGCTGTCGGGCAGCAACAGCGGCGGGACCGCATAGGCGAGCATCAATGCGCTGCCCAAAAAAACGGCGCTGGCCATTAGTCCGATCACCAAACGATGCACCACCGGGGCAAACCGCATCGGGTCCAAACGGATTTGAAACTCACCCAGCCGGGCTTGGTCCAGCAAGTCCAAGATCCGGTCGGGCGCGGATTCCAATAGTGCTTCGTTTTCGATATAAATCCGCCGCGCCTGGCGAATCCGCCGCCGCGGCGAGACGCGACGCAACAGGATCCGACGCATCGACGAACGGACTACCGCGAGCGAGTCAAAACGAACGCCAAGCTCCGCCAAACTGCCTTCGAGCGAGATGAGCATTTTGAGCAACATCGCCGATTGACCGGGCAATTCAATGCCGTGGCGATGCAACAAATCGGTCAACTCGGCCAACCCGCCGCCGACGTCCAGGCCGGCATTGGACCCAATGGATTGTTGACCGTAATGTTCAATGAACTCCGTCACGTCAATCTCCAACGCCGCGGCATCCAGGTCGCGGCGCGGGTTGCCGACCCGGCGGATCAACCGCGTCAGCCGCCGGCGGTCGCCCGAAACGATCGCCACGAGCATCTCCTCGATGCTCTCCCGGAGCTGCTCGTCGATCCGGCCGACCATGCCGAAGTCGAGGATGCCCAGCCGCCCGTCGTCGCAAACGAACAGGTTGCCCGGGTGCGGGTCGGCATGGAACATGCCCAGCTCGAAAACCATCCGCAAGTAGGTTTGAGCCAGCGTGGCGCCGATTTTTGCGGCGTGAGAGCGGTCAAATTCTCCCTGGCACCACTGGTCCATCGGCACCCCGCGGAGCGCCTCCATCGTCAGCACCCGGCGGGTGCAAAGCCGGTCGACGGGGCGGGGGATTTGCACCCCGGTGACGCCCGGTTCGATCGTCCAGCGGGATTCAAACGCGTCGGCAAACCTTCGCAGCGCCCCGGCTTCACGCGTAAAATCCAGTTCTCCGAGGATCACCGGGCGGAGCTGGCGGACCATCGCGGTGGGGTTCCAGCCGGAAATTGAATCGACCCGCCCGGCGAATTGAGCCAACGCTGCGAGCACGTCGAGGTCCTGGCGCATCGTCGGCCCGATCCCCGCCCGCTGGACTTTGAGCACCACCGCCCGACCGCCGGTGAGCACCGCGCGGTGGACTTGGCCGATCGACGCGGTCGCCAGCGGCCGGGGGTCGATCGACTCGAAATGCTTTTCAAAATCATCGCCCAGTTCCTCCCGCAGCGTCCGCGTGATCGCATCGGCGGTCTCCGGCGCGACGTCGCTGCGGAGCCGTTTGAGTTCGTCGGCCAGTCGCGAACCGACCAGGTCGGGGCGGCTGGCGAGCGTTTGACCGATCTTGATCGCCGTCGGCCCCAGTTCGGTGATCGCCATTCGGATTCGCTGGACACCGGTGTAGCCGGCCAACGGTTGGCCGTCGCGATCGGTCAACCGCCCCCGGCCCGGCAGCCGCGGCATCCGCGACAACGCGTCGGCGAGTCCATACCGCCGCAGCACCGCGAGGATTTCACGGCCGCGGCGAAGATTGCGGACCAGGGCGGGCAGGCGACGGACGTTCATGGGCCAACGTTACGTCGCCCGGCGGACCGGTGGGGCATCGCGTGGGGATGTTGGCGGTTAATGGGACCAATGCGACGCAGGGGACCGATGGGACGGGGCCGGCCCATCGGTCCCCTACGTCTCACCGGTCTCGTTGATTTGAACGGCTCGCCCGGAAACCGGGTCATGGAACCCGATCGCCACCGCCCGCAACCGCAACGGTCCGCCACCGCCGCCGCCATAAACCAAATCGCCAACGATCCCGCCGGCATGCTTGGCCGACTGGACGCGAAGCTGGTGCATCCGCCCGGTTCGCGGTCGCAGCGTCAATTCCACCCCGTCGGCTTGGACATCGGTGATTGCCTCGCGGCCACCGATAGTGACGATTCTCGCCAAAGCTTCGCCGTTGACTTTCTCAATCCGGTCGACCCACCGCGGCAAACCGCCGACCGGTCCGTGAACCGTTGCCCGGTAAATCTTTTCGATGCGTTGGGCTTCGAATTGTTGCGTCAACAAACGAGCAGCCTTCTTCGTCGTCGCCAACAGCAAGACGCCGCCGACATCGCGGTCCAAACGGTGAACGGCGACGACGTAATCGGTTTGACCGGCGAGTTGTTGACGGACGAGATCTTGAACGTTGGCGACACCCGGCGGAGCGGTCGTCGGCAGTCCCGCGGGTTTGTCGACGACAACATGGGATCGGCCCTGGTGAAGGATCCTTACGTCGCTAACGCCGGTAGCCGACACTGCCGCCCCAACCGAGTTTTTCCCGCAGCGTTCGGTAGTCGTTCTGACCGGGCACCGACAGCATCTTGAACGTCACCGGCGCTTCGGTGACCCGAACCCGGTCGCCCTCCTCCAAGCAATGAATGACGTTTCCGTCGACGACCAAGCACGTCTCCTGTTGCGGATCCACGACGGTCAATTCAAACACCGTCGCGGACGAATCGACGACCGGCCGGTAGGTCAACGTGTGGGGTGAGAGCGGCGAGATCACGACGGCTTTCATGTGCCGACGAATGATCGGACCGCCGGCGGACAGGTTGTAAGCGGTCGAACCGACCGGGGTGGCGATAATCAACCCGTCGCAACGGTACCGCGTCGCCCATTCGCCGTCGGCGAACAGGTCAATGTCGAGGATCGAGAACGGCGCGCCGGTCAACATCGCGGCTTCGTTGAGTGCCGTTTGTGACGCGATCGTCTTGCCCGCTCGCAGCACGCTGGCGGTCAACATGACGTGCTCGCGAAGTTGAAATTGGCCCTGGCAAACCCTCCCCCAGACGTTCAAGAACTCGTCGGGCGAGAGGGCGGCGAGGAACCCCAAGTGTCCGCAATTGATACCCAGCACCGGTCGCTGGTCGTCGCCCATTCGCCGGGCCGCCCGCAGGATCGAGCCATCGCCGCCGAGCACGATGACGAGGTCCAATTCAACTCCGTCGAAATCAAATTCGGTCGCAAAATCCTCGGCGATGATTTCGGCCGACGCGGCGATCGCCGGCCGCAGCCGACGCCATTCCTGAGCGACATGATCGCGACCGGGGATGCCCAGGACGACCGTTCGGGGCCGCCGGCAACCGCACCAATCGGGGATCGGAGATTCGCTCATCCGACGTCCCCCCGTCTTAACGAGCCGACACACAATTTTCCTCCCCCTCGCCCCGCTTCGGGGAGAGGGGGCGAACTATCCATTCTTTCTCCCCCTCGCCCCGCTTCGGGGAGAGGGGGCCGGGGGGTGAGGGGATTTTGCGCTGAACGTCGAGTGCTAGACCCCTCACCCCCCAACCCCCTCTCCCCGAAGCGGGGCGAGGGGGAGAACAGTTTAGGCAACCCCCTCTCCCCGAAGCGGGGCGAGGGGGGGCGAAACTCTTGTTCGCTCACAGCGCCGCCGCTACCGTGACGAGTTGCCCACACGTCGCCGCGATCGCTTCGGGCGACAATCCGTGGTCGGCCAGCAGTTGGCCACGATCGCCAAAGGACACGAACTCGTCGGGCAGGGCCAGCCGCCGCAACCGCCGGGTGTCCAATTGCAACTCGTTAGCGGTTTCCAACACCGCGGAGCCGAACCCGCCGACCGCGGTGCCCTCCTCCAACGTCACGACAAATCCGTCGCCCTCAAACGCGGCCGCGACCATCTCGCGGTCAACCGGTTTGATGAACCGCGCGTTGACAACCCCGACGTCCAAACCCTGTTCGCCGAGGATTTCAGCCGCCGCGATCGCTTGTTCCAACATCGCGCCGATGGCGATGATCGTCCCGTCCCCGCCACGGCGAATCCACTGCGCGCGGCCGAGCTGGATCGGTTCGACTTCACCGTCAAATTGCAACGCTGACGCTTTGGGGTAACGGATTCCCGAGGGATGATCGAGCGTCAAGGCGAAGTCCAACATCGACGCGATTTCGGCGGCGTGACCGGGCGCCATCAGCACCAAATTGGGAAACACCCGCATGTAGCCGATGTCGTAGACGCCATGATGCGTCGGTCCGTCCGGCCCGGTCAAACCGCCGCGGTCCATCATGAAAACGACCGGCAAGTCCTGCAGCGACACCTCTTGGAAAATCTGGTCATAGCTGCGTTGCAAAAACGTCGAGTAGATGTCGACGATCGGCCGCAGCCCCGTTTTGGCTTGCCCGGCGGCGAACGCGACGGCGTGCGATTCGCAAATGCCGACGTCAAAAAATCGTTCGGGGAACGCTTCGCGAACCGGTTCCAACTTGTTGCCCTGGCACATCGCCGCGGTGATCACCGTGACGCGGTTGTCGGCCCGCATCGCCGCGGCGATCGCATCGCGGGCATGGGTCGTGTAGGGCGGCAGCCCGCTGCTGCCGCGCGTCACCATCTGGCCGCCGCGATCCTCGAACGCCGGCGGGGTGTGAAAGAAAACCGGATCGGCGGCGGCCGGTTGATAGCCGTGACCTTTCTCGGTGACGACGTGCAGCAGCACCGGGCCTTCGGACGCCCGGCACATTCGCAAGTATTTGCGCAGCAACGGCACGTTGTGACCGTCGATCGGACCGACGTAGCGAACGCCGAGTTCTTCAAAAAGCATCCCGCCGAGCATCCCGGCTTTGAAACCCTCTTTGACTTGGGCCAACCAGCGTTCAGCCGGGTCGCCGAACATCGGCACCCGCTCCAAAATCCGCGTCACCTCGGTTTTCAAACCGGTGTAAAACGGGTTGCCACGGAGCCGGTCGAGGTAGCCGGCGATCGCTCCGGTCCGCGGACAGATCGACATTTTGTTGTCGTTCAAAACAATCGTCAGCCCGTCGTTGCGGATTCCGGCGTTGTTGAGCGCCTCGAAAACCATCCCCGACGGGAACGCACCGTCGCCGATCACCGCAACGGACCGGCGGTCATGTTGCCCTTGGATCGTGTCGCCCGAACGCAGCCCGACCGCCGTCGAAACGCTCGCTCCGGCGTGACCGGTCATGAATAGGTCGTACTCGCTCTCGTCGGGGTTGGGATAACCCATCAATCCGCCGGCGGTGCGGATCGTCGGAAAGCGGTCGTAGCGGCCGGTGACCAATTTGTGCGGATAGATTTGGTGTCCGGTGTCCCAAATCAGACGGTCGGAGCGGAAGTCATGCTCCGCGTGCAGCGCCAAACAAAGCTCAACGACGCCCAGGTTGCTGGCGAAATGAGCGGTCCGCGTCGCCAGCAAATTGCACAGCACGTCGCGGATTTCCGCCGCGGCCTGTTCAAATTGCGACGGCGACCAACCGGCCAGCGGCGTGGCGTCGGTCAGCGACGCGATCAGCGGGTGCTTTGGCCCCGGAGCAGTTTCAGGTTGATCGTTCAATGGTTTCGCTCCAGGACAAAGTCGGCCAGCCACTTTAACCGATCGCCGCGGTTGCCCAACAACCCGGCCGCATCGATCGCTTTGGCATGCACGCTGCGAGCGGACTGGATTGCTAGCAGCGTGCCATTGCCGCCGTCGCCGGCCATCCTAGCCAAAAGTGCCGGGTAGCCCCACTTGCCGCGGCCGGAGTCCTTGCCCGTCCGTTTACCCATTTGTTCGGCTGTCGCGGTCTCGTCGAGATAGTCGTCGATGATTTGAAACAACAGCCCCAGCGACCGGGAGTATTTCGTCACCGCGGCGAGCGTCGCGTCGTCGGCCCGGCCGCAGATCGCACCCATCCGCGCCGCCGCGACGATCATTGCCCCGGTTTTGCGGCGATGGATCGAATCGACCCGGGCTTTGGATTGCGCCGGCGACATCGAATCGGGGTCGATCGTTTCGGTTGCCAAATCATCAGCTTGACCACCGACCAGCCCCGCCCCGCCGGCGGCCGCGGCAAGCTCTCGAACACATCGCCGGCTAATCAACAGGTCCTCGATCTCCGCCAATTGTGCAAACGCCAGCGGCTGCAAGGCGTCGCCAGCCAGAATCGCGGTCGCTTCGCCGAACTGCACGTGGGTTGTCGGCCGGCCGCGACGCAGATCGTCGTCGTCCATCGCCGGTAGGTCGTCATGGATCAACGAGTAGGCGTGGATCAACTCCACCGCAATGGCCGCGGGCATCGCATCGTTTATCAATCCGCCGGCCGCTTCGCAGGCCATCAACGTCAAAATCGGTCGGACGCGTTTGCCCGGCGCGGTGACGGCATCGGTCACCGCGGCGGCCAGGACGTCGGGCCATCGCGGCGCCGAGCAGACGCCCGCCAGGGCCGCATCAATCCGACCCCGCGCGTCGGCCAGCCAATCGTCCGGGCCTGTCAAAACGGCTCCAGGTCGAGTTCAAGGTTATCCGGCGGCTCGCGGCGGCGAGACGTCTTGACCGCCCCCCGGCGGCCGCCGCGAGCGGCTTGTTTGGCCGTCAAATCCGTTTCCCCGTCGTCGCTTTCCATCGGCACAGTCACCGGATTGCCGTCCTCGTCAAAACCCGAGAGCACCATCACCCGCTGCGACGCGACGCGGAGCGATTGGTGGCAACGCCGCAGCGCCGCGACCGCCCGCTCGTATTCCGCTAACGATTCGCCCAGCGACATTTCCCCCGATTCGAGCTTGGCGACGGCGGACTCCACCATTTGCAGCGAAGATTCAAAATCGTCGATCGACGCTCCGCCCCCGTCATCGGAGTCACTGGCCGACCGCCGGGGATCGGAACGCGGCGGATCATTGGGTCGGGTCAAAACGACAGGTCGACGGGGGGCGGGGACAGGGGCGGGGACAGGAGAAGATATTTTGACCGCCGGGCCAACGCGACGTAGCGTTGCGGCAGTGACTGGGCAGCTTAATCATCCCGGTGACGTGACCGAAGCCCCGCCTGCCGCAGTTCCGCCCGCCGCGACTCGCTGACCAAACGCACCCCAAGGCGTTTTTCATTCCCGACCCCGCTGCCACCGATGTCCCGATCCAAACGCAGCCCTTCGCCGGCCAACCGACCCGCCGGCGGAACCGATTTTGTGCCCGTGGTGCAACAATTGGTCAAAACGGTTGACTCGCTGCGTGACGAGGTTCGCGACCGCGACCAAAGGTGGATCGAGACGATTGGCCAATTGATCGACCGTCTGGAGTCGAACGCTGCGGTCCCTGACATCCCCGCCGCCGGGGGTCAAACGTCCGATTGGCAAACCAACCGCGAGTTGATTTTGCGGCAGATGGAGGAGGATCAATTCGACGCCGAAGCGTTCTTGCGGTCACTGCCGGACGACCCGTCGTTGCCCGCCGGTCAAACGGTCGACGATGCCACCGATGACCCCGGCGAGCGGCTCGACGGCCTGCTCGGTCGGCTCCGGCGGGCGGAGCAAAGCCGCGCCGAGCAGGCGGAGGAGATCGAGGATTTACGCCAAGCGTTGGCTTACCGCCGGCACGAGGCCGACGAATCCGGCTCGCCCGGCCGCGGGATCGACGCGGAGACCGGCGCAACGGGCGCCCACGCGATCGCGGAATTGTTGGCCGACGATTCGGTCATCGCTGCGGAGCGGCAGCGGGCATCGCAATGCACCGAAAAGTTGCAACAGCAACTCCGGGAGGCCGAAGTCGAAGCGTCACTGCAGCGGGCGGAGCTGGCGCGGCGTTCGAGCGAGCTTCGCATCCGGGAAACGCAGTTGCAGGAGAAGTTTGACGATTTGCAACGACAACTCGACGCGATCGCCCAACCGGCCGACCGCTCCCCCGACGGCCGGCAAACCCGTTGGCTCCGCCGCAAATCGTAGCGAAAGTCGCCAAGACTTTCGGAAGTCGCCAAGATCGTAGCGGAAGTCGCCAAGACTTTCGGTTAGCTTGGCTCGGTCGCAACCGAAAGTCTTGGCGACTTCCGCTACGTCACTGCCCACCCCCCGGGAGCGTTGATCCCATGTGGTCTCGCGTCATCACCCTGTCGCTCCTGGCGGCCTCGGCCTGCCTCGACGCCCGACCGGCCGGCGCCGAACCGGCCGTCGGTCTGCTGCCGCACCGCACCGTCGTCAAACCGAAAACCGGTCCCGGCGACGCGCTGCGGACCCTGACGATTGCGACGACGCAGTTGACCGGCGATTCGACCAGCGTTGTTTCCGGTCCGGTCCGCGATACCCTGCAAAAATTGCCACTGGTCATCGCGGCGGTCTGTGAGCTTCGCGACGGGAAGCACCAGTTGGTCAAAATCGGGCTTGGTTACGGCATCGCATCGGCCGATGGGGAAGTTCAAATCCTGTTGGCCGACCAACTCGCCCCCCCGGGCGCTTCGCTGGGACTGATCGGTGGCCGAGTTTTGACCCAACTGCAATCGCGTCTGGCACAATCCACCGTTCTCGTCCGAACCACCCAAATGGTGATGTTCGAGGTCGATGCGATGGTCCACCCGGGTCCCGATCCGTCCAATGAACCTCGCCGGCTGCGGCATTTGGTTTGGCTGCATCCCGATTCGGGACGCCTGGCGATGGCGACTTGGTTCAATCGGCCCGATGGCCCGGAACCGCGTTGGCCGATCCGTCTGGTCGCCGAAGGCACCGTCCACACCCGGCCGATTCACGTCGACGGCGACCAAATTTTTCTATCAATCCCCACCGATGCGGCGTTTGGACTGGCCGATCTGCCGCCCGGCCGTTCGCTGGCGTGGAACGATTGCCGGCGTGATTATCTGACCCGCAACGCCTACGACACCGAATCGTTGCGTGCGATGATTGCGTGTTTGAACGAGGATTTGCGATAACGTCGACCTTATCGACGCTGCTGGACAATTTGCTCGGTCGCCGCCTGCAGCTCGGACTCTAACTGCAGATTGCTGCGATACAGATTGACCAGCGTGCGGCGTTTGTCGTTGACCTGCTCGGTCAATCGCTCGTTGTAACTGTTCATCGCCGCAGCTTCCTTTTCGGTCTGAATCTGGTCCTGCTCCAGTTTCAACTTCTCCGACTGGTTGGCAGCGATCGCGGTGGTCGTCGCGTCAATCGCTTCTTGCAAAACTCTGGCTTCGTAGCGAAGTTCGCCCGAACGAATTTCCAGTTCCGCCAATCGCAAACGAATTTTTCGCAACACGTAGCGGTAATCGTTCAGCGGCCGGACAAAGTAGTCGTTTAGCGGCAGGGCTGAACCGTCGCTGATCAACGCGTCGGCGGCCTCCTTTTTGACAACCAATTGATCGTCGATTTCAAAGACGATCTTGTCCTCGCCGGTTTGCAATCGCCCGTCGACGGCCCGGCCCGAGCCGTCGAAAAAGCCGCCGAAGAGAGCTTCGGTCGGGTCGGAACTGTTGACCTCGATTTCGGTTTTTTTCAAAAACTTAATTTTGACCCAGTGCGTCGAGGGCGGATCGTCGGCTTGTCGCCGCGTCCCGTCGCGGACGTACTCCCGCAGCGTCGCTTCGGTCGCTTTGTTGCCGAGCAATTGCCCGATCAACTGCGTGTCCATCCGCCCGAACAGGTTGTCGTCGTCCGGCACGCTGCCCTCGGCGACGAACGGCACGTGACCGTCCAGCGGCAACAGTTCATAGACCGACCACGTGGACGCCTGCCGGGTCTCGATCGCCGTCCGCTGGGCCGGCGTCAGCGGGGAGGTCGGTTCCAATGTCATCGCCGTGGGGGTGGAGGTGACAACGCGGAACTCGCCCAGATAAAAGATCGGCAACGCCATCGGTGCCGTCGGCGTGGGACCTTCGCCAAAGCCGTACACCGTCAAACCCTCGGGGATCAACGGCCCGGCCGGCGGTGCGGCTTCGCCGTCGACCGGTTCGCCGGGGACGACCCCGCCACCGGCTTGTTGCAATTGAATCTGCACGTTGTTGTCGAATTGTGCCCCGGCCAGGCTCATCGGCCGCCACCGCCGGCCGGCTTCCAGACCCAGCCGCCGAAGCAACCGAGCCAGCGGCAAGGCGCCGTCGCCGGCTTCGGGGTCGGATTCGCTGCCATCGCGAAGCTCCTTGTTTTCCTTGAGCAGCGTCTTGAGTTGTTTCTCCTGACCTTCGTACAGTTGATGCCACGCCGAACGAGCCTTCAACGCCGCGGCGGTCGGAAACAGGAACGCGACGGTCAGGATCGGCAGCACCGCGACGGGGATCATCTGGTACCACCGCCAATTCGGCGAGGCTTTCCAAACGATCACGAACTGGGCGATGATCAGCCCGATCAGGACGGCGAGCAGGGCGTATTGCATCGAGCGGCGGGCGGCGTGCGGGAGCGAACGGGAAATCAGCGGGCGTTTGCAATAGTCTAGTTGCAGTCCGGGGGCGCCGCGGCGGTCTTACTTGAAACATATCGGCCAAGCGGCGGCCGGATCAATCATCGGCGGCCGCCCGATCGGCAAGGTCGCCGCCGGCCGACACCCGTAAAGCGGTTGGTTCGACGTTCGCCCGGACGCCGGCGGCTGTGGCGATTTCATCGATCAACGCTTCGATCGACCCGCTGGAATAGGTCGCCGTCACCGGTTGACGCAGCGCCGCATCGGCGGCCGGGTCGATCTCCAGCGGCAGGCCGAGTTTTTGAGCCAACAGAGCCAACGCACCGCCGGCGGGCTGGTCCACCAATTTCAGTTCCAACAAAACTTCCCCCTGACCGGCCGCCGGTCGCTGCCGCCACCGATCGATCGCCGCGCCGCGGATTCGATCTCCCTCGGTGTGGTCGGCCGGGGGCAGCGGAACTAGTCGCAAGTCGCGGCCGGTCCGATCCAACGTCACCCGGTGTTGCCACAACCGCACCCAAACCTCCGCCGCCCCCGCCGCGTTCGGCCGATTGCTCCCCCCGGCGGCGGCTTCGAGTTTTGAAAGCATCGAACCGAGCACCTCCACGTCAACGCCGTCGGGAGCCGCGGCGGCGGCCCGCGGCAGCCGATCGAGCCAATCGACCGGCCCGATCACCACCACCTGCCCGATCGGCATCGCGGCGGCCCCGGCGGCGTCCGCGGCCGCGATCAGGAACGCCCCGGCCGTCGGGCCGGCGTCGACCAGCGAGACCAACGCCGTCGCATCGACCGTTCGGTCGATGACCACCGGATGGCCGACGCGGCGGGAGATTTGATCGCTGAGGCTCGCTAGCGATTGATTTTGAGTGGAGATTTGCATCGCGACTTCGCCTAACCGACGCATCGCCGCATCGCCCTGCAGCGGCGACGGCGGGGTGGCTGTCGCCGAATTGGCTATGGGCAGCAACAATGCGATGAGCCAAGCTTGCCGCAGGGCGGGGGGGCGGCGTCCCGGCAGGACGCCGCCACCGGGAAGCAGCGGCGACCGCCGCCCCCCCAACCGTTGCAACCGCGACAGATTGAGATCACCGGGGGTCGGCGGCCCGACGCCGCCAAACTTGCCGCTTGCCCGGCGGCGGCAGATGTCTAATATCGAAAAGTCAAATCGAAGGAGTCGATTGATCACGGGCCGAGCCGGTGGGACGACGGGTTCTGTCAATTTTGTCAAATGTGACACGATCGATGCACCCCCGACGATGCCCGCCGCTACGTTCCCTCCCCGCAAGCCTCCACGACCAACCCTGCGCATGACAACGGATCGTACGTCTGCCTTGATCGTCGCCTATCGACGCTACCTCCATACCGCCGACACGTCGGCGTTGGCGATGGAGATTGATGAAGTCTACACCGCCTCGACGCTCGTCGCGTTGCTCCGCCGCGGCGATGCCGATCACCGCCGGGCCGCCGCCCTGGTGCTCGGCTTGACCGCCGACCAGAGCGTGATGCTCCCGCTGGGCCGGAGCCTGTCGGACCCTGACCGGCTGACCCGGACGCTGGCCGAGGATTCCCTGCAGGCGCTGCTGGTCCGCGATGCCCCGCCGACCCATCGTCAACAATTACGATGCGTTTGGCATTTGGTCGATGGCGACGAGTACGCCGCGGCGTTGCCGATCGCACTGCGGATCTGCGATCAAGTGCCCCACTACGCCGAAGGTCATCGGGCGGCCGGGACGTGCTGGATGGGTCTGGGGCGATTCGACGACGCCGAAGCGTCGCTGCGTCGATGCGTCGCGGCTTACCCCTATCATCATCACGCTTGGCAACTGATCGCCCGGTCGTGTACGGCCCGCGGCGACCTGCCCGGCGCGATCGAAGCGTTGACGCGGTGTTTGGCCATCAAACCGGACGTCGAAATCGCCCGTTTGCAACGCCGCCGACTCCGACGCCAATGGGTCCGCCGCGGGGAGGCCGGTCGGTGAGCGATGTGTTGGTTTCCTCGCTCGCCTTCCTGCTCTCGGCGATCGCGGTGGCGATCGGCGTGGGACCGTGGACCGAACCGTATGAGCTGCGAACCTTCCGCCGCCTCCGCGACGCCCGCGGCATGATCGCGGCGCGGCTGGGCTGGGTCATCATCGCCCTGATTGCCGCCGGCTGCGGGGCGGCAATTTGGAACAACGTGCGTCCGTTTGGCCAAATCCAAGGGGGGCCGGCCGTCTGTCCAACCGCCGGCCAAGCCACGTAGCTGGTAGGGTGGGTCAAGCCGCTTGCCGCGCTGACCCACCGCGATCTTCAACACCTTGGTGGGTCGGCGCGGCAAGCCGCTTGACCCACCCTACGAAGAAAATCACCGGCTTCACGCTCCCGGATTGGCATCCTTCACGGCCCGTTCCATCACGTCGATCGCCGAGTCGGTGTAACGCTGGAAATGCTCTTCAAAGTGCAGCATCGCGTCCTCGTCGGCAAACAGGAAGATCCGCTGATGGACCGGATCGACCATGCCAAACTCACGCCGGCCGCGGACGATGCGTTTTTCCTCGAAAAATCGAATCACATCGATGCCGCCAAGGATCGGTGTGTAGGGAGCCGGATCGGCCAGGAACGTTTGCAGTTTTGATTCGCTGGCGAACAGGTAGAGCTGTCCGAGGTGAATGACGCCAAACTGCGGATTGCCCTCGACCCACTTTTGGTCCTCGATGATCGACACCGCGCAGTAGCCGTTCATGATTAGGTCCGGCGTCGTGGTCGTCGCCGTAGCGGCCGCCGGCCGGGCGGGTGCCTTGACGCTCGGTCCGCCCAGCGACATGCCATCGGTTCGTGCTCCGGCGAGCGTCGCATCGACTCCGGCACTGGTCGTTCGGTTGGCGGCCAGGACCGTTTCGCGGGCCGGAGCCGATGTCGGCACCGGCGCCGCGGCGGGCAATTTGGCCGCCGAATCGGTCAACATCGCGATGTAATCGGTCGGCTTCTGCGGGCTGACGCCGTGGCTGAGCACTTGCCCGGCGGGCGTGACCACGACGTCGGTGGGCCACTGGCGAACGCGAAACATCGACGCGACTTGAGGCTGCTCGCCGGCGTGGATTTTAACCGCCACGAAACCCTGCTCGATCGCCGCGGCAACCTGCGGAGTGCTGAACGCGCCGTCTTCGAGCCGATCGCACCACACGCAGTTGTCGCCGTAAAAATGCAGCAACAGCGGTTTGCCGGTCGATTGGGCTTCGGCGTGAGCGGTCGCCAAGTCGTCGGCCCAGCGGATTTCCGCCGATGCGTAATTGGCAACCATGACCGCCAGGACAGCGACCGCGGCCGGACGACCGACAGGAAAGAGAGAGGTGAGCATGGGATGTCTCCGGCGGTCACGCGGGGCCGGTTGTCGCGGCCGGCGGGTGGGGATGGAACCGGGCCGGTGGCTCCGGGGACTGCCGGACCGGCCTGTGGCGGTTTGTATCGGTTGTGACGGTCGAGCCGCTGCAGTCCGATTGGTTGCAAAAACTCACCCGCCAACACAACCCCTGCTCCCCCTCGCCCCGCTTGCGGGGAGAGGGGGCCGGGGGGTGAGGGGTTTTGCAGCCGCCGGTCCGCTCCACGACACACTGAAAGCCGACGTTCTGCGGACACACAGAATTAAATCTGAACCGCGATCCGCCGTCCGTCGTCGCTGAGCCGAAACCGGCCCTCGGATTTCGCCAAAACCTCACGCACTTGATCGGTCGTGATCATCTTGCCCGACGCGTTGGCCGCGGCGACCAATTCCTCGATGTCCGCCCAACCGTCCCGCAGCGTCAATCCGATCGAGCCGGGTTCGTGTCGCAAAATGAACGTCAAATATTTGCTGACCCGCGTCAAACGTTTGTTCATCATCGATCCGACTCGAAACACCACAGATGCCCGCTGCCGCGGATGATCAGTTGCCGATCGACCGGAGCCAGCGTCGCGTCGATCCCTTCGGGCAATTGATTGACCGCGACGACTTGAAACGTTTCATCGTCGCGGATCACCACCACCGTGCCGTCGCGGTCGCTGAAATAGACGTGGCCCCCGGCGACGACCGGCGAGGCGTACAGCGTGCCGATCTCGGGCAACCGTTGACGTTCGTAAAACGGTTGGCCGGTGGCGACGTCGACGCAGGTCAAAATGCCGGTTTTGGCTTTGGTGTAGTAGAGCCGCCGCCCCGAAAGCGTGGGCGAGGCAATGTCGGGCGTGTCATCATCGACGCTCCAAATGACACTCGCCGAATCCGCCAAATCGCCCCGACCGGCGGGGTCAAACGCGCCGCCAAAGGAGCCGCGAAACCCGCTGGCGACGAACACGATGCCGTCACCGGCGACCGGGGATGCGGCCGGTCGAGAGGTTTGGCCGCCGCATCGCCATAGTTCGCTGCCGGTCTGGACGTCGTAAGCGATCACGTGGTTTTCACCCGTCACCACGACCTGAGCACCGCCGGCGGCGGCGACGACCAGCGGCGTGCCCCAATTGCTCGGCTCGTCCCGATCGACGCTCCAAAGCGTTCGTCCGTTGGTTTTGTCGACCGCAAAAAGCTTCGACGCCCCCTCGTGGTCCCACGGCACGAACAAACGGTCCCGCCAAAGCGCCGGCGAAGCGCCCTCGCCAAAGCCGTTTCGCATTTCCAAATCGCCGAAGTCGCGTTGCCACAGCAACCCACCGCCAGAGTCCAAGGCGTGCAGCCCCCAGGACCCGAAGTACGCATAGATCCGCTCCCCATCGGTGCATGGCGACGCGGAGGCAAACGTGTTGGTCGAATGGGTCGGTTCGTGCGGAATCGCTTCGCCGACGGCGGTTTGCCAAACTCGATCGCCGCTTTGTCGGTCAAAAGCATGAACCAAAAACCGCTGGCGCCCACCACCGACGGCCAATGCCGACGTGACGTAAACGCGATCACCCCAGACCACCGGTGAACCGGACCCCGAACCCTCAACCGCGACTTTCCAACGCAAATTCGATGCGGCGTCGAGTTGGATTGGCGGCTGGGCGTCCGCGGAAACCGAATTGCCGGTCGGTCCCCGCCAGTGCGACCAATTTTCGGCAACCGCCGGCGCCGCGACGATCGGGAGTGCCAGACAAAACGACGCGGCGGCGTTCATCAGTGGAATGTTCATGCGATCAATCTAGCACCGTCGGCAATGTTTGCACCCACGCCCGCGGCAAACAGGCCAACGTCGCGATGACCACCAACGCGTGACCGGCAAACACGGCGGCGATTTGATAAAGGATCGGTCCGCTATCTTGTCCCAAATTCCAGCGGAATAAAAGTAGTGTCAGTACGAACAAACCCGCTAATGCCAGCCCCCACCGCAGCGACCCGGCCCCGCCCCAACCGCCGACCAATCGAGAGCTGATGATGCCGATCGCCGCGTTGAGACAACCGAACGGCACAAGGAATACCAGAACCGTCCAGTCCAAATCACTGATCGACCATCCCCAACGATGGGCCAGCACCCTCAATAACGTCAAAACCACCGCGATCAAACCGCTGCCAACCAACAGCGACTGCGTGCTCAGGCTTCCGGTCGCCGGACGCATCGCGGTTCGCTGCAATGTCACCGAACCCACAATCAATATCATAAACAATTGGCTCAATGACATGATTGACAATTGCAACAAGTCTTCGCCGCTGGCACCGGCATATTGAATCCATACGCCGGTCGAAGCCAGCGCCCCCAAAAGCCCGACGCAGGCGATCATGGCGGGACCGCGACCGGCCAAACGTGGCACAATCGCCGTCAAGGATGCTTGGCCCGCTAGTGCGCCAAAGACAAATGTTTGTGATTCATTGCCGAGTTGCAGCGGCAACAGGATCAGTCCGACATCGATCGCTAAATGCAATGCGATGATCCATCGACCAAACGACCCCATCACCGCGAAGTGTTGAAAAGATCGGCAAACGCCGGCATGGCAGGGTCCGTCTCCGCCGCGGCCGCGACGGTCGGGGGCGTGATTGTTTGAATTCCTAATAACTCCGAGGCTTGGCCGGCGGCGATCGTGTGGGGGAAATCGGCGATCAACCGGCCATAATCTTTCCGCGCGGGCGGATGGGTCGAGCGGCCGTGGCGTTTGGCCAAACGACGAAATTCAGCCCGCGCCGATACCTCTCGCCGGCCAAACTCGACCTTATAGTCGCCGATCGACTCAGACGAATCGACCCAAAGCCGCAACCGCGCCTCGATCGCCCTGACCCCATCCCGGTCACGCCGCGACCGAGCATCGCGGGCGGCGGCAATCTCATAGAAGATAAAATCGCGTCTTTGGTCGTCAACTCGTGCCCGGACGGTCGGAAACGGCTCCAACTCCGTAAGCCAATCGAGCAACCGGCGACCGAATTGACTGATACTTGCTTCGTTCTGTCGCCCCAGCGCTTCGTTGACCACACAACAGGTCAACCGATCGACCGTTGACGTCAACGCAACCAGTTCGGTGGGTGTGAGGTCGGGCCGCCATAGCGATATCGCCATCGACCACTGATCTTCCGCGTCCGCCGGCAATGGCATTTGATCCAGACGCTGGAGCAACGTCGGCCATAAACTGCGACGAAGCGATTGGACCAGCGGATGGCCACCGTGATTGACCAACAATTCATTGACCGCCGGAACCACTTCCCGAAGCGGTTGGGTATCCAAACATTCGGGCATGACATCGATCATCCGCTGGGCCAGCGTCGCCTGGGTTTCCAAAAACAATTCGCCGCCAGCATCGACGATCAACAGCCCGGCCAACGACTGGGCCAGTTGCACCGCATTGCCGTTTTGCAACACCGATTGGGCATCGGCGGTCAGCACCGCTTGATACTTTTGTTTCACCTCGCCAACGATTTCCGGTCGTGCGGTGGTGATCACTTCCCGCAGCAGTTGATTCGCTTCATCGATTTGACCGTCCCGGCGTGCCCGATCGACTGCCGCGAGCAGGCCCGCCGAATCGACCTCCTCCTTGTCCACGAATCGATACTCGCCGGAGGTCATCGCCGAGAGTCGCTGGAGGCTGGTGGCGCCCGAAGGACTCTCCAGGGCAATGGTGTGAATCGGTTGGTTGGCACCGCTGGCGGAGACAACCCCGAAGGCATCTTGAGTGCTCGGTACCAGAATTTTTCCGCGATCATTTCGCGACGTATCAAATTCCCCGTCCGAGAGTAGGAAGATGGCGCTGCCACCCATTTTCAACGACAATCGCAACGCTTCGGTCGGATTGGTGCCGCCGTCGGGACCCGCCTGATCGAGCCAGGCCACCAACCGCCGTTTGTTCTCCACCGTCGCCAGGATCGGGATCGGCAGCGGCGACGGATCGTCAAACATCGGCGTCGCGACGTTGTTGAAAAGGAAAACATAGAACCGCTGCGTCGCGTGCAGCGCATCGACGCTGCGGATCAATTCGTCCGCGGCGCGGCGATACCGCCCGCCCCGCATCGAACCGGAACGATCCAGGATGTAGACAAACGAGTGACCGGTCGCGGAGATGCCAAAGAACGTCCCGCGGGCGCCGGAATTGTCGCTACCGGCCGCTCCGGTCGCCCCACCGTGTTGCCCCGCCGCCCCCTCGGCGTCATCGGCGGTCTGACCCGGCGTCGCGGGTGCCAAATCCAGTGTCGAAGTCGCAAAGACGTCCACCGGCTCGGGCACCGCCGGGGCCACGTCGGCGGCCGGTGGCTGCGGCACCGTCACATAGGTCAACGCCGGCTGCTCCACCGGCTCTTTGGCGAACCGAAGCGTCAAAACGTTTTGAACCCCCAACCCAATGTCCGCCGGGGCCATCATCGCCGCGACGATGGCCAAGGCGATGCCGTGACCGATTAGCGACGTCGTCCAACCGGCGGATTTCTGTCGGCGAGGTTTTTTGGGTAACGCTCTTTGGGGTTTCGGTACCGGGGCAGTGCGGGAGTTTGGTCGGGACAGGTCCACTGGCAACATCCGCGGGAATCAAACGGGCGAGCGATGCCATCGTCATCCCACACCGAGACCGGGAAGTCAAATTTTTTGCGTGGGGATGGATTTTTAGCAAAATCCACTACGTTCCAATGGCTGGATTTTGCCGAAATCCAGTACGTTCCAGTGGCTGGATTTTGCCGAAATCCAGTACGTTCCAGTGGCTGGATTTTGCCGAAATCCAGTACGTTGTAGCGAATGGATTTTTAGCAAAATCCACTACGTTTTAGCTGGACCAATCCATTCCCAGGTCCAACCACGTCGCCTGGTGCGTCAACGCTCCGGCGGATATTCGATCCACCCCGGTCGCAGCGGTCTGCGAGATCGTCGCCAACGACACGTTGCCGCTCGCCTCCAGCTCCACACCCGGGGCGATCCGGTCGCGAATCGCCACCGCGTCGCGAAGCTGCGCGAACGAGAAATTATCGCACAACACAATATCAACTCCGGTCGTCAAAACGTCACGCAATTGATCGATCGTGTCCACTTCGATTTCGACGATCGACGGCCCCCCGCCGGCCCGTTCGCCACCGGCCCTACCGGCAACCGCCGCGGCAGCCGCATCGCGGGCGGTCCAGCCGCCCAGCGCCAGATGGTTGTCTTTGACCAGCACGCCGTCGAACAATCCGGTGCGATGGTTGTGACCTCCGCCGATGCGAACCGCATACTTTTCTAATCGTCTCCAACCGGGCGTCGTTTTTCGTGTGTCGTATAACCGAGCTTTGTAGTTGCCGATCTTGGCGACATAGGTTTGCGTCAACGTCGCCACGCCGCACATTCGCGACAGAAGATTGAGCAGCACGCGTTCGGTCGTCAACAATTCCGCCGCCGGTCCGCGGAGGCGTATCAACGGCTCGCCGACCGGCAACGGTTCGCCTTCGCCGACGCAGATTTCCGCGTCGATGTCGGCGCCGAACGCCGCGAACACTTCGTCGACCAGGACCAAACCGGCCGCCACGCCGGGGGACCGCGAGACGACGTCGCAGCCGCCGTGGCGTTGACTGTCAATCGTCAGCGCGGTGGTCCAGTCCCGCTGGTCGCCCAAATCTTCGGAGACCGCGATCGCCAGCAGCCGCCGCAAATCCGACTTCAAATCATCATCGATTTGAACCGGGGCGTAGTCGTTCAAACGGCCGCCCAAATCAACGAAGCGACGTCTTTGGCACCCAACTCGCCGAGGATCTCCGACTGGCGTTTGACCCAGTCGGCGGGGCCGCACAGGTAGATCGGCTGATGCAAATCATCAACCCGCGACTGGTACCAATTTCTGTCGATCTCGCCCTGTTCGTAATCGCGGTGATCCTGGTCGGTGAGCGTCATCACGACGCTATGGCCGAGCAATCGGAACAGCTCGGCCTGCAGGATCACGTCGTCGGTCGTCGCGAGCGATTGGAACAACCGGCACTTTTCAATCCCGCCGTTTTTGTCCAAATGCCGCAGCATTCCGACAAACGTCGCCACGCCGGTCCCCGAGGCGACGAACAAACCGGCACCTTTCCAATCCATCGCCGGGTAGGGGTCGTCGAATAGCAATCGATCATTGATCCGCAAATCACCTTCGAGCCGCTCGGCCACGTTTTGGCCAGCCGGCTTGTCGGGGTTGGCTTGGACGATGAATTCGAGCCGCGGTTGATGCGGCAGCGAGGTCATCGTCATCGGCCGCTTTTTGTCCCGCCAACCTTCCTCGTCGATCGCGACATCGATGGCCGATCCGGCTTGGTATTCAAACCCCTCAGGTTTTTCGACGGTGACCAGTTCAACGCCATCGGCGAGCGGTTCCCGGTAAATGATCCGACCGCGGTACTTCGCGTGGGACTGCCAGTCGGAGGTGCCGGAGTGGGGAGCGGAATCGCCGGGGGTCGTGCGCGTCATCAGAGATCGTTGGGGGAAACGGGCCAAAACCCATTGTAGAGGCGGTCAAGACCAAAGCTTCGCGGACGGTTAGACTGGCACAATGACCACGACCCTTGCCCCGCCGCCGGCCAAACCGCTTCACGAACTGTTGCCTTACAAATCGGTGCCTGCCGATCAACTTCGCACGCGTATCCGGTCCGTTCGCCAACAGCTCGGCGACAAACTGTTGATCCTCGGTCACCATTACCAACAGGACGAGGTGATCGAGCACGCCGACCTGCGCGGTGACAGCTATCAATTGTCCGAGATGGCCGCGGCGAGCGAAGATTGCCGCACGATCGTTTTCTGCGGCGTCCATTTCATGGCCGAAACCGCTGATATTTTGGCCAACCGTCCCGATCGTTTGTCCAAACGGGAGGGCCGCCGGATCGACGTGATTTTGCCCGACCTGGCGGCCGGTTGCTCGATGGCCGACATGGCCCAGATCAATCAGGTCCAGGCGGCCTGGGCGGACATGGCCGAAGTGATCGATACCGATCGGGTCATTCCGGTGACGTACATCAATAGCGCCGCGTCACTCAAGGCGTTCTGCGGTCGCCATGGCGGGGTCGTTTGCACCAGCAGCAACGCGGCCGCGGTGATGCGATGGGCTTTTGAACGCGGCGATCGCGTCTTTTTCTTTCCCGACCAACACCTGGGCCGAAACACCGCCCTGGCGATGGGCATGGGCGAGGATCTCATGCCGGTTTGGGATCCGCACGCGTTGGAAATGGGCGGCAACGACGACGCGACGATCGAGCGGTCCAAAGTGATCCTTTGGAAAGGTCACTGCAGCGTCCACCAGATGTTTCGGGCCGAGCATGTCGCCAAGTTCCGAACCGAACATCCGGGGATCAAAATCTTGGTCCATCCCGAATGTCCCCGGGAGGTCAATGACATCGCGGACATCTCCGGCAGCACCGGCAAAATCATTCGCGAAGTTCAAGCCGCCCCGCCGGGATCGAAATGGGCGATCGGCACGGAATTGCATTTGGTCAACCGTTTGGCCGCCGAACACCCCGAGCAGGAGATTCACTTCCTCTCGCCGGTCGTTTGCATGTGCGCCACGATGTACCGCATCGACCTGCCGCACCTCGCCTGGACGCTGGAAAATCTACGCGACGGTCACGTCGTCAACCCGATCGTGGTCGATGAGGAAACGACCCGCTGGGCATTGGTGGCGCTGGACCGAATGTTGTCGATTTCGTGAGCGATCACCGTCCAAACCGCCCGCTCCTGACAACCGCCGCGATTGCCGGAGCGCTCGGGGTTTTGATTGGTGCTTTTGGTGCCCATGGCCTTGATGCTGTGTTGGAGCCGATGGGTTTGACGTATGAAAAATATGCCGACCGTTTGGACCAATTCGACGTTGCCGCCCGATATCACTTGGTCCATGCGGTAATGCTGCTGGCCATGATCGCGCTGCCGCCAAGCCGTTGCCGCAGCGTCGCGGCGGTCCTCGTCACCGTGGGAATTGTGTTGTTCAGCGGCAGCCTCTACCTGCTGGTGCTGACCAATACCCCTTGGCTCGGTGCGATCACGCCGATCGGCGGGGTGGCCTGGGTGATCGGATGGATATTGCTCGGTTTTTGTGCCGGACCTGTCGCGGCAAGGGTATGAAGTCGACCACCGAGATCGAGCGTCCGGCCGCGTGGACCCGCCGGCACCTGTTGGACCTGCAGTCACTGACCGCCGCCGAACTGCACGCGATTCTCGCCACCGCCGATCGACTCAAAGAGGCGACCGGAGGCTGTCGCCGCAAATTGAATTTGCTCTCGGGACGAACCTGCGCCAACCTGTTTTTTGAGAACAGCACCCGAACGCGTAATTCGTTCTCGTTGGCAGCCAAACGACTTGGGCGCCGACACGGTCGAGTTCAGTAGTTCAGGCAGCAGCGTGGCCAAAGGCGAAACCTTTGTCGACACGGCCAAAACGA
Organism: Pirellulaceae bacterium; assembly: GCA_963833245.1. Lineage (GTDB taxonomy): Bacteria > Planctomycetota > Planctomycetia > Pirellulales > Pirellulaceae > Rhodopirellula. The sequence goes on from CAWHXH010000002.1 coordinate 388,616, forward strand.
TCGAGGCGATGGGCATCGATTGGGTCGTCACGCGGCACATCACTCCCGGCACGCCGCACATGCTCGCCCGCGAATTGGGCTGCAGCGTCCTCAATGCCGGCGATGGTCCGCACGAACACCCGACGCAGGGATTGCTGGACATTCTCACGATTTTGCAACATCGCGGGCCGGCCCGGTGGCAGGCGTCCGACGATCCGTCGACGTTGTTGGCCGGCAAGACGGTGGCGTTGGTCGGCGATATTGCCCACAGCCGAACGGCCCGGAGCAATCTGTGGGGACTGCGGACGCTGGGGGCACACGTGATCGTTTGCGGCCCACCGACGCTGGTTTCTCCGCGGTGGCAGGAACTCGGATTCGAGGTTGTCCATCGGTTGGACGAAATCCTGCCGCGATGCGACGTATTGAACCTGCTTCGGATTCAGTTTGAACGCCAAGCCGCACGGCCGTTTCCTTCCGTTCACGAGTACGCGTTGTTGTACGCGATGAATAGCGAGCGGATGACGCGGGCCAAGGACGACATCCTGATCATGGCCCCCGGACCGATCAACCGCGGCGTCGAGATCACGCCGGAAGTCGCCGACGGACCGGCCAGCGTGATTTTGGAACAGGTGACCAATGGGATCGCGGTGCGGATGGCGGCCCTGTGGCTGCTTTGCCCGTCCTCCCAACCCTAGAGCCACCGGGCCACGGCGTCGACGATCCGCGCGGCCGCACGGCCGTCGCCATACGGATTGTTAGCGCGGGCCATCGCGTCGTAGGCCGCCCGGTCGGTCAATAACTCCGAAACCGCGGAGACGATTCGGCTCCGGTCCGCGCCCACCAATCGAACCGTCCCGGCGGTCACCCCCTCGGGTCGCTCGGTGGTCTCCCGCATCACCAGAACCGGTTTGCCCAGACCGGGGGCCTCCTCCTGCACGCCGCCCGAATCGGTCAACACCAACGTGGCCGCTCGCATCAACGCGACGAACGGCCGGTAGGCCCGGGGCGGGATCAAGTGAACGTTGGCCCGACGACCCAACGTCGCCTGCACCGGCCCCTGAACGTTGGGATTCAAATGCACCGGGTAGACAAACTGCACGTCGCCAAACCGATCGGCCAGCTCACCGATCGCCCCGCAAATTTGATCAAACCCGTCGCCGAAATTCTCTCGACGGTGGCCGGTAATCAATACCATCGGCCGGTCCCGCCAACCGGCCGGCAAATGGGCATTCAAATCTTCGTCGATCGCCGCGGCGATTTCCGGCCGATCCTGACGGGCAACCTCGGCGTGCAGCGCATCGATCACCGTATTACCCGTCACCAACACGCGGCTCGGCTCAACACCTTCCCGCAACAGATTGTCGCGGGAGACCGTCGTGGGGGGAAAATGCAGGGTCGTGATGGGCGAAACCATCACCCGGTTGGCTTCCTCGGGGAACGGCCGCGTCAGGTCGCCGGTCCGCAGCCCCGCCTCGACGTGTCCGATCGGCACCCGGCGGTAAAAACACGCGATTGACGCCATCAACACCGTCGTCGTGTCGCCTTGGACGATGGCAAAGTCCGGCCGATGCCGCTCGATCACGTCATCGACCGCCGCAATCAGCCGGGACGACAAGCCGGCGAGCGTTTGGCCGGGGGTCATCAATGCCAAATCTTCATGAACCGGCAACTCGAAGATATCGACGACCTGCTGCAACATTTCGCGGTGCTGGCCGGTCGAAACGCTCAGCAGTTCCAACCGCCGGTCGGCGCTGATCGCCGTGATCACCGGCGCCAATTTGATCGCTTCGGGGCGGGTGCCGAAGAAAACGGCGACTTTGGGAACTCGGGTCATCAAATCCATCATTGGTAGCGGAAGTCGCCAAGACTTTCGGAATCTTCGTCGCGGAAGTCGCCAAGACTTTCGGACGTCCCGGACGCTGGCACATCGTGGTCACTCGGTTTACCGTTGACACTCCCTGCTCAATCAACTTCGACCCCATTGCTGCGGATGCCCCCGGCACAAACCTACCTGGTCACCGGCACGGCAGGTTTCATTGCCGCCCGTGTCGCCGCTCAATTGACCGCCGCCGGCCACCGGGTCGTGGGGATCGACAACGTCAACGACTACTACGACGTTCGGCTCAAGGAGCACCGGATCGAGCAGGTTCGAAACGGAGCCGGCGACCGATTCACTTTCGTTCGCGGCGACATCGAAGACCAATCGCTGTTGACGAAGCTGTTTGACGAGCACCGCTTCGACGCCGTGCTGAACCTGGCGGCGCGGGCCGGGGTGCGATACTCCTTGGAGAATCCGCACGTCTATCAAAGCACCAACGCGGGCGGGAACCTCAACCTGTTGGAGCAGATGCGTCGCAAGGGAATCAAAAAGTATGTCCTCGCCTCGACGTCATCGTTATACGCCGGCCAGCCGATGCCGTTCCTGGAATCGTTACCGGTCAATACGCCCATCTCTCCGTATGCGGCGAGCAAGAAGGCGGCCGAGGCGATGGCGTATTCTTATCATCACCTCTTTGGCATCGACGTTTCGGTGGTTCGCTATTTCACGGTCTACGGTCCCGCCGGCCGGCCGGACATGTGCATCTTTCGCTTCATTAAATGGATTGACGAAGGCAAACCGATCGAATTGTTCGGCGATGGTTTGCAAAGCCGCGACTTTACCTATGTCGAAGACATCGCCGCGGGCACCGTCGCAGCGATTGCCGAGGTTGGCTATGAGGTCATCAACCTGGGCGGTGGCGGCACGCCGGTATCATTGTTGGACATCATCGCGGGGATGGAACAGCGATTGGGTAAAAAGGCAAAATTGACAAATCAACCCTTTCATAAAGCCGACATGAAGATCACGTCGGCCGACATCACCAAAGCCGGTGAGTTGTTAGGGTGGAAACCCAAAGTCGAGCTGGACGAGGGTCTGGACCACTGCGTCGCCTGGTGGCGGGAGAATCAACCCTGGGCGGGGCAATTGCTGTTACCTTAACGTAGGGTGGGTCGCGGTTGTGTGATTGGATTTTTAGCAAAATCCACTACGTTGGGGTGATGCTTTGTTGCCGAAACGTTGGGGTGAGCTTTGGCGATTCCGAGGTGCTCCGGGACATCGATTTGACGTTCACTCCGCAACGCCGGGTGGCGATTGTCGGCCAAAGCGGCTGTGGCAAAACCACGTTGCTTCGGGTATTGGCGGGGTTAATTCCGCCAACTTCCGGGCAATGCACGTTCGCCGCGCCCGATCGGTCCGGGGACACGCCGCGGGTGGGTTTCGTGTTTCAAAAACCGACGCTGCTGCCATGGTCGACGGTTTGGCAAAACGTCACGCTGCCGATGCGGCTTGGGCGACAGCCGGCCAAACTCAACGCGGCGCTGCGGCTTCGAGCGATCGAGTGGCTCAATCCGGTGCAATTGGCCGACGTGGCCGATCGCTACCCCGGGGAATTGTCCGGCGGGATGCAAATGCGGGTGTCGTTGGCCCGCGCCTTGGCCGCCGACCCGGAGGTGCTCTTGCTCGACGAACCGTTCGCGGCCCTGGATGACCTGTTGCGGGAACAGCTCGGCGTTTGGATTACCCAGGCGTGGACCAGTCGGCCGTGCGTGGTGGTGTTGGTGACCCATCACCTGCGTGATGCGGTGCTGTTAACCGATGAAGTTGTCTTGATGCACCGCGGCGGGATTCTGGATCAGCTGGACAATCCGCTCTCGGCGGTCGATCCGGTGGCACGGCGGGCCGATCCCAAAGGTTTGGCATTTGAAAACGAACTGCACCGGCGATTGCGGGAGGCGGCGACATGAGAGCGACGCCGAATCGGTGGGGTTGGACAGCGGCGTCGATCGCGGGCGTCGCGGTGGTTTTTACCGCGGGGTGGTGGGCATTGGTCGTCGTCGCCGAATTACCTCCGATCCTGTTGCCAACGCCACCGCAGGTTGTGTTGGCCGGTTGGCGGGAGCGTCAAACGCTGGTCTCCGCGAGCCTGGTCACCGGCGGGACCGCGGCCGCGGCGTTGGCGGTCGCGACGGCGCTGGGCAGCGGCATCGGGATGCTTTTTTCGCTCTCCGGGTCGCTGCGTCGGGCGTTGTTCCCCTACGTCGTGTTTTTGCAAACAGTGCCGATCGTCGCGATTGCTCCCCTGCTGATTGTTTGGAGCGGCTACACGGCGCGAACGTCGATCATCGCCGCGGTCATCGTTTGCCTGTTTCCGGTCGTATCGGGGACGACAACCGGGTTGCTCGCTGCCTCGGCCGAGCAATTGGATTTGATGAAAATCGGCGGTGCGACGCGTTGGCAAACGTTGCGTTTGGTTCGGATCCCCGCGGCCGTGCCGCAGTGGTTGCAGGGCGTTCGGGTCGCGTCGGGGTTGGCCGTCATCGGGGCAATCGTCGCTGAATTTTTTGTCGGCAACGGCTCGGGAGCGGAGGGCTTGGGCGGCGTGATTCCGGTGTGGCAAGGTTTCAATCGCACCGACGTCCTGATTGCCGCCCTCGCCGCGTCGACGGGCTTGGGTTTGGCGTTATTTGGACTGGTCGAACTGCTCGGGCGGTGGGGGCTGCGGCGGTACGTTTGAAAATCGTGGCGGTGGTGGTTCGATCGGACCTATGGGACAAAGGGAACTGATGGGACGGTCATGTCCTACTGGTCGTTGCGTGCTCATAGGTCCTATCGGAGCAAACCATGGTTCGATTGCTCGTTTTGCTGATATTTTTGGTCGGCTGCGGACGTGGCCCGGTGCCCGATGATTCGACAAACGTCGTCATCCAGCTCAATTGGTTCCCCGAAGTCGAGCATGGAGGCGTCTACCAAGCGGCCGCTGAAGGTCTCTACGCCGCGGACGGATTGAGCGTCGATGTCCGCCCCGGGGGACGGGCGACCCCGATCGCCCCGGAGTTATCGATGGGCCGGGCACAGTTCGCGATCCTCAACGCTGACGATGTCGTCCTGTACCGCGCCGCCGGGGTGCCGGTGGTCGCCGTTTTGGCAGCCGCTCAGAACCACCCTCGCTGCATCATGACGCGTGCCGATGCGGGGGTCGCGACGTTTGATGATTTGGCCGGCATGACGCTGCAGTGCCAAGCCGGACGCGGCTATCTGGAGTTCCTCAAAGCCCGCGGTCTACTTGATGAGGTTCAATTGGTGCCCTATTCCGGTTCGGTTGCGTCGATGTTGACTGACCCCAAAGTCGCGGTCCAAGCTTACCTCAACGCCGAACCGCTGCTCGCCCGCCAGCAAGGTGTTGAGGTCACGACGTTGATGCTCAGCGATCTGGGGTGGAACCCGTATTCGAGCGTCTTGGTGACGACCGAATCGATGATCGCCAATCGGCCGGAGGTCGTCCGCCAATTCGTGCAAGCGACCGCGGCGGGTTGGCAGCACTATTTGACTGATCCGACGACCGGCAACGCTGCGATATTAAAAGCCAATCCGACCGGAATGACCGAGGAGGCGGTTCGGTATGGGGCGGAGATTTTCAAAACGCTTGCGGTCGTCGATGACGCGTCGCTGGGGTCGATGCGGCCGGAGCGGTGGGAAACGCTCGTCGGGCAGATTGAGACATTGAAACTCATTGAACCAGGTCAAGTCGATGCGAGAGCATGCTATACGATGGAGTTTCTGACCACTGATCTGCAATAATTAGTTAATAGCTAACCACGGCGACTTGTTGCCTTTGAAAAGTTCGTCTCCCCCTCGCCCCGCTTCGGGGAGAGGGGGCCGGGGGGTGAGGGGCTTTTGGGGCGTCGGACTTCAACAAATTTTGGGTGGACATCCCCTCACCCCCCGACCCCCTCTCCCCTAAGAGGGGCGAGGGGGAGCAAAATGAGTGCGGTTCTCCTCTCAGACAAATTGTCCAATGGTGCGAATGGGGCTTCCAGCAGGTTTGGCGGTGATTAGTGGTTTGTCATTCTTTTCAAGCCGCCAGTCGCCGGGCCGCCGCCTGGCGACGTTTCCGTTCCCTCTCAGGCAGGTCGCGCCAGCGTCGGTGCAGCCACCAGTATTGTTCGGGGGCCATGTCGATCGCCCGCTCCAGCGCCCGGTTGTACCAATCGGTCAAAGACTCGACATCGACGCCGGCAGTCTGCTGGGGGTCAACGTGATCGATCGCGCCGGTTTCAAACCGCATCGGCACGCCTCCGGTCCGGCGGGTGTAACCGACGATCATCGGGGCGGCATTGGACAGCGAGAATAGAGCCAGCGCTTTATGACACGACGCCGGCCGGCCGCAGAAATCTCGCCACAACCCGCGGTCGCCGGCGTGTTGATCGGCCAATAACGAAAGCGTTCCGCCGCGGCGCAGATGCGCGTCGACGGCCGGACCGCAACCGGCTTTGTCGACCAGTCGTTGACCGAGCGATTCGCGAAAATCGGTCAACCAACGATGCAGATAAACGTTGTCCAGCGGCCGGGCGATTGAGAGCGTCGGCAGCCCCATCATGCCAAAGAAAATGCCTCCGACCTCGAAATGGCCGAAGTGACCGGTCACGATGACCGCCGGACGATCATGCAGCAATCGATCCAGGATGATGCGGTTTTGGTGCAGCGTGAAATGCCGTCGCCAGTTGGATCGCGAGAGCCGACGGCGTGCCCAAGCGAGTTCAAAACCCATCAGCAGCAGGTGGTGCCACATCCGCCGCGTCAACGTCCGCGTCCGGTCGATTTCCAAGTTCGGGTAGACGGCCGCTAGCGAGGGACCGGTGATGCCGTCGCGGATTCGCAATCGATCGGCCAGCAGCCAGGCGGCGGCGCGGCAGAACGAATTGACCATGTCGGTCGGCAGCGTTTGAGCGATCGCGACGAGCAGCCGGACGACAACGCACACTGACCAGTCGGTCCAATCACGCAGACGTTCGGATTGGGGCATCGGTTGAGGCGGTTTGACGGGAATCGACGGTCGACCGTTTTTGACAGACCGACCGGCGGGGCCGCAACCGCGATTGGGACCTATGAGACAAACGGGACCGATAAGACCTAAGTCCCATGAGTCCCATCTGTCACTTAGGTCCCATCAAGCCGGTTAAATTCCGGCGAAAATGTCGTCGATCAAACCGAACTCACCCACCGCACGGGCCGAGGCCGAGGCCCCGTCAGCGGCGAGCGAGTCCAGCACATCGGCCAGAGCGATCTCCGTTGCGGTGTCAAAAACGCTATCGGAGTTGTCGACCAGCTTTTCAGTCGTTGCCGGCGGCGGGGCAATCGGTTCGGCCGACGCCGTCCGCTGCCGCGGCGACGCTTCGGGTTGGCTCAACAACGTTGCCGCCGACGCCATCACGCCACCGTTGCCAACCGGGGCGAACAGACCGGCCAGCGGCTCGCCGCTGCCGCCCGAAGCCGCACCCAGGTCCACGAAATCGGTGCCCGCGGAGAGGATGTTGATGACCGCCAACGCATCCGAGGCGCTGACCGAACCGTTGCCGTTGACATCCGGGAACGCCGGCAGGTTCAACGACGCGACGTCGGGACGCGTCAGGCTGATGATGCCACCGTTGGACGTGCCATCGGCGTTGGTCGTGATCCGGTTGATCGTGTTGATGATGATCAACGCGTCCAACGGCGTGACCGCACCCGAACCGTTGACGTCGCCGACCAGCGACGGGTTTCGGAACGGGTTGTTGGCGATCGTAAACGTGTAATCCTCGACCTCGCCTCCGGTGGCGACGCCGACGGCGGTCACGTTCTCGTCATAGGACAACCGGAAACGAGCCTCGACGGTGCCGCGCCCATCGCCGTCGGGATCGTCGATGACCGCGGAGTCGGGGACCGAAACGCTGAACTGGCTGTTGTCGGCAACGAGCAATCGACCGTTGCCGGTGGAGCTGAGCCGGGTCACTTCGTTGGTCCCGAACACGCCGTCGCCGTTCCAATCAAAGAACGCGTCGAGATAGAACGTCCGGCTCGGGTCGGCCCCGGGGGTCAGACGAACGCCAATGGACGTCGCAAAACCGGGTCGGAACGCCCCGAGCACCGTGATGCCGTCGTCAAACGCGTCAAAGTTGTCGTTGACGATTCCGCCGGCAACGCCGGTGAACCCGTTGGCGTCGGCGGTCACACCGTTGCCCAATACCAACGAATCAATCAGCAGGTGACGGGCACCGTTGTCTTGCAGGAATGTCGGGTATGGAGCCGGCGCGTCGCCGAAGTCCAACCCGGCACCGATCGTGATCGTCGCTTCGCCGAACAGCAGCGGATTGCCGACCTCATCGGTGATTTGACTTTCGACGACCGATTGACCCTGCACCGGCGAGACGCCGTTGATGAACAACCGGGTGTCGGCGCGGTCGACGTCGATGCCCGCCGCGGCGATTGCGACACGATAAGATTCGGCAATCCGCTCGGTCCCGGTGATGCTGTTGCCCAGCAGCGTGAGGATCGGATTGACCGGCGTCGAGTCGGGCAGGGTGGTGCCCTGCATGACGGCAAACTTGGTTCGCAACGCAGCGATCGTCGCGTCGGGCAGTTCGCCCAGCGGGATGAACACCGGCGTATTGGGTCCCTGGCCGGGAGCCGAAAACTGCTGCAACTGCGAGCCGGAGACGTCCAGTCCAAAGAACTCGTCGCCCCGCAGCAGCACGCGTCCGCCGCCGACGTTGACCGCCGTTAAACCATTGACGTTTTGCGTCACGGTCGTGGCAATGGCCCGGGCGATATCATCGACCGTCGGCGTGAAGCTGTTGACCACCACCGCGATCGCGTTGATGTTGTCGCGAACGCCGTCGAGGACCAATTCAAAGACGATTGGGGGGTTGGACCCGCGGGTGATCGAGAACGTTTGACCGTCCGTGAAATTCTGTGGCAACGCACCCGCTTCGGTGGGAATTTGAATCCCAAAGCCGGGTGAGACGCCCACGGCGCTGTTGCCCGAAACCGTCACCGCGCCCGAATCGCTGGTTACCGAGATCGGACCGGCGGTGCCTTGGATGCGGAACGTTCCCGACGCCCCGACGGCTTGAACGTTCAAACCGGCGTTGTTGAAGGCGGCGATCAACGCGGTGGTCAATTGACGCGGGGTCGAAGTCGGCAGGATCGGCACGGCGATCGAACCGGCCGCCACACCGCCGACCGAATTGAACTCGAACGTCGCTTCGCGGGCGCCATCAAAGACCGTGACGGTTTGACCATCGAAATTGTTGACCGTTGTACCCGTCGCCGGTGCCGTCGTCGACTGGCGTGACGTTCAACTGCACCTGCAAGTTTTGGTTGACTTGACGCAGGAACGAGGTGTCCGGCAGCGAGACGAACGAGGCTTCGGCCGTCGCCCCGACGCCCAGCAGTTGCAACCGGGCGGTGTTGTTGAGCGCCGTGGCGGTGTCCAGCGGGATGGCGATCAGCCGCAACGCCGAAGCATTGATCGCCGCGGCCAATTGCGTCGTGATCCGCTGCGGCGTCGCACCCGGCGGGATGCGGATTTTGACGTTGCCCGGTGCAACGTTGTCCTCCGCGTCGATCGCTTCGGTATCGAATTCAAACGTCACCGTGATCGGCGTGCCGTCAGGGTTCTGACGCCCGTCGCTGATCGTCACCGTTTGGGCTTCGAGCGTCGAGACGCTCACGCCGGTCACCGGATCGATCATCCGCAAGTCTGCCGCGACGACTGACAATTGGATGCCGGTGTCGGCTTCGAGCCGCAGGTCGCCGACGCGGGTAACGGCACCATCGGGCGTCAATTCGCCGGGCTGCAGCCGCAGGACGTTGGTCACGCCGTTGTCGGCCGTGGTCACCTGGTTGCCGATGATTTCAATCGTGTAGGAGCTGTTCTGCTCCCAGACGCCAGCCGTCGGCGTCAACCGGATCGTGTTGTCACCCGGTTCGTAGGCAAAGATGTAATCCGTGCCCTCGGCCAGCACCCGCGGGGCGGCCAGGTTGGCACCGGTTTGGGTCAACCGCACCAACGAGCTGTCGACGGTCGAATCGTTGATGCCCACACCCGGCGAGACATCGACCGGGGCAAGGTTGTCGATCAACTGGAACTCGAACGGCTGGTCAGCCCGGCCGGTGACCGTTTGAGCCAGGGTCGTGCCCAGGTCGCTGGCTCGGGGGATCGAGACCGTCACCCGAGGGCCGGTGTCGTCGCGGCGTTCGGCCGCTCCGCGATCGATGAAGGCGTTGAAACCGACGCCGCCGGCGTTGCTGATCCGTGGATCGTCGACCCGCAATTGACCGTTCAGATCGACTTCCGACGCCCGCACGGGGCTGAGCGGTAACCCGACGCTGCGACGGACTTCGGCCAACGAGGCCCGCTCAAGCAACAGATCGATGCCCGAATCGACGATCGGAGCGCCCGACTGGGGTGCGAAAACCAGCCCGGCCGGGTCGACAAACAACTCCAACGTCGAGGGAATTTGCTGTGCCGATGCCCCCCGCCCGAACGTCGAACCGGCGGCCAGATCGTTGACGTTGCCGTAGTAAGTCGTCGCCCCGATAACCGTCAGGTCGTCCGAAACATCAGTGGCGGCTTGACCGACGATCAGACCGGTTTGCAGGTTGGCCAGGATGTTGTTGAGCAACGTCGGAGCGGAGTTTTGGTTGATCTCCACCCCGTTTTGACCGGGGACAAACGTCGATCGCGGGGTCGTCGAAATCGCTCCGACGGCGTCGATGTCGGCGCCCAGGGCACCAAAGTCCAACGTCCCCGACGGCGAACGATCGGTTAGCCGGACGAACGAGAGCCGGTCGGTCGGGGTGAATCCGAACGCGTCCAAATCGATCGTGTTGCCGGCTCCGAAAACGGTGCCGACGGAGGTGAAGCTGACGCCGTCGACGGACACTTCGACGCCGACTTCTTCGGGCCGGCCGGATTCAAAGATGACCAAATCGGCCGCCGGGGTCCCGTCGGTGGTCAACAGGTTGTCGCCAAAGACGAATGTGGCCGAGCCGCGGGTGCCCAGGCTTAGTGTGGTCAATCCCGACGTCGGTTCGGGACCGATGCCGCCGGCGTCGGGTGCTCCCAACGCCGCTTCGGGATTGGCAAACAACGCCGCGACGTCGCTTCCGAGATTCAAGTTGATCACTGCATCGGCGAACGAGATTCCGCCGCGGTCAAAGAGGATGCCGCGGAACGTTTGCGGTCCCAAGTCCAGACCCGCGGTGATCGTCCCGCCGACAATCGTGTTATTGACGATGCGATCAAAACCGACCGGGTTTTCGAGTGCCTGGCCGTTGGTCAAACCTTGGATTCGCAGCCCGACTTCGCCGTTGAGGGCCATCACGTTGTTGCGGATCACGACGCCGGGAATCAGGTTCTCGGTGTTGAGCGTCGGCAGGTTCCGGGCGTAGGACAACACGGTGGGCGTCGCCGCGCCGGCCTCGCCGATCGTGTTTTCGCGAGCTTGACGCGATACCGACACGCCGGCCCCGGCGTTGTAGACGAACTGCGTGTTTTCGATCGAGATGACGCCCTGCTGCAACCGGTCGCGGTTGTCGTCGCCGCGAAGCTCGCTGCTCGGGGTTTCGATCAAATCAAACGTCGGCCGATCCGACGGATCGGGGGCAAACCGCAACGAGCTGGAGAGCACCACGCGGTCATCGAGCGTTCCGACGATGCCGCCGATTTGCCGCGTGCCGTTGGCACGTTGAGCACCGCCGTCGAGAATCGCGGACACCTGGGGCGAGTTGATCGCCGCGATGATTTTCTCGGCAACCTGCTCGGCCGAATCGGCCGCGTTCAATTGAACGACAACATTGGCCGGGTCGCCGACGCCGTTGGAAACCGGATTGGCCCCCAGCGGCAGGATGTCGAACTCAAACGTCAAACGGCTGTTGGCGTCGGAGATCGTAAACGTCCCCCCGTCGGCGATCGCCGCGGCGGGCAGCGTCCGCAGGATCACGCCGGCAGCCAATCGGTCGTTGGTGTCAAACGTGCGGAAACGTGCGTCCGGCGGATAGGAAACCAGGATCGAACCGTCGTCGAGGATTCGTCGACCGACCGTCGCCGAAGCGACGTATTCGGACGCATCGCGGATTTCCAACTGGTACTCGCCATCGATCGCCGAGGTGAACTCGGACAATCCGGGGGCCAATTGATAACCGAACCCGCTGGGGAAATTGCCCTGCGTGGGTGAGCCGAGCGACGTCGGCACGCCGGTGAAGGTCGTCACCGCGGCGATTTCGGCGGGCGTGCGGATGGTAAACGGGTCGAACCGTTCGAGCGAATTGGTCACCGATTCGCCGCGTTCGGCAAACCCGATGATGATGTCGTCCAAAAAGAAACCTTCGACCTCGTTATCGTCGGCCCCGGCCGTTCGATCGGGTGCCCCGCCGGTCGAGGAAGGTCCGAACAGGTCGCCGATCACATCGGTTTGAAGCCCCAGCGGACCGGGATCGTCGATGCTCAAACCACCAATTTTCACCGTCGTGCCGGCAACCGGGAAGACCGTCGTGTTGCCGTCGGAGAACCGGTCGGCCAACGCCCGCTGCAACGCCGCGGCGACTTCCGCCGGCGTGGAGCTGCGCAGGATCGGCACGGCGATGCCGTCGACGGCCGGCTGAGCCGGGGCGATGATCCCAAAGGCCGGGCTGCCGACGATTTGACGCGTCCCGGCAACTTCCAACTCCGCGCCGTCGTCGACGATCGTCAACGCCGTTCGGATCATCACCGAAGCGGTGTAAACGCCCGCGTCGCCATTGGACCCCACCGCTCCGGTGGTCGGATCGTAATCCGTGTTGCCCGCACCGCTGAAGCCGATGAAGACGGTTTGATCGTCATCGAGGATCAACGTCGCGGCACCGATGCCCGAAGCAATCTCGGCGCCCGATGGGTCAAAGATTCGCACCGCGACCGCACCGGGCCGGCCGGTCAATGCGGCGGTGACGGTCAACATCGTCCCGGCCGCCAAATCGACTTGGAACAAATCGACGTCGGCGGTCGCGGTTTCGTTGACGGCACCCAGTCGCCCGTCGCCGGTGAAGGTGACGTTGCCGGCGGAGTAGGCCGTCCCGTCGGCAAACGTCAGCGGGGTGGCGGTGGCCAAACGGACCGCGGGCGTGTTGTTCCGGTCGCTGGTGTCGGTGAAAGCGAACGGTTCGCTACCGAACTGGATCATTGGATTGCCGGCGACGCCATCGATGGCCGCCCGCAGCCGCCCGGCGATGTCGGCGACAATCGGGTTGCCGAGGTTGACCAGGACAATGTTGAGAACGTCGCGGGCTTCGGGCGTCAGGTCGGTCAGCTCCGTCGCGTCGGTTACCGGCGGTTGATCCGGCAGGGCCGCATTGACCCGAGCGACCTGGTCGGCCGAGAGCGTTCGGGGCGGAACGCTGTTGAGCGAAGCGTCGGCGCCGTTGTTGTTGAGCACGTAGTTGACGCCATCGATCGTGATGTCAAACGCGTCGGCCGAGTCGGCATAGAACGCTGTCAAATCGGCCGCGGTCGGCACCAATTGATCGAGATCGAAGTCGGTTTCGAGGTCAACCAAACCAAATTGAGCCTGCGGGAACGTGTTGATCAAATCGACGAGCACCTCGGCGACCTGCTCCTGCGACAGCGGCTGGAGCGAATCCTGGCGGTCGCCGGGATTGTTGAAATTGAACTCTTCGAGCAGGTCGACGACGATCCGCTGGCCGGTTCCGACGTTGGGGGCCGCGTCCAACGCCGCCTGGATCGCCTGCTGACGCACCTGGGCGGTCGCGTCGTCGGGCAAATCGGCAAAAACGAAGGTCGTGTCGCCGATGCGAACATCAAAGAATCCGTCGCGGGCGAGGATCTGTTCGAGCTGGAAGCCGGGGATCGCCAAACGCTGCAGCGGGATCAGCCCGAGGATCGCCGACTGGACCGCCGAAGCGACGTCGGCAGCCGTCAGGTCGGAGAGCTGCGTGCTGGCGGAGCGGCCGGCCAGCAGGTTGATTTCAAACTGGTTGGCTCCGACCATCTGCGTCCCGTCGGTCAAGACAAAGACTTGACCGTCGATCGTCAGCGTCGCCAATTGACCAGCCAACGCGGGATTGGCGTAAGCGGCGGCGAGTTGACCGCCTGAGGGCAGTTGGAGCGACGGGGAGAGCGTGAAGGTGAACGACTGGCCCGCGACGTTGAGCGTCACGTTGTCGCCCAAGGCGATCGAGTTGGCGATCGTCGAACCGGGCGCCGCGATCAGCCCCCCGGTCGAGCTGATTCGGCGTCCGTCGGTGGCGAACTCGTACCGCAGCGTCAAACCCTCCTGGCCGGCAAATTGACCCAACGGCACGCGGGCTTGCCGCCACGAACCGGTGTTGTCAAAGAGCGGCTGGGCGACCGACGTGCCGTCGCCGGTGAAGAAACCGGCCGCACCGAGTTCATCGTCCAGCGTGCCGAGCAATCCGTCGTTGGCCCCGGCACCATTGCCGGTGTTCAAATTATTGGTTGCCACGAGCGTCTCGCCGCCGACCGAATCGACGACGTAGACGCGGATCGTGTCCTGGTTCTCAACCGCGTCGGTGCCCAGGAAGTAGCTGAAGTACAGGTAGGGCTGGTCCTCGGCGGCGTAGCCGGCCAGCGAGAACGGACTGGACTGGATCGCCCCGGACGCTCCGCCGGGGAAGTTGAGCGTGTTGGCGACGATTTGACCGTCCTGCCGCGGGTTGCTCACCACGCCGGTGCCATCGGTGACCACCGGGGCCTCGCCGCCGGGGAATCGGTTGCCAAACGCACCCGGTTCGAAGCTAAACGCGATCGAGTTGCCGCCGCCGACCTGCACCCGTTGCACCAAATCAGCGTTGGGCAACAGACCCGATCGGAGACCCGGGATGCCGTGACCGGCGTCGCCGTTGCGGCGATTGGTCAGGTGAAAGAGGTTGAAATCCAGCGTGCTGAAGTCCAAACCGACGACCGAGCCGCCGATCGGGATCGACGAAACCCCGCCGGCGAAGACCGGTTGCAACACGCCGTTGGTGTCAAAGGCGACCAACAGGCCGCTGGTCGTCGTGCCGAACAGCAGGTTGGACAGGCTCGAACCCGCACCGGTGGGGCCGGTGATGTTGGTCGGCCCGCGGCGAAGTCCCGTGAAGTTGAATTGAGCCAAATCGGTTGCCGAATTGACCAACGTGCCGACGTCACCGCGGAAGTTGCCCGCCTGGATCACGTTGGGAGTATCGACCCGGTACAGCTCGCCGGCGTCGGTCACCGCAAACAACACACCGCCAATTAATTCGATGCCGGTGACCGTGCCGCCACGCCGACCGCCACCTTGGGCCAAACCGCCATTGTCGGACGTCACCTGCGTCACCGCGGCCTGGAACACGACCGCGTTGAGTCCGGCAGTGACCGTCGGATTAGTCGCCGTGTTGTCCGGTTCATTGGCCGCCGGGTTATTGATCCGGTCGACGATGCGAGCGGCGAGTTCTTCGGCCGTGTCGGTCAAATTCAGCGCGATCGGAACGTTGCCGGTCGTGACGCCTTGAGTCCCCGTCTGCGCCAACCCGGCGGTCGCGACCACATCCAAATCGTTGCCGTTGGCAAATCGGACCTGGGGTCCGAGCGTCGTGACCGAGATGCCTCGGGTGGCGAATACGTCCGCGATGCGGCTGGCCAATTCGGCCGGCGATTCGGTCCGGTCGATTCCCAGACCGACCCGGTTGGGGTTGGCCCCGCCGGGATTGACCGCTCCGGGATCAAGGCTCAACACGACCGTTTGACGATTGGTCGCCGGCCCGGCGGTGATCGACGCCCCGCTGTTGACCGTCGCCGGATCGAGCACCCGCAGCGTGTCGCCCTGCTCGAACTCAAACGTCGTCAATGTCCCGTTGTTGTCGATCGTGAACGTGTCGCCATCGACGATTCGCGGGACCAACGTGCCGCCGGGACCCCGAACCGACGCGTCGGACAACCCGAGCGTGTTGAACGCTTCGGTGTCGCGAACGGTCGTGTCAATCTGACCGATTTCCAACAAGCTCAGCGCGGCGTTGAGCGGCGTGGCGTCGCCCAGGGCCGTTCCGATTTGCAAATTGTTGGCCGGTCCGAGCGCCTGGCCGGTCGCCGGGTTGAACGGGAACAGGATGTTGGTCGCGTACTTGACGCCCGGCTGCAGGCCCGGCCGGTTGCCGACAAAGAAGCTGTTGCCCGCACCGGCGTTAATCGTGATTGCTTCGATCGTCAACTGGTCGCCGGTGTCGCCGGGGGTCAACAATTGCTGGACCGGGATGACCGCCCCGGTCGCGGTGACAATTGGCGGCTCGATCGCCGTGTCGGTAAACGTCTGCAGCCCCGCGTTGCCGACCGCACCGGTCGCCGGCGTCGTCGCTCCAGTGGCCGAGTCGATGCGGACGTACTGCGTGTTGTTGGTCCCGACGGTGTAGCCGAACAGCTCGCCGTTGGCGGTGAACGAGACGTCGCGGATGCTGGTATTGCCCGAGAATCCGCCCAGCGTGCCGTAGTTTTGACCGGTGAACGGGTTGACCAAACGCAACGCACCTTCGCTGTTGACGAACAATCGAACGTCATCGAGGCTCTGCGGGACAACCGACTGGACCGGGTCAAAGAGGACCGGGACGTCAGGGAACCCGGCGGTGCCACGGGACGGGCCGCCGAAATGTTCCTCGGCGATGCGTTGAATTGAGTCAAGCGGTTCGACGCGCAGCAGCGGCGAGGCCGACGCGGCGTTGGTGAATTGATCCAACACGATCGGCACGTTGCCCTGCAGCGAGACGGCGACGTAGTACGTGCCGGCCAACAACTCGGCCGCTCCGATGAACGGATCGGCCACGCTGCTGCTGCCGGTGTCCAGCCGATTGTCTAACGTCCCGCCAATCGCCTGTTGATCGTCGATGATGTTGCTGTCGCCGCCGATCAGCACCAGCCCGCCGGACTCGTTGAAGACGTGCAGCGTCAGGTCGGCGCGGCCCAGCCCGGCGGCGTAATCGATGTCAAAGACCGTCGACAGGTACCGAGCGACTTCGCCGCGGGTCAATTGTTCGTAGTCGATGTCGAATCGGTACCAGTCGACGTCGGTGCTGCTGGAGAGCGATCCGCCGATGCTTTTGGCCAACCGGTCGCTGGACAGCGGTCCGGCGTTGTTTTCCAAATCGATGTCCAACAGATCGTTGCCGGCCGCATCGACGCCCCGGTTGATGATTTCGCGGTTGACTTGGAATGTCACCCCGTTGCTGAAACCGGGGTTTTGCGTGTTGTACAAACCCAACCTTTGGGCCGTCGCCAACGTGTCATTGTCCCGAGCGACCTCGTAATCTTCGCCGATCAACGGGCTGTGGATTGGGCCGCCGATGATTTGGACGCCGTTGGACGCAAAGCGAACGTCGGCAAATCGGACCTGCGTTCCGGGCGTGATGTCCTCTTCGGTGACGCGGATTTGCAATTGATAGGCACCGGTCGTCAAACCGCGGTTGAGCGACTCGCTGCTGGCCAGGAACGACTGGTTGCCGCGATTGCCCTGTTCGGTCGCCGCGGTTGACCCCGAACGAACGCGAACGAAATACTGGAACGTTTGGTTGGTCGTGCCCGGCAGGACGATCGACAATCCGGCGTCCTTGGGGTTGGTGCTGTACGCGTCGCCGTAAATTCCTTCGCCCAGCGACGGATTGCGAACCGTCCCGTCCAGCGCGACCACGCTGGTCGGATTGATCCGCTGGACGCCGGCCGCGTTGACCCCGATCCGCCGTTCCAACCGATTGGCGTTCAAACGAGCCTGCGCCGCCATCGTCCCGCCGGCCGAGAGCATGTCAAACAGTCGAGCTTCCTCGGCCGAATCGTCCGACAGCGCGATCGTGTTGCCGTTGGCATCGATCAATTCGACGATTGTGTCCAACCGCCCGTCGGTCCGGTCGATATCCAAGTAGATCTGCGATCCGGCTTGGCCGAAGAACGAATAAACGTCTTCGTCGCCGGGTGCGGAAATTTGACCTTCGACGATCAAACCCAACCGGTTGAACTCGTCGCCGGCCGCTTCGCTGGCCGCCAACCGGCCCAGGAATTGAGCCGAACCGGGTGTGGAGTTGGTGTCGTTACCGATGCCCAAATTGGCCGGTTCGTTTTCGCCGCTGACTTGGGCGTTGGAATCGCTCGCCGCTTCGCGGATCGTCAACCCGTCCCAACTGCCCTGCAATCCGTTGGCATCGTCGGCGGTCAAACCAACGATCGCCGAACCGTCGGGATTGAGCC
The DNA here is from genome assembly GCA_963833245.1 of Pirellulaceae bacterium. GTDB lineage: Bacteria > Planctomycetota > Planctomycetia > Pirellulales > Pirellulaceae > Rhodopirellula. The sequence continues at coordinate 406,657 of CAWHXH010000002.1, forward strand.
GAACGCCGTTATTGTTGGTATCCAAAACCGCCCGGCCGTCGGAGGTGAATCCGGCGCCGATCGTGTCGTCCTGCAGGCTGGTCAGGACGACCGGGAAGTCCGGTTGGCCGACGACTTGCAACGACCCGCCGATCCGGTCGTTGATGTCGATGAATTGATCTTCGGCGGTGAACAGATTGCCGCCCGCAACGATCGCCGCGGTGCTGCGACGCAGCGCGTCGGGTTCAAACGGTTCCTCGACTTCGGGGAACAACTCACCGGTGCGAACCCGCACGACGTCGGTTGGATTGAAAGACAAACCTCGCAGGTCCAGGTACACGCCGCCGGGCACCGGAATGATTCGGTCCTGAGTGAATCCGACAAGCGTCGTTCCGAATGGATCGACGGTGACCTGATCAAGCGAACCAAGATCGAACTGGGCGCTAATCAAAACGCCGAAAGGTTCTGTATTGGTAAATGTCCCGGCGGCTTCCTCATTAAAGTTGACCGAAATGAAATTCGCACCGACTTCAAAACCGGCATCGATCCGAGTCGGCAACTGCGGCGTTGGCGGATCAATCCCCGGTTCGGTAAAGGTCACGTCAGGGGTGAAACCGGGATCGCCGAATTGAGGCAAGTTGGCTAAAGGAGTCGTTTGGATCCGGCTGATTCCAATCACCTGCTCCGGCGTATCCCCCAGCGTGTCGAACTTGACGACCAACGAACCGCGGGCGTCCGACTCCAGCCGCAGTCCGCCGTAGATGTGCTGGTTGGGGATCGTGATCGTGTCGCGGACGATGTGGACGATGTCGGTGTCATCAAAAACCAACCCGGTCGCGACCGCCCCGCCGCGGACTTCGACCCCGGCGAGCATCCGCGGGCCGGTCGGCGACGTCGGTGCTCCGCCGGCGACCACGTTGATCATGTTGCCGGCCAACAACGGCCCGGCGTTGCCCGGAAACGCGAGTCGCGCCGTGTCGTCGATGCTGCTGATCGTGCCGGTCTGGCGACCGCGATCGATCACTTCCTCGAACGTGAACGAGTTCAAATCGGCCGTGATCACCGGTCCCGAGTTGCTCTCAAACGTGTTGCCGACGATCACCGGCTGGGCACCGCGGACAAAGATCGTGCCCGACGCGTTGGTGCTGCGGCCGACCCGAGTTTCCCGCGGATCGTTGGGGTTGTTGTTGGTGTTGCCCGAATCGTTGACCAACGTTCGCCCGTTGGCGTTCATTTCAAAACGACTGTTGGCGATCCGCAATTCCGATTGAATGATCTCGATCGGGTTGAAGCTCGCAAAACCGCCCTCGATTCGGCTTTCGCCGCCCGCTCCGGCCATCACCAGGTTGTCGAACGACCCTTCGGCACCGTAGCTGAACTGAATGCCCGAGTAATCGCCCGGACGCATCACCGCGGAGACCGAGTTGCTCGTTCGGAACGACCCGCCGACGCCAAAACGATTGTCCGACAACGACGTCATGACGATCGGCAACTCCGGCGTGCCTTCGGCGTACAGGTGGGCGCCAAAGGACACGTCGATCCGCGACGAGTCAGCTTTGAGGACAATGCCCGGATCGGCGACCAACGAAGGGTCCAAACGACCGGCGACAGCCGCACCGGGGTCCAGCGGCCGGGTGCCGGCTCGCTGCGTGTCGACCGTCGACGTCGAGGCGGTGTCCAACTCCGCGACCAGTCGGAAATCGTTCGCCCCGGCGACCGAACGATATAACCGCCGTCCGGTATAGACGCGGTCGCTCGGGACCGTCGGCAACCCGCTGAGCACAATCGATGATCCGGTGGTGCCCGCGGCCGTAGTCACCGGCACACCGCCGCCCAGCGGCGCGATCGGCGAAGCGCCCGACTCGAAACCTTGCGCGTCGACGAACGTCACCCGGTAAACGTAGCTGCCGGTCGGAATTTGACCGACCGGGCCGCCTTGGATGCCCGAGGTCAACTGGATCGAGGGCGTCGGCAGCGACGCGTCCAGTCCGCCGGGGCGGCCTTCGATCAACAGGTTTTCGGTCAACACGTGGACGATATCGATGTCGTCCAACCGGGCGTTGGTTTCCAGTTGCGTCAGGATCCCGGCCGAGGACGTCGAGATGCCGATCGCCAGGCCGTTGATTGAATTGTTGGCAATCATATTGCCGCGGATGTGCGGACCGACGCGGTCGTAATCGGGCACAAACGTGCTGGCGGTGCCTGCTCCGGGAGCAAAACGATTTTGGAAACGTGGCTCGTTGAACGTCGTCTCCTCGAACGACAATGGCGACGCGGCGATCGCGGCGCCGGCCGAACCGGTGATCGTGTTGTTCATGATCGTCGGCCGCGTGCCACCGATTTGAATCGGCGAAATCGCCCGCGGGGCACCTTCCTGAGCGTACAAACCGCCGGCGCCGGAAATTGCCGCGTACTGGATGTGGTTCAGGAAAATGCCGTCGGCGGCCGGGTTGGGACGGCTCAGATCGCCCGCGTCGATGTCCGCCCGCAGCTCGATGCCGGCCCAAGTCCCCGGCGTGTTGGCTCCGGTGCCGGTCAAGACCACCGGATTGGACGGCGTGCCGAGCACCTGCAGCGAGCTGCCCGATCGGTCGACCGCCTGGGTCGTGCTGCCGGCCGATATCCGCGCCCGCTGCATCTCGATCCGCACGCCCGCGTCGATCACCAGGTCGACCCGCTCGGGCACATCGATCGTCAGACCATCGGCAAACGGGATCCCGCGAAGGTCGCGACCGACGCGGTAGGTGCCGCCGGGCAGCACGCGGATTTGGAACTGAATCTCGTCGGCATCGATGATCCCCAACCCTTCCAGCCGCGCGATCTCGGTGTTGACAAACGTGATCGCTTGGTCGATTTCGCGGAACGGGTTGTTGATCGCTCCTGGGGCCGGAGCCGCCGCGTCAAACGAGCCGTCGTTGTCGACAAAAACCGTCCGCCGCGATTCGGTCGCGTTGACGGTCGCGGGGATCGCGGGTTTGAAGAAATAATTGAACTCACCACCGGCCTCGCCGTCGGCATCGCCGTCCAGCGCCAAATTGCGGTCAGTCGCTGCCCCGGCACCCGAAACCGGTCCGTCGGTGATCGAAGCGGACGCGTCGGCATCGAACGACACCAATAGCTCGTAGCTGCCTTCGGTTCGGCCGCCCATGCCGGTGTTTTCAACCACCGGGTCGTAATCCGTGTTGCCCGTCGCGGTCACGCCGATAACGTAAACCCCGCTGCTGAGCCGCATTTGGACCCGCGAATCGTTGCTGAAATAATCGTCGTTGGCCGCAATCTCGGTGAAGGTCGCGCCGGTTTGACGCCAAAGCCGCAGGTTCGTGTCCAGGCTGCTGGCCCTCGGCAACCGCTCGGCGATCGTCTCGATGCTCACCACCCCGGCCCGGCCGGCCGGCACGTCGAACCGGTACAGGTCGATGTCGTTGCTGTCGGGCCGATGCAAGTATTGACCGTTGGTGATGTCCGACGGCGACGGAAAGAGCGCCTCATTGGGCACCGGCAGGTCGCTGGTCAACTCCGGTCGATCGGGCGAGGCGGGCGTGAACGGGTCCAGGATTCCCCGCGACGACTGCGTGATCGGCTGCGGCAAATGGTCGGCAAACCCATAGCCGAGTGCTTGACCAACGGCCAGCATCGCCGCCCGGAACAGTTCTCCGCCGGTCGCATCGTCAACACTCTCGTCAACGTCGCGGTTGTCGACGACCGTCAGGAAGCTTTGGCTTTGGATCGGCAGATCGGTGCCCGCCAGCCGCGGCAACTCCGAATCCAACAGGCCTCGACGAGCCACGACGACGGCGCGGTCCTCGTCCGGGTCGGCGTTGCCGGTCGCTCCGGTCAACACCGCATCGTCCTGGCTCTGACCGCCGAACCCGCCGATGATGTCCAGGTCACCGATAAAGAAACTCAGCAGCGGGCCATCGTCGGGAACCGTCACGACGCCGCTGGCGGTGTCGGCGATTTCAATGAACTGGACCCCGAGGTACTCGCTAAACAGCGCGATCGCCTCGCGGAACCGGTCCCGTTGGTCCTCGGTACGAGCCAGGTTCGTGAAGACCCCCGTCGCCCCGGACGCCTGGGAGGGGAAGTTGTAGTAGGCCGTCGTGATGCCGTTGAGCGAATCGGCTCCGGCCCGCCAAATGTCCAGCGGCACGATGTCGGCCAACCGGGTCGGGTCGCCCGGCCGAATGTTGCGGACGCCCAGGAAGTCCGACCCGCCGGGGTACTGCAACACCACGGTTTCGGCCGGGTTTTCGATCCGTTGACCGGTCACGCGAACGGCGGTTTTTTGACCGGCGGCAAACGCCAGCGGCAGACGCGCGTCATCGGCCGTCGCGCCGCCCAGGATCCCCGTGAAGTTGTCCGTCGTATCGTTGGCCGGTGTGAAAACCTGTGGCCGCGACGACCCGGCGGCTTGGAAATCATCCAGCACGTCGTTGTTGCCGACCCGCAGCCGAATCGATCCGCCCAGAATGACCGACGGATTGGCCACCGAACGCCGGGCGCCCAGCGGTGAGCTGAACGTCAACCGCACCGCGGACGGCTCGCCGGGAATCCGGGCGACCGCCGGCGTTGCCCCAAGCCCATCGGGCGTGAACACTTCGTCGTCGTTGCTGGTGACCGTGTCGCGGGTATAAATCAGTTGATAAAACGACGAATTGAGGATCGAGTCGTCAACATCGTCGGTGAAATAGACGTCAATCGCATTGAGCTGCTGCGTCCGACGACCGTCGGCCGCCTGCGAAACCGGCTGCGGAACGACGGCCAGAACCTGAGCGGGCGTGTTGACGATGAACTGGGTCGCGAAATCGGCACCGTCGTTGAACGCTTCGCCGTCCAGCCCCCGCAGCGCCCGGGCACCCGACCCGAACACTTCGACCTGGTAGATGTCTTCGGGCAACGGTTCGGCGAACCGGAAAACGATTTCGCCGGGCGTCTCGCCGGGTCCGATGAACCCGGCCGGCACCACGGTGTCGTTGGCCCCCGAGAGCGTGATCAACCCGGCAAACGCATTGCCGATCGGCGTAGTTCGACTGCCGAACTCGAGCGTGAAATCCACCAGCGCCGCGGCCGCCGGGACCGCATTGATCGCGTCGATGAATTGACCGACCGTCGTCGGCGTCGGCGCCGAATCGATGACAACGCGAATCCGATTGCCGGTCACCGAAACGCTCGGCGGCGTCGGCAGGCCGCGGTTTTGGCGGACGACCTCGATGGTCGTCCCTTGACCGGCGGCGCCCGAACGATCGGCCACCACGCGCAGCCGCACGGCGTCGGCGGTACCCAAATCCGTTGTCGCCTCGGCCGAATTGGCCCCCGAGAGCGTCACCGTGATCGGCCCGCCACGCAGCGCCGCGGTCCGCGCGACCGGCTGGACCGGCGAACCGCTCACCGGGATCGCCCGGATAATGCCGTTGTCGGTCCGACCATCGTCGTTGGCGTCGGCGTTGACCGCCAGTTCGATGTCACGCAACGTTGCCGGTCGCGTCAAGTTGCTGTTGAGGCTCAACGTCACCCCGGTGCCGTTGCCCATCGGCAGCACCACGACGGGCATGCCCGACGGCCCGCGGTCGACCGCCGAGATCATCACGGTCAATCCGTTGCCGGCGATCCCCGGCCGCTCGGAACGGAACTGCATCAACGTCCGCGGGACATTCGGATCGGCCGTGGTGCCGAAATCCGTGATCGCTTTGGCCGACTCAAACCGCCCGTCGTCGCCCTGCCGGGTGACCGAGATCCCGACCGGGTTGGCCGCCGTGCCGATCGTCGCCGGATCGATCCCCGACGCGTCATCGAAACGGAACGTCAGCTCCCGCGGCGAGGACGTCAGGATCGTGGGGTTAAAATTTTGGGTCGAGACCGACGAGTTGCTGCCGGCCAACAACTGGGCACCCGACGCCGCCGTCGCCCGGACGTTGGGTTCGATGCCTAGCAGGTCAGGTCCGGCGAGCAGTTGCCGCGGCTCGAGCGATTGGCTCAGCAGTTGGCGTTTTTGCGACGTCGGTTTGGACCGCCGGGCCGATCGACGGCGCCAAAACGATCGACCTGTAGTTTTGGAATCCGCGGCCGGGGCCGGGTTGTCAGCGGCCGGAATAGGTTCGCCAGCGAATCGGCTGTCGTGCGGTTGGCCAATCGTCATTGAAAGCACTTGCCTTGCGAAAAGTCGTTGCCGGCCCCGGATTTGCAAATACCAATGCTTGCAAATTGCGGGGGTCGGTTCAGGTCGAGCAGCCGTCGCCGACGCAGACCCCTGTCTGCGCGGGCGCGGCACCATACGTCAATCTTGCCATCCGTGCGGCGAGTCTAGTTGGGCCGGTGGCCGAAGCAACGCAAAGCCGACCGCCCCGTCATCGGGTTGAATCGGCTGTAGCGGTCGCGGCCGTGGACCAAAAATTCCCCGGACTCACACGCCCCGTTCGACCCCGCCCGACCGGCAAAAGTTCCCGCACACCGGACGCCCCGCCGCCCTAGCCCTCTGCGGTCATCACGCTGGCGACCTCGGCGGCGAACGCTTCGATCCGTCGAATCGACTTGATCCCCGCGGGCGACTCGACACCGCTGGCGACATCGACCGCCGCGGCGCCGGACTGTTCAATCGCCTCGGCAACATTGGCCGGCGTCAGCCCGCCGGCGAGCACCCACCGGTGATGCACGTCGTGAGCGTTCCAATCGCCGATCGCCGCCCAGTCCAATCGCTGCCCCGCCCCGCCGAAACCCGCGACATCAGCGTCCAACAACAACGTCACGTCGCGGTCGCGGTAGGGCGTGACGGCCGCGGCGATTTGACCGGCGTGCAACCGTCCGGTGGCCAGCCGAACGGCTCGGATCACGCTGCAACCCACGGCGATCAGGGCGTCGATTTGATCGAGCGGTTCATCGCCGTGCAATTGAACGTGATCGAGGCCCAAAGTCCCGGCGATCCGAAGGATGTCCTGCGGATCGGCATCGACGAACAACCCCACCGTGGACAAACCCGCCGCCGCGGCGGCTTGGACCATTTGAGCCGCCGCGGGGCTGGCCGGATCGATGAAACGCCGCGACGGCGGATAAAAATTCAGTCCCACCGCGTCGACCCCCGCATCGGCCAGCACCGCGAGCTGCGACTGGATGCGAACGCCGCAGACCTTCAGTCGAAAGGGGACAGGTTGTTGCATCGAGCCTCAGGATTGGTTGCGGGGATCGAACTGATTATGCCGGTGCGATTTTGCCGATGATGACGGTAGCGGAAGTCGCCAAGACTTTCGGTTGCGATTTCAAGATTCCGAAAGTCTTGGCGACTTCCGCTACGGTCGACCCCGCTATCAAGTCGATGGCCGACGTTCAACCTTCCCCAACTCCGGCTTGACGATGCTCAGCGTCCAACAATGGTACCTGGTGATCGCGTCGGTCGGCGCGGGTTTGATCGTCGGCACCTTCGTTGGCCCCCGGCCGATCGATCCCGCCACCACAACCGCAACTACGAAGGAGGCAACGACGCACGAGCGTCATCCGCCCGGACCGACGGTCGATCGGCACATGGGATTGGCCGCGTATCGCCAATCAGTCGCCGGCTTTTATGCGGCATCGTCGCCGTCGCCGCCATGGCAAATTTTTTGGCGTGATCGCGAGCGCTCGCTTGCCAAACTGAACCGACCGCCGCGGTTGCCGCACCAAGCCGCCATCGGAGTTCCACCGCTCCGCAGCGGTTCAACACTCGTCGCTTGGGCGGCCGCGGTCGTCGCGGCACTGGGCTGCATGGCAGCCGGCGAGCAGGCCAATCGACGATGGCCGACAAAGATTTGGGTTGAAATTCCAACCTCCACGTGGCTGACGGCCTCGGATTTTCGGGTCGAGCAGACCGCCGCGGTGTGGACCCGGCGAGCGGCAGGAGCCGTGCTCGCGGTCGGCGGCGTGCTCGCGGTGGTGACGCCCTGATCGGTTAAAATTGACTAGCGAAACCAACCGCCACCGACGTAAATCGGTACCGTCAACGAATGGCCGGGCAACGCGTGACCGGGGCCGCCCAGTCCGCTCCAAGTCGGGCGGAGAATCGGTTGGCCGCTCCAACGAGCCGCTTCGAGCCGGGCCTGGCGTTGTTCAGCAGCGATCAACGCTCGAGCCTGGCGAATCGTCGCGGCCGAGGGCATTTGCGTTGTCGACGGCTCCTGCCGATCGTTTCGCATCCGGCGGGCATTGCTGCCGGTCGGGCCATCGACGCTTGCCGCCGGGATCTCCAGCCGCGACGCGGTGCGGGCGATCGGGGCGGCGAACAGGTCTTCGGGTGTCATCGCCATGGGGGCAAACAAATCATCCAGCTCGTCGGCCGCGACAGGCTGCGATCCAACCATCCCGCCCAGCAAAACGCCGGCAATCGCGACGGATCGCAACAGGTCGCGGACCGGTCGGTTCAAACCGGCGGCGGGGGTTCGGGTCAGGGAGCGGGTCATGGCGGAGGCCTGCGAGCGTGACGCCGCGGCGAGGGCCGTAGCGAAGGTTTCATTTCAATGGTGCGGGGTTCGGCCCCGCGAACTCAATCGGCCCGTCGCCGTCATCCGATCGAGTCCCGCGGCCCGGTCCGCCCCCAAAACTGCCGCTCAGGGGGGGCATTGCACCGAACCGCCGGATTGTGCCGGCCGGGGGCCTTGGCAGCCGAACGAGCGATGGCACAATGCCGACGGCCGGTGCCGGCGGCCCCGGGTAGACCGGCCGCATCCACCCCGGTGAGTCACCTAAACCAATGTTTTCAAACATGATCGTGTCCAATCCAATCCCGCGTCGTCTCCTGTCCCTTTGCGGCGTTTCGTTGGTCGTCCTTTGCAGCGTCGGTTGTCCCCCACCGGCCGACGACGTCGACGTCAACATGTCGACCGATCCCGTCATGGTCGACCCGGGCATGAGCATGGGCGACAACACAACCGTAATGGGCGGCTTGCCCGCGACGGGTGCCATGAATGACAACACCACGGTCGTCACGGAAGTCCCCGCCGAGTGATCCCGGCGGTCCCGGCCCGGCGGCGGACGGGATTGTCCCTACCGGACGTCTCCACCGTCGCCGCCGGATTGATCGATGTCGCCCGCGGTTTGCAACCCGAACCGGTTTGTCTCGGTCTGGTCGGAACGTTGGGCGCGGGTAAAACGCAGCTCGCGACTTGCTTTTTAGGTCAATTAGGCATCGATCCGGCGGCGGTTACCAGTCCGACGTTCAGCCTGTGGCGAACCCACTCGGCCGACGGCCTGCGGGTCCATCACCTGGACGCCTATCGGGTCAACGACGCCGACGAATGGTTTAGCTTGGGCGTGGACGAAGTGCTCGACGAGCCAAATCACTGGACGCTGATCGAATGGGCCGATCGATTCGCCGATCAATTGCCCGTCGAGACGATTTGGGTGCAAATCACCCCGAACGCTCAAGCGACCGATCAGCGGGATTGGTGCCTGTGGTGTCAATCGCCGCGGACCGACGATATGCTAGGCCGACAATTCCCTTCTTGGCAGCGATTCGTTCCCGGTGACGCGGTTTCCGCGATTGATTGATGGTTTCCGCCGCGTCTGAATTGATCGAGCTGATCGAGCGACACTCGCTGACTCGCGGTGACTTCACGCTCGCCAGCGGTGCCAAAGCGAACTATTACGTCGATTGCCGCAAGTTGACGCTGCACCCGCGCGGCGCGTTGATCGTCGGGCGAACGATGCTGGATTTAATCAAATCGACGATTGCCGATGGTCAAACGATCGACGCCGTCGGTGGCATGGCGATCGGCGCCGACCCGATCACCGCCGCCATCGTGACGCTGGCGGGCGGGGAGGGAACTGATTTGCGTGGATTCATCGTTCGCAAGGAGGCCAAAGGTCATGGCACCGGCCGGCAGGTCGAGGGTCCGGTTTCGCCGGGCGATTCGGTCGTGATCGTCGAGGATGTCATCACCAGCGGCGGGTCGGCGATCAAGGCGGTCGCGGCGGCCCGTGAGTTTGGCCTGGAAGTGAAATACGTGCTCGCGATTTTGGATCGGTTGGCCGGGGGCCGAGAAGCGTTCGCGGCCGAAGGCTTGGAACTCAAGACGTTGACGACCATCCGCGATTTCGGCATCGAGCCGGCGGCCGGTTGATCGTCGGCCCGCTCGCCGCGGTCATCGACCGATGGCTTTCGTTGCCCGAAGCGGTGCAGTTCGGGCTGCTCGCGGTGGTCGGTCTGATCGCCGGCGCGGTGGCCAACCATGTCATCACCACGTGGTGCTATCGTCCGCGGCCGATCTCGCCGTGGTTGACCGCGAGCGACGATCCGCCGGTTGCCGCGTCGCCGTGGTCGCACCGGGTACCCGTCGTCGGTTGGTGGCTCCGCCGCAAACGGACCTTTGACGATCGTTGGCAAATCGGCCGTTGGTTTTGGATCCGGCCGCTGCTGATCGAAGCGTCGTTGGCGGTGTTATTCCCGCTGCAATACCGGTGGATGGTCACCGGCGGGCTGCTGCCGGATTTCATCGGAGCGGCGATGATCGGACCGGCAACCCCATGGCTGACGATCATCACCGCCGCCCACCTGGCGACGTTGACGTTGATGACCGCGGCAACGTTCATCGACTTTGACGAGCGAACGATTCCCGATGTCATCACGATCCCGGGAACGTTGTTTTTTCTGATATTTGCGACGATCACGCCGGCGATCTTTTTGCCCGGAATCGATGGATTGGGTTTTGTCGGGGGCATGTCCCCGGTCTTGACCAGCCATCCCAACCCGTTGACCCCCTGGTGGCTGGGGCGGGAGTCGCTGGCGATCGGTTGGGCGATCTGGTCGGCCTGGTGTTTTGCCCTGGCCGATCGACGGCTGATTTTGCGGCACGGTATCTCCAAAGCGGTCGCGTACTTTTTGGCCGGCCTGACTCGCCACGGGACCTGGCGTTGGCTTGTCGGTTTGTGGATCGTCGGGTTGGTCGCCATCGGCGGCGTCTACGCGTGGGGTTCGGTCCATTGGCTCGGGCTGATCACCTCGTTGGTCGGGCTGGCGGTCGGCGGCGGGGTGATTTGGTCAATCCGAATCGTTGCTTCGGCGGCGATGGGGGTCGAAGCGATGGGCTTTGGCGATGTGACGCTGATGGCGATGCTTGGCGCGGCGGTTGGATGGCAGGCGGCGTTGCTGGCGTTTTTCCTATCGCCGCTGGCGGCCGTGGCGATCGTCATTGCGGTCTGGATCGCCACGCGAGACCCCAGGACGCCGTTTGGCCCCTACCTGTGCATGGGAACGATCCTGACGGTGCTGTTTTGGGACCCGCTGTACAACGATTCGTTTCGGATCACGGTCGGATTGCTGGGCGGCAACATCCTGCCGGCAGGCGTTTTCCTGCTCTTGGTGCTCGGGGCGATGTTGGCGATGTGGCGAGCGATCAAAGTGCGGTGGCTTCGGCATTAAAATTGCCACGCCCGCCTCTTGGCCAAATTCGCCGGGCGTGTTAACCTCGCCGGTTGCGGATTGGAAGGGCACATCAGATCAGGGGGTCGGCACAGCATTGACTGTCACGCGAGACAGCCAGAAGCGGTTGACAATGGCACCAAACGGCGGCGGGGGGTCTACGGGTCCATCGTCGGCGTGGTCGTGCTCCCGGTCCAGCGTGCCCCTACCGCCCGGGTGGTTCAAACCGCCCGGAAAGGTCGCTCCCCACCGCAGTGACCCGCCCCCGGCCGGAAACATGGACGCTTCCTCCGCATTTGATCCCCGGCGGTCCGCTCGCGGCGGTCGCCCTTCGTCCTGATTCCCAAACCCCCACCGGCCCGGCGTGCCGGGGGTTCGCCTGACCAGCCAAAGCCGATTCGGCGATGCGGTCAGACCCCCGTCAAACTTGGCCGATCCACTCGACCCCTCTCGGAGTCCGCCCAGCACCATGGCAGTTACGACCCAGCGCCGCCTCGAACCGACCGAAATTCGTAAATTCGGCACCGGACTTGGCCAATTCGATTTGCCCGACCTCACCGCCCTGCAAACGCGGTCCTACGCGGAGTTCCTGCAGGCCGATACCCCATCTTTGGAACGAAAGGCCCACGGGCTTGAAGGCGTGATGAAGGAGATTTTCCCGATCTCCTCCTACGACGGCAACACGACGCTGGAATACCTTCACTACGAACTCGGCAAACCCCGCTACACGGTCCAGGAATGTCGCCAACTGCGGCTCTCCTACGGCCTGCCGGTCCGTATCTGGTTGCGGCTCAACCGCGAAGAACCGATCGAGGAGGAGGTCTACCTGGGTGACCTGCCGATCATGCTGGGCGGCGGTGAGTTCATCATCAACGGTGCCGAACGCGTCGTCGTTTCGCAGTTGCACCGTTCGCCGGGCGTCGACTTCGTTCTCGAACAAGACACCACGACCGATCGCAAACTGCCCTCCTGCCGCGTCATCCCCGAGCGCGGTTCGTGGATCGAGGTCAACGTCACCAAAAAGGACTCGCTGACGGTCCGCATCGACCAATCGGGCAAGTTCCCGGCCACCATGCTGCTTCGCGCCATGGACCCGATGTATTCGACCGACGCGGACCTGTTGCAAGCGTTCTACGAAACCCGCGAAATCAAGATCAGCGGCGGGTCGGACGCCGCCAAGATCGCCAACAAGATCGCCGTCGACGACATCATCTACCCGTCGGGCCACGAGCGGGCCGGCGAGATCATGGTCGAAGCGGGTCAGAAGATCACCGACGAAATGTCCGAGACGATCGCCGCGGCCGGTGTGACGTCGATCGAAGCGATGGACCTGCCCAAAGTCCCGCTGATCTTCAACACCTTGGCCGAAGATCAAACCGCCTCGCACGAGGAAGCGCTGCTGCGGATCTATCAACGGCTGCGTCCGGGCAACCCGCCGCAGCTCGAAAAAGCGCGGACGTTGTTCCAAGAAAAGTTTTATGATGATAACCGCTACCGGCTCGGCAAAGTCGGGCGGTTCCGGCTCAATCGCAAACTAGGTTTGGGTGTCTCCGAGGAGACCATGATCCTGCGGCCCGACGATATGATCGCGTCGCTCAAATACCTCATTGATCTTTTCGACCCCGAAAGCGACGCGGAGATCGATGACATTGACCACCTCGGCAATCGCCGACTGCGGACGATCGATGAACTCGCCGCCGAGGAACTCCGCAAAGGTTTCTTGAAACTTCGCCGGACGGTCCAGGAGCGGATGAGCGTCAAGGATGCCCAGGACATGACGCCCCGATCGCTCATCAATCCCAAGTCGGTTTCCGCGGCGATCGATTACTTCTTCGGTCGCGGCGAACTCTCACAAGTCGTTGACCAGACCAACCCGCTGTCGCAGTTGGCCCACGAGCGGCGACTGTCGGCGCTTGGCCCCGGTGGTTTGAACCGAAAACGAGCCGGGTTCGAGGTTCGCGATGTCCACATTTCTCACTACGGACGAATTTGCCCGATTGAGACGCCCGAAGGGACCAACATCGGTCTGATCTCGTCGCTGGCGATCTTTGCCGGCGTGGACGATTACGGATTTCTCATCACGCCCTATCGCAAGATCGTCGACGGTCACGTCACCGATGAAACCTTATGGCTGCGGGCCGACCAGGAAGGTGACTCGCACGTTGCCCCGGCCGATACCGAAGTCGGCAAAGACAAGAAATTGGTGGCCGGCCCCAACTTGATCGCCCGTTTCCGATCCGACTTTGAGATCGTTCGGCCCGAACAGGTCGACTACATGGACGTGGCCCCGGCCCAAATGGTCGGCGTGTCAGCCGGGTTGATTCCGTTCCTGGAGCATGACGACGCCAACCGGGCGTTGATGGGTTCCAACATGCAGCGGCAAGCCGTGCCGCTGCTCGTGGCCGAACCGCCGATCGTCGCGACCGGCATGGAACGCGAAGTCGCCAAGAACTCCGCGATGGTTGTTCGCGCCCGCCGCGCCGGAAAGGTCACGTACTGTGATGCCGACCGGATCGAAATCGGCAGCGATCATTATGAGATGAAAAAGTTCCAGGGCCTCAACGAACGCACCTGCCAGAACCAAAAACCGCTCGTGATGATTGGTGACAAAGTTGAAAAGAACCAAATCATCGCCGACGGTGCGGCGACTCATAAGGGTGAGCTGGCGCTGGGTCGAAACGTCCTGGTTGGCTTCATGTCATTCGACGGGTTCAACTACGAAGACGCGATCATCATCTCCGAGGAGTTGGTGCGAAACGACACCTACACGTCGATCCATATCGAAGACTTTGACGTTGAAATCCGCGAAACCAAACTGGGCCGCGAAGAGTTCACTCGCGACATTCCTAATGTTTCCGAAAAAGCGCTGGCGCAGCTCGACGAGAGCGGCATTGTGCAGGTGGGAACTTATGTCAAACCGGGCGACGTTTTGGTTGGCAAAGTTTCACCGAAATCCAAAACCGAGTTGACGCCCGAAGAGAAATTGCTCCACGCGATCTTTGGCCGGGCCGGTGAAGACGTCAAAAACGATTCTCTCGAAGTGCCCTCGGGCATCGAAGGCATCGTCATCGACACGCATAAGTTCAGCCGACGGATGTCGTTGTCCGAAGACGAGCGAAAGCTTTTCGAGAAGGAACTCAAGGAAACCGAATCGACCGGCAACGCCGAGATCGCGTCGGTCTTTGAGTCGATGATCCGCGACATGGAGGAAGCCGCGGGCACCAAGCTCAAGGACACCACCGGCACGCCGCTGGCCGACGGTCAGGACCCCAAGTTTGTCGCCGAGCGGGCCGCATCGTTTCGCTATGACCATATCCTGGAACAGGTCGGTGACGCCAAGAAAGGATGACGTCGCCAAAGTTTATGAGACGCAGTGGGGCAACGTTGAAAACGCGATCGATCATCGCGACCGAAAACTCAACAGCATGAAACGCGGCGATGAACTTCGCAGCGGCGTGTTGCAAATGGTCAAAGTCTACATCGCCACGAAACGAACGATCTCCGTCGGCGACAAGATGGCTGGTCGTCACGGCAACAAGGGGGTGATCGCCAAGATCCTGCCGATCGAGGACATGCCGTTCCTGCCCGACGGGACGCCGATCCAAATCATGCTCAACCCGCTGGGTGTCCCCTCGCGGATGAACGTCGGCCAGATTCTCGAAACGCACCTCGGTTGGGCCGGAGCCAAACTCGGGTTCCAAGCGATCACCCCGATCTTTGACGGTGCGACCGAATCGGAGATCAATCAATGCCTCGACGACGCCGGGTTGCCCCGTCACGGGAAGATTCGTTTGATCGACGGCCGAACCGGTGAGCCGATGGAGCAGGAGACAACGGTGGGCTACATCTACATGCTCAAACTCCATCACCTGGTCGACGACAAGGTTCACGCCCGCTCGACCGGCCCCTACTCACTCATCACCCAACAACCGCTGGGCGGCAAGGCTCGATTCGGCGGCCAACGGTTTGGCGAGATGGAAGTCTGGGCGCTCGAAGCCTATGGCGCCGCCTACATCCTGCAGGAGTTGTTGACGGTCAAATCCGACGACGTCGAAGGCCGCACGAAGATCTACGAATCGATGGTCAAGGGCGAAAACACGCTCGAAGCCGGCACGCCGGCCTCGTTCGACGTTTTGACCAACGAGATCCGCGGCCTCGCACTCAACATGCAGCTCGAGAAACGGCCGATCTAGGAAAGTTTTCAGTTGTCAGTTCACAGTCATCAGTTCACAAGACTGATGATGGCAGCGGCAACACGTTCAGGACGCATCGCGTCTACCAAAGACTCGGCCGCCGGTCGGGTTTCTTAAACTAAAAACTGTAAACTTAAAACTGTAAACTCTTCCATGTCCATCGGCGAAACCAGCAGCTACGACCGGATCAACGATTACGCGGCCGTCCGCATCTCCTTGGCCCGTCCCCAAGACATCAAGGCTTGGTCGTTCGGCGAAGTCAAAAAGCCCGAAACGATCAACTACCGAACCTACCGGCCCGAAAAGGACGGTCTGTTCTGCGAACGCATCTTTGGTCCCGAAAAGGACTGGGAATGCGCCTGCGGCAAGTACCGCGGGATGAAATACAAAGGCATGATCTGTGACCGTTGCGGCGTCAAAGTCACGCACTCTCGGGTGCGCCGCAAACGGATGGGGCACATCGAATTGGCCGCCCCGGTCGTGCATATTTGGTTCTTCAAAGCCATGCCGTCGCGGCTGGGTAACCTCCTGGCGATGAAAACATCGTCGATCGAAAAGGTGGTCTATTTCCAGGATTATGTGGTCGTCGATCCCGGCACGACCGAACTGGAACATCAGCAACTGTTGACCGAGGAGGAATACCGCGCCGCGAGGCAACAGTATGGCCCCGGCTCGTTCGAGGCCGACATGGGCGCCGAGGCGATCCGCAAGCTGCTCGGTCAACTCGACTTGGTCACGCTGTCGGATCAACTTCGCGTCGACTTGGCCGAGACCGGCTCGAAGCAGAAGAAGAAGGATCTGGTCAATCGGCTCAAGATTGTCGAGTCGATTCGTGACAGCGACAACCGTCCCGAATGGATGGTGCTGGACGTTGTGCCGGTGATCCCGCCGGACCTGCGCCCGCTGGTGCTATTGGACTCGGGCAACTTTGCGACCAGCGATTTGAACGACCTGTATCGCCGAATTATCAATCGCAACAACCGGTTGCGAAAGCTCGTCGATCTGAACGCCCCCGAAGTCATCATTCGCAATGAAAAGCGAATGTTGCAACAGTCGGTCGATGCGTTGTTTGACAACAACCGTTGCAAACGCCCGGTGCTCGGTTCGTCTAATCGGCCGCTAAAATCCTTGACCGACATGATCAAGGGCAAGCAGGGACGATTCCGCGAGAACCTGCTGGGCAAACGGGTCGACTATAGCGCTCGCAGCGTCATCGTTGTCGGACCGCGGCTCAAACTGCACCAGTGCGGTTTGCCCAAAAAGATTGCGCTGGAATTGTATCAACCGTTCATCATCCGCCGTTTGAAAGAACTCGGGCACGCCGACACGATCAAATCGGCCAAGAAGATGTTGGAACGGAAGGACGAGGAGGTTTGGGACATCCTCGAGCAGGTCATCACCAACCACCCGGTGCTGCTCAACCGTGCTCCGACGCTGCACCGGATGGGGATTCAGGCTTTCGAACCAATCCTCGTCGAGGGAAACGCCATTCACCTGCACCCGTTGGTCTGCAAAGGCTTCAACGCCGACTTCGACGGTGACCAGATGGCCGTCCACCTGCCGCTTTCGATCGAGGCTCAGGTCGAGGCGCACACGTTGATGATGTCGACCAACAACGTGTTCGCGCCGTCCAACGGCAAGCCGATCATGAGTCCGTCCCAGGACATCGTCATGGGTTGCTACTTCATGACCGCTGAAATGGACGGTCAAAAGGGCCAGGGCATGACGTTCTGTTCCTATGACGAAGTCGAGGTCGCCATGTCGCTGGGCAAAGTCGGCACGCACGCAAAGATTAAACTTCGTCTGCCCAAGTACCAGCGTCTGCACACGCCCGACGATACCGGCGAGTACGGTGCGATCATCGACACCACCCCGGGCCGCGTTCGGTTCAACGAAATGTTGCCGACGGGGATGGATTTCTATAATACGCCGATGCGTTCCGGCGATTTGTCACGCTGCATCTCGGATTGCTACCAGCGTCTCGGTCGCAAGGCGACGATCCATTTGCTCGACGACATGATGCAGACCGGTTTCCGCGAGTCGACCCGCTCGGGGCTGTCGTTCGCCACCGATGACTTGGTCACCCCCGACACCAAGGCGTCATTCATCAAAGACGCCGAGAAGACGGTGATGAAACACCGCAAGAATTACGAACGCGGTTTGATGACCGGCAAGGAACGTTACAACCAGGTGCTCGACGCTTGGACGGCGGCTCGTGAATTGATCACGACCGACATGATGAAAGCGATGGAAAACGACATTCGCGAAGGCGGGTGGTACATCAACCCCGTCTTCCTGATGAGTCACTCCGGTGCCCGGGGCGGGATCGAACAAATCCGTCAGCTCGCCGGGATGCGGGGTTTGATGGCCAAACCGACCGGCGAGATCATCGAAACGCCGATCAAAGCCAACTTCCGCGAAGGGCTATCGGTGCTCGAGTATTTCTCGTCCACTCACGGTGCTCGCAAAGGTTTGGCCGACACGGCGCTTAAAACCGCCGACTCGGGATACCTGACCCGTAAGCTTGCCGACGTCGCACAAAATGTCGTCGTCACGATGGAGGATTGCGGCACGACCCAGGGCATCACCAAGGGGATCGTCTACCGTGGTGAAAAGGTCGAAGTGTCGTTGGCCGAGTCGATCAACGGGCGGGTGTCGCTCAAATCGATCGTCAACCCGGTCACCGATGAAGTGATCATCGAGGCCAATGAGATGGTGGACCCCGTTTCGGCTCGTAAGATTGAGTTGATGGGTCTGGAAAAGATCCAGGTTCGCACGCCGATGACGTGCGACGCGGCGCTGGGTGTTTGCCGCCGTTGCTATGGCATGGACATGTCGACCGGATCACTGGTCGAGGAAGGCATGGCGGTCGGCATCATTGCCGCCCAGTCGATCGGCGAGCCGGGTACGCAGTTGACCATGCGAACATTCCACATCGGCGGCAGCGTCGATAAGCAGGCGATGGAGTCGGACATCAAAGCTAACCGTGGCGGCGAAGTTCGTTTGACCCGCATGAAATTCGTCACCGACCTCGAAGGTCGTGACATTGTGTTGACCCGCAATGGTCAATTGTTGCTGGTCGACTCGCGCGGTCGTGAGATTGAGTCTTATGACATTCCGACCGGGGCGACGCTGATGGTCAAGGAAGGCGACACCGTCGAAGCCGGCACGACATTGTGCGAATGGAACCCCTATGCCGTTCCGATTCTCTCGGAGGTTACCGGAAAGGTTCGTCATGAGGACATCGTCGAGGGCGAAACGGTCCGATCGGAGCGGGAAGCGTCCGGCAACGTTCGGATGATCGTCATCGACCACAAAGGCGATCTGCACCCGCAGTTGGTCATTGAGGACGAAACCGGCAAGGCGCTTCACGCTCAGTATCTACCCGAGCGTGCTGCGGTCACCGTCAAACATGGCGAGCAGGTCAAACCCGGTTCGGTCTTGGCCGAAATGCCGCGTGAGGCCGGCGGGGTGTCGGACATCACCGGCGGTCTGCCGCGGGTGACTGAGATCTTTGAGGCTCGTAAGCCCAAGGACCCGGCCGTGATTGCGGAAATCGACGGTGAAGTCGAAATCCTGGCCGAACGCAAACGCGGCAAGCGATCGATCATCGTCAAGAACGAAACCGGCGTCGAACGCGAGCACCTGGTACCTCACGGCAAGCACTTGTTGGTTCACACCGGAGATATCGTCAAGGCCGGCCAATCATTGGTTGACGGACCGTTGGTACCCCACGACATCCTGCGGGTGTCCGGCGAGGAAGCCGTGCAGCAGTATTTGATGCACGAAATTCAACAGGTTTATCGGTCGCAGCGAGTCGAGATCAACGATAAGCATTGTGAGATCATCATTTCGCAGATGTTGCGTAAGGTCAAAATCGAGACTGCCGGCGACACCAGCTTGTTGCCCGGCGCGGTGATGGACCGATTCCATTTCCGAAGGGCCAACAATCAGTTGACCGATAGCATCAAAATCGCCAACCAGGGCGACACGGATTACACCGAGGGTCAGGTGGTCCGGCGAAGCGACTTTGACAAAACCAATGCCGAAGTCGAAGCGCTGGGCGGAACACCGGCCAAAGGCAAGAAACCTAAGAACGCCACGGCGAGCACTCAGTTATTGGGCATCACCAAAGCTTCGGTGCAGTCCAACAGCTTCATCTCGGCGGCTTCGTTCCAGGAGACCACCAAGGTATTGACCGAAGCGGCGCTGGCCGGCAAAGTCGACAAGCTGGTTGGTCTCAAAGAGAACGTGATCCTGGGTCACCTGATCCCGGCCGGGACCGGCTTTCCGAATCTTCCAGGATTCGGAGGTCAACTACCGCCGCGAAGCGTTGGAAGAACTCGCCAATGCCGGTTCAACGGCATTGGAAGAATCCTTCCCGCTGCTCGGCGGCGGTGAGCCGGCGACGGCCGAACCGGTCGAGGCCGAGTGATGGGCCGGCAATGATTTTTCTTCTGCCCCCTCTCCCCGCCTCGGGGCATTGGTCTCTACACAACTTTCTTCAGTCCCGATAGGGACGACATGCAATAGCCACGGACGCCAGTCCGTGGTTTTGCCGAAGGTACGTGGAGGAGAGTCCCGATAGAGACGGCAGGATTCGCTATTGCCGTGTCCCTGTCGTCCCTATCGGGACTATATAGCAGTCAGGTTTTTCCAAACCACGGACTGGCGTCCGTGGCTATTGCATGTCGTCCCTATCGGGACTAGAGAAAGCTGTGTAGAGACCAATGCCCCGAAGCGGGGAGAGGGGGAGAAAGAGTTAGGGGGAGGTTGGCCGAATCTTAGTCAAGTAAGTGCCATTCGGCTTCATCGGCAACAAAAAAACCCCGCGATCGCTTGATCGCGGGGTTTTTCGTTGAGTCGTTGTTAACTCAGTGGGTAATGACAGGCCGGAGGCCTATCCCACCGTTAGTACCGGTCGCCGCCGCGGTTGCCACCGCCGCCGCCGCCGCCGTAACCACCACCGCCGCCGCCGTAGCCGCCGCCACCTTGGCCGCCGCCGCCATAGCCGCCACCGCCGCCGGAACGACCGCCGCCGCCGCCGCCGTAGCCGCCGCCACCGGAGCGACCGCCACCGCCGCCGCCGTAGCCGCCGCCACCACCGCCGCCGCTATATCCACCACCCCCGCCGCCGCCACCGCGGGGTGCCCGCGGCCGGGCTTCGTTGACCGTCACGTTGCGACCGGCGATTTGGGTGCCGTTGATCTGCTCGATCGCTTCCTTTGCCACTTCCGGGTCCGCCATCTCGACGAACGCAAACCCACGCGATCGACCGGTTTCCCGATCCATGATCACGTTGACCGATGCGACCTCTCCGAACTGCTCAAACGCCCCGCGGACTTCTTCGTCCGTGGCCGTAAAGCTGAGGTTGCCGACGTAAATATTAACCACTACCTGAACCTTCCAAACCGACACCCCATGGGCGAACCTGCCCCAAGCGACCTGAACTCAGTGCCGCTGCTATCGTACGTCGCCCGGTCGAAACCGTTTCGTGGACGCCTGTGCGACAGATGCTGTGCTGCTTACGACGGTCACTGTTGCGGTCACCGGCGGTTCTGTCAAGATCGGCTGTCAAGACCACCGCCAACTTTGTTTTGGCAAACGTCGGTTTCCCAACACGCCCCCCCGGCCCGCCATGTCCGAATCCACCGCTGCGACGAAGAAGATTTTGATTGTCGATGACGATGCCGAAATCATCGAAACGACGCGTTTTGCCCTGCTCGATGCCGGCTATCAGGTCGTCATCGCTCGCGACGGCAACGCGGGCGTGGCGATGGCCGAAGCCGAATCGCCGGACCTGATGATCCTGGACATGATGATGCCCAAACGTTCCGGTTTTTTGGTGCTCGAAAAGCTCCGCCGACTCAACGAACTGCCGCTGCCGGTGATCATGGTGACCGCCAACGAGGGCCAACGGCATCAGGCGTATGCCGAATTGCTCGGCGTTTCGGGTTATCTGCACAAACCGTTTGTGATGGAACGACTGTTGGAAAAAGTCGCCGAGGTGCTCGCCGCGGGGGCCGACGGCGTCAAAGCTTAAGGACCGGCAAACGCCGCCGGGTGTCGATTTTGGCCAAAACCGCCTCCGGCGTCTGATCGGCCGGAACCGGGCGGGCCGCCGGGTCAACCGCCGGCGGCACCCAGTCGTCCCCTTGGACCTTGCCGCGAGCGGTCAACAGCTCGTCCAGCGTGATGCGGATCGATGACTTTCGGGCACACCACGCCGGGGCGATCAAAAAGTCCGGCGGGGCGTCGCCGGAAATGCGTTCAACGACCACCCGCGGCGGCAACCGCTGCAGGAAGTCGGCGACCGTCGTTAGATATTCCTGGCGATCGGGCATCGTGACACGTCCGGCGAGCACCTCGTCGCCCAGCGGCGTGCCGCGGACGGCATAGAGATTGTGAATTTTTACCGCGTCGATCCCCAGGCGGCTGATTTCATCGGCAGCGGCCATCGCGGTCGCGTGCGTTTCGCCGGGGACGCCCAGGATGACGTGAACACAGATTTCAAACCCCCGGCCGCGTGCCCGATCGACGGCGTTGACCAAATCCGCGTGCCGGTGAGCACGGTTCATCCAAACCAGCGACGCGTCGTCAACGGTCTGCATCCCAAGCTCAAGCGTCACCATCGTGTCGGTCGCGAGTTGAGACAGTAGATCAAGCACCGAATCGGGGACGCAGTCGGGCCGCGTTCCAATCGCCAAACCGACGACGCGGGGGTCCGAATCGATGGCCAAACGGTAGAGGTCGCGGAGTTGATCGACGTCGGCGTAAGTGTTTGTTGCCGGTTGAAAGTAGGCGATAAAACCGCTGACTTTTTTGTACCGTTCGGTGACGGTCGCGATGCCGGTTCGCATCTGCTCGGCGACGCGGGCTAGGCGGACGCGGCGGGAGGGCGAGAAGGACCGGTTGTCGCAAAAATTGCATCCGCCCCGGGCAACGGTGCCGTCGACATTGGGGCACGTCAGCCCGGCGTCGAGCGAAACCCGCTGGACCCGGCCCCCGAAACGACGCTGCAGCGACCGTCCGAACGCATTGAAACGCAAGCCCTCGGCTCGCCACGGCGGTGGGGCCGAGAATTGTCGGGTGATTGCGGAGGTCAAGTTGGGTAAACTCGTTGGCGGAGATTGTTTTTGCTTTTCTATTTTTACCACGGACTGAAATGTCTGATAACGAACCGACGTTCGCCGGAGCGTTTGGGCAGTTGATGCCCACCGGCGGCGGGGACCCCATCCCGCTGATCAAAGACCGCCTGGTGATCGGCCGGCGGCGTCAATGCGACATCTGTTTGGACTTCGCCAACGTCTCGGGGCAACACTGCCGGATGACTTTGGAGCAGGGTTACTGGTTCGTCAGCGACCTCAAAAGCCGCAACGGGACCAAAGTCGACGGACGAGAAATTTTGCGTAAACGGGCCGATCCGAATTGCAAAATTTCGGTCGCCAAGCACGACTACGTGCTGGAGTACGATCCGCAGACGCTGGGGGCCTACGGGCCGCCGCCGCCGGACGACGAGTATTTGCAGCAGGTGCTCAGCACGTCGCTGATGGACCGGGCGGGGATGAACCGCCGGGGGTCGTAGTCGGAGAACAAACGATGGGACCAATGGGACTAATAGGACCGATGGGACAAATCAGTCGCATTGGTCCCATGAGTCGCATTGGTCCCATGGGTCGCATTGGTCCCATCGCGACCGAATTGGTTCACCGTCCCGCGGCCGCTTGAATCTGTGCGACCAGGCGGGCGTCGGGATTGGCCAACGTCAACATTTCGCGGGTCGAACCGTCGGCCGAGCGGACGATGACGATCATCTCGGCGGCGGCGGCGTTGTCGGAGGCAAAGTTGTTGACCGAAGCAAAATCAGTCGACGGGGCGGGAGCCGAGACAACCGCCGCGGCGGGGCGGGCGTTTTGGTAAAGGCCGCTCAACGACACCCGATCAAGCTGCCAGTGGATGTTGCCCGGGCCGGTGTAGATTCCGACGTCGCCTTGGAAATCCGCCGCGTTGCAGACGCCGACGAGCGTTCCGGTTTGATCGAACAACCCGCCGCCGGAGCGGCCGTCGATCGGCGCGCCGGCGATTTCCAAATTGCTGCCGCCCTGCTTTTGGTTGTATTTGTTGACGCCGGTGATGCGGGTGTCTCGCCGCGTCGGGTCCGCCCCGCGGTCGCAACCGAAGCTGAACGCCGGGTCGCCGGTGCGGATCGTTTGATCGCCAATGACCGCGACCGGGACGACCGGCACGGGGGGACGAATCGCGACCAAGGCAATGTCGCGGTCGCCGTCCTCGTAGTCGATCAACGTACCCGGGACGGTATGGGTTTGTCCGGCGGCAAACACGTCGACTTCGATTCGGCCCTCGCGGCCGGTTTCGCGAAACAGGTGTCCGCAGGTGAGCACTAACGCTTCGTCGTCGTGGGTATCGATGATCGTGCCGGTGCCGACGCCAAACCCGTTTGAATCATGCACTCTCAGGCGAACGGTGGCCGCCTGAGCACGCTGGATCGCGTCGGCCAGTTCCCGCGAAGGCATCGGTTCGCCATCGGCGGTGACCGCGGCCGGGGCGGCAACTTGGTCAAAACGTGGGGTCGGATTGGCGAAATCGCGGCGGATGACCGGCGTATCACTCTGCCACGGCTTCTGGCTGCCCAGCGGCGCCAACCGCGTGTTGGGACCGCCCGCGTCCGGCTGGCGAACCGGGG
The DNA here is from genome assembly GCA_963833245.1 of Pirellulaceae bacterium. Taxonomy (GTDB): domain Bacteria; phylum Planctomycetota; class Planctomycetia; order Pirellulales; family Pirellulaceae; genus Rhodopirellula. The sequence continues at coordinate 430,913 of CAWHXH010000002.1, forward strand.
CGGTGTGAGCGCCGGTGGTCCGCAACGGGCCGCCGGGGCGACGGTTGAGCGCCTCCCGGAGCGAGTCGATCGACTGCATCCCGGACAGCCGGGTGACCTCCCGGCCTTCCCGCAAAATGACATAGGTCGGCGTCGACGTGATCCGGTAGCGAGCGGCAATGGTCCGTTCGGCCGAGACGTCGACTTGGCGAACCGGCACGCCGCGGGCGATCAATTCGGAAACAACCGGCTGCATCGCTCGGCAGGGACCGCATCCGGGCGAGTGAAATTCAACCAGGACCGCGTCGCCGGCGATCGCGGAGGTCGCCGCGGCGAGCAGGGAAAACGCCGCGGCGAGTAGCCCGCGGTGGATGGAAACGAACCGTTGCCGAGATTGCTGCCGAGTTTGATGCACGGGGGATCGTCCTTGATCGTCGCCGGGGAGAGACGCGTCGGCGGGGGCCACCATCCTTGGTCACCGAGTGCCGGAGCGTCCGAAATTTCATCGCGGGGGGCACTGTGCGGTTTTTCCCGCCGCCGCGGCAAGCCCGTTCGGTCCGGGGGACGCCCGACTTGAGCCTTTGTTCGGAATTTCGACAAATCGGTCTTTTGGTTCGCCGTATGCTTGTCCCCCAACGACATCTCGCCCAAATGACCACAACCGCGAAACGAACCACATGAAAGCGATCACTTGGCACGGCACCGGCGACATTCGGTGCGATGACGTCCCCGACGCCAAACTGCAAGAACCGACCGATGTGGTGATCCAAATCACCAGCTCCGGGATCTGCGGCTCGGATCTGCACCTGATGAGCGGCAACATGTCGGGGATGCAAACCGGCGACATCATCGGTCATGAACCGATGGGGGTGGTCACCGAGGTCGGCGCCGACGTGGAGCGACTCAAAAAAGGCGACCGCGTCGTCGTTCCGTTTACGATCGCCTGCGGCCGTTGCTATTTTTGCGAACATCAATTGTTCTCGTTATGCGACGAATCCAACCCCAACGCCGAAGCGGCCGCGGCGGTCATGGGTCATTCCCCCGCGGGGCTGTTCGGCTACAGCCATCTGCTGGGCGGCTACGCCGGCGGCCAGGCCGAGGCGCTGCGGGTGCCGATGGCCGATCATGGACCGATCAAGATCGAGTCATCATTGCCCGATGACAAAGTCGTGTTCTTGTCCGATATCTTTCCGACCGGTTACATGGCGGCCGAGAACGCCGACATCGAAGCTGGTGACACCGTCGCGGTTTGGGGATGCGGACCGGTCGGCCAATTTTGCATCCTATCGGCGTGGATGCTCGGAGCCGGCCGCGTCATCGCGATCGATCGGTTCCCCGAACGGCTGGAGATGGCGCGGGAACATGGCAAAGCCGAAACGATTGATTATTCGCAAAAAGATGTTTATGAGACGTTACAGGAGATGACCGGCGGCCGGGGGCCGGATCGTTGCATCGACGCCGTCGGCGCTGAAGCCCACGCGGCCAACTCCCTGCTCGCGGCGGTTTCGGAGCGGGGCAAGGAACTCGTCTTCGGCAACGAAAATGCCCCGCACGCGATCAACCAAGCGATCCGCTGCTGCCGCAAAGGCGGAACGATCTCCATGCCGGGCGTCTACACCGCGACCGTCGACGGCTTGATGCTTGGACCGCTGATGAACAAATCGCTGACGCTCAAGACCGGTCAAACCCATGTCCAGCGATATTTAAAACCACTGTTGGCGATGATCGAAGAGGGCAAGATCGATCCGAGTTTCGTTATCACTCACCGAGTGAGTCTGGACGACGCCCCGGATGCTTATAAGACGTTCCGCGACAAGAAAGATGGTTGCATCAAGGTGGTCATTGAACCTTGAATGGTTTTTGCATTCGGACCCTACGGAACCCATCCTCAATAGCTCACTCATGGATTTACAAATTCACGGTCGCGTGGCGATCATTACCGGGTTAATTGGATAAAAAAAGAGGTGAACCACTCATCAAAGAAATGAAACACTAATAAAGATTCAGCCAGCACGAAGTGTCTACGAACGTTGATTAGTGTTTGACTTCTTCGATTAGCGGTTAGGCCAATTTTTCCAAAATTCGATTAAACGTGTCGCTGGGACGCATCACGGCGGTGAGCTTGTCTTGGTCGGGGCGGTAGTAGCCGCCTAGATCAACGGACTGGCCGGCGCCGGCGCGAAGTTCGGACTCGATCTGGTCGACGTTTTGGCGCAGTTGGGTGGCAACCGGGCTGAAGGTTTCGGCCAATGGCGGAGAGTCCATTTGAGACGCCAAGGCTTCGGCCCAAAACAACGTCAACCAAAATTGACTGCCACGATTGTCCAACTCGCCGACGCTGCGGCCGGGCGATTTGTCTCCGTCGAGCAACCGGCAGGTCGCCGCGTCGAGCGCTTCGGCGGTGACGCGTATCTTGTCGCTGCCGGTCGAGTCGGCCAGCGCATCGAGCGACACTTTGAGGGCGAGAAACTCCCCGAGCGAATCCCAACGAAGGTGGTTTTCGGCGAGCAATTGTTGAACGTGTTTGGGGGCTGAGCCGCCGGCGCCGGTTTCAAACAACCCGCCGCCGGCCAACAGCGGAACGATTGAGAGCATTTTGGCGCTGGTGCCAAGCTCCAAGATCGGAAACAGGTCGGTCAGGTAGTCGCGAAGCACGTTTCCGGTGACGGAAATGACGTCGCACCCGCCGCGGATCGTCTCGCAGGCGTGACGCGTCGCCTGCTCGGGGGCGAGGATTTGAATGTCTAAACCGTCGGTATCGTGGTCCCGCAAACGCTGGCGAACCAATTCGATTAGATGCCGATCGTGGGCACGGTTTTGATCCAACCAAAAGACCGCGGGGCTGCCGGTCGCCCTGGCCCGCGAGACGGCCAACCGAACCCAATCGGCGATCGCGACGGCTTGGGTTTGACAGGCCCGAAACAGGTCCCCAGCCGCGACGGTTTGGCTCAACAGCACCGCGCCGTCGGCGTCGATGACCTGGACTTTGCCCGCCTCGAAAATCTCAAATGTCTTGTCGTGGCTACCGTATTCCTCGGCTTTTTTGGCCATCAAACCAACGTTGGCGACGCTGCCCATCGTCGCGACGTCGAACGCGCCATTGGCTTTGCAGTCGTCGATCACCGCTTGATAGACGCCCGCGTAGCAGCGGTCGGGAATGATCGCGAGCGTATCGGCGGTCCGGCCGTCGGGACCCCACATCTTGCCCCCGGCGCGGATCATCGCGGGCATCGACGCGTCAATAATCACGTCGCTGGGGACGTGCAAATTAGTGATCCCGCGGTCCGAATCGACCATCGCCAACGGCGGGCGGGGCTTGCCGCCGGCCTTGCCGACCGCAGCCGTCAGTTGGCTTTGACGACCCGGCGGCAGGCCCGCGATCACCGAGAGGACTTGAGCCATGCCCTGGCGAGCCGATGCCCCCGCATCTTCCAACTCACGGCCATGCTTTTCAAACAAATCGCGGTGATACACCTCCACGGCGTGGCCGAACAGGATCGGATCACTGACCTTCATCATCGTCGCTTTGAGGTGCAACGACACCAACTCGCCAGCGTCGGCCGAATCGATCGCCTCGGCCAAAAACGCCCGCAGCGGCTCGCGGCGACACACCGCGCAGTCGACGACTTCACCCTCGGTCAGCGGCAAGGACTGCCGAAGCGTTTGTGATTGACCCGACTCGGAGATGAAGACGATTTTGGCCGTTGTCGGCGATGGGATGACGACGGAGGTCTCCGAGTCGTAAAAATCGCCCGCCGGCATCGACGTGACGCGGGTTTTGGAATCCGGCGACCAGGCGCCCATTGAATGAGGATGTGCCTGAGCGGCGCGTTTGACCGGCGCGGCGACTCGGCGATCGGAATTGCCCTCGCGAAGGACCGGGTTGACGGCGCTGCCCAACACCGCGGCATAACGTTTTTGAACCGCCCGCTGCTCGTCGGTGGTCGGTTCGAGCGGATAGTCGGGCAGCGTGCAGCCCTGCGAATTGAGTTCGGCGATTGCCGCGGAGAGCTGCGGGATCGACGCCGAGATGTTGGGCAATTTGATGATGTTGGCGTTCGGCCGGGTCGCCAATTGACCGAGCATGTTCAACGCATCGGGCACTTCACCGACGCCGGGATCGGCACACTGGGGGAAGGCGGCCAAGATCCGACCGGCCAGCGAGATGTCGGCGGTCCGCAAATCAACCCCGGCGGGACCGAGAACATGACGGAGGATGGGCAACCAGGATGCTGTCGCCGCCGCAGGTGCTTCGTCGGTGCGGGTGTAATGAATCTCGGCGGGGACGGCAGCCATGGGCGGACGATGCGGGGGCGGCGGGGGCGGTTGCGGGGGGACACCGAAGCGTCGGGACCGACCGTGGGATTGTCAATCGGTGTCGGTAGCCGAAGCCGCCAAGGCTTCGGTCGGCGCTCGGGCGGCGGCCTGGCGGGCCGCGGCCACCGGGGGGCCTTAGCCGAAGCCGCCACGGCTTTGGTTGGCGCTCGTGCGGCGGCCTGGCGGGCCGCCGCCACCGGGGGAGTCTTGGGGATTCAGGAGGTGCCCACCACGAAGTACCGAACGAACGTCAACGTTGCGTCGGGATCGTTGCCAAAGTAGTGACGACCGTCGGGGTGCAGGTGGCGGTAGAGTTGCTCGGTGTCAGCGGCCGAAAGCGAGGCGTCGATCGCCTCCAATCGATCGCTCAGGTGGCGGTCGAGCCAGCGGCGGACTTTGCCGTCGATCGGGCCGCAGGCATCGGTCGTCCACGATCGTTGGCGAACGTCGGTCAAACCGGCCGCGCGAAAGCGATCGATGGCGTAACGGGGGAACGAATAACCTCGACGGGCCGCACCGGAGAGTTTCGCGATCTCCGCGGCCCGGAGCATGACGTCGATTTCCGGCGGCCACGAACCGATCACGTCGTGAATCCCGTCGGTCTCGGTCACCATGACGCACCCGCCGGGGCGGCACACCCGTTTCATCTCGCCGATGAGTTGATCGTGCCGGGGGATCGATTGAAACGAATCGCCGCAGAAAACCAGGTCGAATTGATCGTCCCCGCCCCCTAAATTCAAGACGTCGGCTTTGACAAACTCGATCCCCCCGACGCCAGCCTGCCGGGTCAACTCGCCGGCTGCGGCCAGGTAGTCGTCGTCGCTGTCAAAACCCGTGACGCGGCATTGGGCGGCTTGCGATTGCTGCAACGCGCGGCTGAAAAATCCGTCGCCGCAGGCCAAATCCGCGACCGCCGCCCCGGCGTCTAATACCGGTGCGATCGCGGCAATCGCCTCGGTCCACCGCTGGCCAAACGCCTCGTGCTGCAACCGCAATCGCTCGGCGTAATCGGGCAGCCGATCGGCGGCCGAGTGGGCTGAATCGGCCGAACTCATCGTCCGTCCAACAAATCGTTGGCCGAAACGATCGTTTGCGCGATCTCAGCGAGTTTGACGCGGCGGTTGCGGGCCGTTCGTTGCAACAGTTGATGGGCATCCGCTTCGGTGATCTTCCGCTGGTTCATCAGGATGCCTTTGGCACGTTCGACAAGTTTGCGTTCTTCCAAACGTTGTTCCAAATCGCTGACCTGCCTTTGCAGCGAATCGAGCATTTCAAAGCGAGCGAACGCTAGGTAAAGCGCCGGCCGGAGGTCATCGATCGAAATCGGTTCGACCAGGTAAACCATCACATGGTCTTTCATCGCCCGCTCGACCATGTCCTGGTCCGACGTGGCGGCGGTGAGGATCGACGGGATCGCTTTCCGCTCGCCGATTTCAAGCAACGCTTCTACCCCGTCCATGTCCGCCAACCGCGGGCTGGTGACGATCAAGTCGGGTGCCTGGGCAGCCACGCGATCGATCAATTGACGACCCGAATCGGTCGTGAACGAAACGACTTGCTCAAGCGACTGGAGCAGGTCTCGGAGCGTTGCCAGTTGCCCCGGGTCGTGATGCGATAGGTAGATCGTGGCCCGAGGTTGCGTGGATGGCTGGGCCATTAAGAGTCCTTTTCCTGATCGTCATCCATGGGCGGAGCGTCGCTGAGTTGCCCTTGAAGGTCTCGGGCACGATCGGTCAGCCGCCGGGCCAACTCGAAACGACGGCGGGCGATGAAAATCGACGGTCGCAATTGATCTAAGGTCATCGGAGTGATCAGCAGACCGGCCAATAGGTTATGGCTGTCCATTTTCGCGGCCTCGAATTCGGTCGATTCAATCAGCAGGATGGCCGCGGTGATGCCGCGTTGGCCGAGCTGATTGACAACGTCGATGCCATTGCCGTCGGACAACCGCCGGTGAACGAGGACGACGTCGGGAGCGCTCCGCTCACATTGCGTCAGCAATTGGTCGCTCGAGTCGGTCGACAAGCTCACGAGATGACCAATCGATCGGACCATCGCCTCGAGATCGCTGCGGGCCGCCGGATCGGCATGAGCGACGCCCAGCGTCAAGGACTTCGGCTGCGATGTCGCGTCTGGCTGCATGGTCAATCACGTGAGCGAAGCCGGTAGAAATGAGAATTGACGCCGCAGCCGGACCCGGACGTCAAACCCACGGGAAACCAATGGCCGCGTCAGTGTGGTGGCAACGACCTGAGGCGGATAGTCAATCTGACAGGATTTCCGCAATTGCCAAGATACCGACTGCCCCCTTTTGTGAAATGCGGTCGCTCGGTTCGATCCGATGCCCCGTTAGCCGTTGCGAAATCCTTGAATGTTCTACAATGCCGCGGATGCGTCGCAACGACGTTTCAACGGACTGCTTCATCCTGCCCCACCCCGCCCCAGACCCCGCAGCGTTGACGAACCAGTCTCCGGCTACGTCGACCACCCCCGTCGGCGAGCCATTGCCTAGCAATGGGCCAGTTCGTGGCCGGTTGCCGATCGTCGGCGTGGGGGCTTCGGCCGGCGGCCTCGAAGCGCTCGAGCGGATGTTTCAAAACATCGCCACCGATTCGGGCGCCGCCTACGTCGTGATCCAGCATCTCTCGCCGGATTTTGAATCGCACATGCAGCAATTGCTCAGCCGCGTCACGCCGCTGAAGGTCCAGGTCGCCACGGATAACCAGGAGGTTCTCGCCGATGAAGTCTTCCTGATCCCGCCGGGTCAGGATTTGACGATCCGCGGCCGGCGTTTGCACCTGTCGCCCCGAAGCGAATCAAACAATTACACCCGGCCGATCGACGCCTTTTTCACGTCGCTGGCCATCGCGGCGGGAGCCGACGCCGCCGCCGTCGTCCTTTCGGGCACCGGAAGCGATGGTTCCCGCGGGATTGTCGACGTCGATCAAGCCGGCGGGATGGTCATCGCCCAATCGCCCGGCTCATGCGCCTTTGACGCCATGCCGGTCAACGCCGCGGCGACCGGGTGCGTCGACGTGGTCGTCGCGCCGGAGCAAATCGGCGGCGTTTTGCGGCACCATTTCGACCCCGAAGGTCACCCCCAGCCGGACCTGAACTTGATCGACCCGCCGGGGATGGCCGGCCGCACCGTCAACGGTCACCAAACCGTCGGCGTCGCCTCGCGAAGCCGCTGGACCATGCCGCCGCGAACCTCGATCTCAGGATCTCCGGTAGCGGGGGCCGCCAAGGCCTCCGACACCCCCCCAACCGATCCGGTCGCCTCCAACCGCGGCAGCATGAACGATGTCTTCGCCGCCCTGCGAACGGCCCACCAAATCGATTTCGAGCTTTACAAGGTCGGCACGATCGGGCGACGGCTGGAGCGGCGGATGCAGCGGACCGGGGCGGCGTCGTTGCAAACCTACGCCCGCCGGCTCCGGGAGGATCCCGCCGAGGTCAACGAGCTGTATCGCGACCTTTTGATCAACGTCACGCAATTTTTTCGCGATCCCGACGCGTTCGATCAACTTCGCCGCGTTGCCGACGAAATGGTCGATCAATGGATCCAAAGGGTCGTCGATCAAGGCACCGCGAGCGTTCCCCCCCCAAACCGCGGCGGTCCGGCCCGCGGCGGTTTGGCACGACCCAACCGCGATGGCTCCGGCCCGGCGACGATCCGCGTTTGGATCTGCGGCTGTGCCACCGGCGAGGAAGCCTATTCGGTCGCCATCGTTTTCGCCGAGGCGCTCGACGCCCGTCGCGATCCGGCCGGGTGCGTCGCCGCCGGCGTGCCGCCCCTGCCGGCCGAACTCAGTGCGGCCATCGATTGGCGATCGCACAGTCCACCGCTCAAAGTTTTCGCCACCGACGCCCACCGCGATTCGCTCCAAACCGCCGGAGCAGGCATTTACGACGCCGGGTCAATGCTGGGTGTCTCGCCGGGTCGTCGCGAGATGTTTTTTGCAACCCGGCGAGATCAATTCGTCGTCCGGCCCGAACTGCGTCGTTTGGTCGTTTTCGCCCCCCACGATTTGACGCGGGACCCGCCGTTTACCCAAATCGATTTGGTCACCTGCCGCAACGTGCTGATCTATCTGCGGGCGGAACCCCAGGATCGGGCGCTGCGGAGTTTTCACTTTGCCCTCCGCCCCGGCGGGTGCCTGTGGCTCGGTCCCAGCGAATCGCTTGGGATGCTGAAATCGCATTTCGGGGCCATCGACCCGCACTGGAAATTCTTTCGTCGTCAAATGTCTGTCCTCCCCGGCGGGCCGCAGCGAGGTTTGATCGCCCGACCGGCGGGCCGACCGGACGATGACTCGCAACCGGCGGATGATTGGCCGGTTCAAACGCCCACACGGTCACCCTTGGTATTGGTTCCCCGCACCGGGGAACGGCCGGGCAGCGAGAGTTCGTTGCCGATCGAAACGATCACCGCCCCGGCCGCCACCGCCGCCCCGATCGCCAACGACCTGCTGCTGAGCGTCTACGATCGGCTGCTCAATCAGCATATGCCGCCGAGCATCCTGACGGACGATTCGCTGCAGGTGCTGCATATTTTTCCCGGTTGCGAAACGCTGCTGCGTTATCCCCCCGGCCGCCCGACCCGCTATTTGCCCGATCTACTCGATCCGCAGCTTCGCGAACCACTGCTCGCCGCATCGTTGCAGTGCAAACAGCGCCAGGTGCCGGTGACCGTCGATGGTCTGCCGGCGGCCGACACCGCGATGCTCGTCGAACCGGTGCCGTTGCCCGGTCGCGAGGGCACCACACTGCTGGTTCGGTGGTTTGGCCCTGACACCAAGGACACGGACCGCCGGGCCGGCGCGGCGGAGTCCGCAGCCCCGCCGCGCCCGGACGCCGAACCGCTGCAGCCCGCGGGCCGCAATGAACTGCTCGAAGCGGAGCTGGAGCACACCCGCCAAAATCTCCAGTCGACGATCGAGGAACTCGAAACCAGCAACGAGGAACTGCAAGCGACCAACGAGGAGATGGTCGTCTCCAACGAGGAGTTGCAAAGTACCAATGAGGAGTTGCACGGTGTCAACGAAGAACTCTATACCGTCAATGCCGAACATCAACGCCGCGTCCAAGAGCTGGATGAAGCCAATCAGGATATCAACCACCTTTTGGCTGCCACCCGCGTCGGGGTGTTGTTCCTGGACCGCAATCTTCTGATCCGGCGATTCACCCCCGAAACCTCACGCCTGTTTGACCTAACCGATCAAGACATCGGTCGCCGCATCGATCTGTTTTGTTCCGGTCCCGACCACGAACCGATGCTGCGATTGATCCGCGAGGTCATCAGCCGGTTGGAGGGCGGGGAAGCCGAAGTGGTATTGGAGGATCAAACCTACCTGATCCGCGCCGTGCCGATGCTGCACGAGACGGAGATCCGCGGCGTGGTGGTGGCGTTGATTAATATCCAACCGCTCAAGGCCGCTCAGGCGCAAACGCTGCGTTTCAAATTCATGTGCGACCAGGCCGTCGAGCCGCATGGATTGCTCGACCAGCGGGGGCGGGTCACCTATGGCAACGCCGCGATGGCCGCCGCGCTGGGTTATGAGATTGAACAACTCGCGGGTTTGCGGATCGATTGGGTGGACCCCGCGATGACCGCGGACCAAATGGCCATTCGTTTGAAAGGTTCGGACTCGACCCCCGGCGACGCCCCGAAGATTGTCGAATCCACCTTCCGCCGGCTCGATGGCACCACGTTCCCCGTCGAAGTCTCCTACTCGCCGGTCACCCTGGACGGTCAACCCTGTCTCTACCTGACCGCTCGCGACGTGACCCGGAGGCATCAACGCGACGCGGAGATGCAATTGCTCCAAAAGTGCGTCGCGACGGTCACCAATGGGATCGTCATCAGCGATCCGACGCTGCCGGACAACCCCATCACGTTCGTCAACAACGGATTCGTGGAAATGACCGGTTATGCGATGGAGGACATCCTGGGTCGCAACTGCCGTTTCCTGCAGGGCAAAGACACCTCGAGGGACGCCGTTCGGGTGATTCGGCGTGCGATTAAACAGGAACGTCCCTGCCGAACGCTGATGGTGAACTATCGCAAGGACGGCACGGCATTTTGGAACGATCTGTATATCACCCCCGTCCGCGACCATGATGGCCGGGTGACCCATTTCGTCGGGGTTCAAAACGATGTGACCGAACGGGTTCGGATCGGCGAATCGGCCCGCAGCAGCGAACAGACGATTCGTTTGTTATTGGACTCGACCGCCGAAGCGATCCTTGGCATTGACACCAATAATCTGTGCATGTTCCTGAACGCTTCGGCGGTCAAAGCCCTTGGCTTGCGCGATGCCGACGATGCGATCAGCCACGATGTCGAGCGGTTGTTGCAACTCGGTTCGGATCCGACTCATCACTATCCCCGCGGCAAATCACCAATCAGTCAGGCGATTCGTCAAGGCATCAGCGTCAATCGCTGCGACGAGGTGTTTCGCCGCTCCGATGGTACCTGTTTCCCCGTTGAATACTGGTGCCACCCGATCATCCAAGACGACCGAACCGTCGGCGCCGTGATCACGTTTGTCGATATTTCCGATCGGCTTCAAACTCAACAGCAACTCCGCGACGCCCGCGATCAAGCCAACCAGGCCAACCAGGCGAAAAGTCGCTTTCTGGCCAACATGAGTCATGAACTTCGCACCCCGCTGTCGGCGATTCTGGGTTTCACTGACATCTTGCAGCAGGAGGTGAGCGACGAGTCAATCAACGAGAAGTTGACCACCATCCGCCGCAACGGTGATTACCTGTTGCGACTACTCGGGGATGTTTTGGACTTGTCCCGCATCGAAGCCGGGAAATTCAACTTCAAAAAGATTTCGGTTGAACTTGAAGAATTGCTGCACGACGTCCACGACACGATGCAGATGCGAAGCAATGACTATGACAATACGCTGCGGTTCCACTATCCCGAACCGTTACCGCCGATCGTGCAAACCGATCCCTCGAGATTGCGTCAGGTGCTGATCAATTTGATTGCCAACGGTTTGAAATTCGCCCCCGGGGGCCAGGTGGACCTTTGGGTTCGTGTCGACGACAGTGGTGACCCGCCGCAATTAGTCTTTGAAGTCGTCGACAATGGCATCGGCATCTCCGAGTCGCAGCAAAAGCAATTGTTCAAACCGTTTACGCAGGCCGATGAATCGATCGCCATCCGTTTTGGCGGCACCGGTTTGGGACTTAGCATTACGCAGCGGCTCGTCGAGGCGCTCGGCGGTTCGGTCAGCGTCGACAGCGAGTTGGAACGTGGCAGCCGGTTTACCGTCCGGTTACCGCTGCTGGTCCGAAGCTCGCGGATTCGGTTTGCCACCGCTCAGCAGAACATCGACGACGGCGAGAACGAACCGGAATCGGACGACGAAGCCGAAGCGACGTTGCCGGAGGGTTTGAGGGTGTTGATTGCCGATGATATTCGTGACGTCCGGTTCATCGCTCAACATTTTCTGGTCAAAGCCGGGTGTGAGATCGAGACGGCCGAGAACGGACAACAGGCGATCGATAGGATTCGGCAGGCTCAAGACGCAAACCATCCTTTTGATGTCGTCTTGATGGACATGCAGATGCCGGTGCTCGATGGCGAAGCTGCCGTTCAACAACTCAGGGCCGAGGGGAACGATCTGTCGGTGATCGCGTTGACCGCCGATGCGATGCGGGGAACCCGAAGGCGGTTGCTCGAAGCGGGCTTCGACGAATACCTGTCCAAACCGTTGAGACCGGCCCGGTTGATCCAAGTGATCGCCAGGCTGGTCCGGCCCGAAGAACAGCCCACGTAGTGGATTTTGCTAAAAATCCATCCAAACTTCATTCTCACCTCAGGCACCCATCGACCCATGCCGCCCACCCACGTCGCCCACTCGCTCGGGCTACCGACCACCGACGCCCAACGGTTCCTGCCCGAAGGTCCACAGGACCTCGGCGATGGCCGAATCTCATGGATCGGGATCCAGCACGGGGCCGACTCGTTGAACGGATCCTTGCATCAAACCGACTTGTCGACCGGCCGCGATGAGGCGTTTGATCTGCCCGGTCGGCCCGGTTTCGCCATCCCCTGCCGCACCGAGGGCCGGTATGTGATCGGAATGGACCGCAGCCTGGGGTTTTATGAGACCCGCACCGGCCATTGGGAGCCGTTTTGCCGGGACATCGACTCGGACGTTACCGGGACGATCATCAACGATGGGATGGTTTATGAAGATAATCTGATTTTTGGAACCAAAGAACTCACCTTCAGCAAGACCATCGCGGGCTTGTATCTGTACCGCGGCCGCGACCAGCGTTTGATCCGTCTGCGAGACGATCAAATCTGCAGCAACGGCAAAGTCATCCTGCCTCACGATGGCGGGTTGTATCTGTACGATATCGATTCGCCGACCAAGAAGGTGGTTCGGTATGAGATCGACATCGACGCGGCGACGCTTTCGCCGCCTCAAACCATCATCGACTTGGGGGACGAGCCGGCGGTGCCCGACGGCATGACGATCACCCCCGACGGGCGGGGGTTGATCGTTGCGATCTTCAAGACCGAACCGGCCGAGTATGGGGAAACACGATGCTACGACATCACGTCGGGGGAGATCACCCGGGTGTGGCGAACGCCGGGATCGCCCCAGAATACTTGTCCGGCGTTGGTGCGACTGGGCGACTGCGTCAAAGTCATCATCACGACGGCGGTCGAGAACATGCCGCCCGGCGTCCTGGCCGATTGTCCGGACGCGGGAAGGCTATTTGTCGGCGAAACGGATTATGACGCCGCGAATCTAACAATACCGGTCAAGTACCCGGCGTGACAGGTGTCAGTATCCGTTGAAAGAATTCCCCGAAAGGCCATCGTCCCTTAGTCATCCGGCCGACATGCTGCTACGAAAACTTGAGATAAAAAACTATAGAAGCATCAATCGTTTGGCGATTGACTTGGGGCGACTGACGATCTTGGTGGGTCGCAATGGTGCCGGCAAGAGCAATGTGCTCGATGCGTTGGCGTTTATTACCGACAGCCTTCAAGGAACACTGGATCACGCGATTAAGAGCCGAGGTGGGATGGACGCTGTTCGACGGCGATCGACGGGGCACCCTCACAACTTTGCATTCACACTATCGTTACAGCTAAACGAAAAGATCACAGCCTCCTACGGCTTTGAATTGACATCCAAACGAAGCGGTCGGTTCTCGGTCAAGGAAGAGTACGCTAAGATTTTTGATTTTGATGGCACGGTGCTCGATGAATACAAGGTTCGAGACGGTTCGGTTAAGGGAGAGACGTCCTCATCGATCAATATGCCCGTCGCTGCGGCGGATCGACTGTACCTGGTTGCCGCTTCCAACGTCAGGTCGTTCAGGCTCCTGTATGACGCTTTGACGTCAATGGGATTTTACAATCTCAATCCTGACCAGATGTCTGAACTTCAAAGTCCCGACGCCGGAGAACTCCTGCATCGCGACGGTCGAAACATCGCTAGTGTCATTGCACGCTTAGCGACGGAGGAACCCGGGGCGCTCGCCAGAATCCAATCCTATCTACCCAGCATTATACCGGGAGTCGTTGCGGTCGAGCGAACCGAGTTAGGACCCAAAGAGACGCTGCAGTTCAAACAAACGGTCAAAGGTTCCGAGTATCCCTGGAAATTCTATGCGGCAAGCATGTCCGATGGAACGCTGCGAGCCTTAGGACATTTAGTCGCAACGATGCAACTCAGTGACCTAACTAATCGCGTTCGATTGGTAGGAATCGAGGAGCCCGAGACAGCCCTGCATCCAGCGGCGACGGCGGCGCTGATGGACGCGATTCGTGAGGCATCGGAAACGACCCAGATCATCATCACCACCCACTCGGCCGAACTTTTGGATCACTACGACCCGGCAATGGATCAATTGCTCGTCGTCCAAAACCATCTAGGCGACACGGAGGTTGGGCCCCTTGACAGAGCTTCCCGTCAGGCGATTGAAGATCACCTTTATTCCCCTGGCGAATTGCTACGGTTGGATCAGCTTTCCGCCCAGCGGGAGGAATCCTTTGACAGCGTGTCATCCACGTCAGTCGAACCATGAATGCGTTCCACCGAATCATAAGTATTGTCGAGGGGCATGGTGAAGTCGAAGCTCTGCCCTTGTTGATCCGGCTGATCTTCGAGCAAAATCCAAGCTTTGGAAGCGTCGATGTGTTGAAGCCTATCAGGCATCGAAGGGATCAGCTTATCAAGGACAATTCCGCACAGTTGATCAAAGCGACTCAGCTATCGATCCTAAAACTTCAACAGGCTTCTCCAACGTCGGACTTCAATTGGATCTTGGTTTTGATTGATGCCGAAGACGATTGTGTTGCTAAGGTGTCAAGAACGCTTCGTCAGACAATCGCGGACCACCCCGCAATCGCTGCTCAAACAAAGGTGGTGATAGCGGAACGTTGTTTTGAGTCTTGGTTTGCGGCTTCGGCTACGTCGATGCTGTCGGTCATCGGCTTGAGTGAAGAAGCGGCTAAGGCGGTTCAGTCCGATTCGAAGATCCATGGAAAAGGCTGGTTGAAGAAATACGTTACGCACTACCGCGAGACCGTTGATCAACCTCGTCTTACGGCATCGATGGACACTACCATTGCTCGCAAACACAACGCCTCCCTGAATCGACTTGTCGAAATTTTCGATAGCGAGTCATTCATTGCCAATGAGGTCGATTGACGGGCGAACTCGCCGGTTCTTACAGTCCGCGCAAGTAGGTAGACGCTGCGGTCATTTCCTGCAGCGCCACCGGGGGTTCGGCGGGACTGCTGACGACGAAAACCCCGCGATACGGAATGTCTTCGAGTTGACCGATCAGTTCGGGGAAATCAGCGGTCCCCTGACCGACCGGGACACGCAGGCCTCGACCGGCGGCCAGGTCCAACACCCCATCGACGGCGTGGACGATACGAATCCGATCTCGCAGGGCTGTGATGGCGGAATGGACGTCGAACCGGTTGACGATCAGTTGACCGGGATTGAGCGCCGCGGCAACAAAACCCTCGACCGAACGATCCAGCAGCGCCGCGAGGTGCTCGCCCGGTTCGGTGCCGGTCTCGGCCGCAAAATGCACCCCGACGCGGTCGCCGTGACGCCCCAGGTCTTCGATCACCGCGGCAAGGTGCTCAAAACGATCGTCCGGTTGATCGGCCGTCGGCGGCGGGGGAACGGTGCCGATCTGATTGACCAACAGTGGGGCACCGATCCGGTAGGCAACCGCCATGGCCTGTTTGGTCGACTCGATCCGACGCTGCAAATCAACCGGGTCGCCGAACCCCCGGCGGGTCGGATATCGCACCGACGCGACCGTCAAATTGCGATCATCGAGCATCTTCCGCAAGGTTCGCAGCCCGGTTTCCGACATTTGAGTTAACGGGGCCACATAACGACCGCACAATTCGATCGACGTCGCGCCGATCCGCATCGCTTGGTCCAAAGCCCAACCGAGCGGTTTGGACCCGCCGGTCAACGAGGCTCCCCGGCCGATCAGGCAGTCGACGCGGACGGCAATTTTGACGGGTGACACGCTGCGAGAAGACTCCAAATGTCGGGAACACGAACACGCCCAATCGCCCGGCCAATCCGCGAACTTTGGATGCAAGCGATCGAACGCTTAAAAACCATTCGACATTCGCGGTTGCCAATCCGACACCCCCCGGCCAACGGCCGAACGCCGAGCGCCATCTTTGCCACCCGATTTCTCATTATTTTGTCCGCGTTTGGGCTGTCACCAACGGTTGCGGCGCAAGTCTCCGGCGATCGGGCTTCGGCGATCCGGGGCGTGGTCGTGACCCGGGGGCCGGCGGAGTTGGTCACCTACCGCTGGGACTTTTCGCGGGCGATGGACGCCAATTTTGATTCACGGCCCGACGGTTGGGAGCGGCGCAGCGGCCCCCGCTACCCGGCCTACGTCGACGTCAAAATTCGACCCATTGACGATCGGTGGTCTGAAATCGCCGATCGAATCGACACCCGCGTGTTGCTGGGATGGCCCAAAGCGCGTCGTTGGGCACCGTGGCTACCGCCGGTCGCGCCATCGTTGGCCGATCAAACCGTCTCACGCTGCCTGGAAATCGAACTCGACGGGGGGTTGGCGATGATGACGTCGCCGCCGGTGCCGTGCCGCCCGGAATACCGATACCGGCTTAAAACCCGCATCCAAACGGTCGATCTGCGTCACGATACCGCTCGGGTGGAGCTGCGGTTCCTCGACGCCGCCGGCAAAACGATTGGCGTGACGGCCGGACCGGCGGTCGGGGGCGACCAGGTCCGCGACGTGGTGCTTTCGCCGGTCGTCCCGCCCGCGGGCACCACCTCGATGCAACTGGTCCTACGGGTCCAGGGCGGTGCCGAAGGCCGCGAGGACGTCCGAGGCCGCATCCGGTTTTTCCCGGTCGTGGTCGGTCAATACCCCCAATTGAAGCTGTCCACGTCGGACCCCTTGGCGATCCACGCCGCCGGCCAACCGGTCACCGCGACGATTCAACTGGTCGGTGGGGTCAATGGACCGACAACCGTTTCGCTGCGGTTGACCGATCAATACGACCGGCAAATCGTTGCTCGGCGGCAAGAATTGACCGCCGGCGGTGCCCCGATCGACTGGTCGCTGGGCGTCCTGCCGGCCGGTTGGTACCAAATGGCCGCGTCGATCGCCGGCCGCGGCGGGGTTTCGTTGGCGACGGAGACCGGATTTGCGGTCGTGGAGGATTTGGACCGGCTGCGACGCGACCGAACGCTTCGGTCCCGCGGTTGGTTGCCGTCCAAACCCTATTCCGGTGCCCGAGACCCCCAGTCAGATCCTGCGACGCTGGTTTCGGTGGCCGATGGCGTGGCAACTCGGGAGATCGGGGGGGCGGATTCCGGGTTCGGCGTGAGTTTGCCCGGGGAGATGGTCGATTCGCTCTTTGCCGGCCGATTGACGGCGCCGCGGATCGCCCGGTGGGTCGTCGACAGCGGCGCCGCGTCGGCAAAAATCCCCGTTTGGCTCGCCGCCTCGGACGATGCCGGCCGGCGGATGGCGGCGGATTTGGCGATTGAGCTGCGGGATCGGGGCATCGAACCGGTCGGATTGCTCGACCGGCCGCCGCTGCCGGACATCGCCAGCTATCAATCGGCCGGTGAATCCGGCGGCGGCATCGCGGTCTGGTTGGCCGACCCGCCGCGTTGGGAGCCGCTGATGACCGAAACTTTCCATCGGCTAGGACCAAGCATCCGGCGTTGGCAAATCGGCGCCGACAACGACCCTTCGCACGTTTCGGGCTTTCAAACCGGGAGGACCCTGGAGCAGATCGCGACGATTATCCGCGGTTTTGGACCGCGAATTACTTTGGCGACCCCATGGTCCTGGCTCGAACCGGTCCCGACCGATCGACCCGAGGGCGGGGTGTGGCAGGTCCTGCATCGGTTTTCGGGCGAACCGTTGACCCGAGCCGAGACGCTGGCCCGGCTCCGCTCGGTCCAATCGCCACCGGAGACTCCGGCGGCGGGACCGGAATTTGCCACCTGGCTGGGGATCGCTTCGATCGATCGGCGACGATACCAGGCGGATGATCGAGCGATCGATTTGATCGGCCGGATGGCCGCCACGCGTCACCACGGCAACGTCGTCGCGTTTGCGACCAGCATGACCGATCCGGCAACGGGGTTGATGACCGCGGAGCTGCGGCCGACGCCGCTGTGGACGGTTTGGCGAACCGCCGCAACGCTGTTGGCCGGCACCCGTTGGGACGGTTCGCTGCCGCTGCCGGCCGGATCGCGGGGGGATTTGTATGCCGGTTCGCAATGGTCCGTCGCTGTCGTTTCCTCCGATCGGCCCGCCGTCCAGCGTCTCCACCTGGGCGGCAGGGTCGTCGCCGTGGACCCTTGGGGGCGTGTCGAAGAGGTGCCGACCGAGATCGACAACGGCCGGCAAGTGCATCGATTTGTTACCGGGCCGGTGCCGACATTCCTGGTCGGTGTCGATTTGGACTTGGCAGCGTTTCGACGATCGGTTCGGATCGATCGCCAGCGGTTGGATGTGATCGCCGGACAGTCTCAACGCTTCGACGTGCTTTTTGAGAACCCCACCGCTCGGCCGATCACCGGTCAAATCGCGGTGCTCACGCCGTCGACGTGGCGGCGGGACCGACAGCCCGGAGATTGGTCCATCACCGCCGGGGGCGTCGTGCAGCATCCCGTGACGGTGACGTTGGCGGGTGACGCGACGGTCGGGTTGATCGACCTGCCGATCTACATTCGTTTCGATCGCCCGGCCGCCGGTGCCGATATCGATCCGGCCGAAACGGCGGCGGCCAACACGATCCGCGTCGATCGGCCGCTGGAGGTCGGCCCCAAGGGATTCGACCTGCTGGTGACGACGCGATTGGTCGGCGAAGTCATGCGGGTGACGCTGCGGGTGACCAATCGGACCGATCGGGACGCGACATTTGACGCGTTGATGTTTGCCGGAACCGGTCGCCAGTACCAACGCCAAGTCATTGCCGCCGGTCCGGGACAAACGACCGAATCGGTATTCGCTTGGCCCGGCGGCAACTCGTTGGTCGATCAAACCATGACGCTGCGGGCGATCCAGCGTGAAGACCGCCGGGTCGTCAATCAAATCTTCCCCGCGACGCGATGAGGGAGGGCGACGCTCCGGCAGAGCCGGTGTCCCCGGCGGAATCTCACACCGAATAATCGGGATCGGCTCCGCTCCCGCAAGGATCAGCTCCGCGGGAGCGTCGCCCTCCCACAAGGAACGGCTCCGCGGGAGCATCGCCCTCCCGCTACGCTGCGTCCAGGTCGCCGAGGTATTCCTCGCGAACTTTGGGATGCTCTTTGACCTCCGCGGGGCTGCCGTCAATCAACACCGTACCTTTGTAGATCACGTAACAGCGGTCGACGGTGCCGAGGATTTCGCGGGCGGCGTGGTCGGTGATCAACACCGAAATGCCCTTGTCGCGAAGTTGGGCGATGACGACCTGGATCGACTGGACGGTGACCGGATCGATCCCCGCGAATGGTTCGTCGAGCAACACGACGCTGGGGTTGGACACCAGGCATCGGGCGATTTCCAACCGGCGTCGTTCGCCCCCGGACAATCCCGCCGCCTTGGATTTGCGGATGTGGGTGATGTTGAACTCTTCGAGCAGTTCGTCGGTCCGCTCGCGACGAGACTTGCGGTCGTGGCCGAGCAGTTCGAGCAGCGAAGAGATGTTGTGCTCGACGGAGAGTTTGCGAAAAACACTCGGCTCCTGCGGCAGGTAGCCCATGTGACCGTCCCGCGCCCGGCGAAACATCGGCCAATCGGTCACGTCGCGTCCGCTCAAAAAAACCTGGCCGCGGTCGGGGGTGACCGAACCGCAGATCATGCGAAAGCTCGTGGATTTACCGGCGCCGTTGGGTCCCAGCAGCCCGACGATTTCGGCCGGGCCGACCCGCAGGTTGACGTCATCGACGACCCGGCGACGGCCATAGGTTTTCTGCAACCCGGTCGCTTCGAGCAGCGGAACGTCGGCGGTGGGATCGACCGACGCCGCGGGGGCAAATCGTTGAAATTCGTTGGTCACGTCGACATTTACTCGGGGGGGAGGGAATGTCGACGGTAGCAACCCCCGGAGGCCTCCCACCAGTACAAGTTTGCGGCGATGACCGCATCTTTCTCTAGATCGAAGACCTAATACAGCCGTTTCCCGTCGCCGGTGTGCCGGGCCTCGAAACCGATGCGATCCAAGTAATTGTCCAGCGCGACGTGCTCGGCCGCCGGCAGCGCCTCGTCGAGCGCTTCGACCGATTCTTTGATCAAATCGATCATCCGGTTAACCATCCGAGCGTCGCCGGCGGTGTATTCTTCGGGGGATTCGACCCTTTTGGTCATTCCGCGGTCAATCGGCCGGCGGTACGGCTCCAGCGCCGCGGCATCGAGCGGCGAGGGCCACTTGATCTTGCCGCTCTCGGGATCCAACTCCCGCTCGGTCAACCGATCCGGCAAAGCCGATTTGGCGAGTTGTTCGGCCTTGGATTCACTGATCGTGCCGTAGGCTTCCCGGTGAGCCTGCTCCGTCTGCTCGTCGTTGAGTTCTCGCATCTGGTAGTACGTTTCAATCCGCTCGCGCCGGTTATCGAGCTGCTTGTCGATCGCTTCCTGCAGTTTTTCGGCCGACAGCGATCTAAACAACATCGCCTGGGCGGTGTCCTCGCGGAGTTCACCCAGGCCCCTGGCGGCGGCCGATGCGGCGGTTTGAGCCGGGGCGCCGACGACGGCTCCCCCATAACCGTAACCACCGTCGATGCCGGGGCTGACGACCTGGGCGGACAGGTTGGCGGACATTGCGGCCAGGGGCACGGCCGCGACAAGGAGCAACCGCGGGGCGGGAACAAACTTGAATTTCATGGCGACGGTCGTTTGGGCAAAAGAGAATTGGAGGGAACGCCAACGGCATGGAGCAACCGGCGGACCGAACCATCGGCCCGATGGCGGTGCCCGATCGCGGCGGTGCCACCGTCCGATCGGCCGCTGTTAGAGTGAACCGATGATAGTCGCCCCCGGCACGCCGATCCAAAAACGAACGCGTCGACCATGAAGTTGATCATCGCCATCATTCCCCCCTCCAAGCTCGATGAGGTCAAACGGGCACTGGCGGGCGTCGAGGTGCATCGTTTGACGGTGGTCGATTGCCAGGGTTTCGGACGTCAAAAGGGTCGCCGCCGCGGGGAGGTGGCCACGAGGTCGCAAATCCAGCTCGTTCGCAAGGTTCAGTTGCAAATCGGTGTCAATGAACAGTTTGTCGAGCCGACGATCCAAGCGATTCAAACCGCCAGCCGATCGGGCGAGGGGGGACAGATCGGCGACGGGAAAATCTTTGTGCTGCCGATGGACGATTGCGTGCGAATCCGCACCGGCGAACGCGGACCCGAGGCGATTTAACCGCCCCGGTAGCCGAAGCCGTCAAGGCTTTGGTCGAAGCTCGTTCGGCGGCCTGGCGGACCGCCGCTACCGGGGTGGCTCGTTCGGCGGCCTGGCGGACCGCCGCTACCGGGGTGGCTCGTTCGGCGGCCTGGCGGACCGCCGCTACGGGGATAGGACCTTCTCAATCTGTCCGACGGCCAGCGTTAGCGACCGCGCCGCCATTTGAAAATTGGTGTGACCGGAGACTTCCGGCTGAATCTCGCGATACAACGCCGCGGCCTTGCGCAGTCGACCGAGCTTTTTCCGCGTCATTTTGACCGCCGACTCCGCCGAGTCGGTCGCAATCTTGGCACCCACGGCGTGGCAAAAGTCATAGAGATCGCGGACGACGCCGCGCAGTTCCTCGTCGTCCTGGCTCTCGTCGGCGTGTTTGAGAAACGTTCGGACCATCCAAACGTGCGAGATCGCATCGTCGATTTGAGAAACGATCGTCAGGGAATCGTCCGCCGGTTCGGGTTGCGTCATCGGGAGTGTTGCGTACCGGTTGGGGGGCGGCCGGCAAAATGTCGCTCGACCGGTCAAAAAATTGGCTGGTGGGGCTTGCCCGGATCGATCATGATGATTGTCGGGAGCGGGGGCCACCGGGCCTGCCGCAGCGGCACAGCGGTGGCCATGAACACGGAACCAGGGCAATGAAGGGGTCGAAACACACAGTCAGTACGCACGCCACGCCGGCCCGCCACACCGCCAGCCAATTGCGGCAGGTGCGGTTGGATTGCCGCCGCGCGATGGCTCGCCAACATTTTTGCCTGGAATCGAGCGAGTTCGGACCGGTCAAATGCGTCGTTTCAATCCCTGAGACCGACGACCGATTCGGATCGGAATTGTGGTACTTCGATGGCGTCGGCGTTGACGACTCCGGCCGGCGGTCGACGGTCTACGGGTTGGTCGAATACTCGATCCAGTACGGACTGTCGGAACTGATCGAAGATGCGGTGTTCGACTCCGCGGCCCAGCGGGAACGGCTTCGGTCGATCGCCTGTGGTTACCCGCCGATCGCGTCGCTCCGCGGTCCCGCCCACCGACTGCTCGCCGCCGGGATGGTTGCCGTCGCCTCGGCGACCCTTTTGATGGTGTTCGTCCGATACCTGCTGCCTTGAACGACGCCGCCGCGACAACGCCGACGGTCGTCGATGTCGTCGATTTGCACAAAACTTACCGCGCCGGCGGTTTGAGGAGCCGCTCGGTCGAGGCACTTCGCGGCGTGTCGCTCTCGGCCGGCCGGGGCGAGGTCTTCGGACTGCTCGGACCCAACGGCGCCGGCAAAACGACGTTGATCAAAGTTTTGCTGGGGGTGGTCAAGAGTCGCTCGGGCACCGCGTCGCTTTTCGGGCTGCCCGCCGGTTCGGCCGCCGCCCGCCGCCGGGTGGGCTATGTGCCTGAAAGTTTGCGAATCGATCGGCACCACACCGCCCGAACGGCGATGCGTTACTACGGACGGCTTTCGGGTTTGGATTCCACGACGATTCGCCGGCGAGGCGATGCCCTGCTGCACCGCGTCGGGTTGGCCGGCCGCGACCGCGAATCGGTCCGACGGTTCAGCAAGGGGATGTTGCAGCGGCTTGGTCTCGCCCAAGCGTTGCTGCACGATCCCGATCTACTGATCCTCGACGAGCCGACCGACGGACTCGATCCGGTCGGGCGGGCGGAGGTCCGCGGGTTGTTGGCCGGTCTGCGGGAGGAGGGCAAGACGATCTTTCTCAACAGCCACATCTTGCACGAGGTCGAAGTGATCTGCAGCCACCTGGCGATCATGGCGGCCGGCCGGGTGTTGGCGACCGGGCCGATCGATTCGCTCGGCGGGGGCGGCGGCGGGGAGTTGATCATCGAGGTCGCATCCCAAACCGGTGCCGCCGATCGGCAACCGCCGGGGGTTTGGACGACGGAGCCTATGGGAGGCGACCGGTGGCAAATCCGCGGCTGCGACGTGAACCAGCCGGAGGTGGACCACGCGGTCGATTGGCTCCGCGCCGGCGGTCATTCAATTTTGCAAATCCGGCGGACCCGTCAAACGCTCGAGCAAACGTTCCTATCGCTCATCGGCCAGGTTTAGTCGGCCGGAACCGTCACTTCTCGGTTGTCAATCTTCAGTCCCGATAGGGACGTGATGCGATAGCCACGGACGTTAGTCCGTGAGCCGGATGTTTTCACGTCCGCAGAGTCCCGATAGGGACGGCAGAAACTCGGCTGAACAGCCCACCGGCCGCCCGCAACTGTATAGACTGATTCAGCGTTGCCCTCATGGTGCCGTGGTTTGCACCGATTGCTCACCCCTAGATTCCACCGTCATGCCACTCCAATCCCTGCGCTTTGAAAGTCGAATCCGCGTCAGCCTCGCCTGTGGCTTGAGCGTTTGGGCAATGTCCGCGATCGCCCAAACGCCAACGTCACCCGACCAACGGATCGTCGTGAAGCGAGAAGCGATCTTCGAGCCGCCGGACGTCGAGAGCCAATTTCGCCAGTGCCATGCGTCGACGATCGTTCAAACCCCCGGCGGACTCGTCGCCGCGTGGTTCGGCGGCACCGCCGAAGGCAAACCGGACGTGCGGATTTGGCTCAGCCGTCACGATGGCCGCGGGTGGTCGCCGCCGGAGCCGATCGCCGATGGGATCCAGCACGATGGGCTGCGATACCCATGCTGGAACCCGGTCCTGTTTCATCCTCCGGGCGGTCAAACGACGCTCTGTTTTTACAAAGTCGGCCCCAAACCGGATCGTTGGTGGGGGGAAGTGCGCAGCAGCACTGACAACGGCCGGTCGTGGTCCGAAACGGTTCGTTTGCCCGACGAAATCATCGGTCCGGTTCGCAGCCGGCCGCTGTGGTTGGCCGGGCAGGATCGGATCCTATTAGGCAGCTCGACCGAGGATGACGGGTGGAAGGTCCACTTCGAGTCGATCGGCTGGGCCGGTGGAGCGTTGGAGCGTCCTTGGCGACGGACCGATTCGGTCGTGGCCGAGGGGTTCGAGGCAATCCAACCGACGCTGTTATCCCACGGCGCCGGCCGCCTGCAATCGCTCTGCCGGACGCGGCAGGGAAAGATCGTTTCGACCTTCTCCGACGATGAAGGCCGCACTTGGACGCCGCTGCAGCCGATTGATTTACCCAATCCCAATTCCGCGATCGAAGCGTTGACGCTGGCCGAAGGGACGCACTGGTTAGTTGCTAATTTGACCGAAAATCGCGATGGCCGATGGGGGGACCGAGCCTCGCTGACGCTCCTGAGTTCCCCCGACGGGATCGACTGGACTCGACTATTGGACCTGCGGCGGCAACCGGACGGCGAGTTCAGCTACCCGGCGATGATCCAAACCGACGATGGGATGGTCCATATCACCTACACCCACAATCGCCAAACGATCGAGCACTTGGTCCTCGATCCCGGGGAGTAGCTTTGGGCTGTCGCTTGTCGACGTCCGGTAGCGGAATTATTGTTGGGCTACAGCTTTGAAGTCGCCATCGAAGGATCGATCTCCCCCGCCCCAATTTTTTGCCCCCCCGGACAGCGGATCATGTCGGTCGAGTCCGAATTTCCGTTGGAGGCGTTTGATCGCCATCTGAGCGATCGCGATGCCGTCGGCGTCGCAGACATACTATGCGAACACGAGTTCGTGTTGCTGTGCCTGGCCGACGATTCGGGCGAACCCGGCGAGGACGCGGCGTCGGTGCCGGCGTTGACCGCGGATTTCGAGGGCGGTCGCTACCTGGTCGCGTTCACCGATTCGGACCGCGCTCGGCAATTCATCCGCGCCCAACGGGACCTCTTCGGCGATCAGCAGGAGGTGTCCGGTTACGTGGTCTCGGGCCGTGAATTGTTGGAGTTCTGCGACGAAGTGGATGGCCTGGTGCTCGATCCCGAATCGGGTCAAACCCGCCGGCTGGACGCCGATTGGGTTGAGTCGATCGCCGACGCGATGGACGCCGCTTAACGGTCTGTTTCGGAAAGGGTCCTCAGATTGCCGTTGCCGCCGCGTCGGCGTCCGCTCTACGGTCGCGCCGCCCCCCGCCGCATCCGCCTTCCAACCCCGCCGGCCCGCCCGTGTACCGAGTCCTGCTTTGCATGCGATACCTGCGAACGCGGTACATCGCCCTGGCGTCGGTCATCTCGGTCACCCTGGGCGTCGCCACGTTGGTCGTCGTCAACGCGGTGATGAGCGGTTTTTCCGCCGAAATGCACGAACGGCTGCACGGCTTGGCTTCGGACATCGTGATCGATTGCCACACTTCCGGAGGGATGCCCGATCCGCAAGGCCACCTCGACGAGATCCGGCGTGTCGTCGGCAATGATCTATTGGGCGCATCGGTTTCGGTCCATGTCCCGGCAATGTTGGGCATCGACTTTGGCGGTCAATTGATCACCCGGCACGTCAACCTGGTCGGCATCGACGCGGCAACGTATGACAAAGTCAGCCATTTCGGCCGCTATTTGATCCACCCCGAGAATCAACGACACGCCTCGTTTAAACTTCGCGAAGACGGTTATGATGTCGCCCGCGAGGACTTCCCCCAGTCCGGCTGGGTGCATCGGCGACAGACGGCTCGTTATGACAAGGCGTTGACCAAACAACGGGAGGAGTTGCTGGCGCTTCAAACCCGCCCGGCGATCGCTTCGGCAGGTCCCTCGCTGTCGTTTCCCACCCCGACGTTTGGTCAGGACGGTGAAGCAGCCTCGGCGACAATGTTTGATCCCGAGACCGAACAGTATCCCGGCATCGTGCTGGGGATGGCGACGTGCGTCAACAAGTCTCGAGGCGGCGACGGAGTGGTCACCGACCATTTTTACAGCCGCCCCGGGGATGACGTCCGGTTGATGTTCCCCAACGCGTCGGATAACCCCAAGGTCGTCAACCAAAAGTTCACCGTCGTGGATTTATATGAATCCGGGATGAGCGAGTATGACAGTACGTTCGCGTTCTGCCGGCTCGATCAATTGCAGCAGTTTCGCGGCATGATCGATCCGTCGACCGGCCAAACGTCGGTCACCACGATCCAAATCCGACTCGCCGAGGGTGCGGATTTGAACCTGGTCCGCGATCAACTTCGCACCCGGTTTCCGCCCGACATCTACGCGTACACGATTCAAACATGGCGGGACATGCAAGGCCCACTGTTGGCCGCGGTCCGGTTGGAAACAACACTGCTGAACATTTTGCTGTTTTTAATCATCGCCGTTGCCGGTTTTGGCATATTGGCGACGTTCTTCATGATCGTTGTCGAAAAGACTCGCGACATCGGGACGCTCAAAGCCCTTGGCGCCAGCGGCACGGGGGTGATGAGTATTTTCCTGTCTTATGGATTCCTGCTGGGCATCGTCGGCAGCGGCGCGGGTTTGATCGGCGGTTTGATCTTCGTTTGGAAGATCAACACGATCGCCGGTTGGATCGAGATGATCACCGGCCAGGAAGTTTTTGACCCCACGGTTTATTACTTCACCGATATCCCCACGATTATCGAACCGCTGACATTGGTTTGGGTGGTCGCCGGTGCGGTCTCGATCGCCGTGGGCGCCAGCGTCCTGCCATCGCTGCGTGCGGCAAGAATGAACCCCGTCGCCGCTTTACGGTTTGAGTAAGAGCTATTAGCGGTTAGCTATTAGCGGTTAGCCAACCATTCGACAATTGGCAACATTGCTAACCGCTAACCGCTAACCGCTAACCGCTAACCGCTAACCGCTAACCGCTAACCGCTAACCGCTCTTCCTCATGCTCCTGACCGCCCGCAACCTCTGCAAATCCTATTGCAAGAACCAGATCCAATTGCCGGTCCTCCGCGGGATCGATTTGGACATCGAGCCGGGGGAACTGACGGCGCTGGTCGGTCGCAGCGGCAGCGGCAAGAGCACGCTGATGCACCTGTTGGCCACGCTCGATCAACCCGACGCCGGGACGCTTCATTTCGATGGCGAGCGGATTGATAACGCTTCACGTCGGGTTCGTGATCGGTTTCGCAATCAGTCGATCGGCGTCATCTTTCAATTCTACCACCTCCTGCCCGAATTGACCGCGATCGAAAACATCCTGTCGACCGCCATGATTCGGTTGGGGCCGATCGAATACCTACGCGCCCGGCGAAGCCTTCACGCCCGAGCCGAAGCGATGCTCGATCGCGTGGGACTGTCGCACCGACGAACCCATCGGCCCGCCGAGTTATCCGGCGGCGAGATGCAGCGGGTGGCAATCGGCCGGGCGCTGATGAACCAGCCGACACTATTGTTGGCCGATGAACCGACCGGCAACTTGGATAGCGAGACCGGCGAAACGATCCTCGACCTACTGCAAACGCTGCATCGCGAGGATGGTTTGACCATTCTAATGATTACCCATGATGACGACGTCGCCGCCCGCGCCCAGCGGTGTTTGCGGATGGCTGATGGTCGATTGGTCAATGCTCATGAAACATCGGCGGACGCTGCGGGCGGATGGACGTCGGCTCACGCTGCGGCGCCGGACTCCAACTTGGCCGCCGCCTGAGCGTGACGTACCCTGGGGCGAGTTGACATTCGATACCGCCGCCCGGTCCAACCGCCTTGCCGATCTCCGCAGCCCACCGGCCAATCTTACAAGCGATTGATGCGGGGCGGCCCACGGGGATTGTGCCACCGTTTGCGACCCGGTTGCCGATCGCTCATCGGCCGCTGCGGCGGGGCGTCGTCGAGACGTTGCAGGTCAACCTCGGCAAGCTTTGCAATCAAACTTGCACCCATTGCCATGTCGACGCGGGGCCGACGCAACGACTGCCCAACATGGATGCGGCCGCGGCCGATCGCGTGATCCAACTGGGGCTGACCTGCGGGACGCTGAAGACTGTCGATTTGACCGGCGGGGCACCGGAAATGAATCCGCATTTTCGCCGCATTGCCACCGCGTTCTGCGACGCGGTGATCCGCGTGATTGATCGTTGCAACCTGACGATCCTTACCGAGCCGGGGTTCTCGTGGGTGCTGGACTTTTTAGCCAAACATCAGATCGACGTGACCGCGTCGCTGCCTTGCTACACCGCCGACACGGTTGATTCGCAACGCGGCGATGGAGTGTTTGACCGCAGCATCCGCGGGCTGCAAATGCTCAATGCGGTCGGCTATGGTGACCCCGACGGTGATTTGCAACTCGACCTGGTCTACAACCCGACCGGCCCCCGTCTGCCTCCACCGCAATCGGAGTTGCAAGTCGCTTATGAGACCGAGCTGCGTGAAAGGTTCAACATCCGTTTCAATCGTTTGTTGACGATCACCAACCTGCCCATCCGCCGTTATGCGACCTATTTGGCGTCGCGGGACCAATTGAATGATTATCTTCGGTTGCTCGCTGATCATCATAACGACTCGGCGGTGCCCGGCGTGATGTGCCGCAGCGTTGTGTCGGTCGGCTGGGACGGGCGGTTATACGATTGTGATTTCAACCAAATGATCGATCTAGTTGACATGGACGAAGAAGGTCAATCCCCAACGATTTGGAACGTTTCGTCGCTCGATGAGTTTGCCGGCCGAACGATCCCGGTGGCCGATCATTGCTATGGATGCACCGCCGGGGCGGGCAGCAGTTGTTCCGGGGCAATCACCGCAGACAAGACCTCCTCGGCGTCCTAGCCGGCTCACCAAATCATAGCGGTAGGGCGCAAACGAAGGCGAACGTGGCAACTCGCGGTTGACCGCCGTCGGTGCGGTTTGGTACCGCCGGTGAGAACGATCGTCCCGGACGTTCCGCCCGCCGCCCGACCTGACGCCTGACGCCACGTGTTTTTGACCGCCAAACCCGCCGCGATACGACGCTCGTCGACGGGCCGATGGGGCACCGCGCTGTGGATCGCCGCAGCATTGGCAGTGAGCGGATGCCGTGCCCGGTCGATGGCCCGGGATGAGCTGTACCAACAAAAATTGATCCGCGACGTTCGCGTCCTGGAAGATCAACTCTATCACGCGGACTATGAAAATCGCGTGCTGATCGATCGACTTCAACGGCGACAGGCGTTGACACCTGAAACGCTCAATCGGCTGCCCGCCGAAGCCGGCCAGGGCGATCGCCGGCCGCCGGATCGATTGCCCGAGGCGGGGCCCAAGCTGAGCGAAGGGCTGGATGACCCGCCGGCCGATTCGGTGTTCGAGCCGCCGGTCATCGACCGTCCACGCCCTTTGACCGATCCGCCCGGTCGCGATGCCGTCCCGCCGGTCAATGCCGATGACATCGACCTGGATTTTGATGCCGGCACGCCGATGCCGAATTCTGCCGACGGGAGCGTTCCGCGACCGGATGCGGATAAAGCGGCCGGGGGATTTCAACTTCCGCCGCCGACCGCCCCCAAACCGCCCGCCGAACCGATCCCGCCGGGACCCGAGGACCTGCAGTTCGATCCCATCGAGCCGGGCGAAGTGCTGCCGCCGGACAATGCCGAGGGCGGCCGCGATGAACCGGCCGGGCAAATCACGTTGCCGCCGGGCGTGGGCGTGATCGGTTCGTCCGAGCCGATCGCCGCAAGCCGCCCACACGCCCAACGCCATGTCGCGGCGTTGAAGATCGTCGACGTCCAGCTACCCGAGTCCGCGGAAAACGACGCCGGCGACGTTCAACCGGTATCGGCCGACACCCCACCGGGCCGGCTGATCCGGTTGACCGTTGCGGCGAGCGACCAAAATGGCCGTGCGGCAGAAATCGGTGTGCATCGCGAAACGGAACTGCTGATAGAGTTGGCCCGTCAACGCGACCACGTCATCCTGGGTACCTGGCGGTTCGATGCGACCGAATGTCGAGACCACCGTGCCGCCGAGGGGCAACCGGTGGTCGTCTTGCCGCTGCGGATTAGCAACGTCACCGCGGTCGACGAGCCGGCGGTTTTGACGGTCTCCTACCGCCGCGGTCCGGTCCATATTCAAACGCGGCGGTTGGTCCAATCGGACGAATGGGGCGTGCCCGATGACAGGGTGCAGCCGGCCGGTTGGTTCCCGCGGGCGGATTGACCGCCGGGGCGTTTTGGATCAGCCGCCGGGCCGTTAGCCTGTCGCCCCGGGGACGCTTTAGGGTCGTGCCATCGGTCCCCCACGAGCATCATCCACAGAGGAAATCGGCGATGGAATTTGGTTTTTTGGGTGTCGGCGCTCTCAGTCGACCGATGCTTCACAATTTTCTGGCCGATGGGCATCAGGTGACCGTTTGGAACCGGACCCGATCGGCCGCCGCGTCGCTTGCCGACGCCGGGGCGACGGTGGTCGACTCGCCCGATGAGGCGGTCCGCCCCGGCGGGGTGCTGATGTCCTGTTTGGCCGATGACGACGCGCTGCGTGCGGTCTTTGGCGACGGCACGCTGTTTGACAAACTCGGCGATGGCGGGGTGCATGTCTCCATGTCGACGTGCTCCCCGGTGATCACCGATGAGTTATGCGACCGGCTGGAGGAACGCGGCGGCCAACACGTGACCTGCCCGGTCTTCGGCCGGCCCGATTTTGTCGAGCGTCGCGGCCACCGCTTTGGCGTTTCGGGCGATGCCGACGCGATCGCTCGGGTCAAAGACGCGTTGGCGGGGGTCAGCCAGGCGATCTTTGAGTTCGGCGAAGAAGCTCACGGGGCGATCGTTGCCAAACTTTGTACCAACTACCTGATCGCTTCGGCCGTCGAGGCGATGGCCGAAGCGTTGACGGTCGCCACAGCGGCGGACACCGACGCTGAGGCGTTACGCAAAATGTGGAACGCAACGTATTTCCCCGGCGTGGTGCATGAGACCTACAGTCGCCAGATTCTCGACAAGTCGTTTGAACCGCTCTTTGCCCTCAAACTAATGCTCAAAGACGTGGGTTTGTTCAACGACGCCGCGGACCGCGAAGGGGTCAAGGTGCCGGTCGCCGCGGCGCTCGAAGACCGTTATGAGATGGCGGTCGACGTCGGACTGGGCGAACGGGATTTCACCGCCGTCAGCCAGTTGGCTTGGAACGACGTGGACGATTGACCGGGCGGGTTAATCCGACCGTCGGCGTCAACCAGCTTTCGTACTCCGGCCGCTGCCGCCAGCGGTCCAGGTAGGGTTGATAGGCCGGATCGTCGTACCAGGGGATTGGAATGTCTGGCAGCGGGTCGACCACGCCCGATCGGTAGTCACCGCCGGCAACACTGTGGCGAATCGATTGCAACCATTGCAATTCAAATTCCAACATCTTTTCAACAACATCGCTTGGCGGTGTGATCGCCCGCCTCTCGCCGGGGTCCTCCAACAAATCATAGTAGATGGCGTCATCATTGCCGCGGCGGCTTTGCTTATAACGTTGCCCGGTGATGACGACTCGGCCCCGATGTTCAAAACCGAGATGCCGATCGCTGTCAGATGATGAAGGTTCGGTTTCCGATTTCCAACGGTCGGTCAACGACACGCCATCGACCGGCAGCGGATTGGCCAGGTCGGGGCGGTTGACAATGTCCATGATCGTCGGAGCGAAATCGACGCTGCCGGCGATCGTTTGATCGACCAAACCAGGGGCGATTTCCGCGGGCCAATGCACAACGGCCGGGACCCGCAATCCGCCTTCGTCCAGCGTGTTCTTGTTCCCTTTGAGCGTGCCGACGGTCGACGGCGTGATGTTTCCAAGTCCCCCGTTGTCCGAGGTGAACCATACCAAAGTGTTTTCGGTTAGTTGCCGCTCCCCAAGCCCTCGCATCAGCGTTCCGATGCTGCGATCCATTGCGACCAATTCGCCATGGTGTTTTTGCGAAGCGTCGTTGAGAGCCTGCCGGGTCGTCAAAGTTAATTTGGCAACGTCGGCTTCGGAGGATCGGAACGGCGAATGAGGACTGCCGTACCAAATGACCGCGAAAAACGGTCGCGGGTCGCCGTTCTGTTGGTCTAAAAACTTCAACGCTTCGTCGACGATGATTTCGGACGAATCGCCTTGATGTTCGACAAACCGTCCGCCGTGCGACAGGATCGGATCGATATCGAAATAGTTGCTGGTCGACACCCAGTGCTCGAACCCAAACCGCCCCGGGTTCCGCGGATCGGCCGCGTCGATCGGGACGCCGGGACCTCGGTGACCATTGAGGTGCCATTTGCCGAAGTGAGCGGTGGCGTAACCGGCCCGGGCCAACGCCGCCGGCAACGTCCATTCTTGGGTCCGTAGTGCGTAGCCGTGTTCGGGAACGCCGCAGCGAACCGGATGTCGACCCGTCAGCAGGCTGGCCCGGGTCGGCGAACACACCGGCGCGGCGGCATAGAAACGATCCAGACGCAAACCGCCCGCGGCAAGCGCATCAATGTTGGGCGTTTGCAATACCGGATGGTTCCGGTAACCAACCTGAGCGTTGCCCATGTCATCGGCCAACAACAGGATGATGTTGGGACGATCGGCATGGGAGATGGTTGCCAAAAGGATGATGAGTCCCATGGCAGCTATCGGTGGGATAGGCCTCCGGCCTGTCATCGAATGATTCATCGTTTCCCCTTGGGCGCGCGGCGGCGGTCGGGCGGATCGAGCGATTCGGGGATCGGTCCGGCCAGCGGCGGCGACTCATAGTATTGACCGTCATCGACGACCCGCGGGTCGCCGGTTTCACGCAATTGAGTCATTAATCGCTCTCGCAGCTCCTCGACAAGCTTCGTTTGCGCAGGATCCGCGGCCAAATTATTCATTTGGTCGGGGTCCGAGGCTAGATGGTACAGTTCCTCCCGTGGCCGTTTGCCATAAGCGTGCTGGTAATAGGTCTCGTATTTTGGATCGTTCCGATGCAGGACCAAAAACGCCTTGGTCGGCCCCGCGTCTTCATCGGGATGGGTGACGAACGTGGAGTTGGTCAATTCGTTTTCGGTCGGCAGTTCCTCACCATCGAGGTTATAAGGATCGCCCAGCGGGTAGCGGTCGGGGCGAAAGTTGATGATGAACAAATGGTCGGCCGTTCGGATCGCCCGCTGCGGATAGGGCAGGTATCCTTCGCGAGCCATTTCGACGTGTCGTTCGCGGCCGATCAAAACATCGGTTCGCGCCGAATCGACCCGGCCGCCTTGATCGCTGTGCAGGCTCGGGACCAACGAACGGGCGGTCATCACATCAGGGATTTCGGCCCCGGCGAGTTCTAAAAAGGTGGGCGCCAGGTCGGGCAGCGATACCAGATCATCGACGACCCGGCCGCCGGGAATGTCGGGGCCGGCGATCGCCAGGGCAACGGCCGAACCGAATTGATAAAGGTTGCATTTGCCATGAGGAAAACCGGCGGGGCCGTGATCGCCGGAGACCGCAATGACGGTATTGTCGCTCAATCCGGCGACCCGGAGTTCCTCACGCAGCACCCCCAGTGCCGCATCAAACGCTTGGACTTCACCCAGGTAGTCGACCAAATCTTGACGGACAATCTCAACATCGGGCAGGAAGCCGGGCAACTCACCTTTCAACGAGTCCGGGTCGATCCCCCACAATTTTGTTCCAGAACCGGCGATCCACTTTCGGTGGACGTTGGTCGGACCATACCAATAACAAAACGGCTGGTCGGGCTGGCGATCGGCCAGGAAGCGGCGGAAGTTTTGGCGAACTTCATCAAGCAGTTTGTTCTTGATTTGTTCAAACGTTTGCTTCGGGATCGCTTTGGTGGCGTTTTGAGAAAAAGCGTTGACGGCGCGGCCGGCGGACTCATAGTTGGTTGCATTGCCACCATAGGGCGCATCATTGGGCGTTCCGGGACCCCAGACCTTATAGGTTTGACCGATGTGATAGCCGTCGTCTTTTAAGATCAATGGATAGGAGGGGATGGTCGGATCCCAAACCGCCCCTTGCAGGATCGCGCCGCGACCGGTCCGCCAAAAATGTTGCCCCGAGAGCAGCGAGCTTCGGCACGGCGTGCAGGACGGAGCGTTGACGAACGCATTGGTGTAGAGCACCCCGGCGCGGGCGATGGCATCGAAATTGGGTGTTTGAACAACATCACACAGGAAGTCGCCCCCAGCGCCCGTCGAGTTCTGATAGGCACTCGCCTGGCGACCCCAATCGTCGGCAAACGCGAACAGGATGTTGGGCCGGACCGATGGCTCGGCCGCGGTGAGATTGTCGCACAGGAGGCTGTGACAGCAGAGGATGGCGACGAAGCCGGACAGGATTCGTATTGGCATGTCGTTAAGATTCGGGGGAGGCAGCGTGACCGGGAACCGACCGCGGTGGGGAGATGATAACCGCCCGGAGCACTCGACGGTTGGTCTGCCGCCTTTAGCCCGCCGCCGGCCGTCGGTAGGATGCCCGGGACGCTCGGCCGCCCGCCCTCCATCCCCGCCCCAAGCACGCCTTTGACGCCCGCTCTGACCCGACTGCGACTGAAACTGGAGTCATCCGAATCGACGGCCGGTCCGTCCGCGGCGATGTTGGTGACCGATCCAATCAACGTCGCGTATTTGACCGGCTTTACCGGCGACAGCACTTGGTTGCTCATCGCCGGTGACGGACCGCCGGTTGTGTTATCGGATCAACGGTACCAAACCCAATTGGCTCGGCAGTGCGCCGATTTGGATCGCGAAATCCGAACGCCCGACGTTTCGATGGTCCAACTGTTGGCACGCTGCGTGACCGAACGTTTGGCGGATGAACCGGCGATCCGGTTTGAAGCCGATCACGTGTCCGTGGCGGTCATGGAAGGCTGGATCGACGCGATGCCGACCGTCCGATGGTTGGGCAAGGTTGGTGTGGTGGAGTCGTTGCGAAACATCAAGACCGACGCGGAGCTTGCCAAAATCCGGCGGGCCATCGAGGTCGCCGAACGAGCCTTTCGCTCCGTCACCGCGAGGTTGACCGACGTGATGACCGAGCGGCAGGTTGCTCACGATTTGGAGTCGGTGATGCGGCAATTGGGCGCCACCGGGGCGTCGTTCCCGCCGATCGTGGGCGTCGACGCCGGCGCGGCGTTGCCGCATTATCAACCGACCGATCGGCCGCTCTCCGGTGGCCGCGTTTTGTTGATCGATTGGGGAGCCAACGTCGACGGTTACACCAGCGATTTGACGCGGACGCTGCATCGATTCGGCCCCACCGACGACGTGATGCGGGATCGTTTCGTGGCCGCTTATGAAGCGACTTATGCGGCCGCGGCGGCGGGTTTGGCAAAGATCGGTGTCGGCGTCGCGGCCGCCGACGTCGATGCCGCGGCCCGATCGGTAATCGCCGGGGCGGGACTGGGCGAGGCGTTCAAACACGGGCTGGGTCACGGTTTCGGCCGCCAGGTTCATGAGTCCCCGCGGCTGGGGGCGACGTCCAAAGAAACCCTGGCCGCCGGGATGGTCGTCACGATTGAACCGGGGGTCTATTTTGAAGACGATTTCGGCATTCGGATCGAGGACGATGTGTTGGTGACCGATCGCGGCGGCGAGCGGCTTTCGACATTGCCCAGTGGTCTCGAAGCGTGTCGCTGGGTCGTGTAAGGTTCGCACCGGCCGACGCTGCCGATGCACTCCGTCCTGCCGCCGCCACTGCCTAGTCCCGCCCTGACCCTCGTTTGCGGTCCTCCCGCTTCAAATCGCCCCACGCGACGCCATGGATCAATCCGACACCCCCTCGACGGACCCCGACGGCTCGACGGCCTCCGGGGGCAACAACGTTTTTGACGTGGCGAGGTTGCGGCAGATCGTCGAATTGATGGAGCAACACCAGCTCTCGGAGATCGACCTGCAGCAGGGCGAGGACCGGATCAAACTGGGCCGCGGATCGATGCCGATGGCGATGCCCGCGCTGCCGCCGCCGATGCCCGCCGCCCCGGCCCCCCCGCCGCCCGGTCCGGCACCGTCGGGGTCCGCAGCCCCCGCGGCGGCCGGTCCGCCGGCGGCCGAAGCGGGCACCGTCACGATCAATTCGCCGATGGTCGGGACGTTCTATTCCAAAGCTAACCCGCAATCGCCGCCGCTGGTTAAAGTCGGCGATTCGATCGCCCCCGAAACCGTTGTTTGCATCATCGAGGCGATGAAGGTTTTCAACGAAATTCCCGCCGAGGTCCGAGGGGAAATCGTCGAGGTGCTCGCCGCCGACGGCCAAAGCGTCGATTTCGGCAAACCGCTGTTCCGCATTCGTACGGCCGGGTGAGGCGGCAACGACGTGACCACGCCCCCCAAACGAACCATTCACCGCGTTTTGATCGCCAACCGTGGCGAAATTGCCCTCCGGGTGATCCGCGCCTGCCGCGAGTTGGGCATCGGATCGGTGGCGGTCTACTCGACCGCCGACGCCGATTCGATGCACGTCCGGCTGGCCGATCAAGCGATCTGCATCGGCGGGCCACGCTCCTATGAGAGCTACCTGAAGATGGACCAGATCATCGCCGCGGCCGAGGTGTCCGACGCCGATGCGATCCATCCCGGTTACGGCTTTCTGGCCGAAAACAGCCAATTCAACGAAATGTGCCGCGAGAGCGGGTTCGAGTTCATCGGTCCCTCGCCCGCGGCGATGGATAAATTGGGCGATAAGAACACCGCCCGGTCGATGGCCGTCGCCGCCAAAGTCCCCGTCGTGCCAGGCAGCGACGGATTGATTGAAGATTTCGACAAAGCCGGACCGTTGGCCGAGCAGATCGGCTACCCGGTGTTGATCAAAGCAACCGCCGGCGGGGGCGGCAAAGGGATGCGGGTGGCCGAGTCGCCCGCGGTGCTCAAGAGTCAACTGGAAGCTGCGAGAAACGAGGCCAATGCGGCGTTCGGCAACGGAGGCGTGTATTTGGAAAAATTCATCGCCGGGCCGCGTCACATCGAGGTCCAGGTGATCGCCGACAGCCACGGCAACGTCGCCCACCTGTTCGAACGCGAGTGCAGCGTCCAGCGGCGGCACCAGAAATTGGTCGAAGAATCACCCAGCCCGCGGCTGCCCAAAAAACGCCGCGAAGCGATCTGCGGGGCGGCGGTTCGGATGATTCAAAACGCCGAGTACGTCGGCGCCGCGACGGTCGAGTTCATCGTCGACGACAAGGACGACTTTTATTTCATCGAAGTCAACGCGAGGATCCAAGTCGAACATCCGGTTTCGGAATTGGTCACCGGCGTCGATTTGATTCAGGAGCAAATCCGCGTCGCTTCGGGCGAACCGTTGTCGTTTCGCCAGAAGGATTTGGTGCAGCGGGGGGTGGCGATTGAATGTCGCATCAACGCCGAGGACCCTCATAAAGGTTTCCGCCCCAGCCCCGGAAAGATCACGTCGATGTTTGCCCCCGGCGGTTTTGGGGTACGGTTCGATTCGCACGCGACGACCGGATATACAGTGCCGCCGTACTATGATTCGATGATCGGTAAATTGATTGTCCACCGAGCGACCCGCGAGCAGGCGATCGCGACGCTGCGTCGGGCGTTGTCGGAGCTGCAGGTCGAGGGCGTCGCAACGACGGTCCCTTTTCACCAGTGGATACTCGCCAACGAAGATTTCCTGGCCGGGCGGATCGACACCAAGTATGTCGACCGGGTTTACAACCCATAGCGATCGGCTCGTCAAACCTAGTTCTTATGCGTCCGGTGCCTCCCCCTTTTTAGCGGTACGGCGCAAGCCGTCCGGTGCCGCGACACCGGACGGCTTGCGCCCTACCGCTACAATCAAGCGACACCGGAGGGCTTGCGCCCTACCGCTACAATCAAGCGACACCGGAGGGCTTGCGCCCTACCGCTACAATCAAGCGACACCGGGGGGCTTGCGCCCTACCGCTACAATCGAGCGACACCGGAGGGCTTGCGCCCTACCGCTACAACGGAGCGACACCGGAAGGCTTGCGCCCTACCGCGAACACGGTGCGGAACCTTCTCATCCAACTCGGGTTACAGGTGTGCTCAATCGCCTATCAGCCTCCGCGTCCTGTCACAAGCATTCGACTTGAACGAACCCCGCATCCAACCGACGCCGCTGCACCGGATCGTCAATTGGATCGGTTCGATCGCGATTCTCGGTGCGTGCTTTTGGGCGTACACCTTTCTGGGCGAGCGGGAACGTCCGACGCGAAAAAAACCGCCACGACCGGCGGCCACCGAAGTCGTCACGCAATCGCTTCGGTTGCACACCGGTCCGGTTGACATCCAAGCCAACGGGGTGGTCGTCCCGTCGCGGGAAATCCGTTTGGCCACCGAAGTTGCCGGGCGAATCATTGATCAATCGGACAATCTGCGGGCCGGCAAACTGGTTCGGCAGGGTGAAACTCTCATCCGGCTCGACCCGATCGAATTCCAGTTGGAACTGCGGCGACTGGAAGCTCAACGGGGACAGGAAGCGGCCCAGTTAAGGTCGATCGACGTCGGCGTCACCAACACCAACGACCTTTTAAAATTAGCCAAAGATCAAAATGCTTTGGCTCAGGGCGAACTGGAACGAATGGAATCCCTGACCCGTCGCAATGCCGCCTCGGCCACCGAATCGGACACCGCCGGCCGGTTGGCGTTGACAGCCCAGACGGCGGTCGTCGAACTGCTCAACCAGCTCCGTCAACTTGAGGCGGAGCGTGAAACCTTGGTCCAGCAGCAGGCCCTGACCGCCGTCGCGGTCCAGCGGGCGCAGTTGGATCTGGATCGTACCGAAATCAAGTCACCGCTCCATGGTCGCGTCGTTGCTTCGACCGTCGAACAAGAATCTTATGTCCAAGCCGGCACGCCGTTTGTAACGATCGAAGACAACTCGGCCGTCGAAGTCCGCGTTAATTTGACCGCCAATCAAATGAAATGGGTTTGGTCGTCGCTCGCGGTCGGCGGTGAAACATTGGATGCAAAAGTCAGTCACCGGGCCGGTTCGCGGTCGGATGATTGGGACGCGCGGTTTGAACGAATCGATGGGGTCGGCATCGACACCGCGACGCGTACCTATCCATGTCTTTTTCGAGTCGACGGGCCGACGCGTCCGACTTCCGGCGGCGGACCGAGCGAACTGCGGCGGGGGATGTTTGTGACTGTCACCATGTCGATCCATCCCGATCGAACCTTATATCAATTGCCCGAAACGGCGATCCGTCCCGGTAACCGCGTTTGGCTCGAAGGGGACGGACAACTCAAGATTGTAACCGTCGAGGTCGTCAGCCGCTCCGATGATGCGGTCGTTGTGACGTTTCTTTCCGACTGGGCGACTGACCCGACGCGGCCTGCCGGCGAACGATTGGTCGACGTGATCGTTTCGCCGATCAGCGACCCGGCCGATGGGATGGCCGTATTGGCCACCCGGTCATGAAATCCATCATCGCATGGTCGGTCAAGAATTGGCAGGCGATGAATGTGGTGATGATTGGCGTCTTGGTGATGGGGGCGTTTAGCTTCTCGCGTCTGCGCCGAGACTTTTGGCCCGACTTTGAAATCTACGTCCTGAGCGTCTCGGTCCAGTACCCCGGGGCCAGTCCCGATGAGATCGAGGAGGGCATCCTGGAGAAGATTGAGGAATCGATTCGCACCATCGACGGCATTGACGAAATGACGTCTTCGGCCCGCGAAGGTTTGGGGACGATCACGCTGGAACTCGACAGCGACGCGAAACAGGCCGATGCCCAGCGGGTGCTGACGGAGGTGACGACGTTGATCGATCAAATCCCCAGCTTTCCCGAATTGGCGGAGAAACCGGACATCCGCATCCTAACCAATTTCGTCACCGCAATTCGCGTCGCGGTCTTAGGACCTGAGGTCGACACAGTGGCGGCGTCCCGCCAGGACGCCGCACCCCACGACCCGGTAGCGGCGTTCCGCCAGGACGCCGAACCCCAACGCGACCAAAGCCTGGCGGCTTCGGCTACCGAAGCCGCATTGTCGCTCCGCCGCGTCGCCGAGCGGGTACGCAACGAAGTGCTGGCGCTACCGTCGGTCAGTGTCGCCGACTTGGTTGGCGCCCCCGACTATCAAATCGATATCGAGATCCCCGAGCGGCAACTGCGGCAATATAACTTGTCGCTACGCGATGTTGCCGAAACAGTCCGCGCGAACAACTTGGAATTGCCCGGCGGAACGCTGAAAGGACAGTCGCAGGAGGTGTTGTTGCGGGGCAGCGACAAGAGCGAGTTGGGCACCGACATTGAGTCGATCCCGCTCATCAGCGAACCGGGTGGGGCGGTTTTGACCGTTGGCGATCTCGGACGGGTTCGCGATGAGTTCGCGGTCGACACCTCGGTCAATCTGGTCAACGGTCGGCCGGCGGTGGTGGTGTCGGTGGAGACGACCAGCGCGGATGATCTCATTACGATCTCCCAAGAGGTGCGGGCTTATGTCGAGCAGGCCAAGTCGAGCCTGCCGCCGGGCTACACGATGCTGCACATGCGCGACCGCAGCACCAGCGTCAAGGATCGGCTCAATTTATTGGCCAAAAACGGTTGGATGGGTTTGATCCTGGTCTTCGTCGTGTTGGCATTGTTCCTCGACATGCGGCTGGCGTGGTGGGTGATGTTGGGCATCCCCGTTTCGTTGCTGGGGGCATGCATCTACATGGACTACGGCGGCCAGACGCTCAATATGACGTCGATGTTCGCGTTCTTAATCGCGTTGGGTATCGTGGTCGATGATGCGATCGTCGTCAGCGAAAACATCTACGCGCATCGCGAGATGGGCAAAAGCTATCGGCAGGCGGCGATCGATGGGGCTTATGAGGTGATGCCGTCAATCATCACCGCGATCATGACCACGGTGATTGCATTTGCACCGATCATGTACATGGAGGGTCGGATCAAACGGCTCACCGTGGTGCTGCCGCTATGCGTCGGCGCGATGTTGTTGATCTCGATGGTCGAAAGCCTCACGATCCTGCCGGCCCACCTGTCGCATCGACGCAGCCGTTTTCTGGCCATCGTGGAGTGGGTGTTGCTGCCGCTTTGGCCGATCGCCTGGTTGTTTGGCAAACTCAGCGCGGCGACGACGCGGGGTTTGAACTGGACGATCGAACGCGTGTATCTGCCAACGTTGCGGACGTCTCTGAACAACCCCGCCTTGGTACTCTCAGGGCTGCTGGGGTTGATGATCCTATCGATCGGCGTGGTGCGATCCGGTCGGGTGCCGTTCCTGTTGCTACCCAAAATCGATTTCGGTTTTATCACCTGTCAAATTACCTTTCCCGACGGCACCCCGGTGGCGACCACCGACGCAGCTACCGAGCGATTGGAGGAAGCGATTTGGCGGGTCAATGTCCGATCGATCTCCGAAGGTTTGACGACCGATCCCGCAGGGTTCGTCAAAGTCGTCCAGCGAACGGTCGGTTCATCCGGCGATGAGGTTTCGGCGACCACTGCCAGCCACGTCGGTGGGTTGTTCGTTCAGCTCAATGAGATTGGCGAGCGAACCGTGACGGCCGATGAAATCGTCAATCTGTGGCGTGACGAGGCCGGACGATTTGCCGGTGCCGAAGCGGTCGCGTATGCCGCCACGCCCCGCGGCCCGGCTTCGCTGCCGATCGAGATGCGGTTGATGGCGACCGCCGATCATTTTGATCAACTTGACAGCGCGATCGAACGCTGCAAGATCAAACTGTCCGAATACCCTTATGTTTCCGACATCGCAACCGACACCCGCCAAGGCAAATGGGAATATCGAATCAAGGTTCGTGATGATGCCAAAGCGATGGGGCTGTCGCTCGCCGATGTGGCCGGAACGGTCCGGGCTTCGTACTACGGCGAGGAGGTGATGCGTCTGCAGCGTGGCCGTCACGAAGTGCAATTGCGGGTGCGGTACCCCCGGGAAGATCGCAATACGTTGGTCAGTTTCAACGAACTACGGATACGCAACGGCGACGGAGCCGAACGACCGCTGTCCGAAGTGGCCGATGTCGACGTCCAGCGAGGTTTCGCCGAAATCCGGCGGGTCAACCAAATGCGAAGCATCGGCGTGGTCGCCGACGTCGACGAAACCCGCGGCAACGCGTTCAATGTCGTCGCCGATCTGCGAACGAATTTCGTTCCGCAATTGCTATCGGACTATCCCAACGTGCGATTGGAATGGGCCGGACAGCAGGAGCAGACCGACGAGGCCGTCAATAGTTTGACGATAGGGTTCTGCGTCGTCGTGGGTGCCATGTTCCTGCTGTTGACGATTCAGTTCAGTTCCTGCTGGCAGGCGATCTTAATACTATCGATCATCCCGTTTGGTTTCATCGGCGCGATCATCGGTCACATCATCATGGACATTGACCTAACCCTGTTCAGCATCTTTGGAATCGTGGCGTTGTCGGGGGTCGTGGTCAACGATTCGATCGTCCTGGTCGATTTCATCAATCGACGCGTCGCCGACGGTTTGCCGCTGGTCGAAGCGATCGTCGACGGCGGTCGGCGACGATTTCGCGCCGTGCTGTTGACGTCCATCACAACGATCGCCGGCATGTCCCCGATCCTATTTGAGCGTTCCAAGGAGGCGCAAGTCGTTTCGCCGATGGCGACGAGTTTGGCGTTCGGCCTCGCCTTCAGCACGCTGATCGTGCTTGTCATGGCCCCGGTGATGTACCAAGTGACGCACCGATGGGTCGGCTCCGAAGCGGCTTGAAGCACTCAATATTGTTAGCGGAACGGCGCAAGCCGTCCGGTGCCGCGTCACCGGAGGGCTGGCGCCCAACCGCTAAAATTGAAGTGCGACTACAGGCTTTTGGCCAACGCCGAACCGTGGCCGGCCTGACCAAACGCCGT
The DNA here is from genome assembly GCA_963833245.1 of Pirellulaceae bacterium. Lineage (GTDB taxonomy): Bacteria > Planctomycetota > Planctomycetia > Pirellulales > Pirellulaceae > Rhodopirellula. Next base: position 473,707 of record CAWHXH010000002.1, read on the forward strand.
CATCCGCGCGATGCAGACCTGCTTCATCGCCTCGCGGGCGGGTTTCAGGTAGTCCCGCGGGTCAAATTTGGACGGTTGCTCGGCGAGGACTTTGCGAATAGCTCCGGTAATCGCCATCCGGTTGTCGGTGTCGACGTTGATCTTGCGGACACCCGACTTGATGCCGCGCTGAATCTCCTCGACCGGCACGCCGTAGGTCTGCTTCATCTCGCCACCGTACTGGTTGATGATGTCCTGCAAGTCCTGCGGTACCGAGGAACTGCCGTGCATGACCAAGTGCGTGTTGGGCAATTTCTTGTGGATCGCTTCGATTCGGTCCATCGCCAAGACTTCGCCGGTCGGCTTTTTAGAAAATTTATAAGCCCCGTGACTCGTTCCGATCGCCACCGCCAACGCGTCGCAACCGGTTTCGGCGACGAACCGTTCGGCTTCATCGGGGTCGGTGAGCAGTTGATCGTGCGACAATTGGCCAACCGCGCCGTGGCCGTCCTCCTGTTCGCCCTCGCCGGATTCGAGCGAGCCGAGGCAGCCCAACTCGCCTTCGACCGAGACGTTGCGGGCGTGAGCCAACTGGACGACTTTCTTGGTCACCGCGACGTTGTAGTCGTAATCAGCCGGCGTCTTGCCGTCCTCTTGGAGCGATCCGTCCATCATCACCGAGGTGAAACCGTTTTCGATCGCCGAAATGCACGTCTCCGGCGAGTTTCCATGGTCCTGGTGCATGACGATCGGGATATGCGGGTACAATTCGGCGGCGGCGAGCATGAGGTGCCGCAGGTACGCGTCCTGGGTGTATTTGCGTGCCCCCGAGGAGGCCTGCACGATGACCGGCGAGTCGGTCTCATGGGCCGCTTCCATGATCGCCTGAATTTGTTCCATGTTGTTGACGTTGAACGCCGCGACGCCGTAGTTGTTTTCGGCGGCGTGATCGAGGACAACGCGGAGGGGAACCAATGCCATGATGGGGGGCCTGTCAGCGGATGCGGGTGTTTGAAGCCGCGATTATCGGCCTGTGTGGTCAAGTCGCAACGGGTGGAGGTGGGATAGGCCTCCGGCCTGTCGTCCGTCGCCTTCGACAGGCCGGAGGCCTATCCCACCAAATCAACCCCGCGTATTGACGAACGCCATCCGCAGCGTGTGGAGCACCTCGGCGACCATCTGCGTCTCGTCGTCGTCCAGATTGCCGGCGGTTTTGGTCTGCAGCATCTCAATCGTGTCGATCAGGTGCCGGGCCATCGGTTTGTCGACTTGACCGGGTTGTCCGTCGGGGCCGGGCAATTGCCCCAGCGACGCGAACGCCTGGGTAAAGAGCATCGTCAGCAATGATTCAAACGACGCTTCGGGCAGCGGTCCATCATCGAGTTCCGGCGATGACGGCGTTGCCGGCTGACTGGTCACCGGTTCGCCGCCGAGGCCAACGATCGGCGATGGCTTTGCCGCGGCGGGTTGGGGTGGCGTATCCGGTTTCGCCGCCGCTGCTTTGGCCCTTTCAGCGGCGACCTGAGCTTTCCAATCGTCGTCGACGATGATTTTGGGAGATTCGTCACTCATGTTCGATTTGATTGTTTCTCGCTGGGTGGTGAATAGGTTGCGGCACCCGAATTTTAGCGGTAGGGCGCAAGCCCTCCGGTGTCGCATCCGAAAAAATACCGCATCCGCATCAAACGTCGACCGTCGTCGACCGGCCGCGAGGGCGAGATTTTCGCGTCACCGCCGCACCGACAAAACCGCTGAACAACGGGTGGGCGGCCAGCGGCTTGGATTTGAACTCGGGGTGAAACTGAGCGGCGACGAACCATGGATGGTCCGCCAACTCGATGATCTCCACCAACGATCCGTCGGGGCTGAGGCCGGAGAAACTCATGCCCGCCGATTCATATTGATCGCGGTAGGCGTTGTTGAACTCATAACGATGCCGATGCCGCTCGTCGATATGATGATCGCCATAGGCCGCCGCCGACCGTGATCCCTCCGCCAGCGTGGTCGGATAGGTGCCACGTCGCATCGTGCCCCCGAGCGTTTGAACCGCCTTTTGCTCCTCCATCAAACCAATCACCGGATGGGGCGTGTTCTTGTCAAACTCGGTGCTGTGAGCACCGGTCAAACCCATCACGTTGCGGCCAAATTCGACGACCGCGCACTGCATCCCCAAACAAACCCCCAAAAACGGAATTCTGCGCTCCCGAGCGTACTGGATCGACTGGACTTTTCCCTCCACGCCGCGTTCGCCGAAACCGCCGGGGATCAGGATGCCATCATAACCGGACAGGTGCCGCTCGGCCCCCTCGCGTTCGATCACGCCGCTGTCGATTCGACCAATGCGGATCTGGGTCTGATGAGCCATCCCACCGTGATCGATCGCCTCATAAATCGATTTGTAGGCGTCCTTATGCTCGGCGTACTTGCCGACCACCGCGATCGAAATCTCATGCAGCGGGTTGCGTAGCCGATGCAGCAGGTCGGTCCATGGTGAGATGTCCAGTTCTCGGGTGCCCTTGAGTTGCAATTTCTCGATAATCAACTCATCGGCCTTGTTGTTGACCAACGACAGAGGCACCTCATAGATTGAAAAATCTTTGTCACGCTCCTCGATCACCGCCCTGGGTTCGACGTTGCAAAACAGTGCGATCTTGTCACGATCCTCGCGGCTGATTTCCCGCTCCGATCGACACACCAACATGTCCGGCTGGATACCGATTTCCCGCAACTGCGTGACGGAGTGCTGGGTCGGTTTAGTCTTCAACTCATCGGCGGCTTTGAGGTAGGGCACCAGCGTCAGGTGCATGTACAGGCAATTGGCTCGACCGACGTCGAGTGAGAATTGCCGGATCGCTTCGAGGAACGGCAGGCTTTCGATGTCCCCGACGGTGCCGCCGATTTCAGTGATGACGACATCGACGTCATCGCCGCCGAGTCGATGGATAACCCGTTTGATTTCGTTGGTGATGTGGGGGATGACTTGGACGGTTTTGCCGTTGAACTCGCCCCGCCGCTCCTTGTCGATCACCGACAGGTAAATTTGGCCGGTCGTGTAGTTGCTGTCGCGGGACAATTCGCCGTTGGTGAACCGTTCGTAATGCCCCAGGTCCAGGTCGGTTTCGGACCCGTCGTCGAGCACGTACACCTCGCCGTGTTGGTAGGGCGACATCGTGCCGGGGTCGACGTTGATGTACGGATCGAGCTTTTGCATCCGCAGCCGCAGGCCTCGGGCTTCGAGCAGCATTCCGATCGACGCGCTGGTCAATCCCTTGCCGAGCGAGGAGACAACGCCGCCGGTGACAAAAATGTGTTTGGTCATGGTCGGCGATGATACCGACCGGCCGGCCGGCGACCGAGACCCCGCACGGCCGCCGCGTCGGACTCAACGCTCCACAGCGACCCCCCGCCGGGGTGAGACAAAAGCGAACATTTTCTTCGGATTACCGCAAATGACCCGAAACGGTTCAAAAGTTTGCACACCGGTGCCGATGTACAGTAGTGGCCAAGCGTTGCCTCCCGAGGCGGCGGGAGGCTCGTCTTTGATCGCCGTCGGGCGGCCGGTTACGGGGCACGTATCGGTCGTCCGACGGTATCACTGATCCGGTAGCGGCGGTCCGCCAGGCCGCCGACTTCGTGGCTGCGGTAGCGGCGGTCCGCCAGGCCGCCGACTTCGTGGCTGCGGTAGCGGCGGTCCGCCAGGCCGCCGACAGACCAAAGCCTTGGCGGCTTCGGCTACCGGAAGGGAGACCAAAGCCTTGGCGGCTTCGGCTACCGGAAGGGAGACCAAAGCCTTGGCGGCTTCGGCTACGGAAAATTCAAAATCCCTCAAGCTGCCCCATCACCCAGTCGAGCACCGCATCGGCCTCGGCGGTTGGGGCCAAAAAACCACCATGCGAAACCGGTGCAATCCGCGTCGAGATTGCCCCCGGGGCCGCCAGAGCCGAGCGAACCGTCACCGCGCCATCGCCCAGCCCGGTGACGATTTCATCGCACGCGGCGAGCCGGCGAAGCTTGGCCGCCATCGCCGGGGCCGGTTGCAAATTGACAATTAACCCGTCAACACTTCGCCGCAACCCGGCCCGCAGCGTCGGGTCGACCGGACCGCCGGTCCCGGCGACGCAGTGCAACCGGATCCCGGCCGGTAGCGGCCGCCGCAACAACTCTCGCCGCTTTGGACTGACCGGCAACAAATAGTCGATCGCCTCGCCTGACCCGTCGCCCAAAATATCCAGCGACGACGTGTCGCCGATCACCAACCGCATCGCCACGTCGGCCAATTCCAACTCCTCCTGGAAAATCGTCAACGTTGAACCGTCAAACGGCGTCCCCAACGTCACCAGATCGGTCACCGGTGGTTGCCCGGCCGGCTCCCCGGTCAACGCCGACCACGCCACCAGCCCGCCGAGGCTGTGAGCGACCACGATCACGCGGGGCCGCTGCGGTCGCCGGCTCAGTTCCAACAGTTGCCCCCGCAGGAATTCCGCCGGCCCGGCGATGTCGCCGTCGTTGGGGTAGAGCATCCGCAGCGGTTGCCAGCCGCGTTTTTCAAAGGCCCCGGCCATCGTCCGGTAGGTGATCTCGCCGCCTTCGAGTCCGTGGACCAACACCGCGATTTGTTTGGCCCCGGCGGCCTGATCGATCCCCAACAATTGCGGCGGGACCACGTGCCGGCGCAGCGACGACCACCCGCCCGGCGGCAGCGTCAGGGTGATCGCCGTGTCGGTCACCTCGAAATCTTTGATCGCTCCGGTCAGCGTCAACCCCGCGAGCGTCAACGGCAACCGCGCGTCCATCGGCACCCAAAGCGGCTCGGTCGGCATCGCCAACCGACCCAAACCGCTGATCCGCGTCAACGGTGCGACGTCGTATTGCCCGTCTTGGACCGGCAAGACAATCGTCAGCGGCTGCGGCGCCTCGGGCAATTGTCCCGGTGCGATCGCCGGCAGCAGGCAGACGATCAATCCGCCAGCCGCCGCGATGGACGCGGCGGGGCCACCGAAACGTCAACCCGGCGGCTCGCGACATCAATGCGGTGAAGGCATGAAAAATCATTGTCAACGCCATTAGTTGGAAAAGTGATTGCCAATAGATCGCCGCGTCACCGTATCGCGTCCGCTGCTCGTCGGACCGTCCCGGCTGCAGCAACCCCCGCAATGCCCGGTCGGCCGGACGGGTGAGCGTCAGGTGCGAGATCAGCACGACCGGCCAGGCCACCGGAGCGTCCAGTGCGGTCCGGTCCAACAGGTCGTCGGCGTCGAGCCGGCGGGCGCGCCAATCGGCAAGATTCTCCGGTTCGGAGTAGGCCCAATCGTCGCCGCAGATTTCGCACATCGGCCCGATCCGGTGTTGATCGATGACCGCCGTCGCCGGGCAACCGATCACGCCGCGGCATTGACGGTGCCCATTGAACCCCGTGTAAACCGTTTCGACCGGTTGATCGGAACGTGCGGCGCGGACGACGAAGCTGGAGAAGAGCAATTGGACGATCATCACCAGCGGCAACAGCATCGCGGCGACTTTGATTCGCGACTTTGCCACCGCACCGATCCATAGTCCCAATTGCGACGCAGCGACCGCCACGGCAACCCCCATCACGAAAACCCGACCCAAATGCGGATCGGCCTCGAAAAACGGCACCCCGCCGATCGATGTGGTTGTTTCGGTGGCCGCGTCGACCGCTTCGCCGGTGAAAATCGGGATTCCAAGCATCGTCCACCGTATCCCCCAAAGCGTCAGCGCAAAGACGGTCGTTTGCAACATTGCGGAGCCGGCCGCGGTGATCGCTTCGGCCAGCAGGTGAACGTATCGCGGCAAACCTTGGCTCCATTCAAAACGCAGCCGGTCCCACTGCGTCACCAGCGTCAGGTAGGAGCCGCTGGCGGACAGCCAGATCAGCGACAAAACGTTCAGAAACGCCATCAGTGCCGGATTGGCATCGCATCCAAACGATTCGGCCGGCGCTATGTTAGCGGTACGCGCCACCGCGGCGGCAAACGCGACCGGCAGCACGACTAGATCCAGCGTCCACTGGGGGATCCACTTTATCCACTTTGAAAGCCATCGGGGCGATTGAAACAAGCGACGACCGGCAATCTGTTCGACGCAGCGGCGGAGCAGGTGCGGCAGTAACTTCCAATCTTTTTTCCTCTCGCCCCCCAACCCCCCCTCCTCTAGGTGACTGTCCGGGATAACGTTGAAGGGGTGAGCCGACGGCGCTAGCCGCGGGTTTAGGGCGTCGGAACCCGCGGCTAGCGCCGTCGGCTCACTATCCCGGCCAGACACTAAAAGCGACAAGGGGGAGCCAGACTGGATTCGCCCCTCCGACAGCGTGATCTGCCGATCAAAGACCTCCAAACCCTCGTGATGATGCGTCACCATTACAACGGTGCATCCGAGCAGATGGAAAGTTCGCAATAGTCGGCGAATGTCCGCGGCGGTTTGCGGGTCCAAACCGCTGTCGGGTTCATCGAGCAACAAAATGCCCGGCCGCCGCCCGATTGCCGCAGCCAACCGGGCACGGCGGAGTTGGCCGCCGGACAGCTCCGAGGGCCGGTCGCCCAATTTGTCAAACAAACCGACGCCGCGCAGCGATCGCCGGGCGGCGGCTCGCGGCGAAGCGATCCCCGCCAAACGGATCATCGATTCGGTTTGTCGCCAAATCGTCAATTCCTCATGCATCACATCGGCTTGAGGCACCGAAGCGATCCGGCGGGGGGCCGGGTCGGCGGCGCCGTCGCGGGACACGCCATCGATACGGACCGTCCCGGAACCGATCCGTCGTCCGACCAACTCATCCATCAACGTCGATTTGCCCGCCCCCGAATGGCCGATGATCGCCACCGATTGTCCCGCGGGAATCTGCAAATGCTCGATCTGCAAACGTGGTGACTTTCGCCCGGCGACCACCACGTTTTCCAACTCGATGCTGCAGCCGGCGATCGGATCGATCGGCTCCAATCCCATCCCGTTGCCCCGGGCGTAGGCCGTCGCGATCCAGCCGTAACAACCGATCGTCAACAAGTCGCCGTCGCGGAGCGTTCCCTCGCGGACCCGCCGGCCGGCGACGGTGATCGGCGTCGGTTCGTCGGCCGATCCTAGTAGACCGACGGACAACTCCGAAACGCCGCACCGCAGTTCCAATCGCACGCCCGGCGGCAACGTGTCGCGTAGGCCCAAGTCATTGACGTCAATCGTTCGCCGGTCGTGCTGGGCGATGTCGATCGACCCGCGGCTTTGATCCCAAACGTGAGGTCGCAAATCCAACGAATCGCCGTTGCCCGGGACCATCAACGACGACCGGCGTCGAGCAATTCCGATTCGTAACGAAACTCCGAGGCGAAATCCTTGTTGATCCTCGCTTCAAAGAAGATATGGTTCCGCGAAATCTTGTCATATAACGTTTTGGCCGTACCCGTCCCGACGCTCAACATCCCATCGGAATCACGAACGAACAACTCGCCCCTCATCCCGTTGACGTCGATGCTGACTTTGGAATTGTCGTCATTAAACGCGGCGTCCATCGATCCACCCAAGATGCGAAGATGTCGAAACCGCTGGTCCCCGGCGGTCCGATCGTTCTCATACAGAACGTCAACCGAACCACTGGTTTTCGCATCGCCGCGACCGATGAAGATCGGTGCGGCGCGGTCCATGTCGATCGACCAATCGTCGCCCGGATTCTTCGACAACGTTGGAAAAAAACATAAGTCGGCCAACGGGTCGGCGCCGCGTGCCCACTGCCGGACCGTGTCCAGCTCCAGCGGCTGCTCGGCGTGGCGGGCGGTGGGCAATTCCGTCACCCGGACGATTCCAAAACCGTTTTCCCATTCGACGTCAAATTGTCGACCCTCGAACAGGTCGGGATTTTCGATGATCTTCAAATCGGCGACCGAGCCTAGCGTCTCGGGACTCATCCCCAGTCGCCGGCTCATCCCGGAGAGCAATCGTTCGTAGCCGGGGTCGACCTTGCCCACGATTTTTCCCAAACGAATCAGGATCGCCAGCGGCGGCAATGCGTCCCGCGACAACTCCACCCCCTGTTCGATGAGGATGCGTGTCATCGGGTCCATGGAATCGAAATCGTCCAGCCGCAACCGTTGTTTGCTAAACACCTTGCTGCCTGAAGCCTGCAATATATGGCAACGCAATTTGATCCGCGACAGTTGGTCAAAGTTGTATTGTTCGAGGACTTCGATCTCGGTGATGTACCGATTGTCCAGGACCAGATGCACCGTTCCGGTCAGCCCCCAATCGCGGCTGGTGCCGGTCCCGGTGCCGCGGTACTGCGACATCGTTCGCCAACGTTTGCCTTTGGGGTAGCGTGCGATCAAATCCCGGGAATCGACCGGTTGAAATCGTCGGTCGGAACGTTCGATCTCAATGCTTTGTGCGATCGCCAATGACGAACACCACATAAAGACGACAGCCAAGACCGATGACGCGAACCGGTAAGACAATGGGGTCACGGCAGCATATCCAATGGGTCGATTTTCAAAGGCGGTCGGGCAGTCCCGGGGACTTCGGCGACTTCCGGCGTCGGCGCCGCCGGATCGCGGACGTCCCCGCCGGCACCAGCATACTCGGCCGGCGCCGGCAAGTTTGCCGATAGAACCCTCATGGAGGGACCGGGCAACTCACCGGTCGTTTTGAAACTCACCTGAACCTCCTCGTCACCTTTGAAACGTCGGCGAATCAAACGGTGCAGCGCGTAGGCGCCGCCGATGGTTCCGGTCAGCAGATCTTTGTTGTATGTCCACCCATACCGCTCGACATACAATGGGATCGCGGCGTTGAGCTTCCACGGCAGGTTGAACGTCGGATCACCCTCTTGATATTCCAGCCCGCTGCCCGGCGGATCGTCCGCGGCCGGTTTGACGTACTTGCTCATGTCCAACAACGACACCCGGTGCCAGTCGTCGGGATACTGCTCGGCAACGAGCGATCGGATTTGGACGTCATAATGTTGCTGCTGGACCATCGCCGCCCGCCAACGGCGAAAATGCCGGGCGACATCGTCGTCGAGCGCCTCGACTTTGACCTGGACCGCCTCATCGGTCAGTTGGTCGTCGACGTATTGCCAAAACAGCTCCCCGGCACGTTTATACGACCGCAGAGTGCCCAAAATCATCTCGAGCGTTTGCCGATCAATCTTCCCGGCTTGCAACGTTCGCCGGGTTGCCGTGGCGGTTTCGCCCGCGTCGGCAACGTAGAGTTTGAATAGATCGTTTTGAACGATCGGATCGGTTTGATAGAAAGTTTCCGGCGTCGGCGGGGGCGGTTTGCCTTTTGACATTTCAATCTCTTTGCGAAGTTCGATGATGCTTTGATTGGCATCGGCGAGCTTTTCGCGAACGGTTTGATTTTCGTCGCTTAGGATTAAATTCTCTTTTCTTTCCCCTCTCAACTTCTCGGACAATTCCTTATTGATCGATTCGGAGTTGTTTTTGACGTCATCCAATTGTCCGGCGAGTTCTCGACGTTGCATTCCTGTCAAAACCAACCCCACCAGGAGTGATAATAGCGTCAACGCCACCACCGCTGCCGGCCACCACTGTCGGACCAACGAGACCGGCCGCCATCCGCTCGCCGGGTCGAGCGTCAGCCAAACGCGGTGCCGCCTCAGCAGGTCGGCAACACCGGCAAAGCCCAGTGTGTCCGCTCGCAGTAACGATGCGATGATTCGGTCCCGCCGGGCGTCGGCCGAAACGTTCCACCAGGAGGGTGTGATTTGATCGGCCAAATCACCGCGGTAACCGGCCAGCGAGGTCACCGCGGGCCGATCGCCCGCGGCAACGGACCGATGCGCCAAGATCACGCCCAACGATGTCAGATCATCGACCGGTTTGGGCGTTTGACCGACATTGACGAAACGGACCGCCCCGGGATCGTTGACAAACGCTTTTCGGCAATCGCTCGGCGCCCCGCCGGGAAACCGGATCGACCACGTTCCGTCGTCGCGACGCTTGATAACGTCATCGCTCAAATTGCCGCTGGCCTCTCCGGTGCGGTGATGGCGATCGACCTCCACCAACAAACCGATCAGGTGCTCCAGGGCGGGGATCGAAGCGGAATCGTTGGCCATCGTCCAGTCGGTTTGGTGAGCCAACGATTTTTGCAGTGGGGCCGGTCACGTCGGTGTGTGCCCGACCGCCGGAGCCGCTAATCTACGTCTGATCGGCACCACTGAAAACACCCCCGGGCTGTCGGGGAACGGCTGGACTGACTAACGATTTCTGACCAACAATCCATGACCAACAATCCATGCGGAGTGAAGCGGTGAGACGTCATGATGTTGCTTCGCGACTGTGCCTCGTATGCCTAGCGTGGAGCCTGGCTCCGGCCCAACCGTCGGCGGAGCCTCCCGGCGGCGGTACCGCAGCAACGCAAACGGTTCGCTCGTCCCCGGATGTTCGCTCGTTCGGCGCCGTCGGCGACGGCGTTGCCGACGACACCGCGGCGCTGCGGCGGGCCATTGCCGGGGGGGTGTCGGGCATCCGGCTCTCGCGGGGTGACTACCGAATTACCCAAACGTTGCGGGTCGAACTCGACGATGTCAATCGGTTTTCGATCACCGGCGACGGCACCGGGACGATCATCATGGAGTCCGCCGGGCCGGCGATCGCATTGATCGGGCGGCACGAAGGCACCGCGTTCCCGCCAAGCGTCTTGCCGGCCACCTGGAACCGGCAACGATCGCCGTTGATCGGAGACATTGAAATCGTCGGTCGGCATCCCGAAGCCGATGGCATCGAAATTCGCGGCACCATGCAGCCGACAATCCGCGGCGTCAACATTCGCGAAACCCGCGACGCGATCACCATGTCTCATAACAATCGCAACGTTATCATCACCGGCTGTAACCTATTTAACAACAGCGGCCGTGGCATCCTGTTTGACCACGTTAACCAACATCAAACGTTGATTGGCGATTGTCATCTATTCGGCAACCGCGGGGGCGGCGTCGTTGTCTTGGGTGGTAACGTTCGCAACGTGCATATCGGCAACTGCGACATCGAATCCAACATGCCCAACGAGTTGACCGTCGATGGCGATGGCACGGCTTCAAACGCGGCCAACGTGCTGCTGGACATTGAAACGACCGCGGGCGATGGCATGTCCAAAGACCCCGAGGGGACCGATCCGCATACCAACACGATCGCCGAAGTCACAATTGCCGGATGCACGCTGCAGCACACCCGCAAGAGTCCCTCGGGGGCAAATCTACGCATTCTCGGCCGCCCCGGTTATCCGATCAACACCGTTTCAATCACGGGTAACGTGATGAGCGACGCGGCGGTCAATGTTGAATTGAACCACGCCCGAGCGGTGACGTTTAGCGGCAACCATTTGCTGCAAGCCTACCCCCATGACGTGCTGGTGCGGCGGAGCGAGCAGATCAGTTTTACCGGCGATCAAATTGCCTCGCGACTCTATGAGGGTGAGCGTCAACAGCAGGATGGTTGCCTGATTGAATCATCTCGCGGCGTGACGATGACCGGAGTACAGTTCAATCAAATGCTGTGGCCCGAGGGCGCGCTGCGGATCGACGATTGCCGGCAGGTGCATCTGCTCGGCTGTCTGTTTCGCGACTGCCGGCGGGGCATCGTGCTGAACCGCAGTTCGATGATCCTCGTCACCGGATGCTCCGCGACCGGGACCGACGAGGACGGTGAAGACCTGGAAATCATCGATTGCCGAGATGTCCGGTCGCAACTCAATTTGTTCGACCGCGACGGTTCAATGCCGTGATACGATGTTGTTCGGTATACCGTGGTCGAGTCGCGGTTTCGATCCGGTTCAACCCAACCTATTGATCTCATTTCCAATGCTGCATCGCATCGGCGTTCGCCGACCTTATCAAATCCCGGCAATTCACCTATTGAAATTTGCGGCCGGTTGCCTGCTGGCGTTTGCCACCGCTGGCGCGTCCGCGGCCGAGCGTCCGCCGTACCTGCTGCAGATGATCCGCGACACGGCCATCGCCCGTGAATTGAATCTGGACCTCAAGCAGAAGGAGAAGGTTGACGCCGCGATTGCCAAGGTGGATCCGACGTGGTGGGTCAGCCGTCTGCAGGAGGAGAGTCAGCGACAGGAGACGGTCGCCGGATTGACGCGACAGCTCGAAGATGAGTTGCAGGCCATTTTGACCCCGCCGCAGTCCAAACGTTTGGTTCAATTGCAACGCCAGGCACACGGAACACGTTCGCTGATCGACCCGGACATGGCGTCGGAGTTGAATCTGTCGGACAGCCAGGTTCAAACGCTTCGCGATGCGTTCGCCGGAACCGATGAGGTGACCGCCGAGCAGTCACGATTGGTTCAAGAGGAAAAGGTCGACGCCGACGAAGCGGCCAAAGCCGTCAAAGCGGCGCAGGTGAAGGAGCGGGAAGCGATCAACGCGGCGCTCGACCGCCAGCAGATCAGCCGGATGCAATCCTTGGTCGGAAAGCCCTTTGATTTTTCAACCGTCAAACGCACCTATCCCAAAGCCCCGTCATTGATCGGGACGAGCGAGGACTGGATCGGCGATCCGCCACCGGACGCCGGTGATCTGCGGGGCAAGGTCGTGGTGGTGTTTTTCTATGCGTTTCAATGCATCAATTGCCAACGCAACTTTCCGCATTATAAAGCTTGGCAGGCGGAACTGGGCGACCGCGGCGTGGTGATCATCGGCATCCAAACGCCCGAGACCTCATCGGAGCGGGACCCCAAACGGGTTGCCGCCGCCCATCAAAAAGATCAGTTTGATTTCCCGGTGCTGTTCGATGGACAATCGACCAACTGGCAGGCGTGGGGCAATACGATGTGGCCGACGACCTACCTGGTGGACAAGGAAGGTTACATTCGTCGTTGGTGGCAGGGCGAGATGAATTGGCAGGGCACGCCGGGTGAGGCCCAGATGCGCGGGACGATCGAAGACCTGCTCGCCGAGAGAGATTGACGCGTCCGGCGTTGGGTCGATGGGGTATAACACCGCCCCGAAGCGTATTTCCCTTTTGATCCCGCCGTGCCCCGCCTGATCCGACGTCCTTACCGCTGGTTGCTCGGCGCCGGTTTGGTCGCTGCGTTGCTGCTGGCGGCCGGCTACGCCATTGGCGGTGCGGCGATCGAGGCGTCACGTTTGCCCGGACACGATCTCGTCTCCTGGCACCTGATCGCCCCGCGGATCGGCGTAACGCTGACCGCGGCGTTCTTTTTTGTCGTCGGCGGCTGCGTCGGTAGTTTTCTCAACGTTCTGGTTTGGCGATGGCCCCGCGGTCAATCGCTCGGCGGCCATTCGCACTGCCCGCGTTGTCGAACCCGATTAGCCACGTGCGACAATGTGCCGATGGCCGGATGGTTATGGCTGGGCGGTCGTTGCCGAACCTGCCGGCTGCCGATTTCACCGCGTTACCCGGTGGTCGAGTTGGCTTTGGCGATTTGCTTCGCGGCCGCGGGAACAACTTCGGCGATGGGTTGGAACCTGCCCCACCCGCCACCGCTTAGCCCATGGGATCATCGGTCGGTCGGCCCCGGCACGGCCGCGGCGGGGATTTTGATCTACCATCTCGCATCCATTTCGTTGCTTTGGGCGGCGGTGTTGATGCGGTGGGACGGGTTTAACTTGCCGCGAAAATGGATGACCGCCGCGGCGGTTGTTGTCTTGGGCGGACTGTTGGCGTGGCCGCCGGCGGTGGTCGTGCCGTGGCGGATGGCGGTGCCGGACGGTTGGCCGCCGGCGGTGTGGTCGCGATCGGGAGTGATCGGTCCGGGGGAGCGTTTGGTTCACGTCGCGGTGCGGATTTTGACCGCTTTGGCAACCGCCGGATTCATCGCCCGCGTGCTGGCGCGAACCCTTTGTCCGGCCGCCGACATGAAGCTCGATCCGCTGGGCCGATCGACCCGGCGGTTAATCGACGCGACCGCGTTGGTGGCCGTCGCGTCGGTCGTCGCCGGTTGGCAAGCGTCGCTGGCGATCGTGCCGGTCGCGGCGTTGGTTGCTTGGGCGCTCGGTAGTGCAAGACCGGACATCGATCCGCTGGCGAGGTTGGGCGTCGGTTTGGCAATCGTATTGACCATTCACATTGCATTTTGGGACGGTTTGGCGAGCACTGGGATTTGGCCGAGCGAGCGATCCGGCCCCGCGATCGTCTTCGGCTGGTTCGTTGCGGTGCTTTTGGCCCCCGCATTGCTTTCAAAACCATCACGGGCTGCCGCCGCAACAGACTTGCAGCCCGAATTGAGCTAAGCTGGGCGGCAGCGTAGGCGGCAGCATCGGGATCGGTAGGAAACGTGAAATCTCAGTCAGGCGACCATCCCGAGGAGACGCAATTGATCGCCTCGGCCCTGGCCGGGCACCGCGATGCGTTTGAAACGCTCGTGCGAATTCACGAAACCCGCCTGATCGCCGCGATGGTCCACGTCACCGGCAACTCCCACGACGCCGAGGAGGTGACGCAGGAGGCGTTCATCCGCGCGTTTTTGAAACTTGATACCTTTCAACAGAACAGCCAATTTTTCACCTGGCTGTATCGGATCGGGTTCAACATCGCGTTGACTCGCCGGCGGCGGTTGAGGCCGAAGGTGTCGCTGGACCAGCGACGCGAATCGATCGGCGACGACGCGATCGATCCCGGACCGACGATCGACGCGGGGTTGATGACCGACGACAGCATCGCGTTGGTCCGCGGGGCGTTGGCCCGATTGACCGATCAGCATCGCGAAATCCTCGTCTTGCGGGAGATGGAGGACGCGACCTACGAGGAGATCGCCGAAATTTTGCAGCTTTCGATCGGAACGGTTCGCAGCCGGTTGAACCGCGCCCGCAAAAATTTGCGAACGGCGATTGAAACGATCGAAGCGGAGCAGGAAACCCGACCGAGTGCCAAAGAATGAATTTGCGAGGGCAACACTTCGACAGCGACGCGGGCGACACGCCCCCGTCATCGACGCCGGTTTCGGGACGGCCTTTCCTGGGAATACAGTTCGATTGCTGCGGCGTTTACGCCCGGATTTACCGCAGCCGCACGGTCGCCGCGTATGCCGGGGCGTGTCCGCGTTGCCGACGGCCGGTGGAGGTCCCGATCGGGCCGGGCGGCAGCGGTTCGCGGTTTTTCACCGCTCGGTAGCGCAAATTTTACCGGCAAAATCCGAAAAAACCCGACGGTCAGGGTTCCCGGACAACCGAAACAACCGGTAGCACCGTCTCGATACCCGTCAGCACTGTAGGGAAACAACTCAAATGCGACGCAGAACACTGTCGTTGGCGCTGGCGGCCTTGGCGGCCGCCGGAACCAGCCAACTGGCGCCAAGCCAACTTTATGCCGGGGATTCGGAAATCGCCGGCGACATCATGACCCGGCTCAAGGCCAGCCGTGACGCCGGCAACCTGAAGGGTTTCACGCTGGACATGAAGGTCGAGGACGGCATCGTCTCCTTCCGCGGTCAGGTCGCGACCCGGGAACAGCAAAAGCTGGTTCTCGCCGCTGCCGACGGTTTGGACGGCGTGGTCCAGGTCGTCAATGACCTGGCCATTGCCGGCAAAATTCAACCGGCTCCGGCGGCCGTTGCCGCGGTTGCCCCCGAGAGCGAATCGGCAGCGCCGGCCAAGCCGGTTTCGCCGGAGGATACGATGGATTTCGCCTCGGCGATCACCGGTTTGTCCAAAGCCGACGTGGCCGCTTCGACTCCGATGACGATGCCGATCACGCCGATCGCTGCGGCGCCGGCCCCCGCGGTCGTCGAAGCCCCCGCCATGGTTGCGGCCCCCGCCCCGACGCTTTTGTCGTCCAAACCCAACGTGCTGCAGGCGTCGGCGATCGACCAACCGCAGTCGTTTGAACCGCCGGTCTTTGACCAGGACGAAGCGGTCACCAACGACATTGCCGCCGCGTTGTCGGCCGCCAAAACCGCCGGCCAACTTCGCCGATTTGGTGTCGATGTGGACACCGTCGATGGCCAAGTCACCCTGATGGGGCGGGCCAGCAACGGTCAACAGCGGCAGATGATCGAGTCGATCGTCGCGGGCGTCCCCGGCGTCGGCGGCATCGACAACCGCATCACCGTGGCGACCGCGCCGGCGATCGCACCGGCCTCGCACCGTGCTCCGGTCGGGTTGCAGCCCGCTCCGGTCCGGCCCGAACCGGTCGGCACACCGCTGCCCCGGGTCCCGGCGATGCGTCGCGGCACGCCAGCCCAAATGGCTTCCTACGGTAATCAAGTCATCAACGGCGAACGGGTTGTGCCCGGCAGCATTGTGACGCACAACGGCGTGATCGACGGTTCGGTTGCCACCGGCCCGGCGATGGGCAGTCCCGTCATGGGCGGACCGGTGATGGGCCAGCCCGTCCCGATGGCCCCGGCGGCCGCCGTCGGTGCTCCGCGGTACGACACCCCCAACCTGCCCAACTACGCTTGGCCCGGCTACGCGGCGTACCCCAACTACGCGGCCTTGACCTACCCGCAACAATACAGCCCGTCGGCCTTCCCCTACATCGGCCCGTTCTACCCCTACCCGCAAGTGCCACTCGGCTGGCGCCGGGTGGCCCTGGAATGGGATGACGGCTGGTGGCACCTGGACTTCAGCGACCGATCGCACTGATCGTCGCCTGACGTAGCGGAAGTCGCCAAGACTTTCGGTTGCGATCCAAACGGATCACCACGCAACTGAAACTTTTGGCGAGTTCCGCTACGTTTTTTCGTTACAATCCGGCGGCTTCCTCCGCCGGCCTTTTCGCTCGATCTGTTTTGCCCGATTCCCCGCTCCTGACGCCCGCCCGTTCGGCCGGACGCCCCCCCCGGGCGGCCGATTCAGAGCCGCTGGCGCCGGTCCCGGTCTCGATGACCCCCCACGAGCGGTTCGAGGAGTATTTGCAAAGCCGTGGTCAACGGCAGACCAAGCCTCGCCGGTTCCTGATTGACACGATCTTCGATGGCCACGCGCACTTTGACGCCGAGGAGCTGATCGAAAAACTCCCGGCCAAAGGCGAGCCGCATTACGTCTCGCCGGCGACGGTCTACCGATCGCTTCGCGAGTTCGTCGACGCGGGGTTGCTGCACTGTTTCCAGCTCGATGGCCGGGCGGTTTATGAGTTCGACTACGGTTACCCGCAGCACGATCATTTGTATTGTCAACGCTGTCGGCGGCTGGTCGAGTTCAGCTCCGAGGAGTTGCTGGCGATCCGCGATCGGGTGGCCGACGAAGCGGGTTTTCGCGTCACCGGCCATCGGCTGCTGATCACGGGGATTTGCACCGACTGCCGTACCCGGCGGCGGCACCGACGGCAGGACCAGGTTTGAGCTTGCGTTCGTCCCACTGATCGTAGCTGGACGCGCCAGCGTTCAGTCGAACCTGAACCCTGGCGGGTCCAGCTACGTCAGTTGCCGCACCATCGCGGCGATCATCATTTCACAAGCCTCGAACTCGCGGCTTTCGGCCTGCAATTGCAACATCACGCGGCCGGCATCGGGCTGCATCGCCGCGATCGTCGGCGGGACGTCGATCAGCACCACGCGGCTGACGACCAATAGATCGAGGTAGTAAAAACGAAAATCGACCGATTGGGTCGCTTCATCAACGCCCGGAGCCGCGGCGGCTTCCTGTTCAATTTCATTGAACTCCGCTTTGAGAACCGCCGCCGTTTCGGCCACGACCTCCGCTTCTGAACGGCCCAGCCGGACGGTTTCGATGGTCAAAAAACCGCCGCCGGGCAGGTCAAAGGTGACACCCAGTGACGCCTCGTCCTCGCCACGCTCGGCGATCGTCCAGTTTTGCGGATACAGCAGCGGTCGGCCAAAACCGTCGAACGTCCCGAAACCTTGGGGACTCGGCAAAACTTCCGGCTCCATCAATCATCACTCCCGTAGTGGATTTTGCTAAAAATCCATTCTCAAAATCTCGAACCCATCCATTCCTCCTTCCCGACCCGGGATTTTTAGCAAAATCCACTACGTCATTTTCACCTGGGATTTTTAGCAAAATCCACTACGTCATTTTTTCGTTTCGGTCAAACGCTCGCGGATGCTTTCGGGCAGCGGCACCTTGGTTAGACCCGCCTCGGACAGCTCACAGGAGACCACCGTTAGCGATCCGGTCGCGATCGCGTCGGCATCGCGAGTGATCTCGAACCGGTACCGCACCGAGCTGCGGCCGACATGATCGGCGAACATGACAAACGTCAATACATCCTCGAACCGAGCCGGCCCGCGGTAGTCGCACGATGCGGCAACCCGTGGGAATGTCACCCGCGGTATGGTGCCGGGCGGCGGCATGACGGAGTGACCGATCGACCGCAACCACTGGTGCTCGACCGATTCAAGCATCGGAAAAAAAGCCGCGAAATGAACGATCCCGGCCGCGTCGGTTTGATGAAACTCGACGCGGCGGGTCGTTTCAAACAGCTTTTTGCCAGGCGGCAACGCAATCAATCGCCAACGTAAGGCAACAGCGCCATGAACCGGGCGCGTTTGACCGCCGCGGTGACCGCGTGCTGTGACACCGCGGTGCAGCCGCTTTTGCGACGACCGACAATTCGGCCCTGGCGGTTGATCATCTTGGACAGCAGCTCGATGTCTTTGTAATCGACGTACATCGGCCGCGGACGCTGGCCATCGACAAAGATCGGATCTTTCTTTTTGGTGCGGGCGCGGACACGGGTCCGTTTCCTGGCTCGGCTACGCGAGCTCATCGGGCGGGGGGGCATGGCTGACTGTTTGAAACGAGGCGAATGGACTTCGATGGCCGACGGACACACTGCCGCCGGCTCGCCGGGGCCGCGTAGTGTGCCAACGAATTTGACCGATGGCAACCCGGACCTTTGCAAACCTACCGGAATCGATGGAACCACAGACGCTTCAAATCACCGACCGGTAGAGTGACTGAGCCTCGATCAGCGCCCCGGCCCCCGCGGGCACCCGGTTCCAAATGCTCCGGCCGGCCGCGATGCGTGAACGAATCTCCCCGCTGCTGATCTCAATCACCGGCATGTCGATCTGGTCCCCGCGGATTCGAGCGATACGATCCTCGTCGACATAGTTTTGTAAAACCGCATAGTCCGGCGGCGGATCGCCACCGCGATGGACCACCGCAAGTCGGCAAATATTCAACAATTCCGCCGGCCGTTGCCAACGGTCCAGCGACGCGAGCGAATCGGCACCGATGATTAAATAGATGTCGAATCCAACTTGCTCCGCGGCGATTTCGGCGACGGTATTGACCGTGTACGAAACCCCGCCCCGGTCGATCTCGCGGGTGTCGACGACGTGTTCGGCCCGCCCGCCAAGCGCCAGACGCAGCATTGCCAACCGGTCGGCATCGCCGGCGATCGGCCCGGTCGGTTTGAGCGGGCTGGTCGAGGCCGGTATCCAGCGGATTTGCGACACCGGCAACTGTTCCAACGCCGCCGTCGCGATCCACAGGTGACCGATGTGAACCGGATCAAACGAACCGCCGAAGATCGCGATCGAACTGAGTTTCAAATCACACACTCGGATCGGGACGCTGCTTGTCCAGCTCGGCGAACAGCCGGGCCAAGTCGACGGTGAACCCCGGCAGGATGCTGCCCGCGTCGATTGTCTCGTCGTCTTGATGAACCCGGTAGGTTTGCTGGTCGGTATAAGCGGTGACAGTACGATCGTTCGGGTCGACGATCCAAAACAACAGACAACCGGCATTGAAAAAGTCGCGCCGCTTGCGGGACATTTCGCCGTAGGTGTTGCCGTCGCTGAGCACTTCGATGACAAAATCGGGCGAGATCGACGGGTAGGCTTGTTCGGGCACGCGGCCGCCGGGCAGCCGGTCCCAAGAGACAAACATCACATCCGGCGCCCGGGCGTCCCGACCAAAAAGTCGGACAAAGCCGTCCGGGCCGGTGACGAGGCCGAGGTTGTGGCCGTCCAGAAAATTCCGAAGCCACTGGATCAAGACGGCTGCAAGCAGTGATTGTCGGTAGCCCATGACTTTTTCAATAAGGGTGCCATCGACCAGCTCAAAGCGGGTCGATGGGTTGGACCGGGCAGCGGCGACGTGATCGTCAATCGTCGCAGAGCCGGGGGCGGGGTGCATCAACACCCGGTCGGCGGCGATGCCGCCCAGGTCGCTGAGCGTATCAGCCAAGGTTGTCGGGTAAGCGACGCTCATCGGTGTTTTCCGTGGTTCAAAACCGGCAATGCGTAGGGTGGGTCAAGCCGCTTGACCCACCCTACACAGATTCCTGATCCGCTGCTTTGGCCACCAACAATGTTTGCGTCGGGTAGGCGAACTCCATCCCCTGGTCCGCCATCCGCTCGTGCAGCGCCAAATTGATCGCCTGCTGCACGTCCATGTACTGGTTGTAATCGGGGGTCAACACAAAGTAGACGGTTTCAAAGTCCAACGAAAAATCACCGAACCCCGAAAAATGCGATCGGTCGAACCGCACCGGCGATTGCTCCTCGACAATTTCTTGGATGATGCCCGGCACGGTCGCCAATTGTGACGTGGCGGTCTCATAAACCAGGCCGATCTTGAACGTCACCCGCCGCTCCTCCATTCGCTTGTAATT
Source organism: Pirellulaceae bacterium (assembly GCA_963833245.1). GTDB lineage: Bacteria > Planctomycetota > Planctomycetia > Pirellulales > Pirellulaceae > Rhodopirellula. The sequence continues at coordinate 494,205 of CAWHXH010000002.1, forward strand.
GCGAAGCCGGCTCTCCAATAGATCTGTGTTGGCAAAGATCAGTTGCTCGCCCGAGAGCGAGCGGACGCGGGTGGTTTTCAAACCAATCTTTTCGACCGTGCCCAGAAAATCACCCACCTTGATGAAATCGCCCAACACAAAGGGCCGGTCGACGACGATGCTCAGCGATGCGAAAAGATCGCCCAGGATGTTTTGAGCCGCCAGGGCGACGGCGATCCCACCGATCCCCAGCCCCGCGACCGCCGCGGTGACATCGACGCCCAAATTGTCCAGTGCCAAAAGCGCCACGACCGACCAAAGCACCAAATTGCCGACGAACGAAACCGCGGCAATCGTCGTCTTGGTCGCCGGATCGTCGGTGCGTTGACGCAACACATAGGCGGTGATGACTTTCAATCCCGCCGACGCCCAAAACGCGCCTTGCAGGATCGCGATCAGGATCATCGCGGTGTCGACCCATCGCTGCACGCCTTCATCGAGGTGCAGCACTGCCGCTCCGGCGTACAACGACACGGACAGCAGGAACCAGCCCCGCGTCGCGTCGAGCACGTCGGGGATGCCGTCATCCCACGCAACGCTCGACGCGGCGGTCAATTGCCGGCCGCGGCGACGCAGGATCGCCAATACAATTCGCACGACGATCCAAACGACCACCGCAACCGCCAACGCCGCGATCCATCGACCGAGGCTGTTGTCGAGGAACTCATGCGAGAGCCACGGCAGCCGCTCGATCCGATCAACCACCGACTGCACGGGCGGCCGGACGGCGTCGGGGATCAGGTCGGTTAGCGGCTGATTTTGCATCAAACAGGCGGGGATGCGGGAATGGTGGGTCGGCGCGGCAAGCGGCTGGACCCACCCTACGACAAACCGGTGTTCCCCGCACCCGTCGGGTCAACCTTAAGAATTGTTTTTGCGGTCGTCTTCCAATTTTTTGGCCAGCTTTTTGGTTTCTTCCAAGTGCTTCTTGACCTTCTCGGCCGCCTTGCCGGCGATCGATTGCAGATCTTCGGGACCGGCGCTCTGGATCGCTTTGAGTTCGGCCAACATGTTGGTGTGGGCAACGATCTGCTGGGCCAGGTACGCCATCGAGAAATCCTGACCGCTTGTTTTGCCAAGCATCTCCTTGGTCATCTGAAGCGAATTCTTGCAGGCCTGTTCGGCAACGTCACAGATCTGTTGCGGCACGACCATCTCCGGCTGGCCCGGCGTCGGCGTGTCGTTTTCCTTCATCACCTTGGTCAACTGTTCATTGAGCGCCTTGTGATCCTTCATGATCATCTCGGCCATCTTTTTGATCTCCTGGTTATCGGATTTCTCTTTGGCCATCTTGGCCAGTTCGATTTCCGCATCGTTGGCTTTCATCAATTTGCCGATGATCGCTTCTTCGACCGTGGTGACTTTTTGATCGCCCGCGGGGACACGGTTGGCTTGATAGGTCGGCGGTGTGGCAACCGCTTGAGCGAAACCGACTTGGGCAACCGGGGCGGCAACCAGACCGCCGAGCAGGGCCAGGGCATTGAAACGCAACATCAAAGTTCTCATGGGACACAGGGGTAGGGAAACGGACACGCCCGACGGCGCGGCTCACCGGTGGGGACATGCACCTTCTGTTCCCAAATCAAAGTCCTGGTCGCTGGTCGATCACCGGCCCCGTGACCAAACGTGTCCGACGCCCGACGTCCAATCCGGGCGTGGGATAGGCCTCCGGCCTGTCATCCCCCGTCCGATGGACCGTCAGCCGGTCGGGATTGCCGGTGACAGGCCGGAGGCCTATCCCACGTTTGCGGTGGCGGCGTTCTGCCGGAACGCTGCCGCGATGCCAACCAAAGCCTTGGCGGCTTTGGCTACCAGAGAACCGCGACAGGCCGGAGGCCTATCCCACGTTTGCGGTGGCGGCGTTCTGCCGGAACGCCGCCGCGATGCCAACCAAAGCCTTGGCGGCTTCGGCTACCAGAGAACCGCGACAGGCCGGAGGCCCATCCCACATTTGCGGTGGCGGCGTTCTGCCGGAACGCCGCCGCGATGCCAACCAAAGCCTTGGCGGCTTCGGCTACCAGAGAACCGTGACAGGCCGGAGGCCTATCCCACAAGAAAAAATCAAAGGACCTGCTAGGATGATCGCTCAACTGATTGCCGACCCGAGGGGAGCCGCGGCCGTGTCGCAGGAAGCTCTTTTTGAAACCGACCCGCCGCCGTGGGAATTGACCCTCGCCGACGACGTCACTGTCGCCCGCGTCGTGCTGCCCCGCGCGCCCCATGGGCCGTTCGATTACCGCGTGCCGACCGAACAGCTCGACACGCTGCGGCCGGGGATGAGGGTCCGCGTCCCGCTGGGGCATCGACGCCACGCAACGGCCGGGTGGTGCGTTTCGGTCAAACCCGGCACGGTCGCCGATCGGCGTCTCAAAGACATCGCCGAAGTGCTCGACGACCAGCCGCTGTGCGACGCGGCGTTGGTGCGGTTGGTGATGTGGATGGCGCACTACTATCAAACGCCCGCCGGCCAAGTCTTTGACACCCTGATCCCCTCCTCGGTCCGCTCCGCCGCGGGGACCAAAGCGACCACGTACTTCACAATCGCCAAAGGGGTCGACGACGAAACCATTGACGCGTTGCCCAGCAAACAAGCGTCGGTCATGCGGACGCTTGTTGCCGCCGCCGCCCCGATGACCGCCGCCGAGTTGGCGGTCGCGGCCCAGTGTACCGAAGACCCGATCCGGCGACTTCGCAAAAAAGAGCTGATCGTCCCCGAAGTCCGGCGTGAACTCCGCTCCGGCATCCGGCAAAAGGGTCAGGGGGGAGACAACGAGACGCAAGTTGCGGTCGAATTGACCGACGAGCAAACCACCGCCCTGGCGGCGATCAACGCCGCCGCGGACGCCGACCGCGGCCGCACGCTGTTGCTGCACGGGGTGACCGGTTCGGGCAAAACCGAGGTCTACATCCGCGCGATCGAACACGTCGTCGCCCGCGGTGCCGGGGCGATCGTTTTGGTGCCGGAGATTTCCTTGACGCCGCAAACCCGCGGGCGTTTTGAAGCCCGGTTCGATTCGGTCGCGGTGATGCACAGCCAAATGTCGCCCTCGGAGCGGCATTTTCATTGGCAACGAATCCGCCGCGGCGAAGTCCAAGTCGTCATCGGACCGCGGTCGGCAATCTTTGCCCCGCTGCCAAAACTCGGCCTCATCATCATGGACGAGGAGCACGACACTTCGTTCAAACAGGACACGACGCCGCGTTATCACGCCCGCAAGGTTGCCCACGCCCGGGCAATGTCGCTTGGCATCCCGCTGGTGCTCGGTTCGGCAACGCCGTCGCTCGAAGCCTGGCACGCGGCCGGCACCGGGCACGCGGAATTGATCTCGATGCCCACCCGGGTTGCCAATCGACCGATGCCGGCGGTCGAATTGGTCGATTTGCGAATCCGCGACGACCGCGAAAAAGGCGGCGGCGGGGCAATTTCGCGTCCCCTGCGTGAAGCGATCGATCAAACGCTCGCCGACAAAGGTCAGACGATCCTGCTGCTCAACCGCCGCGGTTTTGCCACGACGATCCAGTGCCCCGCGTGCGGGCATGTGTGTGCGTGTCCCGATTGTGACATGCCGTTGACGCATCATCGCGACGGCGGCAAAGCGATGTGTCATTACTGCGACTATACGATCCCCGCCCCGCCGTGGTGCCCGGCCTGCCGGTTTGACGGCATCCGTTATGGGGGACTGGGGACGCAGCGTTTGGAAGTCGAAACCAAAGCCCGATTTCCATCCGCCCGCGTCGCCCGGATGGATTCGGATACCATGCGGCGTCCGGGATCACACCAACGATTATTGTCCCAGTTCCGGGGCGGCGAGATCGACATTCTGCTTGGCACTCAAATGATTGCCAAAGGATTGGACTTTCCCGACGTGCTGTTGGTGGGCGTGATCAATGCTGATAGCGCACTACATTTCCCCGACTTTCGCGCCGCCGAGCGAACCTTTCAACTCGTCACCCAAGTCGCCGGTCGGACCGGTCGGGGTGATCGCGGGGGTCGCGTGATCGTTCAAACCTTTAGCCCCGAGCACCCGGCGATCCAGGCCGCGGCGAGGCATGATTACAAAGGCTTTGTCGACGGCGAAATGATCGCCAGGCGGCGTTATGATTATCCGCCTCTAGGATCGGTTGCACGCATCATTTTGCGAGGCCCGGTCGAATCGCGGGTCGAAGCGGCGGCTGACGCGTTGGCCGGGCGGGTCGAAGCGGCTCGAAAAATCCTTGGCGCCGAAGTCCGGTTGCTAGGCCCGGCCCCGCCACCGATTGTCAAACTGCGGGGCAAGTATCGCTATCACCTATTGTTGCAAGCGACCGAGGCGGCGGTGGTCGGCGAAACAATTCGCCGCGCGGTTGCCGATTTCAAACCTGACCCCAAGGACGAGGTCGAGTTTGTAATCGATATTGATGCCGTCAATATGCTTTGATTGTGGGATAGGCCTCCGGCCTTTCAGCCGACATGTGGGATAGGCCTCCGGCCTGTCAGCCGACATGTGGGATAGGCCTCCGGCCTGTCAGCCGACATGTGGGATAGGCCTCCGGCCTTTCAGCCGACATGTGGGACAGGCCTCCGGCCTGTCGATGGGTTGGGATGACAGGCCGGAGGCCTATCCCACGTCAGACCAATCCCTCCCGCCCGGACGCCTTGAGTGCCGCGACCGCTTCGCGGACCCGTTCCTCGGACGCTTTGGGCGCCACCAACGTCGCGTTGCCGGCCTGCACGACGATCAAATCCTCACAATCGATCGTCACCACCATATGCCCCGGCGGCGACTGGATGATGCAGCCTTTGGTATCGATACCCAAGTGTTCGCCGATCGCGACGTTGCCGTGTTCGTCATTCTCATTGAGCCGCGACAACGCTTGCCACGACCCGACATCGTCCCAGTCAAACGGCGCTTCGATGACGACGACATCCTCATGCCGTTCCATCACCGCGTAGTCGATCGATTTGCCTTCGATTTGTTCAAACTCGCGGGCCAGTGTCGAGGTGAACGACTCGGCCCCCAGTCGGCTGGCGATCGTCATCAAATGGCCGTGCATTGCCGGTTCATGTTTTTTCAAAGCATCCAAAATCGTCGACGCCCGCCAAACGAAGATGCCGCTGTTCCAATAAAACGTGCCGGCCGCCAAGTATTGTTCGGCGGTCTGACGATCCGGTTTTTCGCGGAACTGGACAACCTCATAAGCTCCGGTTTCGCCGTCGCCGGCCCCGGCAATCTCGCCACCCCGCTCGATATAACCAAACGACTCAGCGGCGTAGGAGGGCCGGATGCCAAACGTCACGATCGCTCCGGGCCGCGACTGCAGGATCGCTTCGGCGTCGCGGATCGCCGAGGCGAATTTGACGTGATCGGTGATGACGTGGTCAGCCGGGCAGACGACCATCACGCCGTCGGGATCGACCGCCGCGACCATCGCCGCGGCCAGCCCGACGCACGGCGCGGTGTCGCGGCGGCACGGTTCGCCGACGATGTGCTCGGCCGGCAGTTCGGGCAGTTGTTGGGCGATCGGGCCGACCAGGTGCTCGGCGGTGATGACGTAGGTCCGCTGGGCTGCGACGCACTGCGTCAGGCGGTCGGCGGTCGACTGGATCATCGTCCGCGGGCCGGCCAGGGCGAGCATTTGTTTGGGGGTCGCGTGACGGCTGGCGGGCCAAAACCGTGTGCCGGACCCGCCGGCCATGATGATCGCGTGAAGCATGGAGTTGATGCTGGTGGAAGTTGAATTTTGGGGAGTGTAAACGTAGCGGAAGTCGCCAAGACTTTCGGTTATCGAAAATCTCGGTCGAATCCGAAAGTCTTGGCGACTTCCGCTACGTGGCGGTCATATCGGGCATATCGGTCAAATTGACCACCCGGTAGGCTTCCCCGATGTTTCCCGCCCACCCCGCCCCGACGTGGACTTGCCGGTTTGACGACTGCCGCCCCCGCCCGAGCCGAACCGATCGCTGTGACTCGGTGGTCGGCCCAAGACTCCACCCATCTGTACGGCATCGACCGATGGGGTGACCGCTACTTTTCGGTCTCCGCCGATGGCCACGTCGTCGTCCGCCCGGACGGTCCCAGCGGCACGGCGATCGATTTGAAACAACTCGTTGACCGGATCAAAGACCGCGGGCTGTCGCTGCCGGTGCTGATTCGTTTCAACGGCATCCTCCGCGACCGGTTGACGCAAATCGGCGACAGCTTTGCCGCCGCGATCGCCGAGCACGAATATCCGTCGCGGTATCGGTGCATCTACCCGATCAAAGTCAACCAGCAGCGTGAGGTCGTCGAGCCGATCGCCGGGACCGCGGCGCGGTTGGGCTATGGGATCGAGGCGGGCAGCAAACCGGAACTGCTTGCCGCCGTCGCGATGACGACGCCCGAAGTGATGATCGTTTGCAACGGGTTCAAAGACGCCGAGTTCATCCGCTTGGCGATGATGACCCAGCGGATGGGCCGGCGGGTGTTGCCGGTGATCGAAAAAGCGTCGGAGCTTGACCTGGTGCTGCGGATTTCCAAAGAGGTCGGCGTTCGGCCGACATTCGGGATGCGGGTCAAATTGGCCACCCGCGGCACCGGTCGGTGGCAGGCATCGGGCGGTTACCGAAGCAAATTCGGGCTGACCGTCGCCGAAGTCCTCGCGTCGCTGGACCGGTTGATCGCCGCCGACATGGGCGACTGTTTGCAACTATTGCATTTCCACGTCGGCAGTCAGATCGGTAACATTCGTCAGCTCAAAGTCGCGATCACCGAGGGGGCACGCATTTATGCGGATTTGAAACTCCGCGGTGCGGGATTGACGATGCTCGACGTCGGCGGCGGCCTGGGCGTCGATTATGATGGTTCGCAAACCGACACGCAGAGCAGCATGAACTACACGCTGCAGGAATACGCCAACGACGTCGTCTATCACGTCCAAAGCGTCTGCCGCGACGCGGAGGTCGACCCGCCGGAATTATTGAGTGAATCGGGCCGCGCGATCGCGGCCCATCACAGTGTTTTGGTCATCGAAACGGTGGGTGTCACCCGACAAGGTTCCGACACCCACGACCCGTGGGTGGGCGACGACGGCCGGACGATCGAGCAGGGGCCGCCGGAGGATTACGAGCAGCCTGTCGCTGATCTATGGCGAACGTTCAAACACATCAATGCTCGCAACGCACTCGAATCGTTCCACGACGCGCAGGATTCGATGGACGCCGCGATGGCGTTGTTCTCCGGCGGTTACCTGCCGCTGCAACAACGAGTCGCGGCCGAAAACCTGTATTTCGCCTTATGTCACCGCGTCCGTCACATGACCGCCGACATGGCGACGATCCCGCCGGATTTGCAGCATTTGGACCGGATGTTGTCAGATCTCTATTTCGTCAATTTTTCTCTTTTTCAATCGATGCCCGACGCTTGGGCGATCGATCAATTATTCCCCATCATGCCAATCCATCGGCTGACCGAGGAGCCGACGCGGCACGGCATTTTGGGTGACATCACGTGCGACAGCGACGGCAAAGTCGACACGTTTGTCTCCGGCGACGGACACTGCAAAACCCTGCGGCTGCATCCGGTCCGCGCTGACGAACCGTATCAACTGGGGATCTTCATGGTCGGCGCGTACCAGGAAATCCTCGGCGATCTTCATAATTTGTTTGGCGACACCCACGCGGTTCACGTCGAGGTCGAAGACGGCGCGCCCAAGGTCCGTTCGGTCGTCAAAGGCGACACGGTTTCGGAAGTGCTGTCCTATGTCCAGTATGACGATCGGCAGATACTCGAAGCGATTCAAACGAGCGTCGAGGACGCGATCGGCCGCGGCGAATTGGACCACGCCGCCGCCGGCCAAACGATCAGCACGTTTGAGAAAGCGCTGGCGGGATACACATATTTAAGTTCCGCTCAATAACCCTTCCTCTTTCTCCCCCTCGCCCCGAAACGGGGAGAGGGGAAGAAAAACTTTAGATACCAACCCCGCTCCCCGAAGTTGTCAGCGGGGGGGGATTTTCACCAATAAAATCTTATGCCAGAACCCGTCGCTCTCGAACCCGTCCGCGTCCCCGAACAAACCCACGAGGGGTCGCCGGAATTTGACGTCTCCAGCTTTGAGCGAAAGCTTTTTGTCAGGCCGATGAAGATCGAGGATTACGATGCCCTGGTGGAGATGCAGCACAAGTGCTTTGCCAACATGGAGCCGTGGGGACGCGATCAGGTCGAAAGTCAATTGAAACTGTTCCCGCAAGGGCAATTGGTCATCGAGTGCGATGACCGGATTGTCGCCAGCAGCAGTTGTTTGATGCTCGACTACGAAGACCACGGCGATTGGCACGACTGGAAGAAAACTTCCGACTCCGGGTACATCCGCAACCATCGGCCCAAAGGCGATACGTTGTACGGTATTGAAATGATGGTTGACCCCGAATTTCGCGGCCTCCGATTGTCCCGGCGGCTTTATGATGCCCGCAAGGAATTGTGCCGGGCCAAGAACGTCGAGCGGATGATCATCGGCGGCCGAATCCCCGGCTATCATAAGTACGCCGACACGATGAAAGCGTCTGATTATGTCGACGCCGTGATTTCAAAATCCATTTTTGATCCGGTGCTGACGGCGCAAATCAGCAACGGGTTTTCGCTGCAGGGTTTACTCAAAAATTACCTGCCCGGGGATACCGAAAGCTGCGGCTATGCGACGTACCTGGAATGGCGCAACCTCGACTACGCTCCGGCGAGCAAGCGGCGAACGCGTCGGACGGTCCGCTCGGTTCGTATCGGGGCGGTTCAGTACCAGATGCGCGCCGTCGCGGACTTTGACGAGTTCACCAAACAGATCAAATACTTTTCTGACGTCGCAGGCGATTATCGGTGCGATTTCTTGCTGTTTCCTGAGCTGTTCACGCTGCAACTGCTCTCGATCCTGCCGTCGCTGCGGCCCGGCGAAGCGGCGCGGCGTTTGGCCGATTTCAACCCTCAACTGCTCGAACTATTCGCCGGACTGGCGGTTCGTTTTGACATCAACATCATCGCCGGGTCACAGTTCATCGTCGAAGACGGATTGTTGTACAACGTCGCCCTGTTGTTTCATCGCGATGGGCGGATCGACAAACAATACAAGCTGCACGTGACGCCGTCGGAGCGGCGATGGTGGGGCGTCGAGGGCGGTCCGGGTCTGGAGGTGTTCGACACCGATTGCGGCAAGATTTCAATCCAGGTTTGTTATGACATCGAGTTTCCCGAGCTTGGCCGATTGGCCGCCGCCCGGGTGCCGACCTGATCTTTGTGCCATTCAACACCGACAACCGCAGTGGTTATTTGCGAGTGCGGACATGTGCTCAAGCCCGCTGCATCGAGAACGATGTCTATGTCGCAATCGCCGGCTGCACCGGGAACCTGCCTTTTGTCGAGAACGCTGACATTCACTACGCCCAGTCAGGTGTGTTTACGCCCTGCGACGTGACGTTTGCCCGCGATGGGATCGGGGCGGAAGCCAATGCGAACATTGAAACGGTGGTGATCCACGACGTTGATTTGGAATTGCTGCGCCGTCACCGGATCCAGGGCAGCGTGACGAACGTCAAAGACCGGCGAACGGATTTGTACGACGTTGTGGAAGTCTGATCATGCACCCGCGAAACCTCTACCTGCTGTCGATCATCACGGTCGTCTGCCTGATGTGCCACTCGCTGCATCGCCGGACCGACCGGGCGATGTTGGTCGGCCAAGCGATCGATCTGGTGCAGCGGAACTATGTCGAGGAGGTCGAACCGTCGACGTTGATCAATGCGGCGATGGCGGGGTTGGTCGGCGGGTTGGATCAACATTCCGATTACATCCCGCCAACCGGCTATGAAGCGTTCCAGGAGTTCATGGAAGGCGAGTTTGCCGGCATCGGGGTCTATGTCGATCAGCCCCAGGGCGAACCGGTTCGTGTCCGCACGCCGATCGTCGGTTCACCGGCCCTGGCCGCCGGGGTGCTGCCGGGCGATCGAATCATCGCTGTCGAAGGCCGCGACGTTCGATCCACCCCGCTCGCCGAGGTTTCGGCGATGCTACGCGGGACCGGTCGGAACCCGGGTGCGCATGACGGTGCTCCGGGGCGAAGGTGAAGTCGCCGAGGAGAAACAATTGACCGTTGCGCGGCAGCAAATCGCGGTCGAGTCGGTCATCGGCGATCACCGCGATGCGGACGATCGATGGGTTTTTCGGTTGGAAAGCCATCGGGAGATCGCCTACATCCGGCTGCGAACCTTTGGCGACAAGACCGCGGAGGAACTGCGGACCGTGCTGAAGGAATTGAACAATGATTTCGACGCGATGGTGATCGATCTGCGCGGTAACGGCGGCGGGCTGCTGGACCGGGCGGTCGAGATCGTCGATATGTTTTTGGACGAGGGCACGATCGTCACCACGCGGCTTCGTGGTGGCAAAATTGCCGATAAAGCCGTCGCGACGCCGGGGACATTGGTCAATCGATCCAAACCGGTCGCGATTTTGATCGATCAGGATTCCGCGAGCGCCTCGGAGATCATGGCCGCGGCGCTTCAGGACCATGACCGGGCGTCGATCGTCGGGGTTCGCAGTTATGGCAAAGGCACCGTGCAGCACGTCTTGCCGCTGCAGTACGGCAACAGCGCGTTGCGTTTGACCGTCGCTCGGTATTACCGGCCGACGGAAGTGAACATTCACCGCGGCAAGGACGACACCGAGGATGACCCGTGGGGGGTTCGGCCGGATGAGGGGTTGGAGGTGGCGCTGGACCCGGAGCGGGTCGAGCAGCTTGTCAAATTGTGGCAGGAAGCGTCCTATCCGGCGCTGGCGACCGGCAACGACAGTTCCGGTCCCAACGATCCGCCCGGCGCGGGGGCGTTGGAGCTGGACGATCCGCTTCGCGTCGCGGTTGAACATTTAAAAAAAGAGCTGAAACCATGACCGAGCCATCACCGTCGTTGGACCATCAATCGCTGGTCACCGTCGCGTCGCGGCCCGACGAGCCGTCGGCTCAGATGCTCGTCGCGGTGTTGCAGGACGCTGGCATCCGGGCGATCGCGGTCGGCGGGTTCACCGCGGGTTTTCGGGCCGAAGCCCCCGGGTGGGTGCGGGTGCAAGTGATGCAGCCCGATGCGGCGGAGGCGACGCGAGTGATCGGGGAGTTGCGCCCGGTGTAAACGAAGCCGCCGCTACCGGTAGCCGAAGCCGCCAAGGCTTTGGTCGCGACTCGTGCGGCGGCCTGGCGGACCGCCGCTACCGGGTTCCGGTAGCCGAAGCCGCCAAGGCTTTGGTTGGGATTCGTTCGGCGGCCTGGCGGGCCGCCGCCACCGGGTTCCGGTAGCCGAAGCCGCCAAGGCTTTGGTCGCGACTCGTGCGGCGGCCTGGCGGACCGCCGCTACCGGGTTCCGGTAGCCGAAGCCGCCAAGGCTTTGGTTGCGACTCGTGCGGCGGCCTGGCGGACCGCCGCTACCGGGGTGACTCGTGCGGCGGCCTGGCGGGCCGTCGCCACCGGGGGGAACACCGCTGCTTCCGAGTTGACTACACTCCGCCGATGGCTCCGTCTCACACACTGCATTGCCTGGGCACGGCCGGGTACCACCCCAACGAGACGCGGCATACGTCGTGTTATTTCCTCCCCGAACTGGGGATCGTGCTGGACGCCGGCAGCGGGTTCTTTCGACTGCCGCCGCTTGTCCAAACCGACCATTTGGACATCCTGCTCTCCCATGCCCACCTCGATCACGTCGTCGGGCTGACGTTCATGCTCGACGTACTGCATCAGCGGCCGGTCCAAAGCGTTACGGTTTGGGGGCTGCGGAGCAAATTGCAAGCGATCCGCGAGCATCTCTTTAGCGATGATCTGTTCCCCGTGCCGCTGGACGTGGATTGGCGGGAGATCGATCATCAGCCTGTTTTGCAATTAACCGCCGCGACCGCGACGTGGCATCATCAACCCCATCCCGGCGGATCGATTGCTTACGCGATCGAACCGACCGGTCACGACGTGTCGGCTCGGTCGCCGCCCCGGTTGGTCTACGCCACCGACACCACCGGGCAACTCGACGACGCGGCGATCGAGTTCATTGGCACGCCCGATTTGCTGCTACACGAATGTAATTTCCGGTCCGACCAACAGCGGTGGGCGCAAACGACCGGGCACTGTCACCTCGACCGGGTGTTGGAAATCATCGACCGATGCGGCGCCCGGCGGACGGTGTTGACGCATTTGAATCCGATCGATGAACTGGTGGCCGACGATCTGCCGGAAGCGTCTCGGGCGACGGTTCAAATCGCCGCCGATCGGTCGGTTTACCCCTGGTGAGTCGATGACGGACGTCGTGCTGTTGATCGACGGCTACAACGTGATCGCTCCGGTCGGTCCGCCTCGGATCGGGGCGACCGGTTGGCTGGCCCGCGAGCGCGACACGCTGCTCGATCGATTGGCCAAACACCTGCCGCCGCCGGTCGCCCACCGGACTTGCGTCGTGTTTGATGCCAAAGAACGACCGATCGGCGGGACGGCGGTTTTTGCCCGGGCGGGCATCGAAGTCCGGTTTGCGGTGCAGCACGCGGAGGCGGATGATTTGATCGAAGAGCTGATTGAAGCCCATTCAAACGCGAGGCAATTGACGGTGATTTCGTCCGACCACCGGTTGCAGGCGGCGGTGCGTCGCCGCGGGGGCGGGTTTTACGATTCGCAGCCGTGGCTCGATCGACTGCTGGCCGGGCGCTTGGACATTGTGCATCAACCCAAAAAGATGCCCCCGGTCGCTCAGCCGCCCGCCGGACCGTTGCCGCCGCCGCCGGTCGATGACATTGAGTTGCCCGACGATTCGTCGATCGACCTGTTCCTCCGCGAGTTCGGCGGACCATCATGACGACGGGCACTTGGTTATTGACCAATGATGACGGCATCGATGCGCCGGGAATCGCGGCGCTTCACGATTCATTGACCGCTTGGTTGCGGTCGCGACGGATGGCGGTTCGTTTGGTCGTCGTGGCTCCCGATCGCGGCCGGAGCGAGTGCAGCCACGGAGTCATCACCGGCCGGCCGCTGGTCGTCACGCAGGTTCGCGACGGTTGGTTTTCGGTCGACGGAACCCCCGCGGATTGTGTCCGGGTTGGACTCTTGGCGATTTGCCCCGATGCCGCTGAGGTGCATTCGGGGATCAACGCGGGGGCCAACGTCGGCGTCGATATCCTGGTTTCGGGCACGGTTGCAGCGGCCCGCGAAGCGTCGATGTGGGGCCGACCGGCGATCGCTTGGTCGCACTACCGCCATCCCGACGTGCCCAAGACCTGGGATCATTGCCCGGCGTGGGTCGCAGCGGTTTTGGACCGGTGGACCGATCGTTTGAGCCAACCGGTCACCGGTCCGCCGCCGCTTTGGAATGTCAATCTACCGGCAGTCGATCCGGCCGGACCGGTCCCCGCGGTCGTCGATTGCCCGCTGGAAACCCTACCGATCGTCCGGCGGTTGACGGGCAAGTTTCGTCGGCCGGGTGTCGGCGAGTGCGTCGAGGTTCAATCCGTCAGCGAGTTTCACGGCCGGCCGCGGGTGTCGGGAAGTGACGTCGAGGTGTGTTTTGGCGGGCGGATTTCGGTGACGGGGTTGGACGCGACATGCTAAAACCCCTCATCCCCCGATCTACCGTAGCGGAAGTCGCCAAGACTTTCGGATTTCCCTTAGTGACCGTCCGGATTGCCCGGCAAGTAGGACGGCCTTTCAGGCCGTCCAAGGCGTCAACGGGAGCCACCGGGTCAATAAAGTCATCGCCGTGACAGTTCAGATTCGCCAACGATAACATTCGACGGGCTGAAAGCCCGTCGTACGGCTGTTGCCAACCCGGATAGTCACTTAACCGCAACCGAAAGTCTTGGCGACTTCCGCTACATTACAAGCTGTTTGTCGATGATGAAAACTTTTTTGCTTGGGTTTTTGTGGATCGGGATCAACCTGCTGCGGCTGCCCGGCGGGGCGTGGGCGGAGCAACCCGGCAGTGACGTCCTACCGGAGCACTCGCCGCGACGATCGCCGGTTGTTGACGTTGTCGCCCGCGTTCAGCCCTCGGTCGTTGCGCTGTTTCCGCTCAACGAAAAGAACCATCCGGTCAGCTCCGGCAGCGGCGTGGTGATCCATCCCCGCGGCTTTGTGTTGACCAACGATCACGTCCTGGGCACGCCCGGCGGGATTGCGATCAGCGGGCGGCGGATGATCCGATACCAAGTCGTCGGCCGGATCCCCGAAAAGGACCTGGCGATCGTCAAACTGCGCGGCATGTCCGGCCCGGCGGCCGCGTCGCCGATGGGGCACAGCTACGACATCCGCACCGGCGAGACGGTTGCGGCGTTTGGCAATCCGTCGGGGCGGGGGATCATCGTGACGACCGGGATCGTCAGTTCACCGAGTCTGACGCTGAGTTTTCCCTCGGCGCTGACCGCGTTTCAGTACCCCGATTCCCGCCGCGACGACTTCGTTCAGTTTGACGCGGCGATCAATCCGGGCAATTCCGGCGGGCCGCTGGTCAACCTCGATGGTGAGGTGATTGGGGTCGTTTCACGCGTCGCGCCGGGCGAACAGAACGCCGGCTTTGCGATCCCGATCGATCGCGTCCGCCAACTGATGCCGCGGCTGATGGAAGCCGAGTTGGTCCGCGGCCGCGTCGTCGGCGTGACGTTGCAGCCGCAGGCCGATCGGGCGGTCGTCGCGGCCGTCATGGAACAATCGCCGGCCGCGGCCGCCGGGGTGTTGCCCGGCGATATCATCGAGCGTTTGAACGATCAAACGATCGAGCAACCCTATCAGTGGCCGCTGCTGCTGTGGGAGCAATTGGAAAACAGCCAACCGATCAGTTTGAATCTCCGGCGCGGCGACGATCGATTGCGTGTCACGGTGGTTCCGGCCGCGTCGATCGATGTGCCGGGGACGGCGCCGTTTGTGGGATTGGGTGACGATGCGGTCGGTCAAACCGAAGGGCTGCGGTATGAGATGATCGACGGCGTTTTCACGACGCTGCCGGGCGCGGAACCGTGGCGGGCGGCCGGGGAGTCTCGCCGGGTTGGCGTTTTGCCCAAACCAACGCTCGACTTTGAGGGCCGACCGGACGATCGGTTTGCGATGCGGCTGAGCGGGGCGGTGAAGCTGCCCGAGGACGGTTTGTACCGCGTGACGCTCAATTCCGACGACGGCAGCCGGTTGACGTGGCAAGACCGGCGGATCATCGAAAACGACGGGACGCACCCGCCGACCGACAGCAGCCGCCGGATCGCCGCGACCGCCGGATGGCACCCGATCGAGATCGAGTATTTTGAATCGGTGGGCGAACAAGCGTTGTCGTTTCGGATCGAACGGCTCGACGCGATGGGCGAAAACGTGCCCGGTGCCGAACCGATCGAATTGCTTTACCGCTGCGAAGCTCCGCAGTGAGATTGTCGCTAAACTGCTACCGTTCCGGCAAATTCCCCTTGTAGTGGATTCTGCTAAAAGTCCATGCGTCGGATTTTCAGCAAAATTCGGTACGAAATTTTGTTGAATGGATTTTTAGCAAAATCCACTACGAGTTTTTGCAATCTTCATTGTGCCGCATGTTCCCTGATACACCTTCTAACTTTGTGGCTACCAATCCAACCTTCGTTTTCGGCCGGTCAACACGATTGGTGTTGACCGTGGTTTTGGCGCTAACGATCGGCAGTAACCGACCATCGGCCGCCGACCCCGGGCCGTTGTTCGGCACCGGCGACGCCCCCGCCAAAGTCGTGATGGTTGGCGACTCGTTGATCGAACAGGCCCAGTACAGCGGCTGGATCGAGACGGCGCTTGCGACGGCGATGCCCGGTGCCCCGCCGGTGGTCCGCAACCTGGGGTGGAACGGCGACACGCCGGCCGGCGCCTCCCGCGGCGGGTGGAGTCCGCTGCAGGCGGGCAAGGACACCGCCGAGCAACGATACGAACTGCTCGTCAACCGGATTGTCGATCAAAAGCCCGACGTGTTGGTCGTCGGTTATGGCACCGCGTCGGCGCTGGGAGAATTGGAGGCGGCAACCTTTGAACAACAACTGCGTCAATTGATCGACGACGTGCGAGCACGTTGCGATGCCAGAAGTTCTGTTGATTGTCCCGCCGGGGCCGATCGCTTGGCCGGGACAACATTCCGTCGACGATCCGGCCGGGTTGGAACTTGAGCGGCGTTTTGGCGAAATTCAAGCCTCCATCGCTCGGCTGGGTGCCGAGCGTCAAATCCCGTTATGGGACTGGTCTCGGGTCGGTCGCAAACCTGAGTTGCGGACCGATTCAATTCACCTGTCCGCGGCCGGCTACCGTCAAGCCGCGATGGCGTTGTCGGCCGCGCTGCAATCGGCCGACCCGGCGGCGGTGGAGCGATTGCGGCAAGCGATCATCCGCAAAAACCAGTGGTTTTTTCATCAATCGCGGCCCGCCAACATGGCCTATGTGTTCGGCTTCCGGTCGCATGAGCAGGGCCAGAACGCGGAGGAAATCCCGCGGTACGACGAGATTTTGGCTGCCGAACAACAACGCATTACCCAACTCGCGTCGCTGCCGGCCGACCCTCCGGCCCCACCGGCGGAAGTCACGCGGTCCCGGGCCGCCGAGTTCACGCCCCAGCCGACGCCGGAGTTCATCATCGACGACGATTGGGAAGTGACGCTGTGGGCCGAGAACCCGATGCTCAACAAGCCGATTCAAATGAACTTTGACGCGGCCGGCAACCTGTACGTCGCCAGCAGCGTGGCGTACCCGATGATCGAAGTCGGTCAAACGCCCGACGACCGAATTTTGGTGCTCGCCGACCGCGACGGTGACGGCCGGGCGGACCATTCGCGTGAATTTGCCGGCGGATTGTTGATCCCCACCGGCGTCCTGCCGGCGATCTCGCCCGGCGGCAATCCGGGTGTTTACGTCGCTCAAAGCACCGATTTGCTGTGGATCGAAGACACCGACGGCGATGGGGTCGGCGATTCGACGACGCGGGTGCTGTCGGGGTTCGGCACCGAAGACACGCATCACAACCTGCATACGTTGACGCGATTGCCCGATGGCCGGATCGCGATGGCTCAGTCGGTTTACACGCGGACCAATACCGAAACGCCCGCCGGTGTGGTTCGGATGGACGCCGGCGGCGGGTTCGCGCTGGACCCGGTGAGCGAACGGCTGTCAGTGCTTTTTCGCGGTCTTTGGAACCCCTGGGGACATGCCGTTGATGCGGACCGGCAACTCGTTTCTGACCGATGGGGCGGGATTTGAGGGGATCGCGTTTGCCCCGCCCGGAGCCGTGTTCAATCCCGTGCCCGGTAGCCCCGAAACGCTCGACCTGATCTCGCCCGGTAAATACCCCAAATACTGCGGCGCCGAAATCGTTGCCGGCGATGCTTACCCGGCCGATTGGCAAGGCGATTTGTTGACGTGTGATTTTCGCGCCAACCGGGTCACTCGTTTTGAATTGACGCCCAAGGATTCCGGCTTCGTCGCGACCGAAGTCGGCGACGTGCTGCGATCGCCGGCGACATCGTTTCGGCCGATCGACGTCAAGCTCGGTCCCGACGGGGCGATCTACATTGCCGATTGGTCCAACCCGATCATCAACCACGGCGAAGTCGACTTCCGCGACCCGCGGCGGGATCGGTGGCACGGCCGGATCTGGCGTTTGGCGGTTAAAAACAGCCGAGACCACCAAGGTCTAGGTCACGGCGAGAAAACGGACGCGACGCCAACCGACGCGTTGTTTGCTCAACTGCTTGGCGACGATGGTTTTGACCAACGACATGCCGCGACGGGGTTGGCGGCTCGCGGAGCCGAAATCGAAGACGAACGCCGTCGCCGGATTGAACCGGCCGACGACGCCGGGCGGTTGCAGTTGCTTTGGCTTTCGGCGGCGATCGGTCGACCCGACGGCGCGTTGTGCGATCGGCTGCTCAACGCCGATGACGCGGCGATCCGGGCCGCGGCGGTTCGGTTTTACGCCGACCATTTGCGGGCTGATTCCGGGGCATCGATCGAGGGCGGGCCAATCCGGCAGGCTTTGATGGATCCCGATCCGTCGGTCCGGCTGGCCGCCGTCTCGGCCCTGGTCGACGGTTCGGCGGCCGATGCCGTGGCGGCATTAGCAGCGTTGGACCATCCGACCGACCGGTTCATTGACTTTCAACTCCGTCGCGGCATTCGGGCGTACCCTGCCGAAACGCTCGAAGCGGTCACCTCCGCGGCCGGTCGAAAAAACACGTCGCGGTTGGCGTTGGTGCTCGCCTCGGTGCCGCCCGCCGATGCCGCCGGGGCGTTGGCCGCGACGTTGCAACGCGATGGCTCTGGCCGCCGACGGTTCGGGACCTTGGATTGAATTGATCGGGACGGCCGGTGATGCCGCCGCCGCCGAGCGTTTGTTCGAAATCAGCGCCATCAACCCCGAGTTAATCGATCGCGTCATCGCCGCATTGACCGCCGCGGCGGAACGAAAAGTCGTGCCGAAGGTTCCGCCGGGAACGCTCGATCATTGGCTCACTTCATCGTCCGGCAACGCGGTCGCGACGATCGAATTGATCGAGGCTTGGCGTCGCCGTGGCGGGTTGGCCGGTGCCGTCGGTGCCTCGGAGCAGCGTGCGGTTGACCGAGCGATTGGTCAAACTGGCGGCCGACGCGGATCAACCCGCCGCGGTTCGGACTGCGGCGATTACCGCACTGGGACAACTCCGGCCGGCCGGTTTGGCGGATCGTTTGAGCAACATCCTGGGTGCCGGCCCGCCCCCGCCGGTCGGCCGGGCGGCGATGACGGTTTTGGGCAACCTCGACCCGCCGCGAGCGGTCGAGTCGTTGTTCAAACAAGCCGAAACTTTGACCGACGGCGACGCGATCGACCGGTGGACGTCGCTGTTGTCCAGCCGCGGGGCCGCGACGGCCGTGGCAACGCAATTGGCCCGGTCAACGGTGAACGAATCGTTTGCCCGGGCGGGGTTGGCCGCCGCCCGCCGTTTGCCCGGTGATAATCAATCGCTGATCGACGCGTTGTTGCCGTTGGCCGGCGCGGCGATCTCGCCCGAAGCGCTCACACCCGAGCGTCTGGCCGAGTTGACCGCTGCGACGATTGCCACCGGCGATCCGTTTGCCGGCGAGCGGATTTATCACCTCGCCGAGTTGCAGTGCGTTTCGTGTCACCAAATCGGCGGCGTCGGCGGCGTTGTCGGACCCGATTTGACGACGATCGGCACCAGCGCCCCGGTCGACTACCTAATCGAATCGATCATCGCGCCGAACGCCAAGATCAAGGAGAACTACCACTCGACGGTGGCGTTGACCGAAGACGGCGTGTTTGCGGGGATTGAAATCGGTTCGACCGAACAGCGGCTGATCCTGCGGGGGGCGGACAACCGGCTGATCGAGATCGACCGCGAGATTGTGCTGGAAACCAAACCCGGCCCGTCGCTGATGCCCGCCGGGTTGGTCGACCGGTTGCCGATCGAGCAGCAGCGTGACCTGTACGCGTTCCTGTCGCGGCTGGGCCGGCCCGGCGATTTCGAGGCCGACGCCGCCGCGGCCCGTCATTTTGACGTTTTGGCCGGCGACAACAGGGTCGAGCAGGACGGCATGGCCGTGGTCCTCGATCCGGCCGCACCGCTGGATTGGAAACCGACGGACACGCGGATCGACGGTTCGGTGTCGGGCGAGGGTCTGCGTGAATTGACCCGATTGCCGATCAACCGGTCGCTGGTCAGCGTTTACTTGCGAACCACACTGGCCGCGTCGCAAACCGAGGGTTCGGTCCAATTGATCGGCAGCGACCGAGCCGCCGCGTGGCTGGGCGGCGACGCAGTGGAGCCATCGGAGGCCGGTGAAAATACGACTCGCTGGCCGATCCCGCCATCAATGCAGCCGCGAACGCTGGTCATCCGGCTGGACGGCCGGTCGATCCCCGAAGTGCTCCGGGTTCGCGGCGAGGGTGTGGGCTGGATGCCGTAGCGGAACTCGCCAAGAGTTTCGGTTGCAACCGTTCATCACCGAAATTCTCGGCGAACTTCGCTATGGGAATTTCGGCTGCCATTTGAGGACAAAAATTTACCTCACACGGTTGGATTGCTAAACTCGGGTCATGAAACCTTCCAACTTCTGCGGCCGGACGCGCCGTGAATTTTTGTGGCAAGCCGGCGGGGGACTCGGCGCCGCGGCGCTGGTCTCGCAGTTGACCGCCGACGGCGTGCTGGCGGCCGGGACGAACCTGACCCCCAAAGCTAAATCGGTCATCTTCCTGTTCATGTACGGCGGCCCCAGCCACATCGACACGTTTGACCACAAACCGGCGATGACCGGCCGCGATGGTCAAACCGCGACGGTCAAAACCTTTGGCCGCGGCGGTCACAAGGCCGGCGGCCGAATCGTCGAACCGCGTTGGTCGTTCACCCCCGCGGGCCGGTGCGGCAAACCGGTCTCGTCGCTCTTTCCCAACGTTGCCAAGCACGTCGATGACATCGCGTTCATCCACTCGATGACCGCCGATTCGCCGATCCACGGTTCGGCGATGCTGATGATGAACTCCGGCCGGTTGCTCTCGGGATCGCCGGCGATGGGGTCCTGGGTCAACTACGGGCTGGGCAGCGGCAACGAGAACCTGCCGGGATTCGTTGTGATGCTCGATGCCAAAGGCGGTCCGATTTCGGGGGCTAAAAATTGGAGCAGCGGCTTCATGCCCGCGACGCACGCCGGGACGGTTTTCAAAACCACCGGAGCACCGATTCTGAACCTCCGCCCGCCCGCCGACGTGCCCGCGGCGGCCCAGCGGCGGATGCTCGACGCGATCGCGACCGAAGGGTCGTTGCACCTGCAGGCACTCGGCGGCGAGGAGGCGTTGGCCTCGCGGCTGGAAAGTTACGAGTTGGCCTACCGGATGCAAACGGCCGCCCCCGAAGCCGTCGATCTGTCCGGGGAATCGGCCGCGACGATGGCGATGTACGGCATTGATGAACCGAAAACCGAAGACTTTGGCCGGCGATGTTTGACCGCCCGCCGGTTGGTCGAGCGGGGCGTTCGGTTCGTCCAGTTGTATTCCGGCGGTGCCCACAACGACGACAACTGGGACGCTCACGGCGACTTGGAACTCAACCACAACCGCCACGCCGGGGCGACGGATTTGCCCATCGCGGCGTTGTTGGCGGATTTGAAACGCACCGGGCTGATCGATGAGACGTTGGTGATTTGGGGCGGGGAGTTTGGCCGTCAACCGACCGCCGAATACTCCACCGGGTCGGGCCGCGACCACAACGCCTACGGGTTCACGATGTGGATGGCCGGGGCCGGCATCCGCGGCGGCGTGTCTTACGGCACGACGGATGAACTGGGGGCCGCGGCGGTCGAAAACCCGGTCGCGGTCAAGGAGCTGCACGCGACGGTGTTGCACCTGATGGGGCTGGAACCCAACCACCTGACGTATTTCCACGGCGGGCTGGATCATAAACTGGTGGGTGTTCAGGGAGCCGAGCCGATCTGGGACATCCTGGCGTGACTTTGACGGTTGTCCCGTTCCTTTGGTGTCAACCGGGGCAATTGGGGCACTTTGGGGTTTGACAGGGCGAGAAACGCGTTGCGGGCCGCCGATGGAGCAGGTGGGACCGATTTTGGCGGTTCCATTATCAACCGTCCGGGCGGGTATCGAGCGTTGCCGAAGCGATTTCGGCGGCCACCAACCGGCTCGCCCATCGTTGGAAAAGGAATCGTCAAAGATGAAAGTCACCAGTTTGAGGAGCGTTGCGGTCGGACTTTCGATCGGTTGGGCCGCAACCGCCAGCGCCCAATTCGGCCCCGGCGGCCCGATGCTCTATCCGCCCGCCGGCGGTCCGCAGTCCGGCCGGCAAGCCCCCGGCGGTCAATCGTGGCAGCAGGCGCCGCCGACCTACCAGCAGCCGGCTTACCGCCCCGCGGCGTCCTCGCCACCGGCGGCCGTTTCAATGCAGGCGGCGATCGCCCAGTACAACGCCGCCGGCAACGGCCAGCCGCAATACAACGGCCAACCCCAATACAACGGCCAACCGCAGTACAACGGCCAGCCGCAATTCAACGGCCCCGCTCCGGGCACCCCGGCCGGCCCGGTCGGCTACCGTGCCCCAGCCAAATGGGACGCGTTCAACTCCGTCGCCGGCCCGTCGCTGTTGGACGGCAACAACGCCGAGATGATCCCGACGCCGACGCCGTCCAGCCCCAGCGATTACAACGACGCCGGTTATGACAACCCGCCGATGCCGACGGCCAATCCGGTCGCTTCGGGGTCGGTGCGTCAACAGAACGCGCCGTTGTATACCGGTGGCGACTATCAGGCGGCCCCGCCGGTGGCGTCGCACGCCGCGCCGATCCAGCACGGCACCTACCAAAATCACGTCGACCATCAGGGACCGGTCTATGGTCAACCGACGATGGTTAGCCCCGCGGTTTCGGGCAGCCCCTATGTCCAAGCCGCCGGAGCACCGTGGGGCGGCGAGTACACCCCGGCGTATTTCGACGGCGGCGAGTCGTGCGGCGGATCCTGCGGCGTTGCCGCGCCGGTCCGCGCCCCGCTGTGCCCGTGGTTCGGATCGCTGGACCTGCTTTTCTACAACTTTGAAGACAACGGCAACCGCAACCTCGCTTCGCGGGCGGTTGGCGATGCGACGCGGACGTACCTGCCCCAGTTCAATTCAGCGCAGCTTTCGCCCGGCAACGATTTAGGCTACCGCGTGTCGCTGGGTCGCTACCTCGGTTGCGGCTCATATGGTCTGGGTGTGACCTACTTCAGCTTTGATCCCGACCCGCAGTCCGATGCGATCTTTGCCGATCAAGCGAACCGTTTTGGCGGCACGACCGGCGACATCCGTGCTGCAATGCCCGCCTATAAAGGGGCCGGAGCGGACCATTACTACTACACCCATAACGGTACCCGTTATGATGCCGGAACGTCCTACAACGCTTATGATGTTGTCGACGGTTCAGCAGGTCAAACCTCAACGCAAACCGGGTCCGACTTCGGTGGTGCCGCCCGGGTTCGCGGGACTCGCAACGTTGATTTTGACGGCATCGAAGTCAACCTGTTCAGCTTCGGGCTGATGGGCGCCCAGCGGGCTTCGGCCCTCGGTGGCGGCGGCTTCGGCGGTCTGGGTTCCGGCCTGAAAGGCTTCTTCGGACTCGGCGGGTACAACTACGCCGGCGGTTACGGCTACGGAGCGGGCGGTTACTCGCAAGGCGGCTGCGGCCAGGCGTGCGGCGGGGCTTGCGGGTCGCCAGCGTGCGGCGGCGGCGGTTGCGGCCAAACGTGTGCTCCCCCGGCCCACGGTTACGGCGGGGCGGGCGGACCGTTGGTGCGGCCCTGCAGCGGCAAGGTGCAAGTCATCAATAGCTGCGGATTTCGCTGGTTCCGGTTCCAGGATGAACTCAACCTCGCTTATGACATCGATAACGTCGCCGGCTACGGCAAGGATGACCTGTATGATGACACGCGGGTCGAAAATAACCTGTATGGTTATCAGTTCGGCAGCTCGCTGGTGTACTGCCTGACGTGCCGTTTGAACGCGTTCGTCGGCGGCCGGTTCGGTTTGTACGGCAACGATGTTCGCAAGCAGCACCGTTTGGGGACCCAGGAGTTTGCCTACCACCTCGAAGCGATGCCGGACCTGGACATCGCCTTTGACGAGTCCGATACCGTGCTCTCGACGCTCGGCGAATTGGACTTGGGGCTGGGTTACCGGGTGACCAATGCGTTCTCGGTTCGCGGCGGCTACACGATCCTGGGTGCGTCCGGCGTCGCGACGTCGCTGAGCAATCAGCCGCGGGAGTACTCCTCGTTCGCCTCGGCGGCCGGGATTAGTGCGACCGACAGCGTGATCCTGCACGGGGCATATGTCGGGGCGGCGTACAACTGGTAGGTCAACGACCGGGTTGATCCGGTAGGTTGAATGTTTGACGCCGCCAGGCGTGCGATTTTTAGCGGAGCGGCGCAAGCCGCCCGGTGATAGAACGGCACCGGAGGGCTGGCGCCCTACCGCTAGCAGGGGAAACTCTCCGGCGGTATCAAGGCAATGCCACCCCCTTTGCTGTTTGGAACCGATCGCTTGTTGGACACCGCCGCCGCCGTCGCCGACCGTTACACCGCCGCGGCACAACAACGCGAAGCGGCGCTGTGTTGCCCGGTCGATTATGACGCGAAGTATTTGAAAGTCATTCCCGCCGAAGTCATCGAGCGAGACTACGGCTGCGGCGATCCGTCGAAGTACGTTCGGACCGGCGAAACGGTCCTGGACCTCGGCTCCGGCGGCGGCAAGATCTGTTTCATCGCCGCCCAAGTCGTCGGCCGTAACGGGCGGGTTCTAGGCGTTGACATCAACGACGAGATGTTGGAACTGGCCCGACGCAGTGCTCCGGCGGTCGCCGAGGCGATCGGTTATGACAACGTCACCTTTCACCGCGGTCAAATCCAAGATTTGGCGATCGACCGCGACGCCGTGGCGGAGTATTTGAGTGACCATCCGGTCACCGACGAGCTATCGCTCCGAAAACTCGAATCGTTCATCGCGACCCAGCGTCGCGACCGGCCGATGATTGCCGATGAATCGATCGACGTGGTGGTGTCCAACTGCGTGTTGAACCTGGTCGATCCGGCGCTCAAACCGCAGTTGTTTGCCGAGATCGCCCGAGTGCTCAAACCCGGCGGCCGGGCGGTGATCAGCGACATCATCGCCGACGACGAAGTGCCGCAGAGCTTGCAAGACGACGCGGAACTCTGGAGCGGCTGCATCTCCGGGGCGATGCCGCGGCAGGAGTTCCTCGACGCCTTCGAGGTCGCCGGTTTGACCGACACCAAGATCTTGGAACTGCAGACGCGGCCGTGGCAGGTGATTGACGATTTGGCGTTTCGATCGATGACGCTGGTCGCCCACAAACCGCTGCGGCCGATCGAGCGTGAGCCGGAGGCGGGTTGGGTTTATCGAGGCCCGTTCTATCAAGTTTGCACCGATGACGGTTTGATGATTACCCGCGGCGAGGTGCTCGATGAGCAGGCCGCCGCGGCCGTTGACCGCGATTCGCTGCGCGAACATTTTGTCCAATTCGGCGGCGAGGGATCGAAGGCAAAACCGATGGGGTTGCCGGTCAGTTGCGGCACCGAGGGATGCTGTTAGTCACTCCCTTCCCCCTCCGCGGCCGCATCGCGGCGGTCGACTACGGCACCGTCCGCGTTGGCGTCGCGGTGTGTGACCCCGACCGGATCCTGGCCAGCCCGCTGGAAGTCGTCCCGGCCGCCGGCGCGATCAAACGGCTACGCGAACTAGTCGATCAGGAGCGATTGACCGGCTGGGTCGTCGGCCTGCCGATTCACAGCGACGGCAACGAGTCGGACAAGAGCGTCGCGGCCCGCGCGTTCGCCATCACGCTGCAAACCCAAACCGGGATCCCGGTTCGGTTGTTTGACGAGCGATTTACCACCGTCGATGCCAACCGGCGGCTGGCGATGGGCGGAGCGTCGCGGAAACAGAAGAAACAACGGATCGATGCGATCGCCGCCCAAGTCCTGCTCGAATCATTCCTGGAAGCTTCGCGATACCGCGACGAGCCGGCCGGCCACCCCGCCGGCGACCCCGGCGGTGATGGCACTGCCCTGGATGGGTAGGATGTTGAATTGAACCGCCGAAACTTCGTGGCCTTCCAACTTACTCCTCCAACGCTACCCAACCGTGAAATCCATTCAAACGACCGTCTATGGCAAACTGGACGACGGCAGACCCGTACACGCTTATGTTTTGAAAAACAACTCCGGCGCTTCGGTCCGCGTGATGGAGTGGGGCGCGACGTTGCTCGAAGTCATGGTGCCCGGCCGCGATGGCAAACTTGCCAATGTCAATTTGACGCTACCAAACCTGCAAGGCTATGTCGCCGGACACCCGGGTTTCGGCAGCACCATCGGCCGATTCGCCAACCGTTTGGCGTTGGGCCGGTTTGAAATCGACGGCCAGTCGTATCAGGTGGTGACAAATTTGGGCAAACACTGCCTGCACGGGGGCAACGACAATTTCAAACATCGGCTCTGGTCCGGCCAAACGTCGGACGGGGCAACGAGCAGCGCGGTGACGTTTGAATTGGTCAGTCCCGATGGCGACCAAGGGTTTCCCGGCGAAGTGACGGTCAAGGCAACTTATGAGTTTTCCGACGACAACGTGCTGACGCTGCGGCACGAGGCGACCTGCGAGGCGCCGACGGTCGTCAATTTGACCAATCATTCCTACTGGAACTTGGGCGGCGCGGGTCCGGCACGGCGCTGGATCATACCGCGATCATCCATGCTCAAAAGGTTTTGGCGGTCGATGAGGATTTAATTCCCACCGGCGATTATGTCGATGTCGTCGGGACGCCATTTGATTTTACCGAAGTCAAACCGTTTGGCCGGGACAACGACCAATTGCCGGACACGAACGGTTTTGACCATTGCTTCGTCATTGACGGACCGGCGGGGCAATTGCGGCCGGCGGCCAGGGTGGTCGATCCGGCCAGCGGGCGGTTCATGGAAGTCGAAACGACGCAGCCGGGGATGCAGTTGTACCTGGGCAACCATCTCGGCGGGGCCGGCGGCTACGGGTCGCACGAGGCGTTTTGCGTCGAGACCCAATACTTCCCCGACGCGCCGAACCATCCGGGGTTCAAATCCACGGTGCTGCGTCCCGGCGGGAAGCTATCGGAGGTGACGGTGCATCGTTTTGGGGTGGTTTAACGGTGGGATAGGCCTCCGGCCTGTCGCGATTTCGACGATGACAGGCCGGAGGCCTATCCCACGTTCAATCCTCAAAGACCAGCGCCTGCAGCCGATCGACCGCCGCTTGGGTTTGATTGTGACTTCGCAGCGGCGGAATCCGCCGCAGGTACAGCCGATTGGTCCCTTTGGCGTCCAGGAACCGCATCATAAGATTCGGGTCGCCATCGCGGTGAGCTTCGGCGTCGTGATAGAGCCGCGGGCCGTAGGTCGCATCGAGCAGCCGGTCGGCCAGCCGCGTCCACCAGGTCAACCAATCGTCGGGTTGTTCAAAAAGCGTCTCAAAACGACTCGGGTTCGCTTTGGCCGATGATCCGGCGGTGCGGGAATCGCCCGCGGGATTGACCGGCGTGCCCAGCGTGTCGGTTTGAAACCGCATCGCCTCCAGAACGCTGGCGCGGGGGCAGCGGACGGTGAACGCTTGCAGTAGCGTTTGACGCCAGGAATCCTCGGCGATCGGTTCGCCGTCGATCACTTCGATGGCGACCAAATCCGCAATCTCGGCGTAGATCGTCTCGATCGTCGCGTCGAAAATGGCCGCCGGCGGCGGCGGTTGGCCGGCGGTCAGCACCGCGGTCGCGACCCGCTCGAGCAGCCAAACCTTCTGGTCCGGCTCCCACATCGCAAACCAACGCGGCGATTGATCTTCGTCCCAAGCATCGGCGATCTGAGCCGCTTCGACCGGATCGTCGGTCGAGAGCTGTTCGACCAACCGATCCATCACCATCCCCACGCCGCCGCGAAACAGGTCCGCTTCGACGCCGCGGAGTTTTTGCAAACCGTCGGTCAGGTGCCACATCGCGTCGTCGGCCGGGGCGGGGGGTGGGGACTATCAGAAAACGGATTGTTGCAACCTTTGACGATCGTGATGGTCCAAATGATGGACCACGAGATCGCTCGCGGAGGTTTGCTCCATGATCGTTTCGACCCGGCCCAAAAGCAAATCGCCGCAGCGTCCCCAGGCTCTCAATCGCGCCGCGGCGGCGGGCACATCGATCGCATCGATCGCCGCGGCGACGCGGTGGCCGATCAACGTCGCGTGCAGCACCCGGCTGGCGGCGTCCGCCGAGTCGACCTCGCGGCTCAGGACCATCGCCGCCGGTTTGGCTCGGGCGGCTGCGGACATCGTGGCCGATTCGACCGCGGCGGGTCCGTCCAGCCATCGGACCGGCATCCGGTGGGCACGATGGGCGAGTTGGGCGAGCTGCGACATCGTGCGACGTTTGCCGACGCCGGGCCGGCCGACGACCAGCACCAGGCAATGCTCGGCGGTCACTTTGGGCCACCAATCGCGAACCTGCCGGGCGGCCAAACCGCACCGCAATGCCCAGCCGGGGACCGCTCGCGGATCGATCGCCGGCGTTTTTATCGCCCGCCGCTCGTAAGCGATCTTGAGCAGCGAGGCGATTAAGTGCGACTGGGCAAACATCGGCCGCATGACGCGTCCGCATTGACGTTGAACCGATTGATGAACCTCCATCGACGGCGGCGATTCAATCAGGACGTCGATCGTGTGCGGGTCCAGGGCCACGGGAACGATCCGGTGCCGCCAGCAGAAATCGGCCGGCAATGTAGCGATCGCCTCGGGGTGTAACCAACTGGCCGAACCCGTATCGGGCGGCTCAAACATCGGCATCCCGAAACGCTTGGCCAACTCAGCCGGGGCGGGGCGGTCGCCGCGGGATGACTCTTCGGCCATCGACCACTGGGCCAATTCGGCGTCGATTCGGTCGAGCAGTTGCGTGACGCGGTCGATCGTCTCGTCGGTTTTGAAGACGGCCCGTCGCGGCGGGGCGTCGGAAACGTCGGTTGAGGCGGGGACGGTCATGACGCGGTGCGGGATCGTGAACGGTTCGGTTGAATCACCACCGATCGACGCCGGCGGGTTTGGTCCGAACAATCAGTAGGTCGCCGCGGGGTGACGGACCGGCCGGCCGGCCGGTCGTCGATCGTCTTTGATCGGGCCGACGTTTGGATTGCAACGATTAGGCACCATGCTGCAAAAACTTCAGTGGCCCGCCCGGTGGGACGACGGTCCGATCGATCCGGCGACCGAAGCGTGGATCGACGCGATTTTGGAGCGGATTCAAACGTTCCAGGACCGTTGGGACCGGCCGCAAATTGAGCAGTTCGTCACCGCCGACCTGCGGTTGGTGCATTTGGCGCTGGCGGCTCTGGTTCGCAGCGTCCCGCGGACCGGCGACCGGTTGCTGGAGTGGGGCTGCGGGTTTGGAGCGATTTCGGCGATGGCCGCGGCGTTGGGGCTGGACGCCGACGGAGCGGAGGTGGAGGCCGATCTGCTGGCCGGGGCCGAGACGACGATGGCCGACCGTCCCCCGGTTGTCGGCAAAACCGAAGGTCGTCTGCGAATCGTTCACGCCAATTTTTTGCCGCCGGGGGCCGATGCGTTGGCCGACGACCCTTACGCCCCGTCGCTGCATCACGGCGGGCCGACGCTGGAGGACGCGATCGGTTGCGGGATTGACGATTACGATGTCGTCTATTCCTACCCGTGGCCCGGCGAAGAAGTCTTTCACCTCGAACTATTTGAAAAACACGCCGCCGACGGGGCGTTGCTGTTGCAATTCCGCGGCCCCGCCGACGTGCGGCTTTACCGAAACGTTGTCCGCGGCCGGCGGCGACGGTAAGAGAATTGTCAACGACGTCGACCTACCGATGGAACCACCATGTCCCGCCATCCTCTGCGAGTCGGCGCCGTCTCCTACCTCAATACCAAACCGCTGATTGCCGGTTTGGCCGATCGGTTGGCGTCGGGATCGTGCGGGGTGCGAGGCAGCCTGCGGCTGGATCTCCCCAGCCGATTGGCGACCGATTTGGCCGCCGGGCGACTCGACGTGGCGTTGATCCCGAGTGTCGAAGCGTTCCGCATGATGACCGGCGTGCCGTCCGCGGCGATTGTCTCGGACGCGGCGATCGGTTGCGTCGGACCGGTTTGGTCAGTGCGGCTGCTCTCGCGGGTGCCGATCGATCAAATCCGCACGCTTTCGCTCGACGAGGGCAGCCGGACGTCGGCGGCGATGGTTCAAATCCTGTTGGCGGAGATCCACGGGGTCCGGCCGACGTTGCGACCGCTACCGATCGATGCGGTTTGGCAAACCGACGATGCCGACGCGGCGTTGGTGATTGGCGACCGGGCGATGCACCCGCCCCGGGGCCGGTACCGGGAGATCTGGGACCTGGGCGATCGCTGGCTCCGCTGGACCGAAACGCCGTTCGTCTTTGCGATGTGGGTCGCCCGGCCGGAGATCGCCGCGGACCCCGTTTTGATGCAAAACATCGCCGCGTTGCTGTCCGGGTGTCGCGACGACGGGTTGCGGCACGTCGAGTCGATCGCCGCATCAATGGCCGGTCGCCAGGGGCTGACGGCGGCGGATTTGCACCGATACTACGTTGAAAATTTACATTTTCACCTGGGTCCGCGCCAGCGGGCGGGGTTGGATCTGTTTGGTCAAAAGTGTCACGCCGCCGGTTTGATCGACGCCGCCCCGCCGAAGCCGCTGCCGATGGTTTTGGCGAGAGATACCAACCTGCATTTAACAACCGATTAGCACGATGAGCACGCTTGCCCCCCCCGCTCCGGCCATGTTGTCGGTCGCCGAAATCCTCGACAAAGCCGTCGGCGGCGAGCGGTTGTCGCCCGCCGACGGTTTGCAATTGCTGCGGTCGCGTGATCTGGCGGCGATCGGCAGCGCGGCCGATGCGATCACGCGTCAAAAGCACCCCGGCCGGGTGCGGACCTATAACATTGACCGCAACATCAACTACACCAACGTTTGCACCGCGGTATGTGATTTTTGCGCATTCTACCGTGGACCCAAATCCGAGGAGGGCTACGTTCTGCCGCGGGAAGTTCTATTGCAAAAGGTCGGTGAGACCGTCGAGCTGGGGGGCAACCAAATCCTGTTGCAAGGTGGACTGCATCCTAAGTTCAAGCTTGATTGGTACGAGCAGATGTTGCGAGACATCCGCGCCGCCCACCCGAGCATCAACATCCACGGGTTCTCGCCGCCGGAAATCCATCATTTCACCAAAGTCAATCGTCTACCGCTGGTCGAAGTCCTGACGCGATTGAAGAGACGCTGGTTTGGGCAGCATCCCCGGCGGTGGGGCGGAGATCCTGGTCGATCGCGTTCGCGACGAGATCACCCGCGGCAAAGTGATGACGGACGATTGGCTCGACGTCATGCGTCAGTGGCACCTCTTGGGCGGACGCAGCAGCGCGACGATGATGTTCGGCCACGTCGAAACGCTCGCCGAGCGGATCGAGCATTTGGACCGGTTGCGTGATCTGCAGGACGAGACCGGCGGGTTTACCGCGTTCATCGATTGGACGTTCCAGCCCGACAATACGCAGATGCCCGACATACCGCCGGCCGGGGCTTATGAGTATTTGAAAATGACGGCGGTCGCGAGGCTGTATCTGGACAATTTCGACAACCTGCAAAGCAGTTGGGTGACGCAGGGTCTGAAGGTCGGACAATTGTCCCTATTGTATGGTTGCAACGACATGGGGTCGTTGATGATCGAGGAGAACGTCGTCGCCGAAGCCGGCACGGTGCATCATCTGTCGTTGTCCCAAATCCGCGGGGCGATCGAGGAACTCGGTTTTGAGCCTCGCCAACGTGATGTTCATTACCGGCTGGTTGATCCAGCCCTGGAGTCCAAAGCGATCGCCGCGGGCGACCACCGTTTGCGCCGCCATGGGTTGCCGGTGGCAAACTGACGTAGCGGAAGTCGCCAAGACTTTCGACCGCAACCGAAAGTCTTGGCGACTTCCGCTACGTTGGAAGCTGCCGCTAAACTGCCCCCATGAAGCGACGACCGATTTTTCCGGGCCTGCTGGAACTCAACCATCAAGCCGGCGAGGTACTCGGGTGCAACGTCTACCTGGTTTACGACGATGATGCCTGGGTGCTGATCGACATCGGTTACGAAGACACCGTGGACGATTACATCGAGATCATCCGGTCGCTCGACTTTCCGTTGTCGCAGTGTCAAACGATTGTCGCGACGCACGCGGACGTCGATCATGTTCAAGGGCTGGCGCGAGCCAAAACGCTGCTCAAGACCACGGTCACGTCGCACCCCGCGGCCGTCGATTTGCTCGCCCGCGGTGACACGCTGCAAACGCTCGCCAAGGTCATCCCGCAGGGGTTGGATTTGCCGATGCCGCCGGTCGATGTCGAAACGCAGGTTGGCGATGGCGACGTGATCACGGTCGGATCCAGAAACCTGGAGGTTTGGCACACGCCCGGTCACACCGACAGCCAATTGGCGTTTCGCCTCGGCGACGTCCTGCTATCGGGGGACAACGTGTACCGCGATGGTTGCATCGGCGCGGTCGACGCCCACCACGGCAGCGATTTGCGGGATTTCATCGGCTCGCTGACCCGAATCCGTGACAGCGACGTGTCGTGGCTTGCCCCCAGCCACGGGCCGATTTTTGCCAAGGATGATGAAATGCTCTCGGCGGTGATCGATCGGGTGACCGGCTACCTGCAGATGGCCGACTTCGGGACGCTGGCCGAATCATGGCCGCTGATGGACGCGTGGAAAGACGAGGTGGCCGCCGGGACGTTGCCGGCCGGATTGCCTAGTGTTTGACGTTGGGGAGACTTATAGGTCCCATCGGTTCTAACGCGATGACGTTGACGGTCGTCGGCGGTGGTTTGTGCGGTTTGATCGTCGCGACGCAGCTTTTGTGGACCAATAAGAACGGCCAAGGCCGGGTTCATATCATCGAACCAGCCGGTGATACGAACGGTCGACAACGCGACCGGCCGTCCCAATGGCTGTCGCGGCTTGGGTCGGCGGACGATTGGAATTTTCGTTGCGTGGCCAATGATCGGCTTGCCGGACGACAACTTCCATGCCCCCGCGGCCGCGGTTTGGGTGGTTCCGGCCGCATCAACGCGATGATCTGGTTCGATCCTCGACCGCCCGACTTTGAAACACTCAACGCTGCCGGGATTCCGACCGGCCGGCTGCGTCAATCGTTGGCGATTGCTGAACGAATCATCAACCCGCGGCCGCCGCGTTGGCTCAGCGACGTGGCCCGGGCGGCGATCGGCAGCGACGGCGATGGTTTTGAAATCCGTGCTTATCCGCGGTTGAATCAAAATGGTCGTCGGTGGACCGCCGAACAGTTGATCGATCCGCAAGACCGTGCCGACGGCCGCTTTGCCCGGACCGATGCGGTGGTCGAACGATTGCAAGTGCATGGGGGCCGGGTGACGGGATTGGAGCTGTGGGGTGGGGATCGCTTGCCCGTCG
Organism: Pirellulaceae bacterium; assembly: GCA_963833245.1. Taxonomy (GTDB): domain Bacteria; phylum Planctomycetota; class Planctomycetia; order Pirellulales; family Pirellulaceae; genus Rhodopirellula. The sequence goes on from CAWHXH010000002.1 coordinate 527,251, forward strand.
ACGGACCGGTCGTGCTCTCCGCCGGCAGCCTCGCGACGCCCGCGATCTTGATGCGCAGCGGTTTGGACGTGCCCGGCGTGGGAGACAATTTACACGATCATTTGACGATGCCGGTGGTGTTCCAAACCCGAATCGATCACTCGCCACGCGGCACTGCTGCGGCCGCGAGCCGCTTTGAAAACGGCGGAACCGGGCCGTTGACGTGCAACTTGGCCGAGTGCGGCGGGTTGTCCGACGACGGCCGATTTCAATTGCACATCACGCCGACCGATTACCTCCGGTATCCCGCCGCCGGGTCGGGGCTAAGTGTGGCGGTCAACGCGACCGATCCGCAATCACGCGGGCGGGTCGATTTGGTGGATGATCGGCTGCGGATCGACCCGGCTTACCTGGACCGGCGGCAGGACGCGGACGCGCTGCTGGAGGGCATCCGGCGAGTTCGGCGTTGGGTTGGACGTTCCAAGTTGATGAATTTGATTAAACACGAAACGATCCCCGGCGTCCGAAAAGTGGACGACGCGGCGATTGGCAAATCGATCGCCCGGTACGCTCAGACGCTTTACCACCCCGGCGGCACCTGCCGGCTCGGCGGGCCGGTCGACGCTTCGTATCGCTTTACCGACGTCGAAAATCTATTCGTGGTCGACGCGTCGCTGCTGCCCCGACCGACGACCGGCAACCCGACAGCGGTTTTGGCAATGTTGGCCGTCGACGCCGCGTCGGTGTTGTCTCGGGCGTCGCCGGGCGGGACAATGCCATCGGCGATTCCTCCTTATCGATGAAGCAAGATGACCATTCCGCTGAGCCGCCGCCGACTGCTGACCACCGCCGCGGCCACCGCTTTGACGGTCGGTTCCGATGCGGTTGCCGGTCCGATCCGCCGGCCTGACCCCGCCGTCGCGACCGCCCGCCGCAAGGGACTCGATTGGCTGGCCCGCAACCAGGCGACCCGCGGCCAGTGGAACACGTCGGCGTATCCGACCGCGCTGTCCGCCCTGGCCGGCACGGCGCTGGTAGCCTCGGGCAGCACGACGACGCAGGGACCGTACAGCAGCCACATCGCGGCGGTGAGCGACTATTTAATCTCCCAGTCGCGTGCCAACGGTTTGATCGGTGACCCCCAAGGTGACCCGCGGTACACCTATGGTCACGGGTTCTCGATGCTGTTTCTATCGCAAGTCCTTGGCGAGGAGGGTTTGCGTGATCGCCGCGAGGAACTCGTCGACGTGCTCCGCCGCGCGGTCGCGTTTAGCGGTTCGGCTCAAACCGATGCCGGCGGGTGGGGTTACGTTTCGGCCAAGGAGGGCAATGACTTCGACGAAGGCTCCACGACGATCACCCAGGTTCAAGGCTTGCGGGGGTGTCGCAACGCCGGCATCCCGGTCTCGGCCGAAGTCATTCAAAAAGCGAAAGACTATATCTATCGCTGCAAAAACGCCGACGGCGGGATCTCCTATTCTTCGCGTCAAACCGGCAGTTCCCGCCCGGCGATCACCGCCGCGGCGCTCGCGGCGCTTTATAACGCCGGCGATTATGACTCGCAGCATGTTCCCGAAATGTGGAACTACTCCAAGGAAACGTTGCACGATTTGACCGATGGCGGGGCGTTTGGCCATTGGCATTACACCTACCTGTATTACAGCCAGGTGGTTTATCGCCAGGGTTTGGAATTATGGGAACCGTTCCGCGACGATTTGTACAAACGTTTGGCGGCCGAGCAGACGCCTGACGGTCACTGGGACGGACAAATTGATCCGACCTACGTGACGGCCTGCAATTTAATCATGTTGCAACTGGACCTCGGGTATTTGCCGATCTATCAACGATGAAGACTGGAACATCATAAGTCCTCGTCTTCATCGCCCAGCACCACCAACAGCTCGCTCATCTCCGCGGCGGCGTGGTGGTTGCCCTGCCGCCGGGCTTCGTCGATCCCGGCACGCAACCGGTGCCGCGCCGCTTCGGGTTGACCGGTCTCGGCGAGTTGCTGGGCGGCCATGAAATACGCGGGCACGTAGGGCGGCGAATCGTCGGTCAATTGATCCAGCAGCGTGACCGATTGATCGTTCAACCCCTCGCCGCGGAATTCCATCGCCAACGAATAGCGGAGAAAAACGTCTCCGGGTTCGTCGGCGAGCATCGCTTCAATTTTTTCGCGGCGGGACATGATCGGGGACTGTGGGGTTGGTGGAATTTGCGGATTGCTCGGGTCATCGGTCGCAAAATGATTAAGCCGGTTGGGACCGGGGCGCCGATAACAACGAAACGTTTGTTTCAAAGTTTTGACGCGGAATCGGCTCATGACCAGTAGCGTTTGTCTCCCCCAGAGCCGCACGCGGCGGCACCCCGAAGCGGCGCGACCGCCCGGCAGCAGCTTCCATCGAGTCGCGTTTGTGTTGGCGACCGTTCTCGTGGTCGTTCCCGCGGCTGCCCAAACCGCCCCGATCCCGGTCGACGCATCGGCCGAGGCGACGATTGCCCAAGTTGCCGGCCGCCAGATTCGTACCGGCGGTCGATCCGGCAGCACTTCGGGCGGAGGTCTGTTTCGAGGTCTTTTCGGCGGCGGTTCCGCCGATTCCGGTGGCGACGACGATGAATACCGCAAGGTCACCCCGGTGCCGTCGGACGAACCGGCCGACTGGAGCGGCGTGCCCTACCACACCGCAGGCGGCGCCACGCCGCCGAGTCGTTCTCCGCAACCGATTCGCGATTCTAAGGTGATCCGGCGAGAACGGACCACCGGCGATTCGACGTCGACCCGCTCATCGGTCCCGCAGCCGCCGACAACGTCGCGGCCGCGTGAGTTTGCGGTCCCAACGCCCCCGCCGTCCGATCAATTTCGCGTCAACACCGCCGACGAGGGGCCGCGGGTGATCGGTCGACGCGCTCCGCAGCCGATCGCGGCGTCGGGCAGCAGCCGCCGCCAGGTAGACGATGGCCCTTCGGTGTCCGCGCGGCAATCGGTCCGAACGGTCCCCGAGGCGGTCAGCCGGGTGGAAACCGGCGACGCGGCGGCCTCCGGCGAACCGGTCGTCGAATTGATCCCCAAAGTCTCGCGCCGCCGAGTCGTCGCCGCAGCACCAGCAGCGGCACCCGCACCGGCACCCGCGGAGGAAGCCCCGTTGCCTGCGGTCCCGTCGTCTCGCCGCAGCGTCGCCGCGACCACACCAACGCCGACCGCGACGACTGACGACTCCAGCCGCCCGACCGCCATCGCCCAAACGCCGAGCGCTGTCGCCGCCGCGCCGCAGCCGGTCGACCCGGAGCCGGCCGCCGCGGAGGCCGAAGCGCCGCGAGCGTTCGCAGCCGCACCCGCACCGACTTCCCCGCCCTCCGGGACCCTCTCCCGGGTGCCTCGCCGTGACCTCAGCCCGGCCCCGGCTGCCACCAAGATCGATACCCCCGCGGCTGCCGACACCGGTTTCGTCGCTCGCGGCACGGTCCCGCCGTCAGCCCCCACGTTCCAACCGGCGGTGCCCAACTTTGGCGTCGCGGCGATGGCGACCGCGGCGGTGAAGCCGAAATCGGTCAACGATTCGCTGGCGGCGGCACCCGCGTCGGTCAGACCGCTCGCCAGCCTCAACGTCGAATCGGTCCCGCCGGCAACGTCCGCCGGGACGACAATGATCGACGGCCACGAAGTCCATTCGATTGAAAACCAAAACCTGTCGGCCGATGCCGGCGTCGCCCCGGGGCTGCACGTCTCGGCGGTCGGACCGGCCCGCGTCGTCGTCGGACAAACCTATCCCTATACGATCCGCATCGAGAACGCGGGCAAAGTCGCCGCCAACGGCGTCGTCGTGCAAATCGACCCGGCCGATTGGGCACGCATCGTCGGCTCGCGAGCGGGCAACGGGACGGTCACCGATGTCACCAAAACGGGCCAACCCATCCTTTGGCAAATCGAAGACATCGACGTTGCCGGAGCGACCGAGTTGCAGCTCCTGATCCAGGCCCGTCGCGGCGGGACGCACGAATTGGACCTCGCCTGGACGCTCCAGCCGCGTCCCCAGCAGTTGACCGTCGAAGTCACCGAACCAAAGCTCGCGGTCGAAATCACCGGTCCCGACGAAGTCGTCTACGGCCAGTCGAAAACGTACCGCATCCGGGTGCTCAATCCCGGCGATGGCCCGGCCGGCAACGTCGTCTTCACGCTCTCGCCCGAATCACCGGGCGCCCAAAGCCAACCGATCGGCAACATCCCCGCCGGCCGCGAAGCCCAGTTCGAGGTCGAACTGACGGCCCAAGATCGCGGTGAATTGAAAATTCACGGCATCGCAGCGGGTGACTTGGATTTGACCGCCCAAACCGAGAAAATTGTTCAGGTGCTCGTCGCCAACTTGCACGCCGAATTGTCCGGCCCCGAAGTTCGTTACCAGAACAAACCGGCTGATTATCAATTGACGATCTCCAACGACGGGACAGCCGCCAGCGGCGACGTTCAGGTCACGCTGGACCTGCCCGCCGGCGTCGATTATCTCGGCGGACTGGATGATGCTTCGGTCGCCGGCCGACGCCTGACGTGGTCGATCGCGGAACTGGGCATCGGCAAGAAACGCAGCTACTCGTTCCGCTGTCAGTTGACCGAATCGGGTCGTCAACAGTTCAACGTCGCCGCGACCGGTTCGGCTCTTGGTCAAACCGCGGTCTCGCTGGCGACCGACGTTCAAGCGATCGCCGACCTGGTGCTGTCGGTCGAAGACCCCGCGGCCCCCGCCCCGACGGGTCGCAAAGTTCGCTACGACCTGGTGATTCGCAACCGCGGATCGCTACCGGCCAACGCCGTCGCCGCGGTCGCTCAATTTAGTCACGGGATCGAGCCGCAGTCGATCGTCGGCCATCCCGGCCGCGTCGTGCCGGGCCAGGTGCTCATTGAGCCGATCGACGAAATCGCCCCCGGCCAGGAAGTCCGCATCGGTATCGAGGCGGTCGCCGCGGAGCCGGGCAACCACCGCTTCCGCGCCGAAGTCCGCTCCGGCGACACGGTCCTGGTGGCCGAGGAAGCGACGCGGTTCATGGTCATCAGCGATCAACGAATCAGCCGCCGCAGCGATCCGGTCTCGACGACGGTGCCCGGTGATGCCCCAGCCGGTTCACCGGGACAAGGGATGGCGTTTCCGGTTCGCTAGCCGCACCGGCGATTGGCCGACGCGTCGCAGGTACAGCGGCCGGCCGTCGAGGCAATCGGCCAACAGGTCGGCCGGCCATCGGGTCGCGCCGACGGCCGGGTCAGCCACGTCAAAATCACCGCGGTCGGGTCGGCGGCGGAGGATCACCAGCGCATGCCCCTCGGTCGGTTCCTTCAACGGTAATCGATAGGCGGGCGGCAGAATCGCGGGAATCCGCACCCGGACCAGGGCCGGAAAATGTTCGTCACGCCAGTCCGCCGGATCGGCCGGACCGACCATCACCCGCAGCCGCGAGCTGTCGATCGATTCATTGAGGCCGCGATAGATTCCCAGCGGCGTGGTGCCGCGGCCGGTGGTCAAACAGCGACCGGTCAATTGCCACTCGATCGTCGCGGGGTCAAACGCCACCCGGTGGTGACGCAGCAGCGTCGCGACCGCGGCCGGACCGCACGTTTGTTCAGCCGTCTGCAAACACACGCTGCCCTTCCACTGGCTCTGCGGGGCAACGACGACCGGGGACAGCATCGGACCGACCAGCGGCAGGACGAGATAGCCGGCCGCCAGGGCGGACAGCAACGTCACCGCCCCGGGCCGGTGCCAACGGTGCAGTCCGGGGGTGTTGACCGCCACCCCGGCGGCCAGCGCCAAACCGATCGGCACCAGATTGGTCCACCAGATCGAGTGACCCGCCGTGACAAAATGCACCCAACCCAGGCGGTCCTGCAACAGATGGGCGTAAAGCACCGTGGCGAGGATCACGCCGGCAAAAATGGCGGTGTGAACAACCGGCCGGGTTGCTTGCCAGCGGCTGGCCGATCGACCGATCAACAAACTCACCAGGCTGATTAGCCCCAGCATGATTGCATCGATCGTCGTCATCAGCTCGCTCCGGCGGCTCGGTCCGCGTTCTTGATCCAATCTTCATTAAAAGCACAACCGGGACCGGCAACAGCCCAATTCGGAAGTTCTTCATGAAGTTTACATGAATCTCAACCGTGCCGGCGGTCCGCCAGACCGCGAATCCACTCGTCGCCGAAACCATCCGACTCAGTCGGCGGCCTGGCGGACCGCCGCTACCGAATGATCCAATCGGCGGCCTGGCGGACCGCCGCTACCGGGGGACTCGCGACTACGGCAACCGGTCAGCCCCGAGCACTTCGCCCGACGCCCGCGTCCCCATCGCTCCCCACACGCCAAACGGACTTGGCGAACCGGCCGGGTAGACGCTGTCGGTCATCGCCGTCAGCAATTTGCAAAACACCGTCGAATCATCCTGGCGACCGGCGTCGACCGAATCGGTGACGAACTTGACCGCCCCATCGGCCATCAGAACGTGAACCCCGCCCAGGTGCCGGCTGCTTGCCGGGGCGACCCCATAGGTGTTCGATCCCCCGACCAAACAAATTTCCGAGTTGGGCGAGCGGATCGTGTTGAACTGCGTTTGCAGCGTATTGAAATCCGCCCAACGCATCCCCCGCTGCGATGGCGGCCCAAAGACGTTGGCGGTCGAAATCCAAAAGTTGGGACGCGTGACATCGACATAGTTCAGATCAAAACAGCGTCTAGGATTGCGAGCGATCACCAGCCCGCCGCCTTTGGCGTTGGTAAAGCCAACCGTCCGTTTGTCGCGATCGTCCAACCCCGTCATCACTTCGCCGACCAAAATCGTATTGCTCAGTCCATCGGTGATGTCGCGAAACCCGATGGAATCCCGCGTCACGAACGCTCCCCGCAGCCCGCACCGGCACCGCTGCACTTGCAACGAATCGGTCTTGTAAAACCACCGTGTGAAAGTGCCGTTGCCGGGGTAATTCATCCCCTCCTCGGCATCATAAAACGCGTCGCCGGTGCAGGCGGCGTAGTTGCTCCGTCCCAGTCCGGGCAGCCCAAAGCCGGGGTCGCTGGGACAGCGAAACGTGGGGACATCGGTCGCCCACGGCGGATAATCCCCCTCGGTCGGTCGCGGTCCAAACGCCGGCCAACGGTCGCCATCGGTCTCGACCAGCGGATTGGAAACCATCGACCACAGCGCCGATTGTTCGACAAAGGGCAGCAGCCCCACCAGGTAGGACAATTCCATTCGGGTAAAACCTGTCCCGTCCTTACGCGTTGCCGCCCCGGTGTCGTTGCGGGTTTCGTTGGTCGGACCGACGCCGTGAATCGTCAGTTGATCGAACGACGCATGATAATTGTGCAGCCCCAAACCAATTTGTTTGACGTTGTTACCGCAGCTCATCCGCCGGGCCGCTTCGCGAGCCGACTGGACGGCCGGCAACAGCAGTGCGACCAAGACGCCGATGATTGCAATGACGACTAACAACTCAACGAGCGTAAAACCGCGTCGAATTTTCAATGATGATTTCATTCGTCGGCTCCCGCCTGCTCATCGGCGTGTATTTGGGCTGAAACGTCATCGAATGTCATCGCGGAGCTTTCAGTGACCTGGCGGTTGGTTGCCTCGCCACATCCGCCGGCAAAACAAATCCCCAGCAACCAGATTCTCAGTCGGGCGGACATGAACGCACTGACGGTCAGAGAGTTACGAAAACGATGGTAAAATTCTAGCGGTTTATCACTCGCCGACGGGGAACTATTCCGGGACTTCCACGGAATCTTCATCAACCCGCCCTTGTGCGGTTGGTAAGGCGTCAGCCCTCCGGTATTCCCCCCCCAATCCTAGCGGTAGGGCGCAAGCCCTCCGGTGCCGCCACCGGGCGGCTCGCGCCGCTCCGCTAAAATGATCCGGCACCGGGCGGCTTGCGCCACTCCGCTAAAACAGCCGGCACCGGGCGGCTTGCGCCGCTCCGCTAAAATCAGCCGCCACCGGGCGGCTCGCGCCGCTCCGCTAAAACAGCCGGCACCGGGCGGCTCGCGCCGCTCCGCTAACATTCAGCCCTAGGCCACCTTCTTGCCGCCCGGTGCCCGCAAATCGAACAACCCGAAGATGTCATCGCGCGACAGCTTGCGATGCCGCGTCAACGGTTGATCGTCCGCGGACGGCTCCACCGTCATCGTCCGGTCGCCGGGATCCCGCTGATTTTCAAACAACGTGTCAAACATTTCCCGTTTCTCATCGAGCACCTTGGCAATCCGCTCCTCGACCGTATTAGTGGCCAACATCCGCGTCACCGTGACGCTGCCCGCACCGCCGATCCTGTGAGCACGCGCGATCGCCTGGTCCTCGATCGCCGGGTTCCACCAACGATCAAACAGGAAAACATAGCGGCAAAATTGCAGGTTCAAACCAACGCTGCCGGCTCCATAACTCATCAAGATAATATGCTTGTCGGGGTCGTCCTTGAAATCTTGAATCACCCCTTCTCGCTGTTTGTGAGGGATTTTGCCGTGATACTGCGTCGGTCCGAAACGCTGCAGTTTGGGCAGCATTTTCTCGATCGAACGCGTCCATTGGCTAAACAAGATCGCCTTTTGGCCTGACGCGGCGACCTCCTCCATGTCCGCGACCAACCGTTCCAGCTTCGCGGATTCACCGGTGATCGGGTCGAAATTACAAATCTGCTTGAGCCGCAGCACCAATTCAAAGACGTGCTGAACGGTGGCGGCCTCCTCCAAATCCTCCAGGTGGATGATGCCCTCCTTCTCGGCGGCGTCATAACGTGCCCACTGCGCCGCGGTGAGGTCCAGCTCCGCGTCGCGGTAAAGTTTGGGCGGCATGTCGCCCATCACCATGTCCTTGGTCCGCCGCAGGATGTAGTCGCCCGCCCGCGACGCCATCGTTTTGATCGGCATCCCGGTTCGGAGGAAGCCCGGCGACAGGAAGTCAAAGATTCCGACCAAATCATCGGGGCTGTTTTCGACCGGCGTGCCGGTCAGCGCCCAGGAGCGGGTCCGCGGGATGGCACGGACGATTTCGGATGTCGAATTATTGATGTTCTTGATCCGCTGAGCCTCGTCGAGGGCCACCAGGTCGAAGTGCAAGCCCGAGTCGAGCACGACCTCCTTGTCCCGCATCAACAACTCATAGTTCGCGATTTTGACGGGCGCCTCGGGCGTCGCCCACTGGAAGGCGCGCTTGGCGCTGTTTCCGCCAATCACCGAGACGGGAATCTCCGGCGCCCACAGGGAAAACTCTCGCAGCCAGTTGGAAACCAGCGGTTTGGGGCAAACAAGCAGGATGTTTCGCAGTTCACCGGCGCAAATCAGCAGCCGGATCGTCGACACCGCCTGCATCGTCTTGCCAAGTCCCATTTCATCGGCCAGCACGCAGGCATAACGAGGGAACAGGAACGCGATGCCGTCGAGTTGGTAGGGAAACGGCTGGAAGGGAAAGTTCAGTTGCCCCGAACCGACCAGCAAATCCAGCGGTGGCTGCAGCAGGTAGTACAGCCGATCTTGGAGCTTGACGACATCGCCGGGCGGTTTAATCCGGCCGGCTCGTCGCCCCGGTTTTTGGGGTGCCGGGGGTTTGGGTCGGGGGATCGATCCGGCGATCGAGTCGTCTTCGGTTTTCGCCGGCACCCACGATGACGCTTCGGGAAAGAGGAATCCGGTCGACTTGACCCGCAGCGGCGGTAGTTTGATGGGCAAACAACGCGGCTGCAGCGGCTCGGTGGTCAACGTCGCGGACCGGACGTCCCAAACCGGCATGGCCGAAACGCTTCGACCGGAATCGATTTCGGCTATCAGGGCGGCGGCGGCGTGGCGGACGGGGAAGCTGGGGGGATCCACATCGGCGAAAACGGTCACAGGCGGTCGGTGCGGTTCGGGCCGGCCAACCGTCGCCGAGTCCACCGAACGACCGCAAGGGGGATTCACCGGTATCCATCGTAGCTGGACCCGCCAGGGTTCAGTCCGGCCGAAAACCCGGGCGGGTCCAGCTACGTCAGTGATTGATCCTGCGGTCCTTAGCGTCCGGGTCGGGTCCTTAACCGAACTAGCCAATCAGCGAATCAATGACCTGACCTCCAAACTGGCTGAGTTGTTTGAACCGACCGGCGTGGTAGTAGGTCAATTTGTTATCATCCAGGCCCAGCAGCCGCAACAACGTGCAGTGGAAGTCGCGAACGTGGTGAACCTCCTCAATCGCGGTCGTGCCGGTTTCGTCGGTCGCGCCGATCGTGTGACCGGCGTTGCAGCCACCGCCGGCCATCCAGATCGTCATCGCCGCGGGGTTGTGGTCGCGACCGTAGGCGACACCGCCGCGAACCCCATTGTCGGGCGTGCGGCCGAACTCGCCGCACCAAACAATCAATGTGCTATCGAGCAACCCGCGTTGTTTGAGATCTTTGATCAACGCGGCGATCGGCTGATCGACGCCTCGAACCAGATTACCGTGTGCTCGCTCAATATAATCATGGCTGTCCCAAGAACCATTGTAAAGTTGGACGAAGCGAACGCCCTTTTCCACCATCTTTCGAGCCAATAGGCATTTTCGACCAAACGAGTCGGTCTCATCGGATCCGACCCCATACAGCTCGAGCGTCTTCTGGTCTTCGCCCGACAGATCGATCGCATCGGGGACTTCCATCTGCATCCGAAACGCGAGTTCATACGACTCGATTCGCGCCTGCAGATCATCATGCCCCGGATGACGCGCGGCGTGCTTGGCGTTGAGTTCGTTGAGGAAATCGAGGTTCATTCGCTGACGCTCCGCGGTCACGCCGGCGGGCGGTTGGAGGTCCAGGATCGGAGAACCTTTGGGCCGCAGCGGCGTGCCTTGATAAAAGGCCGGCAGGTAGCCGTTGGACCAATTCGCTGCCCCGCCCTGGGGGTAGGAGACTTCGGGCAGCACCAGAAAACCGGGCAAATTTTGGTTCTCACTGCCCAGCCCATAGGTTACCCACGCGCCCAAACCCGGATCGCCGCCGAACCGGTTGCCGCAGTTCATTTGATACATCGCGGTGGGATGGTTGACGCTGTCGACTTGGCAGCCGCGATAGAAACACAAGTCATCGGCGACGTCGGACAGGTGCGTCCAGTTGTCCGCCATGTCGGCGCCCGACTGGCCATGTTTGCGAAAACCAAAAGGGCTTTGAACGTAGTAGCGTTTGCCGCTCTCCATCGCCGACTTCTGCTCCCCCTGACGGTTGAACTCCTGCAGGTGCAGTTTCGCCAGGTCCGGTTTGGGATCAAAGGTATCGATATGCGACGGACCGCCTTCCATCATCAGAAAGATGCAATTCTTTGCCTTCGCCGGCACGTGCCCCGGTCGCGGCGTCATTGGACCGGCGGTCGCGGTCTGACCGCTTGCCGTCGCGTTTTGATCGGCCAACATCGCCGACAGTGCGACGCTGCCGAGCGAAGTGCCGAGCGAATACAACGCTCCGCGACGATCAGTAAACATAGACAAACTCATTGCTATTGAGTAACACCAGACAAACGTCCGCTAGTGCCAGGGTTCGGCGGTCGACGTCGGAGGGTTGAACGTCGGGTTGAAAGTCGTCGGCGGCGTGAAGCGTTTCGACAAACGTGAATCGCTCGCCGGTGTTCTCTTCGACCGCCTCGCGAACGATTTGCCTGGGCGGGGCGGTCGCCTCCGGCGGATCGGCGGGCAGCAACGGCTCGATCGAGTTCCAATGATCGACCGCCAATGAAAGCTCATCCTCGGGTAGGCAATCGGCCAAAAACGCGTTGGTATAAATTTTTGATGACTTGGCCGGAGTCGAGCGTCGATGAGTTTTCGTCGCCGATCACCTCGCGGGCCAAAGCCAATGCCCGAGCGTGAGTGTTGTGACTATTGAACATCGCAAACACCTGCGGCGTGACCGTCGAGGTGTCACGACGTTCGCAAGAAAAGTCAGGCGAAGGTGAGTTGAAGACTTCCAGCGATGGATCGACCAAGCCGCGGAGTTTCAATACATAGATCGAACGTCGATTTCGCATCTCCGGCGTCGCGCCGGGGACCCAAGCGGATGCGAATGTCCCCATCACTTGGCGAGGCTGGAAGGCGACCTCGGGGTTGATGACCGGGCGGCAGGGGATCCCGCCAACCTCCGGGTTCAATTCACCGGCAACGGCCAGCATCGCATCACGCAGTTCCTCGGCCGACAAACGTCGCGGGGTGAAAGCCGCATACGATTCACCCGCCGGATCGAGTTCCGCTAAGGTCTCGGGATTAGGATGCCCGGTCGAGCGACAGTAGGCATCGGAGTTCATGATTTGGCGATGCAATTGCTTGATCGACCAATCGCCGTCGACCAATTCGGCCGCCAACCAATCCAGCAGTTCGGGGTGCGTCGGCCGTTTGCCGGTCGATCCGAAGTTATTGGGATTGCCGGCGATCGCTTGGCCAAAATGCCATTGCCAAACCCGGTTAACGATCACGCGGGTCGTCAGCGGATTGTCAGAATCTGCGATCCAGTCGGCCAGCGCGGTGCGGCGGCCATCGACCGAAGTCGGAATTTCGGCATCGAGTTGATTGGCCACCACGCTGAGTATTCCCGGCTGGACCGATTGACCGAGCGTGAAGGGGTCGCCGCCGGTGTGAATATGCGAGGCTTCCACCTCACCTTTCATCACATCGTCGGGAACCCGCGTCGGCGAATTGACGCTGCGTTGATCGCGGGTGGCGCCGTTGTAGACCGCCAGTGAAAAGTCACGATAACGATCCATTTCAAAGGCCAGCCGTTCAATGCCTTTGCGGGCCACCCGCTCTAAACCAAACTCTTGGGGCGTGAAGCCGACGCCTTTGGGCGGGTATTGCTCCTGCGGGACGCCTTGATTTTGCATCGCACGGCGTGCGGCGTCGAAGGCGTTTCGCTCCGGTTGCTTCTTTTGCGATGAAGCGACCGCGGCGATCCAGTCGGCCGGATCGGAACCTTTTTGTTCATACCACAGCAGCGCGTTGTCGAGCTGTACCTGCTCCAGTTCCGCCAACGTTTGTTGATATCCTTCACGCTTGGATACCAGGTAGCGTTTCTCGTCAAACCCGTCGGTATTTTCCTGCTGCATGAACGGCGTCTTACGCTCCGCCAACTGCGTCGTGGCGAACACCGCTTGGATGGAGTAATAGTCTCGGGTCGGCAGCGGATCGAACTTGTGGTCATGACAACGGCAACATTGCAACGATTGACCCAAGAATGTCTCCCCGACCGCATTGGTCACGTCGTCCAGGAACCGCATCCGTGCGACTTTGGCGACTTCCATGCCGGTCAATTCCCAGGGTCCCATCCGCAAAAAACCGGTTGCAATGATGCCTTCGGGATCGTCGGGGTCAATCTCGTCGCCGGCGATCTGTTCACGGACGAAATCGTCATAAGGTTTATCACCGTTGAAAGCCCGGACGACATAATCACGGTACCGCCACGCGTTGCCTCGTTCGTAGTCGTTGGCAAACCCCGAGGAGTCCGCGTAACGGGTGACGTCCAACCAATGCTGAGCCATCCGTTCGCCATAGTGCGGCGAGTCCAACAATCGGTCCACCAACGCTGCGAAAGCTACACGGTCGTCTTGGGGGTCGTCGAGAAAAACGTTGACTTGCTCGGGGGTCGGCGGCAGCCCGGTCAAATCGAATGTCGCCCGTCGAACAAGCGTGCGGCGATCGGCCCGCGGGGCCGGGGACAACCCCGGCGGCATCGCACGACCGATTAATTCGTCAATGGGATTGTTCTCAGTGTCCACTTTCGGCGGAGCGACGGGGCTGTAGGCCCACAGCCCCGCGGGGTCGTATCGCCGATTGGTCCACGACTCGTCCAAACCGCCGGAAGTAGGCACCACGACACCATCTTCGGCGGACCACTGGTCGGCGTAGTATTTCTGGATCGCTTCGGTTTGCTCGGCGGTAGGCCATTTTGCTCCCGTCTCGATCCACCGCCGCAGCGCCAGTAGCTGGGTCTCGGTGAGCGCCTCGCTTTCTTTGGGCGGCATCGCGGAGAACTCATCCTCACCGCGAACAGCCGCCAACAAGATTGAACTCTCCTCGGGATTGCCGGCGATCGCTCCGGCCCGGCCGCTGTCGCCTCCCTCGATCACCGACTGCCAAGACGCCAGGTCGATGCCGCCTTGAATGTCATCGGGATCGTTGCCGTGGCATCCCAGACACTTCTCGCGAAACAACGGTTCGATCCGGCGGACATAGAGGACTTCGCTCTCATCGAATGATTCAACCGATTCGGCAGCCGGGGCATCGTTGACCGCGATGCACCCGGCCAGAACCGTCGCGGCAGAAACGAAACGTTTGAAATGCCTGGTCAACCGGTGAATCATCCGTTGGAAACCTCGATGCCATGTCGTTTCGCAATTTCACCGACGCTCCAGTGGCAGGCGATCGGTTGAAATTACGCAAAAGACCGGATTTTAACCGTCGAACCGGTCACCGTGGGGCATGTATCCGAAAGTCTTGGCGACTTCCGCTACGTTTCTTGCGGTTCAGCATCGTCCTCCGGTTCAATGCCCTGCATTCGTTGCCACTCGGCCATCGTCAGGATCACTTCACGCGACTTCGAGCCGTTGTACTCTCCGACGATGCCGTCTTCGGCCATGTAATCGACCAACCGGGCGGCGCGGCCGTAGCCGATGCCCAGGCAGCGCTGGATCAACGACAGGCTGCCGCGGCCTTCGCGGATGACCACCTCGATTGCCGATTCATACAACTCATCCTTCTTGCGAAGCGTTTCGACATCCAATTGACCGGGAGTCGATTCGCCGGCAACTTTCAAATTCATCAATTCGCCGACGAAACGTTGTTCGCCGGTGCCGCAGTGATTGCAAACCCGGTCGATCTCATCGTCGGACAGGTAAGTGCCTTGGCCGCGAATGACCGTCGACGTCCCCGGCCATAGGAACAACATATCGCCGTTGCCGAGTAATTTGTCAGCACCGTTTTCGTCCAACACCACGCGTGAGTCGGTCTTCGATGCGACCTGGAAGGACAACCGGGCCGGGAGGTTCGATTTGATCAAACCGGTGATAACGTCAACGGTTGGCTTCTGCGTTGCAAGGATCAGGTGAATCCCGACGGCGCGTGATTTTTGAGCCAAACGAATGATATGCGTTTCGACCTCCTTGCCGGCCGTCATCATCAAGTCCGCCATCTCGTCGGCGATGATGACAATGAAAGGCAGTTTGACCGGAATGTCCGGCGTCACGCCGTCCTCCTCCTCGTCGACTTCCAACCGTTTGTATAATTCCTCCCGCCCCAGTTCGTTATACGAATTGATGTGCCGGACGCCGACTTTGGCGAGCATCGAGTAGCGTTCTTCCATCTTATCGACGGCCCAAGCCAAGATCGCTTCGGCCTTTTTCATGTCGGTGATCACCGGGTGCATCAGGTGCGGCAGTCGGCCGTAACCGGACAGCTCCACCATCTTGGGGTCGATCATCAACATCCGAACGTCGTCGGGCCGGCACGTCATCAGGATGGAAGTGATGATGGCATTTAGACATACTGATTTGCCCGTCCCGGTTCGGCCGGCGATCAGCAGGTGGGGCATCTTGGCCAGATCGACAACCATCGGATTGCCCGAGACGTCTTTGCCAAGGAAGACCGGGATATTGAGTTTAGCAATTTTGCCTTCGGCCTCCTCAATCACATCACGTAAGTGCACCGTCTGGCGGGCTTCGTTGGGGATTTCAATACCGACCGTGTTCTTGCCCGGAATGGGTGCGACGATGCGGACGCTTGGGGCCCGCAGCGAGATCGCGATGTCGTTTTCGAGCGACGCAATTTTTGAGATGCGAAGACCCGATTCGAGTTCAATCTCATACTGCGCGATCACCGGTCCGACTTCGATGTCGACGACACGAACGTTGAACCCAAATGACTCAAAGGTTTGTTCGAGCTGGACGGCTTTGCGGCGGACCTCCTCGAGTTGCTCGTCATAAGAGACATCATCACCGATTTCGAGCAGATCGATCGGCGGCAGGATGTAGTTGGCCAGCGACCGATCGGCGTCTTCCTGTACTGCGTCGTCGACCTCCTGTTTGGGCGTCCGGTTGCGGGTTGCCATGCGAATTTTGGGCGGCGGCGGGGCGGCGGCTTCCGCCTCGTCCTGACGCAGCGACAGGGTTTCGTCGTCGGCCTCGATCTGACGAACTTCGTCGGTGGGCTGGGACGTCTCCACCGGCCGGCCGGCGGTGGAAGCCGCAGCGGGGGGGGCGGGGCGGGGGCGGGTTTGGCCGCCGTTTCCTCAGGGCGAATTTTGCGTTTGGTCGACAGCACCCGGATCGTTGGCCCATCGTCGGATCGATCGCCGTTCTCGCCGTCCAGTTCAATTAAATCGTCCCCGGCGAACGGTTTGCGGCGGCGAATCGGGACCGCTCGGGCGACCGCGACGACCCGGCGTCCGCCGACCGCCGCGGTGGTTGCAGCGCGGGCGGAGGCGTAGATCACGAAATAATCGCTCACCAACAGCGTGCCGACGGCCGCGGCGGTGAGCGTCAGGATCCAACTGCCGCCGGGGTGGAAGTTTTGCAGCAGCAGGGTGGACGTCATCGCTCCAAAATTCCCGCCCGCCCCGGTGATCGGATCGAGCGACGACATCGGCGGCAGCATTGCCGCGGCGGTCGCGGCGGCGGCCAGCACCAACGTCCCGCCAAGCGACCGGATGGCGGGACCGGCCACATCGATTCGCACCAGGTAGAGAATGGCCAGCACGCCGGTTGAAAACGGAATCAACCAAGCGGTCGTGCCCAGCGATTGCGACAGGCCATCGGCGATCAAAGCCCCCAGCGCGCCGCAACCGTTTTGAAAGGTATCGCCGGCGGGGTACTGCGGGGTCGAGGGTGTGATGATTTGCGAAAACGGCCAAACCGGAGCGGTGACCGGATCGGCGGGGTGGAACGTCGCCAAAGATGCGGCCACGAGCAACGTCACGGCGGCCAAGAGCAGCCCCGGGACGTCGCGGCGAAGATCGACTTGGCGAGGCACGGGCATGTCGATCAGCCGGGTGGTTCGGAGTGTCTGGAACGACGACCCACCGCGGGGCCTTTGCCGATGGCGGGTCGGCGCCGCAGCGGCTTGGCCCACCCTACGGGCAATAATCGGCACGATCGGCATGATGGCCGCTCGGTCGTGCGAGCTGCCGGCACAATCCCACCGTTGCCGGGGCAACAACCGTCGCTGGACCCGCCAGGGTTCAGTCCGGCATTGGTCTGAACCCTGGCGGGTCCAGCGACGGGGTGCATAATCCCGGACCCCGCAACGTCCAACCCTGAGTCCCCCCGCGATGAGCCGATACGACAGCCACTCCAAGATCGGACCGACGGGGATCACTTTTGACGATGTGCTGCTGCTGCCGGGCTATTCGGAAGTCGTGCCCAGCGACGTGGACGTCTCGACGCAGTTGACCCGGCGAATTGAATTGCAAATCCCGCTGGTGTCCTCCCCGATGGACACCGTCACCGAGTCGGAGATGGCGATCGCATTGGCCAAAGAAGGCGGGCTGGGGATCATCCACAAGAACCTCAGCGACGAGGTTCAGTGCGCCGAAGTGCTCAAGGTCAAACGCTCGGCCAACGGCATCATCGCCGATCCGGTGACGATGGCGCCCCATCAAAAAGTCGGCGAGGCGGTCGACCTGATGGACCGGGCCAACGTCTCGGGCATCCCGATCGTTCACGCCGACCGGACGCTGGCGGGGATCCTGACGCGGCGTGACCTCAAATTCCTGGAGGACCGCGAGCAGCCGATCGAGCAGGTGATGACCAAGGACAAATTGGTGACGGCCACGGGGAATGTAACGCTTGAGCAGGCTGAGCGGATTTTGATGGGAAAAAGGGTGGAGAAACTTTTGCTCATCGACGATCAAAGAAAACTAACGGGACTGATCACGATTCGCGACATCGACATGATGAAGCGGTTCCCCCGAGCGTGCAAAGACGCTTCGGGGCGACTGCGTGTTGGCGCGGCGATCGGTGTCGGAAATTTTGAACGAGCAGGACATTTGATCGACCAAGGCGTCGATCTGCTGGTGGTCGACTCGGCTCACGGACACTCCAAGAACGTCATCGAAACCGTTCGCGAAATCAAACAAAACACAAGCTGGGACATCGACGTCGTTGCCGGGAACGTGGCGACCGCCGATGGGGCTCGGGATTTAATCGAAGCCGGGGCTGATGCCGTCAAAGTGGGCATCGGACCGGGCAGCATTTGCACAACTCGCGTGATTTCCGGCATTGGTGTGCCGCAGATCACCGCGATTTTAGAAGCCGCCCATGCGGCCCAAAAACATTCCATTCCTGTCATCGCCGACGGCGGCATTCGATTCTCCGGAGACATCACCAAAGCGATTGCCGCGGGGGCGAGCAGCGTGATGATCGGCAGCCTGTTTGCCGGTCTGAGCGAATCGCCCGGCAAATTGATCCTGTTCCAAGGTCGGACGTTCAAGTCCTACCGCGGGATGGGGTCGATGGCCGCGATGGTGGAGGGTTCCAGCGATCGATATCGCCAAGGCGGGGCGGCGGCCGGCAAATTGGTCCCCGAGGGGGTCGAGGGCCGGGTGCCGTTCAAAGGTGCCCTGTCGGAGTTCGCCTACCAATTGGTCGGCGGACTGCGAGCGGGGATGGGGTATGTCGGAGCACAGACGATCGAACAATTGCGTCGCGATGCGAAATTCATTCGCGTTTCGGCCGCCACGGTTAGGGAAAACCATCCGCATGACATCGCCATCACGCAAGAAGCGCCCAATTACTCGCCTGACGTCCACGACGGGGGCGGGGATTGAGGGGGGTTCGGCCAACGGTAGCGGAAGTCGCCAAAACTTTCGGTTGCCAATCGCCGGCGTCACCGAAAGTCTAGGCGAATTGCGCCACGGCTTCGGGCGGTGGACCGCGGCCGGATTGTTGGCGGCGGGAATTTGTGCGGTCGACGCATCCGCTCAGCAACTGACCCGAATCCCGGTCCGCCGGAGCACCGCGATGGTTCCGGTCGTCTCGCCGCCGGCGGTTGGCACGACGGCGCTGGTTTGGGGATCGCCGGAGGTTAAACCGGTCGCCGCGGTGGCGTTGAAGCCGGCGCCGGTCGGGGCCGATTCGGCGGCCGGGCGGCACGCCGCTACGGGGGATGGCAACCTGCGGCGGGTTGTCTTCAATCAATCCGGCGGATTCTCGCTGCCGCCGACCGGCAACAGCGAGTTCGACTCGATGTTCACGCCCGAACCGATCCCGGTGCCGTCGATCGCTCAACCGTTTGAGCGACTGCCGCTGCCCGAAGCCGAACCGGAACCGGCCGCGCCGGCGGATGATTCGATCGACGGGTTTCTCCAAAAGGAACCCTCGCCGCTGAGGCCCGACTTTGAAACCATCCCGCGGGATTTGAACGCGATCGAAGACGACGCCGATGCGCTGCGTCGCAACGAATTGCGGGAAGCCTCGCCGAGCGATCGCGACGCTGGAATGTTCGACGATAACCCGTTTGGGCAGCGGGACCGGGACAACACGCGGTCGCCGGAGGATCGGATTGAGGACCGCGAGATGCAATTGCCCGGCGGCCGCGATCGCGATCGTGACCGGCCGGCGCTGGTCGATCCGACCGGGCGGGGCGGACGCGACGGGGGGATCACGTGCGAAGAATTCCGCCGCCGGATCGCCGCCGAAACGATCGACCGCGTTTCGCTGGACATCTCGCCGCCGTTTCGGCCCGATGTCCTCGAAGAAGACGAGTACGAGCGTTTGAAAGCTCAATTCGACGAGGGCCAAGACATCCGTCAGTGGCGAAACGTCGCCGGGCAACCGGTTGTCAAAGGCCGGTTGTTGGATTTGGCCTATGAAAATGCGGTGATCGCGACCGAAGCCGGCGGGACCGAACGCGTGCCGCTGGGCCGGATCAGCGAAGCGGACCTGGCGTACATCTCACAGAATTGGGGTTTGCCCAACGAATGTTTGTTGCAGCAGGTCGCGTACACGCCGCGAACTTGGTCGCCGATCACGATGACCTGGGCGGCGAGCAACCTGTGTCACAAGCCGCTGTATTTCCAGGAAGTCAATCTGGAGCGTTACGGTCACACCGCCGGTCCGATCGCTCAACCGATCATCTCGTCGGCTCACTTCTTTGCCAACATTGCGGTGTTGCCGTACAAGATGGGTGTTCATTCGCCGCATGAATGTCAATACGCTTTGGGCTACTATCGGCCGGGCAATTGTGCTCCGTGGATCATTCCGCCGGTGCCGCTGAGCGTCAAAGGTTCGCTTTATCAAGCTGCCGCGATGACCGGGACGGCGTTGTTGGTGCCGTGAGCCGCTGAAGCGGACCATCCGTGTTCGGTAGCGGCGTTCCGCCAGGACGCCGACGGGCGTGTGACCAAATCCTGGCGGATTCGGCTACCGGAAAGAGAAGTTCCGTTTTACCGTTTTGCGATCTAAACTAGCGGGAGACTTATCCTAACCCCGCCAGTTTGAAACGCCCGATCATGCAGAACCCGACTGTTCTGATGACCGGAGCGAGCGGCATGATCGGCTCGGCGGTGTTGGCCCGGTTGCTTCGCGGGGGCGGGTCGGCGGTGGTGATCGGCCGCGGCAAAGGGCGGCTGACGGCCGAGGACCGGATCGACCGCGTGCTGCGGCGGTATGAAGCCGATTGGCAAATCCAACTTCCCCGGCCCCGGGTGCTGGCCGGTGATTTGAATGCCAAGTCGGCGGGGTTGTCCGATCGACAGGTCGAATCTTTGGCGGCGATCGATACGGTGTTTCACTGCGCCGCGAATTTGCAGTTCCTGCCCGCCGCGGAGCATCCCGACGGCGAGCCGACGCGCACCAATGTCGCCGGGACGCGGCACGTTGTCGAATTGGCGTTACGGTTGCGTCGGGACCGACCGATCCATTTTGCACACGTCTCGACCGCCTACGTCGCGGGGCTTCGCGACGGCAGGGTTTTGGAAACACAGCGGGACGTCGGCCAGGATTGGGCCAACGACTACGAGCGGTCCAAAGTCGCCGCGGAAAAAATCGTCGCCGAGGCATTTGGCGATCGGGCGACGTTTTTGCGACCGTCGATCGTGGTCGATCGGACCGGGGTGACGCCGGTTTCGGGCGACCGGACGATTTATGGGGCGTGGGCGGCTTACCGGGCGTCGGCGGGGATCTACGGCCGGCCCCGGCCGGGGGCGTGGTTGCGACAACTGGGACTCGAAGGCTCGGAGTCAAAAAACCTGGTCGACGCCGGCTGGGTCGCCGACGTGATGACGCATGTTTTGATCCACCCCCGGGCCGCCGGTCGGACGTATCACTTGACTTCCACCGGCGGCGTGCCGGTCTCGGAGCTGGACGCGACGTTTTGCCAAGCGTTGCAAACGGCAGGCGTGGCGGTCGCCAAAGCTGGAGCGTCGGCCGGCGAAGACACTTGGACGGAGCCGTTCCTGCGAGCCTTTCGACCCTATTTTCGCAACGACCCCGATTTTGATTTGACCCACACGCGGTCGCTCGGACTGGAACCGCCGCCGCGGATTGACCGCGATTATTTGGAAGAGTTGGTCGGTCGATTTGGCGGCGGGTTGAAATCCAAAGCCGGGACCGGTCGTCCAACCGGGATGAATGACGACGATTTGGTGTTGTGCGGCGTTGGGATTCGGCTGCCCGGCGGGGTTCGCGACGTCGCCGCGTTTGAGCGATTGTTGTTGGCCGGCGAGAGTTTGGTCGGTCCGATGCCACCCTCACGTTTGGACCGCGAATTGTATTTCGACCCCGGCCCGCCGCGGACCGGTCGGACGTACACGGAGCTGGGCGGCTGCGTCGAGGAAACGTTTGATCGGCCGGAAGTTCAGTCGGCCATTGACCGTTTGGGGGATCACGACCCCGCCCATCGGCATTTGGTCGAAACGGTGGTCGCGGCGGTCGAGGCGACGGGTGGGTTGTCGTCGATCGCTGCCGATCGGATCGGGGTTTTGGTCGGACATTCGGGCGCGACGATTCGCGGCGGTCCGGCGGGGCTGCGGGCGCTGCTGCCGGTCGTCGCCGAGTACCTGCCGGATTGCCTGCCGGCCGACGTCAAAGAGCGGTTCATTGGCGATCCGGCCGGCGATGACTTGAACCTGTCGGCCGCCTCGGTCGCGGCGCAGTTGATCGCTCAAATTGTTGGCGCCCGCGGTCGTCGGGAGGTCGTCGACGCGGCCTGCAGTTCTTCGCTGGCGGCGATGCAGCACGCCGCGGTCTCGCTTCGGGCCGGTTCGATGGACGTGGCCATCGTCGCCGGAGCGACGACCAACGGGACCGATAATTTGATCCTGTTTTCGCAGTCGCAGGCGTGCAGCCGGACCGGATCGCGGCCACTCGATGAGTCCGCCGACGGGTTGGTTTCCTGCGAGGCTTATGCGGCCGTCGTGATGACGCGCCGATCGGTCGCCCGGGCGGCGGGTTGGAAAATCAACGGCGTCGTCGACGGCGTCGGGATCAGTTCGGACGGGCGTGGCAAGGGGCTGTGGGCGCCCCAGAGCGATGGTCAACGGTTGGCGATCGATCGGGCGGTGGGGGAGGTGGCGGTTGGGGAGGTGGCGGTGGGCGGTGACAGGCCGGAGGCCTATCCCACAACGGGCGGTGACAGGCCGGAGGCCTATCCCACGGTCGATTACGTCGAATGTCATGCGACCAGCACCGCGGTGGGCGACGCGACGGAATTGGAGACGCTGCGGGGTTGGCTTGGCGGTCAAAACACACCGACGCCGATCGGAAGCGTCAAAGGCAACCTGGGGCACGCGTTGGAGGCGGCCGGGTTGGTCGGCGTCATCAAATCGCTGATCGCGTTTGCCGGCGATGAGATCGCACCGTCGATCGGCATCGGCCGGTTGACGACGCGGTTTGATTGGCAAACCGCACCGGTCGCGGTGGTGACCGAGCGACAAACGCAACGTTTGAATCGAATCGGCGTCAATGCGTTTGGCATCGGAGGTCTGAACGCTCACGTTCGGTTGGGGCGGGCGGAGGGCCGAAACGTCCAACGCGATTTGAAGCCGCAAAAGTGCGAACCGATCGCGATCGTGTCGGCCGGCGCGGTGACCGCGGCGGGCGATGATCTCGCGGCGCTCCGGCGGTCGTTGACTTCGGGTCAATCGCACCGCCAGCCGCCACCGACGGACCGTTGGCCGGCCGCCCGGATCGATGGGCGATCGCCGATCGGCGGGTTTGCGGGCGATTTCGAGTTCAACGCTCAGCGGCGACGGATCCCGCCCAAGATGGCCAGGTTCGCCAACCCGGCGCAGTGGATGTTGCTACAGGCGGCCGAGGAAGCGGTGGCAGCGGCCGGCGGGTTCGGCGACGCGCCGGGTCAATTGCCGCCGGCGACGACCGGAGTGATCGTCGGGTGCGGTTTTGGCGGTGAGTTTGGCAACGACCTGCAGGTGGGGTTGCGGTTTCCGGAGCTTCGGCGGCGATTGGCCGCGGCCATCGAGGCGTCTGGCTCGCCCGCGTCGGCGGCCGTTTTGGATCAATTTGAAACGTCGGTTTTGGAGCGTTACACCGCGTTGATGGACGAGACCGGGGGGTTCACCGCCAGCACGCTGGCGTCGCGGTTGTGCCGGCAATTTGATCTGCTCGGCGGGGCGTGCGCCGTCGATGCGGACGAAGCGGGCGGAATGTTGGCGCTGGTGACCGCCGTCGAACAACTCCGCGGTGGGGTGGTCGACGCGATGCTGGTCGCCGCGACGGCCCGGAACCTGGACCGGATCGGTTTTGAGCAGCTTCGCAGTCGTGGCGAGTTGGCCGACGGCGATGCGGATCCGGGGGTGTCGACCGGCCGGCGGATTTGGCCCGGCGAAGGGGCCTCGGTGCTGGTGCTGCGTCGACTGAGCGATGTACCGGCGGAGATGCGTCCACAAATCGTGGGCTGGATCGGCGGGGTGGCCGAGGCCGACGGCACCGACGAGGACCGTTTCGCCGCCCGCGTTGACCATGGTGGTGAAAAAATCATCCGCGGCGTTGGTCATTTGGGGGCGGCCCATGCGATTTTGCGGATCGCCACGTTATCACATCCGGCCGGCGACCCATCGGTCAGTGACGTTTGGGGGGTTTCGGCGGGTGGTTACGCGGCGGGCTGCCGGATGTTTGCCCCCGATGTTCAAGGTCAAGATTTGACCGATGCGATTTTGCGACGTCGACCTACAATGCAGCGGACCGCCCCGGTCGAATCAACCGTCTCATATCCCGCCGCCGCCCCGTTCCCCCTGGCCGACGTGACCGACAACGCTGTGCTCATCGCGACCGACTGCCCGGTCGTGCGACTGCAGGCCGATTCGGCTGCGGAGCTGGAGGCACGGCTGCGTGACCTCGCGGCCGGAACGTTCGCCGGTCATCCGCCGGAGCGATTCACGGACGGCCCGGGACATCAAGCGGCGTTGACGGGCGATTTGCCGAGCGTTGCGGCGGAGTTGATTCAAATGCCCGGCGGCGGCGTGGCGACGTCGGGACGCGGGTGGCGGCGAACGCCGACGACCGGCGACCGGATCGGCTGGTTGTGTCCCGGTCAAGGTTCGCACGGCAGCGGCACGCCGCGGGGGATCAACGAAGACCCGGCGGCCGCGGCGTTTTTGCGACGGTTGGATCAACGGTTGGTCGCCGCCGGTTTGCCGCCGATGGCCGATTGCCTGGATCAACCCGGCGACCGTTTGGGCGGCGAAGTCTGGTGGACCCAGGCTTGGATTTTGGCCACCGGGTTGACGCTCGCCGATCAATGCCTGCGTCGTTACGGCCGGCCCGACGTGGCGATCGGTCACTCCTTTGGCGAGACCGCCGCGGCCTGGGTTGCCGGATCGCTCGACATCGACGCGGCGATTGAATTTGCCCGGCGACGAGCCGACGCGGTGTTGCTGCATCCCGGCGGCAACCAGCAATTATTGTCCGTCGCCGCGGACCTGTCGCGGACCGTCGCGGTGCTGCGGTCGGCATCGATTGACCATCACGTGACGCATCAAAACGCCCCCGGGCAAACCGTCGTCGCGGTGGACCGTGATGGTGCGGCGGCGGCCGCGGCGGCTCTTTCGTCCGCGTCGATCGCGTCGGTGACCCTTGCGGTTCCGGTCGCCTACCACACCCCACCGCTGGCGGCCGCGGAGGCTCATTTGGCCACGGCGCTGAGTCATTTTCGCCCCCGGCCGCCGGCTTGCGGTCTGCTCTCGCCGCTGACCGGTCGATACCTGGCCGAACCGTCGGAGATTTTCGATGTGTTGGTCGGTCAATTCACGCGGCCGGTTGGTTTCGCCGCGACGATCACCCGCGCCCGGCGTGATGGTGTGGGGCTGATGATTGAAACCGGTCCGTCGGACGTCTTGACGCGGTTGGTTCGTGCGACGGAACCGTCGGTGATTTCGTTGGCGGTCGACCGGCGGGGTCCCGGCGGGGCGGACAGCCGGTCGTTGATCGATCTAGCCGTCGAAGCTTTCCGGCCCCACCGGGCAGTTGAAAGAATGGCTACACCGGTTGAGTCCGACGAACCGATGCCGGTCCGCCTGAGTGAGCGGCCAACCAGTCGATTCAGCGTCATCGACGTCCGACAAGCTCGATCGGAACCAGCGGTGGTCAACGGTTCGGCCGGGCCGGTCGCCTCGTCTAATGGGCCGGTGGCGTTGAACAATGCTCCGGTTGGTTTGACCAATGGTCACGTCAACGGGCACGCCAATGGTGCCGCCGTTCCGGCTGCGGTGGCGGTCGACGAAGATGTCGAAGGGTTGGCCGAGATGATGATCGATTTGGTGGTCGATCAAACCGGCTACGACCGCGACCTGATCGACATGGACGCTGATTTGGAGGCGGAACTGGGCGTCGACAGCATCAAGCGGGCGCAATTGATCGGCGAACTGCAACAACACTATCAGCTACCGCTGCCGGCGGCCGGGAGTTTGCGAATCAGCGATTTCCCGACGCTGCGGTCGATCCACGATGACGTGGCCGATCGGATCGGCAAAAAAAAAAGCGGGGTCTGAGCACCGCCCCGGCGGCTGAGTCGACGGCCGAACCGGCGGCACCGCGGGCGGCGGTCGTCGATGCTCCGGTCCCCCCCGGGGGAACGCACCGATTGGTGCTTCGAGTTAAATCGATGCCGCGAGTCGTCGGCAGCCCGGCACGTCCGAAGTGGACCGGCGGGGCGTTGATCGTCGGTGACAATCCGGTCGCCGAGGCGCTCGATCGCGAGCTGAGCCGGGACGGTTTGACGGTCGACCGGATTAATAGCTGCGGCGATGTCGAATCGTCGATCGCGGGTTTGCCAACCCGGTGGCAGTCATCGCCGCCGCATCATTTGTTCATCACCACCGCTTGGGACGAGGCGGCGGTCAACGAATCGCTGTCTCCGCAGCGATGGGGCGAGCGGTCCGGTGCGGCGTGGGGATTGCCGTTCACGGTTTGCCGGGGGTGGTTGGCCGCGGCGATCGAACGAGGGGTGATCGACCAATGCACCGCTGCGGCGATGGTTCGCGGCGGCGGCAACCTCGGGGTGCGGCCCCACCGCGGCGATGCCGCGACCGCCGAATCCGGGTCGCTGGCCGGCTTGTTCAAAGCGATGATGATCGAAACGTGGATGCGGGGTCATCGTGATGCTCAAATTCGCGTCCTCGATGCGGCTGAGGGCGTTGATGCGGGCGATTTCGTGCGGGGGGCATTGGCCGAACTCGCCTGCCCGTCGCACGACGCCGAAGCGATCGTGGGAGCAACGCAGCGGTCGGTCGTCGTTCCGGTTTTTCAACCCGTCGATCCATCCGCCGCGGCGCGCGAGATCGGTGGCACTTGGTTGGTCGCCGGTGGGGGCCGAGGGATCACCGCGGCGTGCGCCATCGAGCTGGCTCGGCGGCACCCGATCACTCTGCGGATGCTGGGCACCGCCCCGCCGCCGGCGATCGACGAAGCGACTGCGAGCCGGGCGTCGAGCGATTTGAACGCGGTCCGCCGGCAAGTGATGGCGGAGGCGAAAGCCGCGGGGGTTTCGCCGCCGGCCGCTTGGCGGGATTTTGAAAAGGCGATTGAAATCGATCAAACGCTTCGCCGGTGCGGCGAGCTGGGCATCGATGCGTCCTACCATCAGGTGGATTTGTCCGACGCGGCGGCGGTGGAGCGAGTCGTCGGCGAAATCCGGCAGTTTGGCGATCCGATTCGAGCCGTGATCCAGGGGGCCGGTTCGGGGCAAGACGCTCGGATGGATCGCAAGCGGCCCGAGAAGGTTCGCCAGTGCCTGGCGGCCAAGATCGATGGGACGCTGGCACTTGCCGCCGCGACGGCCGGCGATCCGCTGGATTGGTTCATCGGGTTCGGCTCCATTTCCGGCCGCTTTGGGGCCAACGGACAGACCGACTATTCGGCGGCCAACGACGCGATGGCCAAATGGATCGGCCGGCTCGGTGTGACCCGTCCGGCGACCCGGTGCGTCACCATGCTCTGGCACGCCTGGGGCGACATCGGCATGGCGGCCAAGCCGGAGGCGAAACTGGCGCTGGAAATGATCGGGATGCGGTTCATGCCGGCCGCCGAGGGCATCGGTCACTTCATCAACGAAATCGAGCGGGGTGGCGATGAGCCGGAGGTCTTGATCACCGATCGATCCACCGTCCGCCGGTTCGCGATCAGTTCGCAAACGTCCGCCGAGCCGGCCGCCGACGACGATGGGATTCGGACGGCGTGCCCGGTGACCGATCCGTTCCTGTCGCAGCACCGGGTCGCCGGCCGGCCGACGTTGCCGTTGGCCGTGGCGATACACTGGATGACGCAGTTTGCGTTACCCGCGACGTCGACATCGCTGGCCAACGTCGAGGCGGTGGCGGCTTGCAAATGGGCCGACGACCGGCCGTCGGATTTGCAAGTCGTTCAAAACGGTCGGCGGATCGAGCTGCGACGCGATCTGTGCCGGTCCGATGGCCGGGTCGTGGACCAGGCTCGGGTGCATTTTTGCGCCGAAATTTTGCACGATCGTGTTGACCAAACGAGCTTTGACTTAAGTTCGACGTTTGAGCGACTGCCGGTTGTTTACAGCGACAACGCCGCCGGAGCGATCTATCACGGGCCGGCGCTGCGGTGTCTGCGAACGCTTGGGTTGGATGCGGCCGCGGAGGTCGCCGAAGGTCGAATCATCACGCCCAGCCCGATCGAATTACTCGGTGATGCCAGGTCGCTGGCCGGTCACCGGATCAGCCCCGCGGTGCTCGACGCGTCGCTCTATGCGGCCGGCTGTTTGATTCACGCGGTGACCGGACACGCTTCGCTGCCGCGCCGAATCGGTCGACTCGACATTAGCCGGTTGCCCCGACCGGGCGAACCGCTGGCGGTGACGGTTCGCCGGGCGGGCGGGGACCGGTGGGAGGTGGTCGTCGCGGGGATCAATGGGGAGCTGATTCACCGGTTGGTCGATTATGAGGTGGGATCGCTGGTGGGATAGGCCTCCGGCCTGTCGTCGACCTTTCTGACCACGACAGGCCGGAGGCCTATCCCACCGGGTGTCAAGTTTCGGGGTTTGAATAGACTGCGGGACCGATGAGTTCGATCCGCCGCTTGATTTTGAATTTTTGATGCCGACTACCGCTCCCGACGCCCAACCGCTGGCCGGACGACGTGCCCTGGTGACCGGAGCCAGCGGGGGGGTTGGCGGAGCGATTGCATTGCGATTGGCCCAACAGGGGGCGGACGTCGCGGTTCATTTTTTGAAATCCGAAGCCGCCGCGGTCGATTTGGCCGAGCGGATTGACCGGTTGGGTCGGGCCGTCGCGGTCGTCCGGGCGGACATCTCAGTGCGGTCGGAAGTCGTCGCAATGGTTGACGCGGCGGCCGAGGCGCTCGGTGGTTTGGACATCGTGATCTCCAACGCCGCGGCCGGGGGGTTCCGTCCGCTGGCTGACTCGACGCCCGCCCAGTTGGATTCGGTGATCCGACACAACGCCGCGCCGGTCGTTTGGTTGACCCAGGCGGCGGCCGAGCACCTGACCCGTGGAGCCGGCGACCAGCCGCCGCGATGGGGCAAAGTCGTCGCGATCAGCAGTCACGGGTCGGTCCGGGCGGTCGAAAACTACGGAGCGATCGGGGCGTCCAAAGCGGCGCTGGAGTCGTTGGTCCGGCATTTGGCGATGGAGTACGGACCCGGGGGGATCAATTTCAATTGCGTGATGCCGGGGATATTGCGAACCGCGGCGATCGAGCAGTTGCCCGGCAGCGATTCGATGATCGACGCGTCGCTGGGCCGGATGTTGCTGCCGGCCCGCCCGCTGACGCCCGTCGACGTCGCCGGCACGGTTGCCCATTTGTGCTCCGCGGCCGCCGACATGATCCAGGGTCAAACGATCACGATCGACGGTGGGGTGACGGTGCGTGTCTGAGGCGTCCGCCGGCCGGGGTGAGCCGGCCGAAGCCCCCTTCGCCGGCACGCCGATGGAGCGTTACATGGCTCGGGCGGCCCATGGCCGAGGAATGACATTTGAAGTCGAAATTCCTGTCCAACCGGTCGCGGGGACTGATTTGGACATCGGCCGACTGACCCGGCAGTGGCAGGAGACCTGCCGGCGGCACGTCCGAACGCGTTCAATCTTACGTCGGGGTCAGTGGATTCCCGGGCCACCGGCCGAACCGGTCGTTGCGACCGCCGCGTCGGCCACCCCCGAACAGGTCGATCCGGCCGGCGGCCGCGGCGCGGTGTTGACCATCATTCCAACCGATGACGGCCGGTGGCGGTTGGTTTGGAGATTTTCGCACGCGGTGTGCGATGGGTATGGGGCGGGCCGGATCATTCTGGAATGTTTGCGACGATACAACCGACCGGAGCGGCGGGAGGAGAAAGAGCCAAGCGAAAAGATCGCGGAACCGTCCGTGACGTCGCCTGCGGCAGTCGTGCCTCCTGATCTGCGGCACCTGGCGATGACCGTTCGGGGCCGAAACGTCCGCCTGGGACCACTCGGTCGCCCGGCCGATTCGATCGATTCGGGCAATGTGCTGCATTGGCGGATCGGGGACGACCAATCACAGGAGCTGCGAGACCGGGTGCGCCGGGCCGCGATCCCGCTCAATGACATCGCCGTCGCCGCGGCGTTTCGGTCGATCGCCGCGGTTGTCGATTCGCCGGCGGCTCACCACGTGATGATCCTCAACCCCACGCAAACCCGCTCGTGGTCCCGGCGATGGCGTAGCGACAACCATTTGGGAATGGTTTTGCCGCGTCGCCGCATCGATCAACTCGGTTCGTGGGAACAAATCTACGGCTCGGTGATTCAACAGTTGGCCGACGTTCGCCGCCACGGTTATGACCGCGACCTGCCGGCGGGTCTGGCAATGGTCAGCCGGCTGCCCGGGGCGATGTGGTCGATCGATCGTATGGGCGTTTTTACGCCGACCGCCTCGGTCACGTGTCTTTCGGGTTTCAACCTTCGCCGCCAGGGGGGCTTTGGCAAAACATTGGCTGGACAAATTCAACCGGCATATCCGATACAATCCTCCATGTCGAATCCCCCGCCGCCGGCCGGCACGTTGCGGCCGTTGCCGATGACGGTCACCGGTCCGATCCAGTGCGGCGGTTCGTTATCGATCGCGGTTTGGGACGAAGGACTGCAGATCGCCGCCTCGTTTCGTTTTGCCGACCCATCGTTGCGACCGATCATTCAAGAGATCCAACGAGCCTGGGACCACACCTTTGAACAACTCCTCCGTGGCGTTTGGAGCCTAAACCCATGATCCCCTCCCAGAATTTCTTCAAGATTGCCACGGTGCTGGCCGGCGTCGCGGTCGTCGGCCTGTTGGGATACAAGATCACTCAACCATCGCCCGGCACGTCGCGGAACTCTGAAACGCAAGAGTATCAGTGGGGATTGGCCGCGGCGGCTCCCGAGGCCGATGATGCGACGGTCATGTCGGTCGGGATGGATGTGAATGAACGTTTGGTTGCCAAACCCGAGTCGGAGTTCAACGAATTTGTTTCGCCCAAGGACCGTGGGACGGCAACCGAAAGTTTGACGGCGTTGACGATGCCCGAGCCGAGGCTTTCCAAAGTAAACCTTGCCGAACCGCCGTCGTCCGGCCCCAAGGATACGGCCACGCCGGCGGAGTTGGCCGCCACCCGCACCCGTGCCGCGGCCCAGCCGGAGTCGCTGTCGGTCGGACGGATCGGTCAACCGGCCGGCCCCCGCCAACCGGCGACCGCGAACATGCCGGTTTTGAGCGTCGGACGGATCGGTTCGGCGCCGACGCGTGAGAGCCTGTTGTCGATCGATCGTTTGCCGACCAGCGAAGCGGAAGTGTCGCGGGCGTTTGCCGCCGCGGCCGATCGAGCCAACCGGATCCTACCTCCCAATGGCGACGTGATCGCGACGCTGCAGCGTTCCCAGGGACAGTCCGGCACGCTGGGCCGGGTCACCGCGATGACGATCGGATTGAAGCTCAATGCCGACGCCGCGGGGCGGTTGCCCGGACCGACCCGGACGCAAGTTCTCGACTATTTCGACGACCACCGTTTGGCGGTTCAGCCGATCGTTTACCATGACGCCGAAGGCCAACCGTACTTCGGCACCGACACCGCCTCGGCGTTCTACCGAGTCGATCTGCCCGGGCGGACGCTTCGTCCCGAACCAATGATCATCGATGCGGTCAGCCGGTTCCGAACGCTCGGTTTGGTCAGCGACAACACGGTTTCGTTGCAGTCGGGGTCGTCCCAGGCCCGGACCGGCAGCCGCGATGAATCGACCGGCGGTCGGACCCTGGCGATGGCCTTTTCGTACTCTCAAGCGATCACCGAGGCGGCCAATGCCCCGACCCGTACGTCGGTCGAGTTGCTGCTGTTGCACCTGCCGATGGGTCGACCGGCGGCAGGCAATCGGGGCGAAAACGTCGTCTCGCTCAACCGCGATGACCGCCCCAACATCGACGTGTTCATCACCTCGGACGACCGCACGCTGCTGCATCAAGTGCTCGGTGACTCTGCGATCGCCTCCGGCGGCGGACCGGCGATGTCGGCGGAGGTTCGTTTTGACGATTCGACGATGTTGGGTCTGTATCCCGCCCGGCCGGTGGTCACCCGGATCAACTATCGCCGCGGCGGATCGATTTCCATGTCGATCGTCGAACGGTTCATGGACGCCAGCACGCCGGTGTCGTTGCCGGCGATCCTGGATCGGTTCACCGATTTGGCCAAAGCCCCCATCACGACCGAAGACCCGATGGAACGGCTCCGACGCCAGCGGATGCGGCAACTCGATGAGACACTCAAAAAGTCGTCCCAATCGGTCGACGAACTGTGATCACGGGGCGGGGGACATCGGGGCCATGGGCATCAACGCCAAATAACGTCGCGATAGCGTGACGTAGTGCTCGTTGCCCTCGATCATTCGGTCGCGGTGGTCGGGCCGAACGTCGCCTTTGACCACCGCCGGGCAACCGGCTACGAGCGTCCCGGCGGCCACGACCATCCCCTCGCGAACGACCGCGCCGGCGGCGACGATCGCGCCGCCGCCAATCGCCGCTCCGGTCAATACGATCGCCCCGATGCCGATCACCGCGTCGTCGCCCACCGTGGCCCCGTGAACGACCGCGCGGTGTCCGATCGTGACGCGTTGTCCGATGATGCACGGATGGCCGGGGTCGGCGTGCAAGACGGCACCGTCCTGGACGTTGCTGCGGGCGCCGATTTGAATCGGTTCGGTATCGCCCCTCAAAACCGCGCCGAACCAAACGCTCGACTCCGGCCCCAGGTGAACGGCTCCGACGACTGTCGCCCCGGGGGCCACCCAAGCGGTCGCATCGATCAGCTCGACCCGAGGCCGGAGCGTGACGTCGCCGGGACGTCGTTTTGGTAGATCAGTCAAACCAGTCGGATGATGTCAAAGGGCGGGGGCGGCCGGGTTGGTTGGCGGTTGGGTTGATCGCCGCGGTGCGATGTTACCAGGCGATCCTCAGCCCGATGATGGGACCGACGTGCCGGTTTCACCCCACTTGCAGCCATTACGCGATCGAAGCGATCGTCAAATACGGCGTCCTCAAAGGTGTTTGGCGAGCGATCCGGCGCATCTCACGATGTCACCCATGGAATCCCGGCGGGGTGGATCCTCCGTAGCTGGACTCTTCGCTCAAACACCACGCGACTGAGACTGCCGCACATCGGCGTAAACGATCACCGACAACCAAACCAGGCAGAGCACTTGGCCGGCCAACGCCGCCGCGGCGATCGCCACCGCCCCATACCGGCCCACCAACGCCGCGGTCATCGCGAGCATCAACGCGGTGGCGACGAGCCGGCATCGCAGCGGCGTCAGCGGCCGGCCGCGGCCTTTGACGTAGCTGTCCAGCCCCTGCAGGATGCCTTTGATCGCCGCCGCCGGGGCCAACCACATCGCAAACTCGATCGCCGGAGCAAACTCTTCCCCATAGACGAAACGAACGACCGGGCCGACCAGCATCATGAACGCGACGGTCGATGCGGCTTGAATGGCCAACGAACCGCCCAGGATGCGGTGGACGTCGGTGGTCCGCAACCGGCGGTTTTGATCCGCCGCGACGTTGAACAAAAAAATGCCCATCGTGTTGGGGATCACCGTCAACGGGTACACCACCGGGACCATCGCGGCATAGTAGCCCTGCACGACCAGCGGGGTGAGCCAGAGCACCAGCAGCAGGTCGAGCCGCTCGAACAGGTCGGTGATCAACATCGACAAGCCGTAGGGGCGGCTGTCGCGGAGCAATTGCCGCACGGGCAGTTCGGTCGGCCCGCGAAGCGGTAATCGGAGCGTTCCGACCGAAACGACCCCGGCAAGGATTGACGAGAGGACAAACAGTCCGCAGGCGACCGGAAGCGTCGCGTGTCCGGCCGCCCAAGCGATCGCGATGAGTGCCGGAAAAGTCGCCGCGGCCAGCAACCGGCGGTAGTTGTACGCCGCGTAGTGCCCCATCCCCCGGTCGATGCCGGTGAGGATCAACATCACGTGCTGGCCGATCACACCAAGGGCACAGACGGCGCCGAGCGGAATGAGGAATCGTTTGCCCGGCGGCAACGCCACGACGTTGCACAAGATTGCGACCGCCGCGGTGATCGATCCGGTCACCAGCGCCAATCGCAACCCTGAACGCCGCAGCGCCGCTCGGCGAGAATCGTCGGCGGCGTGGTCGGCCGCCGCGGCCCGGCAGACGACTTCCAACCCGCCCATCAACCCGACGTAGAGCAGCAATTGGGCGTAGAGCGTTGCGGTGGCGTACTCTCCGCGGCCTTGGGGACCGAGCAGCCGGGCCAACAGGATGCCTTGACCGAGCTGCAAGCCGACGACGGCGAAAGCGAAGAAAACCGTGCTGGCAAACTGCCGTCCGCGACCGGCCAGCGCAATCACCCGCCGCAGCATCGGCAACACCACCGGCGTTTCGACCGCAGGCGACGAGTCGGCGGCGGGCGGGAGCGGGGGCATGGTCGCGGCAGTGTAATCATGCGTGGCTGCAAACCTCAGACTATCTCCCCCTCTCCCCCTCTCCCCCGCTTCGGGGGAGAGGGGGCCGGGGGGTGAGGGGTCTCTCCCATCCTTCGGTCAATCGATTCCCCGCACGATCCTCGGCTCCGGTCCCCGGACGAATCGGACGGTTTGCCAAACCACCACGCCGACGGTCACCGCAACCAAGGCGGCGGCCGCGACGATTCGCAGTCGTTGCCAATCAAACTTCTTGGCGGCACCGGAGGGGCGACTTTTGCCAAAGGTCCGCGGGCGAGCGGCGGCGTCCGACTCGCGACCGACGCCGGCGGTGGGGAACTTCGCCGCCGGGGGATCGGCAATCGTGACGTCCGGCTCCACTTCCGGCTCTGGGGCGTCTTGCTCCAGTTGCCGCCGGGCGTCGCCGGCGCGGATGGTTTCGTAACGGACTTCGCGGTCATCGTCGTCGGCGGCCTGCAAGAACCCGGCAATGTCGATCTCTTGCCAAGCCTCGCCGCGGAGCATCGGCGGCTCGGCGGATGCGACCGGAGCCTCCGCGACGACGTCAAAGGCAATTTTCCCGCAGCGGAGCTGATCGCCCGGCGAGACCTCCACCCAAACCGCCGGCGGCAGTCGCTCCGCACCCAGCCGCGTGCCCGAGGTGCTCCGCAGGTCCAGCACCGCGAGGTAATCGGGTTGGACGTGGAGCAGGCAGTGCCGCCGGCTGACCGAACGACTTTTGGGACGAATTTGACATTCGCCGTGGCGACCGATCAGGTAGTAGCCGGTCTGCAGCTCCGCACGAATCCCCGCCCGGCTGCCGCTGGCCAGCACCAACGCATAGCTGCGGTCGGCCATCGCGCTCAGCGTCCTTGCAAAACGGTGATCTTCCCGTCGGAATCTTCGCTGATCTTGAGCTTCGGTGCGGTGGGGGTGTCGGGTCTGACGACCAAATAGACGGCGGTCCCCACGACAATGAACAGCGCCAGGAAGGCGAACGCGAGACCGACGCCCAGCAGCACCGCTTGGTTTCCTCCGACGCCCGACCCGCCGGCCGAAGGGGCCGGTCGATTGACGTTGCCCCGCCGCGTCCCCGGCCGCGGCCGTCCGGAGGCGGGTCGCCGGGGGGCCGCGGGCACCGTCCGCAATGTCGCGGCGGGTAGGGAGGGCAGCGACCCGAAGTCGAAATCCGGCAGCGGGTCGTTTGCATCGACGACCGAGCCGGAATCGACCAGGGTGGCGCCCGACGGCTCGTCAACTTTCGTTTCCTCCTCACCGGCCGATTTGGCCAGCGTCGCGACCGCCCCGGCGCCGCCCATCCGCTGCAACCGCTCCGAAAGCTCCGCCATCGAGTGCAATCGGTCGGCTGGTCGTTTGGCCATCAACCGGCGGATCAACTCGGCGACCGCCTCGGGGACGTCGGCCTGGAACTGCCGGACGTCAGGAATCGCGGCGGTTTGATGCTTGGCCAAACGCTGCTGGACCGTCGATCCCTCGTAGGGGGCACGGCCGGCGAGCAGGAAAAACCATGTGCAACCGAGCGAGTACAAATCCGTGCGAGCGTCGACGTTCTTGCTGTTGAGCGCCTGTTCGGGGGCCATGAAATCGGCCGTGCCGGTCAACCGACCGGCCGTGTCGATCAGCTCCGAGTCGGCCATTCCCATCCGGGCCAACCCCAGGTCGCTGACCTTGACCGTCCCATCGCTGGCGAGCATCAAATTGGAGGGTTTGATGTCGCGGTGAACGATGCCGCGTTCGTGGGCGTGAGCCATCCCGGCGGCCGCCTGGCGGATCACGTCGATGCTTTGAGCGGCTTGCATCGGACCCTGCCGGGCGACCAATTGATGCAAATCGACGCCGTCGACGAACTCCATGACGATGTAGAGTTTCGTATCGGTTTGAGCGAAATCGATCGCGCGGACGATGTTGGGGTGGTCCAACGTCGCCGACGCCCGCGCCTCGTCCTTGAACCGCTGGACTCGCCGCGGGTCCTCGGCGGCCTCGCCGGGCAGGACCTTCAGCGCCACGGTGCGGCGCATCACGTCGTGTTCGCCCAAGTAGACGACGCCCATGCCGCCACGGCCCAGCGGCCGCAGCAACCGGTAATGCCCCAGGAAAAAGCCGGCCGAACGACCGTCGAGCAGCTTCTTGGCCTGCCACCGGGTCAACATCCCCGCCGCGGTCAGTCCGTCGCATAGCGACTGCGGATCGATCGCCTGGTCTTGGGCGAGCGATGAGGCGACGACCCGTTTGATTTGTTCGATGTCGACCAAACCCGATGCCAACGCCCGACGGACCCACTGGCGGGTGGCGTCGTCGAGCGATCCGACCGCCCGGGGGGCACCGGCGGCGTCGATCGGCTTCGTTTGGCTGGCGGCGGGGGCGATCAACGTCAGGCGATCCGGCGTGGTCGGGTTACGGACAGCCACCCACTATACCGGCCCACCGGCTCCGCTTTGAGGATCAAAACACCCCCGAGATGGTGAAGATCCGATGAACAAATGGTTATCAAATGCGGTCAACGACGTCCGGCCCTTTACCCGAAGCTGCCTTCGGGGTACCGCACCCGGTGCATGCACAGCCCACCGGCCGCGGCGGTCGGCCCCGCGGCGGATCGGTCGCGACCGGCCAGCACCGCGTCGATCCACGGGACCTCGCGACGTCCCCGACCGACTTCGATCATCGTTCCGACCAAATTGCGGACCATGTTGTACAAAAAACCGTTGGCCGTCACTTCATAGATCCAAACCTCCTTGGCCATCGAATCAGCGGTCTGGTGCTCGGCCGCCGGTTGGCAAAACCAGTGACTTTGCGTGATTGTTCGGACGGTCGAGCGGCGTGGGGCACCGGCCGCTTGCATCGCCGCGAAATCGTGCGTTCCGACGAAAACGGCGGCGGCGAGCTGCAACCGGACCGGATCGACGTCGACCGACCGGCAGAGCGTTCGGTGGTCAAACGGATCGACTTGGCCGGAGACCTGCAGCCGGTACCTATAGGTCTTCTCAACGCAGTCGGCGATTGGATGAAAATCCGCCCGGGCTTGCCAAACCCGCGTCACCCGGATCGTCGGCGGCAGTTTTGAATTGATCGCCCGGAGCAGCGCGTCGGTCGAAGCCGGCCACCGCGGCAGATCGACCGAAGCGATTTGGCCGATCGAGTGAACGCCCGAATCGGTCCGGCCGGACCCCAGTACCCGGCCGGCCGGCAAATCAACGCCATCCGGGGTTTTGCCGATGAGCGTCGCGATCGCCCGCTGCAGCTCCCCTTGAATCGTCGGGCCATTGGACTGAACCTGCCACCCGAGGAAGTCGGTGCCGTCGTAGGCCACCTGCAAGGCAAATCGGGTCACGGTTTCAAAATTTCCGGTAGCGGAAGTCGCCAAGACTTTCGGTTTGCCTCCGCCGTAGCGGAAGTCGTCAAGACTTTCGGTTTTTCAACGCGCGTCGCAACCGAAAGTCTTGGCGACTTCCGCTACGCTTGGCAACACCATGGCCGCTCCCCACCCCATCCGCCTGGCCGGTCCCTGGCAACGATCGATCGTCGATCCGGGCGGCCGGAGCCATCCGCCACGCCGCGTCACGATGCCCGACGACGGCTCGTTGGCTGACGAACCCGCCGGGGCGTTGCTGTACACCCGAACGTTTCATCGTCCCACCGGGTTGGACCCCGCGGGACGACTGCTGATTGAAATCACCTCAGAAACCGTCGGTGAAACGAATGATCCCCTGCCGCAAAACCTGGAAATCACCTGCGGCCAATCCCCGGTTCTCCCCCCGCCCGATTGCCCCCCCACGGCCAGTCGCTGGGTCGGTTGGTTGAACCATCCACTCGCCGCGTCAGAGCGACTGTCGATTCGGATCACCGCGAACCCGGGCGGCGAGGAAACTTCCCTCGCGTCACTGCGGGCGACCGTCCGGCTGTTGATTGACCCGCCGCCGGCCGGCCCCGACGCCGGGGTGGTCCGCTACACTGCGGCGCCCCAATCGGAATGACGAAATCTTTCTTGGATTTCAAAGACCCGATCCCGGCTTTGCACCCCTTTCATTTGAACTCTCTCGATACATGTCCGAGCCGACCGCCGCTTCTTTCAAACACGTCAATTACCTTTGGAATGATTCGGATGTCGCCGGGATGTCGCCGGTCGATCGGTTGGTCTACCGCTCCAATTGTCTCGGCGCCGATCAACGGATCACCAACACCGGCGGCGGCAACACGTCGGCCAAAGCGATCGAAAAGGACCCGATCAGCGGCGAGGACGTCGAGGTGCTTTGGGTCAAAGGCTCCGGCGGCGATCTGCGGACCAGCCGGGCGGCCAACTTCGCGTCGTTGGTGCTCCGCGACCTGCTGGGGCTGCGGGCCGTTTATGACCGTTCGAGCGAGAAAGGCCCCAAGACGCCGGCCGAAGATGCGATGGTCGGCTACTTCCCTCATACGACGTTCAACCTTAATCCCCGAGCGTCCTCGATCGACACGCCGCTGCATGGGTTCCTGCCCGCCCGGCACATCGACCACATGCACCCCAACAGCGTCATTTCGGTCGCCGCGAGCAAAAACTCCAAGGCGTTGACCAGAGAAATCTTCGGCGACGAGATCGGCTGGGTTCCGTGGCTGCGGCCCGGGTTTGAACTCGGATTGATGATGCAGCGGGAGGTCGAGGCAAACCCGTCGTTGCAAGGTCTTATCATGGGTCAACACGGATTGATCAATTGGCACAACGATGACAAGGCGTGTTATGAGTTGACGCTGCGATTGATCGAAAAAGCGGCGCAGTACATTGAGTCCAAAGACAAAGGCGACAAGACGTTTGGCGGACAGAAGGTCCAGTCGATGGAGTCGACCGCCCGCGACGCGTTGCTGTCGCAGGTCCTGCCGTGGCTGCGCGGCCGGGTGACGTTTGAGGGTCAACGTTTGATCGGCACCGTCCAAACCGACCCCACGATCCTGCGGTTTGTCAATTCCAAGGACGCACCGCGATTGGCCGAACTGGGCACGTCCTGTCCCGACCATTTCCTCCGCACCAAAATCAAACCGCTTTATGTTGATTTTGACCCGGCGGCCGAAGACATCCAGTCGTTGCAAAAGAAACTGGAGAAGGGGCTGGAAGATTATCGCCGCGACTACGCCGCGTATTATGAGGCTTGCAAACATGATAACTCACCGGCGATGCGAAACCCCAACCCCGCGGTCATCCTGATCCCCGGCGTCGGCATGATCGCTTGGGGCAAGAACAAAAGCGAGTCCCGCGTGACGGCGGAGTTTTATAACTGTGCCGTCGAAGTGATGCGGGGCGCCGAGGCGATCGATCAATACATCTCGCTGCCCCAGCAGGAAGCGTTTGATATTGAATACTGGTTACTCGAAGAAGCCAAGCTGCAGCGGATGCCGCCGGAGAAAGAACTCGCCCGGCGGGTCGTCCTGGTCGTCGGGGCCGGCAACGGGATCGGCAAACAGACCGCTCACCGCGTCGCCGCCGAGGGTGCCCACGTGATTTGCGCCGATCTGTCATCCACCGCCGCGGAGGAAACCGCCGCGGAATTGACCAAAATCTACGGCCAAGGCATCGGGGTGGCCGGCACCGGGCTGAGCGGTTGCGGTCCGGCGATCGGGCTGGGCGTCGACATCACCCGGCGCGATTCGATTCGCCGTTTGCTCCACGATTCCGCTTTGGCCTACGGCGGCATCGACCACATCGTCCTGACCGCCGGTGTGTTCCTGCCGCCCGACCGCGAAGGCAACCTGTCCGACGACGCTTGGCGATTGACGTTCGAGGTCAATGTTCACGGCGCCTATAACTTGGTCGACGAAGCCAAGACGTTGTTCAAAGACCAAAACCTGGCCGCTTCGGTCGTTCTGACGACCAGCGTCAACGCTGTGGTCGCCAAAAAAGGCTCGGTCGCCTACGACACGTCCAAAGCCGCCGCCAACCATCTGGTCCGCGAATTGGCGGTCGAATGTGCCCCGATTGTCCGGGTCAACGCGATCGCTCCGGCGACGGTGGTCGAGGGCAGCACGATGTTTCCCCGCGACCGCGTGATCAGCTCGCTGACCAAGTACGCGATCGACTTTGCCGAGTCCGAAACCGACGATCAATTGCGCACCAAATTGGCCAAGTTCTACGCCAAGCGAACGTTGACCCATTCGCCAATCACACCGGCCGATCAAGCCAACGCGGCCTATTTCCTGCTTTCGGACGCATCATCAAAGACCACCGGCCAGGTCATCCATGTCGACGGCGGGTTGGTCGACGCGTTTTTACGATAAAAACATGTGGGATAGGCCTCCGGCCTGTCGTCATCGGCAATGACAGGTCGGAGGCCTATCCCACATCGACCCTAGTCGCCGGAACCCGAGTCAACGCCGCCGCCGAGAGCAGAATCACCGCGATCGACACCCACTGACTGATCGATAGCGAAGTCCCGAATTGCCCCGATTCGTCGACTCGAACCCATTCGAGGACGATTCGGATCAACGCGTAGGCCGTGAATCCGATCAACATCAACACCCCGTCGCGAGCCACGAATCGGTCGGCAGCCCTGGGGCGGTGCCGCCATCGGTCGAGCAACAGCAGCCCGGCGACCGCGATGGCGGCCAAGACCGAGGAGATGATTTGGGTGGCAACAACCGGCATCGCTGCGGCGGGTAATTCGGCTGGCGGCAGCCGAATGATTTTCCCCTGGTCGTTGCCCAGCAATACCAGTCCCGGGACGCTTTCCTCCGCCGGCCGGCCCGGCGGTGGGGTGGTGGCGGTGGACCGATCGATCGCGACGACCAGCCGATCGCCCGCTTCGACCCCGCGACGCTTCGCGATCGAATCGGGCCGGACAGCAGTCGCCGTCAATTCGTTTCGCCCCAGCTCGCCCGATTTGCCGTCGGTCACCGGGGCGTCGACGCCGATCAATCGGCCCGAGAGCATTTGGTCGTAATACACGGGGCTGCCCGGCGGAAACCGAATCGCCAGCGGTCCCGGCTCGCACGGCCCGCCATAGCAGCAACCGTTCATCAAACATCCCAATCGGCCGAACATCAATCCGATGAACAGACTCGGCACGATCACATCGCCGAGTTTCCAAACCGGCAGCGACATCCGCCGGGCGGCAAACAGGGCAGCCAGGAACCCGCCGATGAACCCGCCGTAAACCACCAATCCCCCCTCGGTGATCGCCGCAGCCGCCT
The DNA here is from genome assembly GCA_963833245.1 of Pirellulaceae bacterium. Lineage (GTDB taxonomy): Bacteria > Planctomycetota > Planctomycetia > Pirellulales > Pirellulaceae > Rhodopirellula. The sequence continues at coordinate 568,775 of CAWHXH010000002.1, forward strand.
TGATCGTCTCCCACCACGTTTCGCGGATGAACGTCTCACGATATTGCAGCACAAAAAACAGTCGCGCCCCGACCAAACCGCCCACCACCGCATACGGCGCGATCCGCATGATGGGGGCCGTCGTCAATCCCGACGTCGCGGCGCGGTGACCGGCCAAGGCGACCGCCGAAGCGACGGCGACGGCCAGGAACACGCCATAGCCGCGGATCGCCATTCCGACCGGTTGTCCGTCTAAACCGGCCAATTCCAAACGAGGCCCCAAAAAAATGAGCAGTCCGGCCGCGACGACCCAAAGGACGCCCTCTTCGCGTATCGTCGAACCTAATCCGCCGGGTTGACGCGATGCGGCAGCCAATCGGACGACGATGTAGACCGCCAGCAGGAGGACGGCCCAACCGACGCCCAACAGCGGCACGCCGAGGAAATCGTGGGGCAGCAGCAGGAAGGTGCGAAACATCGGCGGCGAGTCGAAGCGATGACGGTTGACCAGTCGAGTCAACCTAGCAGGCAACGCCGGGGCGTGGATGCACCAAAGCGGGCGACCGGGGGGTTGCCCACCCGCGATGACCGTCAGAACCCCACCGCTGATCGCGGCACTGTTAAGTTGCGTGCTGTGCGGCGTCTTGGAAACCGCCGCGGCGTGCAACTACACTGCCCCGACGCCGCTACCGGCGGCTGGTGCGACGCCCCGCAATCGCTCCCGCAGGAACGACTTTTGTACTGGACGAGGTTTTCGATCATGCCCAAGGCTCTCTGTTTGATCAGCCTTGTCGTGTCGATCCTGTTGCTGGTGCTCTTTGCCGCGGATTTAATCATGAGCCTGGCCGGTGCCGCCGACCTGGCCCCGCTGGGCGCCGCGAGCCTGCTGATGGACATCAGCTTCCTGGTGTTCGCCGGCATCCTGGCGTATCTGTCGCTCACGACGTACCGCGAACAACGCTAGGCTGTTCTTTCAAGCGGAACGGCGCAAGCCGTCCGGTGCCACGTTTTTTAGCGGAACGGCGCAAGCCGTTCGGTGCCCCAACCGGACGGCTTGAGCCGTTCCGCTAAGATGGGGGGGCGGCACCGGACGGCTTGCGCCGTTCCGCTAGGATTGAGGGCAAAACCGGAGGGCTGCGGCCCTGCCGCTTGAATTTAGGTACGCAAAAATCTTCGTTAATTTGTCGCCATGCAACCGATCAACCGTCGCAATTGTCTGACCACGGCGGCGACCGCCGCCCTCGCCGCCGGGTTGCCGCGGGGTGCCGCCGCCGCCCCGACCGGACCGCTGGAGGCTTTTGTCCCGGTCCGCCAAATCACCCGCGGCCCCAAATTTCATTGGTTCGGCTACTACGACAAAAATCAGTTCGATCCTTCGGGACGATACGTGTTGTCCAACGAAGTCGACTTCGAGGGTCGCAGCCCCCGCGACGGCGAGTCGATCGCCATCGGCTACGTCGATCGCCAAAACGACGATGGATTCGTGCCGCTGGGTCGCTCGGCCGCCTGGGGCTGGCAACAGGGCTGCATGTTACAGTTCCTCGGCAGGACCGGCCGCCGGATCATTCACAACGATCGTGATGGCGATTCGTTTGTCTCGCGAATCCTCGACCTGGACCGGCCCGATGCCGCCGCCCGAACGCTACCGATGCCGATCTACACCACCTCGGCGGACGGAACGTTTGCCCTGACGACCGATTTTCGGCGGATCGACAACCTGCGGCCGGGGTACGGCTACGACGGGCTGGCCGACCCGCACAACAATGACCCTGCACCGGCACAGTCAGGCGTTTGGCGGATGGATCTAGCGACCGGCCAAACCCGATTGATCCTCTCGCTCGCCGACGTCGCGGCGATCCCGTGGCCCGGTCCCCAGCCGCCGGCGACGGCGTGGCACTATTTCAATCATCTGCTGATCAATCCCTCCGGCACCCGGTTCATCGCGCTGCATCGTTACCGTCCCCGGTACGATCCGGCCAACCGAAAGTTCGAGGGCGGGTTCATCACGCGGATGTTGACCGCGGGCGTCGACGGCAGCGATGTCCGAGTGCTCGATCCGTCCGGCTTTACGTCGCACTTCATTTGGAAAAATGACCGGGTGGTGACGATGTGGACCCGCCCGATCGGCCATCCTTGGGGATTCTACGATTTCGTCGACGGTGAAGATTCGGTCACCGCGGTGGGCGAAACGCTGATGACGGTCAATGGCCACAACACGTTCCTGGCACCGCCGCACGACGACGTGATCCTCAACGACACCTACCCCGACGGCACGCGTCGTCAAACGGTCTATCTATATCATGTGCCCAGCGGTCGGCGGATCGACCTGGGCCATTTCCCTTCGCCGCCGTCCTATACCGGCGAGTACCGCTGCGACACGCACCCCCGCAGCAGCCGCGACGGGCGAACGGTTTGCATCGACAGCCCCCACGAAGGCGGCCGGCAACTGCACCTGCTGGACATCGGTGAGGTGCTCGATTCGTTGTGATCGGTAGCCGAAGCCTGCCGGGCTTTGGCGTGCTACTGACGCGGCGGCCCGGCAGGCCGCCGCCACCGGTGGCCGAAGCCTGCCGGGCTTTGGCACGCTGCCGATGCGGCGGCCCGGCAGGCCGCCGCCACCGGTGGCCGAAGCCTGCCGGGCTTTGGCACGCTGCCGACGCGTCGGGCCCGGCAGGCCGCCGCCACCGGTGGCCGAAGCCTGCCGGGCTTTGGCACGCTGCCGATGCGGCGGCCCGGCAGGCCGCCGCCACCGGTGGCCGAAGCCTGCCGGGCTTTGGCGTGCTGCTGATGCATCGGCCCGGCAGGCCGCCGCCACCGGTGGCCGAAGCCTGCCGGGCTTTGGCGTGCTGCTGATGCGTCGGCCCGGCAGTCCGCCGCCACCGGTGGCCGAAGCCTGCCGGGCTTTGGCGTGCTACTGATGCGTCGGCCCGGCAGGCCGCCGCCACCGGTGGCCCAAGCCTGCCGGGCTTTGGCGTGCTGCTGATGCATCGGCCCGGCAGGCCGCCGCCACCGGTGGCCGAAGCCTGCCGGGCTTTGGCACGCTGCCGATGCGGCGGCCCGGCAGGCCGCCGCCACCGGTGGCCGAAGCCTGCCGGGCTTTGGCACGCTGCCGACGCGTCGGCCCGGCAGGCCGCCGCCACCGGTGGCCGAAGCCTGCCGGGCTTTGGCACGCTGCCGATGCGGCGGCCCGGCAGGCCGCCGCCACCGGTGGCCGAAGCCTGCCGGGCTTTGGCGCGCTACCGACGCGGCGGCCCGGCAGGCCGCCGCCACCGGTGGCCGAAGCCTGCCGGGCTTTGGCGTGCTGCTGATGCGTCGGCCCGGCAGTCCGCCGCCACCGGTGGCCGAAGCCTGCCGGGCTTTGGCGTGCTACTGACGCGTCGGCCCGGCAGGCCGCCGCCACCGGTGGCCGAAGCCTGCCGGGCTTTGGCGTGCTGCTGATGCATCGGCCCGGCAGGCCGCCGCCACCGGTGGCCGAAGCCTGCCGGGCTTTGGCGCGCTGCCGATGCGGCGGCCCGGCAGGCCGCCGCCACCGGGGGCCGAAGCCTGCCGGGCTTTGGCGTGCTACTGACGCGGCGGCCCGGCAGGCCGCCGCCACCGGTGGCCGAAGCCTGCCGGGCTTTGGCACGCTGCCGATGCGGCGGCCCGGCAGGCCGCCGCCACCGGTGGCCGAAGCCTGCCGGGCTTTGGCACGCTACCGACGCGGCGGCCCGGCAGGCCGCCGCCACCAGAAGATGAGACTACGCCAGCAACTTGGCGACCGGGTCACCGTCGCCACCGATCTTGAACGGACGGCCGTTGGGGGCAAAGAACTCCTGGTCCAGCGGCAATCCGGCCGCCGCGGCGATCGTCCGGTTAAAATCCGATGGTGATACGCCGTCTTTGTCAACCGAATGGCCGATCTTGTCGGACGAGCCGTAGACTTGACCGACAGCAATCCCCGCTCCGGCCAACAGCGACGAGAACGCGCCGGGGTGGTGGTCGCGGCCGACGTTGGCGTTGATGCTCGGCTTGCGGCCAAACTCCGTCGTCAACACGACCAGCGTTTCGCTGAGCAACCCCTTGGCGTGCAGATCCCGGAGCAGGGAACTGACGGCCGAGTCGACGATCGCGGCTTGTTCGTCCAACCGAGTGTACAGGTCCTGGTGCATGTCCCAGCCGCCCAGGTTGACCTCCACGAACCGCGCCCCGACCTGGCACAGACGCCGGGCCAACAAACATCCTTGGCCAAAGGAGTCTTTGCCGTAGGCTTCGCGGACGGTTTCGGGTTCGTCCGAGAGATCAAAGACAGCCAAGTCCTCGCTGCCCATCAACGCACGGGCCTCGCGATACAGTTCGTCGTAGGCGGCCGCGGCGGGCACGGCGACTTTGGACCGCATCGTTTGATCAAACTTCGACGCAAGCGACAGACGCCGATCAAACAGCGTGCTGTCCATGTATTTTGGCAATTCAACGTCGCTGAGGCCCTGCTCCGGCTTGGCGATCGGCACCGGGCCAAAGGACGGCGAGAGGAACCCGGCGCCGGGGTGGCGGTTGCCGTTGCCGACCAAGAAAGTTGCCGGGCAACTGCTGGTTCTGCCGGCCCATTCGGTCAAGCATCCACGCCCCCATCGACGGGTGCTGAATGCTGTTGAGTTTTTTGTAAGCGGTCCGCATCAGGTAACGGCCGCCCTCGTGATCGCCGGTCTCGGTCGACAGCGAGCGGACCACGGCGATCGCGCCGGCCAATTGAGCGAGTTTGGGGAATCGGTCGCCGTACTGGATGCCGGGCACCGAGGTGGCGATCGGCTTGGTCTCACCCGCTTCCTCGACGCCGGTTTTGGGATCGAACGTGTCCAGGTGGCTCATCGCGCCTTCCATGAACAGGTAAATGATCCGCTTGGCTTTGGCCTGCGGGGCGGCGGCGGCGAAGACGTCCGAGTCGCTCCAACGGGCAAGCCCGCCGGCGAACGTCACGCCCAGGGCCGAACGAGTCAGCGTTTTGAAAAAGTCGCGGCGGTCATCGGGACGCCAGTCAAAAGATTTCATAGTCATTATTTTAATGGATCGGAGCTTGACGGTAGCCGAAGCCGCCAAGGCTTTGGGGGGGAATGATTGACCTAGACCTTGACGGTCTCGGCCACGGGAGGGATCAACGAATGAACAGAAACTCGCGGGTGTTGAGCAACGCCCAGGCGACGTTGCCGTAGGCCGCCGCGTCGTTGCGGTACTGGGTCAATTCGCTCGCCGCGACCTTGCGATCGCTCGGCGATGGGGGCCGCGACAGGATGCTGACGAAAATCGCATCGATCCGGTCTCGGGGTGAATCGATTTGCAAAACGCGGTCGACCAGCACGCTGCCCGGTTCGAGCATCGCGTGGGTGATCGGGCCGTTGAGCATCGACAAGATTTGCGGGACGGTCGCATCGTCGGAACCGCCGGAGATTACCTCGCGATCGCTCTGGCCGAATTGCCGCAGGAAATGTTCCAACGGCAGGGGGGAGGGCAGTTCGCTGGCCCGGCACAAAATTTGACCGGCGTAGGAATGTTGCCGCAGCGATCGCTGGTAGGCACCGCGAAACCACGTTTCGCCGAATTTATCGGACCGGCGAATCATCTCTTGAAAATCCGTGTTTTCCAAATCCACCTCGAGCACTTCGGCCATGTCCGCGGCAGTGGGCCGTTCAAAGGGCCACGGGTTTTGAACGGTCAACGTCAGCAGCGAATCCCACACCTGTTCGGCCGTCATTCGGCGAACGATTGGCCCGGTGAAGTAAAAGTCGTCGCCTGAGTTGACGTCAAACGTGACCGCTTCGCGTTGATACGAATCGCTGTACAAAACGCAACGCAGCACGTGGCGGACGTCGAATTTGCTACGCCGCAGTTCCTTGCCCATCGCCTCCATCAGCATCGGGTTGACGCAGGGATGTTCGTCGCTGAAGTCGTCGATCGGATTGACCATGCCGACGCCAAAGCACCAGGACCAGATGCGGTTGACGATCGTGTTGGAGAACCGCTCGTTCTCGGGGCTGGTCAACCAAGCCGCGAACTGCTCGCGGCCGGTGCCGCCGGAGGCCGACGTCGGGATTTCGCCCCACAACACCGCCGGCTCGACGATCGATTTCGGCTCCGCGTCGGAATAGGCGTAGTCGTGCGGCAGCCGGAGTTTCGCTTTGGTTTCCCAAACCGAGTAGGTGTTCGTCCGCGCCAGCCGCTGGAACTGACCCGGCACGCGTCCTTTATCAAACGTCCGCTTACCTTCATTGATCAATTCGTTCGCCGGATTGATCGGACGACCTTTCTTGTTGCGGGGCAGTTCCGCACGTGTCCGCGTCCCGGCCGTCAGTGCCGCCAGCTCATAGAACTGCTTTTGCGACCACTCGTCAAACGGGTGATCGTGGCACTGGGCGCAACCAATTTGGGTTCCCAAGAACACGCGGACGGTGTTGTCGATGTACGGCAACGGCATCCCGTCGTCGCGGAGTTGGAAACCGGCCGCAGGGTTTTGCCAAACCTTGCCGTCGGCGGTGAGCATCTCGCCAACCCACTTATCATAAGGTTTGTTTTCGGCGATCGACTGCTTGATGTAACCGTGGTAGGGATCGGCGATGATGTTGTTTTGCGGCCGGTCGTGCAGCCGCAGAACGTCAGCCCAACGGTTGTAAGTGTTGGACACATAATCGGGGCTTTGCAGTAACCGGTCGATCAAATCCTCGCGTTTGTCCGATTCGTTTGAGTTCAAAAACTCAGTCGCTTCATCGAACGTCGGAATGCGGCCGGCGACGTCCAGGTAGACCCGGCGGAGGAACGTCGAGTCGTCGCACGTCGGGCCGGGGAACTTGCCTTGGGCGGTCAATTCGGTCAGGACCGCGATGTCAAAAGACGAAGCCGCCTCGCGCACCTCGGACCGGTTGTTTCGCGGCAGCGGGGCGACTTCGATCCGAGGGTTCGGTTCGGTCCGAACGCTCGCGGGCAAACGCATCGGGGGCGCCTTGGCCGCCCGCTTGCTCGATTGCGGTTTGGCCGCATCGGTTGTCGAAACGGCCAGTCCAACGAAGGCGACCGCCAGGAGCACGAAAAACGGGCGACGCGAAAAATGGGTCACGATGCTGGTCAACTCGCTCAAATGAAGTTCGGAAAAGACTCGCCTATGTTAAAACTCCGTTTGCATCCAAACGTACCGATTCATTCCCCCCACCGCTCCGGATTTTTCGATGCAAACGTTTCGGCCCCGCGTGTCTCTGTTGTGGTTAATCGTCGGGGGCGTTGCCGTGGGCATCGGTCCCGGTTGGGGGCAAACGCAGGAGGTGCCGCCGCCCCCGGGTCGACCGGCGCCGCCTGAACTGCCCGCCCCGGCACCGTCGCCGACGTTGACCGCGTTGATCGCCCAGCGACGCGACCAGTTGCTCGCCGAACAAAAGCGGCTGCAAGAATCCGCTTCCTTCTACGGCCGCAACCATCCGTCGAGCCAGGCGGCGCTGCGGCAATTGGCGACCGTCGACCGGCAATTGGAGTTATGGTCCGACGCGGCGGTGTTGCCCGGTGCGTCGGAACTGAGCGAGTTGGTGCTGCGGCTGACGATCAAAGTCGACCAATTGGAACGCCAAGTCGCGGCGCTGCGACGGTCACCGGGCAGCCGGTAACCTTCCCCTATTCTCTGTTTTACAAACAACGCAAACGATCAGCCGATGGGCTTTAGCCGTTGGTTGGGGGACCCGAATTGGACGCTAACGCGTTGCGGCTAATGTTTTCTGTCGAAGCCTACCCTTCCGCCGGGAGCGAATTTGCCACAGAGGTCACCGAGACCACAGAGGTTTTCCAAATAGGCAACTCGGTGATCTCGGTGATCTCTGTGGCAAAAGAACGGCGTTAGTGGAGCTATCAACTATCGGCTGCCTCAGGGTCAATCGACCGAAAGTCTTGGCGACTTCCGCTACGGTTGATCCCGCAAAGTGACGTTGTTTTGCACCCGCGAGACGCCCGGTTCCAACCGCAACAACAGTTCGGCCATCCGGCGATCGGCCGCGGAATTGACTTGGCCGTTGATCGTCGCGGTCCGGTCGCGGACGTCGACCGCGATGCCGGTAAAACGTCGGCCGGTCGGCGAGGACGGGGACGCCGGGTTCAAATTAGATGCCCGGCGGATCGACCGGTCGGCCGAGAGCCGCGTTTGTGTCGGCGTTAGCACCGGGCCGACGACGGCCGATCGCAGTTTCGTTCGCAGCGGCGGGGGCGTGTCGGAAGCTTGATTGTTTTGACCGCCAAACAGGTTTGCCAATCCTCCCAGTCCCCCCAAGCCGCGACCAAAGCCCGCCCCGCCGAACCCACCCCCGGCACCGCCCAGCGGCGTGCGGGCGGCGCCCGTTTGCAACTCCGGGGCGACCCCGACGGTGCCCGCCGCGGTGGCCAGCCCCAACGACCGATCGATCCCGCCGGCAAACGCGGTTTCGGCCGACAGCCCTATCGTCCCCGCGTCGGCGGCCGTCGGCAGTGCTCCGGTGGCTGCGCCCGTGCCGTTGGTCGCTCCGACGGCTGTCGAAGCCCCGGCGGTTCCCGCGACGCTAGGAATCCCGGTGGCGGCCGCCCCGACGCCACTCACCCCGCCACGGCCGGTTTGGGCCGCGGCCGGCAGGTTGGTCAAGACGATCACCGCCAACGCCGCGGCGAACCGCCCGGCAACACTCGCTAACATGGGACCGATCGGTCGTCGCTCAACAATCATTTTGGATCTCCAACGTGTCTGGTTCATTGCGTTTTCCGCCGGCCGGCAAGCTCTGCCGCGCGACAGGCATTCTACTCCTGCTGGGCCTCGGACCGGTCGATCGTGTCGACGCTCAGGCGATTGAAGTCGATTCGCCGCCGGCTCCGACGATTTTACCGGCCGAAACGATCGCCTACCTCCGCATCACCGACGCCCGCCGGATGGCCGACGGCCTGTCCGACACCGGGATCGGGCGGATGCTAGACGATCCGCAGCTCCAACCGATTCGCCAGGCGTGGACCGAGACGCTGCTCGGTCAAATCAACGAGCGGTTGCAACCGATCGGGTTGGACGCGGAGCAGTTGTGGCAATTGTCCCGCGGCCAAATCGCCGTCGCGGTCTGCGAAGGGACGCCGGAGGAACCCGACCGGCCGGCCGATGCGAATTCGACCGACCAAGCGGATGGCGAAAAGTCCGGCGAGGCGGCCAAACCCCCTTCGGCCCGGCAACAGCGGCGACTGGACAACCCGTTTGCTTTTGTGGCCATCTTGGGCGTCGACCCCGCCCCGGCGGCGGTCGATGAGGTGACCGGCAAAATCGACGAGGCGCTCCGAGGCTCCGGCTGGGTGGTGCGAAACGTCTTGGCCGGCGACATCGAGGTGACGCGGTATCGCCGCCCCGCAGGCAACCGGACGGTCGAATGGTTTCGCCGCGGACCGACGCTGGTGATCGGCACCGGGTCGGGGTCGGCGGTCGCCGTCGCCCAGCGGATGGCTTCGACGCCCGACGCGACGCTCGTTTCGCTCTCCGCCGATCCGGGCTTCGGAGCGGTGATGACGCGATCGGTCGCCGGCGAAGGCGGGTTGCCGGAGACAACGTTTTTTGTCAATCCGGTTCGTTTGGCCCGCCGGGCGTTGGCGAGGTCACCGGTCGGCGGGTTCGCAATCCCGGTGCTGGAGGATTTGGGCATTGACCAAATTCGCGGGGCCGGAGGGGCCGTTTTCGCCGGCGACGAGCGAACCGAATCATCAACGCATCTGCACGTCGTGCTCGATCCGCCCCGAACCCGGCTGTGGGGCGTGTTGCAACCGGTTGACGTGCCGCCGGTTCCGCCGGGTTGGGTTCCCGCCGCAGCCGTCGGGTTTGCGTCGCTGCAGTGGAACGCCGCGACGGCGTATGAGAATCTGATCACCGTGGTCGAAAGCTTCGCCGGGGTCGGTCAATTCGACACCTTTGTTGCCAATCCGGTGACCGAGCGGCTGGGCGTGGACTTGAAAATCGATTTGATCGATCAATGGACCGGCCGCTACGTCACGGCCCAACTCAACCGCCCCGGGGACCACCGCCAAACCCTCCGCCGCGTTCACGGCTTTGAACTTCGCGATCCCGCCGCGTTCGATGCGGTGCTGCAGCGGATCGACGAGCACGTGCCGGATGGCCAAATGAAGGCCCAAAGTGAAAACGACGTCATCACCTATCTGGGTCCTGTCGTGGAGCCTCGATTTGGCCTACCCCAAACCCAGCCGACTCTCGCCCGGCTGGGCGACTGGGTGATCTACGCCGACCAGCCGGAAGTCATGCAAATGCTCCGCGATACCATCGCAGGCGAAGCGGAATCGATCGGCCAAGACCTTGACTATGAACTCTCGCTGGCCGCGCTGGGCGAGAAACTCAACGGTCAAAAACCCTTTTGGGTCTCCTACAGCCGTGATGCCGATTGGTACGAAGCGATCTACCAGTCGTTACTAAAAATTTCAGGCGATTCGGCTTATGGCCGCACCATCGCCGCCAACCCGCCCCCGCCGTTTGAATCGTTGAAACATTATTTCGGCGTGTCCGGCTCCGTCGGCATCGACACCGACGATGGTCTGCAGTGGATCGGAGCAACCTTGAGACCTTGAGAATGTTGAACCACTCATCAAAGAAATTAAACACTAATCAATAACCGGCGTAGTGGATTTTGCTAAAAATCCATATCCGCTAGGGACAGTCTTATTAGTGTTTCATTTCTTCAATTAGTGGTTCACTTCCCTTCCCTCATAACCTCAGCGTGATCCAGTAAATCACGCATTTGACGCACCGCGGCGGTCATCCCGATCAGCACCGAACGGCTGATGATGGAATGACCAATGTTTAATTCCTCCATGTGAGGCAGCATTGCGACCGGGTGGACGTTGGCATACGTCAGCCCATGGCCGCCGTGGACTCGCCGACGGGCCGAGGCGATCGTTTCCGCCGCCTCGCCGAGACGTCGCAATTCGTTTGCGATGCCATCCCGCACAGCCAACGCATAAGGCCCGGTGTGCAGTTCAATCGCATCAATGGGGAGTTTCAAAGCGGCGTCGATTTGCACCGGATCAGGGTCCATGAAGAGGCTGCAATCGATCCCCGCCGATTTGATCCGGTCGACCGCCGCGGCGATTCGGCCGTCGTCGCCAGCGACATCCAGTCCACCTTCGGTCGTCACCTCTTGCCGCGATTCAGGCACCAGCAGCGCCCAATCGGGCCGCGTTCGGCAGCAAATGGCCACGACGTCATCGTTGCAAGCCAACTCGAAATTCGTCCGCACCGTGACGGTCGCTTTGAGCAATTCGACGTCGCGGTCGCTGATGTGCCGCCGGTCTTCGCGGAGGTGAAAGGTGATGCCGTCGGCCCCGCCCAATTGAGCGGCCGAAGCGGCGATGACCGGGTCCGGTTCGTTGGTTCGGCGAGCCTGGCGGATCGTCGCGACGTGGTCAACGTTGACCCCCAATTCAATGCGGCTCACGGTTGGACCCTCCTTTCGATTCGATCGTTGAGATAGCGGAGTTCATCAATCAAACAATCATTCACCGACGGCTCCTTGGCAAACTCCGGCATCACGTTGTACGCGTAGGTTTCGACTTCGACGTGGCCGGTGAACGCGTCGCTGGCCGCCAGTAACGCTGCGATCGCGGTGTCGATTTCATCCCGAGTGGTGCCAAGTTGATCGAAGTGATCGGCAAAGATTGGCACGTGGAAATGCACCCGCCATCGGGTTTGACCGGCTAACCAAACCGGGTCCGCCGCCGCCCGGTCGAGCACGCCGGGCAGGTCATCGTACAGCGTCATTGCCCCGGTCACGTCGGTCGCCATCACCTGGTGCAGGTACCGGTCTTCGGCGAAACGGCCCATTTGTTTTAGAACTCGTGGTCGATCGGCGGCGGCAAATCGCTGCCAATCGACCTCGATCGCCGAGCTGATCTGCGACTTAGCGATGCGGATGCCCGCTGCGGCGTAAGCGGCGATCACCCCGGCTTGGTCTTCGCCCATCACCGCGGAGTGGCAGACGTCGTGGCAAACGCCCAAGTGTCGCCGGCAGGCGGCGGTTGACAAATGCTCGTCGAAAAACGCGATCAGTTGCTCGTGTCGATCGATCAAACAACCCGGTTCGGGTTCAATCGCGACGATGATTTGCCGCCCGGTGGCCGATTCTAAACGTGACAATTCGTCGGCGACGCGGCGAAATTGCACCGTTGCGGCGGCGATGTCGGCGGTGGGACCGGGCCAGCCGATTGGAAGCGTCGAGATCGTGCCGACGCGGCGATTGGCCGAAAGCAGGTCGGTCAGGACGCCGGCCAACCGAATGGTGTAGTCGGCACGGGCGGGCTTCCACCACGGCGGTTGATAGACGTCGTGTTTGACCCGCGGGGCGTGAAAATTGTCGTGGGGGAAACCATTGAGCGTGTACGCGGTCACACCCGCGGCGGCGATCGCGGCGACCAATTGCTGTCGGCACGGCCCGCCAAGCGAAGCCGCTGCGGCGGCCGGCAGCCAAAGCCCCACGCCCAGCGGGCGGAGCCGCGGCAGGTCGCTGACGGCCGCCGCGACGACCGCAGTATGGGTTTGCAAATTGTTGCAAATCGCCGCCACGTCCGCCCCCGGATGAATGTTGGTGCAATAGCCGATCGTCCAGTCGGGCGTCACGCGGGGAGGAGTCCGGGGTGCGGGGGTGGGGTGGGATAGGCTTCCAGCCTGTCATCCTACGGTGGGATAGGCTTCCAGCCTGTCATCGACATCAATGATCATCCAAAAGCCTATCCTAACTTCCCGTTAGCGGCGTACCCCGTCGCGGCGTACCCCGTAGCGGCGTGCCGCCAGGCCGCCGAATCCGCTCGCGACCAAAGCCTTGGCGGCTTCGGCTACCGGTCGCGATACGACAGGCTGGAAGCCTATCCCACATTGATCCCCTCATGCCCACCGAAGTGATCGCCATTGGCGACGAGATGACCTCCGGCGCCCGCGTCGACACCAACTCCGCGTGGTTGTCCCGTCGGCTGGGAGAGCTGGGGCACGAAGTCGCTCGGCACACGACGATTGCCGATGAAATGCAACCGATGGTCGACGAAATTACCGCCGCGATCGGTCGGGCCGACGTCGTGGTCATCACCGGCGGACTGGGGCCGACGCGGGACGATTTGACCCGCGAAGCGATCGCCGCGGCCGCGGGCGTCGACTTGGAATTCGATGCCGCATCGCTCCGGCATATTGAAAATTTATTCGCCCGCCGCGCGATGCCGATGCCGCCGCGAAACGCCACCCAAGCGATGCTGCCGGCCGGGGCGGCGGCGATCGACAACCCCGGCGGCACCGCCCCGGGCATCGATTTGACCATCGGTCGCTGCCGGTTGTTCGCGCTGCCCGGCGTGCCGGCCGAAATGAAACCGATGTTTGACCGGCACGTCGCCGCCGCGCTACTGTCGTCCGTCGGCGGCGAGACGGTGATCCGACACCGCGTGATGAAATTTTTCGGGATCGGCGAGTCAGACATGGAATCGCGGTTGGGCGACATGATCGCTCGCGGCCGAACGCCACGGGTCGGCATCACCGTTTCGGGGGCGACGATCAGCCTGCGGATCACCGCGGTCGCGGCGAGCGAGCCGGACTGCCAGACTCAAATTGGCGCCGCCGCCGCGGAGATCATCGGCCGCGTCGGCGAACTGCACTTCGGCGACGGCGAGGGGACCGAGCAGCACGACGTCGTCGAGACGATGCTGAGGCGTTCAGGCCGCCGAATGATCACGATCGAGACCGGTGGGGGATCGCCGTTGGCCGATTGGTTCAGCGGTCATGGCGTGAGCCGGCGAACGATTGCCAATTTATCATTTCCGGGATTGCCGCAATTGATGGTGATGACCGATTGCCCCAACGTTGACGCCGCGGTGGCGGGATTGATTGATCGATGGGGGGTCGACCTGGCACTGATCGTCGACGGCTACCCGACCTTCTCGGACATGCAATCGATCCCCGCCGATCCGGTGCCGACCACGTTGTCAATTCACCGCCCCGGTCACCGGCCGCTATCTAAATCGGTCACCATCGGAGGCCACCCATCGATCGTCCGCCCGCGAATTGCCAAAACAGCCTTGGCATGGCTGCGTGAGGTACTGGCGGAAGGCCAAATCAATGGGACCAATGCAACCTATTAGATGTCAAAAACTAAAAACTGTAAACTAAAAACTAAAAACTAAAAACTAAAAACTGTAAACTGTAAACTGTAAACTGTAAACTTCTTCCTACTTATGCCGTTTGCAGTCCGGGCAACTGATCCCCAGACCCCCGGGCATGCTTTGCCGCAGGTCTTCCATTAATGAAATCGCCGGCACATAGATTCGGTCGCCGGGCATGATTTGGTAGTTGGTTTCGACAATGCCCAGTTGCACGATCTGGTGATAGCAGACCGGCAGGATGACCCGCGGACGGTCGGAGGTTTGCGGCCGCGTCAGGATGATTTTGTGGTCGTTGGCCCGGTCGGACAAACCGCCGGCGGCGATCAGAGCGTCCAGCACCGTTTCGTGACCGACCAACGGGTAACTGCCCGGCGCGTTGACTTCGCCCATGACGTAAACCAGTGACCCTTCCTGGTTGACCAGCCGAACCGAAACGCCGTAGTCGGCATCGTCCAATTCTGCCGCCGGCCCGCCCGCCGCGAACCCGCCCGCCGCGAAACCGCCGGACATCGTTGCCGACGCCAGCGTCATGTCGGATTTCTTGCTGGCCGCGGCCAACCGGTCTCGGCGAGCCGTCTCGGTCGTCATCACCGCCTGTTGGACTTGGATCTGGATTTCCGTCGGCGTCAGTCCGGCGACGGCGAGTTTGCCGTATTGTCCCAATTCAATCGTGCCATCCGACGCGACCGTTTGATCGCCGGGCAATCGAACCGGCGAGTTAAAATCGTTGGGTTCGATCACCAACGAATCGCCCGCTTCGACTCGCGGGGCCGGCAACGTCGCCTTGGCCAATTCGTTGGCCACGTCATCGCGATGGCCAACCGATTGACGAATTTTGACGACGTCGGACAACATCGCGTTGCCACCCGCAGAGATCGGCAATCCCAACGACGCGGCGGTCCGGCAACCGGACGCGGCGACCACCATCAGCGCCAGCAGCAGGGTGACGAAGACGATCGATTTGACGATTTCGCGGTTGGGAGATTCGGTTCGAATCATCGTTTCAAAGGTTCCGAGTTGGGGCCGGCAAGGTCGGCGACCCGGCCGCCCAGGGTGCCGCGGAGGAAGAACGCCACGGCGTCCTGAGAAAGTTGTCGACCGGGTTGCAAACGGATCGTCGGCCGCGACGCGGTGCCGCCGATGTGGGCATGAACCACCCGGTCTTTGAGCAGGTCGTTGGCACGGGCGACCAGGGCAACCGGGGCCGGGGCGGCGAGCATCAACGGCGAATCGGCCAAATCCAACAGCGAATCGATCGGCCCGTCCGCCTGGGTGCTGGCGGTCAAATTAACATCCAAACGACCCGCCATCGTTGCGGTCCCCGATGCGAGCACCTGTACGTTGCTCTGGTACGCCGACGCTTCGTCGACCCGCACCACCCCGCGGGCGATGCGGCCGGCGACGTGCCCGCCGGCGGTGTCGCGGCCCGGCCGCGGCGGAGTGAGCGACGCGATCGTCGGCAATTGATTGAGCACCGGCAACTGCATCGGCTGCGGCTGGGTGAGGTCAAAGACGAATCGGCCGGCGATGTCGTCGGGGGCCTTGGCACCGCGGGCGGACAGTTGCACTTGGCCGTCGATCCGGCCCAGCGCCGCTCCGCCGCCGGGCAACAATCCGCCGCCGTCGATCCCGTCGATTCGCAGGTCGACGTTGCCGGTCACCCCGCGGCTGTAGCTGCCCGTCGTCGTCAAACGCACCGCTCCGCCGCCGGCACTGATTACCCCGCCGCGGCTTTGCCAACGAACCGTTCGGGCCGACGGCTGCACCGTCCAGCGGACCGGCACGCGGACCGAGCTGATGACCAAACCGGCCGCCGCGACGCGATCCATTTGCAAATCCAACGTCCCGGTCGCCAACCCCGCCAGCCGTCCGCGAAGCCGCACCGAGGCCCGGCCGGAGACGTCACGCCGACCGGCCAAGACGCCCGCCCGCCGCAGGTCGACCTGTTCGATCCGAAGGTCGACGCGTCCGCCCAGTCCCGCCAGCGGATCGCCGCCGCGACCGGGAGCCACGTAGGTCACCAGTCCGTCGCCGCCGATCCGGCCGCCCAGCGACCGGCCGTCGACGGAGGTCAGCTCCACGCGGTCGGGATGGACGTGGGCGGTCGCGGCCAGTCGGTCGACGACGCTTTGACCGCGATGTTGCAATTCTCGCAGCGACGGTTCGGCCCGACACCACTGGCCCGCGGCGATCATCGATTCGTCGCGAACAACCGTTGCCGAAACCCGTCCGCCGACCGACCGGGCGGGAGAATCGGCCGGCAGTGCGACGCCGAGTTGACGCAGCGACACGTCGCGGACGAGGAGTTGGCCGGTGACCGGCAACCGCTCCGGCGGCCGGCTCAATTTCAAGTGATTTTCGATCGCCGCCAGCCGCCCGGTGGCGGTCGCGTCGACCGAGCCGCCGGCCAATTCGCCGCGGACACGGGTTTGCAACTCGCCGCCGTCGATCGAAACCGTCGCCCGCTGGATCGCAACGGGCACGTGAAAAACCGATGCATCGGAGGTCGCGACCCAGGCGGAACCGCGGAGTTGGTCCATCGACGCCAACGAGGTGACGTTCAACCCGCCCCGCAGCGTCCCGGTGGCGGGGACGTCGACGCCTGCCATCGCCGCCAACCGCGTGATCGGCACGCCTGACCAATCCAGCCCCACCAGCGTCCGGGTCCAGTCGAGTTGTTCGATCGACGCGGCTAAATCAAACCGGCCCCCGAGCCATTGCCGCGAACGGCTGTGCAGCCGCAGCCCCGAAGCGTCGGCGTCCCAGTCCAACGTCGCCCCGCCGATCGGCCGCCCCAACACCACGGCACCGGCCAACGCAGCCGATCCGGCGGCATCCCACCGAATTGTGGGATAGGCCTCCGGCCTGTCGACGGAATTAAACGTTACCCGACCCCTCAAATCCGCGGTCCCGTCGAGTCCCAGCGGCGTGTCGGAGAACCGCGAGGCGGCTTGGCCGACGCGGCGCAGGTCCATGCCGAGCACTTCCACCGCCGCTTCGCCGGCCGGCGGTTGCACGGTGCCGGCGGCCCGAAGCGTTGCCAATTGGTCTCGCCAACGGATCGGCACCGGTGACAATGCCCACCGCCCGTCGCTCAAACTCATTCGCCAATCGCTGTCGCCGATCGATTCGCCGGCTGCGGTGATCGATCGAGTTTGGGCCGACAATGCCGCGTCGATCGCTTCGACCGGCGTCTCCCATCGGTCCAAATCGAACGTCGCCCGGACCGTTGCGGTGGCCGTCCCCGACAAGTCGTCACGACCGGTCAGTTCGCGGATCGTTGCCAAGTCAACCGTCGGCAGCGTCACGTCGACGCTCACGTCCCCGTCGACGTCCCGCGGTTTCGCCAAATCCAGTGCCGCCTCGCTTTGCCAATCGACCACCGCGTCGGCGAGCGATTGGTCGCGGACTCGCAGGTGCCCCAATCTTGCGGTGCCGCGGTGCGTTTGACGAAATTTTCCGGCGACGATTTGCCAATCGCCCGACGCATCGACCTCGGCACGACCGCCGGTGGGGGCATCCGCCCCATCGGCGATCAATTCGAGAACGTTTTCGCTGGTCAAATCCGCAACCCGCAGTCGCCAGTCGCCCGAGACATCGTCGATCAGCTTGGCGGTCGCGTCGAGCCGCAATTGCCCGCCAATCGGCCGAGCGGTGATCGCCGCGGTCATCACGCCATCGGCCAAATCCGCGTCGACGCGAACCGCTCCGACCGGATCGCCCCACCGCGACGTCTCAACCCGATCGACCGTCAAGCTCAATTGCCCATCGTGTCGCCGCGGGTCGGGTTGATCGGGCGGATGCTGGAGTTCCAGCGATGCGGTCAATCGACCGCCGGCCGGTTCACGCCCCACCGCCGCGGGCACCAGCGGCAAGCACGCCAGGCAAGTCGTATCCAGGTCCAAACCCCGAACCTGCACCCGCGTTTGCCCCGCCAATGTGTTGGCGTCGACATCGCACCACAGCGTCGCTTCGCCGCCGAGCAGGTCGGGCAGCCGCCCTCGGATTTGAATTTGCCGGCCAAACCCACCCGTCAGCGACGCCCCGGCGAGGGTGAAGGTCGGTTTGCCGGTTTGGTGGATAGTGATCGATGCGTCGCGAACGATCAGCGACGCCAGCGGCAGTGGCCCGGTCGACGGTTCGCCCCCGGGTGGCAATTGGGGTAAACGAGTCAACAGTTGTCCGTCGGAATCCAGCCGGAGCGTCAACGCGGGCCGGTCGACCTTGATGGCTCCAATCCAAACGCCATCAAACCACCCGCCCCGCGGCCGGAGGTCGATGTCGATGTCCGCAACCGACGCCCAAACCTCACCACCGTCTCCGGGTTCGGCCAGCCGCAAGCCGGCGACCCGCACCCGGCGCGGTTGCAGGTCAATCCGATCGAGCCGAATGACGGCTCCGGCCAGCGGCGAGCCGACGGTTTGAATCGTCCACCGAAGGATCGGCCCGCGTGCGAAGAACAGAGCCGCCAGCGTCAAAGCACCGACGCAGGATGCTATGCCGAACCACCGGCGGTGGCGGCGGAACGCTGATCGTTTATCTCGCCCCGGATGCGCCGGGGCGGGGGATCGCGGGGGATTCGGTGACGGCATGGACTCCCGATAAGCATCCACAGCCTCGGGCGTCAACGAACAACTCGCCGATCCCGACTAGTTAATTGTCCGCAAGCGGTTCAAAATCAATGGCGACTGATCAACGAGGAATCAGTCCGAAAACTCGTCTCCTCGCGCAGGTGCGGTCTTGGCGTTCTGGTCCAAACTTTTCGACACCTCCGACTTCCCCCCGCGGTGGTTCTGTGGCGACTGGACCGACGGACACGGCTGGTTGCACGTCGGCTCGGACCTGGCGATTTGGGCGGCCTATTTCACAATCCCCGCGGCGCTGCTGTTTTTTTCGTTTTACAAACGAAACTTGCCATTCCGCGGCATCTTTGTGCTTTTCGGCGCCTTCATCCTGTGCTGCGGCACCACCCACCTGATGGAAGCGGCCATTTTCTGGTGGCCCGCCTACCGGTTTGCCGGCATCCTCAAACTGATCACCGCGGTCGTCTCCTGGGCCACCGTGATCACCCTGCTGCGGCTCTCCCCCGAAATCATCGCCATGCGGAGCGGGTCGGATTTCGAGGCCGAATTGACCCGACGGACCGACGAGCTGCGTGAACGGACCGGTCAATTGCACCAGGAACGCGAATGGTTCCGCACGACGCTGACCAGCATCGGCGACGCGGTCATTTCGACCGATACCGATGGCAACGTCACGTTGATGAATCAAATCGCCGAGGACTTGACCGGGTGGCCGCAAGCCGATGCGGCGGGCAAACCGCTGACCGAAATTTTTCCGATCATCAACGAAACCAGCCGCCGCACGGTCGACAACCCCGTCATGCGTGCGTTGGAGCAGGGCATCATCGTCGGGCTGGCCAACCACACGCTGTTGATCCGCCGCGACGGGACGGAACTGCCGATCGACGATTCGGCCGCCCCGATTCGCGACGTCGATGGTGAGTTGGTTGGTGCCGTGTTGGTCTTCCGCGACATCACCCGCCGCAAACAGGTCGAGGACGAACTGCGGCGGAGCGAGCGTCAGTTCAACGAGATGGCCAACTCGCTGCCGCAGTTGGCGTGGATGGCCGACCCGGACGGCAACATCGATTGGTACAACGACCGGTGGTACCAATACACCGGCACGACGCTGGCGGAGATGCGTGGTTGGGGCTGGGAAAAAGTCCACGATCCGGCGGTATTGCCCGCGGTCAACGAGCGTTGGAAATCCTCGTTGTCCAGCGGCCGGACGTTCAGCATGGTGTTCCCGCTGCGGGGGTCCGACGGCGAGTTTCGACCGTTCCTGACCCGCGTGGTGCCCTTTCACGACGAAGACAGCAAGATCATTCGTTGGTTCGGCACCAACACCGACATCAGCGAGATGACCGCGGCCCAGGAAGAGCTGCGGATCGCTCGCTCGCGGCTCGAAACAACGCTCTCGGCCGCCGAGATCGGCACTTGGGAATTTGATCCCTCCAGTGGCCGGGTGCTCGCGGACGCCAACTTGGATCGGATTTTCGGCGTCGATTCAACGCCCGGCGGGCCCGCACCGATCGACCTTTATTTGGAGAAAATACACGTCGAGGACCGCGAATCGGTGCTCGAATCGATCGCCGGGTCGATCCGTCAGGGCACACCCTATCGAGCCGAGTATCGAGTCCAGCGGCCCGACGGGACGTTCCGCTGGGTGCTCGCCCGCGGACGCGTCGAACACGACGAAAACGGGGCGGCGGCTCGCCTGCCGGGTTTGGTCGTCGACATCACCGAGCAAAAAGCTGCGATCGCCGCCCAACGGGAATCGGAGATGCGGCTGCAATTGGCCCTCGACGCGGCCGAAATGGGCACCTGGGAGGTGACCGAGGACCGCCAATTGATCACCGACCGTCAATTCTGCGAGCTGTTCGGTTTGCCCGAAAACTCCGACTTCGAAGCGGCAGTCAGCGTCGTCCACCCCGATGATCGACAAATGGTGCTCGATCACATCGACGCGGCATTGAATCCTGAGGATCCGGTGCCTTACAGCGTCGAGTATCGCATCGTTCGGCCCGGCAGCACCGACCGGTGGATTTACGCCCGCGGGCTGTCGACGTTCACCGGCACCGGCGATCGGCGGCGGTTGGAACATTTTAACGGCATCGTGACCGACATCACCGGATCGCGCAAACTCCGCGAAGACCTGCGGCTGGCGGCCGATCGGCTGGCCGACGCCGATCGCCGCAAAGACGAGTTCCTGGCGACGTTGGCCCACGAACTGCGCAACCCCCTGGCCCCGATCCGTACCGGGCTGCAGGTGCTGCAACAAACCGACGAATGCGATCAAGCCCATTCGGACGTCATCCGCACGATGCAGCGGCAGACCGACCAGATGGTTCACCTGATCGACGACCTGCTGGACGTTTCGCGAATCACCCGCGGAAAATTGAAATTGCGGCTGCAACAGGTCGACCTGCGCGACATCGCTCGCGGCGGAATCGAGGCGGCCGAGCCGTTGATTGCCCAGAACCGGCACGAGTTATCCGTCACGCTGCCGCCCGATCCGGTCGTCGTCCGCGGAGACGCGACGCGATTGACCCAGGTGATCACCAACATCTTGACCAACGCCGCCAAGTACACCCCGGCCGGCGGCAAGATTGACCTGCGGCTGCACGCCGTCGACGACCATGCGGTGTTGCAGGTCGCCGACAACGGGTTGGGCATCCCCGAAGAGATGCGGGAATCGATTTTCGATCTGTTCAAACAAATCGACCGATCCGCCGAGGGCACCTACACCGGGCTGGGGATCGGTCTGACCCTCGTCAAAACGCTGCTCGACATGCACGGCGGAGAAATTTCGGTCGCCAGCGAGGGTGCCGGCCGCGGCAGCGAGTTCACCATCCGCATCCCCGTGCTGCACGAACCGGCCGGACCGGTTGCGCAGCCGGAGGCCGGGACCGACGCACCGGCCACGATCCGCCCCGGGCTGCGGGTGATGATCGTCGACGACAACGCGGCGGCCGCCAAGATGTTGCAAATCGTCGTCAAAACCACCGGCGCGGTCGTTCAAACGGCCGGCGACGGTTTGGAGGCGATTGAGTTGGCCGAAACATTCCGCCCCGAAGTCGTGCTGATGGACCTGGGGATGCCGCGGATGAACGGCTACGAAGCCGCCGCCCACCTGCGGCTGCAGCCCTGGGGACGCGACATCCGACTGGTCGCGTTGTCCGGTTGGGGCCAGGAGTCGGACAAGGAGCGGACGGCCGCGGCCGGTTTCGACGCCCACCTGGTCAAACCCGCCGATGCCGATACGCTGCGTCGAATGTTGGCCGAGGCCAGCGACTCACCTGCCCCCCGACCCGTCCCGGGCGATTGATGACCCCCGAAAAGTCTCTGCAACTGCGGCAAATCAGCCACGACGTCAAATCGCCGCTGACGGTCATCGTGATGGGGCTGGAAGCGCTCGGGATGATCCTCGACGAGGGTTCCGAGGAGATGGAGATGGTTCGCATGATCCAAAACGACGGAATTGAACCGCTGCGGCTCAAAGTCCAGGAGCTGATCGACGCGGCCGAAGGGACGTAGACGTAGGACGGCTTTTCAAGCCGTCCATCAAAACCATTCATGTCGACCCCCGACCGCGACGGGCTGCAACCCCGTCGTACCCACCCTCAAACCGCGCCCAACTCGACATCCAGGTGCGCCTCGGCCGCCGCGGCCCGCAGTTTTGCCAGCGCCTGCATCTCCAACTGCCGGACGCGTTCTTTGGTCACTCCGATCTCCGCACCGACCTGCTTGAGCGTCAACGGTTCGTCGCCGCGACGAAGTCCAAACCGTGCGGTGATGATTTTTTGCTCCCGCTCGTCGAGCGAATCCAAAATCCGGGCCAACTCCCGCTGACGCTGCTTTTGAACCGTTTCCTGCAGGTAAGGATCGATCCGGTTGTCCTGGCGGGCGACGAACAACTCGTCGGTCGTCGTCCGAAAACGGTCCTGATGGCGATACTCGTTGGGGATCGACCGCGCGAAATTCTTGACGATCGACCACGTCGCGTAGGTGCTGAATTTGTTGCCCCGAGCGTAGTCGAACTTCTCGACCGCCTTGATCAACGACATGTTGCCGTCCGAAACGAGCGTGAAAAAGTCGTCGGACGATTTGATGTGCCGTTTGGCAATCGAAACGACCAACCGCAGGTTCGACTGAACGATCAAGTTCTTGGTCTGTACGGCGGCTTCGTACAACTGTTCGATCCGGTCCATGACCGGAGCTTTTTCGCCGGTGAACTCGCCCTCGGACAGGCTCGCCCGCAGCGTGCTGGCGGTGTGTTTGAGGAAATTGAGTTTGCGAAACAGGTGAACCTCCTGCTCGGCGGTCAACAGCGGAACTTCGTAGAGCGACGCCAGGTAGCCGGGCAATTCGGCCGGCGGGCGGGTTTTGCGAGCCGGCGGGGCCGGCGGCGTCGGACCGGTGAACGCGTCGGCGTTGGCCGCGACGTCAAAGTCGGCGTTGTAGATGTAATCAAGCGGCAATTCATTGATCCGCTGCATCCGCGCCGAGATCAACACGCGATGAATCGTCGCCCGGTCGCGTTTGAAACGACGGGTCAATTGACCAATCGACGCCCCGGAAGTGTGCAGTTGATCGATCAACCGCTTGTCTTCGCCGGTCAACCGGTCGCGATGATGCGGGAAGATCGCCAACGCCTCGCGGTTGCCCGAAGCGTGATCGGCGTCAAAACGATTGAGCGTGTAACGAATCGTCTCGGGGCTGCGCTGCATTTGCAGGGCGAGCTGCCGGATCACTTCGGCCGGCGAGGAACCCGACGCGGCGAACTGCCGAGCACGCTGGACCAGGTCCGCGCGGTCGTCCTCGGTCAACTGCGTGAACGTGCTGCCGCGGCGAATTTTCTCCGGCGAGTTGGATTGAAAATAATCGACACTGGTTTGCAGAAAACCGACCCGGCGACGACCGTCGATGATGAACTTGCGAGCGACCAGGCCGCCGTCGCGCCGCCACCGGCCGACGGTTTTGGTCGACACTTCCCACATTTGGGCGAGTTGATCGGCCGTGTAGACCGGTTCCCCCGCGTCGGCGACGGTGACGTCGGCGGACTCCGAGAGGTCTTCGATCAGCAGCCGCAGGTCGTGCCGCAGGTCTTCGGCTTGGATGTTGTTTCGCGTCGGGGTCGTCGACCGGTACAGCGTGATGCGGTACTGGACGTAATCGACGGCGTAAGTCCGGTCGTCGGCGAGGTCCCTCAGCAGCGTTTCGGCGGCGATCGATTGAGCCAACCGTTTGGCTCGGGGGGTGAAACGGGTTAGTTGGTCGCGAAGTCCGGCCAGGGCGTCGTTGCGATAAGTCGTATGCAAGGTTTGGGCATCCAGTTTGGTTGTCTCACCGGCGTCGTCATGTCCATGCGATCCCGGCGGATCGCGACGAAGCGGAGTGGTGGGACGGGGTTTCCCGCAGGTGGAGCGACATCATGTCGCCCGCTCGAATGCAGCCGGACCCGGCCACACCCATGGTTTCGGGTGGGCGGCGGACACGGTTGGTCAACTTGCCGATCGACGTGTAAAAGGAAACCTCGGACCAAATCAAGTTCGGAACCGGGGAACATGCCCATTTGACTTCCCAAGTGTCCCCCAAACCAGCGTCAAAATCAATGTTTTGTCGCCCGAAGAGATTTTTGGCGTTGGGTTTAGGCCATGCGGAGCGGTCGGGCAATTTTTCCGGGGGTGCCGGTAATGTCGGCCGACAGTGACTCGCTTCCCGCGAAACCCATTTTTCAATCCGGCTCCCCCTCGCCCCTCTTAGGGGAGAGGGGGCTGGGGGGTGAGGGGATGTCCGCTGGAATCAAACCGGCAACCCGACACCCTGAAGACCCCTCACCCCCCGGCCCCCTCTCCCCGAAGCGGGGCGAGGGGGAGAAAAGATGGAAGACCCGCCCCCTCTGCCCGAAGCGGGGCGAGGGGGAGATTCCCGAAGCGGGGCAAGGGGAGAAAAATTGAAGTCCAACCGCTCCGGCCGCCGCGGGGCGATCTAGCCGCCGCACCACCGCGGGTGGTAACGGACGTGCTCGACCCCCAACGTGCTCGACCCCCACCGCCCCCCAACCATCACGCGATCGATGACCCGACCCATCACGCTATTGCTGCTCCTGCTGGCGACCCCCGCCGCCGGTTTTGAACCCCAAAACCTGGCCGGCCACCCCGTCACGGTCCAAATGAACGTCGCGATCGAGGGCAACGCCCGCGTCCCGGCCAATCCGTTGGTCGAGGACTCCAAAGTCGCCACGATGCCGATCGTCGCCGACGTCCAGTTGCAATACGAAGAACGCTCGGTCTACCCAAACGGTGCCGCCGAAGGTGCCGCCCCGGTCGTGCAGCGCCACTTTGAAAAGGCCGTCAGCGAGAATCGCGTCAATCGTTCCCGCCAAACGATTACGCTGCGGCCCGAGGCGGTTTCGATGATCGCACATCGCCGCACCCTGCCCGAGACGACCCACGTGCCCGCCGTGGCGCTGCTTCGCGGTGAGCTGGAGTTGGTCGAGATGCCGATCGCCTCGGTCGATCTGGACCTGCTGATCGATCGTCACCTCAAGCCCGGCGGATCGAAAATGGCCGTCGACAACGCCACCGCCGCGGCGGTCTTTAACCTTTCGTCGATCGACCGCAACGATTTGCAAATCCGATGCACCGAATCGACCGACGGCAAAACCAAGTACGAATTGACCGGCGACCTGACCGGCCACGTCGATGGTGTGGGCACGTCGATCCGAGTCGTTGGCAAATTGACCGCGACCGATGCCGCCGGTTGCATCACGTGGGCCGCGATCGCGATCCACGAAACCCGCAATGCCGGCGTCGCGGAACCCGGATACGACGCCAAGTTGACGATCCGCTGCACCCGAACCCCGACCGATCAGCCGCGGCGGCTCGCCGCCAAGGTCTCGCCGCCAATCCTCCAGCCGCCCGCCGCAAAGGATTTGCTGGTCCAATTCAACAGCGACCATTTGGGCATTTCTGCGATGGCCGATCGTCGCTGGCGGGTGATGCGGGACGTCCCCGGCGAGGTGATGTTGCGGATGGTCGACGCCGACCAATCGATCGCCCAGTGCCGCATCGTGCCGTTGCCGGCGTTGGCCCCGGACGCTTCTTTTGCGATCTCCGATTTGAAAAACGACGTCCGTAAACAGCTCGGCGATCAATTCGGAACGTTCACCGAGGAATCTTCGGGCACGACCGCGATGGGGCTTGCCAGTCACCGGGTCGGGGCCGCGGGCAGCGTTTCGGGCGTTCCGATCGCTTGGACCGTCATGCACCTTGCCGATCCGTCAGGCCGCCGCGTCGCGGTGACTTGGACGATGGCCGCCGACCGGGTCGAGCAGCTCGCCGGCACCGACGTTCAAATGGTTCAAACGATGACGCTGGGTGAATCGAACCGGCCGGCCGACGAATTGGCCAAGTTTGTTCCCGCCGATGCGACCAAAAACCCCGCCAGCCGACTAGAATCTTGGACTTCCGCCAGCCAGGAGGTCGCCGAGATCGCTTCGGCGAGCGACAAGTCCCCCACTCGGTAGCGGAAGCCGCCAAGGCTTCCGACCCCACTCGGTAGCGGAAGCCGCCAAGGCTTCCGACCCTACTCCGGTAGCGGAAGCCGCCAAGGCTTCCGCGATCGTCCTCATCTCAAACCACCGCGATGCCACCCATCCGCCTCGCCGCCGCGACCCTCCTTGCCCTGGCTTTTTTTGGAAAAGCATCGGGGCAAACCCCGGCCCAGCCGGTCGAGGAGGTTCAAACCCGCTTTGCCCCCGGCATCTTGACCCTCGTGCCGCCCTCGGTGGACCCCAAGGAAACCTTTGACGGCCCGATGAGCCTGACGGCGATCGTCGCCGAGCACCCCGAAATCCGGTGGCAGGGA
Source organism: Pirellulaceae bacterium (assembly GCA_963833245.1). GTDB lineage: Bacteria > Planctomycetota > Planctomycetia > Pirellulales > Pirellulaceae > Rhodopirellula. The sequence continues at coordinate 595,333 of CAWHXH010000002.1, forward strand.
GCGGAGTTCCCCGACGGCGCGCCGCATTTTGCCCCCAAAAGCCGGACGCTGGAGGAGATGAGCAAGGAGATCACGCTCCGCCGCGAGGTCTACTGCCTGGAGTTTGCCTTCAAACCGCTGCGGCAATTGCTCATCGACGTTCCCCGGCCCGACGGTCGATTGCAGAAGAAAATTGTTCACTACATGGTTTATCGCGTTCGCTACCGCGGCGGCGACCTGCGACCCGCGGCCGACAATGACGATCAACCGATTTACGAACGAATCGAATCGGTCTCCTACCCGTTCAAACGGTTCTTTCCGCTCTTCAAGCTGGTCAACCACGACACCGGCGTGACGCATTTGGACAAAGTCCTGCCGACGGTGACCGATCGGATCGCCCAGCGGGAAAAAATCTCCGCTCGGCTGCATAATTCCGCGGAGATCGCCGCAGTCAAAATCGATCTATCCCGCGAGCCGGACGCCAAAGGGGTTTGGGGCGTGGCGACGTGGAGCGATGTCGAACCGGATTTGGACTTCTTTACCGTCGAAATCTACGGGCTTTCCAACGCCTTTGAGCAGGACGGTTTGGAGCCGGATGCCCCGTATCGCCGCAAAGTCCTGGCGTTGCACTTTTTCCGGCCCGGCGACGGCGTTGACCAGACCGAGGACCTGACGCGGTTCGGCGTGCCGGCCTACCAGGACGAGACCGAGATGCAGTACATTTTGGACAAATACGGGCTGGATCAACGGGTGGATTACCGCTGGGTGTTCCGCTAGAGTTCGCGGCTTCGGCTACCGTCAAACCTCTCACCCAAAATTCACGATGGCACACAAGAAAGGACAGGGCAGCAGCCGCAACGGCCGGGATTCCAACGCCCAACGACGCGGCGTCAAGAAATTCGGCGGCGAGGTCGTTCAGCCCGGCAGCATCATCATCCGCCAGGTCGGCACCAAGTGGCATCCCGGCCGCGGCGTTGGCATGGGCAATGACTACACGCTTTTTGCTCTGATCAACGGCAACGTCCGTTTTGACCAAGACGGCCGCCGAGTCAACGTCGACGCCGCAGAAGCGGTTAGCGGTTAGCGGTTAGCGGTTAGCTTTTAAGGCCTTGAGGGTTTGCCAAATTTCGTGAAACCGCGAGAACGGTGCCATTTTAATGCCAATTGATTGACTGGGACTTCCTGTCATCGGTCGCTGCCAGTCTTACGTGTCGTGAAGCATGACAAAAGCTAATAGCTAGCCGCTAACCGCTAATGGCTTCTCCATCGCTCGACCTTTCGGGACTCAATCCGCCCCAGCTCGAAGCGGTCACGACGCTCTCCGGCCCGATGCTGGTCCTCGCCGGCGCCGGCACCGGCAAAACCCGGGTGGTGACCTACCGGATCGCCAACCTGATCGGTCACGGCACCCCCCCCGACCGCATCCTGGCGGTGACGTTTACCAACAAAGCCGCCGCGGAGATGCGGGAACGCGTCGAAGCGCTCATCAAAACGCCCCGTGCCCGACGTGGCCAGCCCAAACCGCCCCGGCCATCGGTCTCGACCTTCCACAGTCACTGCGTCCGCCTGCTGCGGCAACACGCCCCGGCGATCGGGTTTCCCAAAACGTTCGCGATCTACGATCGATCGGACCAGGAATCGATGGCCCGGCAAATCCTCCGCGAGCTGCGGTTGCCGACCGCGGCGATCAAACCGGGCGAGATGATCAACCTGATCGGCGGTTGGAAGAACGCCTCGGTCCGCCCCGCCGACGCACCATCGCTGGCATCGACCGACAAGGAGCACTTCGCCGCGGCCGGGTACCGCCGCTACCAGGAAGCTCTTCGGGCACGGGCGGCGATGGATTTCGACGACCTGTTGCTGCACACCGAAACGTTGTTGACCGAACATGAATCGGTCCGTCAAACCGAAGCCCGGCGTTTCGATCACGTCTTGGTCGATGAATATCAAGACACCAACGGCAGCCAATATCGCATTACGGCTCAATTGACCCGCGACCACGGCAATCTCTGCGTCGTCGGCGATGACGATCAATCGATCTACGCGTGGCGCGGGGCCGACGTGACGCACATCCTGAGGTTCGCCCAAGATTGGCCGGGGGCCAAGACCGTTTGGTTGCAGGACAATTATCGCTCGGTCGGCAACATCCTGGAGTTTGCCAACCGGTTGATTGCTTTTAACGCCGAACGCCACGAAAAAGTCTTAATCCCGTCCAAACCATCCGGCCATCGGCCGCGGATCCAGCAACATAAAGACGAGACGCATGAGGCCAAGAAGATCGTTGCCGAAATCAAGCATCTGATCGAAAACGAACATTATCAACCCAAAGAAATCGCGATCCTGTTTCGCACCAACGAGCAGCCGCGATTGTTTGAACAGGAGCTTCGCAAGGCCGACGTGCCCTATGTGATGCTCGGCAGCCAATCATTCTTTGACCGTCGGGAGGTCCGCGATTTGGTCTCGTACCTAAAATGGATTGACAACCCCGACGATGAAGTCTCCTTCCTGCGAATCGCCAACGTCCCGGCCCGCGGTTTGGGCGGCAAAACGATGCAATCTTTGGTCGCCGCGGCGGTCAAAAAAGGTGTCCCGGTGTGGCGGGTAATGACCGACCCGCAAATGACTGCGGAACTGCCGCCGGCCGCCCGCCGCGGTATCGCGGGTTTGGTGCAATTGCACGCCGACGTGACCGATCGAGCGTCCCGGGAGTCGCTTACCGAGGCTTATCAGACGCTGGTTCAGCGGATCGATTACGGGTCCGAAATCGCCAAAAACTATGACCAACCGGAGGAACGACAGAGCCGGATGGCGTCGCTGGGCGAGGTCGGCAACGCGATCGGGGCGTTTGAAGACAACGCCGACGGGAAGCCCGAATTGTCCGGTTTCCTTGGGGATATCGCGTTGGCGGGCCGGGAAATGGGCAGCGAAAAAGACAAGCTGGCCGCCCGCAACAGCGTCTGGTTGCTGACGATGCACGCGGCCAAAGGCCTGGAGTTCCCGATCGTTTATATGGTCGGGATGGAAGACGGAATTCTGCCGCACAGCCGAACGCTGGCGACCGGCGACGACAAAGCGTTGGCCGAGGAGCGCCGGTTATGTTATGTCGGTGTGACCCGTGCCCAGGAAAAGCTGACGCTTTCGATGGCAATCGGTCGCCGCAAATGGGGCAAAATTCGTTTGACCATCCCCAGTCAATTTTTATATGAGATGACCGGTAAGTCGGAGAACCCTAACAAATACCGCAGGGGTGGGTCGGCGTCGAAGACTCCTTGACCCACCCTACAAAAAACTACAAAAGACAGCAATTAGTTCAGAACGCTTTTGACGTCCGACATCACCGCGGCGGTGTCGATGCTGCTGGCCGAGAACTCGTGTTTGGCTACGACTTGCGACCGATCGGCGATCACGACGGTGATGTCCGCGGACGGATTGAGCTTGTAACCGCTCGGTCCGTTCTCGGGGTTCTTCGACACCACGACCGGAACGTTTTTGACACCGGTGTGGCTGCTGAGCGTCTGAGCATCTTTTTCGAGCGAATCGGCTGGGCCACCCATCATCGTGACGAGACCTTTGAGGCCTGCGTCGGAGGCTTCACCAACGGCCTGATCGAGGTCTTTGACGAACTGTTCAACTTCGCCGGTCGCTTTGCGGGCAAAGACCATCACCATCGGCCGGCTACCGTAGCGGCAGCGGTAACACAACGATTCACCAACTTCGACGCCATCACCTTCGGCGCCGCCGACTTTGGTGACGTAGAAAGCGCCGATCGAGTCACCTTTGCACAGACCGTCTTGGTCGGCATCGCCGGCAAAGGCAACGGGGGTGGCAGCGAGGCAGAGCAACGAGGCGAGGGCGAGGACACGGGTCATGCGGGGAAAGCTCCAGCAAAGGGGGGGACGGGGCACGCAAACACTGCAATAGCGTCGCAATGTTTGATCTTACCCATTGTCCGACCGTGGCAAGCTACCTTCCCGGGCCTCGGGACCAAATATTTCGGCGACACCAATGGTCGCCGCCACCGGAGATCGGGGCGGCACGTTATTTTGTCCAATTTTGAAGCCACCAAAATTAGCGATGGCATGTTGTCTCCGTCCGGTCCGGCCGCCGTGCTGCTCACCCTGGCCGCCCTGTTATTGGCCGGTTGGTGGTCGCTCGGTCCCGCGGCCGCGTTAATGTTGCCGCCGATTTTGATCGCTCACGAGGCGGGTCATTATCTGGCGATGCGGCGGTTTGGTTATCAAGACATCCGTTTGCTGTGCGTTCCGCTGGTCGGCGCCGCGGTCAGCGGGCGACATCTGGGGGTGGCCGATTGGCAACGGGCGGTCGTGTTCCTCGCCGGGCCGCTGCCGGGCATCGCGGTCGGGGCCGTGATCGGAGCGACCGGCGTCTCGTGGGACAACCGAACGTTGTGGACCGCGGGGCTGCTGACGGTCGGCCTCAATTTGTTCAATTTGTTGCCCGTCCGACCGCTGGACGGCGGCTGGATCGCCTATCTAGCCGTTTTCCGCGGCCGGCCGATCGCCGAGGCTTGGTTTCGGATCTTGGTCTCGGCGACCGCGGCGATGGTTGCGGTCTGGACCATCCATCCGGTGGCGATTGTCGTTGCCGTGGTCGCCTTCGGATCGCTAGCGGTCGGTATGCTCGATGGCGACGTGGATTTACCAACCTCCGGGGACTTACCGACCTCCGGGGACTTGCCGACCTCCGGGCCGCTGCGTTGGCCCGTGTCGGCGATGGTTCTGTTGACCTACCTTAAAACCGTGGTGGCTGCGGGGTTGCTGCTCGGTTGGCTGTTGGTCGAGCAACCGATCGCCTTGTGAGGCTTTATGCGGAGGCGGGACTTTGACCGACCAGAATGCGTTCCAACCGGGCGATGTCTTTGACCAGTCGCACATTTTGAAAACCCGCGGCCTCGGCGGCGGTTTTGCAATCCGCGGCGATCATCGGACTCAGTTCGATCAATAACCAACCGCCCGGATACAGATAATCCGGAACATCGCCGAGCAGGCGCTCGATCACCTCCCGACCCGTCGGCCCGGCCAGCAGGGCACCGGCCGGTTCATGATCGCGGACCGTCGGCGGCAGTTGGTCGTATTCGGATTGGCTGACATAGGGCGGGTTGCTGCACACGATGTCAAACCGCTGCTCACCCAGCGGAGCGGTCAAATCGCCCGGGAGCAGTTCGATTCGGTCGGCGAAGCCAAGTTTTTCGACGTTCCATTTGGCGATCTTCAGGGCCGCGGCCGAAACGTCGGTCGCGACGATTTCGGCGGCGGCCAGCGAGTGGGCCAACGAGCAAGCGATCGCGCCGGTCCCGGTGCCGATGTCGGCGATGCGAACCGGGCGTCCCTGCGGCGACATCGACTTGGCCAAATCGACCGCTTCGGTGACCAGGTGCTCGGTCTCGGGCCGCGGCACCAGGACGTTTTCATCGACCCGGAAACTCAACGAGTAGAACTCCTTGGTGCCGACCAATTGGGCGACCGGCACTCCGCCACCCCGCCGGCGAACCAGTTCCCGGTAGGCGACCAATTGCGTCTCGTCGGGCACGTCGGCAAACGCGGTGTAGAGGTCAATCCGCCGGCAATCGCGGGCGTGGGCCAGCAGGATCTCGGCGTCCAGCCGCGGCGATTCGCTCCCCTTTTTTTTGAAAAACTCGGTGGTCCACTGGAGCAACCGCATCACCGTCCACGGATCGTCGGCGGAAGCGGTCACTCGTCCAGGTCGCCCCGCATCTGGTCGCGTTCGTAGTCGACCAATGATTCGGTCACCGGCGTCAGGTGACCGGCGATGATCTGGTCGAGCTTGTAGAGCGTCAAATTGATCCGGTGGTCCGATAGTCGGTTTTGCGGAAAGTTGTACGTGCGAATCCGTTGGCTGCGATCGCCCGAGCCGACCAGCGATTTTCGCGTCGCGGCCTGCTTGGCGGCTTCCTCCTCGCGGCGGCGTTCGTAGATCCTCGCCCGGAGCACCCGGAGCGCCTTGGCGAGATTCTTGTGTTGGCTCTTCTCGTCCTGGCACTGCACGACGATGCCGGTGTCGTGGTGGGTCAACCGGATCGCCGACTCCGTTTTATTGACGTGCTGGCCGCCGGGACCCGAGGCGCAAAACTTGTCGACCCGGTAGTCGTCCGCCTTCAAATTCACCTCGACCTCCTCGGGTTCGGGCATGACCGCGACGGTCGCCGCGGAGGTGTGAACGCGGCCCTGGGTTTCAGTCTCGGGAACGCGCTGGACGCGGTGGCCGCCGGACTCGTATTGCAAATCGCGGAAAACGTTTTCGCCCGAGAAGGTGAGCGTAATGTCTTTGAAACCGCCCATTTCGGTCGCCGAGTGGTCCATGATCTCGGTCTTCCAGCCCACCATTTCGGCGTGGCGGCGATACATTTCGTACAAATCGCGGGCGAACAGGGCGGCTTCGTCGCCGCCGGTGCCGGCGCGGATTTCCATGATGCAGCGACTCCGCTGGGCATCGTCGCCGCCGACGGTCATCGCCAACAAGTCGTCCCAAACCTTTTCCCGTTGGCCGCGGAGCGTCTCGATCTCATCCTCGGCCATCTCGCGCTCATCAACGTCGCCCGCCGCTTCGGCCATCTCGCGGCAACCGCGGATTTCGTCGGACAACCGTTTGAACTCGCGGTACTTGGTCGCGACTTTGGCCAACGCGCCGTGCTGCCGCGCCGTCGAACTCATCCGGTCGGAGTCCGATGCGATTTCGGGGTTGGACATGTCCCGTTCGAGCTGCTCGAAACGGGAGAGTTTCTCTTCAAGCGCCTTGCGAACCTCGGCGGCACTCATTTCTTAGCTTTTTTAGCCTTCTTCTTCGGCTGAAGCGATCCGTAAGTCCCCGCCGCGAACTTCTTCTGGAACTTATCGATCCGTCCGGCGGTGTCGACGAACTTGATTTTGCCGGTGTAGAACGGATGGCACGCCGAACAGATGTCGACCTTCAGTTCGGGTCGGACCGACCGGGTGGTGAACGAATTGCCGCAACCACAGGTCACGGTCGTTTCCTGATACTTGGGGTGAATGTCGGCTTTCATGGGGGTGTGCAATCGCGGTGATTTCGGTGGATTGGATCGCAGAGGATACGGCCCCGGCGGCGGTTGGTTCAAGGGGCGTGCGGAGCGTCCTCCGGTAGCCGCGTGCCGCCAGGCCGCGGACTCCCCGTAGCCGCGTGCCGCCAGGCCGCGGACTCCCCCGTAGCCGCGTGCCGCCAGGCCGCGGACTCGTAAACCCGTCCAAGACACCGGCACTCTCCGCTACGCTTGGCGGATGACCAATCTCGACATCGACGCCGACCTGACGCCGGAGCGGCTGGACTGGCTGCCCCCCTTTACGCCCCATCCGCTGTATCGCGGCGGGATCGCCCAGGTGCTGAGCATCAAGACCGTCCGCAGCGAATTTGTGATCGACGATTGGCCGGGTCACCAAAAGATCGAAGTCCAGGGCACCGAGGAGCCGCCCGATACGTTGGGCGGGTTCTGGTTACCGGCCAAGTTCGCCGGCGACCGCGGCATGACCGTGCTGGTGATGCACGGGATGGGCGGGCACGCGACGAGCAACTACATGTTGTCGGCTGCCGGATCGCTGCTGGAGGCCGGTTTCAGCGTCCTGCTGTGGAACCACCGCGGGGCCGGACACACCGGCTCGACCTGTCGCAAAGTCCATCACCCCGGTGCGACCGACGATGTTCAATTGATCCTCGATCACCTCGCCAGCGGGCGAATCGGGCAAAAACGACAGCCGCTGGGGGCGATGGCGTTCAGCCTCGGGGCTAGCTTGCTGCTGAGGTATCTGGCCGAGGACCGCGACGACAACCCGCTGACCGCGGCGGTGGCGGTTTCCCCCCCGCTTGACCTGGCGGTGACGTCCCGCAGCCTCAACGAGTGGCGAAACCGACCGTTTGAAAAATACCTGCTGCACAAAAAACGATCGGAACTACTCCGCGAGGCAGCGGATCTCGAAGACGGCGAGCGTCAAACGCTGCGGGAAGTGACGACGATCTGGGACTTGGACGATCGCGTCAGTGCCCCGCATCTGGGTTACGACGGAGCGGAGGAGTTCTACGCCGCCGTTTCGTCGATCGATCGGATGGACCAAATCCGAACTCCGACGCTGATGATTCACGCGATGGATGATCCGGTCGTCGACCCCAAAGTTTTCGAGGGTCGCGATTGGCAATCGGGCAACGAGTTGTATCCGGTGATGCTGCCCACCGGCGGTCATACCGGCTTCTATCAAGCCGACGGGACACGGTGGCACGAGGCCGCCGCGGTCGCGATGTTCGAGCAAAACGTGGGATAGGCCTCTGGCCTGTCACCGGACTCGCATCACCGGGGAAAATTTTCCCGCAAATTGCCACAAAGGTCATTGCCCCCCCCCTTAACAGTCTGGTAGATTTTCGAGGTTCAGTTCGGTTTTGATGCAAATCCAAATTCAGGGTGTTAAAATGCGTCGATTGAAAGGGCTGTGTCTGACGGGTGTCGTTTACCTCGTCTGTTTGCCAACGCCATCGGCCGTTGGCGATTACGTTTGCTACCAGTACGCTCCCAGTGGGGAGGCCTGCTCGGACTTTGAGCCGTACCCCGGCAGCGGTTGCAAACCGGGCGGCTACTGTACGGAAGAGCCGGGTGGTTTTTGGCGGTGCAATTCTGCCAATGATGGTCCAGGCTATGATCAGTACAACGTTGGCTTTGAGGCGGTCGTTTGTGAGCAAGTGACTTTGGAGGATGACCCGGGCGAACCGGTTCCCAACGGGCCGTTTGGGGGCAATTGCTACTGGGAAACCATTCATTGCGGCACATCTTCGGAATGTTACGAGCCATGCTACAGCCGGCCAATGTATGGATATATCTGTGATGTGTCAAATTCCTGGGACGACGTAGTTAATTCCGAGGTCTCCGAAACTCTGGGTTTAGAACGTTGCCCAAAGAGCAGCAGCAATCCTTAGGAGTTCACCATGAATACCCTTAATAATCATCGTGCTGCCCCACCACGATTTTTGGTACCAAATTGCGTTGTTGCAATTTCTTTCGGGATATTCAGTCTTGCCGTCCTCAGCTCAGCAGCGGCTCAAGAGAATCCGGAAACACACGAAAAGCACGAGAATCCGGTCATCGACACCCTTGTCGGCGATGAAATCCCCGCTGACATGATGTCGCGGTTGTTAGCTCCTTACCTTCGATGGGTTAAACGTTGCGAGATGCACCGAATCGACGCCGATCTCGAAGTTCTCGTTCGACGAGAACAGACGCGGGCCGCGTTGCTTTATCTTCAGCAGCGGATGATTGCTGATGGCTACGTAAGTCCGGAACAAGCGTCCCAACGTTTACACTTCACGAGCCTGGAACGTGACGTCCTCCCGCTATCGGACCCACCCCCACTCGGGAATGATGGCAAGGGTGAAGCCGCGGCGGGTTTGGAGGAGGTGAAACAGAAAGCCGAACCTTTCAGTGGGGTTCCAAAAGCGGAGCGACCGCTCCATCGGGCCTACAATCCCAAACAGCCTGAGAAAATGGCTATTAACGGTTGGTCGTTTATCCTAAATGGTGAGCAATGCCACTACCGAGAGTATCCGGGCGATTTGGGGTGGCTCTCACGCCCCCTGAAGTCTTCTGCGATGAAGGCAAATTTTTGTGACCTGCGAGGACTGCCTTTCTGGTTTGCCGGCGAGTGGGCAGTGACGACCGCCCGGGGCGTCAGCCTCCCGATCAAAGCTGAAATGCCCTCAGACATGATCGTGTTTTATGCTGACGGAAGTGTTAGGGTCGCAATAGTTCAACGGTCCGCTTCAATGCTTATAAGCACCTACTTTGATGCCCAAAGCGACATGCTGCCTACGGTAGCAACCGTGCTACGTGGGAAAACAGCCCAATCGGTTGGGTTCTGCGAGAGGTGGATTCTCGCTACACCCGCGCTTTTGCTCCCAAAGAGTTTGCATTCTCGGCATCGGCGAATATTCGTCTGAGGGTCGAGCCGGAGCTGGCGGACGCTTCCGTCTTTACAGTCGTTTCGACGAATTTGGAGGTCCCCGAACCGATCAACGCGGCCGAAATAGCCGAGGAGGTCAAGCCATGAGCGACACCCCATTTTCCCGCGACCGGTCTTTGGGGCCGTGGTGCGTTTGGTGCCTATGCCGACCCCACGTTTCGGCTCCGGTGCGGGACGATTACTCATGCGGCCGCATCCGTTGTGTCGGTCACTTCGATGCTCAAACGGGTTACTTTCGACCTCACTGGGGTCAGTGACCTGGACTGCCGGAAAATTGTCTTAGAGTCGATCGTCGATGGTTCCGTGCAGGAACAAGCCGAAATCTCGCTGAGCGACTGATTGCAGGCTGCGACTGGAACTTTGAGTAGCGGAAGTTGCCAAGACTTTCGGGTTCGATGAAGCGTAACCGAAAGTCGTGGCGACTTCCGCTACGTCCCATCCGAAGAAGCGACCTGCGGTGGGCGAATGGTGCATACTTCCCGGACGGCGAGGCTTGCCGGGAGTATGGGTGCATTCTTGAATCACTTGAAATAAGTTAGGCCTTCCGGGGCCACGTGACCAAAGTGCCGGCCCAACGATTTCAGTGGCGAGGGGGAAACGGTGACGCCGGAGATTCTGTACGAGGACAACCATCTGATTGTGGTGGTCAAACCCGCCGGAATGCCGGTGATGGGAGGTACCGGGGTCGATCCGCAGTCGACCCTTCACGCCGCGATCGCCGCCTATTGGAAGCGGAAGTACGCCAAACCTGGCAACGTCTACGTCGGCATCGTCCACCGGCTGGACCGCGTGACCGGCGGGGTGATGGTCGTGGCGCGAACCAGCAAGGCGGCCGCCCGGCTCGGCCGGCAGTTCGCTCGCCGGGACGACGGCCCCGCGAAGATCTATCGGGCGATCGTTTCCGGGCATGTCACCCCGGCGGCCGGCCGCTGGGAAGACCAATTGCTCAAAGATGACGCAGCAGCCCGGATGCGGCCGGTGTCCCATGGAGGCCTACACGCGGTTGCCGATTTCCGCGTCCTTTCCCTCGCCGGAGAAAACAGCCTGCTTGAGGTGAGCCTGCAAACAGGTCGCAAACATCAAATCCGTGTTCAGGCGGCATCGAGGGGTCACGCCATCCTGGGCGACCGGAAATATGGCGGTCCGGCTTGGGCTACGAAAAACGGCGTGCCCGGCTCGATCGCCCTGCACGCCGTTTCGTTGTCGTTGGATCATCCCACGGGCGGGCAGCGGTTGACGTTTACCGCCGATCCGCCGTGGTGAGTCCGGTGACCAAGGTTGCGAAGCTTTGGTCGAGACTCGTTCGGAGGCCTGGCGGCCCCCGCTACGGTCATTGCTCGTTCGGAGGCCTGGCGGCCCCCGCGACGGTGGAGACTACCTTCCGCCTCGGAAGAGTTCTTGAATCCCGAAGGTGAAGAACGTGCCGAGTCCAAAGTTGAGGATTTCCTCCTCACACTTGTACTGCAGGATCAACGTATCGCCGGGCTGGACCAGCGGGCGTGCCCGGGGGTCGTTGATCGCTCGGGTCAAGTCGACCGCGATCGCGACTTGGCCATCACAGCGAGTTTTTCGCAGGATGTACAGTTGCCCCGGGGGCACCGTGGCGATCGACCCGGCAATCCCGCCGATCCCACCGCCGCCACGCTGCATCTGCCCGCCCTGGCCGACCCCGGTGCCGGCGATCGCCATCGCTCCGAGGATGTCCAAGTCGTAGTCACGCGGCAACGGGAACTCGCCGCCGGGCAACAGGCCACCGGTGTAGAACACTTCGGCGTCGCGATTTTCGATGTAGACAATATCGCCGTCGCGAAGCACCACGTCGCGGGGAGCGATGTTGGGAACGACGCCCGGCGGCAACCGCAGCGGGATGCGGAGGATCGACGGGTCCGGCGGCAACTCCGGCGGGCAAACGCACGGGTCTTTTTGAGCGGCGAGCTGCGAGGCGGCGAATTGACGCAGGAACGCGGCCCGGCGACGTTTGTCGGCCTCGTTGGCCCGCAGCACCTTAACCTCGTTCTTGGCGTTTAGTCCCGGCAGACCGCCGGTTTCGACCAAGGCGTGCAGGATGTCGTTTTGGTAAGCGGGCAGACGGATCAAACCGCCGCGGGCCGCGTCGTCGACTTCCCGCAGGAACTCCCCGCCGCCGCGAGCCTGGTCCTCACGCACCACGATGACGTTGTACGTCCGCTCCTTGATCAACGTGACGATCGGTCGAGCCTTGTCCTCCTTGAGGATCTCCTCGTTGATGTACGCCAAGCGGATCTTGTTGCGGACCTGCTCAAGCGTCAGCCCGCGGACCTGGATCGGTTCGATCAGCGGCAACGCCAACGTGCCGTCTTCTTGCACCGCGATCGGGTAACCGATCGACGGCGGCAGGGTCGAGTCAGCTTCGGGGAAGTTGACCGGCGGCGGTTCGGGCGGCTGGTTGGGCGGATTGAACGGCAACACGCCTTCGATATAAACGCCCAACACGTCCTCGGCGTCGAGCTGGTAGTCGCGTGGCGGCTCCAGCGAGAGCAGGGCGATGTCCACGGGCACCAAGTTGTTCTTGGGCGGCGGGAAAAACGAGGGCGGCAACCGTTCGGCCGGCACGCCCTCGATCGGTTGCGTCAGCGCCGTGCAGCCACCGGCCAGGGTGGTCAACAGCAACGTCGCGGCGACCGCCGCGGCCCGGCGGGGTTTCCGCCGGGGTTGAGAAGTGTTGGTTTTGGTCAATTGTTCGGAGACGGCGTTCATCCTTGAACCCTTTGGTAACGGCGTGGCGGTGGTGGGAGTCACCGCCCACGTGGACGTCGCGGTGAAAATGGAGGAGCGGTAGAGAATTAAAGTCGAGTGACTTCGATCAAGGATTGGAGCGACCGAAGATTTCGTTGATCACTTCGTCGATCTCCGCCTGAGTTGGCTGAGCGTCCAGTGGTCGAGAGCCGGGTGGCGGCGGCAGGGTCAAACCGGGGCTGAGACCCGAGGGCGGCTCGGCGACGCGGACTTGAACTTTCGCCGGGGCGGTCGCCACCCGGGCCGATGGTCCGGCGGGTGACTGGTCGGTGAAGCTCATCACCGAGGGCGTCGGCTCAGGAAGCTGCGGCGTGTCTTTGAGCCAGGCGGGCAGTTGCAAACCCGCCGCGGCGGCATTGCCGGCCGCCGGTTTACCCTTGGGCGGTTGTGCTTTGGGCGGTTGTGCCTTGGGCTGCGGCTGATCGCTGGGCGAAGTGATCGACACGGGTGTCTTCGACTTCGCCTGGCTCTCCTCGCCAACTTCGCGGTAAACGGTCGCCCCGGGCACGATCCGTTCGCCCCGGTTGAGCCGGACGCCCGGCGGCAACGGTTCTTCGGGAGCGGTGGAACCAAACGGTCCGTAGCCGGGGGCCGGCGGCGGCACCGGCGGCGGCGTGAACGGGGTGGCCGAGTAAGGTAGGTCCGCATCGATGCCGTCGGGCAACACCGAAGGCGCCCGCGGAGCGATCGGACGATCGGTCCGGTCGCGGAACACCGCCGGGGGGGCTTCCATCGCGGCGCCGGCCGGGGCGTCCAGGATCGGATCGGCGGGCACGCCCGACAACGGAGCGGCGCCGGGAACCGGGTAGCCGGGATAAGCCGGCGGACGCGGTGTGCCGTCGGGTCCGTAAGCCAGCGGCAGCGAACCGGCGGGCGTCGGCGATGCGGTCCCGGTCATCATCGGCGTCGCACACGACGGCGGGCCTTCGACGCGGATTTGATTGTGGAAACCAACGCCATCCTGCTCGGCGGCTTTGACCCCCAGCGGGAAGCCCTCGAACCAAGCGTTGATGCAGTTCTGGCCCTCGGGGCCGCGGTGTTTCCAGCCCCAGTACGACGAGTCGACGACCGTCGGGGTGCAGCCGCTGCCGCCGTCGGCGACTTCCATGTATCCGGCGATGAAGCCGGCTCGGAAATCTTTGACGCAGCAGTGGTTTTGATAGCATGACTGGACGCGATACCACGCCTTCTCGGCCATCACCTCGTTGCGGTGATTGGAGATGAAGTCGTCGATGCATTCGGTCCGCGACAACGACTTGCGAGCGTTGCTGACGAAGGAGCATCCGGTCGAGGAGACGACCATCGCCAAGCCGGCCGCCAAAGCCGCTCGGCGGAACATCCGCGAGGGCCGCGGATGTGTTGGCTCCCCGGACGCCGGGGCATTGACCACCCCGAAAGCCAGCGACGACGCGGCGGGCAGAAGCGAATTCTTGTTCATTGACATCGGCCGGTCCGTGGCGGTTCCATTGCGGTTGCGTCGGGCAATCAACCCTCCGGCCACCGACACCCGCGATCAAGCGGGGCAGTTAGCGGGCAAGGGTTCCATTCCCCCGCTCGCCTGGCCGGACTGGGGGCAGTGCCCCGAAGACCCGTCGTTGACCTTGGTATCGCCTCACTCGACCGGCCGGCATGAGTTAAATTCCGTCCGAAGTGATCTCGGGCCGGAACTTCGACGCCCCACCGGTCGATCCAATCGCCAAAATAGCGGTCCAATCACCAAAACAGCGGCGGTGTCCGCTCCGGCTCGGACGCTCGTTTTGATGGTTCAATCGATTCATTCGCTCTGATCATGGGGTGAATTCACACCCTCTCCCCCGTTGGGGTGGGTCGATGCGTGGGACATGGACTAAACTTCAACCCACGGCTTCGGGTGGTACGCATCCGAAATCGGATTTTCATCATTTGATTGGTTTTCATGGCAGAAATCCTTCTCGTCACCTTTGCCGCGGCCCTTGCCTCGGCCCTGCTGCTGGTCCCGGTGGTTCGGGCGATCGCTCGGCGACTGGGAGTCGTCGATCAACCCGATGCTCAGCGAAAATTACAGCAGCGGCCGGTGGCGCTGGGCGGGGGCTTGGCGGTATTTCTGGCGGCAATCAGTGGCGTCTCCCTCGCTTGGGCTTGGTTGTCGTGGCAACCGCTGGGCGACTTGCAGACCGGTTTGTTGCCGTGGCGTGACATCGCGATGCGGACCGATTGGTGGGCGGCCGATAGCCGCGGACAACGCTGGATCTCGCTGCTTTGCGGTGCGACCGTGATCATGGTCGTCGGCCTGATCGACGACATCTGGACGATCCGCGGGCGTCAAAAATTGCTCATCCAAAGCCTCGTGGCGATGGGCATCGTCGGCAGCGGCACGATGATCCACACGATCTCCTTCGCCGGATACCAATTGGATCTCGGGCCGTTGTCGATGCCGATCTCGGTCCTGTGGCTGCTGATTGCAATCAACGCCCTGAACCTGCTCGATGGTGCCGATGGGATGGCGACCACGGTGGGATTGTCGATTTGTCTGGGACTGGCGGTCCTGAACGTTCAAAACGGCGGCGGACTGCCCGCCACGCTGGCGGCCGTCGGGCTGGGCGGCTCGCTGGTCGGTTTCCTGGTTTTCAATCGCCCCCCGGCTTCGATCTACCTCGGCGACGCCGGATCGATGATGATCGGATTGTGCGTCGGAGTGCTGTCGATGTGGTGCTCGCTCAAAGAGCAAACGGTCGTCGCGGCCGCCCCGATCGCCATCCTGGTGTTGCCGCTGTTTGATTCGACCGCCGCGATCATTCGTCGCTGGATGACCGGCCGGAGCATGTATGCGACCGACCGGGGGCACCTGCATCATCTACTGCAACAACGTTTCGGCCCCGGACTGATGCTTTGGATCGTTGGCGGGCTATGCGCCCTTTCATCGACGGCAGCGGTTTTGTCGATTGCCTATGACCTCAAATGGTTGCCGCCCGCGGCGATTGCCGGAACGCTGGGGCTGCTTATCTTCAGCCGCACCTTTGGACACACCGAGGCGAGGTTGTTGGCCACGCGGTTGTTCCGATTCGGACGATCGTTTGCGATGCGGCCGACCACCTGTGACGTCGAATCGCAGGACCGCCACCATTTCAAAGGCCTCCACGCGGTCGAATCCAACTGGGCACCGATTTGGGAACCGCTGGTCGACAAAGCCAAGTCGTGCGGTTTCGAGCGGGTCAAAATCGACCTTTCTCTGCCGTGGCTGCACGAGGGCTTCCACGCCACCTGGCAAGCCGCCCGGCTGCCCGAAAAAGGCCTGCAAACCGTGCTGCGGCTTCCCGTCCACGCCCAGCACGGACCCAACCGCGAACTGGTGGCGGTCGGGCGTCTGGAATTGATCACCCGAACCAATGTCGACCTGCCCGAACGATTGATGCCGTTGCTGCACTACCTCGACGCGATCCCCGAACAGCTCGACGAAGCGTTGAAGGTATCGGACGTCAAGTCGCCCGCGAACTGCGAACCCGTTGCCGTCCCCGTCAAGGCGAAACATCGTCGGGTCGGAGAACCGTTGACGGTCTAGTTCAACGCACCACCTAGCCCGGCCATCGGGGTAGCGGAAGTCGTCAAGACTTTCGGATTCGCGGACCTGAAGCCAAGTGAGCCGACGGCGCTAGCCGCGGGTTTTGCTCGATACCCGACGCTAGCGCGTTCGGCTCACCCTAAAATATTACGTTGACATTCCACTAGGTGGACCGTCGCGTCGACCAAGCGACTGTCGCCAGGCCGACGAGCAGCAACCCGGCGGTGACCGCCAACCAGAGCGGGGGTAGGTGAGAGCTGTCCTCGTAGCCACCGCCCAGGAAATCCAAGCGATCCTGGTACTTGGCCGCTAATTCAAGCATCGCGTTGTGCAAAAAGTGCAGCAGCATTCCCGGCAGCACGCTGCCGGTTCGGTGGGCCACCCAGCCGAGCAACAACCCCAGGAAGGTGGTCGGTAGGAATCGCTCAATTAGCAGCGTCTGGCCGACGAAGACATGAAACAACCCAAACAGAACCGCGGTCGAAACGATCACCGCAGCCGGTCGGATACGGCCCCGCAGCGACGAGAACAAAAAGCCGCGAAAGAACGCTTCCTCGACGACCGCCGGGGTCACCGCCAAGGTCAGCAGCAGCACCGCCGAAGGCACGGTTTTCCAACGATCCGCCAGCGCCGCGGTCCGCTCCTTGAGGCCTTCGCCGATGACGGCCAGCCCGAACTCGTCGGCCAGCACGATCAGTTCGTGAGCGACCGCCCAGCCGCCCGCGGCGATGATGATTGCCCCTAATATCCCGCCAATCGGCGGCCGGGCCAGACGATACGTTGACGCAACTCGGTAGCGGTTCCAAAGCGTCACCACCGCCGGCAGCAATCCGAAGCTGAGGATCAAACCCGCCGCATTGGCCCAAAGCAGCGGTGAGAGCGATCCGGTGCCCGAGTCGACGGCGCCCAAACCGCCGGCCGCCAATCGCGAGAGCGTATTGGAAACGACAAACGAGGTCGGAACGAGCATCGCCAGCACCAAACCGGCAACCGCCACCCCGGGAACATCTCGGTCAGCTTGTCCGGCCAACGGGCGGCGAAATAACGAACCGATCGAACTCTCGCTGGTCCGCTCCACCGCCGCGTTGCCAAACAGGCTCGCGGCGATCGCCAGAGCCGCGCCGGCGTAGACGATCGTTGCGAAAACCGCCACCGTCGCGCCGGCGACCGGCACCGAACCGGCCAGAATGTCGCGGGCCAAAACCACCACATTGATCAGCGGCGCCACCGCGATCAGCCCCGACAACTCGATGCCCGGCAGCAACGCGATCATCGCCGGGGCGAGCGACAACAGCATCACGGGGATCAGGTACGCCTGCGCCTCCTTGAACGACCTCGCGAAACTGGTCAGCGACAGCAGCAACGCCGCGAAAAAACAGCTAAACAGAAGCAGCAGCAGCAACACCCAAAGCATCGCCATCGGGGTCAACGTGCCCGCTCCCCCGCCGGCCCCTTGAGCCAGGGCAGCCATCAACCCCGACGCCTGCAGCGTGACGTACATCGCGACCAGGTTGATTGTCGCGGTGGCCATCGCGACGGTGACAACGGCAACGTATTTGGCTAGCAAAATCGACAACCGCGGCACCGGCGAGGCCATCAACGCCTCCATCGTGCCCCGTTCGCGTTCGCCGGCGGTCAAATCAATCGCCGGATAGACCGCGCCGGTGATCGTCATCAGCACCAGCACCAGCGGCAGGATCAATGCCAACGGGTTGTTCGGCTCATCGGTGCCGCCGACGACCACCGCCTCGATCACCGGCCCGGCATCGAGTCCCGACGCCGCCTCGGCCTCCGCCAACCGTGCCCACTGCAGCCGCTCGATCAGGATCCGCCTGGCCGACAGGCTCGCCTCGTCACCGGCGTAGGCAATCACCCGCAAATCAATCGGCCCGCCGTCGCGAAACCCCGAGGATTCGACGGCAAGGTCCAACTGGTTGGCTTCGAGTGCTTCGCGGGCGGGCATGTCCTCCGACAGCACCACTTTGAACTCCGCCAGCCGCCCGCCGGAGGACTCCAGGATCGCCGGCGGCGGAGCGGACAGCGGATTGCGCAGCACCCCGCCAACCCAGTCGCCGATTTGTTGGTCATCGACCCCGACGACGTAACCGGTCGCCACCGGACCGGCCGAGAGCAGGTATCGGTTCAGCGCCATCGTCAGCAGCGGATAGACCAGCAGCGGCATCAGCACCAACGTGACGATCGTCCGCCGGTCCCGGAGCGTTTCGCGGAGTTCTTTGAGCGTCAGCCGCCCCAGCCGGCGAATGTTCAAACGACCGCCTCGTCGATTGGCGATGGTGTCCGATTCAACGCAATTTTGTCCTTCAACAGATCGGTAAAGATTTCCACCAAACGCTCCCGTCCCGTCTCACGCCGCAGTTCCCCCAGCGTCCCGGCGTATCGCATCCGGCCGCGGTGAAGCAGCCCGAAGCGGTCACACAACCGCTCCGCCTCGTCCAAACGATGGGTGCAGACGACGACCGCTTTTCCCTCGGCCCGCAGATGCTCGATGAACTCAAAGACCGTTTGAACCCCGACGACATCCAGCCCCCGGGTCGGTTCATCGAGCAACATCACCGGCGGGTCATGAATCAAACCGCGGACCAAGGTGACCCGTTGCCGCTGACCGGTCGACAGCCCGCCGGCCCGCCGGTCCAGCAGCGACGTGATGCCCATGACATCGGCCAACCGAGTCAACGACGCCTCGGCGACGGCCGGCTCGGTCCCATACAGGTCCGCGAAATACAGCAACATTTCGCGAACGCTCAGCCACGGGTAAACCCCATCGGAAGCCGACACGAAGCCCAATCGCGATTTGACAATCGCGGGTTTCTCACGCAGCGACACGCCGTCGACAGTCGCATCCCCCGCGTCGGGCGGGAGCAACCCCAGCACCATCCGCAGCGTGGTGGTTTTGCCGGCGCCGTTGGGTCCCAGCAGCCCGTAGACCTCGCCGGCATCGACGTGCAGCGATAGGTCGGCCACCGCGTCGACGGTGCCCGCCTCGGTGACAAAACGTTTGGACAGCGAGTCGAGGGTCAGCAGCGACAAACCGAACCTTTGGGACAAACATGGGTGTGCAACGAATTGCGGATCGGTTCAAAGCGTAGCGGCGTCGCCGACCGCCGACCACAACGCCGCGATCGTTCGGCGAAGCCGGGTCGCGGTGTCAAACCGGAAGCCCGTTGCCGCTAATTTTTGATGACTCATCGACCGTCCGGCTTTCTTGACCTCTCCGGTCGTTTCAAACGTCCGGCCGGCGACCGATTCGATCATCGCGACGACTTCGGCATTGGAAACGAACCGGTCGACACAATTATAAGTTTGCCCGGCGATATCGAATTTTCCGGTCACCAAATGGATCGCTGCGGTGGCGACATCCTCGGCCGCGACGACTTTGCCCCCGCCGGAAATATCGACGACCCGGCCGGCCGCCGCATTTTCGACCAACTGATAATAACGACTGTTTTGAACCGGATCGGCAACGCCGAAAATAGTTGTCGGACGCAAACTGGCGATCTGCAACTTGCCGCTCAGCCCGTAGGCATGAACCTGGGTTTCAACGGCGGCCTTGACCGCGCCATAAATCGACGCCGGCCACAACGGGTGCGTCTCGTCAATTGGTTGATCGCCACCAATTGTTTTCTCATGCACCGCCCCGCTGCTGATCGAAACACATCGCCCAACGCCGACTTTCACCGCGGCATTGAACAACCGCAGGCTGCCGATCACGTTGGTTTGGTAATAGGCCACCGTATCCGACGGCTCTGCCATGAAGGAGGCTTCGTCGCGAGACAACGCGGCGTGGACCAAACCATCGCAGTCTTGCAACAGACGCACCGGATCGCAGGCATCCAGTGACCCCTGGAACCAATTGACTTGGTGATGTCCATCGAAGCGGGGTTCGGATTGGTGTTTTAATCCGCGAACGTGATGCCCCGCGGCAAGCAATTGTTGGCAAACTCGGCTTCCCACCAACCCGGTCGCACCGGTCACGACTATCAACATCGCTAGTTTCCTGACGGAGGATCAATCTCGGTAGACCGGATGATACCCGTCAACGGTTTGGTCGACCGGCAACCCGGCCGGCCGCCGCGGGGAGAATCGCAACTCCGGACGGACGGGATTGATCAACGCCGGAATACCGACCGGTGGATTCACACCGGCCGGGGGGTAGCCTTGGACGGGACCGCCGCCAACCGCCCCACCTCCGAAAGCTCCAAGGGGGGCACCAAAAACCGGACCAAAGTTGGCTCCCGCATACGGTGCCCCCCAGTTGGGATACGGCGTGCTGAAGGGGCGATAGGGGAATCGCCATTCGCCATACGGTCGCACCGGATCGCCCCAAGCCTCCACGCGGTGATAATTGTCCGCCGACTGACCGTAGTTGATGCTGCTGCGGACGTGCGTGTACCCCGACGTCCGCAGCGGAGGCGTGGCCGCGGCGGTCGGCGTCGCGATCGGTTGATGCTGCCACAACCGTTGACCATACGCATCGTGGCTGTAGGTCGACGCAGCGGTCAACCAATCGGTCGCCATCGCCCGGCACGTCGTCGATGCAACAAGGATGGCGAAAAGTAAACCGGCGGGGCGTGGGCTTTGAAACATGGTGACCAGCTTAGGTCACAACGTTTAGGTTTCCACCAAAACACCATCCTTTCAACCAACTCCGAATCCCAACGTCATCACAATCGTTTCAATGCAAAGAATCTTCAACGTCACGTGGCAAAATGGCAACGTCGGTGGCATCGCTACCACCCAACCGATGCAGCGTCACCCATCCAGCAGGAACCAACCGTACCGCCACACCAAATGCATCGTTGCCAGGACGATCAGATTCCAAACGACGAAGAATGCTTTGACGAAAGCGACCGGGTAGCGGGGGGGACCCTTCCACGCATCGACAAGAAAAAACAGCGACCCGATCGCCAGGAAGTGGCCCACGAACTCGCCCCGAAACTGCGTCCAGGCAATCACCGCTTCAGTCAACATCAGTCCGCTTAGCAGGACTTTGGCCGGTCGCAATCCGATCGCCACCGCGGTCGTTCGCCGGCCCGCCGCGGCGTCCTCGCCGATGTCCATCAATTGACCAAACAGATGGCTTTGCATCGCAAACAGGGCGCTAAAACATAGTGCCGCGGCGTTGAGGCGATTGACCCCGCACAGCCAAATCGCCAGCACAAAGACCAACAGGTAGCCGACTTGATTGAGCATGTCCAACCCCGGCCGACTCTTCCAACCCAGGTTGTTGTAGGTCCAATTGGTCAGAACCACCGCGGCGGCCCAAAGCAATAATCTCGGACCACCGACGATTGGCAATGCGATCAGAAAAGGCAACTGGACCGCGACGATGATCCACGGCAACCGGCGGCGAAGCGACTGATCGGGGCGAGCACCAAAGAGCCAACTGTCTTTGCGAGGGTTGATTGCATCGGTCGCCGCATCGCCAAGATCATTCCAACCGTAAAGCAAAAGCCCCATCGGAAAACAGACATAGAACGCGCCGAACCAAAAGCCGACCGACCCGAACAGATGCACCCCGGCCAGCGGCAACCCGTAAAACCACAGGTGCGTCGGCCAAAAACCCGGCCGCGCGACTTTGACAACGCTCAGGCAGTCATTGAGCCAATAGGGAGCAATCGGAGCAATCGACTGGTGGGAGGTTGCGTCAACCGCCCGCCCCGACCTCGGAGACGAAGCGTTTTGCGGGCCGATTGAGGTTGCCAAGGGTTGATAGAAAACAACTTCATCACCGGCAGTCGCGTCGGAACTAACGTACCGTGCCGGTCGCCACGCTGCCGACGGTGCGGCCGTCCAGGCTCGTGACAATCTCAATCTTCTGAGCCACCGCGCCGGTCTGATCGTCCGCGGTGAACGTCATCGAAACGAGATGCATCGGTTTGCTGCCGGTCGGTTTGTCAAACGTGAACCGCTTGTCCTGGCAACGAATCTCAATGACTTCAAACGGCTCCTCGCCGCGGACGAGCAACCGCTTCTTGACCGTCTGCCCTGCCTCGGTCGTGCCCAACGAGATGGCCGCCGGCGAGACGACCAGCGAGGGGCGAATCATGCCTTCGATCGCCATCTCGACCGTCGGAAACTCACGATCATTGGAGATCAGCGTCAAACGGTTGTTCAAATCCCCCTCGGGCATCGACGGTTTCATTTTAACCGTCATGTCATACTGCACCCCGCCGGCGACGTTGCGTGGCGATGACAGCGAAACCGATAGATCCTGACAGTGACTGCGGACGTCGGTGATCCGCCACGACGGATCGCCCCGATGCGTGATGCTGATTTGACGGACCGGCTCGGCAGCCGCTTTGACTTCGCCGAAATCGATGTCCGGCGGGTCAAAGGTGATGTCGGTGTTGACATGGCCGGAGACCTGCAACTGGACTTCGGCGTAGTACGGCCGGTCAAAAACCACCGTGATCGTCGCCGCTTTTTGGCCAATAAACGATGTCGTATTGAACTTGGCCACGACCGCGGCTTTCTCGTGCGTCACCAACGAGTCTTGGGTGATCGACGGGTCGGTGCATCCGCACGAGGAACGGATCGAGCCGACGTGGAGTTCCTCCTCGTAGATGTTCTCGAACTCAAATCGAAATTCGGCGGTCGTGCCTCGTCCGACGTTGCCGAAGTTATGACGTTTGACCGGAAACATTTTTTCGGCCCACTCGGTCGCGGCGGCCATGGAAGTCCAGAGCGACATCGCGGCGACGGCGAGCAGCGGGGCGTTTGCAGTTCTCATCCGTGGAGATCCTCGGTGTCGATCGGGGTGGCCAATTGTTCAAATTGTTCCAAGAGCGCGGCTAGTCGTTCCATCGGCAATCCAACCACATTGCTTTGGCTCGAATTCGGATCGACCAAACGCAACCAGTCGTTGCCGTCCTGATAACCGAACGAACCGGCCTTGCCGACCCAAAGCTCGGTGTCCAGGTAGGCGTCCAGTTCGGCGTCGCCAAGCGGCTGCATGACCAGCTCGGTGCGGACGACTTCGACGACGCTGGCGGTCGGCTCCGGCGTCATCAAACACACCCCGGTGAAGACGTCATGCCGCGTGCCGGCGAGTTGCCGCAGCATCCAGGCGGCGTGGTCGCGGTCCCTGGGCTTCCCCAAAATTTGACCGTTGAGCGACGCAACCGTGTCGGCGGCGAGGATCAGGCTCGATTCTGCGTCCGCTCCGCCGATCAATCGCCGGCCGACGTCGATCGCTTTGCGAAACGCATATCGGGCGACCAGTTGCGGCGCGGTCACGGAAGTGCAAATGCCGCACTCCGCGGAGTCGGAAGCCGGGCGGACGGTGAACTCATACCCGGCGGCGACCAGCAGCTCTGCACGCCGCGGCGAACCGGAGGCGAGAACCAGCCGCCGATTGCCGGGGATCGAAGCTCGCGGCAAGTCGTGCATCAGGGGGAGCATGGGTGGGATAGGGTTCAAAGGTTAAGGGTTAAAGGATGAAGTCATCGTGAAAACAGCCATCCAACTTCCTTTGACCCTTCCACCTTTGACCCTTCCACCTTTGACCCTTAAAACCCCTCGGGCGGGCGGTGGCGATTTTGAGCCTGGTTCCATGCCCCCTTGAGCGATTCGAGCAATCGGGGGACTTGCCCGGCGGCCAAGAACACCCGCGCCGAGACGGCCGATTGGGGGAAAAAACTGGTCAAAAAGTCCAATCCGAACTCCGTCGCCCCATGGCCGATCATCACGCCGTTGGCATAGCAACCCGACAAAATCGTGTCGGGCATTTTTAAATCGTCATAGATTTCTTGCGGAGAAGGGCGCCGGGGCGAAGGGGGCGGGGCAGGAGCGACACCGGGACCACCCCCGCCCCCGCCCCCGCCGGCCCCACCGGTCCCCGAATCACCGCCGCCGCCCGAGTCGTCGTCAAAATCGGTTTGTGCCATCGTCCCCGAAGCGTCGGTGGTGACGATCGTCTCGCCGCGGGAAAACTTTTGGTTGGTCGGCTCGCCGAAACGCCCGCGGTAGAGTTCCAAATTTTTGGACAACGCTTCGATGAACTGCGGCAACACCGGGCCGGGGATCACGATCCTCGCCGCGACGCGGTGAGGCCGACCGATCGTTTGCAAAAAATCGATGATGAACTCGTGGGCACCGGACATCACGACCGCCCCGGTGCTGAAGACCCCTTCGGCGATGTGATCGGGCACCCGGGCGCGCAACGGCGGCGGCGCTTCGCCGGGGTGGGGACGGTCGGGATCGATTTCCGGGTCGTCGTCGGGCGAATCGGGCGTCATGGGTCCCCGCGGGTAGGCTCTGGAAACGGGTGAGGCATCACGCGTTATCCTACCGCGGGTCGCCGGAGAGCCGTAGGCCGCAACGAAGCAACCATGAACACCATTCCCCTGCCGACGCTCGGCGGCAGCCAATTGTGGTCGGACGTCCGGGTTCGCGATGGTTACCGAATCCAACGTCACGCGATCACCGGCCACCACCGGCTGATCGACCGCTGGGCGCTGAGGCACTTCGCCGGCTCGTTGCCCGACGCGCTCCGCCTGCTCGATCAATTGGCCCCCCGAGACGACAACGATTCGGTCCCGCGCATCATCCTGCTGCACGGATTGATGCGGTCGTCGCTGTCGATGCGGTACCTGTCCAATCAAATTCGCGACGCCGAGATCGGCGTGCCGGTGCCGGTCGATTACGCCAGCACGCGGGGTTCGATCGACGCGGCGGCCGCAACGGTCGCCGAAGTGATCGCGGACCTGCCGCCGACCGCTCCGCTGGCGTTTGTCGGCCACAGCATGGGCAACATTGTCACCCGGCGGCTGATTCGGACGTGGGCCGACGCCGCCGACCCGGTGCTGGATCGTTGCCGGGCGATGGTGATGCTCGGCCCCCCCAACCAAGGCGCCGCGATCGCCCGCCGGCTCGATTTGGTGGGACGATTCGGCGGCATCGGATTGTTTGAAACGTTCATCGGCCGCGGCGCGGTGGAGCTGGGCACTGATTGGCAAACGCTGGTCGAAACGCTCGCGACGCCGCCCTTTCCATTTGAAATCATCGCCGGCCGGATGCCGGGGGTTGCCACGCACCCCCTGGTCGACGGACCCGGCGATCTGGTGGTCTCCTTGACCGAAGCGGCCCTGCCCGGCGCCGCGGGCTTTCACGAAGTCGCCGTCCCGCACAGCACCCTGATGCTCAACCGATCGGTCGTCGCACTGACGCTGACGATCTTGGCAACACACGTGCAGCGACATAGCAGCCCAAACGAAATTATTTAATATGCCAAACAATGTCGTCAAACATCGCCGGTCCTCCAACGACTCGCAGCACCAAACCGGTTTTTTGGCAAGAAAACTCGGGGTGGCTGCCGGTCAATGTTGCCCCGCCGGCGGTCAGGGAAATCGTTTCTCCTTCACAGCGAATCTCGAAATCGATCCACTGATCGGTCGCTAGATTGACGTTGGCATTGGCCAGCATTTTACCCTTGGAACTCGGATCCGCTTTATTAGGCGCCCAGTTCATCGACACCCGACGAGGGGTCAATCCAAAGGAACACAGGTGGCCTTTCTTATCGAGCTGACCGGCGGCCGGATCAAACCCGAAGTTGATCGATTTGGCTTCGTTGAGTTTGAATTTGCCGCGGATCACACCGTCGGAAATCTTGAAAAACAGTCGCGAAGCGGCCGGATGATGATCGGCGGGGACTTCCCGGCCGACCAAGACGCCATCGGCAATCTCCCAAGACCCGATCGACTTTCGGAACTCCTTTGGCAAAGTCGACTCGAAGTCAACGGTTTGAGACTCGGCGGTTTTGGACTCGGCCTTTTGAGGCGCGGCTTTTTGGGGTGCCGCGGCCTGCAACGCAGCGACCGGCAACAGAAACAGCAAGCCGGATAGGACACGACGGCTAGATCGAAGATTGGAAAGTGGCATGAAACGTTACTAGGCGGGGGGTTTCCGGGCGGGGCGGGTGAACGCTGAGTGACTATCGATGAGGTAGGACGGCCTTCCAGGCCGTCCAAAGGGTCAATGTAATCGATCGGCCCCCCATCCATCGGCCCCCCATCCTTTACCTGGGCGGTTCGGAACGTCTCTGGCCGGCGGGGCCGACGGGTCGCTACGGTCGACGTTGACCGATCCGTTTGGACCCTTTCAAAACGAACCGCCGTGCAATTGATCCAGCGTTATCGCGACTTCGTGCTGCCGATCGGGATCATCGCCTGCCTGGTCGTCATCCTCGTGCCGCTGCCGCCGGCCGTCATGGACCTCCTGCTGGCGGCCAACATCACCGTCGGCGTCATCGTCCTGTTGACCACGGTGTACGTCTCCACGCCGCTGGAATTCAGCATTTTCCCGTCGTTGCTGCTGGCCACGACGCTCGCCCGGTTGGTGCTCAACGTCGCGACGACGCGGTTGATTCTCACCGGGGCCGAATCGGGCGACATGTCCGCGGCCGGCGGCGTGATCGAAAGCTTTGGTCAATTCGTCGCCGGCGACCGGATCGAGGTCGGAATCATCATCTTCACGATCCTGGTCCTGATCCAGTTCATCGTCATCACCAAAGGGGCGACGCGAATCAGCGAAGTGGCCGCTCGGTTTGCACTCGACGGGATGCCCGGCAAGCAGATGGCGATCGACGCCGACTTGAACGCCGGAACAATCGACGAGAAACAGGCCCAGCAGCGACGCGAAGAAGTCTCCTCGCAGGCAGATTTCTACGGTGCAATGGACGGGGCCGGCAAATTCGTTCGCGGCGACGCGATCGCCGGCATCGTCATCACATTCGTTAACGTCATCGGCGGGCTGTACATCGGCGTAATGCGTTACGGAATGACCGTTTCGGAAGCCGCAGAGTTATTTACCAAACTGACGATCGGCGACGGATTGGTGTCGCAGGTTCCGGCGCTATTGATCAGCCTCGCGGCCGGCTTGTTGGTCACCCGGAGCAGCAAGAAGTCCAACCTGCCCGAACAATTCATGCAGCAGTTGTTCAGCAATCCGCGGGCGTTGGCCGTCGCCGGCGGGTTCCTGTGCCTGTTGATCATGACCAACCTGCCGGCGATCCCGATGGCGACGTTGGGCGGCGGGTGTTTGGGGTTGGCGTATTTGACGTCGGGTCAAAATCGCCGAGTCGCCGAGGCATCGGCTTCCGCCGCGGCGGCCAAACAAGCCGCCGACGCCGCTCCGGCCGAGAAACGGGTGGAGGATTATTTGACCGTCGACCCGATGGAAATCGCGATCGGCGTGGGGCTGTTGCCGCTTGCCGACCCGGCCCGCGGCGGCGATTTGATGGGGCGGATCACCGGGGTGCGACAAACCATGGCCGCCGACCTGGGCATCGTGTTGCCCAAAGTGCGGATTCGCGATGACCTGTCGTTGCGGGACGTTCAATACGAGATCCGTCTGGCGGGCAACCAAATCGCCAAAGACGTCTTACTGCCCGGCGCCCTGCTGGCGATCGATTCGGGCGGCACGACGGGAACGATCGACGGCCAAGCGACCAAGGATCCGACGTTTGGCGAACCGGCGGTGTGGATCGACCCGATCCGCCGGGAACAGGCCGCGATTTACGGCTACACGACCGTCGAACCCGGTGCGGTGTTGGCCACGCACCTGCAAGAACTCGCCCGCCGTTACGCCGACGAGCTGTTGACCCGCGACGCGACCAAACAGCTCATCGATGAACTCAAAGCGGTCTCGCCGGCGGTGGTCGACGAACTCGTGCCCGCGGTGATGAAAATCAGCGACGTCCAGCAGGTGTTGCAATTGCTGCTTCGCGAAGACGTGCCGATCCGCCAACTGTCGATCATTTTGGAGGTGCTCGGCGATCACGCGCCGCGGACCAAGGACCCGGTGTGGTTGGCCGAGTATGTCCGTCATCGTTTGGCCCGGACGATTTGCACCCGGTATCGCGATGAGAACGGCCATCTGCACGTCGTGGCGTTGGATCCGGCGGTCGAGGATCGCATCGCCGCGGGCGTCGAGCACGGCGATCGGGGTTTGAGCGTGCGGATGAGTCCTCAAGCGATCGATTCGACTTGCGAGTCAATATCCGGGGCCGTTAAGAAGCTGATCGCCGCCGGGCACACCCCGGTGGTGCTGGTGTCCCCCCGAATCCGGCCCGCAGTGCGACAAATCATTGCTCCCACGATGCCCCGGGTTCGCGTGTTGTCCTACAACGAAATCACCCGGGATACCCAAATCCAATCGCATGGCGTGGTGACTGACTGATGCAAAACATTCAAACCTTTCGCGCCGGCAACCTGCAGGCCGCCCTGTCGGACATCCGCTCGGCGCTGGGACCGGACGCCTCGGTGCTGCACACCCGCCAGGTCCGTGCCGGGCTGCTCGGCTGGATCGGCCGGTCACAGGTCGAGGTGACCGCGGGCGTCACGCCGCCGCCGTCGGCCGCCCCGCCGCGGATCATGTCGCCGATCATGTCGCCCGTCGACGAGCCTCCGATCACACCGCCGCAAGCGTTTTGGAACGGCGGCGAAGGCCCCGCCCGGCAACCCCTGCACCGTTTTGAAGCGTCGTTGATTGCCGCCGGAGTCGAACCGTCGGTCGCCAGCCGTTGGATCGGCTCGGCGATCCAGTTGGCTTCCGGTTCGGGTACCTCCAACCAGCGGACCGCGAGCAATCCCGAAATGGGAATGGAACACCTGCAGCGGGCCATTGCCGGGGAGTTGAACCTGTCCGGTCCGATCCAAACAGCGGCAGGGAAACGGCGCGTGGTTGCGCTGGTTGGGCCAACCGGCGTCGGGAAAACGACCACGATTGCCAAACTTGCCGCCGGCTTTCGTCTTGAATCACGCCGCAAGGTTGGGTTGTTGACCATCGACACCTACCGGATCGCGGCCGTGGATCAACTGCGTGCCTACGCCGAAATCATGGATTTGCCGATGCAGGTGGTTCAAACGCCCGAGCAAATGCAGCCGGCGATGGACAAACTCGGCGACGTCGACCTGGTGCTCATCGACACCGCCGGCCGCAGCCCGCGGTCGGATGTCCGAATCGATCAACTGGCGGCCTTCCTGGGACGTGCTCAACCCGACGAGACGCACCTGGTGCTATCGACGACCAGCTCCCCGGCGTCGATCACCGCGGCGATCGACGGATTCGCTCCGGTCGGGGCGACCTCGGTGATTTTGACCAAACTCGACGAAACACCGCACACCGCGGGGTTACTCTCGGCCCTCAGTTGCCCCGACCGGGCCGCGTCGATGGCGATCAGTTACGTCACCGACGGCCAAGCGGTCCCCAACGATATCTCCGTCGCCGATGCCCGCCGCCTGCTCACCACGCTGCTGCCCGCCGGCGCGATGCCCTCGGTTCGCCTGGCCGAAGCGGCGTGAAGGCGGAACATCCCCCCGGTGGCGGCGTCCTGCCGGGACGCCGACCCAGCGCCCCCGGTGGCGGCGTCCTGCCGGGACGCCGCCCCCCCACGCGACCAAAGCCCGGCCGCTTCGGCTACCGAAGAACCGAAAACCTACGACAGGCTGGAAGCCTATCCCACCGCATTTTCATCAAGTCAACGCAAACCAACCGCCGATAACCCCCGATAGCCGACTGTCACCAGACGCCCCGCGGGGCCTTGAGTTCATTTCCAAAAGATCCGTTTAGGCGGATTCTCAATACTAAACCACCCGGCCATTCGATTGACCCGACCCTTTGCTCTTTCGTTCGGCTGCCTGGCGATGGTGCTCACCATCGTCGGCGGATTGATCGACGGGCGGGCGGCCAATTCGATCGCCTGGCACGCCGTTCTCGCCCTGGGCGTCTACTGCGTGTTGGGGCTGGCGGCCGGTTACGTTGCCGAACAACTGATCGGCCAGAGCGTTCAGTCGGCTTACCGCCGCCGCGTCGATTGGTTCATCCGGTCGACTGATTCAACTCAAAGTGACTTGCCGCCCCGGTAAGTCGTCCAACTCCCCTTGATTCGGACGGTCCGAATCCTGCATCCACGGTGGCTCGCCAGGAAGGCGTCTGCCTCATTGTTCACGGAAGAAATTCTCCATGCCCGCTGCCGCCGCCAAAGCTGACCTTCAAGAAGAAATCCTCGCCGTTTGGACCGCCATCAAAGCGACCGACAAGAGTCATCCCGACTACGAAGGTTATCGCAACCAACTGGTCGAAAACTACATGCCGCTGGTTCGCTACAACGGCGAACGGATCTGGAGCCGGCTGCCCGACGGCGTCGAACTGGACGACCTCATTTCGGCCGGCATGTTTGGGCTGATGGATGCGATCGACGCGTTTGATCGCGATCGCGGCGTCAAGTTTGAAACCTACTGCGTGCCGCGGATTCGCGGCGCGATGCTCGACGAACTTCGCACGATGGACTGGGTCCCGCGATTGGTCCGCAGCAAAGCGAGCAAGCTCAACGAGGCGACCAAAAAGTTGCAGGCCAAGCATGGTCGCCAACCGACCGTCGGCGAGATCAGCGAGTACATGGAGTTGTCGGTCAAGGAAGTCGAGAAGATGCAGACCGAGGCCAACGCGGTCGGCGTCGTCTCGTTGAACAAGAAGTGGTACGAGACGGATTCGTACAAGGACGTCTCGGAGATCGACGTTCTGGAAGACAAGCGGGGCGAAGACCCCACGATCCGCATCCAAAAAACCGATTTGATGCGATTGGTCACCAAGGGTCTCAACCGCAACGAGCGGCTCATCATCATCCTCTATTATTATGAGGAATTGACGATGAAGGAGATCGGAGCGACGTTGGATTTGTCCGAATCGCGTGTTTCGCAAATGCACACCTCGATCGTCAACCGGTTGAAGACTCAACTGGACGTCCGCCGGCTGGAATTCGGCGGTTGAGGTGTGGTTAGGGTGGGTCAAGCCACTTTGGCGCCGACCCACCACCAAACCCAAAATCTTAGCGGTAGGGCGCCAGCCCTCCGGTGCCGCCTCAAAATCTTAGCGGTAGGGCGCCAGCCCTCCGGTTTCACGGCACCGGAGGGCTTGCGCCGTTCCGCTAGCGTTGTGCGGCACCGGACGGCTTGCGCCGTTCCGCTAACATTGGAACGGCACCAGACGGCCTGAAAGACCGTTTTACCGCTCTCAACGCTTTTTCTTGCCGCCGCCGGGGCGTTTGCGGTCCCGCGGAAGCGAAGTGGGCGACGTGTCGGCCTTCGGCTTGGCCCCCCCCTTGTTCGCCTCCTCGGCAAGCTTTTTACGTAGCCGATCGGCCCAGGTCTCGTTTCTCGGTTCACGCTCGGCAACCGGAACGGCCCGGCGTTCGGGCTTGCTGCAATCCTTGATCGCGGTCGCCTTGCCCTCGATGATCGCCCCGTCGCTGGAGAGCACTTTGGAATCGAAGTGAGGTTTGGACGGCAGCGTCTTCTTGACCAAGACCCGCTCTCCGATCCCCCAAAGGCTGCTGGTGATGAAATAGACGCACAATCCCGCCGGCACGCGGAAGAAAAACAATCCCATGAACAGCGTCATGAAGTTCATCATCTTTTGCGTCAAACGGGTCTGCTCGTCGGTCGCCGGCGGCATGAACAGTTTCTGCTGAACCAAGAACAACACGACGACGATCATCGGCAGGATGTTGAAATACGGTCCCAGCCAACCGGTTCCGCGACCGGAGAAATACTCCGGCATCCAGTCGCCCCAGTAGGACAGCATGTCGGGAGCGGCGAGGTTGGACGCCCAAGACGTCCACGACGCAAAGGCGGCTTGTCGCAATTCAATGTCGACGGACAGACATCGATACAGCCCCATGAAAATCGGCAGTTGCAGGAACATCGGGGCACAACCGGCCATGGGGTTAAAACCCACCCGCTTGTACAAATCCTGTTGGGCTTTCATCCGGCCCTCCATGTCGTCTTTGTACTTCTCGCCGATCGCCTTCATCTGTGGGGCGAGTTCCTGCATCCGCTGGGCGTTGATCGCCGCTTTTCTGGACAGCGGGAACATGCAGCCGCGAACCAGAACGGTTAGCAGGATGATGGCCAGCGTCCAGTTGCCGATGCCCGAGAGGAAATGCAGCAGGCTGCCCATCGGTTGGGCCACGAACCAAAACCAACCGTAGTAGACGCAATCGGTGAGTCCATAGCCGGCCAGTAGCGTGGGGTTTTTGGGTCCGGCAAACAAACGGACCGATCGGTCGTAGGTTCCGCCGGCGGGCAGAGATACCGCGTCGGAGTCCAGAAAGAACGACGTGTTGACCGCACGGGCTTGGTCGTAATCGACCAGCTTGGCGTCGGCGACCAGCGACGCGGTCGCTCGGCGAAAACCCGAAAGTGACGTCTCGCCCGCGGGCGGAACATAAGCCGCCAGGAAATACTGAGCGTCGACGCCGATGTATCTCAAGTCCTTGGCGGCAACCGATGAGTCGGGGGCAAAGAGCGTTTGATCGGCATTCTGCCCGACCTTGTTGCCCTGCTTATAAAGCGCGTAGCCGGAGATCAGTTCATGCCCCTCGGCGGCGGTCCGGTAAATCAAATCTCTCGCCGCCGAACCGCCCCAATTGGGCGAAATTTTGTTGCTATACCACCAACCCTCCAGCGTGATGCCGTTGGCCCCCTCCAGCCGATAAGCCAAGTCCTGGTCCTCACCCGAGGCATTTTGAATCGACACGTCCATGTCGATCGAATAACTGCCCGGGGTGACATGATAGGTCCGGGCCAACGTCAACGCCCCGCCCCCGAGCGTTTTCATCTCCGCATCGGACAGTTCCAGCTCAAAGGCCGCGTCGCCGGGTTGATCGGTTTCGGTGACGTTCCAAATCAGCTCCGCCGGATCGACCGATCCGGGCAACGAACGCTCGTCGGTGACGATTTCACGCCGACCAACTTTGCTGAGTGTCATCAGGCAGGAGAGCCGCGATCGGTTGCCGGCGACTTGATCCTCCCCGCCGGCCTCGGCCAGGCGGATCATATCCAACGGGTGTTCGGTCAATTTGACGCGGAAAGCCAACTCCTGATCGCCGCGGACGACCGACAAATCGATCGTGTCGCCCGGTTCGGTTTTGACCAACGCGTCGTTCAAACCGGTGGCGTTGAAAACGGTTTGTTCCCCGACCGAAACAATGGTGTCACCGGGCTTCAAACCCGCCGCGACGCCGGGCTGCAGGCATTTTGCCAGTGCCGCGGGGGTGCCGGGGCCGACGACGTTGACGCCGACGCCGCTGTCGGTCGCCGCCGGGTCGGCCCCCAGGTAGCCGAGATAACCGCTGCGAACGTCGACCCGGCGATACTTGAGCCGACCGTTGGGTTTGCGTTCGGTCAATTCAACCCGCTCGACGCCCCCGCCGCGGCTGTTGAGCGTCACCAGCAGGACGTGGCCCGAAGCCGGGTCCATCGACCCCAGCGTGACCCAACGGGGGTCGGTCGCGCGATCCGAAGCGACGTCCACCGCCGGCCCGATTTCCGCTTCGCCGGCGGAGGCTTGATCGATCGTTTCGAGCGTCTGGGCTTCCTCCGCGGTGCCGGTTTGGTCAACGTCGGCGACCGCCGGGTTGTCCGCGGCAACGCGGTCGCCCCGATCGACGGCCGGGGGCGGGGGGCCGAAATTTTGCAGCAGGACGACGTAGATCAGAAAAAACGCGGTTGACGCGAGAATAGGCGTCAGCAGGCGGCGGTCCACGATTGGGGGGCGTCCGGGGCGGGCAAGCGGTCGGTCAGGTAGGAACCTGGCCGGTGGGGTGGGCAATGAAGTCGGTCGTATCTTGACGCCCCCCAGGGAGTTTGGAAACCGCAACCGCGCCGGGGGGCCGAAAACGCCCGAGTTTTGGGCACACGCCGTGCAACAGCTCGCCGGCACATTGCGCATCAACTTCCCTGCTGTTTCCACGACGCCATGACCGCCACCACCCCCCGCTGCGACCACCCGGTTTGGAAGGACGCCGCGATCGACCGACGCGACGCCGATTCGCAATCCGCTTCGGGCAACTCGTCCGGTTCGGGTGACTACCTGCACGTCGGTCCCCTGGTCGGTAATGTTCAAACCGACGTGCTGATCCTCGGGGCGGGCATCGCCGGACTGACCACCGCGCTGCAACTGCTCCGCTCCGGCCGGCGGGTGGTCGTCGGCGAAGCCAAACGGGTCGGGGCCGGCACGACGGCCTACTCCACCGGACACCTCGATGCGACCCCCGAAATCGGGGCAATCAAATTGATCGACCGCTTTGGCGACAAAGCTCGATCGATCACCGATTTGCGGGTCGCGGCGATCGATTTTATTGAGCAACACGCGTCACGCGACAGCGATTTTCGTCGAATCTCAGGCTTCCATTACACCGAGAACGAGGATCATGAACCTCAGCTCCGCCGCGAGCAGGTCGCTCACAATGAAATTGGACTCGAGACGACTTGGCACGATTCGATCGAGTTACCCCAAGCGGCTTCGGGATTCGAGGTCCCGCGGATGGGCCGAATCAACAGTCGCGCGTACCTGATGGCATTGGCAAAACAGGTCATCGACGCGGGCGGAACGATCTATGAAGACACGTTGATCCCCAGCCCCACCGAGGACGGTCCCACCAGCGTGGAGACCGATCAAGGGGTGATTCAGTTTGATGATTTCGTCGCCGCGGGCGGGTGCAATTTTGCCCAATCGATATGGATGCACGTTCAGGCGCCGGCTTATCAATCGTATGTCTGCGCGGTGCGGACCGAGGTGGCGATCGAGGATGCGTTGTACTGGGATGATGATTCGCCCTACCATTATGTCCGCCGCGTCCATTCGACCGATCCTCATTGGTTGATGATCGGCGGAGCGGACCACCGGACCGGCATGGACCGGCCGACCGAATCGGTTCAAAAGCTGCATGACTTCGTCGGCGACCGCTACCCCGGCGAGATCACGCATACCTGGAGCGCCGAGTTCTATGACAACTCCGACGGCGTGCCGCTGATCGGCCGGGCGCCGGGGATGACGCATCATTTCGTCGCCACCGGTTTCTCCGGGACCGGATTGACATGGGGCACGGTCGCCGGACGATTAATTGCCGATCTGTTGTTGGGCAACCCGGTCGCGTGTCAATCGATCCTGGACCCGAGCCGCTTCGGCGGTTCGGGTTTGGGGGCCATGGCGGTTGAACAGACCAAATCGGCGCTGGCGATGGTCGGATACCTGACCCCCGATAAGACGGTCGATGTCGAATCGCTCCAACGCGGCGAGGGAACGGTTGGCAAAGTCGATGGTCGGGAGGTGGCCGTTTGCCGAGACGTCGACGGCTGCGTTCACCAAAACACATCGGTCTGTCCGCACATGGGGGGGCGGTTGGCTTGGAACGCCGCCGAGCAAACCTGGGATTGCCCCCTGCACGGGGGACGCTTCGCCGCCGACGGCACCCGGCTCTACGGCCCCCCCGAAGATGATTTAACGGTGCCGGCGACCTAAAGACGTAGCGGAAGTCGCCAAGACTTTCGGTTGCCGGGCATCGGCCCTTCGCTGTCGCTGATCCGTGGTGATAGCCGAAATCGCGGCAGCTTCCGCTGGGATCGCTCCTTAACGAGTTGGAAGCCTATCCCGTCCCCGAACCCGTGTCGTAAACTGACCCCCTGCCTCCCCGAACCTCTTTCAACGAACAACCAACCCATGATCCGTCGACTGTCCCGCTACCTATCCCCCGCCGCCGTGCTCGCCGCCGCGATGCCGCTGATGGCCGCCCCCGGCGATGCCCTGACGATCGGCTCGCAGGCTCCACCGCTGGCGATCGAGCATTACGTTTCCGACGGTGCCTTCGGCCCGGTCGAAGAATTTAAAAAAGACCGCGTTTACATCGTCGAGTTTTGGGCGACCTGGTGTGGCCCGTGCATTCAGTCGATGCCCCACCTGGCACAATTGCAGGAGGCCTACCGCGACGAAGATGTGCAACTCGTCAGCGTCTCGACCGAGCCACTCGATACCGTCACTGCGTTCTTAAAAAGAGAATCACCGGTTGATGATAAGACGTTTGGGCAACTCACCAGTGTCTACACGCTGACGACCGACCCCGACGAGTCGGTTTACGAAGCCTACATGACCGCGGCGGGCCAAACCGGCATCCCGACCGCGTTCATTGTCGGTAAAACCGGTATCGTCGAATGGTTTGGCCATCCGGTGAACATGGACGAACCGCTCGAAAAAATTGTGAAGGGATCGTGGGACCGCGAAGCTTATAAGAAGGAAATTGAACTGGAGCAACAGTTTCAAATCGTACTACAGAAGATCAACCGCCTGGGCGGAACCGGTCAGTATGAAGATGCGATGAAGGTCATCGACCGGTTTGAAACCGAGTTTATCAAGACGGCCGAGGAATCGTCTACCACGCGGATGATCGGCAAACAACTCGAAAACTTCCGTTATAACTTGCGGCTCGATTCGGGCGACTTTGGCCCCGAAGTTTTGACGTTCTTCCGGGCAATGCTCGAGGATGCTCAAGGGGACCCGCGTCAGGTCACGCAGTTCGCCTACGGCATCCTGGCTTCGACCCAAGAAACCGAAGGCGACAATCCGCTGATCGGCGATGCCGTCAAGGCGGTCAATCGGGAGGTGGAGGAAGCCCCGGCGGGGTTCCAAGTCGCGATGCACCATGTCGTCGCGCAGTTGCAAGCCGTTGCCGGCAACTGGGACGAGGCGGTTAGCTCTCAAAAGTTGGCGGTCGAAGCAGCCGATGATCGTCAAAAAGAGCGGATGACTGAGGTGCTCGGGGAGCTTGAACAGGCCGCCCTCAACGCCAAAGAAGCCTCCAAGTAGTGACCCCGTAGCGGTGCGGGCGCCGGACCGCCGACGATAGCACTTGATTAAGAGATGTCTGCCGCCAGCGGTTCCTCGCTGATGTGCGTGCTCGCGTCCGGGGGCATGACCACGTCGCCGGGGGCCGGTGCCGCACCGGCCTCGAGTTCCTCATGATGCAGCAACTCCAAGACGTTGCGTTCGATCGTCGTGCATATGTTGTCCAGCGGCAGGAAGTCGACCCGACGCTGGTCAAACGGGTTCTGCAACTCCATCCCAATCCGGTCAAGGGCCAGCAACATGAACGCTAGCAACATAATAAAAACCGGGACCAACCATACCCGCCAATGACCATCGGTGCCGAAGACCGTTCCGAGCACGGTCCCCTCGAAATCCTTCAGCAATGAAAGCGGCAGGGCGGCCAAGAAGATAAAGATGAACTGTCGCACCTGAATCGCACCGGACCGAGCCAATGGTGTCTTCAAGATGCGTTCACAACCTCCTAAATAGTCGATCAACAATCCGCGTTGCCGTTCGGCCTGGTAGAACCCAAACCCATCCATCGGATTCCGCTTCCGCCCCCTGGCGGCCGCCAGAAGCCCGGCGATCTGACGTGACACCGCGTCCGGCAAAT
Organism: Pirellulaceae bacterium; assembly: GCA_963833245.1. Taxonomy (GTDB): domain Bacteria; phylum Planctomycetota; class Planctomycetia; order Pirellulales; family Pirellulaceae; genus Rhodopirellula. Next base: position 632,891 of record CAWHXH010000002.1, read on the forward strand.
GTTCATTGGTGAGCAACCAATCAATCTGCGGTCCGGTCAACAGACGCTGCAGTTCAGGAACATTTCGCTCACTGCGCAGCGACCGGCGGGTGACGTGGGGCCATGCCGCGACCCATTTGATGAACTCCGCCTGCCAGGATGAGTCTTTGGGACCATACGCCAGCCCCGCGATTGCGAGGTTTCGTGATTCATTGACGATCCCGCCCCATAATTTGCGAGCCTCCCACCAACGGTCGTAACCGGCGTTCAGTCGCAGCACCAATAATAGGCCAAGCACCGCCCCGGCCGCCTCGAACGGACCCGAAGGCATGGTCAGATTGATCGAGTGATTTTTGGCCAGATAACGACTGACCAACACCGTCCCGGCCGCCAAAACCCCAAACCCAAGGACGTCCACGAGGATCCGCGGCAGCACCGAGCCGCGAATAACGAACGTGCCCAACCAATAGGAATAGGCCAGCGGCCGGGTTCGCCGATCCGGCAGTTCCTCCTCCGGCAACTCAACCGGCCGCTCGCCGGCCGCCGATCGGCCGGAGGAGTCAAACTTGGCCGGGCTTTGAGGGATCGTCATTAACGGGGTCTTGCGAGTAGATCAACGCGGTGTAGGGCGGCAAGTCGACGCAACCGGTCGCCGCCAGCCCATCATAAGGTTGATCCCGGGCAAGGATATCCCCGCTCGCGGCGCCGTCGAAGTCTTCGCTGTAACGCGTCTGATCGCTGCTGAAACGACGCTTCCAAGTTCCGCCGGCGGGCAATCCAAACTCATAGCCTCGCCAATGCGTGGCCGAGAAGTTTATCACCACCACCACTTCATCGCCCGGTCCACCGTGGCCCCAACGGCGAAACGCGATCACTTTGCCCGCGTTGTTGACGTGACCAACTTCCACATGCTGTCCCGTCAAACCGGAGGTGAACCCCTCGCAATTGAGTCGCAATCGAATCAAATCCGCCGTCAGGTGAACGATCCCCTTTTGGTCCTCCGCCTTGCTCCAGTCCAGTTCCCGGGTGTCGACAAACCAACCGTCTTCGAGCAACTCTTGACCTTGGAACAGCATCGGCACACCCGGCGCGGTCAGTACCAACGCCAACCCCAGCGTGCTGCGTTTTTGGGCGTAATAGTTATCCGGGTTCGCCTCATCGACCTCGCTGGGGATCCTAGATTTTCCGTTGGCAACCTCATCGTGCGATTCGGTGTAGATGACCCGCTGGAACGCATCGGTATTGTACCGGTGCAAAATCGCATCGCGTATCTTATTCATGTCGCGAGACGCATCGTCCGGCTGGGTTAAAACATCGCGGACCGGATGGACGAAGTTCGCATCCCACTGCGTCGAAAACCCCGCCCCGCCTTCACCGCTCGGTTTGGTCAGGTACGGGTTGTTTTGCAGGTCCTCGGCGATCGTCACAGCCGAAGGTTTGAACGCATGCACCTCGTCGTTGATCCACTGGGTCAGTCCCCAGCCTTCGGGAATTTCATCCTGACCGCTGGCATCGACGCTGCGGATGTACAAGGTCATGTCATAACGCAACCCATCGACGTGGTAGTCTTCCAACCACATCATCGCGTTGTCACGAATGTAAGAACGCACCTCGCCACGCCCATAGTCTGGCCGGGTATCGCCCCACGGCGTGTTGCTGCGCCAATCGTTATAGAAATAGATCCCGCCCTTGCCGTTTTCGCTCCAGCCGTCAAATTGCCACAGGTCCAAATCACTGGGGCCAAAGTGGTTATAGACGACATCCAAGATCACCGCAAAGCCATGTTGGTGTGCGGCGCGAACGAACCGTTTGAATGCTTCAGGGCCTCCGTAGGCTGATTCGATGGCAAACGGGTGGGCCGGGTTATAGCCCCACGACAGGTCACCGGCAAACTCCGCCAGCGGCATGATCTGCAATGCGTTGACGCCAAGCTTTCTGAGGTGGCCAAACTTTTCCCGAAAATCATCAAACGTCCCCACCGAATCATCGCCGGACCGATGAAACGTGCCGATATGCGTTTCGTAGATGACCAGTTCGTTCCAGGCCGGCATTGCGAAGTCATCGCCCTGCCAATCAAAGTTAGGGTCGTGAACGATCCCGCTGCCGACTGAATTGGTGACTCGGCGCACCCGTGGGTCCATTTTCTGGAAGGTCCGGCCTTGATAAACGATTTCGTACTTGTATTGATCTCCCGGCACGGCTGAATCGACATTCAAGTACCAATTGCCATTTTCCTCGGCGGCCATCTCGCCGCGTTTGGCGGACCAATCGTTGAAGTCGCCTACGACCGAAACCTGCTCGGCATTGGGTGCCCAAACGCGAAACGCGACACCCCGGTCATGCGGCAGGGGGCCCATGCCCCGCAGCGGCTGTGCGCTATCGGACTCGGGCTTTGTGGCGGTCGGTTTGACAATCGACTCGAGATTCGACGGCGGGGCGTTCATGAAGGACGAACCACCGGCAACGGTGGCGATGGTTGGAGAAACCGCCCGAAAATGAACGGCCGACTGCGAAGAGCATCTTTGGTGCCAAACTCATTAATTGAGATTAGATGAACTTTGTCAGCCCAGCAACGATGGCCTACCAGATCACACCCAAAGCCTTCAACTCGGTTTGGGGGGGTTGACCCGAAAGAATGAATTGTCATTTTTAGTAAGATAGGGGGGCAATTTCCCCGCCTAGCAACTCCTTGGCCTGAGTTACTCCCGCAGTCGATTTGATAGGTTTTCGAATGATGAATGCTCACCTTCGTCGCAAGTCGAACCGCCGAGGCTATCAACGATTGAGTTTTGAGTCGCTCGAAGATCGGCGGGTCATGGCGGCGGCGGTGATCGCGGAAGTCGAACCCAACGACACGCTTTCGGCGGCCCAAGATCTCCAGCAAATCGGGGAGTTCATCGTTCAGGGGGATACCGGGGTGGAGGTCGATCGGGGATCCGTGCCGACCCGTCGCACCCCGGACCTCGACGCTTACCGTTTCCGGCTGGATCGGCCGCAAGAAGCGGAACTCCGACTGACCAAGACCGCCAGTTCGGGCGTCTACGGCATTGACGCAGAACTATTCAACGCTTCGGGACAGTTGCTGAGCCAGTTCCGAATCGACGATTCGGAAACCCAGTTGACCGCTTCGCTGGGTCAGTTGGCGACCGGCACCTACTCGGTGCGACTGACGCCGGTCAACACCACGACGCTCACCACCAACACGTCGCTCTCGTTTGCCTACTCGCTAGCCGTTGCCGGCCGCGGGGGCCCGTTGACTTCGGGCCAGGAACTCGCCGCATCGATTCCGCAGGGCAGCTTCAACGTCCACCAGTTCACCGCCTCGGTCGGTGACGAGATCCGGTTGTCGATCGGTCAGCCGACCGGCAGCACCGGCGGTCAGCCGCTACTGGAGTTGTTCGGTCCCGACGGTTCGCAGATCACCGCCGGGGTCTTCAACAGCACCAGCAACAGCAACGACGATGCATCGGCGGCGATCACGGCGTCCGCCGGCGGGGTTTACACCGCCCGGATCGCAGATGCCTTCTTAAACGATTCACTGGACTACAACATCCGCTTGCTGACGCTTCCGGACACTAATCCGGTTCAGTTGGCCGGCCGGGACATCAATTTGACCAGCGGCCAGGAGGTCACCGCATCGATTCCGCAGGGCAGCTTCAACGTCCACCAGTTCACCGCCTCGGTTGGCGATGAGATCCGGCTGTCGATCGGTCAGCCGGCCGGCAGCACCGGCGGTCAGCCGTTCCTGGAGGTGTTCGGTCCCGACGGTTCGGAGATCACCGCCGGGGTCTTTAACAGCAGCAGCACCAACAGCAACGATTCTTCGGCAGCGATCACGGCGTCCGCCGGCGGAGTGTACACCGCCCGGATCGCGGACAACGGGCTGAACGAATTCCTGGATTACAACATTGTCGCCAGCGGGATCACCGCCCCGGCCAATCAGCCACCGACGTTGACGGGGCTCTCGGACGTGACGACGCCATTTGAAACTGCGATCACGATTGCTTTTGTCATCGGGGATGATCAGACCGCGACCGGCAATCTTTCAGTCACCGCTTCGGCGAGCAGCACTTTCTTTGATCTTCCCGCTAGCAGACTTTCAGGCTCGGGGTCTAACCGATCATTGACCTTGGTACCACAACTCGGAGCGGTCGGAACCAGCAACTACACCGTTGGAGTCACAGACGAACAAGGATCGATCAACAGCCAAACCTTTCAAATCACCATTTTGCCGGACAACGTCCTTACCAACGGTGAGGAAGTTCAGATTAGCTTGGCGGCTGGCGGCGAAAAAACCCATCGCTTCACCGCCGCTGCCGGGGCCCGGGTGCGAGTTGACGTTGGCGAAGTCGGAGATGCCGAGCCGGTGCTCGATATCTTAGATCCCAATGGAAATCTTGTCACCGGCGTCGTCGCCGATGACGCGGCGTTCGTCAATGCGTCGGTTTCATTTAGTGCCGCCGTCTCGGGCATTTATACCGCTCGGATCCGGGAATCAGGCAACGACGATGCGTTGGACTATCGGCTGCGAGTTTTAGCGGTCCCGGGCAATTTTGACATCATCGCTGGTCGAGACGCGGTGCTCAACCTCAATCAACCGTTCAGCAGCAGTGCCCCGGCGGGCAGCTTTAACGTTCATCGTTTCAACGTCGCCGTTGGCGAACAAATTCGCGTTGGCGTCAACGAGTCGGGCATCGCCGAACCACGAGTCCAAATCGTGGATCCGGCGGGCAATTTGCTCGGCTCCGACTTCGGCAGTATCGACGCGGAGGTTCAGTTCACGGCTACCACCGCAGGTGTTTACACGGCACTGGTGAGCGATTCGGGTGGCAATGATTCGATCACCTATTCGATCATCGCTGAATCAACCTCCCCGGGCGGAACCCTCGCCTCTGGCGGACTTTTGTTGCCCGGAGCGACACTCAGTTCGCCTTCGGGCCGTTATCAGTTCACGCTTCAAAACGACGGGAACGTGGTGCTGCTGGACCGCGGTTTGTTGCTCTTTCACACCAGAACCTTTGGCCAATCGATCAATCGGTTGGAGATGCAGACCGACGGCAACCTGGTGCTTTACAACACCGGGGGGGCGGCGGTTTTTAATACCGGGACCCAGGGCAACGCTGGTGCCACTCTGACACTCACCGATGACGGGCTACTTCGCGTCGTCAGTGCCGATGGAGCACAAGTGTTGTGGGCACCGCCGACGGTCCTGGGGCCGGGCCGCTTGATTCGCCCGGGCCAATCGCTCGAGTCGCCCTCGGGCCGCTACCGATTGGTGCTGCAGACCGATGGCAATCTGGTCCTCTACGATGGACCTAGCCCCCAGTTTCGCACCGATACCTTTGGCCGAACGATCGATCGCTTGGAGATGCAAAGCGACGGCAACCTGGTCATGTACGACACCGGCGGTCGGCCCGTTTTCTTTACCTCAACCCAGGGCAACCCCGGGGCCAGGCTGCGGGTTGGCGATGACGGCGTTCTGCGGATTCTTGCCGCCGACGACACATCGGTATTGTGGGTGCCGTCGGTCACGCTGGCCCCAAGTGAGCAACTTCGTCCCGGTCAATCGCTCTTCAGCCCCTCGGGACGCTACCAATTGGCAATGCAAAACGACGGCAATTTGGTGCTCTACGACGGGTCCCGACCGTTATTTAGCTCCAACACCTTTGGCCGATCGGTCAATCGGTTGGAGATGCAAACCGACGGCAACTTGGTGATCTACGACACCGCTGGACGCGCCATTTTCTCCACCAACACTCAGGGAAATCCCGGAGCGAGGCTGCGACTGGGCGATGATGGCTTGCTGCGAGTGCTGGCCGCTGACGATGTTCAGGTTCTTTGGAGCCGACCCTGAACCGGGCAGCTCTTGGGGATTGACGGTGGCGGCCGCTAGTTCCATCTTGCCGACTGTTTGGTGGTCCATCTTGTTGACAGGGAAGCTGCCGCGACCACGGGGTCAATCGGCTCATTGGGTTCGACCGGTTCCAAGCAAGATCGTTGCCGCCCCATGTCGCAAACCCACAATCCGCGATGATACCCCCGCCGATCGCTCCGTGGATCTGCTGCGGTTTGTTTCTGACAATGGCGTTGGCCGTCGGTTGCGTCGCCCGGTGGCGGATGGGTTTGCCAATGCTGGGCGTCGCGATGGCCGCATCGTTGGTGTCGGCAAGCTGGTTCGAGTGGCAGATTTTTGGTAAGCCGCTGGACGTGGCAACTCTCGCGGCGATCGTCCTGCTGGTGGGGCACTGTTTGCGGCAACCCCGTCAGATTCTGGACGCGATCGTGCCGGCCGATGTCATCATCGCCTTGTTGGTTCTCTGGGCAGTTGTGGTCGATATTGGTCAGAACGGCTCTGCAGGCGCGACAATTCTGGCCACCTACGGCGAGTGGATTATTCCCTACGCGGCCGGTCGCTATGCGGTAACCAGCCGCGGAGCAATTCCAAAGTTGGCACCCTGGTTTGCCACCATCGCGGCGGTCTTGGGGCTGATTTGTATTTATGAATCAGCGACGGGGCAAAACATTTACGAAGCCATTTTTTGTTCGGTCGATGACCGCGTCAAATTGACCAGGGTGCAGCGGTTTGGCGAATTTTGGCGGGCCATGGGGCCGACCCGTCACCCAATTTTCGCTGGGATGCTGCTGCTCAGTCTTCTGCCTTGGACGGTCGCCTGGATCGAGTCCACGGGGGGGCGGTCCATTCGATGGTGGGCGATTGGGGCCGGTTTGCTGACTTTGTCTGGCATCGCAGCAACTCTTTCTCGCGGTCCCGCCATCGGCGTTCTGATCGCCGTCGCCTTCGTTGCGGCGGTGGGGTTCCGACCGCTGCGTGTCGTCCTGCCAATCATCGCGATTGCGTTGGGGGTCGCCCTCGCGTTCGATTCCGATGGGTTCGCTCGCTGGGTTGATCGCGGCATTCCGCAGGGTGAGCGGTCCTATGTCGTGGAGATCAACGGAGAACCGGTCTTGTTCAACGGCACCCGCAACCGCCTGCTAATCTTCAAACTCTATGGACCGATCATGTTGCGTGGCGGGGCGTTCGGCTATGGTACCCAGGCAAGCTCAGGATTCCCGCCACGCGGTCTGCCCGGGTTGCCAGCGGACCCGACTGTTCGTTCGTGGATGAGCGTTATCGACAACTCCTACCTCAATGTTGGCCTTCGTTTCGGGTTCGTCGGACTGGCTCTCTTCGCAGGGTTAATGATTGCTGGAGTCTTGCAAAGTTGCACTCTGGTCCGGGGTGCTGAAACCTATCTGTACCCGTGTGGATGGTTCACGGTGGCGAGCTTTGCGGGGGTGACGACCGGTTTGGCCATAACGATGCTGACGGTTTATCTCGATTACGATTACGGGTTTTGGGTTCTGTTGCTCCTGGGCGTCCAGTCCGGCATGATGGTGGAGCGTCGGCGTCAACGGCGGGGCGATTGGATCGACGGCGGCAGTCTCTCGGCGGTTTGATCCGGCTCATTTGCACCTCGATGACACCGGTAATTTTATGCCACCAATCGATTCGTACCCTCCTCAAGAAACTGGACTACGCTCCAGGCACGCTCGATCGGCAACACTCGTTCGTTATCTCGCTTATGGCACCGTCGTGTTGTTGGTGGCTTTGCCCAAGATGGGCCTGCCGCTCGGTGACGTGCCGCTGTATGGCTCGCTGATTGCCGGTCAGGTCCTGGCTGCCTGGGGCTTCCTGCGGATCGTTCAAACGGGCGGTCGGTCGAGCCCCCGGGTGGCCTGGCTCGGGGTGTTCCTGTTCGCTGCGGCGACGTTGTGGGTGGGACAGATGGCCTACCTTCTGGTTAACGAGCGACTGGACAACCGCGACTTGGCGAGATTTGGTTTCAACCTTTTCGCGATGTCAGGTGTTGCGATCGCGATGGTCGCTCAGCGGACCGATCGGTTCGGTAAAAGTATGCTGGCGAGTGTCCGACCGGCGATCTATTTTCTGCTTGCTTATGGCTGTGCGCAGATTGCTCTGGGCCCCGAAACGGTTGCCGTCCGATACGTCACCGCAACCTACGGAGGCAGTTTCGATGAGGTGCTCGACAAGCACAATCGACTGTCCGTTGAGGGCGACACGACCGAGAAAGTTTTCGGAACCTATCAAAACGGCAACTTGTTTGCTATCGGGCTGTATCTATTGCTTCCGATTGCGATGCATCTCGAACCAAGCGTCTGGGTTCGACTTCTAGTTTTAGCTATTGCTCACGTGGTGATTCTATTTTGCGGCAGTGCGGCCGGTTATGGAGCGTTGATCATCATTGACTTCATTGCGGTGCTCGGGTCGCGTCGACTGCGAAATTGGTTATTGGCAGGTGTCACCGTTGGCGTGACCGCCGGGGCGGCGGTACTAATGGTGCCCGATCTCCGAGTCAGCGGCATCTGGACCAAACTGCTTCGTGCTCGTTTATTCGAGCGTGACATCACCCGTGACCCTCGTTGGACGAAGTCGGGCGACTGGTGGCAACGGATCGTCGATGAACCGACCCGTTTTTTCTTTGGGGAGGCACACGATTTAAATGTCATTGGGATCAACGAGGTGTTGCCCCTGAGCATGATGCAGTGGTTTGGCTTTGCAGTGACACTGCTGTTCTACGGCACGTTGCTGAGCTGGCTGGTCCCGACACGATTCCATTTCTACAAGGCTGGCCTGTATGCCTACGTGGTGAGCAGTTGCATCTCCGGCGAATTTTGGTTTACCCCAACCGCCTACCTGGTTGGTTTGACCCTTGGTTTATCACAGCAGCTCGATCAACAGTCAGTCGATACGTTTCGGCAGGACGGGGTCGATCCAGACGCAGACGATCCGTATCCTGTCTTGATTGAGGACGACGAACCATCTAGCGTTAACGACCGATTTGTGGGAAGTGCAACCGCATGATAAAAGGAACCAATCTGCGGAATATAGAAACCGACGCGGACTTATCGAATGCAATGGACGCCGCAACGCTTCCCGATGGCGACAAAATTGTATTTTGGGAAGGGCATAGCACCGGCAATCCCAACTCAGGTATCGGGCATGAAGTATCGCGTTTGGCGGAGGAATTGATCGAACTTGGCGTCCGGCCTATTGTTTTAAGTGATCCTAGCATCGGCCCGATCCCAGGGCTGCCTTCGCTTCATTTGCCGCCGCTGACCCGCTGGTTGTCGCAGAAACTTCAAAACACGCCGGTATTGCACGCCGAGCGTTCTTGGCGTCGGCTTGTTGAAATCGCCGAGGCCTACCCGAACCGAAGTTTTATTCTTCACGCTCATGGAAACATTAACCTACCAACTGGACTGCGGCGGCGGCACCGCCGGATTTCTCAGGTCCTGACCGTTCAAGATATTATACCGCTGTTGGCCCCCGGCGGCTCAACCCGAAAGTTGCAATGGCAATTTCGATGGGCATTGCCACGGGCGGTTCGTTCGGTTGACCGGATCCTGTGCATCTCCGAATGGACTCGAGGTCACGTTGTTTCAAGATGCCCCATCGCCCTAAACAAGACTGATCTACTTCGGTGTGGCCGGGATGAACGAACCATTCGGGGGGCGGCTCCGCGACCGGCTTCAACATCAACCTGCCAACTATTATGCATTTCACGGTTTGAGACTTACAAACGGCTCGATTTCTTGGTTTCCATCCTGTCGGCCAGCAAGGACCTGCGGCTGACATTGGTCACCGATCGCCGCGGCTATGACCACTTTAATTCAGCTAACTGCGAGCTGATAGCGACTGAACGTCTCAAGGTGCTCAGCAACGTCGACGAAGAGAGACTCAATCAACTTATCGCGACAACGGACTGTTACGTTCAAGCCAGTCAATTGGAAGGGTTTTGTCTGCCTGCGTTAGACGCATTGCGGCACGGGCGGCCGGTGGTTTATCAGTCCGGTAGCGGCATCGACGAAGTTTGCGGGCAGGGCGCCGCCCAGCCGATGCCACCCGATGCGACGCCCGCCCAGTGGGTTGAAGCGATTGAAGCGATGATCCGGCGAAGCAATCAACCGGATTTTTCGGTTCGTGTGACGGACCAATTACAGTCGATTCCCACTTGGGCGGACTCCGCCAAGTCCTTGTTATCCGTTTACCAACGATTGAAGGGATCGGAGTTGGACAACGGGCTGATTGAATGACCGCAAGGAGCCAGAAAGGCGAGGTAAAGCTTCGAAAGGACTAGCATGCTGGCGAGGGCGGTTGCGGCGTAACCAAAAGTTCGGAGTTCTAAATAAGACGAAGGTTGCCCTAGACAGGGTCGGACGCGACCGGATAGGGGAGGACGTCAATCAGGGTGGTTGACGATTGAGCCACCGTTCTCCAGCCTCATCGCTCAATATCTTACCATGACTGTCATTCCTGATGACTGCATCTCGATGCCCGCCAATGGTCCCGTGGTCGCATGGGACGGTCTCGGATTAACCAATGTCAACTCAGGCGTTGGTCAGCACGCCAGACAGATGCTGGCGTCGCTGGACCAGCTGGGCATCCACCCAACAGTTCTGTTAACGCCGGGGCAAGCCACCGATGACGTTCTAGACCCATCGAGGAAGTCTTGCCAGTCGGATCGACTGCCATCTCGCAATTTGCCGTCGGTTCGTTGGCTCAATGGTTTCAAACCCCTGTGGCCGATCCGTTCCTGGAACTACGTGACTCGACTAGCGCGCCGGAACCCCGACCGGACATTCATCCTGCATGGTTTGTCGAATATCAATCTGCCAGCCGTTACGCTTCGTTGCCCCCCCAACGTGAGGCGGGTGATTACCATTCATGACCTGATTCCATTAATTGATCCCAAGGCATCGACCCGTTCGTTGTATTTGCAGTTCTGGGGGCTGCTGCCGTTTGTCGTTCGAGGTGCCGATCGAATCATCTGCGTCTCCAATTGGACCCGCGATCACGTTGTCCGACGATTTCCCTCCGCGGAATCAAAAATCCACGTCATCGAGAATGGACACGGAACAATCCTTGAAGCTTCAACGACCAACCGACCACCAGAAGATCGGGTTCGGCTGATTTGCGTTTCTCGGGATGAGCCCTATAAACGTCTGGAATTGTTGCTCGACCTATTGATGCAATCCCAGAATCTTCAGTTGACACTGGTGACGAATTCGGACGGCCAGCGTCGGCTTAGTGAACGGCCGGTAGTACGAGCGTTGAAGGCTGCTGGACGATTGCATCTGCTGGTGGGGATTAGCGACGAAGAACTCGATCGGCTGATGCGTCAAGCGGATTGTTACGTCCAGCCAAGCCGATTGGAAGGTTACTGCCTCCCGGCAATCCACGCCTTGCGTTGCGGTGTACCGGTGGTCTATCAATCCGGAAGTGGCATCGACGAAGTATGCGGCGACCGGGTGGCGATGCCAATGCGAATCGAAGATGGACCGGACCAATGGGTTGCCGGCATTGCCCAAATGCTCGCAACCGCCCAGCAGCCAGGTTACGCCGAAGCCCTCCGCCAGCACTTACGCGATCGGATTAGTTGGGACCAAGCAGCAGGGCGTTTGGCGGGTGTTTACCAAAGTCTAGCCTTGCCGGGCGCTTTCTAACAGATTAGCCGATCCACGCCCTCCGCAACCAAACCACCCGCCAGCGGACCGCGTGATACAGCGGAGGGGAGATTAGGGCGGGTAGAACGACGGTGTACATCCTCCGCTCCAGCCAGCATCTCTTTCCACCGGGAACACGGAGCAACAGCCGCATCGCCAATGATCGGTAACCGTGGGTGACGCAGTGATATAAGAAAATCGTTTTGAGTCCACTGGGTAGCAATTCAAAGATGTCTTTGATTTCTCGCATAACCAAATCTGACAGCGGGCCACGCAACGCCACGTCGAAATTTTCTTTTGCGTCCTGCCAGTGATTTCGCAGGTGCTTGAGGCTGCTACTGGTGGAAATGTCTTTGACGATCCAAACGGCTGGGTGATGGCGAAAGTGCAAGACGCGGCGTCCGTCGAGAACCCAGCGAATCAGCAGCAGGTTGTCGCCACAGATATTGTTTTCGTCAAAAGTGCCTGATTGGGCAAAACAGCCCAACCTGTAGACGCTGCCGCTCGGTGGACCGCCACCGGCGATCAGCGTCGAAGCGATCGTCCGAGCTGACCGGTGCTGAACATCCGGAAGTGTGGTCGCATGACCCAGAAGGTTGTCGTCAAGCAGCGGAGAGACGTCGGTCAACAAGTCAACGTCAGGATTCTCAGAGATCCATTCGTCAATGTGATCCAAATAACCCGATGGTACCAAATCATCGGAGTGCAAAAACATAATCCAACGACCTCGAGCATGCTCGACGCAGCGATTATGGTTACCGAAAAGCGAAACCAATTTCTCGAATCGTAGGTAACGCACCGCCGGATGATCCAGTCGTGCGATGACGTCTTCAGTCCGATCCGACGACGCATTGTCAACCACGAGAATTTCGACGTCCCTTTCACCGATTTGGCTTATCGCCGACGCCACGGCCTCACCGACCGTGCCGCTGCGGTTGTACGTCGGCACGCAAATGCTCAACATCGGACGCGGTGGCGAACCCTGTCGAAAAACCGTTTCTCTAAACGGATCTTTACCAATCACGATTCCGCCATTGATCGAGAAAATCGAATCCCGTCATCGGTCCGATCTTCTTGATAGGCCTTCTTCAATTGGATGACGAACTGATCGGCGGAGTGGATCGTCTCTTCGCCACTGAACTGCATCCTCTCGAAACCCCTCAACGGTTCGGCGAACTGTTCCACGGTCACGCCCGCAACGTCACGAAGATGGTGTGGAATAAACTCAACGTACAACTCGCGACACGAAGCCAGGAGCCGCGGCATTCCACGAAGTGCCGCTGTCTCGGCCCCCTCAATGTCCATCACGACGACGTCAAACGTTCGACCCTCAAACACACTGTCGAGCCGGTCGGCTTGAACGGTCACGGCATCGGGATTGTCGTAAGTATACTTGTATGCCATTTTCTTTGGCATGACTTTGCTGCCGCCCGAATTAACCCTGCTGGCCAAAAATTGCAGTTCCCCGCGGGCATCCGACGCAGCTAACTGGTGCAGTGTCATGTTTTGGCAACCATTGAGCTGCACATTGTCGGCCAGCAACTTGTAGGTTCGCGGGTTGGCTTCGATCGCGTCGACGCTCTGGCAGGAAGTTGACAGAGGGATCGCCAGGGTGCCAATGTGTGTCCCCACCACCAGAACACGGTCGGCGGGCCGCAAGGATTGGCTGATTCGCTCCAATTCCTCACCCCGGTAGCATCCGGTTTTGTACAACAGGCGGCCCACGACGTTGTCCTGGGGGTCGACCAAAAATCGGTGCGGATCAGCATTGACCAGCAAGGCCGAGACGTGAGGGCCAAACATCCGTCGGGTTGCTCGGGCGCGACGTTTTTGGCTAATCAATCGCAAGGTGCTTCGGATCATCATCAACTCGGTAATCGAATGCGACGTCGCAGACGCCATGCTAGAAACGCGGTCATCATCAGGCCGCTGATCATCACACCGGCTAACGGCCGCAACACACTGTCGGCGGCGAGCCCCGCGGGATACCATAAGGCGATTAGGGGAATGGCAAGCGCAATCGTCAATCCCCCTAGCGGTAACACCGTGCCGCTCCAGTAAGACGACAGACTCATTCCCAGACGCCGGTGAGATCGGTAAATAACGTACCAGTTATTAGTCAGCATCTGAGAGAACATGGTCGCCGCTGCAACACCCAGCAGCCCGAGGGGTCTCAGCAACAACGCGGTGAGAATTAGGTTGAGAATACCGCTGCCCATCGCTGTCCATGCAAACGCCTCATCGTCAGTAGCGATCGAAGCGTAGGCATAAACGACATGCTGCGTTTCGAGAATCAACGTGATAATGAAGACAATCAAGATTGGATAACCAACGAAATGACCCGGGCCCAGCCACCATCCAAATAGCGGCTCGGCAATCAAAAGCATGGTGGCCGAACCGGTGATCATCACCGCCATCGCCAAATCAGCATTGCGTCTCACCAGGTCGTGCACCGCCGCGACATCGGCGGCAGCCCAAAGTTGACTGTAGAAAACGCTCGATGAGGCGGTCGCGATCAACGCCATTTGGTGCAGGTTGGTCATCAACAACAATGCCGATTGGTAGTCCGGCAAGGACTCCGGCCCCAGACCAATCGCGATGAAGTACTGATCGGTTCGCAAGATGAGGAAGGCTCCCAGTGTTGTCAACCAAGACCGAACCGCCAAGGGACGCAACTGGGTAAAAATTTCCCCCGACCAAACGGCCCCGGCAAACCGTCCAGCCGATCCCTCCCGGCGTTGGAGTAGCCACGACATCGCCCCCAGTAGCAACAAACTTGCCAAACAATCGATCGCGATGATGCTGCTCAGACGCCCCCCCGCGACGATCGCGACGGCTTTGAAGACCAACGCGATTAACCGGCAGGTCGTAGCCAAATGCGTCGCCGCTCCGACGTGACCACAACCCATCAACAGGCAAGTCCGGTACGCAACGAGCGAGCCGACGGTGTAGTTAAAGCACGCCAACCCCCAAACCCTCGCCGCCTCCAGCGGGGTGAGCACTTGCAGGTCCAAGGAGGCAATCAACGGCCATCCAGCCACTGCGGTGACCAACAGGACGAACTGGGCATTGAAACGGTACAGCCAACGGCCAGTGCCAACGATGCGGGCCAGTTCCTCGGCGTCGGTCTGTTGATCGTCGCGATCGGCCGCGCCGATGGACAGCGCGATCTTACGGGTAAAGGTCGGACCGAGTCCAAAGTCCAACAGACTCAATAGCAATGTCGATTGAGCGATCAAGAACCACAGTCCAACCTCCTCAGCCGTCAGGTAGCGGTACATCAGTGGGATCAGTAGCAACCCAATGATGAATTGAACTCCCCGCCCGGCCAACTGTGCCACGGCACCGGCGATGATTTGCCGTTTGAACTTCATCAGCCCGTCAGATGCTCGCTAATGCTGCGGCGATCCGCTGTGCCACCGCATCCCAGGTGAACGTTGCGGCGTGCCGGGTCCGCCGACCCACCGCGTCGGCAGAACGATCAGGGTCATCCAGCTTAGCAGCCATCAGGTCGACTAATGCGTCGGTGTCATTCGAATCAAAGTATTCGACGGCTTCTCCACCTGCTTCGGGCATGGAGGTCGAATTACTGGCGATCACCGGACAACCGCATGCGAGCGATTCGACGATCGGTAGTCCAAAACCCTCGATTCGGCTGGGCTGAACCGTTGCCGTTGCGCCGCGGTAAAACGCCGCGAGTTGCGAGTCGTCTATCCCGCTATAGAATTCGATTGGCAAGTTCGCGAGCTTCCGCAACGACGACATCTCCGTGGGGTCGCTGATGCCAATGATCACCAGGCCGATCGGCCGTTGAAGACTGAGGATCCTGCATGCCGCGGTCAACACACTCAAATTCTTGTGTGGCTTCGCGTTGCCGACATAGAGAAAGTAGGGCGTCGAGGATAATCGTACCGGTCCATCAAGGATAAAAGCAGCGCCGCAACCGCACGAAACATTGATGATTTTTTGAGGATCAACGTCTGCCCAGTTCGCGATTTCCGCCCGGCTAAATTCGGAAATCGTAATGACCCGAGGTGCCGCTCGCACGACCGGACGGATGAACCGGTTGTAATAAAAGGTTCGCGAGGCGGAGGCTTCGGCCGGCTCGCGAAGGTGAATCAGATCCATCACGCTGAGAATCATTCGGCCCCCCCCCGCGGCGGTCCCGTTGAAACCGGGGGTGTAAAGGTAACGGTCCCGATAAGCCAACAGTCGGCGGGTGGTCGACAACAGACCTAAGGCCGAAAGCGGTCGTCCGGTGACAGGGGCGTCGGGTAGCGTCAAACGCGATCGGACCTCTTGGGCAAAACGACCGATGCCATGGTGTCCCGTCCACCGAGGGTCAAAATCGACCCGATTCATCGTCGATTCGGCGTTCATTGCAACGAGGCTGGGGCATCGATTTGGGGCACGTAACGCATGACTTCCCCCGGGCGATACGGTTTGGCACCGAAGTTCAATTGACCTGTCCCGCCAAACGCTCGCCACCAATGCTCGGTGAACTGCCGAATGGTTTGTGGTTGACCCGTGCCGATATGATAAACTGCGGCGGGGCCGGGAGGTTGATCCACGATGGCATCGACCGCCGCGACTAACTGTTTGGATACGTCGCGCACGTCGATGAAGTCACGTACCTGCTGCCCCTCGGTGGCGTCAAAGTCCTCCCCGGATTGTGCCGCGCTTCGAAGGCTGGGCCACAACCGACCGTCAGCTTCCCCGGGCCCAAAGACTTGGAAGATGCGGTGAATGCTCATCGACAGGTTCGCTTCGACCGCCACGGCGGAAAGAACCCGGGAGGCGACGGCCTTGGAAAGCGGGTAGGACAACGTCGCCTCCAGCGGGGCGTCGGTTGGAATGAACTCATATCGCTGACCGGCCGGTCCGTATTCAAAGCAAGATCCGGCGATCACGAACCGCCGCACCCCCGCCGCGGCCGCCCGCCTGACCATTGCCAACGGTTCGATCACATTGCCTTGCAAACATGCCTCGATGGAATCATAAGGCACGTTAGCCGAGTGTGCCGCCAAATGAACGACGCAGTCGATGTTGGCAAAGTCTTGATCGGTTAAATCCGCCAGCGATTTGTCGATCCACGTCGGGGGAGGTTCGATCGCGACCCGGGGCGGGCGTGGGGAGTCTCGCCGACATGCAGTGCATTGGTGACCCGAGGCGATTGCCGCGGCGGTGAAGTGAGACCCGACAAAGCCGGTCGCGCCAGTGATCAACAATCTCACGTGGACGCTCCGGTAAAGGGGGTCACGAAATCATTGATTGCCGGATGGGCCTGGTCTCGCGGGGACGTCGAGATCGCGTGGTCGGTCGGCCAATCAAATTCGATGGTGTCCCAGCGGACCCCCCGGTCGTGGGCCGGAGAATGTTCACGATCCACGGTATAGTGGACCCAAGAGTTGTCAGTTAGCGAGAGGAAACCGTGACCGATGCCCGGCGGAATCCACAGCAATATCGGTTCGTCGCCGTCCAAGACAACCGACCAGGTCCGCCCGAATCCACTGCCCGCTCGCAGATCCACGAGGACGTCCAAGACCCGACCGGAGGTGCAGTGAACGATTTTTTGATGGTGAGCCGGCGGGGTTTGAAAATGCATGCCTCTCAAGACGCCCGCCGCGGAAATCGAATAGAACGATTCTCGCGGCGTCATGTCCAAACCCAACGACTGCATCGAGGGTAGGTGGAGTGTCTTGACGAAGGTTCCCCGATCGTCCCGGAAGGTGGGTGGTTTGAGGAGATGAACCCCCGGCATCGGTTCGGCGATTCGCTCCATGACCGACTATCCTACGGCCGATGAGGTGGGGGCATGGACGGCGGAGTGAACGTAATCGTGAATGACATCGATCATATAATCGATCATGCCATGGGTCAGACCGGGGTAGGTACCGATGAAAAGTGTGTGATTCATGATGCGGTCGGCCCCGGCCAGATCGCCGACGATTCGAACCGCACCGGGTCGACGCTGGCGTAGATCCGCCAGTGCGGGTTGACGGGTCAGGTTGCCACCAAAAAGCATTCGATTGCCGACTTTGGCGGCGTCGAGATGTTTGGCCAAATCGGTCCGCTGGACCGGTGAGTCGGGCCGAGTGCTGATTTTGAAACCAAACCAACTGCAATGGGTCTGGCAACCGGTGTCATCCCACTGGAAGCTGCCGTCGGGGTTCCATGCGGTCGCGTGCGTTGGCAGCGCGAACTCCAAGTGCTCCGACAAATCGTCCAGCCCGGCGCGGAGCCGCTGCCAATTGTCCACTCGTGCCTGAATGAAGCTGGGCAGCTTCTCCATTTGGGCCAACCCAATCGCCGCCTGCGGGTCGAGCGGTTTGAGGTTGTAACCCAGGTGGCTGTAGATGTATTTATGATCATAACCCTCGGGCAGTTCCCCGAGCTGCCAGCCGAAGCGTTTGTTGCATGTATTGTCTTTACCGCTAGGGCACCAGCAATCCCGGCCCCAGTCGCGAAAACTTTCGGCAATCGGACCCAATGCGGCTTGGCGGATGATCGAGACCGCACCGCCTTCGCCCATCGTCAAATGATGGGGCGGGTAGAAGCTTTGGGTCGATAGGTCGCCCCAACTGCCGGAACCTTTGGTCAACCGGCCGTCCTTGCCGCGAGCCATTTTAGGATCGATTGTTTGGAGCCGATGGCCGGCGGGGATCGAGTAGGTGCAGCCCAGGGCGTCGCAATTGTCCTCAATCAACCAAAGATCATGCGATTGGCAAAAGGCCAAGGTCGCCGCGATGTCAAACGGATTTCCCAACGCGTGGGCCATCATCACGGCTTTGGTTTTGCCCGGCCGGTAAGCCGCCTCCAATTGGCTGCAGTCGGCGTTGCCGGTCACCGGGTCCGCGTCGATGAAGACCGGGACGGCTCCGTTTTGAACGATTGGCGAGATCGTCGTTGGAAACCCGGCTGCCACCGTGATGACCTCGTCGCCCGGCTCGATGCGGCGTTCTTTGGGGATTTTAGGACTGGTCAGCGTTGCCAACGCCACCAAATTGGCCGAGGAACCCGAGTTGACCAACAAAGATCTTCGGACGCCGAGGGTTTGAGCCAAGCGTCGTTGCAGTTCCTCGCCGTGCTGGCCCAGCGTTAGCCAAAAATCGAGAGTTGAGTCCACCGCCGCCACCACCTCCTTCTCATCAAAGACTCGGCCCGCGTAGGGCACGGTGGTCTGACCGGGGATGAAACGTGGGGGGGTCGGGTCGGCCGCGGGGCGGTTTTGACCATGCGTTCGCCGTGAGTACTCTGCGGTCAACCGCAAGATCTCTAGCTTCAATTGCGAGTCGTCCAACGAAGAAAGGTCGGTGCAGCAGTCGCTTTTGGGGCGGTTCATTGCGTTCCTTCGGGGGCAGCCCAGTCGTTTCCGGCAGCGGCAGCGTCACGGGTGTAGAGATCGATTTGGTGGTCAATCAACCGACCCATCGGTTGGCCGTCCATCGCGGCTTGGTAGCCGTCGACGGTTTGGGCAATCGTTGTCGCGAAATTCCAAGTCGGCTGCCACCCCAGGCGATGGAAAGATCGGTCGATCGCCAGGTTGAGCCTGGAGGCTTCGTGTGGTGCCTCCGGGTCAGTCATATCGCTCCAATGTCCTCCGAACCGTTCACAGATCACCGAGACTAATCGTCCAACATTCTGATTGCTTGACAGGGCAGGTCCGAAGTTAAACGCAGCGGCCATTTCGAGCAACGCCTCCGGGGTTGCCCGATCGAGTTTGGTGGCAAGCCAGAGATAGCCCGAAAGCGGCTCCAAGACGTGCTGCCAGGGCCGGGTCGCGTGTCGGTTGCGAACCAACACCGGCTTTTTTCGGGCCGCGGCACGGAAGATGTCCGGAACGATCCGATCGGCGGCCCAGTCGCCGCCGCCAATCACATTGCCCGCTCTGGCGGAGGCGATGCGAAATCCATCACCGCCAAAACTGCTTCGATAGGCCGCGGTGACAATTTCCGCAGCGGCTTTGGAGGCGCTGTAGGGGTCATGGCCCCCCAGCGGGTCTTCTTCGCGATAGGAGGCTTGCCACTCGAGGTTTTGGTAGCACTTGTCAGTCGTCACGACGACCACCCTCGCCCCGGGGACATGTTCTCGTAGCGACTCCAAAACGTGGGTCGTTCCGATCACGTTGGTGGTGATCGTTGCGACCGGTTGCCGGTAGGACAGTCGCACCAACGGTTGGGCGGCCAGGTGAAACGTGATATCAGGTTTAATTTGTTCGATGAGTCCATCGACCGCTTCGGCGTGACGAACATCGACTCGATGATCGGACGTCAGCCGCCCCCCCAAATCAAGTTGCTCAAAAAGCGTCGGCAACCCGCCGGGACCAAAGTCTTCGGCCTCCAGCCCGGTCCCATGCACCTTGGCTCCGAGCCGCAACAGCCAATGGGATAACCAGCTGCCTTTGAAGCCGGTGTGACCGGTGACGAGAACCGTTTTGCCGGCAAAGCCATCATTGAACGTGCCCACGGTGCTCACCAGGTTTTCCAGGGAGCTTTGCCGGAGGCCCACAACGCTTCCAACTCATTTCGATCACGCAACGTGTCCATCGGTCGCCAAAAACCCCGGTGACGGTAAGCCGTCAATTGATCGGTCGCCGCGAGTCTTTCCAACGGCTGACGCTCCCAGGTGGTTAGGTCGTCGATCGGCACCACGTCGATCGCGGCGGGTTCGAGGACAAAGAAGCCCCCGTTGATCCAGGCGCCATCGCCTTCGGGCTTTTCCTTGAACTCACCAATCGAGTCGTGATCGGAATCGCGAAACGTCAATGCTCCGTACCGCCCCGGGGGCTGCACCGCGGTCATGGTCGCGGTTCGCCCGGCGGTGCGGTGATGCCGGATCGACGCGGCGATATCGATGTCCGAAACCCCGTCGCCATAGGTAAAGCAGAAGGTTTCGTTGGCGACATAATCTCTCACCCGAGCCAAACGACCCCCGGTCATCGTCGCTTCGCCGGTATCAACGATCGTCACCCGCCACGGCTCGGCATTGCGTTGATGGACCTCCATCTTGTTATGTTCCATGTCAAACGTCACGTCGGACATGTGCAAAAAATAGTTGGCAAAGTACTCCTTGATCACGTAGCCTTTGTAACCGGCGCAGATCACGAAGTCATGCAGCCCCGCGGCCGAGTACATTTTGAGGATGTGCCACAGGATCGGCCGACCCCCGATTTCGACCATGGGTTTAGGTTTGAGGTGGGTTTCTTCGCTGATGCGTGTTCCCAATCCGCCAGCCAACAGGACTGCCTTCAAGACTCTGATTCCAAAGGGGGAGAAAGGGGGAGGGCGAAGCCGATGCTCTCAAAAAATTCAGTCATTTCACGAACAAACCGGTCCCCACCGAACCACCGGACCGTTGCCGCAACGTCCCCCGCAGGAAAGGACATCGTGTCGAACCGGTGCATCGCTTGACAAAGCCCATCGACACTTTGATCGTCATAAAACAAGCCACCGGTCGGGTCCGTCACCGTCTCCAACGCTCCCCCGCGACCATAGGCAATCACCGGGCACCCCGACGCTTGGGCCTCAATCGGGGTGATGCCGAAATCCTCCACGCCGGGAAAAATCAACGCTCGAGATGTCTCCAACGATTCCTTGACCTTCGCAAACGGCTGACGCCCCAAAAATTTGATGGTCGGTCCGGCCATTTGTTCCAATCGGGCCCGCTCTGAGCCCTCACCAATGACCGTCAGCGGCAGGTTCAATCTCGTGCAGGCGGCTACCGCCACATCGGGACGTTTGTAAGGTGCGAGTTCGCCAAGCATCAAAAACGAATCGGTCCGCGTCCGATGAGGATCGAAGTTATCGATCGCCACGTGGGGATAAATCGTCCGAGCCGGCTTATCGTAATAACGTTCGATTCGGTCTCGGACGAAGTCAGAGTCGCACAAGAAATGATCGACGCGTTGGGCCGCGCCGCGATCGTACTTTCTTAGATGGCCGAGCGAAAAGCTCAGCCCCAGTCCTGCCAGGCGAGACGTCCTGGCATACTCATCGGCCATTTCCCAAACGTAGCGTGGCGGCGAATAGCAGTAGCAGACGTGGACCGCACCGCTGGGGATCCCAATCCCCTTGATCATCGACGCATCAGAGGTCACCACCAGTTTGACCGCCGGATCGATCTTCAAACGGCTGATCAACCAGGGATGCAGCGGTAGAGTGTGTTTCCGCAGATTGGCACCGCGGGGTAACCAATTCAGCGGGGAAGTGTGAAGCGGATGTGAATTGAGCGTTTTCGTCAAATTCCCCGGTACCGCGACAAGGGTATACATCGGGCTGCCGGGGAATAATTGTCCGATGTCGTCGAGCACCATTTCGCCCCCTCGCATCGACACGGCCCAGTGATGGGCGATCGCGACATCAGACGGCTGGAGTTGCATCGGGGGCGGGGGAGTGAAGATTGGCTGATTCGCCGTGGCGGCTTGCAAAGTTGCCACGGTCATCGTCAATAGGCTCCTTCGGCCAGCAGCACCGTACGCACGGTTCGGATCAAAATGTACATGTCCAACCAGGGAGACCAATTACGGACGTAGTAATTGTC
Organism: Pirellulaceae bacterium; assembly: GCA_963833245.1. Taxonomy (GTDB): domain Bacteria; phylum Planctomycetota; class Planctomycetia; order Pirellulales; family Pirellulaceae; genus Rhodopirellula. The sequence continues at coordinate 654,935 of CAWHXH010000002.1, forward strand.
CAATTGGACCCGGTGTTCGTAGGTCGTTTTATTTCGCCCGCACACTTGCCACAACCCGGTGATGCCCGGTTTGGCTCGCTGGTAGTCCAGGTACCGGTCGCTGCATCGGCCGTTTCGCGCTTCATCGACCGGCCGCGGCCGTGGTCCGACGATGCTCATTTCCCCAACCAAGACATTGAGCAACTGCGGCAATTCGTCCAAGCTGCTCTTTCGCAGCCACTTGCCGACGACCGGGATGATGCGGGGGTCGTCGCGGAGTTTTTCTTCGGTTTCCCATTCCCGAGCCGCCTCGGGGTTGGACTGCAAGTAGGCGGCTAACTGTTCATCGGCGTTTCGGACCATCGTTCGGAATTTCCACACCCGAAACACCCTTCCCCCCCGGCCGATCCGGCGATGTCCGTAAAAGAGCGGACCGGGGCTGACGATTTGAACCCACACGCCATAGGCCACCAACAACGGCATCAGCGGCAGCAGGCAGACCAGGACCCATGAAACCAGCAACAGGTCCACCGCCCGTTTGATCGCTCGCCGCAACGGGTCGCGTAGCTGATCACGGACCTGCAGACCGGCAACCCCCGCGCACTCGTAGGCACTGGTCCACAAGCTTGGTAGTTCAACGCCGGAGGGCAGCAGAACGACACGATCGAGTTGAGTGGCGTACCGCATCGCGCGAGAAGAATTGAACCCATGACACCCCCCGGGCGTCACGATCGCCCAGCGACATTGATGCTCGACCCCCAATGCCGGTAAATGCTCGATGTCTCCCAAACGAGGTAAGTTGGTCGGCACGGACCGTTCCCCCAGCGACAAAAGCTTGGGCAGGTCGCTAACGAACCCGATAGGCCGAATGCCGCTCTGAGGACATTGCTGATAGAAACGGGCAATGGCCGCCCCCTGTTTGCCCATACCAACGATCATGGCCCGTTCGCCCCACCAAGGACAACGGGCTAACCGGCCACGCAGAAACGTTCGCGCGATTGGCAAGCAAAGGCTACCGACCAGCGCTAACGAACAGAATCGGACGACTTCGATCGACACCAACGTCGCCAACAGCGAATTGGCAATGATCAACGTCAGGCAACTCCAACCGAGCGCCAACGTCGTTTGACGCAGTTCCAAAACCGGACTCATGCCGGTTGCGGGAAACAGGTGGAGGATTTTCCCGGCGATCGCGTAGGCGAGCAGGATCGTCATCGTTTCGGCCATCAGGTTGGGTTGCAGACCCATCCCGACGGGCCAGCCGACGAGCCAACTGAGCGCGGGGTGCAACAGACCGATGATGAACCAGTCGCACATCAGAAGCGGGGTCGCGGTCAGCCACAACCGAACCGTCCGATCGATTTGGCGACTGCGTGGCAGAGCGAAATCCGTTTGGGTTGCAACTGCCAGGGTCGGATCAGTGGCTGTCTGCAACCGGTTGTGGGCTGGCGGCGGGACGGCCACGACGGGCCACTCGGTACCCTCCAGCGGCAACACCGGGGCGAGCTGCGAGACCGCTTCGATTGAAAAGACCGAAGAATGCGATGGGGTCAATAGTTGTGACATCGGTGATTCAGTCTTCCGCTTTGACCAGGGGGAGGCGGCTGCCGTTGCGGCTGGCTGCCGGCGGTGGGGGCGAGTGGCGGGGCACCGAGTGTTCCGCCGCCTTCGCCGCGGCACTGGAATGTCCGTTGGTCACCGTCGGTGGCCGTCCGTTGACGGCGGCGTCGGCCATCTCCCGGGCCTGGCTGCCCGCGGTGACCATCGCCGGTCGGGCGCTGGCAGCCGGTCGGGCGGACTCGGGGCGACGTGTCCGTTTGGTGTAATCGCTGCGGTAATAGCCGTAGTACCCACCGCCGGTGTCAAACCGTTTGCCGGCCCCAAAGACATTGAGCATGCAGCCGATCGTTTCGACACCACATTCGCGAATCCGACGCATGGTGTTGAATACTTCGTCCCGCCGAGCTTGAGCGACGCGAACCACCAACACGCAACCGTCCAGTCGCGGCAGCACGACGATCGGGTCGGAAACCGCCAAGATCGGGGGCAAGTCGAAAATGACTAAGTCAAACTGGTGGCGAACTTCCTGCAACACCTCATCAAACCGATCGCATTGCAGCAATTCGGTCGGCTCGCTGGTTGACCCCCCGGCGGTGATGACCGAAACATTTTCCACCGACGTTTCCTTGATGACATCCTTGATTTGAAGCCCGCGTTCGTTCTGGAGCAGTTCGCACAAACCCTGTTCCTGCTCGACGCTGAAGTAGCGATGCACGCTGGGACGACGGAGGTCCGCATCGATGACCAGCACCCGCAGGTTGAGGTGGGCAAAGGACACCGCATAGTTGGCCGTGACGGTCGATTTGCCGTCGCCCTGCATCGGGCTGGTCAACCCCAGCGTTCGCAATTTACCGCTGCGAACGGCCGGCAACATCACGGTTCGCCCCAGTCGGAACGCCTCGGCATCCGGCGACGTTTCTCCGGCAATCAGACCGGCAATCCCCTTTTTGATGGACGGAAGTTTGCCGACGTGACCCAGCGATGGCAATCCGATGGCCGAATCCACCTCCGCGACGCTGTGGAAGCGACCGTCGCGGACGTCGTTGGCGGTGGCTAGACCCAGCCCCAACAATCCGCCAAAAAGCAATCCGCCCAACCCGCAAAGTGACAATTTGGGCCAACTCTTCTTTCCCAGTCGGGGGACTTCGAGGAATTCATACAAATAACCGCTCAGGCCCGACGCGGTGTCCAGGTCACGCAATTGTTGGACGATGCCGTCAAACAACGCCTCCTGCCGCTCGATGCGTTTCTGCAACACGAGGTCTTGCAGTTCAAACTCAATCAACTGCCGAGCTTTCGTTTCCGCGTCGGCGATCAGCGACTCCAACTCACTTCGCCGCTGCTCAAATGCCGCCAAGTCATTCCGCAGAAATCCCATGTAGGCCTGCAGCAAGTCCTCGGTCGTCAACATGGAGTCTCCGTAGTCCTTCTCGACGGCGGTTTCCCGCTTGCTGTCTTCGATGAACCGTTTGACCAATTCGATCTCGCCGGCGATCTCCTGAACCTTGGGATGCCCGGGACCATAAACCGTCTCATAACGTTGCTTCTCGGCCTGCAGCTTCAGCAGGCCTGTGATTTCGGTGCGAGCCTCTTCCGCTTTGGCCGGCATGCTGGCTTGAAATTCGGCGGTGTTGGAACCGCGATTTTGCAGCCCCGCAAAAACGCCCAGCCGCTCCAAAGACTCGCTGTCGATCAGCGCCAATTTATCAAGGTGACTATTTTGGTCGGGCGTCTTATTGATTTCCGCCAGGGCTTCGACGACCCGGCTGAGACGGGTACGAATCGTTGACTCTTTCAAATCCAGGTCCAGCATCTCCTCCTGCAATCGACTGTAGCGATCTTGAAAAACGTTGCTGCTGCCCTCGCCGGTGAAAAAAAGCGGTGCTTCCTGGCGGCTGGCCAAGTGGATTTGCTCGGCCTGATTGAGGTCCGTCTCAACCTCCGACTTGGCCCGTTGGACCATTTCATTGGCTCGCCCCATGACCTGCTCGACCTGCGAAATGATGAAGGCCTCGTAACGCTTCATCACTGCGGTCAACAATCGCTGGGCATCATCCGGGTTGGTGTGGGTGAACTCGATCAACAGGCTTCTGGCCCCGCTGGCCTGCCCCTCCCCACCCTTTTCAATCTCGATCTGTTTGATGACGTAGTCGATCGCATCGGTATTGCCGCCAATCTCCGCGACCACCGAGGGCAATTCCATCAAGTTGTACTCCTGCAGCGCCTCGCCGACAATTCGCCGGGAGAGGATCAACTCCATGTGGTTGGCCAGCACATCTTCCTCGACGATGTCGGTGCCGGTGTTGCCGCTGGACAAACCCGCCGACTTTTCGGCAATCAGGACTTTCGCTTGCGAGGTGTACCACGGCCGGGCGAAAACCGCATAAGTGACCCCCAGTGCCAACCCCAACATCGTCATGAACGCGATCAACCAACGCTGACGACGAAGCATCTCGAACACGTCGATCGTGTCCACCGCGTCGGAAACGGACCGGCTTTGGCCGGCGGTTCGGGTCGGTTCACTCATGGTTGGTCAACTAACAGCTTCGGGAAAGCCGGGAAAGAGGGGCGGTTTGGGCAAGGGCACCAGGTTCGACAGAAGCGTGGATAGACGAAACTCCCCAATTTGCCCAGGGGTCGCAGTCTAAGGGAGGGATGAACGAGCGGTTGTCATTGTCAAGTTCACGCCGAGCTTGGATGGCCCCGCAGCGAAAGTTCCGATACGAGAAGCAGCGATCCACCGACAGAATCGCTCCGCAACGCTCATCGGCCGAATCTCTTGCTCCACTCCAGTTTGGTTGTAGTGGATGGATCACTTTAACGGGTGGTTCCGTCAAGCGGTCAGCTTTTTTGAACTATTGCCCTGGTTCAAACCATGGGGGACAACTGCGGACCGCTGGACGCCGTAAACGCCGATTGCCGTCAATCGGACCGCAACGGACGTCAAACTGGCATGCGAGGCACCGATCATCCTCGCTTATCGACCAGTCCGCCGGATCACCAAACCGGCGCCCCGGGAGACCACATTCGAGGGTCACCCACGATCCCTACCGCTCACTCAATAAGTCATTACCGCACTGGCGGGTGTTGCCGGGTTGGGTTTCATGGGGGAAATATATCGGCTCGGCGGCGAACCAGGGTGACCCAGTGAAACATTCGGAATGTCAATTGGCTCGGCGAATTAAGGCATTGCGGTCAGGTTCACGTGCGTTTCGTACCGACGACCGTCGCGAAGCACCACCATCGGCACCGATTGACCGGCGGGGGTTAACCCCACACGGGCAACCAAATGATCGTCATCGTCGACTACGACCCCGTTGAACTGCAAAATCACGTCGTCCTTTTGCAACCGGGCCAGCGCCGCGGGCGAACCGGCCCGAACGTCTTTGACCTTTGCCCCCCGCCGGATCGCCGCACGCTCCTCGTCCCAGGCCAGGCCGGGGTTTTCGGATCCTTCCAAACTCAACCGCATCGACGCGTAACGGCTGTCGTCGGCCGCCGATGCGGTCGTGAACGAAGGATCCAGCGTCACGCCGAGGTACCCCCGCCGTAGCCGCCCGTGCCGAACCAACTCCGTCGCGACGTGCCCGGCCATGTCGATCGGAATGGCAAAACCAATTCCCTCGCTGCCGCCGCTGCTGCTGGCGATCGCGGTGTTGATCCCGATCACCTCGCCCCGGAGATTCAACAGCGGGCCGCCCGAATTGCCGGGGTTGATTGCCGCGTCGGTTTGAAAGAAGTCCTGCAACTCGATCCGCTGGTCACCCAGCGACAGGTCGCGGCGGCCTCGGGCGCTGAGGATGCCGAACGTGACCGAGTGACTCAACCCGAACGGACTGCCGATCGCGATGACAAAATCACCGATTTGAACGCGGTCGGAATCGCCCAATCGGGCAGGCGGCAAATGGATCCCGGGGCTGGGCCGCCGATCAAATCGTCCAGCCCGAGCGATGACATTGCGTTCGCTGGCGGGCAGCAACTCCATCACAGCGATGTCCGTATTATCATCGGTGAGAATTCGGCCGGCCCGCCAAGTTCGCCCGTCGTAGGACCTTAGCTGGATTTGATCGGCCTGGGCGCCATGAATGACGTGACGGTTGGTCAAAACCCACAGCGTCGCATCGATTCGCACCAGCACGCCGCTGCCGGCTTCGTCGAACGCTTCGGCCGTCGGCCCGGTGCCTTCGACTTTGTGCGCCTCGATGTGGATCACCGAGGGTTGAACCAATTGCGAGACGCGGCGAACCAGGTTGCCCAGCCGGTCGAGCGACGCAAACTCCGCCGCCAGTTCCTCGTAGAGCCGTTCACGCCGGCGGTCGATCACCTCGGCCGGGTCGTCGACTTCGGCCAACCCTTCCAGATCGCTGGCCATCATGCCGGCACCCATCATCCCCGCACCTTCGCGCCGCGCCGCACCAAAGTTCGACTCGCCGCCACCCCGGTCGGCCGAACCGACCGGACCGGGCGGCGACAGGCCCGCCGGCGAAGGCCCCACCCCCCCTTGAGCTTCGCCGGAGGTCACCGACGTTGGATGGAAAGTCGAGGTTGAATAATCCGGGTGCCAGTTGACTTGGGCCGACGCCGCCGCGGCAACGCACCACACGGCGCCCGCCGCCGCTCCGGTCAACCAACGATGCCGACTGGGGGTCGACCGATGAGGCCCAAGCGAGGGAGCGAACTTGGTGATTGGCATCGGCGTCAGCGGGGCGAGGAGGACCGGGATCAAATCGGGGCAGGGCTGGGAGGCCGCCACGAGCGTGATTTTAGGCATCGGTCCCCCCGGGGGGCCAACGTTGGCCGGCGGCCATCGTCCTCCACAGCCGACAGGATCGGGACCAATCGCGACAACCGTTGCTTTCCGGGTCGTTGTCGCATTCGACGCCCGCGGCCCCGCCCCGGCGATCCACCGCCCCCCCGCCAAAGTCATTTCGGCCCGCAAAAACGGACTCGAACCGCCCTTTGACAGCCCCCGGTCAGGACGTACACTGTTGCCCCGCAACGCGGCCGGTTCGAAGCAAAAAGCGACGATGCCCGTTTGCGTGCGTGTCGTGGAGAAACATTGAGGGTGTATAGCTCAGTTGGTTAGAGCGCGTCGCTGATAACGACGAGGTCCCAGATTCGAGTTCTGGTACACCCATGGTCTTCCTCGCTTGGACCATCAAAGCCCGTTGAAACCGAGACTTCTGACTGGTCCACCGCGTGGTCCACAACCGTTGATAGCTCCTGACGGTTGCTGATCGGTCCACCAATTGGTCCACAAGGTTCGGCGGCCAACTCTGGCACTTCCCCCGGTCTCACCGTCGCAACCGCTGCCGCCTTCCGCCGCGTCTTGTCGGACGCCATCGCGTAGTGCTCCCAAATGACCGCCGGGCTATTTCCGACCCATGCCGCCACGTCGGTGACCGGGTAACCTTCAGCAAGCATGTCGGTGATCGCCGACTTTCGGCCGTTGTTGAACATGTTGGTCCAAGGTTCGATCTTGGCTCTGCGGATCATCTTCTTCGTCGCTTCGGCGATCGCCCGGTCGGATGTGTCTTGGAAGCGTGGGAAAACGGGAGCTGTCACCCGCAAATGTCCGTCGTCGCTGGACAGGTTCACGTCGGACCATCGAAGCGTGTTGATCTCGCTGGGCACTCGGAAACCCAACAACCGATTTAACGCGATGATTGCCCGCATCTCGGGATCGTCAGTTTGATCGACCACCAACCGGAATGTCTCAGGTTCGACGTAGTGGTAGCGTTCCGGGTTGGAGTGAGCTTGGGCCTTCAATCCTTCAAACGGGTTGTCCGTCAACCACTTTGAATCGATCGCGTGTTTGAAGAACTGACGGCAAACGCCGGTTCGGCTACAGACGGTGTTCCGATCGAGCGTCTTTCGTGTCTTGTGCTTTTGATTCCCCTCCAGCGCCATCCACTCACGGAATTTGCAAGCGTCGGCCTTGGTAATGGAAGCGATCGGCCTGTCGGCACCGAAGTAGAGGAACAGCACCGTCTTGGCCTGTTCATACTTCGACCTCGTGGACTTTTTGTTTGTTCTCCGGGCTTCCAGGAACGCCGTGTAGAGCGTGTTGATCGTTTGCACGTCGTCAGGCTGTTCTCTTGGATCGACCAAACCGGCGGCGGCCAGCTTTGCGTGCTGTGAGTCTTCTAGCCTTTCCGTCCAAACTCGCGTCGCGGTGTCTTTGGGCCATCCTTCGGCGTGGCAATTAACCAGGTGTTCAACGTGCCGCCGGACTGGCTCGATGTCTTCTGACTCGATGCTGGTTTGCCAGACCAGCGTTCGGCGTTTCTTGCTCGCTGTCCATCGCAGCTTCCAGGTGTTCTCTCGCGTCTTGTCCCGCAACGCACCTACTTTGATTGCCATTGCCAACTCCCATCAGTCGCCCATGACAAAGGAAAGCCAGCGGCGGGCCGGCCATGGGGAGCCGGGTGGCGTATTAAGCGTACCGGGGCAACGCGGCACCGACAGCGGCCGCACGAGACCGACCACGATGGTCTAGGCTACAAACGAACGACAGCGGGTCGCACGAAAATGACAATCCGGTCCAATTGGTCCGACTATGCCTACGGGGCCGGTCGCCGATCATCGCGGACCAGTTCGTGCCGGCCCGTGGCAATCACCGCTTTGACCGTCAGCGCAATTGCCGCGGTGTAGTTGCCCGGTAAGACGCCACCAAACCGCCGGCAGTCTTCCGGCCGGACGATCGCAAGCCACGTGCATTTGGCGACGGTAGGCTTCGTGAACCCACCCGCCGAACGCTGCCCCGGATGACCGTAGGGCAACAGGATTTCGTCGTCGGCTAGTTGGTCCGGTTCAAAACTTCCGGTTGCGGCAACCAACAATAACAGCACCCCGCCGCCCAGCCGCTCAATGACTACCGCCGGTCGCCCCGGCTTCGGGTTTCGGTTTTGCGGATCGGGCAAGTTGTCCACCGCGACGACCTGCCCAATGGGCCAGTCCGTTCTTTTGCCACTCGGTTCGGTCCCCAACGTCAGCCTGTCAATCCAAGCATCTCGACGATGCTTTCGGTGCTCTGCTTCCGCATTGCTTCGGCTTCGGGGTGATAGTCCAATGCCTCGTTTTCGTTCATCCAGGCGAGTCGTTGCCGGAACTCGGCTGCGTTCTCCACCGGGCCGGAGTCAGCTTCTTCGATTGGCAAGATCAGTTCATCGACGATCTTTGCGTTGGCGTGATGGGATCGCCACGACCGCATCAACGCGAAATCAGCTGCGGGCAGGTAGTCGTTTGGCTTCGTTCGCAGTCCTTCCAAAACCATGCCGTTGATCCTCCGTAGAAAGTCATGGGTTCGGATGATGTCGCCCAGGTAATCCGCAAGCGGGTACTCTTTGACAACCGCCTCGGGGTCCGCCTGCCAATCGTCGGCAAACTCCATGCACCACGTGATCCGGTTACCAAGGGATCGGCCGATCGCTTCGGTAGTCATCATCTTGGGGTCTTTGGCAAAGCGTCGTTGGCGGGGCGGTCGCGGGACCGAACCGCTACAGACTAACCCGGCGGGGCGGTCCGGGTACACGGCAAGCGGGCGATGAACGCGACACGGAACGGGCGGCGTTGGCGGCGGCTCTCACTGACCGGAACTGAGGATAGCCCAACAGGTCTACCGACAGTCGCCGGAACTTGGCTATCGGTAAGCCATGACACGAGACAGCGACGAAGCCACCGAGCTAATTCAAACGACAGTCCGGTGCATCAACTGTGGCTTCATGGAGCTTAAACGCTTTAGAGGTGCCGATGTTGACGAGGCAACCAACGCTTACCGCATCGACTGCAAACTTACCAGAAGTAACAAGAGCACGGAGAACTTCCACGACTCGGTGCCCATCTGCCACAAAGGCCACGAGGTAGATCCGGCGGACAAAAGATCGAAAGTCAAGACACGGTCTTGGACGCCGCTGCTTGAACCTTCGCGGCGGCTGCCGTCCCTTTAAGCTCACTGGCAAGATTGACCGCCTCCATCGCTAAAGGTGATCCACTGCCCATCGCCAACGTGCCGGCGACCGCACCGCCGATGCCCCGGCCGCGTCCACTGCGTCGGGAACGTCCGCCGCCCATTGAACCACCACCGCCGCCGCGTGGCATTGACGGTGGGGCGGATCGACCACGATTCATGCTGTCGTGTGCCGCACCGGTAAGCCGGGCCTGCGCCGCTTCGGACTTCAAAGCCATCTCGACTTTGGCCGATGCCATCGCCGCTTGGTTGGATGCAGTGACGTCTAACGCCTTGGCATTCCTCGCGGCCATGAACTGCGACGTGACGCCTTTGATCGTGCCGGCAACCTCTTTGATCGTCCCGAAGTTCTCGATCGCCGGGCCGGCCGCCGACGCCAAACCGTCCAGCGCCGTGGTAGCCAAGTCGATCGCCTCGGCAGACGCATAACCGCTACCCCGCAACGCTTCGATGGCCGATTTGGCCCCGCTCAAGCCCGCCGTGACGTTGGCCCCCAAATCCTTATAGGCTTTCTCCTGTTCCGCCGTCGCCTGGGCCGTCGATCGTGCTTCGGATTCCTTGGCTTTGTTGAAAGCGTTGGTCATCCTCTCCGTCATGGCGATCCGCTTGACCGCGGCATCGGCGGTCTTGCCAATCGCATCGGCCCGCCGCTTTTCGGCTGAATCGATCGAACCTGCCACCGATTCGATTGCCGCTCGCTCTTTCTCCGATCGTGTCGAAGATGCCTTGGCCATCGCGGCGTGGGCGCCCGTCGTTGTTTTCGCCAGATTGTTCATCTGCTTGGCCGCGCTGTCGATCGCTGATGTATCAACGTCGATGCCCACCGTCTTGAGCTTCATCGCGGTGTCCAACTGAGCCATCGCACGTTTGGCAGATTCCGCCTCACTGGCATCGACCGACAACCGGGCCGGCGGCAAATCGACCAACGCCTTCAAGCGTCGCCCCGCATCATCCAATCCGTCGGTCTCAACGGTTAACCTCGCCGGCGACACCTCGCCCAGTGCGTCCAATTTCTTCCGGGCGGCTGCCACGGCCGATGTATCAACGTCCAGCTTGATTGACGCCAAATCGCCGCCACCGCCCATCACGGCGTCTCTCGCATCCCTTAACCGCCCAAACGCCTTGGCGGCTGACGACGCCTCTTTATCAAGTTCGGCGATTCTCGACGACGACAGGCCCGCTAGCGTCGATGTGTAGGTTTTAGCGGATTCGGCGTCGGCTTGTCTCAGCGATTCCAAACGCTCAAACGCTTCGGACCGCGGCGGGGATGCCGAAGGTCGATCGGTGCTGCGTGTCGATGATCGCGGACCGGCCGGCGACTTACGGCCCATCGCGTTGACCTTCGCGATTGACACCTCAACCTCCGCTAGCCGCTTGATTGCAGCCGATGCCCCTTTGTCGATGGTGCCGGTGACTCCCGCCTGCGTTCTTTCAATTCCCGCCGCCAAATCGGCTAGCTGTTGGGCCGACCGGGGGTTGGTTGTGAAGCCCAGCCGGAACTCAACGTCGCGTTCGTCTGACATGATCTAACCTATGTGCTTGCCGCCGTATAAAACGGCAGTCAGTAGCGTCTAATGATTGCCGATAAGTGGTAAGCTATATCACGTGCCAGGTCCGCCGTCTCGCCCTCACGGTTTAGCGATTCGATCAATCGGGTGGCGGTCGCGAATCGCTCTTGGAACAATCGATCATCTAACAAATGATCGGGCAGCACGAACCCCGGCGACGCCGACCGGTGGACCAAATCCAGCAATGCCTCATTAGCGGTGCTGATTTGATAGGTACCTTCCAGGTCCGGGCCATCGTCGACACTCTTGGGGCATTTTTCGCACGGGGCCGTTCCCTCCGGCCTTTCCTGCAGCACTGGCAACCCGCCCTCGCCCTCGTAGGTGAGCGGCTTCCCGCTGGGAATCTCATGCAAAAATGCGATGCACTCCCGGCAGTCCAATTGTGATAGTGCGGGATAGCGTATCTGAATCGCCAGCCCGCGCGTCAGTTTCCCGCGGTGGTCGCCTTATGTTCGGCTGCCGATGTCGTCTCGGCTTCCGGTTCATGTTCGTCGCGGTCACCCCCGTCCAGTTGCGTCCATACCATCATCGATAGACGCCGAAAGAGATAGGGCATCAATCGAGCGACGTTATCCTGGGTTGGCTCCGGCGTGCCGGATTGAACCACCCCATCACGGTCGATGACTTGCCAACGAATGATTCGTTCGGCGATGCAACCGCAGACGGTGCGGTGGGCGGTGGCTTCGTCCGCCAGCTGTCGCATTTTCTCGACCGCCGCCTCATCCTCCAATTGCTGCCCGTAGGACACCGCCCGGAACGTCACACGCATTGCCGGCGTCAACCGGTCAAACGCTTCGATATATCGGGTGACGGTCATTCCATCATCGCCGCCGGTAAATGCTGACGGCGTGTTGCTCTTGCGTTTCATCTTGCGTTGGTGCTTTGTTTAGCGGAATGTACTAACCGCCCCGGTGATACCACCCGGCCCGCCACCGGCAACCTTACGCCGCCACCGGACGTCCCGGACTGCGGAACCCGTCAGGCTTTTTGTTGCATTGCGAAAATTCGATTGCTTTTCGGATGCTTTGCTGGGCTTCGCGTGTCAGGCGGTAGAAGCTCTCCGGCATCGGCAGCGACTGCATCACTTCGCCGGCGTCGTCTAGTCGTTCCAACATCGTTATCCGCAGAGCCAACGTCTGCTGGGCGTAGGCGTGTCGTGCATCTCTATCATTCCAATCGTCCGGCATTTTGAGCCGTCCGGGCACTGCGGGGATGCGGTCGAATGGGACGACATACGCCCGGTAGTAGTATTTTTGCGAACCGTCGGGAATGACCCAAACCCACTTTGCATTTTTCATATATCGAACCTGTCCAACTGTCGCCTAATTGCTAAGCCTGCCAAAAACCGTTGCGGCTGTGATATGGCTTCGATGTCTCTAACCATCCGCCCTACTAACGTATCAATGACGTCGTTCAATTCATTGGGTGGTAGCTTTGGCGGCGGCGTCGGCTCGGGTTTTGATTCGCGATGCGGGGCGGCAACCTTTTGTATCAACCGCGACGTGATCGGGATGTCATCTCGCTTTGATGTTTCGACGACGGTCTCCCAGACGACGGGCACCTTCGCAGCCGGCAACTTTGCCAGCTCCCGCAGGTGACGCTCGCAGCCGGGCAGGGGCTTCGGGTCTGCCGGTGGTGCGGTGTTGTCGCCGCGGTCGACCGTCCCGCGTGAAACGTCCCCCACGGGTGACAAAATCGCTAGCGTCGCGTCCGCCTCCATGATCCGGTAAGTGTGTGACCTGCTCCAACCAAATTCCTCCCGCACCCAACGGTCGAAACCGTCATGATGCTGAGCTAGCAAACGTTGGGCAGTCCGCAGTTGGTCGCCGACAATCTTGATCCATTGACCGAAGTCCGATTCAAACCGCTGGTTCGCTGCGGTAATCGTCGCCTTGCACTCAGCAACGTCGGCTTTAGTCGTGTCCGGCTCACCAAACAGCAGCGGCGTCCGATCGTCAACGTCTAGCAACCGCTCGGTCGTCTTTGCCATCTTCGCCCCATCGGTGATCGCCAGGGACCACAGATTAGCCCCTCAGCCTCCGGGGAGCATTAGCCGCACACTCGCCGCAATCAATTCGATCGGCCGCTAGCGTCGACGTGGGGGATCGAATCGCACACTTAGCCGCCCGCCCGCCGCGGTGGCCATACCCTCCAGGATCGCCAGCGTCGGAGGTCTCGCACCGCTGAGCACCGCGCGTAATGTTCGGCTGGGCAGTGCCTGCCGCTACCGCCATCTCGATCTGAGTGACGCCGGCAAGGTGCGGTCGAATTGCTTCCAGTATCTCGACCAAATCGATCGGGTCGCCAGTCGTCATCGTGCTGCCCTTCGCCATCATGAACCTTCGATCTTGAAACACCGAGTTGATCGGCAACATTGAATCGGCCCGGTCGGGGGCCTTGTGACCGACACTAGATCGCCCGCCCCCGCGGCGGTGTGCCAAGGGGCGGGCGACTTTGGTATGGGCCTTATGCCGACGCTTCGGCTTTGACCTTGAGCGTCGCAGCCAACGTTGCCGGCTCGCAAAGCCCCACGAACACGGGCGGATGATCGGGACGCCAGATTTTGACCGTCACCGGCCCGCCGAAGTCCGCCTCGGTCAACCGGCTGCCCCCGGTCCACCCGCCGGTGATGACCACCTCGGAGAACACCGGGCAGGTGCCAATGACGCCGATCGGGATGCCGAAGCTATCGAAGGGTTTGCCATTGGCCGGGTGGTCGGTCAATTCGCGACCGTCGCGGATAAAATAAACTCGGGCGATTCGTGACATGGTTCGGACTCGGGGAGCGGGGCGGGTTGGTGCCCCTTCATAATATCCGAACGATATTGATAGCGATAGGGGTCAAAAGGGTCCGCCCGGACCAAACGTGTCCGCCGGCGGATCGCCCACGCTCAGTAGGTACGCACCCCGCAGCCGGTCGGACGCTTCCACCGGATCGGTGCCCACGGGGATCTCGACCAATGCCCCGATGATCGACCGTCCGGCTAATCGTCGCGACTGGATGCACGATTGGGCGACCACAACGCCAAAGTCCCCCGCGATAGCTGCCAGCTCGATCGTGCTGACTTCGGGCCGGGTGTCCGTAACGAAGATCAACCGAACGTCGTCGGTCGTCGACACGTGCCACGGGATATCGCTCGGGATCGCATCGACGACGTGTAGAAGTGAACGACAGACGGCTTCGGGATTCATCGACGCTGGGCGGTGGGCGGGGCGGGCGCCGGTAGCCTAGCGAAACCGTCGTCAGATTCGCAGTTCGCCCCCGTCGTCAAAAGTTAGAACGAAGTTTCGGTTTGCTAACAGCTCCATCCCGGCGACTTTTGCCCAATCCGTCTTGACGGCCAAGACTTTCCGCCCCATACCGGCAATGTTGTCAACGGCTGTCGTGAGGGCGTCTCCGAAGTTTCTCGCTTCGCGTGCAAAGTGAACAACCGCCAATCCGTTGCAACTGGAAACCGTCGCATCGTCGCATCCCGCCTCAAAAGCTTCGTCCGCGAAGGCGTCAAAGTCTTCGGGGGCGTCGATGAACACTTCAAACCAAAACGTCTCCGGGGCGATCGTTTCGTTTTTTGACCGACCGGCTGTCAGTGTGGGCATTGTAGGACCTTGTAGCGGATTTGCTTGGCGTGGTTCTCTGGGTTGCTCGGCGTTCCGTAGATGGCAATTTTGCAGCCATCGCGACTAGCTTGGTGGCAAAGCAGGGTGCCTTTTCGGTGCCGTTTGCCACCCGCATCGTACCGCCATCCCCGATCAATCGCTTGCTGAATTGCTTCGCGGATGTGTTTGTTGGGGTGCATCGCTCAGACTTACTGCAAAACCGAACACCGCTGCAACGGCGGATCAACGGCGCCCGTCAACGGGTCATTTAGGGATCGCCCGCCGTGCCACCGACGCCGATCCGCACCCGGCAATCAGTCTGTCTAATCCGTCGCAGTGGGTAATTTACCCACCCCGTCAGGGCGATTGCCCCGATGGTCGTCCCGGCCGGCGCGCACCGGCCCTCCCCTGTCATCTACCCCCCTTTCGCCCCCGGCGGGGGTCAGGCGGATCAATGACAGCTACGCTGGCATATGACTGTAGGTATTACGGGTCAGCAGATACTTTCGTCCCGCAGGTGACGGGCACGATTTTTAGTTCGTCGATATGACGTATGACCAGGGCGTGGGCCGTTGTTGCAGGATCAATCACCTGCACGTTGCCTGGGAAACCCCCGTGGGGGAATCGATTTCGGTATCTACTGTTCGGGGCTTGTCATCGCCCCTGCCCAACCAGATCGCTTTGGTTTTTTTATATCCCGATTGCCTTTTTGCGCTTTATACGCGGGGAGAAGTCACCGGCGAACCGAACCCCGTCATAGCCTCAGTGCGATCGCTGCTGGCTATGCCTATGCGACCCTGGGTTGGCCCCTAACAGGTAGTGTTTCCCAAAGGCTTTTTCGAAACTCCATTATCTCGTCAAGCTGTTCGTTATCGTCCGCCAAGTCGAACATTTCGATTGATGCGTTATGCGATCCAGGGACGAAATACACGACCGAATCAGCACACTCGCTCGCGTCGTCACCCTCACGGTAGCTAGCAATCCCATGCTCGGACTTTCCCCATATCTCGTGGCAGGTTAGGCGGTAGTCCGACTCGCGACGCTGGATAAGCATCTCTCCCTCCATGGCGACGAAGCGGTGCCAGTCATGCAGTACCAGCCCGCCGCCAACGGGCAACGCGAGCAGCGTCGATCGCAAATCTTCCCGAAGGCCATCATGATCGACGGTCTGGTAGGTTGGTTTGGGTCTGGGTCGCCGTACTTTCGCGACGGTGTTGTGAGTCACACCAACCATCCGGCCAATCTCGCGGTCGCTAGCATCAGGCCAACGCTCAGACGCCAATTCGATCATGCGGCGTTTGTCTTTTCGCGTCAGCCGCACGCCGTGCGAGTGATTGCTGCCCAGTGCCTCCCGCAGTGCGACTTCCCGCACGTCCGTGCAATCGTCGGAAGTGGGTAATTTAACCACCGGCACGCTCGCCAGCTTAATTCGCAAAGCCGGCGTGGTGGCTGGGTCTGCACGGACGGCCTTGACCGCTGCAATGCGGTGGAATCCATCGACGCAGTAGTTGCCGACGACCTTGATTGGCGGGAAGGGGAAGCCATCCGCAGCGATGATCGCGTCGCGGTAGTCGTCGATCGCCGATTGGCTCGTCGACGCTCTTACCTGGTAGTCCGCTTGGACAATCAGGGACGCCAGCGACATCGTCGCGGCGACCGAAGCGGAATCGTTGCTGTTTTGTGTGGTCATTTTTCGATCAGTTGGTTGGAGTTTTTGAAACCCAACAGGCTTTGATCTTGACCCGCCGCCGCCTAAAATGGCGACGTTCCGCGTGGTCGATCTCGTGCCTGCGAGTTCGAGCATTGGCAGCCGGGGGTGACTTCCCCCCGGCTGCTATTTTTGTTTCAGGTTGCCGGGCCAACTTCCAGTCAGCCCCGGTGGCTACGCGGCGGCGTCCGGCTGGCTGTTGCCAAGCACCGCCGCCATCACCGCCTCGACGTCGAACACCTTCCGGGCACCAATGCGACCGAAGGGGATGCGACCGGCTTTGACATCGCGGTCCAGCGTCGGGCGAGACACGCTCAGCAGTTCGGCCATTGTGTCGCCGTCGACCAGCTTGGTCCGCCGCAGCAGCAACGGCTCGATCCGGCTGATGACCCGCTCGGTCAGGTCGTCGGCAAATTGGTTGGTGTCGCAGCCTTGGAGTAGCAGGCCGGAGGTTGGCAGGGTGGTGGTGGGGGTTTGCATCGTTGGCTTCCAGAGTCGGTAAATGCCAGCGAATTGCCGGCTCGACCAACTAGGGGAGAACCATTTTCAAAAGGGTCGACCTTTTTTTGCGATTTCCGAAAGAACCGCCCCAACGGCTACCAACTCCGACCTTTCGGCACCGCCAGCATCCCACGACCGGTCGCCAGCCATGCCGTGCGATCCGCTGTGTCCATCTCTGCCAGCAGGCGCAACGCCTCCCCGAACTCCGCACCGGTTGGCCGCGGCGGCCCTGGGAACGGCATCGGTTCATCGGGTGACCCGCCATCCATCATCACCGGCCGATCGAGCCGTCGTAAAAAATCCA
The DNA here is from genome assembly GCA_963833245.1 of Pirellulaceae bacterium. GTDB lineage: Bacteria > Planctomycetota > Planctomycetia > Pirellulales > Pirellulaceae > Rhodopirellula. The sequence goes on from CAWHXH010000002.1 coordinate 672,121, forward strand.
AGATTCGATCGACACCGGATGCGTCCATTTCCGCCTCGTGGTCCACAAATTGGTCCACACTGATTCTGGTTGAATCGCTCGGTTGGAGGATTACCCGTGAATCACGGTGTTTTTGAAGCCGATCGACCGGGGGGATTTGGGTTCTGGTACACCCATGGTCTTCCTCGCTTGGACCATCCGGCGGATGATCAGTTCGCCGTTTTGAGCCAATCGCGTGCTTAAAGAACTGGCGACAGACACCGGTCCGGCTACAGACGGTGTTTCGATCAAGTGTCTTTCGAGTTTTGGGTTTTTTGTTGCCCTCCAACGCCATCCATTCGCGGAACTTGAAAGCGTCCGCTTTAGTGATCGAAGCGATCGGCCGTCCGGCACCGAAGTAGAGAACCAGAACGTCCGATCGCCAGCCACGTACACTTGGCCACGGTCGGTTTGACAAACCCGCCGCCGGACCGCTGCCCCGGATTTCCGGCCGGCAACCGTACTTCGTCGTCGGCTAGGTTGTCCGGGTCAAACTCCCCGGTCGCTGCAACGAGCAACAACAGCACCCCGTCGCCCAACCGCTCGATGACGATCGCCGGCCGCGGCTTCGGGTTACGTCGCTGGGGATCATTCAGATGGGGGACCATCACGACGTCGCCAACCTGCCATTGCCGCCGGTCGGGAGTATGCTTTTCGGCCAACGCTAGACCGTCAATCCCAACCCGCTAACGATGCTCTCGACGTTCCGGCGGATCGCTTCATTCGACTCAGGGGCGTAGTCGACCGCGGCGTTATTGTTCATCCAACTCAACCGATCGCGGAAGTCAGCAGCGTTGCTGACCGGGCCGTGGGCGGCTTCGTGCTGGGGCAACGTTTCTTGATTGACGTGATCGGCGACCGTGTGAAGGGCTTGCCAGCAATCGATCAACAACGTCTCGGCTTCGGGCTGGTACGTCCGGGGGTCCGCCCGTGCCGCGTCCATCATGACCACCTCTAACCTTCGCAAGCTTTCGTGTGCCCGGATGATGTCGCCCAAGTAGATCGGCCATCGGGTAGACGCTACCGACCGCCTCCGGGTCACTGTGCCAATCATCAGCGAACTCTTTGCACCAGGTGATCCGGTTGCCGATTGAACGGCCAATCGCTTCGGTGGTCATCATTGTGGGGCCTTGGGCAAAGCGGTGGTGTTGGGACGGTCGATCGACCGAACCGCTACAGACTAACCCGGCGGGGCCGTCCAGTGGCGTGGGTCATTTACCCACCCGACCCCGGCGGTCGTGACAACCACCGGGGCGGGCAACGTCCCCCACGGGGGAAACTGGAGCATCAACCACCCCGGGAATTCGGATGGGCGGCAGGCAGATCGGGGAGTTGGAAGATTTATAAGAGGAAATCGCTGCGTGGTCGGAATTGATCAATTCGAGGTGTCCTATATGTATGTTTGAACAATACGACCTCCGAACGCATCGTGAACGCGTGTCTTGGGTTTGGTTCGCGTTTGAGAGGGAGTTGTCGATGCGCCGATGTCTTATATGGGTTGGGTTGGTAGTTATGGGTGGGCCGGTTGTTTTGGCCAATCCGCGCAACGCGGTCACGTTGTTGGGCGGTCCGTCGACGGGGAAGTTGCCGAGGTTGCCGCCGACTTTTTGCTCGCCGTGGTAGTTGCAGCAGGAAGCGACCCAGCGTGGTCCTGACCGCTCACCGGTAGGAAGCCTAATAGGCACCGTTGGTCCCAAACATTTCGATTTTCGAGGGCCGCGGGCGAATTCGAACGCGGGGGTCGGGTTCCCCCGTGATCCGGTCAAACTCGTCGGGTGTTCGGCGCGAAGGTAGGTAATCTCCCGTCGTGACGGTCCACCGGGACAACGCTTCGTCCAACCGGGTTCGCACCGAATCGAACGCCGGGTCGGCGGCGCGGTTTGTCAATTCCCCGGCGTCTCGCCGCAAATCATATAACTCCCAGCGGGGACGTGGCGAGACAAAACCACGACGCTGCGGCGGAGCCAATTGACCTGACTTTTCAAGCTCCAGCATCGCCTGCCAACTCGGCCCCCGGCCGGCATCGGCCGACGGCGTGGAAGGTAAATCAACATAGTCGTTGCGAATTAATTTGAAATTGCCATCGGTTACGCAGCGGCCGTGATCCTCATAATCATGCCAATGATCCTCGGCGAACGCATACTCGCGAAAGGAAGCCGATGGGGTTGTAAGAACGGACGCAAACGAACGTCCCTCGCTGCTCAATGGAACCGCGCCTTGAAGACCTTCGGAGCCGGTCGCCAGGCTCAGGAAAGTGGATGCGATGTCGACCGAACTGACCAAAGCGTCCGTTGTCTGACCGGCCCCCACCACCGCGGGCCAACGAACGATCCACGGCGTCCGAATGCCGCCATCATAGAGGGTGGTTTTATCACCGGGGAACGGTCGACCGTTGTCGCTGATGAACAAAACCAGTGTGCTCTCGGCAATGTTCTGTTCATCCAGCTTCGTCATCACACGCCCGACATACTCGTCCAACCGTCCGATTTCGTCGTAGTATAACCGCAAATCCTCCCGCACCGCCGGCACGTCCGGCAGGTGGGGCGGCACGATGACGTCTTCGATCCGGTGGGGCGGATCCAATGCTCCTTCGCGATATTCTCGGTGCGGATCGAGCGATGCCAACCACGCCATGAACGGTTTGCCGCGGTCACGCTGCTCGATCGCCCGCTCCCAATCTTCGCAACCGCTCGGTTGGTTGGCGACCATTGAAACCGGTTGCCCCCCCGCCCCACCGGGCAGAACGAATCCGTCGGTGGAGGCTTCATAGATTTGGTCAAAATCGCCGCGGACCGCATCGCCCATGTGCCACTTGCCCGCCGCGACGGTGTAGTAACCACGCGACCGCAGCGCCCCGGCGAGCGTGGGCGTCCCCGGCGGAATCGGCCAATGGAGCTGCTCGGCACCCGTATTATGAGGATACTTACCCGTGATGATGCTGGCCCGCGACGGGCTGCAGGAATTGGTGGTCAGATAGGCATGATTGAATTTCAAACCCTGCCGGGCCAGGCGGTCAATGTTGGGGGTTCGGATTGCCGGATGACCATAGGCCCCGCAGTCATCCCAATTCATGTCATCGGCGATGATCAATACGAAGTTGGGGAGCGTGGGCAACTCACCGGCCGGGGCCATTGGCGCGAACCATCCGATCGTTAGCAATTCATAGAACAAGAGAAGCGACAAACCGCGGAGTGTCTGTCCGCAATATTGAGCCGACGGCGCTAGCCGCGGGTTCCGGCGTTCTAAACCCGCGGCTAGCGCCGTCGGCTCAGTCATGAAGCGTTGCAGGATCCCGGGAGAGGTTGATTGCGGCATGAATGGTCGAAGGGAAAACCCTTGGTTTGTACAAACTGAAATAGACGAACGTGACGATTGCCCGGTGACCGCAAACGCCTGATTGCGGTCATTGACCGGCAAAAACGCCGCTGTCACCGCCCCACCCGACCGGTGGCTATACTCACGGCGATTCTCATTTTGTCAACCATCGTCGTCCGGTCCACTGAAGTACCCCAATCGTGAAGCCTCCTGTCTACCTATTGATCCTGCTGGTTTGGATGCCCCTGTCCGCCGGAGCCGCACCGCCGGTGCGGGTGATTTTTGACACGGACATCGGCAACGATTGCGACGACGTGTTGGCAATGGGGATCTTGCATTCGCTCCAAAGCCGAGGGGATTGCCAATTGCTGGCCGTCACCATTACCAAGGATCACGAGCTGGCGGCTCCGTTCGTCGATGTGATCAACACGTTCTATGGCCGGGGCGACATTCCGATCGGCGTGTGTCGTTCGGGGGTGACGTCGCGCGAGGGCAAATTCAACGGTCTGGCTTCCCGGCAAGACGATTCGTTGGAACGCTACCCGCATGACTTGCGAAGTGGCGACGATGCTCCCGACGCCGTCGACCTGCTTCGTCGGACGTTGGCCGATCAACCTGACGGCAGCGTGGTGATGATCCAGGTTGGTTTCTCGACCAACCTTGCCAACCTGCTGCAATCAGCCGGGGACATTCACAGCCCGCTGTCGGGGATCGAACTGGTCAACCAAAAGGTCACGGGCCTATCCATCATGGCCGGTGCATTTGAGAAGATTCGGGACAATCAGGGTAGGTTTTACGACCACCGAGAGTACAACATTGTCAAAGACATCCCGGCGGCGCAGACCTTGGCGAATCAGTGGCCAACGCCGATCGTTTGGAGCGGTTTTGAGATCGGGATCGCATTACCGTACCCACACCAGAGCATCCTGCGGGACTATGGTTATGTCGAGCACCATCCGCTGCCCGAAGCCTACATTCTGTACAATCCGCCGCCCCACGACCGGCCGACATGGGACTTGACCTCCGTCCTGCAGGCGGTCCGGCCCGACCGCGGCTACTTCAACCTTTCGCCTCCAGGCAACGTGACCGTCGCTGACGATGGATTGACGACCTTTGAAGCCTCCCAAACCGGACAACATCGGTACATGATCCTGCCCGACGGCGGACGCGAGCGGGTGATCGAAGCGATGGTTCAACTGTCCAGCCAACCACCCGTCGACGTAGGAACAAACGGTTCGGCATCCAACGGGTCAGGACAACAGTGACCTCGGCCAAGATCACCGTCTGCGGGTCGATCAACATGGACTGGGTGGTTCGGTGTGGTTCATTGCCGACGCCCGGCCAGACCGTCTCGGCCGAATCGCTGGACGCTGTTTGCGGTGGAAAAGGGGCCAACCAGGCAGTCGCAGCGGCCCGAGCGGGCGGGCTTGTTCAAATGATCGGTCGAGTGGGCGACGATGACATCGGTCAACGCCTGTTAAAGAATTTGAAACAACAGGATGTAGGCCATCAGGGGGTTCAAACCACCCGCGGTTGCACCAGCGGTGTGGCCGTCGTCGCGGTCGAGCAATCCGGCGAGAATTCAATCCTTCTGGTTGCCGGTGCCAATGCTCATATGAACGCCGCGGATGTATTGCAATTTCAAACGTTGATCCAAAACGGTGACGTTTTGCTGCTGCAACTGGAAATCCCCACCGCCGCCGTTTTAGCAGCCATGGAGATTGCCGGGCGGGCGGGTGTTCGCTGCATCCTGGACCCCGCCCCGGTCGCCGGCGACTGGACCGACGAACTATTGCAAGTCGACCTGATTTGTCCCAATCAAACCGAGGCAGCCGCGATTACGGGAATGAGCGTTGAAACGATCGACGACGCCACCGCGGCCGCCCGGCGGTTGCACCAGCGGGGTGCTCGGCATGTCATCATCACGCTGGGGCATCGCGGTTCGGTCGTTTGGACCGATGGAAAGGGTCACCATTTGCCGGCCAACCGTGTCAAGCCGGTCGACACCACCGCCGCGGGTGATAGCTTTGCCGGCGCCCTGGCCGTCCGGTGGGCCGAAACCGACGATTTGATCGAGTCGGTGCAATTTGCTTCTGCCGCCGGGGCCATCACCGCGACCGGACGCGGAGCACAACCGAGTCTGCCGACCCGAGATCAAATCAACGCTATGAGGAATACACAGTGATCCGCGTCAATTCATCGATCGCCACTCTGTTTTTGTTGACCGCATTGACCGGATGCAATGGCTCTCCCCAAAGTCCACCGGGTGCTTCGGCGGGTTCACCGGGGAAACCCAAGGTGGCTTTGATCATGAAGTCACTCGCCAACGAGTTCTTCGCCACCATGGCCGATGGGGCAACCACTCACCAGCGCGAAAGTGGTCAGTACGAGTTAATCGTCAACGGCATCAAGGATGAGCGCGACATCAGCCGCCAGGTCGCGTTGGTGCAGGAGGCGGTCGCCAGCGGGGTGGACGCGATCGTGATCGCCCCGGCGGACTCCCGGGCGCTGATTCCAGCCCTGCGGCGAGCGGCGGCGGCGGGCATTGTCATTGTCAATATCGACAACAAGCTGGACGACGAATTGCTCGCCAAAGAGAAACTGCGGATTCCGTTTGTCGGACCGGACAATCGGGCCGGGGCCAAGGTGGTCGGTGAATACTTGGCCGCCCAACTCCAAAAGGGGGATGCTGTCGGCATTTTGGAAGGCTTGCAAACGTCCGCCAACGGGCAAGCACGTAAAGCGGGATTCCAGGACGCCATGCAGTCCGCCGGCATCAACATTGTCGATAGTCAATCGGCGCAGTGGGAGATGACCAAAGCCAACGAGATCGCTTCGTCCATGCTCAGCGAACATCCAAACATCCAGGCGATCCTTGCGGCTAACGACAACATGGCGATGGGCGCCGTCGCGGCGGCCAGGAGTGTCGGCCGGAGCGATGATCTCCTCATCGTCGGCTTTGACAACATCGCCGCGGTGCGGCAAGCGATCGCCGATGGTCAAATCTTGGCCACCGTCGATCAACATGGCGATCAGTTAGCCGTCTATGGCATCGAGACAGCTTTACGTTTGATCGATCGCCAGGACGAATCGATTGATGACGTTCAAACCCCCGTCGACCTGGTTACCGCCGAAACCCTCAATCCGTTGTGACACCGCTACTGCAGGTCAAAGGTCTGACCAAACAATACGGAACCGTTGCGGTGCTGGAGGATTTCACCATGGAAGTCCGCCACGGTGAAATTCACGCATTGGTGGGTGCCAACGGGGCCGGCAAAAGCACGCTCTGCAAAATCATCGCGGGTTTGACGACCGCCAGTCGCGGTTCAATGATCCTGGGTGACCAGCCATACGAACCATCGACCAAACAAAAGGCCGAGTCGGTCGGCGTCCAAATCGTTCAGCAGGAACTCAACCTCATTGCAACGTTGAGTGTCGCCGAGAACCTGTTGCTATCCCGCCTGCCAAACTTCGCGGGTCTCATCCGTCAACGCCAACTTGCCGCCGCCGCCCGCCAGGCTCTCGACCGGTTTGGTTTGCAGGATATTGGAACGAACACCATCGTGGGAACGCTGGGCGTCGGCCGACAACAAATGGTGGAGATCGCCGCGGCGCTGGATCGCGACTGTCGATTGTTGATTCTCGATGAACCAACCGCGGCGCTCAGTCCCGAGGAGACGAAACGATTGTTCGAGTGCTTAAGGACACTGCGACGGCGCGGGATCGGCATGATCTACATCAGCCATCGACTCGATGAAGTCGCCGCCCTGTCGGACCGCGTCACCGTCATGCGGGATGGCCGCCGGGTGGGCGTTTATGAAACCGATAATCTAACCACCGATGAAATGGTGGATTTGATGAGCGGTCAAACAACCGGAGGGTCAACCGACCACCGCTCATTCGCTTCCGATGCGGTCGCCATGCGAGTTCGCGGCATTCGATCTTCAGTGGTGCAAACGGCTTCCTTCGACGTTCACCGGGGCGAGCGTTTGGGAATTGCCGGCTTGGTCGGTTCGGGACGAACCGAATTGCTCCGGCTAATCTTTGGGGCCGACCGTGCCATCGGGGGCACCGTTCAAATAAGTGACCGGCCCCCAACACTGTTTCGTCATCCTTGTGAGGCGGTCGCGGCGGGGCTGGCCATGGTGACCGAAGATCGCAAAGACAACGGTCTACTATTGAAACAACCCATCCGCGGCAACATTACCATCGGCTCGCTGTGGCAACGCTTCTGCCGAATGGGAATGTTGCGATGGCAACACGAGCGTGAGGTTTCCGGCCGGATGATCGAAGACCTCGACATTCGATGTCGCGGCGGCCAGCAACTGGTCCAAACGCTCAGCGGCGGCAATCAGCAGAAGGTGGCCATTGCCAAATGGTTGGTCCGCGGCGCCGAGGTTTACCTCTTTGACGAACCGACCCGAGGCATCGATGTCCCGGCCCGTCGCCGGATCTATCAATTGATTGACACACTCGCGAAGGCGGGTAAAGCCGTCATCATCGTCAGTAGTGATTTGGACGAGCTGATGCAAACTTGCGATCGAATCGGGGTGATGTCGCGGGGGCGGTGGATGGGTGATTTCAGTCGTAGATTGTTTCGACGCCGATCAAATCATGCGGGCCGCTTTCGCGGGGCAGCGGCAGGATTGGGCCGCATGATCGGCAATCATTCTCGGCAACTGGTCCTGCGGTACGGAGGTCTGATAGCGGCCTTGACGGCATTGATTTTATACTTCGGTTTCAAAACCGATAGCTTTTTTCAAATTGGCACCGCTCGGTTGATCGCCAATCAGATCCCCGAGTTGACCCTGTTGTCGATGGGGTTGACATTGGTGCTGGTGATCGGCCGGATCGATCTTTCGGTCGGCAGCGTGATGGCGCTCTCCGGTGCGGTCGCCGGGGTGCTGATGACTCGGTACCAGTGGTCACTGGTCGCCGCGGTGTTGGCGAGTCTAGCGAGCGGGGCCGGCTGTGGTTTATTGACGGGCGCGATCTCCATCGGGTTTCGCATCCCGTCATTCATTGTGTCGTTGGGGATGCTGGAGATTGCACGGGGGGCAACCCGCCGGCTGCTGGATTCCAACACGTTGGTGATCGGGTCAGAAATTGCCGTGATTAGCGAACCGGTTGCCGGATGGGGAATCTCGCCGGCCTTCCTGGTCGCGATGGCCGCCGTCCTGGGGGTGCAATTGTTGCTGACCAGCACCGTGTTTGGACGTTATTGCATCGCAATCGGCACCAATGACGAAGCGGTACGGATGTCGGGCATTCGGACCGCCCCCTACGCATTGGGTGTCTTTGTCCTGAGCGGTTTGCTGTGCGGCTTGGCCGGGTTGGCACCGACCTCATTGATGGAAGCGGCCGACCCGGGCGTTGGCATTGGAATCGAACTGTCGGCCATCGCCGCCTGCGTGATCGGCGGCACCAGTTTGATGGGCGGCCGCGGCGATGCGATCAGCACGTTCCTGGGTGTGTTATTGATCGCCGTCTTGCAAACCGGCCTGAGCCGAATGTCCGTCGATGATGCCAATAAGCAGATTGTCACGGGGGTTGTCATCATCATCGCGGTGTTGATCGATACCGTGCGAGGCCGTCCGTCGAACCAGTGACGGGGGCGTCCTGCCATCAACCTTCTTGCAACCCCGGGCCGCAGGCGTTTCCTATTTGCGGCGTTGTACCTCTCCGAAGGTGCCCCGATCGGCTTCATCTGGCTCGGCTTGCCCACCCGATTGCGATCGATCGGGATGCCGCTGGACCGGATCACTTGGTTACTGGGTCTGCTGATCTTGCCATGGATGCTCAAATTCCTTTGGGCACCGGCCATTGATTTCCTGCGAAGCCCCGGGTTTGGGTTTCGACACTGGGCAATGATCGCGCAGTCCGTGATGGTGCTTTCGCTGGCACCATTGCTCCACCTTGACTTGGGTTCTCAATTCTCGCTCATCGCGGGCTTTCTGCTCCTGCACGCCTTGGCTGCCTCGACTCAGGACGTGGCGATCGATGCTCTGTGCATTCAAACCTCCCATCCCGACGAACGCCCTTCGTTGAACGGTTGGATGCAGGTCGGCATGTTGGGGGGAAGGGCGTTGATGGGTGGCGGTTCACTGCTTCTGGAACAATGGTTGGGTTATTCGGGCGTGATCGTCGTTTTGATGCTCATCATCCTATTCAGCGGCATCTTGCTCTGGGCATCCTCCGAAACCATTGCCGAGACGCAAATTGGAGGTGCGGACGCTTCGGGGAGTCAGCGAACATCGTCGATGTCACATCGGTTGATCGAGATGAAACAGTCCTTTGCGACGCCCGCGGTATGGCTGGGGATCGGTTTCGCGTTGACAGGTCCGGCGGCGTTCAAATCGCTCGAAGCGGTCATCGGTCCTTATTTGATTGACCATGGCTTCAGTGAGCTGGAGATTGGCAGCTTCACATCTTTCTTCATGCTCTGTGCGATGGTTTTGGGATCGTTGTCGGTGGGTCTGATGGCGGGGCGCTTCTCGGCGAAGGCTTTGGTAGCCGTGGGTCTTGTGTCCAATCTGTGTCTGATTCTGGTTTTGGCATCGGTTGAACGGTTTGCGCTTCATTGGGAAGTGGTGGAACGGGGCCAAAACACCATCATGCTGGTGCTGCTGACTGCTATTGCCGCGACGATCGGCTTCTTGACGGTCTCGATGTATTCCTGGCTGATGAACTGCACCGATGCAAAGTTTGCCGCGACGCAGTTTACGTTGTTCATGGCGTGTACCAACGCGTGCGAAGCGTGGTCGACGATGACGTTTGGGAGACTGCAAGTTCAATTCGGGTATTCGTTCGCCATGATGACGATGGTGGGACTGTCAGCCGCCGGCCTAGCGTTGTTGCATCGAAGTCGTCCCGACCCGAAAAAGTTTTAACCAAAAAACGTAGCTGGACCCGCCAGGGTTCAGTCCGACCATTGACGTCGTTCTGACGCTATTCCAACGCGATAGGAGTCCCCGAACGCCGCGTTCGGAGCTAGGTTCTGCTTGAAAACAATGAAGCAATCAGCCGATGGGCGTTGGCCCACGGTTGCGAGACTCTTATAATAGAAGATCTTGTTAATGATTTTGGCAGTGGATGGATTTTTAGCAAAATCCACTACGTTTAACCGGACACCGCGCTAAGCTCCGACGTTAACGGTATCGACGATATCCGCGGCCACCCCCGGCCGCACTTCATACCCCACGCGTCGCATCACCGCGCCGTGTTCCCGACACACGGTGTCGACCTGCGGCGGTGACAACACATCGTTCCACCGTCCGGCGCGTCCGTGGCGAAAGAAACGACCGCTGCCCGACTTGTCGCTGCGTTCTGCAAACCCGTCGTCCGCTTCCCGCCGGGCGAGCCTCGCGATCCGCGTTTGCTCGACGGCGTGTTCGATCCGTTTGCGAGCGGTTCCCCACCCCAGAAACGTCAGCACATTGCGAAACGCGGTCGCGGGGCTGGCCAATAGGTCCTCGTAACGAATCAAATGCACCGGAAACGCGGCGTGGTCAATCCAGGAACTGACGTGCAGCGACCACGTCCTCAGATGACGACAGCCAGACGAGATTACGGGGTGGGGGCATGATGGATGTCCTGTAAAATCAACTCAGACCAAAAATCGTGATCGGTTTCGCTACTTTTGCGAAGCATCTGCGTTCCGCGGATGACTGGTCGGCGTAACGACCTCACCGCGAAAAAATTCCGTATTGTCCGGTTCGCGTGGTTCAATACGGTGAATCCACTGTCGATCCAACCGATCGTCGCTGAAGTACTCGCCGCTGCCAATGAATCGTTGCCGAGGATACCAATCAAATCTCAATTTCCCCGCAGACTCGCCGATACTAGACAAAACTGTACCCGGATCGAAATTATTAGTATCATTGAGGGTCGATTTGTCAGGAGCATGACCGGAGGCTTCCGCTTGGACACATCGATCCTCGATCATTTGATAAATCGTCCGCTGCATGTCCAGCAGTCGAGCGGTTGCGGGTCGAACGGTTTGCCAATGAATCGTGTTTTTGAGTTCATCCCGACAAGACGTTCCCCACGTCGGTGAGAGTGTGTATTGTTCGCCGCAGCGGAGCAGATACTCTGCGACGACGTAGGCTTTGACGGCGAGGGCATTGGCCACAGCGTCATTGTCATGATAACCGTCCACGCTGAGGTCACCGCCGCACTGCAAATACCACTGGATTTTCTCACATCGCTGCCGCGGAACCCCTTTGATCATCGCGATCAGCAGCGGTTCATGGCTCCAGTGATCGTGGTCGGTCCACTGCCGGCCTTCGGTTACCAGCTTGAGAGTTTCCAGCGGGGAGGTAGTGGACGCTTCGGTCAGCACACTCATCCCCGGTTGGTTGAATCCCGGAATCCCGGTCCGTCCGGTGATGCGTATCGTCGGGTCCGCCCCGGCGTCCAGGAGCAGTTTCATCCGTTCGCGGCGATCAAATGGATAGGCCCACAGCAGCGGGGTGACGCCGGCAAAGCCGCGACCATTGACGTCGACCCCGTCGTCAATCGCCTGCCGTATCGCCGCCAAGTCGTCACGTTCGATCGCTTGGCAAAGCCGCAGCACGAGCGGATCGTTGAAATAGCGAACTGCCCTCATTCCATACAGATCGCGAAACCGATCCTCCGTCAAATCGATCACCGGGGCCGCATCAGCGGTTGAAATCGTCGCCACAAACAGGGCGACAGACATTAGGGAATATTTGATCATTCTACTTTACGGTCACTTGGCGGATTGACTAATCGGGAACTGTTCCATGCCCTTGATATCAACTTTCAGGCCGCCCTCGATTAGCCATAGAAGATGTGCCCATTCGTCATCACCTCGTCCGACCGCCCGAAACCGGTCCATGAGCAGTTTCTCCAATGGCGGACCATAGGCTGCAACACGACGGATCAAGTCAATCTTTAACTGTCGGTACAAATCCGGTGCGTATTGGTGTTCGTCTCGCCATGGAATCAACAGCGTATTGGCGACAGTGAAATCACCGAGATAACCTCCGCGCCTGACGAATCGCGAGTCGACGCCAAGATCCAATAAAGCATCCGCGAGCGGAAGGTTGCCCATTCCGATGACCCGATTCAGACAGGTTTCATCGTGCTCGGGTGCGAGATTGATGTCACCGCCGAGTTGTTGATAAAGCTTGAACCGTCGCAACTTCTCAGCGGCCAGTCCATGACCTATCAACTCGGGTAGTGATTGATACAGAAAGTCCGCCACCTCCAGACTGTGAGAAGCCCGAAGGCACATGTCGAAAAGTGGTTCGTATTCCCCTCTTGCAGACAAGGTGACGAGTTTCATGCCTGGGTATCGGTTGAAAGCTCGCTGTGGACCGTTAAAGCGGTGAACCCAGGGGGAGACCACCGGCAGGGTCGGATCGGCACCGGCATCCAGGAGCAACTGAACCCGCTCAAATTTTTCATACATCGCCGCGAACATGACCGGTGACATCCCCCCCGTGCCGCTCGCGTTAACGTTGGCACCGTTATCCAGTGCCTTCTGCATGGCGACCAGATCATTCTGCTCGATGGCCTTGGCTAGGGCAATGTCCAGAGGATGGTCGAAGCATAGTTCCGCGGTCACCCTGGTCATTTCCCGAAACTGTTGCTCGGGCATGTCAGGCGGAGTGGCAGAAGCTTTCCCAAAGCCAAATAATATTATTATCACCAAAAGGGAAGCAATTTGGATTTTTTGTCGTTTCGGAAGACCAATCATCATTGCCCTTTTCTCCGAAGTGGATAGGAATCCAGTGCTTTTAAGTCCAGCTCTAAGCCGCCTTGGACCAACCATTGAAGATGTGCCCATTCCTTATGCCATCGTCCTACCTTTTGGAACCGCTCGGCGAGGACCGTCTCCAAAGCCGGCCCATCGGCGGAAACACGACGAATTAATTCGATCTTTTGTCGACGGAACTCGATCGGCAGCTTCCTGACACCTTGCATCCATGGCAGAAGGAGAATCTCGGTTACTGTAAAGTCTCCATTGAAACCGCCCCGGCGAATGTAATGGGAATCGACACCTAGATCGAGAAGCGATTCAGCGAGTTCAAAGTCAAACATTCCGATCACTCGATCCAAACAGGTCGACTCATTTTCCGCCCGTAAATTAATGTCTCCACCTCGACCCACAAACAACTGAAACCTTCGCAACTTTTCGCTTGACAGTCCATGACCTATCAACTCGGGCAATGATTGATACAGAAAGTCTGCCACCTCCAGACTGTGAGAGGCTCGCAGGCACATGTCGAAAAGTGGTTCGTATTCCCCACTAGCCGCTAAAGTGGTCAGTTTCATCCCTGGGTATCGGTTGAAAGCTCGCTGTGGACCGTTAAAGCGGTGAACCCAGGGGGAGACCACCGGCAGGGTCGGATCGGCACCGGCATCCAGGAGCAACTGAACCCGCTCAAATTTTTCATACATCGCCGCGAACATGACCGGTGACATCCCCCCCGTGCCGCTCGCGTTAACGTTGGCACCGTTATCCAGTGCCTTCTGCATGGCGACCAGATCATTCTGCTCGATGGCCTTGGCTAGGGCAATGTCCAGAGGATGGTCGAAGCATAGTTCCGCGGTCACCCTGGTCATTTCCCGAAACTGTTGCTCGGGCATGTCAGGCGGAGTGCCGTGTGTGAGAGTAAAGCTTGACGTGATCACGAAACCCAAGAGGTACATTGAAACCCAAATCAAGATCGGTTGGCGGGTGGGTAATCGGATCACGATTGGCATTCCTTCGATTGCGGCATGGGAGCAAGGTTGCATCTTCATGTCAAATCTCCGGCGGGGGCGGGTCTATTAATTCATCGACAGTCCCAATGGTAGATGGTTGTGGCGTCGAACACGTTCAGCCCCACCAAATCAGATTCGTCTATGTCATACGGACCTTCCATCATGTACCGAATCCCGATGGCTCGGTGCAGGAACGGTCTCAACGCGATCGGCAAGTCCCCGGGATGGTCCTGCGCCCAGCTCAGGACATCGTATTCCAGATAGTAAGCATCGACGCCGATGGGATTATTGAATCGACCGATCGAACCATGATATCGTTCGCTACGCGTTACCAAAGGATTTGGTAGACCGACGTACAGTATGTCTTTGTCAATTCCCGCGGCGTTGAAGGTGTCGGCCTTGTAGCCGGTGGCAAGGTAGGCAGCGCTGGCTAAACCGCCGCCGAGCGAGTGGCCAACAAACATAAAGCTGTTTCTCGCGAAGATTTGCCGCATTTGATCTTCGCGAGTTAGGTCGTACGCTAATTTCATGACATCTTTGTACTGACCATCCAGCCACCCGATTGCCTGCTTGAGGTTCTCGATCATGTCGGTCGCCGGTCCCCCCGCCTCGTCAGGCAGCGGGAACTCGGTGCCGGCAAAGGCCATCACGTAGCCGCCGGTGACGTACTCGCGATACAGAATGACCTTTAAACCGTCACCCTGCGAGTGTGTGATTCTTGTTGCGATGGCGTCACTGAACCCAAGCTCTTCAATGTCAGACTCGTTGAGTTCCCGCAGCGCAAATGCTTCGCTGCCGATTTGCTGGTAGACCAATTCCGAGGCGAGGGAGGAGCGGAGCATTTCGCCGTTTAGGCCATGTCGCGGCAGCAAGCCGCTTTGATCTCGACGGTCCAGGTGCTCGTAAAACGTGTCGCCGACCACGTTCATGTAGCGGATCGCATCTTGAAGCGGAGCAGTCGAGCTGGCTCCGCCTTGAGGAATCAGGGTTGCGAGGATCCGATCGACCGGCTTGCCCGTCAGCTCAATGGCTCGTTTCGTGGCATTGACGTTGGTGAAGGTGTCACCGATCACCACCACCAGGATGCTGCCATTGCCGGAATTGTAACCCAACTCATCGAGGTCGTATTGGACACCCGGTTCGATAAGGACGCCGCCATCGGCGATCGACTTGCGGTTCTCCGCGGTTAGCTCCAGCGGCGAAACCAAGGACAGCAACACATTGCCTGAGGTATTGGTGTTCTGCAGATCTAAACGAACTCTGGCCGCACCATTGTCCAAGCCCGCCGCCAGCCGGATCCTGGCCGGTGCGTAACCGGGATGTCGCGGGTCGCAATTCCCGGAATCCGGGTCCGGGGTCGATTCGCACAGGATTTTGCCGATCGCGTAAGAATGATCCTCCAACTCTTCCTCCCAAGCATCGCCTTCGGGATAGCCAACGCCGTTGTCGTTGTCCGAATCAATGTCCAGGTCGATCCCGCTGCCACTGACCACGACATGCCCACCATAAGTTGTCAGTGCGTAGCCGTAGACGTGGTAATCAAAAATAAATCCCAGGGTGATTTGCGTCGAACCCGGAGCGATCAATTCGACGAAGACTTCTGATTGTCCCTCATAGGGGATGGCGGGCACACCGCTGTGCCAACCCCCATAGCCCATCCCCCAGTACGGGGCGAAAAGGGAACTCTTCGTCGCATCAGTCCACAGCAAGACCATCGTCGGGTCATATTCCAACAAGAACTCGCCAAGATCGTTGTCCATCACCGCAGTGATAAAATCGCCGATTGGGTACTCAGTAACCTCGGGATCCTGATAACTTATGGATGTCTCCAGAAAGTCCGCTCGATCATCAGCGTTACTGTCATTCTGGTTGACCGCAGTAAAAAAGCGATCGGTGCGGTAGACTGATTCACCCGTGTCATCGTCCGTCGCGGTAAAAAGGGCCCGGTGGGGATCGATGGAGGATGCTGCCGATACCGTCTCGGTCAACGAAACAGTGCGATTGACGGAGCAAGCGGTCGGAAAGACGATTTCATCGGAACATCGCAGCGGATCGCCTGCGATTACTGTCCCCTCAAAATCTCCAGTCAATAGCAGATCATCACGAACTCCGATGTCGTGAATTTCCGCTGACGCCTGCAGGACGCGTGTCCCATCGGGACTCGTGGTTAGCGAAGTCTGCACCGGCGAAACGAACATTGGGGGAAGGTTATTGATGGAGAACGTCCCCGTCATGGTTTGTCCTCCATAGTGGACTTCGTAATCCAAATCCCAGGTGGGGTCGCCGTCGCCGGGCCACGGTCCATCGTCGATGGCCCCCAGTGAAACGGCAGGCCATACACCACCGGCAAGCCCATCCGCCGTCCACCGAAACGTTTCTTCTTCTGAAATGGCCCCATCAGCGTCCCTGTCGACACCGATCCTTCCATCTTGATAGACCGAAGGCAGCCAGGGGCAGTCATTATAGAAAATGGCGTGAGCGATTGCTGATCGCCCCTCCCAGACATTGGAAATCGGTTCAAAGGATTCACCGTCGATCAGGCCGACGCCGGTCAATCGAATCGGTGGACTGACGTTGCAAAATTTTGGCGGCGGTGGAGGAGGGGGGAGGCGAGTTGGTCGGAGTGCTATTGGTCGGAGTGCTATTGGTCGGAGTGCTATTGGTCGGAGTGCTATTGGTCGGAGTGCTAAGGGTCGGAGTGCTGAGGGTCGGAGTGCTGAGGGTCGGAGTGCTGAGGGTCGGAGTGCTGAGGGTCGGAGTGCTGAGGGTCGGGGTGCTCAGGGTCGGGGTGCTCAGGGTTGGGGTGCTCAGGGTTGGGGTGCTCAGGGTTGGGGTGCTCAGGGTTGGGGTGCTCAGGGTGGGGGTGCTGAGGGTCGGGGTGCTGAGGGTCGGGGTGCTGAGGGTCGGGGTGCTGAGGGTCGGGGTGCTGAGGGTCGGGGTGCTGAGGGTCGGGGTGCTGAGGGTCGGGGTGCTTTCGGTCGGCGTTGTGGTGTCAGTGGAATTCGGTTCGCATCCAACATCCTGTGTCCAGGAACTGCCGCTGGGACATGGTGGGTGGGGAAATCAGCGTGACCCTTTCATTGCCGGTGGAGGAGGGACTTCCCTGCGCCGCTCGGTCGCTGAGCCAGTCCTCGTCGGCCGACCATGTCGGCTGGGCACCGGTCAATTGCGATGCGGTCAGTTGTTCCGAAGGGTCCCCGGCGGGGTCTTGCGATGATCCGTGGTAGTTGATCACGCCCAGCGAATACTCGAACGCGGGGTTGCCGATCGTGGGACTCGCGGTGGCGTCCCGTTCGAGGGTTTCGTAGATGTTTTGGACTTCCGCCGCACTGAGGACTCCCTCCTCATCACTGGCGGTTGACCCCGCGGTGCCGGCGGCGGGCGGACCGACCGAGGGGGTCGTGGTGCGGGACGTCGAACTCAACTCCGCGGCCAGGAGGTAACGCTGGCGGAGCGACTCGAACGACAACCGACGCCGGAATCGAGACCCGCGGATCGTGCCGGCGGCGGGACGGCTTCGTAACATGATTGAGTCTCTTTGAGGGAGGATCCGTTAGTGGCTGCCACTACCGTTGTAAGAGGTCGTTAATGGTGAGTGGGGAATTGTTCGCGAAAATTTTGGAATTTTTTGGTTTGGAGGATTGACTTGCTGCCCCCCCTGAAGCGGAAGTCGCCGAGACTTTTGGTTGCGATCGGTTCAGCAAAACCGAAAGTCTTGGCGACTTCCGCTACCCTTTGCGCCATGCAATTCAATCAAGCCATGATCGCCGGTGTCGGCGTGACGCATCCGCCCGAAGCCTGGAGCAGCGATGAGATCGAGCGGCGACTTGAACCGTTGTATTCGCGGTTGAAATTGCCGCCGGGGCGGTTGGCGTTGATGTCGGGGATCGAGTCGCGTCGGGTGTGGGCGCCGGGCACCAACCCTTCGGGTCCGTCGGCGATCAGTGTCCGGCGGGCAATCGCGGCGGCGGGTTTGAACCCAAATCAGATCGGGATGCTGATTCATGCCAGCGTTTGTCGCGACTTTTTGGAACCGGCGACCGCCGCGAAAGTGCATCACGATGCGGGTTTGCCGACCGCGTGTTGGGCTTTTGACGTTTCCAACGCGTGCCTGGGACTGCTCAATGGCGTCGTTCAAATCGCTTCGGCAATCCAGTCCGGTTTGATCGACGCGGGGGTGGTCGTCGGGACCGAAAACAGCCGACCGCTGGTCGAGTCAACCATTCGCTCGCTCAACGAAGATCCGTCGTTGACCCGAAAGTCAATCAAGGGGGCGTTTGCGTCGTTGACAATTGGTTCGGGTAGCTGTGCGATCGTCGTCGCTCGGCGGGAATTGGCCCCCGAAGCGACACCCGTGGGCACCGTGGCGGCTCACGCGGCGACCGCCGCTCATCGGTTGTGCGTTTCGGGCACCGACACCGCCGGGTCGGAGATGACGCCGCTGATGGAGACCGATAGCGAAGAATTGATGGCCCGGGGGATCGCCGCGGGGGTGGCTAACTTGGATCAATTGCTTGGCGTTGCGGATTGGTCGCGTGATGAGATTGACCGAACGGTCTGCCACCAGGTTGGGGTTCGGCATCGCGACGCCATGCTTGCGGCGATGGGGCTGCCGGTCGATCGCGATGTCGCCAACTTTGACGTCAACGGAAATACGGGGTCGGTGGCGTTGCCGCTGGCGCTGGCTCACGGGATCGAGTCGGGGCAGGTGGTTGATGGGAACCGTGTGGCGCTGTTGGGGATCGGTTCGGGGATCAACTCGGTGATGATCGCGACGACTTGGGGGCGGACGCCGGTGGTTTCGCAGTAGCGGTGGGGCGGTCGACGGGAAAAAGGGGAGAGGGACCAAAGCCTTGGCGGCTTCGGCTACCGGGGGGGACCAAAGCCTTGGCGGCTTCGGCTACCGGGAGGGACCAAAGCCTTGGCGGCTTCGGCTACCGGGAGTCGGCTCCCCGCCAGCCTACAATGGCAGCCCAAACACCCACCGGAGTCCAAGCGATGCAATCCCACGTCGGCGGCGTCATTCACGCCTACCAAAAGTACGATCCGGCCGCGTTCCCGCCGCCGACCCAGCCGCCGCCGGATTTGGTCTCGCCGGCCTTTGAACAAGCCCTGATGTATGGCGACATGTCGGAGTTGACCGAAGAACAACTTCGCAATGCCATCAAATTGGACCCGAGTCAGATTCAAGGACTCGGTCCGTCGATCGCCTTCCTCAAAGCGATGCTGGAGGAGCGTAAACGCAAAATCCTGGCAACTTATGAGACCAAGGCGGTTCAGAAGAAAGCCCGCAAGGCGTTCTTTTCGGCAGCCAAGCGGGTCAAACCGCCACCCAAAATGGAGAAGTTGTACCGAACGGCGATCAACGCTCAGCAGCCGTTCATGATCGAACGTCTTTGGTATGCCGCCGGGGATGACAACTCCGATTTGGCTCGGGGTTTGATGAACGTCGGCGCCGCGATGGGTGATCATCATCAAATCCAGGAACTCGCCGGCAACTATGAGTTCACCGGCAATGAGTCGATGGATGTGCCCAAGGGGCTGGAGGTCAAAGAGGAACTCGAAAAAATCGACGAGCTGCTCAAACAACTCGCCGAGGCGGAAAAGTCGGCGCAGATTGGTATCATCGACATGGACATGCTATCCGAGTTCGCCGAACCGGGCGACATGGAAAAGCTGGAGGAGATGCGTGGTCAGGTCGAAAAGCTGATGGAGCAAATCGCCGAGCAACAGGGTTTGGAACGTGATCCCAAGGGCAGCGGTTTTCGGCTGACGCCGCAAGCTTATAAGATTTTTCAAGGTCGGCTATTGCAACGAATCTTCAGCGACCTGGCCCCCTCGCGTACCGGACGGCACCAGGGGGATGTCATCGGGGAGGGGGCGGTCGAATTGCAACAAACCAAGCCCTATGAGTTTGGGGACTCGGTTGCCAATTTGGATTTGCCTCAAACGATCATCAATTCATTGATCCGCCAGGGGGACAAACGTCCGCTTCGGTTGCATGGTGATGATATCGTCGTCCACAAGACGCGAAATCATCCCAAGTGCGCGACCGCGGTGATCATGGACATGTCCGGTTCGATGCGGTACGACGGACAACATGCCAATGTCAAACGGATGGCGTTGGGGATTCAAGGATTAATTAACAGCGAGTACCCCGGCGATTACTTGCGATTCATCGAGATGTACACGTTTGCCAAGGTTCGTCCGGCCGGCGAGATCATCAACCTGATGCCCAAACCGGTCACGATCCACGACCCTTGGGTGCGGCTGAAGGCGGACATGTCGGATGAAGCGATCAGCGAAATGCAGATCCATCCGCACTTCACCAACATCCAGCACGCGTTGCAATTGGCGCGTCAAAACCTATCGGCGACCGACACGCCCAACCGGCAGATCATGTTGATCACCGATGGGTTGCCGACCGCGCACTTCGAGGGCCAGTGGCTTTACATGCTCTATCCGCCGGACCCCAAAACCGAAGCGGCGACGATGCGGGAGGCGATGCTGTGCCAGAAGGAAGGCATCACGATCAACATTTTCCTGGTGCCCAGTTGGTCGCAGTCGCAGGAGGACATTCGGTTCGCTTATAAGTTGGCCCAGACGACATCGGGTCGCGTGTTCTTCACCTCGGGTAAAGATTTGGACCGGTTCGTGTTATGGGATTATGTCAACAACCGGCGTGAGATCATTGCGTAGCAGTGCGTTGATTTAGAAACCAGCGGTAGCGGAAGTCGCCAAGACTTTCGGATTCGCCGGATTGCAGCCGAAAGTCTTGGCGACTTCCGCTACGTTTTTTTCTAAGCTCCCCAGCCGCCGCCGCCGGGGGTTTGAACGATCAAACGATCGCCCGGCGATGCCGTCCGGGTGAAACAGCCGGGCAGGTCGGTTACGACATCGCCTTGTACCCAAGTGGCCGCTCCGGGTGCCCCCGCAGCGCCGCCATCGATTCCCGGCGGCCGGGTGGTTCGGCGGGAAGCGATCATCGAGACGGTGACGGGCCGGAGGAACTCCAGCTCGCGAATCAGTCCGTCCCCGCCGCGGTGGCGGCCCGTCCCGCCGCTGCCGCGGCGCAGCGAAAAACGCCACAACCGCACCGGCAGCCGCGACTCAAGCACTTCAGGGTCGGTGATTGCGGTATTGGTCATGTGGGTATGAACGCCATCGGCCCCCGGCCCCGCCGCGGTTGCCCCCGCCCCGCCGCCGATTGTTTCGTAGTAGCCAAACGAATCGTCGCCGATCAACAAGTTGTTCATCGTGCCCTGCGAGCCGGCCGCGATGCCGAGCGCCCCGATCAGCACGTCGACAATCCGCTGGCTCGTTTCCACGTTGCCGGCAACGACCGCGGGCAGCTTTTGGGCATCCACCACGTCGCGGCCCACCGCCGCGGCGGGATCGAGCAGCCCCGGCGGGATCGTGATCGATAGCCGTCGCAGCACGCCGTCGCACATCGGCAAATCGGTGCCCGAGGCGAGTCGGGCGACGTACATGACCGCCGCGGTGACGATCCCCGGGGTGGCGTTGAACCCATGAGGATGAACGCCGCCGGTGCCGGTGAAATCGACGTCCAATTGACCGTCGCGGGCCGTCAGCTTGACGGAGATCGGGGTGCCGTCGTCGAGTTGGTCGGTGCCGACTCGCGGCTCGGCGCCGAGCGATTCGATCCAGCGGTCCAAAGACTGGGCCGAGACATCGATCCAGCGGTCGACCCACCGCCGGACGTTTCCGCAGCCGAGTTCGGCGATCATTTCAACCAACCGCCCGGCTCCATCGCGGCCGGCGGCGCGGGCGGCGTCCAAGTCCGCGAGGTTCTCCGACGGCGAGCGGCTGGGGAAATCCGCGGACAACAGCCGCCGCTCGATGTCCGCCCGGTGGTCGACGTCACTGCTTTGCAACCGGACATGCCGCAGCACCACGCCTTCGTCGTTCAAACACGTTGCCGCCGGGCACATCGATCCCGGCGTGATCCCGCCGATTTCCGCGTGGTGGCACCGCGAAGCGACGAAGTAGTCGGGTCCAGCCGGGAGATCTTCAACAAAAACGGGGGTGATGACGGTCACGTCGGGCAGGTGGCTGCCGCCGGCGTAGGGATCGTTGGTGACGAAAACATCGCCCGGTTGCATGTCGGGGTGAGTTTGCAACAACGAGCGGACGGCATGGCCCATCGAACCGAGGTGGACTGGGACGTGGGCGGCGTTGGCCAATAGGGTGCCGTCGCCACGGAAGATCGCGCACGAAAAATCCCGCCGCTCTTTGACGTTGACGCTGACGGACGTCCGCACGATTGTTTCGCCCATCGATTCGGCAATGCCCTGGAGCCGCCGGACCATCAATTCCATCGCGATGGCATCATTGACGGCATCGCCGGCGGCAGGCATCGTCGCCGCCCGGCGTTTGACAATTTCGACGGCCCCGCCGGCTGTCGCGGTCGCTTGCCATCCCGGTTCGATCATCAAACAACCGTCGGCGGCCAACACGATCGCGGGTCCATCGATTGTTTGATCGGGCGTCAAACTTTCACGCGGATAAACCGAGACGTCCGCCCAATGACCGTCGATCCAAGTTCGCGTGACCGTCGCCTGTTGGTCCGGCTGATCGTTTCCGCTTGGAGCGGCGAAGGCTCCGTCGTCCGGCTGTGACGTCCGGCCCCGCAGGGTCGCTCGGACCGAGACGACTTCGATTCGGGGCGTCCCGGGTGCAAATCCGAACCGGCGGCGGTGGCTGTCGGCAAATCGCCCGGCCAGCGTTTCGGGATCCCCCAGCGGCAGGGTCAAGGTGCCGCCCGCCCCGCCGGCCCTGAGTTGGACTTCGACGGACGCGTCCGGTGCATTGGCAAAATCGGCGTCGCCGATGACTCGGTCACGCAGCGAGGCGGTCAACATCGCCGCGGTGGCGGTCAACGTCGGAAGCGTTTGATCGCTCAAATCGATGGCGATCGCGGACGCTTGGGTCACGGTCGGCCGGGCCGCCCCGATGCCGACCGCCGAGAGCACGCCGCCGCGGGGCGGATCGATCACCCGTCGAATTTGAAGTGCTTCGGCGATCCGGCAAACGTGCGTGCCCGCGGACCCGCCAAAGCCGACCAAGGCCAACTGCCGGACGTCGATTCCCGCAGCCGTCGTCACCGCCCGAACCGCTTCGGCCATTTGCGTTACCGCGATGTCCAAAAATCCTTCGGCCAATCGCTCCGGCGTGTCGTTCCAAGCCTCAGCGACGATTTGCAACGATCGGCGGGCGGCCCCAGCATCGATTGGCATTGTGAACCGGCCGGTGGGCAAGCGCCCCAGCACGACGTTGAGGTCCGTCACCGTCAGCGGTCCGCCGCGGCCGTAGCACGCCGGTCCGGGATCGGCACCGGCGGAATCCGGCCCGACGCGCAACCGACCCGCTTCGATCCGGCAGATCGAGCCACCGCCGGCCGCAACGGTGTGAATGTCCATCGCCGGAGCGACGACGGACAATCCGGCGATCGTCGATTCACCCCGACGGGCCACTTCGGCGATGCCGGTGGCGGCATCGAAACCGCACCGGCAGACGTCCGTCGACGTGCCACCCATGTCCAAACCGACCGCCGCGGTCGCTGCTCGGGCGGCAATTTGACCCAACGCGACGGCCCCGCCGGCGGGACCCGACAACACGCTGTCGTGGCCGGTCAAACGTTCGCCGGGCACCAATCCGCCGGCCGATGTCATCCAGCGAATCTCGGTTTGGGGTCCAAATTGCCGGCCGATTTCGTCGACGTAGTCCGCCAGCACGGGGGCCAACGCAGCATCAATCAACGCCGTTTGGCACCGGGCAAGCAACCGGGGGGTCGCCGCGGCGGCCGATGAACAGATGACATGCCGCAGGCCCAATCGGCGGGCGATTGCCGCGGCGGCTTGTTCATGCGAGTCGTCGACGACTGAGTGCAGGCAACAGACCGCCGCAGCGGTGATCGGCCGGCCGATCTGCCGTGCCTTTTGCAAAACCGCCCGCAGTCGCACTTCGATCGCCGCGGTGTCCAGCGGCACGATTTCCCGGCCGTCGGCGGCGATGCGGCCGGGCAGTTCCACCACCGCGTCGTGAACCGGCGGGGGGCGGCGAATGTCCAATGCAAACAGATCCGGCCGCCGCTGGTCGCCGATGATCGGCAAGTCGGCAAAGCCTTCGGTGATCATCAACACCACCGGGGCGGTCTGGCCGGTCAACAATGCGTTGGTGCCCCGCGTCGTGCCCAACCGGACCCGCAGCGGCGGTAGCGGACGGTCGTAGGGCACGCCGAGCAAATGGTGGGCGGCGATGACCGGCGAGTGCATCCCCGGCGGCAACCGCCGGGGATCGAGTCCACCCTCGGTGCCCAGTCGCCCCAACGAGAGGACTTTGGTTTGGCGAACCTCCGCACCGTCGATCAAAACGGCGTCGGTGAATGTCCCGCCGATGTCGATCCAAAGCCGCGCGGCGCGACCGCCCTGACCCACCGGCTCTACCACCGGACTTCCATTTGGTCAACGATTTGCGAGGCGATGTCTTGAACCGCTTCTTGGATCGCCATTTCGACCGATTGACCCGCTTCGGGCACAAACCGTTTCTCATCGGAGAACAGGATCGCGTTGTCAACCGTCGGCACGACCGAGCCGTTCATCAGCAGCGCTCCGGTCCGGTCGGTCCACGTCGCGCGGGTCTGCGTTGCGATGTCCAAGGCACGGGCAAAGTCGGTGTCGGTTTCGGTCAACACGTTTTTGGTTTCGCCGATCACTTCGATCGTCAACACTGAATCGGCGGTCAACGCGTCTCCGACGACTTTCATCGGCGTCCGTCGTTCGATCTCGCGGATCACCGCCTCGGTCAACCGGATGCCGATGTCGTGGCGAAAGGTCGTGTTGCCGGCGATGGGGACATGCACGGTGCGAACGTTTGGCGGAAAAATCGCCGCGGAGCCGAACCGGTAGGGGGCGCAGGCGGTAATCGAGCCGAGCAAAACCGTAGCGGAAATCGCCAAGATTTTCGGTTTCAACGGTTCGCGACCGAAATTCTTGGCGAATTCCGCTACGTTGCGTCGGTTCATCGGATGTAGGTTTTTGCGGCCGCCGGGGGCGTGACGGCTCCGGCCGGTTTGCCGTAGGTCGGTTCCAGCGGCGGGGAGGCCGAGGAGTCGGGGAACACCCGCGTCAACCAACCCAAACGCTGGCCGGGGGCGGGCGGCAGCGATTCGGTCTCGGTCAATCGCATTCGCGCGACTTCGGCGGCTCGGGTATTGGGATATTTCTCCAGGATTTCCTCGTAATACTGCCTGGCCGCCCGGAACTCGCGTTTCTTTTCGCGGTAAGTCGCCCGCGTGACCAAGTGTTCGGCTTGCCGGTGAGCGATCTCGGCGGACGTCGCGGCGAGGATCTCGGCGGTCTGCGGCTCGGAAGTCTCGCTGGGGAATCGGCGGCGGGTTTGGGCCACCAATTTCTCCGCCTCCACCAACATTTTACGGCTGTACCGCGGACCGGCGTAGAGCTTCATCTTGCAATTGATCGCCAAGAGGTGGCTCATAAAAAAGTGCTCCGATTCGGGAAACGTTTCCCGCAGGTCGGTCAACATTTCGTCGGCCATCTCATAATCACCTTGCCGCAAGTATTCTGCGGCCGCCGCCATTGTCGCGTCGTCGGCCAACCGGCCGGTCGGGTCGTCATAACGAATTTGGTCGAGCACGCGAATCGCATGGCCGTCGGCGTCGAGCGTCGGCCGGGTTTCATCAAAAAGATTGAGCACCGCGAACCCGTTGCCACCGGCTTTTTCGGTGTCAATCCAATACTGCGTGATCGTAAAGAGCCGCGCCGAAACGGCGTCGGAATGGCGGTTTCGCGGGTGATTTTTTTGCAAGCCTTGATACAAATCGGCGGCTTCGACCAATTCGTCGGCAAAAAAGTGACTCTCGGCCCGCATGAAGATCGCGTCCTGGGTCAACGCTCCCTCCTCGGACGCTTCGGCGGCGGAGCGGAACTGTTTGGCGGCGGCTTTGAACAATTTTTGAATGGCCTTTCGATCACCCCCGCCGCGGGCCAATTCGCTGGCCTCGCGAAACGTTTGATCGCCGTCGCGGTAAAACGCTTTGGCGCGTTCGTTGTTGATCGGTTGACGACCGATGACGACGCTGGCCGCGTTCTTGACGCTCCGCTGGGTCGATTGCCAAACCGTCTCGGGCGGATCGGCGACGACGGGCACCGCCATGGCGATGACACAGACGGCGGTCGGGAGAATGAGTTTGGGCATCAGGCGTCCGCCGGCGGCAGGTAGGGCTGCATCCTCGGCGTGCGGCCGAGCAGTTCTTGGGTGTAACGATTGATCAACGACCGCAGCGGATCGTAAACCGCCGCGGGCAACCGGAGCGGGTGGTCCGGCCCCAGATCGGTCCAGTCGGCGCCGGGTTGCGTTTGCCGAATCAAACCGGCGAGCGTATTGATGACCGACCACGTCACCGACATCGTCGCCGGGTTGCGACCGGCACAGGTGCCGCACATCAGGCCGCCGTCGCGAAGGCCAAAGGCGACCCGCGGTCCGGTCCGAGGCAACGATTCGCCGCAATCGACGCACAGTCGCAGTTGGGGTTCATGTCCCAAATGACGCATCAATTGGACGTCAAACCACACCAGCGCCCCGGCCAGCGGACCGGCGCCGTCGATCAGGGTGAGGGCATCGATCGTCAAGGCGTAGAGTTCCGGGTGGGGGTCATCGTCGTCGATCATCAACCGCAACATCTCGGCGACGTGGTAGCCGCCATAGGTGCGCGGCAACGACCACTGGGCGGCGCGAAACCGCCGGGTGAGTTTTGATTCGGTCAACAAATCCAGCGAGTCGCCGGGTTTGTCGATCAGCACTACGCGGCACACGCTGAGCAGGTCAAGGGAACCTTCGAACGGCCCCCGAACCCGCCGCCCCCCTTTGGCGAGCGCCGAGATCCGCCCCAGGTCACGCGTTAGCAGCATCACGACCAGTGACGTCTCGGAGAAATCGACGGTCCTCAGGACAATCGCGTCAGTGGTCTGTAGCGGCATCGGTTCAACGTACCGAATTGCCAACCCCAGACGGACGTCCGGGGACAGCCAATGGTGTCGCGTTGCGACTGTAGAGTTACGAAGTCGCGAAGCGATGACATGGGATAGCCCCGGACGTCAGTCCGGGGACGTTGATGAGTCACCACTGTTCAGCAGTCGCGAAGCGACGACAGGCGTCCGACTCACCAATCCAGCGGTTCGGTCCACCCGCGCAGGGCATCGGCGATCGGCAATTCGACCAGCGTTTGCGACGCGTTCCGAATAATGACATCGCGAGTCGACACGACTTGACCTAGACGTTTCGCGGGAATGCCATGATCGGACAATCGAGCGGCGAAGGCCCCCGCGGACGACGACTCAAGCTCGACGACGAACCGAGTGTTGGATTCGCTGTAGAGTTTTTGCGTGGCATTGAGGTCGCCGGTCGTTGGCATATTGTCGACATTGACATCGACCCCCAATCGCCCGGCGATCGCCATTTCGGTCAATGCAATCGCCACCCCGCCTTCGGAGCAATCGTGAGCCGAACGGACCAGCCCCGACCGGATCGCCAGGTGCATCGCGGCAAAAGTCGACTTGGCGCGGTCCGCGTCGACGGTGGGGACATGACCGCCGGGACGATCGGTGACCAAACCATAATGGCTGCCGCCGAAATGGTCGCCGGTTTGCCCGACGATCCAAATCTCATTGCCGACCTCCTTCAAATCCATCGTCACCGCGGTGGCAACGTCATCGATTTGACCCATGGCAGAGATCAATAGCGATGGCGGAATTGCAATCGTTTGCTTTTCGCCGGAGCCATCAACATAGGAGAATTCATTATTGAGACTGTCTTTACCGCTAATGAAAGGCGTGCCGAGTGCCACGGCGAGTTCTTGACAAGCGATCGCGGCCCGGACCAGCGATCCGAGCGTTTCGGGGCGGTCGGTATAACCCCAACAGAAATTATCCAAAATAGCAATGCGGTTGGGATCAGCACCAACGCAGACTGCATTACGTACCGCTTCGTCGATAGCCGACGTTGCCATCGCCCCGGTATCCCAATCACCATAATGCGGATTCATCCCGCATGAGATCACCACGCCGCGATTGGTATCGGCGCGGGGACGAATAACGGCAGCGTCGGACGGTCCATCACAAGCCGGCCCGACCAATGGTTTGATGATGCTGCCGCCCTGGACCTCATGGTCATATTGACGGATTACCCAGTGCTTGGACGCGACATTGAGGCTACCGAGAATTTTTAGGATCGTCTCGCGGTTTTGCGCCGCGGTCTGCTCGGGGATCGATCGTTCGATCACCGCGGGTAGCCTGTAAACCGCATCGCGGACGACCGGGGGACGCCCATCGTGCAGCAGCGACATTGGCACGTCGCCGACGGTGGTGTTGCCAAACATCAACACCAACCGGCCGGTGGGGGCAAATCGGCCGATGATGGCGGCTTCGACGTTTTCGGAATCACATAATGACTTCAGCTCCTCCCAGTTCTCCGGCGGGACCGACAACACCATCCGCTCCTGGGCCTCGGAGATCCAGATTTCGGTATAGGTCAATCCGTCATACTTCAGGGGAGCTTTGTCGAGCCAAACCTCCGCACCAATGTGTTCACCCATCTCGCCGACGGCCGATGAGAAACCGCCCGCCCCGCAGTCGGTCACGGCGTTGTAAAGATTCCGGTCGCGGGCTTGCAACAGAACGTCAAGCACCATTTTCTCGGTGATCGCGTTGCCGATCTGAACGGCGCCGCCGGACAGCGTTTCGGATTCGCTGGTCAACTCCGCGCTGCTGAACGTTGCCCCGTGAATTCCGTCGCGGCCCGTGCGGCCACCGATCGCAACAATATAATCATTCTCCCGGACGGTGCCTTCTTCTTTACCGACCGGGATCAAACCGGCGTTGCCGCAGTAGACCAGCGGGTTGCCCAGATA
Organism: Pirellulaceae bacterium; assembly: GCA_963833245.1. GTDB lineage: Bacteria > Planctomycetota > Planctomycetia > Pirellulales > Pirellulaceae > Rhodopirellula. The sequence goes on from CAWHXH010000002.1 coordinate 701,135, forward strand.
ACGGCGATCAAAATAAACCGCACCGTTGACCGTCGGGATGCCCATCCGGTTGCCATAATCGCGAACGCCCGCCACGACGCCCTGGATGACGCGGCGGGGATGCAGCACGCCGGGCGGCAGCTCATCGAGCGACACGTCGGGCGGGGCAAAGCAGAACACGTCGGTATTGCAAAACGGCTTGGCCCCCAGCCCGGTGCCCATCGGGTCGCGGATCACGCCTCCGATGCCGGTGTTGGCGCCGCCATAAGGTTCCAACGCCGAGGGGTGGTTATGCGTTTCGACTTTGAAACAAACGTGGTCCTTGCTCGTCAAACGTCACAACCCCGGCGTTATCTTTGAAGACCGAAACACACCAATCATCATTCGCCTAGATTACGACGAATCGTTTGGGTGGCCGCGAAAATGGTCTCTTTGAGCATGTTGTCGAATTGACGCGTCTCTCCATCCGGTCCGGTGTAGGAAATACGTCCGGCGAGCGTCTTATGGCTGCAGTGCTCGCTCCACGTTTGAGCGATCGATTCGAGTTCAATGTCGGTCGGATCGCGGCCGATTTTGTCAAACGCCTCGGCGATGGTGCGCATCTCGACCGTGGTCAAATACAACTGGCCGTCGCGGGACAGGTCGTCGAGTTGTTCGTCGGTCAAGCCGCGAATCGCGATCCGTCGCAGCTCGAACGGAGCGGCGGCGGCCGGGGCCAGCGCGTCGGCGGTCAGCGGCCCGGCGACGATTCGCTCGATCGCGTCGTTGAACAGAACGCGGGTTTGAATCTTTTGGGCAGTCGCGTCGTCAACGCCGGCGAGCCAAATTTTGCGAAACGTTCGCACCGCCGCGACGTTGATTTCCAGTTCGCCGATCGCCGACTGGGTGCTGGCGGCGACCGGGTCCATGACGCCGGGTTTGGGCAACACGTGCATCAGCCGCGGCTGCGACTCGTCGCCCGTCTCGGCCATCCGTTCAATCAACGACTCGGGCGGTTCGTCTAGTTCATCCGCTTCGCCGATTTGACCAACCGCAACGTGTTCGACGACCGGATCGGCGAGCAATTCGTGAGCGATCCGGTGGACGTCCTCGGCGGTGGCGTCGGTTTGCAGCAAAAATCCGCGGGTGACCGACAGGACCGGGTCGGCGGCCAAACCGAGCTGGCGAATTTCATCGGCGGTCGCGTCGGTCAACCGGTCGGTCGCGGCGGCGGAGGGGTGAATGTCGATTTGCCAAAGCGGCATCGGGGGTCAAGGGTTGAAAGGGCAAGGGTTGAAAGGTCAAGGTCGGGCGGCGTCGCGGATCGACTTGGCGTGGGCAAACCAAGCTTCGATCGCGGCGGCGTCATCGGAGGCGATCGCCTCGCGGAGGCTTTGCAAGTCGTCGGCGGCGTTGTCGATGGCGGTCAAAACAGCGTCGGCATTGTGCCGCACGATCGCCGTCCAAAGCGACGGGGTGCCGCCAGCGACTCGCGACGTGTCGGACCAACCGGTGCCGACCAGCGAAAGCAGCTCGGGGATGACGGCCCGGGCGGCGGCCGCGGCCAGGACGTGCGGCAGGTGGCTGGTTCGGGCCAGCGCCGCGTCGTGGTCGGCCGGCGACATCGTTTGAATCGTCGCGCCGGTCGATTGCCAAAACTCGGTGGCTTGTTCAACCGCCGGGCCAAAGGTGCGGTTGGTCGGGGTCAGCACGACGACGCGGTTTTCAAACAGGTCGGCCGTCGCGTTGCCGCAGCCGGACTTCTCGCTGCCGGCGATCGGGTGGGCGGGCACGAACAGCGGGGCTTCGTCGTCGCCGACCGCCGCGACGATCTTGGCTTTGGTCGATCCGACGTCGGTGATGATCCCGCCAATGGCCACCGGGGCAATTCGGTTGACGTACTGGGCGATTTCATCGACCGGGGTGGCGATCACCACGACGTCGGCGTCCAGGCAACCGCCGGTCACGTTGTCGACGACGACATCGGGCCGCATCGGACCGGTCAATTGATCGGCCGGCCGGCGAGAGACGGCGGTGACGTGGTAGCGGCGGCGGTGCCGGTTGACCGCCGCGGCGACCGACGCGCCCAGCAGCCCCCAGCCGACGATGGTCAAACGGCGGGGGGACGGGTCGGCGTTCACGGGCGGCAGGATAGCGGATCGATGTGGGATAGGCCTCCGGCCTGTCGCGGTTCTCCCGGTAGCCGAAGCCGCCAAGGCTTTGGTTCAAGCTCGATTCGGCGTCCTGGCGGAACGCCGCTACCGAAGCTGCTTCGGCGTCCTGGCGGAACGCCGCTACCGTCGGAACCAAACCCCCCGGCGGTGCGTCCCACACAACCTAGTCCGCAACCGTGGGATAGGCCTCCGGCCTGTCATTAGTCTCGGTGACAGGCCGGAGGCCTATCCCACCCGACTCGGCAATTTGTGCCGGTCATGCCGGAAAATTTCGTCGCACCAAATGATCGGTGCCGACGTTGTAGAACGACGACGCCTCTTGATTCCTGCCGCACGCCCTGAAAAACGACCATGAGCTTGGCCCGCACGCTTCGCCAACAACTCGCCGGCTGGATCGCTTCGGATCGATCGCCGCGGCGAACCGGATTGCGGCTCGAACCGCTCGAGGCGCGTCAAATGATGGCCGGCGACGTCGAACTGTTCGCCACCGATCCGGGACTGCCGGCGAGCTTGGACGCCGAACCGGCGGCGCAGTCAGGTTTGGCCGCCAGCAGCCGCGCCGCCCAAGGGGAACCGGGCCGCGATCTGGTTCAATTCGCGATGGATTTGGATGCCGCCGGCGTGGAGTTCTATGGTGCCGACTGGTGCCCGGCGTGTACCGAGCAAAAGGAGTTGTTCGAGGACGGTGGTCAATTCCTGCCGTTCACCGACGTGACCGCCGGCGGCGGCGACCGGGTGATCGATTCGCAGTTTGAGAATTTGAACCTGACCGCCTATCCGACGTGGGTCTTCCCCGACGGCACACGGCTCGAAGGCGTTCAAACGCTTGAAACGCTCTCGCAGCGTTCCGGCGTGACGATCCCGGTCAACGACGACGAACGGCCGTTTTTCGCTCCGGTCGGTGATTTGAGCGTCGAGATCGGCTCGCCGCTGCACGTTCCGATCGACGGTTACGACCCCGAGGGCGGACCGTTGACGGTGACCGTCACGGTGGCCGATCCGGCCATCGCGACCGCCCGGGTCCTGGAGGGCAACCGGTCGTGGCGTTTGAACATGGAAGGCTATGGCGACATGGTCTTTGAACTGTTCGAGGACCGAGCCGATCGGCCGGCCGACCGAATCATTCAATTGACCCAGGTTGGCTTTTACGACGACATTGAATTCCACCGCGTGATCGACGGTTTCGTGATCCAGGGCGGTGACCCGACCGCGACGGGTACCGGCGGATCGACGCTGGGCAATTTTGACGATCAGTTCCACCCCGAGCTGCAACACAACCGATCCGGTGTGCTTTCCTACGCCAAGAGCAGCGACGACACCAACGATTCGCAGTTCTTCATCACTGAGGGACCGACGCGTAACCTCGATTTCAACCACTCGATTTTTGGCCAATTGGTCGAGGGCGAAGACGTTCGCGAAGCGATCAGCCGCCAGGCGACCGGAGCCGGGGATAAGCCAACGATCCCGATCCGCATCGACACAGCATCGATTTTCAACGACACCGAAAACTCGATCGTGCTGTTCACGGCGTTATCAGCCGGGACGACGACCGCGACGATCACGATCACCGACGAGGACGGAAATTCCTTCTCCGAAGTCGTGACGATCACCACTGTGGCTGAGGGCGTCGTGCAGGGTTCCAACGCCCAGCCGTTCCTGGCCGATATCCCGACCCCCGCGGCGGTTGCCAACACCGGACCGGCGACGTTGCAGCTCGCGTCGACGGATTTGGAAGGCGATGCGGTGCAGTATTTCGCCCAAGCCTCCACCGGCGCCACCGCGACGGTCGACGCCAATGGTTTGGTCACCGTCACGCCCAATGCGGGATTCTCCGGCAACGTAAACGTCGATGTCGCGGTCCGTTCGACCGTCGAAGGTGCTCCGACCGACGTCCAGCGGGTGCCGTTCACGTTCACGTCGACCGAAACGCTACCCGCACCGACGTCGATCGACCTGCGGGCCAGCAGTGATACCGGCTCGTCGCCGACCGACAATATTACCAGCGCCACGTCGTTGACCTTTGACATCGCCGGCGTTCGCAGCGGCTCGACGGTCGAAATCATCAACACCGCAACCGGCAATCCGGTCGGCCAGGGCACCGCCAGCGGGACGACGGTCAGCATCACGACGGCCAACCTGACGACGCTTGGCGACGGGACTTACGTGTTGGCCGCCCGGCAACGCAACGCCGCGACGACTTCGACGCTTTCGCCGACGTTGACCGTCACGCTCGACCGGGCCAGCGTCCCGATCACGATCCCGGCCGCCGCGGTTCGTGCCAACGCCGGATCGCCGTACAACATCGACCTGTCGTCGGCCGCCGAAGGCAACGGCGGTCGGTACGCGTTGACCACGGCTCCGGCGGGTTTGACGATCAATCCGACCACCGGCGTGCTGTCGTGGACCCCGACCGCGGCCCAAATCGGCTCGCAAGCCGTTACGGTGCAATTGACCAACTCGGCCGGCAACGTCCAAAGCGAAAGTTTCAATGTCAACGTTGCCGCGGCGGCGGTCGCGGGTGTGGACTTGGTCCTGGTCGATTCGGCTGGCAACCCGGTCACGTCGGTCGACGTCGGCGACCGGTTCACATTGCAGTTCTTTGGCACCGACGAGCGGCCGCTGGCGGGACTTTCGGGCGTGTTTGCCGCGTTCGCCGACGTGCTCTTTGACCCGTCGCTTGTGCGGGTTGTCCCGGGCACCGGCATCATCCACACGTTCGAGTTCTCGACGCTTCGCAAGGGTACGGTCGGCGACGGAATTCTCAACGAGATTGGTGCCGTCAGCGGTTCAACGCGTCCGTCGACCGAGCCGCGTTCGTTGATCGCGACGGTCCAGTTCGAGGCGGTCGGGGCGGGCACGGCGACGTTCACCGCCGAAGAGGCCGAGGACAGCAACTCCGAAGTGCTGCTGTACTTTGAAAACGACCGCATCCCGGCGACGTCGACCCGTTACGGCACCGCGAGCGTGGCGATCGGTCCGGCCGCGGGCAGCATCGTGACCGTTGCCGACACGTTCACCGTCAACGGCGCCACGCCGCAGCGTTTGAACGTCTTGGCCAACGACACCGCGCCGGCCGGGGGCACGTTGACGCTCTCGTCGGTCACCCAGCCGGCCGCCGGCGGCACCGTCGCGATCGACGCCGGCCAAGTCCGCTTCACCCCCGCGACCGGGTTCGCCGGGACCAGCACGTTTACCTACACCGCGGCGGCCGCGTCGGGTGCGACCCAGACGCAAAACGTCACGGTGACGGTCAACAACGCCGACGAGGCTCCCAGCCCCGTCGCCGACACATTCACGGTCGCCGAAGACGCCGCCGCGACGACGTTTGACGTTTTGGCCAATGACACCGCCGATTCGGCCGGGCAAACGTTCACGATCACCTCGGTGACGCAAGGTTCCTCCGGCGGGGCCGTCACGATTGCTCAAAACGGGACGCGGATCGTTTACACGCCGGCCCCCAATTTCAACGGCACCGAGACCGCGAGCTACACGATCCGCGACACCGGCGGCGGCCAGGCGACCGCGACGTTGACGTTTAACGTCACCGCGGTCAACGACGCCCCGTCGGCGGTCAACCGGACGGCCACGGTGCTGGTCAGCGCCGTCAATGCGGTCGTGTTGCGGGCCGATTCGTTTGCCAACGTCGATGCGGGCGAAACGTTGAGCTTCGTCAACTTGTCATCGGTCACCGGCGGCGGCACCGCGAGTGTCTCGGCCGATGGTCAAACGATCCTCTTCACGCCCGGTGCCGACGCGACCGCGGGCACGTCGACGTTGACGTTCCGGCTTCGCGACGCCGGCGGGCTGGAATCGGCCGCCGCAACGTTGACGATCGATGTTCGCGAGTTCACCCCGCGGGATTTCATCTTCAATTTCAACCGAATGCCGACCGAATCGGAATTGGCGACGTTGAACTTTGTGGGCACCGATGCGGCGGGCCAGCCGGTGTCGATGCGGCTCAACTCGACGATTGCCAACCGTTCCGGCAACCAGGTGACGCTGGCCGATCAATTGCCCGGCAGCTACCGGCTGGACATCCCCGACAATCCATTTTTCAGCAATCGATCGGCGGGCGAATCGTTGTTGATCGAGAGCGGCGTGGACGACGGCGACGCGAGCGTTTCGGTCGAACTGGGGACCGTCGGTGTCGAATACCTGACGATGCGTCGTTGGTTCGGTTCGTCGCCGCGGCGGACCGTACTGGCGGTCGTTTCGCCGGGCGAGTCAGCCGTTGCGATGCAAACCAACGCTGCCGTGAACGACTTAGCTAATGTCGGCGTCGATCTGGATTCCACCGCTCGAAACGTGACGGTGCGGGCCGACCGGACCAACGGGACGACGACGACCGCATTGACCGGAACCGCGGCGATCGCTCCGAGCGGGTCGACCAACGGTTCGGTTCGCCAGTTGGCTCAAATCGGCGGCCAGCGGCTGGTGGAGATCAATTTGGACAATAACGGCGTGCCGCTGCGGACGGCTCCGGCAACAACCACTCCGGCGACGACGACCCCGGCGGGTACCGGGACGACGACCGTCAACGGCGGGGGGACAACGTCGGCGCTCAACGCTGCGGTCGCCCCGGACAACGGGCGGGCGCAAGCCGAACCGACGACGCGACTTCGGTCGTCGGTTGCCGCCGGCGAACCGATTTCGACCGCAAAAACCGTGTCCGCTGCGGCGGTCGACGAGGCGATGGCCGATGTGCTGCCGGCCCTGGAACTTCGCTCCGCGGCGGCCGAATCGATGGCCTCCGGCGAGCCGCTGGAGACGTTTGCCCAGTCGGCCGACCGGGTTTTTGAGGGCGTTTGATTGCTGGCATAGGGTTTGGCCCCGTAAAAAACGGCCTTTTATGGCCGCGGGTGGGTTGCGGACTACGGGGGCGCGTAATAACACTGACGCCCACGGCCGTTTTCCGCCCGGTTTTTACGGGGAATCGTCGCCGGTTCGGATCAATGCCATCGTTTTGGGATTGATCATCGCCCCCCAGTTACCCCCTGTAGATCTCCATGGCAAAAGCCGCCAAGGCCTCCGCGAAGGCCGCTCCCGCCCCGGCCCCCAAGGCCCCGACCAAGACTCAAATCCTGGCCAACATCGCCGAGAAGACGGAGTTGACCAAGAAGGACGTCGCCGAAGTGCTCGATGCGTTGACCGAAGAAATCGGTGAATCGCTGGGCAAAGGCGGTCCGGGCATGTTTGCGATCCCCGGATTGTGCAAAATCACCGTCAAGAACGTCGAAGCCAAGCCGAAACGCAAAGGCCGCAACCCGGCCAACGGCGAAGAAATCTGGTTGGAACCCAAACCGGCGACCAAGAAGCTGACGATCCGTCCGCTCAAAGGTCTCAAGGATATGATCTGACACGGGTTCGCTGCTAGGATTCCGACGTAGCGGAATTCGCCAAGAATTTCGTTCGGAACCCGTCGCGACCGAAACTCTTGGCGAGTTCCGCTACGTCTTTTTACCGCCGACCGGTCCGCCCATGCTCACCGCCCATCGACAAACCGCTGCCGCGACCGGCCAACCGACCCGCGGCAGGATCGGACGACTGACCGGCGTGCGAATCGCCGGCACCGGGTCATTTGTCCCCCCGGCGATCGTCACCAACGAGGATCTCGCGACGCTGGGATGTGACAGCGACTGGATCGTTCGCCGGACCGGCATCCGCGAGCGTCGCCACGCCGGGCCGGACACCGCGACCAGCGACCTGTGCCTGCCGGCGGCTCGGGCGGCATTGCGATCGGCCGGCGTCGACGCGGCGGACGTCGACTTGATACTCGTCGCAACGATCACCCCGGACCATTTCACCCCGTCCACGGGTTGTCATATTCAACGGGCACTCGGCTGCCGGGCCGCGGCGATGGACATCGGCGCCGCCTGTGCCGGGTTCATGTACGCCTTGGTCACCGGCAGCCAATTTGTCGCCAACCGGACCGCCAAAAACGTGCTGGTAATCGGTGCCGATCTGATGAGCCGGACGATTGATCCGGAGGACAAGAAAACGTTTCCGCTCTTTGGCGACGCTGCCGGCGCAGTGCTGTTGCAACCGTGCGGCGAAGACGACGGTGAAAATGACGGTGTGCCGTTGGCCGGTGGCGAGATCGTCTATCAACTCGGCAGCGAGGGTTGCGGCGGGGAGATGTTGTGCATCCCCGGCGGCGGCACTCGGGCGCCGCTAACCGACGATCGCTTGGCCGCAGGGATGCAGTACCTGCGGATGGACGGCCGCAACGTTTTCAAATGGGCCGTCCGGGTCGTCGATGACTCGATCAAAGACGTCCTTGCCCAAACCGCGTTGACGCCGCAGGACCTTCGCTGCGTGATTTTGCATCAGGCCAACCAGCGGATCATCGATTCGGCTGTCTCGGACCTGGACCTGACCCCCGAGCAGCTTTTCGTCAACCTCGACCGCTACGGCAACACGTCGGGGGCCAGTGTCCCGTTGGCGCTCGACGAAGCGATCCGGGGCGGACGCATCGACCGCGGCGACGTGGTGTTGTTGTGCGGATTCGGCGCGGGCCTGGCGTGGGGAACCGCGGCGCTGCGGTTTTGAATCAAATCTTTGCAACCTTTCTTTCTCCCCCCCGCCCCGCTTCGGGGAGGGGGAGCGGGTCACCATCCTTACTTTTCTCCCCCTCGCCCCGCTTCGGGGAGAGGGAGCGGGTCACCATCCTTACTTTTCTCCCCCTCGCCCCGCTTCGGGGAGAGGGGGTCGGGGGGTGAGGGGTTCTGCAGGCGCCGGACCACCGATCGCCAGTTGCGCGCCACCCCCTCTCCCCGAAGCGGGGCGGGGGCGAGAAGTTGCATCGCAACTCAATGCCGCCGATGCCATTCTTCCCGCCCATATCGGCTGGCCAACAGTTCCGCGACGCGATCCCCCAGCGAACCAGTGTCCGCCTCGCCATCGACATCAAACCGCTCGGCCAACGTCTCCGCCAACCGACCCGGATCGATCGGCAAATTAGTCGATAAACGACCGGTGGTCCCGCCCGTCGCGATAAGCCGGTTGCCGCGGCGCGTGAGCCAACGCGGCATCAATCAGCGACAAATCAGCGTCGTACAAAATCGTGCCGTGGTAGAGCAGATGCCCGCGGGCGATCCGCAGCGAATTGCCGGAAAATTTGCGATTCCCCAGAACCCCGTCGCAAACCCCATCGCGGCGAACGTCGGGCACTTGGGTTTGCACCGCGTCGATGATGTGGGTCATCACGAAATCGTGAGCGGCGTCGATTTGTCGTAACGCTTCGCCGCCGGTCGGCACGACGACCGAATACATCAAACAGCCCGGACCCCCAACGATTGACGCCCCACCGGTGCAGCGGCGAAGAATCGGAATGTCATTGACCCGGCAATAGGCTTCGTCGGTCTCGGTCCGCCACGCGGAGCTTCGGCCCAGCACGACCGACGGGGCGGGTAAATTCCCACGTCCGAAACAGTCCGCCGGCGAACCGGCCGGCCTCGCACGCCGCCAACATCGCTTCGTCGCGTGCCAGTTCGACGGCCGGCTGATCGGTCGGATCAAACCGCAGCCGCTTCACCGGACCCCCGCAGCGACGCGACCAGCGGGGCGCGGAGCATTTGAAAAACTGCGATCGACGTCGAAATTAACCCAGCCGCGGTGATGACAACCAACACCCCGGCGATCTCCCGCCACGGCACCGAGCCGCCGGTGGTAACGGCGTGCGGCAGCACCGCGACCAGTGTTGCCGCCACGCCCAGTGTCAAACCGACGACCAAAAGCACGGCGACTTCGCCGACGATCAATCCGGTCAACCGCGAGCCGCCGAATCCGACCGCCCGCATCACCGCCAGTTCACCGCGACGCTCGATCACCGACCGCGTTTGAGCGATCGCCAATCCGACCGTTCCCAACAGCAACCCCAACGCCCCAAGCGTTTGAAACGTCCGCAAGTAGGTGTTCTGCACCGCTAGCAGGTTCGCAAGGACGTCGACCGCCGACTCGATTTCCCACCCCGCATCGGGCATCCGGCGGTCCAGCACCTCGGCGACCCGGTCGGGCGAATCGGACTCGATCAGAAACAGCCCATAGCCGGTCAGTTCGGGAAATGCCCGCGTAAAATTGTTCTCGGCGATCAGCAATTGCCCTTGCAGCACCGAGTTGGAGAGCAGCCCGACGACGCGGAACCAAACCTGGCGGCCATCGAAGTCAAACGCGACCGGATCGCCGCCCACGCCGCCGCCGATTTGCAACGACCACATCGCGGTGTTCTGATCCAAAACCACCGGAATCGGATCATCCACCGTCCCGGCCGAAGTAGTGGATTTTGCCAAAAATCCATCCCCTTGGTTCTGTCCCCCTCCATCCCCTCGGCCCTGTCCCCCGCCGCCCTCAATCCCCCCCGCCGCCCAAACAAACCCATCAAACACGCCCGACGACCGCACCCCCAACACCGTCGGACTGACCGCTTTGTACAGATTATTGCACGACGCATCATCGCCCGCCCGCCGACGCATCGCGACAACGCGGCCGCCGTCCAAGACTTCCGCGTCCTGGCCGAAAATCGCCCGGCGGGTTTCCGCATCGCTCAAATCCTTGGCGATCGATTGCGAGGGGATCGCGATCAGGTCAAACCCGCCGGTGCCGGATTCGGTCGGGGTGAGTTGAAAGACTGACATCGACAGGATCATGAACGTTGCCACGGCGATCAGACCGATCGACAGCGTTGACCTCGACGGAGCGCGACGAATCCCGGCGATCATCATCCGCGTTAATGTCGGCCGGGTACCCGAACTTTCGGCCCCGCTCAACCAAACGATCACCGCCCACAACCCGCCGCCAAGGACCGCCAACCCCGCGGCGAAAAACGCACCGGCCATCACCATCGCGTCGGCCCCGGTGCCAAAACCCACCGCGGCGACGGCGATGACCCCGGCCACCACCATCGGCCAAACACGCCGCCGCCGGGTTTGAACTTTTGAAACAACCGGTCGACCGCCAATCAGTGCGGCCGGTTCGACTCTCAAAAACCCCCGAAGCGTCCAAAACGCTGCCAGCGCGCGACACGACCGCGGTCACGATCGTTCCCACCGCGATCGACGTTGGAGTCGCGTAAAACTTTAAAAACGGCACCGTGACGGCACCCACCCACAGCGTCCGCAGTGCCCAAAGCACCGCCGCGGCGTAAGCCAATCCGCCGGCGATTGCCGCGGCGCAGCCGGCGGCAATGATCCAGCCGAATTCTTTGAAAAACAACCGTCGCACCCCAGCGGGTGACCAACCGGTCGCCAGCAGCAGACCGACTTCGCCCCGCCGGCCGGCCAGACCGAGACGCAGCAGCAGGACGATCAGCATCACCGCGGCGACGATGACGAAAAACGAAAGCGACAGGAACAGGGCGTCAAACGGGGTTGTGCCCGACGAGGCGGTCAATTGTTGTTGGCGAATCGCGATCGGCGACCAACCGGCCGCGGCTGTGGCTGCCGCCACCGCAGCGTCGATTTTGCGGCGTAATTGATCGACGTCCTCAGCCGCCGTCGGATCGATTCGCAAACCCGTCGTGTCGCCAAAACGGCTGCCAAACGCCGCCCGGCCCGCCGCCAACGGTACGAATACTTTGGGCGTCAACCGATGGTTGTTCCAATAATCGTCGTCCGCGTCGGTGACCTCGTACTCCAGTTTGAACGGCAGATCCCAGTCACTGATCGATCGTTGGTCGGTCACGCCGGGCACCTCCGGGCGTCATCGCCGGATCGTTGAACGGCGTGGTCGGCTTGTCAAACTCTGCCGGCCGCGAACGACGATAGGGCCGCACCGGCTCGGTGATCGGCACGACTTGAGTGATGGTCGCCGCCATCGTCCGTGTGACCGATTGGCCGCCGACGGTTTCGGGGGCGTAGTACTCCAGTTCCAAGTTGTCGCCGACGCCGACACTCAACCTCTCGGCGACGAACGAATTGACGGCCGCGGGGATGCGACCGGCCGGGACATCGCCACCAAAATCAAGCGGCAAATCGCTCGACGGGTCCACCGCCGCCACGATGCTGTAGGGCACGATCGCATCGTCCCGCCCCGCCCCGCGAATCGCATTGGCCAAATAAGCCACCACCGGACGAACTGTCCCGCCCGGCATCGACCCGGCAATCGCGTCGACGACGGCCGGGGCCAGCACCAGCGAATCGCCGGTCACCGAGAAATAATCGATGACGCCACCGCGCTCGATTCTCTCGATCTTTAACCCCGCCGCCGCAGCGGTCAGCCGCACCTGGCCCGACCCGATCGATTGAGTAAACAGCAACGCGTTGCACTGGCCCGGCCGGTCGAGCACTTCGGCGACCGCCGAGCGGCGGACGAATACCAGCCTGGGGGGCGATTGATCGGCCGAGAGCGAAAACCGCCCGAGTCCCTCGTTGGGCAGGATTTCCGCGACCCGCATCCGCGGCAATCCTTGGGTCTCGATCTCCTGACGACCCAGTGGGCTGTCGGCCGGCACCGCCCCGGTTGTCGGCAGCCGCACCGTCACCTCATCGCCAACCGAAACGGCCATTGCCGCGGCGGCCGCCACATTGAGCACAACCGTATCGTCATCGAGCGGTTGTTCAGGTGCCGGACCGGTCCGGCGGAGCCGCCAGAATGTTTCGTCGATCCCGAGGACCTGCATCCCGCCCCGCCGACGCACCGGCGATCCCGCCCCATCGGCGGATATTTCCAAAAACCCGCCGGGCAGCAAAATCACCGGCTCCGGGTCGACACCCGAAGCCGGTCGCAAGTCTTCGGGTTTGAAGAACGAACCGGGCGCGACGACGCTTTGGATTCGACCCAACCGTCCCAGCGTCAACGCCCGCAGGCTGCCTCGGAGCGAATCGCCAACCAACAACGCGCCCAAGATCACGCTGCCGGCGACCGCGACCCCCAACGCCACGGCGGCGGAAATCGCCGGCCGGTGAGCCAGCGACCGGGACACCAACCGCCCGGCGGTGAGCGTCGCCGATCGGCTCATGTGGCTGCCGCCGGCGTGTTGTTCCAAACCGCCGCGCTGACCGCGTCGATCAACCACATCCGCCGATCCCCGTCAATCAGAACGCAGTCCATTGCCGCCCGGCCGGCCGCCTCGACGCCCAGGTCGGAATCTTCAAACACCAGGCAGTGATCCGGCGGAACGCCCAACTGCCGAGCCGCTTCGAGGAAAACATCCGGGTGCGGCTTGTGTTTTTCGGTGTCTTCGGCCGTCACCACGACCCCGAATGTCTTGTCCCGACCGATCTGTTTCAACTGATTGCCGACCGAGATCCGCGACCCGCCGCTGGCGACAGCCATCGGGATCCGGCCGTGCAACGAGTCGACGATGGTCAAGATCGGCGGCATCGCTTCGACGCTGTCGGCGATTTGCAAAAAGCGACGCTCCTTGTCCCTGGCCGCCGCGTCGACATCGACCTCGACGGATTGTTCGTCGGCGAGCGTTTGGATGATTTTGGCGGTCGGGATGCCGCCCATGCTGTAGAAACGATCTTCGGCAAAGTCGATGCCGATCGCATCCATCGCCGCTTTCCAAGCCCGGTAATGGACCGGCATCGAATCGGTCAGCGTCCCGTCGCAGTCGAAAATCAACCCGCCGTAGGACATCCATCGCTCATCGTCGGGAGCGATTGGCGAGACGCCGGGTCGGGGGCGCTGGGCATGAGGGTCACAGGGGTGGGATAGGCTTCCAGCCTGTCGTTATCGCCCATGACAGGCCGGAGGCCTATCCCACCGCCTCGGTGGCGACGTTCTGCCGGAACGCCGCAGCGGGCGTTCTCAGGTGGCGGCGTTCTGCCGGAACGCCGCACGAGCATCGACCAAAGCCTTAGCGGCTTCGGCTACCGGGAAACCCCCTCCACGCAAGCGGCCGAAGGGAATCGAACCCTCATCTAAAGCTTGGGAAGCTTTCGTGTTGCCACTACACCACGGCCGCGGATCAAGCAATGATCTTACGACCCGGCCGGACAGCGGGGAAGCGGTTCAAAGCGCCGCGACGCGTGGTCGCACAGGATTGCCCCCGTTGCGCCGAGTGAAGTTTTGCGGGTTACCCCGCTAGTCCCGCCCAAAGCCGCGACGCCAGGCGATAGCATGGTGCGTTCTTCAAAGAAGTGTACGCCGGAGGCCGGCCGGATCAATTCATGTCCATGATTGACGTCCGAGAACCGCCGCGCCATGTCCGCCAATGATCCTGTTCGCTCCGCAAGCCGTGACCTCCTCCGACACCCCGACCACCCGTCCCCCCCTACGTCCCGGCCGCCGCATCCTGGGCATCAGCGCCATCCTGTTGCCGCTGGGCCGGTCGGGGATCGATTGGCATGGCTTTGACAATCATGTCACCCGAACCATGGACGCGGGGCTGGTCCCGGCGATCAATATGGACACCGGTTACGCGTCGCTGATCGACGATGAAATCCGCGGCGAAGCGTTGGAACGAACCAGTCGCATTGTCGCCGGTGGCCGGTTCGTCGCCGGGGCCTACGTCGGCGATCGACCCGGCGATGCGTTCGACGCGGACGCCTACCACCAGGCGATCGATTCGATCACGTTGCTCGACGGCCTTCCCATCCTGTTCCAATCCCACGGTTTGACCGACGGCAGTGATGAGGAAATTTGGCAACGCTATGAGCTTTTGTCGCGAGACGTCGAAGAGTTTTATGCGTTTGAATTGAGCGATGTGTTCGCGCCCTTCGGCAAGATTTATTCGCTGGAGTTATACGAGCAACTGTTGCAAATCCGCCGCTGCACCGGGGCCAAACATTCGTCCCTGCGTCGGCAACCGGAATGGGATCGGTTGCAAGTCCGCGATCGCGTGCGGCCGGAATTTCACGTCTTCACCGGCAACGATCTGGCGATCGACATGGTCCGCTACGGCAGCGATTACCTGTTGGGATTGAGCACGTTTTGCCCCGACGCGTTCGCCGTCCGAGACGCTTACTGGGCAGCCCAAGACGCACGTTTTGACGAACTCAACGACTTGCTGCAATATCTCGGGTTCTACGCGTTTCGCCACCCCGTGCCGGCTTACAAACACGACGCGGCGATGTATTTGAACCTGGCCGGACAAATCGCCACGGATCAAACCTATTCCGGTTCTCCGCAACGGCCCGACTGTGATCACGAGGTTTTGGACGACATTCGACGCCGCATCGATGCGCTGATTAATTAGGTAACCGGGGGGCAAACTCAGGGGCACGCTGATTGCAATTGACAAGCGATCATGAACGCTATGCTCCCCCTGCCCGTTGCCGACCGCACCGCTCGATCATGGATGCCGAAATTCGCTTACGCGACCGCCGCGGCGAGAAACCACGAACATGGTCGCCGGATCATCGATCGGCTGCGTGTTGCCGGTGTCGATGTTGTTGAGCTAAAGGCCAACCGGTTGCCGCCGCTCAAAAAAGCTTCGCCGGCGTCGACCTATGCGACGAGCAAACGCACGCTGGCGATCGTCAACGCCCCGCCCGGCCAATTCAAACTGCAACCAATCCCGCCGTCGGCGGACTATCAATTCCACCTCGCTCAAGGTTGCCCGGCCCACTGTCAGTACTGCTACCTGGCCGGTTCGCTGACCGGGCCGCCGATCACCCGGGTGTACGCAAACCTGCAGGACATCTTGGAAAACACCACGCGGTACGATAGCGGTCGGGACGAGACGACTTATGAGGTGTCCTGTTACACCGATCCGCTGGGGATCGAACCGGCGTGCGGTTCCTTAGCCGAAACGATTCGTTTTTTAGGTTCCAATCGATCGCAAGCCGGCGGGGTGCGACGCACGCTCCGGTGGGTGACCAAGTTCGATGACGTCTCGCCGCTGGTCGGTCTACCTCATCGCGGCCGAACACGTTGTCGTTTCTCAATCAACGCCGACGCGGCGACGGGCCGAATCGAGGGCGGCACCGCGTCGGTGCCCGAACGATTAGCCGCCGCGGCGCGGTTAGCCGACGACGGTTATCCGGTCGGTTTGGTCGTCGCACCGATCATGCCAACCGGAACTTGGCAGCGAAACTATGAGGCGCTATTCGATTTGGTCCGGCAACATCTTGGTCATGTCGCGGACGTGACCTTTGAGCTGATTACGCATCGGTTCACCCCCGGCAGCAAAGATCAATTGTTGCAATGGTACCCCAAAACCAAACTGGATCTTGACGAATCGACCCGCGCCGGCAAACGCAACAAATTTGGCGGGATCAAATACGTTTATGAGAAAGAGTTGATGTCGGAGATGAAGAATTGGTTTGTCAACGAAATTGAAAGAAAATTTGTCGATGGCCGGGTTTTGTATTGGACATGAATCCCCGTAGCGGAAGTCGCCAAGACTTTCGGTGAAGCTCAATCGGCAAATACCGAAAGTCTTGGCGACTTCCGCTACGTTTCTGGACGATCGACTAGGGCGTCGAGATCTCAGCCCCCATCACGTGCGGCAATCCGATGTCGGCCAACGGGCGGATCTTCCCGGTGGCGGTGACGATTTTGCCTAACATCGCGGTCGCGTCAAAATTCACCGGTGGGGTGACGTAGGCGACCGTGCTGCCCGAAGCGTCGGTCAACGCCAGCGGAGGTCGGTTTGGATCGGCCGAGTAAACCCGCGTCAACGTCCCGGTCATCGATGGCGTCGGTGGTTCGGCTGGGGCCGTTGGGTCAGTCGGCTCGATGGGATCGGCGGTGTTTTCGGCGGTAGACGAAAGAGCCGGCGGGGTCGCCAGCGGCATCAGCAGGGCGGCCGATCCGCCCCGCCGTGAAGCGATCGAGGCGTAACGCCGTGACCGCTGGGCCAAATCGGTCAGGCCCAACCGCTCGGTCGCTTCGGTGATTACGTCGGCTTCGGCCGCCGAGCCGCCGCGGGAAATCAGGTTGGCAAGCGCCAACGAAATCACTTGCCGGTCGCCGGTTTGACAGGCGGCGTTGACCTCACGAAGCCGCTGGGGATCGGCCGCCGGTAAATCCACCGGAACGTCGATTTGAGCCGACGCTTGCCGGATCGGGGCGGGCAAAAACTGCAGCGGCGGCGATCCCGGTTCCGGCGCCACCGTCGCGATGCCGGAGGCGGCCGGCAAAACGGGCGAAAACTTGGGTCCTGTCGCGGGCACCAACGCATAATCCGTATCGTGGCCTCGCCGAGCACTGGCGGTCGTCACGACACCGGCATTAGGTCTTTCCGGCGTCGCGGTGACGTCAGCCATCGAGCGTGGGGCGGGCTGCAGCGACGGGGTCGCGGTGGCGGCGGGTTGGACCGGTCGGGGTCTCGCAGCAGGCATGAAATCCGCCGCCGGACGGCTGGATGGCTCCACGCTGCCGGCGACTTGACGAATCAACTGCTCCGCCGACGTCACAACATTGTCCCGATGAACCCAACGAAATTCCCCCGACGGTGGCGTCACGCGATACCAAACCGTCGGCCCGTCGGGTCCCTCCCGCATCGATTTTCCAAGAATCCGAACCTCCTCGTTGCGGCTCAACCGGACCATCCAGTGGTACCGCCGGGCACGACCCAGGTTCGTCCCGATCCAAGCAATCGTTCGGTCTTCTTTAATCCGTCCGGTCAACGCCGCATCGCCGCGACGCGACTGGGGCAGAACGACGTCCTCGGCCTCGATCCAGCAAAAACTCGAATCGACCGGGCGAACGCCCAACCAACCGTCGCCCAAATCGACGTAAACGTGCAGCTCTTGGCCCAACCGCAGCCGGTCGGTTTTGTAGTAATTCGGCGACGGGCCGCATCGCAGGTGCGTTTGGTCCTGGGCGACAAAGACCACGTAAGGTTCCTCGACCAACAGCGTTACCGGGCCGCCATCGTCCGCCTGGACCACATCGACGTCATCGTTTCGGGCGTCGCCGTAGGGCAAATCTTGGGCGGACGCCGAAATCACGATAGCGCCGCACGCGATCGCCAGCAGGGACGACCGGGCGTGTCGCATCAAAACGTTGGTCAATTGGGTCACCTCAAGTCGTCCGTCAGCGGCTGCGAAAGTGGGATAGGCCTCCGGCCTGTCGTCCGGCCCATCATCCGGCCCGTCGTCCGGTTCGATGACAGGCCGGAGGCCTATCCCACACTTTTGCGGGGGCAGGGCTTCGCCGTTACCGATTTTGCGGCCTTGCCCGCAAGGTTCAATCGATTGCCAAGGTTCAATCGCCGGCTTGGTTGCTACCATGGACGGCATGAGCGAAACCGCGATCGTGCTGTCGACGACCGACCCCGACTTGCCCCGCGAAGTGCCCCGCGGGTTGGCCCGCTACGTTTCCCGCCACCCGATGGCGGCCGGCGGGGCGGGGGTGCTGCAGTCAGCGGTCGATCCGATCATCGGCCGCTCGGTCGCGATCAAATTGCTGCCGCCGGCCAAATGGTTCGACCGCGAAGCCCGCCGCCGTCTGCTCCGCGAGGCTCGCGTGACGGCGCAATTGCAACACCCCAACACCGTGCCGGTCTACGACATCGGTGACGATCCATCCGAAGGTGTGTACTTCGTGATGAAGCGAATCTCCGGCGAAAATCTTTTTAGCGTCTTGCGGCGAATCGCCCGGGGAGACGAAGCCGCCAAAGCCGCCTATCCGATCGCCCGCCGCCTGGAAATCGTCGCCGACTGTTGCCAGGCGCTCGCCTACGCCCACGTCCGCGGGGTGATTCACCGCGACGTCAAACCCGAAAACATCTGGGTCGGCAACTTCGGCGAAGTCATCCTGCTCGACTGGGGCGTGGCCAAGGTTTGGGGCAGCATGGATGACAACCCGCCGATCCGCCCCGAAGAATCGCCGGACGACGGGTCGTCCCACGAACCGCTGTCGGAGGAGCCGGCGTCGCTGGCGACCCTCACCGCCGGCGGGCAACGCCCCGGCACGCCGTTGTACATGTCGCCCGAACAGGTCCGCGGCAACCGGTCGCTGGATGAACGAAGCGATATTTTCAACGTCGGCGTGGTGCTGTACGAATCAATGGCGTTGCACGAACCGTTTCGCGGCGGAACGATCGACGAGACGTTCGACAACATTTGTCGCCGCGAGGTCCGTCCGCCGACGCAGCTTCGACCCGACTGGGGCATCCCGCCCGGTGCCGACGTGATCGTCGCTCGGTGCTTGGCCAAAAAACCCGCGGACCGATACAGCTCGATGCGTGAGGTAATCGCCGCGATCCGCGACCTGACGTAGCGGATGTCCAAACCTTACGGCGGTCGGCCCAAAGTCTTCTATGCCGAACCGAGCGAAAAACCTCAGGAATTGATCGTCACCGAAGGCGATTCGGCCGCCGCGGCGGTTGCGGCAGTCCGAGACCCAAGTTTTCAAACCGTGGTCGCGCTTCAAGGCAAACCGATCAACTGTCGCCGGGCAACCAACGCGTCCATTTTGGCCAATCCGGCGGCGGGGCGTTTGATCGAATTGCTCGGCGGGCAACCCGGCGGGCGGACAATGCCAACCCTGGACCCCGTCGCCAGCCGGTTTTGCAGCGTTGCGGTGTTGATGGACCCCGATGCCGATGGGATTCACTGCGCGGCGCTGGCGATCGGATTCTTTTCCCGCGTGGCCCCCGCGTGGATCGACGCGGGGCGTGTTCGCTGGGTCCATCCGCCGATGTTTCAATTCATTCCGCCGGGTGTCCCAACGTCCGGGCCAATAATCACCGCCCGCGATGATGCCGATGCGGTTGTCGTCAGCGGTCGCCTGCGGGACCAATACCCCGGCGTTGCCTATCGGCGGACGCGGCTACGAGGCTTAGGATCGATCGCGCCGACCATTTTGGCCGTCCAATGCACCGATCCGGCGACCCGCGTCGCGTCGGTCATCACCGCTGAGGCGGCGGAGCAAATGGCCGTAATGTTCGGCTGGTAAACGGACAATGTGCGGCTCCGGTGCGCGAAGCCTGCCGGGCTTCGGTTTGCGATGGTGCGGCGGCCCGGCAGGCCGCCGCCACCGGTCATCCCGGTGGCCGAAGCCTGCCGGGCTTCGGGTTGCGATGTTGCGACGGCCCGGCAGGCCGCCGCCACCGGTCATCCCGGTGGCCGAAGCCTGCCGGGCTTCGGTTTGCGATGGTGCGGCGGCCCGGCAGGCCGCCGCCACTGGTCATCCCGGTGGCCGAAGCCTGCCGGGCTTCGGTTTGCGACGGTGCGGCGGCCCGGCAGGCCGCCGCCACCGGTCATCCCGGTGCCCGAAGCCTGCCGGGCTTCGGGTTGCGACGGTGCGGCGGCCTGGCGGACCGCTGCCACCAGAAACCCGGTAGCCGAAGTCGCCAAGGTTTTGGAGGGAGGCTCGTGCGGCGGCCTGGCGGGCCGCCGCCACCGGGGAATGAATCACAACCGGACAAAAGCCGCACCGGGGAACCGATGAGCTGAGCACCAACTGAACACCGCAAAAATGCAAGCGTCGAGGTGCGACATTCGTCCGAAATCTGTGTTCTGCTTGAAAACGACCCACACAATTAGCCGATGGGCATTAACCCACGGTTGCAGAGACTGAGTCGGACGCTAACGCGTTGCGGCTACCGTTTCCAAACAAAGCCTCGATGGATCACCACCCGGATCGGTCGCGACCGACCGGAGCGTCAATCAGCGTTGAGCTTGACCGGCGACCGAGAAATCCGAATCAACCATCGAACCGGCCAAGCCTGAGACGCCACCGCGGTTGACCGGGGTCTGCTTTTGCAGCTCACCGCGGACGATTGACACTTCACGGGGGGCTTCGACACCGATCGCAACGCGGTTGCCGGCGATGCGATTGATGGTGATCACGATGTTGTCACCGATGACCAACTGTTCGCCTTCTTTGCGAGATAAAACCAACATGATCTTCTTCCTTGACTGAATGGTGCGTTTTGCAGCAGAGCTAGCTCTTGGTTCGATTCCGGTACTCAAGCAAGCCCGGTGCCAAAAGATGCCGTCAGAAGCGAGAAAGTTCAAAAAGATTCGACGGGTGTCGAAGCCAACCGGGTCGGTTGGCCAAAAAACCCGTGAAACCTTTGGAAAACGATCGTTTCCGCGGCACACCCACAGTATCGCCGCAGCCCTGGACACGTTTGGTCCATGCCGCCCGCCGCCGCCGTGAGAGCCGGAAGGAATGACCGACTGGTCGAAAACCGTTCAAGCCGGTGGCCTTCGCGGTGAGGCGAAATCGACAAATGGACGATTTTTGCTCAACTGAGACGGGCTAAATGCCGACTCCCGACTCGCCCCCGGACGCAGGCACCGTGGATTCACGCGGAAAAGTCGCGAAGCGACGGTAGACGATAGCCCCGGACGCCAGTCCGGGGTTCAGGAAACCGACACACCGCCAAGAAGTCGCGAAGCGACGGCAGGTGTTTCGCTCGGGTAGTCGTCCGTGGCCACGGCCGAACGCTTGCCGTCGCTTTGCGACATCGCAAACTCGGACCACAACCCAACCCCGGACTGGCGTCCGGGGCTACTGCCTGCCGTCGCGTTGCGACTCTTGGTTTTTGAGCTAAGCCCGGACGACCGCCGTCAATTCATCGACGCCGGGAACTTCAAACCCCTCGCGGTAGGGCCGGGTCAAATACTCGTTGGCCGCGTCATTGTCGACGTAACGCTCCTGCTCGTCGGAGAACCGCATGCCGGCCCGAGCGAAAGCTGATGATCCGTCGGATCGACGCCATTGGCCCGCAGGTGCTCCAACGTCCGGCGAAGCGTCTCGGCGTTGTCATCCCGCGAATCGATCGCACCGAGACGTGACTCGATCGTCTGCGGATCGACCGTGTTGTTCTGCCCGAGGTAATACGACGTGTTGCCGAGGTGGGCGATCGCCGCGGACAGGTGACCGCACCGAGCGTCGGCGTGCAGCCCCGATTCGTCTCGGCTGACCACCGCATCCAGGAAATTGGAGAAGTGCAGGTTGTCAAGCGCTTTGCCGGAGTGTTTGAACTCCCGGACCAAATTCATGTCCAGGTCGTAGGCCAAACATGTCGTGTAGCTGGTCTGCACCAGGTACCCGTCGGAGCCATAGAAAATCACCCCGATCTTGTTGCCGGTGTCGTAGCCGAACAGCCGGTTGATTTCGTCGTCGGCGGACTTGGATACCTCCAAACCACGGGTTTCAAACACAATCGTCTTATCGCCGTAGTCGTAAATCGACACTTGCGTGTTGGCGGTGTCGCCGGCGTCGACGTAATTGGGATCCTTGCGTTCGGCTTTGTAGCCCAACCGTCCGCCGTAGGTCATCACGGCGTTGGGGTGGCGGTCCAGCCCCAGCCCCCAGCGAGCGACATCGGTTTGGTGCGGACCCTGGTTGCCCGAGTCGCCGTTGCCGTACATCCGCTGCCAGTGCCAGTCGTAATGAAACTTTTGGCGGGTCAATTTCGGATCGGTCAACTCCGCCGGCCCGCTCCACAGGTCAAAGTCAACGACCTCGGGGATTTTGTAGTCGCCCAGCGGTCCAATCGACTTGCGACGTTTGTAACAAAGCCCCCGGGCAAAGTTGCACTCCCCGATCTTGCCGTCGGCGATGAACGCCATTGCCTCGCGGATCGCCGGGCTGCTGCGGCACTGGGTGCCGGTTTGGAACATGCGGCCGTACCGTTTGGCTGCCGCGACCAACGAACGGCCCTCCTCGACGTTGTGGCTGATCGGTTTTTCGATGTACACGTCCTTGCCGGCCGCCATCGCCCAAACCCCCATCAAGGCGTGCCAGTGATTGGGGGCGGCCGAGGTGATCGCATCAATATCGCTGCGATCGAGCGCCTCGCGAATATCGCGGAGCACTTCGGGGCGGCTGCCCTGTTTCTCGGCAACCTGGTCAGCCCGCTGGTTGCCGACCTTTTCATCAATGTCGACCAACACGCGGACGACCGATCGCGGATCGGCGATCAACGCACCGACATGGGACATGCCGCGACCGTTGACACCGCAAACCGCCACGCCGATTTGGTTGGCCGCGGACTCCGCCGCTCGCGCAGGGGTGCTGCGATGGACCCCGCCAACCAGCCCGGTGGCGGCGGCCGCGATCGCGACTCGGGATTGAAATTGACGTCGATTCAAATCGGTCATGATGTTTGACTTGGGAGGGATTGGGGAAACAAAATACGCGTGTCTATCGCCGGCCGCGGGAACGCTCGACTTCGACCGGCGTGACGGTCCGCATCGGCAACGACCGCGGCGCCGCACCGACCAGTGCCGCCAGGAAGCACATTCCGGCGGTCGTATAAATTAACCGCAACGCCATCGGGTCGGGGTTCAAACTGCCCTGGGCGACTTTGCCGAATGTCCAAAACCAATTGCTCGCCTGCCACGCCGAGTACGAATAGGGCCGGTAATCGTTGGCGTGCAAACCGATCGAGTAGGGAATCAGGGCGGCCATCAACGCGACGCAAATCATCGCGGCGAAACCGACCTCGACCCGCGGATTGTTGCGAATCCGCACCGCCGCGACGATCCAGCGGGCAGCGAACAGGAAAATAATCAGGTAACTGACGTAAAGCTGGCCCCACAGGATTGCGGAATCGGCTCCGCGCGCATTGAGTCCAAACCGCTGCGAGACCCGATCGACGCCCAACCACAATGCGCCCAGCAGCATCAGGGCCATCACCGCGGCAAACACCAAACCGGTTGCCGGCCCGGGGGTCAGGAAACGTCAATATCGCTCGCCCGGCCATCGTCGCTGGCAGCGTCCGGGTCACCCGCGGGGTCAATTGATCCGACTCGGCGACCAGCAGCGAACCGCCATAGGTCCAAACGACCGCCAGGACCGTCAGGCTGATCAACAAACCACCAGCGGCGAAGTCTTGCGATTGCCTATCCTCGGGCTGCCCCGCCTCGATCGCAAACGCCGCCATGCCCAACGCCGTCAACGTGAAAATGAGCATGGCGATCCGCACCGGGGTGCTGCGGTTTTCCGATTCAGGCGTCAGCAGGGCCGCGGTGGTTGTCAGCAACAGGTAACTGCCCGAGCCGCAAACCAGCGTCGCGGCGGCGACGGCGTAGGCGGTCCAAATGCCCGGCAGAGGATTGCCTTCGTTGATCAAGATCACGACGGTGTAGCCGATCAGGTATTCGACCAGCAGCAGCGTGCCCAGGACGACCAGCAACGTCGCGATCCGTCCGCCGCGACCCCGCGAAACCGGAGCCAACGCCAACGCAAAAACCGTCACGGTGCTTGCCGCGGCCACGACGATCGCCACCATCAACGCGACCGCCGGCAGGTCCACCCCCCGTAGTGTGTACGCATAGGCGACGCAGGGCAGCAGGACAACCAGGTAGAGCAGCATTTGCAAAACCGCGGAGGCGAGTTTGCCCAGCACGATTTGCCACGACGACAACGCCGAGATCGACAACAATTCCAACGTCCCGTCGTCGATCTCCACCTCCAGCGACCGATACGCCGCCAGCGGGACGACAAGCATCATCGGGATCGCCAAGACGACGTAGTAGCCGATCAACATCCGCGCCGCCGACGGCTGCGAATAAATTTGCGGCATCATCGACAGACTGCCGGCGATGGTCCAACCCAGCGATGCGACCAGGATGGCCGAGAACGTGACCAGGAACTGGCGGCTCTTGAGCGCCTGGCGCGTTTCCTTGATCAGGATCGGATTGAACCAATCGCTTGCCGCGGCAGCCCAGCGGTCGATCCGCGTCCAGACATCCGCTTCGGCGGGCGGTGAATCGGGTTCCGCGGGCCGTTGGGTCAATTCAGCAGTCGCGACGGTGCTCATGGCGATTGTTTTACCCCAATTCAAACCAACCATGGCCTAGGGTTGGATTCTGAACTGTCATCCACCCTGTCCGCCCGGGCGTTCATGTCCCCCACCTCGCATCCGCCGATCGCTCAGGTTCGCCGCCGGTGGATCGATTTCCTCCGCCCGGCGCTGGATGCCGCTTCGATCGTCGCGGCCCTCGCGATGCTGCGGTGGACCGCCGGAGCGTCGATGGACGATGCGGCGGTGACGCTCGCCTGCCTGGCCGTGACGATTTTCCTGCTCGCCGGGCACCTGACCGGTTTGCACCGCCGCAGCGACGCGGTTTCACCAGCCCAAGAGCTGACCGGGATCCTGGCTTGCTGGCTGATCGCGCTGATGTCGCTGGCCCTGATCGCCTTTGCCGCCCGCTCCGGCACGCAGTATTCCCGGTTGACGATCGGTCTATGGGCCTTGTTGACCCCGGCGGTCATCGGCCTGACCCGCATGAGCCTTTGCATCATCATCGCCGGACGGCTTCGCGACGGGTTGGGCGTTCGCCGCGTTGCGATCGCGGGGTTCAACCCGTTGGGTCAAACGTTGTGTCAATCGATCCGGGACAGCCCTGAGCTGGCGATGCAGTTCGTTGGTTACTACGACGATCGCGACTGCCAACGATTGGCTGACGAACTACGAATGAATGTCGCCGACATGCCACCGCTGCGGGGCGATTGGCGGCAATTGGTCGAGGCGACCCGAGCCGGTGAGATCGAAACGGTCATGATCTCGCTGCCGATGCGGGCCGAAGATCGCATCCGATCCTTGCTGCATCAACTCTCCGACACCACCGCGTCGGTTTATATCATCCCCGACATGTTTGTCTTCGAGCTGCTTTGCTCCCGGACCACGCAAATTGGCCCGCTGCCGGCGGTGAGCATCTTTGAAAATCCACTTTGGGGCGTCGACGCGTCGGCCAAACGGTTGCTCGATTTCTCGCTCGCGGCGATGGGTTTGATTGCCGCGGGCATCCCGATGTTGCTGATCGCCGCGGCCGTCAAATTCACCTCGCCGGGACCGATCTTTTTTCGTCAAAAACGTTATGGCCTCGATGGTCGCGAAATTTTGGTTTGGAAATTTCGTTCCATGACAACGTGCGACAATGGTCCGGTCATCGAGCAAGCGACCGCCGGCGACCGCCGCATCACCCCGGTTGGCGCGGTGTTGCGTCGCACAAGCCTGGACGAACTACCTCAACTCTTCAATGTTTTGGCCGGCAGCATGTCGTTGGTTGGCCCCCGCCCCCACGCCTCGGCTCATAACGAAACCTACCGCGGGCTGATCCACGGCTACATGCTGCGGCACAAAGTCAAACCGGGCATCACGGGGCTGGCCCAGGTCAACGGATGCCGCGGCGAGACGGAAACGGTTGACAAGATGCAGCGTCGCATCGACCTGGATCATCAATACATCCGCCGCTGGTCGTTGGGTCTGGACCTGCAGATCCTTGTAAAAACCTTATGGGTCGCTTGGCGGCAACCGGAGGCACGGTGAAGAGGGTTAAAAGGTCAAGGGTTAAAGGGTTAAAGGTTAAAAGTGAACGCATCGCGGCAGCTGCAACGAATAACGGGAATGGCAAAGCATTAGATATACAATTTGCAATTTGCAATCCTCCTTGACCCTTGACCCTTGACCCTTGACCCTTGACCCTTAACCCTTGACCCTTGACCCTTGACCCTTGACCCTTGACCCTTGACCCTTACTAACCCTTGACCCTTCAACCCTTGACCCTTCAACCCTTGACCCTTGACCCTTACCCTCAACCCTTGACCGTTGACCTTTCAACCCTTGACCGTTGACCTTTCAACCCTTGACCCTTGACCTTTCAACCCTTGACCCTTGACCTTTCAACCTTTGACCTTTCAACCCTTCACCTTTCAACCCTTGACCTTTCAACCCTTGACCTTTCAACCCTTCACCTTCTTCTCCTCCCCGACCCGGTACATCTCGCGCCACGGCAACTGAATGCCGCCGTCGATCGTCAACGTGCTGCCGGTAATGTAAGCACTCGCCGGGTCACACAGAAAAACAACGCCACGGCCGATCTCGTCGGGCCGGCCCAGCCGCCGCAGCGGCAACTTGGCGGCCTCGGCGGCGAGTGTCTCCTCGGTGAAAAACTTTCGCTCCCCCGGCGTATCGATCCAACCGGGGTGGATGATGTTGACGCGGATGCCGTCGCCGGCCAACTCCACCGCCGCGGTCCGGGCCATTTGATCGATCGCCGCTTTGGCCATGTTATAAGCCATCGCCCCGGGCATCGGCAGGTGCGCGTGGGGGCTGCCGATGACGACAATATTGCCGCCGCCGGTTTGCCTCATCGACTCCGCCGCGTGACGCGCGGTGTGATATGCCCCCCACATCGTCACATTGATGGTTTTTTCAAAACCTGCCGGATCGGCGTCGAGCATCATTTGACGATCGCTATAGGCCGCGTTGCTGACCGCGATGTCCAGCCGCCCGGCGCCGGCAACGATCGACCGGACCGCCCCGCCGACGGCTTCTGAATCGACAACGTCGACTATCGACCATGACGCGGTGACTCCCTGCGGCGCGAGTTCATCGCACCGCCGGGCCACGTCGGCGAGATCCTTTTCGTTCAAATCCAACAGCGTCACCGCGGCGCCGGCGGCCGCCAACTGCTCGGCGATGCCACGGCCGATGCCCCGTCCGGCTCCAGTGACCAGGGCGGTTTTGCCGATAAGCACGGGGGCGGGGGCACGGGAATGAATTGTTGACATGGCAGCGAGCGGGGGACCGGTGGGGGCAATCGGCGACAACCTGGCAGCCAATTTTGCATTTGAAAAGGGACTTCGCCTTCGCGATGCAACGGTTGTCCGCGTTGTGCGACCCGCCGGGTCGGGCCGGGGGAGCATTTTGCAGCTTCGCGGGCTGCCGCCGGGCCTTCGCGACGCATCGTTGACCAAGCCAATCGGCTGAGGTCGCCCCGCCGCCACCACCCATTCTGCCGGATCCAAGAACATGAATTTGTCCCATCACCATCGACCCGGCCCCGCCGCCGGCCCGGGAAAAACACGATCCAAAACGCGAGTGGTCGTCGCCGACGCCAAACCGCTATCCCTGTTGGCGACCGCGGGGGTCCTTTTTCACCATCAATTTGAATGCGTCTGTGCCCGATCGATCGCCGCGGTCGACCGAGCTTTGGGTTTGACCGAGAATGAAATTGGATCACCGGAGCGGGGCAATGCGGCTCGCCCGGTCGACGTTTCGCCGCTGGTGGTGGCTTCGCGAACATCGCTCGGCGCCGGTGAGCCAACCGCCGCGGCTGCTGACCGTGGGGTCGGCGTCCTGGCGGAACGCCGCTACCGGACCGGCGGCGGTGAGCCTGCCGCCGTTGACCTGCTGATTTGGGACGTCGGGGACGATGCCGACGGGGTGCTGGAGCATTTGGGCACGATCCGTCGTTCGGTCGCCCACCGCGACCTGCCCGCGATCCTGTTGGCCGAACCCTGCTGGTCGGGGCTGGAGCGACGAACCGAAGCCCTGTCCGCGGCAACGCATTGCTTGTTCAAACCGATCGACACCCGGACGCTGGTCAGCTTGGTCGAGCAACTCACCTGGATGCCCGCAGTGATCGGCTCGCACCGATCAGCGACCGCCGCGGGACGTTCCCGCGGCTGGGTATCGTTGACCAATTAAAACGTCAATTAGCGATCGCTAGCCAACCACGGACTAACGTCCGTGGCTATTGTCTGCCGTCGCTTCGCGACTTGAGGAAGGTGAGGCAAGGGGGGGGGTTCCCCGTCACTTCGCCATCACCGGAAACTCCAGCGTTCCGGCAACCCCGCGGTCGATCACCCAAATGTTTCGGTAGCGGACCGGGTCTTTGTGGTCCTGCAGCCTCGTCGCCAGCGGTTCGGGTCCCTCGTCTTTGCCATGGCCGGTTTTGCTTTCAAGGGCCACGTCGTCTTGAACCAACGTTCCGTTGACCCAAGATGAAACGTGCGCCGGTCGCCGCTTAGACCCGTCGGCGTTGAACCTCGCGGCGGTGAAACGAACGTCGTAGGTTTGCCAAACCAGCGGCGGCAGCGCCATGTTGAGCCTCGCCGGTCGAACCCGGTAAATCGCTCCCAAGCCGTTGAAAACCCGGTCCAGCCCAAAGGAATCGAGCACCTGGCACTCGTAGCGACCCTGCAGGTAAAGCCCCGAATTGCCGCGGGCCTGCCCCTCCTGGTCCGGCATGAACGGGATGCGAAACTCCGCGTGCAGGTCAAAATCGGTCAACAGGTAGTCGACATCCGCCCCCGCTTTGAGCAGTCCCGTGTCGGTCATCTCACCGGCGGTGAATTGATCGGTCGATTGGCCGTCAAAGAGCATCACTGCACCCTCCGGCGGTGCCACCCCGAGCGTCGGGCTGGATCGCTCGACCCGCTCCAGTTCGGCCACCACGCCGCCGTCGGGGGAAACGATCACGCAGCGATCGGGCGAAACAAACATCGCCTGATCTTGCCCGGCCAACACCACGCTGCGGCCCCCGCGGGCGCCCAACAACGTTGCCGGGTCCGCCATGCTGTCGTCCTCAGCGACGCCCGGCAGTCGGCTGTCGTAGTAATTGGCTCGAAACCGCCCACCGCCCAGGGACGTGACCTGCAGCGACGCCGGACGGCGATCGCCCGACTGGCCCGCCGGCACCAAATCCTCGGGCACGCCAATCTGCGCTCTCGGGGGTAGGTCGGCGTCCTGGCGGAACGCCGCTACCGGAATCATTCCCTCGTACTCCCCGACCAACGCGTAGTCGTCGGCGATTGGCCCCGCCGCGGGCACCTCGGTCCAGACGTTCTGTTTGGCCCACTGCGGATCGGGCTGGGGGAGGGCAGGTTGGGCGGGTGCCGATGGTTGGGCCTTATCCTTTTTGGCCTCATCCTTCGGCTTCGCTTCCGGCTTTTCCCTCTCGTTTTCCCCGGAACCTGTTTGGCCTGTTTGCGTTTCTCCGTCGTCGTTCGCCGCCGGTTGGGGTGCCGGTTCGGAAGGGGCTGCATCGCCAGCCGGGGCGTCACCGGCCGGAGAATCACCGGATTCTTGAGCCGATGCCGGCGACTGGATGGCGAGGGTCAAAAAGAACGCGGCGGCGGCGAGGGCCGGGGCGGCGGCCAATGGGCGACGGGGATGCAGGAGGGTCATGGACGCTCGGTGGGAAAGCGGAACAATCGGTGGGTCCGACAGCATAATCGAGCCACCCCGCCGTTCATGGCCCCAGCCCCCCAAACCGCCCCGCCGATCCAAATTCGCGGCTGTCGCGTTCACAATTTGCGGGGCGTCGATTTGGACATCCGCCGCGGCGAGCTGACAGTGCTGTGCGGTCTGTCGGGCAGCGGCAAGACGTCGCTGGCGATCGACACGCTCTACGCCGAAGGCCAGCGGTGCTACATCGAGAGTTTTTCCGCCTACACGCGGCAATTCCTCGACCGGTTGGACAAACCCGATTGCCGGTCGATCACGGGAATCCCCCCGGCAATCGCGGTCACCCGGGCCGGGGCCACCAAAAACAACCGGTCGACGGTCGCCACGGCGACCGAAACCGCCGAGCACCTCCGGCTGCTCTTTGCCAAAGCCGCCGAGCTGCGCTGTCACCGCTGCGGCGAGCCGGTGACCAACGACTCACCCGACGTGGCGGCTGCAAAACTCGCCGCCGATGCCTCATTCTCCCGCGCCATCGTCGCCTTTGAAGTCCACCTGCCCGACCGGGCCAAGGGCGGCGAAATCCTTCATTCCCTCCAGCGAGACGGCTACGTTCGCCTGATCGTCGGCGAGACCACCGAGCGGCTCGACGACGAGGACCGCAGCCGTTTGGCCGGCAAAATCGGCAAAAAAGGTCGCGACATCCTGGTCATCGTCGATCGGCTTTCGGCCGGCGCCGACGTCGGACGATGGACCGATTCGCTCGAAACGGCGATGGCCGAGGGCGTCGGCCGTGCGGTGGTGCTCGTCGATGCCGCCGACGAAACGGGCGGTGTCCGGGTCGACGGGCGGGCGTTTGACCGCCGGATCATCAGCGACTCGCGGCGGTGCGATCGATGCGACCTGGACTTTCCCGAACCCACCCCGCGGCTGTTCAACTTCAACGACCCGGCCGGGGCGTGCGAGACGTGCGAGGGATTCGGCGATGTGATGACCCCCGACATGTCGCGGGTTGTGCCCGACGATTCGCGATCGATCCGCGATGGGGCGATCGCACCATGGAACACGCCGGCCTATCGGCATGAGCTGAAGGAGTTGCTGGCAGTTGCCAAGGTTTCATGACCTGCCCGTCGATGTGCCATTCAAAGACCTGACCGCGGCCCAACGGCGGGTCATTCAAAAAGGCGACCCGAAGCGGAAATTTGGCGGCCTGGACGGATTCTTTGCCTGGTTGGACAAAAAAAAGTACAAACTGCATGTCCGCGTTTTTGCCGCCCGGTACCGGAGCTATCAACCGTGCCCCTCATGCGGCGGCGCGAGGCTGCGGCTCGAAGTGCTCGGTTACAAAATTGCCGGCCGGTCGATCGCCGATCTGTTGGCCTGCCCATCGGATCAGCTCGCTGCGGTTTTGAACGAATTTGAAAACGACGCCGAGCCTCGGCGGGTTCAAATCGCCAAAGAACCGCTGGCACAGATCCGCGACCGGCTGGCGTACCTGCAGCGGGTCGGGCTGGGATACCTGACCCTTGACCGGCCGCTGCGGACGCTTTCGGGCGGCGAGACGCAGCGGATTGCGCTGACCGCGGCATTGTCCAGCACGCTGGTCGGGATGCTCTACGTGCTTGATGAACCGACCGCGGGGCTGCATCCGGCCGACGTCACCCCGTTGATCGGTTGCATTGAAAATCTGCGGGATCGCGGCAATACCGTGGTCGCAGTGGAGCACAACGACGCGGTGATCGCGGCGGCCGACCGGGTGATCGAGTTCGGCCCCGGGGCCGGCGCCGCCGGCGGCACCGTGACGTTCGATGGCCCGCCGGCGGAACTCGCCGACCAATCCGAATTGACCGGGCCGTTCCTGCGGGGCAACCTCGCCGATCACCTGCCGCCGGCCCCGGCCCGGCCAACATCGCCGATTTTGAAACTCACCGGGGCCGCCGGGCGGAACCTGCAATCGATCGACGTCGAATTTCCCATCGGGTCGATGTCGGTCGTCACCGGTCGCTCCGGCAGCGGCAAGAGCACGTTGGTTCACGACACGCTCTACCCGGCCGTCACCGCGGCCTTGGACCCGGCGGCCACCGCGTCGCCGCTGCCGTTCAAAAAACTGACCGGTGTCGAGCACCTGTCGGCGTGCGAATTGGTCGATCAAAGCCCCATCAGCCGGACGTCACGCAGTTGCCCGGTGACCTACGTCAAAGCGATGGACGCGATCCGCGAACTATTTGCCGGCACCGTCGACGCCCGGATTCGCAACTACGGTCCGGGCCACTTCAGCTTCAATTCCGCCGACGGCCAGTGCCCGGTGTGCCAGGGGGCGGGCGAAGAGACGGTTGACATGCAGTTCCTCGCCGACGTGACGATGCGGTGCTCGTCCTGTCGCGGCCGGCGGTACCGCGACGAAGTGCTCCGGGTGCGTTACCGCGACCGAACGATTGCCGACGTGCTGGAGATGACCACCGCCGACGCGATGGAGTTCTTTCGCGATTCAACGAAAATTCAAACGGCACTGCGTCGTTTGATCGACGTCGGACTGGACTACGTGCCGCTGGGCCAACCGGCCACGACGCTCTCCTCAGGCGAAGGTCAACGGCTCAAATTGGCGGCGTTTCTGGTCCGCTCGCGGCGCAGCCGGACGCTGTTCCTGATCGACGAGCCGACCACGGGGCTACATTTCGCCGACGTCCGGCGGCTGCTGATTTGTTTCGATGCGTTGCTGGCCGACGGGCACACGTTGATCGTCGTGGAGCACCACCCGATGGTGATGCTGGCGGCCGATCATGTCATCGATCTTGGTCCCGGGGCGGGGCCGGAGGGCGGCCGGGTGGTCGCCGCGGGCACGCCCGGGCAGGTAGCCGCCGGCGGTGGCGAAACCGCCATGGCGCTGCGGCGGTACCTGCCGGTCGGGAACGGGACCCATGGGACCTAGGCGACCGATGGGACGTTCAACGTCATCGGCCACATCCGTCCCCTAGGTCCGATCAGAAAACCAACCGATCGTCAACTATCGATTTCCACCCGCTCGCCGCGGTCGTCGCGGCAGTCGACCTCCAGGTGTTCGGGGAACAACCCTTCGCTGCCGAGGATTTGGACCGTCATGCGGCCGCCGTCCTCCATTTCGGTCACCGTCCGCCGTTTCTTGTTGTTCAAAAACGCGGCGACTTCATCGTTGACCCGGACCGTCACCCGCACGATGTGCTTGTTTCGGACCGCCAGCGCCAACATGCGAATCACCTCGATCGACATGCTCTCGGGCGTCTTGACCAAACCGCGGCCCTCGCAGCACGGACAGTCTTGATAGATGCTCCGCTTGAGCGACTGACGAACCCGCTGTCGGGTCATTTCAATCAATCCAAACGGGCTGGTCCGCAGGATCTTGGTCCGTGCCCGGTCCTTGTCCATCGCGTCGCGGAGGACCCGTTCAACCTTGCGGCGATACGATTCCTTTCGCATGTCGATGAAGTCGTTGACGATCACGCCGCCAAGGTCCCGCAGCCGCAACTGGCGGGCAATCTCCTTGGCCGCGGCGCAGTTGACCCGGAAGGCGGACTCCTCGGCGTTCTGCCCACCGCCGCGAAAATTACCGCTGTTGACGTCGATCGCCACCAACGCCTCGGTCGGATCGATCACGATGCTGCCGCCGTCAGGCAGCGGGACGTGACGTTGGTTGATCCTCGCGATCTCCTCTTCCAAATGATATTTATGAAACAGCGGCTCGCGGTCGTCGTATAACTTCAACCGATCGCTGACCCGCGGCATGACCATTTTGAGAAACTCCTGCGCCTTGGCATACTGTTCCTCATCATCGATCAGGATCCGGTCAATGTCATCCGAATAGATGTCTCGAATGGTGCGAATGATAAGGTCGGATTCCTCATACAATTCACCCGGCTCGGTCGTCGACTCGATCCGTTGGCAAATCGCTTTCCAGAGCCGCAGCAGGTACTCCAGGTCGCGGCCCAGCTCCCGTTCGGTCCGGCCCGCCCCGGCGGTGCGGACGATGAAACCGAGTCCCTTGGGCGGGTTGAGCGACAGCAGGCATTTTTTGAGCCGGCGGCGATCCTCGTCATCCTCAATTTTGCGTGACACGCCGACCTTGGCCAGCGACGGCATCAGCACCAGATAGCGGCCGGGGATTGAGATATAGGTGCTCAGCGTCGGTCCTTTGGTCCCGATGCCCTCCTTGATCACCTGGACCAAAACCTCATCGCCGCGTTTGAAGATGTCTTGAATCGGCGGTTTGTTTCGCGGCCGCCCGCCCTTGAAGGCGCGTTTGTTGCCGTGGCCCGATTCGCGGTTGCGTTTGGCGGCCGCTTCGGCCATTTCGTCCGATTCCCGCATCACCTCTTCGGGGTCAAAACCGCCCTGACGATAGTACTGCGGCTCGACGTCGGAGATATGCAAAAATCCGTTTCGGCCGACACCAAAGTCGACAAAAGCGGCCTGAATCGTCGGTTCGAGGTTGACGATCTTGCCGCGATAGACATTGCCGGCGAACGTCTCGACGGACTTTCGCTCGACATACAATTCATCAAGTCGTCCGTCCTCGATCACCGCGATGCGGCTCTCTTCGGGTTCAGACACATTGATCAACATTTCACGTTTCATCCGGGTCACCTTGGGGTTGGATGAGACAAAAAAAGGCCCCGGCTGGATGGAGGGTTCATGGCATGAACCGACAATGGATGCCGGGGTGGGAAAGTGTTCGGGGGGAAGAGTTATCAGTTATCAGTTCACAGTTTTCAGTTGACAGTTCTCGCAAACCAAGAACCCTCTTTTCTGAAACTGAAAACTGTAAACTGACAACTGTAAACTTCTTCATGTGACAATCAGCTCCGGGGCCAGCTCGCCGAGGCGGTCGAGCAGGTAGAGGTCGACGTCGCGGGCGGACTCGAAACCGGCCACCCGCTCGGCGATCTGCTCGCACTGGGCGATCGAGACGCTGCGGATCGCTTTTTTGATTTTGGGGATCGCCGAGGGGGGCAGCGACAACGTTCGCACGCCAAGTCCCAGCAACAACAACGCGCGGCCGGGCATGCTGCTCATCTCGCCGCAAACGCTCAGCGGCGTGTCGGTCGCCGCGGCCACCGCCACGGTTTGTTTGATCAAACGCAGTACCGCCGGATCGCTGGATTGATACAACTCCGCGACCGACTCGTTGCTGCGGTCGACCGCCAACGTGTACTGGGCCAAATCGTTGGTGCCGATGCTGAAAAAATCCACTTCGCCGGCGAAATGTTCCAACATCATCACCGCCGCGGGCACCTCGACCATCATCCCGACGGGGATGTCGGCGCGATGCTCGATCCCCTCCTCGGCTAAATCGTCGGCGACCACTTTGAGCAACATTCTGGCTTGCCGCAGTTCGCCGATCGTCGTGATCAGAGGAAACATCACGCGGACGTCGCCATCAACCGCCGCCCGCAGCACGGCGCGAAGCTGGGGCCGGAACAGATGCAGGTTTCGCAGCGACAGCCGAATGCTTCGCAGACCCAGAAACGGGTTATTTTCCTTCGGTCCGGTCGATCGATGCGAGACTTTGTCCGCCCCCAGATCGAGCGTTCGGATCACGACCGGCCGGCCGTCCATCGCCCGAATCACCTGCCGGTAAGCGGCCAGGTGATCTTCCTCCGACGGCTCGGTGTCGCTGCTGAGGTAGAGGAACTCGGTCCTGTACAGCCCGATGCCTTCGGCCCCCCGGTCCAGGGCCGCGGCGGTTTCGTGCGGGAACTCAATGTTGGCCATCAATCCGATCCGCACCCCGTCGGTCGTCTCGGCCGCAGCGGTCGACAGTTTCGCAAGCCGCCGCGCCAACGTCGCGCGGACCTTGGCCCGTTGACGGTACTGAACGAGCACCTCGTCGGTCGGATCGATAATCAGCCGGCCGTGGTCGCCGTCGACGATGACGCAGTCCGAGCCGCTGAAGTTTTGCAGGAACGGCCCCAAACCCACCACCGCGGGCAGTTCCAAACCTTTGGCGACGATCGCGGTGTGGCCGCCCGAACCGCCGACTTCGGTGCAGAACCCATGGACCAGTTCTCGGTCCAAATTGGCGGTCTCCGAGGGCGTCAACAAATGCGAAAGCACGACGACCGGCTCGGTCAACTCGGCCAGCGGACGGGCGGTGACCACGCCGAGATGCGTCAGCAGTTGTCGTTCGATGTCCAACACATCCTGGGCACGTTCGGCCAGCAGGGGGCTGGATAATTGACGCAAACTCGCCGCGTAGGAGTGCAGCACGCCTGAAACGGCCATCGCCGCGGACTGCAGGTCGATCGTCATCCGGCGGTGCAGCTCCGCGTGCAGCCGCGGGTCGTTGAGCATTTGCAACTGGGCGGCGAAAATGTCGCCCGTACTCGCCCCGGCTGCCGCGGTGGTGCTCAGCCGGCGTTCCTCCAGCTCCTGACCGACCGCGGCGACGGCGGTTTTGAGCAACTGCCGCTGCGGGGCAACTTCGTCGACGGCGATTTGGCACCGGGGGATGCGGTACCCTTCGGCATCCAGGACCAGTGCCGGGGCGATCGCCACGCCGGGCGAAACAGGGATGCCTTGAAGCTCGATCATCGCGCGTCGTCGGGCGGCTCGGGCGGCTGAGGGAACCGTCGGGCGCGATCGGCGGTGGTATCTGTGGGGGGGGTTGGAGAGTGGAGGAGTCCGGGCGGGCGGATTTTACGCCACACGCGGCGTTTGCCAAAGGTGACAGGGGCTAAACGGTAGCGGCGTGCCGCCAGGCCGCCGACGCTCGGCACCTAAGTTTCGGCGGCCTGGCGGCACGCCGCTACCGCCCAAGCTCGTTGGTTCAACCGTCCTCGTCTCGTTCGCCAAACCCGTCGGCAAACAACGCACAAACGGCCTCCAACGCTTCGGCCGCATCATCCCCGGCGGCCGAAACGAGCAGCTCCGTGCCCTCGGTCGCCCCGAGCGTCAGCAGCGACAGGATGCTGCGGCAATCGCCCTGCTGGCCGCGATTGGTCAGGACAATCTCCGACCGGTAGCCGCTGGCGCAGCGGACCAGCAAATCCGCCGGCCGGGCGTGCAGGCCCTGACGGTTGATGACCCGAACGGTTCGCTCGATCGCGTTCAACGGTCCGTCCCCGCCGATTTAGCTGACGCCGAATTGATTGTCATCGGCTTCCTGAAGCAGTTGTTGGATGTCATTGGCCGACTTGCTTTGCTTCAAAAATCGGCAAAATGATTCGTCGCGAAGTTGTCGGGAAATATTTTCGAGCGCCCGAAGGTGATCGCCCGGTCGCTCCGGCGGAGAGATCAGCAGGAAGAATAGTTGCACCGACTCGCCGTCGAGCGAATCAAATTCGACGCCCGACTCGCTCACCCCAACCGTGCCGACCAACCGGTCGACGCTGGGGTGCTTGGTGTGCGGGACCGCAACGCCGCGGCCGATCCCGGTGCTGCCGAGTTCCTCGCGTTTCATGATCGCCGCGACGATGTCGTCTTTGCGTTCGGCTTGAATCTCGCCGGCGTCGAGCAGCGATTGAACCAGTTCTTCGATGACGGCCTCTTTGGTCGTCGCCGTCAACTCGGCGCGGATCGCCGAGGTTTTGACAAAATCAGAAAATTTCACGGGTGCGGACGTTGGAAGGAATGTTGGAGTGTTCTGTGATGCCGGCGACTGAAATGCCGACGACGGCAGACCGGTGGTCGTTCAATTGCCCGCCGGGGACGGTTCCCCGCCATCCGTCAACGCCGAGGAATCGGACGGCTCGCCGAGCGGCTCATCGACCGGTTCCATGTGTTTGATCGCCGCCCCGCGATGGCCGGTTTTCCGCTCCTTGAGCTTCCGCAATTGCTGCTCGGCTTTGGGAATCGCGGTATCCAACGCCGCGATCACCGTGCTCGCCTCGGCCGTCGCGACGAGGTCATCGGACTGTTCAACGGAGACGACGATTTCGACGTTCGGCTTGTCCAAATGCTCCAGATCGACGGTGACATTGATCGCGTTGACGCGGTCATAAAGCCGCCGCAGCCGGATGGTTTTCTCTTCGATCAGTGCGTGGTCTCCCGGCTGCAAGCTGCCGTGCCTTGCCGAAACGTTGACTTGCATCGCGGGGGGGTTCCTTCGCTGGGACCGAATCAAATGAGCGGATGGGTGGGGGAGGCCGGGGGGCCAAACGCCCCAAGTTAGCCGTTTCCGTGCTGGGGGCCAGGGTGGGACTGTGCGGTGACCGAACGTCCGCTCCCCCCATGTCGAACGTCCCCTCCCCGCTCCCGAACGTCCCCTCCCCGCTGCGACGGTCGCCCGCGTATCCTCATCCCCCCCGTCCCCCGCCCGAACCCCCACTTTTCCCCATTCGTCCATGCCCCGGAAGGTCGTCAGTCGACAGGAGCTTGCCGCGGCAGCCGAAGCCGCCGAGCGGATGGCTGCCGAAGCGAAGCGGCAAAAAGCTGCCAAACGCAAGGTCCGCAAACCCGCCGCCGACGTTCGGTTGCGTCTGTACTGGGGGGTCTTTAGCCAAAGCCTCAAACGCGTCGCGGTCTTTGAACATGACCAAAAAGACGAGGCCGCCAAACGGGCCGAGGAGTTGAGCAAGGGCGGCAAAAGCCCTCACTTCATTCAAAAAGTCAAAGAAGAAATCAAGGCCGAGTAGCCCAGTAGGGTGGGTCAAGCCGCTTCGGCGCCGACCCACCACCGCCATGACTTTCAACCCCGCTCCGCGTCGCGGCTCCATCCGAATGCCCGCCGAGTGGGAACCGTGCGAAGCGGTGTATCTCGCTTGGCCCCACAGCCGCGAGACGTGGCCGGGACAATTTGACAAAGTCCCATTGGCGTTCACCCGGGTCGTCGCCGCGATCGCCCGGACCCATCCGGTTCGCGTTCTTGCCGACGACGCTTTGGCCGGCGAAGTCGACTCGTCGCTTGCCGGGATCGCCAATTGGCAGCGATGGCCGATCCCGACCAACGACGCTTGGCTCCGCGACACCGGGCCGACGTTCGTTTGGCACGGTTCGCAACTGGCCGCGGTCGACTGGCGCTTCAACGCGTGGGGCGGCAAGTATCGCCCGTACCATCACGACGCCGCGGTCGCCGGCCGGATCGCCCAGCGTGCTGCATTGCCGACCATCGCCGGCGGCATCACCGCCGAGGGCGGTGCGCTGGAAACCGATGGCGCCGGACGGCTGATCGTCGTGGCGGCCTGTTTGGTCGACCCCAAACGCAACGCGTCGATGGACGCTGATGCAATCGCCGGCGTTTTGCACCAAAAACTCGGCGTCACCGAAATCCTGTGGCTCGACGACGCCACGCTCGCGGGCGACGACACCGATGGCCACGTCGATCAATTGGTCCGCTTCGTCACGCCGACCGACGTCGTCGTCGCGGTCAGCCACCATGGCGACGAGAACGACGTGTCGTTGGCCAAGGTCGCCGCCCAAGTCCGAATTTGGGCCGGGAAAACCTCCCCGACGGTCACCGTTCATGAATTGCCGGTCCCGCCCCCGGCGCGGCTGGGCGGCTATCGATTGCCGCAGAGTTATTGCAACTTCCTCATGCTCGGAGCCGATCGAATCCTGTTGCCGACGTTTGGGGCCTCCGATTTTGACCATGCCGCCGCTGCGGTTTTGCAATCAATCCGCCCCGATACGCGCATCGATACGGTCGATTGTTCGGTCCTGACTTTGGGCCTGGGCGCGCTGCACTGTTTGACCTGCGGCCAACCGGCGGTGGGATAGGCCTCCGGCCTGTCTTCGGCGGTGGGATAGGCCTCCGGCCTGTCTTCCGCGGTGGGATAGGCCTCCGGCCTGTCGCCGATGACAGGCCGGAGGCCTATCCCACAGGTTTTGCTACCCTAACCCCATGACCGCCACCGCCACCGCCGCCCGACCGACGATCCGCCAGCTCCCGCCCCAGCTCGTCAATCAAATCGCCGCCGGCGAAGTGATCGAGCGCCCCGCGTCGGTCGTCAAAGAACTGCTCGAAAACAGCATTGATGCCGGGGCCACCCGCATTGATTTGGTCATCGAAGGCGGCGGTACCGAGTTGATCCGCATCTCCGACGACGGCTGCGGCATTCCCGCCGACGAATTGCCGCTGGCGGTGACCAGCCACGCGACCAGCAAGTTGCCCGAGGACGAATCGCTTTTTCATGTTGGCACCCTGGGTTTTCGCGGCGAGGCGCTCGCGTCGATCGCCAGCGTCTCGCAGATGACAATCCGCAGCCGCCCCGAATCGGGCACCGCCGTCGGGGGTCACCAGATCGACGTCCGCGGCGGCGTGATCGACCCGCCCTCGCCGGCCGGTTGCCCCGTCGGGACGGTGATCGAGGTCAAGAATCTGTTTTTCAACACACCCGTTCGGCGAAAATTTCTCAAAACGCCGTCGACCGAACGCGGCCACATCACCGAAGCGTTCACGCGGATCGCGCTGGCCAACCCGCGGGTGCATTTGACGATGCGCAGCGGCGACAAAATGGTCCACGACTTGCCCTCCACCACCCGCTGGTCTGACCGAATCGAATCGTTTTTTGGTGGTGAGGTGTCCGAGGCGTTGATCAAAATCGCCTCGGACGACCCGCCCATCGGCGTCCGCGGGTTCGTTTGCGACCCATCGGTCAACCGCGGCAACCAGCGGATGCAGTACGTGTTTCTCAATGGCCGGCACATCCGTGACCGCTCGCTCTCGCACGCGTTGGGCGAAGCGTACCGCGGGATGATGATGGTCGGTCGCCACCCGGTCTGCTTTTTGAACCTGACGATGCCCGCCGACATGGTCGACGTCAACGTCCATCCGGCCAAGCTGGAGGTCCGTTTTACCGACGGCGGACGGGTTTACTCGCGGCTGCTGGCGACGCTGCGCAGCCGGTTTTTGTCGACGGACATGACCCACCGCGTCACCGCGATCCGGCCATCGGCGGATGACGCCGAAAACGACCACTTGGCGGCCGCCGCCGAAACCGTCATGGGGATGTCCGCCGCCCGCGTCGATGCTGCCCGGCAGGACGTCATTGATTGGGCCAGGACCGGTCAAACCAACCCGCGACCGGCCCCCCCGGCGGTTTTGCCAAGCCGCGGTGTGGCCGATTTCCAACCCTTCCCCGGCGGTCCCACCCGGGTCCCTCCCGCCGACGTCGCCCCATGGGACGACACGAATACGGACTCCCCCTCGCACCTCTTGGAAGAGCGAGGGCCGGGGGAAAATAGCTCCGGCTCCCCCTCGCCCCGCTTCGGGGAGAGGGGGCTGGGGGGTGAGGGGTCATCCCTTACCCGCCACCCCACCACCACGCGGCTGGGCATCCAAGTTCACAACCGCTACCTCGTCACCCAGGACGAATCCGGCATGGTGGTCATTGACCAGCATGCCCTGCACGAGCGGGTGCTCTACGAACGGGTTTGCCAAAAAGTCCTCGGCGGCGACGGGCAATTGGAGTCGCAGAGGCTGCTGGTCCCCGAACCCGTCACTCTGACATCGGCCGAACGCGATGCGGCGCTGAATCACCGAGAAACGCTCGCCAAAATTGGGTTGGAACTCGACGATTTCGGGGGCGATGCGGTGGTGATCCAGTCGGTTCCCGCGATCCTGGGCGGCCGTTCGCCCGCCGATATGCTCCGCACCGTTCTGGAGGCGGTTTTGGGGGCGGGCCGAAACCCCGATGCCAAAGACCTCCTGGATCACCTCCTGGCGACCGTAGCCTGCAAAGCCGCCGTCAAAGCCGGCGATCCGCTTGCCCCCGAGGAGATCACGTCGCTGCTGGAGCAAAAGGACCTCTACAACGACACCCACCACTGTCCCCACGGCCGCCCGACGGCGTTGTTTTTCGCCCGCGACGAACTAGACCGGATGTTTGGCCGCCTCGGCCCCCCCCGTAGCGGAAGTCGCCAAGACTTTCGGCCACCCTCATGACCGCCCCCCACCTCGACACCGCGATCAAAAAATTTGACGCCAAGACCGCAACGGTCGGTGTGGTCGGCCTCGGCTACGTCGGGTTGCCGCTGGTGATGGCTTACGCCGAAGCCGGCTTCACCACCGTCGGGTTCGACGTTGACCCAAAAAAAATTGACGCCATCAACGCCGGCAAGTCGTACATCAAACACATCCCCACAGCCCGGATCGCCGCGGTCGTCGAGTCCCAACGGCTCACCGCGACCGCCGATTTTACCCAAATCTCCGACGTTGACGCGATCATTTTGTGTCTGCCGACGCCACTCGATGAGCATCATCAACCCGATCTCAGCTACGTCGTCAGCACAATCGAAGCGATCCTGCCGCATCTAAGGCCCGGCCAAATTCTCAGCCTCGAGAGCACGACCTACCCCGGCACGACCGAGGAAGAAATCGTTCCCCGGGTCCAGTCCGTCGGATTGACCGTTGGCGAAGATTTTTTCGTCGTTTATTCCCCCGAACGTGAGGACCCCGGCAACCCCGAGTTCGCCGCCGTCAACATCCCCAAAGTCGTCGGCGGGGTCACCGCCGCCTGCGGCCGTGCCGGACAGGCACTCTATGGCAGCGTCTTTGACCGCCTCGTGCCGGTCTCGACAACCCGCGTCGCCGAGTTGACCAAGCTGCTCGAGAACATCTATCGATCGGTCAACATCGGCCTGGTCAACGAACTCAAAGTCGTCGCTGAGTCGATGGGCATCGACATTTGGGAGGTCATCGCCGCGGCGAGCACCAAACCGTTCGGCTTCAAAGCCTTCTATCCCGGCCCGGGACTTGGCGGTCACTGCATCCCCATCGACCCGTTCTACTTGACGTGGAAAGCCCGCGAGTACGGCCACCACACCCGTTTCATCGAATTGGCCGGCGAGATCAACCGCGCGATGCCCGCCAAAGTCGTCGCCAAATGCACCGAAGCGCTCAACTCTCAGCAAAAATCGGTCAACGGGTCCAAAATTCTGGTGATCGGTTTGGCCTACAAACCCAATGTCGACGACGATCGCGAATCGCCCTCCTACGAACTGATGACCCGCCTGCGTGATCTCGGGGCCGCGGTCGACTACCACGACCCCCACATCCCCGTGATCCGCCCTTCGCGGGAACATTCCGCCTGGGCCGGCACCGCCAGCGTCCCCTGGGATCAACCGACGATCGCCGGCTACGACCTGACGCTGATCTCCACCTGGCACGACGGCCTGGACGCCGAGCAACTAGTTAGGTGGTCGCCCTGCGTCGTCGACACCCGCAACGCCACCGCCGCGGTTGACCCCACGATCCGAGCCGCCAAAGTCGTCCCCGCCTAACTTCTTGCGTAGTGGATTTTGCTAGAATTCCATTCCCCCCAACCTCCCCCCTTT
The DNA here is from genome assembly GCA_963833245.1 of Pirellulaceae bacterium. Classification (GTDB taxonomy): domain Bacteria; phylum Planctomycetota; class Planctomycetia; order Pirellulales; family Pirellulaceae; genus Rhodopirellula. The sequence continues at coordinate 744,281 of CAWHXH010000002.1, forward strand.
TTCTATCTGTAGCTTCCCCGGTTGCCGCTCTTTGACACCTCGATCATCGATCAACACCTCGCCCGCGTTGCCGTCAACCGCGAACGGCTGCGTCAAACCCGCCTGGACACCCTCCGCCGTGTGCTCCAAGAGGTTTGTCCCGGCTGTGTTCTCTGGGTTTATGGTTCAATCGTGAGGGAAGGTGACTACACCGAACATTCCGACGTCGATCTGGCGGTTGAATCGTCACCGCCGTCGGTATCCATTTGGGATTTAGCGGCAAACCTAACAGTGCGTCTGGGTTGTGAAGTCGACATCTGTGACTTCAATCAAACCCGGTTGGCACCGGACATTCGAAGGACCGGTCAACGTTGGACGCTCTAGCCCTCGAATTACTCAAACGGCAATTGATGGCCGACGGCCTGATCCTTTCGGCCGCCGCAGCGACCGCAAGCAACTGCCTGGCCCACCCCGCCGAAATGGCGCTCAGCGCCGCCGCCTTTGAACTCAACCGGTTCTACAATGCCCTGGAGCGAGGATTCGAGAACATCGCTCGCACCTTCGAGAACAATCTTCGGCCCGGCCAGGGCTATCACGAGGCGTTGATTGAGCGGATGTCGTTGACGATTCCCGGGGTCCGCCCCGCTTTCCTGCCCCCTTCGGCCAAACAGCCGATTCGGGACCTTAAAAGTTTCCGACATTTCGTTCGTCACGCCTACGACGCACCCTTGATCCGCGACCGGATCGAACGTCTGGTCGACACCGCCCAACAAGTCGCTGCCCTTCACGGTGATTGGACCACAATGTTCTTTGATCAATTTCCCCCTTCAAATTAGTCGTCGGTTCCGACCGCGAGTCAAATAGCTCGGTTTTTCCGGTTTCCCGCCGCCAGCGAAACCCTTTGCAAAATCCGATCGTTCAATCGGTTGTGCTCAGCGTCGTGTCGACTCAAACTGCCCGTGCGAGGTCCGCCTGTGGTTGGCGGTTCGCGCATTCTCAGTCAGGGACGGCACCCGCTGTCACCCAAAGGGACGAAGTCCGCGCCGAGATCTTCATCGCCCCCCCTCACCCGGCCCTCGGCAGTCATCGACCAGGCGTTTAACAATGACATCGCCGCAGGTCCCCAACCGACCGCTAAAATACCGATCGGTCGATTACCCCCCGGGCAAACATTGGCACTTTGCTGCTGATTCGGAGGTCGAACTACATGGCGTCCTTTACGTTCTCATCGATCACCCACGAGCAACTCGAATCGATTGGCTGCGTCACGGAGGTTCGCGACGATTGCCGGTTCGAGCCGTTGTTCAAGCACGCATCGAACGTTGCTTGGGACGATGAACTGACGGCGATCATCCACCGCAACGACATCTACATTGACGCCTACACCGAAGAGGAAGTCAAACTGCGGGTCATCGCCCCCATTCTCCGCTGGGTCAATTTTTTGGAAGTCGGATGCGAGGATTGGTGGGAGCGTAGCCTGGAGGCGACGTTCGGCGAGCACACGATTGGCGGAAAGATCGATTGCCTACTTGCCCGTGGCAAACGGACCCCGCAGCATCCGCTCTTTTTCCTACAAGAGTTCAAGCCGTCTCTTTGGCGACAAAAATCCTGAGACCTGCAAGTCCTATCCGGTTTCGCTGCTCACCGCCACGGTGTCACCTGCTGACGCAGCGGCAGTTGTTAATCCCGCGGTCCCAACGACCACGCCGCCAGCAAAGCGTTTTTTGGTGGTTGGTGGTTCGGCAGCGGCCCCTTCCCGGAACAGCAATAGGACCAGGCGGGTGCCGTTTTCAAATTCTCGGCCAATTTTACGTCTTGAGTGGTTGCGAAATGCTGTCCTGCCAAGCAAATTGCTCGCTGGCAGCCGCCGCCCGGACTTCCGTCCGGCGTTGCCGCTTCTGGGGTGAATCGATTCGGTCACCCAAGTGGACGAAGTCCGCGCCGACGGACGCAAGACGCTCCGCCGCAGCTCATTCCCCGGCCGGCTCATCGCTCCCGGGCCCCGCCTGCCCCGAACTCTACCCGTTCGCATTGAGCACAGTCCCGAATCAAACCGTCATCGAGCCACCCTCCGGCTGGCCGATCCCCGACTTCCGCGAGTTGTGGCGCTACCGCGACCTGCTGGTGTTGCTGACGACGCGGAACATTGCCACCCGGTATCGCCAGAGTGTTCTCGGCTTTGGCTGGGCGTTGGTCCGGCCGTTGGTCAGCATGTTGATCTTCACGCTGATCTTTGGCAAAGCGGCCGGGTTCGAGAACCAAATCGATTACGCCTACCCGGTGTTCGCCTTCCTGGGCCTGGTGCCGTGGATGTTCTTCGCCGCCCTCTCGCACGTCAAACCAGTCATTGCCGGCGTCGGATGGACCGGCCCGAATCTTAATAGAATCCGCTTAAGGCGTCCCTTCGTTAATGCACCAAGACAGTCAACCAAACGTGGCGGCGACATCTCAGGCCGCTGCCCAACGCTTTGTCAACGGATGGGCGATCGCCGGTCCCGAACTGGAAAGGCGTCGTCGGGAACAGTTGCGTTTGATTCCTGAAGACCAGGGCGCGCGACTGCTGGGAGCCGGCCGGTTGGATCATCACTCTCATGGCCTCGCGCGGTGGCAAGCTTGGATGATGAGGTGGCGGGTTCAGCAACTTCTGGCCGCGAACGATTCGGATGCTTGAGCAGTCGCTGTGGCGATTGGCGGTCTGCCCTTCGAACAACGGATGATAGATCATGCAACCGATTGGAAGGTCCCCGGCGACGGAGAGATTCGAACCTGCTCGGCCGAGCATCTCGTCGTCCTGAAGGCGTTTGCCGCGAGAGATCAAGACTGGATCGACATCCAAAACGTCCTGCACCGGCAGGGCGAACGGTTGGATCGAACCGATCGATTGCTACCCCTACAACGCGAAGTCTCAAGAATTGCAATGCTGCTACCTACCGCAATAGCTAATAGCTAATAGCTTCAAAGAGGCCCCGCATCCGCCCGGCGGATCCCCCATGAACCTGTCCTTCTCCACGATCACCTACGCCCGGCTCCAGACGCTGGTCCCGATCGAGGAGCAAATCGACGACGACCGTTTTTCCGGTTGGATCCCCGAAGTCGCGGAAGTCGATGAGTCGACTTCACGGTTCTTGGCGGACCTGACGACGCGTCACCGCAAAAACATAGACGGCTACTCGGAGGAAGAAGTCAAAGCCAAACTCGTCATTCCAATTCTCAATCGCATCGACTTCACCATCGGCGGCTACACCGATTGGTACGAGCGTCCGATCAGCGCGACGTTCGGCGATGTGACGCTCGGTGGCACGACCGATTACATGATCGCCCGAGGCGAAAAAGAGCCTGTCGGGCCGGTGTTCTTCCTCCATGAGTTCAAACCAAAATTCACCAACCGATCCCCCGAAGTCCAGTTGGTCGCCGAGATGGTGGCCGCGACCCGCTGGTCCTGCTCAGCGGTCTCACTCGTCCCAGCCCTAACGGCCGGGAGTGATTGTCTTCAACCAGATCCCCCGTCGCAGACCCTCCGTGGTGCGTACTTGACCGGTCCGTTCTGGCAATTTGTCCTCCTTGATGCGACTGTCTCAAAGCTGATCTACTACGTCTCCCCGACGCTGGACCTCTTCAAACCCAGCGAAGCTGCCCGGATTTACGCCGCCCTGCAAGCTTTGAAGGAAGACCTGCGACGACTGGCCGATGATAAGCCGTCGTCACAAACATTAGCCGCCACGCGTTAGCGTTCGGTTCCCCGCCCCCGCCCCGCAAATCGAAAAATGAGTGCTCCCGGAACAAATTGAGCCTGCTTGCAAGAATCCTAACCCGACGCGTAAGCGAGGCCAGTCTCAGCGACACCCCGCTTATGCATCGGGTTGGGAGCAACTTCACCTCGTTCCTGGAGCACTAGACAACCGATACCGCTCGAGGCTGACGCATGCCGGATCGCTGGGCGAGATCGCCAACCGCCGGACGTGAGCTTCGAGGTCCTCGATAGGGTCAGTCTCCGCATCGTCCTCGCCGCACCTGATCAAACCGATGGGCCTAGAACGCCGTGAGCGTCAAGCGACGAGCCTCCACCAATCATGCCTTTTCTCCATGAAATGAATCCGAATCTCGCGGAGATACCGCTGGGGACGCCCGCTTGGCGGATCGCTCTTTTATACCCCGCTCAGGGAAGCTGGAGCGAATCGGACTACCTGAATCTATCAGGTGGCCCGCTGGTGGAGTTCGAGCAGGGACGCATTGAGGTGTTGGACATGCCGACGAAGGAACATCAGCGACTCGCTCAGTTCATCTTTATCATGATCCGCAACTTTCTGTTGGGCAAGCGAATCGGTGAGGTGTTCATCGCCCCGCTGCCAATGCGTTTGTGGGAAGGAAAGTTTCGCGAGCCGGATGTCTTGTTCGTCAAACGCGGACGGGCTGAATTGCGAATCGACGTCCGTCGCAGCTACCCCGAGGGTGCCGACTTAGTGGTTGAAATTGTCAGCGAGGGTGATCAAAACCGGCGACGCGATTTGCACGACAAGCGAGCCGAATACGCGAAAGCAAAAATTCCCGAATACTGGATTTTGGACCCCGAAAACGAATCGCTCCTGGTGCTCCGTTTGAACGGCAGCCGGTACGACGTCGCCGGCCAATACCGGCGTGGCCAATCGGCCACATCGTCTGAATTGCCGGGGCTGGAAGTTTCCGTCGACGATTGGTTGAACGCCGCAAACGGCGACTTAGGAATCGCCGAACCAATGACTGGCGTAGTGGATTTTGCTAAAAATCCATCCACACAGGGCACACCCTGGATCTTTGGCAAAATCCACTACGTTCAGCGCGAATTTTCAATTCGGCGTTCCGAAACAAGTCCTGACCGCGGAGTACAACCCGTTGAATCCGTGCAGCGACAAAACCAAGATGCACGCCACTTGCTAAAAGTCCAGCGGTGCGGCGGTGGCCATTGCCGTTGAGCGGTCAAGCCTCGAGCCAAAAGACCCTCCGCCCGATAACGCCGGCGGAATGCTGGACGGCCCCTTCGGCACATCGCCGACCGGACGATTGCTGCCCAAAGTTGCACCTGCCGCAGAGCTTTCCGCCGCTTCGCCCGGTGACGACAGCGAAGCCTGCAGGAGCTTTGGACATTGCAGCGATGCATGAAAAAACCTTCCGTATTCCGCCATCCACCAGCCGCTAATTTCGCCGAAGAACTTTAACGGTAGACGATAAACTGAAAACTTCTTCCTCCACGACCCCCGCGCTGCGAGTCAAAAACCTTGGCAAGCGATACCGCCTCGGCCTAACCCACGCGGGCAGCCTGAGCGAGTTGGCCAACCGCTGGACCCGCCGCCTGCGCGGCCTGCCGCCGGTCGAGACCCCCTTCGACGCCTAGCTCCGCGTTTCTTACCTCCCCTTTTCAAGTTCCTTTTGTCCGCCCCCTCCATAACCGACTCGTCCGAACTTCCCGATGACTATTGGGACATGGTCATTGTGCCGCGGCGGCACCTGCTGGATATCAACTTCAAAGAACTTTGGGAATATCGGGATCTTCTGACCATGTTCGTTCGTCGCGATGTGGTAACCGTTTACAAACAAACGGTTTTGGGTCCAATCTGGTTTTTCGTCCAACCGATCATGACGACCATTGTTTTCGTCTTTGTGTTCGGGAACATCGCCGGCATACCGACCGACGGGGTCCCCGCGGTGCTGTTCTATTTGTCAGGGATCGTGATCTGGAACTATTTTGCCGACTCGCTTGCCAAGACATCGAACACTTTCACGGCTAACCAAGGCATCTTTGGCAAAGTCTATTTTCCTCGCTTGATCGTCCCGCTTTCAATCGTGGCAAGCAATCTGATCAAGTTTCTGATTCAGTTCAGTCTGTTTTTGGTCGTTTGGCTCTACTATTTGGCGACCAATGCGAGTGTGATGCCCAACGGCTGGATGCTGGCCTCGGGTTACTGCGTACTTCTGATGGCGGGTTTGGGGTTGGGATTCGGCATCTTATTCAGCTCATTGACGACGAAGTACCGGGATCTGACTTTTCTGATCGGTTTTGGGGTGCAACTCGCGATGTACGCGACCCCAATCATCTACCCGATGTCGACGCTCAGCGACCGTGTTCGCAGCATCCTTTGGTACAACCCGATCGCTCATTTGGTAGAGACCTTTAAGTACGGCTTCCTCGGCAGTGGTGCAGCTACCTACGCCGGACTGGCCTACGCCACCGCATTCACCTGCTTCGTATTGTTCCTCGGCGTGTTGATTTTCAACAGGACCGAGAGAACGTTCATGGATACTGTTTAATCCGCCTGCCCTAGTCGCCCGTTGTCATCACCCGCCATTCGCATCGAGAAAGTATCCAAACAGTACCGACTAGGGACTGTAGGGACCGGAACGATCGCCCACGATTTGAATCGATGGTGGCATCGTGCCCGAGGTAAGGAGGACCCCTACTCCAAGATCGGTGAGGTGAACCAGCGTGACCGTCAGGATGCGGCGGGTGAGAAGACCAATTACGTTTGGGCGCTCAAAGACATCAACCTGGAGGTCCAGCAGGGAGAGATACTGGGCATCATCGGCCGCAACGGAGCGGGCAAGAGCACGCTGCTCAAACTGCTCTCCCGCGTCACCGCACCGACGACCGGCAGCATCAAAACCAAAGGTCGCATCGCCAGCTTGCTGGAAGTCGGCACGGGTTTTCACCCCGAACTGACCGGTCGCGAAAACGTCTACCTCAACGGCTCGATCCTGGGTATGCGGCGTCACGAGATCACCCGCCAACTCGACCAAATCGTCGACTTCAGCGGTTGTGCCAAATACTTGGACACGCCGGTCAAACGATATAGCAGCGGCATGATGGTACGGTTGGGATTTGCCGTAGCGGCGCATTTGAGTTGCGAGATATTGATCGTTGATGAGGTCCTTGCGGTAGGCGACGCGGAGTTTCAGCGAAAAGCTGTCGACAGAATGGGGGCAATTAGCTCAGGGCAGGGAAGGACAATTATCTTCGTCAGTCACAACATGACGGCAGTGGAAAATATTTGCAACTTGGTTGTTAAACTCGAGTTTGGGAGAATCCATGATCCGCCGGGATCGCCAAACATTGAGATTCAGAACTACTTGAGAAAGGGCAATCACTGGGCGGCAGGTGCCTACTGGGAACGGCAGCCAGAAGATCAAGTAGATCACGACGTTGCGACACCCCTTCGCCTGTGGTTCTGCAACGCTGAAGAAAACAAAGCTAATGCAATCGTCCGAAGTGATCAGATTGGTCTGGTGACATTTGACTTCAAGGTGAACGTAATAAGCACGTCATTGAATGTTGGCATTGCTGTGTTTGACGAGAAAAACACTTTATTGTTCTGGTCGGTGAATACCGACAACCTCGAACGGCAAACTTACCTTCTCGAGCCGGGAGTCCACTCTGCCAAGTGTAGAATCCCGAAACACCTGCTGAACGAGGGTCGCTATCGGATTGATGGGATATTGAGTTTGCACGGAATTCAATGGATTTCCAAACCGGATTCTACGAATGTCTCGATCTCTATCGAGGTGAAAGGTGGTCTTAGCAAGTCTCCATTTTGGACGACCAGGCGTCCCGGGATATTAGCCCCACACTTGCACTGGGAAATCAGTAACAAACCCGGAAAACGCCTCATGGAACGAATTGGAGTTCAAGGTGTCTGATAAGTCCATGCCCAAAAGCCGTCGCCTTCCGGGTGGGGTGATTAGGAAAACGGTAACGAAGTGCATTGGTCAATATTGGATGGGATACATTGAGCAACGTCTTCGCCCCCCCCTCACAGAATCATGGGAGGGAGCATTCAACAAGCAGGAAGCACGGCGGAAAACCATCGACGATCTCTTCCATTCGATTCAGCCTAAACTATTCATCGAAACTGGCACTTTCCGGGGTACCACAACCGAATACATCTGCAAGACCTACGGTTTGCCAACGATTACAATCGAGGTTGATCCTTACAATGCCGGATATGCCGGGGCGAGGCTTCGTAAGGACGAGGTCGAGGTCATTAATTTGGATACCCGCGCGGCTTTGCATCAATTGGTAGAACGAGAAACGATCCCGAAGCAAAACGTGTTGTTTTATCTGGACGCCCATTGGGATGACGACCTGCCTCTCACCGAAGAACTAACGTTAATCTCGAAAGGATTTTCCGATTATGTCGTCATCATAGATGACTTCCGGGTACCTGGCGACGAAGGCTATGGTTATGACAACTACGGGGCGGGGAAAATCTTGGATATCAATCTTGTACGCGACTTCGCAACGAAGAACTCCGCAAGGCTGTTCTTTCCCACCGTTCCGTCTGAACAAGAAAGTGGATCGAAAAGAGGCATGGTGGTAATTTCCTCGCCGGGCGGCACCGGGGACCGCTTGGCTACTTTGGGGTGCTTGCGAGAGCACGTTCTGTGACGGCGATTCACGGTTCGCCTCCGACAATTCTTGCTACACGAATTGCCGAGCGTTCATCGTCGCTGACCTGGGGCTTGAAAGCAATTTTCGACTCAGAACATGGCTGTCTGTAGCATTGACGTGATTTCGGTTACACGAAATGACCTCGACGGTATCCAACGAACTCTGGCCAGTGCTCGGGCCATTCGGCAATACGCTGGGAAACACTCAGTCGAGATTCGGCAACTCGTCATCGATGGTAGCGACCCTCCGGTCGCATCCGAAGTTAAACGAAACGTCCAAACTGAACCGGGAACGTTGGTCTACCACAGTCTTCCCGCCAATGGCATCTCGGCTGCATTCAACTATGGCATAGCTCAGTCCGATGCCGAATGGATTTGGATTCTCAACGGCGGGGATGAAATTGTTCCTGACCCGCCAATCGCTTCCCTGTTCGAGATCGCGAGTCGAACGACGTCCGACGTGGTGATATTTTCCGGTACCGGCATGGAAGGTCGACGACATACACGCCCGCTGGCCAAACTTTGGCCCCCGGTCTACTGCTGGATCATTCACAACGCAGTCTTGGTTCGACGCAGCGTCATGATCGAGTTTGGAGGGTATCGTGAAGATTACAAGATAGCCATGGATGCTGAGCTGTGGATTCGATTATTTGGCTACTACAAAAGAGCCGATGTCATCGACATCCCACTGATTCATTTCGAAGGCGGCGGGGTATCCGACGACGTCCTCGGCCGCGCCCCCGAAAGCAAAAGGATGCTGTGGGACAACAAACGCCTTCTCTACGCGAGGCTCTTCGACTACCCCAAAGTTTGTTGGGAAGCTTGGCGCACCTATTGCCGGAATGAGAAAGCTTTTCGGATCCGTGAGCGGAAAAGTTGAAGTGGGACGTTGCAATGGTTGTCAACCGAGATGGGGATGGTTCGGTTATCAGCAAGGCGACCAACAATGGTGTGTTCTGGGCGAATTACAATATTGCATCACAATTGCAGCTTCATGGAAAGCAGGTTTGTTTAGTAACCCGAATGTCTGCTTCGCGAGATCTGACCGTATTCGGTGTTCCAGTACTTCCGCTCGAAGGGCCAACCGACTCCGAACTCGCGAACTGCCTTCGAAATCATGGCGGTTGCGACGTATTGATTGAAAATACCAAGGCCACGGTTTTCCGATTGCCAATCGCGAATCGTCATCTGGTAATCATGCACAACCGCCACCACCTCTGGGGCGTCGAAACCTATGGGCGTTCGCTTTACGGGTTAGTTCAGAGGGTGATTTGTGTCTCCGAATATTCTCGCAACGAAAACCAGGGGTGGGGCCTGCCAAGATCCATCACGACGGTTATCCCCAACGGTGTCGACACAAATCACTTCTACCCGCGGGAAGTTCAGCGTATACCAAAACGTTTGATCTACGCTGGTTACTGTTCTCCGCGAAAGGGTATTCATCTGGCGATTGAGACTTTTCAAGAACTTAAGCGTTCCGGACATGAGGACGCTGAACTCGTCGTCTGCGGAAAGCAGACTGCCTGGGAAATTGATCCCGTCTGCCAGCGGTTTCAACGAAGAGGTTGGCTCGATGGTCAGCGACAACTCGATTGGAAAAAAATTGAACGCGAGTGTCCCGGATTAATTCATAAGGGTGTTTGCACAACGGAGGAGCTGGCCACTGAGTTCTCCCAAAGCTCGTTTTTGATTCTGCCTAGTCGGATGGACACCTTTGGGCTCGTTGCCATTGAAGCTCAAGCTTGCGGATGTGTACCAATCCTTCCAGCCGAGGGTCCGTTCCGCGAAAACATTCCAGTTCAATTGCATCCATTACTTCATGAGGAGCTCAGCGTCAGATCAATCGTCGACAAGATTCAAATGGCCTTTGCCGGCTTTCCCGACCCGTTGTTGCGAGCGGAGATGATTGAGACGGCACGCACTCGCTTCACGTGGGAGAAGGCAGGTAAGCGATACCTGGACATAATCGATCAGACACCAACACTTTCAAAGACGAAACGGTTCAAGTTTGCATCTGCTCAATTAGCGAAACGTCTTTTGTGATACAGTTAGCGGTTTCGCAACGATTGTTTCACACCATGGTCAGGAGGTTGTCATCTCGGATTCGTAGTCATTACGAAGGAGCCTACTCTGTGCCAGCTCCAACGGACTGTTGGCCGACTATCCAAGACTGGCGGGATTCAATTCAGCAAACCGATTGCACCCCGCGAATCGATGTACATGACGCTTATTCAGCCGAACGGCTTTTTCGAAGTCCTCCTATCCATCTGGACGATGAACTAGACGGCAAGTTCGTTTGCGAACTTCGCAAGCAGTCACCCGCCACCTTCGTCCTGGAGTATTTGGGGGGCCGCTGTTGGGGGACCGCTGGAACGATCATCTCACCAGACAACAGAGTCTTATCCGACATGTCGCACGAGTTTCGTGAACGTGTCGAAGACTACAAGATATTTAAACAGCCTTCTTTGCGGCAACCGCGGCACCTTCCCGGCACTGCCGTCGTGCTGGCGGCACCAGCCGGACACGTTTTTGGACATTTCCTCTTCGATGTGCTGCCCAGGCTCGCGATTTTAGAGAAAGCCGGGTTTAATTGGCGGGACGCCGATCACTTCATCATCAGTGGGCCATTCAAAACCTTTCAGCAAGAAACGTTGGAACTCCTGGGGATCGATGCGTCCAAAGTGGCTGATTGCTCGGTTCACCCTCACTGGACCGCCGACCGGATGCTGATCCCCTCCCGGCCGGGAATTAGTGGTAACTACCCGCGATGGGCTGTCGAGTACGTGCGTCATCTATTACTGCCTTTTGAGGGGAAGGTGCCCGATCGCCTGGGCAGGAGATTGTTCGTTTCCCGCGCCAACGCGGCTGGCCGAAGGGTTGAGAACGAAGCGACGATCATGGCGATCCTGGGATCTATAGGATTTGAGTCGGTTCGCAACGAAACACTGACTATTCCTGAGACAATCGCGACCTACCGTCAGGCTGAATTTGTCATCGGTCCGATGGGTTCAAGTATGTGCAGTACTCTGTTTTGCGAACCCAATGCGAACATTATTGAACTGTATCCTGACAGCAGCGTGAACGTATTTACCTGGGCCTTTGGTCAATTCCTGGATCAACGCTTCGGCTACCTAACCGGGGTTACACAACCAGATCCAAGTCAAAATCCACACAATTGGAATTACACGATCGACCTGTCAGAGCTACAGTCGTTGATTGATCGCATGGAGACCAGCCAACGATTTGCTAGTCCGGGAGTATGACTGCTTCGGACGCATCCCGCTCAACCCCCAAACCTAATTTTGAATACATCGACTCCCTTCGCGGTCTAGCGATCGCCGCGGTCGTTTTGGTCCACGCCACCGGCGGCCAAGCAAAGTCCAGCACCCTCCTGCAAGTCGTGTGCGGACATGGTGCAATGGGCGTCCAATTGTTCTTCGTTGCAAGCGCCGTGACGCTGATGTATTCCGAAACTTATCGACATCGCCGATCAGGTGAAGCGGATTGGAAAGGCTTCTTCCTGAGGCGATTTTTTCGGATTGCTCCGCTGTTCTGGTTAGCCGCGATCTTTTACGCGTGGCTTCACGGTCGAGGAGGAAATTACTGGTGCCCAAACGGCATCGAGTGGTGGTTCTACCCTATAACTTTCTTGTTCCAGCATGGTTGGACGCCACAGACGATCAATAGCGTCGTCCCAGGAGGCTGGTCCATTGCCGCCGAAATGAACTTTTATCTACTGTTTCCGTTGCTCTTCCGGTATGTTGATTCGCTCGACCGTTCTCTCCTGTTGGTTCTCACAACCGTCAGTTTAGCGTTTATCGCCGACAGATTGCTAGTTGGCCTGTTTGGTACCTACGAGCCAACGTACTTGGCAATACAGTTCCGCAAACTATGGTTCGTCGCCCAACTTCCCGTCTTCGCAATTGGCATCCTAACTTATCATGTCATGCATTCCTCGCCGGCCCCAAACCGAGCGCGTGGCACCATCCTGCTGGCGATCGCATTGCTGGTCTTCGCCGCTTCTTTGCAATCGGCAACGACGCTTTCGATCATTCAAGAACACACTCTTTTCAGCCTGGGATTTTGCTTGTTGGCACTGGCCCTTCAATTCCATCCCAATCGAGTACTCGTCAACCGCCTGACCCGCAATCTTGGAATATTGAGCTTTAGCATCTATATCAACCATTTTGCGATCATTTGGATCCTTTCTCATAAGACCGCGTTTTATCGATCGCTCCCTGACGGGATTGTCGGTGTTTCTCTCGGCTTTTCCATTGTGCTCTGCCTAGCGATCGCTACCTCCGCCGCGACCCACCGTTTCATCGAAAAAAGCGGAATCGAATTGGGGCGGGTGCTCGATCAAAAATTCTCAACCGTTTCCTGATTGAGTTCCTCCCAAAAGCAGGACAACGTGCCTCTCCCCAAAAACCTACATCAGGATAGCGGAATCTATCCTCAGATACCAGACATTAATTTCGCTCAGGAACTTACAACTTGAACGTCATCTTCCTGATTTTCAACCGTCCTGAGCTAACGGCTCGTGTCTTCGCGACGATTCGTCAAGCTAGGCCTCAGCGGCTCTTTGTTGTTGCCGATGGTCCAAGGCCCGAAAGGCAGGGAGAGGCGGAATTAGTCGCCGCGGCCCGGGCAGTGACCGAAAAAATTGACTGGCCGTGTGATGTCATTCGAGACTACAGCAACGTCAACCTGGGATGCGGAAAACGGGTCAGCAGTGGGATCACGAAAGCATTTGAGAGCATTGAAGATGCAATCATTTTAGAAGATGATTGCTTGCCGAACGCCTCCTTCTACTCATACTGCAGCCAGCTACTGAAAAGATATGCGAGTGACAGCCGAGTGATGTGCATCAGCGGGAATAACTTCCAAAATGGCGTGCGTCGTGGAGACGGTAGTTACTACTTCAGCAAGTACCCACACTGCTGGGGCTGGGCGACGTGGCGGCGGGCGTGGCAACACTTTTCGATTGATCTTTCATTCTGGCCGAAAGTCCGAAATTCCGGCTTGCTGCGTTCGGCCTGCCCGGAAGAGCATGAGCGAACTTATTGGTCAAATATTTTCGACCGCACCCAAGCTGGTAAGATTGACACCTGGGCTTACCCGTGGGTGCTGTGCGTTTGGTTACAGAGCGGCCTGACGGTCCTGCCGAATATGAATTTGGTGAGCAACATTGGGTTCGGGGCCGATGCGACGCATACACGCTTCGAATCTATTCACGCTACCTTACCTGCGGAGGATATTGGGTCGCTCGTGCATCCTTGGCCGGTTTGCCGGGACGTCGTGGCGGACGCTTTGACGGATCGACTCGTGTTCTCTGGAGGTCCACGGCCCATGGTCCCGCCACGCTCTCCAGTCCAGCGGGCTACAAGTAGGGTCCGGCGTCAAATTAAGGCTTTAATTGCAGGGCATTCGTCGTGAACGCAATGAAATTGTCTTGCACCACTACCGTACGAAGCCCTCTTACTGGCCAAGAAAACGTACGAGAGGTCCGACGAATCCTAGCGACGAAGATCGTTGAAGCTTGGAAAAAGCAGTTTGAGATCGACCTGTCACAAGAATTCACGCGAATAGATGCTGTTGTCGAGTACCGCTGCGAAGAAACTGGTTTGTTGTTCTTCAGCCCGCGGGAAGTCGCCGGATCAGGTGAACTTTATGCTCGGCTCGCCAAGTTTGACTGGTACTATATGCCGGAAAAGTGGGAACACCGCCATGCTCTTAGAATTGTACCGTCCGGCCGCCGTCTACTTGAGGTGGGCTGCGGACGAGGTGACTTCCTAACCGCCGCTAAAGCCGGGGGCTGGAAACAGGCTGAGGGATTGGAAATCAATTCTTCAGCCGCTGACGCCGGTTGTGCATTGGGTCACATGATCCATATGGTCGATGTGAGCACGCATGCGGAGCACAATCCTTCATCCTACGATTTGGTATGCTGCTTTCAAGTGCTTGAGCATATTGCTGACCCGTTAAGTTTTCTTGCCGCCTGCGTGGAAATGGTCCGCCCGCATGGATATCTCTTCATTGCGGTCCCGAACGCCGATTCCTTCCTTGGCGGTCTAAACACTAACATCTTGGATGCCCCCCCGCATCACATGACGCGATGGGGCAAACAGGCTTTAAACAGCCTCGATGGGCTGTTCGACCTCGACGTAGTTTCCGTGAAAGACGAACCACTTACCAAATACCATCGAGATTGGTATCTGAACAACTGGACGCCGCGGGGGGGAAGGGTTGCCGAGGCCCTATGGAAGCGGATTGGTCGACGTAGTGCCAAGCGGGCGTTGCGAATGATTCCTCAACTCCACAAGTTGATCTCCGGTCACACGCATGCAGCCTGTTACCGGAAACGATGAAGCGTCGCGAACAAAACGGTGGCGGAACATGCAATTTCCCCCGAAGACTAAATTTAGGTTGTGGGTCTCGACTGGCGCCTGAATGGACGAATGTGGACGTCCGCCCGCGAGATCTGGTACTTGCTCATGACCTTCGCCGTCCATTGCCGTTCAATAGCGACGTATTCGATCTTGTTTACCACTCGCATGTGCTGGAGCATTTCCGCCGAAAAGATGTGTCGCCATTTCTTTTGGAGTGCCGTCGGGTGCTTCGTCCCGGTGGCGTCATCCGGGTCGCGGTGCCCGATCTGGAGGAGATCGTCCGACAGTATCTATCGGCAATGGCCCGCGTCGACAGTGGAGAGCAGGGGGCTGGGGACGATTTGGAATGGATGCGGTTGGAACTATATGATCAAGCGGTCCGCGAGCAATCCGGTGGAGCAATGGGTGCGGTGCTGCGTTCGCCTGATGTTTCAAATGCGAGATTTATTCTTCGGCGAATGGGCTTAGAGGCAGATGCAATGCTCAGCCGTCGGAATCAGCAAGCCGATACGCGGGATAACGGTGAATTGGCCCCTAATCTGACGCCACCGCCGCAACCGAGCCGACTTCGGAGCAAAATTCGAGCATTTAGGTCAATCGCCCGAAACGGACAGTTTCGCGAGACCTTCTTGCGGCGGCTGCTTGGAACGGAATATGAGGCGTTGCGGATCGGCCGCTTTAGGCTTGCCGGGGAAGTGCATCAGTGGATGTACGACCGCATCTCGCTCAAGAATGCTTTGGAGGAAGTCGGTTTCGATTGGGTAGTGGGACGGTCCGCCACGGAAAGTTATTGGGACGGCTGGCAGGACCAGAACTTGGACACGGAACCGGAGGGAACGGTCTACAAACCAGATTCGCTCTACATGGAAGCGATCAACCCTACATGAAATTTCTGCTGCTTAGTGCTGCTGACCTTTCCGGCGGGGCTGCCCGGGCGGCGTGGCGGCTGCATCGGGGGTTGCGGGCGGCGGACGTTGACTCGCGAATGCTGGTGATTCGTAAAGGATCAGACGATCCGGCGGTCGACGCATTCCAGCCGCCGACGGGTGCCCCGCAGCGGGTGGCGCGGCGGTTGAGGCGGGAGGTACTGCGGCGGCGATCGATACGGTACGCAACGCACCCCCCATTCGAGTTGCTTTCCACTGACCGCAGTGAGCACGGCGCGGACCTGCTGGATGCGATCGAAGCCCACGCCCCGGATGTAATCAACCTGCACTGGGTTGCCGGCATGTTTGACGACCTCACGTTCCTACCGAGGGCTGCGGTGATTGCCCCCTTGATATGGACGTTGCATGACATGCACCCGTTCACCGGCGGGTGTCATTACGACAACGGCTGTGGCCGGTTCACCGACCGCTGTGGTAGCTGTCCTCAATTGCGGGGCAGTCGCGACAATGATTGGACTCGACGTGTCTGGAATAGACGGCAGCTTGCATTCGCACGCATCCCGCGAGATCGCTTGACCTTCGTAGCTCCCAGTCGTTGGCTCGCAGCGGAGGCAGGCCGCAGCTCGTTACTCAAAGATCGTCCAGTCAAACTGATACCTTATGGAATCGATACTGACACCTTTTCCCCGCGGCCAACGTCTCTATCGCGAGACGTGTTCGGAATTCCGCCCCAGGCCAAGGTTGTTTTATTCGTGTGTGGTTCATTACGAGCACCCCGGAAAGGCGCCAATTTACTGATCGAGGCGTTAGACCATCTGCAAAAGGTTCCTGAACTGTTTGTTGTTGTCCTAGGAGAGGGCAATTTTGAAGCACCCGCTGGTATACCAGTGTTGCAGATCAAGAACCTTGAAAACGACCGGTTGCTATCATTCCTTTATTCGGCGGCAGACGTCTATGTCATCCCGTCCCTTCAAGATAACCTGCCAAATACCGTTCTGGAAGCCATTGCCTGTGGGACGCCGTGTGTTGGCTTCGATGTGGGTGGCATCGCTGACATGATTCGGACTGAAGTTACCGGAATTCTGGCGAGGCCATTCGACTGCGCCGAATTGGCCAATGCAATCGAAGCGATACTATCAGATCGACATCTCAGCAATCGGCTACAAACACATTGTCGCGAAGTGGCAGAGACAGAGTTCAATTTGAAACTACAAGCAAGCCGTTACTGTGAGTTGTATGACCGCGTGATCAGCCCTAGCCCACCGGAGCGGGCAGCCGTTCGATGAGTCCGCCAGTCGTGCGGATGTCCAGTCTTACAGAACTGTTTTGCCATACGTTTCTTAGCACTGTTGACTAATGCTATCCCCCGCACTCACCGCTTCGTCTTTATTCATATTCCCAAAACCGGTGGCACGTCGCTGAGGCACCTGTTACTCCCTTACGCGACCCCACTTCCTGACGGAACAAGTGTTGACGAATGCAATAGCAAGTTGGGTCAAGCATCTGCGTTGGATCTGAGGGAACGACTCGGTTAGGACGTTTGGGACCAATGCTGGAAATTTGCCGTTATCCGAAATCCGTTTGATTGGTACATCTCACTCCATTGCTTCAATTCGGGTGAGCCTTTAAAACGAGATTGTCCAGCAACGATCGATTCTTTTCGCGTCAACATGATGAATGCTGTTTGGCAGCTACGGCAAAGCGATTACGTCTGCGATGTAGATGGCAAGGTGTTAGTTGATCAGTTAGTTCGTTTCGAAGGACTAGTGCCAAACGTGCGTCAACTCGTGAGACGTTTGGATATCGTTGGAGAACTGCCTCACCAGAACCCCACGAACCGCGATCACTACACCAAATTCTACGACAAGCAGACCCGAGATGCCTGCGTGACCCACTATGGCGATGACATTGGCCGGTTCAACTACCAATTTCGACCGGAATTCCGAGAGCGGGTGCGATGGTTCTCCACGCACACCTGGCCGGAATTTCGAATGAAAGCGTCTGGACGGCTTCGACGCCTCGGTCAAACCATTCTGCGCAAACCACCGGTCACGAAACAGTGATGGATGCGTGATAACCGAAACAAGATTCTACGGACTCACGTTGTTATCGTCGATTTGACCAACCACCAACCAGAGCAACTACATTCCAATTGACTGAAGTCGATAATTCATTGGTGACGGTGGTTATTCCCGTGTTTAATGCTGAGAGGTTTCTACGCGATACGCTCCGAAGTTGTCT
The DNA here is from genome assembly GCA_963833245.1 of Pirellulaceae bacterium. Classification (GTDB taxonomy): domain Bacteria; phylum Planctomycetota; class Planctomycetia; order Pirellulales; family Pirellulaceae; genus Rhodopirellula. Next base: position 762,192 of record CAWHXH010000002.1, read on the forward strand.
CAATCAGACTCATGGTAAGATCGAGTTGCTCATTGTCGACGACGGTTCAACCGATGCGTCCTCCAACATCGCCGAGGATTTTGCGACGAGTGATTCGAGAGTCCGCGTTCTGTGCCAGGCGAATCAGGGTCAGTGTTCGGCGAGAAATCACGGGCTACGGGTTGCCCGTGGTCAATGGGTTTGGTTCCTGGATTCGGACGACTTGCTGTTTCCGTGGGCCATTACGGAAATGCTTCACTTGGTCATCGATGCCAACACCGAGATGGCGGTCGGACAGGAACGAGGAATTTATGATGCACAGATGAACGTCGAGTTTGATTCCATCGTTCGTGGGGGTGTTGGCAAGCTCTTGATTAAACGTGTATTTAAAAATCCTTGGGAGTGTTCCAGGGAGCACGCCTACTCGTTTAATTCAGTTCTCTGTAAAACAAGATGTGCTCGGGATGTCGGGGGCTTTGACGAGACCTTGAGAGCGGGGGAGGAGTTTAACCTTAACTGTCGGCTCACCGCCCGGTGCGACTCCATCGGGGTCGTCAGCAGTCCAAACTTAAGTGTCGTTGCCAAAAGATTGCGGCTGGATTCTTTGGCCGTTACCTCACGCGAAACATCATCCCCACCCTGGGCGCTTCGTGCCGCCAAAGCATCTTTGGAAGTGCTTAGGGGGAATGATCGTCACGACCTGGAATTGATCGTTCGTGACATTCAGCAGAATCTCTACCTAGCGGCAACCCATTGCTATCGAAAAGGTTACGATTTGAAGGCAGAAAAGCTTGACCTGCGACTTTCAACCCGTGAATTAGTGCGTTCCATGACGCCAAGATGGCATGCAGTCTTGCATGCAATGTTTGGGTTTTGGTACGCTGAATGGTTGCTTCAACTTTTCCGAAACGCTCGAAGTCTGACGGGGCGATGACGATTTTGAGCCGTCATCGTGTTTTGGCAGGTGCCGCGAATCAATATTCAATCTAGCATTTTTTTGCTTCGTGAGCCTGAACAATAAATCGCATAGTGATTGGATGAAGAAGAGACTGCGGAACAGGTGGAATCAGTTGAAAGACATTGCCGTCAAACAATATGCCGAATGGACCCGGAATCCAGCTTCGTGCGCTCGCGGTCGAGATGATCTTGATCAAAAGTTGAAAGCTTACCTACCTGAACGCGGAGTTTACGTCGAGGCCGGCGCGCTGGACGGATTTTACTTCAGCAACACTTACTATCTTGATCGCGTTGCCGGCTGGACGGGCCTACTGGTGGAACCTAATCCACCAGAGTTCCATGCCTGCAGCCGATTTCGACGCCGCGCCCGGACGGTGAACTGTGCGCTGGTCGCGTTTGATTTCCCCGATCCCACCGTTACACTCAACTATGGGGCTGATTTGACTTGGGTCGAAGGTTCCTATAACGCTGAGGAACTAGAAGATCGTCATTCGCTAATTTCGAGGTTCGGCAGGTCAGGTGAGAAGATCACGGTGCCCGCCCGCACCCTACAGTCACTTTTGGATGAAAACGATTTGAAGGTGGACTTCCTATCACTGGACGTCGAAGGCTATGAATCGAGTGTTCTTCGCGGCCTGGATCTCGACCGAAGCGCCCCTGGTGCCATCCTGGTTGAATGTTCCACGGATGCGAGACTTCGGGAGACGGAAACGATCTTGGCGATGCACTATCAAAAGCCGTTGTTGCTGACTCATCATGATTACCTCTTCCTATTAAAATCTTGAATTGGTCCGGTGCCAGCTTGCGTGCGAAGGTCAGTGATGGCTGAGAACCGGTGAAGATCTCGGTCATCGTACCCTCCTTTCAACAGAGGCAGTATCTCGAGGAGTGCTTCGAGTCGCTGGCCGACAACGACGGCATTGATCTGGAACTGATCGTGGTCGATGGTGGAAGCACCGACGGCTCGGTCGAGCTGATTAGGAAGTACGAGCACCGCATGGCCTGGTGGGTTTCGGAGCGGGATGAAGGTCAGGCGGACGCAATCAACAAGGGACTTCGGCGAGCGACCGGGGACGTTTGGAGCTATTTGAACAGTGATGATGTGCTCGAGGATGGCGCACTGCTCACGGTCGCGAGTTTTTTTGCGGATCACCCTTCGGCCCAGTGGCTCTCGGGTCGATGTCGTGTCTTTGGCGAAGGAATTGAGACATGGTTTTTGCAACCGGTCACGGCGCCGAATGACCGAGAGGTGCTGACTCCCTGGGACCGAAAGGATCAATACGTCTTTCCCCAGTCGGGCGCCTGTTTCATGCGTCGGTCAGTGATCGACAAGATCGGCTACTTCGATCCCACGTTTCATTATTCTATGGACATCGAATATTACACACGAGCGGCGTTGAAGGGCAGGATCAAGCAACACATTATTGATCGTTGCCTAGCGGCCTGGCGATGGCATCCGGACGCCAAGAGTTTTTCCAAGGGGATCGCATTCGCTTTCCGCGAAGATGAAGTCCGCATTGCGGAGGCCTATGCGCCCTATTTGAAGGCGGAAGACAAAAATTTTTTGATGCGTCAACTCTCGGACCAACGGATCGCCGTGGAAGTGCGCAAAGCGATGTGGCACTGGCGAGCGGGCGACCGGAGCGCCGCACGAAGCCATCTCTGGAAAGCGGTCGAGCGCCGGCCGACGGTGATCTTGAATCGGTACTGGATCGGTGCAGCGCGACGTATCCTGATGCTAACACCCAAAGGTGACAGGTCGACTTGAATCCTCCGGTTCCCTATCGAACGATACGCGGCCACCACGCCTTGAGAGGGATTGCGGCGGTTTGCGTGGCGTTGATGCATCTGCGATTGCTGGACCCATTCGGACTTGAGCGTTTGCAAATGCCTTTGATCTTTTGGGCCAACGAAGCGGTCGATCTTTTTTTCATGCTCAGTGGATTCATTTTCTGCTACACCCACTCATCGGTTGGAACCATCGATTGGCGACAATTCTATATTGCCCGATTTGCTAGGATCTATCCGGTTTACGCGTTGGCTGTGTCGGTCGTTATAGGCCTCGACCTGGTAACGTATCTTCGCTACAACGCGATTTCTCGCTCGCTGAGTCCACTGCGTATCACAAAGAATTTGCTGGGTGTTCAAGCCTGGTGGGGCCACGCGACATCGGAGTCGATCAACTTGCCATCCTGGTCAGTTTCGGCGGAAATATTTCTGTACGTTGCGTGTTTTCCGCTGCTGATTCTTTTGTTTGGAACGTCGGCAAGGTCGTCGGTATTGCGTTGCATCGTCTTGGCCACCTTGGGGGCGTTGTCGATCGCAGGTTGCTATCATTATGGTCACCTTCATGATGCTCCGCGGCCAATCATCCGCGGGGTCGCCGGGTTCTCGATTGGCTTTGTTCTGTGCAGCCTGCTGCGAACGCAACAGTGGCGATGTCGGCACCCCTTGGGTTTGGCGATCGCGGGTTTGCTGAGCCTTTATCTCTTCGGTTTCCTCCAATTAGCGTTCTTGCCTTGGCTCAATCACGTGGCAATGATGCTCGGGTTCGTGTGCCTCGTTTACGGGACGTTTGAGAATGAATCGCTGCCCGGTCAGATCTTATCAGCTCGTTGCTTCCAATTCCTGGGAACGATTTCATACTCCCTTTATCTCTGGCACATTCCGGCAATGTTGTTCCTGCACCGTGCCGCTAAATATGTGACCGGCAGCGATGGGATTGAGAAAAGTCAATGGTTCGTCATCATCCTTTTGCCTTGGGTGATGGGCTTATCGATAATTTCCTATTATTGTTTTGAAGCCCCCTTGCGCGGTCGAATCCGTTCTTGGCTGTAATGCAAACTCATCAACGACCTTCATCGTCCGCGACTGGACAATGTTGATAGGTCGTATCGCCTACAAAGTTCGATCGACTCTGGGACAAGGTGTTCGCGTCGCGTGGTACCGGGATGTGGTCCGACCAAGAGTACTGCGGACACCGCCGGTTGTTCTGCGGGAAAGCACCGACACCGAAATTCATGTCCTCACCAGTAAAAATGACTGGCTCAATCTCGTTTGGGCATTGAAATCTTTCTACCGGTACTCGGCGGTTCAATATGCCCTTTGCATCCACGACGATGGCACTTTGGGGGAGCACGAGCGACGGCTGCTGAACGCTCATTTTATTAATGCCAGGGTTCTGGATCGCCAAGATTCAGAACGAGACGTTCTGGCTGAGTTATCGAACCATCCCCGATGTCAAGACTTCCGCAAAACGAATCATCTCTCGCCAAAAATTTTTGATTTCCGGCATCAAATGAGGTCCGATCGCTTACTGTTACTCGATAGTGATGTGCTGTTTTTTCATGCCCCGACGGAGTTGCTTCGGCGGGTGGAAGATTTGGACTACACCGTCAACTGTGTCAATGGTGATGTCGCAACGGCGTACACCGTCGACCCGGTAGATGTTCAGAATCGCTGCGGCGTGGAGTTGATCGAGCGATTCAATTCGGGATTGGGTTTGATTCACCGCTCCTCGCTTGATCTGGATTGGTTGGAAGAATTCTTGGGATTGCCGGGCATCATTGGAAACTTTTGGCGGATCGAACAAACCCTCTACGCTTTGTGCTCGAGCCGATTCGGTGTCGAACTGCTGCCGCCGGAGTATGACGTATTTTTGGACGGGGCGTTGGGTGACCGACCATGTCGCCATTACGTCGGCGTCCGTGCGTCATCGGATGGGTTCAGAGGGAATGCGAAAATTAGTCAAAGAAAATTTTTTGCAGGATCTAAGGTGATGAGCCAGTTTTTAACATTCCTGGTTCCGCTGCGTTCGAGGGTCAACACGAATGACTGGAGTTTGGTTAGCAACCTTTGTCGTCTGACCTTGCAATCGCTCCACGCACAATCAAGCAATGGATCCCAGACTTTGCTGATCTGTCACGAACTTCCCGAAGGCGAAAACGCGCTGCCCGACTCGGTGGAGGTGGTCAAGGCCGACTTCCCACCGCCAAGCCAATCTGCTTTTGCTTGTCGCGACAACGACAAGTGGAGAAAGCTGCAGTTAGGACTTAGCCTTCTGGCAGCTGATCCATCGGAATTTTTCATGTTTGTCGACGCTGACGATTGGGTTCATCGAAATCTTTCCGAGCACCTCCAACGGACCCGTCCCAACAACGGAGCAGCTATTACCAAGGGTTACCTTTATGAAGTCGGGTCGGGTTGGGTTAGGCGAAACAACCAACATTGGTGTGGCACGAGCTTCGCCATTCGATCACGCTCGGTTCATCTGCCGCGAAATCGGAACCCGTTGGAAATCGAGCGATGTTTAGCATTGACGGCCGGTCACACCTCCATTGCAACGGCAATGCGGGAGGCAGGCAAACCACTCGACAACTTGCCATTTCGCGGTGCGGTTAATTTGACTCACCCCGAGCAACACTCCAAGCTAGGTCAATCCGGTGAGAGCCGGGTAACCCTTCGGATGCGAGCGGGAATGGCAAGGCAAGCAGTGCCCCTCACATGGGTTGCTTCTCGGTTTGGATTGACCGCATCACAAATTATGAACGCTTGCTCCACGCCCGTCCGCGATTCAATGAATCGAAATGATGGTTCCGACAGGCTGGAGGGCGAATAGTTGAAGGACATTAAAGGTCGAATCTATCGGCGTTTCCGGGAGCAGCGGCTCCGATGTCGCGGGGTGCCGCCTGTCGAGGCAGGGTCACTGACGTTGGACGCCATCGCATCGCTGATTGGCGAACATCCTGATGCAATCATTGAGATTGGAGCCAATGTCGGTGACCACACCGCCCCTTTCGCCGATCGATTTCCGAAGACCGATATTCACGCCATCGAGCCGGATGAGCGAGCGTTTGCCGCACTGCGAGATGTCGCAGTCAGCCGAACGAATATCAAGCCCTACGGTTGTGCCTTGTCGAATAATTATGGTAGCGCCGTCTTTTATCCAAGTGGGGGGCGATTGCCAAACGCATCAAGCGGAGAAGAGTACAACAAATCAGGTTCACTGCTGGAACCCACCGGTCACCTTATTGACCACCCGTGGTGTGTCTTTGAGCAGCAGACCACGGTTGTCACACGGCGGCTGGACAGCGTTACTGCCGAGCTGAAGTTGAATAGAATCGACTTTATCTGGATGGACGTTCAGGGGGCAGAAAAACTCGTGCTCGCCGGCGCCGAGCAAACGCTGGATCAAACCCGGTTTCTATACACCGAATACCGCAACCGACCCCTTTACCATGATCAGCCCGATCTATTGGATATTCTCGATCTATTGCCAAACTTTGTAGTGCAACGGCGTTTTCCAGGAGATGTTTTACTCGAAAATTCCAATTGGATGAGCTGATGAGATTTGCAGCGTGATTCATGTGACACTACGCGGAGGTCTTGGCAATCAAATGTTCCAGTACGCGGCGGTCCGGGCAGTGGCGGAGAGTCGAAGCCTTGAATTTACCTGGGCTGTAGAGAGACCGCCGATTGGCCGCAGGGAGCGTTGCCAAAGATTACTGCGTTTGGCTACCAGGAGGCACATCCGGACAGATTTGCCCGGGGCGTTCGACTTGAAGGCTTTGGGAGTGCCAAGCCCAGCCACCCCCATTTGCGATTTCAAGTATGTCTACGAAGGGTTGCGTCTAGAAGGGCCGAAGGGTGTTTGGCCCGAGATATACGATTTTAATTTCATGAACTTGCGGGACGAGACAAAAGTGCAAGCTTGGCTGCAATCGCCGGCTTATTTCGACAAGAAAAGGGAGTCCGTCCACCAATGGTTCGCACCTCGTCGACGTTGGATACGGGCGGCTGATCGAGTTATGCAACGATGCGACCGCTCCGAGTCCCGACGGTGCTGCATCCACGTCCGCCGCGGTGACTACCTGAAAGCCGATGGAGGTTTTGGTAGACAGGCAACCGGATGGGCACTGCCGGCCGAATACTATCGAAGTGCGTTTTCGCACCCCGCCTGTCAGGACGTTCAAGAAGCGATTGTGGTCAGCGATGACCCGGCTTGGGCAATGGAGAACCTTCCCTGGCCGGGGCATTGGCAAATCATCCAAGGCAACTCGCGAGCGGATGTCGGTGACTTGCTACTTTTCGGTCGATGCCGTGTGAACATTTTAGCAAACAGCACCTTTTCGTGGTGGGGAGCGTATCTCAATCAACAACCGGGCCGTGTAGTGATTGGACCGAAGCATTTTATCGGCTGGCATGTCGGCAACTGGAATCCGGACGGAATTGCCGTTGACGATTGGGAGTGGATTGATGTCGTCGATCGTCGGTGATCAACGCTTGGTCGTGCATTTGCCGGTGTATTATGACAATCCCTACCAGAAGATACTGATAGCTGCTCAAAGAAAACGGGGTTGGCAGGTCGTCGACGGCGGGGGGGGCGGAGATTTTTTCGGGACAGCTTGGCGTGATTGGCGAACGGCCGCGTCCTGCCCGGTTCTTCATGTGCATTGGTTGCACCCGTATCTTCTGCGACAAGGCGTCGTCGAATCATGGCTTCGGGGCGGACGATTCCTGCTGGAGATAAACATGTTGAAAGCCGCCGGCTTTCGAATCGTCTGGACAGTACACAACCTAGTCAATCACGATCGCTTGTATCCTAAGATCGATCTTCAACTCACCCGAATGTTTGCAAGAGTCGTTGATGTAATCGTTGTCCACGGAATCAGGGCAGTCCGTCAGGTGCAGGAGCATTTTCGTGTGCCCGTCGGGATACCGATCGTCGACGTGCCTCACCCCAATTACAGTGGACACTTACCGCCCGCGGAGGACCGAAGTGAAGCCCGTCAAAAACTCAATCTTGCGGACAGGTCGCGGGTTTTGCTGTTTCTGGGTCGAATTCAACACTACAAATGTGTTGGCGATTTAATTGATGGTTTTGCGACCGTTTTGGAACCGGCGGCGCGGCTGCTTATTGTTGGATGCTGCTCGGACGATCGCCTAGCGAAGGAACTTCGGCGGCGGGCAGACAATGATGCCCGGGTTCGACTGGAACTTGGGCATGTGCCTGACGATCGAGTGGGTTTATTGATGGGTGCTGCCGATGTGGTTTGCTGCCCTTCGCGGGGCCAATTGACTAGTGGGAGCCTGACACTGGCCGATAGTTACGGCAAACCGGTCGTTGCACCCAATGCAGGAGCTTTTGGATACGATCCGCAGGCTCCGGCAACTCTTCGTGTCGCTTTGGACCGAGCCATGACAAGTCCGCCCGAAGAGCTGCTCGAATTGGGGCTTCAGGCGACTAGGCGGGCGGCTTCGGGGAACCCCGACCTTGTGGCAGCTCAGTTGATTGAACTCTACGAATCGATAGATCGTCGACGGATTTTTCGTAAATATTTCGTCCATCCGATCAACGTCAGCCGGGCATCGGCGAACCGTCGATGCCACCACGAAGATGACAGATGATTCGAGCCTTCAGTCAAGCGTCCAATTTTCTGCATTACACGCGTGAGTTTGGTCTAGTTGGTGCCTGGGACGCTTTTAGGGGAAAGCGGGCTGGGGGCACCTTTGCCATCCGCGTACGAGGAATCCGCACCACAGTGTTATGTCGCGATGACTGCGGCGATTTTCCTATATTGAGGCATGTGATCGGACAGCGTAGCGGATTGCCGGAACTGCATCGTCCTCCCAAGCTGATCTTGGATATTGGTGCCAATGTTGGCTATGCATCGATCCTCTACGCAAACGTTTGGCCGAAAGCTAAGATTTTGGCAGTCGAGCCGGAACCGGGCAATCTAGCCTTGCTACGGGAAAACCTAACTGGTTATCCGCAGGTAACAATCGTTCCCGGTGCCGTTTGGCCGCGGTCGGCACGGTTGTGCATCAAGAATCCGGGATCCCCGGGTTACGCTTTTCAAGTATCTCCGACTGACGGTGGCGAAATTGCCGGATACACCCTATCGGATTTGTTAGAAATTTCCGGGTTAAAAAGAATTGATCTGCTCAAGATTGACATCGAAGGCGGTGAAAAGGATCTCTTCGAGGAATCGGCGGCAACGTGGGTAAACCGTGTTGATGTCATGGTAGTTGAGATGCATGAGTTCCTCCGGCCAGGGTGTGAAGCCGCGTTGCAGCGGTTGCTCGAAGGCCGCACCTATTGTCGAAGTCGCTCTGGAGAATACGACGTGGTGCGTTTTAGCTGGGAATGACGGCTGAGCACCTGTTGCAAACACCTTGGTGCGATTTGTGAACGGACACTTGAACGACAACGGGCCAATTTCGATATCAGTCGTCATCCCGGTTCACAACCGATCTGACTTGATTAGCGGGACGTTAAATTCGGTGGCACAGCAAGATGCATCGCAAGTTGAAGTGATCGTCATTGATGACGGATCGATAGATCAAACCGTAGAAAGTATCGATGGGCACCCCTGCTGTCTGAAATTAATTCGTCAATTCAACGCCGGGCCAGCCGCGGCCCGTAACACCGGGATCGCCGCCGCGGCGGGGAAATACGTCGCCTTCCTCGACAGTGACGATCTTTGGTTCCCGTGGACATTGAGAACTTACCGTCAAATCATCGAAGAGTACGGGCACCCGGCGTTCATCGCCGGGCGACCACACCGCTTTCGCGATGTGGAGGAGCTGTCCGACCTGAGCGAAGCAACGGTTGAAACTATCGCATTTCCCGACTACCTCGCCTCCGGCGACCAGTGGCGATGGTTCGGGGTCAGCTCGTTCGTGGTGCGTCGGGACGTGCTGGAAGCCGTCGGGGGGTTCTCGCCGGAGCGGATGAACGGTGAGGATGCCGACCTCGCCTTGAAGCTCGGCACCGCCCCGGGGTTCGTGCAGGTCACGTCGCCGCCGACGTTCGCCTACCGCGATCACCCCGGGAACATCACCGGCAACCCGGACGCGAACCTCACCGGACTGCGGCGCATGCTGGCCTCCGAAGCGGCCGGCAACTACCCGGGCGGCAAAGCCCGGCGGTCGGAGAGGCGGCGTATCATTACCCGGCACATCCGCCCCTTTGTGCTGGACTGTGTCCGTCGCGGGAGAATTTCCGATGCATGGAAACTGTATCGGGACACGTTCACGTGGCACACGGTCGAGTTCCGGCTGCGTTTCCTGGCGGCGGTACCGGCCCTCGCGGCCGTTCGTGGTCTCCGCGGGGGGGCGGTACGCTGACGATCTCCCCGCCCCATCCCGATCTCGCGGAAACGACTCCTCCCGGGCAGTTCACGGACCAGACGACAAGCGGGGGAACCGGCGGATCGGGTCGTGATCGGGTCATCAACCTTCTGTTCCGCCTCCCCACGTCGATTGCCTCCCGCGTGCGTGTGGCGACGTTGCAGTCGGCGGGAGCGAGGATCGGTCGTCGCTGTAGGCTGTCGTCGGTGGAGGTTCCTCGCAATCCGTGGGATATCGAACTGGCCGACGGCGTCGCCCTCGACCGCGGCGTCACCCTGCTCAGCAGCGGACCCCGCACGACCCGCCCACGAATTCGGATCGGCCGCGGGTGTTACCTGAACCGGCACGTGATGATCGATGCCTCCGAGCGGATCGAATTCGGCCCCGGCTGCATGATCGGCCCGTTCTGCTACCTGACCGACCACGACCACGGCATGATTGCCGGCACCCCGATTGTGACCCAGCCGCTCGTCTCCACGCCGATGGTGCTGGGAGCGGACGTCTGGCTCGGGGCGCGGGTGACGGTACTCAAGGGCGTGACGATCGGCGAAGGGGCGATCGTGGGGGCGGGGGCGGTGGTGACGCGGGACGTGCCGGCGGGGGCGATCGCAGCGGGAATACCGGCTCGAGTGATACGAAAGCGGTGAGCGGTTCCGGTCGATCCACCGTTGGACCCGCGATGAGCGCACGCCCCGCAGCGTCATTGATGATCGCTACCCACAATCGCGTCGACGAGTTGCGGACGACGCTGGTTAGTTTGCGGGACCAGCGCGGCGTAGAATTCGAGACGATCGTGGTCGACGACGCCTCATCCGACGGCACCGCCGAGGCGGTGCGAGCTGAGTTCCCAGAGGTTACGCTCGTGCGGTTTGAGTCAAATCGCGGGTCGGTCGCCGCCCGCAACGAGGTGCTGCGGCGTGCATCGGGTGAGATCATCGTGGGGCTGGACGATGACAGCCGGTTCATCGAGCCGGATGCGATTGCGCGTGTGGTCGTGCGGATGCGGGCGGAGCCGGACCTGGGCATCCTCAGTTTCCAACCGATCGGCCCGGAACATCCCGAGCGGATGACCGAGTCGGGGCGGCTGAGGGGGGAATGGCATTGCTCATCTTTTGCCGCCTGTGGGGTGGCGATCAGGCGATCAGTATTGAACAAGACTGGATTGCTGCCGGAGTTTTTTTTCCACGCTTATGAGGAGCCAGACCTGTGCCTGCGAGTTTGGGACGCGGGCTACCGCGTCCTCCAGTGGAATGAGGTGGTTGTCTATCACGCCTTCACACCGCAGGGTCGGAATGAGCAGCGGACTCACCGCCGGCACGCCCGGAACGAAGCGGCCAGCGTGCTGATGCGCTATCCGCCGCACCTCGCCGGGCCGGCCGCGGCGTACAAGTTGGCTTCGCAATTGCGGTATGCGATGTCCCGCGGCCCGTCGTGGGTCTGGCGGGAGCCGTGGGTCTGGGCCGAAGTCGCTGCTCGAGTGCCGACAGCTCTTCGGCACCGACGGGCGGTGTCGCAGCGGGCGGTGAAGATCGTCACCGCCCTGAACCGGGTGCGAACCGCCGACCGGGAGGCGGTTTGGCGGCTGGGGGATCTGTCGTGGCGGGAAATATTTGGTGGGAAGTTCGAGCGGGCGGGGGTGGTGTCCTGACTGCCGGACCTATGCTCGTTAGCTTTGAGGACCGTGCGTTCAATAACGTCGCGCTCAAACTGCTCGCCCTTTCGTTGGCCAAACACCAACCGGATGCCCGACTCCACCTGTATCAGCGTCAAATCGACCGCTCACTCCAAGAATGGATGAAGCGACACGCTGCAGGGGTGTCGGTTCATCAGATACATGTCGAGAAAGGTGTGGGATGGAACGTTAAGCCACAGATCTTAATTCGTGCTCTTTCCGAATTATCTGGCGAAGTTGTGTGGATCGATACAGATATCATCCTCGCCGGCCCGCTCCCTGACTTCGGATCGCTATCGCCCAGGGATCTCGTCTATGCGGAGGAACGCGGCACCTATGATCCTCGCCGAGCCACGTTCTGGGGGCTGACCCCTTCCCCCCCCCCCACCTCGATCAATAGTTGCTACCTACGGGTGACACGAGCACACCGCCCCCTGCTCGACAAGTGGGAACAGTTGACAAAAGAACCAGACTTCCTTCGGGCTCAAGAATTATCTCACGGCGATCGGCCGGCCCACCTCAACAGCGATCAGGATCTTCTCGCGGGACTTCTTGGGTCCACGCTGCGGGGCGAGCTCGGCGTTAGCGATTTAATTCCCGCAAGGATTGGCCAGCATATTCTACACAATATTGCCATAACGGTCCGAAGCCGAATTCGTCCGTTGCCGCCTCTCATCCATGCTTTGGGAGTGAAGCCGTGGATGCTGCCGGTGCGGGGGCGAGCCGATTGGAAGGCTGTCAGACTTGAGTTGTCCCCATACGCGGCGGTTGCCGAAACCTATCTCGCACACCCCGGGCTAGTAGATGAAAACTTAAGGCTGTGGGTGCGTCCTGTCACGCTCACGGGTAGATTCTGCAACTTCGTGTCCTGTGGCCACCCTGTCCACCGTAGCACGCCGCTCTACATCGGAGAGGCATTGATAAAACGTTTAGGGCGGCTTCGGAAGTGAGGTTTGCCGCTATCTATGCAGTCGCCGTTAAGAAGCACGGCTACCGCCATGGAGGGGAAGAAACGGACATGAGGGAATGAAATCACTTGTCCTTTGCCGAATGAGGGATGGCGCTTCGGAGATCAGTTTTTGGCAAATCCGGTTTGTTGTCTAAGATCTTCCTTTCGCTTATGAATCGGTACCTGAGCGTTAAGGATGCCGGTTACCGGGTTCTGCTATGGAACGGGATCGCGGCGTACCTTCAATTGACGCCACAGGGACGTGATGAGCAGCGGACTCATCGCCTTCATGCCCGAAACGAATGCTGCAGCATCGTGATGCGGGCTCCATTGCTACTAATTGCACCCCTGGCCGCCGGACGACTGATATCGCAGTTCCGCTATGCCTCTGCGCGAGGTGTATGGCGGTTGATTAGGGAGCCGCGGATTTGGTGCGAATTTTTCGTCGAGTTGCCTCGTGCAATTTATCACCGTAGGCCGGTTTGTGAAGGGACTGTCAAAATTTCACTTTTGGTCAATCATCACAAAACTGTTGCCTCTGATGATGCGTGGCGTTTGAGCACCCTCTCGTCGCCGAGCGTCGTTCGGCAACTCAAAAATCGCCGGTTTTCCAGTTGCAATTATGGTTGAAGATCAGTTCTTGCGGCTCGACACGACGGTGGGTTGGTTTTTTTGCTTGCGGTGTTGGTGGCGACGCTGCTGATCGATCTTCAGCGGGATATTCACCGGCTGGTGACCGGTCGCAGCATGATGATTCTGTCGGTCCTGGTGTGGTATGGGTCTGGAATTGCTTCAGGCACCCGAGGCGGTTCGGCGGCAGGGTCAAGAGTCTTACGATGATTCGATCGTTATGTTGACGGTCGCCAGCATCGTGATGTTTGCGGCCTATCATGGTCTGAATCTGCGTTTTTTCGATGACCTGGCGGCTCGAGTCCGCCGGATTGAGTCTCCCACACCCGTCTGGTTCCTGTTTCTGGCCGGTATGCTTACTGGACTGAGTCGCGATGGCGATCTTTGTCCGTTTCAATCTTTGGGCATTCTTTGAGGGGTTGACCGGTCTGCAACGTCGGTGGTCCGATCCGTTCCAACGAGGTCGCTACGGTGGGCTGCGTGACGCAATCTTGGAACTTTCGCTTTTCATGCGTGCGGTGGTCCCGGTCGGGGCAATCATCATCCTTTCACGGAGATTCACAACGACGCAGCGTCTAATCGCGACCGCGTTGGTCGGTTGGCTGTTGATCCGAGCCATCAATTCCGGCCATCGCTCGCAGGTGCTTCCACTGATCCTGCCGATCGCTGCAGCGGTCTATTGGAAAGCAAGCCCGAGCGATCCGGCGACAACTTATTGATCTTCGGTCTGCCGATTGCCGTGGTGTGCCGGCTATGTATTTTCGGCGGTGATCGTATCGGGTCGCAATGAGGGTCAGTTCACTGCGATCAGCGAAACCAATGATTACGTCGGCTTTGAAATGTTTCGCGAGTTGCAGTACATCGGTCACATCAGTGCCTGATGTCATCCCTTATCAATATGGCTTGACCTACTACGTTCAACTGGTCAATCCCATTCCCCGATTCCTGTGGCCCGGCAAACCATCTGCCGATGCGGGGTTGTTGCTGGCCGAAGCCAAAGGGTTGGTCGATGAGCAGGGGGAGGCGGTGATGACGAACTCGCCTGGGTTCATCGGAGAAGCTTATTTAAATTTTGGTTGGATTGGACTGGTGGTGGTTCCGGCGCTGGCCGGGGTGGGCGTGCGTGCCTGGGACCGACTTTATCTGTGGTCGCAGCAGTCATTCTTGATATTTGTCGTCTACGCGGCCGGCATCTCCGTCATCTTCCTGTCCGGTCGGTCATTTAACATGGCGACTTTTTATGGGTTGATCGGACTGTACCTTTTGTTGATCGCAATGCAGTGGTTTGGCGGTCGCCAAGTTACTTCACTGTCGACCACTAAACCAATCACCCAATGGTAGATATCAAAGCTTTTCTGGGTGCGGTGCGGCGATCGATGATGGGGCCACCGCGTCGATTCCGGGGCGATGATTTCGCGGCGCCGAGGTGCTGCGTCGGTATTTACGAAAATCTACCGAACCAATCACTGGGCTGATGCAGAATCCATGTCCGGCCCGGGATCTAACATCAATAACACTCGTGTAGTTTCAAGTATCCTACCTGGGGTTATCAAGCGATACGACATCGCAACGCTGCTCGACTTGCCCTGCGGTGACTTTGCGTGGATGCGGGACGTTGATCTAGGATCGGTCGAGTACATCGGTGCGGACATCGTGGCGGACCTTGTCGCGGCTAACTCCAGGCGTTATGCGACGCCCCGGCGGCGGTTTGTCCAAATGAATCTGGTCAATGACGACTTACCAGATGTGGATTTGATCATGGTGCGGGACTGTTTGATCCATCTGCCCAACGACATGGTTCAGGCGGCGCTCGTCAATATCGCGAGATCGAACATTCGTTATGCTTTGGTCACCAACCATCCGGGAGCTTCGAGCAATCTAGACATTGAGTTGGGCAAATTCCGTCCGGTGGACCTGTGCCGGCCCCCGTTCAATTTGCCGGAGCCGATTGAATTTTTCGACGAGGCTCAGGAGCATGGCAAGGGCCTGGGACTTTGGCGGATCGATCAACTCCGCGATGTGGTCGGTAAACTTTGAGGGGGTCACGACGAGTTTTCCATTTGATCAACGAAGTTAGCCAGGGGGGCGATTGGACGCATGTCGTTGACTTGGCCAATCGTCAAGCTGATCGGGGTGATGAGATTGTCGTGGCGGGACGCTGGGCCGGTTACCGGGCCGGTCAGTTTCGCGGCGGCGTCGAAGTGCGAGACTGTCAGTTTCCGCCCCGCGGCCTGACGAATGTCATCCAGTGGGGGCGGCTGATGGGCATGGTGGCAACCGGCGGGCCGAACACCATCGTTCACGTTCATTCGGTTCGCGCGATCGTGGCCGCGGTGCTTTGCGGATGGGGCCGGCGGCGGATCGTGTTGACTCGACATCTGGATGTCCAGTCCGCCGGGTGGCGTCGGCGTCTGGAACGCTGGCTGCTCGGTCGGGTCGACGCGGTGCTGGTGCCCAGCGAAGCGACCGAGACCTCCGTTTTGCAACTCGATGCGGGATTGAGCGGGGTGGTCAAATTGATCCCTTTGGGAATTGATACCACACGGTTTGTGCCGCCGACGCAACGGGGCGAGGGGGCGTCGGCCGAAACGGTGCACTGGGGATATGCCGGCCGCTTGCACCCGATCAAACGTGTCGAGTGGGTGATCAATTTGCTCACCGATTCACAGTATGCCGACGTCCATTTGACGATTGCGGGGGATGGGCCGATGATGGGTGCCCTGAAGCATCTAGCCAAATCTTCGGGTGTCAACGATCAAATCACATTTTTGGGTTTTCAACGGGACCTGAGTTCTTTCTATCACTCGATTGATCTGCTGTTAATGCCTTCGGATATGGAAGTCTTCGGACTCGCAGTCTCGAAGCTTTGCTGTGCGGGGTGCCGGTGGTTCGCAGCTTGACCGGCGACGCGGCGGGGCAAATCACCCAAGGGGTCAATGGGTTTGTGTTTGAGCCTTCCGATCGCGGGGCGTTTGGCGACGCGGTGCGGCGGGCCATGGCGTCGCTGGGTGACCTTAGAAGGGCTGCGATCGCGGGGCGGGAGGACCTCGCTCGGCGTTACAGCATGGACGGCTACGTCGATCGGTTGGACCGGATTTATGATGGCGACTTGTCAGGGTGAAAGTTTGTTTCCTGACCATCCTGCCGGTGCCGTACATGCAGGAGACGTTTGCCGCGTTGTCGCGGACCGGGGCGGTGGAGGTGTCGGTTCTTTATTTGGAAGCGGCGGCGCCGGATACCCATTGGGGGGCGCGACCGCTGGGCGATTACGAAAGCATATTGCCGGGGCATTGGGCATGGTTCTTTGGCGGGCGGGTTCACTGGAATCCCGGTGTGCTTGCTGCGCTGCGCGACGCGGATGCGGATGTTTATGTCGTCGCGGGCTATGCGGGGCTGACCAACCAAATCGCGATGTGGTGGTTGCGGCGGCATCGGCGGCGGTGGGTGATGCAGGCGGAAACCTCCGGGATGCGGCGGCGGGGGTGGTTGGCCGGGGCGGTTCGGGCGGTCGCACGCCGGCCGGCGGTGCGGTGGCCCGATGCGATCGCCGCGATCGGGAGCCGCGCGGCCGAGGACTATCGGCGATTGGCGGCAGCCGGGGGTGGCGGTGGTGGATTTGCCCTACTTCACCCGCACCGATTCGTTTGAGCAGGCGGCGGCGAGGGCCGGGGGGCACGACCCGAAATCGACGTGCCGGTTCTTATTTTGCGGTCAATTGATCGAGCGAAAAGGCATCGACCTGCTGTTCGAGGCGTTTGAAGCGTTGATGGCAAACGGCGTCGATGCGACGTTAGAAATCGTTGGGACCGGACCGCTTGAGGGGCCACTCCGCGGGGGGCAGTCATCGGCGGCGGCCCAGCGGACGCGGTGGACGGGGTTTCTGTCGCCTGAGGAACTGCCTCAGCGGTTTGCGGCGGCGGATGTCTTCGTGCTGCCCAGCCGGCATGATGGTTGGGCGGTGGTGATTAATCAGGCGCTCGCGGCTGGGTTGCCGGTCATCACGACCGCGGCCGTTGGGGCGTCGCAATGGGTGCGGGAGCATGATGCCGGGTGCGTAATCGCGGCTGATTCGGTGGGTGAATTGACTGACATGATGCGGCGGGTTTGTGATCCCGCCGTTCGCGAGCCGTATCGGCGGAGGGCGGTGGGCAGTCGGCCGCACATTTCGCTCGATGCCGGGGTGCGGCGGTGGGTTGAGTTGCTGCGGTCGGTTGTTGATGTTCCTACCACGGAGTCACGGAGACCACTGAGTTGATGACCGGGCTGGGATGCTTGAAGGTGGTTTTGATCAGTCCCGGCAGCGGCTCGCGTGGGGGTGGGGAGCATTACCTGCAGTTGCTCTCCGGGGGGTTGATCGATGCGGGGCACCGGGTTGATGTGGTGGTGCCCTCGCATCCCAGGATGGATGAGTTCGTTGCGGGGCTGGCTCACGGGGTGACGACGCATCGGTTGGATTATCCCAATACGTACTTTGACCGGCCGACACGATCATTGGGGGCTTGGCTGGACCGGCGGACGCGGCGGCGGTTGGTGGCGGTGGTCGACTCACTACAGCCCGATGTGGTGCATCTGTCCAAACAAACGCTGGAGGATGCTGCTGAGCCGCTGTTGGCGCGGTTTGATGCCCCCAAAGTCGTGACCGTGCATATCACGCGGGATGCCGGGCAGTTGGGGCAGAGATGGGCTCCGGTGCGGGATTGGGTGGCTCGGCGGACGCTTCGGGCGTCGGGGGCCGCATTTGTGACCGTTAGTGAGGCTTGCGGTCGTCAGTTGCGGGAGTTCGCTTCGGTTGAGAACGTGACCGCGGTTGCTAATGGGATCGCGGCAGATGTTGGCGCAATCAAGTCCGGTTCAGCCCGCCGGCCCCCTCACCCCCAGCCCCACTTCTTCGATGAGGTCGTTCGGCAGTCGTTAGCCGTGACACGAGGCTCTGCGAGTGGCCGGGGCGGAGCGTCTGTTGGTCATGGCGTGGCGATGGGCGGGCCCGGCCACTCGCAAAGCCTCGTGTCGCGGCTAACCGGTGGTAGCGGGGCAACTCACAGCCGCACGACCTCCGAAGCGCGGGCAACGGCAGGTAACGAGGTTGAAACGTTTCGGTTGGTTGCGTCGGCGCGGATGGAGGAGCAGAAGGATCCTCTATTTTTAATTGAGCAAGTGATGCCGCGGGTTGAGGATGGGGTTCATTTGACTTGGCTCGGCGATGGGTCGCTGGCACCGGCGACGGCGGCGGCGGTTGATCGGTTGGGTTTGGGCAACCGCGTGACGCTGGCGGGGTGGTGCGGGGATGTTCGGCAGCAGTTGCCGTCGTTTGATGCGTTTGTGCTGCCCAGCCGCTACGAGGGGTTTCCGTTCTCGATCCTCGAAGCGATGGCGGCGGGGTTGCCTTGTTTGGTCAACGATGTTGATGGCAATGGTGAGGCGGTTGAGGATGGCGTGACCGGCCGGGTGATCGCGGCGGGGGATGCGGACGGCTGGATCGCGGCAATCGAGCGATTGGCGGTGGATCGGGAAACGTCGCGGTCGTGGGGGGCGGCGGGGCGGCGTCGCTTTGTGGCCGAGTTCACCGTCGAGGCGATGACGCGGCGGACGGTGGCGGTTTACCGGGCGGCCATCGAGGCTCGGCGGGGGCGGTGATGCGGTCCACGGGGGCCGGCGACGTCGAGCACGTGGATCATCCCGTTAGCCGCGACGCGAAGCTTTGTGAGCGGCCGGGCCGGATCGTGCATGTGAAGACCTTGGGTGGCCCGGCCCGGTGGCTCGCAAAGCCTCGACCCACGGCTAACCGATCGCACTTCAGCACACCAGGGCCAGTGCCAGCCTCGTGGGGGCCGTGATACGGGTGATGCACGTGGTCGAGACGCTCGATCCGGCGGCGGGGGGATTGCCGGCGGTGCCGGTACGATTGGCCTGTGCCGCGGCCAGGGCCGGGCGAGCGGTGGGTGTGGCTTCGCCCGACGTTGGTCAGCACCGTGAGCCGTATCAATCGATCGCCGGGGCCGATGAGGTCGATTGGTTACCCCTGGACCGCGACGCGGTGGGGCGGTGGCTGGACGATGGTGGCGGTGGCGAAACGTCGAACTCGGCGTTGCACTGTCACGGGGTCTGGTCACCGGCCCTGTTGCCCGTCGCGGCGATGGCTCGCCGCCGGAGCGTGCCGGTGGTCGTCACGCCCCACGGGATGCTCGATCCGTGGTCGCTGCGGCAGTCGCGGTGGAAGAAGCGGGTGGCGTTGGCGACGACGCACCGTCGCTACCTGCGGGGAGCGTCGGCGTTGCACTGCCTCAACGAAACCGAAGCGGCGGGCGTCGCGGAGCTGGGCTCGATGCCGCCGGTGCACGTGATTGGCAACGGGGTGGATTTGGCCGAAATCGATGCGGCGGCGGGACGGTCGGAGCCGGGGCACTTGTACCGCAGCAGCTTTGGCGAGGTGCACGGGCCGGTGGTTTTGTTCCTGGGGCGGCTGCATTCCAAAAAGCGACCCGAGTGGGCAGCGGCGGCAATGGATCGTTTAGCGTCGCGGCACCCGACCGCGTGCTTGGCGGTCGTCGGTCCGGACGACGGGCAAGCGGCGGAGGTGCGGCGAATCGCGGCGGCGGGCCGGTGGACCGACCGGCTTTGGATGCCCGGGCCGCTGTATGGGGACGACAAGGTCGCGGCCCTTCGCGATGCGGCGGTCTTCGTGCTGCCCAGCCAGCAGGAGGGCTTTTCGCTGGCGGTGCTCGAGGCAATGGCCAGCCGGACCGCGGTGCTGCTGTCGCCGGGGGTCCACTTCGATGAGGTGCAGCCGGCTGGGGCGGGGCGAGTGGTGGCCGAGCGGATCGAGGATTGGAGCGAGGCGATCGGGGCGGTGCTGCACGACGCCGAAGAAGCTGCTGCCATGGGCGAGCGGGGTCGGTGCTTGGTTCAGGAACACTACACTTGGGATGCGATCGGTGAGCAATTGGAGAAGTTGTATCAGTCGCTATGAATCTTGGTTTGGGGTGCTGATGGTCCACCCGCCGTTGGTCCGTCGCTTGGCCCCGTTCGTCGCTGCCGAGACGTTCGTGCCGCGTTGCAGCGGCGTTTGATGACCGTGCCATCGGTGAGCATCCTCGTGCCGTGTTACAACGCGGCGGCGCATCTGGGCACGACGCTGCGTTCGGCTTTGGCCCGGGCGGAGGAGGTCGATGGGGTTGTCATCGACGGAGAGGCCATCGTTGGGGGGGTGGAGATTTTGGTTTGGGACGATGGGTCCGTCGATGATTCCGTTGCGGTGGCCCGCGGGTTTGTCGATCGCGGCGTGCGGGTGCTCGGCGATGGGGTTAATCGTGGGGGCAATTTTGCAAGGCAGCGGCTGACCGAGGCGGCGGGGGGGAGGTGGTTGAAGTATTTGGACGCGGATGATGCGTTGTTGCCGGGGACGTTGGGGGAGCAGTTGGACGATGCCGAGCGGTCGGGTGCGGACGTCGTTTACGCGGCGCCGCGGCAGGTTGGGGATGACGATCCGGCGTGGGCGGTGGCGGTCGCCGGTGGTGGAGCAGCCTTCGTTAGCCGCGACACGAGGCTCGGCGAGTGGCCGGGTCCAGTATTGGATCGACCTGGAGGCGATTGGGGACGAACCCGGCCACTCGCCGAGCCTCGTGTCGCGGCTAACCAGCCGGAACGACCCAGCGGGGGCGAGGGGAGCCCGATCGGTCTCAATGAGGAGGCTTATGCGGCGGATGTTTGGGTGGACTTTTTGCGATGGCGGAACCTGCAGACCAGTTCGATGTTGTTCCGGCGGGAGGCGGTTTTGGACGCGGGCGGGTGGAAGGCGGATCAGCCGCGGTGCCAAGAACATGAGTTGTCGCTGCGGTTGCTGATGCGGGGATGCCAGTTCGTCGCCGCCCCGGGGACCGGGGCGCTGTACCGGGTCAATCCGGCGGGCGTTTCGCGGGGCAATCCGGTGGCGACCGCGGGCACGTCGCTGGAGGTGCTGCGGTGGGCCGAGACGCACTTGGTCGAGAGTGGGCAAATGAACCGGCCGCGGCGGCGGGCGTTGGTGACCCGGCGGTTGGAAATTGCTCGGACGCTTTGGAACCACGACCGGGGGGCTGCCGAGAGGTTGCACCGGCTGTTGGGTCGGTCGGCGGTTTGGCACGCGGACCCGTCGGCGGCGTTGCCGGTGGGGTACCGGGCGATGGCGCTGGCGTTGGGGCTTGGCGGGGCGGAGCGGTTGGCTGGGTGGCGACGGTGAGGATTTTGTTTGCAGATCCAAGCCGCCGACCCCTCACCCCCCGGCCCCCTCTCCCCGAAGCGGGGCGAGGGGGGGAAAGGAGGCTGGCCCGGCCCCCTCTCCCCGAAGCGGGGCGAGGGGGGGAACCGATTGAAAGACAAATTTCCGAAAGAGAAGCCACTTGACCGGCCATTCGTTCCTGGTTTCGCACTCGGGCAAACAGCACGCTTACCAGCACGCTTTGTCGATGCACCGGTTGGGGCGGCTGGAGCGGTTGGTCACCAGCAGTTATTACAAACCGTCGTGTTGGATCGACCGGGGGCTGGCCGGTTTGCCCAAACTTGGTCGGATGCTCGCCAAACGGCATCTGGACGGGTTGCCGGACGAATTGGTCATGCGGCGACCGCTATTTGAAGTGCCGGAGCTGTTTTGGCGGGACGTGGTCGGTGACCGCGGGCGGGCTGAGGAGGCGATGTATCGGCGGGATGCGGCGTTTGACCGATGGGTGGCCCGGCGGATTGACGAGGGCGGCGGGTTTTGGGGGTTCCAGGGGAGTTGCCTAGCATCGCTGGCGGTGGCCAAGGCGGCGGGGCGGTTGGCGGTTTGCGAGTTCGCGACCGCGCACGTCACCGCGGCGGTTCGGATTCTGACCGCCGAAGCCGAAGCGCACCCCGATTGGGCCGGGACGATCAGCAACGTGCGGTTCCCCGATTGGTATCGCGAGCGGTTGGAGCGGGAACCGATGGCGGCCGATCGGTGCATCGCGGCATCGAGTTTTACCAGAGCCTCGTTGCTCGAAGTCGGGGTGGCCGAGGATTGCATCGACGTCCTGCCGCTGGGCGTCGATGTCGATCAGTTCGAGTTCTGTCCGCGGCGGATCGACGGACCATTGAAAGTGCTGTTCGTCGGCGGCATCGGTCAACGCAAGGGAATCAAGTACCTGCTCGATGCGATTGCCCTAGTGGATTCGGCGGCGGTGACCTTGTCGCTGCTCGGTCCGTTGCCGGTTGATGAAACGCCGCTCCAAGCGGTCTCCGACCGGTTTGAGTACTTGGGCCGGACCGATCAACCCGGCGTCGTGCGTCAAATGCACGCCCACGACGTGCTGGTGCTGCCGAGCGTTTTCGAGGGGTTCGGGTTGGTGATCGTCGAAGCGATGGCGACGGGGATGCCGGTGATCGCCAGCACGCATTCTTGTGGTCCCGAAGTGATCCGCGAGGGGGTCGATGGCTTTGTGTTGGCCCCCGACGACGTCGACGGGTTGGCCCAAAAGATCGATTGGATGGCGGCCAACCGGAGCGCGGCGGTCGAGATGGGGCGGGCGGCGGCGGGCCGGGCGGCGGAATTTTCGTGGAGACGGCATCGCGACCGGTTGGCCGAGATCCTGTGGCGTTGGGATTCGGCAGGCGGCGGTGAAGAGCCTTGCTAAGGAACGCGGGAACAACGAGTGACGACTTTCGTTGCGGCAAGCGACAGGCGGTTAGCCGCGACGCGAGGTTTTGCGAGCGGTCGGGTTTCGGCTGGGCATTCGTGTTCCCGGCCCGGCCGCTCGCAAAGCCTCGCGTCGCGGCTAACGGGTCGACCTATCCAGCAAAGCTCAATATACAACATCCGTTGTTGTTCCCGCGTTCCTCGGTGTCTGTCCGGGTTGTCAATGACGTACGACTGTTTTGACAGGTTGCGTTTTGTGGACGACAATCCCGCGGGTGACCTCACCGCCGCCAATTGCCGTGCCACGCCCCCGGTCGGGTTGGCGGTGGATCGTTTGGTTTTGGTTCACGCCGGGTTGCTTTGTGGTGTCGGTTGGCGTGACGGCGACCGCGGCGGGGGGTGGGGCCGCCCAGACGTTGTCGGCACCGACATTCGTCGCGGATGTCTTGCCGATGATGCAGCGGCATGGGTGCAACGCGATCCGGTGCCATGGGGCGATGGAGGGCCAGGGTGAGTTGCACCTGTCGCTGCGATCGGGGAACCCGGCCGATGATTGGAATGCCATCGCCGCGATCGGCCGGCAGCATGCGGGGTCGCCTTCGGGCTGGCTGGCTAAACCGACCGCTCGGGTCGACCACGGCGGGGGACGGGTCTGGCCGCCGGGTGGGCCGCAGGAGCAATTGATCAAAGACTGGATCGACGGCGGTGCGGTGCTCGGTCAGAGTCCGGCCCCACGGTCGCTGGGGTGCGATCGTTGGGTCGTAATCCAACCTGGCCAAATCGTCCGACCCGCTTGTCGGGCCATTTCGGGTGATCCCGGCTCCGCGGACATGGACGTCACGCACTTGGTCGAAACCTATGTCGGCGATCCGGCGGTGGCCGAGCGGTTGGCGGATGGTTCGGTCCGCGGAGTCGGTCCGGGATGCTGCGGATTGACAATGGTCTACCGCGGTCGCCAAGTGGCATGTCAGGTCGTGGTGGTCAATCAAGCCTCGGTTGGCACCCAAGATACGAACGCCCAGCCGAACGCTGCCGGCCAAACCGATTCACCGGTCGATGGACCGATCGGCCAAACGCTGCGGCTCCTGGGCGACGCGTGGCCGGCCCCGGCACCGACGGGCGTTTCGATTCGGCGGTTGTATTTTGACCTGTCGGGCGGCCCACCCACCGATGCGGAGATTGAGCAATGGACCGCTGTCGCGGAAAAGTCGTCAACCAATCGGATGGCTGATGAGCTGATCGATGCGTTGATCCGCGATCCCCGTTTTGCCATCAAATGGGGGCGATGGTTTGGCGAGTCGATGGGGTTGGACGAAACGCGATTGGGGGCGGCGGCGTATGCGATGAAAGTGCCGCAAGAGCAATTGGCTCATCAGTGGTTGGCATGGTGTCGTCGGCGAATTGCCGGGGACGAATCGTTGTTTGATATGATTGCCGGGCATATCACCTCGACCAGTCGCGGGGGAGATTCTTTTTGGCAACATTGCAAAGATCATCAGCGACGTTGCGAATCCATGCGTCTGGGGCGTTGGCATACCGATCATGATTCACGACCGGGCAATGACTTGTTTTGGACCGCGATCAGCGCCAATGGTGATATGGCGGGTGAATCGATTGCCGCGCGGACGTTGGGGTTGGACATGCAATGTGCCCGGTGTCATGACCATCCGGGCATCGATGTCTCCCAAAGCGATCATCGAGCGTTGGAGCAGACGTTCAGCGGCGTGGTTTATCAAGAGCAAACGCTGACCGGACCCCAGAAACGTCGTGTGGTTTGGGGACTGCTGGGCGTTGGGACGATCGGGATGGTCGCGACGATCGCCATCGCGATTTTAGCATCGCGGCGGTATTCTAAGTTTGCGTCGGTCCTGCCGCTGTCGGCATCGGTGGCCGGAGCGGTTTGCCTGTTTATCGTTGGCAATTATCTGCATTTGATCGTGCCGGCGTGGATGCCACAGCATGAAGGTTTGGCGGCAAATTTGTATCGCATGGCCGATCCGTTGTCCGACCGCCGGGCGATCGCCGCATCGGACATCTTGATGGTCGCAGCCCTCGTGTCGGTCGTCGGTCTATATCAATGGATCGCTCGACTTCAATGGATCGCTCGGCGATGGTCGATCGATCGGCGTCCGGCGATCGCGGGGGCGGCGGTTTTTGTCGGATTGGTTCTGTTGGACCTCGGGTCGCTCACGTCGCATCCGTCGCGGACGGTCTGGGTGCATGCGACGCACCGTGCCGCCTTGCGTTTGGTGGGCATGGGGGGACAGAATCAACAACCGCGCGAGATCTATTGGAACGCCAGCGAGCGGGACGACCCGCGGACCGCGGCGATCGATCAATGGATTCATCACGACCCGGACCGGCGGATCGCTCGCAACCTAGTCAACCGGGTTTGGAAGGAAGTGTTTGGGGAGGGATTGGTCGAGCCGGTGGGCGAGCTGGATTTTCGTCATCCACCGACGCACCCTGAGGTTTTGGATCAATTAGCCGGCGGGTTGATCGACCATGATGGATCGTTGCGATGGTTGTTGGGTCAAATTTTGGCATCGAAGGTCTATCGTTCGGCCGGGATGGCCGGCGAGGATACGGCGATTGGGTATCGCGGCCGATGGTTGTCGGCGGCCGAGCGGATCGAATGCCTTGCATCCATCACCGGAGCGTCCATCACGTTCAGTGAGGCGGTGGTCCCGCCGGGCGGGACGGCTCACGAGGCGTTCGTTCGTCGACGGCCCCGAAGTCCGAACGACCGGTTTCTGGCGACGACTCAATCGCATCAGGTCGGCTCCGTCGACGGGTTGCCGATCGCGGCGGTGCGTCTGTCGAGCCTCAGCGGGGTGGTTCAGACTTGGGTCAACGCACCGGGCGGAACGGCGGAGCGGTTGGCCGAGCGATTATCGCAAAAACCCTCAGCGGGCGGTGGTCGGGACGAATGGGAGGCGTTGTTCCGGCGGGCAACCGGTCGTTCACCCGACCCGAATGAACATCGGGCCATCGGGCAACTGATCGACTCGTTGGAACCCCCTTTGAAACCAAAGGATGCTCGGTCGATCGCCCGCGAGTACATTGGGACGCTTTGCGAACTCGACGAAACCTACATTAATTTCTAATTCAGTTGGTTGTTATGGCCCGACCGGAGCTATCGAGACGATCGTGGTTGTCCCGGTCGCTGGGCGGGGCGGCATCGCTGCGATGGTGGGGCCTGTCGCGACCGGCCGCCGCGTCGCCCCGGGCCGCCGATGCGGCGTCGGCATCGGCGGATCCGGCACTGCGTTCGGTGATTCACGTCTTCCTGCGCGGTGGGTTGAGTCAGATCGATTCGCTGGATCCCAAAGAGGGCGGACCGGCCGATCGGATCTTTGGGTCAATCCCGACGCGGGTTCCCGGGGTCCATTTTGGCGAGGGTTTCCCGGAGCTTGCCGCGGTGGCCGACCGGATGACGATCCTCCGATCGATGACCCATCGTCAAAACGAGCACGAGCCGGGTCAACGGTACGTTCGGACCGGACGGACGGATGCGGGGTCGACCGATCCGTCGCTCGGGGCGATCGTGGCCCATCGATCCGGCTGGTCGGTGCCGCCGCCCTACGTCGCGGTGCCGTCGAGCGAGCCGGATGCGGGATTCCTGGGTGCCTCGGCGATGGCATTCGATGCGGTGATGCCCGGGGACCGATCACCGACCGATCCAACCGCCGGGACCGGTGTGCCGACCGGACGCGGGGCCGCGGCGCTGCGGGCGCTGTCCCGTGCCAACCAGGGGCGTGCCAACCAGGCCCGGGGCGATCATTTGGGCGATCGTCGCGGCATCACCGGGCGGCTGGACGAAGCGCGTCGCCGAGTCGATTCGATTTCGCAATCGCCGCTGTTGACCGGCTTGCAGGACATTCAAACCGAATCGGCCGCCACGCGGCGGCAGTACGGGGAGGGCCGGTGGGCCGACTACCTGATCATGGCCCGGCGGTTGGCGGAGGCCGGCAGCCGTTACGTTTGGGTGGAGTTGGCCGACTGGGACCATCATCAGGACATCGAGCGACAGTTCGCGGTCCAGGCGGGGCAACTGGACCGGCCGCTGGCGGGATTGATCGCTGACTTGGATCAACGCGGTTCCTCCGACAACATTCTGGTCATGGTGTCGACCGAATTCGGGCGGGACCGGCGGCTGGAAGGTTCCCGGTCGCGGCCCGGCCGTGGGCATTGGTCGGCCGCCTACAGCGGATTGTTGTTTGGCGGACCAACGCGGCGCGGGGCGGTGATTGGCCGGACCGACGCGAGCGGCGCGGAGGTGCGGGAGGATCCGGTCAGCCCTGCCGATCTTTGGACGACGGCGGCCGATTGGCTCGGATTGCCGATTCGATCGCCCGACCTGTTACCCGACGGTCGTCAACTCAACGTCGTGGGACGCTCGCTGCTGGACGTCCGTTGACCGGCGAATGGATCAAGTCCCGGCGGGTCCGTCACGCCACCGCGGGGGACCATTGGTCCACGACGACCTATTGGCGGACCCGCGGGGTGTCGCTGCGGCCCGGTGGCATCGCGGTGCGGGCCGAAACGATGGGACCGTGGGGCAACGCGACCGAACGGGCGGTGGCCGCGTGGCCGATCGGCTCCCGGCCGTTCGAGTTGGCCTTTGAAATCGATCTCGATGAGGTCCGGTGGCAAACGTACTTCGCCGCCGGGATGGCGGTGGCGATCTGTTCGCGGCCGCCGCCGGAGATGACCGCGGAGGATTTCTGCGTCGTTTGTCACGTTCATTTTGCGGGCATTGCGGTTTCGGCTTGGCGAGGGTGGTTTCTCGACGATGACGCGGTGCAACTGTCGCCGACGACCGGCGGCGGTGACAACCTGGAGTCCGCCGCGTGGCACTTTCGGCACGTTCGCGACGCCCGGCTGCGGGTGGTGATAGACCGGGATGCGAATCAACAACTCCGCTGGCGGGTTTGGTCCGACACGCTGCCGGAACTGAACCCATGGATCGACGAGCGTTGGACGATCCCCGATGAACTCGCCGGGACGAAGTTGAGCACGTTGGTCGTGCAGCGAACGCCGGTGCGGCCGAGCCATTACGGATACCCGGGGTTTGCCGTCGCCGGGCGGGTCACGCGGATCGCCGGTCGGCCGGGCCGCTGCGAGCCAACGCAAGCCGATCGGCCCGACTGGGATGGCTGGTCGGATTGGCCGATGGCGGCCGACGAAGCGACACGCGGCAAACCGGGTTCGCATCGACCCAGGCTGCTGTGGGACGAGGCCGGGCGAGAGGCGATTGCCGAACGCTGGAACGATCCGGCGTTTGAAGCTTATCGAACTCAAATCGAACAGGCCGGCCAGAGCGATGAACCTCAACCGCTGGCGATGCTGTTGGTCGCTGATTTGAACGGTGACTCGGACGTCGCCGAGCGATTGATGAGCCGAGTGCGGGAGATTTGCCGCAACCGCGACGCCATTGATTTTGCGGGGTCCGACTGGATCCTGGTAGCGCAGGTCTTTGACACGTGGCGGGACCGACTGTCTCCGGCCGACAAGCATTTGTTGCTCGGTTACCTGCGGTTCATGCTGCACACCGCGCCGCTGTGCCACGACGATTGGTTTTGGAACCCGCGGCACAACCCGTCCAACACCACCGCGGTGGCCAACGCCGGGGCGGGGATGGTGGCGCTGGCGCTGCTCGACGACGCACCGGAAGCGAGGGCTCAAGCGATCGCGGCCCGGGAAGTTTTGAAACGTTTTGCCCAGCGATGCACGACGCCCGACGGCGGCTACATCGAGGGGACGCTGTACTGGGCCTACGCGCTGAATCACTACTTGACGTTCCTGGACGCTTGGCGACGGTGCGGGATTGATCCGTCGATGAATGACCTGGACGCTTCGCTGGCGATAAACGGCCGCTATGCCGAAGCGGTCGTTGGCGGCGATGGCCGGATGGTGACCTTTGGCGACACCCAGCCGTGGTTGACCGGGGCCTCGGTGATGGCGTTTTTGGACCGGGAATTGGATCAACCGGTGCTGCGGGCATTGGCGGCTGAGGCGGTGCGTGCCGGACCGACCCGATTCGTCGAATCCGCGTTTCTGTTTCACCGCGACGCGCCGCCGCCGCAGCGTCCACCGGCGTTGCCGCTGGTCTCGGCGTTGCCGGAATTGCAATTGGCGACGCTCCGCAGCGACCGGACGTTCGTGCCGGCGATGTCGGTATCGATCACCGGAACGCCGTCGCTGCTTTCGCATCACAAGCAGGCCGACGCCGGCTCGGTGATCCTCAGTGCCGGGGGACAGCCGGTTTGGATTGATCCGGGCTATTATCAACCCGCTGCCGCGTCGCATTCCAATTTGACGTTGATTGTCGACGGTCGGCGGTGGGATCCGCGGCCGGGCGTGCCGACGCGGTGGATCGGCCACGGGAGCATCGGTTCGGTGCGGTGGGCGGCGGTCGATCTGTCGGATACTTTTGCCGAAGCGGCCGCGGCCCACGGAGCGGCGTCTGCTCAAGCCGTGCTACCGACGGTTCGCCGCACCGTCCTGCTGAGCGGCACCGCGGTCGTCGTCGTTGACCAAGTTGGGCTGACCGGCCAGGTCGATCAGGCATCCGTCGAACAGCGTTGGCAGTGGGCGGGCAAGCCGATGCTCGATCATGGGCGGTTGACGTTTCCGATCGGTCCGGGGCAGCATCCGGCGGTCGCCGTGCGCGGGGTGCCGCGGTGGAACGAGCCGATCGAGAGCGCAGGCCCGCTGGACTTTGGCGAGTCGTGGATTTTCCGGCGTATGGCCGACGCGGGGCAGGTCGGTTGGTACCAAACGACGCACCGAATCCCTCTGACCGGCACCGGGGCATCGCGAACCGTCACCGGGGTCACAATCGCTGAATTTGGCGGGGTCATCGGCAAAACCGACTGTCAAATCGATGGTGTGACGAGGGTCCGGTTGCCGGACGGGACGGGCGTCCAAGTCGCCCCAAACGGTCTGATCGTCAAAAAATGACAAAAATGGTCATTCGGCGCTTGCGGCCCCAGCAGGGGGGGAGTAACTTCGGGGTCAACCGGGTTGGATCGATCCCAACCGCCCCCCGACATTTCACTTTGGCTTAAGGAGCCATCCATGATTCGAACGCTTGCCTTCGGTTTGCTCGTCGCGATGGCTCCGGCTATTGCTTCGGCGGATTACATGCTTGACGACTTTAGTGCTGCCCAGGGAAACAATAGTTCCTTGCCGATCACCGATGGCGAAGGGGTGATGAACGTGACACGCACGTTTGGTAATGTTGCTACCTCGGATGGATTAAATGCCACGTTAATCGACGTTGCTTTCATGGCACCGAGCGGTGCGACGATCCAGTATGATTATTCGGCGGCAATGGTGGGTATGATGCCTATGACATCTATCAATCCAAACGCGAATTTGGTTGTCTTTCGGGGTGCGAGTTCAGCCGCCGGTGGGACCATCAGTTTGCAAACGACCTCGACGGGCGGTATCACTAGTTCGGTGCAGCGTGGCGTATTGGCTGGAACTGCTGGTCAAGATTTGTTCTTGAACATCACGTCGCTGAGCAACATTCAACAAACTCAATCGCTGCTGTTCACTTTTGATTCCACGCTGGGCGGTCAGTTTCAATTTGGTGCAATCGACTTTGTTTCTGTCCCGGAGCCTGCTTCGATTGCATTGGCCGGTCTTGCGGTCAGTTCGATTGGTGGAGCCGGTCTGTTTCGTCGTCGGCGGCAGGTTGCTGATGCGACTCACGCCGTTTGAGTTGTCAGAAAGCCGCTTTTGCTGAATCACATCACCCCGCTGGCATCATGTCAGCGGGGTTTTTGTTTGCTGATCCTTATCGCCGCGACTCCGACGGAGTGTTCGTTTAGCCCTGCACGTCTGACGTCGTGGATTTTCCTAGTAACTCATTCAACCGTTGGATTTCCAGAAGAATCCGGTACGTCAGAAATTGGCGGAAGTCGCCAACACTTTTGGCTTGATTGAAATCCCCCGCAACCGAACCTCTTGACGACTTCCGCAGCCGTCGAATCACTCATTCTACTGAAGGTGTTGCCGTGGCGAGCCCTAAATGGCGACGGATGGCTCGGTCTCGAATCACTCGAAAAAGGTAGAAATCCGCCCATGTCCTCCGCAGCGACCACCCGTCGCTCACCTCCAGCGGCCCCTTTGGCCGCAGATGCTCAATCGGAAACTGACGCGGCGGGGGCTGCAAGGCTGTACCTTTGGCTGGTGGCGGGTTGGGCGGTGGCATTCAGTCCGGTGTTTTGGGTGCTGCTGGCCGGCCAGGCGGGGGCCGATCACCTGGCCCATTTCCCGATCACCATCGGCTTGGCCGCCTACCTGCTGTGGCGGGATTGGTCATTTCTTCCCCCGCCCAGCCTCAAGCTTCGGCTCTCCGGTGGCGTTCTGATCGCTTTGGGGTTGGCAGTCTTAGGTTTTGGGCTGGTGATCCGCAGCGGCTGGGTCGGAACGCTGGCCGCATTGGTCGTGCTGGCGGGACTATTGAATTGGGTCGGGGGACGTGCCGCGTGGCGAGTGATGCGGCCGGCCTGGCTGATGGCGCTGTTGCTGCTGCCACCCCCCTTCGGCCTGGATCGGTCGTTGATCATCGGGCTGCAGAAGTTGGCTTCGGGCGTTGCCGGCGTCTGGCTCGATGGGCTGGGGATTGCCAACCTGGCAACCGGGGTGGTGATCCGAACGCCCGGCAATGACTTCCTGGTCGAGGAGGCTTGCAGCGGGATTAACTCGCTCTTTGCCGCCGCCGCGGTGGCGGTCTTTTGGGTGCTGTACAATCGCTATCACCTGGTCCGGTCCGTGCTATTTTTGGCCACGGTGCTGTTTTGGGTTTTGGTGGCCAACGCGGTGCGGGTTTGGGCGATCGTTTACTTTGAAATTCGTTGGTCAACCGATCTGACGGCCGAACCGAGCCATACGCTGGTGGGTTTGTCAACGTTTGCCGGAGCGTTGTTGTTGGCGGCCAGTTCGGATTGGCTTCTCCGGTTCATCCTGCCGCCGCCGGTCGACGAAGAACCGGATGCGGGCGGAGGTCCAATTGCCCAGGCCCGCAAGCCTTCCAAAAGGTTTCGATCGGCCGGCGTTTTGGCCGTTGTGACCATCTTCATGTTCTGTGCCGTTGGAATGCATCGCGGGCAAGCGGTCTCCGCGGCCCCCAACGTGATCGCCGACGCCTCGTTGATGCCGACCGTTGCCGCCGGGTTGGCCCCGGAACAGGTTGGGCCTTGGAAACTGCGGAGTCACGAGCGGATCGAGCGTGACCCGTCCAATGCGTTTGGAATGGTCTCCGAAGCGTTTGTGTACAGCGACGGGGGCGATCCGGTGGTCATTTCGCTGGACGGTCCCTATGACGCATGGCATGATTTGGGTTACTGCTACGGAGCGATCGGTTGGCAGTTGCGGGATTCGGAGAACCTCGATTTGGCTTCCTTTGGCGAATTGCAACCGATCCCCTGCGTTTCGCTATCGATGTACCGCGGCGGGGACCAGAGATCGTTGGTGATGTACACCAGTTTCGACTCGAGCGGGCAGGTCATCTCGCCCCCGGCTTCCCACGGCTCTGTGCTTCGCAACCTAACGAACCGCTTGGGCATGACGACCGCGACTCAGACGGTCGGGGGTGAGGCGGTCGACCCACCGGTGTTTCAGGTTCAAATGCACGCGACGTCGACGAGCGAATGGACGCCGCCGCAGCGTGCGTCGCTCGATCAACTCTACGACGTGATGCGTCGACGGCTGATTGGGCTATTCCGGCCCCGGCCGTCCGAAGTCCAACCGAATGGTTCCGGCTGATGTTTGGCAGAACAGTTCGCACATTGTCTCGGCTGCCCCGGCACCTGGTTCCGGGCCGGTTGTTGCGGCGATCGACGTCGATGTTGGGTCGGATCGGCCGTCAGTCCGCAGCCGGACCCGGCCGGGCGGTCTCGCGGACCGGCCGGGCGGTTTCGCGGACAGTTCAAAAGGTCACCGAGAATCAATCGACGCTGCGGCCTTCGCGACGTTGGACCCATTTGGTCGTCGGGTTGCCGGGGCTGTTGTTGGCCGGCGGGGCGGTCGCGGCGACACTTTGGTCGATGGGCGATCGCCGTCAGCTCGGCCAGGAATACTGGCGTAGGGGTTTGGAGGCGATCGATCGCGGTAATTTCGCTGCCGCCCAGTTGTTTCTGAACCGGGCGGCGGTGGGGGCTGGCGTCGACTCGAGGGAGGTGGATTTTGCAATGGCAGTGGTCAACGAGCGGCTCGGTTTCACGGGACGTTCCACTGACATTTTTCGGCGTTTGGCGCCGGTCAATCGAACGGGTTTCGGAAAAGCGCACCGGCACTTGGCGATCACCATCTCGCAGCAGTCGGCCGCCGATCCGCTCGCCGACGTCGAGCCGGAGACGCTCCTGGCATGGTCCTGGCACCTTCAACACGCCGACGAGCAGGCCTCCGCAGCGGTCCGACAGGCTTGGGGCAATTACTACCTGGCGGTCGACGACGTTGAATCGGCGGTCACCGCCTACTCCGCCGCGGCGAGGCAGTTTCCGCAGCTTTACCTGCAGATCGCGGAGCTGCAGGGGCGGTTGGGACGGCTGGAACTACGGACCGAGACGCTTCAAACCTCTCGGGAGCGTTACCGTCGGGAGGTCAGCGACCGGCCGCGGGACGCGCAAGCCCGGATGATCTATGCGACAACCCTGATGGCCCTGGGTGAGCTACGCGAGGCCGAGCGGGTGTTGCAAACCGGCAAACGGATCGATCCCGAAGGTCCTTACGACTCGCTGCTGGCGTCGATGTACGTCCAGTTGCACGATCAATTGCGCGAGCGTGACGACAACGCGGCTCGGGCCGAAGCGATCGCTCAACTGCGCAACGCCTTGCAAATAGACCCGAATTTCGCTCCGGCGTTGAACCGATTGATGAGTTACGCGCAGGTGGAACGCGAAAACATCCCGCAGCTTCGCGAAATTCTTAACGAATTGCTGGTCAGCGGCCGCGATTCGGCGATGGCCCATCTGGCATTGTCGAACCTGGCTTGGCTCGAGCAGGACATTGAAACGACCAAGTTCCACCTTCGCCAAGCGATCGGTTTGGACGGCAAGATGCCGGTGATCGCCAACAACCTGGCCTGGATGTTGGCACACCAACAGCCCCCACGTTTGGAACAGGCCCTCGGGATGATCGATCCGGTCGTCGAGCAGTTTCCCGAAAACGCCCGTTTCTTGGACACGCGGGGAACCATTCTATCTCGGCTGGGTCGAAACCATGACGCCCTAATCGACTTGGAAAAGGCATTGCCGGCGTTCCCCGATCCCCGGAAATTGCACGGCAAGCTAGCTGCGATTTACGCGGATTTAGGGATGTCCGATTTGGCTCGCCAGCACGAACGTCGAGCCTCTCAGATCGATTAGGTTGTTCGGCCGATGCCGATTATGCCCCCGCCCCCCCGTTAGCGGTGTATCATTAGTCGTTTTTCGTCTGGTCTTTCCGCAGACATGGGATAGGATCGTCACCGATTGATACCCGTCGTTTCTCCACATCCCACCGCCCGCCGATGACTTCACAGCCTTCTGCCGGATCGACCGAACTGAACTTGGAGGAACCTGGTGCCGTTTCGGGTGAGGGACTGCCCAAGATGCTCTGGCGGCACAAGTTTTTGCTGCTGCTGTGCTTGGCGGGCGGGTTGGGACTAGGTTATTGGCGGCATCAACGCAAGCCAACAACGTATTCGGCGGCGACTCAGTTGATGATCCGTTCGGAGAATCCGTTGTCGCTGGATTCCGGGGGTGGTGGAGTGGTCGGCGGAATCCCCGACCTCCAAGTGCTTTCAACACTCATCCGGTCCGATCGAATTATCTCCGAAGCGGTCGCCGACCCGGAACTTCAGGCGATTGCCGGTGGCGGGACGAACGGGCTGGCCGGCCGGCTGCGTGGCGGGCTGCAGTTTTCGGCTCCGCAAAGCCGCGGGCCGACCGATCGGGCGATCGTGACGCTGTCGTGCGACGGGTTAGAACCGGAGTTTTGCGTCGCGGCGGTTAACGCGACCAGCCGCGCGATGGAGAAATCTTTTGAGAAGGAACGCAGTGGTTCGATTGATCGATTTTCATCGTTGATCTCCAAAGCTCAGGAGAATCTGCTACCGGAAATCAAAAAGCTTGAGGAGGACTACAAAGCATTTCGCGAGCAGGCGCCACTGGATTGGGCGGCCGACGGAAGCGTCGTCAATCCGCACCGTCAACGCCAGGAATTACTCCGGGCCAGGCAACTGGAAGCGGACCTGGAGCGGCGGCGGTTGAAGTCGGATCTGCGATTGGTCGAAAGTGTTCGCGGCCGGGATGGCGATTTGAGCTTAGTCGCCCAGATCATCAATCAGCTTCGGGACGATGCCAACCCCGACGGCGAGAATTCACTGGAATTGCCGGAGGACGAAGCGGCATCGGCGGCTGCCGAGCGGATGGCCGAGATCGATGCCCGGATGAAGGACGTGGAGCTGGAATCGCTGGAGGTTGAGCAGTCGCTGGTGCCGCTGCTGGTCGAACAACAACGACTCGTCTCGCTCTTTGGTCCGTCGCACCCGTCGGTCGAAAGCCTGACACAGCAAGTGGACATCACTCGCGAAAAACTCAACGAATTGGCGGCCAAACGTCAGGATCGTGTCAAAGCGATGCGGCAGGAGGCCGAGGATCTCTTGGAGGCCCGGCGGACGCTGTTGGAGCAGGACACCGAACGAGCACGGCAGGTCTACGAACGGCACCAGAAAGAACTCGGTCGCGAAATTGAGGCCTACGTCAGCACGATGGGGCAGCGCATCGCGGTGCTCGATGAACAGATTGACGAGATGAAAACGGAAATCGGCCGCGAAAAAGCACTAGCCGATGAACTGTCTCAAGCCGAATCCAATGATGCGATGTTCCGCCGACAAATCGAAACGTTTCGCGGCATGATGTTTCAATTGGAAGACAAAATGGCGGGTTTGAGCGTCACCGAAGTCAACCACGGGGTGGTCGTTGAACCGTTGACCGCAGCGTTTGGCGCTCGAATTACCGGACCGGACCTGAAGCGGGATTTGTTGACGACCAGCATGATCGGTCTCGGAATCGGTGGGTTGTTGTCGCTGCTGATTGAATCAACGTCGCGCATGTTCCATAGCAGCGAACAGGTCGAAGCCGAATTGGGACTGCCGGTGATCGCACACGTGCCGGTTGATGAACGCGCCGCTTCACGGATTAAATCGGGCGATGACAGTCCCAACGGGATCGCTTGGCATTCTAATCTGTCGACGATTTACCGGCCCGAATCGCCCACCAGCGAGGCGATTCGATGCACCCGGACGGCATTGTTGTTCGATGCGGCCAAGCATCATCGCAAGGTTTATCAGATCACCAGCCCGTTGCCCGGGGACGGCAAGTCAATGGTTGCCGCCAATCTGGCGGTCACGCTGGCTCGCTCCGGCAAGCGGGTGTTGTTGATCGACTTGGACCTTCGGAGCCCTCGATTGAGCGGCCGTTTCGGGCTGGAGGACAAGCCCGGTTTAACGAATTTACTCAACGGCGAATTGGATCCGCGTTCCGCCGCGATACCGACAGGTATTGATGACTTGGACGTCTTGCCCTCCGGGACGATCCCCGAAAATCCGGCCGAAGCCTTATTGATGCCGGAACTCGGCGAAGCACTCGATTGGTACCGCGATCATTATGATTTTATCATCGTCGATACGCCTCCAGTGCTACTGGTGACCGATCCGGCGATCACGACCGCTTATACCGACGCGACGCTGCTGGCGATCCGTATCGTTCGCCGCAGCCGCGCCAATGCCAAGGAAGCCGTCTCGATCTTGCGGGGGGCCGACGCTCAAATCGCCGGCGTGATCGTCAACAAGGTCGGCGACGTCGGAGCCGGTTCGCATTATCAAGCCGGCAACCAGGGCAGCTATCAGTCGGTCGGTTACGGATACGGTAGCCGTTATCGGAAGGAGCGGCTCAAAGCCGGCGGCGACGAAGGCTATAAGGTGGTCGGAGACCGCAAACGGCGAGCGGCGGCGGAGGCTTCGCGGTCAACTCCTTCCAACGGTTACGCTCCGGCGGGGTCGGAAATCGAAGGCCAAAGCGATCAGTCAAGCGTGGCTCTGCTGGAGCGACCGGTCGATCAAGTCGATCAGGATGACGCCTCGGACCACGATTCCTATCATGCCCAAAACTAGCCGGTTTTGGACGCTCATCGTCGTCTCGATTTGTATGACAATCGGGACTACCAACCCGGCCGCGGGTCGGTGGTTCGGACGATTTGGTATTACGTCTCGCTGATCCTCTATGAGTCCGGTTGGCTGCCGGTCTTGGGATTAAAGATCCGAATCCTACGACTTTTTGGTGCTCAAATCGGCACCGGCGTGGTCATCAAACCGCATGTGAGGATCAAGTATCCGTGGCGGCTGACCGTGGGGGACCATTCGTGGATCGGGCAGGATGTCTGGATTGACAATCTTGACGACGTGACGCTGGGTAGTCACAGCGTGCTGTCGCAGGGGGCTTATCTGTGCTGCGGCAGCCATGACCACCGCTCGCCAACCTTCGAGCTGCGGACCGGGCCAATCGTCGTCGGTCGCGGAGCCTGGGTTTGTGCCCGGGCGGTGGTGCTCGCCGGGGCCGTCGTCGGCGAGGGCGAAGTCGTGCCGGCGGGGTCGGTGCGGGCAGTGGGATAGGCTTCCAGCCTGTCTTCGTCGGATCGACAGGCCGGAGGCCTATCCCACTTTCAAACCCAAACCGGTTGAGGCTGGATCGACTCGGCCGGCTGTCCGCCCTGGTCCTTGCGGCCGCTGCCCTCCAGCCGCGAAAGCAGCGTGACGGTCATGTCGGCGTCGACCGGAATTTGACAACTGAGTCGGACGCCCGACTCGGTGATCTCGCGGGCGGCGAGCGTCGATTTCTCCGCTTCGGTCATTTTGGTTGGCTCGCCGGCGACGAACTTGACGCGGCACGTGGTGCATTTGGACACCCCGCCGCAGGCGTGCAGTTGGTCCGTGGCCGCTTCGTCGATCAACGCGTTGACCAAGCGTTTGCCGGCGGGGATTTCAAAAGTGCCGACGTCGGTGACGGTGAGGGTGGGCATGGTGAGGAAAGGTCAAAGGTGGAGAGGTCAAGGGTCAAAGGTTGACCAATCGTTGGGCAAGGAGGGCGGCGGGGCAAGGGTGGCAACGTTGAACGACCCTGCGAGTCGTGTTTGGTTGGATGCACGACTTAGAAAGTCGTGCAACGGTGGGGGACCTATGGGGATCGCGTCGGCAGCGGTACCGTGGGGCGTTTGAAATTTGACGGTTCCCCCGCACCAGTAAGAATTGAACGTATGCAATGGATGGCCGACGCGGCGGTGGATTGGGGCAACACGATGGCGCTGGGGCTTCTGCTCGGTGAGGCGGTCGAGACGCTCGTCGATTCGCACGACGCCAGCCACGACGGCCGGGCGGCCCGGTTGGAGGTCCAGCCGCCGACGATGAGCCAGGACGACGAGGGAGCGGCGTTTGATTTCCGCATCTCCGGCAACCGTCAGCCCAACCAGACGGTGCGGGTCGTGGTCGGACCGTCGGACGCCGATGTCCCCGGCGACGACGTTTCGCTCCAGGCCGTCGCCACTTGCGGCTGCGTCGCCAGCCACCGGGCCGGCCAATGCCCCCACACGCTGGCGGCCGCCTGGTGGCTGCAGGAACAGATCGCCCGCCGCAAAGGCAGCGATTCGTTGATGGAATTTTTGGGCAGCCTGAAAACCGATCAAGTCGCCGCCGGCAAGGTTTTCGTCAGCGAGCTGTTGGCGCTCGCGACTCGGCAAACCCGGGAAGCAATTGCGGTTGACGATGATGATTCGGGGCCGTCGCGGCTGCAGTGGCGGATTCGGGTTTCCGAAGCGGCTCACGGGGCACCAGTTTCAATTCAAGCGTATTTGCAAAAGGGCAAACGCGGCGGATCGGGCGGGTGGAGCCGCGGTCGAGAGGTCCGGACGTTTGAAACGCTCGATCCGTCGATTTTGGAAAGCCGCGTCGATGCCCGCGTCGCGTCGTTGACCGCGATGCCGACGCACGGCGTTCGCGAAGATCAGTACGGGATGTTCGAGTCGCTGAGGCTGCTTGCCGGCCACGACCGACTGGCTTGGGACGATGCCGAGGGACGATCGATTCAAGTTTACGACGGGCAATTGTCGTTGTCGCTGGAGGTCGTCGAGAGCGAATCGGACGTCGAGGACGAGGTTGGCCCCGAGGGCGACAGCGAATCGGGCGAATCGCTCCGGGTCCAGTACCGGCCACGGCTGACGGTTTCGGGGGTGTCGATCGACGCCCATCACTGCGAAGTGGTCATCGGGCGGGTGTCGCCGATCGAGCCGGTGGTGGTGTTGGCCGATCGGAGCCATGACCGGATCGCAATCTGTTCATTGTCCAGCCCCGCGTCCTTGCCGTTGGTGCAATATCTCCTGCGTCCCGACACGCTTGACGTATTGATGGACTATGAAACGGCGTCGCGGCTGGCGGTTTCGGCCGCCGGGGTCGACGATCTGGTCCGCGTGTCGCTGCCGCCGCAACTGGCCGGGCCGGTCGTCGCGGCCGAAACGGAGCTGATTTTTGAATTATTGCCGCGTCCGGGGGCGGGGTTGGTCGCGGCGCTTCGCATCTTTGAGCCTCGGTTCCGGTCGACCCCGGTGCCGGGGGCTGAACCGGAATTGATCCCGGCCCTGACTCAAACCGGTCCGGTGCGGCTGCGTCGAAACCTGTCGGCCGAATTGAGCGGCGCCGCCGGGGTGATCGAGCGGTTCGGTCTGGCTCAATTGGACGGCGACGGGCCGATGCGGTGGGTGGCGACGACCGATGCGGCCGCGCTGGACTTGCTCGCGGCGATCCACGAAGCGGGCGACGAGGCGCCGCGGATGGTTTGGCCCGAAGGCGAACGGTACCGGGTTCGCGGCGAAATCACGCCCAAGTCGCTCCGAGTGCAGATCTCCGACGCCCCCGATTGGTTTGGGTTGGAGGGAACGGTGACGATCGACGGCCTGGAGGTGCCGCTGAACCAATTGCTCGCGGCGGTTCGCGAGGACAGCCGACTGGTGCAGGTCGGTGACCGGCAATTCGCTCGGATCAGCGACGAGTTTCGCCGCCGGCTGACGTTGCTGGGTGACTCCGTCGCCGAGCAGCGGGGCAAGATGACGCTGCCGACCGCCGCGGTGCCGGTCGCCGAGGAATTGTTGTCCGATGATGTGGAAATTGACGCCGGTGCAGGCTGGCACGACGCGATCGGGCGGTTGGCGGAGGTTCGCAACTGGAACCCCGATCGGCCCGAAAACCTGCAGGCGACGCTGCGGGACTATCAACTCGATGGTTACCGTTGGTTGTCCCGGCTGAGCCGCTGGGGCGTCGGCGGGGTGTTGGCCGACGACATGGGTCTGGGCAAAACGGTGCAGACCCTCGGGGTGCTTTTGGAGCGAGGTGAGGGCGGCCCGGCCCTGGTCGTCGCGCCGACCAGCGTGGGCGACAACTGGGTCAAGGAAACGGCCAAATTTGCTCCCGATCTGACCGCCAAGCTGTACCGCGAAGGCGACCGGGAAGCGACGATCCGCGGTGCCCAGCCTAAGGATTTGGTCATCGTTTCGTATCAATTGTTGCAGCGGGACGCGGCGCGGTTTGCCACCCGCCAGTGGCACACGTTGGTGCTCGACGAAGCGCAGTTCATCAAAAACTCGCAGACGAAAACCGCCCAAGCGATCCGTTCGCTACCGGCCGATTGGCGGTTGGGATTGTCCGGCACGCCGCTGGAAAATCACCTGGGCGAGTTGTGGAGTTTGTTTCGGACGATCTCGCCGGGGCTATTGGGATCGTGGCAGCGGTTTCGCAGCCGGTTTGCCGAACCGATCGAGCGACACAACGACGCCGAGCGGCGCAAGGCGTTGGCCCGGTTGGTTCAACCCTTCGTGCTGCGTCGGACCAAGAAAGCGGTGCTGACCGAGCTACCGCCGCGGACCGAAATCACGCTGCGGGCGGAGCTTTCGCCGCCCGAACGGCAGCTTTACGAGGACGCGAGGATTGCCGCGATGAGTGATTTAGCCAACGGCGGCGGGGGAAAAATCGGCGCCGATGGTCGCCAACAAAAACGTATCCAAACCTTGACGTGGCTGACGCGGTTGCGACAGTTGGCTTGCCACCCCGCGTTGGTCGATTCGACTTGGAAAGGCACATCGAGCAAGCTCGAATTATTTCTTTCGTTGGTCGAGGAACTCCGTGAAGGCGATCACCGGGCGTTGGTCTTCAGCCAATTCGTCAAACACCTCTCGGTTGTCCGCCGGGCGCTCGACAAGCGGGGTATTTCCTATCAATACCTCGACGGGTCGACGCCTTCGAGCGAGCGGGGAGAACGGGTCGATCGGTTCCAAAACGGCGAGGGTGATCTGTTCCTGATCTCGCTCAAAGCCGGCGGGACGGGACTGAACCTGACGGCCGCCGACTACGTGCTGCACCTGGACCCGTGGTGGAACCCGGCTGTCGAGGACCAGGCGACCGACCGGGCGCACCGCATCGGCCAACAGAACCCGGTAACGGTGTACCGCCTGGTGGCTCAAAACACCATCGAGGAACAAATCTTGCAACTGCACGCCGACAAACGAGAACTCGTCTCGGGGGTGCTCGAAGGCACCGATGCGGCGGCGAAACTCAAGACCGAAGACTTGATCGAATTGATTCGGCAGGAAGTGGGATAGGCCTCCGGCCTGTCAGAAGACAGGACAACATCCTGAACACCCTATTTACAACAGTGACAGGCCGGAGGCCTATCCTACGTCGAAGAACATCATGCAAACTATCTATAAGAATTCCGAAGAACTCGCCCTGGCCGCCGCCGATGCTTTTGGTGATCTAGCCAAAGTCAAAGTGGCGTCCGGCGAGCCGTTTCGCGTCGCTTTGTCGGGCGGTTCGACGCCGCGGCGGATGTATGAGCTGCTTGCCGATCGCGACCTGCCGTGGGACGGCATCCACTTCTATTTTGGTGACGAACGCAATGTTCCGCACGATGATGTCCAAAGCAACTATTTGATGGTCAAAACGGCGCTTTTTGACCGATTGACTGCCGCCGGATTGCCCGAGGAACAACTGCATGTTTATCCGGTGCCGGTGAAAGTCGATGACCCGGCCGGCAGCGCGATGACTTATGAGGACGAACTCCGCAAAGCCTACCCGCGACACGCTTACCCGCAGTGGGACTTGGCGTTGCAGGGCCTGGGCGACGATGTTCACACCGCGTCGTTGTTTCCAAACACCGGGGCGTTGGAACCGACGGAGCGTTGGTTTGTCGAAAACTATGTCGAAAAGTTCTCGGCTTACCGTTACACCTTGACCGCTGCCGCCATCAATTCAGCCAAAGAAATTTGGTTTTTGGTGGCCGGGTCGGCAAAGAAGGACGCGATGCGGACTGCGCGGGCGACTGAACGGGGGGAAGCGACCGATCCGGTGCGGTATCCGGCCCAGGGCATTGCCGCGACGCGTTGGATGGTGACCGAGGATGCCGTCTAAGGGGTCCCGAATCGGCGAAATCATTCTGATTCCCGGTCTGCTCGAACCCGCCCTCGTCTTTGCCCCCCTGGCTTGGCGTTTGCGTCGGCGGTGTGGCGAAGTGCTGATCTGGCCCGATCGCATGATTTTTCGCAACTTGGACCGCAGCGTCGAGCGACTGGGCGATCGAATCGACGAGTCTTGCGGCGGCGGACGCGTCGCCCTGGTCACTCATTCCTTCGGCGACTGGATCGCCAGGCAGGCGATCGCCGGCACCCCGAACCACCGAGTCGCTTGTGTGATTTCGCTGACTCCGGTGCTGCGTCCGGGGCTATTGCCGTGGCTACTCTATCTGACCACCGGCCGATTGATTCCGGAGATTGCGGTGATCTTTGACCGCGATCAATGCCGGCAGAATCTTTCGCTCCGACAGATTGAATCAATGCAACCCGCGACGCTGCGAAGGTTGGTGATTTGGTCACGGATCGATGAAAGTGTGCGGCGAGTCCCGTTGACCGATCATCCCGGCATCGACGTCGAAACCTACTGGGCAACGCACATGACCATCAGTTGGCGACCACGGGTGGTTCGGCGAATCGAACAAGCGATCTTCGGCAACCGTTGAAAACGAGTAAGCTTTTCGACGGTAGCGGAAGTCGCCAAGACTTTCGGATTCGCTGCAATCGCAACCGAAAGTCTTGGCGACTTCCGCTACGGTTAATTCAGACCCATATCCATGAGACGTTGCTGAAATGAGATTGATAGTTTTGAAACGCATGTTTTTACCAGCGGTCGCTTTGGTGATCCTTTCATGGTCGCCACCCTTTTCGGCGGCGGCATCCCCGGCGTCCGATAACGTCGGGTCGCTGATGCCCGACGGGTCCGGCCC
Source organism: Pirellulaceae bacterium (assembly GCA_963833245.1). Taxonomy (GTDB): domain Bacteria; phylum Planctomycetota; class Planctomycetia; order Pirellulales; family Pirellulaceae; genus Rhodopirellula. Next base: position 805,508 of record CAWHXH010000002.1, read on the forward strand.
CATGCCGGCGGCGGGGTTGGGGATCATGGTGGGGGAATTGGACGTGACATCGGCAATCGTTCAAGTTCGACTGACCGATCCGTCGGCGACCGCCCCGCCGATCGGTTCAGCGGTGGCCGAGCCGATGCCCGGGGCGGCCGGGGTGGTCCGATTCGACTTGCACCGGCCGGGACAGTCCGAGTCGTTGCAGAGCCAGACCGCTGCGGCGATCGAACCGCGGGACTACTACGCGCGGGTCAAATTTGACGACTTGGAACCCGACACCGAGTATGAGGTTCGCACCTACCTGGGGTCCAAGCCGCGGCAAGCAAAAAGCGGCAACGCCGCGCCCGGGCCGGTCGCAACGTTCAAAACACTCGCGGGACCGGGGATTGCCACGGCCACCCATTTGGCCGTGGTGACGGGGATGAATTACGCCAAGTTTCATGGCGACCCGAGGATCGATCGCAAACAACACCTGCTGGAAAACAACATTGAGTTGCCCCAGTCGTATCAAGGCGATGACAAGCCGCTGGGCTATCCGGCCCTGAAGTCGATCCTGAAATCCAAACCGCAGTTGTTTATCGGAACCGGCGATAATGTTTATTATGATACCCCGGACAATCCGCGGGCCGAGACGGTCGCTCAGATGCGGGCGAAATGGCACCAGCAGTTTCGGCAACCACGCTATATTGATTTGTTCGCCAACGTGCCGACGATGTGGGAGGTCGATGACCATGACTACCGGTTGGATGATTCTGATAATTCAGGGTTGTATCGTCCGCTGCCCGAAGTCGGCCGGGCCGTGCTCCTGGAGCAATTGCCTTACGCGATCCATGAGCGACCGGCGGCGAGAACTTACCGGACGCGGCGGATCAACCGGGATTTGCAGATTTGGTTGACCGAAAACCGTTTCTACCGCGATGACAATGAACTCCCGGACACCATCGACAAGAGCATCTGGGGCCGGCAACAGCGTGACTGGTTGGTTGAAACGATTGCCGCCAGCGATGCGACGTTCAAAGTGCTTGTTTCACCCACCCCGATGATCGGTCCCGATGATTTGCGGAAAACCGACAATCATTGCGACATCGGCGGCTTTCGTGCCGAGCGGGATTGGTTTTTTGCGGAACTAAAAGAACGCGGACTCGAGGATGGGTTTTATATCGTTTGCGGTGATCGCCATTGGCAATACCATGCGATCGATCCCTCGGGATTTGAGGAGTTTTCCTGCGGAGCTTTGGTCGATGCGAACTCGCGGTTGGCCCGGATGCCGGGGGATCCGGCGGGCACCGACCCTCGGGGGCTGATCCGGCACCTCCATACCCAGACCGAACCATCCGGGGGTTTCCTAAATTTGTATGTTTCGCCGGGGGAAAGTCGTGGGTCGGCGGAGCTTGAGATGCGCTTTCACGACGAGAACGGGGTCGTGTTGTATTCGGTCACCAAGAAGCGGTGATCCCCCCGGACAGTCCCCCCGGACTCCGCGATCGGAACAATTGCCGGACCAACGACGCCGAACCGGCCCGCAATTGAAACCGGAGCGTTGCACGGCGGCCTTTGGGCTGCAACCTTGTTGCAGAAGAACCACGCCCGACGCGGCCAGCCGCTTTTCCCCCTGATGTGTTGAACCCGGATGGACCTGATCGATTGCGGCGAGATCGTCAAAACCGCCCCTCGGGAGTCCCGTCCGTCGGTGGCTTCGACGGCCGAGCCGGCCGTCGAAATGGTGTTCGAGGAACTTCGAGTCGGGGACATTTGGACGAGCCGGTATCGCTCGATCACCGCCGCCGACGTCGAGACGTTTTCGCACTTGACCGGGGATTGCGATCCCTTGCACCTGCCCGGCGACCAAGCCGACCTGTCCCCCTTTGGTCAACCGATCGTTCACGGTCTGTTGGCCATGTCGGTTTTGGCGGGCCTGAGCAGCACCTGCCCGCGGGTCAGGACGTTAGCGTTGGTCGGGGTTCAGGACTGGAGCTTCCTTCGTCCGGTGACTTTTGGCCAAAAGGTCGCCGCGGTGACGGAAGTCCATTCGCTGCAGCCGCACGGTCGCCGCGCCGGGCGGGTGGTTTGGCACCGGCGGCTGATTGATTCCCAACGCCGGACGCTGCAGCAGGGTTGTTTCATCTCGTTGGTCGCTACTGCGTCGCGATCGCATTAGGCCTCCTGTGACCGACTGCTGTACGAAGGACTTTCAGCCCGTTGCAAGGACGGCCTGAAAGGCCGTCCTACGTTACGGTCACTCCGGTTTGGTTACACTGGCGGTCGGGTTGCCGCCCCCCGACTCCGGGCGGTCCAAATCGGCATCGGACCACCGCCGGGAAGTGTGCTTTGTATCTGATGAAAATGCCTCGGATCGTCGCTGCCTTCGGGATGATTTTGGTCACCGCGATCGCCGGGTGCCTACCGAGTTTTGAACCCCCGCCGGTGGTCGGCTACCTGACCCATGTCGACGGGTTCAAAGTTTTTTCACGCGGCCGGCGAATCAACGGTCCCCGCCACGTTGCGGAGTTGCGATTGGGCGAAAAACCGTTCCAGGCAAATTGGGAGACCGGGATGCTCATTGAAAAAACCGCTCAATTACAAATCAAACCTCCCGTTGACCAGTTTTCGGCGGCTGAGCTGTGCCTCGCGTTGCAGTTGGCGTTGGAGGATCGGGACAGCAATCCGTGGCACCGCAAGTGCGACGACACGATTCTGCGAGCCTTTCGCCGGGCGTGGTTGTCCGGCGAGGGGGAATCGGTCTTCGACACACCGCCCGAGGCGCCCTATGAGTTCGCTGTACGGGTCAAGCAGAACGGACCGGAATGGTTTTGCCAGGTGCAGGGGGCGTTGTTGCCCGATCCCAGTGAGATCCCCATCGGCTTGTTGGATTGATCGCCGATGATCGTTGCGTGTCCCAAATGCTCCACCCGGCTGAGGGTTCGACCATCGGCGGAGGCCACCAAAGTTCGATGCACCCGGTGCGAAACCGTGCTTCGGGTGCCCGCGGCCCCACAGGTCAAACCACCCGGGGCGGGGGGGCAACCCCCACGGCCAACCGGTTCGCCGCCGGCAAGTCCATCGCCGCCCCCCCAGCATCACTTAGCAAACCGCCCCGCGTCCGTCCCGCGGCGTCAGGCTCACCCGGTAAGGCCGCCGCCCCCAAGGCCCAGCCGCAGACGGCGAAGCGACCGAGCCGACCGGCCGGACGCGCCGCGGCGCCCCCCTCGCCAGCCGCCAAACCCGACGACCGGCCGGCAAAATCGCCGTCCCAACCCCGCCCCGCCGACCCGCAGCGACAGGCCAAACTGCTCTGGTCGGGATTGTTGGCCCTGACGCTGCTTGGCAATTTGCTGATGATCGCGCTGCTGGGTTGGATGCTCATCGGCGGTGATGGCGGATCGCCAACGGCCCTGGCCGGCGTCGACGAAACGGAAACGTTCGACGTTGAAGACGCCCCCCCTGAATCACCGCCAGTCGACGAGTCCCCCGCCGCTGATGAGCCATCCGCCGCCGATGAGCCGCCCGCCGGACCGGCCGAATCGGCGGGTCCGCGGTCGGTCGCGGACGTTTTGTCCGATCCGTCGGCGGTGGGATTGCCGGACGCCGGAGAGGATTCCGATTCCGACGCCCCGGCTGAACCGTTTGATTTTGGGGGCTCGCCGCCTCCGCCGGCGAACTTGAAAACACTTCCGGGATTTGAAACCGTCAACGTTGCATCAATTGCCGCCTCGGTGCCGCCGGGGTCGGAGGGGCCGACGATGCCGACCGATTGGCAATACAAAACCCGCCGCAGCGCCGCGACCGGAGCGATCTATGTCGTCGGCATCGGAGAATTCAATCAACCCGAACCGTTCGTCGAATCGGTCATGCTGCGGGCCGGAAAGTACTTGATGGCCGACGGTTACCCATCGGCCAAGGTGACCCGCGGCGGGGTGGAGGGTTTGACCGGCCGAAGTTATGACGGGTTGTTGTGGGGAGCGATGCGGATGGAAGTCTTCCATCGCGGCGAGGAAATTCTGGTATTCGCTTGTTCCAATCCGACGCCCCAAGACACGGCTGCCGCGGAGCTTTTGGCAAACGAACAGCACACGTTTTTTGAGTCCATTTCCCCGTAGCTGGCCCCGCCAGGGGTCAGTCCCGTCTGAACCCTGGCGGGTCCAGCTACGGCGATGGCTACCAAAACCCGCCGGTGGGCATCGGACCGATCGTGAAAGAGTCGTAGAATTCCTTTTCGTTCTCCGGCTCCGACGATTGACCGACGACGGTATTGCCGGCGGCGTCGCGGGAACCCCCCGCCGAAATGCCGATGACCGCGAATCGTCCGTCCAGTTGGTACACCTCTAAGTTCATTGTCGGCAAATAGATGCACTGATCCAGCCGCCCTTTGGAACCTTCGTAGCCATTACGATTGACGACCCCGGCGGCCAGGAACCCGCCGGACATGAAATTATCCATCCGCCGTTGCAGCTTTTTGCCTTCCCAGATGTTGGTCGAGGGCGTCACGCCGACAAAATAAACCGCCCCGGTGTTCGTCTGGATTGTCTTGGTCGCCCAAGCCGATTTGTGAACCTCCACCTCGCTGCCTTGGGGCAGATGAATCGTCACCCCATGCTCCTCAAAGAGAGTAAATCCCGGCGGGGCATCGGAGGCCGCGGGGTTGGACGATGCCGAACCGCCCGGCGAATTTTGATACGCCGCGACGCCGCCGACGCCAAAGAGCAACAGGACAAAAACCGCGGCGCTGACGCCCGTGGCGATCATCAACGGTTTAGGACCATCGATTAATGGTGAGGTCGCCGGCGGGGGTGGGGACTGGGGTTCCGGCGCCGGAGCAGGCCGGGGTCGGGTCGCGAACGCCCGCGCCGGTGGTCCCACCGCCGCGGGCATCGCGGCGCCACCCGCCGGTGCTCCAAACGGATCAGCGTCGGGCATGTCAAACGGGCTGGCGTCCGGTCCACCGCCAAACGGGTCATCGGAGGTTGACGCATCGATCGGTTCAAAGCCGCCGCCGGGCAAATCTCCAAAAGGATTGTCGGCATCGGGACTCGGTCCACTGCCGACAAAGTCCCCGGGGTCGGGAAGCTCGAAGGGGTTGGCGACCGCAGCCGCGGCGGCCGGCACTGGCCGCTTGGCCGGCGGGGGGGCTGCGGCCCGGCGGTCAGCGGACGGTTTGCCCGTCGCCGCCGGCTGCCGGTTGCCGCTGACCCGCAGCTTATTGTGACATTTAGAACAACGGACCAAACCCGAAGCGGGCATCTTGGCAACGTTGAGGCGGGTTTGGCATTGAGGACACTGAACGATCATCGCCTGGCACCGATCGTGGGGTTGGGATCCGACGACGCCATTCTAACGTTGCGGACTTCACACTGGGGTCTTGCCGCCGGTCGCGCCATAGACTTCGCCGGTGACGTAGCTGGCCGCCGGCGATGCCAGCCAAACGTACAGAGGACTCAGCTCCACCGGTTGCGCCGGACGCTGAAACAACGTGTCGGCGCCGAATTGTTGAAATTTGTCGGGCGGCATCGAACCGGGGATCAGCGGCGTCCAAACCGGGCCGGGGGCCACCGCATTGACCCGCACGCCGCTTTCGATCGCCAATTTCGCCATCGCCTTAGTCATCCCGATCAGCGCCGACTTGGTTGTCGCATACGGCAACAACATCGGCGAGGGGTCGTAGCCTTGAATCGACACCGTGTTGATGATGCTGCCGCCGGTAGGCAGGTGCTTCATCGCCGCCCGCGACAACCAAAATGGAGCGTAGACGTTGGTTTTGAAAATGCGATCGAACAGCTCCGTCGACATTTCCTCGATCGTGTCACGGGTTTCCTGATAAGCAGCGTTGTTAACCAAAATATCGATGCCGCCGAGCTTGGCGACCGATTGCTCGATCAACCGGTCGCACGCAGCTTCTTCTCGCAAGTCGCCCCCGACGGCCAAGGCCTTGCCGCCGGCGGCCTCGACGTGGCGGACCGTTTCGGCCGCGTCGCCCGATTCGCTCAGGTAGGAAACGACGACATTGGCACCTTCTTTGGCATAGGCAATCGCGACGGCGCGGCCGATGCCCGAGTCCCCGCCGGTGACGATGGCATTGAGTCCCGCCAAACGGCCCGATCCGATGTAGGAGTCCTCGCCGTGGTCGGGGGCCGGATTCATTTGATCGGTCCGACCGGGCATCTCGATCGGTTTTTGATTTTTAAAAGGCGGAACGGCGTAGGCGGTTCGGGGATCGGGCAGTCGGACGGGATCGGCCATCGGAGGTCAGCATTGGGAGGGGGAGCGGTGTCAACGACGCCCCCCGCCCTTTGCAAATCGCTGGCCAAAGTTGCGGCCGGCGCGTGCCGTGACGCAGCCGAAAGTCTTGGCGACTTCCGCTACGGGGAAGAGTTTCGCCGCCGCTCGATCAGTTCGGCGCGGACGGCGTTGAACTCGTCCGCCATCGCCGACCAGTGATCGCCTTCGCGAAAAGCGATCGGCCGACCATCGTTGCCATCGGCGAGTTCTCGCAACTGCCGACGAAGCGCGTAGACGGGACCGACAAATCGGTTGCTGGTCGCCAACAGGTCGTGGACCATCAGCGGTCCCAGCACCAACAGCCCCGGCACCCAAAAAACCGCCTCGTCGGTGACCGAGAGCGACCACTGGGTCAAACTTTGTTGACCCTCCAGGACGCGGGTGTTGAAAAATTGGATGGTGATGAAATATACCAGCGTCGCGGCGGCATACAGGATCGCGCGACTGACCAATGCCCCCTGAACCGAACGGTCGATCCAAAGCTGGCCGCGTTTCGGCCCCGACACGCTGGACTGCCACGACGCGAACCAACGCATCACTGCAGTCCGTCGGCACTGTCGTCAAAAAGTCCGGCCGCGGCGCTCGACAGGGCAGCAACCGATCCGACGACCGATGCCGCAATCAACGCGACCATCGCGGCGTATTCAACCGCCGTCGCGCCGGTCTCGTCGGCGAGGAACGCTCGCCAATCGGCGGGATAGCAGTATCGGAGCATGGTGGACTTCGTGGCGGCAACGGGGGCAACGGGGGCAACGGGGGCAACGAACAACGTTAGCTCATCAATCATTCCCGGGGGACGACTATCTCACCAAAACCGTAGCGGAAGTCGCCAAGACTTTCGGCGGGATGACAATCCACGGACTCCGAAAGTCTTGGCGACTTCCGCTACGGTTGCGATCGAGGTTCACGACGCGGCCGGGGCGGTCAACTCCACCAGTTCCCCGGCCGCCGCCATTTTGCGGATGTCCTGGGTGATCTTCATGCTGCAGTACTTCGGGCCGCACATGCTGCAAAAGTGCGCGGACTTGAACGTGTCCTGCGGCAACGTTTCGTCGTGATACCGCTGAGCGGTTTCGGGATCGAGCGACAGGCGAAACTGCTCCTTCCAATCGAACTCAAAACGCGCCTTGCTCAACGCGTCGTCGCGGTCCTGCGCCCCGGGCCGCCCACGGGCGACATCGGCCGCGTGTGCGGCAATTTTATAGGCGATCACCCCCTGTTTGACGTCCTCCTCGTTGGGCAGCCCCAAGTGTTCCTTGGGGGTGACGTAGCACAACATCGCGGCGCCATGCCAACCGGCCATCGCCGCTCCAATGCCGCTGGTGATGTGGTCGTAACCGGGGGCAATGTCGGTCACCAACGGACCGAGCACATAGAACGGTGCCCCGTCGCAAACCTCGATTTGTCGCTCGATGTTCATTTGAATCTGGTGCATCGGGATGTGACCGGGACCCTCGACCATCACTTGCGTCCCGTTGGCCCGGCCGCGGTGGGTCAACTCGCCCAGCACATCCAGTTCGGCAAACTGGGCCGCGTCCGAAGCGTCGGCGATCGATCCGGGACGCAGCCCATCGCCCAGCGACCACGTCACGTCGTACTGTTTGAAAATGTCGCACAGGTCGTCAAAGGCCGTGTAGAGCGGATTTTGTTTGCCGTGAGCCATCATCCATTTGGCAATCAACGATCCGCCGCGGGAGACGATGCCGGTCACGCGATTGACCGACAGATGCAGGTGTTCCAATTTCACGCCCGCGTGGACGGTCATGTAATCGACGCCCTGTTTGGCTTGGTGCTCGCACATGTCGATGAAGTGTTGGGCGTTCATGTCCTCGATGTTGCCGCCTAGCTCCTCCAGCATTTGGTAAATCGGCACGGTTCCGATCGGCACCGGCGAGGCCTGGATGATTTGCCGGCGAATGTTGTCGATGTCTTTGCCGGTCGACAAATCCATCACCGTGTCGGCGCCGAAATGCACCGCGGTATGCAATTTTTCAAGTTCTTCGCCGACATCCGAGGTGACGGCCGAGTTGCCGATGTTGGCGTTGATCTTGCATTTGGCGGCGATGCCGATCGCCATCGGTTGCAAGGCTCCGGCGGCGTGGACGCGGTTGGCCGGGATCACCATCCGCCCGGCGGCCACCTCGGCGCGGATCGTTTCGACCGGCAGCAATTCCCGCTCGGCGACGAACTGCATCTCGGGGGTCACGTCGCCGGCGAGGGCAGCGGTGTATTGAGTCATCAAAATCGCGGGGAGTCAAATTGAGCGAATGTGGTTTGCCAGCGACCCTTTATAGGCTCCGAGCAACTCATGGAGTAGCCGAACCGGTTAAACTGGCCCGCCGCCGTCGAATTGACCTCCCGCACCGCCTCTTCGCCACCGAGCCGATCACGCCCATGGTTTTGCCCCCGCCCGTGCCCAGTCCGCTGAGCGACGAGCAAGTCCGCCAAAACATGCGCCGGTGGGAATTGGCGATGACCGCGTCGCACGAAATGCTGATCGCGGGGCTGCGTGACCGCGCCGGCCCGGGCGGCGATGTTCAGGAGGCCTACCGACAGTGGCAGCAGCAGCACAGCGACGCGAAGTACCGCGAGCTGACGGCCGTTGCCGAGGCGAGAAAGAAACGTCTGGCGGGCGGCGATGGCCCCTGAAGCCGTCACGTTGACGCTGGCAAACCTCTGGACTCAGCTCGCCAAGGCGGATTTGCCGATGGCGGTCGCCGGCGGTTTGGCGCTGTCCTACTGGGGGTCCCCCCGGAGCACGCAGGACGTCGACTTGGCCATCGCGACGACCGATATCGCCTCGGTCGATGACTTCCTCCGCATCGCGGGGCTGCGTCGCAAACGTGAGGGTTCCATTGACTTGACCCTGTTCAACCTTCATCAATGGACCTATGCCCCCCCCGACCAATATGTGACGGTCGAGGTCGATTTGATGATTAGCGATTCGTCGTACTATCAAACGATGATGCGTCGGACCGTTTTGACGCGGCTGGACCGTTTGCAAAGTGACGTGCGGGTGATCAGCCGAGAAGACTTGATCCTGCATAAACTGGTGGCCGGCCGGATGATCGATCGGGTCGACGTCGGGCAGTTGCTCAACTTGCACGGCTCAGAGCTTGATCGCGACTACATTGAGTCTTGGACGGAACCTTTGGGGGTTACCGCGTCATGGCAAGAGGCGGTGGATGAACCAGGCTCCATTTAAAACAACGCAAACCATCAGCCGATCGGCTTTAGACCACGGTTACGGCACCCGAACCGGACGCTGCGCTGCGAGTTGCAACCGTTGGAGTCTAGCCTTTAGGCGATTCTGCGGGGCACTGAATTGGCTAAAGCACTCCAACGCTACAGTCCGCGGCATTCAGGCTTGACCTTTGTTAAACTTTGACCCCCGACTATTCTAACGTCCTTCCAATCCAACTTGTCACTCATGATTCGATTCGTCTACTTCTATGTCTTGCGATCAGTTCGATTGCATCGTCGGCTGCTTATGCGGCTGCCCCCGACAACCGCCCGAACATCTTGTGGATCACGATCGAGGATTGGAGTCCCGATCTGTCATGCTATGGCACCGCGGGCATCGACACGCCCCACGTCGACGCCCTGGCGGCTCAAGGTGTCCGGTACGAGCGAGCGTTCACCACATCACCGGTCTGCAGCACGTCGCGTTCGGCGATGATGACCGGCTTTCACCAAAACCGCATCGGAGCCTCGCAACACCGCACCGATGACAAAAAACCATTGCCCGACGGTATCCGCCCGGTCCCTCAGCTGATGGCCGAGGCGGGCTACTTCACCTGTTTGATGAGTCGCAAGGTGGACGTCAATTTCTTGCCCGACACCCGCAAGGAGCTATTCGAGGGCACCGATTGGTCCCAACGCAAAGAGGGGCAACCCTTTTTCGCTCGCATCACCTTCGCCGGCACCCACCGCCCCTGGAAACGCGACCCGGTGCGGCCGATCGATCCGGCCGACGTTGAGTTGCCGCCTTACTACGCCGATACGCCTTTCATTCGACGGGATTGGGCCAACGGGCTGGAACAAATGCAGCTAGTCGATCGCGAGGTCGGCGAACTGTTACAGCGGCTTGATGATGAAGGTTTGCGTGACGACACGATTGTATTTTTCATCGGCGATCATGGTCGGTGCCACTTCCGCGGCAAACAATTCCTCTATGACGAAGGCACACGGGTGCCGTTGATCGTCCGCTGGCCCGGGCACCTGGAGGCTGGATCGGTCAACGAAGATTTGGTCATGGCGATCGATTTGCCGGCGACCTGTTTGGACGTTGCCGGCGTGACGCCCGACGTTCCGCTGCATGGGCAAAGTTTACTCGGAGATGGACCGGCAGATCGCCAGTACACGTTTGCCGCTCGGGACAAGATGGACATTACCCATGATGCGATGCGATCGATCCGGTCGCGAACCCACAAGTTGATCCTCAATCTGATGCCCGAACGGGCCTACTGCCAGTTTAGTTTTTACAAGGAGGGAGCCTACCCGGGACTGGCTGAAATGAACGTGCTGAACCTGCAAGGTAAATTGACCCCCGAGCAGTCGGCGTTCATGGCCGCGACCAAACCCTCGCTCGAGTTATACGATTTGCAAGCTGACCCGCACGAAGTGCATAACCTCGCCGACGAGCCGGGTGCCGCCGACGTGCGGGCGGAATTGCTCACCGAACTGGACCGTTGGCGACGCGAAGTGATCGACGACGCGGGCGTCAGCGATGAGTTTCTGGGGACGGGCGTCTATCCGCCACAGTGTCCTGAACTACCCGTCGGCCGTTGGGCGACCGAGCATGGTGACCTTGCAACGATGAAGCGGCACGGTGCCCCGCCCTGGTACCCGACGCGAACCTTGTCGCAGTGGCAACAGGTCCGTGACCTTTGGCAGCCCTGGGTGTTTCGCGATCCGGACAGCAAAATCAAACGTCCGTCGGTGCCATTCACTAACAAGCCGTATTGAGTTATCTGTGAGGTAGGACGGCCTTTCAGGCCGTCCAGAGGATCAATGGGTTCCATCAGGCCCCCACAATCCACTCCGGATTCCTCCGGGACGTTTGCCACACTTTTAAACTGAATCACACACAATGGCCAAATCGACCGATCGTTCCAAAGCGAAGCCCGAAGCGGAGGCGATGGACATCGAAGCCGCATCGCCGCCGCCGATCGAATCGGTCAAAGACGCCTCGGCGGCAAAACCCGCCCCCGCTCGCGTCAAAAAATCTCGGCCCGCGGCCGGTCGTTCGGGTTCGCTAATGCCCAGCGATCAGAAACTCGAACACCTCCGCCTCGCCGTCGCTGCGGCCGGCGACGCCGACACGTTGCTGACGATCCTCGATCACGTCGGCCAAGCGGGGGGACCGGACGACGTCGTCGAAAGCATCCAGACCTATCGGGCGCTCCGAGCCGCGGTCGAAGTCACCGCGGAAACGTCGGGTGCCTACGAAGCAACGTAGACCTTCATCGAGTGCCTCGACACCGGGACCAGCTTGTCGACCGGCGGCGGGGGGCCATCGACCTTGGGGTAGATCTCGTGGGGCGATGCGGCGGCGGTGTCCAAAAACAGGTTCCAGGACACTTCCCGGCCGATCACCGGCAGTTTGAACTCGCGGTTGTCCCCGGTGCTGTTGAACATCATCACCATGTCGCGGCCCAAACCCGACGGGTCGGTCGAGGGCGCCGGAGCGGTCAGGTAAACCGTCATCGCCAGTTCGTTCTGGGACCAGTCGAGCGGCTCGCCGCCGGGGGCGTACCACGAAACGTCGGGGATCACCCGCCCCTCGGTCGGTTTTCCGGTCAAAAACGTTTCGCGGCGAACAGTCGGTTGATTCCGCCGAAAACGATTCAACTCCGAGACGAAACGGACTAAATCGGCGTTCTTTTCGACCAGCTTCCAGTCAAACCACGACAATTCATTGTCTTGGCAATAGGCGTTGTTGTTGCCCTTCTGGGTCCGCCGGGCTTCGTCGCCCGAAACGATCATCGGAACGCCCTGGCTGAGCAATAGCGTTGCCAGGAAGTTGCGAATCTGTTGCCGACGAATCGTCGCGATGCCTTTTTTACGACTCGGCCCCTCGGCACCATAATTGTCGGAGATGTTATGGTTGTCGCCGTCCCGGTTATCTTCGCCGTTGGCGGTGTTGTGTTTGTCTTTGTAGGAGACCAAGTCGTTCATGGTGAACCCGTCGTGGGTGGTCACCAAATTGACGCTGCACGATGGCGGCCGGCCGGCATGTTGATACAGATCGCTGCTGCCGCATAGACGCGTCGCCAGCGCACCGAGTGTGTGGGCATCGCCCCGCCAAAAGCCGCGAACGTCATCGCGGTAGCGACCGTTCCACTCGGCCCAGCGCGGACCGCCAAAGCTGCCCACCTGATAGGCCCCGGCGGCGTCCCACGCCTCAGCAATGATCTTGGTATCGGCCAACAGCGGATCCTCGGCGATCAATTCGACCATCGGCGCGTCGGCAATCAAATTGCCGTGACGATCCCGCGACAGGATGCTCGCCAAGTCGAACCGGAAGCCGTCGACGTGGTAGTTATGAACCCAAGACCGCAGGCAATGAAAGATCATCTCGCGGACGACCGGGTGGCCGGCCGAGAGCGTGTTGCCGCAACCGGAATAATTGCAATAGTGCTGGTTCTCGCTGAGGATGTAGTAGACGCTGTTCTCAAGTCCTTTGAACGAGATCGTCGGTCCTTTTTCGTTACCCTCACAGGTGTGGTTAAACACAACGTCGAGGATCACTTCGATGCCGGCCTCGTGCAGCGCCTTGACCATCTGTTTGAACTCCCGCACCTGGCCGCCCGGCTTGGTGCTCGAAGCATAACCGCGATGGGGCGCAAAGAACGCCATCGGGTCATAACCCCAGTAGTTGGGTCGCGGTAATTTATTGCCATCGGCCCCCAGGATCGGGAACTCGTGGACCGGCATCAATTCGACCGCCGTGATGCCCAACGACCGGAGGTACGGAATCTTTTCGATCACGCCCAAGTACGTGCCGGCACCCTTGCCGCGCACTTTGGCGGTGTTGGATTTGGTCAATCCGCGAACGTGCATCTCATAAATGACCGACTCGCTCATCGGGATCCGCAGGTGACGGTCACCGTCCCAATCAAAGTCGTCGTTGATCACAACACATTTGGGCGGCCGAGCGATGCCGTCGGCCGACGGCAGGTAGGTGCCCGCCAGCGCCGCGGCGTAGGGATCGATCAACCGGGCTTGGCTGTCAAAGCGGTGTCCGTGGGTCGGGTCCCAAGGCCCGTCGGCTTGAAAGTGGTAGAGCGTCCCGGCGCCGAGTTTTGGCACGCGGAGCCGCCAGACGTCGCCCCAGCGATCGGCCGAGGCGTCGAAGTCGATCGTCCGGTAGGGTTCCGGGTCGGTCGGCCGTTTGTACAAAAGCACCCGCATCGCGGTCGCGTTGCGGCTGAAGACCGAGAACTGGACGCCCCCATCGACCACCGCGGCGCCATAGGGCGGCGTGTAGGTGAACTGGGCATCGGGGGTGATGGGTTGACGCATCAGCATGGGGGAGACGCTCCGCGGGGCGAGTGGGGGCACGAGGTGAAAAACCACGCAACCCTACAATCGCACCGACGCCCGAGACGCCGCCCGGTGCCCGACAACCACTAAATTAGTGGTTCTCACGGTCCAAACGCGCCGCCGGGGCAATCGGTCCGTTTGGCGAAAGATCTCCCGACTGCGGGTGGATCAAACGATTGGACCGATCAAATCGGTGGAGGCCTCCCGCCGAACTCCTCGGAGAGGTGAGTTTTGGGAAGCCGTCAACATAATCGGACGCGACCGCCGACCGAAGCCAGGACCGATGGTCGACGTTCGCCACGGTCGGCTGGCCCACCGTTAGGGAAGGTTTAACGGTGATTGCTTGCTGACCGAAACCATCCGCCGATTGTTTGGGCGTTCCATTTCAAAGTGGGGAGGATGGTTCATCGGGAGGGCGACGCTCCCGCGGAAGAGCCGACGGATTCGGGGTTGGATTTTTAGCAGAATCCACTACTTCCAGGACACGACCTCGCGGTCGGCCCGGGTGGATAGGGCACGCCACAGGTCGCCGTCGATCGAATCGGTCACGAAATGCACCGAGCCGTCCAGCCCGCCGGTCATCACCCCGCCCTCGTGATACGAACGGCTGGTAACAGCCGCGTAGGTCCGCGGCGCCGCGGTGGTGACGTAGCTGCTCTGGTCTTTGCCCTCGCGAAAATTTGTCCAATCAACATCGAACTCTTGGCCGGAAACTTCGCAAATCACTTTGGTGTTGGGGGTAAACACCGTGGTAAAACCGCTTTGATGGACCCGCCCGTCGACCCACTCGGTGTGGCCGGAGTTCTGTTTGTGGCTGCCGCCGAGCACGCAGATTTCGCCGGGATTGACCGGACGGGCCGACAGCGTGGCGGCCGGCAGATCGGCGTCGCGGTAGTAGGAGTTCCAGCTTTTGACCTCCGCCATCGCCAACGTATTGCTCAGTCCGTCGAGACAATCGCGAAACCCGAGATATTTGTTAGCGGTGAACATCCCCTGGCCGACAACATCATCATTGGTCCGGCCGCCGATCGCCGGGTCCAAAACGAACCAAACGCCCATGTTGGCTGCGTAATTGAGCTTGTAGTACTCCGTCGTGCCGTCGATGCGAACCTGGTCGAGCGGATCGGAGGGGCACTGGTAGGTGGCCACGCGGAAAGCCGAAATGGGAATCAGCTCCCCGTCGATGTTCAATTTCGAGTCGCTGTAGCCGTTGCTGAAATCAATCCCATCGGCGAGCGCCTCTTGCTCGATGAACGGCAGGATCCGAGCCTGCATCGACCAGCCTTTGCCGTTGCTGTCGGCCGGTTGACCGGGCAGGGTCCAGCCGGGCGGAAGCATTTTGTAGGCGGATTCGTAATTGTGAATCGCCAACAGCGTCTGCTTCATATTGTTGCTGCAACTCATCCGCCGGGCCGCGGCGCGAGCCGACTGGACCGCCGGCAGCAGCAAGCCGACCAAGATGCCGATGATCGCGATGACGACCAAAAGCTCAACGAGGGTAAAACCGGTCAACCGGCGGGCAGCGGGGGCAAAGGTGCGCATGGATATTCCTTCCACGAGATCGACGGGTGGGACAGGAGCATCGCTGGCGGCAGGCTGGCTAGCTGGCCGGCGAGTCGTCTCGACCGGTGGGCCAGAGCGTAGTGCGATCAATTCTCAATAACAACCCTTGGGGCGGTGTGGACCGTAGCGGAAGTCGCCAAGACTTTCGGTTCTCTTTGGATCGCAGCCGAAAGTCTTGGCGACTTCCGCTACGGGCAATCCTTCAGCTGGATGAAGTACGAGGCTGATTGCCCTTGGATCGGCGGCCGTCGGTGTGTTACCGGCGACGGCATGTTTGACGCTCCAAGCTCCCGCTCCGACTCCGGCGCCCCCGCGATGCCCCCGCACCGACCCTCCGTCGTCACTCGCCACCTGCTGATCGCCGCCGCGGTCGCCGTGCCGGCGGCCGGTTGTCACGACGGGCCGCTCTACGCACTCAAACAGGGAAACCCGTTTTTTACGATGCGGCGTTGGGCCGCCGACGAGGCGATCGGTCCCTCCGACCACGTCCGACGTCAGGAGCTGATCGCGCTGGCGGAATCGATCGAGACGATGCCGCCGGACAAACAACGGTCCTGGACGCCCCACCTGCGTGAAATCATCGCCAACGATCAAAGCGCCGAGATGCGGCGGTTGGCGACGTTGGCGGCCGGCAAATCGTCCGATCCGGCGGCCTTGCCGCTGATCGAAACGACGCTTGACGATGCAAACGTGAAAGTCCGGCTGGAATCCTGCCGAGCGCTGGGGCGACGACGCGAACCCCAAGCCGCTCAATTGCTGGCCAAAACGATCGGTTCGACCGGTGATTTGGACGTTCGCCAAGCGGCCATCGCCGAGATCGCCAATCATCCCGGACCGGTGGCCAACGACGCGTTGCAATTGGCGTTGGAGCACCGCAACCCGGCGACCCGAGATTTGGTCCTCACCTCGCTGCGGACGACCACCGGGCAAGACTACGGGACCGATCCGCAGGCATGGATCGCGGCGCTCTCGCCACCGGCGTCCGAGGGCGGGACCGTGCGGCGTTAAAGCCGCCGATCAATCACCAGGTCAACGTCTGCCGGGGCGTCATCGGGTTGGCGGCCTCGAACTGCTCGATCCAGAATTTGGACGCTTCGTCAACTTCGGCCGGCACAGCCACCTGCAGGACGACCAACAGATCGCCCTTTTTATCCTTGGTCGCCACGCCTTGACCCTTCAGCCGCATCCGTTTGCCCGAGGTGCTGCCCGGGGGAACGGTCAACGTTAGCCGTCCGGCGGGGGTGGGCACATCGATTTTGCCCCCCAAAACCGCTTCGCCGACGGTGACTGGCACGGTGACCTCGAGGTTATCGGCGATGCGGCGAAAGTGGGGGTGGGGGGAGACATGGATGGTCAAAATCAAATCTCCCGCCGGTCCGCCCCCGCGACCGGCACCACCCTGGCCGCGAAGCCGAATCTTGGACCCATCCTTGGTGCCCGGCGGAACATTGACGCTAATCGTCTCCACCCGGGCCTGGCGGGTTAACGACAGCTCGACTTTGCCGCCAACAATGGCGGTCTCGAAGGGCACCGTCGCCTCGGCCCGGACGTTGGTGCCGGCAGCCGGACCCCGCCCGGCAAAACCTCCGCCGCCAAAACCTGCTCCCCCGCCACGCCGGCCCCCGCCCCCCGCGCCGCCACCGAGCACCTGCTCAAAGAAATCGCTGAAGCCGTTCTCGAACCCGCCGCCGGCCGGTCCCCCGCCGCCGCGGCCACGTCCGGCGGCGCCGAAAATTTGCTCCAGGTCTAACCCTTCAAACGACGCCCCGGCCGCGGCCGGATCAAAACCCGCCCCGCCGCCGCGGATTTTTTCAAAATCGTTGCCGTAGCGATCATACGCGGCCCGTTTGTCGGCGTCCGAGAGAACGTCGTAAGCCTCTTGAACCCGCTTGAATTTATGGCGAGCCTCGTCGTTGTCCGGGTTCATGTCCGGGTGATACTTGCGAGCCAGTTTCCGATAGGCCTTTTGCAATTCGTCTTTGTCCGCGGACCGCGAAACGCCAAGGGTTTGGTACAGGTCTTCTGCCACGAGCGATCGGTTACAGGCAAACGGGAGAATGGAACGGCGGGCTATTGATTCAGCAGCGTCGCAGCCAAACGGCGACCTGACAAGCAATGCGGTAGCGGAAGTCGCCAAGACTTTCGGATTCGCGGCAACGGCAGCCGAAAGTCTTGGCGACTTCCGCTACGTCGATGTGCAGACGTTGGGTAAGTTTGCCGCATGGACCCCGCTCAAATCGCCGCCGACGTTTTCCCGCACACCAGCCGCGAGTTTTCGTTCGGCGATCACGCGATGCGGTACGTCGACACCCGGCCCGATGGCTCCGCGGCGTCGACCGTCCTGTGCGTTCACGGCAATCCGACCTGGAGCTTCTACTACCGGCGGGTCATCGACGATTTGGGCGGCGGTGTTCGCGTCGTGGCCCCCGATCACCTCGGTTGCGGCCGCAGCGACAAACCGTCCGCCGGCCGCGCCGACTATCACTTAGCCGCCCATCGCGACCGGTTGATGGCGTTGATCGAAAAACTCGATTTGACCAATGTCGTGCTTTTGGCTCACGACTGGGGCGGAGCGATCGGGCTGGACGCGATGAGGCGATTGCCCGATCGGCTTGCCGCGATCGTATTGCTCAATACCGCCGCGTTTCCCCCGCCGTACCTGCCCCGACGAATCGCCGCGTGCCGCATTCCGGTGTTCGGAACGTTGGCGATGCGGGGTGCCGGTCTTTTTGAAAAAGCCGCGACGAGGATGACGGTCAATCGTCGGCCGCTCAGCCGGCAGACGCGGCGCGGGTTGCTGGCACCGTATGGCAGTTGGGCGGATCGGGTTGCGATTGACCGCTTCGTGCATGACATCCCGATGAAGCCATCGCACCCGACTTTCAAGGTTTTGAGGGAACTGGAATCGGCGCTGCCCGGTTTGGCGAATCGACCCGATGGCTCCCCGCGGCCGATTCGATTGGTTTGGGGTATGAAGGATTGGTGTTTTCGCCCGGAATGTTTGGAGCGATTCGAGGCGATTTGGCCGGACGCCACGGTCACACAGCTCGATGACGTCGGACATTACGTGATGGAAGATGCCCCCGAGGAGGTTCTGGAAACCCTCCGATCGGTCTTGCCGCCGCGGTGACCGATCCGTGGGCCAGGTTGCAGTCGATGATTGGCGACCGCCGCGGCGGAATCGCTTATGCCTGCGTGCTCGAAGCGACCGCGCCAAAGGTGGGCAACGTCCACCCGGCTGCACGTTTTGACGACTTGCGGTTCAGCGATTTTGCAATCGCCGCGGAAATCACCGCGGAGGAGTTGGACGCCGATGGTCCCATCGAACACCGGGCGTTGCGTTGCATCCGGCGGGTGGCAGAACGCTGCGGCGGTAACGTCAACCTGGGCATCGTCTTGCTATTGGCACCGTTGATTGCCGCGGAGGAAGCGATCGCCGGGCAGGGCGGCCGGCTCGATGCCGCGGCATGGCGTCAGGCGACCGCCGATTGGATTGAACAATTGACGCCAACAAGCGGTGCGGTCTTTGCTGCCGCGATCTCCGCCGCAACAGCCGGCGGCGTGGCCGACCGCCCCGTGCCGTCCGGCAATGTGTTCACGGCAGGACGGGAGTATGACTTGGTTGCCGGTATGAGGATCGTGGCTGACGACGACCGCATTGCCAGGCAATACGTCACCGGTTTTGCCGATTTTTTTGACCATGTGGTGCCGACGCTGCGGCAATCGGTCCGGCGGGCGGGCGATGTTCTGATCGGTCTGGCCGACGCTCATCTGCAATTGCTAGCCGAGGAGCCGGACAGCTTGATCGGTCGTAAAAACGGACGGGAACTCGCCGAGACGATTCGGCGGGAGGTTCAAACCACCTTGGCCATCAACTCGATAGTTGACGCGTCGACTCAAATCGATCGCCGGCTCCGCGGCCACGACCACCGACTCAATCCCGGAACGACTGCGGACCTGTTGGCGGCAGCGACTTATGTCCTGCTACGGTTGGCTTGAACCGCAGGAAATGCCGTCGCGGATGTCGCCAAAACTTTTGGACTCCCTCCAATCGCAACCGAAAGTCTTGGCGACTTCCGCTACGGCCCGACACCTTGAGCGGTCAACACGACTGATCGGCCCGCCGCCGCATCGCGGTGCTCGCACAGGTAGATTCCCTGCCAAGTCCCCAGCGCAAGTCGTCCCTGCGTGATGGGAATCATCACGCTGCTGCCCATCATCGAAGCTTTCACGTGGGCGGGCATGTCATCGGGGCCTTCGATCGTGTGGACGTAGGGCAACGACTGCGGAACGAGGTGATTGAGTGTCATCTCGAAATCCCGCCGGACATCCGAATCCGCGTTTTCGTTGATCGTCAGCGAGGCACTGGTGTGCTGGATAAAAGCGTGCAGCAACCCGGTGGCAAACGGGGTCAAGTCCAGCGTTCGCAGTAGCTCGTCGGTGACCAGATGCACGCCGCGTCGACGTGCCGCCAGGGTGATGCGGCTTTGACGCCAAATCGGCGACGCACTCATGGGGTTTCCGCGGCGAAAAAGAGCGAATGTGGTCGTTGCAAGCCCGAAGGATGGGCAAAAACCGGAAATTTTTACCGAAATTCAACGGCGAGAATTTCCCCCCACCGCGGACAGGATGTCAATGACGCCATTGACTCGGCAACCGTCGGGCCGGGAATTGTGCTAGAGACACTTAGGGGGCACGTGACATCGCTAACGCTAAAGTAAGGAATCAACGACACCCCTTGACAAAAACGAATGAGCTTCGTTTCCCAATTGGTCCATCGGCACTGCCATTGTCACCCAATTCCATCACCCCGCCAAGGAGTCGATTAGTGGTGGGCCTTAGGTCACGTCCGGCGGAAGTGCAAGTCGGAATTTTCTTGACCTGATGAATTTATCGCGAATAATCGTTTTGTCGCGACGGATTGCAGCACCTCGAACAACTCAGCCGGCGGGCATGGCAGCCCGACCGCTTTACCCATTTTGAATCGATCGACGTGGGGGTCACCTCGGTCGGTTTCCTTTGTCAAACCCTGGAGTTTGTCTGTGAGTCAATGCAAGAACGTTTTTGAAGCCATCCTGCGGTATGGGCACGATGAAGATTTCCTGCCCAACGAGGACAATGATTTTTCGGCGACCGACGCGCCGGCCGGCAGCCCCGAGAAGATCGAGGTGCTGCGCAAACGCGTCGAACTCGGCCAGCCGCTGTGGCACAACTCCGACCGAATCGACTACACCGGTTTGACCGGCGCGATCCGGCCCCGCGAGTAGATCGGCTCCGCGAGTAACCGACCGCCGGTCGCGGATCGATTGACGACCTTGACCCGGCCGGTGACCATCGGCCGGGTTTTTCGTTGCGCCGCCGCACTGACGTTGCGATTATCGCGAGGAACGTTATGCTTCGCGGCCCGGCCGGCAATCTTGGCAACCCTCACAATCCGAACCGACCGCCGACCGCGATGCGGTCTTCGCCCGGCTCAACCCTTCCATCGTCATCCACCCGAGTATCGTGTCATGAAAGTCGTCAGCAGCATCGGTGCGCTGAAGTATCGCCACCCGGATTGCCAAGTCGTTAAACGTCGCGGCCGGATCTACGTCATTTGCAAAAGCAATCCCAAGTTCAAGGTCCGTCAAGGCGGCGCCAAAATGAAGAAGCGGCGGCGTTAAGGACGCAAGCAGCGGCCTGGCGATCCCAACTCGGCGGCCGCCGATCACGACGACCGACGCAACCCCCGCGTTTCGGTGCTCCGCCTCGGTCAGCTCACCCCGCGTGATCGAATCGCAGTGGTCGCAGCATCGCCGGCAAAGCGGCGGACGGCTCGACTCGCCGTTCCTTTCGCTGCAATTTGCCGAAGCCGTCGATCGTGCCCGCGGCGACGTCTGGGTGGCGGTCATCGGGGATTTTAACAATCAACCGAGCGGCTTGCCCGCCCGCCCCACGGGTGCGACGCGGAGTTTTTTTCCATTTCATCGGCTCGACCCTTCCCCATGGGGAACGCGGCGGATCGCCCCGGTCGGTCGGTTTCTCAATGACGCCCAAGCGGTGATCGGGCCTGCCGACGCATTGCCGTGGGATCAGTTGGCTCGGTCGATGGACGTCACGATCGACTTGCACGCCGCGTTGGCTACGGAGCCATCGGTCGCGGTCGCTCATGAACTCCGCGCCGTCGGCGCCTACAAATCCCAGTGGTCCGACTGCTCGACCTGCTACCTCCGTCGGCTGCGAAAGTCCCACCGGACGATCGCCAAACAGGACCAAAAAACCCGCAAATTGGCCCGCGAGATCGGACCGCTGCGGCTTGAAATCGACTGCCGCGACGAAGCCGTCGCTCAGCGATTGATCGCGATGAAGCGTTTTCAGTACAAACGCACCCACATCCTGGATCACTTTGCCCCCGTCTGGACCCGGCGCTTGATGTTTGAGCTTGCCTCCGGCCCGGGCAATACCGACCTGTCGGCGACACCGATGCGGCGGCTGGTCAGCGTCCTGTGGGCGGGCGATCGGCTCATCGCCGGGCACCTCGGTTTGATCGAAAGCGGCCGGATGCACTATTGGTTTCCGGTCTACGATCCCGAGCTGGCAATGTACTCGCCGGGCACCGGGCTGTACGTTGAGTTGCTCGCCGCGGCGAGCGACCACGGCATCGGTTCGATCGACATGGGTTACGGCGACCAGCCCTACAAACGCAAGCAAACCACGGCCACCTCCAAGCTTTTCAGTGGCCGCATCACGCACTGTCCGGTCGATCGGTGGCTCAGCCGGGTTGCTCGGACGTCGCAGTCGATCGGTCGCCGGCTACCCTGGCGACCGATGCTCAAGCGGTTCGCGCGAACCATCGTTCCCCAATTCGGAATCTCCAAACTTCAATGAAACGGACTTCACCTGTGTCTTCTCTGACTCCGATTTCGCGTCGCGTTTGCCTCGCCGGCCTGACCGCTGCGGCCGCAACGAGCGGTGGCACGACTCTACTGGCTCGTCCGCCGATCCCCCGGACCGGCCCGCCGCGGCTTCGGTTGTCGGTCGCCGCCTATTGTTTTCGACATCATTTCGCCCACTTCAAAGGCAAACCGCAGGTGCCGCGGCCGCTGCCATCGCACGTAGCCGGACCATGGAACGTCGAGACGTTGCTGGACTTCTGCGTCGCCCAGGGAATCGAGGGGGCTGAGTTGACCGCGTATTTCTTCCCGACCGGCGAGGACGGTTGGCCGCTGCCCAAGGTCCTTCGCCGGACCGCCGTGGCGGCGTTCCAAAAAGGCGTTTCGATCAGCGGCACGGCAATTGGCAACGATTTCACCGTCGCGGCCGGTCAAACGCTCGATCGCCAGGTCACCGACGCGCTGCGTTGGCTCGACTACGCTTCGCAGATGGGTGCCCCGCACATCCGGTTCTTTGTCGGCAATGCGGAGCGAATCGCCGAGGACCCGGCACGTTTGAATCAAGCGATCGACGCGCTTCGGACCTGTGCCGTCCGCGCCGAGCAGTTGGGTATCACGATCGGCGTCGAAAACCACGGTGGTTTGGGGATCGGCCCGATGCTGCGGATCATGCGGGAAGTCGACGCGGCCAACGTGGGTTTTAACATCGATACCGGCAACTTTGCCTCCGCCGACGTCTACGCCGACATCGCCGCGGCGGTCCCCTACGCCGTCAACGTCCAGCTCAAGCCGCACGTGACCGATGCGGCGGGCAACCGAAGCCCCGCGGACATCCCTCGAATCGTGGGACTGCTCAGCGACGGCGGCTACCAGGGCTACGTGACGGTCGAATACGAAGACGAAACGCCCTTTGAAGAAGTCCCGCGGATGATCGACGCGTTACGTCAAGCGATCTAAACGGTAGCCGAAGCCGCCAGGCTTTGGAAATTTCCAAAACTCCCAGCGGAAATCATTCGCCGACCGAAAGTCTTGGCGACTTCCGCTACGAAGTGACCGTAAAGAGCGACTCGATTTTGACAATCGCGTGATCGTCCGGGAATGTGTGGATTGCTTGGATCAACAGGCTGCGGCTGCGGGTTTCGACGTTCAGATAGCTGACCGCCCCGAGCGCCATCCGGCCCGAAGCATCGAAGTTGTGCAGCAAACCCTCGGTGGGCTGTTTACCGAGTTGTTGGCCGACCATCCAAAACATCTCCGGTCCGACCGTCTCGAGCTGAAAGTGGGTTCGGTAGGTCAAACCAACCAGCGATTGAACCTCTTCGGTCCGGCTGCCGGCCAGCGGTTGGCTGAGCATTCGGCGGCCTGCCGGCAGTGGTTGATGTTGACCGGCGGCCACTTCGGTCAGCGTTCCCTGATCGGTTTGAACCCGGATCACGTGCCCGCAGTTGGTGATGTCGACGTGTGCCCGGTAGGCCGCCCGGTCGAAGTCGCGGGAGGACTGGATCACGAACAACTCGGGGTGCAGCGTTCGCTCAAAAAGCGAAAACGTGAGCTGAGCGACTTTGGGGCGAACCGAGAGCACGTCGTTTGCAATCCTTTTTTTCAGTCGATGAACAACCACCGCGATCACCGAACGCGGTCGATCGGGCGGGCCGCCCATTATAACGCCGGCTTCCGATCGTCGCGAAGGTCGTTTACGGTTCGATCGACCGCAAATTTTCCCGACGGTTTCCACGGCGGCATTCCGGGCACCCATGATCGTCATCGTCGATAATTACGATTCGTTTACCTACAACCTGGTCCAGCGGCTTGGCGAGATCGATTCGGCGGTCGACCTCCGCGTCGTCCGCAACGACGAGCTGTCGGTTGACCAAATCGCGGACCTGAATCCTTCGCGGATCATCCTCTCGCCGGGTCCCTGCACGCCCAACGAAGCCGGCGTGAGCGTGGGATGCGTGTCGCGTTTTGGCGGCCAAATCCCGCTGCTGGGCGTATGCCTGGGACACCAATCGATCGGGCAAGCGTTGGGCGGCAGGATCATCCGCGCCCCCCAATTGATGCACGGCAAAACCGACGCGATCATTCATGACAATGACGGATTGTTCGCCGAGCTAGCCAATCCGTTCATCGCCACGCGGTACCACTCCCTGGTGATCGACCCGACGAGTCTGCCCGATTGCCTGCAGGTGACATCCTGGACCGATACCGGGGGCAACCGGCAAATCATGGGCGTGCGACACCGGCATTGGAAGTTGGAGGGTTGGCAATTTCACCCCGAAAGTTTCCTAACCGCTCCGGGCGTCGAGTTGCTCCGCCGGTTCATGGTCTGGTGACCAAGTAGTTGACTGCCCTGCCACGAAAGGGACGAAGTCTGCCCGCACCGCCGCCCCCCTACGTGAACTGCCGACAGATAACCTCGGTTGCGTCTTCTGCCATCAATCTTTCATGAAACGTGCGAAGGTCATATCATTACGCAGCTTTGTTTTGGTGACAGCAGTATGTGGCGTGTTATTCGCAGTTGGCAGATTGCCGCCGATTTCCGCTGCCATAGCGATCGCGGCAACATTTGTGTTAGCAAGCGGCTGCGTCGTGTTATCCCTATGCTTTCATTGTGAAGCTTTCGCCCGCGGCTTGTTAAGGCGGTCAACTATAGTTCTCACCGGAATCTGTCTATACCTAATTTCGCTCGGTCCTGCCTGTTGGTTCATGACTTCGAGCCTGACAACCGAACTTCGCGATCAGCAGATCAGCCGCGGCTTCTACCACATCTACGCACCCGCAGGTGTGTGCTTTGCTCACCTCCCAGAACCGTTAAAGTCCGTCGGGGTCAGCTTTCTACAGCTCTGGACTTCGGACCGAGCAATAATAGACTACGGGTGGGGCGTCGGCATCATCATTGACGGTAACCTCGGCGTCATCGGTACCTGAGGAACGGTTTTGGGCTGTCGACGGATAACCTTGGCGTTGCACCGGCGCAACTCCGGTCTTGGTAGTTTTTTGACCTGACCCGGGTTAAACTTCTGGCATGACTACCGCTATTGCTGACATCGTGGACTTCATCGCGGCTGGCCCCTCGGTTCAGTCCGTGGCTGGCTTTACAGTCTCAAAGACCACGCGGGAACGGGTTGCCGACCTGATCGCACGCGAGAAGACTGCTGGTCTGACCTCCGAGGAAACCTCCGAGTTAGACAAGTTCTTAATTCTAGAACACGTCATGAGGCTTGCTAAGGCTAAAGCAGCCCGCTCCCAGCGTTGACGACACACATTCCCGCCGCCGTTCGGCAGGCGATCCGACAGCGTGCCAGGCTTTCCTGCGAGTATTGCCGAATACCGGAAGCGGCAACTTTCGTTGGCTGTCAGGTCGACCATGTCATTGCTGAGAAACATGGCGGGCAGACCGTTTTAGACAACTTGGCTTTGAGCTGTGTGTTCTGCAACCGATTCAAGGGTACCGACATTGCTTCGCTTGACGCTTCTGGCCGGATCGTCCGGCTATACAATCCCCGTGCTGATCTATGGTCTGACCACTTTGAGGTGACGGGCGTGATCATCCAGCCCCGGTCTTCGATTGCGGAAGCCACGGTAGCTTTGCTGCGAATGAACATCCCCGATCGTCTGCTGGAGCGGGAACTAATTTCCGAAGCGTGCGGGCTATGGTTCGACGGATAACCCGGGCGTTGCACATGTCTGATCGAGCCCTCGGGGAGATCCACCCTGACACGCCGGTGCATGCCTCCGCCTACGACCGGATCGAAGTGGACAAGGGCACGCAGATCGACTCGGCCGCATTTGAACTCAAACCCGTGCCGACGGCCGAAACGGGGCGGCCGCGTGGTCGCGACGATAGCCGACGCCGCCAAGGAGTTGGGAACGCCGACGGATCGGCGTCTTGACGAAACGCCGCTACGGAGAGCTATACGTCGATGTCATCAGCCTCCTCAGCGCGATCCATGATGAAGCGGAATCGTGCCGAGGCGTCTTTGCCCATCAAATCGGCGATCGTTCGGTCGGTCTCGAGTTGGTCGTCGATCTCGACTCGCAGCAAGGTGCGAGTCGCCGGATCGAGCGTCGTGTTCCATAAGACTTTGGGCATCATTTCGCCTAAACCCTTGAACCGGGTGATTTCGGGGTTAGCCCGCCCCTTGTGTTCGGCCAAGATGCGCTGTCGGTCCTCCTCATCGGCCGCCCAGTGCGTTTCCTTGCCGATGTCAATTCGATAAAGCGGCGGCACGGCGATGTAGATTTTCCCCTCGCTGATTAGTTGGGGCATGTGACGGTAAAAAAACGTCAGCAGTAGGGTTGTGATATGATGCCCGTCGGAGTCCGCATCAGCGAGCAAGATGATTCTCTCATAGCGAAGATCAGCGACCTGCAGCGACGTGCCGATGCCGCAACCGAGCGTCGCGATCATGTCCTGGATCTCCTTGTTTTCGAGCATCTTCTTGAGCGATGCCGACTCGGTGTTGAGCACCTTGCCCCGCAGCGGCAGGATAGCTTGATAGTTTCGGTCACGCCCCTGTTTGGCCGACCCGCCGGCCGAGTCGCCTTCGACGATAAACAACTCGCTTTGACCCCGACCCGATGAGACGCAGTCGCTCAATTTGCCCGGCAACACCGTGCGTTTACCCGAAGACTTTCGCGAAATCGCGTCGCTGGCCGCTCGCGACGCCGCCCGGGCACGCGATGCGGCGATGATCCTCGCGACGATCCCATCACCAATCGTACGGTTGTTGTTGAGCCACTGCTCGACCGAGGACCGGACCGCAGGATCAATCACCGAAGAGACCTCCGGATTATTGAGCCGATCCTTGGTTTGACCCTGGAATTGCGGTTCGGCGATGAAAACCGATACGACCGCGACCAAACCTTCGCGAATATCTTCGGGGCCAATCTTTACCCCGCGAGGGGTCAACGAATGAGTGTCGATATAATTCCGCAGGGCTTTCATCAACCCCGAGCGAAAACCATTTTCGTGAGTTCCGCCGGACGCCGTTGGGATTCCATTGACATAACTGCGGACATGCTCGTCAGTCGATTCGGTCCACTGCAGCACCACCTCGAGCCGAGGATCGTCGGTCAACCGGAGTTCAAAGCAGGGCGAGTGGATCGGCCGAGCGTCTCGCTCACCCAAGATTTTGACCAGGTAGTCGGCAATGCCGTTTTCATGAAAAAATTTTTCTTTTTTGCCAACGATTTGATCGTCAAAATTAACTTTGATCCCTCGGTGCAAAAACGACGCGGTTTCCAACCGATCGCGGATCAGGTCACCGTTGAATGTCGTGCGGGGAAAGATGGTCGGGTCGGGCGTGAACGTGATGGTGGTCCCCGAACCACGCACGGCCGTCTTGGTTTTTGACAAACGCGACGTCACAGCCCCACGACAGAAGCTCATCTGATATTCGATTCCCTCACGGCGAACCGTCGCGATCAACTCTTTTGACAGCGCGTTGACAACGCTTGCCCCAACCCCGTGCAGGCCGCCGGAGGTCTTGTAGTTGGTTCCCTCAAACTTGCCACCGGCGTGCAGCACGGTGAGCACCATTTCGAGTGCCGATTTTCCGGACTTAGGATGTTTGTCGACCGGAATCCCGCGGCCGTTGTCCGATACGGTGATCGTGTCGCCTTCGCCGTGTAGCATCACCGCGATTTCGGTGGCGAACCCGTTCATCGCTTCGTCGACGGAGTTGTCGACGATTTCCCAAATCAGGTGATGCAATCCTGAGGAGCCGACGCCCCCGATGTACATGCCCGGCCGTTTGCGAACCGGATCGAGACCCTCCAGGGCGACGATGTCTTTAGCGTCGTAAGTTGCAATGCTCATGGAGTTCTAACGATCAACCTTCGGCACTGGAAGAGTTCTGGTTTTTGAGGAAGGCGAATGGATCGATCGGCGGCCGGTCTTCGGGGGCAATGCCGTATTTTTCGTACCAACCGTCCGGCGCGACATCGGCGCCATGCCAGGGGTCGTGGTCGACAATCTCACCATCGGGGAGTTCGTATCGCCCGTTGTTTCGATAGATCGGAACCCCTGCGGCACGATATTGTTGCAACGCCTGAAAATGAGCGTCCTCTTTTACGGTGGCCCACTGTCGGTCACTCAACGGTTGGTCACCAGTTACCCGCCTAGCCTCAAGCTCAGTTTGTCGAACGATCATCTTTCAAATCCCCCATCAATAGATATTGTCGGAACAGTTTATCATCGAGCACAGTATAGGTGTCTTGATGGCTCTTGGCGACAACAATCCGGCCGGTACCAGAATTGCTGTCGAGTTGCCAGTCGTCAGCGAGGGGGCGATAGTCGTTCCAAAACCGCACAAGCGTTCTCTTAAATCGTCGCCGAACATCCGCCTCGGGCACGTCGTGACCGCCAATCCTGACCCTTGAGCGGACCCTTTGAAGGCTTTGATCCGCAGAACTCAGAAACACCATATTGATTTCGATTCGAAAACCTTGATTCCTCGCTCGCCGGATGATTTGGGTCAGGGAACGACCTGACAAAGTCGACTCAACAATGAAACCTTGCCGACTGCTGATTTTTTCCTCAACTTGCCGCAGGAATTCACGGCCGGCAGCGACAGCCACCGCCGCCACGTTCTCGGGACTCAATCGTTTGGCGATCGCGTCGGCACCAATGTACGGCAATCCCGTTTCAAGAATCAAACGTGCGCTCAGGGTCGTTTTGCCGCCCCCGTTTGGTCCGCCGATGACGTAGAGCGAAGGTTTAGTTTGAGGGTTCATGCGGGGTCCAGTTCGGGGGGGGCGGCAACCGGTGGCATCTCGATTGCATCGATCTTACCGTTCTTTTGAATCTCCGTTCCCCGACCGCCGCGGCTGGTCACCCGGTACTTGACCGTCGAAATCGTCTTTTTGGCTCCGCGATTGGTCACCACGGTCAACAGATCGCGATCGCCCACCGACGCTTTGTAACCGAGCAATCGATCGCCTGCGTCGAGCCGTATCAACTGGACCCCTTTGCCCGCCCCGGCGACGAAATTGACCTCCGCGGCCGGACAAACGATCGCGCGGCAGTTCGCCGAAGCCGCCAGGATCGTTTCGCTGCCGTCGACGATTTGAACATCGACAATCTCACAACGATCGCTGACCCGCGCAAAACGCCGGCCCGAACGGGTGGAGGGTTCGGCGTGCGTGGCGAGCGAAAAACGCAACGCGTAACCATCGCTGGTCGCGGCAAAGCCATGCACCGGAGGTTCCCCGTCCCCCTCGCCGCCGATGTCGCCGACCAGACGCGTGTCCAGTGACAACGCCGCGACGATCCGTTCGCCGTCTTTGAGTTTGAACAATTTTTGGATCGGTTCCCCAAAACCTGTCGACGGCGGGATGTCGGCGATGCGGGTCGTATAACACGTCCCCAGATTGGAAAACATCGCCAGCGAAGCCCGCGTTGACCCGGCCGTTACGTTCAGAATGGTGTCGCCCTGCCGCAGTCGCAATTTCGACGGATCAGCGATCTGCTTTTGACGTTTGATCCATCCGTCCCGGGTGATCAGCACATGACAATCTTCGGAGACAATGAAATCCTCTTCGTCATACGTCATTTCGGTACCGGACGTGGAGATTTTGGTCCGCCGCCGGGCATCGGCGTCCTTGGCATGTTCGGTAATCAGGTCTTCGATCTCAGATCGAATGATCGACCATCGGCCCGAGGACTGATAGCCGGTTTCGTCGTCGGCCAGCAGATCTTCGATTTCCATCACCCTGTCCAACTTCGCGTCCAGTTCATCGCGGATCAGGTTGATTTCCAGTTTTGCCAACCGGTAAAGTTTTAGTTCCAAAATTGCATCGGTCTGCTCGGCGTCCAGTCCGCCGGTGATCTCATCGACCTTACGCCGCCCGCGTTTGGGTTTGACTTCGACTTCGCCGTCGACCGGAAATCGGGCCATGATCTTAGTGGCAGCATCGGCTTTGCCGTCCGAAGCGCGAATGATCGCGATCACTTCATCGAGCACATCAAAAATCAACGCCAATCCGCGGAGGATATGGATTCGGCTCATCAGGCCCGATAATTCATTCTCCAACCTCGCGGTGAGCACTTCGAGGCGAAAGTGCAGGAAGTACCAAAGGATGTCTTTGAGTGAAAGACGCAGCGGCGACCCGATGATCGGGTTCTCGGTCGGAATCAGACATGTCAGGTTGACGTTGAAATTGGTCTGCAGCGGCGTGTTCTTATACAGAAAAGCGAGCACCTTGGCCGGGTCGGCACCTTTCTTGAGCGTTACGTCGACGCGGATGTCTTCACTCGATAGGTCCTTGACGTCTTCGACCAAAGGCAGCCGGCCGGTTTGAATCAACTCCCCGATCCGGTCGACCATCACCGACTTGTTGACCCCAAAGGGGATCTCGGTGATTCGCAGAACCCGGCCCAAATCGGGATCGTCGACCGGGGCGGCAACGCCGCGTAGTTTGATGCTCCCGGTGCCGGTCGCATAGATTTCCTTGAGTTCTTCGCGGGAGTTAAATACTTCGCCGCCGGTGGGGAAGTCGGGTCCCATCACCGCATCGGCGGCGACCAAACGATCATCCTTGATCTCCGGGTCACGCAACAATTTGAGCAGCGCGTTGCAAACCTCTTTGAGGTTATGAGGCGGGATGTTGGTCGCCATGCCGACGGCGATGCCGGTGGCGCCATTGACCAATAGCGCCGGCATCCGCGACGGCAGCACGACCGGTTCTTCGCGGGAGCCGTCGTAGTTGGGTTTAAACGCGACGGTGCGGGTCGATAGATCCCGCAACATTTCGGTCGCAATCGGCCGCATCCGGCACTCGGTGTACCGCATCGCCGCGGCGTTGTCACCGTCGATCGACCCAAAGTTGCCGCTGCCGTCGATCAGCGGCATCCGCAGGCTGAACGGCTGGGCCATGCGGACGAGCGCCTCGTAGATCGACGAGTCGCCGTGGGGGTGATAATTGCCCATCACGTCGCCGACAACTTTGGCACACTTGCGGTGCTTGGCCGTTGACCGCAGTCCCTGTTGATCCATCGTGTAGAGGATCCGCCGCTGGACGGGTTTGAGTCCGTCCCGGACATCCGGCAGCGCCCTTGAGGTGATCACCGACAGGCTGTATTCGAGGTAGCGTTTTTGGGCGGCCAGCCGCAGCGGAACGGCATCGATTTGAGCCAATCGATTGGCCGCTTTCCCCGTCAAAAGGGTCTTTTCGTTGGTTTTGTCGGTGGCGGAGCGGCGTTTGGGCACGGCGGGGCGTCGGGCGGGTGCGTCAAGATGAAGTGGCGGGGCCGGTTGTAGTGACTCCGCGGCAAGCTCGCTAGCGCAGCGACGGTCATGTCGACGCCCCCGGGATCCCGATGGTCGGCGGATGAGTAACGATTGTGACGGCGTGGTGACGAACGATCGATCGGACGGCTCCCCACGTCCGAATCAGGTTCCCATAGCGACAACCGCCAAGTCCGTGCCGGTCCAGGGAGGGACCACCCGCCATGTCCAAACTTCAATTCGCCGCCCTGATCGCCGCCGCGGCTTTGACCACCGGTGCGTCGGCCGAACACATCGTTTCCTCGCGGATCATCAGCGACACCGTCGTCGGCGAGTCGGTGGCCACCGATGGCGTCATCACGACCGACGACGCAGCCTACGGGCAACCGGGTATCGGCGGCACGACCAGCCGCACGACGTTTGGCCAACCCGATCTGTTTTACAACTACTACACCGGCGGGGCGTCCAACTCTGCCAACGCCCAAATGTACGTCGCCCCCGTTCCGGTCCCCCCGGTGGTCGGTCACACGTATTACACCTACCAGCCGTTTTATCCGCACGAACTGCTTTATGGTCACAAAGATCGGTTTCACAACTATTATGACGGCGGTCGCGGTTTGAACCGAACCAAGGTTCACTACGGCACTCAACCGGTGCGGACCGGATTGAGCAATTTTTATTGGAACTCGCTCCGGCTGCCCCGCTAATTCGTGGCTTAGGCTTGGCAGCCTGTCTCCGGCCCGACTCCAGCTTGATGACAGGCTGGAAGCCTATCCCACTCGTTAATCCAGGAACTCCCGCCGATGAACCGTTTGACCCTGACGTTGATGGCCGCGATCCTGGCCGGTTGCGGCGTCCAAACCGCCGATGCCGGTGATTTCTACGCCGTGACCGACGCGTGGAACTACAACTACGCCCAGGGCCAGCCGTGGCACGGGTCGTACTACTACGGCAACTCCGGTCAACCGCTCGCGTTGGTCGTCCCGCCGACCGCCCACATGCGTCAAACGTATGCCTGGGGCGTCAGCCAGAACACCAACCACCCGATCTACCACCAGTATCGCCGCAGCGCGTCGTTTCCCGGAGCAGCGTCGCCGGGCCAATTTGCCCCGACGCCGGTTTGGCCCAGCCACACCGATCAGTTTGGGGTCTACTACGTTCGGGGACCCTGGTGAGGGGAGAAGTTCACAGTTCACAGTTCACAGTTTTCAGTTCACAGTTCTCGACAAATAACTGTGAACTGAAAACTGTGAACTGTAAACTTTCTCAGCCGCCTCGGCGGACGTGACCTATCTTTTGGTTGAAACCCACTGCACCGACGAGGTGACCTCAACCGAATAGACCATCATGGGCACCCTCCAATCCAGCATCGGTTTGATCACCGGGACCGACATCGTCGGCACGGTCAATCAATTGATCGGCATCAGCGCCCGGCCGCGAGACCGGTTGGTCAATCGCACCAAAGAACTGCAGGCCAAGCAGCAGCAACTCGGCACGCTGACCGCATCGGTCATCGGGCTGCAGTTGGCCGGCAAATCGCTGGGCGACTCCAAGCTGTTTCAAAGCCGCACCGCGACGAGTAGCGATTCCGAATCGGTTTCGGCCGCTGTCGGGGATTCCGCGGTCTCGGGCGATTATTCCGTCCGAACGCTGCAAACCGCCGCGACACATTCGGCCGCCGCCGCCGAGCGGTTTGATTCGACCGATGAAGCGTTGGGACTCACCGGGGTTCTATCGATTCGCGGCAGCGGGTTTGTCGACGACACCGTCTCGCTGCGTGACCTCAACGGTGGTCGCGGCGTCGAGGCGGGTATTATTCGGATTACCGATCGCTCGGGGGCGTCGGCCGACGTTGACCTGTCGGCGGCCCGAACCGTCCGCGACGTTTTGACGGCGATCAACGATGCGGACATCGATATCACCGCGACGACGCAGGGCGATTCATTCCGGTTGATCGATAATTCCGGCGGCACCGGCTCGGTCGAGGTCGTACAACTCGGCTCGGGGGAAACGGCGGCTGATTTGGGACTGCACAACCTCTCGGAAGCTGCCGGGGAGGTGATCGGCAACGCGATCGAACTGGCCGGCGATGTCGATTCGCTGGGCGGCGTCTCATTGGCACGGCTCGGCGGCGGTTCGGGACTCGGCACGCTGGGGACGCTGGACCTGGAACTAGCCGACGGAA
The DNA here is from genome assembly GCA_963833245.1 of Pirellulaceae bacterium. Taxonomy (GTDB): domain Bacteria; phylum Planctomycetota; class Planctomycetia; order Pirellulales; family Pirellulaceae; genus Rhodopirellula. The sequence goes on from CAWHXH010000002.1 coordinate 839,164, forward strand.
CGACCAGTTCGATTGATCTTTCCTCGGCGACCACCGTGGGTGAGATCGTCGATTTGATCAACGATCGCGGTTTGGACTTGATTGCCCGGGTCAATGATGCCGGCGACGGTCTGCGGCTTCGCGACACCTCCGGCGGGGCAGGGCAGTTGTCCGTTTCGTCAACCGACGGCACCGACGCGACACTCAAACTAACCGGCGCGGTCGACAATAACGTTTTGGTGGGCGGTTCGTTGGCGCTTCAAACGGTCGACATCGACACGTTGTTGGTCGATTTGTCCGGCGGCAATGGGCCGACCGGCGGCTCATTCACGCTGACCGATTCATCAGGGGCGGTCGGTGCGGTCAACCTGCGAACCGAAGAAATCACGACGGTCGGGCAATTGATCGATGCGGTCAACGACTTGGACATCGACGTCACGGCCCGGATCAACGACGCGGGCGACGGCATCGAGATCGTTGACAACGCCGGCGGTGACGGATCGCTGACGATCACCGACACCGGTTCGGGCACCGCCGCCAAGAAGCTTGGGATCGCCGGAACGGCCGTCGGCGGATCGCTCTCGGGTAGCGAAGTGGTGTCGATCGAGGTGACAGCCGAGGATACGCTCGAATCAATCGTCGAGAAATTCAACGAATTGGAACTATACGCCGAAGCGACCATTAGCGTCGATGATGACGGGACGGCTCAATTGTCGGTTCGATCGCGCGACGGCGGCGACGCGGGCCGGTTCGGCATCGGCAGCACCGTTGACGGGTTGTCCTTCCGCACCACCCAGCGGGGTCGCGACGCGGTCATCGCCCTTTCGGCCGATGGGGGCACCCAGCGAGTTTTGTCGAGCGCCGACGGGGTGTTCGAGGACGAGCAGACGGGATTGAACTTGACCGTCAAACAAGCCTCTCCCGAAGCTATCTCGATCACCGTCGCCGATGATCCTTCCAAAGCCACCACGGCAATCACTCGCTTTGCCGATCAATACAATCGTTTGGTGGACAAACTCAACGAGGTCTCGTTTTTCAACCAAGAAACCAGCGAGGCGGGTTTGCTCTTCGGTTCGACCGAGGTGCTCAACATCCGCAGCGGTTTCAGCCGCCTGCTGACCGGCCGGCAACGCAATTCAGGGTCCGTCAGTTCGCTGGCCGAACTCGGCGTTCGGTTGGATGAAACCGGCAAACTGCGGGTCGATTCGGGTAAACTTCGCACCGCCTTTGAAGACCGCCCCGGCGATGTCGAGAAGTTCTTTACCGACCCCGATGACGAAGATATCGACAACGCGTTTGCGTCGCGAATCGATGCGTTGACCGAACGTTATGCCGGCAGCGACAACGGAATGCTAATCAATAAAACCAAAACGCTCGGGGACCAGGTTGACCGTAATAATGATCGCGTCGGAAACCTCAATTCGAGGCTCGAAGCCGAACGAGAACGATTATTGCGACAGTATTATGCGACCGAGGAAGCGATTGCGAGAATTCAAAGCAACTCTCAGTATGCGTCGCAGATCAGCAGCCTAAGTTTGTAACGGAGGAGGGTTAAGGGTTAAGGGTTAAGGGTTAAGGGTTAAGGGTTAAGGGTTAAGGGTTAAGGGTTAAGGGTTAAGGGTTAAGGGTTAAGGGTTAGTGCGAGACAAGAAAGTTCTTTTACCTTTTACCTTTTACCTTTTACCTTTTACCTTTTACCTTTTACCTTTTACCTTTTACCTTTTACCTTTTACCTTTTACCTTTTACCTTTTACCTTTTACCTTTCGACCCTCAACCTTCTCCCTGCAACCTTTCCCTGGCACGGCTGAGCATTGGACCGATGCTATTTTCGGCCAACCCAAGTGCGTCGGCGATTTCGCGGTAGGTTTTGCCCTGCAGGTGATACATTCGGACGACCTGGGACTGCTGCGGCGGCAGGTGATTGAGCAATCGCTCGACGTGCTCGGCATTGTCGATTCTCGCGATCGCCGAATCGGTCGACCCCGCATCGGAAACACCTGATTGTTCGGCATTCAATCGCTGCTGCATCAACCGGCGGGCAATGACGCGGCGAGCGATCACGCACAGATAGGTTGCCAGCGAGCTTTGTCGGCGAAACCGACGCAACACTGACTTATCATTGCGTAGCAAGACAACAAAGACCTCGGAGACCAAATCGTCTCGGGTCGAAGCATCCAAGGCACGGCCGGAGTGATCCTCCCGGCCCCGGGCGGCGGTGTGCTCGGCGGTGTGGATGATCAGTCCGACAAAGCGATCGACAAATTCGCCCCAAGCCGCCGGGTCGTCTTGCAAACATCGTTGCAAGAGATTGCGGTCGACGTCAGAGAAGCTCACGGGGATTTGCCTGCGGGCGAAAAGGGAGACGACCGAGCCGGAACGGACGAAGCATCACGATAGATCAAGGACACGGGGCAGACAAGCTTTGACAGCATTACCCCCGGTCGCAACCTAGGGTTTCTCAGCGGCGGGCAAACGCTCGCTGATGTCCTCCCTGTCCCGATCGGTTGTTCATGTCCGCCACCGCCGCCCCGCCAGCCCCGCCCGCACCGGACTCGATGGGCGACGCAGACGCCGAATCGAAGTTTGAAAATCACCTGGCGATGATTCGGCTGGGTTTCGCCACGTCGCTATTTACCGCCCTGCAAATCCGGCATCGGGCCAGCGCCGAACACTCGATGCGGGTGGCATTGAGCGTTTCAGCATGGTGCCAGCGGCGGGGCGTCGAGGGTGTCGATCGCGACCGGGCCGAAGTCGCGGCGTTGTTGCATGACGTGGGATTGATTGGAATCCCCGACCGCATTTTGCTTGGAAGCGGATCGTTGGGGGACGACGATCAAGTGTTGACGCAGCGGCGGTTTTCGCTCGGCGCTCAAATTGTTGCCGGTTGCTGTGACGATCCTGCCGTCCTGGGAATCCTTCGCACCGTCGGACTGCCGTTCGATGGACGCCGGCAGGACGATTCGATCGATGGTGACGACCTGCCGTTGGCGGCGAGGATGATCGCCATCGTCGAAGCGTTCGATTCGATGACATCTCAGCAGGTTTACCGCCCCGCCCTGAGCCGAGAACGATCGCTGGCCGAGCTGCACCGACTGGCCGGCAGCCGGTTTGATCCCGAATTGGTCGGTGATTTCAACGCGATGTTGGACCAATCGCCCGAGCGATTGCATCGGCAGACGGTGCAGCGTTGGCTCCACGAGTTGTCATCGGCCGGCGACGCCATGACAACGGGCGGCGGGTTTTGGGGCGGCTCCGCCCCGCGGACGGCCGTTTCCCATTCTCACCCCGAGCCGACGGTGGATTCGCCGCTGATTCAACATCATCGAGTCTTGACCCGCCGGACCCGCGATGGGGTGGTTTTCATTGATGATGACCAAACCATCCGGTTGTGGAATGACGCGATGCAGCAACTGTGCGGCATTGGTGAATCGGCCGTCGTCGGTCAGCCCTGGGATGCCGGAGCGATCGGTCTGTCCACCGTCGCGGGCGGCGAGGTGGCGACCGAGGATTGTCCGGTCGATGAATCGTTGCGACGGCGAATCCCCGTCACCCGGTCGATGGCAAAGGTTCGACGCGACGGCGGGGGCGGCGGGGCCGCCGCCGATCTGCTGGTGCAGTGTTTTCCGGTCTCAGCGGGTGGGTTGGTGGTCATCGTTCGCGATCTTTCCGACCGTGTTGAGTTGCAGGACCAACTCGAATCGTTGCATCAAAAGGCGACCCGCGACGGATTGACCGGTGCGATCAACCGGGCCGAAATGGACCTCCGGGTGATCGAACTGGTGGACCTGGCGGTGACAAGCGGTCGAACGTTTGGCGCGATCATCTGCGACATCGATCATTTCAAAAAAGTCAACGACGTTCACGGCCACGCCGCCGGCGACGAAGCGCTCGTGGAGTTTGCCGCGATTTTGCAAAATCATTCTCGCGAGGGTGACATCGTGGCGCGTTATGGCGGCGAGGAGTTCGTGGTCCTGTCGCCCGGCAGCGACAACGCGACGACCGCCGCACGAGCCGAACAGATCCGCGCGGCGATCGAAGCGACACCGCTGGCCGGCCTCGGGGGGGCTTCGGTGACCTGCAGCTTTGGCGTCACCGAGTATCAAACCGGCGACGAACCGGCGACCGTCATTTGCCGCGCCGACCGGGCGTTGTTGCAAGCCAAATCCAACGGCCGAAACTGCGTCGTTCAACTCGGCAGCGGCGGAATCTTGCAAGGTTCCTCACCGCCGACCGCCCCCGCCCCCGCTCAGTCTTGGACCCGGTGGCTGACCGCCGGCGGCAAATCCGCCCACCAAAACCTTTTCCTATTGACCACCCCCGTGCCGGTCGACTTGGTGGTCGAGAAGCTCAAAGGATTCGTCGCCGACCACGACGCCGAAGTCGTCGAGGTGACCGAGGACCAGGTTTCGTTGCAGTTAAGCGTTCGCGGCGGTGATGGACGGCGAACGGGCGATGGCCGCACCCGATTGAATGTCGAAATGTTACTGCAGCAGCAATCCGGCGAAGCGGGCCGGCGGGGCCGAAGCAACGCTTCCAAAACGCTCATCGACGTCGAAGTCACCGCCGCGGGCCGTCGCAGCCGCCGTTCGGGTGATTTGCAACCGGCCATCGATCGAGTCGTCGCGAGTCTGCGCAGCTACCTGATGGCGGATCTGGTGGAGCGAGATGACGACGCTTAATCGCCCTGTTCACACATTATTTTCAACCGATTCAACCAAATCCCACCCCGTGACTGCCCCCATTTCCAACGGTGCATAAAGGTGCGGAAACAATGCCCCCCCGCGGGATCGTTCCCACCGAAGCGTCTCGCCCAGCGCCTCGATCGACACGCGGACGGCAACCAGTCCGGTTTGGCCGTTGAAATGTCGGGCAAGCGTTCCGGCCGTTTGATCGGCGGTCGAAAGATGAATGAAGCCGTCGCGTTGATCGTCCGGCGAACCGGTCCAAGCCCCCTCCTGTTGAAGCCTGTTCCACTGCTCGGAGGTCATGATTTTGACCACCTCGGTCATCTGATCAGGACCGATCGACGACGGCAGCACGCTTTTCATCCAAACATCCTCTCGAAAAATGACTTGGTAACCCACAAGGCGATACAAAGCGGCGGCGGGTAGGTTGTCGCGATCGACCGCCAAAATGACCCGATCGGCCCCGCCGCTGGACGCCACCAAGTGTGACCGTCGCAGCAATGCCCGTCCCAGCCCCCGACCGCGATCACCCGGCAACAACGCCATGTAGACGATCTCCGCGACCGGGGGAGAAGGGGTCGATGAGCCGTCCATGACCCGGTGTTGCCCCATGATCAACACCCCGCAGTCGCGACCTTCGACCCGGACCCGAAACCACCATGGGGCGTGATGCCCGTCGCTGTTGCGATACCCGCGGACGATTTGCTCGGGGGTACGGTGCCGTGACAACGCCGGACAGTCAAGCGACCCGGCATAGGTTTGGGCGATCAAATCGAGGCTCGCGGAATCATCGGCGACGATTGGCACCAGTTCCAAACCGCCCGCCCCCCCGCTTTCAATCGTCGTCGACGACATGGCGGACACCCCATCGATCGCCATGAATTGCAACCGACCCCCGGACTCGAAACCGAGTCGCGAGGGCAGCGAGAGCACTGCCTGACCCGCCCCGGGACAGCACGGCCACTGGACGAATCGAACGTCGTGTTTTCGGCAGCACCGATCGATGCGTTCACCCAGTCGGTTCAACAACGACGCGGGGTCGCTCGAAGGCGGTGGCCGGAGCCATCCGGCGTGTAACAAAACGGCCGCGTCACCGCCCTGAAGCATCAACAATGCCATCGCCGCCGGTTGGGCATCGCCGGGCGACTGGTTGATTCCGATCGCCAACAACCGACCCGGGTTTTGATCCAAAACCGTCCTCAACTGCTCGGTCACAATCGTGACGCGAGCGGCAGTCAACGGCGCCAGGTAATCCGGCAACCAAGCGAGCCAACGTTGCGTCGCAACGATCCCGTCATCGAGTCCGACCTCCGGCCTCAGCCCTTCGACGTCGTGACGGTCCTTCATGCGATGCCGGCACGGAGTTCGCCCGCCAACGGTCCATCGCTTATCATTGCCAAATATCCCACCGAAAAACTGCCAAATCCTATGTTTTGTACACGACTGGCTAGCCGCCAGCTCCTCTTTGTATCAACGTTGTTGATCACCGCCGCCGGCATTGCCCCGCCCGCGGACGCTCAAGGGTTGTTTCAACGACTTCGGGAGCGAATCCGGTCGGGTCCCCCCGCGCCGTTTCCGCCACCATCGCCCTCGCCGATCTATCCGCCCGCCACCGCCGCCCCAAGCGATCGCTACGGAGTGGATGGCCGCTCCGCGACGTTGGACCCGCCGGGACGATTGGTCCAGCCGCTGGGTTCCGACTATCAAAGCTACCGTGCCCCCGTGCCCAATCCGATCCCGCCGGCGACACTTGGTCAACCAATCCCGCGGGACGAGTCGCCGAGCCTGGGCATCAGGGTCGTCCCTGCCCAGCGGGGACGCTACCGGGGGCTACTGGTTCAAGAGGTATTGCCCGGCAGCCGGGCCGGAGAGGTTGGCCTTCGTCCCGGCGATTTGATCGTCGAAGCCCGGGGGCAACCGACGCTAAGCATCGCCGACGTCGCCTCGACACTGCGGGATCGGAGGGTTGGCGAAACGCTCGAAACGCGAATTGTCCGTGATTCGACGCTCTATCGAGCCGCGGTCCCCCTGATCGGCACCCGCGAGGCCGAAGCATCCTTGGATGCGCCACTACCCAACCTGTCAGGGGCCGATTTATCGACGGCCGATCGAACTCCGACCGGACCGCTCGATCCGCCCCCCGCGGTCGAACTTCTCCCGCCGGCGGCCGATGCAAATCCGCCGGCATCGCTGGGGGTCATCGTCCAGGAGATTCCCGGCCAGCGGGGAATCCAGGCGATGGAAGTTCCAGCCGGCAGTGCGGGCAACGCCATGGGGCTGCGCCCAGGCGATCGAATCGTGTCGATCGACGGCTCGCTGGTTCGCGACCCCAGTGATTTTGCCCGACAAATTCGCGGTCGCGTGCCCGGCACGACCGTCAAAATCAGTGTGGTCCGTGGGGAATCACTGCGGACGCTCTCCGGCCCCCTGGCGGGCGAAGACGGCCGACTGGACATCGAGTCGGTGGCGACAGCCGATCCACCGATACCGCCAAAGCCGGCAGAAGGCTTACTTGGTGGGGTGGGGTCGATGCTTGGCGGACTTTTTAGCCGCCCCGGCGGCCCCACCTCGGTTCCCGCCCCCGATGGCCAACCGCAGCCCGACCCGAGTTCACTTCCGTCACCGCAACCGTCTAACCCCAACGTTCCGGCGACCGATCAACTCGCGCTGCCCGAGGACCCCGCCGGAGCGTTGGAACCGTAGGACGGCTTTTCAAGCCGTCCATCATCCCAAATTAGTCCACCGGCCATTCTGACGATCAGGAGGTAGCGGAAGTCGCCAAGACTTTCGATCCCGCCCGATCGCTACCGAAAGTCTTGGCGACTTCCGCTACGGCCAACCCCACATCCAAGACTAGCTAATGCCCTAGACCACCGGGCTGACACCGCCGCCGGCTCCCTCGAGCAGCCCGCGGTAGTTTCGCATCACCAAGTGGCTGTCGATCTTTTGCACCAAATCAAACGCGACGCTCACGGCGATCAGCAGCCCGGTCCCACCGTAGAAACCGGCAATTGAATAGGGTACTCCCAGCGATCCGTAAACGATCGTCGGGATGATCGCAATCAACGCCAGGAACCCGGCCCCGACATAGGTGATCCGAACCATCACCTTTTCCAGGTAATCGGTCGTCCGGCGACCGGGCCGGTGACCGGGGATGAACGTGCCGCTTTCCTTGAGGTTGTCACTCATTTCCTTGGGATTAAACGTGATCGCCGTCCAAAAATAGCAGAAGAAAAAGATCAACGCGATGTAGAACAGGTTGAAGAAGTAAGACGCCTGATCGCCCATGGTCAAACTGATCAAGTTGAACGCTTTGAACATCGTTCCGCCTGACTCGAACTGACCGGCCAGCACCCCAAAGAGCAAGCTGGGGATCATCAGCAGCGAGCTGGCGAAAATGATCGGCATCACCCCGGCCTGATTGATCCGCAGCGGCAGGTGCTGCCGGGTGCCGCCAAAGACGCGGCGACCGCGGGTGAACTTTTGCGACTGCGTCGGAATTTTCCGCTGTCCCAACGTGATGTAGACGACGCCGAAGACCACCACGACGAACAACACGCTGAGAATGACCAGCGTCTCGATTCCCGTTTGACCCTTGGCCAGCCCCGTCAATTCCGGTTTCATTCCCAGGATCAATTCGTACATCGCTTTGGGCATTTGAGCCAGGATGCCCGCCATGATTAGCAACGAGATGCCGTTGCCGATCCCATATTCGTCGATCTGTTCTCCCAACCACATCAGGAAGACGGTCCCGGCGGTCATGATAAGCACCGCGACGATTTGCCAGCCAAAAAACAATCCGTCGCCCGCGGAATTCAAAAAGTTCGGGTTGATGTTGCCGGTGCTGCCGTCGGCCGACGACAACATGAACGAAAGATACATGTAGGACTGAACGACGCAGATCACCACGGTCAGATACCGAGTGTATTCGTTGAGCTTCTTACGTCCCGCTTCGCCCTCCTTTTTCAATTCCTCCAGCGGTTTGTAAACGCTGCCAAGCAGTTGAAAGATGATCGACGCGGAGATGTAGGGCATGATGCCAAGCCCGAAGATCGTCGCCTGACGCAGATCGCTGGCGGCGAAGACCGAAACCTTTTCGAAAAAGTCGGCCGCCCCTCCACCCTCGCCCAGATCGGCGACGATCATCGGCAACGGGATGTGGAAACCGATTCGATAGACGGCCAGCAGGCCGATCGTCAGCAGAACTTTCTTACGAAGTTCGGGAATCGAAAAGATGATGCGAAGTTTTTCAAACATCGTGGGATCAATGCGTCCGAGCGAACCGCCGTTGCCGGGCGGGGGAGGGCAGGGCGGCGGCGGATTGGCAGCCCGGGGGTCAGTGGAATCGCGGAGTCTACCCAAACCAAAGGCCCCACGGCAATCACAGACCGACAAGGCAGCTTTTTGGTTTGTAGGGTGGGTCAAGCCGCTTCGGCGCCGACCCACCAACAACGATCCCTTCGGTAGGCCGTCGCAATTGCCCCCTAGCCCCGCCCTATCTCGGGACGCTGAAACATCAATCCGGTCCGTTTATCGGTGAGCAGAACATGCTCAGCGCTGTTTAAAAAAACACGTAGCTGGACCCGCCAGGGTTCAGGGCGGACTGAACCCTGGCGGGTCCAGCGACTCTTAATACTGCTGCGACGTCAAGGCCGTTGGGTAGTCGCGAAGCGATAACGTAATGGAAACCGGAGGGACACTACAGCACTGCCCGTTTGGGTGTTCGCAAGTGAGCCGCGACCCGTAGCGAGTCTTCGAGCGAAGGGGCCGGGCCTCCGCAATGGAACCCGGTGACTCCAGAGCGCAAAACCTCCCTACGTCCCACGCCACGGTTCACACGAATGGCAGTCGACCACGCAATCGGGCACTGCTGTAGCGTGAAGGACCCTGGCGAAGCGGAACAAACTCTGCAACAGGTGAAATTTTCAGCAGGAACAGCCCGGTCTGCGATGCGAGGCAAGATGCGTCCGACCTTCCGCCGGAGTCGCACGCCGGAGGGTTCCTTAGAACCGGGGGCTTGCCCACTGGAAGTCAACTTCGGACAGCGCAACTAAGCCTAAAAACTTGTTTGCGGAACGTCGGCCGCCAAAACGATCGAACTACCCCCCGCATACAGCACTGCCCGATCGGGTGGTCGAATGTCATTGCTGTGAGCCGTGGGACGTGGGGAGGCTTTGCGACCGAAGTCACCGGGTGCCAGCATCAATCCAGCTCGGTGCCCGGCCCCTTCGCTCGAAGACTCGCTACGGGTCGCGGCTCACAGTCGAACACTCTAGCGGGCAGTGCTGCATGGATTTTTAGCAAAATCCACTACCGAAGCTTCAGCCTTGAAGAACCGCGAGAAGCCTATTGAACAGCTCTCGCTGACCCCAAAATCCTCAACCCTCCTTGAGCGCCGCGACCCGTTCAGCCGGAGTCCGTTTGGGGGCAAGCTTGTCAATCGTGCCACCCGCCGCGTTAATCTTCTCTTCGGCAGTCTTACTGAATCGATGAGCCTGGATGGTCAACTTCTTGGTCAACTCGCCGTCACCGAGAATCTTCAGCTCGTCGAAACGGCCCTTGGCAATATTGCGTTCGGCCAACAACTCAAGCGTCACGGTGTCGCCGGACTCGAACGCGGCGTCGAGCTTGGAGATATTGACCGCAAAGACGTTGAGAGCGAACTTGTTGTTGAACCCCCGTTTGGGGACCCGGCGGAACATCGGCATCGCTCCACCCTGGAAGTTGGGTTTGCGGGAGTAACCCGAACGGCTCTTGTGACCTTTGTGACCGCGACCGGAGGTTTTACCCGTGCCGCTGCCGACGCCGCGACCGATCCGCTTGCGCGGTTTGTTCTTGATGATTCCGCGATGAACGTCGTCAAGTTGCATGATTGAATCGAATAGCTAGATGTTGTTTGGTTCGTAGCGGAAGTCGCCAAGACTTTCGGACTAATTGAATCGCAACCGAAAGTCTTGGCGACTTCCGCTACGACAGGCTCAGGCTTCCACCAAATCCGCGGGGTCAAGGTTCCGAAGCGCCGCGACGTCCTCGCGGGTCCGAAGGCTCGAGATCGCGTCCATGGTCGCCTTGACCAATGTGACCGGATTGTTGGTGCCGTAGGATTTTGTCAAAATATCGTGAATCCCGCAAGCTTCGCAAACGCTCCGCACCGCTTCGCCGGCGATGATCCCGGTACCCGCCCCGGCGGGAACCAACAGCACCTTGGCGGCGCCGAATCGGCCCCAAACTTGATGCGGGATGGTGCCGTCGACCAGCGGCACGTAGATCAGCGAACGACTGGCCTGTTTGGTCGCCTTTTGAACGCTGGGAGGCACCTCGTTGGCTTTACCGTAGCCCCAACCGACGTTGCCTTTTTGATCCCCGACGACGACCATCGCGGCGAACGAAAACCGACGACCGCCCTTAACGACTGCGGCACAGCGTTTGATTTTGACAACTCGGTCGACCATGCCCTCAGGCAACGCCGACTCTTCTTTTCCGCCACGGCGACCGCCGCCTCGTTGACCCTGACTCATGGAACTAACTGTTGGTTGATTGTGATGCTTTGCCGTAGCGGAAGTCGCCAAGACTTTCGGTTGCGACGGGAGGGGAACCGAAATTCTTGGCGAATTCCGCTACGTGAAAACTAAAGCTGCAGCCCACCCTCGCGGGCGGCTTCGGCGAACGCCTTGACCCGGCCGTGGTATTTGTTGTGCCCCCGGTCCAGCCGCACCGCGGTGATCCCGGCCCCGGAAGCTTTCTCGGCAATTGCCTTGCCGATTGCCGCGGCCGCATCGCAATTGCCACCCGCGGTGATCGAATCTCGCAGCGACGCGTCGCGGGTGCTGGCCGAAACCAACGTTTTGCCCGACAGGTCATCGATCACCTGGCAGGAAAAATGTTTGAGCGAGCGATGCACCGCCAGACGCGGACGATCGGCATCGCCGCGCAATTTGTTGCGAACGTGGTTACGGCGACGAAGCCGCTTGGCGGCGATCAGTTTGTTCTTGTCCATGACGTCTTATTGAATCTACTTGGTAGCCGTCTTGCCCGGTTTGATCTTGACCTGTTCGCCCTGGTAGCGAATTCCCTTGCCTTTGTAAGGCTCAGGCTTGCGAAGACTGCGAATCTCCGCGGCGAACTGACCGACCTTCTGCTTGTCACAACCCTGAACGACGACGTGCGTCTGATCGGGCACCGTGACCGTCAAACCCGCCGGGACTTTGCGATGCAACTCGTTGGCGAAACCGACTCGCAGTTGCAGCGTATCGCCCTGCAATGAAGCCAGGTAGCCGACACCGACGATTTCCAGTCGCTTTTCATAACCGACCGAGACACCGGTCATCATGTTGGCCAAAACCGCTCGAGTCAATCCGTGCAGCTCTCGCGGAGTCCGGGCGTCCGACTCGCGGCGGATGGTCAGTTCCTTGCCGTCGTCGCTTTGGTCAACGGAGACTTCGGGACGATGAGTAAAGCTCAGCTCACCCTTGGCACCCTTGACAGCAACGGTCTGACCGTCGATCGACACGTTCACCCCGGCGGGGATCGTGATGGGCTTTTTACCGATGCGGCTCATGGGAGGAAGTTTGTAGTGATGAGTTGTTTGAACTGATTGACTGAATGTGGGATAGGCCTCCGGCCTGTCACTCACCGAATTGCCAAATTGATGACAGGCCGGAGGCCTATCCCACAGAAGTTTAGGAAACTTCGCAGAGCACTTCGCCGCCGACTTTCTCACGCCGAGCTTCCCGGTCGCTAATAACGCCCTTGGAGGTGCTGATGATTCGGATACCAAGCCCGCCGAGTACCGGCCGGAGTTCCTTGCTGCCCGAATACGTCCGGCGGCCCGGTTTGCTGATCCGCTTGATCGTCTGGATGACTTTCTCGCCATTTTGGCCGTACTTTAGTTCCAAACGCAGCATCGGGTGCGGATCGGCTTCCTCGTCCTTCCAATCCCAAATGTAGCCTTCGCGTTTGAGAACATCGGCGATGCCCTTTTTGACGCGGCTGGTGGGGATGTCGACAAAGGGTCGCTCGACGCGCACCGCGTTTCGGATGCGGGTGAGCATGTCGGCAATCGGGTCAGTCATCATGGCAGATTTCTCGCGGTGTGCTCTTGGTGGGTTACCAGCTGGCCTTGCGGACGCCGGGGATCAAACCCGCGTTGGCGTTCTCGCGAAAACAGATTCGGCACAGACCGAACTTGCGATAAACGCTCCGCGGACGACCGCAGAACGTGCATCGGTTTTCCTTGCGGGACGAGAACTTGGGCACGCGTTTGGCCTTGGCGACTTTGGACTTGCTAGCCACGAGCGGGGAACCTGACGGATGGAATGGATTGGATCATGTCTTGTATTGTAGCCGAGGCCGCCATGGCCTTGAAGGAATGGTTTTGCGTAGCCGAGGCCGCCAAGGCCTTGGAGGGTTCGTGACCGAAGCCTTGGCGGCTTCGGCTACGGTAAAATCAAGCCGCCTTCTTTTCTCGGGGAGCCTTGAACGGCATCCCGAATCGTTCCAGCAGGTCGCGGGCTTCGTCATTGGTGGTCGCCGAGGTGACGATGTTGATGTTCATCCCCTGCGGCCGGGTAAACTTATCCGGGTTCAGCTCCGGGAACACCGTCTGTTCGGTCAAACCGAGCGTATAATTTCCGCGGCCGTCGAACGCATTGCGATTGATCCCGCGAAAGTCACGCACCCGGGGCAAAGCGATCGAGATCAATCGGTCCAAGAACTCGTACATTCGCTTGCGACGAAGCGTCACTCGGCAACCGATCGGCATCCCTTCGCGAAGCCGGAAGTTGGCGATTGACTTGCGTGCGATGGTAATAACAGGCTTTTGTCCGGCGATCTGGGTCATCGCCTCGAATGCGAGGTCGAGGATCTTCTTGTCCCCAACCGCCTCGCCGACCCCCATATTGATCGTGATTTTCTCGATCTCGGGGATTTGGTGAGGATTGGCGTAATTGTGAAGTTCTTTGAGCTGCTGCCGGATCTCGTTTTCGTAACGAGCCTGCATTCGGGGGATGTCGGCCATGGGTTTTTGTCGGGGGGTGGGTCGCCGCAGGCGGATTTAGCGAGCGGACTTGATAGTGGGATAGGCCTCTGGCCTGTCTTCGGTACGAACGTCAGCGTCAATGACAGGCCGGATGCCTATCCCACAACACCGGCGTACTTGGCGTTGGCCGGGGCGATCTTGCCCAAACCCTGCCCGCTTCCTTTGGCAAATCGCTCTTTGCTGCCATCGGAGGTGTAGCGGAGACCGATCCGAGTCGGTTTGCCCGACTGCGGGTCGACCAGCATGATGTTGGACACGTCGATCGGCATCTCCTTATTCAACCGACCGCCCTGTGGGTTCTTTTGGCTTTGCTTGACGTGCTTCCACACCCGGGCCGCACCTTCGACAATCACCTTGCGCTTTTCGCGGTCGATCTTGATCACCTTACCGCGGTGCCCCTTGCTGGCACCGGCGATGACCATCACTTCGTCGTCGATTCGGAATTTCATGGAAGAGAGCTTTTAGCGATTAGCCGTTAGCTTGGAAATTGATTGAATGTTGAGAAAAGGCTAAAAGTCAACGACCTATAGCTAAAAACAGTGACAGGGTAAGCCTGCAACCTCAGACAACCTCGTTGGCGAGGCTGACAATTTTCATGAAACTTTTGTCTCGCAGCTCGCGTGCGACGGCACCGAAGATTCGCGTTCCACGGGGATTACGATCTTTGTCAACCAAAACCACCGCGTTGGAATCAAAACGAATGTAGCTGCCATCGGGCCGGCGGATAGGGCTTTTGGTGCGAACGATCACCGCCTGGACGACCGACTTCTTTTTAACGTCGCTGCCCGGAATGACCGATTTGACGCTGCAAACGATCACGTCGCCGATCGAAGCGACCCGGCGGCGGCTGCCTCCGAGCACTTTGATGCACATCACTTCGCGGGCGCCGGTATTGTCAGCGACGTTGAGGCGGGTTTCTTGTTGAATCATGGAGAGGCTCGATTACTGATCGGTTGAGGTGGACTGGTCAGGCGAACCGGCCTTGATCGCTTCGGCTTCGGATTCCGCATCGGCCGTTTTGCGAGCCGCTCGCAGCGCGGCGACGTCGACCTCAGTGCTCTTTTCCAAGACCCGCACGAGTTTCCAGCGCTTCAGCTTGCTCAGCGGCTGCGATTCGATGATCTCCACGCGATCCCCCGTGCCCGACTCATTGTTCTCGTCGTGGACGTGACAGACCGTTTTGCGACGGATGAATTTTTTGTACTTCGGGTGCTGGACGACGCGATTGATCTCGACGCGCCGCGTCTTGCTCATCTTGTCGCTGGTGACGATCCCGGCTACGACGCGTTTGGGCATGGGAGGAAGGAGGTGAAGGGTTGAAAGGTGAAGGGCGAAGGGAAGAAAGGCGACGGTGCTTATGGTCTGGAGGAAAACTCTTCCTTTGACCCTTTAACCTTTCAACCTTTTACCTTTTCATCAGGCCGCGGCGGCCCGGCTTCGCTGCGTTTGCAACGTTTTGGCCCGAGCGATGATTTTGCGGTGGCGGCGAAGCTCACTGGGCGTGTTCAATCGTTCGGACTGCGACTGGAAGCGGAGGCGGAAAAGCGTTTCGGACGACTCCTTGATGGTCGCCTCCAACTGCTCGTCGCTCATTTCGCGGAGTTCGGATAATTTGGACATGGTCGTTAAAACGTAGCCGAAGCCGCCAAGGCTCCGGTTGGAATGATTTTTATCGTACACCAAAACCTGTCGGTTTCGGCTACGGGTTAGAGTTTGTGTCGTGAACCAAAGCCTGGCGGCTTCGGCTACCGTTGAATCACTAAGCGGAGCGGCGTTCGACGAATCGAACCTTCACCGGCAGCTTGCTGGCCAATCGTGCGAAACAGACCTTGGCCTGCTGTTCGGTCACACCGCCGAGTTCGTACAAAATGGTGCCCGGCCTAACCGTCGCGGCCCAGAAATCCGGTTCACCCTTGCCCTTGCCCATTCGAGTCTCCAGCGGCGTGCTGGTGACCGACTTATCGGGGAAGATGCGGATGAATAGTTTTCCTTCGCCGCGGACGTATTGCTGGGCTGCGATTCGGCCGGCCTCGATCGTGGTGGCTTTAATCCAACCCGCGTCAAGCGATTGGATTCCGTAGTCACCGAAGACGACCGTGTTGCCGCGAGTCGCGTTACCTTTTATACGACCTCTTTGGCTTTTTCGATGCTTGACCCGTTTGGGCATCAGCGCCATCGTCGTCTCCGTAAGTTCCTTGGTTGATCCACACCTGAATCCCGATGTGCCCCTGTGGCGTCATCGCTTCGGTGAAGCCGTAGTCAATTTTCGCCTGCAACGTGCTCAGTGGCATGCTGCCGGCAATCTGCTTTTCCCGGCGGGCCATTTCCGCCCCGCCTAATCGCCCCGCCATCTGGATCTTGATCCCTTTGGCACCGGCGTCCATCGTCTGTTCGAGCGATCGCTTCATCGTCCGGCGGAAACTCGACCGCTTGGACAATTGTTGCGAAATATCCTCGGCGACCAATTGAGCCTGCAACTCCGGTCGTCCGACTTCTTCGATCTTGAGGTTGATCCGCCGGCCGACAAGGTTTTGAAGCTCCGCCTGCAGAATCTCGATCTCTTGACCCTTCTTGCCGATGATCAAACCCGGCCGGGCAACGTACATCATCACCCGGACTTCGTCGCGAGTCCGTTCGATCTCAATCCGATCGATCCCTGCACTTTTATATTGAGTCTTTTTGGGGTGCTTGGTAATGAAATGACGGATCTTTCGATCTTCGACCAACAGATCCGCGAAATCCTGTTTGGAAGCGTACCAACGACTGCCCCACCCGCGGGTGATCCCGGTTCGGAAGGCGATCGGATTGACTTTTTGTCCCATCGTGTTGCTTCCTTAGAGTTCGTCGACGTGAGTGAGTGCCACGCGAATGTGGCTGGAACGTTTCTTGATGCCAAACGCCATCCCGCGGGCACGCGGCCGGATACGTTTGAACATGCTGCCGCCGTCGATCATCACCTCAGTGACAACCAACTCTTCGATCCGGTGACTGCGGCCGCTATTTTGGTCGGGATCCTGCGCATTTCCAACGGCGCTCTTAAGCACTTTGTAGAGCATCGCTGCTCCACGCTGAGGCTGGAACTTGAGCAGGTCGAGAGCTTCGTCGGCATACAGACCGCGAATCAAATCGGCGACCGGACGAACTTTCCGGGGGCTGATCTGGGCGTTGCGGTGGTAGGATTTGTAGTCGTTCATCTTAGCGTTTGCCTCCCTTGCCGCCGTGACCTTTGAATGTCCGAGTCGGAGCGAACTCACCCAACTTGTGGCCGACCATGTCCTCGGTGACCAGCACTTTGATGTGTGCCCGGCCGTTGTGGACCATGAAAGTCTTATTGATGAACTCAGGCACGATCGTGCAGGCTCGCGCCCACGTTTTGATCGGCTCATTGCCCCCGCCCTCAATCTGACGCTGGACCTTAAAGAACAGCTTGGGATCGACGTAGGGACCTTTTTTGGCGCTTCGGCTCATGGGGAAGTTTGAATCGGGGTTGGATGCTGGTTCGGTCTACGCCGAGCGAAGTGGGATAGGCCTCCGGCCTGTCGTCCGCTCGGGAAAATAAGTATTTTTGCGTGAGTTTGAAATGACAGGCCGGAGGCCTATCCCACTATTTATGAAGCTTGAGTTGACCGTACCGTCGACTCTTACGTCGGCGAACGATGGCCTGGTTGGATGGCTTACGCTTTTGGCGAGTCGCTCCGCCCTTGGATGATTTTCCCTGAGGACTGACCGGGTGACGGCCACCCTTGGTCCGGCCTTCACCACCACCGTGGGGGTGGTCGATCGGATTCATCGCGGTGCCGCGGACGTGCGGACGACGGCCCAGCCAACGGGCACGACCAGCTTTGCCGAGCCGAACCTTCATGTGATCGTTGTTGCCAACCTGCCCGATCGTCGCCCGGCAGGTGCTCGGCACCCGGCGGATTTCACCGGAGGGAAGCGACAATTGTGCCCAGTCCGCTTCACGGGCCATCAAAGTTGCTTGCGTGCCCGCGGAGCGACAAAGCAACGCTCCGCCACCGGCCCGCATCTCGACACAGCAAATTGTCGTCCCGAGAGGAATATTCTTCAGCGGCAGACAGTTTCCAACTGTCGGAGCGGCATCGGGACCGTTGAACAGCGTGTCACCGGCCTGGATACCGGTCGGCGCCACGACGTAGGACTTGCTTCCGTCGGTGTAAACCAACAGGGCGATACGCGCCGAACGATTGGGATCGTACTGGACCGACTCGACCTTGGCGGCCATGCCATCTTTGACCCGGCGAAAATCGATCACCCGGTACATCTGCTTGTGACCGCCGCCGCGGTGGCGGGCGGTGATCTTGCCTTGATTGTTCCGACCGCCGGTCTTCCGCTTGGGACGCAGCAGCGACCGCTCCGGCTTGGCCCCGGGGGTGAGTTCTTTGAAATCGCTGACCGACGCGTTGCGGCGTCCGGCGGATGTCGGCTTGTAGGTGCGAATGCCCATGGGAAGAAAGCTGTTAGCTCTAAGCTACTAGCGGTTAGCTCTTTCGAAGGGGTGGATGGGGCGGGTGTGAGAATGTAAAAGCTAAAAGCTAGGGGCGAATAGCTAGAAGCTTTCTTCTAAAAGAAATCGATGCGGTGGTCTTCGTGAAGCTGGACGATGGCCTTCTTCCAAGCCTTGGTCGTGCCGATGCGTTGCTTGAAACGCCGCGACTTACCCTTGCGGGTTTGCGTGCGGACCTTCTCAACCTTCACGTCGAACAACGTTTCGATCGCCTTGCGAACGTCGGTCTTGGTTGCTTCTCGGTGGATCTGAAACGCATATTGGTTGTTGCGGGTCGCACGATGGACACCTTTCTCGGTGACCAAAGGCCGAATCAACACGTGATGCGGCTGTAGGTCGAGGGTTCGTGGCGGCGCTTCGGGCGGGGTGATTTTGGACACTGCCTCACTCCTTCTCTAATTTGGTTTCGTCGATCGGTTTCTCGGTGATGGTGACCTCGGTCTCCATCGCTTGAACATCCGGCTCAGCCTTGACCGGCACGGTTTCGGTCGTCGTCTCGGCAACCACGATCGGCTCTTGATCGTCAGCCTTCGGCTCCGCGGCGGCAGCTTTGTCACCTGAGAGCGCCTTGAAGATTGCAGCTCCCGCAGCGACGACACCGGCGGCGGCGGCAACGCCACCGGCCACCTTGGCAGCCGTCTGGACACGGCTGGAGGTTTTGGAAGGACCCTTGGCGACAACGTCCAGCGTGCCGGCAAACGACCCGTCCTTGATCTTATCGAGCGCCTCGCGGGTCACCAGCATCCGCTTCGGCTTGAGCACCGACAACGCGTTGAGCTGGCGAACCGGCTGAATCTCCAGACCTTGAATGTTTCGGCCACTGCGATAGACAACCTGGTCGTCACCGCCGATGGCCATCAGCGTCGTGGTTTCATCCAAACCCAACGCTTTCAAAACGCCGGCGAGTTGCTTCGTCTTGGGCGACTGCATCGACAACTCATCGATCACCACGACTTCGCCGTCGTCAATCTTGCTGCGAATCGCCATCCGGGTGGCCAGCTTGATCGCCTTCTTGGGCAGCCGATACGAGTAATCACGCGGCTTGATCGTGTGAGCGACACCCCCGCCACGGCGAATGTTGGTCCGCTTGCTCCCGGCGCGGGCGTTGCCCGTTCCCTTTTGGCGATACATTTTTTTGGTGCTGCCGGAAACCTCACCGCGAGTCTTGGCGGCACGACTGCCCTGACGAGCGTTGGCCTGGTACATCACGACGACATCGTGAAGCAATTGCTTGTTGACGCGATTGGCGATCGACTCGGTGTCGATCTCATAACTGCCGACTTTCTCGCCGGCAGCATTGTGAATGGGAAGTGTTGCCACGGGATCTACCTCAGCCGACTTTGTTGGTGGGGCGGATGGAAACAAAACCGCCGTTGGGACCGGGGACAGCGCCCCCGATCAGGATCAGGTTATTTTCCGCGTCGACTCGCACGACTTGCAGGTTTCGCGTGGTGACCTGAGCGTTGCCATACTGGCCACCCATTCGCCGGCCCTTGAACACCCGACTGGGAGAGGCCGAACAACCGGTGCCCCCGGCATGACGGTGAACCTTCTTCACCCCGTGCGACGCCCGCTGACCATGGAAGTTGTGCCGCTTCATCACCCCGGCGAAACCGCGACCCTTGCTGGTGCCGGTCACATCGACCCGAGCGACGCCATCGAACTGCTCGACCGTCAACACATCGCCGACCGATGCCTGCGAGGCCCCGCGAAACTCGCGAACAAACCGCTGCGGTTCGCAACCGGGCTTAGCAATCGCTTCGACGCCGGCGGCGGATCGCTTCTTGGATCGCTTCGAGTCGATCGCCGCAACGTGGCCACGCTCGGCCCGATTAGCCAAACGGCGAGGCTTGTCCTCGAACCCGATTTGAACCGCTTCGTACCCGTCTCGCTCATTCGTGCGAACCTGCAGCACCGGGCATGGTCCGGCCTGAACGATCGTCACCGGCACGGCACTGCCGTCCTCGGTAAAAACTTGGGTCATGCCGACTTTGCGGCCCAAGATCTGTGCTGACATGAAACAGGGATTCCTGCAGACCAAGCCGGAGAGCTTGGTCAGCTAAAAAGCGGTTCGTTTCGACACGAGGATTGCCGGCGACGAGTTTCAGGCGACTGGCGAGCCAGGCGGGACTTTCGTCGCGGCTTCCGGGCATACCGAAAACCGTAAGGTGGGTTGAATTGGTTTAAAAACTGAACGACGAGCGACAAGCCCGGCCGCGACAGCGGGAAACGATCAGCGGGCGGAAGCCTTGATCTTGATGTCCACGCCGGCGGGCAAATTCAATTTATTGAGAGCTTCGATCGTCTTAGCGGTTGCTTGGACGATGTCGACCAAACGCTTGTGCGTTCGGATTTCATACTGCTGGCGAGCCTTCTTATTGACGAAGGGACCCGACAGCACGGTGTAGCGTTCAATTCGAGTCGGCAGCGGGATCGGGCCATGCACTTCGGAGTGCGTCGCCTTGACGGTGTCGACAATGTCCCGGGCACTTTGGTCGAGCACCGCGTGGTCGTACGCTTCCATTCGGATGCGGATGATTTCGCTGGAGCCTGATGACACGTTGGCGACCGGAACAGGTGAATGGTTTGGAATGTTGGCAAACCGCGTTCGATTTGCGAACCTACAGCGAAGGCCAACGTTTGGCCGCCGCGGTGGGGAGGCAGAAAATAGGGTTGCTCCCCGGGTCCGTCAACGGCCATTGAGGCATCGCGTGCGAATTTTATCGGCGACGTTGTTGACCGGCGTTTTGACAGCATTGGCGATTGCCGCGGCGTTGGAGCCGGCCGCGGCGGGGTGGGGAACTCACCAGCGTTTCGGTTTGCAGCCCTGCGCGGTCCGGGTTTGGTTCAATATTCCTTGCCCGGCGTGCGGAATGACGACGAGCTGGAGCCTGCTGGTTCGTTTGCGACCGGGTGAAGCCTTGATGGTCAACGCAGGCGGGGTGATGCTGGCGGGGCTAGCGATGGCCATTGGGGCCATTGCGGTAAATACGGTCTTGTCGGGGCGGCGGCCCCGGCGATGGGTCGTTTGGTGCTCGGTGGTGTGGGCTTGGGCGGCGGTAGTGGTGGCGCTGGGGCAATGGGGGTGGCGGGTTGGATAAGACCGGTGAGCTTGGTGGGACCTCTGGGACGGATGATGAGACCGATGGAACGTTAGCCTCTCAGGCTACCTATTTGCTGTTTGGCCCAGGCGGCGTCGGCTTCACAGAGCGGGGGAACGAGTTCGCCGTCGTAGCGGAGCCGTTTTTCATAGCGGCCGGTTTGGTAAATCCGGTCGATCATCGGCTGTAGCGGCAGCGGCAGGTCGTCGTCGTCCCACCGCAGCGGAATCAAAATGGCCCCCAACGGTTGCCGCAGTGGCAATTGAAAATAGTCGGTCGTCACGCTGGAACCTATCTTTCGAACGACGGCGGCGTAGGTCGAACGACGCTCCGGGGGAAGCCGCCGCAAAGGAAAAAGCCGATCCCGACCGGGAGCTCGAGTCAAGTCAATCTCCACCGTCTGCACCCCGCCATCGCGACATTCCCGCTGTTTCTTGAGGTACTGCTTGCGGCCATCCCCGGCGGTTTTATTGGCTGGGCTGACGAATTCAATGCTCGTCAACAATTCTTGATCCCCCGCCGCCTCGCGAATTTCCAAAAACCGCTGTTTCACTTCAGACTCTTCCTCCAAACGAATCCGCTGAGCAATTGGCATCGTCGCGACTGCCGTTCCACCCGAGGCGACCGGCGTATTGGGGCCTTGGAGGTCAATCGCGACGTCGGGGTAGATCTCCCTCACCAGCACGTCGTCGCGGATGATAAACGTCCGCTGCTCAATCCCGGCATAAAGCCCCTCGGGCAAATGCTCGTTGAGATACGTCTCGGACTCAGCAATCAATCTCAAATGCACCGAAGTCCAATGCAATTCCAGGTACGGATCCATTCCGGGAAAAGGCGATGGCATCGGAAGAGTCCTTGGCGGTCACGACGAAAGCAAATTTGGCCCCTGGGCGAACCCGGGGGTCGCAGGCGACAATCCTAGCAGCACGGCACGCCCCCCCTTCGCCCCTCGCTCGATTTGTCGCCATGGTTCAAACGCAATCCACCGCTGCTGAAAATCAACAGGGCGAGGGGGTGGTCGGTCAGCGAACCCCGGGGGCTAACGACCCCCGGCTGGAATCCGAGCAACCCCGCAGCCCCATCGACGCACCGGCAATCGGCTCGCCGACGACCGATCCGCGGCCCGAACCGTTTGCCGTCCGCTTTGCCGGCCGCGTCGACCGGTTGCCGCCCTACATGTTCGGCCGGATCAACAAATCGCTCTACCTCAAACGCCGCGCCGGCGATGACGTGATCGATTTGGGGATGGGCAATCCGTCCGATCCGCCCGATCCATCGGTCATCGCCAAATTGCACGATGCGTCGGCCGACATGGGAAATCACGGTTACTCGGCGTCCAACGGGATCGCCAACCTGCGCCGCGAAGTGGCCGGCAAGTATCACCGAAAATACGGCGTGCGGCTGGACCCGGAGTCGGAGGTGATCTCCTGCCTGGGGTCCAAAGAGGGTTTTTCACACATGTGCCTGGCCCTGATGGGACCGGGCGACACGGCGATCATCCCCGAACCCTACTTCCCGGTCCACATGTACGGCGTGATCCTGGCGTCGGGCAACGTCGTGTCGCTGGACGTTTCGGACCCCGACAAATTTCTTTCCAATGTCGCGTTCACGTGCGAAAACATGACGCCGCGGCCCAAAGTGCTGATCGTCAATTACCCGCATAACCCCAGCAGCGCGGTGATCGAGCCGGACTTCTTTGTCGAAGTCGTGCGGATCGCCAAGAAGTACGGCCTGATGGTGATCCACGACTTCGCCTACGCCGACGTGGCCTTTGACGGCTACATGCCCCCCAGCTTCCTGTCGGCACCGGGGGCCAAGGACGTTGGCGTCGAATTCACCACGATGTCCAAGGGTTACAACATGGCCGGCTGGCGGGTGGGGTTCTGCGCCGGCAACGCCGAGATGATCCGCGGGCTGGGGATCATCAAAGGCTACTACGACTACGGGATGTTTCAAGCGATTCAAATCGCGGCGATCGTGGCGCTTCGCAACACCGAGGCGAACGTTCTCAAACAGTCGGAAATCTACCAGGGACGCCGCGACGCACTCGTCTCGGGGCTGCGGCGACTGGGTTGGGAGGTCAACCCGCCCAAAGCCGGCATGTTCGTTTGGGCCAAAGTGCCCGAGCCTTGGGCCAGCCAAATGAGCACCATGGATTTCGCCATGCGATTGCTCGAACAGGGCAACGTCGCGGTGTCGCCGGGCAGCGGTTTTGGCGCCGCCGGCGAGGGCTACCTGAGGATGTCGCTGGTCGAGAACGAACAGCGGTTGCGTCAAGCGGTCCGGCAAATTGGTAAATGTCTGAGTGCCAAACCTTCGGAGCAGTTGATTGCCTCAACGTAGCGGAAGTCGCCAAGACTTTCGGTGGGATTGATTACCCCAACGTAGCGGAAGTCGCCAAGACTTTCGGTGGGATTGATTACCCCAACGTAGCGGAAGTCGCCAAGACTTTCGGTGGGATTGATTACCCCAACATAGCGGAAGTCGCCAAGACTTTCGGAATTGCCGGCCGATCGCCACCGAAAGTCTTGGCGACTTCCGCTACGTTAGAAATAATCCTTTCTCCGCTCATTCAAAGATCTCATGTCGATCGGTCTCGCCTGCCGCGCGTTTTGGAAAGCCCTCACGGACCAACCGTCCGCCCGCGCGATCGCCGTGGCGCTCGATGGGGTTGATGACGCTTCGGATCGGCCGCTCAACCCGCGTCAGCTCGATGGGCCGGTGACCGACCAGTCGTTCGCCGGCGAAACCGCTTCGCCGGTCGCATCGGTTCACGCACGTCAAAACCCCGCGGTCGCGTTGATCGCCGCGCTGCAGCGGGAAGCCCGGCTGATCGATCTGGTGTTCGAGGACCTGGACGCCTACGGCGACGCTCAAGTCGGTTCGGCGGCCCGGCCGGTGCTCAAATCGACGCGTTCGGCATTGCAACGGATCCTGGGCGTCGAGCGGCTGCTGGATTGCGGCGAAAATGCGACGGTGCAGGTCGATGATTCCGCCCCGCCCACGCGATTTCAGCCCGTTGACGGGTCGTCGACCGGCGGCTCAATGACCGTGGTGCATCCGGGCTGGCGAGCGGCCAAGACCGACGTGCCGACCTACACCGGCCCGGCCGACGACGCCGACGTGCTGGCCCCGGCCCAGGTCAAGTAAACGCCGCGGCGGGCCGGCGCGGAAAGCGGCTGGACCCATCCTACGGTCGCAGCGGTAACGCACGGGATATCGGCAGCATTCACTGCGGTGACGATCGGCGTTGCCGACAATCGATGATGCTTCCATGGTCCAAATTGCCGCAGGTTTTGATTCCGCGACCGCGCTGGTCCGTGGGCGCAGCCCCCGAGCGGGGGACGTTCGGTCGCAGTGCTGCGGGCGTTGGATTTCGATCCTGGCCGCCGCGGGGATCCCGGCCGAGAGGCTCGACGGTCGAGGCCACCCGTGCCCGCGGTGCGGCGGTCGAGACCGATTTGCCGCATGGCGGGACATTGACCAACGCGGCGCCGTTCACTGTCGGCACTGTTTCACCGCCGGGACTGAACCACGCCCCGGCGACGGCATCGCGACGCTACGGTGGTGGCTCAACTGCGACTTCGCGACCGCTTTGGACTTCGCCGCCGACCACGGCAATGTCGCAGTCTCCGCCGGTCCGATGTTCGCCTCGGGGGGCCGGGCGGCCTACCGGTCGACGCCCGATGCAGCCCTGCGGTCGCTTGCCGAGCGGTCGCACGCGGCGATGCGGCCGGGCTGGTGGTCGGTGCTTTCGGCCAAATTATCGCTCCCCGTCGAAACGTTGAAGCGATTGCGGATCGGTTGGTCGGCGACCGACCGGGCGATCACTTTCCCGATGGTCAACTCGGACCGGCAAGTCGTCGGCATCCGGCTGCGAGACCTTCCAACGGGTCGCAAATGGTCGGTTCCGGGCGGCCGAGCGGGAGTCTTCTGGCCCGATGGCGTATCACGCGGCGTCGCGGAGCTTTGGATCACCGAGGGGCCAACCGACTGTGCCGCGGCGTTGTCGATCGGACTGCCGGCGATCGGCCGGGACGCGTGCGGGACTTCGCCGGCGGTTTTGGCCGAAGTCGTCTCGGCCCTCCGTCCGGGTCGCTGCATGATCGTCGCCGACCCCGATGACGTCGGCCGGCGGGGGGCAATTCAAACCGCCCAGCGGCTCGCAACCCGGGTCGATATCCGCATCGTCGCCCCCCCCGGCGGCGGTGATTTGCGTGAAGCCATCATCGGCGGCCGAACCGCCGGCGATTTGAACCGATCGGTTGTCTTCCAACCCGGCCCCATCCAGCGACTGCTCTTCGACCCTGCCCCGTAGCGGAAGTCGCCAAGACTTTCGGTTGCGACATCGGACGAGTGCGAACCCAAAGTTCTTACGGTCCGTTTCACAAATTCTATGGGAACCTCCTTGTAGGGTGGGTCAAGCCGCCTCGGCGCTGACCCACCTGGGAGTTGTGCAGCATGGTGGGTCGGCGCCGAAGCGGCTTGACCTACCCTACTGGAGCTGCACCGGGGGGGATGCGAACCGAAAGTCTTGGCGACTTCCGCTACGGTTGGTGAGCATCATTCCGCGATGGAGGGTAAGTGTCAGTTGAATTTGATGCACAACGCCGCGGGGATTTCGATCTTAGCTCCGTTGGCGGTCGGCTCGCCGGTGTCCGGGTCGATCGTGAAAGCCACGACGTCGCCGGACTTTTGATTAGCAACAAGCAGGAACTTTCCATCGGGCGAGATGCGAAAATTTCGCGGCCAATCGCCACCGCAATCCACCCCGCCCCGCCGGGTTAAAACCGCTCCGTCCCACGTGAACCAGGCGATCTCGCCGGGTGCCCGGTTGCTGGCGTAAACGAACCGCCCACCGGGGTGAAACAGAATTTCCGCCGACGCCCGGTCGGCTTCCGGCGACAAATCGGGATCGACCGAAGAGACCGTCGCGGTGACTTGTCCGGTCGCCGGGTTGATCGGAGCGACGCAAACGGTGCCAGCCAATTCGTTGAGGATCAAGACATGCTCGCCCCCCGGAGCGACGACGAAGTGACGTGGGCCGCTGCCGGGCGGCAATGCAATCGCCGGAGGCGACGCCGGATGCAGCCCACCGTCGTCGGTGACGTCGTACAGATAAAGTTTGTCGGTGCCCAAATCGGCGCCCATCAACCGTTTACCCGAGGCATCGAACCGGACGCTGTGGGCGTGCGGGCCGTCCTGGCGTTTTGCATCGACGCTGCCGCCGGTGTGCTGGACCACCGCCGACGGACGGGACGGGGTGCCGTCATCGGCCAACGGGAAAATCGCCACCGAACCGCTGCCGTAGTGAGCCACCGCGGCGTAACGGCCATCAGGCGAGACAGTGACAAAACAGGCTCCCGCGCCACCGGTGGCGACCGACGCCATTTCGGTCAACTGCTGATTTTCACCGATTGAAAACGCAGCAAGCTGAGATTCCTTGCCCTGCGCCCCAACGGCATAGAGCACCGGCAGCGAAGGATGAATCCAAACAAAGCCGGGCGACCGCATGTCCGCAACCCGCCGCGGTGGGGCAAGTTGCCCGGTATCGGTCTGCAGCGACGAAGCGTAGATGTCTTTGTCGCCGGTGCCGACGAAAAATGGCAGTGACTGGGCCATGGAGGGCATGGTCAAACTGATCGATGCGAGCAGGGCAAAGGTGTAAAGACCAAACTTCATCAAATTACGTCCATCAAGGGGAGGGTAGGGGGCTTTGAAGATTAAACCGGGTCGATCGTCAGAAACCGAACGGGTCGCCTCCGGCCGGAGCGGCAAACGGATCGTTGCCACCGGCCGCGGGGGCAAACGGATCGCCGGCGGGAACGGCGAACGGGTCGGCGGCGCCGGCGGCAAACGGGTCGGCCGCCGGGGCAAACGGATCAGCCGCCGGGGCGGCAGGCTTCGCCGGGGACGCTTCCGCTTTCTCCTCCGTCTCGGCTGCATCCCCACCCGGCACAGCCGCGTCGGACGTCGCAAAGTACGTCGGCAACGGCGATTCGGCGCCGCGGAGGCACTGCACCGTGCCGTTGTCGTCGATCAGGTAGAGACGATCCGAAAAACGATTGAGCAGCAACCGGCGGGGTTGCAACCCGGGAAACCGCGCGACCATCGAACCATCGGCCAGCGACAGCACGACGACCGAACCGGACAGCGTGCGGGCGTAAACACGATCGTCAAACACGCCAAACAGCCGGTCGATGTTTGCAACTGTTTGCGGCCAAGCGTCAAACCCCGTCGCCGCGTCGAGGCACATCAGGTTGCCGTAGACGGTCCTCACCAGCACTTTTTCGTTCAAAAACACCGGGCCGTCCTCGATCGGTTGACCGGTCGGCTGGTTCCAGATCACTTCACCACCGCCCAGCGCCGAGATGCCATAGACCTGGCCTTCGGAGCTGCCGAAAAAGAATCGCTGTTTGGAAGCCGCCGCGACGGTCCCGGCGACCACCCCATCGGTCCCCAGCCGAAACGTCACCACGGGGTTGCGGGTCATCTCCAACGCATAAACCAATCCGCGGTCGGTGCCCCAGACGATCGTTTCGGCATCGACCGCCTTGACCGGTCGCATCAACGCCGTCCCCAACACCACCTGGCTGAACGGATCGATCGATGGGTCCCGCAGCGGATAGCCCTCAATTCGACCGCCCAGACAGGGCACAATGGCGAACCCGCCCAAGTGAATCGGTCCGGTCACCGGCGTGTGCATCAGCGGCGTGGTGCCCATCCGCCCGCCGGTCAACGCATCAAACCGGGACAATTGCCCGCCGTTGATGACGGTGACGAACTCGTCATCGACCCCCAACCCGATGTAGCGTTGCCGCGCCCCGCCGGACGTCGCCACCCAAACCGGCTCGCCCGTTTCGGCATCGCGACATTCAACCGTCCCGTCGGTGCCCAGCGTGTACAGCCGCATCACCGGGACGTCGCGAACCCGCTGCGTCGCTTTGATTCCGCGACGGGTCAATCGGCGGATTTCGTTTCGGGCCAACCGCTCGGCTTCGGCTTGGTCGATCCCGCCGACGTCAAATTCTTGACGGGAATAGACGACCGGCTCGGCTCGGGGCGGCGGTTGACTGACCGATGCGGTCCCCTGCTCGGCGCTCGCCGGCGTGCCCGCGGCGGCACCCGCCGGAGCATCGGCAACGACCTCGACGTACCGGTGCAATAGATTGCCGTGAACGTGAAACAATTGGTCGACAATCGATGCGGAACCGGCGGTAACGGTCAATTGCCGCCGCCACGCTTCGGTCAGCCCCAACTGCGCCGCCTGGTTGTAGTCGAGCAGTTGACGCTGGGCTGAGGCGGTCGGTTGGTCGCCTGCCAGCAACGCCCCGGCAACGACCAGCATCAGCAACCGTGGGAACCGGGATTCTCCGAAGGATCGGAGTTGGGGCGAGATAGGCATCGGGACCATGAAACGAAAAAGGCGTCGGGCAGCGAAAAGCACTGCCTCGCCGGCCGGTCGGCGAGACCGTTAAAGATAGTCGATGGTCACACGCCGCGATGACAACAATCGTTTAAACTGCCCCAATGAGCACTTCGATCGCCCCGCCGACCGGCATGACCGCCCGCAAGATTTTGATGATCGTCGGCGACTTCGTCGAGGATTACGAAGCGATGGTGCCCAAGCAGATGCTGCAAATGCTCGGACATCACGTCGACGTCGTTTGTCCCGGCAAGTCCGCCGGTGATTACGTCATCACCGCGATTCACGATTTCGACGGTTATCAAACCTACAGTGAAAAGCCCGGCCATCGGTTCGCGATCACCGCCGATTGGCGGGGCCTCGTCGCGGCCAATTATGACGCCCTGGTGCTGCCCGGCGGCAGGGCGCCGGAGTACCTGCGGCTGGACCAAACGGTTTTGCAAATCGTCCGCCATTTTGCTCAAAACGGCAAACCGATCGCCGCAATTTGTCACGGTCCGCAAATTCTGGTGGCCGCCGGCGTGCTGACCGGGCGGCAGTGCAGCGCTTACCCCGCCGTTGCCCCTGAAATCACCGCGGCGGGAGGGCAGTACGTCCCGCCGGCCGATTCCATGGATTCGGTTCACGTCGACGGCACGCTGGTGACCGCTCCGGCGTGGCCCGCTCACCCCGCCTGGATGGCCGCGTTTAACCGAATCCTGCAAACCGATTGAGCGGCTCCCGATGAGCGAATCTGCGGACCGTCGGCGTGAACTGGAAGCGGAACTGCGACAGGTCCGTGAGCAATTGACCGACCACCTGCGGACCCGCGAGGCGGAGTTGCTGGCCCAGATCGCGGCACTCGACCAAGCGTTGCTGCCCGACTCGGACGATCCCGGCCGGAGTTCGTCGGTCCCATCCGTCTCCTCAGTCCCATTGGTCCCATCAGTCGACGAGGCCGCGGACGCTGCTCCCTGCCAGCCGCAACGATTTGAATCCTGGGCGGAAATCATCGCCGCCCATCAGGCCGCCACCGAGCCGCAGCAACGGACCGATTCACCGCACCGGCAGCCACCCAAATCCAAAATCGCTTCGGCAATCGCTGCTACCGCTGCTGACGAATTTCCCGACCAACCACCCGATGCGGAAATCCAGCCCGAACCGTCCCCGCCGCTCGACGAAACCGCCGTCGAGACAGCCCCCCCGCCCGCCGCCGTCATCGAGGCGTCGGCTGACGACGCGACGCCCCGGCGAGCGCGACGGCCGGTCGCCATGCTTATCAGCACCGCCGTCCACGGTGTGCTGCTGTTGCTGTTGGCCGGCATGACGTTCTCGCTGGCGACGCCCAAAGATCAAATCAGCATCTCGGCATCTTCGGCGTCGTCGGAAGAAATTAGCATCGAAACAATCGCTATCGAGACCGTCGAGATGACGGGACCGCCGGACGAACCAACCGAGCCGAACGAACCGATCGATTTGTCGCTCGATGGCGAAATGCCGATGATCGACGTTTCGACGTCGCTGGCCGACGTGCTTGGCCCGCCAACGATGACCAGGATGCTCTCGGCGGCGTCGCAGTCCGACATGATGAAAGTGCTCCAGAAGCCGACCGATCAAACGATGGAGTTTTGCGGTGTCGAGGGTGGCGGCAATCATTTCGTCTACCTGGTCGACAGCAGCCAATCGATGGGCGACGCGTTCGACTCCGCCCGCGAAGCGTTGTTGTCATCGATCAATCTATTGACCGAAAAACAGCGGTTCTATGTCGTATTTTATGATTCGCAGCCCGACTTCATGCGAATCAGCGACCCCAAAACCGATGAGGAATGGTCCGTCACCGCATCGGCCGACAACAAACGACGGCTTCGAGCGTGGGCGATGAGGATCGGCCAGGACCGTGGTCAAAACCCCCACGAGGTGCTGCAGTTTGCACTAAAGCTGCGTCCCGACGTGATCTTCCTGCTCTCCGACGGTGAGTTCCCGGTTAAAGTCGAAGACCTGCTGGAGCAGGAGAATCATGTCACCAATCTATTCGGCGAGACCAACCGAATCTCGATCGTCCACACCATTGGTTATCACAGCCGCGACGGGGCGACAAGGATGAAGCGAATTGCGTCGACCAACGGTGGCCAATATCGCTATGTTCCCAAGCCGTAATCTACGCAGGCGTTGGCTCGACTTCCGCTATGGCGCATTGCCGACCAGCGGACCGATCGGGCGGCGGGGTGAAGCAGCGGCCGCGAGACTGTTGCGGCAAAAGGGTTTACGAATCATCGCGATGAGCGAATCCGATCGTGCCGGTGAGATAGACATCATTGCCATTCGGCCTCGCGACAAATTATTGATATTCGTGGAGGTCAAAACGTTGGCGACCACCAAACCGGGGCACCCCGCTGACCGTGTCGATGCTCAGAAGCAACGCCGGATCGCTCGAGCGGCATTGCGTTACATGAAACGCAAAGGGGTTTTGGGGGCGGCGTGTCGTTTTGACGTTGTGGCCGTCTGGTGGCCTCGCGGGGAGCAACCCGACCGGATTGAACACTACGAGTCCGCTTTCGACGCCCCCGACGACTATCAAATGTTCGGGTGACGCTAACCAGTGGAACTAGTGTCTCATGTCCGCGAGGATGGTATCGAGTTGCTCACGCATCGGACCGTCGGACAAGTCGGGATCGTTGATATCACGACCATGCCGCAGCAGGTGCCGGGCAATCAACTGGACGGCCGCGGCCGAATCCGAATTGTCAAAGTGGTTGTGAAGCTCGTCGGGGTCGGTTTGAAGATCAAAAAGCCACGGTGTCTCTTCGGTGGAGAGGATCAACTTGTATCGATCCGTGACCCCGGCGATCCAGTTAGGCTTCTTCCCCGCCGCTCGCAGGACCGCGATGTCCTGCCAAGGCTCGCTTTGGCTGTCAAGAAACAACTTCGATGCGTCTCGCCCCTCGGTCCCGCTCGGGACCGACTGTCCCAACATGGCGAGCAACGTGGGGGCGAAGTCGACGGTGCCGAGGGCATGATCTAGCCGCCGCTGGGGTGCAATCAATCCGGGCGCTCGAATGACCATCGGTATCTTTGCACTCGCTTCATAAGGATTGCCCTTGTTCAAACGCCCATGCTCAAAACACAAGTCACCATGATCAGAGGTAAAAACGACCACCGTACTATCGGTCAACTTTAAATCGTCCAAGGTCAAGAGCAGTCGTGCGACGTTGTCGTCAATGCACTTGACCATGCCGAAGTAGGTTGCCATGAGCGACGGATTGAACTGACCTACTGAGTTGCGACCTGTCGCATTGGCCCATTTTGGATTTTCACGTCGATAGTCGAAGCTGACCGGCGGGCGGATGACCAAGTCGCTAAACATGGTGTCGTAGGGCGGACGGACGGCGTTGGGTCCATGCGGATCAGGCAGGCTGAGGTGATAACAAAATGGTTCGGCTGCGTGCTGGCGAATGAAATCGATTGCCCGGTCGGTCAACCAATCGGTTGAAAAACTCTGCGAATCGGCTCCGTCAAGCGAATAGCTTGGCTCGCCCGCCTGGTTGGTCGCCGCAACCCGGGGGCCTCGATCGGTTAATTCAAACTTCTTCCAGTGCCCCCGATTGAACATGAACCGGTTGTCATCGAAGCCAAACTTTCGACGAGGCGACCAACCGGGTTTTTGATTGCCATCGAGGTGCCACTTGCCGGCGTAGCCGGTCGCGTAACCCGCCCGATTGAGGACCTCAGCAAAAGTAACGATGTCGTTGTCAAGCGGCTGATTATTTTGGTAGCTACCGGTATGATGCGGGTAGCGTCCGGAGAAAAAAGCAGCTCGCGATGGGGTGCAAACCGGGCTGGTT
The DNA here is from genome assembly GCA_963833245.1 of Pirellulaceae bacterium. Lineage (GTDB taxonomy): Bacteria > Planctomycetota > Planctomycetia > Pirellulales > Pirellulaceae > Rhodopirellula. Next base: position 871,739 of record CAWHXH010000002.1, read on the forward strand.
GCGTAGAAAGACGTGCAGATCAATCCTTCGCTCGCAATCGAATCGATCGCGGGGGTAGCGACCACCGCGTCTCGACCCCAAATAAAAGCTTGCTCAGGCGGCAGAGTCCGCCTGTAGCACCCCAGCGTCCGAAAATTATGCTCGTCCGTTTGAATGATCAGCACGTTGCGCTGATTTTCTGCAGCGGTGTACGGAGCGAACATCAACAGCAAAAAGGCTGCGGTGATAAATCGTTGGTCAGTCATTGAAAAACAGGTTGGAAACGCGAGATCAACGATTGGGATTCGTACGGTCGTTGATCCCGCGGTACTTGATGGCACAGGTCGGTGATATCGCTGCTACTCCAGCGACGCTTCGGGATCCTCCTCCAATCCACCCTCGTCAAGGTATTCATCGGGGTGTTGGTCAACGTAGTTGGCGATCTCGCTGGAATCGGGTTCCGTGGTGCCGCTGGAGCTGCCGCAACCGGTCATCACAACAACGCTGATTGCTAGAAGACACCAGCAGAAAGCTTGCAGCGTCATAATATTTTGTTTCATGCGAAAAATTAACCTCAAAAGTCGGCTTCGATAACTTCCTTGGCAGCCCTGGTGCCAAGGGAACCCCACAAACCATAGGGACTCGCTGTTCCCGGGGGAAGTTGGGCACCGGTCGTCAGGCCCACCGAGGGGCTGTTTTGATTGCCCGCTTCGATCGACTCGGTGATGAACTTGATTGCCCCGTCCCCCATCAGGACGTGGCACCCGCCTTGATGGCGACTACCGGCCGGGGCGGTCGAATCGCTGGAGATGTTATTGCGGAAACACAGTTCACCATTGGGCGGCAATATCGTCATCATCCCGGTCATCATCGGCTTGCCATGCGCCCACCGCATGCCGCGACGCTTTTCGGGACCGTCGGAGCCAACGGCGTTTAGCAGATTGGGATCCCAAAAAAGCGGTCGCGCCACGTCGACGAATTCCTCACAGACCGAGGGGTTGTTGTAGTGATTGCCCGGATCGTTGGCCCCTTGAGTCCGCTTGTCGCCATCCCCCAGGTCGGTGACGATTTCCCCCATCGCAATCGTATTGGACAGACCATCGAGAACCGAACGAAATCGAGTCACTCGCCGGGCCGCAAAAACTCCTCGACACGCCGCTCGTGCCGCAGCGATGATGTTGGCGTTGCCTGAAACGCCGCTACTATTCTTTGACCCATAAGCGGCCCGCGCCGCCGAATCTCCCAGACACATTGCGTAGTTGGTTCGTCCGTGACCGGGCAGGCCGGCGCCGGGATCGCTGGGGCAGCGCAGCGTCGCGATCTCAGTCAACCATGGGGTGTACTCGTTGGCAACGTGATGAGACAGGTTCATATTGGGCGAAGGTCCCATCGCTTGAAATGGAATGGTTCCACCGGTTGGAGGAAGGAACGGGTTGCTGATCTGCTCCCAAATCGCCTGCTGTTCCATAAAAGGCATCAAACCGACCAGGGCGCTGAGGTCAAAATTGTTGTCCCCGGTCGCGGGCGTGAAAGCGTTGCCGGGGCCATTGTAAGTCCCCCCCGAAAAAATGGGCAGCTGACGGTAGGCGGAGTGGTAATTGTGAATCGCAAGGCCGAGCTGTTTGAAGTTATTGCTGCAGCTCATTCGCCTGGCTGCCTCCCGGGCGGCTTGGACGGCGGGCAGCAGCAGGCCGACCAAAACGCCAATGATGGCGATGACGACGAGTAATTCGACGAGCGTAAAAGCATCACGCTTGTGGGTAGAGTTCACGAGTGTTTCCTTGCGACGAGGAGAGGGTCAAATGGCGACCGACGGATCGCCCTCTACCGTTCTGTTCCCGGCAATCCGGAAAGTTCCGGCCGAAAGGGCGAATTTTTGCAATAATTCGTTCACTGGGGTTGAATCGCGTACTTTCGCATCAGCGAATGCGAGATTCGCCGCAACGCCGCAGGCGACAAGCACTCGTCAAAAAACACGATTTCGGCCAGTAATCCGGTCAGATAGTCTCGCTGCTTACGCTGGTTGCCGCCTATCACCATCGAGGAAATTGGAACGATTTCCCCATCAATCTCGCCGGTGGCGAGTAATTGACCGTTGGACCATATTTCCATGAATCGATGTTGAGCACTGTAGCGGCATCCGGCGACCATCAATGTCCCGGCGGACACCGGATCGGAGCCTGCGACGATCGCGTGTGATTCTTTACCCCAGAACTCATAGCGGCGTGCTCGAAGCTGACCCGTCCTGGAAAAATCGAGTGCCAAATTGGGGTGCAAGTCAAAGTGGGCGATCTGCCGCTTCGCAGCCCCCGAAATTTTGTCCAATTGCACGACCGCCAGGATGGTCAGTTCGCTGCCACGGCTGAAGGGTTTCGACGTCATGATCTGGCGATGACTGAACACCACCGCGGGCAATCCGTTGGCGGCGTGCGGGTCCAGGGTCGGTCGCTTGACGGGGTCAACCTGCCAAGCGTCGACTTCCCCCGCCTGCCCGCCCCGATTTCGCCACACGACCACCCGGCCCGCTTCATCCAATTCCGGGCCGGTTGCGGCATCCAGCCAAACCGATGGCATCACATCAATGTCCAAGGTTCGCCTCCGCTCGGCGGGATCGGGACGCATCGATCGCTCGCTGTCGATGCGAATGAATCGCTGGCGTTTGGCCGCCATCGATTGGGGAGCCTGCTGGTTTGGATCCAAGACCGCCATGTCGCGGGTCAATCGTTCGGGTGGCAACCGGTCATCGGTGTACAGGTCAACCTCGCCGTCGAAAACGTGTGTTTCGGCGCCCCCGTCGCGTCGGATCACCACGCCAAATTCGGTCCCCAAATCGACGACGCGGTTGAACGCCGTTTTCACCTCGAATCCCCTGGCTGCCGGCGGCACCCTGGCCGAAAGTTTGCCGCTGTAGAGAAAACCTCCGTTGTCGGACAGGAACTTAAACTCCGCGGGTCCCTCAATGGTCACTTCCGCCCCCCTGGCAAAACGTATCGCGATCAAGCCACCATCCATTTTGAGCGACTGACCGACGACAAAACTCCCGGAATTGGCCTGCGACCACCGCGACGCTTGAAGCCCGCAATCGACCCGCTTGATGACGGTAGCGATCGCCGTGGTCGCTGTGGGCGGGGCCGCTGGCGTTGGCGGCGTGGACGAAGCTTCCCGCTTTGGTGACGTTGGTTCCGATGGAGCCAACTGCGTCGGGAAGATTTCCACCGCCAAACGGTTCACCACATGGTTGCGGTAGAGCCGGAGACCACCGACTAGAATTAGGATGCCGATCGCAATACTCATCACGACCCGTCGCATTGAGCGTCGGCTCCGTCTGGCTTCACCGCCAGCCTTTTCCAAAGTGATTGACCTTTCCTGACCCGACGAGTCCAGCAGCAGTCGCGGATCGTACTGCGGACCGACTCGATAAATTCGCGTCATCATCGAATGAATTTGGGACGCTTCGGTAAATTTTCTTAGCCGCGCATCGTCACCGCGGAGAAGACCACTCAGCTCGCTCGATTGGTTGGGAGTCAGTTCACCCGAGCACCATTGGCTAATCAGATGCTCGAAACGGCGATCGTCATTGGGGTTTTGTTTTTCCATGATTCCGCTTGACTAAGCCTCCGCTTGGAGTTTTCGATTGACACATCGGGCTAGCGAATTGCGAACGTTTTGCAGGCGGTCGTATATGGTGCTCAAGCCCCTCGAATGGGCCGCCGCAATGTCCGCAACCGTCACTTTTTGCCGATAATGCAGTTCGAGCAGTTCACGATTTTTCGGATTCAGTTCCTGGAGACATTCTTCGAGCAATCGGAGCACGCGACGGTCGTCGGGGGGCTGCCGCACCGTCTCCGTGGCGATCTCGCACAACCGCAGCGTGATGTCGTTTTCCAACAGATAGGTCGGCCGAACACGTTGTAAAAAATTCAGGGTTTTAAACCGGGCAACGCCGCAGCCCCAGGAAAAAAAGGTCCCGCGTCCAGCGTCATACTCCGATCGCTTTTGCCAGAGCACCAGCGCAGTTTCCTGCAGGATCTCCTCGGCGTCGCTGATCGATGGCACCAGGCACTGGATGAAGTGGAGAATACCGACTTGAGATTTCAAGAAGGCTCGGATGAATTCATCCTCGTTTAAGCCTGCCATGGGCTTGAAGTCATTGCAGTTGAATTGTTCGGCGGGGGGCGGGTTGGCACAAGGTCCAATGAGTAGTTCACTCCCGGCCGGGACAATTCCGGACTAAACCGGGCATTTTTCCAATGTTTCCCGCCAGCCCCGCTCAGGTAACCTTCCTCGCGAACATTGATTTTGATGATTGCGGTCTACGATCGACCAATCCTACCCGCACTGCGCGGCCGATGGTTGCCGTTCGAGTTGTCAGAGGTCAGCGGAACGGCGGCAACCGTTCGGGGGTGTGAAACCGGAGGGCTTGCGCCCTACCGCTACGATTTTTTGTGTCCCTTGTTTCCAACGACTCTTAGGGCGATGCGATGTAGTTGGGATTCAGCCGGGTCGGGACCGGGGCGTTGACTTCCTCTCGCCATGTTTGCAGCGTGTCTCGAAGCTGGTCGGTTATCACGGGATTCTGCGAGGAAACATCATTCCGTTCGCCAATGTCCCGGTCGAGATTGTAGAGTTCAACACGACCGTCCTCGAAGTACTGATGCAGTTTCCATTCACCAAGCCGCACCACGGATCCGGGCCGGGTTCGAAATCTCCGGTCGTGTGAGTCGTCTTTGGCTCCCGCGTAAGCCTGCAGGTAAATCGGAAAGTGCCAGAAAAGTGGTCGCGGCGGGATGTCGCCGGAGCCGGTCAGGATCGGCAGCAGGCTGGTACCATCGAGGACTTGACCGGACGGGGGCTGAACCCCGGCAGCCTCCAAAAAAGTGGGGTAAAAGTCCAACCCCGTCACCGGCACGTCGGACGTCCGGCCGGGTGCAACGTGGCCGGGCCAACGGACCACCATTGGCTCGCGGATGCCGCCCTCGAAATAGGAACCTTTGCCGGCCCGGTAGGGCGACTGATCCGAGGTCGCTCGCACGCCTCCGTTGTCCGAGGTGAACAATACCAGGGTTTGCTCGGCCAAGCCAAGCGAATCGAGTTCATCCAGGAGCTTACCAATTCCCTGATCCATCTTCTCGATCATCGACGCATAGGTCGCGTTGACATCGCCGTCCTTATAGCGATCGATGAATTCAGGAACCGGCTCGAGTTTGTTGTGGACCGAGTAATAGGCCATTTGCACGAAAAAAGGTTCGTCGCGGTGTTGGCGCATGAAGTCAATCGCTTGATCGGCAAAAATGTCAACCCGGTGGGTGCCGACGGGATACTGATCGCTCAGCGGTTTCATCGGACCGCCGGGGAATGGCGAAAAGTAGCCGCCGCCCGAGGGACCGCCCGAGTCGGATCCGCCGACGTTGACCTCGAAACCATGACGCGTCGGATCATCCGAAAGGTGCCATTTGCCCAAATGAATCGTCCGGTATCCGGCCCGTCGCAGGATCTCGACGAAAGTCAAATTTTCCGGCGACAAATGCTTCTGGTTTTTAGTGGGGATCAGCTTTCGGTCCCGCGACCTTCCCCGATCGGAGTTGCCGACGGTATAGACTCCATGACGCGGTCCCCACTGGCCGCTCAAGACGCCCGCACGGCTGGGGGCACAGTTGGCGGCCGGGGCGTAGGCATTGGTAAACAACATTCCGTCGCGGCGGAGTCGATCGATATTTGGGGTGTTGTATCGATCGCTGTTGAAGCCAACGTCCATCACCCCAAGGTCATCGGCATTGATGTAGACGATGTTGGGTCGCTGAGCCGGGGTCGCCAGCACGCCGGAGGCTAAAAAAAGCCAGCAAACTGCTGAGTTTCGCAGTACGAGTAACGACATGATGGAATTCAACTTAGATTAGTAACGATATGGTCACGGAGCCTGCAAGCTCAGTTCAACTCGGCTCCAAGCCCCGCATCGTACCAGTTCCGACGGCAAACGTGTCAATCGCCAGCCCCGTCTGCGGGTCTGTCAGCAATTTTGTGGTCAGAGGCGACTTGACAGCTATACTTTCACCCTTTTAACAACTTTTACCCTTTTAACAACTTTTACCCTTTTAACAACTTTCACCCTTTTAACAACTTTCACCCTTTTAACAACTTTCACCCTTTTAACAAATGACGAGCCAAACGCATGGACGCGAAACTTCAACAGTGAGCTGAACAGCTGGCCAACGAAGCCGAGACACAAGTCACCCCCACGACCGGCCGGGCGAACTGCCGAAACGGTCGTTCGACCAAGAAGCTGCAAGGTGACTTTGGAAAGATCAAAGTCCAAACCCCACGCGATCAACAGGCCACGTTTGAGCTTCAGATCGTCGGTAAGCATTAGCGACAAATCGAAGAATTCGATGATAAAATTGTTGACTGACCTGTTCAATCGAGATCTCAAAGACATCTTCATCTGCTGCTTCGATGGTTTGGCGGGTTTCCCCGAAGCGATCCGGGAGGCGTCGAAGCGATGCAATCGTTCGATCAAGCACTGGAAGCAGGTCCTGAACCACTTCGCGATTCTGTTTCCCGACCGAATCCCCAACGACCACCGACCATCAACAACCGTTCACCTGACACAAAATTCAGAACAGGCCCGTGTACGACACCTTTGTTTGACTTGTGATTCTTCCGCTGGGCGTAAGACTCGGTCCCACAATTGTTGCCGGATCGACTCCCCATTGCCAGCCAAAGGTTTCGATCGATCGTGTCGGCGATCTTACGGGTTGAACCATCGCAAAAACTCGTGACGACGCCCCCGGCATGATGGCTCGTCGGCGGCACGCAGCCGTAATTGATCCACCAGGGGAAACCTTTATTGAACAGGCCCGCGTGATCGTCGTTGGGCATCAGGACATGGTTATAACCAACCGTTTGCCATAGCCCGGTGATCCATGACTGCCCTCCGTCATTGAACTTACGGGAGAGGCCCCACTGATCGATCATGTAGTCGATCGCGACTTGCTGGTCCGCTTGTGGACTGAGTTCATGTAAGTACGGGCCGACCGCCATTGACCGGCGGTTCTCATTGCCACCACGTCCACCAAGTCGTTCCGAAACCATCGCGGTATGGCTCAATCCATCCGATAGGGATGCGAGCTTCGGTTCGAAACTCAATGACGTGCCGCAGTTGAATCGATAATTTGCCGCCGGGGCATCGTCGGCGGGGCACCGCAACACGCTGGGAACCCACCCGGGGCCGGTTTCCACGGTTTAGATGGCTCTGATCCCCTGCGGATCGTGCGAGTGTCCCAATTCAGCACGCAGGTCCAACCAGAGGGACATCTCCCGATCACGGCTCTGGAGATTGGGGAGGTGACCGGTGCGGCCCTCAAACGCGAGTACCGCCAGCGAAACTTGGTGAAGGCGATTTTGACAATCCATCTCCCTCGCCGCCGCTCGGGCACCGCCCAGGGCCACCAGGATCAGCCCCATGACCAATCCAACAATCGATAGCGAAATCAATAATTCGATCAGGGTGAAGCCCCGATTGATCATTGATGAACCATCCGTCAATTTGAATAAATGGAAAGAGCCACCCGCCTATTCGCAAAATCCTGCCGAACACGGTTCGCCCAACCCACGGCAGAGAGATTGCCAATTTGCTCAATGCAAGAACTATCAATCAAGCCGGAACAATTGGCAGCGATGTGACTGATCGATATTCCGCTCGGCCTTACCACAGAGCAATCGAAGCCATTCGATCGGTTGAGGTTCGACTCAGACCGTTCCTCGATGCTTTGCGAACTCAGCCGGAACTTGAATAGTGGATGAAACGTGAGACATCTGAAGACCGGTGAAGAATTAACAGCAATGCCAGGGTTCGTGGGCGTCTGAATCTAGTAAGAATGAACCTTGCCAATTTTCTCGCCGCTGGAGTTGAATAGAACATCATCGACCACTTTCGATCCTAGACCGAGTAGCCAAAGGGTATCTTCCTGTTCGATCAACTCAGTTGGTTCAAAATTAGAATCATATAGTACGCTATCAGAAATCCGAGCCGTTCTGATTTCTCCCTGATAAAATCCAAAAGTGCTATCTTCTCCAGTGCAACCGACCACGAAGTGTGTTTCCCCCGAAGGCATGGAGTTTGGCTGCGATGAAATCAGTTGCCCATCATGGAAGAGCTTCGCCCCAGTTGTTGTAAAGACCGCCGCTAAGTGAGACCATTGGTTCAACTTGGCGTAGGAGTCGGTGTTGTGCATTCCAGAGACGTATTCAAGGGATGGTGCGTTTCCACACAGTGCGAAACCAAAGCCGAAATTGCCAGGCACATCGCTTCCAATGACAAATTGACAATCAGGAACATCTGGGTTGGCGGGCCTGATCCACGCTTCCAATGTGACCGGAAGCTGGCGCTCAATCGGAGTGACGATCTGAGTTCGCCCATCCAAAAAAAAGTTCTTCTCGCCAAGTGATTGTGATCCGGCGGCAGCGTAGAGAAGCCCTATCGAGGCCGTCACCGCAGACAGTGCGAGCCATCTGCTTCGACGCTTGACGACGACTTTTCTGGTTTGAAAAATTTTCAGAGACTTTGCAAGCTCGGTTGCTGATTGGAACCGATCGGCAGGGTGCTTCCGCAAACACTTCTCAACGATACGCTCCAGCACCCTTGGCAGCCGATCGTTGACGGATCGCAAGGCGACCGGTGGCCTAAAAAGAATGCTCTCCCTTAAGTCATGAATCGATTCGTCAATGTGGGGCAATCGACCAGTAAGGGCTTCGAAGAGCACCACACCAAGCGAATAGACGTCCGATCGGGCATCGAGCAAATGAGTTTCGTTTGCCACCTGCTCTGGAGACATGTATGCCAACGTCCCTTGGGGCGGTAGTCGGCCACTACTCAACTCCGAGGTCGTGCAAGCGATGCCAAAGTCACTAATATGTACTTGGTTGCCTTCGTCTAATAGAATGTTGGCGGGTTTGATGTCCCGATGAACGCATCCACTTTCATGGGCATGTGCCAGCGTCTGAGCAGCTTCGATTATGATCTCAATTGCTACATTGGCAGTGACACCACCAGCTTCGATCGCTTCGGCTAGACTTTTCCCATGCACGAGTTCAAAAACCAAGTAAACCCGTTCTTTGTACTCACCACAGTCGTGGAGCGTGACAATGTTCGGATGGTTTAGTTGAGCGACCCTTCGGGCCTCCTCCAGAAGAGAGTCTGGGCTGGATTGCCGATGCCCAATTTTTAATGCGACATAGCGTTTAAGTTTTTGGTCACGGGACCGATAGACTTGACCATAACCACCTCTGCCAATCATTTCGGTCAGCTCATAGCGATCGGCAATCAGGCTTCCTGAAAGATCTTCCGCATCGCGGCGACAGTCGTCGGTAAGCGGCCTTCCAGGATCATTATCCATCCAGGAAGCGGCATCAAGTTGTTCGATTTTACTCCGAACAAGCTCACAAAGTTGCAAGTCGTGGTTGCATAGTTCTTCGAGGGACGCTGCCCTGCCACCCGCCGTCACCTCTTGCCATCGGACCAGCACCTGTTCAACAACTTTGCTCTTACTGTGGATCATTCGTAGTCCGACCTTCGCAAGACCTGTTCTAATTGCAACTTTGCCGAAACGAGACGACGTTTCAATGTCGCCAGGGAGCAACCGACGACCCGTGCTGCCTCAGCTTGCGTGAGGCCGTCGTACCAAGTTAAGGAAAACGCCTCCAGGTTGTTCTGCGGCAAGCAATCCACCGCTTCATGAAAGCGGGTCCAATCTGCCAGGGTTTCCGGTTCACTTGAGTCAGGATGCCTCCGAACCGCCAACTCCCCATCGGTTTCGTGGTTACTGCCGATACCCATCGGACCGTAGTGTGACCGAGCCAAGTCAATCAGCTCCCGACGGATTTGAACAGCGGCCAGGCCGTAGAGTTTACGAACGGATTCTGGCTGAACCGTCGCCAAAGCTCGGTGAAGCCGTAGCAAGCTCGCCTGAAGCACGTCGTCGGTATCGGACCATCGCCGCACATGCCCGTTGTTATGGAGCATTCGGCGAGCCATCACCCGCAGTCGCTCGCAGCACAGTTCGACGATTGCCCGCCGTGATTCGAGGCACCCTCCCCCATGGCGACGCAGTTCGGCCTGAAGATCGGCGGTGTTTCCCACGTTCGTAATCGCTCGTCAAATTGGACCTTCACGGATCGCTGTCCCTAAGATAAGCGAAAAGGGTCCGCAAAATGGCTCACCGAAATTTTGTTGAGCCATTCTACCTCGATCACTCGCCCTTAGAAGTAGGCCCAGGCCGAGCAACCACTTCAAGCACAAACTAGCCGTCGACGGGAACCATCAATGGACAGCACTGAACAAGGCACGGAGAAAGAACTGCAAGATCCAATCTCAGTTGGTTTGACACGTTTTCGAGAATGGTACTGTTCCACCTGGATCTATCGATTGCGGTGGTACTGGCAATGTGGACTATGGCTCGCTATAGGCTGGTTTTGGATACCAATGTGGTACATCCTCACCACAACCCCGGGTAACACACCAAAAGAGAAATTCCAGAACGCATCGATTTGGAGAAAGATTGTTGCTGGAAGTCTGTGTGGTATCATGTTGATCGTTCTATTGACTAAACCGGAAGAAACGACTATTTCGTCGATTGCACCCCAGGAGGTGAGCTCAAATCAGACAGCTGTTGAGCGTTCCGTCGATCCTGATGAAACAAAGCTGGCAACTGGTAGGACGATCGATGAAATGGAACTGGAAGCAGTCACAAAGAATTATAAAACGCTGAAGTTGACAGGCTGGTTCAAAGACGATGACTTCGTGGACTTTCTAGATAACACGTCGAGCTATAAAATGCATCGGGTCACATGCGAGGTAGTGATGAATGGAAAAGATCTTGACGGATGGATGAAGGATGGTGCCCTCCAAATCAACCTCTCGACCCCCTTCGACTTCCGCCGTATCGTAGATGGAAATTACATCAGTGGCCAAGCGTTCGTAATGTTGCCGAAAGGCTTTGTGTGTCCACCAATCCGATCGGGCGAACGAGGGTTGCTTACGTTCCTGTGCAATGAGGGCAACCTGAAGTCAGGGAATTTCGCTGAACGACTATCTCGTCCTTGAAAATAGGATTAATCGCATCACCTGTCCGCCATAAAAACAAACTGCAGTGCCCAATGGAAAGCCATCTGATTCAATTCGACACACTGTTTTCATCACTTATCAAGACTTGGTCGAAAGAACCTTTCCCACGTAGACACTCGCTTCCGTCGAGTGACAAAATTCTGACTACGGGCTCAGCCCACCGGACTGTTGACTATCTTGAAAATGTCATCGGGCAGTATAAATATCCGATCACCAAGGAGGTGATGCGAAGCACAAACACCCGTTGTGCATCACCACCCAAGTTCTGGTTATTGTGGGCACTCGGAAGCAGCGTAGGTGTGCAGGATACGATTTGTTTCCTTACAACCGACAAGTGCGAATTAGACCTTCGGTCAGTCTTGTATGACCGGCTGGCATTGTCTTACTTTTTGCTCAATGAGCCACTGATAGCCGCCCGGACGGCAATCCAGGCACTCGAGCTGGGCGACGTTGAGTTCGGAGAGTACGGGGTGGAATGTATTTGCGATTCACGAATTCAAGCGATGATCGGATGGCTTCTATTCGATGGAGGAAAGCGAGCCGAGTCAGCGGAGTATCTCCAGCTTGCCTACGAGGGTGCGCCCCGAAACTTCGATGGTCAATTTAGCGGCGTTGGGAAGTTGGTCGTCGAGTTGAACGAGTGGTATATGATCGGCGGAAGCATAGAGGGGGACTACCACCATGCGATAACGGAAATTGGCGACTATTGGAATTTCCTTCCATCCGGGACCATGGATCGGGGCATGGATGCCTTTCTCTTCCGACTGGCAGCATCGCTTTCAGCAGCGGGACGTTACGAGCAAGCACTTCAGTATGCTAGGTACGGCGTTGCTCTGCCATCAACAAGTGAGAATGACTTGGGGGCCTGGGCGGAATGCTATTGCTTCAGCGGCGGCATTTACGCAGATGCGGAAAATGATGGGTTAAATGAGCTAGGTCTTCTGAACGCTGCTCTCCAGGTACAGCTGCAGGCGGCAGTGGAAAGATTCTTGATTCCGCCATCCGGGTCAGCCTTCAGGTCGGAACGCATCTGCCTTGCGGCAGTTCAGTGGCTGGATCGTCAAACTGGATCATCAATTGATCGAATGAAACGAAGGCACACCGACCTCGAAGCGATTCTAACTTACTGCCGGTCGGTCCATCGTGGAATACTTGACGGTGAATGGATTGAGCGACCGCCCGATCCAAATCAGACACGGCAGATCGCTGACCGAATCGTTGACAACTTCCCCCGCATGATGGAAATAACAAATGATTGAAGGCAGAAAACCTTGTTTGGACTCCGAAACTTCCTGTCAATCTGAGCAAGGAAAAGGCGTCAAATACCGTTTAGCCTATGATGGGCTGAACACGCCCCCTCAAGCTACCCGCTCAGACAAAAAGGTACTTAATGTATGCCGCGGACTTAAGCGGAGCGGCGAGCCACAACGGTTGGAGTCTAGCCCTTAGGCGATTCTGCGGAGCACTGAATCGGCTAAAGCCTACACTCCAACGCTAAAGTCCGCGGCATTCGTACTTGACATCTCTTCTTTCGCTTGACACTTTTTCTTTCGCTTGACACTTTTTCTTTCGCTAAGCTCCGGCCATTGAAGGGCCTAGGCATCGGGTCCCTCAGGGAGTAATGCTACAGCTGCGGCATCTTCCTCCGAGTCGTATATGTCTTCATAGTCTTCGATTAAAATTGGTTCCGGCGGTGTCCTCTGGTGAACTAGGGATGGCGATTGTGGCAGTTGGATTGGAGCCAATTGGATTGAATTTCGGTTGACCGCGTAGGTCGCACCATGGGGTTCGGGTGACTGAACTAAAACGAGTTGTTTTCCCTTAAACGCTCGAATGATCGCCGGATACCATCCACCGGGTCGATTGATTGACTCGAATTGGATGATCTGGCCGATTGCCAGGGCAGTTTCGCCGGTGACCTTTAGACCGGTCGATTCGACAGGTTGTCCGGTCAAATAGGTTCGGTGCAATTGTCGCTGATTGTCAGACCAGGGAGCGAACGCAATGATGGCGTCAGGCATCAAGTGAGCGATCAGTGGATTGTTCTTCCGAGACACTCGCTCTAACGCGGCAAACAATTGGGGCTGCGGCGGCTGATTGGTTTTTCTTCCAAGTGATTGCAGGACGGACACCAACTCGGTCAGGTGGCCGGGTCGATCGGAATCGTCCAATAGAATAGCGATAGCATCGACGACCTCCGCCGACGTGATCGGTTGGGCGTTCTCGATGGCCGCACGTTCCGCGGCGGCTTTGTCCCGCGCAAGTTTCCGTACTGCTTCCCGCTCGGCCAACCTTTGGCGACGTTGCACCTCGGCGTCGTCGATTAGCGACAGGGTTACCTCCACTGGTACCAGGCGGTCAATTTTCCCGAGGACAAAATGTATTTGATGTGTGATTTGCAAACCGGCCGGCATCTTTCGGTCACGGTTAAAAGACCACGTCCCCTTGTCCACGACTTCAAACTTTTGAGAGTCAGCCGTGAGTGGCAATTGCCAGCGAGCGATTCGATCAAATTTGACAATTGAGTTTTGATCAAACGTCCCCCCGTCCGGCGCCGGACCGCCGAGGTTGATCTGCATCGATATTTCCCGATTAACTGCCGATCGACTCAGCCTTTCAAAAACACTGGACACTAAAACTGGAAGGTCTCGACATTCAATCTGTTCCGTAGTAAAGAACTGACCCGCTTCGCCTTTATGGTCCGTCCAACTCGGTAGTTCGGCGAATGGCAGAGCCGACAACTTCCCCAAAAGATGAGGAAGTTCCGAAGAGCCGGACCACCCCATGACCTTTCCCCCACTGCTAAGGTAAAGATTGCCGGAAGTATTCCCGATCCCTGCGGGGGGCCGGTAGGGTTCCCAGAAATCTCGAAGATCTACACTGCGATCGGTGGGCGGATTCGCGTTATTAGGAATCACCGTAGAAACCAGCTTCGATTCGTATTTAAATCGCACCATCTTGTCGGTTTGAGAAATCGTTTTGTATTGAAGTGTGCCCTCGTGCACATGGGTTTCATTTCCCAAATCGGCGACAATTCGGACGTCGTAAAAAAAGGTCGTCCCGGCCTCAGGGGCATATTTGAACGGGGCCGTTGCCTCGGTGGCATTAGCCACCATGATCGTAGAGAAGATCAATGCTGAAAATAGTCGCATGAAAGCCTGGGGGGATTGAGGTGGTAATGGTCCAAACCAAGTCTCGAGCCAACATGTGCTCGATCAGCGATCAGCAATCACGGGTTCGGCGATCAGACCACCCGGAGCAGGGCGTAATTGCGTTTGCCGCGGCGGAGCACCAAGACCGATCGTCCGGCAAGGTCCGTCCGGTTCAATCGCTGCTGCTCGTCAACGATGCGAAGATTGTTGACATAGATGCTACCTTCTTTGATGGCACGCCGCGCGTCGCTGCCGCTTTGACACAAACCGGCGTGCTGCAGGGCGGTGATGATCCAATAACCCTCGCCGGTCAGTTGCTCGGCCGGTAAATCGCTCGAGGGAACGTCGGCGAAGATGGACATTAGGTCGGCTTCGGACGTGTCGCCAATTTCTCCGCCAAAAAAGGTTTGAGTGGCGTTCTGTGCTGAAGCTAGACCCGCGTCACCATGGACCAAACGGGTCATGTTTTCGGCGAGCCAAGTTTGTGCGGTTCGGCGACCGGGGTCGGACTCGGTTTGCCGGACCAAGCCATCATACTCCTCCCGCCCGATCTCGCTGAGGTATGCGATCGCTCGCATCACGTCGGCATCATCGACGTTGATCCAGTATTGATAGAATGCGTAGGGGCTGGTCCGGTCGGGGTCCAACCAAACCGCACCATCCTGCGTCTTGCCCATCTTCTGGCCCGAGGAGTTCAATAGCAGCGGCACGGTCAGTCCGATCAATGATAAACCCGCCATCCGGCGGCCCAGCTCAATGCCCGCGACGATGTTGCCCCACTGATCGCTGCCGCCGGCTTGAATGGTGCATTCGTTATTTTGGGCCAAATGCACAAAATCATAGGCTTGCAGCAGCATGTAGCTGAACTCGGTGTACGAAAGCCCGGCTTCGGAGCCGAGTCGCGACTTGACCGAATCTTTGGCCAACATCGCGCCGACCGGAAAGTGCTTTCCAACGTCCCGCAAAAAATCCAAATATGTCCGGTCACTCATCCAGTCAAAGTTATTGACGATCGTTGCCGCCCCGGATCCGTCAAAATTCAGGAAACGCCGCATTTGTGCGGCGATGCCGTCGAGGTTGGCCCGCAGTTGCTCGACCGACAGAAGGTTGCGTTCCTCGGACTTACCCGACGGATCGCCGATCATCCCGGTCGCTCCCCCGACCAGGGCGATGGGACGGTGTCCGGCCTGCTGGAATCGCCGCAGCATCATCAATTGCATCATCGATCCGATGTGCAATGAATCCGCCGTCGGATCGAAACCGATGTAGATCGTCTGCGGACCGGAATCGAGCCGTTTGGTCAATTCGGCTTCGTCGGTGCATTGATGCAGCAGACCACGCCAACGAAGGTCGTCTAGCAAATCGTTTTTCATGAATGATTTCGGTGGTGGATGATTGCTTCGGCGAGCATCAAGTCGCCCGGAACGGTGATCTTCAAATTGGTGCGGCAACCTTCGACCAGCCGTACCGGATGACCAGTCCGCTGGACCAATTCCGCATCGTCGGTCGCGGGCGTTTGGGCGTGATTGTCATAAGCATCCAACAGCAACGTCATATCAAAAACTTGAGGCGTTTGGGCTTCCCAAAGTTCGCTGCGGTCGACCGTTGAGGCGATCGTTTGATCCATGCCGCGTTTGAGGGTCGAGGTAACCGGAACCGCCAAAATCGCGGCGCCGGATCTTTGAGCTTCAGCAAACACCCTGTGTAATTGTTGGTCATCGACCAGGGGCCGGGCGGCGTCGTGGACCGCCACCAACCCGGTGAACTTTCCGGCTCGCAGTCGTTCCAGCCCGCGACGAACCGAGTCGGTCCGGGTTGCTCCGCCGTCGACCAGTTCAACGCGATCGAGCGACCCGGTTATCGATGAAAAGTAAGACCTGTCGGAGGGTGAGACGGGCATGAGAATCGTG
This sequence comes from Pirellulaceae bacterium, assembly GCA_963833245.1. Lineage (GTDB taxonomy): Bacteria > Planctomycetota > Planctomycetia > Pirellulales > Pirellulaceae > Rhodopirellula. Next base: position 887,899 of record CAWHXH010000002.1, read on the forward strand.
ACCACGCCGGCGAACGACAGAAATCGATCGACGCTGTGACGCCAGATCGGTTTACCCGCCAGATTGGCTAATAATTTGTTTCGCTCGCCGCCGAAACGCGCCCCCGATCCGGCCGCGGGCAGGATGACGGCGATGGGTCTGGTCAATGCAGTTACCGGCGGGCCGAATCGTGCGACATTGACAACCAAGCAGCGTCTTGTCGGCTCGAGGCGACGCATTGTTGAATAAAATACATCCCTTCGACGCCGTCGTAGACATTGGGATAAACCGTATCGCGACGCTCGAACGACTCCCCGGCCGCACGGCGGGCCATGTCGTCAAATGCGAACACGTAGACGTTGGCAAACGCCTCGAAGAACGCTTCGGGGTGTCCCGACGGCAGCCGGCACGACGCCGCGGCTAGCGGCTTGGTATACGGGGCGTTGGGGTCACGGGTATAAATCTTGTGTGGTTCGCCGTTTTGACGAAAAATCAATTCGTTAGGATTCTCTTGGCGCCATCGCAACGATCCTTTGGTCCCATCAATTTCAATCTCCATGTCGTTCTCGCGTCCGTGGCTGATTTGCGATGCGGTGACGGTGCCGAGCGCCCCGTTTTGATACCGAATCACCGCCGTGCCGTAATCATCCAGCTCCCGGCCGGGAACGAACGATTTCAGATGACAGGAGACCAACTCCGCCAGTTCGCCAGTCATATAACGGCCGAGGTTATAAGCGTGCGTGGCGATGTCGCCGAACGCCCCGGCGGCGCCGGATTTCGAAGGATCGGTTCGCCAGGCGGCCTGTTTTTGATCGGTATCCTCCAGCTTGTCGCGGAGCCAGCCCTGGATGTACTGGCTACGGATCGCGTTGATTTCACCCAGCTCGCCGGCCGCGATCATTTCGCGGGCCTGGCGGATCAGCGGGTAGCCGGTGTAGTTATGAGACAGCGCAAAAACGACATCGCTCGATTCGACAATTTTTTGCAATTGCAACGCTTGATCGAGATCAAACGTCATCGGTTTATCACACACGACGTTGAAACCGGCTTTGACGGCCGCCGCGGCGATCTCGAAGTGCGTGTGATTGGGCGTGGTGACCGAAACGAAATCGATCCGCTGATCGGCGGGCAACGCGGACTCCTCTTCAAACATCTGCGAGTACGACCCATAGGCTCGCGACGGATCGACGCCGTAACCGGGGGCCGACTGGCGACTCCGCTCCGGGTCGCTGCTGAACGCTCCGGCAACCAGTTCGGCGCGGTTGTCCAGACACGCCGCGATGGTGTGGACGCGGCCGATGAACGAGCCGATCCCACCGCCGACAATGCCCATGCGGAGTTTACGGTTGATCGGGGCGTTGAGGCTCATATCGGGCTGGATCGGCGATGCGGGATAGAAGTGGTTTGGGGCGGCAATCGTAAAGCCGCTCGGGGGGGCGTACAATCAGTGCTTTCCCGCTTCCGGCCCCCCCCACGCTGCGTCCGCCCGATGAATTGCTGCTCGCTTGCCAAAAACCTGTCCCGCTTCGGCTTCGCGGCGATGGTCGTCGTGACCACCTGTTCCATTGCGGTGGCGACTTATTTTGCCGGCCAAGCGTCCGCGAAGCCACGCAAAACTTACGGCTTTGAGGATCTGGGACTCAAGAATGTCACCGCGGCGGTTTCAAGCGAGAAATTCTCCATCGCCACCGGACCGGTGGACATTGGCACCGAAGGGCTGTTCGTACTCGATCACAACTCGGGGTTGCTGCAATGCAGCGTCATTTACCCGCGGCTGCGGCAGTTCGGGGCGACCTACCAGGTCAATGTGGCTCAGGCGCTGGGCGTCGAGGCGGGGGCCGGCGGCTACATCATCTGTACCGGGACCGTCGATTTTCAACGTTCCAACCAGACTCCGATCGGGCTTTCGGTGATCTACGTGCTGGATACGACGACCGGCAACTACGGGTGCTTCGGGATGCCCTTTGACCGTGTGGCGATGAACGCCAACCGGCCACAGCAGGGGGCGTTGATCTTGATTGCTCAAGGGACCGCCAATCCGATTATTGACCGCGATGCGCTGCGGTAAGACAAAGGTGGGATAGGCCTCCGGCCTGTCTGTCAATCAAAGACAGGCTGGAAGCCTATCCCACAATCATTTGAACTCGTCGTCGAAGGCTCCAAAGTCGTCGACCACCTCCTCCCGGCCGAAACCGCCGCCGGGCGGTTCGTCGGCCAAGGGTTCGTCGTCAAACGATTCTTCACCGCCGAGGTCCGCATCGTCATAATTGCCGGCAGCGATCGGATCGGGCCGCGGCCGGCCGCGTTGATCGAGCATGTGGGCGACCGGGACCGCGATCACGACCGCCAACGCAAAGACGGCCCAAAGGATGAAATAGAGCATGTCGGGGCGGGGCAATCGGTGGGTGAAGCGGAACGACAAGGGCCGCTAGACTAATCGCGTGCTGACCAATGAACAACAAACCGGGGGTGGGGTGAACGACAGGCCGGAGGCCGATCCTCCGTCGACGCCCTCGGTCAACCGAGCCACGCCGCTGCAGTTCCTCAAGGGGGTTGGTCCGGCCAGGGCACAGCGGCTGGAACGGTTGGGATTGAAAACCGCCGGCGACGCTCTGTTTTTTTTCCCGCGGGACTACGAACATCCGCCGCCGCCGACCCGCGTCTCGGACCTGGCCGAAGGCGTCGCGGCGACATTCATCGGCCGAATCACCGAAGCGGATTTGGTCTCGCGAACGCCGGGCAAATCAATCTTCGGGCTGCTCGTCGAAAACGATTCGGGAGCGGTTAGGGCGATCTTTTTCAACCAAGCGTTTCGCGCCGATCATTTGTTGCTCGACGCCATCGTCCAGCTCTCCGGCCCGCCGAAGCTGGCCGGGATGCGGTGGGAGTTCGTTCATCCCCGCGTCGAGGTGCTACACGGTCCGGGCGACGAAGCCGGCAAGGACCTGGCGGCCGTTCAACAGGCCGCTCGGGCTGCCGGGCGGATCGAAGCGGTCTATCCGATGACCGAAGGTTTGCGGCAAAACGATATCCGGCGGCTGACCGCGACGTTGTGCGAGCAACTCGCCCCGGGTTTGGCCGAGGCGCTGCCGGCAACGCTCCGGGCGGCCGCGGGCGAAGCGATTGCCGAACATTCAAAAAAAGCCAAAACCGCCGTGCCGCCTGATCCGCTGCCGGGCATTGCCGGGGCGGTGACGCAAATGCACCTGCCCGACTCCGACGCGTCATTGGCCGCGGCCCGGCGGCGGCTGGTTTTTCAAGAATTGCTGACGTTGCAGCTCGCGCTGGCGATCAAACGTCACGCCGCGACCTCGCATTTGAAAGCCACGCCGATCGAGATCGATTCGGCAACGCGAGGAAAAATTATCGCGGGTTTTCCGTTTGAATTGACCGGCGATCAACGCCGCGTGATCGACGAATTGACCGTCGATCTGCGGCGGCAGTACCCGATGAACCGGATGCTGCAGGGCGACGTCGGTTCGGGCAAAACGGTTGTGGCGTTTTACGCGATGATGGCCGCCGCGGCGGCCGGGCATCAGGCGACGATGATGGCGCCGACAGAAGTGTTGGCGAGGCAACATTTTGCGACGATCGACAAGTTTCTGGGCGATTCGGGGGCGAGCGTCGAGTTTCTGGGCGGCGGGATGCCCGCAGGCCATCGGCGGCGGGTTTTAGAGAGAATCAAAACCGGGCAAGTCGATTTGGTCATCGGCACCCAGGCGTTGCTGCACGGCGTCGAGTTCGCGTCGCTGGCGGTTTGCATCATCGACGAGCAACACAAATTCGGAGTCGCCCAGCGGGTATCGCTCCGCCGCGGCGGGGTCGATCCGCACACGTTGGTGATGAGTGCCACGCCAATCCCGCGGTCGATGGCGATGACGCAATTTGGTGACGTCGATTTGTCGACCATTCGTCAAAAACCCGCCGGCCGGGGCGTCGTCCACACGTATCTGGGCGACGACAAGTGGCGACCGCGGTGGTGGCAGTTCATCCGCGACCGGGTTGCCGAAGGTCGTCAGGCTTTTGTCGTCGTGCCGCGGGTGGGCCAAGAAGTTGCCATTGACGTGGAACAGGACGATGCGACGACCAGCACCTCGGTCGTCCAAACTCACCAGTCGTTGTCCTCCGGTCCGTTGTCGGGACTGCGGGTCGAGCTGCTGCACGGCCGAATGGATACCGAGACGAAACAGCGGGTGATGCGGGATTTTGCGGAGGGCGAAATCGACGTGCTGGTTTGCACGACGGTGATCGAGGTCGGCGTCGACGTTCCCAACGCTTCGGTGATGACCATCCTGGGGGCCGAACGTTTCGGTTTGGCTCAACTGCACCAACTCCGCGGCCGGGTCGGACGGGGTGCCCATCCCGGTCACGTTTGCGTTTTCACCGACGGCGGCGGTTCGCCTGAGGAAGCTAAGCGGTTGCGGGTTTTCGAGTCAACGTACGACGGATTTGAACTCGCCGAAGCGGACTTCAAGCTCCGAGGCCCCGGCGACGTGATGGGTCAACGCCAAAGCGGGCTGCCGCCGATGAAGATCGCCGATTTGCGAACCGACATCGTCGAATTGCTCGCCGCCCGCCAAGTCGCCCGGCAATTAATCGACGAGGACCCGGCGATGGAGGGCGAGGGGCTGGAGTTGCTGCGAACCCAAGTGATGCGTCGCTATGGGCAGCGGCTGGAGCTGGGGGACACGGCGTAAGAGGGTTAAAGGGTCAAAGGTAGAAGGGTTAAAGGTCAAGGGCAGAAGGAAGTCGGTTGACTTTCCTTTGCCCCTTTACCTTTCAACCCTTTACCTTTGCCCCTTTACCTTTCAACCCTTCACCTCTTTCCAGTCCGCGCATAAAAAAAGCTCCCGGAAGATACGAGGTCCTAGGGGGGCGGAGGACAACGCGTTCAATTCCGGGAGCCGGTGGCTTTTGGCCAACGAGACGGATTGTAGTCAGGCGGGTGGGGCGGGTGCAAGGCCGCTGGAGACAATTTTCGACTTTTCTTCGGTTCCAAACCCAGACCCGGTAGCGGCGTTCCGCCAGGACGCCGAACCCACACGAACCAAGTCCTGGCGGACTCGGCTACCGGAACCAAGTCCCGGCGGACTCGGCTACCGAATCTGGACCGGGTTGGTCGCCTGCTTGATCGTCTTGCGCATCAAGTCAGTGGACGCCTGTTGACCGGTGAACAGTTTGAATTGATACGCCGCCTGACGGACGAACATGTCCACGCCGGTGATGATCCGTGCCCGGCGGCGGACCGCCTGTTTAATCAGCATCGTGTTTTCGGGGTTGTAAACCGTGTCGAACACCGTCTTGTACTCGTTGAGATGTTTCTCGTCGTAGGGCGAGTCGTTGACGTTGGGGTGCATCCCGACGGGCGTTCCGTTGACGATCAAATGAGCACGCACGTCATGCCGCTGGTCCCACTCGATCGATCGGCAACCGAGCTGATTGGCCATATCCTTGGCCCGGTCAAACGTTCGTGAGGTGATCGTGACCTCGCAACGTCGTTTGATCAGCCCCCAGGCGATCGCCCGCGAAACACCGCCGGCCCCGAGTATCAACGCCGCTTTGCCGGCCATCGGGGCGTCGGCGTCGCGTTTGATGTCAAACGTCTCCTCGATGCAGTCCATCGCCGCGCGGTAGTCGGTGTTGTAGCCGATCGATTCGGTGTCGTTAAAAATCATCGTGTTGATCGCCCCGATGCCGTTGGCCGCCTCCTCGGCGCGGCTGCAAAGCGGCAGGGCGGCTTGTTTGTGCGGGATCGTAATGCTGATCCCGCCGATCCCCAGTGCCGAGCAATTGTCGACGAACGCTTTGAGGCCGCCGGCGGGGACGCGAAACGGCAGGTAACGGGCGTTCAGGCCGGCGTCGATGAACGCGGCGTTGTGGATCAACGGACTGTGGCTATGGGCGACCGGATCGGCCACCACGCCGAACAATTCGGTGTTTTTGTCAATCGTTTCGTAGCGGTAAATGCTCGACATGTCGGCCCAGTTGAGCTGTCCGGGCGCCATTTCCTTGTCCGTCGAATACGTCGCGTAGGTGAACGGGCTGCCGACACGGTTGGCCAAAATCCGCGTCATCATGCCGATGTCGCCCATGCAGATGCCGATCGTTGGAATCTTGGCCTGCTGGACCAACCGGATCATCCGCAGGTTGTCCTCGAACGAATTGGCCATCGTCGCAATTTTGACGATATCAGCGTCTTCGGCAGCCATCGCGGCGTGCAGATCAGCCAATTCGTCGGGCGTCTGTTCAAAATCGTGGTAGGAGATGATCCGTTTGGTCGACCCGTAGCGGGGGATTTGCGCGGCAATGTCGGCTTCGATGTCGACGTATTCGACACCTTGAGCGATCGCCGAACGGAGTAGCATCAACCGCTCCTCCTCGGTTTTGAGCCACCGGCCGCCGTCCTCCCGTCGCCGGGCACAAATCACCACCGGCGTCGGTCGGTCGGCCAACAATCGCTTCAAATCCACCGAACGCTGGATGTAATCGAGCCGCAGTTCGATCAGTTCCGCCCCCTGGTCGGCCAGGTAGCGATGCTCGGAGATCATTCGGGCGTGCTTGGCGCGGCCCAGGGAGACGCAAATCATGGTCGGCGGCGGGTCAAAGGAGTGGTCGCGGGTGGCCGGACGTTATAATCACCATCCGCCGGCTCTCTCGCCACCGGTGCGTTTCCAATTCATCCCACCCCATCGCCCGCCGTGTCGTCCCACCCGCTGCTCGAACGATTCCTCTGTTTGGCGACGATATTGGGTGGCGCTACCGCATCGTCGGCCGCCGATGCTTGGCCGATCGCTCGCGGGGACGCTGCCGGGACCGGCTTGACCGCCTCGCGACTGCCCGATGATTTGAAAATCCTGTGGGAGACCACCACCGCCGAGGCGATCGAGACGACACCGATTGTCGGCCCCCACGCGGTTTTCGTGACCGATGTCATGGGCGGGGTCGAATCGCTCGATTTGGCGACCGGTCAATCGCGATGGCGGGTCGAGCTGGACACCGGGTTCCTCGCCTCGCCCACACTGTTTGATCCGCGAGTCGATTCTCCGGCCGTTTACCCGAGAATTGGCGGAAACGAGGCGGCGGCGATCGATTCGTTGCCCGCGATGTTGCTGCTCGGCGATGTCGAGGGCAACGTGATCGCGATGGGTCCGAGCAGCGGCGAGACGATTTGGACAACCGAATTGGACGGGCAAATCGATGCCGCCCCAAGCGTTTTCTTGCAAAATCAGGACGATCAAACCCACGTTCGGGTCTTGGTCACCGGCGAGGATGGGACGCTGACGTGTCTGGACGGCGGCACCGGGCAAACGCTTTGGACCTATGAAACCGGCGATCAACTTCGATGCGGGGCGTCGATCGGCGGCGGCCGAACGTACCTGGGCGGCTGCGACGGGGCGCTTCACATCGTTGATTTGGCGACCGGGAAAGCCATCGGCGAGCCGTTGCCGTTGGGCGGTCCGTCGGGCAGCACCCCGGCGCTGGCCGGCGGCAGTGTTTTCCAACCCATCATGGATTCGGTCGTCTATCGTTTCGACGCCGGAGCCGAACAGCCGGTTTGGCAATATCAGGACGCCGAGCGGGACCAGGACTACCGGGCTTCCGCGGCGGTTTCGGACGAACTGGTCATCGTCTCCAGCCGCAACAAGACGGTCGACGCGATTGATCGTGCGACCGGGCAGCGTCGTTGGCGGCAAACGCTTCGCAAACGCGCCGATGCTTCGCCGGTGATCGCCGGCGAAGACGTTTGGATCGCCGGCACCGACGGCCGGCTGCTGCGATTGGCGTTGGCAACCGGCGAGATTCGTTGGCAGTACGAAATCCGCGGTGCGTTTCTGGCTTCCCCCGCGATTGCCGGAGACAAACTAATCATTGCCGATGACGACGGCGTCGTCCGCTGTTTTGGTTCTTAACGTGGGATAGGCCTCCGGCCTGTCATCTCACCATTCGCAACCACACCTCAAACCCCACAGACAGGCTGGAAGCCTATCCCACAATCATGCCCACGACCGAAACGACGACCGAAGTCGGCAGCTACTTCATCTCCAACTACCCACCCTACAGCCAATGGTCGACCGATCACTTGGACGCGGTGGCCGCGGCGATGGCGTCGCCCCCGGCCGCCGACACGCCGCTGGGGTTGTACCTGCACATCCCATTTTGCCGTAAACGTTGCAAGTTCTGCTACTTCAAAGTGTTTACCGATGTCAACGCCGCCGAAGTGCAGCGTTATGTCGATGCGCTTTGCAACGAAATCTCGATCGTCTCGCAACAAGCGGCGATGGGCGGCCGGCCGTTCCGATTCGTGTACTTTGGCGGCGGTACCCCAAGCTTCCTATCGCCCAAACAATTGACCGCCCTGGCCGACCGGTTGCGGCAACACATCACCTGGGATGGTGCCGAGGAGGTGACGTTTGAGTGCGAGCCGGGAACGCTGTCGGAAACCAAAGTCAAAACGCTTCGCGAAGTCCTGGGCGTGACCCGGCTGAGCCTTGGCGTGGAGAATTTCAACGATGAGATCCTCGAGGAGAATGGCCGGGCGCACCTGTCCAAACAAGTGTTCAAGGCGTGGGATTGGATCCAGGCCGCGGATTTTTACAACGTCAACATCGATTTGATCTCCGGCATGGTGGGCGAGACATGGGAAAATTGGCGGGAGAACATTCGCCGGACCATTGAATTGTCGCCCGAGTCGGTAACGATCTATCAAATGGAATTACCGTTCAACACGGTTTATTCCAAAGACCTGCTCGACGGGACCAAGAAGCAAAGTCCGGTCGCCGACTGGCAAACCAAACGCGACTGGGTGGACTATGCGTTTGATGAACTCGGATCAGCCGGCTACAGCGTCAGCAGCGCGTATACGATGGTCAAAGACGCCAGCAAAGTGAATTTTTCATACCGTGACAATTTGTGGCACGGCAGCGACCTACTGGCGACCGGCATCGCGTCTTTTGGCCACGTGGGTGGCGTTCACTATCAAAACGTTCCCAAGATGGAAGACTACCTGGGACGGATCGAGGCGGGCGACCTGCCGCTGGGTCGTGGTTATGTCCCGAGCGATCATCAATCGCTGATTCGCGAAATGGTGCTGCTGCTCAAACGCGGTTTCCTGGACCGTTCGTATTTCGTCGACAAGTTCGGCGTCGACATTGTGCAGCGTTGGTCCGACGTTTGGGGTCGGTACCAGGACGAAGGATTGGTCAGGATCGACGAAGAGCAGGTCAACGTAACCCGCGAAGGTTTGTTGCGGGTCGACTCGCTGCTGCCGTCATTTTTTGAGCCGCAGTTTCAAAATGTGCGTTATACATAAGACTACTTTGCGTCTCGGTTGAGCGGTTCTTCGACAATGAATGCCGCCGGAAACTCCGCTGCCTGTTCGCCCCCGGCCTCTTCCCAACGTTTATTGTTTTGGCCGCCCGACGGCTGGTTCATCGGGATGTCCATGCCACCCTCCCGGCTCAGTTTGGCGTACAGCGCCTGCTCCATTTCCTCAGCGACCGACCTGTAGTTCGGATCATACAGCAGGTTGTTGGTCTCGCCGGGATCGGTCGACAGGTCATACAGTTCGTCGGCGTCCCAAAGTCCGTAGTAGGTGATGTACTTGAACCGGTCGCCGCGAAGGGCGAACTGGGTCGGCGTTTGCGGAAAATTCTTTTCCCAGTAGTAAACGTACAGGAAGTAGTCTCGCCAGTCCTGAGCCGGATCGTTCGGCAAGCTCAACATGCTTTGCCCGTCGAAGTAGTCCGGCGATTGCAACCCGGCCGCTGCCAGGACAGTCGGAGCGATATCGATGTTGGCGCAAACGTTCTCGACCGGCGTGCCGCCGGCGAACAGGGCAGGGCACTGCATCAACATCGGCACCCGCATCGAAGCTTCGTAAGCGGTCCGTTTATCGATCAATCCATGCTCGCCCCACATGAAACCGTTGTCGCCCATGTAGATCACCAGCGTGTCGTCATGGATGCCCATGTCCTTGAGTTGTTGCAACACCCGGCCGACTGAATCATCGACGCCCAGCAACGTCTCGCAGTAGCGTCGGTAGAGGTACTCCAGCCCGTTGTCGCTGTGGTAGGCAAAGTCGATCCCATGCCAGGAATTCTTTTGATCGCGGACCCAGCGGGGGGCGTTCTTTTTAGCCGACAACTCACCTCCGGTCGGCAGGAACGACAGATCCGCGTCGGCGTAGCGCCCTTGATGACGCTCCGCGGGGGTGAAGTCCGAGTGGACCGCTTTGTGAGACAAGTACATAAAGAACGGTTTTTCATCACTGCGATCTTTGAGCCAATCAATCGCATAGTCGGTCAATTCGTCGGTGATGTAACCCTTCTGCTTGACCCGCTCGCCGTTAACGTTGAGCGTGTAGTTGGGTCCCGGCGGCAAGTAATTGCCTTGACCTTTGAATGATACCCAGTGGTCAAAGCCGGGCCGCGGGTCGTCATGATGACCGCCCATGTGCCATTTGCCGATGAACGCGGTGTCATAACCGGCCCGTTGCAAATACTCGGGAAAGAACCGCGTCCCCTCGGGCACCGTTCGGTTGTTATCAATCACGCGATGTTTGTGCGTGTACCGACCGGTCAGGATCGAGGCCCGCGAGGGGCTGCACAAACTGGTGGTGACGAACGCATTTTTGCAATGAACGCCGTTGCGGGCCAGCGAATCCAGATGCGGGGTTTCCAAAAATGGATGCCCGGCGGCTCCGAACGCATCGTAGCGATGATCGTCGGTGAGGATGAAAACGACATTTCGTGGCCGGACACCCTCAATCGCCGGCGTGGGCGGCAGCGTTGAATCGGCGGCGAATGTCGGAGTCGAAACGGAAACCGCGACCGACAACGCGGTGGCAAAAACGAGCGGAAACTTGGAAAGCATCAAGACGGGCGGGGGCCGGGGTGACGGGGACGCGAGACGGCCCGCCAGTTTAACCAAACAACCCGTCGTCGATCCCCAACCGAACTTTGAGTTGACCAAAACGGTGATACAACCGCCGCGTGCTGCTGTGGATGTGCTCCGCTTCGGTGACAAAGCGGATCGACGGATCGGGGTAGACATCCGAGGCAATCAGGACGCGTTCGACCGGCTCCAGCGGTCCGCCGTAGGCGATCAACAGTTTGTGCTCGTCGAGCTGGATTTCCTGGCGTCGCTTAGGGTTGACGACCGCGATCCCGGTGCAGCCATCGTCCAGCAGCACGTCCTCGAACTCCAACAACGCACTTTTGAGTACCGGCACGTCGATGTGGCCGCGATGCAGATCGTCGCCGGGACCGGAGTGATGGCTGCTCTCCAAGACAACGTCGACGATCGGTCCGAGCGTGTCGATCATCTCCAAAAACACGTCCATCAAGTCCGCGGCGGTCACTGCGGCCATGACGACCGGGGTGCTGGACCCGTCGGCATCGTCAACATAGCGGTCCCGGCGGAATCCTTGACGCGGAGGGACTTGCAACCCGTAGGCCGGCCGGATCGCTTCGGTCAACTCGAACGAACCGAAGCGGCGGATCCCCATGTGGGTTCGCAGCTGTTGGTCGCTAAGTTGTTGGAACCCCGGGGTGCCGGCGGTGATCGGAGCGGTAGCCGAGGCCGATCCGGTGCCGGCGAAGGTTCCGTCGTTGATCACCCCGGTGGCCCCGGTCGCGGGGCCGGGGGGTCGAAAGAGGCGTTGCAGGAAACCCATGGAGGTCTATCAATGGTCGGTGGTATTTGCACGAGCGCCGCCGCGGCGTCCGATTCCGAACAACCGGCGGGACACGCCGGCGGGTCATCGCACAACGGTAGGTCATGCTCGGCGGTGGGTTGGCTCGGCTGGGCGATTTGTTGGGCGCTGATCGGCTGTGACCTGCCGCCGCGGCTCGATTGGCCCGGCAACCATTGGGAGCCTTGGGTTCAATCCCCCACGGCAAGCAGCCCGCTGCCGGCGACGATTTCGGCGGATGCCGCCCCCGCACGGCCCCCCACCCCGCCCCCGCCGCTGCGGCATGTCCGAATCGACCGGGGGGGCCGCCCGGTCGGTGCGGCGTCGTATCGAACCCTTTCCCCAACCGACGACCACCGGCAACGTTCCTATGCCTACGTCGGCCTTCATCAGCGCGGGGCCGCCACCATCACCGGCCGGGTCACCTGCGACGCCACGTTTGACAACGCCGGGTCGCTCCGCAGCCTCGATTTTCTCTACCAAAATGGTTTGGTTTTCCAACGCTGCTCCGGCCAGGCAACGGGGACTCGGCTCAGCATGCAAAGCGATGCCTTCGGCGAACGTCGGGCGGCAACGGTCCCCATCGCACCGACCGGCAACTCCATAACCGCTGCACTCTGGCTGCCGCCGGGACAGATCATGTCGGCCCCCCGGTTGGGCGATTGGCTCGCCGGCGGGGACGCTGGCGCATTCCGCATTGGTCAAATCTTCTCCCCCGATTCAGTCCGATGGCTCCCCATTGAAATTCGTGATTTGGGTCCAACCCCCGTCGCCGAACTCCAAGTCAACTCGGTCGACTCTCCGGTGGATTTCGAGACGGTTTTGACAGTCGACGAAACCGTTCATCGCTCGGTCGTTACCATCGATCCGCAAGCGATGCCGCTGCGGACCGTTGAATTGGCCTCGCGGTTGTCGGAGCGTTGGGTGACCACGCCGTCGGACCAGGCATTTTTCGATTCGCAGGGTGATTCGGCTCGCCGGAACGCATCGGCGACGTTGCCGTTGGGTGGCAAACCGCTGGCCCCGGCACCGTTGAGCCGGTTGGGTTGGTCGATTCGCTGGACCGGTCCGGCCGACTTCCCCGACCCCACCGCCGGACCGTTCTGGCCGCCACCGTCGACTGACCTGCAGTTGGTTGAAAAATTCACTCCCCCCCCCGCCGAGTCACCCCGTTCGCTGCGCGTCTTGGTCGTCGACCAGCCAACCGCAAATCCCAAAGTGTTGGCTGGCTTTCGCGGCGGCATGGCTGCCCCGACGCAGGCGGATTTGGCTGCATCGGAGTGGATCGATTTTGCTTCGGCCGCGTTCGTCCGCTTGTCACCCCCTGCGGACTCAACAACTCGATCGGTTGGGGAGGAAGCCTTCGGCGACGACGCGGAGTCGTTTGCCCGGTGGCGTGCCGAACAATCCGCCGAGACCGTCACGTCGCTGCTGACGTTTGACCCCGCCGCGGGCCAAGGTCGCCGCGCCAGCGATTTGCTCGTCGGCGGTCAGGCGGATCGATTGGAACACGCCACGCTACTGGCGGCGCTGTTGCGACGTCAAAAAATACCGGCCCGCATCGCCCTGGGTCTGCGACCGACGACCACCCCCGACCACCCGCCGGCCGATCAAAAGAATCTCGTAGCCGCTGCTTGGGTCATGTTTTGGGACGGAAAACAATGGTGGCCACTGGACGCCACCGACCCGTTGCCCGATGGGTTTTCCGCCCCCGCCGCCAAGTTCCCCGCCAACCGACTGACCCTGTGGGTCGACGCGTTCGCCGGCGCGGACGTCGGGGCGGTGATGCGTCGATTCAACGAAACGCTTGGTTTGATCCAAATCGAGGTCTTCGGAAGCCAAACGCGGTGAGCGGTTCACCCGGCTTCGAGGTTTTGTAAAAACGTCGCCACGGTCTGCCAGACCCCCGGTTGGGCGACGATTGAGTTGTGCGTTCCGGCCACGAACCGGACCTCGGCGTCAATCGACGGGGGCATCACCGGCCGCACCCAAGGCTCCAGCGACGCCCAAACGACCAACCGGCGAATGGCTGGGTCCAGGTTCACGGCGGACGAAGCGACTCGGGGGTCACACATCACCGCGATCTCCGGCAGCCACCGACCCCCCACCCGGGCGGCCAACCGCGCGGCCGGAACGTCTCGCCAAACCGGGGCCAGCGACGCGATCGCTCGAACCGGCATCGGACGACCGCTGAGCGTTAATCGGTCGATCGCTTGGCGGGCAATCCAGTCGCCGAAACTGTGCGTGACCATTGCGATCGGTTGATCGCAAACCGAGAGATGTTCGGCGAGCCGATCGACCGATTGGGCCGGAGGTTTGAACACCACCGCGTTGTCCCAAATCGTCACCCGGTCAAAGCGGGGCGCGGAGGTCGACGCGGGTTGACCGATCAACCGGTCAGACAATCCCCGCCTCATCGGCCTGAGCATCCAGCGGGGGGAGAAGAAGCCCGGCATCAGAATCACCGCCCAGGGCCGGCCAACATTCAGCGTCACAACCGGGCGGGCAAGACGTCTCGATTGGCCGACAGCGAGACGTTTTCAAGCTCCTCCTCGGTCTCGATGATCTGCTCGGCATCATCGCGGTCGCCTTCCTCGATTTCCTCGATCGGCTGCTCGGCGATCGCGTCGGGTTGCAGGACCAAGTCGATCAGCATCGGAAAGTGATCGGACCCAACCGCCGGCAGCCGGCGAATTTCCCGCAAAGCAAACTCCGGGGAATGAAAGATGTGGTCCAGTGGGAACCGCATCCACCAGTGTCCGGCATGAAACGTATTGAAAAAACCGCGGCCCCGGCGGGGATCGATCAATCCGCTGAGCCTCAGGAACAATCGCGTGCTGTGGCTCCACGCAACGTCGTTGAGGTCTCCGCCAACAATCGACGGCATCGGAGCGTCGGACAGAATCTTCGCGACGATCATCAATTCCGCGTCGCGGTGCGAGGACGGCATGTCGCGAATCGGTTCGGGCGGCCGGGGGTGGACCCCGGCGATCCGAACCGCATGGCCGCTGGGCAATCGAACCCTGGCATGAATCGATGGAATGTCCGATTGGACCAGGTTGCGAACCTGCGATTCAATCAGTTCCAAACGCGACAGCAACACCATGCCGTACCAATTCTCCTGCGGCAGCATCACGCGGTGCGGATAATCCACGGCGAGCGACTCCAGCGCCTCGGTCCACGCCGAGTCGGTTTCGACCGCGATGATGACGTCCGGCTGCTCGGCATCAATGGTTTGAAACCATCGCTCGAACTCACGGTTTTCCATCTGCACGTTGCTCACCACCACCCGCAGGCTCCGCGGATCGCGGTGGGCGCGGGAATCGGGAATGTGCCCGGGCGGCTCAACCTCGCCATGCAGCGAACGGACCGGGCCAGGCTCGCCGCTCCGGTAGGTCGCCGATCGAAACGGGTACAACGCGGTGTAGACCCAGACGCGGTAGGCGTGCCAGAGCACCGCCGGCACGGTCGAAACGATCACCGTGGGCAACAACCAACCGGGCGCCGGACGCCGCAGCAGACCGGGTCCCCAAGCCGACCAATCGACGGGCCAACCCAGCCAAACGCACGAAAAAGCGGCCAGCAGAACCAGCAGCGTGATGGCGAGCTGGACTTTCGGAAAATCCCAACCGCGGATGAACCAGTGCGGATGACGGACGAGCGCCAAGTAGCCGCCCAGACCCAACATGACCGCTGGAACCGCCAACGCGTAGAGCAGTACCAGTTTCATCGTTCGGGTCGCAGTGGAGCGAGAGCAGCGGCGTCAGGATCTCCGGGGCGGTTCAATCTCGCGAAACGAATCGATTAAACCGGCTCACCGAGTCACCATCGTTTTCCCCCAGGATCATCGCCAGGTTTTGTTCGTCGAACTTCTCGAAGAATTGTTCCCAAGAGACCGTCGACAGGTTGCTCGTTCCGGTCTTGGCGTTGGGAAAGTCGAGCCGCAGGATGCCGACGTTCTCGCCATCATTCTCGGTGCCATCGACGGTCGCCGGAACGCCACCGCGGGCTTCGGTCCATTTGCGAATCGTGTCGTGATCGGTTGTTTTGTCAGCCATGTCGAGGATCCAAGATGGGGTAGGTTTGAAAACCGGCGTTGCCAGCTTAACAACGCCCCGTCGATCTGAAAGCCACGCCCGCCCCATGGCAAATCAACGAACCACCCATTAGTCTATAGACACGCTCCCGCCCCCGCTCGTTTGAACCCACCCCCATGATCCAACCCCCCGCCGGGTCACCGCCCCATCGCGGCATCGTCCCCCCGCTGGTCACCCCGCTGGCCGGTCGTGATGTCCTGGACGTCGACGGCCTGCAGCGATTGCTCGACCACGTGATCGGCGGCGGCGTTTCGGGGGTTTTTATCCTCGGCACCACCGGCGAGGCCCCCAGCCTCTCCTACCGCCTGCGTCGCGAGCTAATCACCGAAACGGTCCGCAGGGTCGACGGCCGCGTTCCGGTGCTCGTCGGGATCGCCGATACCGCGTTTGTCGAAACGGTCCATTTGGCCAAACACGCCGCCGATGCCGGGGCCGATTCGTTAGTCCTGACCACCCCGTACTACTTCCCCGCCGGGCAAACCGAGTTGATCGGTTATGTTCGCGAGTTGCTGCCGCTGCTGCCGCTTCCGGTGATGCTTTACAACATGCCGGGGTTGACCAAAATTTGGTATGAGATCGAGACGCTGCGGCAGCTCGCTGACCAACGTCAAATCATCGGCGTTAAAGACAGCAGTGGTGATCTGGAGTACTTTGGCCGCGTATGCTCGTTGAAAGTCGAGCGACCCGACTGGTCGGTATTGATCGGTCCCGAAGCCCTGCTGCCCCAGGCGATGGCGGCCGGGGGCGATGGGGGCGTTGCCGGTGGGGCCAATGTCCTGCCCGGGTTGTTTGTCGATGCTTATCAAGCCTTACGCGACGGCGACGACAACCGGCTTCAAACGCTGCAACAGTCGATCGAAGCCTTTCAGGCGATTTATGATGTCGGCAAGTACGCATCGCGACATATCAAAGCGACCAAGTGCGCCCTATCCCTGATCGGCATTTGCGACGATCAACCCGCCGACCCGTTTCACCGATTCTTCGAGCCGCAACGTCAGCAAGTCGCCGCGGTGCTGAACCAGATGGGCGTCTTGGAACCACAAAGCTCGGGCGTCGCATGATCGCATCGGTTGCATTCACCCTGGTCGATTACGCGGTCGTGGTCGGCTATTTCATCGGCATCCTATCGCTGGGCTTATTCTTCTGGCGACGCAACAACTCCGCCGACCAGTTCACCGCCGGCGGTCGGTCGCTGCCCGGATGGTTGTGCGGGTTGTCGATCTTTGCAACCTACCTGAGCAGCATCAGTTACCTGGCACTGCCCGGCAAAGCGTTTGTGGACAATTGGAACGTGTTCATGTTTTCGGTGGCATTGCCGCCGGCCGCAGCGATCGCGGTTTACTATTTTCTACCGCTGTATCGACGGTCCGGCGAGGTCTCGGCTTACTCACTGCTCGAAAACCGATTTGGGCTTTGGGCCAGGCTCTACGCCAGCGGCTTTTACCTGCTGTTCCAAATCGCCCGAATCGGTGTGGTGATGTACCTGATGGCATTACCGATGGCGGTCCTGTTCGGCTGGGACATTCGCGTGGTCATTTTGGTCACCGGCGTCGTCGTGACGTTGTATTCATTCATTGGCGGAATTTTGGCGGTGATTTGGGCCGACGCCATCCAAGCGATCGTCCTGATGGCCGGTGCTTTGTTGGCATTGACCGTCCTGCTGTCGACGATGCCCGGCGGTCCCGCCGAAGTGTTTCGCGTTGCGTCGGCGGCCGATAAATTTTCGCTCGGGGATCCCTCGCCCTGGTCGTTCGGCAAGTCGACGATCTGGGTTGTATTGTTATATGGTCTGTTCGACAACCTTCGCAACTTTGGCATCGATCAAAGTTACGTTCAACGTTACATTGCATCGACGAGCGACCGCGAGGCGGCCAAGAGTGTTTGGTTTGGCGCCTTGCTATACGTCCCCGTCAGCGCCCTGTTCCTGTTCATTGGCACGTCGCTGTACGCCTACTATGAGGCCAGCCCGGCGGACACGGACGCCGTCAAACGATTGGTCGCCGAAGGCCGATTGATGTCAACCGATCTGGCCTATGATTCGGCCGAATACGTTGCCAAGCGAGACCGGATTGAGGATTCTTTGGAACCGGTTGATTTGGGTGACCGCATCTTTCCGCATTTCATCGCCACCCACCTGCCCACGGGCGTTCGAGGTTTGTTGATCGCGGCGATTTTTGCCGCCGCGATGAGCACCGTTTCAACGTCACTCAACTCCGCGGCGACGCTGGTGATGAGCGACTTTTATCGCCGATTAATTCGCCCACAATGTACCGATCGGCAACAGGTCGCGGTGCTTCGCGGATCGACGGTCGCGTGGGGCGCGATGGGCACCGCGATGGCGCTGGTCCTGGTTCGGATGACCGACAGCGTGCTGGACGTTTGGTGGGGCATCTCCAGCGTGCTGGGGGCTGCGATCTTGGGGCTTTTCCTGGTCGGTTTATTGGCCCGACGCCTCGCCGGCCCCGGAGCAATGATCGCGATCGCGGTCGGCATGTTGGTCATCGCCTGGATGGTGTTGTCCCAGAGCCGTTACTGGCCCCCGGCGTTGTCATCCTACGCCAATCCCATGCATCATTTGTTGGTCATCGTCGTCGGCCCCAGCGTCATCGTAGCACTGGGTTGGCTGTTATCCTTTATCACCCCAACCACCGTTGAGAAAACATCATGAATCGACTCGGAACGATTGGAGGGATCGCGGTTTGCTGTTTGATCGGGTTCACCTCTGCGGCAACCGCCCATGAACTCAAGCCGCTCAAATACAACAACCCCGGTTTGGTGGTCGACCTGGGGGTGGGGTTGTGGGCGTTCCCCATGCCGATCGACTACGACGATGATGGCGACATGGATTTGATGGTCGGTTCGATGGACAAGCCGTCGCGGGGAACCTACCTGTTTGAAAATCCGACGCAGGACCCATCCATCACCATGCCGGTTTTCAAACCTGGCGTCCGAATTGGGACCGCGCATCAATACATGACGATCAACACCGTCGACGGGCAACCGGTGGTGCTCCGGCCCGACAACGCCTACCGGCGAGATCCGGCAACGGGTCAATTCGACTTCAAAAAGGCCCAACCGCTGGGACTGCCACCCAACCCTGCGGTCGAGGGACACCGACCGCGAGGACGGTTCATGCGTTATGTCGATTACGATGGCGACGGTGACCAGGACATCGCGTTGGGTGCGGGTCTGTGGGACGATCTGGGCTGGGACCACGCTTATGACAACATGGGGCGTTGGCAAAACGGTCCGCTCCACGGCCACGTCGATATTTATGACAACGCGGGCACCGATCAATCGCCCGATTATCAACCCCCGGTTCGGCTCAGTGCCGCCGGGGGACCGATCGATGTCTACGGTTGGCCGTGTCCTAACTTCGCCGACTTTGACGGCGACGGTGATTTGGACCTACTGTGCGGCGAATTCATGGACGGGTTTACCTATTTCCAAAACATGGGCACCCGAACCGAACCGACCTACGCCGCGGGCGTTCGCATTGCCGACGCCGCCGGCAGCCCCATTTCCATGCACGTTCAAATGATCACGCCGACGGCAGTCGACTGGGATCGCGACGGTGACGTTGATTTGATCGTCGGAGACGAAGACGGGCGGGTCGCGTTGGTTGAACACACCGGCAAATGGTTCGCGGGCACCCCCATCTTTGCCGCTCCAAAGTATTTCCAACAAATTGCCGATGAACTGAAGTTTGGCGCTTTGGCGACCCCGCACGTGATCGACTGGGATGACGATGGCGACCTGGACCTCCTGTGCGGCAACACCGCGGGCAACATCGGATGGTTCGAGAATCTCGGGGTCCCCGATCCGGTGACCACCGACGGATTGCCGCGGTGGGCCGCCCCCGAATTATTGCAAATTCAAAACGGTGACGGCGAAACCGAGGACTTTCGCGTCATGGCGGGTCCGTCCGGTTCGATCCAAGGTCCTTGCGAAGCGAAGTGGGGTTATACGACGTTGACAACCGGTGACATTGATAGCGATGGCGACGATGACATCATCTACAACTCGATTTTGGCGAAGTTGGGTTGGTTGCAACGTGATGGCGACCGGTTGACCAATCGTATATTTGATTCCGGCCAATTGGAGATGCCGCCCCGGTGGCTGTGGTGGCGATCACTCCGCAGCGATGCGTTGACCCAGTGGCGGACGACTCCGGTGTTGGTCGATTTCGACGAGGACGATCACCTCGATCTGGTCATGCTCGATCAGGAAGGTTATTTGACGCTGCGGCGATCGATGGGGCCGGCGGAGCGAATCTTTGTCGATCCCACCGGCCAACCGCTGCAACTCAATCCCGCCTCCTGTGGCCGCTCGGGGCGAGTCAAAATGGCGGTCGTCGATTGGGACGGCGACGGTCGGCGTGATCTGCTGGTCAATTCCGAGAACGCAACTTGGTATCGCAACCTCGGCCGGAACGGCGAAAAAGTGACGTTGGCCAAAATCGGCAATTTGGCCGACCGGAACGTTGCCGGACACACCTCCAGCCCCACGACCGGCGATTTTAGCGGTGACGGGAAACCGGACCTGCTGGTGGGCAGCGAGAACGGAAGGATCTATTACATTGAGCACGACCAATGCCTGACGTATCCCGAACGCGAATTGGCAGGCGACACGACGAAGCCCCCACCACCCCGAATCGGCGGCATGATCGAGGAAGCAACGCTCGACCCCAAAAAATTCCAGCACGCCCACACGTCGACGTTATGCGAGAATTCTCGGGGAGTTGTCATCGCCTGGGTCGGCAAGGTGAAAGGCCAAACCCACACGTCGATTTGGTGCGGCTATGACGACGGGCTTCAGTGGTCCGGTTCGGCGGAAGTCGCCACCGGTCGGCAACGCGGTGATTTGGTCTACCCGTGTTGGAACCCCGTCCTGGTGCAAACGCCGGGCGATGGACCGACGATATTGTTTTATAAGGTTGGCGAAAGTCCACAATCATGGTGGGGTGAGTACCTCGTTAGTCAGGACCGAGGCAGAACCTGGTCACAATCGTACCGGTTGCCCGAGGGCATCGTCGGCCCGATTCGCAGCGCTCCGGTGTGGACTGGCGACGATAGGCTTCTAAGCGGCGCGTCGACCGAAAGCGATGGTTGGAAGGTTCATTTTGAGTCCGTCCGGTTCGCCGACGGTCGCCCCCAAGGCGTCTGGACACGGACGGACGATTTGGAGGCTTCGGCCTATCAATCGATCCAGCCCGCGATGCTGAGGCATGATGACGGTCGCATCCAGGCGATCTGCCGAACCAATCAGGGCGTTTTGACAACGACCTGGTCGGAGGATGACGGCAAAACCTGGTCGCCGCTGCAGAATTTGGGGGTACCGCATCCCAACTCCGCCATCGATGCGATCACGCTTTCTTTCCTAGCGGAGCGGCGCAAGCCGCCCGGTGCCGCCCCAATTTTAGCGGAGCGGCGCAAGCCGCCCGGTGCCGCATCATTAGCGGAGCGGCGCAAGCCGCCCGGTGCCGCCCCAATCCTAGCGGAGCGGCGCAAGCCGCCCGGTGACTCACCGGAGGGCTTGCGTCCTACCGCTACAATTGACGGTGCGTCACCGGAGGGCTTGCGCCCTACCGCTAGGCTGGACAAAACCGAAACCATCATCCCAACGGGACATCAACGTCACTGGATGGTCGGCAATTTCCAAATGCCGGGATCAAATTTGGGGGGGCGTGAAATCTTGAGCCTGCTCGCTTCGGACGACGGGTTGCAGTGGCGGCCGATCGCGACGCTCGACACCCGGCCCGGTGGCGAAATTTGTTATCCGTCAATGATCCAGTCCGCCGACGGATTGGTTCACATCACCTATACCGACGGCAAAACATCCATCCGTCACATGGTGCTCGATCCCATGGAAATGACCGACGCCGCGGGGGACGAACGATGAGTTCGACCGCCGTTGCATTGGGTTTGGATTTTGGGACCCAATCGGTCCGAGCGGTATTGATCGACGCCGCAGGCCGGGAGCACGCGATCGCGTCGCATGACTATGCCCATGGTCAAATCATCGATCGTTTGCCCGGCACCGACCAAAGTCTACCGCCGCGTTACGCATTGCAATGTCCCGCCGACTGGATCGATTCGGCCACCGCGGCAACCCGCCAAGCGATTGCGGATTCGGGCTTGGACCCCGGCAATATCGTGGGGATCGGAGTGGACTTTACCAGTTGCACGATGTTGCCCACGACCGTCGATGGCACGCCATTGTGCCAATTGGAACAGTTTAAAGCGGAGCCGTTAGCATGGGCAAAACTTTGGAAACATCACGGCGCCGGTCCGCAAGCCGAACGCATGACCGCGATCGCTCGCGACCGCGGAGAAGCTTTCCTGTCGCGGTGCGGTGGTTCGATTGGTCTGGAGTGGTTCTTTCCCAAAATTTTGGAGACCATCGAGAACGCTCCCGAGGTTGCCCGGGCAGCCGAGGTCTGGATCGAGGCGGGCGACTGGTTCGTCTGGCAATTAACCGGCGGACCGGCCGATCAACTGGCCAGGTCTACCTGCCAAGCGGGCTACAAAGCGATGTGGACGGCCGAGGATGGTTATCCAACCGACGAATACCTCACGACGGTCGATCCGCGGCTGGCCGCGGCGGCAAAGACTCGGATGCCCGGCCGGTTGCTCAGTCCCGGACAATCGGCGGGCGTTTTTCAACCCGCGATGGCCAAACGCTTCGGGCTGCCGTCGGGGATTGCCGTTTCGGCGGCAATCATTGATGCCCACGCCGCGGTCCCCGGCGTCGGGGCTGGCGAGCCGGGGGTTTTGGTCATGGTGATGGGCACCAGCAGTTGCC
This sequence comes from Pirellulaceae bacterium, assembly GCA_963833245.1. Taxonomy (GTDB): domain Bacteria; phylum Planctomycetota; class Planctomycetia; order Pirellulales; family Pirellulaceae; genus Rhodopirellula. The sequence goes on from CAWHXH010000002.1 coordinate 910,471, forward strand.
ACATGCTCAACGCCACTCATTTTGCCGACATCCCCGGGGTCGCCGGGGTGGTCCGCGGCGGCATCCTGTCGGGGTTGTACGGTTATGAGACCGGTCAGGCGGCCGTCGGCGATGCGTTTGATTGGTTGCGGCGACTGTTGGGTTTGGAACAATTGGAAACGGTCGCCGCGGCGGCCGCACGGTTGCCGCCCGGCGCCGACGGGGTGGGCTGCGTCGATTGGTTCGCCGGCTGCCGCACGCCGCTGATGGACGGATCGCTGCGGGGGGCGTTTACCGGTTTGTCACTGCATCACCGCCCCGAGCACCTGTACGCGGCGATGGCCGAAGCATCCGCGTTTGGAATCCGATGGATTGTCGAGTTGCTCACCGCCGGGGGACTGCCGATCGACCGGATCGTTGCGACCGGGGGGCTGCCGCATCATAACCGGCACCTGGTCCAAATTTATGCCGACGTGCTGGGCCGGACCATCGAGATTCATCCTGCCACGCAAGGGTCCGCGGTTGGGGCGTCGGTGCTGGGGATGTCGGCCGCGGCCCCACCCTCAGTCGGTTTCGATTCAATCGCCGGCGCCGCCGCCGCGATGGCCGGCGGCGGTGACCGCACAAGCGTCCTCATTGAACCCCGCGTCGAACACTCGGAGACGTATCGGAAACTCTATGAACGTTATCGGTCAACCGCTGAAGCGTTGAGAAACACACATCCTACATCGCAACCGCCCCAACCGTAGCGGAAGTCGCCAAGACTTTCGGTTTAGCTACACCGCAATACATCAAAACGCACATCAGCAATGACACACCCCATTATCCTGATCGCTTCGGGCGACTTGCGGGATTCCGCCAACCAAGTTTGCTGGCCCGCTCAACAGCAGATGGAACGACAACTCACCGCCGCGGTCGAGTCCTTGGGCCGGACGATCGTGCGCGGTCATGAGGTTGATCCGGTCCGAGGCCACGGCTTTATCCGATCCCAGCGGCAGGGCATGGACGTGTTTGCCACCATCGATCACGACGCCCCGTTAATTGTCGCCGAAGCGGTCTGGCAATACTCGCATCACGTCCTGGCGGGATTGACCACCCACCGCGGACCGATCCTGACGGTCGCCAATTGGTCCGGTCAGTGGCCCGGGTTGGTGGGGCTACTCAACCTCAACGGCTCGTTGCTCAAAGCCGGTGTGGCGTACCACTCGTTATGGAGTGAAACATTCGACGACGACTATTTCCTAAACAAATTGAAAGATTGGTTGACCACCGGGCGACTGTCTCACGACACATCACACGTCACCCCGTTTGATCCATCCGCGGCGGATGCGGCGGCAGTCAACGTTGGACGCAAGATCGCCCAAACATTGCAACGCGACAAGGCGATCATGGGTGTTTTTGACGAGGGCTGCATGGGGATGTTCAATGCCATCATCCCCGACCATCTGCTGCATCCAACCGGGGTGTTCAAGGAACGGTTGTCGCAGTCGGCTCTATATCATGAGACCCGGCAAGTGTCCGCCGATGACGCCGTGGCCGTCCGGCGCTGGCTCGACGAGGCGGGGATGCGTTTCGAGACGGGTGACGATCCGGCGGAAGATTTGACTGACGATCAAATCCTCGACCAATGTCGGATGTATATCGCGGCGATGCGAATTGCCGATGATTTTGGTTGCGACGCGATCGGGATTCAGTACCAACAGGGTCTCAAAGATTTGTTGCCGGCCAGCGATTTGGTCGAAGGGATGCTCAACGATTCCAACCGGCCGCCGGTCCGAAGCCGGGATGGGGCTCGCGAATTATATCCCGGTGTGCCGTTGACCCATTTCAACGAAGTCGATGAGTGTGCCGGGTTGGATGGTTTGTTGACCGGGCGAATTCACGCCGCGATGGGGCAACCCGCCGAAAACACGCTGCATGACTTGCGATGGTCCGACCGCGACCGATCGGGCACCGTCGATGGGGAGGTCTGGGTGCTGGAGATCAGCGGCGCGGTGCCGGCCTCGCATTTGACGGGCGGTTGGGCGGGGGCGCGGGGGTACCGTCAACCGCCGATGTACTTCCCCTCCGGCGGCAGCACGGTGGCGGGCGTCAGCCGGCCGGGGGAGATCGTTTGGTCGCGGATTTTTGTTACGCCCGAGGGTTTGAACATGGACCTGGGTCGCGCCAAGGTCGTCGAATTGCCCGAGTCCGAAACCCGGCGACGGCTCGACGCGACGACGCCGCAGTGGCCGATCATGCACGCGGTGCTCCGCGGCGTGAGCCGGGATCAAATGATGGCTCGCCACGCCGCCAACCACATCCAGGTCGCCTATGCTGATTCGGCTGCCGATGCCGACGCGGCGATGATCGCCAAGGCGGCCGCGGCGGCGCATTTGGGGATGAAAGTGAGTCTGTGCGGGGTTTCACCGGGTCGTTGACCAAACGTGTCCGGCGAAGCGACGACATTGACGATGGTTCACCCGTCGTCCATCCATCAAGGTTTCCCCCCCGATGTCCACCGCTCAAACTTCGTTCGCCCGCCCGACCCAAGACCGTCCCGCCCTCAAACCAACCGAAGGACAACCCGATCGGCGGCTGTCGGTAATCCGGTCGGCGATGAACGACACCGATCGCTGGGCGTTAAAAATCGCTTACGCCGATTCCAAAGGCCAAGTCACCGTGCGGGTCGTCAGCCCCATTCGCATGGTCGGTTCGTACCGGCTGCTGGCGTTATGCCTGTGCCGGGAAGAGCCGCGGATGTTTCAGCTTTCGGGCTGTTTGGCGGTTCAACGAATTGAGGCCGCCTCGGTAATTGCGCCAGTCCCGATCGAAGTTCTCTCCACCCCCGACTTGGCCGCCTAAACGTAATGGATTTTGCTAGAAATCCATCCGCTCCCGTTGATCGTCAGCATTAAAATTTAGTTCAACCAAACGAGAGGACGCGGCTCCCGCCAAGCCTCTAACGGGAGGGCGAGGCTCCCGCCAAGCATGTGACGGGAGGGCGCGGCTCCCGCCAAGTCGGAAGGTTCAGCGGGAGCTTCACCCTCCCAAACTTCCTTCGGCCAATATGGATTTTTAGCAAAATCCACTACGCGGTTTGAAACAACGTCCGCGGGGCGGGGCGGGGCGGGGCAACCTGCTTTTCAACCGGTAAATCAACAAACCCCGGGGCGTGTTTGTCGCGACCGATCGCTTCAAGTGTCTTCTCAAACGCCAGACGCGATTTCCCATCGCACTGCGCCAGTAGCGCGGCGACTTCGTCGGCATCGGTGAACTCGGCCAGCGTGGTCGTCGACGCGGCGGTTTGGCAGATCAACAACACCCGCCGCCCGCATCGCAGCAGTGTTAAATCAGTCCGCGCGTCCAGTCGGTACCCGCCAATCGGTTGCAAAACGCCCGCGGCGACGGGTTGGTTTTTGGATCGGCCGGTGACCGATCGAAAAATCCAGACCGACGCGAAGAACAACGTCAGGACGATCGCCAGGCTCGAGCCGACCGTGATCGCGTTGCCGAGCCAAGAGTCTTTGCCGGACCCTGAATCGACGGGACGGTCGTTTGAACCGGCGGTCGGATCGATTTGCCAAGCCGATGTCGACCCGCCGGTCGAGTCGCTGGCGGCCCCCGGCGGCAACAGTGCGGGAAAACCGCTGCGGACCATGCGAACCGGGGGCTGCTGGGCCGAAACGTTGGACGGTTGAGAAATGATTGCCCAAACGCACGCCAGAACCATCCACCGAGCCACGTCGACGGCCGGGCGGCTCATGATTGCACCAATTCGGTGATGCGGACGCAAAAATTGTCGTTCATCACCAAGACTTCGCCGCGGGCGATCAACCGGCCGTTGACGAACACGTCGACCGGATCGCCGGCCAGTTTGTCGAGCGCCACGACCGAGCCGCTGCGAAGCCGCAGGACCTCGTCGAGCCGCATTTGGGTTCGTCCCAATTCAATCCGCAAATCCATTTCGACGTCGTCGAGCAGCGAGATGTCGCTGCGATCGCCCCCGTCGGCGGACGCCTGCAAATCGCCAAAGGTGAACGGCCTGGGGCGGTCGGGGGGACCATCCCCGGCCGCTTCGGCGAGCGACTCGGAGGCTTCATTGAGCAATGCCTCGATGCTGTCGTGATCGAGTTTTTCGTTGACCGATGGATCATCCCCCACATCGGCTGGCGAGGATTCCGGTTTGGTGTCGGGAGTGTCGCTCACGGGCCGGTCGCCGGTCGGGGGTCATGGACGCAGGGTGCTACTGGGGAATCAATTGATAGGCGTTGAAGCCGATCCCCAGCAACAGGTCTTCGCTGAGTTGATGATTGCATTCGGTCAGCAGCCGACGTTCGAGCAGTCCGAGTTGGTTGTCCTGCAGCTCCAACAGTTCGCAGTTTCGCAGTTTCATTCGCAACGCGTGGCGAATCCGACCACTTTTGGTCTCGAATTCCGCCTCGATCATTTCGAGATTTTTATTGCGAACCAGTCCAAAGATGCGCATTTCGACGCGGTAATTCTGGTCGGTGCCGATCGGGCTGAACGTTTCGCCGAACTCCCCCAAATTGAACTCCTCGACTTTCTCCCCGTCCTCGGTTTGCTCAGCGATTTGCTGCTTTTGCTCGCGGACCGATTCGATCAATTGTGCTTCGGCCATCGCGCTGACTTGGCCGGCCGAGGGGATGAAAAGGAAAAACATCGCCGACTCGGCGACGACGAGCACGGAGACGAAGGCGACGATCAGCCCGCCCCCGCGGCTGGCCGGAACCGCGTCGTCGTCACTGATCTTCTCGGATGGTTTAGCGTCGGCCATCTTGATAATTTTTGAATTTGAAAAAACGTCGGCAAAAATGCCTATCGCTCAAACCCTACGTCACGTTGGGCCGCTGCGATTACTTCCGAGATTCAAAAACAGTTTTCAGTCCTCCGGGTCCGCATGTCGAAAAACTTGGTCTGGCTGGCGTCCTATCCCAAAAGCGGCAACACATGGGTTCGGATGATGTTGGCGGCTTACACTGCTGACAAAGTCGAAGGTTTCTTCGACTTTGAACTGGCCCGACGCGTCACCGCGAGCGACTCGCTACGCCGTGATTTCGTGCGTGTTGCCGGACGAGACGACCTGACGCCCGGCGAGATCGACGGGCTGCGAGCGGCGGTTCAACATCAGCTAGCCAAAACGGTCCGTCCTCCGGCGCTAGTCAAAACGCATAATGCAAGGAAAAGAAGGGGCCACCCGATGTCGTCGTCGCTTGGAGCGATCAAGAAGTCGCACGGCGGCGGCGGTTGTCGGACGTCTCGTGGTTCATGCGATGCACGTCGGAGAACCTGGCCCGCAGGGCCAAGTTGCTCGCGGCTGGTGCGACGTGGTGACGAGGTTTGGGCGGATCTTCAAGCGAGCCGCCGGGACACCGGAGTCGTTGGCCGGCGAAGCGATCCGGCGGGGGCAGGGTTGGCTTTGCGCCCGGAGAACCCGCGGGGGCTGTCAGGCGGATGATGGGGGGGCGCAGGCGGCTTCGCGTCATTACCTGACAAACCAGGATTTTGGGTGGCCCCCGCTTTCCCTTGCTTTCCCCCGCTTTTTTCCGGCGACTGCTCCGCCACGGGATGGCGTACGACTCGATAGGCTTGTGGTGGCAACTCAATGACAACTCCACCTCACTCGCCACTGAAATCGACCATCAATCACCACCCGGGAATCGGTCGGCGTCTTTGGATCGGCGGCGGCTTGGCGGCCGCTGGGCTGACCGTGGGTAGCTTGGTCGCCGTTCGATTTCGTGGTGCGGCCAGGTCGACTGCCAAGTTAGTCGAGGCTACCGAATCGGCAGTGTATCGCCGCGTACAAATGCCCGATGGTGGTGCGGATTCCCACCTCATGAATGCCCGTGGGGCTGTCGAGGCCCTCGGCCGGATCGGCCCGCCTGACCAACTGATTCATCTCGGTGGAACGGATCGCGACCTGCTCGGCCACCTGATTTCGCACGACGACGGCAGTCGGTGTCGCCAATTGCACTGAAGCGACCAGATGGCGGCCGCGGAAGACCTGCGTCGGGGCAACCTGGACACCATTTTGACCAGTCAGCCCTATGCGTTGGGCTATCGGTGCATTGAGCAACTTGCCGACGACGCTCCCCCGTTTGCCCCAATCGTCAACGCCATGGATCAGGGCGCTAGCGACACGATCAGTCGTTTGCCCGCGTTGATCCCCAGCCGCCTAATCACCCAGCCCGACGCGAACGCCTACCACGCCGACCTCGTTTCGATTCAACGGGGAGAAGGCCCGTTGTACACCCCCGCCGCTGCGCCCATTCCCGGTCCCGCCACCGCGAGCTTGTGCGAGCCACCAAGCGACATTGATGAAACGACGGTGGAGCGATGGCGTTGGTTCATCGCCGGAGTGAAGCGGGCCGCCGAGCAGCGGGGCGTCGAAGTTCGGCGTGTGGCGGCGGCGGCGTCCTCCGACTCGGTCCCCGAAAGTCGGCATCGCTGGCAACTGCCCATCGGGTTGCGAGTGGACCAACCCTCCGGAAATCTCGTTCTGGGGCACTTTGATCACGTCGCCGCCTGCGAACATCTCCACGACGATCCCCTCCTGCGGGTGGGCGTTTCGTGGAGCCAAACCATTTCCCTGCTGCATCGTTGGTGGCAACCGGAGGGCCAAACTTGGTGGGTCCATGCCGATGCGGGATCGCCCGCGATCACACAACTGATACAACGATGCCTCTCAAGCTCTCTCACCAATGGCGAATTCTGATGCTCACACGATCCAAAGCCATGTTGCTCGTGCTCTTGGTCTTGGGAGCGGGACTTGGGTACCAGTGGTCTCGAGGGGTCACTGGATTGAAAGTGCCGACCGATCCCGCTGAACAATTGACCCAATCGCGTCGACAGTCAATGGCTCGATCGCAGTTTTGACGCCCCGATGACCACCCCGTTGTATCGCGACGACGGCGTGCCAATCGGCCCCTCGACGTTGGAGCTGCAGCGTCCTCTGCACGACGCCTATCAGAAGCTGTTAGCCGACTGTGTCGCCAACACCGCCGATGGCGATGCGACCGTGACGGCGGTCCGAACAGTCTTCGACGAACAATTGCTGCAGACCTTTTCGGGCGTGGCCCCGCTGCCGGATCGTTGGAGTGAGGTGGAAGCGATTTTGATCGCCGAGGACGAACCGGCCACCGATCCGTTTCGCCAAACGTTGTTGATGGAACTGCGTCAGTCGATGAATCGTCGGGTCAGCGGTAACTACGCCGCCGCGTGGCAAACTCGACAGGTCCGTTCCTGTCCCCTGACCTTGCAAGTACTGCTGGCGTGGTTGACCCGAATGGATCAGGTCGGCAGTGAGGATCGAAAGGAGTGGGACCCTTGGGTTATCGAGAACCTGGCTGAATTGTTGGCGGCCCATCCCGGTGCCGACGGTCCGCCACGCTGGTATCGCGACAAATTGCTCGACGTCGTCACCGCCTTGAGCCCCGCCGGCCAAGTCGAATGCACGCTGCGGCTGGTGGCGATGTACGAAGAAGATCTCCAGAACGCCGAGGCCCGAACCGGAGCCACCGCCAACGCCGGCCAGCGGGTTGGTGATGCCCTGCTGCACGCGGTATTAGAGCGGATCTATTCAAAAATCTCTGCTGCCGCCCGAGGCGGAGACTTTGCCGACCAAGTTACCGATCGCGGTTGGAAAGTGTTTCGCGACCACGCTCAGTTGTCGATGCTGCACCTGCTCCGACGGGTCGAAGCCGACCCGCAGCACTCCACGGCTTGGAAAGAACTCTTTGAACGTTCGATTCGCAGTGGCGTGCCATTGGTCAGCAACGCCCAAATGTATCGGTTGACGTTGATGTCCCAGCGGGATTCGTTCGCGACCACCGACTTGATGGCGACCGCCATGCAATCCCGTTGGGGTGGCTCCAACGAGCAGCTGATGAATTTCATCAACCTGCTCGTCGACTTTTCCAAAGCGGACGTCGATAACCGATACGTCTTTCATCAAGCGATCTGGGAGCTGCTTCAGGACTTGGGACCATTTGGGTCGCTCGCTGAGCGGACCACGTTGGATGAGTCGCTGCTTGAACTGCTCGACGACTGGCAGGCGAATCATGGGGACGATCCGGATCCCCGGATGCAACAGCGGCCGTTCAATCTTATCATCCGGTTGCTATGGGATCGCGGGGATTTGGAGCGGATTGCGTCCATGCAGCGAACCTACCCCCCATTCGTTGACAACTCCGGTTTATACGACTACAAGTGTCCGTCCTGGGCGGTCCAACAGGTCATGTCGGTCTGGAACCAACCAGGTTGCCCGAGGGAATCTTTAGCGAGACTGCAACAAGGGCTTTTCGTTGGCGATGAGTTCTACCGCGACGAGGAGTTAAAGCAACTTGGCCGTGACGCGACGACCCTTTCGGACTGGGAAACCAGCCGCCCCGAGCACGTTGTCACGGAGGAAGGCAGCCAGGAAAGGGACGATTGGGATGCCGCGCAATTCGCCGCCCTCAATTTCCGCAGCTCCCTGAGCAACCTTGAGGCGTACCGACGTGGGGAGGTGGTGTCGTTGAGTTCAGACGATGCCGCGCCGCAAACAATTTACTCCGGCTATGACAGCGGTCGGACCGACGGCAAGACGGTGATCCGTTGTCGGGCCGATAACTCACGAACTCACTACGTCCCGATGCTACGTTTTGAGCCGCCCCATACGCTTGAGATCACTGTCCGGCAGGGACCCTGCGACACCGATCCCTACGGTGTGGCATTGTTTGCCGGCCAGGTCAGCCCTAATTCAACATCATCGCCACAGCGGGGCAGGTCGTTGCGATACAGCCCTGGCTATCCGATGGTGATGCAAGACGACCTGCCCGCTGAACGATTGCTGGGCCGAGGGTTTGTCCAGCGAAGAATTATCCCGGTCATGACCTATTCGACAATGCATTTAGTCGTCACGCCAACCGGATCGCGGGGTTACCTTGACGGCGAACTGATTTCGGAGACCAACGATGGCATCAACACACGAGGCCACGTCTCGATGGGACGAGTTTGCGGGGCGGTATTCACCGGCGTCAGCCGCCAGCCAGTCTCGTACACCATCAAATCGTGGACGATCCGCAAAGGCATTCATGACCCGCCGCCGCCCGAGCCAGTCGAGCCGCCCGAGCCGCCCGAGCCGGAGTCCGCCAAGGCCAATCAGGATGACAGCCCGGGGTGAGTGCCGGGTCGTGGGGCCGGTTTGCGGCCGGTTCATGACGGCGGCCGATTGGGGCGGCCGATTGGGGCCACCCATCAAATGGGTGTCTTTAACAATTGCCGATGCGGTCGTCGCTCAGTACACGCAGGCCAACCGCGTGATGGCGAGCATTCGCCGACGTGGCCGACCGGACGGTGCAGTACGAAATTGCTCGCGTCGGCGGGGCGGCCAGGTAGGTTGGGGAGCTGATGCCCGACTATTTTACGGGCGGCCGTCGGGCGTTTCATCGAGTAGGAAGACTTCGACGCGGCCATCGGCGTCGACTTCCGATCCGGTGGGGTTGCCGCCCGCGTCGTTGAGCGTCATCGGCTCGTTGGCTTCGGCCGAGGACAATCGAAATCGTTCGGGCTGCAGTCCATAGGATTCGACCAGGGCGTTGCGGACCACCGCGGCTCGCCGCATCGACAACCAGGTCGCTTCGTCGGTACCCCGGGTGCGGGCGGCAAAACGTGCCGAAACGTGACCGCGAACCTCAATCCGCTGCGGTTTGCCAACCAGTTGACCCGCCGCGGTCGCCAAAGCTTCTTCGGCCGCGGGGGACAATTCGTCGCTTCCAAGCTCAAAGAACACCACGCCGCCAACGGCCGTCAATTGACCGGGGCGAATGATGCGCACCTTTTGATTGTCCCCCACCGGAGCCTTGTCGGGAACGCCGCCGGAGTGCGTATCGGCCAATTTGGCTCGACCGGTCGTCGACAATACCGCAAACTCACTGCTTCGCGGGCGGACCTTGCCGGGAGTCAACGCATCGATCGTTTTTTGATAACCAAATTGCTGCTGCATCGAATCAACCAGCGCCTGGTAGGATTCCTCCTCTTTGATCTCCGAGAGCGAGACCAACATGATGAAGAATGTCAGCAACAGGCTCATCATGTCCCCAAAGGTCACGACCCATTCAGGAATGCCAATTTCGTCCGGTTCATCGTCCATGGGGGAAAGTTCTCAGTTGACAGTTTTCAGTTCACAGTTGTGGAATTGGAAAGTTGTGTCAGATCTTTTGTCTTCAACTGAAAACTGTGAACTGACAACTGTCAACTTTCCTACTCCAGCTGCCGTTGTTTGGCCGGCAGGTAAGTTTGCAGTTTTTGATCAATCGCCCGGGGACTTTCGCCCGACTGGATCGCCATGACGCCGCGGATAGCGATTTCCATCGTCAATTGTTCGTTGCGGCTCATTAGGCCGAGTTTTTCGGCAAAAGGCGAGAAAAACACGTTGGCCACGATGGCCCCGTAAAGCGTCGTGATCAACGCCACCGCCATCCCTGCCCCGATGCCCGAAGGGTCGGACATGTCTTGCAACATCATGATCAAACCCATCAGCGTCCCGATCATGCCATACGCCGGGGCAAAACGTCCGAGTTGATCCATGATCGATTTGCCCTCGCGGTGCCGGGTGACCATGGCCGCGACCTCCGTCCGCAAGACCTCTTCGACAATCTCCGGCGTCGTGCCGTCAACGGCCATCTGCAAACCCGATTTGACGATCGGATTCTCGATCTCTTCGATCTTGCTTTCGAGCGCCAACAATCCGTCACGCCGAGCCGTCTCGGCCAGTTCGACGATGGATTTGATCAGCGACAAACGATCGGGCGCCTTGTTGAGCAGCACCTTCATCGCGACGCCGGGACTGCCGATCATGCTTTTGAGCGGAAAGCAGATCAAGGCCGCGGCAAACGCTCCGCCGATGACGACCAGCCCTGAGGGAATATCGACGAAGGCGCGAAAGGGCGCGTTACCGAGCAGGATCGATGCGAGGATCAACCCGAGGGCAAAGACGAGTCCGATGAGGCTGGCGATATCCATGGAAGAGTTTTCAGTTAACAGTTTTCAGTTGACAGTCTTGATTGCAGATCGTCAGCTTTAAGAATGGGCAAGGGAGTATACGTCCGAGAAAATCGGCAAATTCTGTTCTTTTGGCTTTCAATTGAGAACTGAAAACTGTGAACTGAAAACTGTGAACTAACAACTTCCCCCAAGCGGGCTGACCAATTGTTTTCGTCGTTGATATTCAATCGAACGGTCAACAACGTCATCGAGTGATTCGCGAATCGCCAAACGGTCGCCGCTGGTGAGCGTCACGAACGTGTCGCCGCGGCGTTCAACGTAGCGAATCAACTCCGCGTTGAGCACGAACGCCTCGCCGTCCAGTCGGGTTAGTTTGATCATGCCCAACGTTAGGTTACGAAATGAGCATTGCCGCCGGGCGATCGGTCCGGTTCGGCTCGGATCGTTCCCAAACCCTCAACTCGTGCGGTTTGTCAGTAGAATCACACCGGTGTTCCAAGGCCGCCGGTCGAAAGCCCGTCGTCCGGCCGCCGACCTACCGGATCGTTCCCCCCTCTCAAACGTTGTTCAATGTTGCTGACTGTTCTCCCAATTTTTAGCGACCGAAAAATCGGCTTCGCTCTGTCGTTTGCCGTTTTATTCGGCTTGCCGCCTGCGATCGCGGAAGTCAACGCCGCCGAAATTTTCCATCCCCATCAGACCGTGACGATCGACTTCATCGGCCCGGCCACGTCGGAGTCCGATGAGATCAACCCGTTCACCGACATCCGCTTGGAGGTGGAGTTTCGGTGCGACCATCCGGGAGGAAATGTGTCGATGCGGATCCCCGGTTTTTACGCCGCCGATGGCAACGCCGCGGAAACCTCTGCCGATTCCGGGCCCTTTTGGAAGTGCCGTTTCGCCGCCCCGGTTGCCGGCACCTGGCATTACACCGCCTCGCTGCGGACCGGGCCGGACATCGCGATCAGCGACGATCCGGCCGCCGGCCGGGCTTTGCCGCTCGACGATAACCAGGGGCAGTTGACCGTCACCGACTGGCCCGCCAATCAAGTGACCGAAGATTTTCGGACCCGCGGAACATTAACCACCCAAAACGGTTACTACCGACTATCCAAAACCGACGAACTCTGGATCAAGGCGGGCACCAACTCGCCGGAGAACCTCCTGGCGTATGAAGGATTCGATGGCACCGAGCGAATGACCGCAACCAGCCGCAAGGGTGAAGCCAAAACCGGAAACCAAATCCACCGGTTTGATCCTCACGCCGGGGATTGGCGTGATGGCGATCCGACGTGGGGCGGCGGCCGAGGTCCATCGATCATCGGAGCGATCAATTACCTCGCCGATGCCGGGGTCAATTCGGTCTACTTCTTAACGATGAACATCGGCGGTGACGGCCGGGATGTTTGGCCCTACGTAAGCCCCGATGATCTGACGCGGTTCGACTGCAGCAAATTGGACCAGTGGGAAGTGTTGTTCGAGCACATGCAGCGCCGCGGATTGGCATTGCACGTCATTACCCAGGAGACCGAGAACGAACGATTGATTGATGATGGCGACACCGGACGGCTTCGGAAACTCTACTACCGCGAACTGATTGCCCGGTTCGCCCACCATCCCGCGTTGGTATGGAATGTCGGTGAGGAAAACGGTCCGGCAAATTTCACCCCCAACGCGCAAACCATGCAGCAGCAGATTGCGATGGGTGACTACTTGCAATCGCATGATCCCTATGGCCATCCGGTGCTGATTCATTCACACGCCGCGGACGATCCGCAGGACGGCGTTCTGATGCCGCTGCTTGGCAAATCGGCTTATGATGGCGTTTCGATGCAGGTTGGGTCGCCCGGCAAGGTCCATGAAAGGATTGCCAAGTTCACTCGACTGAGCCAAGAGTCCGGGCACCCCTGGGTCATCACCATGGACGAGATCGGCCCGGCCGGTCGCGGCGCGGCGCCCGATGCGGTCGACCCCAACCACGACGAAATGCGCGGCCCCGTGTTGTGGGGATCGCTGTTGGCCGGAGCCGCCGGGGTCGAGTGGTACTTTGGGTACCAGTTGGATCATAACGACCTGAACGCCGAAGACTTTCGTTCCCGAGCGGAGCTTTGGCGTCAAACCAAAATTGCCACCGACTTTCTGCGGTCGCTGCCGGTCAATCAAATGATCCCGTCGGACGATTTGATCCGCGGTGCGAAAGGTTATTGCCTCGCCGAGACGGGCCGGCGTTACGTCGTCTACCGAGCTGCGGGGCAGGGCAGGGCGTCGTTGCAGTTGAATGTTGGCGATCAAACGAATCATACGATTCAGTGGTTTGACCCAACCAAGCCAATGTCACCGAAGGCCGCCGCAGCCCCTTTGCCGGGCTCAAATTGGGTAGATTTGTCACCACCAAGCAACCCGGACCGCGACTGGGTCGCGGTGGTCCAACTGTAACAATCGCCGTTGAACGACAATATAATCGTTCATCCCAACCGTAGTGGATTTTGCTAAAAATCCGGGCGCGGATGGACCTTTAGCAAGGTCCACTACGAGAGCGTGGATGGACCTTTAGCATGGTCCACTACAGTAGCGGCTCGTATTTCCCAGTGACCTATCGTAATTTGATCGTTGTCTCAACTCCCGGCAACACATGATTGACCGCCGGTTTGGCCAGTTCGATCGTCGGGAACAACTCTTTGAAAAACACCTGCATCGCCGCCCAACTTCGGGCGTCCGAGGTGGGGTTGTAACTGAATCCTTTGGACGGATCATCGCCGGCCGACGGCTGGGTGAACGAATGCACGGTGTTGGAATAGGAGATGAATTGGTAATCGACGTCCGCGTCGTTCATCTCTTTGACAAACTCAACGACTTCCTCGGCCGGCACGAACGGATCGTCCACGCCGTGACACGCCAAAACTTTGGCGGTGATATTCTCCGCGTCCGCGGGGGTCGGCGTTCCCAGTCCCCCGTGAAAACTGACGACGCCGTCGACATCCGCGCCGCTGCGGGCCAGTTCCAAAACCCCGGTGCCGCCAAAGCAGTACCCGATCGCGGCGATGCGGTTGGGATCAACCCCGGGTTGGCTGCGTAGTTGTTCCAACCCCAGAGCCAACCGCTGACGGTACAAATCGCGGTCCCCTTTGTAGATCCCCGCCTGCCCCGCGGCGGCCTCCATCGTCGTCGGCCGCACGCCTTGACCATAAATGTCCAATGCAAAGGCGACGTACCCGAGCTGGGCAAGCATCCGGCATCGCCGCTGCTCATAGTCGGTCAATCCCATCCACTGATGGACGACCAGCACGCCGGGGCGTTTGATGGACGTATCGGCCGGGGCGGCGATGAAGCCCTGCAGGTCGGTCTCGTCGTCCTGGTACATCACGTCACGGGTTTGAATGTCGGTGTCGGATGGACCTTGATCGGCCCCGGCGGCGGAGATCATCAACGCACCCAGCAGGGCGGGCAGGAAGGTTTTCATTGGACTTGGTTGCGGTAGAGGATGGTGGGTCAATCGGGAGGCGATTAGGTTAAGCGGCTTCTTCCCCCGGCGGCAACCAACCATCCTCCAAGTCCCCGAACATGCTTCAAGTTAACGATTACTTCGATGGCAACGTCAAATCGATCGGTTTCCAAAACGACCAGGGCCGCGTCACCGCCGGCGTGATGGCCCCGGGCGAGTACGAGTTTGCCACCTCCGAAACCGAACGCGTCGTGGTCACTTGCGGCTGCCTGCTTGTCCGCCTGCCCGGGACGGACACCTTTGAGGCGTTTCGCAACGGCGAGTCCTTCAACGTCGCTGCGAAAGTGACCTTTGAACTTAAAGTCAACGAAGCAACCGCCTACCTATGCTTCTACGGGGAGTGAGCCGCCGAAATCAGTCCAAAAATATGCCGAGCGGCTTCAACGGTCGGACCCGGCCTACGCCCGGGCGACCGACGCAGTCGACCCGCCCTGGCTGCTAACGCGATCCTTGCTCCGCGACTGACTGTTTCTCATAAATGAGGATCAACAAGTCAATCTTCTCGAAGCGAGTCGTCGCGGTCCACAACTGGCACCGAATGATCCATTCTTCGTCCGCACTGATTTGCTGACCTGAGTAGGATCGCCGGACTTTTTCGATACTTTTTTGTAAAAGTTGTCGAAACCCAGTCGATTTGTTCGTCATCCCTGTAAATCGCGGACGTTTCTGTGATGATCAAGAACTACCTACGAGGACCAAACTATGAAATACAACCTCTTTGTCTACGAAAACGAAACCAACTTTGCCGCTCGAACCGATCCGGCCCGACAGGGTCAGTATTGGGCTTCGTTTTCCGCCTACACCAAAGCGTTGGAAGAGGCCGGCGTGATGGCCGGTGGTGCCGCCTTGCAGCCGCCCGCCAGTGCAACCGCCGTTCGCTTGGTCGACGGAAAGCGTCACGTCCAGGACGGCCCGCTTGTCGAAGCCAAAGAGCAGTTGGGCGGTTACTACACCGTCGACGTTGCAAACCTCGATGAGGCTTTGAAGTGGGCGGCGAAATGCCCGTCGGCCTCGACCGGTGGCGTCGAAGTCCGTCCGTTGTTGGAAATGTGAGTTCGGTAAATTGACAGGCAGCGATGATCCGGTTATCCGCAGCGTTGAACGTGTCGTCCGTGAATCTTACGGTCGTCTGGTGGCGCTGCTGGCATCTCGGTCCGGCGACATCGCTGCGGCCGAAGACGCACTTAGCGATGCGTTGGCAAAGGCTTTGGTCTCATGGCCGACGAGCGGCGTTCCAAAGAACCCCGAAGCTTGGTTGTTGACCGCCGCGAGTCGAAAGCAAATCGACGCGATGCGGCGGGAGCAAAACTGGGCGGCGATCGTGGATGATTTGCACTTAGAATCACACCGCAACCAGCGACAGGTGACGGCCATGGATTCGAGCGTCCATTTGATCCCGGACACCCGGCTCCGATTGATGTTCGTTTGCACTCATCCGTCGATCGACGAGAACATTCGCGCGGCATTGATGATACAGACCGTTTTAGGTCTGGACGCTGACCGCATCGCATCCGCGTTTTTGGTGAAGCCAACAACGATGGGTGCGAGACTGGTTCGGGCGAAGGCAAAGATTCGTGATGCGGCGATTCCGTTTATGATCCCGGGACCCGACGAACTGCTCGAGCGAATTCACGCGATCCTCGAAGCGATTTATGCCGCGTTCACCATCGCGATCGGAATCGAAAACGTCGATTCGCAAAACGAACTGACAAGCGAATCGGCCTGGTTAATTTCGCTGGTCAATGAATTGATTCCCGATCATCCCGAAGCGATGGGCTTGCAAGCGATGATCATGTTTCACCAATCTCGTCGATCGTATCCTGACGAAGCGGGACGGTACATCCCGCTAAGCGACCGGTCGACGGAGAACTGGGACAGCGCCGCGATCGAAGCGGCCAACGAATTGCTTGGTCGAGCGTCCGAACTTCATTCGCTCGGTCCTTACCAACTGGAAGCCGCAATTCAATCAGTTCATTGCCAGCGATGGTTCACGGGTCAAACCGACTGGGAAGCCATTCGACATCTCTATCGCGGATTGATCCAAATCAGTCTGACCATTGCCGCTTCGATAGGGCTGGCATCAGCAACCTGCCACTGCGGTGATACCGACGAAGCTTTAATGATTTTGGACGCCATTCCAAAGGCGTCCGTCAACCGATCCGCTTCCTACTGGGCAGTGTTGGCGGAAACGCAGAGGCGATTGCAGCGAACCGACGAGGCCAATGAAGCCTATGAGCGAGCGATTGGCCTGACGGAATCCGACCAGATTCGATCGTGGCTGATCGACAAGATCCGGCAATTGCATCGAGGTTAGTTGCGGCATAGAAAGCCTCAGGCTGTCGTCCGCAGGCTGTCGCAAAAGACAGTAAAAACGGTCGGTGCCAGTCACCTAAGTGATAGCCCCGGACGTCAGTCCGGGGTTGGCCGCCCGCCCCAGTCTCCCTCCCCAGTCGCAAAGCGACGGCAGACGATAGCCCCGGACGCCAGTCCGGGGGCAGGTCGACGCACCGAATTATCAAGTCGCGAAGCGATGGCAGACGTTCAACCGACGTGTTGGGCGAATTGGGACATTCGGACGTCTGCCGTCGCTTCGCGACTGAATCGCAGCAGGGGGGCGTCCGGGTCCCCGGACTAGCGTCCGGGGCTAGCCCATGTCATCGCTTCGCGACTATGAAGAGAAGGGTCCACCCAGAATTTTGGCTTGTCGAGCAACTACGAAAAGCCACTTGCTTTACCAACTCTCTATTCCACAGAAGCAAGGCGGCAAATCTGGTTTATTGCTGACGTGGTCACCCGGCGTGGCCCGCGAAGACGCAACGCTTGAATCCACACAACTTGATGACCATCCGATGCACAGGATCGGGACTGGCGACCTTCCACGAGTGGAAAATCAGTCGCCGTCGCCTGGTGATCGCTGCCGGTCCTATAGGGTCGTATGATCACTGCTCCAATACCCCCGTCGGAATCATCGCTCTCCTGTTGCCGTGGGGAATCGACTGGAACGCCAGCGTGATACCATGGAATTTTTGCGTGGCAACGATCGGATACGAGCAGCCGCGAGCCATCTTTGCGCTGCGGCGTGCCGGCGTGCGGATGCTGCAGGCCGCCCCCGGCCAACCAATTTATGCCGTCGCGTTCATCCCCGAAACCTTCAGCCCCAAGCTAATGCTTGCCCTGGATGGACTGCCTAATCTGACTCAAATTCAACTGGCTGGGACTGCGGTCCGGGATCAAGACCTAAAGCACCTGTTGGGGTTACGGAAGTTGCAAGGACTGGGTTTGGATGACACCGGCATTACCGATGCCGGACTTCATGCGTTACGCGATCTGCCGTCGCTGCGATACATCGAGCGGGAGGGAACCTCCATCACCGACCGCTGACCGCCCGCCTGAGCCGCTCGGCCAGGTGGCTGGCACCGTCCAGCACCGGCCCGAATCTCCCCCCCAGTCGCGAAGCGACGCAATGTGATAGCCCCGGACGCCAGTCCGGGGTCGGGTCAACGCACCGAATTATCAAGTCGCGAAGCGACGACAGGCGTTCGACCGACGTGTTGGGCAAATTGGGACATTCGGACGTCTGCCGTCGCTTCGCGACTCTTCGGTTGGGGGGCATCCGGGACCCCGGACTGGCGTCCGGGGCTGGCGTATGTCATCGCTTCGCGACTACAGAGGGGCGAGCGTCCGGGGCTGGCGCATGTCATCGCTTCGCGACTCTACGGTGGCGGTGCATCCGAGACCCCGGACTGGCGTCCGGGGCTAGCGCATTTCATCACTTCGCGACTACAGAGGGGCGAGCATCCGGGGCTGGAGTAAGACATTGTTTCGCGACGGCACCCCGGGCTGCTTTCGCCCGCCGGGTTGTAAAGCTTGTAACGCATCAAGGGTAAAGTGGTCCGGTTAGGCGGTCCGTTGGCATTGGTGCGTTTTGAACGGCCATTGCTTGAGCACCCGCACAACCGGCGCGAGCGGTTTGGTGGGGGCGGTCGGTGGCCCGGGGGCGGCGGCGTGGACGATTTCTCTGCAACGCCCTTTCCGCTCTGGTTGCTCGACGTTGAAGTTCCCGCTGCATGTCACGCTGCTGCTGGTCGCCGGTCCACCGGCGGTCGCCGACACCGTGCGATTGATCAACGGGCCGGCCGATGCTTTGTCGACCGCGATGCGGATGATCGATCGGGCCACCGAGCGAATCGTCGTCACCACCTACGTTCTGGACAACGGCACCGTTGCCCGGACGGTGCTTCGCCATTTGATCGCCGCCAGTCGTCGCGGCGTTCAGGTTTGCGTGCTGGTCGATGATTTCGAGGATCCGTTGCCGCCCGACTGGGTACGAACTTTACAACGAAGTGGGGTGTGCGTTCGTGTCTACAACCCGCCGTGCCTGTTGCGGCCGGTCCAATTGAACTACCGGCTGCACGCCAAAATGCTGGTCGTCGATCGCGAGTGCGGTATTCCGGGTAGTCGCAATTGGCAAGATTCGCACTACGGTTTGGATCAGGACAAGTCGTTCCTGGATCAAGACGTTGAGATCACCGGGCAAATCGCCCGACAGATGGACGCGTACTTCGACCGCATTTGGGGTTTCGATCGGGTGGCGGTCGCGTCGACCGGACAACGCAAACGCTGGGACGTTTGGAACTGGGACAAGGCCTTGATCGGGGTCAACGCCGGCAACTTGCTTGGTGGCTGCGACGCGGTGCCGCCCGCCGCGTGCCCCGTCTGCCAAACCGAAACGCCAAGCTTTGAAGTCGAAGCGGTGCGTTTGCTCAGTGATATTGACGAGGACAAATCATGCCGCCGTTTTGCTCAGTCGGTTCGTGAAATGATCGATTGACCAACTCCCTGTCAACGACCGATCAATTGAGCGTTTACGCGACGTATCAAAACCATAAACGCGGTATGCTGAGCCAAGGCATTCGACTACTGGAGATTGGCGGCAATCATGTCATGCACAGCAAAACGATGATCATCGACGGCCACACCGCGATGGTTGGCAGTTATAATTTTGATTGTCGATCGGATCGATTCAACTTGGAGAACGCGATTGTGGTCCATGACCGGGCGTTTACCGAAGCCCTCCAGCGGCGGGTGGTTCGCCGGGCTTGCGAGGCGGTTCAAATCGTCAACGAACCGATCTTGTCCGTCGGCCCGGGGGCGTCGCTTGGCAGGCGGATTGAATTGTTTCGCCGCCGTTTTAGCGTATTAGTTTATTCACAGTGTTTGTAATTCTTGCGTTCGCCATGATTGATTGGTTGGCATTGATTCGCCGTTAGGGTACCAATCGGAGATTCTCCCGGACTAAGCGATCGACGCGGCGGTCCTCGATGTAGCGAAGGTAATCGTGGCGGGGTCCGACAAATTGTCTGGCATCAAACTCCCGGAGTTTCGTCCGATCGATTCGCCCGGCGACCCCGGTGAGGCCTAAGGCGGGACGGTTGTCATCAAATTTTGCAAAGCGAAACAGCCGCAGCGCCGGGTCTTGAGAGTTATAAAGAACAAATAGCCGGTCAACGACTGCCATCGCCCGACCTCGGGTGCAGGTCAGGCAATCGTTGCGAATCGCCGGAGCAAGCACCGCGAGCGAAATATCCCGCCCCGCTTTGCCCCCGGTCGCAATACCGCGGCCGTCGATGCTTCCGCCGCCCAGCAGGTGCATCGCACCGATGGCTTGACGGCCACCATAGGAGAATCCGATCACGCCGACTCGGGATCCGGGCGGCAGGGAGTCCAGGAACCGAGCCAGATGAAACGCATGCTCGTCGGCCCGCGACGCTTTGACCCGAATGTCGCGAAACGGACCGGGGATTTGGTCAGCCGGCCAGGTCCAAATCACAAACCGAACGGGGGGAGCGGCTTCGGCACCGCGAAGCAATTGGCGATACGTCTCCAGCCCCCGCTCGATCGCTTCATTGCTGCCGATTCGGTTGCCGTGAACGTAAACGACTGTCGTCCGCGGGATTCCGTCGCGGTCCACCCCCGCGGTCGCTGCGTCGAGTCGCCAATAACGGCCGGGGCCAAGTCGTCGCTGGTACCCGATGGCCGATAACGGGGCGTTCGGGGAGCTCAAATGGCGTGTGCTGGCCACGTCGATTTGATCCAGCGGTCGATCCGGCAGCACCGGTTGGGCAAACGCCCATGACCCGCTGCACAGCGTCATCGCGGTCAAGGTCATCGCGGTCAGACGCGAGACGCGAGATCGGTTGAGCAATGGGAAAACCATGAAACGTCGAAGGTCAAAAGGGGGACAACCGGTTGCAGCCGAGGAACTGTAGGTCATCGAACCAACCCCCGGGCCGTTCTCCGATTTGGCCCGCCACGCTATCCTGTCGGCCAATTTGCCCCGTTCCGCCAGCTAGCCCCCGCGAAATCCACCGTGCCACGCCGCGACGACCTGAAAAAGATCCTGCTGATCGGCTCCGGCCCCATCGTCATCGGCCAAGCCTGCGAGTTCGACTACTCCGGCACCCAGGCCTGCAAAGCCCTCCGCGAAGAAGGCTACCAAGTCGTTCTGATCAACTCCAATCCGGCGACGATCATGACTGACCCGGCGACCGCCGACGCGACCTACATCGAACCGCTGACGTGGCAAATGATCGAGCAGGTCATCATCGCCGAAAAACCCGACGCGGTTTTACCCACCCTCGGGGGTCAAACGGCCTTGAACCTCGCGATGGAATTGGACAAACATGGTGTATTGAAAAAATATGGCGTCGAAATGATCGCTGCGGACGCCGATGTGATCGATAAAGCCGAAGCGAGGGACCGGTTCAAGAAGGCGATGGAGAAAATCGGTCTGGACGTCTGCAAAGGCTATGTCGTTCAAACCATTGGTGCCGCTCGCGAAGCACTCGCCGAAGTCGGTTTGCCGGCGATCGTGCGGCCCTCCTTTACCATGGGCGGCTCCGGCGGGGGCATTGCTTATAACAAGGACGAATTTGACTCGATGGTCAAAAACGGGCTGGATCAATCACCGATCACCGAGGTGTTGGTCGAGGAGTCGATCATCGGTTGGAAAGAGTTCGAGATGGAGGTGATGCGGGACCGCGATGATAACGTTGTGATTATCTGTGCTATTGAAAATCTCGATCCGATGGGCGTCCATACCGGCGATTCGATCACCGTTGCACCGACGCAAACGTTGTCGGACAAAGAATATCAACGGATGCGAGACGCCTCGTTGGCTTGCATCCGCGAGATCGGTGTCGAAACCGGCGGGTCCAACATTCAATTCGCGATCGATCCGGACTCCGATCGAATGATTGTGATCGAAATGAATCCTCGCGTCTCGCGGTCCTCGGCTCTGGCGAGCAAAGCCACCGGTTTCCCGATTGCCAAAATCGCCGCCAAGCTTGCGGTCGGTTACCGGTTATGGGAACTGAGCAATGATATCACGCGGCAAACTAAAGCTTGCTTTGAACCATCGATCGACTACGTCGTCACCAAAATCCCCCGCTTTGCCTTTGAGAAATTCCCCGAAGCCGACGCGACGTTGACGACGCAGATGAAGTCGGTTGGCGAGACGATGGCGATTGGCCGCACCTTTCAGGAATCATTTCAAAAGGCGCTGCGGGGTTTGGAAGTCGGCGCTTTTGGGTTGGGGTGCGATCCCAAAGACCTCTGGGGCGGCGACGCTCAGCCATCGCGGGACGAGATTGTCAATAAATTGTCGGTCCCTTGCGCCGAGCGAATCTTCTATGTTCGCTACGCGATGATGGACGGCATGTCGATCGATCAAATTCACGATCTGACCGGCATTGACCCTTGGTTCCTCGATCATTTGTCGCAAATCGTCGAGCGACAGAACCAACTGCGGGAAATGGGTTCGATGAACGCGGCGGGTCCCGACGCGATTCGGGCCGCCAAACGGGCCGGTTTTTCCGACCGCCAACTGGCCACGCTCTTTGATGACAACGAAGCCTCGGTACGAAAGAAACGCAAGGCTTGGGGAATCAAACCGGTTTACAAATCGGTCGATACCTGCGCCGCGGAATTCGAGGCTCAAACGCCGTATTACTACAGCACTTATGAAACCGAAACGGAGATTCCGCCCAAGGGAGACAAGAAGCGGATTGTAATTTTGGGTGGGGGTCCCAATCGCATTGGACAGGGGATCGAGTTCGACTACTGCTGTTGTCACGCGTCCTTTGCGCTGCAATCGCTGGGCATTGAGTCGGTGATGATCAATTCAAATCCCGAGACGGTGTCGACCGATTATGACACGTCCGACATTCTATTCTTCGAGCCGTTGACGATCGAAGATGTTCTGAATGTCGTCGACGCGGTCCAGCCCGATGGGGTGATCGTTCAATTCGGTGGTCAAACGCCGCTCAACCTGGCCCGAGGTTTGGAACAGGCCGGCGTCAAAATTATCGGCACATCGGTCGATACGATTGAGATGGCCGAAGACCGCGAGCGATTTTCCAAAATCGTTGATGAATTGGGCCTCCGCCAACCGCCCGCCGGCACCGCGACAACGATGGCCGAGGCTCGCGATGAGGTGGCCCGGATCGGCTACCCGGCTTTGGTGCGGCCCTCGTTCGTGCTGGGCGGCCGGGCGATGGAGATCTGTTATGACCGCGAACAATTCGATCGATACGTTGCCGAAGCGTTCGTAGCCGCTGATGGGCAACCGGTGCTCATCGACCGATTTCTCGAAGACGCCATCGAAGTCGATGTGGATGCCATTTGCGACGGAACCGATTGCGTCATCATGGGCATCATGGAGCATATCGAGGAGGCGGGTGTCCATTCGGGCGATTCGGCATGTTGCATCCCACCGTTTAGCCTGTCCGATGCGGTCAAGGAGGAAATTCGAGCGACGACGAAACGGCTGGCACTGAAGATCGGCGTCGTCGGTTTGATGAACATCCAATTTGCCGTCAAACAGGAGGATGATTCGTCGGTCGTCTATATTCTGGAGGCCAATCCGCGGGCCAGCCGAACGGTACCCTTCGTGGCCAAGGCGACCGGGGTGCCCGTCGCGGCGATCGCGACCAAGGTCATGACGGGGATGAGTTTGAAAGATCTCGGGATCACGTCCGAGCCGGTCCCCAAACATGTGTCGATCAAAGAGTCGGTGTTCCCATTTCGCAAGTTCGCCGGCGTCGACATCGTATTGGGGCCGGAGATGCGATCGACCGGCGAAGTGATGGGCATCTCCGACAAATTCTCGCTCGCGTTTGCCAAAAGCCAACTGGCCGCCGGCACGGTGCTGCCGACCGAGGGCAAAATCTTCTTGAGTCTTGCCGCTCGCCATAAGGATGCCGTGACCAAGATTGGCAAACAGCTCCGAGACCTTGGATTTGATTTACTGGCCACTTCGGGCACCGCCGATCGTTTGAGGGCCGAGGGGGTCGAGGTGACCACCGTCCGCAAAATCGCCCAGGGCCACCCAAACCTCATTGATTACCTAAAGAACCAGGACGTGCAATTGATCCTCAACACACCTTCGGGAAAGGGGGCACGCACCGATGAAGGAAAGATTCGCGCATCGGCCGTCCAGCACGGCGTGCCCTGCATCACCACCCTGGCGGCCGCCGAAGCCGCCGTCCGGGCAATGGCCGCGACGCGAACCGAGTCGCTCTCGGTCCAGTCGCTGCAGGCTCGATACGCCGAGTGAGCGGTCACGAACCGCCTTATTGCGACCTATTTCGGATTCTTGCTTTTTCGGCATAAGGGATGCACGGGGTTGAGATAGCAGAGGCGTCACCGAGACGCCATCTTGGTTACCTCAACACAAAAAGAGTTTCACATGGCCGTCAACAAACAACGAGAAACCGTCGTCGGTGTCTTTCATTCGCACGCCGAAGCCCAAAAGGCTGTCCGCGACCTCAAAGCGGCGGGCTTCACCGATGAGCAGATCGGCATCGCCGCCCACGACAAAGAAGGCACCTACCAGGAACAGACCGAAGGCAACATGGCCGAGGAGGGCGCCGTCGCCGGGGCGGCAACCGGTTTGGGTGCCGGTGCCCTTTGGGGACTTGGGATCGTCGCCGGCGTGCTGCCCGCGATCGGTCCGGTAATCGCCGGCGGTGCGTTGGCTGCGATCGCTGCCAGTGCCGCGGGAACTGCCGCGGCCGGCGGGTTGATCGGTGCCCTCATCGGGTTGGGGATCCCCGAAGAAGAGGCCAATTACTACGACGAAGAATTTAATCGCGGTCGGACGATCGTCACCGTCAAAGCCGGCTCGCACGCCGAGAAGGCTCACGCGATTTTGGATGATACCAACGCTTACGATTACAACCGTCGCGACACCGATTACGCAAAGAATGCCAATGCCAAGCAACGGCAGGACGTGTCGGGCAAAATGGTCGCTCGCAAGGAAATCCTGGACGTCGACAAGCACGTTGAAAAGGCCGGTACCGCCAAGGTCCGCAAGGAAGTTCACACCGACACCAAGCACGTCGAAGTCCCTGTTCGCCGCGAGGAATTGGTCGTCGAACGCACCCCATTGCACGGCAAATCCGCCGGTCCCATCACTGGTTCGGCCGAAGAAGAGCGGATCGTTTTGAAGCAGGAAGAGGTTGACATCAACAAACGGACGGTTGCCAAGGAAGCCGTCGCGGTTGGCAAGAAGACGGTCGGTGGCACCCAAACGATCGATGCGGAATTGAAAGAGGAAGAGATTCACGTCGAAAAGGATGTTCGCTCCACCCCACGCCCCCGCTGAGCGAAATGATCTGAACCGCGAGCCACCCGGGTCGCGGCTTCCATCGGCGAGCCGGTCCACCGGCTACGCCGATTTTTTTTGTCCAAGTCGCTAACACGAACGTGATCTGCAACCCGATCGCCGGTCGGTTATCCTATGGCGTTTTCCGATGCCCCTGATGACTTCCGCAATGACAATCCCTCGCCATTGGCTACCGATCTCCCTTGCGATCACGTTATTGGTTGGTTTAGCCGGGTGTGCCTGTGGGTTCGACTCCTTGGCATCAATCCACCCGCCGTTAATCTACAAATCCGTCGGTGACCGATCGCTGAGGATTGATTGCGACATGCCGTCGGACTGGAAACCGTCCGATCGCCGGCCATCGGTGACGTTCTTTCACGGTGGTGGTTGGGTTGGCGGAGCTCCGGGACAGTTCAAGTCTCATAGCGAAGCATTGGCCAAACTCGGGGTGGTTTGTTTCCGTGTTGAATATCGGTTGTTGGGGCGTCGGCAATCCGGCGGACCTGACGAAGCGATTCAAGACGTCTCCGACGCGTTTCGCTATCTGCGTGGTCGAGCCGACCAACTGGGCTTGGACCCCGACCGAATGGCCGCCGGTGGCGGATCCGCCGGTGGTCACCTGGCAGCCTATCTGGGGATGCTGGACGATCAGCCCATCGACGGCGTTTCGCGTAAACCCAATGCTTTATGCCTGTTCAATCCGGTCTATGACAACGGTCCCGGGCAATGGGGCCACCAACGAGTTAGAGACCGGTATCGGGAGTATTCCCCGGCCGAACATATCTCCGGGGACGATCCGCCGACCTGGGTGGTTCTCGGCACCAAGGACGCCTTGATTCCAGTCTCCACCGCGGAGCGGTTTCGTGACAAGATGGCGGCTGCCGGAGTTCGCAGTGAACTGCATCTTTACGAAGGACGTGAGCACGGCTTTTTCAATGCGTCGAGCAACCGAAAGGATTATCAAGCAACGCTGGCGTCGATGATCGAGTTTTTAAAATCAATCGAATGGTTGGATTGACGTTGATGCCCCGCCGCCGAACCGCTGGTGTTGCCGGAGCCTAGCGTCCGGCGCCCGCTGGGGTCATCGGCGGCGGGCGGGCTACAATGCGGTCTCGCTTGTCGATCCTCGGTTCCGGTTATCAACTTGATGGCTCCGTCTCCCGCAACGTCTGACGCCACTGATCTCTCCAACGCCGACCAGGACGCGTTGGACATCGATCCGCAAAGCCTCCGCGTGCTGGTCGTCGATAACGAAGCCGCCCACGCCCGGGCGATGACCGAAAGCCTCGAGAAGGTGGGTTACACCTGCACGGTCGCGACCAGTGGCCCCGAAGCGGCCGGATTGGTCCAGCGGGAGACGTTCGACATCCTCATCACCGACATGGTGATGAACGAAGTCGACGGGATGAGACTGCTGAAGTTAACCCGCCAGCGGTTGCCCGAATGTCAGGTCGTCATGGTCACCGGCCACGCCACGGTGCCCGTCGCGGTCGAAGCGATGCAGATTGGGGCGTTCAATTTTCTCGAAAAACCCATCACCCCGGCGCGGCTCCGCGCGATCACGCAAAAGGCCGCCGAACAGGTCGCGCTGCGTCGCCAAAACACCGAACTCAAAGCCCGACTTGACGAACGGTTTGGCTTCGAGGGCATCATCTACACCTCCAACCGGATGCAGCAGGTGATCGACCGACTCAGGCGGATCGCCCCGACCGACGCGACCGTGTTGATCACCGGCGAATCAGGCACAGGAAAGGAAATGATCGCCCAGGCGATCCATCAAAATAGTCCACGCCGCAACAAACGCATCGTCCCGATCAACACCCGAGCGGTGTCTGAAACGCTGGTCGAGAGTGAACTGTTTGGTCATGTCAAAGGCGCGTTTACCGATGCCGTTTCGGACCGTGAAGGTGCATTTCAATATGCCAACGGTGGGACGCTGTTCCTCGACGAAGTCGGCGACATGCCGATGAGCACTCAAATCAAACTGTTGCGGGTTCTGGAGGAAAACGAGATTACCAAGGTGGGCGACAACAAAGCGGTCAAGGTCAACGTCCGCCTGGTGTCGGCGACCAATCGTCCGCTGGAGGAGATGGTGGCGGCGGGCACATTTCGTAACGACCTGTACTTTCGATTGAAGGTCATCACGGTTGAACTACCGCCGCTGCGGGACCGCCGCGACGACGTCATTCCACTGATGGACCATTTTCGCAAACAATTCCTGAAACGTCATAACAAACCATCGGCTTTTTTCGCGCCCTCGGTTACCAAACGTTTCTTCGCCTACGACTGGCCCGGCAACGTCCGCGAGCTGCGCAATTTTGTCGAGATGATGGTGGTCTTGGACCACGACGCATCACTAGGCGAAGACGACCTGCCACCTGAACTAGCCGATGACACCATCGAAGTCGATGGCGGCGACGTAGGCTTGCCGCTTTCGGCCATGGGTCCCAGTGACTTGATCGGAGGTCCGATGTACCGAATTGAACGCTGGGCGATCGAGGAGACGCTCGCCCTGGCCGGCGGCAACCGCGAGGAGGCAGCCAAAATTCTCAAGATCGGGGCAAGGACGCTCTACCGGCGGCTGGATCAATACAAGGAGGAGGACGAGCAATCCCCATAGTGGATTTTGCTAAAAATCCACTACGTCAGGATTTCACGCACCACCCGCGTCTCCTCGACCCCGGTCAACCGTTGCTCCAACCCCTGGAACTTAACGCTCAACCGGCGGTCATGGATCCCCATGCAGTGCAAAATGGTGGCATTCAAATCATTCAGATGCACCGGGTTCTCGGTGATGTTGTAACTAAAGTCGTCCGTTTCCCCAAACGTTAGCCCCGAACGAACGCCCCCCCCGGCCATCCACATGCAGAAATTACGTGGGTGATGGTCGCGGCCATAATCATCCTTTGTCAGTCGACCTTGTGAATAAACCGTCCGGCCAAATTCGCCGCCAAACACCACCAGCGTGTCCTCCAATAGGCCACGCTGTTTCAAATCTTTGATTAAGGCCGCGGTCGGTTGATCCACATCGGCACATTGACCTCGGATCAATTTGGGTAGTTTGTTGTGTTGATCCCAACCGCGATGCAGAATCTGGACGCAACGCACCCCGCGTTCGATCAGCCGCCGGGCCATGATCGCGCTGCTGGCGTAAGAACCTTTTCGCGACACGTCGGGACCATACATTTCAAGTGTCGCCTGGGTCTCACCCGATAGGTCGGTCAGTTCCGGGACGCTGGTTTGCATCCGAAAAGCCATCTCGTACTGGGCAATCCGCGTCGCGGTCTCGGGGTCGCCATAACGTTCCAAATTCCGGGCGTTCAATTCACCCAAGGTGTCGAGCATCATCCGCCGGTCCCCCCCGCTGACACCCGGCGGGTTTTTGAGAAACAGCACCGGATCGCCTTCTCCACGCAATGCGACGCCGTCGTATTTACTCGGCAGGAATCCGCTGCTCCACATACGGGTGAACAGCGCTTGGGCCTGACTTTCCTTGGGAAACGTCGGGGTGAAAACGACAAAGGCGGGTAGGTCGTTGCACTCGCTGCCCAACCCATAAGAGAGCCACGAACCGAGGCTCGGTTTGCCCGGCACCTCGCTGCCGGTCATCACAAACGTGCAGGCCGGGTCATGATTGATCGCTTCGGTATGCACCGATTTGATCATCGTGATGTCGTCGGCGATCGAGTGCATGTGCGGCACCAACTCGCTCATCCGCATCCCGGATTCACCACAAGAACTGAATTTGAAAACGCTCGGCGCGATCGGGAACCGGGCCTGGCCCGAGGACATGCCTGTGATCCGCTGGTCGCCGCGGACCGAATCGGGCAGGTTGCCATTGAACCTGTCTTTCAAACCCGGCTTGTCATCGAACATGTCAAGCTGCGACGGAGCCCCGTTCATGTGCAGATAAATGATCCGCTTGGCCGTTGGGGCATGGTGCGGCAGCCCCGGCAATGGCGGATGAACCCGATCGGCGGGCGAACTCCCCGCCCCAAACGATTTTTCCCGAGGCAATAGTCCCGCCATCGCCAAGCTACCCAGACGCAGCCCCTGACCGGCAAAAAATTGTCGACGCGTCTCTTCGCGGTGATATTGAAGTGCTTGATGCATCGTTAAACTAATTCTCAGGGGTGTTTGTGACGTAGGACGGCCTTTCAGGCCGTCCAAAAGCTAACAAAGGACGTCAAGGCTTATGTTGTTGCCACGAATGGTTTTGATGAATGGGTGAATGCGACGGGCTGAAAGCCCGTCGTACAACCAACGCCGACCCGAACAGTCATTAATTCCGGCAAATCGTTTCGTCGAGGTTCAATAGGACGCTGGCCATCATCGTGTGAGCCGCCAATTCAATCGGGTCCAGCTCCGAGTCCACCTCGCTTTCGCCAAAGTGGATCAATTCATCGGCGGATTGAGGATCATCGCGGTAACGATCCCTAAAGCGTGTTAAAACTTCGCTAGCCGCTTTCACCTCGTCCGGCTCAGCGATCCGGCCGGTCACCAACTGCCAAGCGTCCTGAACGGGAGAGCCATCGGCGTCTTGGTTCGTCAAAATCCGCGTCGCCAACTGCCGCGCCGCTTCGACGTGCTGGATATCGTTCATCAATTGCAACGCCTGCATCGGTGTGTTGGAACGCGACCGGGCCATGCAGGTTTGCTCGCGGTTGGGGGCATCGAAGGAGGACATGAAGGGTGGCGGGGCAGTGCGTTTCAGAAACGTATAGATACTCCTCCGGTACAACGCATCGCCATGATCTTGAACGTAGTTGAGCGTATTGCTGCCACCAAAGCCGACCGGCTCCCAGATATTGGGGGGTTGATAGGGATGGACGCCCGGCCCGCCGACCGTCGGCACCAATAGACCGCTCAAGAACAAGGCCTGATCCCGCATCACTTCGGCCTCCAGCCGCAACCGCGGCAACCGGCTGAGCAGTCGATTCTCCGGATCGATTTCCAAACTTCGCTGCGTGACCACCGAGGACTGTTGATAGGTTTTGCTGCTGACGATCAACCGAATCATATGTTTGACGTTCCAGCCCGAGTCGACAAATTCGACCGCCAGCCAGTCCAACAACTCGGGATGCGACGGCGGTTCACCCTGCGAGCCGAAGTCCCCACTCGTTGAGACCAAACCGGTCCCGAAAAAGTGTTGCCACAGCCGATTGACGGTCACCCGAGCGGTCAGCGGATGGTCGCCCGAAACCAACCAATTAGCCAGATCGAGGCGATCGACCGGTTCGTTTGATTCGTCAGATGAACCGGCCGAAATAGGCGGCAAAAAGTTGGGCACCGCCGGGGTGACCTCCTCGCCGGGTTGATCATAGGCACCGCGGACCATCACAAACGTCTCGCGGGGTCGTGGCAAGTCGGCCATGATCAATGTCGTGGGCGTTTTTTTGTTGATCTCATCGATCGACTTAACCAACGCCGCTTTCACTGCGGTCAACGTTTCGAGCACCGGTTTGGCATCAACGCTGACGTTGCGAATCCAATGGTCAAAGATGCCGGCCCGCTGCTCAGGGGACCATTGCTCCGGCGGGATGCCGCGAACGACCGCCTGCAGATCATTGGACAGCTCTTTGATTCGCCTCGATTGATTCTTCTTGGTCCATGCTTTGAACGATTTAGTCGGCGGACCCTTTTTGTCCACGTACTTCAGTCCATCGATCGCCTCGCGGATCATGGTCTCCTGGGTATCGATTTGTTCATGGAGTTCCGCCGCCTCCGCGGCAACCGCTTCCTCATAGAGTCGCAACACCGGCGGGGTGTCGGTCTGATTGCCGTCCAGCGCCGGGTCGGCGGTGCTGTTGAAAAACGCGTAGAGCGAATAAAAGTCTTTGGCGGAAATCGGATCGAATTTGTGATCG
This sequence comes from Pirellulaceae bacterium, assembly GCA_963833245.1. Lineage (GTDB taxonomy): Bacteria > Planctomycetota > Planctomycetia > Pirellulales > Pirellulaceae > Rhodopirellula. The sequence continues at coordinate 941,471 of CAWHXH010000002.1, forward strand.
TGGCACACCGCACAACCCGCGGTCAGTCCCATCCAAACTTCCGCCGTCGTCGTCGTTCGGTCGACCGCGTAGCGAAATTGCAATTCCTCCGCGATGCTGCCGCCCTCGTTGGTTGTCACGTTGCATCGGTTGAAGCCCGAGGCGACCAATTGATCGGTTGTCGGATCGGGCAACAGGTCACCGGCCAGTTGCCAACGCGTGAACTCGTCGAATGGCAAGTTTTCGTTGAGCGCCCGGATGACCCAGTCGCGGTAGGGCCACATCGACCGCCGGTTGTCCAAATGCAAACCGTGCGTGTCGGCGTATCGAGCCAAGTCCAACCACTGCCGGGCCATGTTCTCGCCAAATCCGACGCTGGCGATCAGTCGATCGATCAACCGGTCGGTTGCCCCAACACCCTCGTCGGCGAGAAATTCTGCGGTTTGATCCGGGGTCGGCGGCAGTCCAATCAGGTCGAGCGACAACCGCCGAATCAACGTGCGGCGGTCCGCTCGCGGGGACGGCGACAGGTCGGCTTCGACCAACCTCGCAGCGATGAAGCTGTCGATCGGATTGGTCAACGCGACTTGATCGGCCTTTGGTAGTTGGGGTTTGACCGGGGCGGTGAATGCCCAGTGGTCTTCATACTTGGCCCCGTCGTCGATCCACTGCCTCAACAATTCGCGTTGCTGATCGCTCAGCGGTTTGTGAAAGTGCGGAGGCGGCATGACTGAATCCACGTCCTCGCTGATAATCCGGTACCACAATTCGCTCGCTTCGGCATCGCCGGGGGTGATCGCACCGGAATCGTAAGCTTCCTCGGCCAGGTCCAACCGCAGCCCGGCTTCGCGGGTCGACTCGTCCAGCCCATGGCAGGCAAGACAATGGTCCGAGAGGATCGGGCGAATATCGCGTCCGAAATCGATCGGTTTGGCCGCAACCTGGCCACAGCACCAAAGGCACAGCAGCAGGAAGTAGGGTGGGTCAAGCCGCTTCGGCGCCGACCCACCATCACAACCACGGTGGGTCGGCGCCGAAGCGGCTTGACCCACCCTACGAAGATTATCCCAAAACATCATCAATCACTTCTCCATGCACATCAGTCAGCCGAAAGTCGCGGCCTTGATGTCGAAAGGTTAATCGCCGGTGATCGATCCCGAGTTGATGCAGGATCGTGGCGTTGAGGTCATGAACGTGAACCGGGTTCTCGGTCACGTTGTAACTAAAATCGTCGGTTCGGCCATACTGGATTCCCGGCCGCACCCCGCCGCCGGCCATCCAAACGGTGAAGCAGCGTGGGTGGTGATCGCGGCCGTAATTGTCCGCCGTTAAATCACCTTGACTATAAACCGTCCGTCCAAACTCGCCGCCCCAAACGACCAACGTGTCATCGAGCAGTCCACGCTCTTTCAAATCCGCCACCAGGGCCGCCGACGGTTGGTCGGTGTCGGCGCACTGGCCACGAATTTGTTTGGGCAAGGCGTTGTGTTGATCCCAGCCCATGTGAAATAACTGCACGAACCGAACGTCTCGTTCGATCAACCGCCGTGCCAGCAGGCAGTTGTAAGCGTAGTGGCCGCGGGTCATGACGTTGGGTCCATAGCGTCGCAACGTCTCGGCCGACTCATCGGAAAAGTCCACCGCGTCGGGCACGGACTGCTGCATCGCAAACGCCATCTCATATTGTGAGATTCGCGTTTGAATTTCCGGTTCGCCAACCCGGTCATGAGCGGCGGCGTTGAGTTGTGCCAGGACGTCCAGATTGCTTCGTCGTCCGGCCCGGGTTTGTCCCGGTGGATCTTCCAAATACAACACCGGATCGCCCGACGACATGAACTTGACGCCCTGGTGTCGTGACGGCAGGAAACCGCTGCCCCAGAGCCGGTTGTACAACGGTTGGCAATTGGGCCGTCCGCTGCCGCGGGACAGCAACACGACGAACGCGGGCAACTCATCGTTCTCGCTACCGAGTCCATAACTCAGCCACGCCCCCAGGCTGGGCCGTCCGGCCTGCTCCGAACCGGTTTGCAGGAACGTGATCGCCGGGTCGTGATTGATCGCCTCGGTGTGCATCGAGTGGATGTAGCAAAGATCATCGGAGATCCCCGCCAGGTGTGGCATCAATTCGCTGACGCTCGCCCCGCTGTCGCCATGACGATTGAATTCAAACAGGCTCGGGGCGATCGGAAACCGATCTTGTCCCGATGTCATGGTGGTCAAACGTTGCCCGGCTCGGACCGACTCGGGCAAATCTTGCCCAGCCCATTGGACCAAACCCGGCTTGTGATCAAACAAGTCGATCTGCGAAGGCGCCCCCGATTGACACAGGTAGATGACCCGCTTGGCCGGCGGCGGGGTCGTCCTGGTGTTGGATTCGGCCGCGTCGGCACGGCGGGACAATTCATGCAGCGCGATGGCCCCGACGGACAACCCCGAGGCGGTCGACAAGAACTGGCGTCGATTGGCAGCATTCATGGGCATTCCCCGTAGCGGAAGTCGCCAAGACTTTCGGTGTTCATTTGGGTCACTCAACGATGAGTTAGCGTGGCGTCCAGGTTCAACAACACTTCGGCGACTTCGGTAGCCGCCGCCAACGTCGCGGCGTCCCCGGTCGGTTCAATCCAATCATTGGCTGGAGCAATCCGTTGATGCGCCCGGCTTTCATCTTGCGCGATATCGACGCAGGTGCTCCTCGAATAGAACCACCAACCGGTCACGAAGTTGCAGATGTCGATTCTGTCCAATGAACGCGATCACATAATTGATCCACGATCCCGGTCGCCGAAGCCGCCAAGGCTTTGGTCTCCTCCGTCAGCCGAAGCCGTCAAGGCTTTGGACGCCATTACGATCGCGGGCACGGCAAAGTTCGGATCGTTGAGCACCGCCAAGGCTTGCAGCGGCGAGTTCGTCGTCGATCGCCCAACACTACACACCTCTCGCGTCGCCGCGTCGAACAATACCATCGACGGGGGCGGCATCCCGCGTTTCCAAAACGTGTACAGGCTGCGGCGGAACAACGCATCGCCACGATCGGTCTCATAACGCGTCGTGTTGCTGTTGACGCCCGCGACCGCCTCCCACAACCCCGCCGGTTGCCATGGTCGGACCGGGGGGCCAAAGAGCATGGGCTGAAGCAGACCGCTGAGGTGCAACGCTTGATCCCGCAGCATCGGGGCGGGCAACCGGCGGCGGGGGAAACGGGCCAACCATCGGTTGTCAGGGTCCATCGCCAACGCCGGCTCACTGACGACGTCGCCCCGGCCATAGGTCTCCGATAGCACGATCTCGCGGATCAACGCTTTGACATCCCAACCGCTGGACACGAAGTTTGCAGCCAATGCGTCGAGCAATTCAGGGTGGCTGGGGCGGTCCCCCTGGTAGCCAAAATCGTTGGCGGTTTTGACCAACCCGGTGCCAAAGATCTGTTGCCAAAACCGGTTGACCGTCACCCGGGCGGTCAGGGGATTTTCATCATCGGTGATCCACCGAGCCAGCCACAAACGGTCCTTTCGGTCCGGCGATGCGGCTGATTTGCGGTCCGACCCCGTGTCCATTTTGAGAAAACCGGGCACGTCAGGCTCAACGACGTCCCCGAGCTGGTCATAAATCCCGCGGCCCAGCACATGGGTGGGTCGCGGCGGCCCTGCACGTTCCCGCATGACCATCACTTGGGTTTGAGACCGGCGGCGTAGGTCGGCTAATCGATCCCGGGCGGCATCACGATCGCGACGCAGTTCGATGAACTCGGGGGCTGTCTCGCGATAATCCGTCAACAGGTCACTGGAATCGTTTCGCAACAACGCTCGGTATCGATTGATTGACATCTCAGCCGCGTCGGGGCCAGCTTCACCGACTTGAACCGAAATGCGAAATCGGCCGATCATCTGCTGCTCCTCGCGGGATTGATACACCAGCCGAATGGTCAATGAATCATCCTCCCTCGCTTCGATCGGAGTCGCGAGTTCGAGGGTTGCGGTCATCGTTTGCCGCACCCCCGGCCCGACCGTCCAGCCGCTCAGCGGATCGCCATCGATCACCGTTTGGGATGACTTAGCGACCGGCATCGGGGGGGCCGCCTGTGACAATTGATCGACCGACGCTGACCGGATGGGTTGCGGTTGTTCATTGAAGTCGATTTCAACGTCAGATAGCAGAAAGTTGCCATCGAAACTTCGAGCCAACGAACCGCCTGTCAGCGACTCGTCCGGGATCGCTTCGAGCCGAATCCGTCGAATCGGCGGCAAAACGTTCAGTGCAAACGTTGCCTCATGAACATCGTTGAGCGGGTTGGCGCCCCCAAAGAGGATCGAATCGTCCGCGATTTTGGTAAAAGTCGACCCGGCACTGCGACCGCTAACTTGATCGGCCTGCAGGCTCAAAAAGTACTGACCTGAATCCAGGATCGCCTGCTGCTCGATCATCCAAAACTTGAATCCCTCGGCATTCTGCTTGGCCGTCGAAGCCAGGCGTTGTGTGGCATCGGAAAGATTGCGTTGAGCGTCCTTGATCTTCTCATCAAACCCCTCGATCGGCACGACCATTTGGGGCACCGCGGCCGCACCCACCCCATCGTTGCCACGTTCTTCGATGTTGTTAAAGAACGCGGAGAGCCTATAAAAATCAGCTTGGGAGAGCGGGTCAAACTTATGATCGTGGCACCGGGCACACCCCGCGGTCAGCCCCAACCAAACGGTGGCCACCGTATCGGTGCGATCGATGACGTATTCGGTGCGGTACTCCTCGGCGATCGCACCGGCCTCCGCGTTGATGCGGTGATTGCGATTGAACGCCGTGGCGACCTGTTGCTGCAGCGTCGAGTCGGGCAACAGGTCGCCGGCCAATTGCTCGATTGTGAATTGGTCAAAGGGCATGTTGTCGTTGAAAGCCCGGATGACCCAATCCCGCCAAACCCACATCGTCCGCACGTTGTCCTTTTGGTAGCCGTGGGTGTCGGCGTACCGGGCCGCTTCGAGCCAATCCCACGCCATCCGTTCGCCAAAATGCGGACTGCCGAGCAAGTCCTCCACCGCCGCCGGTCGGTTTGGATCGTGGAGGAACCGTTGCATTTGGTCGATGGTCGGTGGCAACCCGGTCAAATCCAGGCTAACGCGGCGAAACCAGGTCGCCGCGTCGGTTGGCGGATTACGCCGCATGTCACTGGCGGCGAGTTTCTGGCCGATGTGATGATCGATGCTATCACGGAGCCTATCAAAAGTTGTGGGTGCAGCTTGGACGGGTTCAAACGCCCAATGCCCCTGCCAAGTTGCCCCTTGATCGATCCACCGAACCAGCGTTTGACGTTGAGCCTCGGTCGGTTGCTTGACGCTTGCCGGCGGTGGCATGACGACGTCGGGATCCTCGTGGAAGATCCGGTCGATCAATTGGCTGTTCTCGGCGTCGCCGGGAACGATCGCGGCGTAGTCGTCCGACTTGGCTTCGGATTCAATATCCAGCCGCAATCCCGCCTGCCGCGCCGCTTCGTCGGGTCCGTGGCAGGTGAAGCAGTGATCCGAGAGGATCGGCAGGACGTCGCGGGAAAAGTCGACGAGGTCTTCGGCGGTTGCCCCCGTTGTGGTTGCAGCCGTCGCGATCATTAGGAACGCGGGAAAAACAAGCGACGGCTTTCGTCGAGGCAAACGCGAGGCAGTTAGCCGCGACGCGAGGCTTTGCGAGCGACCGGTTCTCGGTGGGCCGCCTGCATTCCCGGCCCGGCCGCTCGCTAAGCCTCGCGTCGCGGCTAACGGTTTGACCCATCTTGAAAGGCTCACTGCGCTAAGACAAAGACCGGCATTTGTGGTTCCCGCGTTCCTTAGGAACGCGGGAAAAACAAGTGACGGCTTTCGTCGAGGCAAACGCGAGGCAGTTAGCCGCGACGCGAGGCTTTGCGAGCGACCGGTTCTCGGTGGGCCGCCTGCATTCCCGGCCCGGCCGCTCGCTAAGCCTCGCGTCGCGGCTAACGGTTTGACCCATCTTGAAAGGCTCACTGCGCTAAGACAAAGACCGGCATTTGTGGTTCCCGCGTTCCTTGGGAACGCGGGAAAAACAAGTGACGGCTTTCGTCGAGGCAAACGCGAGGCAGTTAGCCGCGACGCGAGGCTTTGCGAGCGGCCGGTTCTCGGTGGGTCGCCTGGATTCCCGGCCCGGCCGCTCGCAAAGCCTCGCGTCGCGGCTAACGGTTTGACCCATCCTGAAAGGCTCACTGCGCTAAGACAAAGACCGGCATTTGTGGTTCCCGCGTTCCTTGGGAACGCGGGAAAAACAAGTGACGGCTTTCGTCGAGGCAAACGCGAGGCAGTTAGCCGCGACGCGAGGCTTTGCGAGCGGCCGGTTCTCGGTGGGTCGCCTGGATTCCCGGCCCGGCCGCTCGCAAAGCCTCGCGTCGCGGCTAACGGTTTGACCCATCCTGAAAGGCTCACTGCGATAATGCAAAGACCGGCATTTGTGGTTCCCGCGTTCCTCAGCCAAGTGAAGTAGTGAAGATGTCTGAGCATGGCGCGAATCAAATAGTAGGAGCAACCGCGATCAGTCAGCCCGAGGGCAAACACCCCGCGGCTGGATGGTTCAAGCCAACGTTTTGACCAACCCATCCAAATACTCTCGGCTCCGGTTGATCTCCGCGGTCACCGCATCGGTCCCCGGCACAATCATCAACCCCCGCGGGTAGGGGTGCATAAAAATCTCGGTAAATCCGTTGAAATCGATGGTCTTCAGCGCCGCCAGCAGCGGTTTGAAGTCCAACGGCCCGCGGGCGGGCATCTGCAACAATTCCTGTTCCTTGGGCTGGGCGGTGTGACACCCGTTGCCGTGTTCCCAGGCGTAAAAGATGCTGATTTTGTCGCCGAGGGTTTCGATCAATTCTGCCTGCAACGTTTCATCCTGGGGCAGGTGATAGGGAGCGTAAGCGATCGCCAGGTTGTCCGGCGCCATCTCGGCGAGCCATTGGAGCGACTCCGGCGATTCTATGATGTTTTTGGCATGGTTCTCGATGGCAATCGTTAACCCGGTCTCCCTCGCGACAGCTAAGTGCGGTTTCATTTGATCGATGAAGTCCGCAATAGCCGCCTTGAGCCGCGAACCTTTCAAACCTTTGGCTTTGACCCCATTGTTAGCCGAGGTAACGATCGTTTGACACCCAAGCCGCTGAGCCAGGCGCATCTCGTCTTGCAACCCAAACGGCCCCAGCTTGTACTGGGTGATGCAGCCGAGTGTGACATCATGCTCACGCATCATGTCAGCAAACTTCTCGATACCCAAATCATCGAGTTGTTCACGCTGATTGCCGTGCGTCTTGGGCCACAGGTCAATGGCGGTCGCCCCGGTTTTTTGCACTTCCGCGAGCACGTCGCCGACGTACACATGGCCGTACATGCTGCTAGCAAGCAGGTAGTTGAGTCGAAAGCCTTCCGCCTGATTTTCCGCCGCCTGCTGTTCTCCGGCAAGAAGCTCGTGATTCGCCAACAGCGACGCGGCGAGCGGGGCAACCATCGTGGTCCGACCAAAGGCTCTGCGATTTGGAAGAGCGTTATTCACTGAACCTTACCAAGCTTTGTTTTGCGATTGCGTGACGCCAAAGCCAACATGCTGATACCGAAGATTGCGAAGGACGAAGGCTCTGGAACTGCGACGGCCGATTCGCTGACATCGAGGGCAACACGCATTTGTGACGACTCAAAGTTGTAATTGGGGTCAGAGGACTGACCCGAAAGGACTGTGAAGGTTAGCTGGGTTTCCATATCACTGAGCCCCTCAACGCCGACCTCGAAAATGCCCGCTGTCCCATTTTCGCTCATTCTATAAAACGTATCGCCGCCAATCCCCACGTTGCCCGTGATGCCAAGAACCGTCGTGTTGTTTCCATTGCCATTGAACGATCCAAAATTCAACTGGCTGAACGCAATGGAAGAGCTATTTAAGGTAGGGTTCATGATTCCACCAACCGAACCGACGATGTAATTGGATAAATCGACATTTAGACCGGAGAGCCTCACGGTCATCGTTTCATTGGTATTCATCGCCGCATTGTCGACTCCCATCACGTTCGTGTTGGTTCCAAGGAGGTTAGTCCCGACAACCCTTGCGGTTTCGGCTTCCCAGGTGTAGTTGAAGGCGAAGTCGATTCCCGTCGAAACGTCCCGGAAGAAAAATCGGTCGGAATAGCCACTGGGCGACTCATTCGGGACGCCTGCCGAATGAGGCGTCGCCGATGGCGTTGTGAAGTACGGCATTAAGCCACTGGTGTTACCGAGATTGTCCATCTCCAGGTCAGCAAGGAACGTCACTGGTGCCGCGCTCAGGGTGGTGGCAATCATAATTGGCAGCGTCAGGAACAAAGGACGAACCAATGCGAGCAATCTGGAAAACCTGGGGTCGGAAGTCGGCATTTGAAATCGTCGGAGATCGGGTAGGCGTTCTTTGACAAAGCGTCTGACGCGTCATGCGTAGCGACTTAGTGCGAGATCCTTACCCCGTTACCGTGCGGATTCCATTCCGTAATCCCGGAATGATGTTGCGGTCCTGCGTCAGGCGGCACACCCGCCCGGCGGGGTTGGATTACGATTTCGGCCATGAAGCGTGTCGCCCTGCTGATCGAAACCTCGCGAGCTTACGGGCGGGATTTGCTCCAAGGCGTCAAACGGTACAGCGTCGAGCATGGCCCGTGGTCGCTGTTTGTCGAAGCCCGCGATTTGGACTCCAAACCTCCCGTTTGGCTCTCCTCCTGGGATGGCGACGGCATCCTGGTCCGCTCCGGCAGCGACCGGATCGCCGCGGCCGTCGCCCGGGCTCGCGTTCCAACCGTCGAGCTGCGATCGACCCGTCGAGCGGCCAGTTCCCCCTTCGTCGGCGTCGACAACGAAGCGGTCGGTCAAATCGTCGCTGAGTATTTTGTCCAAAAAGGCTTCAAACACTTTGGCGTCTACTCGCTGGATACCGAGGACTTTTTCGTCAAGCGGCGGGACAGCTTTGTCCAAGCCCTACGGCAACGCGGCCACACCTGCGTCGAACTGTGCCAGGCCGGACCGACCGAAAAACCTGAGCAGTGGGAGGCCCAACAGGATCGGCTGGCCCGCTGGATCGAGGAACTGCCCAAACCCGCCGCCGTGATGGCCTGCACCGATCTGCTGGGGTGCTGGTTCCTGGACGCCTGTGCCCGCAGCGGCGTGCGGGTGCCCGAACACGTCGCGGTCGTCGGTGTCGAAAACGATCGCACCATCGACACGATGAGCACCCCGCCGCTGAGCAGCGTCCAGTTGGCCGGTGAGAAGATCGGCTACCGGGCGGCCGGCATCTTGGACGATTTGATGGCCGGCCGACCCGCCCCACCAACCGAAACCCTGCTGCCGCCGGTCGGATTGGTCAGCCGCAAGTCGTCCGACACCCTGGCGATCGAAGACCCGCTGATTGCCAAAGCAATTCGGTTGATCCGCGAAGGTGCCTGCGGCGGGCTGAACGTGACCGACGTCCTGGAAGCGGTGCCGGTGTCCCGCAGTTCGCTGGAACGGAGTTGCCGCCGCTTGATCGGCCGCAGTCCCAACGAAGAGATCAACCGGGTCAAGATCGAATCGGTCAGCGAACTGCTCCGCGAGACGGACTTGAACCTCGATCAAATCGCCCATCGTTGCGGTTTCAAAACCGCCCAGTACATGCTCCATGTGTTTCGCAAGACATTTGGCATGACGCCCGGTGTCTATCGACGCGACCATTCGGTGCGGCGGTAGTGGGATAGGCTTCCAACCTGCCTGCTACTTAGAGACGCTTCAATCATCTTTCATTCTTTACCACCTGCGACACCGTTTAGCACAACCGCCCCGGAAAGACGTCTCATGAAAGTTTATACTACCATCCGATCGTGGCTTAGGATTACGGGAAAAAAAGTGGATGAATGGATCGAAGAATTCGGCCCCCCTCTCCCCCGCTTCGGGGGAGAGGGGCTGGGGGTGAGGGGGCGATCATCCTGGACGTCCGATGTTGCTCCCCCTCACCCCCAGCCCCTCTCCCCCACGAGGCGTGGGGGAGAGGGGGGCCGGATTATTTTGGTCGGTGCTTCATTTGTTTTTCCCGCGTTTCTTGGATGGATCGCTCCATTTATCCCGCTAACAAGCTCGTCGACCACCGCCGCAGAACCAACCTTCTGGTCTGTCGCGCAAACCGCCGCCCGGCCCGCTGGTCTACCCAACTACGACGACGTCGTCTTTTCAATCCGTTGGAACCGCCCGCAGTGCAACCTATCGGACGCTCAGCGCTTTCATGCCAACCGCATCGAATGGTCCTACATATGGGACTACCGGTGGGCACGCGAAGTCGTCGACCAGGGCTACCACCTTTCGGGCGCCCTGGTCAGCAGCCTGCCCGACACGTTGCCGACTCGATCGGTCGAGGATGGGTCGGGCACGCAGGATGAATCCACCTATGAGGTAGGACGAATGGTCGCGGTTTCGAGGATGCCTACGCTCAATACGACGGGGGGATGGATGATCGCTGGTCAATCAAACCAGCCCGAATCCGTCAAACGTCGTTCGTGTCGGATTCCGACAAAGCGACCACCGAATCATCCGAAGAAATTGCGATGTTCGTTCGCGCTCGCCCCAATCAACCCGATGCCGGGTTGGTCATTCATTGCCTCGAACGCTCCGGCGAGCGAAGCGTCGCGGGGCTGGAGGTTCAAGTCCGAACCGAAGATTTGAAGTTGTTGGGCGACAACCCGAAATTCACTTTCTGCCGAATCCCCGAAGGATACGATGCGGACGCCCACGCCGCGGCCGAAGCCGAGGCGCTGAGGATCGGAAAGGAAGCCGGATCGCTGTCGGATCCGGCTTGTTCCGCACCGTACCGGCGGCTCGTCGAAGAAACCGATATCACCGCATCATTGAAATCGGGCGTTTGGACCATTCCTCTGCCGCCATTTGCCATACATGGAATCCTACATGTCAGCCCGTGATGCGCTGAGCCTTTTCTGAAAACGATGCAAACAATCAGCCGATAGGCGTCAAGACCGCGGGATCAACAACTGCGGCGTTCACGGGAGCGGGAACGACAGTCCCCTGTGGAGCATGACGTCTGCCATCGCTTCGCGACTTGGTCATTCAGGGATGCCAACCCCGGACTGACGTCCGGGGCGATTGCATGGCGTCGCGTTGCGACTGAGGAAAATTTAAATCGCGAAGCGATGGCAGTTGATAGCCCCGGACGTCAGTCCGGGGATTCAAAGACGTCACGGCCGTAGGGTAGTCGCGAAGCGACGACAGTCGCTCGGTGGCGTTGTTGTGCCCAATGAGAACCGGAGGAACATGAATGGGAAAATTCACGTTATTTGCACTTGTGAGAGTGACTCTTCGTCGAATTTCATCGCCATCAATTCGTCGACAACGAAAGGTTTTACTAAGCATGACTGCCATGCCTGAAAAAACTTGATTCCTCAACGTTGGCCACTGAAATGTCCGAAGAAAATTGCTGCAAAGCACAACGCAGAAAGTTAAACGTTGATACAACCCGGAATCGCTTCGCGACCCGCTTCGACATTTTGATAGGCTTCATCCCGGCCACCAGCGATCCAGCTCCGACGTTAGATCCTCGACGATTGCCTGGAGTTCCGGTTGACCGATCAAATTGGTCGACTCGGTCGGATCATCGGCGATGCGGAACAACGCCGGATCATTGAGGTAGCCTCCCCAGGGTCGCGCCCGACCGTGAACGCTGGGCACGATCAGCTTGTAATCACCCTTGCGAATCCAACGATAGGCGACGTCACGCGCCGGATCGTCCAGACGACTTGCGTCCCCCGGATACAATTCCCCGTAGACGGGCCGATCGGCACTCGCGACCGCTTCGCCCGTGGCGATTGGCCATAGGTTCACACCGCTGGACGGAGAAATTGCAAGCCCGGCGGCCGAGAGTAAAGTTGGCATAAGGTCAACACTGCTGACCGGAGCCTCATGCGTCGCCGGCACCACGTGACCGTCCCACGCGATCAGGATTGGAGTGCGAAGTCCATCGTCAAAGGGGGCTCGTTTGCTGCGGTCGGTATGGTCCCACTGCCCCGGCGATCGTTTCAATTCAAGCTGCCGGTCGGGCACCCAACCATTGTCCGAAACAAACGCGAAGATCGTGTGCCCGCCGCGATCGTGTTGATCCAAGAGCTGCATCAACGTGCCGACGGTCGCATCGAACTGGGCGATCGACGCGTAGTAGGGCAACTCATGCGGCTTGACCCCGGGCCGCTGCGCCGCGATCTCATCATATTCAGGCGGTGAATCGTGCGGCACGTGCGGTAGGAACGGCGCGTACCAGATAAAAAATGGTTGGTCCGTTCCCTCGTTTAAAAAGTCGGCAATCGGCTGCATTGTTTGTCGTCCAATTGCCAAACCGTGATCGCCGTTGCCGTGGGCCACCCATTGACCATTGGCCAACTGTTTGTCGCCATACTTGCCCCCCGAGGGTTCCGCGGTGGTCATCCCTTGGGTAAATCCGGCGTTGGTATGGTGCCCCTCCCAAAATTTGCCCGTTTGCAAACATCGATACCCGGCCGACGCCAATGCTCGCGGCAACGTGGGGGTGTTCTGAATCAAATGATCGGTTTGCCCGCGAAGCCGATCGTATCGAAGCTTGGTGATCTCCGGCGACCGAGTTAGGGCCGCGAATCCCGGCGGGGGATGGTTAAAGTAAACGCCATGCTCGTGCGGATACCGACCCGTCAGGATCGACACCAACGACGGTCGACAGACGCTCGAGGGCACGTAGCCATGAGTGAACCGCGCCGACCGCGCCGCCAGCCGGTCGAGATGGGGCGTGTGAACCCGAGGGTTGCCCATGAAGCCAAAGTCGCCGTAGTGTTGATCGTCCGCAACGATCAGCACGATGTTAGGTGCCGCGCCCCACAGCGGCACGGACGATAGCAACGTAACAACGAGGGAGGCAAAGGCCGTCTTCATATAGGGTCCCGGATAGACTTCCGCATTGGTGGGGCCGGACCCGCCAGGGTTCAGGGCGGACTGAACCCTGGCGGGTCCAGCTACGATGAATACCGCAGTTGTTAATCCTACGGTCCTAGAATCCTTCGCCAATGGTCTCGCGGGCTGATTGAGTCCCAAGAGCGCCCCACAAACCAAAAGGGCTTTTGGCGCCGGCCACCGCGGTCGGCTCGATCGCGGAGGAATCTCCCCCGCCGGCCCACCAATCGACAAAAACGGTGGTCGAAGACGTGTTTCCCGCATCGATCGAATCGGTGATGAAACGCACCGCCCCATCGGCCATCAACACGTGACAACCGCCCTGGTGACGGCTGCCGGGCGGGTAGGTGCCCATGCCGTTGGAACCCGAATTGGCGTTTGTACAGACCTCACGATTGGGAGGCAAAATGGTGTTGAATCCGGTATAGGTGAGATAACCGCAGGCCCATTTGAAACCCCGCCCCCGCTCGGGGACCGATGTCGCCGTGTTCCAAAACTGAGGTCGCGACGCGTCGATTTCGCCGACACAGGCGGTCGCCGGGGAGATCGCCACCGGTGACGGGTTGCCCGCCCCGCCGCTTCTGGACGTCGTTCGTTTGTCCGAATCGCCTAGGTCCGTAACGATTTCGCCCGCAATGATTGTATTGGACAACCCGTCGGTGATGTCCCGGAATTTGGGCACTTCGCCGGCCGCATAAACTCCCCGGGCCGACGCCCGGATGCGGCGGATGTGGGCGGGAATGTTCTCCTGCCATGCCCCGGCGGTGTAGTTGTACCAAAGCTTGCCACGGTCGGTGAACCAAATCGCATCGCCCATGCAAGCGGCATAATTGGTCCGGCCCTGAGCGGGCAACCCGATTCCCGGATCGCTGGGGCATTGCAACGTCGGGAGGTTCGTCATGAACGGTGAATAAGCCTCCAACAGTTCGTGGGCGAGGCTTCGTTCGGGCATCGGACCCATCGCTTGATAGGTCACCGTGCCGCTGATCCGCATCGGATTGGAAATCTGTTCCCACAACGCCTGCTGCTCCATGAACGGCGTCAGCCCCACCAGGTAACTCAACTGCAACCCGTTGTTGGCTTGATTGCCGGTCGGACGCGGAGGAGCGTTGGCGATCCGAGTACCACCGGATTGAACGGCGAGTTGATCGTAGGCGGCATGGTAGTTGTGCATCGCCAGACCGATTTGTTTGAAATTGTTGCCGCAGCTCATTCGCCGGGCGGCCTCGCGAGCCGCCTGGACCGCCGGCAGGAGTAGCCCCACCAAAACGCCGATGATCGCGATCACCACCAGGAGTTCGACCAGGGTAAATGCCGCGCGACGGCGACGGGGTTGGACAGGGGGAATCATGAAAAGGACTCGTGTGATTGCAGAAAGAAGTTTGATAGCGAAAGTTCCAATCAGGAACTGCCCGGGGGTGCCGTTTCAAAGGCTCCTTCATCGGGCGGTGAAGGATTCGACTCCAAATAGTTGGACAACTCCGAACGAGTGACCGGGTTGGTTTCAGCCTCCCGGCACCCGAGGGCCATCAGGCACCAACCGACCCAAATCATGATTCGCAGAGCGTGAGTCGATCGTGGACCGTTTTGCATGAAAACTTCGGGGCAGGGAGAGGACGGTCTTGATCGCCGGGAGTCGGCGGCAACGTGGACTGACAGGCCATACCGAGGGCCGGTGCGGCGTTGTGCCCGTCATTAAAGCATCTCGAACACGCCGGCGGATTACGCGGACGCGTTGTTTTGTTGTGTTATCTTGTCAAGATTCGCTATCGGTCGGGGTTTTCGGTTTGGGGGGAGTCGGCATCGCTTGTCGACCGCGCGGCGGCGAGTAACGTTCAACCCATTGCCGTCTGTCCTTGGATCATCTTTCAACCGCCAAACCACTCGACTCGATGTCAATACGACCTGCGAGATTTGCCTTAGCCGCTCTGCTGGCATCCCTGCTCGGCGATCGGATGCTGCCGTCGGCCGATGCCGCTGAGCCACCCACCTTTTGGTCCGTCGCTCAACCGGTGCCCCGTGTGGCCGGGATGCCGAAATACGACGACGTGGTCTTTTCGATCCGCTGGCAGCGTCCCCGTTGCAACCTCTCGCACGCCCGGAGCTTCCACGCCAATCGAATCGAGTGGTCTTACATTCTCGACTATGACTGGGCGCGTGATGTCGTCGCCAAGGGATACCATCTCTCCGGCTCGATCGTCAGCAGCCTTCCCGATGACGTCCCGGTCAACATGTTTGATCGCGATCCCGATGCCGAACCGGCGATGACCTTCGAGATCGGCCGCCTGGTGGGGAAAGACGGCGACGTCGAAGGCCCCGCCCACCTGGCGGCGATGGGACACAAAGTCGGCTGTTACAACAATCCAAAGTTTCGGGAGTTGGTCTCGCGCCGGGTCGTCGACATGGCCAAGGCCGGGGTTCATGGGATCCAGTGCGATGGTCCCTCGGGCAGTTGGGGCGACGTCGTGTCCGACCCCAACGTTTGCTTCTGCTCCTATTGCGTTCGCGATGCCAAGAGACGCAAAGCGGACATCAATGACAAACAAACTCGTTCGTTGATCCAGCGTCGTGCCCTGCGGCAGTTCTACACGGCCATCATGGAGGACGCTCACGAGGTCAACCCCGACATCGTTTTCTCCAAAAATGTCCACGTGCCGCAGTGGTACGAAGAGCTTTTCGACTACGAGTTCGCGGAGTTGGACGCCAGCGACGGGATCGAACCGGCTGAGTTTTTGAAGCTTCGCCAACGCGAAGACGGACCCGATCGGTTTCAAATCTACACGCTGCGGTCCGATAATGTGAGGCAGAACCAAGACACGATCGCGCTGGCATACGCCACCGGCAGCCTGGTGTCGGCACCCTATGATGTGTATCCCGCCGATGGTTATAAGACCCGTGAACGATTTTACGGAAAAGATTTCCACTTTGCCCCGCAATACGCGATGGTCCGGGGTGTCGGGGAATTATTGGATGGTTACGAAGACGCGTTTGGTCAATTTGACGGCCCCGAGGACCCACGCTGGCCGATCCTGCCGGCGCGGATGCGGAGCGTCACCGACGAAGCGGTCAACGATCAATTGGCCATGTTCATCCGTGCCAAACCCGGGCAGCCCGATGCCGGATTGGTCGTCCATTGCCTGGAGCGTTTGCCGCAAAAAGATGTCGCGGGCCTTCAGGTCCAGTTTCGCGAAGCCGACTTGACCCCCATCGGCGATGCTCCGCAATTTACCTACTATCAAATGCCCGAGTACGACGCTTCGGCCCACGCCAAGGCGGAAACCGAAGCACTGCGAATTGGTCAAGAAGCGGGGTCGTTGACCGACCCGAAGTGTCGCACGCCCTATCGCGACTTGGTGGTGCAGACCGAGCTGGACGCATCGCTGGAGAACGGCGTTTGGACGATAAAATTGCCTGCGTTTAACATCCATAGCATCCTACACATTCATTGATGAGAACTACCTTGACCGCGATAAAGTGCTTCAATATCTGCGTTATCGGTGGATGGTTGCTCGCCGGCGTCGCGGATGCCCAAATCCGTTCCTGGCCCGATCCGGTTGCCAATCACGTCATCCCGATGCAGGCAACGCCGGTGACGCATGGTCCTATCCTCGGCGCGGTCACGTCCAGTTCCGTTCGCGTTTGGCTCCGCTCACGAGAGGCGATTCCATTCGAGGTTCTAATGACCCCCGGCCAGCCGCCTTTGAGTCCATCGGTGTGGAACGATGCCAAGGTCGTTGCCGGCAGCACCGAAGCGTTAGAAGACTTCACCGGGTACGTGCAAATCGACGACCTGCTGCCGGCCACCGAGTATGTGTACGCCGTGCGGGTGGGGGATGACATTTTGGACCCCCGCGATTCGCTCGATACGCCGTGGCCGAGCTTCCGAACGCTGCCGGATGCGACGACGTTTGCCCATCCCCTTAACCCCGAGGGCAAATTCAACTTCGCGTTCTCAATCGGAGCCTGCCAACGACAACGTTCTCCTGAGAATACCTATGGGATTTACCCCAGTCCGCCGGCTTTTGACACCCTTTATAACCAACATCGGGACAAGATCGCGTTTCACATCGTCAACGGTGATTACACCTATGAGGAACTGAACGATGGGACGGTTGCGGGAATCGAGAACAACTACAAGTTATACTTGAGCCGTGGTCGATCGTTGAATCGGTTCCTGCAGTCGACACCACTGGTGACGATGTACAACGACCATGAGGTGACCTCCAACATCGACGGTGCCGGCGAAGTGGGTTTGGGCGATGGGCCACACATGGTGCGAGATCCAGCGCTTCGGGTTTGGCAATACTATGCTGATTGGTCCAACGGCCCGTCGCCGTTTCGGATGCCAATTCGTTTTGGCGAAGCTCAATTGACTGCCGGTTCCAATCGGCTGGTTGACCCCAACGCCAACTTTTCAAGCTTGAACCTGGATCAGGTCAGCACGTTGCATGTGGGACCGTTCGCCTTGGGCGGCGACGCCACCACGCCGGCGCAGAACCGCGGCGGTGAAAATGTCGGGGTCTATGAGGTCAAAAATGTGCTCGATCGCCACACATTGCAGATCGCTCCACCCGCCAAGACCGATAGCGACGCTCCGTACAGTCTCGGAACGCATCACTATTTCGACCGGGTGATCGGCAACTGTCACTTCTTCTATCTCGATACCCGCGGTGAACGATCCAAGTTCCTCGGCAAGCGTCACGCCCGTGACCGAGATCGCTTTGTTTTGGGGGACGTTCAGAAAGAGTGGTTCATTCAAGGGGTGCAGAATACCGACGCGGAGTTCATCTTTGTCGTCTCGCCGGACCCATGGTTCATCTACCACAGCAACTATCACATGCGTGGCAAAAGCACCGATTCCAAGGGGGATGGTTACTGCGGCTACGTGGCCGAACGCCAGGAATTGACCAAGATCCTGGACGACATCGAAAAGCCGGTTCTGTTGCTCACCGGAGACGTTCATCACCCCGTCGCCGCCCAGATCACCGACAACGTCTGGGAATTTTTGATATCCCCGGTCAATTCCGCCAACCATCCTTTGGGGACCGCGGGGTTGCCGCCGCTGGGTGGGTGGTTCGATAGCGAGGGCACCAAGATCAAAATTAAATGGATTGGCGGGTATCCCGACAACGTCCACTACTTGCGTCAACGCAACACGGTCTATGGCGTGGTCCAAATCAACAACCTGATCCACGCACCTCGCCCCGATGGACCCGGCTACCAATTCATCGCTTACGACGAACCGCAAGTGATGGTCCGGTTCCATGACGGTTACACCGGGGAGCTGATCTACGCCGAGGGAATTTCGACGCTCGACGCCAAGCCCGAAGGCCCGGCAGCGGCCAAGGTCAACCGATTCGGGCACTGGAATCGGGAGTGACGGCAACCGCCTGGCAAAATATCGCAATCGCTTTACGTGAATGCGATATGGTTTGCCGACGAAATCCGAGTTCCAATGGCGACCCTATTCAACGTTAACTCAACCGTGCGGAAAGGTATCGCCCCGTGACTGATCGCGAGAACTCTTTGACAACCCCGGTCGGTGCCAATCGCCGACAATTCATGGCGGCCGGCACCTTGGGCGCCGCTGGCGGCTTAGCCTTGGGCACGAGTTTTGGACTCTTTTCAAACCCCGCCAGCGCCGCCGCTGCCCGGCCCGGCGAAACCGCGGATCGGTGCGATCGGGATGCGGTACCAAGGCACGGTGATCGCTCGGGAAGCGGCCGCATATGGACGAATTGCCGCGATCGCCGATGTCGACGAAGACGTCTTGGCCCAAGCCCGCGCCAGTTTCGGCAGCCGGGCAAAGATTTATGAAAATTATCAGGATATGCTGGCCCGCGACGACGTCGATGTCGTGACGATCGGCAGTCCCGACCATTGGCACGTCAAGATGGCGATCGACGCCTGCCGGGCGGGCAAGGACGTTTATGTCGAGAAACCTCTGTCACTGACCATTGATGAGGGGAAACAATTGCGAAAGGTGGTCGAGGAGACCGGCCGGGTGGTCCAGGTCGGGTCGTGGCAACGCAGCGACCATCGATTCCGACTGGCGGTAGAAATGGTGCGGGACGGCCGAATCGGCGATTTGCAGCGGGTCGACATTGTTTTGAACACCAACTTGGTCGGCGGTCCGTTTGAGACCCGCCAGCCGCCGGCAAAGCTCAACTGGGACCTCTGGCAGGGTCAAGCACCGGAACTCCCCTACATCACCGAGCGTTGCCACTACACGTTCCGCGGTTGGTATCAGTATGCCGGCGGTCAGGTCACCGACTGGGGCGCCCATCATTTGGACATCGCCCAGTGGGCCATCGGTGAAGATCCGATTTATGTCGAGTCCAAGGGCCAGCTACCGACCGTCGAGAATGGCTACAACGTCCCGATCGATTTTCGGTTGACGTACCGGTATCCCGGGGGGGTGGAGATGAACGTCACCGATCAGGGCCGCAATGGCATCTTGTTCACCGGCACCCGGGGTAGGATTTTTGTCAATCGCGGAACGCTCGACGGTGCCCCGGTGGAAGATTTGAAGAAAAATCCGCTTGATCGAGAGAACTTTAAGCTTTACGCCCACGATAACCTTTCACGACCCCAGCGGGTCGGCAAGATCGATGCGATTGTCAATCACATGGGCAACTTCTTCGATTGCGTGCAGTCAAGGCAGATGCCGCTGTCGGACTTTGAAAGCCAACATCGCAGCGCCACGACTTGTCACCTCGGCAACCTCTCCCTACGGTTGCAGCGTCCATTGACGTGGGACCCCAAGACCGAAATATTCCCCGGTGACGAGGAGGCGAACGCGATGATGTCTCGCCCGCAACGCGCCGGATTTGAAATCACTTAAATCACTTAACTCGCCGGTTGAAAACCTTTTCGCATGAATCAAGCCAGCAAACCCAAAGTCCTGATCGTCATCGGCGACGCGTCCGAGACGCTCGACACCATGTATCCGTACTACCGGTTGATCGAGGGCGGGTACCAGCCGATCGTCGCGGCTCCGGAAGTGCATCGTTATCAAATGGTGATGCACGAGAACAAACCGGGTTGGACGATCACGAAGGAGTGGGAGGGTTACACGCTGCAGTCGGACATTGCTTTTCGCGACATCGACCCGGACGACTACGCCGGGATTTTCTATAGCGGAGGCCGAGCGCCCGAATACATCCGCGATGACGAGGATCTGATCCGCATCACCCGGCACTTTTTCGACGCGGACGTTCCGATCGCCAGCGTCTGTCACGGCGTAGAAATTCCCGCCCGGGCCGACCGGGTTCGCGGTCGACGGATGGCAACGGTTGCCAAATGCCGATTTGATTTGGAAGTCTGTGGCGGCATCTATGCGGATGAACCGTGCGTGATCGACGGCAATCTGGTTTCGGGCCGCACCTACCATGACAATGGGCATTTCATCGGGCCATGGATTCGATTGCTCGATCGCGCGGTCGCGTCACAAAAGGCCGCACACAATGGAAAACTCGTTTCCGCTTCTTGAGTTAATTACATGCATCATTTTGCAAATAAAACCGCTTTCTCTGTCTTGATCGTGGGTTAACGGCGGTACGTTTCGGCAGCGGTTCCAACGAGGCGCAACCGGTCGTTGATCGCGATGAGTCCCCTACCGCAGTGCCCGTTTGCCCCTTCGGCAAGCGTTCGAATGAGGCGTGGGACGTAGGGAGGCTTTGCGTTGTGCAGTCACCGGGTTGCGCTGCGGAGGCCCGGCCCCTCCACTCGGCAGAGCCTCGCTCTCGGGTCGCGGCTCACTTGCGAACACCCAAACGGGCAGTGCTGTAACCGTGGGCTAATGCCCATCGGCTGATTGTTGGCCTTGTTTTCAAACAGAGTCCAGCCCCGGACGGGGCTTTCGTAGACATCGGAGGTTGGCGTGGGGTTGAACTTCCGGTCTCGGCACGCCGTAATGCCGCCACCGAATCGTCTGTCCTCTATCAATTCCCGGGTAGTCATGCTCGATCCAGACACTTTTGC
The DNA here is from genome assembly GCA_963833245.1 of Pirellulaceae bacterium. Taxonomy (GTDB): domain Bacteria; phylum Planctomycetota; class Planctomycetia; order Pirellulales; family Pirellulaceae; genus Rhodopirellula. The sequence goes on from CAWHXH010000002.1 coordinate 962,377, forward strand.
GGCGTCAACGGTGAAAGCCGGCGACGACGACTTTCCTTATCGGGCGATCAGTCGCGGGGCGATCGTCTCGCTGATTTGCCTCGTCGTTGCCGCCCTGGGGCTCATCCCGACGTTCATGCCGTTGCTCGCCGTTGCGGTCATTGGCATCATTGCCGCGGCCCTGGCGATCCGCACGATCCGGCGGTTTCCTCGTGAATACAGCGGTCGCGGGCTGGCCAACTTCGGGCTCATTGCCTGCGGCACGGTGCTTGTCGGCGGCATCGCCCAGCACACCTACATCTATTTCACCGAAGTGCCCGAGGGGTACCAGCGGGTGGCGTTTTACACGCTGCAGGCGGAACAGAACGCCGCGGACCTTCCCACCCCGACGGCCATCGAGCTGGACGGCGAAGACATCTTTTTGAAGGGCTACATCCATCCCACCAGCGGCTCCGGGATGCTCCGCAACTTCATTTTGGTCGGCGATTTGGGCACGTGCTGTTTCGGCGGTGATCCGCGGAGCAGTGACATGATCGAGGTGACACTGCCGGGCGGCGAAGCGGTTCGGGCAGGGCTGACCAAACGAAAATTGGCGGGGTCATTCCAGGTCAACCGCGCCCCGGTAAAGAACAGCGACTTCGAGAATCCGCTATTTTACAAATTGAAGGTCGATCAGTACCAATAGGATCATTGCGGATGATAGGCATGATGTTCCGAAACCGTTTTACAGCGAACCTGAAAGGATTCCCACGCATGAAAACTCTCTCCGTGCTGCTGCCGACGACGATTCTGGCCGCCACCCTGGCGGCTTCCGCTCCGGCCGCCAATCCCGACGGGCAACTTTCGATCGCCGAGCAGCGACGGGCCGCGGCGTTGGGGCAGGGCAGGGCGGTCGTGCCAACCCAACCGAGCAGCCCCGCTGATATTGCCAAAGGTGAGATCACGTTTGACGATTTGAAGTTTGACATCGGAAAGGATGAACCGTTTGATCCGGCGGACCTGACCGAAGTGATCCGCAGCCTCAACGGCCGGAAGGTCAAATTACGCGGCTACATCTTGCCCTCCACTTTGTTCAAACAGGTTGGCATCGAGCAGTTTGTTCTGGTGCGTGACAACCAGGAGTGTTGTTTTGGTCCGGGGGCGGCGTTGTTTGATTGCGTGATGATTGAAATGACGCCCGGCAACACGACGGATTTCGTGACCCGGCCGGTGGAGGTCCGCGGCAAGTTCGTCATTGACACCGAGAAGTATCAATATCCCGGCGGGCCGGGTCCCGGCGGTGCATCGCACCTGGCGGTCTTTCGGATCGAAGGGGAACAGGTTCGATGACCTCCGGCGCCGATCAACCCAAGTTCCACCTGCCCGGTCGAATCGATCGCAGCGATTTGTTGCAAAGGTTCCTGCGATACGTTCAGATCGATACCACGGCGGATCCTAAGTCCACCACTTATCCGAGCACACCGGGGCAGGCCGATTTAACCAAACGATTGGCTAACGAACTGACGGCCATGGGGGCCGTCGACGTTCAGCACGATATTCATGGATTGACCTACGCCACGATCGCCGCCAGCCCCGGCGCGGAATCCGCCCCGGTCATCGCCCTGGTCGCGCATGTCGATACATCGCCGGAGGCGCCCGGTGCGGACGTCAAACCGGCGGTCATCGATGACTACGACGGAGGAGTGATCCGGCTGGGCGGGGAGGTCACGCTGTCCCCCGCCAATGATGAGGACCTCGGTCGGTTGCGAGGTTGCCAACTGGTCGTTACCGATGGCACCACGTTGCTGGGCGGCGATGACAAGGCCGGCGTTGCAATCATCATGCAATTGGCCAAGACCCTTATCGTCAATCAAGATCTAGTTCATGGCCCCGTCCGAATCGTCATGACGTGCGATGAGGAGATAGGGCACGGCACGGACAAGATCGACATTGCAAAGTTGGGGGCAACCGCGGCGTATACGATCGATGGTGGCGGCCGCGGCGTTGTCGATGTCGAAACGTTTTCCGCCGACGCCATGTCAGTGACGTTTACCGGTTACAACATTCATCCCGCCATCGCGACCGGTCGAATGATCAATTCGGTTCGGATAGCGGCCGATTTTGTCCAATCGCTCCCACGATCCGATCGCACGCCCGAGACGACCCGGGATCGGGCAGGGTTCATTCACGTCCATGACATACGAGGCGGCGTGGGCCAAACAACCGTGGATTTGATTCTACGCAGTTTTGACGAAACGGAATTGGATGTTTTCGCAGAGTTGGTTCAAACGCTTGCCGATCAAGCGATAAAACCAGGTGGTTCGGTGCAGTGTCGCCGGACCCGTCAGTACCGAAACCTCGGGGACGGCCTACGCAAACTCCCGCAAGCGGTCGATTTGGCGACCGAGGCGTTCGCGAGATTGAATCAACCCAGCACCCGGGCGATCATCCGTGGCGGAACCGATGGCAGCCAATTGACCGAAAAAGGATTGCCGTGCCCGAATCTTTCAAGCGGTCAACATAACATTCACAGCGTTCTGGAGTACGCGTGCGTCGAGGAAATGTTATTGGCGGGCGAACATCTCATCGAGTTGCTGCGGCTCTGGAGCCTGCCGGCCGATGAAGTTGCCCCCGCCCCTCTCCGGCGGCCATGAGCCAGATCGCAGCGGTTACACTGCTGACTTCGATTCGTGTCCGCTAGAACGGCGGGATCACTGACTGCAGCATTCACCGTAGCTGGACCCGCCAGGGTTCAGTCCGGCCAAAAACCCCGGCGTCTCCCGCTACATCGGTCATTGATCCCACGGCCCTGAGTCACGCTCTGAAGTGAATATCGACCCCCTGTTCCATCCGGTTTGGTGATTCATCGCATGAACTTCCGCTTCCATGTCGCGATCGTCCTGCTGCTCTTTTCACTTGCCCCGGTTGGTTTGAGCATTGCCGCAGAGGTGTTCGTCGAGGCGGAATCCTTTGACGACCTCGGCGGTTGGAGCCTGGACACTCAATTCATCCAGCAAATGGGTTCGCCTTACCTGTTGGCCCATGGACTCGGAGAACCGGTCGGGGACGCAACGACCCGCATTGCGATCCCGCAGCCGGGGGAATACCGGGTGTGGGTGCGAACGATCGATTGGTCGGCAAAATTCAAGGACGTCATTCAAAGTCCGGTCGCTGCCGACGAGGCTCCGGGGCGGTTTCATGTCATCGTCGACGGTCAAAAACTGGACACCACTTTCGGGACCCAATCCTCGACTTGGGGCTGGATCGATGGGGGCATCGTCCGCCTGGGCGAGGCGGATCAAGTCGAAGTGGTTTTACATGATCTGACCGGATTTGATGGTCGGATCGACTGTCTGTACCTAACGACCGACACGCAGAGCACGCCCCCGCCGGTCGATGAGGTGTTGTCCCCCTGGCGGCGTTCCCGATTGGGCTTGCCGGTCCAGCCGCAAATCAAAGGCGGTTATGACTTGGTGGTTGTTGGCGGTGGTTATGCCGGGATGGGATCGGCGATTGCGGCGGCGCGAATGGGTTGCCGCGTCGCGCTGATTCAAGACCGCGGCGTGTTGGGCGGCAACGGTTCCTCCGAAGTCCGTGTTTGGGCGATGGGCAACATCCGGCGCGGCAAGTTTCCCCGGATTGGCGAGATCATCGAGGAGTTCTGTGACCACGCGACCAAGAGTCCCGGACGGGCGGAGGAATTCGGCGACGACCGCAAGCTGCAAGTCGTGCTCGCCGAACCGAATTTGGACCTGATGCTCCATCATCATGCTTACAGCGTCGACATGACGGAGGACGAGAACGGAGAACCGATCATTCAACAGGTTCACGTTATGAATACCAAAACCGGTGAAGATTTAATCGTCGCGGGTGATCGATTTGCCGACTGCACCGGGCACGGTTGGATCGGACAATGGGCGGGGGCGGATTTGGATCTGACACCCGGCGGCCGGATGGGAATGAGCAACATGTGGCGTTGGGATGAAATGGAACGGCCCACTCAATTCCCCGAAGTCCCTTGGGCTTTGCAATTGCAAATGAAGGATTTTCCCTATCCGCGAGACCATCATGGCCAATGGTTTTGGGAGTCGGGTTTTGACATCGATCCGATCGGGAACGCCGAGTCGATTCGCGACTGGAATTTGATGGCGGTTTATGGCGCTTTCAATGCGATGAAAAACGGGAACGGGGCAAAGGACCACCGCAACGCCAAACTAACCTGGGTGGCTTACGTTGGTGGTCCCCGGGAGTCTCGGCGTTTGTTGGGTGACGTGGTATTGACGCAAGACGATATCGTCGAAAAACGAGAGTTTCCCGATGGTTGCGTTCCGAGCACCTGGAGTATTGATCTCCATTATCCCAAGGAGCAGTACGCCGATACCTATCCCGAGAACCCTTTCATCTCGGTCGCCGTGCATGACCGGCGCGTCGATCGGGCCTACGGTTACCCGGTGCCGTACCGATGTTTTTACAGTCGAAACGTTAAAAATTTGTTCATGGCCGGCCGCGACATCAGCGTCACGCACGAGGCGCTCGGAACGGTTCGGGTCATGAAGACCTGTGGCATGATGGGCGAGGTGGTGGGCAAAGCCGCATCGCTATGCACGCTGCACGGCTGCACGCCGCGTGAGGTCTATACCGATCATCTGGATGAGCTGCTCGAATTATTGGAATTGCCCGGCGTCGCACGTCGCAGCACGGTTTCGGGCGACATTGTCATCAAAGATCCACTGCCGATGGGCAGCGAGCGTGGTCCGCTGCCGGGGCTGGACCCTCAGAAGCTCGAAGGGGCGGTCGTTGACAACAGCGACGCTACCTTGGTTGGCAATTGGAAAGGGGGTGAGGGTCTTAAAGGTTTTGTTGGTCAAGAGTATCTCTACGCCTCACCCGATAGCGGAGCCTCGGCAACCTTCACGTTCACTCCCTCGGTCGCGGGTCGGTACACGCTGCGTCTATACGTCTGCTCCCACCCCAATCGAGCAACCTCCGCTCCGGTTTCGGTCGCCGTTGACGGTCGATTGGTCGATTCGCAAACGATCAACCAACGTCAAGCCTCTCCGCAGCCGTACCAGCTGGTTGGCTCCTATGATTTGCCGGCCGGACGGCCTGTCAGCGTCACGCTGTCGACCGAGAATGCCGGGGGGGTCGTTCACGCCGACGCGGTCCAGTGGATTGAGCAGCGTTGAGCCGCGATCTTGATGCATTCGGTTCGCATTGCGATGGTTGTCGCGCTTGGGTGGTTGCTGCCACGACCCCACCAGCCACCGACACACCCCGCCACTTCGCCCCCACCGCTGGCCGTTGTTCAAAGCCGCTTCCCCCAGGCGAACGCTTTGGTGGCTGCCGGGCAGTCCTGGGAGATTTTGGACACAGCCGATCGGTCGATTGGCAGCGTCATGCGAACCCGTCCCGCGGCCGATCGATTTAGCGGCTATCGAGGCCCGACCGAGGCACTGCTTTGGCTTGATGATCAAACGATCGAGGCGGTCACGATTTTAGAAAGTCACGACACGCCCGAGCACGTCGCGGCGGTCGCGACGTCCCAAAGGTTCTTGGATCAGTTCGTCGGTCGAAAACTCAATCAAACCTTTTCTTCGGCGATCGATGGCGTTTCGGGGGCAACGTTGACCGCGATGGCAATGGCCGGTGGGATCGTTGAATCGATCCAGTCGATTGACAATGGATCGGCAGAGCCTACCAGCCTTTTGTTTAAGGATCACCCCGTCCTGAAGCGACTCGAAAATAACGACCCCGCGGAAGCTCGCTATGAGTTGTCCACGGGGGCATTCGCCGACGATGTCGTGGGATATCAAGGCCCCACCGAAGTCATTTTGCAAGTCGATGATCGGGGCGAGGTCACCGGCGGTCGATTAGGGAAATCTTATGACAACGAACCCTATGTCACCTACGTTGCGGAAGACCGATATTTTTGGGACGTTTGGATTGGACGAAATTTGAGCGACTTGGACGATGAATCCGTGGCGAGAGTCGAAGGGGTTTCGGGGGCCACGATGACGAGCCTCGCGGTTGTTGATTCTCTGGTGAAAACGGCCGGCGTCATCGAAAACCTTGGTGGGATCGAGGCGGCGGACCAGGCCTTCCACCCGCCGCCGCTCAAACCATCCGGTTGGTTGGATTCGGTTCGGATCGGTGCCAAGGATGGGCTGACCATCGCAGCTCTGGCGGGTGTCCTGCTGATTCCCAAACCTTGGTGGCGACGTCGATGGATCCGCCGATCATGGTTGGTCATCATGTTTTCCGGCTTGGGCCTGTACTGCGGCCACTTGATTTCGCTCGCCTTGTTGTTTGGATGGGCAGCCGAGCCGGTGACGTGGTCGTTGGCGATTGGACTGATGATGTTGCTGTTGGTCGCCATCGTTTCACCGGCATCAACCGGGACCAATGCCTACTGCAATCACCTTTGTCCGCATGGTGCGATCCAGCAATTGGTTCGGCCGAAACCCGGGTCTCGCCTCCACGCTCACCCGCCAAAACGATTGTCGCGATGGGTTTCCTACGTTCCGGGACTGACATTGACGATTGCCTATTTGACAATACTTTTCTCGCCGACGACGGACCTGAGTCGGTGGGAACCGTTTTACGGATATCTGTGGCAATACGCACCGGCGGTTTCGATCGGGTTTGCGGTGGGAACGATTTGGCTGGCCAGCCGAGTTCCGATGGCGTACTGCCGGTGGGGTTGCCCGACGGGCAGTTTGCTCGGATACCTCCGCCGCTCAGCGGCGTCTCCCCGCTGGGGCAACGGTGATTGGGTTGCGGTCAGCCTTCTGGCAATCGCGATCTTTCAAACTTCACGACTTCAGTAAGTCGTGTTCAGTTTGACGAACGATCAAATCCGACGGGCTGAAAGCCCGTCGTACAGCCGTTACTAACCCGGATAGTCACTAAGCGACGGGTGACAGCTTCCTACAAAACGGCGACGGACTGGGCAATGGATTGGGTCAGGATCCGGCGGAGGCGGTCGCGGGTGGGTTGGGTTAGGCGTTCGACACCCAGCCGGCCGGCAAGTCGGCGGCAATTGTTTGGGGTCACCAACCACGATGGTTTGACGCCCCCGAGCGATCGCGCCGATCGCGTCCCAAGTCGTGATTTGGGATGCTTCGTCAAAGATCACGACGTCAAACGGCGGCCGGTCGGCGGGCAGGTACTGAGCGATTGACAACGGGGACATCAACACGCATCGGGCGATCTTGCCAAACTCCTCGGGAATATCATTGATCAATTGGCGGATCGATCGGCTGGGTCGCTGCAGGTTGGCTTGAGGTTTAATTTCATGCAGCGGCTCGCGGGGGCGGATGGTGTCGTAATCGGGCAGCGATTGACGGGCACCGCGGCGGGCGCGGGCCGGGGCAAGCCGTTTTGATTTGATTCAAAAACGAACGCCGATCGGCTTTTCGCGAGTGCAGCTCAACGCAGCACTGCCCCAAACCGACCTGCATCAACCGCCGGTGGACGACCTCCAATGCCGCGGTCTTTTCGGCGACAAAAAGCACGGTTTTGCCATCGGCCAAACACCCCGCGATGATGTTGGTGATCGTCTGGCTCTTGCCGGTCCCCGGGGGGCCGATCAACACAAAATCGCGACCCGCCGCGGCCGCCGCCACCGCCGCGGTTTGAGAAGAGTCCGCCGGTAGCGGCAGCACCAACGTTGCGGGATCAATTTTGTCAACTTGTTCGGCACCAATCATCACGCCGCCGGAATCATCACAACCATCCTTACCGGTCACGCCGTCGATCAACCGAGACACGACGCGGTTTTGACGCAGCGTGTCGGTCTGATCCACCAAATCTCGCCACATTAGGTATTTGCTAAACGAATAGGTAGCGATCGCCGCCCCGGATACCACTTCCAAACCCGGCAGGTCACGCACCCCGTCGGCAAAACGTCGCAACAAATCGTCGACGTCGACGCCTGAAGAGTCGACTGGTAACCGGTCGGCCAAGTGATGCAGCGAACATTCAAAGTCTTGGGCGAGCAACTGCAACAGCGTTTGATTGATGCGAATGTCATCATCACCGGCTTCGACATGGTATTGGGAGAGCGAGGTTCGTTTGGTCAGCGACAACGGCACCAGGATCAAGGGTGCTAATAGAGTTCGATCCTCGTCGGGGCGTTTCCAGCGAAGGAATCCGATTGCCAAGAAAAGCGTGTTGTTGCCCCCTTCCTCCAAGTCCCGTTTGACATCGCGCCGCAGACGCGTCAGCCGACGATCCAGCTCACTGGCGGGCACGTCGATGACCAGTTCGCCCCGGCGTAATGCTTCGGCGGCGAATTGACGGCTCAAATCCGCGTCGGCCGACTCGTTGCCGCCCCGCCCGCCAACCGACGTCGCCTCGTCGGGCGGCACCAAACGCAGTCGCTTTCCGCCGCTGAGTTGATCCTCGATCGCCGCCCCATCGGGCTGGACCAACGGGATCACGGTCGCGGCGGGTTTGTGATTGATCAGCCGATTGTGCAGTGACAGGTCGAGCAACTTTCTCTGCCAACGCTGGATTCGTCCGGCTGGCGTCGTCGGCGCCGGCTCGGAATCGTCCTGGACGGTCGGTCGCAGCTTTGGTGCCGCCGGTAGTGGCAACTCGGTGGGGGCGTTGGCGTTCGGCTCGTCGATGCGGGCCGCCGTCGATGCGAGCGGGCGGATTTTTGCCAACCGGGCACGATGGATGTCGTAGGCGGCCAGGAATTTGTCATCGCCGGACGAATCAATCGCCTTGCGGCCCGCGGCGACGGCGGCCTCGAACCCGGCCACGTTGCCGGTCGCCATCGTCGTTTCGATCGCGATCATTTCGTGCCCGCCGATCGCTTTGCGGATTTCGGCGGGGTCGTCGATCACCCCGGTCGCCATGGTCCGATCGATTGTCCAAATGCCCAACCAGGCGTGCCCGGATTTGAACAGGATGACCGGGTGCAACCCCGCCGCCTCGGCCGCCGCAGCCAGCAGCACGGTGGTGTCCAAACAGGTCGCCAGGCGGCTGCCGAGCACTTCGCCGGGCGTGCGGATCTTTTGCCCGCTGCGTTCAAAACTCGCCGGCGGCATGGCGTAGGTCAGCCCACGCCCGGCCACGGCCGACCACAACGACGCGGCGATCAGGTAGGCTCGGTCCGCGTCGCCGGATTGATAACCGTCCATTGCCGGGCAGTGACCGTGCCGCTTCAAAGCCGCCGCGGCGTCCCGGAGCACCGAGGCGATCGCCGGATCGGACGGCTGGACAAAGGCGGCGATCAATTCACCGGATCGATCGTTTGGCCCCAGGTCGGCACCGCCCCACTGGTTGGACGCCAAAACCCGCAAATCCGCCGATTGTCGCCCCAGTTCGCGGCCCCGGCCCTCGCCGACCGACGCGTTGAACCGCAGCCGCACGCGGACCGCTTCGTTGAGCGTCCCGAGCGCCGACGGCTCGCAATCCACCTCCAGCGGCGAGACGTCCAGCCGCTGCCCCGGTTCGATTCGCCGCAGCACCCAGTCGCGGGGCAGCAGCAGCGGCGGGTCGCACGTCATCCGAACCATCAGGTCGTCGATCGGCACCGCGTCCGCCGCGCCGCCGTCGAACCGGATGGTCAATCGCCGCAGCGGCGGGACCTCGTTTTGCCAAGCGACGAAGCTGAAGTGGTCCGCCAAATCGACATCGATCCGCAGCGGGAGTTCGTTGAAGGGATTCACGCAGGGCCGGACGTGGTCAAAAGGGGCAACCGAACCAGGAGTCCGAAAGATACAAAACGGCCGGTGATCAGGGGGCCGCAAGACGAACCCGATCGCAACGCAATTCCCCGCGGCCGGACCAAAGCTACCGATTCTCCCGATTGGCTCAACCGCGAGCGGCCCTCAAAAATTCGCCCAACGTAGAGTGGGTCAAGCCGCTTCGGCGCGCCGACCCACCACCATCAACTGAAATGTGCGGCGGGCAATTCGGCAAATTGGGCTTCCTTTTCTTAAAATTTGGCACAAAATCGTTCGCAAATGAAGCCTTTACACAACCAACGAGATCTTGACGCTGAGCCGGACTGTCCGCCACCTGCCCGCGAAGATTTTCCGGAGTCGGCGATTCACTTCGTTTGGACACCGCTGGATAACCCGAAGAATTTTAAAACCGCGTTGGAGAAGAATCCCCGACGCCGTCTGACGGGCCGCAATCGCTGCCTCTCCAATGGGCTTTCGATGTTCGAATCCGTCGAGCAAGCCCGAGCCAAATTTGACAAACTCCGCCGTAGCAATCCTAACATTGGTAAACAAATCGGCGACCATGTTGCCCATCTCAAACTTGACACTAGTGATGGTCACGCAACCCATTCAAACCCCGAGGGTCACTTTACGTTCTTCAGAATAGCCACCCTGGCGTTGGCATCCAAGACTGACGACTGCACACCGATCCGATGATAGAACTCGATCAATTCGGTGCGATCCTTCGAACCTTTCCCTTCTCCGATCACAACGATTGGCAGCCGCTGATCGAATTTGATGGTCCACTGCTGTCTGAACTCTGGGTCGGCAATGCACCTTATTTGGTTCATTGGTGCGACTGTGATGAAGAGGCGAATCGATGGATGTTTGCGCGAGTCAGCGAAACCAATCTAACGCGACTCAAATATCAGCAAATACCGCTTCATCATCTGTTGCCGCGGGGCTGCGAAGATCCATTTGTCCATTTCCTTGATGAAACGCACGATCAAACCACTCGTGACTCCAGTCAATGTTTGATAAAAGATATTCCACCGGATTACCTTCCCAAGCCAGGGGTGTACATCGAGGCCAACGCCGATCCAGTGGCTTCCAGTCCGTACACTGTCTTGATTCAAAACGAATGGAGCAATAAAGAGTTTTATCAATTCAGTCGCAGCCTTTTTTCTGCTTATTCCGCAGCCTACGCTTTCTCGAAGCTTTATCCGGTTGATTTGTCTGTGCTGCCGGCCTACCACGGATTCAATGGGGCCGCGTTCTACGACGATTTGATTGTCAAAGTCCCATCGGAAGTTCGTCCGCGGATTGATGCTCTGCAATACGCATCGCCGGGCTATATCCGCTATCGGCTCGATAGCGAAGTGATGCACCGGGTTGTTGAAGTGATCCGCCGAATTCGGCAGCCGGAATTGTCAGATCCGTATTCACGCCTGCGAAGTTTTTATATTGAGCACGGATACACATCACAGGATCCTCCGGCACCGACGCCGGAAATGGAACGCGACGCGGAGCAGTACACCCGCCGTCTCGTCTCGGCAATTGGTCTGTTTAGTTATGAGCAGATGACTCAGGGGATGGCGGATGCATTCTTGAGTGGAAAGATCATGCTGACCCTCACCGAACGCCTTCGCACCTTACGCCGGTTTGAAACGAATCAACAGGTTACCTTTCCACCCACGCGATCAGGTCTGTTTTGAAGCTGATTGTTTAATCGGTAGGTACGGTTCACCAAACTATTGCCAAACCCGTTCCCGCATCGGCCGCATCCCCATCGGGGTGGACCGGGGGGAGACTTAGTGGGCTTGCTCTTGGACTTCCGCGGCGAATCGTTCCGCCTCGGCGGGTCGAACCAAACGAATTTGATAGTGTTGGAACATCGGAGCAATGTGGTCTGAGATCATCGGTCATGATCTTCATGGAGTTCACGGCAGCAAGTGAGCTGTGACCCGGATGCGGCGCTTCGCCGTGGAGAGTCCGGGTAACCGCATGGACCGGCCCGCAATCCCCATACGATCCATGCTCGATTCATGCTGGTACCCGCGGTCTGCATGGCGAAGCGCAGTATTCGGCCGTCGGATCACTTGGTCCGGGTTGACTCAGTGTATCGCATTATAGATGCACTTGACGCCGATTCCTCATCGATCGTCGATGGCTTCTGCGTTCCCGACACGCGAAGATGGCCTCCATCGGTCGGTTGATCGCCTTTCAGCATCAAGGCTTGATTCAAGAACTTACAGGTCGCTGAGATGAAAATCTTTGCAACTGCGGGAAATATTTCCTACCAATCCAGCCGCAACGCATTGACGTGGGTGATCCAGTTTTCAACGCAATCTCGGCGGCGAAACGATGGATTTTGATGCTCCGGAGATTTGTGAGCGGGATGTCCGACAGACGGTCCGCCTCGCCACGCGGCAACCGCATTGGGACCGTCATCGCCAGTGACCGCCGGATCAATCGCCGCGACGTGCAGGTTGTTCCGCTGCCGCACCGCGTGGACACGCTGGCCGGCGATGTCGGACTTGTTGGCCGTGTTCTTGCCAACGCATTCACGGTTAGTTTCAGGCTCGGCGGGGGGCTGACGGACGGCGGTGGCTTCGACCGATTATTTCGTCACGGAAAAATTGTCAGTGCGGAAGGGGGCGGCGGGCAGGCCGGCGGAGTTGTAGAGGTTGCACAAGGCGAAGTCGGCCCAACCATAACGCACCGCGATGGGATGCTCGACTTCGCGGGCCGCGACCATGACCTGGTCGGTGCCGAGGAGGCGGGCGGCGGCGGGATGAAAGATTTGATCGCTGCCGCAAATCGAGAATCCCAGCAGTTGATCCGCTTCGGCTACCAGCGCGTCGGGATCCTCACCGACCGGCAGGTCGCGGGTGCGGTTCATCGCCACGCGGCGGATTTGAAGCCCATCGGCAATCGAATCAAATGAAAGGGTTGCCACTCGCCCTTCGATACTCATTCCCGCAAACATGGGTCCGCTGGCGACGATCGATGGGTCGTTGAGTTTTTGGGCACAGAGCGCCAAACGCCGGCCAATGGTTGATTTATCCTGCGGATGAATGTCGTCAAATTCTCCCGCATCAATGCCGACGACCATTTGGGTATGGGGCAAATCCAACACACCGGCCTGGGCCTGCCGCAACCGAGCCCAGGATTGACCGCTGGGATCGCCGCCCCGGTTGCCGTACGAAGCCAACTGCACAAACAGGAAGGGCAGCGGCTGGTTCCACCGCTGCCGCCACGCACCGATCAGGTCACTAAACATTTCAGTGTATTGGTCGGCGACCGTCACATCGGCTTCGCCCTGGTACCAGATCACGCCCCGGATCGCGAACGGGATCAACGGGGCGATGCTGCCATTGTACAACCGTGAGGGCGCGTTGACGCCACCCGCCTGGGTCAGGTACTTGTTCTGGTTGGGGTCAAAGTAGCGATCATAGATCGGGTTGCCCCGCATCACCTCGGCCGGCAACCAACTGTTGATCGGGGTACCGCCACGATTGGCGTACAGCAACCCGATCGGGATGCCGATGTTTTGTTGCAACTGCAGGCCAAAGACCATGCCGGTCGCGGAAAACTGTCGGGCATGTTTGGGCGTGCAAACCTGCCACGAGTCAGCGAAGGCGGGGTCCATTTGGACGGCCGCCTCGGGCGTGTCCGAAGCCACCCCACGCTCGCGGGTCTTCATCAACCGGATCAACGGTTGATTCATCGAATCGGCCGTTGCCCTCAGCGTGACAAAATTGCCTAGGGTTCGCGCCATGTTGGATTGGCCGGCACACAACCAAACATCCCCCACCAATACATCGTTCAACTGAATCGTTTGGCCATCGCCGGTGACGGACAACGTTTGCGGCTTGGCACTGGCCGATTGCGGCGGCAATTTAACTCGCCAACGCCCGTCGGGATCGGCCAGGCCAGTGACCGTTTGGTCGCCCAATCGAATCGTCACCCCCCCGCCGTCCCCGGCGGTGCCCCATACCGGGATCCCGCGATCACGTTGCAGCACCATGTGATCGGTAAAGAGCGGATTGAATTGCAAACCGGCGGGCTGGGCCGCCACGGTGTCAGTGGCGTCGGACGTTCCCGACTCGACCTTCAAATCACGCAGCAGGAAATTCAGGTTATCGCGGACGCTGGTGCCATCAAAATGCTCCTTTTGAATCAAAACCCCGACGGCTTCGACGGCCGAAAGCGATGAAAAATCAACCGCGCGTTCGGCGTCGGGGCTTGATAGGTAATAAAAGTTCTTGGCGGCGTCATCGAGCGGAAGCCACTTCGCGGAGGCGGGGTCCAAATCCCGGGGTCCGCTGAGGTTCGTCATCGCATCTTGGGTGACGTACCATTGGCCAGCGGTGCGGACCGCGAAACGGGTTTTTGCACCCAGCAGCGATGGCGAACGATTCAAATCGATCGACATCCGGGTCAACGGGGTGCCCGCGGGCAGCGGTACCAGGAAATCATCCGCCTCCACGGCGATCAAAAAGGCGGCGGACATGTCGCGTTGGGCGGTGCCGGCGGCTTTGATGCACTGCAGGTAATCGTTGGGATGATAACGAACCTCCGCCGCCGAAACTCGCGATTGGGGGGTGTCAAAGGAGTGGGTGACGTAGCCGGCGTTGAAGTTGGTGGTCTTGCCCGCCGGCGGGGACCAATGCTTCAGGTGCGATGCCACCGGCTGGTAGGGCACCCGCAGCCACGTGTCATCAGCGTCACCATCGCCGTCCAAGTCGGCGGTACCTTTTCGAACCATCTGGTTGCCAAAACCCGACGAGGCTTCGCCGCCGTTGTAGTCGCCACTCAGATCAACAATCGTTTCGGCGTGGGCGGTCGCCGCGACGGCACCCGGGCCCAAAACCAAAAGGGAAGCCAGAAACTTATGCATCATGATGGGCGGGTGCCGCGTTATTCGGATAGGTTATCGTCGTCAAAAATCAATTCATTGTAACATGCAATGGACCAGCCTTTTTGCAGCACGCCCAGCGGTCCCTGCTGCCGGGGATCGCCAAATTTGATGTCAACGACAAAGTTTTCGTTGGGAAAGTCGTACAGGTATTGAAAATACGCACCGCGGTCGAACACCGAAAACCCGGTGGACTTGACCGATGCACGATGCCGAATTCGCAGTTGTTGCCGCGCGCTTTCATCATCGGACCCCAGGTACAATGATTCGAAAGTCGTCGACGCATCCGCGAAGATGTTGCTCAGGTTATAACGTTTCTCGGGTTGTCCCGCCGTTTCGGGAACGTAGCGAAATTCGCCCGCCGGCGTCACGTCGGCGTGACGATTGACGAATTGACCCCGGCCGTTTTTTCGCCAAACGCCGCGAATCATGGATTGACCGATCGGCAGCAGGTAATCCAAACGAAGCTTCTCGTTGATGTTGGTTTGACCCAAACCGAGTGAAAAAACGAGCGATTTAATCGGGGGCGAATCATGCAGCGCCGCGTCGTCGTCAACACGGACTTGAAAGGCACAATTCAAGCCAGCGCCATGGTCAGCCCCCGTGCCGGTCGCAATTTGGTAGACCGCCTCATACCGCAGTTGAGCGGCCGCGTCGGGGTCGCCGAAGTTGTCGTTCCAGGGGAAATCTTCGGTGCCGCGGCCGGCCGTCATGATGCCGCCCAATCGGTAGGTCAGGGTTTGAGAATCGGCATCGAGCGTGGCATCTCGCAACACCTCGACGGCCGCCGACGAGGTTGCCCGAAAGGTATCCTCCGGGTCCGTACCGCCGACGCGATTGATCAGGATTTGCCAAGCGTCCCCCTTGCCGTTGGGGCTGGTGTACAGGTTGTTGGGTGCCCAACCGTTGGCGTTGACGATGTATTTGAAATTGGGTTGTCCGCGATCGTCGCGGGCGAGCATCCAGACGCCGCGCAGCATCCCGCCCCCGCCGGACCAAAAACCATCCTGCCGGGTGCAGTCGATCCAAACCAGCAGGTGGTCGGTGATTGCGATCCGGTCGCCGGCCGTGATGCTGCCGGTCGCTCTTCGACGTGGGTTTTGGGATACCAGCGAACGATTGGCACGATTGACCAACAGGGTCACGCGGTCATCGTCGATTTGGCCGACGCAATCAACCGAAACGCGTTCCCCGCCGTCCAGTTCCACCGCGACCCGTCGCAATTCCGCGGCCGGGGCGGCGGTGATCCAACTTCCGATGGCTATGAACACAAAAAGCCGAATCATTTGCGAATCTCCAGTTCCGCGACGTGCAAGGTTTGACCGGCGGGAATGCGGAGGCGCAGGTCCGCGCCGGCGTTGAGGCTGTTATCAAATTGCGGGTTTTCGATCTTCAACTCGGCCGTCCGCCATTGTCCAATCGCATTTATGTGTTCATTTGCATTGGCGTTAAAAGTCTGAGCCGACGGCGCTAGCCGCGGGTCCAGGGCGTCGGAACCCGCGGCTAGCGCCGTCGGCGCACTATCCCGGACAGATTCTGAGTCGGAACCCGCGGCTAGCGCCGTCGGCTCATTATTCCGGACAGATTCTGAGATTAGGTAGCCGGCGGATTGATGTGAGTTTTGCGGACCGTTGTATTGCAATTCGCAATTAAGGTTGCCGGAATCCAGGTAGGTGATTCGGACCGACAGCGATGGCGGCGGCGGGGTCGTGAACCCATCGTGAACGTGGAAACACAGAAACGACTGCGCACCCGGTTTGGATGCGGCGGTGGTCAGGCAACTTCGCCCCATGCGGTCAACGACTTCAAACCATCCGTCCGGGTTGGCAACCGGCCACAAGCCGAGGGATTGACCGTCGCGCCAATAAGCGATGGGTTCATCATAGGTGCCATCGTCCCGCGTGTAGGCTTCGCTGCGAAGCCGGCGGGGTTTGGCCGCCAACGCCCGAGAGTCCGCCTCACCTGATTCGCAAAAGGCCCGGAGCGCCTCGGGATCATATCGGTTCTGGAAAGCGACCAGGGCCGGATCGCCGGTTTTTACCATCCACATTTCTAAACGCTGGCGGTATTGATCAATCTGGTTGGCCAACTCCGATTGGTCGATCAAATTATACAGGGCGTCGGGATCGTTTTGGATATCATAAAACTCCTCAACGACGCGGTGCTTGAAGAACTCGACACGGCGGGCCACTTCGGGGTTGGCGGCGGCGGCGGCCACCATGGCGGACCAGGTCAGGCCGCTGCACGGTTCACCGTTCCAAGCGTTGTCATCATAAACCCAGGCGTTGAAGATGTACCCGTATCGTTGATCCTGAACGCACCGCATCGGATGTTGGGCGTGATCGGTCGCCTGGTGGTACTGGGTGAATACCCGATCAAAATGTTCAACGTCGTCGGGGGCATTGGCCTCGGAGATATCAGAGTCGCCATCGAGCACGCTCAGGAAGGATTGACCATCGACCCCTTCGATGGGTTCCAGCGCGAGCGCGTCCAGGATCGTGGGCGTCAAATCGATGGTGGAAACCATGTGCCGGTCGTCAACGCGGCCGGCGGCAACCCGTCCGGGCCACCGGACGATCAGGTTGGTTTTGGTGCTGCCCAGGTACGTGTTGGCCTTGGCGTAGGGGAACGACATGCCGTGATCGGACAGGAAAATGACCAGCGTATTGGAGGCTTGACCCGAATCCTCCAGCGCCGCCAAGAACGCCCCGACGCTATCGTCGGCGCGGCGACAGGAGCTGTAATATTGGCTCAGCTCGCGTCGAACGTTCGGGAGGTCGGGCAGGAATCCCGGAACAACGATTTCATCCGCATCATAGGTCTTGGACGGCGTGGCGGTTTGGGATTGATACCGTTTAAAATCGCCGTAATCATCCTCCTGGTCGCTGCCGTAGAACGGGCGGTGGGGGTCCATCGCGTTGGCCATGATAAAGAACGGACGACCCAACCGATCCGCTTCACTCATGATTTCGGTCACGCGCTGATAGTATTTTTCGGGATCCCGGCCGTAGCCGGTGTGCGTGTAATCAAGCAAAACGTCCCAGCGGTGACGATGGTTGGGTCCAATCCCCTTGCAAACGCAGGCGTTGTAGTATCCGGCCCCGCTGAGACGTTCACCCAGTGTCGGCACGTCTTCGCGAATGTTGGTAAAACCCTGTGCCCCGTTGCGATGCGAATAGCGACCGGTCAACATCACTTGGCGGCACGGGGTGCAAACGGCGACCTGGACGTGGCTGTTTGGAAACCTCATGCCCCCCGCCGCCAGCGCATCAATGTTGGGGGTCAAATCCGCGATCGGTCCGCCAAAGCATCCCGGTGAGTTGTATTGCATGTCGTCCACGGTGATCAGCAGCACGTTGACCGGCGGTGAATCCGACCGGGCGGTTGCGATAACCCACCAATTGATCATGACGATTGCCGATGCCAACATTGGCAAAGGTAATTTGGTATTCAAAGGGATCAACCTCATTGGGAGATTTCGCGGCCGGTACGGTGGAGGTCCGCGATGGTTTGCGCATCGATCGCGTGATTGAAGATGGCCAATTCATCCAGGCAGCCGTCCCAGTAACCGGGTTCGTCACTGGAGACTCGCTGTCCCGAATCATCGAGTTTGGCACCGATGCAGAGCGGATGATTGTTTAAACCAACCGGCAATTCCTTATAACGACCGGTGGCGACGATTTGGCCGTTTCGATACAGCGTGATGGTTCCGGCGTCGGCGACAAACGCGACGTGGTGCCACTGGTGCAGCGGCAGGAGGCCGGGTTCCGCGGCCCCGCGGCTGATGTCGCTGCCGGTGCCACCAACATGAACCTGCAGTCGGCCCTCATTGCCCAGCAATCCAAAGTGAAATTGGCCTTGGACATCGTCGCCCCAATTCTTCGCGATGCTGCCCCAGCGGGTCCGGGCGTTGGCGTAAACCCAAGCGATGATGGTGATCGCATTGGTCCCGGATTTTGGATAGTCACTGAGCGTTGCACAGGTTCCGCTGCGGGGTCCATCAAGCCGCAGCGACACGCCGCCGTCAAAACCGGTGGCCCAGGGGGTCGATGCGGGGCGGGCGGACGTCAACGTGGCGCGGCGGATGGGGGCGGCCAGGTCGGGCATCACGCGACCGTCGCCGACAATCCGCATCGGCAAATAAACATCCGGGCCAAGCGAGAGGATGCGGCTGCGGTAGGAGGTTTTGGGTTGATCGAAGCGACGAATGAAACGGATATTATCAACATCGATCCCCGCGGGCGTGTTGGTGCGATGGTCAAATCGCATGGCGCGGCCGATCGAAAGCTCCACCGGTTCGGTCCCCTCATCGGATTTGGGTTGAACATTGACTTGACCATCAAACACATGGATTTCGTCAATCGCATTGTCCCCGGTGCCGACATCGATGGAAAATTCGGTGCCATGATCGGTCGCCAACGCGGTGGGCGTTTCGACCAGGAAGCCGAGCGACTCGGGGGTTGTCATATAGCCGGAGACGCGACCACCGATCATTTTGACATGCGATTCGGAGACGAGTTCAAAGCTGGCGGGTCCGCAAAAGATCAATCGCGCCCCGCTGCGGTATTGCAACTCAATGAGGCCCGACAGCAGGTCGTATCGTCGGGCCCGGGTTTGATACGGTTCGTCCCCGAGACCGCGGTTGTCGCTGGGCCGCGAGAACACCGCGCCAGCGTGACGAACCAGGCTGGCGACCACCGGCCCACCCGGGTTGAATTGAGGCTCTCGGGTCGGTTCGTTTCGCAGCAGGTACCCCCCCACCATGACGCAGCACAGCGTGGCGGCGATTGCCATGGCGGCCCAGCGCCGCATTCCGGCGGCGCGGCGGACCGGGGGCGGGGATGCCTCGGCGGGTTCAACGGGTTCAACGGTTTCAGTAGGCTCGCCCGGTTCGCCGCGGCCGATTGAACCGCAAGATTGCGTCAAAAGGGCGTGCAATTGGCAATGACGGGCATATCGCAAGCGGGCCTCCGCCGACCGCCGCAGCAGGTCGTTGAGTCGACCGCGGGCGGGGCCGTCCAGCGCGTCCGCGCCGGCCAGCATCAAGAGCGTGCGAAGTTCGTCGCTCGGGGCGTTGGTAGGTTCAGGCTTAATTGCCACCGGCGGCTCCCGCGGGTTGGTGGGTCATGCATTGCAGCAACCGCTGGCGAATGCGAAAGAGTAGTTGGCCAATCGCCCCGGCGGTTCGATTCATCCGCGAGGCGATTTCGGCGATGGAGTTTTGGCGATCGTAAAAATCACTCAGCACACCGCGGTCGCGGTCGGAGAGTCGCGACAAACAAACCTGGAGCCGTTCGAGTTGCAGTTCAAAATCGGTGTCGACCGCCATCGAGTCCTGGGCGAGCGATGCCAACGTGTCGTCGTCGAAAATCAGCCGGTCGCGGATCTGCCGCTGGCGGTAAGAGAGGACTTGAAAATGCGCCACGCGGAACGACCACGCCTTGAAGCTGGTGCCGAGCTGGAACTCCGAGGATTTCTGCCACAGCACCAAATTGGCCTCCTGGAGGATTTCGTTGGCTTGATCCGGGTCACCGGTCAAGGAAAGGATGAAGGCGAACAGCCGGCCCTGGAACCCGGGGATCAACTCCAAAAACTCGTCGCTGCGGTTGGCCGATCGTTCGCTCAAATCTTCGGTCTCAGCAGGGTCCGAGTCGGGGGCAAAACGCCGGGGTTTCCCCAAGCCAATACCGTCGATGGACGTGGTTTTACGGAAAATTTAGCTCGCAGCCTTATTTTTGTCGTAAAGTCGCCCCGGCAACTGCTGTTGGCTCAATAACCATGAAAATACTCACTCTATTGATCCTCGCCTCGCTGGTCGGTTGCACGCGGTCCGAACCCGAATTGGTCACTAATCCGGACGACCTGTCGGCGTACTTGGAGGACCACCCCAGTCGCGAGATGCCCGAACCGTCGATGAAGGACTTCCCATCGCCCTGACCCGGGTTCTGTCCAGAACTCCGGGACGAGCCTTCATTTTCCCAATGTCTTAACTTTGCAAACCATGAAACGTTGCCATCCACTCTTGGACCGATCCTGCCAATCGCGGGCCAGGTCGGCTTTTACCCTGGTCGAACTGTTGGTCGTCATCGCAATCATTGGCGTGCTGGTGGGATTGCTGCTGCCGGCGGTCCAGGCGGCCCGCGAGGCGGCGCGGCGGATGAGCTGCAGCAACAATTTCAAGCAAATTGGGCTGGGAATGCACAATTACCACTCAACCTACAACGAGTTGCCCAAGCAGATGGGCGGCACCTACTGGTACGGCGGCACGTCGTGGTCGGGCACACCGGCGGCCAATGCCGGCGAGGGCAGCAACCTGCTGGAACTCAGTTGGCTGGTGGGATTGATGCCGTTTGTGGAACAACAGGCGTTGTGGGAACAGATCAGCAACCCGCTGCAGGTCCCCGGCGGGACGACCTCGTTTCCGCCCATGGGCCCCGGGCCGCGGCGGTCACTAGCCCACGAGAGCCAGTCGGCCTATGCCCCGTTCATGTCCAACATCCCGACGCTGCGATGCCCCAGCGATCCCGGATTTGGGCTGCCGTCGCAGGGCCGGACCAATTACGCCGCCTGCGTTGGCGATTCGTCGTTGTGGATTGACGGCAATGGTCTCGGTTACGCCGGCCAGGACACCGACCCGGCGCGGATCAACAACGAGGAGAATCGTCGTTCGGCGTTGCGTGGCATGTTCGTGCCGCGTGCCTCGACCGATTTCGCGGACGTGCTGGACGGGTTGTCCAACACGATCGCCGCGGGCGAAATCGCCACGGATTTGGGCGACAAAGATAAACGGACCGAGTACGCCGCCCAGCCGGGCACGCGATCCTGGGACGCGGGTTCGGCGATCGCCTGCCGGCCGTTCATCGATGCGGCTCGCCCGCAATTTTGGAGCACCGCGGCTCCGGCAACCGGCACGACGTTCACCACCAGCAGCGAAACGCGGCGCGGGTTCAAATGGACGCTCGGATTGCCCTATTACACCGCGATCACAACGATCACCGGTCCCAACGCGGAACTGTGCGGCATCACCGGCAGCACGGAATTCAACGAGGGAATATTGCCGCCCAGCAGCCGTCACCAGGGCGGTTGCCATATCTTGATGGGTGATGGCGCGGTTCGGTTCGTGACCGACTCGATCGACACCGGCAACCTGAACAGCGAACAAGTCAATTGGAACGGCACCGGCAACGCGGTGACCGGCAGCCCCAGCCCCTTTGGAATTTGGGGCAAACTGGGCACGCGAGCGGCTCGCGAGGTGATCGACGCCCCGTTCTGAGGGGTGGCTGGGAAGAATGCTCCGTTTGGTCTGTTAACCACGGACTGACGTCCGTGGCTTCAATCTGCCATCGCTTCGCGACTAAGAAACAGAAGCCCGCATCATTGGTGGTGACAGGACCCTGCGGGCAACCCACGCTCGCGTCCAGTTAACCACGAGGTTACACCAACTTGGCTTTTGCAAAAAATCTCCGACGCCGCAATCACGCTGTGGCGGGGGTGGTTTTGAGTGACCGGCGGCGGGATCGCCAAGCGACGCCAGCGGCCCCAAGCCCCAGCAGAGCCACCGAACCGGGTTCGGGTACCGCGACGACCGCGGCGGGGGAAAAGGTGGCCGTCAAGTCATCGAAGCGACCAAACTCGGCCCCTCCCCTGGCCGGATCGCCGTCAAAACCGTACAGGCGGAAGCTAGCCGTCTGACCGTTGGCGATCGAAAACGGAGAGAACGTATTGTTTTTGAAGAACCAATTGCCAGCCCCGCCGACGCTGCCGGTCGCCAGTTCGGTCGCGAATCCAGGCCCGGTGCGAAACGAATAACTCTGCGGCCCCTTCGCCTCCCGCCGTACGCCAAAATCGAAGTCGTCCAGCGTGATGGCGCTGCCGGAATTGTTAACCGCATCGAAGGTCAGATAACCGCTGGTTGCCGCATTGAAAGCACCCGTTTGGAACAAATTCACCTGGTAGGCGCCGCCCGAGGCCCCGGCATATTCGGTCGAACTTGCTGCGTTATCTAAGACCGGATTGGCGACCGTGCCGAAGGAATTGCCGATGTCGATATTGGAGATCGAAACACCCGCTATCGGATTAACAATCGTCGGCTGCACCTTTGGATCATTAGAGTAATCAAACCTCGCGATCATCGCCGCGTCCGCGGTGCCGACGGTCAAAAGACCGGCGAAGGTTCCCGCCAGGGCGGACAAACATTTTAAACGTCTCATCTTGACTCTTGAATGATCGAACAAAATCCATTGGTCGCGGCGTTTAGACGCACGCTTGTTGCAGATAACCGCCGCGGCTGATCGATTACGCTTAATCCGTCAACTTTGCCAAAACTCCCCGCCGGTCGAAGTGACAGCCCGTCGATTGATTCCCGTCCACGTCAGCCACAATCAGACGACGTGGTTTGCACGCGGTTAGCGGTCCATCCGTCCGGCGACCGAAGAATCTGAATCACTAATGACCGCCAACCCACTGCAAAGCCATGCCGCCGATGTCGGTCGACCGATGGCCAAACGCTACCGCGTCGGGGTGATGAAGGTGTTGGTGGAATCCAATGGCGACGGGCGGTTTGATCGCATCGTCGAAACCGCTTTGGGTTCATTTCGAGAGACGCTGACCAACACGCTAGCGATTGACGCTAGCCTGTTCAGTTTCCGCGGACCCCACCTGACGCCCAAATCAGGTGGCTATGAAGCGATGGACTTTTTGCGGATTGGTTTGAACGAGAAGATTGAACGTCAAATTGATTTCCTGTTGGTCATCACGGAGGTCGATTTGCTCGCATCGACGCTCGCCTACGCGGTCGCGATGCCGAGTCAATTGACCAACGTGGCAATCATCTCCACCAAACGGCTGGACCCGGAATTTTGGGGCCGGGAGGCCTCCGACCGGTCACCGCCCCAACGATTAAGCTCGCTCATGCTGCACAGTTTTGGACATCTACTGGGCCTGTCACACGATGATGATCGGCACAACGTGATGTTCGATTTCAAAGCGGTCGACGAGCTTGATAACATGGTCGAATTTTCGGATCGGCAACGTCAAACCGTGGCACACAACCTGCCGATCGAGGCTCGGGAGCGGGTCAGCAAACGGTCCGCCGGTCGGGTGAATTTTATGGCGCGGGCAGTCGCGGTCAACGCCGCCGGGATCGTCGCTGGCGTGTGCCGGGCTAATCCGCTACGACTGGTCGGTCGGCTGCCGACGTTGATAACCGCCGCCCTGTCGGTTTTGATCTTCCTGTTGTTCACGCCGGACATGTGGGACGTCGCCAGCGTGGTGGATTCATATCAGATGGTGTTGTTTGCGATGTTGTCGATCGCCGGTGCATCGGTGGCCCTGTACCGTTCGTTCGCCTCCGGTCCGATTTCGGGGCGTGATCGTGTCTTGGCCGAATCGTCGGTCGTCACCGAAGCGGTTGTGATCCTAAGTGTTTCGTCGACCATGCTGTTGCTCTTTGCGATCTTTGCCGGTTTGTTGTATTTGGCGATCGCGAGTATTTTTCCGCAAACTTTGATGCGGACGTGGACGACGGTTGTGCCCGCCACCGGGTTTGGCCAACACATCAAACTGTGTCTGTTCGTCGCGGGCCTATCGATCCTGGCCGGCTCCCTGGGGGGTCGAGCCGATAGCCGCGAGCTGGTCCGCGGCGTGCTGTTTACGGACGAAGAGACTTAGCCGTTTGGGCCGAGGCGGTGTGGGTTGCGTCGATTGAGAAGCTTGGTTCGTGATCGCGGTCGCGGTCGCGGTAGTGCATCGCCAGGGCCAACCGGCCACAGCGTTCTTGAAACTGGGCGGGAGTGTCGTCGGATCCGGCAGTGATCAGGTCGTCGATCCACTCGCGATGATCGCTGAGGATTCGCTCGGCGATCCGGCGACGGCCGGTTTGATCCAAACCCGTCATCTCGACCACTCGGTCGACGCGGCCGGGACGGGAATGAATGCCGCGACCGAGATCGGTGGTGCCATTGGCGGCGTCGATTTGACCGATGGCCGGATCGATACGTTCTAAATGATTGGTTGTCATGATGAGCATCAACCCATCGGCTCGCTGAACGCCGTCGATGCAATTGAGTAGGCAGTCGAATGTCAACGCGGGGCCTTGAGTGACGGCGACATTGCGGCGGCCGTCAAAGACGCTATCAATGTCTTCGATCAGCGCCATCGCGGGGACTTCGGCGAGCATTTGATTCCATGCCTTGATCAACTCATCGTTGCGAAGCGTTGCTAGATCATAGACAAAAACCGGCAGGTCGAGATCCTCGGCGAGTGCTCGGGCCAAGGCGGTTTTGCCGGTCCCCGGAACGCCATGCAAGAGATAGCCGCGACGCCACGGCAGCCCGCGGTCACGGTGCCAGGCTTCGGTTTCTGCCCAACGGTGAGCTTCCTGGACCAATTCGTTTGCCGCCGGCGGGAGCGACAACGACTCGACGGCCCGGCGATCACGTTTGGGGTGGGGGCCGAGGTCTTGCAGCGACCAACCCAGTGGTCGATGCGATAGGCACGCGCGGATATCGGACAGACTGGTCGGACCGCCGCCGCCGCGTTTGGGTTTGAGTGTGACGGTCGCTGAGGTGCCCGCAGTGCCGTGAATGAATCGGATCGAGTGGCGTCGCCCGCCGGTCGACTCATACTGTTGGACTTGGTCGTTATAAAACCGCGTGGACGAATCGATCAGCACGTCGGCATCGATCGATCCGCGAACCAGGACGATAGTGAGGGTTTGATAATCATAATCCGCGGCCTGCAAACCCTCCTCAAGGTCTTCCTGTTTCTCGCGGCTCCGGGCGACCCAGACGGGACACCAACCGAGCCAGTGGATTCGGCCGGCCGGCGGGGCAATTTCCATCGACACAAGCTGCACCCGGCCGCGGGGGCGGACAAATAGCTTCCAACCCAGGTAGGAGCGTGGGCCAAATCGGGAAGCGACCGCGTGGTGTTTGAGATACAGCAACATGGCGTCGGCTTGATAACCCGAGACCGTCAAGCGGACGACGACGCGGCCGGCGATTTGGCTGTAAAAACCTTTGAGGTACCGCCAGGTCGATGCCAATAGCGTCAGCCCCGCGGCGGCGGCGGCCCAAAGCCAAGTCTGTGAGAGTAGATCCATGCCGGTGAGACATTCATCGAGACCCGAAGGTTCACCGACAAACAAAAATCGATTTCGGGCCACTGGACCGACGGTGCGGAAGGTGGCCGGCACCGACCGCCCTTCGGCACCGAACGCCCTTCAACGGTACTCATTCGCCTCGATATGGTGCCGCTTCAATAGTTTGTTCAATCCCTGGCGTGACAGCCCGGCCTGGCGAGCGGCGCTGGCGATCACCCCACGGTGCTGCCTCAACAACGTAGTCAAATAGGCGTGATCCGCATGGTCAAGCGCCTCCTCACGAGAGATTTCCGTTAGCGGCGGAGCTGCCGCGGCGTCCGCCGCTTGACCTGTCAATTCAGCACCAGGGGTCGCCGCCGTAATACCCCGAAGTTGCGGCGGCAAATCGTCCAATTCAATCGCCGGCCCCCGCGCCAGGGTGACGGCCCGTTCGACAACATTGCGAAGCTCGCGAATGTTGCCGGGCCATGGATAGTGGCGAAAACACCGAGTGGTTTCCGAAGAAAATCCTGTCACCTTTGACTCTTTTGACCGCAAGCGTTGCAGGAAGAAGTTCGCGAGTTGCAAGACGTCGTCGCCGCGTTGACGCAGGGGCGGAAGTTCGAGATGAATGACTGCTAAGCGATAGAAAAGGTCCTGTCGAAAACGACCGGCGTCGACTTCGGATTGCAAATCACGATTGGTCGCACAAATGAATCGAGTATCCACTTTAACGGATTTGCTCTCCCCGACGGGCGTGAAAGTTTGCTCTTGAATGACTCGCAATAATTTCGATTGCAACGCGGCGGGCAATTCTCCTAACTCGTCAAAGAATGCGGTGCCGCCGTGACACTGACGCAGCAACCCCTCTTGATCCTTCACCGCCCCGGTAAAAGACCCTTTGACGTGACCGAAAAGGATTGACTCAAAAAGCGCTTCGGGGATCGCGGTGCAATCGATGATTTGACAGGTTTTTTTCGCCCGAGGACTACGATCATGAATCGCTTTGGCGATCACCTCCTTGCCGGTCCCGCTTTCGCCGGTGATCAAAACATTGGTGTCACTTGCCGCGACGCGTTCGACCAATTCCAACAACTCCCTGATCGGTTCGCTTTGACCGATGATCTCCGGGAACGGTTGGGGAGCGGCCGCTTCTGGCCATCGCTGCGACGCCGGCAAGGGGGCTGGAAAGACCCGGGGCGGCGCGGGGCAGGGTAGTGGGGCGGTGCAGGGTAGTGGGGCGGTGCAGGGTAGTGGGGCGGTGCAGGGTGATGGCGCGGGGCAGGGTGATTGCCTGATCGCTCGCCGCACGGCTGCGAGCAACTCATCGAACTTCACCGGTTTGAGCAGGTAGTCGGTGATGCCCAATCGAAGGCTCTCGATCGCGCTGGGCATCGACGGCACGCCGGTGATGACGATCATCGGGACATGCGAATACTTGATCCGGCCCTCCCGCAGCAGCTCGAACTTCAAATTGCCGGGCATGTTGAGATCCGATAGGATCAAATCGATGGCATGATTTTGAAGGACCCCGATCGCATCGTGAGCATCTTCGACGCAAAAGCACTGATACCCCTCCTCACGGAGGAACTCCGCGGTCGTCTCGCGATACAATGGCTCATCATCCGCGATGAGGATGTGTTTGGGATCGGGCATGATACAAGACTCGATGGGATAATGTATTTGTCTCTTTGGCTCCGCCGGGAATCAACTACGGGCTGAGTTGCAATTCGCGGGGCAAAGTGACCGTGAAGGTGGAGCCATGGCCGGGCTGGCTTTTAACGGCGATACTGCCCCCCATCGCTTCAATCAATCCGCGAGTCACCGACAACCCCAAACCCATGCCCTGACCGGTTTGGACCGCTTTGGTGCTGAAAAACGGTTCAAAGATCTTCGCCAGCGCGGCCGGTTCGATGCCGCAACCCTGGTCGCGGACCATCAAACACACTTGTTCACCTTCCGGCGAGACCTTCACGGTGACTTTCTTACCCGCTTCGCTGGCTTGGATGGCATTGTGAATGAGGTTCAATAAGATCTGTTTGAGTTCCCCTTCTCGAAGCGAACATTCGTTGGCTCGCAACCGTCGCGTGGGCGGCAGCGGCTGGCCGGTGTCTTGAATGATGACTTCCCGTTTGCGAGCCATGGAGCGAGCCAGCGTTATCGTTTGGTTGATCGATCGCTCGATGTCAAAGATCGTTGCCTGCTGTTGGCTGGGACGATAGAGCTGATACATCTGATGCGTGATGCCGCTGATCCGCTGGATCTCGTCGTCAATCAATTCAAACTTGTCATAATGTTTAGTCGACGGGGGCAACTGGCGTTTGATCAATTCAAACGCGTTGCGGATCCCGGCCAGCGGGTTGTTGATCTCGTGGGCCACCCCAGCGGCCAGTTCGCCTAGGGCCGCGAGCTGTTCGATCTTTTGACGGCGTTTTTCTAACTGGGCGATCTTCGCGGATCGCTCCTCAACGAGTTGTTCCAAGCGTTCATTCTGCAGACGGAGCCGTTCTCGCAATTGACGTTTCTCGGCCACATCGCGGACGCTGGTTCGGAACCCCATCGGCTGATCGTCGTCACTGAGCATCGGTTGCCACGACGCGGCCATCCAGGCGGTCGAACCGTCCCGGCGTCCGACACGAAATTCGACGTTATATTCGCAGTGCCCGCCGGCGGCCTCCCGAAAGCGCGCAGCCATGAAGTCGCGATCGGCGGGCACGATCAACGGCAGCGGATAGTCTCGCATTGCCGAGCACTCCTCGCGGGTATAACCCGTAAACCGCTCGACGGCCCGGTTGACCCAAAGCAATTCGCCGCGAGCCGACATCCAACTCTCCCAGTCCACCGTCGACTCGGCAATCAGACGATAGTGTCCCGGCGCAACAGGTTCTCCGGAGACGTGGGGTGTTGGTGAGGCTTGACTCATAAAAAATCTAATATGCAGCTTGCGGTCCAAGACGCTGGCGTCGGGGAATACGGCCAAAGCGTCAACTCAGGTTGACGCCGCTGGAAACGTGCGATGTCGCTTGTGATCGGATTCGGCTGGAAAGTGCAGGATTCCGCCTTTGGCACCGTGATTGCAAACCCTGAGAAGCCATTAGCTGACTTCTGTTGAGCCACCCGTGAGGAATTGAATCCATGTCGCCCCTGTTGCCCGCCGCCCCGGTTTCTGCCAAGTCTTTGCGGACGGCTTCTTCGTTCCGACCTCGACCGGCCCGCCCCAATCGCGGGGTGTACGATCACAAGAGTCCGTCGCGACAATTAGTCAAGCCAGCCCTCATCCCGGCCAAATGGATGCTGGATTCGATCACCGACCGATCGTTTGGTTCGGATCGTCCCGCCAAACCCCCTCCGGCCAATCTCCCCGACCCGGACACGGAAATTAATCGTTGCATTCTGACGATCAGCCTCGCCTTCGCCCCCGCGTTCCTGCTGATGATCGCGCTGATCGTTCTGGCCATCCATCCCGACTCATTCTTATATGAATGGGCGACACCTCAATGATCCCCCCGGCCCGGTCGGTCACCGAAGTCGCCTCGTCGCGAATCAGCCTCGAAGACGTGTTCTTACAGGTGACCGAAGGGTTGGTTCAGTAGGAGGATGGGTCGTTTGTCATCTGCCGGACCCAGCGAGGTACTTCGGTACTCGCCAGGCCCTGCCGGATGTCCTCGAACATCCCGCTGCCGGCGGTTGGGTTCAGGTTGATTTCGATGCGGAGGCAGCGTCGGGGGGTTTGCGAAACAATCCCCGCGGCAGGGTAAACCAGCGACGACGTCCCGATGCTGCAAAAGACGTCCGCCCGAGCGGCGGCCGCGGCGATCCGCTCCAGCCCAATGGGCATCTCGCCAAACCAGACGACGTGGGGTCGCAGTTGACCGCGGCGGGCCGGGTCGTCCGGCGCATCGGGGTGCGGTGTGTCAGGTCCCAAATCCTCCTCCCAGTCCATGATTTTGCCGCTGGTCAAACATTGAGCCTGACGCAGGTTGCCGTGCATCTCGATCGACCGCTCGCTGCCCGCCGCGGCGTGCAAGCCATCAATGTTTTGGGTCACCAACAGGAACTCGTGCTCCGGAAATCGCTCAGCGTGCCAACGCTCCAACCGGACCAAAGCTTGGTGGGCCGCATTAGGCTCGATGCCAACGCCGGGCGAATCTTTCGGACCCACCAGGGCTTGGCGGCGAGCGTTGTAGAATTGATGCACCAAAGTGGGGTTTCGGGCAAACGCTCCCGGCGTCGCGACGTCTTCGACCCGGTGACCCTCCCACAACCCATCGGCGTCACGAAACGTGGGAACGCCCGACTCCGCCGAAACGCCGGCTCCGGTGAGGATCAGTAGGTTCACGTTGCTACGCCAGCAGTCCAGCGAATCTCAGACCGTCGCCACACGGCTTCGATGACCGCGCCGCTGCTCTGGCTCGTGCTGGTTCGAAAATCGATCACCCCGGCGGCGGGGTTGAAGTCATTGCCGTTGCCGCGAACGATCCATTGACCCGGAGCCAGCGGACTGGCACCACCGCCAAAATCAGCTCCAGCCCCGGTCATGTGGCCGGGTTCGGTCGTGAAATCCTCGAAGTACACCATTGCGGCCTTGGCGGGTGAATGAGCCAAGAGGCCACAGGCGAGCAGTAGCGATAAACCGGTGGCGTTGATGCAATTCAAAGGAGTTGCCGAGTAATTCAATAGAAAATTGGATCGAATGAGAGCAGGCATTCTAACCGATCCCAACGCGACAAGGAGGGCGACGGGGCCACCGGAGACCTCGGTTGCTCCGCGTTAAAAATGACAAATCTTAACCTTCCGCGGCGACCGGTTCGGCTCGGATGAAGCAAACGATCATCGAACCGATTGCCAACCCCACGCAGCCGATCAAACCAGCCTAAGCCGTTGCGATACGATCCCAAGCGGCAGGGCAACTTTCGCGAACCAGGATGTTGCCGAAGGGTGTGACTTGGTGCCAGCCGACATGGATGTCACTGCTCCCTCAAAGCGACTGATTCAGCAGGGCGGGGGGTGGTTGGCACCGCCCCGGTTTCACGATTTCGCACCCTTTCAATATCCCTCAGGGAAACAACTCCGCCACCACCGCGTTGACATCACGTCTTGGTTGCACGTCGGGCACCTCGGCGACGGTGATCGTGTAGACGATGTAATTAGCAAAAATCGTTTTGGCGTCGACTTCAAACGGGGCGTCGGTGACGGGGTCTGTGGGAAGGGACGACTCGATTGACTCTGGTAGGGTGGTGACCCAACGTCCGCTTTCTTTGGAAGCCTGGCGATAACTTTCCAAGGTCTGGAGGGCAAAGATGCGGCGATACAATTCCAGCTCCCCCTGTTTGGGCGTCGCGGGCCGAGGTGCCGATAGAGTTTCGGGTCCAAGCCCGCCGCTTTGCAACGCACAGCGACATCCACAGTCGTCACCGGAGCGTTCACATGACCTTGCGTAGGATTGGTGGCAACAGGGGGCGGGGGCCACCACCTTCGGCGATCAACCGACGATACGCCGATCTCAGAGCGTTTTGAGCATTGGGCGAACCCGGCTGATCGTGCAGCCACCAGGCACAATGGAATGTTGCGGCGTACCAATTGTTGTGAACGGCTGCGAGCTTGGCTTGATCTTCGTGCCACTTCGGATTGGGTTGAATGATTTTTGCCATAATCGTCTCGGGGTCTATCTGGTCGTTTTGCGGACTGCCGTCCCAAGCCTGCGTAGCACCGTTGACCTTCGCGACGATGGTTTGGCCTTCTCGACTGAAGAAAACTTCGATTTGCCTTACCTCGCCCGGCGTAAAACCCTCCAGGGATCGCAACTCTTCGCCGGTTTGGCAGTTCCAAATCTTGACCAAGCCGTCCCACCATTGACCCGAGATGATCCTCCGCCCATCGGGACTAAACGACATGCTCTCGATTGGATAGGAGTGTCCCTCGAACCGCTGTAGCAACTTTCCATCGTCGACGCTCCATAACGTCATGGAGTGGTCAATATGGCTGGACAGTAGCCGCTGACCGTCCGGGCTGAACTGAACTCCTTCGATTCCTTCCAAGTCGATGGCTAGGGAATAAAGTCGCTTTCTGCTTTGAACATCCGTCAAATGAAGCTTGCTCGACGGCCGTTTGCCATTTTGCACCATCCAATGTGGAGTGCCCCAACTGCCCGAAGCGATGATGGTTCCCGCCGGGTTGAATGCGACGCAAGTGATCGGATGGCGATGGCCAATGCTTGGCAATTCAACCTTATTGATCGTGTCCTGCACCGTCAAGCTTTGAGCGACCGCGGTGGCTTTGAATCGCCCGTCCACACTCGTCGCGGTCAGTTTATCCTTTGGGGGTTGAGTCGATTCCGTGAGTTGGACACCGTCCTGGAGACTCCAGACTTTGATGAGATGGTCATTGGAAACCGAATAGGCTCGGCGCCCATCGGGACTGACCACGATCTCGTTGATTCCAAATGAATGCCCTTTTAGGGTCTGCAGAACCTTGCCGGTGTCGACGTCCCACAGCTTGATGATCCCGTTGACGCTCCCCGATAGCATGCGTCGTCCGCTGGGGCAAAAAGCGACGCACTGAACCGCGTCGGCATGTCCCTTGTAGGTGCGTTCTTCGGAGCGGGTCGCCAAGTCCCATGCTTTCAAGGTGTGATCGTGACTACAGGAAACGAACATCGTTCCTCCGGGATGAAACGCGACGTCGGTGACCGGTTCCTCATGGCCTGACAACACTTTGGCTTGATCCCGTCCGTCAGCGTCCCAAAGTTGCAACGTTTTGTTTGAACCCGCGGAAACGAGATGCTTGCCGTCAGGGCTATACGATAGCTTAGAAACACCCATCTCATGATAGCTGTCTCGGTCCAGTGACTTTCCGTCGCTGGCACTCCAGCGACGAATCCCGCCTTGCTCGTCGCCAGTTGCAAACTGTTGGCCGTCGGGACTGAAGGCAACGCTTTGGATGCCGCCGGTCAGTCCTTTGGCATTGAAGATCAATTCACCTCCGTCAATCATTCGCATGGACAATCGCCCGATGCCGGTGCCAAAGCCCCCGCCCAGCAACAGTCGATCCCCCCGGGGACTAAACGCCGCTTGGGAGATAAGGATGAAACCGGGGCCTTCGGCTTCGTCGAGACATTTCGCATTGGCGGTATCCCACGACATCATTTTGGCGCCACCGATGGAGATCAGTCGTTGACCATCTGGACTCAAACAAATCGTCTCAACGCCGGGATGATTGTCCAGGGTGATCAACGCCCCCTCAAATTGTCGACGTGAAAGGTGCCATTCGATTTGGCGATTCTGCAACGGCACTTTTTGAAGGTATTCGATCGCCTCGGCGGGCCGGTTGGCATTCCAACGCGCGACCGCAAGTGTGAAGTGGTTTCTGGCCAATGTCTCGGCCATCTCGGCATTGGCCGCCTCGACCAATTCGGTTTGTTGACGCGCGAGTTGCTCGGCGTCACTTGCCCGTTGGGCTTCGGCTTGGGCGACGATCGTTTTCTCTTGTGCGACCCGTTCGGCATCCAAGGCACGTCGTGTTCCCCGCCGGGCAACCTCGGCCTGTTCATTGGCCTGCCCCTGAGCGATCTTGGCTTTGCCCTCGGCCATGATCGCGCGTCTGGTTTCCAACTCTGCCCGCTCCGCCTGGCGGTTCGCGTCTCCGGCACTTCGATCGGCTCGGATTGCGTTTTGATTGGAGCGATAGGCCAGTCCGGTCGACAGGAGGATTCCACCGACCAGCGTACCCAGCAACAAAAGACTTAGAGTCGCAACGCCGGGATTCCGTCGGCTCCAGTTAACCGCTTTCTCTACCATGCTGGGGGTTCGCGCGGAAACCGGCATGCCGGTGCTCCAAGCGACCAGGTCGTCATGCAAATGCGACACGCTGTCATAGCGTCGTGATGGATCCCGATGCATCGCCCGCTGGCAAATCGCATCGAGATCTTTCGGCAACGATGGTTTGAGCGACCGGATCGTCGGGGGCGAGTCGTGGAGGACTTTATTGAGCACCGCGTGGGGCGTTCCGGTGAACGGCGGGAGGCCGGTGAGCAGTTCATAGAGCACCACCCCGACGCTGTATTGATCGCTGTGCGGTCCGATATTGGCATGATCGCCACTGGCCTGTTCGGGCGACATGTACGCGGGCGTTCCCATGATGGCCCCATCGACCGTCATGCTGGAATCCTCATGAATCCACTTGGCCAAACCAAAGTCCAGCAGTTGCGGTTCGTCCTGAGGGTCCAGCATCACGTTGGGTGGTTTGATGTCCCGGTGAATTAGGCCCTGTTGGTGGGCATAATGAACGGCCGAAGCGATTGCGGCACCCCATTTGGCGGCTTGACGGATTTCGATGGGAGCTTGATCGATTCGATCAGCGAGCGACTGACCTTCAATGAATCCGCTGGCGATGTAGTAGTGCTGGTTCAATTTGCCGGCATCAAAGGTCGGCACAATGTTGGGATGCCGCAATCTCGCGGCGGCTTTGGCCTCGGTGATGAATCGCCGAACCGCCGGCGCATTGGATCCCGAGAACTTCGGGACTTTGAGCGCAACCATCCGTTCGAGTTGGGGGTCGAACGCCTTGAAAACTTGCCCAAAGCCGCCTTCGCCCAGTAGGCAAACAATTTCAAAGCGGCCCAATTTTTGAGTTGACTTCTTTGGTCCGCTCGGTGTCACCGGAGTGGATCGATCAATTGTTTGATCGTCCGAACCCACGGGGGGCGGGGGGGATTGAACTGCGGCATCGGATGGCCCGACCGTGGTGACCGATCCACGTTCCCCGCGTGTCGTGTCAGCGATGAAAATGTTCTTGCAATGAGGACACCGCACTGACCGGCCCGCAAGCCCGGCGGCGATGGCGAGTCGGCGATCGCAAGTGGGACATTTTATCGGAGGCATCGAATTCGCAAATGGCAGGATGCGGGTGGACAATCCTGACTGTAACGCAAACGACCCCCGGGAGGGTAAGAACCCGCTGATTTGGCTCAAACCGCCGGCATGACCATCTTTCGGTCTTGGAAGGTTTACGTTACAATGGATACCATTTTTTTCAATCCTCATAAAAAGAACGATAAATGTTACGTAAGATGTTCATGAGCAACCGTTGACAGCAATTTCCGAAGCGGGAGCACAAGTCGACGTCCCTTTGGAAAGCGAGGAATTTTTTCGAGAAGATCGTTAGAGAATTGGAGGCAGACGAATCGGAGCTCATGTCTCACGCGAGACGGAATTTAAAAAAAGTACCGGTCATCCGCCCCAAAGGGGCACCAATATCCCAGCCCCAGGCAACGCCTGGGGTTTTGCGTCGATAAACAACCTCCACCGCCCTGAAAGGGCAACGCTGTATGTTTCGCCCTTTGGGGGCTTCGTGGCTGCGGCCGTTCGTGACCCGGGGCGTTGCCCCGGGCTGGTTTGTTCAGGCCCCGTTGGGGCGGTGATTAACCGGTCATGCCTTCGTGTGCCATCCCGACGATGCACTGTACCGGTCATCCGCCCCAAAGGGGCATCAACATCCCAGCCCCAGGCAACGCCCGGGGTTTTGCGTCGAAAAACAACCTCCCCCGCCCTGAAAGGGCAACACTGTATGTTTCGCTCTTTGGGGGCTTCGTGGCTGCGACCGTTCGTGACCCGGGGCGTTGCCCCGGGCTGATTTGTTCAGGCCCCGTTGGGGCGGTGAACAACCGGTCATGCCTCCGTGTCCCATCCCGACGATGCACTGTACCGGTCCCCCGCCCTAAAGGGGCATCAACATCCCAGCCCCAGGCAACGCCTGGGGTTTTGCGTCGAAAAACAACCTCCACCGACCTGAAAGGGCAACACAATCAATCCCATAAATATCGCTCATCAAATCCAATTCCATGTTTGCGAAATAGACTCCTCAACTCCTCCTGGAACGTCATTCTGCTGTGATGCTTCCTTTGATTATCGATGTAGGCGCGAACTTCGGGTTCATTCGATTGGCTCACCGAAAATGCGCCATATCCGCCCTGCCACAAAAAATTCTGGTTGCCAGAGCCTTCATCGGTCTTCATCCATTTGGAACTGCCTTTCTTGACCTCTTCGACTATTTTCTTCAGCGCATGATTCTTCGAAAGACAAAACAAGGCGTGAACGTGATCGTCGATGCCGCCGATCACGATCGCAGGCGAATCCCACTGGCGAAAGATGCCCGCTTGGTACGCCCATAGTACAGATTGACACGATTCGGGAATCCAGCTTCGGCGGCCCTTGGTACTGTAAACCAAATGGACAAGATTCTTGACGAGGGATTGCGACATGGGCTTCACTGTCTCGTTTGTTTCGCCCTTGGGGGGCTTCGTGGCGGCGGCCGATTGCGACCCGGGGCCGATTTATTGAGGCCCCTTCGGGGCGGTGCGGCTGGTTCGTTTATGTGCCGTGGGGGCAATCGGTGGGTTGATTGTACTCGCCCCTTCAGGGCGACGTGCGTGGGTGGCGGTGCACGACCCGGGGCGTTGCCCCGGGCTGGTTTGTTCAAGCCCCGTTGGGGCGGTGATTAACTGATCATGCCTTCGTTTCTCATCCGGGCGATGCACTGTCCCCGTCCCCCGCCCCAAAGGGGCACCAACATCCCAGCCCTGGGCAACGCCTGGGGTTTCAAAGTCGAAAAACAACCTCCCCCGCCCTGAAAGGGCAACACTGTTTGTTTCGCCCTTTCAGGGCTTCGTGATGGCGGCCGTTTGTGACCCGGGGCATTGCCCCGGGCTGGTTTGTTCAAGCCCCGTTGGGGCGGTGATCAACCGGTCATGCCTCCGTTGCTCATCCGGACGACGCACTGCACCGGTCCTCCGCCCCAAAGGGGCACCAACATCCCAGCCCCAGGCAACGCCTGGGGTTTTGCAATCGATTAACAACTAGCAAAATGTCACGAATTTGACCGAATCCTACCCAATCGCAAGGACACGTTTGGTCACGGCGGGCAAGATTTGCCGCAGATGGTGACTTTGTTCGGGGGCTGTCGCAACCGTGGGACGGGGCGGATCACCGGGATTGCCGATTCGGCCGGCGTGCAGGTGGTGGCCGTTCCCCCTTTTGACCGCGATGCAGCTCGTTCCGCAGAAAAAGCACTTCTCACCGCTGCGGCGGGAAGTGCTTAGGTGGTTAAACCGCCCGACTCCATCCAGTCGCAAAGACCTTCGGAGTGTTCAAACGCCTCCTGCCAGCAACCCGCTTTGTAGGTCATGAACGGAATGCAGTAATTCGAGCATACGTCCCGGCGACTAGGATAACGAGAAAGATGGGATATTGGAAACTGGGATGGAGTCAACCTGCTCTGTTGTGACTGTCGACCATCGCAGTCTTTTCACCGCCTACGATTTCAAAAATTATTCGGAATTCTCCTGGAATCTGGCGATTAGACTATCAGTAAAGTTGAAATTAGCAACGACGTTTACGTGTGCAACTAAAGCGTAGGTTCCGGCAAATTTAACGAATTTATCTAGGTCTGCACTGAACATGCTAGCCTTGATATCTTCATTGTCTGTCTGCCAACTGTCTAAGCTGTACGATTCCAGTTCCTTCATCTGCAATAGGACGCTCAACGTGAGATCGTCTTTTGTCGGGAATCTAGTTATCGAATTAGAACGATGATCTATAGTGAAGAATCCACTCAAACCGGTGGCGAAGACAATACAGACGCCCTGGTTTCGAAGATGCACGCTCAATACCTTGTATTTCAGGCCATCGACCAACTTGCTGTCAGGCATGATTAGATCTCTAAACATGACCATGTCTTTTTGCCATGCAACACTAAAATCAATCCTCCCACCTTTTTGGTCAGCAAACGTTGCGTGATGAGTCAAGTTCAATTGGTTTCCATTGCTATAAACAGACTTCAGAACTTCATCGCCATCAAATTCAAAACGCCCAAGTTTCCAGAATATAGTTTTGTTTGCCTCTCCATCTATTTTTACCAAATTGCGAAAAGCAGGACTGTCTCCAGTGTGGTCAAAAATGATGTAATTTGGTAACTGTTTGACGCCTTTTGCAAACGCTTGACCTGCGGTCGCCAGTCGGAAATCTAGCTCTTCCCAATGATCTTCAATTGAATCCAATTTCTCTGCGACTATCTGCACGCTCTCTTCGTGTGGACCATCTGCCAATGCTAGCTCCGTATTCAGGTCGGAAAACAATGCTGCTATGTGTCTCAATCCCTTCACCTCGGCATTGTGCGTCACGCTGAAGTTTATGCCATCAATCATTACAGTATATGATCCACGTGTGCTCTCAGGCAAACACTGCTGCAACAAGGTTGTCACTTCTTCTTCAGAGGGGCTGTAGTCGAATTCAAATAGCTCAAACAGTCGGTTTTGCAACTCCCCCAGTGCAATCTCGTCCAAGCTTTTCGCAGTCCCATCAAGTGCTTTAAACGCGTTCCTTGATTCAGTTGCCAATTCGTTCGCAATCAGAGTGGCTTTGACGTGGATTGCA
The DNA here is from genome assembly GCA_963833245.1 of Pirellulaceae bacterium. Taxonomy (GTDB): domain Bacteria; phylum Planctomycetota; class Planctomycetia; order Pirellulales; family Pirellulaceae; genus Rhodopirellula. Next base: position 1,000,441 of record CAWHXH010000002.1, read on the forward strand.
TCAATTCTGTTTTCGTCCGCTTTTAGGATGTACTCGTCCATCACGTCACTACGTCGAACCGCATCAATGAACTCCGCTCTCTGGGGTTCGCTGATCGATACGAGCGATTCGTTGAACTGCTCGACCGCGGATTCGAGTTGCGAATTCGAAGGCGGTGAACTCTGAGTCATTAACGACCGCAAGTCGGCAATCCGACTCTGCACCTGAGCGATTCGCTGGCCGCGAACGTGAACAAGTTGCGCAACGCCTGCTATCGCGAGAACTGCGATGAAGGCCGCACCTACTGCAATCTGATTGGCGATCACGGTGGCCGCCATGCGCCGTGGCAATGATCGACCGATTCGGCGTCCATCGTTCATCCGCAGAAAAACCGAGCGGATCGCCGCTTCTGTCTCTCGGTCGGGTGTCGAGGGCAATTCGCTATCGACATCAACGCCTTCTGTGGCGGTCGAGGCAAGTCGCGTTGGCACTGCATCGGCAGTGACTTTGCTGGAAATACTGTTGATGATCCCCGTGACATATCCAAGCGAAGCGGAGTCGAGCGATAGATGCCGCTGACCCGTTGACGCAACGTCGATCGAAAAGTCCGTCGAAACGGGTCCTTCGCCCGCCGCGTGAACGACACCTGAACCATTCGGCTTGCTGAGAGCGTTGCGGTAATGTTGCCGCTGCTTGTCGCCGAACAGCGACGTTAACGAGAGCATCGATGCGAATTCGTCCGCGACACCGGCCATGGTGATCCGGTCGACGGGATCGCGACGGATCATCGCGCTGACCAAATCCCGGATTTCTGGTTTTGGCACCACACTCAAATCAGGAGCCTGATAGTTCGACATCGCTTGCAGCCAAGCTCGCCCATCGGATCCAAATGCGAAGAGCTTTCGGCCGGTGAACATCGCGTACATGGTCGCACCCAGGGCGAACACGTCGGCCGGGTAGGTGGTCGTTCCGTGGCAGGCTTCGGGCGGCAAGTAATCAAGCGTTCCCGCGATGCCACCGGTTTCGGTAATCGTGTGGCTGTCTTCGATCACGGCTAAACCCAGGTCAGCAATCCGGACCTCGCCAGTCACGCGGTCGACCATGATGTTGGCGGGCTTGATATGGGGACACTTGGTGCCAGCCGTTTTGCAACCTTGCAGGCGTCAACGACGGACTTGAAATTGGTTGTCAATCGGTGGGCAGTGTTCCCGCTGGTGGCCGAATCGAGTTTTGACGCTCGAATCCGGTTCTTCCGCTTTGATCGGGGCGGTCATTGGATCGATCCGAAGGCGGTGGCCACTGCCGCCCTTTCAAGGTGACCTTGGATTACATTGACCGTTGGATTTCCCAACAAACCGCCGGCGACAGCCTCGAAAAAAGATGAAGACCTTCCTTTTCGCAATCATGAGCGTCGTTGCCTCCCCGGTGATTGCGGATCCGTCCCGGTCCAACGTGCTTTTTATCATCGTTGATGACTTGGCGACAACGTTGGGATGCTATGGCGACCCCGACGCGAGCACTCCATCAATGGATCAATTGGCCGGCCGGGGCGTGAAATTTGATCATTGCTATACGCAATTCTCCGTCTGCAACCCATCGCGATGTTCTTTTCTGACCGGTTGCTACCCCGAAAAAACGCGGGCAATGGACCTGTCGACGAGCCTTCGCGTTGGCTTGCCAACCGAAGCGACACTACTGCAACATTTCAGCGATCACGGGTACCGCGTCGGACGGATCGGTAAAGTTTTTCATGTTCCTGACCCGTTGACCAATGTTGAAGTCGAAGTTGGCGCGCCGTTGGGCCGTGATAACGCGTTGTTGTTGGAAGCAAAAGCGAAACAGGCGACCAACCGGGACGGACCGGCTGAATTGACGGGTCGGACCCGTCGCGGGATCGTGTACAACCGGGATTACGCCGCTTCGGATCATCCCGAAACGGATTACACCGATTATAAAATTGCCAGCGACGCAATCAAGACGTTGCATGATTTTAAAGACGACCCTTTCTTTTTGACGGTGGGGTTCATCCGTCCCCATACCCCTTTCGTCGCCCCGCAGTCGTTCTTTGATCTAATCGATCCGTCAACGATTACAATGCCGGCGTTCTATCAGGCTGCCGGGGAGAATCGACGAAGCATCCCCGTCGCAGCGCTGCGACCTAACAACAATGTTTTTCGATTAGCACCGCCGACCGCCCGGGAAGCGGTCGAGGGCAAGCAGGCTTACCTGGCCAGCACCGCTTGGGTCGATTCGCAAGTCGGTCGCGTCTTGCAATCGCTCCGAGACTTGCATTTAGAGGATTCAAACATCGTCATGTTGACCGGGGATCATGGCTACCACCTGGGCGAGCATGGTTTGTGGGCCAAACAGACGCTCTTTGAAGAAGGCACCCGTGTGCCCCTGATCATCGCCGGGCCGGGGATCGCTCCGGGCGTGGCGTCGGGATTGGTGGAGCAAGTCGATTTGTATCCCACGCTGACTGACTTGGCGTCGCTGCCGACGCCCGATCATGTCCAAGGCAGAACGCTCGGAGCGATGTTGAAAGACCCTGCAAACCCCGGCAAACGAGCGGCTCACAGCACCATGATTTCGACGCACACCAAGTTGGTGGGTCATAGCATCCGCACCGATCGCTTTCGTTATATTCAGTGGGGCGGGGGCGGGGGCGGGGGAGGGCATCAATTGTACGATCACCTGACCGATCCCCGCGAGTTGGTCAATCTGGCTGACCAACCTCAGCAGGCAGCTCGCGTGGAGCGACTGAAGAAGCGTATAGCCGAGCATCTTGTTCGAGTCGGTGGAGATGCAGCGGTCATCGATTAAAAGGGGTGTCCCCACCATTGGCCGAGGCGGATTTCGACAATCGAATCCGCTGAAGAATCAACATCGGATCGCTCTCATCATTCGCCGGACCATCCGCCGGTCGCCCAGCACTGGTTGCCCTCGACGTGGCCGCGAAGCGTGAGTTTCGTGTCGGGGGCGGCGTCGACTTGCCGAGTGTACGGCTAGTCCGCTTCGACCGTGGCGGTCATTTAATTAAACCGCAGGCCGTGCGGGTCGCCGGTGGTCGGGGCGACTGGCGTTGACCACAACCGCTAACGAACGGTCGGCTAATCGCGTCAAACGGCCGGTGAGGGGACTTTTGACGATCCCCCGGATGTTTGATTCGTTTTTTGGACAGTAAGACTTTAGTTTGACTCAGTGACAGCCATCATGGATGTCACTGTTCCGTCAGGGCGACTAATTCAACAGTGCGGAAGGTGGCTGGCACCGCCCCCCGCCCCCGAATACTCAAGCGTTGCACCGGTGCCGCGCCGAACCATCGGTCGTTGCCGCGGTGCTGCACCGATGCAACCGGCACGGCCGAAGTGCTTTTTGAATTTTATTACCGTCGGTGAGTCATCGGACATGCGGTCTGGTCCGATGTCCCTACGGAGGTTGTTCCATTCCCCCCCAAATACGTGGTGGCAACTGAATCGGCAAACCAACCCCGCCAGGGTCGCGGACGGTGATTCGATTGTTTTAGATCCAATTTTCAGTCCAAGGATGCGACGATGAGCCTGAACGACCATGATACGAATCAACGGCCTTCCCTGAGCGACAAGCGGCGGCGATTGTTTCGCCTGATCGCCCGCCCGGCGATGACGCTGACGCTGACCGCTTGGTTAGGTTGGTCGACCGCCCGAGCGGAGTTCACGACCGGATCGCCCGGCAGCGGCGATACGCTCAGCAGCAACGGCGACGCGACAATTCCGATCGACGCGCCCAATTCAACGAACGTGACGCTCAACATCGACGGCGACCATGAGACGGCGACCTCGCCAGCAATCAATTTGGGCAGCGGGGCTCGTATCAACGTGTTGTCGACCGGCTCCGTCTCGGCAAATCCTCCCGGGCCTGATCCCACCGCGGGCCTTGCCACGTTTGACGACGTTGACATTTTCGCGATCGGCATCCTCGACGAAGCGACGCTGAACACCGCGCTGGCTCCGCTGATCGGGCAACAACTCAATGCGCAAGGGTTTTCGACCCCGCTAATTCGTCTGGGAGCGCCCGCCAACCTCGCGGATGTTCAATCCGATTTTGCGGGCCTGACAAGCGTTGTCACGGTGCAAAAAGCGGCTTTTAACGACTTAGCGTTCAATTCAATCGCTTTGGGGCCTCAAGCACCGCTCGCTCTGCAACTCGGGAGCATCATCTCGTCCGGGGCCAGCAATCAGGTCAACAACTTTGGTTTGATCTCCGGCAATGGAAGTGCGTCGATCCTGGGAGTCAACGGCAGCGCCAATCGAATCATCCTCGACGATGGCATCCTCGGAGGCGCCGACGGTGTCACGTCCGGCTACCTGCTACAGAGCGGGGGCTCGTCGGAAATCATCCTTCGCAACCAAAGCATTCTTTCGACGCTCCTGAACGATAACGTTGGCATCAACGTGGGAGCCAATTCGGCGTTGGGCGTCCAAATTGACAACTCCAACCTGTTCACGTTGGGCGATGATTCAGCGGGGATTCTCGCCGAAGCGAACAATACGGTTTTCATTCTGGAGAGCCGAGGGCGCAACGGACGCTTACCAACCCTTGGGACGTTTGGGGACAACTCCGCCGGGGTGTCTTTTCGAGGGATCGGCAGTTCCACCGCGGTGATTGACATTGCGGGCGGGACATCGAACGCGTTTGGAGCGGCATTCCGAACGCTGGGTGATGATTCCGCTCTGTTCGATTTGTTCGCGGAGAGTTCGTCAAGTACTATCTTTTCGTCCATTGATAGTACATTTTCAACGGCGGGTGATCGCTCACGGGTGGTGAGCATCATCAATGGCGAAAGCAGCGACACGCTGATCTTTCTGCAGGACACGACGCTCGATTCGGCGGGCAGCGACTCCGGCTTGGTTACCTACCAGCTTGGAAACGGAAGCATCAGCAACCTAGTCGCACTCGACAGTGTGCTAACGGCAACCGGGGATGGCTCCGGCGGGATTGTGCAGATGACAGCGGGGGCGAATACCAGTTCTGATACGTCGTTCTTGGACAACGTGTCGATCACCACCGAGGGGAACGACGCACCGGGGTTCTTGATCCAGCAGGGCGGGAATACTTCGAACCGAACGGTCCAGATTCGGGACAGCACGGTTGGCACGTTGGGCGATCGCAGCGCTGGCGTGTCGATCGGTGCATTGGGCGACGATTCGGCGTTGGAGGATTCGGCGTCCAATTTGACCATCACCACTGTCGGCGACGATTCGGAGGGCTATTTCACCGGACAAGTCGGCGCTTCATCCGCGAAAACGACGACGGCTTCCAACCTCAACATTACCACGCAAGGTGACCGCTCGATCGCATTTGAAAGCGGCGGCGCGGTCGGCGAAAACACTGTTAATTCGACGGACGTCACTATGTCGACGTTCAGCACAAGTGGCAATGATTCGGCGGGATTCGTTCAAAGAGGTCTTCCGGGGAGCAATAGCGTGATCCTTACCACCACCGATCAACTGGACATCACGACAACGGGCAACTCGTCCGCCGGTTTTGTCTTCGGCCTGCAGTCGGCGGCAGAAAACAATGGTGGGCCGATCTCTCCGGGTAGCATTACCTTCACCAACGACAACACCACCATTAGTACGGCGGGCAATGATTCGGCAGGCATGATCGTCAACGGCTTCGGCGCCAATTCGGTTAGCAGCGATATGCAGGTTTTGATCGAGAACGCCGACGTTACCACCGGCGGCGACCGGTCGACAGGGATCACCATCAACTCGGGTTCCGAGGCGGCAACCGGGGGTTTATTCACAACCGTCATCGATCAGATTCAAGTCCGAACCAGCGGCGTTGATTCCGACGGCCTGATTGTCAATTCAGGAGCGGGCGTCGCGGGGAGTACCAACACGGACTACCAAACGGCTTTGGGGACCGTTGATGTCGAAACCACTGGCGATGGGGCCGACGGGATCGTGCTGGGCAGTGGTTTGGGCTTGGACCCGGGTGTCCGAAACACGCTGAGCATCGGACCGGGCACGCGGGCCACCACCACCGGTGACAACGCCAACGCCCTGGTGATTTCCGCCAATACGTTGGTCAATGTCGGGTCGGCGGTTGCCAACCCCACGATCCAGTCGCTGGACAATTTCACCGCGACCGGCGTGGGCAGTCGATCGGTGCAGAACCACGGCACGATCGATGGCGGCTCCACCGGCGTGACGCTGGGGGCGGGCGTGCGTGGGAATTTTGCCAACGGCGGCACGATCACCAGCAGCGGACCCAACGCGGTGACTTATGATGTTGCCGCCAACAGCGATGACATCTTTGAATTGCAAACCGGCGGCGTGGTCGTCGGCAACGTGTTGGCGGGCAACGGCAATGATCAATTCATTCTGGGTGGTGAGGGGACCGACACGTTTGACCACACGTTGCTGGGCACCCAATACCAAGGGTTCGATGAGTTCGTCAAGGAAGACGGCGGCACCTGGAATCTGGTCGGCCCCAATAGTTCAGCCGCGTTCATTCCCGGGACGATCACCGGGGGAACCTTGAACGTCAACACGACGTTATCAGGGTTTGATATTGACGTTCAAAGCGGCGGTCGCCTGCAGGGCTTTGGCGGATTGGGCAACGTGACCAACGCGGGGGTGTTCTCCCCGGGCGGCATCCATAGTCGCAGCACGTTCTCGGTCGCCGGGGACTTGCAATTGCAACCCGGCGGAACGCTCGAGATTGATATCTTTGGTAACGGTCAATCGGACTTCGTCGGCGTCGGCGGCACCGCCACGCTGGACGGCAATTTGTTTGTCAACGGCGTTGGGTTTCCCAATGGCTTCGCGTTGCGGAACGAGTATGTCGTGTTGACGTCGCCGGGGGACGTGATTGGGAACTTTGCCTCGGTGACTGATAACCTGCCGGACATCGATGCGATGGTCACCATCCTGCCGGCGACCGATGCGATGGACATGATGGATCCCAATCGTCCGGGGACGGTGGTCGTATCGTATGTGCGGGGTGGTGATGAGTCGGACAAATCGATCTTTGCCAACAGCATTCAAGCGACCGCGAGAATGGGGCAGTTGTTCAACAACACGCTGATGAGTCGCACGCGGTTGTTGACGTGCCAAACGGCGACCGGCCGGAGCGGTTGGACGTCGGGCTTGGGCGGCCATCACGGGGTCAGCGGTTTGGGCTCCGACGTTGGTTATGACGGCGGGTTCGGCGGATTCGCCGCGGGCGTCGACAATGTCTTCAACGACGGGGGCGTGATGGTCCGCTCGGGATTTGCGGGCGGTTATGTCGGCGGTCAAATCAACTCCGGGATCTCCTCGGCTGATTTGGACACCGGATTCATGGGACTCTACGGCAGCCTGTGTGGTGGGCCGTGGCTGATCTCGGGATCGGCGAGCTATGGCTTTGCCGGATACGAGATTGATCGCGGCATCGGGATCGCGGGCGGTTCGGCGACCGATGCCTCCGGCGACGCCGATGGCGGCACAGTTGGGTTGTCGATGTTGGCATCGTATAACTTAGCCGACGGTTTGTTCCTGGACGATCGAGCGCTGCGTTTCGCTCCGCTGGTCCAGTTGAGCTACCTCAACGGCTTCCGCGGTGGGTATTCCGAGAGCGGGACTGGAATCTTGGATTTGGATGTGGACCGTGCCGGGTTCAACGCGGGTCTGGTCGGAACGGGCCTGGAGGTGGGAACTCAGTACGTTTCGGTCCGCGGCGTCGGCGTCCAAACGCTCGCCGACGTTCGCTGGCAACACCTCTTTGGCGACCGGCAGGCCGACGTGTCGTCGAGCTTGGCAAACATCGGCGGCCTCGGTTTCGACGACTCGGGATCGACCGAAGCCCGCAACTCCGTCGGGATCGGAGCGGGCATGAGTGCAAGATTCTCCGACCGGGTGACGCTGCATGGCCGCTACGATGCGTCGGTCGCGTCGCGTTCGTCCATTCACGGTGCTTCGGCCGGCATCACGTTCATGCGGTAACGGTGCCGTGGTTCCCGCCGGTCACCACGGCCTACTTGGGGGCGGTGGGGTCGCCCAGTAGGACGTAGGTGCGAGCGTGTTCGGCTCGCTCCGATGGTAGGTCACCGCCGCCGGGGGATATCAAGCCGGCGACCAAGTCGATTGTTTGGCCCGTCGGTGTCGCGGCCGGGGCGGCGGCCGATCGCATCGCGGTTTGAAAAACTTCTCCCAAGGTCGCGGCGTCGGATTCGTAGTAGGCGTGCAGCATTGCCAAGGCGACTCGCGCGTTGCCGTAAGGCATCGTCATCCGCGTCGACGCGATGACCGCGTTTGGGCCGGCGGCGGATTGCCAAAACGACGTCGCGACGCAGCCGCCGGGAGCGTCGATCGCGCCGGCGTAACACGCCAACAGCAACGCCAGCGGGCGGTGCGCTGGGGTGGGCCAATCGGCCGCCGCGGTTTGGCTGAGCAGCGGGTAGGCGACCAGGTCGGTGCGGCCGGAGAGTTCTTGGGCCGAAAGTTGTTCGAAGATCGGTTCGTCACGGCGACCGTGGACGCTCAATTGGTCGACGTTGCCGTGACCGGCGTAGACCCAAACGCCGCAGCCGTCGGCGTAACGGTTTTGAACCGCGGCAGCGAACGGACCCGGCGGGCACATCGGATGGCCGGCGGCGGCGTAGGCGATTAGCGGCTCGATTCGGGCGGGCAAGGCGTCGGTCAGGATGCTGCGGGTGACCTCTTCAATCGCCGCGTCGGCAACCGGGCCGAAGCCGCCAATGCCGGCGGTCAATTGAAGTTGCGTTTGCCAAGGGCCTGGGGCGGGGTGGGTTTCGGACTCGATTAGGCGGTCCAGGTAGGCAGCCAATTGAACGGGATCGGTCGCCGGCAACCGGCCCACCGCCGCGTCGGAGATCCCGTCGCCGTCGGTGTCGCCAAACGGAGCGTCTGATGCCGCCGACGGCGGGGAACCGAATCGGCGGAGCGTTGGTGTTTGAACGTACCGGGTGGGCGTTTGGGTTTGAGGATCGGCCCGCCCGGAAATCGGTGGTGGCACACCGATCAGGACCACCGCGTCGATCGAGTCGTCGGCCGAAAACCCGATTGATTCTCGCAGCGATTTGCCCGGCTGATTGGGACGGACGCGAATCAATTTCCAGCCGGCCGCGGTGCGGTGTTGCCACCAACGGTCGATCGACTCGTCAAACGCCGGCGGGCAAACGACCACGGCGGTTTGACCGAACGCGGCGTTGGCCAAGATGGCGTTGGCCAAGATCAGGAGTAGTAAGAGGGGTCGGATGGGTTGCATGGGATTGCCTGAGGTAGCGGACGTCGCGGAGACTTTTGATCAGGGGACATGGGTGGCGCCGGTCGCAACCGAAAGTCTTGGCGACTTCCGCTACGTTGGGATGGTCCCGACGGATTGTGCAAGAGGAACTCGTGAGCGACCGACCCAAACTAGCGATCACGATTGGCGACCCCGCGTCGGTCGGCCCGGAATTGTCGCTGCGTGTCGCGGCCGATCCGGCGGTCCGGCAGATTTGCCGACCGCGGCTGTACGGCGACCCGGGAACGCTGCGGCGGGTGGCCGCCGAGTGCTCCTTGCCGCTGGACGAGTCGATGGTCGAGCCGGTGCCGGCGGAGTTGGCCGATTTGACCCCCGGTCAATTCAGCGCCGCGACCGGTCGGGCCTCGTTTGACGCCGTTTGCCGAGCGATCGACGACGCGGTCGCCGGCCGGGTCGATGCGGTGGTCACCGGTCCGATTCAAAAAGAGGCTTGGGTTGCGGCCGGGGTCGGCTTCGGCGGGCATACCGAATTGTTGGCCGATCGGACCGGGGCGGGCGACGTGCGGATGATGCTCACCAGCGATGCGTTGTCGGTGGTTTTGACGACAATCCATGTACCGATCGCGGATGTGCCCGAACTTTTGACCGTTGACAAAATCGTGCGGACGATCGAGCTGGCCGGCCGGGCGGCGGCGGGCCGTTTGAGGGGGCGGGGGTCGTTGTTGTCACCCCAAATCGGAGTTCTAGGTCTCAATCCGCACGCCGGTGAGCACGGGTTGATGGGGCGTGGCGAAGAGGAGCGGATCATTGAACCGGCGATCGTTGCCGCACGGGCGGCCGGGTGGGACGTTGCCGGGCCGTTGTCGCCCGACACCGCATTCACGCCGCAAAGTCGCCGACGTTTTGACATCTTCGTGTGCTGTTACCACGACCAAGGGTTGATCGCCCTGAAAACACTCGACTTTGATCGCGGCGTGAATGTGACACTGGGTTTGCCGATCGTCCGAACGAGCGTTGACCACGGCACGGCGATGGATTTGGCTTGGGGCAAAGGGGCGTCCGACGGCAGCCTGCGAGCGGCAATTGCGGCCGCGGTGGAGCTGGCGTAGTGGATTTTGCAAAAAATCCATCCTTGCTCCGGTCGATGCGCTACGGATTTTTAGCGAAATCCGCCACGTCGGTTTGGACTTGGTTGGCGTTGATGGCGTTGTTCTTTGTCGTCGCCGGCGATCCGGCTCCGAGCGTCAACGAGGCTCACTACCTGGTCAAAGCTAAGAATTTTTGGGACCCGTCGTGGTGCCGAAACGACCTGTTCGCCGCTTCGGGTAAAGCGCACACGACTTTTTACGCTTTGCTGGGTTGGCCGACGCGTTGGGTTTCATTGCCGGCGACCGCTTGGATCGGGCGTCTGGTCGGCTGGGGGGTCGTCGCAGCGGGTTTGGTTTCGCTTTGCGGGGCTGTGGGCATCCGCGGGACGACGGTTCTGGTCGTTGCGATCGTTTGGGTGGGTGGCACCTACCACGGCAACCTGGCCGGCGAGTGGGTTATCGGGGGGATCGAGGCTAAAGTGCCTGCCTATGGCCTGGTTCTGTTCGGATGGGCCGCGGTGCTGCGGCGTCGGTGGAGTGCCGCGTGGGTTTGGCTGGGTGCGGCGGCAGCGTGGCATGTGTTGACCGGCGGCTGGGCGGTGGTCGCCACCGGGATCGCCCGGGTGGTTTTGAAATTGAAATCGCAGTCCGACGCCCCCCGGACTGGCTGGCCGGGTCTGATCGTCGGCGGGCTGCTGTCGTTATTCGGACTAATTCCCGCGGCTGGATTGTCGCGGGGCGTCGATCCGGCCGCGGCCGCTCACGCGGCACGAATTTACGTCCAATACCGCATCCCCCATCACCTGCTGCCGACGTCTTTTCCTTGGCAATGGTACGCAAGGTTCGGAGCGTTGACGCTCGCGGCCACGATCGCGTGGTGGTTGCTGCGGCGGCATCGAACCAATCGCCGGCTCGACGCTTTGGCCGCATTGACCCTCGGTTCTCTGGTAATCACCGCAATCGGATTGGCCATCGGCTGGGGCTTGGGAGCGGAGTCCGATCGCGGTGCGTCTTTGCTGCGGCTGTATTGGTTTCGATTGGGCGACGCGGTGGTCCCGCTGGGGTTGGCGATGGCCATCGGGGTCGGCGTCGTGGCGGAGCGGCGATCGATTCGGTGGACCGCACGGGTCGCCGCATCGGTTGCCACTCTTGGTTTGGGGCTGCTGGTTTGGCAATCAGCCCGCGACGGCGTGCCCGATTCGCTGGCCAACCGTTTTTTTGCGATGGACCCCCAGTCGCCTGCGGCCCGGCAGCGGCGGGCGATGACGGACTGGATCGGCGTGTGTCAATTCATCGCTGCGACGACGCCGCCGGATGAAGTGTTTTTGACACCGCGGCGGCAACAGACGTTCAAGTGGTACGCCGGGCGGGCGGAGGTGGTCAATTGGAAGGACGTGCCGCAGGATGCGGTCAGTCTGCGGCGGTGGGCCGACCGCATGAACGACGTTTTCCCGGCGCGGTTGCATTCAATGCGGACGACGATTCGCTACGAGGATTTGCGGCGGATGCGGAGAGAGTACGGGGTGCGGTGGATGGTGGTCGACCGCCGGGTGACCGGGGCAAACCTACCGCTGGAGCAAGTTTATCCGTCGAGTTTGTCGCAAAACCGAACCTTTGCGGTCTACGAGCTTCCTTCCCCGTAGCGGCGGTCCGCCAGGCCGCCGACCATCCCCGTAGCGGCGGTCCGCCAGGCCGCCGAACCCGACTCCCCCAAGTCCCATCGGACTCGCCTACCGGTTGCGGCGACCTTCCCAAGACGCGTCGAAGGAACTTTTTGGCAATCCGCCTTGTTGCAATCGATCAAATCCGTACACTTTGCCGCTCGACCTGCGGCCGACGAGACTCGAAAGCCGCCAGCGTAGCTCAGTTGGCAGAGCAGCTGATTTGTAATCAGCCGGTCGTGGGTTCGAATCCCTCCGCTGGCTTGACCGCCGAACGACTTTTCAATTCAACCTTCCCATCACCCGCCTGGGCTTACCAACCCCGGACGACCGCCGATCAGTCCCACGCAACAAGTAACCAACAATTCAATAGGGGGGTTTGCCCGAGTGGTTAAAGGGGGCGGACTGTAAATCCGCTGGCTATGCCTACATAGGTTCGAATCCTATAGCCCCCATGGAAGGAGTTGTCAGTTCACAGTCGACAGTTTTCAGTTTCAAGAACTGTGAACTGATAACTGTCAACTGTGAACTCCACCCGCCGCGGGTGTAGCACAATGGTAGTGCAGCAGCCTTCCAAGCTGAATACGAGGGTTCGATTCCCTTCACCCGCTTGAGGAAAGTTGTCCGTTGTCAGTTCACAGTCGTCAGCTTTCAGGTTTTCGGTTTCCAGCCCTCTTGAACTGTCAACTGAAAACTGTGAACTGAGAACTTCCCCACCGCTGCTGTAGCTCAGGGGTAGAGCGCCTCCTTGGTAAGGATGAGGTCATGGGTTCAAATCCCATCAGCAGCTTGAGGGTCGGTTGCGGCGACGGGTGAAATGCCCGCCGCCCGCGGTCGACCCGAACGCAGCCGGTCGCATTGGCCGGCGGCGAACCAATAGAAACGAAGGCGGCAAGGGCGGCCTGGCAAGTCACGAGTTCCCCGTGGGTGTGAAACACGGGCGGGATTTGCCGGGGTCGAGTCGGGGCGTTCCCGATCCGGCAGTGGTCCGAGCCGTCGATGCAGGTAACTAGTAATGGCAAAGGCACAGTTCGAGCGCACCAAACCGCACGTCAACGTCGGCACAATCGGCCACATTGACCACGGCAAAACCACCACCACCGGGGCCATCCTGGCCGTCCAAGCCGCCAAGGGTTTGGCCAAAGCCAAGGGCTATTCGGAAATCGCCAAGGGCGGCACCGTCCGCGACGCCACCAAGACGGTGACAATCGCCGTCGCGCACGTCGAATACGAGTCGGACAATCGGCACTACGCCCACATCGATTGCCCCGGCCACGCCGACTTCGTCAAGAACATGATTACCGGGGCCGCCCAGATGGACGGCGCCATCCTGGTCGTTTCGGCCGCCGACGGCCCGATGCCGCAGACCAAAGAACACGTGCTGTTGGCTCGCCAGGTCGGCGTGCCCTACGTCGTGGTGTATCTCAACAAATGCGATTTGGTCGACGACGAAGAGTTGTTGGAACTGGTCGAGTTGGAAGTCCGCGAGCTGCTCAGCAAGTACGACTTCCCCGGCGACGACGTCCCGGTCATCCGCGGCTCCTCGCTGCCGGCGTACAACAACCCGGCCGACCCGGAAGCGTCCAAGTGCATCACCGAGTTGATGGAAGCGCTCGACGAGTACATCCCCGAACCGGTTCGCGAAGACGACAAGCCGTTCCTGATGGCGATCGAAGACGTGTTCTCGATCGAAGGTCGCGGAACGGTTGCGACCGGCCGGATCGAGCGGGGCGTGGTCAAGGTCGGCGAAGAAGTCGAGATCGTCGGCCTATCGGCCACCCCGGTCAAAACGATTTGCACCGGCGTCGAAATGTTCCGCAAGGAAATGCAGATGGGTCAAGCCGGCGATAACGTCGGTTGCTTGCTCCGCGGCGTCAAACGCGAAGACATCCAGCGGGGTCAGTGCTTGGCCAAGCCCAAGAGCATCAACCCGCACACCAAGTTCGAGGCCGAAGTCTACTGCTTGTCCAAGGACGAAGGCGGCCGTCACACGCCGTTCTTCTCCGGCTACCGACCGCAGTTCTACTTCCGTACCACCGACGTGACCGGCACCGCCAACCTCGAAGGTGCCGACATGTGCATGCCCGGCGACAACGTCAAAGTGGTCGTTGAATTGCACAAGCCGATCGCGATGGACGACGGCGTCCGCTTCGCCATCCGCGAAGGCGGCCGGACGGTCGGTTCGGGCGTCGTGACCAAGATCCTCGAGTAGGAAGAAAGCGGCCGGTGAACGTAGCGGAAGTCGCCAAGACTTTCGGTTCGCCTAAACCCCGCCGGGGGAGCTTCCCGGCCGAAAGTCTTGGCGACTTCCGCTACGAAGCTCCTCGTTGTTTCCCATTTTGCCGCCCGCCTGATTCTGTTAGGTTGGCCGTTCGGCTTGGAAGCTGACAGCTAGCCGCTGGTCGCTTCCAAGCTTCTTCAGGGGTGTAGCTCAATTGGCAGAGCATTGGATTCCAAATCCAACGGTTGCGAGTTCAAGTCCCGCCGCCCCTGCTTTTGTAATCGTTTGACGCCGTAGCGATGTCGCCGCGGCCCGCATTTCTCCAGACCCGGAGCCCGTCGGGGTGTCCAAAGACTTGACCCAAGGCGGGGCATCGACGACTCCGCTGCTGAGCGAACTGTTCCATGGTGGGCTGTACAAGCCGAGCCAGGGGCGGATCGTTCGACAATTGACTGCCCTGGCGATCTTCGTCATCGTCGGCCTGGGATGCTGGCGGCTGTACGGCTTCCTGCCCACAGTGATGGGCAACGACTCGGCCGCCGCCCGGATCATCCCGTTTGCCCTGCTCGCCGCCGGACTCTGGTTTGGCTACCGAATCGTCAATTGGCCGCGATTCGCCGACTTCCTGATCGCCGTCGAAGCGGAACTCAACAAAGTCACCTGGCCCAGTCGCGATGAACTCAAGCGAGCCTCGGTCGTGGTCATCTTCACGATCTTCTTCCTCGCCATCACGCTGTTCCTGTTTGACATCCTGTGGCAAACCATCTTTAGCGTGTTGGGGGTGACGGCATGACCGACAGCAAACCCGTCCACGGCGATTTGGACTCCCTGATCGGAGCCGTCTCCGGCGAAACCGAGAGCGGCAAGACCGCGACGCAAGAAAAGAAGCCCGAGCGACCCATCGGCAAGGGTGCCGCTCCGTTGCTGCCGCCGGTCGCCGCGGTCGACGCCAAAGCGGCACCGGACGACACGCCGATGGATTGGTACATCCTAAAAGTGGCGTTTAACCGCGAAGACACGATCGCCGAAGCGCTTCGTAAAAAGGTCAAAATGGAGGGCATGGAGGAGTACTTTGGCGAGATCGTCGTTCCCACCGAGGATGTCGCCAAGTTCACCCGCGACGGCAAAAAACGAATCACCAAGCAGAAACTGCTGCCCGGCTACATCATGGCCTTCATGGCCATCAACGATGACACCTGGTTCCTCGTCCGTGAGACCGGCGGCATAAGCGATTTCACCGGTTCGGCCGGCAAGCCGATGCCGATGGACCCCTCCGACGTCGAGCGATTCATCAACCGTCCGGTCGACGAAGACGAGGACGAAGAAACCCCGATCAAGACGTCGATCCCGTTCAAGGTCAACGACCGGGTGCGGGTCAAGGAAGGCAACTTCGAGAACCAGGAGGGCGATGTCGATCACGTCGACGAGACCAACGGCCGCGTCACGGTGATCATCAACATCTTCGGCCGCAGCGTCCCGATGGAACTCGATCACTGGCAAATCGAACCGGCGTGAGGAAGGTCAAGGGTTTAAGGGTCAAAGGTTAAAGGTCGAACTCTCGAGGTCACCGTAACCTCGACCGTTCCCAACGCTTCTTCATTCTTCCCTCAACCTTTCACCTTTTAACCCTTTACCTCAGCCCCCCCATGGCCAAACAAGTCACCGGCGTTGCCAAATTCCAAGTCCCCGGCGGATCGGCCACCCCGGCCCCGCCCGTCGGCACGTCGTTGGGTAAATACGGCGTCAACCTGGGGCAATTCGTCCAACAGTTCAACGACCGGACCAAGGAATACAACGGCACGCCGATCCCCGTGATCGTCACGGTCTACAACGACCGGTCCTTTGAGTTCGTCACCAAAAGCCCCCCCGCCGCATCGCTGCTGAAGCAAGCCGCGGGAATCGCCCGCGGGTCCGGCACCCCGCACACCGCCAAGGTCGGCAAAGTCACCCGGGCGCAGTGCGAAGAGATCGCGACCAAGAAGATGGCTGACCTCAATGCCCGCGGCATGGATCAAGCCGTTCTGATGATCGAAGGCACCGCCCGAAGCATGGGCATCGACGTCGAAGGCTGAATCTTACGCCGGTTCCGTGGCGGCGTCCTGCCGGGACGCCGCACATCAACCCGGTGCCGGCGTCCTGCCGGGACGCCACACATCAACCCGGTGGCGGCGTCCTGCCGGGACGCCGCACATCAACCCGGTGGCGGCGTCCTGCCGGGACGCCGCACATCAACCCGGTGGCGGCGTCCTGCCGGGACGCCGATGCGGAATGGATTTGTCAAACTATCCCACGAAACGTTGCCACGGTCGGCGTAGAATAAATTGAGCGACGTTCCGGCAGAACATCGCCACGGTCGATGTGGACCCTTCACCCCACCGGCCAACCCATCGCCCATTGCAGTCGCAACTGGGCTTGGTTGTGCGAAACGACCGCCTCCAGGTACGCCCGCTGAGCCGTTTCCAACGCTTGGACGGACTGCAGCACCTCCAGCGGCAATCCCTGCCCGTCGCGGATCCGCTCCAAATTACGGCGATGCGAATCCGCCGCTAAACCGATTGCCTGTTGCGTTATATCAATTTGACGACTGCGGAACGTCACCCGGGCGTGACTTTCGGCGATGTCCAACGCGATCTGGTCCATTACCTGGAGGACTTCGTATTTGGCCTGCTGGACTTGGGCCGAGGTCCGCCGTCGTGCGGCTCGCTCACCCAGCCCCAGATTGCGGACCTCCCACGACACCAGGGCGTCGAGGTCGTATCGGCTGTCGGTGTTGTCGATGTTCGGCCCCAATCCGCCGCCAAAGCCGCCGGTGCTGAAGCCTAAAAGCACGCTGGGCACAAACGGCGCGTACTTTTCCCGCCGGTAGTTGTCGCACGCCGCGGCCACCAACGCCTGCGATTGCCGCAATTCCGGCCGGGTCGCCAGTCCGGTGGCGATCAAGGTCGCCTTGTCGACGCCGGCAGTCTGCCATCGCAGCGGCACGGCGGCAACATCGGCCGGCACGATCTCCGTCCCGCCGGGCAAACTGGCCGCTTGAACCAGCCTTGCCGACGCGACCGACGCCCGCTCGCGAGACTCCAGTAATCGGTTGTCCAGCAACATTCGCTCGGTTTGCACCCGGTCCGCGTCGGCCTGCAACCCCTGACCGGCTTCGGCAAAGTCGGTGGTGATTTTGGCCAACTCCGCCGTCCGGGTCCGCGATAATTCGAGGATCTCGATGTCCTGGTGGGCACGTACCAATTCCACATAAGCCGTCGCCGCTTGCAGCAGTTGTTCGTTCAACGTTGCGGTGGCGGCTTGGTCACGAGCCGCCGCGATGTGACCGGCGACTTGTGGAGCAAAGATGGCATCGGCCAAATGGAATTGAGCGACTAGCCCCGGTCGCGTGTTGGTCGTCCCCGCCCCGGTGGCCCCGGTTCCCAGTCCGTACTGCAGCGAAGATCGGTTAACGTCGACGATTCGCCCGTCGCTGGCTTGGTAATTGCCGTCGTGGCGATGAAAACTCATGCCCGCTTGGATCGAGGGCAGCCAAAGCGCCTCGGCCTGTGCCAATTGGGCGTAGGCTTCCCGAACCCGCCACTGGGCTTGTCCGACGACCGGATGATCTCCTCCGATCATCGCCAACGTCGACGGCAAGTTCAGCGGCAGCACGCCGACGTCCCGATCCGACGGACTTGCGACCGCCGCGTCACGACCCGCCTCAAGGCCTTGTGATCCGAAAAGCGGGGCCTCAACCATTGTGACCTCATCGTCCCGGGCGGCGATCAGTTGACCGAACGAAGCGGGCGAATCCATCGCCGTCTCTTGATGCACGACGGTTTGGATCAGTGCCGACGGCGCAACCGTTTTGACCAAAGTGGCCGCCGGAACGACTGCGGCAAACACCGGCGGTGCGGTCCGGGGGCCGCTGCCGCAACCGACCAGAACCATTGCAACGATAAGCGTGAACATCAAGCGGGGCATCCTTGCCCTCCCTTGGAGTTAGATTCAATGACATGCGATCGATCCCCATGCCTGGAGACCCGTTGTCCATCAATGAGGATCGTCCAGAAACAGAGGTCGCACCGATGGTGCATCGGCTGGCGGATGCACCGGCTGTGACGCGCGTCGACCATCGAGGCTCAACAATGTCAGAACCGGCCGTCCAATGATCCCATCATGGCAATTAGGATCATGATCCGCCTTAGAGAATTTGAGACCACCGTCGTGGTGGTGCCGGTTGCAACGAATGAAAGACAAGCCCATGCAATTTAGCCCCAAGCTTCCACTCGTCTCATTTGTCTCATGCGTCGCCTTGATCTCGTTATCAGCATGCTCCCGCCCCACCGCAGACCGGCAGGCCAACCGCCCACCCGGCCCCGTCGCGGTGCGAACCGTCGCAGTCCAGTCGACCGATATCGTGCGAACGACCCGACAACCGGCAACGCTACACGCCTTTTACGAAGCACACATTCATGCCAAAGCGTCCGGCTACGTTCACGGTCTCGACGCGGACTTAGGCGATCGCGTCGCCGCCGGCCAGGTATTGGCAACGATCGATGTTCCACTACTCGACCAACAAAAACGCATCATTGAAGCGACGGTCAAGCGTCTGATCGCCGAGCAGCAGAAAGCCGAAGCATCGGTGCAATTGACCGAAGCCCAAGCCGACGCCGCTCGTGCGATGTTGGCCGAAGCGAAATCGCAAACCGAGCAGATCGAAGCGTCCGTCGCCGCGGCGGAATCGGAGTTCTCGCGAACCGAGGACTTGGTCAACCGCGGATCGCTTCAAGACCGGATGCTCGACGAGGTCCGCCAGCGGCGCGACGCTCAATTGGCCAGCCGCGCCGCCGCCGAGTCGTCGGTCCAGTCCGCGGCCGCCGGGGTCGAAGTTGCCGAAGCACAAATTGCGTCCGCCGAGGCAGGTTTAATCGCCGCCAAAGCCGACACCGACGTCGCTCGTCGCCAACTCGATGAAGTGCAGGTTCGGATTGAATACGCAACGCTGCGAGCCCCTTTTGACGGCATCATCACCGACCGGCAAATCGAACCGGGCAACCTTGTCACCGGCGAACAGACGAATGACGCCGCGTTGTTTGTCATCAGTCAAGTTGACCGCCTGCGGGTACGAATCCCCGTGCCCGAATCCGACGCTCCGATGATCCAACCCGGTGACGTGATCGAATTGACTTTCCCTTCCGTTGCCAACCAATCCGCGATCCGGACGGTCGTGACCCGCCGGGCCGGCAGCCTCGATCCGTCAACGCGGACGATGATGGTCGAAGCGGAATTGGATAACCCCGACGGCAACCTTTTGCCCGGCATGTTTGGCCAGGCCCTGATCCGGACCACCACCGAGTCAGCGGCCAACATCCTGCCTGCCGCCGCGATCCGGTTCAATGATACCGGTGACGCTTATGTTTATTCTCTCGACAATGAGAATCTGGTATCTATCACGTCGATTACCACCGGCATCGACAACGGCAACATCATCGAAGTGACATCGGGACTCTCGTCGGGTCAAAGGGTCGTTGGCCCCCACCGCAGTCGCTTTGTCGACGGCCAAAAAGTTCGCACGCTTTGATTCTTCGTAGGGTGGGTCAAGTCGCTTCGACGCCGACCCACCATGCCACTCTTTGACCATGGTGGGTCGGCGTCGAAGACTCCTTGACCCACCCTACCAGAACGATTCATGGGCCTCATCGACTTCTCCCTCCGCAACCGTTTCGCTGTCTTGGCGGCTTCGATCGCGCTATGCGTGCTAGGCGCTGCGGTGATACCCGGCATCACGATCGACATTCTACCGGATTTCAAGAAACCGGTCGTCGTCAGCTTCTTTTCCTATCCGGGACTGCCGACGCTCGACATGGAAAAGTCGGTTACTTCCCGCGTCGAACGCGCCCTGACGCTTGCCGGCAAGATTGAACATCAAGAATCGCGGACCGTGCCCGGCGCCGCGGTCATCAAGGTGTTCTTTCAACCCGGCGCCGACGCCAGCTCGGCGATGAATGATATCGTCAACCTGGAAGCCAGCGATATGTTCCACCTGCCCCCGGGCATCGAGTGGCCTTTCACGCTTCGTAGCGAACCGGCCAACCTACCGGTGGTCCTGGCGGCAATCTCCGGGGAGGGTCTCAGCGAATCGGAGTTGTATCAAATTGGTTATTATGCCGTCCGCAACAAGATGGGCGGACTCAAAGGGGTCCAAATCCCACACCCTTTTGGCGGCAAGTTTCGTCAAATGATGGTGTATGTCGATCCCGCCAAACTGCGTGCCTACCACGTCTCGGCAACCGACGTGGTCGACGCCATGCGAAAGTCTAATTTGGTGCTCGCGGCCGGGACCGCCAGCGTCGGCGGCACCGATTATCAAATCCATCCGCTCAATACATTGCCGACGACCGAGGATATCGCAGCGATCCCGGTCGCCGTTCGAGGCGATCGTCCCATTTTCATCCGTGATCTCGGCCGCGTCGTCGATGACGCGGCGCTGCAATACAACATCGTCCGGGTCAACGGCGAACGCAGCGTCTACTGCCCGCTGCTCCGCGAACCGGGCGAAAATACCATCGCGGTGGTTGACCGAATTTATGATGCGATCGCCACCGAAATCCCCAAGATGAAAGAGCGTGGCGACGTCCCCGAAGCGACCGAGGTGACGTTGGTTTCCGACCAATCGGATTACATTCGCAATGCCATGTCGAGCCTGCTGACCCAGGTCTGCCTGGGGGCGGTTTTGGTCGCCATCGTCGTGTTGCTATTCCTTCGCCGTTTTTTACCAACGGTCATCATTGTCGCCACCATTGTGCTGGCAATCCTGATCGGGGCGTTGGGGTTTGCGTTTACCGGTCAGACAATCAACGTCATGACGCTCGGCGGGATCGCGTTGGCGATCGGGACGGTCGTCGACGCGGGCATCGTGGTGGTCGAAAACATCATTCGGCACCTCAAAATGGGCAAGTCGCCCATGGACGCCGCTCTCGATGGCAGCCGGGAGGTTTCCGGGGCAATCCTGGCCGGCACCATCACCACGCTGGCCGTCTTCCTGCCGGCGATCTTCCTGACCGGGATGATCAAATACCTGTTCATGCCGCTTTCGCTGGCCGCGACGTTGACGATCGGTGCTTCTTACCTCCTGGCCCTCACGGCCGTCCCCGCCTTCTGCGCCACCTTCCTACGTCCAATCGTTAAAGAACCATCTCCCCTACCATCACAACCTAAGCACGAGTCTCATGGATTTTTAGCAAAATCCACTACACGAGAAGACGGACTTTACAGCCGTACCCTCAGTTCGATACTCAAACGCCCCGCGTTGGCCACCGTCGTCATTCTCCTCCTCACCGGGTCCACCCTTACGATTTATCCCCGCCTGGGTACCGAGTTATTCCCCGGAGTTGACGCGGGAACCTTTGAGCTGCGACTCAAAACCCTGCCGGGCACGTCGCTGATCGAGACCGAAAAATTGGTCGCGAGAATTGAGCAAACCATCGCGGACATCATTCCATCGGATCAGCTTGAAACGATCATTGCCAACATTGGTTTGCCGGTCGGCAAAGGTGCCGGCTTCTCCACCGTGTTGAGTTCCAATTCGGGACCCGATACGGCTTATTTGATTGTCAATTTCAAACAGCGGGGACGAACCACCGCGACGAATGTTTACGTCGAGCGGCTTCGGGAGGAGTTGTCGAAAATCTATCCGCTCCAGGAATTCCTCTTCGTCACTGGCGGCATCGTCAACATGGCGCTCAATGAGGGCGTCGCGACACCAATCAGCGTTCAAGTATCCGCCGGCACCTTGTCCCAGTGCCGCGACGCTGCCGAGCGGATCGTCGCGGCGGTCCGCCCCATTGCCGGAACCCGGGATGTCCAAATCGCACAATCCCTGGACTATCCGCAATTCGACGTCCAAGTCGACCGAACACGCGCGAAATTCTTGGGTGTCGACCAGGAGCAGGTTGCGCAAACCGTCCTGACCGCTTTGGGATCGAGTGTCGGTTATGCACCGACGATTTGGATTGATCCAAAGTCCGGGACGGACTTCTTCATGGGGGTCCAGTATGAATCCAACGAGTTTGATTCGCTCGATGACGTTCGCAACATTCCGCTGTCGCTCGACACCGCCAGCGGTCCCGTCACGGTGCCGCTGTCAAACATCGCGACGGTCCGCCGGGTCAACATTCCCGCCGAAATCGCTCACTACAATATCGCCCGTGTCAATGACGTCCACGTCAATGTGTCCGGTCGTGATATTGGATCGGTTGCTGCGGAAATCGACGCGGTATTGGCAGAGATGTCGTTCGATAATGGCGTGACCATTAACCTTCGTGGCCCCGTCGAGACGATGCGAACGGGAATGAGTTCGCTGGGGATCGGATTGGCGGTCGCGACGCTGTTGGTCTATCTCGGTGCTGATGGCGCAGTTCCGATCCTTCGTCGACCCATTGATCATCTTGCTCGCG
Source organism: Pirellulaceae bacterium (assembly GCA_963833245.1). GTDB lineage: Bacteria > Planctomycetota > Planctomycetia > Pirellulales > Pirellulaceae > Rhodopirellula. The sequence goes on from CAWHXH010000002.1 coordinate 1,023,062, forward strand.
GTCCCGCTGGGGATCGGTGGTGTCATTCTGGTGCTATTCCTCACCGACACGTATATCAACATCCAGTCGTTGATGGGGACGCTGATGATGATTGGGGTCGTGGTCAACAATTCCATCCTGTTGGTGGAGTTCGCCAACCGCCGCCTCGCCGACCGAGTGCCTGCCCGCGAAGCGATACTGTCAGCCGCCCGCGTTCGGCTACGTCCTATTTTGATGACATCCCTGACGCTGATCGCCTCGATGTTGCCGCTGGCGTTCGACTGGATGCCCGGTAATGAAGCGATGATCCCGCTGGCCCGAGCCTTGCTGGGCGGCATGATCGCCTCCACCCTTTTGACCCTAATATTGGTCCCTTGCGTCTACACCCTAATCCATCAACGCAACGAAGTGACTGTCCGGGGATTGGAGCGCAAACCCTGAACTTGCGATAATTCGGCCTCAGCCACCGGATGAAGCAAATGAAGATGGCTGATCAATAACCTTGCAAGGCTGACGTTACAGATGCCCACTGGCTGGCGGGTCTCGAAGAATTTGTCAATTTACCAAAACGGTGGATCGTCGGGAGAACGCTTGCGTTGTTATGCGAATAAAGACGCAAGGGCTAAGACTATGAAGGCATTGAAGAGAGTGCCGAGGCGAGAATATGTCTTTGCTCAATTAACCGAATGCTACGCTTTTGGGACCGCCACCCGGCGGTGTTTTGTCCAGTGTACCTGGTTGTGGGTGAATTGGCATATTGACGACCCCGAAGGTGGCATTACAACATTCTTGTTCGAACCGGCTGAGTAGCGGAATTGGTCGACTGACAACAGTCATTCTTTGTAGCGGATTAACCAATAACAGCAAGACCCGCAGCGACGATGGGGGTTAAATTTTGCAGATTGCCGTTTAAGAGTCTAAAAGGGTTGCTGACCCCGAGCGTCCTGATTGGGAAGCTCCGCAATTCAAATCTTGGTTTTTTTGGGTTTCCGCCATGCCGTCTGGTAGTCCGCACTGCGTGACGATGGCTCCCTTCGAGGTTTTCCCATTTGGATGGTCAGGGGGATTGAGAAATCCACCCCGATCAATGCAGCTTCCCCGGGGCCTAGGGTAGGCAGAAAAGCAGCCGCTGACCGGTCGATCTCACCGCAGGCTCGTTCCACAACTTCGCGGTCTCGGTCATTGGTCAATCGATGTACCAGAAGCGTTCCCATTTGACTGAGCACCCCGGCCGGAATGTCGCGTGGTTGCTGTGTGGCCAGGCACAGGTTCAGCCAATATTTGCGACCCTCCCGAGCGATCAGTTCAAAAGCGTCAAGATTGACCTTTGTTTCGTCGTCTCCAATGGACTTATTTAAGAATTGATGGGCTTCGTCGAGGAATACCACCACCGGTCGTTTGGTCTTCTCAAAACGATGGCCACGAGCCTGTATCAAAAGCCACTTAGCAATTGTGTTGGCAACTACCTCGCGAGCATTGTAGCCAAATGCTAATTCCTTCAGCGAGACATGCATTATTCTTTTCGAAGGACAATCAAAGAATGCCTCCAGCTCATCAATCAGTGAAGCAGTTAGCCCTGGGTCAAAGATGCAAGCAAGTTCATCGGAAGTAATTGCTGACTCGATACGATTGATCATCGAGACACAATAACTTGACGCGTTTTCGTCCGCCTTTCCGAATCTCTTTGGTTCTCTATGATTGATGGGTTCGATGCATTCAGCATTGGTTTGCTTTGCAAGTTACGTGATATCGAAGTCGGCACCGTCTTTACGGGCATTGGCAACGTGGTTTTTTGCAGCGCTATTGCACTTGGCTCTCACTTTCTCAGCCTTGCAGATAATTGTCCCCACCAGCAAATCACCCCAGTCGACTGGTGGTACCAAGTGCTTTAGCTTCAGGCTATAGATTGCTTGGCGAAGAACCGGGGCTTGAGAACCTCCTGAGGGCTGAAATATCGCGAACAGGTCTGGCATGGTGAGGTGTCGATACGGCAGTGACACCAGCTGGAATCCGGCAGGACAGTTGCTCAAACTTTTTGGTCCAAGCATGAGACGCGTTACCGTCGGACCCTCAAAGTCGTATTCGCCCGATGCATCCAGCACAATTGCTTTGCATGGGTAACGAGCCGACTGTTCAACGAGGCGGGCTAGCGAGAAACTTTTGCCGCCACCGGTTGTTCCCAGGATGGCACAGTGTCTTCCGAAGATTCGCTCCGGAGTCACGCTTACCCGGGCAGCCTCCGCTCGACTGACCCAACCAAGCTCCAGGCTGACTGCATCGCCTTCCTCTCCAGCCGATGTAGACGCGGCAACCCATTTGGACTTCCCCACAAAAAGTTGACAGTGAATCGGGTTAAGAATCGGGTGAATCTGCGGGGGCCTGGGGCGTCTCAGTGGACGCCGACTTGAGAGCTTTAAGTTGTTGCTCCTCAAACGCTATCGGACTGATGTATCCAATCGATGAATGAAGTCGCTTCGAATTGTAGAATCCTTCGATGAAGTCAATCGCGGCCCGAGTAGCCACTTCGTGGGTTTCGTAGATCGTCTCGCCTGTTTCTTCAGTCTTGTATGTTTTGAAAAACGATTCCATCGGAGCATTGTCGTAACAGTTGCCCCGACGGCTCATGCTCTGAACCATATGGCTCCTCGACAACAGACCACGAAAGGCATCGCTGGCATATTGGCTACCCCGATCGCTATGGACAATCACCCCGACCGGTCGCATTCGTGTCTCATAAGCTTGCTTGCAAGCTGCCATCGCCAATTCACTGTCGATATGACGGCTGGTCGCCCAACCAATCACCTTGCGTGAGTGCAGATCGATGAAGCTGCACAGATATGTCCACCCCTCCAATGTTCTCAAATACGTTAAGTCGGTCAACCAAACCTCATTGAGTCGTTCGGTCTGGAAGTTCTGTTCCAGCAGGTTCTCGGCGATCGGCAACGAATGGTTCGAATCGGTCGTTTTGACGCGAAAAGGCCCCTTTCGAGCCGCCCGGATGCCAGCCGATCGCATCGCTTTGGCAACCGTATTGACGGAGCACTCGACACCCCGAGCGACCAGCTCGCGGTGCATCCGCGGACTGCCATAGCCGTCGAGATACGCTTCGGTGCGGATCGCCCTGATTTCCTGAAGGATGATGTCGGATTTGACCTTTTGAGGTGATGGCTGCCGATTGATATGTCGGTAGAATCCTGCTCTTGTGACTTCGAGGGTTTGACATAGAACGTCGATGGGCCATTGATGCCGATGTTTGTCGATGAAAGCCATCCTCAAAGACTTCCTTTGGCAAAGAAAGCCGTCGCTTTTTTTAAAATGTCACGCTCCATCTTGAGCTGACGGTTTTCATCACGCAGACGTTTTAGTTCAGCTTCGACGCTGGAGGACTGAACGACCTGGCTTTGAAGTGTTCCATCCTCTTGAAATGACTTGCGCCACGAATGAATGTAGGTATCGCGGATGCCTAGATCGCGAGCAACCTGTCGACACGACAGCCCTTGTTCAACGACCTTTTTAACCGCCGCGAGTTTGAATTCGCGAGTGAATGTCCGTCGGTTTTCCATCGGTGAAGTTCTCCTGTGCCAGCAGTCTGACATCGAGTGACTCACTGTCCACCAACTATGGGGAGGTCCAGATCGAGTTTGGACCGGGCAAACTCATAGGACAAGATCATCACCGACTCATTGCGGTCCAGCGGATTGGCATCGCTTTGACGTTCAAAGGCCCGGTAGCTTTTGGCTTCAAGGATCTCCGAGGGCACGAAAAACTTTTCGAGCAGCTCGCGATTCCACTGCTTTCTCAGTGACGCCGGCACGATGCACAGGATTCGGCGACGATGCTCCGCCCAAAGCTGGCTGAGGATCAGTCCTGCCTCGATGGTTTTGCCTAGGCCAACCTCATCGGCGAGCAAGGCTCCCCGCGAAAGCGGCGAGCGAAACGCGAACATCGCCGCATCGATTCGATGCGGGTTGAGGCCCACGGTTGCCCCCACCAGGGACGTCGACAAACGATCATCGTCGTCGGACGCCAAACGCCGGGATAACTGATGAGCGAGGTACTGGGCGTGGTAATGCGTTGACAAGACAACCAAGGTGAGTGGGCGGTAACGGCATTGAAAAAGACTTGTTCTCTTCGATTCGCCGATAGAAGGTCGTTCGATGCCGAGTCCGAACCGATTGAGCGTTCTGAAAGATGCAAGGTAACGGCTGCTGCCCAATGCTGATGAGGGGAGTGGACACCTTTGGTCCAGCTTCGCCAGAAGGGGGGCCTATCTTTTCAATCCCACCAAAACGAGACGGCGTGGGAATCCTCCGAAGTGGCCAGGGCGGGATAGTTCTTTTTCGCCGTGGATTTGGACGTTGTCGGCGGCCCAAATGACTTGCTCGGCTAGATCGACGAAGAAGCGGGCATCCCCGGCGGGTGATCTGCTGGACGGTCGCGGCGCGCAGCAACACGTTGGCTTCATCGGGCATCGCGGATGGGGGTGGTTTGGTGAGGTTGAGGGTAACGGACGGCCGGCAGTGATTGACGGCTGCCGTGACCTGCCAAGTTGCGAATTGGGCGGTTTCCTGGCGGGGATGAGTGCCAAGAAAAATCGCAAAATCGTCAAGCCGCGGCGGCGGCATCGGCCGGTGCCGACCGATCCGTTGGCCGCCAGGCGGGTCACCGGACCGACGCCCGGGGCGGTGCTCCGGCGAATCAACGACATCATTGATCAAATGCGGCGGAGCCAAAGGAGCCCGAAGCTTGGATCATGCACTTCCAGTCGGCCGGTCGATGCGGCCGGGCGGCGGTCGCCTGGTTGGCTCATCGACGATTGCAACAACTCGACCCCGATCACCCGGTCGCCAAGCCGGGCAAGGTGACCAAACTTATTGACCAGGAGGTCCAGCAGCGGCTCGTCAAAGCCGGTTGGAGCGGACCCGAAGGGATTCATCGCTTTGCCAAACATGAAACCGCCGTCGGCTGCCAGCAGCGGACCGATTTTCCGAGTTGCGAACGGTTGTGTCGCGAATTAATTGATGAGGCGCCAGATTTCGCGTTCCCCCCATAACAATCTGGCGGTCTCGCTGTTTCACCAAGGCAAGGTGGCTCAAGCGGCCCAAAGCGTTGACGCGACGCTGGAACGATTCCCCGAAAACGTTTACGCGATCGGATTGGCAGTCAAACATCACTTCTTCGCTGGCAATGGTTCGCGTGCCCAAGGTTTAGCGGACTCTTTGCTGGCCAACCCGCCGGTCGGTGATGACAACACCAATGCGATGCTGCAGGCAATTCAGTCGATGACCTTCCCGGGGCGGGATCAGGATATTTTGACGCTATGTAATTTGGTGCAAAAGACGGCTCCTTATGAGCCTGCCCAATGGGCGATGCTCCATCAATATGAAGCCTTTGCTCGGTACCGAGTGGGTGACTCCAAGGCGGCGACCCAATTGTGGAAGCAAGCGGTTCGGAAATGGCCCGATTGCCAAATCGCCCGGGAGCATCTTCAAAGTATCAAGGCGTCCGATGGTAACGCGGCCTGGAATTAACACTTGGCCCAGTGGCTGCCCAAAGCGTGGCTTGAGTCTTTAATCAAAGACGAAGGAGACGACGAACGCATCGCGGCGGAGATGACTCGGCGGTTGGGGCACTTGATTGAGCCGTTGCTCGATCGCGACGAGCCGATGGGCCGGCAGTTCGCGCTGCGGCTGGCCAGCCAAGACCGATCCGGCGCGATGACACAGTTCCTGCGGACTTACGCCTTTGGCACCCAAGGCTGCGATGCCGATCGCTACGCGGCGTTGGTTGAACTGCGCGAGCGAGGTCAGTTGCCCGAAGATACCGTGCGAATCTATCAGCGCGGTCAGTGGCAAGACGTGCGGTTGGGCGGTTTCGAGATCTATCAGGAGCGTGACACCGGAGATTTGCCCGATGACGTGGCCGACATCATCGAACGCGGCACGGTTCAACCGAGCCTTGATATGGTTGGCCTCGGACGGTCGGCAAGGTCAGCGACGAGCGGAGGCTGAATTTGAGGATATCCGTCGTCGTTGCCCCGAGTACCTATTTGCCCCCATGGAATTGGCTCGGCTGAGCACCGAACGTGGTGAATTGGCTTTGGCCAAGGAGGTCATCGATCTGGTGCAAAGTCGCAAGCGGCTTCATATCTCCGAGGCGTTGGCACTGTTCTCCCTGCAAATTCACTTGACGCTTGCGTTGGAGGATTTGCAGTCGGCCAACGCGGCTTTGAATGCCTTCGAGAATGTGGCCAGACCGGGGGACCCGCGTTGCCGAACCCTTCGGCGAATGATCGAGGCTAGCGAGCAAGAACGGACAGTGCCAGCGACTGGTTCGTCCAGTTGACTGTCGGTCATCGCGGCCGCGGCATCCTTCAACTTCCAAAACGTTCGGCAATCATTTCGATATCGTCGAGGGCCTCGTCGACGCTCGAAGTCGATGCACCGGGTACTCGGCCGGACCGGTCACAATCGCCCAGCGTGATTAGATCGCGATACCAGGGATGCTCGGCCAAGCGACGAAGCCGCCGGCGGCCGATCGTGCGGTCGGCAATGGCATGGGCTTCCATGTGATTCTCGATGAGCCAACGCGTCCGCGGGGTCACCCAACCGTCGACCGCTTCGACCCCCGCGGCAACATGGTCCCCCGGATCGATCGCTTTGCCCACGTCGTGCAATAAAGCTGCCAACAGGAACTCCTCATCATAAGCGGCCACGTGCGATGCTAAATCATACACCTGCAGACTGTGGAACAGTGCGTCGCCCTCAGGGTGATAGATCGGGTTTTGCCGAACGTTTTCCAGGGGCAGCAACAACCCCAAAAACAACGTTCGCCGGTCCGGTTGGCCATCGATTTGATCCAATTGCTCATTGATTTTCGACACCCCTATGTAGTGCTCCATCTCGATCAACGCCTCCAACTGGTCGGCAGTCGCGTAGGCGATTGGTTTGCCGTCGATGGACGATCGAAACCGATGTCCCAGCATTCCGGTGGCGTACACCGTGATTTCAATCGAAAACTCATCGGCGACGTGTATGTGATTGAACACTCGCAATTGACCGTCCTTCTCGATCCGCTTGCACTCCGTGGTGAACCCGAAGCCAAGCTGCTCGACTATATCGGTCACGACACTGACGTGATTGGTGTAAACGTGCAGGTCGATATCGGAGCCTTCACGAATCGCCCCCGCTAGGACGCTGCCGATCAACCGCCCGTGCAGCCCCGCGAGCTGCCGAAGCCACCACATCGCCCGAACCCGCATCGCCAGCAATGTCGCCCCTTCATCGGGCTTGTCGTGCAGCCGCGAGAGCACGCGGACTTGCTCGCGAATCTCGGCATTGGACGGTAGATCCGATGGCCGAATCCAACCGGCGGAAGCTTTCCTGCCACCACCCAAAACCTGCCGAGCCGCTCGCTGCTTGGCGTGGGCGTACTCAACGACTTCACGCGAGTGCATCAGCCGGGCCGCCTCAAAGGCGATCCGCCGACGCGATTTCTCCAAAGACAAAACAGGAGGTTCGGCGACGCGAACCGGACAGACGAGTCAGAACAAAATGTCTCCGCCCCAACCTAACTCTCCCACCAATCTGGTCAACCGGACCTAGACCGGTGGCAACCCGCGACGAGGACGCCTCCGGCTACTTCCCGCCGGGTGCAGCGCTGCGCGTCGCTGGGCGGCAAGCTGTTTGAACCGCTGCCGCTGTGTTTCCGGGACCCGCGACAGGGGCAGGTCGTGGATCGCTCCCCAAATCGCATACAGGAACATCGCGTGATAGGGATGTTTGGTCGTTCCCCGGGCCATCGATTCCTGCATCACATCGTCAAAGGTTCCGACGCAACCTCGATGCACCAAATCGCCCAACCTTTCAATCCCCGCTTGGGTGAATTGCTCCTGGCAGGCCGGCCCGAGATTTCGCAGCGATGCGATGGGAGTCGATGACGATCGAGCATCGTAGCGAATCGTCAAACGAATCGGTCCGCCTGGTGCCATTGCCCAAACGCCTTGCCCGGCCCGCGTAACAATGATGAGGCCTCGGTCCGATAGCTCCGCAGCGGCCTGGCGGACGTCCTGCATTGATGACCGCCAATCGGTCCCGAACACTTCGCGAGCGATCTCCGAAGGGCAAACTGACTTGGACGGCCCCCGGCACTGGCAAGCCGCCATGATCGCTGATTGCAACATGATCGCTGATTGCAATGCGGCATCGTCAGGCGAGTCGGTCTTGCAACTCTCATCGTTCACCATCCCGCCTCTACCAGGGAGGACATTGTTTGGTAAACCTCGGCGGCTTTTTTATCGGTTGGACCCCGCCAAAGCCCCGATTTCAATGCCACCTCGATCGCCTTGTCCCAATCGGCACGCTGGCTGGGCTGCAAAGATTGGTACAACAAACAGAACTTCACCAGATCGGGATCGGCAATGGGATGGGCGGGAAGATTGACGTCGACGTCGGGCACTACCCAGACGGCCGAAATGATCATCGGCAAGAACGTAGCATCGCGGTTGCCTGACCAAGAGATTTGACGGGTTATTTCGTCCCAGCGTCCGTTGGTCCCCACGGGGCGACGATCACAGTGAAGGGTAAACTTGATCGGGTTTCCTCCGAGAACCACACTGCAGTGCTCGAACAACCCAAGCTGCTTGATCGCCGCGTTGCCCTCGGGCTGGCCCTCCCGGCTGTCGCCATAGGTTCGTTGCCAATCTTTCAAGGCTTGAGCGTATTCGGGGGTCGTTCGTAGGAAGCGATCGACCGAAGCTTTGAGTTGATCCTGATCGCTGAACAGCTCCGCTTGCAAGATTGAATCATCGCTCAAACCTGCCTTCTCGGCGATCCGCCCCCACAACCAATCGCCAAACGCATCGCTGTCTCCCGTCGCCATCCATTCCGCCAAGGTGGGAAGGTCGGTAACGGCCAACCAATCCCGTTCAAGTAAAAGCTGCATGACAGGACCGGTGGGCCATATTGTGTCAGCGTCCCCTTTTTCATTCAATACGAAAACTCCATCAATCGAATGGACGCTGCTTGCGACCAACCACCACTGGGCTATTTCACGCACGTCGTCTGCCATCTCGCCCCCGACAAAATCAGCCAAACGATTGGCCGACGGCGTGTCACCTAACTCGAAGCGAACCCACTGAACGGTCATCTCAATCAGTCGCTCAACACCCTGTTGCCATTGCCGGCTATGTTCAGCCAAGTCGATCGGGTCACCGATTCGTTCGCTGTACAGGTGGCATTGGCCCAATGGCGAATCATAAACCGCATGCCGCCCCAGCCCGCCAAGGTCCGCAGGTGGGTCGCCATCGAACTGACCTTCGAACACGACGTTGGCACCGTCGATCAGCACGGCGGCACCATAGATCGCCTCCAACCGTTCTTGCTGCCCCGGATCAAGCCCCACATCTCCCTCCGTGGGCGTCTCGTTTGGGGTGATGGTCAGCGTCCGGTGCAGTCGCTCGCCATCGACCCGGACGTCAATGGCGTACTGCGTCTGGATGCACCCGAGGTGAAGCATCAATAACAGCAGGATCCCGCAGATTGGATCGATGAAAAGTTTCATGACGGAATCATTATTCACTTACTTCAAATCATCTAGGCCAAACGGGTCCTCATCCCGGAGCGGTTCGAGAGACAACTCTTCGCCGTCATCAGCCGATGGATTGAAAACCGGCTCGCCCGTGACCGGATCGGGGGTCAGCTTGAGCGAATCGCTATCAGCAACGAATCCCCCGTCACCGGTCAGTGGTTTGGCTTCGGATTCCGGCGAATCGACTTCATCGAAAGTCAACATCTCTTCGTCCGCATCGTTCTCCCCGCCCAAATCGCCGACGTTCAGCGGTTCCGAGTCGAATTCCAACTCATCGAACTGCGGCGGCGGGTCGTCGTCCGAAACCGCCTGATCGTCTTTGATCTCGACGTCAACCAAATCCAGTTCCTCGATTTGATCATCGGCGGGCATGGAGTCGAGGTCCGCGATCGGCTCCTGACCGACGTCGGCGATCGCCGCGGGGACCTCGGACATTAGCAGGTTGTCGCTGCCACCGATCGGCAGCCCTTGATCGGGTGCGTCAAAACCAAAGTCCAAGTCCTGCTCGGCAGCACCGGTCGCTGCCGTCTGGTCCTCGAGAATCTCGAATCCACTGAGGTCGTCATCTTCGGCCATCATCAAATCATCATCTATCACGCTCGGTTGACGCGTTGCCGGAGTCGTCATCGCCCAAGGTGCCATCGACCGCCGCGCCCACGGCAGCGACGGTTGCAACCGCCCCGGCGGCAACGGCTCCCTTGGCAACGGTGCTGAATCCCTCCTCATCGGAGCCGTCTTGCGAATCAGTATTCTCATCCGGGACGAACACCGCGTCGTCAGCGATTTCGCTAGGTCGTTCTTCGACCAATCCGGGCGGAAGCGGCACTTCGGGGAAGATCGTTTCAACATTATCGCGAAGCACGCGTCTGCCCAACTCCACCGCCCGCTCGATGCCCCAGCCACGGTCGCCGACAAATTGTTCGGCCAACACGCCGGAGAGCACCCGTCGATACATATCAAACTTGGGATGGACAAACTCAAGTTTATAAGCGTCCGAGTAATAACCGATCTGCTTGGTCTGCGGCACCGCCTCCAAGCGATGGGCCGCGTCGCGGGCGATCATTGACGGCGTGTTGGAATACCACCAGTGACCGTTGGTGACGACATTCGGAAAAATCCAAGCGTAGGAGACCAATTCTTGATTGCTCACCGAGGCCAAGACTGAGATCGGGAACGTCACGTTGGGAAAGGCGTTGAACAACGACTTGTACTGGATCAACGACACCCGCGAGTCATACAAGTCATGACCTTGATGAACCCCACCCTCGTAAACACCGCGGTTGACGCCAATCATCAAATCAAAAGGCAGCCCGAACTCGTCACATAACTCCGCCAAGGTCCAAAACACCCTGCGTGACAAGGCGTCACGATTGGCGGGGCTGGCCCCGGTGTCACCACGCAGGACGGCATCAAGCGCGACGGACGCTCGCCCGTCGGAAACCCGCCCGGGCGTGAAACCCGGCGGCAGCGAGATCGCGCACGCCCTGGCCCCCCGCCGAACAAAATGAATGAATCGCTGCCGGAGCGCCGAGCGGAGTCCCGAAAGCGTATCGATGTTGATCTTTGACACCCCCTGCAACCGCGCCCGAACCTCGGGTTTGGCCAGGTGAAAGACCAATTCATCGGTCCGAAGGCAGGGGATATAGACCGACGAATCAAACTCCTCCAACTCGTCGTCAAAATCATTGGTCAAAAACACGGCCTCGACGTTGCTTTGATCGAGCACCTGCTGGGGCCACTGGGCCGATGCCATCGTCCGCTCTGACGATTCATATAACCGTTCCCACTTGTCCTGCGTCAAACGATCGCCATCGAATCCAAAGAAGGTCCGACATATATCGATTAACCAGGAATACTGAGCGGTGTTTTCCAGCGGCGCCAGATGTTTGACCAGTGATTCGACCAAACGCCGCGGATCTTTCTTTGAATCTCCAAACCCGCCTGAACCGGGTCCCTGGATGGCGGCGTGGTCCATGCCTGCTGTATGAGCCAATTCGGTGTAATAGTGATAGCCGAGGATGTCGGCGAGGGTTGCCGAGGCGGGCGAGTGCGGATTGATGTGCGTGTGCGGATCGATCAGCCGGACCTGTCGCAACTGTTGATAAATCTCCGCTCGGCTGTCGGTGGCGGTTGCGGGATTGAAAGGATCGGCCATCGGTCAACGTGCATCGGGGGGCAGGGCAGGGCAGGGCGGCCCCCAAGATAGTTGCCCGGCGGGTGGACGTGGGCCGTCCGCCACGCTGACGCGAGAGGCTGGCAGCCCGCTGAACGTTCCCCCCAAACTTTCCGTCCCGTTCGGCGGCCTGGCGGCACGCCGCTACCGATAGCTTTGAGTCGAAGCCTAGGTGCCCCGGCCGGTTTTCTGCTGCAGCTCATCGATCCGCCGGCTCGCGTCGGCCTTGCTCAGCGATCCGTCAAACTCCTCGCCTGCTTCCTCCGAGAGCGTCTGCAGGTAGCTGGCCTGCGCCCCGGTCATTTTCTCGTCACCGGTGACCCAGTTATCAGGGTCTTTCTCGGCATTGGAGGGCGGATTGTCTTGATTTTTGGGGGCGTCCATCGGGTCGGCTCGTTGCGTTGACAGGGTGGTTTGTCTCAATTCCGGGCAATCACGGGGTTTAGCGAATTGCGTGCCCGCCGCCACACTCGTGCTGGTAGGATGGCAGCGTCCTTGACCGCTGAAGCTCAAACCGGAGGTGTCCCGATGTCGACCGCCCCGCCGTCCACCCGCGCCACCCCGCTGGCTGTCGGAGAATTGTCAACTCCAACGTCGTCGACCGAAACCGAGCGTCGATTGTTGGTCCGCGAGACGTTGGTCTACCTGCCCGATCCCTCGGCGATCGACCCGGACGCCCGCTACCAGGTGCCCAACTGGACGCCGCAGCAATACCCCAATATCGACCACGTGGTCATCGACGAGAGTGAGCCGGTGGCCAACGTTTATTGCGAAAAACAACCGCGGCTGCTGACCGAACCGCTGTTTACCAATTGGCATCCCGGCCGCGAGTTTGTCGCGATGGCCGACGTGGGGGTGTTTCATGACCCCAAAGCCGCTCACCGGATTCCCGACGTGTTGCTGGCGATGGAGGTCAGTCAGGGACCGCTGCGTGGCAAACTCAATTTGTCGTACTTCATCTGGCACCGCGGCAAGGTCCCCGACGTCATCATCGAAATTGTCTCGCAGTACCGCGGCGGGGAGGACACCCACCGCAAGGCTCACTACCAGTTCCTGCAGGTGCCGCACTACGTGATCTGGGATCCGCTGGGCACGCTGTCCAAAACGCCGCTGCGATACTTCCGCTACCGGGCAGGTCGATACATTGACGAAGCAATGCCTGACCAACTCGACGGTGTGGGCCTGAGTCTGCAGCCTTGGAGCGGCAAATACGAGGACGAAGACGAGACTTGGCTCCGGTGGCATTTGCCCGATGGAACCCCCATCCCCACCGGTGCGGAGTCAACGCTCGCGGAGCGACGCCGGGCGGACGATCAATCCCGCCGGGCGGACGATCAATCCCGCCGGGCGGACCGGTTGGCCGCTCAGCTTCGAGCCGCGGGGATCGATCCGGACGCCGCGATTTGACTCGCCTTGACAGGCGCGTCGGCTTCGCCATACTTCGCCGCTCGACTCAACTCACTGGATAAAACCGCCCGGCGGCGCCCGACATGCCCACGATCAATCAGCTCGTCCGCAAGAATCGCAAGCAGAAGAAGGGGCAGAGCAAGTCGCCGGTGCTGGAGCGTTGCCCGCAGAAGCAGGGCGTCTGCCTGCAAGTCCGCACGATGACGCCCAAGAAGCCCAACTCGGCGCTTCGCAAAATCACGCGGGTGCGGCTGTCCAACGGCAAAGAAGTTACCGTTTATATCCCCGGCGAGGGTCACAACCTGCAGGAACACAGCATCGTGCTGGTCCGCGGCGGCCGAGTTCGTGACCTCCCCGGCGTCCGTTATCAGGTTGTTCGCGGCTCCCGCGACGCCCTGGGTGTCGACGGCCGTAAACGCTCCCGGTCCCGCTACGGCGCCAAAAAGTAGGGCGGAAGTTTACAGTCGTCAGTTTTCAGTTTTCAGTTCCAAAAACATCGGCTGCGTTTGCGGCTTGGTTGAAGCTCAGCTTCTTCCCTTATACCTTTCACCTTCCAACCTTTGACCCCTCCCCCATGGGCAAAATCACCGCTAGCCGTACCGCCATTCGGCCGGATCCCAAACACGACTCGATGCTCGCCAGCAAGTTCATCAATTGCCTGATGCTCGACGGCAAAAAGACGACTGCCCAGCGGGTCTTCTACGACGCTCTGGAGGAAATTGCCAAACGGACTCAGGAAGAGGAGCCGATTGTTGTCTTTGAAACGGCGCTGGAGAACGTCAAACCATACATCGAAGTTCGCTCCAAGCGAGTCGGGGGTGCTTCCTATCAGGTCCCGATGCAGGTCAACAAAGCTCGCCAGCAGGCATTGGCGATTCGCTGGGTCCTGATGGCGATCCGCGACAAAAAGGGCCGACCGACGCACCTCAAACTCGCCGACGAAGTCATGGCGGCTTACAAAAAAGAGGGCGCCGCCTACACCCGCCGCGAAAACACCCACCGCATGGCCGACGCCAACAAGGCTTTTGCCCACTTCGCTTGGTAGAAGAAGCCGTTTGCTTCCAGCGGTTAGCGGTTAGCTTTTCGACAAAACAATTGAACGCTGTTGGCTCCGACGTTGGGAGCTAACAGCGTTTCCTCTTGTCTTTATCATAGCCCCGCAAGTCGATCCGGGGACGCCAAACAACGACAGCGTTTGGATAGCCGCGAGGCAACGACCGGCGTCCGGCCGGATTGAAACCCGGCGAGTCCCGCATCGTTGCATCCCGAAGAGGTTGAGCCTACGGTCCTAACCTCTACGGCTATTGCTGGACTGGATGTTGCGTTAGGGAAGTTCAATCACCTCTCGGCCATTGGGGGTTATCAAGGCGTTGAACAGATCAATGTCTACCGAATTGGTCACGAACTTTACGGCCCCATCGCCCATCAAGACATGAAACCCGCCTTGGTGGACCGCGCCGGTGACAGCCAGCGGGGCAACCGGGTTGAACGCGATGTCCTCCGGTTGGCTCCAGACGACGGCTCGTTCGGGGGCGACTTCGACGACCATCAGCGTATTGGAAAGCCCATCGCGGACGTCGCGAAAGCTTCGGTCCTGTCCGACCTCACCGAGGATCGATTCGGCACCGGCGGGAGATGAGAAGACCGTCTGATTGCCGAGACTGGCGGCGGAAGGATCAACGTAGGTCGGAACCACAATTTCGGAAAGCGGAAGGTTATGAGGGGAGTCCCACGGCTCGTCCAAATGAAATTGGTCATACAACGCCTGTTGCTCCATGAACGGCAACAGCGAAACCCGCCACGACAGCAGGGGGTTGCCGTCGGCGTCGGTGATCGCGCGGGGTGGCAATCGGTTGTAGGCGGCGTGGTAATTGTGGATGGCCAAGCCGATCATTTTGAGGTTATTGGAGGCGGACATCCGCCTGGCGGCTTCGCGGGCGGCCTGCACCGCCGGTAGCAACAAGCCAACCAAAACGCCACCGACGGCAACGTTTTGCATCTCCAGCGGCGGCATCGTCAACTGCGAACCATGCCGCCGCAGTCGCATCATCGGCACCAACCGTCCTTCGATCCGGAGAATGTAAGCACGCATGGCGTCGGGGACGGGGTCTCCCGGAGGAAAGTTTTCCAACAATTGGGGCACCAAGTCGGCAGCGACTCCTTCGATCGTATCAGCAAGGATTTGCTCGATTCGCTCCGCCGCCGCCTCATCTCGAGCATGGATCGTCCACGAACCATATGTCATCAGGTCCGACAGGGTTGGATCGATCGACGTCGTCACACCGGCGATCAACGGGATGATCTCGGGCAATCGTGCGGCCCGGGGCGGGAGGTTTTGCATTTCGGAGGCGACCACCATGGTGATCATCGGCGAGATCGCCTCGAAATCCAGAACCGCTTGCAGGAACCCGCCCCGTGACACGGTCGACGCCAATTGCAACAGTTGGCTTTCGCCGTCACCGGAGGCTTGCAAAATCTCCGGCAAGTAAGACGGCGTGCCAATGACCCAAAGCGTTGTAGAGGCCGCGTGAATCAGCAGTTCGCCCTCGGTGGCGATGATTGGAAATGCGTTGATCCCGTCACCCAACGAAATCGGGTCGGCAACGTCCACCAACCCGGGCTTCAAATCTTCAAATGAAACGGGCGAATTGAAAACAACCAATCCCCCGCCGCGCGGCGGACCTTGGCCCGGCATAGGGACAACCATTCGGATGGCCCGAACGTTGTCAGGTTTCAATCCCACGTTTTGATCAAACCAAGCTTCCAGTACCTCCGTGGGCAGGTACCAAGCATTGGGGTCCTTCAGCAGCCGGGGCGGATGCAAGTCCAACAGCATGATCGCGTCATCAGGAACGAATCGAGTTGGAATGGAATCAACCCGGGGTTCCGCAGCCGCGGTCTGACCGAAGGCCGGTTGACCGGCCAAGCAGCAGGCAGCGACCCCAATGCCCAGCCATCGCACCAATGGGATGCGACGAGCGACCATGGAGTTTGGATGGACAATCATTAATGTGTTCATGCCGCAGGCTTCGATTGGTGGGGCGTAGTTGCCGGGAAGGAGGAGACGTCAATCTAACGTCCGGCACCCGGGGGGTGGGGTGGTGACGGCTGCCGGCTGGCGACGGCCTACCGCAAGTCGGCAGTCTTGTGGGATAACGGTGCCCCGCAATGACCGCCTCCGAATGATTTGCCCACTGCCCTCATGCCCACCGACTTATCCAACCTCCGAAACATCGGGATCATCGCTCACATCGACGCGGGCAAAACCACCGTGACCGAGCGGATGCTCTACCTTTCGGGGGCCAAACACCGCGTCGGCCGGGTCGATCACGGGACGACCGACACCGACGACGACCCCGAGGAACAGGAACGCGGGATCACGATTTTCTCAGCCTGCGTTCGATTTAACTGGGGCCAAACGAAGATTAACCTGCTCGACACGCCCGGCCACGTTGACTTCACCGCTGAAGTCGAACGGTGCCTTCGGGTACTCGACGGTGCGGTGTGTGTTTTCTCGGCCCGCGAGGGTGTCGAGGCTCAGTCGGAGACCGTTTGGCGGCAAGCTGACCGGTACGACGTGCCTCGGATTGTCTTTATCAACAAAATGGACCGCGAGGGCGCTTCGTTTGAGGCGGTTTTGAACGATATCGGCCCCCGATTGGGCGGCAACCCGGTCGCGGTCGAAGTCCCCGTCGGCGAAGGTCCCACGCACGTCGACAATCCATTTCGCGGCGTGATCGATCTGGTCGACGAAAAATTCCTGCAGTTCGATCCCGAGACCGAAGGCAAACAGGTCACCGAGACGGACATCCCGCCCGAACTCGCCGACGACGCTTCGATCTGGCGTTCCCAGATGCTCGAAACGGTTTACGAGTTGTCCGAGGAGGCGATGAGCTTGGCGATGGAGGAGAAACCAATTCCCCGCGACTTGATTGTCGCAACGCTGCGGCAAGCGACCCTGGACCGAAAAATTCAACCGGTGTTCTGCGGATCGGCATTGCACGGCATCGGCGTCCAACCGCTGATGACCGGGGTGGCCAACTACCTGCCCGCCCCCAACGACCGGCCGCCGGTGATCGGGCACGACCCCAAAAAACCGGACAAACAGCTAACGCGGAAACCAATTCCCGACGAACCTGTTTGCGCGCTGGTGTTCAAAATCCTGCCCGCCAAGACCGGGGACAACGTTTGGATTCGGCTGTATTCCGGTGTCCTGAAGGCAAACACGCGGCTTGTTTGTCCAAACAGGGAGGGCAAGAAAGAGAACATCGCCCAATTGTGGCAAATTCACGCGTCTAAAAAGGACCGCGACGGGCAGTGCGAGACGGTTTCGGCGGGTGATATCTGCTGCGTCATCGGTCCACGGTTCGCCATCACCGGCGACACGTTGTGCGAGGCTTCCGATCCGATCGAACTACCCAGCATCAAGTTTGCCGAGACAGTGTTGTCGATGGCAATCGAGCCGGAATCGACCAGCGATCGCAAGAAACTCGAAGAAACGCTCGACATGCTTCGCCGACAGGATCCGACGTTTCGGGCGGTCGAAAACGAGGACCTCGGTCAGACGATCATTTCGGGGATGGGGGAGTTGCACCTGGAGGTGATCCAGCACCGGTTGACCCGCGACTTTGGCCTCAACGTCAAGTTTTACAAGCCGCGGGTCAATTACCGCGAAACGATTGCCGGCCCCGCTTCGGTCGTCGGCCAGTGCAACCGGATCGTTGGCGGGACGCAATTGTTCGCACGGTTGTCGGTCCAGATGGAACCGCTGAGCGACAAGTCCGCTCCGGTTCAGGTTTTCGATCGACTGCCGCCCGAATCACTACCCAATTCTCTTCGCACCGCGGCGATGGACGAGATCCGGGCGCGGGCCGAGGGCGGCGGCGCGATTGCCGGCTTCACGCTTTCGGGTCTCAAAATCAGCGTCACCGCGTCGGAAAAACATGAGGAGAACAGCGACGAAGTGGCGTTCCGCATCGCCGCGGCCGATGCGTTTGAACAAGCCCTGCAGGCCGCCGGACCGACGCTGTTGGAGCCGGTGATGAGAGTCGAGGTGACCACGCCGGACGACTACATGGGCGAGATCGTCGGCGACCTGCAGCAACGTCGAGCGATCATTGCCTCGACCGAAAATCGTGGCATGATGACGGTGATCACCGCCCACGCCCCGCTCAAAGAAATGTTCGGCTACTCGGGCGCCGTGCGTAGTCTCTCCCAGGGCAGGGCGGCCGGCAGCATGGAACCGCTGGGTTATCAACCGGCCCCCAAAGCCGACGCCGACGCGTTTCAATATTGAACATTGTGGAACGCCTCAACGAACAACATCATAACTTGACGTATCAGCGAGGCGGTCCGGGGTGGTCGTGCCGAAGCCACGTAGACCTTTCACGAAATCTTTCGAAGCTCGGTGGCCAGGCAACCGCCGCCCGGCCGCTTCGCGTCGATCTCAGCCTCTCGTCGAATGAAACGCTCAAATCGCCGCCAAGCCCCGACGGACGATTGATAGATCGGCTTCCGAACTTGGGCAACGCTGGGGGTTCGCACCGCTCGGCCGATGGCCCTCTGATCGATGTAGCGGTCGTGCCACTGCAACCCAACGGTATCGAACAGATCGCGACCACGCGTTTTCGGGTTCTCGACAACATCCTCGTAGTCAACCTCAATCACACGCTGTGGATGGAGGTGACAGAAATGTTGGATCAACTGGTCATAGATCTGACCGTACCGGGCGGCGGCAGCCAGATCACAAAATGGCCAACGCAGGTTTTGATTATAGCAAGACCATAAGGTATCCAGCTGATTTCGCTTGGCGATCAAATTTTATCGGTAACCCAATCGGCAGTCCGGTGAGCACGTGCGTACTCATCGATCATCTGTTTTGCTATGCAATCGTCGATCGATTCAATGCAGTCCGGGTAAGGAGCTTCCGTTGACAGTCGCTTCGGCAGCGTGGCGGCGAGGTCAGAAACTTCCAACCTTTCGCCGCCCCCATGCACCTCCCCCGGCGTGGACAACAGTGTTTCGATCAACGTACTGCCGCATCGTGGCAACGAAACGATGAAGATGGGACGCGGTCTGTCGCCCACGTCGGCAATTCCACTCTGAAAGGATTTTGCTACGCTTGTGCGACGAATCAATTCATGCTGCCATCGGTGCTGCTGATCGGCTTTTTCTTCGGCCGATGGCTGAGGCTTAATGCGATTGCCCTTTTGATAGTGTTTCCAAGGTGCCTCGACATCATCCAGTCGATCGTGATGCGTTGCGGCGGCGAAGTGGAGCGTTGCTCGAGATTTCGGATCCGGATTCCCGGCAGTCAGTGCCATTCCAATGGCGAGAAGTTCACCCGCCCGATCGGCCGAACGATCTATTTTGGCCAACTCCCACCGCGGCACCGCGGCGGCTGGGTCAAGTTCCAGTGCCGCTTGATAGTCCGTGATGGCGTCCCGTAGATTTCCCAGCTCCAGATGCAATCGGCCTCGATGTTGACGAAGACTCGCTGACGTGGGATGTCGTGTAATCGTATGTTCCAAAATTTCGGCAGCCTCGTCGTGATGGCTTTGATGCAACAGCTCAACCGCCAACGCCCCCATCATCTCCGCACAAGGGCGTAATTGAACCGCTCGTCGCAGGTGTCGCAGCGCCAGCCATCTGACATCCGCCTGGCGCGTCAAGGTTGATTCGGCGAGCGTTTGGATGGGTTGCTGTCCCCCAAATGTCAATCCGAGCGCGAAGTGCGCGTTCGCACAACTCGGCCGAATTTTGAGGATCTCAACGCATGCTTTTACTGCCAGGTCCGGACGGTCGATCGACCTGACGCATCTCAGCAGAGGGGCTAATAAGTCGTCGCGGTTCGGGTCGGCAAGCACCACCCGCAGGTACCTTTGGGCCGCTGCCAACCAATCTCCCTGGCCTCTCGCTTCCTCGGCACGTCGCAATAAATCGTTCGTCGACTCGACAGTCATCACTTCACGCTTGGCAAAAAATGTTCGGCCGCTCTCGAACCTCCGAACGAGCCTTGAGACAGAGGAGGCGCGTTCACCGAACGCTTCGCTCGGAACTTTTGGAGAAGCGTCAACTGTTGGCTGCTGATTTGGCTGGCGATGATCTAGCGACCGCTCAGGCTATTGAGCTGTCTCAGGGGGTGGTGCAGCAATCCGAAGCAACTATCGGCGATGGACTTCACGACCAAGCCGACGTGGATCTCTACAGCGTCGACCTGGCTGCCGGACAAACGCTGCATGCTGACATCGACGCTGGCTATCGCGACGATGGGGCATGGCTTTCGGACTTGGACAGCTACCTGCGGATCTTTGACTCCGGGGGCAACGACGTCATCGATGGACCCTCGGACCTGTAAAGCTACAGCTACCGTTATGGCTACGCGTCCAGCCCCAACGACTACTCCGACTGGGGCTACGCCGACGATTACGTCGTTTTTGTCGCTCCTCAGGCTGGGGTCTACTACGTCGGCGTTAGCAACCAATCCAACACCGACTACGACGCGGCCTTGGCCGGTAGTGGCTACGCCAGCGACTGGTCCCGCACTGGCGATTAGGTCCTGCAGCTTTGGACCAACGCCGCCCCGGTGCCAACCTTTCACGTCCATGGTGGTACGATCTCGGAGGACCAAGGGACGATGAACATGGTCGTTGAGCTGGAAAATGGCTCCAGCCAGGCAACATCCGTGCAAATTGACTTCGGTTCGGGCACGGCAACTGGCGGAGCCGACTATTCCGCCCAAACGGCGGTCCAGTCATTTGATCCAGGCGTCACCGAACAAATTGTCCGATGAGAGCTGACTTGACTATGTGCACAGCTACGTTACGCGAACGGTCATTTTGAGTTCCCCCCAATGAAAAACAATTTCAATCTGAAATTAGCGGATGCGAATGATCGATCACCGTCGGAAGAAGTCCGAGAGAGTCTTTATCAAACAATCTTCTGTCAACCTGACCTTCAATTTTCCATGAGATTGTGGACCTTAGCTCACCTGTGTCCCAAGAGGTATTTCGCGTTGCCTGCAACTTGACAGGTAAGACAACGTTATCACCGACGTCTTTCCATGCCGATCGAGTGGTCTCGTACCTCTCAAGAGGCGTTCCCTGCGGCCCATTGCGGAAGTAGCTAACGTACTGCACGGGCTTCTTCTCCAAAAAGGTAATTAACTGATAGGTCCTTCTCTCCTCATCGGGAAACTCAAGCAGGATATGAACAAAAGATCCGACGGCTACCGATCCGGCGATGGTCTTCATTCTCACATTGTGGCTGCCAGCCTCCATACAGCCTCCATTTGCCGTCTGGGCGACGCCGGCGGTGCATGCGCGGACAGGATGAAAGAACATGGATGTCTTTTTGATCGTTGACGTTTTGGAAGGCTCAAAGGTCCGCGGTGTGCTCGCAATCGAACCACCAAAATCAACGACGCTAGCTAACCACGCCCCGGCAGATGTTTTGACGTAATCGAATTGGGTGGCACCATCGCGAATGGCCCCGCTACGAACACTTAGCGACGGACTATCAAGCATACTTTGCTTGTGAGCGATGAATCGTTCGGCGAGAGATTCCGGATCGTGTCCGTAGCGAACCGAAACTGCGTTGACGAATGGTGTTTGCTTGCCCCTGAATAATTGCACCTGCGACACCTCCGATAAAATGGAGAACTCGTATTTGGTAGTCAGCAGCGTTGCCTCGATGTCGTCCATCCACGAACAAACGTCTTTTGGCGCAACTTCAAAAATACCGAAAAGAGTCTCAGGAAGCGGCGTCTTGAGGATCTCAAGTGATTTGTGCGCCGTAGCCGAGTCAGCGAATAGAATTGACGGACACAATACGGCCAAACCGGCAAATGCAAGAGCAGAAATCCTGAATGACATTATTGGTTCTCCATGCTATTGACCGTTATCTTCAACTTCGATGTCGCAAGTTCTATCGCTCAGTTTCCACCAACCCAGCACCACTGGCCCACTTGATACCAGACTGCATGTGTTGTACGTGGCACCGTTCTGTTGTTCTTGAATGCAGTGCTCGGCGCACTCTCCAGCCTCTCCGCACTCAGTCGTGACAGCTTCTGCAACATTGTAACCAACATCCTCATTGAAGCTGACCGCAGTGCATTGGAATGAATTCATTTCTGGATCGCCCAGGTCGTCCAGGTCGTCTCTGAATGTGGTGTTGGCACAGGTTAGCGGATACGACATGCCGTTGCATCCACTGCAATTCATTTCGTTTTCAGCGTATTCCTCAAGCAAGTCATAACAACTCGAAAGTGAATTGCCAACAACCGTGTAGCATTGACCACTTGCGGAGCCTACCCATCCAAAAGACAGGCAAATCGCCATAATGACGGAGGAGCTAATCAAAGAACAATTAAGCATCTGTTAATCTTTCACGGATTCGGTAAAGGGAAGTGTTTGGGAAAAGCGACCGATTTCAATTCGCAGGTCACCCTGGCCTGGGGGCACCTTTGAGACGCCATCCGATTCAATCAAGAAGCGGCGACTTCCACGGCGGCCAACCTTGAAGCTTTCAGTTACGTCGACGACGTCAACCTCTAAGTCTCTAGAGACGTAATGGACGTTGGCAACGGCAGATTGGTCGGGGAAATCTGGACCGGTAAACAGAAGATGAACTCTCATCGGTGGGATAAGTCCATCGGCGTCACGGTGTACTAGAGTAGGAATGAAGTGAACTCTCTGGTCAATCGCTAAACCCACCATTATATCTACAGTCTTTTCAACCTCTTTCTGATCAATGACCTCGCTGTAGTACACTCGGAGCAGTTCGGTGCCACGGCCGTTCGAAATCATCGGCCGGACCAATAATTTCATTTTTTCATCCGCTTTCTCCAGTATTTCGAGATGAAGCATTCCACGCATCGGCGTGCATGAAAGAAGACGCTTACCCTCATGCTTCGACATGACTGTCAGGCAAAGGGAGTCATCACCGTCGTTGAAGTGCAACGTTTCCTCCGAAAGTTCCACGTCGCCGACAATGTCTGCTTTGACGACTACTGTAATTGGGTGCGTGGGATCTGCGTTCGTGGTAAAGTAAATTTCTTGCGAGAAGCGATCAACCACCTTTGAAGGCGCTACCGTTACCGCAATAAAATTGGCCTCAGAACATCTTTTGCTTCTGCTTTTACGCACCCATAGGAAACTCTAATGTTCCCAATTGCCTCCACCCCCTTAACAAGCAACCCAAAGTGGCTGCTTTCGTGTACCGCTAGACGACCAAGATCAACATGAAAATCCCGCTCGCCAGACGCCAAGTCCAGCACGTGTGTTTTTGGACCCTCAGCGAGGGTATTGGCCTTGCCACTGCAAAAAGCCACAAGAAGGGTCAACGCGGGCGTCAACGACATTAGTGAATTACGCATCCAGCGCAAACTCAGGACGATGAACGTCTCAACCATTTAGCAATGCCTCTCTCGTTGTTCCGTATTTGACATTGATTATCGACGAGGCGGAAATCTACGGACCGCATCAGACCGAGTCAAGAAGAAGTTGACACGTTCATCAAATCTTCACATTACTGCCCCGCCGTCCAAGTCATCGATCCCAACCCACGCATGACTGGTTATCAAGTCATTTTTCGTTAACCCGGTTGCTTCTCTGGGGGAGGTCCAGACCAGTCTATTGCCCAGAGATCTACTGCCTAGAACGTTGTACCTCTGCGGAGCTTTCTTCCACTTTGCCCTGCCTCCTAATGCTACAGGAGTAAAGCTTCGCGCACTGCAGTCATGCCTGAAAAACCTTTCGCGGACCACGAATTTGTGGCCCACAATTGCGACGAAGCACCCATCAGGAGGAGTTGGTGGATTGAGAACGATGGGTAGAGATGGGATTGGACTCTCGAACAAAGGCGACGGCCGTGCAAAACTGGCCGGGCCGCCGCGTCGGCCATCTCCTCGCCAGAGAGTTTCCAGTCCGACGTCGCGGGCATTGAGTCGACCAACGGCTCGGAGTCCCGGGCCGAACGTGGAGCCATCGCCAGCGGCATGAACGAAGCGTCGCATGGGCGGGCCAAAACGCTCATCGACGCCGGCTATGACTTTTCACAAACCGCCGCCAACGCCTCGCACGCCTATTCGCAAACGATGATTTCCTCGCGGCGATTTGAATCGCCCGGCGGGGTTCGGCCCAGCACCGCGGCAAATGCCGGGGCAGCCTACGCGACGACCATCAACGACGCCCGCAAAACGTTGACGATCACCAGCCTGCGAGCCAACGATCAATGGGCCGCCACCGCTCGGAGCCTTTGGTCGGACTTCGTTGCCGCAATCGAAGCGGGCCAAGCCACCACCGACACCGACACCGCGGTCGCGACCCAAGAACGCGACGATCGATCCGCTCAAATCGAGCACGACCGGGCGGTCGACACCGTTGAAGCCCAAACGGATCATCAAAAGGCGTTGGCCGCCACCACGTTGGTCTACGTCGTCGCCATCGCCCCGGCCGACCAGGGCTATGAGGACGGCATCGTCGATGTCGGGGCGACCCTTCGCGTGCAGGACGCCGGCTCCCTGGCTTCGTTTTACGACGATGACGCCAACACGACCGCGGCGATGATCGCTCCGTGGGCCGCCGCGGAGTCCTCCGCGTGGTCGCGATGGATCGTCGATCGCAGTGACGCGGACATCGTTTGGGCGGGTTTGGCCGGTGCCGCCGAGATCGCTTATGCCGGCGCCATCGCCGCCGCCGAACGAACGCGTCAAACCACTCGCTCGCCGCTGCAGCGGGATCAAAGGATCGCCGCGGCGACCGCCGACAAGGCTCGCACCGACGCGATCGCCGACCAAACCGTCACGTTCGTCATCGCCGTCGCGGCCGCTCACCTCAGCGGCGCCGAGGCTCAAAACAACGCCGCCGCGGAGCGAATCACCGCCGGGGCCAGTCGAACCGTCGCGGCCGGAGCCGCCGCCCGCACCTTTGCCGACAACCATGCCGACGAGGCCGCCGCGGCGGAACTGGACTATGCGATCGCAATGGTCGGGATTCACACCGCCTACAGCAACGCTTCGATCTCCGCATCGGCGGCCCTGCACGGATCGATCGGCGACTCTTGGGAAGATCAGTACTACGCCGAGGAACCCGATTGGGAACAACACGAGGAAAATGTTGCCGAAGCGGTCGGCGAGTACAACGAAGCGATGTCCGAGGCGACCGACGCGTTCAATGACGCCGGGCGGGCAGCCACCGCCGCACTCCGCACCGTCCGGCTGGAACTGCTGGCAAGCTGGCAGGCTCAGTCCGCGAGCAATCCCGCCTCCGACACCGCCGCGACCGCCGCCGCCGACGAGCAACAGATCACCGAGGATCTCGGCGATAACCGCCGGGCAGTTGCGGCGGCCATCCTGGAGGCGACCAAAACGCTGGCCAACAATCGGGCCGCCACCGATGTCGCCCACACCACCACCCTAGCCAACCTGCGACCGGCCGCGGCGGGCAACCAAACCGCCTCGGCGGCGGCCTACGCGGTGGCCGAGGCCGCCGCAGGTGCGGCCCACGATCGCGGCCGGTATCTGGCCGATGCTCAACGACGCGAATCGCTCGCCGACAGACGTGGAGCCTATCAAACCAGTTGGTTCGAGGAATTAGCGGCGACCTATCGCGACGCCAATTCGGCTGATCCGGCCAACGAGATCCTGGCACGCGCCGCCGACGCCGCGGCCGATTTTGAGCGGTCGATGCGGTCGGTTCAAACCGACCACGAATCCGCCCTGACCGCCGCGGGGTTGGCCCGTCACGACGCCGCCGCGGCCGCGGAATCGGCTTGGGTGCAGGCCAATAACGCCGCTCAATCGGCGCTCGTCGCGATCACCACCCCGGCCGGTGTGGCACACACGATCGCCACCGCTCGGGCGACCGCGTTGCAATCGGCCGCCAAAACGATCGCCGACGCTCAATTGCAAACGGACCGGATCGTCGCCGATGCGGACCTTGCCGACGTCCTGGCCGCCGCGGTAACCGATGCGGCTGACCAAAACGCCGAGGCTTACGACAACTACGGGGTCAGCGTCGGCGACGCCTACACCGCTTTGGCGAGCGACGATGACATCGGTCCGCACTGGCACGACCGCGTTTTCCACCCGCTGGACCCTGACCACTACGGCTACTACGGCTGGGGCTATGGAGGATATTACGGCGGCTACTACGGGGGATATTACGGCGGTTGGGGCGGCTACTACGGCTACGGTTACGGCTGGGGCGGCTACGGGTGGGGCGGCTACTACGGCTACGGCTGGGGCGGTTACGGCTATGGCGGACTCGGTTACGGCTACCTCTACTATGGCGGCGGCTGGGGCTACGGTTGGTCGGTCGCCGGCTCAGCATCGACTCAGGGCCAACAAACGCTCAGCGAATCGCTCGGCACCGCCGCCGAACAGCTCCAGGACGATTTGCGGGACTCGGCGATCGACAAAGCCGAGGCTGATGGCATCGCCCGCGTCATGCACGCCACCGCCATTGGCGATGCGGTCGTCACGATGGTGACCTCCCGCGGCAACGCCGAAGTGACATTTGTCACCGACACCGGCACCGCTGACACGACGTTTGCGGCGGTCCGCGAACCCGCCCTGGCCAGCCACGCCGCGGCCGTTGCCGCCGCCGACGGCAACCATGCAATCGCCGTCGACGCGGCTTTGACCAACGAGATCGTCGACGTCGCGGCTGCCGAAATCATCTACCACGGCCGCTGGGACACCGCCGCGGCCACGTTGGCGGCCGATCGATCGGTCGCCGAAGCCGATGCCCACCTGCAGGCCGCCAACGTCGAAGCCCAGCGTTTGCAACAATTGGCCGACGACGCCGCGGATGCCGCCGACGATGCCGCCGACGACGAATACGACGACGGGTACGCCCGGCACGAGGCCGACATCGCGGGAGAGAAAAAGGGGTCGGGAGCGGTTTTGGTTGTCTGGGTTGTCTCGGCGGGGTATGCTGATGACGACCCGACCGTTGTTCTCGCCCCACCTTCAGACATGCCTCGAACCAAACGCTCCGACGTTGCTGGCCAGATCTACCATGTACTCAATCGAGGCAACGGCCGGCAAACGATCTTTCACAAAACTCAAGACTACCTGGCTTTTAATCGGGTCTTGTGCGAAGGACTCCAAAAGTTCCCAGTCCGCCTGTTCGCCTACTGCTGGATGCCCAATCATTGGCACATAGTCCTCTCGCCGACCGAGGACCGGCAGATGGGGCGGCTAATGTACTGGGTGACCATGACCCACACCGCCCGCCACCACGCTCATTACCATCAGGGCGGTCATGGCCATCTCTACCAAGGGCGTTACAAGAGCTTTTCGATCCAGGACGACGAGCACTTCCTGACGGTGTGCCGCTACGTCGAGCGAAATGCCGTTGCCGCCGGTCTGTGCGACCGGGCCGAACAATGGGCCCACGGCAGTCTGCACGCTTGGCAGTTGAAGGTCGACCGTCCGGTTCCGCTTTCGGCCTGGCCGCTGAGTCGACTGCCCGGATGGGTTGAACGGGTCAATGAAGCGATCGGCGAGCGGGAGCAAACCCAGGTGTGTCGGGCGATCGAACGGGGCCAACCGTTCGGGGATGACCGTTGGTCCGCGGAGACTGCCCGCCGATGCGGCTTGGAATCAACGCTTCGTAGACGAGGGCGGCCTCGCAAGTTCCCCCAAACTGCCAAATAGTCTATCGCGGTAGGGACCGCCGTTGCCGGCGGCCCCCCGCACAGATCCGTACTTGAAGGATTACCTCATACGGCTCCTGCCTTGAGTCGGTCGCGAAAACGTTGTTCCGGGTAAGGATGAAGGATCTTGGGACTGGGCAGCTTGCTGCGGACCATCCGCTGCATTCGAGACCACGGCCAGCGATGACGTTGAGACCTTCGCCTCAACACCTTCAACCAAGCCTTGATGATCTCGTCACGGAAACGTTGTAATCGACGCATGTTGCCTGGCACGGCATGAAAGCCAAACCAGCCGTTCATCACTTGCGACAACCACACGCGTACCGGCCTCATGTCCCAGTGACGACGACGCCATAACGACTCTGTAATCTTCGCGATCGTCGCCCTCATTCGGCTCGCGATACTCTCGCGGCGAATGGTGAACCAACCATGGCTGCGGGTTTTGTCACGGGCGGTGTGTGAACCCCGGGAAGTCGAATGTCTCCGGCCTCCCTTCGCCACGTTCGGCACGACGTTCAATCGCAAAGCGACCAAACTCAATCAAACGAGTCTTGCCCTCGTGCAGCTTCAAACCAAACTCACCAAAACGCTCCCGAAGTTCATTCAGGCACGCCTCGGCTTCGTACTGGCGTTCAAAGCCAATCACAAAGTCATCGGCATAGCGAACCACAACAACACTGCCGCGGCACCGCTCCTTCCGCCACCACTTGATCCATACGCCCGGCGGTAAGCCATTTGCGGATCAAACGAAGAATGCGGCGGTCGCCAACACGACGCTCTAAGAACTCGATCAACCGGTTATGGTCGATGTTGTCGAAGAAACCTTCAATGTCAGCATCCAATACCCAGTTCACCTTATTGCCAGACAGTCCCACCGACAGAGCGCCCGAGCGCCTGATGAGTGTGCCTGCCGGGCCGCCGAGTCTACTGGGTAAACGGGCATAACTGAAGTTGGCAAAATCCTGCTCGTAGATGCACTGCATTACCCAAACGACCGCCTTCTGGACAACTTTGTCCTCCAGCGACGCGATGCCTATCGGGCGTTGCCGCCCATCGGCTTTGGGAATGTAGATTCTCTTCGAGGGTTGTGCCCGATAGGCTCCCCGGTGAAGTCGACTATGAAGATCGGCGAGCCGTTCCTCATAGCCTTGCTCATAGTCAATCCAACTGACCTCATCGACGCCCACCGCGGCAGTCTTCTTCAAGTCGAAGAAGGCCTCCCGCAGCAGGTCTTCGGTGACGTGGTGCAGCAGCGACGTGAACTGAAGCTCAGGTTGGACCCGAGCTGCGAGCGCGAACGCCAGCCAACCCGAGTGACCTGCCACGTTTCCGCTTGCCGTGCGCGGGGCGGGTCGGACGGTTGGACGTTCCCCTTGGCTGCATCCCTTCCCTGCCGCGGACTCCGCAGCGGGTTCAGTTCCCGCCCCCCGAAACCAGGGGACCTGTTCGCCCGATTTGACGGTACTATGGACGCATCTGACTTCCCACCGGTGTTCATGGCAGGCTTGCCCACGGGGTGGTTCCCTGCCCGCGGCAAGCGCTGGCCCTGATGATGGGTTTGGCACTTTGGACCGATCGGATGTCCCGCCCCGTTATTTGATTAAATTGGCGCGTTTTGGATATCGAGTGCATGCCCAGGTTCTCAGACTCCGCCGCGTCCACGATGCTCTCGCCGGATGACGAGCACCGCGATGTTGCCTTCCCCCGTGCCCGCGACAAGGTCGGCACGCGAAATTGAGGCCCTATTCAATAATTGACGGGGAGCTCAATGGCTGGCCTACACTCCCTCCGTGGCGGACGCTCAGCACAGACCGGTTGCCCGATCCGCACCTCCGCTGGAGGCCGAAGTCGCTGGCTAAACGTTCTTCGTAAGAAGTTTTCATTCTCGATCCAAAACCGGTTTTATCCCGGCACTCACTGACACCTTTCCGCTCACCCATTGGCTAAACGCTCAAGGATGGGTTGCTGTCGTTCGATGATGGTCACCTTCGCGGCTTGTCCGGGCATCAAGAACCTCCGTGGAAAAGTAGCGGACCTCCACAGGATGGCCAGAAAATCAGCCGCAAGCAACGGAACTTCGTTCCGGCGACATTAGTAGTCCATCGCAGCTTGGTTTTCGGGTCAAAAGATGTAGGGTGGGTCAAGCTGCTTCGGCGCCGACCCACCATCGATCGCGAAGGGTTGCCGGGCGGTGGGTCGGCGCGGCAAGCGGCTTGACCCACCCTACGAAATCAGCGGCGGCCTACCCAAAAACCGAGCTGACATGGACTACTAGGCAATCCGACTCAACTAAATTTTCCGAAGTGGACCCTTGCGTTCCGCCTGGCGGAATAATACTCTGTTCCGAAGTCCTACCATTCTGACAGCATCAGGTGAAGTTCATGTTTTTTGAAAGACAGCAGTCCGGGTTGTCGACGCTCTTCAGCCTGGCCCGTCCCCGGGTCCTGGCGATCGGCTTGCTGTGGGCAAGCGGGTTTGGCACCGCAACATCGATCGCCAGCGCGGCCAATCCGCTGCTCGCCGCCGCCGTCAAGCAGAAGATCACTCCGCCATTAGGCTTGCCGATCGTGGGGAATTGGGATTCACCGCTGGCGACGAAAATCCATGACGATCTGCACGTACGATGTCTGGCCCTGAGCGATGGCGAGACGACGATCGTTTTCGCGATTTGCGATAATGTTGGCGTTCCCCGGGAGGTTTTTGACCAGGCTCGAAAGCTGATCGATGCGGAGACCGACGTGCCATCGGCAAATGTCTTGATGGCTTCGACCCATACCCACTCGGCGGTTTCGGCTCGCGGTGGCCGTGAGGTTGACGGGGAGGCGATCATGGACAGCTACCAAACGCTGGTCGCTCGCCGCATCGCCGACGGCGTCGCGTCGGCGGTCGAGCGTTTAGAGCCCGCGAAAATCGGCTGGGGGAGCGTCGACGAAGCCTCGGAAGTTCACAACCGGCGGTGGTACGTCAGCGATCCAAAGCTGCTGGTCAATCCGTTCGGCGAAACGGACAAAGTCAAGATGAATCCTCCCAAGGGGAGCGATGTGTTGATCAAGCCCGCCGGGCCGATTGATCCGGAGGTCTCGTTCGTCTCAGTCCAGTCCCTTGATGGCAAGCCCATCGCGATGCTTGCCAATTATTCGTTGCACTATGTCGGTGGTGTCCCCGACGGAGAGGTTTCGGCGGACTACTTCGGCATGTTTTCGGAGCGAATTGGCGGCCAAATTGGTGGGGATGAAAACTTCGTGGCTATGATGACCAATGGGACAAGTGGCGACATCAACAATTATCAGTTTCGCGAACGGTCAGAATCATTGCCGTCTTACCAGCGGATTGAGGAAGTTTCAAAGTTGATCGCCGATCGCGTCGCCGAATCTTATGCGTCCATCGAGTATCAATCGAGTGTTCCCCTGGCGGCGGTCAGCGAGGAACTCGTGTTGCAAATCCGAAAACCCGACGCCGAGATGAAGCGTTATTTTGCGAGCTTGGCCGGCGAGGAGGTCGATCCAAAAAGCATTCACCGTCTCGCGATGAACTACGCCAAGCGAGTGGAGAAGTTGGCCGAGGGACCCGACGACGTTTCCGTGCTGCTGCAGGCGTTTCGGGTCGGCGATCTTGGGATCACCGCAATTCCTTTCGAGGTGTTCGCCGAAACCGGGTTGGATCTGAAACGCAGAAATCCATTTTCAGACTCTTTCACCATTGAATTGGCGAACGGCGGTTACGGTTATCTTCCTACGCCGGCCCAGCACGAACTGGGGGGCTACGAAACCTGGATGGGGACCAACCGCGTCCAGCTCGATGCATCGGAGCGGATCACCGATGTCCTGCTAGCCCTGTTAAATGAATTGCACCAGAAATGAATCGCTTCCCCTTCGCCGCTCGCTGCATGTTCGTGGCAGGCATTGCCTCGGCTCTATTGAACTTCTCGCTGGTTAGCTTGGCACCGTTCAATTCAGTCGCCGCGGCGGATGACGCTGGCGTTGTGCCGTCGAACCCCAGCGACGGTCATCGGCCTGACCTCACCGCCAACCAGCTCAAGGTTCGCGAGGGGTTCCAAGTTCGATTGGCCGCTGCCGAACCTCACGTCGTCGACCCGGTCTCCGCGGCATGGGGAACCGATGGGCGTTTGTGGGTCGTTGAGATGCCCGACTACCCCACGCCTCGACTTGGACAAACCGAGCGGCACGGTCGCATCCAGATCCTAAGCCACCGCGACTCGCAAGGTCGTTTTCAACATGCCACAACTTTTGTCGAAGACCTCGATTTTGCCACCGGCGTTTTGCCATGGCGGGACGGTGCGATCGTCACCTTGGCGGGGCAAATCGTCTTCCTGCGTGATGTCGATGGTGACGGACGTTGTGATGGCCGCGAGGTCTGGTTCGAAGGGTTCACGATCGATAATGAGCAACTGCGGGCCAATCATCCAACGCTTGGACCCGACGGGTGGGTTTATGTCGCCGGCGGTCTCCGGGGCGGAGAGATCATGGCGGTTGACCCACGATTCAAAAAGAAATCCAAAGCGTTGAAGCTCAAAGGTCGAGACTTTGTCTTTGATCCCCACGGAGGTGATTGGACAACGGTGTCTGGCAACAGCCAACACGGGCTGACGATTGATTCGTATAACCGCCGACTGGGGTGCAGCAATCGCAACCCGGCGATTGAATCCGTGATTCCAGCCGACGTCATCGACATGGACGCCTTCCTGACCGCGGGAGATGCGACCGCCGATGTGGGCAAGTCGGGGTTTGAGTCGGAGGTTCATCCGATCAGCGATGCTTGGACGACCAGCAACCTGCACGCTGGGCAGTTCAGCGCCGCTTGCGGGGTGTTCGCCCCCGGTTGGGTGGGGGAGGATGGGGACTCCGAATGGTTGTTGGTTTGTGAGCCGACCGGATCGCTGGTGCAGCGTCAGAAAATGAAATTGGTCGGCGGAGCATGGCAGAGCGAGCGGGAGGCGAATCCCTCGGAGTGGTTGGCCTGTGGTGATGACTGGTTTCGTCCCGTTGATCTGGTGCCCGACGTCGATGGTGGTGTTTTGGTGATCGACATGGCCCGTGCGGTCATCGAACATCCTCACTGGGCTCCGCCCGAGCTAAAGAATCGTCCCGACACCTTCCACGGCAACGATCTGGGGAGAGTGTGGCAAGTCCGTGCAAAACACAATGCTTTTTCAGCACTGGTCGTGGAAAGCGATGACGAGGCATTGCTGGCGATTGGTTCCAGCGATTTGTTGGCACGACAATTTGCATCGGCCTACCTGTACGCGAAGTATCCCAGTCAGTTGCCTCCCGGAAGCGATGTGATTGATTCGCTGAACACCATCGTGTTGTCCACAAAAACCCCGGCGGAGTCAAAAGCACGCATCGCGTTGCTTTTAAATCGATGGGACTTGCTATCTGGCACTAGCCACGCGTCGCTTCTGATTGATGCGAGCGAACGTTTGCGCAGCGTCGCGGCCGGTTTCCGAGAAAGTAATCAACCTGACGGGCGTCCCCTGCTTTCGGCTACCAGGTTGGCTGAAATGTTTGGAGACCCGTCTTTGCTCGTTCGTCAATCCGCCCTGGCTGCTTCGGTCGTGGGTTATCAAACGTCCGGCCAAAGTGAGGCAATGACGGACGCTTTGATGAAACTGGCGGTAGACGATGGAGCGGATCCTTGGATTGAGAAGCTGCTACTGGCGATGCCCGTCGATTCAAGTCGCACGTTATTATCGTTGAGCCTGTCCAACCCCGATGCGCTGTCCAGTCGAGCCGTTGCCTTGCCGCAGGTTCCCCTCTCCATCGTGGAAGGTTGGATGCGGCGGTTAGCCGCGAAGGACCCCCAATCGGCCACCAAGATCTTGGGTCGTTGGCTCTCACCGGCGGTGCCGATCGAAAACGGAGGGGGCAAGTCCTGGACTTCCTCATCCCCCGCAACCGTGATCGCCGTGGCGTCGGCTTGGCGGAAGGGGATCGGCAAGGAGGATCGAGTGCGGAAGGTTGTCGATTCGATGTCGAGTGATATTCCTGATCGTCTCGCTGCGATCGACTCCTTGGCCGTGACGGTCGCCCAGGATGAAAATCAATCGACCCCGACTCGTTTGAGTGCCGTTGCGTGGGTGGCTCAATTGCCGGAATTGCCCAGCGGCTTGCGTGGCCTCGTTGACCCGAATGTCGATTCGCCTATCCGAGCGGCTGGCTATCGTTTGATGATGAGCCGTGACGGGGACTGGACGAGGCAACATGTGATTGATCATGCCGACGCTTTATCGCCATCGGACCGATTGGCGGTCGTCGCCGCCGCCCGCGGTGATCGCGTCTCGACCCTTTGGCTCCTCGAACAGATTGGTAGCGGCAACCTGGCAAGGACATTTGTCGACCCGTCGTCGATGGACTGGTTTCGCGATCATTCGGATCCAAAAATTGCCGAGTTGGGGCGTCAAACCTTCGCTCCGCCGGGCGACGTCATGGCCGTTCTCCATCAATACGCGTCGGCGTCGGCGAATCTGGAGTCGGCTGACCTGGTCCACGGCAAAGCCCTCTTTGCGACCCACTGTGCCAATTGCCATTCGATCGATGGTGTCGGTCACCGGTTCGGCCCCGACATCAGCGACAGCCGCGAGAAAACGCCGGAGTCATTGCTCGCGGCGATTCTGGATCCCAGTGCGGCGATCGACGCCTCGTTCGCGGCCTATCAGGTGCTGACGATCGACGGCGAAGTCATCAACGGCTTGCTGTCGGGTGAGAGTGGCGATGCGATCACTTTGGTCGTGCCCGGTGGCCAAACCCGTCGCATCGAACGTGACGACGTCGAAATCTTTCGGTCCTCCGAAAAATCGCTGATGCCCGAGGGCATTCAGCGATCCATTGATGTTGACCAGATGAAAGATCTGCTGGGGTATCTGAAACGTTGGCGATACGCGTCGATGAATTGACCCTGCTGAATTCGCAGATGCGATCAGTTCTTCGATGCTTAGGAACTATCGATTGTCATCTGCGTGATATCCGGGGGCTTTGCCAAGCGGCCAGAGTTCCCATTGCCGCACGTAGACCTCCGCCATTTCGGTCTGGAGCGTGATTTTTCCTTCGTTGGGGTGAACATCAAACGCTTCGTTGACGACCACGCCGTTGACGACGTTGGCTTCAATGACGTTGGCTTCGATCGATGCTTGCCAGATTCCTTTGTAGCCACCGTCAGGCCCGATGCCATGAACGAGAATGCCGGTGTCGCGAGCCTTCTCTTTTCGTACGCCGAGCGTGTCGCCGCCCCACCGAAATTCCAGGACGAGATGATAGTCCCGGTACTCTTGCCGTCCGTCGGCGAGATCGCCTTTGCGGTTGGCGGTTGGGCGGATGCGACCGAACCAAAGAGGGCGACCGAACCGGCCAATGCGGTCGAACAAATCAGGCGCTTTAACATGTGACAGTTCATGGGGTCAAGTTTTGTGATCCGCGGCCCAACTCCACACAGAATTAGAATGCAACGTTCCGGTACTTGAGTCATCATTGTGCTGGTTGTCTAGGCGACAATCGTAGCATTGCCCGCCCGATAGGTTACCTTGAATGATGTTCAATCCATTTTCCTAGTTCGCTTTGAGTGCCAACCATGCCTGAACCAACCCGCCGTGACGTCCTCCTTGGTTCGCTAGCCGCCGCGGCCACGATCGTTCCCCGACACGTGCTGGGGGGCCCGGGCCACGTTGCCCCCAGCGACCGCGTCAACGTGGCGTTGGTGGGAGCCGGGGGGCGGGGCTTAAGGAACGCTCGTGAGTTGATGAAGCTGCCAGACGTTCAAATCACCGCGGTCGCAGACCCGGCGGAATTCTGGGATCTCCAAAACTTCTACTACAAAGGGACGGCGGGACGCCGCGTCGCCTGCGAAGAATTTGATCGGCACTACGGAAGCTCGAACCCCCGGTACAAATGCCAGCCGTTTACTGACTTTAGGCAAATGCTCGATGACGCAAACAGCGATTTCGATGCCGTCCTGTGTGCGACTCCCGATCATTTGCACGCGACGATCTCCCTGGCCGCCATGAGATCGGGCAAGGCGATCTACTGCGAGAAACCTTTAACGCACAACATTGCCGAAGCCCGATTGGTCCAACGCGTGGCTCAACAGACCGGCGTCGCCACCCAAATGGGAAATCAAGGTCATTCTCGTGATGGCATCCGGCGGACCAAGGAATTGCTGGATGCGGGGATTCTAGGACCCCTCCGCTCCGTCCACGCTTGGGTGCCAGCCACGCGGTGGAATCCTTCGCTCCTGCACCCGCCAACGAAGCCACAGCCGATCCCAAAGGGCTTGGACTGGGATCTTTGGTGTGGACCGCGAACGCCGCCCCCGTTCGATGGAGCTTACGCCCCAGTCGCCTGGCGCGACTTTTGGCAATTCGGCCTGGGGGCAATGGGCGACTTCGGATGCCATGACTTGGACTCTTCGGTTTGGGCCTTGAATCTGTCCAAACCCAAGCGGGTCGAGATGCATCCCGCCGGTCGGACCGATCCGGCCATGACACCTTTTGGCGAGTTGGGTTATTATGACTTCGAGCTCCCCAGTTCGAAGTCCAACTTGCGGGTCCATTGGTACAGCGGCGGGATCCAACCCCCACGGCCCGAAGCTTTGCCGCCGGGGGTCAATCTCCCCTCGCGTGGCGTGCTATTCATTGGTGAAAACGGGGTGATGGTTTGTGGTGCCGCGGGTGGGGAACCCGCGGTCTATCCCGAAACCCTAAGCGATGCCACCGACGCGGTCGCCCAGAGCGTCTCTCGATCGGCCGGACACCACTCCGACTGGATTGCGGCGATCAAAGGGGGCCCGGCCGCCAGCAGCGAGTTCAACTACGCCGCCAAGCTGACCGAGATCACGCTGCTCGGCGTTTTGGCCCTGCGGACTGGCAAAATCATTGATTGGGACGACACCGAAATGAAAGCCACCGGCGTCCCCGAGGCCGAACCCACCATCCACGGCGAGTATCGTCCGGGGTGGTCGCTCAGTTAAACGGACTCATCGTCGTAGTGGATTTTGCCAACAATCCATGGTGCGGTCCTGACCTACCGTTGCTTCAACCGACCTTTCAATTCTTGGTTCAACGCCGGTAGTTCTTTCATCACCAGATCTGCTATCGCAACGGCACCTTTCTGGTTGAAGTGCGTCGCGTCGTCGGGGGCATTGGCAAGCTGTTGGCTGCCCTCCGGACCGAGGGACTCGACCAACTGCCAGCTTGCCGAGTGGAGATCCACGACCGGCACGTCGGTCTCCGCCCCCACCTGTTTCATCGCATCGGCGTAGGGCTTCAAGTTATCGACCAGCGTCCTATCCGCGGCGAAAGTCCTTCGCACCATCGGGGTGACAAGGATCGGCGTCGCACCGATCGAACGTGACTGCTCGATGTAGGTTCGCAGGTAATCGCGAAAGTCCGTTTTGGCATCGGTTGCCTTGGGTACCTCGGGCGAGTGTGAGTCGTTGTGACCGAACTGGATCAACACGATGTCAGGCTTTTTGGCCAGCGACTTTTTCCAGAGGCCTTCTTGGATAAAAGACTTGGAGCTGCGACCTGACTTGGCATCGTTGAACACCGTAACCGTGTCATCGAAATAGTCTTGCATGAACTGGCCCCACCCTCGCAGGACTAAATCCCCCCGAAAGTCGCAGACGGTGGAATCGCCAACGATGACCACCCGCAACTCACCCGGTTTGTCCGTGACTTCGGACCAAACATTGGGGAGTTGCATCAACGCCGAGAATAGTGCGAGCGTCAACATTGCCAGTCGAAACAAAAATCTTTTCATGGGTCGCAATCTGTGCTGGGTAATGGTCTGGGTTCAAGGTGGCTGTACGATGGGATTGCAGCCCGTCGCACTCTGGACGAGCCCCTTGAAGGCATCAATTGAGGGCACCTCAACGAATTAACCGACAGGATCTTTCCAATGGTGGACGGCCTGAAAGGCCATCCTACGTCACTGCCAACCCGAACAGACGCTAAAGAACTTGCAGGATTCGAAACGCCCAGCCGTTGTCGTTGGGCTTGTTCGGCATTACCAAAGTGCCGTCCGGGTCAGTCGTGAACGTTCCGGCGTTGGACCAGCCACCGTCGTCAATGTTCCACCACTCGACCTTGTAGTCCGACTGAACCGGAAGTCCAACGACGTCGCACTTGGTTCGGTTGGCGATGAAGAACCCCAGACCTTGTGACTTGTCTTCCGAAAGGGCCAAGACTCGCCACTCCATCTCGGTCTGCGTCAAATGGGTCATCGTGGCGGGCACCAGCGTTCGATAATCGTGCCCTGGATCCAGAATGAAGTCCTTCAGCGGCCCCATCGACGATGCATTCCAGCGGTTGAAGCCATTGATGTGCGGGTCGCCTCTGGGGACCGGATTGTCTCCTGACCGGGTGGTCGAACTGGCCACCCCAGCGTAGTAGGCGTCGCCCCAGGAGTGACCGCCGAAACCACCGTTCAATACCGATCCATACATTTGGAACTGGGCCATGGACTCATCGTCAATTCCCTCATCGAGATGTTTGACGAGATTGTTCCAGCCCGGGTAATGAGGTTCGACATTCAAACCCGGCTTGGGTTGGTTATCGAAATAGATGTCACGCAGCCAATCGTGCATCAAGTAGTTGCGGTCCTTGTTGCTGACGTTGTGAACGTCGAAGGCCCCGATCGGAACCGCGTAGGGTTCGACGCACCAAGTCGTCAAGCTGCTTCCATGAGCCATCGCGGTCCGCGGCTGTCCATAGGGCATCTCGCCCAGCTCTTGATACGCCATTGTCACCATCGGCTTCCACTTGTTGAGCACGCCCATCGCGTCGTCCCAGTGGACCCAGCTGAAGACCATGTTGTAGCAACCGTAGCGTGCCCACAGATAACGGTTGTAGTTGACGAATGCTTGTCGCTCCGCGGGGTTCTCGGCGTACCATTGTTCGTGCCGTCGAACGGTCTCAAAATAAGGGACAAAACCGTGCTCTGACAGGTACTCCATTTTGAGGTCGGCTTGTTTCCAATAGTCGGGGTTGATCCGGGTGTAATCGACCCCGTGGTCGGCGTCCTCAGGATCCCGAATCTCAAATGGCGTGCTGCCGTCTTCGGCAACCTTGTGCCCGTGCGAGGTCGAGTCCCAGATGCCGCTGAGCGTATCGCTGGGGAAACAGGCGATGATGTTGAGGCCATTGAACCCCTGGTCCTTCCTCAACGCGATCGCATCTTGGAAAGAAATCCCCGAGAGTCCCGCATCGGAACCCCACGAGTAAATCTTCGTCAGCGCGGACCACCAAGTGTCGCCAGCGTAAAAGAAAGGGGTTCCGTCGGCGTACTCCAGCGTGTGATGATTCGATGCAACGCGAATGAAGCCCCGACGGTTGGGATTGGCTTCCTTCTCCGCCTCGCTCCACGCGACCGCTTCAAACGAGCCGCTCTGGTTGTCCAAACCACTGTCACCGGTCCGGTTGCCGGTCGTCCACGTCCAAGTGCCCGGCTTGGTCGCCACCAAACGGGCTCTGAAGACGCTGCCGCCGTCCCAAAACGCGGGGATCTCATAAGTCCCCGACGGGCCCTTCAACGTCACCCGCAGGTCCACGTCCAAGTAAGGATTCCCAGGTGATGTTTCCGCGATGAATGTCTCCTCGATGACTTCAAAGACATGAACCGCGGCCAACGATTCCCCGCCCAACGTGGCGAGGGAAAGGACCGCCGCCAACGAAAAGTTGATTATCTGAACCATCTTTCATCCAACGGTGAAACAACTCATCGCTCTCGTGAAACGAATTAGCGAGGTAAAGTCAATCGATTGGAGCTAGATCTCTCGCCGTCTGTTCCACAATTTCCCTCTGCTCTTCTTCGGTCTGGATCTGGTCAGTGTCACGTCCACTATCAACGATGGATGTCTCGGCGCGTCCACATCCTAAAGATAGAGCAACGGGACCGGCCAAAAGAATCGCGATAAAAAGCTTGTTCATTTGTCTTTTGAATTAAGAAACGTATTGAGAATCAGTTTGGCATTGCGATTTGCGAGTGTTGCGGCAATCGTGACAGCTCAACGAAAGATCACAATGCAAGCGGCCCCCGGGAAGACTTCCCTAGCCCGGGGGCCTATCAGGTGCTCCAAACAATTCAGAAGCTTGAACCGATCACTTCGCCGGAAGCCCTCGTTCCAAGCGCTCCCCACAACCCGTAGGGGCTTGGATTGCCGGGAGCGGCCTTGCCCGGCCTCGGGGTGGGAGTCGATGAGTCCGTCATGCCAACATTCTCCGCATTGCTGTTGCCTGACTCAATTGAATCGGTGATGAACTTCACCGCCCCGTCGACCATCAAGACGTGGGCACCACCCTGGTGCCGGCTGCTGACGGTGCCCTGGCCGTTGATTTGCTTATTGTCCCTCTCCCAGCAAAGACCGCTGTTGGGCGGCAGGATAGTGGTGACGCCCGAGTACAAGACACGACCATTGGCCCACTCGTACCCACGGGCAACAGCGGCACCATGACCCGAAGTCGTTGAGCTGGTGAAAGTTCGAGTGCCCGGCAACCAGAACTGGGGCCGTGCAGGATCCATCTGGCCGCTCTCCCGGCAAACCGACGGGTTGGATTTGGCCGTTGGATTGGCAATCGACGCATCCGTCGTAATGTGCCGGTCACCCAAATCCGTATTCATCTCGCCAGCCATCACCGTGTTGGACGTGCCGTCGATGACGTCGCGGAATCCAAGCTGCTGGACAGGTGCGAAGACTCCCCGCTGCCCTGCCCGATGCTTTTGGGCTTCATTCGAATGAGGCCTTGAGTAGCTGTCATAGGGTCCCCCATCCATTTTGGCCGTGCTGTCACCGTACGAGCAACCATAGTTGGTTCGGCCCAATGCCGGGGCGCCAAATCCCGGGTCGGATGGGCAACGGAATGCCGCCAACTCGGTCAAGTGTGGCGGATACAGCGCGAACCGGCCGTAAGATGGACCAAAGGGCTCCCAGGGCGGGCTCTTTGGAACGACCACCCCACCGGAAATTTGGGTGGCGAGCGGATTGGACCATTGTTCCCAAAGTGCCTGCTGCTCCATGAAGGGCAGCATCCCCACCATCCAACTCAATTGGTTCTGGGGTGCAAGGGAGGTACTTGCGTACCATTCGCGACCCGGAGTACCCAGGGTACGATCAAAGGGGCCAGTAAAGCTTTGAGTCAGTCCGTTGAAAGCAGCATGGTAGTTGTGCTGCGCCAACCCAATTTGCTTGAAATTATTGCTGCAGCTCATTCGCCTCGCCGCCTCGCGGGCGGCCTGAACGGCGGGGAGCAATAGCCCCACCAAAACGCCGATGATCGCAATGACCACCAGCAACTCGACGAGCGTGAAGCCGGAACTGCGGCTCTGATAGTAACCAATCGAACGTGGCATCTTTTAAACCCTGTGACGATAGAGACAGAAACGACCGGCCGGGCGGAAGGCAAGGCTCAGTCGAGCGGAAATACAGGTTCCGCCGTGCGGAACTCGATCGCCCAACGATAACCATTCCCGGGCCGTCGTCAATCTGCGGAGACCCAGCAGCCGGCGCTGGGTGCGTCTACGGAGAAGCACTGGCGAAATGTGCGACGTGAACCGTCGTTCCGGCGCTGGATCCTTCCCCTAAGTGATTGAAAAATTTTCGCAAAATCCGCGTTTGCTTCGATCTGGATCCGCTGGGTCAGCGGCTTTAGTGCAACCGCTTGCACGAGTCAGGCCGATCCGTCTAACGGGGATCGCACCCCACATGACCCCAGTTCGCTGATCACCGTCGATCGCCGTCGACGGAGGCGAAAGCGAACCCGGCAGAGTCACCAGAGCTTGTACGCCTTGGTCCCGTTCCGTAGGGTGGAAAGCCGCTGGGCCCAGAAACTGCTTTTGGGCGGGTCGTTCGCCATCAATGTCGACGACTGTTCCCGGGATTGCCCCTAGTTTAAATGAGGTCGAGAATAGTGAACGAAAACATCATCCGACGACGTGACGCGTTTCGAGTTTCTTCAGGCATTGTCTTGGGGTCCTTGGCACCACCGAGTCTCCGACGAGTCGAAGCGGCGGATCTGCCTGCCTCCCAAGCGTCGAGAACCGACAAGACTTACGATCCGCTTCGGCGGTTTCCCCGGATGATGCAAAACTTTTTGTTGCCGATCGTCCAGGAGTGCCACGATCGATCCGTGGAGGCGAAGTCATCGATTGAGAATCGGCAACAGGCGGATGCTTATCGCAGAGGAGTACGTCAGAAAGTGGAGCAGTGCTTTGGGCCGCTTCCCCAGCGGGTGCCGCTGAACCCAAGGATCACCGGAATCCTCGATCGCGGAACCTATCGCATCGAAAAAGTCATTTTCGACAGCCGGCCCGATTTTCCCGTGACCGCCAACTTTTATGTCCCAACCAACCTCCAAGCGCCCGTGCCGGGGATCGTTGGCACCTGCGGCCATTCCAAGGAGGGCAAGGCCCAGGAGGCCTACCAAGCCTTCGCTCAAGGGTTGGCTCGGCTCGGCTATGCCTGCCTGATTTTTGATCCGATCGGTCAAGGCGAGCGGTTGCAGTTTCCTAATGGGAATGGTGGCAGCCGCATCGGCATCGGTGTTCGGGAGCACTTGCACGGTGGTAACCAGCAATTCCTCGTCGGCGAGCAATTCGTCACATGGGTTCTGTGGGATTCGATGCGGGCGGTGGATTACTTGCTGACCCGTGAGGAAGTCGACCCAGACCAAATCGGCGTGACGGGTAACTCCGGGGGCGGCACCCAAACGACGTGGCTCTGCAGCATGGATCGACGCCTGAGCATGGCCGCGCCGTCATGTTTCGTCACCACGATGCTGCGCAACGCCGAAAACGAACTGCCCGTGGATACCGAGCAGTGCCCTCCGCTGGCGATGAAACTGGGGCTGGAGCACGAAGACTTCTTGATCGCGATGGCTCCTGAGCCAATCCGCATCCTTGGAAAGGAGAAAGACTTCTTTGATATTCGTGGCAGCGAAGAAGCCATCCAACGCCTCCAATCGTTCTACTCTCACTATGACGCACGGGAGGAGGTTTCATTGACCATTGGTCCTACCGCCCACGGTTTTACGATCGAGAATCGCGAGTTCATGTACGAATGGTTCAATCGCGTCACGGGCGTGAGCGATACCAGCACGGAGCCTGAATTGATCATCGAAAAGGAAGAGGATCTCTTCTGCGTCCCGCACGGTCAGATCTGCGTTGCCACCGACGACTGGAGCGCGGCGAGAACGATCGCGGACTTCACCGGCGAGAAGGCGATGAGGTTGGCCGCGACTCGGCCCACGCTCGTCGGGGAATCCCTGAAAACCGCCGTCCGGTCGCGATTGAAGATCCCTGAACTTGATCGCGAACCACCCCACAGTCGGGTGTTGCGTTCGGGCGGTTCCCGGGACCATGTCCGAAAGTACACGACCGCCTACGCGGTCCAGACCGAGCCCAATGCGCTGGCGATCTGCTACTGGCTCAGCGACGAGAGGCACACCTCCCGGTTGCCCCTGGGCACGCCGGGACGCATCGCGACGCTGTATGTCTCGCACCGCGGCAGCGATGAGGAGATTCGCGACCACGGATGGTTGCGGGAAATGATCGCCGCCGATCCGCAGCAGCCTTTCGTTACCTGCGACGTTCGAGGCATCGGTGAGAGCGAACCCAATACGTGCGACCAACAGCCCTTCGCCGCTTATGGTGCCGATTACTTTTATGCGATCCACGGCCTGATGCTCGGACGCCCTTACCTGGGGCAAAAAACGTTGGATGTCCTGCGTGTCATTCAGTGGCTTCAAAGCCGTGGTTACGACTCACTGCATTTGGTTGGCAGCGGCGACGGGGCAACGATCGCAACCTTTGCGGCTCTTTTTTCACCGACGGTCCAAAAATTCACGCTGCATCAGCCGTTGCAATCGTACGAGTCCATCGCCACGGATCCCAAATACGACCTCCCGTTGTCAATGATGATCCCGGGAGTGCTGGAGGACTTCGATTTACCCCAGTGTCGCGACTCGCTTGCATCCCAGTCCCTCACCATGGAAACCATTCAATGAAACTTCATTTGACCCTTTTGACGTCCTTGTCGCTTTCGCTGGGCCCCAACCTGGCGGCCGATGAAGTAAACCCGATCGGAATGATGATTTTCCAAGACCGGTTTGAGCGAGACGAGCCGTCGTCCGATGTCGAGGCCGTTGGCAACGGTTGGGTCACCAACAGCATCACGCGTGGCGGAGGTGATAAGCAGGCCGATTTGGTCAACGGGGTTTTGCAAGTCACCCAGTCAGAGATGGCTGATCACAGCGTTTTGGTCGAGCGGGATTTAAATATTCGAAACGGCGTCGTGAGATTGCGGTTTCGCTTGCCTTCGGACAGCGTTCTGGTCCTCAATTTTGCCGACATGGGTGAGGAATCGGTCCACTCTGGGCACCTATTTGAAATCAAACTAAGCGTCAATAGCGTTGAGCTGATCGATTTAAAAACCGGTCGCATGAACAAGGAGGTTCGCGCGAGGGTCACGAGCGGCGAGAAGACCGAGCAGGACGTGGAATTGCTCCGGGCATGTGCTAAGCGATTCAAATTACCGCCTTCTCCAGACTCCTGGCACGAAGTCGAAGCCAGAATCGCGGGCGATCGGTTGAGCGTGAAGATCGATCGCAGCGAGATTGGATCGCTGCAATCCCCGGGAATTGCACAACCAGACAAGCAGAAGTTGCGTTTGCTCATCGTCAATCAAGCTGAGATCGATGATGTCTCAATTTGGGACCTTGCCGGAGTCAATTGACCTACATGACACCGAGCGTGATACGAATGCCGAGGAATCAGGCTG
Organism: Pirellulaceae bacterium; assembly: GCA_963833245.1. Taxonomy (GTDB): domain Bacteria; phylum Planctomycetota; class Planctomycetia; order Pirellulales; family Pirellulaceae; genus Rhodopirellula. The sequence goes on from CAWHXH010000002.1 coordinate 1,067,652, forward strand.
AGGGGCGAGCTGCAACGGTTGGAGTCTAGCCTTCAGGCGATTCTGCGGGGCACTGTATCGGCTAAAGCCTACACTCCAACGCTAAAGTCCGCGGCATTCGTATCTAATACCCAAAGTCCTTGAGGTCCTTTTCCATGTCGGCTTCAGCCGCCTCCTCGCTGGCTTCGAACTTCTGCATCTCCTCCTCGGATGTTTCAAAACCAGTTCGATCCACTAGGCTTGGCTCATCGCTTCCGCATCCGACCATGATTCCGAACACGCTAATGATCAAAACCGCACGAATTGACTTGATCTGCATCATTTCCACCGTTGAAGTTAATAATTAAACGAAAAAGTAACATTGTTGTTCGTCAAAGGCTTATCTGACTGTCGGTTGGGTTGCCCAGTCCGACTCGGCCATTAATCGACAAAGAATTCGATTGAAAAACTAAATGGGGTGCGGTGCTATGATTTGCACCGCACCCCACAATCCGTCGCCTGCCACCGAAGATCGTGGCAAAGCCTTTTGTAGTCAGGCTTAGAAATCGCTGTCCAGAACTTCGCCTGAAGCTCGAGTCCCGAGTGCACCCCAGAGGCCGTAGGGGCTTTTGCTCCCAGGCTTCGCGTCGCCAGTCTGATCCTCCCCAACCATGGGGGCGTGCTGGTCTCCCGATTCGATTGAGTCACTAATGAATCGGACAGCACCGTCGGCTAAGAGCACGTGAGCACCGCCTTGGTGCCGACTGCTCACAGGGAGCGAGCCATCGAGGTGCGTATTGGCGCCACGCCAGCACATCTCGGAGTTTGGCGGGCGGATAATATTGACGCAAGAGTGGAAGACTTTGCCGGCCATCCATTGGTAACCCCTGCCGTAATCGGCACCGTACAAAGTAACGAAGGTGTCCACCCCAGACTTCCAAAACTGCGGCCGCTCCGGGTCGAGGTCCCCGTCGTCAACGCAAGCGAGCGGGTTGTCGCGCAAGGTGCTGTGATTTACCGACTGACTGCTCGTTCGGTGGCCGTCCCCCAAATCGGTATTCATTTCGCCGGCCAAGATTGTGTTGGTCGTGCCGTCTCTGATGTCTCGAATCCCGTACTGGGTTGCACTGGCGAACGCACCCCGGCTACCAGCTCTGGAACTGACCGAAATGTCATCGTCAACGAGAAACTTCCCATCGTAAGGTCCAGAAACCATGCCGAATAACGAATCACCGAGGGATGCTCCGTAGTTGGTCCTGCCGAACGCGGGTGCTCCGTAGCCAGGGTCCGATGGGCACCGAAAACCGGGCAGTTCCGTTAAGGCCGGTGGGTAGTCTTCGGCATACCGGGCTGTAGGACCAAACGGTTGCCAGGGTGGGCTTCGGGGAACTAGCTCTCCGCCAGACACTTCGAACGCGAGCGGATTGGAACACTGCTCCCAAAGAGCCTGTTGCTCAATGAACGGCAACATCCCCACCATCCAACTGAGCTGGCTCTGCGGGGCGAGTCGGCTGTGGCTCCACCAATCCAAACCCCCGCTCGCGTGAGGCCCATCCCAGGGACCGAAGCGGTGCTGGGTGAACTTCTTAAAGGTCGCGTGATAGTTGTGCTGCGCCAAACCAATCTGCTTGAAATTGTTGCTGCAACTCATCCGGCGAGCCGCCTCTCGGGCGGACTGCACGGCCGGTAGCAACAATCCCACCAAGACACCGATGATCGCAATCACGACCAGCAATTCCACGAGGGTGAAACCCCCATTCTTTTTCAAAACTTTCATTTCTCTCGACTCCAAGGTTGAGGATCAAAATTAACCACGAAAGCTCAACCTACCGTTCCGCCAGATAGAATTCAAATCTTTTCTCCACAGTCGAGCTTCGGCTTCTTGGCAACTGGTCCGCAGTGCCTCTCAAGGTGACCTTGCCTCCGGTGAAGGGGACGGATCCAGCCGCTGGGCAAAGGAAAAAGTTTCGTTTTTCGCGATAACTTTTCCGTCCGAAGGGTCTTCTGAACGTTGATTAACGGCCACGTGGCAGGTGATGGTCGTGGGGCGGCGGGCGTTCAATCCGCTTAATCCAAACAGGTTTTGGAGCTTGGATCGCCGCTCCCTCGCTGAACCAGCGGAGTGATTTAGTTTTCCAAGAGGACGGCCGTGTTTCGTTTGGCGGATCGAAGCTGACTCATCCGCAACATGTTGCTTTTCAACTTTAGACTGCGAAGTTCTTCCTCTTCTCCAGGCTGGCTCGTCAAATCAACTGCCGGACGAACGACCCTTCGTTGACCGTGGGGCGTTCAGGTCGTCCCTTGTGCAGATAGGTCAATTCCATGTTGTCCAAACCCAGCAGGTGCAGGATCGAGGTGTGCAGGTCTTGGACGTGAACCCGGTCCTTGATCGCGAACAAACCTAGGTCGTCGGTTTGGCCGATCACCTGGCCGCCGCGGACCCCGCCACCGGCCATCCACATCGTGAAGCCGCTGGGATTGTGATCCCGCCCATTGCCCTGCTCGCTCATCGGTGTGCGACCAAACTCGCCGCCCCAAACAACAAGGGTTTCATCAAGCATCCCGCGAGCTTTGAGATCCTTGAGAAGCGCCGCGACGGGTTGATCGACCGAACGACAAAGGCTGGTGTGATTCTTTTCAATGTCAACGTGGGAGTCCCACTTGCTGCCCGAACCGCTGTAGAGCTGGATGAAACGAACGCCCCGCTCAGCCATTCGCCTGGCCAACAGGCACATCCGGCCATACCCGTCGGTTTCCTTCAAGCCGATGCCATAGGCTTCTTGCGTCGCCGCCGACTCGCGTCCCAGGTCGATGACGTCGGGCGCCTCGGCCTGCATCCGAAACGCGAGTTCATAACTTGAGATTCGAGCCTCCAGCTCGGTCTGATCGGGATGCTGGTCGGCGTACCGCCGGTTCAGTTGGTTGATGAAATCGAGCTTGGCGAGCTGCTCGCGGGCCGTCGTTCCCTCGGCGGGATGGAGGTGCGGGATCGGGTCCGCGCCCTCGCGAAAGCGGATCCCTTGATAGACCGCTGGCATGAACCCGGCACTCCAATTACGAGGTCCATTGACGACCGACTTTGGGTTGTCCTGCATGACCACAAACGCCGGCAAGTCTTGGTTTTCGGTTCCCAAACCGTAGCTGACCCAACTGCCCAGCGAGGGACGGCCGCTCAGGATGGAACAGGAGTTCATCTGGCACACGCCCGCGGAATGGTTGATGCCATCGGCGACGCAGGAACGAATCACGGCGATGTCGTCAACGCACTGGGCGGTATGGGGCATCCAGTCCGAAACCCACGTGCCGCTTTCGCCATGCTGTTTCCATTTCCGCTGGGACGGCAGCAGAGGTGCTTTGTTGACCCCATTGGCCGTGATGATATTGCCAAAGCTCTCAGGGATCGTCTCACCCGCCAAGTCTTGCAACAGGGGTTTTCGATCGAACAGGTCCAGGTGGCTCGGCCCACCCTCCATGAACAGGAAGATCACCCGCTTGGCCGTTGCCGGAAAATGCCCCGCCCGAGGCGACATCGGATTGACCGGTGAGTCGCCAGCGGAGACCCGTCGGGGGGACGTCAACATGCCGGCCAACGCCACGGCGCCAAAGCCGCCCCCGCCGCGGGTCAAGAACTCACGACGCGACCTCGGGACTCGAACATGGGGCAAGCCATAACGCGACGGGTTGAAGTCAACGGACATACAAGAACTCGTTGGAATTGAGCAACGCATGGCAAAAGTCAATGAACGCCGTCTCGCCGGAATCAGGCTGGGTGATTCGATCGGTCTGTGATTGCAGGAACTCGAGCGATGCGGCCCGTTCCACCGGGGTCGGCGGGCGACCGTAGACCCGTTGCCAGGTCAGCAGAATCCTCGCCTCGATAACGTCGGGATCGCGACCGTCGGAGTCATGGTTACGAGACCCGGGTTCGCTCAGCGACGCCAAATGTTTGGCATGCGAGGACATCAACTCACTGTTGATTAGCAACAACGATTGCACCGGCGTCGTGGTGGTGTTGCGGACCGCGGTGCTGGAAAAAAGCAGGGGGAGATCGAAATTGTCCAGCAATTCGTCGGGTGAATTGCGCATCATCCGCGTGTAGATTGTTCGTGATGATCCGGAGGTTCTCCGGCTCGGACCACCGGCATCCCGGTTCAACTCCCCGGAGACGGCCAGCAGGGCGTCGCGGATTTGTTCAGCCGTGAGCCGGCGCACGTTGCCACGCCAATAGAACCGATTGGCCGGATCGATCTCGCGGAATGGATCGGCCTGCGGATGATTGGCGGATTGTTGATAGGTCGCCGAGGTGAGGATCAATCGATGCAGCGACTTGCTTCTCCACCAAGTCGGCGATCTGCTTCTCATACGGCGATCGCTCCACGTCTGCCCGATGATAAATGGCCTGGACCTCCTCGGGAAAACGTACCAGCGCGGCACTTTTCAACTTCTCTCGATAAGGGGCTTCGATCTGGACAATTTCTTGAGTGATCTTCGCAGCGTCCGCTTCCCACCGAGACTGCTGTCGCAAATGGCCCTCGATCCGATCGGCCGACGCGAAGGGTCGGTCGACGGGCACGATTGGCGAGAAAAAGGCTTGCAGCCGGAAGTAGTCCTTTTGCAACAGCGGGTCAAACTTGTGATCGTGGCACTTGGCGCATTGCAACCCGAGACCCAAAAACACATCCGCGGTCGTATCGGTGATGTCCTCCAGGATGATCTTCCACTGCCGCTCGGCGTCGCTCTGGTTGACCTCATACACCCAACTCCGCAGGTACCCCAGCCCGACCGCCGCGTCGACATCGTCGGGGAACAATTCGTCGGCGGCGAGCTGCTCTTGAACGAACCGGCTGTAGGGTTTGTCGTCATTGAAAGATTCGATCACATAATCACGGTACCGCCACGCGTCGGGGCGGAAATGGTCGGCGTTGTAGCCGTCGGAATCCGCATAGCGGACCAAGTCGAGCCACTGCCGGGCGGCGTGTTCGCCATAGCCGGGCGAATCCAACAATTGATCCACCAGTCGCTGGTAGGCGTCGGCCGAATCATCGTTGACGAACGCTTGAATTTGTTCTGGGGTCGGTGGCAACCCGACGACGTCGAAATAAACCCGCCGGGCCAAATCAATTCGGTCGGCCGCCGGGGCGGGGCTCAACCCGTGTGATTGCATTTGATCGAGCACGAAACGATCGATGGGATTGATGCACCAATCGTCGCCCGCCGTTTGCGGGACCGCGGGGTTGGCAATGGGGCCAATGGCCCACCATGACCGATCCTCCTGGGAGAACGCCGGCGACGAGGGTGGGGCAAACGTGTCGGACTCGGGCCAATAGGCCCCGGCTTCGATCCAGCGAACCAGCACCGCGATCTCCGAATCACTCAGGGGCCCCGAGGGTGGCATCTGCTCATACTGAACCGCCTCAATCAACAGGCTCTCATCGGGCGCCCCCGCGACGATCGCCGCCCCGGAGTCCCCACCATCGAGGACGTGATCGAGCGAGTCCAATCGCAAACCGCCCTTTCGTTTCGACCCGGCGTGACAGTTCCAACATTTCTCCGCCAACAGGGGACGCACATGCGACTCAAAGAACCGCATTTGGGCCGCGTCCCCGGAGACGTCAGTCGACTCATCACCCAAGGAATCGCTCGCCGCGAATCCAGCGACCAAGGTGCCCAAAATCACGACGGTTCGGAAGCGAGGGAGAGACGTCATGGCAATTAGGGGCTCTTCAATAGGAGAGTGAATTCAGAGAAGATCACCGCGACGAGGAAACCGCTGACCATTGAAAACTTATCGTTCCACCTGGCGGAATGCAAGGCACTTGTTGATGAAGCACTGAATGACCAAGCTTTCAACGATTCGATTGACCGTGCCATTCCGGGTGACCCTCATGAATCCGATCAAGATCGCCACGATGGACGATGTCCGTGCCGCCGAGTCGGCGGTGCGTCAACACGTCTCGCCGACTCCGTTGGTGCGTTCTTATGCCCTCGAAAGGACGTTGGGGTTGCCCGCCCGTCGCCAGGTGTGGCTCAAGGACTATGGTTGGTCGCCATCGGGTTCGTTCAAGGTCATGGGGGCGTTGGGGTGGATGTCGGTCAACGAGCACAAGATTGGGGATCGTCCGGTGGCCGCCAGTTCGTCCGGGAATTTCGCCTCCGGGTTGTCGTTCGCCTGTGGGCGATACGGCAAGCGTGCGATCATCTTGATGCCCGACACCGCGCCGCGGATCAAGTTTGAATTGACGCGATCGTTCGGCGCCGAGGTTCGAACGTATGATATTTCCCGCGACCACCTGACCGGCGATCGGGAACGGATGATCCGTGAAATTGCCACGGACGAAAACGCGGTCTTGGCGTCTCCGTACGACGACAACGCGGTCATCGCGGGCAACGGGGTGGGTGGATTGGAGATTGCCCAAACCCTTCGCGATGCGGGACGTATGGCGTCCACCTTGGCGTGTCCGGTCAGCGGCGGGGGGCTGTTGGCCGGCCTGTCGCTGAGCCTCAGTGACGCGTTCGCGGGTATCAACATCGTGGCCGTCGAACCGCAAGGGGCGGACGATTTTCACCGGTCGCTGTCGACCGGGACCCGCACGTCGCTCGACAAGCCGACCAGCATTTGTGATGGGTTGCTCTCTTATGACGTCGGTCATCATAACTGGCCCATTTTGAAGCGATGCGTTGGGAGTTGTGCTCTGTTGACCGACGACGAAACGACCGATGCGATGCGTTGGATCTATGATCATCACGGAATTCGCACCGAACCCTCGGGCGCGATCGCGGTCGCGGCGTTGCTGCAGGGCCGAGTCGATTTGTCCGGCGACGGGGATATTGTTGCGATCATTAGCGGACGCAACATTGATGAATCGACCTTTCGGGAGTTTTTAAATTTAGGGACTTAGAAGAAGACTTGATTCGCGGTATCACGCAGGATCCAGTTCTTGTCAGTCTCGGACAAGAAATCGGCGCGGTCTCGGATCAGCGAGATGGAGGACTTGTAGTTGTGGTCGCCTTGCACCTGGTAGGGACAATCACTGCCCCACATCAATCGCTGGGGGCCAAAACAATCGGTGACCCTTCGAATCATGGGCAGCAAGTCCTCGTAGGGCGCGGTCTTCTTGCCCAACGCATAAAAAGCCGATGTCTTGACGTGGGTATTTGGAAACCGGGCCAAACGACACAGGCTCTGCATGGATGATTCGTCAATCATGCCGCTCACGCCAATCCGAGCAAAGTGATCGACGACCACCGTCGTCTCGGGGAATCGTTCGCATAACGAATCGACAAACGGAATCTCCGCGGGATTGATCAGCGGACAGACCGCGATGCCTTTTTCCGCTGCGGTCCGCCACAACGTCGCCATGCCCGGGTCGTTGCTCCACGATTTTGCATCGCCGGATGAGTGCAGCCGAATGCCACGAACGCCCTGTCCGACCAGCGACTCGATCCGCTCCACCAGGTCGGTTTGGTGGTGATCGACCAACGCCACGGCGGAGAATGTCCCGGGGTTCGCCTTCATTACCTCAAACAGGTAACGATGATCGAACTGATAGAAGCTCATCTGGATCAGCACGACCCGTGTCACCCCCGCGGGTTTGCAATGTTCCAACAACTGCCCGGCGGTGAAGCTGGGCGGCTGCATGTCGGAGATCGCAAACGTCTCGCTGATGGGATAGGTCGCCGTGTCGGGACTCCAGACGTGGACGTGAGCATCGATCCAGCCCAATGGATCGCTGGGAGCGGCCGCAGCCGATCGGGAGTGATTCGTCGGGATCGTTGCCAAGGCGGACGCCGCGACGATCGAGTCGCGACAAAAGGATCTCCGGGAAACGGACGGTTTGGTTGCACTCACGAATCACCTACCAGTTCTGTTGACGATGCAAACCGGCGGTAAACATCCACCGCCTGGACGACTTGACGACACTCAATGTATTCGACCGCCGCGTGCGCTTGATCGATGCTGCCGGGACCCAGGATGATGCTTGGAATTCCGATCGCGCCAAACTTGCTGGCGTCACTGCAAAATGGAACACCGCGGACGGTGGGGTCCAGGCCCAAGTCGTTTAAAACTTGCGACATGGCACGCACCGCTGCCGATGTCGAATCCGTTTCCAAAGGGCGGTCGCTGATCATGGGCGGCATCATCGTGACGTTCATGTTGGCGTCGGTGGCCGCCAAGTCATCCACCAATTGCTGGTAATGTGCCAAAACACCGGCTCGCGTTTCCCCCGGCAACAGCCGGCGGTCGATCTCGATCTCACAACGGTCGGGGACAAAATTGACTTGCACGCCCCCGCGTATCACGCCGACATTGCAAGTCGCGGGGCCCAGCAAGGGGTGCGGACGCTTGGCCAGCCGCAACGTGTCCTTTCGGATTGCGGCGATCACTTGGGCCATGTGTTCGATAGCATTGATACCCAGATGAGGTTTGGAAGAGTGGGCCGCTTTGCCGGCCGTCACGATCTGCCAACGGACCAGCCCCTTGCTGGCGATGACGTTTGCCAAACCGGTCGGCTCGGCGACGATCGCCGCTTGGGCGTGCCACGGGTCTTGGGGCGGTTGTTCACGCTCCAAAACCTGGGGGTCGACGGGTCCCGACGACAGCGAATTGCATAGCGCCACAACCCCTCGATAGGAGAATTCCTCATCGATTGTCGCGGCAAACAACACGTCACACGGCGGGGCGACCGAGCCCGAGGCCAAACTGGCGACCGCGTGCATCATCGCCGCCATTCCGCCCTTGGTATCACAACTCCCCCGGCCATGCATCTTGCCATCGCGGATCTCGGGGTCCCACGGGTCGATCGTCATCCCGGTCACGGCGACCGTGTCCATGTGAGCCTCCAAAACGATCCGCCGCGACGGATCCCTGCCCGGGACCCTCGCGATCACGTTGGAACGATCCGGGTAGAGCTGTTGCCGCCAGGTTTCAATGCCTCGCTGCTCAAAGAACCGTTCGACGTAGTCGGCGACCTCCGCTTCGGGGACACCGCCGTCATAATTCGGATTGACGCTTTTGATTCGGACGAGGTCGGCTAGGGTGCCGATCACCGCGTCGTCGGTCTCCTTGTTCATGCTTGAGCCTCATTGCGTTCACGGCGCCACCCGATCGGCTCGATCGGTCCGACAACAAACAGGTAGGTCAACACGCCGAGCAACATCACGATGGCAGCCACGAAAAACGCGATCTGATAGGAGCCGGTTGCTTCAACCGTCCAACCGGCCACCAGCGGGGAGACCACGCCGCCCATGTTGCCGATGCAGTTTTGGATCCCGGTCCAACTGCCCGCGGCCGGGCCGGCCATCGTTTGCGTCATCGCCCAAACGTTGGCGGTGAACATGCCAAGGGCGGCACACGCCGCGGCGAGCAACGCGATGCAAAACGTCGCGGAGGCGGCACGCGAGGCGGTCACCAACAACACCGCCGCGATCGTCAACCCAACCAATGCGATTGATTTGCGAGCCATCGTCGGTGACTGTCCACGACTGATCCAGCGATCGGCGATCCAACCCCACAGCACCGAGGAGACAGCCATTGCGAGGAACGGGAGCGCCGCCAAGACCGCCGTTTTCTTCAAATCAAGACCGTGGACATCCATCAAATACGATGGCAACCACGTCAGCAGGAAGTACCAAACATAACCCAGTGAAAACATTCCCAACGACGTTCCCAATACCGATCGATGGACAATCACCCGGCGCAGTGATGGGCGAGTTTGTGATGAGGGCTGCTGTGATGTGCCCGGCGGATCCAAATCCTCCAAACCGCCGTCGATGAATGATGAAGACGATGATCGCGAGGGCACGTAGAGGAACCAGGGAACCAGCCACAGGGTTCCACCGATCCCCAACGTTAGAAACAGCGATCGCCAGCCGAATTCATCGACCAACAGTCCGCCGGCCAGGATGCTCAGTGCCGGTCCGACCTTGGTTCCGGCATCGATCAATGAATTGGCGGTGCCGCGTTGGTGTTCGGGAAAGTTCTCGACGATCAACCGTGAGATCGCCGGGTACGCCGCGCTCTCGCCCAGGCCCAGGAGCAGCCGGGCGAAGATCAAAGCGGCAAACCCGGTGACTAATCCGGTCATCCCCGTCGCGATGGTCCATATGATGTAACCTCCCGCGTAAACCCACTTGGTGTCCAAACGGTCGACCAACCATCCCGCGGGCATTTGCAGCAGCGCGTAGGTCCAGAAGAACACCGACAGCAGCAAACCCTTTTGAGAGGGAGTGAGCGAAAACTCCGACTCCATTTCGGGGATCGCGACGGACAGCGCCCCCCGATCGATGTAGTTGACCAGAATCGAACTGACCAAAAGGGCCAGGAGCACCCACCGGGCTTGGCTAGAGTTTTTTGTCGCGAGGTTCAACTGAAGATGTCCTTGACCACGTTGCCCGCGACATCGGTCAGCCGAAAGTCGCGACCGGCGTGACGATAGGTCAGCCGCAGGTGGTCCAGGCCCATCAGGTGCAGGATGGTTGCATGCAGGTCATGGAGATGGACCTTGTTCTCGACCGCATAGTATCCGTATTGGTCCGTCGCGCCGTACTGGATCCCGCCACGCACGCCCGCCCCGGCCATCCACATGGTGAACCCCTCGGGGTTATGGTCCCGCCCATTGCGACCCGTCCCTTGGCAAGTCGGAGTGCGGCCAAACTCGCCACCCCACAAGACCAACGTGTCCTCCAACAACCCGCGCGACTTCAAATCTTTCAATAGACCGGCGATCGGTTTGTCGACTTCCTTGGCGTTGCCTTGATGCCCTTTTCGTAGTCCACCATGCTGGTCCCACTGGACGTCGGAATTGCTGTGGGTGACCTGGACAAAACGCACTCCGCGTTCGGCGAACCGCCGCGCCATCAAACACTGGCGACCGAAATCGGCGGTCTCGGTTTCATCAATCCCATACATTTGATGAGTGGCCGAACTCTCCGCCGCCAAGTCCAAGGCTTCCGGCATTTCCATCTGCATTCGGAATGCGAGTTCAAACGATTCAATGCGTGCTTCGAGTTCCGGGGCGGGACCCGTTTGATCGAGGAAGTCGCGATTAAGCGACTGCATCAGGTCGAGTTGAACTCGTTGCGACTTCTGCGAGAGCAGCGAGTTCTGGACGTATTTGACCCTCGCCTGCTCGGACGGTTGACTCGCGTTGCCCAGCGGCGTGCCCGCATGAGACGCCGGCAGGAACGCCGAACTCCAGTTCTTGGTCCCGCCATGGGCCAGCGTCGGACAGATGGTGATGAACCCCGGCAAGTTTTGGTTCTCGGTCCCCAGCCCATAGGAGATCCACGACCCCATGCTCGGCCGGACGAAGACGTCGCTGCCGGTGTGCAGTTTCATGCACGCGCCACCGTGCGCCGGGTTGGAACCGTGCATCGAGTTGATGATGCAGAGGTCGTCGACGCACTCGGCAACGTTGGGAAATAGTTCGCTAACATGGATCCCGCTCTCGCCGTATTGCTTGAACTTCCACGGCGAGCCGAGCAGGTTGCCCGTCGGCGCAAATTGAACCCGCGGCTTGTCAAAGGGCAGCGGCTTGTCGTCGTCTTTCTGCAGTTGCGGTTTATAATCAAACGTGTCCATGTGCGACGGTCCGCCCTTCATGAACAGGAAGATGATCCGCTTGGCCTTGGCGGGAAAATGAGGGGTGGGAAATGGCGAGTTACCGGAAGCCGCCGCCCCGCGAGATTCCTCGGCGAGCAGCGATGCCAGGGCCAGCGAGCCAAACCCGGCGCTGGACCGTTGCAATAGCTGTCGTCGAGATGGATTCCTGTTATTGGACATAGATGAACTCATTGGATGAAACCACGGCCTGGCAGTACGCTTGCCAAGCCGTATCCCTAGACGCGACGTTTCCAAAATTCTCAAGGAACTGGATCGCATGTTGGACATCACGGTCGGACGCCGGATGCCCAAAGGCTTCCACATACAGTCGATTCACGACTTCTTTCGTCTCCAAACCGGAACTCAGGTAACGCCCGGCAATCGTCCGGGTCTGATCCGCGACGAAATCGGAGTTCATCATGAACAATGCCTGCGGCGCGATGGTGCTGGTGCTTCGATCACCGTTCAGGACGCTGGCGTCGCTGTAGTCGAACAAACCGAACATGTCGTAGAGGTGATTGCGGATCACCGGAACGTAAATGGATCGCCGATCGGTGTCGTAGGTCGATTCGTCTTTGGACAGATGGTTGAAGACATAGTCGCGATTCTTGTATGTCATCAGGTTGCCACCGACATCGCGGTCCAACTTGCCGCTGAGTAACAACAGGGCGTCGCGGATCGACTCGACTTCAAGACGACGAAGATCGTGCCGCCAGTAAAACTGATTGCTCGGGTCCATCGTGGCGTTTTCGGCATCAAAGTGGCTGCTGGTTTGATAGGTGTCCGAGAGCATAATGATTCGGTGCATCGCCTTGACCGACCATCCTTCGTCGACAAAACGAACCGCCAACCAGTCGAGCAGTTCGGGATGCGTCGGCGGGGTGCCTTGCAACCCAAAGTTATCGACACTCGACACCAGCCCTTTGCCAAAGTGCCCGTGCCAAATCCGATTGACCATGACGCGAGCGGTCAACGGATGGTTGCCGTCGGTCAACCAGCGGGCGAACTCCAACCGGCCGCTGTGATCGTCGCGGATCTCCGGTTGCTTCACGCTCACGAGGACCTCGGGAAACCGCCTTGGGACGACATCGCCGAGAGTTAGATGACTGCCCCGCAGGTGGACCGACGTATCGGCAACGTTGCCCTCGATGACCCCCATCGCCGTCGGCACGTCCGGGGCGGCTTTGGTGAACGATTTGAGGTCCGAGCGCAACTCTTTGAGCTGACTCCTGGTCGCTTCGGGGAACAGTTTTTCGATGTCATCGGGCACCAGGTTCTCAGTCGGCTGGTCCAACTGTGCGGTCGCATCGGCCACCAGAGATTCAATATGTTTTTCTCTCTGAGCAACGGCGTGATCGAATTCGGCCTGCTCGGTCACCTGCTCGGGCGTGCCGATCACGTTCTCGTGCCACTTTGCCACGGTCCGATGCTGGTCCATCGTCCGGGTGCTTTTGAAGATCCCCGCCAACGCGTAGTAATCATGATGGCTGATCGGATCGAACTTATGCGTATGACAGCGGGCACAACCCAATGTTAAGCCCATGATCGACCGACCGACGGTGTCGATTTGTTCGTCGATGATGTCCATTTCCATCTTGGCCTCGTCCTGCTCCGCCAAGAACTTGGGCCCCAACACCAGGAAACCGGTGGCGATCAGCCGTTGGCGACGAACCTCCTCGGAAACGTCCGATGCCAACAAATCGCCGGCGAGTTGTTCGACTACGAATTGGTCATACGGTTTGTCGTCGTTGAACGACTCGACCACGTAGTCTCGATAACGCCAAGCGTTTCCGTGAGCGACGTTTTCGTCCAAGCCATTGGAGTCGGCATAACGGGCAACGTCTAACCAATGTCGTCCCCAACGTTCGCCATAATGGGGCGACGCCAACAAACGATCGATCACGTGTGCGAAGGCGTCGTCGGATTGATCGGCGAGAAAATCATTGATCTCCGCCGGGATCGGGGGAAGCCCGATCAGGTCAAAGGTGGCGCGGCGGATCAGCGTCCGCTTGTCCGCCGCCGCGACCCGCTGCAGGCCCTGTTGCCGCAGCCGTGTTGCGATGAAGGCGTCGATCGGCTCGGCGGCATCGACTCGTGGCGGTTGCACGGGCGAGGGTCGGACGAAGGCCCAGTGCTTGCGGCCGGCTTCCAAATCGACATCGCCGGGACGACGGATCTCGCCGACCGTTTCACTGTCAGGATGCGGCGCCCCGATTTGGACCCAGTGCTCCAGGTCGACGATTTGTTGATCCGACAATCGCTGATCCGGCGGCATCTCCAACTCGCTGTCGCGATAGGTGACCGCGGTCACCAGGAGGCTGCTATCGGGTTTGCCGGGGATCACTGATGGGCCGGCATGGCCCCCGATCAACATGCCTTTGATCGTGTCGACGCGCAATCCCGATTCCTGTTCGCCGGCCGCGTGGCAATCATAACAATGCTCCACCAACAGAGGACGAATCTTGGTCTCAAAAAATCGGATCTGCTCGGCGCTGGCGGGCTGCTCCGCGATGGCGGCTGGCGAAACCATCAGGGCCCCGCACAGCGAACCCAACAGGATGACGCAGGCTGCCGCTTGGGACTTGGGAGAAAACAAATGGTTTGCAGGATCCATTTTGAATAAAGCATCCATCACAAACCTCCTATTGGTTCGGGTTGCCGGCTTGATAGATTTCCAAGACCTCCGCGTCTCGCAGCGCGACGTCCATCATCAGGAACTCGTCCATCCGTCCGTTGAAATTTCGGATCGCTTGAGAAGTCTGCCCGCTGGGGCGTCCCCAATTACAAAGTTCGGCGTCGCCGATTCGGACCGGCCCATCAAAATCCAACGGCGTTTGATCGCTCAGGCGATTGGGAACCGGCCGTCCGTTGAAATAATGCCGTATGGTCTTTTGGTCCCCATCAAAGACGGAGGCCACGTGAATCCAGTCTCCCAATTGGGTCAGGTTGACCAGCGATTCGGTATACCGCCAAGCCACGCCCCCGGCGCCGCCGACGGATAAACCGAACTGGCCCTCGCCGTCGAATTGCCAGTGAATTTCGCCCTCGTCCCAACCATCGGTCAACAGCAGCGAGCTGAGGCTGCGGTCGAGCCCGTCGACTCGCACCCAAGCGGCAACGGTGACCGAGTCGAACTCACCATCGAGATGAAATCGAACGCGGTCGACGGGACGTTTAAAGTCCAGTGCTGACTTGCCGGGCCAACGACCTTGGGTCCAAGAGCATCCGATAATCGACCCATCGGACTGCCCCGCCTGGTTACTCGATGCACGGTTGACGAGCGTTGACGCCGTCCGATCTTGAGACTTGCCATTAGTAGACTCGCCGATAGAAAATTCCTCGGGCCGCTCATCCTCGGGCCGCTCAAACGGGTAATACAAAACCACTCGCGGATCCAACCGAACCTGACCACTCCATTCTCGCCAATTTCTGGTAACCCTGGCGCATCCGTTGTTCGCGTTTTTGACGCAGCAGCGACTCGGCGGGCGGGGGGGTCGGTTGCGCCACCAACGGGGAAGTTTGGCCATCGGCATCGACCCGGATCGCCTGGCCGGTCACCAGCTCATGCCGCGGCGGGGTGTCGAGCGTCGCGATGGGATCATGGATTTCGACGAGGCCATCGAAAACACGAACTTCGGTGCTGGCCCCGGCAATGGCCGAGACGCCAAATTCGGTCCCCAAGTCGACGACCTTGGTTTGGGGCGTCACGACAGTGAATCCCCTGGCCGGCACCGGCACTTTGGCCCATGCCTGACCCTCATACAACATGACCGCATCGCGGCTGTCGATTCGCAGCCTAGCGGGTCCCTGCAGGGTCAACGTCGCCCCGCGAAAAAACTGCAATTGAACCAGCCCCGATCTTAGATCCAGCATCCCACCCGGCGAGACCGAATCTCCCACGCCATAGCTGCTTTCACCCTTCCATACCGCATCGGCAATTTGATGGAGGACCGCGACCGAATCGTCCATCGGTTCGCTGCGGCGGGGTTCGACGGCATCCCGGGTAATGTCATTGCCGACGGAGCCTGAGGCATTGACCATGGCGACGGGACGCTCATCGCTTGAACGCCCCGTCCATCGCCCCGCCCAGAACGCGATGGCGACGCTGGCCGCAACCGCCAGTGCAGCGGCGGGTGCCCAGCGACGGATCAAGTTGCTGGCCGCGCGGAGGGCGGACCGATCCAGAACGCCATGCAGGAACTCATACTTCCGCGATTCGGCGTGGAGCCGCACGTCAAGCATTTCGGCAAATTGACCCGCCAATCGCCGCTCGTCGCTGCTGATCGCCAATGCCTCGGCAAACGCCATCTCACGCTGATACGTTTCCTGCCGGCTTTCCACCGACGCCATCAATTCGGCAAGTCGCTGGAGTTCCGCATCATCGATGGCGTCGTCCAGCAACCGGGCGAGCAAGTCGTCGAACTCCGCGTCGTCGTTATCAACTGACTCAATATCAACAGGCTGAGTCATGCGGTGGCCTCGTTGATGCGGAGCTGGACACACTTTCGCAGCCGCTCGCGGACCCGGCAGAGTGATTGGCGAACCGCTTGGGGCGTCGAGTCGCTCGCCCCGGCCAATTGCGTGGCGGTATGACCGTTGCGGTAGCGACCATCGACCAGCGACCTTGCCTCCCGAGGCAGCCGCTCGACGCACTCATGCAGGGCCGCGAACCAGTCCTCGGACCAACTGCCGACGTCGATCGACTCATCGGACACGTCCATCATCACCTCGCTCAATGAAGTGCTCACCACGCGTCGTCGGCGAACCGACTTTCGCGATTCGTTGCGGACCAGGTTTCGGGCGATCGACCGCAGCCAAGGCCCCGCCTGGTCCTCATCGTCAAGCGTCTCCAGCCGTTCGTAGGCGATCACGAACGCATCTTGAGCCAAATCATCGACCGCGTCGGGCGTCGCTCCGAGCAGTCGAATGAACATGCGTAACCGGCCCTGGTGCTGGAGTACGAGTCTTGCGAAGTCGTGGCGTTGCATCACGAAAGGTCCTCTTTACTAGTACCATGTCGCGGCGACGATCTTCGTGACGGAAGATATTTCGTTTTTTCGTCGGTCCCCCGGCACCAAGCCGAGTGGCGGGCGTTGTCAGCCAACAGCCGCGTGCCCACCAGGCGACCAGCGTCCGGCCCTCCCCGCGATACGGCGAAGCGCCGCCGCAACCCTCCCGGGACGCTCGGTTTTGGGAAAGTGAAGTGGATCGCAGGAACGCCCAAGTGGGCACTGCTGCCAGGCCACCATGGACTCACCAACGGCGCGGTCTAAGTTAGCCCGAAAACCTTGTCCATGTTCGCGGAGATCTGTTTGAGCCGATTGGAGTCCCCGCCCCTGACTTCAGCCGCCGCCCAGCCATGGTAGTTGATTTCGAGCAAGGCCTTGCGAACATCCTGCCAATCGATGTCGCCCTCTCCAATGTTGGCCCAATCTTGATTTGCGCGAGAGTACCCTTTGAGGTCAAGTTTGACGACGCGTTTGCCCAATCTTCGAATCCAGTCGCCCATGCTGCCGTATTTCCAGTGATTGCCAATGTCAAACTGGACGCCAAACCATGGCGAGTTGACTTCGTCGACGTACTCGGCGATTTTCTCCGCGGTCTGTTCCTGACCTCCGTCGGGATCGTATAGGAACTCGTTCCATACATTCTCCAACGCGATCGTCACACCCAACTCCGCGGCCAGCGGAAGGGCCTTGTTGATGTTATCGATGGAACGTTTCCAAATGACTTCCTCATCACCATCCTTGCCATGGCCGACGACCAACAGCACTGTCTTGCCACCGACGGCATTGGTATCCCTCAAGGCCGTTTGCAGATCGGCAAGAGCCTGGGCGCGTTCTTCAGCGACCGGACTGGTGTGACGGATTTTCCAGTGCGAGGAGCAAACCGAACCGTCAACGATGAGTCCTGTTTTTACAATGGCGGCATTGGTCTGTCCGACATCCATTCCCGGCGAATTCATTTCCACGCCGCTGAAGCCCGCCTCCTTGATTGCGCGGAACTTGTCGCTCAGCGACCCCTTCACCCCGCTTGCCATGTTAATTTTCAGCGTTTTGTGCAGCCGACCTTTCAAGGGGTGAGCCGCCGCCGAATCCGTCGGCGTCTGTTCCACGGTCGCGTCTCGCGACCCCGATGCGGCGTCCGACGCGGTCGCGACGATCGGCAACATCATGGATGCGGCAGCGGTTTGCACGAAGCGGCGACGATTGACGTTTGATTCATGCTCCGCGTCAGGTCTTTCCCCAACCGGTCGGCTGGACGAACAGTGTTTTGGCTTGATCATTCGCTTTGGGTTCCAAAGTTGGGGACGAAGTTAAAAAAGGGCGAAGTCGAAGACGCGTTGAGGGTAAGAACGGCCGCCGACTGATTTAGGAACGCGAGACTAACAACTGTCGGGAATGGCGTTGTCCACGCGAAAATCGATGACTTCGCCTTCCGAATTCTACCGTGGCGCAGCACTCACCGCCGCGATCCTTCGCGGGTCGTTTTTCCGACTTTGGGGTGATTGATGAAGCGACGATCGACTGGCTTGGCGGGGTGTACCAAGGTCGGTGGTACGTCGAGAAGGATATCGCGTCGCAAAAATGCACGATGGGTCTGGACTGTCTTCGCTCGTTGACGCCGGAGGGTTTGCTTTGCGAATTGTGGACTGGACTGTTGACGTACAACCTGGTGCGTTTGAAGATGCTGCAAAGTAGTTTTATCGATCGCGTATCAACAGCAGCCAGTCAGTCGAATCGTCGGCGATCGACCTGACCGAGTCGAGCCGCGGTTAAATAAGCGTCGCAAGAAGATGATGGGTTTGCTTAAGTGCGGTCGGGCAGCTTGGCGGCTGGTGGCTGGACTGGCAGCATGAAAACACGTAAATCCCGGTCGACAATGCCATTCGGTTAAGGGGTCGTTTCGGACGGTGACGACATTTAGATTCGCCGCTTTACGTTCCCACTTCCATTTTGCCCGGGACCCTCGATGCCCCGTAACAAACGCGATGATTCTGCCGGAGGTCTCTACCATGCCCTCCATCGGGGCAATGATCGCCGCGAACTGTTCCATAAAGACGGTGACGACGAGGCCTTTCTGCGAACGATGGGACAGGGCCTGCAGCGCTACCCGGTCGACTTGCTGTCGTTCTGCCTGATGCCCAATCACTCACCTGGTCCTGCGTCCGCGGTCTGACGGGGCCATGGGGGGCTGATGGGTTGGGTCAGCAGCACTCATACGGCCCGTTATCGCGCCCACCACCACAGCGTGGGCGGTGGACACCTGTTTCAAGGTCCCTTCAAAAGCTTCCCCGTCGCCGACGATGGGCACTTTCCGGTCGTTTGCCGCTACGTCGAACGCAACGCGCTGTCGCCCGGGCTGGTCGGTCGGGCGGAGGGTTGGCGATGGGGATCGCTCCATCGCCGCATCGAACGCCCCAAAGGCTGGACCGAGCGTGTCAACGAACCGATAACCGACCGGGAGTTGTCCGGTCTTCGTTTGAGCGTCGCACAGGGCCGTCCGAGGGCGAATCCGCAGCGGCCTGCGGTTCAGCCGTCGGAATCATGACTGCGTTGACCCAAAGGCGTCGTTGGATGCTTTGGACAGCCTGAAAGGCCGTTCTACATTGCTGACAAAGCGGACAGTCACACCGTCCCCGCGGCTTTGAGTTGCATCCGGTGGGGGGGGTGAGTGATACTCGGGGGATTGCCGTGCAGGCGGTCCCCCCGGGCCGGCTGATTTTCACGGGCCGCCCCCCCCCGAACTACCGGATCGATTTTTTGGCCCCCCGACGTTACCAGGTAGGCGACGAAGTCGTTCCCAAGCACCGGTTGATCAAACCGCTGGGCAAAGGAATGTCGGGGGACGTGTGGGTCGCCGAGACCCCCGACGGTCGCCAGGTGGCGATCAAAATCGTTCGCTCGTTGGCTTCGGCAGGGGGCAAAAAGGAACTCGGGGCGCTGATCGAAATCATGAACCTGCGGCACACCAACCTGTGCCCGCTGCAGGGGGTTTGGCTCAAGGACGCTTCGGGACGGCTGATCGACGACGCGACGCTGCGGCAGCTTTTCTCGCGGCCCGACCGCTCCGCTGAACCCAAACCGATCGACGGCGCCCCCAAACCGATCGACGGCGCCCCCGAGCCGATCGACGACGACCGGCCGTTGTTTGAAACCCGCCGGGGCGAAACCGACGAGAGCAACGAACCGGGCGGGGGCAGTTTTTTCGACACTCAAATGGTCGACAACCCGCACGTGACGACCGTTCGGGGATCGAGCGACTCGATCCCCCCACCCCCCGACGGGGAAACCTCCCAATCAATCGGAGGTAACGCGTCGGCGCGGCGTGAAGCGACCGCGGGCAACCATGACTTGATGCAAACCCGCGTCTTCGGAACCGGGGCGGCACCGGCCGGGCAAACGAAAGAAACGGGGGCCAAAGTGCTGGAAGCCGGCTCATTGCCCGAAGACGAGTGGAGAACCACGCGTTTTGGAGAACCGCTGCGTGCGTCATCCCGACTGTCCCGCCGGAGCGAACCGGGGATCACCGTCTCGCCGACGGGTTTTCAATCCGGTGATGCCGAGGCCGACCGCATCTCGATCGGCTCGGCCGACGAAGTGATGAAGTCGCCGCACTCGGAGTTGATCCTCGCGATGGGATTGGGCGACTGCACGCTGGCGGACCGGTTGTCGCAAGTTCGTCGCGAACTGGACATCGATCCGGCCGACCGAACGACCATCGGCGGACTGACCTATCGCGAGGCGCTTCGGTACATCGGCGAGGCGGCCAAGGCGATCGACTTCCTCAACGCCCATGACATCTATCATCGCGACATCAAACCGCAAAACATTCTGCTCGTCGGTGGTTCGGCCCAAGTATGCGATTTCGGATTAGCGTCGCGGGTCGATCAAGACATGCAGATGACCGGGCAAATCATTGCAACGCCCGCCTACGCGCCCTATGAGTTATTGGACAAAGGTTACGTCCACCGCTCGGTCGACCAATACTGCCTGGCGGTCACTTATTTTGAAATCCGTACCGGCCGGATTCCGTTTGATACCTCCAGCCAGGTTCGCATCCTGCTGGCCAAATGCAACGACCAGGTTGACCTGACCGCGATCGCTCCGGCCGAAGCCGCGGTGCTGGCCCCCGCGTTGTCTTTGAACGTCAACACCCGATACGCCAGTTGTGATGATTTCATCGAAGCGTTGGCCGGCATCGATCGGGTTGAAACCAAGTCATCATCGGTTTGGCCTTGGGTGATGGCGACCGCCGCGACGTTGTTGGTGGCGGTGGGACTGGGAGCGTTGGCGATCCGCCAGCCCGTCGCCGCGGTCCCTACAGTCGCCGCTCGCAACCTGTCGGCCGAAGCGGTCGCCGAAGCTCAACAGATTTGGGATCAATATGATCCGCAGAGCAAAGAGGTGGTTGCCTACGATCAGCTTGGCCGCCTCGTAGGGCAACTACAAAAGGCTAGCCGGGGCGCGTCATCGGGCCAGCCTATCGATCCGGCGATCGTTCAATTGGCGGACTTCGCGGGCGGAGATTTGCTTGGCAGGGTCGATGAAATGTTGCAGGCCGCTGCGGCGGAACAACCCGTCCCGCCCGCGGACTGGGACCGGGCTTTTTTCCTGCTCGATGGTTTGACCCGCGATGCTTCCGAGGGCATCTACGCCGGTGATCCGGCTGCCGGCCAATCGATGGTTGCCGCCATCGATCTTCGTCGGCTGCTGCGTCATCAAATTCATCACAATGCCGATCAAACGACGCCGGCCCCCGGTTCGTCGGACCCCAGTGCGTTGACGGACACGGTTGCCAATCATATCGATCGCCCCGATGCACGATTTGCAACGCCGCCTGAATCAGTCTGGGCGCCGTTGGCGATCGCACTGCGACATGAAAAGTCGACGCCGGCGGACGCGGCACCGGGGGCCAGCCACCGACTGTTGCAAGACGTCCCCCGCCAAGACTTGCTCCGCGTTCGGTCGGTCATCGATCCTCAAATCGAGGACGCGTTGACCAGCCATCTGGTGTCGCGTTATCGCAAACTTGAAACCCGGTTGATGCGACAGTTTGACGATGCAATGCGGTCGCAAACGATCGATGGCGTTGCGTTGGCCGATCTGCAAGCCGCGTATCCTGATCTCATGCTACAGGTTCGCCTGGCCGACCTCAGCGCGGCGGTGACCGAAGGTCGCCCAAAAGCGGCGGCCACCATCGTCGCATCGCTCGCCGAACTGCCCGAGACGAACGATACCGCCCTGGCGACGCAGCGACGGTGGCTCGCCGATTTAGTCGAGTCGGGTGACACCATTGAACGTCGCGTCGACTTTGCTAAACGGTTATCCGATTGGATTCAAACCGATCGCCAAGGTGCTGATTCGCTTGCCGGTCCGGTGGGCGTTTGGATCAATCGATACGTCGATGATTTGATCGCCGAGGAGCCATCGACGACCGTCCCCATTTTGCGAGAACGATTGATTGAGCTGGAAGCGATCAGTGCCGCGATCGAGCATCCGCTGCCCGCCGCCGCCGAACTTCCCTGGTTGACGCTCGCCGTTTCGCACATCGACATTATCAACGAAAACGTCTGGATCGGGCAGCGACTCGAGACGCTGCGAAAAACCAGTGTTACAAAACAGGATGCAGTCGATGCAGCGATCCGATTGGTCCATCGCTGCGATCGATGCCCAACGAGCAATCCTCGGGGACGATCATCCGACGATCGACTGGAATCGACTGGCATCTCCGCCCCCCGTCATCGCCGACCGGATCGACGCCCCGCTGATCGACTATCTCGGCGGCTGGGCGGCGATGCAAACCGGTCAACCGGAGGCAGCATTGACGAGGTGGGCAACGCTGTCGCAATCGGGCGGCAATTGGATGGAGTTGGCCGATGGATTGCGGCGACCGGTGGCCGAAGCATTGTTTGAATATGCTCAGTCGCCAGCCGGGTCGGGGATCGGGCCGACCGAGTGGTTGCGACTTCGCTACGGCGATGGCGACGCCGGTTGGCCCGCCGCGGAGGTTGCCGTCCGGTGGGCGGAAACTCTGCCCGCCGCCGCAGTGCAAGCCGCACAACTGAGCGGCGGTGATCCATTGGCACGTCAAAACTGGTTGCATCAACGTCAGCATCATCTATCACAATCCGGTGGCGAGTTCGATTCGCTCGATTACCGGATGGCCGAACAACTGCGCCGGTGGGATGGACCGCCGGAGTCTGACCTGGCCCAGGTGTATCGCTATTTCGTGGCTTTCTGCCGACGGCAACTGTCCGATCCCCAGCGTCAATGGTCGGCTGGTCAAGTCGCTTATTTCAAAAACTTACTGGTGGTCGCTTCGGCCGCCGCAATCGGATTGAACCCTGATAGCAACAATCCGGCGGTGCATGAGGTTTACATTGAACCGGTCATCGAGATGCTGGCAACCGCCGGTCCCACCGCGGCGGGGTCCGGCGAGCGAATCAACCAATGGAAAGCCCGATTCGATCGCCGGTCCTTGACCACCATCCTATCGCAGCAGTCACAGTGGAGCGGCAAACTCGCCGCCGGGCTGGAACCATCCCCGATTGACTCCGCCACGATCCTCGAAGCGTTGGCGAGGATCGAAGA
The DNA here is from genome assembly GCA_963833245.1 of Pirellulaceae bacterium. Taxonomy (GTDB): domain Bacteria; phylum Planctomycetota; class Planctomycetia; order Pirellulales; family Pirellulaceae; genus Rhodopirellula. Next base: position 1,090,806 of record CAWHXH010000002.1, read on the forward strand.
CACCCCGGAGCGGTGGATGGATTTGGCGAACCACATCCGCGACACCGATCAACGAATGCCTGATCGACGACAACTCGATCGGTTGAGGGAATCGCTCAATCGAGCCTCCGAATTGGGGGTCGCCCAAATCGAATCTCTCAAACTGCGTCATCAATTGCTGGACGCTTATGAGATGCGACATCGTGGCCTGCTTGGAGCCGACGCCAGCGACACCCAATTGCTCGCCGATGCGGTCGATCGCTACCAAGAAATCATTGAAATTGTCAAATCACACAACACGACTGAACAGCAGGTGATTGCCTACAAGTCGTTGTGGCAGCAAACCGACACGCTGGTCAATCTTGCGTTTCGCCAACCCGACCGGCGCAAGGAACACCTGGAGCGGGCACGGCGGGCCGGCACGGAGGCGTTGGCGGTTCATCGCTCGGACCTGGGGGTATACAAAAGCGACGCGTTGCTACATACCGGCAATGCTTTGGAAGATTTGGCACATTATGTTTACAGACAACCGCCGGGCAATCCGAGTCAAATTCAATTGTACCGCGACGCCATCGATGCGCTTACCGAAGCTGTTGGAGCAACCAAGTTCAGCAGCGATCATCGCAGCGACTATTCGTTGGCGCGTTGTACCTGTCGTTACGTCGAGGATTGTGAGGCCGCGATCCTGCCGGATCAGAAACAAGCGTTGCTCAATGCCGCCGCCGCGGCGATTGGTCCCGCCGAGGGAATCCAAAACTGGCCGGCCGATCAGCGGGTCGAGGGCTACCTGTGGCTCAGTTACGTCAAGCGGTTTAGCGGCGACCTGGCCGCGGCGATTGACCTGGCGCGTCAATCCGTCGACGCCGTCGAACCGCAGAACAAGACGGAGTTGCATAACTCGTTGTATTGGCTGGCGACCGTGCAGGCGATGGTCGATCCGCCGGACCGGCAGTGCTTGGAAACGCTCGACCGAATCGTCTCGCCCGAGCCGAACATGTTGCTCAGAAAGGTCGAACTGCAACTTTCCCGCGTCGATCTGTTTCCTTCGGTCATAGAAAAACTTGACGTCGCCGGCGATCCATCTTTTCGCGGAGACTTAAGCGCAGCACTCGCCGGCGGGTCGCCCGGGGCGTTGAAGACTGCCGGGCTGCTGGCCAACGCCTGGCTGCGGCAAATGTCAGGCGCCGATCAAAAGTCCAAGGTGCAATCGCAGCTCAACGCGCTGCGGCAAGTTTTTCCCGCAACCACGTTGTCAAAACGATACCAAGAACATGTTGATGCTTATTCAGCGGCGGCAGCCTCCACCGATCATAGGCAAACGATTCAAAAGATCGTGGAGGCACTGAGCCAACCGACGGACGAACGACTAGAAACTGCAACCCGCAATGTTCTAATCATTCAATTACAACAATGGGTGCAACTGGATCCGACCGGCTTTGGAAGATTCTTGAACTCCGATGCCGACCGCGACACCCGGCTACGCTGCGCGGGGGAAGTCGAAGCCGTTGTGGCGACGCGAGAAAACCGACAAGAGAAGAATCAATTGATGGTGATAGTCAAAGCGCTCAGGCGGTGACGTTTAATATCAAGGAGATTGTGACGTAGTGGATTTTGCTAAAAATCCATCCCTCCATTTCGATGACAGCGAAAGCGTCGACGGGACCTGTGGAGATGGATTTTTAGCAAAATCCACTACGTTGATGAATGTTCAGCCAATATCTAGTAGGTGACCTGGACGCCGAGGTAGGGCGTGATGCCCGGCGAGAGCACGAACGTGTTGCCAAAATTGGCGGTTGCCGGCAGCCGCAGGCTCAGGTGCTCGTAGTAGTTGCGGTCAAACAGGTTTTCCACCCCGCCGGTCAGGCTGACCCGATCGCTGGCGTTGAGGAAACCCCGCAGGTACGACACCGCATAACCGGGCGTGTCGGATTCCAGTGGGATTGGGTCGTTGCCGGTTCCCGCAGCCCGAAGGGTGCCCAATCGATCCTGGTTGTCGACAATTTGCCAACCCCATTCCAACCCCCAACGACTCGCCGGCGAACCGTCGCTGAGCCGCAACCCCAACCGCGACTGCAACGGGAAAATGCCCGGCAACGGCTGGTCGATCTCACGATCACGACCGTCGAGGTAATTCAAACTCGCAAAGCCTTGAATCCCGCGAAAGAAGTCGACTTCGCCATAAGATTCCAAACCGGCAAGCGTCGCCAGGTTGGTGTTGGTCGCCGACAACAATCGGGCGCCAAGCGGGTCGTTAATCGGGTTGGCAAAGTAAGTGTTGTAGTCGGTGATCCAAGAATGAAATGCGCTGAAGCGGCCTCGCACATTCTCATAATCGCCGGTCACGCGAACGTCGAATTGATAGTTTCGTTCCTTGGCCAGTTCGGGGTTGCCGTTGACCCGCGAGAAACCGCTTTGAATGATTGCCAGAAACAATCCGTCGCTGTAGCGGTCGGTCAGGTCCGGCACCCGTTCGGCAAACCCGAAACCAATCCGGGCATCGTAATTAGGCGTCAGTTTGAAATCGTTGGTGATGAACGCGGACGAAAGAACGTCGAATTGGCTCAGATCGCGGTTGATATCACCGTTGGCGTCGCGAAAGTTGGATGTTTCACGAAGCTCCTCACCATCGGCGGTCGTCGTCACAAACGCGACGCGAGAACCGATCGCGACGTCCCAGTCCGGTGACATGTTAATCGCCGATTCGACATACAGGCCGGGGTCGTGGACGTCAGTGGTCGGCAGTCCGGTTCGGAAAATACCATCCTGCTGACTAAACCCGAAAGATGTGATGTTGAACTGTTCGTCAATCCGCTGGGACGTGAACCGATAATCGGCCCCATAGACAGCGTTGATATCGGGGGTGATTTGATTGTTGGCCGACAGCCGGACGCCGGCGGTGGTCAGCTCGCCGTCGACGTCGCCGGCAAATTGCGGATCGACCAACCCGGTGGGCGATCCCGCGGCGGTGAACAACGCGTTGTCGATCCGCTGCAGGACCGGGAAATCATCGCGACGTTTGCCCGCTGATCGCGTGTCACCCAAGAAGCTGGTGTCGTTGAAGAATAGGTCCAACCTCATGCCCGACTGGTCAAAATCGTCCTCGTGAATCAGGCTGTGCGTGACCCCAAAAAACTCGATCTGTTCGGTGTCAAAGAATTGAGCCGCATATTCGGTCGGTCCCTGATCGACGTAGGAGAACGAAGTCGAGGTGCGAGTTTGATCGTCGATGTCGTAGCCGTATTTGGAGAAAACCGACATGGCGTCGTAGCTGGACGGAATCAACAATCCGTCGCCGGCCTCGTAATCGCTACCCTTGCGGTAGCCGACGTTGGCATAGTACCCGCTGCGGTCGGTACCGCCATACAACGTCGCGGAATTGAACGTCTGTCCGCCGTTGGCCCGAATATTGGTGCCAAGTTTGAGGTGCGTTTCGCGTCCGTTCTCATAACGGGGCGTGGGGATCGTGTCGGCGATCAGGAACGCAAAGCCGCTGCCGTAGCGAACCCCATACGGACCGCTGATGACTTGAACGTTGCCGACCAGGTCCTGATCGAGTTTGCTAAAGATCGCGTCGAGGTCACCGCGGACGGGCGATTGGTATCCGTTGTCGATGGAATTATAGATCTGCCCGGTGTGATAACCGCGGATGCGGGGATCAAACCCGATCGGGCTTCGGCGGCGGGCCTGGACCGTCGGGGCGGTCGCGACATTGGTCAACGTCTCGGTCGCGTCGGGTGAACCGCTCAGCGAAAACGTGCTGGCCGGAACAATGTCGATCGGCGCGGTCGCGGCCTGAGAAATCGCGACACGGCCGGTGAGCGTTTCCTGCTGCTGAATCTGGGCCGGGGTGTCCAATTGCGAGGTGCCCGAACTGGGGAGTTCCGGCTTGAGGAACGAGGAGAACAGCTCGCTGGTTTCGGCGATCGTGCCGGGCCGACAATTGGCTGGCGGTGTCCGGCGAGGGCGCCGCGGTGGTGACGTCGAGCGGTTGACCCCCGGCGGCGGCGGGTTCTTCAAATTGGACCATGCGGATCGCCGGATCGATGCCCATTTCGCGTTCAAGCTCGGCGAACTCGGCGACCGCCAAATCTGTCACGGTGACCGGTTCGGCCGCCGCGGGTCCGGCACCGCCGATCCAACCGCCTGCTGCCGCCCCGACGGCGAGAAGCTGAAGCAGTCGTTGACGCCGGGCGGTGGTTGGTTTTCGCATCAGACCACTTCGAGGTGGGGTGGGATCGGTTGAGGACAATCGCCCTCCTTCTGGGTGGTTCGATCGGCAGCCCCGGCGACAGGCATAACCGCTACGGGCCAAAAAACCGTCAGAACCGGCCCAGGCGGACTGGCGAGTCCCGCTAACCGTCACAGATTGCCACCATCGCGGTAGCCGAAGCCGTCAAGGCTTTGGTCCCCCCTCCGGTAGCCGAAGCCGCCAAGGCTTTGGTTCCCCCTCCGGTTGCCGAAGCCGCCAAGGCTTTGGTCCCCCCTCCGGTAGCCGAAGCCGCCAAGGCTTTGGTCGGTGCTCGTTCGGCGGCCTGGCGGACCGCCGCTACCGGCTTTAGTCAGGGTCCGTTCGGCGGTCTGGCGGCACGCCGTTACCGGGATTAGTTCCCCAAAAAACCGGGAAATAACGATTTTTCGGGTTGAAGGGGGTCGCAGAGCGTGCCGCGGCCAAGCCGTCGGGTTATGATCCCCCCCAGTAGGGCCACGAATCGTCTAGGCCGCCCAGTTCCCCCAGCCCAACGCCGCTTTGAGGTGGAGCTGTACGGGTGGCTGCCCCAGAAACCTCCCCGAGATACACCGCATGACCAATCGCCAACGCCGCACGGGCCTTTTGAACCGGATCTTCGGCAGTCAAAGTGGTGGCGAAGCGTCCAACAAACGGTTCAAAAGGCGACAGTTGTTCGAGTCGTTGGAGGATCGTCGGTTGCTGGCGGCCGATCCGTTGGAGTCCGGTTCGTTCACCACCGGCGGCATTGGTGATGCCCCTGAGGAATTATACGCTTCTGCAATTACCGCGCCGCTGCCGGTTAGTCAGCTTTACGCCGATCCGCCCGCGGGGGCGGCGGCCACGCAGACGCCGGCCGGGTTGCCGGCTTTGGGCGGCTCCGCGAGTGGTTCGAGGAGCGGTTCGAGCCTCGCATTCGCCACCGCTGGGGCCACCGCGACCGATGGCGTCGCCGAAGCCGACTACGCACCCGGACGTTGGCTCAGCGAAGGCCCGGTGGGGACCAATTCGAGCGTTTTGCAAGGTCTCTCGCCGGCCAATTCCATCTCCGGGGCGACGCAAACCGTATTGGCCCACCCGACCGACCCGGACATTTTGTACGTCGGCACGGTCAACGGGGGGCTTTGGAAAACGACCAACGCCACCGCGACGGTCCCGAGTTGGGAAGCTCAAACCGATGACCTGGCGTCATTGTCGATCGGCGCGATGGCGTTTGATCCCACCGATGCGACCCATCAGTCGCTCGTCGCGGTGACGGCATCGGTCAGCAGCTTTGGACGATTGTCCGGCACCGTCGGTTTGGTCTACGTCACCAATGACGGCGGTCAAACGTGGACCGATCCCGGCAGCGCCGGACTGAGGGGCGAAAATTTGTCGGGCGTCGCGATCCGAGGCAATGTCATCACGGTCACGTCGGTATCGGGCACAAGCGGTGGCATCTTCCGCAGTACCGATGGCGGGGCGACTTTCTCGCGAATCATCGATGCGGATTTTGGATTTGGCGACAACTTCAGCGATTTGGTGGAGGATCCGACCAACGTCAATCGGTTGTACGCCGCCAATCCCAGTAATAATGGATCGGGTGGTCCGGGCGGGATCTACCGCAGCGACAATTTCGGGATCAATTGGGCCAAGATCTCCGGCCCGGCCGCGTCGGCGAATTTGAATGCACTGCTGATTCGTTCTAATAACATTGAAATGGCGGTCTCGCCGACGACCGGACGGCTTTATGTCGCCGCGTTGGTTTCCGGCCAACCCGAAGGCGTGTTTCATAGCTCCAACGCCACGTCCGGTGCTCCATCCTGGACGCGAATGGATGTGCCGCGGTTGCCTCAGGACGTGGCGATGCCGCTAACCGGGGCTTCCAACACGACGCCGATCGTCATCACGTCGGCCAACCACGGGATCAACGACCCCAATCAATTCGTGGCGATCGATGGCGTTCTGGGCAACACCGCGGCCAATGGGTATTTCCGGGTCAACGTCGTGGACGCCAACCGGTTTGAACTGATCAACAGCACCGGCAATGGAGCCTATGTTGGCGGTGGGACCTGGACCCCGGTGGCCAGCCCCAATCCGAGGCCCAAAGAAGTCGACGAGGCCGGCGGGCAGGGTTCCATCCACTTTTCAATCACCGCCGATCCGACCGATGAGAACATCGTCTATGTGGGTGGCGATCGTCAGGACACGCCCAGCCTCATCGGTGCAATCAATAATTCGGGGGCAATCTTTCGCGGCGACGCTCGGCTGCCGTCCAACCCCAACCTGTCGACTTCGCCCCAGTGGGATCACATCACCAACCTGCCCGCCGACTTTGATGCCGAGGCGGGAACCGTCAGCAACAGCGCGCCTCACGCCGACTCGCGGGAGATGACCTTTGACGCCGCCGGCAATTTGATCGAAGTCGACGATGGTGGTGTCTACAAACGCACCAATCCGCGCGACAATACCGGCGACTGGTTCTCGCTGGTCGGCAATTTGACGGCCCAGGAGTTTCATAACGTTGCTTACGACTCGGTGTCCAACACGATCATCGGTGGCTTGCAAGACAATGGGACATTGACGCAGCCGAGTTTTGGGGCGAGTTTTTGGAACGCGATCAGCGCCGGCGACGGTGGGGATGTGGCGGTCGATGACGTATCGCTTGCCGCGTCCGGGCAATCGATTCGCTACAGCAGCTTTCAGAATTTGGGAGCGTTCCGCAAAACCACTTGGGATGCCAACGGGACTTTATTGAGCACCGAGTTTCCATCCCTGACGGTGACTTCAGGTCCGGCGTTTGATCCCGCGTTCACGACCCCGGTGGCAGTCAACAACGTCGATCCCAACCGGTTGCTCTTCGGCATGGACAACGGGATCTATGAGTCGACCGATCAGGGCGCCACTATCGCAGCGGTGGAACAAAACGCAATTCCGACCAACACGATCCAAGGCAATGCGATCAGTTATGGCGGGCGTTCGGGTGGTGTTGACAATGTCAACGCCGCTTATGTCGGTGATTTCTTTGGCGACATCTACGTCCGCACCGGTGCCGGGGCGTTCACCGTGACCGATCCCGGTGGCGGCACGATCCGCGACGTTGAGATGGACCCCGATGAGTTCAATTCAGCCTTTGCGATCGACTCAAACCAAGTCTTTTCCACCATCAATGCCGGGGTGAACTGGACCGACATTACGGGCAATTTGGGAGCATTGAGCACGGGCGTCTTTCGGTCGCTGGAATACATCGGCGGGGTGACCGATGCGCTGTTGCTTGGGACCGACGTCGGCGTCTTCTCCATGCTGGTCTCCGCGATCGGCATTTGGCAGGAACTGGGCACCGATTTGCCAAACGCCATCGTCTTTGACATGGATTATGACGCCGCCGATGACGTATTGGTCGTTGGCACGATGGGCCGCGGCGTCTGGTCGCTTGACAATGCTTCAAGCGTCATCAATCCGGTCGTTGGTCAAACCAACGTGACATTGGACGCGAGCAACAACCTGCGCATTGTCGATCAAACCGGCGACCATGACGATTTGCTGACGATCCAGTCCGATACGACCAACAATCGGTTCATCATCTCCGGCGTCGGTCAAACACTCAACACGACGATCACCGGCTCGACCGGCAGCGGTACCAGTTCGATCACCATTCCGTTCGGCTCGGTCGCCGGCGACACGGTGACGATCGAAACGCTCGCCGGTCAGGATTCGGTGGTGCTGGATTATAGCCTTGGTTCGTTCAACAAATCGATCAACGTCATTGGCAGCGACGTCGACAGCGGCCAGGGCGATCAGTTGTCGCTTCGTGGCGGTGGTCCGGTCGCGACGGTCACCTTCACTGCCGCCGGGCCTGATGCGGGGACCGTGGATGTTACCGGCAATTCAACGATTACTTATTCCGGCTTGGCGTCGGTGCATTCGGACCTGGCCGTCGCGACCGCCGATTTGGACTACTCCGACGACGCCGAGACGATGTTCATTTCGGCGTTTGGCGATACCAACAATGGGGTTCATATCGCAAGTTCGGGTGGGGCCAATGTTTCGATGCGACTGCCCACGACGCTGCTGGACATCCACGCCGGCGATGTCGGACTCAATGAAATCGAAATGATCGGTCCGTTGGATTTGGCCGGCGGCAGCTTTTTGCTCTCCGGCGATGACGTTGTGTTGTCGGGAGCCGCGATTTTGACGACCGGCGCCGGTTCGATCTTGATTGACGCCGATCGGCGAATGTTCCTGGATGACAACACCCGTTTGTTCACCGGCGATGGTGACATTCGGCTGCGGGGCAATCAAACGTTAACCCCGGCGTCTGGTGATTTCAACGGCATCACGATGGTCTCGGCGATGCTTCAAACCGATACCGGCAACATAGTGCTCCAGGGTCGTGGGGGGGATCAGGTCGGCGGCCGGTTCAATCGGGGCATCGGCATGTTCAACCGAACGGTGATCCGCTCCACCGGAACCGGTCCGGCGGTCGGCACGATTGCGTTGACCGGTCGCGGTGGCGATGGCAGCGACGGAAACCGCGGCATCCAAATCGGGGATGGTCCGGTCGTCGTCACCACGGTGGATGGTGATATCGTTTTCGATGGAACCACCGGCGATAATACCGATGATTTCAACCAAGGCATCATCACGTTTGGAAGCCCAACGATCCAAACGACCGGGGTGGGGGCGGATGCGGGTTCGATCACGATTCTCGGCGCTTCGGGCAATGGCACGTCGAGTGGCGTGGGTGTCTTCCTCAACGGCGGTGGTGTCAACATTGCATCGACCGATGGCAACGTCGTCGTGGAGGGTCGAGGCGGTCGCGGAGGCAACTTTAATACAGGGGTGGTTATCCAAGACGAGGTGTTGATCGCTTCGACGGGAACCGGACCATCGGCCGCCGGCATCACGATCAATGCTGTTGGCGGTGACGGAGGCAATAACAACCGAGGGCTTGAACTCAATGATACCTCCTTGATTTCATCGATCGATGGGGATGTGACACTGTTGGGACAAGGCACCACCGCTGCCGGATCGGGCAACGATGGCATCCGATTCTTTGGCGGAACGGTTCGCAGTGGCGGTGCCGGTGCGATCACGGTCGCCGGAGATGGGACTGGAACATTCGGCGATGGGGTTCAAGTCGGTGGCGACGCGGTGATCGAATCGCTGACGACCGGCGACATCACGCTGCGCGGGACATCGACGGAGACCAACGTCAGTGGGATCTTCATCAACGAAGACAGTCGTGTTGGTTCGGATCTCGGCACCGGGACGCTGACGCTCATCGCCGATCGCTTGGGTTTCGATGACGCTGCGTCGATTGCCGGCAGCGGTGATTTGACGATTGCTCCCGAAAATCCCGGCACCTCGATTGGCGTCTCCGGCGGGGCCGGGACGCTCAATATCAACGATACCGAGATTTCTCGGTTGTCCCCCAGTCTCAATCGCATCATCTTTGGCGATGCAATTAGTGGTTCGGGTGACATTGATTTGCCAACCGTGACGTTGGCCAACAATGCAACGTTTGTCGGCGGCAATATCGATATCGACCGCATTGATTTAGGCACCAACGATTTGGAACTCAACGCTCGGGCCGGCGTGATCAATGATACAGATGTCGCCACGGATATCGTCGCCGGATCGGTCACGCTGAGCGGCGGCGTGGCACCGGGGCAATCGCCGGGCGTGCTGCGTGCCGCCGCGAACCTGGTGCTTTCCGACGCCAACTTGCAATTGGAGTTTGGTGGACCGACGCCCGGCACCGCCGCGAATCAACGGGACCAAATCGAGGTCACCGGGTCGGTGACGATTGGGCCGGATGCGACCTTGACGTTGACATCATTGAATGGTTTCGCCCCCGTGCTCAATGATCGCTTTGTGTTGATCGCCAACGATGGCGTCGATCCGGTCATTGGCAGCTTTGTCACTTCGACGATCTCGGATGTTCTGGGGTCGGGCTTCGCCGGTTTGATTACCTACACCGGCGGCGATGGCAATGATGTGGAGCTGCGCATCGGGGCGAGCGTTCGGGTCGATTCGGCCGGGAATTTGGTGGTGACCGATCCGACGGGGACGCAAGACGACTTGTTGACGATCGTGGTCGAAGGGTCCAATTACCGCGTCACTGATCCAATCAATCCGCTGACCGCCGGGCCGGGCACGACCCAGTTTGGCACCAATTCGGTCTTGATCCCGATCGCCCGCGTCACTGGGGCGATCAACATCGCGACCGATGGCGGTGATGACTTGTTGACCATCGATATTAGTGGCGGGGCGTTCACCAGCGCGATCAATTTTGATGGTGGCGCCGGGGGCAACGACGCGTTGGCATTGGCCGGGGGGACGGCCACGGATTTGACGTTTAATTATGTGACCGAAAATGATGGGTCGGTCCAGATCGATGCGGCTCCGCTGATCACTTATGTCGGTTTGGAACCGATCACGTCATCGATCGACGCGGTCAACGTGACGCTCAACTACTCGGCCGCGGATGACGCCATCACAGTGTCGGACGCCGGTGGAGGCCAGACGACGGTTGATTCAAACGTTGGGGAAGTCACCACGTTTGATAATCCGACCGGGACATTGACGATCAACGGTGGCGACGGGGTGGACCTCGTTGATGTGGGAGCCTTGGCGGCGGGCTACACCGCATCGGTGACGGTCGATACCGGAGCCGATGGCGGCGGGATCACGGTCGGCGGCGACCTGTTGCTGGCGGCGGATCGATCGCTGAGCCTGACCGCCGACACCATCACATTGGCTGCCTCGGTCCAGGTGTTACTCTCGGGCACCGGAGCCGCGACGCTGACCTCCGCCGGCCCCACCACGGTCTCGTCGGGGGTCTCGATCATCACCGGTGATGGAGCGATTGAAATCAATGCGGGCATGGCGCCGCCGGCGGGGACGCTTTTTGATGGCCTGTCGCTGGACAACGCATCGATTCAAACGCTCGGGGCGGGCGACATCACAATCGGTGCCACCGCGGGCGGCGGGGTTGGGGCGGCCGATTTGTTGGGCATTCGGTTGACCAATTCGGTCATCGGTGCGGCCGGTACGGGGGCCGTCGACGTTCAAGGCATCGGGGCGGCGGGATCATCGGTGATGCTGGGCGTCGAACTGCGACTTGGGTCAACGATTTCGTCCACCGGCGGCGGGGTGACGGTCACGGGAACCGGAGGCGGTGACCCGGGCAGCCTCAACAACATCGGGGTCGTGTTGGGCGAGGGTTCGGCGGTGACCGATACCGGCGGCGGCAACGTCCTGGTCAATGGGACCGGCGGGGCGGGCGGCAGTTCGAGTGCTGGTGTCTTACTCTTCTCCGACACAACGGTCGTTGGATTGACCGGCGGGACGGTTGGGGATGTAACCGTCATCGGCACCGGCGGGGATGGAACCGGCAGCAGCAATTCGGGCGTTGAAATCGACGCCGGGGCGGCTGTCTTGGCGGGCGATGGAGTTTTGACAATCAGCGGCACTGGAGGGGCTGGGAACTTCGCAGCTCGCGGCATCTCGGTCATCGGTGACGGCACCAGAATCAGTTCGACGAGCGGTCCCATCAATCTGACCGGTCAGGGTGGTGCGGGGCAAAACGCTAACGTTGGCATCTATCTTGATGGCCTGGGGGGAACGGCTGTGATCGGTTCGGACTCCGGCGAAATCACGCTTGACCGGTACCGGAGGGGTCGCCGATCCATTGAACGCATTCGGCAATCATGGGATTCAAATCCTCGATGGCGGGAGGGTTGTGACGTCTACGGGCGATATCAGATTTGACTGGCACGGGGGCGGCGGGCGATTCGGTCAATGATGGCATCGTCGTTGATAGCCTCATTGATGGTGGGACCGGCTCGGTCGTTTTGGATGGCCGCGGCGGGGGAACCGACCCGGCAATTCGATTGGAATTTGAAGCCGACGTGAATGGGGACACACTGCAATTGATCGGAACGGCTGGGCCTATTGTGACGGCGGCGGGCAGCCCGCCGAGACTACTGCTCAGCGCGTTTGGCAATGATGTACCCTCAGTGATTTTTGATGGCGACGTTCAACTCGGGGGGGCGGTGACGGGAGTCTTACCAGTCCTTGGCAATGTCGCTTTCTCGCCGACCGATACCTTATCGATCGACCTGGACACGACATCGCCCGGCTTGGGGAACGATTTGTTGTTTATTGATGGGTCGGTGAACCTCGGGGATGCGGCTCTGGCCGTCACGCTTGCCTCTCCGGTTACCCGCGGCGATACGTTCCTGTTCATCGACAACTTTGGTGCCGATCCGGTGGCTGGAACCTTTGCTGGTTTGGCCGAGGGTGGGTTGTTGACGGTCGGCGGCGAGCAGTTCCGCATCAGCTATGTCGGCGGCGATGGCAATGATGTGACTCTGGAAGCGGTCACGGTGGTTGGGGTGACGGTTGCACCGGACGTGGTGACCGAAGACGGGGTAGCGGTGTTGACCTACACGTTCACGCGAAGCAGTACCACGGGACCGCTGAGCGTGGATTTCACGGTCGCCGGCGACGCCACGTTCGGCGATGATTATGTGGCCGGCGGTGCGGATGCTTTTACCGCCATGGCCGGGTCCATCACGTTTAACGACGGTGAAGCGACGGCAACCTTGACCCTCGATCCGATCAATGATCTGGCGGCCGAACCGGACGAGACGGTTGTGTTGACGTTGGTCGCGTCGCCGGATTTCGTCGCCGACACCGCGTCTGCCTCGGCAACCGGGACAATCACCAGCGATGATTTTGACGTTCGGATCGATGCGGCGGGCAATCTGATCCTTGATGATCCTGATGGGTCACAAAATGATGACGTGACGATCGTTGTCGATGGAGCCAACTACCGGATCACCGATCCGAACAACATTCTCGTTGGCGGACCGGGTTCGACCGCCGACGGAGCCAACTCGGTGTTGGTGCCGATCGCCTCGGTGACCGGCAGCATCATGGTCACCACCCGCGGCGGCGATGATCGTTTGAACATCGACCGGACCGGCGGCGATCTGTCCCACCCGGTGGTCTATGACGGCGGGGCGGCGGGCAATGATACGCTTTCATTGCTCAATGGGACCGCCACGGATTTGACGTTTACTTATGTGAACGAGAATGACGGTTCGGTTCAAATCGATTCCGCCCCGGCGATCTCCTACGTCGGTTTGGAACCGATCACGTCGACGATTGATGCGGTCAACGTGACGCTCAATTATTCCGACGCGGCGGAGACGATCACGGATCGTCGATGCGGGCGGCGGGCAGACGACGGCGGATTCGACCGCCGGGGAAATCACGACGTTTAATAACCCGACTGGAACGCTGACGATCAACGCGGGGGATGTCAATGACGACACGATCAACGTCAATGATTTGGCGACCGGGTATGCCAACGTCATCATTAACGACGCCATAGACGCCGGCGGGATCGATACGATCAATCTCAACGGGGTAATTGATTTGGCGGCGGGGAATCAATTCTCATTGATCGGCGACGTCGTCAACATCTTTGGCACGGTCAACACGACGGGTGCCGGTTCGATCAACGTCACCACGACACGCAATATTGTTCTCGCCAACGCGACGCTGTCGACCGTCGACGGGGGCATCACGCTGGATGCCAATGCGTCGGGCAGTCAGGTGGCAGATTTTAATGGGATCGATGCTATATCGTCCGTCATCACAACGACGGGTTCGGGCGATATTCAATTGCTCGGCAAGGGCAGTGAGATTGGCAACGACACGGCGGGGCAAAGTGGTATTGTCTTAGGGAACGGAACCCGGGTGACCTCGACTGGCGACCGGGCCGGACGCGGGCAGCATTGTCTTGGCAGGAACCGGTGGGGAAGGAACCGACTTCAACGAAGGCGTCATTCTGTTTAGTGCGGACACGGAAGTCAGCAGCATTGACGGAGCGATCACGATTGTTGGCATCGGCGGCAATGGGACCGGAAATTTTAGCCGTGGTATTAACCTTGAAAATAACTCAAAGATCGAAGTAACCAATGGTCTTTTGACCATGACGGGAACGGCGATTGCCGGCGACAGCCCAGGCGTTCGTTTGAGTCAATCTTCGAGTGGTCAAATTTTGTCGATTGGCTCCGGTGGCATTATCATCAACGCCGAGGGCACCGGCACCGCTGCCGATTTTCAGGCGGGTGCGAACAGTCGCATTGGATTCGATGGGACCACCGCGACCAGTGGTGACATCACGATCAATGCCGATTCCATTGACTGGAGCGGCAGCTTGAATGTTCAATCGACCGGCGACTTGACGATCCAGCCACGGACCCCCGGTACGACGATCGGCCTGGGTGGGGGAGCCGGAACGCTGAATCTTGATGATGCCGAATTGGGCTTCCTGGCCGATGGGTTTAACCAGATCACGATTGGTGACGCCACCGCGGGGGTCGTTGATATCGACTCGATCACGCTGAGCGATCCGGTGATGATCGCCGGGACCACGATCATTGACAATGTTGGGATTGATATTGATGCGGCCGGCAACGCGGTGACGCTCTCGGGCAGTGTCGCTCCCGGTCAGACCGGTCCAGGCATCCTCAATGTTACCGGCAACTACGCATTTGCGACCGGGGCGAGTTTTGATGTTGAATCGTTGCGGGTTCAACCGCGGGTACCGGGCACGATCAGCTCGCCGTTGTCGGATCGGTTGACTTGAATGATGTGACGCTGAACCTCAATGTTCTGGCGGGCATCCCGGCGGGCGAAACGTTGACGATCGTCGATAATGATGGCACCGCCGATCCGGTCATTGGGCAATTCGCGGGGATCGCTGAAGGGCGATCTTCTCACGTTGGGTACCAATCAATTCCGCATCACTTATGCCGGCGGCGATGGCAACGATGTGGTGTTGAGTTCGACGGCGCTGGTCAGCGTCGCGGTCACGCCGGGATCGGTTGGCGAGGACGGCGGCGTGCTGACGTATACGTTGACCCGAGACAACGTTGCCGGCGATCTGACGGTTGACTTCACGTTAGGAGGCACCGCGACGTTTGCCGGTGATTACAGCGTTACCGGCGGAACGACCACCGCGGCGGGTGGGTCGATCACGTTTGCCCCCGGCGAGGCTCAAGCGATATTGACGGTCACGGGACTGGACGACGCGATCGTCGAAGCCCCGGAGACGGTGGTGTTGACGCTGGTCGATGGGCCGATTTATGAGATCGTTGCCCCGACCGTCGGCGACCGGAACGATCACCGACGACGACCAAGCTGTCATCACGCTGGGGCCGGCCAGTTCGGTGGTCACCGAAGGGGATGCGGGGACCACGACGTCGGTGTCGTTTGTTGTCTCGGTGGACAATGCGATCGATGGCGGATTCCAGATTGATTCGACCGTCAACGACCGCACCGCAACGACCGCCGATGGCGATTATGTTGATAACGACGCGACGTTGACCTTTGTCGGTGGCGCGGGTGAGTTCCAAACGATCACCGTCGTGGTCAACGGGGACAACACGGTCGAAGCAGACGAGACGTTTTCGGTCGCCCTGGGCGCGATCTCAAATCTGATGGCCGGCATCAACCCCGCCGCCATCACCGTGGCCGGCAGTCCGCAAGGTGCCACGATTGTCAATGATGACACCGCGACGGTGACGCTGGCACCGATCAGCGCGGTGGCGACCGAGGGAGCGGCCGGGACAACCACGACGTTGACGTATAGCGTCACGCTCGACGTGGCGGTTCAGGGTGGGTTCCGTGTTGCTTATGCGACCAACGATGGTACCGCGACGACCGCCGATGGCGATTATGTTGACAACGATGGGACGCTAACGTTCGCCGGAACCACCGGCGAAACGCAAACGATCACCGTTGTGGTCAATGGCGATGGCGACGGTCGAAGCCAACGAGACGCTGAGCGTTTCGCTTGGGGCGATCACGGGTTTGGTCGGCGGTATTGATGCGGCGGATGTCACAACCGCCGGTTCGCCACAATTAGGAACGATCAACAATGACGACTCGGCGGTCGTGACGCTGGTGCCGGGCACCGTGACGGTCACCGAAGGCGATGGCGGGACCGTCAACCTGACGTTCGATGTCACCCTCGACAACGCGGTCCAGGGAGGTTTCAGCGTTGGCTATCAAACCAATGATGGCACCGCGACGGCGGCCAGCGGTGATTATGTCGATAACGACGGCGGGCTGAATTTTGTCGGAACCGCGGGGGAAACCCAAACGATCACCGTCGCGGTCAATGGGGACACCATCGTCGAAGCCGATGAGACGCTGACGGTTTCGCTTGGGGCCATCACGGGATTGGCAGGCGGGATCGCTGCGGCGGACGTCACCACCGCCGGCTCGCCCCAGCTTGGCACGATCAACAACGACGATTCGGCGACCGTGACGCTGGTGCCCGGCACCGCGACGGTGACCGAAGGGGATGCAGGGACCACCAATTTGACGTTCGATGTCGTGCTCGATAACGCGGTCCAGGATGGTTTCAACCGTCGCTTATACGACCAACGACGGCACCGCGACGGTCGCCGGGGGTGATTATGTTGATAACGATGGAACGTTGACGTTTGTCGGTGGCGCTGGTGAAACGCAAACGATCACCGTCGTGGTCAATGGCGACTCGATGGTCGAAGCCGACGAGTTGTTGACCGTGGCGCTCGGTGCGATCTCGGGTCTGGCGACCGGCGTCAACCCGTCGAACCTATCAACGGACGGATCGCCGCAAACCGGGACGATTGTCAATGATGATTCCGCGATCATTACGTTGTCGCCGATCGTTGCCACGGTGGTCGAAGGCACCGGGGGGACAACGACACCGTTAACCTATCGCATCTCGGTCGACAACCCGGTCCAGGGTGGATTCAACATCGCTTATGCGACCAACGATGGCACCGCGACGCTCGCCGATGGTGATTATGTTGACAACGATGGCACTTTAACATTCGCCGGGACGGCGAGTGAGTCGCGGACGATCACGGTGTTGGTCAATCAAGATTCGGTGCCCGAGCCGAACGATATGCTCAATGTTGTCCTGGGAGCGATCACGGGATTGGGCGCCGGGATCGATGCCGCCGACCTCAGCATCGCCGGCAGCCCGACGTCGGGCACGATCATCAACGATGATTTCGACGGCCAAGTTGACGGCTTGGGCAATTTAATCTTGGATGATCCCAACGGCGGGGACGATGACAATTTGACGATCGCGGTCGTCGGGGACAATTACCGGGTGTCGGATCCCGACAATATCCTGTTCGGCGGTCCCGGCACGACGCCGGACGGACCCAATGCGTTCTTTGTCCCGGTCGCTTCGGTGACCGGCAGCATCATCGTCACCACCCGCGGCGGCAACGACCGGCTGAGCGTTGACCGGTCCGGCGGCGATCTGCTCAATCCGCTTCGTTATGACGGCGGAGCGGGGGGCAACGACTCCATGTCGGTGTTGAACGGCACCGCGACGACGTTGACATTCAACTTCACCAACGAGTCCGATGGCAGCGTTCAGATCGATGCCGCCCCGGCAATCACCTACGTCGGGTTGGAACCGATCACGTCGACGATCACCGCGACCGATGTGATTTTAAATTTCAACGGCGGGGCTGAAACGATCGACTTGGGCGATGGCGGCAATGCGACCGACAACCAATCGCTGGTTGATTCATCGGCGGGTGAAAGTTTGACGTTCACCAATCCGACCAATTCGTTGACGATCAATTCCGGTGATGGCAACGACCAGATCAACATCACAACATTGGACTCGGCTTATGCGGCGTCGTTGATCGTCGATGGCGGGGCATCGGCGGCGGACCGATTGACCATGACGGGCGTCAACTTGGTCAATACTCCCGGTCGCGGTTTGACGGTTTCGGAAGTTGAAATCGTTAGCATCACCGGGGGAACGATTTCGGGCAACACCGCGGCGATCGGCGGTGGGATTTTGTTGAACAATGCTACGTCGGGGACGACCACGACGTTGACGGGTGTGACCGTGTCGGGGAATGTTGCGACTGCGGGTGCAGGAGCGACCGATGGCGGCGGCGGGGTTTATAACGCGGGCGGTGTGTTGAACGTGGTCGGCGATAGCCAGATCATTGGCAACATGGCCAGAGGCGGTGTCTCAAGCGGCGGCGGTATTTTCTCATTGGGGACGCTGACCGTGACCGGCTCAACGGTGTCGGGCAACTCGGCCAATCGAGCTGGCGGTGGGATTGAGATCGCGACCGGTTCGGCGACCACGACGTTGACCGATGTCATGTTGTTAGACAATGAAGCCTTTGGTGGTGGCGGGCCGGGCAACGGCGGTGGGCTTCACATCACCGGGCCGGGCAATGTCACCGTGACCGGGTCAACCATCACCGGTAACACTGCGGCGCAGGAAGGTGGCGGGCTTTGGAATGACACCGGCGTCATGACGATCGACTCGACGTTAATTCAAAACAATACGGCCAGTTCCGGGATGAACATGGCCGGCGACCAGGGTGGCGGTGGCGTATTTAACAAGGGAGGGATGCTGACGGTTCAAAACAATACGCGATTGTTTGGTAACACGGCGGTTGCCAATGCCGGCAGTGGTGGCGGGATTTTGACCGTCGGTGGGACGTTGAGCATCACCGGTTCGTTGATTGGCGGGGTCGGGGCAGGGCAGGGCAATGCGGCCGGCGACGGGGGCGGGGTGCATATCCTCGGTCCCGCATCCGCGACGATCACCGATTCGTTTGTTCGCGGCAACACCGCGACGGTCCGCGGCGGCGGGGTTTGGAACGGGGCGGGCGACGCGGACCCGACCGCCGGGGTGGGTTTGGTCATCCGAGGTGGCGAGATCACCGGCAATACCGCTTCGGGAGCCGCGGCCAATCAGGGCGGTGGCGGGTTGTTCAACAACGGCGGGGACGTCGCGGTCACCGGGACGCTCTTTGACGCCAACGTTGCCGATGGTGCGGCTGGCAGCGGAGGCGGAATTTTCAATAGCAACGCGGGCGTGATCAGCCTATTGAATTTGACAATTTCCAATAACGTCGCGAATCGCGCCGGCGGGGGCATCGAAGCGACCGGCGGCACCACCACGACGCTCAACAACATCATGGTGTTGGGTAACAACGCGGGGGTCGCGCCGGCGGTCGCCGCGCCCGGTAACGGTGGCGGGATTCATATCTCGGGCGCCGGCAACATGCAGATCATCGGCGGGATGATTTCCAATAACATCGCCGCCAACGAGGGCGGGGGGGTTTGGAACGGTTCGGGCGTGATGACGATTTCCGGCACCCCCATCACCAATAATGTTGCCTCGGGCACCGGCGGCGGTGGGGCATTCAACAACGCCGGGACGTTGGACATTGATGACCTTTTGATTCAAAACAATCAGGCCGATGGGGTGTCGGGCAGCGGCGGCGGTGTGTTCTTGCGGGCCGGCAACGTCACGATTGATAATACAACGATCAATCAAAACTCGGCCAACCGCGCCGGCGGCGGGATTGAAATCATCGCCGGGACGATGACGTTGGGCAGCGATTTTAGGTTGACCGACAATAATACCGGCGGCGGGACGTTGGCCAACGCGCCCAATCCGGGCAACGGCGGGGGACTGCATGTTTCCGCCGCCGCGACCGTCAATCTCAATGGTGGCACGGTCTCGGGCAACGTCGCGACGGCCGAGGGTGGGGGGCTTTGGAATAGTGCCACCGGGACGATGAACATCGCCGGCACGACAATCACTGGCAACACGGCCCAGGCGGCGGGTGCGGCGGGTGATGCTCAGGGTGGCGGCGGTTTGTTCAACGATGGCGGGCGGGTGAACGTCTCCGGCGCGGTGATATTTACCGGGAACGTGGCACTCGATCCTGATGCCGCGACCGCGGCGACGACCGATGACGGCGGCGGTGCGATCTTTAATAACGGCGGTCAAGTCTTTATTACCGATCCGGCTGTGTTTACTGGGAACATGGCAACCGATGGGGCCGGCAACGGCGGGGCCATTTTGAACTTTGGCGGCGGCACGTTTGAAATGACCGGCGGGGTGATCTCGACCAACTCGGCCGCCCGCGCCGGCGGCGGGGTCGAAAACAACGGCGGGACCGTGACGTTGAATGGCGTTCGTTTGGGTGGTGATACCGCGACACTTGGCAATACGGCGGGCGTCAACGGCGGTGGGTTGCACGCGACCGGAATGGGCAGCGTCACCAACGTTACCGACGCCGTGGTGCGGTTCAACGTTGCCGGCGAGGAAGGTGGTGGGCTTTGGAACGGTCCGGGCCGGATGAACGTTGCCACAACGATGATCTTTGACAACGTGGCCAACGCCGCGGCGGCAACGACCGATCAGGGCGGCGGCGGGGTTTTTAATATCAATGGGACGTTGGACATTGATGATTCCATGATCCTGCGGAATTCCGCCAACGCGGCGGGCAGCAACGGCAATGGCGGCGGCGTGATGACCGTCGGCGGGACCGTGACGATCGACGGCGGCGTGATCGCGTCCAACACCGCGGTCCGGGCCGGCGGCGGGATCGAAAACAACGGCGGGATGTTGACGGTGACCAACGTCACAATTGGCGGAACCGCTGCGGCGGAAGGCAACACCGCGGGCGTCAACGGCGGCGGGCTGCACGTCTCGGCTGCCGGCACGACGGTTGTCAACGGTTCGACGTTCCAAAACAACACCGCCGGGCAGGAAGGCGGGGGGCTTTGGAATAGCGCCGGCGGCACGATGACGCTTCGTGGCACCACCGTGACGGTGAACACCGCTGCCGGCGACCCGGCGGACCAGGGCGGCGGCGGGATTTTTAATGATGGCGGGGTGCTGAATGTTTTTGGCGGGCAAATCACCGGCAACACCGCAGCGGGGTCTTCGGCCAGCGGCGGGGGGATTTTCAATAACGTCGGCGGACGGTTGACGCTCGATCGACTTGATCCGGCCAATGCCGCTTCCCCGGGCACTTTGGTTGACAACAACACCGCACCGCGAGCGGGCGGCGGGGTTGAGAACCTCGGCACCGCGACGCTGCGGTTCGTGACGTTGACCAACAACACCGCGACCGGCGATCTGACGCTCGCTGGCACGCCGGGCAACGGCGGTGGACTGCACGCTTCGGGCGGCAGCACCACGACATTCGTTGGCGGTTTGGTCCAAAACAACACCGCCGCCCAAGAAGGCGGGGGGATTTGGAACGGCGTCGGCGATTTGTCGATCGACGGCACCACGATCACGGTCAATACCGCCAACTCGATGGACAATGGCGATGACACCCAAGGCGGCGGCGGGGTGTTCAACATTGGCGGGACAGTCGCGATCACCAACGCGACGATCACGTCGAACGTCGCGACCGAGAACAACGGCAACGGCGGCGGCGTGATGACCGTCGGCGGCAACGTGACGATCGGCAACACCACGATCCGGTCCAACTCGGCCGGCCGGGCCGGCGGCGGGGTCGAAAACAACGATGGCCGCGTGACGATCACGATGACCACCACCGGCGGGCTGAACTCGCTGGAGGGCAACACCGCGGTCGTCAACGGCGGCGGGATTCACGCTTCGGGCGACAGTAGCGTCACTGAGTTGATCGGCGGCGCGGTCCAGAGCAACACCGCCGGGGCCGAGGGCGGCGGGATTTGGAACGGCACGCGGCGAGTTGATCGTTCGCGGCACGACGATTTCTCGCAACACCGCTTCGGGCGACGCCGCGGACCAGGGCGGCGGCGGGATTTACAACGATGGCGGGACCGTCAACGTCTTTGGCGGGTCGGTATCAAACAACACCGCCGATGGGGACGCCGCCAGCGGCGGGGGAATCTTTAATAGCGCCGGCGGGACGTTGAACATCAACACGCTCGATCCGGCCGATCCAGCCTCGCCGGGCACGATCATCGACGGCAACACCGCTCCGCGAGCCGGCGGCGGGATTGAAACGCTCGGACCGGCAACGCTGCGGAACGTCACTTTGACGGGCAACACCGCAACCGGCGGGGCCACCGTGCCCGGCAACGGCGGTGGATTGCACGTCACCGGGGCGGCTGACGTGACGATCACTGGTGGTTTGGTCCGCGGCAACATCGCCGAGCAAGAGGGCGGCGGGCTGTGGAACGACACCGGGACGATGATGATCGACGGCACCGCGATCGACGCCAACACGGCTCGTTCAGCGAACGCCGCGGGGGACGCTCAAGGCGGCGGCGGGGTGTTCAACAACGGCGGGGTGCTGATGATCGCCGGCGGGACCACCGTGACGGCCAACGTTGCACTGGACCCCGACGCGGGTGCCAGCAACGACGATGGCGGCGGCGGCATCATGTCGGTCGGCGGCACGGTTCAAATTCGCGACGCGGCGACACGGATCTCCGGCAACTTTGCGAGTGACGGTGCCGGCAACGGCGGCGGGGTTCAAATGATCGGCGGGACGTTGACGATCAGCGATGCGGTCATCGCCGGCAACACCGCCGCGCGGGCCGGCGGCGGGATCGAATCCAACGCCGCGACGACCACGTTGACCGGCGCGACGCTCGACGGCAACACCGCAACCATCAACGGCGGCGGCGTCCACGTCACCGGGGCGGGGACGACCAACGTTGGGACCTCCACCTTCCAAAACAATACCGCCGGGGCCGAGGGCGGAGGGCTTTGGAATAGCGGCACCGGGACGATGACGGTCGCTAATTCCACGGTCACTACCAACACCGCCTCGGGAGCAGCCGCCGATCAGGGCGGCGGCGGGATTTTTAATGACGGCGGGACATTGAGCGTGTTCGGCGGCGCGATCACCGGCAACACCGCCAGCGGGGCTGCAGGCAGCGGCGGCGGGATCTTCAACGGTCCCGGCGGCCGATTGACAATCAACGTTGCCACCCCGGGCAACCCCAACCCCGCGGCCACGACGATCAGCGGCAACGCGGCGGTGCGTGCCGGCGGCGGGATCGAAACGCTCGGCAATGCGACGTTGATGAACGTCAATTTGGACAACAACACCGCCACCGGGATCGCCACGGCGACTCCACCGATCCCGGCGGCCCCGGGCAACGGCGGCGGGTTGCACTCCACCGGCAGCCCCACGGTGTCGATCACCGGCGGGTCGGTTTCGGGCAATTCCGCGGCGGCCGAAGGCGGCGGGTTGTGGAACGACAACGGCGTGATGACCGTCACCGGCACCGTCATCGACGGCAACACGGCGCTGGGCACCGCGATCGATCAATCTGGCGGTGGGGCATTCAACAACGGCGTCGACGCGATTTTGAATCTGATCGGAGTCCAGTTGAGTAACAACCGCGGGACCGAGGCGGCGGCGACCGGCGGCGGGGCGTTCAACTTCTTGGGCACGATGAACGTCACCGGTTCGACAATTTTTGGCAATGATTTCTGCGGGCTGACGTACCTGCGGCCCAACGGCATGGTGACCGGCAACACGTTCCCCAATGCCGTCAACGGGTTGGCGGTCAACGTCGGCGGCGACATTTGCCCGATTTTCGCCAACGGCGGTGGCGAGGGCGACGACGAGATTTTTGTCCGCAGCACCTCGATTGCGATCAACGACGACGTCCTTGTCTACGACTCGACGGCTGGAGCGTTGAACATTCAAGCTCGCGGGGGCAACGACCGGGTCAACATCCGCTCGACCGCCGCGACCAACCCGATCACCGTCGATTTGGGCACCGGCAACGACACCGTCAACGTCGTCTCGGTCGCCCCCGACGGGTCTGGCACGTTGGATCTAATCCAAGGCGACATCAATTTGATCGGTGGCGCGGACCTGGGGGGTCCAGCGGATTCGGCGACCGTGACCGGCCGGCAAAACGGCAATTTGACGCAGAGCGTGACGACGACGACGACCGGCGGCGACACACTGAACCTGTCGGACGTCACCAGCGGCGCGGCGAACACCTACGCGTTAACACCGACGACGTTTGCCCGCACGTTGAGCCGGCCCACCGGAACGATCACCTACAACACGTTTGAAACGCTGTCGCTCCAAACCGGGTCCGGCGACGACAGGCTCAACGTCACCGGCACTGCCGATGGCACTTCGACGACGATCAACACCGGCGGCGGCAACGATGCGGTCAACGTGGCTGGCTCCGGCGCCGACTCGTTGCTGCGAATCGACACCGCCGCGGGCAGCGATACGATCACGTTGATCACCGCCGGCGATCGCTCGATCACGCAACTGTTTACCGCCGCGGGCAACGACACCGTGGTCGTCAACGGCCGCGGTGACAACAACGGCATTGCGATTGTCACCGGCGATGGCATTGACTCCGTTACGATCGGAGCGGCCGCCACCATCGGCCCGGCGGCAACGGGCAATCAATCGATCATCGCGGTCGCCGGTGGCGGCGGCAACGACACCGTCAACGTCTTGGAAGTGTTCGCCGACACGATCGTCGACCTCTCCGGCGAGGGCGGCGACGACACGTTCAATCTAACCGCAGCCGGCTCCGACGCTGCCGGAATGTTGACGCGATTGAACAACGATCCGGTCGGGGGAGACGCCACGACGCGTCAATTGTTCATCGACGGCGGCGGCAACGGAACGGAATTTAATGATCCGGTCACCGACGGCATCTTGGTCACCGCCGGCACCCGTTTGGCTCAAATTCAAAGCGTCCAAAACGTCCCGGTTGGCGACACCATCAACCTCGACGCATCGGCGGCGGTGCAGGCGTTGGACCTGCGTTACGTGATCACCGGGGCAGGGCGGGGCGTGTTGGCAACGACCCCGCCGGCCGCTGATTCAGCCGCTCGCGCAACGGTCGGCAACGAAGTGTTCGACAACCTCAATGTTGAAAACGTCAATATCAAAACCGGTTCCGCCAACGATATTCTGACCGTCTCGGGAACGATCCCGCTGGGCATCGCCGGCACCGCTCAAATCGTTCGCTTTGATGGCGGCCTCGCAGCCCCCAATCAAATAGACCTCGACCGGTTGGAAATCCGCGGTGGCGACGCAGCCGATTTTATCACCGTTGGCAATATCGGCGGTGTGCCCGAACCGTTTGAAATCGCCAACGTCCCGTTCGTTCGGCTCGAAGGTCGCGGCGGTGACGATCAATTGGTCAACCAGTCCGATGCGATCGGGGTGCTCGACGGCGGGGCCGGCAACGACGTCCTGGCCGGCGGCACCGCGGCCGACGCTTTGACCGGCGGGCCGGGCCGCGACGACCTGTTTGGACGCGGCGGTGATGACGTCCTGTTCAGCGATTTGGCGTTCGGTTCGGACATGCCCCAACCGGTTTCGGGCACTGACAACTTTGACGGCGAGTTGCTCGACGGTGGTGACCAGGTCACCACCGATCCGGGCGACGTTTGCGTTCAAATCGGTTTGGATTTGGTTCGCAACTGCGAGGTGCTCGGTGACGGCGGAGCGGAAAAGGATGTGCTGACGTTGCTGCGGTCGCGGCTGGTCCCGGTCGAGGAAATTTCCTTTGAGGACGCCAGCGAACTACTGATTCCGTTCGGTCCGGTCGCCAATCCCGCCGCCCAGTTACTTTCGGTGACCGAACCGAACCTGCTGGCCTCGACCGGCCCGGCGGTGGTCAACCCGCTGACCGCATCGCCGGCGATCGGCGGCCCTGCGATCGGCAATGCCGCGACGGGCAACCCCGCCACCCCCGATCCCGTCTTGGTCCTGCCGTCGACCGGCGGAGCGGGCACGGCGCCGCTGGGCATTCAACTGGACATCAACGGCGACGGCCGGATCTCGGCGCTCGACGCGTTGTTCGTCATCAACCAGCTCAACAACAATTCAATGTTGAGCGGCAACCCCTCGGCCGAGCCGACCGCCGGTTTGATCCGCCCCCGCGGCGACGTTTCCGGCGACGGCACCGTCTCGGCCCGAGACGCTTTGATGGTCATCAACCACCTCAACGCGACCGGCGGAGTGGGCGAGCCAATTCCCGCTACCCCGGTTGCCGTTGCCGACTCAGCTCTGATCTCACCGTCGACGGTTGACCCTAACAATTGGGCCAGTGCGGTCGACGAGTTATTCGCCGACGAAGATCGCGACGAGCGTCGACGCCTGGACTCCGCGTCGACACGTATGGTTTAGGTGTCGGTTCTGGGAATCGTGAATGACATGATGTCAAAACAAACGGCACTGGATCTTTTGGAATCGGCCCGCCGGGTTGGGAATGGTCCAAGAGGTTGGGGGTCGTTTTCGGCAAGGCTCAAACGACTGCCCTGAAAATCAACGACTGTACCTTTAATCGAGGCGTCAGCTAAACGCTCCAAGCGGAGGCTGTGCGGAACGACGGGGAGGGCATGAGGTCCGATGAGGAAGTCGTCGACAGGCACGCCCCGCCGGAAGCTCAGCGATGTTTCAACGGGCGGACGCACGGGGTGCATCCCCACGGCAGAGGCAGGAGGCCGGCAGTTCGCGTCGTCGCCTGCCCTGGACGAGCACTGAGCCGCTGTGGGCTGAGCCTGGGGTCCATCGGCGGCCCCACCTAAACGGGTGGTACAATGGTATCAGGTTCACTAAGCCGATTTTCGATCGGCCCGGTAATCACCCTTGAACCAGAACACATTCGACGTGGGATTTCGTTGGGGTCAGACTGTTGCCAAGTCCACCTGTTCTCCCCCATCCAGAACCGAGCGAGCGACAAGCCCATGACGACAACCTCTCCCATGACGACAACCTCTGACACGAACCGATCGAGCGAATACCGGCGGTTTCTTCAGCAGATCGTTCGCTGCCGGCCAATGATTCGCGCGCGGGCCGCCGAGATGCTGGCGGCTGCCTTTAACCCACGCATTGACGGCTCCGACGTGGTCCAAGAGGTGTTGGTGGAAGCGTGTCGACGAGGTGAAAACTTTCTTCTCCAACGCCCAATGCCGCTGGAAGATTGGTTGATCCAGCTGCTCAAACAAAAACACGTTGACCTGATTCGCTATCACATTCGATCCCAACGGCGGAGCGTCAATCGCGAACGACTTTTCACGCTCGAAGAATCCGTCTCGCTGTGGAGTCGGATCGCTCATCACCAATCAACGCCCGATTCGATTGCCATGGGGAGGGAAAAGCAAGAACGCATTTCGTTGGCCATTTCAACACTCCCCCTGACCGATCAGCGGGTTTTGCGGTTGCGGGTCGTCGAGCAACTCTCATCCAACCAAATCGCTGAGGTGCTGGCCATGACAGCGTCCGCGGTCAGCAAACGATACCTCCGCGCCTTATGCAAACTGCGAGTGATCTTGGGTGAGGAATCTCAAGAGACTGGCTCGCAAACCTATCATGAGTAGCGACAGCAAAATTCGCCTGGACAGCGACTCTTTGGCGGACATCATTGATGCGTTTACGACGGAACACCAGCAGGGAAAATCGCCGAGCATCGAGGAATACTGTCGTCGGTATCCAAATCACTCCGAAGTGTTGGGTGGTTTGTTGCCTACGATCGTTGCGTTGCACAACACCGAGGATGCCCGAGAAGCGGAACCGGAATGTGGCGGTGCCACGTGCGGTCAAACAATCGGTCCTTATCGGTTGGAAGCCAACTTGGGATCGGGCGGTTTCGCCACGGTGTTTTCGGCCCGGGATACGCGAGACGGTTCGACGGTCGCGTTAAAAGTCTGGGACTCGCGGCAATTGACATCGCTGCAGCGATCGCGAATCCAGCGGGAGGCCAAGGCGCTGTCGCAATTGCTGGTGTCCCAATCGTCCGACACTCGCCTGGTTCGCGTGATCGAAGTCGGTCGGCAGTCGCCGTGGACCTATTTGGCGATGGAACGGGTGGATGGTTGCAACCTCGGTGAATGGATCGATCAACGCGGACCGCTGGATGCGGATGAGGCGGTGCGAGTTGGTCGAGAGATCGCCCACGGACTTGGTATCGCCCATTCCCTGGGGATCGTGCATCGCGACATCAAACCATCCAACGTGATGCGAACGGCGACCGGCGAAATCAAGATTGTCGATTTTGGATTGGCCCTGCATGCAATCACCGGGCAAGCGGCGAGCCAACTGAATACGGCAACCATCAGCACCAAGTCCGAACGGCTGCTGACCCAATCGGGGGCCCTGTTGGGAACGATCAACTACATGGCGCCCGAGCAGGCACTCGACCCACGTGCCGCCGACGTGTGCAGCGACATCTATTCGCTCGGTTGCACGCTCTACTATCTGCTGGTCGGATCGCCGCCGTTCCCCCAATCCCATCCGCTGCCGTGCCTGATCGCGCACCGCGAGGAGGAGATCCCCAGCGTCGCTTCGAAGAATCAATCGGTTTCGCCTCAACTGGAGCGGGTGCTGCGAAAGGCGATGGCGAAACGACCGGTCGATCGTTTCGCATCGATGTCCGAATTCGAGACGGCGCTTGCCCGGGCAGCGACGGTCGGTTCGAGCCGCCGGGTTCAACTCACTGGCCTATTGGCCGTCGCGGGATCGATCCTCGCCGGGGTGCTGTTGTTGATCGCCATGTTGTTTCCGCGTGCGAGCCCGAGTTCCGATGACGACGGCCTGAACGTTCGGCCCAACGCCCTGCTCACGATTGACGAGCGACCCTCGTTCGTGACCTCGACCGACGGCTCACGCTTGCCGGTTCGTTGGCAATGGGGGGACGAACGATTCGCTCATTGGAATTATATCATCGACGTTGTTTACGCCGACCGGGGGCGGCAAATCATCTCCGGCGGCTGGGATGGCGACGTGGTTGTTTGGGACACGTCCGACGGTTCGGTCCTGCAGCGATTTGCGTCCGACGCCGAGGTGATGAACATCGCACTGAGTCACGATGAAGTTCATTTGGCGGTCGGTTATGACGATGGTGCCATCAAGGTTTGGAACCGAACCACCGGCCAAGCACGCGATTTGACCGTTCCAAGCGAATCGGATTCGTCTCGCTCGCTGGCGTTTTCGCCGACGGCGTCTTGGCTGGCGATTGCGACGGGTTCCTCGTCCGATGTTTTGATCGTTGACGTAACCACCGATAAAACAGTGGCCCAATTTGATCGGCAAAACGATGAGATTTCATCGCCGGTGGCTTTCTCGACGGACGGTCAAACCGTTTTCGCCGTCGGTGACCAGAACGCGGTCTATCGTTGGCGGGTTTCCGATCAGCAATCGATGCGGAAGTTCTCGCCCCAGCCCGACACGATCGTTTCGTTGGCGATCGACCCCCAGGCCGATCGACTCGCGACGCTGGACGATCGGGGTTGGATTCGGCTGTATGATTTCGACGAACCGGAGCCGATTCACATCGTCCACGCGCACGACGCGCCCGGCCGCCGCTGTGTTTACCCGCCCGATGGACGATCGCTGCTCAGCAGTGGTGAGGATCAAGTCATCCGTCGCTGGGACAGCGAGACGTTGACGCTGCAAGAGGTTGTCGCCGACCGAACCCGC
Organism: Pirellulaceae bacterium; assembly: GCA_963833245.1. GTDB lineage: Bacteria > Planctomycetota > Planctomycetia > Pirellulales > Pirellulaceae > Rhodopirellula. The sequence goes on from CAWHXH010000002.1 coordinate 1,120,272, forward strand.
AGCAATTGGGGTTTGGCGGTTCATCCGACCAAATCTGTCGTCGCTTCCGTCGGCACTGACCAACGCATTCTTTTTTGGCCCTCGCGGCAGGAGGCGTCGGTACCGCTGGGCGGAAAGGTGTGGTCGCTGGCGTTTTCGGACGACGTCGAACGCTTGGCTTTGGGCGGTGCCGATGGAATGATTGGTATTTTCGATTTGACGGGCCGGCGATCTCCCAATGGTTGACCGGTCACGACCGCGAAGTGTCGCAACTGCGGTTCTTTCCCGACGATGGCAACCGGATGGTCTCCGCGTCGCGGGATGGGACGGTCCGGATTTGGGATCTGGATTCGGGCAGCTCGCGAATCGTTCACGAGCATCCCGGCAACGCGTTTTGCGTGGCGGTCTCGGACGATGGCAACTGGTTGGCATCGGGCGGATGGGACCGAGCGGTGCGGGTGACGGACCTGTGGGATGATCGTTCGCAAACGCTTTACGGCCATCGTCACATGGTCAACGATTTGACGTTCACCGACGATGGCACGTTGGTCTCCGTTGGCGGCGATCGGATGGACCCGACGTCCAGTTCGCTGGCGATCCGGTGGGCCGTCGACCGGGGAACGTGGAGCGAGCGATCCCGCGACCCGTTTGGTGACGCGATCATGTGCGTCGATCGAGCCGACAAGCGGCAATCGGTTTGGTTGGCCGGCTATCACGAGACGCCATTATCTCTGTTGGATTCGAGCGACTCCGACGACACGGTTCGTTGCTTTGCGGACAATTCGATCGCCTGGGACTTGGCGGGCAGTTCCGATCGGCAGTGGCTCGTCGGCGGCGACGGGGAAGGTCGGCTGCGACTGTGGCGAACCGACGAACTTGACCGCCCGACGACGTGGAAACTCGGACCCACCGCCGGTGAAGTCCACGCGGTGGCGTTGTCACCGGACGACCGCCTGGTCGCTGTCGCTTGCGGAAACGGGACCGTGATGGTTTTGGAAATCAATCCGTAGCCGGATTCGCTCGGATTTTCATCGGAAAGTTCCTCGTGAACTTTCTTTTGTCTCGGTGACGCGGTTTTTGACGGTTTTGATCCCCATAGCGGTCGAAAGCCTTTGAATTCCCAAACGTCACCCAGCCAACGTGAAAAATCAGTCCAACTCCTCGCGTTCTCGCCGACGATTGCAACGCGGAATCGAAACCTTGGAACAGCGAGCCCTGCTGGCCGCGCTTGCGGGCGGCATGGAGCTGACGTTCGAGCCGACCGGCGGCAACGAGGTCGCCCACGGCGCGATCGTTAGCAGCAGCGACGCAGAGTCATTCACCGACGGGGAAATCCTTGCACCGTTCATGTCGCCCGAGCCGGGCGCCGAGCGATGGAGTGATTTTCCCATCACCGTGAACGAATCCGGCCGGACTCATCCGTTGGTCGACGTTTGGTTCACGCGGCTGGACGGGGCCGAAGTCGCTCAAAGGTTACGTCCCGCGGGTTCGCATTCCTTGGGTGGTTTCAATTGGTCCGCATTCGATTTGGGCGGACCCGGGCCGGAACCGACCGACGCGGCGCTGTCGGAATTGTTGACCGCCGATTGGGTCCTGCCGGGCGAAACGATTCCAGCGGGCACCACGATCTTTGCCGACTACCAAGATCTGCAAGTCGACCACGAAAACGAGGCAAATTACTACTACGACAACAACACCAAGATTCATCACTCGAACATGCAAGGAGGAACCTTTCGCCTGTTTCGCGAGGTTTCCCCCGGGGTCATCGAGACGATCGCCGCCTGGGATAGTGTCGAGCTGAACACCGAGACGGACTACAGCAACTTCACCGCCCGAGGAACCGAAGTGCTGACCGGCAATTGGACCGGCGTCCCCTCGGCCGCCGGTCGCTGGCAGATCGACGCGACCGCGACGGCGAGCGCCGACTCGGTGTTGATTGATCAACTCGATGTTCTGCGCCCCGAATTGCAATCCGAAAACGGTGGCGACGTGATCGGGCTGATGGGCCGCGGCAGCATCTACACCTACGACTTCAGTTTTGATACCGCCGGAGCCGTCGAGACGCTGGCGACACGGTTGTTGGCAACCACTGAGGAAGATGAAGACGGAGGAATCAATCTGATCGGCGTGACCGACGACGGGGCAACCGCCGTTTACACCGCGGAGGAGCGAGATGCTCAGGACATTGCCGTCACGGCGTTGTATGCCGTCGACACCACCGATGGCACCTCGACACTGCTGTATCCGCAGGTCGATGTTGGTCGGGTCCGACCGATCCTGGCGGGCGACGGAGTTATTTTCCTAACCAATGACCTCGCCTCCGACGAGCTTCGTAGTGTTTCAATCACTGGCGGCCCCTCCGTCACACTCTTTGACGGTGGTTTGGATCACGACACTGAACTTGAAGTGTCCGACGGGTACGTCCTATTTACGAACGTTCCGGATGGCGGTTTCGACGCACGACTACTTTCAGTGCCCGTCCTCGGTGGGCCCATCCTGGAGTTGTCTTCGGGGCTTCGTGGCGAGAACGCAGACAATCGATTTTCTATTTCCGATGACGGGCACGCCGTGTTCATCGGACGCGTCGGTGCCAACGCGAGTCCGATCGGTTTCAATTTGCCCGCACTCCATGCGGTGCCGCTTGCCGGTCAAACGCACCACCTGATTGAGCAATCGGGGTCCATCGAAGTTCAAGACTTTCAAGTCGTCGGCAACCTCGTTGTCTACCGAATGTTTGACACCAACGACGGTGTCGGCTGGCAGGATCTGTTCAGCGCGTCGGCCGATGGTCAGGGCGGCAAACGAAGATTAACGCCTCTCGATGACGGGTACATCCAACGCGAAATCGATGCCGACAGGGGGCTGCAGTACTTGGTCAGTCCGGACGGCGAACGCGTTTTCTACCACTATCGTTTCTACAATTCCGATGGCAGCCAAGACGGCCTGTACGCCGCGTCGACCAACGACTCGACTCCGATTCAACGGATCGACACGCGAGATAACTTTCGGTTGACCAGCAGTCCCGACGGATCGTTCCTGATCAATGAGCACTCGAATTTCGAGCACTTCATTCTCGACCGAATCGCGGCCGATGGCGGAGGCACCACGCAGATCGTTGAAGGCTACGGCGGAAACTTGAACTTCGCCATTTCGCCTGATAGTTCTCGAATCGTTTACCAGCGAAACAATACCGACAATTTTCGTGAACATAATGTCTTGTTCAGCGAACCTAGTGACGGCCTGTCGCCGCCGACTCGGCTGACACCCCCGGAGCATCACGCCTACGACTCCGGTTTTGTCATCCAGGATGACGGGACCGTCTTCTACTTGGCGGATCCCGAAGACGACGGCCGGTTGCAACTCTACTCGGTGCCGATCGACGGCTCGCGATCGCCGCGGCAAATCAGCGATCCCGCGATCGTTCCAGGGATCGCCGGTGACTTTTCGTCCCACGGCGACCAAGATTTTCCGCTCATCGTGCTCTCCGAAAACGGTTCGGTGATCCTATACGGTCGCGACAGGCATCGCGAGAATGGCGGCCCTAGGGAGCGGTCGCTGTTTGCAACGACGCTGGTTGAAGTTCCCACCGGCCCGGTATTCGACTTCGGCGACGCGCCGGATCCTTATGACACAACTCTGGCGGACGATGGTGCCCGGCATGTGCCCGTCGGTGTGACCTTGGGTGCCAATCGCGACGCCGAGTCCGACGCGGTTCAAAACGCCAACGCAACAGGCGATGATTCGGATCGCGCGTCCGATGACGAGGACGGCGTGACGTTCGCGGCGTTGTACGCCCGAGAAGATGGCAGCGTCACCGTCGACGTTCAAAACGTCGGCCCGGACGGCGCGTATGTGAGCGGATGGATCGATGCCAATGGCAACGGCTTCTTCACCGACGGCTTCGAACACATCGTCGACAACTTCTTCGTCGACCAGGACGGACAGTACACCTTCACGTTCCCAATCAACACCAACGAGGCAAAGACGACTTTCGCCAGATTCCGCGTCAGTCACGACAGCACCAACGATGGCAATCGCGGGTTAATGCAAAGCGGTGAGGTTGAGGACTACCAAGTCACGATCCTGCCCCAGCGGTTCGACTTCGGCGACGCGCCGGCGTCGTATGGGATTTCGCAACACGTCCTACAAGGTGTTCGGCTGGGTGCGTTGCGTGACGGAGAATCGGAAGCGGCGTTCAGCTCGGATGCGATGGGTGATGACGCTGACCAGTTGGACGATGAGGATGGAGTCTCCTTTTCGACTACCACTTTGACACCCGGCGACCAAGCTTCCGTCACTTTGGATGTTCGTGATGTCACCCCATCGGGAGCGTACCTATATGGCTGGGTCGACTTCAATCGCGACGGGGTCTTTCACCCCGGGGCGGAACGCATCGTTGATCGTCAGTTCGTTTCCTCCGATGGGCTGGCGACTTTCACGTTCACCGTGCCCAGCGGCGCGGTCACCGGAGAAACGTTTGCGAGGTTCCGTGTCAGCGAAATCGCATCCGGATTCCCGACAACCAACAATCCGTTGCCCGATGGCGAGACTGAGGACTACGCGTTGCGGATCGTCGTCCCGCAGGACACTACACCGCCGCAAAGTGCGATCGAATCCTTGCCGACGCAAGCGAATTCATTGTCGATCCCACTGCGGTGGACGGCCCGGGACTCGCCGGGTTCGGTCGTTTCCGGTGTTCAGTCGGTCACGATCCAGTACGCCGTCGCCAATGTGTTGACGCCGTCGACGCCCTGGAACGTCTGGCAAACGTTCAGCGATACCACGACCCAAGCGATCTTCCCCGCACAAAGCGACCAAAAGATATGGTTCCGCTCGATCGCAACCGACCAGGCCGGTAATGTCGAAGTCAAAACCGCCCCCGATACGCGGACGAGGGTGGGTGACTTCGATCCGCCGGTTTCGGAGATCGTTTTGGCGAGTGTCGGCGACAACGCGATCACGCTGCGAATCCGCGGACAGGATCCCGGCAGCAGTGTTCTGGAGCGTTTCGAGATCTATGCGAGCATCGATGGAGCGGTTCCACAGCGGGTCGGTTCGGTCTCGCCGGAGGCGACCGAGATGGATCCGCAAACCGGTCAGACCTACCAAACCAGCACCTTTGTTTTCCCGGGGTCAGCCGACGGGATCGAGCGTCAGTATGTTTTCTACAGCATCGGCATCGACCGAGCCGGCAACAGCGAATCGGCCCCGACATCGGCCAACGCCGACGTGTCTTTGACGCATGCTTTCGATCCGCAGCCGCTCGCCGTCGTCGGGTTCGACGTGCAAAAGGGTTTGCAGCAACGGTCGTACATCGACACGTTGGATCTGACTTTCAATTCAAACGACGCGGCGGTGCTGCAAGCATTGATTGACCAGGGCCGCTTTTCGCTGCAACGGTTCGCGATCGATTCGGATGCGGGCGACATCGGGCTGGGGACCGGCCAAGCGGTCTCTCTGGCCGCAGCCACTTTCGAGATCCGGCAAGGCTCGACGGTCCGCATCACCTTGCCCGCCAATCTGCTCAACAGTACCGGCAACCCGTTCATGGGCAACGGGCTTTATCGGCTTTCGGTCGACACCGACGCCAGCGGATCGCTCGACGCCGAAGACTCTCATTTGGAGTTCTTCAAACGATACGGCGATCGAACGGGCGACGGTCGTGTCGACAACCTCGATCAATGGACATTCAACGCAGTGACGCGGGTCGACTTGAACAATGACCTCAACGGCGACGGGGTTGTCGATCGAAACGATCAGCGGATCACGGCGACCGTCAGCGACACGGCGCTACAGGCCAATCGAACCACCTTATTGAATTTCCGCGAGTTGCTCGGTCCCCAGTGGTACGACTACATCGATCAGCAAATTGCATCGATCGATGAAGCGATGCGGGATCTGAATCTCGACCTGGTCACGCTGCTGGACGACTGAATGGGCCGCCATCCTCAACGCCGGACTCGCCGGCGTTCGGCACCAACTTGTTTTTAGTCAACTCAACTTCACGGCACTCTCACTTACAAATGCACCATGGCAATCAACATCTTATTGAAACAAACCGCTGCGTTCACTTTACTGCTTCTCTTTCAGCAGATCACGGTTGCTGACATTATCGTGACAATCGGCAGCGCCGACTTAATGGCCGGTGGCGCGGGAACACTCAGTGTCATGATCACCAGCGACAGCAACGATGAACTCGATCTGTTCGACTACGATTTTCAAGTTACAAGCTTGGGATCGACGCTCGGTGATTTAACCTTCAGTCCCAGCCAATCGTTCTCCAATACCACGCCTGGATACGTCTTTGAAAGCAACTCGGGCAACTTTGCCGCGCCGTCGGCTTTCATGGATGGGCAGCGGATTGCCGGTGGCGATGAAGCGACGACGACGCCTGTTTTTCCACCGTTTCCCTCAACGCCATTCAATGGCTACGACGGAACCGTAATCGATCGCCCGTACCTATTGACTCGTTTTGACCTTCAGCACGACAACGCGTTTTCGATCAACGATCAGTTTAGTATTTCGCTGGTGTCCGCTACCTTCTTGACGGATGTAACATCTCCCATTTTCCCCCCGGGGCCTCCGACCGGCACACCGCTGGCATTCACCAGCAACACCGGTCTGGTGACCGTCTCCAGCGCCGCGGCGGTTCCGGAGCCGTCCAGTCTTTTCCTGGTCGTCCTGGGCAGCCTGTTGATTTTTTGCCGCAAATGTACCCCCGCCACAACCCTCCTTTCGGGGTTCGTTCCCTTTCGGGTGGCGGAAGATTACGGAGTTTCTACTTGACCGAGCCTGATCAATGACCAGTCAATTAAAACGCCGAATCGCGACCGTCATCGATTCGCCGTAGATTTTGCCTGACCATCAGGGCCGCGAATGCACCATAAAAAAGTAGCGGACTACAAACGATTTCCAAAGACAAATTGTAACGCCCACGTTACTGCCCTACCTCAATCCGTTTGGGCGAGGATTGAATCGGGGTACCACCGGTCGGAATCCAGCTCCCCCACGCAAGCGTTGCATCTCTCGTATCTTAGTTGTTAAACAGGTTCGTTTTATGAGTGTTCAAAAATCAAGCCAGGCGTTCACGCTGGTCGAATTACTGGTGGTCATCGCCATCATCGGCGCGATGGTGGGGTTGCTGCTACCCGCCGTCCAGGCCGCCCGTGAAGCGGCGCGACGAATGTCGTGCAGCAACAATGTCAAGCAACTCGGATTGGCAATCCATAACTACCACGCCGCTTTCAAACAATTGCCTCGTCTGCAGGGCGGTACCAACGGCAGCCGTAGCCCCGCCGTTGGCGGCGTCGCCCCGGAATCAAACAACCGTGAGGAACTGAGCATCCTGGTCGGTCTGATGCCGTTTCTCGAACAGCAAGCCCTTTGGGAACAGATCTCCAATCCCCTGGAAGATCAAAACGGAAGAATCCATCAATCGATGGGCAGCAATCCCAAGGTAGCCTTGGCCCTACATGTTCACAGCCGTTATGAGCCATGGTTAACAGAGGTTCCGGGATTGAGGTGCCCCAGCGATCCGGGGGGGGGGGTGCCATCGGCCGGCCGGACCAACTACGTCGCCTGCTCGGGTGATTCGGCATACCTCTCCAATCTCGGCTTTGCCGATGAGGATGGGAACCGAAACAGCCCGCCCGACTTGGCCGAATCCGCTCGGGCGGCATGTCGCGGCATGTTCAAAGCCCGCAAGGACACCCACTTTGGCGGAGTCCTCGACGGTCTGTCTAACACGATCGCGATGGGAGAAATTCCTACCGATTTAGGGGACCAGGACATCCGCACCCATGGTAAAGCCGAGCTTGGTGGTGGTACCGGCAGTGTTTTGGGAACCGGTCTGCGCATTCGCGATGCAGGCAGGGCGATCTCATGCCGACCGTTCATCTCGGCCGATCGGCCTCAGTTTTGGGACGGCGGGGTGAACGCTGGCACCGCCGAAGAAAAACGAGGATTCAAATGGGCTTGCGGTCGACCGTTGTATGGTCAAATCAACACGATCCTGTCACCCAATAAGGAGATTTGCATCACCAGCGGAACATTGTCTAGTCTACACAACTCTGACAACGCGATGATCGCGCCTCCGGGAAGCCGCCACCAGGGCGGATGCCACGTGCTGATGGGGGACGGGGCGGTTCGTTTCATCACCAATTCGATCGAAGCTGGCAATGAACAAAGCGCTCAGGTTTACGATGGAAGCGTTGTCCCCCCCGGGTCTCAAAGTCCATTCGGACTCTGGGGTTCCTTGGGCACTTCCGCCTCCAGAGAAGTCATCGCGGAAACGTTTTAATGGCGGAGCCAAACGAGTCAGGGCGGAGCCAAACGGGTCAGCGGAGCCAAACGGGTCAGGTCTCTTTGGCGCGGTGAAGCGTTGCCGAAAACCGCCCGGTGACTAGGCGTTTTTTTGAAGTTCCGTCTTCCCTATTTAATTTTTTTTCCCGTTTCTATTGATCGATGCCATGTTAATTCACCGTACCCGGCAAGCTTTTACACTTGTTGAACTGCTTGTCGTCATTGCCATCATCGGCGTCCTGGTGGGGGTGCTCCTGTCGGCGGTTCAAGCAGCCCGTGAGGCGGCACGTCGAATGAGCTGCGCTAACAATTTTAAACAAATCGGCCTCGCAGTTCACAACTACCATGCCGCCTACAAACAACTGCCAATGCACATGGGCGGGACGAAGTATCAGAGAGGAGGGTTTTCAAACAGGCTGGATCTGAGTTGGCTGGTTGGACTGACGCCGTTCATCGAGCAGCAGTCGCTCTGGGAGCAAATTAGTAACCCGGTCCTGATACCGGGAAAACGAGGCTATCCGCCAATGGGGCCTGATCCTCGCTTTTCTCTCTCGGTTCATTCCCTGTACGGCCCTTACGACCCATGGATGACCGAAATTCCCGGTTTTCGTTGCCCCAGCGATCCCGGCGCCGGGCTACCCAGTCAAGGCCGCACCAACTATGCCGCGAACTTGGGCGACTCGGTGGACATGATAAATAGTGCCCGCGATGAAGCGGGTAACGTTACCGGTACCGCGCTCCAGATAGCCGACAAGATCGCGCAAGCACGGGCGGCCAATCGAGGCTTCTGGCTTCCCCGAAATGTCATTCGTTTTGGTGCAGTTTTAGACGGATTGTCCAACACGATTTGTGCCGCCGAAATCGCGACAGATCTGGGTGACAACGATGTTCGCACGAAGAAAGTCGGGGTTTTTGGTACCGTCGGCGATGTGAACATGAACACTATATGTGACAGCCACATTGATGCCACACGACCATCGTTCTGGGCCCCCACAGCCAATTTTGTCTTAGACCATACTGAGACCGACGCCGAATCAGGGCGAGGCTACCGGTGGGCTTTGGGACGTGGTGTGTATGGAGCCCTGACTGTCATTGCCCCTCCAAACGAGAATCTATGTTTGACTCGTACCGTTGGGATTCCGTTAGACACCGGGGTCTATCCACCAAGTAGTCGACACCAGGGTGGCGTCCATGTTCTGATGGGCGACGGGGCCATTAAATTCATCACCGATTCAATCGAAGCGGGCAATCAAGCGAGCGCTCAGGTTGGAGCCCGCGGACATCATCTGCCTGCTGGCTCCGAAAGTCCTTATGGGCTATGGGGTGCCCTCGGCACTCGAGCCGGTAGAGAGACTGTTGATGGTCAATTCTAGCGAAGCCAAACGGGTCAACTGGCTTCAGTTCGCTGCTAGAGTTCATCATCATCGGTTATATGTGCCTTCTGCACCCCCGCGAGGATCTTCATCAACGCGCTCTTGCCCGCACCGTTTTCGCCGACGACCGCGTGGACGGTCCCGGGCCGAAATTACGCGGAAACCCCGCCGAGGGCATGCACGCCGCCAAAGCGTTTACGCAAATCGGCGACGGTGAGCGAGGACGACATCGGGCTGGCGGGCTGCGTGATCGAAGGGTCCAGGCGGCTTCGCGGCGAGCAGCCCGGGGTCCTCAAGATAGGGGGAACCGACCAGGTGCGGGGACACCACCGGGGAACCTATTTGAGCGGACGAACCTTGATGCCGCCGGCGGACAATTGGTAGGCCGGGCAAGTTCATGGCCGTCGCTTTTTCTCAACCGCACCGGATCGCTCGGTGGACGTTCGCCGTCCCGAGGCTGCTCGCCCTCTTGGGGTTGCTTGCCCTCTTGGTGTTAGTCGGCGGATGCGCCGGGCGGCAACCGGTGGGCAACTTTGAGACCGCCCCACTGCCGGCGTTCTCCGACACCGGGGCGGTGCCGCAGGCTCAGCGGTGGTGGACCGAACTGGACGACCCGCGGCTGACGGCACGAGTGGAACAGTCGTTTGGCGGCAATTTTGACCTGGCCGCGGCGTTGCAACAGGTCTCCGCCGCCCGCGCGGTCGCCCGGCGGCAGGCTTCGGATTTTTACCCCGACGTCAACGGAATCCTCAACACGCGGAGTGATTTTGGACCCGGCCCGGACGTTTTTCCCAGCGTGCTGGGGCTTGATGCGGCGTGGCAGATCGATCTGTGGGGCCGGATTCAAGCGAGCGTCGACGCTGAGCGATTCCGTGCCTCGGCGACGCATGCCGATTATCAAGCGGTCGCCCTAACGCTCGCCTCCGACGTCGCTCAAACCTGGTTGGCGCTGATCGAATCGCACGCCCAATTGGAACTGCTCGAAGAACAAATCGAGACCAACGAAAACGGATTGAAGCTGCAGGAACTCCGCTTTGGGCTCGGATTCATTCGCATCCCCGACGTGTTGCGCCAGCAGCAATTGCTTGAATCGACGTTGGAGCAGCGGGCGATCGTGCAAACCGAGCTGGAGCTACGTGAGCATCAACTCGCCGTCCTGCTGGGCGAATTGCCGCAGGCGGCCAACTACGATCCCGGCACGGTGTTGCCGTCGCTGCCCCCGCTGCCGGCGACCGGACTGCCGGCTGAATTGCTGCGTCGGCGACCCGACGTGCGGCGGGATTACTTGGCGTTTGTCGCCGCCGATCGCGATGCGGCGGCCGCGTTCAGCGATCAATTCCCGCGTCTCAATCTGACCGGCTCGGTGCTCAACGTCGCCGACCAACCGTCGGATCTTTTTCGCGATTGGTTCGCCTCGGTCGGCTCGCAGTTGATTGCCCCGCTGATCGACGGCGGCCAACGGCGGGCCGAAGTCGACCGCACCGCGGCGATCACGCGGTTGCGATTCAATCAATACGGCCAAACGATGCTGATCGCTTTTCGCGAGGTCGAAGACGCGTTGGCTCGCGAGCGGAACCAGGAGGAGCGGATCAAACGACTCAGAACGCAGGTCGATTTGGCCCGGCGTGCGACCGACCAATTGCTTGAGCAATACTTCATCGGCGAAGTTGAGTACCTCGACGTGCTGACGTCGCTGACGGCTTTGCAACGTCTGCAGCGTGAAACGGTGTCCGCCGAGTTAAACTTACGGCTGACCCGCGTCTCGCTGTACCTGGCCCTGGCCGGCGGTTTCGATCCGCGACTGCCCCCAGCGGCGGGCGGCGTGGTTTTGATCGCTGATGACGTCGTTGCCACCGGTGCGGATCCGAACATCGGTAATGCCGAAGGCGAAGACATCCCCGCCGGCGAATCCGAAGCCGACCCCAATCCCGAAGCCGACGCCGACTCAACGACCCAGCCGTTGCCCGCCCCCGAAAGTCAATTGGCCGACCCGGAGTTCTCCTTCGAGGAACTCTTGCAACCCGCCCCCCCGCCCACTCCGCGACCCCGACGCCTGCCCCCATGACCCAGACCCCCGCCCGTGAATCCAAAGCCTTTTGGATTCGAGCGATCGTTTCGGTGATCGCCTGCGGCGGGGTTTTGGCCGGCAGTGCTTACGCGGTGGTTGTCATCAATCGCACCGAGCCGACGGCCCAAACGATCAACGCCAAACGCAAGTCGTCGGCGTTGGTCGAAACCATCGCGGTCACCCGCGGGACGTTCCAGCCGCTGATCCGCGTGTTGGGCACCGTCCAAGCCGCCCGGGAAATCAACCTAAGCCCCCGGATCGATGGCCAAGTTGTCGAGATGTCCCCGGGGTTCGTACCCGGCGGCATGGTGCAAAAAGGCGAGCTGCTGATGCGGCTCGACCCGGCCGATTACGCCAACGCGGTGTCGATCACCCGCAGTGAATTGGCCCAGGCCGAAGCGTCGTTGGCGATCGAGGGCGGGCGGCAAAGTTTGGCCAAAAAAGAGATGCAAATGCTCGCCGGAACGATCGCCGGCAGCAACCAATCGTTGATGCTGCGTGTCCCCCAATTGGCGTCGATCCGGGCCGAGGTCAGGGCTGCCGAGGCAGCCGTCGAGCGGGCGCAGTTGGATCTGGATCGAACCGAATTGGTCGCCCCCTTTGACGCTCAAGTCTTGACCCGGCAAGTCAACATCGGTTCCCAAGTCCGTCCCGGTGATGAGTTGGGGCGATTGGTCGGCACCGAGGAGTACTGGGTCTCCGCCGCGGTGCCGGTGCGAAGCCTGCGGTGGATCCAATTCGCTTCCGGCGACGAGGAGTCCGCCACCGGTTCAGTCGCCACGCTGCGGGACACCGACGCTTGGGGGCCAGGCGTCGACCGTAAAGGCATCGTCGCGCGGATGATCGGGTCGCTGGACAATCAAACACGATTGGCACGCGTGTTGATCACCGTCGCCGATCCGTTGTCCAAACATAGCAACGATCCGCCGCTAATCCTTGGGTCATTGATCGACGTCGAGGTCCTGGGCAAACCGATCGACGACGTGGTGCGATTGTCCCGGGACCACCTGCACGATGGCGACACCGTTTGGGTGATGCGGGACGACGAGTTGCGGATTCGCCAAGTCGAGGTGACGTTTCGCGACGCCCAGTATGTCTATCTTGCTGACGGATTGGACGACGGGGATGAGGTCATCATCACAACGTTGGCTACAGTCGCCGACGGGGTCAAACTGCGCAAGTCGGACGAACCCGACTCCGAACCCGATGGCGAATCCGGAGCGGCGTTATGAGACGTCGGACCGAACGCGATTCGCAAGATCGGATTGCGTTCGAGGGTCCGATCGCTTGGATGGCGCGGAACACCATCGCCGCCAACCTGTTGATGTGCCTGCTGCTGGGTGGTGGCATTTGGGCGGCGTTTAATGTTCAAAAGGAAGTCTTTCCGCAATTCCAACTCGACATCGTCAACGTCGACGTTGGCTATCCCGGGGCCTCGCCCGAAGAAGTCGAGCAGGGAATCCTGCGTCCGATCGAGGGGGCGATCCGCAGCGTTGAGGGCATCCGCGAAATCACCAGCGAAGCGCGCGAGGGCCGAGGCAGCGTCGAGATTGAATTGATCCCCGGCCAGGGACGCATTCAATCGTTCCAGGAGATTGAGCAGGCGATCGGCCGCATCCGCACGTTCCCCGAACAAATCGAACGCCCCGAAGTCCGGTTGCAGTCGCAGCAGCAGGAGGTGATGCGATTGGTCCTTTATGGCCCGGTCGATGTTTGGACGCTGCGAAAACTCTCCGAACAGGTCCGCGATCAATTGCAATCAACCAATGAGATCACCCAGGTCGAACTGCGCCGCGTCCCAAGTTATGTCACGCACATCGAGATCCCCCGTGGGCAATTGCGTCAATATGGTTTGACGTTGTCCGACGTCGCCGACGTGATCCGAACCTCCAGCCGCGATGTGGCGGCCGGTTCGTTGCAAACCGACTCCGGCGAAATCCTGCTGCGGGTCAAAGCTCGCAAGCAGTGGGCCGATGAGTTTGCCGCCATCGAAATCGTGTCCGGCCGCGACGGCCAGCGGGTCAAGTTGGGGGACCTGGCAACCGTCCGCGATGGGTTTGAAGAGGAGGGTTTTCACTCGCAGTTCAGCCAAACCCCCGCAGTGGAATTGGATGTGTTCCGCGTCGGCTCCCAGTCGCCGATCGAAATCGCCGAAGCGGTCCAGCGGGAGATGACCGCTTATGAGGCGGCGCTGCCGCCGGGCGTCCAGTGGCGGATCGACAGCAACGACGCCGAGGAGTTCCGATCGCGGCTCAATCTGGTGCTCGAAAACGCCATCATTGCGGTCGTGATCGTCATGGTGATCCTATCGCTGTTCCTGGAATTGCGGCTGGCGTTTTGGGTGATGATTGGCATGGCGGTGTCGTTCATCGGCGGGCTGCTGTTCCTGCCGGCCGCCGACGTCAGCGTCAATATGATTTCGCTGTTTGGTTTCCTGGTGGTGCTGGGCATCGTGGTCGACGACGCCGTCGTGGTGGGTGAAAACATTCATGAGAAGCGACTGACCGCAAGCGACGATCAAACCGCCGCCATCGAGGGCACCCGCGAGGTCGCCAGTCCCGTAACGTTTAGCATCCTGACCAACATTGTCGCGTTCGTCCCGCTGATTTTCATCCCCGGCGAGACCGGCAAGTTTTGGCAACCGCTGCCGATCGTCGTCATCATCGTCCTGACGCTCTCGCTGGTCGAATCGCTGTTCATCCTGCCGGCTCACCTGAGCCACGTCCCCAAACCCAAACCGTCCGACCGACGGATCGGTCTGCTCCGCCGCTTTGGTCGCTGGATTGGTAGCGGTCAAAAGGCTTTCAATCGGGGATTCAACCGCGTCGTCGAATCGTTGTTTGGCCCCGTGCTGCGGTTATGTTTGAGTTACCGGTACGTGACCGCGGCGGCGGCGTTGGGTCTGTTCGTGATCGTCACCGGTTATGCCACCAGCGCCCACATGGGCATGATCCTGATGCCGGAGGTCTCCGCCGACGAGATCGAAGCGGGCGTTCGGATGCCCGTCGGCACGACTCAAGATCAAGCCGCCGAAATCGCCAACACTGTGACCGCGGCGAGTTTGCGGATGTTTGACGAGCATGACCTCTACCGGGTCGCCGAAGGCATCAAAACCAATGTCCGGGGCGACAACTTCATTGATGTCGAAATTGTGCTCAAGCCGCCGGACCAGCGTGACATGACGGCCAAAGACATCATCGAATTGTGGCGGGAACAAATCGGCGATTTACCGGGCGTCGACCAGGTCACCTTTGAGGCCGAGAGCGGACCGGGCGGCTACCGTCGCGACGTCAGCGTGGCGCTGAGCCACACCGACATCGACACGCTCGAGAAAGCGGCTCGGGCATTCACCCAAAGGGTGGAATCGTATGCCAACGTCCGCGACGTGTCCGACAGCTTTGACCGCGGCAAAAATCAATATGACTTTCGGCTGCGTCCCGAGGGTCGCGCGTTGGGTTTGACCGACGAGGAACTCGGCGACCAACTCCGCGGCGCGTACTTTGGCTCGCTGGCGTTGCGATTGCTGCGTGGCACCAATGAGATCGAAGTTCGTGTCAAATTGCCCGAGGACGAACGCGAAGACATCTACGCGCTCGAAGACCTCATCATTCGCACCCCCGACGGCACGGAGGTTCCGTTGATGGAGGTCGCTGAAGTGGAAAAGAACGTGGCCGCCTCGCGGATCACACGGCGCAATGGTCGGCGGGTCATCAACGTCTCGATGGATGTCGAACCCAAACGGGCGATCACCCAGATTTTGACGGCGTTGAACACCGACGAACTGCCGCAACTGCGAGCCGACTTCCCCGGCACCACCTGGAGTTTTGAAGGCTCCGACGCCGAGATGCGGCAGGCGACCACATCGTTGTATGGTTCGTTCGGGTTAGCGCTCGCGGTGATCTACTCGCTGCTGGCGATCGCGTTTCGCGGCTACATCCAGCCGCTGATCGTTTTGGTGGCGATCCCCTTTGGCATCGTCGGGGCAATCTTTGGCCACATGCTGCTCGGCTACGACCTGTCGCTGGTCAGCCTGATGGGGGTGATCGCGCTGTCGGGCGTGGTCATCAATGACTCGCTGATCATGATTGACTATGCCAATAAGGCTCGTGACCGGACAACCCCGTTTGACGCCATCATGCAGGCGGGATTGCGTCGTTTCCGACCCATCCTGCTGACGACGATCACCACCTTTGGCGGTTTGGTACCGCTGATCTTTGAGACGTCGCTGCAGGCCCAGTACATCATTCCGATGGCCATTTCGCTGGGATTTGGAATCCTGTTCGCCACGGCGATCATCCTGGTGCTCGTGCCCTGCCTCTACTTAATCCTGGAAGACCTCATGGCGCTGGTGCCATCGTTCCGATCCCCCGCGGTGATTGCCAAACCGATGACCTAGTGGTTGGGGCACGAAATGCGATTGTTTGACGTTGGAACCAATTCAGTTCGCGGCCGGTCATGATCGGACGTCCATCATGCAAGGTGGGTGGATCCATCCACCATTCAAAAGTACGTGGACGATTCATTGGGCTTAGACGATGAAGCTGCCTGGACGCTGATCCGAGCGTTCAAGCCTCCGAATTGAAACAGGGCTAGACGTGCCAACCAGCGTATCTCAATTGGCTGGTTTCTGTTATCTTTGACTGGCAATGAACTTTACCGTTTCTCGCTAATAGCTTGCCGTGACGTTTGCAAGTTCGCGAATCCGACGCGACCAACCTTCTAGGTCGTTCCTAATTTCCTCCATGATTCGGCGGACCGGACCGATCGGCTCGTTGATCCCCTGTTCCCAATCGCGAACCGCACCCACCGACACGCCGAGAAAGTCGGCGAATACGGCTTGGCTTACCTGCAACGACTCTCGAACTGCTTTGACTTGTTCGCCGCTAAAGGTCGCTGGTCTTAAGCTCAGCTTCACTTTGCGAACAGTTAAGAACGTCGATAGGTCATCGACGCTATCGACCGTTTCAAGTTTCTTGGCGAAGCGTTCGAGACGCTCCACCAGTTCGCAGCCGACTGTTTTTTCAGTTTTCTTGTTCATGCTCAACCTCTATGTTTTCCCCGTGAGTTTTTCTCCAACCACTTTTCCGTGATCGCCAGATACTTCTTGATTCCAGCTTTGTCGCTCGCGGCCAAATCGTCTTTGCGCTTCTTCGGGTACGCCATCATCATCAAAACAACGTGGTACTCGACGAAGTAGGCGTAACAGACGCGGACGCCGCCGCTCTTGCCTTGGTCTCTCTCCGCGATGGCGAATCGAACCTTCCGCAACCCGCCGGTTCCCGCGACGATCGGCGGTCGCTCATGATGAGCGTTTCGAGTGTCCACAAGCTCCGCTCGTCGCTGTCATCCGAACAGATCGACTTCCAATCATCTTGGAACTCGTCGAGGTACACGAAGCAGAGAAGTTCGTCGCCACTCATCCTGCAAGTGTACGGCGAGGCCGCACAGAGAGCAAGGTTGATTCTGGATCGGGCCGAAGGAGCCCATAAGAAGGGATCAGGGTTTTTGGGTTTGACGCTTCTGGACAAGCTTTCGTGGTCGCTTGGGCGAACGTCACCGCGATGGTGGTTTGTTCGCGGGGCAGCCGCGGCCCTCGTCGCTACGCAGTTTGCATAACGCCCGAAAGATAAAGGAGAACTGTCGATGCGGTCGCGCATGGGACCGCGTTCCCAACGGTCTGGGTTCGTCCAGGGCTTGAAGTCGTCGTGGTCGTGAGGTTCGCTGTCGGGGTCGGTGCGATCTTTGCAGAAGCCCCGGCGGTCGAGGAACGATCGAAGGGCGTCGCCGCGACGCCTTTTCGTTGACGAACCCGGAAAAGGGGACGAGTGTTGAGTGACAAGGTAGGCACCTTGAATTCTATCAACTTTGCCTTTTGACCCCCGCCCCCCGGTATGTCCCCCAGAAGCTTAATAAAAAGCCGGAGGGGCCAGTTGGTGCCACGCAAAAACCAAAACGGCCAGATTTGTAACCAGCCATACTGCTTCTGCTCGTTGATGCAAAGGCACGCCGAATCAATCACCCGCACCAAACGTAGTGGATTTTGCTAGCAATCCTTCCACACTTTGGATCTTTAGCAAGGACCGATACGCCAATGATTGATTCGGCGTTCCAAAGCAACCAGCCGCCGATGATTGACTGCGATAACCGGTTCGCTCCGCCCCGCCCGCATTGATTCCGGATTGTCCACGCAGCTGCTGTGGCCAAAGCAGCGCCGCCAGTTCCACATCAGATCTTGCTAATTGGGGACCACTGGGTGGCTGGCCCCAACCCAACACCACCTAGGATTCGTCCCCGGGCTGAAGTCTCAAAGCTCCGGTTACGGCAGACGTTGCAATCTTAGTTCCTGAGGTTCTAACGACGAAATTTGAGTGATGGCTCCTCATCGGACGCTCCTTGGGGGCTCAACTCGATTCCGTGTGGAAAGCTTTTCTGTAGTGTATCCAAGCTGCGTTCAACGGTTTTGACCTGATCGCGTAAGGTTGCAAAACTCGAAACACAATCTTTCAAATCCTTCTCCAATTGTTTGACTTCACGTTGCGTATCCTGAAGCGTCGAGGGTAAAACGGGAGGCGAGCCTGAAACTGCCTTAGTAGAAGTGCGTTCCTCCTGCAACTTAGAGTTCTCTCCCGGTAATTGACCTATCCTGTCTTGCTCTGATCGAGAACGCTCGATAAATCTTTTCAACCTTCCAAAATCATCAATCATCAGATCTGGATCTTGATCTGCTATGTCTTCTGGGTAGGCTAACTCGTAGAGCGAGGTCAGTTTTTTGCTGAGCAAATTCATGCTGGCACTGGCAGCTAGATGTTGCCGGTTGATCTCTTGCTGCCTGTATAGCCAAGTCGCGATCCCGCCTAAGACGCATCCAAGCAGAATGCAAGTCGAGAGAGCTGCATAGGTATTCAAGTCTTTTTTCAACGGCTTTGTCTGACGGAAATTTGTTATGCTATGGAATTGGGATGACGCCTTTGTGCTTTCGATCTCGCCTGACCGGAGGTTAGCGTCGTTTTCTGATGAGGACTGCGACGGTCGATGTTGAGTCAAGAGTAAAGCCTCCGCCCCAGCCGGAGGGTCAGCGGGCGTCAGCGAGATGGTTTCCCCGGGAACAGTTGGCACCTCCTGCCAAGCCGCGGGATGCAATAATCGATCCAATGCGATTGACTCTGATTCGATGTAGATCGCGTCGAAACGTTTAGTAGAGCGATTAACCCCATCCTTTGGACCGGGTGTAATCCGAACCAGAATCCACCCCCCCGTGACTACCTTATCGTAGCCGAAACTGATGCCACCGGGAAAATCTCTGCGTCCCCCGGTGGTTGTGGTGGCGAAGTCTCGAAGGGCCGTTCTCGCTGTTTCGGAAAATTGATCGGAAGCAGTGAGCAGATCAAACCCACCCCCCTTTAACCCAAAGGATGCGGCTGGACCGTCAATGGCTTCTTTGTCAGAGGATGAATTATTCATCGTTACCGCTCAATGAACGATCCCATTTTGAGCCTGGGTAAATGTAGTCGGATACCACCTCCCAATCGGATTCCGACAGATCTTCAACATTGCAGGTCACGTAGACATCAGGTGCTCTGGATCGCCAGCCCTCGTTCCAGCGTGTCGGTGAGCGGCGACCCCGCAAAATTCTCAAATTGATGGGGCCACTGCCGTCGAACCGAGCGATCGTTTCATTTCCCCACTCGTAATCGTAAAGTTCGATTTTGATCGTTTGACCGACGCGCCAATTGATTTTAAACTCCTCATTCCACGTTTTTGATTTCAATCTACCGCCACTTTGAAATTCATGAACTCTCACGCCGTTGACGTCTACAAAGATTGCGTGGGTGCGTGACTGATCCAGCCCACCACTATTTTGCAGGGTAACCGTGTAGTGATGCGTGCCGGCGAATTGCCTGGCCAAGGTTGCAGCCCGGCGAACCTTGACTCGACCGGTTTCACTGTACTTGGCCGAGAATTTTTCCATGTGTTCGTCGATCGCGGCGGCTTTGCGAACCATGTCCTCGGAGCTTGACTTCGGCAACGCCGATATGACGCGACGTGCGTCCTCAAAGCGAGCGTCGTGAAGCTCCTTCAACCATCGACTCACTTCGGCTTTGCGTCCTGAGTTCGCAAATGCTGCATTGACATACTCATCCGCAACCGACTCAAATCCCGGCAGCATCGGTGGACCGTAGGCACCCGAAACGCGTTCGTAGACTAGGTCATCGAGTTTTTTATCGGCCGTGGCCAAGAGTGTTTCGACCCGGCCACGAATCGAAGCTGACTTGACGTTGGAAACAGCAGACAATTGGTCTCGAAGTCGTCCAATCGCCTCCTCGCTCCGCTCCCGGACCAATTCTCGCTCAAGCTGACTTAGGTTCTCATTCAGCTTGGCCACCAGTTCACGTTGAACCCGTTCGTCGTCTAACCCGTCTGCAACTTCGACTGCCTCTTGTACCGTCGTTTCCGGATCAGACAACAGGGCAAACGCATGTTGGACGTTCTGTTCGTGTCTTGCCTTGGCAATGCCAACTCCCAGGAATACGACCATGCCCAGCACCGAAGCAACCAACAGCGCCGCTCCCCACTTGATCCAGAAAGCTCGTTTAGATCGCCGCCGCAGCAACCAGCTGAACAACTCGTCATAACCGGTCGGTCTTGGATCTGTTGGAGGACTACCGTCCGCTGTCTGACCACCGGTTGCCGAGATAGGAAACGCGGCCAAGCTGTCGGCTGATTCCGATAGCTTGTTCCATAGTCCCGGCGACTTTTCTCGAACGAATTGCTCGGCTGCCTTTCGGTCCGTCAAGTTTGGATGGCGATCCGCTTTGCTGAGGATGATTGCCACGTCCGCCAACCGACCGGTCCTTGCCCCCGTGCGATTTTCCGCGACCGCTTGCACGGCGGCAACTCTCGCATCGCTAGCCCTCGGCCCAAAATCGCTGTCCGGGTCCAGTACGATCAATAGAGCTTCCGCGTCGCCGAAGTGTTCTTTGACCTGTTCGGCGGCGGCGTCCTTGCCGCCTTTTACCGCTGCATCCAGGATCGCTTCCCCGCTTGCTTCCAAAAGAGTCAAAACGGCCTTACGCCCTGCTTTGGTCACAGCGACGTCAAACTTTTGATTCTGGAAGGTTTTGTCAGGCCATTGCCCATCCTGGAGCCTTTGGCGAAGTTCATTAAAAAGCTTCATCCCCTCGGCGTTTTGGGGGGTGATGGTGAGCGGGGATTGGTTATCCGCATCGGTCAATAGACTCAAACCGGCCAGGAAGCAAGACTTTCCGGCGGCGGGGCGGCCCAGCAATGCGACGCCGACGCCCTGCCGATTTTCCTGAGGTGTTTTTTGAGTCATCGACGGATTTTCATGACCGGTGATCGTAAGGTTAGACATAGATCAATCTCTTGCGCCAGGGTCGCCAGATGTAAGCCAATAAGAAACACCCCACCGCGAGCGTGCCCCAAAGAAATCTTTTGAACAGTCCAGCCATCCCTTCGGACTCAAGATCAATGTTGAACATATCTCTCAGTGCATCCGCCAACAAGTTGGCAAAAGATGCGGCGACATCATCACAAATCGACTTGATGCCGTCTGTCAACTCACCCCACTTTTCAACGAGTCGCGGGACCGTCCGGTAGCGAAGTTCCGCAAACAGACTGGCTCCCAGCAACCCCCGGTAGGTCCACACCTTCACTTTTGGCGGCACGGCTCGCCAACCTTTGCGAGCTGCATCGACCACCTGGAGTGTTGCAGCTCCTGCGGTTTGGAGGCTATTAGTCGATGCCGCAATTACCGAACCAGCCACTTTTGATCCGGGTGTTTTAGCAGCCTGGCGTCTGACATACTGGCCAGCATCTTCGAGCCTAGAAAGCAAGCTTTTTCTCGTCGCGCGGACGGACGAGTTGCGGGCACCCATTTTCTTAGCCCGACCACTGAGCGAACTGCGAAGCCCCTGTTTGACTGCTTTCCGGCTAACTGATTTGACGACCGTTTTGCCTCCCTGCTTCGTTGCCTGAGTGGCGGCGGCGGAAGTCCCCATGCTCCCAACCATGAGAGCCACATCGGCGACATCCAGGGCCGCCCAACCAAGTTCCGACCATTCATTGGGCAATCCATCTTTCCAATTGCGAGTGACTGCAATCAACGCCCCCCCAGGTAACGACTCCCACCAGGCGGGGTCCACCGGTGTTCCATCCAATGCAACGTACTTGTTCAAATATCGCGGATCTTCTTCAAGTTCTTCCAACCCATTGTCGCCGCGAATGGCCGCGTAAAGGATAAGTCTCGGACCGATAGCATCATTGATGAGCAAGCGGCGAAATCGATCGTCGTCGGCATAGTGCGCCAACACCGCGAAAGCGAGGTCAGCGGTTTGCTCCGGACCGGCAAGTGCCTCCGCCGCAGCGGCTAGCGTCTCACGATTGTCACCGAAATTGACGTAGAGGAATGAAGCCACGTCATCCTTACCAAACCGGGCCAATACATCATTTGCCACGACTGGGGCCGCTTCGTGCAGATCGAGTGCAAGGGGGCCGCGACGAGCCTCGTCCCAAACCGTCAATGATACGGTGCGGACGCGATACAATTCCTCCGCCAACGTAGATGGGGCGACGCCCCCGCCAAGGAGGTGATCGTCGAGATAAGGTCCATTGGCGAACGCAACGTCGACGGCTTCCTGAACTGGCACTCCCTTTTCGACAAGATGACCGATCAATTCGCCGTAATCTTCAAAGGTGAAATGTGTCGCGGCCAGAACGGCCGGACTTTGACTATCGCCGTTGAACCCGTTGACTGCGTTTAGATAATGGGGCCGATGCTGATAAGCGAGAGAGGGTACAACGCGAAAGTCGGCAGCATCATCGCGCGTTGCCGAACCATCCTCACGGACGATGGGCACAGCCGCCACAGATCGAACCACCGACTCCAATACATCCCGATTAGCTCTGTAGTAGTCAATTATCTCAAGGTTAAGTCCGTCGTCACCGGAAGTATTGGATTGTCGCTGATCGTTCAAAAACTGAACAGCAATTGGGTCATCGTAAACTCGCAACCACAATTCATTGTCTTGCGCGGCCAACTCAAGATTGTCCAAGTATGCATTTGCTAATTCCTCATCAGCCGAAGCCAACGCCTCAATTGCAACACCATGCGACTTCAAAGTCGCTTGTTGATGATCGCCGTTTTTTGTGCCCGCCGCAGCCAGAGAGACCAAACGCATTTGCCATGACGCGGTGTTGAGGTTCGGTTGAGAAACGAGCTTGACCAGACCCACGTCGCCTTTCGCCTCATTGACTGCCTGCCCCACCGCGGCGACAGCGACCTCCCCGTGTTCCTCTCGCATTTGCATCAGACGGCCAGCAAGTTCCGGAGATTCAAGACGTAATTTGCCTTCCAGCCTGCCGTAGACTTCCTCTGCTTTTGAATTCTCTTTCTTCGTCGAGGTGGTCAGGGCGACCAAGATAAGAACACATCCAATGCCAATGGCGATGAGGAACCTGACATATCTCAAAGCGGCAACGACTAGCATGCTGTTCAATTCAATCGGTTGG
The DNA here is from genome assembly GCA_963833245.1 of Pirellulaceae bacterium. Taxonomy (GTDB): domain Bacteria; phylum Planctomycetota; class Planctomycetia; order Pirellulales; family Pirellulaceae; genus Rhodopirellula. Next base: position 1,143,522 of record CAWHXH010000002.1, read on the forward strand.
ATGTTGGATTGGACCAGAAGCCAAGATGGGGGCGTCGAACGCAATCGGCTGGTGCAGAGGTTTGTTCGCCTGCCGGCGGGATGGCCACCGGCTGACGACGCCACACAGTAAAGCTGATTCGAGGGGGGCTGTCCAGTTACCTCAGTAGCCGTAATTTTCATCTCAGGGCCGGGGGTCGGTGGTTGTTGCCAGCTACCTTGTGAACGATTCATAGGCGTGCGAGGCCAATAAGAAACGTCGGCGTGCCCAGAAGCAATGAAGGGTCCACAAGGTCGTTCCGACGCCAATCAATGTCACGACGATCGCGGCCCAACCAATCGCGAAGCGGCCCTCCTCCATGACCGGCGGGAGGCCCTGCAGTCCGATGGCGACAGCTAACCCGCCGACAAACAGGATGCCGGCCGCGACGTAGTCAGCTTTCTTTCTCATCAACACCTACCATCGAGTGAAACTCTTCTTCCTAACGTTGCCATACAAACAGATCAGTCCACTAATCAGAACTCCAAGACTTTCCTGCTGGCGGAACCTGCCAACCAGTGTGAAGGCGACGTAATGTAGCCGCTTGGAACCACCGCAGGTCCAGCCCCCCCCGGCCCAGTGGTGCAGTTCGTGCGGGCGGCGAACGGCCGGGCAGGGGGCCGGAAAGTTCCAATTGCGACAGGCTACCGTTTCAAATGGACGAACGTGGGGGGGGCCAGCAGCCGCCGGCGTAGCATGATCGTTGATTGTCGCGTTCTGACAGTGAGTTCGACATTCGGTGCCACCGAGACGGCTGAATTTGCAATCAGCCATTCTGCTCTTGCTCGTTGATGCAAAGCAACCGGCCGCCAAAGCTTGACCGCGGTGATAGCGGTGATCGATTCGCTCCGCCCCCGCCCGATAACCCCGGGCGGCCCACGCAGCTGCAGTGGCCAAAGCATCGCCGCAAGTTCCACATCAGATCCCACCACAGGGGGACCACAAAATGGCTGGCACCTACCCGACATTCTATCCGACATTATTTCGGGGCGTCACGGATTCCTGGGGCGTTGCCCCAGGCTAGGGTGATCGAGGCCTTTGGCCAACAAACCGGCATGCCCCAACGCACAATAGCGGTAGCGCCGCCGGCGATCCACTGTTTTGGCCAACGGCCATCTGCACCATAGCCTAGGGCAACGCCCTAGGTCCACGGCAACCCACCGCGCCCGTTTGGCCAAGGGCCATATTCAATCCGCGCTCGATCATCGCCGCGAATCCGTCCCCGATCCGCGCGTGTTCATGGCCGTTGGCCAAACCGTGGTTGGCGTCTATGTTCCTGGGGCGTTGCCCCAGGCTATGGTGATCGAGGCCTTTGGCCAACAAACGACTGGCAACGCTAGTCCCAAACATACCGTTCGTCGTGCTCGATCTCGTATCTTTTCAAAAACTCTCGATACTCTTCTTGGAACGTTTTCTTACGGTGATGTTCTTCCTGCCCTCTAACGTACGCTTCGACTTTCGGACGATGCGTCGGACTGACCGAGAAAATCCCGTATCCTCGTTGCCAATAAAATTTGTCCAGGTTCGGACGGAGCGTTTTGATGAATTTCGACGATTCACGTTTGATCTGTTCCACAAAATCTTTGGCTGCGTGAATGCGGCCCATGTCGAACAACGCGTGAACATGGTCCTCCACCCCGCCGATCACGACGTACGGCGAACCCATGTCCCGCAGAATCGTCGCCAAGTACGCATGGGTTCGATCACGAATGTCATCCTTCAAAAATGGAAAACGATCCTTCGTGCTGAAGATCAAATGCGCATAGAGCGCAGAATGTGATTGAGGCATTTTCCGTTTCTCCGTCGGTTCAAGACACCATGGATCGTGGTGGGCCAAACTGCACGTTAACATAGACGCACCCCTGATCCAGTGTAACGTTCCACAAACCCGACTTGCGAGCAACATGTCACCCCAAAACCCATCTGCCGCGTCCCGTACCCGGCTGATCCTCGAAGACCTCGAAGCAGTACGTGAGAATTTACTGGCGTTGTCGGACGACATTTGGTTGTCGATTGACCACAACGATGACGTGGCGCTGCAGGACGGGGCGACGTTTAAACTCGCCTACAACCAAAAGGTCGCCGCGTTCGACTTGGTCGCTTCGGAGCTTTCCGAATTGGTCCAGCAGAACACGACCGTCACGCTGGAGTCCCAAGAACAATCCGGCCAGGACGATCAACAAACCAACGAACGGATCATCGCTGATCTCGATCGCGAAGTCCCGCACAGCCTGGACGAAGATTTCACATTCAAGCGTCCCTTTGCGTTCGTGTTTGAAGGGCAAGCGACCTCGGGCGTGACAACTTGGCAACGGCTGTACGAATTGATCTGCCAGCATTTGATCGGGCGCGACGAAGCGCGTTTCCGTTTCCTCGTGGACCACCCCGATTTCATCAGCAATCGTGGCAACCACACGATCGCCACCGAACCGCACGAGTTGCGAAAGGCGATGCGGTTGGCGGACGACCTCTTCATCGAAAGCAACCTGTCAGCCAACGGTATCCGCGATTTGATCGTGAGATTGCTCGGTTGTTTTGGCATCTCACCAGACGCCGTTCAAGTTTATTTGCGGCAGGATCGTAACGCCGCGGACGCCCAAGCTTAAAAAGGGGACGGGGGTCGATTGGTAAGGCTGGCACCTTGAATGCTATCAACCTTGACTATTGACCCCCGCCCCCCGGTATGTCCCATGGAAGCTCAAAATAAAACAAAAGGGGCCAGTCGGTGCCAGGCAAGAACCAAAACGGCTAGATTTGTGACCAGCCATACTGCTTCTGCTCGTTGATGCAAAGGCACGCCGAATCAACTACCCGCACCAAACGTAGTGGATTTTGCTAAAAATCCATCCACACTCTGGATCTTTAGCAAGATCCACTACGCCAATGATTGATTCGGCGTTTCTATACCCCCGCATGAGGCCTTCTGATCGACCCCGCCAACACCGGTCCCCTTCGTGAACACTTATAACCTACAGCGATTTATTGAAGCCCAGGATCACGAGGGGACGTTTGACCGCGCCTTGTCGGAACTCCGCGGCGGCCGCAAGACGACCGATTGGATGTGGTTCGTCTTCCCCCAGCACGTCGCGCTAGGCCAAAGCGAAACGTCACGCCGCTACGGCATCGCCGGTCCCACAGAAGCGACCGCGTATCTCAACCACCCGATCCTGGGCCCACGCCTCATCCGGGCCACCCAAACGGTTTTGGGCCTGACCAACCGTCCCCCCCGGGACGTGTTCGGATTCGTCGACGAACAAAAGTTCCACGCCTGCCTAACGCTCTTTGCCCACGTCAGCACCGACCCCGAACACCCATTCGACCGGACGCTGCAGCGCTTCTTCGCTGGCGGGCCGCATGATGAGACGATGCAACAGCTTGACAAGCTAGATAGCGGGTCGGACTGCCTTGGCCCCACAAACATGCTAACGCCGCCTCCACGCGGTAATCTCAATCCTGGTAGTGAGCGACCAGGAAGTTAAACAGCTCCTCCCGCTGCCGCCGGTCACTCAGTTCGTAGTAGCTACCGACCACCTGATCGGCCGCGGTGGCGACTGCCCAGCCGCCCGCCAGCCCGCCGGCGACGATCGCCACCGGCACGGTCACCGGGGCAAACGGCCCGCCCGCCCAACCGACAAGCGAACCGCTGGCCGCTCCCCCGGCCACCCCGCCAACGATGCCCCCGCCCAAATTCGCCTGGCGGCTGATGAACTCACGGTCCGTCATGTCCCCGCCCGCCCATTGAGCAACGAGGAACCCTTCGCCGGCAACCGCCACGACCAAACCGGCCACACCAAGCCGCTGGGCCAGCACCGTGGAGTTAGACCACGCGGCGGCTGCGGCGGCGGATTCCAGGCCGCCAGCGGTTGCCAACGAACCGTGGTGCAGACACCCCCCAACCGCTGCCGCGATTCATCGACCAATCGCGGTAGCTGGCCACCCCGGCCATCGACTCGCTGGCGACCAGGTAGACCCCGGCACCGACGCCGGCCCCGGCAATCAATCGACTTTGCCGGAGTCGACCACGGTGGTAGTGATCCCGCTCATCGAGCACCGAAATAACGTGAGTCTCGCCGGGCCGAACAACTTGGCCGGTGCGGACCCGCTCGTAAACCGGCAAACCCAAGCTCTTCGCATAACTTTGCAGCTCGATGGGAATCTCATAACGATTCACATAGACCTGCGAGTTGCCGGTCCGACGGCCATCGCTGGCGATCTTCCGCATCTGTTTCCTGTACTTCTCGGGGTTCTTCCGCATCGTTTCGGGCCGAACCTCCTTGACCTCCATGCGTTCGACTCGTCCTGACGCCCGGTGCCGGTAAACCAAGTCCCGATCAGTTTCCAGCAGGTTGGTCCCCGGTCGCCGTTGAGCTTCACCAAACGCCTGCAAGTCAAACCGTGCATCGTCATGGATGGTCCCGGCGAGCCGAAGCTCCCGCAGGATGCCTTTGCGGACGTTAGGACTGCCGGAATCCAGCTTGACCAGTGCCTGCAAGTAACCGGGCAGGTCAGCGTCGATGTCCATCGCCGACCCCATCACCCGGCGGGGCCGATCGCCTGAACCAAACGTCTGTTCATAGGCCTGCTTGATCGCTCGGCTTCGAACCTGCCGATCGGTTGTTTGGTCGAAGGTTTCACCCAGTTGGCGAAACGGCTGGTAGCCGCCCGGCCCTTTTGCAAAGGTCAACGACCCGGCTTCACTGAAGCCCAGGATGGCAGTGACGGCAAACGCCAGGAACAATGCCCGGTGGGGGCCTGGCTGACGCGTCGGGTTGGGATTAAAATCGGTCATAGTAAACATGCGTAGATTGGAGGCAGTTGGATACGTGGGGTAGGTTGAGGTGAACGCCGGTGACATTAGTCGGCGACCGAGAGCGTTCTTTTGGGGGTGGTCGCCGACAGTTTGGCGATCGTGAGCTGAACGTCCGGGTGGTCCTCGACCGACTGCCACCCTTCTTCAAATGCTCGCTGATAGAACTTGGCCACCGGTCGATCGAGCAGTCGTTCATCGATCACGAGCAGATCGTTTTTGAACGTATCGATGACGATCAAACGTGCCATCTGGTCGGAATACTTCCAAGAGTTCAGGTGGCCCGCCCACGCCTTCTGGTTCACTTGCCGACACTGCCAACCCAGCAATGATCCATCTGTCTCTATGGTGACGTTGGTCATCTGCTCAAGGTACTCCCGTGCTTCCGGTGAGCGAGTCAATAGGCGTAAAGGACCACTTGGACGGGCATTTTGGAACCGATCGAACATCTTCTCGATCTGCTGGCGGACCTCACTCAACTGGTTATACGATTGAGCAGATTGAATCCGCTCCAGTGCCCAACGTTGGTATTCGCGGCGAGCTTCGTCGACCTGTCGCTGCTGATCTTGCACCTTCTCTTCTGTCCTTCGCCGCAGGCTTTTGGTCAGCTCGCCGCGTAGCTGGCTCCAGCCATGTTGATCCAAGCTTTCAATCGACAAGCCTTCTTCTACCAGGAGATTGAGATAAATAGCCTCGGCGTTTTGATTCAATCGAGTCAGGGCGGTCAGGTGAAGGTCGGCAGGCAATTGCTCGACCGATGCCAATTTGGCCGTCAATGAGGCTGCCTGCTCTTTGGCAAACTCTTGGGCATCCTCGCGTTGTTCCAACGCCACGATTCGGTCGCGAATTTCGTCTGCTCGGGTTCGCTGATCCTCCGGCAACGCGTCGGTTGAAAGCAACAATGCGGTCCGCAAGTTCCCGCCGGGGATCTCATTTTGCATCAAAACGGGGATCAACGCCTCGGCAACCGCCTGACGGTGGCCAGCCAATCGTTCGGTTGACGCGGCCGGAACTTCCGGCGGTCGGACCGACATCAGGTCCGCGGTTTGGATCATCCAACGTCCCGCCTCTTGTTGGTTGATCGCATCTTCCGCCAACGACGGTTGATCGCGTTCCAACCGCCTGGCAACCAGGTTCCAGCGGGTGACATCGACCATCGCCGACAGGAGGCTGGGCGTTGGCGACGGCAGTTCATCGGTCACCCCGTCGAGCCGATCTTCCCAGCGTCGAAGCTGATCCTCCGTCACCGCCTCGATTGGGTCGGTGGTGGCATTGGCCAAATCACGCAAAGCTTGACCGGATGCGGATCGGGTTGGATCGAGGCGCTGCAGCACCGAGCGTAGTTGTCGCAGCTCGCCGTGAAGTTCGGCTGGGGTGGGGGCGGGGGCGGAACCATCGGGTTGGCCCCGCCCCGTTGAATCATCTGCCCAGCCGGGTTTGGTAAAGGAAAGGCATAGCAAAAAAATCAAGGCGGACATGGCAGGTTGTGTAATGTTCATGTTTGTTGTTGCGGTCAAAGAGTGATGGTTTGAATACTGTTTGGATCGGAGCGTCGAAGTTTCAATCGAACAGCCAAGTCCAGATTGACTGCTTCCACGTTTTAGTAACTTGACGTGGGGTTTGGGCTGCCGGCCCCGGCAAATTAGCGTCCTGATGGGGCGTCTGTTCGCGGAAGACCTGATCGACTTCGCTGTGGAACGTTGCCGGCGGTTGGTGCAGGCTTTCCGCTTTGGCGGTCCCGCGGGTGGGCGAGAGTCGGTGCTTGCGGGTGATTTCGTCCCATCGCAGCGAGAACACGCCGGCATCCCTGAGTCGCTCGGCCAAGCGGATGTTGCTGCGAGTGGAACCGACCAGGTCCGACGGGCAAAAGTCCGGCTGCAACCGTCGCATCATCATCATCACCCGGTCCATCGCCACGCCGCCGTTGGCATCGCTGCGCCAACGGTCAATCATCTCGGACGAACCGGCCGCCGCCAATTTCTGTTCAACCGCTAGGGTTGCTCGGTAAGCATGAGCGGCCAGTGCCTGGACCCGTCGCCACCGCGGATTGGTCCTTGAGAAACGACCGCCGCACGCCCGCTTCCCGCTACCGCAGCTATTGTTATCGGGTGTCGGTTTGGAGGTGCCAACGACCGCCGGCAGTGTCTCAAACCGGACGCCGCTGCGGCGCAACCGATCGGCACTGGCATTGGGTGGGCCGAGCACCCAAATCTCAACCCCTTGCCGCTGCAGCCGTTCGACCACCGGGGTGAAGTCCGCGTCGCCGGAAACCAACACCAAACGAGCTGGGGGGTCGCTGGCGGCCGCGGTGGCCAACGCGTCGACGGCGATTTGCATGTCGGCACTGTTCTTGCCACCACCGCTGCCGGGCGTCTCGATCGTTTCGACATCATAAGACCGCAGTCGTGACTGGACGCCGGGGAACCGACGCCAATCGGCATAGGCCCGGATGCGAACGTTGTGGCTGAACCGCTCCAGCCGACGCAGCAGGCCAGCGAGCGATCGGCCATGGCCGCGAGCGACGTTCTCAAAGTCCCAGAAGACCTCGGCGTTCCGGACATTCAGGGCTGGGGAGGAGGGAACCGGACAGGCGTTGACGGTTTGCATAGTCATGGGAGATAGGCTTCGTAGAGGGGAGGGAATTGCCAAGGCAACGGTGCCTTGGCATCGTCGACCCCATCGGTTGTCACTGCGGGGCCGCGGGGTTGGCTAAAATGAGCCAGCCGGAGGGCTCACCCCGGGAAGCGAGACCCAGCCCACCGGCGGGACAGGTTTCTTGTCAAGTTTTTTAAAACAGCAGCCGATGCTGCGACCGAAGGACTCCCGTTGATGACCGAGGCGATCGAAGACCTGCTCGATCATTGGGAGGACCATCTGCTTCAAGACGCCGACGCCGATCTGGACCGATTCCTGACCCAGCGTGGCGGCGACCTGAGCGAGTCGCAGCGGCGGGCGTTCCGCTCACGAGCCGAGCAGATCCGCCGGATCAACGCATCGCCCGCTTTTGACACCGGGGACACCCACTCCGCGGATCAGAGCAACACGCGGCGTCAGAAAGAATCGGCTCCGCGGACGCCCCCTTTGATGCTCAGTGCGGGGGTGGAAATCGTCCCGGGCTATCGGCTGATCGAGCCGCTCGGCCGGGGCGGCTATGGCGAAGTTTGGAAGGCGGCCGGACCCGGCGAAGTCGAAGTCGCCCTGAAGGTCATCCACCGCGACGGCGATGCGATGCAAGCTGAGAAGCGATCGCTGGAGGTCATTCGCGGGATTCGCCACGCGAACTTGTTGTCGATCTCCGCCTTTTGGAGCACACCGACCAGCTTGATCATCGCCAGCGAGTTGGCCGATCAAACCCTCGCGGACCGTCTGGACGAAGTCGTCGGAGATCAGCCGGGCATTGAACCCGCGGAGTTGCACGAATACATGCGAGAGGCGGCCAAAGGCATCGATTACCTCAACCGGCCCGACCCGGCAACTGGCCAGACGATCCAGCACCGCGACATCAAGCCGCAAAACCTGTTGCTCGTCGGCGGCAGTGTCAAAGTGAGCGACTATGGGCTGGCCCGGGTGTTGCACCAAGACTCGACCGGTCACACCGGTAGCATGACGTTGGCGTACGCCGCCCCCGAATGGTTGAACGGTCGGACGTGTCAAACCGGCGATCAGTACTCGCTGGCGGTCACCTACTGTCACCTCCGCGGCGGCCGGTTGCCGTTCACGGGCACGCCGATGCAGGTGATGCGAGGACATGCCGAAGAGCAGCCGGATTTGAGCATGATTCCGGAGGCTGAACGCGGGGTTGTCGCTAAGGCTTTGGCAAAACAGCCGGAGGAACGTTGGGGAAGTTGCGGAGAATTTGTTGAGCAACTGACATCTTCAACCCCCAGAACCCAAGTGAGGCGGGTGAAAGAACGAGATAGACCTTTAGAAACTGAGGCCGGAAGGTCAACTCGGCACGACCGCAGGTTGTTTTTCGTTTGGCTTTTGTTTGCTTCGCCAATCATGGCCTATGCACATGTGGAGTTCACGAGCAGCATTTTTTCCGGGGGGGCACCATGTTGATGTGCAGAAAATTGAACAGTCTGCGGCGTCGGCCGTCTCGGCTAATAAGCAGTACATGCGGTTCATAGTCCGAAATGAATCAATCTGGAGATTCGCTCGTCTAAAGAAGGCTTTCCTTATGAACTTTTTAAAGAGCGAAAACGATTGTGAATTAGCTATCAATAGATTGATCTATCCTGGTAGCTCTATTGAGATCGAGCTGACTGGGGCGAAGAATGATCCATCGGAGGAGCAGGTTGTTTTCTTCGAAATCTCAAATGACAAAGATATAAAGTGGCAAAGTGCATCCCCAACTAAACGAGTTTTAGCCGAAGATGACCAAGCTCAGACCGATACCCTGACGGAGCAAGTTATTGCCGAACGTGGAGCCGACTGGACGATGGACAAACTGCACCGAAGTGGACGTTCTCTTTCCAACGCCGCTAACGAAGCTTCTGATGCTGCAAATTACGCCAAAGATCAGGTTCAAGACGCCTGGAACTACCTCTGGTAGGTCCAATCGGTCTTCCGGAAGCTATCTCCCCCCGGCGGCTTTCATCTTTGGAATTCGCTGGTTCAATTTTCCAATCGTAACTTTTGGCTCAAAGCTAACTTTGCCTCCCGATACCGTCGTTGAATGGTTTTTTCGGAGACCTCCAACAGCTCAGCGACCTCCGCCCGCGACATTCCTTGATAGTAACGCAGTTCGAAGACTTCGCGGACGTCAGGTTCCAATTGCGTCACCGCCTCATGGAACGCCACCATGTCCTGATCGGAGTAGTCTGAATCGCTCGGTGCGGCGGGGTCGGGCATCTGGCGACCTTTGGCGTGGTTGGGGTCGGCGGGGGCGGTGGCGTGATTTCGATCCCGGCCCTGGGGGCCATTGAGGTTCTTGGCAAGATCGAGCAGCTCTCGCCTGATTTGCGTGGCGACCAAACCATGAAATTGACGCTTGTTTTTGGGTTGAACCTCTTTCAAACTGCGGTTCAAACGGATTAGAGCGTTTTGCAACACATCATCGGTTTGATGCCAACGCCCGGCCGCCGGAAAATTTGAAAGCCTCCGGCTTGCCATCCGCCGGAGTCTGTCTTGAGACTGGATCAAAATCTCGTCGAGTGCTTGATCATCCCCGCCACGCCATTGACTCAGCAGCACGTTCAATTTGGCGGTGTAGCCGGTGGACTCCACGTTGTTTCCTTCAGGCAATGACAGGACATTAGTTGATCGAAGATTCTAGCACGCGACGGTCGACTGTGGCTGTCGTGGTTACATCGCTGAGCCTTTGGATTCAAAGCGTCACAGCCCATCGGTCAAGGCATACGCAAACGATGATAAGGAGCAACCGAACACCGCGTCCCGAATTTCTTGATGCGTTCGATCTGTTTACCGTCGCAGGTGGTTTTTTCGCCGGATCGAGACTCGCTGCTCTGCCGGGCCGAGGCCACGAATGCGATCGGCAGACCGGGGGCCGTGCAAGGATCATTCGGCCGATCGGCACGTGATGCCTGGTGGTTGATGGACCCCCGGGGGAGATTTGCCGGGGCCGGGGGTACACGGCAATTCGATTAAAACGGTTCGCATTAATGCCCGAGCCGTTACAATGTGCCATCGAGTTGTCCCGACTATCCCCGAAGGACGTTCGATTGCGAAGATTGCCCCCTTTCTAACAGCCGAGTTCTTTCGGCTGCCGTTCCTAAGCTCTGGTTTTCCGCCGTGCCGATCCGATTGACCCGTTTGGCGACCCTGTTGGCTGGAAGTTTGCTGCTGTCGCCGGGCAGTCACCCGGCGGTGGCTGACGCCCCGATCAACTTCAATCGCGACGTGCGGCCGATCCTGTCGGAGACCTGTTTTCGGTGCCATGGCCCCGATTCGGCGTCTCGGGCGGCGGGATTGCGGTTGGATTTGCCCGAATCGGCAACGGAGGATTTGGGGGGGTACGCGGCGATCGTGCCGGGCAACGCCGAAGCGTCCGAAGGGTGGCAACGGATCATCAGCGATGATCCGGACATGGTGATGCCACCGGCGAAGTCGCATTTGGTGTTGACTGACTCGCAAAAAGAGACGCTCCGGCGGTGGATCGACCAGGGGGCGGCGTATCGCGGTCACTGGGCGTTTCAGGCTCCGGTTCGGTCTCCCTCGACTAGCGGACCGCTTCACCGCCGAATCGATCACTGGGTCGATCGCGGCATCGAATCGCTGGACCAACCGCTCGCGGCGAACCCGCCCGCCGATGCCCGGACGCTGCTGCGGCGGCTCTCCTACGACCTGACCGGATTGCCGCCGACGGCCGCGGAAGTCCGCGAGTTTGAGACCGATCATGCAAAACGCGGCGAAGCGGCCTACCAAGATGCCGTCAACCGGTTGCTCGGGTCCAGACACTTTGGCGAACGAATGGCCACCCCGTGGCTCGACGCGGCTCGCTACGCCGACACCAATGGTTATTCAATCGATGGCGGTCGCGACATGTGGTTGTGGCGTGATTGGGTGATTGAATCGATCAATCGCAATCAACCGATCGACCAGTTCATCATCGAACAACTCGCCGGTGACCTGCTGCCCGACGCCACCGACGCTCAGCGAATCGCGACCGGTTTTAATCGCAATCACATGGTCACTCACGAGGGGGGCACGATCCCCGAAGAGAACTTGACCAATTATGCCGCCGACCGGGTTAAAACCACCTCCGAAGCGTTGCTTGGCTTGACGATCGGGTGCGCCCAATGTCACGACCATAAATACGATCCGATCAGCCAGGAGGATTACTACCGGTTTTTTGCCTTTTTCAACGAGCTATCTGATAAAGGTCTCGATGGCAATGCGGGCATCAATCCGGGACCCCGAATGTTGGCCGCCACCGTGCTGGAAACCGATGAGCTGGCCCCGCTTCGGCAGCGGCAGAAACGATTGGTCGAGAAACTCAGTGGCCACAGCGAAGGGTTTGAAGATTGGTTACAACAAATCGCTCAACAGGAGCGTCGCCGCGGAGAAAACTTGCAGGTCGTCGATCTGACGTTGCATGACGTGACGACACCCAACCGGGCGGGTGATTTTCATATTGATGATGCAATGTGGGTGGAACTGCCCCAACCTTCGGGCGGCATCAACGGGTTCACTCATGTGCTGGAGGCACCGGCGGGTTTATCACTGACGGGGCTTCGCATCGAGTTTGAACCGTTTGATGAGGATGCGGGGGACGACGAGCCGGCGGCGTTGACACCCCATGACGACGCCGTACCCAAATTATCCACGGTGCTGGTATCGACCGATTCGGCCGCTTCGCCGTCGGTCAACTACTATCGTGAGATCGCCTTTGAGTCCGCCACCACCTCGGCCGCGGAATCAAGTCATCCGGCTGGCGGCGTATTGGTTCCGACCAATGATGATTGGTGGCAACCGACCGACGCGGCGATGCCGGCCCATTTGACACTTAATTTTGAAACGCCGCTTGACACCGACGATCAACCGTTCCTGACGGCACTATTGGTGTTTGGTATCAATGGTTCGACGCCGCATCGTTGGCGTGTTGCGGGAATCACCGGTCGTGACGACGGGAGCAACCTGCCGCCGAAGGTTGCCGAAGCGGTCATGGTCCCGCGGTCGGAATGGACCGTTGCTCAAAGCGACGTGGTGATGGCGTATTACCGTGACGCGGCCCCGGCGACGATGGCGATTCGCCAGCAGTTGTCGGACGTTCGCGAGCGAATCGGCGTTTTGACCAAAAAATATCCGGTGATGGTGATGGATGTTGCCAAGAAACCGCGGGAGACGTTCATACTGGACCGTGGTCAATACGATGCTCCGGGCCGTAAGGTCACCCCCGCCCCGCCGGCCATCCTGCCGCCGATCGAGACCGACCAAACCGGCGAAACCGCGGATCGGCTCGATTTGGCCCGCTGGATGGTTCGCGACGATCATCCATTGACCGCCCGGGTCGCCGTCAATCAGCTCTGGGCGGTGTTCTTTGGCCGTGGGCTGGTCGCGACCGAGGCGGACTTTGGTTCGCAAGGGGCTTGGCCGACGCACCCGGAATTGCTCGACGAGTTGGCGATCTCGCTGGTCCAGTCCGGTTGGGACCGCAAGGAAATGATTCGCCAGATTGTGTCTTCGGAAACCTACCGGCGTTCTTCCAACGCGTCGCCGGAGCAGTTGGCGGTCGATTCGGACAACCTATGGCTGGCCCGGGGACCGCGATTCCGGTTGTCCGCCGAAGCGATCCGGGACACGGCCCTGGCGGTGTCGGGCTTGTTAGTTGATCAAATTGGTGGTCCAAGCGTCTCTCCCTATCAACCGCCGGGGTTGTGGAAGGAGATCAGCCACTTTGGGTCAACGCCCGCGACGCGGCAAGTCTTTGTCCAAGATCATGGTCAATCGCTCTATCGTCGTAGTTTGTACACGATTGCCAAACGGACCAGCCCGCATCCGGCGATGGTGGCTTTTGACGCCCCCAATCGTGAGATGTGTGTGATCCGGCGCGGCGTCACCAACACGCCGCTGCAAGCATTGGTGACGCTCAACGATCCCCAGTTCGCTGAGGCGTCGCGCGAGTTTGCATTGCAAATGATGCGATCGGCGGAAGCCCCGGCCGAAAGAATTCAGTGGGGTTTTGAGACCGTGACGTCGCGGCGGGCCGGTCCGCCGGAGCTTGATGCGATCAATTCATTGTATGACACCATGCTGGCCCGGTACCGTGATGACCCGGCCGCGGCGGCGGCGGTGACGTCGGTGGGAGAACAAGCCGTTGCGCCGGAAGCCGCCCCGGCCCCATGGGCAGCCTGGACCGCGGTCGCTTCGCTGCTGCTCAATCTCAGCGAAACGTTGACTCGCGGCTGAACCATTGATACCCATCATCCAGGAAACGAATCATGAATTTTGACATGCTATCGCGGCGGCATCTGTTGGGCGGCTGCACATCGGCGATCGGGGCGGCGGCGTTGCAATCGCTCAATTTCCCCATTGCCAACGCCGCATCGCTGGGAAATCCGGGTCAGGCCTCGGCGACCGGGGGATTGCTTGGGTTGCCACACCACCGTCCGACCGCCAAACGCATCATCTACCTGTTTCAATCCGGCGGACCCAGCCATATCGATCTGTTTGCCGGATCGGAGGCGCTCGACAAGCTGTCAGGCTCTGACCTGCCGGACTCGGTCCGGGGGAATCAGCGATTGACCGGCATGACGTCGGGTCAAAAGTCGTTCCCGGTCGTCTCGCCGATGTGGGGCGGGCGGCGGTGTGGTCCGCAGGGGGCGTGGATGAGCGACCTATTGCCAAAAATGCAAAACATCGCGGGCGATTTGACAATGATCCACTCGATGTGGACCGAAGCGATCAATCACGATCCGGCGGTGACGTTCATCAATACCGGATCGCAGCAGATGGGTCACGCGTCGATGGGCGCGTGGTTGTCGTATGGTTTGGGTTGTGAGACGCGGGACTTCCCCGCCTACATGGTGCTGTTGTCGCAAGGTTCGGGCAAAAACCCCGGACAACCGCTTTATACGCGTCTGTGGGGGTCGGGTTACCTGCCGTCCAGCCACCAGGGGGTGATGTTGCGGCCGGGAGCCAACCCCGTTCTCTATTTGCAAAACCCGCCGGGCGTCGACCGATCCGATCGCCGAGAACTGCTCGATACGCTCGGTTCGCTCAATTCGCAATTTGCCCAGTCCGCCGGTGACCCCGAAACGATCGCGCGGATCGAAGCTTATGAGATGGCTTACCGGATGCAGACGTCGGTGCCGGATCTGGCGGACCTGTCGGACGAACCCCAATCGACATTTGATTTGTACGGTCCCGACGCCCGCCGGCCGGGTTCTTTTGCGGCCAATTGTTTGATGGCTCGCCGGATGGCCGAGCGTGACGTGCGGTTCATTCAACTGTTTCACCGCGGCTGGGACCAGCACGTCGCGATCACCGATCAACTGCCGCGTCAATGCCGCGACGTTGACCAGGCCTCGGCGGCGTTGATCACCGATTTGAAACAGCGTGGGCTTCTGGACGATACGCTCGTTGTTTGGGGCGGGGAGTTTGGCCGCACGGTGTACAGCCAGGGCCAAGTCGGTTCGCCAGCGGCCGGACGCGACCACCACGGCCGATGTTTCACCACGCTGGTCGCCGGGGGCGGTTTCAAACCGGGGCTGCAATACGGAAAGACCGATGAGTTTTCTTACAACATCACCGAAAACCCCGTCCACATCCGCGACCTCAACGCGACGCTGCTGCACTGCATGGGGATCGATCACGAGCGATTGACGTTCCGCCATCGCGGGCTGGATGAAAAATTAACCGGGGTGGAGGAAGCCCACGTGGTCAAAGATTTGTTGGGCTAGTGCATCGTCCAGCCGAGCGAATTGAGTAGCGGAAGTCGCCAAGACTTTCGGATTCGCCGGATCGCGTCCGAAAGTCTTGGCGACTTCCGCTACGGGCAATCCCTCAGCGTCCGAAAGTCTTGGCGACTTCCGCTACGGGCAATCCCTCACCGTCGAGATTGGGTGAAGCCCCCTTTTGTGTGAGATCAAGAGACCGGGGGGCCTTTGTACAATTTCCGACCGATCGCCGGGACGTAGTTGGTCCAGTCGCCGGGCGCAACGTCGGCGTCGATGACGGAAGCATACGAACTCATCTTGGCGTCGAGGTTGTCGATATGATGCAATGCCACCGCTTCGAGCGTCGCGGGCACCCGAGGACTGCCGTATTCCAACTCGCCGTGGTGCGAAACGATGAGGTGTTCCAAGTGCAGCCGAAGGGCCGGCGGGAATGGATCGGGGAGCGAATCGATCCAAGCCCCAAGCAGTTGATAACCGATGACGATATGGCCAACCAATTGGCCGCGATCGGTGTACGTCTCGCCGTCAGCGGATAATTCCGCGGTCTTGCCAAAGTCATGCAGCATCGCGCCGACCATTAGAAGGTCCCGGTCGACTTTCTCATAACGTGGAGCGACCACGTTGACCAATTCCATCATATCGACCGTGTGCCGCAACAATCCACCGGGGTAGGCGTGATGATTGGACACCGCGGCGGCGGCGCGGGTGAAAGACGCCATGAAGTCATCGTCCGCCAGGATCGCGTCGGTAAGTTGTTGCAACGCCGTCGACTTGATGGTTGCAACCAGTTGGCGAAGTCGGCCAAGCGTTTGGTCGGCCGCATCGGCGTCAAAAGCCTCGAAGTCCGCCGCGTCGACATCCGCCGGATCGATCCGATCGACCGCCGTGGCAATGATTTGCAGCGAACCGTTGTGAATTTGCGTGCGCCCCTCGCAGATGACGTAATCGCCTCGATCAAAGGCGTCGTCGTGTCGCTGTTCGGCGTTCCACATCATCGCGGCGATCGATCCAGAGGCGTCGGATAGTTTGAGCAGCAGATATTTGCCGCCGTTGCGATTGACACGAAGCTGTTTGTCGGCGGCCCGGAAGCTTTGGCGGACCGATTGACCATCGGCGAGTCGAGCGATCGGTGTTCGGAGCATGGCGTCGGTCGGAGGTGAACGGCAAAGGGCGTGAAGGTAGCAGTCCGCCGAGCGTGCGTGAGCACCCCGGGTTTTGCCGTCGCCGGGCCGGTAAGACGCGTGTTGCCGGGCAGGTTAAGATTCCTGTTGACCGTCCATTGGAACTTCATCCCACCGTTGCCCGTGCCCGCCGCCGCTCCGACCGATCCGAAACTTGATCCGCCCATAGGCGATGACGAATTGGGCCGGATCGGGTACTACCGGGTGCAAAACATCATCGGCCGCGGCGGCATGGGGGTCGTCTATCAGGCCGAAGACACGCGTTTGCGGCGGACGGTGGCGTTGAAGGTCACCACCGGCAAACTGGCCGCCTCGGAGAAAAGCCGTCGCGCGTTTCTGGAAGAAGCGCGATCGATGGCGGCGGTCGATCACGACAATGTGGCGACGATTTACGAAGTCGGCAGCCACGCCTCGACACCCTACCTGGCGATGGAATTGTTGCGGGGCGAGACGCTCGGCGACCGGATCCGGCGGCAAAAGCAGGAGCGGGCTGGCGCGATTCGCAACGACGAGGACGCCCCGAAGCTCAAGTCGACCGCGTATTTTCCGGGACTTTTCCCGCCGGATTTTATCGCCGACGTCGCCCGTCAAACCTGTGCCGGACTGGTCGCCGCTCACTCTCGCGGGATCATTCACCGGGACATCAAGCCGGCCAACCTGTGGCTGCAGCCGATCGACGGGTCGCCGGACCGACCCCGCGTCAAAATTCTCGACTTCGGGCTGGCGATTGCCGGCTCCGGCGAGGCGATCGGGGGCGAGACGGTGGTCGGAACGCCGGGATACCTGTCGCCCGAGCAGGCGAGAAACGATCCGGTCGACGCCCGGACGGATTTGTATTCGTTGGCGGTGGTGATGACCGAAATGGCGGTTGGACGCGTGCCGATTTTGCAAAACAACGTGCCCGCCCAGATGGTCGCGATCCTGTGTCAACCGATCCCGCCGATCACCGAGATCGACCCTTCGTTTCCGGGACCGCTGAGTGATTTAATCTCGCGATTGTTGTCCAAAGAGCCGGCTGATCGACCCGCCAGCGCCGCCGAAGTGATCGGTTTGATTGACGATGCGGTAGAGGCATCGCGGCATCTGGCCGATGCGGGTTTGCAAATTCAAGTCGCCCAGCCGGTCGAGGCGGGGAGCGGATCGAGCGTCTCGGCCCGCCGCGGCGGCAAAAAATCCGGCGCCCCGGCTTTGTCCAAACGCAAGCCGCTGATGATGATCGGCGCAACATGCGCCGCCCTCACCTTGGTCGGACTGGGATGGTGGTGGTCGCAGCGTCGCGAGTCCGCTCCCGCCACGCCGACGACGATCAACGCGGCGGCGACGCCGGACGCCAACCGTGTCACCGCCGCATCGCTTTCGCCGTTGCGATTGGCTCCGGACGTGACCGGCGATCTCGACGCGGCCGAGGGAGAACCGGCACGATTCATTGTTTCTTTGCTCAACGAAGCGGCGGACCGGGCGGCCGATCCCCGCGTGATCCATTCGGGCGAGCGGCGCGTGGCGCAGATCAAAACTTATTTGCGTCCGGTCGGCGGCGACGGACAACCGGCGAGTTTGCGGCGGCCGGCCCCGGCGTTTCCGCGGATTTTTTCGGCCGGTCAATTGCCCGCTCCGGGACGTTTGGAGAACGTCGAGCTGCAGTTTTTGGCCAAGGGTTTGGCACGTGGACTTTACGAGGTTGAGTTTGAGCTGCAATCACCCGCCGGGGCCGCCGTTGATATTGCCAAAACGAGGCTGTCGATCGCCGAAAATCTGCTGCGGTCGGAGTTGTTGGAGTTCGAGGTGATCGCGGCCAACCAGGGGGAAGGCGCCGATACGACGATCTTTGCTCCCGGCAGCCAGCCGGCGGCCACTAATCGCGTGATTCAAACGATCGGCGGTCCCCAGCCGGCCCACGGGTACCTGCGTTTTGACTTGTCCACGATCGACGATCGCCAGAGCATCGATCGGGCGGTGGTGCTGTTGACCGTTCAAAAAGGGGGCTTCAACAGCGAGGGCGACGTCAGCGTGTACGGGTGGTCCGGTCCGCCGTCTCAGACGTGGAGCGACTGGGGCGCCAAAGCATTGCGATGGGCCGGTGCGCCCAGCGGTGTGTCGGGCAACCCGCAAGCCTTTGCCGGGCTGGACTACCTCGGGTCGATGCGGGTCGACAACCGCAGCAACGCGTTGGCGGGCAAGTCGCGTGAGCTGCGTTTTGCGTCCGAATCGCTCGATCGATTTTTGAGAAACGGGTCGGGACCGACCGCGACCATTGTGCTGGTTGCCCGCTTTGGGGGCGAAAATCCGTTGGTTTTGGTCTCCACGGAGCAGTCGACGCAGGATTGTGCGGCGTTGGCGGTCCGGCGGACAAAAAAATCAACCGGTGGTTCGCAAAAACGCTGACAGATTCTTCACAAAGGGTTATAGTTTGCCAATGCGACCCTCCAAGGCCCCGCCGGTTGACCCGTCTGGATCGTCGGTCAACATCACCAGCGGCGGACTGCCCAGCGGCTCGGAGGTGTTGCCCGGCCGCGTGCTGATCAACTCATCGCGGCCGACTTGGACCGGCACCCACAGCGCCGCGGCTTTTGCGATGCGTTACATCGAACCGATGCGGGCGGTGGCCGAAGCCTGGTTGCCGACGACCGAAGACGCCGACGAGGCGATCACGGCCCTGTTGCAGCATTTCGTCAAAGCCGGATTCGGCAAGCAGGACCACGGTCGGCTCCGCGACTACCTGCTGCGCGGCGTCCGTTCGGCCGGCAAATTACGGTTGGCGGCCAAACCGGAAATCCCGCCCCGCTTGCCCACCGATGAGGTTCGGGTCGACTGGGATGTTTGGGTCGACACGTGGCGAGACGGGTTGCTGCGTCGGGCTTGGCGACAGCTCGAACGACGTCAGCACGCGGCTCGTCAATCCGAAGCCTATCGCGACGATCGGGTCGAGCCGATTCTTTACGACGCGTTGTGGACCGCCAAACAGCACGCCGGAGAATCGGCCGAATTGGTCGCCGGTCGGGTGGCCGCCCGTGCCCAAACCGCCGTGACGGCTGACGATATCCGCGCCGCGATCGCGTCGGCGAGGGTGCGGTTGGCCCAGGCGGTGGCCGATGAAGTCGCCGACACGCTCGACGAGCCGGAACCGACCTCGATCGGACAAGAGATCAAGGCTCTCGGGTTGTCGAAAATCTTCAAAGGCGTCCGGGTTCAAAAAGCCAAAGCGGCTCTTTCGTAAGTTTAGCGCCCCGTTGGAACCGCCCGGCGGCCCAACCGTTAGAATCGGTTGGGTGTTGTTCTTTCGTGGTCCCCCTGACGGAAGTGTTTTGATGTCTGAGACCTCACACTCGTGGCGGCCGCTGGCGATCTGCAGCGGTGGTTTTGCATTGGCGATCGCCGGCATGTTGGCCTGGGATCGTGGGCCGACACCCCAGCAGATCGATGCCGGCCGGGTGTTGTTTACTAAAGAATGGACGGTGGGTGACCCCGATTGTCGCGGCGATGGTCTCGGCCCGGTGTTCAATGCCAACTCCTGTGCCGCGTGTCATTTCCAAGGCGGGGTGGGCGGTAGCGGACCGCGATCGGCGGCGGTTTCGACCTTTGAGATCGTTGATTTTCAAAACCCCGATCAGTTGATCACCGGTGTCATTCATAAGGAGGCTGCGGCGGGATTTAAAAAGGAGTCCGGTGGCCGGGTCAGCGAGTTGTTCAGCGGTCCCAGCCAAACCGAAACGCGGGTGATCCAGTCCAATTGCGGCGGTCAATTCAGTTTTACGGTGACCAAATCCGACCCGGTGTTTTTTCATACCGTCGATTCACCGCCGCTCTTTGGACTCGGCGAAATTGAATCAATCAGCGACTGGGCATTGTTTGCCAAGAATGCCGCGCGGCTGCGGGACGAGGTAGCGGCGGATTTCAAAGGTCAATTCAAACGCATTGGCCGCGGCCGACCCAGGATGCACGACGGCCGAATCGGCAAGTTCGGATGGAAAGGTCAATTCGCATCGGTCGATGATTTCGTCGCCGCCGCTTGCGCGATGGAACTGGGCTTGTCCAACCCTCGGGTCCGGCAACCGCTCGCCGGCGAGCATCGCGGCGACGACGATGCGGAAATCGACATGACCGGTCACCAGCTAGACGAGCTAATCGCGTTTGTCAAAAGCCTGCCGCGGCCGCGGCAAATCATTCCTGACGATGCGGTCTCGGCCGGTCAAGTCGCTCGCGGCGAGTTGGTATTTAATCAAAGTCAATGCAACGTTTGTCATATCAAGACGATTGGTGACGTTGAGGGGATCTATACCGATTTTCGTTTGTATCAATTGCAGGAGAAAGCGGTCGTCGCTTCGGGCGGGGGTTATGGCGGTTCCGGGGACCAGTTTGAAACACTGCATCAGTGGCCCGAGCATTTACCATCGGTCGACGATTGGCAGACCCCACCGCTCTGGGGCGTCGCCGACTCGGCGCCGTACATGCATGATGGTTCGGCCGACACGCTGCTGTGGGCGATTGAAAAACATGGCGGCGACGCGGAGTTGAGCCGCGCGGCGTTCCGCGGCCATGGACAATCGGACCGCGAAGCTTTGATTGCGTTTTTGCAATCGCTGCGTGCCCCCCAAATCCCGTAGCGGCGCTGCGCCAGGACGCCGATCCAAACCGACCAAAGCCTGGCGGCTTCGGCTACCGGTGCAATATGAATCCCTCTCATCCTTTGCATGACTTTATCGACGAATTGCTCGGCGAAGGTCGCGCCCGGGTAGCCGGACCGCTGCACCAACTCCCCCCCAGCGATGGCGACCGCCGGGCGACGGTTGAGCGGTTAAGACAGCAGGACCGGTGGCGGCGGTTGGAGGCGGCCGGCGACGCCCCCGCTTTTGATCAGGCGGCGGCGATTTGGGGGGCAATGACATTTGCTTGGACCGCAGCGATGTTGGTCGACCGCGCGGAGGTGCAAGACCATCCACCCGCCTGGATCCCCGACGCTCCCCATGCCGACAGTCCGTCGGCGCACTGGTCGGTGGACTTGGTTCATGTCCTGGCCGCTGACCTTTGGCGACGTTCTTTGGCGATTGATCCCGCCGATGGGGTTCACCGCATCTGGACCGATTGGATCCGCCCCTGGCCGCTGTCGGTCGCCGGCATCGCGTTGGCCGAGGACGTGGTCTTGATGAACCCGCAAGCGGAAAGTGTGGTCAATGACCATCCCACGCTGTTGCGGTTAAAACAGGAGCGGACAGGCTTGGTGGTTCAAAGCTGAGCGGGACAGGTTTTTTCGACCCTCCGCCCGTAGCCGACGCGACTGCTGCGCCAGGACGCCGACGCAACCTGAACCAAACCCTGGCGACTTCGGCGACCGTTTTTATCCATGACAGGCTGGACGCCTATCCCACCCCATGTCATCCCCCACCCGGCTCGCCGCCCAACTGCGGCACTCGGTCATCGACCCGATTGATCGGGTCCTGGTCGGCAAAACCGCGATCCTTGAATTGATGGGCGTTGCCCTGGTTGCCGGCGAAAACCTGTTCCTACTCGGGCCACCGGGGACCGGCAAAAGTGCGTTGGTCAATCGATTGGCCAGCCGACTGTCGGGGCGTTCGTTTGAATATCTACTGACACGCTTCACCGAGCCGAGCGAGCTGTTTGGCCCCTTTGACCTGCGTCGGTTGCGACAAGGCGATTTGGTGACCAACACCGAAGGGATGTTGCCGGAGGCGGACTTTGTATTTTTGGATGAGTTGTTCAATGCGAACTCCGCGATTCTCAATAGCCTGCTGACGGCATTGAACGAGCGCGTCTATCGGCGGGGCCGTGATAACGTGCGGCTGCCCATGCTGCTGGCCGTCGGGGCCAGCAACCGGTTGCCGGACGACGAAACGCTCGCGGCGTTGCTCGACCGATTTCTGCTCCGGATCACTTGCGACAACGTCCCCGATGAATCTTTGGAAAACGTACTAACGGCGGGCTGGACCGTTGACCGGCCCGAGGACGACGACCCGCAGCCGCTATCGATTGATATCGTCCGTCAACTGATGCGATGGGTCGACGAAGTGGATCTTTCTCCAGTGCGGGCGATCTACGCGGGATTGATCCGTTCCTTGCGGGCGGCGGGGTTGCCGATCAGCGACCGACGGGCGGTGCGCTTGCAGCGGGTGATAGCCGCCAGTGCCGTCGTTGCCGGCCGGACAATAACTCGGCCGACCGACTTGTGGGTGCTAAAAAATATCTGGGACACCCCGGCACAATTGGATGTGATTGCCGCCCAGGTCGATGAGTCGATCAACGCGGCCGGCTCGGACGGTGCCGCGGCAGGGGACGACCACCCGATGTCCGGGACCGATTCGATCGACCCCCAGCGATTGGCCGACGCAATCGCGGCAATCTCCGGCGACGATCCCGCCGCGGGCGATCGATTGACACTCTTGGCGGCGCGGACGCAGTGGGTGACCCCCGATGCGACGCGGGAGGACCTGGAGGATCGCGTTACCCGGGCTAGGCAACGGATCAGTCGATGACCTGGAGACGTCTGTTTCAAACCCGTCAACCGCACCGCTGGGCCGCGATGTTGGGGCGGGGGGCGGAGGTCGCCCTGACCGATGACACCTGGTGGCTGCGGATGGATGCCGATGCCGACTGGTCCGCCGCGACCGGGCCAGTCGGTTGGATTGACGACCGGGGACGGCGGGCGGCTCGGCCCGGCAGCGTCGTGACCGATCGATTGACAGCCGATTGGTGTCCCCTGGATGACGTGTTGCAATTACAATTGCCGACCGCGTCGGTGGTGGGTCCGGTGCGATGGGAAGCACGGACCGCGGTCCGGTGGGTGCGTGACCCCCGGCCGCCCGAGTTGAATTTAAAAGTGGCCGGGTTGTTCGTCGACTTGACCTTGTTGATCCGTTGGATCGATCTGCAACCCGCCGCCGCGCTGGCCGCGATCCAGTGGGCGGTTGATGGTGGACAAGCGTTGTTAATTGGTCCGGCGCCGTCGATCGCCGGAACGCTGTTGATTGACCGGGAAGGGATTCTGGTGCAGGCCGGCTGGACCGCGCTGCCGCGGGTGACCGGCACGAGGATCCGTTCGCTCTGCGGGGCGGGGCAGGGCGATGTGGTCGTCTGGACCGCCGGTGATGGATTGCAGGTGATTCCCGCCGATGTGCTCCAGCCGCTGCGTCGCGGGGCGGTCCGGTTGGCCGCGGAGACGTTGCGATGCTCGGCGTGAATCAACATCTGCACCGCTCGGCAGCCACGATGGAGTCGTTCGCGGATGATTATCTGACCCCGCCGCCGGGCCGGCTTTGGGCCTGGTCGGACGATGGGGAAGCGATTCTTTGGCGGGCCGGCCAAACGCCGTCCGGCACGGCGATGTTCGATCAGCAACTCTTTCAATGGCTGCCGCAAATCGCTGACGTTGCCGGCGGAATGGTGCCGCTGACAACGCTCCTGTTGGTTGCCGATGCGTTGAAAACCGATTGGTCGGAGCGTGATTGTGCCGCGAGACTGCAATTGCTCAGCGGTGACGCAACATGATGGTTTGCCGATCGGCGGGGTGGCCGACATCACCGGCCGGGGCACGCCGGATCGGTTGCTGGTCAGCGAGCTGGCGGCGCCCTCACTACTATTGGCCGCGAGGATCGCCCACGGGGGTGCCCTCTATCGCCGACGCGAGCAATCCCCCGGGGAGCGGGCCACGGTGCGTCCGATATTGATTGAACATTCCATCCGCACCTGGGGCCGCACCCGCGTCGTGATTCACGCGGCGGCTTTGGCAATCGTGATCCGCGAGGGTCGGCGGCCGGGGGTCGGGTTGGATTGTCAAACTTGGTCCGCCGATGGGGACGAACTGCGATCCGAATTATTGCAAACCGACGTGGGGCTATGCGAATCGTTGGGACGGTTGTCGATCGCCGAACATCCCGCCGCAGCGTTGACCCGATGGCGTCAAACGCTCGATCGTCTGCCCGCCGCGGCCGCCGAACCGGTGCTGATCGTCGCTGATGATTCGGCAACGGACCCTCGCTTGGTCGAAGCGATCGAGCGTTGGGGCGGACCACTGTGGGTGATACGCGCCGGAGCGGACGGCAATTGTCAATTGTGGCGACATCACGGCGTCGCCGCGGACCGGCGGGGTCGGTTTGGGATCAAATTGCAACCGGCTGTCCGTCCACCAACCGGACCGTTGTTAAATTCAGCCGACCTGCCGTTGATCCTGAGGGAAACGCACAGTCCGTTTCGCTGGCCGGTGCGGCTGCAGGGTGCCGAGCCGCTGGCGACCGCCGACGCGATGTATCTCATAACACGTGATCGCAGGTTATTAAGTTTTGATTCGGACCAAAAGGATGCGAAAGAACTAACGTCCGTGTTACCGATTGGAACGCTTCTGGGTTGGACGCGTCATCCACGCGGAGCGGATCTGCTGATCGGATCCGAAGCGATTCACCTGGTTCAAATCCGCGGCAACGACGCATTTTTCCAACCGATCGACATCAAACCGCATGGTAAATTGCGAGTCGAGTTCGACGATCGTTTAGCGTGGATCTCTCATTGGCGGTGCCGCTCCAAACCGATGATGTGATGGAGCAGTTGTTTGAGTCACTCGGGGGACCAACGCAATCGTTTGATCGCCTCAGCGAGGGTGAATCGCCGGGTTTGAAAGGTTGGTTGCTCAAACAAATGGATCGACTCGGGAGCGACGAGACGCCGCCGAATCCATCCAGCCAAACGTCCGGGGCCGGCGGTGAAAATGATTCGTCGGCAATCCAGGCGATTCGTTCGATCACCGGGCCGCTGGCGGCCATGCTCACCCGCGCGGTGCAGAGCCGGCGGGAGCAGGAAATCGATAAGTTGATCCGATTGTTCGAGGCGGATCCCGACCGCGCGATGCGTTATGCGATTCCGATCGGTGGGATGGACCAAGCGTTTCGCGGGTTTGCATGGCCGGGAACGCGTTTGATGCGCCGACTGGGCAGCTACCGTCCCGGCGGCGGGGGCGGCGGCGGTCCGTTGGACCTGTGGTCGATTGGCCCCAATCATCAACTGCGGTTGCAGCAACGTTATCGCGACCAGGCCGCGCGGGAGGAGGCGGCCGGCAGATTTCGACGCGCCGCCTACGTTTATGCCGAACTGTTAGGCGATCTGACCGAAGCGGCCGCGGTGCTGCGTCGTGGCAAGTTTTATATCGACGCCGCGGTGTTGTATCGCGACAAACTCAACCAACCTTCCACGGCCGCGGAGTGCCTCGCTCTGGGAGGTCAGAGTCAGGAGGCAGCCGACCTGTACGAGAAAATTGGCCAATGGCAGGCGGCGGGGAAAATTTGGACCAACCTCGGCCAAGTCGATCGAGCCGCCAAAGTTTTTAAGTGGGCCGTCGAGCACTATCGATCGCTTGGTCAAATGGTTTCAGCGGCTCAGATTCTCAAAGAACAATTGAACCGTCGACCGGACGCCATTGCATTGTTGACCAATCAATGGCCCGACGGGCAGCACCCGGCCGCCTGCATGTCATTGGCGATCCAGTGGTGCGGCGAAGAGGATGATTGGCCTCGCGTCATCGATCTAATCAATCTTGTATCAAACCGGTCGACCAATGCCGAAGCGACCACCGGGGTGCTGGCCGGGGCGTCACGGTTGGGTCCCGCCGAAGTTCGACGCCTCGCCGCGGATCGGTGCCGATTGGTGACCGCCCGTTCAATCGCTGCGGGGATCGGCGGTCACCGCGCCGCCAAGCTGCTGCAAATCATGCAGCAGACCGCCGAAGCGGATCTTATATTGGCCGAAGATGTTCGACGTTATCGTGTCGCGGGGGCATTGCC
This sequence comes from Pirellulaceae bacterium, assembly GCA_963833245.1. GTDB lineage: Bacteria > Planctomycetota > Planctomycetia > Pirellulales > Pirellulaceae > Rhodopirellula. Next base: position 1,169,668 of record CAWHXH010000002.1, read on the forward strand.
GCAAAAACGCCTTCGTCATGAATTTGAATGGATTGATGTGTCACCTCACGGCGAGAACATGCAATGCACCGACGCCGCGGTTAGCGGAGACCGGTTGTATTTAACCGGTTTCACTCACGATCGCTCTGAAAATCAACTTTCCGTCCGCGTGACGATGCACCCGACCGATTCTCCGACGGGTCAAATACTAGAGGGAGCGGCAGTGAGACTCAATCGATCCGCCGGCATGAGTCTCGCCCCGAGAATCGGCCGGGTTTCGCAACAGCGGCGGAAGCACGAAGTCCTACTATACGGCTGTGATCTGGACGGTCAACAATCGATGATTAACCATCAACGGCCGGATGATTTGTCGATTGTTTCCGCAAACTCCTCCATCATCGGTGCCACGTGGGATGACCGTGTCAGTTGGCAATTGCAATGCACCGACGAAACCTGGCAAGTCAAATCATCCACCGGGATTCAAAGCGATTTAATGACGGCGTTGCGAGAGGCCGTTTTGGCCGACCCCCAAGCTGCAACATTGACCGCCGATCCATCCGGGATCGTTCCAATGACGAGCACCGGGGGCCGACTCATCCTGGCAATCGATCACGCCTGCGTATGGGTCGATTCGACCGGGGAAGGGTTACTGGCTTGCCTGCCCCACCGGGTGGACCGATTGATGGCATCGATCCCCGGCACCGTGCCGCGAATCGCTGCGGTGGGCCGGCACGGCATGATTTCGGTCGACGGGGGCGGGAACGTCATGGAGGTCGATGACAGCCGACCTTATGTTGACGCTGCGTTCTTTGCCGGCGGAGTGCTGGCGGGGTTGGACCACGCGGGAATCGTCACCGCCTTTCGATTTCATCAAAACAACCGGGTGGGAAAAATTGATGAGATTGATTCCCGGGTCTCTCCCGACGCCTTCCGACTGGTTCGTCTGCAGCCTAACGTTGCCGGGGTGATTGATCGTGACGGCCGAGTCGTAAGGTTGCGGGTGCCAAAGCGAAGCTGAACCAAGGAGCGATGTTTTATATCAATGCCACGCCGATGGCCGCGGTTATCAAAACAGCCCCCACCGCTCGCCAACGCCAAACGACCGCCGGCGCGTGACCCTCGGATAAACCCAGCGCTGCTCCGATCGTTGCCGCCAACAGAACGCTGAGCAGCCCGCGGATCGAATAGACGATGTTGACCGCCGCCGCGTTGCCCCACGTTCCAATCGCATAGGTCAGGAAAACCGACTGAACGCTGGTCAACACGGCCCCGAATACCAAGGCCCGCATGACGTTTGGCGACGTGCCGGCGGGCAGGCGGCACCACGGCAGCAATCCCAGGGTCAGCACCGCGGACAAGCCCATCGCGATAGGCAATAGTGTTTGAACGCTCCACCCCGGTGCATAGCGTTGAATCGCAACATCAAACAATGCGTAGCAGGCGGCGGCCCCGGCGGCGAACATCACGGTCGGCCACACGGTTTTGGGTGACGTTTGAGATACAGGATCGCGACGTGAAACGCTAAGACAACCGATTGCAACGACGGCCATCACGGCCCCGGCCCAAACGCCCGTGGTGATGGCGACGCCGAGCCAAAGCCGGACCAATGCCGCGACGATAAAAATCTTCAATCCCAGCACGGGGGTGGCAATCGAGACGTCGCCGGTTTGAACCGCCATGACGACCAACATTTGGCCACCAAAAAACGCGATGGCGATCAGCATCGGTTGCCAAATCAATGTCCAGTCGGCGACCGGTCGCCCCCAAGCGAGCATCGGGGCAAACACCACCGCGGCGGCAAGGTTGCACCCCAGCGTCATGGTCCATCCGTTGATGACCCCGGCACACTGTTTGAGCGCCGCGACGCCAATCGTATAAATCACCGCAGCGGCAAGGGCACAACCGACCACTCCGGGAGCGACCGCCGCGATCGGGCAGGGTAGGGGGGGCAGCAACAGCGGGTCAGGTAGGTGGGATCGGTTTCCAGACTGTCATCGGGTCCAACGCTCGACGTACCGGAAGTCGCCAAGACTTTCGGTTGTCCAGCGTCGGATGGGCAATGGGGCGTCACCGAAATCCCCACCGATGAACTCCGCCTTTTCGCTCGGCGAGAGTTCGTCGCAAAACCTCCGCCGGGCTTCCGCTTCCCGCTGCAACTTCTCGCGGATCGGTTGCCCCCTCAGCGGCAAGGCGGGGCGGTTTACAATGGCCAATCATGTCTGACCGGCAACCTGCGCCGGGGTGTCCCGTTATTCCTCCTTTTGGCCCGCCGTGTCGCTCGATTCCACCCTGCAGTTCTTTGAGACCTCCGGCGTCATTCGGTTGCTGCGGGCGGGCAATGCGCCCTACGTCGTTCACCTGTTAAACGAACAATACAAACGCGACGGTCAAATCACGATCGAGCATCCGCCGTTGCTCGCTGCATTGCGGGCGTATCAAGCTTCGCTCGCCGCGGCCGGCGATGACGGGCTGCGAGATTCGGCGGAAACTTACCTGACGACGTGGTCGACCGGGACGGCTCGTTGGCTGAGCCGATCCTTATCCGACGCTTCGGCCGAACCGGTCTATGAATTGACGCCCGAAGCCGAAGACGTGCTGCGGTTGGTTGCCCAGTGGTCGGGTCAATCGGGGCGGTTCGTCGGCACCGAATCGCGTTTGCAACGCATTTTGCAAACGCTCGACGACCTGGTCGTTGGCGCATCAGGCGACGCCGCGACAAGGCTGCAACATTTGAAGCAACAACGCGACGCGATCGACCGTGAAATCACTCAGATCAACGCCGGCGGGGCGATTCAAACCTACTCCGCCGTCGCGGTTCGCGAACGTTTCGCCGGGGCGGTGTCGGACCTGACGCATCTCCAAGCCGACTTCCGTGCCGTCGAGGAAGCTTTCAAAAACCTCACCCGGGACGTCCAGCGGCGTCATGGTCACGGCAACACCTCCCGCGGCGAGATCTTGGGCTACGCCTTGGACCAGGAGGACGCCCTGAAAAAGTCCGATCATGGTGCCAGTTTTGAGCAGTTCGTCAAAGTCGTCCTGTCGCCGACGCAGGGGGAACGTCTGCGAACGACCATCGACCAACTCTCCAAGATCGAAGCCGTCGACGCGGCCGGTGAAGGGATGCGTCGAATCGCGGGCATGATGCCGGTGCTTCTGGCCGAAGCTCAAAAAGTACTCCGCACCAACCAACGGCTCAGCACAACGCTGCGTCGGATGCTCGACCGCCGATCCGGCGGCGAATCAAGTCGAATTGCCGACGTTTTAAGTGAAATTCGTCAACACGCCGCATCAATGGCCCAGTCCGACACCATGCCGGCAACCGAAACGTTGCCGACGATTGAATTGATGGTCGACCCCACGCTCGGTGGATCAATGCAACGCTCGTGGTGGTCCCCGGCGACAACGTTTCAAACCCCAACACCGACCGAAGCGGTCAATGATTCATCCCAACGCATCGAAGCCTTCCAGCGGCTGGCATCAATGCAGCGACTCGACTGGACCGCGATGCGATCTCGCTTGGCCGATCGGTTGCGGGACACGACCGAAATGACGCTTCCACAGATATACGATGCTGACAAAGATTCCCCGTCATCGCCGGTGGCCGGCGGCGTTGTCGAAGTGCTCGGTTGGATTCAAATCGCGCACGACGACGGGCACCATGTCGACAATGATTCGCGAGATACCTTGACGGTTGCCGGGCGAACCCCCGCGGAGGATCCAATCACCTTGAGCATTCCCCGAATCGTCTTTTCCGCCACCCGGGGGGCCGCGGTATGATGCAGGACGTGCCATCGCTGCCGCCCCCCCGGCCCTGGACGACCGCGGCGGTGAGATTACTCCAAGGCGTCGTCTACAGCCGCGAGGTTGACGTTTGGGACGCCGTTTTGCGCAATCAAAGTGATTTGATCGATCATTTTACAGCCATCGGTTTGATGTTGATCGTCGATGAGACCGACGGCATGGCGTACCTGCGTCAAATCGAAGCCGACGATCCGGTCGCCGGTGACGGTGCCGAGTCGGGTTATGAGAAAATCCCGCGGTTGTTCCGCCGCACCAAGTTGACTTATGAGACGACGCTGATGGCGGTGCTGTTGCGTGATGAGCTGCGGCGATTTGAAGAGGAGAACCTCGACGCGGACCGCTGCGTGATCCAGCCCGACGCGCTGCTGGACACTTGGAAAGCATTTTTCCCCACCGACCGCGACGACGTTTGGTTGCGACGTCAAATGAACGTAGCGATCAATAAACTCGTTAAATTAAAGTTCGTCTCGGAGCTGAGCACCGGCGATTATGAGGTTCGCGCGGCGCTCAAAGCCCGCCTGCCGCTCGCCACACTCACCGACCTCCGCGATCGTTTGGCCGAACACTCTTCCACGTTTAACCAATCCTCTTCGTAGGGTGGGTCAAGGAGTCTTCGACGCCGACCCACCATCTGTTCCACGCGGCGGTGGGTCGGCGCCGAAGCGGCTTGACCCACCCTACAAGATTCACGATTAACCCATACCCATGATCGACACCCTTACCCAACCGGCCGCCTCCGCGAAGGTGGCCGCCCCCACGACCGCTCCCGGTTACCGATTGTCGCGACTGGACGTCTACAATTGGGGCACGTTCGATAGCACCGATGGCACGGTTCATTCACTACCCCTGGACGGCCAAACCGGCTTATTGATCGGTCAAAACGGTTCGGGCAAATCGACGCTCGTCGACGCGGTGCTGACCATGTTGGTCCCGTCGCAGATCCGCAATTACAACGTCGCCGCGGGTGCCAAAAAAACCGAACGCAGCGAGCGGTCTTACATTGCCGGTGCCTGCGGCAGTGTCTCCGGCGAGGCCGGCGGCAGCCGCACGCGATACCTCCGGCCCGGCGGGCGAGGCCCCACGGCGCTAATGGGAGTCTTTCAGGACGTGGCAACCGGGCGGGCCTTCACGTTGATCCAAATCCTCCACCTCGCCGGGACCGATCAAAACGTCGACAAAGTGTTTGGCATCATCGACGAGCCACGCCGACTGGCTGACGATCTGCAAAACCTGCAGGCCGCCGACAGCATCCTGCCGCACCTCAAGACGCTCGGTTATACGACTAGTCGCCGCTACCTCGACGTGCAGCAGTGGTTGGTCAGCCGCACCGGGATGCGTCCAAAAGCGATGGACATGCTCAACCAGACCGTCGCGGTCAAAGACATTCAGAGCCTCAATCGATTCATCCGCGATCACATGCTCGAGCCACAGGATTGGCGGGGCAAGGTCCACCAGCTTCTGGGGCACTTCTCACAACTCTCCGCCGCCCACGCCGAATTGGTCCGGGTCCGTCGACAGGAGGAATTACTCGAGCCAGTGGAACAAACCGGTCGAACGTTTGAACGTAGCGAATCGTCACTGCAAGAAGAATTGAGACTCAAAAACGGCGCGGAAGCCTATTTCACACGGTTGGCCATCGAACTGTTTGAACCCGAGCAGCAACGGATCATCGACGAACTCGACGCGGCCGCGGAGTCACTCGGGGGAGCCACCATAGAACTCGAGTCCAGCCAGGAGGTCGCTGCAAGGTTGCAACAGGAGATTGACAACGCGGGCGGGGAACGGCTCAAAGCTATCCCGCACCTAATTCGCACCGAACAAGCTAACTTGAAACTAAAACACAACGCGAGGCGGCGTTTTCAAGATGCCCTGCAAATCCTTGGCGAAACGGACACGCCGGGATCGCAGGAGGAATTGAACCAATTGCGGGACCGCGTGACGACGCAGCGGTCTGATAACGCTCGGGACCTGGACTCATTGATCGCGGGTCATGATTCGATCCGGCTGGATCAGCGATCCGCCATCGCGGAGTTGCAGCAGGAGGAGGACGAGTTGCAATCCATGAGCCGGCGGCCAACCAACCTGCCCGAGTTCCTGGTGACGATCCGTGGCCAAATGTGCGAGGCGTTGGGTGTCAGCGAAGTTCAATTGCCCTTCGCCAGCGAGCTGATCGCCGTCGATGATTCACAAACCCCGTGGGCGTCATCGATCGAGATGGTGCTGCGGCCATTTGCCACCTCATTATTGGTCCCCGACCGTTTGTATGCTGATGTCTCTGAGTACGTCGAACGAACCAAACTGACCGATCGTGCGGGGCGGGGACAACGGTTGACCTATCGTCACGTCTCTGCCAATCGCGGGACGAACCCGCGGGGGTTGAGTCCATCATCGCTTTTGAACAAGCTGCAATACAAAGATGACCATCCACTGATCGATTTCGTCCGCTCCGAATTGCGGGCGGGGTTTGATTTCGAGTGCTGTGACAATCTGCGACGGTTCCGCGTCGCGACCGGCAAGGCCATCACGGTCAATCGCCATGTCAAACGCGGCGGCGGTCGGCATGAAAAGGACGACCGGGCCGGGACCGCCGATCCACGGCATTTTGTGCTCGGTTGGAACAACCAGGACAAAATGCGGTGTGTCGCCGAGCGAATCACGGCTTTGCGTGACGAATTGAGCAATCTCGATCAAAGAGCTTGCTCGCTGGGCGGGCAAGTCGAACAGGCCCGCCGCCGCGGGACCGCCGCCGAAGCTGTAATGGAAATCCGAAGGTATGAAGACATCGACGTCCAGCGTCACACGGATGAGATCGAAAGACTCGAATCCGAACGTGAAGCCTTGATGGCCGCCGACGATGGCATCCGCGTGCTCGAAAAACGGTTGCGTGAACAAAGAAACATCACCAAACGGTTGATGCAACAGCGCGATGACGTCAACGCCAGCATTACAAGATTGAGAGACGCTCGCGACGATGCTCAAACGTTGATCGATGCCAACCGCGACAAATGGACCGGTTACCAAATTCGCAGCGACTGGTCTTCGATACAGTCGACCTTTGACCAGTGGCGAGACCGCACTGCCGGATCGGCCATCACGGTCGCGAACTTAACATCGATCCAAAACGATCAACTCAGCGCCATCAACCGCCGCGTCGAAGCGATTCGCGAGCAGATGGGTCCCATGCGAGACGATCTGATTCGGTTGATGGGACACTATCTTCGCGAGTTCCCCGACCAGCGAGCTAATTTGGATGCCGATGTGCAGTCGCTACCAACCTTTGTCCGAAAACTGAAAACGTTGCGTCAAGAATCATTGCCCAAGCATGAGAAACGGTTCAAAGATCGGCTCAACGACAAGGTGACCCAGGAGATCTCCGTCTTCTATAGCCAACTCAAAGGCGAAGAGGACGAGATCCGCCAGCGGATAGAACAACTCAATCTGGCACTATCACAACTGGGCGACCATGCCGAAACTCACATGCGTCTCGAAGCTCGACCGGTGGGCGACCGTGAGATCCTCGACTTCAAAACCGACTTGCGACGTTGTTTGCAAGATTTGTTCGCTGACGATGGTCTGACCGATGAGCAACGATTTCATCAGATCCAGTCGCTGCTGGGACGACTCAGCGATGGCGAGCGAACGCGTTGGCGGGACAAGGTGCTCGACGTCCGCCGGTGGTTTGACTTCACCGCTCGGGAGATCGACGCCGGCGGTCAAACCCGCGGTTATTACGAAGACAGCTCGGGGCAATCGGGCGGTGAAAAGGCGAAACTCGCTTTCACCATTTTGGTCGCCGCGATCGCCTATCAATTTGAACTCGACCCCGAGGGTCAGACCCCCGGTCGGTTCCAGTTCGTGGTCGTCGACGAGATGTTTTCCAAAGTCGACGATCGCTACGCGGAGTACGCGTTGCGACTGTTCCAGCGGTTTGGGTTGCAATTGCTCATCGTCGCGCCGCTGGACGCCAAAGCCCGCGTGACCGAGCCATTCGTCGATTGCTACTTGCAAGTCGTCAAAGACGAACCGGGCGGTAGGTCAAAGGTCTACAGCATGACGACGATGGAGTACGAATCGATCCAGCCGACCGGCACCCCCAGGAAACCCAGGTAAACCCGTAGAACGTAGCGGAAGTCGCCAAGACTTTCGGTTGCGATCCGCTCCGGCAATCCGAAAGTCTTGGCGACTTCTGCTACGTCGTTCCCCTTCAGGACGGACGCCCCCGGTCCAAACGTCCGAACAACTCCGCGACCGAAACGCTCCAATCGGCCAGCACGCCGGGACCGGGAACTCGTCCGTCCTTGTAAACCACAAATTGATCGGTGCTTTGGTAGGCGGTGATCGTTCGCTTGACAGGGTCCACAAGCCAAACCTCGACAACGCCGGCTTCGAAGTACTCACCCCGTTTACGCTTCATCTCGCCGATGGTGTTGAAATCACTGAGCACTTCGATGGCAAAGTACGGCACCAACCGGGGCACTTTGGGCGAACCGGTCCGGCTCCGAACGGTTTCCCAGGTGTAAAAAGCCACGTCGGGACCACGCACCAACGCCGACAACAACTCGACGAATCCATCGGCACCGGCAATTTCTCCTAGATCATGCTTCTCCGTGAAGTTGCCCAGCCAACGACCCAAAACCGTTCCCAATACCGATTCTTCCCAACCCATCGCTTTCTCCACTAGGACGCCATCGACCAATTCCACGAACTCGCCGCGATCAATCGCCGCGATCGCATCGGCGATCGTGGCGGTTCCCGGCGGCGGCGTCGCCCGGATGCGTTCAGCCGGCACACCCCCCAAATCGGCAATTAAATCAGCCACCGATCGGGTGGCGACGGCAATGGACATCACAATCTCAATCAATTTGTTGGGTATGAAATCGAAATTTCTATCGTAGGGTGGGTCAAGCCGCTTGACCCACCCTATCAATCTAACAGTGTTTCGATTGCTGAGATCGTTGGCGGATCAGGTTTGAAAGATCCCGGCCGGTGACCTTGAGCTATTTCCAGCGGCGTCCATCCGTACCGGTTCTCGCGATCCCAAATCGCCGGGTCGGCTCCGAGTTGATCGAGCAATCGTACCGTTTGGGGGAAACAGCGATACGCCGCCCCATGCATCACGGTGTCGTTGTTTTGATCGACGAGGTTGATATCCAATCCTAAATCAACTAAACGTCGGACCGCAGTGTCGACTTCTTCAGGCGTTCCGGGATGTTCGCCGACCATGTCGTTGCCAATCCCCGCGGCAGCCATCAGCGCCGTTGTCTCATCGGCATTGGCAATCTTTGGATCGGCACCAAGTTGCAACAGCATTCCATGTAGGGCAGGTCCACCGTTTGGCTGGCCATTAAAAATGGTGTAGCACCGCGATGGGTCAGCAACCCGCGACGTCGGTTACCATGACGAAGTTGCAAGTTGACATCCGCCCCGGCGGCAACGATTTGATTGACAAACCGCAAAGCCGTCAGGTGACCCGATCCGCGCGGCGGCGGGTCGCCAGCGGGATTGTCGCCACGCTGAGGACGGCGAACCCAGGCCAACGCGTGCAGCGGGGCGTAACCGCTACGCTGGTCATTGGGATCCGCTCCGGCACCGACCAATGCCATCGCGGTCTCATAATGAGCACTCTCGACGGCCAACATCAGTGCCGACATGCCTTTGCGAGGTTGACGTCCCGAAGTTCGGTCGGGATTCATCGTTTGATGCAAATCCACGCCATGCTCGATCAAGCGTTCGACGACGCCGGTGCGACCTTCGCGGGCGGCGAACAGGAAGGCATTGAACCCCGAGGTCAGGGACCGATCGAGGTCGGCTCCGGCAGCCATCAAGACATCGACTGCTTCGACATGGCCCCCCGCGGCGGCAAACATCAACGCTGTTTGACCATCCCGCTGGACGTCGTCGACCCGGCCACCATGATCGATCAACCGTTGCAATATCGACGCGTTGCCGGTCAACGCGGCCAGCATGACCGGGGTGGCACCGCCGGGAATGGCTTGGTTTGGATCAGCCCCCTTTTGCAGGAGATCGTTCACCGTTTCGGCGTCATCGTTTTGACAGGCAATCGATAGCGGCGTGATGCCGTAATCGTTGGTCGCATCTATGTCTGTTTCGGCAAACGCCAGCGACCCCAAGAGCAGCCAACAAACAACGTAACGGAGGTCGCCAAGGCCTTGGGGTGCGATCCAGCGAAACCGAAAGTCTTGGCGACTTCCGCTACGAGACAAGATCACAACACCACCGGTTCAAATAGATTCTTGATCGTCCCGGTGCTGTCGGCGAACGTTTCGAGCGGGACGCCTACCTTGTTGAGCAATGTCAGATGCAGATTCGATAGCGGTTCGGGATTGTCGTAGGCAAGGTGCCGCCCACCTCGCATCCGGCCCGCCGCCCCACCGGCGACAACCACCGGCAGGTTATGATGATCGTGAGCGTCGGAATCTCCCATGCCCGACCCGTACATCGACAATGAATGATCCAGCAGCGTGCCGCCCGCCTCGGGCGTGTCGGCCAGTTTCTGCAGGAAGTAGGACCATAGCGAAACATGGAATTGATTGATCTTGGCGATCTTTTCCAACTTACCCTCGTTGCCACCATGATGAGTGACCGGATGATGCGGTTCGGTTACGCCGATCTCCGGGTACGTTCGCGTGCTCGCTTCGCGGGCGAGTTGAAAGGTGGTCACCCGCGTGATGTCGCCGCGAAATGCCAACCACTGCAAATCCAACATCAATCGAGCGTGATCGGCATAAGAGTCGGGCACGCCGGTGGGGCGGTCCAGATCGGGTAGCGGGTTGTCGCGAGAGGTTTGCGACGCGAGATCGATCCGCCGCTCAACCTCACGGATGCTGGTCATGTAGTCATCGACTTTGTTGCGGTCGGCCGCACCGAGCGTTCGCTGTAACCGCACCATTTCGGCCGCCACCGAATCGAGCAGGCTGCCGCGACGGCGCAACGCCTCGCGCCGCTGCTGTGGCGTCCCCCCGCGACCGAATAATTGTTCAAACACCAACCGCGGATGGGCTTCGGCCGGCAGCGGCGTTGTCGGCGAGGACCACGACAGGTTGTTTTGATAAACGCATGCGTAACCATTATCACACTGCCCGACGGTCGAGAGCAGGTCCATCGCCACCTCCAACGACGGCAATTGGGTTTGATGACCAATATGTTTGGCGGCAATTTGATCGACCGTGGTGCCGAGGTAGTAGTCACTGCTCTCGGTCAATTTAGCTCTCGCCGCCGAGAGGAACGCGGCGTTGGATGTCGCATGAGAACCGGGGTAAGCGTTTCGCAAATGCGTTCCGGTAATGACGGTGATCTGGTCGCGAACCGGTTGCAGCGGCGATAGCGAGAACGGTAATTCGTCGGGCAAGCGATCCGAGGTGGGATCGGTCGTCGGCGTCCAGGCGGCGGGGTTGAAACCCATCGGCACGTAGACGTAATGCAATCGTCGCAATGATTGGGCCGACGCGGCGGTCGACTCGTCGGCGGTCGCCGCGGGGATCATCGCATCGAGCAGCGGCAATGAGATCGCTGCCCCCGCCCCACGAAGCATCGTCCGCCGACGCAGGGCGCGGCGGGGCAGATAACGTCCAGACTCAATCATGGTGGTTCCTTTTATAATGATGAACGACATCGAAACGGCCGGCTGGTCGCCACGCCGAGAACGATTGAAGAGAAGGAGAAATCGTCGACTGCCGCCGCATCGACCACCCGGCGGATGGCCGCGGCATCACGGTGGTCGACCGGCCGGCCGAGGGCAAAAGTCATTAGTTTTTCGCTCAAACAGGTAACGAAAACTTCGGGGTTTGCCAAAAGGCTCGCTTCGAGGTCGGCGACCCCGTTCACTTCGGTTCCGTCGGGCAGTTGGCCGGATGTATCAATCGTCGATTCGTCGTCGAACACTCGCCAACGCCCCACCGCATCGTATTGATCGAGTGCAAAACCAATCGGGTCCATCAGCGAATGACACGACGCACACGACGGGTCAGCTCGATGAGCGGCCAATCGCTGGCGAACCGTCGCGTCATCGGCCGTCTTTTCTTTGAGCGTTGAAACCCCCGGCGGTGGCGGCGGTGGCGGGGTGCCGATCAGATTGCCCAAGACCCAATTGCCCCGAATCGTCGGCGACGTTCGAGTCGCATAGGATGTCACGGCCAGGAGGCTGGCGTGCCGCAGCAGCCCGCCGCGGTGCGAGTCGGTCGGCAGGTCGACGCGGCGAAAGTGGCTGCCCACGATCCCGGGAATGTCATAATGCTTGGCCAGCCGCTCGTTCAGATAGGTATGATCACAACGCAGCAGATCGAGAACGCTTTGATTGCTCTGTCGAATTTCATTAAACAATGCCTCGGTTTCCTGCCGCATCGCTTGCCGTAGATTGTCGTCAAAGTCGGGGAATAATCTCAGGTCGGGTTGCAATGAATCGAGATTGCGAAGGTGCAACCACTGGGCGGCGAAATGATCGGTCAAGCTGCTCGAACGCGGATCGGCGAGCATTCGCCGGACTTGCCGTTCCAACACCGCGGGGTTCTCGGTCAACTTCCCCGCCGCCGCAACATCCAATAATTCGTCGTCCGGCAGGCTGCTCCACAAGAACGCTGCCAATCTCGCGGCAAGTTGATGATTGTTGAGTGACGCGTAGGTCTTGCCGGGTTCCGCCTTGGGGGATGTTTCAATGCGGAACAGAAAGTTGGGATTGACCAAGATCGCCGCCAACGCGGCCTCGATGCCTCGCTCGAATTGGTCTTGAATACTTTGATCTTGTGACGAGCCGCGACCCGTAGGCAGGTTCAGTTCCCGCTTGAAGAAGTCGAGCGGAATTGTCATGTCCGCTGCCGTCACTTCCCGCCGAAAAGCTCGCCGGATGATTGGCCGCAGCACCGCGATTGCCGCCCGCCGCATTTCCGCGTCGGTGCCATTGTCAGGACGGTCGATGAAAAGTTTCTCGTAACTTGGTGACCTGACGCTCGCGGAGCGGGACGCTGTCTCGTCGCCATTGAGCGGACCATACGACGAGACTTCAAAAATCGCCGGGGCGGTTCGTGGATGGCGGTGCCGATTAAACGCAGCGTCAAAAGGTTGGCGTTTGATTTGCATCAGCGACGGGCCTTGACCGGGGAACGTCACCGCCACCTCATGCTGTCCCGCCTCGATTGGCAACGTCACGTTTAACGACGCATCGACATGGGTGTCATCAGCGTTTTTTGGTTTGTCAATTATAAAGCGGTGCCGCCGATGACCATCGACGAGCACATCGATTTCATGCCGCCCGGTAAGACCTTCGATCATCTCATCACGGTCCCGAGCCAACCGGACGGCCAGCCGGTAGTCGCCAGCCCGAGCAAACCACCGCATCACCGCGACGCCCCCGCGGGTGCCCGGCGGCAAGCCGTCGAGATGCCCTTCCTGAGTCAAATCCGCCGGCACCCGAACAACCCAACCGGTCGGCTCCCCGGTCCCACGCCCCACCGCCAGACCGGCAATCGTTTCGGCGGCCGTCAGGTAGCGATCCAAAAGCCCCGGCGACAGATCGGCGGTCGTCAGGTTGTCAAAACCATCGCTGCCGGGATCTTCGGGGAGGAAATCGGACACGTCGATCGGGACAGCCAGTAGATCGCGGATGCTATTTTGATACTCCACCCGAGTCATCCTCCGAACGGGGGCAACCGGCGGGATGACCGGATCTGAAACGTCGGCCGCATCGAGCAGACGGCGAAGCGACCCGGTGGCTTCCTGTTTTCGCAAAGAGTCCTCGATCGATTCATCAGCCGCTGCCCAGTCGGGCGGCGGCATTTGGCCCGTCATCACCCGCCGATAAGCTTTCTCCCACACTTCCCGCGGCTCGGCAGCCCGCCCCCGCTGCAGTTCCGCGGCGGATAACGTTTCCAAATCCAACCCCGCGGTTTGGTCAACCGCGTTGTGACAGTCGAGGCACTGCGTCGAGATCCAGCCTTCCAAAAGATGCACGTCGCGGTCGGCGTCCGGCGCTGCCGCGGAAGTTGGATGCGGCCAAGGGGCGGCAGCGTTCAGCGCCGCGATCGTCAGCGGGAGGTTTTTAAGTACGACAAACATGCCGTCCATGATACCGTGGGCGGGCGATCCATGCTCACCGTTGATCCGGGCAGACTCAGTACCAACGCATCGCATATTTTTTCAACGCATCAATGGCCGCGGACCGAGCGGCCGGATCGTCGCGATACCCGGCCCACGACCGACGGGTTTGCCAAATCCGGTGGTAAGCCAACTTGGTCGCCCATTGGTGGTGGTGCCAATGCCAGGGGACGCTGCTGACCCGTTCCCGAATCTGCAGCGACCGCTGTGCCAACATCGCCCGTACCCCATTGGCAATGATCGGATCAGGATGATTGACAAGGGCCGGCAATGAGATCATCCCGCCGTCGTCGATCGGTTTGACCGCGATCATGACCGACGGCCTCAGGTTGCCGCCGAGCACTTGCGTGACGTTGTATCGGTGGACCAGGTAGTCAATCGGCGTAGCGGTGTGCAACCCGGTGACAACCAAAGCCGCAGCAATCTGACGACGAATCAACCATACAAAATCACGGTCACGGGCAATCTTGTAGACCACGATCAGGAACCCGGCGACCACCAAAGTGATGCCAAACAACCCAATGACCCGCATTCGCGTCATCCCGTTGTAACCGATGTAAATTAGTAACCGGTTGTAGACCGCCGCGGCGAGCAGGAGGTTGAGACCCGACCAAACCCAAGCGATCCGCTTCAGCCGAACGGTGGCGGATGCCGCGACAGCGACGCGGCCGAAGATATGCGACAGTAGCACCGTGGCGATCGCCAACGCGATCGTCAACCACAACGCCCCCTGATGGGCATAACCGGCGTAGTAAAAACCGTCCGGAAAATCGCGTCGCCACAGCGTGTAAAACTCATAGGGCAGGTACAGTGCAAACAACAGGATCAACGCTACCAACGTATTGCGATAGGCAGTGTTGAGAACCATGGAAGTCTTTGGTGAGGATCGTTTGGTAGCCTCCCCGGTCAGATTAACGATCCACGGAGTTGACGCCAACGGCCGCAGCAGTCCGGCGCCTATCAGGAATGCTGCGATACAGAAGGGGATCTCCAGCGGTGATAGTTCCATCAAGTATTCGACCAAACGATTGCCCCAAGGTTTGACCTTGGCGATCAGTGACTGCAATAAATCAGGGTTGGCGAATAGGAACAGCAAACCGAACAACCCCACCGCGGCGAGCGGCATCCAAACGGCCGCCGACCCGCCGCCATCCTCGTTTAATTCGGGAGCATCCACGGTCGTTTCGCGGCGTCGGTTGACCGCATCGACGGATTGATAAGATCGAACCCGTAGAAAGCCGCCAATCGGGGACCACAATAGGGTGTGTTCCAGATTCAGTAGCCCCGGCCACAACCCGGAGCTTGCAACCACCAGGGCGAGCCAAACCCCACCGCCATAGCAGGCACCAAACCAGTCCCCCAGCCAAGCCAACCGAGCGGCAATCGCGAGCGTCAAAATGACCAGCAACCATTTGGCGGTCGGACCGGCGGCCTCCTCGGGGCGTCGTCGCAGCATGGAAAGAGCCAGGATCAAAACTGTCGCGGCAACTAAAAAAACCGCCGCCGCATTGAATCCTCGGAAGCGAAAGACCAGCAAATCGCAAAGCATCGTCCAAATCAGGACCGCGACGATCTCCGCGGCACCGGCTTTCGCTTCCGCGGACTGGGGGGGCATTTGACTCATCCGGTCATTGTAGCGGTACGACCGCCACCATCGCAGCAATGGAGACGCGAATGCCGGTTGGCCGACCGTTCCGCATTTTCGTCTACGACACGCGATTGTTGTGCTCAACGGCCGGGCGATCCGCTGGCGGCATTGAATCGAAATTGTCAGAAAAACCCTTGGTGCCCGACCCCTGTAGCGATATTAAGGCAAAGTGGGGACCACTATAGCGGTTGAGGCAATCTACTGACTGGACGGGGGCTTGGCGAGGATTCATAAGGTGGGGAGTCAACCAAACCTTCATGGCAGCTTCACGATGTTTCGCATGTCCGCTCGTTCATTGTCGCCGTCGATCACCTTCACAGGCGGGTGCTTGTTGATCTTCGGTTCATTGCTGATGGGGTGTGAATCACCCGACAGCACGGTGATCGAGCCGGGCGAAGGGTATCAGATGACCCCTGCCGAAGCGGACTTAACCGCTCGCGTCGATGCCGCGCGTGACGCTGGTCGCCGCACCAGCGACGAACGCTGAGAAAGCCATGATGGGTTTGTTCACCCCCCGCCTTTAGTGAGTTGCTGTCATGAAACGGAAACAAAGATTCGGATTTACCCTGGTCGAACTGTTGGTGGTCATCGCGATCATCGGAGTCTTGGTGGGGCTGTTACTGCCGGCTGTTCAGGCCGCCCGGGAAGCGGCCCGGCGAATGTCCTGCGGGAACAACTTCAAGCAGATTGGCCTGGCGGTACATAATTACCACGATGCTTTCAAGACGTTGCCGACCCACATGGGTGGAACCCGCACCATTGGTGACGACTGGTGGGAACCCAGTGACGCGAGCAATCACACAACGTTGAGCATTTTCGTCGGTCTGACGCCTTTCTTTGAACAACAGTCGCTTTGGGAGCAGATCAGCAACCCCAATGTGGAGGTCCTCGGTAGCCCCGGCGTCGTGCGGTCTCCCAAGTGGCCCGCGATGGGACCCACGGTGACCGAAGCGACGAACATCTACGGTTCGGCAGCCGGTCGCAACAGCACCTACCGTCCATGGATGACCGAACTGGCCACGCTACGTTGCCCCAGCGATCCCGGTGCGGGGCTGCCGGCGATGGGGCGGACCAATTACGCCGCGTGTACCGGAGATGCAGTCGATTACATGGACTCCGGCCCGATCGACCCTTACAATCAAACGCCATCGCAGACCCGAACCGAGGCACTTCGCGTGTCCGGTCGAGGGATGTTTGTCACTCGCACCAACACCGCTTTTCGCGATGCACTGGATGGTTTGTCCAATACGATTGCGGCAGGTGAAATTGCAACCGACTTGGGAGATCGTTCAATCAGCACGAGCGGATTGGGCTACCGCTCGGGCAGTGGCATCCGAAAGAACCCGAAGTGGTGCGATAAAAACGATCAGATCGATCCGGCACGACCGAGATTTTGGGCAACGTCGGTCACCGCGGACCTTCTGCCCGGGAACATGGGCCGCGGGTTTCGATGGGCCAGCGGCCTGCACCCCTATTCAGTCGTTAATACGATCCTGCCGCCCAATCGCGAGGTTTGCATGACCTACCTGGAAGACGGGCTGGGGATCATGCCACCCAGCAGTCGTCACCAAGGCGGGGCACACGTCTTGATGGGCGATGGGGCGGTCCGTTTCATTACCGATTCAATTGAAGCCGGCAACAGCAATGCCGAAACGGTCTCCAGCCAAACCGGAGCCACCGCGCTGGCGGGAACCAAAAGCCCCTTTGGTCTTTGGGGAGCGATGGGTACCAAAGCCTCTCGGGAAGTGCTCGAAGCGGGCACCTTTTGACCGACTTGGCGTTCGACACCGCGGGCGGCACATTCAACACGGATGATGTCGCCCGGCCGGGATAATTCGGCAGGAAGATGACGAGTACGAAAACCTTGAGCACGCGGCGATGGACGTCCCTGAAAAATCGCCTCGTCCGTCGGTTTCCCCAACCAGGTGGTCGATGCCGCCGGTCTTGGCAATTTTGATCGTGATCTTGGTGTTCGCAGCCATCGCCACCTGCGTTGTGCCGCGGGGACAGTTTGAGCGGACCGAGCGTCGGTTTCCCAACTGGATCACCCACGTCGTGACCGACGGCGACACACGGCAATCGATCGCTTCGTCGACCGGAGCCGACCTCGCTGACGTTCCGCCGGTGATGCCATCGGTTGGCGATACGATTTTGATTCCCGTAGGCGGGATGGTTCGCTCGGCTGTTACTGCGGGCACCTATGCGGCGGTTCCGACGGACGAGGTACCATCGTTACCAAACCGCATTCTATCGGCGGCAACCGATGTCACCTTGGCCCCGATCGAGGGATTCATCGAGCGCGCCCAAATCATCGGCTTCGTCCTGCTGCTGGGTGGTTCGTTCGGCATTCTTTTGTCCACCGGGGCGATCGACCGAGGGTTGGAATGGACAGTCATCCGGTTGGCCGCCGGGGGCCTACGATGGACCGTGATCCCCACCTGCTTCATGCTGTTCTCGCTTGGCGGGGCGGTCTTCGGGATGGGCGAAAGCACCATCGCCTTTGTGCTCATCACCGTGCCGCTGGCGATCCGCCTGGGTTATGACACAATCACCGGCGTGGCGATGTGCTACATGGCTTCCCAAGTCGGTTTTGCCGGTGCGTTCTTCAATCCGTTCACCATTGGCATCGCCCAGGGGATTGCCGAACTACCCTACTTGAGCGGTTCATCGTTACGTTATGTCGTCTGGACCCTTTTTACGTTGATCGGGATGGGGGCGACGATGTGGTGGGCACGTCGTGTCGCGGCCGATCCGACCCGATCACCCACCGTGGAGATCGACCGGGCGCATCGTTTGACCATTGCGACCGAGGAATCGACAACCCATGCCGAACGGCCGACCGGCCGTGACCTGTCGGTCATCGTGATCGCGTTGGGCAGCGTCGTGATGTCCGGCGTTGGAGTCGCGCAATTGGGTTGGTACATCAATGAAATGGCTGCACTGTTTGTTGTCGCTGGAATCATCGGCGGGTTGCTTGCGGGTTCTTCGGTCCGGAAGATGTCCGACGACTTTGTTGCCGGGGCATCCCTGATGGTTCAGCCCTGTCTAATCATAGCGGTGAGCGCCGGGATCGTTTTCGTGCTGACTCGGGGACAGGTTCTCGATACGATTCTGCACACCATGGCAACCCCCATGGCAACCCTCCGCCCCGGGGCCGCAGCGGTCGGCATGATGATGTTTCAAGCGGTGTTGAACTTCTTCGTGCCCTCGGGCAGCGGTCAAGCGGCGATGACGATGCCATTGGTCACACCGCTTTGTGACCTCGTGGGACTACACCGACAAATTGGCGTCTTGGCGTTTCAATTTGGTGATGGGCTGGGCAACCTCATCGTCCCGACCTCGGCGGTATTGATGGGCGTCCTGGTGCGGCGCGGATCTCATGGACCACCTGGGTTCGGTGGGTGCTACCCCTGGTCATCGTCCTGCACGCGGTCGCCGCAATCGTCCTGATGGTCGCCATCGGTCTGCCGGGTTGGCTCTAGCCGATCGTTCGTGCAAGCCCGTCCGGAGCGTCAGTCGATCAAACGTTGGACCGGCAATTGACGGCCGGTGATCAATCCCCGGTACTGGGGCCATTGGTAGATGCCGTAGAGCATCGTAGGTTCGAGCAGCAGGATGGCCTGGCGGGCTTGGACTGCGGTGAGATGTTTCAAGTCAACCAATAACCATGGTTGATTAGGTCGCTCGGCCGGGGTTTTCAGTCGGGTGATCAAACGGCCGCCATAGCGGTGATAGATTGTATCATAATCGGACTCCAATCTAACGAATTCAAAATTTTCGATCGATCGATTGTCCAGCATGTCTCGCCGGATGGTCTGGTAGGGCAGTCCGTGCCGATTCAACAACGTTCGGATGGCCGGCCCATCAATGATCGCGTAACCGGCCGGTGTCGTGCTGTATCGTTTGACGACTCGGGTTTGGTGATAATTGGATGCCGGGATCCGAACCGTTTCCCGTCGGTGAATATCGTGGACGCTAAGCAGGTTCGGTTCCGTTTGAACCCCGTCGCTGGCCCAAAAAACGTCGGTGGCAATGGTCGGCGGCGGGCTGGACTGGCGAGCCAGTTGTGACTGCTGGACGACCTGTTGCCAAAACAACGAGCTATCAAACAGGGTGGTCAATAGGGCATCATAGGCGGCGATCCTCGCGACCAAATCAGCGTTGGGGTCTTGGGCATCACGACACACACCCGATTCAATGATGAACGACATGGCTCCGGCAACCGACATGGCGTTACGGGCGTCGTCGGCGTCGAGCGTCGAGGGACGCACCTCGCCGACCCCCGGGGGGTCGCCTACGTGGTAACGATCGGCATTGATGCTCCGATCGTTTAAGGACGCAACGACCCCCTGGCAGATTGTGACACCAGTTTCGTAATGGGAGGATGGCAATAAGGTCAAATTCGCGGTATCGATCATGATGATCGGCCATCGTGTCCAACCTCGACTGCGGTAGTCAGACGGATCGCGAGTGAACTCGTGACAGTCAAAGAAAGCATCCGGTTGAACCCGGCGTGCTAGATCGTGGACGGCCCGTGTTTCGGACTGCGAAAGGATCAGGTGGTCTCGGTTGAGATCGAAAGCGTTCGCGTTTTGGCGGGTTCCGGCCGCGGCACCATCCAGGTTGACGCGGGGGATGATCCAGTAGTCCGCCTGCCAACGCGGATTGGATTCGTCGCCGTCTCGATGGACCGATTGTTCGATCAGCCGCACCAACGCTTCGGCCCCCGCCGGTTCGTCCCCATGCTGCTGGGCGATCAGCATCACCGTAGCAACTTTTATGCGGCCGGCGGCAACGTGAACGGCCGGGATCGTTTGCCCCAGTTCGGTGACGCCGGCGGGGTGGATAGTGATGTGATCGGCCGACGCGGCCGCCGCCTGGATGCGATGCAACAACGCACCATTGGTGCCGGGAAGCTTGCCTTCGGCGGTGCAACGGTTAGAGAAACCCATGAAGGCCACCGCGACGGCAAGCAGAAGGCGGCAACCGCGGTTTGCGAACCCGGGGTGATTCATCGATCGGTCAGCTCCGCTCGTCGCTTGGCGGCGGCGGCTTTCAAATCGACACCGGGACGTGGGGCAATGTCCAATCGCACCGCGACAGCCGTCAATTGTTCGACGTCTTCAGTCTGATAAAATCTAGTCGCATCATCGGCCGTAAAACGATAATTAAAGTAATCGTCGGCGACGTTGATTGTTTTTGACCTTTGGTCGGCCAGTCGCCTGATCGCTGTGGGGACCGCTTCGTCGTCGTTCATCGAGAAGTTCACATTATCGGCGTTCCGATCATCCGCTTGGTTGCCAACAACCGCCGCCGAATGATCGCTCGCGACGGTAACCGTGCCGGCAATTGGGTCCATCGCATCACCATTCCCTAGTATATGGATGCGGACATTGGATCTTGCCGAGTCGACGCGAGTGGCATCGGCGCGGTCAATGACGATCACAGCCGCGGGGCCGATGGTTTGAATGATGTTATCTTCCAGCACGATCGCGGAGTTCTCGTTGACTCCATAGCCGCGAACCGCATCGGTCGCCTCCATTGCCACCAGTAGGCGGCCAAAACGAGCGCGGCGAGAGAAGTGTTGGTCGACGATGCCGTGGCGAAATAACCCCATTCCCGGACCGAGGCAAACGCCGGGACCGTCGAGGATTTCGGTCTTTCCGAGCAACATGGCATCGTCACCGGCGCCGCTGCGGATCATCGGATCGGACATCATCGCGGCGCCCGCGGAGGAGCCTCCGATGGTTCCCCCGCGTCGATACAATGCGAGGACGGCCTCATAACCGGGCGTGTCAATCCCGCCGGGACGCATCGCATCAATGATTCGGCTTTGATCGCCGCCGGTAAACCATAACGCCGCACAGGAAGCCAGACGATCGGCGACACCGGGATCGGCGAGCCGCTCGGGCCGGGTGTGAATCAATTGGGTATCAAAGATTCGTTGTGGATGCTCGTCATAAGCCTGCAGGTCCTGGACCGATAGCGGACCGGATTGCTCCGGTACACCGCTGGCCAACGGCACGATACCGATTGGCCCGCCGCCGGTATCTTTTAAGAAAGCTCGATAGACCGGTTCGTTGTCGGGATCCAACCCGCCGCCGACGATGACCAAACGGCCTGGATTGTCGTCCTCGCCACCCCGGACCACGCCGGGTGATGCGACAAGAATCAACAGTAGCGGCGAGATTGCTTTTGCCAAATCGTTCATGTTTAACTATTCATACCGGCTGCTGGAATCTGCATCGATCGATTGCTCGTGAAGCAAATGCTCTTGAGAGGAAAACAGAAACTCACACTCGCCGGCAAACTCCGTTGCCATGGAGGTCTCGCTTGGCGGACCGCCACGGGCGATCGCGACGAGTAAATCGACCAGATCAAGGTAGTCGGCGGTGGAGATATATTCCCTGTCAATTTTGTCAGATTGACGATTGAGGTTGTGATAATTCCCCAGCGCCAGGCATAACGCCCCGCACCGCCCCAGGTAGTGATCCATCACCGACGATTCGCAGGTGCCACCGGGCATCAAACGCCGGGCGAAACGAAACGAAGCATTGCGATCGGCCAGCGTTTTGGCCGCCGTCAGACAGTGATCGGTGACTTCGGGGTTAAACAATCGACGCTTGTCACCGACTCGGACGATCGGTCCCTGACCGATCCAGTCGCCGGACAGGGCCGATGACATTTCGACGCCGATGATCTGCCATGCCGGTCGAGGATCATTGCTCGGTCGATGGCGATCATCGCGGCCCGACAAAACGTCATGGCAATAGCCATAGCAACCGACAAACCCCGCCTCCTCGGCCCTGGTGATCAGTAGCCGCAGGGGGCGGTGGATCGCTCGTTGATTCAATTCAGTGGCGGCGGCCAGCAGGGCGGCAACGGCCGCGACGTCATCGGTCGAGGTGCCGCGGATCATGGCCGCCGACGTCCGAAGCGACTCGCGGTCCCGCTGCGGCAAGTCGATTTCCAATGGTGGCAAATCCCAGGTCCCAACGCAGTGCGCAGGCACGTCGCCGGGTTCATCGAGCCGAACGGCGACCAGGGCGTGATCTCCGCCGTCCCGATAGCCGCTGATGGTCTCGATCACACCCGAACCGACCACCTCGGGTTGTCCCCCCGCCGACGTTTCAAAACGAAGCCGTTGGCCCACAAAGACGTGTTGAGGCAATTGTCCGCACCATCGGGCCTGCAAGACATTTTGACCCAACCGCCGCGTCGCCCAAAATCCCGGATGGTCGGCGTGGGCGACGAGCAACAGCGGATCGCCATGGCGAGGGTCGCCAGGTAAGTCGACGATCAGATTGCCATGGCGATCGCGATGAAACGGCAGCAAAGATTCACGACAAATCGCTTCGGCAACCGCCAGGACGCCATGCTCGTGGAAAGGAGCGGTCGGCACGGGCAGCAACCGCTCGGCAAACTCGATCGCGGCAGTCGTCATGGCAAAGCGATAATTTTTGGGGCGTAGGCGAATTGAAAACGCAGTCAAAATATCGACTGCCGGTTTTCCTGCAGCCACCATCGTTTGAGGCGGCGTTTGGCAGAAACGTTTGGCTTGGCACCCCCGCACAACCGTCGCCAGGCTGCTAAACTGCCCAGCCGGCGGAATCGGCCCCGTTGCGGCCGTCCGCGGGTGGCCGTCGAAAAGATTGCCGCCCCCCGAGAATTTGACCTTCCATCCTCCCTTGCCGCGCAATGCTGTTCACATCGCTTGGTTTGCACCGCCCCCGCCACGATCGTTCGGGCTGCGATCGCCCCCGCCTCGATCGCCCCGGCTTGGCCGCGTGGGTCGCGCTGTCGCTGATTCTCTGTGCGGTCTGGGGCGGCGTTGATGCCGTCGCCGGTGACCCCGGTTCAGCCGACTGGGTTTACTGGCGCGGGCCGGCGTTTGACGGCACCGCCGAAGCGACCGGACTGGCCGAGGACTGGGATCCGGCCGGTGGGGAGGGCAGCCATTTGGCTTGGAAACGCGACGACCTGGGCGGCCGATCCACCCCGGTGGTCATGGACGGACGGCTCTACACGGTTCTGCGAGCTGAACCGGGCACGCCCCGCGAGGGCGAAAAAGTCGTCTGCGTCAATGCCGCGACGGGCGAAACGATCTGGGAAAATCGCTTCAACATTTGGATGTCCGACGTCCCCGATACTCGTGTCGGCTGGTCATCGGTCGTCGCCGATCCCGAATCGGGTAACGTCTACGTGCTCGGCGTGTGCGATTTATTCCTTTGCATCGACGGCAAAACCGGCAAGACGATTTGGGAAATCCCGCTGCACGAGCAATTCGGAATGCTCTCGACCTACGGCGGGCGGACCAATTTTCCCGTCATTCACGAAGACCTCGTGATCATTTCGGGGATCATCATCAACTGGGGCGACTACGCCAAACCCAATCACCGTTTCCTCGCGTTGGACAAACACACCGGCGAAACGGTGTGGTTTTCCGGGACCCTCAACCTGCCCGACGATACGACCTATTCCGCTCCGTCGCTGGTCAATATCGACGGCCAATTGCAAATGATCGTCGGGGCCGGGGACGGTTCGATCTGGGGCTTCCAGCCTCGGACCGGCAAAGCGCTGTGGCATTATGAGTTGTCCCGTCGCGGAATATTCGCCACCCCGCTGGTTGTCGGCAACCGCGTCTTTGCCAGCCATTCGGAGGAAAACATCAACGGCGTTTCGATGGGGGCGATCGTCGCGTTGGACATAGCCGGGACCGGCGAAAAGACGTCCGCGACGGTCCACTGGAAGTATGACGAATTGGTCGTCGGTCGCTCCGCTCCGGTGCATATCAACGGGCGGCTTTACGCGGTCGACGATCGTTGCAAGTTGTGGATCATTGACTCGGAATCGGGAGAATTCGTTGACGAGCGGATCGCGATTGGTGATCGAAAACAATGGGCGTCGCTGCTCTACGCCGATGACAAAATCTACTGTTTGACCGAAAACGGTCGCTGGGCGATTTTGAAGCCGACCGACGACGGCGCGGAGTTCATCAGCAAAGGACGACTGCGAAACGAAGCGTTTTACGGCTCGCCGATCGTCGCCGACGGGCGGCTGTATTTTCCCGGCACTTCCGCGTTGTACTGCGTCGACACCGGGGCGGGAAAGCAAACCGCCGCAACGATCGAGCAATACCTGGTCGGCGAAACGCCGGTGGAGCAAAACCCTGAAGCCTCGCAATTATTGATCGTCCCGGGCGAGCTGTTGGTTGAACCGGGCGAGAGTCGCGAGCTAAACGTCCGGTTGTTTAATCGGTTGGGCCAACGACTGGCCGATCCGGCCGACTCGGCCGTCAAAATGTCAGTCGACGGTCCCGGCACCGCGACCGGTCTGACGTTCACCGCCTCACCGGATGTCGCTCATACCGCCGCGACGATTCGAGCGACCGTTGACGGGGTTTCCGGGGTGACCCGGGCACGGATCATCCCGCCCCTGCCGTGGCATTTCACGTTCGACTCGCTTGACGATGCCCCGGTTTCCTGGATGGGCGCTCGTTACCGGCACGTCTTGAAACCTGACCCGTTTGATCCCGGCAGCGGCAACAAGCTGCTCGTCAAAGTCAATACGATCCCCAAAGGTGCTCGCAGCCGGGCATGGTTTGGTCCCTCCGAGATGGCCAATTACACGATCGCCGCGGACGTTCGCGGCGACCGAACCGGCGACCAGTTGCCCGACATCGGGCTGACCGCGATGGGCTACGTCCTGGACTTGATGGGCAACAGTCAACAGTTGCAAATTCGGACCTGGGATCCGACCCTGCGGATGGCTCAAACCGTACCGTTTGAGTGGAAAGAGGACATGTGGTACCGGATGAAGCTTCGAGCGGAGATCGACGGTTCGGGCAAATCCCCCGTCGCGATCCTCCGCGGCAAAGTCTGGCCCCGCGATCAAGCCGAACCGGCCGAGTGGACGGTCACCGCGACCGACCAGTCGCCCAACCTGCAGACCAGCCCCGGTTTGTATGGCAATGCCAAGGTGGCCCAGTTGTATCTCGACAACATCGACGTCACGGCCAACGACTGAGTCGGTCGGTAAGGGCCTTTGGTCTTTTGACATCCAAACGTGGGATAGGCCTCAGGCCTGTCATTCACTCCGCGACAGGCTGGAAGCCTATCCCACAACAACTTGCGACAGGCTGGAAGCCTATCCCACAACAACTCGCGACAGGCTGGAAGCCTATCCCACGCTCTTTCGCAACCTAACCTTTCAAACCTACCCAATCCCCCGACCCGCCCTCCCCATGCTCCGCTCCGACCTCCGCGCCTGCGGTTTGATCTTTGTCTCCACCTGCATCGGCACAGCGTTGACCGTGGCGCTGTCGGGCTGCAACACCGCGGCGGTCCACGCCGCCGCCCCGACGCCGGCGGTTTCCGGCGACGTCGACGAGTACGTCACCCCCTCCAAAATCCTTGAGTCCGGCGAGCAATGGCCACAGTGGGGCGGCACCCGGGTGCGAAACAACGTTCCCAACGTCAATAACCTGCCCGAAACATGGAACATCGGCGACTTTGACCGCCGCACCGGCGAGTACGACGATTCCGAAGCCGAAAATATCCGTTGGTTTTCCGAACTGGGCAGCCAAACGTATGGCAACCCGGTCGTCGCCGGGGGCAAAGTCTTCGTCGGGACCAACAACGGCGCCGGCTACTTAGAACGCTATCCCAACGAAGTCGACCTTGGCTGCCTGTTGGCATTCGATCAAAAGACCGGTGACTTCCTGTGGCAACACAGCAGCGAGAAGCTGATTACCGGTCGCGTTCACGATTGGCCATTACAAGGCATCTGTGCGGCACCGTTGGTCGAGGGGGACCGTTTGTGGTTCGTCACCTCCCGCGGTGAAGTCCGATGCTTGGACACGCAGGGTTTTGCCGACGGCGAAGACGATGGTCCGATCAAGGATGAAGACGGCTACGTCGGCGAAGTTTTCAACTCGGGGCAGGGCGATTCGTTCGAGGACACCTTGGGTAAACTCCGCGGAGGTGAAATGTCCGAAGCGGCGGCCAAAGCTTTGACCGATGCCGGAGCCGAACCTTCCGGTGAGATCAAGGTTGAGACCGTCACGCCGGACAAAGCCTGGAAGTTGACCGGAACGTTTGCCGGCGTCGACCGCGTCATCATGGCTCGCCAAGCCGGTCCGCGTATCTCATTCACCAAGACACTCGGCCCCGAAGACAAAGGCGAAGCCGACGTGATTTGGATTTTCAATATGATGGATGACCTCGGTGTGTCGCAGCACAACATGTGCTCCTGCTCGGTGACGGCCTACGGCGATCTCCTGTTTGTTAACACCTCCAATGGTTTGGACGAATCGCACATCAACCTGCCCGCGCCGGGTGCGCCTAGCTTCATTTGTCTTGACAAGAACACCGGCAAAGTCCTTTGGACCGATGATTCGCCGGGCACCAACATTCTGCACGGTCAATGGTCTTCGCCATCGGTTGAGATCCTTGGCGGCGTGCCTCAAGTGCTCTTCGCCGGCGGGGATGGTTACCTGTATTCGTTCGAGGCCAGTGCCGGTCAAAATGGGGAACCCAATTTCTTGTGGAAATTCGATTGCAACCCCAAAGAATCCAAGTGGATTTTGGGCGGCGAAGGAACACGCAACAACCTCATTGCCACCCCGGTCGCCTATGAAGGTTTGGTCTACATCGCCGTCGGCCAAGACCCTGAACACGGCGAAGGGGAAGGCCACCTGTGGTGCATCGATCCAACCAAACGCGGAGATGTTTCGCCGCAGTTGGCCGTCAAGGTCGGTGCCGACGGACGCGAACCATTGCCGCAAAAACGTATCCAGGCGGTCGAACCCGAAAAGGGCGAGGCGGCCGTCGACAACCCCAACTCTGCGGCATTGTGGCACTACTCTGCGGTCGATTCGGATGAGGATGGCGAAATCGCTTTCGAGGAACAGATGCATCGATCCTGCGGCACCGTGGCGATCAAAGACGACGTTCTCTACGTCGCCGACTTCTCCGGCTTGCTGCACTGCCTGGATGCTAAAGGCGATGGAGAGGGTGGGCCGAAGGTGCATTTCACCTACGACATGTTCGCCCAGGCGTGGGGCAGCCCGCTGATCGCCGACGGCAAGGTCTACATCGGCGACGAGGACGGCGACGTGGCGGTCTTTGAGTTCGGTGCCGACAACGTCGAACCCATCGAGGAGATCAATATGGGCACGAGCGTCTACAGCACCCCCGTGGCGGCCGACGAAACAATTTTCATCAGCACCAAGGACAAATTGTTCGCGATCGGCAAACCCCGCTGAATATCGCCCCTTACGTAGTGGATCTTGCCAAAGATCCAATGCGAATCGGTGCAAACAGAAGTTTGGCGGGCAGGCTCCGGTGATTGCACAAGCCTTCCCTTCCCAACTTCACCACACCGATGTCTAACAAATCCGCCCTGCTGCTGCCGCTGACATTGATCTTCGTCGGCACCGGATGGTTGCTGTCGGTCCTGCAACTGTTGCCCCCGATCGATTGGGTCTGGAGTGGTGCGTTGGCATTGGCCTGCCTGGCAGTGCTCCTGCGAGGGTTCAACAAACTAACGCTGGTGATTGGCGGAACTTTTGCGGTAGCGACCATTCTGTCTATCATGAGGCAATTAGGCTCAGTCTCATTTGAAGTGGAATTACCAATCCTCTTAATTAGCGTGGGCATCCTGTTGGCCGCTGCACTTCATCGGTCGGTCCCCCATTCGCCTTGGATGATGAACTCGGCGATCGACCCGACGGATCGATCGTGAAACGAATCGGTTGCGTGGCGATTGTTTTCACCCTCGGAGCGGGTTTCTGCCTGCTGGTGTCCGCCGTGTTGAATGCTCGTGAGGCTGCCCGCCGAATGTCTTGCAGTTGCGTTCACAAGCAATTTGCTCTGGCCCTGCACAACTATCACGCCGTCTACAACCAACTGCCGCCCCTACGCGGCGGCACCGACGGTGGGTCGGAGCGACAGAGCAACCAAGGTCGTCTCAGCGGTCATGTACCCTTAGTTCCTTTCATGGAGCATCAGGAACTTTGGGAAGACATCATGAACATGGACCGGACCGTTGCCAACGATTTCCCTCCGATGGGTCCGGCGCCTTGGATCGCTGACTTCACCCCCTGGACCTGGGACAATCCCTACCTTCGCTGTCCCAGCGACCCCAATCGCGGCAAGACTTTTGGTCGAGTCAACAGCGTCTTTTGCATTGGAACGATCATTGCCGACTGCAACGATCCGGCCGAACCCTCGGGTGTCTTCGGCGGCAACCATGTGGCGACGTTTGATCAAATCACTGACGGATTGGCCAACACGATTCTTACGGGGGAAGTTGCCACAGGATCGAACAACGGGGATCCGCGGCAGCACTGGATCGTCAATGCCAAGATTGATTTGGTGCGCGATCCGCGGTGGCGAGCCGAACAGACGGCGACCACTTGGACCGGTGCGAGACGCTCGGACTCGGTCGTCAGCTCGTTGAGCCGGGGCGGTCGCTGGGCGGACGGGGCCGTTGCCCTATCGGCATTCCAAACGGTCCTGCCGCCCTTAAGTATCAACGCCAGCTTTGGCGGCGGGGTAACTGACGACGGCATCTTCAACGCGGGCAGCTACCACGTCGGCGGCGCTCACGTGGCGATGGCTGACGGCGCCGTCCGCTTTATCATTGAAACGATCGATTGCGGCCCCGGTGATCCGTCTAATCAGGACTTTGGCGTTTGGGGGGATTTGGGGACTGCTCACGGGGAGTCCACCGAGACGCCTTGACCTACAAATGCACCGGGAGAAACCGTTTGACTTCGCCCGGACCGATTGGTTCGGGCGGTTCAATCAGCGGCGATGGTTGCCCCGCTTCGCTCGCCGCGGCAACACGCTGCCGAAACATGGGGACCAATTGGCGAATCGCTGACCGTTCATCAGCGGCATCGACGGCAAGCCCCGGCAGGTTGGCGACCCTGGCGGCGACGCCACCCGATGGGTGGCGGCGAATATAGACGATGCAGCCAAACGCCGGCGGACGCTCGCCAATCGGCAGCGGCTGATTAGAAGTCGTCATGGATCAAAGCGGGATGGTTAAAAGGGACGGTTGGCGGATGCTCCCGGTCACGAATATAACAACCGACCCGAAAGTTTCGGATCGGGCCACGCCTTTTGGCAAGACCGCCGTAGACAACTTTATCATGACGTGGGTCTTCATAACGCCGTGCATCGGTAGATGACCAGAGTCGGGGAAAGCCATTCGTCGGGCGGATATTTTAGGAGATCTCTCAGCAGCGTTGTGCCGGACGTTGAAAGCCCTCCGAGACTACGAGTCCAAGGGGCCGGGACGCCGAGTCCGCGCATGACGACTAATTCAATGCACCGTTCACCGACACCCGGCGATGGCTGATCGACCGTATCCAGCAATCGTTGCAAATCGGATTCTCGCGGTGGCGTGACAGGGAAGCCAATGGCCTGGACGGGAACGTGGGTGTCGATTGCATAAAGACGACGACAGCCCGGTTTGGGAGCGTTTGAAGCCTGCCATTGCTCCAAAAGCCACAAGTCTTGACCGCCGTCGAAATTACTATCGTGCAGCGCCGGGGGAATCCGTCGCGAACCCCCAAACACCGGATTGGCGTAAGCGAAATGGTGTGGAGTTATGCAGGCAATTTCTCCGACAATCACAATCGTCAACAACCAGGCGAGGGGTTCAGCGGACCGTGGAAAGCGACGAAAGAAGTTTCGACACCCCAAACCAATCATCAGATAGAGACCCGGAAGAGCAGGAAACACGTAACGAACATTGAGCGCCATGCGGGGGTGTACCGAGAGCACCGCGATGACCGAGAAGACCGATGTGGCAGTTAGCACGGCAAGTAACTTGACTGTGCGATCATCCTTACGTTGCGAAACACTCACATGATACCTGTCTCGCCGAAGCATTTCCGAGACGAGACCGACAATGGCCATGACTGACAAAACATAGAGTGCAATTTGCTCTTTGATTATTAGGCCAACAAGATAATACCACCATGCCCCGTCGCGGTACCATCGGCCCAGAACGTAAGTTGGGAACCCCCTTTCAATATCCAGTTGTTGTTCGTCGATCCCGAGGAGGAATGACATCGGCAGCGGCGACGGCAACCATGGCAGGGTTTCGGCCAGAGAAATAAAACGGTCGCTGGCAAATCCATGACGAGCCAACGGAACCCCGACGTCCTGGCCAAAATACATCAAAACGACGACCATCCATGCGATCACTCCTTGTATTAGGTGGCTGATTGGAACCTGCCACCAATCCGCAGTTCGCAATTGACCGGCGATTGCCAGCGAGGTGATCATACCCACCGGCCAGATCAACCAGATTGGACAGAACGTGAATTTGGTGGTCAGCGATAAACCCCACACAAGCCCTAGCAATAGGCTGGACGAACCATCCCGGTTCGCAAGCCAGTTCATGGAGGCGGCTAACAGACCGATCATTGCAACCGCCGACATAGCATCGGGCATCACAAGCGAACCATGCCCCAAAATAAGCGGACTCGATAACCACAGTCCTACCGCAATGAGTCCGGTGGGGTCCGTGTCAGGTCGAAACCAACGCCATAACCCCCAACTTCCCAGCAGAACAATGGGAACCCGGAGCAGTCTCCCCCAAACGAACCAATGGCGGTATTGACCGGGAGCAGATCCTACGGTGTGTTCAGCCATTTCAAATTCTCGACGAACTCCTGATGGTAGCTTGGACGCCGGATAAAGCTTTTCAAGACGAGGGGCGAACAAAAGTTCGATGGCCCCACCGGAAACCAGTTTCGGTAAAGGCGGATTGACCCGGTAAAAACTTGAGTCGCCGGTGCGGAGGATCGCGGCCCCCGCGATTAAATGTCCCATTTCATCAGCGATCGGACCGTTGATGAAAGCTCCACGAACATGAATTACCGTCGTCAAGCAAACCAACAGAATCAGAGCCAAACGGCTGCGATTCACCCTTTTCAACATCGCTATTTTCATAGTCAAGCGTCGTGACGAAGGTCAGAAATGATTCGGGGTCAAACGTTCCCCCCACGTTCCCAACGGTGGCGAAATGCCGCCCGGCCCGGCAAGCGGAGCCAATCGCCAAAATTTGCTTGACAGGCAACGAGGAGTGGCTATAGGCTGTTATGACCGGTGGTTCACCGGTCGAGAAGTCCCCTTTCAGAGCCTGTAACGATGCTGTCTCCCATTCGCTTCGGCGCTATACGGCGACTGGGGAAGCAACCGGCAAAAAAACGTTGAGCTGGTCACTCGTCGTCCCTTCAAACCCCGTCCCATGCATCAGCTATTTTTCAAAGTTCAGCGTAGGCTGGCCGCGTTATCGGGCTTTCTAATTGTTTTCATTGCGGTAGCCGCCGTTGCCGAAGTACCCAATTGGTCCGATCCGGGGTGTTGTGGCCTGAACTCGCTTTATTGCCTGTTGAAAGTGTCGGGCAGGGAGGTTGATTACCGGCAACTGGCAAATTTAGTCGAGGTTGACAAAGATAAAGGTTCATCGCTCGAGGATCTTCGCCAGGTCGCCCGGCAAATCGGTTGGCGGTCAGAGATCTATCAAATGCGACCTGAGGACATCGCCGATCTGCCAACGCCGTTTTTGATGCACTTGGAACTGTTGGACTACGGCGGGGCGGGGCATTTCGTGACCGTGCTGCAGGTTGATGAAGAGACCGATGACGGTCGGCTGTTTCGCTTCTTCGATGGTGGAACCTCGCGGATCACTCACCAGAAGCTTTCGTCTTTAAAACCAATGATGTCCGGCTATGTCTTGCTCGCTGAGCAGTCCCCCGGCGATGGCTGGCTAACCTGGCCTATCGCCCGGAGATTGCTAATTGCCTTCCCCCTTCTGGCAGCCGCTGTCGTATTTTTAGCTAATAGGAAATTTGCATGGTCCGGCGTTTAGCCCCAGCCGGATTGATGTTGGTGACTTTGCCTGTGATTGTTCTGTCGATCTATGGGCTGGTGGCGAACTCCCACCGTCAACGACTGTTACACAGTGTGGTGGCAGCTTCGCTAACAAAGGACATGGGCGAGCCGGCGGTTGCTGTTCATGCTTTGTTGAATCTCTCTACTGCCAAAGACGCTTGAATGATTCCTAACCTTCCTTTCCGCCTAAGTATTTTTTCGATTGCGCTCTCGGTTGGATGGTCCGTGATGGCCATTGGACAAGATCAGGGTTCAAAAATTGGAATCGAGGATTACAAGCAACTTCTCCAGCGTCAGAGAAGTCAGTTCGACTCCATGAGTTTCACAGTAACGTCCTCTTTGCGGGCCGACGAAGCGATCGAGCGAGCAGGGTTGATGCGGGGGGCGGTGACATCATCACAAGTAAAAATTTTCTGGAAGGGCGGAAAACATCGTTCCGAGCGACTGTCCGAATCGATTAATTCGAATGGCGACCACGTTCGAGAGGACACCATCTCCCTTTTCGACGGCGAACAGAATTTGGCGAGAGAACAGGAATCGGAGAAATTCATTATACAAGAAGAAGTTTCCAACCTCAGCTTGATCGATAATTACCGCAATGCGTTGCTTTGGCCGGTTTCGCCATCGGAGATGAGTTGGTGCAATCAGAGTCCCGCCCAAACCTATTTCTTGCCTTATTTTCTCCAGGAGAATGGCTGGGAAGTGTTGCCGGAGCTTCAGCCAAAATTCGATATCGAGTGCGTGGTATTCCAAAAGAAAGACTTGTCCCGAGGGTTATGGCTGGATCCCACCCGAGGTTACTGCCTAATCTTCTACACTCAAGAGAAGCCCACCTCGAATACGCTTCGATGGTCCAACGCCTATTTCGATCATCAAGAGGTCCTCCCGGGTAGCTTCCTGCCGACCAGGATCGAAATTACGCACGAAATTGCCGATCCACAGAACGAGGCTGAGACGATTGGGCGGTTTGAAAATTTGATCGAGGTTTCTGGACTACAAGTCAATCAAGTAAAAGATTCTGCGTTCCAACTATCACCGCAGCCGGGCGATTGGGTTGTCGACAACAAAATAGGTCAAAGTTATCGATTTTACCCCGAAGGCGATCAGACTTTCGAGAAAGCGGTTGCCGAGAGTGTTCAAGAATTTGGACGTCCCACTCAATGGGACTCCGGTGGGGTCGTTAAATGGGTCTTGCCCATCCTGGTTGTTTTGATCGCGTTGTTTTACTACTTTGTCATTCGTCGCCGCGGGACGGCT
Organism: Pirellulaceae bacterium; assembly: GCA_963833245.1. Taxonomy (GTDB): domain Bacteria; phylum Planctomycetota; class Planctomycetia; order Pirellulales; family Pirellulaceae; genus Rhodopirellula. The sequence goes on from CAWHXH010000002.1 coordinate 1,203,376, forward strand.
CGCGGTCAATGACGGCTTTGAGATCCAATGGTCAGTTTGACGGTTCCGCAAGATCGTGCGATATCCCGGGGTCAGTCGGTTCGGGCATCGATTTGAAGGTTTGCGTGATCGTGCCATTCTACAATGAGTCATCGACCATAGACGTCGTCGCCGACCGGTTGGAGTCATCGTTTCATCATCAACACCGTGAGATCATTTATGTCGATGACGGTTCTTCAGATGGGTCATCGAGAAAGCTATCAGATGAAACAAGAGCCAAATCGTTGGTCATCACCAAACCGCTCAATGAAGGCAAGACTCGTGCGGTACTAGACGCGTTGGGGCATGTGCGGTCCGGGTGGGTAATCGTTCACGATGCGGATCTGGAGTATGACCCCGCCGATATCGAGAAACTCAGACATGTAGCTATCCGGTCGGGCGGGGTCGTCTATGGATATCGTTCATTCGACTGCCGGACCCATCAACGTTGGCTACACAATATCGGGGTCCGGGTAATCGATGGGTTCATTTGGTTACTTCATGGCAAGTTGCTTTGGGACCACGCGACTTGCTACAAGTTGATGCCAACCGAAGTGTTGCGGTCGTTGGACCTGCAAAGCATTGGGTTCGAAGGTTGCGTCGAGATCACCGCTAAGCTGATGCGACTTGGCGTGCCAATCCATCAGGTCCCCATCTCCTACATGCCCCGGACGGCCGCGGAGGGCAAGAAACTCAATTGGCGATATGGACTCACCGCGTTGGCCACCGCTTGGCGATGGCGACAATGGCAACCCAGCGGCGAACAATTGGCTGTGGCCCGTCGGGCGGCGGCAGGCCATTCGTGTTTGCCCGTCGCGAAATGACTTGGTTCACACCCGCACGCTGCCTCAGTTCTTTCCATCACTAATTTCATTACAATGGTCGCCCTGTCGTTGAACCATCGGCTTTCAATCGTGATCCATTGGTTTGATTGCCAATGCCGTCGGCACCCACCGCAGGGTTGGGCTTCCACGCGGGGCGGGGTGTCCACACTCGGTCTTGGGCTGCTATGCCTCACCGGACTCATCGTCGGGTGTGGTCTGCCACAGCCGGGAGAAATCGTTTTGACCAATGGCGGTTTTGAGGATTGGCCGGTCGGGGACGCCGCACCAACGGGCTGGACAATGGTCGGGGGCGGCGGTTTTTACAAAATGAGTCCGACCGGAAGTTGTCGTGAAGGAACCCGAGCGGTGGCGTTTGGAGGCAGCGGCGGGCAGGTCGGTTTAGCGTCCGCCTTGACTTCACCGCGGCCGGGAACGGTGATGCGATTTGAAGGATGGCTGCAAGTGGAGTTGGACAAAGAGGCGGAGGTGCTCGTGTCGCTGCGTCAGCGAAACGTTGATCCGTGGTCAATTGACTTGAAGTCCGACGCGGGCAACTGGCGAAAATTCGCCATGTATGACGTCGCCGGCCGAGTTCCCCTGACAGCTTCGGTGCATTTGAAAGGCGAGGGGCTAGTGCGAATCGATGACCTTCGCGTTCAGTCGCTCGGTCAGGTCAAGACGGAGTATGAGATCGAAGGTGGCCATTTTGACCAGCCTTGGGAAACTCCGGTCCCGAGTGGGTGGGATCGCACGGGGCCAGCGTCGTCGGCGGCGATCGGATGGGCGACGGACGCCAACACGCCGGAGGCCGACGGTACGCTGCCCCGCCAATCCAACGGTTGGGTAACGATTCGGGGCGCGAACGGTTGGTGCAATCTGGAGAGAAAGCGGAACATTCCTTTAGCGAATCATATTATTGTTTTCAAAGCTCGCGTGAAGCCGGTTGGGGGCAGGGCGTATTTGAGGGCCGATTACTATCGCGGCAATACTTTCATTGAATCGCGATGGTCGGCGACAGTGTCTGCCGACGACGTCTCCACAGAACCAAGGGAGCTTCGCTGGATTGATCTGGTATTGCTGGCTTCGCAGCCGATTGAGGGGAAGGCGGACTCCGTGAAGTTGGCACTCGTCGGTCACGATGACGAAGGACCGTTTGAGGTAGGGTTCGACGCAGTCAATCAATACGTTTGTGATAAGAAATGATCATGAACGATCGTACTCAGCCTCCGCTTTGCTGCGTTTGTAAACACATCGAGTTGGTCCCGGCGGGACTTAGCGATCAAATTGAACATTCGGATTGCATGCCGTCGGCAGGGGAAGTCGACGCGATGAACATCAGCGAGAACGCGTCGAGAACGTGGACGCGGGGACATATGGTTCAAGGGTTAATCCTCGCCGATGGTTTACTGTTGGCTTGGATGTACGGATGGGACGTTCTGCTGGCGACGCTATTGATTGGTTTGACGATGGTGCTGGCAGCGGTCGTGTCGTTTCGGTTGCTGGCCGTGCTGGTGGCGGTGTTTGGCAGGGGACAGACCGGCGGGAGTCGGGAAAATTCGGAAGAATTGAAAGTTTTGGCGACGTCCGCTCCCAAAAAGACTGTAATGCCTCGCTACACGGTATTGGTGCCGTTGTTTCGCGAAGAGCATGTTGCCGATAACATTGTTGCGGCGATCGCGGAACTAGACTATCCGCCTGAGCAACTCGAGGTGTTGCTGTTGCTGGAGATGGACGACGCGGTGACGCGGAACGCCGTCGCCCGGGTTGACTTGCCCGGGTTTGTTACCATCGTCGACATTCCGCCGGGGAACCCTCGGACCAAACCCAAGGCATGCAACGTGGGTCTACAGAGGGTGACCGGCGAGTTTGTTGTCGTTTATGATGCTGAGGATCGCCCCGAACCCGATCAGCTACGCAAAGTCGTAGCGGCTTTTGAGAACCTGCCGGAGAATGTTGCTTGCTTGCAGGCGAAGCTTAACTATTACAACCCGCGAGAGAATTGGTTAACCAAGTTCTTCACCATCGAGTACACCGTTTGGTTTGATCTGTTCCTGCCGGGACTGCAGTGGTTGGGTGGCCCAATTCCATTGGGGGGAACATCCAATCATTTCCGTACCCGAACGCTGCGGCGGCTTGGTGGCTGGGACGCCTATAACGTCACCGAGGATTGCGATCTGGGCGTTCGGTTGTCCATTGCGGGATACCAAACACGACTGATCGACTCGACGACGTGGGAGGAGGCCAACACGAGTCCGGGCAACTGGATTCGTCAGCGATCACGGTGGGTCAAGGGTTACCTGCAAACGCACTTGGTTCACACCCGTTCGATTGCCCGGTTGCTCCGATCACTGGGGCTTTGGCGAACCACGTTGTTCCTGCTGACCGTTAGTGGTAACGCGGTGATGCAATTGCTCTGCATCGTCCTGGTTATTTCCGCGGCGACGTACCTGATACTGTTGAGCGTCGATGTGCTCGCCGGTCGCGATGCGTGGACAATGATCGCGGGCAGCCGAGCGGAACATCGGTTGTCCTGGAAGTTACTATACTTGGATGCCGGTGAGCATCCGGTTTGGTCGGGCCTTTCGATCGCCGGATTCATCGCGACGGTCGCCATGTTATTGGTCAACGGAATTTTTATCGCTATCAATTGGCTCGGCTGCCGGCGGCGGGGATACCATGACTTGTGGCTATGGGCATTGTTGTCACCGCTGTACTGGTTGATGGCATCGGTGGCGGCTTGGAAGGGAGCCATTCAGTTGATTCACAAACCGCACTATTGGGAGAAGACGCAGCATGGATTATCCAAGTTGGGATGCTTGTTTTTGTGCATGTCGCTATCGATCTCCCGTTGTGGCGGCATGTTACGACTCGGGTGTTTGTTGGTTTCGGTTGTGTGGTTAAAGGCCGGGGCGATGGCGGACATGTCCGACACCAAGACGCTATTGAAACGATGCGAAAAGGAATCGGCGAGATGGAATAACTATGTTGTCAACCTAACCGAAACAGTGCCGGTCGATGGGGACGGGTCGTGGCGACACCGAACCGTCGTGGACACTCGCGGTCCCGGATCCATATTTCACGGGTGCATCGACGGGACGACCGGCCGTACCGACGAATTGCCGGAAGTCATTCCCCCTTGGCTGTCAATGATCGATCGTTGCTGTCTTACCCCGGTTTTCCTGATTTGGAAATTGTGAAGGGTTCGGAGGTGATTGAACGCCGCCCGCTGCGGGCGGTGGTGACGCAGGCGAAGCAGTTGCCGCCGCTGGAGCGTTGGTTGATCCTCAATGACGCGATGCTGCTCATGGTCGTTTTGATTGTGGTCTACAACGGCACGCGTCGACGATTGCGACGTCCAGTCAACCTTGGAGCTGCCCAAGGTGTTTAGGCCGAAGCACGGGGTCGCAACTTGCCTGTTGCTGGCGTTGATGACGGGTTGTCAACCTGACAAGACTCTGTCGATTGATTGGATCCAGCCCGCCACACGAGTGGTTGAGGGACAGGAGAAATTCGCTGTCGTTTTTCGCATCGACGGCTATCACGGCAATCCGTATGATTCCCGCCAGATTGATGTCAATCTAAGTTTAACGGGTCCAAGCGGACAAACAGTGGTGGTTCCAGCCTACTACACGCAACCATATGATGTTTTGTTGGACAGACAACGCGAGGTGATTCGTCGCCGGGGCAAAGGCCATTGGCGAGTGGATTGGAACCCGTTGGAACCAGGCGAGTATCGGTGGACGCTCGAAGCGATTACCGCCGCGGCACGTGTCGATCAGCGCGGGACCGTTGGGGTACGCAAGCGGACCAAATCAGGTCGTGTGGGCGTCGACGCGAGCGGTCATGGGTTTGCATTGTCCGATGGACGATCTTTCTATCCCATGGGGCATGGGATGCGGTCGCCGATCGAGCATCGGTGGGCATCGTTCAATGATGTGCAGCCACAGCGGGTGGCGGAGATTGAGGCTCGGCAGACCTTCAACTATGACGATTGGTTCAACAATCTAAGTCGCCGTGGAGGTAATTATTGCGTGGTGTGGATGGCGCCTTGGTGGTTGGGATTACAATGGAGCGAAACTGCCCCCGGGTATGGTGGTCTGGGATCGTACAATCAACTTCACGCGGCGAAGTTGGATCGGATCATGGAGCTGGCCGAACGACACGGCATCAAAGTGCTGCTTTACACCATGAATCATGGGCAATTGTCCTCCGTCGTTGATGCCGAATGGAGCCGCAATCCGTACAACGCCGCGGTTGCCGGTGGACTGGCGGAGCATCCGATTGATTTCTTCACCGATCCGCGATGCCGGGAACACTACAAACATTATCTACGGTACCTTGTAGCTCGATATTCCCACCATGAGTCTTTGTTTGCACTGGGGTTATGTACCGAGACCAACTGGGTTGAACCGTTCGATGGTCGCCGATGCACCGATCCGCAGATCGACGAATTCGGAACTGCCAAACCTCACTTTGCGATTGGTCAACGTCCAAAGCCGGTGAAGGATTGGTTTGCGGAAATGGCTGCCTATGTCAAATCAATCGATCCTCACGAAGTCTTAATATCGGTCCAGTTTGCCAGGCTGGGTGGTGGTGAACGTTTGTGGCGAGACCCGAATATTGATTTTTGCTTAAGCAATTGTTATGAGGGTGACGCCCGTCAGAGGGAGATTCAAAAGCAGTTGAAACGACCGTCTACCGGGGTTGCCGAGTCGTTGTTTGGTTGGTCGGCGTACCATCGCAGCGTCAGCGAAAAACCGATCCTGGTGGGCGAATGGGGCGGAACGTTTCTAGGTAATTCCAAGGAGCGGCTAGCCGCCGAAATCCACATTGGGTCCTGGGCATTGTCGATGACCGGGGCGGCTGGAGTGACAGGATTCTGGTGGTGGAATGAGGTCGCGCGATCGGATCTGGATGTCGTCTACGCCGGTCTAGGTAAGTACTGGGAGGGGGTGGACCGAAGCGACCATGCTGCCGATTCGGTTCAACTGGCAATCGGGGGCTGGCCGGGTCACGTTGACGCGGATGAGTCCGACGCATGGGTACCCAGTGGAACCCATGGAGCCATCGGGCGGGTGACCAATCGGCGACTCTATGGGTACGTGTATCATCTGCTGGCCAGCGCCGGAGAGTTTGAAGTCAAGCCGTCGGGTGATTTTCGGATCATTGCATCGGACGGTCTGCGGCTACTTTTGCCCGAGTCCCTCAGGGGGGATCGGTTTCGACTCGAATGGTATGAGACGCAGGAGGGTACAATGTTGGGTTACCGGACTGTTTCACCGCTGCAAACCGGGGCGGGGCGGGTCATCGAGTTGCCTCCGGTGGCGGTCGATCTCGCTTTTAAATTATTCAATCAGGACGACGATGAAGACGCCCCGCGGATTGACGCTCATTGAATTGCTGGTTGCCATCGCAATCGTCGGGATTCTCGTTGCCATCCTGATCCCCGCGGTTGGTTCGGCCCGCGAATCGGCCCGAAGAACCCACTGCGTCAACCAGGTTCGGCAACTGGCGTTGGCGGTGACACTTCACGATTCGGCATACAAGCATCTGCCAAGCAACGGTTGGGGTTGGTTGTGGATCGGCGAACCGGGGCGAGGTTCGGGGCGGCAGCAACCGGGCGGCTGGATCTATCAAACTCTGCCGTTTCTGGAGCAATCTGCGGTGACGCAACTTGGGGGTGGGCAGGTTGACGCGTTGCGAAAGATCACGCTGGGTGAACTTACCGCGACCCCGATCCCGGGGCTTCGATGCCCGTCGCGACCCTCGTCACTATTATGTCCCAGAGACTCCAATATCGTTTGGCACAACGCCGAGTTGGTTCCCATGGTGACACGCTCGGACTACGTGGGCAATGCGGGGAGCCATTTTACCGGTGTTCAAAACGGCCCCGAAACGCTCGCCGAAGGGGACTCGCGTCGATTCGCCTGGCCCGTCTTGAAAGAGTTCAATGGTATCTTTCGTCAACACGTTGCCTTGCGAACGGCGGATATCACCGATGGCCTTAGCCACACTTACCTATTGGGGGAAAAACACGTTTCGCGGCTCCATTATGACACGTTCGGTGACTTTGGGTACGATCAGCCGGCGGTGTGTGGGGATGATTGGGATTTGGTGCGTTGGACGCATCGCCCACCGCTGCCCGACGGGGACGATCCCGACCCCGAGCGTTTTGGATCGGTCCATCCGGCGGGGTTGCAAATGGCGATGGCCGATGGTTCGGTTCATACGATCGCCTATAGCATTGATAGCGTTTTGCAAGAACGGTTAGGCAATCGTCATGATGGCCAGGCGGTGACGGTTCCGTAGTCACCGGACCGAACAGCGGAATCCGATCGGAAAGCTTGACCATGGCGGATTGCACGGACTTATCAAGGGGTTTACCACTTCGGTTCAAACGGACGGTCGTCAAAACGGGGGTGTCCAGGCCTGATTCGGTTGAACGACTCGGCGAACTCTTGCTCACTTAAATTTGTCGTGGAATTTTGAAAGCCCATGGGTATCCTGATCCCCCTGATTTTGATCTTCTGGACCTGCTTGCTGATTTGGCGTGCGTGTGACGGGTTTGAGGTTGCGTCAAAGTTCATCGGCCGCAACCTCTCCGAAGGCGTTCGCGGGGGGACGATTAACGCCATCTCCAGCTCGATGCCCGAACTGATCACCACCCTGATTGCGCTGTTCGTTCTATCGGACAGTGACGGTTTTTCAATCGGGATCGGCACCACCGCCGGCAGCGCATTGTTTAATGGAATGATCATCCCGGCCGCATGCATCCTATCGGTCATCGGTGCATCAATCCTCGGCGTTCGGGTGACGTCGGTCAAAGTGTCGATCAAGGTGCTATTGCGAGATGGACTATCCCTGATCTTGTGTGAATTTATATTGATTCTCTTGATCAACGGACGCCGCTTGTACTGGTGGCAGGGTCTTGTGCTGGTTTTGATGTACGCCGCCTATGTCGTTCTCATGCTCGCGACGATGAAGCGAGCTGGTGGTGGGGAGGAATTGGTCGGTGAAAATCTCAGTTTGAAAACCGCCGGCGATGATCATATTGTTCACTCGGCAAACGAAGAACGACTGGGTGACAACGGTGGCCCGGGCAGCTCGATCGGTTCAATTTTCTATTGGCTCTCCCTGGGGCCGGTCATGAACTTGGAAGGGATGTTTATCGGCCACAAGCAGCGGGATCAAATCAAGTCTGAAACCTGGAACGCCTGGCCGCTATTGCTGGCCTCCACGGCAGTCATTTGCGCCGCATGTTGGCTGCTGGTCACCGCGTGCGAATGGCTTGGGACCGGAAACATGGATCATCCGACTTACTCGCTGCTGGGTCGGGAGTTTGCCGGTCTGGGGATGCCCGCGATGTTTGTGGCGGTGATCTTTGCGTCGATGGCCACCAGCGTCCCCGATACAGTCATGTCAATTCGCGACGCTCGCGATGGCGACTATGACGACGCGGTTGCCAATGCACTGGGCAGCAACATCTTTGACATTTGTTTTGCATTGGGTTTTCCGTTGCTGTTGTTCACCGTCATCCATGGGCCTATTGAAATGTCGCCGGAGATCGCTCGCCAAAGCGGTGAGTTGAGGTTGCTGTTGTTGCTGCTGACGATACTGGGGTTTTTCGTTTATGTGATGGGACGCCGGGGCGTGACTGCCCGGGGGGTTCCTTATGTCGAAATGCGTCGCGGCAAAGCCTATCTGCTACTTGCGATCTACGCGATTTTTGTGACCTACATCATCGGACTGGCGGGAGGCTGGGCCGTTGCCGGTCATGTTTCCACGGTGCTCCAAACGGTGCTCGGCTATCTCCCCCAATTTGACTAAAACTTCAACTGAATTCGATTCTGGGTTTAGCCGTCGAGGAAGTCGCTAAGACTTTCGGCTGCGATCCGGGGGTCCGAAAGTCTTGGCGACTTCCGCTACTCCGATTTTCAATCTAAATGAACCACCAGCGGGACAGTGCAACCTCGGTGTCTTTCGCAACCCGACATGTGAGCGGGGTTTTGAGGTCGAATGATGCCTCGCTTACGCTTCGGGTTGAGATTTAGAACCCGATGACGGGTGTTCGGCGGCCTGGCGCCGGCGCCGCTATGAGGATTTAGTTCTCAATCGCCTTGACGCGCCAGCACTTCGGCGGCGGCGGCGGATTGTTGGTCGCGGGCGGCTTGACGCTTTTCTTCGCTGTTAAAGTCGTCGCGGTGCAGCACCCCGTCGCGGAGCCGGACAACTCGTTTTGCCCGGTCGGCCACCGCGTCCTCGTGAGTGACCAGAATGATTGTCCGGCCCTCCTCATTGAGTTCATCAAAGAGCCGCAGGATCTCGTCGGTGGTGACCGAATCCAGGTTGCCGGTCGGTTCGTCGGCAAGGATAAAATAGGGATCGTTGATCAAACTCCTTGCGATCGCGACCCGCTGCTGCTGACCGCCGGAAAGTTGCTGGGGCCGGTGCCCTAGTCGGTCCCCCAACCCGACTTTGGTGGCCAAATCGATCGCACGGCGATTCTCCGCCGCCCCGATGTGACCTTGGTAATACAGCGGCACCTGGATGTTTTCGACGACGCTGTTCTGTTGGATCAAATTATAAGCTTGGAACACAAATCCGATGCGGTTGCAGCGGATTTCGGCAAGCTCGTCGTCGGTCATCCGGCCAACGTCGTCATCGCCCAAATAGAGCGAGCCGCCGCTGGGTTGATCGAGGCAACCGAGCAGATTGAGCAGAGTGGATTTACCACTGCCCGAAGGTCCCATGATCGCGACATAATCGCCCACGGGCACGTCAAACGATACACCCCGGAGCGCATGGACGGTCTCGCTCTTGAGTTCGTAGCGTTTGGACAGGTCGACGATGCGGGTCGCCATCGCCGATGACGGCTGAGTCATCATCGGGACCGAATTCGTTTGTTTTCCCCCGCGACGCCACCACGTCACGCGGCATCTCGCTTGGGCCGGCGGTTAGGTTTGGCTTTGGCATCCGCGGCCGTCGCCTCGTCGGCCGGGGCGGCTTCGCTGTCCGCCGCGATCGCCGCCATGTCGCTGTTGTCATCGACCTCAATCTCCGGCAAATCCAACAATGTCAAATGTTCCCGGAGGTTCAGGATGACGGTCTCGTCTTTGGCTACCCCGTCGCGAACATCCGCCATGGTGTCGTTGGTCGCCCCGATTGAAACTTGGCGTGTTTCAAACCTCAACGGACCGGTTTGAACGAGCGAGTACATGGTGCCGCCATGTTCATAAAGAGCTTCGATCGGAATTTGGGTGGCCAGAGGCAATTGCTCGACGAAAACTTCGACCGAGGCGGTCATCCCGGTGCGAATCACTTGGGGCGGGTCGATGATTTCGACTGCCATGCCGTACTCTTTGACATTGCTGCTGTACCAAGACCCCGGCTCGGCGTAGCGGTTGACTTTAGTGACCCGACCCACCATCGGGGTGCTTGGCAAAGCATCAATACGAATCTTGGCCGCCATGCCGGGCCGCAGCATCGTCACGCGGGACTCGTTGACCTTGCAATTGACCTGCATTTTGGACGGATCAGGCAACCGGATCAACGCCTGGCGTTCGCGGACCGTCGCTCCGGGTTCGAGGACAAATTCAGCGTTGCCGCCGCGGCGACTGTATTCGTTGGCGTGGACGACAACGCCGGCGGTCGGGGCGGTGATGATGCAATTGGCGATTTGTTGAGTGATTTCGGCCAACTCGGTTTGTTCCTCCAACAGTTCCGCCCTTGCGGCTGATAGGGCTGCGGAGGCAGCTTCGATGTCGCTATCGAACTGGACCAGCATCTTGCGGCGGGTCAATTCTCGCAGAACCTTTAAACGTCCCTGAGCGGCTTCGAGTTGGTTGCGGGTGTTGGCCATCGCGAACTGGTCGGCTTCCAACTGGAGGGCTTTGACGAGTCCCTTGGCGACCAGCCGCTGGCTGCTTTGCATCGCTAATTGGGCTTTACGCAGTTCCTGCTCGGCGATGGCGATCTCCGACTCGATCGCCTTTTCCTCGGTTTTAAAAATTCCTTCGAGGTATTCCTCGCGAGCGATTTTGGCTTGTTCGACCAAAGCCGCTGCCGATGCGACGGACGCTTCGGCGGTGATCACTTCGATGCGGTCCTCCTTTTCCTCGACTTCCAACTGCGAAGAATCCAGCTCGATCAGCTTGTCGCCCTCCTCGACCAACGATCCCTCCTCGATCACCCACAGCACCGCGACCCCGGCGTTGCCGCGGGAACGGACCTGGCAGAGGATCTCGGTGCTGCGGCTCGATTCAATCTCTCCTTGCTCGACGACGACGTGATCAAAGGGCCCCTGGACGACCGCACTGGTGATCAAATCCTCGGCCCGCACGAGCGGTTCTTCCTCGTTCCACTTCTGGTAGCCGAAGTAGCCGGCCGCGGCGATGAAGACGAGCATGACAAGCAAGCCGGGCCAAACGGAGCCGCGGCGGCGGGGGGGCAGCTTCATAGGATGGGCCTGGGGGGATGGGGAGTGAGAGTGTAGTCGCGGGCCAACTCAACGACCGGGCGTTGACCGCGGTCCTCCTACGCCTGGACGTACAGATCAGTTTCCACCGGTTCTAACCCCGAGAGCTTCCGGCGGGTTTCGGTTTCGTCGAGCGCCGCGATCGGAGAAATCTCGACCTGGACGCCGTCGGCCACCTTCACCCCCGCGGCAACCAACCAGCGGCGATGAAGGTCGCTGATGGCGGCTTTGGCCAATGCCGGGGTGTCGGTGGCGGCTCCATCGGCGTTTTTGACCGGGGCAAACGACTCGGCCGGGTCGGCTTCGCAAACGATCGTCCGGTCGGCCGAGGGCAGCAGGTCAAAGATGAACCGCTCAAACTTCGTGGCGTTGGGTTCCGTCGGCGTGACCAACTGACCGGAATCGTCCAGGTGGGCGACCTTTTTGTGTGCCCGGTGAAAGGGCAGGGCGGTGGCGGAATCCTTCATCCGGTCCAAAAACGAGAGGTCAAACAAATGAACCGCGATGTTGCCGGCCCACAATTTCAAACCACCGTCGGGGCCGGTCATCTCGGCAGCCGCATCAGGCAGGTCCGAATACTCGATGATTTGCGTCCGGCCATCGACCTGCACGACGTTGCCGACCTTTTCCTTGGGGTAGCGTTTGCGGATCACCTGCGTCGTCATCTCCGACTTGGCCAGCAGATGATGTCCGATCAGGACCGGATCACACAGATCGACCAGCGGATTGTCGACCTGGAAGTAAAATAGGTGCTCGATCCCGGCGTCGAGCATCGATCGCAAATGGCCGCCTTTGGCCAGCGCCCGCAGCGTCCCGCCGTGCCCGTCGGGGCTGAGCGCCAACGAATCCTTGGCCGCCAACAGCAATTTGCCGGTGTCGTCGGTGACCGCCGGCATCGTTCCCTGGCGGAAAATGATGACGCTGGCGGGCGGCAACCCCAGATGGTTGTTTTCCTCGAAATAGCTCCGCGTTTCCGCCTCGGTCGCTTCGCTAACCATGACAAACAGCGGCACCTGTTTGCCGTACCGCCGGGAAACAGCCACAAGCCGATCGGCAAACATCTCAAACAGCGACCGTCCGGTAACGGGCCCGACCGGGTACATGCCTTTGGGTTGGTCAAAGCCCAACCGCGTGCCCTGGCCGCCGGCGACCAGGACGGCCGCCAATTTGCCCTCACGTAAAGCCTGTTCGCCCGCCCGGCGAGCCTGCTCGACGCTCCAGTCAGTGCCCGAACCGTCAGCAGCCACGGCCGGCGGCAATTCCGCACGCCGGGCCATCGCCGCGAAATCGATCTGCTCGTCTTTTCCGTCGATCAATGTTTGCAATTCGGCCAAATCGACGTCGGCGAGCTGGCCGGCAAGTTTTTCGCGGCCCGACGCGTCCAGTTGCTCCCAGAACCGCAACACGTGGTCCTGGCCGGCGGCCGACAGGCGGGCTTGAAGTTCGTCAAAAACGAGTTGTGGCATTGAAGGTCGGTCAAGCGTTGGGGGGCGGGGGATCAGCGGGTTTGAATGGTTTGGTTCCCGTGTCCGTTGACAGGCCGGAGGCCTATCCCACAGTTGACAGGCCGGAGGCCTATCCCACGGTGGGCTTGGGAAACGCTGGCGGTTGGCCAAACCACGGCGGATGGTAGCCGGCGGTGACGGCCAACAAAACCGCTTTGCCGTGAAGGTGGGCGTCCCCGTGGGTGGTGTCCCATTCGAGCCGCTCCTGGTAGTGCAAAATCCGCAGATTGGCTTCTCTCGCTGACGCCCACGTCGCCAATTGATTGGGAGCGAAGTAGTTGACGACCGCCCCGGCGGTTTCGCTGACCGGTTCGATCGATCGGTTGCCCGGCGCGGTGTCGCTGCCGGGGTCCTCGGTCGTGTGGACTTCGGCGTACAGCACCCCGCCGTCGCGTAGCCCGCGAACAATCCGTTGCCACAGCCGCACGGCTTGATCGGCGGGGACGTGATCGAGCACCGTGGTCGCGACGATGGCGTCGAAGTGGTTTGGCATGATTTCAAAATCAACGACATCGGCGGCAACCATCGTGACCCGCCGTTCGATCCCCGCCTGGGCGGCCCGATCAGCGATCCGCCGCAGCCCCCGATCGCTCAAATCCACCGCGGTGGTTTGGTACCCGGCCGCCGCCAACGCCAGCGTGTCGCGTCCGGCACCAGCCCCCAGATCCAGCGCAGCCGGCGGGGATTTGCGATCCGATTGCAGCGGTTGAATTTGAGCCAAGTATTCCGCCAACGGCGCCGACGGAACCTGTCCGTAAGCCACGTCGGGTCGGTTGTAGGCATGGAAAAAATAGTCGCTACCGGGCGACGCAGTCTTGGAAATCACGGCCACAAATCATGGGGGCACAAGGGAACGTAGTGGATCTTGCTAAAGGTCCATCCACTACGTTGACAGACGTTCCTGTTCCAACCTAGCGGGCGACCAAGCCCCCTCGTGCAGGCTGTACAACGGCCGTGTGCGGAACGGTTGACCGTCGAGCCGCGGGTCGATCCCCGGCCAACGGCCGACGAACGTGTGCCGGGCGGCGCCGTTTCGGTCCCGTACCCAAGCGGGGACCGGGCCGGAGGTGGCGAACCACTCGCCAACCCGCGCCGCGTCCTGAGCCGCTTCCAAACGGCCGATCAACTTGGTGCTGCAGTTGCCGAAAATGTTGTAGTCAACGCTGCGGGGACTTTGGGTGCAAATCAATCCCGCCACCCCAAACTTCCGTCCCTGGGTAAACAGCCGCACCAACGGCTCCTTGGCCGCCGGCGACGCCGTGCCCGCGGGCGCGTAGTCGCGAGCCTCATCAATATAAAACAGCAGCTTGGGTTCGTCCCCGGCGGCGTCCGACTGCGTCACCATCCAGCGGTAGATCTCGGCAGCCAATGTTGCGACAAAAAATTGCTTTTGGTCATCATTGGTCAACGCGTTCAAATAAAAGACGTTGACCGGCACCCGCCCCTCATGGGTCGGAGAAATCAGCGTCGCGATGTCCAGCGGCTCACCCCCGGTGAACAGACCGCTGGCCGGGCCGTGCTCGAAACTTTGCAGCGTTCTGGCGAGTTTTTCGCGTTCCGCCTTTTTGATAAACCGGTCCGCATTTTCAACACCAAACGATTCCGGCTCAAACAACGCGTCTGCCAACAGCGACATCGACGCTTTGTCAAAACCGGTTCGCATCATCTGCCGCAGCAGTTGATAGACCATCGTTTCCTGCTGCTGAGCCGACCCGCCGATCGAGGCCAGTCGCACGACGCTTTGAGCGATCTGTCCGACGACGTTTTTGATCTCCTCTCCACGGCGATCCGGGTTGATAATGACGCTGAATTGATCCTCAGTCGGCAACCTCATCGGATTGATCGACACGCGGCGACCGTGCGAGCTGCCGGGCGTAAAAACGCGAACGTCCCCGCGGCGGTGGAAATCGTCATAACGGCCCGACAACGCCGGCTCGATCGTCGACCGCTCGGCCGGCTGGAGGAATTGCACCAAATCGCCTTGCGGATCGATCGCTAGGATCGGCACGCCGCAAGCGACCGCTTCCTCGGCGACGACCTTGGCAAAGTAGGTCTTGCCGCTGCCCGCGGCGCCGACAACCGCGACGTGGCTGTTGAGGATCGAGGCGGGCAATTCTACGGCGATGCCGCCCTCGGTTTGTCCCAACCGCAGCACCGATTGCGTCGCCATATCCGTAGCGGAAGTCGCCAAGACTTTCGGATCCGCCGGATCGCCGCCGAAAGTCTTGGCGACTTCCGCTACCCCAGTTTTCAAACTCGACGTTCTGTTGATCAGTAGAGGCCCCCCCGAAGCCCGCTCGCCAATATGTTTATCGCCAAACGTCTCAACACACTTTCCATTCTTTTCATAAGAGCAAACGGCGCAGTAGGCGGTGCAACCGGGTGGGTGAAGTCCGCCGGGTTGCCCGTCGACATGCCGCCTCCACGCGACCATCGACGCGACCAGGTTTTGCATCTTGGACCGCTGGCCGGCGATGTCCGCCCAAGGGATCTCGACGATCGATCGCTGTGGATAGAGATAGAAGACCGCTGCGTCGGGTTTCGTCTCATACTGAACGTCGTGCATCAACGCATACATCGCAACCTGAAAGAGGTCCTGTGACGAATCGCTCGGCGGCGTCAACTTGTAATCAATGATGCGTTGTTGACCGGTCCGCCAGTCGTGAAAGACATAATCCAATCGGCCGTTGATTTGAACTCGTTGATCGGTCGGCCCGAGCGTCATCTCCAACCTCACGGTCTTTCGATGGTCGCCAAAGAGATGCTGCAGCACCTCGTCGCCGCCCAAACCGCTGTTTCGAGCATGGACAATGATGTCGGTCAGCTCGTCGAAATAGATGCCGAGAGTCTTGGTGAACGCTTCGATCACTTCGGGCGATTTTTTGAAGATCTTGGCAGCCGTCGGCTGCTGTTTGAAAACGGCCATGACGGCCCGTCGCAACCGCTGACGATCCAGCGGCGTCGCGGCGACGACCGATTGCAGGGCGGCGTCCCGACCGGCGGCGGCGTTGAACGATTCAACCCCACGGTGAAATAGACTTCCGAAAGCGACCAGCGAACCGCTTTGGCCGGCGCGATGATCACGCTGCCACAACCGGGTGGGGGATTTTCGGTTGGCGGCGTGATCGAGGGCAAAGACGCGTGGGCAGGCGGCGGCCGATCGGACCGCCGACACGCTCAGCCGGATTGGCGACTGGGCCCCCGTCATGCCGCGATGCGGGCATCGACGAGCATCAGGCAACGATCGTACTGCTGCGCCCCGATTCGGCCTTCGGACTCCATCGCTCGGGCGACACGGACGGCGGCCGCGTGGACGTTTTCAAAGGTGCCCGACTGCGGATGATTCTCGCGAATCACTTCGGCGACCCGCGTGGTTTTGACCGACAATTGCCAAGCCAATTCACCCAGGATGGTGTCGGTGACCAATTGGTCGGTCAATTCAAAAGGGCCGGTGGTTTCTGCCTGCTCCTCGTCGCCCTCGGGCCGGCGGTTGGGTTCAACCAGGAATTGACCGAGCAGCGGATGTTTGACAAAACGGTTTTGACGATGCAGCGACTCGATTGCCGCGGCCTCGTCGATCGTTCGGGTGACCCCATCGCCGGGCGTCACGCTCAGATCCCCGACGCGGGCTTGACCGATAACACTGTTGATCGCATCAAGTTCGGCATACTGGGCAAAGCTCAGTTCGATGTGTTCAAAACAATCGGCATGTTGGCGCTGCAACTCCTTATGTTTATCGATCGTGCCTTTGGTCGTCGGCAACGGTCGACGTTCGTCGGTGACCAGGATCGTTTTATCGACTGTCCGAACGTCGCGAATGACTCGTTTGAGAGCCGCGGTGGAGCTTTGGCCGTTGAGCGCCGTGATGCAAACCATGCCATTGACAACGGATGGTCCGCCGGTAGTTGAACCGGCCGGTTGCTCGGTGATACGCAAATGAAACGCCGGTTTGGGATTGGCCTTTTGCGAGATCACCTCGCACCCAAGAATCGAGTAGCTTTCGCGGCGTTTCAAACAAATTTTGAGCAGATCATTGGTCAGCGTCACGAGGTTGTCGTCGTCGGGCGGATTGGTGCCGCTTTGACTGGTTTGCAGCGACACCGAGGCATCAATCTCATGGGCAACCGCCTGATCGATGGCACGCTGCAACTGGTCTTCAGTTAGTTCCGGTTCGGGACCCGGCTCGGGACCCGGACCAACAATGACCGGCTCTCGCCCCGTCCAACCATGGAGCCAAACCTCGCCGCCGTCGGCCATCATCCGACGTCTTTCAGCCCGCCACTGGCTATCGGCCCAGGTGACCAAGTCTCGAGGCCGCTCGCCAAACGAATCGCCAAAGAATTGTTCAAACGCGGCGCTGGAGAGCGGAAACATGTCGTGTGAATCACGGATCCTCTGCAGTTGATCGATGTCCGCAAACGGTTTCCAAAATCGTTCGAGACGCTGATAAATGATGTCCCGACATTGCGACAATTGCACCCCAACCAGTTTGATCCGCATGGGGAGGCAACGCTGCCACAACGCGTCGCCGAACATCCCCATCTCATAGAATTGATTGATCCCGGTTTCCACCCCGGAGATGACAATCAAGCCATTCTTGCATCCATCGATCAATCCATGCACAAAGCTAAGCAGCGATTGAGCTCGTTCGGGTTTGAGATTGTCGACCTGATCGATGCAAATGACCAGCGGTTGTTCGGCGTATCGGGTCAAATCGGCGATTAAATGAAATACTTCTTCGATTTGGCCGTCATCAGCCAGTCGGATGAGTCCCTGCTGGTCGCGTCGTTTGACGGAATCTTCCAAACCCGCGTCTTCAGCGTTGTCAGCGTCGATCGATTCACCGGCCAACCATTCAAACGCGGTCGCCAGGTCGATGAACGATTTGTGATGAACGGCGCCTTTGCCTTTGGACTTTTCCAGATCATAAGCCGACCAGGTCAACACCAGCGCCGCCCGCAGCGCATCGCGGGACAGACCGGCGTGACAGTATTTGGCGGGTAGGACGTTTTGCAGCGTCCGTAGCGCTTCGGGCAGGTCGCGGGCCGGTCGACCGCAGGCTTTATGCACCACCGCGGTGATCAACTGATAAAATGGCGATTCGCTCGCCCGCCGCAGGTCGGGGACCAAGCAGTGCATCGTCTGCTGCAGCATTCGCCGCGGCATTTCTTCGGCCGACGCCATGACGTTGTGCAGATAGGCGTACATGCCGTCTTTTTCAACCGTCCAGCGTTTCAACCGGGCCAGCAGGTGGCTTTTGCCGACGCCGGCTTCGCCCAACACCAAGGCGACTTCGGCCCGCCCGGCGTTGAGCGATTCGACCGCCCCCTCGGCCAAGCGAATGAAAGGTTCATCGTGGATCGACTGGACATCCATGGTCGCTTCGATTTCACCCGGATCCGTGATCCGGCCACTGCGAAACGGATTGGTCGTTTCAATCGCGCGGTAGAAGGATTCGAGCGACGCATTGGTATTGGGTTCGATTTGGATCGCGTTTGACATGTTATTTTTAGTGATTGTGTTCGGGTAGTTCGGGTAGGGTGGGTCAAGGAGTCTCACACCCGGCTGCAGTACACCAACCTCCGGTCACGTTGCCAAATCGCCGCATCCATCAATGACTGGGGGATGGGGGCATGGTTGCCCTCGACCCCCGAGAGCGCGTAGACCTGCTGCTGGCACAATCTTTTAATTTCCGCATCAAACGTCGCCCGGTCATAACCGGCCATCGCGGAGCGAAGCAGCGACAGCGGCACCAGGTTGCGGCCTTTCGATTGACCGTTGGCGACATCGAAAGCGGTGTCGAATTGATCGCGGAATGACTCTTGGCGATAATCCGCTATAGAGTTGGCCGGAGGTGATGTTTCGACTTCGGGTTCAACCACCGGCCGGCGTGATTGCATCGACCCGGTGCGAATGTCGTCGATGGCAAAGAAGTAGGCGTGTCCCCGACGCATCAAATAACCCACCCCCGACGGTAGGTCTTGCGATTCGATCCGGTCGGCAAACGCTTTTTTGAATTTTTTGAGAAGTTCTTTGGACGTCGTGATCGGTCGGCACAACTCACCGGTGGTGTGCAGTTCCGACTTGTCCGCCGCGGCAACCTCAAACACGAACTGCAACAATCGATCGGATTGGGCCAGGTCATCGATCCGCTCGGTCGATGCGATCGGCGACGACAGCAACGTGCGTTGCTGAATCGTCTTGGAGGCTTTCCGATTGGCCGCGGCAATGATCCACGGTTTGGAGCGACCGCGAAGTTCGGTGGCAAACTGGGTGGCCTCGCCGCTGCCGGGGGCGATGCCCAACCGCCGCATCACGTCGCCGGCGGTCAGGATCGTGGAGCCGGATTGCGACAGGATTTCGCCGATCCGCTCGCTCAGCGTCCGGGGATCGACGGATGGAGCCTGTGGGGGTGACGCCGCCGGGGCGTCCAAAACGATTGCCGACATGATTCGGGTTGGCCCTTGATTCGTGGAACGAGGCAACCGGCAAGTTTTTGCCGATCTTGGCTCCCGAAGCGTAGGCGGTGTCGCGAGCCGCTTCCAATCGAGCCGCCGCGAATCTAATCGATTTCAACCCGTCCGGGTGCGGTCACTCGGGATGCAACCGCTCGACCCGTTCAGACAATCGCGTCAGGCTCGGCTCCGCGTCGGTCTCATAAGCCCCCTCGTATCCGTCGGGACGACCGGTCGTCGACAACCAAACCTTGGAGCGACCAAAGAGGCCCTGATAATCCAACCCCCAGGTGCCCGGCCGTTGACCTTGGCACAACGTGTCGGGGGCGGGCCGATCGAGCAGTCGGTCGGTCACCCGCGCCAAACGTCCGAACGCTCCGCCGCCGGCGACGTACCAGGCGGTATAACGTCCGTAGCGGGTTTGGGGACGACCACAAATCGCCCACGGAGCAACCGCCTCGGGATGGCCGGCACGGTGTTCGGGGTCCATGCGATATCGCAGCGGCGGGCAATTGCCGCGGTCACGATCCCCGGGCATTGTGCGAAGCGGTTTGGCCGGGTGGCCCGGATCGGTGTCGACCCGACACTGACAATCGGCCGGATGTTCGGACGACGCGACGCCTGCGAAGAGCGACAGGACCAAGCTCAGACTCAGGCTCAGGCAGCCAATTTGACGATAATTCATTGATTCGACCGGTAGGCCCTGCGGGTGAGGGCAGGGCACTCGAAAGATTCGCTACACAGCGAATAATCGGATCGACCGGTCCGTCCCCGCTAGCCGGGGGGGAGCAGGCGGACGTTTCGTTAAGACCGCGATAAATTTGCTGGTCGCTACAGATTAACAGTTGGGTAGCGGAAGTCGCCAAGACTTTCGGCTCGGCCGGATCATTGCCTCGCAACCGAAAGTCTTGGCGACTTCCGCTACGATTTGGGGCGGCGAACGTTTACGCCAGCGGGTTGCGGTTGAACTTCTGGAACGGCACCCGGACGCCACCGATCGTATAACTATCGATGCGGATCGACTGGGGCGGCGCAAACGGTCCCTGACCACCGGCGGTCACCACATCGTCCTGGTCCACACCGTCGCCCGAAACACCAAAGCCGCCGGCAAGCGATTGACCGGCATTGACATAAAGCGGCGTGGAGCCGGGGAAGAAAACGACGCCGTTTTGATTGGCCAAAGGTTGCAGGATATTGGTGCCGTGAATCCGCACGCCGCCATCACCGGGATCGCGCAGGTTGGTGCCGACATTGAATCCGTCAAACGCTGTCGTGCTTTTGATATTTTCGCCCGCGTAAACATTGAATTCCAAGGGCACGGGGTTGAGGTTCTCGCCCGTCAGCGGGTTGATGTTCGGCAACCGCAACATGCTCTGCGGTCCAACCTCCAAACACGCCGCGGTGATCACGCTGCAGCCGGCGGCAACCGAGGGGTCCAGTTCCGTGCCGGTCGGGAAGCGAGGTTCGGCCAGGAATCGCAACGACCGGTTGGTCACCGCCGTGCCCAGCGGTAACGTATCGCCGCCCGGGACGATGCCGGTTTGAATAGGATCGAAAACGCCATCGCCATTGAAATCCACCCGATCGGCCGGTTGCAACGCCACCGGGTCGGCGTAGTAAGCGGTGTTGCGAGCTTTGGCAACCGACACGTCGATCGAGAAGATCGTCGCATCTTTCATCCGAAAAAGACCCAGCACTTCGCCATTGGTATCGGCGACGGATAAAACCATGGCGGTGCGAACGCCGGGACGAAAGTTGTTGTCAACGTCCAGCCGGATCGCCGCTCGGGTTTGCATCGCGGTGGCGACGCCTTGATCGATGATCGATCGGACCACCTCGGCCGTCAGACCGCTATTGGTCGGCGAATCATGTGGTGCAACCAACCAACCAAACGGCACCGGTTGACCCGTGCGGCTGAAATTAGCATCGGGGCTGAGGATTTGATTATTGCCACCCCCCGCTCCGGTGCCTATCGAACGACCTAACTGCAATAGCTGATCGATGCCTGGGCGCGGATTCTCACGCGTTGGGGTTGGCCCGAAGATCTCCAAGGTGATGCCGACCAAATCGATCCGCCCGTTGATCGCGACATAACCGGGCAGTGCCGGCAAACGGGCGTTTAGATCGGCAACATCACGGGTAAATCCACGTTGCCCGATGATTCCCGCACCGGCCGATGCGATCAGCGCCGCGTACTCGGCTTCGAGCACTTTGGGGGCGTTGGTGCGCACCCGCTCGGATTGACCGGCCCCGTGAACGAAACCCTGTTCATGCGTCGCAAAACCGTCGGGGCCGGGATAGAACACCCCGATGCCGCCGACCAGGTTGATCGTCTCGCTAACGTTGCCGTTGGGGCGTCCGGCCGGATCAGTCGTTTTGTACAACGGCACGCCTCCGGGCAACGTTGCGATGCCCCGGGAATCGAGCGTCCGGTCCACACCCGACTGCTTGCCGTAGCTTTCGGGCCAAGTTTGCAAGAACTGAGCAGCCCCATCGGGCACAAACTGCGGATCGACGTTGAATCGGCTCGTCAGCGTGAAATCGTCATCCGATGCAATTTCGTCGTTCCTGTAAATCCGGTCCGGCCCCGGGTGCGTTTGGCTGTCGCGGCTCTGATGCTCGATCGCGAACAAATCCACCTGCGGCGTGAACGCGATCTCAGGCGGAAAATGCCCGCCGACCCCGATCGGAGCGACAAATCCGGGGCCGCGAAAACGCTGATCCGCGTTGGTCGGCGACGATTGGACCTCTCGCTGCGTCATCGTCGATTGGCTGATGAACCGCACCGTCCGGCTGGTCAATGGCGCCGCGTTGCTGCTGAAAAACGCCGCCGTGCGGGCTTTGGCCACCGCCCCATCGATCGCAAACGCCAACTGCTTGGGCCTGCCGGCAAAAGCTGCCGAAACGCCATCCTCGACGTGGACGCCCAGGATCCGTCCCGACCGGTCGACGACCGCGATGATCCCGTCGTTGCTGGGGGTGGCCATCGAGGCACGGGTCAACAATGTGTCGACTTCGGCGGCGTTGAGTTGATTGACAACCCCGCCCCCAAACGCATCCGCTTCGGTGAATTGAGCAATGAATTGTCCGCTTTGGACCGACGGTGCCTTCGGTTGAGCAAACGGGGCAATTTCCGGTTCGCCCAAGTGATTGATTACTCGCAACGCATCGAGCGCCGAAACCCGCCCATCGCCGCTGACGTCCATCGTCGCGATCGCTTCGTCGGTCAAATCGGTCCGGTCCAGGACTTGGACAATCGCCAAGGCGTCCCGGGCGGTGATCCCGCCATCGCGGTTGACGTCCATGACATAGGTGGGACGCGCCATCACGCTCGCATCGCCGGCCATGGCGATCCGGTCGTCGAGTCGTTGGAAATTGAGTCTGCGTTTTTTCATTGGTTGCACCCCATCGTTCTGTCGGCCTGTCCCCCCCACAGAGGTTAGTTCACGCCGCGCTGGCAATCGAGAGTGAAATTTCGTTGCGACCCCGGCAATCGGACTCAACGGTGCAACCCGAACGACCCGATAGAGGGGGGTAACCGTTGACTGTGCCCCACTCATCCCTATGGAAATCCCCCGTGACCGTCGATGCGCGACCCGGTCGACCGCGTGGCGGTTTGGCCAACTCGAACGATTCTGTTATCACCCGATTCCGACCGATCGAGGCTGCTCGGTGGCTGCTGATCGCCGCGGTGTGCTCTCTGGGTGACGCGGGGGCTGACGACTTTGCCGAGTTGCTGCGGCCGGGGACCGAGCAGCGTGAGTCGGTTGAACTCGAATTTGGGGCGTTGCTGCAGGACCGAGCGGCTTTCGGCGAAAGTCCCGCGGTGGTCGATGAAAGTCTGCTGAAGGGTGACTTGACCGAACAAATTCGCCCCGGCGTGCTGCGTGATCCTTGGGAACCAACGCTGCGGCTGCCCCCGCCGTGGCTCGACGAACTGCACACCGCGCCGCTGCGGCGACTGGACGGCGATACGCCTTACGGGTTCACCGGCCCCTCGGGCATCCTGCCGTCGGAGCGTCAAACCAGCCAGCATTTCGTGCCCGTCGACGACCGGTGGCGGTTGGGCCAAGAAGCATCGGACCGCTACGGCAAGGGTCACCCGGCCCTGGACGACTATCCCGGCGTCGAGGGGGCGTGGTGGGATCCTTATAACCAAAACGTGCTCAAAGGCGACTATCCAATCTTGGGACAACACACATTTTTGAAGGTCCAACTCAAGAGCTTCAACATTTTTGAAGGTCGCCAGTTGCCCACACCAACGACGCCTTTCGAGGCGACCCAACGACCCGGGACCGCACAATTTTTTGGCGACCCCAACCAATTCCTATTTTTGTCTTATAACTCGTTCGCCTTCGACCTGTTCCATGGCAACACGTCGTTCAAACCCAACGATTGGCGACTGCGACTCAATTTGATCGGCAACGCCAACACGCTTCGTGCCAATGAACTGGCGGTAGTCAACCCTGACGTTCGCGAAGGCCTGGACCGGAACCGGACCGACTTTGCGCTCGAAGAATGGTTCTTTGAGTCCAAGATTTCCGACCTTTCGCCGTACTACGATTTCGTCTCCGCCCGCGTCGGCAGCCAGCCGTTCACGTCGGATTTTCGCGGGTTTCTGTTCTTTGACATCAACCGAGCGGTGCGAATTTTTGGCACCCGAAACAGCAACCGCGACCAGTTCAACGTCGTGTGGTTTGACCAGATGGAAAAGGATACTAACTCGCTGCTCAATGACATTGACGATGACCGCAATCAAACGGTTGTCATTGCCAACTATTATCGACAAGATTTTCTGTGGTCGGGACTCAATGCCAACGTCTCTTTCCATGCCAACCATGACCGCGCGTCGACTGAATTCAACGACAATAACTTTTTGGTTCGACCGGATCCGGTGGGTGTGTTTGCCGAGCACGACGTGAAGGCTTACTACTTTGGGGCGGCGACCAACGGCCACGCCGAGCGGATCAACTATTCATCCGCCTTCTACTATGCGTTTGGCCAGGACAGCCTCAACCCGCTAGCCGGCCGCGAGCAGGACATCAACGCCTACATGGCGGCGATCGAATTGTCTTACGACCGCGACTGGGTCCGGTTCCGCACCTCGTACCTGTACAGCAGCGGCGACGAGGACCCCAACGACGCGCGGGCCGAGGGCTTTGACGCGATTTTGCCCAACCCCAACTTCGCCGGCCAAGAGTTCAGCTACTTCGGTCGCCAGAATCCGCGGCTCTTTGGTGTCGAATTGACCAACCGCCTGTCGCTGCTGCCGTCGATGCGGAGCGACAAATTTCAAGGTCAAGCGAACTTCGTCAATCCGGGCCTGCACCTGCTCAACTTCGGCATTGACGCCGACCTGACGCCTCGGGTCAAAACGATCAACAACGTCAATTTCCTCGCCTTTGACGAGACCGCACCGCTGGAAACGTACCTGTTCACCGGTGAAGTGAACGATTTTATCGGAACCGACATTAGCACTGGCCTTGAAGTCCGTCCGCTGCTAAACAACAACGTGCTCCTGCTGGGGGGGTTGTCAACTCTGATCAGCGGGGATGGTTTCGCGGACTTGTTTCAAGAGATCGACGGCGAGGTGAATAACCCCGTCGCCGGGTTCGTCGAAGTCATCCTGGAGTACTGACCTGCTTCTCCCGGCCGACGCTTCGTCGGCCGGGAAGCAGCGGGTCAGGCTTGGTCAGGACGCCGGACTTTCACGATCGAAAACGCAATGATTGCTCAATCCCAAGGATGGATTCGCACCGCCGTCGCGGTGCTGCTGCTTGGCGGAACCCCGCTGGCCGCCCAGACGAGCACCACCGAGCGGATCGCGTCGCTGCGGCAATTGATCGATAGCTCGCAATCGGTTGCCGTTCCGGTCAATCAACCAGTCGCCGACGCGCCCGGCCCCGTCACCGCGACGTTTTCGGATCAGGTCGAATCCGAATCCGCTGAGCCGGTCATCCGCCCGATGCCCCGGCCCACGTTCCATGGCCGTCCGCTGACAGAGCCGACCCTGCCGCGGCGGCTTGACGGATCGACCGAGCCGGACATCTCGCCCAGCCCCGCCGACCCCTGGGATTTGGCCCGCCGCCTCGGCATCGCTGACAACTCGTCCTACCCGATCCCCGAGGCGTTGCGGTTTGACGACATGACCAGTCAAACCGCGGCCCAGTCACACGCCAAAAGTCACGGCTGCATCCACTGCCACAGCGACGTCGGGCACATGCACCCGATCAATACCGTGCAAATCGGCTGCACCGACTGTCACGGCGGCAACGCCGAAAGCCACGACATCCGCGTCGCCCATCCCAAACCGCGGTTTGGCCCGGCTTGGAAAACCAGCGCCAATCCGGTCCGCAGCTACACGCTGCTCAACCATGAAGACCCCGAGTTCATCCGCTTCGTCAATCCCGGCGACCTTCGCGTCGCCCACATCGCCTGCGGCCAGTGCCACGCCAACGAGGTGTTGCAGCTCCGCAAATCGATGATGACCCACGGCTGCATGTTATGGGGCGCCGCGTTGTACAATAACGGATCCACCGACGAGAAATACTCTCGCTACGGCGAGTCGTATTCGATGATGGGCACGCCGCAAATCATGCAATCGGTGCCCACGCCGACACCGCAGCAGATTCGCGAAAACGGCATCCTGCCACGCCTCGAACCGCTGCTGCCCTATCAAGTGTCCCAGCCCGGCAACGTGCTGCGGATCTTTGAACGCGGCGGTCGGTTCCGCCCCGAGATCGGCATCCCCGAACGGTTGGAGGAACCCGGACGGCCTCGCGAACGATTGTCCCTGCGCGGCCTGGGAACCGAAAACCGCACCGATCCGGTTTTCATCGGGTTGGCCAAAACGCGGCTGCTCGACCCGACGCTCAATTTTCTAGGCACCAACGATCACCCCGGCGACTACCGATCCTCCGGCTGCTCAGCGTGCCACGTCCTGTACGCCAACGACCGGTCCGAGACCGCATCAGGCTTCATCGCCAAATACGGTAACCGAGGCACCGCCGCGGCCGCCAAAGACGAGTGGGTCAAATTTGTCGACCCGACGATCAACAAGTCCGAAGCCGGGCATCCAATTCAACATAAGTTTGAACTTAGGATGCCAACCTCGACCTGCATGGTATGCCACATTCACCCCGGCACCAACGTGCTCAACAGCTACCTGGGTTACATGTGGTGGGACAACGAGACCGATGGCGAACTGATGTACCCTGAGGAACAAAAAGAACTCACGGCCGAGGAGTACATGTTCGCCACCGAGCTGAACCCCAACGAAGCCGCCGCGCGGGGCCATTGGTCCGACCCCGAATTCTTGGCCAACGTCACCGACCTCAACCCGCACCTGCAACATACCCAGTTCGCCGATTTCCATGGCCACGGCTGGGTCTACCGATCGGTGTTCAAGAAAGATCGCCACGGCAACCCGCTGGACTGGAAAGGCGACATCGTCCACGACATGACGACCGAAAAGATGATGGCGGCAGTCGAGCCAACCTCTCCGGCCGAAAAGAAAGAGGACAAAAAACGCGATGGGCTGCCGGTCCACATGATGGACATCCACATGGAAAAAGGGATGCACTGCAGCGATTGTCACTATTACAAAGACGGTCACGGCAACACGCAGCTCTATAACGAAGTCCGCGCCGCGATTGAAATCAGGTGCGTCAATTGCCACGGCACCGCCGACGAGTCGTTGGTCGAAATGGTCGAGGCTCAAATCAACGCCGGCGACGCCCCCCGCATCCCGACCACCGGCCCGGCCGCCCCGGTCGGCGGCACGAATTTGCTCGCCCTACGGACGACCTTTGACACCCCGCGTTTTGAAATCATCCGCGAACCCGGCCGGGCGCCGCGTTTGATCCAGCGATCGACGGTTGAACCGGACCTGTGGTGGGAAGTCACCCAAACCGCCGACACCATCCGCCCCGATCATCCCAACTACAACGTCCGCTCCCACGCCGCCAAATCCGTCCGAATGGGCGACGATGGCATGGTGACCTGGGGCGGGACCGACAAAGAGTCGCTGCGACAGTGTGCTCACGATGCCAACGAAATGTCCTGCATTTCGTGTCACTCCTCCTGGAACCCAAGTTGTTTTGGCTGTCACCTGCCGCAAAAGGCGAACATCAAATCGCCGGAACTTCACAACGCTGGTGACATCACCAAAAACCGCACCAGTTACAACTTTCAAACGCTCCGCGACGACGTCTTCATGTTGGCTCGCGACGGCAACGTGACCGGTAATAAAATCGGTCCGGCCCGTAGTAGCTGCGCGATCCACGTGACGTCTTATAACGCCAACCGCGAAGCGATCTACACGCAGCAGCAGACGATTTCCGGCGATGGCATGTCCGGCATCGCCTTTAGCACCAACGTCCCCCACACCGTCCGCGGCGGGGCAGGGTGGGAGCACGAAACCAACCACGCCGCCCCCGGCGTCCGCGAAACCAAGTCCTGCACCGATTGCCACCTCTCGGCCGAGGAGGACAACAACGCAATCATGGCTCAGCTCACGATGCAGGGCACCGGTTACACCAATTTCATTGGCAAGTACTGTTATGTTGCCGCCGGCGAACACGGCTTCGAGGCCGTTGTGGTGACCGAGAATTCCGAACCGCAAGCGGTCATCGGCAGCTCGCTACATAAGCTCGCGTATCCCAAAAACTACGAGGAGCATCTGCACGAAAAACGGGAATTGGAACATTCGCATGAACACCCCGGCCGCGACATCCTCGAAGCGATCTCGTTGCGTTATCGCAAACCGGAGATTCTGGACCTGCAACACCGTGGTGAGTACGTCTACGCCGCGTGCGGCGAAGGCGGACTGCGAGTCTTTGACATTGCGTTCATTGACCACAAAGCTTTCAGCGAACGGATCACCACCGCGCCGGTCTCGCCGCTGGGTCAACGGCTGTACGTTCGCACCAAGTTCGCCACCGGCATCGCGTCGCCGGCGACGATCGCCCCCGACCCGACCCGCGTCCAAGACCCCACCAACGAAGAGTCCGCGGTCCACCCGATCTACGGCTACTTGATGGTTTCGGACCGAGAGGAAGGTCTCATCCTGGTCGGTGCCGGCACGTTGTTGGACGGCAATCCGCTCAACAACTTTCTCCAGCGCACCGTCACGTTCAACCCCAACGGCATCCTTGACGGCGCCGAGTCGGTGACGATGGTCGGCACCTACGCCTACGTTTGCTGCGAGGCCGGTTTGGTCGTCGTCGACCTGGACGACCCAACGTGCCCGGTCGTCACCAGCGTCGTCGGTCACGAAGAGCTGCATCATCCTCATAAGGTCGCCGTTCAATTCCGTTACGGCTTCGTCACCGATAAAGAGGGCGTTAAAGTCCTCGATACATCGGTGCCGTCCCATCCGCACGTGATTCACCACGTCGAATTGGACGACGCCCACGGCATCTACTTGGCCCGAACCTATGCCTACGTCGCCGCCGGCCATCACGGCCTCGTCATCCTGGACATTGAAAAACCCCGCGAGGCTTATATTGATCAAATCTATGATGCGGGTGGCTGCATCAACGACGCTCACGACGTCAAACTTGGCATCACCAACGTGTCGGAGTTTGCCTACATCGCCGACGGCAAAAATGGTCTCCGGGTGGTTCAACTGACCAGCCCCGAGGTCCCCGGCAACGACGGTTTCTCCCCCCGCCCGATGCCATTCCTGGTCGCCAGCTACAAGCTGCCTAAAAACGGCCACGCCTTGGCAATCAGCCGCGGCATGGACCGAGACCGAGCGGTGGATGAATCCGGCAACCAGATCGCGGTCTTCGGCCGCGTCGGCGCCAAACCATTGACCGCCACCGAAACCCGCCGCCTCTACCGCCGCGACGACGGCACCACCTGGCACGTCACCGATGACGTCATGGACGAGCGCTACTACCGCATCCAAAAGCCTTGACGTAGTGGATTTTGCTAGGAATCCATCCCCCCCCCGCCGTCCTCGACGCTTCTGAATCCCCAAGCCAAGGGCATGGATTTTTAGCAAAATCCATCCACTGCACCGAACCCTATAGCCCACCGCCCCCGGTGAGCGTGCGAGGAAATGGATTATTAGCAAAATCCACTACGTTGCTTCTCTGGCACTCATTTGTGCGTAGTTGTTACGTCGAAAACTCCGGTATGGAGAGCGACTGGCGATCGCACTTAAACGAATCGCTGCAGTCAGGGCAAATATCTGAGCCGCTGCGGTCTCCCGGGTGTCAATCACTCCCACCCGGTTGGCGTTTAATGATGAGAAGCAAAGTAAATCTAATACCGTCAGGGTTCTGTCATTGATCCAGCCGTTCCTGTCAATATCCAGAATCCCGACGGCTTACAGGAATGCCTCAAACACCGGCCGCATCCGCTCCACTTCCGTGCGAGCGATGCCCGCTTGGCGGGAAAGTGACTCCCAGCCTGACACCGCCCGCTGAACTTCCGTGATGATGCTGACCGCCCGGCCGGCATCAACGCGAAACATTGGCGCAACGGACCGCGCTAGGTCCAGGTCCAAAGCATTGGACAACTCATCGATGTTCAGGCTTAATCCCAAAGCATCCGGATTCGGGTTGACATCATAAGCGGGCGAAAGTCGCCAGCCGCCTCGGGTCAATAGGAATCCATGATTGCGCAAGTGGTCATCGGTGTTGCCGACGCAGATCGACAGCACGATCCGCCGCCAGAGTTCTTCCAAGTCGTCCTGGACCTCTTGCTGGTTTTGGATCATCCACGTTGCCATGTCCAAATAGCTCGCACCGCTCTGACCATCGTTGTAACCAAGCATCGTCATCGCCGAAGCGAAGTGGTGGCGTTGACGTGCCACCCCCCCGCCATGGCGGTCAAACCGTTTGGTCAAAAACGTATGATGGTCCGTTCCAAACCGTTGCAATTGAAAAGGTGAAAGATTCACGCCGGCGTCCCTGGCGATGGAGGCGACGACCCACTCCCAAGCAGCAACGTCTCGGTCGTCCGATCGCCCGGGAAATTTGGCGATCCAAAGCTCCCCATCGGGATCGACCACGCCCGCCTTGGGCCTGGCCCCGCCGATCGAGGAGCCTGGCGCCAGCAGCAGCCGCATGGCATCGGCAACTTCGCGATCATCGGTCGAACCGGGTTGCTGGACTTTCCAAGACGCCGCCTGCAATTCACGAAGCGATGTCCACGGAGGAGCTGTCAAAGTGGACTCATCGCTCAGATACGGCCCGCCATCGGCGGCACGCAACCGGATGCCACCGAGCCGTTGTTCGTCATGGACACCCAGCAGGTAGTCCAATTCCTGCAATCGTCTCGGTGGACGGCCGGTTTGTTTGGCCATGATCGCTTCGCGACGCTGCATCAGCGTTCGGCCCCATCGGTCGGGGGCGGAGTCCATGAACAATCCAAACGGAACCGGCCCATCGGCGGCTGGATATTGAGGCCCCGAAAACAGTTGCAATTGCGGATCCAGCGACAGGGCGTCGGGTCGATTGAGCCAACGCTCGTCGTAATTGAAACAAAAAGACTCCCGTCCCCGAACTTGCTCGACGCGCAGCGTCCCGATCCGTTGCGGCCGATCCCGGGCCATCCAGTCGCAATCCACCGCCACCGACCGAGTCACGGGGATCCCCCGGTGGGCGGTGCCGAGTCCCGTGCTTGCCGCAGCAGCTCGATGTCCTGCAACTTGCGACCGAGTTCGTCATCGGCCCCCAGCTTCGTCAGATCATTCTCCAACCGAAGTGCCACGAGCACTTGCAGCAGCGTGGCGAGCGAGCAATTCGCATTTCCTTTTTCGAGTTGAAAGAGCGTCGAGCGGCTGATCCCCGCCCGCTCGGCGACCATGGTGGTCGTCAACCGGCGCCGCCGCCGGGCCAGTCGAAGGTTTTCTCCCAATCCCATCAGCAAACGCTGATGCCGGGGAAGCAGGGCGGGTTTCTTGCGTGACATGACCGATATTCTACACAAAGGAGCATCGTTTGTGCATAGTATCGGTCAATTTGTTCGTCCCGAGGGTTCCTGCCCGATTGCGACGTCGTCCTCGTTGCCGGGGCGTCATCAAACTGTCCGCCGACAGTGGAGAAGTGACTATCCGGGTTATCGGTGACGTAGGACGGCCTTTCAGGCCGTCCAAAGGGTCAGCGGGCACCTTTAAGTCGATCAAGTCATGACCCAGACATTTCAGATTTCCGAACGATTGAATCCGACGGGCTGAAAGCCCGTCGTACAGCGGTTGCCAACCCAGATCTTTCGATCGTACCGGTCCCAAGCACCAGGGCTTGCCACGCCCGAAAAGCAGTTTCAAATGTCCGCCTGCGTGGTAGATTGTCTCACCAGCTTTCTTGCAAAAAACATCAATCACCGGATTAGCCATGACCACGACGGTCCTTCCAGCACCCGAGGCATCCGAGGGACTTTGTTCGGACGAAAAAATTCAGTCAGCGTCCGGCAGCACCCGGCCAACACCGCTGCGTCCGCGGTGCTCAACCGATTCGGTTCGGCAAGCACGCCCCACCGGTGCAACTTCGCGGCGAGTGCGGTGGGACTACATGATCGTCTTCGGAGTCACTCATTTACTTGCCTTGCTGATCTTTTTGCCTTACTTCTTCAGTTGGACGGGGTTCATCTGCTTTTGGGCCAGCGTCTTTGTGTTTGGCTTGTTGGGCATCCCGATCGCGTTCCACCGAATGTTGGCGCACCGCAGCTTTAAATCACCAAAATGGTTTGAGCGGACGCTGGTTACCTTCGCGATGTGTACAGCCCAGGAGACACCGGCTCGCTGGGTCGCATGGCATCGCAAGCACCACACCAGCAGCGATGAACAGCAGGATCCGCACTCGCCGCGGGTCAGTTTTTTCTGGTCCCACATGGACTGGCTTTTTCACGAAAGCCCCAGCACCATGTCGACTTTCTCGCTGTACCAAAAATACTGCAAAGACATATTGGCGGATCCCTACTACCGTTGGATCGAACGACTGCCACACCCCGCCGGAATTATCTTTCTGACGCACGCGATTTTGTACGCTCTGATCGCCGCGATTGCCTCGACGATTCTGCTGGGACCGACCGCCGAAGCCGTCCGGATGACGGCCAGCATCTTTGTCTGGGGCGTGGTCGCCCGAACCGTCTACGTTTGGCACATCACGTGGGCGGTCAATTCATTCACCCATTTATTCGGCTATCGCAATTATGAAACCAGTGACGACAGCCGCAATTGCTGGTTCGTGGCGATTTTGACGCTGGGCGAAGGTTGGCATAACAATCACCACGCTGATCCCGCCAGCGCGACGGTCCAGCATCGATGGTGGGAGTTTGACCCAAACTACTACATCATCACGGTGTTTGGCTGGCTTGGGCTGGCAACTGACATCATCGAACCTCGCCACGTCCGAAAGCGGCGGACGGTCCATTTAATCTCGCCAGACGACAAAAAGGGTTAATGGGTCGTGTGGATCAGTTTGCCCCAGCCTAAATTACCGGTCTTGGGGGTTTGGTTCGGGGACTGGTCATGTTCGGTGCCAGCCACCGCCCCGGTCCGCACCTCTGTCGGAGGCGGCAAGTCGATGGCTAAAGGATCTTCGTAAGAAACTATTATTCTCAATCTAAAACTGGTTTTATATTTGCACCCCTAAATGTCTGTTCGGGATAGTGAGCCGACGGCGCTAGCCGCGGGTTCCGACGCCCTAAACCCGCGGCTAACGCCATCGGCTCATCCATCAAACGTTACTCCGGACAGACATTGTCCCCTCATGCCTTTCTCCCCGGAGTGGTGAACAGCCCCCCTCGTGGGTAAACTGGGGATACATCTTCGCGATCCGGGAGATGGCGTTCTATTACAGACCTTAGCCAAGGCTATTGAACGATGAGTTTGCATCTTCCGCAAAGATCGCAGCGGCGTTTGGGTTTCGAAGCCCTTGAGAAGCGGCGAGTTTTGGCGAGTCTGGTCGTGACAACGGCCGGCGATACCGTTGACCCCGACGACGGAGTGCTGAGCCTGCGGGAAGCCATTTCGTTAGCCAATCAAAACGCCGAGGCCGATGAAATCACATTTGATCGTTCGCTCGATGGTGTCCCAATCACGTTGACCCGCGGCGGTTCGGGAGAAGACGTCAACGCCACCGGTGATCTGGATCTGCTGGTCGGTTCGATCGCCATCATCGGCAATGGCATCGAAGCGACTCTCATCGACGGCGGGGGCGACACCGGTTTGGGCGATTCGCTGTTCAACCCGGCGGACGCCGTCGACGCAGCTTTCCGCGATCTGACGATCCGCGGCGGTCGGGGGACTTTTGGCGGCGGCATTTTTGACGAAAGCTCCGGGACGCTGGTCATCGAGCGGGTGCGATTCACCGACAACGCCGCCAGCAGCAGCGGCGGAGCGGTCGCTTCGAGCACCGGCGGGCGGGTCACGATCGGCAATTCGGTGTTCGAGGGCAACCGAGCCGAGTTTGGCGGGGCCATCGTCGCCTTCGGCTCGCTGACGCTGGCCCGCAGCACGTTGCGGGGAAACGTTGCGACCAGCAGCGGCGGGGGGATTCAGTTGCAGGAAGCCACCGCCAACGTCGTGGTTTCGGATTCGACTTTCATGCAAAACGCCGCCGGGATCGATGGCGGGGCAATCGCCAACAACCGCGGGATGCTCCGCGTGATCCAAAGCACGCTCAGCGGCAACTCCGCGGCCGAGGGCGGGGCGATCGCGACGTCCGCCAACGGGGCCAATACAACGGCGACGACGCGAATTGACTCGTCGACCATCACGCAAAACGCCACCGCCGATGCCGCGGCTCTCGATGCGTTCGCCTCCGGGGCCGGGGCAACCGCGACGCTCTCGTTTGGCAACACGATCGTCGTCGGCAACACGGGTGGCGCGGGCGGCTCTGCGAATCTGAGCCGTTTCGCTGACGACGGAGCCGTTTCGACGCTCACCTCGCTGGGCAACAACCTGCTGAGTGATTCCGGGCGCGGCGCGGCGGTCGCCAGCGACCTGGTCAACGTGCCCGCCGACGGGGTGATCGAAGCGGCGTTGGCGGACAACGGCGGCCCGACGCTGACCCACGCCCTGGTCGACTCCCCCAACAATCCGGCGATCGACGGCGGCAATTTTGACATTTTGGCGACGGTTGACACACCGCCCACCACCGATCAACGCGGCTTCGCGGCGCGGAACGACACCCTACCGATGGACATCGGCGCCTTTGAGGTCTTTCGCGCCGCACCGGCGGATTTTGTCATCAATTCTTCCGACGATGACCTTGCCGTTGGCGATGAGAAGGTGACGCTGCGCGACGCAATCTTCGTTGCCAACATGGTGCCCGGAATCGACACCATTACCAACACAACATCCCGCACCATTTTTCTCCTAGGAGGAGAGCTTTCGGTAACAGAGTCTCTCCGCCTCGTGGCTCGATTCGATGAGCAGCTAGTGGTGGATGCCGCCGCTCAATCGCGAATTCTTAACGTGATCGGCGATGACGTGGATCTCACGCTGGTCAACCTTGGACTATTGAATGGTTTAACGACCGGGAACAACCGAGGCTTTGGCGGCAGGCTCGAGACGACGCACAGCGGGGGCGCGATACGGTTCGCTTCGACCGGCAGGTTGATGTTGATGGACACGTTCATTGGTGACAGCGGCACCCGCGGCCGCTTTGCCTACGGCGGTGCGGTCTACATCGGTCCCGGAGGTGATTTGAATATTGAACGCTCGACGATTATTCAAAATCGCACGGAGGGGAGCGAGGCTCGGGGCGGCGCCATTTATGTCGATTCGGGGACCGTCACCATCGCCAATGCGTTCATCAATAGCAATCAGACGATGGGCGACGGGGCATCCGGCGGCGGCGTCTTTGTCAGCCGCGGCGAAGTTGCTTTGGTTGCAACTCGTATCATCTCCAACACGATGTTTGGGGAGAATACCATCCTCGGTGGTGGCGGCATCACCGTGGGGGGTGGTTCGCTGTCGATCGTCAATTCGACCATCGACGGGAATCGAACCGTAGCAACGGATACCTCCGGCGGGGGCATTGCGACGAATTCTGCGACCCTCTCGATTCTAAATTCCACCGTTTCAAGCAATCATGCCTCGGGCGCCGCCGCTAGGGGGGGAGGAATCGCGACGATGAGCCAATCCGTGACGATCACCAACAGCACGCTCTCGGGAAACACCGCCACGGGAGGGGGCGGGGCTTATTTTAACGATCGAGGTTTGACGAGGATCGTCGGCAGCACCGTGACCAACAATACCGCTGGCTTTGTGGGGGGAGGCATCGGTGGTGATTTCAATGTCAACAACGGACGTCGTTTGGAGGTCGAAAATTCGATCATCGCGGGAAATGTTGATATTGGCAACGCACCGGATTTCATTCGGCCCGATGGCCCAACTCAAAACTTGGTGGTGCGATCGAGCATCATCGGCGATTTGACCGGCACCTCGCTCGATCCGAACACCGACGACCATGACAATGTGCTGGGGATCGATTGGCGAGAGATCTTGGTTAATGACGGGACGACACCGCTTTTGAGGAATAATGGTGGTTTGACACGAACCCACGCGTTGATCGATTTGCCCGGCAACGTGGCAATTGATTCGGGTGATTCAGCGTTCGCCGTCGATGCCGATGGCGTCGTCTTGCGAACCGATCAGCGTGGATTGACCTCGCCGCGGGACACTGGCGGCGGCATCGACCGCGGTGCGTTTGAATTGGGGAATCGGCCCGGCGATATTTATGATTTCATCAGTGGCCCTGGTGAGATCTTGTATTTGCGAAATGGCGTATCGTTTCAATACCGTTCCGCCCCCGACGTTGCATTGGTTCTTCAAAGCGGCCGGGGTAACGACATCTATAACATTGGTGATTTCGATTCATCCGGGGCGGTGACCAGTCCGCTGTCCGTCTTCGATGAGGGTGGCGACGACATTTACCGTCTGGCCGGAGCCGATCAGACGCTCGATTTGACGTTGCCCGACTTTTTCTTTTCGGGTGTCGAAACGTTGGACCTGCGCGGCGTGGGTTCCAATTCCCTGATCTTCAACACAGCCAACGTGCTAACGCAAACCGGGGGAACCAGCAGTTTGACGGTGCGGATGGATCCCGACGACACCGCCACCCGGGTGCAAGTTGAAACCGAGGAGCCGTTGCTGGTGACCAGTTCGTCGGTGGTCGACGGCGAGTTGGCGGTCACCGCAATCGCTGGCGATGCGTCGGTCACGTTTGTCGGTGCGAGGTGGACCCATCCGCTCAACCGCTTCGACGTCAATGCCGATGGTAGGACCACCGCCCTCGATGCTTTGCGCATCATCAATTATTTGAACCAACCAATTTTCGACACCGGTGGCGAGGGTACCGCGTTGGTGGATCCCGCGACGCTCCCCGCGTTCCCGCTGACGTTTTATGATGTTTCGGGCAATAACTTTGCCACGGCGCTTGATGCACTTCAGGTGATCAATGAGCTGAATCGTCAAAACACGGCGGGACAGCCCGAGCCCGAGCTGCATTCCAACATCGAAACGAAAAATGACGATCGGCCACCGGATCGAGTCTTAGCGGACGCGGTATTGACCCATTGGGGTTCGACGGAGCAACTCGACTCAACGTTTAGACCCAGGAACACCCGACGGTCAACGAAATTCATCGGGACAGGACCGAATCCCGAAGACCAAGATTCGCAGTCGACCGCGTTTTCATGCTCGAGCGGCGATCAACTGACTCATCAGTCCCATCGCGAACTGGCTGATTACTCGGTAATCGCCCCGCTGCAACGACGCACCGCCCTTATTCGATTGAGCGACGCCGCCCAACAGACCATCGGCAGTCAGATGCCCTCGTAAACCCTTGATTGCTTGGTCGGCCGATGCTGCGGCCGATTCGCCCAACCAACCTCGGCGGCGTCCGATCGCTAGCGCCGCGGCGATTGCAGCGCTACCCGACGTGTCGGCGGGCAGTTCGCGACTGTCGATGTATACCGACCACAACCCGTCGCGTTTTTGGTGCTCGATGGCGAAGTCGGTAAATC
Organism: Pirellulaceae bacterium; assembly: GCA_963833245.1. Taxonomy (GTDB): domain Bacteria; phylum Planctomycetota; class Planctomycetia; order Pirellulales; family Pirellulaceae; genus Rhodopirellula. The sequence continues at coordinate 1,240,640 of CAWHXH010000002.1, forward strand.
GTTGAAATGAACCGATCAGGTCGCCGAGTTCTACCATTTCAACGGCGACGTCCATGGTCCGCGCCATCCCCAAGATTTGCCAGGCGATCCCACGAGCCCAATTTCGGCCACCCCGCTTACCATTGTCATCATAGGTCCGCAGGAATTCGTCGCCATCGAACATGAGGCGTTGGCGGATGCGAACTTGGTCGACAGCGTGCAACATCAATGCCTCATCGCGGCGAACCTTGGCGATTTCGGCCATCGGATAACCAACCGTGTAGCTACCCTCGCTGGACAGGTGGCGCCGTCCTGGACACTGCCGGTCGGTCGCCGTTTTTGCCGCCACATTTCCAGTGCCAACTCAATCGTCGGATTGTCTGGATCCAAGCGAGCCAGTGCTGCAAACGGCAGGCTGCTTTCGATGCCCGAGACGCGGTCAGCAACCGGACGGGAGCGGCTATTGAGGTACTTCAGCCGCCCCCCGTTGAAGTACAGATTCAAATGTCGACGAGCCGTTTCAATCAGCTCGGGTCGCGGTCCCCGTCCCAAATCCACCAATCCGTCCAGCACGCAACCTTCCATCCAACCAAACTGCTGGACGCAGCCTAGCGAGTCCATCCGCTTGTAAAATTCGTCCATGACATCTCGCTGGCTGGGCACCAGGAGGTGAGGTCGTAATACAGCCGGGACATCCGGGGCATCCTCATTGGCCCGACCGGTGAAGATTCCCAGCGGTTCGCCATCGAGAAGACGCAAACGCACGCCGCCTGTGATTAATTCCTTCGCGTCTGCCGGTCTTAATTCGATCTGATAAGGTTGAAACATACAGGCGTAGCGAATCCGGATCGTCCCAAGGACTCGCCCCGTATCGGCGACCGCGACCTCGATCGTCTGTTCGCCGCGTTGATCCAAACCGACGCACAGGCGGAAGTGGGTCGGAGTGATCCCCCGGTGCATCGCAAAATCCAAAACCATCGCCGAATGCGGATCCCCGCCGATCATCGCCACGAACCATCCCAGCGGCTCGCGTTTGTCGCTCGGAACGGGGATTTTTGGCGACGATATCAATTGACCGGTGCGGTGAACCCCCTCGGTCGACTCCACCGAGGCGGCCCGAAGGCCCCCGCCGGCGGTCAACCAACCCCCCGCCATTGCGGAACACTTCAGAAACTGACGTCGAACGGACGGTTGGCAATGCATCGGGAGGATTTCCGGACCAAAAGAAAGCTTTCAAACTAAGGGACCAAGAACAACACCTACTAGCCCCGTCATTATCGCCATTGTTGGTGCAAGCGAGGAAGCCGGCTCAATGGCGGATCCGGACAGTCCAGATGGACGATACCACGCACCCAGCGGGTGTTTAGGAACGGCGAAAGAATTATCGGCGTTGTTACGAAAGTCGTTTCGGAGAATGTGAGGAGCGGCCAACTCCAATTGAAGTGGAGATGGCTCCCATTAGCCGCGACACGAGGCTTTGCGAGTGGCCGGGCGGGAGTCCCGACCGAACATGTTGCCGCAGGGTGAGAACCCGGCCACTCGCAAAGCCTCGTGTCACGGCTAACGTCAATGGGCGATCAATTTAAACGGTGCTGCTTGTTCCTTCGACGTTCCTTGGCGTGGCAAGCCGAGAAAATCTCAAGCCCGAACACTGAACTGGTCCCCGCAACCTGGCTGGCACCAACCACCCTCCAACCACCACTACGTCGGATCGGTAATTCCAAAACATGGCTGACACCTACCGGTGCCGTGATCGTTTTGCGAGATCGTGTTGCCTAGACAAGCCATAGGAGGACTAAAATGGGTGGATGAACGCAATCAGCTACCTGGACCGGTTCCTCGACCCGGTCACCGAAGCGATGACGCCTGGCGTTGCGGAGGTGATCGTCGGCCTTCGTGCAAGTCCCGAGTTGCTAGCCGAAATCGAACCACTGCGTCTTAAAGCAAATCAGGGGGCTCTCACTGAGGCAGAGACGGAGGCCTACCGGGACTTCGTCGAGGCCGTTGATGTCCTGTCGATCTTGCAATTGAAAGCTCGTCGATCGTTGCAACTCGATCTCCAAGTGTGAATGAGAATGATCGTCGCTTCGTTCGCGACCGTGGGGCAGACGCGTGTGAGTATTGCCGGATGCCCCAAGCGGCAACACCATTCATTCCGTTTCATATTGAACACATCGTCGCCCGTCAACACCGACCGGAGAATCCCGACGAAATGAACAATCTCGCCCTGGCCTGTGATCGTTGCAACGCATTCAAAGGTCCGAATCTAACCAGCCTCGATCCATCGTCGGTCGAACTGCCACCGGGCGGGCAACGGTGCAATTGCTCCAGTTCAATGTCCCTCGACGGCGGGAACTCAGAATCGCCTGGTTGCAGTCGACATGGCAAGAAGTCTGCAATGTGAAGTCTACAATGTGGCTGGCACCAACCGCACTTGCGTCGGATTCGTTATTGACCTCTTACCCCTTATTCTTCTCTGCCCCTTATTCTTCTTCAAAAGCCTGCCGGATAAGCGGCCGGAGAGCGACTCGCTGAGCCTTGGGGATCTTGCCATAGGCATCGCGAAGCCGCTCGTAGGATTGTGAACCCTTCGTTGCGGCCTCCCCAGACGTCGTTTGGATACGGTGCAACCATGCCAGATGGAACGTCGCCGCGTACCAATCATCCTTTTCGATCGCGAAATCCGCTTGCCGCTGGTGCCAATGCGGTTACGGAGCCGCCCATCGGGTTGGAAGCCCTCGGCTCGCTCGATCCTCCGATCCCATGGGGGCATCCCAAAGCCTCAAAGTTTGGTCCATACTCCCCGAGACGATCCGCGTCCCGTCGGGGCTGAAGGCGACGCTGTCAACATAGCTTGAATGCCCCTGAAGCGTCCGCAGCTCCTGCCCGGTGGAGGCGTCCCAAAGCTTCAGCGTCTTGCCACTACTCCCCGAGACGATCCGCGTCCCGTCCGGGCTGAAGGCGACACTGTAAACAACGCTGGAATGCCCCTGCAGCGTCCTCAGCTGCTGTCCGGTTGAGGCGTCCCAAAGCTTCAGTGTGTCGTCCTCGCTCCCCGAGACGATCCGGGTCCCGTCGGCGCTGAAGACGACGCTTTTAGCATAACTGGAATGGCCCGAAAGCGTCAGCTCACTGCCTTCAAAATGTTTTTGATCGTAAAACCATTCGAAGTTTCGATGCTTGGGTTGTACTTCTTGCAGCAATCGCCTTGCCTCTCCAGAATTGCCCTGATTCCACTGAGCGACAGCCAGATGATAGTTCGTTCGAGACAAGTTGGCTTCGTTCGCATCTAGAGCGGTTTGGGTTTTTAAACGTTCCCGCTCAGCCTCCTTTTGCTGCTGTTCGGCAAACAGGCGTTGTTCTACCGCGATTTTCTTTTGATTCTCTGCCAGCAACCTTTGTTTCTCGGCAACCTTTCGCTGCCGTTCCACGTTCTGCTTCTGTGCATAGACTTCGACCGTCTTCTGATTGGCCCGTTCTCGCTCCTGGTTTGCGTCAATCGCGAACCAACCGATGCCTAACATCGCGAGAAACACCAGCGAAGCGAACGTTAGAGTTCCCGCGACCAAGCCCCGGTGGCGACTGACATACTTTCGTATCCGGTAGGACGCCGACGGCGGACGGGCCTCCACCGCTTCGTCGGTGGAGTATCGCTGAACATCCTGAGCAAAGTCGCTCGCCGTCGCATACCGCCGGTCGCGGTCTTTGTCGAGCGACTTCATTATGATCCAGTCGAGGTCGCCTTTTAAGATTCGTTGTAGTGCTCGCGGGTCGATTTTGCGTTGACGCGAGATGCCGGCGATCGCTTCGGCGGAGGAACTCAGCCGGCTGCTGGGTAGCGGGGGTTCGGTTTCGCGGATCGATTGCAGGACGCTCATGATTGCCGCTTGACGTAGCGTTTCTCGCTCGATGGGTGTCGAGCCGGTGAGCAGCTCGTAGAGCATCACGCCCAGCGAGTAGATGTCGGTCCGCGTGTCGACGCCACGCTCGTTCATCTCCGCCTGCTCGGGACTCATGTATTGCAGCGTGCCGACGACTTGGCCAAACTCCGTGAACATCGTCTTGTCGGTTAGGTGCGTTTGCGGCTGCGTCGCTTTGGCCAAACCAAAGTCGATCACCTTGGGCACCGGCACCCCGTCGTATTGGCATACCAACACGTTGGACGGCTTGAGGTCGCGGTGGATGATCCCCTTTTGATGGGCGTGCTGGACCGCGTTGCACACTTGGACAAACAGACCCAGCCGCTCGTCGATCGAGAGTTCGTTGGCGTCGCAGTACTCGGTGATCGGGACGCCACCCACCAGTTCCATCACGAAGTAGGGCAGTCCGTCGTCGGTTTGGCCGGCGTCGAGCACCCGGGCGATGTTTTGGTGGTCCATCATCGCCAGCGCCTGCCGCTCGGCTTCGAATCGGGCGATGATTTGGTCCGAGTCGACGCCGGTTTTGATCAGCTTCAAGGCGACGCGGCGGCGGACCGGGTGGGATTGCTGGGCCATCCAGACCTCGCCCATCCCGCCTGCTCCGAGGGGCTGGAGCAGTTTGTAGCGGTCGATGATCCGGGACTGTTTCTCGCCGGCGGGGCGGGGCAGGGTGGTTGAGCCCAATTGCAGGGTTTGATTGGGATCGGACGGGGCAGGGGATTGGCTTAGTAGCGTTTCGGCCGGATCGTCGCTGGCGGAGCCATCCGGCAGGACGGTTTGCAGTTCGGGAAACAGCAACGATTCGGCCTCCCCGGGGGGAGCCTTGGAACCGCCGGCGAGAAATTCGTCGCGCACCGCGGTCAATTGCCGCCGCAGGGCTTGGCGGGAGGGCGGAACGATGGCGTCGAGGTAGTCGTCGATTTCGGGGTTCTCGCCGGCACGCAGGGCGGCCTCGAAACGGTCGTTGATCGCGGCGATTTGCGTCAGGTCTGCGTCGGGGTGATGCACTGGGGGGGACTCTAGGGTCGATTGGCTCGTCGTTGGCACGGGGGCGGTCATGGGACCGGCCTATCCTTTTGATCAAGAACGCGGTCAGCGCTCCGGGTGCAAAATGGCGAGATTTTTGAAATGGTCGACTTGGGGGTCCCGGCAGTCGGCGTCGTGGATTTTGCTAAAAATCCATTTGGGGTGTCGGTGGTGGACAATCGAACACGAGGAAAACACCCGGAAAACCTTTCAACGAAGAAGCGAAGTCTTCCTGTGCATTAGCCCAAGTCCCGGTCACCCAGTCCAACCGCCAATTTTATGGTGATTGTCCGGCTGTTTAATTCGTGATGACGTTGACGGTGAACCAATGAGACGTGACTCCGTTGTTCAGGTTTGTCTTCAGATGGACTCGGCGGGGACCGGGGGCCGCGACGGGATCGGCGGTGATGAAAAACTCGCGTTCATCCATGCCTTCGAGCACCAAGAGGCCGCTCAATCCGATGTTGTCGACGAACACACCATGGACAGCGTTTCGGGCGGCATCCTCCTTGCCAAAACGCACTTCCCGCCGGTCATTGCCGGTGCGACGTAGTTGAACCAATAGGGAAACCGTTTCACCCGGCTGGATATCAAGGGTGAAATCCGCGTGGTCGGCGACCTCGATCGGGTCACCATTGTCATCTCTTGGTTTGATCACCGGCACGGCGACGGGCGGTCGATCGGACATTGACAACGGACCGATTGTCCCCACGACCTTTTGAACGGTTCGGTTGTGAATGTTCGCACTGGCGGTGATCTCGAACGTGGCAGGTTCCAAAGACTCCGCATCCGCGGGTAGCCAAAGGTTGCCCACCGCATGGTGTTGCTCGGCCTGGACCGTGACCGGAAAACTGGACTGCAGCGGTGCCGGCAGGTCGCTGGCGGTCAGGGTGACCGGGCCGGAGAAACCATCGATTCGTTGCAATGTAAATTCAAGCTCTCGGCCCGTACCGGGCAGCAAAGGTGCGTCAAAATCCTTGACCGACACCGCATAATCCGGCTCGGCCGGTCGAATGTGAAGTTGATAGTCAAAATCGTTGCCGCCCATGTCACGGGTGTCGGTGATCGCAACGGTGTAACGGTCGTTGTCGGGGGCGGTAAATTCCAAACGGCTTCCGCGACCGGCCACCCGCGTGGGATCGTCGTCGTTGCGATAGGCAATGTCAAACACCGGCAGACCATTGGGTTGGGGTGACTCGCCGGGACGCAACTGGCGAACGACATAAGCCGGATCGCCCAAAGCGTGGGTGATATGGGAGGTTCCAAAAAATGTGTGACGTTTTCCGGCGCCCGGATAAACATCGAAACCTGAATCCGCTCCCCGAGGGCTCATAAAAGTCCGCGTGACCTCGCCGGCGGCATAGAGATACTCGTTAAGGCCAATCTCTTGCCAATTGAAGATCCGAAAATCGTTGGACTGCTGAGAGTCTTTGCCCCGAAACGTAAAATAGGTGTCACGAACGGCTTGCAACCGAGTCCGAATGACCGGCTGGCCGCTGCGATCGACAATCGCGACCACCGGATCGACCGGTGATCCATTGGCCGGATCGGCCTGGATCATCCAGACCTCACCACGGTGAGCGTCGAAGGTGTATTGATCGATTTGACCGGGCTGGGAAATGCAGCCGGCAACCACGGCGTTTCGGGGCACCGATTGAATCGTCGCGTCGTCCCCGACCAATTCCCGGACCTGCGAAACCGGCTCGATCGACAGATAGACCGGCGTGATCGGTTCCACCGGCGCGGATGGTTTTCCGGCCTGGCGGGGAATTTCACGTTCAATGACGATGCCGGACATCAACGATGCTTTCAATCGTTTGCCCGCAGCGTCGATGACTAAACCGGTGACCGCATCGGGGGCGGGTTCCAACTCCGCGACCGGCGCGAAGTCGTCGGCCCGAATGAGCTTTAGGTTGCCGGTTGCCCCGGCGGTCACCAGACCCGAACCATCGGGCAACCAGGCAAACGCCACGACCGCCGATTCGTCGACGAAACGGGTGGCGACGATGGGGTTGATCCGCGGCCGATCCCGCGACACGAAATCATAAACCCGAATCCGGTTATCGCCGCTGGCGATGATGATTCGGTTTCCGTCGGGTGAAAACTTTGCCGCGTAAACTTCCGCTTCGGGCTGGGACAACGTGTCCATCCGTCGACCGCTTTGAACCTCCCAAACCTTGGCGGTCTGGTCGGCACACGCCGAGACGAGATGCCGCCCGTCGGGTGAAAAGTCCAAGTCATAAACCGCACCGTTGTGTCCTTCAAATGTTCGGAGCAGCGAACCGGACGCGGCATCCCACAGCCGGATGTCGTGGTCATAACCCGCGGTTGCGACCAACGATTCATCGGGCGACCAAACCGCGTCGTAAAGCGTGTCGTCATGCCCGAGCAGTTCGGTCATTCGTTTGCCATCGGCGATCCGATGAATTGATGCCGATCCATAAACCCCTGTCAATCCGCTGGCCAATAGAACCCGCCGGCCATCACGGCTGAACTGGACCGCGTGAACCTTGCCGACATCGCCGGCAATTTTCTGAACCAACCTATTGTTCGCATCGCGTATCTCGACCACGCCAAAACTCGCCGTGGCGGTCAATCCCGTCGATTGATGTGCGGCAATCGCGGTGATCGGTCGCGACGACTTCTCAGCCGCCGCGATTGATGGGGTGCGTAAGGATCGTTTGATCGGCATGTCACCGTCGGGTCCCGTTGCCCCCTGGTCGATCCATGTCGCCAGGATGGACAATTCCGCTTCGCTGAGACCTTGAGCGTCATCGGGGGGCATGACCGGTTGGAGTTCGCCGGCGGCCATCAGATACAAACGACTACTCTTGGCCCCACCGGGGGTGATCGCTAAACCCGAATCACCGCCGGCCATCAAGCCGTTGAACGATTCGATCACCAAACCACCCTGAGCCTCATCCTCGGTGTGACAACCGATGCAATACGCCTCGAAGATCGGATAGACATCGTTTGCATAGTCGACCGGTGGCGATGCCATCGCGAAGTTGCAAAAAACCGCGGCAAAAATTTGCGATGTCAACCGGTTGGCTGATGCGGTGACGGTCGAAATGAATCGGGCCGTTTTGGGTTGGTTGAGCATGGTTGGCATCAGTGGTTAAAAACGAACTCGACGCTGGTCAAAACACTCCACGTCACATCGACAATCGCCTCGGTCGGATTCTCGTACTGGTCCATGACGTCCAGGAGTCTGCGACGTTCGGCGTCGGTGGGCTGCCGGCACAGGGCGGAATCGAATAATCGGTCGATGACCGCCGCCTTGTCCATCTCGGACTCGGCGCAACGATTGGCAAACGAATTGGGGGCGGTTAGTTTAGGATTTAGTGTTTCGCCGTTGCTCAGATGCAGCACTTGCACCATGCTGGGTTCATCATCACGTTCGCACTCGCAGGTAATCTCACGTGGATTGCGTCCAAACGTGGTCAGGAAGTACGAATCGACCGCCGAATCATAAAGTTCGATTGCCCGGGTGCCGCCGGTGTAGAAATCGGTCTTCTGCTTGTCCGCCCCCGGAAATGCGACTTGCGTGAACGGCGTCGACGTCCCGAGTACTTGATCGATGCAGTCGAGCATCACTTCAGCCATCATCCGCCGGGGGTAGTAGCGCGCGTGAAAGCGGTCCTCGTCCCGATTGCCGTCGATCGGTTCGGCCGAGCGTTGATAGGTTTCGCTTTGCAGGATGGTCCGCATCAACGTTTGGAGATCAAACTTGTTATCGATCAAATGCTCGGCGGCGGCGGCCAACAAGGGTTCATTGGTCGCGGGGTTGGATTGTCGCAAATCATCGACCTGTTCGACCATGCCGCGACCCAAGAAGTTTTGCCAAACGCGGTTGGTAATTGAACGGGCAAAGTAAGGGTTCTCGCCGGACGTCATCCAGTCGGCGAGCACCTCCCGACGATCCGACGGACTGTCGCGGTCAATGGGCGGTTGATCCAGCGGCGCCGGCGGCTGGGGCACGCCCCGGCCCGGTTGGATCAAGTCGCCTTGCGTCATCACGTACAGGTCACGACGACCGTCGCCGTTGCGTCCGTCGCCGCCCCACCCCTTGCCGCGAACGCGAGCGAACAGGTTGGCCATCGCATAATATTGGTCGTTGGTCCATTTCTCCAGCGGATGGTTATGACATTTCGCGCAACCGATCGACAGCCCCATGAACGCTTGACAAGCGTTCTCGGTCATGTCCTCGGGCGACTGATTGATGGCGAAAAAATTTGTCGCTCCATTCTCCAAACTGCCGCCGGTCGAGGTCAAAATCTCGCGAACCAGCTCATCCCAAGGTTGATTCTCGGCGACCGCATCTCGCAACCAAACGTAGTACGTTTTCAACGCCTCCGGTCGCAGGCGGTTGCCATTGATCAATAGCACGTCGGACCATTTGTAGGTCCAGTAGCTGACGTAGTCCTCGTCGGCAAGCAATCGCCCGATCAACCAATCTCGCCGGAGGGCAGCGCCATGTTGATAATATGCGGTTTTCTCGGACGCCGACGGTAGCCGGCCGATCGTATCGATAGTCGCACGTCGCAAGAACGTCTCATCGTCACAACGCGGCGACGGCTGGAGCCGCAGTTGCTGCAATTGCCGGAGGTTCAATTCGTCGATGAAATTGCGGCGGGGGGCGGAGGCGTAAACCTCATCGTCGATCACGTTGTCATAAGGGACGGTCAACCGCGTCATCGCAATTTTCGACCCAAACCAAACCGACACGGCTGCCTGGCCCGATCCGGTCACGTCGACCTGTCCGGTTTCATCGACGTTGGCGACGGCGGTATCGGTTGCGGTGAATTGTGCCCAGTGCGTCACGTCGACGACGTCACCATTGTCATAATGAGCGGAAACCAATAGTTGCAGACGATCGCCCGGGGCCACGGAGGCCTCCGCCGGCAGGACCGTGATCCGTGATAGCGTCACATCATCTTCGGTCGGCGGATCGACTCCGCCGGAGATCCAATCGGCAATGATTTGATAGTCGCGAGAGTCGACGTCCAGCCGCAAACCGCCTTTGTGCGCGATGGCCCCGGAGGGTTTAGCCAGTAGCAGGGAACGTCCCGGATCGCCAAGTTCGACGCGGCGACCGCGGGCTTCGCGGGTGATCGCTTGATAATCCGCGCGACTGTCATAGCCTCGCAGCGAAAGTCGAAATCCACCTTTGCCGGCCAACGTTCCGTGACAAGCCCCCATGTTGCAACCCCGACGGGACAGGATGCTTTGAACGTCGTTGCGAAATGACCAGCGATGCGTCTTGGTCGTCCCCGAAACGGTCACCTCGGCGGTCGAGACATTACCCTGTTCGTCACAGGCGGTGATCGTCGCGTCGCCATCCCCGACGGCTTGAACGGTCGAACCGACCACGCGGACGATATTGGGGTGGGACGACTCATAACGCACCGCTGCGGTCGAACCGCCGATGTTGCTTCCATCGGTCTGGAAGGTCGCCAGGCGTTGCGTTGCATTGCCATGGGTTAGATCGATCCGGGCCGGCAAGACGACAATCTCACCTCGGGTGGGAATCGTTACGTAAACCGTCGATAGACCAAGGAATAGCAAAGAAACGTTTCGTCGAAAATTCATAATATTCACGCTTTTATTTTTTTGGCTGTTTCAGGCAAACAGTTCTTTGATCTCACGAACGCCGAAGTCGACCAGCGGGAAGGGCCGTCCGCCGGGGCCGGGCAGTTCGGCGTGCAGGTCCAGATCGAGGGCTTTGAAGATCGTGGCGATGATCTCCCCGGGGGCCGTCGGCCGTTCCGCCGGGACTGCTCCGATCGGATCGGACTTGCCCACCGCCCGCCCGCCGACCACCCCGCCGCCGGCAAACGTTGTCGAAAAACATTGCGGCCAGTGATCTCGGCCGCCCGCCGGATTGACCTTGGGCGTCCGACCAAACTCCGCCAACCCGCAAACCAACGTGTCGCCTAGCAATCCGCGATCATCCAAATCAGAAATCAACGCCGAGTAGGCTTGATCGTACATCGGCGCGACGATGTTTTTCATCCCTTCGATGGTGGTGAACGGTTTGCTGCCGTGGATATCCCAGGTGATTTCGTTGAAGACGGTCAAGAAAGTATTGACGGTGACGAACCGCACCCCCGCTTCGACCAGCCGCCGCGACAACAGGCAGCATTGGCCAAAACGGTTCATGCCGTATCGTTCGCGCACCGACGCGGGTTCTTGCGAAAGGTCAAAGGCCGCGCGGGCTTGGGGCGAGTTCATCAAACGATAGGCGGCGTCAAAATTGGCATCGAGCATCTGAGCCGACTCAGTTTGCTCGAACAGGTTCATTTGCGATTCGACGGCCGCCCGCATCGTCCGGCGGCGGTCGATACGAACGTCGGCCAATGGCGAGGGCGGCAGCAGGTCGGGGACGCGAAAATTCGACTCGCTCGGGTCGGCCATCAACGCAAACGGATCGTAGGCTTTGCCCAAGAAACCGCCGGCTTGTCCGTTGGGCAAATTCCCGCCGCCGCGGCCCATCGTCTCGGGCAGCACGACGTGGGCGGGCAAGTCGGTTCGTCGTCCCCGAAGGTATTCGACGACCGCCCCGGCATGGGGGTAGTTGACACCGCCGGCAAACTGACGACCGGTTTGCAGCATCTGCCAGCCGGCGTCATGAACGGCTGCGGCGGTGTGGTAGCAGGAGCGGACGACCGAAAATTTGTCGGCGATTTGAGCGTGAAGCGGCAGGATCTCGGAGAGTTGAAAGTCGCCCTTGGTGGAGATGGCGTTGAACGGTCCGCGGACTTCGGCCGGAGCGTCGGGTTTGACGTCAAAGGTGTCGATGTGCGAAGGCGCGCCGAGATTAAAAATCATGATGCACGATTTCCGGTCGGCGTCCGGCCCCGCGGCCCCGCCGGCCGCCGCGTGCAACCACTGGGGCAAGCCAAAACCGAGGGCACCAAGCGTGCCAACCTGCAGCATGTCGCGACGGGTCGAACCATCGCACGTGTGAGCTTCGGCTCGCGAAGTTAGATTGAGCATGGTCGAGTCAGAGGAAAGTGGTCGTTGGCCAGAGCGGCATCTTAGCAGGTTTGCGACCGTTGCTTGCGAGAATGATCAATCCCGGGGCCGACGCGATGCTCAGTCTGCGTTTGACCCGAAACAACCAGGCAAAGCCACTAATTGTCTGATGATCTGGATCGTTTTTAAACAGAGCCCTCGTTTGATTCCAAAGCCGGTCACTACGTGAACATTGAGATTTCAATCGACGGCAAGATCCATCGACGCAGCTACACGATCGCTTCGTCGCCGACCCGGCGGGGTGGAGATCACCATCAAACGCGAACCCGAAGGCGTTTTTTTTAAACCATCATGCCGCTGGAGAGGTTGATTTGGCGGGTCATTTGCCGGGTTAGTTCGCCCACCCAGGTGGCACCCAACGCCCCCAGACCGATGAGCACCGCGATCAGAATGCGGTAGCTCGGGTCGACTTGATCATCGCCGGTGAGGACCAACACCGTCGCTCCAATCAACGGGACGGTGGCGACGATCATGGTTAATTGCCGCAGACGTTTGGCCAGGCCCTGCAACTCCACACCGCCTCGGACGTGATAGGCCCTTCGGTCCAGCCAAAAGTGAGGGTAGATCGCTCGCAGGACCACATAGTGCGTTGCGAAGCTGCCGTAAGCAGCGGCGATCGAACCGGCCATCCCGAACGAAATGATGAAATGCCACCAGGTTTGACTCGATAGGTCAGCACCCCGGATGGTCATCAAAACGGGAAACGCAATCGCCGAACCAAACCAACCGACCGCCGAGATCATGGCGACTTGACCGGGCAGTCGCAGGCTTCGTTGCCTTGCCTCGACCACTACCGCTTCGGATAGTTCCGGGGAACTGTCACCCTCAGCTCGCAAGTTGGCCAAGGGAGTCATCACACGCCAAATCCGAACCCCCATCCATGCCAAACAAGCGGGATAGACGATCGGATTGTAAATCAGTATTTGACCGAAAAATAGCTCTCGGTCCTCGGGGGTGAACTTCGAGACAATTTGAATCGCATTGTAAACAATCTGTAGTCCGCTGGCGATCAATTGAGGCACAATGCCGGCCACCAAAAACGCGATCGCCGGATGTTGACTTGCCCATCGGATCCAACTACCGCCGTCGCTGGAGCGAAGTGACTGGCGAAATTGACGCAAACCGGCCAATTGATCTTCCAGTTCCCGCGCGGTCGCCGGGCGGAGTCCGGGATCCGGGGCTAAGGCTTGGCGTAGGATTTTGACCAAGTGACGGTCGGCGGCGGCGGGCACCTCGGGGGGGCGATCACGATCCAGCAGCAGTCGTTGCACCATCGCCCGCGGGGTCGCCGGCGACGAGAATAAGAACGATGATTTTTGCGGGACCGGAAATGGAAGGTTGCCCGTTAGAAGTTGCCACAGCAGGACGGCGAGGGAAAACAGATCGGATCGCTCATTGACCGACGCCGCGGATTGCCGCCCGGGGCTGAGGAACGCTCTGAGATGCTCCGGTGCCATGTACGCCAACGTTCCGCCAAGGACCTCCGATTCGGTCGGGCCGGCGGGGGAGGTTGATGCATCATTATAATGTTGTCCCGTCGCGGCCGATGAACTGTTGGCGGCTAAATTGAAATCCGCCAGCAGCGGACGGCCGTAACGATCGATCAAGACGTTGGCGGGTTTAATATCGCGATGCAACACGCCACGCAGGTGCGCGTGGTACAACGCCGAGGCGAGTTGTTCCCCTACATCACACAAGCAATCGACAGGATCCTGAGTTTGCACATGGTCGTGGTGAACGTTGCCCGCCGGATCGGCAGCGGCCGTTTCTAAATGCAACGCGTCCAAGAACTCGGTCCACACGCGACCCGATGCGGCGGGACCGACGCGGTTCAGTAGATCTTCCAACGTCGTGCCCGCGACATACTGCATCGCCAACAACCGGATGCCCCGGTCGACGTCAACGGTTTCGGAATAAACACTGACGATGTTGGGGTGCGTTAGCTGGGCCATTCGCCGCCCCTCGGCTTCACCCTGAGAACTGACAATTTTGAGTGCGACAACGCGACCGAGCGATCGTTGGATGGCGCGGTAGACGACCCCGAACGCTCCGCGACCGAGAGTTTGCTCGATTAGGTAATCACCGAGAATATCTCCCCGGTGAAGTTCGAAGACATTGAGGTCGGTGACCGCACCAAGGTCCGCGCTGTCGATTAATTCGGTCGGTGACTCCGGGGTTATTTTTGTTTGATGATCGCCAAAGTCCCGGGGCATGATTGATTCCGACGTTGTGATGACTCGTTCGGAGATCATAGCGGAACGGCGCGAGCCGTCCGGTGCCGTCAACTTTTAGCGGAACGGCGTGAGCCGTTCGGTGCCGGCGATTTTTAGCGGAACGGCGCGAGCCGTCCGGTGCCGTCAACTTTTAGCGGAACGGCGTGAGCCGTTCGGTGCCGGCGATTTTTAGCGGAACGGCGCGAGCCGTCCGGTGTGGCACCGGAGGGCTCGCCCTTCCGCTAGGATTTGGGGTGGCACCGGAGGGCTTGCGCCCTGCCGCTAGAAAAGGGGAGCGTTGCGGTTGGGCTAGGGAGCGAATTGCAACTGGTCGAGGATTTGAATCAAGCCGGTCGGATCGAAGTTCGCCTGGCGGGTCAGTTGACCACCCAAATAGTCCGGGTAGATCGTTTGTTCGCGACCGGCGGGCAGGGACAGGTCTAATCCTGATACCTTGGGATCAGTCAATTGTCGCAAAGCTCGCTCGGTTTGCGGGGACCAATCCGATCCGCGGTGCGATTTCACTTCCTCGGCGATCGCGACGATTGTCCAACCGAGCTGGCGGGCGGCGTCGTAGGAAATCAGGCGTTCCGGCGACGTCTGGACCAGACGTTGTAAGACAGTGATTGCGGTGTCTTGAGTGATCGGCTGGCGACTGAGGGTTTGAGTGATCGATTCGATCGACTCGATCAACGCCTTCGCGTCGGTCTTGACTTCATCGCGGTTTCCAAACGGAGTCCGGTCGAACGCATCGATCCATTGCCGCTCTAATATTTCAGCACGGCTGGAGGGTTCATCGCCCGCCAAATCGTAGGCAATCGGCAACAACACGTCGGGCCATTGGGGCGGCCGCGGACGGCCGGGCGTCAACGGACTGGCGGATATCAGGTACTGTTGCTGGCGTAGGGAATCGCGGCGGAGTTCGTGATGACAGGATGCACAGTCGTACAAGGCATAGTCGCCCCAGTGATCGCCCGCCGCGGCGTCGGCATACATTTGCAGACTTGCCTTGCGAGTCTCTAAAGCTCCCAGCAACACTTTGCGGGTTTGCCAAAAGATGTCGTTGCCGGAGACGTCTTGGGTGACGCCGGGGTAGTTGATTTTGAAGTAGGGGTCGCGGGACGGGTCGTCGCCGAGGTTCTGATACAATTGGCCGGGCGTTTGCCAATGCTGCGGCATCGCGTCGGAGAATGTTTGAACGTCGACCGGGGGCAGCGGCGGGTGGCCGGCGGCATACATCGCGTGAGTGACGAACATACCTTTGGACTGGTTGCCGACATGGCAATCCAGACACATCGACGCTTGGGTGGCGGTATTGGCCAGGTCGGCCATCCCGGCGGCGGCTTTTTGGTCGGGCGGCAGCAGTCGCCATTTGTCGGCGTTGATGTGTTCGGTCACCCAGGTGGGGTTGTCGGTGTCGGTTTGATGACAGTAGAGGCAATCGATCCCGATCGGTTTTGCGGTCGTGGAGTTTGATGAGGATTCATCAAATGGAGCGGCGGGGGGGGATGGATTTTTAGCAAAATCCACTACGGTTTGGATGCCGCCGTGGCAGGTCAGGCAGTTGCGTTTGAAATCGTCATAGCCTGCGTCGGTGGTGACGTGGCCGTCGCCCCAAAGTTTGTCACAGATCAGACGACTGAGGTTTTGGCTTTCGCCTAGCCAATCGTTTGGGATTTCGGTCAATCCAATTTTTGATTGGTCAAGATTGATGCCGCGGCGACGGTAGGCTTCGATGGTTTGCGTGGAACGTTGATCGAGGTCATTGAGTAGTTTAAGGAGTTCTTCTTCCTGCTGTACCTTGTCGAATGGTTCAACGCGTCGCCGTGCGATGGTGTGTTTGTCCAGCGACACCCAAGCCTCCATCTCCTGTCGACGGCTGAAGCCGGTCAGGCCGCTTTGACCCGACGCGATGACCCCTAGGCCGGGACCTTCGAGATGGCACTGCAGGCAGGCGGATACTTCCGGCTGAGCGACCCAGGACATGTAAACTGGGTCAGAGAGGCGTTCCTCGATGCTGCGAGCGGGAGGCTGGGCGGCAGCGAAC
The DNA here is from genome assembly GCA_963833245.1 of Pirellulaceae bacterium. Classification (GTDB taxonomy): domain Bacteria; phylum Planctomycetota; class Planctomycetia; order Pirellulales; family Pirellulaceae; genus Rhodopirellula. The sequence continues at coordinate 1,256,863 of CAWHXH010000002.1, forward strand.
GCCGTCGCCGCTAGGATTGACCCCAGAACGATTGCGGGGATGAAGCTGGACGCGAAACGCCCGAGAGTTTCTCGGTGGGAGCCTCGGGTCCATTCGGGATGGTGGACCCGGCGGGGCAATGACTTGAACCGAAAGTCTTGGCGACTTCCGCTACCAAAGGGGTCAATCGTCACCGAAGGGGTTCTCCGATTGGCGCCGGCGGAGCTGTTCAAGCAATCGCTCGCGGTCGTTGCGGGGCGGCGCGGGGTCGGCCGGTGCGGCGGGCATGGGGGCGTCGGGATCGGGCCGGGGCGGTTGAACCTTGGGAGCGGCGTCGATCGCGGCTTGTCGCTCGGTCTGACGGCGTTGCAGTTCTCGCTCGATTCGATCGCGGAGTTCGAGTCGCTGCTGTTCCAAACGTTGGGTTTTTTCATCGTCGGACTGATAAATTTGCAGATCGGGGGAGGCAACCGGACCGAGGGTCGACGCCAGGTCAACGGCAACCCGAGCCGCTTCGGTTCGTTGTAAGCGAGGCGATGGCTCAGTCTTGGAGAACCGGGGGACGTCCAGCCCACCCGGATAGCGTAAACCTAATTGCAAACTTCGGGCAATCGATTCGGTTTGACCCAAATCGTCGCTCAACGCCGGCCACGCTTCCCGCGACGCGACCGCGGCAAGGTAATACTGCGTCGTCGACTCCCAGGTTTCGTAGGTGTCGGTCCGACCGGCGGCGGAACGGACCAACTCGGCCATCGCCGCGGCACCGAACGTCGGGCTGAGCGGTTGATGGGCGTTCGCGACCCAAGCGGCGAGCGATTGACGGGCTTCCAAAGCAGCGTTCAAGGCATCGTCGGTCGATGGCCGGGTCGCCGATTGCAACACGTCGCGGACGCGGTCAAGCGAGTCGAGCAATCGAAGATCTTCGGCGGTGACCAATCCGCGGTCGGCTCGGTCGCCCAGAATCCAACGCATGGCGATGTCGTTCCAACGCGATGCCGGAGCGATCGCCGGGCGGGGGCCGATCGGCGGGCGGCGGTTGGCAAAGCCGAGCGTGTGGTGGCACGAGGCACAGTCGTGAGCGGAAAATTCAGGCCAATGGCTGATCGCATCGCCGGTCCGGTCGGCGGCGGCCCGTTTGACCATCAGCGCCAACGAAGCGTCGGTGGCGGCGATTTGACCGGCGAGCCAAAGCTGGGCCTCGTACCAACCGGGGTCGTTCTCCTCGATGTCACGCCAGTGTTTGGGTTGACGGTGGTGATAGGTCGCGAACTCGTACCGCAGGGCAGGGTGGCCGGCGGCGATGATATCGTGGTTCATGTCCCGGTCGACATCGCCGACATGGCAGGACGCACACATCCGGGCGCGGACCAAAAGGTCGCCGTTGGGCACAAAACCATCGTTGATCGCGGCGACCGCATCCCAGCCGCGGCGGGTGTGCGGTCCGGCCCAACGCTCCGACGGGCCGTGGCAGCCCGAACAGCCGACGCCCTCGGGGATGAAGTCTTGAACGACGCGGTGACCGACGACCAACGGATCGGGCGTGTCAAAGCGGTCGGTTGAATTGTGACAAGCCAGGCAATTGTCGTATCCGGCTCGGTCCAAAACTTGACCGTCGGCGTCCAAAATTTTGAGCCGCCGCATCATCGCGACCGATTCGTCCGAGCAAAACGTTCGCCAACTGCGGGCGTGCGGATCGTTCTCGACCCAGAGCTGGTAGGAGTTGGCCCAGCGAGCCGGGGGTCGAGCGACGCCGGGTCGGGGGCCGCCGTGACAGCTCGCCGCGGCGCAGCTCGGTGCACCTTCGATCCGCAGATCCCGCCGCAGCAACGGGGCGTGAAGGACGTCCAGGGTGGTTGGCCGAGGGGATGGATTTTTAGCAAAATCCACTACGGGATTTGGACGCCCGAGGGATGGATTTTTAGTAAAATCCACGACGGGATTTGGAGGCCCGGGGGTTGGATTTTTAGCAAAATCCACTACGGGATTCGGACGCCTGGGGGATGGATTTTTAGCAAAATCCACGACGGGAGTTTGAGCTGCGGCTGAACACGCGATCGCGGCGATCAGGGCGGTAAATGGTAAACGCATCGCTGGCTCCGCCCTTGAAAACTAAATCCCCCACGCAGAGGGGATCAATCGGAGGGGACGCTCCGGTTGCCCCAGTGATTTGTTGACTCCGCACCGTTGCCCGGCGGTGACCAGGCTCGTTATCCTTGCGATCGTTCCAACCGGACGTTTTGATCATTCGTTTTCCCCATTGATGGGGAAGCAGCCGGACCGACCGTGGCGGATCGGTTGCCGGCCCAACCAAATCCTCGCACCGAAGCGAACCGCGTTTGTTGTTGCGGCGATCCCAACTGAAGCTTCATGTCGTTCCGGCTTTGATCGGAGCCGCGTTGCTGGCGATCTGCACCGCCTGGTACGTCCGCGATTGCCTGGCGGCGGGCCGGTGGTTGGGCGGCGGCAGCACCGTGGGGTTGGTCACCGGGACCATCGCCGGGCTGGTCATCGCGTTCGAGATGCTGCTGTGGCCCCGCAAAGCGCTGAGGCGACTGCGACTCTTTCCGACCAAGTACTGGCTCGCGGCACACCTTTGGATCGGACTGGTCGCTTGGCCGATTGCGGTTTTGCATTCCGGTTTTCACCTCGGCGGCTACCTGCCAATGTCGCTGATGGTGCTCTACACGATCGCGACCGTCTCGGGCATCTACGGGTGGATTGCCCAAAACGTGCTGCCCGGCTGGATGCTGCGGAACCTGCCGGGCGAGACGATTTACAACCAAATCGATCACGTCTCGCAGCTCTCGGCCGGCGACGTCGAGCGGTTGCTGCTGACCGGCTGCGGGCCGCGATTGACGGTCGCCGAAGAAGCCGAATCGGTGCTGGAATCGTTGCCGGCGGATTTGAGCGATCGGACGATCGTGATCGGGGCGGTGCGGCAGCGTGGTCGGACGTCCGGTTGGGTCCCGCGGACGCACCAGGTCGGTGACGCCCGCGATGATCGCGCGACGCTGTGGGCCGGGTATGATCAAATCGCGGAATTTTTGCAGCAGGGCAGCCGGGTGAAGTCGCCGGTCTCGGAGCGTCGGCAATCGGAATTGTTTTTTAGTCAATTGCGACAACGCTGCGGCGAGTCGAGTCAGGGGATCATCGAAGCGATGCAGGAAGCGGTCGAACAGCGTCGTCAGTTCGACACCCAAGGCTCGGCTCATCGGTGGTTGCACGGTTGGTTGCCGTTGCACATTGGCGTCTCGGTGGCCGTCAGCGTGCTGCTGATCGTGCATGTTTGGACCGCCCTGAAATACTGGTGAACCGATGGCTGAACAAACGGGCCGGCAGCGAGCACAGCGAATCGACCCGACCTATTTTCGCCAACGCACGGGGCTGGATCGTGGGCGAACCGCGACGGTCGTCGCCTGCCTAATCGCCGCGAGTTGCTATGCCGGCTACGTGTTTTGGCTTTCGGCGGGGACCGGTGGTGGGGTCGCGGGGCACCTCAGCACCGGGCCGGTGGCATTGGCCCACGCCTCGATCGAGAACGATTGCGGCGCCTGTCACCAAGATTTTACGCCGATCGACCCGGCCGCCCCCGGCATTGTCGAACGTTTTATTTTCGCGATGCCGGTGTCCGCCGGACAACGGCAACGTGCGATCGAGCATAACGAAGCGGCTTGCCGGACGTGCCACGCGGTGGGCCATCATCACCGCGACGTGATGACCGCCGGTTTTGCGGCGATCGATCAAACGTGTGCCGGTTGCCATGCCGATCACCGGGGCCGCGATCACGATTTGACCGCGGTGGCAGCGTCTGCGTGCTCGCAGTGCCACGAAAATCTGCAGCCGGCGATGACGGGGGCACCCTCCACCCGGTCGGCGATATCCAGTTTTACAGCCGCGGGCCACGGCGATTTTGCGTCGCTGGAGACCGACGGCGGATCGGTTCGGTTCAACCACGCCCAGCATTTATTACCCGGCCAAGTGATTGACGGCCAAATCGGCGGGATGACGCCCGCCCGGATGCCGGCGGCCGATCGGTCGCGTTACTCGGTTTTGGACCAGGGCTTGGTCCAGTTGCAGTGCAACGATTGTCATCAGATTCAGGGTCAATCGACGGGCAGCGATTGGGGGCCGTTGATGGAACCGATCGGGTTTGAAAAACACTGTTCGGCTTGTCACGGGATCAGTTCGGGAGCCGGCGGCCCGCCACTACCCCACGCGGCCGACTGGGACCAAATCGACGTGCTGCTGGCCGCATCGATCGACGGCGCCCGTTCCCGGCGGACTCCGCGTCCCGGCGGGGTGCCGGCGCCCGGCGGCGGGTGGCCGATCGCCCGAGAGGTTGCCGGCGTTTCGGCCGGGGAGTTGACGTTGGCCCGTGACAGGGTGATCGGTCAATGCGTCGAGTGTCATGAGCGGGCGGAAATACAGCCGGGTTCGCCGACGTCGTCCGCCCCCGTGATTCCAACGCGATGGTTGGGCAAGGGACGTTACGACCACGCCGCGCACCGGCAAATCGATTGCCGATATTGTCATGCGGACGCTTATTCGACATCCCGGTCGACGGCCGCGGACGATCATTCCAACGTCATGATCGCAGGCATCGAGTCGTGTGTCGGTTGTCATCGGCCGGCCGGAACGCCGCCGCCGGTCTCCGTGGTCAACGAGCCACTGCTCGGCGGGATGCCCAATTGGGCGTCGGACGATTGCACGATGTGTCATCAATATCATCCTCAACCGGTGGTTGGCGGGGGGGCGTTATGATGGTTCCGAAACTCAAAACTGATCGGACCAAAAAGTCCTATCGGTCCCACCAGTCGCATAGGTCCCACTGGGCAACGATCTTCGCCCTTTTCTTGACCGCCCCCGCCGCTGCCGACGTTGGCAATCTGATCGGCACTCAATCCTGCGCCACCGCGACGTGTCATGGGGCCACCGGGGCGGACGCTCCGATGTGGAGCCGCAGTTTTGAAATCCACCTCGGCGAAGATCCCCACGCCCGGGCGGGCATCGTTTTGACCGGCGACGTGTCCCGGCGGATCGTTGTGCGGCTGGACCGCGACGCAGCGAACGATCCTGTCGTGTTTGACAACGTGCTGCGCACCCGATGTTTGTCCTGTCATGCAACCGTCGGTGCGGCCGATTGCCAGCCCGCCGGGCGAATCGAACCAGCCGTTTTGGGCGGCGGCGTGTCGTGCGAATCGTGCCACGGTCCGGCCGGCCGGTGGGGGCAATCTCATTATGAGGTTGGTTGGAAAACCGCCGATCAAACTGCCGCCGGATTCCGGGACAACGACACGGTCTTGCAACGCGCCGACAACTGCGTCCGGTGCCACATCGGGTCGCGGCGAGCCGACGGTTTGGTGCGTGATGTCAATCATGATTTGATTGCCGCCGGTCACCCGCCGCTGCGGTTTGATCTGCTGCGGTATACCGAAAATCAGTCTCGGCACTGGGACATCGATTCGTGGGCGGCCGGCGAAACTTCACCGCGGACGCGGACGCGGCTGGTCGGTTCGGCCGTCGCGCTGGCCGCGGCGGCGGAACTGTCCGCCCAGCGATTGATCGACCATCAAAACGGCGAGTCGGACGTGCCCCATCCCGAACTCGCCGACTATGACTGTTTTGGTTGCCACCGGACGATCACGCCGAGCACCTATCGAACTCCCGCGGGGGGCCTGGGCGAAATCAGTGGCGGGTTGCCGGTTTGGAACGCATGGTATTCGGTCGTCGAGTTTAGCCCGCGGGGTCGGCAGGCGTCGTTGCAACAATACAACCCCATGGGCGTGACGACCGACGAGCTGCTGAGTATTCAAAAGCGAACGGCACAATACTTTCGGCAAAAAGCGGAGTCGTTGGCCGGCAGTCCGGTCGACGTTGCGGAGGTGTTGAATCAAATCCGTGACCGGATCCGGCCGCCCCAGCGGCTGGAGTGGAACATGGCGGCCGGTTCGGCGTTGACGTTGCGGGCCGTCGCGATGGACCGCTGGGAGGCTCCGCCGGAGCAGGCTGCGACGCTCCTGGACGCGGTGGACCGGTCGCTGCGATTTGCCGCGGAGTCGGATTCGAGCGATCGGCGGTTGTCCCCCGGTCGTTTTGACCCGGACCTCTACCGACGTCCGGCGGCGGGATTGATCAACTTGTTAATGAGCAAAAGTCGATGATTGTCCCCGCCCTGCACGCCGCCCAACATCGCCGCGGTTATTTGAGCCGCCAGGACATGGTGGACGTTGCCAGCCAGTGCAACGTTCCGCTGCACAAAGTCAACGCGGTGGTTTCGTTCTTCCCGCATTTTCGCACCACGCGGCCGCCCAAAGTCAGCATCGACGTTTGCCGCGACATGGCCTGCCACCTTCGCGGATCGGTGCCGTTGATCGAAAAGTTGCAACGGTGGGCGGCCGAGCGGCACCCCGAGTCGGAGGTCTGCATTCGCGGCGTATCATGCTTGGGACGATGTGACCGTGCGCCGGCGGCCATGGTCAACGAGCAACTGCATGTTTTGGCCGATCAACCGCGTTTAATCGACGCGACCCAGCGAGCGTTGGCCGACCGGACCCTCAACCGCGACAGCGATTGGGATACGCTGGGGGATAAGGGCCAACGTTGGCGGATCAATCCGTATAACAGAGCCAATGTAGTGGATCTTGTCGAGGAACCATCGGCGGAGATGGTTGCAAAGGAGGGTGGAAGTCGTGGGGATGGATTTTTAGCAAAATCCACTACGTCGGGGACGGTGGGGGCGGCGACTTATGATAGCGTGCGGAAGTACATTCAGAATGGTGGACGACCGACGGACGTCATCAAGGCTCTTGAAACCGCAGGCCTGTTGGGCATGGGCGGGGCCGGTGGGCGGGCTTATATGAAGTGGAGCGACGTCCGTGAGGCGACCGGTTCCAAAAAAGAAAAATATATCGTTTGCAACGCTGACGAGTCGGAACCGGGGACGTTCAAAGATCGTGAAATCCTGTTGGCAACGCCTCACCTGGTGATCGAGGGGATGATCATGGCGGGATTGGTCACCGGGGCGCGGCGAGGGTGGATTTATATTCGTCACGAATACCCCGAACAGATAGAGGCTTGTGAGACCGAAATCCGGCGGGCGGTGGAAATCGGGGCGTTGGGCGATCGGATGTTCGGATCCGACCGCACCATGCACCTGGAAGTTTTCCCGTCGCCGGGCGGCTACATTTGCGGCGAGCAGACGGCGTTGATCGAGGCGATGGAGGGCAAGCGGGGTGAGCCGCGAAACCGGCCCCCGGAATTGATGACCAACGGGCTGCACGACCAGCCGACACTTTTGAGCAACGTCGAAACCTTCGCCTGGGTGCCCGCGATTCTGGTCGATGATGGCCAGTGGTTTGCCGGCCAAGGTCACCGGACGGCGCCGCTGTCGATCGGCAGCGAGCGGGGCATGACCGGACGGCGAATGTTTTCGATTTCCGGGGACGTCACGCGGCCGGGGGTTTATGAGGTTCCCACCGGGATCACGCTGGGCACATTGATCAACGAACATTGCGGCGGGATGGCCGGCGGGGTGGGCATCGCCGCGGTCGCGCTGAGCGGTCCGTCCGGCGGACTCCTGCCGGCCAAGATTCCGATCACGGCGCTCAATGCCAAATTGCTTCGCGACCGCGTGCCGCCGGCAGCGACAACGATCGACGTGACCGATCTGCCGCTGGATATTCAAGTCTCGCGGGCACTGGGTTATATGCTCGGAGCGGGGATCGTCATCTATGGTCAAGGTTGTGATGTGATGGCCGAGGCGGTCGCCAACAGCCGCTTTTATCGCAATGAATCTTGCGGCAAATGTGTCCCCTGCCGCATCGGCAGCGAAAAAATCACGCAGATGGGCGAGCGGTTGATCGCCGGCGAAACCACCCGAGCGGAGCTGCCGGTGGTCCTGCAATCGGCCGCCGATTTGGGCCAGGTGATGACGGCGACGAGCATCTGCGGATTGGGTCAAGTTGCGGCCAACCCGCTGACCTCGGCCTTGAAATTCTTTCCCGAACTTGCCGAGGCGGCGTGCCGACGATGAGCATTTTTCAAACCATGTCGCTTTCGGCGACCGTCGATCTGTCGGGCCTGGGCGGCGATCAACCGATCGACGACGAAGGGCTGTTTGCCCGCGATTTGGGTGGTCAGTTGGTGCGGCTGGAGGCGGCCACGGCGGCCGAATTGGCCGAGACCGTAACGTTGCAAATCGACGGCGTGGAGGTCACGGTTCAAAAGGCGGTCCCGACGCTCGACTCGCAAGGCAAAGTGATCCGCGATGCGGCGGGCAACCCCATCCCGAGGCCGACGACGATCCACGATGCCGCGGCGGCCGCGTTTGTCAAATCGCCCGGCGAGAAGCATCCGATCCCGACGCTTTGTCACCGCGAGCACTTGACGCCCGTGGGCGTCTGCCGGGTTTGCATGGTGGAGGCGACCGAGATGACCCGCCGGGGGCCACGCAGCAAACTGCTGCCCTCGTGCATCCAGCGGGTCACCGACGGGATGATCGTTCACACCGTCGCGTCGCAAGCCGATCCGGCCGCTGCCGCCCGCGTCAACGCCGCCGCCTCCACGGTTGTCGAATTGCTGCTGGCCGACCACGCCCCGGCCGACCCGGCCGCCGGCGGGGCGGTTGGCAACGAATTGCTCGATGTCGCCGATCGTTTGGGCATCGATCAAGTTCGTTTCGGGGGTCCGACACGATCGCGGGGGCAGGACCCGTCGAGCCGGATGATCGCGGTCAATCACGACGAGTGCATCTCCTGCGGCCGATGCAGCCGCAGTTGTGACGAAATCAAACACAATCATGTCATCGGACGGGCCGGCAAGGGTTATGAGGCTCACATCGCCTTTGACCTCGATGATCCGATGCTGCGTTCGTCTTGCGTCTCGTGCGGTGAGTGTGCGGTTTCTTGTCCGACCGGGGCGTTGACCTTTCAACCCCAGTTCATCAAGGAACAGGAGCGGCGGGTTCGCGAAGATATGATCAAGGATGGGGTCAACGGCGAGGTTGTGCCGGCGACGGAATTGACCCGCTATCCGCTGTTTGCCGGTATCCCTCGCAAATTTTTGCAATTCAACGGCACCGCGGTTGTCCGGCGAAAGCTGCAGCCGGGCGACATGCTTTGCAAAGAGGGTGAATATGGATCCACCGCGTTTCTGCTCCTATCCGGTGAGTTTGAAGTCTTTTTAAGCACCGCCCGCGGCAAGGTCAGCAGCCGCGGGGCCGGGGGGATCAAGGGCTTCTTTGGCGGAATCAAAACCGTGACCGAAGCGATCGGCGGGCTTGCTCGGTTGGGCAGCCTCTCGGGCCAGTCGATTGACGAAAATCAGCGGATCAAGATGAACTCCGATGACGTCATTCTGGGCGAAATGACGTGCCTCAACGGTTACCCACGCAGCGCCACGGTCGTCGCGACGGAGCCTTCCGAAGTACTCGAAATCAAACGCAATGTGTTGTACATGTTGCAACGAAACGCGGCGTCCCGCGGGGTGCTCGACGCGGTGTACCGGCGGCGGACGCTGGGGCAATTGCGATCGCTGCCAATCCTCAAACCACTCGATGAGACGACCAAAGGCCGGGTCGCCGACGCGCTGCAAAGCCGTGTGGAATTGATCACCGTCCAGCCCGGTCAAACGATCTTTCATCAAGGCGACACCGCCGATGATTATTATGTCGTCCGTTTGGGATTCGTCAAAGTCAGCCAGGAGATCGATGGCCATCATCGGGTGCTCAACTACCTCAGCCCCGGGACGGGTTTCGGCGAGATCGGATTGTTGGGCGATGAACTGCGTCATGAGATCGGCGCCGAGGTCAGCGGGCTGCGAACGGCAACCTGCGAGGCGCTCGATCACGTGGAGTTGATTCGCATCCGGGGCAAACACTTCAAAGAATTGGTGCGAAGGTTCCCCAAGGTTCGCGAAGAGATGGTCAGGATCGCTCGCGAATTGATCGAGCGAAACGAGGAGACGCAGCGTCAAATTCAGGAGGTCGAATCGCTCGACTTTCTGGAACAGGGTTTGTACCTGGCCCAAAGTCTCCTGGTTCTGGATTTGGAAAAATGCACGCGTTGTGATGAATGCACCAAGGCGTGCGCGGATACCCACGGCGGCGTGACGCGGTTGATTCGCGAGGGGTTACGGTTTGACAAATTCATGGTCGCCAGCAGTTGCCGTTCGTGCATGGACCCGTCGTGCCTGGTCGGATGTCCGGTCGACGCGATCCACCGATCCGGCAATTCGCTGGAGATCGAGATCGAGGACTACTGCATCGGCTGCGGGTTGTGCGCCGAGAATTGTCCTTACGGCAACATCAACATGCACGGGTTTGATAAACAGGAGGTCAATGATCGCGGCAAGTTGGTAACGGTTTATAACATTAGCGAATCGGGTAGCCGCAAAGCGGTTCGGCAACAACGGGCGACGACCTGCGATCTGTGCAGCAGCGTCGGGGGCAAGCCGTCGTGCGTGTATGCTTGTCCCCATGACGCCGCGCATCGAATGAGCGGCAAGGAGTTGTTTCAAATCGCCAGTCCCGGCGACTCGCCGGCGATGCGTTGATCATGGAAATCAGCAAGATCCACCTACAGGTTATTCAGGCGGGGCAGTGCCGGTTTGATGAGATGGTCTCGACGCCGCTGGAGTTGGGACGGCGGCGGATCGAGCACCCGGGCGTTTATGAGGTTTTCTCCACCGGGGGCGGTTTCCGGATGGGGATCGTCGATTCCGAAGCGGCCGCGATGCCTCGTTCGGCCGTCCGGGTGCGGGTCCAGGATGGTGGGGTGGTCATCGAAAACATTCATTCCCAATTGGAGATTTTCTACCGCCCGCCCCATGCCGCCGATCACGACCGAGCGTCGCTCAGCCCCGGACAATCGGCTTCGGTGGGCCGGTGCGGGATGGTCGTCCTGCCCGCGGGGATCGAAGTGTCGATGGATTTGGACACCGCCCCGGCCGGCCAAACGCCCCCCGAACCCAGCCGAGGCGGCAGCGGATCCCAATTTCGGACCGTGCAGTTCACCCTGAGCGATTCACCCAATCAGTCGCTCAATAAAATACTGAGCGCCTCCGGCTCGATCGTCGCAAAATCTCGCCGTTTGACGACATCCAAACCAACGGTTGTTGATACCGCGGCCGACTCGGCGGAGTCTTTGCCGGCGACGGAATCTCATTCGGATTCGGACTCCGCTCGGATGGCGGTAGCGTTGGTCGCGCAAGCACTCGATGTCTTGCGGCGGGATATTGGTTCGGAAGAATTCTTGGTTGCCGCGGCCGAGGCGGTCGCTTCGATGATCGACCTGGACGAAACCTGCGTCGTCACCCGGGCGGGGGACCGGTGGCGGGTGGAGGCGAGGTTCGACGCCGCGGCGGCCCGCGATACCGATTCGGATGCCGGACCTCGCGCGATGGTCAAACGCTCACCCGATGTGTTGCCCACCGGTTGCAACTACTTGATCCCCCAGGTCCTGGAAAGAAAAGAAACCATCATTTTTGAACCCGATGGTTATCGAATGGCGGAGATGGGTTCGATTCAAATTCTCGATCGAGCCGTCGCCGGGCCGTTGCTGGGACCGACCGGCGACGTCATTGGAGTGCTCTACGGGCACCGACGGGCGGTGGTCGACCGCGAAGATCAACCGATCGGTGATCTGGAGGCCAAATTGCTCGATCTGATGGCCGGAGCGGTTTCCTCGGCGCTCAATCAACGCCGGGAGTTGCTGATTCGGGGGGACATGGAGCGATTTTTCCCCCCGCGATCGCGAGGCGTCTGCGAAACCGTGAAGACGTGCTGGGCGGCCGCGATGCGGAGGTGACGTTGATGTTTTGCGACATTCGCGGATTTTCGCGGGTCTCCGAGCGAATCGGAGCGGCCGGAACGATTCACTGGATCAACCAGGTGTTCACCGACCTGAGCCGCTGCGTGGAGAACACCGGTGGGGTTTTGGTCAATTACATCGGCGACGAATTGATGGCGATGTGGGGGGCGCCCGACGACCAGCCCGATCACGCGGTTCGGGCCGTTCGGACGGCGCTGGAAATGCTTGAGCATTTGGGGCCGCTGCGGGAATCCTTGGCCAAAACGACCGGTGCCCAATTTGATTTTGACATCACGGACTTTGATTTCGGAATTGGCCTCAACACCGGCAAGGCCCAGGTGGGCAACATCGGCTCGGACGTCAAATTTCTGTACGGACCGCTGGGAAATGCGGTGAATCTGGCCAGCCGGGTGCAGGGGATGACCAAACAATTTGGTGTTCGGGCCATGTTGACCCAAAGCACGTATGATGCGATCGCTCAAGACAAGGAATTGGCGTCCCATTGCCGCCGATTGGCGACGGTGCAGCCGGTTGGAATGGATGCCGCGGTGGTCGTGCATCAATTACTCGCCGAGCCGCATGGGACCTGGGATAGCCTGCGACAGCGTTATGAGAACTCGCTACAATTGTATGAGAATGCCGAGGTGGCCGGAGCCGCGTCGTCGCTGGCTTCGTTGGTGCTGGAGCACTCCACGGACAAGCCTTCGGTGATGTTGCTGGGCCGGGCGGCCCATGCCCTGTCACGCCCCGACGATCCCTTTGACCCCATTCTCCGGTTGGTTCAAAAGTGAGTGAGGTGACGCGGTGTTGCAACTAAGACAAGGCATGGAGGTTGCCACCGGTCACCGGCTGCAACAGTTTCTCGGTCAAGGCCAATTTGGCGAGGTTTGGCGGGCGTTGGCCCCCGGCGGCGTTGGCACCGCATTGAAGTTCATCAACCTGATCGATGCGGCGGGTTTGGGTCAAAAAGAGTATGCCGCGATCCAGCGGGTCAAGGATGTCAATCATCCCAATTTGATGTCGCCGCTGGGCATCTGGCGACTCGACCGCGAGGGCCGCGTGCTGCCCGATCCGCCTCCGCTGGACATTGATTCGACCACGTTTTTCAAAAGGGACGCCGCCGATCGGGAGTCCGACGAGCAGATGACGGGGCCTCAACCGTCGATGCTGGTCGTCGCAATGCAGTTGGCCAGTTGCGCGCTGGACTCGTTCCTGCCATCGCAGGCCAAATCCGGCAGTCCCGCCGTGTCCGAACCCTGGCAACCGCTGCCCAAGCCGAGACTGCTCAAATACTTTGGCGGGATTGCCGAAGGTTTGGACTATTTGAATCAACCAATTCACGATTTTGGCGGCGCGAGAGTGTCGCTACAGCATTGTGATATCAAACCCGCCAACCTGGTGTTGATGGGTCAATCGGCATTGATATGCGACTTCGGGTTGGCTCGTATTCTCAATCGATCTCAAGCGACCGCGGAGCTTCCCGCCGGAACGCTGCCTTACATGGCGCCCGAAACGTTCGAGGGGATGCCGTCGTTGACCAGCGACCTGTATTCGTTGGCGGTGACCTATTATCAACTTCGCACCGGCGTACTACCGATCCAAGGCCGGACGCAAACCGAAATCATCCTAGCCGCGACCGGGGGCAAACTCAATTTTGACCGAGTGGAGCCGACCGAGGCGGCAATCCTCCGACGAGCCACCGCGATCGATTGGCGAGAGCGATTTGACACCGCCGGGGAATTTGTCGATTGCCTCCGCGACATGAATTTGACTCGGAGCTGGGGCACCGCGAATCAAAGCTTCGGGTCGTCCGAGATGGGTCACTCCCCGGCTGACGGTACCACGGTGGGTGGCTTGGCGGCCGGTAGCTCGGCGTTGGCCAAGTCGGACCCGGGGACCAGGATTTTTGATGAAATCCCAAGTTCGCCGTCCGTCGGATCGCTTGTCACCCCGGCAACCCCGACGGTGGTGGTTGCGGCGACGCCCGCAGCGGTCGTTGCGGCAACGCCTACGGTCGACGGGCATCACAAGCGACTTCGCCAAGCCGCCGCGGTGGTCCTGGCCGGCACGGTCGTGTTGGCGATCGGAGGCGGATGGTTGGTTTGGAACGCGTCGACGGCGGTTCGGCCGGAGCCAATCATTGATCCATCGCCCGTTCCGATCATCCCCGTTGTGATTGAAACACCGGATTCCGGCAAACCGATATTGCCGCCGGTCGTCGAGCCGATGCCGGCCGCGCCCGCGACGTTTGCCGATGCCGTCGAGGCGTTGGACAGCGATCCGGCGTCAGCGGCGGATTTGTATCGCACTTGGTTGACCAATGAACCGACCGCCGGGGCAGGGCGGGTGACTGCGGCAATTTATTCCGCACACGCGGATAACGTCGAAGTGCTCCGTTCGGTTGCGGGGGGGAGGTACGTGACGACCGGATATGACACCGAGCTTTATCTATGGACCCCCGTGCCGCTAAGTCCCGACGCGGGGTTGGCCACCGAACCGCCAACCTTGCGGCGGCAGCGGCTGGCGGAACTATCTGAGTTGGTGGGTTCTCGACATGCGGTCGCCGTCAGTGATGATGGTCAAACGTTATGGATCGGGGCCGGGCGGGAGTTGACGGCTTGGTCGATCAATCCGGCACCCGATCGCGTCCCGGAATTGTTGAAACAACGAACGTTGCCCGGCTCGTTGATTGCCGTGGCCGCCCATCCGACGCTCGCGGGCGTCGCAGCGGTGGCGACCGTCGATCGTCAAATCTTGGTTGTCGATTTCAATGCAACGCCCGACGTGGTGACCGGCGGAACCGATCAATTGGTCTATGTCTCGCAGTTAGCTTTCGATGATGCCGGGCGTCGGCTGGCGGTGTTGGGTGACTACGGTGAATTTTCGTGGTTGGATTGGGGTGAATTGCGACAGAACGATCCGGCAAGTTCGGCGGTCAAACCGCTGCCGGCGACCATGCCAACTTTAAATCTGTTGTGTGCGGCCGGACCGAGCGGGGATGCGGCCGCGCGAAGCGTATTCGCAGCGGGCCAAGGAGATGTCTTTCGCCTCCGGGGGGGCCTGGCGGGCGATCCTCCGCGGGCGATTCGGTGGGGTCAAAGCAACGCCGATTCGCCTTTCTCCGCCTTGGCCGTTTTGAACCGAGATGAGTGGACGGTCGCGACGGGCACCGACAAATCGTCCATCACCATTTTGACCGGCTCGGTTGATTCCGGCTCCCGGGTGGGTGAGATCGACCTGGGCGAAGGACCCATCCGGGCGTTGACGATCGGATCACGCGGCCGCTGGGTGGTGGCCGGGACCAGCCGGGCGGTTTGGATCCTGGACGCCCGCGAGCCGCAATCTCGTTCTTTGCGACTGGACCTGGGTGACGTGTCGGCCGAAAGTTTGGCGATCGACGAAGCGACCGATGCGTTGATCGTTGGCTGCGGCAACGGAGAGCTTCTGGTCTATCACTGGGGACACTGCCGGCTGGCAGCGTTGATCGGAGCGGCCGGCAAACCGCCGGCGGACTCTGCCGGGCCGGCGATCTAGGGCAACCGTGGCGGAAGTCGCCAAGACTTTCGGCTGCAATCCGGCGACTCCGAAAGTCTTGGCGACTTCCGCTACCCGGCGGCGCCTCGACTGGGCGTTTTGCCGGTTGGCCTTCCTCAACCGTAGACTCTATACTGGCTTCCTCCCACGGGGGAATGGTTGATCCGATCGTAGCGGGGTGGTTTTCGATGAGTCAAAACGAGCCAACCACCCGCCCGGGTGTGATGTCGCAAACCGTCATCGTTCAACCCGGGTCCGCCACCGCGGGCGAGCCGGACACCCAGCCGGTTGATTTGCGACAAACGATGGTCGAGGGGATCCAGCCGGTGTCCAAACCATCGGCCCCCACCGTCCGGCCGGCCCCCAGCCCCCGGCCGGCGCCCGCGGTTCAAAAACAAGCTGCCTCGACCGCGACCCCGCCGCCGGGAGAGAGTCCAGCCCCCGCGGCTCCGGTCGGCAAACCGCCGCCGGAGCAACGCGGAGGCAAGAAGCGAAAAACGGTCGCGGCCCGCGCCGCGGCGGCGACGCCAGTCTACCGGCCCCAGCGTCGGGCGGGGGTCCCGGTCCTGATCGCTGTGGACGATGGGTCAGTTAGCGAAGGTGAGCGGTTTCGGTTGAGGGGGGATCGATTCGCGATCGGCCGAATCGAAGGCGACTTGAAATTGCGAGGCGATTCGGAAGTCTCCCGGCGTCACGCTGAGTTGGTCCGCCAGGACGACGGCGATCAAAGCCAGTGGTGGTTGATCGATCGTAAAAGCACCAACGGCACGTTTGTCCGGGTCCGCCAGGCGATGCTGTGGCATGGGGCTCACCTGATGATCGGTTCGGGCCGGTACCTGGTGCAAACGTACCCCGAGTCGGAGCGAGTCGTTTCGCCGGTGGCTGTTGGCGATCCCGACCGCCCCAAGTCGACCGAATCACCGACGCCGCCGACCGATTGGAGCAATCAGACGATGATCGTCTCGCCCAATTCGGAGGCCGACGTCGACGAGCTGGAGCTGTTCAGCGATGCCGAGCCGGGCGGCTTCGGCGCGGCACAGCCCGGTCAGCGGTACATGCAATTGGTCGACCTGACGGACACGTCGCGAGTATGGCGGTTTGATCCTCCTCATACCGATTTTGGTCGGCAATTGGCATTGGGACGAAACCAGATCCGGGACCCGTTTATCGAACCATTGCATGGCCGAATCGAATTGATCGGCCTTCGGTGGCGGATCCGCGAAGGGGCCACCGTCAATGGTTGTTGGCTGCGGATGCCCAGTCTCAAGCTTAAATCCGACGCGCAGTTTCAAGTTGGCGAACAACGCTTTCATTTCATCCTCAACGCAAAGGGACCGAATCCATGATAAGCCTTCGTTTCTTACTGGTAGCATGGCTGGGTTGGGGTGTCAGCGCCATTGTTGGCTCAACGTCGTCGGCAGAAGATCTAGTCGACCGGCTTGGCCATCCTTGGGGTACCGCGACGGTCACGGCCTCGCGAATGATCCTGCGACAGC
Organism: Pirellulaceae bacterium; assembly: GCA_963833245.1. GTDB lineage: Bacteria > Planctomycetota > Planctomycetia > Pirellulales > Pirellulaceae > Rhodopirellula. Next base: position 1,273,679 of record CAWHXH010000002.1, read on the forward strand.
ATCCCGGCGTGGTGACAACTTGGCACCGCGATTCACGGTTGGATCGTCGCGCCGCGGATGGTCAACCGCTGTTCGCTTACGTCCAATCGTCCGCCGGCTTGGCGTGCTTTATCAGTGCCGATCAGGACGGAGAACTTTATCAGGCTCCCATTGATGGTCCGTCCCAACCGCCCCGGGGCATGGGCGTTTATTTTGGCACATCATTGGGCGGGACCGCGGTCCCCGGCGGTGGTGCCGAGATTATCCAAACCCCACCGCTGGCCGATGGTCAATTGCCCCCGGCGATCATCACGTTGTTTAATACCCATCACGAACCACTCATCATCCACCTGAACGATTCACAGCAGCGTCAAGAGTTCCTCCCGGTCACGGTGCAGCCGGGTCAACGGGTCAAGGTGTCGATCCAGCGGGCGGCGGATCCTCGCGTGCGGCATCGGCGGGTCGACAATCGCGTCACGGTGCTGCCGGGAGCGTTGGTCGATCAAACCATCGTTTCGGATCAAACCTATCGGTTACGCCAGGGACCACGGATTGAGGTTCGCGTCAGCCACATGGCGGTCGTCAGTTTATATCTTGACCGGACCGGCAAAGATCCGCTCGCCGGCAGTGGTCGGCGAGAAGAGCGCCTCATCGGCACCTTTGATCTGATCGGTGACTCGCGTTTGCGGAACCAGACCGTGGACGTTTACCGGAAGGCCACCGAGTTGGTCGAGGCCGAAATATTTCGTGCTGCCGTGACCGCTAACTCGGACTACCAGTGGACGATCGGCGCGTCCCCGACGTGTGACGTTTGGGTCGATCACCCCGCGGTTTCGGGTCGGCATTGCAAGTTGATTCGCCGCGGCGGCCATTATCACGTTTGCGACCTGGGCAGTACCAACGGCACGCTGCTGGGCGGCGAACCATTGTCCGACGCGACGTCCATCCGGCCCGACGACGCCGTCACGCTGGGGTTCAATCAACCCCTGCCGTGGCCCGATCCGGCCGGAGCAACGTCGGTGATCAGTTTTGGTCGTGATCATCACAGTGACTATTCAATGGATTGGCCGGGGGTGTCGGGACGCCACGGCCGGCTCATCGTCGGACCCCGCGGGACTTGGGTGGTCGAGGATTTGGGCAGCACCAACGGCATCGAAGTCCAACCCCGCAGCGACGCTTCGCGACAATTGATCACCCGCTCGGCGTCGGTCACGCCCGAAGCAACGCTATGGATCAGCGGGGTGGCGGTGAGCGTCGCCGATCTGTTGGCCAGCGAAGCCGCACCGCTGCCCGATCCAAAACCCCAAGGCCAAAACCACGTCGGTCCACCGGCGGCTTCCATTTTACAATATCGACCGTGGATGACTGCCGCCAAAACGGCACTGCGTCATCCCACCGTATTGCGATGGGGCGTGCCTTTGGCCGTCTGTTTGATCGCCGCGCTGGGAAGTTTTGCCGTCATGCGAATTGGCAACTCCGGGCCGACGCGATCGTCAATCGCGACCGCCCCGGCCACTGATATTCCCGATCTTGTCGATTCCGCATCCCCGCAGCCCGATACGATAAATCCCTCGCCGGTGGAGGTTGTCGAAACCACGAAGCGGTTGCCTCAACCAGCCGCTCCGTCACCAACCCCACCCTCCAACCTCCCAACCTCCGAGTCGGTACGTCAAGACGTCGATGTAACAGATACCGCCGACGACCCAATTGCCAAAGCCCGTCGCGCATTGGTTTGGATCACCGTTTCCAAACCCGACGAGCCGTATCGGTTTTTGATCGGCAGCGGTTGGTCGACATCCGGCGATACGGTGTTGACGACCGGATCACTTATGTTGCAGGTCCAACAATTACGTGAAGGCGGTCATACCGACGTGGCGGTTCACTGGATCGATGGCCGGTCGGACCATGATGTCGTCAATATAACCTTGCACCCCAACATTCGATCGGCCTCCCAACAGGTGCTCGATGCCGACCGGGCGTACCGCGAAGCGTTCGATGACCAGAGCCTGCCTAAAAACCCGGAGGAGGTCGATACTTTTTTGGAGCGACGCGGCCAATATCTGCGGCAACTTGGGGCGGCACAGGCGTCGGCGACTGAGCGTTTGATCGCTCACGATGTCGCTCGACTAACAATCCGGCCGCCCATCGATTCGGCGGTCGGTTTGACGATGCGTGACCCCAAAACCACGCCTCGTCCCAATCAACGGTTGCGGATGGTCGCCTATCCGATCGATCCATCCGATCCGGTGTTGGACCCGTCGATGTTTGTCGAATCGGTAGTCGTCGATTGGCGGGTTGCCCGAGTCGTTCAGCCGCCCGACCGGGCCGCCGCGATGTTGCTGCGATCCGCCTCCCCGTCCCCGGCGGGACGTCTGGAGGGCAGCCCCCTGATCGATGGGGCCGGCCACGTCGCCGGTGTGTATTCATGCCCCCGCCCCGGCGAGGTTCAACAACTCGGTTCGCCCGTCCCGGCGGCTTGGAACGAGCTACCGCGGCCTAACGTTTCAACCCCCTGATGGACTCAATCGATTCGGTCCGTTTTTCCTCAACCAAGATCACAACATGAGCCTTTCGACCGCCCGACAACCCAACCATGCCCCGTTCAGCCTCATCATCATTTTGAGTTTCCCGTGGGCGATGACCATCGATGGAGCCGATCCGCCCCCGGCCGTCCAAGTTGCCCCCCCGCCCCCGACGATCGTCGTCCTGCCCCAACCATCGGCTTCGACCCCGCCGGTCTTTGGAATTTCCGAATCGATCACCGCTTGGGGCGACTTCCTGCGAGCCGACGGGGAAAGGTACCGGGACTACGCCGAAGGTGACTTGTTGATCGCCGAAGCGCAAACGCAGTGGGAGGAAGCGATTAGCCGGCGATTGGACAACCTTCGCAAATACACCGAGACCTATTATGACAGACGATTGATCCGCGAACGCAAGTTGATGGACATCATGGACGCCCGCGAGGATCACCGTCGGCTGCAATCGGACCAACAACAGTACGCTCGCCAGCGGGTGGTTCGGCGATTGATGAACGATCGCAACCCCAGCGAAATCGCCAGCGGGGCGGGTTTGAACCGAACCCTCGGGGAGTTTGCCCGCACGCCTTTGTCCTCGGGAATTTCGCCGGGTGATTCGATTGCCGCTCAAATCAACGAACGGTTACAGATTGCTCCCGACTTATATGATGATGTTCGCGTCACGGTCGGTTCGGGGGCGAGGTTTGCCATCTCTCTGGGTCAACCGGTGCCGCTGGATGACTACTGGTGGCCCGATCAACTTTATATCCCCTCCTACTCATGGGAGCGTGCCAAGATTGTCGAATTGCTGCAGACCGCTCGTTCGATCAGCCAAGGCGGGGATCGAGTATCGCCCGAGTTGGCCGATGGATTGAGCGACACCGTGATGGGGTTGGCCGAGCGGTTCCGCGCGGACAACCCGGAGCAACTCCGGCAGCGATTCGATCAGGATGCGCGGCAGCGTTACTTGGTGGCCGATCAATTTCTAACCCGGATGTTGCATCAAACCCGATCGCTTCGCGACAGCGGCCGGTACGATTCGCTGGGGGTTTCGACCAGCCAGTTTTCTCCCCACCGCGAGGGCCGCGACGCTTACTCGCTAGTCGACTGGATGCTATCCAACGGCGTGCAATTTGCGCCTGCCCCCCCCGGCCGCCAAGCGTCCTACTTGCGACTGTTCAATCATTTGACCCAACTACTCGTCATGGTCCAGCCGGACAAGTACGACCTGCAAAAACTGGAGATGTCATCACCCAGTCTGTTAACACCATAACGTCATCGGTCCAATCTAGTAGGGTGGGTCAAGCCGCTTGCCGCGCCGACCCACCGCCCGCCGAAATCTCTCAACCCCGGACTGGCGTCCGGGGCTAGCATCTGGCGTCGCGTTGCGACTGTGAAGATCAACCGTCGCGAAGCGACGACATGCGTCCGGCAAAACTTGTTACCTAATGAGGATTGAAGGACCAACAACCAAAGCGATCATGCTAGCGCGACCACGACCTCAGTGATGGTTTCTGGAGCGACCAGCCCAGCGCAAAACAACGACCGCAAAATACTCCGCAGGCTTCAGCGTCAAATACGCGACATCCGCTTTCCAGGCTCGGTCCAGTCGTCCGGCCAACGGCGGTCCCCATCGGTCATAAACTTGTCTTAGACCGCGATGACCCGTTGGACAAACATCGCGCAACCACCACTCAAAAGCCTTCAGTCGCCGCACCTGTCGATCGTCGACCAGCCAGCGATGTCCCCCCGCCGCGGCGGTTGCGACATAACACGTTTGCGGCGGCGGTTGATCCGGCAACGAAGCGTACCGCTGCAGCGATTGTTTCAACACGATTCGCAGCGATCCGATTGCCACGGCAGCCCAGGTGACCCAGCCGACCAAATCGGCAAGACCGAAGGACCACCGCCCCCCAATTCGGGCCGCCGGGCACCGCAGTGCCTGGCCCGCCGCCGCGACGTAGGCCATCGTGGTCCAAGCCGGCGCCAGCAGCATGAACAGGCCCAGTAGCAGCACAGGAATTAAAAACAGAAGGCTGACAAACTGGACCGCCCCATTGAAAATCACCAGCAAACTCACCACCACGGTGGTTACCACTAAGGTGACCGCCGCGGCGGGCGACATTTGGTTGATCCACTTGAGGGCCTGTCCCCATCGACCGGCCACCGCGTAGACCAACGCTAAAACCGCGATCGCCACGAGGTAGTAGACGAACGCGGCGACCGTGATGGCGATCGGCGCCCCCGGCCCCCAGCGAATCGGCAACCACAACGTCATCCAAACGATGCTCAGCGTTGCCGACAACGGCACACCGCCCAGAAGTCCGGTCAGAACCCATGGCGATGTGGCTTTCGTCTCACCCCGAAGCTTTCCACTCGCCGTTATCTCAGTGGAGGATACGGCGGACGGTTGCCCATCACAGGCCCAGATCGTTAGGCAGGCCATCGAATAAGACGCGATCGGGTACAGCCCATAAGCACTGACGGGAATCATCATGCCCGACAGGACGCTGCCAACCTCGCCGTCCTGCCATTGCGGCCATTGGGGGATGCCAAATGCGTGGCAGCCGTGGCACAGGATCGGAAACCCGACGCCGGCGGTCCACACGACCCATCGTGTCGAATTGGTCATCGATCGGTCAGCTCATAGGTCTTCGCCCTCCTCATACGTCACCGCCGCTTCAGGATGCTCCGCGGCGTAAGCCGCAATCTCGTCCTGATCGGCAACCGCCGCGGGATCTTTGGAGCCACCGCATCCTACCAGGACGGTGACCAGCGACAAGGATGCGATCCAGTGATATTGGTACATGTCCTACTCTATGTTGAAAAAGGTGAATGTTGTTTAAAAACAATGTGCAAGATCAACCGATGGGCTTTCGCCCACCGTTATTAACTATCCGGATTATCTGCGAAGTAGGACGGCCTTTCAGGCCGTCCAAAGGGTCAATGGGCACTATCAGGTCAATGAAATAGTTGTCTTGACAGTTCAGATTCACGAACGATTCAATCCGACGGGCTGAAAGCCCGTCGTACAGCTGTAACTAACCCAAATGGACGCTATCACGCTGCGGCTGATGAATTCCAACAGAGTCTAAAAAGGCCCTTCGATGATTTCGCGGCCCGATCGCGAACCGAGAGCACCCCAAAGACCAAAAGGACTCTTGGAACCGGGGGGCGCCAGGGCACTGTCGGCATTAACGGTGCCTTTGGAATGGTCCCCCGCCTCGATCGAGTCGGTGATGAACCGGACCGCCCCGTCGCCCATCAAAACATGGGCACCGCCCTGGTGCCGGCTCGATGGCGGCACCACCCCTGCGGAACGATAGATGTTGTCCGACAGGCAAACCTCCGAGTTCGGTGGCAAAATCGTGTTAATGCTGTTGTAAATCGGCCGACCGTGCGCCCATTTGAACCCGCGGAACTCATCGATCGTAAACGCGTTGCTGGCGTCGGCTTGCCAAAATTGGGGACGGTCCTGCTGGATATTCCCCCGGCACGACAGAGCCTCCATCGGGTCCATTAAGGCGGAACCGGACTCCGCGTTGCCCACATAGCCGGCCATCGAACGTTTATCGCGATCGCCCAAATCGGTGATCACTTCACCGCAAGCGATGGTGTTGGACAATCCGTCCAGCACGTCGCGAAACGCCATCGCTTCACGCGGTTGAAAGAACCCGCGGTGCGCCGCGATGGCCCAGCGAATGATGTCGGTGTTAGTCGACACATTGCCGCTGTTGCTGATCTTTCCGTCGTTGCCACGGTGGACCGAGTCGCCCAGACACCCCGCGTAGTTGCTGCGGCCTTGGGCGGGCAATCCCACCCCCGGGTCGCTGGGGCAACGCAGCATCGGAATCTCCGTCAGCCATGGTTCATAACGAGAAACATCATGCCCCTCGGTGCCGATCACCGCCTTGATCGGTGACGGTCCCATCGCTTGAAAGATACCGCCGGTAATCGGGTCGACCAACGGATTGCTGATTTGTTCCCAAATCGCCTGCTGTTCAAAGAACGGCGTCAGCCCGACCAGGAAGCTCAATTCGAGCCGGTTGTGCCCGGTGCCGGGACCGAAGATGCCCACCGCCGAGGTCGCCGGCCCGGTCGTGCCGCCCATTTGAATCGGCAACTGGTCATACGCCGCGTGGTAATTGTGTAGTGCCAACCCGATCTGTTTGAAATTGTTGCTGCAACTCATCCGCCGTGCCGCTTCGCGGGCGGCTTGGACGGCCGGTAACAGCAACCCGACCAGCACGCCGATGATCGCAATGACGACCAATAACTCGACGAGCGTGAATCCCCGCGAGCCGGGCCGGCGGCGGATAGGTGACCGCATTTTCAACCGGCCAAAAATATCGATCTGAAGGGTGGACAGCATGTTTGAATTCCTGAAAGAAAGTCGTTGGGGTTCGTCGTCGGCAACGCTTTGCAACCCGGGGGCCGGAGCGCCACCGAAAGAATCGGTTGACGCATTGGTGTGCGGCACCGCATCGCTACCGAAGGCTCAAAGGCTTGCAATGGGCCATAAACACCTAAAGATTCTTTTTGACATTTTCAAAGGTGTTCGTTCACTAGCCCCTGTGGGTGGTTGGGTCTTTGTTCAACATGTGGACCAGCCGACAACCTGCGGTGATCGATCGACAGCACGCGACGTTGACAAATCGTCAGCATGTCAATGCCAGCAGCGTCCAAAGCACCGCGGCGATGCCCGCCGCGGCGGTCGCCGGGACCGCTTGGGTCAAAACGTGGTCCATCAAATCCGCTCCCGTCGTCATGCAGGACAAGACCGTGGTGTCGGATATCGGCGAGCATTGATCGCCGGCGACCGAACCGTTGAGCACCGCGGCGAAACAGATCGCGACGAACCATTGGGGGTGCTCCAAACCCGCCCCCGCGGCGACCGCGACCGCCATGGGCATCGCCAACGGAAACGCCACCGCATAGGTGCCCCAACTGCTCCCGGTCGCCAACGCGATCACGATCGTCAGTCCAAACAACAGCCCCGGCAGCGACCACGGCGGCAGCCCCCCGCCGAGTGTTCCGACTAGGTAATCAGCCGCGCCGCATTGACCCGTCACCGAACCGAGGGTGACGGCCAACAGCAGGATGACCGACGCGACGACGACCCCTCGCAGCCCCGAACCGATTCCCCCAACCAAATCCGATAGCGACATGCCGCGTGCCAACGACGCCACCGCCGCGATCAACGCGGCGACGCCAAACGCCATCCGAACCTGCGGCGTTCCGGTGACGAAAAAGCTGCCCACCGCGATCGCCGTCAGCACTGCCAGGGGCACGACAAATTCCAACGGCGAGGCCCGGTAGCCGGCCGCGACTTGACGATCGGATATCTCCGCGGCGAGCATCGGTCGACTGCCGGGACGATCTAATTGACCTGTCGTTCGCGCCCGGTCGATTGCCGCCCGCATCCGGCGACCCAAGATCGGGGCGCGATCGATTGACAATAAAAACGTGCCGCCGACCGCCAGCCACGCGTAGAAACTCAGCGGCAGGCAACGGAAAAAAAACGCCATCCGATCTTGGTCGGTCGCCAGGTAATTGACGCCGGGGACAAACAATAACGACGCGACGTACAGCGGCCAGGCGTTCAGCGCGATCAGGATCGCGATCGGCGACGCGGTCGAGTCGACGATATAAGCCAACTCCTCATGGCTGATCCGTTGCCGATCGGCGACCGGTCGGACCGCGGTGCCGACCAACACGGTGCTGATCGTGCCGCCCTGAAAAAACACCACGCCGAGCGTCCAGGCGACCAGCTTGGCCGACCGCGGGCCAACCACGACGCGGGCCGTCGCCCATTGAGCAAACGCTTCGGCGGCCCCGCTGACCGACCAAATCCCCATCAACGTGCCCAGCAGCCAGAGGTAGAGCAGCAGGATCCCCGCCCCCGATTCGCTCGCCAGCGTCGGTAGCAGCAGTTCGTCCAGGACGTTGGTTTGACCGGTCAAAAGCCCGCCGGCGACGATGGCCAGGAAAAGGGCCACCAGCGGTTCGCCAAGCCAGACGCAGGCGACCACCGCGATGACCGCCGGCATCAACGACCACGGTCCCCAGTGACGTGTAACCGCCGGTGAAGTTAAATCTTTAGCAAAATCCACAACTTCGGGGCCGGTTTGGTAGGTGGCCGGGCGGTGAATCGTTGTCGGTGGTCGCAGCCAACCGACGGTTCCGCAGGTCACCAAAGCGATCGTTAGGACGACCGCGGCGGCCGGCCGGCTGCGAAGTCGATCGATCCGGCCGGCTCGCGGCGGCGTGCTCACGGTTGCCCTTCGCCGGCCAGCCCATGACGTTTGGCCAACCGGTAGAACTGGCCCCGGTCGACTTCCGCCTCCCGGGCGGCCCCGGCCAGGTTGCCGCCGCACCGCTCGATCGCCTGCCGCAAATACTCTTTTTCAAACGATTCGCGGGCCAGGCGGAACGGTTGCCGCATGAAGTCCTCCGGCGGCACGGCGCCCCCGCAGTTCCCGTAGCCGAGGCCGCCAAGGCCTTGGTCTTGGTTTTGGGTCCCAACCAAAGCCTTGGCGGCTTCGGATACGTTGTCCGCGGCGACGTCCGGTTCGCGTGATTTCGCACCGCTATGCCTCAAGATCCGATCAGGCAATTCGGTCGCCTCGATTCGCTCGCCGCGGTGCAGCACCGCTAACTGCTCGGCGACATTTTGCAGCTCGCGGACGTTGCCCGGCCAACCGTACCCGCACAACACCGCCAACGCCGATTTGGTAAACGTCGGCACCGGCCGACCCTCGGCAATGAAACGACGCAGGAAATGCTCGGCGAGCAGCGGCACGTCGCCTCGACGCTCGGCCAGAGGCGGCAATTCAATCGAAATTACGTTGAGCCGGTAGAACAAATCGGCCCGAAAACGCCCCTGCTCGACCTCATGTTCCAAGTCGCGGTTGGTCGCGGTGACCAACCGGGCGACGCTGCGCAGCGTCTCGCCGGAGCCGACGCGGCTGAAGTTGCCCGCCTCCAGGACGTGCAACAATTTGGATTGCAGGTCAAATCCGAGTTCGCCAATCTCATCGAGAAACAACGTTCCGCCGCCGGCCTGTTCAAACCGACCGATCCGCCGCGAGGACGCCCCGGTGAAAGCGCCCGCTTCGTGGCCAAAAAGCTCGCTTTCGAGCAGGTTGGCGGGGATCGCGGCACAGTTGACCTCGACGAACGGTTCCTTGGCCCGACGGCTTTGTTGATGAATCGCGTGGGCGAGCAATTGTTTGCCGCACCCGGTTTGACCCAAGATCAACGCCCGGCTGTCGGTCGGGGCAATGGTTTTGACCCAATCGAAGATTTCCAACATTCGCGGGTCGACCGAGATCATCTTGGCAAGTTTGCGGGGTCGGGTTTGACCCGGCGGCGTCACCCCGGCGAGCACCCGGCGGACCCGCGCGATCACCTCGGCGTCGGCGATCGGTTTGGTCATGTAATCGGCCACGCCCAACCGCGCCGCTTCGATCGCCGACTGCTCGGTCCCATAACCGGTGATCATGATGATCGGAACATCACAACCGGCCCCGCGGATCTTGCGAATGATGTCAAAGCCGCACATCTCCACCATCACCAACGTCGTGATGACGACTTGATACTTGCCGGCGATGATTTGCGGCAGCGCCTCGGAGGGACGTCCGATCGCGGTCGCCTCGATGCCCGCACCCGAGAGCGTCGCGACCATGTGCTGGCACAGTTCCGGGATGTCATCGACGAACAACACCGAGGCGGCGGGAGGATCGTGGGGCGTCCGGGTCGCTGGCATGTCGGTCGTTGGCAAAATGAATCTCCGCGGTCGATCGTTTGGGCGTCGATGGCGTCCCCCAACACTCGACTGCCGCCGCCGATTCGTCAACGGCTTCCCCCCGATGGTCACAGATGCTCAAGGGTGAGGATTCGTCAACGCTTTGGTTGACTCATCCTCAGTCGCCGTTGACAGATTGACATCGACTTTGGATAGGCGACCGGTCGCCTCCGGGCGGTTTGAATCAATATTTTAACGCGTCGATTTTCGGTAAGGGAAGAATCTCAACCTATGCAAGCCTGTAATTGCCGTCACAGCAGCACATAACAGGCCGCACCCTGAAACACCGACCCACACGGCTTCGGGGTTGCTAGGCGTTAGGCCCAAGGCAACCAACCGCACCGGAGTAGTGGATTTTGCTAAAAATCCAAAGTAGTAGTGGATTTTGCTAAAAATCCAAGGTAGTAGTGGATTTTGCTAAAAATCCAAGGTAGTAGTGGATTTTGCTAAAAATCCAAGGTGTGGATGGATTTTGCTGACAGTCCAAAGTGTGGATGGATTCTGCTGAAAGTCCGAAGTGTGGATAGATTTTTAGCAAAATCCACTACGCATCGATCGTTGTTGTCCGTCGACCATTCGCCCTCTCGCCTCTTTCGCAACGATGTTATTCAACTCCACCCCGTATCAAGGCCATCGGCGTTCCGTCGCGGTCGCCGCTTTGGCCACGCTTTGGCTACTGACGCCCCTCGACTCAACCGCTTGCACGACGGCGGTGATCAGCGGCCGGGCGACCGCCGACGGCCGTCCGCTGCTGTGGAAAAATCGCGACACCACGACCGGAAAACATAACGAAGTCGTCCACTTCGGCGACGGTCCGATCGCCTTCGTCGGCGTCGTCAACGCGGGCAAACGCGAGTCGGTTTGGATGGGGGTCAACGACGCCGGTTTCTGCATCGAAAACTCCGTCAGCAAGGACTTGGCCGATCAATCGGCCGACGAGGGACCCGGCAACGGGTCGTTCATCAAGACCGCATTGTCCACTTGCCGCAACGTCGAGGATTTCGCCGCGCTGCTGCGCCGCACCGATTCGCATCGACGCACCGTCGCCAATTTCGGCGTCATCGATGCGTCCGGCGGCGCCGCGATCTTTGAAACCGGACCAAAGACCCACACTATGTTTGACGTCAACGATCCGGCCGTGGCCCCCAACGGTTTCCTGGTGCGGGCCAATTTTTCGACCACCGCCCGCGGGCTAGGCGGTGACCCGCCGACCGATTTGGAACCCGGCGTTTATTCGACGGGCCGTTATTGCCGCGCCAAAGAGTTGCTGCTGCAGGCTCCCACCGGGGGCATCACCGTGCCCTACGTCATGCAAAACCTGTGTCGCGATCTGGCCGATCCGTCCGGCGTCGCCTATCCCGGTTCGATCAACGGGGCGGCCGCAGCGCTGCCGCCGGTTATCTCCACCGACACCACGCTGAGCCGCACGACGACGGTATCGGCCGTAGTTTTTGAAGGCGTCGCGGCGGGGGAAGATCCGCGGGCGACGACGATGTGGACGCTGCTGGGCGATCCCAAATTCACCGTCGCGGTGCCTTGCTGGGCTTCGGTGACCGAAGTGGCCGATGCGATGGCCGAACCGACCGGGGCGGAAATCGGCGAGATCGCCATGCTGCTGCGGGAATGGTGTCTCGACGGCCGCGATAATGAGATCGATACATCCCCGTTGCCGGGGATCTGGGAGGACTTGCTGCCGCTGGAGCGACGTTTTTACCAGCGAACCGACGCCGCGCTCGATCGGCTGCGGCAGTCGTCTCTCAACGAGCCGGTGTTGACGCGTCTGCACCAGTCGGCTTCCGCTGAAGCGATGGCGGCCATGACCACAGAATTGGAACAACTCAAAGCCGAAGTGTTGACCCGCACCGGTTCGTCGCGGCTGGACGACCGCGTCGCAGCCGGACCGCTGCGGGTGGCGATTTGCGACCACACCGAGGAGCCGACCAAGGGGGCCGCCAACCTGCTGAGGATCCTAACGGTGGACAATGGTTTTCAAACCGACCGGGTAACTTCGCAGCAAATTGCCGACGGCGTTTTGGACCAATACGACGTCGTTGCCTTTCCCGGCGGCAGCGGTTCGGGCCAGGCCAAACGGCTCGGCGAAGCGGGCGCTGCGGCGGTCAAAGACTTCGTGTCCACCGGCGGCGGTTATGTGGGGATATGTGCCGGCGCGTATTTGGCCAGTTCGCAGTACGAGTGGTCGCTGGGTCTGATCAATGCCAGGGTGTTTGACCGCGTTCACTGGGCACGGGGCCAGTCGCAAGTGGAACTATCGATGACCCCGGCGGGCCAACGCTCCTTGACCGGGGGCGAGGCGACCGTGCCGGTTTACTATGGTCAAGGTCCGCTGCTGCTGCCCGACGACCATGAGGATTTGCCGCCTTATGAGGTTTTGGCGTCCTACCAAACCGAGGTCGCGCTCAAAGGTGCCCCGGAATGTGCGATGATCGGCACCCACGCGATTGTCCGAGGCCAATATGGCGATGGCCGGGTGTTATGCATCAGCCCGCATCCGGAGACCTCCGACGGCCCCAACGGGGTGATCGTCGCGGCCTTTGCCTGGGCGGGAAAAAAACCGTAGTGGATTTTGCTAAAAATCCAACCCGCCCCCGACGTAGTGGATTTTGCTAAAAATCCAAGCCCGCCCCCGACATCCCCCCAACGGTTTCATGATTCAACTCGCCCCGACCCCCACGATGCCGGGCACGCCCCCGCGAGCCGGTCAGCCGCCCGGCGTGGACGTCTGCCCGATCGATCGGGAAGCCATGGACGTCGTCCGTTCCCACCGGCGGATCGTCGTCCTGGCCGAGGGCGAGAGTGATTTGCAGTATGCCAAGACCGGCCTGAGCCTCGTTCGATTTCGCTCCGACGATGTGGTCGCTTGGTTGGATTCCACGTTACCGGCGACCCGGTTGACGGACTGTTTCGATGCACAACTGTTGCGTCACGATGTCCCGGTGATCGCATCGCTGACTCAGCAACCCGGCGCCGACGCGTTGTACGTCGGGGTGGCAATCCCGGGGGGCAAACTGCCGCCGGCGATGCGGCGGACGATCGATGCGGCGGTCCGGCGGGGAATCGACGTTGTTTCAGGGCTTCACGACCATCTGTCCAGCGACCCGGCGCTGGTCGCCGCCGCGTCGCGTTCGGGGTCGCGGTTGGTCGATGTTCGCCGCAGCGGCTTTCGTGACGTCGCGACCGCCCACGCGTTGACCGGCCCGGCGACCCGTTTGGCGACGATCGGCCAAGACTGCTCGGTCGGCAAAATGATGACCTCGCTCGAACTGGCCCGTGGCCTGACCGCCGCCGGTTATGATGCCACGTTCCTGCCCACCGGCCAGAGCGGGATCATGATCGATGCCGACGGTGTGCCGGTGGACGCGCTGATCGCCGACTTTGCCAACGGCGCGGTCGAAGATTTGGTTCGGCGAAATCAGCATCGCGACTTCACGGTGCTGGAGGGCCAGGGCAGTCTGCTGCATCCGGCCTATTCCAACGTCACGCTCAGCCTGCTGCACGGCGGCCAACCCCATGGAGTCATTTTGTGTTATGAGCCTGGCCGGCCGCACACCAAATCCTACCCCCACGTGCCGCTGCCGCCGCTGGGTCGGTTCATCGAATTGATCCGATGTCTTTCGCTCGGACCGACCGCACCGGAGTTGATTGGCGTCGCGATGAATGGCCGGCGGCTGACGGTCCAAGAAGCGGATATCGAAAAACAGCGTCAGTCCGATGAGTTGGGATTGCCGGTGTGCGATGTCGTCCGCGACGGACCGGGGGAGCTAATCGCCGCGGCCCGGCGGCTGCGAACCCGCTTGCACTCGGAAAGCAACGGCACGGCACCTTGAACGCCTCGCCCCCGGCGCGGATCCGTTATGACGTGGTTGACCTTCCGCTGCGGCGGACCTTTGCGATCTCGCGTGGTTCGCTTGACGTTCAACAGTCGGTGATCGTCACCCTGGACGATGGACAACACGTCGGCCGCGGCGAGGCGCCCCGGAGCCATTACTATGGTCAACCGATCGACCGGATCACCTCGGCATTGGACCAAATCATTGATGCTTATAAGATCATTGACTTTGTCCATCCATGGAGATTGCATCACCAGTTGTCCACCCGGTTCCCCGGGGAGTCCTTTGCAATCAGCGCGATCGACCAGGCGGCTCACGATTTGGCCGCCCGACGTTTGGGTCAACCGCTGCATCAATCGCTGGGTCTGGACTGGGGGGACGTGCCGGAAACCAGTATCACGTTGTCGATGGGCGACCCCGATTCGGTGCTGCTGCAACTCGCCGAGTATGCCCATTGGCCGATCGTCAAAGTCAAGCTCGGGTCGCCGCACGACGAGCGGAGCCTCCGCGCGATCCGCGGGGCCAGCGACGCGATCATTCGAGTCGACGCCAACGGAGCTTGGACGGTCGATCAAACCATCGCCAACTCGCGTTGGTTGGCCGACCTGGGGGTGGAGTTCATCGAGCAACCACTACCCGCGACCGCGAGCCTCAGCGACCGGCTGGCGGTCGCGACACGCAGTTGCCTGCCGATCATCGCCGATGAAAGCTGCGTGGTGGAATCGGACGTTGCCCGGTGCGTTGGCATGTTCGCCGGCGTGAACATCAAGCTGTGCAAGTGCGGCGGGATCACGCCGGCGGTTCGGATGCTGCGACAAGCCCGCCGTTTGGGAATCAAGACGATGCTCGGCTGCATGATCGAATCGGACGTCGGGATCGCCGCGGCGAGCCACCTGCTGCCGCTGCTCGACTACGCCGACCTTGACGGCAGCACGCTGTTGCAACCCAATTCTTACGCCGGTGTGACGATCCACCGATGGCAAGTTTCAAAAACCGGTTGGCCCCGGCAGCGGCGTCATTGATCACCGCCAACCTGTTCACACAACTTAGGGTGGGTCAAGCCGCTTCGGCGTCGACCCACCATGCCGCCCCCCCAAACCAATGCGACTCCGCAACCCAACCGATGTCTCATCCAATCGCCATCCTCCTGGTCGCTTGCCTGACCACATCGAGTCTCGCATCAACATGGGCTGACGACCGCTTGCCGCCGGAGTTTTACCAACGAGATTCGATCCGCATTGTGGTCACCGATTCGGGGTTGGGTGGCGTTTCGGTGGCCGCCGACGTTCACCAAAAACTCATCGAGTCGCGTCAATACCGCGACGCCGAAGTCATCTTCTTCAACGCCCAGCCCCATGCTGCCGCCGGTTACAACGCGATGGCGAGTACCGCGATCAAGGCGGCGGTCTTTGACCGCGCGTTGACCTACATGGAATCGCTGCAGCCTGATGTCATTCTGATCGCATGCAATACGTTGTCGGTGGTTTATGACGAGACCGAACATTCGCGTTTCGGCCTCACCCCGGCAATCGGAATCATCGACTGCGGCGTGGACCTGATCATGTCCTCTTTGCAACGACATCCCGACGCCGACGTGTTGCTTTTCGCGACGCCCACGACGGTCGAGCGGTCCAAGCATCGTGATGAATTGTTGCGTCGCGGGTTTCCCGCCGATCGGCTGTGGCAACAACCCTGCAGCCGATTGGCCGGTGAGATTGAAAGGGCACCCGACAGTGCGCAAACCAAGACGCTGATTGAACAATACGCGGGTGAAGTTGCCATGCGGTTGGGCCACCCGACCCAGCCCGTCCTGGTGTCGTATAACTGCACGCATTATGGCTACGTCGACGAGGCGTTTCGCCAAGCGATGATGAAGTTGAAAATCCCGGTCGCCCAGACGCTCGATCCCAATCCGTTGCTCTCGGACGTCCTGTTCGTGCCCGGACACCATCACCGGTTCGATGAAGTTGACGTTCGGGTTTCGGTTTTGACCCAACCGCAATTGAGTCAGTCCAAACGAGAGGCGATCGCCGGATTGATTGCCAAAACGTCACCGCAAACCGCCTCGGCAGTCGAGCAAGCGATCTGGGTCCCCGACGCGTTCGAGTGGCGTGACATTGTTGAAATAACGCCCTTGATGGTTCGATGAGCATGACTCCTTCCCGAACGGGACGTCGAGGCTCCCGCAGAGTCTCTGGTCCCGTAACAGGAGTTCGAGGCTCCCGCCGAGTCCCTTGTCCCAAACGGGAGGGCGAGGCTCCCGCCGAGTCTCGTCGAATGGTTCCCGCCGACTCGCTTGTCCCAAACGGGAGGTCGAGGCTCTCGCCGAGTCCCTTGTCCCAAACGGGAGGGCGAGGCTCCCGCCGAGTCTCTTGTCGAATGGTTCAGCAGGAGCTTCACCCTCCCGAAATCAGGCGGTTAAACTGTTGCTAGGAATTGACCTTCGCAACTGCCGCCGGACGTTTGAATGCAACCCCAACTCCTCGTTCCCGCCGTCGTCATCCTGGTCGGTCTGATCTCGTCGCCATCGGTCCTGCCCCAGGCGGCGGCCGAGCGGGTCGGAGAATTCAGTATTCGACGGACCGTTCTTTTGACTGCCGATCAACGATTGACTTTGCGAAAACTGGTCGATACAAACGCGGCGGCGGCCGGTCTGTTGACGGAGCTTCGCCGGGAGGTCGAACCAATCTTGCGTACCCCGCCCACGCCGTTGGAGTCGATTGATTATGAGGGTTTGGTCAACACCGACCCGCGGCGAATCGCGACCGTCGAAAAGCTCCGACAAATGGAGGACGTCTCGATCGTGATGCAGTATTGGCAGGCGACCGACGACCCGGCGGCCGCTGCCTGGTTGCGACAGGTCATTGCCGCCTGGGCGAAAAACTATGTGCCCAACGGCAACGACGTCAACGAGAACAAATTCTATCCGCTTTTGGTCGCTTACGGATCGCTCCGAGAGTCGTTTGAATCGCCCGATCAAGATCGCATCGATCAATGGCTTCAAACGATTGCCCGGCTTCATCACGATGTGGTTGTTCGGGCCGACGACCCGACCAATCGGTATACCAAATCGGTCCGGCTTTTAGCCGTCACTGGGCGAATTTTGGATCAACCCGAGTGGGTCGACTTTGCTGCCCGCGGCGTCCAAAGTTACGTGAGCAAGGGTCTGCGGCCCGACGGCACGAGCCTTGATTTAGAGCGTCGCGACTCGTTGACTTATCACGCCAGCGGGCTGCGGCCGATGGTGGAGATGGCCATGATGTTTCCCGATCAAGACCTATATCGATGGCAGTCACCGGACGGTTCTTCGATTGAAAAATCGGTCAATTACTTGATACCATTTGTCGACGGTTCCCAAACGCACCGTGAATGGGTTGATACCAAAGTCGGTTTGGACCGGCGCCGGGCCGCGGCGGGCCTGGAAGCCTATCGGACCGGCCGTTTGTACGATCCGGCCGATGCCCTACCGCTGCTTCGAGAAGCCGCGATATTTGACCCCGCGTTGATGAATTTGGTCCGGCAGGTCGGGGGCGGGGCGGCGGGCGAGTATGAGGATTGGACCTCGGTGGTCAATGCCGCCATCGCCGCGGGGGATGCGTCTTGACGTCGGCGTTGATGAGCAGGATGACGCTGGGTGAGAAAATTGGTCAACTCAATTTGATCAACCCCGGGGGAACACAGCTCACCGGATCGGCCACCAACACCGCAGCGGAAGCCAAGATCATCGCCGGACAAGTCGGAGCCATGTTTGGAACCGAGTCGATCGATCAGCGCCGTAGGCTGCAGACGATCGCCGTGCAGCAAAGTCGGTTGGGCATTCCGCTCCTCTTTGCCAGCGATGTTATTCACGGCTATCGAACGGCATTCCCGCTGCCCATCGCGTTGTCATGCACCTGGGACGAGTCGTTGATCGAACGCAGCGCCCACCTGGCGGCCACCGATGCCCGGGGCGATGGAATCGACTTGACGTTTTCACCGATGGTCGACATTTGCCGCGATCCACGATGGGGACGTGTCGCCGAGGGATCCGGCGAATCACCTTGGTGGGGGGCACGCGTGGCCGCCGCGATGGTCCGAGGATACCAAGGCACCCGGTCCAATTCGCTGCGTCAAACCGATCGCATGATGGCCTGTGTCAAACATTTTGCCGGTTATGGCGCCGGCGATGGTGGTCGAGAATACGCGTCGGCCAATCTGGGGCCTCACGAACTGCATCAAACCTATCTGCCACCATTCCTGGCCGCGATCAAGGCGGGGGTGGGTTCGTTGATGCCGGGTTTCAATACCATCGACCGAGTTCCCGTCACGGCGGACGTTGGGTTGTTGGATCATCTACTGCAGCGCCGTTGGGGTTTTGATGGACTGGTCATTTCCGACTACACCGCCATCAACGAGTTGGTCGAGCATGGACTGGGTGATCTGCCGTCGGTCGCTGCCCGCGCGATCAACGCCGGCGTCGATATGGACATGGTGGGAGAAAGCTTTCTCGGAACTCTCGAAGATTCCGTCCGCCGCGGCTTGATAGCGATCGAAGTCATCGACCGGGCATGTCGGCGGGTGTTGCAAGCCAAAGATCGACTGGGGTTGCTGGACGATCCGTTCCGCAGTTTGGATTCCAAACGTTCGCTCCGCGTTCATCGCAGTACGCAATGCCTTGCGGAGGCTCGGGCAATGGTGAACGCCTCCTGCGTTTTGCTCAAAAATCAAAACCAACGATTACCTCTGCGGCGAGGTCAACACGTCGCCTTGATCGGACCGCTCGCCGATGATGTCGCCAATCTGCCGGGCACCTGGTCGGTCTCGGCCGATCCCGATGACGGCATCAGCGTCCTGGGGGGTCTGCGACAGGTTTGGGGGGCCGATGCGACGGTGACCTTTGCCCGCGGGTGCAATTTGGTCGATGACCCAGTGATCGCCGGGCGACTCAATGTGTTCGGTCCCATTGCTGTTGCCGATGAGCGTTCGCCGGATGAAATGATCGACGAGGCGACGACGGTTGCCCGGGCGGCCGATGTGGTGGTTCTCGTGGTCGGGGAGGCCAAGGAGCATTCGGGGGAGTGCAGCAGCCGGACTGAGTTATCGCTGCCCCCGCCCCAGCAAGCCTTGGTCGAGGCCATCGTCGATGTCGGCCGCCCGGTTGTGATGGTTGTCATGGCGGGCCGCCCGCTGACCATCGGCCGGCAAACCGAAATCACCGACGCGGTTTTGTACGCATGGTATGGCGGGACCCAATCGGGTCTCGGAATCGCGGACCTGCTAGTCGGCAACGTCGCGCCCTCCGGTCGATTGACGATGACATTTCCCCGTTCGGTCGGCCAGATCCCGGTTTATCATGATGCGTTACCCACCGGTCGCCCGCTTGCCGGCTCCGATGAACCTTATCGTAAATTTCGAAGCTGTTATATCGATCAGACCAATCAACCGCTGTTTCCATTCGGCCATGGCCTGACCTATACCGAGTTTGAGTACGGCGAAATATCGGTCGCTTTTCACGAATTACCCGAACCTCATTGTCGGGTTGAAACAACGCTCCACAATGTCGGTCCGCGATGGGGTCGAGAAGTCGTCCAGTTGTACGTCGGCGACCCGGTTGCCTCGGTTTCACTACCGACCCAACGTCTGATCGACTTTCAATCCATCGAACTGGACCCGGGTCAATCCATCAACGTCGTCTTTGAGGTTCGGCCCGAATCGTTGGCTTTTGTGGAGGCTAAATCGTTAGTCGACTATCAATGGACCCATGAGCCGGGAAGATTCATTTTTTCGGTAGGGCCGGACGCTCGACAACTGCGCAGCGTGTCGCTGAATTGGCCCGCCGCGGTGACAAAATGATAGGATGATTCCAAGATCCGTTGCATGTCTCCCGCCGCCCCCGAACATATCATGATGACCGCCAACCGTCGACATTTTCTTCAAGCAACCACCGCCCTGGCCCTGACCGGTTCGACGTGTCTGACGGTTGCCGCCGATGAGTCCACGACACCGGAACCGGCCCGCCGTCACTGCGTTTTTACCAAACCGCTGCAGTCAATGCCGGCCGCAGAAATGGCCGATCGTTTGGCGAAAATGGGGTTCGATGGAGTGGAATGCCCGGTGCGGCGGGGTGGACGAATCGACCCCGACAACGTGGAAGATCAATTGCCCAGTCACGCGGAAATCCTCGCCAGCCGCGGCCTGCGGATCACCATCATGACGACTGACATCACCGATGCGGATGATTCGGCGACGCAGCGAGTGCTGCGCACGGCTTCGGAGTTGGGGATCGGTCACTACCGAATGGCCTACTATCACTATGAAATGGCTCAACCGATCCGCGATCAAATCAAAACGTTCGAGGGCCGTTTGAAAGACTTAGCGGCGTTGAACGCTGATTTGAACATCCAGGGTTTATATCAAAACCATGATGGCAAAGATCGCTTTGGTGCCGCGATTTGGGACTTGCACCAAGCGATCGCGCAAATCGATCCCGATCAATTAGGCGTCGCCTACGACTTGCGTCACGCCACCGTGGAGGGGGGACGAAGCTGGCCGATCGCCTTGTGGTTGATCCGGGATCACATTCGGACGCTATACGTCAAGGATTTCCGTTGGGACGACGGCCGGGTGGTGAACGTCCCGCTGGGAACCGGTCAAACCTCCGAGGATTTTTACCGTGACCTGGGACCATCCTTTCGCCAAATGCCAATTTCACTTCACCAGGAATACATCGATCACCGTAGCGCCGCTTTGGTTCCGCAACACCTCCAAGCGATCGATCGGGACTACGCAACGCTGCGACGTTGGCTCGGCTGAGCCAACAACCGCACCGCGGGGGCGGGTGTGACTCAGCGGGGCGACCGAATTCGATCGGTTCCCCAAAGAAACCGGCTGAGCGGTCGGTGAAATATTGGCGTACTGGACCGCTGATCCAACATCCGCACCGTGTTGCCATAAACGTGCAGCGGTCGACCGGGCCGCTCGGGAATCGGTGTGCGGTCAATCTGTTCGCGGTAAGCCCCCGCGGGCACAACACGGGGGTCCCAACCGGTCGGTGAATCGCCTCGACTGAGACCGGGGACCGTCAGGAACGCTGAGAACAACAAGGCGGCAAGCGGACAGGATCGTGAACTTTTCATCGCGTGGACGGCGGTCATGGGTTGGGAAACTGATGTCTCAGCACGACGATAGCCTAGCTTACCGAATCGTTTCAACCAACCAAAACTGCTCGATTGCCGCCGTGACTTCATCTAGCCCAGCCAGGCGTTGCTCTTGCCTCCGGCCGGTCAGGCGGTCCGCCGGTCCCCGAATGATGACACGAATCCCGCCGCCCAAATCGTGCTGCCGGCCGATCTTGCCCGCCAGCGCGAGTTGATACCGAGCCTGGGGCAGCACCGGAACGAGGCGGTTGGCGACGGACCAACCGGATAAGGACAGATCCAGCCACCGGTCACTGCCGCCGGACAACTGTTGCAACAATTCAGGCGGCAAACGGTCCTTGGCCGCCGGATGAACCTGCACCGACACCCGACTGCTATGCGGCGAGTACAACGCCCAACTGGTCCAATGATCCCAATGGCCGGAGCGTTCAAACAACGGCATGACCAAAGCGATCAAAGCGACCGTCCAGACCATCCCGAAACGAAATTTTGAGATTGGAAGTTCATCATGTCCCGGGTTCGATGTCGACTTGAAAGCCGCCGGACGGGTGAAAAGCCACCAGGATTGAACAATCAAACAAACATTCCATGCCAGAACACCTGCACTGTGGTTCAATCCGATCGGTGAAAGCATCGCGATCAATCCAATGTGCAATCCCACCGCCGCGGCGCCGCCGAGGCGACGGGTTGCCGGGAGGATCAGCAGCAATGCCACCAGCAGTTCGGTGGCGGGAAACAGCATCGCGGCCGCTAAACGAACCGGGACCGGCCGGGTTGCAAGTTGTAAACCGATCCAGTCGGCGACAACGCCGACAAAATCCTGACCGACGGTGTGAATAAACTGAAAGTCGAACTTTCCCAACGCACTATAAACGTAGATGCTGATGGCGATCCATCGGATCGGCCCAATTGCCCGATGCCGCGAGATCGCCAATAGCGTGCAGTATAGAAATCCTTGATACACCCAGGGCTGTAGTCGGTGTTGGTCGCATAGTACCGCCAACGCCAAACTGATGGCGACCGACGCGGCGGCCGCGGAAGAACCGGTCAAGATCGCCCAACCCAACGATCCGAGCATCAACCAAGGGGCAAACGGAGCGATCCAACCGGTTCCATTGACCATGGCAATCGCCAGATCGTCGGTCGGCAACCACAGTCGCCAAGTCGTTACAACCAGCAGCGTGATAGCGACGGCCATGAACCGAATCATGTTCACGGTGCAATGATCTGCAATTTGCCGTAGGTCACTCGCGTTGTCTCGTCGTGCCCCTGCAATTGCAGGGTTCCCGCCTCGGTGCGTAGCCCACGCCGGGGATTGGGGTCCGCCGATCGGGTGTCCGTCATATCCGTCACTTGCAAACCATTGACCCACGTGGCAACGTGAGGTCCGGCGACATGGCATAGAACCACGTTGTCCTGTCCGGGTGTGCCAGCCACCAACCGCGCATCAGCCCGACGAAAGATCCCTCCCGTGCCACCATCGGCCGGCCGCAGTCGGTCGTCCTCGATCAACGAATCGTTGACCTGACACTCATAGCCATTCATCGATTCACCAGGCACACAGCGAAAGAAGATACCCGAATTGCTGCTAGCGTCCTTCATCCGATAATTTGCCAGTAGCGTGAAGTCATCATACCGGTCTCTTGATTCCAGATATTGTTTGCCGCCTTGGATTTCTAAACCCGACTGCGTCAACTCGATCGTTCCCGATTGGTCGTCCGGCCGATTCCAAAGACTCAATTCGTCGTCCAGCAACGATTCGAAACCTAGGGGACGGAGCCGGATGTCACGAAAGGCAACGCGACCGGCATTATGCTGTAAACCGATGTGCCCGACCGACGGATCATCGGCATCATCGAGGTTCAATAACTCCTGTCCATCAATGCCGACGGTGAGTGTACTGTCTTGACAATGGATATCCATGCGATGCCAATCGCCATCGGCCGCGAACGTTGTTGCTTTTTTCCGTCCGACGACCGATCCAGTCGGAAATGGATTCGATGGTGGAGCGATATTAACCTCATAACACTGCGTCACCGGATCAGTGACGACCAACGGGGTGCGGACAAACACTCCACTGTTGGTTTGTTCTTCGGCTTGGAATTCAAGCGTCAAGTCAAAGTTTCGCCAACGCGTCGTGGTACACATCAAACAATTGTCCCCCGAGTCGACGATTAACTGTTGATCTTGGACGTGAAAGTTGGCGTCCCCGACGATCTGCCATCCAAAGGTGGTCTGACCATCAAACAGTCGAATCCAGCCCTCGGTCGCCTCCTCGATCGGTAACGTCGCCGCCATCAGTCGATCCACGTCCAACTCGACCGGTTGGAGCGTTGCGGCGGCCGGCGGGTCAAGTGGGTCGGCGACGGAGTTCGACCGCGCGGCCGGGTTTTGAGCCGATTGCGGTTCTGCGACCGGCGGGGCGGTTGTCGATGGGCCGCAGCCGGCCAGGAGCAGAACAACGGACACCATGCCGGTGGCAATGGGGACAACACGATGGGTCAAAATCATAATATTGAACACGGGGGGGGCAGGGCAGGGCAGGGCGGGGGGCAGTGGCGATCGAAGGCAACCGAACTGACCGGTAGTCTTTCGTCGATTGCCGCGGCGCCAATCCCACCCTCCGATTCGGTTAAGCTGCCCCTTTACCCGCCCTGTTCTTGGAAAAAACGATGCGACTGATTCTATGGATTGCCTGCGGTTGGATGACCGCTTCCTGGGGATTCGCCGATGGCCATTACCTGTTGCTTGGGGCGGAGGGACGTTTGGTGGTCACCGATCCGGTCGGAACGGTCCGTTGGGAGATGCCCTGGGGGTCGATTCACGATATCCACCTGACCGCCGACGGCAAGATCTTGACGCGGCGGGGTTGTTGCGAAGTCGTCAAAATCGATCCGGTCACCCGACGGGTCGTTTCCTCGTTGGACGTCGCCGCGATGTTCGACGTTCCGGTCGAAGTCCATTCGTTCGTACCGTTGGACAAGGACATCGTTCGCATTGCGGTCTCGGGTCCGGGAGAAATGATTGACGTTCGATGGCCTAACCGGATTGTCAATCGATTCAAGATGCAAATTGATGAACCATCACGACACAGCGATACACGTTTGATCCGAATGACCAAAAACGGTGAAACGCTGGTCTCGCACGAACACGATGGGAAGGTGCGGACCTATTCGCCTAAAGGGTCGGTGATCGACACTTATGACGTTCCGCTATTCAATCATCCCCCGGTGGCAGGCCACGGCCCAAAGTCCTTCGGCAACGCCGTTTTCGCGGCTATCCGGTTGCGCGGTGGTAACCTGCTGGTCGCCACCGGCAATGGCCATAGCCTGTTGGAAGTCCAGCCGACAGGAAAAGAGCGACGCATCACTGCTCAAAACGATCTGCCCGGCGTTACCCTATCCTGGGTCACGACCATCATGGAGCTAGACAATGGCAATTGGCTAGCCGGTAATTGCCATGCCGGCCCCGGCCAACCGATCGTACTGGAAATTAATCCCACCGAACCCTCGGTCGTGTGGCAACTCGATGGGTGGGATCAGTTCGGCAACAATGTCAGCAATTTTACATTATTGACAACCGAGCAATTGAAGGTTTTTGGGATTTCACCGGATTCGAGCGAGAACTGAAGTCATTTCATGCCAATTCCGGTCATGGCGTCTGGGGCGGTACGCCCAGCCCCCGCTCCACCAACCAATCCCCCAGTCGATCGGTCCACGTCCGAATCGATTGCAGCTTGGAGCGGTTGCCGAGATTGAATCCGTGCCCACCGGCGGCGTAGAGATGCAACTCCACACTCGCCTTTTGTTTTCGATAGCCGCCGGTGATGGCTAGCAGGTTGTCCGCAGCACCATCATCAGCGGCAACGACCATAAAAGCCGGGGGCAGGTTGGCCGGAAACGTCTCGGGGATGCCCAGGGGGCCGGGATAGACCAAGACTTGAAAGTCGGGTCGGGCGGAGGGACGATCAATGGGATCAACGGCATCGGGTTGGGCACCATTTTCCCCATACATCACCCAAGACACGACTTCCCCACCGGCGGAAAACCCCATCATGCCGACGCGGTTCGGATCGATCGCATACTGCTGGGCATGGTGCCGGACCCAGCGCATCGCCCGCATCCCATCGGCCTTGGGATGGAAATCGATATCATAAGGCGAACCCTCCTGGCGGGGCAGTCGATGTTTCAGTACGAAAGCGGTGATGCCGCGCCGGGCCAAAAACGTTCCCATCTCGGTCCCTTCCGCCTCGAACACCAACATTCGGTGCCCACCACCGGGAACCACCACCGCCGCCGCCCCCGTGGCGACGTCAGCGTTTGGCCGAAAGACCGTCAGCGAGGGATGATGAATGTTGGTCGTCTTCCATCCTTCGACCGTCTCCGGTTCATCCTTTCGATCTTCAAAACCGGGTGCGCCGTTGCGCCAAAGCCGTAACAATTCGGGGGAGTCGCTACCGTCTTGAGCGAATCCGGGAGCTGGAAGCGACAAAGATGTCAGCAGTAGAAAGGCGGTGAGTCTCGGCATAGTGTGCTTCGTTATGGTTTGGGCAGAGGATCGGTCAAGTAAGCAGCCAAACGATGAAGGTTTCCGACCACCGTCTTCATGTCAATCACGGGGCCATTGTATCGATGAAACCGGAGCTGGTCCTGAGTGATCCAAATTGGCTCGCCGTTCAATTTGCCCAAGATGTCGTCAACCTCTCGCTCACTAGGCCGCTTGATGGGGGAACCGGCTCCGGCACGGTTCTGCACCGGGCTTGGGGTGCCGGACGAAAGTTTTTTGAGTTCCGTCAATCGCTTTCGCAGTTTTTCCAGATGATTGGCAACTTTAAACCCGTAATGGGTAGGCATGTCGGTATCGCTGTAAGTCAGTTGGTAACCGCGATTGAAATAGAGCGGCCGGTTGGTCTGCAGTTCATAAAATCGAGCTAATTGACCATCCGGCAACGCGGAGGCTTGAAGATAATCGAGGGCTGGTTCAATGGGTTCAAGGTATCGTGATTGGCCCGTGGCGGCGTATAGGACCAGGAGTGCCTCGATCACGCTTTGAGATTCACTGCCGGTGATCGCGGGTGGTTCAAATTTGCGTGCCCAAATCGGCTGCATCTCGAAATTGTACTGTTGCGCCCAGGCGGGCTGCGGCAGGGGCATTTGTGCGGCAATCAAGAAGTCACCCAGCTTCATGGCTCCCGCCAGGCATGACGAACCAACCGGGTCGACGCCCTCATACACCTCTGCGGCCAGCAGTAGGGTGGTCATCACGTCCAGTGCCAAATGGTCGTTGAGGGTGTAGCGGAACCAATACTCTTGGTGGCCCGGGTAAATTCGTGGCCAATCGCCCGGATAGTTCGCGGTTGCCGGTGAGGTAACGTCTGAGCGTGGGTCTTCACCCCAAACCTGTGGAAAACCCCCATTTGGAAACTGCGCCTCTTCCAGCAAACCATTCAAACCGTAGATCGCGGTCTCGTGAACGGCCGGCTCTTCAAAACGGGTGGCCCGATCGAGTTGGACAAGAAACCGCAGCGCGGACTGGGTTTTATCGTCATCTAAACTCGACTGGTCTTTCTGTTTTTTGCCGGGGGCGTTGATCCGGTACGCCCACTTGGCTCGGCGTGCCGGTTCAAATTCCACGCTCGCCTGCCATCCCCCCGACCGCATCTGACCTTCCCGCAGCGCTTCGGCGGCTTGCATCGCCGCTCGCCTGAACTGATCCTCACCGGTCGCCTCGTACAGATGGACGAAGGCTTCCCCGACCGAGGGGGTGCCGGGGGGCTGGACCCAAACCGTGTCAGTTTTAATGATGCCCTCGCCTTCGCGGAGCTTTCGATCGGCGGAATAACGCCAAAGGTAACCACCATGGTCGCTCACCTGATCGGTCAAATATTCCACGGCGCCGCGTGCGGCAATCAAACTTGCAGCGCGTCGTGTATCGGGCTGCGCTAAAACGGTGCCGGATGGGGCCAGAGCAACCAGAATCCAAAATAGTGACGCGATACGAAGCATGATTTCTGACGCGGTAAACGACTACGGTTGCCTGCGACGGGACGGAAGTCGACTATTCTAGACGACGACGCGACGAGCTGGGCCAGCGCTCTTCGATTTAATCAAATCTCAAACAAAACCTCGGTTTACCATGACGATCATCCATTACCTTCAAGCCTGTTTGATTCTTCTGGTTGCACTGACGGCGGGGTTATCGATCGGCGACGAGCCGAAGGTCAGGAGGTTGGAGATGATCCTCGGGCCGGCCGAGCCGCTGCCCCGGCAGCTTTACACGTTCAACACCGACTTGGCGACCGCGATTATGTTTCGCGGGGTCGGTTACGACAGCGTTCAGTTCGAGGACGCGGTGAGGCAACTGCGTCCCCAAGGGCTGCGATTTCCCGGCGGAACGCTAGCCAACAATTACCTGTGGCGAAAAGATTCGTTCTCCGAGCCGACCAACGACCAGACCGGTTGGGCGGGGGAGCACCTCCGGCTGTTCCGTCAAATCGGACTTCCCTACGACCTGCCGGGTTTCGCCCGTGTCGTCAAACGTTTTGCGGTGGAACCCATTTGGGTGTTGAACGTATACGAAGAAACCCCCCAAAGCGTTGTCGCCTTGATCGACCATCTCCAGTCGCTTGGTCTAAACGTCCGGTGCATCGAGATGGCCAACGAACCTTATTGGGACGGTCGTTCGTTGGCACAGGTCGATCGCTACATTGCCGCTTGCCAACCGCTCGCCGATGCGATTCGATCGCGACGGCCGGACATCAAAATCGGGGCATGCTTTGCGCCCTTAAACAATCCCGCGAACTATGAAGTGATCTGGAACGCTCCGTTGGCCAAAGAAACCTGGTTCGATGCCATCGTCTTTCACGATTACTACGGCGGGCAAGGTTTTGTGCTGGAACCCGGCGAGACCGTCACCGCCGACGCACTCGTCCACCCTGAGGCGATCATTGAAGAACCCGTCAACGCTTTTGCCGCATTGATGCCTGGAGTCCCGATCTGGTTTACCGAATGGAACATTGGGATGCAGGGTTTGGAACAGTGGAAGAACACCGGAGCGGAACTGCAATTCATCGCGGCGACGTTCAGCAGCCTGATTGAGAATCGCCAAGCGATTGAGATGGCCTGTTTTCACGCATTTTATGATGCCCGGTTCGGTGCCTTCTACCTGGACGACCAAACGAATCGAGTCAAAACCAATGCGTCGTATGAACTGTTTCAAATGATCGGTGCGTCGCTGCACCAAGCCGATGGCCTACGGCCGCTTCAATCACCGACCGACAAACTGCGCGGATTTGTAACTCAGAAAGGAGACGAGATCCGGTGGTTTTTGCTGAATCGCGGTCAGTCCGCAATCGAACTTTCATTGCCCGGCAAAACTCCCAGCGACAATGATGAAAACCTTGTCGCCGTGACGATCGATTGCCGAGTCGATCGCGATCTGACTGGTGAGGAACCGCTGGCTGTCACACGCCCCATCTCCGGTTCCTTGGTGACCCTGCCTGCCCAGTCGATCACCGCGATCGGTGCGGCGGCAGCTTTCCGATTGCCCAACGGAGACGACCAGTCCAACAATCTGTTTCCCCGCCGGCCGGATCTCTTATTTTGGTACCCGCCCTATGCCACTGAACAGCCGAGGTTTGACGCCAGTGGAGTTTACACGATGGATTTGAGTCGTTGCCGTGACAAACCCATGGCGGTTTTGAAAATGAATCTTGCATCGTCCGGCCTTCAGCCCGGCGTTCAGTATGCGATCCAGTTGGAGGCCAAGTCCGACCAAAATGGAGGCATCGCGGTCAGATTGCCGGAGGCTGGAACGACCGATGGAATTTTCTGGGCATTGGGAGACGATTATTCTCCCAAACGGTTCACGTTCGAGTTTGACGCGAGCGTCAACGATGGTGAGGTCGTTTTCGTCTTCCCCGAAGAGATTGTGAGCGTCGGGGCTGTCGTGACCATGAGAAACTTTCGGATCTTCCAACCTTGATTTGCATGGTAAACGGCTTCATCGGTTGCCGGAAGTTTGCATCAAAACAGGGTGTAAATGAACGGTGCCGCCCCGCCGGCGGCAAGGACCATGATCAGCCCCAGAAACAACAGCGAAAGGATCAACGGCGTCAACCACCACTTCTTGTTGTCACGTAGGAACTCGACAAATTCTCTGGCTAACCCGATCGGTTCCCGATCCGCCTCGTCCGCGAAAGACTCCGGCGGGGTGTCGTGCGGTGATTGCGGCTGCGTTGGTTGCTCAGTGGTTGAATCGGGTTTAGGTCCCATTAGTATTGCCGAAACGAATCAGAGGATCGGAAGGCTTTCGGGCGGTCACGCCAAGACGACGCGGGGCTGGACCAAGGTCGACGCTGATCTAACGGATCGTAACCCAGCGATCGGATGATCAAAGCGGTGGGCACGAGAACCCCGAAATAGATCGTCATCAGGAAAACGTGTCCCATGACCCAAGCCAACGGAAAAGTTAACCTTTGCCAGCCACGAATGATCGACGGCCGGGTGTTTGGCAAAAGGTAGTAGACCAGGCAAAAGATCAACGCCGCCACCATGGCGGCGACCATCGCTTCCCCACCGGCGACGGACGCGAAAAGCCGCCCCAGAAGCACGATGACAATCGTCGCGGAGAGTCCAAACCAACGAAGCATCGATTTGGACGGTGGGGAATGTAAGTCGATCAACGGCATCAGTCAGGCTCCAGGTCGTGGCGGTAGGCTTGGCTTTGGGCGTGCTGGGCCGCAGGTTGTTCATCCCGAAGAAAGACATTTTGACCAATCACCAAAGCGTCCATTTGGGTCGCCAAAAAACAACGGTACGCATCCGACGCGGTGCATACAATAGGCTCTCCCCGCACATTGAAACTCGTGTTGATTAGAACGGGACAGCCGGTCAGATCCTCAAACGCCTTCAAAATTCGGTGAAAGCCGGGGTGTTGTTCTTCGCTGACCGTTTGAACCCGAGCGGAACCGTCCAAATGCGTGATCGCCGGCAGATCACTGCGTTGCTGACGAACACGGTCCAGCCCCGTGAGGCCCTCATCGACATCCACCTGTCGCCGACGATGTTTGGCAACGTCAAACACCAGCAACATGTAGGGGCTGACGGTCCCGCGGGGGAGATCGAAACAGTCGGCTGCCCGGTCATCTAAGACCGCGGGAGCGAAAGGTCGAAAGGACTCGCGATATTTGATCTTTAGATTCATCTTCGTCTGCATTTCCGGGTCTCGCGGATCACCCAGGATGCTGCGGTTGCCCAATGCACGAGGTCCAAATTCCATTCGGCCCCGAGCCAAACCAACCACCTTGCCGCCAGCCAGCAGTTTTGCAACCGCCAGCGCCAGCTCATCTTCGTCCTCATAATGATGCATCACGGCACCGGACTGTGCCAAAGCTTTCAGTTCGTCCACGCTGTCGATCGCATTGCCAAGAAGGGAACCACTTTGGGCATCCGGGGATACCGCGGTGCGCTGGCGACCGAGCAATTGGTACTGAATCCATAAGGCCACACCCAGGGCACCGCCGGCGTCACCGGCCGCCGGTTGAATCCACAACTCCTCAAAGGGACCTTCACGGAGCAATCGTCCATTGGCCACGCAATTCAATGCCACGCCGCCAGCCATGCACAGCCGACGCATCTGTGTTCGACGATGAACGTGGGCCGCCAATTTTAAAACAGCCTCTTCGACCACCTGCTGGATGCTAGCGGCCAGGTCCATGTCAATCTGACGGATCGGTTCTTCGGGCCGGCGACGCTGGCAACCGAACAAACGTTCCATCGCCCGGTCGGTCATTCGAAGCCGGTAGCCATAGCAAAAATACCTCATGTTCAAACGATAAGAACCATCATCGTTGATTTGAATCAGGTGGCGGCGGATAAGGTCGACGTATTGAGGCGAGCCGTAGGGTGCCAAGCCCATCAACTTGTACTCGCCCGAATTGACGCGAAAACCACAGAAGTAAGTCAAGGCGGAATACAGCAGCCCCAGCGAATGTGGAAAGTGAATTTGCTGTTGGAGGTCGATATGGTTGCCACGCCCGATCCCCCAACTCGTCGTCGCCCATTCCCCCACCCCATCGATGGTTAAAATGGCTGCTTCGTCGAACGGACTGGGGTAGAAAGCGCTGGCGGCGTGGCTTTGATGATGCTCAGCAAACACCACTCGTTTTCGATATTGGCCGCCAAGCTGTCGGCGTATCTCACGTGGAACGTGCAGCTTGGTTTGCAACCAGGACGGCACGGCTGCGGCGAATGAACGATAGCCGCGAGGTGCATGTGCCAGATACGTTTCCAGCAATCGATCAAATTTTAATAACGATTTTTCGTAGTATCCGACGTAGTCCAAATCGTTGATTGAAATTGAAGCCGTCTCCAAGCAACTTTGCAACGCCGCAGCGGGAAACGATGCATCATGTTTTTTCCTGGAGAACCGCTCCTCACTGGCCGCGGCAACGATCTGACCATCATGGACCAACGCAACCGCGGAATCATGATAATAGGCGGAAATGCCGAGGGTCCAAGTCAATGCGACATCTCCCCCACCGCAGGCCTCTGGAACCCCGGCAACAAAGCGTCCGCCCAACATTCGGCGATCAGTCGGTGTCCCGTTGCGGTCGGATGAATGGCGTCCCCGAGCGTCGCGTCAGAACAGGCAACACAGTCCGCGATTTCAATCAACTCGACCCCGTTTCGGGCGGCGGCCTGACGCACGGACTCGGAGACCCGCCGGCCCAGTCGTCGATTCGTCTCGATCTGAGCAGGCGATTGACCCAAGAAGCGTTCCATTGATTTGCATTGATCGTTGGCAGCCATCAATTGCGTGCTCACCCATACCTTTGCACCGCTGTTAGTGACGGCGGCAATCAGATTGTCCAAATCTCGGTTGAAGCGTTCGGCACCCGCATCTTTGATCGTTAGCGAGTCATCCGCGGGCGGAGCAAATTGGGGGGCCGCCGGCGGAAACAACCGATATCGCAGGAATCCGTATAGGACGCTATGAACCAAAGTGCGTTGCCACAGCGATGGTGCCGCCGTATCTTCCGCCCGCCGCGGCGTCGATCCGAGCAAGGATGGCAGATCATTCCACCCCAGATACAAAATGACAACTTTGGGCCGCATCGGGGCGACCATGGCGCGGTAACGAGCCTCGCACTGACGAATGGTAAAGCCGGGAACCCCGGCGTTGATGACGTCGACCTCATGTCCCGACCGCCGCAGAAGATTCTCCAAGACGCGGCAAGAGTCCAGATTTTCCGAGACGAGGTAACCAAACACGCTGGACCCCCCCAAGACCGCGATCCGATCGGAGGATTGATCCGCCGTCGTCTCGATCTCGGGGCCGCGAAACCCCATTCGATTGATTCGAACATCGTAGGTTGTCGACTTCAACCGCATGTCGGGTCGCAGCGTTCGACCGGAGGCGGGGTGGGGGACAAACATCGCCAATTCAGTCGCGTAGCAATTGGGCGTCCAGCCCCGCCGGGCCACATGAACTCGCAATCCAAGCTCAGCGAGAATCAACGCCGCAGCGACCCCCAGTAGGACGGCGGCCAGCGCGAACACCTTTCGCATTGGACGGGTCGACGGTCGTCCGGTGACGGGTTTGGCAGCGAGGTTTGTGCTTCCCCCCGTCATTGAATTTCGAGTCGAAACGGGGTCGCCGGAAAACCGTCTTGATTAAACAGGACTGCCCCGGGATTGGCTCGATTGGCGTAGGTAATGCGAACCACCGAGCTTCCCGGAGGAACGTCAAAAACCAACTTGTTGCCCATGATTTCGGGGGGGACAACCGTTTGCTCACCGATTTCGTCAACTAGCGTAAAGGCGGCGGATGACTCCCCGGATAGCTGCAGCCCCTCCCCCACGTTCTCGAACATCACGTGGATTTCCTGCCCAACCCGGCGTGCCGTCATTGGTTTGGGTCCGCCGGGTACGATGTCCAATCCGTATTGTTTGGCCAGGGCTAGTTGCGCCAGCCGATGCCCGGGGATTCTCTTGTTGGGGGGATGGATATCGTTGGCATCCCCGGCATCAATGAGTGACGCGTAGTCGGTATGGGGCAGACGCGAAGGGATCAAAGATTGATGATGCCGAAAGGTAGCCCAAGTCTTGCCCCTCGCATAGTTCGGTAGTTGAGCAAAGTAGACCGGCAAATTGGGATTATCAAACCGATCTCGCCAGGCATTGACCATCAGCGTAAAGAGTTCTTCATACATGGCCCCATTGCCCGAGTCCGACTCACCCTGGTACCAAATAGCACCTTTGATTGAATAAGGTTGCAGCGGGTGCATCATGGCGTTGTCCAAGTGGGAGACGGCATGTTGTCGACCGCCCCCGCCGGTCGGGGGTTTGGGACCGCTCCGGTCACCGGCCTCCCATTCGTCCATGCGTGCCCGGAGCCTAACCTTTGCCTCCCGATGTTCAGTCACGCGGCTTTGATAGTCGTCACGGCTTCGCATGATGTCGATGGGGATCCAAGCCTGAATTTTCGACCCGCCCCAAGCCGCTTCCAAAATGCCCACGGGACAATCCAATTCCTTCTGCAGGCGTTTGGCAAAGAAATAGGCGACCCCGGAAAGGTTTCCCGCCGTTTCCGGCGACACGACCGTCCACGAACCCTCAACGGTCCCCTGCGGTTTGGCTTCGGACACCGCGGGAACTTTGAAAAAACGAATGTCCGGGTGTCGAGCCTGGGCAATCGTCTCGGCCGCCCCCTCGGTTTTGTAAACCGGGAAGCCCATGTTTGATTGCCCCGACGCAAGCCAGACCTCGCCGGAAAGAACATCGGTCAGCCGTTTCGTTTGCGATCCCCGAACAATCAATTCGTAGGGTCCGCCCGTTGGCGGCGCGTCGATCGCGACCTCCCAGCGTCCATTCTCGCCGGTGACGGTTTCGACCTCCGCCTCGGCCAATTCAACCTGCACGATTTGCCCCGGACGATCCCAGCCCCAAAGCGTCACGGGCTGGTGCCGCTGGACCACCATGTGATCACTTATCGGCGAACCCAACCGCAGATCCGCGGCAGCAGTCGACGCGTAGACACAGATCACCGCCGCGAAGATAGAACGACAGGATTGAAACAATTCCCTAAACAATTTGGATCCTTTAATCATCGATACAGTGTTCAAAAACGACGCTCGGATACGTCGGGGTCGTATTCTACACGATGCTCAGGATTGCGTCGGCGACGACCGATTTCGGATTCGCCGGATTGCAACCGAAAGTCTTGGCGACTTCCGCTACGGTTGGCCCTGCGATTGACAATAGAAACGGCATCAGGGTCGGGGGCGGTCCCAGTGGCCATCGTTGTCCACGTCGTAGACTCGGAATCGCCTGGTTAGATTTTTGACCGACGATCCGGTCCGGTTGCCGATGAACTCCTCCAACGTCACGACGTTATCCTGATTTTTGTCTCGAAGTTCAAATAGTTGCAGGTCGGTGAGTCCGGATCGGTTTTGCTTTGAGTGTGCGAGGTTTGATGCCGCGGTCGTCATTGGTTTAGTCCCCGATTCAGAAGCCTGACGGCCGCCCTCGATGTACCAATCAAAATAGGCCGCCGCGCCGCGGCTCATGCCTGCCGATTGCACCGCCCAAATCCCCGGGGGTGAAAGCTCCTCGGTCCAGTTCTTCAACCGAGTGTGCAGGTCGCTGGCAATCTTTGAATGCTGAGACAAAACGTCGGTGGTTTCCCCGACATCATCACGTAGGTTGAACAAATACTCGCGATCATCGCTTCGCAGGTATTTCCAGTCACCGTGGCGGACCGCGGACTGACCCAACCATCGCCAATATAAAGACTTATGAGGCTCCTGTTCGTTTTGACCTGTCAGGTAGGGGATCAGGTTCACGCCATCAAGCGACGGATCGTCCGGTAGACCCGCCAAGGCGTTAGCGGTCGCGGCGACGTCGAGTGTGATGACCGGTTTGACATAAACCCCACCGGGCGGGATGGTGCCCTTCCAAACGGCCACGAAAGGAACCCGGATGCCACCCTCGGTCAACATACCTTTCTCGCCGTTGAGAGGGTCGTTGAGCGACCCGTCCCAGCCCGCCCCCCGGCCCGGCGCGTCAAGTTTGTACATCTTCAGCGGGGCACCATTGTCACTCATGACAAAGATCAGCGTCTTCTCTTCCACCTTGTGTTCTCGCAACGCCGCAATGATTGCGCCCACGCCGTCGTCGACGCACGACATCATTGCCAACGCCTTGCGACGACGCTCGGGCATGTCGCCCGGAAATCGGTTTAGATACTTTTGAGGCGCATCCAACGGCACGTGGGGCGCTCGGTAGGCGGCGTAGAAGAAGAACGGCTCACCGGCGAAACGTTCGATGAAGGTGCAAGCGAAATCCGTCACCAGGTCCAGGTGGTATCCATCGCCCGTTTGAAGCTTCATTTCGAAGTCATTGCCATCCAAATCCATGTTCCAGTGACCATCGGAGTTGTTGTGTTTGTGGAACACATGATCGAACCCGTGGTCAGTGATTTGCGATGGTTCGCCCAGGTGCCATTTCCCCGCCATCCCGGTGGCATAACCAGCCCCTCGCAACCGCTCGGCGATCGTCGTCGCCTGGCCAAACCGATCCATCACCGCGATGTCGGCCAATTGCGGATTGGACTCCAAACCAAAGCGATTTTGGTACCGACCGGTGAGCAGCCCGGCCCGGGAAGGGACGCACTGGGGCGCCGTGCAATAACCGTTAGTCATCCGCACCCCGCGACGGGACAATGCGTCGATGTTGGGTGTTTTCAAATCGTTCAAAACGTCTTGGCAACCCAGGTCAGCGTAGCCGTGGTCATCGGTATAGACAACAATGATGTTGGGTTTCTCGGCGGCAAGGCTTGCCATCGATGCCCAAAGCGGAAACAGGAGAGCGATGGACGTGATGAAAGATTTCATGAAGTCAGGAGGTTTTATAATTGATTTGACGAAGTTCAAAAACTGTCGCCGTGAAACTGCCGAGGATCAGCGTCGCAAGCCAAGCGAAGTGAAACCGGTGAGGTTGAATCATGGTCGGTGCATCCGGGAGGTCAATCATGGGTGACTGTGACTACGTTGCGATTCAGTCGATTCGATAGGGTCGATTGTCATCGATCGCGGCTTCGACATCGGCGATCTGCTTTCGTTGGAAATCTTCGACCGCTTGCTGTCGAGCTTTGGTGATGGACGTTTTGGCTTCCGAAAAGTCCCCTTGTTCGGCTTGGGCAATCGCCAGGGCAGTCCAAAGCGCGACCTGATCCCGTTTTCGGTGTTTAAACGCTCGCCGGGCAATCGTCAAAGCCAAAGCGCCGTCACGCAAAGACTCATCGGGGACGCTCGCCAACAGACTGGCGTGCTGAGCTAAGGACAGTCCATGCCAGTGTTGGTTTTTAATGTTCAAATCGGCGACATGTTGAAGAACCCGCAACGCTTCGGCATAATCTTTAGTGTCAATCAACGCGCGACCATAGGCTTCATGGACTTGAGTGTAGCGTTGATCCAGTTCCGCCGCTCGCCGCAGCGACTGCACCGCCGCCGCGGCGTCCCCGGACCGGGATGCCGCCATCCCATGTTGATACAAGTATTCGACAAATTCGGGATCGTGCTGTAGTAGGCTTGCATAGTACTGCAGCCTCGACTGACGATCCTCGGCGGCCGGGGGCGGGGAATGAGTCAGACGCCGAACGCGGATGTTTTCCAATCGGTAGGTGGCGTCGTTGGTCACTTTTTGAAAGATCCCGTTGTGCTCACGCACCTCGTCCCAATCGCGAGTCTCGGCGGTGTGGACCAACCGCCCATCCATGTAAATCTCCACCTGCGGCGCCCATGCCTTGACCCGGATGCGACGCGGGGTCTGGTAAACCTGTTTGACGTCCTGATAGTTCCGGTCGTAGTAGGTTCGTATCAGCTTTTGACCCGGATCGACCAACACGGCGATTGCATCACGGGAGTCCCCGCTCCAAAAGCCTTGAACCAAACCCAACTGCGTTCCCAAAGCGGTCGTTTTGGGAGCGCCCGACGCGACGACCGCAGTCCATTCGATCTCACGCGGCCCCGGGGTCAATAGCACGTGGCTGACGTCGATCCGCCCAGACGCGTCGACCATTGCGGCGGAAGGATCGATGAACTGCCACGGCTCGCCGATGCCATACCAATCCGAAAAGTCGTCGTCAAATTCTAAATTCACCCAGCGACCGCCGCGGTAGTCCGATCCGAGGCGGGCCAACCGCAATTGCCGCTCCACGAACGGTTCGGCTTCCGGCAACATCCGCGGGACGACATCGGTCGTCAACCTTTCAATGTAGGCTTGCGGATTGGCGAATTGAACGTATTTGGCTTTGCCGTCCTCGGGCCGATTTCGTAAATCATCATCCACGCCGGTCGCAAATGGTTGCAGACCGAATTGATCATACGCGTGCATGCTGGCCAGTTTAGCTTTGGAATTGAGGTCAAACGACTTCAGCACCTCAGGGTCGAGTTGATCTTGCAAACTTTGTTGACGGACCACCGCGTCGTGAAAGTCAAGATGGTAGAACGCTAAAGCCATCGCCTGGGTCCCATAGAATCGCCGCATCGGAACGTCGCCAGCCGGTGCAATTTGCACAATCCGCCGGTCAAGGTGTCTAATCGCGTGCGGCTGGACGTCGGCGACGGCGAGGACCGCGTTCCAATCCTCCAACTCGGCGTAGAGGTCATAAAGTGAGCTAATCAATGCATCGGGCAGGGCGGTGTCATAACGATCGCTCCGGGCCATCTCGATCCCGAACTGAAGCATCGCCTCATGGCTGCCGCCCCAGCGCGGCAGCAGCGAGTTGCGGTAACCGCTTTGGGCCGGTGGAAAGTCAATCTGGGCGAGCAGCGACGCCTGGAACCAATCGGCGGCGTCCCGGCCATCGACGGGGCCGATCGCGTTGGTGATGTTGATCAAACCGGCGGCGGCTTCGGGCCGATCTTGCCGCAGCGAGTGAGCGTTCAGGAAATGCTCCGCCGCCTGTCGCTCCGACTCTTCAAACCTCCGCATTTTCTCCGCATCAACTTTGGATGCGAAGGCGGTGCCACGGTAACGCCAGCCCAATTGATGGTAGAAGTAACCGCAGGTGATTTGGGCCAACCAGGGATCGACGTCCTGCCGTGCGATCAGGGCGGCAATCATCGCCTTGCCTTCCTCCCGATGCAGACGCTGGTCGGAAAACAAAGATTCTACCGAACGTATCGCCGCGCGGTGCATCGGTGGCCGGGGTGATACATAGGCTAAATAATCCGGCAAGATTTTATAAAGCTGATCGACCGAAACATCCTCGGCATTCGGCTCGCTCGCTTCATCCGCGTACCACGCCTGGTCGGACAGCAATCGCCAGCGAACGGCAATCGGATAATCAGATTGATTGTAGGTTTCAACTGCCCGGTCGATGGTTCTCAATCGCCAATCATAAGGCTTATCGACTGAATGACTCGCCAGGACCTTGATGACGAGGGGATCGTTCGATCCCGACAACACGACCCGCTGTGCCAGGGACAACACCTTGTCTTCCTGACTTAGGAGCGGATCGTCGGCGAGCACCCTTGCCGCCGGGGATAGACGTTTGGCGGCGATTTGGGCGGCATCGATTCTCAGTAGTTCCGTCGCCTGTGATTTCAACTCACCGGTATCGCGGGTGTGCTGTTGATACAACTCGACGAAATGGTCAAAATACTGTCGTTCGTCGACCGCTTGGTCGTTGGACGTCGACGCGTCGGCGGGGAAGATCCAATCTCGGGCACCGGCATCGGGCGTCCGCATCAACAGAAAAAGCGTCCAGCAAGCGGCGATTGCGAGAGTTTGATTGATTCGCATGGATGTCTCTGCATTTGGAAACGGGGCCGCCAGTCGATTGCCGCCCCCGGGACGTTCGATCCCCCCAAGATACACCAGCGGCCCGCCACACATGTTCGGCGTCGTTGATGTGCAATGTCAATCAAGCAACAACCGGTTTTCGCAGTCAACCGAACAGCATTTTCAGGAATTTGGTGTCGGAGAAGTCACGATTCGGCAACGTTGCCTGCCGAACAACCACCATCCGTAATGATGGGACCACGTACAACCGTTGTTTGCCTGCACCACAGGCGGCAACCAGGTCACTGGGCAACCAATCGGCATTGGCCGCTTCCGCCCACTCGCTAGCCAGGATCCGGCTGGCGCGGCTGTGCTCCCGGGTGACCGGAGTTCGGAGCCACCAAGTCATTCCATACGCCGGATTGGGCGCGGTTCCAACAAAACAATCGGCAATCAACTGGGAAGCGATGATCTGCTTTTTGCCCACCCTGCCGCCCAGACGAATGAACTCGCCGAATCCAGTCCAGTCTCGTGAGGTCATGAATCCGCCACCGCCGACCTGTGGATGTCCATCGACGCAACGAACCCGCCAATCGATCTCAATGCTCAGCGGCTTGAAAATCCTTCGTTTCAAGTAATTCTCGAACGTCTCTCCGGCAAGCGATCGCTCCAGGCAGTAGGCGAACACGTTGAGCTGGTTGGCGCCATACCCGAATTGCCGGCCAGGGTGACCGGTCATTGGTTCCGCCGCCATTGCCTCCCATCCGGGCTGTTTCATTGCCAAACCCCGGCTGGCAGGTTTCAGTCCGCTGGTAAGGGTCAACAACTGGCGATAGGTGATTCGATTCTTCGGAGGGTCGTCCTTCCACGATTCGATGCTGTCACAAGCGGGGTCATCGAGTTGCAGGATACCATCTTCGACAGCGGCGGCTGCAATGATGCCAATGAAACTCTTCGTCCCGCTGGCGAGCATTTGCAACCGATCAGCACGCCCCCCGTTGTCGTATCGCTCAAAGATGACCGCACCATCAAACATGACGATCATCGATTGCCCGTGGTGTGCGGCGCTGTAGTCCGCAGCGGCGTTGAGCTGGTCAACTCGTGGCGCCAAACCCAGCTCATCGGCCCGAGAAGCTACCGAAAGCGCGGCGCCAAACATCGCAGCGACTGCCGGCCGCCGGCGGATTGGCGTTGCAAAGCTTTGAATTTCCAACGGAGGATGTCCGTTGCGAGTCGTATTCGGCATGGATGACTTTTGCGGGGTAGAGTGAGTCAGCGGAGGGTGATTGTACGGCCGCTGCATTCTGCGGGGCCGTTGCCGCCCACGTTCACTCGACCTCGAAGTTTCGATGACCTGCCTTCGCGTACTTCTCGTGGACCTGGACAATTGCCTTCAGGAGATCAACAGTTTGGCAAAAACGTCGCTCCAGTATGACCGGATTATTCTATGCCACGGGTCGGTGGAACCGAAAATTCCAATTAGCCGGGCGGACGAGTTTGCGGAACTGACCCGCAATGGTCGGGTCGAAGTGCTGCCGATGACCAGAGGCAAAAACGCGGCAGATTTCGGATTGACTTTCATCGCCGGTCGGCTCTCGGCGACCCTGCCGGTCAATACGAAGTATGACATCGTCTCCAAAGACTCCGACCTGCAACATGCCGTCAAACTGCTTCGCGGTCTCGGGTTGGCCGCTCGTCGTTTGCCTTGCAGTTGCAATCACGAAGCTCCGGCAACTAAAACCAGTTCGGCTGTCCAACCAGCGCAATGATTGATTGATGCGACACGGCGACCGACCAAACTTCCCGAATCACCCAACGTGACTCGTTCGCTTCTCAGCACCGCGGCGGGTAGCATCAGATGCGACGTTGAATCATCCTGTCGTCGATCTGCTCGACGTCGTATTGAATGTCCGAACCGGCGACGACGCCGGGATCGGAAAACACCGTGTCACTGAGCAAGACGGCATTGGCTACGTTTTGCGATAGCGAAACGGCGTAACGGGGCGTTCGTCCAAAGTAATCC
Source organism: Pirellulaceae bacterium (assembly GCA_963833245.1). GTDB lineage: Bacteria > Planctomycetota > Planctomycetia > Pirellulales > Pirellulaceae > Rhodopirellula. The sequence goes on from CAWHXH010000002.1 coordinate 1,314,777, forward strand.
AGCCGGCCGTTTTGGGTTGTCGCCAAGGCCTGGCCGCGATGGACTCCGATCGTCATCGGCAATTCAGTTTGAGCGTGAATTCGCTCGGCGGCGGTGACCGCATCGGTCACCTCCGAGAAGGTTGCCAACAAGCTATCCTGGTTCGTTTTGACCACCGCCCCGTGGCCGTCGGTGATTATCGCAGCCATCAATTCGAGGGACCGTTGGATTTGACGATACGCCTCGGTCTCGCTTTGGCCGGCGTACAACGCGTCCAGATCGTCCAGCGTCGCCGCAACGAACGTCAGGTTCTTGGTCTCCACCGGTCGCTGGCGATCGAAGGTTTGCTCGGGAAATAACTCGCGAAAACGGGGCAAGGCGGTTGCCGCGGCGGCGGTGACCACGTTTTGCCGGGCAATCGAACGCTCCAGCCGTACCAAATGTTCGGCCGGTGTGTCATTGATCAAACGCAAGACGCATTGACCGGCTCGCAGCGTCGCGGGCGGGGTCGAAGCCAGGTCCGAAAGTCGCAGATCGAGTTGAGAGGGGGCTAGATGATCGACGACGCGGATCGTCATCGGCCGGGCCATCGAGCGAGTTCGCAGGCAATAGTCGCCGGGGTCGAGCGAGACGTTGATCGACATCGGCTCATCGGCGGCAACCCGAAGCTGGCTGACGACATGCGGTGAGTGAACCGGTCCGCCGATGCAGTACTTCGCATCGTCGACGACGCGAACTTCGGGGTGAACGCGAAAGACCAACTCAATCGCTTCGGCCACGTCGGTCCGAAACGCCGTGTCGCAGGCTTCGCACTGCGCGTGCTCGTCGATTTGATCCAACGCCAAACGCGTCGCCGCGGAGACCCGGCAGGTCGGGCATAGAATGTCCCACCGTAGATCGAACAACCCAACCGATGCGGCCACCAACATCGCATCAACGATGTCCCGGGGCGGCAGATCCAGTTTTTCGGCCAACGTTAACGGTCGGACCTGGGCGAGTGATTGGGCGGGGGCAACGCGGACGAAATCGGCGATCCGTTCGCCGGCATCGACGTCGACGCCGGCGGCCAACATCGCTTCGAGCTTTTCGTCGATCCGGCGGCTTTGGACGTCGCTGAGCCGCTGGGCCGGTTCAAAGGGATCGCCGTCGGGGTCAATCGCGGCCATCCGCCGGGCCGCGACGATCGATTGATCGATCCGCCGGTAAACTCGGTCGAGCGCCCGGCCGCCCTTCCACCCCGCCTCGATCGTTGATACGACGCGGCCCAATGTGCCATGAGATTCGATTTGAACCTTATGAACCAATTGCGTGCCGCCGCCGGGGTTTTTGATCAAATCGACGGTGCTGATGAACCATTTCATCGGCCCGGACCGAAATTCCCGCAGCACGCCCATCCGTTGACCCTCGATCCATTCAAAAGGATGCTCGACCCAGGCAATTTTCAGCCCACCCAATTTGAACGATGCGATCCGCCGCAGAACCCCATCAGCTCCCTTCTCGGTCTCATAATCAACTGATTGCAATCCAACGGCGCGGTTGAGCCGCTCGGTATTGGAAACGTGCGGCCACAGTTCCACGGGGCTGGAGTCCAAGTCCCACTCGAATGTCCGCTCCCATAATCGCGACCGATCGATCGTCGGCGGACGCGGATGCGACTCGATGTCCGACGATTCGCCCCGCAACATCCGGTCGATTCGCTCGGCGATGACCGCGGCGTTGGCGGGACGATCGGCGGCGTCCTTGCTCATCATTTCGGCGATCAAACCCGCCACCGGATCACTGATTTCACGATTGATCTTTCGCGGATCCGGCACCGCGTCGAAACAGTGCATGGCCGCCAATTTCATGGTGTCGCCCGCTTTGAATGGCGGCCGGCCGGTGGTCATATAAAACAATAGCACCCCTAAGGAGTACACATCAGCCGCCGGACCCACGTCGCGTCCCGACTGGCATTGCTCGGGCGACATGTAGGTCGGCGTACCAATGATTGCCCCATCGCGGGTCATTTCCATCGACGCGGTTTGATCCACATGCCTGGCAATGCCGAAATCGGTTAGTTTGATTCGATAATCGGTCCGGTCGCCATCGGCATCCTTTGTGGTATCCGACTTGGTTGCCAGCAGGATGTTTTCGGGTTTGATGTCCCGATGAATGATGCCTTGATCGTGAGCGTCGACGAGCGCACGGGCGACGTCGGCGAGGATCGCCAGGGCGTCGTCTTGAGTCAACGGCAATCGCGGTTTGAGCCACGTTTTGAGATCCGTGCCGACAATGAATTCCATTGCCAAATAGTGATGGATGCCATCAATGCCGGTATCAAACAAACGGGTGACGTAATTGTTCTGGACCTCGGCGAGCAGTCGGGCTTCCTTATTGAACCGCCGAACGGCTTTGTCCATGGCCGTCGGGTGTGCCCGCAGGACTTTGACCGCGACCGGCTCGTCGGTCGACAAGTCGATACCGGCGAAGACGACCCCCATGCCGCCCTGGCCGATGATTCGATCGAGTCGAAATCGGCCCAATGTTTGGCCAATGACCGGTAGGTCGGCGTCTCGGCTGCGGACCGGCAGGTTGGTCGCGTAAGTGGATGGTGACGTGCGGTCGCCGGAATCTTGGGTCTCACCCATGGATGCCGATCGATCGTCGCAACTATCCAGCGTCGCGGCCGGCGATTGACCGTCGTCAGCCCGGGTCTCGTCCCAACCCGCCGCCGCGTGTTGGTCTGTCGGTGGATTAACCACAATGGTTTGCCCGATCGTCGGGTCCGTATCGTCGGTCGGCACCGCCGCTTCGCTTGGCCGGGGCGGATCAGTCTCCGGTGTCCGCGGGGTAATCCACGGCCGCAGGGTCTCGACAAGCTGGAGCAATCGATCCTCCGGCGGCAGGGGGTTGGACGATCGGAGCGTTTGTCGCAGGCGGGCACGCTGTTGACCGGACCACGACACCGATGCCGACTCATCGTCCAGGAGCGGCTGGAGCAATGTTTGACAGACGCCAATCGCCGCTGCACAATCCGCCGCCGCGGAGGGGACCGCCGCCGTTGTCGACTGGACCGACCGATCGAGCCAACGATGAAGATAATTGAGATGAAACTCCCACCGACCGCCCGGAGCGGCAGGCGGACGTAGCCGCAGGTGCCCGGTCCAGTTCGCGGTGGCGGGTTCCCGGTTTTCGCCGTGCCACAACAAACCTGACGTCGCAGCGGTTTGAACCCAACGAACCAAATCTGCGGCCAACGATAAACGCTGCTCCGCCGACAGGTCAATTTGCGAATCCAACGACTCCGCGTCGGTTTGGGGCATCACCAGCCGCGCCGGATTGCGATCAAGCTGAACTTGATGGGGTAACGCGGCATGACCCCACGGTGCCAATCGTTCAATCAACCGAAGCTGACGACGCAGGTCCGTTACCGCCGGCTCGTTGTCGGTCATCGACGGCAACAAATGCAACACGCCGGGCCGACCGCTGGCCGCCCCGGTGACCTCGAAAGCCAACCCGGAGGCATCGCCGGCCAGAGGTCGAGGATCGATCCAGTGCTCCGTCAACCAAGCGCGGCCGCCTTGGGCACCGTCACCGGCTCCGTTTGAACAACCGGGGCGGAGGGGGGCGGAGCCATAGGAAGTCGTTCGGTTAGCGCAAGTCCACCGAGAAGGCGACGGGCGAAGCGGTGGAGAACATCGGATTGTAACGGCCCCGCCGCGTCATTGCCCGGCGGCCGCCGACGTAGTACTGCACCCCCAAAAATGCGTCGACGGTCCCGGTGTCGACCGGCATCATGAAATTGGCTTCGCCATAAATCGCCAATCGATCCGAAAGCGGCATCAATACATCAGCTCCAAAGAGGAACTGATTGTCTTTATCGTCCGCCGGACCGGTCACCGCATTATTTTCCCCGTGGCCCTCGGACGCCCCCGCCCAAAACGTGGTTTGAGCACCGGTCGCCCAAAAATGACGCCAAAACCCATACCCCTGGGTGATCGGCCGCAACGTCACCGGCGTGGCCGAACCGAAGATGCCGTCATCGCCACCACCGCGGATCGCCGCATGGATTCCAACCTCATCGCGATCGGTCAGGCCATAGGTGCCGCGGAGCCGCCATTGATTTAGATCAAAGTCGTCATAGTAATCCTGGTTCAAATAGTCCCAGGCGACGCCCCAACCGATCCGTCCGGCAATCGACCGGCCCGAACCGCCGATTCTTTGGAACAACCCGATGGTCGTGTAGCTTTGCTGGCGATCCTTGGTTTCGCCGAGCAACTCAAGGACCTGCACCGCGTTGGCATGGGCGGTGAAGTTGGTGCCGATTTGACCGCCAATTCCCCACTCCGGGACCAGCGGGACGCCCCAATTCAGCGACGCCTGAGACCCCACGTGTGCGTTGACCCCAAAGTCTTGGGTTTGCTTTGACCCGTCGATGCCGAAGAAGAACGACAGCTCATCCAACCAACCCGGCGGTGGTTCATCGCAACTCACCGCGTCTTCGTGAACGTATCGGCCCAAATCAGGATCTGAGGCCCCGGTGGTCGAACCCTGAGCGACCAAACCGGCAAGCACTAACAGCGTCAAAGTTGAGAGTCGATCCGACACGTGCTCTCCTTCTCCGTGGTCCGCCAACCGCCCGCATCACCTAACGGTTGCCATCGGACGTTTGCGACGCGGACTGGAGTCAAACAGCCGCTTCCGGCACCAATGACTCAAGTAGCGGCCTGCTTCACCCCTCCGGATCGTCGAGCAACTCCTGCAGCCGCTGACCCAACGACGTCTCGAACCGAGCGGGCCAGGTGGAGTCGATCAAGTCGATGTCGATCAAGTCTCGCAAATACATCCGGTCCTTGGTCAGCCACGAGTTGAGTTTCATTTCCACCAATGCCTCGATCGGCACGATTTTGAAATCTCCTTGGTCGTCGACCGGTTCGACATCGGGAGTGGGAGTGGCGTAGTCCGGCCGAACTCGCTCGCCGGCCATCAGCAGGTGGACGCCGTCGCGAAATTTGCCATCCGGCCCGTCGGTGAAAAAATCGATGTTGGCCGCGTGGCGGAACACAAAGCCGGCGCCGGTTAACGCTGTCTTGATTCGGTCCAGATCCGAACGGCGGACCAACAGATCGACGTCGGCGGTGTTGCGGACCGCCGAGACATCGACCCGCGAGACCCAGGCGGCGACCGCGTTACCGCCCGCGACCGCATGGGGAATGCCGGCGGCATCGAGGGCATCGGTCGCCCGAATCAATCGCTTGCGGACATTTTCCACAGCGGCCACCATGCGGTCGAGTGAGACGGGGACGAGGTGGGGCATGGGATGGATTTTTTGCAAAATCCACTACGAGGAGGTGAGGGTTTGGTGAGCTTCGTCGGCGGTCGCTTCGGGGGTTTGCAGCGACCGGACGTAGTTAATCAGGTGCCACACATCATCCTCCTCAAACTGGCCTTCGACAAACGTGGCCGCAGGCATCGGGGAACCCTCGATCCCGATCATGATGCGGCGATACAAATCTTCGGGCGAGTGCCCGCCACGGAAGATGCCGAGCGTCAAATTGCGCGGCATGGCATTGACCGGCGACATGGCCCCACGAGCCAACAGCGGAATCAACGCGTCGCGGTCGTCCGGTTTGATCCCAATGCCGGCGGTGTACTCTTTGATCCAATCGTCATAGTCAGTCAGTTGACCATCGCCAAGACCTTTGACCCCATGACACTTGCTACAATTAGCAATCTTGCCGTTAAACGCCGTTTGACCTAAAGCGATCGACCGGGCCATGGTCTCCCTTTGCGGACCGGCAAGCAACTCTTGCAAATGTTCATAAGATTCGCTGACGATGATCCTATCGGTGACCTCAGGCACTTCAACGATTCGGTCTTCGGCTTCCATCCAGGATTCGCCCACCTCGACGGCAAAGTCCTCGGCCAATTCCCATTGTTCCTCATACTGTTCGGCTTCCTCCTCGTCCTGCGAATCTTTGAACTCCGGATTGATGATCCGGTCGCCGGCGGCAAGGTCCAGTTCAAAGAAAGCATCGTCGATCAACGCGCGTTCCAACTCACCCCGCCACGATAGATAAATCGTATAGTCAACCAACGCCGCGATGTCCGCCTCGGACAATTCGGGGATTTTGACCATCGCAGTCCCTTCGATGCCGTGACGCAGCAGGTAGGTCAAATCCTCTTTGGTCGGTTTGGCCCCACGTTCGGTCGACTTCCACTTGAAGACGCCCCGGCGATAGTCGCGGGGGTAGGGATTGAGCGTCGCGGCCAACGGACCGCGGCCGTCTCCGGTGACGCCGTGACAGGTGGCACAATGTTTTTGATACAGTCCGCGGCCCGCTTCGCCGATTTGACCCGAGGCGGCCGTCAAGTGGTCCATCGAAACGATCGCCGCGAGGTCTTCGTCGTCAGCCACCACGTCGGGCAATTTGGGGTCTTGCGGCGTGCCGAACATCTGCTCGACGACCCAGAAGGCGTCGTTGGATGCCGACGACATATCAATATCCTCACTCAACCGGTACTTAGTCGTGTGAACCAAATTGGGTTCAAACAACAGCGGTCGACTGACCGGCGGGGGTGAATCGCAGCCGATCAAGGTTGCCGCGGCGAGCGTTAGAAGCAAGGGCAGTCGGTAGGTGGACAATGCGGCTTCGCGAAACATCAAGTGACGGCGGGTTGGGGGGCGGGGTGGGGCAAATCAGCGGTACGGGCGGGCGGGAGCGAGTGTTTGGAAGGTAAATCCAGCAACCGTGCCTCGGTCGACAAACGGCTCAACATGTTAGACAACCGGTCACCCAGCCGCAGCAACAACGGATCGGTCTGGCCTCGCGGCGCCCGATCGGCGGGCACTTCGATCGGCTCGTCGACCTCGATGATGATCGACAGCTCGGCGGGCCGATCGGGTTTGAACCCCAAACCTTCCTGCACCCGTTCGATCGTCTCGACCAACCGCATGTCCGTCGCTTGACCGGCGGCGAGGTAATCGTCGGGAAAAGCGATCATGAATTGGGCAAGCTCGATCGAATCGACGTCCCGGTCAAAGGTCGACCGATTGGTGGAGTTTTCGTCCGCAGCAGTAAAGAACGCCGCATAGATCGCCGAGCGGATCGCGCGGATTCGACCCCACCGATCGGTTGTCCCGCCAACACCGACACCATAGCGACGCTCCAGATCCGCCAGCATTACGTCGACCAACCGGTCACGACGACCGGGCGTGGGGCCTTCGCCGACGTAGCCGAGGTATTGCAATTCTTTCAATGCTAAAAAACCGTCGCACAGCTTTCGCGTGTGAGCGACCAGCGAGACGTCGCCGGGGGTCAGGTCCACCGGCCAGGTCAATCGCTCGCTGAGGGTCGCCAATTGTCGCCGCATCCAGGCTTCGGGGTCGCCGACACATTTATATTTCAAGCCCACCGGATGGATCACCACCCGGCCGCCATCACGTTTGACCCTCCGCTTCGCGGCGGTTCGGGCGATGAACGCGACGCCATCGAGCAGCGGTTTGAGCCGGTCGTTGGTGCGGTTGGTGGTCCCCTCGGGGAAAATGATCAACGGCCGATCGGCGTCGACGATCAAATCGATCGACGTCTCCAGCGCCCGGCGATCATTGGCCTCCCGCAGGATGCTGTAGGCCCCCATCCGCCGCAGTGCAAAACGTTCAAAAGCATTGGTATTAAAAAGATGCCAAGACGCCAGGGCGTGCAGTTGAATGTTCAGCCGCCGGGACAACCAGCCCAGTACGACCGGATCGGCATATCGGCAATGATTGGGAGCCAAGATGATGCTATGACCGGCGGCCACCGAATCCCCCAAACGCTGTGGATGACGAAGCTCGTAATCGACCACACCCTCGTTGCGGCGCAGGTGCCAATCGATCAGCCGCAGCCGCTGGATCCATTGGGGCCATCGCTGGCCGCGATGCGGCGGGATGAACTGATAGGGACGGTCGAGGATGATGGACACAGAGGAGAGCGGTTAACGGTTAGCGGTTAACGGTTAGCGGTTAGCGGTTAGCGGTTAGCGGTTAGCGGTTAGCGGTTAGCGGTTAGCGGTTAGCTACAAGAACTCGGGTGCAACGTCAAAAGCTAACTGCTAACCGCTAACAGCTAACAGCTTTCTTCAAGACGTGACCCGGGCCAGGAAGAAGCCCAGCCCGAGCGCGGCGATGAAAATGGCGGTGAAAATGGCACCCATCAACACCGGATCAAACCCTTTGGGTTCCTCTCGCGGTCCGGTGCGAACGCGGCGACGCTTTTTAAGTGATGACGATGAGGAACCGGTGGTGGCAAACGCCGCGGCGGGGTCCTGGTAACCCGATTCGGCTTCCAAGTCCAACGTGCTGCCGTCGGTCACCGGGGCACCACCGCGGCCGTGGACGTCCACCAGCCGTCCGCTATCGCCGGCCCGCCGGTTTTGGCTGGCGACCAACTTGGCACGATGTTCAGCCAACGTTTCGTCGCCGCCGCGGCGAACCGTATCGGCCGGGTCTTCGATCGTCAGCGAGCCGCTGCTGTTGCCCCCGAAATCCATCGACGACAAGCCGCTGCCCGAAGCCGGCTCGGGGGCCTCGCCCAACCCGATCCTGACCCGCTCGCCCCGCGGCACTTTGGCAACGAATCTTTCCATCACGTCGGCGACCGCGGTGGCCGTCTGATAACGATAGTCGGGATCCTTCTGCATCATTTTGACGCACATTCCCTCCAATTCCCCGGGGCAATCGGGTCGCCATTTTCGCACCTGATCGGGCATGGTGCTCTGATGCTTGGCAATCCGCTGGGCCAACGTCCCTTCGGCAAACGGCGGTCGACCGGTCAGCAGGAAATACAGCGTGCAGCCCAAACCATAGATATCGACCCGGCGATCGATCTTATGAGAATTCATCGCCTGCTCGGGTGCCAAATAATCCGCCGTGCCAAGCACGTTTTCGTTGTTGGCCACCGTGAGCGATTCGTTTTCCTCGACACCGGCAACCAGCGCCAAACCCATGTCGAGCAATTTAACGTGGTTGTCCCGGGTCACCAACAAATTCGCCGGTTTGACGTCGCGGTGGATCACGCCGCGGCCGTGGGCGTGGTCCAAGCCCCGAGCGGCTTGGGCGATGAAGTCCGCGGCGGTCGAGAAATCCAGCGGCCCGTCACGCCGCACCAACATTTGCAGATCGATCCCGTCGACGTGCTCCATAACAATGTAGTGCGTGTCCCCATCGTTATCGACGTCGTGGGCCAACACGATGTTGGGATGATTGAGCGACGCGATCGCTTTGGCTTCCAATTGGAACCGTGCCAAGTAGGACGCATTGCCTACCCGGCTTCGGGGCAGCACTTTGATCGCCCGTTTGTCGCCCAGTCCCGAATGGACGGCCAGGTAGACGCTGGACATCCCGCCGGTGCCGATGTGGCCGAGCAATTTGTATTTGCCGAGGAAGAACCCGCGATACTTGCCGGCCAGCAATTTGTCCAAATGCCACTGCGTGATCAGGTCGCTGCGGAGCATCGCGGTGGCCAACCGCCGGGTGCTGGCGGGCAATTCTCCGTCGCATTTGGCCCGAACACGTGCCTCGAACTGGGCGAGCTTCTCCTTGGGCACCAGGCCGCTCTTGCCGACCAACTCCATCAATCGTTGCGAGGAGATCGCGGACATGCGGGCGGCGGGGAAGTCTCGCGGGGCGGGGCGGGGGCATGCAAGCGGCCCCGGGCGGTTGTCCAATCACGGGTCGCTGACGACATTCTAACCAATGAAAGCTCCGACAACGCCCCGGCTTTGGACGTGAACGATTCCAGACCCGCTTGTCCCCCCCAGTTTGGCGATCGGCACCTGGGGCTGATGGCCAAATTTTGGACGCCCGGCCGCGTCAAAACCCGGCTCGGCGCGACCGTCGGGATGGACCTCGCCGCCCGTTTGCACCAGATTTTCATTGTCGAATTGATCGACCGGCTCGGCGATGGGGCGGCCGCTCACCGCTGGCTCGTCGGCACCCCGCGGCAATCGCGCGATGCGATGCTCGCCGGGGTCAAACTCGCCGGGGCGGGGCAGGGCGGTTCGCCTTGGCGATGGACCGATCAATCCGGCGGCGATTTGGGGGGGCGGATGCGGCATTGGTTCGCCGAGCGTTTTGCCGAGCGTTTCGCCGATCAATCAAACCGTCCGCCGGCCGCCGTGCTGATCGGTGCCGATTGTCCAACGCTGACCCGCGACGACCTTGCCGATGCCTTTGAACGGTTGCAAAACTGCGACGTCGTTCTGGGACCGGCGGTCGATGGCGGCTACTACCTGATCGGTTTGACCGCATCGGTGGATGATCGCCGGTGGTTCCAATTGTTCGAGGGCATCGCGTGGAGCACCGCTGCAACACTTGAACAGACGATCGACGCGGCGGAGCGAGTCGGTTTGAGCGTGGCGAAAATGGAGCAACGACGCGATGTCGACAACGCGGAAGACCTCGCCGCCCTGCGAGACCAACTCCGGCATTCGGACCAGCCGCGTGACCATCGATTGGCCAACGCCATCGACCGGGAATGGGGCCAATGACGCAGATCGATGAGGATGCCCCGGCGGCCGCGCCCCGCCGGGTGGCCGTTTGTGGCGGTGGCGTGATCGGGCTGTCGGTCGCCCTGCGATTGGCGCGTCGGGGTCACGACGTGACGGTTTTTGAATCCGCCGCGTCGGTCATCGGGCCGGCCGCCGGGCGAACGTCCCCCGCGGCCGCGGGCATCTTGCCGCCGGTCAATTTGGCCACCGCGACCGACCCGATCGAGCGGCTCCGGGGGCTTTCCGATGCCGCTCTGCCGACGTGGTGCCGATGGTTGCATGACCACACCGGAATCGATCCGGGCTATCGCCGCTGCGGCGGTCTGTATCTCGCCGGCGACCCGGGCGAAGCCGCATCGTTGACCGCTCAAGCGGCCGATTGGCACGAAGCTCAAATTGACCTTCAGCCCTGGACCGCCGACCTGGTCGGGAAACGATTTGCGGCCTTGCGACCATGGCTGAAAACGCTTCGTCAACGATCGCCCGATCACGCGGTCGCGTGGTGGGCACCGGCGGAGTCTCAAATCCGCCCCCCGCGGTTGCTCGCCGCCTTGGCCGCGGCGGTCAGCCGTCTCGGGACGATCCGCACGGGGGTGAGGGTCGAGGGAGTCGAATCGATCGGCAACCGCGTCCGGGTTTGTCATACGGAAATTCGGGAAGACTTCGATGCTGCGGTCCTATGCGGGGGGGCGGCGGTTGGCCAGATCGAACCGAGCCTGCGATTGACCCGAGCGATCGTTCCGATTCGCGGCCAAATGCTGCTGATGAGGTTGCCGCCGGAGGATCTGTTGGCTCATCAAACGGTGATTTTCAATGCTGGCAACCGCTACGTCGTCTGCCGCGGCGATTGCCGGGTGCTGGTTGGTTCATGCGAGGAGGAGGCTGGTTGGGATTGCTCGACCACCCCGGCGGTCCTGGACCAATTACAACAGTTCGCGGTGGGGATCTTTCCGCAACTGACGGCCGCAACCGTCATGGACCGCTGGGCGGGGCTGCGGCCGATGACGTTTGATGGATTCCCCATGATCGGTCCGGTCCCCCGCCAACCGGGCGTTTTCGTCGCCGCGGGGCACCACCGCAGCGGCATCCATCTGAGTTTGGCAACTGCGACGTTGATCACCGAGATGATCGAGCGGCGGCCAACCTCGATCGACACTGCCCCCTTTGCCATTGCCAAGCAACAGAGCGACTAATGACACCTTTTGAAGCTCTCGACGCCTCGACGCCCCCGGAACCCGACGCCAGCAGCGACTTTCCGCTGCAGCCGCCCGGTTCGATCCTGGTTCTGGGAACCGATTGGGCGGGATTGGAAACGGCGTTGTATGGTCGATTCCTGGGTTATGACGTGATCGTTTGGGGTCTGCGTACCGACGGGCAACCCGCCCTGGGGCCGACCCTGAACAATGATTGGTGGGCCAAACATTGGCTTGGAGACCGATCGATCGACCAAGCGATGCAGCAACCGATACCCATGTTGCCGACGCGGTGCCTGTCCACGTTGGCGATCGATGCGTTGATGGCCCAAACCGGCGACGGACGCACGCTTCGTTGGCCCGAGACGATGGCGGACTGGATCAATCATATGCTTTCCGACCTGGTTGGCACCGATCTCCTAGCCGATCGTGTCGATCCTTACAGGATTCTACAATCGACTCGGCTGATCGAAGCGGTTGACGAGGACGGCGACGCCGTGCCGTCGGACTTTGAGGCCACGGCGTTTGGTGCCAACGATCCTCAAACCCTCACCACCCAAACCGTCGAAGCGATCATTGACACAATTGGCGGGGTCGAAGCCGCGCCAACGGCGGGAACGGATTACTACTTTCAAGTCCAAAGCCCTCTGATCACGGGCGACGCCGAAGCGATGATGCGAGATGTCCAACGCCAAATCGTTTCGATTTTTGCAATACTAGCCGACCGCGCGGACTTGGATCTTTACCGACCCCGCCGTCACTAAGATCGTTGTAACGGTTCACGGCCTTCGGCCGCGAACGGTTGAGGCGAGCACTCAACGGCCGCTCAGTTCGATAGCAGACTCGGAGCGGGATCCCCGTGAAGTTTGGCGGTTACCGAGTCGAGCAGTTAGGTGAAAAAGTTGCGGTCTGTCTTGCCACACGTCGCGATTACGCTCCACATCCGCTCGTGGTAACGCTGATCCGCTTCGCTACGCGTGCCCAGCGTGATCTTCCGATCGATCACGCAAGCACGTACTGAACGGGACTGATAGATTGACAGCCATGTCCGTTCATCTGGGTACCAGGCACGTCTTTGATCTGCGAAAATTGGCTCTACACAATCCGCTGGATTTTTCATGAGAGGTTGCACCACTGCGTTGTTGCTGTTGCCGGTCATTGGGTCGCTCTTGCCGGTCGCGGGTGCGGAACAAGGGGATCCAACTCCCGGCCAACCCTGCCGAATCCTGGTCCTGGATCGTCAAAACGGTTGGCCGGTTCCATTGATTGAACTCCGGACGACCCATCACCTGTCTTGGGTCACCGACAACGCGGGCGTTGTCGCATTGAATGCCCACGAATTGATGGGGCAACCGACTTGGTTAAGTGTCCAGGGGCATGGGTATGAGGTTGCTGCCGATGGATTCGGGTACCGCGGGGTCCAAGTCGTTCCCCGCCCCGGCGAAACGATTACCCTCAAAGTTGATCGTCGATTGCCGGCCAAACGACTTGGGCGAATCACCGGAGCCGGCCTGTTCGCCGAGTCAGAGGCGTGCGGCGATCGCGAGGTCTCCATGTCGTCGCGTTCACTGGGGTGCGACAGCGTTCAAACCGCTCGCTACCGCGACCGGTTGCACTGGATTTGGGGCGATACGAATTTGGCCCGTTACCCGTTAGGTCGATTTCAAACGACCGGTGCGACGACCTCCATCCGGCCTCTGATGCCAACCGATCCGCGTCCCCCGATTCGGATCACGTTTGAACCCTACGTCGATGACCAGGACTTGCCTCGGGACCTTGCTCCCATCCCCGGAGATGGCCCGACTTGGTTGACCGGACTGACCGAGATCGATGATGACACGGGCACGGAGCGATTGGTCGCCACCTACAGTAAAATCCGACCGCCGATGACCGAATACGAGTGCGGTTTGTGCGTGTGGGATCCCGACCGCAGCGAGTTCGTTTCACACCGATTGCTGTGGAGGCAATCAGAGCAGGAACCTGTGCCGCCCCCGTTGCCCCGGGGCCACGCGGTGCGGTGGGAGGATGGCGATGGACAGTCGTGGCTTCTCTTTGGCGACCCTTTCGTCTCACTGGCTTGCCGAGCCGATTTTGGCCACTGGTCAAACCCCGACCGGTGGGTCACGCATCAACCTCAGACCCACGTGAAGTCCCAACTGGCCAATCGCATGGTCGAAGTGCATCGGGGAAACATCGCATGGAACGACTATCTTCACTGCTGGGTGGCGATCTTCACGGAATTGGGGGGTAACGCATCACATTTAGGCGAACTGTGGTTTGCCCGGTCGCAATCCCCCCTAGGACCCTGGCATGATGCGACGCACGTCGTGACCCATGACCAATACACATTTTACAATCCCAAGCTCCACGCGGATTGGTCGCCCACCGGCTCACCGATCCTGTTGTTCGAGGCCACCTACACGCACACGTTTTCCGCAGCGACCCATCCAACGCCGCGGTATGATTACAATCAAATTCTCTACCGACTGGATCTAGATGAGTTGAGGTGACCATTTCCAGGTCGCTACAAGCAGTATCGATGTCAGGGAGGCTGGCAAAGAATGGATCCTGTTGAGACTGGATTGACACCGGCAAGCCTTGGACGTCGACCGCATTGTCGGGTGATGGACGTAACGGCCCGCGGCGGGGCCTTTTTTTTCTGTTCATGACCGTTTGCGGATTTTGCGACGCGGTGTGTAAACTTCGCAGCCTTGAACTTCGCTCCTTTTGAAGGTCCTGATCGTGACGACTCAATCAGCTTTTCGATGTGTTTCATTGGTTTTGATTGGCATTTGGACGTTTGCTAACGCGGCGGCCGAGAAGCCGCCAAACATTCTTGTCATTTGGCCCGATGATGTTGGTTGGCAGAACGTTAGCGCCTATGGGTTGGGAACCATGGGTTACACCACCCCCAACATCGATCGCATCGCCAAGGAAGGTCTCCGGTTCACCGACCATTACGCTCAGCCATCTTGCACCGCCGGTCGGGCAGCGTTTGTCACGGGACAATATCCCATCCGCTCGGGATTGACCACGGTCGGTCAGCCGGGCGACCCGCTCGGGCTGCAAGCCCAGTCGCCGAGCATTGGGGAGGTGATGAAAGCCGCCGGTTACGCGACCGGCCAATTTGGCAAGAACCATCTGGGCGACAACAACTTTGCGCTCCCAACGGTTCACGGCTTTGATGAGTTCTTTGGTTTGCTCTATCACCTCAACGTCATGGAAGAGGCGGATCAACGTGATTATCAAAATTTTGCGAAAGAATATTCCGGCAGCCTTGAAGAGTACAAAAGGAAGTTTGGTGCCCGCGGAGTCGTCCATTCTTTTGCGTCAGAAACGGATGATCCAACTGTCGATCCGAGGTTTGGGCGAGTCGGTAAACAGACGATCAGGGATACCGGACCGCTGGATGCAAATCGGATGATGAATTTTGATGGCGGCGAAGTGGCCCCACTTGCGATGGACTTCATGAAACGATCGCAGGATGATGATCAACCGTTCTTTGTGTGGCTTAACACCAGCCGAATGCACGTTTACACCCGGCTGAACGAACAATGGCGGTACGCGGCCGAAACGTTTAGCAGCGAAGCGGATCTTCACGGGTCGGGCATGATGCAGCATGATCACGACGTTGGCGTGGTGCTTGATTTCCTCAAGGCCAATGGGTTGGAGGAAAATACCATCGTTTGGTACTCCACCGACAATGGTCCCGAACACGCGAGTTGGCCGCACGGGGGAACCACTCCTTTTCGCGGAGCAAAAATGGGAACGTTCGAGGGGGGCGTTCGGGTGCCCTCGATGATTCGTTGGCCCGGCAAGGTCCCCGCCGATCAAACACTCAGTGGTATTCAAACCCACATGGACATGTTCACCACGCTGGCTGCGGCGGCGGGCGTGCCTGACGTGGTTGACAAGATCAAGCAGGAAAAAAATCAGTACATTGATGGTGTCAACAACCTGGATTACTGGCTCGGCAAGTCCGATCGCTCCGCCCGAAAATCATTGTTCTACTACTACGAAAATCGGCTAACCGCCATGCGAATGGGACCATGGAAGTTTCACTTCGCGGAGAAAGAGAGTTATTATAGTAATGTCACCCCTCGAACCGTGCCCCTGCTGTTCAATTTGCGGATGGATCCATTTGAAAGCTATGACAACGAAGACTCCTATGGTCACCTCCTTCAAAAGGTCTCATGGTTGATGGCACCGATGGGCGAGGTGATGACCCACCACCTCCAAACATTGGCGGAGTTCCCCCCGGTTCAAGGCGGTAAGACCTTTGACATGTCCAATGTTGTGGAGGAGTTCATTGATAAGGGTAGGCAGTAGCGTCATGGTTGGAAGCCAAGTGTCGTCATCGAATTGAAACACGCAGGATGCGGCCGGCTTATCCAATCGGTTCGTTACCGGCCGATGCGGCGCAACATCCGCCCGGCGGCAGGCTCGGGGGAATCATCAGCCCCTTCCCTATCCCCGGAGCCAACCCCCATGCCCCCTCGAATCCCCCAAAAACTCGCCGCCATGCTGCTGGCTGTTGCCGCCGCGTTGTCTTCCGCCAGTGCCCAAGCCGCCGGGCTGCTGGTCGCCGATGGCGGGCTGGGTGGTCGGCTGGAAATTAAACAGCAGGACGTCCGGGTGACGATTAACAACTCGGTTGCGGTTACCCAAGTCGATCAGGTCTTTGTCAACCGCGAAAATCGCCAAGTCGAAGCGTTGTACACCTTCCCGGTGCCCCGCGGGGCAAGCGTGTCGAACTTCAGCATGTGGATCGCCGGTAAAGAGATGATTGGCGAAGTTGTCGAGAAACAACGTGCCCGCGAGATTTATAACTCTTATAAACGAGTCCGCCGCGATCCGGGGCTGCTCGAACAGGTCGACTACAAACAATTCGAAATGCGGATCTTCCCCATCGAAGCTGGAGCGGAACAACGCGTGCGGATCGAATACTACCAGCAACTTGATGTCGATCATGACTGGGCGACTTATGTCTACCCGTTGGCGACCGACGTTGGCGGCCGGCCAATCGATACTTCGGTGACCGGTCGGTTCTCGCTGACGATGGATATTAAGAGCGAAGTGCCGATCGCGGAGCTTCGCAGCGAATCGCACCCCGATGAATTTGTCGTCGTCACCCACCGACCTGACTATGCACAAGCGGCGATGGAACTCGAAGGCGGAGATCTGTCACGCGATTTGGTGCTCGCCGTTCAAACCAAACGTGCTCGCACGGGGCTGGACGTCATCACCAGCCGCCCGGCCGGCGAGGACGGTTATTTCATGATGACGCTGACGCCCGGTCAGGAATTTGCCGCCACCGCACAGCCGATGGATTATGTGTTTTTGCTCGACGTCTCGGGCAGCATGTCACGGGATGAAAAGCTGGCGATCAGCCGCCGCTCGGTCACCGCGTTCATCGAATCGCTTGGCCCCGAAGACCGGTTCGACTGCCTGGCGTTCAACCTCGCCCCCACGCCATTGTTCCGGGGACTGCAACCGGCCGATGAGAACCATTTGAACCAGGCTCAACGGTTCCTCGAAACTCAGCGGGCTCGCGGCGGCACGGTGCTGCAGCCCGCTCTTTCGGCCGCCTACGCTTACCGCGACGACGACCGCCCGCTCAACGTCGTGCTGTTGTCCGACGGCATGACCGAGACCGGCAGCCAAGCAGAGTTGATGCGATTGATCGGCTCGCGGCCTTCGGGCGTCCGGGTGTTTTGCATCGGTGTGGGCAACGAGATCAACCGTCCACTGTTGGAACAGATGGCGACTGGGGCCGGCGGCATGGCCACGTTCGTGTCGACCGAAGACAGCTTTGCCCGCCAAGCCTCGCTGATGCGTCAAAAGCTGGTTCGGCCAGCGATCGAAAACGTTACGGTTGACTTTGGCGGCGGCGGGGTATCGCAGGTCGAACCGCAAACGCTTGGCGATTTGTTCTATGGCACGCCGCTGCGTCTGACTGGTCGTTATGACCGCGGGGGGGCGGTCGAGATGACGCTGCGGGGCATCATCGAGGGAGCCGATTGGGAACAAACCGTGTCGATGGAGTTGCCCCGAAACGATGGCGGCAACCCGGAAATTGAACGAATGTGGGCTTCGCGTCGGGTTGAAAGGTTGCTTGCCGAAGAGTCTGCGATGTCCAAAAATCATCAGGATGAAATCGTGCGCTTATGCGAAGCCTACTCGATTGTCTCACAATACGCGTCGATGTTGGTGCTGGAAAATGATGGTGAGTACCAACGTTGGAAGATTGATCAACGCAACGCGTTGCGGATTGCCCGCGACCGTGGTTCGCGGGAGCAGTTGCGGACCAAGTTTGCGGAGCTGCGAAGAGCGTCGCAGGCCCAGTTTGTTACCGATCAATCCAGTGGCGCCAAACCGATGCAGATTCAACCCGCCGCCCTCCCCGCTTCGACGCCCGCGACCGGCGGCAACCGCCGCAACGTCGACTTGAACTTTGGCGGCGGCGGCGGCGGTGCCGGTGGTGGGGCCATTGATCCAATCACCGCCGTCGTCGCGGTTTCGTTAGCCGGAGTGGCCGCTTACCGTCGTCGCCGCCGATGATCACGATCCTTTTGCTCGCCGCGGCGGTCTTGATCGCCGCGGTGCCCGGGGCGGGTGACGCCTTGCAATTCGACGTATCAATGGTCGCGGCGCAACCTTGGCGGTTGTGGACCGGGCACCTGACGCATTTTGATAGTCAGCACCTGTTTTATGATGCCCTGATGTTTGGGGTGCTTGGGTGGTCGTTGGAAAAGGCGCATCGTTGGCGTTATGCGATTGGACTGTTTTTGATCGCTCCGGTAATTAGTTTCGCGGTGCTCTGGGCGTGCCCGTCGATCACAACCTATCGCGGATTGTCGGGCATCGATTCGGCATGGTTCGCTTGGTGGTTAGGGGACCGGATGCTTGGGACCTGGCGGGCCGGGGCAGGGCGGTGGGCCGATCCGGCGATGGGGTTGTGGTGCGGGTTGGCAGCGTTGTTGGTCAGCAAATTGACCTACGAATGGATTGCCGTCGACACGCTGTTTGTCGATTCCACGATGTTTCGGCCATTGGTCGAGGCGCACGTCGCTGGGGTGGTTTTGGGGGTGGGGGCGTGTGTTGGTGTTCAGTGGTCGATGGGACCGATGACAGGCCATCCCCGCACCCCTAGCACCACCACCCAACCCAACGTCAACACCGCCGCCAACCCCGGTAGCAATTCACCGATCGTCTCATACAGTGCCACCCGCCGATCGACCCGCGGGGTTGCCAGGATCTCGCCGTCGGCATCATGATCCAACTTCTGCACTACCCGCCCACAGCTATCGATCCAAGCGGTCGGCCCGCCGTTGGCCGCCGATAGGATGGGTGTTCGGCAACCGACGGCCACCATTTGAGCACACCGCAGATGGTGATCGACCACCGCGGTGCCGCGAAACCAAGCGTCGTTGGTCACCGTCACCACGGCGGTGGGCACACGATCGGGTTGGTGATGTCGCAATTGCCAAAGTTGATCAATGGTGACTCGCTCCACGGCACTTTCGATGCAAATCGTCGGCAAAACCGTCGTCTGTCCGACGTCAAACGCTTTGGCGGATTTGCCGGTCGCCAACCCCATGCCCGGGGGCATGAGGTTTCGCAGACCGGGGATCGCACCGATCCACGGGATGTACTCGCCAAACATCACGAGATGATGTTTGCCATACCAATCGACCACTTCGCCGTTTGGACCGACCAACACCATGCCACTGTGTGCCAACGGCGTGTCCTCATAACGAACCACGCCGACGCCGGCGATCAGTCTTGGGGCGGTCCAATCGTCTGGCGTCGGCTCCGGTCTCATGCGGCGTTGCAATCCCGCGGCGCGGTATTGGAACTGATCCGCCGCCGAAGCGATCGCGGCTTTGAAATCGGTCAACGCGGCCGGCCCGCCCCCGGGTCCTTCCAGTCCCTCAGGCACGGTTATGTCGTCGCCGACTTCCATCCATGCCATCCCGCCGGCAAACATCGACTCGGGCCAAACGACCGCATCGATCGGGTGGTCGCTCGCTTGGACAGCCGCGGCGGCTTGAGCGGCGTAGGCGTTGAAAATCTCCCGCTCCCGGGCGACGCTTTGACCGTAGAGAGTTGGTTCATTGCGACCCAATAGCATGATATTCGCGACCGGTGGCTCGGTCGGTTGACTCAGTCGCCATTGACCGTAGGTCAACGTCAAACCCACCGCCGCGGTCGCCCAACGCAGGGATGGGCTGCCGTAGATGCTGTAGGGTGGGTCAAGGAGTCTTCGACGCCGACCCACCTTTTCGGCGGTTGGGTTGGTGGAGGCATTGGGGGTGGTGGGTCGTCGCCGAAGCGGCTTGACCCACCCTACCAATGACAGGCCCTCCGCGACCGCCAAGTTGATTAACACCAATGCAAAACTGACCGCATAGGTCCCCGATAGATCCGCGATTTGAATCGCGATGGGGACGTCCGCCATCGAGTGGCCCAGCATCAGCACCGAAATGCCGGTGGCGAAATGATTGCGGATCCATTCCAATCCCACCCAAATCGCCGCCATGACCGCCGGATGTTGCCATCGTCCACCCAGCGTCCGCAGCAATCCCACCCAAATCAGCGGATAGATTGCCAGGTAACCCGCCAACGCCAGCAGCGGCAGGAACATCAACGGATGGGCATGACGGAGGCCTTGCAGGGCGGCAAGCCAATACGCAAATGCCCCCAGCCAAAGGATGGCACCGCCCCGCCGCGTGATGGGGCCGCGGGCAATCATGATCAGCGGCACCATGGCGACACAGGCGGCGGGCCAACATGCGACGGGTGGCCCGGCGATCCACAGCATCGCGGCGTGCAGCCAGGCGAGCTGCCAAAGCGGTGGGGATCGAAGCGACGGGGAATTCATCGCGAAGTCAAAGGCTCAGCGCAAGTGGACGTCCCGCCTTGAGGCGGCCGGCGCCGGACGGCAGCACCGGCCCCAGCGTAAGCCGCTTGAAGACGGGACACCAACGGGGGCAAAGTGGGATAGGCTTCCAGCCTGTCGTTGGCTGAAGCTCGTTGCTCGATGACAGGCTGGAAGCCTATCCCACGGTGCTCGATGACAGGCTGGAAGCCTATCCCACAACAATCTCGAACCGCGTATCCTGCAGCATCACCCAAATCTCCCCCCCAAATAGATAACCCGCATGACGTATGGCATTGGCCTGGTTGGCACCGGTATGATTTCCAATTTTCACGCCAAAGCGATTGCCGATAGCGATCATGGCCAATTGGTCGGTTGCTATGGCCATAATCAAACCAAAACCGCCGATTTTGCTGCCAAATACGGCTGCACCGCCCACGCGTCGCTCGACGCGATGCTGGCCGACCCGAACATTCACGTCATCGGCATCTGCACGCCCTCGGGGGCACACCGCGATCCGGCCGTTGCCGCCGCCCGGGCCGGCAAACACGTGTTGGTTGAAAAGCCGCTCGAAGTGACCACCGCCAAGTGCGACGCGATCATCGAGGCTTGCCGTGCGGCGAACGTCAAACTCGCAGTCGCTTTTCAAAGCCGCTTTCATCAATCCGCCCGGTTGCTCAAATCCGCGATCGACGCCGGCCGGTTTGGCAAAATCACGTTGGGTGATTGTTATTTGAAATGGTACCGCAGCCAGGAGTATTACGACTCCGGCGCGTGGCGGGGCACTTGGGAACTCGATGGCGGCGGGGCATTGATGAACCAAGCCGTCCACACCGTCGATCTGTTGTTATGGTTGATGGGGCCGGTCGATACCGTTTACGCGATGGCCGACACGATGACGCACCAGCGGATTGAAGTGGAAGACGTGGTCGTCGCGACGGTTAAGTTCAAATCGGGTGCCTTGGGCGTGATCGAAGCGACCACGACGACTTATCCGGGGGCACTCAAACGGGTCGAAATTGGCGGCTCGGCCGGATCGGCGGTTTTGGAAGAAGAAGATATCAAACAATGGCAATTTGCCGAGGAAGTCGAGCAGGATGAGGAGATTCGCCGGGACATGGCCGGCAAAACCAAGTCAGGCGGCGGGGCGGCGGATCCCTCGGCAATCGGCCATCATGGTCACACCGCCATCTACAACGAATTGCTCGGCGCGATCGCCGGAACCACGACGTTGTCGATCGACGGAGCCGAAGCCCGCCGAAGCATTGAATTGATCGAAGCGGTTTATCAGAGTGCAAAGACGGGTCAACCGGTGAAACTCTCGTAGGGTGGGTCAAGCCGCTTCGGCGCCGACCCACCCTACGAAGATTTCAATGACACGGCGATTCGTTTTCGTTCAATGTCCACTTCCAAGACCTTGACCCGGACCACGTCGCCGACGCTGACAATTTCAGATGGGTCGGCAACATAACGATCGGCCAACTGCGAGACGTGGATCAATCCGTCCTGATGGACACCCAAGTCGACAAAAGCCCCAAAATGAGTAACGTTGGTGATGACGCCATCGAGCACCATGCCGACGCGAACGTCGTCGATCGATTGCACCGAACGGTCAAACGTCGCGGTGCGAAATTCCCGCCGCGGGTCGCGGCCGGGTTTGGCAAGCTCGGCGATGATGTCGCGAACCGTCGGCAATCCGCAGTCTTCATCGACAAACGCGGCCGGATCGAGTTTCCCGGCCGCCGCCTCGTTGCCGACCAAAACGTCGATCGGGATACCAGTTTGCTTTGACATTCGCTGGACAACGTCATAACGCTCCGGGTGGACCGCCGAATTGTCCAGCGGCGTTGTTCCGCCGCGGATTCGTAAAAAACCCGCGGACTGCTCGTAAGCTTTCTTGCCAAGTTTGGGCACTTTGAGCAGTTCTTTGCGGCTGGCAAAGCTTCCTGTCTGATCCCGATGAGCGACGATGCCTTCGGCGAGCTTGGGGCCGATCCCCGCGACGTGGGCGAGCAGCGGGGCGGAGGCCAAATTGACGTCGACGCCGACGTGGTTGACGCATGATTCCACGACCCGGTCGAGACCTTTTTGCAATAGGGTCTGATTGACGTCGTGTTGATATTGACCCACGCCAATCGTTTTGGGGTCCGCCTTAACCAACTCTGCCAGCGGGTCTTGCAACCGCCGGGCGATCGAAATCGCGCCGCGGATCGTGACGTCCAAATTCGGAAATTCTCGTCCGGCCAATTCGCTGGCCGAGTAAATCGATGCCCCCGATTCGCTGACAATCGCTTTGGTGACACTCAAATCATTCTGACGAATGATTTCCTCGACGAAGGCGTCGGTTTCCCGCGAAGCGGTTCCGTTGCCGATGGCGATGAGTTGCACCTCATGCTTGGCGATGAGATTCAACAAGGTTTTTCCGGCCCCCGCGGTGTCGGATTTCGGTGGCGTGGGATAGATCGTTGCGTGATCGACATAACGTCCGGTGCCATCGACGACGGCAATCTTGCAACCGGTTCGGAACCCCGGGTCAATCCCGATCGTTGCTCGGGCACCGGCGGGGGGTGCCATCAATAGCTCCCGCAAGTTTTTTTCAAAGACCGCAATCGCTTCAGCGTCCGCTTTGGCTTTGAGTTCCGCCAAGATGGTCGATTCGGTGGCCGGCAACAGCAATCGTTGGTAGCAATCCTCAACGCAAGTTCGCAATTCGGGGGCAAACGCGAACGTGGGTTCGGTGATGAAGTGTCGACTCATCGCGGCGATTTGGCGGTCATCATCCAATTCCAAATTCACTTTCAACACCCCCTCCTCGGCCCCCCGCAGCATTGCCAAGACGCGGTGGCCGGGGATGCGACCGACCGGTTCGGCACGATCGAAATACTGCTCAAACTTTTCTGCCGCCGGGTCGGTCTTTTTGCCCCGCTTGATCTTTGCCACCACACGACCGTTTTGACGAGCCTCACCGGTCAGGTGCTGCCGCGTCGGCACGTCCTGACTCCAGACTTCGGCGACGATATCGAGTGCCCCCGCCAACGCTTCGGCGGGACTATTGACCTCATTGGCCGGATCGACAAACCCGGCGAGCCATTGGTCTTTGGTGCGACCGTCGCCTCGGCCGGCCATCAGTCGCTCCGCCAATGGTTGCAATCCTTTCTCGCGGGCGGCGTCGGCGCGGGTTCGCCGCCGCGGTTTGAACGGCAGGTACAAAAGTTCGAGGCTGGCCAAATCCACCACCGCCTCGATCCTTTGTTGAAGTTCAGGCGTTAGCGTCCCCTGCTGCTCGATGGTTTGCAACACGGTTTTCTTCCGCGCCGCGAGCGTGCGGAGCCGATCCAGTTCATCTTCGATCGTCCGCAACTGGACTTCGTCGAGTCCCCCCGTGGCCTCCTTTCGGTACCGGGCAATGAATGGAATCGTGCTCCCGTCGGCCAACAACGCGATCGCCGCTGCGACCGACCGCGGTGGCAACCGCAGCGTCGCAGCGACGGTTTCGGCTTCCAATTCAACTGGTTTCGGGTCTTTGGTCGTCACCGACGAACTCCTTTGCGGCGGGGCGTTGATTGATTGGTAAGTGGTGGTTCAACGTAATCCTCCAACCGAACGACGTAAGCCCCACGACGCCGCCCCTGTGCTAGATTTCAGTCCCGCCCCCGCCTGCCGGGGGGAAACTTCCCCAACCGTTCAAGTTCCATGTACTTCCTCGCCGGGCTGCTCGTTGGCCTGCTTCTCTACGTCATCGGCAAAGTCTTTGTCGGTGCGGTCTTTACCGTCGCTCCCGACGAACGTGCCGTCAAAACGTCCTTTGGAGCCGCCAATCGTCGGCCTCAAACCGAAACCCCCGACGAAAACCTCAACGATGACGAGCGTCAACGTTACACCTATCCGCAGGTCGAAGTCATCCCGCCGGGCGGGCCGTACTTTTGCCTGCCGTGGCAGCAGATTTACAAGGTCAACGTCTCCACCCAGTCGGTCGATTTGACCTGGGACCCGTCCAAGGACCAGGGCACGATCGAGGCGGTCACCAAAGACAATCTGACGACCGGCGTCAACGGTCAAATCCGTTACCGCATCAGCGAAAACAATCTGTATCCCTATCTGTTTGGCGTCGAAAGTCCGCTCGAACACGTCATGGGATTTTTTATCTCGGTGCTGCGGGAACGGATCGCCAATTTCACCGACCCCAGGGGTCAAGGATTGCTTGCCGAAGCGGTCGTCGAGGAGGACGGATCGGCGGCGCCCTCGCCGGGCAGCGCCGTCGAACTCTCCGAGGGTGTGTCGATCAATGACCTTCGCAAAAACCTGCCGCTGCTCAATCAATACATGGAACAACAGTGTCGCGGCACGATGGGACGTTATGGCATCGAGCTGGACGCGGCATTGATCACCGAGATCGATCCGCCGGCCGAAGTCGACCGGGCGTTGTCGGCGATCAATAGCACCCGCAACCAGGTGGCCGCCGACATCAGCACCGCGCGGGCGGATTCGGAACAGCAGATCACGATGAGTGCCCGAGCCGTCGAAATCGCGACCAACAACGCGATGGCCGAAGTTGCCCCGCTGCGGGAACTGGCCAAAACCTTATCGACCATTAAACAACAGGGCGGCTCGGATTGTTTGAACGCCTACGTGCGAAACCTTCGCGTGCCGCTGTTCAAACGTGCCGCCTCGATCATCGAAACTCATTCCAACACCTCACAAACTTCCAACCAACCCGGGAGCGTCGCCTGATGCCATTTCTTATTGGTTTGGCCATCGGCCTGTTCCTGGTCCCGATCGCTTTGGCAGCCGCCCGAGCGTTTGGTTTGTACTGCACCGTCGGTGAATGCCAATCGCAAGTTTTTACCCTGTTCGGTAAAGTGGTCGGCACGATCGACACGCCGGGGCTGCACTTCCCGCTGTCGCATTTCGGCCCCCAAGCGATGTTGCTGCCGTTCTTTGGCAAGCGGTATCACGTTTCCACCGCGTTGCGGCAACACTATCTCCGCAGCCAGATGGTTAATTCCGAAGAAGGCACGCCGATGGGCGTGGGGATTTGGTACGAGATGCAGGTCGAAGATCCCGTCGCGTACCTATTCACCAATGCCAACCCCGAAGGATCGTTGCAAGCCAACGTGACCAGCAGCACGATTTCGACGCTCAGTAATTTGGAGATGGAGACGATGCTTGAGGACCGCCATTCATTGTCCAGAACGGTTCGCGGCGCGGTCTCGCCGCTGTCCGAAAAGTGGGGTTATGCTCTCGGGTCGGTTTATATTCGCAAAGTCGCGTTCACTGACAAAATGATGGTCGAGAACATTACCGAGAAGGTGGTCAAACGATTGGTCCAGGTCACCAGCGCGATGAAGCAAGATGGGGACAACCGGGTGGGTTTGATCAAGAGTGAAACGGCGCTTCGCGTCAGCAGCAAGATGGCCGAAGCCGCCGCGGCGCGTCCGCACGTCGTCGGCATTGTGCTCAACGACATCGCCGCCAAAGACCCAGAAATCTTGGGCACCGTGCTGACCGTCATGGAATCGGAAAATCTATTGGAATCCGGCGCCCCGGTCAGTTTCGTGCCCAGCGGAGCGTCAGTGCTGCTACAGTCCTGAGGTGGGATAGGCTTCCAGCCTGTCATGAGCTGTTGGTCGCCTTTCGTAGGGTGGGTCAAGTCGCTTCGGCGCCGACCCACCGCCAGCTCACCGCCGACCCACCGCCAACCCAAACCTCCATGGTGGGTCATCGCCGAAGCGGCTTGACCCACCCTACGCCTCTAGCCGTGGCATTGACAGGCTGGAAGCCTATCCCACCCCCAGCCGCACCGGGGCGAACGGCACGTGCCGGATTGCGGCGCCGGGGTTGTAATACTCCCGGCCCCGATGATGATACCGATCGAGACGCCGGTGGGTGTGACCAAAAACCACCCGCCGGGTCTGCTCAAACGCATCAGCGTCGTGACGTTGCAAATACCGGTGCAGATGTTCGCAAGTCATCCGGTGTCGGTGCCCGGCGGCGGCGGCCGCCCGGTGCAACCGCAACCCCACCGCCGCGTCGTACCATCGGTTCCGCCATCGTGGAGCGGGCGGACGAGCTGCCCAGGACCTGCGATAAGCGTCGAAACGGTCATCCGCCCGATGGCCAATCACCGCATCGCCATGCAAAAAGATCGTGTCCCCAACCCGAACGATCTCTCGCGGAGTCTCATAATTCGGATGCTGGTCCGCGAAACGATTCAATGCTACGCGGAATGGTTCATGAACATCATGGTTGCCAAACAGGTACAAGAACCGCGTGTCGGGGAACTCGGCCGACCATCGCCGGAGCCAATTAATCGCCCAATCGATCGAAGGTTCAATTCGTTGCCGGGTCCAGCGGAAATCAAACAGGTCGCCGCCCCAAACGCATAAGTCCGCATCCCGCAGCGAATCGGCGATGATTGGATCGGCAGCCGGTCCGAGGCTGCGATCGGCCAGCAGGTGCAGATCGCTGATGAAGGTGACCCGCGTGGTGTTTTGACCGGCGGGCGGAACCCACGAATCGATCACAATTCCGACGCCGCGACGCGGGCCAACGTCGCGATCGCTCCGCGAAACCGAGTCCGCGTCGGCATCCCCGTTTCACACCGGTCGGCGACTTCCTGGTACCAATCGGCCACCCGGGCCACGGTATCGGAATCGTGAACGACGGTGGCAAGCTCATAGTTGAGGAAGAAACTGCGGAGGTCAAAGTTAGCCGAACCCACCAATGCCCAGTTGTCATCGATGACGCCGATTTTGGCGTGGACCATACGATCGGGATAGCGCAGCACCGTGGCACCCATTCCGTCGAGTTCCCATAAATAATCGTTGCGGGCGTAATCGACCGGCGGCAGGTCGCTGTCGTCGGGTACGAGAATCCTAACGTCCAGTCCCCGCCGGCAGGCCAACTCCAAAGCCCGCATTGCCGCCGGGGCGGGTACGAAGTACGGGGTGCAAATCCAAACCCGCCGCCGAGCTTGGGGCAACGCCAGCAACCAGAAATCATCGAGGATCTCCCGGGGGCCGTCCGCGCCGATGGGCACCGCCGACAACATGCTGCTGTCTGCCGAACGATCGATGGGGGGAATGTCGTCCTTGACCAAATGAGGCAAGTCTTCGTCGGCGGCAAAACGCCAGTCGCTACGGAACACTTCGGCCAATTGAACCGCGACCGGACCGGTGATTTTCAAGCTCAAATCCACCCAGGTCTTTTCATCGGGCAACGGCCCCAGTTCGTTTTGGGTGAGGTTGCCGCCGCCCAGGATCACGCGACGGTCGTCGGCGACCATCAATTTGCGGTGGTTGCGGTAATCCAAGTATGCCAATCGGCCCCATGAGGAAAGCGGCTTGAACCGTTCGACCCGTCCGCCCGCGTCGCGAATCCGGTCCAGCGGTTCGGTGGGCGCCAGTAGCGAGCCGACCGCATCGATCAACATCCGCACCCTGACGCCCCGCCGGGAGGCGGCGGCCAATCGATCGGCAACTTCCTCGACGCTCCGGCCGCGAGACACCATGTAGGTCAATATGTCGATGGAATGTTCGGCTGAATCGATCAATTCAAGTACCGCGGCGCGAAACGATTCGGAGTCGCCGATCAATTCAACCTGGTTGCCCCCCGCCGGCCCGGGCAGGCCGCGAGCGTGCAGTAGATTAGCGATCACATCATCGGTCCGCTCGTCCGGGTCATCATCGGTCGACGGATCGGGCAGATCGACACATTCGCGTTGACGGTGTTCGGCCGAAACCCGCCGTCCGCTAAAACAGATCAACAACAGCCACGCGACCGGGGGCGATAGGATGATCAGTCCCAACCAACCCAACCGGCCGACGTTGCGGCGTTGTTCGTTGCGCATGATCGTCATCGCCAACACCGTCAGCACGGCGCCGACGACTGACGCGACGTAAGCAACAATCCAAATCATTGATGTTCCATGCTAGGATATTGTCGCAAAAGACCGGTGGTGGATTTTGCAAAAAATCCATCCATGCCAAAATTTCATCCCTGGATTTTTGGCAGAATCCACTACGGCCTCATTGCTTCGTCGACGTTGACTTTTAAATTCGGCAATAGCACGCCGCTGGCGGTTTGCCCAGCGGTGAATACGCCATGCTCGCGGTAAACGCCATCGACCAACACCAGGACCGTGATGCGATGTTCTTGCGGATCGACGATCCAGTACTCGGGGACTTTGGCCCGGGCATAGTCACGAGGTTTGTCAACATAATCCCGCTTGCGTGATTCATCGTCGTCGCTGACCACCTCCACGGCCAAATCGACGCGCGTCGGATAACCGCGGGGATCGGCCGGTTCGCTGCCGGGTGCGAAGTACATTACATCCGGCTCACGGATGGTTCGGGGAAACAATCGAATGGGCAGCGGGGCCTGGAGCACGTGACCACGCCCCCCGGCCGCTTCGGTGACCTTTTGGTCAAAATAGCGAACGATCAATTGATGCAACCAAGTCGGCATCGGCAAAACCTCCAGGTAGCCATCGACCAGCTCCACCATTTTGTTTTGATGCAGCTCAAAGTAGTCCGCTTCGGTCCAGTGCCCCTGATCGGGGAACAGACGAGCGACCTGCCAAGTGGGCTGCGAGGCAGCTTCGTCGATGATGGGCGGGTAATCGATCGCCGACTGGGAAGATGCAGTGCTCATCGGATCATTCTAGCGTTTTGCGTTGAATCGAATTAGCGACAGCCAAATCCGGCGTCCGGTCGGCATGAATCTGCCGCGCCGCCGCCAAAGTATTGTGCAACAACATCGCGATCGTCAGCGGCCCCACCCCGCCGGGCACCGGGGTGATCGCGGAGGCTTTGGCGGCCACCTGGTCAAACGCCACGTCGCCAACCAACCGGTCGCCGACGCGATTGATGCCGACGTCCACGACCACCGCCCCGTCGGTAACCATGTCGGCGGTGATCATCTCGGGCCGACCGACCGCGGCGATCAGAATATCGGCGGCGCGGCAAATCTCGGCAAGGTTCGCGGTGCGGCTGTGGGCGATCGTCACGGTGGCGTTGGCGTAATCGGGTCCCAGACCGATGTCTTTTTGAGCCAACATCATCGCCATCGGTTTTCCCACGATGTCGCTGCGGCCAACCACGACGACGTGTTTGCCCGCTGTTTGAATCTGTTCGCGGGAGAAAAGTTGAACAATCCCATGCGGCGTGCAGGGCAGGAACCGCGGCCGGCCTTGCATCAGCAGCCCCACGTTGACCGGCGAAAATGCGTCGACGTCTTTGTTAGGGTCAATCGCGTCGAGCACCGCCCGCTCGTCGATCCCCGGCCGGTCAGCGGTCGCCGCGGGCAGCGGCAGTTGACACAAAATGCCGTGAACCGCGTCGTCGGCGTTCAATCCCGCGACCGTGGCGAGCAACTCGTCCTGGGTCGTTTTGGCGGGCAATCGGATCAATCGGCTGGCGATCGCCGCTTTGGCACACGCCCGCTCCTTGTTTCGGACGTAAACCGCCGACGCCGGATCGTCGCCGACCAGCACCGCGGCGAGCGTGGGGACCGGGCCGCCGTCGGCGACGAATCGAGCCACGTCGACAGCAAGTTCTTCACGAATTTCCGCCGCAATCCGTTTCCCATCGAGCAATCGAGCGGTCATGGCAATCGGGCGGTCATGTCGGACGGCGGGGCGGTGGGATTCGACGTGGTGGAATTTTCGCCCTGTCGGTATAACTGGGCATTCCGGGCGGGTTAATCCCCCGGAATCGGCTGCCGGCCGGGGCCGAACCCGATCGCTCAGGCTTTTTGAATCAAAACGAAGGATCCGACGCAAACGATGTCCACCGATGCTCCCGCCAAGCCCGTGAAAGCCGAAAAGCCCAAAAAGCTCAGCCCCGTCGAGGTCATCAAAGCGGAGAGCAACTACCTGTCCGGCCCGATCCCGACGGAACTGGCCGAAGAAACCGATCACTTTGGCAGCGACAGCATTCAATTGCTCAAATTTCACGGCACCTACCAGCAGGACGAACGCGACGTTCGGGCGGCGCTCAAGAAATCCGGCGGTGGCAAGCAGTACCAAATGATGATCCGCTGCCGGATCCCCGGCGGCCGGATGACGTCGGAGCAACTCGCCAAGATGCTTGACATCTCCGACGAGCTTGGCGACTCGACGCTCAAGATCACCACGCGTCAAACGCTTCAAAATCACGGCATCCCCAAAGGCGATTTGAAGCGGACGATTCGCCGGATCAACGACATGGGGTTGTCGACGCTGGCTGCGTGCGGCGACGTCAACCGAAACATCATGTGTTGCCCGGCCAAACGTGTCGGCGGGGTGCATGATGAATTGGCTCGGTTCACCGACGAATTGACCATCGAATTGGCACCGCGAACGCCGGCCTATCACGAGCTTTGGTTGATGGACGACGAGGGCGAGAAAGTCCTCGTTGGTGGCGGTGAACCGGCGTTGATTACCCAGCCGGCCAAAAACGTCGCTCAGGGTGGCCACGGCGAGATCGAAGAACCGTTATACGGACCGACTTATTTGCCGCGGAAATTCAAGGCCGGCATCTGCTTGCCCGAAGACAACTGCATCGATATCTACACCCAAGATCTCGGCTTCATCGCGGTCGTGCGCGAAGGCAAGATCATCGGTTACAACGTCACCGTCGGCGGCGGGATGGGCACGACCCCGGCGCTCAAGAAAACCTTCCCGGCGCTGGCCAAACGGATGGCGTTCGTGACACCCGAGCAGGCGATCGACACCGCCAAAGCGGTCATCATTGTCCAGCGGGACAATGGCGACCGGACCGACCGCAAAGTCGCGCGGATGAAATATCTCATTGCCGATTGGGGCATCGAGAAATTTCGTGATGAGGTGGAGAAAGTATTGGGTTACAAGCTTGCTGATTGCACCGAAGACGACGTCACCGGCTTTGACGACCACATGGGTTGGCAGGAGCAGGGTGATGGACGGTGGTCGTATGGTTTGAACATCGAGAACGGCCGGTTGTACGATGACGAAAAAGTTCAACTCAAGGGCGCCGTGCGTGTTGTCGGCGAGCGTTTTGGTTGCGAAGTTCGGCTGACCGGCCATCAATCAATCATTTTCTGTGACATCGCCGAATCGGACCGCGACGATTTGATTCAAATCCTCAAATCGCACGGCATCCGATTGACCGAGGAAACCAGCACGGTGCGGCGTTGGTCGATCGCCTGCGTGGCGCTACCGACATGCGGTTTGGCGATCACCGAATCGGAGCGTCGGTTGCCCAGCTTGATCGACCAGGTTGAGGAGCCGCTCGCGAAGCTTGGTCTTGATAAGGAGCGGTTCACGGTCCGAATGACCGGTTGCCCCAACGGTTGCGCCCGGCCTTATAATGCTGACATCGCGTTCGTCGGCAAGGCGCTCAACAAGTACACGATGTTTGTCGGCGGCGGTTGGCTCGGCAATCGTTTGGCTTATGTCTACAAGGACATGGTGGCCTCGGACGACGTGCCCGGCGAGATGGTCGGGGTGTTTGCGGCGTTCAAGGCTCATGCTCAAAGCGGCGAATCCATCGGTGATTTTTGCAGCCGCATTGGGGGAGAGAAATTGGCGGAGCTGGCCGACGCCGCTCCGCGTCCGTGACCACCGGCGGGTCGAACGACGCGGGTCCCCCGGACCCTCACAACCGGTTTGTCATTAGCGAACTGGGCAAGGTGGAGATTGCCCGGGAGTTTTTTCAGCAACACCTACCCGCCGATGTGGTCGCGGCATTGGATTGGTCAACCCTGCGGCGGGCCGGCGAGTCGTTCATTGATGAGCGACTGAAACTTTCGATCAGTGACCTGTGCTTTGAGATCAATCCCGTCGGCGAAGTTGCGACGGCTGATCGTCCCATCTCAATCTGCCTGCTGTTTGAACATAAAAGCACCGTCGATGCGTTGGCGGCTTTTCAGTTGCTCCGCTACATCACCGAAGTGATCCGGCAACAACTCGCCGATGGACGGGTTCGAGGGGTCGTGCCGCTGTTGCTCTATCACGGTTCCCGGCGTTGGACGGCGTCTTTGGACCCACGGGTTGCAAGTGGTTTAGATGAACCACTGCGTCGCTTCATCCCATCAATGGCCCCGCTGTTGCTGGATCTGAGCGACTACGACGAAACGCAGCTTCGTGAGGGTTCGGTTTTGCAAGCGATCCTGTTGACACTAAAATGCGTCAACAGCGGTCAACTGGCCAACCGGATCGATGACCTGATGACAATGCTCTCGGCTCTGTGTGCCAAACCGACCGCTTTGGCGTCGGTCGAGGCGGTGTTGCGGTACATGTCGGTCGTCAACTCGGGGGTGCCCCCGCAGCGGATTCGCCATTCTTTCCACCAGAACTTTACGGGACCTCAAATGGAATCACTGCTTTACGAACCCGGATCACCTGCCGCATTCTGGGCTGAGGAGGCACGTCAGAAGGCGCTCATTGAAGGCCGTCAGGAAGGCCATCAGGAAGGTCGCCAGCAAGGGCTACTCATCGGCGAGATCACGATCCTCCGGGAAGTACTCGGCGATCCCAAAGAACAGAGGGTGGAGCTGGATAATTTGACAGTGGACCAACTTCACGAACTCCGACAATCGCTGCGAGAACGGTTCGACCGCCTTGGCTAAGCACCGCGGCGATTAACGTAGCTGGACCCGCCAGGGTTCAGTCCGCCCTGAACCCTGGCGGGTCCAGCTACGATGAATGCCGCAGTTGTTGCTCTCCCAGTCCTAAGGTCAAACCAATGGCCACCACATGGCTCCGATCAGCGTGGCGGCAAAACCGGCAACGCCCATCACCGTTAGCGTTGCCGAAAAACTGCACAGCGTTTCGGCGGTCGTCATCCCCGCCATCCGACCGACCACCCAAAAACCGCTATCGTTCATCCACGGCAGCGGTTTGGAGCCGCAGCCGATTGCCAAATACAGATAGACCGCGTGATAGGGTAGCTCCAAGGTCATCGCCAGCGGCCCGACAATCCCGACCGCGGTGATCATTGCCACGGTCGCGGAACCTTGGACGAACCGGATCAAAGTGGTCAGCCCAAAGCCCACCCATAAAAGAGCCAGACCGCTGCCCCGGGTTGGCATTTGCGAGGCCAAGACTTCGGCGATCCCGGTCTCGCGGATCGTTTGACCCAGCGCCCCGCCCGCCGAAGTGATCAGGATGATCGAACCGGCGTCGGATAACGCCCGGGAAACGTCGGTGGCGATCGATTGATCGCCGCGGCGAGGCGATTTGGCTAGCAGTGCCATCGCCGCAAGCGCCGAAAGCGTCAACGCAATGTTTTTGTCGGAAATGAAGTCCAGGGTTTTTCCCCACCAATCGTTGTGCATAGGTGTTGAGGATGAACCGGTCAGGCTCGCCCAATCGGCTCCGAGCGTCAGGAGCACCAGGGGCAGTAGGACCGGCAGCAGCGAGAACCCCAACGCGGGCATTGGACCGGCGAGCGGCGCCGTCACCGACTCGGCGGGTTTGGCCTCAAACTCGGGGTGAACCGACCACCGTTGATTTGACACAACGGCAAAACCATAACCCGCCGCCGCGGCAATCAGTCCGACGATCAACCCGGCCGGCAATGCAACGCCCAGATCGATGTTCAGCTCGCTGGCAACCAACAGTGGCCCCGGAGTTGGCGGGACCAACGAGTGTGCCATCGAACCGCCGACGACGACGGACAGAACATACAGCAGGTAGTTTTTGTGTGTCCGTCGGTACAACGCCCGGGCCAACGGCATCAGGAGATAGAAGACCGTGTCGAAAAAGACGGGGATCGCCAGCACGAAACCTGATAACACAAACCCCAGCGATGTGCGACGTTCGCCCAAGAGTGAGCATGTTGCGTCAATGATTCGTTCCGCCCCGCCGCTACGCAGCAGGCACTGCCCAATAATGGCGGCCATGGCGATCAATATGCCGACCTTCTGGCACGTGTCGCCAAACCCGTCGGCGACGCGATTGCCGACCGAACGGCCGCTTTGGTTCAACGCAACTTTCGCAGCATCGACTGGAATCAACCAGTCCCCGGGCTTCAGGGGTGCGGAGGCCGACGAAGGCTTCACGACGCCCCGATCACCGCCGGCGATGAAGTTGAGATAGACCTTCTGCGCCGGATCATCCAACTTTGGCTGCCAATAATTTGAGTCGGCCGGCAACACCAGGTAGCCACCGGGAGTCAGCGAATGTCGCCCAATCGCTTGATCGTTCAAGGTGCCGTTGTCGACGTCGCCGGTCTCCAACTGCACCGCGTGGTCGCGGAGTTCCGTTCGCAACCTTGTGGTTGTTGGCGTCAAGGCGGCGACCGTGACGGCGGCGAGGATCAGGGCCACAAACGCGTGCCACCGCAGCACGACGATTCCGATCAGCATCACGGCCATGCCCACCAACAGGATCGCGACGGGGTTCAAGGGCGGGGCACGTGGGCTGCAAGGGAAGGGCGGGTTGGCGTAAGATCCTACCGCATCTCCCGTAGCGGAAGTCGACAAGACTCAATGACAGGCTGGAAGCCTATCCCACCTTTGAAATTGCCATGACCGACGTTCGCGACCCGACCAGCCTGCGAAGCCACCGATGGTTCGGCCCCGACGACCTGCGATCTTTTGGCCATCGCTCGCGGCTTAAAGGGATGGGCTACGCCGACGATGACTATCGCGACAAACCGGTCATCGCGATCCTCAATACTTGGAGTGATCTGAACACGTGCCACTCGCACCTGCGGGAGCGGGCCGAGGAGGTCAAACGAGGCGTTTGGCAATCGGGCGGTTTCCCGGTCGAGGTGCCCGTCATGTCGCTGTCCGAGATGATGATGAAACCCACCACGATGCTCTATCGCAACCTGTTGGCGATGGAGACCGAGGAGGTGCTGCGTTGCCACCCGGTCGATGGCGTGGTGTTGATGGGTGGTTGTGACAAAACGACGCCGGCGCTTTTGATGGGTGCGATCACCGCGGACCTGCCCGCGATCTTTTTCCCCGCCGGACCCATGTTGACCGCCCGTTGGGGCAAGGAAACGCTGGGCAGCGGCAGCGATGCTTGGAAATACTGGGCCGAGCGGCGGGCGGGCAACTTATGCGACGAATCATGGTGCCAAATCGAAAACAGCATTGCACGCTCGCCGGGACATTGCATGACGATGGGCACCGCGTCGACGATGACCGCGGTGGCCGAAGCGATTGGCATGACACTGCCGGGAGCCTCATCCATTCCGGCGGTCGTGTCGGAACATTCGCGGTTAGCCACGCGATGTGGACGCCGAATCGTGGACATGGTTTGGGAGGATTTGAAACCGTCCAAAATCTTGTCCAAGGAATCTTTTGACAATGCGATCGTGACCGACATGGCGATCGGCGGATCGACCAACGCGATCGTTCACATCATCGCGATGGCGGGCCGGGCGGGCGTGAAGTTATCGCTCGATCGGTTTGATGAATTGTCTCGCCAAACCCCCGTGCTGGCCAACATCCGTCCGGCGGGTCAAAAATTCCTGATGGAAGATTTTTACAACGCCGGCGGACTACCGGCGCTACTTAAAAACCTTCGTCCACACCTGCAGGTTGACTGCCCCACGGTGACCGGGCAAACGCTTGGTCAAAACATTGATGACGCCGAGGTCCATGACGACGATGTGATACGAACGCTCGACAAACCGGTTTCGCAGCAAGGCGGGACGTATG
Organism: Pirellulaceae bacterium; assembly: GCA_963833245.1. Classification (GTDB taxonomy): domain Bacteria; phylum Planctomycetota; class Planctomycetia; order Pirellulales; family Pirellulaceae; genus Rhodopirellula. The sequence continues at coordinate 1,350,972 of CAWHXH010000002.1, forward strand.
TGCTTCGCGGCAACCTGTCGCCCAACGGCTGCGTCGTCAAACCGGTCGCCGCCGACCCGCGATTGTTTCAGCACACCGGCCCCGCGGTGGTCTTTGAAGACTACCCGGACATGCGGGCGCGGCTCAATGACGAGGCGACCGAGATCACCGCCGACTCGGTCTTGGTGCTGCGAAGCGCCGGGCCGTTGGGGGCTCCCGGGTTTCCTGAATGGGGCATGTTGCCGATCCCCGACCGGTTGCTCAAAGCCGGTGTGCGGGATCTGGTTCGGCTGTCCGACGCCCGGATGAGCGGCACCAGTTATGGGATGTGCATCCTGCACGTGTCGCCTGAATCGCACCTGGGCGGTCCGCTGGCGTTGGTTCAAAGCGGCGATTTGATTCGGCTCGACGTTCCCGAACGAACCTTGGATTTGCTCGTCGATGAAGATGAATTGAATCGCCGCCGGGAGGCTTGGGTCGCTCCGCCCCCAAAATTTGAGCGTGGTTATGGTCAAATGTTTAGCCGCCACGTGACCCAGGCCCACGAGGGCTGCGACTTTGATTTCCTGCATGCCGGGGAACCCGGCATCGAACCTCCTATCTTCTAAGTGGGATAGGCTTCCAGCCTGTCATCGGCAACCGTAGCGGAAGTCGCCAAGACTTTCGGTTGTGAACCATCTTTCCACCGCGATCCCCGCAACCGAAAGTCTTGGCGACTTCCGCTACATTACGGGGCGATGACAGGCTGGAAGCCTATCCCACCTTTTTATAAACACCATGCATACCCAAACAATCGACCCATCGTTCCTGCAAAGCTCCGTCATCGCGGTCCCGCCGTTGGCACGCGATGCGAATTACAAGATTGAACGCTCCCAAAACCAGCGGATCATCAAACATTTGGAATCCGGTGGCGTCCGCTCGATCCTCTACGGTGGCAATGCGGTCTTCTATCACATCGCCCCGAGCGAATACGCCCAACTGCTCGAACAACTCGCCGCCGACGCGGGCGCGGACACCTGGATCCTGCCATCGGTTGGCCCCAGCTATGGGTTGATGATGGACCAAGCGGCGGTGCTTCGGGACATGGCGTTTCCGACCGCGATGATCTTGCCGCAAATGAACATCGCGACCGCCGACGGAACCGCAACGGCCGTTCGAAAGTTCACCGATGCGTTTGGCCGGCCGGCGGTACTGTATGCCAAAGACGATCATTACCTGCCGGTGGAACTGATCGACGCGTTGATGAAAGACGGTTGCTTGTCGGCGATTAAATATGCGGTGGTGCGGGATAACCCATCGCACGATGACTACCTTCGCGAGATGGTCGACCGGGTCGGCCCCGAGCGAATCGTCTCGGGCATTGGAGAGCAACCCGCAATCGTCCATCTACGAGATTTCGGGTTGTCCGGGTTCACTTCGGGGTGCGTTTGCGTCGCACCGGCGCTCAGCATGTCGATGTTAAATGCGTTGAAGAACCAAGACTTTGAAAAGGCTGAATCGATCCGGCGGACGTTCAAAGCGTTGGAAGATCACCGTGACAACATCCAACCCATCCGCGTGCTTCACGAAGCGGTTCGTTTGGCGGGGATTGCCGATACCGGGCCGATCCTGCCGCTGCTCAGCCCGATCAGCCGGGAGCAGATGCGAGAAGTTGAAGCGGCGGTGAAAGAATTGATGGGAGCAACGTAGGGTGGGTCAAGGAGTCTTCGACGCCGACCCACCGTGACGGGGACGACGGCGGTGCGTCGGCACCGAAGCGGCTTGACCCACCCTACGAATACTGCTGAGCCAACCGCTCGCGGAATATTTTGCTGTTATGACGAATGTCCACCGGCAACGGCTCGTCGCGAATAATGAACTGATCGATCGATTGGGTTCGCGGATTGCGTGAGGCGAGGTTGATCAGATCTTGTGTCAAATCTTCACGCCTCTTCTTGGACCCGGAGATTGTCAAGTCATTGGGTTCAATGCATAGCACGGGGAAAATTTCCCCGCCCCGCCTGACTCCGATCAAAGCACAACGATTGACCGCCGGGTGGCGACTGAAGATCGCTTCGATCGGAATCGTGAAATAGGTCTTGGTCGCCGTGACGACGCGGTGAGCCTTGCGACCGCAGAACCAAAATCGATCTTGATCGTCCAGGTAACCGACGTCGCCCATTCGGTGCCAAACCCGGTCGCCATCGGCGATCTTGTGCAACGCATTTTGATCCGTCCTGGTGACATATTCTCGCGTCACCATGGGTCCGACAACAATCAATTCGCCGATTTTGCCGTGGGGCAGGGCGGTAGTTTTTTCAATTTCAGGAATCGGACCGTCATTGATCTCAATGATCCGCCAATCGACGTCTTCGAACCGGGTTCCGACACACACGCCTTTGCCCTTGTCGGCCGCCGGTCCGGTCTCGGCAATCACTTCGCGGGACTCGATTGATGCGATCGGTAAGGCTTCGGTCGCACCATATGGCGTGACGATGTCGGCTTCGGGGTGAATGTATTTTCGCAACGACTGCAGCGTTGTCGCTGGAACCGGGGCGCCGGCCGATAGCACCCGGCGGATTGTCGGAAACGGCCGACCGACCGCGTGGGCATCGCACCACCGGGTCACGGTTTTCCATAGAGCGGGGCTGCCAAAGGCTTGATCGACCTCCCATTGGCGGGCGGCCCGGATCAATTTGGGTGGATCGACATCGGCGGGACGTGTCGGGTTCATTTCCGGGATGATGGTCGTCACCCCCATCACCGCGTCGAACAATCCAAACAAAGGGAAGCAGGCTAGGTCGCGCGAGCCGCGTCGGATTTGGTAGCGGTCGCGGATGCGGTCGATTTGAGCGTGAAAGGTGCCGTGGCTGTAGGCAACGCCTTTGGGTGGCCCGGTGCTGCCGGTGGTGAAAATGACCGCGGCCGGGTCACCGGTGGCAACTGAATGCGACGGAGCTTCGTCCTGCCGACCAATCTGTCGCAACTGTTCGACCGTTTTCCCCCCCAGAAATACCGTCGCCCATCGGTAACATTCCACTGGGCGGACGGAAACTTGTGACGCATCAACATGCGGATCGCCTGGGCTTTGGGGATGCCGTAGAATCCGTCAGGCCGAACGTCGGCGAGGCATTTGATCAGGTGCCGCCGGTCCATGCCCGGGTCGATCAACACCGCCGCGGCTCCGGTTTTGAGAATCGCAAACGCTGCTGTGATGAAGTCGGTGCCAAAGGGCACCAGCATCACCATTCGCATCCCTGGCCCGACGCCCCAGCGATTCATGCCGCGGGCGATCGCGGTGGAGTCGTGGTCGAGCTGCCGGAACGTCGTCAACCGGTAGTCGCGAGCAGTGCCATCGGGCCGATCGGGTCCCGACGGCTCGGCGATCGCGATGGCGCCGGGGATCAAGTTGAGCCATCGCGGTGAGCCGGTCGGCGACGTTGCCCGTTGAAGCGGCCGCGAGGTGATCGCCGCAGGTTCGTTCGGATGCCAACCCCCGCAAATGTTCGGGTAAGTTCATGCGGCCAGCCTAGCCGGTGAGGTCGCCGGAGCGAATCGGCGGGACATTCAGTTGGGATGGTGGCAAAAGCCGACGCCCATTTGCACAACGGACCGATTCAATGCCCCGGCCGCGTTTGGAACTGCCGATGACCATGGACGACTTCCGCATCATGCCGCACCGGTTGGGGTACAAGCACGAGTATTGGGACGGCAAAGCGAGGTTGTCCTTCAGTCACTCGGCGATCGTGTACTGGCGTCGGGCGACCGACATCTTGATCGAACCCAGTGCCCGGGTCATCGTCGCCGACGACACCTACGAAGTGACCTCACCGGTCGCGGCCGATCGCGATGATTTGATCGACCTGCACCTGCGAGCGTTTGACGATTCGCTGGACTACCTCGGCTACCCCGAGGAGGTTTATCGAACTTCGATTGCCAAGGACATTGACCATTTCCTTGGTCGAAAGTCGTCAGGTGATGTTTCGTGGCTCAACGACTCTTCGGTCGTCCGGTTCGGTCGCAAGATCGTGGGGGCGGCCCTGTTGGCTCCCACTCATTTTCCTCAACGCGGCGTGACGTTGCAGCCGGTGATGACGCACCCGGATCACGTTCGGCGGGGTTTGGCGACGGGGTTGCTGCGCCGAACGGTGGATCGATTGAGCCGCGGCGGCGTGCCCGAACTGCTCAGCAGCAGTTCGTTGGGCAACCCCGCCAGCTTGGCCTGGCACCGCGCGATGGGATTTGAAGAGGTGCCCCACTCGGCGACCACCGGCCACCGGGCGATGCATCACCGCTGGATGGCCGGTCACCACGAAGCGGCTGGCCGGGACGTCGAAGCTCGGCGGCACCGGGAACTTGCTGCCGGGCAGTCGGCGTTGCATCGGCGACTGCGAGAGGAAGAGCTGGAGGCTTTCCGATCGCATCGAGATGAGTGAACGCTTGGTTGCCAAGATAAAAGAGAATGAGGTGGGTCGCCGCGGCAAGCGGCTGGACCCACCCTACGATGATGACTTGGTCAAACTGATGGCTGTTCGGCTGCGGCGTCGGTTTGAACCGTGTCGCCAGCGGCTTTCACCGACTCGCCGGTCGTCTCGGTGACTTCGGTGACTTCGGTTTCATCAATGGCGTCCGCGTCGGTCCCGATCACCATTTCGTCGTCGCTCATTTCGTCGTTGGCGTCTTGCTCGCAACAACCCGTCATCGCAGCGGAGCAGCAGGACGAGCCGCTGTCGGGGGCGGCCACCAGCGTTGCGTCGGTGGCCATCGAACACCTACCGGCCGAGCAGCAACTGCCGTCTTGGCCAACGACCGGCGTGGTGTCGCCCATCAACGAAGCGGGCATGTAGTTCGCTGCCCGGGCTGCCAGCGACGGGGAAACGAACGCCGCCACGGTGGCCGCGACGACCAAACCGGCGATGCCGTAAACCAAGCCGCCGATGAGCTTGTGACCGAACCCCAGCGGGGCGGCGGCTTGATGCTCAGCGTCGTCGTTGACCATGGCATCGCTGGTTGACAAATCGTCACCCTCGGTCAGGAACGAGGCGGGTTGATCGTCAAACGAATCGTTGGGGGGCGTCATGAGACTTTTGCCGTTGGCAGGGGGAGAGGAAACCGAAGTGAGGACTGTTTTAACCGATCCATACTCAAACCGTGATGAAGTCCGCCAGGAATACCCGCTGGCGTAGTGGATCTTGCTAAAGATCCATCCACACCAAAATTTTTAGCAAAGGATTCTTAGCAAAATCCACTACGGCGAGGGCGAATCGACGAATTGCCCTCGCTCCGGCGTGCCGCGGCGGTCAATCACTCGCCCATTCGCTGGACGCGTTGCCGTTCATCCTCGCGGGCCGAGTCGATCATTCTGATGACCCCGCGAACGTCGGCCCGGCGATTGTTGAACCGGAACCGGCCGGTCAAACGCGTGTCGGGCCGCAGCTCGGTTCTCTCGTACAAGTCCCACATCTCCTCGGCGTAGTGCGTCCGGGCCAGCTCCGGGGCAAACTGCGAGTAGTACTGTGTCATGTTGGCCACGTCGCGTTGCAGCATCGCTTTGGCGTTGTTGTTGCCCGCCGCATTGACCGCTTGGGGCAAATCGATGATCACCGGCCCCTCGGCCTCCTGCAGGACGTTGAACTCCGACAAGTCGCCGTGGACCAGCCCGACGCAGAGCATCCGCTGGACGTAGTTCATCATCGTCGCGTGATCCTCGATCGCCATTTGGCGGGGCAAAGCAATGTCGTTGAGCCGCGGGGCCACCTCGCCGTCTTCGCCGCGGATCAGCTCCATCAACAACACGCCGTCGAAAAGCCCGTAAGACTCGGGCACCCGGACGCCGGCGTCGGCGAGTTTTCGCAGCGCCTCGTCTTCGGCGTTTTGCCAGGACGATTCCTGTTCCTCGCGGCCGAATTTGGAGCGTTTGTTGATCGCCCGGCCGCGGCGGGTGTTTCGCGTATTGCGGCCCTCGTTGTACTGAGCGGCTTTTTTGAAGTTCCGGTCGGTCGCTTCCTTGTAGACCTTGGCGCAAATGATCTCCCCGTCGCGGGCGACCAAGAAAACTTTCGCTTCCTTGCCGCTCATCAGCGACTGCAGGACGTCATCGATCAGTCCCTCTTCGATCAGCGGCCGGAGGCGGGCGGGGATTTTCAAAGCGGCACAGGTGCGGGAAACGAAACGAGGACGGCAATCCGCCAAAACGTCGCATTTTAGCAACGCGGGTCCGGTCCGACAAACCACGCGCCGGAGCATTCGTCACGAACGACCCGGTGCTGCGGCCATCGCAAGAACCGGGGTAGCGGAAGTTTTTCAAAGCATGACTGTGATGTCCGAAGCTTTTCTCCCGTTACCGCTTCCAAAACGATTCCTCGAAGGACATCTTGGCAAAGGCGTAAAACAGCGGCAAATCAAAACGAATGCACAACGAACCATCGAGGAATAACTTGTGAAAAAATCAACTGCCGCCGGGCTTCGGCTCGGCATGGTGACAGCCTGGTTCGTTGCCGCAGGACCGATCGCCGCCGCGGCGGGTTTTGACATCGTTGCGGCCGGAGCGGTCGGCGATGGGGTGCGAAACAACACCGCGGAAATTCAGGCGACGATTGATCGGTGTGCCGGCCGCGGCGGGGGGAGCGTCGAGGTGCCGGCCGGTCGGTTCGTGACCGGCACGATCCGGCTGCACAGCGGTGTGACGTTGAATCTGCGTCAAGACGCAGTGCTGGTGGGTAGCCAAAATCTCGACGATTACCTCGGTTTCCGCTCCGATGACTACCCCGGGGGGCGGTGGAACCGAGGGTTGATCGTCGTCGAAGACTGCGACGGCGTTGCGGTCACCGGGCCGGGCATCGTCGACGCCGACCGACCTTTTGACCCCCGCGGCGAGGGCAAGATGCGGGGGCCGCACACGATCCTGATGGCCGGCAGCGACAACGTGCGGTTGCAAGATTTGCAGATCGATGATTCGGGAAATTATGCGGTGCTGATGTATCAGTGCCGTGATGTGCTGGTCGACCGAGTCGCCGTCCGCGGCGGTTGGGATGGGGTGCATTTTCGCGGCGATGCGGAGCATTGGAACGAGCGATTGACGATCCGCGGGTGTAATTTCCAAACCGGCGACGACTGCATTGCCGGTCACTACGTTCGCGATGGTGTCATTGACGATTGTTATGTCAATTCATCTTGCAACGGGCTTCGGTTGATCGGGCCGGCGGAGCGATTGACGATTCAAAATTGCCGTTTCGAGGGTCCCGGCAATTACGAGCATTTGACGGTCGAAAACCTACACCGGACCAACATGCTCGCCGGCATCCTGTTGCAACCGTCGGCGTGGACGCCGACGCCGGGTCCGATGAACGAGGTGACCATCCGCGACTGCACCATGAACAACGTTTCGGTCGCGGTCGCCGCGATCATTCGCGGCGATAATACCGCAAAAGGTCTCGTGGTCGAGCGACTGGAGGCTAACCGGGTTTACGGTCCCGCAATGTCCATCGAGAGTTGGGCGGATGTACCGTTTGAAGACGCAAAATTGAATCAAGTCAAAATTTATCATACCCCCGGAGCGGTCATCGATCCGAGGTTGGGACGGGCACCGGTCGCTGCCGATCCGGTGCGGATGCCCGGCGTGGGGGTTTGGAACCGGGCGCTGCCGGCCTGGGGACTCTACGCTCGCAACCTGACAGGACTGTCGGTCGACGAATTGACATTCAAAACGTCCGACGACGATGAATCCCGACCGGCGGTCGAGTTGGTCGATGTGGACAACGTGACCGGTCTGCCGCTTCAAGCCGACTGATCAAAACCGCCAGTTGCTCTGCACGATGCGGATCACGCGGGTCAGCACGTTGGCCGATGGCAAATCGATCGCCACCCGCACGGGACTGCCGGCGGTCGGGTCGATCCTCGCCGGCGTGTCGAGCCGGATCGTCACCGCATAGTGAGGCGTCCTCGGGGCGGGACCGTCGGCGGTCGGTGCGGTGGCCATCGACCGAGACAATGGACGCAGCTCGACGGGGATCGCTTTGATCGGTTCTCCGGCGATCCGCACGACCCGGCCGTGGTGCGTCGTCCAACGATCGTTTTGAGCGATCAAACGAACCGTGGCGCCCGCAACGATCCGCTGGACTTCGTTCTGAGAAACCAACGCCACCGCCGTGACCGCTCCGGACGGTGCGATGATGGCCACAGGGGTGCCGGCGGCCAAAACGCTGCCGATTCGACTTGTTGACAGGATCGGCTGGTCTTCGGCGGCCAACCAGTCGGTCGGATGCCGGTCGATCGGACCGGGCGGCGGCACGGCAACCACGCCCGCCGCGGGGGCGGTCAGCCGCAGCGCCGCGATTTGTTCATCGATCATTGCCAGCCGTTCAATCAAATCGGTCTCGGCCGCCCGGAGCATCGGTAGTTGACTCTCGGCCAACCGGCGGCCGCCCAGTCGTAATTCGGCCGATCGCAAGACCGCCCGCTGATTGGCCAACTGTCCGGCGACCCGGACGCGGCGAAGCTGCAACGCGGGATCGTCGAGCGTCGCAACCCCGTCGCCAACCTCTACCCGGTCGCCGGCCACGGCCTCGACCGAGACCAACCGGCCGGCGGTGCGGACATAAACCGCCGAAGCGTTGTCGGGATGAATCAAACCCTCGGCGGTCAAACGCTGCGGCATCGGAACCAGCAGGATGATCGCCATCGTGACGCTGACCATCATCACAATGATCCATGGCCGAATCGAAAAACCTCGTCGGGATCGGTATCGGAATCGACTCACCCATGATCGCAATGATTTGGCGGGGGCAATCAAGAGCGATGCGACGACCGCGATCAACAGCACCTGGCCCAATGGTTGGGCGGCGGTTTGACGGGTCCATTGATGAATCGACCAACCGATCGCCGCAAAAAGCATCATTCGGTAAACCCACGAGGCGACCGCGTAGCCGGCCAACCACGCCGGGGCGTCGTCCGGCGGCGACATGCCGGTGAGCAACCGATTGATTGCGGCGGTCAGCCGGCGGCGACTGCGGGATGCGAGATTGGGTTGACCGGTCGCGTCGCTGAGCAGGTAGTACCCGTCCAGCCGCATCAGCGGGTTGGCGTTGAACAAGACCGTGGTGGCCGAACCGGCGGCGATGATGCCCAAAGCCATTTGGTGAATTTGGCCCGCCGCGGTCGCCCACCAAACCCAAACCGCCGCCGCGGCGATCGTCAATTCGGCCGCGACGCCGGCGGCGGCAATGCCCATCCGGTCGATCTCGCGGGGCAACCGCCAAGCGTCGGTGACGTCGCAATACAGCGCCGGTATGCCGACCATCAGCATCGGTCCGATCGTTTCGCACCGTGCCCCGGCGGCGTCGCAGGCGACCGCGTGTCCGAGTTCGTGGGCGATTTTCATCAATCCCAACACCACCGCCAGAGCGATCCAAGTTGCCGGCGTCGATCGCGAAGCGGCATCTTGAACGTCACCGAGGTAGGCGGTCGCGTGGATCGCCAACCAACTAAAACTGGCGACGACCGCGGCCAGCCAAATTAATCCGACCGACCGGTTGGCCAAACGCCCGGTGATCGGCCGCAACCGGCGGAGCACGGGCGTCGGATCGACCCCCGGGAATTTCAAAAAGAGCCAACCGGTGGCCACGGCGAGCCACCGCTGTCGCGCAGCCCGGGCCGCTCGCCGGTCAAGCGTGTCGGCTGCCCCGGGGCCGGTGGAGGTGACCAGGCCGAGTCGATGAAACCGGGCAACAAGCGTCCGCAATTGACCGGCGGTGACTCGGCCGGGGGCAAACCGCCGGGCATAAGCGTCGGCGATCGACGCGGCGTCGGTTTGGCCGTCCAGATGCTCCCAGACAAATCGTTCCTCCGGCGGCAACCGGCTGACCCGGCCGGTCAGCGGATCGCGAATCACGGCCCAGGTTTGCGAGCCGAACCGGCAATCGACCGGTTGCAAATCCGGCCGGCGGCGAACCGGCAGCGGGCGGGCGGCGGCTTTCAGCGTTCGGGGGGGCCGGTTCACGAAATTAGCCCGCACCTGGACGGTTGGGGAGGGCAACAATCCCGGTATTTCCCGAGCCAAACCACAGCGACCCGCGGAGCCGAATCTCGGCGGCGGCGTCTCCCAACCACACCCAAACCCAACGCTCCGACCCCCCATCGATCGAGACTCGAACGTCGGCGCCGGGAGCGAATCGTTCGGTCGAATCGCCTGTCGGGATTGCGATCGCCAACCGCACCGGGTGACCGTCCGCATCGGTTCGGGTGGCCGACTCGATCCTCGTCAAACGACCGGCAACAACCCGGCCCGGATCGGTCACCGGAACCAACCGGACTTTGACGCCGGGCGGTCCGGCCGCGGCCAAACGCCCGGCGATGAGCATCCGGTGACGCTCCGGCAGGGCGATTTGAACCTCGGTGCCGCCGCCTGGGTCGGCGATCGTCATCAAGACGTTGCCCCCGGGAGACCGGACGATCCCCCAATTGCCGTCGCAAATCCCACCCCGACACCACCCCGGCAATGGGACTGTGGATCGTCGCGGCGGCAATTTGTTCGTTCACCAACTCCAATTGACGGTTGAGCGAGTCCAATTCGATCCGCAATTGCTCACCCCGATCGGCCAACTCCGATTCGTCGGCCGGGGTACTGCCCGGAGCGGTTCGCCCGCCATCGCGTCGCCGGGTCGTCGCGGCGATCCACTGAGCCGATTGGGTCGCGATTTGACCGGCCAGTTCCTCCCGCTGTTGGACCAGGGACGGGGAGTGGATCCCGACCAGCCGTTGACCGGCGGTGACGGTTTGGCCGTCGACGACGTGAATTTGATCGATCGTGCCGTCGACGGCTGCAAAAACGTGCTGCCGCCGCACCGGCTGAGCCGTGCCCGGCGCCTCGATCCAGTGCGGCACCCGCACCGACCAGGCTGCCAAACACGCCAAGAGAAAAGCCAAACATGCCGCCGTGGTTGCGAGCCATCGCCGGCGGGAAAACGATGCAGCCACCAGGCCGCTGGTTCGCCACAACGGCGTGGACCGATGCACCGCCACGTTGGTCATCGCCGCGGCCGCGTGAGCAACCAACGGCGGCCAAATCGGTTCGTCCCCACGAAGCGGTTCGCCGGAAAACCGCTCGGCGATCAGCATCCCGATCAGCCGGGGTCTCGTTTGAACCGGTGGCTCGGTCGCGGCCGTCGGCGGGATCCAAAACAACGGTTGCAGCACCGCGGAGCCGGCCAACGTTTGATCGATCCATTCGGTCAGCGGCCCCTCGATTTGTGGCGGCAATGGACCGGCCGGAACGATCAATCGCTCCCCGGTGCGGCCGACGGCGGCGGCCAGTCGCTCGGCGGCAACCACCGTGGCGGTCCGGCGATTGATCCGCTCGGCCCCGGTCGCCGCGATCACCCGCATCGAACGGCCGGCGGGGATCAGCACCGTGACGCGATCGGCACCGATCCAACCGGGGCCGTCGGTGGCCAGCGTATTGGCAAGCCGCCGGCGGTCGAGCGAACGATGCAGCCGCCAAAGCTCCCCGGTCACGCCGCCCGGGGTTGTGACAACCTCGGCGGCTTGCGCGGAAACGGTTGGAATCGTTTCAATCGCCATCAATCGGCCCAACATCAGGGCGATACTTTGACGGTCGGTCGCGGTCGGAAGCACAATCGCAATCACGGCATCCCCGCCCCCATCGGTCGCCACCCGTCGAAGCGCGACGACGGCCGGAGGTTGTCCGGCCCGATCGGACCAATCGACCCGATCGGCCGGCAGCGGACCGGCCGCGGCGGCGGGGCCGGCGGCGGCAATCATCGAAGCCAGCCGGCGGGGGGACCAATCCGGCACGTCGGGTTCGCCACAGCGGATCGATGCCACGATCCGGGCGGGAGGTTTCGGATCGATGATCGCGGCGAGTTCCGCATCAGACGCAAAACGCTGCAACCATGCGGTCGGCGACAATGCCGGCGAATTGGGGGAGGGCGGGGCGTTGGGGGGCGGGGCGTTCACTCCCGACAGATTGATTCACCGGCCGGCCGGTTCCAGCAGTGGCACGGCCGACGGGCATGAAAGGTGTCTCCGTAGGACCACTCGCGTCCCCCCTCTGACGGATGGGAGGGTCATGACGTTGCCCGCGACCGGGACCGGGGCGGTCGGGGGGATTGGTTGGGCCTGCGACCGGCGGCCGATCGATCCAGACGACATGGCTCATCCCCCAACCACCGTCGAGTCCGTGCTGGCATGGCCATGGTCGGTTGAGGTAGCGGAAGTCGCCAAGACTTTCGGTCCGATCGGGCTGCTCACTCTGATCATATTGCTGATGGGGTGCCAAAGTTCCAAACCGCAGCCCGGTCGCGTTCCCGTCTCAACCCAAACCGTAGCCCACCGAGCCGCGTCGCCGTCGCCCGGCGAGACTGCGGTGCGACCGGACAACGCAGCGATCCCGATTGGTCCCGAAATCACGCTTGCACAAGCGATTGCCCACTCGCTGCGCCATTCCGGCGTCGTCCGCGATGCCGGCGGCGTGGTGCTGGCCACGCGGGTTCTGGATGGTCCCGATTCGGTTGCCACAGGATTTGATCCGGAGATTGCCGCGGCCGATCCGTTCTACGGACCTGCCGCCGCGTTGTCACAATTTGACCGTCAACTCTTTGCCACCGCTTCGCACCAGAACAACGACCGGGTGTTCAACAGCGCGGTTGTCGGCGGCGGAGCGACTCAATTGACTCAGGATTTGGCCACGCTGACCGCCGGGGTTCAGCGGCGGGGGCGCAGCGGCGGTGTGACCCAGTTGTCTTGGTCGACCGAGCATGATGCCAACAACCGTTTCGCCAACCTGTTCCCCAGCAGTTGGCAGACACAAGCGGAAATTTCGATCCGCCAACCGCTGGCCCGCGGGGCCGGGCGGACGTTCAACGACATCGCCGGACCCGTGGCCCAGCCGGGATTTTATTTCTCCAACGGCATCCGCGTCGCCCAAATCAACACACAAATCTCGGCCGCGGAGTTTGACCAAGCGATGCGACGCCATGAATTGTCGGTCACGCGGGCGTACTGGCGATTGTGGACCGCCGGTCAATCGGCGACCGCAGCGGCTGAAGCGTTCACGGCCGCGCGGCGGGCATTCTTGATTGTCGACGCCCGAGCGGCCTCGGGCCTTGGCGGTGGCGAAGCCGCGACGTTGGCGGCGGCAAAATCCGAAATGTTGCGGCGACGCGTCGACAGCATCGAAGCCGACGGGCAGGTCGGGCAAGCCGGTCGCGAATTGGCTCAAATCATCAGCCGGCCGGTCGGCCGGTCGCTGCGGGCGGCCGAACCGCCGGCCGCCGCGGCGGTCAAATTTGACCCCGACGCGGTCGTTTCGCGGGCCATCGCGGTCCGCCCGGAATTGATCGCCGGGCGGCTGCGGGTGCAAAAACTGCGTCTGCAATCGATTGCCGCCCGCAATTTCCTGTTGCCGCAATTGGACGTCATCGCCGCTCACCGCATCCGCGGCTTTGGCGATGATCTGGCCGGCGGTGGCGGCGGGATTTTTGACAACGCAGCCGACGATTTCTGGTCGCTGGACCATCAGGAGACCGAGTTTGGAATTGAATATCGTCAAACCGCCGGCCGGCGCCAGGCTCATGCCGCCGTCCGGCACGCCGGGCTGCAGGTCCGCCGGGCCGAGGCGGTGCTGCGGCAAGCCGAGCGGCAGGTGGCGTTTGAAATCACCGACGCGATCGCCCGAGCCGACGTCGCCTGGTCGGCCGCCGAAGCCGCCGATCGGGCACTGCGAGCGGCTAACGACAGGATCGAAGCGGCCACTGCGGCGTTCACCGGCGGCGTCACCTCGTTGCAACCGGTCACCGACGCGATCGCCGCCAAAGCCGAAGCCGCCGTGTCGCTCGCGTCCCGCCAAGCCGCCTACGCCGAAGCGATCGCGGAGGTCCAAATCGCCGGCTGTTTGGATTGATGGCTTTCAATCGACGATCAATTGACCCATTTGGCCCGGCCGAAAGCCGGCTTCGGCATTGTCGATTTCGGCCACCAAACGCGTTTGGCCGGTGACCGGATCGATCGACGGCGAAACGAAAATGATTTGACCGGCGGCCACCTCGTCGCCGCGACCGAACTCGACCGACAAACCGACGTCATCGGGCGACCACCGTTCCCCGTCGACGAAACACTCCACGCGGAGCCGGCGGGTGTCGACCACGCGGATGATCGGGGCACCGGCGGCGACGTACTCGCCGGCCCGGACCAGGACCTCGACGACTTGACCACCGGCCGGGGTGACCAGGTCGCGGTCGGCCAAACTCACTTGAGCGGCGGCGACGCGGGCGGCCGCCGATTCGGCTTCGATCTGCGACGTGCGGAGAGCCAATTGAGCTTTTTCAATCTCCAAAGCTGCTTCGCGAGCCTCCTTTTGCCACCGGTCGACGTCCGCCGCCGCGACCGCTCCGGCGTACCGGGTGTTGGCCGATGCACCGCGGACGGCTTGCCGCGCGGCGGCATCGCGGGACGTCCGAGCGATTTGCAAGTCGATGTCGTTTTCGCTGGCAATCGTTGCCGCCCGCGCAGCCGTTTGAGCGACTTGGACCTCCGCCAACGCCGCCCGGCGGTCCAGCGAACCGATCCGTTGACCGGCGGTAACCTGCTGACCCAATTGAACGTCGAGCGAATCGATCACCCCGGCCGCGGCTGCCGGCACGAACGTGTCGCGGTGAGCGGCCAATTGGGCGTCGTTCAAAGTTTCGGAGGTTTGACCGGCGGCGGGAATCACGATCACGACGGTGAAGCACCACGCGATCGGCAACATCGGTTGATGACGGGGAATGCTCATGCCCGCAAAATAGTTGCCGATTTGACGCAGGCATCCCAAATATCCCAAACAAACTCACTTTTCCACTTTGCCAGTCCTGTTGGGGGGAATTACCTTGCTGACCGGTCAAACCGCTCCACGGGGGGGGCAAATTAAACTTCCATCAATTGCTCGGACGACTGTATCAATGAAACCACTGCTGCGTTGGCTGTCCAAAGGCTCCCGTCCCCAGCCCTTTGCCCAGCGACTGGCGCCGCGGTGGGCGACCGAAGAGCTGGAGCCGCGGCTGCTGCTGGCCGGTGATGCCGGATTGCAGATCGCCGCGGCCGTTGCCGGAGACGTCGCCGGAGACGTCGCCGGGGCAGGGCAGGGCACCGCAGCGGCGAGCGTCGACGTCGTCGTCATCGACTCACGCGTCGACGATGCGGCAGCCCTATCGGCGGCAACCGCCGCGGGCACGCACGTCGTTTGGGTCACCCCGGGGGACGACGCGATCGGACTGATTGAACAAACGATCGCTGATTTGCCGACCGTCGATTCCTTGCATTTGGTCAGCCACGCGGCGTCCGGCGGCCTGCAACTGGGCGACCGCTGGATCGACGCGGCGGCGTTTCAGGCCGACGGCCGGGTCGCCGGGTGGGCCGAACGATTGAGCGATTCTGCCGACGTGCTGGTTTACGGATGCGACGCGGCGGCGGGGCCGGCCGGGGCGGCACTGGTCGCGGCGCTGGCGGATTTGACCGGAGCCGATGTCGCCGCATCGATTGACCGGACCGGATCGGCGGCCGGCGGGGGCGATTGGGACTTGGAAGTCCATCTCGGCCAGATCGAGTCCTCCCTGGCCTTCACCACCCAAGCGATCGGCCACTACCGCGGTGTGATGGGTGTTCAAATTCGGGCCGCCGGATCGACCGGGCAGGAAACGATGCAGCTCCGCGTCGACGGCCAGGTCGTGAGAACCTGGGAAAACGTCGGCGGCAATGCCGACGCCGGTCAGTTTCAAACGTTCAATTACAACGTCGACGGGCTATCGGCTGATCGGATTTCAATTGGCTTCACCAACGATTTGTATCAACCCGGCGTGATCGACCGAAATTTGCGGGTCGACCGGATCGTGGTCGATGGGGCAACGTTCCAAACCGAAGCCGCGTCGACGTTCTCGACCGGTTCGTGGCGTGCCGAAGACGGCATCCAACCCGGTTTCCGTCGCTCCGAATACCTCAACGCCAACGGCACGTTCCAGTACGCGGCCAGTTCCGCCGCAACGACCGAAATCGCCGTCCGGGCCGCCGGCGCCGAAGGCTCCGAGCGGATGGCGCTGCGAATCGACGGCGACATCGTCGCCACCTGGGACAACGTCGGCGGCGACCCCACCGCGAGGCAATTTGGCACTTATCGATTCACCGCCGCGGGCAATGTCGCGGCCGATCGCGTCTCGGTATCGTTGGAAAACGACAGCTACATCCCCGGCCGGTTCGATCGCAACTTGGTCGTCGATAGCGTTCAAATCGGCGGCGCGACCTACCAAGCCGAGTCGGAAACCACCTTCTCGACCGGCACTTGGACCGCCGACGACGGCATCGTTGCCGGCTTTGGCCGCGGTGAGTATCTCAACGCCAACGGTTCGTTCACGTTCCAGGATGGGCTGGGCCAGCCGGGCAGTTTGTCGTTGTCCTCCAGCCAAATCACCGCCGACGAAGACGCCCCGTCGGTCACGTTGACGATCCGCCGAACCGGTGGTTCGGACGGCATCACCGGGCTGGACTACTCGACCATCGACGGGACCGCGATCGCCGGCCGGGACTATGTCGCGACATCGGGCAGCGTGTTTTTTGCCGCCGGGGAAACTCAAAAACAGATCGTTGTCCCGCTGATCGGCGACTCGCTGGCCGAGGGCACCGAGACGTTCAACTTTGTCATCGATCGGCCCCGCGGGACCGCTTCGCTGCTGGCGCCCCGAACGGCCACGGTGACGCTGACCGACAACGACGCGGGGCTGCCTAATTACAACAATTTCAGCAGCACCGCGGGGCTGACGCTCTCCGGGGCCGCGACAAAAATCGGTAATGAAATTGCGGTCACCCCCGACGAATTGTTCTCCGCCGGATCGGTGTTCACCAACGCGGCGATTGCGATCAATTCCAACACGTCGTTCCAAACCGCGTTTACCGCCCGGATCGGCGGCGGCAGCGGCACTGGCGGGGCCGACGGGATGACCTTTACCATTCAAAACGCCCCGGCGGGCGCCGCAGCGATCGGCGAAACCGGCGGCGGCCTTGGCTATTCGGGCATCGCATCGTCAGTCGCGATTGAACTGGATACTTATCAAAACGCCGGCGACATCAACGGCAACCACGTCTCCGTCGTCGTTGGCAGTACATTCAATTCCATCGCATCGGTACCGGTGCCATTTGATCTCAACAATGATCAACCGGTTTATGTTTGGATTGACTACAACGGCCCGGTCAATCAACTCGCCGTCTATCTATCACAAACCAATGCCAAACCGGTGGCCGCAACGTTGGTGACCGATCTTGACCTGGCCGCCACCGTCGGCACCCGGGCACGCTTCGGGTTCACCGCCGGGACCGGAGGACTGGACAACATTCACCGCGTGTCACGTTGGTCGCTCATTCTCGACACCCCGCCGCCGGTCTCCACCGGCACACCGTCGCGTGACGTTTCGACCCAAACGATCCTCACCGGGCTGAACCGTCCCACGGCGATCGACTGGTCACCCGACGGAGCCAACCTGTACGTCGCCCAGCAGGATGGTTTGGTTGCCGTGTCGCGTCGCGGCGGCGCCCGGACGACGTTCATCGACATTCGCGATCAAACCAACGGAACCCGCGACCGCGGATTGTTGGACATCGCGGTGCATCCGGATTTTCAGAATAATCCTTATGTCTATCTGCTCTATACGTATGATCCGCCCCAGGTTTACGAGAACACCGGCAACGCGTTGGCTCGCCCCGACGGCAAAGGCAACCGGGCCGGCCGGTTGGTCCGCGTGACCGCCGATGCGGCAACCAATTACACCACCGCGGTCGCCGGCAGCGAAGTGGTGCTGCTGGGCAGCAACAGCACCTGGAACAATTTCAACGCTTTTGCCAACAGCACGTTTGATTTTGATGAACCCGCCGCCGGGTACAACCCTGACGGCAGCAACATTCGCGACTTCATCGCTTCGGACAGCGAATCGCACACCGTCGGGGCGTTGGCCTTCGGACCCGACGGAGCGTTGTACGTCACGACCGGCGACGGAGCGTCCTATAATCGGGTCGACCCGCGAGCGGTGCGGGTCCAGGACATCGACAACTTGTCCGGCAAAGTTTTGCGAATTGATCCAATTACCGGTCAAGGTTTAGCGGACAATCCGTTTTATGATGGCGATGCGGGTTCTAACCGATCCAAAGTCTACCAGTATGGCCTGCGTAATCCGTTCCGCATGGCGATCGATCAATCCAGCGGTCAAGTGTATGTCGGGGACGTCGGCTGGACCCGCTGGGAAGAGGTCAACGCCTCGGGACCGGGGGCCAACTACGGCTGGCCGTATTATGAGGGCGGCGATGGACAATCGTTGCGTTCCGGTTACGACGACCTGCCGGAAGCCCGGGCGTTTTATGCCAGCGGTCAGCCGGTCGACGCCAGCCTATTGGCTCTCAATCATGGTGCCACCGGCATCAACGCGATCGTCATGGGCGACATCATCACGTCGGATACCTACGGCAGCGATTTGAACGGCGCGATCGTATTCAACGATTTGGGCCAGGGCATTGTACGATTTGCGACGATCAATCCCGACGGCAGTGCCGGGGACATCAACACATTCGCAACCGGCGCCAACGTCGTCGTCCAAATTCGAGAGTCACCCGACGGCGATCTGTACTACGTCGACTTGGACGACGGCCGCATCGGACGCTGGGATCTAGTCTGATGTGGGATAGGCTTCCAGCCTGTCATCCCCCCGCCGCCACGTATTCGCCGTGCCCCCCCAAACCTCCCCCGCCAACCGACTCGACACGCCCCCGCACCGAGCGGCGCTGGACCGGGTGCTGAAATTCTGGGACTCCCAGCGTCCGCAGCGTTCGAGTCCGCCCTGTTGGCGACCTTGGGTGGCCAGCCGCCTGAGACAGACTGGATTGACGGGCTTTTGGGACGACTCGTCGCCGAAGATGCCGAATCCGAAGTCGTCTACGATTTGGCCAAAGCGTGGCCTGACGACCGCGCCGCCGAACTGCTATTGATTGCGGTGCGACCGGGACCGGACCTGTATCAAATGGCGATCATCGACGGACTTGTTCATCGTCGTCAATTTAGCCCCGCCGGCGGTCAGGAAATACGATCGATCCTGGCGTCGGCGTTTGAAGATCCTGCAAGTTTGCCCCAAGACACCGCCGGACCTTTGGTATCGCTGGCGATCGCCATCGAAGCGGTTGAGGCGGCCGAGGGGATCGAGCGTGCGTTCGCCTCGGACTTGGTCGACGTAGGATTTTGTGGCCCGTGGGAACAGGTCCGCGATGATTTGGGGGTCCAGGGCCTTGGATTACCAATGCCATCAAACGCTCAAAACAGCATCCATTCGCTCCGGGAGATGATGTCAGGGATCGATCAACGGTCCGCTTAGACATCTCGATCAGGCGGCAACCGATCGGCGGATTTGAAGCGGCGCAAGAAGCGACTCGGCAAACTGCGTCGACGCAAATGAGGCGGTGCAGGTGCATCAAAATCATGCAACTAGGTTCTTTGGTACTCTTAATGGCTAGTTGAGGGCGTCAGATCAAGTTTGCCGCAGTAGAACAGGATTCGGGTGCGATAGTTGGCGAAGTTGCGGAAGCCACAAGTGGCGGACTTGATTGACTGGATTCGGCTGCCCGAGCCTTCGGCCGTTGCGTTGGTCACCCGGTGATCGAAGTCGTTCAGCAGACCATCGAGATGAACCCGAAGCATCTTAGCAACCTTCTCGATCGGCTTCAGACCACAGCCCCCCGCCCACCAGTGCCATTGGCCAAAGAACCGCTTGGCGGCACCCCGATCCTCGTGGTCCTGGAAGTGACGGAAGTTCTCCTTGATCGACCACGCTTCACCGGTTCTCGGCCCGGCGGACCTTGTCGACCGCTTCGCGGCAGGTACTTTGAGATGTGGAATCGATCATGGACGACCTTCGCCCACGGCACCTTGGAAGCCGCTGAGTTCATGAACGCATGCCACATGTCCATCGAAACCGACTGGACCGAACGCAACTGCTCGTCGCTGAGGCTACCAAACAGCTCGTTGCAGGCGGCGATGGTTCGTTCGGGGACCACTTCGAGCACCCGCGAACGGTCGGTGTCGGTCAAGATGGAGACATAGTCGTGACCCCGGCCAAAACTCTTTTCGTCAACTCCAAGGTTGTTCACCGAGTCTTCGGTTCGTCTTGCCAATCCACGCTGCACGGCGCGGTCCATGATCCGCTGAGCGGACTTCCACTCGATGCCCGGGAGCGTGGCGGCTCGCTGCGTGTTGGCCGCCGCGAGCAGGACCTCAATGGCGAAGGCTTCGAACATCAAGGTGAACCGGGAGTGCTTGCCAGCCCAGGGCACGGCGATCGTTTTGACGCCGCACTTTTGGCACCGGCACCGGGGGATCGCCGCGTGGATCTCGGTGGTGAACTGCATGGTGTCGAGGTGCCGCCAACACCGCCCCGGTGTCGCTGAAGCTTCGGTGAACGACCGAATCGATCAACCCGTCGGTCCCATACGCCCGAAGTGACACGACCGGGCCACCAGTCGCCGTCCGCACCGTGCGGCTCAGCCGCCCCGAGGTGTCGTGGCCGAAGGTGAACGCCAAAGCACCGGAGGCTTCAACCCCGCCGCGGGTCAACGTCGCCAGCCGTCCGGCCGCGTCGTATTGCCAAACGTCGGTGTGGTCGGTCGTGCCGCGGATGCCGCCGCCGGAGGCGGGATTGGCCGCGGTCAAGGCGGTGCGGCGGGTCTATCGTCCGTCGGCATCATGGGCCATTGTCCAACCGGTCCGCGGTAAATCGCCCGCGGCGTTGGCCAGACGTTGCAGTTGATCGGTCATCCGTCCGCCGACGTCGTAGGAGGAGGTATAGCGATGCATCACCACGCCGGCTCCGTCGGTCCGGTCGGCGGAGGATCGCAGTTGTCCGATCGCGTCATAATCGAAGTCCAATCCACCGGCGGCATCCCGCCCGGCGGTGTTGAAGGCACCGACGCTGATTGCCGCATCGAACCATCGTTCGCTGGTCAAGCGGTGCAGCGGATCATGATCGTAGCGGATCAACCGCCCGGCCGCATCGTTTCGAGCCGATAGGTTGCCGATCACATCATGAGCCGCAACGGGGTCGGGTTGGTGGGTGGAGCCAGTTAGATTCCGTCGGCTTGATGGGTAGTGTCTGTGTCAAAGGTATGAAGCGGCATGAGATTCGTGTTTAGCACCAAACTCGGCCTGTTTGGTAACATGACAAAAAGCCGCCCCCGGAGTCGCACTCCAGGGGCGGCTCGAACTCGGTAGATCGTTATGGGTAGACCCTTGGGAGGTCGTGCGCCATCAAGATCGCCGGTTCTTTTCGTTACTATTCCGAACAGCCGACTGGACCGAGACCGTGGTCGCTAACCCGCTACAGGTGAGAGACTTTGCCCGGGGGTTTGGCATCTTAGAAAAAGATGACAAGATCGATGCCGCCGCGACCAAATGCTTTGCCAAATCCAAGCCGCACGCAACCGTCTTGGTCACACCCACGACCAAGATGCTGCGGAGATTATGAACTCGGTCCCCGGCGTGGGTGTGGCAACGATCGCGATGCTGCTATCGGAGTGCCCGAGCTGGGAGGACTCAATCGCGGCCAGGACGCTCGATGGTTCGTAAGGTTCTTTATATGGCTGCGCTGGTATCGACCAAGCACAACCCGGTGATGAAAGCGTTCTATGTGCGATTGTTATCAAAGGGAAAGGCCAAGAAGGTCGCTCTGGTGGCGGTGATGCGAAAGCTGCTGGTGACGCTCAACACGATGGTCAAGACCGGCCGAAGCTGGAGCGAGCCAACACTCGCTAAAGAAGTAGCCTAAGACAGCCGATGGCACCAACCAGCCATCAACGCTTCTAGCGCTCGGCTGACGCCTCGGTTTTGGTTTCAGTCGGTGACCTGCAGGGTTTTTCAATCTTTTCCCAGGCCTGACCCTCCGGGTCTTGGCTTCGGCTTCAAACTCTCTCCAAAACCCCGAAGTCCACCTCTTGCCCTTTGAGCGAATCACAATTGACCCCCAGTGCATGACTGACATCGAAAGATCGAATATTAGCCCTGCGTCCTGCCGATCGTTCGCCGCTAATTGTCAAGCTGCCGATGCGCTCGCCATTAGTGCTGACCTCATAACTGCCGCAACTCACAGTAGCTGGCCCTTCCTTCACTTCACCAGCCAGGACGATGTTGCCATCCTGAAAATGAAACACATCCAATATCTTCATGCAAAAAGGCTCGGTCATTTCAATGTCCTGTAGTTGGGGGTTCATAAGCCTGCCTCCATAAGCTGACGCAGGATGTTGACGTCGCCGTCGCCCAGGCCGAGCAAACGGCGGTGTCTGATCATAAAATCCTTGACATGGGTTTCAGCACCATTGACACCAAGCCGGTCGACGATTCCCAGTCGGTACTGTGTTCCATGTAGGAATTCTTCAAGAACGGCGGCTTTACCGGGATTTGGACGGAGCAAAATGTGTGACATGGTTTCACCACCTACGTTTGCCTCGGCACCAATGAAGTCTAGGTATCGCGCTTCGTCAGACCCTTCCTGAACAAACTTGATCGTTCGCCCTTTCGATCGTACGGCATCGAGAAGCTCGGGAGTTGCCCTTTCGACGCTATTCAATTTGCTGGAGCTCCGAAGGACTGCACTGTTTGGGGCGTTCCATGCGGACCCGGGACGGCTTAGAAGCGATCTTGCTGCCGCCTGCACGGTTGCGTTGCCGCCCGCCTTGGCCAGCGATACCCCCGTGCCGCCGACGCTCGTCAGCAGGCCCGAAGCGCCCATCCACGTTCGGTCAAAACGTTCGTCGCCGATCAACCGCTCGCCCGATAGGAAATCCTCACCGGTGTAGCCCTCGTACAGACCCACCGTGCCGGTGAACATCCCGGCCACGCCGAGGATGCCGCCGGCTTGCCAGTGCGCCCCGACCATCCGGCCGATGCCCGAAGCCGCCGATGCCGGATCGACCAACAATCCGACCAGTCCAAAGCCGGTGTCGGATAACCGGCTGCCCAGCTCGCTGTAGTAATAAAGCGGTAGCCCGGTTTCGTTGGCCGCCCAGTTGCCGATGTCGATGATCCCGTCATGCGTCCAACGGCCCCAACCCCGCAGCGTCGCCGCGTTGGTTTGAGCTTGCTGCGGAAACAGCGTGCTCCACGTTCCGCTGAACTCCATCAACGCCCCGCCGCCGGGGACGCCGCGGATCAGGTCGCCGGCCGCCCGGGTTGAGGCTGACCAGGCGAACCGGTGCATGTCCGACACGCTGCTCCAGCCCACCCCGGCGAGCAACGAGTCGGCGATCGGCGACACCCCGCGGGCCGATAGGCCGTAGCCGTCGCTGGCGATCATCGCCGTCAACGCGTCGACCAACTCGCCGTCGCGGACGTTCAAACCCACCCCGCGGGCGGTCAGGCCCAAACTCGCGTTGCCGGGCAGCGACACCGTGGGCACCTGGTGCGACCAGTTGCCCTGCGGGTCGATCGATTGCTCGTAGGTGAACTGCGCATACTCGGACGCCGAAGCGAACGATTGATCGTTGGCGTCGGAGGCTTGTTGAGCTTCCCGGTCAATCCGGTCGGTTTCGGCGGCGTGGGCTTGGTCGGACCGCCAGTGGGCGACTGCCCGTTGGTCGTTGACCGCCGATACCCGAGAGTCGCGGGTGTCGCGGGTGTCGCGGACGGTGTTGGCCGTTTGCAGCACGCCCCAGTCGCTGTCGTGCTCAGCGATGTAGCGGTGATGGGTATCGGCGAGATGCTCCGCGGCGGCACGGTCGGTGTTGGCCGTGGTGGTGACAAACGTGTGGACTTCGTCCGCTTCGGTGACCGCGGCATCGCGGTGACCGATGGCGATCGTCGATTGGGTGTCAACGTAGTCGGGCATCAGCTCCCCAACATACCTGACCGCCCCGCCGACGCGAGCGATTTCGTACTGCACCGTCCAGTTCCGCGGCCGGGACGCTCATCCCGACGTCGTCTTTGACCCGTGCCAATGCCAAATCGGCCCGGTCGCGAAGGTGGCCGGGCTTCGGCGGCAAATCGAGCCGTGTCGGCCTTTTGATGGGCCGCGGCCATATCGGTGACCCACGCGTGATCGGCCCCCAAAGTGTCCGCGGCGTGGGTGTTCAACACCGACGCGGTGGTGCCGTCGTGGGTCGCCGCATGTCGGGCCAACGCCGCGGCGGCGGAGGCTTCGGCGGTAGCCAGCGTCGTGGTCGCCGCAACGTCGGCAGCCCCCAGAGCGGCGGTGTGAGTCTGCCCGGCGGCGGCCATCGCCCGCTCCGCGTCGGTCGCGCGGGTGGTCAACGCGGTTTGGGTGTCGACGTAATCGTCGGCGATCGATTGCAGGTAATCGACCCGGGCGGCGGCCAGACGGTGGGACCAACGGGCGGCGGTGGTGTCGCGGTGGCCGTTGGCGTCGATCCAAGTTTGCACATCGTCGCGATGGTGGACCGCGACGGTGACGTGATGATCGGCCAAGGCGGTCGCCAGGTCGGTCGCGTGGGTGATGTCAACCGGAGCGATGGCGTCCACGGCGGTGGTCCAAGCCGACGCGAGGGCATCGTCAAAGCCGGCTGCGGCGGTGGCGATCGCGATCGAAGCGTTGGCGTCGGTGGCCGCATCGGCACCGATGCGAACGGCCCCGGCGGTCGCCATCGCGGCCAGCGAAGCGGCCAACGACGCGGCCAACGACGCGGCCAACGACGCGGCCAACGACGCGGCCAGGGCATCGCCGGCGGCGATCGCCGCATCGCGTTTTTGGTCCGCCTTGGTGGTCAATTGCAGATGCACGGCGTCGGCCATCGCGGGGCCGAACGCCTCGGCCGCGTCGGCTCGGTCGTGTTCCAAATCGCGGGCGGCGGTGGCCAAGTCAACGCGAAGGAAGTCGCGGTTCTCGTCGCGGCGGATGTCGTACTGCGACTGCGTGATCGCTTCGCGGTGCAACCGGAGGCGGTCGGCGGCTAAGTCGGATTCGGCCGTGGCGGTTTGGTAAAAATTGACGAACATCGATTCTTGGAACATCGATTCTTGGGTGGCTCCAACCGGCCCTCCCATTCATGGGTGGCACCAACCAGCCCCAACCAGCCCCCTCTTGGGTGGCTCCAACCGGCCCTCCCATTCATGGGTGGCACCAACCAGCCCCTATGGGTGGCACCAACCAGCCCCTGGGTGGCACCAACCAGCCCCAACCAACCAGCCCCAACCAGCCCCTTGGCACCAACCAGCCCCTAATCGGCGAAGTAGCGGTAGTCGTCAGATCCAGCAAGGTGGCTGGCACGAATGGCAAGGTGGTTCAAGAGCTTTTCGGTGGCCTGCGACGACCACTTCCCGGTTGTCTGCCGCTAATTCGAACGCAACTCGCTATTGGCACAATTGGTCCAGCGGGCGGAGGATTGGCAGTGGGGATCGCTTCATCGTCGCCTTCACCGAAAGGGCAACAAGCCAAAGCTCTTAAGCAGGTGGCCGACTGAGCGTCCCAGGGGTTGGGAAGAACGAGTCAACGAGACGTTGACTGCCGGCAAGTTCTCGGAACTGCGCCAAAGCGTTGCCCGGGGGCGTCCCTACGGTTCGACCGAGTGGGTCGAGCAGACATGCGAGCGAACCGGGCTGTGGTCGACGGTACGTCCACAGGGCCGCCCCCGCAAGAAACCGCAGCGGCCGGCAGTGCATCCTAAGCCACTACCGTGAAAACGCCCCCTTACCCCTTATCGTCTTGTTACCCCTTATCGTCTTGCAGAAATTCCGGAAATTCGCAGGAAATCGGTTGACAGCGGGCATTTAGCCCCTAAACAAGAGGTTTGGATTTCCAGTCTTCGCATTCTGCGAGTTAAAAATGGTCAGGTCTCGTTCGGCAGGTTTTAGCTTGAAATTCGAGTCTCTAACTGCGAGGAAACTTTTTGCTGGTGATGTCGCCGTTGCAGCAGAAACTGATCCTGGGGCAGACGTGCCAGCTGAAGTTGTCGTGGCGCCAATCTCAGGAACTTCCGCGGGATCTGATCCGAAACCTGTCGATCCGAAACCTGTCGATCCGAAACCTGTCGATCCTGTAGATGGGGGTCCGGTTGATGGTGGAGACGCAGCAGTCGATGACCCGACTCTGCCAGCGGATGGCGAAGATGGGGACGATGATATTGTTGCTATCTACGATAATGATGATGGGGTTCGCCCGCCCGGAATTGCTGACTCGGATAATTTTGAAAACGCGGCGGACCAGTATGCGACCAGCATTGGAGATGACACCTGGGAGGACGTCCTTGAGCAGGTTGAGGACTACGTCAACGAGCACGGTTTGATCGATGAGCTTCACATTTTTGACCATGGCTACACTGGCCCTCACACACAGCAATACGGTGATGGCGAACTGACACCGGAACAGTTGGGTGATCTGGAACCTTATCTGGCACACGATGCAGATCTTTACTTAGAAGGTTGTACAGTCGGACAGAATGCTGCCTACTGTAATGATGTGGCCGATGAGACGGGGTCTACGGTCTATGCGTCGGAGGACAATATTTACTACAATGATTCCGGTCATTACCCCGGTCAGCCCTATCAGGAGTACAGCGGAAACAACCCCTGATAATTGACTTGACTTTATTCGGAATATGATGTCTGAGAAACTTACTTCGTTAACCACCGAATAGAACTTGTAGCGTTCGTTGGTTCGGCGGTCTTTTCTTCAACGATATTCCGGCTGGCTTTCCCTCTAAAGCTCGATTTCTCCCATTGATTATGGTGATTGCGTTGAACCACATGTCGTTTGCTGCATCGGCAGTACTTATTCTCAAATCGTTGTTTTCAGTAATGGCTGTTTCCGCTGATGTTCCCTTCACGACCAGTCGGGAGATCGCCCAGGGGCTGGCTGATTCCGCCTCCCTTCGCGTTGAGCCATCGCCGGAGTTAGGCGGGCAGGCTATCGTTGTTACGTCTACTGAAGAGCTGAAGAAGATGGCTTCTACGGTCCCAGATGCCATCCAGCCCGTGCTCATGGAAAGTGTGCTTGGTACCAGTTCTTACTTTGTCATCTCGATAACGGACTCGCTTGGCAAGGATGACGCTAAGACTTCGCTCACTGTTGCTACGGATGACATAATTGCAGTTGGGTCGGGGGGACGGGTCTATCGCTATCCGAATGCCGCAACAAAGCTTTTTGAACGACTGAGAACTATAACCAGCATTCGGTGACAAGGTTCGGATTGCTCATGTTTTCAGACGGTGGTGCTTTGGCTACGGCCTCTCTTCACGCGTAAGTTCGTTGATGTCTAATGTTCTGTTTGCCTGGGAAATTGGCGAAGCGGGTGGACACATTGTGCGGTTCAAGCCGATTGGAGACGCACTTATAGCTGCTGGCCACGAGCTCTTTATAGCTGCAAAGGATTTGTCGCGTGGGAGGGTCCTGTTTCCAGATCGAAATGTGAAGCTTTTGCAGGCGCCCGCGAAGCACTCCCGAGTGGACGATCCTCTACGAACTTGCCATACGTTTGCGCAGTTGATGCACAACGCTGGCTTCAATCGGCAGGTTGAGCTTGAATCGTTGATCGAGGCATGGTTGCCAATTTTCTCAGCCTGCCAGCCCGATGTCGTTATTTCTGATTTTGCGCCTGTTGCAGCCATCCTCGCTGTGTCACATGGGATTCCTTTGGTTACTATCGGCACAGGGTATTGCAATCCGCCCGGTGTCACTCCAATGGTCCCCATGTCGGCCATGCCGCCCGCATGTTCCGAACAACTTGAGGCGGCGGGGATGGTTGAAAACCGGATCACAACGAATATCAACAGTGCGCTCCTCAGTTTGGCAATTCCGGAAATCACGTCATTGGGAGGAGTTTATGCGACAGCAAAAGCTTGCTTACTCACAACCCATCCGGAGTTCGATCATTACCAGTCAGCGATCCGAAAGGCGTACTATGGAGTGTGGAAAGGGCAGGGTGAATCGGTGCCATCTTGGCGAGCGAAGTCGTCTCGAAGAACCTTTGCGTACCTAAAGCCTTTTCCAAACATTTCAAAATTGTTCTCAATTTTGAGAGATTGGGGAATCGAGACTAAAGTGTTGCCACACGGGATCACCCCCGAGAACCGCCGAGTCTGTTCCAGTCGGATGGTCGAGTTCCTAGAAAGGCCTATTGATTTCGATCGCATGGCCCCAGAAGTAAACTTCGTTATTACGAATGGCAACCACGGCACTACACTTGCGTTCGCCCAGCGTGGCGTCCCAGTCCTAGCTTGTCCATTGCACATAGAGCAGAAGATTACCGGCATGAACCTTGCAAAACACGGATTTGGTGACTGGATCGATTTCTCGAAACCAGAAACGTTCGCTGAGAAGCTTGGACGGGTTGCGCTCGATCGCCGGTTGTATAGTCAAACCGAGGCTTTTGCGGCGGGCGTTGGGGTGTTAAGCGAACGGGAGAACATCGACCGATGCGTTCATGAGATTCTTGCCTGTTTGTGAGAGTTAAGCCGGAAAAAGGGGGGAAAGAAGGGGCCACCCAGAATCCTGGTTTGTCAGGTAATGACGAGAAGCCACTTGTGCCCCCCCCGATCAACCGCCCGACAGCCCCAGCGGGTTCTCCGGAGCACAAAGCCAACCCTGCCCCCGCCGGATCGCTTCGCCGGCCAACGACTCCGATGTTCCGGCCGCTCGCTTGAAGATCCGGCCGAACTTCGTCACCACGTCGCACCAGCCGCGAGCATCCACCCCGATGCGCCGAAGGACCGGCGAGAGGCGACCAGGGATGCTGCCCACCTTGTCGCTTCGGAGCTGACGACCGGTCCAGTCCAACAGCTCCAGGTACGCAGTCACCGAAATGGGCAGGAACCCCCTATCACTTGAAACCCTTGTCGCTGGCCCGGCGACCGGAGGGCGAAACATCCGCCCCGGCCCGGTCCGAAGCTTCGTCGATCTGCACCGGCGAGAGCCAACCGCTTCGATCGCGGCTTTGGGAACGTTCCCAGTCGTGCCAACTGTCCCGAGATCGGTCATCGGCTGCCCCTTGCAGCCGTCCTCGGCATTGGCCATGCGGGCCAGGTTCTCCGACGTGCACCGCATGAACCACAAGTCGTCCGACAACCGCCGCCGCCGTGCGATTTCTTGATCGCTCCAAGCGACGACGACATCGGGTGGCCCCTTCTTTTCCTTGCATTATGCGTTTTAACCAGCGCCGGAGGACGGACCGTTTCGGCAAGCTGATGTTGAACCGCCGCTCGCAGCCCGTCGATCTCGCCGGGCGTCAAGTCGTCTCGTCCGGCAACACGCATGAAATCACGGCGTAGCGAGTCGCTCGCAGTGACGCGTCGGGCCAGTTCAACATGGAAAGAAGGGCCACCCTAGATCTCGCGCTTTTGGGACGCCTTCGGTACGCCGCTCCGATCTTCGATTGATGGCGTCCCTTTCGCTTCCATGGTTTCACGCCGACAATCCGGAGATCGCCGAGCGGGATCGCCTGGCGACTGCCGCGAACGAAGAGGAATGACGTCCGGTCGTTGCCTCGTTTGATCCGCCCCCGTTGAAGTTTGGAAAGATAATTATGTTTGGTTCCCGGTTTGGGTTTGCTCATGTGGGTGTCTGGTTGGCCGGTTGTCTTTTGGCGATGCCGATCGCGGCCCAGGATTTGACATCCCGGGATCCGGTGTCGCTGGTCGGTCAACTACCCGGGTTGGTCGCGTTTTGGACGTTCCAAGAAGCCGCCGGTTCGCCTCGCCGACCGGTCGCGGGGGCCGGGGCGTCATTGGCGTTGATCGAACAGGGCGGCCCGATCGACCGGGCGGGCGGGGGCGTCTTTGGCGAGCACTGCCTGGACGTGCGGCGGGGTCAATTCTTGAAGATTGACCGCCGCGACATCGGACCGCTGGACATCCACGGGCCCGACGCCCAGGTCACCGTCGTCGCTTGGGTTCGCCGCAAAACCCACACGATGTGGCAAGCGATCGCCGGGGTGTGGGACGAGACCCGCGGCAAACGGCAATACTGCTTGTTCACCAACGCGACCAAAGCAATGCCCACCGGCGGGACGCGGCGGGTGCCGGTGGGCGACCGCGTGCACGGGCACGTTTCGGACGTCGGCGGGCCGACGCCGGGCTATCCGTACTGCGTCACCTACAGCACCGGGGCAACCAAGTTGCCGCTGCAAAAGTGGGTCTGCCTGGCGATGCGTTACGACGGCCGGCAGTCGTCGGTTTTTGTTGACGGGAGGTTGGATTCGTCCACGCTGAACAACCCGCTGGATCATCCCGGCGGTTTGTTTGATGGTGGCGTAACCGGTGCAGACTTCACTGTCGGGGCGGTTGATCGCAAAAATGAATGGGGCAACTTCTTTGAAGGGCACCTTGGGGGGCTGGCCGTTTATGACCGCGGGCTCAGCGAGGCAGAGCTGCTGCGGCTGGGGCAAATCCACCTTGATGGAGACCGCTAACCTCACCGGCTAAAACGGACGCCCGCTTCCCGATTGAATGGACGATCCGAGAAGGCAAGAAGGTACCATCGGGTGTCTTAGGCGGCGGCTTTGGCGAAGATTGGTTCCCGCCAACTTTCGTCGATTCAAGCCATCATGTTGAGCGTCGCATAGCCTCATCGCCCCGAAGGGGCTTCAACAGATCAGCCCAGGGCAACGCCCCGGGTCACAAATGGCCACCGCCAGGAAGCCCTGAAAGGGCGAAACATACTGTGTTGCCCTTTCAGGGCGGGGGAGGTTGTTTGTCGACCATGAAACCCCAGGCGTTGCCTGGGGCTGGAATGTCAGTGCCCCTTCGGGGCGGAGGACCGGTACCGTGCATCGCCCGAATGGGAAACGGAGGCATGACCAATTGATCACCGCCCCAACGGGGCCTGAACAAACCAGCCCGGGGCAACGCCCCGGGTCACAAACGGCCACCGCCAGGAAGCCCTGAAAGGGCGAAACATACTGTGTTGCCCTTTCAGGGCGGGGGAGGTTGTTTATCGACCGTGAAACCCCAGGCGTTGCCTGGGGCTGGAATGTTAATGCCCCTTCGGGGCGGAGGACCGGTACAGCACATCGCCCGGATGGGAAAGGGTGAAAGAAGGGGCAACCCAGAATCCTGGTTTGCTAGGCAATGACGCGAAGCCACCGGCGCCCCCCCTGATCAACCGCTCGACAGCCGCCGCGGGTTCTCCGGTGCAAAGCCAACCCTGCCCCCGCCGGATCGCTTCGCCGGCCAACGACTCCGGTGTCCCGGCGGCTCGCTTAAAGATCCGCCCAAACCTCGTCACCACGTCGCACCAGCCGCGAGCAACTTGGCCCTGCGGGCCAGGTTCTCCGACGTGCATCGCATGAACCACGAGACGTCCGACAACCGCCGCCGCCGTGCGACTTCTTGATCGCTCCAAGCGACGACGACATCGGGTGGCCCCTTCTTTTCCTTGCATTATGCGTTTTGACCAGCGCCGCAGGACGGACCGTTTCGGCTAGCTGATGTTGAACCACCGCTCGCAGCCCGTCGATCTCGCCGGGCTTCAAGTCGTCTCGTCCGACAACACGCACGAAATCACGGCGTAGCGAGTCGCTCGCGGTAACGCGTCGGGCCAGTTCAAAGTCGAAAAAACCTTCGACTTTGTCGGCGGTGTAAGCCGCCAACAACATCCGAACCCATGTGTTGCCGCTTTTGGGATAGGACGCCAGCCAAACCAAGTTTTTCGACATGCGGACCTCCAGGATTTAAAAACATTCCCTTTGAAATCATGTCAACAACAGCCCCGGCAGTTGCGAGTCAGTCGTCAAACGTTCAACCGCAAGTAGCGGTTTCGGCTTCACCGGACTCCGCGTTGTGCAACCAAAGCCTGGCGGCTTCGGCTACCGGAATGCGAGACCAAAGCCTGGCGGCTTCGAATACCGGGGTGCGAGACCAAAGCCGGGCAGCTTCGGCTACCGGAGTGCTTTGACGTCCCAGATTTCGTCGGCGTACTGCTGGATCGTGCGGTCGGAAGAGAAGAAACCCGAACCGGCGGTGTTGAGGATCGCCATCTCGTTCCACGAATCAACGTCGGTGTACGCTTTGGCAACCCGGTCCTGAGCATCCAGGTAGCTTCGCAGGTCGCCGATCGTCACCCACGGGTCGCCGGGGCTTCGCAGGCCGCTAAACAGTAGGTCAAACAGCCCCGGTTCGGATGGGTTGAAATGACCGCCCTCGAGCAGCGACATGATCGCCGTGATGTCTTTGTCGCCGGAGATGATTTCGTTGGGTCGATAAGCTTTCTTCGTCTCGGTGACTTCGGCCGCCGTCATGCCGAACAAAAAGAAATTCTCCGCCCCCGCATTGTCGCGAATCTCGATGTTGGCTCCGTCGAGGGTGCCGATCGTCAGCGACCCGTTCATCATGAATTTCATGTTGCCGGTCCCTGAGGCCTCTTTACCCGCGGTCGAAACCTGCTCGGATAACTCGGTGCCCGGGCACATGATCTCCATCGACGAAACGCGGTAGTTGGGAAAGAACACCAACCGCAGCAGCTCTTTGGCTTTGGGTTCGGCGTTGACTTTGGCGGCAACATCATTGATCAATTTGATGATCAGTTTGGCGACATGATAACCCGGCGCCGCCTTGCCGCCGATCAACACGCAGCGCGGCGTCATCCCGGCGGTATCGCCGTCCAAGATGCGGCGATACGAATGCACGACATGCAACAGATTGAGCAATTGCCGTTTGTATTCATGAATCCGCTTGACTTGAACATCGAACATGAACGACGTATCAAATTCGACTCCGGCTTCCTGACGGACTAAGTCGGCGAACCGCTCCTTGTTGGCCTGCTTGACCTCGCGGAATTGCTTGCGGAACGAGGCATCGGCGGCATAGGGTTTGAGCTTACCGATCTCGCTGAAATCGTTGAGCCAGCCGTCGCCGATCGTGTCAATCAACAGGTCGCGAAGCCCCGGGTTGCAATGCGCCAACCAACGACGCTGCGTCACGCCGTTGGTTTTGTTGTTGAACTTGCGGGGCCATAGCGTATTGAAATCTTTGAACAAACCTTCCTTGAGCAAATCGGTATGCAAACCCGCGACACCATTGACGCTGAAGGATCCGACAATCGCCAGGTAGGCCATTCGGACGTGAGGATTGTCGCCCTCCTCGATCAATGACAACGCACGCCGTTTGCCGACGTCGCCGGGCCATTGTTGATCGACAACTTTGAGGAACCGTGCGTTGATCTCATAGATGATTTCTAACAACCGCGGCAGCAGCGTGGAGAACAAGCCAACGCTCCATCGCTCCAAAGCTTCGGGCAGCAACGTGTGGTTGGTGTATGCCATGCAGCGGGCGGTCACGTCCCAAGCGTCGTCCCATTTCAAACCATGCTCGTCAATCAGCAACCGCATCAGCTCCGGCACGGCGCACGCCGGGTGCGTGTCATTGAGCTGGAAACAGTGTTTGCGGCCAAAACCGGAGAAGTTGTTGCCGTGTTTGGCGGTCCAATCCGCCAACACGTCTTGCAACGACGCAGAAACCAAGAAGTATTGCTGTTTGAGCCGCAACTCTTTGCCGTTTTCCGACGCATCGTTGGGATACAACACCATCGAAATCCGTTCGGCATCGTTCTTGGATGCCACGGCTTCGGGGTACGATCCGGCATTGAACTCCCCAAGATTGAAAACATCGGTCGTCGACGCTTTCCAAAGCCGCAGCGTGTTGACGGTGTCGTTGCGGTATCCGGGCACGGGCATGTCGTAAGGCACCGCCAGGACGTCGCGGGTGTCGACCCAGTGAGCTTTCATTTCGCCATCGTCACCGGGGCGGCGTTCGACCCGGCCGTAGAACTTGATCCGCCGAGTGTCTTCGCTGCGCTCGATTTCCCACGGATTGCCGTCGCGGAGCCATCGGTCGGGGTCCTCGACCTGTCGGCCGTCTTTGATGTGTTGGTGGAAAATGCCGTACTCGTACCGAATGCCGTAGCCGACGACGGGCAGCTTTAAGTTGGCGCAGGAATCCAAGAAACATGCCGCCAGTCGCCCCAGGCCTCCGTTGCCCAGCCCGGCGTCGGGTTCTTGCGTCGCGACGTCTTCCAGATCGGCCCCGTATCGCGACAGCGCTTCGCGGGTGCCTTCGTCGAGTTCGAGATTTTGAACGGCGTTGGTCAGCGACCGGCCGATCAGAAATTCAAGCGACAGGTAGTAGACTTTGCGTTCGTCGGAAGCTTCGATCCGCCGGTTGGTTCGTCGCCAGGCGTCCATCAACCGGTCGCGGACGGCGATCGCGAGCGCCCGGTAGAGGTAGTCGTGATGTTGAGCTTGGTCGTCGTCGTGGCCCAGCGTGATGGTGACGTGCCGATGCAGCTCGGTCGGCAGGTCCTGCAGCCCGGAGGCGTTGTCGGTGGAAGCTTGTCGTTGGAGGGTGGTCGACATCGGCAAAATGGTCCGTCACTGGAGGTCGGGGCAGGGTGGGGCGGTCGGCAAATTGGACCGGCACGCCCGCCGAGAGTCTATCGGGGAGGGTCCCAGCGTCCATCGACGGCGATGCCGGGCTGCGGCAAGGGGGACCGGCGGCGCCCACGGGCGGCCGCTGGGGCAGTTACCGTAGCAGAAGTTGCCAAGACTTTCGGTGGCGACCGGTTACACGAATCCGAAAGTCTTGGCGACTTCCGCTACGCCGTATCTTCTGCCCCAACCCCGGGTTCTCATGCGCCATTTGCTGCTCCTGCCCCTGATCTGGATCACGACGATCGCGACCGCCGCCCGCCCCAGCGTTTTGTTGATCGTCGTCGATGACATGGGCTACGGCGACGCGGCTTGTTTCAATTCGCGGTCAAAGATTCAAACGCCGGCGATCAACGCCCTTGCCGCCGCCGGGATGCGGTTGACCGATGCCCATGCGCCCGGACCACTGTGTCACATGTCCCGCTATGGATTGATGGCCGGGCGAAACCCCTACCGCGTCGACGTCGGACGTTGGCCAAATCATGCATTGATTGAGCCGGGCGAAATGACGCTGCCGGGGATGATGCAGTCCGCCGGTTACCAAACCGCGATGGTGGGCAAATGGCACGTCGGTTTCAACGAATCGGGCTACGATCAACCGATGACCGGCGGGCCGGTGGACGTCGGGTTTGATACGTTTTTCGGCATCCGAGCATCGACCGACATTCCGCCGTATTTCTACATTTCCGGCCGCCGAGCGGTCCGGCCGCCGACGCAAACGATCGAAGCCAATGCGACGCCGGGTTGGTCGCCAATCCAGGGTGAGTTTTGGCGAGCCGGCGGCATCGCCCCCGATTTGGAACTCGCCGATGTGCTGCCACGGTTTGCCGATGAAGCGATCGGGGTGATCGATCGATGGGAGGGAAAGCAGGAGAAACGCAAACAGGACAAACAACCGCTGTTTCTCTACGTCGCGTTTCCCGCCCCCCACACCCCGTGGCTTCCCTCCCCACGGTTTGCCGGCCGGAGCGAAGCGGGACTGTACGGCGATTTTCTGATGATGGTCGACGAGCAGGTCGGCCGGGTGGTCGATCGGCTGGACGCCGCCGCCGAGCAACCGCCGTTGGTGATTTTTACCAGCGACAACGGTCCGGTTTGGTACGACGCGGACGTTCAACGGACCGGCCACGACTGCGCCGGTGGTCTGCGGGGAATGAAAGGCGACGCATGGGAGGCCGGCCACCGGATGCCGATGATTGTCCGCTGGCAAGACAAAATCGTTGCCGGCTCGCAATCGGATCAATTGATCGCGTTCACCGACTGGCTGGCAACGTTGGCCGAACTGATTGGGATGTCGTTGCCGCCGGGGGCCGGGCCGGACAGCGAAAGCTTTCTGCCGACACTTTTGACCGATCAACCCGCCGGACGGGATCAGTGGGTGATGAAATCCGCTCGCGGGTCGATGGTCGTCCGCGATGGGGATTGGAAATGGATCGACCGGGCCGGCAGCGGTGGTTTTACGCCGTCGACCGAAGGCGGCGGACGGCGGGGGCCAAATCCGGCCACCGAAACGACCCAGTTGTATGACCTGTCGGTCGATCCCGGTGAACAACATAACCTGGCCCAGGAGCAACCCGAACGAGTCGCGGCGATGCGGGCGATTCTAGCGAAATCGATGTGACGGGAGATCGTCCAAACCTGACATCCTGCACGCTCACCAACGTCGAATCCACGATCACTCAATCGCCAGGCCTCCGCCATTGACCACGAACGTCTCCACCCCGGCACCTGCCCCGGACCCGCCACCAAAGCCGACGCTGCTGTGGCTGGCGTCTTACCCCAAAAGCGGCAATACGTGGGTGCGGATGTTGTTAACCGCCTACACCAACCCGACGGCCGATTCGCAGCTCAGTTTTAATCAGGTTAAACGGGTCACGGTCATGGAGTCCGCCATGATCCACTACACCCGCGCCGCCGGCCGGGATGACCTTGGACCTGAGGAAATTGACCAACTACGCCCCCAAGTCCAGTGGAACCTGTCGCAACGCAAACAGCGTCACGCATTGATCAAAACGCATAACGCCCGGGTGACCTTCAACGGCGTGCCGTTGATTCGTGACGATTTGACGCGGGCGGCCGTATACATCGTTCGCAATCCGCTGGACATCGTCGACAGTTTCGCTGATCACTGGGGGATCGAACACGATGTAGCGATCGAGCGAATCAATTCCGATCGTCACACCATCGGCGGTGGTCCGGGTGCCAAACAGGTCACCCAGCATCTGCGCAACTGGTCCCAGCATGTTTCCAGCTGGCTCGATCATAATTTGTTTCCCACCTTGGTGATCCGTTATGAGGACATGTTGGCATCCCCCGAGATCGCGCTGCGAAACATCATCACGTTTTTAGGTTGGAAACTCAGCGGACCACGCCTGCGGGCGGCCATCGAACAAACTCGCCTGGAGGGTCTGGTCCAGCGGGAGTCGAACGAGGGCTTTCGGGAACGGAGCGAAAATTCCAAAACCGGGCAGTTTTTCCGCCACGGAAAGTCCGGTCGATGGCGGGACGTGCTGCGGCCTGATCAATCCGCCAAAATTTGCGACCGTCACGCGGGGGTCATGACTCGCATCGGCTACGACCGATCATGACTAATTTTTGGCTACAGTGACTTTTTTCGCGGTAACCAACATTCACCGGTGCGATCCGCTACATTGCGGGACCTCGAACTAGCTAGTCTCTTTCCACCTGCTGGAAAAGCCGATGACTTGGCTTCAATCCCGTTCGTCTAAAAATCGCAAATCTTGGGAACGTCGGGAACTCGTTTTCGAGCGGCTGTCGGCTCGGCAGTTATTGGCGGCGGATATCGAGCAGGGGTCCAACCCCCAATTCGATGCCGCAGAAGTTTGGACACCGCCTGCGTTAGTGGCGGGGGGGCCGATCGTTGCGGAATCATCGGTGGCACCCATACCGGTCGTTGATAACGTTACAACAATTGCCTCGGTGTCGCCCGCCGCCGGTGAGCCATTAGCCCTGTCCGCGTCGTCTTCCAACGGGTCCTACGGATCGACCAGCGGGACTTACGGATCAACCAGCGGGTCCTACGGATCAACCAGCGGGACTTACGGATCGACCAGCGGGACTTACGGATCGACCAGCGGGTCCTACGGATCAACCAGCGGGACCTACGGCTCGACCAGCGGGACCTACGGCTCGACCAGCGGGACTTACGGATCGACCAGCGGGACCTACGGATCGACCAGCGGGACCTACGGATCGACCAGCGGGACTTACGGATCAACCAGCGGGACTTACGGATCGACCAGCGGGACCTACGGATCGACCAGCGGGACCTACGGATCGACCAGCGGGACCTACGGATCAACCAGCGGGACCTACGGATCGACCAGCGGGACCTACGGATCGACCAGCGGGACCTACGGATCAACCAGCGGCACTTCGGGAACGAGCGGCACTTCGGGAACGAGCGGCACTTCGGGAACGAGCGGCACTTCGGGAACGAGCGGCACTTCGGGAACGAGCGGCACTTCGGGAACGAGCGGCACCTCGGGCACCAGCGGCACTTCGGGAACGAGCGGCACTTCGGGAACGAGCGGCACCTCGGGCACCAGCGGCACTTCGGGCAATGGCGGGACGTCGACGGCTCTAACGCCATCGCAGCTCGCCGAAGCGGCTCATTCGGCGGCGGTCACTGCTGCCCACGATGCTTACAACGTCGCGATGACGGGCGTTGGAGCGTCCCATCAAAGCGATCTCGACGCCGCCCGGGCAGCCTACGACGCGGCGATGCTGTCCGCCAACAACGCTCGCGATTCGGCAATGAACGCCGCCAATGCCGCGCGAGATTCGTCGATCGGCAACGCAACCCAAACCCGTGATGACGCATTGGCCGCGTCGGCGACGGACCACCGCGACGCCGTAGCGGCCGCCAACGCTCAGCACCAAACCGAGACGGACGATGCCAACGACGCTTACGCCGCCGCGGTGGTCGCCGCCAATGCCGCTCACGCCGCCGCCGTTTCCGCGGCCCAAACCGCTTACGACGCCGCGGTCGCGGCAGCCCAAGCGGCCTACGATGCGGCCCTCGTTTCCGCCCGTGCGACTTATGATGCCGCGGTAGCCGCCGCCGATGCGGCTCGCGATGCGACCATTGCGGCCGCTGTGACGGCCTACGAAACCACCGTCGACGCCGCCGCGGCCCATGCGACCGCCGCCGCCCAAGCTGCCGCCGCCCTCGCAGAAACCGACATTGACCGGGCCATCGTCGCTCGCGATGCCGCGATCGCGGCGGCAGCGGCCGCCCATGCCGCCGCGGTCGTCTCCGCCAATGAAGACCACCAGGAAACGATTCAAAACGCCGCCGACACCCGTGACAGCACGATCGCCACCGCGCGGGCGACCGCCGCCTCCGCTACGGCCGCCGCCCAAGCCGCCTTTAATGCCGGGCCGGACGATTCGGACGCCACCTCACCGCTGAATTTGGATATCGATGCGATCGTCGCGCCCATTGAGACAAGTTTGCAAAGCCAACTCGAAGCGGCAAGTGATGCGTTTGACACCGCGGTTGACGCCGCCGATGCCGCCCTGCAAGCGACCTTGGCAGGGTTGCAATCGACCGCGGACGCTCAATTGGCACTCATTGATGCCGCTTATCAAACGTCCGTCGACTTTGCCAACAACACCTATGATGCGGCCGTCGACGCCGCCAACCTGGCCCGCGACGCCGCCCTGACGGCTGCCGACGACACTTTGGCAGCCGATTCGGCGGCTCAAGCGGCTGCCTACGCCGCCGCGACCGAAGCCGCCGCGGCTGCCCATGCCGCGGCGGTCACCTCGGCGAACGAGGCTTACCAAGCCGTTGTCGACGCCGAGACGACCCGGCACGCTGACGAAATCATCGCTAATCAAGCCGACTTCGACGCGGTGCAAACCGCCGAGACCGATGCGGCGGGCGCCATCATCGACGCCGAACAGGAGGCGCACCGCCAGGTCGTTGAGGAGGCGACCGAAACTCGCAACACCGCGGTCGACGCCGCCGACGAGCAACTTGCCGACCAAATGAAGTCCGCCGGCGATGCCCTCGCCGCCGCAAAAACCGCCGCTCGCCAGACGTTTGAATCGGTCGTCGAGCGTGCCGGCACGACACGCAACACCGCATTGCAGGAGGCCGGCGAGACGCTCGCGACAGCCAATCGTTCGGCTCACGACGACTACAACACCGCCTCCGAGTCCGCCTCCAAGGCCCACGCGGCGACGATGAAAGCCGCCTATGACTCGATCGCCGGCAACCTTGACGGACCGCGGCAGGCGATCGACGATGCCAACGAGGCGGCCTACGAGGCAATGTTCCAACTGATGGACTGCCAAATGGACCCCAACGGATCGGGGTGCGGGGGTGAGCAGGCCGCTTACGAATCGGCGATGGATGCGGTCGACAACGCCGAAAAAGCCTACGCATTGGCGGCCGCGGCCAACGACATCACGATCGCTTCGGCCGCCAAAGCCGCCGGGGTCCAGGCCGCCGGCGACATGGGGGCGGCGGGCGAAGCGTTGCAGATCGCGCTGACGACCGCCGGGACCGCGTACAACTCCGAAGTCGCGGCTGCCGACGTCGCCTATACCTCCGAGGTAGCCCCGGCCGCGGCGACCGCCGCGATTGCCGGAGCGGTTGCCGACGAAGCCTACGCCAACGCCGCGGCCGCCGCCGGGGCGGCCCACGCCCGAGCTTTGGCCGCCGCGTCGGAGGCTTTCACCAACACCGTCAACGCCTCCGCGACGGCCGCCAACGCCGCGATCGCCGCGGCGAGCGAAGCCGCTCACCAGGCGATCGCCGCGGCACGCAAAATCCAAAATGCCGAAAACCTCGCCTCGGCCGATGCCAAGGCGACCGCGATCAACGACGCCGCGGCGATTCAAGCTGACGCCCTGGCCGCGGCCGGCGAAGCCTTGGCCCAAGCCAACCGGGCCGCCTCCAAAGCCTACGCCGACGCCGCGATCGCGTCGGGTTTGGCCCACACCACCGCCGTCAACTCTGCCAACGATGCCCACGCCGACGCGATTGGTTCGGCAACCGCGACCCGCGACTCGGCGATTGCGGCGGCCGAAAAAGCTCGCCAAGGCAACCTCGAATCACTCGCCGCAACGATCACCGCCGCGGTCGATGCCGCCGTCGCCGCGGCCGAGGCCGACGTCCAGTCCGCCGCCGACACGTTCATCTCCGACGTTTTTGCCGCTCAACGCACCGCCGTTTCCAACATCGTTGGCGGCATCAACACCGCCGTGGACGTCTGGGCAACCGGTCAAGGCACCCGCTATGCCGCCAACGTCGCCGCTCAAATCGCCGCCGCGACGGCCGAGTCACTCGCGGTCGCGAACGCCGAGTTGACCCACGCCGAAGCCGTCATCAACGCCGACCGAACGCTCGCCTCCAGCCTGGCGTCCGCTCAAAAAGCCCTCGCCGACGCGACCGATTCAGCCAACGCGGCTGCCGCAGCCGCGATCACCGCGGCGATCGAGTCGCTCACCAGCACCATCGACTCGTTGATCGCCGCTTACGAAGCGACCGAAAAAGCCGCTTGGCGGGCGCTCCGTGACGCCGCGATCGCCGCCGGAGCGACGCACTCGTCGGCATTGTCCGACGCCGCCGATGCGATGTGGGGCGAACAAATCGCCGCCGCCGCAGCCTTCAACGCCGCTCAATCGGCCGCCGCCGACGCCGCCAATCAAGCGATGGCGGCAGCCGACAAAGCCAAGTCAGCGGCGCTGGCGGCCGCAGCCGAAGCGAAAGCCGACGCGATTTACCAAGCCGACAAAACCCGCGACGCAGCGATCGCGGCGGCCGACGCGGCCAAGCGGGCGGCCGACAACGCCGCCCACCAGGATTATGTCAACGACGTTCTACCGCTGCAGCTCGCTCACACCGCCGCGGTCGCCGCCGCGGCTACGGCTCACACTACCGCGGCGGCCAACGCCAACTCGGCCAAACAGATCGCCGACGCGGCAGCCAACGCGGCGGCGACAACCGCTTCGGCCGGCCCGGCGATCGCCCTGGCCACCGCCGTCTCGGCCGCCGGCACCGTCCGCGACGTTGCCCTAGCGGGCATCGCCGGCGACGCGGGGATCAAGTCCGCGACCGACCACGTGACGTACCTATCGGGCCTGGACGCCTCCAACGCCATCTTCGACTCCTACTACGGCGGCGGGGGCGGCGGGTACTTTGACGGTTTTTGGGGTGCCTACGGAAGTGCCTACATCGATTATGTCAATCCATGGAACGACTCGACGTCGGTTTCAATTGACTGGATCGACTCAGGCCTTAGCTACGGAACAATGGGGGCAAATATCACCGCTGTTGTCGCTAGTTCCGCTGCCGCGGTGCTTTATGTGGGGTCTGGAATTCTTGGCAATTCTGCAATTGCGGGAGCGGCGACACGCATTCAATCTTTTGCGTCGTTTAACAGATACATGAAGATGCCGAATTACAATGCTTCTTTGACAGGTTGGGGATCCACTGCCGCGGATGGAACAATAACTGTAAGACCTGGCTTATCTTGGGCACAACAGCAGCTAACGCTCAGACACGAGAGTGTTCATAGTTGGCTGAGTGTTAAGGGTTCAACTAGTACCGACCGCGTGCGGCGACTGTTCAGCGGTGCGATGCACGAGACGTTTCAATTGCCGAGGTTCTTGGAAGAGGTAGCGGCACAAAGCTTTGCGACTCGAAGCCTCGCTCAGGGAATAGCCTTTCCGATTAGGAACGCGGCTTCCTATAATTTTACGGCCACGGGACTTGCGGCAGAGACTGCAGCATACCTGGGAGGTGTGATTTCAGGTGTTTTGGGACCAGGAGTTTTGTCTAACAATGACTAAAACTCCTATCGTCGCAGGTGCTAGGACGATCAATGGAAGTCGGGCTGCGGTTATCGCAAGACGATGGTGCAGAGAAAACGGTATTAATTTCCCCAACCGAAAGAACCTCTATGTATTCTGGCGACCTTTCAGCTATGTTGTCTGGGGGGGGGGCAAAAGGGGGGACAATTTGTGTGTGCGAGTCAGGCGTTCGGACGGCAAGATAATATCCGCAGGTGTTTCGGTTATGTGACTGCAAGGTTTTTTTATGCCACTGAACTCAAGAAGCTTCCGTTTTGGCCTCGGAGCCGGAGCCACCAAAGTCGCCAAAGGTTTGGCCAACAACTTCGACGAAGCCGGTCAGTGTGCCAGTCTGCTGACTCGACTATGGAACGGCGGCTGCTTCGTCCCTGGCACACTGGTCACACTCAGCGCGCTACCGCACGACGAACCAACCCAATTGGCGGTATGGGGCAACGATTCATTCTTCAACGACTTGACCGATCATGCCGGCGGCACGGCGCTTCTGGAGGCCCCGGCTCGCACCGCCACGACGCTGCAGATCCCGATCGAGGACGTCCCGCTTGGCGCCCGCGTGCCGACCAAGAACCCCCGCCCCTGGGAGGTCGACGATTCGCTGCCCGAACCGGACGAAGCCACCTGGTCCAAGGTATCGATCACCGCCAAACGTAAAGACGGCCAGATCGTCGACGCCGAGATTCTTCGTCCAACCGCGTGGCTGCGATCCAACGGTTTAATCGCCGGTCGCAGCCTACCGCTGGACATCGAAGAGCTTCAAATCGACGGCATCGCTCATGTCGAATCGATCGACCCCTGCCCCCCAATCGCCGAAGGCGAAGGCAGCGTCGTTACCGCAAGATTCACCACCCGCCAAGTCGATCAAGTCTGCAGCGTCACGGTCGTCGGCCCCGACGGCCAAACCGAAACGATCACCGGCACCCCGATCCACCCGGTCTGGTCGGTGGACCGACAGGATTGGGTGGAGCTATCGAAGCTCAGTGAGGGTGAACGGTTAAAAGCGGCCGCTGGGGCGGCGGTGGTCATCTCGATCACCACCGAACGCAAACGCACCCCGGTTTACAACCTAGAAGTTCATGGGGAACATGTTTTTCAAGTTGGCAACATCTCTCTATTGGTACACAACAGCTGCATTGTCGAACTTGAACGTGGTCAACATGCCTTAGGCTTTATGACCAATGGAGGAAAATTATTGGGTGAAATTTCGACGAGCATCCGAGGCCACCTAGATCTTGCCTACACAATTCCAAATGCTAAGGCGCTTGCTGATGCTCAGCAAGCCTTCGGGTTTACTGTTGGCAAGACGCAGGATGGAATCATCACCGTGTTTGGCAGTGGACAGTTCCCCCACGCCAGCGGAGTTATTCCGCAGCATCTGAAATTGATCATCTCCGGTTTGGTGACGTAGTGCCATCATATCAGCCAACGTCACGGTACAAACAATTCCTGGATCTCACAAGAGACGAGACATGGAGAGAATTTCCGCGATATACTGACAGCAGCATAGAGGCTAAACGTTCTATGATCGCCATCCATTTACTTGGTTGCGACTTAGCCAACTTCGCAGCGATGGTGATTGACGACATTGACATTCGTGACATGCAGTATTTCGCCAAGACTATCTTCTCAAAGAATTTGCTAGAGCACTGCAACTTCTTGCTTAACAGCGTTTCGAATACCCACCCGGCGTTAGAAGCGAAGCTGCCAATGTTCATAAAGGCTCCTATGAAGCTCGCCAAACTAGGCAAGCCAAACCTTCAAGGACTGACCTCACTTGTTGGACTGAGTGTGATAGGCGTTGCTACACTACATCAGTTAATGAAAAGCCGCGTTGGAACTATCGTAGATCCGTTGCCATTGACTGCGGAAGCATCATTCATCCATCCAATTATTGCTTCAAGGTTGTTGGAAGCGAGCGGTTTGCAGTCGTTGTGCCTGAGCAATAGTGATGTTTATCAACGATTTCTGAAGCAGACGCTGGCGGACGCTGCCAAACGCTGGCAGACGCGGGCAGACGTTAAAGTAGACTTGCAGTTGGTGCAGTTGGGCGGGAATAGCGAGGAGGAAGAGCGAGGGTCAGACTCGGGATTTGGGATTGAACAATGAATGAATCCCGGGCGAGGAAAAAGGTGGCGAGGAGAAAGGTGTCCGGTACCGGCGAGGGAAAAGGTGCCCGGCGAGGGAAAAGGTGTCCGGTACGAATGCCGCGGACTTAAGCGGAGCGGCGAGCCACAACGGTTGGAGTCTAGCCTTTAGGCGATTCTGCGGAGCACTGAATCGGCTAAAGCCTACACTCCAACGCTAAAGTCCGCGGCATTCGTGTCCGGTACCGAAAACTCAAAATAGCAACGACGTAAATTGCCCAAGCAGCCAAATCGGTAATCGCGGTAGGGACCGCCCTTTCGGGCGGCCCCCCGCACAGATCCGTACTTGAGCGTCTAACTCATACGGCTCCTGCCTCTCGTCGAACGCGATGCCTTTGTTCTGGATAAGGATGAAGGATCTTCGCCTTGGGGAGAACAGAATCACATAAGCTCTTCAGTCGAGACCATGTCCACCGGTGCCGCTGGCTTCGCTTGCGCAAAACAAACAACCACCGACGCATCACACCGTCGCGAAACTGT
This sequence comes from Pirellulaceae bacterium, assembly GCA_963833245.1. Lineage (GTDB taxonomy): Bacteria > Planctomycetota > Planctomycetia > Pirellulales > Pirellulaceae > Rhodopirellula. The sequence continues at coordinate 1,395,830 of CAWHXH010000002.1, forward strand.
TGAAGCCGCCGCATGTTGCCCGGGACCGCATGGTAACCCATCCAGCCCCGAACCACACGCTCTAGCCATTCGCCTACCAAACCAATCTCCCAGTGTCGACGTTGTCTCAGCTTGGCTTTGATCGCCGCCAGAGTTGCCCGCATTCGCTTGGCAACACTCTCGCGAGCGACCATGAACCATCCCTTCGAGTGGGGTCGGAAAGGTGTCAGGTACCTAATTGGTTGACTGGGTAAGCTGCTTGCCGTAGGCTTTCGAGTGTTTCCCTTCAATTGGACCTCTCACCCCCGAACTCCTCATGGGACGTGCTCCCCGCGTCGATGCCGCCGGACAGCTCTACCACGTCCTCAACCGAGCGAACCGTCGGATGGCGATCTTCGAGAAGCGGGCTGACTACGAAGCGTTTGAGCGAGTCCTCGAAGAAGCGGTCGACCGTTCGGACGTTGAACTCTTCTCCTATTGCCTGATGCCCAACCATTGGCATCTGGTGCTCCGGTCAACCGTCGATGGGGCAATGTCCCGCTTCTGCCAATGGCTGAGTCTAACTCACACCCAGCGGTACAACGTCCACTACGGCACGGTCGGTGAAGGCCACCTGTACCAGGGTCGCTATAAGAGCTTTCCGGTTCAGGACGACGAACACTTCCTGTCGGTGTGCCGCTACGTCGAGCGTAACGCCTACACCGCTGAGCTTTGCGACAGCCCGGATGAATGGCGATGGGGCAGCCTGTATCGTTGGAAGCACGGCACGTCGAAGGAGAAGCTATTGCTTTCGGCATGGCCACTGCCCAGGAAATCGAGCTGGTGCGAGTGGGTGGCGATGCCGTTGTCGGATCGGGAGATCAAGCGGCTGCAGTGGTCGATGCAGCGGGGAGCTCCTTTTGGCGAAGAAACGTGGAACGAGTCGATTGCCCGGCGTTACAATTTGGAGATGACGATGCGACCGCGAGGCCGTCCCAAGAAATTGATTCGTGCAGGCAGCCAAACCCCCTAAACGACCATTTTGGTAATCGCGGTAGGGACCGCCGTTGCCGGCGGCCCCCCGCACAGATCCGTACTTGAAGGATTACCTCATACGGCTCCTGCCTTGAGTCGGTCGCGAAAACGTTGTTCCGGGTAAGGATGGAGGATCTTGGGACTGGGTAGCTTGCTGCGGACCATCCGCTGCATTCGAGACCACGGCCAGCGATGACGTTGAGACCTTCGCCTCAATACCCTCAACCAAGCCTTGATGATCTCATCACGGAAACGTTGTAATCGACGCATGTTGCCTGGCACGGCATGAAAGCCAAACCAGCCGTTCATCACTTGCGACAACCACACGCTTACCGCACCAATACCCCAGTGACGACGACGCCATAACGACTCCGTAATCTTCGCGATCGTCGCCCTCATTCGGCTCGCAATACTCTCGCGGCGAATGGTGAACCAACCATGGCTGCGGGTTTTGTCACGGGCGGTGTGTGAACCCCGGGAAGTCGAATGCCTCCGGCCTCCCTTCGCCACGTTCGGCACGACGTTCAATCGCAAAGCGACCAAACTCGATCAGTCGAGTCTTGCCCTCGTGCAGCTTCAAACCAAACTCACCAAAACGCTCCCGAAGTTCATTCAGGCACGCCTCGGCTTCGTACTGGCGCTCAAAGCCAATCACAAAGTCATCGGCATAGCGAACCACGACAACACTGCCGCGGCACCGCTCCTTCCGCCACCACTTGATCCATACGTAACACATAATGCAGGAACACGTTGCCAAGCAACGGTGAACCACCGCTCCCTGGGGCGTTCCCACGGTTGACGCGACCACTCGCCCTTCACTGACCCCGGCGGTAAGCCATTTGCGGATCAAACGAAGAATGCGGCGGTCGCCAACACGATGCTCTAAGAACTCGATCAACCGGTTATGGTCGATGTTGTCGAAGAAACCTTCAATGTCAGCATCCAATACCCAGTTCACCTTATTGCCAGACAGTCCCACCGACAGAGCGTCGAGCGCCTGATGAGTGTGCCTGCCGGGCCGCCGAGTCTACTGGGTAAATGGGCATAACTGAAGTTGGCAAAATCCTGCTCGTAGATGCACTGCATTACCCAAACGACCGCCTTCTGGACAACTTTGTCCTCCAGCGACGCGATGCCTATCGGGCGTTGCCGCCCATCGGCTTTGGGAATGTAGATTCTCTTCGAGGGTTGTGCCCGATAGGCTCCCCGGTGAAGTCGACTATGAAGATCGGCGAGCCGTTCCTCATGGCCTTGCTCATAGTCAATCCAACTGACCTCATCGACGCCCACCGCGGCAGTCTTCTTCAAGTCGAAGAAGGCCTCCCGCAGCAGGTCTTCGGTGACGTGGTGCAGCAGCGACGTGAACTGAAGCTCAGGTACGGACCCGAGCTGCGAGCGCGAACGCCAGCCAACCCGAGTGACCTGCCACGTTTCCGCTTGCCGTGCGCGGGGCGGGTCGGACGGTTGGACGTTCCCCTTGGCTGCATCCCTTCCCTTCCGCAGACTCCGCAGCGGGTTCAGTTCCCGCCCCCCGAAACCAGGGGACCTGTTCGCCCGATTTGACGGTACTATGGACGCATCTGACTTCCCACCGGTGTTCATGGCAGGCTTGCCCACGGGGTGGTTCCCTGCCCGCGGCAAGCGCTGGCCCTGATGATGGGTTTGGCACTTCGGACCGATCGGATCTCCCGCCCCGTTACCTAGTGAAATTGGCGCGTTTTGGATATTGAGTGCATGCCCAGGTTCTCAGACTCCGCCGCGTCCACGATGCTCTCGCCGGATGACGAGCACCACGATGTTGCCTTCCCCCTGTCAGGACAGGGTCGACACGCGAGATTGAGGATTTCGGAGCTCAATGGCTGGCCTACACTCCCTCCGGGACGGACGCTCAGCACAGACCGGTCGCCCGATCCGCACCTCCGCTGGAGGCCGAAGTCGTCGGCTAAACGTTCTTCGTAAGAAACTTTCATTCTCGATCCAAAACCGGTTTTATCCCGGCACACCCTGACACCTTTCCGCACCCCTCACACCGCCGCGGTCGCCGCCGCGGCCACGGCTCACACCACCGCGGCGGCCAACGCCAACTCGGCCAAACAGATCGCCGACGCGGCAGCCAACGCGGCGGCAACGGCCGCTTCGGCCGGCCCGGCGATCGCTCTGGCCACCGCCGTCTCGGCCGCCGGCACCGTCCGCGACGTTGCTCTAGCAGGCATCGCCGGCGACGCGGGGATCAAATCCGCGACCGACCACGTGACGTACCTATCGGGCCTGGACGCCTCCAACGCCATCTTCGACTCCTACTACGGCGGCGGGGGTGGCGGGTACTTCGGCGATTTCTACTCCAACGCATCGTACTTTGGCGGTGTTTACGCCGAGATGTTCGGCAACAACCTGGACATGTTTCAACTGGGCCTCGACGCGGCCGGGATGATTCCCGGAATAGGCATTTTCGCCGACGTACCCAATGCCTTGATCTCTCTGGCTCGCGGCAATTATGTCGACGCCGGGTTATCCGCCGCCGCGGCGGTGCCGATCTTTGGCCTCGGAGCCGGAGCCACCAAAGTCGCCAAAGGTTTGGCCAACAACTTCGACGAAGCCGGTCAGTGTGCCAGCCTGCTGACTCGACTATGGAATGGCGGCTGCTTCGTCCCCGGAACGCTGGTCACACTCAGCGCGCTGCCGCACGACGAACCAACCCAATCGGCGGTATGGGGCAACGATTTATTCCTCAACGACTTGACCGACCATGCCGGCGGCACGGCGCTTCTGGAGGCCCCCGCCCGCACCGCCATGACGCTGCAGATCCCGATCGAGGACGTCCTGCTGGGTGCCCGGGTCCCGACCAAGAACCCCCGCCCCTGGGAATACGACGACTCGCTACCCGAACCGGACGAAGCCACCTGGTCCAAGGTCACGATCACCGCCGACCGTCGTGACGGCCAGATTGTCGACGCCGAGATCCTTCGTCCAACCGCGTGGCTGCGATCCAACGGTTTAATCCCCGGCCGCAGCCTACTGCTGGACATCGAAGAGCTTCAAATCGACGGCATCGCCCACGTCCAGTCGATTGACCCCTGCCCCCCAATCGCCCAGGGCGAAGGCAGCGTCGTTACCGCAAGATTCACCACCCGTCAAGTCGATCAAGTCTGCAGCGTCACGGTCGTCGGCCCCGACGGCCAAACCGAGACGATCACCGGCACCCCAATCCACCCGATCTGGTCTCTCGACCGTCTCGACTGGGTCCCCCTGGGCAAGCTACTACCTGGAGAGCGACTCCAAGCCGCCGGCGGCGAAGCGATCGTCGAGTCGATCCTCACCACGCGTCAAAGCACCCCGGTTTACAACCTCGAAGTGCATGGGGAGCATGTCTATCAGGTTAGTCTCATAGAACTGCTAGTCCACAATGCGTGCCACGTCGATGCCTTGAACATCGGCCGTCATGCCTTGAAATTGGATCACAACTGGGCAAAGTTGTTTGGGAACGCATCGCCATCGATCGCCGACATTATGCCCTACGTCGATGACGTAATAGAAAACGGAGACTGGATCGTCCAAGGAATCGCACGAGGTCCTGGGGGAGTCCCGATCGGTGAAATTTTACAGGCTACCCACAACGGAGTTTACATTCGCGCAATAAAAGACGCGTTGGGGAAGATCATTGTTAATAATGCTGGCGTCCTCTGATGTCGCCACTGATTGACGCTCAGAACATGTTAACTGGTGGGGACCATGTCGGTGCTTACCGAACCCTTCAAGCTTGCACATCGGATATGGAGTGCGAAGCCAGCATGAGATCCGAAGCGTGGCAGGCAATGGGTGGATTAATACAGGCTTTTCCTGAACTCGATCCAGAAGACCAGAGTGGTTATCATAAATTCACGCGATCCCTACAGCTCAACCGTGACAACCTTTGGGCCAGGTTGGGAATCGTCATGTCTTTTGGGCCTCTTGCCATCGACCACCAGGACAGAAAGTTAGCAAGCGACAGTGCGGCAGAATTGCTTTCGCGACTTGAAGAGATTCCAAGCCCAGACCGAGAGCTTGTCGTCTCGAAAATCGAGAATGAAAGGCTGTCACCCGCGGGCTAATCAACAGCGGGAGGAGCAAGCGTCAGACTCGGGATCCGGGTTTGAAAACGAATGAATCGCCGTAAATCTGACCTTGGACTCCTCCAGATATGCAACATCATTCATGGCGAACAAGAGTGGTAAAATTGAATCGGTTTGTTTGAAATGCGGACAGCAAAAGGCGATGCAGGAGGAGCAAGAAAGGGAAGAGGTGTCCGGAAAGGGAAAAGCATTGTCATGGGCAGACTTAGTTTTCGCCGACTTTTCGCGGTCAGCGCGTACCGGTAGCGGCACTACCAAACGACCGACGACCTGCGGCCGCCGGCGGAACAGGTCGATCAGTCATCATTTTTGGACATTCAGTTCTCGAGCACGTTCTATCAGCTCAGCTTTGAGCGGTAGCGAACCCGGCGCAAAGTCGACGCCGCGGTTGAGCGAACGATGGCGCAGCTCGCCGGTCAGCTTCCCAGCTATGACGATCCGGCCGTGACCGCGTTGGTGGAGGTCTGGGCCGAATTGCTGCTGGAGTCGATCAACCCGTCCTCGGCGACGTCCGAGCAGTGGTTGCTCGCCGGGGGGATTCCCATTGCCTACCCCGTTTTCGTCGCCGAGCACGAGCAGCAGATTGAACAGTTGCGCCGGATCGGATCAAAGGTCGAGACGCGTTAACCAAACGCAAAACTAGGCCGTCGGGAGCCACAGCAACCCACGGCTCCGCAAATCGGCGCGATGCCGTGGGTCGCTCAGCAGGTCGACAGGTGTTGCTCGGCATAAGCTTCGAGCGACGATTTAGCAGGGTGGCTGGCACCGACCGTTACTTTCTACCTCTCGCAACTGCCCGACCATTTTGAACCAAAATAACCCGGGTGGTGACCGACAGCTCATCATAGATTGGCTGTTCACGGAACCATCGGAATTGATCAGACAACAAGCTACCGATCGACACGACCCACCATCCATCCGCTGGCGGATTGTCGCCAGCGGTGCGGCTTTGCCCATCCGTCGCGTCAATCCCAAGCCGTTTGAAATCCAATACTTCGGGGCTGTAGAGCATGTGTACCGGTCGACGATCAGGATGACGACGCGTCCAATCTCGGATTGTCAACAAGTCTTGCCCCCAATCTAAATTGCTGGCGTTGAGGTAAAGATGCCCGCGCCGTGGTCCGCCGATTACTTCGCTAAAATAAGAGTATGTCCGCGGGATCACCGAGAGCGACGAAGCGGCAAACCAAATGCACCCCAAAGCTACCAAGCTCCGACCCCGATGACCCATCGACGCAACCGGGCCGGCGGCCCAAAGAAAAAATGCTGGGAAAGCGGGCAGAACATAACGCAAATGATGGTTGAATCCCGTTTGACTACTAACTAGCAGGAACACTAACGCCCCAGGCAGCAACATAATCCAATGAGCGGCCCTTCGTCTCGAACTCACGACCCGCCGCTGTCCAATCAACCAGGCATGTCCCGACAATGCGATCAAGAAGATCGCTGGCGGTTCCTTGACCAACCAAGCCACAATGTAGTAATACCACCACCCCCGATCTGACCACTTCCCCAATAGGTACGACCCCAACTTTATCTCGAAATCGCGACGCTGGACATCGATCCCATAAACATATTGTTGAGGGAGCAATACCGGAATCCAACCAGGAAGAACTGACGTCAGTTGATTGCCCAGCTTGGGTGGCACCAACCTTTGGGAATTATCGTTCCCACTAAGGGCCTGGCTAACAAAATCAAACTCGCCAAGCGGCTGCGCGAAGCCTTGGAACTCATAGCCGAAGTGCAGTATTAACCATGCAAGAAATGCTATAAAGAATGATTGGTAGAATCTCGTACTCCATGCAACACGACGTCGACGAGGCCAGAGGTACCCCAAACACATAACAAAAACAATTCCAGGCAGAACGACCCACGTCAACTTACTTAGCATGGCCAGACCGATAGAAACCGCCAACCAGACCGACGTCGCCCATGTTCCGTTGCGTAACCAATGATAGGTTCGCCAGGTTGCCCACAAACCTGTGACTGCCGCAGTGACGTCCGGGGTAATTGATGCCCCAAACGTCAGAACGGTTGGTGAAAAAACCCAGAGGAAAGCCGCGACCCAGCCCGCAGACGAACCATACAGGTGATCGCCAATCTTTTTGATCAATATTGTGCCAGATGATGCAACTGCAATCATCGCACTCCGGGCGATGCTTATCTGAAAAAAAAACGCTGGACCAAGCTGATGTGTGTAGCTCAGCATTAGGTACCACTCCGACCTTAAGTTCGGACGTTCCGGGATTAGCGGACCGTCATAAGCACCACCGCTCGCAAGAACTGGCAACGCGGATAAAACACGAGCAAGTGGGGGATTGACACGATAGGGATGGTAATCGCCGTATTGAAGATGATATAGTCCACTGGGTAGGTGCGCCCATTCGTCCCAGCCGGGTGCCGTCTCCCAAGCAATTCTACCAAGCAGTATCACCTGGACCACCAGTAATGAAGCCAAGGGGCCAAGCTCATGTAGTGACCGTTTCATGATTTCACCGCCGGATTTAAATCTCTTGCGAGTCCCGCCGCAATGAAAACTATGATCACGAAAACGCAAGTCGGAGTGATCAGATCGCCGAATCGCATATAAAACGTGTCGTCGAGGGACTCAAGTGGGGCATCCACTGTCTTCTGACCACCCGTCATTCGATCAAACTTCAACGGCAGGCCGATTCGATCAAAGGCGACGTCGTTACCCCCAGCAACTACACCAACAACCGATCGTCCAGACTCAATTGCCCGCAGTTGGCAATGCAGATGAAACGCAGTCCGAATTAAACCGGTTGGGTCTGATGGTTCACGTGAGCAACAAACAATGAACGGTCCCAATCGCTCATGTCGAACCCATCGACTAAAGAATATGTCATAGCAGACTGCAACCGTCGGGGGCGAAACACTATCCACGACAGTTCTTTTCTGGTTTGGTAGGACTATCTCTTCGAGCTTATACGAAGATACCGCCGAAACAAATCTCGGTTGCCAAGAGAACAGTTCGGCCAAGAACCTTTCCGCCGACCAAAAAATGCCTTCGTCTGTCGATTCCACCATTGGAACTAAACACCGCTTGGCCGCAACTTCGAGAATGTGACCGTCGCGGCAACGCACGACGGCATTGAGCGGATTCGGATGGCCATCGACTCGCAACCAGACTCCCGTGATTACATCTCTATTGAGGTGTTCCCCAAGCTCAAGGAGATTCACAAGACTTTGAGATTCTGGAAGCATTCTACCCGACGAGGTCCAAGTTGCAACACCGAGCGTTTCTGGTCCGATCAAGAATCGGACATCTGTGTTCTCGCATGACAGGTTGACGTGGTCGATCGACTGGCCTTCCGATGCAAGCAATATTTTCACGACTCCGTTCGTCACCCCAATCGATTGACGGGCAACCCCATATGCAACCGCCATTAAGATCGCCAACACTGACAACAAACCGGTAGTAGCCTTCTCTAATTTTGAAGTTGCCGGCAGCATCCAAACTGCAATGCCAGCCGAGACAAACCCCACAAGCAGAGACAGAAGTGGGACGCCGCCTAACGCCGCAAGCTGACTTAGAACCGTGAACCTAGCCGCGGTCAGCCCCAGCGCCGAATGAGGAAATCCCGTACCCACCAGAATGTTTACAACTTGGCTAATCACGGCCTCATAAACCACTAAGCCTGGTGCAAACAAAAGAACCGGAAACAATTTAATACGGCGAACAACAAGTCTCCACGCCAATAGCAGTGAAGTATGCGTCAATGCTAGAACGCATGCCAAAGCCAACCATGCCCCACCTAAAGTCCCCTCGAAGACCGTCAGCAGGAGCCGAGTCACCATACCGTAGAAGATCAACGCGGACGCTGCTTGCGCGAACACCCAAACCTCCAGCGGCATTTTTCCAATTAATAAAAACAACAAAACCAGCAAAAGAGGGTTCAAGCAAAACATCAAACCTGAGGTTAGTGTGGACCCCAGCAAACATGCGAGTATCAATATGGCCAGCCATCGCAGCCACACATAAGAGCCAACTGAATCGCAACGAATCGAATTAGGACACACCCGGTGTTTCACTCCTGTGCTTGGTCCAGAAATAGATTGCCAGACACGAAAGGCCAATCAAGAGCATTACAAGCCTACGGACCCATAGCGTTGGGGGGCGTGCATTCAAAAGAAAGACCGGCACGTCAAAAGCAGAAAGATCGGCAGCCACAAACTTCATCTCAAGCAATTCAACCTGGACAGATTCAACAACTCCATCGTTCCAAGTTTTGGTGATTTTGAACACTTCAGGTGCGTTCTTATTCGTTTCGTCATAAGCCGTCTCAAGCCGACTCTGTAATCCTTTGCCTTCCGACACAAGCATAGTTTCTTCTCCATGAACAACCCGAAAATCATCTGGCGAAAGCTCAACTGATACGCTGGCTGACCCACTCGAATTTAGGTATTCCGACCGAACGACTATTGGTTGGTCAATTGACGATTCGACCCAACACTTAAAAGACAGCGTTCCCAGCAAGTCGCTCCGAAGATTTCGGAATACATGCCAGCTCGGCAACCCTTGATTGGCGGAACAGAACCATCGCTGACTCCTCATCACCAACAAAGCTTCTTCAGCTGCCCCGTATGAAACCACCGCGCCCTCACTCCGGGGACCTTGAACAATTATTTTCGCGTAGCCTTCAGGACGAATTATCACTCGATTGATCTGGTTCGATGCGGTTCCGCCTTCCCTGAGATTACTTATATCATATCGGAATAGCTGGTTTCCTCTCGACCAGAATTTAACCAGTTGGGTCGAGCTTCCATTCTCTCCCGTTGAATCCACTCGCCACGACGCCTGCATGTCGCCAAAAAGCTTTTCACGGGATGACTGGATATCGATGATTCGCTTTGTCAGGTCAGATGCGAATGCCTCAGGGGCGGCAAGCGTTAATACGGCCGACCAACCTACTAAGACGCTCCAAATCAACCCTAACCGAACAGGAGAATTTACTAATTCACTGAACATGAAAAATCGACCCTTTTCGCGTAAATTGCAATTACGTGGATACACTTATCCTAGTCACAGCAGCGACTGTGCCAATTCAGCCAGGATTCAGAACAAATTGTTGGCTACAGAGCCGGTTAAGGTGGCTTTCACGGTCTAGATCAACGTCCCTAAGGTTCTGCGGTCAGGTCAAGCGGCTAAGCCCACCCAATTTGCAAGTAGTCAAGAGATATTTCAGGGTTCATCCTACTTTACACCGCAGCTGCAATTAGCGTTCCCGCGAACAGCACACTCGCACTCATAACCACCCAGTCCTCCGCAATAGGCAACGACGACACTATCCCTTCGAGGGCAACTTCCATCCGGCAGGGGCGTTCCACAGCTGCCTCCACACTTGATCAATGGCGTGCAACCCACCGCATAAGAATGGGCAATGGGCAACAGGGCGGTGATTGAAAGCACCAAACCGATAGTTCCAAACAAACTAACCAAACGCTGTTTCATCGGATATACCCAGTAAGAACGATCTTCCACCCACGGCCATCGGTTTCAATGATTCGGGTGAGAAACGGCCGTCACGCCCAGCACGGTGCCGGGCGAGGAATCGTCGAAAATCAGCGTCGCGGTTTCGCGCTGCAAACCACCGCCGCCACCGATCAATCGAACGCAGATTTTTCGATGATCTTTTGGCCCCAGCGTCAGCGGCAAGTCATCAATTGCCACGCATCGGCAACTGGCTTTGGCCCCAAGCACCCGTACCGGCCGGTTGGTTGTGTTGCGAAGATGGAAGGTGACGCCGGCGGACTGATCCGCTTGGACCGCGCCGGCAAATTTTGATGGTTGATCGACCACTACCCGGTCACCTGCCACATAGGCTTGGGCAGCGTGCGGGGAACCGAACCAGCAAGTTGAACCGATCAAGAGGATTGGCAGCACCCAACGAAGATTGCCGACTAAATCACCGGCAGCACCGGACGGTATCGACGCGGGAAGCGACCAGTCACGGTGGTAAATAAGAATCGCCAGCAACGCCGCGGCATCAATCGTCGCCATCAAGCCAATTGCCGTCCCGCCGCCGCCCAGGCAAGCGCAAGTCGTTGCCCCACCGGCCCACTGCAACCCCAACGCACCCAAGAAAAAGACAAAGATTCCGGCCATCGCGATCGCCAAACGGCGGCCGGGAATCAAACTCAAAGCCGCCACCCCGAGAATCAGCTCCAACACGCCCCAAACGGTCACCACCGATGAGGGAATGATCCACCATGATCCCATTGGCATCGCCGCCGATGCCGACAGCTTGCTCAGACCCGCGACCAGCAGCAACTGCGCCGATGGCCAGGCGGGTTAGAAGGTAGGTCCAACGACGTGCTGAAGAGATAGCAACCTTATCAACGGCTTCGCCCGACCGCTTGAACCATGTTTGACTGCGACAGCGTGCGTACATGGCCAATGAAGCAAAGAAATCCGCCGCTCCAATCTTCTTGCCTTCGTCATAACCACGTGGTCGATAACTGACTGGCACCTCCTTGATGGGTACCCCGTCGGCAATCAACCGGGCGTTCATTTCGGCACACAGTTCAAACCGGCGGCTTTGCAAATCTATCGACCGCAGCCACGACGTCGGCAGCACCTTGTAACAGGTCAGCGGATCGGAGAGCCAGCGTCCAAACAACAACCACTGCCACAGTGCCAACACCCGGACCGCCCAGTAGGCCAACGGCGATCCCCCCTTGGCCCGGCCGCCGGTTAGGTATCGCGAACCATAGACCGCCACCGGACGGCCCGCGGACGCAGTCTCGGTTTCGGCGCGGTCGAATAACTGGGCCAGCTCGGCGGGATTGTATTCCAGATCCGCATCCTGGATCGCCACCCACCGGCCACTGGCGACGGCCAGGCCGGTTCGCACCGCCGCCCCTTTGCCAAGGTTACCGGGATGACGGAGCCAATGCACGTCGAATCGATCGCTCCACTGCACTGAATGGTCATCGGTTTCGTCGGTCGAACCATCATCGACGACGATGATTTGGGCTTGAGGCAACGCGTCTCGCAATTGCCCCAACAGGCGTGGCAACGTTGCCGCCTCGTTGAACGAGGGGACGATTACGGTGCGGGGATTTTCGGAAACGATCACGTCAATGCCGGGGCGGGAACAAACCTCCGAACGAACGACTCGCCACCGTTTTACTAAATCTAAGGGGGGGGGGGGAAGCCCCTTTCGGGAAATTTTTCCGAATTAGGCTTGCGTCGTGGCGGTTTTACAATTCGTTGGCTGCCAGGTCCTCGGTGGCGGTGCGGTTGAGGTTTACAACCGGGGGAACCATCGGTGACGTTGCAGACGAGGTTGCGAGTTCGTCGCTCCGGGACTTGTGGCCTCGTCCACGACCAAATTCCGTGTTTGACGCCGAAGAGCCATCGAGACTACCGCAGCGGTGGGTCGGCGCCGAAGCGGCTGGACCCACCCTGCAAAATTTGTCCTATCGCCAACCCCTCGGCCGGATGCGGTAGGGGCAATTTGACTTAGACGACGAAGGGGACCGATGGGCATGTCATTATCCCATCGGTCCCCTTCGTTTTATTGGCTCGGAGTGGTCGATCAGTCGTTGTCGGGGCCGGTGATGTCGATGTCCGGCACGCTCATAGTTTTCTCTTTCGTGCTTACATCGACGTCCGGCACGGAGACAGTTTTCTCTTCCATATGCATGTCGACGTCGGCGGTATCGACGTCCACTTCGGGCATCTCGCCCGGATCGACTTCCATCGACGGCATCCGGCCTTCTTCGGTCACGTCGACATCGCAGCCGACCGAGAAACCCAACGTGGCGACCAAGGTGATCGCGGGGAGGTAATAACGAACTTTCATGGTTTGCCTGTCCAGCCGGAGAGAATGAGAGGGGGGCCGGATCGGTCCCCCCTCTGAGTTGATAAGCGAGTCTACCAGCTAAAAGCCGATCGGGGCGAATGGATCGAGCGAAACCGAGACGATGTCGCTCGATCGGAGCGAGGTTTGGAACGATTGGGGGACGCTTGACGTAGCGGGGGGGAATCCGGAAGCCTTGGCGGCTTCCGCTACGGCGGCGGGAATCCGGAAGCCTTGGCGGCTTCCGCTACGGCGGGATTATTGAGGTTTTCGTCGCAGGTTGGGCAATCGGCGACCCTGGGTCGCAGCGAGCCGCAGTTGCGTCTGGACCTCGGCGATCGGCATCGGGCGGATCGCGATCGTCACCAGCGACTGCGGGTCGATGCCGCTACGGGTGTGCCGGTTGACCTCCTCCTCCAGCGCCCCAATCCACGGAGGCAGATCCAACCCGACACCGACGGGATTTTCGGCCTGCCGGTCCGCTTCGGTTTGTAATGTTTCAAATGCCAGGCTGTCGCGATCCGCCTCCGCATCTTCCATCGCCGGAGCGACCAACGCCCGCATCCGGTCAATCGTCATCGGCTGGACAAAACGCTCGTTGATCCGGTCGGCGATCGTTGGCATCCGCATCGAATACAGGGTTTGCAGCTCGCGAAGTTTTTTAACGTAAAGCTCCGCCTCCGACGCGATCCGCTGGACGAGGTTGGCCCGCCACGCCTCGGCCGTGGTCAACAACCCCATCGATACCAATACCTGGTGCGTCCACATTACCGGACGCAGGTTCCAAGCGACCCTCTCATAACGGCTGCGAAGCCGCAAGAAATCCAAAAATGTATAAATCAACTCCCCGCGATCGCTTTGGGTCGTCGTCGAGTTGTAATCCTGGTACTCGGCGTGATGATCCAGCAGCGATTCAAAGACGAGCGACAGGTGCCCGGCAGCTTCGGCGACAGTGATGACTCCGGCGTCCAGGTCCTCGCCCAGTTTGGTGTCGGCGATCAACGGATCGGACTCGTCAACGACCCGCCGCAGCCAGCCGGCGACGCCCTGGTGCAGCACGCCTCGGACGTTGGACAGTTGCAAGAAACCTTGGGTAAATAGCGGATCACCATAGGTCTCGATGAACTGCACCAATCGTTTCCATCGGCTCCGATCGGTGACCGCTTCGAGCGGCGAGAGACGCAAGGTCTGGGAGTGGGCCAGCCAACTGCCGAGCGTCGTTTCGGTCAATTTTTCGAGCATCGGGACCAACCGCCCCGCGATCGCGTCTTGGTCCAAATCGCCGGCGTCACCCCCGGCGTCGGCGATCACGGCGGTGGCGACCGAGCGGACCATGGAGCGAAACCCGGTCTTATAAAGTCCGTCAAATTCCGTCACCGCGCCGACGCCGATCGGATTGCGCTGCTCCATCTGCCGGGCGGCTTCGACCAAACGGCAAGTCTGGGTGACTAAACCGCATCGCGGCATCCAATGCAACAGATGCGAGAGGTGTCGTTGCCGCAGCCGGGTGACATAAATTTTGACCGGATCGCCGCCTCGCGATAACGGGATATAGAGCAGGTTGCGTTTCATCGCCGATTGCAGGAATTTGTCAAAACGACCGCGAGCGTGCTCTTCATCCCCGGCCATCAGGGCGGCGAACAATTCAATCGCGCCGTCGTCGTCTTCGGCCAATTCCTCACGCGGCATTTGAGCAACATTGTTGTCCAGCGCCCCGGCCGCCGCGGCGATCAACCGCCGAGCATCGGACATCTCCACCGCGGTGTTGATGATCCGTTCCATCAACGAATCCCGCAGCACCCGGCGGCGGTCGTAGGTCCGCATCGAATCCTTGTCGGTGCCCGAAGGTGTCACTTTATAATGGCGAACACTATCGAGCAGTTCCAACAACCCGGCACGGTTCTGCACCGCTCGGGCGGCCCAACCTCGCAGCGCCTCGATGCGGTGCTGCCGATCGGCCAAATCGAACGAACCGGCATCGGGATCGGCTCCCGACCCGGCAGTCAAATCCGTCACCGCAACGTCCGCAGCGACCGCCCACATCCGCGACAACGATTGCAAAAACTCCAAACGATCGCCCAACCGGCGGACCTCCGCCTCCAACTCATCGGCCGAACCTTCGTCGGCGAACTCGAAAACCGATCCTTCGTTGCCGTCGTCGGTGGTGTCCCGATAAGTCATATCCTCATAAGCGGCCGCATACAAGTCATCAGTTGTTTCCTCGGCGTCGGGATCGAGCAACCCGCCATCGTTGCCATCATCGCGAGCGTCGGCCAACTCGTTTTCCAAATCATTCATCGGCCGGCGAGGTTGCGTGTCGCCACCGACCTCAAATTGAGGCGTATGCCAATAGGATTCCGCGTTGGCTTCGAGATAATCGAAGAACTTATTGATTCGCGGCCACAGCGGTTGATCGGGTGTTTGAACGCCAGGCCCGGTGCGGGCCGATTTGCGAAGTTGCAACAACCACCGCTGGGCCAATTGCGGTAGCGTCCCTCCGCCGCCGCGGATGCCGATCCGCTCGGCCGCCCCGAGCCAGTGAATCAATAGCGCCTGGGCGGGCACAAAGTCTTGGCGTTCCAATAACGCGTGGAGCACCAATTGATAGGCCCGCGGGGAATCAAACAAATCCGCGTGTGGTGCCCAAAACGCAATGTCGCCGCGGGTCGCCCCGCCGCGATGCCACAACCGCAACGCTTGGGCGACCAGACGGGCCGATTCAAAATTGTCCCACGGATCGGACGCTTCGATGTCGCTGACGGTGTGAGCGGCGAATTGTTGCCACCACTGCGCGATCTCGCGATAGATCGCTTCCATTCGTTCATATAACGGCCCGTTGTCCCGCGCCGCCGCTTCGGACCATACCCGCGCGATGTAACCAAACAGGTTGTCGATCAAAAACAGCAACTCCTCCACGCGGGTGTCATGAATGCTGTTTTCGATGCCCGGATAGAGCGCAAATTGACCGGCAAACCCCAACAGGTTCCACGGATCGATCAACGCTCCGCAGTCGATGGCGCGGCGGATCAAGTCGAACGTTTGCTGAGGTACTTCGGCGGCCGCATCAATTTTGCCCGCCCGGATGTCACGCAGCCCCAGCGTCAAATTGCAATCGATTCGGCACATCAACCGCGCCGAAGCCGCCGGGACCACATCGGCTTGGCGTTTGGCCGCGTCGGGATAACCCATCCGGGCGTACAGGCGGGCCAACTGGACGTGTTGCAACTGCACCGCGCGGCGGCGGGCCAGGGCGGCGTTGAGATGTTGCCGGGCGGCGCCAAAGGGTTGATGCCGGACCGCTTCCTCCTCGCGTAACCGAGCCGAATGGGCCGGCGGCACCTGCGAAATCCGCCACCGGTAAAATCGATCGCGATAGTCGGCAATCGGCGCCATCAGACTGCGAAGCGTCACGTCGGAACTGTACGCCCCGGGTCCCCAACCGGAGATCCCCGAAGCCATCAGCATCGTGCCGGCGAGCACCGAGGCGGCTTCCTCAAGCAGTTCGGCATCAATTTGTTTTGACTGGCCGGCCGATTCATTCAACCGCGACTGCAGCGCCGAAAGCGTCACGCCGCGGACGACGAACCGGTTGTAGCGACCTTTCAAATCAATCGACCGTTCATCCCAGCCGCCGAAGTGATAATTGGGCCGCCGATTGACCGGATGGTCGAAATCGTAGGCTCGCGGATCGATCGCGACCTCGATCATTTGGTCGGGGTCCATCGAAGCGGCCCGCAGGATGTCCTCGGGCGCCGAGCGGATCGCCTCGACCGCCCGGCCAATCAGGTCGGCGTAGGGTCCGGCGCTGAACGCCGCGTCGCGATCGCCCAACCCCGGCATCGCGACGGGGATCGGCCGAACGAACTCGTGCTCGTAAGGCTCGCATTTGCGATTCTCCAGCACCGCGACGGGACGGTAGCCGACGTAATCGTTCAAATCGCCGATCACGTCGTCGATCAGGCGGGTTTGATCAACCGAACCGGCGTCGCGGTCGCCGATCCGTTCCAAGATCGCTTCGGCACAACGACCCAGCATGAAGCCGTTGAAAAGGATCTCCGGCGGTTGGTGAAACAGCAGGTCGCGATGAAAGTCCAAGTAGGCGGGCAATAGCCCCGACCAAAGAAGCGGCACCAGCGACCGCACTCGGGCGGTGTTGGCGAACGCCGGCGAGTCGGCCTGCAACTGCTCGATGGTTTGTTCAACCCAAAACCGCATGACCAAAAACGGCGCCGGCCCGGACAACGGATCGCCGGCGGTCGCTTCGGTGTGGACGATGTTCCACGCGGCCAACGTCGCCGGCGGGGCGGGACCGGAGGAGAAATTCAGGTAGCCGACAATCCCGCGGAGCGACTCGGTTGCTTTGGCTGATGGCAACCCGACCGCCGCCGACCAATCCTCACCGGCAGGATTCGATTTTGGCGGCGGTGATTGCATGCTGATGGTGATCCGAGCCGAGGATGGGGCGGTGGGGGAGGGCCGTAGGCCGATGCGACCGGACCGTTAGCCGATGCGGCCCGTCCGATTGTCCCCGCTGATCGCCGATCCGCTAGGGCCGGGTTTGAGGCTTGCCGCTCGGGACAGCTCAACGTGACCCTGGCCCGGCGGCGGGGCGGCGGCCTACCATGGAGCCTTTGGAATGCTCGGGCGACCGATGGGACGAATGCGATCGATGGGACGAATGCGACCGGTGGGACCTATCGCTTTTTGGTTCGGCGTCTGCCAACAACCTCGGCTGGCTTGTCTGCTGCTGCTGGCGGTCATAGGTTGCGACCGGTCGCCGGCGGTTTCGGTGGCGGATCCCGACGTCGACCGTCGGCAGTTCGCACAGGCGATCGCGGCCGGTCGGTGGGCCGAGGCCGACCAATTGTCAGGGCCTTTGTTGATCGCCGGGGCTGGTGATCCGTCGCTGCTGGCATCGGTCGCCAGGGTGCGGTATGAACTCGACGACCCGGCCACCGCCAGCGACTTGATGATCGCGGCTTGCGAAGCGGCGAATTTCTCCGATCCGGCCATTTATCAACAGGCCGTCGCGACGTTGGTTGCCGGGGGACGACTCTTTGACGTCATCGAGCTGAACCGAGCCGCAGTGGAGGCGATGCCCGAACAACCGACGCTTCGGCAGTCGTTGGTCGATTGGCTCGTCGGGGTCGAACGGCACGTCGAAGCGGGTGAAGTGGCGCAGTCGCTGATCCGCCAACGACAATTCGACGCCGACTTGCTGTGGTCAACGTTGGCTTGGTTGAAACGCGATCGCGAGTCGAAATCGCTTCGGACGATGGTCGATCGCAACCCCGACGATCCCCGCCCGCTGATCGGTGAAGCCAAGACGGCGATGGATGAATCGCGTTTCCGCGACGCAAACAGCACCTTGGAAAAGATTAGGGAAAAGTTTTCCGATGACGTGGTTGCGACCGCTCACCTCGCCCAGGGCTACCGCTGGACCGGTCGTTGGGAGGAACTCGGGCGGCTGCTCGCTTCGCAAATCGGCAACGCCGCGGCTTGGCGTCAACCGGCGATGTGGTCCGCCGCCGCAGCGTGGGCCGACGCGGGGGGCCATACCGGTTGGGCGACGTCCGCGGCGGCCCGGGCGGTGGATTTGAACGGTCTGGACCTGGACGCCCATCAATTGCTGCTTCGGCTGTTGCAAGCCGCCGGCGATTCCGACACCGGTGAGGTCAACGCGTTGCGAACCCGGACTGAGACGCTCGTTCGGTGGCGCGACGCACTGCGGCGGCTGGAGGCCGACCGCACCGACGGCCCCGCGGCGGTGGCGGTGGTGCAGTCGCTGGTCGAACTCGGGCGTCCGTGGGAGGCCGAAGCTTGGGCGGCGGTCCAATCGGTTGACCCGAGTTTTTCAGAGCACGATCGTCGGCGGCTTACGAACGTTCGCAACCGGATTGTCAAACAATTGACGCGTCAAACGCCCTGGCAGCAGCCGATTGCGGCAATCGACAGGCTCAAGTCGAGCGCTTCGCCGGACCAAATCGCCGGGTGGATTGAAAATTTTGTGCCACCGAGCGGGGCTTCGGGTCGGCCGGGCAAAACCGGCCTCACGGTGGCCCCGCGGATGGTCAACCAAGCCGCCGAGTGGGGATTGGACTTCTTCGGCCGGACCGCCGACGGACTGCAGAACCCCGGCGTGATGCTTTCGGACACGCTGGGGTGCGGCGGGGGTACGTTGGATTTTGACCGCGACGGGAGGGCGGATTTGATCCTCCGCGACGCCGGCGGACGCCCCGGAGCGGAGGACAGCCGCCGCGGCGCGTTGCTGCGAAACATTGGCGGGCGGTTCGTCAACGTTGCCGCCGAGGCGGGCGCCGGCGACCACCGATTTGGCCAGGGCGTCGCGATCGGCGACCTTAACGCCGACGGTTTCGAGGACATCGTGCTGCTCAACTACGACGCCGACACGTTGTTGACCAACAACGGTGATGGAACGTTCACCGCCGACGAGGCGGCGTTGGGCGGCGTGGTGAGCTGGTCGACGTCCGGCGCGATCGCCGATTTTGACTCCGACGGACTGTCGGATTTGTACATCGCGACGTACTGCGACGGGCTGGGACCGGCAACGATCCAGTGCGATGCCGAGGGGATGGCGGGACACCGGAGCTGCTCGCCGATGCGGTTTGCCGCCGGTCAAGACCGCGTCTTTTTGACCGATCCGAACGGGGAGCTTCGGGATCAAACCGCCCGGACGATCGCCGCCGGGCCGACCGGGCGGGGGCTGGGCGTGATGGTTTTGCCCGGGCCGGTTTTGCCCGGGCTAAGCGACACCGGCTGCCGGGTGTTGGTGGCCAACGACATGACGGCCAATCAACTGTGGCAGACCGGGGGCGGCGGGTGGGTCGACTCGGCGATCGCCGCGGGCGTCGGCGGCGATGACCGTGGGCGGCCGCAGGGGTCGATGGGAATCGCCATTTCAGACGTCGACGGTGATCGGCAGCCGGATTTGTACGTGACCAATTTCGAGAACGAATCCAACAGTTTTCACTTGGCCGACGGTGGCGGCTGGATCGACCGAACGATCGTCGCGGGGCTGAGCGAATCAACCTTGCCGCTGGTCGGATTTGGGACCGAATGGGTTGATTTGGATAGCAACGGCGTCGACGAGCTTGTCGTCACCAACGGTCACGTCGACACGTTTGAAAAGGACGGTCGGCGTTCGCCCTATGCCCAGCCTCCACAGCGGTTTGCTTTGAAACCCGGCGGTCGGTGGGAAGCCATCGCCGCGGATGACGAACCGTATTTTCAAACCAAGCACGTCGGCCGCGCTTTATGGACCGGCGATTTTGACGACAACGGGCGGGTGGATTTGGTCGTCACCCATCAGACCGAGCCGGTGGCGTTGTTGATGAATCAAACGCCCGCCCCCGCCCCCGCCCACTGGATCACCGTCGAACTGGTCGGCACCGCGGCGGCTCGCGACGCGGTTACCGCGGCGGTGCGGATCGTCGGCCGGGACGGTCAAACCCGGTGGCGGACCGCGGGCGACGGTTACCTGTGCCGCAACGACCCGCGACTAATCTTTGGCCGTGGCGAGGACGACTCGCCGGTAACGATCGAAGTGTCTTGGCCCGGCGGAGACTCGCAAACGTATGCTGATTTGGCGACTGACCGATCGTGGTTATTGGTGCAGGGTCAACCGGCGTGGTCGCATGAACCGCAGCCGCATTTGGACGGTAGCGGTAAGGTGGGCCAAGCCGCTTCGGCGCCGACCCTCCGCTAGAACGCTGACCGGTGGTGGGTCGGCGCCGAAGCGGTTTGACCCACCCTACGTTTTGAACCTGCTGAGTTGAATGACATCCGCCTATCCCCGTCGATCCGTGCTGCTTGGGGCCGCCGGGTTAATCATTGCGATCGTGGTTGCCGTGACCGTATGGCAATTCCTTGCGGATGATCTTGCCGAAACCCGGCAGCGGCTCGAACTGACGCGGACGTCGTTGGCGGCGACTGAGAGTTTTGAACTCGCTCGGGCCGACGCGGGCTGGACGCGACTGCACGAGGAATTACCCGACGACGCCTCGACGACGCTCAATTGGGCACTCAATCGTGTGCTGCAGGTCGATTCGCTCGCCGCGACGGTCGGCGACGCATCGGCCGGCCGGGCCGAACAAACCGCCGCCCGTGCGGCGTTGCCCGGGGCGATCGGGGCGGCCCGCGAAGCGATTGCCCGATACGATTCGCTGGTCGGAGCCGGGGCCATGACGCTGTGGTTGTCCTCCCGCGTCGACCTTCGGGAAGCTTCGTTGCTGCCGCGTTCGCTTGCCAAATCCAAACGTGCCGCGTCGCTCGATCGACTCGTCGGGGCGATCGGCGACGGCTCCCCGCAGCCGGACCTGGATCTGCTGGGGGGGGCAATGTTGGCGGCCATCGAACCGTTGGAGGACCCGATCACGGGACTGCCGCCCGACGTGCTGGCAACCGCCGCGACGGCCGCCGCCGCGGTCGCCACCGCTTACCCCGACAACCTGTATCTGGTGACGCGGGCCGCATCGCTGCTGATTCAAGACCGAGACCCGGCGGCCGCGGCATTGATCCGCCAATCGCGGGCGCTGACCTCGGCGATCGACCCGGCCCTGCGTCGCGAATTGCAATCGATCGGCACGACGCCGGACGACTTGATCGATCAAATCAGCGCGGCGATCGCGGACAACGATTTTGATCGGGCCGCGGGCCGGTCGGCGATTTGGTTAAACGTCATCCGCGGCACCGAAATTTTCAAATCCGACCGCCGCCGCGTCACGCCGCACCCGCTGGACCGGCTCAGTTTCGAGGCTATTTCGCGGCTCTCGGCCGTCGTCGCCCATCAGTCTCCGATCCGTTCGCCCGCCGGTCCGATCACGTTGAATTGGCAAATGATCGACCCGTCGCCCACCGTTTTGGTTCAAACGATCGACCATGATTTGGACCTGGACGTTGATCTGGTCAGCGTCGACGTTGACCAAACGTTGCGGCTTCACCGCAACGATGGCGGTCGCTGGACGGTGACCGCGACGCGGCAACTCGACTGGATGCCGACTGGATTGATCACTGCGGATTTGTACGTGGTCGACAGTAGCGATCCGGGGCGAGTCCGCCGGTCGGGTGGCGACAGCCCCGCGGGCCGGCATGACACCGTGCCCCAATTGGTTACCTATGGGGATCAAGGCGTGGTGCTGATGTCGGTCGCCGACGATTCGTGGCAAGTCACTCCGGACACCGGGTTGGAAGATGTCCGAGGCGTCACCGCGGCGGTTGCCGGTGACTTGGAAGCCGACGGCGATTTGGATCTGGTATTTGCGACCGCCGATGGGGTGCGAATGTTTGTCAATCGGGGTAATCAAACGTTCTTTGAATTGCCAAAGCTGAGTATTGGGGCCGACGATGCGATCTCGACGATGGCGATCGCGGACTTGGACCGCGATTTGGATTTGGACATCATCACCGCCCATCGTGATAGCGGCCGCGTGGGGCTGATTGAAAACCTCTTGCATTTGCAATTTCGCGGTCGGTATGTCGACGACATCCCCGCGGTTGCCGGTGCGAATGAATTGGCCATCGAAGACCTTGATGGCAATGTGTCCTGGGACATCATCGTCGGCGGTCGCGACAACGTATTGGCCGCCTATACCCAAACCGCCGCCGCGGGCCGCTGGTCGGTGCAACGGACGGAGGCTTCGGCTCAAATCACCGCTCCGATGGTGGTTGCCGATTTGGATAACGATTCCCGGATGGAAATTTTCGCTGCTTCGGGGATCGCGAAACTGACGGCCGACGGTGGGATAGGCTTCCAGCCTGTCGGTGCCTCTCGACAGGCTGGAAGCCTATCCCACAACAATCCTCGACAGGCTGGAAGCCTATCCCACGTTGCCGCCGATTTGGACGGTGATGGCGGGGTTGATATTATCACGGCCACGCCAGCCGGTTTGCGGGTTGGCATCAATACCACCGCCGGGCGCGGTCACCATCTAGCGTTGCGGTTCAAAGGCATTGATGACAACGCGACCGGACGTGTCAACCATTATGCGATCGGCAGCGTCTTGGAAGTCCGCTTTGGACCCCACTACCGCTCCCGGATCGTCACCCGCCCCCAAACCCACTTTGGGATCGACGGATTCGATGCCGCGGCGAGCGTCCGAACGATCTTCCCCAACGGTTTGACGCAAACGGTTCGCTCGCCGCCGGTTGACACCGTGGTCGAAGAGGAGCAAACGCTCAAAGGTTCCTGCCCCTACCTGTACGGTTGGGATGGCGAGAAATATGTCTTCATCACCGATTGTCTGTGGGCGGCGCCGCTGGGGTTGCAAGTCGCCCGCAACGTCGTGGCCCCCGATCGGCCTTGGGAATACCTTAAAATTTATGGTTCGGGTCTCAAGCCGCGTGACGGTTTTTATGATTTCCGAATCACCGAAGAGTTATGGGAAGTCGCTTACTTTGATCAGGTCGAGTTGACCGCGGTCGATCATCCGGCCGACGTCCAGGTTTGGACCAACGAAAAAGTGGGACCGCCGTCGATCGCCGAGCCAAAGATCTTTGCGTTCGCGGCCGGCGATCGACATCCGATTGTTTCAGCGAGCGACACGGCCGGCCGGGATGTCACCGCCGACATTCGTTCGATCGACGGCAAATTTGTTCAGGGATTCGATCGCCGTCTGCGTCAAGGATTATGCCCGCCGCACTGGGTGGATTTGAAGTTTAGATCGACCGAGCAAAGCGAACAAAGCCACTCCGGCTCCCCCTCGCCCCTCTTAGGGGAGAGGGGGTTGGGGGGTGAGGGGATGTCCCCCCCACCGCGATCGGGAGTTCAATTAACGCCAAACACCTCGCCCCCCAATCCCATTGTGCCGCGGCGGGGCAGGGGACAGAACGATCGAAGTGATCCGTCACGTACAATCGCGAAAGACAAACCCAACCAATACTATCTAAAATTGACCGGTTGGATCCTACCGACCGACACATCACTCAACATCCAAATCGATCAAAACCCCGACCTGCCGCCAATCGAGTGGCCATCGGTCTGGGTTCCCGATGCTGATTCCGCGGATCGATGGCGGCGGGCGATCGAAGTGATGGGATTTCCCGGCGGCAAGACAAAGACAATGATCGTCGACGTCACCGACGTGATCGATCCGGCCGAACCAATCTTTCGGATTCGCACGTCGGCTCAAATCTATTGGGACGCCGCGGAGTTGGTGGTTCAAGACGAAGATGCCGAGCATCAGGTTTACCCAACAGAATTGCAATTCGCTGAGGTGGCCTTCCACGGATTCAGCGACCGGACGGTGATCGATTCCAAACAACCCGAACGGTTCAATTACCAACGGACTAGTGACTCGGCAAAGTGGCCGCCGCTGGCTGGCGCGTTGTCGCCGTGGGGACGTTGTGAAAACACGCTGCGCAGCGATGATGACCAAATGGTCGTCATCGGGGGGGGTGATGAGATTCGATTGCGATTTTCAGTGCCCAAACCGCCACCGACCGGTTGGGTTCGAGATTTTGTGTTGCACAATGTCGGGTGGGACAAGGACGCCGATTTGAATACGTTGGCTGGCCAAACGATCGGTCCGTTGCCCAGTCGGTCGATGGGCCGCTATCCGCCAGCGGTTGCGATGCGGGTCCAGGACACGGGGATCGACGCATTTCACGCCGGCGGGTTGACGCGAACCCAGTCCTATCGGTCCTTTTGGTACCGTGGTGGTTTGCCCCGCGGGATGCGGTTCAACACGACCCAAAACCAAATCGATTGATGTCCAACCATTCCGCCGAGTCTACAACGCCACGGGCACGCTCGATCCAAAGTCGCGGCGCCGGGCCGTCGGTCACCCCGCGGCTACGCCGGGTGCTCTACGTGGTGCTGGGTTTATTCGCGGCGCTTTTTGCCAACGGACTCTACCTCAGTTGCATCACTTGGTTGCAACGTTTGACCGGCCGCATCTATGAGAACCATTTTTATCAATTGATGTTTTTGGCCCACCTCGGGTTGGGCCTGCTGCTGATTACCCCCATCGTCGGTTTTGGATTCTTGCACATGTGGCGAGCCAAGGACCGCCGCAATCGCCGGGCGGTAAAAGTCGGCTACGCATTGTTGGGGGTCGCCCTGATCATCCTCATCTCCGGCGTAGCCTTGATGCGGATCGAGGGATTGGTTGACATCAGCGGCAACCGGCGGCAGATCGTCTACTGGTTACACCTGCTGGCGCCGCTAATTGTCATTTGGCTCTACTGGCTGCACCGATTGGTCGGTCCGCGGATCAAATGGCACATCGGCCGCCGCGTGGCGCTGGGGACCCTGGCGTTGGTCGGCGTCATGGTGGCCATTCAAACCGCCGGCCCGCCTCGCCGTAGCGACGCCGCCCCCGCCAACGGTCGCCGGTATTTCGAACCGTCACTGGCCAAAACAGCAACCGGCAAGTTCATCGCCGCCGAGACATTGATGAACGACGAATACTGCCTGCGGTGTCACGGGGACATCTACCGTTCGGCGCTGCATGGGGCACACCGAATGAGTAGCTTTAACAACCCCGCCTACCGAGCTTCGGTTCGCGAAACGCGGCGGGTGGCGTTGCAGCGCGACGGCTCGATTCAAGCCTCCCGGTGGTGCGCCGGTTGTCACGATCCGGTACCATTCTTCTCGGGGCAATTCGATGATCCCAACTTTGATGATGTCGATAACCCAACGGCCACCGCAGGCATCACCTGCAGCGTTTGCCATGGAATCGAGTCGGTCGACAGCACCGTGGGCAACGCGGATTACACGATCGACGAACCTTCGCATTACCCGTTTGCCTACTCCGACAACGTGATTCTGCAGTCGCTCAATTCGCTAATGGTTCGGGCCAAACCCGCGTTTCATAAACGCGAAATGTTGCGGCCGGTGCATAAGACCGCCGAGTTTTGCGGCACGTGTCATAAAGTTTCCATCCCCGGCGAGTTGAATCACTACAAGGAGTTCTTGCGGGGCCAAAATCATTACGACAGCTACTTGCTCTCGGGCGTTTCGGGTCACGGCGCCCGCAGTTTTTACTATCCCGATGTGGCACAAGAGAACTGCAACGGATGCCACATGCCGGCGATGCCGAGCGACAACGTCGGTGCGAAATGGCAGGAGACACTGAAAAGCTTCGGCTTGGCCAGCCATCAGTTCCCGGGCGCCAATTCGGCGGTGACCTACTGGGCCGGCGACGAGACCGCGACGGAGGTTCAGCGGCAATTTTTGAAAGGCTCCGTCACGGTCGATCTTTTCGGAATCCGAAGGGGTGGGGCCGTCAGCGACGAATTGATCGCACCGATCGAGCAAAACGCGTCGGTGACCCCCGGCGAAGAAGTTCTCATCGAAACGGTGCTGAGAACCCGCCGATTGGGGCACCATTTCACGCAAGGCACCGTCGACTCGAATCAAGTCTGGGTGGAACTGACCGCGATCCAAGACGGCGAGATCATCGGCCGTTCGGGACATCGGGATGACCGCGAGGTGGTCGATCCGAATTCGCATTATGTTAACAATTTCGTTATCGATCGCGACGGCTACCGAATCAACCGGCGCAACGTCGAAGATATCTTCACGTCGGTCTACGTTCACCAGATCCCACCCGGGGCGGGGCAGGGCATTCACTACCGGTTGACGATCCCCCCGAAGTCCCGCTCGCCGATCACCGTCACCGCCCGGTTGCTGTATCGCAAATTCGACACCGAGTATTTGGACTACATTCGGGCCGATCGCGACGCGGCGCGAGATCCGTTGCAATTGGGCAACGTCGGTGACCCCAACGATTTACCGATTTTGGAATTGGACCGGGATGAGATTCAATTGACATTTGACCAATCCACCACGTTGGATCAATCCGACAATGCGTGGGTACGGTGGAATGACTACGGCATCGGTTTGCTGCTGAGCGGCAACCACGAACTGCGGCAAGCGGCCCGGGCATTTACAATCGTCGAGTCGCTGGGTCGTTATGATGGTCCGCTCAATTTGGCCCGTGTTCAATCGGCCGAAGGGGACCTGGACGCCGCGACGCAGTCGCTCGGCCGGGCCGCCGCCTGCATCCCGCCGCCCCCGCCCTGGACACTCGGTTGGCTCTCGGGGGTGGTCGACCGGCAACAGGGCCATTTCGCGTCCGCCGCAGAAACGTTGGCAAACGTCCTGGCCACCAAAGTTCCCGAGCGGGGCTTTGACTTTTCCCTCGACTATGAGATTCGCAACCAGTACGCCGCGACGCTGGTCGATTTGGCACATCAATCGATGGCCAAAGGTGATACGACCGGTTATGGGGCGGGTTTGAAAAAGGCCGCGAGCGAGTATGGGAAAGTGCTTGAGGTAGATTCCGAAAACGTCACCGCCCACGTCAACCTGGCGGACATCCATTCATGGTTGGACGACGCGGCAATGTCGCTGCATCATCGCGATTTACACAATCGATACAAACCCGACGACAACGCCGCGGAGTTGGCGATCCCGGAAGCCCGGCGGCGATACCCGGCGGCCGATCGCGCGGCCGAATCGGTGGTCGTCTATGATTTGAACATCTAAAGGTGGGATAGGCTTCCAGCCTGTTGTCAACCGCCTCTTCAGTGTCCTGCCAGCTGAATCAGCTTTGCTTCGATGCCCATGACAGGCTGGAAGCCTATCCCACAACTGCCAATGAACGAACCGAAAACACCAGAACACGAAGTCCAGGATGATGCGGCGATCGGTCGTGCTCTGCGCGGCTCCTTGACCGTCGCTGCGATCATAGCTATCCCGGCGATCGCAGCGACCGTTTGGTTCAACCGGTCGCAGGCGCCGGTGGTTGTGCCGGTCACGGCGGTGGCCACCCCGCAAGTCCGCATCGCCAATGCAACCATCCCGCCAATGCCGATGATCGATTTGTCGTCGAGCTGCGGGATCGATTTCAAACATCATGCCGGGCGGTCCGCCGACCGGTTGTTACCCGAAACGATGGGCGGCGGCGTGGCCGTGCTGGATTATAACGGCGACTCCCATTTGGACGTGTTGTTGATTGGCGGAGGGCCGCTGCCGGGGGTCGAATCAACGTCCCCTCCGGCCGCCTGTGGTTTGTTCGAGGGCAACGGCGAATTTGTATTTCGAGACGTCACGGCCGCGGCCGGAATGGACTTCACGATGGCCTCGATGGGGGCTGCCGTGGGGGATTATGACAACGATGGCGACAGCGACTTATTCATCACGGCGGTCGGTCCTAACCGCCTGCTGCGTAACGACGGTGGGGTGTTCGTCGACGTGACCGGGGCCATGGGTGTGGCCGGCGAACTTAATGCTTGGAGCACAAGCGCAACTTGGTTGGATTATGACAACGACGGGTTGCTGGACCTGTTCGTCGGCAACTATGTCGACTGGAGTGTCGAGAAAGACTTGTCGCAGAGTTTTACGCTCGATGGTCAAAGCCGTGCTTACGGCCCCCCGCGGGCGTTTGGCGGATCGCACAGTTATTTGTATCGCAATACCGGCCAGGGCTTTGAAGACGTTTCATCCGCCGCGGGTATCGAAGTTTCCACCGATGATACTGCCGTGCCGTTGGGTAAAGCGATGGGCGTCGCGGCGGTGGATTTGAACGGGGACGGGTGGTTGGATTTGGTGGTTGCCAACGACACGGTCCGCAACCTGCTATTTCAAAACAACCGCGACGGAACCTTTTCGGAGGTGGGCCGGTCGGCGGGGATCGCTTATGACCGCGGCACCGGATCGGCACGCGGGGCAATGGGCATCGACGTCGCTTCGGTCCGCGATGATGCGACCACGGCGATCGGGATCGGTAACTTTGCCAACGAAGCCAGCGCGTTGTACATGGCCCCGGCCGGCCGGATGCAATACGTCGACGCAGCGATGTTCACCGGGCTGGGGCCACCAACGCGGCGAGGGCTGACCTTTGGATTATTTTTCTTTGACGCGGACCTCGACGGCCGTTTGGACCTGTTGGGAGTCAACGGGCACCTGGAGCCGGAAATTGCTCAGACCCAGACGAGTCAGCAATACGCACAGTCACCCCAGTTATTTTGGAACGCGGGAACCGACAGCAACAGCGAGTTGGTGTTAGCCGACGCGGCAATCACCGGCCAGGCATTCCAACAACCGATTGTCGGTCGCGGCTCAGCTTATGGGGATTTCGATGACGATGGTGATTTAGATTTGATCTTGGCGACCAACGATGGACCACCATCAGTCTTTCGCAATGATCAAACCATCGGGCACCATTTCGTGCGTTTGGACCTTCGCGGAACGCAATGCAACCGCGATGCAATCGGGGCAGTCGTTACGATCGATGATGGCGAGACAACCATGGTTCGGCGTGTGCAGACAACGCGGGGTTACCTGAGTGCCTCGGAGCGGACGGTGATGTTTGGTTTGGGAGATCGCATCGGCGAGGTCGATGTCTCGGTCGACTGGCCCGGCGGGGGGAACGAACGGTTCAGAGTGCCGGTCGACGCGACGACCGAGTTGGTCCAGGGTCAGGGAAACGATGGGACCTAAGTGACTGTCCAGGATAACGTTTAATGGATGAGCCGACGGTGCTAGCCGCGGGTTTAGGGCGTCGGAACCCGCGGCTAGCGCCGTCGGCTCACTATCAATGAGATGTAGGAGACTAAGTTCTATTGGACGCATTCGTCTTGTTTAGAACCTTGGGGTCACCGCCTTGCTATTCAGATCAATTTCGTAAACCTGCTTTTGTTTGGGATCGGCGACGTAGAGCACCCCGTCGCCGGCGGCCAAGCCGACAGGCCCGACCAGCGGGTTGCCTTCAAGCCATGCTTCCGCTTTACCGTCGCCGTCCACCCGCCAGATCGTTTTTCGGTAGCCGTCGGAAACGTAAGCGTATGGATCGATCCAAACCACGTTGTTGGGATACTCAAACGGTCGTCCGGTCAGGATTGGTTTGACTGCCCCGCCGGGGACTTCGATCTCGACCAAGGCCGCGTCGTCCGGGGTGACCGCCCACAGGTGCGTGGGGTCATGCCAAGACAACCCGCGGGCGTTGACCCGGGCGAGTAACACAGGCTCGCCGCCGCCGATTGGAAACGTAAAAACGCTGCGGCGCTCGGCGTCCCCGACGTACACGGTCGTTTCATCCGGGGAAACCAACAGCGTCATGGGGATGCCGATGCGGGCGTCGGTCAAGCCGTCGCCGCGGTTGCCATCGGCGTCGATGCGATAAATTTCGCGGGTGGCCGAATCACCCACCAGCACCGAACCGTCGGATAGCCCGACGGCACACCGGGGACGATTGAGCGGCTTGCGCAGCAATGGTTCGCCGGAGTGCCATACCGTTGGCGAGTCACCCAACAACCAAACGCCGGGCAAGTCGAGGTCGACACATAGCAGGCGATCGGTCGAGACAACCGGTTGGATAGGATAGTTCGGGCCATCGGCAACCGCTGATGAAACGGCGACGCAACTAAACCACAACAATAGTCCTGTGAATCTCATACCCGGCGAGCTTCTTGGAGAATAGAATGGGGGATGCCAATCGGAACGACGATCACCTCGCCCAAACCGGTGGTTGAGGCAAAGCCGGTTTTGGGGGCCAAGAAAGTGAGCGTTTGATCGGCCTGAAACATGCAGCAGTCTCGCTCACCGGTGCCCGCGTCCAGACCGGTGGGAATGTCGATGGCGATTCGGCGAGCGGTTTGTTCGTTAGCCCATCGACACCAACGATCGTAGGGGGAACGCAACGGCAACTTGGCTCCGGTCCCTAGCATCGCGTCGATGATGATCGATGGCAACCCACGATCGTCCAATTGGAAAGGGTCGTCCAATCGCGGGATTGCCATGGCGTCGGCGATTCGTCGATTGATCGCCGCGTCGTCGCTCAACTCGGACGCGTTCGGGTCGCCGATGATGGTGATGGTGAAACCGGCAATCTGCAGGTGTCGGGCGATCGCATAGCCATCCCCGCCATTGTTCCCGCGACCACATAGGATCACAGCGACAGCGGGCGGTGATTGATGAATGATGTGCCCGGCACACGACCGGGCGGCGTTTTCCATCAATACAATCGACGGAAACCCGTATCGCTCGATCGCGATTCGGTCGACGGCCCGAGATTGATCGACGGTCAGGGGCGGGATCAAACTTAACGCCGCCCTGTCACTTTTTTAGCCGACTTCCCGGATGCTTTTTTTGAGGGGGTCTTGGATGACGGTGGGGCCGCTTTCGCGAGTATTTTGGCCTTCTTGGTGACCGACTTAATGACCTTCTTGGTCTTCGTGACCGCCGAGGCGGCCGAGGCGGCCGTCGTTTTGGCTTTGACCGGTTTGGTCACTTTCGCCGGCTTCTTGGCCGTTGTCTTAGTTGTTGCCGCCGTCGCCCGCGTGGCGACGGTTTGTGAACGAACGGCGGCTGTTTTCTTCACGGCTTTTTTGGTCAATTTCTTGGTTGACTTGACTTTCGCCGTCGTTGGTGGGGTGCCGCCGCTAAAGGCCGCATCCCAACCGCTGGCGTATTTTTGGTTGGTTCCGGTACGGAGAATCGTCATGACGTCGCGAGGCAAAAAAGGGGGGCGGGGGAACAACCGCAGATGATAGCAAGAACTCACCCCGGTAGACGCTCCACCAACAACGGATTGGCTGGCAATCGGTCAACATCAATCGATCCTGAGCCGGACTCGATGGGGGGGACATATCACGTTGATCAGAGCTTGATTGACGGCCCGGAGGGCGGCGCATGGCCTCTGCAACCGGGGCAGTGACCGAACACCTCTTTGGAGGTATTATTCAAGTTCGCCGTTGATCCCTGGACCGCCGAGATTCATCACTGGACGTTTGAACATGACGTTTTCGTATCGATCCCATCGTCGTCGGCCACCATTGCAGCGACTCGAAACTCGTCGGTTGTTGAGCGCTGATCCGCCCGCAATGCTGCCCGGGGTCACTGACGGTTTAATCCCGGGAATCGAGTCAGATGGGTTACCCGGTGGGGATGCGTCGCAGCCCGAATTGGAGCAGACGGACGATGAATCGACTGCAGCAATCAATTACGAGATCTTCCGCCCGGGCGGGGGGGCCATCACGAGTTTGGCAAGCGTGCGGATTGATTCGACCGGAGTGGCGTCCGCCGACGTTCACTGGGAGCCGCGAACGTTGCCGTCGGAGTTGGACTACTTCGTCGACGCTTCAGTGGAAATTCCAGGCGACGGTTTGACTGCGATCACCCCATTTGGCGATTTGCGATCGGCGCTGCAAGCTGCTTCGTCGGCGGGAGTTTCGGGGGTCACCGTACACCTCGCACCGGGCCAATATCACTGGGGTGATGTCGGGTACGTTGGAACTTCGTTGACCATCCTTGGCTCCGGCATTGGCGAGAGCATCGTCTCGCCCGGCCAAGGCGATCGGTACGCGGCGGAAGTTCGGCGGGATGATTTGTTCGTTCGAGGGGTGACGTTTGCGGGGGGCCAGACGGCCCTGGACATTCGCGGTTCCTCCAGCGTGACGATCATCGACTCCGAAGTGACCGGAGCCACGTCGAGGGATGGCTTGGACATCGCCGATGTCACGTCGGTCGTGGTCGTTCGTTCCCGAGCCTACGGGAACGCCGCCGATGGGATGAGTTACACCAATCCCAATGGGCGACCGATGGAAATTTTGGAGGTGGAAGTCGACGCCTCGAGCAATGGACTCAACGGTCAATGGAATTCCCAAGGCTCAACGATCCACGGCTCCGCTTCGATCATTCGCGTCGGGGGAGTCTATTCAAACAATCCAACGAACATCTCTGATGTGAGCCGCGGTGAGTCATGGAACATTGGCATCCGAACCGCGGGGGCCACGGTCGCCGAGCAACGCCACGAGTATCTAAATTTCAATGTCAGTGGCGCCGGGACGGCCTACCTCATCGGTGGCGATCACTCCGGCCAAATCGCCGCCCCGACAGTGATCAACGCCAACCCCGGGGCAACCATCTACTATCCGTCCAGTCCGCCGCCGGGCGTCGCGACGCTAGCGACGATCTCGCCGATGCTGCGGGGCAACGTGGTGCCACAATCCATCCGGTTTACCGCTTTGGGTTCGACTGGCGGCCCCGTTTTGCCACCGCAACCGTTGCCAACCGTCGTGGTGGAATTGTCGGATTTGGGCCGGGGTTTGGCGGTGGATGATCTCGCCGTCGGCGGCGGTTTTTTGATGTACTCGGATCAATCGGTTACGACCCGTTTCACCGAAATCGATTGGATGAATGGAGTCAGCTCCCACTTTTTGGCCGTTCGCCTCGATGGAGATCAGTGGCAGTTCAATGACAACGTTGGTTGGATCAATTTTGAATCGCGGCCTCACGATCGTTTGATCGCGGCGGTTGATTTTGGTACCGATACCGTGGAGCCACTCGCCGGTCAAAGCGGTTTGGTCGGGGGGATCGATTTGGGTTACGTGTCGAGCGACTTGGAGGTGTTGGCCATCGCTGATCGAGCGACTGGCTTGGGCTATTTAATGCACTCCGCCGAATCAATTTTTGAACGTTTCACAGGCCACCCACTCAACGCATCGAGCAGCCATCACTTCATGATGGTTCGGTTCGAAGCGGGAACGTGGCAATTTAACGATAACCAAGACTGGGTTGTCTTTACGCCCTCCGCGTCCGATCGGCTGATCGCGGCGGTGGACTTCGATGCTGACTCGGTGAATTTATTAATCGGTCAGAGTGGATCGGTCGCCGGAATGAATCTTGGATACGTTTCCGGCGACATTGCCGTGTTGGCTAATCAATGGAACGGTCGGGCCAACTTCGGTGAATTCGAGATTAGCGGCACCTACCTGGAGATTAGTAGCTCGGCATGACAACAGGTTGTCGCGACCTTGTTATGTGAATTGAAAGGTTTAGGCTCAACTCAATCAGTGGACGGCCTATAAGGCCATCTGACCGCCCACCCCTGCAAGTCACTAGGTTGCGTGGATGCTCTTGTAACGCGACTTCTTGGGATCATCGTCCGCGTCTTCGCCCATCCGAGCGCGTCGGTTGCGCTCATAGGTGTCAAAATTACCTTCGCACCAAACCAGTTTGCCATCGCCTTCAAACGCCAAGATGTGGGTCGCCAATCGGTCCAGAAACCAGCGATCGTGGCTGGTGACGACAACGCAGCCGGCGAAGCTGGCGATCGCTTCTTCGAGTGCCCGCAACGTATCGACGTCCAAGTCGTTGGTCGGTTCGTCCAGCAACAAAACGTTGCATCCGGTCCGCAGCAGTTTGGCCAGGTGGACGCGGTTTCGCTCCCCGCCCGAAAGGTTGCCAACCTTCTTCTCTTGATCGGGGCCTTTAAAGTTAAATTTTGACACATACGTTCGCGAGTGCATCGTTCGGTTGCCCATTTCGATGACGTCGTGGCCGCCGGAAATTTCCTGATAGACCGTCTTGTCGGGATTCAACGCGTCGCGGCTCTGGTCGACATAACCCAGGTCGACGGTCTCGCCGATGCGGATCGAGCCGGAATCGACCGATTCCTTTCCGGTCATCATATTAAACAAGGTCGTTTTGCCGGCACCGTTGGGACCGATGATGCCGACGATTCCGCCGGGCGGCAGTCGAAACGAACAATCTTCGATAAGAACTTTGTCGCCAAACGCTTTGCTGAGGTTTTGAGCTTCGATGACAAGGGACCCGAGGTGTTTGTTGACCGGGATTTCAATATCCAACTCATCGGGCTTGATGTTTTTGGCCTCCGCTTCGAGTTGCTCGAACGCTTTGATCCGAGCCTTGGATTTCGACTGCCGGGCTTTGGGAGACATCCGAATCCATTCCAACTCCCGCGACAGTGCCTTGTCTTTGGCCTTCTGCTGTCGTTCCTCCATCGCGGTACGCTTTTCGCGATTTTCCAACCAAGCGGTGTAGTTGCCTTCGAAGGGCATCCCTTTGCCGCGGTCGATTTCCAAAATCCACTGCGCCACGTTGTCCAGAAAATATCGATCGTGAGTCACAGCGACGACGGTACCGCGGTAGTTGGCCAGATGTTGCTCCAGCCACGAAACGCTTTCGGCGTCGAGGTGGTTGGTCGGTTCGTCGAGCAGCAAAAGGTCGGGGCGCGGATCAATAATTGACACAGGGCCACGCGGCGTTTCTCGCCACCGGACAGGTTGGTGATTTCCGAGTCGCCCGGCGGCAGGTTCATCACTTCCATCGCAACGGCGACTTGCCGGTCGAGTTCCCACAGGTTGGCCGCATCGATCTCGTCCTGCAGCCGCGCCATTTCGTCGTAGAGTTTTTCGAGCTTTTTGTCGTCGGTCTCGGTGCCCAGCAAACCGGTGATCTCGTTGTACCGGTCCAGGACCGCCTGCCGCTCGGTCACCGCGATCTGGACGTTTTCAAAGACCGTTTTGGTCGGGTCCAGCGGCGGTTCCTGCTCCAGGTAGCCGGCGGTGTAACCTTTGGTCAACTTGGCGGATCCCTCGAACTCGGTGTCGGTGCCCGCCATGATCCGCATCAACGTGCTCTTTCCGGCGCCGTTGGGTCCCAGGACGCCGATTTTGGCTCCCGGATAGAACGCCAAATTGACGCCTTCGAGCACCTTCTTTTGACCGTGTTTTTTGGTCAGGTCTTCGACTTGAAAAATGTAAGATTGGCCCATGGGCGTGGCGGTGACCCTGTTAAAAAATGGCGGGGGCGGTGTTTGGCGAAATCGTTCCCCGGTAGTGTCCAGAACAAACGGGTGGGGCGTCAAGGAGCGTTCGCCCCGGCGGCACATCGGGTCGTTTGGACGAACATGCCATCGATGCACCACCGGTCTTCGTTGAGTTCTTGGATGTTCACCCTGGCTCCGACCGATCGCCGGAGCCTCGTGTCGAAGGTGCCGTCGCTGCTCTCCGAATGACTCGGCAGGTTGGCGAAGAACATCGCGTCCAACCGATCGGCCCGCAAGAACTCCGGGGGCAGTTTTGAAACGTTGTTGGTAGTGCCCACGACAAACACATTGGAGCGATGATCCGACAACCGAGTCAACAACTTGCCGAGCAGCCACAAGCCCAACCCCGGGTTCGGGCTGCAAAACGACCGGGTACCGCCAACCGGGCAGCTTGACGGCCCACCCGCCGGGGCGTTGACTGTAAATTCGGGAACGTCCCCGGGCGGGGGACTCCAGTCTCAACCTCCGACAAGCCGCCGCTGCGGCTTCCAGATCGCGAACCACGGCCCGCACCGTAACGACGTGACTCAAAACCGCACCTACAACGAAAGTGGCACCAACCCCCGGGAGCAACGTGCTGGCCGGGGTCATGTTCATGTAGGAATCTTCACCTAAAATTTAGCTAGACATGTTTGAATTTGATCTCAATGAAACCTTGAACCCGTCAGCCTCTGACCTGGGGTTCGAACTGCAAGAAGCTTCCGGTGTCGGTTCTCCAACGTTGATCGGTGATGGTGAAGCCGATGGGGGCAATTGGGGATTACAAACGACCGGCTTCACCTGTGCTGTCGTTTCGCAGCAGATGATCTTGCGAGAGTTTGGGATTGAAATGAGCGAGGCGGAGCTGGTCTACGAAGCAACCGCGGGCGGTTTTTTGACCGACGGTGGGACATCGATCGAGGACATGGGGCGACTGTTAGATTCGCATGGAGTTCAAACCCATCATGGCTTTGGCGTCGAAGGAATGGTCGATGATCTATCGCATGGTCGTAAAGTCATCGTCGCCGTTGACAGCGGTGAGATCTGGGGCACCGACTTCCTCGGCGAGGACTACTTCAGCGGTTTGGGGGCCGATCATGCCCTGGTCGTCAGCGGCCTGGACCTGAGCGATCGGGACAACCCAATGGCGGTTCTGAACGATCCGGGCACCCCCGACGGGGCGGCAATGCGGGTACCACTCGATCAATTCCTCGACGCGTGGAACGACTCGGGTCAAACCTACGTGGCGACGGACGATGCCGCCCCCCAATTGGCCGAGCACCCGCAATTGGGCAATGAATTCGACGCGAACGAAGGCATGTATGCCAACCAGGGTTATTGGGACAGCTTCGTGGAACGTTTCGACTTCTTCAAATCACAACTGTCGTCCAACGCTGACTTGGTGTCGGATCGGTTCATGGAGACTGGAACGATTCGCGAAGCGTACTCCACCAGCGTCATCGATGCGGTTAAAACATCGGTGCTGGACTTCGGCGACGAGCAACGAAACGAGATCCTTCGAACGATCTGATCGGCGACTTCACCCAGCCTGATTTTCGGTGGCATTGATCGCCGCCCATTGCCCGTCCGCCTTCGCCGTCTCAAACGTTTACCCAAGATGCCCACCTCGACCGTTGCCCAGCTGGAAGGCGTCGGCAAGCATAGCACTGATGTCAAAGCCGTCCTGAATCAGGTCGTCGGCAAATTGCTGCCGATGGCCGTGCAGCACGTCGACGAAAGACAACTGCAAGAGTGCGTTACCGGGTTGAAACAACTCAACGCCGGGTTGTTTCGACTGGTCATCATGGGTGAAATCAAGAAGGGGAAAAGCTCGTTCATCAACGCGTTGCTCGGCCAGGAGGGTTTGCTGCCGACGGACTCGGACATCGCCACCAGCACGGTGTTCAAGATCATCTATGGGCCGGAGCGGAAGTTCAAAGTTTTCTTGCTGCCCGACGCCGAAACCGGGGCGGTAATGAAGCCGCTAGAAATCCGTGAGGATCAAGTCAACGAGTACGGCACCGAATCGGGCAATCCGAACAACAAACATCGCGTTGACTTCATCGCAATCGAATTGCCGCACCCGCTGTTGGCGACCGGTTTGGTGATCGTCGACACGCCCGGCATCGGGGGACTGTATAAAGCTCACCGCGAAGTGACTTGGCGGTACGCTCCGAAGGCCGATGCGATCCTCTTTGTTGTCGATTCAGTCGAGTCGCCGATTGGTCGCGACGAGGTGGAGTTCCTCAAGGATTTAACCTCGAAGTTCACCAAACGCGTCTTCTTTGTTCAAACCAAAACCGATGCGGTGGGCCAGGAGCAGGTGAATCAGTGGCAACAACGAAACCTGCAGGTGATCGCCGACGAATTGAACATGCCGCCGGAGCGAACCGCCTACTTTCCGGTCAGTGCGAAGCTAAAACTCAATGCGGACGGTCGCTCAACGGACACCGACAAAGCTGTCGATTCAAAGATGAAGCGGCTGATTAAGTCCGGCTACGTGCCGGTGGCCAATTTCCTGCACGGGAACCTGATCCCCGGCAAGGAGCGGATGCTCGCCGCTCAATTGCTGCCGCGACTGGCGACGGTCCACGCGAAGGTTCAAACCGACTTAACCTCGCAGTTGTCGGTCGCTAGGGAAACGTCCGCGGAGAAGCTTCAGGAACTGGAAGAAGGTCGTCGACAAGCGATCGCCAATCATGCCGATTGGGAGGCCAATACGTATCGCCCAGCGACGTCCGCGGCGAGTGATCGGCTACGAAACCTGCAAAGGTCGATGGGGCACACTATTCAAGATGCGTTCAATCCGCATGGGGAGGTCGTCAGAAAGTTTTTGGACCAGTACGACGGCAAGACCGCTCAGGAGCTTATCGACGGGTACAGCGACATTCAGGCAAAGTTGTTTGAGCACTGTGGTGGAGCCGCCACGACCTTCCTCGGCCGGTTCATCAAGGACGCCATGTCGATCATTGAGGAGACGGAAGCAACCATTGGGTTTGCCAACGATCGATCACGAGAACTTTCAAACCATGTCGAGTCATCCATCGCGACACCGCGGACCAATGATCGCTTGCGGGTAAACGAAACCAGCCTGTTAGAAACGGCTCAAAACACAATGTTTGGGGCGAGCACCGGGTTTGCCGTCGGTAGTTTGGCGACATTTGCTTTGAGTGTCGTGTTTCCCCCGGCAGCCGGTCTATCCCTCGTTGCGGTGGCGGCGGCGATGTACGGGGCGGGTGAGAAAAATAGGATGGCAGGGGTGCGTCGCAATGAAGAAGCTTTTCAAAGGCTCAAACAAGCGATTGCCGAGCAAATGGGAGCCATCAGCCGCGGCGTCGTCCGTCAGTTTGAACAGAAGTCGGACGAAGCCATCCGTGACCTCAACGGTCTATATGAATCCGCCACCAAACAAATGAAGACGGATTTGGATCGCCAACTCGCCGAAGTCAAGGCAGCCGGCGGACGCACCCGCGAAGAAGCCAAGACGCAGGTGGCCGCACTGTCTCAGAAACTGCAGGGGGTCCAGGCGATTGGCAAACAACTGCAATCGGCCGCGACTGCGTTGAAAGGCTGATCCGGTGACCGTGGACTTCTTTGACGTTGAGTCGATCCAGCAATTCGTCCGCGACTTCGCCGACGAGATCCCGAACCTGCTGGCCCGGCACCTCGTGACCGTCGACCTCGTTCCAGCGGTCACCGGGCTTGCCGACGAGTTGGATGAACCGTTCACCGTCGCGGTGGTCGGGCAAATGAAAGTGGGCAAGAGTTCGCTGATCAACGCCTTGGTCGGCAAAGAACTCGCCGTTACCGGGGTGACCGAGACCACCGCGACGATCAATTGGATTCGTCATGGCGAAAACCCCGACATCGTTCGCGTCCACTGGCGGGATGAACCGCCCGAAACGATCGCTCGCGATCAACTCGCCAAATGGACCGGCGATTCCGATCACGCCGCCCGGACGAAGTACTTGGAGCTGTATGACGACGCCGACTTTTTGACCGTCGCCAGCATCGTCGACACGCCGGGTTTTCGAAGCACAATCGGCGAGCATGACGACGCAACCAACGACTTCCTGGGCACCCGGCACGAACAGGAGACTCATCGGCTGGGCAGCGGAGCGGATGCGATTGTTTATGTCGTCATGCCGGTCGCCCGGGGCCGCGACGAAGAGTTCTTGAACACATTCAAATCTCAAACCCGCCTGCCAGGTTCATCGAGCTTCAATGCCGTCGCGGTGCTGCACAAATGGGAGACGCTCGGAACCGATGATCCCGTCGCGGAGTCGCATCGCAAAGCCGCCAGGTTGGCGGAGACGTTGTCCGAGTCCGTTTCCGCGGTCCTTCCGGTCAGTGCCCCGATGGCTCGTTCAATTGATCGATTGACCGAGTCGGATTGGCAAACCCTCCTGTCGGTGGGACGGTCAGATGCTGACACGTTGTCGGACCTATGTGAGGGTGAGGACTTCTTTGCCGATGAGGAATGTTCGGTCCCGGAGTCCGATCGAGAGCAATTGCTACGTGCGGGCGTCCCGTGGCCTTGCCTCAAACAAATGGTGCGATTGGTCGCACAGCCCCCCAAGAGCGACGTTGCCGAGTTCAAGCGGCACGTGGCCGACCTAGCCGCGGTGGACCATCTGCGGGAACAACTCGATCGTCGTTTCTTCAACCGCTCGCGGTTGCTCAAAATTTTGTCGATCGCCACGCGGGCGTTGCTGCCGTGTCAAACCGCGGAAATCAAACTGCGGTCTCAATTGTCAGACATCGGTCGATCGCTGACCCAAACCCAAGCGATGACGGCGATGCTCAAAGAGCGAGTCGAGGACGGTGACGCGGAGCTCCGCCCGGTCGACGCGTTCGTTCGCACCTCGGCGGCAACCTTGCAGGACCAACATCACACGATCAGCCGAACGCTGCGGCGGATCAGCGAATTGGCGACCACGTTCCGTCACATGACAGATTTGATCGGCGGTGATGTCGAAGCGTTGGACGCGATCGAAGACACCCCAGCGGACACGTTGTCGGCGGAGGAAATCAATCAATTGCGACGCCTCTTTGGAGTCCGCGGGATCGGAGCCGCCCAGCGATTGGTTGAAACAACGGCTCAACCGTACAGCGACGAAGGTTTGGACGCGATCGAAGAAGCGATCGAGCACTACGGCAACCTCGCCCGCCGAAGTCCTCGTCCACTTCGAGGCATTTACAGCCACGCCGAAAACCTCCTCCAGTTGATGGCGGAGTCGGTGGAAAGGCAACTAGAGTTACAGCAAAATTAGATTAGGACTAGCGAAGTGCAAAATCCACCGCCACTGACGTGTTACATATCATCCGATGGCAAAACAAGAGTTTCTCGCACGATTGACGAGGTGAAAGATGCCTTCATGTCCATGTGCCTTCTAGGTGCAGTTGTTTACATCCTTTGGTTTCACTATCAGTTTTGGAGGGCAATTCCGGAAGCCTGCCGGACCGTTTCACCAGTCTTTGCCACCCTCGGTCTGTTGATCCCGTTCTTCAACTTCTACTGGGTGTTTCGCTCTTACCCCGGTTTGATCGATTCGATCAACGATTGGGCGGAACGTAG
The DNA here is from genome assembly GCA_963833245.1 of Pirellulaceae bacterium. GTDB lineage: Bacteria > Planctomycetota > Planctomycetia > Pirellulales > Pirellulaceae > Rhodopirellula. The sequence continues at coordinate 1,436,910 of CAWHXH010000002.1, forward strand.
TGGCGAGACCGCTAGATTGGATAAGGGAGGAACGACGTGGCTTTGTTTGTTCTTCATTGCCGAATCTATCTTCGCTTCCGTTCCAGGACTGTCGTTGCTACTGCACATCGCGACCGCAGTGCTGTCTTATCAATTCTACAAACACTGTAAGGTTGCGATTGACTCGCTATTGCAAACACCCGGTTCCGTCTCGGCAAGCCGCTAAGGCTAAAGAACAGTCATGACCCAAGCCCCCCGCATCGCGATCGACTTTGGCACGACCCGGACCAAGGTCGCTTACTACAACGCCGCACGCCAGCAGGCACAGTGGTCAGTAAGGAACACTGCTGCGGACCCCAGCTCGGACGCCGTCTTGGAAGCTTTCAAGGAGCGAATCGAGCACTACCAAATACTGGCCAGACGAAATCCCAAGACGTTTCGCGGTATCCTGGACCATGCTCAATCGGTGCTGCAGGGGCTCGCCGAAGCCATCGAGTCGCAACTATCAGCCACCCAAATCAGCTAAAGGGCCGCCATGATTGAAGTCAACGGAACCGTCGATGGAAGAACCATCCACTTGCAATCCGACCCCGGCGTTGCCCCCGGTCAACGAGCCCGAATTACTATCGAACCGTCCGAACCCAATGGCGCGTGGGGGGAGGGCATCCGCCGCTCCGCAGGAGCCGCTGCGGACGTGGACAAGTTCGATGAGATTTTCGAGGAAGTGGAGCGGCAACGGAAGTCCGCCGGGTACCGGAGCACGGAGGAGTGAACTACCTGCTGGACACCAACATCTGTTCCGCCCACATGCGGCGTCCCGGCGGCTTGGCTCACCGCTTAATCCAGTACGGGGGCCGGTTGGCAACCTCTACGGTCGTGCTGGGCGAGTTGTACGCTGGTGCCCACATGCTTGGTCCATCGGAGCGACTACTCAAAGCGGTGACCGATTTGCGGGAGGATCTTCAAGTTCTTGATTTTGACGAAGCCTGTGCCGAGCAGTTTGGCAAGCTGCGTGGGATCATCCGGGGCAGAGGTCTAACGGTTGGCCCACTGGACTTGCAGATTGCCGCGACGGCCCTGGTGAACGATTGCATTTTGGTCACCAACAACACCAAAGATTTCATCAACATCCCTAACCTGCAAATCGAGGACTGGCTGACCCAATGAAACCCTGTACCCAAATAGCGTTAGAATTAAGTTTTCAGAGTCAAAATTGAATTTGTCCACAATGTCCTGCCCCCGCATCGCGATCGACTTTGGCACGACCCGGACCAAAGTCGCTTACTACAACGCCGCTCGCGAGCAGGCTCAATTGATCGAACTGGGGCTGACGCAGCGGGAGATCATTCCGTCGCTTTGGCACGTCCCGCGGGAGGGTGAGGGTGACATTTCGGTGGGCGACAACGCCGCGGTGCATTTGGATCGCGACCCAGGCGGCATCGTTCGCGAGATCAAACGCGAGATCGATAAGATTGGCAAACGACGCGTCGGGGCGGGGCGACTCAAACCCACCCGCGTCGAGTTGGCCACCGCGATGCTGGGGATGATCCGGTATCGGTGCCAAACAGAAGTCTTTCACGGTCAAACGATCGCCGATTGCACGCTGACGGTGCCGGTCGTCTACACGCAAACCCAACGCGATCGCTTGGTCGATGCCGCTCGGGCGGCGGGTTGGCGAGACATTCGTTTGATGGAGGAACCCGCCGCCGCCGCCCGAGCTTGGCTCGAACACGGCGGCGAGCGGATGGCGGATCACTTCGTCGTCGTCGACATTGGCGGCGGCACCACCGACTTGACCGCCGTTCAGTGGTCCCAAGACCACTTCGCCGCTAACCCGGCGATCGCCCCAGCGGGCTTTGCCCAAGGCGGCAACGACATCGACGATGCCGCCTGCACCCAGTTGATGGACCAATACGGCGACGAAATTGAGGATGCGATCGAAGGTCAGCGGGAAAGTTTTTTGGTCAAACTCCGGGGGGTGAAGGAGAGTTTTGCTCGCGGTTTGAAAAAGCAAACCGTGGCTGCCGGGTCGGAACCCATCGAGATTACCAGCGAAGCGTTTGAGAACGCCGAGCGGGAGTACCGCGGCGAGTTGCGGTCAGCCCTGCAAACGTTCTTGTCCGACTGCCGTGCCGCTGCGGTAACCCAACCTGCCATCCTGTTGATTGGCGGGGCGAGCAAGATGCGGGGGCTTCGGGAGGACTTGGACGATTTAGCCCCCGGCAAGGTTTTTAGTTGGGACCGGGCCGACTACGCCGTGGTCTTGGGGGCGGTCGATTTCCCCGGCAAACAGTCCACCGCTCAAAGCCAAAAACAACGAAAAGCGATTGAATCCTACCGAGTCGCACTCCGGGCGGCGGTTGCTGATGATCAAGTGACCAGCAAGGAAGGCGAACACCTGACGTCGCTCGGGGAGGAGTTGGAGATCGACTTGGAGACGCTGGAAGAACTGCAGATCGAAGTGCTTGGATGTTCTCTACAGGAACGATTAGACACCGATCGTCCGTCCGAGGGAGACGCCAAGCTTATTGAACAAATCGATCGATTGATTACGGCGAAGGACTATGAGGCCGCGAACGACTTGCTGCAAGTGGCATCAGCGGATGACCCGGCACCGGCATATACTCATCGACGGATCGAAACGGCAATCCACGAAGGCAAGCTGCATTTAGCGAAAAGACTTGCCTCCGGGCGACTTCAAAAGGTTGAAGATGATGTCGAGGCAAAGGCGTTGTTGATCGTCGCGTCGTTGCTGGACAAAACACCGGTGTTTGACCAAATCAACCCATCGGAATACATGGAAGCCGATCGATATGGTCTCGATGCGACCTTCAGTTGGCTGGCGTACAACGCGGCCGAGCTTGGGGTTGGATTGGTAGACGAGTTTGAAGCGGTCCCTGCCCATAAGCTTCGATTCTTTGGCGATGCCGGCGATATCGATCATTCAATACAGATGATGACCATCGCTTTGGGTTTGAAATTTCACAAAAGCGAAGTGGTGAGGCGATACGCGACACCGGAACACGATGAACAGCTGGACAAACCTGCTTCGAAAGCTATCAAATTAGCTCGTCTCTTCGGCATCGAAGTCACCGACTTGTCGGATGTAAAGAGACGCCGGGGGGCGTTACTTCAGGTGGCACGCGAGGTCGGCGGTGATGCCGAACACGTCTTTTCAATCTACATGAAAGGCCATTCCGACGGACAGCATCTACTCGAAGAAGGGAACGCAGCGGAACTGCACCAACTGATGCTGGATGCTCTCGACCGTTTAGCGAATGCCTCGCAAACGCGCAACGAGGCTGAGCGAGCTTTTCCAATACAGGTCTTCTACCGTCTATGCGAACTGGATCCCGCCCAAAAAACTTTCTCGGTTAATGAGCTGTTGGATCGACTGCGATTGATCAAAGATGCCAATAGGCCAAAAGCCGACTCGACCACTCTGGAATCTTTGATCGTCCCGAGCGTTATGTATTCGCATAACTGCGGTGCTGTGATCAACGACTTGACTGTCACTAATCACTCGCCATTTACTTTGAAAAGCTTGCGGTTAGAGCTCTCATACAGTACGGGTGAAGGCAACCAAAAGACTTGGACTGAGTTTGTCAATCAACTCAAACCCCATGAATCAAAGCGATGGAACAACATCTTCGTTGAAACGGGGTTCTTCGGCTCGAAAACGAGCAATATCGTGTTGGAAGCAAGATCAGGCAACTACTACGAAGTCCGATGCATCGCATAGAACTAGGGTGATTTCTTCCGTCGCGTTTGTCGATCAAAACCAACCTAGTTTCGCAACTAATTCATTCCGCAACCCAAAGGATTCGCTTGGGGGTACCAATGCTTAGCGTTCGGGATTGAAACAGTCGTAGTATCTGCAGCCGGACAGTTGCTGGCGGTGAGATCGTTGAAGGAGAAAAGGGATGTGGAGTCCTGAACTTTGCTAGTTGCTTAAGATTTTCGCTCATTAACGGCGGTTTGATTGGCTTTTGACCTTCGATTGAACCCATGGTCGGGGCGGTTGCGGTACCATGAGTTCGGACAATCTTCGAAAACCCGTTTTACCTTTGGCGGTAACAATACAGCACTGCCCGTGTGCCTTATCGGTAAGTGACCGTCCGGGTTGGCAAAAAATGTGCGACGGGCTTTCAGCCCGTCGAATTTTAACGTTCGCAAATCTGAACGGTCACGGCGATGGATTCATTGACCCAATGGCGTCCATTGACGCTCTGGACGGCCTAAAAGACCGTCCTACTTCCCGGGCAACCCGGACAGTCACTAAGCGTTCAAGTGAGCCGTGGGACATAGGGAGGCTTTCCGCTCTGCAGTAACCGGGTTGCACTGCGGAAGCCCGGCCCCACCGCTCGCAAAGCCTCGCTCTCGGGTCGCGGCTCACTGACGAACACCCAAACGGGCAGTGCTGTAGGGCTTGTCTATTCGTCCAATGGGACAGGGGCTTCGGCGGGCGGTGAATCGTAGTGCAGTGAAGCCAATATTTGGGTGTTCCCTTTTGGCTCTGCCTTGAGGCTTAATGACCGCGGGCTGGACGCTGTGCTGTTTCGCTACCCGAGCATTGGACTGTCGCTGAAAGAGATCGTCGATCGCTTGGCCGCGAACCTGCGAGATTGCCCTGCCGATGGGATGATCGACCACAGCCTCGGATGTTTTGCACAAAGGCCGACGCGGACGACATCGTGCAGGATGTCTACATCCGATTCCATCCTCACGCCGGGAAGATCGAATCGGTTGAGGGATGGTTGGTGCGTGTCACGACTCACCTTTGCATCGACCGAAAACGTTTTGTCAAGCTGGAACTCTGGTTGAAAACGCAGTAGAATCAACAGCCATTTATCAGTAATAATCTTTTTTCAATCTACCCCCTGAAGGTCAAAGCCATGCGTTCGTCAATCCTGTTCTTGTTCACCCTTGCTGGTTTGTTTAGCCTTTCTCACGTCGATGTGGTTGCAGTCGCCCAGGCACCTGAGACACATCAAAGCAAGATGATGACGATGCGACCCAGCCCGGGGGTATTGGTGACGGTACTACGCGCCGACGCACTGGAGGGTGTCGAGAGCCCAAAACCGAGGATCGCGACCGTGCTGGAAGTCACGCTTGATCCGATGTCGGGTAGTCCTCCGCACCGACACCCCGGTCCCGTCTGTGGTTACGTGCTGGAAGGGACTTTCGAATTTCAAATCGAAGGCAAGGAAAAGCAAGTCCTGACGGTGGGTGAGACTTTCTATGAGCCGGAGATGGTCCTGCATCAAATCGGACGTAATCCAAGCTCAGACAGCAAGACACGTGTCTTAGCAACGATCATTCATCCCGTTGATGCCAAGCAACTCGTCATTTTAGAACCGCAGGATCAAGCAAGGTGAAAACAATGAAAACAACCGTTTTTGGCGGCACCGGCTCAACCTCCCTCCTCGATGTGACCAACGCTCCGTCCTATGACAAAGCCGACATCCAACCGTGCTTTGAGACCGGAACGGAAAACCTCTGCGCCGCGTCGGTCAAGCATGGAGTCCATTCTGAGAGCCACGCAATTCTTTGAGTTCCTCACTCGATTCGCGGATTTTTTTGAGGATGAGGCAACAATTCGCCTCCCGCCGGTACGAAACCAAGCATTGGCGGCTGATGACGTCGCTCAACAGGTCGCACACCTCACCGAGGAGGACTGGACGGTGCCAGCCACCTTGCCGAGTGGCTGAGGCTGGACGGGACCAGAGACGCAACCACCGTTAAATGGTGCCAGGGTTTGGAGCCGATGACCGCGATCACCGCTGTAACATTCGAACAAAGAGATTAACGATGCGAAGGGTGGCCGGCGCTGACTGCTCGAATCATTCGGACGGTGGCTGGCACCGTCTGCTGCCGTCTGCTGCTCTGGCACCAACTGATGGATGAAAGGGGGAGCGGGGTCTTGAACCGTCGTTGGTTGTTGGCCTGGTGGCTGGTTGAAGGGTATATTGGCAGCTTAGTCCACAAAGCTGGCAGCGTAGCTTTCGGCTGCGGATCACTAACGAAAATATTTTAGGGTTGTGTAGTGACAATTAGCGAAGATTTACGGGAGTTGGCGGAACAGGCCGCCATTTCGCTGGGGCTGGACTCAACCGAAGCGTTCGTGGAGTTGGCGATTCGAGAAAGGGTTCGGGCAATCTCCGAAACAACCACTGGCGACCCGGAGGTGGATCGGAAACTACAAGCTCTGCTGACCGTTGCCGGCCGGCGCCCGCCGACCGGTCAAGGTATGCTGGATGATCGAGAGTCCATCTACGGAGATGACTTGCGTTGAAATATCGAATCCTTTGCGACACAAATATTTTTATCCGGCTCTCCAGGAGCGATGACCCAAACCATTTGTCGACAAAGGCGGCCGTCAAAAGCCTCATCCACGATCGCTTTGAACTGATCGTTGTCCCACAGTGCTTCCACGAGTTCTACGTCGTGGCCACTCGCCCCACTGCAGCCGGTGGTCTTGGATTGTCACCCGCTCAGGCGGCTGACGATTTGAGCTACTACCAAAAAAATGACCACCATGCTTGATGATGGCTCTTTCACTTTCAACGAATGGTTGGGGTTGATCGAAGAGTTTGAGGTCAAGGGCAAGAAGGCTCATGACGCCCGCTTGGTAGCCGCCATGAAGGTTCACCGAATCGACACCGTGCTAACCCTCAATGGGAGGGACTTCCGACGTTTTTCCTTCGCCGAGATCGTCTCTCCACTGGACGTCCTGCAAGGAAAGTTGCGGGGTCAACAACCGTAGTCGGGGCGAGGACCAGGAGAGCGGGGTCTTCGATTGTTGGCAAGACTGATGTCGTTCGGGGTTGAACCTCCTAAGCACCGGCTTTGCACGAACGTCTTGCTTGATGATCGAGCGGTTTCGACACCGGCCGGTCGTTGCGGTAAGCTGGGGCTGATTTGACCGCTTCAGGCGAGACGCCTCAGGCCGAGAAACCACGATGTTAAAAAGCACGACCTTCGACGATGGTTTGCGGGAGTTGCCCGAGTCTGTTCGCGACCTGGAATTGGGAAAAGGGGAGCGGGGTCTCAAACCTACTTAATTTCTCAAGCTCTTTGCTCATCAACGGTCAGCTTAATTGATTTTCGAAGTTCTATCGAAGCCTTGGGCGGGACGGTTGCGGTACGATGGACTTGCGTGATATTCAAGGTTCAGCCTATACTTTGACGATAAAGGCATTTTGCGGGTAATCAGTCAACCATGAACGACATCCAAGCACTCAATCGCTTCATGGGCGGGCGGTCCGTCATAGGCTCGCCTCGTTCGGAAACCGACTTCATCAAGATCATCCGCCAGGGGTTCCCAACGAAGGTGATTGTCTTCGTCATGCAGTCCTTTCCCATCGCGGAGTTTGATCTGCGACGGTCGCTCGGTCTCGGCGATGCACTGGGGACCTGGCTGGACGATGGTGGTAGACGCTTCGAGCCGAGGGAATCGGAACTGATCTACCGCTTCGCCAAGGCGGCGTCGGTCGCAACGGAAGTTTTTGAAAGCCGCGGGAAGGCGGCAAAATGGATGATGACTGAAAACGTCGCTCTGGGTGACGAGCGACCGATCAATCTGCTGGATACTTCGATCGGTTTCCAAGCCGTCCTCGATGTCCTGCACCGGATCGAACACGGCGTCTACAGCTAGCCGTGATCGTTTGGCGGATCTGTCATAAAAAGTTCCAGGCCACCGTGTTCTCGGGCATCGGGGCGGAAAAGGTTGGTGGACGTTAGAATAGTAAGGGTGTTGCCATGACTTACACCTCCGAAAATCTGTCGCTAGCAGCCTTGGAATTGTTCGTCCATTTTAAGCCAGAATTGCTGCCCAGCGACTACATCTCCTTACGGGCCAAACTTCCCATTGGCATCACCGTGCGTCACGTCGAGCTTGACGAGCTACCTACCGATTGGCGGCGGTACCCATCGCCAGCGGAGCTGCAACGGATGGGCGATGAGTGGATTCAGTCCGGTGAAACGGTTGCGATGACAGTTCCTTCGGCCGTGACCCCCCCAAGAACGCAATTGGTTGCTCAATCCAAGGCACCCTGATTTTAACGGAATAGCAATTGGAGCCATCGAGCCATTCCGGTTCGATCCTAGAATGTTGAAACAGTAATTGAGTGAGTGGCAGGTTGATGCCAGTGGAGAACTTCCAACGGTCACAAGCCAACACCTTAGCGAGTCAGATTCCCCGGCTGCGAGGGGTCTCTTGCCGGGCTACAGTCGATTCAATAGCAGCGACCATCGACCGGTGGTCTACGAATTAGCCTGAAACGATTCCCTCAAAGGTTCGCTGTCTTCGGTCTAACTACCGTTTGAGTCAGGACGCCGTGACAGCTCTTTGTGACGCAGCTTGACTTTTCCTATTGAAACCAGCGTCGTTGACCTGAGGACGAAAAAGGGGAGCGGGGTTTGAACACATTTCTAATAGCGAAACGAGGAAAGCGAAAGCGTAAACTGCCGATGGTCAATGGCTCGGCAACCGGCTGGAAGGTACGCTGTTATTCTTGTCAATACAGCACGCGGGCTGAATCGTGTGCAACTCGACTGCGGATCACTAACAACGTCTTGGAAAGGTTATGGAATGACAGGCAACGGAGACTTGTAGGAATTAGGAACGCGGGAACAACAAATGACGGTCTTTGCCTTAAAGCATTGAACCTTTCAGGATGGGTCAAATCGTTAGCCGCGACGCGAGGCTTTGCGAGCGGCCGGGCCGGCAATACAGGCGGCCCACCGAGTACCGGCCGCTCGCAAAATGTCGCTTCGCGGCTAATTGCCTCGGGTTTGCTTCGACTAAAGCCGTCACTGGTTTTTCCCGCATTCCTAAGTCCCGATAGGAATGGTAGGTGCCAGCCACGGACGCAAGTCCGTGGTCGGTCGGCCTGTTTGATCTCGCGAGTCCCGCTAGGGACGACAGGGGCCGGGCTGGGGCGAACGTCTGTCGTCCCTGCCGGGACTAAGCAACGGCTGATCGAAGCAAACCACGGACTGACGTCCGTGGCTGTTGCCTGTCGTCCCTATCGGGACTGTAAAACTTGTGCAGAGATCGATGGGGGAGGAAGCCAAATCCTGTCGGATATATTGTCAGCTATTGTTCCCGCGTTCCTTAGCGGAACAGACTGCCAAATCGTTGGGTCTTGCCTCGACCGGAGCCTTTGTGGAGCTTGCGATTCGAGATAGAGTTCGTGAAGTCACCGAAGCGACGACTGGCGATCCAGAGATCGATCAGAAGTTACAGGCTCTGATGACCGTCGCCGGTCGGTATCGGTCAACCGGTCGTGAAGTCGTCAGTGATCGCCGGTTCATCTACGACGCAGACCCGCAATGAAAGTTCGCATCTTTTGTGATACGATTGAGGAGTGTGTGCGGTACCGACACGATTGGTTGGGTAGTTCGCGTCTTTGCTTTTTTTGTTTATCGGAACTGGATGCCGTTTCTCATTCTTGCTTTCTCATAATACTATCGGTGGTTTGCAGTGACGAAGTACTTGTGTGATGTTGACGGCAGACAGATCGGTCCTCTCTCGGCTGCGGAACTCCGAAGCATGGCAGGAGATGGAACCCTGTTGCCCGATTCCGTGGTGTGGGTGGAAGGCGGGACCACGCGTCGTTGTGCCAAAGAGATACCCGGGTTGTTCAAACCAAAAACGAGCGGCGATTCTCCATTGGGTCGATTGTCTGCAACCAACGTCGAAGGCCTCAAGACGCTCGCCGTCTCGGTGTCGGAAGACGGCATCGCGTCCGCCAAAGTTCATGCTTCCCAGTTGATGCTTCCCAGTTGATGCGTGACCTAAAGACGATCGACTTTCGGGATGAAGTTCTCCCGGTGGACGCTGAGCTAGTCGGCAAGCTTGGCCGCGATGCTGTTTTTTGGGTAGTTACCGCTCTCGCGACTGTGCCACTGTTGATCTCGACCATTGAGAAAATGCAGTTTCAATTGACGGCCTTCGCGATCTTCTTTGCGGTGCTCTGGGGGGTCGTTTTCAAACTGCTGGTCGTCCGCACTCAGATTGCCTGGATGCCGCTGGTCGCTTCCCTCTTCTTCACCGGTTGCATTGGAGTCCCCCTCCTGTTGTTCAGCTACCAAACCGTCGTCCCAGCCTCCTACTTGGCAATGGCCTCTAGCACTTCGGGGGTTACGTCACTGGTTGGGTTCATCTTTCAGGTCGGGGTCTGTGAGGAGTTGCTGAAGATGCTCCCGGTGGTTGGTTACCTGCTTTGGAAACGGAAAAACGCTGATCCTGTCGGGGCGGTGCTGATTGGTATCTTCTCGGGACTTGGTTTTGCCGCGTTTGAGAACATCGGCTACGGGGACCAAGCCATCTTCGCTTCCGCCAGTCTGGCTGATGAGGCGGGAGCCATGGGGGCGGCCTATGGGACGCAGCGAGCGATGGTGTTGATACTGTTGCGATCGCTATCGCTTGTTTTCTGTCACGCGGTCTGGTCCGGGATACTGGCCTACTTCGTGACCACCGGTTTTGCCGCGGGCAGCCGTGTGGTTGCGATGGCGTTGATCGGGCTAGCCGTAGCCGCAACGCTTCATGGAAGTTACGACTGGCTATGCACGGTTCAGCCGACGTTCGCTGCCGCCGTGGTGGCTTTCTCGTTTGTGCTATTCTACGCCTACCTCTCCAAACTGCGGTTGCTGACTGACGGCTCGAGCGGTGCCGCCGCCGGGGGATGACACTTGGTCGACGAATTTAGGGAAACGACATTCAACCAGCTCTAGTAGTCCATCGCAGCTTAATTTTCGGGTAAGCCGCTGTTGTTTTCGTAGGGTGGGTCAAGCCGCTTGCCGCGCCGACCCACCGCCCGGCAACCTTTTGCGATCGATGGTGGGTCGGCGCGGCAAGCGGCTTGACCCACCCTACATCTGAATACTCTTTCCCATCGCAGGACGCCGGAATCGTTTAGCCGGCGAAGCGAGTCGGCGGGACCGGGGTTGGCTCTGTGCTGCGGCAGATCCGCTAGGGCTTATCATTCGTTGACTGGGACAGGGACTTCAGCGGGCGGTGTGTCGCAGTGTAAAGTCACCAAAATACGGGTGTCCTCTTCTGGCTCCCCAACGTCATGGACCTTCAGTCGCGTCCCCAAGTTGACGGCTTAAGACTGGCAGTGAAGAAGCCTCCTATCCGAATGGCGTTGTCCACGCAAAAATCGATGACTTCGCCTTCCGAGTTCAACCGTGGCGCAGCACTCACCGCCGCGATCCTTCGCGGGTCGTTTTTCCGAAATAGTTGCCACGAATTGAAATGAATTGGTTGTGACGCAACCCTCTTGCCCAATATGATTGCACCCGTGGCGTGACCCTTCCTTGGTTTGATCTTCCAAGACTTTGGTCAGGGAAGGGGCATGTCCACTTTATCAGCTTCTAGCGACGCGATCGACTTCCAACTGATCGCTCGATCGATGGCCCGGGACGAAAGTCTGCCGTTGGCCGAAGTCCTTGCCGATGGTTTGCTCCAGGAGGCTTTCGATCAGCACAACGTCGCCTTCGGCATTGCCGAGCAGGACGTCTACACGCCAGCGGTAACGCTATGGGCGATGATCGGCCAGATGCTCCACGCCGGACCGGCTCGCAGCGTCAAAGCGGCTGCCGGACGGGTCGTCTCGCTTTTGGCGTTGACCCAAAACCGAGTCGTCGCCAACAACCCCGCCAGCTTCTGCCGAGCCAAAGCCAAAATCCCACTGGTCGTTGTGCAGCAAATCACCAGGCAGTTGGCATCGCGAACCGGTCGCTTGGCCGATCAGCTGGATCCATTGACCGTGCCCCTGCCGCCGGACGCCGCAGAGTTGCGGGCCAGTCCCGCGATCATCGCACGGCTGCGTCGAGCCAAGATTCCCGGTCGGATGATCATCGCCGATGGCTGGATCGTCGACGGTCCGGACACCGAAGCGAACTGCCGGGTCTTTCCCGAGAATCCTTCGGTTGCCGATGGACTTGGCTTTGCGTTGATACGGTGTGTTGGCCTGTACTTCATGGTCACCGGGCTGTTGATCGATCTAGCCACCGCGGCGTACTGCGGCAAAGGAACCGGCGAAATGTCGCTGATGCGTCTTTGGGGTGATTGATGAAGCGATGATCGACTGGCTTGGCGGGGTATACCAAGGTCGGTGGTACGTCGAGAAGGATATCGCGTCGCAAAAATGCACGATGGGGCTGGACTGTCTTTGCTCGTTGACGCCGGAGGGTTTGCTTTGCGAATTGTGGACTGGACTGTTGACGTACAACTTGGTGCGTTTGAAGATGCTGCAAAGTAGTTTGTCTGCCGGACGTGAGCTTCGCAGCCTGAGTTTCACCGACACTTATCAGATGCTATCGACGAATTGGCTGACCAGCGCAGTCGTTGCTTAAGTGCGGTCGGGCAGCTTGGCGGCTGGTGGCTGAACTGGCAGCGTGAAAACACGTAAATCCCCGTCGACAACGCCATTCACCTCATGCACTTTCTTGCCAATCTCCGTTTCCTCCCCATCGGATAGCCGCACGACTGTCTCATCGGCCTCATCGACGGAGCGGCCAAGCTTCCGGCTTGCCCCAAAGAGGTCACCGAGCAGCGAACCGGATCGTTCGGCAGGGGGCGGTCGGTCATTGGTGGCTGGCTGGGTGCCCGGGCGACCCAATACGTCCCCCAAAACCGAGCCGGCGACGTCCCCGAGAGCCTCGATTGACTCTTGACCGCCCCGTGCGAGGTCCTGACTTGCCACTTCGACCTGTCGGGTCACCGCATGATCCGCCGCGACATCAATGGTTTGCCGCGTCGTTTCGGCTTCGGATTCAATGGTCCGACTAATTAATACGGCCGCGACGACGATGCTGGCCGCGATCAGGACTCCGGCAATAACGATGCCTCGGAAATGTTGATTCATCAATTGGCTTTCAAATCGAGTCTGGATCCGGATTGCTGGCCCCACGTCAGCGAGCGGCTGCTCAGGGCCGGATAATGATTCCACCTTCATCAACGCCGCGAGGCAGCGGGAGCCTGACGGGTTTCGTTTGGATGGTAGACAGTTGGCAATTATGAAGTTTTGCGTGGGTCCGAAGCACCTTGCAGCGAGCTGGTGAGGGATCTCCAACCATCCGCGCCGTCGTGGCGTCGATTTGGATGTTCAGTAGGCCCGTCCGAGTGGCCGCTCCATCGATAACCCCATGTAGCCGGACGAACTTTGAGCCGGATTCTACCCAACCCTTGAGTGCCAGACGATGGAAAACGACATGATCAACGAACTCGAAGCGATCCGCGATGGCATGGACGAGATGTTCCAGGCGGTCGAAGCAACGGGCGATGCTGCTGATCAAGCAATCAATCTCAGTCGGGAAAACATGATGGTGCTCCGGGCGGTGCAGAGACGCTTTGAGTCAGCGACCCGGAAGCTGGAGCAGCGGATGGGCCGCCTGGAGACCAGGATGAACTCACTGTTCAGCGGCGACTAATCGTCTGCCGGCCGACTGCAACGGGACGCTGGTGGCCGCGTCACGGTGTGGCGGCGGCGGGTTACAATCCCGCGGCCGCCACCGCCCCCGCCACCAATTTGGCCGCCCCCAAGATAACCGTCCCCGATGAAGCCTGAGGAAGCCGCCCGCGAGCTGATCGACGATCAACTCACTCGGGCCGGCTGGCATGTTCAAAGCTATGCGATGACAAAGTCTAGATTTGGGCATCCGCGATACGTCTATTCATTCCCGGGGTCAATCATTCCCAAATATTGGAAGGCTTCAAAACCAGGTGGTTGAGACAGCCAGCGTTGAAGCTGATTTGTTTGGCAAAGGCATGGTAAGCACCGGCCAGCCGCCGAACTTCTTTGTGGCACTGGGGGTGGGTGGCGTAGTTGATCGTGTCGTCCGCCCCAAGCGATCTGACACGCTCCAACTTTTCGTTGCTCCTGGAGGTGATCATTACTCGTGTCCCGGCGGCTCACACCGTCGCCGATCGCGTCGATCTGACCGGCCCCGTCGGACAGCGGGATCACCGGGCAAGTGTCGTTGCGAAGGTAACCGCCCGACGCAACGCCCAAGTCGCGGTAGTTCAAAGAGGCGGCGGCCAGGCGGATGCGGACTTGACCGGGGCCGGCAGTTGGCTAGGGCAAATCGACCCGCTCGATCGCATCCCGTCGCCCTATCGACATTCGGTGCTGGCAGAGGCCAACGAATCAGCGATTCAAAACGCCCCGGCGGAGGTCATGGACGACCCAAACTGTCTAGCACTGCCGAAAAATTCCCGCAGCCTGATGCCGCTGGAAATGGAAGCTCACAAGCCGATGTTCAACCTCCGGCAGGCCGACGGAGCGATCAGAGCACATGTCGCGGCGGTGCTATCCTGTTATGCGGATTTCAAACCGTTGACGCGGAAGATTGGGGAGCGGCCGGGCCGGCAATACAGGCGGCCCACCGAGAACCGGCCGCTCGCAAAACCTCGCGTCGCGGCTAACTGCCTCGGGTTTGCCTCGACTAAAGCCGTCACTTGGTTTTCCCGCATTCCTTACAGCCACATTCGCCTTCGTCCAAAGCCTTGGCGGCTTCGGCTACGGTAGGGACGGCGGGCGGATGACAGGCTGGAAGCCTATCCCGCGTAGCGGCTCAAGCAGAGGGTGACGTTTTGACCCCCGAAGCCGAATGAGTTGTTCAGCGCGTGGTCGATCTTGGACTCGCGGGGTTCGTTAGGAATGTAGTCCAGCGTGCAGTCGGGGTCGGGGGTCTCATAATTGATCGTCGGTGGCAAAACGCCCTGGTTAATCGCCTGCAGACAAACAATCATTTCGGTCACCCCGGCCGCGGCGATCAGGTGGCCCATCATGCTTTTGGTGCTGCTGACGGGGACCTCCATCGCTTTGTCGCCAAACACTTCGCGGCACGCCAGCGACTCGACGCGGTCGTTGACCTTGGTGCTGGTCCCGTGAGCGTTGACATAACCGATGTCGCCCGCGTTCAAACCGGCATCGCCGATCGCCATTCGCATCGCCGCGATGCCGCCGTGGCCGTCGGGCGGGATGTCGGTGATCCGGTAAGCGTCGGCGGTCGTGCCGTAACCGGTGACCTCGCCGTAGATCGTCGCGCCGCGTTTCTTGGCCGACTGGAGTTCTTCGAGGATCACCATCGCGGAGCCTTCGCCGAGCACGAAACCGTTTCGGCCGGCGTCAAAGGGGCGTGATGCTTTGGTGGGATGCTCGTTGGATTCGGACAACGCGGTCAGCAGGTTGAAACCGGTGACGCCAAAGGGGTGGATCATGCTGTGGGTGCCCCCGGCGATCATCACATCCGCTTCGCCACGGCGGATGATTTCGGTCGCCTCGCCGACCGCTTGGCTCGACGCGGCACAGGCGGTCAGGCAGTTGAAGTTGGGGCCTTGAGCATTGAACCGGGCCGCGACGTGGGCGGCGGGCATGTTGGGTTCCTGCTCCAACTCCTTGGCCGGATCGAGCGTCCGTAACCCCGCGGCGATGAAAGCGGCTTCGTCATAAGAACCGCCCTTGAGCGCCTCGACCATCATGGCTGAAAAAGCACCGAAATCCTGGTTGCCTTCGCCCGATCCCAGGTAGACACCGAATTTCGTCGGGTCATCAATG
This sequence comes from Pirellulaceae bacterium, assembly GCA_963833245.1. Lineage (GTDB taxonomy): Bacteria > Planctomycetota > Planctomycetia > Pirellulales > Pirellulaceae > Rhodopirellula. The sequence goes on from CAWHXH010000002.1 coordinate 1,452,461, forward strand.
GTGTCGGCGATGCCCGAGTCGTCGATCGCCTGGGTGGCCGCAGCCATCGCGAATTGAGTATGACGGCCGCGGGCGGTGTACTCGGCCCCATCGGCGACCGCTTTGGTCACGTCCCAGTTTTTGATCTCGGCGCTGATGCGGGTCGGAAAACCCGAGGCATCAAAGAGCGTCGTTTCGGCCACGCCTGAGCCGCCGGCCATCATCCCGTTCCACACCGTCGCGACGTCCCAGCCCATGGGGTTGATCATGCCGATGCCGGTGACAACAACTCGGCGACGGTGGGTGGGACTGGGCATGGGATGGGTCCAAAAAATAGTGGGATAGGCCTCCGGCCTGTCATTGTCGGGTTCGCATACGACGACAGGCCGGAGGCCTATCCCACATGCGATTCACAGATTGGGATGGTTCCGCAACGACTCGCCGGTTTTGCTCTTGGCAACCTCAAAAAAGCTCATCAACCGCAGCATCGTCTTCAAATCGCCCGACTCGAACAACGGGCCATCGACCAACATTCCCTCGGCCAGGAACGCGAACATCAAATCAGCTTCGGCGTGCAGCCGGCCGTCGATGTGACTGGTCGCGGTAATCGTCGCCCCGGCCTCCGAAGCACTGCCGAGCTGCACCCGGTAGTGCATTTGATCCCCCGGTTGGGCACGGCCGTGATACTTGGCCGAACCGATCTTGGCCAGGACGATCCGTTTGGTGAACCCAAAATGTTCGTGCAGCATAATACCGCCCAATTGAGCCAACCCCTCGATCACCAACGTCGGCGGGAACATGGGATAGGCCAACGAGTAGTCGTCGACCGCCTCCTGGTCCAGAGAGACGTTCTTGATGCCGGCGGCGAATTTGCCGGATTCAAATTCGGTGAATCGATCGACCCAGAACCAACGCATCGCTAGCCGTTGACCTTGCTGCCGACGTAGGCACACAGATCGCCGACGGTCAGTAGGTTGCCGAAGTCCTGGACCCGCGGGTTCTGCTCGAACTTGCTCAGGTCCGCCCACGGCATCCGCTGTTTCAGCTCGACCAGCCCGGCGTCGGTCACTTTGCCGTCCTGGACGTACTCGGAGTTGGTCAAAATGTCTTCGGGCGAGAGTTCTTCGCGGGGGATTTCGATATCGAACGCTTTTTCAAGCTTGAAGACGATATCGAGGAAATCGATCGATTCGGCACCCAGGTCGCCGACCAGCGTCGCCTCGCGGGTCACTTCGTCGTCGTCGACCCCCAGGGCGTCAACCAGGGAGGCTTGGACGTCGTTGAAGATCTCGTCTTGGGTCATCGGCATGGTCGGGTTCCGCAAAGTCGCGGTGGGTTTGGGTTAAACGGGAAAGGTGTGCAAGGGTAACCCACCGTTTTGGTGAGCGCCCACGGGGGGAAACACCACCGGGGGGGACATGTGTCAAGCCGGCTGGGTCGCCCGCCACGCGGTCACCGCCTCGTCGTCGCCGAACAATTCAAAGAACTGCCGCCGAGCGTGACGTTCAATGTCTGCGTCGGTACCAACCTCGGGCCGATCGCCACTAGGGCACCTTTGCATCACCAACCGAGCCGACACCGTCACGCGGTCACCTTTGCGGGCGGAGGTCTTGAACGTGCTGGTGGTGCCTTCGGTTTTGACGTGCGAGGCTTCGACGATCAACGTTTCACCGGGGGAGAGGAAGTCGCCAAACTTCACGGCTTTGGCTTCCAACAGCATCGGCACCGGGCCGGCGAAGTCGTGCGTGGTCATCATCAACCACCGCGCCGCCTGATGGAGCGCCTCGAGCATCATCACCCCGGGCATCACCGGCAGCCGCGGAAAATGATCCTTCAAGTAATCTTCGTCCGCGCGAAGCGTCCGCTCGCCGACGAGCCGGTCGGGTGGGTCCAAGACGGTGATGCGGTCGATTTGCCGGTATCTCATCGGCGAAAGATACGACGTGGCCGCCATCTTTGGTAGACCGTCGTGCCATTGACCCTTTGGACAGCCTGAAAGGCCGTCCTACTTCACGGATAACCCCGATAGTCACGACGATCGCCGTGCGACCACCACGCCCCGATCGCCGATCGTGTCGGCGTGCCGGATCACGCCAAACCCATGGTCGCGGCAAAACCGCCCGTACTCGGCGACCGAGTAGCACTTACCTTGGGTGATGTTTGACAACAAAGCAGAGTACTCCGCGACCGGCAAAGGCCCCGTTTTGTCGGCGTCGAGGATCGCGCCGTGCAAAATCAGCAGCCCGCCGGGCACCATCGCCTCGGCCGCCCGGGCCATCAGTTGATCGACTTGCGGCAAATCCCAATCGTGCAGCAGATTGCTCATCAGCAACAAATCGATGTCCCCGGGCCAAGGCTGTTCAAACATGTCGGCGGTGACAACCTCGACGCGATCGGTCAGCCGGTGTCGAGCGATTTCTCGCCGCGCGATTGCGTCGACGGGGGGTTGCTCCAACACCATCGCGTGCAGCGCCGGGTGGGCCGCCACCATCACCGACGAATAAATTCCCGATCCCCCGCCGACATCGAGCATCCGTCGGCAATCGCTCACCTCACCGGCGATTTCTCGGGCGATCGCTTGGGCAAATCCGGTCCCTCGGCAGTTCATCAAGTCCGTAAAATCCTGCGCGAATGCGGGATCCCTCATCGACTCGTGCCAATCCGCCCCCTCAACCTTGCCCTGCCAATTGCCCGGCCGGCCGGTCTGCAGCACGCTGAGGAAATCTTTGTAGATCGGCGTCCCGGCGATCGGTTTGTAATACGGCCCCAAAAACCACGGCGACGTGGCGACCAAGTGCTCCCGGCCGGTCGGCGTAAGCGTGGTGATGCCCTCACCATCGACGTCGCCGGCGGTTTGAACAAACCCCGATGCCCGGCACAGCGTCAGCAGCACGTCGGTGGGTCGGGGCTTCAAACCAAAGTGATCCTCGATCCGCCGCCGGGTTGCCCCGCCGGTTTGATCCAGCCAAGTGAACAGGTCCAGTTCCAACAACGCGACCGCGATCAGTTCGGCCGCGAACTGCCGGTCTCGAAACCGCAGGGCGATCGCCGGATCGGTCGTCGGCGGGGTGGTCAGATTGTTCATGGTCATCGTGGTTGGCGGTGGGTCGGCGCCGAAGCGGCTTGACCCACCCTACAGGAACCTAAAACTGACCGACGACTTCGCGGTCGGCGATTGAACCGATCCTCCGCCAGGTCGCCAGATTGATCGAATCGGTCACGAAACGAACCGATCCGTCGGCCAACAGCACCGTGACGCCGCCGACATGCCGGCTGCGTCCACTTTTGATCGCCGCCGAACGTGAATAGCAATCGTTGATCATCGCATTGGGGGAGCGGTGGTGATGATACCCGGAATCATTGACCGAACCGTCGGCCCACTTCTCGCCGCGACTAAAAATCACGGGGCTGGCATCGTCCAGGCACCATGAATCTTCGATCGTCGCGGCCCCGGCGTTCCAAACCGAGGCGGTGACCCGCTCGGCGCCTTCGTTGGCGACCCCCCGGGTCGACTGGGCCAATCCCGAGCCGACGAGAGTTTCGCAAAAGGCCGCCGTGTTGGACGTTCCGTCGAGGATATCACGAAAATTGCATCGCGAATCGATGTAGAACAATCCATCGGTGTCGACATAAACACCCCCGTCGACCGCCGTGCCGTTGTTGGCATGGTAGTTGGCCGCCCCCCACTGCTCGCTGACGCGGACATTAACATCGCTGGGACATAAGAAAGTCGGTACCAACGTCGCGACCTCTTCGGCCAAATCAGGATGGGTTGAAACGCCCGGCGGCGGACCCATGGTGAACAGATAAAGAGGCTTCTGCAGGTCGATCGCCTCGTAAATCGCGATTTGTTCAAGGTAGGGCGTCAATAGCGCCAATGGTCCCCACCGATAGAACGATTGTTGCGACGGGGGGACCGGAGCGTGTTGGCTGTCGCGTTGAGATGGGAAATACCCAAGCGAGTCGCGGTGCATATGCAAACCCAAGCCGATTTGCTTCATGTTGTTGGAACAACTCATTCGCCGCGCCGCCTCGCGCGCCGATTGAACGGCGGGCAATAGCAACCCGACCAGCACCCCGATGATGGCGATCACCACTAACAATTCCACCAGGGTGAACCCACACGCCCGCGTAGTGGATTTTGCTAAAAATCCATCCCCTAAACCTACACCCTCAATAACTCTGCAAGCCTTAAATCGAAACATAGAAAACTTCTCTTGACAATAACAATGAACGGTGAAATAAAGATCGCCCCCGGCGCCGAAAGGATGACTGCACCGACCGACAAGCTGTGTGAGGAGCGAGCGCGATGGCGCAGCCTCTCCCGACAGCCGGGGACGACGTAGGGACGAGCCGTTGGCGTTTGTCCCGCGGTGGGTGTTATCACCACCCGGCCACGGTCACCCGGCTCGATTGAGATTCCAACGGCGCCGCCGTTAGGGGACCGGCGGATCGGCGTCGCGGGTGGGGCAATCGGCGCGGTCGTCGCGAGCGGACAACCATTCAATTGGAGGCGTTTGGTCGGGCAAGATCACCGGCACCGTTGACAACCACCCGGTCATCAGCACTGACCAGCACCAATCCAGCCCCCGGCACTGGGCGGCGCGCAGCAGGACGACGGAGCGGTGAGACAAATCTTCGCGTAGCGGCGTGCCGCCAGGCCGCTGACCTCCGCAGTTCGGGTCGGCGGCCTGGCGGCACGCCGCTACGCTGGTACCGGCACCCCGACGTTCACCACCGGCGGCGGCACAGTGCGGGCAGCCCCCGGTTCTGACCGCCTTGGCGGCTCGGGCGACGCGTTTGACCAAAAAATCCGGCGGCGTGACGCCCTCACGCTCGGCCCAACTGAGTTTTTCGAGCATCGGTCAGACAACAGCATCGGTCCCAGCAGTGCTCGGCGGTCCGGCAACCGCAGCGGCATTGCTCACACGGGAACCGCTCGGCCGTCGCCGGCAAGGTTGCCGCACGGGGCAACGTGATAGGTAGACCCGAAAGCGCAACGGTCAACCAAACGACCAACGCCCCGCAAAGCGAGCGTTGAAATCGTGGTCGATGGATCAGTCGAATCGGGTTAAAGACCAAGCGTTAAGGGACAGGTTAAGAGCCGCGGACGGGACAGCAGGCTCACTCCTCACGCGGGTAGTTTGTTCCGCCGAACCTTCGATTGGCAAGACCCTCGGTTGTGGGATAGACCTCCGGCCAGTCGTGCCATTGCCGGTAGCCGAAGCCGCCAGGCTTTGGTTCACAAAAAGCTCGGCGTCGTGGCGCAAGCGCCGCTACCGGGATGGGACGACGTTCCGGCAGAACGCCGCCACGGGGGTTGTTTGACAGGCCGGAGGCCTATCCCACTTTAGGGGCTAAAACAATTTTTTGCCCGTTGCCAATCGGATCGCGATTACGACCACGGCGACAACGAGTAATAGGTGAATTAGTCCGCCCAGGAACCACTTGAGGATGACCGAGACGATCCAAAGACCGATCAGGAAAGCGACGATCAGCCAAAGTGTTTTTGCGTTCATTGAGTGTCTCGACCGGAATCGCGATTGCCCCGCGACGGGCGAGCCGGACCGGAGCGGTCCGACGCCTTCTCGCCAGTCGACATCATCGTAAGCACCTTTTGAACCACCTCGGAGGAGACGTTGCCCGACAGTTGGACGACTTCGACCTGGCCGGTCGGCTCGGCCGCGGTGTCAAGTTTGCTAATCATCTCGACGATTAAATCCAACAACGGCTCGCCCTCGGCCGAAACCAACAGCGTGTTGCCGATCGGGTCAACGCCCAGCGACAGCTTGCCGTTGAATTTGAAATCTTGGCCGCCGCCGTCGGAGCCGGATTCGGAATCTTCCAACCCGCTGCCGCGGCGACGGTTGCTCGTCTCGCCATCGTCCCCGCCGCCCCGGCCGCGACCATTCTGCCGGGTTTGAAACGCCCTGTCGTTGCTGCTTAGCAAGTCGCGATACGCGTCTTTGACCGTCTCGGCGATCGTTTCGGCCTTGCCGTACCGGATCGCGACTAACTTGGTGAACCGGCTTCGGCGGGGATTGATCGGTTCGGGCACGTCCCATAACTCGATCAACTCGCCGATCGTGCGGAGCTGCTCGCCGGTTGCCCCGGTGACGATGATGGTTCCGGTGTCGGAATTGGGGACAAACTTCATTTTTCCGGCGATGGCCAAACCCTTGGCTTTCTTCTTGTCGTCCGAATCGTCGTCGTCTCCAAAGTACCATCGAAAGAAGCTGTCGGCCTGTGAGCTGTCCTTCTCCTCGGCGTCTTTGAAATACGCCTGCAGGTCTTCGACGACCAAGGCGACTGAGGCGTGGCGGACGCGGAAGACGCGATAGCTTTTTTGCGGCGGGGCTTGGCGGACCATCCAGGCTTCCAGCCGGTCCAGCGCCGCGGTGTCCCGGCTGCTGAGCACCAAGTTGCCGTCGTCGTCGACGCTGATTTGGACCGGCGGCGGGGCAGGGGAGGGCGGTTGGAATAGGACGTAACGCTGCTGGAGGTAGCGGAAGTCGTCAAGACTTTCGGCGGCGATGGTCTCAGGTGGACCGAAAGTCTTGGCGACTTCCGCTACGTCAAGACTCCCCCCCCACCGTGTCACATCGGGTAGATCCGGGGTCGCGACCGGTTTGGCAGCATCCGGTCGGTCCGAATCGGGCATCGGTCCAAAGAGCGGTTCGAGCTTCTCCTCCCGGAACTCCGAATCGTCGGGCAGCACCAGCGGGTTGTCGGACATCGTGCCCCACTGCTGCTGTAATTGACGCAGGTACTGGAGCGTTTCGGGCGTCGCGGCCGCCTCGATCGTTCGCAGCGTCGATGGATTGCCGCCCGGCGGGGGCAGCTCACCGAGCTTGACCAGCAGCGAACGAACCTCCTCCATCTCCGACTCGTTGGCGTAGAGCAAAACCTGCCGGTAACGAACGTTGGCGGCAACCCGAAACTTGTCCTCCTCTTTTTCCTCCTCGTCGTTGTCTCGGTAGCTCCAATAGTAGGACCGCCGCGAACTCTTCTTTTCATCGTCGTCTTTTTGACCCATTAAAAATGCGATCGACTGGGCCACCTCATCGGCTTCGAGCCGCCGGAGTTGCAAGACTTCCAGTTGCCGCCGACCACCGTCGAGTTTTTCGATCAGCGACCGGATGATGAACCGATCGGCGGCCGAACCCGACACGATCACCGCCTTGTTCTCCTTGTCGGTGCGGATCCTCGTGGTCGGCTCCAGGACGTTCATCTCCCGGGCGATCTCGATCAATTTCTCGGGGTCCAGCGACACCAGCCGCATTACGTCGACCCGCGAGCCGACGTCCTGCAGCGACTGGATCGATCCGCCGGGCACGTCGATGCGTTTGATAAATTCCGCCGCGACGGCAATTCGATCGATCGGGGCACGCACCAACACGGAATTTTGCCGCGGGTTGGCGACGATTGAAATTTCCGGCCCCTTGGGTTCGGGCGGCGGTTGATCGCCGCCCTGTTGTTGACGCATCCGCTGCATCGCCTGCATCTGCTCGGGCGTCATCGGCGGCGGCGGTTTGTTATCAACGCCCAAAAACTCCTCCAGCATCCGCTTGGCTTCCTCGGCCGGCAGGTGCCGCAGCCGAAACTCGGGGGCCAGGGCGTCGCGGCTGGCCGCATCCCGCTCGGTGTCCAACAACGAAGCAATCTGGCGCAGGTTGGCGGCCGCCCCGCGGGCTTCGATCCGGTTGGTCGTCGCCAGCGCCGTCAACTCGCCTCCGCCGCCGAGCATCGGTTTGAGTTCGGTGGTCAATTTCTCGGCCGACAACCAACCGGCGTCCAGAATCACGCGGACGTAGGTGTGGTCGGGCAGCTTGGACAGATCGTCGACATCGACGCGGCGGACCAATCCGGGGTTGATCGATGCGGTGGGACTGATCGTGATCCCCCCGTCGAGTTGCAGCAGGGTGAAGCCGCGGGCGAGCAGGTGTCGATTGAACAGATCGATCGTCTCGTCGACGGTCAATTTGCGTGGAGATACTAGATTGACTTGATCGGCCGGCAGCGTTTGCCAATCGATCGGTTCGCCGGCGATGTCGGACAACCATCCGATCAGATCGACCCAGCCCTGGTTGCGGAAGTGAAAGGCGACGCGGCGGTCATCGTCGAGCTTGGCTTTCAGTTCAGCCGGATCGGCTTCGGCTTTGACGACTTCCTGGCGTTTCAACACCGTCGGCGGCGAGTCTTCCTTCTTTTCGGAGGCTTCACCTTTGGCGGAGTCCTCCGACTTGCCGTCACCTTTTTCGCCGTCGGTCGGCGGTTTTTCGGTCGCATCGGCTTTCGGTTCCACTTTGCCGCCGGGACGCGGTCCCGGACCGCGTTGCCCCGCCGCGGGTGACTCTTGAGCCATCGATCCACCCGCGGTCGTCGCGATCAGCCAGAGGACGCAGATCCACCGGCCGGCGCTGGATCGTCGATGGAGCATGTCGGGAACGTTCGGGATAGGGGGACGGTGCGGATCGACCACCGATTCTAACTCAACGGCGGGCCGAGACGACAACGTGTTTCGCACCGGCAACCGACACGTGGTCGTCTCGGAGGCCATCGGTTACCAAGGTGCTGATAGATTCAGGTCGCAAAATTTCGGAGGAATTTCGATGTCACGGTATGTTTTAGTTGTGTTCGCATGTTGGATGCTCGGCGTGCCGGGGGCGGTGGGGTTCGAGCCGTACCCGGACAAAGTTGATTTGATGGTCATCACGGCTCACCCCGACGACGAGACCGTGATGGGTGGTTTGATCGCTCACTATGCCGCTTGTGAAAAACGCAAGGTTGTGATCGTGGTTTTGACCAGCGGCGAATGGGGCAATGGGTTGCCGCATCCAACCGAACCCGGCCAACCGATCGACTGCAGTTATGATGATAGCGACCACCCATGTTTTGAGGGCATTGCCGAATCGGATTTGACTTACCCGTGCTATTACCGAGAGGGTGAGATGGCGCGGGCGGCAATCGCGTATGGCATGTCCTATCAACCGATCATGCCGCGGTTCAAAGACATCAGCGGCCTGCAGCCTTGGGGATCGCCCGATCCGGCTTTCGAATTTTGGGGCGGCGAGGATAAGGTCGTCGACTACTTGGCCGGTCAAATCAAACGCTTTCGACCCGATGTGATCGTCACCATGCCGATGGACGGTTACAACGGAAACCCCCAGCACATGGGAGCTTCCCACGGCGCCGCGGCGGCCGTGGAGGTTGCCGGGCAAGCAACCCAAGCGGCGTCCGACGCCGGTTTCGCGGTCGATGCCGGTTGGCAGGTCAAAAAACTCTATGCACTGGTTTCCGCGGCGGAGCTGGAGGCGGGGCGTTATGATCAAACCGTCACCATGGACTGGACCGGCGACTGTCGGCACCATCCCGGCACCGCCCAAATCCTTGCCGCCCGCGGGACCGCCTGTCACCAATCGCAAGGTCACGCCGAATCCTGCCCCGCCTCGACGACCTTCGCCCTGCTGGATTCCACGGTGGGCGACGATGATCCCGGGGCGGTTGACCTGTTTGGTAACCTGCCCTAAACGTTCGCACGGCCAATCACCCCCTTTTGAATCAAAATCACCTGAGATTAACCATGAAAACCATGACCTATGTGATTGCGGCTTTGGCGGCGGTCGGTATCGCGGTCCTCGTCGCAACCTTTCCAAGTTTCGGTGAACCGGAGGCCGGTGATCGGGCGGCTTCGGCCGCCGCCACGCAGTTGGTTTCCATCGCCGAGGCGGATGGCGAATTGACGCTCGCGGTGCCCGACATGCACTGCCAATACTCGTGTTTCCCGCGGGTCGAGAAAACGCTGGCGGCGACCGACGGGATTGAATCCGTTGAACTTGCTCAACAACCCACGCCCGACGAATTGACCAATCGCCAGGTCGTCGTCCACTATCGAAAAGGCTTTGATTTGAATGCGGCCTTGGCGAATCTCGAGGCCGAAGGGTTTCGCAAGGCATCGGTCGTTCAGTGATCGCGGTGGCGCCGGTCCGGTCAGCGATCCTGTTGATCGGTCACGGCACCCGTGACGCCGCTGGAACCCGACAATTTTTTGAACTCGCCGAGCGGACGCAGACGCTCGTTGGCGAGGACATCAGCGTCCGGCCCTGCCTGTTGGAGTTCCAGTCACCGACGATCGACGAAGCTTGGGCGTCGATGATCGCCGATCGCATCGAGCGGGTGGCCATCAGCCCGCTGTTGCTTTTTGCCGCCGGGCACGCCAAATCGGACATCCCCGAAGCGATCGAGGCAGCGGCTGCCGAGCACGGCGAGATCGACGCGGTGTCGTGGTGCCGCCCGCTCTCGCGGCACCCGTCGATGGTCGATCTGGTCCGCGATCGGATCATCGAAACATTCGATTGTTTAAAAAATCCGGCCGGTCGCCGGGTGGTGGTGATGGTCGGTCGCGGCAGCCACGACCCTTGCGCGACCTCCGACATGCGAGTCCTCGCCGAGGCCGCCCTGTTTGGTCAAACCGACGCCGGCTCGCTGGCCAGCCGCCTGAATCTCCATCGCGGCGATCAGTTCACGGCGTTTTACGCGATGGCACAGCCCGCGTGGCTCGACGTACTGCAAACGGTTGCGCAAGAATCGCCCGCGGCCATTGTCGTGTACCCCCATCTGCTCTTCAGCGGCCGGTTGCTGCAGGCGATCGAAGACGGGGTTGCCGAACTCAGAAACGAATTTCCGTCAATCCAATGGCGGGTTTCTCGACCGATCGGACCGGTCAGCGGCTTAGCCCACGCGATCGCCGATCGTGCGACCGTCGGCGATCATCTTTGGGCATAAGTGTCGCCGCGCCAATGTTTTAAATAATGCAACAGATCATTCATCGGACCGGGCGGCAACCGGATCAATGATCTGCGGCTCGCGGGCCACCAATTCAACGGCCAAACCATCGGCGGTTTGAATCGTTGAAACTGGTGAAGTCTTGGCGACTTCGCCGAAAGTCTTGGCGACTTCCGCGACGGGCAACGGAAGTCTTCGCCGGCTCAGTTCGAGCAGTTGGTCGTCGATCGCGGCGGCGATTTTGGGTTCAGCGGTTTCCTCCAGCAGGCTACTGCGGCATCGCCACGTTGTGTAGCCGCCCAACCGAAAGGCTTCGGGCGTCGGGAGGTATCCCCAATACCCGCCCGCCCAACCGACCACGATCGTTGAATCAAACGGGCTACGGGATTTGATGCCGATGCCGGTCTCGGCGTAGACCTCGCAGGGGATCGTGCCGATGGCGAAATCACCGATCCGCAGGCTCCGCAGCGGCAACCGGAGCCGGTCGGGATAGTCGGCCAATTTGACGGTTTCGCGGGCGTAGGATTCAACCCAATTCTGCGGTCCCCGCTGGTCGATCCAGTCGGAAGTTGCCGCGGCGGCCCGCGCGACTTCGGCCGCCTCGGGTTTGCGAATGGCCAAATCGACCTCGCCCCGGACGCTGTCGACCGGCACGTCGGAGCGGAACGTTTGAATCGACCGGTACGCCCCCACCGCCGCCTCGATGCAGTCTTGGCCGACCGTTTTGTGGGTGAACGGCGTCGGTTGCGATTGGCTGAAATCAATGCAATTGATGTTGCCCGAATTGCCGTTGCTCGCCAGGGCGACGAAATCATCCCCCGACCCAATCGCTTTGCCCAAACCGCGACAAACGACGCCGAAATAGTCCGACGATAGATGCGGGGCACCGGCGTAGTGCGTGTTGTAATTGACCAATGCGGCAATCGGTTTGCCGCCGCGATCGCGAAACGCCAGCACGCTGAGCCGCGGATCGGGCACACCGACGGGGCGGATTTTGTCGGGGTTTTGATGACCGGGATTGAATTGCACACGGTTGGACGCCCGTCCGGTAAACGGATAACCGGCCGCGGTGCCGTCCCGCATCAACCATCGCCGAACGAATGTCCATTTGGGAAAATCGACCGTCGCGTGACCCACCTCGGCGTCGCGGCGGGCGGATGCGGCCGCAATCAGCGACTGGACGATTCCGTCTTCTAACTGCGCCGCGTAATCGTCGTCGCGATCGTTGCCGTGCAGGTCCATGACCGCGGGGGCGGAGTGGGTATGGGTCGCGGCGATGACGATGCCCGAAGGCGGCAGGTCGGTTTGCTCACAGACCCGGCGGATTGCCGAATCGACCATCGTTTGTGGCAACGTGCAATTGTCGACGATGCAAATCGCGACCGACCGTCGGCCATCGGTGACGCTGAGGCTGCGAGCGGCCAGCGGATCGAGCACCCGGTCGTCGAACTTCACCGCGATCGAGCCGGTGATGGAGATCGGCAGCTTCGTCGGCGTGACATCGACGACCGCGGAGCCGACCTGGAGACTCAGGTCGCCGGCGGTCGCGGGGATGGCAACCCAAACCCAAATCGACAAAACCCGAAACCAATTCGTCGCTGCGGTCGACCGGAGCAGTCGAAAAGGCGGGGGAAAATTCTCCATGGCAATCGGATCCGGTTAGCGGGGGGGACGTCAACGCCTATTGGCCAAGGGGACGGCGGGCTTGCAGCCCGTCGAATTTGACCAGTGGTTCAGGACCATTAGGAGAAAATGATAGCGACCCTTCGGGGCGCCGCGAGCGATTGGACGGCCTGAAAGGTCATCCTACGTTGCAGCGGATACAGTGTGGGTTTGAGCCGTCCTGATCGGCCGGCCGCACCAGTCCCGCTAACCATCGAAAATTCATCCACCATGAAGGCCATCGCCGCTTTTCAACTCTTCTTCTGGCTCGTTGCCGTTTCAACCGTCGGGCGCGCCGCCGGAGGCACCCCGCCGAGCGCCACTGAGTCGGAGTCTGCCGGCCCATCGGAGACGAACGACAAGGTAGTCATGTCGAAACAATTGCGGGTCGAGGATGGATACCTGTTGGTGCCGGTGAGCAATTTGAATCGCGATGACAACTCGGTCTCGTTGGAACTACTGGCTACCGGGGGGGAAGTAATTCAGAACTTTGAGGTAACGTTGCCGCAGGGGGAGGAACCCTTTTGGATGGCCGCCTATCCACTGGGGCAGTTCGATATTGCGGGCCAAACCATCACGCTGCGTCCGGCGGGCGGGGAGGCGATCGACCCGGCGCTGCAAACCGCATTTGAAAGGATTCGGATCGGCTCGCCCGACGGGGCGCCATTGTCGAGTGATTTCGATCAACCGTATCGTAACCAATTTCACCCCTCGACAAGTCGCGGCTGGAACAAGGACCCCAACGGGATGGTCTATCACGAAGGGAAATATCATCTCTACTATCAACACAATCCGTTTGGTATTTTTTGGGGCAACATGCACTGGGGCCACTTCGTCAGCGAAGATCTCGTGCATTGGGACGAACAACCGATCGTGTTGTTTCAAAACACCCAAGACGACATGATGTTCTCGGGCGGCGGTTTCGTCGATCACCATAACACCGCCGGTTACGGTGAGGGCACCTTGTTCATCGCTTTCACGAGCACCGGTCGCGGCGAGTGTTTGGCTTATAGCCGTGACGGGGGAACTGCGTTTACCGAAATCCCCGAAAATCCGGTGGTCCGGCACAGCGGCCGCGACCCCAAAATCATTTGGTACCCACCTCAGGAAAAATGGGTCATGGTGGTCTACAACGACCAGGAAAACAAGCAAACCCTCGCGATTCCGCAGGCCGGCGGACCGGACCGTCTGCAAAACGCAAACATCACGTTTTACGATTCCAAAGATCTGCGTCACTGGTCAAAGACCGGCGTTTTCACGGACCCCGATCGCCGGTCACTCTATGAGTGCCCCGAGTTTTTTGAACTACCGATGCAGGGTGATTCGGCGGAGAGCCGTTGGTGTTTGATGGCGGCCTCTAATCGCTATTTCTTGGGAACTTTCGACGGTTCGGTTTTTCACGCCGAATCCGGTCCGCACGGCGATGGACATGGCGACTTCTACGCCGCTCAAACTTTCAGCAACACGCCCGATGGCCGGTGGATTCAAATCGGCTGGGCCCGAACCGAAACGTTTCTCGATCGCCACCCCGATCAGATCGTCAATCAATGTCTCTCGTTGCCGCATGAATTGACGCTTCGTTCGACGCCCGCCGGGCCGCGAATCCATTTCAATCCGGTGGCGGAACTCTCAAGGCTTCGCGATTCATTGATCGTTGACGAAACCGATATCAATGCTCGCCGCTTCAATGAGCTATTGCAGGTTTGCCGGGATGAATTGACCGAAGTCGAAATCCGGCTGGATCATCCATCCAAAGTTCAGTGGACGGTCAATGGCATCGCGGCGGATTTTACCGGTTCGACCGCTAGATTATTCAATGATCGCGTGGTGAACGAAATCTATGTCGATGACGGGGCGACCTATCGCGTCAACGCCCGCCAATCGTCACGGCTGGGGGATTCATCGACCCATATTGTTTTGCCCGAGAATGTGGTCGTGCAATCGATTCGGATTCATCGACTGAAGTCAATTCATTGATTAGCGGACGAATCGTGGAGTCTCCGACGGCGGCAAGTCGACGCGATGCTCCTCCTGGTAACGCCGTCGCTCCACGGCATCGGCGTAAAACCGCAGCCACGTTTCGGTGTCCGCGACGCATCGCCATTCCAACTCGTGACCCGGTGCGTCGACCTTCTTTTCACACGCCGGCAGGATGTCGCGAACGATCAACCGGTAGAGCTGGCGGTCGGACAGGTGATCGGTAAACGTCAACACCACGTTGACACTGGCCAGGCGGTCCAGGACGCCGGCGAGCAGGGTGCGGAGCGACTCGTCGTCGAGCGTTTCGCCCGAGGGTAGTTTGAGCGTTGGCTCAAACCACTGCGCGATCGGCAGCGCCGGAGCACGTTCCCAGGCGAGCAGCGAGGCGAGATACTCGTTCTCGCGGTCCAGCGGCAGCCGGGCGGCGGCGGGGCCGTCGACGGAGTCATCGCGATATGGTTCCAGTTCGTCCCGCAACCTCGCGTTGTCAAGCAGCAGTTCGATTTCGTCCATGCGTGGCACCCTGTCAAAGCGTTGATTCGCGGCGGCGTTTCGGTCCACCGTTGCCCGGTCGCCGGCTTCGGTCGCCGACGTTGAGCGTTAGGCTATCCCCGGTCCGCGGCGGCTCAACCTTTGAAGGGCCTCAAAGCCGGCGGGGACCGCAAAATGACAGGGCCGCCCGCGGATCGACCGTTACCGCCGTCATGAATTATCGCCCCGGCGGGCTATCGCACCGTCGTTTCGATCCACGCCCGCCAGTCCTCGACGTCCAGTCGGTCGGTCGGCAACGCGGGTAGCGGCGGCATCCGAACGGTTCGGTCCAGGTCCGGGCGGCGGATGTAGATCGAAAGCAGTCCGTTGAGGTCCATCTCGAATCCCAATTGCCGCGACGTCGATGCTTCGGGCGTTTTCTCCTCCGCCGGCGGCAATTCAATGACGTGTCGGCCCAGGGTGCGCCAACCGCCGGTGATGCGGCTGCTCGATTCGACCAGCGACAACGTCATCGTCCGCTCGCCGGCCAGCCCGGTCAGTTGCCGGTTGTTGCGAACCGGCAGCGGGGCGGCGTCGTTGATGATTGGCAGGATCCGCCGACGGCCGGTTCGGTCGGCCACGACGATGCCGATCGAGTGGGACCCGATCGTTTGCGTCGGCAACGGCTGGCCGGGGACGTGGAACGCTTCGGCCGTCGCGGCCAGCGATGCTCCGCGGGCGGCATCGCGTCGATTGAGAACCTCGACGGTGCAGTTGCCGGGCAGGTCTCGCAAAATTCGCGAACGGACCTGGGGGATTTTGAGCAATGATCCCAGGATCATGCATCGGTCGACCTGCGACCACGACAAACCCGCCCGTCGCAAGGTCGCTTCAATTGTCGCGTGGCAACTGCGTAGCAGATTTTCACATTCCCCGAGCCAATCCTCGCGATCAACTTGGAGGACGGTCGGGGCGGCTTCGGGCCGGCCATCCTCCGCCCGGGCGGCGGGGATCGTCACCGTCGTGCGGGGCTGCAGCAGCAGGTTGGTCACCGCGATCTCCGCGGCGATTTGCAAATGCACCGCCTGGTCTCGCCGCGAAGCGTTGCCGAACATCTCGTGGCGGCGGGGGACCCCGGGTGCCCGCTTGGACAGCAGATCGACCATCCGGCCCTGGTACGCCATCACCGCCAGCGACGAACTGCCGCCGGTGGCGATTTGAACCCACCGGCCACCGCGGCGGGCAAGCACCGAGACGTCCAACGCCTGATTGGTCAACGAGACGGATAATCGAACGGTTTCTCGACTTTCCCCCTCGTCGGTCGAATGATCCGTGGTCTTGTCGGAGGAATTACCTGACAGACCGGCTGCGGCGGACAGCGCCACCCCGCGGTCGATCAAACGAATTTCGGGAAATCCCGCCAACCGCGCCGCCGACTGCAACGCCCGCCGGTGCAATTGGTCGTAGCCGCTCGGTACGGTGATCGCCACGAGCGTCGGCCACCTCGGATCGCGATCCCAACCGGCCACCGGCGTCGCGGCGTCGCGGGAGGCGATGGTGTCGAGCATCAACCGCCGCAGGCACATCGCCAGGGCGACTTCGGGCGGACAATCGCGACCGGCCAACCGGCGGGTCGCTTCGTCGCGGCCCAGGTAGAGCAATTGGCAGTGGGACAAACGCTCGGGTTGTTTGGTGCGAAACGCGTATGCCGGTTCGCCGAAGAGCAACTCGCCCCGGCCGGCCCGACGGGCACGCTCGCCGGTCGCGTGGGAGGCGATGGCCATGCGGATCGCCGCCCCCCGCCAGGTCGGTCGGCGGGCGGTCGCCGGGTAGGGATTGGACAGAGATCTTGACCCCGGCGACCGGTCCGGCTCCGGCAGCGACTGAACGATTGCGGCGGCATCGGTATACGACGCGGCGTGCATCACCCCCAGCTCGATCCCCACGATTCGCTGGCCGCCGGGCGCCCCCCGGGTGTCGCCCGCGGACGACACCAACCACGACGCATCGGTCGGCGGATTGGAGATTCGCGTCGAGTCCTCGCTGCCCCGACCGGTGACCCTGGCGCCGCCGATCAACGACGTTGAAACCGAGGTCGAGACCCCCGACGTCCACCCGGATCGTCCCGCCCCCGCATCGGGGGAACCCGCAATCGCAGCGGGCAAGGAGAGCGGATTGTTCGGGATCGGCCGGTCGTGGTACCGCTGCAGCACCGCGGCGACCTCATCGATCGAACCGTAACGCTCGCTCGGATTTTTGGCCATCATTCGACGAACGATGTTGGCGAGCGTCAAATCGACGTCCGGCCGCAGACTCATCAGGTGAGGCGGTTCGGCGTGGCGATGGCCATAAACCAAATCAATGGTTTGCCCGGTGAAGGGCGGCTGACCGACCAGCAGGTAAAAAAACATCGCCCCGAGCGAATATTGGTCGCTGCGGGCATCGGCCGAGTTGGGATTCTCCAGTTGCTCGGGCGACATGAACGCCAACGTCCCGAGCAGTTTTCGCCCCCACCGACTGTCACCATCGGCGTCGGTTTCGCCCGACGGATCATCCGGCTGCGACGTCCGGTCGCGGCGTCGCAGGACGGTCAACGGGGCGTGGCCCAGCGGGTGAATCCGTGCCAAACCGAGGTCTAGCAGTTTGACCGTCCCGCCGGCCGTTCGCATCACGTTGCTCGGTTTGACGTCGCGGTGGATCACCCCGGCAGCGTGAGCGTGCTGCAGTGCAAACGCGGTTTGGCGGATCACCGACGCCGCTTCGGGGACGCTCATCACGCCCGATTGATTGATGATTTGCGTCAACGTTTGACCGGGGACGTACTCCATGGCCAAATAATGCACCCCCGCGGCCTCGCCGGCGTCAAAGGCGGTGACGATGTTGGGGTGCAGCAACCGCGAGGCGGCGCGGACTTCCTCGTAAAACCGGTCGATCCCGCCGGCCCGACGCAGCCACTGCGGCTGCAGCACCTTCATTGCCACCTGCCGCCCCATCGAGCGGTGTTCGGCGAGGAAGACATCGCCCATGCCGCCCCGCCCCAATCGACGGCCGATCAGATAGCCGCCGAGCGTTTCGGGAAGCTGCGTTTCGTCTCGATTCGATCCCCCGCCGCTGTCGTCGGCCGCCGCCGATTGATCGGCCGGTCCGACCGACGCAACGTCGTAGGACAGCGAGCCGCCAAAAGCCAATGGATCGGCGACGCTTTCTCCCAACGCGGTCGCATCGGTTGGCTCCCCCCCCGCAGCCGAATGGTCCCGACGTTCGCCGGACAATCGATCCGCATCGTGTGAATCATCCGGCCCCTCGATCAATTCACCCAAACCACCCGATGCCCAAGAGCTATCGGTCGCATCGATGCCCCCGGGATCACCGGTCAACGCATCGGCAGCCGACTCCGCGGGCGGTCTCGGCGAGTTTCCGGGCCTGGTCACGGGGGGAGGGAACGCAATGCTTGCATGGGGATGGAACCTTTCACCAAAATCGCTTCAGTGCCATAGTCAACGCTCCGCAACCCTACTTCGTACCGAACGAAATCGCCGAAAACCACCCAATTTGGGGGGCAAGCCAAGCTCCGATTGCCCTATCGTAGCGCCATTTTCCCTCCCATCCCGCTTTCCGGCTATCCACACGCCATTGCCCGTTTCCCGTCAATGCCCCGCCCCGCCATCGATTCACCAACGCTGAGGATCGCGACCCGCGACAGTCCGCTGGCGATGTGGCAGGCTCACCACGTCGCCGACGCGTTGCGACGGGCCGGCTACCAGCCGGAGTTGGTCCCGCTGGTATCGGGCGGCGACGTCGATCAAAGCCCGATCGACGGGACTCGCACGGTGGGTGTTTTTACCAAACGTATCCAACGGGCGTTGCTGGACGACGAAGCCGACATTGCCGTCCATTCGCTCAAAGATTTGCCGACCGAGCCGGACGATCGGTTTCGCTTGGCGGCCATCCCGGCGCGGGGCGACGTGGCTGACTGTTTGATCGGACCGGCCGGGCCACTGGAACTGTCGGACCTCCGCCCGGCGATGCGGATCGGCACCGGCAGCACCCGCCGGGTCGCTCAACTGCGGCGACGGGAACCCTTGCTGCGGTGCGAATCGATCCGTGGCAACGTTCAAACCCGGCTGGCCAAGCTCGCCGCCGGGGATTACGACGCGATTGTCTTGGCCCGGGCCGGTTTGAAACGGCTGGGGATGGACGAGTTGGCGGCCCACCCGATCTCGACCGACGTCCTGCTGCCCGCCCCCGGCCAGGGCGCGTTGGGCATCGAAGTGCTCACGGCCAGCCCACGGGTTGCCGCCGCGGTCGCGTCGCTCGACCACCTGCCGACACGGTTGGCGGTGACGGCCGAACGGGCGGCGCTGGCGGCATTGCACGGCGGTTGCCTGGCCCCGATCGCGGCG
This sequence comes from Pirellulaceae bacterium, assembly GCA_963833245.1. Lineage (GTDB taxonomy): Bacteria > Planctomycetota > Planctomycetia > Pirellulales > Pirellulaceae > Rhodopirellula. Next base: position 1,471,741 of record CAWHXH010000002.1, read on the forward strand.
CTGGGCCAGTGCGTCGATGACCAACTGCATCTCCGGGTCGACGTCCTGGCCGGCGATGGGACCGAGCGGTTATCGCACCGAGACTCTTCGCCAATCGACGGTCCGTCCGCCGCGGTCGCTCTGGGGCAATCGGTGGCCGAGCAACTCCGTCGGCTGGGAGCCGATCGGTTGGTCGCTTCGGTCCGAATCTAAACCTTCAATTTCGACATTTTGATGCCTGCTCCGCCTGTCAATTTCAACCCCACCGCCGGCCCGGCCAGCCGCGAAGCTTTTGACACGGCCCGCCGTTTGATGCCCGGCGGCGTCAACTCCCCGGCCCGGGCGTTCGGAGCCGTCGGCGGCACACCGTTGTTTATCAACCACGCGACCGGCCCCTACCTGCACGACATCGACGGCCGGCGGTACCTGGATTACATCGGATCCTGGGGGCCGATGATTTGGGGCCACGCCCACCCGCGGGTCGTCGACGCGATCACCCGAGCGGTCACCAAAGGGACCTCATTCGGCGCCCCGACCGAAGCGGAGTCGCGGTTGGCACAAATGATCGTCGACACGGTCCCCAGCGTCGAAAAAGTTCGCCTGGTCAACTCCGGCACCGAAGCGACGATGTCGGCGATCCGCGTTGCCCGCGGTGCGACCGGTCGCGATTTAATTGTTAAATTTTCGGGCAATTATCACGGCCACGTCGATTCGCTGCTGGTCGCCGCCGGATCGGCCGCCGCGACGCTGGGGGTGCCCGATTCACCCGGCGTGACGGCCGGGGCAGGGCGTGACACGATCGTGCTGTCCTACAACGATTCGGCCGGCGTCCGCGACCTTTTTGCCGCTCGCGGATCGACGATCGCCGCGGTGATTCTGGAGCCGGTCGTCGGCAACATGGGCACGGTGATCCCCGACATGGAGTTCCTGCAAACGCTCCGCGAACAAACCGCGGCGGCCGGGACCATTCTGATCTTTGACGAAGTCATGACAGGATTTCGTCTGGCGATGGGCGGCGCTCAGGAGCGTTTCGGCATCACGCCGGACATCACGACGCTTGGCAAAATTGTCGGCGGCGGGCTACCGCTGGGGGCCTACGGCGGCCGGGCGGACATCATGGATCACGTCCTGCCGGCCGGCAAAGTTTTTCAAGCCGGCACGTTGTCGGGCAACCCCGTCGCGGTCGCCGCGGGGACCGAAACGTTGCGAATGCTCCGCGAGGATCCGCCGTATGAGGAACTCGAACGGCTGGCGGTGCGATTGGCCAACGGACTGGACCGCGCGGCGACCGACGCGGGCATCCCGCACACCGTTGCTCAAATCGGCGCCATGTTGACCCTCTTTTTCAATCCCGACCCGGTTCGGTGCTGGGCCGACGCCGACCGGTGCGACCGGGATGCCTTTGGTCGATACTTTTGGGGTTTAATCAGCCGGGGGATCTATATGCCGTGCAGCCAATTTGAAGCTCTATTTTTCTCGGCCACTCATACCGAAGAAATGATTGATGAAACGATCGATGCGGCCGGTGATGTTTTGAGGGCATTATGAATTTCAAACGAATATTGATGCGAATCTTTTTTCTGCTCGCGTTACTCGGACTGGCGTCCATCACGTCCCCTACCAGCCGCGCCGAGCGGCCCCCGGCGGTCTCGATCATCGTCGACACCGATTTTGAAACCGACGTCGACGACGTTGCCGCGTTGGCTTTGCTGCACAGCTACGCCGACACCGGGCAGGCGGAGATCTTGGGCGTGACCGTCTCGGGACTTCACGCTCTCAGCGGCAAGGCGATCGACGCGGTCAATACCTACTACGGTCGGCCGGATTTGCCGATCGGCGTCCGCACCGGTAATGGGGTTCTGCGTCAATCGCATTACACACAAATGTTGATCGACGAATTCCCCTCCGATTTGCAGCCTGCTACTGCCCCATCCGCCGTCACGCTGCTGCGGCGGCTGCTGGCCGCTCAGTCGGATCGGTCGACGGTGATCGTGACACTGGGGTATTCGACGAACATGGCAGAATTGTTGCGAACGATGCCCGATGGGATCAGTTCACTGCCGGGCGACCGCTTGGTGGCTCAAAAAGTGAGTCGATTGGTTTGCATGGGGGGCGATTACCCATCGCAAACAAAAACCGGCGGGTGGGGTAATTTCCTGCCCGATCCCGAGTCGATCCGGCACGTCAACGAGCACTGGCCCACACCAATCGTGTTCACCGGCGGCGGGGCTTTTTCGCGATCGGTCCCCACCGGCGGAGCCTTTGTGCCGTCGGTTTGAGCCGACCAGCCTATTGCGACGAAGTTATGATGTTTTCTTTGCCGATTCGTCATGGGCCAGCGGGCCGGATCATCATAGTGCCGACCTGATCGCGATCCACGTCGCGGTGGTCGGGCCGGAGCCGTATTTTGTCGAAACCACCGACGGCTACAATGACATTCACCCCGACGGCACGATGCACTGGCGGATCGACCGTGACGTTCCCGGTCGCAGCTACGTTGCCGACCTCAAGCCGGGGGTCGACGGCCGTGATGTCGGCCGTGCATTTGAATCGTTGATTGAACAAGCCCAACCATGATGCCATGATGATAAGACGATCGCTTCTGTTGCTTTCACTGGTCCTGTGTAACACCATCATCACCCGGGCCGATGAAAGCTACCCGGTTCACGCTGACACCCGGCCCCGCGACGGGGTGCCGCGGGGCAGGGTGGAATCGTTCACGTTTGACCGCAGCGGTGTGTATCCCGGAACGACCCGCGAGGTGTTCGTCTATCTGCCGGCTCAATTGGAAAACTTCAATGAACCGGCGGCGCTGATGGTCTTCCAGGACGGTCGCAATTATGTCGCCGAAAAGGGCGATTATCAGATGCCTACGGTGTTCGACAATTTGATCGACGGGGGGCAGATGCCGGTCACCGTTGCCGTTTGCGTCAACCCCGGCGTGGTGCCGGCGGCCGGGCAAGGGCAGGACCGGTTCAACCGAAGTTATGAGTACGACAGCGTGTCGCCGACTTATGCAAAGTTCCTGCTCGATGAAATCTTGCCCGAAGTGGCACGTCGTTATCAGGTCCCGATCACCAACGATCCTAATCTGCGGGGGATCGGGGGCAGCAGCAGCGGGGCGGTGGCGGCCTTTGGCGTCGCCTGGCATCGGCCCGAATCGTTTCGCCGAGTCTTTAGCACCGTGGGGACCTACGTGGGCCTGCGGGGTGGCGACCAATATGAAACTCTCGTTCGCAAGACCGAACCGAAACCACTCAGAGTGTTTCTGCAGGATGGAAGCAATGATTTGGATATCTACGCCGGGGGATGGTGGCCGGCCAACCAGGCGATGTTGCAGGCGTTGCAATACGCCGGTTATGAAGTCAAAAACGAGTGGGGCGAGGGGGGGCACAACAATCAACATGCCGCGGCGATCTTTCCCGACGCGATGCGGTGGCTTTGGCAGGATTGGCAAACGCCGATCACCGCCCCGGCCGGCGATCATCCCGAACTATCCTCGCGATTGATTGCCGGGGAGGATTGGCGGGTCATTGCGTCGCTCGACGATCCGCTCGATGGCCAAATCGAACAATTGATCCCCGCCGGCGACGATGTGTTTGTCCAAACGACCGAGTCCGACCGGCTGCTTAAGTTCAACGGGCAATCATTCGATCTCCGCGACGTGCAGCCGGGGATCAAGGTGGACCTGGGGTCGCTGGGCCGACTGACCGAGCGGCTGCGTGACTATGAGTTGCCGCAGCATGAGGACGACCTGGACTCGCCGGGGACTTTTTTCTCCAAAATCTCCGCGGTCACGCTTAGTCCCGATCGCCGCTTCTTGATCGCCGCGGTGCCCGGTCAACGACACCTTTGGTCATTGCGAGTCCAGCGGGGTCAATTTGACGCCGCCCAGGCGTATCATTATTTGCACGCTCCGCCGGGCCGAATCGATCCGGCGGTGACCGGTCTGGCGATGACCCGAACGGGGGAAGTGATCGCGGCGACCGCGATGGGGCTACAGGTTTTTGATCAACCCGGCCGCGTCCATGTGATCTTGCCGCTGCCGGGGGGCAAGCGGGCAACCGGTTTGACCACCGCCGGTCCGGGCCGCGACTGGCTGATCACCAGCGACGGGGAAACGATCTACGCCAGGCGGACGCGGATGGTCGGCCATCGGGCCAGCGATCCGGCGGTGACGCCGGACAAACCTCGGCTGTGATCGCTTAGATGCCCGAACCATGCTGCTGATCGATACGGTTCCATGCGTCGTGGGTTGCCGGCCGCGCCTGTTCCCAGCTCAGCGACGAGGAGCGTTTGTTGCTATCCCAATCTTTTCGCATCTGAGGTTCGGCTTCATCAAACGTCCGGCCGTCATGCTTGGCGCGTGACTCCCAGCCGTATTGATAGGCCGGACCATAGTGGGTGTCGTAATCATGGTCGCCGCGGACATAATCGCGGTTCTTGTATTCATTTTTCCAATAACCATGCTCGACGGTCGGGTCGATTTTCTCGGCGATTGCTTTGCCGGCCAAACCGCCGGCAACGCCGCCGACGACCGCACCAACAACGGCGCCGACCGGTCCGCCGACCGCGCCGGCTGCGGCTCCCGTGGCCGCACCGCCGACCGCAGCGCCCGCACCGCTGCCGACCGGATGGGAACCGTGCTCCCCGGTGATCGGATCGGCATTGGTGTCACGTTCGACGTATTCTTTGTCTGTCTTTGTGGTTTTGGTCGTCGGGGTTGCCATGATTGAATTCTCGCGGTGTTGAAACGGGGAGGGGGGTGGGGTGACGCCCAACTTGGAGCTGGCAAACCAGCCGCTGCGTCGTGTTGATCGGAGCTAATGAGCAATCGGTGTTCCCAGATGTCGTTTAGTGGCGATCACCGTGCCAACCGGGTCAAGCGTATTGCCGCCGGGGGCCTAACGGAGCGTCGGGGTTAGGCGATAAGATGGCGAGCAAATGCGGGTCATGGACGGCTGCCATGAAGCCGCGTTTCTTCGCCGTCAAATCAGCCCTTCACCGCCAAATTCATCATGCCGCGTCTGATTAGTTGTTTGCTTTCGGCCTTCGTCGCGGCGCCCGCGCTGGCCCACCCCGGACACGGGGACACCTCCGATCCGGTCCTGCACGTGATCTCCTCCCCCGTCCACGCCTGGCCGCTCATCGCGGTGGTCGCGTTGTTGATCGGCGGCCTGTGGGCGACCCGACGCGGCACGCGATCGACCAAAACCTCCGCCCGGTGAGTCGTCGCCGGTGAACCCTTCGTCCGACTCGATCGACGATACGGCCGATCAGCACCGCGAAGCGATCGATCTCCGCGAGGCGATTGATCGTTTCATCGCATTGACAAAGATCAATGGGCGGAGCGGTCGGGAGCGACCCGTCGCCGACCACATCATTGCGGCACTTCACGACGCCGGCGTGCCGCCGTCGGCGATCCGGATCGATGACGCGACCGATCGAACGCTCGGCGGCGGAGACTGCGGCAATGTCATCGTGACGCTGCCGGGCGACCGGTCGCTGCCCCGCGTGATGCTCTCGGCACACATGGACACCGTCCCGGTCTGTCTGGATTGTCAACCAATCGAAACAACGAGGGACGGGCGAGCGATCATTACCGCGGCGGGCGACACCGGTCTGGGGGCGGACGATCGGTCCGGTTGTGCGGTCGTGCTGGGGGCTTTGGTGGCCAGGTGTCGACGATTGGCCCGGGAGCCGGACGCGAAGCTGCCACCGGTGGTCGCGGCGTTTTTGATTCAAGAAGAGATCGGTTTGCAAGGCGCCCGGTGTCTCGACCCCTCGACGATCGGATCGGTCGATCTGGCGTTCAATTTCGACGGGGGCGATCTATCACGGATTCGCCATGGGGCGATCGGCGGGGAGCGGATGGAGATTCAGGTCGGTGGATACGCTTCGCACGCCGGCGTGGCCCCGGCCGCGGGGATCAGTGCCATCACGATTGCCGCCAAAGCGATCGCGAGCCTGGATGCGGGCGGCTGGCTCGGGGCGATCACTCAAGGCGATCGAGTCGGCACGGCCAACGTCGGCGTGATTCATGGCGGGGAGGCCACCAACGTCGTGACGCCGCGGGTCGATCTCAAAGCCGAGGCTCGCAGCCACGATTCGGCGTTTCGGAGCGAAATCGTTGCGACGATCAAAACCGCCTTTCAAACCGCCGCCGCCGGGACCCGTGACCAGTCGGGTCGTTCGGGATCGATTCGTTTTGAATCGCGGGTCGACTACGACGCGTTCCGTTTGGGCGAAGACCACCGCTGCGTCGTTGCGGCGGTCGAGTTGATCGCCGCGACCGGCCGGCAACCCCGGTGTGAGGTTGCCAACGGGGGGCTGGATGCCAATTGGTTGCACCGCCACGGGATCGACGCGGTGACGCTCGGATGCGGCCAGGCCGCGATCCACACCACCGACGAGTTCCTGGACATCGAGCAGTACCGGGCGGCCTGCCAAGTCGCTCGGAGGGCGATTGGACTGTGACCTACAACCCGCTGCGGCGGGGGTTTACAATCCATTGTCCAAAATTCCCCATGATTCCATCACCGCCAGGCGGCTGACGATTTGTCCGAGCGAGTCCCCGGTATCGACTACGCCGCCAAGTCGGACATTGGAATGCGGCGGAGCAATAATCAGGACTCGATGGCGGTGTGGCTCGCCCCCAATGAGCAGAGCCTGGCGACGCGAGGGCACCTGTTTGTGGTCGCCGATGGCATGGGGGCGCACGCGGCGGGGGAATTGGCCAGCCAAATCGCGACCGAGCAGATTGTCAAACATCACACGTCTTCGACCGTCGGCGAGCACTCAGCCGGGCGGACGATTGCGGATGGCGGTTGAAATTGCCAACGAAGCGATCCATCGCCGCGGTCAGAGCAACGCGGAGTTCCATAACATGGGCACGACCGCCAGTGCCCTGGTCATCCACGGCGGTCATGCCCACATCGCCCACGTCGGCGATTCGCGAATCTATCGAATCCGCGGCGGCGGTTGCGAACAGTTGACGTTTGACCATTCGCTGGTTTGGGAGATGCAGGCGTCCGGTCAAATCCACAGCGACAGCCCGCTGGGCAAATCGATCCCGCGAAACGTCATCACCCGCTCCCTGGGTCCGGGGGCGGCCGTCCAAGTCGACACCGAGGGTCCGCTGCCGATTCAACCGGGCGATCGTTTTGTGTTGTGCAGCGATGGGTTGACCGGACCGGTCAGCGACGAGGAAATCGGAACCCTGGTCGCTTCGTTGCCGATCGATCAGGCGGCCGAGGTGTTGGTCGACCTGGCCAACCTCCGCGGCGGGGCGGACAACATCACCGTCATCGTCACGGAAATCGGCGAAGGTCCCGCGTTGCGAACGACGGAAGATCAACCGGAGAAAACCCGGCCATTGTCGATGCCCTCCGGCGTGCTGTTGGCGACCACCGCGGTCTGTTGGTCAGCCGCGGCGGTGATGGCCGCCGCGGCGAAGCTCTTCGATGCTCCGCTGAAGGGGTCAGCGATTGTGGCGGTTGTGCTGGGAGCGATCGCCCTAGTGTTGTGGGGATTGCACTGGTGGAAATCGCGACAGGACGGCGGGCCGGCCGGCAGCACCACGTCCGGCGGCGCCGCTCCCTATCGTCGCTACAAAGCCCAACCGTCGCTGCCGTTGGTGGAACGACTGGAATCAACGCTCTCGGAAATCCGATCGGCAGCCGACGTCAACCACTGGGAAGTCGACTGGGAGGAGGTCGATGCGATGCGAAGTCGGTTACGAGAGCTTGTCAAAACCGAAAAATTGTCCGAAGCGGTCGTCGTCGGCAGCCAGGCGATCCTGTCGACCATGAAACAATTGCGGATTGCTCAAAACCATTCCGCCTCCGAAACGGTCGTCGATCTGTGACCGCGAAATGACAAGAAAACCGGGACGGCTGCCGATCAGTCGCAGGTCTGAAACGCCCACATTCGCTCGAACCCACTGAAGTCCTCGTTATACTCTAGACTTCCTCAGGTGATCGCTTCCTCCTGTAAGCCGGGATTGTCATGTCCGCCGATCGTTTGTTGATCAACCGTCGGCCACCAGCCTGCGAAAACGGCTTGTCGGAGGTTTTGCTCCGAGCGGTCGATTCCCTAACCGCTGCGGCGGCCGTGGCACGAGCCGACGAAATCCTCGTGATGATTTCGGGGTTGGGTGATCCTGCGACCTTAGCAAAAGTCTTCGGCCACGCCGAATGCTTACGTCGTCGCATCTGCGAAGCGGGTGGCACTGTAGTCCAGCGGAACCGCCCCGTGTTGGTTCAGGCGGTGACAGCCTGGTGGTTGGGCGATTGGCTCGATCGGGCCAATCACCACGGTGGCGACCGCCGCGGTGAGGACGTCAAGCGACCTACCGTGCGGTTGGCCGACTTAGGCATTAGCAAACGGCGATCGGTTGCCTGTCGACGAATTCACCGCCTGCCGCTCGAGCAGTTGCAGCGGCTGGCCGATCGGGCGGAGGCCCACAACAGCCGGTTGACGTTGCTGACGTTCATCGACGCCGCCGTCATTGATCAGATCGGTTCCAACGGAGTCCACGGCCAACTCGACGAACACTCGCGTGAGGTGACTGATGGTTCACCGCAAACGGCGGTGGGGAAACGTCCGGCGGTCATCAACGAGACGATTTTGGCAAATCTGGAAGATCATTTTGACTTGGCTTGGATAAGTTTCTGGGATGATGTCAAGCAGGCGGATCATTGGCTTAATGCGGATGTGGCAGGCGAGTCGGCAGAGATCGCCGATGAGCGTCGACGCGAAGAGCTGACTTCGTGTGGTCTTCACCACGCCCTGGTTGGCCTCCGACAAGCGATATGGTCGATCACCGGCCGGGACCCGGTGACCGATCAATCAAAGCAGATCAATGCCGGTGAATGCCCCACCCCCGAAGCTGTCTCCTACAAACGCTGAGTCACTTACCGTTCTTTAGTGTTGGGGATCTTTGACGAAAAAGTCCGGCACCTTGAAAATTTTTTGGTGGAATTGTGTGGAACTTCACCAATGCGGCGGTAGAAACATCAATCCTGTCAGACGGTTGGATTCGCCACTGAAATCAAAACTTCGGCGATAGCCGATCTCATCCGCCTGCTTTGGACATACAACCTGGCACTTCTGCCAGCTTGTGCATTCCGTCAATTCACGACTTTAGGCATTGAGATGAAAAATCTTTTAGTGGCTGTTGTTTTGACCTTTGCCATTCAAATGGCGGGCAGTGCCGTTGCCGACGATCAGTGCTGCGAAAGCGTCGCTGGCAGTTGCGGAGGAGACGTCGACTGTTGCGCTTGTTGCGATACAGCGACGCTTTGTGTTAACTGCAGCAATCAGTCGAAATGCTGCGGTGCGAGCGGATGCTCAAAAAATGATAACGGACAGACGGTTCCCAACGTTTCGTGTCAAGCGTGTGGAAGCTGATCCGATGATCTCGATGAGAGGCCGCACCGCAACCTTCGTAGCTTTGCTAGTAATTGCGAACGTTGCGTTGCTGACTTGGAGGCTTTCGGGCAACGGTCGGACCCGAGTACCATCGTCGCCGGCTGGGAAGGAAGCTTTGGTTGAAAAATGGGTGCTTGCGGATACCGAGAGTTTCGGGTCGGTGGACTATGGCAAGTTGGTCGCCGCCCAAGATCAGAGCGACTGCCTTGTTCTGCCGGAACAAGCGGTCGCGGTAAGCCCCGATGCCATGGAGGCAAAGGTGTTGCAAAGTTTTTTGAGAACGATCGAGGAACTTAATAACGCTTATGTTGAGGACACAACGGCGGGATTGATCGAATTCATGGCGACGCGGGGGGAACGACCCGCGGCTAGATTCATTGATGCTTTCAAGGTGACGTTAGGCGGACAGCCCGGCGCAGACCAAAAAGCGATAGAGCAGTTTACTGCCGATCAGACGTTGAAAGCTTATTGCGGGGAAAAGTTGCATTCAAATTGGTCAAGCGTGGCGCCGGCGGAGAGCTGTATCCGATTCTGGCGTCTGAGTCAGAAGTACGACAACGGCATGTCTAGTCGATTCGGCCGTCAATTCTTTGGTGAGCTGTCCAATGTCCGGAAATTTGTCCATGTGTTTGAGCCTCGGCATACCTTGCTTGATGAGATGGACTTTCACGGGGAGGTCATGATGGCCGATGCGAAATTGCTTATCCGATTCAGCGATGGCCTTGCGGGTCTTCCATGCCCGCATTTCGTTAGGATGTGGTACTGTCAATCCGACGAGAACTGGCATCCCCTGGAGATGGCGCGGAATGAGGTGGATTTGAACCTGTCCATGAACTCTTTTCTCCTCTTCTAACTGAAATCTGTTGTCCAGCAACGTTGAACTTCCTCGGAGAAGATTGTCAAAGAAGCCGGTTGAGACCTGGTGTTGCTTAGGCCTTCTAGCGTTTGCGACTGGGTGCCTCGATCAATCTTTGGAGCAAACAGGCTCGCAACGCCCTAGCCTCATTGTCAGGTCTCCTTGCTCCATCACGGTGGCACCAGGCCAAGAGCGACAGATAGAAATTGTTGCAAAGAATGCGTCCGGTGTGACCTCCGCTGTCAGCGCAGCAAAGGTTAGTTGTGGCTGTCTCAAACCCGCATTTCCGCCCACGATAATACCGCCTTTTTCGGAGGTCTCTCTCTCCTTTAATGTCACAGGAAATGAAGACACCGGAGTCGTCTCCCGAAGAATCGAGTTACTGGGTTCAAACGGCGAAGTTATTGGAAAGACCGAGCTAGAGGTGGTGACAGGTAGTGATTGTTGGGTATCACCGACCCACCCTATTTGGACACTCCCCGCAGACGGTCGTCCAGCGGACGATCTCATGATTACCCTTCATCACCCCCTTCTGCGGACGCATGCGGAAGCGACGGTGGAGGATGGCCGATTTTGGGTTCGGAATGCGGTCCCGGGAAGAGAACGTTCGTTGTTTTATGTTGGCCTAGAGGACCATCAATCCGTTGCAGAAAACGACGGTTTTAACATTAAATTCAAGATTGATGCGGACGGGTTTTCTCGATCGGTTGCGGTCCGTTTGGAAAGAGAAAAGTTTGGAGCTTTCTCATCTCCTGGCGACTCGTCACCCCCGCAGAACATTCAAATCGCCAACGTGATGTTCATCGTCAACCCCCGTTACCATGAAGCGTCCAAACCCGTCACGTTTGTCTCTAAGTCAAGCCAGGTCAGGCTTGTCTCGGTCAAACAATCTGGAGCAATTTACTTTGTGAAGTACGACGCATCCGGCACTTTGCCTGCTGGCCATTTTGAAAATGGCGTTATGATCGAGGCCGTCCTTGGGGACATGATCGTTTCGTATGCGAGACAATTCATTTTTCAGCAAAGCTCCCAACCGTGATTCGATTATCCGCGTTCCACCTTCGGCCCGGAGTCGGGACTGCCTTTTTGTTGTTTCTCCGACCGCTACGGTGGCTTTGATCCAAACGTCTTGCTTTGAGCACAGTATTTCGATGCCCCGAAAAGCTCGCTCCGAAGCCCTTGACCGGGGCGAAGATCGTTCACCCCCGGAAAATTGAACTAATGAAATGGTCCCGCCGGAAGGTTCGATGAAACTGATCATTCAAATTCCTTGCTACAACGAATCTCAAACGCTCCGGCGGGTGGTGGAAGATTTGCCCTGTTCGATTGCGGGGATTGGCGAGTTGCAGACCCTGGTGATCGATGACGGCAGCGTCGATGGGACCGCCGCGGCGGCGCTGGCGATGGGGGTCGATCACGTCGTTCGGCATAATCACAATCGCGGGCTGGCCGCGGCCTTTGCCACCGGGCTGGCGACCTGCCAACAACTCGGCGCCGACATCGTGGTCAACACCGACGGGGATCATCAGTATCCCGGGTCGTTGATCGCGGAATTGGTTGCCCCGATTGTCGCCGGCCGGGCGGATTTGACCGTCGGCAACCGTCATCCGGCAACTGATCGGCGACTCGGTTTTACCAAACGGTCGCTGCATCGGTTGGGTCGGTGGGTGATCAGCCGTTTGGCCGGCCGGGATTTGCCCGATCCGGTCAGCGGGTTTCGGGCCTATTCCCGCCAAGCGATCCGGCGGACCCACCTGGTGACCAATTACAGCTACACGATCGAATCGTTGCTGCAAGCCAGTCGCCGGGGGCTAGCAATCGAATTCGTTGACATTGATACCAATGCTCCGACGCGGCCCTCCCGATTGTTTCGTTCGATGCCGCACTTCGTCGGCCGATCGGCGATGACGGCGCTGCGGTTTTTTTTCATGGTCCATCCGCTGGCAATCTTCGGGACGCTGGCCATCGTGCTGGCGAGCGTTGGTGTCCTGCCGGTGCTTCGCTTTTTGTGGCTGGCGACCAGCGGAGATGGTGCCGGGCACCTGCAGTCGCTGGTGCTCGGCGGTACGCTGATTGTCCTGGCGGCGGTGTTCCTGGCCGCGGCGTTGATTGGGGATTTGATGACGCATAACCGGAGATTGCTCGAAACAATCTTGGAGCGAGAAAATGAACCGGTCGAGTCGGATCGCCCGCGGGTTGGTTACAGCGAGTTTGGTCCGCCGCGGGGGCGGGGGGCGTTCACGTTGTTGGAACTGTTGGTTGTCATCGGGATCATCGGCATCCTGATCGCGATGCTGTTGCCCGCCGTTCAGGCGGTCCGAGAATCGGCTCGCAACGTCCAGTGCGGTAACCATGTCCGTCAATTGTCGCTGGCGATGATTGAGCATCACTCGGCCCACCGGCACCTGCCCTCGGGCGGCTGGAGCAAGCAATGGTCGGGCATCCCGGGCCGCGGCGGCGGGCGGCAGCAACCGGGCGGCTGGATTTACTCGATCCTACCGATGATCGAGCAACCCGCCCTGCATCAGCTCGGCGGAGACGTCGCCGCGGCGGAGGCCGGCAATGGCCAGCGATTGACGACCCCGCTGGCGGTGCTTCACTGTCCAAGCCGCCGATCGGCCGAATTGGTGGTCAACGAGCGGGGCTGGCACCCGCACCTGCATCCCCAGCCGATCCTGGTTGCCCGCAATGATTACGCCGCCAACGGTGGGGGCCAACTGATCGCCTTTGGTCCCGGCCCAAAGACGCTGGCGGAGGCAAAGACGTTTGCTTGGCCGGACACGAAAGCCAGCACCGGCGTGTGTTTTCAACGCTCCGAGGTGCAATTTCGCGACATCACCGATGGACTGAGCCACACGTTCCTGCTTGGCGAGAAACAAATTCCCCTGACCCGCTACGTTGACGGCAAGGACCGCGGCGACAACGAGGGGGCCTACAGCGGCGATGATCGTGATACCATTCGTTATGTTGGCACCGCGACCGATCCCCGCTACCGACCGCTTCCGGACGCTTTTTTGCCGGAGGTCGAAGGCGGACCGTTTGGTTCGGTTCATGCCACGGGTTTTCAAATGGCGCTTTGCGACGGATCGGTTCGCTCGGTTACCTATACGATTGATTTGCAAACCTATGCCAACCTGGGACATCGCAACGATGGCAAAGTCGTGGACATCGAAAAACTCTAGCCTTCGTTGGATCAACGCAGCGGGCATGGCGTTGTTGATTGGCTATGCGGGTTGTACCCCGACGCCTCAACCGGTGCTGACCAAGGTCCGTTGCCGGGCGCTGCATGGCAATGGTCGGGAGGAACCGATGTCGGCATGGAAGTACGACCGGGTGCGACAAATGATCGTCGACGAGGTGAACGCGGCCGGCGGCGAGATGGATTATAAGCCGCTGCGTCACGCCGCGGCGGCTCGGTTCACCGCCGAGGAAACCGAGACGATCGGCACCCCGATCTGGTTTGTTGAAACCGTGTCGTTGGAGATGGAATGTCGCGGCGAGTTGCAGCGGACGACCGATACGGATCGTCGTTTTCCCGCGGCGGTTCGTTTGGTATTGGATTCCCCGGCAGCCCCCTGAAGTGGTCGGCCGCAGCGACCCGGTGACCGGGCGGCTGGTTGCCGCGATGTTCTGCCTGCAAGCCGGCTTGTTGGCCTTCAGCGGGTGGCGGCACAGTCCGACGTATGACGAGGTCGCGCACCTGCCTGCCGGAATCACGCATTGGCACGGCGACCTGTCGCTCTTTCGGGTCAACCCACCGCTGACGCGAATGATCGCGGCGATCCCGGCGGCGGTTCTGGGGGCGGAGGTCGATTGGGACATGTTGCAGGCATCCGTCGCCAGCGGATCTATCAATCGAATTGATTTCGAGATCGGTCGGCGATTCGTTTCGGCCAATGGTTCCTGGTCGTTTTGGCTTTACACGTTTGGCCGGTGGATGTGCATTCCGCTGGTGCTTTTGGGCGGGTGGGTCGTGTGGCGGTGGGCCACCGATTGGTATGGCCGCGGCAGCGGATTGTTAGCATTGGCGATTTGGACGTTTAGTCCGATGGTGATCGGCCATGGGGCGCTATTAACCCCGGACGTATCGGCCGCCTCGCTGGGAGTATTGGCGGGCTACCAATTATGGCGATGGGCCGATTCATTCGCTTGGCCCGATGCCTTTTGGAGCGGCGTGACGCTTGGTCTAGCGCTGCTGACCAAGACGACCTGGATCACGCTGCTGCCACCGATGCTGGCTTTGGTGGCGATCGACGCGGTGGTCCGCCGCCGCCAATGGTTTCAAATCGCCGGTCAGGTCGTGATGGTGGCATTCATAGCATGGGACGTTCTGCTGGTTGGCTATCAGGGCGATGGAGTCTTCGAGCCGCTGGGCAGTTATCAATTTGAATCCACGGCGCTGGCCGGCCCGGGTCTTGGGGACCTACGGGGCAACCGGTTCATCGCGACGGCATGGGAGAACGTGCCGGTCCCGTTGCCTCGGCAGATGGTCGCCGGCATTGATGTGCAAAAGCACAACTTTGAACGCAAGACGTATAGCTATCTCAACGGTGAACTTCGCCGCGGGGGATGGTGGTATTACTATCTCGAAGCGGTTTGTCTCAAAACGCCCCTAGGGTGGCTGTTGATCCTGGCCGCCGTGACGACCGTTCGGGCACGACATATCTTTCAAACGGCAAAGTATCGAGAGTTGTTTTTGCTGGTGCCACCGCTGCTGGTCCTGCTGTTGGTTACCTCCCAGACGGGGATCAACAAACATTTGCGTTACCTGCTGCCGGCTTACCCGTTTGTCGTCATTTGGATGAGCCAGGCGGTGACGATGAGCACCGGATGGGCCGCCAGAAGGGCGATCATGGTGTGCATGATTTGGGGGATGCTCAGCAGCATCCTGGTGTATCCGCACAGCATGTCGTATTTCAATGAGTTGGCCGGGGGGCCGCGGGGCGGTCACCGTTATTTGATCAATAGCAACGTCGATTGGGGCCAGGACTTGTTTTACCTGCAACGCAAGATGCGATCACTCGGCTGGGACCATGTGTCGATGGTTTACTGGGGACGCTACGATCCAACCATCGCGGGTCTAGGCTTTAACATACCAAAGGCGGATCCGATGCCGGATGATTTGGTCGGTCGTTATGCGATCGGTGCCAGCTACGTGCATGGTTACCCGATGGAATTCCCCAACGGCGAGGGCGGCTTGGAGTACGCCGGAGAGAACGAATTCAAGTGCTTTGGCGACCTGGAGCCGGTCGGCTCCGCGGGTTACTCAATGTTTTTGTATGACATCGCTGACGAGTTGGTCGGGAACCTCCGGCCATGATTGAATCCCCGAATGATCCGGCCGACGTCGACGGTCCCTTGACCTGGCTTTGCCGGGGGGTTGGTTGGGCGATCGTGCTGATGCCCGTGCTTTGGTGGTCGCATGGTCCGGTCGTTTCCGACGACCAACGCTGGGTCCGCGTGGGCGTTGTCGCGATTTTGGCGGTGACCGCGTGCGTTTGCTTGCGGCGGGTCGCGACTCGCAGGCGGTTGGGTTACCGTCGCAACCCAGCTGATTAGAACAACTCCGCGTTCAAAACGGTCGTCAAGTTGCGACGCTGGGGCGGTTTTTCAGTCCGACTAAAACAATCGTAACGACCGGCTGCAAACCCTTCGTGCCCCCGAATTGAGTCATCGGTTGCAAGAACCGACCTCGGCTTCCCGCATCGCATCGAACCGAGCCAATGCCGCCTCGACCCGAACCCGCAATGGATCGGGGGTACAGTGAGTCGTCGGCTCGCCGCTTTGAAACTCGCACCCGCAGTGCTGACAGGCGACGAGCCGGCCCATCAGGTTGGCCCGGACCGCCAATCGGCGGCCACAGGTCGGACAGGGCTGGTGAAATCTAATGGACATCAAATCGGTCTTCTCCCGCCGCCCGAGGGCGGCAATCCGTTAACGCGGGATACTAGCCCTTGTCGTCGATTAAGGCAAGGGAAAATCACTCAAAAGCGACTCAGCGTGACATTTTGACCCAATCAGCCCGCGTTTGTCAATCCCGTTGCTGTCTTCACATGCCCGGCGGGTCCGAGTCTACACCAACGCGGAGTCGATCCAACGTCGACGCGGGTGATTGGATGGTTGCTGCCTGATTGGATGTTTGGGGAATGGAACGTTACTTTGAGCGGTCATGCTGCACCTCCTTTTTGCCCGCGTTTTCGCCGGTCGATCCCGCATCCCGGCAACCATCCTCGCCGCCCTCCTGGTTTGGGGGGGCGGCAGCTCGTGCTCGTCGACCGCCGCGGAGGTTGCTAAAGCGACCGCGGACATCACCGTCGAGACTCCCGATCGACAGATCCCCGGGCAGTTGGTCTCCCTGGATGAGGCGGAGGTAACGATTCGCACCGGCGACGGGAAGATCGTGACGTTGCCAACCGATTCGGTTCGGCGGATCGTCTCGGACCGCGCAAACGGCGATTCGGACCCCCCGCTGCGGTTGGGTTTGACCGGCGGTTCGCTCATCGCCGCTTCGTCGATCGATGTGGATGATCGACGGGTCAAGATCCAGCCGTGGGGACATTCGACCGATGCCGGGCCGATTGAACTGCCGACCGCCCAATTGCGTTGGATTCAATTTGGAACGCTCAACCCGCCCGGCCGGGACGCTTGGCGGGCGATGGTTGAGGCCGTCCGAACCAATGATGCGATGGTCATCGGGCGGGGCGACTCGCTCGATTCAATCGAAGGAACTTTTCTAGCGATGCGTGACAACCGGGTTCAGTTTGATTTGGGCGGTGAAGAGGTGGCCGCGCCGATCGCCAAACTCCGTGGCGTCCTGTTGGCCGGTCCGGGTGGCTCGACGACCGCTGCCCCCGCGGTTCGGGTCACCGACGCGGGTGGGTCACGGTGGGCCGCCGGGGAGGTTTCGACGATCCCCTCGGATCAGTCATCATTGAAACTACGGATGCGATTGGAAGACGCGGTGGTTGAACTGCCGTGGCTGGACGTGACCGAGTTGCGATTCGACGGCGCAGTGTTGAGCCTCGGCGGCGATCCGGTCGAGGTCCGGGTCGAGCCGCCGCTGGGGATGGTGCTGCCGCCGGAATTGTCCGCAGCGTTGGGACCGATCGCCCGGCCGGTTGGCCCCTCGGCCGATTCGGACCCGGCGCGAATGATCGACATGTCCGCCCCGGCCTCGATGACGTTTCGCGTCCCGTCGGGATTTCAAACCCTGCGAGCAACCGTCGGCTGGTCTCCGGCGGTTGCCGCCACCGGCACGGTCGAGGTCAGCGTCCGTTTGGACGACGAGCCGGCGTGGCAGGCTCGGCTGGGTGGCCCGCCGGGGGAAGCTGCCCATGGCCTCCCGCTGGGCGTCGAGGTGCCGCTGGGATCCGCCCGGCGGGTCACGCTGGGTGTCCAAGCCGGCGATGACGGATCGGCCGGGGATCAAGTTCGTTGGTTGAACCCGCGGTTAATCAAATGAAAGTTGCATTGAGGTTTGATCCGGTCGGACGCCGCATCATCAATCGCTTAACGATGTTCGCGATTGCTTTGTTGGCCGCTCTGACGCACGGTTCCGCCGGCGCGGCCGCGCCGGTCGTTGTTTTGCCTCCGGTCGTTGGGTTGCCCCCCGCCGTCGCGGCGGCCCAGGCGGCGCGGATTGCGGCGATTCAAACGGCCATGCCTTCGGCTGTGGGGGTGTTTGTTCCCGGGGGTGCCGGTGGCGGCTCGGCCGTCGTGGTCTCGCCCGAAGGCGAAGCGCTGACGAATTTTCACGTCAGCAGTCCCGCGGGCACCTACATGCAATGCTCGCTGGCCGATGGCCGGATGCTCGACGCGGTGCTGGTGGGGTTGGATCCGGTGGGCGACATGGCGTTGATCCGGTTGCTCAAAACGTCCGACGACGACGCCGATTTTACCGCCGCGGAGTTTGTGCCCAGCGAATCGGTCCGCGTCGGCGATTACGCGATGGCCATCGGCAACCCGTTCCTGCTGGCGACTAATTTGAAACCCACCGTCACGGTGGGCATCATTTCGGGCACCGGCCGCTATCAATACCCATCCGGCACGCTGCTCGAATACGGCAATTGCTTTCAAACCGACGCGTCGATCAATCCCGGCAATTCGGGCGGTCCGCTCTATGACGCGGCCGGCCGGTTGATCGGCATCATCGGTCGGGCGTCGTTTGAAAAACGCGGCCGGGTCAATGTCGGGGTCGGCTACGCGATCTCCGGCGACCAATCTCAAAACTTCATCGGAAGCCTTCGGACCGGCCGGATCGTTGATCATGCGACGCTGGGGGCAACCGTCAGCACCGATGCGGAGATCGGCGGCGCGGTCGTCAGCAACATTCTCGAATCATCCGACGCCTATCGCCGCGGACTTCGCTACGGCGACGAGATTTTGCGAATCGACAATCGAATGGTTCAAACGGCCAACGAGGTTCAAAACCGATTGGCGATTTACCCCGCCCGCTGGCGGGTGCCGATCACCGTCCGCCCGGCGGGCCAACGGGGCGAAACCCGCCAACTCCTGGTTCGCCTGGCAAGTGTCCATCGCGAGGGCGAATTGTTGGAGAAAATGAAATCCGCCCTGCCCCCACCGCCGCCGGCCGCACCGCCCGGGCACGACGAGCCGGATGAGCCTGATGAGCCATCGGAGCCATCGGAGCCGGCTCCGGCCGGCGATGGCGATACACCGGACCCTCCGGCCGCTGAACCATCGGCGATGCGTGACGCCGCCGGGGAACCGATCCCGAGGGTCGCCGCGGCGTTGATCGAGCCTCGCGACGGTTTTGCCAATTATCACTTCAACCGCGTGGCCGTCGACGCGTTCGAGCAGCGATTGCGTCGACATTGGACCCGACTCGCCGGCACCGCCACGGTCACCGCGGACGAATCTGACCCGTTTGACCGGTGGCATCTGACCGGCCAAGTCGTCGACGAGCAGGGCAGGGCGGTGGAGCCGTTTGAGCTGCGAATCTCCGCCGAAGAGCAGTTTTTGACGCTCGGCGACCGGCCCGGAAAACTCGACGGCCCCGCCGATGCAATGGCCAATATCAGCGGTCGGTCGCCCTACGCGGCCCTCGTCGGGCTGGACGCTTGGCGTCGGATGCTGCGGTTGGGACCGGGCAAGTTCGGCGAAACGATTGCTTGGGGCACCTGCCCGCTGCTCGGTCAGCGACCGCTGCGGGATTGGACCATCGCCACCGGCGGGGCAATTGAACACCATTTTTTGCAACACCCAAAATCTCACGACCTCGAAGCGATCGAATCGTTTGTCGGTGACGACGAGGACCCCGCCGAGTTGTTTGTCGAATCGATCGACGACAGTCTGGTCCTGCGGTTGGCGTTCGGCGATACGACGCTTTTGCGCATGCGGGTCGATCGGTGGGACGCCGGGGGAGCGGGCCAATGAGCGGCGTTTCGGGCATTTGGGCAAATGGGACCGATGGGACGAAGGCGACTGATGGGACGCCGTGTTCTTATCGGTCCCCTATGTCGCATTGGTCCCATTGCTCCCATTGGCTCCCGGCCGCGATTTGGTTTTGCCTAACACTACCGGCATCCGCCCAAATCCCGTCATTGCAGCCGCTTGCCGCGACCGCGTTGCCTCGGGTCGTCAAAATCTATGGGGCCGGCAACTCCGGCGGTTTAGAAGCCTACCAGTCCGGTGTGCTGGTTTCGCCCGATGGACATGTCGCAACGGCCTGGAGCTACGTGCTCGATGCCGATCCGGTCGTTGTCCTGGCCGATGGTCGGCGATTTGAATCGACCGTCGTCGGATTTGAACCGACCCTCGAACTGGCGGTACTCAAAATCGACGCCGGTGACTTACCGTTTTTTGAACTGCCCAAGTCCGACGATGGCCCATCGGCCGATTGGGGGATGCCGGTGCTGGCGATCAGCAACCTGTTTGGGATCGCCACGGGCAGCGAACCGGCCAGCGTGATGACCGGCCACATCGCCGCGCGGATGGAGCTGGGTCGTGATTCCCCGCTTCAAACGCCCTACCGCGGACCGATCTTGCTGCTCGATCTAGTCGCCAACAACCCCGGGGCCGCCGGCGGGGCGGTTGTCGATTCGTCCGGTCGGCTGGTCGGAATGCTCGGCAAAGAGCTTCGTGATACCGCCACGGGGGCCTACATCAACTACGCCTTGCCGGCTGAACAATTGCGAGGCCGCATCGCCGACATCCTCGCCGGCCGGGTGCGGTTGCTGCCCGCCGACCAAGATCCCGCGTTGCCCCGCGACCGGTCCCACGACTTCGACACGCTCGGTTTGGTCCTCGTCCCCGACGTTTTGGAAACCACCCCCGCTTACGTCGACGCCATCGACAACGCCACCCCCGCGGGCACCGCCGGGCTGCGGGTCAACGATTTGATTTTGATGGTCGATGATCGCCGGGTGCCCCACCAGCGAGCGTTGCGGGAGGCGTTGCGTCGAACCGATCGGCGCGACGACGTGGTGCTGCTGATCCAGCGGGGAACCGAAATCCTAAGCAAAACGCTACGCCCATGACTCGCCCTCTGTTTGCGTTGTTTGCAATCTGTTTGGGATTTCCCCTTGCAAACAGCGACGTGTTTGGCCAGGCGGCCGACTATCGTCAAGCGTTGGCGGGGGTCGTTCGCCAGGCGGCCGAGCGTATCCTGCCGTCGGTTGTCCGCGTCGAATCGATTGGCGGTTTGCGGCGAGACGGTGACGTCCGCTCCGAGGCCACGTGTGGTTTGATCGTCGGCCCGGGCGAAGTCATCACGGCCGAAACGATCCTGGGTCCCACCCCCGAAACCGCCCCCCCGACGCTGCTGGTAGTCACTGCGTCTGGCCAACGGGCAGCCGCGGAGGTGATCGCCCGGGATACGCACCGCAAAGTCGTGCTGCTGCGGTTTAGCATGGAAGGCCTCGATCCGTTGCCGCCGGCGAACCTGGCGGAGGCGTTCACGTCGCCGCCCGAACTCACCGTTGGTCAATCCGTTGTCGCCGTCGGCCGGACCGATCGCGGCGAACCGATGGTCAGCACCGGAATCCTTTCGGCGGTCGATCGGCTCGGCGGCACGATGTTGCAGATCGATGCCCGCGTCTCACCTCGCTTTTACGGCGGTCCGGTCATTGATCTACTCGGACGGGTGCTGGGGGTCTCGATTGCCGCGGTCGGCGAGGGCGTCGCGGAGAGTCCCACCGAGTGGTACGACTCGGGCATTTCCTTTGCCGCCCCGGCCGATTTGATTGCCCAAAAGTTGGAGCGACTTCGGGGCGGGGAAACGCTGCGGCCGGGAAAATTGGGCGTCGTTTTGGACAAGTCCGACAACTACACCGCGGATACCTCGGTCGTTTCGGTCCGGCGGCGCTCGCCCGCCGATGCGGCCGGATTGATCGCCGGCGACCGTTTGACTGCCGTAGCGGGCCGCCCCGTCGTCCGACCGATCGACGTCACGCTGGCGCTGGGGCGGGTCGACTCGGGGGACGAAATCAAAGTCGCGTTTGATCGGGACGGCCAATCGCGAAACGTCACGTTGGAACTGACCGCAACCATCCCACCGCTGACGCCTCACCGAATGGGCGTCGTGATTCGGCCCGATGACACGTTGCGAGTCGCCGAGTCGGCGGACGGACTGCCGGCGGCGGGTGAACTGTTGGCCGACGATCAAATCCTGCGCGTCGGTCAATCGTCGGCCAAAGACGTCGACGAGCTGCGGTTGAAACTCTGGGTCCATCCGCCTTCCACGCCGCTGGAGCTTCGGGTCCGCCGGGGCGATGCGGAGGTTGATCTAACGGTCCAACCGGCACTGATCGATGCCTCGCCATGGACGGCTCCACCGCCGGGGGAAACCGACGATCCGGTCGACGGTGAGGATTCCGTCTGGTCGACGGTTCCGCTGCGAGACCCCGAGTTCGTCAACGCCGCGGCGATCTACCGACCCCAACCGGGGGCGTTTGCCGATGAGGCTGCCCCCGGGCTGCTGGTTTTGGTGCTCGCTCCGGATGTTCGCGACCCCGCCGCGGCGATCGAGCCGTGGCGTGACGCGGCGAGGGCAGCGGGTGTGGCTGTTTGTGCCGTTGCCAGCGGTTCGGACGCCGGTTGGACCCCCGCGGAGATCGACGCGGTTGTCAAACTGACGGCAGCGGCAACCGGCGGAGCGGGCATCGAGCCGGCGTCGGTCGCGATCAGCACAATGGCGGCATTGTCCAATCCTTCTGGTCAATCGGCCATCGCGGTCAAAGCCGGACCGGCCGATGCGGTGGCGCTTGCCGCGGCGCTCGGTGGTGCCTCGGCGGGGCGGTTTGCCGGTTTGTGCGTCTCCCGCGAAATCCGGCCTCCGGCGATCCAATTGCGAGACGACGACAATCGCCGCGTTCGAGTTTTGGTTGCCGCCGGCGACGACGGACCGCCGGTGTGGGCCAACGCACTTCGCCAAGCCGGCATCCCCGTTCAAAGCACCGTGGAATTGGACGCCCGGCGGCTACTCCGATGGGTTTGGTGGTTGCGGGCGATTTAGCATGGCTTCGGCCGCTTCATGAAACGGTTGTCCGCATCACCTTGTCAATTCACGGGACTCGGTGACACGCCAAACCCCCTTGATTCGTTTGCCGAACAATATTTTTCCTTTGAGTCGCAATCCGGTCATGTCGCCCTGGGCTACCACCGCAAAGACCCGGCTATTGAAACCAAACGTCGATTTATTACCAAACATCAAATGGGTTGGATGTGATTTAGAACTGACCCATTGGAACATGATGATGCCAGCGAAAATTTTGGGTTCGATGCGACTTAGAAACCCGGGTTCCGGGAAAGTGTCACCATGACGCTTGCCGTCCAAGCATTCCCGCAGGATACTAAATTCGCCCGATGCGTTGATTAAGCCTTTTTTAAATGCGAGTCCGGTCAAGGAACAAACGGCTGTACGCTCAATGCGAACATGTTCTCCGGTCCAGCAACACCGACCGACTTCGCTCGCGCCGACAATCATACCGCCGGAATAGGTCCTGGTGTATTTTTTCAGCATCCATTTACTAGTCAGCCTGCTTTGGACGATCTTATCCGACAATGCAAGCTTGCCGGAAACCTCACACCGTTTTAGCAATCGGACGTCGACTCTCCTACTTGATACCTGGCAAAAGTCGGATTCTTCGGGAAGCAAATCCGCCAGCGTCAGTTCACATCGCACCATCCTATCGGCGAGGGCTTTCTTGCCGGTCGCCGCACTTTGGCCTAGCAATGACTTCCTCACCCTCATGCCGGAGATACAGCATGAGTCCAGCGCGTCGGGCAGCACTGCGACACCGCTCAGGTCGCATCGCACCAGAAGTGTTTGATCGACTATCACCCCGGTTTCCGGACACGGCTGTAACAAATCCTTTCGAATTCTCATTTTTGACAGCTCGCATGTACCAATTTCGTCGGGCAAAACTCTCATGCCTGACTTTTCACAAATCACAAGCTCCGAGATATCGCATTTTCGGCTGGAATGTTCAGAATAGAACAGTCTTCTTTTGTCCACGGGATGATCGCTGACATCGGAAGCATCGCACTGATTTGTGGCGAGCCATAACTGTGAATAGTAGCATCTTGTTGCTTCATTCAAATGAGCGACTGTGCCGCCAGCAAGCTCAACCACCTGATCCGAACGGAATCGCCTCCCCGAGACATCACTCGCGATGATTTCGTCGCCAATTAACGTTGCACCTGTGATCTCGCAAACGCACGAATGTCTCTGAAGGCTATGTCGTCCTGACATTTCAGAGCGAACAAGGAGGGTACGGCAGACCAATCTGCCCGAGATACAACATGTCGCCGTTTCGTTCCGATGTGCTTTCTGTCGAGTTTCTTCACATACGGCAAAAGCTTCGGGAACCGCATACTCGCCACTGACGTCGGAGGTTTCCAGCCGTTCTCTCAGGAAAAGTCCCCCGGTCACCTTGCAGACTTCCAGACAGTCGATGGGCAGGCGCTCATTCGTCGCAGCACATCGGTCGCGTTGCGGCTGGCGGACAATTTTGTCGCCCATCACTTCGATGACTGACTGATACTGCAGACCCGATTTAAATTGGTAATCAACCGTTATGGTGACGGTATCGGTTACTTCGCCCTCAATGGCGACGACATCAGAGGTGATGTTGAGCCGTAGATCATTGACCAGTTTCTTTTCTCGATCACCGGGTTGACTTTTCTCTATCTCGATCTTCAGCCGTGAATCATAAAACTTTCGGAACTTGGCAACGTCAGAATCCCAATCTATCCGACGGGAAACCAGAGAATCCAGGTCCGGTACAATTGACCTAACCTTGACTGTTTGCGTCAGATTGATAGGCGATTGTCTTCGACTCTTGGTGCTGCAATCCAATTTGAGCAACGCCTCATAGCTGTCGATGGCGTTGGCGAGGCGTGTTCGACACACGATACTTCCGGCAAACCGTTCGTGTCGTGTACGAATGTTTGCGGCGATCAGGGTGGCACCGGGAACGGTCGCGACCCAGGTTCCGGCGATTAGTCTGGGGTCACTCCAAGAGCCACGTCCATCTCGGATTCGGGCTGCACTTCGGTCGATCCAGCACTGCACCAATCGCTCAAACACCGGTTTTCCTTGTTGGTATAAAACCGGAGTCGAACCGTCGAATTCACCATTTTGACGGAACCGCTCGATCACTTTTTCGTCGAAAGCAAAATTATTTTTGCCTATGACATCAGACGAAGTTGAATAAATTCCGTCCTTCGCTTTGCAAACCTTCGCACCCTCGCGGCGCAGAGCCTTAATTACAAAGGTCTCAAGCGTCATGGATGGATGCGGTCGATTGAGATATGGCATGGAAATCTCCGAATCCTCGGACTTCCCAATGCTGCCAAGTTGGCGTTCCATTTCCTCACGGTTCTGTTCAATTAGCTTTCGAGCTTCCTCGATGCTGTTCTGGGCCGCGATTGTCGCTTGCTCCTGGTCCTGCCCCTGTAGTGACGCGACAACCATTTTTCGGATCTGTTTTTCCAGCGTATCGTCACAGGAACGATCGGCTGCTTCCAGCACAGCTTCGATGTCGCCGACGGTATGTGAAATTACCTGCAATTTCTCCATTAATCGACACACAATCCGCTGCTCGGGACTGTTGCCATGGACAATGTTAATAACCTGAACATTTTTAAAAGTCGACCCAATTCGTTGTACCCGACCGATGCGTTGTTCGACGATCATCGGGTTCCAAGGCAAATCGTAGTTGACCAACACATTGGCTGCCTGCAAGTTCAATCCCTCGGCACCCGAATCGGTCGAGACGATGACATGTATTGCTGGATCGTCTTGGCGAAAGGACGAGATGGTTTGATTGTTTTTGACAGGTTCGCCACCCACGATGAAGCCGAATGCTATGTTAGCTTTGCCGAGCAATTCACCAAGCATTTTTTGCGTTTCTTTACGGGTCGTAAAGATCACCATTCGCCAATCCTTCCGTTTGCTTTTCAATTCCTCCGCGATCTCTAAAATCCGCTTCGCCTTCGAGGCAATTTTGATCTGCCGAACTATCGCTTTAACCTCGTCTGCCAGAATCCGCTTTGTGGTACCACTGCGGGCCATATTGTCCAACTGCATCGACAGTGCATGAGGGCTGCTCATCAAGGCCACGAGTAGCGACGTCTGTTGCAACGCATTGAAGCCGGATAGGTTTTCAGCAATAATTCTCTGGAGTTTCCACTCGTGACGAGAAGGATCAACAACGACTATTTGTACTTTTCGCTCCGGGAAGGCCAGCCGGGTATCGGCACGGCGGGTGCGGAACATATATGAATTGACGATGTTGCGAAACTCTTCCGCATGTTTAGGATTCAATCGCCGTGCTGTCAATTTGCTGTCGGCGATGAACCGTTCTTCGAATTGTTTCGGAGTTCCAAAGGGATTCCGGTGTCCGCGGGCGACTGTGAGGCAATCAATCAACGCATAGATATCCCAAAGCCGATTCTGGATGGGTGTCGCGGTCAGCATGACCACGTATTTGAAGAATCGTTTCTGGAGTGCGTCAACGATTACCGTGGCCATCTTCGGAGGCTTCGGTGTGCCGTGCAGGTTCCGTACTTTATGCGCTTCGTCGAGAATCAACATGTCGAAGCGATTGACCGTCCCGGGTTGTTGCAGGAATTTTGTCGCTGAATGGTAAGTTGTCACGATTACCGATTCGGTTCTGTCGTATGCTCCGTGAAGCTTGCTGCCAACTGCACCATACGCTGAAATGCCAAACTTTGCCCCCATTTCCTCAATCCACTGAGGAATGAGGATTTTCGGACAGATGACAAGGGTCTTTGAAACTCGATTTCGTTTCATAAGTTCAGCGATGATCAAGCCTGCGCTAATCGTCTTGCCGAGCCCCACTTCGTCGGCAAGCAACGTGACCGGCAGCCGACGGCAAAATCGAATCAGGTTTTGGACCTGATGGTGAAACGGTTCTACTCGATCCTTCCAATCGACGCTTGATTTAATATCAGTCGCTGAATTGATAATGATCGGCTCGGCGAGCGACCATTCTAGAGCCGCCAAGTGGAGACGGAAGTCGACATCTCCCTCCGCCGGTTTCAAGTCATTGGTGACAACCCGAATTTTCATGGTTTGATCAACAGCTTTTCTTTCGGATTTTTTGGCCGCACCGATGGCGTGATTCCTCGAAGGCCATTTGATTATGGCCTACTTCAACACCGGACAGTCTTCAAAACGAGAAAGAAAATGACCACTCGCTGGGATCAGTCGAGGCCACTACCCAACCGGTTCAATCTTCCCCGAACGGATTGATCGATCCAACGCCGCGGCGATCCGCATGTCGGCCAAACCTTCGGCCCCCGGCGTGCGGCAGGGCCGGTCGGCAAGGATGCAGTCGGCGAAGTCGTCCATCTCGGCGGCGAAATGATTGGCCGGAACGATTTGGTGCTCCACCACGATCGGGCTGCCGGCGTCGGGAATCGCGTCGGACGGCGGTTTCTGATGAGTCGTCAACCTCTGGCCCTGATAGCTGAATGCCGGATCGAGGTCGATCACCCCGTCGGTGCAAACCACCCGGTACCGATCCGAAGTGGTGGTGCCAAAGCTGCAGTCGAGTTTTGCCATAGCGCCGGACGGAAATTTCAAAAGCATCGAAACGCTCTCGGGCACTTCGCGGAACCGCGGGTCATCGGTCGGTTGGTGAGCGATCGCAAAAACTTCGGTCGGTTCTTCGCCGATGCAATACCGCGACGCGTTGATCGGATAGACGCCCACGTCGCCCACCGGACCGCCGGCTAATTTCCGGCTCAGGCGAATGTTTGGTGCCTTGACATTGATACAAAAACTGCCCGAGAAGGTTTTGATCTCACCGTACACCTTCGCCTGGCACCACCGCATCACGGTTTGATTAAACGGCTCATAATGCAATCGGTAGGCGATCATCAATTGCTTGCCCGCCTTCTCGCCCGCGGCGATCATTCGGCGGCATTCGTCGATCGATGCCGCCATCGGCTTCTCGCATAACACGTATTTGCCCGCCGAGAAGCCGCGAATCGTGTATTCCGCGTGCATCGAGTTGGGCAACACGATGTAGATCACATCAACGTTGGGATTGTCTTTGAGCTTGTCGTAGGACTCATAGCTGTAGATCGAATCGGTCGGCACACCGTAGACGCTGGCGAGCTGCTCGGCCTTGTCACGGTGGCCCGATACCAACGCGGTCACTTTGCAATGTTTCGACACCGCAAACGCCGGCAGGATTTCCTCGACCGCCAGTTTGCCCAAACCGACGATCGCGTAACCCATTTTGCGGTCGGGGCGATTGGGGATTTTCAAACCCGGCGGCTGTTTGTCCGGCGGTGCCAGCGGCACGGCGTCGTCACCGGCCGGCAGCGACTGACCCCCGACCGGTTGAATTTGATCGTTCGGGGCGGCGGCGGTGGCGGAAGCCGCGATGGCGGCGGCGGTCAATCCGGCACCAGCGGTGCCGGCGAATTGGCGACGGTTAAACGAAGGGGGCATCGGTGTCTTGCGGAATTGTGGGAAGGAACTTGTCCAACCGTCCCCCTGCACAGCCGATGCCGATTATCGGCGGGTGTCCCTCAACCCCGAAACACTTTCAATTCCACCGCCAACGGCGTGCGAACCGACTGACGCTCGGCCAACGAAGACTGGATGACGTCTTCGATCTCGCACAACGAACGGGTCATCTGACCGGACCGGCTGCCGGCGATGTTCAAAATCACTACCGCATCGTTGCCGGCGGCGTGGCCGACGGCCCAGTCAATCGCCGAGGCCCGGTCGGCAACCCACCGCGTCGACATGATATCGGTGACGCCATCAATGACCGCGTGGGCGGATGTCAGAAAATCGTTTTTGGCATTGGGATCGCAAGTCAAAATCGTTTGACCGGCCCACCGGGCAAGCTGTCCGCCGCAATCGGTCAGTGTCTCCGCATCGACCGACGGGTCCATCACCATGACCGCCCAAACCTTGCCGCCGGTGATCCGGCCGCCTTGGCGGATCAACTCGCGGGCCGCTCGAAGCGTTGCCGCAATCCGCTGAGGCGTTGCCGCGTTATCAATCAAAACCATCAAATGATCGGCCGGATCGGCGGTCATGTCCAGCGAGCGAATCGTTTGCATCCGGCCGGGCACGTCGAGCACCCGGGCCAACGATTCGGCGATTTGGGCCAGCGGATTTTCGGTCATCACACCCACCGCTGCGGCCGCGGCCAACGAAGCCAACGGGCCGGCAAGCATCGTTTCCATCACCGCGGCGGCCGATTTGTAACGCAGCAGCGCGGTTTGAACACCGTTTTGACGACGAACCGTTTTGATCGAAACATCCGCAATCTCGTCAACGCCGTAGCTGCACAGCATCGCATCCGAAGCGTCGACCGCCTCGCAAGTCGCCACGTCCGCGACCGGTGCGACCACGACCCCACCGAGTTTGACCCGTTCCAAGACCAGCGGCAGCACTGCGGGGCCAAAATCACCGGACGTTTCGGCCTTGTCGCAGACGACCACGATGTCCCACGACAAACCGTCGTAGCTGCCCGATCGAATCGCGGCGTCGGACAATTCGACGACCGACACCGCGGCTCCGGCATCGATCGCGTCGTTCATGTGTTGGACCAATGCCGCACCGGCGGCGGCCCGGCCGGCGTCAAAAGTTTGGGCCACCCCGTCGCTGCAAACCCAATCCGAGGCAACCGAGACGCGGGTCGGGATGTCACCCAAAACGTCCGCGATCGCGGCAACCGTCGTCGTCTTGCCGGCCGAACCCATCACCGCAATCGTCACCAATTGGGTGTCGGGACGATCGGCCGTCGCCGCGGCAAGCTTGCCGGCGACCGACTCGACGTCGCTGACGATGCACTGAGCGATCGGGGCGGGCAGCAGTTGTTCGGTCAAAATTCCCGCCGCTCCGCGAGCCAACGCATCGGCGATGACCTGATCGGGGTCGTCGATGCCGACGCGGTAAAGGACCAATTGGCCTTCCGTCGCGGTCGCTGAGTGACCCGCCACGGTGGTGAAGGCGATGTCTTTGCAACGAAAGAACCGCGATTTGACGTTCAAGCACCCCGAGAGCGAATGCACGACGGCGGAACTGTTTGCCGAAGCAACCACCGCCGGAGCCACCGCCGACTTGGCCGCCGCGAAAACATGGTGTTTCGGAGCCGCGGTGGGGAACTTGATCGTCGCGACGTGCTGGCCGGCGGAGTGTCCGGCAGCGGTACGATTGGCGTTTGACATGTGCATCCTTGCGTTGTCCAAAGCGATGGTTGTTTAGAGTCAGCGAACATCCGTGCCCGCATCGACTGTCAGCCGCCAATCCCTCGTGCTCCCGGAAGTCTTTCCCGGCCGAATCGATTGGCGACGTCCGCGATTCTGACGCTTGTCCCGGATCGGTCAACCATCAAAATCTGAAAAAGTTGAAATTAGCTTCGACGAACTTTTGCCAGCAAAAAGATGCCGACGCCCAGCAGCGTCACGTTGCCAAACCAAACCGAGTAGGGCGGCAGTGCGCCAGCCTTGGCCTGGTCCAAACCCAATAAAAACAGGGGGTAGTAGATCAGCAGGGTTGGCAGGAAGCACAACCCGAACGTGGTCCAGTAGTCGCCCGATTTGACGATCATCGCCAACGGGGCACCCAGCAAAACGAAGAAAAAACACGTGAACCCTTCGGCCCACCGCCGCCACGGTTCGGTCCGCAATCGGTTCAGCCGGTGGCGGCTGCCATGAATTTGTCCTTGAATGTTCGCCACCTCGCCGCCGATCAAATTGGCCGGCTGGGCTGTCAGCAGCGAGAACCCCGTGATCGCGGCGAGCTGGCCAACGGCCGCCCGGGTCCGGTCGAGTTCATACAAACGCTGCGACCCGATCAACCGCAGCGGCAATTCGCTCGGCCGGGTGGTTGAATCATCGTCAGACATTTGACCGCCGATCGGCAATTCAAATTCGGTCTCCCCGGGCACCGTGGCCTGCAGTTGCTCGCCCCGTTGAACCCGGCTGTCGACCAGTTGCAGCACCAACGACTGTTTCTCCATGTTCATTCGCAATTGACCCTCCGCGGCGGTCACCTGCAGCGGCGGCGCGTCATCTTTGCCGCGAATCGTCACCGTTGGGGCAATCATTCGCCGGCCGATGACGTCGCGGACGTGGATCGAAAATCCGTGATCGGAGGTGTAGGTGTGGTCCGAGGCGATCCGCCGGTAAGCGATGTCCTCGATCGACAGCAGCACCACTTTTTTGACCCCCGGTTTACCCCACGAGACCGCCAGATCACTGCAATGCACCGCCGCGGGTGACAGGCAGGCGGCAAACGCGATCGCCGGTCGCAACAGCCGCAGCGGTGAGACACCCGAGGCTTTGACCGTCGCGATCTCGCCATCGGCGGCCATCCGCCCATAGACACAACAAACGCTGAAAAGTGCCGTCGCCGGGACCGCGTGCTGCAACGAAATCGGTACCGCAAAGGGCAGCAACTGCAGCACCGCCATCGGTCCGAGACCTTTGCGGAGCAGCTCTCGACCGACGGCAATTAGCAGGATCAGCGTCGTCAGCACGAACAACGCGATCACAAAGATCCGCAGGATGTCCAGCAGGATCATGCGGGTCAGCCGGGTGGGCATCAAAATCGGGTCCGGCGGGGGTGAAGGATGGCCACGATCGATAACAAAAGCCAGGCAGGGGGGGGAAGAGAGAAGAGAGAAGAGGGAAGAGGGTTAAGGGTTGAGGGTTGAGGGTTGAGGGTTGAGGGTTGAGGGTTAAGGGTTGAGGGTTAAGGGTTGAGGGTTGAGGGTTAAGGGTTGGACGAAGAAGCTGGGCGGCGAGGGTTGGCTCGTTCGGCTACCCTCTCCATTCTTCCCTTAACCTTTGACCCTTTCACCTTTGACCCTCTTCCTCGCTGCCCGCGCCCATGAAAGCCCTCCTGCTGACCGCCGCCAAAACCATGTCGCTCGCCGACGTTGACGAACCTGCCGTCGGTCCCGATGACGTCTTGGTCGCCGTCGAAGCTTGCGGAATTTGCGGCAGTGACATTCATGGTTACGACGGTTCAACCGGCCGCCGCATCCCGCCGATCGTCATGGGCCACGAAGCCGCCGGCACGGTCGTCGCCATCGGGAAAAACGTCACCGACTTGCCTGTCGGCACCCCGGTCACGTTTGATTCGATGGTCTCCTGCGGCGGTTGTGACTTTTGCCGCGACGGTCACCGAAACCTTTGCGACAACCGCCAAGTCGTCGGTGTCTCGTGCGGTGACTACCGCCGTCACGGGGCGTTTGCCGAGCGGATCGCGGTGCCACGACGAATCGTCTACCCCCTGCCCGCCGGGATGCCGATGGAGCACGCGGCATTGATCGAAGCGGTTTCGGTCGCGGTCCACGCCGCCGCCATCACACCGATACGGCTGGGCGACACCGCCGTGATCGTCGGGGCCGGCATGATTGGATTGCTCGCGATTCAAGCTGTCCGTGCCGCGGGCGCCTCCCGCGTGATCGCCGTCGACCTCTCGGACCTGCGATTACAAACGGCGGCTAATCTTGGCGCCGACGAGCTGGTCAATGCCGGCAAAACCGACGCGATCGCTCGGGTCCGCCAATTGACCGGCGGTCGGGGGGCGGATATTGCGATGGAAGTCGTGGGAGCGACGGCCACCGTCAAAACCGCAATCGAGTCGGTTCGCAAAGGCGGCACGGTGACGTTGGTGGGCAACGTTGCCCCCACGATCGAACTGCCGTTGCAGTCGGTTGTCACCCGAGAGATTCGGCTGCAGGGCACCTGCGGTTGCAACGGCGAGTACCCCGCCTGCATCGAATTGATCAACCGCGGGATCATCGACGTCTCGCCGCTGATCACGTCGCAAATTTCACTCGCCGATGGCCCGGCGTGGTTCGACCGCCTACACGCCGGTGACGACACGCAAATGAAAGTCGTCGTGCGTCCCTCGATCGCTTGACGCACAGCCCGGTCGGTTGTTCACCTGCGAGTCGCGGCTCGTCGCGAGTCTTGCCAACCACTTTCCACCACCAAAAACGACGATCTCCAAAAAAAACAAATATTAATTTTTTCGGAAACTTGGCTTCATTCTTCGCCGCTTCGATTGAGTCCCCCGCGTGCAACTCCTCAAACGCTGCAAAAGAGTCACCCCAAAGCGAAATCCCCCGATGCTCAAATTTCGCCGCAATCCCCCCACAGGGCGCCAGTGCTCAATTTGCAGCCGGCGTGATCTGAGCATCGCCCTTGCCACCGGTTGCTGACGTCCGAACCCTTGGGACACAGTGGAAATGGTATTGCAATTGCAAAAAATTCCACCCGCCCGGCGATGACATCACGAGTGACCGACAGCGAAAGCGCTTTTTCAAAACCTCGACGGCGCACAAAGGTTTGTTGCGTCGAAACAGCGCTCGGCGATCCGCGATCTTCCAGTCGCTTGAAGACCGACGAGTCATGGCAGTCAGTGAGCTGCCCGCGCCATTCCTTGCGTTGGGCTTCGAGGAGAACGGGGGTCAGCAAATTGTTGACCAGCGAGGCGATCAGGTCGCTCGGTTTGCCAACTTGCTAACGGATCAGAATTACGGCAACGG
Source organism: Pirellulaceae bacterium (assembly GCA_963833245.1). Taxonomy (GTDB): domain Bacteria; phylum Planctomycetota; class Planctomycetia; order Pirellulales; family Pirellulaceae; genus Rhodopirellula. Next base: position 1,505,029 of record CAWHXH010000002.1, read on the forward strand.
TTCGGCGTTCGTGTCTGTGGGCGAAGTAGACGCTGTCATTGATTTAGGGAGCATCCAGGCGTTCGACCGAATCCGTCTAGGACAGGACCGAACTGGACAATTCAATGAGCGACCAATCGATAACCTGACTGTGGAGACATCCATTGATGGCGTAAATTTCGATTCGGCCTACCAAAGCAGCAGCCTGGCTGTTGAATTAGGTCAGTCTCCACCGGCAGCTTCTACCATTGAAATAGCTTTTGCCGCGACCGTGGGACAGTACATTCGACTTCGTTCGAGCCGTTGGTCGAGCCGAATTGATGAGATTGAAGTTTATTCTGGATCACCCGACAATTCTCCTGATGGGACAGGCGCTCGTCTCGTCGATGCATCGCCGTTTGATCCGGCTCTGCGATACACCGCAGACGTTCAAACGCTCGGTCACCTTTTCCCTGTTCAGCCGTTCGTGTCGCCATCGAACTTAGCCGTCGGTGCGGTGGTCTCGGTCACCTCTCCGTTGAATCATTTCGGGCATCGAATTGACGGTCCGTTGATCAGAACGGCCGGTCGGTTCGGTCGGGCGATCGAATTGTCAGCCGTGGATGATCGCGTAGTCGTCCCGGGCAATCAATCACTCAATTCTATCGGAATCAACGGAACGGATTTCTCCTTGAGCTTTTGGATCCGCCCCAATGACCAAACCGGTTCCCGGCACAGGAATGTCATCACGAAAGGTAACGCGAATGATCGCGGCCCCCTGATTTCTTTGCGTCCAGAAAGCAATCGCCTGCACGTGCGTGTTTCAACGACTCATCATTATAACGAAGGTCTGGAGAGCAACGCCGTCCTGCCGGTCGATCAGTGGTCGCACGTCGCGGTCATTCACCACTCCGGGGAACTGAAAGTGTTTCTCAATGGTGAACTAGATAATCAAGTGACACTCATGGGGCAGAGCACAGGCAATGATGGCCCCATGACGATCGGTGTTCTACCTGACAGCGGTTCCATTGCGGCCAACGCGGCCCTCGATGAGATCAAGTGGTTCGGGCAGGCTTTGACTGAAGCACAGATCGCTGTCCATGCTGCCACGCCAGTTGAGATACCAAATTCATCACACGCTCGATCCGACCATTTTACACTGAACCAAGTTTCGCAAACGAATTTCCAAACCTCTGGAGATGTCTCCATCAATGACGTCACAGACAGCTCATTGATGGTCTACCAACTGATCACCGCCCCTGAACACGGCGAACTGGAGTTTCGAGCCGATGGGACTTTCGACTATTCGACATCGCAGACCAACCCTACCGCAACGTTCGTCTATCAAACGAGTGACACATTTGGTCGGACAACATCCGCCCCGGTTCGGTTAACTCCAACAACCGCCTCCACCACTCGGAACATTGATGTCGGTTCCCCCGGGTTTAGTGCGATTGGGTCATGGCAAGCGGTCGATGACGGTTCCGGCGGTCAGGGTCTGCGAAGCAATGACCGTCACGGCATCACGCAGTTCCGTTTCGATGATGTCCCGCCGGGACGTTATCGGGTTGCCGTGCGTTGGCAGCCGGACGATCAATTGTCTTCAACCGCCGCGTGGTCAATCTACCAGGGGGCCCAGCCGGTGAGGAATGGTCGAATTGACCAAACCAAATTGCCCCGGGACGACCACGGCGGTTATCAATTCGTTGCCGAACCCTTCGACGTGACGGATACTTCCGTCACATTGCGGCTATCGCCCGGGGGAGCGTTGAGCATCTCAGCAAATGGCCCATCCCAGCCGCCGGAGTTGCAGCCGGTGCTCGCCGATTCGGTTCGGCTGGTTCCCGTTGATGCCGATACCGCCTCGGTAAACCACGTCGATGGCCACGTCGCAACCGTGGCGGCCGGGTCGCATCGTATCTATTGGTTTGACGCGGCCGGACAGCACCGAACCCGGCCGCTGCCGGCCGTTGGACAAGTGGTTCTTTCGCCTGACACTCTGGCCGCCGAGAATGGGACAATATCCGCAGGCAACTGGGTCGACGTTCAGCAGAAACCCGCGGCCGGCGGGGATTGGGTCAACGTCCACCGCCTGCACGTAGCCGGGGATCAGACCGTCATCCTGCAAACGCATCAGACGCATCTCGACGCAGACCGCGGTCACGTTTCGGTGTCCACTGCAAGACTGCGGGTGGATGAATTAACACAGCTTGCTCTCAAGCAGACCGGTGACGCCACGGCCCGCCGCGAAGCCGCCTCGGCGGTCGGTCAATTGGTGGCGGCTGAGTATTATGAAGAACTCGTTCAAGGTGCCTTGTTTGATCTTCACGATGACATTCTGTCGCGTTCAATCTCGGTAATCTCGGGGCATGGGATTGAGGAAGGTTCCGGGGCCGAATACGTCATCACCCCCCTGGATTTATCGATTCAGATCTTTGGGACGTTCTTTTTTGGTGACGATTCGATCGAACGCCAATTTCGACAGTTTGTCTACGACGCCAATTTCGACAGTTTGTCTACGACGCCAAAGATACCGTCTTATCACGATACCAACGCGATCAGCCGAATTCCTCGGATGACCCCGGTCATTTGATCCACGCCGAGACGGATATCGTGCTGCCGACGATCGGACCTCCGGTCACCGTCAACCGTACGTACTTCTCCGGCCCCGATGTTCCCTCGGGACATTTCGGCCCCGGGTGGCTGGACGACTATGAAATCCAGTTACAGACGTCCGACACTGCCGGTGATCTCGAACTTGTCGAGCCGGGGGGGCGAAAGATCCAACTACGTCGCGGCGGTACGGCAACGCATGAGGGAGACTTCCCCGATCCGCTGGCCAGCAGCACGGTGCAAACCTATCAAGGTAGTGGCGAACACCGACTACTGACCGCCCGTCGGTATGAGGTCCTCTTAGAAGGTCAAACGAGAACACCGACATCGTCGTGCGGCATGTTCGGACCGCGGGAAATTTGAGCCAGGCCATCCTCGATCAACAAACCGACGCTTCGGGTAACGTTATCCGCAGGACCGATGCGTCCGGTGCGACCACGGGATTCATTTATGACGACCGGGGCCAATTGATCGGCCGGACGTCCGCGGCGGGTTTGGCAACCGATGCGATCGGAGACTTCACGACCTGGTATCGCTACGACCAACGCGGACAGTTGGTCGCGGTCTATCCGCCGCAGTCATTTGCCTCGTCCGCCCCAAGTGATTCCTATGGTCGACCGCTAGACACGGGGGAAACCCTGCTCGCCGAACGCTTCACTTATGATGCGACTGGGCAATTAATTGGCCGAACCGACGTCGATGGCACGACCACGACCTTGGTCCGCGACCGCCGCGGACGCGTGATCGAAACGATCGTCTCGCGGGCCGGGGCCGATGAGGTTCGGACAACGACCCGGTTCGACGAAGCGAATCGACCCGTCGTTACCACCGCCGACGATGGGACGATCACTTCGACCACCTACGATGCCGCCGGGCGTGTCTTGACACAAACGGGACCGGCGGGCACGGACTGGGTGGATTATGACCACGCCGGTCGTGTCGTCCGCCAAATCGATCCTCAAGGGGGTGTCGTTCAAACTTCGTATCGTCCCGATGGCCAGGTGGCCGGTACCATCGCGGCCGACGGTGCGGTTTCTGAGATCCGGTACGATTCTCTGGGTCGGCCTTATCAATGGATTGACCCGGCCGGCGGTGTCGCGGCGGTAACCTACGATGATACCGGGCGTCTGCAAACCCGAATCGATCCCGCTGGTGGGGTGACTAGCTTCACTCACGACGCTTTGGGACGTCGCGTGACTCAAACCAACCCACTGGGCGGGGTAACGCATATCCGGTACGACGACTTTGGTCGGCTAACCCGCCGCTGGGCCGGCGACCGGTTGGAGACGTTTACCTACGATGGCTCAGGACAACTGACGCACCAACGAACGGATCGATCTATTTGGACTGGACGTCGACGCTGCCACCCTCGATCCTGATTCGCTCGGTAGCGTCCGCGTGCGGAGCATGACGATCGAACACGACGCGGCGGGTCGACCGATCCGGTGGACCGATGCTCGGGGGACCCGGGAGGTGGTCTACGACGCAGCCGGCCGGGTCATTGAGCAATCAACCGCGGGCGGTTCAACGTCTTGGATCGCTTACGATCTAACCACTGGCGTCACCACGACATTGACCGATGCCGATGGCGATGGGGTTGCCGAGTCAGCGTTGCGGCGAACCCTCGATGCCCAAACCCGCTCTGACTCCACCGCCATCGCTCGAGGGTTTCTGACCGGCGAAGGCAACTATCAATTCGCCGGTGGGGTTACCTACGACAATGCCGGACGAATCGACTACCTGCTTGACGCTCTGGGTCGCCGGGTCGATCACACCGAAGATTCTACCTCCCGCACGCAAACGATCACCTCACCGACGGGGGTGAGCACCACGACATTGCGAGACGCCGCCGGCCGCGTGTTGAGCACGACCGTCGACACGCCATCGCTTGATGAAGCCGCTCTGGTGGACTCCGCCACCGCGACAGCCCGATACGACGCCGCCGGCCGATTGGCCGCCTACACCGATCCCCTTGGCGGAGTCACCGAAGTCGTCCGCGACGTGGCGGGCCGAGTGCTCCAAACCCTGGCCCCGGGCATCATCAATGACAATGCCCTGCGGCGGACGCATGACGCAATGGGCAATGTCACGTCCGTCACCGATGCGATGGGAAACATTACGACGCACATCTATGACTTGTTTGGACGGCCGGTTGCCACGACTTACCCCGATCCCGACGGGGACGGCCCCCTGCCATCTCCGTCGGTCACGCGAACCTACAACGGGTTTGGGGAACTCGCCAATCAAACCGATCACCTGGGACGAACGACCACCAATCGGTATGACGCCGCGGGTCGTCTGGAGCGGTCCCGAACCACGGCTGACTTGGGAGTGTTACCGTTGGTTCAAGAGACTTTCGACGCACCCGTTTCTCTAAACGCTGCGTGCTTCCTCGCTATTTGTCCCCCCCCACCCTCGGTGCCCCGCACCGCAGACGGTCATGCGGTTCAGACCGGTTCATACTGGCAAACCAGCTTTAATTACCCCGCTTCGAATAGTCCCAGCCATGCGTCGGGGGAAACGGTTGCCTTCACCGTTCGACGTCCGATCGGCGACGCCTCCTCTCAACTGCAGTTTATAAACAGCCAAAACGTACCGATGCGTCAAACCAGACTGACCATCAACACGGCGAATCTAAGCTTGCGTCGCTATAACTTGTCAGGAAACTATCCTTCTTGGCATCATGAAGATACTGCTTTGCTGCCCGCCTCCGCAACGGTTCCCGAAGGAGTTTGGGCTCACGTGGCTATCACTCGTTCGCCCAGTGGCCTGAAGATGTACCTTGATGGGCAGTTAATCACCTCCTCACCCTACAACCAAAAGCTGTTGGAAACAACAGACTTCCTAAACTTAATATCTCATTCGCACGGGGGTGTCGGAGGAGCTTTGGATGATTTCTCTGTCTTCGCAGAAAGTCTCAGCGATAGTCAAATCGCATCACTAGCGTATGCTTCAAGATCCCCGGGGGCCCAAACGGCGGCTGTTGAAGCTCGTTTGAACGTGATCAACCAAATCGCCATTACTTATGATGACAGCGGCAACGTGACCAGCCACACCGATACGGCCGGCCGCGTCACGCGGTTCACCTACGACTCCGGTGGTCGGGTGTTAACGCAGCAATTGCCCGATCCGGACGTGCTCGGCGGTGAGGGGGGGCCAGTGACGCAGTTTACCTACGATCGCGCCGGACGTTTGGCCACCCAAACCGATCCCTCAGGTCTGGTGACCGCTTATGCTTATGACGAGCACGATCGGATCATTCGGACAACCCGGGCCACCCCACTGGCTGTTGAGGTGGCGTTGGACTTCGATTCCGCCGACGGCGTCAGCGACGGGGCGGCTTCGGTTGCCGGCCCCGCCCCGCTACCGACCGACGGCCCCGACGGCGGCGGCACCGCGATCCAACTCGTCTTGGGCCACCAAGTCAACTACGACCTTGACGAGCTCGATGCCCTGGGACGCGACGATGCCGACTTCTCGATGAGCTTTTGGGTCCGGCCCGACCACACCGGCTACGACAACTGGCGAACACTGTTCTATAAAACCGGCCAGCCCGGCCCACGTGCCCCGGCGGTGTTCTTCATCCCCGGCACCACGCGGCTGCACATCCGCTTCTCGACCGATCATCACTGGAATGAGGGCATCGACCCGATTGCCGAACTGCCGACGGGCCAGTGGACGCACGTGGCGGTGACCAAGCGGGGTCGCCAACTTCGGGCGTACCTGGACGGCCGGCTCGACCGGACCGTTTCGATGCACGGGGCCATGCTGGGTAACGACGGCCCGCTGCAACTGGGCGGCTCGGACGCCGGGCTGGACGCCTTGCGGTTCTCCCATGAGGTTTGGTCCGACGAAGAGGTTCATCGTTTGGCGAGCGCCCCGTCGCGACCGGTGACAACCAAAACCGACCTGGCTGAGGCGAATACCATCGATGAGACCACCTCGCGTACCTATGACGAGCATGGACGTTTGGCAACGGTCACGGATCCATTGGGGGCAACCACGACGCTGGCCTACAACGCCGCCGGCCAATTGGTCCTCGTCACGTTGCCCGATCCCAACGGAGCAGTGACGGCGTTGACCACCCTGCGGTCGGTCCCGCCCTCGGCCTATGACCCCGCCGACCGCTCCTTCAACCAAGGCCACGGCGTGCAGCCGTTTGTGGGCGAACGAAACGTCGCGACCACCGCGACGGTCTCCGCGTCGTCCAACGGGTACACCTTCCTGCACGATGTTTCTCTGATCAACGACGGCAACTATGGCAATGGCAGCGCTTGGGTCTCCGCCGCCGCCGATGCCACGCTCACCTTCGAGCTCCAGGAGCTTACGACGATCGACCAGGTGGTCTTTGGTCAAGACCGGCTGTCGGTTTACACCGAACGTCCGGTGGAGCATCACCGGATCGAAGTGTCCGTTGACGGGACGACCTACACGATGGTCTTCGATAGCCGAAGCACCGATCGCCAGCTTCCTCCGACGCTGCCGACCGATCTGACGTTGGCGTCTTCGTTCCCCGCCGTCGACGCCCGGTACGTTCGGCTGCACATCGAGGGCGGCGGACCGCACACCCCACGGATCGACGAGGTGGAAATCCGGCGGGCGGATCCCGACCTGCCCGCCCCGACGCGGGCCTACCGCTACGACTCGGCCGGGCGGTTGATCTGGTTCCATGATGAATTCGGCGTCGTGACCACGTCCACCCGCGACGCGGCCGGTCGACTGGCCACCCAAACAGTGTCCGATCCCGACGGCGACGGGCCGCTGGGACCGGCGACCACCCGGTGGCACTACGATGCGGCCGGTAACGTCTTAGCCGTCCACGACGAAGCGACCGGAGCAATCACGTCCTATGTCTATGACAACGCCGGCCGCGAAATCACCCGCATCTTGCCCGACCCCGATGGCGACGGCCCGCTGAGCCGGCCGCACTACTTCCGTTCCTACGACGCCGCCGGCAACCTAGCGATCGTGACCGATGCGGTCGGCTCGACCGTCACGTTCGACTACGACACCCACGGTCGGCTAGCGACCCGGACCGATCCGGCGACCGCCGCCGGTACTCCTGTCACGACTTACCAGTACGACGCGGCGGGTCAACTGACCCACCAAACGGATTCGACCGGAGCGGTCACGGAGTTTCAATACGACGCCGCCGGACGCCAAGTCGCCACCGTCCAGCCGGCCGTGACGGTCACCGGCCCTACCGGCGATCAAACCGTTCGGCCAACGACGTCGGTCACCTACGACGTGTCAGGCCGCCCGATCGCTCGAACCGATGCCGCTGGCCGCAGGACCGACTACCGGTACGATGCGGCGGGACGTTTGATCGAAACGATCCTCCCGGACCTGGACGACGATCCAGCCACCCCCCGCTTGTCGACCCAAACCGACTATGACGAAGCGGGCCGGGTCGTCGCCGTTACGAACGAACTGGGACATACCACCCGGTATCAATACGATGCTCTCGGACGCCGCACCGCAACGATCCTGCCGGCCGCTGATGGCTCTCGTGACGCCGATGGTCTTTCCATGCCCGGACCAACAACGCGGTCGATCTATGACGAGCACGGTCACTTGGCGGCGTCGATCGACGAATTGGCCCGGGTGACGACCTATGATCACGACCGCTGGGGCCGGGTCACGCGGGTGACCTCTCCCGATCCGGACGGACCGGGGCCGCTGCCGGCTCCATGGACCGAAACGTCCTATGACGACGCAGGCAACATCGACCAGGTGTTTGATCACCTCGGTCGCGAAACCTCTTCGACCTTCGACAACCTAGGCCGACTGGTCGCGGAAACGCTGCTCGATCCCGACGGTGCCGGCCCCGAGTCCGCCCCGGTGCGGACGTTGACCTACGACCATGCCGGCCGCGTCACCGGTCAAACCGATGCCGCCGGCCGCGTCACGTCGTTCCAGTACGACGCCGCTGGTCAATTGATCGCCAGGACGCTGCCCGATCCCGATCCGACCGACAACGTGCCCGCCCCGGTCGTCACACGCGACTACGACATCGCCGGCAATCACATCGCGACGACCGATGAAGCCGGACGGACGACGACTTGGCAATATGACGCTTTGGGGCAACTGCGAGTCGAAGTGCTCGCCGACCCCGACGGCCCCGGTCCTGACATCGCGCCGCGGACGACGCACCGTTATGACGTTGTCGGCAACCGCACCGCCACCGAAGTGACGACCGACGCGATCTCGCCGCTGGTCACCACGTTTGGTTATGACGATTGGAATCGCAATACCACGGTGACCGCGCCGGCGGGCGATGTGACGACCTACACCTTTGACGCCGCCGGCCGGCAAACCGCCGTGACCGACGGCTCGGGCAACGTCACCTCGTTCACGCATGATGCATTGGGCCAAATCACCGCGGAGACCAATCAACTCGGGGATGCGGTCACCAGCGTCTACGACGACGCCGGTCGGGTCACCCGCCGCGTCGACCGACGCGGCCACGTGTTTAAATACACCTACGACGATGCGAACCGCGTTTTCGGCATTCGCACCGAGCGGGCCGACGGTGTTGTTTTGGAGTTTGTCACCAATCAATACGACGCCGGTGGCCGGCTGGCCCAGCGGTGGCTTTGGGACAGCACCGCCGGCGGGATGCTCGAGCGGTTCACCTACGACCATGCGGGTCGTTTGACCAACGAAATCCGCCAAGACACCGGCACGCTGCATCGACCGGCGATCGCTGACACGGCAACGTCTTACCGGTACCATCCCGACGGCACGCCATCGGGCGTGACCGTTGCCGTCGGGGGCCAAACGATCGACACCGCTTACAGCCAAGACGCCGCCGGACGAGTTGACCGGACCACCCGCCGCGTTGATGGCGTGGTGGAAGTGGACGTTGCCTACGAACTCAACGCCGCCGGCGAGATTGTCGCCTACCGACGCTTTGCCGGCACATCGTCGACCGCCGACATCTTGACGACCTATCAACGCGACTCGGTCGGTCGCCGCACCGCGATCACCCACGCCGCCGCCGATGGCTCGATGCTCGCTTCGCACGGCTACACCTTTGATCCGGCCAGCCGCGTCACTGCGACGAGTTCCAACCTCGACGGCCCCCGAACGCTGAGCCTGGACGACAATGGGCGGTTGACCGGGGCTGATCACACGACGATCGCCGATGAATCGTTCGCCTACGACGCGACCGGCAACCGGACCGGCGGCGGTTACAGCACCGGCACCAACAACCGGCTGCTTGCCGACGGCACGTTCACCTATACCTATGACCAAGCGGGCAACCGGACTTCCCGCGTCTCGATCGCCGACGGTTCGCGGACGACCTACCGCTGGGACCACCGCAACCGATTGATCGACGTGCATCACTTCGATGCCGCAGGCAGCGTCACCAGCGTTGCCAAATACCGCTACGACGCCAATGATCAATTGGTCACCCGCACGGTCACCGCCGGCGGCACGACGACCACCGAGCGGTACGTCCATGCCGGCGGCAACCTCGTCGCGGTCACCGACACCGCGGATGTGGTCACCCACCGTTACGTCCACGGCCCTGGTGATGATGCCGTGTTGGCCGAAACGGTTGTCACCCCGCCAGCGAGCCAATCGCAGGGCACGTTGCCCCCGTCGCTGCGTTGGACGCTGGCCGACCGGGCCGGCACCGTTGCCGACATCGCCGCGGCAACCCCCACCGGCATCGCGGTAATCAACCACGTCCGCTTCAGCTCCTACGGCGTGGTCATCAGCCAAACCGCCCCGGCGATGGCTTCCCGCTTCGGCTTCACCGGACGCCCCTTTGACGCGGTCGCCGGTGCGTATCAAGTCCGTGCCCGGTGGATGGACCCTGCTGCCGGTCGGTTCCTCAGCGAAGACCCCGCCGGGCTGGCCGGCGGACTGACCAACCTCTCCGACTACGCCGGGGCCTCGCCCTACGACCGAACCGACCCCTCGGGCCAGTTCTTCAAAAGCCTGTGGCGGGGCATCAAAAAGGTCTTCCACAAGGTCAAACGCGAAGTCTCCCGGGTCGTCAGCCAGGTCAAGGAGGTGGCGACCAAGGCGCTTCGGGAAGTCGGCGACTGGGTCCAGGAGAACCCGTACCTAGCCGCCGGTATCGGGATCGCCACGGGCACCTGGTTCATCCACGCCGCCGGGGGTTTGGCGGCGGCCGGGGCAAAGCTCACGGCCCTGGCGACCAAAGCGGCCGGCAGCGTCAAGCTGGGCTTCACGCCGGCTTCCTCGGGCATCGGCGGGACGGTCAGTTTGAAGGTCGGCTCCTTTGCCAGCCTCAACGCCGGGGCGGGGATCTCCGGCACGACGGCTTTTGCCAGTGCCAACGTGTCGCTGCTGGGCATCCCGATCCCAGGCCTATCGATCGGCAAAAGTGCCGGGGCGTTGGGCAAAACCGCCGACCCCTTCGCCAGTACGTTGGTGGGCAATTTTACCGACAGTTTGATCAGTCAGGGGTTGTCGGGCCAAAGCTTCGGTCACTTCTCGCTGCCGTCCAACCCCATGTCTGGGGCCGGCGGGGGCAACCACTCGCTAATCAGCAGCCGTGCGACGGGCAGCTTCGACGCAGCCGGCTTCCTGCCGGCCGTCGGCCGCGACTACGCAATGGGCCAACTCGCCGCGACGGGGCTGCCAACGATCGCCGGGGCGGGGATCGCAGCGTTGCAAACCGGCAGCGACATCGTCGGAGCGTTCCGCGAAGTCTTCGCCCCGCCGCCGCCGGTGTATTTGCCGCGTAGTGGACTCGTGCCAGTCGATTCAGTGAAGCTGCAGCCCGCTCCAGGTTCGAGGTCAACAACCCTGTCAGGCGAAGGCATTCAGTTGGCCGGTCACGTACAGACCAACCCTTACCTACGGCCACGTCGACTTGCCCCCGTGCCGATGACGATCTTTGGCACCCCAATCGAAGCTGACGGCGGCGGCTACGGGTTCGACTTCGCTAACCCTGGCGAACCCATGCCGCTGAGCTTCGGGCAAATCGCCCCGTTGGAAGCGGAAACGTTGCAAATACTCAGCAACGTTGGAAGCCGCCGAGCTGGGCGTAGTTCGTTGCTGAATGATTTCACCCCCACGCTGACAAGGCAAAAACGCTGCACCGTTTGCCACAACCCCTACGTCATGGGCGGCGGGGACTTGAGCGAGCTTTCGATTCAGGACCAGATTACGATCGGTCATGCCACCGGGACCGACTTGGGTGGCTCGACCGGGGTAATCGACGTCATGCGGACCGAGGCGGCATTGGCACGCGTGGGAGCCACCACGGTCGCCGCGACGATGACCGCCCCGCTTTCGTTGCCGCTAACTGCAGCCATGTATGTCGGTGGGGGAACGTTGGAGTACAGCGTCAGTGGCGATGAAAGGTGTCAAAGGTGTCAGGTACCGGAATGGTGGTTTGGGCTATCTGTATCTTCACCATTTTGACTTTTCGGTACCTGACACCTGGTATGTCCCCTAGAAGCTTAAAACAAAGCAAAAGGACCATTCGAGTGCTCTCATTGGAAGAACTAACACTCCCTTCCAGCAGGAAACACCCGAATGGCCGCAAAGAACAGAAGATCGTCAAAATCCGCAAAATGCAACCGCCCAACCAGAGTTGTCGGTAAGCCCGGCGGAGTCATTTCCACCCGCGTTCAAGCCGTCACCCCGCAGCGATTCGCTGTTGTCAGTGTTGATTGTGCTCGGCAAAGGTCCAAGTGGATGCTCTGTGACTTCTAGGGAAACGTTCTGGTCGAACCCACCGACGTTCAGCACAACGCCGGAAGCCTCGATGCGATGGTTGTCCATATCAAAGAAACTCTCAAAGAGCATAAGATCAAGGATTCCATTGCGGCGGTTGAGATGACCGGCGTTTATCACAAACCCGTTCAAGCCATCCTGCGGAAGTCTGGTATTGATACTCGCATCGTCCATCCGTACGCATCGTCTCACTATCGAAAGCCACTGCATCCAGACAACAAAACCGATGATGATGATCTTTTCGCTCCCCGTGCGTCCATCGATCCCTTAGCGGTCGAACTCAAAAATCCGCCATCGGTAGCGACGCTTATGCCATGACGCTGACAGACTGCCGACCAAATCCTGATGGATTCGGCTACCGGAGTCTCGACCCGCGACGGACGATGAAATCCAACTAGTGAGGGACCGGGGGCCTCGGTCGGGCGAAACGCCGGTCATCGCTTCACAAATATTGACCCACGATCCTCAGTGGTCCTACGATCAAGCCAACAATGCGTTGATCACGTGAGCCTCTTCCACGCCGGTGAGCTTTTGGTCCAGGCCCTGATGTTTGAAAGAGAACCGACTGTGATCGATACCTAGCAAGTGCAACACCGTGGCGTGCCAGTCGCGGATATGGACCGGGTTTTCGGTGATGTTGTAAGAAAACTCATCGGTCTGGCCATACACCTGGCCCCCCTTGATCCCGCCGCCGGCCATCCACGTGGTGTAACAACGCGGGTGGTGGTCACGGCCATAATTCTCGCGGCTCAGTCCGCCCTGCGAGTAGATGGTTCGGCCGAACTCACCGCCCCAAATCACCAAAGTATCGTCCAGCATCCCACGTTGTTTCAAATCTTGAATCAACGCCCAGCAGGGCTGATCGACATCGCGGCACTGGCTCGGCAAACGAACTTTGACGTTGCCGTGATTGTCCCAGTTGTTGTGATACAACTGGACAAAGCGGACGCCGCGTTCGACCAATCGGCGAGCCATCAACGCGGAATTGGCAAATGACCCCGGGGTCAACGTCTGAGGACCGTACATTTCTAATGTTTCCGCGGTTTCGGACTGGATGTCCGTTAGTTCCGGGACGCTGGCCTGCATCTTGAACGCCATCTCATACTGCTCGATCCGGGTAGCCGTCTCGGGGTCGCCCAATCGTTGATGATTGAGTTCATTGAGATCCCTCAATCCGTCCAGCGTCACGCGGCGAACGTCCGGCGATACCCCGTCGGGATTGTTGATATACAGAATCGGGTCGCCTTTGCTGCGGAATGCCACGCCGGCGTGTTGACCGGGTAGGTAGCCGGAGGACCAAAGCCGCGCCGAAATTGCCTGAATCTGTTCTTTATTGGTCGGTTCGGCGACCAAGACCACGAACGAGGGTAAATCTTGATTGAGCGAACCGAGGCCATAGGACATCCACGAACCCATGCAGGCTCGACCGGTAATTTGATTGCCGGTTTGAATGAACGTGATTGCCGGTTCATGATTGATCGCCTCGGTGTGCATCGATTTGATGATGCAGAGGTCGTCGACCATGCTGGCCGTTTTGGGTAGCAACTCGCTCACCCAGGCGCCCGATTGACCGTACTGATCAAACTTGTACATGCTCGGGGCGATCGGAAAACGCGTCTGACCGCTGGTCATCGTCGTCAGTCGCTGTCCGTTTCGGACCGACTCGGGCAGATCCTTATCGTACCAATCATTCATCTCCGGCTTGTAGTCGAATAGATCCATCTGAGATGGACCGCCGACCATGTGCAGGTAGATGATATGTTTCGCTTTGGGGGCGAAGTGAGGCAGGTTCGGCAGGGCACCGATTCCACCACCGGCGTGCCCGGTCGCGGTCGCCCCGGAAGCCTCACCGGCCATCAAACCGGCGAGCGCCGCGTAACCGAAACCTTGCGAGGTGTTGGTCAGGAACCGACGGCGGGAATAATCTTGGAACATGAGTAGGCGAAATCGGTTGATGGAATAAAACTTAATCGTAGCTGGACCCGCCAGGGTTCAGTCCTTCATCGTAGCTGGACCCGCCAGGTTTCAGTACGGACTGAACCCTGGCGGGTCCAGCTACGATCAAACCGTGCTATTGATTCAAAACCTCATCCAGGTTCATCAATTGGTTGCAAAGCATTGTCCAGGCGGCCAGTTCGGTCGCCGCGAGGCTATCGTCGGTGGCGGTGTTGCCGATCGCGATCAATTTGTCGGCTTCGGTGGGGTGGGCGTCAAAATGTTCCCGCAGGGCCGCAATCGAACGATTCACCACCACGCGTTCGTCGGCCCCCAGCGTCCGGCTCAATAGCCGGCGGGAAATCAAGTCCACGCGTTCGATCGGGTCTTCACTGCGGTGCAACACCTCGGTCGCCAAAACGCGTGCTGCTTCGATGAACTGAGGATCGTTGAGGGTCACCAATGCCTGCAGCGGCGTGTTGGTGCGATCTCGCTGGACCACGCACGCCTCGCGGCTGGGCGCGTTCATGATGTCCATCGACGCCGGCGGAGCGCTGCGTTTCCAGAACGTGTACAGGCTCCGCCGATAGACGCCGTCATCAGTATCCGGCTCGTAGATTTGTGTGTTGCTGTTGGGCATCGCGACCGCTTCCCAAACCCCCGGCGGTTGATAGGGCCGAACGCTGGGGCCACCGATCGTTGGGGACAACAACCCGCTGATCGCCAGGGCATAGTCTCGGACCATTTCGGCATCCATCCGAAAGCGTTTGCCGCGGGAAAGTAGTTCGTTGGACGGATCGGCTTCCAGTTTCTCGGGCGTCGTGATCGCCGCCTGTCGATAAGTCGCCGAAGTCACCATGGTGCGAAACAGTTCCTGGACGTCCCAGCCGGAATCCCGAAAGTCAATCGCCAATCGGTCAAGCAATTGAGGATGCGTTGGTTGACCGCCGGTGACGCCAAAGTCACCGGAGGAGGATACCAGTCCGCTGCCGAACACCTCCTGCCAAAATCGATTCACGCTCACCCGTGCGGTCAGGGGGTTTTGGGGATCGAACAACCATTTGGCCAACCCCAGGCGGTTGCGGGGCAGGGCAGGGTCCATCTCCGGCAGCACCTCAGGCGTATCGGCCACCACCTCTTCGCCGCGCTGATCGTATTCGCCACGATGCAAGATAAACGCTTTGGCCTGACCCTCGGCCTCGTCCATCACATGAGCGACGGTCCCGCGTTTCTCAAGTTCCGTTTTGGAGCGATCGAGTTTGTTGAACGCTAAACGTTTGGCCATCAATTCGGGCGATTGATCGGTTGCCCAGTACTCAAACAATTGGTCGCTCTGATCGCCCTCGCGTTTGTCTTTCGGCTTGGCGGCGAAATACGCCAGCGGGGTGCGACCGTGCAGTGTTTTGACTTCCGCGGCCGTCAATGCGGACTGGTACAACCGAACGTCATCGACACGAACGCCGCCGGTAGGTTTGCCATGATGACGCCGACCAATGTTGAAAGGCGCCTCGGTTGCAAACGTCCCCTGCAGATCATCATGATCGACCTTGGTGGGTTGAGTTCGACCATCAATATCGATCCGAACGCCGGAAGCTTTCGCGGTGCCGTCGTAGACGACCGTTACATGTGTCCACGTCTTGGGTTTGAAAACCGCAGCTTTGGTCGTCAGCCGAATCGCATTGCCGGGCCACTGATCGATCAGGTGAACGGTCAAGCGTTCCCCCTGCAACCAAACATCCCAACCTCGATGCTGGTCATGATCGTCCATCCGGCTGATGATCGCACCATTGTGCCCCTTGTCCGGCGTCCAAACCCACAATGACGCGCTAAACGGTTGATCGCGTCCAAATTGACCCGCCGACGGGCTGCTAAGCGACGTTTCATTGATCTCCAACGCGAACGGACTGACATAACCCGGCTGCCACTTTAAATCACCCGAGGCGATGCGATGGACCACGCTTTGACCCATGATTTCGATGGCCGCCGGCCCGCTGCCCGCCGACAGCGGCCAGTGGCTGACCAGCGACTGGGTCGGCAATGTTGCCGCGATGTCGTTGACACTGATGGGAACCTCCAGCTTTTCAAACGTTTGACGGGCATCTTTCGCCGCCGCCTCCATCGCCGATTTGGCGGCGGAAACCTGACCGGTCAGTTCGACATACTTCTGCCTCTCCCCCAGCTTGGGGACCACAATGATCGGCGGCGTGTCGGAGATATTTTTGTCGCGAACCGGCTGGGTCGTATTGTCAAAGAATGCCGAGAGTGAATAGAAGTCCTTGGTCGTGATGGGATCAAACTTATGATCGTGGCACACCGCGCAGCCGGTCGTCAGACCGAGCCAAACCGCCGAGGTCGTCTCGGTCCGGTCGCGGGCGTAGAGAACCTTGTACTCCTCATCAATGATGCCGCCTTCGTTGGTGGTGATATTGCATCGATTAAAACCGGTCGCGATCAACTGATCGAGCGTCGGATTGGGCAGCAGATCACCCGCGAGTTGCTCGATGCTGAATTGATCAAACGGCAGGTTGCGGTTGAACGCCCCAATCACCCAGTCGCGGTAAGACCACATCTCGCGATAGTTGTCAAAATGAATCCCGTGGGTATCACCATACCGGGCGTAGTCGAGCCAATACCGCCCGCGATGCTCGCCCCAGGCCGGGGATTGCAATAATCGTTCAACATAGGCTTCGTAATAGTCCGGCGACGTATCCTTGACAAACGTATCGACCATTTCCGGTGTCGGCGGCAAACCGGTCAGGTCGAGGCTCAGCCGGCGAGCGAGCGTCGGGCGATCCGCTTGTGGGGCGGGCGTCAACCCCGCCTCTTCGATCCGGTGCAGGATGAAAGCATCAATGGGGTTGCGGACCCATGACGGGTTCTGAACCGGCGGCGGGGCGTAGTGCAGCGGCGGTTGCAACGACCAATGCTCTTGGTAATCCGCCCCCTGAGCAATCCAAAGTTCCAGTTGGCGCTTCTGGTCGTCGTCGAGCCGTTTGTGCCCATCGATCGGTGGCATCGCGAGGTCATCATCGTCGCCGCGACCAATGCGATCGATCAACTCGCTGGCGTCGGGGTCGCCGGGCACAATCGCCCCCATGTCAATCGCAGCCTCGCGAACGTCCAATCGCAAGTCCGCCGCCCGCGACTCGGCATCGGGGCCATGACAGGCAAAACAATTTTCGGTCAAAATCGGCCGGATTGTTTCGTTGTATCCGACCGCGGCCGGCTCAGCGATTGACTCCGCTGATTCCGCGATGGCGCAATGATCCGCCACCCCGATCGCTGCCAGCACGTAGGCCAGGGGAATGACGCGGCGGGGCAAGGAACGCGAAAACATGATTGCGGGGGTCAAAAAAGGCAATGAAGGCGGGATCAGGCGGGGACGCACACCTTAACCGAACCACCAGCGGTGCGGAAACGGTTTTTACGTCCGACCGTTGCTTTCGTTCGTCAACGTGAGGCTTGGCTAACTCTCCGGCTGCAATTGAACGCGGGCGGCAAGCGATTGGTCCAGCGACTTCGGATCGGAATGTCCCGTTTTGACGTCGATTCGTCGACTCAAATCCTCAACAATTCTAAACGCGTGGTCGTGACAATTCTCGACAAAAACCTGATATTTACTGCTCTGCGTGCCACCGATCGCGGTACCGGCGACATAGATCCCCGGCCGCGGCGTCTGCATCGTTGACTCGTTGTAAACCGGTCGTTGCGAAGGGCCGCTACGCGGCAGGTCTAAACAATCCCACAGCGTCGGGTCCTGGCGATAGCCAATCAAGGTCAAGACATCATCGACCGGCAAGCGAGCCGTATCGTCACCGGTTTGAAGCATGACATGATCGGGCGCGATGGAGACGACCCGAGAATTAAAATGAGCCTCCACCGCACCGCTCCGTATCAGCCCTTCGATCTCCGGCCGCAGCCAATATTTGATGCTATCGCCGGGCAATTCCGAGCGGTGATAGGACAGGAGAACTCGGGCACCGCCCCGGTGCAATCGGATGGCCGCTTCGACGGCACTGTTGCGACCGCCGACGATCAGCACCCGGCGGCCATGATAACGATGGACTTCGCGAAGGTACCCATCGACGTGCGGCAGATCCTCGCCGGGAACGTTCAATTTCGCGGGCAGATCGGTTCCCCCGATCGCCAGCACGATCGCACGGGCGGTGAGGGTCGAACTCAACCGGGCGGTCCGCAATCGCTCGGGCATCCCCGCCTCCGGGCGGGTCGCGGCCGTCGTCAAACGCCACTGATCGCCGTCGGGCTGAATGTCGACAACGCGGGTAAAACTCTGCACCGGGACATCGAACTGGTCGATCACCGAACGCAGATAATTGAGATACTCCTCACGGCTGGCCTTGGATTGGTCAACGGTATTGAGCGGGACGCCGCAGATCGCGATTCGATCATTGCTGCTAAACCACCTCGTGCCCGGCGACCACCAACTGATCGTATGGCCGATGGGCCCCGCTTCGAGGATTTGGGCATTGAAACCCGATTGCCGCAACGCCACCGCGGTCTCGATGCCGATCGGCCCTCCACCGACAACCGCCACGTCGCAGAATTGATTGTCGGCCGGCACGATCATGGGTTGGCGTCGCCGAAATCTGGAAGTAGTGAATCAATGCTGCTCACAGCAAAGATTTAGGTTCTACTCGACGTAGCTGAACCCGCCAGGGTTCAGGCTACGATGGCCTGAACCCTGGCGGGTCCAGCTATGGACAACCCGAACGACTAGCTGTGACGCTGCACTAGAAGCCGAAACCGCGGTAGCCGCCGATTCCAAAGGGGCTAGCCCCAAATCCGCGGTAGCCGCCGTAACCACCGAACCCGCTGCCGATGCTAATGCTCAAACCCGAGCCGCCCAGCCCGCGATAACCGGAGTAGTACGGCGCCGCACCGTAGCCGCGAACGCCGTAACCGAAGCCGCTGGAGGGAACCCCGTAACCATAGGACGGACGGTAGGAACGATACGAGGAGGAGTACGCCGAGTAGGACGGCCGGTAACCGTAGTGACCCACCGGCGGATGGTAGACCGACACCGGCGGACGGGCGACAACGATCGGCGGGCGTGCAACCACGACCGGTCCGTAACCCAGACGGCGTCCAAAACCGCCCGCATCCGCTTCGGGAGCGGTCAGGGCGAACGTGCCGGCGGTAACGACGCCGGCCAGCAGCGTGTTGCGAATCAGTTTGGACATCATGGGACTTTGCCTGAATGGTGTGGTGGATTTTTGTTCGGACCCAAGCGATACGGCTTCGGTCAACGAGACGTTCACCCACCGGTGATGCAATTTCCTTGCCAGAACAGGAAGGGTGTAGCCGGATCCGCGGTAGCTGGACCCGCCGCGGTTCAGGACGGACTGAACCCTGGCGGGTCCAGCTACAGCGAATGCACCAGAGCCAACCGCTGCATTCGGGTCAATTCCGCGATGCCTTTTTTGGCAAGCGACAGCATCGCGGCGAGTTGATCGTCGTCGAACGTGGACTCCTCCCCGGTGCCTTGGATTTCGATGAAACGTCCCGAACCGGTTCGCACAACGTTCATGTCGACCGCCGCCGCCGAATCGAGCGGGTAATCCAAGTCCAAAACGATTTCCTCGCCAACCACCCCGACGCTGACCGCGGCGACCGAATCGGTCAACACACCCGGGGGCGGTGGCGAGTGGCCGGTCGCCAATGCCCCAACGCGAATTTGCTCAATCGCCAGCGCCAGCGACACGTAACCGCCGGTGATCGAGGCGGTCCGCGTCCCCCCGTCGGCTTGCAGCACATCACAGTCGATCGTGATCATCCGCTCGCCGAGCGACTTCAAATCGACCACCGAGCGGAGCGATCGACCGATCAACCGCTGGATTTCGGTGGTCCGGCCATCGATCTTGCCGCCCCGGTCCCGCGACTTACGGCCGCCCCCGGTGCTGCCGGGCAGCATTGAATACTCCGCAGTCACCCAACCCTTGCCGCGACCGACCATCCAGTCGGGCACTTTGGTTTCGACCGACGCGGTGCAAAGAACCCAGGTGCCGCCAAAACGGATCAACACGCTAGCCGGGTGCGCGGGCAGGTAACCGGTCTGGATTTCCACCCGGCGAAGTTGATCGTGGGGGCGGGTCATGGCTGGGACGCTTCAGTTTCGAGGGGGACGACCTGGAAACCTGCGATGTGAAGTAAGTCGATGATCTCCAACTTCTCCGTCCCCGGCTCGGTGTAAACGACAAAATGTTTGCTAAACGACATGCACTCCGGCTGCTTCACGTGGTACTCATTGCCGTCCGTGACCCGGATTGTGAATGGCTGAAACGGCCGCTTGCGGTACAGTTCTAAAAGCCGCTCTCGCATTTTTAGACCTTGATCGGAAATGGAACCAGTGAACTAACACGGCTCATGAGTCCACCGACGAATGCGAAATGGAAGGCTCCACACGAAAACCGGCAACATGCAGCAGGTAAATGTATTGAAACACTTCCGTCTCTGGATTGGCAAAATGCACGAAATGCTTTGTAAACGCCAAGCATTCAGGATGCTTGATCAAATACTCCTTTCCATCGGTCGTCTGAATATAGAAAGGCTCAAACGGTTGCCGATGGTAGAGCTGTCGAAGTTGTTCGAGCATCTCATTGGCCCTTAAAATCGCCCGCGATCGTCATCACCAACTTTTCGGGATCGATGAACTTACGGATCGCCGCGTTGACGTCGCCGATCGTCGCGTCACGAACCTGCTGCTCATGTCGCTCGACCTCCGCCATGGTGCGATCGTTGAACAGGTTGCTGATCATTTGGCTGGCCAACGAAGCGTCGTCGGTTCGGCCGATCCGCGCGGCCTGCAAATAACCCTGCTTCGCCTTTTCGAGTTCGTCTTCGGTCACGCCATCGGCAATCAATCGGTCGACTTCCTCGCGAATCACTCGGATCAGTTTCTCTTTGTTCTCCGGGTTGGTGATCGCATACAACGTCATGTCGACACGATC
Organism: Pirellulaceae bacterium; assembly: GCA_963833245.1. GTDB lineage: Bacteria > Planctomycetota > Planctomycetia > Pirellulales > Pirellulaceae > Rhodopirellula. Next base: position 1,526,226 of record CAWHXH010000002.1, read on the forward strand.
ATCCTTGGGCCGGGCGGAAACGCCCGAGCGAACGCCATAGGACAACCCTTCCTGCTGGCGAACGCGGTCACCCAGTCGGCTTGATAACGCTCCGCCGCCCAGAATGTAGTTACCCAAGACTAAGGATGCGTATTCGGGCGAAAGATCCGACAACGCGTATTGTTGACCCGAATACAACAACGCATTGGACTTGTCCGGCGTGTCGATCTGGCTGATCCCACCGGGCATGTCGGGATTGGCCGGACGATCGATGCGGACGTAGGGTTCGTCGGTCTGCCAACCTTCTAAGACATCGACGATCTGGTCGAGCACCGGCTCGGGTTCAAAATTGCCGACCAACGATACTTCGCCGGCGATCGCTCCCAGGAACCGCTCGTGAAGTTCACCCAACTCCTCGACCTTGACAGCCTCATACATGTCGATTTCCTCATCGATCGTCATCACGTATCGTACGTCGTCTTTGCCATAGGGCGATAGGCGGCGGCGGACGTCGCGGGGGGCCAACGCGTTCGGCTCGGTTTGATTTTGCTGCAAACCGGTGATGATCTGGCGGCGGATGACTTCCAGCTCGCTGGATTCCAGACGCGGGTTGCGAAGGACTTCGCCAATCAGATTGACGACTTCGCTCAAAAACTCCTGCTTGGTTTTGACACGGATCTGTAGCAATCCGGGAAAGGTGGCGATGGAGACATCCGCCCGCAGCCGGGTCCATTCATCCTGCAACTGCTGGTAGTTGAGGTCCTCGGTGCCGCGGGCCATCAGCAAACCGAGCAATTCGGCGGCTCCGAGCCGAGATTGGAGCGAATCGGGGGTGCCGAAGCGAAGCGTCAACATCATCGCCACCGCATCGCCGCGGGTTTTCTTGGGCAACACAGCGTACTGCACGCCGGGCACCAGTTCACCGCGAGCGATCCGGGAATCGATCGCCATCGGATCGGGATCAAACGCTTCGCCGGCCCCGATCGCCTCGCGGCCTTGGTAGGTTGCCAATGTGTCGGACAGGTCCGGCGGTTGGGGGATTTCGATCCGTTCGCTCTGCTCGGCCGGAATGAACAACCCCACCGTGCGATTGTTGCGGGTCATGTATTGGTCGGCGACCGCTTGGACGTCAGCAACCTCCAACTTCTCGACCGCGTCGCGAAACAGGAAATACAAACGCCAATCGCCTTGGGCGGCCCAGTCGGATAGCGCCACGGCGATTTGATCGGTATCGGAGGCTTCCAATTCGCGAGCCTTGAGGATCTGCTGTTTGGCACGCTCGACCTCGGCTTCGGTGATGGGTTCTTTCGCCCATGAATCTTCCATCAATTCAATCAGCCGAGAGCGAACCTGCTCGATGCTGTTTTCGGGCGGAACCTCACACAGGGCCATCAACAACCCGGGTTCGCGAAACGCATAAGCAAGCGAGTAGACGTTGCTGGCCAGCTCGGTCTCAACCAATCCTTTGTAGAGCCGACCGGAGGGTTCATCGCCCAAGATGTTAACGAGCGCCTTGGCCGCAGCGTAATCGCCGTGGCTGCCCGGCGGGATGTGATACGCCGCGCCAACGACTTGGATGTCGCCCACCCGCCGCAACACGACCGTTCGCTCGCCGTCCTTGGCCGGCTCGACGGTATAAGTCGGCTCGATCGGTTTGTCGGGCCGCTTCAGTTTGCCAAACGTCTGCTCGATCAGCGGCAACGCCGTGACAGGCTTGAAATTGCCCGCGACAATCAGCAGAACGTTGTCGGGCCGGTAGTATTTTTTATAGAAACGACGCAGCGCCACGATTGGCACCCGCTCGATATCGCTGCGGTTACCGATCGTCGATTTGCCGTAGTTATGCCAATCGTAGGCAGCCGATTGCATCCGCTGCATCAACACGCGGATCGGCGAGTTTTCGCCACGCTCAAACTCGTTGCGAACGACGGTCATCTCGCTGGCCAAATCCTCACCGAGGATGTTGGAATTGACCAACCGATCGGCTTCCAATCGGAGCGCGAACTCCAGATTCTCGTCACTGGCCGGCAAGGTTTCGTAATAGTTCGTCCGGTCGACCCACGTGGTGCCGTTGAACCTGGCGCCGCGGTCTTGCAACACTCGCGGAACATTGGGATGGTCCGGCGTGCCTTTGAACAACATATGCTCCAGCAGGTGCGCCATGCCCGCCTCGCCGTAGCCTTCGTGCCGCGAGCCGACAAAGACCGTCATGTTGACCGTCACGACCTCCTTGGAATCGTCGGGAAACAATAGCACGTCCATGCCATTGTCGAGTTGGTACTGCGTGATGCCCTCGATGCTGCGGATCGCCTGGAGCGACGACTCGGCCGGCGGCGTCGCGGCGGGGGGCGTGACGGTTTGATTCGTCGTCGGTGGGGGCGTCGTCGGCATCGGGGCAGTCGTCGGGCTCACATCGTCTCCGGGAGTCTCGGTGGGGGGGGCGGCGGGCGGCGGCTCGGCGACCGTTTGAGCCAAAACCACGGCGGGCAAACTCGCCGTCACCGCCCAGGCCGTCGCGGTCGTCGCTACGAAAATCAGCCGTCGCAGCGGCAAGAGGGTGCGGCCGGAATCGTCGGTTTGAATCGTTAACATCTGGATCGTGCTCGTCCCTGGTGGCGGTCGGAAATGTTGGTCATTCGTGTTGAACCCCCATCCTACCGCTTTGCCTACCGCGGCCGGTAGCATGGGCACCTTCAACGGCCGACCGGTAGCGGCGTTCCGCCGGGACGCCGGCCCCCCTGACGGTCGACCCAAACGTCGGCGGCCCGGCGGCACGCCGTTACGACTGTCCAGCCGTCCAAAGCCATGACTAATACCCGCTCCTGCGACGACCCCCAGTGCGGCTGCGGAGCCAACCCGTCGCTGCACGCCCGCTGCGCGGTCATCACGCTCTCGGACACCCGGACGATCGCCGAGGATCGCAGCGGCGACCGGATCGTCGAGCTGCTGCGGGCGGCCGGGCACTCGGTCCAGTCCCGCGACGTGCTGCCCGATGGGGCCGAGCGGCTTGCCGGGCGGCTCCGCGAATTGATCGACGACTCGGCCATCGACGCGATCATAACGACGGGTGGCACCGGAATTGCCCCGCGGGACCAAACGATCGAGGCGGTCGACTCAGTCCTGGATGTCACCCTGGACGGATTCGGCGAGCACTTTCGGCGGGTCTCGTTCGACGAAATCGGCCCCAAATCGATGCTTTCACGGGCAATCGCCGGTCGCGCGGGTTCGACGGTCGTGTTCGCACTGCCAGGTAGCACCGGAGCGGTCGCGACGGCGATGAACTCGTGTGTTTTGCCAATTTTGCCTCACGCTGTGTCGCTGGCACGGGGCTGAGCGAGGCTGAATGGGGGTCGGTGTCGGGTCGGTCGATCCAACCGTCACGGCTTAACAATCGCCGCGTTTTAACTGTTCCAACCGGGCCAATCGGACTGCCGGGCCACCGGCCACGCAACCGATCAATCCGGTTAGCCGGATGGGTCAACCTTGTGGAGGACCCACCGCCCGGCCGAAGCGGCTGCTGGGGGACAGCAGGTTGTTGTTTTAAATTCGCGTGATCAGCCCGGCCAAAGGCGTGGGGATGCCTTCGGGAAATGATCGGGTGGGTTCAAGCACGACCATCCTCCGGCGGTGACGACGCTTGCAATTAGTGGACGAGTCTGGCGGGGTGGGTCGATCGCGACCTCCCCGCCGGACCGTTTTCTTCAATCGATCGTCCGGCTAGGCTGCGACCCATGTCGCAATTCCCGCCTGATGCCTCGACGCACCCCGCCGGCCTACCCACCGCAGCCCCGAGGCTGGCCGACCCACCCGTCACCCGGGTTGGTATCGTCGGGTTGGGAACCGTCGGCTGCGGCGTCGCCCGGTTGTTGCTCGACCACGGCGATCGCACCGCCCGGCACGCCGGCCGCACCATTTGGTTGCAAAAAGCGTCGGTTCGCGACTTGGCCAAACCACGCGACGTCGACCTGCCCCCGGGCGTGCTGACCGACAACATTGACGACATCCTGGACGATCCGGCGATCGATGTCGTCGTCCAATTGATCGGTGGCCTTGAGCCAGCCCGAACCTTGATGCTCCGGGCGATCGACGCCGGCAAAGACATCGTCACGGCCAACAAGGCGCTGTTGGCTCAACACGGCGGCGAACTGTTTGACCATGCCCGCGCCAAAGGCCGCTCGATTGCCTTCGAGGCCGCGGTGGCCGGGGGGGTGCCGATCATCGCCAACGTCTCGCAGTGCCTCTCGGCCAACGCCATCACGTCGTTGACCGGGATTCTTAACGGCACGTCGAATTTTATCGTTTCTAAAATGGACGCCGACGGGGCAAGCTACGCCGATACCGTTGCCCTGGCTCAGCGGCTCGGGTACGCCGAAGCCGACCCGGCGATGGACGTCGACGGCTCCGATGCGGCTCAAAAGCTCGCGATTTTGTCGCACCTCGCGTTCGGCGCCGCGGTCGATTGGCGAGACATTCCGCGGCGGGGCATCGACGGGTTGGACCCGGCCGATTTGAAATTTGCCCGACAGCTCGGTTACCGGATCAAATTGCTCGCCACCGCCCGGGTCGTCGAGGGCGAGCTGGAACTCTTGGTCGCTCCGACGTTGGTCAAAATCGGCACCCCGATGGCCGAAGTCCGCGACGCTTTTAATGCCATCGCGGTTCACGGCGACGCCGTCGGACCGGTCTTCTACCACGGGCTGGGCGCCGGCCAAATGCCGACGGCCTCGGCGGTTGTCGCCGACATCATCGACACCGCGGTGGGCCGAACCGCGATCACGTTTCGCACCCTGGAGTATTTTTCGACCGACGGGCCGCCCCGCGTCGCCCAACGTGACAGCGACACGGCGACCGGCCGCGGCTACTGGCGGCTGTCGGTTTCGGGACGGCCGGGGACATTGGCGAAAATCACCGGCGTTTTGGCCAAAAATAACATCTCAATCGCTTCGGTGATCCAGTACCAGGACGACGCCGCCGACCCGGCCGCGGACGATGCTTCGGTCACACTGGTGATGATGACCCACGCCGCCCGCGAAGGAGCGGCTCGGTCGGCCGAGTCGTCGCTGGCCGCATTGACCGAGGTCCGCGGACCGGTGATCCGAATGCCCGTTAAATAGTTTCCTTAAAAAGCCTCAATGCCCCCCGCACCAGTTTACCAGCAGCTCAACGATCAATTGCGCACGTCGCTGGGTGAAAACTATCGCCGGGGTGACAAATTCTTGACCGAGCGCGAGATCAGCCAACGGTTTTCGGTCTCCCGGGCAACGGCCAACAAGGCGTTGGCGAGCTTGGTTTCGGAAGGGTGGCTGGAGTTTCGTCGCGGCATCGGAACCTTCGTGCTGCGTCAACGGATCGATTATGACGTTCGATCGCTGGTCAGTTTCACCGAGAAAGCCAAGGCGGCCGGCAAGACGCCGTCGACGCTAGTCATCGATTTTCAATCAGTGCCGGCCGATCGAGCCGGGGAGCTGGTTTGCCAAGCTCTGACCATCGCGAGCGACGAACCGTTGTGGCAACTGCACCGGGTGCGGCTGGCCGATGGCCAAGCGGTGATCGATGAACGTCGATACGTGGTTGCGCGGTTCTGTCCCAACCTGACGGCCGATCAGGTGCATGGTTCGCTGTACGAGGCTTGGACAGTCGATTGCGGTTTGGCCGTTGCCGGAGCCGACGAAATCATTCGCGCGGTGCCCTGCGACGTCGCGGTTGCCGGGCGGCTGAATGTTTCTGTCGGTTCGCCGCTTATTGAAGTCATTGCGGTCGGTTACGTAGCCGCCGATCCTGCCCCGCTCTGGTGGGAACGGACGCTCTACCGCGGCGACTGCTATGAATTCCACTCTCGACTGGGACCAATCCGACACGCCACCCCGGCCCGCGGCCGGCTGCGTCCCTAATGCTCCACCGAACGAGGGAAATGGGTGTAGCGGAAGTCGCCAAGACTTTCGGATTCCCGGGATTGGGGCCGAAAGTCTTGGCGACTTCCGCTACGGCCAGCCCCACACTCAACGCTCAGTGAAGCACTAGCAGTTAGCGTAGGGAGAAACTACAGTGGCTAAGCCACTTGGCAGCCCGATCCACAACCCCCAATCGAAAACATGTCAGTCCGCCGCGTTTGCACCGTGACCGTCTTGTTGGCGCAACTCGCCGTTGCCACCGCCGGCAGTGCCTCCGCCGCCGATCCGGTGCCGCCCAATCGCATCCCGGTCGATGGCCAACCGACGATCGCTCACCTTGGTTTGGTTCAACCCGACTTGTTGTCCATCACGATCGTCGAAGGTCGCAATGTCCGCAGCCCGATGCAGCCGTACTCCGCCCAGCCGGGCGATGAAATGGAGACCCCCGAGAAGTCGTATGATGCGATCAAGTTGCGGCGTGGCGGTCAAATAGTGGGGGTCTTTACCGACGCGGAGAAAACTTGGTGGCGTCCCAATGATGTGTTTCAAGGGCGATTGATCGATCCGGCGTCGTTGAACGATATGGCCAACTACCAAATCACCACCGGTTCACCCCCGACGAAGGCTGTCGTTGAATCGGTATCTCGCAAGTCGACACCGCTGGGTTACGGAGTCATCAATCAAGGCCAGGCGCCGTTTGAAAACATTGTGTTCCTGCGGCTCGACCGACCGCTGCCCCGAGGCGAAACCTTTCGCGTCGCGTGTCGTTGGCCGGAGCTGAAACAACCGGGACAATTCATCGAGTTGTCTCATGATTTTCAGAACATACCGCACCAAAACCGTTCGATCGCGGTTCATGTCAATCAACTCGGTTACCACCCCGGTGACCCGGTCAAGACGGCCTATCTGTCGTGCTGGACCGGTGACGGGCCGGACGGGGGAAACGTCCGCTACGAAGCCGGGGAACTCGGGTTCGCCATCCTCGACGCCGACACCCGGACGCCAGTCACTTTTGGCGACCGCAAGACCGGCAAGGTGCAATTGCGACGGTCGCGCGATCAAACCGAGGACACGTCATGGCACTACTATGCCTACACCGACACCGCCCCGGAACGTTACAACGCCAGCAAGGTGGATGTTTATGACATGGATTTTAGCGAGTTGACCCGGCCGGGACGCTATGTCCTCTACGTCGAAAACATCGGCACGTCCTATCCGTTTGTCTTGCAACCGGATGTTTGGCAACAAGCTTTCGAGCATGGCATCCACGGACTGTATCATCAACGCAGCGGCATCGAATTGGATGGGCGGTTTGGCTACGCCCGGCCACAGACGTTTCATCCCGACCCGGTCAAGAAGCCCTGGGACAACCCGTTGACCGACCGCGTCGAGGCGATGACGGTCCGGCCCCAAACCATCCATGGTTCCAAATTGGTGCGTTTTACTTATCCGCAGGACAAAGTATTCGAGGACATCGGTCGGACCGATGCGATTTGTTATGAGGGCAATCAAAAGGTCGAGGTGCCGGTTTGGGGCGGGTACATGGACGCCGGCGACTGGGACCGACACGAAATGCACCTGACGCCCAGCTATGATTTGCTGGATCTAGCCGATCATTTTCCGGCTTATTTTGATGATTTGGACTTGAATCTGCCGCCGTCCTCAGACGTCTTGCCCGACGACCGTTACGACGGCGTTGACCTGCCGGACATCCTGGACGAAGCGCTGTTCACCGTTGACTATTTTCGCCGACTCCAGCAACCCGGCGGCGGCGTCCGGTCCGGCATGGAATCGACCGACCACCCCAAACAGGCCCAACCGAGTTGGCAGGAGGAATTGGACGTTTACGCCTACGCGGCGGACCCCAAAGCCAGCTACCTGTACGCGGCCGTTGCCGCCAAGGCGGCCAAAGTCCTGGCGCGTTATGACGCCGAACTGTCAGCCATGTTTTCGCAATCGGCAACCCGGGCGTTTGATTGGACCGAATCGCAAGTTATCGGTCCCGATGGTGCGATGACCTTTGAGCCGTTCCTGGCGGCCTCGAACCTTCGCAACCCACAGGAGTTTGACTATTTGATTCGCGGCACCCCGATGGCCGGTCCGGCAACGGGCAACGAGTTGGTGGTCACCCCCGACACCGCCGCGTCGATGACGGTCGCCAGTTTGCAGATCGTCAACGGACCCTACGTTTCAGGCGACGCTGGCCCCATCGAAATCGAAGGATTTGGCCCCGGAGGGGAGTCGATCGGCACCCAAACGATCGACCGATCGCCGTTGGGTTGGTATGAGACCAAAACGGTGAATTTCAAAGACTGGAACAACGTTCGTCGATTGGTCATTCGTAGCGAAGGGCCGTTCCGTTTGAAAAAGCTGACCGCGACCCCGGCGGGGGCTGAGGCATCCATCGTCGGATTCGACAAAGTCGACGTCGAGCGTCTCGTCGATGCCGTTGGCGGTTTGCGTTTTCGATCCGCCGATGACTTGCCCGCGGTGATCGAATCGGTCTTTGATCATCCGGCGGAGGTCGCGCCGCTGCGGGCTTGGGCGGCTGCGGAATTGTTTCGGCTCACCGACGAACCCGTCTATGTCGCAGTTTTGAAAAAGTCCGCGGAGATATTCATTCGCCGTGATGCCGCCGATTGGCATAACTTCAGTAGTGACACCCAGGCGTCTGCCGCCTACGCCTACGCGACCAGTGATGGTTCGCGCGTCGAGCCGGCGATGCGTGAGGTGGCGATTGCGATGTATACCCGCTACGCCCGCCAAACTTACATGGCTGATGACCTCGTGGCGGTCAATCAAAAACCCGGCGAGTCGCGGTTCAACCACTCGGCGTTTCGCCAGGCTCGGCACGGCTGGACGCCTTGGATCGCGGGGACCGGCGTGACCCCGGCGATGGGCAGCCAAGCGGTCGCGAGGTCCTATCTGTTGACCGGGGACCCGGCCTACCTGAAGTCGATGGTACATGGCGTGCAATTCGGTTTGGGGGCCAATCCTCATAACACGGTCTACACCACCGGGATGGGACAACAACCGGTCGACAACGTGTTGCACTGCGACTCGGCGGCGCTGGGGTGCGAGCCGCCGGACGGTTACACGGTCTACGGACCGTCGCAAATCTGGATGATCCCCAACCCGTCTTGGGTATTGAATTTTTCAAAACAGGCGATCCACCCGAACGTTTACGATTGGCCGGTGACAGAGAACTATCACCAAATCCATATTTGGCCAATGTTGACCGAAAACACGGTTTGGCAAACCAACGGACCGTCGACCTACGCTTGGGGATTTCTCGCGGCGGTGCCCCGGTCATGAGAACGCCACCGACCGCGGCGGTCATCGGGACCGGCTTCATCGGTCCCGTGCATGTCGAAGCCCTCCGTCGGGCCGGCGTCCACGTCGCCGGCATCGTCGGATCCACCCCGGCCAAATCCGCCGCCGCGGCCGACTCGCTTGGCCTGCCCGGCGCGTATCGGTCGCTCGGCGATGTGTTGGCCGATCGATCCGTCGATTGTGTCCATATCACGACTCCCAACCGGCTGCATTACGAACAGACCAAAGCCGTTTTGGCCGCCGGCAAACATGTCGTTTGCGAAAAACCGCTGGCCATGGATTCGGTCCAAACCGCCGAACTGGTGCGTTTGGCCGACGAGTCCGGTTTGGCCGCCGCGGTGGCCTACAACATTCGCTTCTATCCCCTGTGCCATCATGCCGCCGCGATGATGGGGGCGGATGAAATTGGCGATTGTTTGCATGTGACCGGTTCTTATGTTCAGGACTGGTTGCTGCAACGCTCCGATTACAACTGGCGTGTCTCGGCATCCGAGGGTGGGCCGCTGCGAGCGGTCGCGGACATCGGAACCCACTGGTTGGATCTGGTTCAATTCATCACCGGCCGGGCGGTCGTGTCGGTGTGTACCGATTTGCAAATCGTTCACCCGCACCGGGATCAACCGACCGGCGACACGCAGACATTTTCGGCCGATCGATCGGTTGCCCCATCGCGTGAAGTCGACGTGGACACCGAGGACGCCGGCAACATCCTATTGAAATTCAGCGGTGGCGGGCGCGGCGTGCTGCACGTCTCGCAAACCACCGCCGGTCGCAAAAACTGCCTGCGGTGGGAGATCGCCGGAACCCGGCGGGCGTTGGCTTGGAACTCGCAACAACCCAACGAGTTGTGGATCGGTCGCCGCGATGGGGCCAATGAAATGTTGGTCCGCGACCCCGCTAGCCTGCATCCGACCGCCGCGGCCATTTCCCAGTACCCCGGTGGCCACAACGAGGGTTTTCCCGATACCTTTAAACAACTATTCCGCACGTTCTACGCCCACATTCAAGGCGGCGGCGTGGGGCAGGGGGCCTACCCCACCTTTGCCGACGGTCACCGCGAGGTCCAATTGTGCGAAGCGATCTTACAAAGTCACCGCCGGCGAGCCTGGGTCGACGTTCCTGAGAACTCATGATGATGCAGCTTGGTTTTGTCAGCGCGATCCTGCCCGACGCGTCGCTGGAGGAAGTTTTGGCAACCGCCGGCCGGATCGGTTACCAATGCGTTGAACTGATGTGCTGGCCGGTCGGCAAAGCCGAACGTCGGTACGCCGGGGTGACACACATCGACGTCGATCATCTCGACGCCGCCGGGCGGCAGTCAGTTGATGAGTCGTTGAAACGGCATGGCGTGTCGATCTCGGCACTGAGTTACTATCCCAATCTTCTGTCGCCGGACACGGATTCCAACCGGTCCGCGTCCGAGCACCTCAAAAAGGTCATCACCGCGGCCGCGGAGCTGGGCATCGGCCGAGTCAATTCATTCGTCGGTCGCCATCCCGCCCAAACGGTGGACCAGAATTGGCAGCCGATGCTCGACTGTTGGGGGCCGCTGGTCGAGTTCGCTGCGTCGCATGAAATCAAAATCGGCATCGAGAATTGCCCGATGTTTTTTACCGACGATGAGTGGCCCGGCGGCAAAAACCTCGCGACCAATCCGGCGATCTGGCGACGGATGTTTCATGACCTGCCAAGCGACGCGTGGGGTTTGAACTATGACCCTTCGCACCCGCAATGGATGCAGATGGATGCGATTGCACCAATTTATGAGTTTGCCGATCGCATCCATCACGTTCATGCCAAGGATGTCCGGGTCGACGCCGCACGGTTGAAAGAACTCGGCATCCTGGTCAATCCCTCGCTGTACCATTCGCCCAAGCTGCCCGGGCTGGGTGACGTGGACTGGCCGGCCTTCTTTGCGGCGCTAACGGACATAGGTTACCGCGGCCCGGTGTGCGTCGAGGTGGAGGATCGCGCTTACGAAGGTTCCGATGCTGACCGTCAGTTAGCTCTCATCCAAAGTCACGCCTTCCTGCGACCTTATATCCCACAAACGATCGGTGATTGACGTTTACGCAGGGATCGATTTGGGCGGGACGGCCACCAAAATCGCAATTGCCACCGGGGATGGCGATGTCTTGACCGACCGCCTGATCGAAACCCAAGGTCATCTCGGCCACGACGGGGTGCTGCAACGACTGGCCGATTGCGTCATGGAACTATGTGCGGGGCAGGGCGGGGGAGCGAGATTGGCCGGTGTGGGATTGGCCGTTCCCGGGTTGATCGATCTGCTCACCGGAACGACACGGTTCCTACCTAATTTGCGGGGCCAATGGCGCGATGTTCCGGTCGCTGAGATTTTGAGGCGACGATTCGGCTGTCCGGTCCGGCTGCTCAATGACGTTCGCACGGCGACGCTCGGGGAATTGAAGTTTGGGCATGGCCGGACTCGGAAAGACCCGACCATGATTTTCTTCTCCCTCGGGACCGGGATCGGCGGCGGGGTGGTGATCGACGGCCGACTGCGGCTGGGACCGCTGGGCGCCGCCGGGGAAATGGGACACCAAACGATCATGCCCGGTGGACCACGCTGCGGTTGCGGCAACGACGGCTGCCTCGAAGCGTTGGCGAGCGGTCCGGCGCTGGCAGCCGAAGGGAGGCGTTTGATGCAAATCGGCCTTGCCCCGCATTTGCAACAACTCGTCGGGGACGTCGGTGGCGAGCTGACGACGCAATCGATGGGTCAAGCCGCCGATCATGACGCCGCGATCGCCGATGCGATCGAACGGGCGGCGGGATACCTGGGCATTGCGGTGTCTAACATCATCACCACCCTGCACCCTGACTTGGTGGTGCTTGGCGGCGGCGTCTCGGGGCTGGGCAACCGGTTGATCGAGCCGGTTCGCCGCGTCGTGGTTCAACGGGTTCGCATGTTCCCGCCCGACGACATCGCGATCGAAATCTCACAACTGGGCGCTTCGGCGGGCATGCTCGGAGCGGTCGCGCTAGCCCTGCCAAATTTTTCATTCGATTCTTGATCTCTCTACCCCCAACCCGAACGAACCACTCATGAATGACTACACCTATCTCGACGTCGCCAAGATGATTGATCACTCGTTGCTAAACCCAACGATGACGGTCAACGATTTGAATAGCGGCATCGACCTGGCCATCGCTTATGATGTCGCCAGCGTTTGCATCATGCCCTACTATTTGTCGCAGTGTGCCAAACGGCTGGAGGGCACCGATGTCAAAGCCTCCACAACGATCGGGTTCCCGCACGGTGGGCACACCACGGCGATCAAAAAGGCCGAGGCCCAGCGTGCGATCGACGATGGTTGTCAAGAACTCGACATGGTGGTCAACATCTCGCAGGTGCTTTCGGGCGACTGGGATTATGTTCGCGGCGACATTGCGGCGGTGATCGACGTCGCCCATGGGGCGGGGCAGAAAGTCAAGGTAATCTTTGAGAACTGCTATTTGAACGATCAGCAGAAGATCAAATTATGTGAGATTTGTACTGAACTGTCCGCCGATTGGGTCAAGACCAGTACCGGATACGGCACCGGCGGGGCAACGCATGAGGATCTGCGGTTGATGCGTCGTCATGCCGGCGACCATGTGCAGGTCAAGGCCGCCGGCGGGGTCCGAGACCTTCCGTCGTTATTGGCCGTTCGCGAAATCGGCGTGACACGTTGTGGCGCCAGCCGGACGGCGGAGATGCTCGCCCCGGCGCGCGAAAAGTTCGGGATGCCGCCGGTGCAGGTCAGTGCAACCGGCGCGTCGGGATACTGAGGTTTTCTCAAAATCTTAGCGGTGAAGTCAACCGTAGCGGAAGTCGCCAAGACTTTCGGCTGCAATCCAGCGAATCCGAAAGTCTTGGCGACTTCCGCTACCGCCAACATGCTCAAACCAGCTTGTATTGACCCGGTACCGCAAACGAAACCTCTCGGGAGGCGGACAAATCCACCTCCTTGGGCACCAGGTCCAATTGAGATTGCTCGCTGACAAAGTCCCAGGTCACTTCCCGACCTGAATAGGCAGCCAGACGTCCCATCACCGCGGTGAGCGAACTGCGTGCGGTTTCGGCAAACTCGACGATCCGTCGGACCAACCAATCTCGCAACGTTGCGTGCCGCAGCGGCTGGTCGTCACCGGTCCGCCGCCCACCGTTGTCCAATTTCGGCCCACCGCTCGGTGTCGTGGTCCAGGTTGATGACGACGGTCCGATCGATATTCAAATTTTTTGTTGCAAACTGAGAACTGTCCCCACCGGGTCATTGCGGGCTGCTAGAACCATTGCCGTCGTCGCGAACAACCGCCCAACCCAGCCGGAAACGTCTTCATGGCCCGCGAAGTCGCCCCCGCCCGCAAGGTTTACCGGCGTCTGCGACACGAGTCGTTGCAACCGCGTCAAATGCTTGCCGCCGACGCTAGCCCGACCGCCCGCAGCACGACGCCGTCCTACGGCCCCGCGATCCCGGCAGCACAGGAATCGACCGCCGACTTGACGGCCGAGCAACTCGACGCGATCTACGCCCGGGTGAGCGACCCGGCGACCGACCCCGGTCCGATTATCGGCAACCCCGACTTCGCCTATCGCCTGGGAATCCTCGGCTACACCCCGGACAACTTCGCCGGCGACCGCTCCCCATCGGGCGAACCCGCCACCGGTAGCCAAGACGGACCCGACGGCAACTACTGCACCCCGTCGGGAGCCTACGTGCCCGTCGTGTTGTCGCGAGGGATCACCGCGGGCCTGTCAGCGAGCAGCCCCACCAGCGGCAGCACGACGAGCACGCCGACAAGCGGTGGTCACGCCACCAGCCCCACCTACGACCCGCACATCACCACGTCGACTTCGGTCACGACCAGTCCGACCTTCGGCACGACCAGTCCGACCTCCGGTACGACCAGCCCGACCTCCGGCACGACCAGTCCGACCTCCGGCACGACCAGTCCGACCTCCGGCACGACCAGTCCGATTTCCGGCACAACAAGCCCGACCTCCGGCACAACAAGCCCGACCTCCGGCACAACTAATCCGACCTCCGGCACAACTAATCCGACCTCCGGCACAACTAATCCGACCTCCGGCACCTCCTACCCGACTTCGGGCACAACTAATCCGACCTCGGGCACAACTAATCCGACTTCGGGCACTTTCTACCCGACTTCGGGCACTTTCTACCCGACTTCGGGCACTTTCTACCCGACTTCGGGCACTTTCTACCCGACTTCGGGCACTTTCTACCCGACTTCCGGCACTTCCTACCCGACTTCCGGTACTCCCTACCCGACTTCCGGTACTCCCTACCCGACTTCCGGTACTCCCTACCCGACTTCGGGTACTCCCTACCCGACTTCGGGCACTTCCTACCCGACTTCGGGGACTTCCTACCCGACTTCGGGCACTTCCTACCCGACTTCGGGAACCTCCTACCCGACTTCGGGAACCTCCTACCCGACTTCGGGAACCTCCTACCCGACTTCGGGAACCTCCTACCCGACTTCCGGTACGAGTGGCCCGTTCACCGGCCCAGAGACAAATCCCGTTCCTGTGCCGAATCCGGTACCGAATCCAAATCCCGGACCTGAACCGACCGGACCTGAACCGACCGGACCTGAACCGACCGGACCTGAACCGACCGGACCTGAACCGACCGGACCTGAACCGACCGGACCTGAACCGACCGGACCTGAACCCACCGGACCTGAACCCACCGGACCTGAACCCACCGGACCTGAACCCACCGGACCTGAACCCACCGGACCTGAACCCACCGGACCTGAACCCACCGGACCTGAACCCACCGGACCTGAACCCACCGATCCTCAACCCACCGGACCTGAACCCACCGGACCTGAACCCACCGATCCTCAACCGACCGATCCTCAACCGACCGATCCTCAACCGACCGATCCTCAACCGACCGATCCTCAACCGACCGATCCTCAACCGACCGATCCTCAACCCACCGATCCTCAACCCACCGGACCTGAACCCACCGGACCTGAACCCACCGGACCTGAACCCACCGATCCTCAACCGACCGATCCTCAACCCACCGATCCTCAACCGGACGCTGAACCTCAACCGGACACTGAACCTCAACCGGACACTGAACCTCAACCGGACGCTGAACCTCAACCGGACACCGATCCCGAACGGGACACCGATTCTGAACCGGACACCGATCCCGTACCGGACACCGATCTTGAACCGGCCCCAGTGTGTACTTTAACAATCGGAGACCCCAAGAAAACGGAACTCGATGAAGATGACATCCTTGAAAATTATCAGGTCGACGATGATGTTATGACAGTGTTCCCAGAAGGTACGTTAGGTATCTTAGTGATGCTGTTTCCTGGCATACAAAGAGCGGATGTCACTCAAGCAGAGGCGGACGTCTTGAATGACCTCAGCATCGAAGAACTGAATGAGCTGAATGGACTTAGGGAGCAAGCTGCCATGCTGGCCGAGCAAGCCTTCCCAGGAACTGATCCAAACGACGGACATGCGGACGCATTCAGACACGCTTACTTCAATGCTATTTTGACAAACCACATTTCCGAAGAGTTTGCCGAAGAACTAATGACCGCACATGAGGGCGTTCCTGGCAACTATTACGACAGAGAGGCGATGGACCTGTACAATAATGAAGTTGGTCGAAAAATCGCCCAGGAAAATCCTGATGCGACGTTCAGCGAATTAGCCGAATTGGTAGCAAAGGCAATATCGGATGGCGAGACTGTAGTGATTGACAAAAATGGCGAAATCGCTTTTAGCGACAAGGTCAAAGTTGGCGATCATGGCACAGCAGATGATAAGCCACCCGCAGCCTGCCCGAGCGAATCATGACTCAAATTGCACGCATGTTTCGAGCGATTCTCACGTTGGTTCCTTTTGCTGGTTGCTTTGCCTGCCGCGAGATCAGCAACGATCAATTTCTCGATTCAAGCCTTAATAAGATTGGTTTGATTGGCTCTGGTGAAACCGGAATCCTCCTGCGGTCTCTGACTCAATTTGAATGGGACGAAGTCTTCTTTGTCTCAGAGAACACAAGTTTTGCAAATGCAAATAGAGCAATTGGTGACAATTATTTTCGAGATGGAGGGGATCGATACTTCGGCCCGGGACCCTTGTTGGTATTTATACTCAAAGGCAAAACGGTTAAAGCGATCCGCATCAAACCTCCGCTTCATTTGGCGGGGGAACATCTCGCTTCTTACACCCGTGCCGACGCAATGATCTTCACAACCTCCCAGCCTGTAGGACGTTCTAGGTTGATGTGGCTTGGTGGCCCCACAGATGCAGTGAAAAGAGGAAAGTACAGTGTCCATTATGATAAGCTGTCAGAACCGCCGAATTGACTGCTACGCGTCGATGGAACTTGTTCGTGTTTAGCAAATTGCAACAAAACATTCTCGGAGACGCCGCCGGTTTCATCAAACCGCCCGGGATCTGTACAGTTCCGTGGAACAAGATGCTTGGACCGAATTGCAGATGACCGACGCCGGTTCGACAACGCTGTCGACGAAGCCGAAACCGTTTGGCGGGATGCGGAGGCCCAGTCGCATGGCGAACTGATGAGCCAACTGAGTTCCGACGCGTCGGATTCCATCCAAACCGTTCAGTCGCTTGGTTCGCAGTTTGATATCCAAGTGACGATGCGAACGGAGTCGTATGAGGCAGCCGTCAATCGAACGGTCGATCGTTTCGAGGAATACCTCGGCGACTTGCAGGTCGAATTCGATGCGGTCCTGCAGGAGATCAACCGCGACAGCCGAGCCGAATTGGAGGGGTTGCGATCGGAGATCCGTGCTGCTCTGGAAGCGTTGCGAGAAGGCTATGAGACCTATCTGGATTCCAGAATCACCGCCCTGGGCGAGGGCCTCTACACCGATGAGGACTATGAAGAGCACTTTGACGAGGATGACGTCTCCGGCCAACCGGACGGCGGCGACGAGCCTGATGGCGAAGGCCCCGACAACGAGCCACCGCAGCCCGATGAACCCGGCGGTGGCGGTTCGGGAGACGATCCGGCCCCTTCCTGCAGTCCGCCGCCGATTCCCGACGAAGACCCGGAGGCACCGGGGGATGACACCGACCCCGACACCGACCCCGAAGGTGATTCCGAGGAGCCGGAGGACGAATCGACCTCTGAGGCTCCTGAGGAAGAGGAAGATGGCCCCGGCCCCCCGCTAGGGTCCTACAACCATAGAGCCGGTGCTGTGGCCTCTCGCGGGCAGCAGATCAGAAACGCCGCGTCGGCATTGGGCAACGGATTGGTGACGACGTTCCAGTCCGGCGAGGCGTTCGATTCCGCCCTGGGCGTGCTCAACCAGGAAGCCAACTGGGTGCTCAGCAACGTCACGTTCGGCCTGATTGAGCTGGACACCGGCAGCCTGTTTGGTTACGAGGAAGCCTACGGCGGCGGCACAATCGTCGGCCAGCACACCACCGCGGTGATGGACAAGGTCAGCGCGATCGCCGGTCTGCGAAAGCAGCTGAAGAAGGAACTGTCCGAACGCCTGAGAGCGAAAGCCAAAAAGGAAGCGGTCAAAAACGTCGATGACGCCGCGGATGCGGCGAAGAAGGTTGCCTCAAACATGACAATGGGCCGCGGTGGTGCGTTCGGAGGTGCATAACGCGATGCCGGAATACCCAGAAGTCAGCAGCCCGACTCTGTTTCTCGTATCCCTATGACGTACCGCAATGGTAAAGCGATTCTCGGTGCTGACGGGAAACCGATAATGACCCGTGAGTACGCGTTCACGCGCCCTGATGGATCACAAGTAGTCATTCAAGACCATTGAACCGGCCATTCGTTTGGCCAAGGTGGAATGGGCGATCAAGGTCCACATTTCAATGTTAGGCCGCCCGAAAATACACGAACCGCTTCAGTTCCCGGCACTCAACCGCACTATCCATTTGATAGGCAATCAAAATGACTTGGACAAACCATTTGGGAAACAAGCTGCCTGTTGAGTCCCTTTATTCAGAGCCTCCTTTGCTCGACCAATTGCGACTTCATGAGGTACGACTACACCAAGACGGGCCGAGGATATCGCTACGACTTGATCTCAACGAGTTCCCCGACAGACCGCCGAAAAAATGGGTTGCCGGAAAGTTCAATCGAATACAATTGACTCTCGTTTTAGTTGATATTGACAGTTTCCGGATGGACGGATGGGATCTAAACAATATCGGCGATCTAAGTTTGAAAGATTGCGATGCAGGAGTTTGCCTGCAATTCGACGGACCAACTTTGCAAATTGATTGCACCGCCCGGTTTCTGGAAGTGGAGAAAATTTCAGGATACTACGATTCCGAGGCGACTACGACGACACCTTGACCATTGTAAAACGCAGCACGAACTTCCGGCTATTCTTAGTCGTTCTTTTTATTTAGCTTCTTAACGGTATTAGGATCGGAGTCTGCCGCTTTCGGCGACTTACTACTTGCCCCAAATGAAACACTGACTCCTCGTGCGGCTAGAAGACAGGCGATGAGGGAACACGGCATCTTAAGCAAGTCAAAGGTGGCAAATCAATGGTGTCAGCACTCTTTGGGAAAATCGAAGGTGTCAGCACTCTTTGAATGGCTTTAAGAGTCCTGGCACCATTAATCGCTCGGCGGGCACGATGCCCGCCATTTCTTTCGGCTGGATGCCGACCACGCGCATCCTCCGCGCTGTCTCGGCGAAAGACCGGGGGCGAAGCGACCGAAAGCGACGACAACCGCGGAAGGTGCCGGCCAACTTGCGAGGGTTCCGATAGATAGCCAGCACCAACCGTTCCGAACGGTCTATAGGGTGGAGGTCACCAAACGCCCAATTGAATTATTGAATGCAATTGAGCAAAACAAGTCAACGCTGGTGTCGAAGCATACGTCGAGAGTTGTCGAGCGGTTGTTAGCGGCGTTGAGCCGCCTTACTAAATTTTAGCGGGTAAAAGAGGTTGGCGGATAATGCCACGACAGGATGGTGAGTGCCATCAGCTGTCTTGCAGCACTGCCCGTTTGGGTGTTCGCAAAGGAGCCGCGACCCGTAGCGAGTCTTCGAGCGAAGGGGCCAGGCCTCCGCAATGGAACCCGGTGACTTCGGTCGCAAAGCCTCCCTACGTCCCACGGCTCACACGAATGGCAGTCGACCGCTCAATCGGGCAGTGCTGTAGGCTACTTCTTTAGCGAGTGTTCGCTCGCTCCAGCTTTGGCCGGTCTTGACCATCGTGTTGAGCGTCACCAGCAGCTTTCGCCCCGAGGATAGTTTTGTAGACTGTGGTCACTTGTGTATTCCTTGGATAAAGCGCGGGCTCGCTTAAGCGGCCCCATCGGCGGCTTCAGGGTGAAGAATGGGTCACCGTAGTTCTCGACCAATCTGCCGTGACCTGTTAGATCAGACCCTTCTTGCTCTCGTGAAGCCGCCTCGATTCACCACCTCCCCGGCCCCTCCCTTTGACCGCTTTGGATCGAACACGATCGGGACATCGATTTAGCGTGTGCGTACTGACCCATGGCGAGCATTTGGCGTTGATCGAGCGTTGTTTGAAGTCAATAGGAGCTAGCTTGGACGAACACAATCGCCGATGGATGGCCGATATTCGCATCGGACTCACCGCGGTCGGACAAGCGTCGCGGAGATTGCTTCAAGACTGGTGCGAGCAGCTTGCGGAACAACATGGCATACCCTCGGTGCTTTATGAGACCCGGCAGAATGTCTGTAAATATCCAATGATGCGGTGGATGTTCTTCGATGATGCTCGACCTGGACCGGCCGCTGGAATTGCCCGATGCCTTTCGCATCACCCGCAACGAGTCCCGCCG
The DNA here is from genome assembly GCA_963833245.1 of Pirellulaceae bacterium. Lineage (GTDB taxonomy): Bacteria > Planctomycetota > Planctomycetia > Pirellulales > Pirellulaceae > Rhodopirellula. The sequence continues at coordinate 1,546,254 of CAWHXH010000002.1, forward strand.
CGAGGACTACGTCCGGCTGTCCGGTCGCGACGACTTGACCGCCGCCGACATTCAATCGCTGCGGCACACGGTGCAAATGGACCTAGCCCGGCGGGTCCGACCGCCGTTCTTATTGAAAACACACAACGCCCGATGCGTCGTCGGCGGCGTGCCGATCATTTGCGATGATCTGACGCTTGGGGCGGTCTATGTCGTTCGTAACCCGTTGGATGTCGTCGATAGCGCCGAGCACGCGGCGCTTCCGGTGCATTTGGTCCGCTACGAAGAGTTACTCGCTGCGACCGCCGCAACGCTTCGTAACGTGCTGACATTCTTGGGCTGGTCCGGCGGCTGGGGTATTGAAGCCCCCATCATCCACAAACGTCGGGCCTCTCAAATTTTAGCGGTAGGACACCAGCCCGGACGGCGACACAGATAACGCGATGTGTCGCCCTCCGGGCTAAGTCCCAATACGATGCGCGGAGCGAATTTTGAACAATCCAAAACGGCTGCAACCCCAACGTTTTGACAGTCTGGGGCAAGCCCTCCGGTGACGCGGCACCGGACGGCTTGCGCCGTACCGCTAGAACGTCGCGGCACCGGACGGCTGGCGCCGTACCGCTATCAATCGTGTCGCAGACGCTGTTGCGATGCTCAAACCAGCTTGTATTGACCCGGTACCGCAAACGAAACCTCTCGGGAGGCGGACAAATCCACCTCCTTGGGTACCAGGTCCAATTGAGATTGCTCGCTGACAAAGTCCCAGGTCACCTCCCGACCTGAATAAGCGGCCAATCGTCCCATCACCGCGGTGAGCGAACTGCGTGCGGTTTCGGCAAACTCGACAATCGGTTGACCGGACCGAATCGAGTCGACCAAATCCTTGTGCTCCTGTTGGTAAGCCGCGGAAATGTCTCCTTTCATCGACCAAATTTCTTTGCCATCGGCATCTTTGAGGTTCGCACCCCCATTGCCGCCGAGGATTTCTGCGGTCCCACCATCGGCATAGACGACCGTCCCGACCTGTGATGTCGTGTCGGGAATTTGACGACACATGAAACTGATGACGCGGTCGCCGGGATAGCGATAGTCAATCGCCATGCTGTCCCACATCTCGCTGTCCTCGGGACGGGTGAATCGCCCGCCCCCCCCGTAGGCGGTTTCCGGCGTGCCCTGCATCAACCAATTCATCACATCAATGTTATGAACCGCCTGTTCGGTGATTTGATCCCCGGAGAGCCAAATGTAGTGTATCCAATTGAACAGTTGATATTCCGTATCGCTCATCTCCGGCCGGCGGGCACGATACCAAATCCCGGTGCTGCAATAACGGCTGGTTGCACTAATAACATCACCAATTTCCCCGGCGTGAATCTTCTGCATCGCTTGGACATAATTGGTTTGCCGACGATACTGGGTCCCGGTGACGATGGAAGTCCCGTTTTGTTTTGCCAAAGCATCGGCTTGCAGGCAGACGCGGTAGCCGGTGGGGTCGACGCAGGTCGGTTTCTCGGCGAAGACGTGTTTGCCGGCCTGAACGGCGTCGAGAACCATTTGGGGTCGAAACGCCGGCGGGGTGGCAAAGAGCACCACGTCGACGTCATCGGCGTCCAAAATCTCGCGGTAGCCGTCCAGTCCGCCGTGGATTCGATTCGGTGCAACCTTGACGGCATCGGGAAACCGTCGCGAGACACTTTTGACCAACGATTCGGCTTTGGAGGGTTCCCAGTCCGCAACCGCCACGAGCGACACCGCTTCGTTGATCGACAACGAATCGGCGACGGCCCCGCCGCCCCGGCCCCCGGCGCCGACCAGGGCGATTCGGATCGGCCGCAATGAACCGGCCGGGGATTTTTCATCGGCTGAAACATGCCGGCCGGCGGTCAACGCCGCGGCGGCGGCAGCCGTTTGAGCCGTGTGGCCGAGAAACTGCCGACGGCCGGTGGTCGCCCGGCGGGGCGTGAGATCGGTCTGGGATTGCATCGGCGGCGAACCTTGATGGTGGGAATTGGGCAGTCTGGGGAAGCCCCCAAGTTGATCGAATCGGTCTTGGCCGTCAAACCACACCGCCGCCCCCCCAGTCTGGTAGATTGCCGGGGTGCCCGGTGGCGAACCGTCCCGCGGTGCTTTTCCTTCCGCAACCGCGACGATTTTTCACGATGGCTAGGATCCTGCTGGTCGAAGACAGCCGCACCCAGGCGGCCGAAATCTCCATGTTGCTGCGTGCGGCCGATCACGAGGTGCATCAGGCGGTCGATGGCCGCTGTGCCCTCGAACGGTTGGCGGGCGATCCGATCGACGTCGTCGTCACCGATTTGGAAATGCCCGAACTCAACGGGTTGCAACTTGTCGAAGCGATGCGGATCGACTATCCGCACGTCCCGGCAATCTTGATCACCAGTCGCGGCTCCGAGGAATTGGCGTCGCAAGCGTTACGTCAGGGGGCCGCCAGCTACGTCCCCAAGAGCCACCTCAAGGCGATGCTGGCCGACACGATTGCCAACGTCATGGGCGTCATGGCCGCCGACGCCAGTTATGCCAAATTGATCCAAACCCTGACGCATAATTCGTTCAAATTTCGTCTCCCCAATGACCCTGAATTGATCTCGCCTCTGGTCGGTTTGGTCACCCAGGTCGTCGCCGGGATGCAACTGTTGCCCGGAATGGAACTGGTCCGATACGGATCAGCGGTTGAACACGCAATCGCCAACGCCATGTTCCGCGGCAACTTGGAATTGTCACGCCAGGAAACGCCGTCGGTGCGGGGAGCGATTTATAACGATGAGACCAGCTCGGCGATCCAGCAACGCTTGACCCAGCCGCCCTACCGCGACCGCGTCGTCCATGTCTTGGCTCAAACCGATGAACGGAGTGTTTGCGTCTGTGTCACCGACGAAGGCCCCGGGTTTGACCCCTCGGCGTTTCCGGGCGTCGATGATCCGGAGAGTCTGGATGAGTCGAGCGGCCGCGGATTGGTTCTGATGCGGTCCTTTACCGACGAGTTGACCTTCAATGATCGCGGCAACGAAGTCACGCTGATCAAAACGTTTGGTGCATAGGTGGGGCAATCAGCGAAATCGCTTGGATCAGCCTCCGCAGACGAGGTGTTTGCCGACACCCTGTCGGTCTACCGTTCGCTGACCGATTCCCTGCCCCTGAGTCTATTAGTTAAAGACCTCGACGGCGTTCGGCTATTTGCCAACCGGGCCTACTATCAATCCCGGGGTTGGTCCGCGGACGAGGTGATCGGCAAGTCCGATGAGGATCTGTTCCCCGAAAACCTTGCAACCCTTTACCGCAGGGACGACCAGAAGGTGATCGACAGCGGCCGACCGCTGCACAACGTCGAACAAACCGTCGACGGCGAAGGTCGGCCCCGATGGATCGAGCGGATCAAAAGCCCGATCGTCGATGCTCAAAATCGAGCCATCGGTTTGCAATTGATCTTTTGGGATGTGACCGACAAGGTCGTCGCCGAAGAACAATTGCAGCAGGAACGACACCTGCTGCGAGTCTTGATGGAGCATCTGCCCGAATCGGTTTATTTCAAGGATGTCGACAGCCGCTTCATCCGTGTCAGCGCTCAGATGGCCCGGAAATTCAACCTACCTAATCCCGAGTCGGTGATCGGCCGCTCGGACGCGGATATTTTCACCCGCGAACATGCCGCCGAGGCACGCGCCGATGAATTGCAAATCTTGCAAAGCGGCGAACCGATTCGCGAATTGATTGAAAAGGAGACGTGGCCCGATCGCGAAGACACGTGGTGTGAAACGACCAAGATGCCGCTGCACGATGCCAAAGGAAACCTGATTGGAACCTTTGGTTTGTCTCGCGACATCACCCAATTGCGTCGCAGCCAGGAGGCGTTGCGGGAGGCGGTCGCCGCGGCCGAACATGCTAACCGGGCCAAGAGTGATTTTTTGGCCAACATGAGCCATGAAATCCGCACGCCGATGAACGCCATCATCGGACTTAACGAACTGCTGTCGCACTCGCCGTTGACCGATGAGCAACGCGAGTATGTTGAATTGATTGGCGACTCGGCATCGTCGCTATTGCGATTGCTCGGCGATATCCTTGATTTTTCAAAGATCGAGGCTCGCAAGTTGGAACTCGAATCGACTGAATTTTCTTTGCGGGAATTGGTCGGCCGGACCGGCAAGACGCTCTCTCGCCGGGCTGGTGAAAAGGGTCTGGAGTTGGCCTGTCGAGTGGCACCGGATGTTCCCGACAATTTAATTGGTGACCCCGGCCGGTTGCGTCAAATTCTGCTCAACTTGATCGGCAACGCCATCAAGTTCACCGAACAGGGGGAGGTGATCGTCGACGTTCACATCGCCGATTCTCCTCACGGCCACTCCAAACGCGCATTGACCGCTGAAGCGGCGGGATATCCGATCGGATTGATCTTTGAAGTCCGCGATACCGGCATCGGCATCTCCAAGGAAAAGTTCGCCTCGGTGCTGCAGCCGTTCACTCAAGCGGACACGTCGACGACTCGGCGTTTTGGCGGGACCGGACTGGGTCTGACGATTTGCCGTCAATTGATCGCGTTGATGGGCGGTGACCTGTCCGTCCGCAGCGAGGTCGGAGTCGGAACGACGTTCGAGTTTGACGTTCGGATGCACTACCAGGATGGTCCGGCGGATGATTTGGTCATCGGGGAGGTCCGCAGCCTCGATCAAATCGCCGGGACCAAAGTTTTGATCGTCGATGACAATTCCACCAATCGATTAATCCTTCGGGAAATCTTTGGCGTTTGGAAATTCTTGGTCCAATCGGTCGACAGCGGTCCGGCAGCGATCGATGCCGTCCGCACCGCTCAAAACGCAGGGCAGCCCTTTGACCTGATCGTCCTGGATTTGATGATGCCCGACATGGACGGGTTCACCGCCGCCGAAGCGATCATGGACTTTTGCGGTGCCAAACGTCCCACGATCATCATGCTTTCCAGCGGCGCCCGGGGTCAGGATGCCACCCGGTGTCGTCAGATGGGAATCGATCAATACCTGACCAAACCGGTCATCCAGTCCGAATTGCTCGATTCGGTGATGGACGCGATGCCCAACCTGGGACCTCGGCCCGCCAAAGACGCCGCCAGCAAGCCCGCGTCCATTGAATTGTCGGTCACCCCCCGCCGTGTTTTGGTCGCCGAAGATGGATTGGCCAACCAGAAAGTCATCGGAGGGCTACTCAAAAACTTGGGACACGTCGCGACGGTGGTCGCCGACGGCCGAGCCGCGGTCGACGCTTGGCAGGCGGCCTTGGACGGCTCACGCTTTGATCTGATCCTGATGGATCTTCACATGCCCGAACTCGATGGGTTGGAGGCGACCGCGGCGATCCGCCAACTTGAAGCCGAACAGGGGCTGACGCCGACGGTCATTGTCGCTCTCACCGCCGCGGCGATGGCGTCGGATCAAACCGCCTGCTTGGCCGCCGGCATGGACGGCTATTTGACCAAACCGATCGAACCGGATCGCCTTCGCAACGAAATCGCGCGTCACGCCGCGGCCTCGGATTCGACGGACCCCGAGGAATTGGAATTTGAACTCGATGAGGAGGTGGTCGTCCACGAACCAACATCAGTTCCCTCAGAACCCGCCCCCGACGTCGAGGCCATGAGCATCGATCCCACCGTCGCTCAGGAGCGGGTGGGCGGCCAGTGGCCCGACGTCCTGCAACTGGCGGTGGTTTTGGCCGACGAAGCCGCTGAGCTGTTGTCGCATCTCGATCAGGCGTTGCAAGACCGTGATGGCCGGCGGCTGCATCGAGCCGCACATACTCTGGGCGGATCGGCCAAATTGTTTGACGCTCGCGAGGTCGTCGAGGGGGCCGACCGCGTCCAGACACTAGCCCAAGCGGAACAATGGCAGGAGTTGGCCGGTCCGATCGACAAACTTCGAGTCGTGACCGAGCGAATGATTGACGAATTGAAGCGTTTGATTTGAACCAGCCGCGTGAAGCTTCCCGGTCCCTCGATCCGAAAATTGTTCCGCGAAACGTTTCCGGGCAACGACCCGATCGTCGTCGCCCCCGAAGACTTTGCTAGTCAAACTCAAATTTGGCGTGACCGGATCGCGGCGATCGACGGGGTGCAATTGTCCGCGCACGCGGGTGACTCGGACGCCCGGGCGCAGACGTTGTGCCGGTTTACGATTCCCGAACCCGGCAATCAAACGTACTACTATCGTGGCAACGAGATTCGCCTGAAGGTCGACGACCAGCGTCGTTTGGTCATCACCACCGGTCAATACGGTCAACCCGAACAGTCGGCCCACGTCGAGTCGTGTGAAGAGGTCGAAACGTTGGTCACCGCGGTGCAGCGGCGGTATGCCCGTCGCCGAACCCAAACCCGTCGCCGATCCCAGGTGCTGCAATTCAAACGGATGGCGTTTGCCGCTCAGGTGCGAAAGATACTAGCGGCGTTCGGCTATCACTATGCCATCGTTGATGCTCCTCACCGCTGGCAATTGTTCGTTCGGCTGACCGATGACCATCTAGCATGTTTTGACGTGCCGCATCAAAACTATGAACCGACCGTTGCCCACCTCGGCGACGCAGTCGAACAATTGCGACGTTGGCACGAAGCCGGTGTCCGGTTCCAAACCTCCTCCAACCGAAGATTGCCTTACGGCGTCTCCTGGTCGGATCCAACCACGTAAAATACTTTGCCCGTTCGCATCGACGCCGCCGAATTGCAGCGTGTCCTGGAACTGACACCGCACACGCAAAACATCATGCTTGTCGGTCGCCACGGAATCGGCAAATCTCAAATCATCACCGAGTCGTTTCGCGGGCGCGGCATCAAGGTGGTTTCGTTTTTCCTGGGGCAAATGAGTGACCCGGGCGACCTCATCGGACTGATGCACCGCGACGAAGCGACCGGGCGAAGCGTTTTCCTGCCACCCTACTGGTGGCCCACCGACGACACCCCGGTTGCACTGTTCCTGGATGAATTGAATCGTGCTCGACCCGAAATCCTGCAATCGGTGATGGAACTGACGCTCAACAAAACGCTCGCCGGTCGGTCGTTGCCCGCCGGCAGCGTCATCGTGTCGGCGGTCAATGATGGCGATCAGTACCAATTGACGGACCTGGACCCGGCTCTGGTCTCCCGGTTCAACCTCTATGAGTTTGCCCCGACGGTCGACGACTGGATGGTTTGGGCGACGCGGCATGACATCGACCAACGAGTGCGAGACTTTATTCTCCAGTACCCCGAGCACCTCGACGGTGACACGGCCGGTGTAGCGTCCACCGCGATCGGTTCGGAATTGACCAAGACTCCCGACCGTCGCGGTTGGGCCAGGGTATCGGCGTTGATCGCAGGCGTGGACCGTCTTGACACAATGCACATCAAACTCGTCGCCGGCATCGTCGGGACCGCCGCGGCAACGGCGTTTCGCAACTCGCTATCTCATCCGCTGCCGGTGTCGCCTGCCCAAGTGCTTTTGGAACTGACCGAGCATCGTAAAGTGGTTGAAAAATTGTCACTGACCGAAACGTTGCTGCTGGGCGAGCAGCTCGTTCACTGGCTCGGCTCTGACCCGCGGGCGGGCGACCAGACCACCGTTATTCACAAAAACCTGCTGAGCTATCTCAAAGGTCTGCGGCGTCGCAAACTCACCGAGGCGATTGCCCATTTTGTGACGCTGCTGACACGACCGGAACACGTCGCAGCGATGGCGGTGGTGACCGAATCGATGCCGTTGACCGAGTTTGTAACCGATTATATCGATGGGGTCAAAATTGAGTGATCGCCGCGGCCGATCGGCCGCCGAAAGGATCAGTGAGATCGTCGAGGGTTGGTACCTTTCCGAACCGCTGCTGTTTGCCGCTTGGACCCGGCATGAGGTTCTGCCAACTTCCCGGGTTCAAAACATCAGAGTCGGCCATGGCAAAATTCAATACAACGCTGCGTTCGTCGATTCGCTTCGGGTGGGCGACCTGCGACTGGTGCTGCGATTCGAGGCGGTCCGAATCCTGCTGTCTCACCCGTATCGGCGTCGGGGACCGGACCCGGCCACGTCGTATCTGGCAAGCAACGTGGCGGTCCAGGAATGTCTTCGCACAACGCTACCGATGCCTCGGGCTAGAGACTTATGGGATAACGACGAGCATGATGGGCAATACTATGAGTATTATTATTCCCGATTAGCTTCCGGTTCGTCCCCGCCGCCTAACCCGCCGCCCGACCCGCCGCCCGACGATTCCACCCCCGAGCCGGACGCCTCGGGACGCGACGACGAAATTGACCGCGATTCGGAGCGGGACCCAAACGATACAACCGAAGCGAACAACCCGCCAACCAACCATTCGGAACAGCCATCGTCCACCGATCCGCTGGATCGCTATGCCGATGCTTCGGCGTCGGGTCCGTCCAACGCCGCCGACTGGACCGACGATGACTTGATGGCCGATGAAATTCGCGGCTTGATTCAAGACGCTTCGGCGACCGACGGCTGGGGCAGCCTGGGAGGGTCAACCAGGACGAGCCTGATCGCCACCCTTCGGCCGCGGGTCGACTACCGATCAATCCTGCGGGCGTTTCGGACCAGCATCCTGTCCAACGAGCGACGATTGACTCGCAGCCGCCCGTCGCGGCGTTATGGTTGGCAATACATGGGCAGCCGTTATCAGTGGACAACCCGATTGCTTTTCGCCGTCGATGTTTCCGGTTCGATGACCGACGAAGATTTGCAAAACGGTTTTTCGGTCATCAATCAATTCTTTCGTTATGGCATTCGTCAAATTGACGTTCTTTGGTTTGATACGGAAATCCGCGGCGGCCCCGAAACGTTTCGCCACGCCAAACGTCAGGTAACCATTACCGGCCGGGGCGGAACGAATTTTAAACCGGTGCTTGATCATATTGATCGGGACCGAAGCTACGACGGTTTAATTGTCTTCACCGACGGCTGTGCCCCGGCCCCGCCCCCGCCGGCCAACCGAAGCACCCGAATCTTATGGTTGTTTAATGACGCCGCCCCCCATCAACAAATGCGTCGGCCGCTTTCACGTTTGGGTCAAACCACGTCGATCCGTCCTGCGGCAAAGTGATGACGCTGTCAAACCACTCACCCGTCACTCGATGCGAATGGCCTCCTGCCTGATGCCGTTTTGGTCCAGGATCAATCGGTGAGCCTTGCCATCGCGAATATCACGAAAGTCCAATGCCGCGTCGACGACTTTATAGAACCATCGTTGCTCACTTTTGGGGTAAACTTGATGGGTCGGCTGGTTGGTGACCCCAACCATTAGTTGGTTGTCGACCCGTTTGACATCAAAAACAAAGGTCGGGGCAAGTTCATAGCGCCCGACATACCGATCCATCACCTCGTTGGAAACCGTAATGCTTTTGGGCGTCCGTATCGGGTTGACGGACAACCCCGCCGCCCGTTGCACCAGTTGTTCGGCGACGCCGGAGACCATCTCATGCGGTTGGTCGGTCATCACAAACGAACCCAGTTTCAATTGAGGGTGGGCGAACATTGATACGGAGTCATTTCCCCCGCCACGAACGAATAAAGAGTTACCATCCTGCGCCACCTGCCATCCGGCGGTTCGGGCAAAGCTGCCCGTTTGGGTCGATGGAATCTGTTTTCGCTGCAGCGATTTGATCCCGACGCCGATCGCTCCGTCGGGCACCTCCAACTGAGCCTGCAGCCATTTCATCCAATCCCGCGGCGTGGTCCGCCACGTCCCGTTTTCGTCGGCATTGGTCGATGTCATGCCCAGCGGTTGCAAGATCATTGTGGTCAATTGTGCTGGTTCGGTCGCCTCGACTTCCTCCCGCAACGCCAATCGCCGTAGCCACGGGTCGGTCGGACGCCCGGGAGGGTCCGCCGGACTGGTTTGATCGCTGCCCATCCGCTCCAACACCAATGCGAGCCGGAAGAGCGGCTGCATCATTGAGCCGCTGACCTTATAAGTGTTGGGCTGGTTCGGTTGCTTCTCGGGCAACTCGATGATCACCGACCGCTCCTGCTGGATCACCCCCGCGGCGACGCGTCCGATTGCCTCGGTTTGAAGCAGCGGCGCTACCAACGCTTCGAGCGACTCGGTTTCTTGGGCGCTGTCGATCGGCGCCGCCGTGGACGACGAAACGAACTGGGAACACGCCCAGGCGGTCGCTCCAAAAAACAAAGCATAACATAGTTGTCTCATCAATCTGACTCCAAGTTTGAACAGGTTAAAACATTCGATTTGTCTAAAAACATCAGCCGGACGCTCTCGTTACAGCACTGCCCGATTGAGTGGTCGACTGCCATTGGTGTGAGCCGTGGGACGTAGGGAGGCATTGCGACCGAAGTCACCGGGTGCCAGCATCCTTCCAGCTCGGTACCCGGACCCTTCGCTCGAAGACTCGCTACGGGTCGCGGCCCAAAGTCGAACACTCCAACGGGCAGTGCTGTAGTGCCAGGTTCAGGTCTCCTAAACGTGGGCTGACGCCCATCGCCTGATTGTTTGAATTGTTTTCAAATTAGGCCTGCAAAGTTGAGGGATGGGCGTTTGAGCCAATGGGGGATTCCAGCCAGGCGATTGATTGTTCGAGTTCTCGCCTCAGCGGCAACAAATCCTTTTCGACGGCCCGTTGGTTTAGCCACCACAATGTGCGATCGAGGCAGTAGTAAAAGATGCTGCTGCCGATCGCCTGCCCCGTCGGCATCGAACCCCAAACGAACAGCAGGTAACCGGCGGCCATCGGTCCCAGGTACCACCATGAGATGTTACGCAGCATTTTGATTTGCCGATTGATTAACACCCGAGAGGCCCGCAGGACTTGCAATGGTGTTTGCTGATTGTTAATGACGGAGCTTCTGGCCCACCACAGCCGAATGGCGATTTGTATTGCGGTGAGCACCAAGATTCCCGCCCCGATTCGTGACATCGTCGAAAGAGGCAAAAAGGATGGAATCGCGCCAAAGAAACATGCAACAAACAATGCCGCCAACGATTCGCGAACATCCCGCCAAACCAGTTGATGATCTATCACCGAGGCTTTGGTCAACGCCGAGGTAACCGATCGGCTGATTTCGTCGGGATCAACCTTCTCACACCGCTGACTGAACGCCGCGGTCAGACGTTGCCAAGACGGGTCCACCGAACCAGTCCCAGGCGAATTGAATTTGCTATTGGAATGGTCACTCATGACTGGATCCCCGATCATCGGGACCAGAACTTAACCGCGATTTGATTCGACTAAGCCGCGTATTGACCTAGCGATCGCGGCAACGCGGTGGCCGGATCGGTCGATCCATTTTTCAAAGAGGTGCGTTGGGTCATCCATCGGTTCAACCAACTTGGTTGCCGCTGAACCCGAAAGATTACGCTGCCCGTCAAAAATTTTCGTCGATCGACTCGCCGCCGGTGGCCGTCCCGAGGGCACCCCAAAGCCCGTGGGGCAAACCTTCGCTCGGCGACGCATCGATACTTTGCGTGAGGAATTTGACCGCCCCATCGCCCATCAAGACGTGCGTTCCGCCAACGTGCAGGCTGCTGGTCACATAAAGTCCATCATCGGTGATCGACCGGCCGACACTCCACTGCCCGCCGCCGGGCGGTTGGATCGTTTGAAATCCTGACAACGCCACCGCCCCGTCGGCCCACCGCTGCCCCCGCCCAAGTGGGCTGAGCCGGACCGCGCCGCGAAAACGGTCCGGCCGGTTTTCATCAAAAAGAACCTCGGCCAATTGTCGATCGATCAACCACTCGGTCGGCACATCAATTGCCCACCGGCAGTCGCGTCGCCGATCGTCTTGATGAGTGACGACTTCGCCCATCGCAATGGTGTGACTGATCCCATCGGTGATATCACCAAATCGTTGAACCACGGTGCCGCCGAAGAACCCACGAGGTTGAACGGGTGAATGAGCACTTTGCACCAGATCGCCAATGCAAAACACATAGTTGGTTCGGCCAAACGGATCGCCTCGCTGACCATCGGTCGGACAGCGAAACCCGGGGATTTCGGTAGTCCAAGGATCAAAGGTCTTGTTCCATGGCACCGGCCCCATGGAAGGGTGATCGCCTCGACTGCCCGATTCAATCTGCTGCCAAAGTTCCTGTTGTTCCAAAAACGGCAACATCGCCGCCAATCCGCTCAGCCGACGTCGGTTGCCCGATTCGGTGCCGCCTCGCAGGGACGGCAGTTGATCGTAAGCGGCGTGATAATTGTGCATTGCCAACCCGAGGTGTTTGATGTTGTTGCTGCAACTCATCCGGCGAGCCGCACCGCTGGAGGAGCGGCTCAAGGCCGGCATCAGCAACCCAACGAGCACACCGATGATAGCGATCACCAGCAGGATTTCGGGCAAACGGATGCCGGAGCCGTTGGGCGTCGGCGGGTCAACTCGCGGGGATAGATTTTGGGTGTTGGCGAACGGATTGATCGTTTCCCGGGTCATCGTGGCACCTTGAGAAGAGAGTTTGATATAGAAGAAGTTCATGCACCGCCAGCGGAACGCACCAACTGGCCCAAGCGTTGATTTGGTAAGTCAACATCGATTCCAAATCCAACTGTCGAATCAGGGCGGCAGCAAGACGCAGCAGTAGGGGGGAGAGCATCAATAGGAGACATCGATTGACCCATCGACGATGCAACGCAACGTTCCCGGCAGTGACATAGGCGACCGCCATGCCCATGGTTGCGGCCGTCATCAGCGAGAGCATCATGAACCCGGCCGCGGCGGGCGGTCCGCCATAGGCGTCCAGCGCCATCACGGCGCCCGAAGGTGCTACGACGATGAGGATGAGAATGGCCGCCGCCCGCCCCAGCGACCGGTGCCACCGCACACGTTTGACGCGGACGGTGATCCTGGCGGCGATCATCAACGCCAACGCCATCGGGCTGCTGATCAGATGCGTGTAAAACGCGACCGCAAATCGGCCTCCAAAGTTCCACCTCCGGCCGGCGAGGTAGGAGGAATCAAAGTCCGGCGGGAAATACCCGGCGTATTCTTGCAGGATGCCCAGGTAGACCCGGCCCAGCAGCAGCCCCATCGCCAGGGCCGCGATTTGCATCCACCTCCGGCGGGATTGCATAACGAACATGACCCCCAGTCTATCGCCGCGTCGTCCGCAACGCTTGAAAATCTGGCGACAAGACAATAATCAATTTCAGCGGAATCGATGACAGGTTCGCTGCGATAGCTCGACAGAGTGTCCATCAACCCAATCGAACCAGGCTTCAAGCTCGTAGCCAATCGCTGGACATACTTAGGACCGTGGGATTAACAACTGCGGAACCAATCGTAGCTGGACCCGCCAGGGTTCAGTCCGCCCTGAACCCTGGCGTGTCCAGCTACGTCAGTTATTGATCCCGCGGTCCTTACCAACGTCTCGATGTCTGTGCCGCCTTCGCATCCGGACTGGGACCGATGCCCCGCAGCGTCTGCCTCATGGTATCATCGCAGGCTCGCAGGACTCACGTTCGCAATTCGATCGGGTAGGCTTTCATCGAGATGCTCCGTCCGTGAGTAGCTGGCTGACCCCCGCAGGAAGTGGGTTGGCGAGATTCACTACATTTTCGAGTTTTGTATTGCCATTTTAAAAAAGTGGCGGACCGCTCGGCCGGTGATCGTGGTTCGAGCCAACAACTCCTCCGCAATCAAGCAAACCGCCGCGTGGTGAACGCTGTCAGCCAATAGATGCTCGGTCTTGTCGAGCATGCGGCGGTGAAGTCGATCAAACTGTTTCTGATTGGTCGCTCGCAGGTCCAGCAGTCGCGTGATTTCGCGTTGGTCCCCGGAGGCTCCGGTGGCGCAGTAACGACCAGTCACCTGGGACTCGGCGACCATGCCCGCCATCAGGATCAGAACCTCGTCTTCGATCCAGTCTTTGGCCGCCCGGGTACGACCTTTGCCGAGGTGACACACCCCTAGTCGTTGAGAGCCAAACTCCGATCGACCGGGCTGGATGGTAACTTTGTCGACCGCCCGGCCGAGCAGGTTTGCCATCACGGCGTGGCCCGCCTCGTGGTAGGCGGTCGCCACAAGCGAAGGATCTGTCGGCGAGTTGGACTTCACTTCAATTAAACTCCCCGGGGGGCTTTCGACTTTGGCAAAAGGCATGTCGTCGATGAACACAGACTATCGGCAAGACACCGGCTTTGCGTGGGCGGATGACGCGCTGGGACGCCACGACGCGACGACATTGGCCCAAATGGTGCGGACCGGCGAGCGAAGTCCGCGTCAACTTGTCGTCGCGGCGATCGATCGCGCCAACGCGGTCGGGCCAAAACTGAACGCCATCGCGACGGCCGATTTCGAGCGGGCACTGGACGCTTGCGACCGCCCCATCGACGGTCCGTTTGCCGGGGTGCCGATTTTTATCAAAGACAATATCAACGTGGAGGGGTTGCCGACGGCAATGGGATCCGCCGCGGTGTCACCTCGGCCGGCCTCCCACTCCGACGCCATCGTTTGGTTGTTGCAGTCGTTGGGATTTATTTGCTTGGGCAAGTCTTCGATGTCGGAGTTTGGGTTCAGCCCCTCCGATGAATCTCGCGACCGCGCCGCGACGGGCAACCCCCACAACCTGCTACATTCCAGCGGAGCGTCGTCGAGCGGTTCGGCCGCCCTGGTCGCTTCGGGAATCGTGCCGATCGCCCATGGCAATGATGGCGGCGGTTCGATTCGCATTCCGGCGGCGTGTTGTGGATTGGTGGGTTTGAAACCGACACGCGGGCTGCTTCCCGAACCCCCCGCCGTCAATCACCTGCCGGTGTCCATCATTTGTCAGGGGGTGCTGACGCGGAGTGTACGCGACACCATCAATTTTTACGCGGCGACGGCGGGATTGGACAAGCGAATCTCATGGACCCCACCAGACGTTTCGGGTCCCCGAAAATATCGTGTCGGTGTTTTGAGACATTCTAACAACGGCGCGGTTACCGATGATGCGACCCTGTCGGCACTGGACCGCGTTGCCGGCGAGTTGTCGCGATTGGGTCACCGGGTTCGACCGGTCGAGGTTCCGGTCCGCTCTCAATTCGGGCGAGACTTCACGCTGTACTGGATGTTTTTAGCCTGGTTAATTACTCACCTGGGACGACCGCTCTTTGGGGCGGGTTTTGACGCCAAAAGAGCCGGACAATTGACGCGGGGCTTGAGTCGTGATTTCAACCGCCGATTCTATCGACTGCCCGGAGCGATCCGTCGGCTCCGCGGTGTCGGAGCCGACTATCCGGCTCGACTACGGGCGATGGAGGTGGACGTGATTTTGTCGCCGGTGACAACGACCACGGCTCCACGGCTCGGAGAATTGTCCGACCGTGTGCCTTATGAAGAATTACTCGAACGGCTGCGATCTTATGTTGGGTTCACCCCATTGGCCAACGTTGCGGGCGCCCCGGCGATCTCTGTTCCGGCCGGAACGAACGACCGGGGCATTCCGATCGGCGTCCAGCTTGCCTGTCCTCCGGGCGGGGATTCAAACCTGCTGGAGCTAGCGTTGCAATTGGAGCGAGCACAACCAATCGGTGGCGTCAGCCAAACAGCGGCTCGATGACCCGGCCGGATACGTCGGTCAACCGGAAATCGCGTCCGGCATAGCGGTACGTCAGCCGCGTGTGATCGATACCTAGAAGGTGCAGGATTGTTGCGTGCAGGTCGTGCATGTGAACTCGGTCGATCGCCGCATGCATCCCAAAGTCATCGGTTTGACCATAAGCCGTCCCGCCCGCGACCGCGCCGCCGGAGAGCCACATGGTAAACCCTTGGGGGTTATGGTCGCGACCGTCGCTGCCTTGGACCACCGGCGTGCGACCAAATTCGCCACCCCAAACGACCAGGGTGTCGTCCCACAAACCGTGGGCTTTGAGATCGTCCAACAGTGCCGCGATCGGCCTGTCGGTTGCCAACGCATTCTTTTGATGACCGGATTGCAACTTACTATGTTGGTCCCAAACCTGCCCGGAACTGACGGTGATGAACCGGACGCCGGCGGCGGCCAAGCGACGGGCCAACAGGCAACCGCGGCCGTAGGAATCGGTCGCTTTTTGACCAATCCCATACGCCGTCAACGTCGCGGCCGATTCATCGGTGAGGTCCAACACGCCCGGAGCCGATTGCCGCATCCTGGCCGCCAACTCCACCGCCTCGATCGCTCCGGTGATCGTGGGGTCGATGCCGGCGGCATCCAGGTGATTTCGATTCAATTGGTTGACCAAGTCACAGGTTGCCTCGGTCGCCGAGTCGAGGTAATCGATCTTGCCGTCACCCAATTGACCGTTCTTGCCCACCACGGTTGCCTGGTGACGGGCCGGCAGGAACGCTGAGCCATAATTGCGAGGTCCGCCGTGACTGGTGTCCGGCATCAATGCGATGTGATCGGGCAGCGATGATTGTCCATCGCTCAACGCGTGCGACACCCAAGCCCCCAAACTTGGCCGGACGAAATTATCGCTGCCGGTATTGATCATCCCCACCGCCTGGCCATGCGATTGACCCCGGGTGTGCATGGAGCGAATGATGCAAAGGTCATCGATCCGGTCAGCGAGATGGGGCAGTAGATCGGAAACCCACAACCCCGACTCGCCACGACGAGAAAATTTCCAGGGACTCTGCAGCAGCGTGGGTTTAGCACTGGAATTAGCCGGCAAGTCAAACGGCAATTCCTCCCCGTTGTGCTTGGCCAGCAACGGTTTGTGATCGAACGTGTCAACTTGGCTGGGACCGCCGTGCATGAAGCAAAAGATGACTCGACGAACACGCGGCCTATGGTGTGGAATACCCGGGTTTAAACCCGCTGGATTTGCCAAGGCCGACGACGCCCCAAAACCGGCAATCGCCAACGGGCCAGCGACCAAGGGACCGGTGACCAGCGGGGCGACACCCAGCCGCGCTGTATCTTGTAAAAAGCGACGACGTTGCATCATAACTTTCAATCCAACATGCGAAATTCGGTACCGGCAAACATGGCTGCGATCAATTCGGTGGCCGATCGCAAATCGCCAACACGCGGAAGCATCAATGTCACGTCGGCCGGCCGGGGATCGCGGCTCAGCAGCGTCCGGGTCAACCATGTCGGTCGAGCATCACGGTTGGGCGACGCCTTCATCATACGCTCAGCGGTCCGCGACGCCCATGCTTGAACTTCCGGGCTGCCCATCAACACCATGGCGGTCGCCGGCACGTTAGTGGTTGTCCGTTGACCGACCAACAGATCCGGGTCGGCGGCGTCGAGGTGCGTCAACAGCGGTGCCACCGCGGAGCGGATCGATAACAAAGTGGTGGTGCGGCGATCGACCGACAGGCCGTTGGGGGATGCCGCACCGGACGCAGGAGCGTTTCGATTGATCAGCACCCCAATGCCGCGCATCGGGTCGGGGACCGAGCGGCGATCGATCCCGCCGGCGGCCGACAACATTGCGTCGCGAACAGCCTCGGCCGGTATCGGCCGGCGATGGGAACGCCAGAGCAATCGATTGGTTGGATCGACACGATCGGCATGGCCATAAATCGGCAAGCCCAAGTGTTGCCGCGAAGTGGTCGACCGGCGGTAGGCATCGGACATCACAATTTGACAAATCAACCGTTTGGTGTCCCAGCGATCACGGATGAACTGGACCGCCAGATCGTCGAGCAATTCAGGATGCGACGGTCGATCGCCGCGGACCCCAAAGTTGTCGACCGTCCGCACGAGTCCCTCACCCATCAGGTACATCCAAACCCGGTTGACATAAACGCGGGCGGTCAGGGGGTGGTCGGGGTCGGTCAACCACTGCGCCAATTCAAGTCGCCCGCTGCCCCGGAACATCGCGGTGGCATGACCGGCCGCGGCGGGACCGCTACAGACTCGCAGAAAACCTCGCTCCACCGGTTCGCCGTGGCGGTTGGCCTCACCACGAATCATCAAGGGGCAATCATCGATCTGTTCGGTCGGTAGGTCCGCCACCGCCATGGCGGTCGGCCGAGGCGGCGGCGCGATCTTTTCGAGTTCGCGAAGTTGATCGTTGATCCGATTTTGCCGTTTGACTAAGGCCGAACGTTGGTTTTCAATCCCATTGGATTTTTCAATAACCTCGAACGACTCGGCCGGTTTATCCGCTTCAAGGAGCACCCACTGGACCGCGTCGACGATGACATAACCGCTGGTGGCTTTGTTGGAGACTTCGACAGAAACATCGACTCCCGCTTCGTCCGCCGAATCAACGACAAACTCATCGACCACCGCATAGCTACCGCCATCGGGCCGCAATTGTGATTGGTCAACGACCGCGTTGTGCGACTGCAACGTGTCGCCGTGTTGAATCCGGGAGACGACCGGAACGGCCTTGGCACGACTGGAACTGGCGATGTAATGCAGCCGAACCTCATAACGGCCCGGTTGCTCAAGTATGGCGTTGAACGTTGCGGATTTTTCGCCTTTGAGGCGATTGTCGTCGTGCCGGTACCCATCGCCAATGAAAGGTTTTGAATAGGTTGACGTTACCCAAGTACCGGTCAGCGACGCTTCGGCATCATCGACCATCACGCCGGGGAGCGTTGTCGTGGAACTTTCGATTTCCTTGAGCTTTTTTTCAACCTCGGACAATTGACCTTGAAGTCGCTTGGTTTCGGTTTCGTGATCTTCAATCGCCTCGGCCCACCGGTCGTCGATCGGCAGGGGGGTTTTTCGCCACGTGCTGACGAAGGGCTGCGAGGTGCCTTGCAATGAACGGGTGCTGCGAAATATCCCCGCCAGGGCGTAGTAGTCGCGGGTGGGGATGGGATCAAACTTATGGTCATGACACCTGGCACAACCAAGCGTCAAACCCATGAAGGCACGGCCGACGGTATCAATCTGCTCATCGACGACATCCATGGTCAACTTGTCTTTATCCCGTTCGCTGAGCATCTTGGTGCCCAACATCAAAAACGTGGTGGCGACGATTTGATCGGTCCTACGCAGCAGATCCTTGGCACCGGGCGGGTCATCGGCCTCCATCAAATCGCCGGCGATTTGTTGCCGAATCATCTCGTCAAATGGGACATCGGCGTTGTAAGCCCGGGTCAAGTAATCGCGGTAGCGCCACGCGTCATGAAAGGCGGCATTGAAATCGCTGCCGTTGCTGTCGGCGTACCGAGCGACGTCCATCCAGTGCCGCGCCCAGTGCAGTCCGAAATCGGGGGAAGCTAGCTGCTGGTCAACTAGTTCACGCCAGTGCTTTGGAGCGGGGTCGGCCAACCAAGCATTCAATTGAGTGACCGTTGGTGGTAAGCCGGTCAGGTCAAACGTCAGTCGTCGCAATTGAGCCGCCGGCGGGGCGGGCGGCAACGGCTCGATGCCGGCGTCCCGCATCGCATCACCGAGGTGGTCATCAATGCGGGCGGTTGACGAACTCTGAGGTTTTTGAAATGCCCAGAACTCACGTCCGGCCTCCAAATCAATTTCACCTCGCGGTATCGACTCGTTTTGGGATGGCGTCGGTCGGGGATCGATCGCTCCGGCAGCGATCCACTGCTCAAAATCTCGGATCGTTTGATCGTTCAATCGCCCGTCCGGGGGCATCTCCGTCGAATCATAGCGAATCGCCGCGATCAGCTCACTCGCTTCGACGTCGCCGGGCACCACCGCGGGTCCCGAGTCGCCCCCGGTGGCCATCGCCGCGGCGTGATCGAGGACCAAACCGCCGCCGAGCACCTCGCTGTCGGAGCTATGACATTCGTAGCAGTGCTTGACCAACACCGGACGAATCTTGGACTCAAAAAATTCCACCGACGTCGCGTCCGCGGCGAAACCGGTCGAGGAGACGACCAGTCCGATCAACGCCAACCACCGGAGGGGCCGGGAAAAACCGCCGCAGGTTCGCAAGGTTGGTTTCATGATGCTCGGCGAGGCTACGGGGGCGAGGCTACGGGGGCGAGACTACCAGGCAAGGCTACGTGCCGAGGTGGCCAACCGTGAATCGATGATGGCGGTTAATTTGTCGGGCAGCCAGTTTAGCTCAGCGCGTCCACGCCAACCAGCGTTTCATGACCGAAGCCACTTTGGGCGTCAGTCGTGTCTTGTTGTACTGATCGCCGAGCTTGCGAATCGCGTCGGCTCGGGTGGGGTAGGGGTGGATGGTCGAGCCGATCTGTTTCAGTCCGATGCCTTGAGTCATCGCCAGCGTCATTTCGCCAATCAAGTCCCCGGCCATTTCGCCAACGATGGTTCCGCCCAAGATTCGGTCGGACCCTTTGGCAACATGGACTTTGACAAAACCCTCGGTCTGACCCTCGAGGATGCTGCGGTCGACCTCGCAAAACGGTTGCATGTAAGTGTCGATCGCGATGCCGGCCTCCGCCGCCTGTCTCGGCGGTCATCCCGACCCGGGCGAGTTCCGGGGAAGTGTACGTGGACCAGGGAATCATCAACCCGCTGAATTTACCACGACCCAAAAATAGCGAGTTGCCGATCACCAAACGTGCCATGAAATCAGCCGCATGGGTGAACTTGTATTTCGATGCAACGTCCCCGGCCGCATAGATACTCGGGTTGGTCGTCTGGAGTCGATCGTTGACGCTGACACCGGTCCGGCGGTCATACTCAACCCCGACGGTTTCCAACCCCATGTCATCGACGTTGGGGGTGCGTCCGATGCTCAGCAGGATTTCATCGGCCCGGACCTCCGACTCAACGCCATCGATCTGGTAGATCGTCGTCTTATCATTGCCGCGGCGTTCAAACCGAACGACTCTGGCATTGTGTATCCATTGTACGCCGTCACGCCGCATCGCCTCCCGGACCACCAACGCGGCGTCCGCGTCTTCGCGGGATAGGATGCGGTCGGCCTTCTCGATCTGCGTCACGGAGCTTCCCAACCGTGCGAACGCTTGTGCCATTTCGCAACCGATCGGTCCGCCGCCGATCACGGTCATCCGGCGGGGCAGGGTGGTCAACGAAAACAGCGTCTCGTTGGTCAATGGCGAGACGTCATCGATGCCGGGGATCGAGGGCTTGGCGGCGCGGGCACCGGTAGCGATCACCGCCTTTTTATAAGTCAAAACCTGATCTTTGACGCGAATCTGACCATTGGTGATGAACGCGGCGTCGCCTAGAAAAACGTCCACGCCGAGGTCGCGAAACCGGGCGGCGGAGTCGTGCGGGGAGATGTCCGCCCGCAGTGATCGCATCCGCTGCATGACTTTGGCAAAATCGACGTCGACCGGCCCGGTGTGAATACCAAATGCCGCCGCATTACGTGCCGCGGCGGCCGTTCGGGCGGCGGCGATGATGGCTTTGCTCGGCACGCAGCCGACGTTCAGGCAGTCCCCCCCCATCAAATGCCGTTCGATCAGGGCAACCTTGGCACCCAGCCCCGCTGCCCCGGCGGCGGCAACCAATCCCGCGGTGCCGGCGCCAATGACGACAAGGTTATATCGGCCCTTCGGCTTGGGATTGATCCAATCGGTTGGGTGAACATTCTCGGCAAGCTTACGATTGTGCTCGTCGTGCGGCTGCAGGGCGGCCCATGAATCAATACTCATGCGATCTTCGCCGCCTTGCGTTTGCAGCACCGTTTGTACTTTTCGCCCGAACCGCAGGGGCAGGGTGAGTTGCGGCCCACCCGGCGGCGGCGGCGGGGCAATCCCGACAATAGCCGTCGTGTATTTTGATGATAAATCGATGTCATCATCTTATAAAGCTTCGGGTGCTGCTGCTGCAGCGCGTCGGGTCGCTCAAAAAAGTATTCGGATAACACGGCGAAGTATTCCGCCTCGTTCGTGTAGGCGTAGTCGTTGATGTCACTGGCGGTTTGGTCCCCCCGAAGCTCGCGTCCGACCCACCGGATCCAGGGATCGATCTGCTCACGTTCGATCCCCGCAGGAATGCCATCGACGCTGCCATCGGCGGCGTCGACCAGGTGGGCGAATTCGTGAATCCCGACGTTGGATTTGCCGGTCCGATTGCGGAAACCTTGCAACAGTGATGGTTTGGAAAGCACCATGACGCCCCGCAGGTGCCCTTGACCGACCAGTCCTAAGATGTTGCGTTGCCCATCACCTTCACTTTGATATTCTTCGTCAAAGGAATTCGGGTAAATGAGGACCTCCCCCAAACCGGCGTACTCCCAGTCTTCAAACCCGAAGACGGGGATCACGCCCGAGGCCGCCACCAAGACCCGGGTCGTTTCATCGACGTCGGTCCGCACGCCGGTCACGTCGACCTCGTCCAGGAAGACTTGCACCATTTGGCGAAAGCGACTTTTGCGGTCGTCTTCCAAAGATCGGTAAAAGTCGACCTCTTTTTGCAAAATGGCCTCCCAGGCGTCGGGAAAGGGCCTGGCGACCACCCGGCCCCGGCGCCGCATCCGGCTGGTGAGGAACCAATAGAGTGCCCCCGCGATGAGCAGCAGGACGGCGGCGGCGGGGTGCCACGTCACCGCGGCGATCAACCCGAGGACCGCCACGACCGCGGCAATCCCCCCGGCGAGGCGACGATTGTGGGCAACGGCGGTGGGTGTGGGCAGCATGGGGGGCCGTGGGCATCGGGGTGGGCAATGGCCAAGCATGGATTGCCAAACCATTGATGGCAATCGCCAAACCGCGACCTAAATTTGAGCATGGGAATCCTGTTGTTGCTCATCGTCGTCGCCGCCGGGGTTTGGTTGATCCCGCTGGTTCATCACAGCACCGCGTCGGCGTGGACGTTGGCATTGATGATTCTGGGCACGGTGGCCGGACCGGCGTTCTACAGCGTTGCCGGGCCGGTAGAAATCAGCATTGATCGGTTGCTGTTCGTTGCCCTGTGCGTCGCCACGGCGGTGCGCTGGCGGCTGGGTTGGGGACCGTTGGGTCCGATCAACCGGACCGACGCCGCGGTGGTGTTGTTGACCGGTTGGTTACTCGTCTCGACCCAGCAGGGCGATGGGGCACCCCGCGATGAATCGCCCTTCGGACGCTGGCTCTTTTACGTTGCGGTGCCCGCCGGTCTGTATTTCATCATTCGCACCATCAGACCCAAGATTGCGGATTTGACACTGATCAACCGAGGCGTGGTTGCGATCGCGATCTACTTGGCGATCACCGCGGTCTTGGAAGCGAAAGGTTTGTACTCGTTGGTTTTTCCCCGTTACATCGCTGATCCAAAGGTTTTTGAGTTCCTGGGACGGGGCCGCGGACCGTTGCTCAATCCGTCGGGCAATGGAATTGTGATGACGATCGGCCTTGCGGGGACTCTCTATGGCGTTTTCATCAATCGCGGGCGGTGGCGAATGATTCACCTCGGCTTGACCGCCGTGATCCTGGCGGGCATCGCCGCCACGTTGACCCGCTCGGGCTGGTTGGCCGGGGGGCTGGCGATCGGGATCGGACTGTTTTTCTACGGACCGCGTTGGTTGAGGATTTGGACCGTCGCGGCAACGATCCTCATTGGCGGGATGGGCATGATGGGACTCAAGGACGAAATTCTGCGTATGAAACGTGACAAACACCTGACTGCCGCGGACGCTGAAAAATCCGTTCAACTGCGTCCGCTGCTGGGGATCATCGCCATGGAAATGGCGGCCGACCACCCAATCGTCGGTCATGGTTATGGTCACTATTTCGGCGCCGCTCGGTCATACATCACCGTCCGCCGCCACGGCGTGCCGTTGGAGATGGCTCGGGGTTATCATCAACACAACGTGTTGCTATCAATCCTGGTCGATGCCGGTCTGATCGGATTGGGATTGTTCTTAGCGTTTTTGGGAACCGCAACGTCCGCCGCGTGGCGTCTGGCGGCGGGGGACGACCGCGATCCGGACGAACGGACCGCTCGCCGGCGGATTGGCTTGACAGGCGTGGTGACGGTCGCGGCCTATCTGTTTCACGGCATGTTCCAGGACGTTCAAATTATCCCGATGATCAACATGTACCTGTTCTTCATCGCCGGTTGGGTGGTGACGGTTCATCATAAGGGACTTGACTGGGGGCATGCACCAGACCCTCATAACCAATCCGCCGCATGACGTCGCCGTGGTCTCGCCGCACCACGGGAATTTGATGATCATTTAAAACTTCCACCCAGCGTCCCCGCCGATCACGCACCGGGCGTTGTGCGTTTTCAGCAACACCGGCGGTTTGACCCGGCTGGCCAGGTCAATCTGAACCGCCTGCCGCAACAGGTTGATATCGTCGACCGTCAAATCTCCCCGACCGGCAATCCGCTCATAATCCTCCAGTCGAGACTCGTTGACCGTGACGCGAAAGGCATCGCGGAGTTGCAACGGCGACAGGTCGGGCGATGAATAAGCCGCCAGCAGCATCCGCATCCAAGTGTTGCCACTTTTGGGATAGGATGCCAACCAAATCAGTGTCCGGGGCGGGGTGCCGGTCATGGCACCGTTTTGCCATCGACCGCCCGAAACCCGATCTGGCCAGGCAGCCCCGTCGGCACCGGGGGCAGCGACCAAGGGTGGACTCGCAATTGGTCATGCAAATCGTCCTCATACCACCACTGCGTTTCTTTAAAATGTTGGCGAGGGTACCACGACAGGCGTAACCGTTTGGCGAACGTTCTGGGACTGATTCGTTCGGATGGTAGTCTTCTGGCATTCCACGTCAGCTTGTTCTTTTCAATCAGATCCTTGCTCCAGTGCCCCCGCTGCGATAACAGGGCAACAAAGCTTTTGGCTTGTCTCTGGATCTCGACATCTCGTTCGGGAAAGGGAGAAGCGTGCTCAACACCGCTCAGGTGATGCCTGTTCTGATACATCATTCCCGACAGGCTTTTGCCGGTGACGTTGATTTGGTCGAGGTCCAGTCCCGCCCGGACCAACCGTTCGGCAATGTCGAGGCGGGGCGGATCAACGGCGACCAAGTCCATCGCCGCGTTGACGCCGTACTCGTCGGTGATCGACACGTCCCCCCCATCTCGGAGGTATCGTTCGATTTTATGGTCGGTGAAGCGTCGCCCAGAGCTTGCTTGACATTGGTTATCATGTCACCCCACTGCAGAGTGGTTCCCGCAAACGCCAAGATGTACATGTCGGCAACATGGTCATGGTACATCGCCGCTATGAACCCTTTGGATTCGTCAAATACCAGAGCAATGGTCTCTGTTCTAATACCCAACTTGCCTAATGACTGCTGATCCAGCAACTTCAACGACCAGCTCTTGCCATCCGCTCCGTCGTACACTAACTCCGAGGCGAACATTGATCGGATGGCCTCTCCGTTGATGCCTTGAAGGTTGAGGCCGCGGGTGTCGCGGCGATCCAGGTGCTCGTAGAACGTATCGCCGTACACGTTCATGTAGCGGATCGTGTCTTCCAGCGGTCCATCACCGCCGGGGCGGTTGAGGTTGAGCACCCGGGCGGTGATCCGGTCAACGGGTTTGCCACTGAACTGTACCGCGTCGCGGGTCGAATGCCCATTGGTGACATTCAGAGCGTTGACGACCACCAAAATTGACCCGTTCCAGCTGTCGTAGCCCAGTTCCGTCAGGGAATAGGAAAAACCAGGCTCAATCACCACCCCGCCATCTTGCAGCGGTTTGTGATTGGCGGTCGTCAGCGATCGCGGCGACACGGTGAGCAACTCGACGTCACCGGACTTCTTGCGGTGGTCGATCTCGAATTCGATCCTAACCGTCGAATGGGGATCCAAGTTCGGCGGTAGCCGCAGCCGCGACGGTGCGTAGGACGGATGCTGCGGCAAGCACGCCGCCGCAGTGCTTTGGTTTGGCAGGCACAGGATTTTGCCGATCGCGTAGTCGTTGTCATTGTCGTCGTCATTGTTGACATCCAGATCAACCGCATCGATCAGGACGCGATGCTCGCCCAGGTCATCGTCGATGACGGTCACTTCGGCCGGGTAATACCCCGGGCGGGTCTCTTCCGGTTCAAAGTAGCGCCGCACGACGCCTTGTTGGTTGTTGGCGTAATGACTACCCAACGAGCGATCGATCCAAGCGGAGGTGGTCACCCCATCGGGCCACTGAACCGACATTGTGATCACCACCAATTGCCCGATTGGTAAAGATAACGAGTCGGTTCTTCTTCGCTAAAATCGCCGCTGAAGTCCGCATCGATTTGGATCTTGACCTCGTCTCCCGCCTGCCAGCAAGCATTGGGGAAGTAAGGACCGCGGGATCAATAACTGACGTAGCTGGACCCGCCAGGGTTTCCGGGCGGACTGAACCCTGGCGGGTCCCGCTACGATGAATACTACAGTTGTTGATCCCACAGTCCTTACAGCACTGCCCATTTGGGTGTTCGTACAACATTTTTACTCTCCCGCAAGTCCTGCCAGTGGGAGTTGATCGTTGGCATTATGTTGGACAGACACTGAACTCCTTGAGTTGTGGTCTTTGGTGGTAGCCCAACTCGGAGAGTTGAGCGACGGGCGTTGGGCATATTATCAAAATGCCTGACGATTGGCCTAACGTTCCGCGATCGGAAGGGCAACCACGCCGGCAGCTGTTACAGTGCTGCAAGGAGAACGATCTGAATCGCTGGACCGGGCAGCTAAATTAGCGCTACCGAATGACGAGACCACCTTGTTGGGATTAGCCGCCATGTCGCGGGTCATGGTATGGTGATGGTAGTGCATCGCACATTTCATTGCATAAAAGAAACAGATTGATGGATCTCGCCACTTCAATCGCACCGCGCGACCGATTCGCCGGCGATACTCCGCCCGCAGGGCGGGGTCGGGGACCCGCCGCATTAAACCGGCCAGCAATGCGGCCGTCCCGGCGACAAACATCGCTCGATGACGCAGTCGTAGCGTTCGGCTTTTGACAAACGCCGGGGTATCGAAGACCCGAAACCGGAAATTCCCGTGCAGGAACAAGGCATCGAGTCGCTGGAAGTAGGGTTCGACTTCGTAGGCCTCCGACATGGTCTGGATGTATCCGTCGCGAAGTTGCTCACGGGACATGCCCGCGGGTATGACATTTGTCCCAAAGTCTTCTTCGCCTTGGGTGCCGATCCGACCCTCCTGCGTCAACCGAGCGTGCAGCGGTGTCTTGGGGATCGCGTGTAGCAGACCGATCATCGCGTGGGCAATCCTCGACTGGCGAAGGAATTGCTTCTGTGCTTCAAAGATCTCAGGAGTGTCGTTATCAAATCCGACGATCAAGCCGCACCAAATTTCGATTCCGGCATCCTGAATTTTATGAATTTTCTCGATCATCGTCCCGCCGGAGGCCCGCACGTTTTGATATTTTTTGGTCTCCTTGAGCGAAGCTTCGTTGGGCGACTCGATACCGATGAAGACTGAGGAGATGTGGCAACGTGCCATCAGTTCCAAGAGTTCGTCGTCCTCCACCAAGTCGAGTGAGGCTTCGGTGCTGAAAACCATCGGGTAGCCGCGGGACTCTTGCCAATCGGCGACCGCGGCAAGAACCGGTTTGATTCCCTTTTTGTTGCCGATCAGATTATCGTCGACGATGAAGACAATTCGCATTCCGACGGCTCGTAATGCCTCCAGTTCGGCAACAACTTGCTCGGGGTTCTTGATTCTCGGTCGACGGCCAAACGTGACGATGATGTCGCAAAATTCACATTGAAACGGACAGCCGCGACTGAATTGCAGACTACCGACCAAATAATGTTTGTTTTTCAATAAATCGTGCCTTGGTACCGGCACGGTTGTCATGTCAGTCTTTTCAGACTGTTCGTAACGGACTTGATAATTACCGGTCTTGTAGTCGTTGAGGAATTGCGGCCACGTCGTCTCGGCTTCGCCCACAAAAATAACATTGGTTAGGCCTTCGAAGGCATCCTCCTGCACCGTGACCCATGGACCGCCGACGACCGTGAAAACATCCCGCCGCTTTAGCTCTCCCAGGATCGTCTCCATCCGATACTTTTGAACCGACATTCCAGTCACACCGACAATATCAAACGTCGCCAGACGTTCCCAATCGAGCGGGGACACGTTCTCGTCAAACAACTCCACCTCGTGATCCGGCGGCGTTAGCGCCGCCAGCAGCGGCAGGCTTGCGACCGGCATATTGGCACGTTTACCGAGAATGGGTTGAGCGTGTTCTAACCCCCAGTAAGAGACCTCAAAGGCGGGATTGATGATTGCAATCTTCATCGGCAAAACCGTTTGGCAGGGCAGCGTGACAAATCCACTGCACCCATTCTAGCGTGCTGCCCCCCCCGCCGGGGCGGTCGCGTGGTCGCTGGGAAATCCCGCGATCAACAAGAACGCCGATCGTCGGTATCATGCCGGTCCGGTTCCGACCGATCGACGGAATTTTCGCTCCAAACCACCGTTTCATGCTTCGATTCACACTCTTCGTTCTGACTTTCTCCTTCGCCTCGACCGCTTTGGCCATCGGCCCATCGTCGGGCGGTTCATCGGCCGATCCCGACGGCCAGCGACCGCAAAGTACGCAAGTCGGCTTCTTTGAATTGATGGAATCGGGCGGGGAGGCGTTCATCGATCTCTTTCGCACCCGCAGCGAGGAGGGCACCGTCGAGTCACCCAAATGGGACGCCGTCGACAGCCCCCAGACGACCACATTGACGTTCGTCGAAGCGATGAATCATTTGGCGATGGGGCGGGAAGAGGTGTGGCCGCGGGTGAAAAAGACGTTTGACCCGGACGCGGAATTGGAAGATCCTCGCGCGACCGCCAACGATCTATTGGCGGTTTTTGATCGTCTGCCCGAGCTGTCGCCCAGCTCGCTGCCGGACAAAATCGTGGTGAAAAAAAATCAAATTTCGCGTTATGAACTTTTCCCCCGCGGCATCGACACGCAGTTCGTCTATCGCGTCTTGGACGATTCACCCGCCGGTTCGATCGTCCTGCAAAAACAGGGTGACGACTGGGTCTTTACCGCCGCGACGCTCCGTGGTGTCGATGATTTATTGGCTAGTCTCAAAAAGATTCCGCCGCGGCACCGATCCGAACAAAAAGGGGCATTGTTTGCCAGCATCGTTCAACCGACCTTCACTGAAACCGCGGCGACCGGTTGGTTGCGAGCAATACTGGTATTGGTGATTTCGCTGGCCGTCGCTTGGGGGATCGGGTGGGGGCTGTCAGCCCTGGCCAATCGACTGGATTCCAGCGGCAACCTGGTCGTCGGGCCGGTGCTTCGGGGGACCCGGACTTCGCTGATGATCCTGGCGGTCACCCTGGGTCTGATGATCGGTTCGGCGAATATCCATTTTGAACCCGCGCTCTCGCACCTGAGGTGGCAGCTACTGCAGGCGTTGTTCATTTTGGCATTGATCTGGTTGATCGTGTCGCTGATCGAATTGCTGGTCGTTTGGGTCCGCGTTGCGACCGCGGACGACGATGATCCCTACGCCAAGATGCTTTCGACCATCATTCGTCGTTCGCTACGGATCTTTGCGATCGCGGTCTTGATTATTTTTGTGCTCCAAAACGTCTTTGCATGGAACGTCACTGCGTTGCTCGGCGGCTTGGGCATCCTGGCGTTGGCGGTATCGCTGGCGGCTAAAGATGCGGTCGCCAACCTGTTTGGCACCATCACGATTTTTGCCAATCGACCGTTCGTCGTCGGCGACTGGGTTCGTTTCAAAGGGGAATGGGGAGAGATCGAAGACGTCGCGACCCAGGTCACCGAGATTCGGTTGCTGACCGGGGAATTGTGGACGGTGCCCAACATGATGTTCATTAGCAATCCGGTGGAGAATTTATCGGAGCGACGGTTCCTGCGCCGGATCATGAATCTGTCGTTGAAGTACGGAACCGATCACGAGACCATCCTGCGGGCCAAAAATATCCTGCAAGAGATCCTCCGTTCCGATCCCATTGCCGGACAGGGGCAAGCGGACCTGGAGGCTCATCCCCCCAAGGTGACCTTCGAGAAATTCGCCGCTTATTCCTTGGAATTGCGATGCGATTACTGGTACATGATGGACCCCGATGGGAACTCACCCCAGCGGGACACCGAGCGCGGCTACCTGACGTATTTGGATCATGTGTCATTGGTCAACGAAACGATTGCCAAACGATTCGGCGAGGCGGAAATCGACTTCGCCTTTCCTACGCAGACGATTGAACTGCAGCGGGAGGATTAGTACGACTTCCGCTACGATTGCCGGTTGCCGGTTGCCGGTTGGGGTTGCTGCGCCCGGTGCCGGTGTGCTACGCCGCAACGTGAGCGTGCCGCCGGGGTGTGCTCGCCGTCCGCCCAACGCGTCCCCGCCGCCATGAAAGCTACCTGTTTGATCAACAGCCACAACTACGTGGATTACGTGGCCGAGGCGGTTGACAGCACGCTCGATCAAACCGAACCGTTCGCCGAAATTCTCGTCGTCGATGATGGTTCGACCGATGGCACCGTCGAGCATTTAAACCGGTGCTACGGTGACAACGAACGCGTGCGAATCATTGCCAAACCCCAGGCGGGGCAGCTTTCGTGTTTCCATCGTGGGGCGGCCGAAGCGATCGGCGACGTGTTGTTTTTCTTGGATGCGGACGATCGGTATCGGCCCGACATGCTTCGTCAGGCGATGGATGTTTACCGTCAATATCCGCATGTCGATTGCCTGGCAACCGGCTTTGAAGAGTTCGGCAATCGCTGTGGTTCCCCCCGCCGCCAACCGACTCGAGATCGAGGTCAAAGCGTGCTGGCGGCGGTCTACTACCGGCATTGGGTTGGCAACCCCACCTCATGCCTATCGATGCGGGCCGGGACGGCGGCTCGTGTTTTGCCCTATCCCCTAGAAGCCGATTGGATCACTCGGGCGGACGATGTGCTGATCTTTGGCGCTTCAATTGTCGGGGCGCACAAATATCACCTGGACCAGCCCCTGGTCGGATACCGAATCCATGGCGACAATCAACACGCCGATCGGCTGTTCAGCGCGTCGCAGAAGTGGGATCATACGTTGAAAGTCAACCGACTGATCCACTGGTACGTCAATTCCTGCGGTTATGATTTGTCAAGTCTGTGCTATCGGATGGCTCGGGAGTTTGAAACCTGGAGTCA
Organism: Pirellulaceae bacterium; assembly: GCA_963833245.1. Classification (GTDB taxonomy): domain Bacteria; phylum Planctomycetota; class Planctomycetia; order Pirellulales; family Pirellulaceae; genus Rhodopirellula. Next base: position 1,577,106 of record CAWHXH010000002.1, read on the forward strand.
ACCGACGTTTCGCGAAATGATGAGCTATGTCAAAATGGCCTCTCGGGCACGGTTGCCATGGCACCTGAGGATTGAACAGGCCGCCGTGGTCGCGTCGCACTATGCCCGCCAGCGATGGATGAGTCGGCGAGACGCGCCGACCGAGCCGTCGTCCCAAGTTCAAGCGAGCTTTCCAAACGCTGACGCTTCGCTACCCGCTAGGGCGGCTTGAATCTTTCGATCGATGACGGCATCCTTTCCGGCCGGAGGCATTCGGTTGAACGTTTGGCCTCGATGGTTTTCAAACCCTTCAGCGGAAAGATGCTTTGATCGGAGAAATGATCGCCCAGTCGGCGGATCTCGTCGTCAGTTATGCCCAGCGGATGGCTTCGGGAATTTCTGACGAGACGTTTGCACGTTTTCCGCCCGCGGGCGAACGGCGGGTTGAAACCAATCATCCGGCTTTCATCTACGGACACCTCAGTCTGTATCCCAGCCGGATCGTCAGCGACCTGGGCGGCGATGCGTCTAAGATCGGTCCCAAACCGGCCGACGAAGAACTGTTTTCGCCGGCGGCCAAGTGCGTCGATGATCCGGACGGTTCGATTTATCCTGACCGACAGGAATTGTTGGACCGGTATTTCGAGTCCATGCGGGTTGCCATCGACGCCCTCCGATCGGCTAGCGATGACCAATTTCGAGCCGCCAACCCTAACGAAAAGATGCGTGGTAAATTCGCCACGGTCGGTGCGATGCACGGTTTCTACATCGGTGGACACAACATGATCCACATCGGCCAACTATCGGCTTGGCGACGCGTGATGGGTTTGCCGCCGGCGTAGGTCCGCGGCAACCGGATGCGGTAAGATGGCCAGACGCCCCCCGTTTCGTCGACCCCACGGCTTGCCATGCCCGCCGATCGTGCTTCCACCGTCCATGATCGCGCCGCTGATGATCGCGTGACCTTCGATCTGGCACCCGCCCGCCGGGTGCTTCGGGAGGTTTGGGGTTATGAGACGTTTCGGCCGCTGCAGGCCGAGGCGGTCACCGCGGTCTTGCAACACCGTGATTCGGTCGTCGTCCTACCCACCGGCGGCGGCAAATCGCTGTGTTTTCAAGTCCCCGCGATCGTCGATGGCGGCTTGGCCGTGGTCGTCTCGCCCCTGATCTCGTTGATGAAAGATCAGGTCGACGCGTTGCGTGCCAACGGCGTCGCGGCGGCGTTGGTCAACAGCACTCAGTCTCAGGCACAGAAGAACGAGGTCGCCGCACAGATCGCCCGCGGCGAGTTGTCGTTGCTTTACATGGCGCCGGAACGTTTGCTGATCGACCGCACCTTAGATTTTTTGCAAAAGGTTGGGGTGTCGTTTTTTGCCATCGACGAGGCACATTGTGTCAGTAATTGGGGTCACGATTTCCGTCCCGAATACCGAGGTTTGGGAATCCTCAAAGATCGCTTCCCCGATTCTTCGATCCATGCCCTCACCGCAACCGCGTCGCAGAGGGTGCGGGAGGACATTGCCGAGCAACTCCGATTGGACGACCCGGAAATCCTGGTCGGTAGCTTTGATCGCCCCAACTTGATCTACCGGATGCGGCGGGCGGACAGCCGTTTGGATCAGGTGATCGAAGTGATCGATCGGCACCCCAAAGAATCGGGCATCGTATACGCAATCACTCGCAAGGAAGTCGATCAGATTGCCGCTGCTCTCAAACGCCGTGGTGTCGACGCACGCCCCTACCACGCCGGGTTGTCCGATCACGAGCGTGCGGCCAATCAGGAAGCGTTCCTGCAAGATGCCTGCGACGTCATCGTTGCCACGGTCGCTTTTGGGATGGGGATCGACAAAGCCAACGTGCGCTATGTCATTCACGCCGGAATGCCCAAGTCCATCGAGCACTATCAACAGGAATCCGGCCGGGCGGGCCGGGATGGTTTACCCGCCGAGTGCGTGCTGATGTTTTCCGGCGGGGATGTGATGACTTGGAAACGCATCCTCGAAAACGGCGATTCCAATAACTTCGCGTCCGCCATGGCCAGCGTCGATGCCATGGCTGATTTGGCCGGCGGCGTGCATTGCCGACACGCAGCGATCGTCGAATACTTTGGCGAGAGTTATCCAAACCAACGCTGCGATGCCTGCGACGTTTGCCTGGATGAACTCGACCAGGTTGCCGAGCCGGTCATCTTGGCACAAAAAATTCTGTCCTGCGTTGTTCGAATCAAACAACGCTTTGCGGCCGGTCACACCGCCAAAGTCTTGACGGGATCAAAGGACTCCAGAATCGTTCAGTATGGCCACGACAGGTTGAGCACCTACGGTCTGCTGTCGCAGCATCCCGCCGCGGTGGTTCGTCAATGGATTGATCAATTGGTCGGACAAGGATTTTTGATCCGACACGGTGAGTTTCAACAACTCGGACTGAGCGAATCGGGTCGGGAGCTGATGGCCGGTCGGGGGGACGTCATCCTGACGCGTCCCCCCGCCAAAAAGACCAAGGCAAACCGCGAAAAACCGTCTGAAAGCTGGGAGGGAGTCGACCGTGATCTGTTTGAAACGTTGCGGGCACGCCGTACCGAGTTATCGCAGCAACGTGGGGTGCCGGCGTACATCATCTTTGGGGATGGTGTGCTTCGGGATTTGGCCCGCGTTCGCCCCGGTTCGCTGGCAATGATGGGTACGATTTCGGGGGTCGGCCAGATGAAATTAAAAGAACTCGGCAAAACTTTTTTGGCGATCATTGATGAGCATTGCGACCGGACGGGGCTATCCCGAGACAATACTGACAAACAACCTTCGGTCACAATGGTTGACAACGAAGAAAAGCCATCCTCGGGGGAATCGTTTGGTATCGCCAAACGACTTTCGATCGAAAGTGCGTCCGAGAGGTTCCGGCAGGGTCAATCCATCGAACAGGTTGCCGAAGCGATGGGTCTGCGGCCATCGACCGTGTCCGGCTATTTGGAACACTACCTGATTGAAAACGGTGTGACCGATCCCGGCCCGTGGGTTCCCCGCCCGATTGTTTCGAGGGTCGAGGCGGCGTTGGTCGGAATGGAGACCGAGGCATTGCGGCCGGTTTATGACGCGCTAGACGGACAGGTGCCCTATGAACAGATCCGAACGGTACGGGCCTGCCAAAAAAACCGCCATCGTTTGAGTTTATGATGAACACCTACGTTTTATGACGAATCCAACCACACCGGACGCGGCGGCCGGCAAACCATCGGATCGTCGTCCGCTGCAAACCCGGTCTTGGCCCGTGTTCATCCGGTCGGCCGCGACGCTCAACCGGCTCGGGATCAGCCCCAACGCAATCTCGGTGGCCAGCATGATCCTGGCGGCCGCCGGAGCCGCGGGATTGATCGCAACGGCCACCGTGCCATCGCATGGTTGGGTTCGGGTGGGATGGTTCGTTGGGCTGATCGGAATCCAAGGACGTTTGATTGCCAATTTGTTCGACGGCATGGTGGCGGTCGAGGGCCGCCGGGCTTCGGCGGTCGGACCGCTGTTCAACGAGGTCCCTGACCGAATCAGCGATCCGTTGCTGCTGGTTGCCGCCGGTTATGCCGCCGGGGGTGAACCCACATGGGGCTGGGCGGCAGCGGTGATCTCACTTTTGGTCGCCTATGTTCGGGCGATCGGGGCATCGGTCGGGGCAGGGCAGTTGTATAACGGACCGATGGCCAAACAACATCGCATGGCGATCCTGAGCCTGGTCTGCGTCGGCCGGGATGCTGGTGCCGGAGTTCGAGGTCATGGGGTGGGCGTTGGTCTTGATTGTCATCGGGGGTCTTATCACCACCTGGCGGCGTCTGAGCCGGATCGCCGCTCACCTGCGGGCGTCGGAATCGAATCATGTTTGAACATCTGTCACCGCAATCCCACTCCGTTCTGCTAGCCGTGTTTGCGGCGTTGGCATTGGCTAGCCTTGCATCGATCAGTCTTGTTTGGCGATTCCCGGACCGCGACTACACCGAACTGCGGGCGAGGATTCGGACCTGGTGGGTGATCGCCGGACTGGTGGCCGGATGCCTGTTGCTGTCCCCCATCGCGGCGGTTTGGTTTTTGGCCTTTGTCAGTTTTTTGGGACTCAAGGAGTTTTTCACCTTGATCCCGTCGCGGCGGGCGGACCGACGGATCATGTTCTGGGCCTACGTCGCGATTCCGGTCCAGTATGCGTTGGTGGCCAACGGCGCCGAAGGGTTGTTCCTGGTTTTCCTCCCGGTCTATGTGCAATTGCTGCTGCCGGCACGAATGATTTTGATCGGGCAAACCGATGGATTTTTACGATCGATCGGAACGCTAACGTGGGGGCTGACGGTGACGGTTTTCTTTCTATCCCACGCGGCATTTTTGTTGGTGATGGAAGTTGGTGATTTCCCAAGAATTGAGCCTCACCCATCGGAAGTCCCTCCCGGACCGGCGTTGTTCCTGTTGCTGTTGGTGCTGACCCAGTGCAATGATGTCTTGCAATACCTTTGGGGTAAAACGATCGGACGCCGCAAACTCGCCCCGACGGTCAGTCCGGGAAAGACTTGGGGTGGATTCCTGGGTGGGTTGATTACCACGATCGTTCTGGCGTCGATCCTTGGACCTTGGCTCACCATCCTTGACCTCCCGCGAAGTCTAATGGTGGGAGCACTGACGGCGGTTGCCGGAGTCTTGGGTGATTTGAATTTTTCCGCCCTCAAACGCGATCTCGGAGTCAAGGATGCCAGCGCAGCGTTGCCCGGCCACGGTGGGGTGCTCGATCGCGTCGACAGTCTGATTTTTACCGCCCCGGTTGTCTTCCATCTGGTCAACTATTGCTATGGATGATCACTCGGATCTTGTCAGTCGAGGCCCCAATCCGATCTTGCAAAGATTATTTTTTGCAATCATCGTTCGGCCGGTGATGCTCGTCATCCTCGGCATTCATGTGCGACGTCGGGATCGGTTGCCAAACGCCGGACCAGCGATCCTGGTGGCCAATCACAACAGCCATCTGGATGCGCTAGCCCTGATGACACTGTTCCCCGGGCACCGCCTAGCCGAGGTGCGACCGGTTGCGGCGGCGGACTACTTTTTAGCCAACCGAGCGATCGCCTGGTTCTCGGTTCGGGTTTTGGGAATCCTGCCGATCGATCGTCAGGTTCGTTCCCATCGCCAACACCCGCTCGAACCGATCAGCGAAGCACTGCGGGCCGGTCAAATCGTCATCCTCTTTCCGGAGGGAACCCGCGGCGAGCCGGAGCATCGAGCACCGCTGCAGCGTGGCATCACGCATTTGGCCCGCCGCCACCGGGAGGTTCCCATCACCCCGGTTTTCTTGTATGGACTGGGCCGAATGTTACCGCGGGGCGAAGGACTTTTGGTGCCCATGATCTGCGACGCCTTCGTAGGCGAACCGCTGCATTGGTCGGGTGACAAGGAGTCGCTTCTCGCAGCGATCGACGCGGTCTTTAACCAATCGCATCAGCAGATCGGCCATCGGTGTTTAGATTGACCAACACGTGATGTAGGACGGCCTTCCAGGCCGTCCGTCGCTTCACACCGGACCGTTGGTTGGCTTACTTATTGTCCTAACCGTCGCGTGTGACGACTGGACTCATTCGACGGGCTACAAGCCCGTCGTGCCGCTGATCTTAACCTGGACAGTCGCTTAAAAATCTTCGCTAATCACTTCGCTGCTGGCGCGGGTACCCAAAGCACCCCACAACCCAAAAGGACTTCTAGCCCCGGCAACGACGCGAGGATCTTTGTCGAACCCGTTTTGACCCTGGACACCGCGGAACACGGTTGGACCATGAGAGTTGCCCGCTTCGATCGAGTCGGTGATGAACTTGACCGCACCGTCACCCATCAGGACGTGGCATCCGCCCTGATGGCGACTGCCGGGGGAGAGCGTGCCGGCGGAGGTGATCCCATCGCACATCACCAGCTCGCGGTTGGGCGGCAGGATCGTCGCGACGGTGCAATAAATCCCCGCGTGGGCGGCCCATCGGAACCCGCGTGCTCCCTCGCCAATGGGTTGCAGGCCATGGGTGCCATTGGACCCCGCGGGCAGTCCCGGGACCCAAAACCGAGGCCGCTGGGGGTCGAACAAGTTGTTGGTTTGGGCATAACCCGGATCGAGGTAGACACCCTCGGCACCGCCACCCCCGTTGGCTCGACCGGCGAATCGCAAGGGACGAGTTCGGATATCGCTGTCGCCCAAATCGGTGGGAATCTCGCCGGCGGCAATCGTATTGGACAGGCCGTCAAGGATGTCACGAAATTTTGAACGCGTCCGAACAACAAACATTCCTCGCGACGACCGTCTTTTATGTTGAGCCAGACCCGAATGACTTTCGCCGTCTGGGGTATTCCACCAGTGATCGACGTTGCCGGCGTAGTAGCTGTCGCCAACCCAAACGTGGTGTATCCCATCGCCGGTGCAGGCCGCGTAGTTGGTCCGGCCGTGGGCGGGGAGTCCTTCTCCCGGGTCGCTAGGACAACGAAAACCGGCAATCTCGGTCAACCAAGGTTCGTAACGACCCTGAGCCGCATTGTTGTGACTGCCCAAACCCTTATGTGGGTTTGGCCCCATCGGCGGGAAGGCACCCAGCGGGCCGGTTCCGTCAGGATCGAGCGGATTGGAAATCTGCTCCCACAACGCTTGCTGTTCGATGAAGGGAGTCAAGCCAACCAGGAAGCTCAAATGTCGACCGTTGTTTCCGGTCACCGGAAGGTTGTTTCCTCCATTGTTCGGCGAATGGGTTCCGGTCCCATGAGTTGGCAGTTGCTTGTAAGCCGCATGGTAATTGTGGATCGCCAGGCCAATTTGCTTGAAATTATTGCTGCAACTCATCCGGCGTGCGGCTTCCCGCGCGGCTTGGACAGCCGGTAGCAGCAAACCGACCAACACACCGATGATTGCAATGACCACCAAAAGCTCCACCAACGTGAAGGCTTGTCGATAACGAAATCTCATAAGAAAACTCCAAAAGGTTCAAAAGAGAAGTGAGAGGCAACAAAAAGGTTTGGAATAGAAGGCTCGGCACGAGTCTACCGACAAGGATCAACCGCGGCACGAACCGGTCACTCCATCATCTCAGGCTCGGTTCCGACGCCAACGTCAGGATTTTCGGCTAGAAAAGCCGACAATTCGTCTTGATCGGCGACTGGCTGACTCGACCTGGAACCACAGCCGAGGCAGGTCGCGAAGATGAGGCAAACCCCCAAAACAACGGGTTTGAGTGCTGGCACGAGGAAGTCCATTGGCAAAAGAGTAAGGGAAGAGATCCGGGGATGGATTCCTCAGAGACTTCCGCCTGCGAGCGATCCACCCACCGGAGAGTCACTTTAACGGACGATTGACCGCCAGTGCGAAACTTTCTTGCTTTGCCGGTGTTGTCCGGACGATTCAGACAGCTCAAGCGTTTGATCAGGCGACAGGGCCAGTGACCACAAAGACTTGACGTTGTGCGACTTAGGGCAACCTCGGCAACAGCTTGAACCGGCTGGACGATCGTGAACCAATTTTTTAGTTCCCTGGCGCGTTCACCCGGTGACGATCCGGGTTAGCAATAGCTGTGCGACGAGGCTCTCAGCCCGTCGGATTGAATCATTCGTGAATCTGAACTCCCAGGGCCATGAATTCGTGAGCCTAAAAAGTCCAATGACCTTTTGGACGGCCTGAAAGGCCGTCCTACTTCACAGCTAACCCGGATAGTCACTCGGCCGACGACGGGGCGTCGCTGGGATAGACCCGCCGCGTGGCAATCGATCGGAGGCGGGCGGCTTTGAGCATCCGGCCGCCGGTGCGGTCAACCGCTCGGCCTTGGCGATGACGTGGCCGATCGGCCGGGCGGATCAGTTTTTCAAACCGATCGGCGGGCAACAACACAGGGGCCTCGGCGGCGGGTTGCTTTGCGGCGAGCATCAAGCAGGCGAAAACCGTCAAACGCATGGGCTAGAACCTGGCGGGTAGCGTGGGGCGGGCCTCCGGCCTGTCGTCTGACTCGGCCGGCGGGTGAAATTGAAGTATGAGGTTCTTTTGATGACTGAGATTGGCCCCGACGACAGGCCGGAGGCCTATCCCACCCCACCGCCGAGTCGTGGGGGGGTGGGGAACGTCAACGTAAACTTGGTGCCGCGGTCGATCTCGGTTTGAACACTCATCCGACCTCCGTGTGCTTCGATGATCTTGCGAGCCGTCGGTAAACCCAGCCCCGAACCGCCATCTTTGGTCGAATAGAATGGTTCAAACATGTGCATCACCGTGTGATCGTCGATCCCGCCGCCGGTGTCGATAATATCCAGAGCGACACCGCCGGGCACCGCATAGGTTCGCACGTAAAGGTCGCCGCCGCCGGACATCGCCTCCATGGCGTTTTTGACCAGGTTCGTCAGCGCCGATTGCAACGAATCGCTGTGCAGACGCACCGACGGCAAATCGGCGTCCTGGTAACGTTGCACGTCGATCCCGGCGGCGTCGGCCATCGCGGAATAGGCGTCCAGCGTCCGACTGACCTGCTCGTTCAAGTCGCCGGGCACCAGGTCGATTTGTTGCAACCGGGTGTAACGAAGAAAATCCCGCAGCAACGACTCCAACCGTTCGCATTGCGAGCGGACCATGTCGACGCGGACAAGCGACCGGCGGCTGGTCGGTGTATTGATTTCGACCAAATCCTCGCTCAACAGGTCGATATTCATGTGAATGATCGACAGCGGATTTTTGATCTCATGCGCCAGCGATCCGGCCAATTGGGCGAGTTCCTCGTACTGGCCGCGGACCTGGTCCAATTGCGACAAGTCATCTTGCCCGGTGGGCGGTCGATGGGGGTCGGCGGCGGGTGGGGGGGGAAGCAAAACGGGCGGTGGGGCAGCGTTGGCGGGGGGCGTGTCGACGTTCAGCTTAGTCGCGACTACAACCAACAGCGTACCAAACGTCCCCGCCGTTGCCGCCCGCCATGTCATCCGCCACCACGTTTCCCCCCGCCGCCGCCGACCCCAGCGGAACCGCCGATCCGTATTTCCAAACGCTTTTCGCCCAGCGGATTGGCGGGGCCAATTACGGCAAGGACGATGCGATTTACAAATTCGAGAAGATCAAACGGGCCAAGCGAAAGGCGCTCGCGGAGCATCCCCGGCGGCAACTGATCGATTTCGGCATCGGCGAAAACGACTCGATGGCTGACCCGGCGGTTCGGCGGTTGATGGCCGATCAAATCGACCGACCCGAAAACCGAGGCTACGCCGACAATGGTTGCGCCGAGTACAAACAGGCCGCGGCGCGGTTCATGGAACGCAATTTCGGCGTACAACTGGAGGCTGAAAAACAGATCGTTCACTGCATCGGCAGCAAGCCGGCCTACGCCATGTTGCCGGCGGTGTTCATCAACCCCGGCGACGTGACGTTGATGACGGTGCCGGGCTACCCGGTCGCCGGGACGCACACCAAATACTATGGCGGCTCGGTCCATCCGCTGCCGCTGCGGCCGGAGAACAACTTTCTGCCGGACTTTGATTCGGTGAGCGACGACGTTTACGACCGTGCCAAATTGCTAATACTCAATTATCCTAACTCGCCGACCGGGGCTACCGCGACGCAAGGTTTTTTTGAATCGGTCGTGGAGTTAGCCCACCGGAAGAATTTGGTGGTGGTCAACGATGCGGCACACATTCAATTAACTTTTGACGGTCCGCCCCGCAGTTTCCTGCAAACCCCCGGGGCAATGGATGTCGGAGTCGAAGTGCATTCGATGAGCAAAGGTTATGACATGATCGGGTGGCGGATGGGTTTCGTCGCCGGCCACCAGCGAATCGTGCAGGCGTTTGCCGATGTCAAAGACAACTCGGATTCGGGTCAATTTTTGGCAACGCAAAAGGCGGCGGCCGCGGCGTTGGACGATGATTCGATCCCGACGCGGATTCGGGAAAAGTATCGCCGGCGGATGACCAAATTGGTCCAAACGCTTCGCGGGTGCGGGTTTGATTGTCACATGCCCGGGGGAACCTATTTCCTCTACACGCCCTCGCCGGTCGCGGGCGGCGGTCAAACGTTTGCCAAAGCCGAGGATGCGACGCGGTATCTAATCGAAGAACTCGGCATCGTAACCGTTCCGTGGGATGACGCCGGGGCGTTTCTGCGGTTCAGCGTGACTTACACTGCCGACGGCGAGTCGGCGGAGGATGAATTGATGCGTTTGACCGCCGAGCGACTTTCGGGGGCGGGTTTGAATTTTTCCTAGGTCGATGTCGTCGTTCGTAGGGTGGGTCAAGCCGCTTCGGCGCCGACCCACCGCCCGCCCGAATCAATGGTGGGTCGGCGCCGAAGCGGCTTGACCCACCCTACAGAAAGAGAGCTTGATGGAAATCCTTGGAGGGCCGCATTTTGCCGTCGCCGGTGCCGGCGAATCCCACGGACCGGCAATCACGACCATCGTTCATGGGTGCCCCCCGGGGTATGCGATCGATCGGCAGTCCATTCAAAAGTACTTGGATCGGCGGCGACCGGGCGGAAACAAGCACGGAACGCCGCGAAACGAGAAAGACCAAGTCGTGTTGCTATCGGGCATCTATCAGGATGATTCCGACGCATTGTTGGCAGGCGGCAAAATTGAAGTCACGGTCGGGCCGGGGGTTTACCAAACCCAAGCTTATGATGCCGGCAAAACGACCGGTGAACCGATCGCCGCGATGGTGTTGTCGACCGCCAAAAAGTCAGGCGACTACGCTCAATTGACCGGCGGGGCCGGGGAGGTGCGGCCCGGGCACACCGATCTTTTAAAGTATCATCAATCACGCGGCCATGTCGACATTCGCGGTGGGGGCCGGAGCAGTTACCGTTCAACCATTACCGATGTGGTCGGAGGCTCCATCGCAAGGCTGGTTCTAGCCCAAACCTTCGGAACCCGCCTTGTTTCGTCCATCGTTTCGGTTGGCGAACTATCGACCGACCAGCGGTTGGCGGACCGTTTGACCATCGATACCGCCGACGAGCTGGAGCGGCGGATGGCGGATGCGGAAATCCCATCGATCGATTCGGATTTTGCCGGCGAAGCGGCGGAACTAATCAAAACGACTCGTAAGGCGGGCGATTCGCTCGGCGCGATCGTCGAAGTGGTCGCTGTCGGCGTGCCCCCGCTGCTCGGTCAGCCGCTCTACGACAGTTTGAAGGTCAGACTGATGGGGGCGTTGGGGGGACTCAATGCCGTGCAGTCTTGTGAGATTGGCGATGGGTTGACGACGACAACGCGGCGGGGCAGCGAGAACAACGATCCGATTCGCCGCGACGGGTATCAATCCAATACTCACGGCGGGTTGATCGGGGGAATTACGACCGGGATGCCGCTGGTCGTTCGGGTTGGATTTAAACCAACCTCGACGATCAACCTGCCGCAAAAATCAGTACGCAAGAATCTGCAGGAGATTGATTTTGAACTCCAAAAGGGACGTCACGATCCGTGCGTGGGCGTCCGGGCCGGGGTGACGCTGGAGAGCCGGATGGCGATCGAATTATTCAACGCGGTGTTGGCCTATCAAAGTCAGGCCCATGTCGGTGATCCGATCCGGCTTTGGCAATAAGGAAGGCGGGTCCAGCTACGGTTTTAATGGTACGTCACTCCTCTTGGCTGCCGTGAAGTTCCCGCGGAACATAGCGTCCCGGTCCATCGACGTCATAATGTTGATTCAAGACCGATTCAAATTCATCACGGCTTCGTAGTTTGGCAGACGACAATCGCACGGTCTGATAACCGGGGTGGCTCTGGCTGTACTTGATGCAGAATTTGCGCATCAACAACGGGGCACGGGTCTCACCATAAGTCGCCACCATCAGTTGATAATGGTCACGCATCACCGCGGCCTGCTGGTGCAACGTCGGCGGCGGGGGCAGTAGTTTGCCCGCGGCCAAAGCGCGAGCCTGGTCAAAGATCCACGGGTTGCCGATCGCCCCGCGGGCAATCGTGACCCCGTCGATGCCGGTTTGTTGGATCATCGCGAGGGCATCGGCGGCGGTGAACAAATCACCGCTGCCGAGGACTTTGATCCGGTCTCCGACGTGTTTTTTGACCTCCGACAAAAATGACCAACGACTTGGGCCAACGTAACGCTGCACGACGGTTCGGCCATGGACGGTCACGGCGTCCAAACCCACCGCCATCGCCCCATCGAGGATTTCAAAGAATTGATCGCGGGATTGCGCCGAGTCGTCGATCCCGCGTCGCATCTTGACCGTCACCGGCGTGGCCGGGGGCACCACGTCACGGGTCCGCCGCAGGATTTCGATCGCCGCGGCCGGTTGGGACAGGTGAAACCCGCCGCGGCAACGGCCCAACACCTTTTTGACCGGGCAACCAAAGTTGACGTCGATGATATCAAAACCGGCTTCGGCTAGCTTTGCCGCACCGGCAGAAAACTGCTCCGGCTCGGCGCCCATCAACTGCCCCCCAACCGGCGGTTCGTCGGGGTGGATGTCCAAAAAGTGTTTAGTCCGTTGTCGATTCGTCAGTGATACCAGGAATTGATCCAGCATGACCTCGCAAATCGTGTACGGTGCCCCGTGGCGTCGTGCGATCACCCGCATCGGCAGGTCGGAGTAGCCCGACAGCGCCGCTTGGACGACCGGGAATCCAATTTCGAGGTTGCCGATTCGCAGCGGCCGCAGCGCGGTCACCCCGAGCAAATCCGAGTGTTCCGGCGGGTTGCGGGACGGTCGCGGCAGGGTCGCTACACTGACGCCGCTCACCGTTTCCATTCCTCCGCTGTCTGTGTCGCTCATGTTCATTTCAATCATTCGATGGCCGATCCGTCGATGGCTTGCGGTAATTGTCGCCGCCACGACGTGGCTGTCTACCGCCGATCGGTCGGCCGCGTCACCGGGCAGCGGCACTCGGCCTCACGTCCTATTTATTCTGTGCGACGATTTGGGTTACGGCGACCTGTCTTGCTTGCATTTCAACGACTCGGCCGGAGCGAAAGATTTTCGCACCCCCAACCTTGACGCGATGGCGGCGGGCGGGGCGATGTTGCGACGACATTATTGCCCCGCTCCGGTGTGCGCCCCCTCGCGAGCTTCGCTGCTGACGGGCGTTCACCAGGGTCATGCCCAAATCCGCGACAATCAATTTGACAAAGCGCTGCCGGACGTTCCGACGCTCGGCTCGGTGTTAAAAACGGCGGGGTACCGAACCGTGATGGTTGGCAAATACGGTTTGCAAGGCCTGCAAGGCGACAGCCCGCAGACTTGGAAAGCCTACCCGACCGAACGTGGTTTTGATGAGTTCTATGGCTACGTTCGGCATCGCGACGGGCACCTGCACTATCCCGCCCATCGTTGGGAGTTGGGCGATGGGCCAAACCATCGAGAACCCAAAGAGGTTTGGCACAACGAGGTGGAAATCTCAGCGGATTTGCAGAAATGTTATACGACGGATTTGTTTGCCGCCAAAGCCAAACAGACGTTTGTCGATCATGTCCAATCCAATCGGCGGGAACCGCTGATGGTGATGCTCAATTTTGATACGCCCCACGCGGCGCTTCAAATTCCCCCGTGCCCGTTTCCCGACGGCGGCGGGCTGACCGGAGGATTGCGGTGGCTGGGCGAGCCGGGCCGAATGATCAATACCGCGACCGGGGAGATTGATTCGTACCGACACCCGGATTTCACCGGTCGTGGTTACAGCGATGTCGAGGAACGGTTTGCGACGATGGTTCGCCGGATCGACGATGTGGTGGGCGATTTGATGACGACGCTGGTTGATTTGGGGATCGATGATCAAACCCTCGTGATTTTCAGCAGCGACAACGGCCCACATCAGGAATCCTATTTGAAGGGCCAAAACTATGATCCGACCTCGTTTCAATCGTATGGTCCATTGGACGGGATCAAGCGAGATGTTTTCGAGGGTGGTATCCGAGTGCCAACCCTGGCGCACTGGACCGGCCGCATCCCACCGGGCACCGCCGACGACACACCTTCGCAATTCCACGACTGGATGGCGACGCTCGCCGACGCCGCCGGAGTGCCGGTCCCCTCCCGCAGCGATGGCGTGTCGTTGTTGCCGACGCTCGGCGGCGGTCCCACGCGACCGGCCAGCACGGTGTATGTCGAGTACGAGCAGAATGGCCGGATGCCGAATTATGAGGATTTTCGCGAAGACCGTCGCGGCCGCCGGCGGGGGCAAATGCAGGTGCTTTTGGACGCCGGGGGTCAAATTAAACGGATGCGAACCGATATTGTGTCCGCTGATTCACCGATGGAGGTCCTGGGCATTGATATTGAACAGGAGACCGAACTGTCGACCGCAGATTTTGATGTCGGGGCGTTGTCGGACCAAGCCCTCGCCGCGATCACCCAACTGCGTCGACCCAACGGCACCGCCCCGCGGCCTTATGATGGAGTTCTGATGCAGCCCGCCGGGGACGCCCGCCCATGGCAATGGCAGCGGACAACCCTGACGGGTGATTTTAGCTACGTGCCTCGCATTGATACCAATGATGCGACCGCTTCGGTTCAATCGGTGCAAACCGACGACCTGATCGCTGACGGTTTTCGGGCGCGGTGCGCTGGACCGGCGGAATCAATCTGCCTAAAGATCAGAAGGTGACGCTGACCGTTCCCGGCGGCACGGTCGTCCGCATGCACCGGGCCACGATCATCGATCAAACGACGCCATCGACGGTGACGGTGGCCATGGCGGCGGGGTTCCATCCGCTGACGATCGAGACGCTGGTCGACGGTCAATCCGAGGAATTTGAAATGACGATCGAACAATCGCCCATTTTGCCGGATGCCAATCGATGAGCGATCGTCCGTTGCGATACGCCATCATCGGGGCCGGGGCGGTTGGCGGATTGTATGGTGGCCGACTGGCAAAACATGGCCTCGATGTCCAGTTCCTCGTTCGCGATGAGGCGTCGTTAGCCGGCGGTTTGACCGTCCAGTCGATCGATGGTGACTTCGTGATCGATTCACCTCGTGCCGGGTCATCCCCCGAGGCGATTGGTCCGGTCGACGTTGTGATTGTGACGATTAAAACCACCGGCAACTCTGAACTGCAAAGACTACTGCCGCCGCTGGTTGCCGGTGGGGGCGTTGTCTTGACGCTGCAGAATGGGCTGGACGTCGAACGGGACGCGATGCCGATCGTGCCCATCGACCGAATCCTCGGGGGATGTTGTTTCTTATGCAGCAACCGTGTGGCCCCCGGTCACATACGGCACCTGGATCAGGGGCGGATTGTTTTCGGGGTTTATGAGCCAAACATTCCGAACTCGCCGGCAGCCGATCTTGCACCGCGGATCGAGTCGGATTTTCGCGATGCGGGCATTGATGCTCACCTGACCGATGACCTGCGGACCGCCCGCTGGCGAAAACTGTTGTGGAACGTTCCTTTCAATGGTTTGTCCGTGATCCTGGACGTGTCGACGGATCGTTTGATCGCAGATCCTCATAGCCGGGCATTGGCCCAGTCGCTAATGCGTGAGCTTCAATCGGGAGCCAAGACGCTGGGGGTGGACCTGCCCGACGAAGCGATTGAGAAGACGCTGCGGGTCACCGAAAAAATGGTGCCTTACGACAGCAGCATGAGGTTGGACTACCGAGCGGGCCGGCCGATGGAAATCGAAGCGATCTTCGGCAACCCCCTGCGGGCGGTCGGCGGGGATGACGAGTCATCAGCGTGCCTGATGCCTGTTGTTCGAGCGATCTATCGACAACTGAAATTTTTGGGCCATTAGGACCAGCCGGTTAATGTGACTCGGGAGCGTCGCCCTCCCGTGCGTCGCCCTCCCAAGGTGTGCGGCTCCGCGGGAGCGTCGCCCCCCCGTGCGTTACCCTTTCAAATTGGGCTTTCAAAGGGCGTCCTGACCGCCAAACCGACGCAGCTTGGGGGCATCGACGACCGCTGATCGGTGAAACCGCCGGTTGGCCTACTCGCCTTTTCGGGTCGCAATGTAGGGTTCGGCTGACCGAAGCGACGCTGCCACTCCCCACACCGTTATTTTTTTGGAAACCATGCTTGCTCCCGCGATCCGGTATCGGAGCACACCGACCCGTCGTCCCGGCCGCGGCGGGCAACTGCGCCGGGATCTGCGGGCCAGCAACCTGGACGCCGCCGCCCACGGGGGCATGGTCGGATTGGGCGAAACCTACCTGATCGCTTTTGCCCTGGCCGCCGGGGTGGGAGAATTGACCGCCGGGTTGCTCGGCAGCGTGCCGATGGTGATCGGCGGGACGATGCAAATGTTCGCCCCGCGAGCGATTCGCTTGTTGGGGTCTCATAAACGCTGGGTGATCGGCTGCGCCATCATCCAGGTGATCGCGTTCGTTCCGCTAATGTTGGCCGCGTGGTACCAAACGATCCATCCGTTGGTGGCGTTTGTCATCATCAGCATCTACTGGACCTCGTCGCTGGCCTCCGGCCCGGCGTGGAATACTTGGATCGGCACCACGGTCCCGGGCAGCCTGCGGTCTCGCTACTTTGCCAACAGGTCACGGCTGGCCCAGATGGTGACGTTTGCCGGATTCATCGCGGGCGGTTTGGCGCTGCAGGCGGCGACCCCCTCGGGATACGTGATGCCGGTTTTTGCACTGCTCTTTGCCGTCGCGGGATTATGTCGTCTGGTGTCGGTCTGCGGTTTGGCAAAACAAAGCGAACCGACGCCGATCCCGCCGGGGATGATGTCGATCGGGTTTCGCGACATCCTACCCACGTTATGGCAACACCGTGGCGGTCGACTGGTGGCCTATCTGGTCGCTGTTCAAGCGGCGGCTCAAATATCGGGGCCCTATTTTACGCCGTTCATTTTGCAAAAACTCGGTTTCAGCTACGCACAGTTCATTGCATTGATTTCGACGGCGTTTGCCGCCAAAGTCATCACGCTGTCGCTTCTGGGTCGGGTCGCGACCCGGTTTGGGCCAAAACGGCTGCTATGGGCTGGGGGCGTTGCGTTGGTACCCATCAGCGGAATGTGGCTGGTCTCGGGAAGCCTGTCTTGGCTGTTGGTCGTCCAGGCGTGTGCCGGGGTGGCCTGGGCAACCTATGAGTTGGCTTTCTTCCTGCTGTTTTTTGACTCGATGGCGATTCACGAGCGGACCGCGATGTTGACGGTTTACAACTGGGTCAATTCGATTGCGTTCGTCGTTGGGGCATTGATCGGCGGTGCGATCTTGCAAGTCTTGGGGGCTAACCATACGGCTTACCTGACGATCTTTGCGGTCTCGTCGGTCGCCCGCGGCTCTGCGTTGCTGTTGCTCGCCCGCGTGCCCGCGTCGGATTCGCCGGCGGTGGTCGAGCGTTCGATCAGTCTGCGGACGACCAGCGTCCGGCCCAATGCCGCTTTGCTGGATCCGCCGATCACCGCCAGCCTCCGCGAGCGGACGGTGGAGCAGCACGCGGCGTAACGATCGCACTGGCCTTCGGTTATGTTGGTGATGACTTTGGCAACGAAGCGTTCGTCCAACCACGCAACCACCATGATCTTTTGCCGCACCGCCGCGACGTTTGCCATCATCGCCGGGATCGCCGTGCGATTGATGGCTGCCGATCCGCTGCCGCCGGAGAGTTCCCTGCCCGGCCGCGATGCGGCATTGCCGCCTGTTGGTTTGCCCCAGGGGGCGATGCCCGGCGAGGCTAGTCTGCCCGCCGGCGAGCCGGCCGAAGCGGTCGGCGACACGCCGGATGAATCAACGTTGCCGCCGCGGGAGCCACCGGTGGACGACAACCCGGACGATCGATTTGACGAAGCCACGCCCGGCGATCAGCGGCCGATCCTACGTCTGAACTATTCGGGACACATTGGCGAGATCCGCGACGTGCAGATCCTCGATGGCGGTCGCCGGATGGTCTCGGCGGGCAAAGACAAGGATTTGCACGTTTGGTCTCGCGACCCGAGGGACGAGCGGCGTTGGGTTGCCGAGCGAACGATTCGGTGGCAGGTTTGGCGGGGGCCGCGGGGCTGGATCAACGATTTGGATGTCGACGGGGGGCGAGTCGCCGTCGGTGGTTATGGCGCGATGGGGGGAAACGGCGAAGTCCTGGTTTTCGACGTTGCGACGGGTCAACGGACCGCGACGCTGGTTGAATACGATAAAGCTCATCGCCAGGTGATCGATTCGGTGGCATGGTCCGACGACGGACGTCAAATGGCGACCGCGGATTTGGCCGGACGAGTTGTTCGGTGGCAATCCGATGCGGCCGGCCGTTGGGTGCCGACCATTGTCGCGGACGAAGATTTGACGACGCATGGGGCGGTGGTGGCCGAACAGATCGCCGAGGCGAGGGGGTTTCACCCGATTGCCTGGTTGGGCGGGCAGGTCCTGCACCCGGTTTTAGAGTCGCCGCCGGGGCAGGGCACGGCACTGCCGCGGTGGCGGATTCTGCGATCCGGGGGGGACGACGACCAACCGCTGCCGGGGACGATCGATGGCGTTGTCGCGGACGTTCGGGTCGGTGGCGATGGACAGGTGATCGTCGCCGCGGCACTTAACGAAGCGGCGGTGTTAATTTGGAAACGCGGGGCGGGGGGCAATTTTATATTGAACAAAATTCCCGTTGGCGGTCCGCCATTGTTTGTTAGCCTCGACGACGATGCCGGTCGATTGCTGGTGGGGTTAGAGGACCGCCCGGGCGTTGCTCCGGCGGTGGTGCGCATGTTTGACCTATCAGGGGTCGATCCGGTTTACATGGCGGAATTGCCGCTCGATCAAACCGCCGTGGCGGGATGTTTTGACGGTCCCAATGCGGTTGTCTTGGCCGTCGGCAGTGAGTGCCGAGTACATGAGATTGTGGGAGGGCAGTTCGTCGAGAAGCCTCGTCAAACGCTCGACTCGCCGATCCGCCCGGTCCTCCGCGTCGCGGCGTCGGCACCCACCATCGCCGCGACCCTTGACCCTGCGGGTGTCGACTTGATCGATCAACCGAAGCCGCTGAGGGTCGCGATCTCGCGTGCGGTTGATGAGGCGGGCAAGAAAGCGATCACCGAAGTCTTCGATTGCCGCTCGGTGACGCTCCGGCCGGCCGGGGAAGGTGCGGATGGCCAATTTTTGCCGGCCCAACGATTGATCGACACGTGGACGGTGCGGCCATCGCCGACGGACCCCGAGCGGTTTGCCCTGTTCGCCGGAGACCGGGCAGCGGGCGACTTGCCGCTGGACATTTTCTCCGGCCCGCCGACGACCTGCAGCACCGTGGCCACCGGCCTGGGCAATCTGGTCGTCGTCGGCACCGGGGGTCAAAACAACGTCTACGTGTTTGACGCTGATGCGAACATCCCGGCCGGTCAAATGTTGACGCCCCGACGCATTTTTCGGGGACATCAACAAACCGTCCGATCAACCTCGGCCACCGCCGATGGCCGCTATCTGTTCTCCGGCGGTGATGACGGTTTGGTAATGGTTTGGAACCTCGACGCGGTCGCTGCCGAGCCATCGATCAACCGATGGGGGGCGGTCTGGACCATTGATAACGGCCAACTTCTGGTCGACCGGATCGATGAGGCGGGACCGCTCTATTTCCGCGGCGTTCGGGCGGGTGATTCGTTGCGGGCGATCGCGTGGACCGATCGGTTGGGCGTCGAACAGACCTTTGACAATCCCGCGGCGATCTCGCAAGCACTCGCCGATGTGCCATGGACGGCGCAAGTCGCGTTTGACTTCGACCGGCAAGGCACGGCGGTTGCCAGGTTTCAAATGTTTCCGGCGTGGTACCCGCTGGCGACGGTGATGATCGACGAGGACCGGAATTGGGCGATGTGGACGCCGCCGGGGATCTATGACGCGTCGATCACCGGCGACCGACGCTTCGGATGGCAACTGAACCGCGGGTTGTTTCGGCCGGTCGAGTTTTTTCGAGCCGATCAATTCCGCCGCACTTTGCAACGCCCCGCGGTGATGCGGGGACTATTGGACGCGGGCAGCCTCGCCGGAGCGATGCGGAGCCAATTGAGCGGTGGTCCGCCATCGAACGAAGATGCGATTTCCGGTCAAATCCGCTCTCGCCCCCAGATCGAAATCCTCACCCCCGTCGCCGACGAAGTGCTCGACGGGTCAACGATCGAAGTCGCCGCCGAGGTCACTTGTCCGCCCGGTCACGAAGTCGCCGCGGCCAAAGCCTTTTTGGATGGCATTCCGGGGATTCCCGTGGGCGACCCCGGTCAATCGCCGCGGCGCTGGCGGTTTGCGTTGCCCCAGCAAAACGAACTGCAAGTTGAAGTGATCGCGACGACGACCGCCGGGGTCGCCGGCCGGCAATCGGTTTCGTTGCGGCGGTCGGCCGAGTCGATGAAGCAACCGATGCCGCGTTTGCCCAAGCTGCATTTGATCGCGTTGGGGGTGGGCCGGTACAACGACTCCGCGATCACGACGCTCGATTTTCCGGCCCGGGCGACCGATCAAGTCGCCACAACGATGCGGAGCCATGCCGCCGGGTTGTATGACGTGACGACTGAGCAATTGGTCGACAATCAAGCGACGCGGCCGCTGTGGCGAATCTTCGCCGGTGCGGCCGCCGAGCGATTAAAACAAACCGTTAGACCGGATGATTTGGTCGTCATGTACCTGTGTGGCCACGGGCTGCGCGATCGTCGCTCCGAGCAGTGGTACTTCGTCACCGCCGATGCAAAATATCGGGATTTAATGGACGATCGTTATGACGATTGTTTGTCGCTGGCGGACCTGGCGGCGTTTGCCGACGTGCCTTGCCGCAAATTGGCGATCATCGATTCGTGTCATTCGGGGGCAATTCAAACTCGTTTGCGACCGGACGATTTGCGAACACTGCTGCGGTTTTTGCAAGACGATGTTGTGATGACGTTGACGGCTAGCGAGGGGGGCGAGGAAGCCGCCGAAGTCCGCGCCGCAGAATTGGGCCGATTCACCGCCCGCATCATTGATGGGTTGCGAGGTCAAGCGGACATGGACGGCGATTCAACGGTGCTGCTGCGGGAGTTGGTCAACTACGTCGCCGACGCGGTGGCCCGCGACGCAGCCGCCGACGGAATGTCGCAGCACCCCGTCGCGGCCCCGGCGGAATTGATCGAGCGGTTGATTTTGCCCTTGACACGTTCCAATTCTGCGGGCGTTGCCGTTCGTTTTGACTAGGGAACGGAACCCGAAAATGCCGATGGTTTCCGCGGGGAGGCTCACCGCCCCCCCGTTTGGAAAAATTCACTCGCGGCTGGGGGGCCGGCTATGCAAAACCGACAACGTATTCGATTGGCCCGGTCTCTGGGCGTGTTGTGCGCGGGTGCTTGGATGAGCACCGCGGTCGCCGGACAACCCTATTGCCCGCCGACCTACGCGCCGCCGATCTGCGACCCGCCGATGATGATGCCCGGTCCTTCGCCCCGGCTCCCGTCGTCGCCCCAATTTTCCGCCCCATCGGTCGCGTCGCCCACGACGATGCCGGGGATGGAGCCAACAATCGTTGACGATTTGTCAGGCGGGTTGAACCGTCCCGGCGATGCCGCGCCGGATTCAATGCTCAACGATCCGTTCACCGATGACGGTTCGACGAACGCAGCAGTCCCCGAGGCAACCGCCGCGGCACCGCCGGCTCTGGACCCTCCGATCACGACGGCGGATACGTCACCCGCACCGCCAACCAACAATTTTGCGGGACTGGACGCATCAAACTTCCAGTCCAACTTTGCCAGCACCCGGAGCGAATTCTCATCGGCGCCAACGATCATCGGAGACTTCTTCGGTGGCGGTTTGGCTCAGGTTTCGATGGCGATCAATCAAACCTTTCAATTCGACGCGATTGGCAGCGGGGGTTTGCAACCGACGTTCGATCGCGTTCCCGGGGGCGGCTTCACCCCTGATATTTTGTCCGATGGGCCGGGCCGCGATGGTTCCGGCGATAGTTTCAACGATACCTTTAGTATCGCCGAGCCATTGCCGCCGACCGACGCCCCGTTGACGACCACGCCGGGGGCAACGTTTGCCGGCGGCACCGCGACCTACACCGGCGGGTCGGGCACCGCACCGATCGACGGTCAATATCAATCGGGCGACATCTGGAATATCCAGTATGCGTTTTCGTTGGCCGCCGGAAACGTTAACGGAGGTTCGGGAAGCCGTCCCATCCCCAGCCCCGGGGTGGCGGTTCGGCGGATCAAAATTTCGGAGAACTTTAGCCCCGAAGTCCGAAACCGCTTCTTCGTCAACTACAGCTTTTTCAACGACACCTTTGGCGGGCTGGGCGACGTCAGCCGTTTCATCGTCGGTACCGAACGCGTTTTGATCGATGACCTGGTTTCGCTGGAATTGCGATTGCCAATTGCGGCGACCTACGCCAGCGAACAGGAGATTGCCGTCGGCGGCATCAGTCCCGCGGCCGATCGCGACATGGAAATCGGCAACCTGGGAATCCTCGGCAAATTAGTGCTGTTGCGAACCCAAAGTTTGCTATGGTCGACCGGTCTGGGCATCGGGACCCCGACGGCCGACGACACATTGCTGACCAGCCGGGGCCAGGAATTGATTCGCATTGAAAACCAGAGCGTTCAAATACTGCCGTTTGTCGGATTGCTGGCGCGATTGAACCGCGAATGGACGGTCCAGGGGTATGCTCAGTTGGACATTGATGCCAATGGCAATCCAATTTCGGCCAACAATAATTTGTTCAATCCGCAGTTGGGTCAAATGCAGAACATCGGACGCTTCAACGACTCGACGTTGTTGCACCTGGATTTTGCCGCCACGCGTCGGTTGTATCAATCCCGCTGTCAAAACGCATCGCTGGCGAGCATCCTGGGCAATGCGGAATTGCATTACACGTCAACGTTGCAAGACTCGGATTTGGTTGCCCAAAACGGTGTGCGATATTCAAACCTGCAAGACCGGTTTGATATTGTCAACGCGACCGTCGGCAGCCACATCGTTTTCAACAACGGTTTGGTCATCACACCGGCGATGACCGTACCGCTGTCGACGGGACTGGACGAGCAGTTCGATTACGAAGCGACCGTACAAGCGAACTTCTTTTATTGAGCGGTGGGAGAGGTCAGCGACTTGACCGCCCAACAAACCGCCCCTCTCGGATTTCGCGAATGATATAACGTGGACGTCCTTTGACCTCCTCGTAGATTCGCGAGATGTATGTGCCCAAGATCCCCAGAGAGAGCATGATCATGCTGGCGATGGTCAGTTGCAAGAGGATCACCGTTGTAAAGCCCTCGACCGCTTGGCCCGACAACCAAGCCGACAAGGTCAAACCACCAAAGCTCACCGCGAATCCGAGAAACGCCAATCCCATCCAGGTGACTAGATGAAGCGGCAGCGAGGAGTAAGCGGTGATTCCGGTCAACGCCAACGTTAGCAATTCCAACTGCGACCAGTGGGTGTGCCCGTCGGTGCGATCGGCAACGGCAAAGGGGACCTGTTTGCGACGGAACCCAAGCCAGGCATTCATCCCTCGAAAAAAGACGTTCCGCTCCGGCATGGTGGCCCAAGCCTCGACGACCTTGCGGTCCATCAGTTTGTAATCCGAAGCATTTTGCAGTTCGACGCTGCTGAAATACCGCTGCAGCAGATTGAAAACGCGAACGCTTAGGTGACTGCCCAAACTTTCTCGACCGCGATGTTCCTTGACCGCCTCGACCACATCATAACCTTCAACCTCCCACCACCGGATCAGTTCCGGCAATAGCGATGGCGGATGTTGTAGGTCCGCGTCCATGACGACGACGGCCTTTCCGGTAGCGTGTTCCAAACCCGCGCTGATGGCGAACTCCTTGCCAAACCGACGACTCAATCTCAAACCTACCAGGCGTCCGGGCGTCGGGTCGAAACGCTCGATGATCTGCCAGGTGTTGTCGCTGGAACCCTCGTCGACGACGAGCAACTCGAAGTCGCCTTGGACGGATGATAGATGCTCAATGACGGTTCGTAACGTTTGTTGGAGATGGCTGCCTTCGTTCAAGCACGGCAGCACGATGGATAATTTAGTTGAGCAACCATTGGCGTTGTGGATGGTCATGCATTTGCCGCCATTGGTTTGCGAAGCACAGCGACCAAAATGCAACCTGGCAAAACATTCCCCGTTTCCACCGCTTCGACCCTCTGAGCCAATCGCCAACTGATCGGGGCCAGCCATGGGGCCACCAGACAGGTGCTGGCGATCCGCTCGACGGTGAAACCCACTGACACCGATAATTGCCCTAATGTTGACCGGTGGTACTTCGCGACGTGCTGCTCGCCATCGAGGCGCGGGACCAAATGGCAACGATCCAGCGTCCACTCAATCAGCGGCCACGGACTTCGATAATTGGGGGTTGTCAAGTACACGGCTCCCCCCGGCTTGAGACAACGGTGGAAATGGCGAAGCATTTGTTGCCCCTGGTCATGGTGAATGTGTTCCAAGACCTCCAAGCAGTAGATCTTGTCAACAGGCTGTTCCAACTCAAAGTGTTGATCCACCAAACCACGGTGAAAGCTCAACCCGGGGCGTTCAAAGGTCGTCTTGGCAAAGGCGATCGCCTCCTCGCTACCATCGTAGCCACGAACTCGGGCTCCGCTTTTGGCCAGGAACGAGGCGACCACCCCAGATCCGCAACCCACGTCCAAAACCGTATCGCCGCGTCGAGGGGGCAGGTAGCGATCGATCGTTCGCGTTTTGTTTGCGTGCCAAAATCGTTGGACGGAATTACCCGTCGTGGCGGCATTGAATTGATAGCTTCCGGCGATCGCCACCGTGTCCCCGGTGCGTCGCGGCGGTGCTTCGACGCCGCCCGACGAACTCCGAACCTTGGCTTTTTTCGGCATGGGGGGGTCCGCAAGAAAGACGATGGTGCGAAGCAACCCCACCCGCCGGGGTGGCGGCAAACCCGAGAGTCTATAACCATGCAAAGAATTGGATTCAATGCCCACCAACTTGTTTTCCCGGAATCGCCACAACAATGGATGACCGACTCAGTTCAAAAAAGCGTTGGTGGTGGACTCACGCGGCCGTCGCGTTGACAGCAACGCTGCTGATCGGCAGTGCCTTGACCTCTCACTGGGATCGCGACGGCGGTCGAGACTGGGATTATTTTCAATCCGATTTGCTCTCCGCTCGCCACTCCCTGCTTGTCAATCAAGAACTCCCCTTCTGGATGCCCCATCGTTCCGGTGGCCACGATGCGTTTGCCGACCCGCAGTCGGCTTGGCTCTCGCCGTTGGGGCTTCTCGTTGTCGTTTTTGGATTTCCGATCGGATCACGTCTGTTTTTGATCGGATGCGCCGTGACCGGGGCACTGGGAGCGATTCAGTTGGGCCGTTACCTGCGACTGGCCGCTCTTCCAAGTTTCTTGATCGCGGTCATTTTGTTTTTATCGATGCCGATGGGCCTCTATGCCGCCGGCGGGATCCCTAACTTCAGCATGGGTTTATCTATCCTGCCTTGGTTGACCCTATTGGTACTAAAAAAAACTGTCCGAGACGCAATGCTGGCCGGGCCGATTCTAGGCATCACTTTGTACAACGGGGATCCAAATCACTTCGTCTGGCACACTTTGTACCTGGCGATGTTGTGCTCGTCTCTATCCGTCTTTCAGCGGAACTGGGCCCCCCTCCGATCGCTCGTGCTTACCGGACTATCCACCGCCGTATTCGCCTTACCTAAAATGCTGCCGATGTGGTTGATGTTGCGAGACCACCCCCGCCCGGTCGAACCGGGAAGCTCCGGAGGCTCCGCATTGCGATTGACCTATCACGCGCTGCTGCATCCGTTCCCCCCTTACATGGAACAACCCCAAGGGGAATTTGTCTGTTTGCTCCAGTCGGGTGAATTGGTTTCCGTCAACTCGTTGAGTCCGCACTTGATTCCTCAAATCGTTCCAGGGTCCCAATTGGATTGGGTCAATTTGGGTTGCTACGTTGGCTGGCTAACCATCATTTTGGCCATCGCCGGGTTCGCTTATTTCATTGTCAATAGTTTGCATCGTGACACCGGCCCCATCCCGTCGGCTATCCTCGCGATTTCGACGACAAGCTTGGTCTTCCTTTGGCTTTCGCTCGGCGCCAACGTCACACCGAGTTTGTGGCTCGCTCTGCACCGCCTTCCAGTCGTTTCATCGATGCAAGGACCTTCGCGGCTGCTGGTTTACACCCTCGTTCCCTTGTCGATCTTTGCGGCCTTCGGGCTGCAAGGCTTAATTCGACTGACGATGATTCGGCTCGACCAACAGGTGGCTCAAATCCTTGGCGGTGCCGTGCTGTCTTTGTTGCTACTGGACGTCCACCTTCCGACACGAAAGTTATATCAGGTGGCCTTCTGCGAACCACCATTGGAAATTCCCGGGGTTACCGACGATTGTTTTCAAATTCGTTGGGATGGTCGCGGCAACCAATCGACCCTATATGCGCCCCCGGTCACCCCGGCGGTGCGAGGCGGCCGGGGGCTAGTCAATGGTTACACCGTATTCAATCCGGACACCCGCGTGACACCCTGCTCGGAGTCCTCACAGTCATCGGACGTCAACGCCGAAGACGGGAAGACAGGCGTGGCAAGTCATCTCCAATTCACCGCACGCTCGATTCGATTCGAATATCAAACGGACGAACCCTGCCGATTCACCATCAACCAAAATTGGTATCGTGGATGGCGGACGGAGACACCCAATACCGCCGTGACGAACGCCAGCGAAGACGATCGCATCTCGGTAAGCGTCCCCGCCGGTCAGGGCGAGGTATTGCTTCGGTACACCCCGCCGGGCTTGGCTGCAGGTCTGTGGTTCTCCGCCGTCACAATTCCCTTATGGTTTTACAGCCTGATCGTCCTAAACCGTCGCCAACAATGGCGTGGGAGTTGAGGTCCTCCGATATATAACGGATCAACCACGAGACGTCCGGCAATCGACGCCGCCGCTCGGCGAGCACCGCATTATCCCCAAAGCCACGGATATAGCGGTGGGTCACCGTGCTGGCCCCGTCGGTGACCGCGATCATGTTGCCGCCCGACAGGACGTAACGCTCGGTGGCGGTGGTCCCAGCGATACTCGGTCCGCGAGTTGTCAGCGATCGAGGTCCGGGAAGTCCGGTTGCCGGTTGCATCGTAGGCAAACGACTTGTCGGCGGCCGAGCCGGTGCCGGCGAAGCGCTGGTACGAGACAATTTTGCCGGCGTCACTTAACAAGTAAGCGATGTCGGCTTCGACAATGTTGTTGACACTGCGGGTGATCCGGTTCAGAAGCGAGTCCGTTTCATGGGCGGCACCAACTGACGCACCAACTGGCGAACTGTCGCACCAACTGGCCACTGTCCTTGATTGGCCGGATCGTGGGCACCGATGCGGCCGGGTGAAGCCTCGGGCAAAAATTCGGCGACCCAAAGTACTAAAGTTAATGACGTTGCCCCGCATGATATGGAACGCAATGAATTCGGCCGCAGCCGCCTGCCCCCCCCAAAACACGGAAAAGTGCCATGCAGTATTGCGGTAGGGACCGCCGTTGCCGGCGGCCCCCCGCACAGATCCGTACTTGAAGAATTACCTCATACGGCTCCTGCCTTGAGTCGGTCGCGAAAACGTTGTTCCGGGTAAGGATGAAGGGTCTTGGGACTGGGTAGCTTGCTGCGGGCCATCCGCTGCATTCGTGACCACGGCCAGCGATGACGTTGAGACCTTCGCCTGGGGCACCCTCAACCAAGCCTTGATGATCTCGTCACGGAAACGTTGCAATCGACGCACGTTGCCCGGCACGGCATGAAAGCCAAACCAGCCGTTCATCACTTGCGACAACCACACGCTTACCGCACCAATACCCCAGTGACGACGACGCCATAACGACTCTGTAATCTTCGCGATCGTTGCCCTCATTCGGCTCGCGATACTCTCGCGGCGAATGGTGAACCAACCATGGCTGCGGGTTTTGTCACGGGCGGTGTGTGAACCCCGGGAAGTCGAATGTCTCCGGCCTCCCTTCGCAACGTTCGGCACGACGTTCAATCGCAAAGCGACCAAACTCGATCAGTCGGGTCTTGCCCTCGTGCAGCTTCAAACCAAACTCACCAAAACGCTCCCGAAGTTCATTCAGGCACGCCTCGGCTTCGTACTGGCGCTCAAAGCCAATCACAAAGTCATCGGCATAGCGAACCACAACAACACTGCCGCGGCACCGCTCCTTCCGCCACCACTTGATCCATACGTCGGCGGTAAGCCATTTGCGGATCAAACGAAGAATGCGGCGGTCGCCAACACGACGCTCTAAGAACTCGATCAACCGGTTATGGTCGATGTTGTCGAAGAAAACTTCAATGTCAGCATCCAATACCCAGTTCACCTTGTTGCCAGACAGTCCCACCGACAGAGCGCCGAGCGCCTGATGAGTGTGCCTGCCGGGCCGCCGAGTCTACTGGGTAAATGGGCATAACTGAAGTTGGCAAAATCCTGCTCGTAGATGCACTGCATTACCCACACGACCGCCTTCTGGACAACTTTGTCCTCCAGCGATGCGATGCCGATCGGGCGTTGCCGCCCATCGGCTTTGGGAATGTAGATTCTCTTCGAGGGTTGTGCCCGATAGGCTCCCCGGTGAAGTCGACTATGAAGATCGGCGAGCCGTTCCTCATAGCCTTGCTCATAGTCAATCCAACTGACCTCATCGACGCCCACCGCGGCGGTCTTCTTCAAGTCGAAGAAGGCCTCCCGCAGCAGGTCTTCGGTGACGTGGTGCAGCAGCGACGTGAACTGAAGCTCAGGTTGGACCCGAGCTGCGAGCGCGAACGCCAGCCAATCCGAGTGACCTGCCACGTTTCCGCTTGCCGTGCGCGGGGCGGGTCGGACGGTTGGACGTTCCCCTTGGCTGCATCCCTTCCCTGCCGCGAACTCCGCAGCGGGTTCAGTTCCCGCCCCCCGAAACCAGGGGATCTGTTCGCCCGATTCGACGGTACTATGGACGCATCTGACTTCCGATCGGTGTTCATGGCAAGCTTGCCCACGGGGTGGTTCCCTGCCCGCGGCAAGCGCTGGCCCTGATGATGGGTTTGGCACTTCGGACCGATCGGATCTCCCGCCCCGTTACCTAGTGAAATTGGCGCGTTTTGGATATTGAGTGCATGCCCAGGTTCTGTGACTCCGCCGCGTCCACGATGCTCTCGCCGGATGACGAGCACCACGATGTTGCCTTCCCCCGTGCCCGCGACAAGGTCGGCACGCGAGATTGAGGCCCTATTCAATGATTGCTGGGGAGCTCAATGGCTGGCCTACACTCCCTCCGGGACGGACGCTCAGCACAGACCGGTCGCCCGATCCGCACCTCCGCTGGAGGCCGAAGTCGTCGGCTAAACGTTCTTCGTAAGAAACTTTCATTCTCGATCCAAAACCGGTTTTATCCCGGCACACCCTGACACCTTTGATCTCCCCGTGACACCTTTGATCTCCCCGCTGCATGTTCGCACCGGGAGCAAAGGAAGCAACTGCGTTAGCTTATTGAGTTGTTCTTTAGGATGATCAAGCAGCTGTTGGGGTGTCGACATCTGCTATCGACGAAGCCTAACGGCGTGAAGATTCAGATGTACTTGGCAATCATCGCTTGCCTGTTGATATTGATCTACACCGGCGGCCAGCCGACCAACACGTCGATGTCCGACTTCTTCGACGCCTTCGTCACCGATAAAGCCCGCGAGCTGAACCTGACGATCGACCAGACTCATGGTTGGAAGCCGCCGGCCCAAACCAGGCGGAAACGGAAGTCGAAGTGAAAGATGGGCGGTCGTCAAAGGTGGAACCTCCGGCCGATCGGGGGGGACAGGCAACCACCGGGATCAGTCACGATTGGACGGATCGTTCGGTCGGTGATAACCTAATGGTGGCACTTCGCCCACGGCTCAGCCATCAAGCCGGGACGGTCCGGCTACAATCGGACGCGGTCGGCGGGGCATCTTCACGATGTCGTGTCCCTCGGCGACAATGGATGCCCCCCGCCATCGACCGAGTGATCCCATCCCCCATGCCGAGTCAATCAAGCCTAGAGCAGGAACAGCAGCAGTTGTTCAGCGACTTGCTGCGACTGTCCGACCTCTCCACCGAGGCGGTGCGGACTCTTGCAGACCGCCTTGAGCAACACGAGGGGTTTGTCTCGACCAGTCGAGCCGCTGAGGAAACGTTTGAACAATCGGATGCGGCGGCGGTTGTGCGTCTCCTGGACAATCTGAACCCCGACGGTCTCGAAGTTCTCCTGGAAACGCTTACTCGATGGCGGACGAACGAAGATGCCGAAGCCGAGGTGATGTCCGATGAGCAGTTCGAACGGTTGCGGGCAAACCTGCCGGCACTGATTCGATACTATCCCGCCGTTTTTCGGACCCGGAAAGCCAACGCGTTGCAGACCGCGACTGGCAACGAATTGATGGGGATGATGTTCGTCTGCGATGCCCGTCCAATTTATAACCGGTCGCGTGATGACATCGAGGGTTACGTGCCGTTGGCCACCGCCAAGCTCCAATACCAGAAGCAGGACACCACCGTTGAACAAATTGAGTTTGTCATGACCCCCGAAGAACTCGATATTCTAATCCTGAGTGCCGAGCAAGCCAAGAGAAAATTAAGCGTTTTGGCCCGGAGTCTTGCGAACGCCTCACCAAACATCTACGTCGGAGAACAGGCGTGAATAGGGCTTTGTTGGACTCAAGCTCCTTTGGACAGTCAAGCAGATCCGTTCCTTTGTCAACGATCGCGCGGCCACGATGGCCCATGGACGAAAGCGGTGATGGCGGTGACCACGCATGGCTGCGAAAGCGGAGATCGGGTTATTGCGTCAGAAAGATGCCTAAACTTGACCAGGACGAGCAAGGTTTTGGTCAAGTCACCTTTGAAAATCGGGGGGGTCGATGGGTGCAACGGGGTTCAAGCAAAACGGTTGCGTTTGCGATTCACCGTTTGGTCGACAATCCGCTGTTAAGCACGATCAGTCGGTCGGCGAACACGTTTTTCGAGTTGTACAGGGATGCGAAGGTCAAATCCTTCACTCAGGAGGAACAGGCGGTTGGGTTCGAGTTTGAAGACGTAGGTTGGGACGTTCATCGGCACGCAGTAGAAAAACCAACTCTGGTTTCGCACTTCGGTTGGTTTGGTCAGGCGGCCGGCAAGGACTCTGCATTGTGGTCAGACATTAACGGGATCGATGTCAAACAGTTCAATGATCCCGGTGAGCGGTGGAACGACTTCGACGTTGACGATCCCGAGGAGCTTCTTCAATGGTTGTCTGATGCTTCCACTGATCCACGACAACGACTGGCGGCGGTTTGCCGAATTGAAAGCCTTTCGCTCAGTGAAAAGCAGCGGGAGCGTTTCCTCCGCGCAATGGACTCTTGGATCGACGAAGTTCGATTCACCGACGTCGACGATGAACTGACGGCGGTGTGCTCGGCCATCCGTAAATACTCGATGAACATGAGTGCCGATCGATTCGCGAGGTATGGGACGTGGTTGACCCCGTCGAAAAGCAAAAGCCCTCACCACGATGTTGAGTTAGAGCTATCCAAGGGCGTTTGTTGGCACATGCGGTATCTGCAAACGATCGCGAGTGAACCAATGCGTACGCTTCAGTTTAAACTCATTGGCGTGGCGATTGATTACATGAGGCCGCGCCTGATGCTTAATAAAAACTACGCCTCGACGGCGAAGTTTGCGATCCTGGGTTGCTTGCTGATCGATGCCAGACTGGGAGAGGTTGAGGTCGCCCGAGACCTGTGGCGACGCAAAACTGAACTCGAGATGAACTGGTTTGACCGCCTGATTCGATTTGAGCTTCGCAAGACGCTCAAGACTCTCGACAAACGCGAGCCCGAATTCGCAAAGGCGGTCAGGGAGTTGGTCGACGTGGTTAGCGGTGGGGCTGGTTGATTGCCCGCGACCGCTCTTGTCATTCGCCCAGCCCAGGTGTGCCCGCTGGACGTGGTGGCGTCCGGAACGGCGAACCTTCCTACGCACGCGATGCTATTCACCGGTGATGCTGCGTTGCAGAACGTCCCCCACGGTGCATTGGTGGAAGTGTCGCACATGCGTCCGCCTTTGCGATTCGATCGAGCACCAATCCACTTCGTTGGTTCGGCGGAGCTGGACGAAGAGGAGAGACTTTTGGTCAAGGATTTTGTTGACAGTCAGAAACGT
Source organism: Pirellulaceae bacterium (assembly GCA_963833245.1). Lineage (GTDB taxonomy): Bacteria > Planctomycetota > Planctomycetia > Pirellulales > Pirellulaceae > Rhodopirellula. Next base: position 1,609,147 of record CAWHXH010000002.1, read on the forward strand.
GCTGTTTCCGCGTTGCAGCTGCGGCAACGGATCGAGCAGTATGTCATTCATAGCAGCCCTGAGGAGATCTGCTCTGACGATACGCTGCCGAGGTTCAGCTGCGCGACCTACGTGGTCGGTGCTTACGAGCAAGCCGACATCGAATTGTTAGATGGGGATATCCCGTTCAAGACGATCGACGACCTGAAGCATCTTTACACCGAGCCGGCAATCCTGGACGTCCTAGATGATCCAGTCCATCGCGATCGCATCGGTATCGGCGTCGGAACCATCTGGCCAATTGTGTTGGTGGGATACCTGCTGCACTCGCTGAGCCGGACACCCGATCAAATACGTGCCAAACCCTACCGCCCCAGCGTCGGTGACGAGATTTTTCCGACGAATGATGTGACGGGGGTTAGGCGTGGTTGAGTCGCAGCCGGACCTTCATTATTGCATCGGTGCTGCCGACACCGTTTTGAGTCTCCGACAAGTCGAGAACAGAAGCGCGATCCGAAGATAACGATTGATGTGCGGCCGGATCGCCGCTCGTTTGAACCTTTTGCCAATCCATCGTCCCGGGGGTCGTTAGGTGCGGGGAAATCAAATGGGTCATGGGAAATCAAATGGGTCAAGCCCAATACTGTTCGGCACCAAAGCTGCTGAGCGAAAGATGGCAAGTTGTGACGTTTAGGGTAAATGCGGTGAGTTGCGCTTTGCCGGCGGCTTTGTCATACTTGCGGCCATGGCACCGCAGGAACCCTCCGAACCGATCCCCAAGCTGAAAGCTTCCGATCTGACGGGGTTGAAGTTCTTCCGCAAGGTTCGGCCAATGCTTGATTGTCTCCACGACATCGGCACCGAGCGTGATCGAGCCGGTAACCGCAAGCTGCACTATGATCAGTATGGCGTGTTGGTACTGATGTGGTTGTTCAATCCGATCCTTACCTCCATGCGAGGACTGCAACACGCCTCCAATTTGAAGGACATTCAAAAGAAGTTTGGCGTCGGTCGGGCCTCGTTGGGCTCACTATCGGAGTCTGTCACGATCTTCGATCCTGAACCACTTAAACGAATCGCCGAACAGCTCGCCACCCAAGTTCCCTCGGCTGATCCGTCCCGCTTTGCCGTGATTGGCAAGCAACTGACCGCCTTTGATGGTAGCGTCTTACCCCCCAAGATACTACTGCACCGAGAGCTCACCGAGGCCGACCGTGCCGCAGGTGTACGGGTCGACCGTGAGGTGGTGATGGGCCAAAGCAGCAGTAACACCAAGACGGTCCCGACGGATCATCTGGTGCGTTACCTGGAGATCGAAGTACCGCTGCATGTTCGCACCGGGAGCAAAGGAAGCAACTGCGTTAGCTTATTGAGTTGTTCTTTAGGATGATCAAGCAGCTGTTGGGGTGTCGACATCTGCTATCGACGAAGCCTAACAGCGTGGAGATTCAGATGTACTTGGCAATCATCGCTTGCCTGTTGATATTGATCTACACCGGCGGCCAGCCGACCAAGCGGACCTATGAGATGTTGTGTTTTTACTTCATCGGTTGGGCGAGTTTAGAAGAGCTGGAGTCGCACATCAAAAAGTTGAAACCGAAGGTTCTGTAGGGACAATCCGCATCGATCGCGGGCGAGAGCCTTGCGGGATGTTTCGCTGCGCCAAGGGTGGCTGGGGCGGCTCGCTCGCCTTGTCGCCTGAGCACCAGCCCGAGACCGCCGCGGGTTTGAGACGTCACCCGCCCGGCCGAGTCGTAGGTGTATCGTTCGTGCATCCCGCCGGCGGTGCTGTCCCAAAGCCACCGCTGGGCCAGCAGGCCGTCGGCATCGTATTGATGGGTGAGAAACTCCAGCACCACGCCATCGGCTCGCTCGGTGCGGACCCCGGTGACGCGATCGGCGCCGTCGTAGGTGTATTTGAACCGATGGCCGCGGCGATCGGTCCGCACCGTCACCCGGCCGGCGACGTCGTAGACCGATGTGATCGAGTCCCCGAGTTCGTTGGTCTCGGCGGTCACTTGGCCCAGGGCATCATGGGTCCACGTCGTCACGTTGCCCAAGCCATCGGTCAGCGCAACTTGACGTGCCGCGGCGTCGAACGTGTACGTCGTCACGTCACCCGCCGGGGCGGTGACGGTGGTGTTGCGGTCCCACGCGTCGAAGCCGTACCGCGTCGTCAGCGACGTGAACGCGTCGATCCAAACGTCGGTGGCGGTCCGGTTGCCCAGAACGTCGTAGCGGTGCGTCGTGCGGGGAGCCAACGCGGGGCCGTCGTTGTCGGGGTCGGGCGAGGTCTCGGAGCGGATTTGGCCCAGCGCGTCGTTGGTCCAAGTCGTCGTCCGGCCCGCCGCGTCGGTCGTGTCGGTGTGGTTGCCGGCGATGTTGTAGCTCCGCGTGAGCACCGGGGCGGGGCGGTTGTCGGTCAAGTCGGGGTCCGGCAGCGTCGTGACGATCAACTGACCGGCGGCGTCGTACTCGAACCCGGTGACCCGTTCGGCCGCGTCGGTTTGGCGGGTGACCCGTCCGGCTTGGTCGTAAACGTTGTGCCGCACCGGGGCGGGCAGCGGTCCGTTGCCATCGGGGTCCGGACCGGTCACGCGGGTGACCCGTCCCCGACCGTCGTAATCGTAAGTCGTCACGCGTTAGCTCGTATGATGTGTGGCACCAACTACGGTCGGTTTACACGAACTGCGAATCCCTTGCTACTTTTCCGGGCGAGCCAATTCAACTTGCTTCAGAAAAGCTTTCACTTCATCAGGATTGTTTTTGGTCAGATAGTCATATGCAGTCTTGCCCCACTTGTCGGTCGATTTTTCGTCAGCACCTGCGCGAATCAACCTCAGTGCATGATTGTACCGTCTTTGAGCTACAGCACTAGCGAGTGGGGAACTCTGGAGCCTATCTTTCGCGTTTACATCTGCACCTCGTTCCACCAGCTTCCAAAACGTGTCGTCCTCTAACAAGCCAGAACAGTGCAATATGTGAGTTCCTGCTCCTGGTTGACACTGGACTGAGGCTTCTCTGTCCATCAAATAGCAAACAATTTGATCGCAACCTTGCGAAGCAGCCCAAAAGATCGCGGAACGCCCCTTAGCTAAACCGTTGTCTATATCCGCTCCAGCTTCTACTAACAGTTCGCAGATTCTTAGGTAATTTCCGTAGGCGGCAAATGTCAATGCCGTACGTCCATTGCCCGTTAGTTGATCAACGTCCACCCCTAGAAAAACAAGCTTCTCTGTTGCTAAAACATTGCCGCTGATCGCGGCCATGTGCAGCGTGCCAAGAGTCTCATCAAACAGTAAATGATCTTGACGGTAGACGAAATCAACAGTTTGCGAAAGGTCTTTCACAGAATAGACGCAAGATTGCAGAGACTCATCATCATGCGTTGCAATGATATCGAAAAGATGGTGCAGCGGAGTGCTCCACTGGTCATCAATGAATCGCACTTTGTTTTTCAATTGGTAACTATACTCGTCATCCAACTCAGCCATCGCACGAATCACACTTCCCCCGATGAGTCGGTGGTTTTGAACTACAAACGCGTCGGTAGCGGTCGGACCATGTTGCCGAATAAATTGCTCTCGCTCATTAGAGGCAAGGGTGAGGACGTCAACCCATCGCGAGTCGAACTCCCCCCCCTGAATTAACAGTGACCCGTAGCGGACCGCTGGGTTGGGGTTTGATAACAAACCTAAAACGTGTTCGCGCTCGACTGCGGGCAGCATGACTGGCCCCAGCATAACAATCTGAGATGGTTCGACGAAAAGGAATGGAAGTGGGGGTGGGGGTGGTTTGTACATTCTGTCAAGAACCGCTGTTAGTTATTTAAAACGACCACCAGTCAAGGTAAGATTTTGTCCATTTGGGCAACGCACTGCTGGGTGTTTGGACCGGATACTGCCTCCTGTGGTTCTTTTCGGCTTCAGCCTGTTGGCGAGCGTCGCCAAAACCAAATCTTGCCCGCACGCCACTGGTCGTCTGCTCACCTTTGATCAACATCTGTTCGTATCCATCCGCTAGGTACATCCCAATTGCAGGTGCCACTCCGACGATTGTGTTGTCAGCTAGCAGTTTTGATAAATCTTGAGCGTTTCTTGGCGGCGAGGTGACAACGTCCTGGAGAACAAAATAAGCTCCGGCTATTCCTGCGAGACTACCCACGACGCCTACTGCTGCGTGACCGGTACGCTGGGCGGTTCGGCCAACGCTTTGGGCGGTACGTCCCGTTCGACTTGCACTTTGGTTGAGTGTTTCGATCCGTCGGACAATCGCTCTTCGACCAGTTTTGACGTCGCGACGCACTTCCGTCTTTGTCAGGGCGGTTAGTTGATCACTATTAGCTTTAGGGTGACGCAAGCGTTGTTGCTCATAGATTTCTGGCCCTAGCTTGCCAGCCAAATCACGTTCCGCGCACTGCCGCATTGAATTGCCCAGCCCTTGTATTTGCTCCCATGCGGTGAATTTCGTTGGCAAAATCTCGAGCGTCTCCAGAATGGAATCCTTCGATGCCCGTCTCTTTTAATCGCTGTTGAAAGAGGGTCCGAATTTCTTTATTATAAGCATCATGCGAGACACCATTTAAGGCAGTGCCGTCATGGAAATCATACCACGGCCCACAGATGCGAAAGCAGTCTTCATCGAACACCGCTTTGACGTCGCTAGGCAAGTCAAACTCTGGATCCGTGAATACACCAACGGGGACCAGGTGATGACCGCTACCCCATTTGCTGGAGCGATTCCCGGCAAAGTAGAGATCATTTCCTGGAAGTCCGAGCCGATACGGGGTGATTCTAAACGGGTCGTCCTGACCGACCTGGTGGGGATCGGTCAAAGGAACCGCATCGACTGCCGAAGCTTCCAGAGGCTCGAAATAATTATCATCGAAGTCGATTGCTCTTCGATAGATTTGAATCGGCGGCGGTGGCGGTGCAAAGACTTCGTGGAACGCTCCAACGATGTCGCTGCCGGTTTGGTACGCCGCCAGTCCCGCCCCGGCGAGCGTTGGCAGTCCCGTTGCAGCTAGTTGACCCATCGCGTAGTCGCGTCCGACCGACGGTAGGAAGCCCACCGCGTCGAACCTACCGGTCGCCGAGCTGCTAATCAGCGAGTAGTTGCCGCCGCCGGCTCCGGAGATCGGGTTGGAAGCAAGCGTGAAGTTGCCGAAGCTTTGGCCCGACAAGCTTTGGCTCAACACGCTGTCCGTAAAATTGCCCACCAGCGTGCTGGCAAACGGGTCGGCGGTTGTGCCCAGGGCACCAACGCTTTTGCCGATCCCGACGATCGGTAGGCCCAGAATCGAAACATTGGCACTGGCAAAGGCCGACGTGCCGGAGATCCCCGCCCCGGCGTTGAGACTGGCGAAGGAGCCGACGTTGAGGCTGAACGTTCCGCCGATGCCCGAGGACGCCGGGGTGAAGCTGGTGCCGATTGAACCAAGCAGCTTGCTGCCCAGCGCCGCCGCTTTGCCAAACGCCGCCCCGATCCCGCCCGAAGCGAGCGCAAAGGCCCCGCCGGAGAGTAGCCCGATTCCGGCGGTCAACCAGGGATGCTCGCTGGCGAACTCGCCGACCTCCTTCAAAGCTTTGCCGGCGAACTCCTTGACGCCATCCACAACGTTGCTGACGAAATTGCTGACTTTTTCGATCCCCTTTTTAAAACCCTTCCAGAGCTTCTTGAAGAACATCCCCGACGGGTCGGTGCGGTCGTAGGGACTCGCCCCGGCGTAGTCGGAGAGGTTGGTCAGACCGCCGGCCAGCCTCGCGGGGTCTTCGCTCAGGAACCGCCCGGTGGCCGGGTCCATCCACCGGGCGCGGACCTGGTAGGCGCCGGCAACGGCATCGAACGGACGGCCGGTAAAACCGAAGCGCGATTGGTAAGCCGCATCGGTTTGGGCCAACACCACGCCGTAAGAACTGTGCGTGATGTGGTTGACGCTTTGAAACCCAACTGCGTTTCTCAGAATTCCGAACAATTCACCCCAAACGAGAACGCTTTGCAACTGCCAAGTCACTGACATATACACCTAAAGTATCGATGTCGCCAAATTCATCTTGAAACACCTCTAAAGCTGGATCATCTACGCCTACTAATAGGTCATGCCCATCGGTTGTGACAGCGAACGCAAACCTTCGGTCAACTAAACGGTAGTTGCCAGGATCCTCCAGCTTCAAAAGGTATTGAATCTCAAGGTTAAATTGAGCATTTGGGAGAAGGAACGTGGCTGGCATCGATGTTCGAATGGTATCGTTGGCCAGAAATTCGACCAAGCTACTTGCCGGCTCGCATCCAAATTCGATTAAGTACTTCTCGTGATTAGGCATTTGAATCAAGGCTCGGGATAGGCTGTTCCTGCCGCCCTGCGGCGGGACGCATCGTGCGTCCGGCCTTTCAGACATCGCCGAGCATCCGGCTCGGCCTGCCTGTCGGCAACTTCCTGACCGCCGGGGATGCCGTTTCTGTCGCTCCGCAAAGCCTACGCTTCTAGTGCTCCGCTGACGCCTCGGTTATAGGGTTCGGTCAGTGACTCGCAGGGTTGCCCAGTCCCCCTTCGCGGGCCTGATCCTGCGGGTCATTTCCTAGTTTGCCACAGCCTTTCGACGGCTAGTCGCTTCCGTCAACTTATGTTGAAACTCTTTCAATATTTCCGTTTCTTTGTCAGACTTTCCTAGGCGAGGCATCCAATAGGCAGCTTTCTCAACCCCGTTTGGTTCCGTTGCCAATAACCCTTCGAGCCGTGCAATTGATCGCCGATAACCGAGACGAGGAACCACGGAATCAAGCCAATATTTAATTGACGAAGCGTCGCTCGTCATTACAGCGTAATCCAGAATTGTAGTGAATGACGATCGTGACTTTAGCGTCTTGTTCATCAGCTGAAGTGCAACTGCCGGCTGGTAGTTCACTAGCTCCAAAAGGAACGAGAGTCGGACATCCTCCGGCTGCTCAGACAGAAGTTCCCTAAGTTCGGTTTCCCACGATGGATCACGGGAACGACCTTCATAATCTGTTGCATTGATTTTTGACATCGAATTATCGACCTCCAAAGAGTTGAATTGGTAAAAGATCGCTGATAGTCCCCGCATCAGATGCGTTAGGTCTGTAGTGACCAGACATATTGTCCCACCGCTGCAACTGCCCACGGTTACCACGCCCTGCTCCGAAACGGATTTCACCCGCGTAAGAGACATTGCCACCTCTCGCCACGTCGATGTGGCCAGCTATCCGTTGCCAAATAGCTGGGTTTGATGGCACCTTCGAAACAAAGATCTTGTCACCTTGAACGACGTAGTTGTACTCGCCTCTGGCGGTGAATGCGTTGCCGTTTGTGTCGAATGTCTTCCACCGACCATCAACCTGTCGTAGTTCAAACCGCCTGACGGCGGTGTAGGCTTCATCCGGGTACAGGTTTGAATAAGTTGCTCTTTGCATTCCACCCTTTGGGGCATTCCGACCTGTGCGCACGACGGTTGCAAAGCCGCCTAGCCCTGCGGTCGCTACCTCGGCAGGTTGATTCGCCCACGCGGTCACTTGAGCGGTTAGTGGTCCCGTCTTGGCCAGTCCGCCAAGCGTTGTCGGAGCGAGCTTCGCAGCAGTAGTGACCCCGCCAAGGGTCGACGTGGCAAAGCTCGAAGCACCAAAGGCTGCCCGGCTGCCCCGTTGGCTCCAATCCAATTGGTCACCGGATAACGCATCGACTCCGTAGTAACCTTCAAGCATCCCGGTCACCCCAAGGCTGTCCGAGGCGAACGAACCAATTGCTACGGCGTAGTCGTTGACCCCGCCGTCGAATTGACCGTCGCCAAAGCGGGTGGCCATCGCGACGGCCCGCTCGCCAAGTGCCCGGCCCGCCTGGCCGCTGAGGATTGCTCCGGGGGCCTGGATCAGGCCATTGAAGAAGCCGCCGATTTGACCGCCGACCGAACCAAGTCCGGCCCCAATGATCGTTGAGGTTTGTCCCAACCAACCGCCCGGCACGGACTGGACCGAGGAGACCCCGCTGCCAACACTTGGTCGGCCGCTGACAGCAACCGGTTGGTTGTTGATTAGTCGCTGCCGGTCGGTGGCGTATCGTGCCGCCGACGCAGTGGTAACCGGATCGAAGCGGAAGCCGGCATCGAAAGTGAAAGTTCCCAAAAGCGGATCAAAGCCAACGCTCCTTGTCGCGGGACGAACCGCTTGGCCCCTCAATAGACCGTCGAAGGAGACGTTGGAGGGAATCTCGCCTAATTGACCGGCTCCCGGACCGCTAGCGCCGGGAAGGTCGCCTCGGCCGAAGTCGTAGGAGACGATCGGATCGAACAATGCCATCGAATAAGCATTGAAGTCACTGCTCCAGAGACCGCCGCTGGCGAGGTTTTGGACCGATCGACTACTCAAACGATCCGACGGCTGGGACAAACCGCTGCCGCCGATCAGGTCTCCAAACCCTGACACACCCCATGTATTCACAGGGGGCGTTTGGATTCCGGTCCAGGCTGTTGGAAAAGAAGAATTTTGACCCATGCCGCCAAACAATCGATCGACCGCCACTTGATGTTGATTCAAGTCAAAGCCAGCCGCGGCGGCCTCGAAGCCGCCCGGTTGGAACAGATTGGGCGCCGGGAGTGGTGCGGCAGGCAAAACGAAGCGTTCGGACTGGTTAAGATTGAAGGGATCGGAGTCTCCTATCGTATCAGCGTCGGGGTTGCGGTTGTTATCGGGTCCGTTTTTGATCCCATCCCAGATCATATCGGCAACGTCCCCGATCGCCCGGCCGGCCACTTCAACGACAGGTTTGACGTTTCGACGCCACCAGGAGGACAGACGGCTGTTGCCGCTGGGATCGGTGTAGTCATAGGGACTCGCCCCGACGTAATCGGACAAGTTGGCTAAGCCGCCAGCGAAGCCGATCGAGTCCTCCGATAGGAACCGCCCGGCGGCCGGGTCCATCCACCGGGCACGGACCTGGTAGGCGCCGGCAACGGCATCGAATGGCCGGCCGGTGAAGCCGAAACGTGATTGGTAAGCCGCATCGGTTTGGGCCAACACCATGCCGTAGGAGCTGAACGTGACGTGGTTGACGCTTTGAATCCCGGTCGGGGTCAACGCCGCGACGTCGGTGATGCTCCCGGCCCGGTCGGCCAACGTCCAGCGAAGGGCAGGTTGGCCGGCGGGCGGGGCAACGACCGTTTCGGCTAGCACGGCGTCATCGCCTTGGCCGTGGACGTAGCGGTGCGTCACCGTGCCGGACCCGTCGGTGACCGCGACGACGTTGCCATCGGCCAGCACATACCGCTCGGTTGTGGTGGTGCCGCCAGCGGTGACGCGGCGGGTGACCAGTTGATCGGCCGCGTCATAGCTGTAGTCGGCGGTGCCGGTCACCGCCCCGGCGGTGTTGAAGTTGACCACCCCGATCAACCGGTTGCGGTGGTCCCAGCGATAGGTCGTCCGCGAACTATCGGCGATCGATGTTCGGGACGTTCGGTTGCCTGCCGCGTCGTAAGTGTAGGTGAACGCCCCGTCGGCGATCAGCCGGTTGTTGGCGCCGGTTTGATAGCCGGCCCCGGTCCGGTTGCCGGTCGCGTCGTGGGCGAACGTTTCATCGGGCAGTGCTGTGGCGATGGCCCCGGTCAGCCGCCCGTTGTCGTCGAGTGTCAGGTTCCGCGGGCCGTCGACGGTTGAAGTCGTCGCGGTCACGCGATCGGCGGGGTCAAACGTGTAGCCGTGGTCGGCCAGGACCCCGCCGCCCGCGGCGGTGTGGGTGATGCCGGTCCGCCGGCCGGTCAAGTCGCGGGTGTAAGTCGTCAGCACATCGGCGGCCGACGCGGTGCCGGCGAAGCGTTGGTACGAGACAATTTCGCCGGCGTCGTTTAACACGTAAGCGATGTCGGCTTCGACGATGTTGTCGACACTGCGGGTGATCCGGTTCAAACGGCCCGCGTCGTCGTACCGGTAGGCGGTGTCGATCGATTGACCGCCCACGGTGATCTTCGTCCCGGTGGGCGTGCCGTCGGGGGCGTAGCGGTAGGTCGTGACCGAGTCGGCGACCGCGGGGCGGTGTAATGTCCCGGTGCTGACGCGGGTTTGAGACGTCACCCGCCCGGCCCCATCGTAGGTGTATCGTTCGTGCATCCCGCCGGCAGTGCTGTCCCAAAGCCACCGCTGGGCCAGCCGGCCGTCGGCATCATATTGATGGGTGAGAAACTCCAGCACCACGCCATCGGCTCGCTCGGTGCGGACCCCGGTGACGCGATCGGCGCCGTCGTAGGTGTATTTGAACCGATGGCCGCGGCGATCGGTCCGCACCGTCACCCGGCCGGCGTCGTCGTAGACCGATGTGATCGAGTCCCCGAGTTCGTTGGTCTCGGCGGTCACTTGGCCCAGGGCATCATGGGTCCACGTCGTCACGTTGCCCAAGCCATCGGTCAGCGCAACTTGGCGTGCCGCGGCGTCGAACGTGTACGTCGTCACGTCACCCGCCGGGGCGGTGACGGTGGTGTTGCGGTCCCACGCGTCGAAGCCGTACCGCGTCGTCAGCGACGTGAATGCGTCGATCCAAACGTCGGTGGCGGTCCGGTTGCCCAGAACGTCGTAGCGGTGCGTCGTGCGGGGAGCGAGCTGCGGGTCCCTCGCCGTCGGGGTCGGGCGACGTCTCGGAGCGGAGTTGACCCATTGCGTCGTAGGTCCAAATCGTCGTCCGGCCCGCCGCGTCGGTCGTGGCGGTGTGGTTGCCGGCAAGGTCGTAGCTCCGCGTGAGCACCGGGGCAGGGCGGTTGTCGGTCAAGTCGGGGTCCGGCAGCGTCGTGACAATCAACTGACCGGCGGCGTCGTACTCCCACCGTGTGACCCGGCCGGCCGCATCGGTTTGGCGGGTGACCCGTCCGGCTTGATCGTAAACGTTGTGCCGCACCGGAGCGGGCAGCGGTCCGTTGCCATCGGGGTCCGGCAACGTTTCGGCAATCACCCGGTCCAGGTCGTCAAACGTCGTGGTCGTTTGGCGTCCCAGGTGATCGAGCACGCGGTCGACGTTGCCGGCGTGGTCGTGGAACGATTGCGTCCAAGGGGCCGGCAACGGTCCATCGCCATCGGGATCGGCTCCGGTCACGCGGGTAACCCGCCCCCAGCCGTCGTGATCGTAAGTCGTCACGCGGGCCAGTTCGTCGATCGATTCGGCCAAATTGCCCGCCGCGTCGTAAACCGACCAAGTCGTCGGACCGGGCAACGAGCCGTCGGCATCTCGGGATCCGTCGGCGGCCGGCAGGATCGTGGCGGTGATCCGGCCCAGGGCGTCGTATTGGTACCGCGTGGTGTGACCGAGCGGGTCGGTGGCCGATATCACCCGGCCGGCGGCATCGTAATTTTGCGACGTTTGCGAGAGGATTTGACCGACGGGTTGATCCGGCGTCGCCGTGGTCAGGCTGTGATCGGGATGATCGATCAGGTAGCCGATTTCTTGAACCGTCAACGCTCGTCCGACGATCCGAACGTCATCGAGCGAAACTTCGGTCCCATTGTGCCCGACGACCATGGGTTGATCGTTGCCCAAGGTGGCGCCCGCCAACGTGCCTTGCGTGTCGAGTTGCCCGTTGAGGTAGGCACGGACTTGCCGGCCCTGTTTGACCACCGCGACGTGAGTCCATTGGTGGGGCGGGATCGCTGACGTATTGACGCCTTCATTCCAATTGACCGTCGTGCCAAATCGGATATGCAATCGCGTGGTCCCGGGGATGAAAAACGTTGCCCCCAAACGTCCGCCGTTGGCCCCGTAGTCGCCTTTATTTAAAAAGGCTCGCCAGCCAACGTAAGCGTCTCGATCCGGTCGTACCCAGTAGGAGTAGGAGAAATCACCATCGTTGCGTCCCAACGCGTTGGTGTTTTCATCGCTTAGGTAGAGTAAATGTTTCGCCGGACCTCCAAATTGGACCCCTTGGCCGGTGGGGCTGGCAACCGATGGGGGGGCGGCGCCGTTGGGTACAGCAAGCCGCCCGGCATGGTCGGCGATCGGGAGGTCAGGATCGAAGTTTGCCGCGAACGCCACGGGTAGCGCAGCCGTCGTCGTGGCTGAGACTTGTCGTTTCAAAGCATCGTAGGCAAAAAACGTCACCCGACCAGCGGCATCGGTGGTCGAGATCACGCGTCCGGCGTCGTCGTAGCGGACCGACGTTTGGGCGGCGACCGACTGGCTGACCCCGCCGGGCAACATCACGTCGACGGCCGGCAGCACCGTGACGGTGCGTCGACCCATCGCGTCGTAGTGGTACTGCGTCAGCGATCCGGCCGGATCAATCGTCGCGGTCAAATTGCCGGCGTTGACGTATTGGTACCGGGTCACCGGCGTACCCGCGGCGGTTGCCGGATCGGTCCGGGTTGTCAAACGACCCAGGACATCGTAGCCGAACCAAACGGTGGCCCCAGTCGCATCGGTGACGCTGGCCAATTGACCGGCCGCGTCGTAGGTTCGGGTGTAATAGGGCCGGCCCAGTGTCGACGAGACGCCGGGGTCGGGCAGGATGCGGGTGACTTCGCGGCCCAGCGCATCGTAGACGTAACTGGTCACCCGGCTGATTGATTGGCCATCGGCGGCGAGCTGTGAGATTTGCAGCACGTTGCCGGCCGCGTCATAGTCCCAGCGCGTCGTCGCATCGCCCAGCGGCCCATCGCCGTCGGGGTCCGCGACCGTTTGGGTTTCCAACCGTCCGGCGGCGGTATACGTCGAGGTCGTGATGACGCCGGCTTCGTCGCGGAACCAAATCAATTGACCGGCCGCATCGTAGCGGTACGACCGCGCGGGGGCGGGCAGGTCGGTACCACCGGGACCACCGGTGCCCGACGGTCCATCGGGATCGGGCAGCGTCACGGTGACCAATTGGCCGGCGGCGTTGTAATTCAACGTGATCGTCGCTCCCAGCGGATCGGTCACCGTCGCGATGCGTCCATGCTGGTCATAAGTCCGCGAGGTGACCGGCCGGGCCGCCCCGGGCGACGGGGCGGGAAGCGTCCGTGAGACTTCGCGACCATGTTCGTCATAACCAAAATCGGTCACCCCGCCGGCGACGTCGGTAATCTGATCGACTTGGCCGGCGGCGTTATAACGGTAGGCAATGACCGCCCCACCGTCGCCGCCCAGCGTCACCGGGTCGGGCAGTTGCTCGGTCAACACCCGGCCGCGGGCATCATAAGTCCACCGCGTCACCCGCCCGGCCGCATCGGTCCGCGAGGTGACGTTACCGTCGTCGTCATAAGTTTGCGAGGTTACCCGGTCGGTGATCGGCCCATCGCCATCGGGATCGATCAACCGAATTTCGATCAACCGCCCGGCGGCATCAGTCCAAGAAACAGGCCGGCTGGCGACGTCATAACCAACCGTCACCCGCCGAACGCGACCGGAATCCAAACCTGCCGGATCAACCGATTCGGGATCCACATCGGTCAGCCCCACCATGTCGACAACTGTATGCCAGGCAAGTTGCCCCAAATCGTCATAACCAAAGATTTCCAGCCGATTGTCGTCCCAGCGGCGAGTCGGACGATCAGCGGCGTCGTAACGGAGGTTGGTGACGCCGCCCAGCGGACCGGTGACGGCAACAACACGGTTGAATGGATCGTACGCAAAGGAGGTGACCCCGCCGCCGGGATCGGTTTGGCTTTGGACCCGGCCGATCGGATCGTATTGTGTTTCGGCAACCGCTCCAGTCGCGTTGATTTGCTGCACAGGTCGTCCCGACTCGTCGTAGCGGACAGCGGTGATCGCCCCATCGGCCCCCGCCGATCCGGTGGTGCGGCCCAATGCGTCATAGAACGCCCGAGACGTCGAACCATCCGGGGCGGTGGTGTTTTGCAGACGACCGAAGTCATCATAGGTCAACCACGTCGTCCCGTCGCGGTCGGTCCGCGAAACCACCCGACCGGCATCGTCATATCCAAACGTGGTGACGTTGCCGCGGACGTCGACGGTGCGAACGACGCGGCCATCGGCGTCATGGTCGGTGGTGGTGGTGAGGTCATCGGTACCGGGGCGAGAGACGGTCGTGCCCACAATCCGACCGCGAACATCATAGGTCAACGTTGTGGTGACCGAATCGCGATCGGTCCGAGTAGCTAGCCGATGTTGATTGTCGTAAGCGAACGTCTCGGTGGCATAGATCTCGCCGGGACTGTCGGACCCGGATGCCGGTTCGGCCGCGCGAATGATTTCGACCTCATCGATTCGCGGACCGTGGTAGTTCGCTGCGGCGACGTTCAAGCGGACGAAGCCGGCTCGGACCGGCTCGAACCTTGCCGAGATCGACGCCATCGCCGGGAGCGATCCCGCAATGGTCCATGGCGATGCAATCCGGGAATTATCAAAGACACGCTGATATGTCTGACCGTCCGAGGAGACGTCGATCGTGAAGTGACCGGTGGGTCGATCATTGTGCGATGTGATCCGGTCCTGACCAAAGATCAATTCATCAATCCACTGCGGTTCTGCCAACGCAAAGGTCATTGACGCGGCGGCATCCGCGGAGACCCATGCGGTCCCATTGCCATACTCACCATCGTTGAGAAAACGGGTGTCATGGAGGTAGGTCTATCCGTTGGAGGTCGCGGTGACGGTCGCGTTGGTCGCGATGTTTTGATCGTTGACAAACGGCACGTACCAATGGCCGTTTCGCACCGCACCGGTCGCCGGATCATACAATGAGCTATCCACCAATCGGACGGTTTGCGGCGGGGTGGCCGAATCGGCACCGTCGTAAATTTCAATCTCATCGATCCGGTAACCCGCCGTCGCCGACGCGAAGCGAACGTAGCGGGCGTCAACGCGATCAAAAATCGCCGCGTGGGTCGCTCTGGCCAATGCCCCGACCAGCGGGGCGGCGGCGTTGGAAACGTCAGAGGAGTCGAAAACCTCGATGAAGGATTGACCATCGGCGGACACCTCGATGGTGAACGACTGGACGGACCGATCATTCCAAGGATTGGCTCGGGTATCGCGCCGTCCGCACCCCGGCGACGTCGGTATGCAACAGGACGTTGCCTCGGTCATCGATCTGCTGTTCCATGACGACTGATGATTGCTCACCGGCCGTGCGGATCTGACGAAGGGGAGTTGAGTAGACCGGATCGTAAAACAACCTTTCGACGACCTCGCCAATGCGCCGTTCAATCACATTACCCCGTTCGTCGTGGGTCAAGTGAACCGGTTGACCATTCGGCCCCGTCTGGCTGTTGATGCGATGCGAGGTGTCGTAGGTAAATTGCGCCGACAATCCAAGCGGATCGGTCGATCGGATCATTCGCTTTTGATCATCGAACTGCTGGCGGTGGGCTATGCCGGTCGCATCGGAAAGCAATAACGTTCGCGTGGCATCGTCATAACGACGCGGGATGCTCTGACCGGACCGATCGGTGATCGAACGCAAACGGCCCGAGGGGGTGTAGGCGTATGCCATCTCGGGGTCTCCATCGATCGTCGTGGAGACAAGTCTGTCTTTGGATCCGCCACGGGAACCATACTGATAGACCTGCGTCGTGCCGCTGGTCGCGGCGGCGTCATGGAGGGTGACGCCGATCAAGCGGCGTTGGTCCCCGCCGTATCGATAACTGATCTGCCGCCCATCATCACTTAGGATCGATTCGATCCGATTGCCAACCATCTGGTAAGTCAGCCGCACGACCGGTTGTTCGGTTTGGGTGATGTCGACGAGTTGATGCAGACGCCCGGACGTATCATAAGTTAGAGCGTGTCGGTTACCGTTTCGATCGGATCGCTCCGCCAACCGAGAGTGTTCGTGTCGAAAATTGTCAAAAACCTGTTGATTGCCATATTGGTCGGTCAGCGTCCAGTACAGCCCCCAAACACCGCCAACGCTCCGGTGCTCGCGAATGATGATCGCAGGGTCATCGTCATTGGGTGAACCAAAACTGAGTTGATCACCATTGGCATGACGCAGGGAGAAAGGGCGACGCCCCCCATCACCGTCGTGAAGGATGAAGTCGTGGGTACCAAAGAATCGCTCCAGATACGCACCGTTGTTGTGAGACCAACCGGCACCCAGTCCCATGCTCAGGTCGGACTCTGAATCATAAGATCGCTGCATTGTTGCGGGGAAACCGATCGCCGGCAGCGTCAGATCGACCCGGGAGGTTTTCAGCGAATCGGGGATGACCGAAGCGTTGGTTGCCGAGACGACGGGTGACAGAACGTCCTCCGGTAGTCCTACCAGAAGAGGATGAACCTCCGGCTGGAACGCGAACGACGGGTAAGTGAAGATTTGAAGATAGTCAGGCAAAAATTCAAATTCGGCGCCCTGACGGCGGGTCGTCGTGGTAAACGACACCACCTTAACAATATGACCGCTGAGACTGTTGGTGTGACTTCCAGCGGCGGCAATTCGGCTGGTCGCGACGGTGTGATAGTCGATGGCAACGTATTGGTTGGTCGCCTCGATGAGTCGCTGCGTCAGGGCATTGTCACCGGGATTTTGTCGCAACGATTCGGTCAAATCGTCTATTCGCAGTCGAGCGAAGTGCAATCCACCCGCTTCGACATCGCCGCCAGCCATTGCCAGCACCGTGACAACGGTCGGATCGATGTCGAAGGATTCGGTATGATCCGGTAGTGTCTGGTCGGCCGTTGCTCGCTGCTCGACGATCAATTCCAGGGGCGTGGTCCCGGTCAAAATGACTTGTTCGGAGCCGTCGGGATGCAGGAGGTGAACCAGGCCCCGGGCCGGGTCGGGGCGGAAGGTAACAGACCCATGATCCCATCGCAAAAATCCGGTCGCTCCGGATGGTTCCTGCCATCGCAGGACCGTTAACCCATAATCCGCCGGGTCGGGTTCGCTTTTGACCGGGATCAATCGAATCGAGCCGGCGACGATCGATTGAGAGCCAGTCGCTCGCCAACGCAGTGCCAAATGTCCGGATTCGACTGCGATCGGTTGGCCTATGAACTCAAACCCGCCATTGTCGTCCACCGGTGCGACCGTTTGGTCTACCCAACCGGAAGCGACCTCACCGGGGCCATTCAAAACCTGGTAAGACGCGCTGGAGGGGTTCGATGCCGCCGCGGTCCACCGAGCCGCCAATTGATAGCGGCCGGCGGGTAGGCTATCAAACGCGTAGGTTGCCGAAGCAGTGTCATTGACACTCGTCAGTTGCACTCGGTCGGTAGGATCGCCCGAGGAAATCCATGACCCCGAACGGGAAAAGCCTTCATCACCCACATGAATGGTCTTGACAACCGGCCGCTTAATAAAAACGAGTTGTGCATCAGCGATCGACTCCTCCCCCGCATTGACCATGCGGTACCGGAACGAAAGGCCATCGGACGACGCCGGACCATCATAAGTGAAACTGCCATCGGGCTGAAGTGTCAGACCGACAAGATCATCACCGACCAACTCGTAGGTCGGCGTGCCGAGCAATGAGTCGTGATAGTCGTTCCGAGAAACATCACCACTGATCTGGACACCGGACGAGTTGCCATCGGCAACAATCGTCTCGAATCGATCCACGATCGCCAGGGCCGGCAGGACGTTGGCAACAGCCGTAGTGGTTGGCAGCAAGGGATCGGCAGTGCTGTGAATGATTAGTTTGGGAGACGCCCAAGAATGTTCCCGAGACCCATACTGCACGTATCGGTACTGTTCCCCAACATTGCGAATGCGGAACGATATTTTGTCTCGTCCCAAATCTAGCGATTGCTGCACATAGCTACCTAGATTAATCCGGATAGGCTCTACGGCGCTGATCGCGGCTCCGCTGAACGCCCATTGAGCAATAACAGGACCACCCAGGTTGCGGCCACGACTCTGCGCCCAAGTCAATTCATGTTCGCCAAGCCCCTGCCAATCATCGTCAACCAACTCCAACGCGTGCCATACCACCTCCCAATAGTGGAGCGTTTGCAGAGGACGCAGTTGCAATTCGGCATAACCGGCCGACCGAACCGCGGTTAGATCGAATTGCAGATAGGCCTCTCGATCATATTCGCTCCCCCAGGCATCTTCGACTTCAAGACCCGCTTGATCGCTATATTGATTATTTTGTCGAACATTGTCCCAGACGAAAGTGTCAGCAACCGGGTCAAGCGAGATGTGGGGGTCGCCCACCATCATCCGTCGATCTTCGAGCACTTCGATTCGCGAACGACGCTGCCTTAACTTTCTCGTCTTGGCACCCCCGTTGGCGGACGACCGGGAAACCAAACGGGATAGGGGGGTAGCGTATCAGTCTTGGGCCGGCATGGGTGAATCATTCAGGGTTGCGACGCTCATTTCACGTTGCCTTTGCGTCCCGGCGTTTGCAACTAGGGGTCAACCCCTCGGCAATCGATTTCAAGTCTGAAATTTTGACATTCGGCAAGCGCGGGGGCTTGCTGCTCATTTTGAGCACCACCCGGATGCCGCTTTGAATTAACGTTTTCGCCGTCAATGACGGATTTTTTGATCCGGTCGCTGGCTTCTGCAGCCATCAAGCACCTGACAGGTTTTCCAAAAATTAATTTTTCCCTTTCTGGTTTTTGGGGTCCAAAGTGGTGGTTGAGCGGACCCGGGGGTGAACCAAACGGTCTTTGGCCTTGCCCCACCGTGGCGGCCGGGGCAGGGCAGGGTGGTCAATCGCATGGCGGTTTTGGCCGCGGTGGCGGTTGCCGTGATCTTATATTGAACTTTTGACTTGACGATCAATTGCTGCCTCCCGATGCCCGGTCTGACACCCTTTCTCGACGCCCTGCGGCTGCCGCCTTACTTCTGCACCAACTGCGGATTTTGGCAACGCTACTTTGAGGTGCCGCCGAGCTGTCCGTTATGCCTCGATGCCCGTCACGTGGTGCCTGGGGGCGGGTGGAGGTTCCTTGACGTCGACCAGGCGACCGGAGCCTACCCATGCCATTTCGAGGAACTTGAAACTGGTGTCTGGCGGTTTTGGAACGATCCGGTCGATGGCATCGGTGCCAACGCGTATCTAGTCGTGGGGCAGGGCGGTGACGCGTCAGGACACCGCAGAAGTGGAACAGGGCAGGGGGGGAATTTTATGTTCGAGGGGGCGGCGATTTTTGATAATGCGGCATTGAATCATATCGATTCGCTCGGCGGCATCGCCGTGCTGTCCGCTTCCCATCCCCATTCTTATGGCGCACTTTGGCAGTTGCAGGATCGCTATGAACCCGAACTCGCCTTGCACCCCGGCGACCTGGCATGGTCCTCGGCGCTACGGGTCACGTGGCCATTTGACGATCATGTCGAGGTGCTGCCGGGAATCTCGCTGCATCATACCGGCGGGCATTTTGATGGGCACGCCGTGGCGATGATCCACGGCCCCAAAATACTGATGTGTGGCGATGCACTGAAATTTGAGCTTGATCCCGGCGACCCGCGAAAGGCCACGACGATTAGTTCCCATAAAGCATTTGTCCGAGGCGTTCCCGGCACCCCGGCGGAATTGCGACGCTATCGGGCGGTCTTCTCGGAGTTGGACTTCGAGCAAACTTGGACGCCGTTTGAACAAGCCGCGAACTCGGGCCGCGACGAAGCGGTCGCTTTGATTGATTCGCAACTGGCGACCCGGCCTCATCCGCGTCAGGTGCCGTTAGAAGAACTGCGTCAGCGGTGATGAGTGTTCATCCTCAACGTAGCGGAAGTCGCCAAGACTTTCGGTCTTGAGGGCGTTTGATTTAGCCGAAAGTCTTGGCGACTTCCGCTACGGCTGGGTTAATTTCGGCGTTATTACTCATTCCAAAACATCATCCGCCAGCGGTTCGCCGCCGGCGGGCGACAGGAGTGCGGCGAGCAATCCGGGGGAGGTTGTGTCGGCCAGGTAGCGGGCTTGGCCATCGGCGGTCGCCACACAGACACCTCCGGCGTCGACCATGCCCAACGATTGGCGTCCCCCGGCGGCGGTCGCACCAAGAACATCATCAATGTTTAGATCGATTGGCTCAAGCCAACTGCCGCTGGTGGGATAATGGTTGGACTCGACCACCAAGATCGTCTTGTCCGGTTCGTCGGCGATCCGCGAAGGCGACATTGGGCCGGTGGGTGGGAACAACGTCCCGGGGCCGGTCACCAGATAGTAGTTGGAATGATTGGTCCATCGGTCCCCGGTCGGATGGCGATAAACCGCCGGCATCGATCGCAAGTCGGGCAGGGCAGGGTCGTTTTGATTCCAAGCCGTCTTTGAGTTTACCATGGCATACAATTCGTCTTCACCCAAGTAGGGCAAAATCAGAACCCGCCATGATTGCAATGGGCGTCCGGCGGGGTCGGTGGTGTAGGGTGGTGGGTAGGTACCAAAGTCCTCCGCATAATTGTTGAGGGCGGCGGCAATCTTTTGCAAATTCGACTTGGAAGCCGCTTGGGTTTGACCACCGCGGATCTGTGACACCGCACTGCCGCCGTAGCGGAATGCGGCGATCCCGGCGATCATCAACCCGGCCAATAAAAATCCTCCGGCGACCACTTTGGCGATTCTTTGATGCCCGGCCGACCCTTGGGCTGGCTTCGCGGCGGCGGCGGCAAAGATTGGCAATCGGATCGGTCCCCCGCACACCACGCAGTCGCCCGCCTGGCCGCTGTATTGGTCCTCGACTTCGGTTTGAATTTGGCAGTGGGGGCAGGTGAAAACGATCGGCACGACGGATTAGCTTGGCGGCGGAGGGGGGCAGGGCAGGGCGGTCCGAATTGGATCATTCTACGCGACCGCAACGCGACACACTGCGCACAACTTTCAGGACATTTCGGAAGCAACGATGAAATTGGTTTTGCAACGATCCGGTCCCGCGACCGTTACCATCGACTCGGCGGTGGTCGGACGCATCGAGCACGGCTTGGTGATTTTGGTGGGCATCGCCGAGGGTGATCGGGAGCAAACGGTTGCAACGATGGCAGCCAAAACGCTGGGGCTGCGGATTTTTGAGGATGACGCCGGAAAAATGAATCGCAACGTCGGGGAGGTTGGCGGCGGCATCCTGGCGATCAGCCAATTCACGCTGCTGGCCGATGTCCGCAAGGGCCGGCGGCCATCGTTCACCGGGGCCGCCCGGCCGCAGATTGCTCAATCGTTGTACGACTTGTATTGCCAACACCTTTCCCAATCGGGTGTCTCGGTTGCCAAAGGAATTTTTGGCGCCGACATGCAGGTCCAGCTAATCAACCGCGGACCCGTCACCCTCGTGATCGATTCATCCGAATTGGCCGGTCATTGAAGGAATTACCGCCATGGATCCGCCCTGCCCGGTTGATTGTCAAAACCATCCGAACCCTGTGGACCCGGAGGATCGAATTGTTGAGCGACCCGCGGCTGCGGCGTCGCGATCGGCGTTTGCTGCCAAACCGGCGGGAGCGTCCGCTCGGGCATCGGCACGGCGTACCGCAGCCGTTCCTCGCGGACCCGTTGACGCAACCGATCGAGGATCGAAACGTCTCCATAGGCGATGTAGATCAACAGCATCAATTTGCCCCAAACCGAGACGTTTCCCCAAAAACTATTGCCAAACAATTTTAACGCGGTTCCAAAGGATTTTTTGAGTCGAGGAACGCCGCGGGCAAACGAAATGCTCCAGATTTCATCGAGAATTAGATGGACCAAAAAACCTAACAGCACCGCCAACGACTTATAAACCCGGACGGCTTCAGAAGGGCAAGGCATGACCAGGTACGCGCCCAATCCGGCAATCAATGCCGCCGGGATGCTATGCCACATGCCGCGATGGACCGTGTACTTGCGAAAAAATTCTACGGCGACAAAACGGATGGCGACATAGACGGTCATTGCCGCCAGCGCCATCGCTTCGTGCGACAACCCCATGTCTTCGAGACGATCGATCATCAGCATCGGTGCGATCGCGGCGACGAACATGCTCGTCTCGCGAAGCGGCACGCCGGAGTCGCTGTCCAGGTCCGGCAACATCCCCGAGACGCTGCACAGTCCGGCGGCGAGTAATCCCGATTCGATCGACATCCCCTGGGTGCTCACACCCCAGTATCCGTAGCCGATGCCGACGACGGTGCTGGTGGAGATATGGGTTTTGAAGTCGGCCACGGCGGGGCGGCCTCGGGTCGATGTGGGATAGGCTTCCAGCCTGTCGTTGGATCAATGAACGCTCGGTCGCCTATCGCACGACCGATTGCCGGGCCGCAAGAGGGATTGGGTCGATCCGGTGGCAGACAGGCCGGAGGCCAATCCCACGCGGAGGACAGGCCGGAGGCCTATCCCACGCGGGAGACCGGCCGGAGGCCTATCCCACGGCGGGCCCCGGAAATACGGCGTTTTTTGACGCTGAATGCAACATAAGGGACATTATCGGACGTTGCATCGGGATTGCGTAGCGGCGTGCCGCCAGGCCGCCGACGCTCCGGTGCCTGCGGCTTCGGCGGTCTGGCGGCACGCCGCTACGGCGCCACCTGCTCCTCGAATTGCCCGATCCGCCGAAATCGGTCGTAGCGCTGACGCAGCAATTCGTCGACCGGCGTCTCACTCAACTCGGCCAGGCACCGCGACAGGTAAGTTTTCATCCGCGACGCCATTTGGTGATGGTCGCGGTGGGCACCGCCGAGCGGTTCTTCCAACACATCGTCGACGACCCCAAGATTTTTCAAATGCCCGCTGGTGAAACGAAGTGCCGCGGCGGCTTTGGGGGCGTGCTCATGGCTCTTCCACAAAATGCCGGCGCAGCCTTCGGGACTGATCACGCTGTAATACGCGTGTTGCAGTACCGCAACGCGATCGCCGAGTCCGATTCCCAAGGCGCCGCCGGATCCGCCTTCGCCGATAACAACGCAAATGATCGGCGTTTTCAACTTGGCCATCATGAACATGCTGTCGGCAATGACCTGGGCCTGGCCTCGCTCTTCGGCGCCAATGCCCGGGTAAGCTCCCGGAGTATCAATCAAACAAATGACCGGCAGTTTGTATTTTTCGGCCAACCGCATCTTGCTCATCGCCTTGCGATAACCCTCGGGGTGGGCACAGCCGAAATGACACGCCGCCCGTTCCTTGTAGGTCCGTCCTTTCTGGTGCCCGATCACCATCACTTTGAACCGATCCAGTTTGGCGAATCCGGTCAGGATTGCACGATCATCCCCAAAGAATTTGTCTCCATGCAGCTCGACAAATTCGTCGAACGCAAGGTTGAGATAATCGCGTGTATAAGGTCGGTTTTGGTGTCGCGATACCTGCACGGTTTGCCAGGAATCGAGCGAAGCGTAAGTTTTTCGCAACTTAGCGACCAGTGCCAACCGCAGCGACTGAATGGCCGCGTCGATCTCCTCACCACGATCGGTGTTTTTTTCGAGTGTTGCGATCTGCTGTTCCAGCTCCGCAATCTCCACTTCAAATGCCAAACCTGGTCCACCGGCCATGGTTACCGCCCCCCCGTGGCTTGATCTTCGTCGTCATCTTCACCCAAATCATCGGCGCGGCGAATCATGTCATCCGCCCCCTTAATGCCTTGTGCTTCGTCAAATATGTTAACCTTGGGCACCCTCGGCTTTTTCTTGAAGATTTCCATTGCCCGAAATTCCTTGAGAAATTCCCACATCGACGGCAGGCGATCTTCCGGCTTTTTCGCCATCATCCGCTTGGTCAGCGCCGCGAACTCCTTGGTCAAGTTATCATTGTGAACCATCGGGCTGGGAATGGATGCCGAAAGGTGTTTGGTCAGAAGGTCGTTGGGCGTTTGACCGGTGAAGGGTGGTTTGCCGGTCGCACACTCAAACAGCACGCATCCGAACGAGTAGATGTCGCTGCGTTCATCACAAATTTGACCCCGAATCTGTTCGGGCGCCATGTAGCTGCGTGTGCCCTGCACCACTTTGGGTTTACCAAACAGTTTGGACAGCCCCGTTTTTTTGGCTGTCGAGATGGTGAAGTCAATCAACTTCACCGTCCCGTCCCGGTCAATTAAATAGTTGTCCGGTTTGATATCACGATGAATCCAGTTTTGGGTGTGCAAATAGTACAAACCTTCGGCAGCCTGCGAGATCACCTTATCGAGCATGTAGGCGATCGATTCGGGTCCCCGCCGCAGTGCCTGTTTGAGATTCATTTCGCTGAACAGTTCAAGCACCAAAAATGGCGTGTCGCTTTCGACACGATACTCGATCAACTTGATGACTCGCGGGCTGACCAAATCTTTGCCAACGTTGTACTCGTGTTTGAGCAACGCCAACTCCGCCTTGTCACCCCGAACGCTCTGCCGAAGTACCTTCAACGCGTACCGCTTCTGCTGGGCGTCGGGTTCATCGACCGCTTCCCAAACTTCGGCGGTCGATCCGATCCGAATCAACCGCGTCAGTCGGTAGGGGCCGAGGTAATCGCGGGTTTTGCTCATCGGGTCATGACGCTCAGATCGGGAGGGGCTGGGCCGGTCGCGACGATTGCGACGGTGGCGATATCAACGTAACTTATTTTTACCGCCCTGCCCTACCCCACCTCCGTCGACCCGACGTCGACGGACCAACCGCGGTTCAGGCGGCCCGGTCAGGGATGCAACGACGGCGAACCTCACCAGATCCGAACGCGATCCTCGGGAGCCAGATACATCGGATCTTCGGGTGTGATGTCAAAGGCGTCGTACCATGCGTCGAGGTTGCGAACGATGCCGTTGGTCCGGTACCGACTGGGGCTGTGCGGGTCGGTCAACAATCGTTTGCGAAGTTCGGTTTCGCGGTAAAGCCGGCGCCAGATCTGTGCCCAACTCAGGAAAAATCGCTGATCGCCGGTCAACCCATCGATCACCGGAGCTTCCCGGCCCTGCAGCGACATACGATACGCCTGGTAGGCAACCGACAGTCCGCCCAGATCCCCAATGTTTTCGCCCAACGTCAATTCACCATTGAGCGATTGGTCGTCAAAGGGGCGGTAGTCGTTGTATTGCTCGACCAAACCCGCGGCGCGGCTCTCGAACTCTTGGCGGTCCTCGGCGGTCCACCAATCCCGCAGGTTGCCGGCGCCATCGTATTTGCTGCCTTTGTCATCAAACCCGTGGCTGATCTCATGCCCGATCACCGCGCCAATGCCACCGTAGTTGGCCGCATCGTCGGCGGTCATGTCAAAGAACGGTGGTTGCAGAATCGCGGCCGGAAAGACGATCTCGTTCATCGTCGGGTTGTAATAGGCGTTGATCGTCTGCGGCGTCATATGCCACTCGTTGCGATCGATCGGCCCGCCGAGTTTATCCAGTTCCCGATCGTGCTCAAACCGCGCGGCCGACAACGCATTGGTCGCCGGTGAGCGTTCGGAGATTTGTAGTTTGTCATAATCCTTCCACTCGTCGGGATAGCCGATCTTGGTGGTAAAGGATTCGAGTTTGCGAAGTGCCTGTCGCCGCGTCCCCTCGGTCATCCATTCCAATTGAGCTAACCGTTTTTCAAAAGCTTTGTTGAGGTTGTCAACCAACTGATCCATTCGCTCTTTGGCCTGCGGTTTAAAATAGGTATCGACATAAACCTGACCGACGACCTCGCCAAGCAAAGCGTTGGTCGCATCGACGGCACGTTTCCACATCGGTTGTTGCTCATCGAGTCCCGACACCGCGGTGCCGTGAAATTCAAAGTGTCGCCGCTCGAGACCTTCGGTCAGCGTGTCTGCATAGGCATCGAGTGTTTTGAACATCAAATAGTGACGCCACGCCTCCAGCGGCGTTTGTTCAAACAGTTTGCCCAACGCCTCGAAGTAGCTCGGTTGCCGCACCACGAGGCTGCCGGCGGCCCCAAGTTGGGCGGCGTTGATAAAATGGGCCGCCGGCATGGGGGACACCATGTCAGCGAACTGCTCGGGGGTAACGGCATTGTAGGTCGCCACCGGATCGCGATTTTCCGTCTTGGTCCACTGGGCGGCGGCAATGGCCGTTTCGATTTCCAAAATCTGCTGCGCCGCCGCATCGGGATCTTCGACGTCCGCTTGCTTCAACAGGTCCGCCGCGTAATTGACCAACTTCTGTCGCAATTCCTTATAACGCGGTTCGTCCGACAGGTAGTAGTCACGATCGGGCAGCGTCAGCCCGGATTGAGTCACGTAAACCGTGTACCGGTCGCTATCACGAGCATCCACGTCAACATAGGCGACCAGCGGCCCGCTGACGCCATCACGAAGCAACCCGCCCATCGCGTGGGCGACCTCGGGTTTGCCGGGCAGTTCGCCGATGTAGCTCAGGATCCCCGCGATCGGCTGCAATCCAAGTTCATTGCGAGTTTCAACGTTCAGGACGCTTCGGTACAGATCGCCGACTTTCTGCTCCGGGGTGCCGGGGGCGGCCTCCTTGCCGGCGGCCGATTCGATCAGTTCTCGCACCGCTTGCCGGGTCTCGTCGTCCAGTTTGGTAAAAATTCCGTAGTCAGACTTGTCCGGCGGAATCGGCGTTTCGTCGAGCCAACGAGCGTTGGCGTACCGGTAAAAATCTTCGCCCGGTCCCACCTCGTCGCTGATCAGCGAACGGTCGATGCCCGAGGGGAGATCGGCGGCGAAAACCGAGTGGGGCAGCGGAGCCGTGATCGTCAAAACCGCGGCGGTCATGGTCGACACGGCGGTCGCGGTCAGATTGAGGGACTTCATCGACGGGATCGAAACGGGCATGGGCAGCGGTTGGGGCGGTGGTGCCGGTTGGGTTGCGTTGACCAAATCTACCGGTCGGTCGGCGGCAACGGTAGATTACCGCCCTGCCCTGCCCCGCCGCCCGCGGCAGTGGCGCGATCGCCCGCCCCCCAACCGTGAGTCCCCATGGGTTCCCCCGTCCGCGTCGCCATGATCGGGCTTGGCTTCGGTGCCGAGTTCATTCCAATTTATCAAGCCCTGCCCGACGCCGAGGTGGTGGCGATCTGTCGTCGCGACGCTGATGCCCTGCGGCAAACCGGCGAGCGGTTTGGGATTGATGGACGCTACAACCGCTTCGACGACGTGTTGGCCGATGAACACGTTGATATGGTTCATATCAACAGCCCCATCAAAGATCACGCTTGGATGTCGGTGCAGGCACTGCGAGCCGGCAAGCATGTCATGTGTACCGTTCCGATGGCTACAACGATTGACGAATGTCGGGAAGTCGTCGAAGCTGCCAGTCAGTCGGGCAAGAAGTACATGATGGCCGAAACGGTCGTCTACAGCCGCGAGTTTTTGTACCTCAAACAGCTTTATGAAACCGGCCAACTGGGGCGAATCCAGCACCTTGCCGCCTCACACCCGCAGGACATGGACGGGTGGCCGGACTACTGGAAAGAAATGATTCCGATGCACTACGCGACGCACGTCGTCAGCCCGTGCCTGGGGCTGGTCGATGGGGTGGCCGAGTACGTCAGTTGCTTTGGTTCGGGGACGGTCCGTGACGAGGTTGCGAAACGGTCGGGCAGCCCATTCGCCGTTCAAAGCTGTCACATCAAGATACAGGATTCCGACCTGACCGCTCACGTGTGGCGTTTCTTATACGACGTTGCCCGTCAATACCGCGAGAGCTTTGACGTCTACGGTACCAAGAAGAGTTTTGAATGGACGCTGATCGAGAATCAACCGCATGTGCTTCACGTCGCTAAACGACCGGAGCATGAGATTGCCGAACCGATCGAGATTCCCGACTTTGCCGACCGGCTGCCCGAATCAATCCGTCGGTTCACCATGCCATCGGAGATTCACGACGACCAACACCTGTCCTTCATCCAGGGCGGAGGTCATGGCGGTTCGCATCCGCACATGGTCCATGAGATGATTTCCGCCATCAAGGAAGACCGTGACCCATGGCCCGCTGCGGTGACAGCCGCCAATTGGACATGCGTCGGCTTATGCGCTCACCAGTCGGCGATGGCGGGCGGAGAGCGGGTGAACTTGCCTGATTTTACGCGAGGTTTGTAAAACGCTTCCGGTTAATTGTCCGTCAATTCCATCACCCGCTTCATAAAACCGTCAAAAAGCGGGACGGTGAAGGCGACATCGCCGTGGCTGGGGCTGTAGGCCATTCCTTTTTTAATCAGCGAGCTGCGGGTGGGGGCTAAGCTGGTGACTTTGCGGCCCAAAATCGCGGCGACGTCTCCGCTGCGATGCGGGCCGGCCCCAAGCTCGGCCATGGCTCTCATGTAACGCTTTTCCGACGGAGTCAGCCGGTCGAAACGGACCCGAAAGAAACTTGCGTCCAAACCGCTGATCGCTACTACGTCTGCTTGTTTGGCGTCTTGCAGCGTGATGGGCGAGGACTCGGCAATCTCCCAGCTCGTTTTGCCCCATTCCTGCAAAAAATAGGGGTAACCGCCGGTCGAATCGACAATCGATTGCACCGCCTCCGGCTCGATCCCCGCTGCCTGGTCGCGGATGGGATTCACGATCGCGGCGGCAGCATCCTCGCGCGGCAGGGCGCCAATCGGGATGAACTCAAACAACCGTTCCGCATAAGATTTTGCTTTCCCCATCTGTCCCAGTAGTTGGGGCAATCCGGCCGCCATCAGCGTCACGGGCAGTTGCGATTGATTGCAATGGTGCAGCGAAGTAATCAACGCCCCCAACTGGTCCTCGGGAACGTATTGCAACTCATCAATGAAAAGAGCAATCACGCCACCGGACGGCTGGATGGTTTGTCCGATCACCCGAAGCAACTCCGACAAATCCGAATCAAAATCGCCGCTATCGGCCGTTCCCGCTTCCGGAGCGACGTCGATGGACATTTCCAGATCGTCGTAGCGGACCTTGAACGCTTTGACGAACGAGGCCAGGACTCCGAGGGCTCGGCCGGCAAGCTCCGCGGTTGCTTGGCGGCGGCTCAGACGCAGCAGCGTTGTCCGCAACGCCGGCAGCATCGCCGAGGGCAACGAGCGGCCTTCGGGTGATTCGATCGCCACCGTGGTCGCACCGGCTGCCGCGGCGTCCAGCCGTATTCGGTTCAAAAGCACTGTTTTTCCTACACCGCGAAGCCCGTAGAGCACCATCCCGCGTGCGGCTAGCCCGCCGGCGAACCGGTCCAGCGAGATCGACGCGGACTGACGAACCTCGTCCCGGCCGGCCAGTTCCGGCGGTGGGGTACCCGCTCCGGGGGCAAAGGGATTTTTGCGGGGGTCCATTTCAAGCGAGTTTAGGTGAGTTTATCTTTTTTTGATAAACCAGGGTAAACTCGCTTGATTTGCTGTGCAACCGATGGCGGGGGACCGCCCCGGTCACGTGCCGCAATACGTTCGGTAGCGGGGCGCCCGGGCATCAGGAACCTGCCTGAGCGGATGATCGACCGGGACGCTTTCATACGGCTTTGCGAGCTGTGCCAGCAGTGTTTCAAACGGTTGCAAATCGCCCGCCTCGGCGGCTTGCAGCGACGCCTCGACCGTTTCGTTTCTCGGGATGACCGATGGGTTGTGACGCTTCATCAAGCTTGCCGCAGTTTGGGGCGGTTGACCCTCGTCTCCTAATCGCTTGGTCCAGCGATCGAGCCAAGATGGATCGATTGATTCAACACGGCCCTCGGACAGGTCGCGGAACGTGTTGGTCCAGTCCGCCGACGCGGCGAGCATCGAGTCCCTCAACTCGCTGATTAACTCGTCATCACCGGGTTGTGAAGTTTTCAGTCCAAGCTTCGGCAACATTCCCGTCCGGTAGGCTTCGTCGTAAAGACCGGAGAACTTTTGGACCGCTTCGGTTGCTAATTCAATCGCTCGATTGGCGTCGGGGTCCAACAGCGGCAACATGGCTTCGGCAAGCCTGGCGACGTTCCAATGCCCGATCACCGGCTGATTGCCATAAGCATAACGTCCTTGACGATCGATGGAACTAAAAGTCGTTGACGGGTCGTAGCGATCGATGAACGCGCACGGACCATAGTCAATGGTTTCACCGGCGATCGAAACGTTATCGGTGTTCATCACACCGTGAACAAAACCGACCAGCATCCAGCGGGCAATCAGTTTGGCTTGACGGGCGATGACAGCACCCAGAAAGTTAATATAACGATCGGGTCGATCGACCAGGTGCGGATCATGACGTGCGATCGCATAGTCGGCCAGCGTCCGCAAGCCATCGACATCATCGGTGGCGGCAAACAATTCAAACGTTCCGACCCTCAGGTGGCTGGCCGCGACACGGGTCAACACCGCACCGAGTCGCGGTTCGGGACGGTAGACAGGTTCGCCGGTGGCGACGACCGCCAGGCTACGGGTCGTCGGGATGCCCAGCGCCGCGATTGCTTC
This sequence comes from Pirellulaceae bacterium, assembly GCA_963833245.1. Taxonomy (GTDB): domain Bacteria; phylum Planctomycetota; class Planctomycetia; order Pirellulales; family Pirellulaceae; genus Rhodopirellula. The sequence goes on from CAWHXH010000002.1 coordinate 1,639,242, forward strand.
GGAGATCACGTACTCTCGGAGCATCGGTCCGAGCACCGCGCGGCCGTCGCCGGATCGGGAATAGGCCGTCGGGCCGGAGCCTTTGAGTTGAATGTCAAAACAGTCGCCCGACGGCGTCATCTGTTCGCCCAGCAGCACGGCGCGGCCGTCGCCCAACCGTGTAAACCCGCCAAATTGATGGCCCGCGTAGGCTTGGGCAATCGGCACCGAACCGGGCGGCAATTCGTTGCCGGCAAAGATGTCCGGTGCCGGAGGCGGGGCGTCGGCGGTCGCGAGGCCCAGCGAGGTGGCCAGTTCGCGGTTCCAAACAACCGTTCGCGGATCGCGGACGGGCGTGAGGACAACCCGTTGGTGAAAACGCGGGGGCAGGTCGGCGTAAGTGTTTTGCAGGTTCCAGTCGAGCATGAACCGGGGCGGGGGACGGGGGGGGGATGTTTTTTGGCGAAATTCACTACCGGCGGACGGGCCGAACGGTTGACGGCGGCCGGGCAGCGGGCTGAGTTTATCGAGTACGATGAAGGAACCGACTGGGTAGACTCGTAGAACATAAGGCAGTGAACTGAGCCTTTTTTGACCGCAGGATAACGACCGATGAGCACCGCACTGCGACTGACGCTCGACGACTACCACGCGATGATCGATCGCGGGGCCTTTGACGGGCTGGACCGACGGGTGGAACTGATTCGAGGGGAGCTGAGAGAGATGAGTCCGATAGGTCCGATCCATTGCGATTTGGTCGACGAACTGACCGTTTGGTCAATTGAGCAAACGACCCGCCAAACGATTCGCGTCCGTGTTCAATCGGGCGTGGCACTTCTGTCCGGCGAACCGGAATTGGACAGCGAGCCGGAGCCGGACGTGGTTTGGCTCAAACCGCGTCGTTACGCCAACCGCCGGGCGGAGGGCCGCGATGTGCTGTTGGTCATCGAGGTCTCCGACAGCAGTTTGACCTACGACCGGGGCGAGAAGTCGGAGCTTTACGCCCAGTCGGGTTTGCCGGAGTACTGGATCGTCGATGTTCCCGGTCGGCAGGTTTTGCAATTCAGCAACCCGGTCGGATCAGAGTATCAAACCCGCCGGGTCGCGGTGCCGGGGGATTGTATCTCTCCGGCGTGTCACCCCGCGGCGGTGCTGGACGTGGCGGCGTTGTTTGATTTCGACGCTGAGGAAAACAGCAGCACGTAGGCGAGCACGGCGGTGGCGACGACCATTAGGCAAGCGCCGCCGAGCAGGGGGGCGCCGGGGAATTGAAACGGGGCTGCCGCGGAGGTGAAGTAGCTGAACAATCCCGCGGTGAAAATGATCGGGGCAAAAATTGCCGTCAGACTCGTTAACCCCGTCAACGATCCCTGCACCCTGCCCTGCTCCGAAGCGGGGACCGAGGCGGCCACCAGGCTTTGAATCGCCGGACCGCCCAAACCCGACAGTGAGCCGAAGAGGATGATCGGCGGGATCATCCAACCTTTGGTGGCCAGCGCATAGCCGGTGAACGAAACACAGGAAATTGCCATTCCAAAAATCGCGCACGCTCGCGGACCAAACCGACGAACCGCCGGGCGAACCAAACCACCTTGGACGAATGCAACGGATAATCCAACGAGCGCCAACATCAAACCATTGGTCACTTGGCTCCAGCCGAATCGATAGGTCATCGACAGCACCCACACGTTCTCGAGTCCCCGCTGGGCGAGCGAGGAAAACATAAAGGCAACCGCTAAACCGCCGACGATCGGATAACTCCACAGCCGAGCGATCGACCGGAGCGGATTGAGGTTCCGCGTCGTCGCGGCCGATCGGCGTTCGGGTGGCAAGGACTCCGGCAGGATGAAATAGCCATACGTGAAATTGACCAAACACAACGCCGAAGCGACAACGAATGGTAAACGCAGATTGATTTCACCGAGCAATCCACCGGTGGCGGGACCGAGGATAAAACCGACGCCAAACATCACGCCGATCAAGCCATAATTGCGGGCACGTGTTTCTTCATCAGAAATGTCGGCAATGTAAGCGTTGGCGGTCGAGATGCTCGCTCCCATCACGCCGGCAAACAACCGCCCGGCGAGCAACCACCAAAGCGTCGGAGCGATGGACGTGACCAGAAAATCGATGCCAAGCCCGGCCATGGACGCCAGCAAAATGGGCCGCCGGCCAAAGCGATCCGATAGAGCACCGGCGATCGGGGCACAGATGAATTGCATCGCCGCGTAGGCCGCCGCGATGCCGCCGACCCAACGCCCGGCCGCCGCGACCGAACCGCCGGCGAGCTTGGTGACCAGTTCCGGCAGCACCGGAATGATGACGCCGATCGATAGGATGTCGATCAAGACAACCGCGAGGATGAAGCCGATCGCGGCCCGGCGGGGGACCGATGAGGGCGAAAGTGGTGAGTCGGCGTCAGACAGGGCGGTAGGCTTTGGTTTGGAAGGAACGTTCCTACGGTAGCCGAAGCCGCCAAGGCTTTGGTCGTCGCACACGTTCGGCGTCCTGGCGGAACGCCGCTACCGGAAATTCCGGTAGCCGAAGCCGCCAAGGCTTTGGATCGGGAAGATTCGGCGGCCTGGCGGACCGCCGCTACCGATGCGGCGCTAACCTAACGCAATGATCAACAGTCGCAACAGCGGCAAGCCCAGCGTGATTAGTCCCACCCCAACCGCCGTGATCGACGCGAACAGGACGCCCGCGGCCGCCGCGTCGAGGGCCAATCCGATCCGTCGGTCATGCTCGGGATGCAACACCCGAACGAGTTGTTCGGCGGCGGAGTTGAGCAATTCGGCCGTGATGACCAAACCGATCGACATCCAAATCGCCGTCCAAGCCCACGGCTCAATTCGCAGCCATCCGGCCATCATGCAAGCGGCGATCGCGATCGGAATGTGAACGTAAAAGCTGTCCTGGGTTTTGCAGGCCCAGCGCAGGCCAACCCAAGCGGCGGCGAACTTGCGTCTCCACCGGTTCACTCCAAACCCTCCGACCCCGGCGGCGGGATCAGTTGACCGCCCAACAATCCGAGCGTGGGCCGCGGCAGGAAACGCGGTTCAACCGTGAACCCGAACGAAACATTGTCCCGGCCCGAATCGACCGTCGCACCGACTTGAACCAGGAAGCTTTCGCCGATGCGGGTCAAACTAGCACTTTGTCCGACGCTGCCGACGTCGCCAAAGTCATAAGTCGTCCCGCCCGAGAAGATCCATTTTTCATTCAATCGATAGTTCACGATGGAACGCAGCACGGTGCTGTCGATCGGACCTTGCAGCGACAGGATGCCGGCATAGAAATCTCCCAATCCGGGGCGGCTGGAACGAACCCCCGCCGAAACGCTCCGCAGCCCATCATCGAACCAATCGAAGTAACCGTCCGACAGGATCGCAACGCGGTCGCCCAGATGATAGGCGGCATCATAAGTCGTCGGCCCGACGGTTTCGCCAAAGTTGTCCCGATCGGCCTCGGGAAAGAGGATTGTTTCGACATCAAACTCAAACAGGTCGACGATCCGCTGGCGACCGGGCAGGCCGCGTTTGGTTTGAAATCGATTGTCGATCCCCAGCCGAACTTGTTGCAAATCGTCAACGATCGTATCGCTGGGACCGGCAATGTAACGTTGTGCCCCACGGCGAAACGCCATCGTTCGCGGGTCGAGACGGGCGGGCAATCCACCCCCGAATTCTCGCAAACTAAAGAATCGGCGAAATTGCTCCTGCGCGTTGTCGTCCAGCGGATCGTATAACGGCAGTTCGTCCAAATCTGTGTCGCTGTCGGCGTAGAAATACTCCGCCGACAGGTTGACTTTGTGGGCCAACCCGTTGACGTTGAGCAGCGAGCTAGTGATCGTCGGATCAATCCGGGAGAATGGCAGGTTGCCGCGGATGCCACCGCCGCCCCAAAACCGGCTCAGGCTTTCGCCATCAACCGCTTCGCCGTAAGCCGCCGCCTCGCCGATCGCAAAGGGTGCAAGGCGAACCGGACCCAAATCAACCGGTAGCGAAATTTCTTGACGCGTTCGCGCAACGATCCCCTCTCGGCCAAACTCGCCGGGTAACCGGGTCCCCGTCAACGCGTTTTGCTGAGGATCGCTCGAAAACTCCGCGGGGTTGAGCTTTTGGTACCCAACCTCGTTGTGCATTGACCACGTCAAACGATTCAGCGGGGAAAGCCCCATTGCATAGTGATCGAGCGTCGGCAGTTGTTCGGTTTCTTGAAAGAACTCATTGATTTGACCATAGAGTGAAAGGTCGAAAACATTGGGTCCCAGGTAGCGACGAAGCCGCACGCCGGTCCGCCGGTCGGATTCGCGGTCCCATTCCTGCTCAAAATATTGCTCGACAAAGTTTCGGTCGCTGATGTAACCCAATTCCGCGATCGCTTCCCAGCCGGGGGCGAAGTAATGCCGGTGACGCAAGGTCGTGCGGCCGCGGATGTCCTCCTCCGGCGTGAGATTTTGACGACCCAGCCCAAGGTTGTCCAAACCATCATCAAAAATCGTATAACTGTCGCTACGGCCGACCACCGGGCCGGGAATCCCAAAGAGTGACGCTCGACTATACGTGGTTCGGTTGCCAAACGCCGGGCCGCGATCGGACAGGTAGTCGGTCAGTAGGACGGTGTCGACGCCGTCGGGCGGATTCTGCAGACCTAGGAGTTGAAACAGGTCCCATTCCAATAGAACCTGGGTTCCAAAGATGTCATCATTCTTGAAATCCGCCCCGCGCAGATAGAAGCTCGGCTTGCGAAGCGGCGTTTGAAACCTCGGGTAGTAGAAAACCGGGACCCCGGCGAGGTACACGAAATTACTCTCGCTGGCGACCGTCGGTTCGGCCACGGTCGTCGGCAGGCCGGAGATCGGATCGACCGCCGCGACGGCGCGGTTGAACAATCGCACCTGACCCGATTGCAGCCAATAGCGGGGCACCCCGATTCGGCTGCTGGTCACCGCGGCCGAATCGGCGACAAAGGTGTCACGAGCCAGTTGTCGCATCCGATCGGCTTTGACGCGGATCACCCCGCGGAGCTGCGGCACCGCGACGATCGCTTCGGCGTCCAAAATCACGCCAACGCCGCGGACCGCGTTGTAATACATCGCTTCGGCATAGATCACGCTGTCGCCTTGCCGCAGCACGATGTTGCCCTCCAGATACAACTCGCCCTCGGCCCCCGACCCCTGAACCCCATTTTGCAATAGATCGCCGATCGGTGGCGCGTAGGCGACCACGTTGTCGGCTGATAGTGTCACGTTGCCAAGCGTCATCAATGCACCGTCGGGCAGGTTGGCGGTCACGTCGCGAACGATCACGGTAACACCCCCGCGGCCGACATAGACCTGTTCGCCCGCCAATTGCCGGTCGATCGACTGCAACCGCAGCGGCACGGTCGTGTCGCGGGTCGTCAACTCAATGCTGCGGGTTCCGCCACCGACAAAAAATTGAAAACCGCCGGCGGCGGGGGGCGGCAAGTCCGCCGGTGGTAAACCGCCGGGTGGTTCAAACAGAGGCGGGCCAAACGGGGGAGCCATCGAACCCGGCGATGGCTCAACCACCGACGGCTGAAGCGAACGGATCGGCGGTGGCAGAACATCGTCGAACTCGGCCATCAACGGAGGATCAATCCGCAAACCACCCGGCGGTAGCGTCGGCTGACCCAAAATCGGTTGTTGAAATTGGACTTGGGCCACCGCACTCTGCGAAGCCGCGGGAATCGGAATTGGTTCGCCAAGCAGTCCCCACCACGCCGCGGGCACATCGGTTTGGCCCAAGTAACGGTCGGATTGATAGTCGGGCACGTCGGTCAATCGCACCGTCGCGGTCCGCGGGGTGGTCTCGCCGCAGTCGATCAGGATTCGTGCTCGGATTGACGTTCCCGAACCGTCGACGATGGCAAAACAGGTGTTGCAACGGTGAACGGTGTCACCGCGGGCGACCTCGCAGTCACCGACCAGATAGGCCAGGTCCAGCGTCCCGCTCGACCAACGGTGCAGCGTTTGGCCACGAATGATGAGTCGATCGTCGCTTTGACCGGCGGCGGCGTTCAACCAGCCGCCAAGAATCAATCCTAGAGCCAGCCAAACCGGACCTCGCGGGCCGGGCAGCGGCGACCGGCCGAAACCGTCCGGGGACGGGGGACGAGCGGCGAGGCGAACGGGCAGCCGCAAGAAACAGGGACTCGGTGAGATCGGATGGCGTCAACCGGGCGACCGCGGATCCGGGGCGGCGCTGGGATTGAGTCAACCGATACGAACTCCCGTCGGCAGCCGGCAAGGGGCAAAAAACGAGGGGCCGTCTAGCGGTAGCCGAAGCCGCCAAGGCTTCGGTCGCCGCACACGTTCGGCGTCCTGGCGGAACGCCGCTACCGAAAATTCCGGTAGCCGAAGCCGCCAAGGCGTTGATCGTCGCACAGGGTTGGCGTCCTGGCGAACGCCGCTACCGAAAATTCCGGTAGCCGAAGCCGCCAAGGCTTTGGTTGTCGCACACGTTCGGCGTCCTGACGGAACGCCGCTACGGGAAACTCAGGGTGATTCCTGCTGCAAATAATTGACGTAGCCGGTGCGTTTCTGCATCGAATCGTAGAATCCGTCGACCAACTTGGAGGCTGACCCGTTGCCGATCATCGTTGCCATGAAACGGCCCTGCGGCTGGGTGAAACGCTCGCGAAGCTCCTCAATCGGCGGTTCAAACTGCGTCGGGCGCACGACGTAGAACACCGATTGGGCATCGTTGGGGGCCAACGTCGCCTTGCCGGTTTCGGTGGCGAAAACGGCGTCCATGAATTTTTCCCCCACCGCGTTGAGCTGCGGCACTTCGCCCACCGAAACGCCCTGCCCCGGGATGAACTCCAACGCCGTGAACGGCCCCACCCCGGTGGCCAAATTAGCCGTTTTGTCCTCCGGCACGATGTCCGACAGCGACGATGCCTCGGCGGCTTGGGGGACCAGATCCTCAGCGGCCTTGCGAGCCAGTTCCCTCGCCGCCGCCGTGCGGACTGCACTGATCACTTCGTCGCGGACCTCATCGAGTTCGGGGGTGTAGGCAAGTTTTTCTTCCGTTTTCCAAGTGATGAACGTCTTGGCGGCGTTCAAATCAACCGTCCGAAGCGGCGAGAGCAGCGGTTTGGACGGCAATTCTCCCTGCGTCCCCCGGAAGCCATACATCAGGATGCTGAACGGCGAACCGCGGCGGTTCATGTTCTCGCCCAGGCCAAAAGATTGACCCGGCGGGGTGTCGGCGACGGTGGCCCGCGAGACCAGATCGGTCGTGCCATGTTGCAACCCGTTCTCAGCCGCGTAGGCCTTCAAATCCGGCCGTTGCGGCGCGTCGGCCGCCTTTGCCACGCCGACCGAGACGTTGGATTCATGAACCGTCACGCGGCTGAAATACCGCTGCATCATGTTGAAAGCGTCGGTGACTTTCTTGTCCAACGCATCAAAGGCAGCGGGGCGAGCCAGGTCCGTCGCGATTTCGTCCCGAACGTCCTCGAAGGTCGGTACCCGGCTGGCCGGCTCATCCTCCAGCGTCAAGTCATCGCTGGCCTCATCGCCGGGCATTTCCGCCGGTTCGGTCTCCGGTTTAGCCGGCTCGGTCTCCGGTTTAGCCGGCTCGGTCTCCGGTTTAGCCGGCTCGGTCTCCGGTTTAGCCGGGTCGGTCTCGGGTTTAGCCGGGTCGGTCTCGGGTTTAGCCGGCTCGGTCTCGGGTTTAGCCGGCTCGGTCTCGGGTTTAGCCGGCTCGGTCTCGGGTTTAGCCGGCTCGGTCTCGGATTTAGCCGGCTCGGTCTCGGGTTTAGCTGGCTCGGTCTCGGATTTAGCTGGCTCGGTCTCGGGTTTAGCTGGCTCGGTCTCGGGTTTGGCCGGTTGAGTCTCGGATTCCGAATCCTGCACTTCAACCACGTCCTGCAAGAAGTTGACTAACCGGATCGCTCCGGCAGGTTTCAAACTTCCGGTATCCTCCGAGGCGGGTTCTTCGGTGACAGGTTCTTCGGTAACAGGTTCATCCTCGGCGGGGGTTTGCTTTGGTGGCGACTCCGGCTTTGCCTCACCCGCCGGTTGATCTTCCTCCGGCTCCGTAGTCGCTTCTTCTGCATCGGCAGCCATCGGCTGGACCGGTTGCAACTCCGGCAGATCGTCGAGCGTCGTTTCGGGCAACGCAAAATCGCCGCCCGCCTTGCGACGCTCGTACTCCGCCCGCAATTGCTCCTCGGTGAGTTTGGCTTTTTCCCGCTCGATGAACTCGTCCAAATCCGCGGCCAAAAACTCAAATTTAGCCTGATCCGGGCGTGCAAAGCCGGGTTCGGCCGATTGACCAAACGGATCGACCGGACGCTCTTTGCCCGCCTGGTACATCGCCGCAATTTCCGCCTCGGCCGGTTCCACATCGGTTTGATCGATGTAATCGGCCACCAGAACCCCGTAGGCGTCCACAGTCGCACTGCGGTTGAGTTTGAGAAAATTTTGCCACTGCGCCAGCGGCGTGACGACCGGCATCGGCATCATGCCACCATCGGTAACCAAGCCGACCATTGCCGTGCGGCGGTACAGATCGGCCAGCAGGTGCAGCCGCAACTGCTGGTTGAGGTGAAATTGTGCCATCGTGTTGCCGGTGCTGCGGGCTAAAACCGATGCGATTTCCCCGTCCGATAGCTTTTGATCGGTGAACTGGATCAACCAATTGCGGACCGCGGTGTCGTCAAGCTCAAAACCGGCTTTTTGAGCTTCGGCGGCCAGCCGGAGCGTGTCGACGGTGGCGTTTTCATCGGGGCGAGAGGCAAACCCGAGGCTTTGAATCTGTTTGGACTGCTCGTCGTATTGGAACCCCGGCGTTTGCGGCATCCCGCCGCGCCGGATCGTTTCCTCCGCCAACGCCTGCAAAAATCGAACGACGCCAACGTGCTGCTGTGTCGTCCGCTGCAGACTGCTGCGACGGACCTCAATCCCGTCGTAAGTCGCCGCGACCGGATCGCCACCGGGACCTTGACGCTGCATGTACGTCGTCAGACTGGGCAGCACGACGAAGGCGAACATCGCCAACAAGATCAAAAAGGCCATCAACCACTTGGAGTTGCGGCGAAAAAGCTCAAACGGACTCATCGGTCGACACGCTCGGAAAAATTCGACAACGGCGGGGCGGCCGAGTCATCCGTTGACCGGCGCGGCAACCCTCAGCGTATCGGCGGCCGGGGGGACCGCAAAGCCCGCGGGGCGTCGAGCACCCGGCCATAAAGTTCGCGAATCCGCCGCGTCATCGATTGGTGGTCAAACAACTCGGTGAACCGCTCGCGTCCGGCCTGACCCATTCGTCGTCGCAAGTCCGCATCGCCGATCAAACGGGCCATCGCCGCCGCCAACGCCGCCCGGTCTCCAGCCGGCAACCAACGCCCCGGTTTGATCGGAAATCACTTCGCGTGCCCCGTCGATGTCGTAGCTGATCGCCGGCACGCCGGCAATCAACGCCTGCGGCAGCACTCGGGCGAGACCCTCGCGGTAGGACGTGTGAACGACCAAATCCATCGCCCCGATCATGGGTGGCACCAACTGGGGTCGGACCAGACCGGCCAGCACGAAGCGATCGGTCAACCCCGCCGCAGCGATCCGCTGCCGCAGGTGGCTTTGCAATTCGCCATCGCCGACCCACAGGAACCGGACCGATTGACCGCCGCAACGATCGATCACCTCCCCGGCAACGTCGATTAAATCATCGTGACCCTTGAGTTTGAACAACCGCGCGATCGTCCCGACGACCACGTCATCGTCGCCGATGCCAAGTCGCTGCCGAACCGCCGCGCGGTGCTCGGTCGCCGACAGGAACGGCTCGACGTCCATCCCGCTGGGAATCGTCGTGAATTTGGTTCTTGGGGCCACGTTGGCGTCGACCATCAAATCCGTCATCGCATTGGCGACGCTGATCAACGCATCGCACCGACCCGCCGCCCAGCGTTCGCAGAGCCGAAAGAACTGCCTCGCGGCGGTGGATTGAAAGTCATGAAACGGGGCGCCGTGAACGGTGTGAACGATCCCCGGCACCCGCAGACCCGCCGCCACGGCCCGGCCCAGCAGCCCGCCCTTGGCACTATGGGTATGAACAATTTGCGGGTCAAAACGGAGCAATTGCCGGCGCAATTGATGCGCCGCGGCGATGTCTCGCGGCCCTATCGACCGCCGCAGCGAATCGATGCGGCGATATTCCAACCGCCCCCCCGAGTCGAACGTTTGAACCGGATCGACGCCATCGAGCAGGTCCCCTTCGGGGCCGGCCGACGGACCGGTCAGCAACAGCACGTCGTCGCCAAAATCTCTGGCTAAATCGACACAATTGAAAAGCGTATTCTCCTGTGCCCCGCCAATGATCATCCGGGTGATGACGTGAGCAATTCGCATGGATGGATGTTCTTTTGTGGGATAGGCTTCCAGCCTGTCATCCAACACCATGACAGGCTGGAAGCCTATCCCACCTTCCCGGTAGCGGCGTGCCGCCAGGCCGCCGAACATGCTTCACGCCGCGGCCAACCCATGCTCCGTCCGCGTCCGGCCGCTTTGAACCGTTTGACCACGAATCGACAAATTCATCTTCAAACGAGCCGGATCGATATACCCCCGGGCGTGATCCAAATGCAGGCAGACGGTTTGGAACCGGACATGCCGACCGACGACTCCTCGATTGACCAATCGTTCGCCCAGTTCGCGATCCTCTCCGCCGTAACCCATGCGTTGGTCAAAACCGCCGGCGGCAACGATGTCGGTCTTCCAACCGGACGAATTATTGCCATTCCAAGTCGCTCGCGTCGTGGTCAGTCGATTGAGCAGTCCGGCGGACCACTGCCCGGCAACCAATCGCAACCACCGGTGGGTCGGCGACATGCCGTTTTGCCAAAGCCAGCGGGCGTCAAAGGCCTGCCCCGATTCGATATGTTGCTGCCCAATCAAAACGCTCAAATCCATCGGCAGCTTGACATACCCGCCCGACAGAAACCGCCCCGCCCCCGCGTGCCGAACATGCTGAGCCAAGAAATCGTTCCGCGGGATACAATCCCCATCGCTAAAGATCAAATAGTCACCGCCGGACGCTTCGATTGCCCGGTTGAGGATTGCACATTTGCGAAACCCTTCGTCCGGGTGCCAAACGTGCCGGATTTGCAGACCCGTCCGCTGCCGCATCGATTCAATTCGATCCGCCGTCTGAGGCCCCGACCCATCGTCGGCAACGACGATCTCAAAGTCGCGATGCGTTTGCATCGCATAACCCCACAACGATTTCTCCAACCAGTCGGGGGCGTTGTACGTCGATAGGATGACGCTGAGGTGTCGCGGACGGTCGGTCATGGGTCGGGAATGCACCAGCGAAGAAAACCTTGGCGATAGCGGAATCTGCAACTACGCCACAACCCCATCGGTTTTGATGATTCCGCTACGCTCGGAAATACCTATCACCCCAACCGGTCTGTCGCCACGTGGTACTGCGGATCCTCCGACAAATTGACCTCGACGAACTCACCCGCCCGGTCCAGCAGCGTCCGGCACTCCTGCGACAGGTGCGTCAGGTGCAATCGTTTTCCGGCCGACTCGTACTGCTCGGCCAATTTATGGATCGCCTCCAACCCCGACTGGTCGTAAACGCGGGTGTAGTAAAAGTCGATCACCACGTCATCGGGATCCCCGGCGGGATCAAATAAACCTTTGAACTCCGAAACCGACGCAAAGAACAATGGTCCGTGAAGCTGGTAGATTTTGCTGCCGAACTCGTTGAGCGATACGTCGGCGGCGATATGGGTCGCGTGCTTCCAAGCGAAAACTAACGCCGACACGACGACACCCAGAATCACGGCCGTCGCCAGGTCATGCATCACGACCGTGTAAGCGGTCACCAATACCATCACCGCAACGTCCGCAGCCGGCATCTTGGTGAACATTCTCAGTGACGCCCATTCAAAGGTTCCGATGACGACCATGAACATCACGCCGACGAGCGCTGCCATCGGGATTTGCTCGATCAGCGGTGCCAGGAACAGCACAAACAGCAGCAGGCAGACCGCCGCGGTGATACCCGACAACCGGCCTCGACCGCCCGAATTGACGTTGATTAACGACTGACCGATCATCGCACACCCCCCCATCCCGCCAAAGAATCCGCAGATAACATTGGCCAATCCTTGACCGATGCATTCGCGATTGCCTCGACCGCGGGTTTGCGTGATCTCATCGATCAGTGACAACGTCATCAACGATTCAATCAAACCCACACCGGCTAGAATCAGCGAAAACGGCAGGATGATCCACAATGTTTCAAGGCTTAGCGGCGGTAAGGTGTAATCCTCCAGCAGGAAAGGGATCGGCAGTCCACCTTTGAGTCCCACGTCGCCCGGCTCGACCGAAGCGATTGCGCTGGCGACTTCGGCATCGTCGAGCCGCAGTGCTTCATCATGGGAATCCTCGACGACCGGCACCAGCCGAAAACCATCGGGAGCGGGAACCTCATCAATCAATTCACCGGTTTTAACTTTGTTCGCATCCCGAACGGCTTTGGCCTGAGTATTGGTGACCAACATGTCGCGAACGGTCGGCGTCAAGTTTTCGCCGGCCGTTTGGGAATTAATCGCCGCGGCCAAAAACGTCACCGTCAAAATCGCCGCCAATGACGCCGGCACGGCACTGGTCAATCTAGGTAGGAAGTAGATGATACCCATCGTGGCGACAACCAACATCGCCATCACGGCCAACCGCGTGCCGCCCATGTAGTCGAGCGTCCCGTCGATCGACAGCGTTTTGAAACTGCCCAGTTGTGCCATCCCGATGACGATGGCCAAACCATTGACAAACCCCAACATGACCGGATGGGGCACCAGGCGGATCAATTTTCCCAGTCGCAACAGCCCCAGCGTGATTTGAATTGCCCCGCACAGCAGCACCGCGTAGAACAGGTACGGCACGCCGTGCAGCGCCACCAACCCGGTCACGACGACCGCCATCGCCCCGGTAGCGCCGGAAATCATTCCCGGCCGGCCGCCGGCGACCGCGGTGATTAACCCAAGGAAGAAGGCGGAGTAGAGACCGATCAGGGGCGAGACGCCCGCGACGAACGCAAACGCGATGGCTTCGGGAACCAGCGCCAGGGCAACGGTCAAACCCGACAGCACATCCTGGCGGGCGGTGCCTTGGAACGAGCGAAAATAGTTCAGCATGAAAAATTAAGTAGAGTCAGACGGGGTCCGCGAATCGAACCCTTCATCGAGACAACTCGCGACATTGACCACCGGGCACCAGGCCATTGTCGATCAACGTGTCAGAACCGTCCCTAATCCCCCCCGTAGCGGCGGTCCGCCAGGCCGCCGATGGTTCAGCCGATCGGTTATCCCCGACCGAATTACCTCAGGCCGCTCGCCGGCTGTCGACCGACTCCAAACCATCGCCGCCGGATGGTGAAACAATTGCGGGCTGCTCGCTCAACCCAACCCCCACAGCCCCTTCCTCCGTTTCCGGCGTCCATCGCCGTTGCCGCAGGTAGTGATGCAGGATCACGACGGCCTGCTCCAACCGCACGTGGGCGGGCAAGCCGACCCGGGAAGCCATGCGGAGGTAGCTGAGCGTCTCGCGGAACGTCGGTTGTTGCCAAGTCATGAACTCCCGGCCCAGTTGATGGGCCAACCGTTCGGGGTTGTAGCCGAACTGCTCGATATACCATTGGATCATCCGGTTGACTTTCAGCGAGTAGCGCATCTTGTCGACCGAGTCCAACGTCCGTCCGGCGTGCAGGTTGGTGCCGTGGATTCGGTAATTGACCAGCGGCACGGGCAGGAATCGTTTGCACCCCCCGGCCAGCGAAGAGCCAAAGACCAAAACGTCATCGGCCCTGGTCATCCAGTCGCTTTCGACCGGATAAGGCAGGATCCGCTTGGCCAAATTCGCTCGCATTGAAAGGCACGAGGTCGGCGCGCCGATCCAATGTTGATAATGAATCGCCGCCAAAACGCTACAGCCGAATTGCCGCGTCCGCGCCATGGGGGCCGATCGATCGCCCGGCACCATCGCGTCGCCGAACATCTCATGACCAACGGCCAGGAAGTCCAATCGCGGATCGTGCTGATACAACGGAAGAGCGGTGGCGACCAACTCAGGATGATAGCAATCATCCGCATCCAAGAAAAATAATACCTCGCCGGTCGCCTCGGCCACCCCGCGGTGAAAGCAAGAAAGCTGCCCGGCCTGCGGTTTGGCAATTAGTCGTACCGTCGAGCTGCCCCGGTAGGTTTGCCTTAAAAGTTCGACTGAACAATCGGTTGATCCATCGTCCACGACCAAGATCTCATCAAACGGCCGTTCCTGCATGACCGCGCTATCGACCGCATCGATCACGAAACGTGCGTAGTTGTGACTATTGATCAGGCAGGTAGTCTTCACGTCCGTCGCGTCGGAAGCTTGTTGGGCATCATCGAAATCGGACCGGGAAATATTGAGAACAATCGGATGGTTGATACGGTGCCGGTTGGCAGTCCTTCTCCAGGGCTTACCGGTAAATGATGCGACATCGCAAGGGCAGCTTGGCCGCACCTTTCCCGGAAAGAAAACGGCGGATTGGACTTGACGTCACCTCTGCCCGGCGTGTTCAAGAAGATTTGTCCCAACCGTTTCAACCCAACGATGCCCGATCGCGTCGTTAGCTCCACAGCGAAACACCTGTTGATTGACGCAATCACTCCTGCGACCGGCCGCAAGCTGAGGATAGCGGTCATTGTGCCTTTCTTGCTGCGACCCAGCGAAGTTTGGATGCATCGGCAACTGAAGTTTTTGAGTCAGGACGATTTGACCGTCATCACCTACCGATATTTACGCGATCCGAACTTTGACCTCCCCGATGCCAACATCATCGTTGTGCCTGCTAGGCATGCCGAGCCGCTGAGGGGGTGGCGAAAGAAAATTGATCAGGCCATCGCACCGCGATGTGGAGGCTATCGTTACGGATGGGCAAACCGTCGTTGGCTTCGCCGGCGAATCGAACAGCTCCAGCCCGACGCGATTTTGTGTCAGTACGGAACGTATGGGTTGTCGACCGCAGCGGCGATGCGGGACAATCGATGCCCGCTCTTTGTGCATTTTCATGGCGATGGATTGTCCGCGTACATTCGCCGAAGTCGTGGCCGCAACGCGATGGTCAGGGGGCTTAGCCATTTTGCCGGGATGATCACCGTAGCTGGGTTCCAGACACGCTGGTTGATGGAGCACGGTGTTTGCCGAGAACGAATTGCTCAAATTCCGTGCGGATCCCCTCAGGTCCAAGGTGCTTCGCCATTCCGGCCCCCGCGTCGATTCTGTCAATTCCTGGCGGTCGGACGGTTATGCGAGATGAAATCCCCAATCAATCTGCTGCGGGCTTTTCATGCCTGCCATCTCACTGAACCGAACTCCCGTTTGACGATCATCGGAGATGGGGATCTACGACAGCCCGTCGAAGACTATATTAAGCAGCATGACCTCGACGTAGCGGTAACCCTAAAGGGAATTCAGTCCCCCGAAGCGGTGTCGACGGCGATGCACGCCTCGGACGTTTTTGTGCAGCATTCCATTACCCAAACCAACGGAATGAAAGAAGGTTGGCCCGTGGCGATCGGAGAGGCGATGTCTCATGGTTTGCCGATCATCGCCACACGCCACGCCGGGATCGCCGACCAAATCGTCGAAGGATCCAATGGGTACCTGGTCGAAGAAAATGATTGGCATTCCATGGCCAATAGGATGGTGCAATTAGCCCGTAGTCCAAGTCGTCAGTCCATGGGTGAACAATCGCTCCGCCTATCTATCGACTGTAATAGACAGTGCCACCAGATGCGAACTTTCATTCTTGATCGCCTCGTTTCAAAAACGACGACATAGCGTCCGACACACATCGTGCCAAACGAATTTTTGAGCTTGTCCTGAACGTTACGGTCCTTGTAAGTCAAGTCTCGACGACTGCATTGCAGAATCTGCATTGCCCCCTGAGCCAATCAATTATCGCTGAGTCCGTGATGAACGTCTCCGTCTGTATCCCCACTTACAATCGCGTAGACTACCTGGCAGAAGCCATCGAATCCGTGGAAGCACAATCCTATCGCGACCTGGAAATTGTTTTCTCCGATAGCGGGTCCACCGATGGGACGGTCAGTTTGATAGAGCGGTACATGGAACGCAGCTCGTTTCCGTGCCGATTATTGGCAAACTCCACCACCACACTGGCGAGCAACTGGAACCACTGTCTGGACCACGCGGACGGGCGATGGATTAAATTCCTGTGTAGCGACGACACCTTACGAACCCATTGCCTGGAAAAAATGGTCTTTGCGGCAGAGACTTACCCCGACGTCTCACTCGTCTTCAGTCCGCGCGGAATGATCGTTCAATCCGATGCACATGACCATCCGATATGCCAGCAGACGATCGACCACTACGCGGAACTTCACCTGGGCTGGAAACATCTCGAAACATTTCAATCGGGCAAACAGTTGTTGGCCGACCCGAACCTGGTCCATGAATCTAGTTGCAACAAAATCGGAGAACCAACCTGCGTTTTACTGTCATCTGCGGCACTGCGTGTAACTGGGGGATTCAGGCCCGAATTGCTGCAATTGATTGACTTGGAAATGTGGTGGCGACAGCTCGCCGTTGGCAATGTAGTGTTCCTAGACGAAAAACTTTCTGATTTTCGGATCCACGCCGAACAAATGACTGTCAAAAACCACGAAGATGGGGAGTCGATCGGCGATGGGGCTGTATTCGCGACCATCGTCCTAAATTCTCCGATGGCGGAACATTTTCACCCATTAACCATTGAGCATCTAGAAGGGGTGCGTCGTCATGGAACGGACGCGAGAGGATCCGGGGCGGGACCGTTCTTCGTTGGCCCAGCACCGGCAGTCCATCAGGCCAGTCGTGTCGTCCAGGTGTCTGTTCCGGCCCGGGGGGGGCAGCATTCAACGATGCCGATGGTTTCAATCATCGTTCCCAACTACAATCACGAACGCTACTTGCCCGAAAGATTGGATAGCGTTTTCAATCAAACCTTCCGTGACTTTGAAGTCATCTTGATGGATGACTGTAGCACCGATGATAGTCGGCAAGTGATTGACCGGTATCGCAATCGGCCCGAGGTGACACACTGCGTTGTGAGTAATGCTAACTCCGGTAGCCCCTTCATGCAGTGGTCCAGGGGCATTGCTCTGTCGAAAGGAAAGTACATTTGGATCGCCGAAAGCGACGACATTGCTAGACCAACCCTCCTCGAACGCCTCGTCGGGCGACTCGAAGCGAACGATCAGGCAACTTTAGCCTATTGCCGATCCCGAACGATCGACGAACATTCACATCCACTTCAGGAGGGGCACCTCTATCCCAGCCAAATCGATGAACAGCGATGGCAGCAGGATTTCTGCAATGATGGACAACATGAATGTGCCAATTACCTTGCCTATCTCAATACCGTTCCAAATGCCAGCGCCGTGGTTTTCCGCCGCGATGCCTGCACCCGCGTCGAATTACCGGTCACCATGAGGTACTGTGGTGACTGGTTGTTTTGGGCAAGGTTGCTCGGTGAAGGCCATCTCGAATTCGTCGCCGATGGACTCAATGACTTCCGCTGTCACCAAGAAACCAGTCGGTCTCGCCCCAGCCGACGCCAGGATGCTTCGCGATTCGCGGAGTATCTCAAAATTTTTGATGAACTGTCTGTGGCTTATCAACCATCGCGGCACGCAGAACCGCACAATCACCGATGGATGGTCAACGATTGGAAGCAACGTGAGCTAACATCTCCTCTGTCACTATTCCGGGACCGGAGCATCTCCCTGTCCAACCGTTTTCGGTTCTGTCTTAGCTACGAGGTTCTCAAAGCTAGTGCCAAAGCTCAGGTTAAGAAAACACTGTCGCGAACGACCCGTCGGGCCGCTTGAAACCTTGATCTACCGGCCACTACCGTGGGGCCAAAAGCCCGGAATGTAGTCTTTCTTGCTGCATCGCAGTTCCTATTCGGTTGAACCAAGATCCTCAACCCATTTCCCTCCCAGCCGAAAACAATATGTCGTCAACCGGAAAGATCTGCATCGTCGCCCCAAAGCTGCTAAGTCGAACTGGCGACTTAGAAGGCGGCGAGTGCCCTTATGAGATTGCCGAGGCATTGGTGTCGATAGGCTGGGAGGTGCATGTTCTGTGCATTGCGGCTTCCATCGACAGTCAAGACTTGGCATATGCCCAAACCCGACTCGATATCGGTAGCGTCCGGCTACACCTGCTTCGCCAACACCCACGGTCGCTCCGAGACAGTCTAACCAATCAGGATATGCCCAGCGACGGCCACTCGATGCACGTCCTTAGTGCTCTTATGAAACTTCAGGAACAATTTCGGTTCGACCTGATCGAGTTTGAAGAGAGGGATGGCTTTGCGTTCCGGACAGTTCAAGCACGGCAAATGGGAACCGGATTGCTTGATGTTGAACTAGTTGTTCGTTTGTCAGGCCCGCGGCAATGGCGTCGGCATGCCGATCGTCAATGGCCTGAAGGACTTCACCTATCAATTCCCGATTACTTCGAACAGTACGCTTTTGAGAAGGCCGATCACCAAATATCCTGTTCCGCAGAACTCTTAGATACAGTGAAATCGTTTGGATGGGATTTTGAACCGGGTCTTGAAACGATTGACTCCCTAATACCCAAACAGCGATTAGATATCCGTCGGGTCGAGGTCACGCAACCGGAATTAGTTTTTCTTGGTTCGCTTGGCGTCAAAGAAGGGTTGCTGCCGTTCCTGGAAGCCATGAAACGATTGCCGAGTGATGTACCGGTGAGTTTCCTAGGCCGCGACACCGTCATCAATCATTCGCCAGCTTCGTCACTCATCCGATCTGAAATTGGCAGACGTCCTTGTCATTGCCGTGATGCGGGTTCTGCCGAAGAGGTAATGCAATACTTGGCTTCGCCCAACCGGATTGCTGTTTTGCCACACGTCGACCAATGCGATCCGCATCTGGCAATGCAATGCATTGTCAATGGTGTTCCTATGCTCGCCTCGAACATTGGTGTCCATCGACGGTTGATCGCCAACCAGGCGATTCGCCAAACGCTTCTGTTTGAACCCACCCCAAAGGATATTCAGCGGTGTTGTGAGCAGTATCTGCGGTTCGATCATGCGAAGAGGGTCGACCTGGTGATCCAAACTCGCGACGGACTGGACGCTAGCAAACGTATCGAAAAACTCGGGCAGAGATACGGCGAGATTTTCGATCGACGCAGTGACCGCGTCTCCACAGCGATATCGCGACTCGCGGCGATTAGGGTCACGGCGGAACCACTGGTGAGCGTCGTGGTTCCCTATTACAATCTGCCTGATTACCTACCCGAAACACTGGAGTCCCTGAAGTCGCAAGATTATAAATCAATGGAGGTCATCGTTGTCAACGATGGATCCACTACGAACGCCGGCAAGGAAGTCTTTGAGCAGATGAAATTCCGATACCCGGACTTTAGATTCATTGAACACGTCAATCAAGGTCTCGGAGCCACTCGCAACCGTGGACTGCAAGAATCATCGGGCCAATACTTTCTACCCGTAGATGCTGACAACATTGCTATGCCCAACATGGTCCGACAGTTTGTCAACGCGATGCAGCGTCGCCCCCAACTTGCTGCCGCCTCGTGTCTGTTCACTGCCTTTCGGCAAACGACAGACATCGAAAACCAGACCTTCGCTTACGCCTATCGACCCTATGGAGGCCCCTTCGTCGCTGCGGCGGCACACAACGTCTACGGCGATGCCAATTCGATCTTCCGGAGGGATGCATTGGTCGAGGTTGGAGGCTATTCGATCGACCGGGATACAACCTGCGAAGACTGGGAGCTTTTTGTCAAGATGGTGGGTCGTGGGTACGAGGTGGACACCATACCCGAGTACCTGTTCCACTACCGTCATCGAGACGGTTCGATGCTTCGCACCACTGACGCGTTTCTAAATCGGTCACGGGTATTGCGGCAATTCTTCGAAACCGATCAACTATCACCAAAGGATCGCGTTGTGCTCTGGACAGCACTTGTTGGTGCTCATGAAGCTTCCGCCATTCCAGCCAAAGTCCGTCGGCTAGGACAACGTCGTCGACGTTCTTGGGTTGCCGCGGAAATGAATCGTGTTATCAAACGGTTTTCCAATGGACAGCCGCTCATTTCCACACGATCTAGACGCAGGAAGCAAGCGGCATGACCTACGGCGATTCTAATGGCATTTCGGGAAGTAATCATTAGCCCGATGCAGATTTCGAGCCCCGTTGAAAAGCGGTCAAGTCTTGGTGGTTATCGAAGCCCCGTGGCTGAAAGAATACGAGTTGACAACCTGAGTTCGCGAGCGTTTGATTCATCCAAGATTCTTTTGTCAATGACGTGCCGTAATGGTGATGTTCGGGATAGTCACTGTAACCAAACCCGGTTTGCTCATATTCGTCAAGCGTTCTTCGTCGATCTTCGTCATGGAGACCGTAAGTCTCTCTAGCATCCTGCATCAACTGGGCGGGGTATTCCCCATGAGTCGAAACCAAGCAAACGCCATCAGAACTCAAACAGTCGCGGAAGAATCGCAACGCGTCAATCGATCGATCGGCACTCAGATGCGTTAACAACGAGCCGCACCAGATCAGATCAAACTTCCTCTCGCGGTTGATCTTGTTGAAGTCTACGTTCGATACAAATGGTTGGCAATCAAAAGTTTGGACGCAAAAGTCAATCGCTTCGTTTTGAATATCGCAGGCGTGTATCGCTGCGTTAGGGTACGCCGCACGCAATACCCGAGTTACTCGTCCAAAGCCGCACGGCATGTCGAGAATTGTTCCGGGCGACCTGGCACCGGTCTGACTTAGGGCTAAGCGGATACCCTCAAATGCCGACAATCCGACGTTGAGGTAGTGATCCGCATTGCCGGGCACAAACATGTCGTCAGCCGGATGAAGCGTGGTATTGATGGCCCCCCCCGCTCGTTTGGTCCCCTGAAGTGCTTCCGGCAAATCGGCTTCAGAGACGGAAGCGGCTAATTGCTGTTGTAGGTTTTGAGGCCCGCCCTCTTTGCGACGCAAAATCTCTTGAAAAGGTAATTTGTAAGTCCAGCCTTTGTCGCTCATTTTCTGTCATTAATTTGGAAATGCAGGGGGAATGGAGTCTGATTCGCAGCGGTGATGTTCGTCTACCCATCGCGAATTTGCCGGGGAGGGTACCGATCAAACCGGTTTGGGGCAATCACCCGACCAAGCAACCCCGCCCCGCGGCGTAGCTGTCAGGTGCAAACCGGCACGAAAGTTACGGCTGCCGAGCAGATTGCTATTGCCAGCGACTCACCTGACAATGTATCGACTGACCTCTCGCCGTTCCCGAACTTGGAATTTTAACGTGAAATTTGCCGTCCTGGGCGCTTCTGGTTACGTCGGAAGCGAATTTACCGCCGAAATCATGCGTCGGGGTCACTCGGTGGTGTCGCTGGGACGCCGGGATTGCAATCTCCTGGACGTTGCGTCGCTAACCCGGTGCCTCCGGCACTTACAAATCGATGCGTTGATCAACTGTGCTGGCTACACCGGCAAGCCGAATGTCGATGCATGCGAGGCCGACAAGGCCAACTGTCTGAAAGGCAACGCCGTACTGCCCGGGGTAATCGAAAAATGTTGTTCGATGTTGGACCTTCCGTGGGGCCATGTATCCTCAGGGTGCATTTTCACCGGTCGGAATGATAGTGGAGCTGGATTCACTGAGCTGGAACCTCCCAACTTCTCTTTTCGTCAAAACAATTGCAGCTTCTATTCGGGGTCCAAAGCGCTAGGCGAAGAGGTTCTGGCCGATTCTGATCGGGTCTACCTATGGCGACTTCGCATCCCATTTTCCAATATCGACTCGTCCCGTAACTATCTTAGCAAGTTAATGCGGTACGACCGGCTGCTGGATGCGGAGAACAGCCTGTCCTACCTGCCGGAATTCGTTGCCGCGGGGCTGGACTGCATGGAACGCAAATTGCCGTTTGGAACATACAATCTCACGAATCCGGGTGTCGTGACAGCACGCGATGTGGTAAAATTAATACATCAATCCGGGGTCAGCGACAAGGCCTTCAAGTTTTTCGAGGATGAGTCTCAATTCATGCAATTGGCTGCCACGACGCCGCGATCGAATTGCGTTTTGGACAGTCGCAAAGCGACCGATGCAGGTTTGAAATTTTCACCTGTCGACGTGGCAATCACGTGCGCGTTAATGAACTGGCAACCTGAGGGATCGGCCAGCGTCTTGATTAAATCTCCCCGCAAGTGTGCTTGAGGACTACGGCCATGTACAATGTGATCAATAATGAGATGGTGAACGAGCGTTATCTTGTCACCGGAGGTGCTGGCTTCATCGGCAGCAATCTGGTTCGGCAACTCGTCAAAAGCGGGTCGACAGTACTCAATGTCGACAACCTCACCTATGCCGGGAATTTGAAAAGCTTGGATGATCTGCGAAATTACCCAAACTATCACTTTGAGCGGCTGGATATTACCAACGCGGCCGCAATGGTTCGGGCGGTGGAGACCTTCGCACCAACTCGAATCATGCATCTGGCGGCCGAGAGCCACGTGGACCGATCGATTGACGGGCCTGGGCAGTTCGTTCAGACCAACGTTATCGGAACGTTCAACTTGATCCAGGCCGCACTCCGGCACTATCAATCACTCCAGTCGTCCGACGCGACGCGTTTTCGATTCTTGCACGTTTCGACCGACGAGGTTTATGGCTCCCTAGGAGCGGAAGGCTCGTTCACCGAAACGACGCCTTATGACCCACATTCTCCATATTCAGCGACTAAGGCAGCATCCGATCACCTCGTCAGAGCGTGGTCGGACACCTATGGATTACCTGCTTTAATCACCAATTGTTCAAATAACTATGGACCTTTCCAGTTTCCCGAAAAGCTGATTCCCGTGGTGATTCTCAAGTGCTTACGAGGAGAGCCTATTCCGGTCTATGGAAACGGCCACAACGTTCGCGACTGGTTATACGTCGAAGATCATTGTCGAGCACTTCGCATCGTCGTTGACCGTGGTGCCGTCGGTCAAACCTATAATGTCGGGGGCAACAATGAGCGAACCAATCTCCAACTAGTTCAGACGATTTGCAGCATTCTTGACGAACTGCGGCCGGAGGTCGATGGCCGACCGCATGCGGAAAAAATTCAATTCGTTGCCGATCGTCCAGGGCATGACCAACGTTACGCCATTGATGCGACAAAAATTGAGCGAGAGTTAGGTTGGACGCCGACGGAGGACTTCGAAAGCGGATTCGCCAAAACGGTTCGTTGGTATTTGGACAACGAATTCTGGTGGCAAGCGATCCTGAGTAACGAGAACCATTTAGGACGCAAAGGACAGTGCACCCCCTGCCGATCGATCGCCAGCTAGTTGGAACTACGGGGATTCCAAGCGTTTCCCGAGTGCTCTATCGCTTCATGCCTCATATTGAACTGAACGTGCGAACCCCCAACGAAGCCGAATGACAACAAGATACAAAGGAATTCTTCTGGCCGGGGGAACGGGTTCGCGACTTCACCCGATCACGATGGGCGTTAGCAAGCAGTTGCTACCCATTTACGACAAGCCGATGATCTATTATCCGCTGTCGACGTTGATGCTGGCGGGCATCTCCGACGTTCTTGTCATCTCTACCCCGCACGACCTTCCGGCCTTCGAACGCTTAATGGGTGACGGTAGCCAATGGGGAATGAATTTCACCTACGCTTCTCAACCCAGTCCTGATGGTTTGGCGCAGGCATTCATCATCGGCCGTCAATTCATTGGCAATTCACCAGTCGCCTTGGTGCTGGGTGATAACATATTCTATGGGCGGGGGTTTCGTGAGGTTCTGAGGAATGCGACATCTAGTGGAAACGGGGCGACCGTTTTTGGGTATCACGTTACCGACCCACAAAGGTACGGCGTTGTCGAGTTCGACGAAGCAGGCAAAGTCGTTTCGATCGAAGAGAAGCCCCAAATCCCCAAGAGTAACTACGTAGTGCCGGGTCTGTACTTCTACGACAACGAAGTGGTAGACATTGCTGCCTCCCTGAAGCCGTCGCCGCGAGGCGAATTGGAGATTACCGACGTTAATCGCCATTACATGCAAAAGGGTTCCTTGTCCGTTCAGCTGTTTTCGCGGGGCTTCGCCTGGCTGGACACGGGCACGAACGATTCCCTCATTGATGCCTGTAATTTCGTTGCCGCCGTGGAAAAACGCCAAGGCCTAAAAATAGCCTGTCCCGAAGAAATTGCATATTTTCAAGGGTTGATCGATGCTTCACAGCTACAGCGATTGGCAGATGGCTACAAGAACGAGTACGGGAAATACCTGCAACAGGTGTTAGCAATGGGACGTTGAAGGCAAGCAGAGAACGCTCTGGTAGCGTGCAAGCCGTTTTTGGTACCACCAAAGGACGTTCTCTCCGGTTCTACCCCTTGGCACTGTTCGATGAACAACCTTTTTCGCGCTCTCCGACTAGCATTTCGCTACCGCTGGTCGCTAATCGTTTCAACCATCTGCAGCTTTGCGATCGCGCTGACGTGGGGTAGCAATTTGGCGGCGGTGTATCCGTTCATCGAAGTCATCTTCGAGGGGCAGACGATCTCGCAGTGGGCCGATGAACGCATTGCCGCCCTCCAAAACCAGCTCGCGGGGATGGACGAGCGGACGTCGGAGATTGGCAGCCTGCGGCGCCGACTTGGATACTGGCAGGCCGCCGCTCCGACGATTCACCGCATCGCACCGGCAACTCCCTTTGGCACCTTGCTGGCACTGGTGGCCTTTATCCTTTCGATGACCGTTACAAGGTGCTTGCTGCTGGGGACCAATATGATCCTGATTACCCGAGTATCGCAGGGAGTGGTTTTTGAACTTCAAAACAAGTTGTTTCGGCGATTGATTGGTACCAATCCCGGATCGATGGATCAGGAGGGAACCGGAGCACTGGCCAATCGGGTTCAAAACGAAACACTGGCAATCGGGGGAACCATTAACTCAATCTTTGGCCGGATGATTCGCGAACCGCTTAAAGCGATCACCTGCTTGGCCGGTGCGGCAGTGGTCAATTGGCGGTTGCTGTTGATCTCTTTACTGGTTTGCCCCCTGGCGGTTTTTTTGCTCGCCAAAATTAATCGAGCTATCAAAGATTCGACGCAGAAAACGCTGGCAGGAGCATCCAGTTTGATGAGTCACTTGGTCGAGTCACTGACCTACATTGGTGCCATCCAAACCCACAATATGCAGTCGCCAACACGAAGAAAGGTTCTGGACGCCACTTCGAGACTCTATCGTCAACAGATCCGGATCGCCTGGTACGACAGTCTCCTTCGGGTCAACAACGAAGTGCTGGGGACCGGCGTGGTTTGCCTGTCCCTCATCGTCGGCGGCTATCTCGTGCTGGGCGAGCGAACGCATTTGTACGGGGTGCGAATGTCAACCGAGCCGATGACGTTTGGAACGTTGGTCCTTTTCTACGGCCTACTGCTGGGCACCACCGATCCGTTGCGAAAGCTTGGTGGCATGAACGTTACGATTCGATTGGGGGCGATGGCAGCCGATCGCGTATACGCCCTGTTGGACACACCACGCAGCCACGTGTCGCCGGCACAGCATCGGCCCATCCCGGCCGCTCCATCGGTCCTGACTTTTGATGACGTGACGTTTGGCTACCGCAAAGATCAAACCGTATTGAAAGATATCTCTCTGCAGATCCCCGCCGGGCAACGGGTCGCGATCGTCGGTGCCAATGGTTGCGGCAAAAGTACGTTGATGAGCCTCTTGCCGCGGTTGTATGAGCCTCGCGAGGGTCGCATTCTGCTCGATGGCGTGCCAATTAACGATTATTCGGTGCGGGATGTTCGTCGTTATATCACCACCGTCAGTCAACAGGCGGCGTTGTTTGACGAATCGGTTCGGTTCAACATCGCCTTTGGTTGCGGTCGACGCAGCGATGCGGAGATCCTGCGGGCTGCCCAGGCCGCCGGTGCAATGGACTTCATCAGTGATCTGCCGGATGGACTGGACAGTCGACTCGGCGAACACGGCTCAAGTTTGTCAGGCGGTCAACGACAACGACTTTCTTTGGCCAGGGCCATCCTGCGGGACTCGCCCCTGGTGATCCTCGATGAGGCGACCAGCCAGGTGGACCCCGAAAGTGAGCGGGTGATCCATGACAAACTCGTTCCATTCCTCAAAGGACGGACGGCGCTGATGATCACCCACCGCGCCAGCACCCTGGCACTTGCGGACCGGATCGTGGTCATGTCGGCCGGCCGGATCGTCGGCGATGGTCGACTGGGAGATCTGATTTTGACCTGTCCGGAATTTCGCGAAGCATGGCCCCACTTGAGCGAAGACCTTCGACAGGGCAACTCAGCCGCTGTGGTTGACCGTCCCATGGCCGCCTGAACCCGGACCCCGAACCTGTTTCGAGAAGTTTGATGAAACGCTACGCACTATACGCACGAGACGCCATCCGGCTGAGGCGGTCCGAAGCTCCCGCAGCGCGCGTCGAGCATCTGCTCGTCAAAGGAATCGAAGGACTGTGTAATCGCCTTTGGTATCTGCTGTACGCGGCGGCCTACGCGGACCGGTTCGGCTGGCAGCTTAGCGTCGATTGGACCGATGGCATGTACGCTCCAGCGGGTGTTAATGCTTTTGAACGATTGTTTGATGCCGCCAGCGTCCAACCGCTGCCGACGACCGCCGAAGAACATGTCCAGCGATGGGGAAAAGTGTTCCCGCAATGTTGGCAGGACGCTACCCATGTCAGTCCTCAACAACTGGCGTTGGATATCGGAAGACGAACCGGAAAGACGTTAGATCAAAAACATCTGATCCGACCGCTTCGGGAAGTGTTGCTACAGCCGGACCCGACCATTCAGACCGTCGTGGGAACCGGCTACTGGCCCAATTGGCGAGACCTGCAAGTCGCCGGGATCGGGTTTGATCCTCGCAAATTAGCCAGCCGGCTGAATCCGTCACGAGTCTGTCGTCAGGCGATTGACCGGGCGGTGCCCGCTGGACTTGACTGTATCGGTGTCCATGTCCGGCGAACCGACGCGCCGGATCAATTACCAATCCAGCAATACTGGAGACTTGTTCCCGACGATGACCGGCCCGTCTTTCTATGTACCGACGATGTTTCGGTCGAAAAGTCGTTCCGCAGTCGCTTCGGCGATCGAATCTTGCCGGTTGATCGCACCTACCTGAGTCCCGGTTTGGCTCTGCACCTTCACGCGGGGGAAAATCAAATCGAGTCGATGGCGATCGAGGCGGTCCGAGATCTCTACGCGCTAAGTCGGTGCGGCACCATTATCCACGGTCGCAACTCGTCATTCAGTCGCTTTGCGGTTCAGGCCTTGGCGTCGCCCCAAACGCAGACCTGTCTAGCGGACCACCGGGTGGATAAACTTAAACGCTCCTGTGCCCGCCGGGTGCAAACCCTCCGCCGCGTCTTACTACCCAACCCCCGCCGCGTCGCGGCGTGAAGGTAGTTTGGAGGTGGTGGTCTAAACCTTTTTATTACCAATCACCAATGATGTCCGGCATAGTACGTTTGAATATTTCCACCATTTTATCGGCGGTGGGTCTTGCGATGTTGGGGTCTGTCACCGCAACTGCGGATGATCCGGCGGCGGTTTGTAAAAAGTCTCCCGCCGCCTATCAGCGATCCATCGAAACGTCGGAAAATACTGTCGTTGTCGACGTCCGCACCGACCTGGAGTTCGCCGACGGCCATCTTCCCGAAGCCATTCGCATCGGGATCGAAGATGATGACTTCGCTCGTCAATTTGAGAAGCTTCCCAAAGATCGACCCGTTCACGTGTATTGCGGTTCGGGTTTTCGGAGCGAAAGAGCAGCGATCAGAATCGCTGAGCTAGGATTCAAAAACGTTATTGACTTGGAGGGCGGTATCAAAGCGTGGAAAGACGCGGGGTTTCCGGTTGTTAAGCCGTAGACCGGGTTCGAGCCGGTAGAGGTTGGTCGGACTGGGGGTCACGGTTGTTGGCTGATTCGTAACCGGCTTTTGGGAGAGAAGTCAGGGGATATTCACTACAGTATTGGCGGAAGTCCGACGCCTGGAAAACCCCTCACCCCCCGACCCCCTCTCCCCGAAGCGGGGCGAGGGGGAGAACGAACGTAGGGCTGATCCCCTCTTCCCATGTAGTAAGTGAAGGGGGGCAGCCGTAGCGGAAGTCGCCAAGACTTTCGGCGGCGATCCCGTGAGTCCGAAAGTCTTGGTCATCGTGCCTCTAAAGATCGTGGGATCAACCACTGCGGTATTCAACGTAGCTGGACCCGCCAGGGTTCAGCCCGCCCTGAACCCTGGCGGGTCCAGCTACATCAGCTATTGATCCTGCTGTCCTAAGCGGCGATGTCGGTGGCAATCAGGACGACTCGATCTTTCAATTGCGAGACCACTCCGGAGACGGTAACGCGGTCGCCGACGTTGACGTCGCCGGGTTGAGTGCCCATGTCGACTGTCATCATTTTGCCATCGGCGGTTTTGACCTTGGCCACGGTGTGTTTCTCTCCACGAACGGTGGCGGACCGAATTGTTTGAACGGTTCCGGTGTAGGTTCGATCCTTTCGCGGTACATCGAAGTTCGCCCCGTCGATCACCAGGTGATCGGCCATCAACACCTGCTTGCTGCCGACCTTGATCATCGGACCGGTCGCGGACAGCTTTGTGCCCTCGAAGATTTGACGTTTGGTGCTGCCTTGGCCAAGGTCAACCGTCACCATCTTCCCGTCGTTGCCCTTCATCATGGCAACAATGCTCAGTGAGCCGTTGGAGTCGATCATCATGGTTTTGGAGACGGTTCCATTGATCTTCGTTGATCTGCCGGAGAAGCCAGCCATGCCGTCGATCGCCATCTGGCGGGATCGCGTTCGCACCGCGTCATCATCGCCCGAGTAGTATGACCGCTGGGTGTCGTACACCCCATCGGCGTCGGAATCTTCGTACTCCGCATACGAATCGTAGACCCCATCGCCGGCGGCGTCGTAGTAGCGAGTCGAGCGTTCGTAGACACCGTCATCGTCGTCGTCATAAGCTTGATACCGCTCGGCATCGGCACCGTCGTAAGCATCTCCAAAGGTCATGATGCCGAGATCATTGTCTTCATCTCCGCTGGTTCTTGCGTCGTAGTACGAGAACTGTTCGTCGTCCCAACGACCAAGTGCTTCGTCGGTCGGATTGTAGTCGTTGCCGTCAAAATATTCGGTGATGTCGTACCAGGCGTCGTCCTCATACTTGGAACCCGGAACATCCTGGGAGAAAGCGGGTGCAGCGACACCAAAGCAGATGGACAGAGCAAGCAGGTGTGATTTGCGTTTCATTGGACTTGAAGAGGGGTTGAAAGGAGTCACGGGTGTCCCGGTCAACAGACGGAGAAACCCAACACACCCAAAAACTCGGCAAAATCCGTTCCAAACCCTTTAAGAGCACTGCCGGCACCCTACGGCGGCTGCTGACAGGCGTCGCCGCACCGTTAGTCAACGATTTGCTAGCTTATCGCATCCATGTCTGCGTCCCGCGGCGATTACATTGGTCGCTCAATCGAGCCGGCGTCTGCGCAGCGGCGATGCCAAATCCTCCCAGCCAATGAACGACTCCAATGTTGCACCGCGTCGCTTTCTTGTTGGTCGCATGGACCCTGCCGGCTTGGGGAGAACTGACCCTGCACGTGCGGATCGACGGGGAGGACTCGGCCGATCGCGATGGGGCGTCGGTGCAGTCGGCGTTTGCAACGCTCGCCTACGCGGCCGAGCGTTTGCCGTCGCATCAGGCCGGGGATCTGTCGGCAACGATCCGCTTGGGTCCGGGGCGTCACCCATGCGATCGAACAGCGGTCCTGCCCTCTGGTACCAGTGTCTTTGGCGAGGGTTTTCACGGCGACGGCAGTCGCTTCAGCGTACTGGTGGCGTCGGACGATTGGCCATTGACGGAGCGTATCGACGACCGCAATCTAGGTGCGGAATCGATCATCGTGGTCAAAAAAGGGGCACGCGACATCAAATTGTACGGCATCCAATTGGAATGTCCCGAGGCTCGACCGATCGCCACCGGTCTGCTCATCGACAACAGCGAATCGATCCAACTTGACACCTGCCGCTTTCGCCACTTTCGCTGGTGTGGGGTCGGCGCCTTTAACACGTCGAAGCTCGAAATAGCCGGCTGCTCGTTTTACCACTGCAGCACCGAGAAACATCGTCATCGAGGTGGTCAAATTTATACCCGCTACCTGGCTGATTCGAGTTTCCACCACTGCCGAATCGTTCCCCGGCCGCGTGATGGCGGTTATGGCTACAAGGGCGGCGGGCATACCAATGTCCGAATTCATGACAACGACATCGACGAATGTTATTTTGCCATCGAGTCGCCCCACGAGAACGAGTATGGTCTGCGGATCGATCACAACGAATTGCACGGAGCGATCTCGGTCCCCAAAGGAGGCCAGGGGGGCGATCCCGCCGAACGAGGCTTTCAGTACAGCGTGGAAATCGATCACAATATCATGACCGATAGCTATGCAATCGAAGGACCACGGAACCACCTTCGTGTCCATCACAATCATATTCACATCGACAAGACCGGCGGGCGGGTTTACAGCCAGTTTGGGGGCATCAATCGAGGACCTGTCCGGTTCGACCACAACGTGATCGAGAACGTGGATCGTTCCATCCTGTGGGTTCGCGAAGGTTTGGCCGAGAATGTGACCTTTGAGTCCAACACCGTTTACGCCACTGATGCCTCCGATCGAACCGGGGATCTTTTTAGCGTCTGGCAAGGGGAGACGATCAATGATTGGGTGATCCGCGACAACCTCATCGTCGCCGCCTGGAATCAACCGCGACGGCTGGTCCGGCCGGAGCGTGGCGTAACGCAGAAGATGACAATCACCGGCAATTTGTTCGTCAATGTCACGGACGTGCCGCCGGGCAACTTGGTCGATGTGGAGCCGGGTTTGGTTCGTGGCCAAGCCGAGAAGCCTTGGGGGTATTTCGCCCCCGCGTCACCAACCAGTCCCGCCGTTGGAGCGGTTCGGTGGGATCAGACACTCGAACCGGTCGGGCCTCGCCGACGTTAGCGTGATAAGCTTGTAGGACTGGGGGATCAATAACCGACGTAGCTGGACCCGCCAGGGTTCAGGGCGGACTGAACCCCGGCGGGTCCAGCTTCAATCGTGGGTTGCCAACCGCGGAACTGTTAACGAGCGAAGCTTGGGCGCCGTCGCGGATTTTGCTAAAAATGATTGTGTGGATGGATTTTTAGCAAAATCCACTACGGTGCTGTATTTGAATTCCCACCACCCTGCCCTGCCCCTCCATGGCCGCCGCAATCTCTCTGCTGGTGGTGATCACGCTATCATTTTTGATCGTCCGCATCGGCACGATCGCTTTGACAATGACGGGGCTGAGCGAGGACGTGGCATCGTTTCAGTCGCTCTCGGCCTTTTCGGGCGCGGGGTTCACCACCACCGAATCGGAAAACGTGCTGCTGACCCGGGCCAGGCGGCGGGTGGTCAAAACGCTCATCCGGCTCGGCAGCGCCGGGGTGGTGACCGCCGTTTCTTCCCTGTTTCTTTCGTTCAACAACGATGACTCGGCTCTCGGTCAACGGCTTCTGATCATCGGTGGTGGACTAGGAACGTTGGTCGTGCTCTCGCGGAGCACGTATTTCCAAAGATTGCTCACCCCGATCATTCGTTGGTTTCTCCGCCGAACCGGGGCGGTGGAGATCCACGACTACGCCAGCTTGCTGCATGTATTGGAAGGTTACTCGGTTTCGGAAGTCGAGGTGGCCCCGGGCGGTTGGTTCACCCGTGGAACGCTCCGGGATCTGCATCCGCGTGCCGAGGGAGTGCTGGTGCTGGGAATCATTCGGCGGGACGGCAACTACGTTGGCGCCCCGCTGCCGGACGAAGGGTTTGATGTCGGGGATCGGCTGATCCTCTACGGCCGAACCGATCGGCTGTTGGAACTATCCGACCGGGATGCGACGGATATGGAACAACATTATGAAGCGACTGCTGAACAGGACGAGGCGGTCCAGAGGGAACGTCGCAGCGATGCGGCGACGTTCTAACTGGTACGACGGGCTTTCAACCCGTCGAATTTGAACATTTCCGGACTGAAACAGCCGGAACCATGATTGCGTCAACTTGACGGTGAACCTGCGATCTTTTAGACGGCCTGAAAGACCGTCCTACGTCGCTGACAACCCGGACGATTACTTAGCTTCGTGGCCCACCGACCTTTTCAATTCGATCATTCAATCGTGATCGCCATTGCTGCAATTTGGCCTGGTGCTCCGGCTTGTCTGCGAGATTGGTCATCTCGCCGGGATCGGATTGTCGATCGTAAAACTCAATCCCGTCTCGGCCATCGGGTCCCCACAGCACAATGCGATAACGTGAATCGGTCAAAGCGTATCCATCATGAAGCTGAGTCAGCGCCGCCCTTTGCCCTTCACCGTCTGCGTCCCCCAATGATGCGATCAGGTCCACGCCCTTGCAATGGCCGGGAGTTTTGACCCCCGCCAATGCCGTGAGGGTTGGATAGAGATCGACCAATTCAGTCGCCGCCCGGCTGACGCCGCCGGTGGGAACGCCCGGGCCGGCGATCATCAAAGGCACGTGGGTGGCGTTTTGATAGAGCGTCTGTTTTTGATAATAGCCATGCTCGCCCATGTGGTAGCCGTGATCGGAGGTGAAGGCAACGATCGTGTTGTCTTGCAGTCCAGTCGCGGCGAGGGCTTGTAAAATCTTTCCTAGTTGCGCGTCCGCGAACGTGATCGACGCCCGATAACCCTGGATCGCCTGCCGGGCGACTTCGGGGGCCATGCTTCGTTGGTCCCGCTTCTTGGTCAACGTTGCCGCGGCGGGCTTTGGAATTGTCGTCAAGTAGCCTCGCGGCACTGTCGGCACCACGATCGATTCGGCCGGGTAGAGGTCGAAGTAGTTTTGGGGAGCGACATAAGGTGTGTGGGGACGATACAAACCGACCGCTAAAAAGAACGGTTGCTCCGACTGCGCGTACTCTTGTAGTAGGTCGGTTGCAATTTGAGCCGCAATCCCATCGGTTTGAGCCTCGTCGGGTTGATCATCGGCGAACCACGAAAGCGTGCCGCCGAATTGCCCGGGCGTGAGCGTATGGATTCGATCATGAATCTCTCGGTCGTGCCCGCGTGGATTGAATGTAAAATCCCAGGAGTCGGGATCGTCGTGACCGGAGGTGCCGATGTGCATCGGCACCTGATAGTGATACATTTTCCCGACCCGCGTGGCGACATAACCCGCCCCACGAAAACATTGGGGTAATGTCGTGATCTTTGGCAACGTTTCGCGAATGTACACCGCATTTCGATGAACGCCGGTTTGGTCGGGATAAAGCCCGGTCAGGAACGAAGCCCGGCTGGGACCGCACAGCGGGTATTGGCAATGGGCTTGCGAAAAACGCACGCCGCGGGCCGCCAGCGCGTCCAAATGCGGAGTTTGAACATCCGCATGTCCATAGCATCCGATGTCGCAGTTCAGATCGTCACAAACCAGCAGCAGGACGTTGGGTCGCTCGGCGGCACTGACCGTCCCAGCGAATCCGATCATCAAGAACGTCAAGCCAAGGTTTAGCCGCGGTGGCCACTGGATCATTGAAAACATCAAACTTTTGAATCCTCGGGGAAACGCGACAGTCGCAGCCGCGGGGGCGGGGGGGAGATTCGCGATTTTACACCACCGGATTGCCCGGATGAGAATGATGAGACAAAGCCCGGAACGATCGGAGCGGGCGACGACAACGGCTCACAAAGCGGTTAAATTGCTCGGGTATCGCGTTTTTCCGGCAGGCCGCTCCGGCGATTCTCCGCTCCCACCTTCCTCCGGCCAAACCCTTGTTAATCTGGCTTCGCACCCTTCGGCTGGGCATCAAGTCGCTGACGCTGCACCCGCTGCGGACCGGATTGACGATGCTCGGCATCCTGATCGGCGTTTGGGCCGTCATCGTGTTGACGGCGGTCAGTCAGGGTGCGTCCGATCAGGTCCAACGGCAGATCGAATCGCTCGGGGCGACGACGATCATCGTCCGGACGGTCAAACCCTCGGAAGAAAAAACCGCGGCCGGGGGCGGGGTCAATTACGGATTGCTCCGGCGCGACATGCAGCGAATCCTCGCGACGCTGCCGACGATCGAGTCGGCGGTTCCGATCCGCGAAGTCCGCCGGCAGTTTACCTATCGGGACAAATTGATCGATGGCCGGCTGGTCGGATGCACGCCGGGGTATGCCAAGATCAATCAATTGGAACTGCGACCCGGCGGCGGGCGATTTTTGACTGACGCGGACGGGTTGAAGCTCGACAACGTCTGCGTCATCGCCGCGGGGGTCGCCGACCGGTTGTTTCCCTACGAGCAACCGATTGGGAAACGCGTTTACGTGCCCGAGCATACCGACTACTACCGCGTCGTGGGGGTGCTCAAGCCTCGTGGCTCGTCCGCGGCGATCGGTGGTTCGCTCGACTCACAAGATTTCAACAAAGACGTCTACCTGCCGATCGAGACGATGCAAAAGCGGATCGGTGACACCATCGTCACGCGAGGCTCGGGGCAATTTGGGATCGAGATCGTTGAATTGAATCAAATCACGCTGCAGGTCAGGGACGTATCGCAAGTCCGCAGCACCGCGGCGGTGATCGAAAGTATCTTGGCACCGACTCATGGCGCGGTCGGTGACACCGCGGTGGTCGTGCCGTTGGAATTGCTCGAACAAGCCCGGAACTTGCGATTGATGTTTTTGGGGTTTGGTATCCTGATCGCCAGCATCTCGTTGCTTGTCGGTGGGATCGGGATCATGAACATCATGCTCGCTTCGGTGACCGAGCGAACCCGGGAGATCGGCATCCGTCGGGCATTGGGAGCCAAGCGAGCCGACATCGTCCGCCAATTCCTGGTCGAGACAGCGGTGTTATCTTTCGCGGGGGCTGCGCTGGGTATTTTGCTGGGGTTCGCCGGACCGCCGATGTACCGGGCGGCGGTTTCGCTCGTGTCTCGAAATTTTCCCGAACAATTCGCTGCCCTGCCGGCGGCGATCCGCGAATCCGAACCGGCGATCGTTTATGAGACCATTCCGATCGCGGTCGCCATCGCGGTGGTGGTCGGATTACTCTCGGGACTTTACCCGGCAATCCGGGCGGCTCGGATGAGTCCGATCGAAGCACTGCGGCACGAGTGATCTACGTAGTGGATTTTGCTAAAAATCCATCCACGGGAGGCAAACAATAGGTGCCGTAGTGGATTTTGCTAAAAATCCATCCACGAGAGGCAAACCTTGGATTTTTAGTAAAATCCACTACGTTCAACGCGGATTGTCAGTTCGTCGTCATCCAATTGGACCATTGCATCGGCAGGTTCGATTTGTAGTGTTAGGTAGGCGGGCCGGTTGGCAAACATCGCCACAGCGATGATGAGCAACGATGTAGCGGTCGCGATGGCCGCCGAGACGGTTCGATTTCGTAGCACCCAACGGTTGGCCCGTTGCAGCACCGAGGGTGGTTTGCACCGCAGCGGCAACCCGGCGATCGCCCGGTTCAGTTCGTCAGCGAATCGCTCGGCGGAGGCAAAACGATCGTCAGGATGTATTTCCAGCGCGATCTCGCAGACCGTTTGCAGGTCGACGCTGACGCTGATGTTGATTCCCCGGATCGATGGAAGCTTGGTTTGACGAACTCGATCCGCGATGCCCGATTCGGAACTGCCGCCAAAGGGCACGGTTGCCGTCAACGCCGAATAGAGCGTGGCTCCGAGCGAGTAGACGTCCGACCGATGGTCCACTTGGCCACCGGCAATCTGTTGTTCCGGGGACGCATTTTGGCAAGTCCCGAATGGCGGTTTCGGCGTAGGTGATCGATGACGATGTTTTGCATCGCGACCCCGGCGGTGCGAAGGATATGCTCGCGGTTTCGCCAGTGCCCCGGATGTTTTTTGAGCAGATTATAAAATGTCTGATTGACCATCGCGTCGGTGGTCAGCGAACCACCGGCACCAAATTTTCGTTTCTTGGAAGCCCCCAGTCGGCGAAATCGCTCCCGGATCAACTGGAACAATTCGGCGGCCACGGCCGGGTCGGTGCCCGCCTGGCGGAATAGTTCCGTGATCGACTGCTGGTCGTCATGGCAGGTTTGTTTCAGCGAGGTGTAGTTGGCGTCGGGCATGACTCTCATGGTAGTGTCTCGGACGCCTCCGAAAGGGGGTTGGGTTGTGAGTGGATTGGCAACACGCTGGTGGGGAGGGTGGTTCGGTCACCACGCCGACACTTAATGCCTCGTTCAATCGATTTTAGGAACTTGGCGGTTTCGGCGTGCCACCCGGGTGTTTTCCGGCGGTATAACGATGAGCGGGTCGGTCTGGCTTGGGCGGACACTCCCTGCCGTTTCGCTGCCTATCATTCGCTCCGCAGACCCCGCCCGTGACGTTCTCTCCAATTCCCACGTCATCCCGTCGCGAGACCCGGCGAGGGTTCCGACCCGTCGTCGCGACCATCTCGGGCAAATGGAGGCCTACCGGACTTAGTTTTCTCAACCGGATTGCTTTGCTCACCCTGCTCGTCGTCGCCCACCCCGCTGTCGGCGCCCACCCCGCTGTCGGCGCCCACCCCGCTGTCGGCGCCCACCCCGCTGTCGGCACCACCCCGCTGTCGGCGCCCACCCCGCTGTCGGCGCTGGTTCCGCAGCCGAAACCACCTCCGACGTTTGGGACCAGTCGATCGGTCCGCTGCTTCAAACCCACTGTGCCGCATGCCACGGACCGGATCAGCAGGATGGGGGGATTCGGTTTGACCAACCCGGCACCGCGTTGCGGGAAGCCGATTCGGGGATGATCCCGATCGTTCCCGGGGACGTGCAGGCCAGCGAATTGATCGCCCGCGTCACCGCGACCGACGACGACCAGCGGATGCCGCCCCGGGGGGACCCGCTGGACGACGAGGAGGTCGGTCGGTTGCGGCGATGGATCGCCGATGGGGCGTCTATGCCGATCCAAGCGGCGGATACTCCTACCCAATCAGCGATCAAGCACTGGTCGCTCCGGCCGGTTGTTCGCTCCGACGTGCCGACGGTCGACGATGCGTCATGGGCAAACAATGCCATCGATCGTTTCGTACTTGCCAAACGGGAAGCGTCGGGCCTGCGTGACGTTGGCGACGCGTCGCCCGAAGCGTTGCTCCGGCGGGCGACGTATTCGATGACCGGTCTGCCGCCGACCCCCGAACAGACCAAAGCGTTTCTGGCTCAGGCAGCCGTCGACCGCTCGATCGCCTGGCACCGCGTCGTGGATCGATTGTTGACGGTCCCGGAGATGGGCGAGCGATGGGGCCGGCATTGGATGGACTGGGTCCGTTATGCCGACACCGCGGGTGACAATTCGGATTTCCCGATTCCGCAAGCTTATTTGTATCGCAACTACATCGTCGAATCTTTCAACGCCGACGTTCCCTACGATCGATTCCTGACCGAACAGATCGCCGGTGATTTACTGCCGGCTGAGGATTTGGCCCAGCGGAATCGGCAAACCATCGCCACCGGCTACCTGGCGATGGCGAGGCGATTTGGCTCGCTCGTCGAACGGTATCCCTGGCACCTGACGATCGAGGACACGATTGACAACGTCGGTCGGACGATGATGGGACTGACGATTTCTTGTGCCCGGTGCCATGATCATAAATTCGATCCCATCAGCACGCGGGACTATTACGGTTTGTATGGCATCTTTGCCAGCACCCGGTACCCCACGCCGGGGCTGGAATTGTTCCAAGTTCCCGACGACCTCATCCCATTGGTGTCCGAGGATCGGTGGAAGTCGATCGTCAAACCTTATGAAAAAGAAACGCGGAAACTCCGCGACGAATTGCATCGGTTGCTGGACAAATCTGCCCGGCGAGCGATCGAGGATGCGGCGGCGGAACAGGATCGGACGGTCGACCAACAACGTGCCGCCCGGGATGAGCTGGACGCCCTGTTGATGAGCACCCGCAAGGCCGGTTCGAAGTTGGCCAAACACCTTAAAAAGATTCCAGCAATCGATTCGGCCTACGCCGTCGCCGAAGCCACGCCGACGGATGCGGCGATTCAAATCAAAGGGGAACCGACCCGCCCGGGCGCGATCGTCCCTCGCGGCTTCCCCGGCGTTTTGGGGGGGCAGCGGCTGCCTGAGGATCTAACCGCTCAATCAAGCGGCCGATTGGAACTGGCCCGCTGGATCACTTCGTCCGACAACCCCTTGACCGCTCGCGTGATCGCCAACCGCGTCTGGCAATGTCATTTTGGGATGGGGTTGGTCGCCACCCCCAACGACTTCGGATTGCGTGGGGATCCACCCTCGAATCCTGAATTGCTCGACTGGTTGGCCGATGAGTTGATCCGGTCCGGCTGGTCGCTCAAGCACCTGCACCGTCAGATCCTACTGTCTCATGCCTATCAACTCGCCGCCCTGGACAACCCGGGGAACCGCGCCGTCGATCCGGCCAACCGGTTGCTATGGCGGTTCAACCGCCAGCGGCTCGATGCCGAATCGATACGCGACACCCTGCTGGCGATCAGCGGGTCGCTCGACCGGACGCCGCAAACCGAGCCGTATCCGATTCCGCCGCCCCGCGACTGGGAATACACCCAACATCATCCGTTCAAGGAGTATTATCCGAGCGACAAACGCAGTCTCTATCAAATGACCAAGCGTTTGACGGTTGACCCCTATTTGCAATCGTTCGACGGCGCCGACCCCAACGCCTGCACCGCCCGGAGGGACCAGTCGGTGACGTCGCTGCAGGCTCTTTACTTTGTCAACAATGAGTTCCTGCACCAGCAAGCGGCGCGGCTGGCGGCGCATTTGACGGAGCTTTCAACAAAGCAACCTCGGGCAACCGAAGATGACGCCGCCGTCCTGATCGACGCGTTCGAGATCATCCTGTGCCGTTCGCCCCGCGATGAGGAGATGGATTGGTTGATGGACTATCTAATCCAGGCGCGGCAACAGATGGGTGACACGCCCGATCACCGGACGGAGCTTTGGGCAAGCGTCGTGCGAACTTTGTTGCGACTCAACGAATTCATCTATTTGGACTGAATGTGAAATGATTCTTCGACACCCCGACCGTTTCCCCTCCCCCGACCGCCGCGCGGCGTTGCGTTCGATGGTCGCCGGGTCGTTGCTGATGCCGGGGTTGATGTCCGAACTGCTCGCAGCCGACTATTCCGGTCAACCCGGCCGCCGATCGCTGGGGGCTGCCTCACTGCCCGTCCGTGCCAAACGTGTCATTTTTATTTATGCGACCGGCGGCGTCTCGCATATCGATACCTTCGATCCCAAGTCGACCGCCAATGGCCACGACGGGACCGGCAACGAACGATTGATGGGCAACCGGTTTGGTGCCTCCCGCAATGCTCGCTGTGGGACCGAGGTCAGCGACCTGTTCCCACACGTTCGGGAGGTGATGGATGACATTTGTTTGATTCGGTCGATGAAGGCATCGCATTTCGATCACTCCGAAGCGACGTTGGGGATGCACACCGGTTCGCCGACCTTTGCCCGACCGAGCATGGGGTCATGGGTCAGCTATGGGTTGGGGACGGTCAACCAGAACCTGCCAAGCTTCGTCGTCATCGCGCCACAGTTGCCCTATGGTGGCACCCAGGTTTACGCCAGCGACTTCCTGCCCGCGATCCATCAAGGAACCCGTGTCCTTCCCGGTGACAATCCGGTGGCTGATTTGAAGGCCCCCGGCAGCACAGGGCAGTTGCAGTCGCTGGAATTGGGGCTGGTCGACCGATTCAACCAACATCATTTGCAACAGCGTGGCCATGACGACGCGTTGGCTGCTCGAATTCGTTCTTTTGAAACCGCATTTGCGATGCAATCGGCGGCGCCCGAAGCGTTTGATTTGACCCACGAACCGCAGCACATTCGCGAGTTGTATGGGATCGACCGCAAGATCAAAGGTCCCGGAGCGGATTTTGGTTGGCAATGCTTAGTCGCCCGTCGGTTGGCTGAACGTGGAGTCAGGTTCATCGAGTTGATCGACACCGGATCGCGGCCTAACTGGGATTCGCACGGCGAGATGAGCGAGCACGCCGATTTGGCAACCAACGTCGACCAGCCGACCGCCGCGTTGATTACCGATTTGAAACAGCGCGGGATGTTGGAAGACACCCTGGTGCTATGGGCGACCGAGTTCGGTCGCACGCCGACCCGCGAGGGCAAGAATGGTCGTGGCCATCACCGCGATTGTTTCAGCGTTTGGTTGGCGGGAGGCGGATTCAAACCCGGCCATGTCCATGGGGCGACCGACGAGATTGGTAAGTATCCGATCGATGCGCCGGTTGAGGTGCATGATCTCCATGCCACCGTGCTGCACCAAATGGGGCTGGACCACGAGCGGTTGACCTTTCGCCATGCTGGCCGCGACTTCCGCCTGACCGATGTGCATGGCCGGGTGATGAACGAACTGCTGGTTTGATGTTGTTTCAATATGTTAGCTTCTAATTCGTCCAATCTAAAAACATGTGTTGTTGATTGGCGACTTTGAGGCCCAAGGGAAGTCACAAGAGGCAGGATCTAGGACCGCTTGGTTGCTCTCGTCAGTGCTCGGTCCAGCGCGTCGGCAAACGCTTTTTTATCACGGGCGGAGTACGGGGCGGCTCCGGGAGTTTGAACGCCGGCGGCCCGGACGGACTCGAAGAAGTCTCGGCTGGCGAGCCGGGAGGCGATGTTGCCGGCATCGTAGACGTCACCTCTCGGGTCGATCGTGACAACGTTTTTGGCGACCAAATCGGCCGCCAACGGGATATCGGCGGTCACCGCGACGTCGCCGGGAGAAGATTGATGGACAATATAACGATCGGCGACGTTGGCCCCGTCGCGGACGACGACCGATCGAACCGTTGTCGCCGAAGGGGGAATGGGGACCGGAGCGTTGGCAACCAGAATTGTTTCGAGTTCCAACCGAGCGGCGGCTTTGAAGACGACGTCTTTGACATCCCGCGGGGCGGCGTCGGCATCGATCCATAACCGAGTCGTCTGAGGTTGTGCGAGCGGTTTGTCGGTGGTCATCGGGCGGGCGATTGATGGGTCGGGGGTCGGCGGGGGGCATCGGCTGGGCGATGATAGCCCACTGTTGATTTCGACCGCGACCATCCCCTCCATTTCATGCTCATCCTGCTTTCCCCCGCTAAAACACTGGACTTCGACTCTCCGCCGGTGGATCTGCCACCGCCGACCCGGCCGCGGTTGATCGATCACAGCATTGAATTGATCGAAACACTGCGTCAATACAACGCTGCGGAGTTGGGAAATCTGATGCGGTTGTCTGACAAGCTGGCGGGCCTGAATCATGAACGGTTCGTCAATTGGGCCGCCGACGCGGCGGCGGGGGACGCCCGGCCGGCAATCGATGCTTTCCGGGGCGATGTTTATCGAGCGATGGCGGCCGAAGAATTTGATACCCGGACGCGTCAAGTTGCTCAGGATCGCCTGCGAATCCTTTCGGGGTTGTATGGCGTGCTGCGGCCGCTGGATTTGATCCTGCCGTATCGATTGGAAATGGGCACTCGTTTGATCACCAAACGCAGCCGCAATTTATATGAGTTTTGGGGTTCGAGCGTGACGGAAGTTTTAGCGGCGGACATTCGATCTAGCGGGGCGACGTTTGTTTTGAACCTGGCATCGGTCGAGTATGCCAAAGTGGTCGATTTCGGTGCGTTGGGCGTCCCGGTGATTTCGCCGGTCTTTGAGCAGCCGACCGCCAAAGGGTTTCGCACGGTGGCGATTCATGCCAAAGCGGCCCGAGGGTTGATGGCGGCATGGGCAATGCAAAATGGTGTCGACGATCCCGATCGGCTGCGCCGGTTCAATGGCGGTGGGTATCGATTCACGGGGGACACGAGCACCCCGCGGCGGCTGGTGTTTCGGCGGCAACCCGATGGGACTGACGCAACATAACGGACCGATGGGACTCACCGGTCGCCTTGGTCCCATCGGACGCGTGACGCCGTTACGATGATTGCCGCCGATGCCCAAACCGCCCTGCCCCAATTGCCGATGTCGTCGCCCTACCAAACGCCCGCCGCGGAAGTCGCCCAGCCCCCCGCCCCACTGCACCGGCGACTGATCGTTTGGTCGGTGACCTCGGCGCTGGCCGGATTTCTGTTTGGGTTTGATACGGTGGTGATTTCCGGGGCGGAAAAAACCATCCAGGAATTATGGCAACTGAGCGACTGGCAACACGGCATCGCGATCAGTGCCGCGCTTTGGGGGACCGTGATCGGTTCGGTCGTCGGCGGATGGCCCACTGACCGGTTTGGCCGGACGCGGACCCTTTTTTGCATTGGAGCGTTGTATTTTATTTCGGCGATTTGGTCGGCACTGGCGGGGGATGTTTATTCATTCGTCATCGCTCGTTTGATCGGCGGTTTGGGGGTGGGGATTTCCACCATCGCGGCTCCGCTTTACATTTCCGAGATTGCACCGCCGGCCTATCGCGGCCGATTGGCGGGGATGTTTCAATTCAATATTGTTTTTGGAATTCTCGTTGCTTTTGCTTCCAACTATGTCATCGGCAGCGTTGGTGGACCGGACGCGTGGCGTTGGATGTTGGGGGTCGAGGCGATCCCGGCGGTGATCTACACCGCGATGTGTTTGACGCTGCCACAAAGCCCCCGGTGGTTGATTGCCAAACGGGGTGACCGTGATGGGGCGATGGAGGTGCTGCGTCGATTGCAACCCGAACTTGACGGTGCCCGATTGGAGCGGTTCGCCGATCAGATCACACCGTCGGCATCCGATCGGGTACAGGCGGCGGGCGAAGCGTTCTGGAGCCGGCGATTGATGACGCCCATTTCCATCGCGTTGATGGTGGCGTTCTTCAATCAACTGTCGGGGATCAATGCGGTTTTGTACTTCGCCCCCCGAATCTTTGAATCCGCCGGGTTGGGTACCGAAGCGGCATTGTTGCAATCGATCGGGATTGGCGTTACCAATTTGATTTTCACGTTCTTGGGTCTTTGGTTAATCGATCGTTTGGGACGACGCACGCTGTTGACGATCGGCTCGTTCGGTTACATCGCGTCGCTGGGGCTTTGCTCTTATGCGTTCTACTCGGGCAACACCT
Source organism: Pirellulaceae bacterium (assembly GCA_963833245.1). Lineage (GTDB taxonomy): Bacteria > Planctomycetota > Planctomycetia > Pirellulales > Pirellulaceae > Rhodopirellula. The sequence continues at coordinate 1,682,405 of CAWHXH010000002.1, forward strand.
CGTTCGTTCCGGCGTGCATCTTTGCGTTTATCGCGGCGCACGCGGTCGGCCAGGGGGCGGTAATATGGGTATTGATTAGCGAGGTATTCCCCACCGCGCACCGAGCGGCCGGCCAATCGCTGGGCAGTTTCACTCACTGGATCTTTGCGGCACTATTGACCACGTTTTTTCCGGTAATGGTCGAAAAGTTTGATCCTTCGGTCGTCTTTGCATTTTTCGCCGGGATGATGGTATTACAACTGATTTGGGTTCGAGCGTTTTTGATCGAAACCAAAGGCGTGCCGCTGGAGGAGGTCCAGCAGCGGCTAGGGTTGGAGTAGGCCCGAAGGACCAAGAACCCGGGATCAACGACTGACCCTGGTTGGACCCGCCGAGGTTCGGACCGACTGAACCCTGGCGGGCAGGGTTTAGAGCATGGGCTTTGGCGGGCGTCGAGGATGTTTTAAACTAATAAGTATGTTCATTTCCTGCCGTTGACTCGGTATGGGAATCGATTGCGAGGTCCGAGTTTGCTGTTGCGATCGTTTAAAAGGTCCATCGCACCGACCACTCCGCGAAGTTCAGTGACGAACAGTTGAGCAAGGTCGATGGAATCAACTGTTCATCCTCGGTCGCGGCCTCGACGATCTACCCAAACTCCATTCACCAAGCGTCCTATTTGACCGATGGTCAGTATGGTAACGGTCCGGCTTACGCATCGGCAGCCGGTGGCGGTGAGGTGATTGTTGACTTTGGAAGCGTAAAGACGTTTGATCGCGCTTCAGCGACCTTTGAGCTGGCTTTCCCTAGCCGCTCGGCTCGTTACCTCCGGCTTCATTCTTCCATGCAATTTCGCATCGATGAACTGGAGGTTTACAACGGTTCTCGAAACGCTCAGTCGGCCATGCGGATTGATAAGGTTGCCTCCTCGGCGATCGATCTTTCGCGACAGGGCTTTCTGAACGGTCAGGGAGGCAAAGATGATTTCAGGACGGTCCCTTACGCTCGACTCTTCCCGTCAGGCGGCCTGTGAAAGCCCGAAGTCCAGTAGCTTTCGCACCCGGGGGGATAGTTTTAGCACGGCACGGCCGCCGGGGACCTGTTCAAATACCCAACGGACCCATAAATAACGGCGAACGCTGACGAACATGTCGCTGAACGTCACCCTCGTCTTGCCACGCCAAGATCGCACCCGATGATGCGACCGGTCGGCTGGCAGGGGATCGCCACCAGACCTTTGCCGCTTTTGAACCAGTGCCCGCTTATCTTTGGTAATTGGGCGGCTGTAGACCCGCACCCGACGGCTCGAACCGCCATTCCAATTGACCTGGATCTTGCTGCCGCCTTTGCCCGCCGCGGCTACCTCCCGGGGGCTGGGCAACGAGTTGCCTTTGACCCGAGGCCGGCCCTTGGTGCCGGGACGTCGCGGCGGCGGCGGGGTGAAAAGATTAGCGTCGGCGACCAGCTTGCTGACCATCGTCAACTGATCGCCGTGCCGGGCGACGAAGCGGGCCATCGGATGGTTGCCATACGCGTTATCGCCGGCAAAAACAAAGGTTCGCTCGGGAAACCAGAGGATCAGTTGCCGCAACTGGATGGCTGCCAAACGGGCTGGGGTTCGGTGCCGGCGACCTTCCTCGGCGTTGGCTTTGGGTTTGCGATCGCAGTGACACCATGATCGGTAAAGGGAGCGTTTGGTCCATCGCCGGTGGGAGAAGAGTCGGTGATAGGTCGAGGGGTTGGCCGGTTCGATGCGGTCGATCATTCGGACGATCGCCCAGACGTTGCGGTCGCCGGTGACCAAATGGCGGCGGCCAGGACGAGCAGGAACCTGCGGGCGGTTGCCGGCCGGCGGAAGGCGTTTGCGGTTTGGTCTGGCAAGTGGTTTAAGTTGTTCGGGTACATCGAACATGGTGGCTTCCGTTCCTTGGAGCATGGCGGTTAAGAACCACGATTTTAGGGAAGGGAAGCCATCTTTTCACCCTCAACCGCTCGGCGGGTGTCCCGGCACCAAACGGGAAAAGTCGAGCTTAACGGCTTTTGTAATAAGTCCATTGATCAAACATCAAACTCCCTATCACCATCGCCGCGGCGCTGGCGGTTAGGCCGCACAGTTGCGGTGGAATCATCCATTGTGGTGCGAACGCTCGGACGACCAGCCAAACCGCGATCCCGCAAACAATCGATGCAAACGCGCCGGCGGAATTGCTTCGTCTCCAGTAGATGCCCGCGACCAAAGGAACCAACGCCCCAACCAATGGAACGCTGTAGGCGTTCTGAACCATTTGATACATCGTTTCGTTACTGCCGACGGCCTGGGTCACCGCCGCGACGCCGACGATGACCAACATCGTTCGCAAGATCAACAACATTCGTTGATCGCTCATCGTTGGCGTGAACGGACGGATCACGTTCTCAACCAACAGGCTGGATGGTGCCAGCAACGTCCCGCTGGCCGTCGAAAGGATCGCCGACAGAAGCGCTCCCAGAAATAACGACTGCGCCGAAAACGGCGTCCGGTCCATGATCAATTGCGGCAGGATTCGCTGGACCTCACGTTCGTCACCGCTGGCCAATCGGGTCAACATGTCGGCGTCAATCACCACCGCGCAGTATGCGATGAACATCGGCACAAAAGCAAACAAGAAATAGAAGATCCCGCCCAGCAGTGTGCCCCGGACGGCGGTGCGTTCATCCTTGGCACTGGTAACTCTTTGAAAAACATCCTGCTGGGGAATCGAACCGAGCGCTGCGGTCAAAAACCCGGCGATGTAAACCAACCAATCGGCACGACCGGTGTTGGGGAACATCTGCAATTTGCCATCCCGGTAAGCCGTCGCAACGACGTTCGTGGCACCACCGGCCATGTTCGACAGCAGCACCGCGATCACGATCAAACCGATCACGATTACGACGGTTTGGATCATGTCGGTCAGCGCCACTGACCACATGCCCCCGACAACGGTGTAGACCATGACGATCACCGCACCGGCCATGATCCCGACATCCAGCGTCAACCAATCGTAGCCGGCGTTTTGACCGAGCACCGAGAGAACCAGACCCAGCGCCGTCAATTGAGCCGCTGCCCAACCGAGGTAGGACGCCGCGATGACGACCGACGTAATCACTTCGATCGGCTTGCCGTAACGTTTGCGATAAAAATCGCCGATCGTTAGCAAGTCCATGCGATAAAAGACTTTCGCAAAGAATACCGCGACCAGCACCAGGCAAACGGAGAAACCGAGTGGGTCGCCGGGTAGGGCGACCAGGCCGTCCTGCGCGAACGTGGCGGATACCGCCAGCACGGTTTCCGCCCCGAACCATGTCGCGAAGACACAGGTGAAATTCATGTAGAGCGGCAATGATCGCCCGGCGACCATGAAATCCTTGACCCCCCGGACCCGCCGGGACGCGTACACGCCCAGTCCAACCGTGGTTGCCAAATAAGCGAGAACGGCGGCCGCGATCATCCGATCAGGCGATCAGAATAGATTTCGCGACGGGCAACCCGTTGAACGGACACGCACTGGCACCGGCGTAGGCACCCATGCATGGGACCATCAGCAATTCACCCAGTTGCAAATCGGGCAACGCTTGATCGCGGCAGACGACGTCGCCCGAATCGCATGTCGGACCGGCCAGCACGCATGGGGTGGTCGGTCGATCGGTGCCTTCAAATAGTATCGGGAAATCCCCATGATCGAAAACCAGGCCCGAAAACGAATTGTAGATGCCATCGTCGATGAAGAACCAAGGCATCCCCCATCGGTTATTTTTGCCAATGACTTTGGTAATCAACGTCGTCGATTCGGCGCACAACCCGCGTCCGGGTTCGGCGATGAATCGAACGTTCATGCCGCCAAAGTGTTCTTGCAAACCTTGCCAGATAACGCCGCAAAACGATTCGGTCGAGGGAACGTCTTGGCGGTACGGCGCGGGAAATCCGCCGCCGATGTCCAGCACGTTGAGATCGAATCCCATCAGAGTGGCGGCCTCCCAAACCTCACGCACCCGAGCAATCGCGGTGCAATAGTCTTCCGGCCGCACGCATTGGCTGCCAACGTGAAAGGAAAACCCTTGGACGTTGAGCCGCCGTCGGCACGCAGCCTCCAGTAGGGGGATGGCCTCCGGCAATGGTGCGCCGAATTTGGCCGAAAGATTGATTTTGCTTGATTCCGCGGTGACGGCCAAACGCAGCAGCAAGTTGACCTCCGAGAGCATGTTCGTCGCGGTTGACCACGAGGCGATTTTATCAGCCTCGGATTCGCTGTCGTAGACAAACCAACGAATACCGGCGCTGTAGCAGTCGCGAAAATTGTCCTCGGTTTTGCACGGGTGGGTGTGCAACATCCGATCGGGCGTAAACCCCGCAGCCAAGGCGGCATCCATTTCGGCGGCCGAACAGACGTCGACGAACGCATTTTCGGCCGCCAACGCGCCAAGAATGTTTGGATCGGGATTCGCTTTGGCGGCGTAAAAGAGGTCGACACCAGGCATCGCCTGTTTCATTTCCCAATAGTTTTGCAACAATCGATTTTGCGACGTCACCAGCAGCGGCGTTCCAAAACGGTCGGCCAGTTCGCGGGCGAACTCGAAAGACAAAACAGGGCTAGCGGTGCGGACGAGGAAGTCTCGCGACAGGTCAACAGAGGTCATACCCGATGGCACCTTTTTGAAAACAGGGGTGTATTGAAAAGAACAAAGTCGTCATTTTGCCGCTAACCGAGCGAACGGGCCTCGTCGACCTTAGGTGTGGAGTTAACCTTCTCGATCGTTCTGGTTCATGGGTCGCTTCGATGGTTCTTTTACGATCAAACGTTCCAAAAATCCAGACGGATTTTGACCGGAAAAGTCAAGTTCAGACCGATTTTGGCCGGGGCACCCGTGACCGATTGCTGCTGGTTCGTTTTCGCCCCCGGCGGCCCTTGCCCTGCCCGCCGGATGAACCTCCTTTGTCGTCGACGACTTCAACCTCCGACAACGGTTTGCCGACATGGTCGCGTAGTTGCAGGACGCGGTCACGCAGTCGTGCCGCCTTCTCGAACTCCAGTTCCTCCGCCGCGGTGAGCATCTCCTGCTCCAGTCGATCGACATACTCGATCGTGATGAACACCATTTCTTCGGACTCTTTGGCCTTACGCGTCGAATCTTTGTGGGTGGCGGCATCCGACTCGATTCCGCGTTTGATCTTCTTGAGCACCGTCCTGGGCGTGATTCCGTGTTCTTTGTTATAAGCCCGCTGGACCGCCCTCCGTCGATCGGTTTCATCGATCGCCATCTGCATCGAATCGGTCACCTTGTCGGCATACAAAATCACGCGAGCGTCGGCGTTGCGGGCCGCCCGTCCAATCGTTTGAACCAATGACGTCTCGCTCCGCAGGAAGCCCTCTTTGTCCGCGTCCAAAATCGCCACCAATGTCACCTCCGGAAGATCCAACCCCTCACGCAACAGGTTGACGCCGACCAAACAATCGAACACACCGGCGCGAAGCTCCTGCAACAGGTCGACACGTTCAAAGGCGTTCAGTTCGCTGTGTAACCAACGGCATTTGACGCCCTGCTCTTGGAAATAGGTTGATAGGTCCTCGGCCAATCGTTTGGTGAGTGCCGTGACCAATACCCTCTCGTCCTTTTCCGCCCGCGCGCGGACCTGCTGGAGCAGATGGTTGACCTGACCGCGGGCCGAAACGATCTCAATCTCCGGGTCCAGCAGACCGGTAGGCCGAATGATTTGCTCCACCACTTCGCCGCCGGTCCGGTCCAGTTCGTAGTCGCTCGGGGTGGCTGAGACAAAACAAATCTGACCGGTCCTTGCCTCCCATTCCTCGAACCTCAACGGTCGGTTGTCCAGTGCCGACGGTAGCCGGAAACCGTGTTCGACCAACGTGACCTTACGCGACCGGTCGCCGGCGTACATCGCGCGGACCTGCGGCGTGGTGACGTGAGACTCGTCGACAAAGGAGATAAAATCTTTAGGAAAGAAATCATAGAGCGTATCGGGGGTCGCCCCGGGCGGTTTTCCTGACAGGGGACGCGAATAGTTCTCGACACCCGGACACGTGCCGACTTCGGCGAGCATTTCAAGATCAAACTTGGTGCGTGCCGACAACCGCTGGGCTTCGAGCAGTTTGCCCTGCGACTCGAAAACTTCCAACTGTTGCGTCAATTCTTCGCGGATGCCGCGGATCGCTCGCTGAATCCGGTCCTCGGGCATCACGAAGTGTTTGGCTGGATAGACGTACAGGTGATCGACGGTTTTAATAACCTCCCCCGACGTGGGTTTGATCAACGTCAATTTTTCAATTTCATCTCCCCACATTTCGATCCGGTAGGCAAACTCCTCATAACTTGGCCACAGTTCGATCGAATCGCCACGGACACGGAATTTACCCCGCTCAAATGAGACGTCGTTACGCTGATAGAGCAGGTCGACGAAACGTAGCAGCAGATGGTCTCGACGGGTCTTTTCACCCACGTGCAAATCGATCACCAACTTGCGATAATCGTCCGGCGAACCAAGTCCGTAGATGCTCGAAACGCTCGCGACGATGACAACATCGCGCCGCGATACCAACGAACTGGTTGTCGCCAGACGCAGTCGGTCGATCTCCTCGTTGATCGACGAATCCTTTTCAATATATACGTCGCGGGAAGGAATGTAGGCTTCGGGTTGATAGTAGTCGTAATACGAGACGAAGTAGTGAACGGCGTTGTTGGGAAAAAATTCCTTGAACTCGCCGTACAGTTGGGCCGCGAGCGTCTTGTTATGGCTCAGCACGATCGCCGGTCGCGAGCACTGGGCGATGACGTTGGCCATCGTGAAGGTCTTCCCGGTCCCGGTTGCCCCCAGCAAAACTTGGGACTCTTTGCCGCCGCGAAACCCCTCGACGAGCTTTGCGATCGCGGTGGGTTGATCGCCCGCCGGAGCGTAGGGTGAGTGCAGGTCAAATTGGGCCGGGGGTAGTTGGGTCGCGTCGGCGGCCGGGGCGTGCGTGCTCATGTCGGCATTGTAGGCCCGATGGAAGTAGGCTTCGGACCGCGGGTCCAGCTACGGTGAAATTGTCGGTTTTTTAATCCCGCGGGCCGAGGTGCGATATGGCTTGGCGAACGGCGGCGGCGGAGTGTCGGAATGCCGCCTGTTCGTTTTCATCGAGCCTGGGATGCAAGATCCGCGTGACGCCGCGGCGGCCAATGACCACCGGCAACGACAAACAGACGTCATCGATTCCGAGGTAACCGTCGATCCGCACGCTGACGGGCATCGTGTGACGCAAGTCATAAACCAGGCTGTCGAGGATTTGCATCGTGGCGGCGGCAATGCCGTAGCACGTGTGACCTTTGCGACGGTAAACCTCATAACCCATCCGAACGGTTTGCTCAAACAATCGGCGGGTCATGTCGCTGGGGTAAAACCGCTCGCCGCCGGTCATCGCGATTGAATGCGCGGCAAATTGCGTATCGCCATGTTCGCCCAGGATGTAGGCGCGGATGTCATCGCTGTGGATTTGCAACTCATCGGACAGTAACGTCCGATACCGAATACTGTCAACCAGCGTGCCGGTCCCGATCACGCGGGAGGGGGGAAACCCGGACAGTTCAATCGCCGCGTGGGTCATCGTGTCGACGGGATTGGTCACCATGAGGATGACCGCCTCGGGGCTAGCCCGGGAGAGTTGCGGGATCCATTGCCGCAGCATCGGGTAATTCAACGCCGCCATGTCTTGCCGCGAATGATCGTTCAAATCAAAGGGAATCGAGGCGGTAAAAATGATGATGTCGGAATCCTTGGAGTCGTCCAAGTCTCCGGCGACGATCCGCATGTTGCTATTTTGCATCGACCCGGCGTGGGTCAGGTCCATTGCATCACCCTCGGCTTTGCCGCGGCTTCGGTTGACAAGCATCAGCTCATCGGCGATCGGATTGAGCGTGATCGCAAAAGCGATCGCCGAGCCGACGCGGCCGGTGCCAACGATGGTGATTTTCATGACGGAGCGGCTTGTTGGGGGGGCTTGTCGGGGGCGGGCTGCGTCGGAGGCGGGCTGCGGTAGAATCGGTGCATGGATAACACTGACCTGCCGCTGGTACAAATCGAGGTTCGGATCCCCGGCACCTGGGCGGAGCCGGACGAGTTGATTGAGCGGTTGCCCGACGGGTACGGGTTGTCCCCGCGGGGGTTGGTGACGCCGAGCGGTCAATGCTTGGAGGTGGGGTTCTTACCACCGGACGATCAATTTGTCGAAGTCTTTGCCACCGCTTGTCGGCAGAATCCGACGGCCGATGAACGCGAAGCGATTGAAAATTATGCGGTCATCGTCACGCTTGGCGGTCCCGGCGGCTCGCTGATCCTGGCGTCGGAGTTCATGCGGACGGCCGCCGCGTTGATCGCCGCGGGCGGGTCCGGCGTCTTTGTCGACAACAGCGCGATCTCGCATGGCGGGGAGGCTTGGACGGAAATGGCCGAAGCCTCCCCGCCGACCGCGTGCGATTCGGAGGCTTTGAGTTTTGCGTTTACAACCGTCGTCGGCGGACGCAGCCGCGGCTACACCCACGGGATGCAGGTGTTGGGACAGCCGAATCTATCGATGCCGCCGGACGCCATTGGAAACAACGGCGAATACATCATTGATTTGGTACGACAAATCGCGGCGGGGGATTACCCCAAAGTCGCCGGGGCTTGGACCGTATGGTCGGGGCGTCAGTATGACGTTCGGTGGCAACCGGACAACGATTTCCAGCCCGGCAGCCCGTTGCACAACCCGTATGGTCAACTGCACCTGCGGCCGCTGGATGATTGAAGCATTGCAGCCGTCAACGTAGCTGGACCCGCCAGGGTTCAGAGCGTCTGAACCCTGGCGGGTCCAGCTACGGTTCAGGTGCCTCCATTCGCGACGGCCGATGGCTCGGTTCACCATTCGCTACACTGCCGCCGTCCAACCCCAACGCTTCATTGTCAGGGATGCCATGAGCACCGCTGCCCCCGCGACGCTGCGCGGCCTCGCCGATCTCCCCGAACTGTTGGCCGGTTCGTTGGACTTGCCCTCGATCCTCCGGGGACAACCCGCCGGCGGCACGCCCACGTCTTTTTGCGGTGTCTGGGGCGGGGTACGAGCGCTGTTGGCCGCTGCCATCACCCGCCAGGCGTCCAACGTCGTGGTCCTGTTGCCACAAGCGGTCGATGGCGACATCGTTGCCGGGGACTGTCGGTCTTTTGGAATTGAAAAAAGTATCGCGCTGCCGCTCTCGGCCGGAGACACCGGAGCCGAAACGGTTCGCGACGCTGACTACGCCGCCCGGCTGCAGGTATTGCAACAGCTTCGCAAACGCGGCTCCGACGACCCTGAGCCGATGATTTTGACGGCTTACATCGGCGCGGTGTTGCAGCGGGTCCCATCCCCCAACGTGCTCGCCGACTCGACTCGGCGGTTGAGCGTCGGCGATTTGGTGCCGCCCGAGGAACTGCGTCGATGGTTGGCCGAGGGCGGGTTTGCGGCGACGACGGCAGTGCATCTGCCGGGTGAGTTCGCGACCCGCGGCGGGCTTTTGGACGTTCACTCGCCCGACCAACCGCAGCCGATTCGGATCGAGTGGTTTGATGATGAAATTGAGTCGATCCGCACCTTTGATCCGGTCACCCAGCGAAGCAGCGGCACGGTCAATTCCATTGAATTGGCAGCGATCGGCGGTGATGCCGGTGAGGTGGCCCCGGTGCCCGACGACGCGACGATCGCCGACTATTTGCCGCCCGGCACCGTGGTGGTGTTGGTCGAACCGGAACAGTGCCGAGCATCGGCGGACGCATTGATTGCCCGGGTGGCGGCGCCGGAGCGGTTTCTCAACGTCAACGAATTACTGGCTCAGTTGGGCGAGCAAAAGATCGTCACGGCGTCACAATTGCCCAGCGGCGGCGACGAAATCGATCTGCAAACCGCCAGCGCCGATTCGTTTGCCGCATCGTTGGATGAGACCAAAAAACGGGTCGATTCGGTCGCCGCCGGCCATGAGGTGATTGTCGTCGGCGACACCCCCGCCGATGGTCAGCGATTGACGGATCTGCTGGCCGATACCGCCGCGGCGAAAACCGGACGGCTGCACATGACCGTCGCGGAGTTGTCCGGCGGTTTTCGATTGATCGGTTGTGAGGTTTTGGTGCTCACCGGGGCGGAATTGTTCCACCGCTCCCCGATCCGGCGTTCCAAAACCAACGCCCGCAGCAAGCCGATCGATAGCTTCCTGCAACTCTCCCCCGGCGATTTGGTCGTGCATTTGTCGCATGGCATTGGACTATATCGTGGCATGAACACGATCGATAAAAACGGTCAAATGACCGAGCACTTGACGATTGAGTTTGATGAGGGGACCAAGATCCATGTCCCCGCCAGCCGCATCGGTTTGATTCAACGTTATGTCGGCGGCACCAAGAACACACCCCGACTGGCCAAGATCGGCGGACAGGCGTGGGTCAATCAAAAGAAGGCGGCCGAGTCGGCGGTCACCGACATGGCCGACGAATTGTTGGAGATGCAGGCTCGCCGCGATAGCCGTCCGGGGATCGCGTTTCCGCCCGACAATGAATGGCAACAACAGTTCGATGCGTCGTTTCCTTACTTAGAGACGCCCGATCAGGTCACCGCCATCGAATCGGTCAAGGATGACATGGAACGCCCCCGACCGATGGATCGGTTGATTTGCGGCGATGTGGGGTTTGGTAAAACCGAAGTTGCGATGCGTGGGGCGTTCAAAGCTGTCACGGCAGGTTATCAGGTTGCGATTCTGGTGCCGACCACCGTGTTGGCAGAACAACATTATCATTCCTTCAAAAATCGAATGGCAGAGTTTCCGGTCGACATTCGCAAACTATCGCGATTTGCGACCAAAACTGAACAGCGGGCAACCATCAAGGCATTGCAGCGTGGCCAGGCGGACATTGTCATCGGCACCCACCGTTTGGCCAGCCGGGATGTCAAATTTAATAATTTGGGTTTGGTCGTCATTGATGAGGAACAGCGGTTTGGCGTGGCGGTCAAGGAACGTCTCAAGACGCTACATTCCAACGTTGACGTGATGACGCTCTCGGCCACGCCGATTCCCCGAACGTTGCACATGGCATTGGTCGGAGCGCGGGACATCTCCAATTTGGAAACGCCGCCAGCCGAGCGGATGGCGGTGGAAACTAAAGTCACCAAGTTTGATCCCAAGCTGCTGCGATCAGCGATCGTTCGCGAACTCAACCGTGGCGGCCAAATGTATTTTGTCCACAACCGTATCGGCGACATGGCGGACCTGGCGGCCAAGATCCAAGGCATCGTGCCCGAACTCCGCATCGTCATGGGACACGGCCAAATGGAGGAGGGAAGGTTGGAAGAGGTCATGATCGACTTCATCGACCATAAGTACGACATGCTTTTGGCGACGACCATCATCGAGTCGGGGCTGGACATTCCCAACGCCAACACCATGTTCATCGATGATGGCAATCGGTATGGGTTGTCCGAAATGCACCAACTGCGTGGTCGAGTCGGGCGGTACAAGCACCAGGCGTATTGCTACCTGCTGGTCAATCCCGACAAACGACTGACTCCCGAAGCGTCCAAGCGGCTGCGGGCGATCGAGGAGTATTCTCAAATGGGCGCGGGATTTTCAATCGCCATGCGGGACTTGGAGATTCGCGGGGCGGGTAATTTGCTGGGCAGCCAGCAGTCGGGACATATCGCCGCGATCGGTTATGAGATGTACTGCCAAATGCTCGAAGACGCCGTTCGGCAAGCCAAGAAAATGCCGCCGAGGATGTCGGCGGACGTCGATATTGATCTGCCGATCGAAGCCCTGTTGCCGGGCGATTACGTTCCCGATCTGCGGCACAAGATTGACCTGTACCGGCGGATGGCCAAGATCGACCGGCCCAAACAGATCGAGGAGGTTCGGGCTGAATTGATCGATCGTTTCGGACCGCTGCCGCCCCAGGCCGAGCGAATGCTTGGGTTGTGTGAATTGCGGCTCGATGCAGCTGCGTGGGGCATCGTGTCGATGACCGCGAACGATCGGTTCATTGTGATGCGTTACATCGGTCGGCGGCGGATCACCAAGTTGGTGGAGAACTCGCCGGTGGCGATCCGCGTGGTCGACAATCAGCGGGCGTACATCCCCATCAAGGGATTTGACATGACCGACCCGACCGGATCGGCTTGGCTACAATTAGCCCGCGCCGCTCTCTGGACCGGTTGAAAACGACGTAACAATTCATCGCTCCCAACGTAGTGGATTTTGCTAAAAATCCATGGCATGCAAGGATTTTTAGCAAAATCCACTACACCAATAACGAAATGCTTTTACCCACAAAATTCCACCTCACTTTCCTGGCCATCGGATTGTCGCTTTGGCAAACGGCTCCCGCGTCCGCGTCCGCGTCCGATCGACCCAACGTTCTGGTCATCCTCACCGACGATCAAGGCTGGGGCGACCTGAGCCTGCACGGCAATCCCAACTTTCAAACCCCCGCGATCGATCGGCTGGCTCGCCAGGGGCGCAACTGACCAACTTCTACGTTTGCCCGGTCTGTTCACCAACCCGGGCGGAGTTCCTGACCGGCCGCTATCACCAACGCATGGGTGTCTACAGCACTTCGGCCGGCGGCGAACGGTTCGACTTGTCCGAGCGGACGATCGCCCAATCGTTTCAAGACGCCGGCTACGCGACCGCGGCGTTTGGCAAATGGCACTCCGGCAGCCAACCGCCGTATCATCCCAACTCACGAGGCTTTGACGAGTTCTATGGTTTCACCAGCGGGCACTGGGGCAACTATTTCTCGCCACGATTGGAACATAACGGCGAAGTCGTTGAGGGCAGCGGTTTTATCATCGACGACTTGACCGACCATGCGTTGGGGTTCATGCGGGAGCATCAATCCTCCCCCTGGTTCGTCTACGTTCCCCTCAACACGCCTCATTCCCCCATGCAGGTGCCCGACGAGTTGTGGGATCAGTTCAAAGATCGTGACATTGAGCCGGACCCATTGCCGCCCAATCGCAAAGCCGAAGATCCGCAGTTCACCCGAGCGGCGCTGGCTTTGGTTTCAAATATCGATGCCAACGTCGACCGCATGTTACGAGCATTGCAAGAAACTGACCAAGCTGATCGGACCATCGTGGTGTTCTTCTGCGACAACGGCCCCAACAGCTACCGGTTCAACGGCGGGATGCGGGGCCGCAAGGGGTCGGTTCATGAGGGCGGCGTTCGGTCGCCGGGGTTGATTCGTTACCCCGGCCATGTTCCCGCGGGCAGCCGACTGGACACGGTTGCGGGCGCCGTTGACCTGATGCCGACCCTGACCGAACTGGCGGGCATCCCCGCCGGCCCGACCGCCGGACCACTCGACGGCGTGTCATTGGCGGACCGTCTGCTCCAACCCGAGCAGGAAATACTAACACTGCAGAATCGATCGTTACTGTCTCATTGGAACGGAAAGTATTGTTTGAGACAGGGCGATTTTCGGCTGCATGGTGACGGGACGTTGTATAATGTTGCCAAAGATCGCGGCGAACAAAACGACGTCGCCGATCAACATCCTGGGGTCGAGGATCAGATGGCCGGACAACTGGATTTGTACAAGAAAACATTCAAGGATTTTGCTTCTCGGCGGGTGACCAACCGACCATTTCCCATCGCCGATCCGGGGGCCGAGTGGACGCACCTGCCCGCCCGGGACGCACAGTTTGACGCACCGATCGTTCGCAGCAACAAGTATCCCAATTGCAGCTACCTAACGGGCTGGACCGATCCGCAGGCAACGATTCGCTGGCCGGTGCAGTCGCTCGGTGAGGGTGACTTCCGGGCCTTCCTGTATTACGCTGCCCAGCCCGCCGCGGTGGGTCAGACGTTGACATTGCGGTGGCAACCGGACGACGGCCGGGGGGATCAGGCCTCCGCCCGGGTTTCGGCCGCTGCCGGCGGTAACTTTTTGAGCATCGACAAAATCAGATCGCCCCAGGAGGAAAGTTTGGTCAAAGACTGGGGACGCATGTCGCTGGGGACGATCCATGTCGCCCCTGGTCAGGGTCGATTGACGCTCGGTACCGATGGCAATGGACCGGTCGCGGGCGTCGAAGTGGCGCTGTTGGTATTGCAAAGAGTTGGTAGTTGATGAGTGACACCGCCCTGCCCCGCCGTGTGACAACGCGAACGTTGGCCAAAATGCGTCGCCAGTCGCAGCCGATTACGATGTTGACCGCCTATGATTATCCCACGGCCAAATTGTTGGACGAATCGGGCATTGATGTTCTGTTGGTCGGTGACTCACTTGCCATGGTTGTCGGCGGACATGACTCCACGTTGCCGGTGACGATGGATCAGATGATTTACCATGCAGAGATGGTCGGCCGGGCGGCCAGCCGCGCTTTGGTCATCGTCGATCTGCCGTTTCCCGAAGGGCAATTGTCGATTGAACGGTCGGTTATCGCGGCGGCACGGGTCGTCAAAGAAACCCGCTGCCAAGCGGTCAAGCTTGAGGGTGGCGCCGAGGCGGCGGCGAGGATCGAGGCGATCGTGACCGCCGGCGTGCCTGTGATGGCACACGTCGGACTCCGACCTCAAAGCGTTCACGCGACCGGTTTTCGAGTTCAAAGAGATACCGATCGTTTGGTCCAAGATGCCAGGGCGGCTCAGGCGGCCGGAGCGTTTGCGGTTCTGATTGAATGTGTGCCTGCCGCGACGGCTGCCGCCATCACCGAAGCCTTGGAGATTCCGACCATCGGCATCGGTGCCGGTCGAGAGGTCTCCGGTCAAGTCCTGGTGACGCACGACATCGTTGGTTTAACGACCGGCTACACCCCCGGGTTCACCCGTCGATTCGCAGACGTCGGCGATGCCTATCGTCAAGCCGCAACCGCCTACCGCAACGCCGTCCAAGACGGCAGCTTTCCGTCCGATGCGGAATCGTTTAACTAGCGGCACCTTCGCATCGGAAACTGTTAAAGATTGCGTTATAAACAAACGGGGTATTCATCGTAGCTGGACCCGCCAGGGTTCAGACCGCCCTGAATGCTGGCGGGTCCAGCTACGTCGGTTATTGATCCCGAGGTCCTAAATCCATCCCCTTGGCACCGAGCCTTTTACAGCCAAAGAAAATTCACAAACCAGCTCGAAGTCCCCGCCAAGTGGCAACGACAACGTTCGGTCCGTCACCCTTGGGCATCGCTTTGCTGGCGGTCACCGCCACCCCGGCGACGAAACACACCGCGGCACCGACGAGCGGCAAATTGATTCCAGCAATGTCGCTACGGCGGTAGAACTGATGCAGGTGAATGCCGACCAACATTCCCAGTGCCATGCCGCAGACAGCAACCCATCCGCGACGTCCAACCAAGAACAGATAAACTAGCGAAACCGTCGCGATGATGCCTGACAACATGGAATGATGGGTTAACGATTGACGTCCCCAGTACCAGAGCGCAAGGCTCCAAAGCAGGCTTCCGACCAGTAGAATCGCAGCGACTTGCCTCATGCCGTGCCCGATGGGGGTTTGAAAGACTGCGCCGCTCACCAGGCAGCCGCCGATCGATATCGCCATCGCGGTGGCGATTGGGTGGGCCACGTCGGCTCGGTCCACCCACCACATTGCCGCGGCCGCCAATCCGACCGTTGCAATGACCGATCGAATGTCCCACGGAAGGTCGGTCCAGTAGATCAGCAGCAACAGGATGCCAACGATGGACCGAAAAGCCAATGGCGACAATCCGGTCCAAGCGGGCACTTGAGCGGTCAATGCCCCAAATCCGATGACGATCGCCAACATCGCTCGGGCAACCGGGTTGCCCGATGCCCAATGATAGATCTCAAAAAGCACCGCAACGATGATTGCCACGTTCCATATCGATCCGGCGGTTGATCGAATCATCGGGTCGATCGGCACCTGGCAAGTCCGACCCGGCTCGCCGGCGATCAGCAACATCACCCCCGGCATGATCACCGCCACTCCGATTGCGAAAGCATGATCGCCCCGTCGCCGATGCAGATCAATTTCGCCGATCAACAGGATCACTGCCGCGGCGATGGGCATCAGCAAAAACGGTTCAAAGCCAACCGATCCACCCCGGGGAGAGAACGACATCCATACCGCATGAGTGCGGATGCAGGCGACAACCAGCAGCACGACAAACAGGGACAGCGGATAAAGCGGGAATCGCCATGGGGAGCCATGATGCCGCAGCCCGACGCTTCGTCGTCGCATCGCCGGGATCAACGGCAACAACGCCAGGGCGATGGCGACCGAGAAGATCAGGGGCGAAGCGTTGGCCCAATCGTCCCGTTGATCGCGAACCCATGCCGAAGCGACCGGAGCGGACATCAGTAACACCGCGAAAATCGCGTAGTGGCTCAACCGGTAGGGCCACGGCAAACGTAGCCGACAGACCCAAAGGATCGCTTCGGTCAATATCAAAACGGCCCCCGCCCCGGCGGCGGCAAACGCCCAGCCGATCGTCGCCGATTGCATGGAGATTTCGTCGTATCCGATCGTATAGGCTGCCAGCGATAGCCCGACGATCAGGAAGATGCTGCGAGCATCCTGCCAAACTTTGGCGACACGAACCACCACCATGACGGTGAGCGCCATCAACGTCGCGTAGCCGAGCATCCAACCGGTCACCGCCAACGACCGGCCCAGCAGAGTGGGCTGCCCCCGGGCGGCAACCTGCACGCCGTAGATCACTAACCCGCACGAAACAACGTAGAAGGGATTCTCGCTGTATAAAAGCCGGATGGGGCGGAAGCCGGGGGTTGAATGACTGGACAAACGAAGACTCCATGATCGGCAAAGTGTTTTTCGCAGTCTACCATCAGCTCCAAACGGACGTATCCGGAACTGCCAGGCTTTAGTTTGCTTCGAAACCCGGCAGTCCCAGCTATGACAAGTGATGGGTTCTCCCCCGCCGAATGATTCAAATGGGACGGTTCCAAGTTGGCGTCGAGGTCATGCAGCATCACGGTCGCGACGCGAACGGATATCGTTGCCCGGCGGCCCTCGCGGTCGCTTCGACGCATTTGGTTTTCATCACCAATCAACGACTTCGGCAATCACACTGAGCCTTGCCCACGTTTTAACGAATCGAATCTCACGTCCGGATGATTCGATCGACGCAACCCAAGACAAGCCCGTTGAGAGTGATGGTGTAAACCGGACGCAAAAAGAATCCGCGTTTTGTTCCTGACCTCCGGTGGCCCCGCGACGACGACATGGCGCGATTGTCGAACGAACCACCTGGTCGAATGACTCAAGGATCCGCCTGAAGCGTTTGGTCCGCCGCCTCTTGATCGTCGTCAGACAGTTGATGAAGTGTGAGTGACCCTGGCCAGTCAATTCTCGCGGCGGTGTCGATACTTAATGGCGTTGATCGGAGGTAAACATCCGTGTCTCCGACGAACCGACTTTCCCCCTCGTCATTGCCGTCGGAACGATGGCGGGTCACCAGCCGTTGCCACGCTTCGGGGCTGACGCTGCAATCTTCCATGCAGATTCGCGTCGTACCCCAAATCTGACCGCCGGCTCGCGACCAATCAAAGATTGAATCGATTTGTGGTGGCTCGATGGCCAGGCCACGCAAATGGATGGTTAGTCCGTTCAAGGAAGTCACGTCGAGCCAGTCAATTCGATCCGCCGCGGGCCCGCAGCGGCAGTCGACGTAGCGACAATTTGGCAACGTCTCAGCAACCCATCCAAAAGTGTCCGCGAGATCGAGGTTGTCACCCCGCAACACCGTCGCCAGAACATTGAAACCCTCCGGGATGCCGGAAAACCGCCAGGATGCCCGTTCAGCGATTGCCTCGGACGTGAACCTTAGATCTAAGCAAACTGCCCCCGCGAAGTCCAATCCTCGCCACGCCGACGAATCCCAGCCGACGGGGTCAAGCACGAGGGTCGCAACCTCTGATAGGTCCAGCCGATCAAAGTCGCGTCGGGAAAATTGGCCGCGAAGGTGCATTTGTTCGGGGACCAAGGGATCCTCCAACGGCGAGGAGGTGACCGAAAGCGTTCGCAATCGCGACGCCGCGGGAAGACGGAGTTGAGCGAATCGGTCGACCCCAACCAGCTCCAAGAACTTCAGTCCCGGCGTGCCCGTCAGGTCAAGATCGGGCTCTTCATTGACACCGATTGAAAGCCGGCTGAGTCTGGGGGATCGCGCCAACCACCTCGCCAATTGCTCTGAATTAATGATGACACCCAATGCGTTCAAAACTTCCAGCTCATCCGCACTGAGCGCCGACAGAGTTGCAGCGTCCGTTTGGGTCGCCAATAGGCTCAACCTTTGCAAACCGTGGACGCGATTGAGGGCTTCGACGCCGGCATTGTTCAACCGTCCCCCGGCTGCGGTCATCGATTGCAACGTCCTGCCCCGCAACGTCTCGATCGTGGTGGTCAGTCGATTCCCCGCATTGGCCAAACTGTCATCGAACCAATCGACCGATATCACAACATCCGGATCCGCATTCAACTGCTCAATATAATCGTTAGTCGTGATCGAAAGCCGTGGAGAGCATGACGCAAGATTCAACTGCAAACCGGTGGCGAGTTCCCGGTCGCCGAACCTTACAACGGTGAGGTCCGCCAACGAAGCTGTTTCACCGGTGAACAACTGGACCGATCGGTCGGACGCGACCGACAAATTTACAAGCCGGTCCGCTTGCTGGAGTTTCAGGCCAAAAGGAAGCACCGTCAAAGCACCGGCGGGTTCGATCGCAAACAGATCGCCGATTGATAGGCTCAAATTTTCACAGCGTTCCGCTTTGTCGATGGTCAGATCCGTCATCTGCGATGGCAGGTTCAGTGATACCCGCCGGGCGAGCGGCGGTAGATCGATCGTTTGGACCGACGGTGCCCCGGATTGATCGGCCAGATCCATGGTGACGTCCTGCACCCGCGACAACCCTGTTAAATGACCCAGCTCCACGCCCGGACAGTTGTTCAATGCAACCTCCCTCAAATACCGAATAGAGGCTAATTTGTCCAACTGTTCGGCATCCAACGCCACCCGACGAAGTTCAAGTTGCGTCAGACACGGTGAATCTAGGAGGCGATCGAGAAACCGCCGAGTTAGCGGTTGTTCTGGATTCAATTCATCGCGGTCAATCGTTGCCGCGGTGAAAACAAAGTCAAAGGATTGGCCCAGGATTAGACGGTCCAGCGGTCGCCCCACCCGCCGCGACGACGTCAGCTCGCTTTGACCCAACCGATCAATCAAACTCTCGTTGTACTCGTCGAGAATGGCATTGGCCAATTGACCCACGGGCAATAGCAACAAGCAACTCAATAATGCGATCGGCCACAACAACCGTAGGCATAGTCTTTGAACATGCCAGTCGTTCTTCCACCAACGTAACAGGCGAACGCGGGGTTGGTGATGGATCAGACGCCCGCCCGTGCCGAACATCGACAGGATACCATAGCCCAGCACTGCCATGATCACTAAATTGCCAATCAATGCCGCTGGG
Organism: Pirellulaceae bacterium; assembly: GCA_963833245.1. Taxonomy (GTDB): domain Bacteria; phylum Planctomycetota; class Planctomycetia; order Pirellulales; family Pirellulaceae; genus Rhodopirellula. Next base: position 1,701,863 of record CAWHXH010000002.1, read on the forward strand.
TTGACGTAGCTGTCGGTGATGGTCTTGTTGATGACCCGTTGCTGCCACGCGACCATTGGCCAACCAGCATCATGATGCCGCGTCATGGTTGGAGCATTGATGGTGACAGCTCGGACCGACAGCGCTTGCCATGACATAAATCCTAGTAGGATGACGGTTACCAGAACAAACCACATTCGATTGCTGCGAAAGGGCGACGACGCTCGATTGGACTGGAACCTCAAGCCACAGGCGTGCGTCAGGATCGCAAAAGAAATGAGGATCAAACAGCCGACCACCGCCGTGGTCCAGATCTTGTCAATGAACTCATACAACGCTTCGTTGACCGCCACCCAGCGGCCCGCAAACGTTTCGGTTCCCTGGCCCGTGGGCCACCCGTCGCGAATTGTCGTGATCAATCCGATGATCCACACCGTTGCCGCCGTGATAGCCAACCATCCGGCCGCAACGATCCAAAGACCCGCTCGGCTGCGACGCGAGAACGAATGCATCACCGCGACACATGCCAGCGACATTGCGGACAACAGGATCATCCAAAGTCCCCATTGAATGTCTCGGTTCCAACCCGCTCGGAGGATGACCAGCAGGGTTGCGACCGCTCCGGTCAGTGACAAGTGATCGAAAATCGAGCCACGGTGTTGACCGTCCTGTGGCGGCAGGTGGGAATCGATCAACCGAAACCGCCAAAGCAACCGCATGGTGATCGCAAAGCTCGCCGCCAAGGCCGCGGCCGCGGCGGTTACGAAGAGAATACTGCCCGCCTCTTCAGAAGGGTAAGGCGAGGCCCACGATTGGATGCCGATCGATCCCATGGTCACCGCGAGCAAACCCAACGATGCGGCGTGGGCCGACCACCGCGGTGGTGATTGCAACCACACCATTGTAAACATCATCGCAAAAACAAGCGGCAGCACGAAAGTGGTCGCCCCGAGGTTGAACAAACCGATCGGGAAAACGAGGGCGACAAGCGAACAGACCGGCACCAACGGCAAGACCTGCTGACGCCTGAGATGAACCATGGACGGGAGCGACATTTAAGGAACAATGAAAACCGGGTCATTGTTTACTCAGCAGTCCTCACCGTGCAATAGGTCCGCGCCGGGCATAGGCACCGGCAGGTGCCAGCCATCTTTTAGGAATACCGATCCGACGTTTTGTTTTAGAATTTATTGACTTGTATCCGCTAAACGCCCACCACGTTGGAATGATCGCCGGTCGGGACCGTGAAGCCGGTCTGCGATCCTGAAACTTGAAGCATTTTAGCGGAACGGCGCCAGCCGTCCGGTGCCGCGGAACCGGAGGGCTGGCGCCCTGCCGATAAAATTTGCTGACGAACGCCGGTCTCAACGACTTCCGCAAGGAACCCGGTTCCTCGGCCCCTTCCATTCGCCCCCAATCCGTAAACCTTGCCACCGTCGTCCATATCAATTTGGCTATCACGCCTAGCGGAGGGTGACCCGGCTGCCGCTGACGCAATCTGGCAAGCTTGTTACCCGGACCTGCTCCGAATTGCCAAGCGGAAGCTTCACGGTTTACCGTGCCGCCACGACGACGAAGAGGACTTGGCCCTCAGCGCGATGCACTCGCTGTTTCGTGGGGCACGGGAGCACCGTTTTGACAATCTCGACACTCAAAGCGATCTGTGGCGATTGCTGGTCACGATCACGTCCCGCAAAGCGATCAACCGCCGCGTGGCGGCTGGCGCCCTCAAGCGAGGCGGCGGCCAAGTCCGCGGCGAATCGGTTTTTGAACAAACCGATGGTCGATCGGCAGGTTTGGACGAGTTCGCCGTCGACCACTTGGCTCAAAACCTGTCGATCGAAGCGGAAGAACGCCTCGACAGCCTTGCCGACGAAACGCTCCAGCAGATTGCCCTGCTCAAACTTGCTGGACACACTCACGGCGAGATCGCCGACCAATTGCGATGCACCATCAGCACGATCGACTTGAAGGTTAAACTCATCAAAAAACGATGGTCCAAAACAACGTAGTGGATTTTGCTAAAAATCCAACCCCACCACCGACACCCCAAATGAATCTTTAGCAAAATCCACTACGCCGACTGCCCTAACCCCCAAGTCGACTATTTTAAAAATCTTGCCATTTTGACCCCGGAGCGCTGACCGCGTTCTTGATCAAAAGGATAGGCCGGTCCCATGACCGCCCCCGTGCCAACGACGAGCCAATCGACCCCAGAGTCCCCCCAGTGCATCACCCCGACGCCGACCTGACGCAAATCGCCGCGATCAACGACCGTTTCGAGGCCGCCCTGCGTGCCGGCGAGAACCCCGAAATCGATGACTACCTCGACGCCATCGCCCCGCCGTCGCGCCAAGCCCTGCGACGGCAATTGACCGCGGTGCGCGACGAGTTCCTCGCCGGCGGTCCCAAGGCTCCCCCCGGGGAGGCCGAATCGTTGCTGTTTCCCGAACTGCAAACCGTCCTGCCGGATGGCTCCGCCAGCGATGATCCGGCCGAAACGCTGCTAAGCAAGTCCCCTGCCCCGTCCGACCCCGATCAAACCCTGCCATTCGGGTCAACCACCCTGCCCCGCCCTACCGGCGACAAATCATCCCGGGTGATCGACCGCTACAAAGTTGCTCCAGCCGCTGGGCGAGGGCGGGATGGGCGAGGTCTGGATGGCCCAGCAATCCCACCCGGTCCGCCGCCGCGTCGCCTTGAAGCTGATCAAATCGGGCGTCGACTCGGACCAAATCATCGCCCGCTTCGAAGCCGAGCGGCAAGCATTGGCGATGATGGACCACCAAAACATCGCCCGGGTCCTCGACGCCGGCCAAACCGACGACGGCCTGCCCTACTTCGTGATGGAGTTGGTGGGCGGCATCCCGATCACCGAGTACTGCGACGCCAACGAACTCTCGATCGACGAGCGGCTGGCGTTGTTCGTCCAAGTCTGCAACGCGGTCCAGCACGCCCATCAAAAGGGGATCATCCACCGCGACCTCAAGCCGTCCAACGTTCTGGTGTGCCAGTACGATGGCGAGCCGGTGCCCAAGGTGATCGACTTTGGTTTGGCCAAAGCGACCGAGATGCAAACGCACCTGACCGACAAAACGATGTTCACCGAGTTCGGCCAGGTCGTCGGAACGCTGCAGTACATGAGTCCCGAGCAAGCGGAGATGAACGAGCGTGGCGTCGACACGCGAACCGACATCTACTCCCTCGGCGTGATGCTCTACGAACTGCTGACCGGCTCCACACCGATCGAGCGAGACACGCTACGTCAAGCGGCGATCATGAACGTCCTGCAATCGATCCGCGAGACCGAACCCCCGCTGCCCAGCAGCCGCCTGAGTTCCTCCGCCGAAGCGATCGCCGGCATCTCGCGACAACGCAAAATCGACCCCCGAGCCTTGCAACGAATCTTAAAAGGCGACCTCGACTGGATCGTGATGAAGTCGCTCGACAAAGACCGTGAGCGTCGGTACGCCACGGCGAGTGACTTCGCTCAAGACGTTCAGCGGTACGCCGGAAACGAACCGGTCGAGGCCCACCCACCGAGTTTGGCGTACCGGGTGCGCCGCGGCTACCGACGGCACCGTACGGGCTATTTGTCGGTCGCTGCGATTGCAATGTTGTTGATTGGCGGAATCGCCAGCACCACACTGCTCTACTTTCGGGCCTCAACAGCCGAAGGCATTGCACGGAAAAACGAAACCAAAGCTGTCGCTGCGGCGAAAAACGAGCAGATTGAGAAGCAGAACGCGTTAACAGCGAAAAATCTCGCGGTCAACGCAGAGCGAGCTGCTCTCAGAGCGAAGGAACTAGCCATTGAGGCTCGCGAAAACGAAGCCACTGAAAAGAAAAGAGCTTTCGGGCTTCAACGATCCGCTGAAGCAGAGAAAGAAAAGGCCCAAGATGCAAAAAACGCTGCCAAAAAAGCGCAGGAGCTGACCGAAGAAGCACTGGCGAGTTCAAATTACTTGCTTGCGAACGCTAAGTGGGATTCGGGACGGCCTGGGGAGGCAATTGACAGCCTAATGTCGGTACCTAGAAAGTACAGAAACCTAGAATGGCACCTTTCTCAGCGACAGTTCCTGGGCAGTGATGTAACGCTGTATGGGCACCTGGATTCAATAACCCAATGCGTCTTCAGCGTGGATGGTCGAAGAATTTTCTCAATCGGGGAAGACCATTCCTTTAGAATCTGGGATGCTGCGACTGGAGCGGAGCGAGAGACCTTACTAAGTCAAGGTGCTCCAGCTACCAGCTTGGCGATCAGCGGTGATGGAAAGCGACTAGCGATCGGGTCGCATGGCAAAGTGGTGCTGTGGGACATAGGGAACGAGAAAATCGAAAAAAACATCGAGGTCTCGTTATCATGGGTCCAGAATATAGGTTTCAACCAAGATGGGACGATCCTGGCGGTCGTGGGCTTCGAAGGTGATAAGACATCAGCCTATGGCGCAACTCCAAGGATGGAGGTGTGGAATATCGAAAATAAAGTTCAGTTGCATCAACTGTCCAATAAGCCGCTGGTTTGGCAAAGCCATCAATTCGACGACAGTCAGGATTCAATTGTGGGGGTCAATTCTGCTGGGACCGTAGAAAGGATTGATATAGAAACCGGGAAGATGGTAGAAATAATGCAGCTAGACATCACAGGCCCTGGTTCACTACGCAGCAGCTCCTTCAGCCCCGACGGCAGGCTTATTGCCGTGATGCAAGACAGCGGAGACGTATCAGTTTGGAGAGTTGATTCGGGCAAACTGCAAGTTAACGTTTCGGGGGGGGGTTCCTCAAGCGGTTGCTTGGCATTCTCGCCAGATGGGGCTCAGCTTGCCGCTGGGCACAGCGATGGCAGCGTGATGATTTGGAATGTCGAAACCGGACTTCTAAATCGCAAACTCGTTGGTCACACAGATTCAGTTAAGTGCGTCGCATTTCATCCTGAGGGTCATCGACTAGCCAGCGGTGGTGATGATTCGACCTTGAAGCTTTGGAGTACTGTTCGACGCAGCGGTAGCGGCAGGGTCGACCTGCCTACCTCTGATAGCCGCTACGGCGGAATTGCAGTTGATCGTGCAGGGAACATGATGGCCTGCACCGCTTTAGATGGATCCATAAAACTTTGGAATCTAAGAAATTGGCAGGAGGAGGAACCACTGGTTGGACAACCGACTGGTGTGCGTTGCTTGAGTTTTGATGTGAGTGGAGAGCTGCTGGTGGGCGGCGGAATGGATGGTTCACTTTTAATTTGGAACATCGCAACTGGCAATCTCATTAAAACATTAAAACTATCGGAAGATCCTGTCTTGAGTTTGGCTTGTGCTCCCAAACGTCCAATCGTCGCATGTTCGGTGGGGCGATTGATCCAGATCATCAGTCTGATAGACGGGCAAATTTTGAAGAGCCTCGGCAAAGACCGTGCTCAAAGTCTGAGTTTGGCATTTTCCCCAAATGGAGAACATGTCGTCGAAGGAAACCTCGATGGCCAAATTAACGTATGGAACGTTGAAAAGGCTATTCGCATTCAGTCGGCAAGGGGGGGAGAGACTGCGGTTGATTGCGTTGCGATAAGCCACGATGGAACGATGATCGCAAGCACTCACTGGGATTCAACGGTCAGGTTATGGGACGCTGGAACGCTGACTCAAATAGCCAAGTTTGACGGACGCTTTAAAACCGCAACATTTTCCGAAGACGGCAGCCGGTTGTTAGTGGGTGGGGGTTCGCACATGACAGTTTGGGACGTTTCGCGAAAGCGAGAGCTGGCGTCCTTTCTGCATGATGGTGCGGGTGTGCATTCAGTTTGCCTGTCTGAAGATGGAACCAGACTTGTCGTTGGAGGAGGCGAGGTATCAAGCATCCAGGACCTGCCTAGGCACGCAGAAGTTAATAGTATCAACAGTCACAACGGTGAAGTCATTCGGACCGGCTTTGCGATGGATCGCAACGATGTCTATATACAGTGTCTTGACGGCACCATCTTCGAGTGGGGCCTTGATTCCGAAGAACCGCGTCTGGTTCAGTCGGAGATCATGTTTGAAAAAACTAGAAGGCTTTCCGCCGACCAGAGTCTTTTGGTGGTTCAATCTGGTGACCGTGTGCAGGTAGTTGACATCAACTTCAAAAAACAGCCACGTGAAGCGTCCACGCGACGATTCAAGTCACAGATGGTGTCCTTTTTCCACGCTCAGAAAGCGAAACTGTTTCAGAGCGTGAATGACTGGTTCCCGGCTACATTTCACCATGCGTGGAACTTAATCCACACGGTTAACACTGGAGGCGATTCGTCAGGTGCCCGGCAGGAACTGGAAACGTCTTACAGACATCTCAATGAATCACAGAGAAACCGATTGGCATCGTTAGTCAAAATGGCGATACGGAGCAAATTTGCGGAAAAGAACGAGGTCTCAGGAATAGACTTCCGCGTGACGAAGGTAGAGCCGGACGGAAACAAGGTAGTACTTTGTCAAGTCGTTAAGACTTCTTTCAGGCACCAAACACTCAAGACCCAAGCCCGAGTCTTTCGACCTGAAGTGAGGTATCGGGATTTTGAAATTGCGAAGAGCGTCAACTACCGGCAGTTCTACGGTGTGCGGGTTCCCAAAAGCTTCTCTTTTGAACAGCCACACGCGGTTTACGATTCTTCGATCGAAACACGAGTCGTTGAAGTTCCCGCCGGCGTAGACGCAGAAATTTGGATTCATGAACATTCAGATTCCATATTTCAAGATTGACTGAAACCGCCAAAACGCAGCTTAGAGGAGGATGCGCATAATGGCGGTTCGATCAAATCACCGGTGATGAAAAGGGGGAGGGGGTCAATAGTGGATCTGGGTAGATTTAAAAGATGCCTAATGTGCCAATCGTCCCCCTTCCCCTTATGCACTTCTTCCCACGATGCAATTCCAAATCGCACCGAGACCGACGGATTGCCCAATTGGGCAACTTCCCCCAACCTCTCTGCGGCGTTACGTGCCTCTCAACTCCGGCGGGTGAAAGCAGCCTCGAATGCAGTCAGGGTTGCGGATACAAATCTGGATGTGGTTCCGCCGCCGGATGCCGCTGCCGGGGTAGACCAAGCTGCCTTCGATGAACGCTGCCCGCACCGAATCGAACGCAGGCTGGCGGACATCGCACAAATGGTTGATCACCAAGCAATCCAGTGGCCGCAGCAGCGTTTCCCCGCCCACATCCTGCAGGCGGTTGTGTGGCATCATTCGACCGACTGACTGAACGATCGCCTCAACTTCCTCATGAGCCGAAGGCAACAACCGTAGCCACTGCTCTTCGAGCAAATTCAAGCAATGACCTAGGTCCAGGACCGCTCCGATGACTGCGGGGGTTTCGACTTTGGAATTCGACCGCGACGCGGCTTCCCCCGCCCATTGCATTGCCCGTTCAGCACTGTTTTCCCAAAAATAGATCCCACTGCCCAACCAATCGTAATCATTCCGACTGGGCCGGAATGGCTTCGATTCGTTGACGACTTGCCTCGCCAGCGCGAGATCGCATCCGTGATAGCCCAGGACGAACGACGGGAGTTGGGCTGGCACCGCCTAAGAATCGACTTTAGGAAACGGTTCGGTGGCGGCCTTGTACTTTGGAGTCAATTCCATGCTATCCGGCTCTAAATAACCAATCCGACGCAACTGTTCGATCGCCACCTGCGGATCTCGGCGAGCCTCTTCGCCCGCTTTTTTTAATTGTTCCAGCGTGATTCGCACGTCTTCTTCAAGGGTCACTGGGCAACTCACGGGTTCTGGCGGGTGGACGGAACAGGCGACGACGTTGCTCTAGCCTGACCAGGCCCAGAGCCCCGGTCAAGTTCTCCCGTCCGATGAGGCTGGTGCCAACCACTTTATTAGGGGGTTGCCAAACGCTTTGTCAACGCCAACCGGACCCGCCCCGGGGCGGCACCATCCGTGCTGCGCGGCGGGGGTGGTGCTGCTAGAATGGGCGCGAATCACCCCACGCCCAACATGGCAGTTGAAAATAGAGGGTTGGTGCCAGCCTTATTGCGGGGACCCTCCAGCGGTCACGGATTGGTAGTTGGTGCCAGCCATGTTGCGGGGACCCTCCAGCGGTCACCGGGGGCGGTGGGCTGCAGGATGCGGTAGGATGGATGGATTGTTAGCAAAATCCACTACGTTGGGATGGGGACCAGCTATGAGGCGGAAGCACCTGAAACGGTTGTCGCCGGAACATTATCGGGGGCAGGCGGTCGTTCACTGGACGCTGACGATGCGAAATCGACGCACGGGGTGGTTGAAAACGGCGTTCTACTATTGGTTTCGTGAATTACTCACGCATACTTGCTTTCGGTACGGGGTCGTCGTGCCAATCTTTTGCTTGATGCCCGACCATTTTCACCTAGTTTGGATGGGGCTGCTGGACGGTTCGGATCAACGCCGGGCCATGAGACATTTTCGTAAAGCCGTCGATGAGTCACTCCGTCGGATTGGGTTCGAACTGCAGGATCAAGCTTTTGATAGTGTCTTCAAAGAGGAAGAACGGACCGATGCAAGTTTACGCAATGCATGCGAATACATTGCTCGCAACCCCGAGCGGGCTGGGCTGGTGCCCGTCGATGGCTACCGGCAGTATCCGTTTACCGGCTGCCTCGTGCCGGGGTACCCGGAATTACGTCCGTTTGATGATGGGTACTGGGACTCACTTGATCGCACCGTCTCGTTTTTACGCCGCGATGGCTTGTCGCGAGCGACGTAGTGGATTTTGCTAAAAATCCATGCCCCTTGGTTTGAGTTTAAGAAGGGTCGAGGACGGCCCGGGGGGATGGATTTTTAGCAAAATCCACGACGGGGACCGGCAAACGTTGGTTCGTGCTCGACGCGTTAGACTCTGCCCTTGATCAATGATGGGACTCCAAAGACCCACACTATGACCGCTTCCTGAATCAACGCTTGCCGCAATTACGATCAGCGTTTCGTGGTGGGTCAATGGGAGGCAGCACGACGATGGGCTTGTTGAAGATCCTCGTCACTTGCTGATTGCAAGAGAAAACCAATGGGGTGGCGCTAGGCTGAGGCTATCGTGGGCTCCGGGGTAGGTGATTCCCCGCCGCTTGGTTTGAACACTTTGTTGACTGCCCATGAACACGCTCCTGGTTCTCCTGTTAATTTGGGGCATTGTCACCGTCGTGGGGCATGGGTCTTGGGTTTTGTTGAGGGGGCTGTTGACGGGACATTGGTCGAGCGATCAGACGGACCGTCCCGGTGGGGCGGGGACGCCGAATTGGCAGGGCGATCACGAGGCGATGCGGCGGATGTTGGACTGGGCCGTGTCCAAGGGGCGGATGAGTCGGGGGGATGCCGATGCGCAGTTGCGGCGGTTGGAACGGGAAGAGGTCGATCTGACCAGCCGCGGGGCGTCGGCACCCGGAGTTGCGATCGCTACAAAGCGATTGGTCGATGTTCAACCGCCCACTCGACGGCCGACCATCGACCTTGCCGTCAAAGACTCCGGGGGTGATGCGGGATCGGTTGTGGCGTCCGATGTGCCGGGGGGGCCGCAACCCCGACGCCTGACGGCTGGCGGTTTGAACGGGGGCGGGTTGGCGGAAAGACCCCCGGTGGTGGCGGCCAAACCGTGGACCGAGGCGCTGTCGGGGTTTTTGGATCGGCATAACATTCGGTGGGGGGAATTGGTCGCCGGGATCCTCGTGGTGTCGTGCTCGGTGGGGTTGGTCGTTTCGCTTTGGAACACGATCACCGGGACGCACCGGGTGGTGCCGGCGGTGATCTTTGTTTCGGCCAACGCCGCCGTGTTTGCCGCGGGGCTGTACACGATGCGGCGATGGCGGCTGCGGCATACTTCCAGAGCAATTTTGATCATCGCCACCGCGCTGGTGCCGCTGGCGGTGCTCGCGGCATTGGCCGCCGCGGGGGGCAACGCGGGAGCCGCGGGGTTGATCGGCGATCCGGTCTCCATGGCGGTCGTCGCGGGGTTGGCCGTTGTGGTCGCGGGGTTGGTCCGGGCCGCGGCGGTGGATTTGATCGGTCGAGCGGCAAGTTGGCCAATGACTGCTGGCGTGCTGGCACCGACGATTGGCTTGGTGGGTGTCTCGATGGCGGCGTTGCGGAGTTCCGCGATGGTAGTTTGGGCGGTCGGGCCGGCGGTGTTGGTGGCGGCCGCGGCGCTGGTTTGGGTCGGCCGGACTCGGTCGCGGAGGGCGGACAAGTGCCCGGTGCCGGGGCCGCAAGTGGCTAGCAATCGGTGGTGGCTGCACGGGTTGGTCGCGTTCTGTGTCGCCGTCTTGGTCGGTTACGCGGTGACGAACGTCGAGCGGGACGTTTGGACGTCTTTGGCCATCGTGACCGTGCCGTTGGCCATTGCGATTGGGGTGATTCATTGGCCGTCGACGAACTCGAAGACCACGGGGCGGGTGCCGATCGTCGACTGGGTCATTGCGGTGCTAGCGACCGGATCGGTTGCGGCAATCTCGCCCGCGTCGATCGAGCGGTTGGATTGGTTGCTGGGGCACGCGGCAGTGACTTCAGCGGCTTGGATAGTGGTTTCGACTGCCACCCGGCGGTTTCGTTTGGTGGCGTGGGGCGTAGCGCCGGTGGCGATCGCCGGTTGGTTGACCAGCCCGGTGTGGATCGGCGGAGCGTCGTGGGCTGACGTTTCGCTGTGGCGGTGCATCATTGGGGGTGAGCCGATGCTCGTCGCGATGGGGTTGGCAGCGACGGCGGCGGGTTTGGGCCGATGCTTCACTGGGGAAATACGGCGAGTGGGGCTTCAAATGGCAGTCGCCGCGGCGGGTGCCGCGACGGTCGCGGCGGTGGCGCTGTCGGTCGCCGAAGCGTCGTGGCGGGGCATCGTTCCGGCTTCGATCGTTGCGGCTTGGCTGGCGATCGTTTGTGCAGCGTTGGTGCTGGTTCACCGCCGGGTCATTGAGTCGATTGACGATGGCCGGCGGCTTTGGGCGATTGGGGTGACGGGGACCGCGGTGGCCGCGTCGGTGGCGGTTTGGGGGCCAGTGCGGTGGGTCGATGGGTCGCCTGATTTGGTGCAATCGCTGGCGGCGGCGGTTTCGTTGACCGCTGGGTTGGTCATGACGGCGGCGGTGGGTTTGAACGAGGCTTGGGGTCGGTGGCGCGGGGGCGTGGGGATGCTGGCTTCGGCGTGGCGAAGTGTCGCTTGGCCAGCGACGGGGTTGATGGTCGCGGGGGTGGTGATCGAATCGGTTTGGGCGGGGCTGCGGCCGGGGTGGATCGCCGGGGGGCTGGCGATTGGCCAAATCGCATGGGTCGTTTCGTGGGGGGCCGTGGTTTTGGCGGCGGTGGCCATCGGGTGGCTGGGGTGGCAATCGGGCAGCCGGTGGCTGATGGGCATTTCGGCGGCGGGGACGGTTTTGGCTGGGGTTCGCGGCTGGACACTTTTTGATGGCGGGATCGCTTGGGTAAATCCGTGGGTTCAAACGGATGCGATTTGGGTCGTCGCGGCGGCGGCGGTGATCGCGGCGATCGCGTGGCAATGGCTCCGGCTGGGAATGGTTGAGCTGCGGGGAACGGCGACGGATTTGACTGGGGTGGCGGCCGCGATTTTTGGGGTCGCGGCGATTCGGACGCTGGCTCCGGGGTTGATGCAAGTTGTTGGGGTGGTGGGGGACTGGGGCGGGTTGCCGGTCAGCGGTTCGGGGCAACTCGCGGCGGTGGTCGCTTGCTTTGGAGCGGTTGGTTTGTTGGTGGCGCCTGAGGTAGTGGATTTTGCTAAAAATCCAGGCGGTGAGGATGGATTTTTGGCAAAATCCACTACGGGTTGGGTGGGTTTGGCGGCGGCGTGGTGCGGGGTTTGGGCCGTTTTGCAACGGTACGAATTGGCCGCGGACATCCGGTTGATGATCGCCGCCGGCGTGGTCGCGGCGAGTTTGGGGGCGGTCGCCTGGTTGGACCGAGCGGGGCGAGCGGCTTGGCAAAACGCGATCGTTGGCGGGTCGGCAGTCGCGGGTGCGTTGCTCTGGGTGGGCGGTTGGTGGCAGCCGACGATGGCGGCTCAATCGGTCGCGATTTGGCCCACCGCGGCGGTCGCGGTCTCAGTGGCTTTGGCGGCGTGGTGGGTAACTGACCGCCGGGTCGGGGCGGTTTTCGCGACGGTTGCGGCTTCGATGTTGCCGAGCTTGATCGCGGCGATCGTGGGCGGACGGTGGCCGGCAGGTTTGGCCATTGCCGGCGATGTACCGCTGAACTGGGCGGTTGCCGTGCAAGCTGGGGTGCTTGGGTGGGGGCTCGCTGCCCGTTGGACAGCGGGTTCGGTTGGTGGGGACATCCCCTCACCCCCCGACCCCCTCTCCCCGAAGCGGGGCGAGGGGGAGCCTGATTCGATGGAGGTGCCCGCCCTGGGATGGGGCGATGTAGGTTGGTGGCCGATGGCGGCGACCGCAGTGCTGACCTCGGTGGTCATCGCGGTTGGGATCGTCGATCCGCCCGTGGGCATTTCTGCGATGGGGATCGCGACGATCTTGGATCAACCGGTCGGCTGGCTGCTGGTTTTGGTCGTTGCCTTGGGTTCGATGTTGAACTGGGGCCGTCGGGCGATAGATATTGGCGGCGACGTGGGGACTGAACCCTGGCGGGTCCAGCTACCGCTTCGTGTGACCTTGGCCGCTCCGGCGATCGCGTCGATGACCGCCGCGACGGGGGTTTTCGATTGGTTGGCAACATGGGGGTTGGCGGTTCCGGCCGGGGCCACGCTGGTTGGGATGCTTGGGCTGGTGGTGCTTGCCGCCGCCGCGTCGACCTGGCGGCTGGTCGTTCAAACCGCCAGCGACCAACGGTGGGCGTTGACGCACGTGATGGCGGTTTCAATCGCCATTCCCATCATCGTGGTTTTTACCGACGACGGCTGGGAAACTGGCGGTTGGTTGGTGGCGTTGGTCGTTGCGGCGAACGTCGCTGCGGGGATCGGCTGGGCGTTTTCGACGACGTCCATGGCGTCCCCCGGCGGGGCTGGGCGCCGTGGAATGGAACTGGCGGCCGGCTGGTGGATTTTGACCGGGGGGCTGGCAATCGCCTGGGAAGTCCCGGGTCGCTGGTGGGGATCGCCCGCCGCGCCGGTTCCGCTATTGGGCTGGTTGGTCGGTTGGGTGGTCCTTTGGCGATTGGCGCCGGTCAAAAGCGGCCTGCGATGGCCGCTGGGTTCACTTGAAACGCTGATCGTTGGCTGGACGGCGACCGTGGCGTGGGTCGCGCCGCTGATGATGGACACGCCCCCGCAAACCGCCTTGCACTGGACGCGGGCGCTGGGCTGGAGCTGGCCGGTCCTTAGCGTCGCGCCTTTGGCGGTGTTTGTCCTTTGGATCATTCGTCCCAAATCGGCTCCAACGGCAGCCTCGTTGGCTGGGCTGCCGGTAGGCGTCGCGATCCTGGCCGCGTCCTGGTCAACCATGGCCGCCGCCGTCCCGGAGACCGCGTTGGCAATCTCACTGATCGCCGCCGCCGTTTCGTTGGTGATTTGGGGACGGTTCGTGCCCGCCGTTGAAGCTCGCGGCGACAACAACGTTCTGCTTCGGACTGCCGACGTGTTGCTGGGCTGGGCAACCGTGACATCGGCTTTGGTCGCCTGGTTGATCGTGAGCCACATCGGCGACGTCGACGTGGCGGGTCCGGCGAGGCTGGCAGCCGCCTCGTTGTTGCTACTCGCTTATGGGCTATCGAGCCTGGCCGAGCAAACAGCATTCGTTTCCCAAAATGCTGTTTGCGTTTCCCTGCAGCGGAAAACTCTGCTTGCGTTCCTTTTGGCTGTCGGGTTGCTCAGCATCGGAGGGCTGCCGGCCGATTACCCGGGGCTCACGGCGGTGATGCGATTGGGGATCGCTTCGGTGCTCACCGGCGGATTCGTCGTGGCGGCTTCGACGCGGTTGGCGCCGAGGGATTGGCGGGTTCGCTGGGCCTCGGGCTTGCGGTGGGGCAGCCTCGCGGCGGCGGCCACCGCGGGCGTTTGCCTGGTCGCGGTGCTGGCGACCGAAGCGTCGCTGCGGGTTACCGGCGGGGAGTTGACGGATTTGAGCCGGCCGCTGGTGCTGGCCGTCGCCGTCGCAATCGGAGCTTCGGCGGTGATCTTGGGCATCGTCGCGGTTTTGTCCGGCCCATCCCCACGCAACACTTCAGAGGCCCAGGACCAAGGCATTCTGCGGTTGTCCGACACCGATCGACGGCGAGTCATCATCGGAGCCCAATTGCTCGGGTCGGTGACTTGGCTGCACTTGCAGCTTTGCCGGATCGAAATCGGCTGGAGCCTGCGGGTTTACTGGCCGCTGATCGTGATGGGACTCGCTGCGACCAGCGTCGGATTGGTCCAGTGGGCTAGGCGTCGTGGCGATACGCTGCTGGCCGACCTGATGAACCGGACCGCGATGTTCCTGCCGCTGATCCCCGTCGTTGGGTTTTGGCTCACGTCGCTGACGACCGATTCAGGTGACTCTTGGCAAATCGTCGGTTCGCGGATCCCTTATGGTTTAGTGCTATGGATTGGGGCTGGTTTTTATGTGGTGGGTTCCATGCTGGACCGCTCTGCCCTGCCCCGCGTCGCGGCGGTGATTCTGGGCAATGCGGCGATCTGGGTGACGTTGACCCAAACGCCCGGCTGGGGGTTCCTTGCACACCCGCAGGCTTGGTTGATCCCCCCGGCCCTGTGCGTTTTGGCCGGGGTGCATCGATACCGCGACCGACTGGGCCAGCCGACTGCCGAAGCGATCCGCTACGCCGCAACGCTGGCGATCTACTTGGCCAGCACCGCGGATTTGATGCTCGCCGGAGCAGGCGAGTGGCTCGGCGGCCCGATCATCCTCATCGCGTTGTCGCTGGTTGGGATGCTCGCCGGGGTGTTGCTACAAATCCGCGCCTTTCTCTACTTGGGCACGTGTTTCGTTGGGCTTGGCACGCTGTCGATGGTTTGGCACGCCGGCCGGGCGATCGACGCGGTGTGGCCTTGGTGGGTCTTTGGCATCACCACCGGCGTGTTGCTGCTCGTTGGTTTGACGATGATCGAACGCCACCGCCCTGCGCTGACCCGGCGGCTGGAGCAACTGGCCAGGTGGCAATAGACGGCTCCCCAATCGTAGTGGATCTTGCTAAAGATCCATTCCCACCTACGAACCCAACCCATGGATCTTTAGCAAGATCCACTACGCGGAACCCAACAACGCCGCCAGGCTCTGGGCCAACCCCCGCAGCGCCGCTTGGTCGGGCAGAGTGATTTTCAATTGCGGTCGGCCCTGTTCGTCAACTTCCATCGACTCCGCCAACCGGGCGGCCAGCGTATCAACCTGGCTGGGGTCGGCGGGGGGGCGACCAGCGGTGCCCATCAATTGACCGGCCAACCCCAGCGCCGCGGTCACCAATTGGCCAGTTGCCTCAGAAACCTTCTCACGCCGTTGGTGCAACTTGGCAGCCTCCTCCTCAACCCGCCGCTGTTGACTGACATCCACCGGCGCCGCGGCCAACGGACCGATCAGCTTTTCCAAACGCCGTTTCAGATCATCGCTGCCGCTGCCGACCGCAACCGCCCCGACTTCGCTGTCAAAATTCAATGACGCATCGGCCAAATCCTGCTTGGCCGCGAGCGTATCGAGCAATTGTTCTTCAATGGTTCCCGAAGACACCATGTTATAAATATGCACCGGATTCTTCTGGCCCATTCGGTGAGCACGCGCGATGCGTTGTTCCAAGATCGCCGGGTTCCAGGGCAAGTCGCAATTGATCACCACGTTGGCCGACTGGAGGTTCAACCCAGTGGCCCCGGCATTGGTCATCAACAGCACGCGGCAGTCGGGATCACTTTGAAATTCTTCGACGATCGCCGGGCGTTTTTTCTGGTTGACGCTGCCATCGAGTCTCACAAACGTCGTATCCAACGCCTCAAGCTTGGTTTCGACACGGTCGAGCATCCGTTTCCATTCCGAGAAGATGACGATCTTTCGCAGCGGGTCGGCCAACAGCCCTTCGAGCAGTTCGGCCAACCGTTCCAGTTTGCTGCTGTATTCGGGCAGCTTTTTGTCGACCAAGAAGGTGCTGTCGCATACCATCCGCCCCATCGCCAGCGCCCGCCGGAGCCGCAACAGATCGATTTCGGTCAAGAACTTCTTGCCCACAATCTGGGCAACGATTTGCATCTGGCCATCGTGAACTTCCAATTGCTCCTCGGTGGGCACGACGCGGACGATCTCATCGATCCGCTCGGGTAACTCTTTGGCCACCTCGCCGCGGGTTCGTCGCAATAGAATTGGCCGCATCGTTTGACGAAGTTGATCGAGCCGTTGGTAGCCAATGGTTTTGGACTTGTCATCCACCACCCGATGCCGCTGGAAGAATCGATAAGCCGGTCCGAGGCGTTGTTCATCGACGAATCGGGCGACGGTGAACAATTCCCCCAGGTTGTTTTCCAGTGGCGTGCCCGAAAGGACCAAACGAAAGGGACTTTGCAACATCCGAATCATGTTGCTGGTCTTGGACTCCCAGTTCTTGATTCGCTGGCCTTCGTCCAGGATAATCAGATCCCACGGCACCGCTTCGACGCTGGCCAAATCACGCAGCACCTGCTCATAGTTGCAAACCGTGAAGAACGTGTCGCTTTGATATTGCTGTTGGCGTTCCTCGGCGGTGCCCAGCACCAGTTGAACGCTGCGTCCGCTGAACCGGCCAACTTCGCTGCGCCACTGCGATTTGAGCGATGCGGGGCAGATCACCAGCACCCGCGACAGGTTGGTTTCGCGAGCCAAGAGTTCGGCGACCCCAATGCCCTGGATCGTTTTGCCCAGTCCCATGTCGTCGGCCAGGATCGCACGCCCCGCCGCGGCGGCAAACGCAATCCCATCGATCTGATAAGGCAGCAGCGTGGCATCGAGCAATTCGGTCCGCAGCGGATGGGCGGCGGGATCTCGCCGAATCTCATCACATAACTTGCCGAGGCGATGCAAGACTTCGTGTCGTTCAATGAAGTTTTCAGCATCCGGGTAGATTCGCACCTCGATGCCCGCGTTGTCCAACGCCTCGATGGCCGTCATCACTTCGGCAACGTTGTCGGTCGACTTTTCCACCCATTGACCAGCGATCTCCAGTGCCGATTCATTGTCATCCGTCGGCAGGCTGAACCGGAGTCCATGGTCGCCACCGTCTTCGTGCAAACCATAGTGAAGCCGCACCGATGCATCGATTCGTTGATACGGTGTCGCAAGCACCTCATTGTTAAATCGTTTGCGAACTTTGCCGGCAACGTGCAGCGTGTGTTTACAAAGCCCCAATCGATTGGTGCGAAAGTCGGGGCACGTGCAAAACGTCTCCTTCTGATCAAGATCTCGCGCCGCGACGCGATACGTCCGACCCGACGACTGGCTGGTAACGATGTAGTCGGTCCAAGGCGTGGTGGGATCGATTGACCGGACGGTCATTGATTCCCCATCGGCCCGCTTTTGGCGTTCGGCGATGGCACGGCTTTTAAGTTCCTTGTCCGTCAGATTCTCCAGCGGCACCGACTCATCGGGCGGGGCAGCCAGCCCCAACACCGATTTAGCATCGAGTAGGTAATCCAGCGCCGCCCCCATGTGATGGCAGGTCTGATCACAATGATCGCAATTGATGGTGATCTGTTTGGCCCGCCGCGACTGCAGCGTCATGGTGACGATGGTTGGCCCCGTTACCACCGGGGGTGCGTCTTCTGCGCCACCATACTTGGCATCACAACCAATCATGCGAACCCGCAGTAGATCACCGCCGAGGTAAACGCCACGGTCCAGATCGATTTCGGTAAATCGATTGCCCATCCGCATCAACCGAGCGCCGTCGCTGGCGTCGCCGGACGCACCGAGCATTTGGCAGGCTTGGTGGTAGGTCAGCGAAGCGAGCCGCTGATGAAAGACGTTGACGGCCTTTTTGCCCCCCGGCCGCTTCGACCCGGGGGTATTGGCCGAGCCGCCCGCTCCGCCATTTTGGGCACCGGCGGAGGTTTTGGACTTCAGTGTCGCGGCCATGGCAGGGATCGCTAGATTTTGAGCGGGAGGCGGTGTTTTGGCTAGCAAATTGGACCACCCCCCGCGTCGCCGGGCAACCTCACCGATGCGAAAACCCGCGGCCGCCAAGGGCTTTGGAGGGCGGGGAACCAAGACCTTGGCGGTCTCGGCTACCTGGGGACAGTGACCGGCAACGACCCTTGCCCGACTGCCGACCTCCCGGTAAAACGGTTGCCTGACTCGGGGGTATAGCTCAGTTGGGAGAGCATCTGCTTTGCAAGCAGAGGGTCGTCGGTTCAAGTCCGTCTACCTCCATCACCAGAGCCACTTGCCGCATGCCGGTAATTGGCTGTTTTTATTGGAATTCACGTCGTTTCAGCCGTTTTGGCCGCCCCCGCGATTGGCGGCCAAAATCGAATGTTCCGATAGATGTTCCGATAAGCAGCCCCGTCGGACCCCAAATGTTCCGATAAGGCGGAGGATTGAGCCTCTTTGGCCACCCGGACCCGACGCACCTGGAAGCTCGACAGCCGCGGCTACTACACCCGCCAGATCGGCTGGAAACAGAGCCTTTCGGGGCAGGCGCCAGCAGCACAAGTTCCTGCTGAAAACAGATCGCCAGCAGGCTGAGATCCGCGAGCGGAAGCTGCGTGAGATCTGGGCTGCCGCCCCAGTCGCAGTGCCGCGAACCGACGGCCCTGTGGAAGGACACAGAAATGGAGATTGCCAGAGCGGTCGCCAAGGGCAGCGATCAATACTCGGATTCGGACCCTGGCAATCGACCATCAGCGTAAAAGTCTTGAGCAGGTCGCGACCTTCACGGTAGATGAGCTGCGGCTGTTGATGCGGTACGGAACACCGTTCGATCGACGAATGCTACTACTCGGCCTGAACTGCGGTTTTGGTCGAGCGGAGATCGCGTCGATCCTTGTTGGGGAGGTGCATCTTCGCACACCGCACTCGCCCAGACAGCAGGAGATCCTCGACTTCCGTTCGACCGAAAGTGATCCGTTGATCAAGCGGGTTCGCCGCAAAAGTGGCGTCTACGCGGAACACCTGCTGTTCTCAATGACTGTCGAAGGCGTTCAATGGGCAATGCAACACCGGCGGCAGTTTCCGGGCTATGGCCCCGAAGCCGTCCTGATCATCAATAGTGCAGGAACGAGCTTGGACAAGCAGACCAAGTCGGGTAACGCCAATAGTGCGATCCCGAACAAGTTCTTGGAGCTGATCAAACGCATCCAGGGCGACGGCCATCAGATCTCCCCGCTGTCCTTTGGCAAGCTGCGCAAAACAGCGAGCCAACTGATCAAGCGGTTCTCAGACGGCGAGGTGATGGGAGTGTTCGATGCGCATGGACAGCCGGTCAATAGCGACGCTCTGACCGATGCCTACAGCAACCGTCCGTTCGGGAAGTTCTTTCGAGCCATCCGCGAAGTCGAAACGTACCTGCAGCCCGTCTTTGATGAAGCCCCATCCCAGCCGTTCGAAGTTGACGCCTGAGAGCGAAGCCACAGATTGCCCCGCGTCGCCGCACTGGAGCCATGAAGCGAGCCTGCGTTGGAGAACGCGGGCTGCCAAACGCCAGGGGCGGCTGTACAGACAGATCGGCGACCGCACCATAGCTCCACGAGCTGGCACAGAAACGAGAACAAAGATCCTTTGGGTTTTAGAACACAGCTTCCCTGCTGGCCCTTCGCAGGAGATTACAGGCTGCACCTCCGCGAAAAGTCTGGGTTCGCCCGAACAGGGGTGGGTTGACGGGCGGAACCGCCCAAGCCTGGCACAAAACGCCAAGTTGGTTCCGTTTGCGGTAGCAAATGATCGTCGTAGTAGTAAAGGCAAGCGAAGCTATAGGAAGCTCCCACCCGACTTGTGGCCATGTGCGTCATGAAGGCGTTCCCCTAAGTTCCGGTTTTGCGTTTTTGCGACCGCTATCCCGCCAGCGTGGCTAGGAAAATTAGGAGGTCGCGTACCATAGGATCGTCAAGCTGTACAGAAACATCGCCATCGGAGCGGTCCGCGGCACCGCCAGCTCTACCCGGTTGGCCGCGTCCTCCAATCCCAAATGTTGGTTGGCGTCAAAGTGAGTCACTTCAATTGACCAACGATACGAAAAGATCGACAGTACTTCCCGGGCACTCAACTCCAAGTTCGTGCTATAGAAGATCCGCGTCGGACGCTCAACCGCATCAACACCGGCAGGCAAAAGACTTTGCTTGGTGCCCACCAAGGATTGACAATGAGGATGCCCAGATTAACCCAGTCATGCCCCCGGGAGCATAACGTTTTGGACTTCGAAGAATTGAGGGCATCGTGGTGCATGCCGGTTCCGAAGATGCCTGGCCCACGTACGCGACATAACGTATCGTCGCCGGCGTGACTAGAGAACCGCTGGTAGTCGCCAGAAGTGTTCGTTGCCGACGGAGTCGCTCGAGACGATCAGGTCGGTGACGTAGCGATGTCGGACCGAGAGGATCCAGCCGGTCATCGGCAGCCGGAAGTTCTTCAGCGATGGGCCGGTGAAAACGGGTGCGAAGTGAAGTAGCAGGGTATTGAAGGAATTGGTAAGTTCCACAGGGGGGCAGCCTCCGTGCCTGGATGTGTGTGGTAAGAGACCTATTGCTAAGCCGGCGGCTGCCCCTTTTTTAGCCCCCTGCCGGCGTCTCAACCTTACGGAAAAACGCAAAACTGGAACTTAGGGGGAACGCATCCGCTAACGATCGTCGCGTTTCGCTTGATGACCGTCCCAGTCGGTTACCTCCGGCTGGGAAATGACTGCGTTAAGCTGCTATCTGAAACCAAAGGGCTGCGACCGCCAGTGGCTGGACAGGCGATGTTGGCGGGGGGCGTTCTGACTTTGAGCTTCCTGGTCGCCGTCGTGGTGGGGACCGCGTGATCTCGGGCGGCCGAGGCGACGGCCGTGTCGTGCGTAAACTGAATGTTAGCCGAAGTTGCATCAAAAGCCTGGTCAACCGACAGCAATTTTATGGGTGGCACTAAATGGTCATGACGCCGTTGATGTGCCGGCGGATGTCTTTGCGAAAGAGGTCGCTAACGTTGGTCCTGGGAGGTGGGCTGTGGTCTGTTTACCGATCAATCGACCAGGCGAAAGGCTCGGTAGCATTGGGCTTTCCGCTTCCGGTCGGCCGACGAGGCGTCGAACGCCAGCCCGGCTTTGCCGAACAGTTTGAGGGAAATCGAGTCGTAGACGCCGGGATAGAACATCACCAGCGGCGTCGATTCCATGTGGCGGTGCAGGTTGTTGAGCAGCTCATGGGAACGCACAATGGGATAGGCCGAGCCGATGCCCGAGAGCAGCACCAGGCGGGGCTTTCGAGCCAGCACGGTGTCGGCCAGGTAGTCGGCGAGCCTGTCCGCCCCGGCGAGCAACAGCTCCGCCACGACCCGGCTCTCAGCGACCTTCAGTGAACCGGCCGTCAGTTCCGCTCGGTAGTGCAAAAGAGCTGGACCGTGACCGCGAGAGTTCTGGAAGCGAAGGACGTGTCCGAACAATCCTTGCTCAATAAGCGATCGCGTCAAGTTGAGCTTCGAGGACTGACGGTCAGGTTCGACGGCGAACGGTCACGCTCTTTCATCGACCGTCACCTCACACGGCGATTGGACGGACCCCAATGCCTTCCGGGACAATTGGTTCGAAGGCTGCAACAGCTTCTGCAGCGGTCACTCGGTCCTCCACGACGTAATAAGGAGCTTCCATCAAAAACTTCGCCTCATCGGTGTCGAAAACCGAAGGCGAGTCATAGCCAGCTTTCTCTATGATCGCGATGATCTTCTCGTATAAGAAAGGTCGTTTGCGGATGCATTCGACCGGATCGCCCAGGAACCAAGTGGCCAGTTCCACGAAGAATTCGCTGGTGAACAGAGCGATGTGAATTGGCTTGTCGCCATCAAGGCCTAGAGGTCCACGCAGGTATCGCACGGTTCTATCAAGCTGCATGACATTCATGTTATTGCTTATGAAAGCATGAACTTCGATCCTTCTAGCCATGCCACCAAGCCGCTTTCGAGACAAACGATACTTGACCACGTAGTCCTTGACTTTTCGCTGTTCCCCGGCACCAATGTCATAACCTGCGCCGTCGAGGTTAAGCTTCGCATCGTACCCGATGATGAACTGAGTCGCTGGTTGATCTTCAGACTGGTTCCGATAGTCCGGGACAGGAATCAAGCCGTCGGGTTCTGCCTTTCCCTCCCGCCCGAGGCGGATAGCGTAAGGAAAGATGGTTCGGACCAGGTTGAGAATATCGGTTTCGAACTCCTTGCCGGTAGCAACGACCGACGCCGCGTTTCGCACCCGTTCAAGCGACAACCTAGCTGCTCGACTGGTTCGTTCATGATGCGTCTGCATCAACTCCGTAAAGATCCGCTGCAGGTCTGCTTTGACTTCGAAAGCCTGCTTCGCATCGACGATGGCTGATAGGATCAGCGGAAGGCTCACCTTTCCAGATGCATCGCGTTCGATCCAGGCGTTCTTGTCGATGTCATTATCGTCAAGCGTTAGCGTCGGGCAGGCGAGACGATCCATTGTTTCCGTAGCTTTCGGCCCGAGACCGCCAATAGGAAACAACGCGATGTAATCATCTTCGAAGTTGATCGCTGCATCGTTCTTTATTTTGAGATACTTAATGGACTCGAAGGAACTCTCGGTTGACTGCACGGTCCATCCTGACGCTTTGCGTACCGCCTTGAGAACCAGGCGGCGGATCGCCTTCGGATTCTTCTGAATTACCTTGTCAACGTGTTCAGCTAACTGATGTCCGCACCGACCGCAGTGACTGTCTGGCCCCGCCTCCGTTACCCGATGCTCGTTGCAGGATTTATTTTTGCAAAGCCAAACCTTCTGGTCGACAATTTCGACGACGTGATTGTCGACAAGCGACGTCAACACATCCCGCTGAAAGTCCTCCACCTCCGTCACCAATCGCGTCGACAAGATTGACCGAATGATGGCTCGCGTCCCCTTCGGCAACCCCTGAGGGCTCAGCCGAACGTGCAGCGAGACCCCGAACTCATTTCGAAAAAGCTTCTCGAACACGGCCTGGCTTGCATGGGCCATTCCCACGTTGTCGTATGTCAGACGCAGCGACCCACTCTTCTCAATGCTATTGGTCACCTCGACCTTGCAGCCTTCGAATCGTAGCGACAGTGAACCCAAGTCAAAGATGGTTTGCCCCTTCAACAACCCCTTAGAAGTAAGCTCCGAGACAGCCGGAGTGACCGATTCGACGTTGGATGATTCATGCAGTTCCAGGGGGAATTCACTCAAACTGGTCCTCCGGAACTTCACGCCGGTTAACAACAGGTTTGACGCTTCGATTTCCACCTGCCCGGTGAATTTTTTAACAAGTAGATCGTGGTCGTAATCGTCGCAAACACCGAAGTCGAGGCAAACGGTTTTTCCGTCGAAGAGCTCTCGCAGGAACCCCACGATTGTCTCAACGACAGCTCGATTGCTGCTTTTGACCTGAAGGACATCGGAAGCCGACGCCACACCGATGACCAAAGTTCCAACCCCGTGGTGGACATTGACGTCTTTTTGGTGATCTCTCTTGATCTGTGGAGAGTAGGAACGCAAGAACACCAGCACCATCGTTGAATCAGGTAATTGATGAGGGTGCAGGATCTTCCCCTCAACGTTGGCCGCGTGATTCAGTTTCTGACCAAGCTCTGATGACGACTGACAAACCTTATTGACGATATCCTCGTGGTTAACGTCTTGAACCGTCAGACGTGCTGAAGTCGCCTTGGACTGCCACTCCGCATGGTAGAACACATGGCGAAGCCATTTGGACCCATTTCGATAGAGCACCATGAGCTTCAAAAGGTTTGCCGCTTTGTCACCCCCCTGTTTGGAATGATGATCGACCGCAGCAACGATAGCCTGCTTCTTTTTTGGAAGCCAGGAGAACACCTCACGGATCGACTTGCCGCGTCGGGCCATGAACTCCGTCAAGCAGTTGATGTTGTCCGCACCGATGGCTTCCACCATCAGACCAGGTAGCCGATCTTCATCCGTCTCTGGACACGATTTGCCGAATGACTCGCACAAGGCACGCTGATTGGCGGCGGAAAGCTTGGCCACGAGCGTCTGGTTGGCCTGCTGGACCTGGGCAAAGTCCCTTCTCTCCTTCATCGCGGATGAAAAGATGCCAAATTCGGACCAGTCGATCTCAGGGGGCGTTACGTCCATGATTGCTCTGCTTTGGCGGGCGTTGATGTTGGTGACCGCCTTGCAAGCAAAACAGGGACCACCGACTTTGACTGCCACGTTGGCAGCGGTCTGCTGGACCGAGTCATTGGACTTACCACTCTGTTCCCGGAGGCACGGGCCAGGCCCGCACTCCGAGTCCATCCTCTTTTTTCAGGTCAAAACATCCCGATGGACGAAGCTAGTTCGGTGACGTGGATTCTTGAGTCCGACGTGTTCAGCAGCTGCCACGATCAGTTGCGATCAGCCATTCGGGCAGCCGGCCACATTGTGGTCGACTGGAACGAAGACTGGCTTGCTACCCGACCACCCACGTCGTTGAGCCGAAGGCCGGTTGTCTTCCATGGCTCGTTGGGCAATGCCGATTTAGTCTCGAGAACCTTCGATTGGACTCCGGGAGCGTTCTGCGAGACCGGTCAGTTTCACTGCTCCGCTTGGTACGAAGAGGCCCGCCCATGGCTGCTTCACCGGGACTGGGTGAAAAGCACCGTCGCCATTTTGGTCGATGATCCGCACGGAGTTGCCGGTGGTATTGCTACGGCGGGTCGAGTCTTTGTCCGGCCGGACTCACCGCTGAAGCCGTTCAGCGGGCGGGTGCTTCGGCTTGATGATGTCTCGCTGCAGTCGCTCGATCACGGCTTCTACTTCGAAGACATCGAGCTGCCGATCATGCTGGCCCCGGTTCGGCTGGTGGGCCGCGAGTGGCGGTTCGTGGTGGCTGATCAGCAGGTTGTCGCTGGATCTGCCTACGAGGCTCAAAACCGCACCGGCACCGATGCGTCCTTGGACACGGCGGTGTGGGACTACGCCTCCCGTGTGGCCCGACAACTGACGCCCCCGCAGCGGGTCTACGTGCTGGATGTTTGCGATTGCGAGGGTTCGCTGCACCTGATTGAGATGAACCCGTTCGGTGGTGCGGACCTCTATGGCTGCGACACGGCGGCCATCGTGGAAGCCGTTTCGAGGATTGCAGCCGACTGACTCGCAGGACTTTACATCACCAATACCAACGACAATCAACGCAGGCGGACACTCATTGATCACCGCTGGGAAGATCTGAGCGATGCCGACTGGGACCGATTCGCTGCCGCCTGGGCGGCCGAACTCTCCGGTGAACCGCCGCTGCTCCTGCCGTCGCTACCGTCGCTCTTTGGTGAAGACACGCCTAAGTCAGCCGCCGCGTACGTGGTTCCGATGAACTTCACCGCTTCCCCGAAGGCACAGTGGAAGTTCATTGAGGCCGCTTATCGTCATGGCAACGAAACGTCCCACGGACACTTGGCCGCCGGTCCGATCGAGCACCTGCTTGGTTGGCATGGCGAAGAGTTCATCCCGCTGGTCGAGCAGCTCGCCGCCTCAGAACCCGACTTTGCAAAGCTGCTGCGAGGTTGCTATCAGCACATGATGTCCGAAGCCGTATGGTCGCGGCTGTGTGTGGCCAGGGGAGATCGATCGTGAAGTACCCGGTATCTGACTGGAGATCATGCCGCGACATCGACGGCCGTCTGGCGTGACTCGCTACCTGCAGCTGTTGGGTCTGTTGGTTGTCGCCTGGACCGTCATGGTCACGACGCACGAGGTCGGTCACCTCGTCGGGGGCTGGGCCAGCGGAGCAGAGCTGACCGCCTGCGACCTTGCTCCGTGGCGGCTTCCGTACTCGATCCATCACCCTGATCCGCATCCCAAGGTCACGCTGTGGGCGGGGCCGCTGCTTGGCGTCTTGCTGCCCTTGGCGACTGCGATGGTGTTCAAGCACCGACATGTCTGGTTTGTCGCGGACTTCTGCCTGATCGCCAATGGCGGCTACTTGGCGTTGGCGTTCGCCTCAGACGATCGGTTCCTGGACACCACGAGGCTGCTCGACGCGGGCACGCATCCGCTGACGATTGTCGCATTCTGTCTAGCAACCGTTCCGGTGGGTTACGTCCGGCTACGAAGCGACTGCGTTAGGCTGCTCTCCCATGAACCTGATCCAACCGCCGCTCGTCAGTCTTGACATCCACGAACGACAGATGATCGCCGAGGCGAATGCTCGACTGCGGCCAAACGAGCCGACGGAGACGGTGTTGCCGAAGAACACACGGGTGACGCTGAGAGGTGTCGTTTTCGGGGTACTTTTGTTGGTCGTGGTCGCCTTGGTCACCGCAACGCTAGCTTGGATCGTTATTCGATGACCCCCGCCGTCAAACGTACAATCGGTGCGGTTGGACTGTTGTTGTTTGGCTGCCTGATGGCGGGGCTGTACGGCATGTTGCACAACCAAATCTCCTACACCGTCTCGCCGGAGTATTTTACTAGGTTCAAGTTCCGGCAGTTTGGGATTCCCCCGGCCGTAGGCAATCGGACCGGGGCAGCCATGGTCGGTTGGCAAGCGTCGTGGTGGATGGGCATCATCATCGGTCTCTTCGTGATCCCCGCCGGGATGATGATCCGCGGCGACCGGCGTTGGCTGCTGGTGACGCTCAAGGCGTTTGCGATGGTGACGCTGACCGCTTTGGTTACCGGCTTGACGGCCCTACTGATTTCGTTTGTGTTGATCCGCAGTCCCCAGGATTCAGCATTGATCATTCGGGGTGTCGCGATCGAGGACAGCGTCAACTTCCTGCGGGCCGGGACGATGCACAACTTCAGCTACCTGGGTGGGCTGCTTGGCATCTTTACCGGACTGTTCGTGATCTACCGCGATTTCGTTGATGAGGCGAAAGGATGAAGGTCTACAGCTTGGTCGCCCGGGAAGGAGAGCCGCGATACCTGCAGGCGATGCAGGGCAACTACTGGTTCGGGCAACGCGGCTACGAAGTGGTTTCGTTCCGGCGGGAACAACTCGACGCGGGAGAGCTGGACGGTGATCTGCTCGGCGATCCTGGCTCGACAATTGTCTACGGATCAGTCGCGGTCGTCCGGGACGCAATCGCACGGGCCGGTCGGCCGGTGCCAGGCAACCTGGACTTTCCGGCGGAATTGGCGGACTTCGTTGGCCGGAAGATCTTCGACACCACGCTGAGCGAAGTTCGACGCTGGGAAGAGCACGAACCCGGCCGGCTGCCGGTTCACATCAAACCTCGTGATCGACACAAGCTGTTCACCGGCAAAGTGGTCGGCTCCTTCCGTGACCTAATCTCGATCTCGCACCTGCCGGGCGACACGGCATTGGTCGCTCAAGAAGTCATTGACCTTCGTTCGGAGTGGCGGGCTTCGGTACTGCGGGGACGGGTACTGAACGTCGCCAACTACAAAGGCGATGGGCTGGTCTTCCCGGACGCTGAGATGATCGCGGAAGCGGCCGAGCGGTACGTCTCCGCGCCGATTGGCTACGGCATGGACTGGGCGGTCACTCGCGACGGGCGAACCATCTTGGTGGAGGTGAACGATGGCTTTGCGTTGGGCAACTACGGCATGGCCGGTCACCAGTACACCGCGTTAATCGAAGCACGCTGGCGGCAGCTGATGGGACTTCAAGACAACGGCGTGGGCTACGAGCCGAGAGTCAGAGGATGAGTGGCTTCCGATCAGGACGGGCAGGCAAATGAGGACCTTGGCGATCGGCGACATTCACGGCTGCTTCAGGTCACTGGACCGGCTGGCCAAATTCGTAGGCTTCAAAGCCGACGACCGGATCGTGACGTTGGGCGACTATGTCGACCGCGGCCCTGACACGCGGCAGGTGATTGAATGGCTGTTGACCACTTATCAGTCCGGCAACCTCGTGCCGCTTCGGGGGAACCACGAGTTGATGATGGTTGCCGCAAGGGTTTCGGTGCCCCACGCTCGTCAGTGGATGGCCTGCGGTGGTGAAGCAGTCCTGGAGTCCTATGGCATCGAGCAACTGGATCAGTTGCCCGGCGAGCATTGGCGATTCCTCACCAAGACGTTGCGACCGTACTTCGAGACCGAGACTCACTTCTTTGTCCACGCCAATGCCTATGCAGACCTCGACTTGGCCGATCAACCGGACTTCATGCTGTACTGGGAGCATTTTAACGATACGGTCCCCCACGATTCCGGCCGGACGATGATCTGTGGGCACACGCCGCAACCGGATGGGTTTCCAAAGTCTGTCGGCCACGCCGTCTGCATTGATACCGGGGTATGCAAAGGAGGATGGCTGACGTGTCTGGACGTTGACGCTGGGTACTGTTGGCAGGCTAACGAAGAAGGACGGACCCGGCAGTTCTGGCTCGATGACTGCCAAACGGAAACCAGACCATGAAAGGAGCGATCACCGGCGACATCGTCGGTTCTTACTTCGAGCACTTCCCGACAAAACGGACGGACTTTGATCTGCTGGGCGAGAAGTCGTTCTTCACCGACGACACGGTGCTGACGATCGCGGTGGCTGACTGGTTGGTCAGCGGCGGTGACCTGCGGCAGTTCTTCTACGACTATGTCGATCGATACCCGGGGGCCGGTTACGGCGGGACGTTCATCAACTGGGCCCGTTGCGAGAAGTCCGAACCTTACGGCAGTTGGGGCAACGGCTCGGCGATGCGGGTGTCGCCAGTCGCCTATGCGGCGGAGAGTTTGGACGAAGCTCTGCGACTAGCCGAAGAATCAGCGGCGGTCACCCACAACCACCCCAGCGGCATCTTGGGGGCCCTCGCGGTCGCAGGGTCGGTCTACGTCGCCCGGACAGGTGGAAGCAAGCAGGACGTGCGAGACTTCATCGACCGGGAGATTGGCTACGACATGACGCGGACGATCGATCAGATCCGGCCGTTTTACAGCTTTGACGTTTCTTGCGAGGGATCGGTACCCCCGTCGATTCAGGCGTTTCTGGAGTCGGATTCGTATGAGCATGCCATACGGTTGGCGATCTCGCTGGGTGGGGACGCCGACACGATGGCGTGCATTGCGGGGTCCATCGCCGAGCCGTTTTACGGCGGGGTGCCGGGGGACCTTTGGGACCAGGCTCGGCAGCGATTGGATGAACCGCTCAGGCAGAAGGTGCAAGAGTGTTGCACCTTGCTGGGCTGCGACCGCTTCGGAACCTCATCTTGAAGCATCCAGCGATCCGCATTGTGCATGGCTTTGCGGTGACATCAATTGCGTTCCGGCCACTTATATCCCGGCTTCATGATCGCGGGCTGGACGCGGAACTGTTTCGCTACCCGAGCATCGGATTGTCGCTCAATGAGATCGTCGATCGTTTGTCCGCGAACCTGCGGGAGCACACCGCCAACGGGATCGTTAGTCATAGCCTTGGCTGTTTCGCGACACTGATGGCGGCTCGCCAAATTGGATGGACGGGGCCAATGGCCTTACTGGCTCCGCCAATGAGGACGCTACCGGCAACACGACTAATCCCAACTAGGATGCGTCAACCTTTAGCCCCGCTTTTGGATCATCGATCGCTAACGTCCGCGGCAGGTTATCGACCGTCGGTCCCGCCGGGCTGCCGGGTCCGAGCGATCGCGGGGCGGTTTGACTTCACCGTCCCGCTGAACTGCACCCACTGCGAAGAGTTCGCGGATCATCGGGTGTTGAGCACGACCCATAACGGACTGCTTCTCTCCCGGAAGGCAGTCGATCTGTGCTTCGATTGGTTTCAAGGTTTTGAGGCCGACGATGGATCTTGATGCGTCTGTTGCCGATCGTTGGCCCCCGGAGTGGCTCAATGGACCTGAGCCAGTAATATGTCTTGATTGATGAACTGACCAGCGGTCAAACACGCAAACCGCTCTAGGGATCTGGAGCCTCGCGACCAGTGCCGTTTGAGCGGGAAGTTTTGAGCGGAACGCTGGTCTTCGGCTCAGACGGTTTATTCAATCACGTCAAACGAGAGCAGCTGACGAAGGCGGTGGCATGTTACGACTTCCTGACCGTTCCCAGACGCTGTCTCGAACTCGTTCGGCTTCCTTCAGGCGAACTATGGGACGACACCTGCGTCGTAGTCTGTTGTAACCGGCCCGTCCGGCGGTCTCGCAAACGATACGTTCTTTGAGTGCTCCAATGCAGAACTACCTTGTCATCGATCTGGAAGCTACCTGCAGCAATAACGGGATGGTTCCACGAACGGAGATGGAGATCATCGAAATCGGTGCCGTCTTGCTGTCAAGTTCCAACCTGAAGGCGGTCGACGAGTTCCAGTCCTTCGTCCGCCCCGTTCGACATCCGCAACTGACAAAGTTCTGTCGAGAGTTGACTGGCATCAAGCAACGGCAGGTCGACGCGGCCCCCGGCTTTGGCGCCGTCCTGATGGCAATGTGCGACTGGATGGACGACCACGCCCCCTTGGTGTTTTGCTCTTGGGGCAACTACGACCGAACACAGTTACGAGCAGACTGTGACCATCACGGAGTGGCGTATCCTTTCAGCGACGAGCACATCAACCTGAAGGCGGAGTTTGCTCAGGCTACTGGCCGGAAGAAGATGGGGCTTCAGGGTGCGTTGCGCTCGGTGGGTTTGACCTTCATCGGCTCTCACCACCGGGGCATCGACGATGCTCGGAACATTGCCAGTTTGACTCCTTACGTTTTGGGTCCTGGAGCTTTGTAGCTGACATTCCTCCGCATCAAGGAACCGACGTCCTCTAAATCTGACGGAAGCAAATCGCAAGCCACGAGTGTTCTGATAGGGCCGATAATTGTTCCGATAAGGCCAGGAACCAAATTCAGCCCGCAGAGACGCAAGTCGCTCCAGGATCAAAACTTGCGATTGATGGAGCAGGGTGCAAAAGCGACTTGTGGCATTCAAACGGCTGTTCGAGCGTCAGTCCGAACACCGGAAGATCGAGGAGTGGGCCGAGTGGGTGCTGCCGTACGCCAAAGAAGTTGGACGTGGTGACGATGTGAACCACGCCATTGCTCCAAAATCGCATCATAGTGACAGCCTGGGAGATACCTTTGCTACCTACGATGTAACGCAGAGCCAAGTCGCACCAAGAACATGTGAAGCGGGACGAAAAAAAGCGAGAAAATGGAAGTCTTGCAAGGTCAGTTCAGCCTTCGAGGGGCCCCGGTGGCAAACTCGGTGGCCAACTGCTCCGCTCTTTCTTGGAGTTTTGCATCTATGCGTTTGGCTCGTCAATGGTGGAAAGGAAGAAATCACAACTATCAAGTCAGCTTCGCACACACAATTATTAAGGAACGTCGAATGAATAAAACTCGCCGTTTGAAGCGCCCGCTCATCCACGTTAGCCGCGACACGAGGCTTTGCGAGTGGCCGGGTTTTTACCTTGCGTCGTCATGATCGGCCGGCACTCCCGCCCGGCCACTCGCAGAGCCTCGTGTCGCGGCTAACGAAAGCCACACGAACCTCATTTGGACTAGTCCGCCGCCTACGCTCATCGAAGCGAATTTCTCGACCGCGCCAATTAATTCTTCGTCGTTCCTAGCAGGCCCGCCGAACCTAATGCACTGCTCAAAACGATGATGAAGCGGGGGCGGGAGACAATGCTCAACGCCGAAATGGTCCACCACCTGGCCACTGAAGCTGAGACGCAACCCACCCCCACAACCGACCGAGCAAACTGCCAAAACGGTCGTTCGACCAAGAATCTGCAAGGTGACTTCGGAAAGATCCAAGTCCAAACCCCACGCGATCGACAAGCCACGTTTGAGCGTCTTTTCGTTGGGAATCATCAGCGACGAATCGAAGGATTTGACGAGAAAACCTTGGCACTCTAGCCGAATTGCTGAAGACCTGCAGAATGATCTCAAAACTCGGCAGATTTGAAGTCTGCAATCGGTCTACTCAATCGAGGCCTCAACGACATCTTCATCTGCTGCGTCGATGGTCTGGCAGGTTTTCCCGAAGCGATCCGAGCGGCGTACCCGCAAACAAGGGTGCAATTATACTTGGTTCATCTTGTGCGCACCGGTGATCCGTTATGTATTGATGACCGATGCCAAAGCGGTCGCGGCGGAGCTGAAAAAAACATACACCGCCCCGACGGTCGCGACGGCCGAAAAACAGCTTAATAACTTTGGTGAGAATTTGCATGGTGACCTATGCGACCAACGCGACCCGGTCGTTGGGTAGCGTGATTCGCAAGTACACCAAGAACCGCAAGCAGTACTCCAGCGAGCGGTCGGCTCTAAAGCTGATTTTCATGGCGATCCGGGGGGCGTCGAAGCGATGGACCCGTCCGACTAAGCAGTGGGAGCAAGCTTTGAACCACATCGCGATCCTGTTCCCCGACCGAATCCCCAAAGATCACCAACCATGAACAACCGTTGACCTGACACAGAATTTAGGACAGGCCCTTACCGCTAACGTTTGGGCTAATTCAGCCGACAGCTATAGCCGCCGAGTTTGGTTCTTAACAATCGACTCAACCAATTGCCGACCTGGACATTACACTAGAACGTGGCATCAATGGTCTCCTTAGCCGCTCGGGTGCCAAGCTTGCCCCATAATCCGTAGGGGCTTCATGAGCCGGCGGGCAAATAAGCGGCCCCGGTGCGGACCATGGCGCTGTTCAAGTTGCCCGCTTCGATCGAATCGGTGATGAACTTGACCGCCGGTGTGCCGGGCAGCCAGAATTGAGGCCGCTGGGGGCCTACGCTGGCGTGGCAACCCAGTGCTCCATTGACACCATAGAGATCCAACGCCGACCCGGTGGCTTCGTTGCGATTGTCGCGGTCACTCAAGTCGGTTGCGATTTCGGGGGCACAGATCGTATTAGATAATTCGTCGAGGATGTCGCGAAACTTTAGTGGATTGCGAAGGGCAAAGAACCCCCGCTGGGCCACCCGGGCTTCCTAAACCTCCGTGCTCCGGCTCGATCCATCCGCATTGATGGGCTTACCCGTCGCATTGCTAACGCCTGACAAAGCACCGTAGTGAGCCGAATCGCCAATGCACGCAGCGTAGTTGGTTCGGCCTTGGGGCGGCAGGCCCACGCCGGGATCGCTGGGACAGCGAATCGTCGGGATGTTGGTTTGAAACGGCGGGTAAGTCCCACCATTGCGATTGCCAAATCCGCAAGGCTGCGGTGAGGCCACGGGCCCATCGGGTTAAAAATTCGCCCCGCCCCGGTTTCCCCCGCGGAATTTTGATAGGGATTGGACTGCTGCTCCCACGATGCCTGCTGCTCCATGAACGGCATTAGACCGACCAGGAACGACAGATCCGGGGACACCGGTCAAGGCAACCGATCAGGGGGCAATGGGCAACGGCAGGTAATCCCGGTTGACGATCATCCAATTGATCCGCTGCCTTTTGAGCTGTCAAATCCTTCCATAATGGATGGTCTAAAAAATCAACGGGATCGCAACCCTGTTTCCACAAAGCATTATAAACCAGCTTGTAGCGGGCATCGAAGACCGTGCGGCCCAGGTCAAAATAAGCTGTATTGGTTGGCAGCCCTGAACTGTGCGGAACCCGAGTCGCAAAGATATAGTCATGCCCAGAAAAAGCCTTTTCCCGCAGCGCGGGTAGAAAGCTCTGACCCGTCATCTCACTCGGCAGATCGACCTTGGCCAGCTCCAGGATCGTTGGAGCAATATCAATCCCGGAAACCATCGCATCGATCGTCAAGTTCTCTTCAATCCCCGGACCCGCGACGATCAGGGGAACATGGATGCCCAGGTCATACAGTGTTCCTTTGCCCCGCAACAACGCCGCACCGTTGTCGCCGATGAAAATAACGACGGTATTTCGCGAAAGCCCCCGCCCCTCTAACTCCTTGAGCACTTGTCCAACATGCCTATCCAAACGCATGATTTCACCGTAATGCCCGGCTAGATCCCCCCGCACCTCCCGCGTATCTGGCATGCTTGGTGGCATAGTCAACGTCTCGGGAGCCGGTTCATAGGCATCCGCCGTAAAGCCGCGATGCGGATCGCTGAAGTTCATCCACATGAAGAACGGATTGCCCCCCGGAACTTGATCCAAAAACTCCGTGAATTGACCCAACACTTCGTCATCCGCTCCGGTGCGAAGGTAGTCGACCCGGTCGGGAATCGTTACCAGAGTGTGCTCCTCAAACGCCTGTTCGGTTTCGGGGGGCATTTTGCCCGAACCGTCAAGGTGATAGTGCCGACCGCAAACACCGGTATAATAATTTGCCGGCGCCAGGAGTTCCGGAATCGTTGGGATCTCCCGCGGTAGCGGTGCTGAAAATCGGCTCATTTCAATGTCCAGCGCATTCCGACTCGTCAAGATGGTCGCCCGGGAGGGTACGCACTGGTCCGACAGGATGAGCAGGATGTTGGGCTTCTGCGGACCGGCGATCGACTCCGCCCCCACGGCCCACTGGAAAAATGTGCTGCAAATAAAAATGAGCACCGGGGTGATGCTTAACTTCATTGGTATCACGGCGGTGCTCGTTGATGAGTTGGGAAAAGAACGGAGTCATGCTGTTCAGGACAACCCCATCAGCTTAGCCCAACGGGCACCCAACCGCGAAACCCGGTCGCTACGTTGCATTGATGCGCAAGAAAAACCGCCCCGCCGCCATGAAACGGGGGGCGGCATCGAAGTTCAATCCTGCGAAATGCTTGACCAAACGGGCATTGACATGACCGGTTGACCGGTCAGCGGTCTCAGGCCGCAGTGGCTACCCAAACTTCGCAGTCACACGATTCGCACCGGCAATCTTCGCAGGCGACCTCATCACTGCTGCAGCACCGGCAGTTGCCGTCGCACTCGGTGCAGCAAGTCGCACCAGTGCAAACGCCACAAGTGCAAGACTCGCATTTGCAATCCTCACACGCCACGTCGTCGGCGACGCAGCACTGACAGGTGTCTTCGCAGTCGGCACAACAGGGTGCCGCAGCGGTGCAGGTGGTGCATTGGCAAGCTTCACACTTGCAATCGCCGCATGACACGTCGTCGGCACTGCAGCATTGGCAACCGGCGTCGCAGTCCGCACAGCAAGTCGGGGCGGTCGAAACCGGACCGGCGGCCGTGGACGTCAACGTCATCACCACGGCGGCGAACAGGATCAAGCAAACGGCGATCAAAATTTTAGAAACAGACATCTTTGGGAAACTCTAAACGGACCGCCCTCACAGACTCGCGGGGACGGAAAAAACGGGATGATTCAAACAGCGGCGTTGCGGGCAAACCCGCGCCGCTTCAAATCAACCACCGGCTCAATCGCCGGCACGTTTGGAGCGAATGGTCATCCTGCCAAACCGGCGATGACGTCGCAGCAATCCGCCGAACCAGTGGCAAGACAGCATGGGGCTGCACCGCCATGGACGCGGACGCAACGAAGCCGCCGGTCAGAACCGCGGCGGTAGGCAACGCCTCCGGCCGCTGATCGAACTCATCACAGCAGCAGGGTTCGGAGAGCTGGTAGAAACCGTCCTGAGTCCCGGTGACCCTCGACCAATTAAGATCGGCGGTGGGAACATCGCAGTGGAGACAGCCACACGCCGCGACCGCTTCCGCAGCCACCAACGGAACCACTGGAGCATCGCCAACCGCTCCGTGACAACCGCAGCAATGCACCGCCCGCAGTGGCGTCAGAACCATGCCCGCTATGATCAAACTGATCATCACGGTCGTTCGGCGGGGTCGGGTGAAACGTTGCATCGGTCTAATTCTACGATCCGGCCCGACGTTGGGGTCAAGTCGGATACGGTTTTTTCCGAAATTCCCATGCGGGTGTTGTCAGCGACCATCCTCGACCGCCACCTGTTTCCTCGTCCGCGACCCTGACAGCCTCCACAACCCCGACGTTGTCTATATCGTCAGCACCGCCCACGCGTTTGAGCATATGCGAGGCGACGAGGCCCTGCTGGTACTCCGCCGCCTCAAGGAGAACGGTTCTTACGAGCGGTCGGACCAACGAACGGTCATTCGACGCGACCGCAAAGCGTTGTGGCATCGCCACGCCAAACAGGACGTCGCGATCTTCCAGATCGACGTCGAATCCAGGCAATGTGTTTCCCCCCTGGCAATCGATTGTCTGGCGGACGACCAAAAACTCGCGGACTCCGAGGTGGAAGTCTGCGACCCGTTGTTCATCTTCACTTACCCGGAACGAATGGAGGCCAACGGGTCCGGGTTCCCCGTCGCCAGGCAAGGGATCTTTTCCAGTCCCCCGCGGCTGTCCCCAGCCGGCATCATCACCGGCCAAATGCACCACAACGAAAAAATAGAATACGCCTACGAAACCCGAAAGATCCAGCATACGCTGCGAATCGGTCGAGTATCACTCGATCGTTATGTCCGCGAGACCATCGACGGTTTTCCGCATTGCGATTGAATCTTCCGGTTAGCCGCACGACCACCTTAGGAGGAGTGAGGGGGGAGCGAACGTGATTGGGTGCGTTTGTCGGTAAAACCACGGACTAGCGTCCATGGCTATTGCATGTCGTCCCTATCGGGACTGAAGAAAGTGGTATAGAGACCAATGCTTCGTGGGAGGGAAGCACCTCGGCCAGAGGAGGGCCTGCCGCCGACTGCCTCAATGCTCGGCCTCCCCGGCCAAACGCCGTACCTGCCACGAAGCGAGGGAGGGCAAAGAAAGCAGACAAGCTCCTGCAAACGGGCGGTGTCGTAGCCTGCTTTGTTACGAACACTTAACGGTCCAACGAGGTCACGACCTTGGAGCCGGACACCACCGCTGAATCAAACACCCTACCCGCTGACTTCGGTCGCGACGGCTCTCTGCGTCACGCGGTTGACCGGGAGTCGGACAAATGCGCATTTGGACAATACTCAAGCTGACTTCAAAGAGTTCACAGCCCGACAGGTGCCACTGCAAAGAACGACTGTGACCCCACTGGGGGTCAGTGCTGACCATGGGTACGGAACCCCGGTCATAACGAAGGCCGAAACCCAATGCAACTTCAAACAGGCGCCTCGCCAAAAGCGCATAAAAAACCCCTTCGCGACAGATGTCGCGAGGGGGTTTTAAAAATCCGGCAATACCTACTTTCACACTGGTGGGCACTATCATCGGCTCACAAAGCTTAACTTCTGTGTTCGGGATGGGAACAGGTGGAACCTTTGCGATATGGTCGCCGGAAAGACGACGCCGGGGGTATCTCACCCCGACGTCGCCGGTTGTTTGGTAGTTGTCATACTTTTCAAATTCTTGCCAAATCGAGCGTTTAGTCAACTCGATAACACGCTTGAGTGCGAGATATCGATGGCCAAACGTTCGCCCATTAGTACTGGTTTGCTCAATGCGTTACCGCACTTACACGTCCAGCCTATCAACCTGGTCGTCTTCCAGGGGGCTTTCGACTTGCGTCTACGAATCCTCATCTCTGGGCGGGCTTCACGCTTAGATGCTTTCAGCGTTTATCCGTTCCGAAGTTAGCTATCCAGCCGTGCCGCTAGCGCGACAACTGGGACACCAGAGCTTCGTCCAACCAAATCCTCTCGTACTAAGGTTGAACCCCAACAAGATTCGAACGCCCACGGCAGATAGGGACCGACCTGTCTCACGACGGTCTGAACCCAGCTCACGTACCACTTTCATTGGCGAACAGCCAAACCCTTGGGAGCTTCTACACCCCCAGGATGTGATGAGCCGACATCGAGGTGCCAAACCGCATCGCCGCTGTGGACGCTCGGATGCGATAAGCCTGTTATCCCCGGAGTACCTTTTATCTGATGAGCGATAACCCTTCCATTCGGGATTACCGGATCACTAAGACCTACTTTCGTACCTGCTCGACTTATGGGTCTCGCAGTCAAGCACACTTCTACCTTTACGCTCTTCGCCTGATTACTGACCAGGCTGAGTGTACCTTTGCACTCCTCCGTTACTCTTTGGGAGGAGACCGCCCCAGTCAAACTGCCCAACTGACACTGTCCTTTGCCCGGTTTCACGGGATCAAAGTTAGAATTAAATCATGACCAGGCTGGTATTTCAACAACGGCTCACCGATGGCTAGCGCCACTGGATCGAAGCCTCCCAGCTATCCTACACAAATCATGACTCAACCCAATATCAGCCTACAGTAAAGGTTCACGGGGTCTTTCCGTCTAACCGCGGGTATGTGGCATCTTCACCACAACTACAATTTCACCGGGTCGGTGGTTGAGACAGTGCTCCAATCGTTACGCCTTTCATGCAGGTCGGAACTTACCCGACAAGGAACTTCGCTCAGTCTTGTTACTACTCCAGGCGAACCCGGAGACGGATCAATCATTTCTGCTGATCTCTGCATGTCGCCATGCAGCTCGGACTATATCTTCACCGCAACCAAAGGCCGCGGGCTTGGCGTGTAGTCTCTGAGGATCCCCACCGCGAACAGCGGGTTTCCTGCTGATTGTCTGCACCGAACGGATTTTCACTGCCACCCGAAGATGACGAGTACCGTCGGATACTCAGAGTTTCCAGCATACGGCCAAGTTTTACTAAGGCTATCCATGCGAGCCGCATGGGAAGTTAACCTTAGGACCCTCCAGTTTGTTACTACCTCCCGAAGGAAGCGGACCACCATTTCTGATGACCTCTGCATGTCGCCATGCAGCTCGGACTATATCATCACGATCATTGAATCGCGTTCGGCATGTAGTCTCTGAGGATTCAATTGGACCGAAGCGTCCCGAGGATATGCTCCTCCGGATACTTCCGCTTGCCACCGTCATTCATGCCCCGTCGCAGACGGAGCAATTCACGAATGCCTGGCTCAGTCAAATGATGACCGTCACCAAACATCTGCACCATCTCCCTGAAAGTCGCAAAGTCCCTTTTCTTCTTTGCAGATAGAAACGGAAAGCGACGGAAGAAGGGAACAACGTAATCACGGTTGGCAACGAGGTTATTCACCTCGTACATCCAAACGCCACCACCTTTCGCAAAAATAGTCCCACAGTCCAAGTGCTGCTTGATCAAGGCCAAGATGACCTCATCCTTCTGCGACACGTTGAACGTGAGTGCTACCTTCCAACCGGTAGTGAAATCTGGTCGAGGGCGAAATTTCAGCATAAAGCTTCCTTCACCATCGACGAATCCAGCAATGTAATGTCCAATTGCCGGATCGATTTGATTTACTGCAAGCATCTCGAATTGTCTTTCCTGCTGATTGCCTGCACCAGTGGGATTGTCACTGCTGACCGGCCGGGCGTGATCCAAGTAGGTCACACTCAGTCCATTGTGTCAACGAGTACCCCTGGATACTCAGGTGTTCCAGCATATAGCCAAATTTTATAACTACGATTTGGTTCATAGTTAGGGCCGCCGTTTACCGGGGCTTCGGTCGCCAGCTTCGCCGTGAGGCTAACCGTCTTCCTTAACCTACCGGCACCGGGCAGGCGTCAGACTCTATACATCCTCTTGCGAGTTAGCAGAGTCCTGTGTTTTTGATAAACAGTCGTCAGAGCCGATTTTCTGTGGCCTCTTGCGAGGCGCCCCTTATCGCGAACTTACGGGGCCATTTTGCAGAGTTCCTTAACCACCGTTCTCCCGAGCGCCTTAGACTTCTCGTCTCACCTACCTGTGTCAGTTTTAGTACGGTCAGTTGCTTAACCTAGCGGCTTTTCTTGGACGTCCTTCCAGACACTTCGAGAACTTAGACGCTCTCGAGCTTTGCCTTGGCTCGCGATCGGTGGTTTAATCCCGATCACCTCAGCGTTTGCTACGGACATTTCTATTCGTACCGCTGCCTTTCCGGACGCCGTCCCCGCATCGAATACACAACCGGCGCAGGAATGTTGACCTGCTATCCATCCCCTACGCTTTTCAGCCTCGGGTAAGGTACCGGCTAACCCTGGGCGGATTTGCCTTCCCCAGGAAACCTTAGGCTTTCGGCGAATAGGATTCTCACCTATTTTATCGTTACTCATTCCGGCATAATCACCCGATGACCCCGACACCGCTCGTTACCGTACGGCTCGTGTATGGTCATCGGCGCTCTCCTACCGCTGTGCAAAGCACAGCCCGCTGCTTCGGTGGACGACTTACTCCCGTTCATTATCGGCGCAGAAATGCTCGACTGGTAAGCTGTTACGCACTTTTTAAATGGTGGCTGCTTCTAAGCCAACATCCCAGCTGTCACGGCATTTCAACTTCCTTAGTGACTGAGTCGTCCTTTGGGACCTTAGCAGGCGATCTGGGTTGTTTCCCTCTCGACCCTGGAGCTTATCCCCCAGGGACTGACTGCCGAGATAATTTCACCGGTATTCGGAGTTTGGTTAAGTGGGGTACCCCGGGAAGGGCCCCCATCCTATTCAGTCTCTCTACCCCCGGTGAAGAGTGGCTCGACGCTATCCCTCAAGATATTTCGGAGAGAACGAGCTATCTCCTGGTTTGATTACACTTTCAGTCCTCCCCACAGGTCATCCCCTCAGTTTTCAACCTAAGTGGGTTCGGTCCTCCACGCAGTTTAACCCGCGCTTCAACCTGCCCATGGGTAGTTCACACAGGTTTCGCGTCTGCAGCATACGACCAACGCCCTATTCAGACTCGGTTTCCCTTGGGCTTCGTTCCGTCAGAACTTAACCAAGCCGCATACCACAACTCGCCGGATCATTATGCAAAAGGCACGCCGTCACCCCTAAATGGGCTCCGACCGCTTGTAGGCACATGGTTTCAGGTTCACATTCCTCCCCTAGCAGGGGTTCTTCTCATCATTCGCTCACGCTACTGATTCACTATCGGTCGTTGAAGAGTATTTAGCCT
Source organism: Pirellulaceae bacterium (assembly GCA_963833245.1). Taxonomy (GTDB): domain Bacteria; phylum Planctomycetota; class Planctomycetia; order Pirellulales; family Pirellulaceae; genus Rhodopirellula. The sequence continues at coordinate 1,742,564 of CAWHXH010000002.1, forward strand.
TACGGGATGGTCCCCGTCGATTCAGTCCAGGTTTCACGTGACTGGACCTACTCAGGTGCTCCTACGGTGCATGGTTGCTTTCGCTTACGGGACTGTCACCCTCTTTGGTCGGCCTTCCCAGACCGTTCCGCTAACACCACACAATCCGATATTGAAGTCCTACAACCCCGCGGAGGAAACCTCCACGGTTTGGGCTCTTCCCCTGTCGCTCGCCGCTACTGAGGGAATCGATTTTTCTTTCTCTTCCTCTGGTTACTTAGATGTTTCAGTTCACCAGGTTGTTGCAAAACAGCCTATGGATTCAGCTGCTTGCGGTCGGGAACCCCGGGATCATCACTTGTTTGTCAGCTACCCCAGGCTTATCGCAGACTTCCACGCCCTTCATCTTTCAACGCCAAGACATCCCCCATGTGCCCTTCATAGATTGGCCATCGAAATCTCGAACTCAAACGACCCTCAACCCACCGAAGCGAGCCAAGAGCAGTCTTTGCACCAGAAATCGCGTCATCTACAAAACGATATCATCAAGAATCCTATCGAGTAGTCTATTCGCTCTATTCAAAAAGAACTTGTAATCGCGTCCGCGTGAGTCTCGCCGGGCCGGAAAACCCAGCTGCCCACCTTGCGAACATGATGTTCTTAAGATGCCAACTACCAAACAACCAAATTGTCAAAAATCAGTTTCGGCCAGGTGATCCCTTGGGAAAACCGAGGGGCCGAAGTCGCTTTCCACCGTTGAAGGTGAACAGCCGAGCGAGCCAGTCTTGCTGGCCCGCTCGGGAGGTCACCGCTTCGGGGAGGCGAAAGTTACCGGCGAGGCCGGTGGTCGTCAAGCGAAGGTCAGAAGATTTTTTTGAAGTTTTCTTCGGAAGTTCGCTTCCCCGCTTTCTCGGGGCCAACCAGACGTCTTGAGCGGCCTTCCAGGTGTCGGAGGTCGTCGTTTCGCTGGCCGGCTCGTTGTCGGCGGGAGGGGAAGAATAGCGATCGACCGCCGAGCGTCAATCGCATGAGGGGAAGTTTTCGGGAAAAACTTTTAAGGGACGTTTGCTTGCAAATCGTAAGGTGTTGGTGACGTTGAGTTTCTGCGGCCCGTGGGGCGATTGGGGGGCAATGGGACCGATGCGACGCATGTGACCGATGGGACGATTGCGGATAAGGAGAGGCGGGTAGTCCCGTCGGTCCCTTGCGTCGTATTGACCCCATCAGTGCTGAGGCTTTGGCGTGTCAAACCTCCGACGTTGCCCGCGTGATCAACTGGCGGGCGACGGTTTGCGTGCCGGTGTGCTCGAAGTAGTCGGTCGTCAGGTCTAACGCCGCGGCCACGTAATCGAGCTTGCCCTCGTACTTGTCGGACACCTTTTGGACGCTCTGGAGCACCCTGCTCTGCGTAATGCCCTGGGCGGAGATGAAACCGGGGACAAACGACGAGAGCGAATCGAGCGATTTCTGCATGAAACCGATCTGATCGGAGACACTGTCGCCGGGGATCATCCCCCGCAGCCGCGTGAATCGCTCGTTACCCGACACCTCGCCGGTTTGACCCTCGATCTGTTTGATCGCTTTGGACAGGAAGTCCGGCCCCAGCGGCAAAACCCCGTCGACGGCGATCATCGCCGCCAACCGCATGCGGGACTCGTCTTTGAAATCTGTCAGCGATTCGACGAACTCCCCCACCCGATCGCCGGGCCGGCCGTTGATGGTCAAAAACGCGACGACTTCGGCGACCAGCTTGAGGGCCAAGTCGATCGACTGGCTCGTTTCGGCTTTGGGCGTCAAGGCGCCGAACCAAGACAGGAAACCAAACGACTCGCTGATCTTTTCGATCAGCGCCGCCCCGCCGGCCAGCCCCTGCACGCTGTCGGCGGCCCGATAAATCCACAGCCCCCGCTGATAGCCCTGCGACGTGTCGTTGTACAGCTCGATCGCCCGGCGACCGACTCGGCCGATGTAGGCGGGGTCGGACTCACCGGTGATCGCCCGGATCGTTTCCTCGAACCCGACCAAATTGACGTAGTGCCCCGGCGTGATCCAGTCGAGCGCATGAAGCATGCCGACGGTGAGCGATCGACGGGGCAGATCGTCGACCAGTTGATGGATGGCTTTGGCCATGGGGGAGAAGTTCTCAGTTAACAGTTGACAGTTTTTAGTTTCGGAACGGCTGGCGGTGTGGACTGGGGGGTTAGTCCAGTGAGGCCAAGCCGGAGAGATCGAACGATTGCAGGACTGCCTTGCGCTGCGATTCGTTGAGTTGACCGCCGGGCGAGCGGACTTTGACCTGGTAGCGGCCGTTGATTAACAGCGTCGTGCCCTTGCTGCCGTCGGCGACTGTGGGGAACCCGCCGACCATCGACTCGGGATTGCGGAATTTGTCGGCGGCGGCGGGGTTACTTCGCAGGTCGGTGATCGAAAGCTGGGCCACCTCGTCGCCGCCACGCCTGAGCGAGTACTGGGCAAATCCCTCTTTTTCCTGCTTGGCAACCATGTCGTCGTCACCGCCCTGGGGCGGGAAGAATTTGTTCAAATCGCCACCGGGCCGGGGGTCGCCGGCGCGGAGGGCATCGATGTCGATCGCCGTGGTGCGAGAGGCCGTGCTCGCCGCGCCGCCGGGTTGCCAATCAACCGAGCCGCCGGTCGATGGGCCATCAGGATTGAACGCCGGCGGCGGACCGAGGTCGTCGTTTCGGCCAAACTCGGTGTCCCGCACGTCCCTGTCGAGTGTCGCGACATCACCCGGTTCATCCGGGCCACGCCAAGGCTCGGGATCGCGACCGCCACAACCGGCAAGAACGACCGCCGTCAAACCGAGAGAAAACGAACGGGAAAACATGGGAAAACTCAAACAGCGTTTCGGGAAAGGATCGTGGGATAGGCTTCCAGCCTGTCGTCGAATTGGTTTTCAGCCCGACAACAGGCTGGAAGCCTGTCCCACCGGTCGACGGTAGTTCCGACAATCACAAACCTGCAATCGCGGGGCCGGTGGCGGCTCCGGGTTCGACGACCGCTGAGTTGATCGCTTTGTCAGGGGCGGATTGCTCGGCGAACGTCGCGACGGCGTTTTGAAAATCCGAGACGACTTCGTTCGCCCCCGCGGTTTTGAGGCGACGATTCGTTTCGGACAACGGTCCCGAGGCGTTCCACAGTCCGACGATGACATGCACGCCAGGCCGCTGGGGACGCAGCTTGCGGCACAACCGACGGGCCGCGGTGACGCCGCCGGGGGCCACGGCGCTGATCAAAATCGTGTCGGTTGCCTCTTCGGCAACCCGGTCGAGCAACTCCTCGGAACGTTTGTCCAGCGGCAACGCTTCGGCCGAGTAACCGCGGGCGGTGAGCAATTGAGCGATCATCATTCCGGCGATCTCGTCGGCGTCGTCCTCGGCCGGGATGCACCAAACACGGGTCCCCACGGTCGGAATGACCGACGAGTTGGTTGCGTCCGATGGCTCGAACCACCGCATCGGCATCCGCTCCAGATCCCGCACCCGGCTGGGGGCGTGAACCTCATCGTCCTCGGGTTCCTCAAGCGGATCGCCGTATAAATCCACCGCCACGGTCGGTGTCGCCCGCGGATCAGCCTCGACCTCCGCGGGCGTCCGAGCCGCTTCGCCGAAGTGTTCAACGGTCTCGCGGATCGTTTCGCGAACAAAATCGCGGCGTTCGTCGGGCAGGTCGCCGGTTTGGCGGTCGCGTTCGGCGAGGCTCAAGGCCGGGCACAGGACGTCCATGTAGAGCTGCTCGACGGTGCCTTCGCGAAGCGTTTGAGCTGCGATCTCGCCGGCTTCGTGGTAGTCCATCGCCAGCAGCCGCTGGTAGTACTTGAACCGCGTGTCCAGCGCCGGGGCGTCGCCGAGCAAGATATTCAAGAACGAAAGCTGCGGCACGTAGCGGCCGACCACAACCAAAATCACCGTCAATGGCATCGAAAGGACTAGCCCCAGCGGCCCCCACAGCCAGGTCCAGAACGACGCCATCGCGACGATCGCGGTGATCGAGACGCCCGTGGACTTGCCGTACAGGAACGGCTCGACGGCGTTGTTGGAGATCAATTCCAAGACGATGAACAGCCCGATCACCCACAACGGCGTGGACCACCCGGACTCGACCGCCAACGACAACATCACGGGGAAAGCGGCCGCGATCCAAGGCCCCAGGAACGGGATGAACCGCAAAACCCCGGCAAGTAATCCCCACAAAACCGCGGCGGGCAGCCCGATCGCCCACAACCCAATCGCGACGCAGACCCCGTAGCCGCCGTTGATCAGCAGCAGCATCAACAGGTAGCTGCTGACCCGTCCGGCTGCCTCGTCAAACGCCTGGGTGGTCATGTTGAGCCGCGTCGTGCCGGCCAACCGAATCAACCGATCGCGGATATCATCGCGTTGCAACAGCATGAAAACGGTGAAAACCGCAACGATCGCCACGGTTCCAAGTGGCGCCAGGATCGGCCCGAGCCATTGGCCGAGCACCGAGACACCAAACGAATCGCTGTTGATCACCCGGACGGGGATCGGCTTGATGGTATCGCCGATCAACCCCGATTTGCGATCGGGTGCGACTTCGACGACCTCGGAGACCGAGCCGCCCTCGCCTGCGGTTTGGGGCAACCCGCTGTCATCGGCCTCAGCCCCGTCCCCCTCCCCTCCAATTTCCTCGCTGATCTCCTCGATGACTTTGGCCAACTCGTTCTCCTCCCCCGCCGCGGCCGGGGCGCGAATGGTTTTGATCCGGGTGACCAAATTGTCGCGGTACGCCGGCAACTCTTGGCCAAGGTCGCGGAGTTGATTTCCGACCACCCAGACGCCCACGGCGGCGATCAACGTCATGACTGTGACGACGGACAAAACGGCCAGGACGCGGGGGAACCGGAGCCGCTCAAGCCGCAGAACCAGCGGCGAAAGGACAAACGTCAGCAGCCCGGCCATCGCCAGCGGCAAGATGACGTCGCGAGCCCAGGAGAGCACGAAAATCGAAACGACAACAATGAGCAGGGTCCGCAGCGTCGCACCGCTGTCGTTGGTTCGTGCCATCAAAATCCTGGGGTCGGGGGGGAGGAAGATTGACCGCAGCGAAAGGTGGTTCTCGGGAAACCCCACCCCGCTGGCTGCGCGACAAACTGCACGTCGTGCGCCATGGGCAACTCTTGTAGGGTGGGTCAAGCCGCTTCGGCGTCGACCCACCCATCACGCCAAACGGTGGGTCGGCGCCGAAGCGGCTTGACCCACCCTACATTTGTGCCCTGCCCTGCTGACGCGATTGGTTGACTTGACCCCGGGCAGTTACCAACGTCGCAAAACCGCGTTCTGGATTCGTCAGAGCGTCCAGATGATTGCCGCGGCGACCTTGTTGCTCGGAGCGCTGTCGATTTGGTTCGACGACCCCCAGCGGCCGGCCACCGCGTTCGGGTTGGTGGCCGCCGGTTTGGCCTTTGCCTGGCAAAAAGTCGTCACCAGCATCGCGGGCTACTTTGTCATCCTTCGCGGGTCAACCTTTGAGGTCGGCGACCGGATAGCGATAAGATTACCCCGGAAGATTTGGAAGAACTCAAACGTCGCTACCCCGTCGAGGTTGTCAATTTGCAGCCGGCGGTTTATTACCGGTTGACCCAGACGCGATCAGCCGTGATTTGATCGAGCGGCTTGACGAGGCGGGCATCGGGATCGCTTCGGCGACCTTTGAGATCACCGGATTGCCCAAGTTGCAGGTCGGGATGCCGGCGGTGGGATAGGCTTCCAGCCTGTCTTATGCGTTAATGACAGGCTGGAAGCCTATCCCATCCCTGAGATTAACATGCCCTGGAACGTCGTCCTTTGGTTCCTAATCGTCGGCGTGCTGCTGTCGGTGATGGGCACGGTCGGTCCGCTGCTCAAAAGATCATGGCTATCCAGCTCCATCATTTACCTGATCGTTGGCTACGCGATTGGGCCGGCGGGGCTGGATCTGATAAAGATCATTCTGGTCCAAGACGCCAAATTCATCGAGCACGTAACTGAGATCGCCGTCATCGTTTCGCTCTACGCGGCGGGGATGAAGATCCGAATGCCGCTGAGCCATCGACATTGGGTTGCTCCCGTGATCCTCGCTGCCGCCACCATGCTGGCGACCGTTGCGACCACGGCCCTGATCGGACACTTCGCTTTGGGGATGCCGCCGGGTTTGGCGGTATTGCTCGGCGCGGTCTTGGCGCCGACCGATCCGGTGTTGGCCGGTGACGTGCAATTGGATCATCCCGACGACACCGACGGGCTACGGCGGACGCTGACCGGCGAAGCGGGTTTGAACGACGGAACCGCCTTTCCCATGGTGCTGCTGGGCGTGGGTTTGATCAGCAACTCGATGCACCCGCTGGGGGATTTTGGATGGCGTTGGTTGGTCGTTGACGTATTTTATAAAGTCACCGCGGGGTTGCTATTTGGTTATGCGGCCGGATGGGGTTTGTCGCACGCGGCGGTTTGGATTCGGCGAAGGGTTCGGCCCGAGATGGCGTCTGATGAGATGTTGACCCTCGGCTTCATCAGCCTGGTGTACGGAGCGGCGCTGGCAATCAACGTTTACGCGTTCCTGTCTGTGTTCGCGGCGGCGTTGGCGATGCGTCACGTCGAGGTCCGAGACAACGAAACCGCGTCAGCCGGTGAAGCGATAGAGGAGGCGGACCGCAGCGAAGCGGAGCACGAGGCCGACGCCCCCGAGCACGCCACCGCCATGTTAACGCGAGACAATCTGGTGGTCGCCGACACAATGGAACGTTTGGTACAAATCGTATTGGTCGTCATGGTGGGCATCCTGCTATCGGCCGAACACCATATCGACGCCAGAGTTTGGGTTTTTGGAGTAGTCATGGTGTTGTGGGTCCGCCCGGCAATGGTGCTTGCGACGCTTTGGATTGGAACGATTTCCCCGGTCCAGAAAAAGCTGGTCTCATGGTTCGGCGTCCGCGGCATCGGAACCTTCTATTACCTCGCCCACGCATTGGTTTTGGGCGTCGGTGAAGTGGAGGAATCGTCCCTTGGGGTGCTGCTGGACGCATGTCTGGCGACGATCACCGTCAGCATCGTGCTGCACGGCATCACGGTCACGCCGATGATGCGTTGGTATAAAAAGACCAGCCAAGGAGCGTAAACACGGCGACCGTGAACACCCATCAGAAAAAGACCGAGGCGGGGGTGTCAATGGGAATCCCGGGAAAATCTTCGAAATTTTTAATGGGGCATCGCTTGCCGTTAGTCAACGCTGGATGGTGTTTGCGGTTCCATCACAGACATTGGGATTCTTGGCCGTTGACAAATTTCCCTTCAGGTAGTTCGCGAAAGATTGACAGTGCCAGGAAGCAACGCAAAACTCAGGTTCCGGCCGAGCATGCCGAATCTGCGCCCAACCTTAGACCAGTCGTTGGATTAGAAATGTGTCATAGATTTATAGCGGTTAAATTGGCACTAGCCTTGGCAACGCTTTTCGCGGCAGGCGGTTCGTGGGCACAGCCGCCAGCGAGGCCGAGGGCTCGTTCGGTGAATGTCGATTTGATGCACGACGGGGTCTCGCGTTTCAAGGGCACCGCACAGATTGGAAGGCTGGACGTCGCCGAGGACAACCACATCAACCTGGTTGTTCACAACCGCACAAGCGAGCTAATTACGCTGGGCCGAGAGTCCGCGACTTGCGGTTGCGTCAAAGTGGTTGTTGGAAATCGTCGTATTGAGGCCGGAGAATCAACGAATGTCCTGCTGCAATTGAGGCCCGGTCGAGATTACAGCGGAAAAGTGTGGGCCCAGTCTATTTCCTTTGACCCCCGCAGGGAGGGCGAGGACTTGGTCTACGACGCGATCACCATCACGCTTCTGGCGGACTTAATGGGGGTGTTCACTTGTGCGCCTGAAATGATGTCCTTAATAGCGATTGAATCTCAGCAGCCGGGGGCGGAGGACGCCTACCTGGCCGAAGAAGTGTTCATCGTGGCGACCGATCCAGTAGAATTGAATAATATTCAGATTCAAAAAAGCCAGGCTCTCGATAATTTTGACATAACCTTGTCAGGGGCAACGGACCCGAAACACACCGGTAAGCTGCTTGTGAGAGTTCGGACAAAAGATATTCCGGTTGAGGGCGGGCACGGCCAAATAACCCTAACGGATTCCCGCACTTCGCAGCAGCGGCAAATCATCGTCTCGATGATTCGGCGAGCCTCGGTCCGCATCATTCCTGACACGATTGTTTTGCAAGAGGAAATTGTAAACGATCGTGAATGGTTGGTTGGATTCGGAATGGTGATTCGTGACCAAGCGCCGGAAGACAATTTCGAACAAGAAATGCCGCCGGTGCTGTCCGCAACCGCAAATGGTCAAAAGCTCTCTTTGCAGACGCTCAATACCTCCCGGCTGATTAGTCGTTTCAAAGTCGCTCTCGATCCAGGGCAATTTGAAGGAGTGTTCGAGAAAGAACCGCTCACCAAGGTGCAGTGGGACATCACTTGGGGCAAATCCAGAGATCAAACTCACACTCGACTGATGAAACCTCGCTAAACCCTTATTTGTTGTTTACTCAAGTCCAGGAACTGTAGCCATGGTCAAATTGCTCCTTCTGTCAGCCGAAATCGCATTGATTGCTATGACGTCGCACGCCCAGCAGCAATGTGGAACCATTGTTGAGTTTCAGTGTAGCGATGTGCCCGGTAACGGCTTCTCGTTTTGCAATAGCACAAAGTGCGTCAACCAAATGTGTCCTGTCGGCACGCAGGAGCGAGGCCCCTCGCCGGAACTCTTTGACGTGGTGTTTTCCGACCCGGCCGGAGACTACGAAACGTGGCGATCTTACGAGCGAGTTTATTGTCGCTACGGATTGGAGTGCGACACATGCAAGCAGTTCATTGGCGAATTGCGATGTCATAACAGGAAGGATTTTGCAAGTGCGGAGGTCATCGAGGTCTACGACGAACGTCAGTGGCTCGAAGGTGTCGACATGTGCTGGGAATGGTGAAAGCCTTAGCCAAGTCCCCTTAATTCACTCCCCGCAACCGGATGCCTTTCATGCTAGACACCAACGCGATTTGGCTATCCATCGTCGTCAGCTCCATCGCCATCCCGCTGAATCATGCACATGGTGACGAACCGGTGAATGAGTCCGTTCTCAAGCAAGACCTGGCCGTCTCGCTGGTGGCGGGATTGGTGTCCAATAATAAATCGCTCGAGACCGCCGACCTGTTCGTTGATCAACAGATTGTGACTCTCAAGCCCGGCGGCAGCTTGGAAGTCATGGAAACCAAGCAACGCTATCTGTTTGACCAAACCGCCAGCCGGCGACTGATCGGTCGGTGGTTTACCGCGGACGTCATTGAGGAGTCAACCTCAAGTACCAGGACACGCCTCTACGCCGTGCAACGCAACCCGGATGGGGTAGGTTTTTTTTATGATGAAAGGGGCCGGCGGCGAATGTCGATCATCGCCGATAACGATTTTCATCAACTTTTCAAGGTGCCGATCCTGCCCACCGTTGGGATCGTTGGGCATCCCAACTCGGCTTTCATGTTCAGTTCACTGGACCCGATGTGGACCACCCTGACCGTCCGATCGGACACAACAGAGGCGACCATTACCGGAGAACAGGTTGCGATGGTCGTCGCTCGCTACTTCAATGATCAGCCAGACGAAGAATCCAGCAGGACAATCTGGAAGTTTGATCTGAATACCCTAATGCCAGTCAATCGAAAACACTTATACACGCACACGATCAGCAAGGAGCGAAAACTTGCGGAGATCGAGGATTTCCAGTGGCAAAACGTTTCGGGTCTTTACTTGCCCTCCGCCATTCGTTTGGAATCAAAACAAATCGCGGTTGATCAACAGACCGGTGCCCAACTGCCCTACAGCATTGTCTATGATTCCAAATTCATCTGGAATCGAGTCAATGAACCATTGGATGCCTCGGACTTTGAACCCCCTTTCGACAAATCTCCGGATCAGATCAAAGCTTGGGTTCTGGAGCACCAGCCAGAGGAAGATACAGAGCCGGGGGGCCAGTCGAGCTAGCGGAGGCCAACATTGACGGGATGAATTTCTGACAAAATCCACTACGCCAATCAAATCGGGAAACGTTTCCGGGAAAAAAACGAAATTTTTGGCAAAACCCGCTACGGGTTTGCCAATTCCTCGTCACCGGGGTCGAAGTCCGGGGTGCAAACGATCAGGACGGTCATCTCGCCGATCGCCCGGTGGACGACGCCGGGGGGGATCAGGATCGCGGTGCGGGGGGCGACCGGGTGGCGGATGCCGTCCAGTTCAATCGCCGCGCCGGGGCCGCAGTCCAGTACCACGTAGGTTTCGGTGTGCTCGCGGTGGTGGTGGGCGACCGCGCTGCGGCTGATTTGGGTCAGATGCAGCGTGCCGGGAAACCGGTCGTCGCCGGCAAACGCTCGCCGTGCGGTGCCGCAAGGGCAGGCGACCGGCGGCAACGTGGTCAAATCGACAATCGTCGCGGTGGGCTTGGGGGGGACCGGCGGGGGCGGGTTGGCGGGTGTCGTCACGTGAACATTCGGGGGAGCTTTCCGAGCCGTCTCAGGGCGTTCAAAAGTCAAAGCTTACCAAGTGGCGAAAACCGGCTGCCGGGGGTGGGGATTGTCAGCCCGTCTGGCCGATAGCAACTCTCGACGAGGGGATTGGCAAACGACGCCAACCCCCAAGTCGCCCGGGACGACAGCGGATGTCGCCCTCGGGTGGATCACCCAAGCCATCTCGCTGACGCCCGGCCCCGGCCGGTGTCGCCCAGCAGCCCTTTTTCCGAACTCCGAGTCACAGGCCGACGATCCCCTAAGCATTCCTTTCACAAAGCAACGCGGAATCCGATCGACACCGATTGGCCCGCAGGC
>CAWHXH010000003.1:0-373135 GCA_963833245.1 Pirellulaceae bacterium
TTCATCGACCGACAATAGCAAACATCGGTTGACCAATTCCTCATCAATGTCCATCGCGGTGGTTGTCAGGAAGATTTGCACCGGGCCTTCGACCCGGTATTCGGTCGTTTGAGGTTGGCCATTCTCTCCACGGCCGACCGTGGCATGACGAAGTTCCCCTTCGCTTTGTAATAGCTTTAGCGCATAGGTTGCTTGCCGGATGCCCTCGTCCTCGGCGATCGCCAGGACCTTGTGACGGATCTGATCGGAGTCGAGGTAGAACAGCGATTGACCGGTCATGCCGCTGAATCGCTGCACGTCTTCGGGCGGCATCATCGAGAGCACCGCGTCCATCAACGAGGTCTTGCCGGCGGAGGATGAACTTTGAATGACGACCGCCAAGGGGCGTTCCAGCTTTCGGCTGGTGGCGGCCAGGTAACCGGCCAGCTTGTTGGTTGACTCACCAACGATCCCGCAAGCGTCCATGTCCGAGACGATGCGTTGCAGCAGTTGGGGGTCACGCAGTAACGCCATCGCGGCGGTGCGTTCGGGGTCGGTCATCGAGACCTTTGGGGCCGCCGGGGCTTTGGCGTCAGCGATCTTGTTGGCCTGGTGCGTTTCTAGCTTGAGAAGCAACTGCCCGATGTCCTTCTTGATCAAATCCGCATCGACGAACAACTCATCGGCGGCGGCTTTGATGAACGAAGTTCGAGAGCGGGCTTTGACAAGGTCCAACGCATCAAGATGCACCAGGTCATCACGGCTGACCTGCAGCGTGACTTTCAGCGTGCACGTTGAAGCGTTCTTTTCCAGGCCACGAATGCGGTAGCGCCGGTCGTCGCGTTGGAATACCAAACCAGCATCCTGCTCAATCAACTCACTCGCTTCAGTCTTCTTCTCTTCTTTCGTGTGATTCGTGTCATTCGTGGTTGTCTCCTCTTCCGGGACAGCCATCGCTTCCTGGGGTTCGGCTTCCACTTCGTGCCCAGTCGGTCCAATGAAGATAACCGCATCGCCTTCACTTGCCGTGTCAATCTTATAACCTCGCAGTCCGATAACTCGCCCAGCATCATCGAGCACCGGAACGGTTACCCGGCCCCGCATCGCTTCGCGGCCGTTGGCTTTGTAGATCCCCGCTTCGGTCAGCCGGTCGCGAACCTCTCGACCTGTTTTGATCCGCCGGCCGGGTATGAGATTGCCCAGCGATCGGTCGGAGAAACCAATCTTTTGTTTAGCCGCTTCTTCCTCGGTCAGCTTCAGTTCATCGGTGACGAAGTCGATCGCCTTGGGGTTGTCTTTCAAACAACCGGCATAGTAGTCGGCGACGGTCGATAGGGGACAGTCGGTGAGTTGGTCGACGAGATTGGGTTGGGGGTGGTCCACGGGATTACCTTGGTGTTGTTGGGGCGCGTATCGGTGGCCGGGCCCTGGGGTGGTGGTTGATATGGTCGTACATAGAGACAACCGATATGCACTTATGACGCTGGCGGATGCGCGTACGTCGAGCGTCGGCAACGCTTCGGCGGTGCTGGATTCACTAGGCCCGATCAACTGCCGGCTGTCAATAGCTGGAGGTGATATTTGGTCAAATTGTTAACTTGGGTGGGGCTGATACGGCTTTGGGCGTCCGGGTGTGCTCGCACCGGACGTTCCGGCCTCCCGATCTTCCGCTTCGCTGCCGTCCTTCAGAGCGTCGAAGACTCCTCCCTCCCGGACACTCCCTGCCGGTCGTCCCTCCCGGCCACTGACGCGTCAAAGCTTGCAACTCTGACCCCCACCAACAAAGGCAACCGCTGTCACCTTCGTCTGCGCCGGGCCACCGCCGCAGTGCCTTGCGACGGCGGCGGCCCGGCTCCGACGAAGGCAACAGCTCATCGGCCCATGCTGCTGGTCCAGGGGGACAACCAGTGACCGGTCGGGGTTCGTCCCAAGCTCGGTCCGTCGCCTGTCGTCCAGGACCGGTCCGGCGCCTGTCGTGGTGGGGCGAGAAGCTCGCGACCTACGGTCGCTCACCGGGACTTGCCAATACGGAACTGCGCCTCCGGCTTCGTCTGTCTTATCGGCATCCATGCCTCGGTTCGCTGCGCCGCCGCTTCGGCCTCCAGCCTACGCGGCGGCTCCGCTCACGACGGCCGGTCTCCGCTCGGGTACTCCGGTGCGGTCTACGCTTGTCGAAGACTCCGCGCTGCGCCTTCCCTACGTTTGGTCGCTCCGACCCGCCTTCGGTCGGCATCACTCGTCGGCGGCCTCCTCGCTTCGTGCCTCCCTACGGCGGGACGCATCCATGCGTCCGGCCTTTCAGACAAACGCCGAGCATCCGGCTCGGCGTCTAGCACTTTCGGGATCCGACGTATTCCTGTCGCTTCGCAAAGCCTCCGCTCCCAGCGCTCGGCTATCGCCTCGGTTTTGACGGACTTGCCGGTCCGTCCCAACGCCCGATGCTCGCCGAAGCGGCTCGGCGGCATCGTGCCGCAAAGAACGGCGGGCATCCGGCCCACCGGGGGACAGCCACGTGTCCTGACGGCCAGTACAGTTGCCTATTCCCCCATATCGGTAATCGCGGTAGGGACCGCCCTTTCGGGCGGCCCCCCGCACAGATCCGTACTTGAGCGTCTAACTCATACGGCTCCTGCCTCTCGTCGAACGCGATGCCTTTGTTCTGGATAAGGATGAAGGATCTTCGCCTTGGGGAGAACAGAATCACATAAGCTCTTCAGTCGAGACCATGTCCACCGGTGCCGCTGGCTTCGCTTGCGCAAAACAAACAACCACCGACGCATCACACCGTCGCGAAACTGTTGAAGCCGCCGCATGTTGCCCGGGACCGCATGGTAACCCATCCAGCCCCGAACCACACGCTCTAGCCATTCGCCTACCAAACCAATCTCCCAGTGTCGACGTTGTCTCAGCTTGGCTTTGATCGCCGCCAGAGTTGCCCGCATTCGCTTGGCAACACTCTCGCGAGCGACCATGAACCATCCCTTCGATCGCGTCACACTACAGCGATGGGTGAAACCAAGAAAGTCGAACGTTTCCGGCCGACCTTCCCCACGTTCGCCTCGACGCTCGGCCGCAAAGCGGCCAAACTCGATCAGACGTGTTTTGTCATCGTGAAGCTTCAAACCATACTCCGCCAAATGCTCTCGAAGTTGATCCAAGAACGCTTCAGCCTCATAACGGTTCTGAAAGCCCATGACGAAGTCGTCCGCATAACGGACAATCACCACCTCGCCTCGACACCGCTTCCTCCAATCGACCACCCACTGGTCCAAAACATAGTGCAGAAACACATTCGCGAGCAGTGGTGAAACCACTGCCCCCTGCGGTGTTCCGACCGTCGACTTGGACCATTGACCGTCCTCGCTGACCCCGGCAATGAGCCACTTGCGGATCAAACGAAGCACTCGTTGATCGCCGATCCGAAGCTCCAACAATCCCATCAACTTTTCATGGTCGATGTTGTCAAAGAAACCTTCGATGTCGGCATCCAGAACCCAGTTCACCTTCTTGCAGCCGATCGCGACGCTCAAGGCATCAAGTGCCATGTGCTGAGAGCGGCCGGGCCGGAAGCCATAACTGAACCCAGCAAAATCCTCCTCATAAATACTCTGCAACACCCAGACGATCGCCTTTTGGACAATCTTGTCCTCCAGCGACGCAACCCCGATCGGCCGCAACCGGCCATCGGGTTTGGGGATGTAGATCCGTTTGGAAGGCTTTGCTCGGTAGGCTCCCCGGTGAACTCGACCGTGCAGATCAACGATCCGCTCGGCCAGACCTTCTTCGTAGTCGTGCCAAGTCACCTCATCGACGCCGACGGCCGCGGTCTTCTTCAAATCGAAGAAGGCTTCGGTCAATAGCTTTTCGTTGACATGGTGCAGCAACGACGTGAAACGCAGCTCGGGTTTCGCCCGAGCTGTCTCGCGTACGCCAGCCAGTCCGAGTGATCTGCCACGTTTCCGCGCCGGTGAGCGGGGCAGATCAGACTGATCGGCGTTCCAATTGGCTGGGGGCCTTCCCTCGGGGAACTCCGCAGCCGGTTCAGTTCCGGCTTTGTTCGTCCCAGTCGGCGGTACTACGCCCCCATCTGACTTCCCATTGGCGTTCATGTCCGTCGTACCCTTGTGGGTTCACAGACCGCCCCAAGGACTGCTGCTGCAGTGAGCAAGGGGGCTGATGGGATCTCCCGGTTCTCGCGTTTGGAACTTCCACGCATGCACAGGTTCGATGACTCCGCCGTGTCCGATCGTCCCTCGCCATTGGCGGGACGACCGGTGTTGCCTTCCCCAAGTCCGGACAAGGTGGGCACACGGAAGTGATGATTTCGGAGCTCAGTGGCTGGCCTACGTTTCCCTCCGCCGCGGACGCTCAGCACGCGGTCGTTACCTCCCCCGCACCTCCGCTGGAGGCCGACGTCGATGGCTAGTCGTTCATCGTGAGACACTTTCATTCCCTGTTCCAAACCGGTTTATCCCGGCACACCCTGACACCTTTTCCACGCCGGTGCCACGCATGATATGGAAGGCAATGAATCTGGCCGCGGCCGCCTAAAACCTTGCAAAATACGGGAAAGTGCCATTCGTACCTGACATCTTTTCCTCGCCCATTCGAAACTGACACCTTTTCCCCGTCAACGGACTGGGGTCGCGAAGTAGTGCCGCTGCTGGGTTTGACAATTAGAACCGTATGATTCGAGTCAAGGTCAACCCCACTGAAGTAGCTGGAGTCGCACTCGGCAATGCATCTCAGTTTTCGAAAGCTCGCGAGTGGAGCAAGCTTATCGCGATCACGGGAGCGGCCCAAGTGGTGGTACAGTTAATCGGTTTCGTGTGTGGCATTCTGGTGATTCGCTTGCTGCCAGTTCAGGAGTACGCCTACTACACGATCGCCAACACAACGCTGGGAACTATGACACTCCTTGCTGACGGGGGTATCGCGTCGGGAGTCATGTCGCAGGGCGGGAAGGTGTGGCAGGACAGAAAGAAGTTGGGGGCAGTGCTGGCCACCGGAATGAAACTCCGTCGTCAATTCGCCGTTTGGAGCCTCACCGTTTCGATTCCGATGCTGTACCTCTTGCTAATGAAACAGGGAGCAACATCGCTGACCGCAACGATGATCGCGATCTCACTACTCCCCGCCTTCCTCAGCGTCCTTTCGGGGGCACTGTTGGAAATCTCGGTCAAGCTGCACCAAGACATTACAGCCCTACAGGTCATCCAAGTTAGCAGAAACGCGTTGCGGCTCGCTTTGAGCGGTTTGATGCTCTTCGTGTTCCCGTTTGCAGCGTTTGCGGTTGTGGCTTCCGGGACCGCCCAGATTTACAGCAACTTGCGTCTGCGAAAAGTTTCGAAGCGATTTGCAGACTCCGAGGTTCCGACCGATCCGCTTGTCCAGAAAGAAATGTTGAGCATTGTTCGGAGAGTGATGCCGGGAACGATATACTTCTCACTTTCTGGACAGCTAACAATTTGGCTAATATCGATCTTCGGAAAGACGGAATCGATCGCCCACGTCGGCGCACTTGGTCGGCTCACTCAGGTTTTTGTGATTGTTTCTTCGTTGTTCGCAATGCTTTTAGTTCCTCGTTACGCACGCTTGCCAAGCAATCCAAGGACTGTTCTCAAACGTTTCTTACAGATTGAATGCTTGCTTGTCGGAATTTCCGCAGCAATAGTTGCGTCAGTAGCAATGTCGCCTGAATTACTGCTGACAATTCTCGGCGAAGAGTATCGATCGCTTAGTAAAGAATTGATGCTTATTGTGATCGGCAGCAGTTGTTCGATGGTAGCTGGCTGCACATTTTCTCTTAACGTCTCGCGAGGACGAATTGTGCCACCGTTCTTCGCGATACCATACAGTATTGCCTTTCAGTTAGCCGCGATCCTCACGCAGGACTTGACGACAACCTGCGGTGTTTTGAAAGTCGCAATCATAACCGCTGTCGCACAGTGTGCCTTGAACTCCAGTTACGCATTGGGTACGGCACGCGAGCCATGACCTCAGCAGTTTGCACCCTCTTCGAAGGTGACTACCACATTGGAGTCGCCGCGTTGCTGAACTCGCTACACGCGTCGGGATATGAGGGAACTGTTTTTGTTGGATATCGTGGGAGACTTCCAAATTGGGCAAGTGGAGGCAATGTCGAACTCGGAACATTCCCCAACAGTTCGAGCAAAAATGGCACCGGTATCCAAGTCAGCTTCGTGCACCTTAAGACAGACTACCACCTAACCAACTTCAAACCATTCTTCATGCTCGATCTACTCAACGGTCCGGCAAGCAACGCGACGAAGATCTTTTACTTTGACCCAGACATTTGCGTCGTCTCGCCCTGGCTCTTTTTTGAACTATGGATTGAAAACGGGGTGGGGGTGTGTGAAAATAACATATCTCCCCTTCTGGCTTCAGATCCGCGACGGAGTATCTGGTCGCGAGATATAGGAGTACCAATCGCAAAAACGAATGCATATTTCAATGCTGGGTTTGTCGGACTCCAAGTAGCTCATATCGGGCTACTTCAAGCTTGGGCTAGTGTTCTGCTGAAAATTGCAAAGTCATTTGGCGGGCCCCAAGTATCCCCAATCTTCGACACCGCCCACGTTCAGAACTTCCAATCAAATGCCTGGGCCTACGAAGCTGCCGATCAGGATGCACTTAATATTGCCCTGGGTATAGTTGGTGATTTGCCCATTTCGGCTAGAGCTAAAGACGCAATGGGATTTACTCCCGGCATGAAAAACATGCATCACTTCCTGGGTTCGCCGAAGCTATGGAACAAGAAGCACCTACGATTTTGGGATCGAAA
This sequence comes from Pirellulaceae bacterium, assembly GCA_963833245.1. Taxonomy (GTDB): domain Bacteria; phylum Planctomycetota; class Planctomycetia; order Pirellulales; family Pirellulaceae; genus Rhodopirellula. Next base: position 6,785 of record CAWHXH010000003.1, read on the forward strand.
GAATAGGGCCGATCCTCACGAGAGGCTGTTTTGGAAATTCACTCGAGGTCCGCTCACCCCTTTCTCCACCAGTCGGTTTCGACTACGGGCAATCCGATTTTATGTCGGCCTAACTCTAAGTTATCTAACAAGGCCCCTGTTCCGTTGACAAACGTACAATTGTCTATCGCAGTTGCGACCCGCGATCGGCCCGCGAGCCTAAGTAGAGCACTTAGTGCGGTGCGAAGCCAGTCTGTACAGCCTCATGAGGTCATCGTCTGCGATGATTCGTCTGGATCTCAAACACGGGCGGCAACGCTGCAGGTTTCAAATCATTTTGGGTGCCGGTATGTGCGAGGCTCTTGCAGGGGCCTGTACGCGAATCGAAATCTCGGCTTCATTGAATGCACTGGGTCGCACATCCGCACCATGGATGACGACCACACCTTTCCCCAGGAACACATTTCCATCACCCTAAGTTGGATAAACAGACACCCCGGGGCCGTGTTGACTATTGGGGAGTTTGAACCAGCCAAAGTGCCCGACACCTTTCGACCACCCGCCCCCCTTCCGGGACAGCTTCAAGTTGCAGGGCACAGCGGTCCTCCACAACGCAAGGCGGACTATTGCGGAATAAGTTGCGGCGGAACGGTATATCCAAGACACATATTTGACAGGGGTGCTCGCTGCTCGGAGTACTTCGCATTTGGTTATTCCTTTCTCGAATTCGGTAGTATGCTAAAAGCAAAGGGCGTCACGTTCCACCATATAGAGGACACTTTTCTTGTCCATCATAATGAAACAGCGGTTCTCCGAAGTGATGAAACGTCAATTCCATCAATGATGTTTGCTGTGATTTCCCACGCTTTTTTGTATCATCCGACGACAGTGGCAAAAGTCGGTGCGACATGTACGGTTTCCCGATTATTGCTTCGCAATCCACTCAAGAACACTCGGCATTTATCCTCCGCACTAATTGCATTCTCAAGACGGCGAAACGAGGTTGCAGAACTCCAGAATCTCGGATAGTTGCGTCTCGAGAACTTCATATATGCCGATTAATGCATGAAGATTTGCTCGCAGCTGAAGAACAAAGGCTAAATTGTGCTTAGGGATAGGCCCATGCGCGTTGATAAATCGCTTGCCATGAATAGCAAATAGCTGATTAGATGCTTACGAATGAGATCTTCGCGAAAACTGTTTTTAGATTGAGGCATCACTTTGACTTGAGACGGCGATTTGAAACACTGCGGTGGCGAGCCTTGGGAGTGCAAGTCGGGGAGGGAACCTCGCTGGCCAATGTGTACGTAACTTGGCCACATCAGGTCAAGATTGGAGATCGTTGCCGTTTGGAACATGGCATTTATTTCCATTACGATGGAATCTATCGACCTGGGCCATCGATTGTTCTTGGAGACAATGTCTTCGTCGGCTGTCAATGCGAGTTTAATATTCGACACTCGATCAAAATCGAAGATCATGCAAGTATCGCTTCGGGGTGTCGTTTCGTAGACCATCAACACGCCACGGACCTTCGATACCTCCATGGTATAGACTCGGTAGTTGGGTCTGGGATCGAGATCGGAAGGAGGGCTTGGCTGGGATTCGGAGTTAAGATCATGGATGGGGTCCGAGTTGATGATGGTGCAATTGTGGGAGCGGGAAGCGTTGTCACGAGATCCATCCCGGCAAATGAAATTTGGGCAGGCGTACCGGCACGACGGATCGGCACGCGAGAATTAGGTAACTTTTGAAAATTTTGGTGATCAGCAATTGTGCATTGAACGTAAATCAGGGCTCCGGTTATGTCATTCTGGGGTTTGCCGAGGGTATGCGGCGTAGAGGACATCAGGTTCAAACCTGTGATCCGGAGGACTATATATGGTTTCCGAAATTGCGTCGGTTACGGAGACTTAGGATGCTGCTCGGATATACATGCGTTGCGTTGCAAAAGTGGTTTGAAACTTCGCCTGATGTACTGGAACTGTGGGGTGGTCCGGGATGGTTATCATGCCTGCTGCTAAGTGTCGTTCCAGGCCGGAAGTGCGTACTTGTCGCACGGTCAAATGGACTTGAGCCGCATTATTCCCAGGTCTTGCGTCGTGGAAGAAGTTTGGAAAATAAGATGCAGGTGCAGTCCGCCCCGCGAGGCTTAGCTGAAATTGGCTACAGACGTTGTGACCTGCTAACGGTAGTAAGCAGGTTCGACCATGGTTACGCCATTGCAAGATGCTACAAAAATCAAAATTTAGTGATTGCGATTGAGAACCCACTTGGCGACGATTGGCTGTCCCGAAGTATTTGCTTTGAACGCGAGCGGACTGTTGGATTTGTCGGAATTTGGAACCCAAATAAGGGTTCTTTAATCATGCCTAAAGTCATTGAAGAAGTGCTTTCCATTTTTGCTGATTGCCGGTTTCAGGTGATTGGGATTGGAGAAGATGCAGCGACCTCTCTCCGCTCCAAGTTTCCTAACGACGACCGTCTTGAAATTATTCCGAGTTGTTCGCGGGCCGATTTGAAGCATTTTTATGAAAACATGTCGATCCTGCTGGTCCCGAGCATTTTTGAGAGTTTTGGGTTGGTTACTGCCGAAGCCATGTCCTGTGGTGTTGCAATTGTCGCGACACCGGTCGGCTTTGCGGCCGGTTTAAATGAGGACGAAGAGTTTGTAATGATTTCGGAATTGACATCTGCCTCGGTGGCGGATCGTGTGATCGGTTTGCTCAAGGACGAACAACTCCGTCAGGCGATTGCCCGGCAAGGTTTCCAGAGAGTTCAGTCACTGCGTTGGCACGATGCAATAAGTCGTCTTGAGCAGAAGTATCGAGAATTGCTGCGAGTAAATTGACGCATAGCCAGAGAAGTGAATTAGAATTGGCAGCGACGAATGTCGTTGTCGGCGATGATTTCCGTGGTTTTACATAGCTCAATGTTATGACGGCGTAGCATGCAACTCCGCGATCTATCGCGGGTCGTTTTTCCGCTTTCTTTGCCACCGCTCCAGGATGATCGGTGGTGACGCAATCGACTTGCCCGATAGTATTAAACCTGTGAGGTGATCAGTTCTTGATGTTGATCCGCCGAGACTTCGGTCATCGATCGGTCATGTCCATTTTATCATCCCCATCGGTTCATAACGACGATGGCCTCCTCGCTTGAGCGTTGAAAAAAAAGGTTTTTCGGCACTTTTAGTGGCTGAGTGCGGTTTTCGCAGGGTTTGCGTGTCCTGAGCGAATGAACGATCTTAACGCCCATTACCGCGACCTGCTCGGCCTCCACGATTCCTGGAGGGTCGATCACATCGATCTCGATCTGAGCGGCACTCAGGTGTGAATGGACATCGAGCATCGCGGTGGTCCCATCGAGTGGCCTGATTGTGGCACCTCCGCTCCACGAGCCGATACCGCCCCGAAGCGCGCCTGGCGGCACCTGGACACCATGCAGTTCGCCACCGAGATCCACGCCGCGGTCCCCCGCTGCCGATGCCAAAAGTGCGGCGTCAAAACCATCGCCGTGCCTTGGGCCGGCAAACACCCCCGGTTCACGCTGATGTTCGAAGCCTTCGCCATTGAGGTCCTGCTTGCGGCGGCCAACACCCAGCGAGCGGCTACCCTGCTGGGTATCGATTGGAAGTCCGCTCAGCGAATCATGGACCGAGCCGTGCAGCGTGGTTTGGCAAGACGAAAAGACGATTCGGTGACCAACCTTGACGTTGACGAAAAGAGTTTTGGCCGGGGCCATGATTATGTCTCCATCTTGACCGACACCGACCGTTCGCGGGTGCTCGAAGTCGTTCCCGAGCGAACCATCGCGGCGTGCAACGTGCTCTTTGAGAGCCTCAGTGAAGGGCGATTGCGTTCGGTGCAGTTGGTTTCAATGGACAAGTGGCAGGCGTTCATGAACTCGGCGGCTTTCAAGGTGCCGTGGGCGAGGATCGTCCACAATCGGTTCCACATCTCCAAGTACCTCGGCGAGGCAGTCGATCAGGTCTGTCGAGCCGAGAACCGTGAGCTTAAGGTGACTGACGATGACTCGCTCACTGGGCTTGGGCAGTTGTTTCTGTACAACTTGGAGAACCTTTCGGGCGACGGGTTTGCGGAGCTGTCGCGGGTCCAGCGGGCGGACTTGAAGACCGGTGAGGCGTGGTCGATCAAGGAGAACTTCCGTCACTTCTGGGACCACGAGGATCGCGGTGCCGCCAAGCGGTTCTTTGGCCAGTGGCATTGGTGGGCGGGGGTCTGTGGTCTGAAGCCGATCGCGAAGGTCGCCAAGATGCTTCGAGGGCATCTGGATGGACTGTTGAACTACTTCGATCACCGGGTCACCAACGCGACAGCCAAAGGGTTCAACAGCCGGATTCAGTCGATCAAGTCAGCAGCCCGGGGCTTCCGCAACTTCGCCAACTACCGCACCCGGATCCTGTTCTACTGCGGTAAGCTGGATCTGATGCCATGTATCAGCCATTAAAAGTGCCGAAGGATCAAAGATGGGGAAGTCAGATACAAAATACGATACAGTGCAGATGAGCGATTGCACACCGAAGTCCGCCCCGAATCTAGTGTGGGTTCACTTCATCCCAAACGCATTAAATTCTCACTGCGGGGTTGCAGATTATTCCGAAAGAATTGGAAAAAGCATGAGCAAAATATTTGCAAACCTGAATTGTGAGTATGTAGTGATAAACCGACCGGTGCTGAAGAAAAACAAAACCAGAAGCCGAAAGAACTTCTGGGAGATCGCTCAGGAGGTCATTGAACGTTTGAAAGAAGACCAGTCTCTGACAGCGATTGTACTGCATTACAGCGGATATGGCTATGATAACCATGGTGCCCCTCAGTGGCTTTCGGACGAGCTAAGTGAGAAGCCAGCGAATTTGCGCGAAGTAACCATCTGCACGGTATTCCATGAACTATTTGTTCCAATCAAACCCTGGCGTCGATCGTTTTGGTGGCGTGAGAAGCAGAAGTCAGTCGTTCGTAATATTTCGGCCTTGAGTGACGTAGTTATAACCAACCGTAAAGAAAACCAGGTTTGGCTGCAACAGCATCTAGGCAAATCCAAACCGTCAGTTGCACTTCTGCCTGTTCCTTCGAATGTTGGTGAACCACCTCACGTCCCAACTTATCATGGTCGCTCAAATCATGCTGTTCTATTCGGTGCAATGAAGTTCAAAAAGGCGTTTTTGACTGGTCGATACACTAGCCGCGTCTTAAAGGTTTGCAGAAAACTTCGAATCGATTGCGTTCATAACATTGGTGGTCCGATAGCAGCTTTAAGCTCGAAGTTCCGGACATGCGGTGTGAATGTCATTGATCATGGATACCTCAGCAGCGCAGCGGTGTCTTCAATTCTGCTGGACTGTCGAATCGCATTCTACTACTATTTTTCAAATTCAACCGAAAAGTCCGGCGTATTCGCCGCGTACGCTGCACATGGACTAGGCGTCTGCTCCGTCACTCCATTGGATGATATCCACGTGACCTGCAACTTAAACTCAGCAAAGTTAACGCTGCAAAGTGTCGCCAATCGCTTGAATCCTAATGTGGCTACGGAGCTATTTTCGGATCAGTCGGAGGCGTTACACAGATGGTACGGCGACCACACCGCCGAGATTCAGGCAAAGAGAATCATCGAGCTTTGCCAAAGGTCTCAGGCGAACACTGGGCTGCGGAGATGAGCGACAATCCTAAAGTGTTGCTAGTTGCTGATTTTAACTGGCGAACTCGAGGAGGCGGATCAGAAATCGTCAGAAGTTTGGTTGGTCATGAAATAGGGAAGACTATCGCCTTCGCAACCTTAACGGATCCCGGCAAGGGAAGTGAGAGATGGCGGTACGTCCTAGCGGAGGGATCGATAGCCCGGTTTGGCCGAAGTTCGTATCTTTGGGACAGCGTTCTGGGAGTCAAACGGATCGCTAAAGAGGTCGTGAAGTTGGCAAATCACCTAAAGGTGAAACGGATTTGGTTTGTCCTTCATGGGGCAGTGGTGCAGATTGCTAATCGCTCACGGCAGCTGACGAATATCCCTATTCACGTGTCAGTGCATGACGATCCGCCGTACGGGGTTGGCCTTCGCTCAACTAGACAATTATTAATGGTTCCAAAGATCAATCGAGACTTCAGGTCAGTGCTTCAACATGCAACATCAGTCGACGTCATCTCCATTGAAATGCAAAATTATTACCGGTCTAAACATGGGATTAACTCAACCGTGGTTCACCGGGGCTTGAATCAACATCAGATAACTACCGCGGCAGCGAATCCTGAGAAACAACTTTCGATAGGAATTCTCGGTAACACTTACGGTCAAAGGCAACTTCGCAAACTTGTGAAGGTTTTGCTGCGGTTGAAACTGAGACAGCAGTCGGATATCGGGTTGGTGCTAATCGGTCGATCCCCTCACTTTGAGCAGGTTGAAAATCGTTTTTCGAAAGACCTAAAGATTGAGCGATTGGGGCACCTTTCGGAAACATTAGCGGTGGAAACCTTGTCTAAGTGCGATTTGCTCTACTTGAATTATCCGTTTGACTGGAATTGCGGGGTATTTAGAAGAACATCCTTTCCAACGAAGTTGTCGACTTATCTTCTTTCCAGGCGTCCCATTCTGGTTCACGCCCCCGCAGGTTCGACCATCGGAAAATTGCCTGCCAGTAAGCTAGTCACACATTGGCGAACGATGAAACCGTGCGATGGTGAAGAAATAATAAATGACGTTGTATCGAGGCAGCAGGACGTTGTTAAACAATTGGACACTGCACGAGAATTGCTGCACCGCTTCTACGACATTGGAAAAAACAGAGAGGAATTGGCTTCCTTACTGGGTGTCAATCTTTGATGGCTTTCGGTAACTAATAACACTCAAGGAACAAATCGGTTGAATATCAGTTGTTTCGGTTCTCTACCTATCCGCACCCGCTCATCCAGTCGCCTCAGACTTCAAGAATGCTCGAAAAAATTCACAACTTCGAAGTAGTTCAGTGCGGACCGCAGTTGACCGACGATCCAAAAAGTGAAGCCGCCTTACCTGAAGTCTCACTGACGTTCCTAGAGCAATTTTGTGAGGCCTACGCGATCGATAGAGCTTTTGAATTTGGGAGCGGCAGAAGTACTTACTGCCTTCTTTCCCTTGGCTGTAGCGTTACCAGTTTGGAGGACAGCGATCATTGGTCAGCGGATACAAAAAGCCAACTGAAACCAGAGCATCTGTGTAGATTCACGGGAATTGTAAGTAGGCTACGTACGTGCAGATTAGGATATTTTCCGGTTTTGAACTGGAGACTGGACGGATCGCTTCGAAATGCCATTGCTGATTCCGACTTGATCTTAGTTGACTCCCCCCACTTCACACCATTCAGGGAATTGACACCATTGCGTTCGTTAAACAACCTAAAGAAGGGTTTCGTTATTGTCGACGATCTTCGCATTTCGACAGTTAGACGTTTCTGTGAAAGGATTGCTCGCCAAAATGACAACCTCGAGTATGTGCTTGTCCCCATTGGGCACGAGTTAGCAAATTACTACAAGAAAGCATTTTTTTCGGTTAAATCCAAGCCGTCCATAGCGGATATTCTGAAGGGGTGGAGGCGGTTTTTTATTGGATTGCAATTCTATCGCAATTTGAGGGCAAAGTGACGTGGTGGCCTTCTTGAATGTCTATGTCTACCTGAAGTTTCCATTTTTCCACTACGAAAGAGACTGGACTAGGACAGTCGCGAAATCTGTATCGGCACAATCTCTTTGGTCTCCTTGGAATTTCGAAGCAACTACTTGAAATGAGGCGATATGCAGTCCAACTCTGACAAAACGTCAGTCGTGCTGTGCCATCCTACTGCTAATTCCTTCGTCCGCAACCTCCTTCTCGGATTCTTTGAAGCCGATATGTTAGCTGGATTCCACACCAGCATTGCAAGCTTCCCAGGCAATATTTGGTGTCAGTTATCACGGATGCCAGGTGGTCGAGATTTTGCTAGGAGGACGTTTGTTGAACAGCTTCGAGATGTGACAGTCCAGTGGCCGGTTAGGGAGTTAGGCAGAATGTTCGCTACTCGCCTTGGCTGGAGCTCCATGATACGACATGAGACCGGACCGCTTTCGGTCGACGCCGTTTATCGCGATCTTGATCGGAAAGTTTCTCAATGGATCGCGACCCGTCGACTGTCTGCTGTGTACGCCTACGAGGATGGAGCGGTTAAGAGCTTTCAAACGGCCGCCGAACTTGGCATCGCCCGGCTATACGACCTGCCGATCGGACACTGGCGGGCGGCACGGACGCTGATGGCCGACGAAGCGGAGCGCTGGCCCCAGTACGCCACAACGCTCGGTGGGTTTCGCGACTCCGACGCCAAACTGCGACGCAAGGATGAAGAACTTCGGCTTGCCGATCACGTTTTTGTCGCCAGCCGGTTTACCGAGTCGACGTTGCGGGATCACCCCACTTTGACAGCCCCGGTTCATGTAATCCCCTACGGCTACCCAACACCGGGACCGGCCAAGCGATTTGATGGCTCACCAAAAAATCCTTTGCGGCTGCTCTTCGTCGGGGGGCTGTCGCAGCGGAAAGGCATCGCCGACGTCCTGACGGTCGCCGATCAACTCTCTGCGGATGTTGTGTTGACCGTCATTGGGCGTGGAGATTTGAACCAGTGCCCCGCCCTTTCTACGGCATTGCCGAAACATCGCTGGATCGCGACGCTGCCGCACGATCAAATTCTCCAGCAGATGCGGGATCACGATGTGCTGCTATTCCCATCGCTCTTTGAAGGCTTTGGACTCGTCATTACCGAGGCGATGAGTCAGGGCACCCCGGTAATCACCACCGACCGGACCGCGGGGCCGGACCTGATCACGCACGGCCACAATGGGTGGTTGATCCCGGCCGGCAGCACCGAGGCGCTGCGGCAACAGGTCGAGACGCTGCTCAACGATCGAGCATCAATCGCCGCGATAGGTGAGAACGCCCGCCGAACCGCCGCTGGCAGGCCATGGTCGGCTTACGGGTCAGAGCTGGCGGCCAAGGTGCGTGAGGTACTCACCGGGTAAGCCGTTGACTGACTCCACCCTTTCATCTGAAGCCCCCGGGCGATCAGTCGACGCGGCGGAGCCGTTGACCAACGCTACTCGTCCAAGAACGAATCGCCCCATCGGGTCAAAAACACCCATCGGTCGCAGAAAGAAGGGTAAGTCCAAACGATCGTCTGGAGCAAACAATAAACGGAAATGGACGCACCCAGATGAGCTGCTGCGGCTGGGAATCTGGGTCTATTTGTTGCTGGTCATTTTTGAAGGTGCGCTCCGAAAATGGTTCCTGCCCTTTGCTGCCACGCCGTTGTTGGTGGTCCGCGATCCGATCGCGTTGGGCGTAGTTTACTTGGCGTATCGCCGGGGCAAGCTACCGCTGAATTGGTTCGTGATTAGCTTTGTCATCATCGGCGGGCTTGGCATGGCGACAGCGATGGGGATGGGCCACGGCAGCCTGTTTGTGGCGGCTTTCGGGGCACGGACGATGATCGTTCATGTACCAATGGCCTTTGTCATTGGTCGGGTCCTGTCGCGGGACGACTTGTTGCGGATGGGCCGAAGCCTCGTATGGATCGTTCCGCCGATGACGTTGCTGGTCGCGCTGCAGTTCTACAGCCCCCAATCGGCGTGGGTAAACCGCGGCGTAGGCGGCGACACGGAGGGGGCGGGTTTCAGCGGCGCCATGGGTTTCTCACGACCACCGGGGACTTTCTCTTTCACCAATGGGTTGACCAGTTTCTACGGTCTCGCCGGGGTTTGGATCGCGTACTTTTGGCTCAAACGCGGATCGCTTCACCGGACTGTTCTGTGGATGGCCACCGCGTGCCTGATTTTGGCGATCCCGATGTCAATCAGCCGATCATTGGTTTTTCAAACCTGCATCACCTTGCTGTTCGCCGTCCTCGCGATCGGCCGCAAACCTCAGTACATCGGTAAACTGATCGTCGGTACGGTGGGGGTTGTCATCTCTATTGTGATCATCAGCACCCTGCCGGCCTTTCAAACCGCCACGGAAGTCATGGCCACGCGGTTTGAGAACGCGTCGAAGTCTGAGGGCGGGATAGAATCCACCCTGATCGATCGATTTCTGGGCGGCCTGGTCGGAGCGTTGTTTAGCGCCGAGGACGTTCCATTCTTTGGCGTGGGCATCGGATTGGGCACCAACGTGGGGGCCAAGTACACAACCGGTGGTCGAGGTTTCCTGGTTGCTGAGGGTGAATGGGGCCGAACGATCGGGGAGCTTGGGGCGGTGATGGGGCTGACGGTGGTCACTTTGCGGTTATCGATGGCGGGCCTTTTTGCAATCAAGTCCTATCGCAAGCTGACCAGAAATGATCCGTTGCCGTGGATGATCCTGGCGGTAGGACTTTTGGCAACGGCGGTCGGCGGATGGGCACAACCCACCGACTTGGGTTTTTACACCGTGACGGTCGGCCTGCTTTTAGCCGCCCTGAGAACTGGAACAACTCGATCGACCTCAGAAGGGGACAGAACCGCAAAGGTCAACACGAACAACGCGGCGGACCTCGAATCGAACGAGTCGAGGTCAGCTTGAAGTTAGTGTTCCTTGTCCACCCGCGGTCACTCGGCTCCGCGAGCATGCCCCGCGTTGCCCGCTTCTTTGATGAAGGCATGTCACAACGTGGACATCAAACTAGTTTATGGTCCTCCAAGGTGATTGCAGGAAGGTTCGCGATCGGTTCACGATCGTTTCAAAAGTGGCTCTCCTACCTAGACCAATATCTTTTTCAGCGGCGGGATTTTGCCCGGTTGTTGAGAAACGCCGGTGACGAGACGCTTTTCGTGTTAACCGATCAAGCACTTGGACCTTGGGTTCCGAGCATTGCCCACCGGCCCCATGTGATCCATTGCAATGACTTCTTGGCGATCCGTTCGGCGGCCGGTGAGTTTGCCGAGAACAAGACCAGCGTTACCGGAAAGATCTATCAACGATATATCCGAAGCGGTCTGTCGAGGGGAAGGCATTTTGTCAGCATCTCCAACGCAACCAATGGTGACTTACATCGACTTGCATCGGAAAGCCTTCAAAGCTCCGCGGTGGTTCACTTGGGACTCAATGCGGACTTTCGGGTGATCGATCGCAGGGAGGCGATTGGACAACTGGGCAACCAGTGGACAATGGGTGATCGTTCCGGTTTTCTGCTGCATGTCGGTGGGAATCAGTGGTACAAGAATCGCCAGGGGGTTTTGGAACTTTATCGGGCTTGGTGTCAACGAACCGCTTCCGCGCGACCGCTCTGGATGGTCGGCGCACCACCCACAGAGTTGCTGCTACGAATGGCTCAATCGGTCCCGGGCGGCGGCAACGTCCGCTTCCTAACCAACTTCGACGATCAGCAGGTCCGAGCGGCTTACAATTTAGCCAGCCTATTTCTTTTTCCAAGCCTGGAGGAAGGGTTTGGATGGCCGATCGCCGAAGCGATGGCGTGCGGGACGCCGGTGCTGACGACCGATGCGGCACCAATGACCGAGGTGGGGGGGGATGCGGCGATCTATCATCGCCGACGCCAAGTCGACGACGATCGATGGGCGGCCGATGGTGCTCGGCAGATTGAGGAGATCCTCAACTGGTCGAATGAACAACGGCAGCGGTGTGTTGAGGCGGGGCTGCAGCGGGCTTCGGAGCTTTCCGCCGAGCGGGCACTCGATGGGTACGAGGCGGTTTATAAGCGAGTGTTAAAAATGTCTCTGCCGGGCGGCGGCCGGAAGGCTTGAGAATCTTGCGGGTCATTGCGACGATGGATCCTACCTCCGGCGGCCCTTGCCAGGGCATTCGGCAATCGATTCCGGCCTTAAGCGAGCTTGGGTGTGATAATGAGGTGCTGTGCCTCGATCCGCCCGGGGAAACCTTTGGCGTTTGCGATCCGTTCGTGGTTCACCGGATTGGTCGGGGGCGGGGGCCTTGGAAATACCATCGGGGGCTGGTGCCTTGGTTGATCGAGCACCTGCCCGGATACGATGCGGTGATCATCCACGGGTTGTGGCTGCATCACTCTTTTGCGATGACGCGGGCGGTGGGATGGTTGCGGCGACACGCGGGGGCGGGTGGGTTGCGTTCGGTTAGTGGCGAGGCGGATGCCGTCGGTGGGGGTGCGGGTGCGAAACCGGCGGCTAGCGCCTTGCCGCTGACGGGTTGCAGTTTCGGCGGGGTTCGGGTTCCACGCGTGTTCGTCATGCCGCATGGGATGCTGGATCCTTGGTTCCAGCGAGAGCCTTCGCGGCGGCTCAAGGCGATTCGCAATTGGATGGTTTGGAAGGTGGCCGAGCACCGCGTGATTTCGCAGGCCGACGGGGTGCTGTTTACCTGCCAGCGGGAGTTGGAGCTGGCCCGCGAGCCGTTTCGACCCTACCGGCCGCGGCGGGAGCTCAACGTCGGTTATGGCGTGGCTCCGCCGCCGGCAGCGACCCCGTCGATGCGGCAAGCGTTTGACGCCGCTGTGCCTGAGCTTGGGGGGCGCCCGTATTTGCTGTTTTTGAGCCGGATTCATCCCAAGAAGGGGGTGGATCTGTTGCTGCGGGCGTATGGGGAACTACGCACGCAACGTTGCAGCCCCTCACCCCCAGCCCCTCTCCCCGAAGCGGGGCGAGGGGAGCCGGATTCTTATGCTCACCCTCACTCTCCAGCTCCTCTCCCCGAAGCGGGGCGAGGGGAGCCGGATTCTTATGGTCGCCCTCACTCTACAGCCGCTCTCCCCGAAGCGGGGCGGGGGGAGCCGGATCGCAGCGTTGGATCGTTGCCGGCGTTGGTGATCGCTGGGCCGTTGGATTCCGAGTACGCACGGCAGATGCGATCGTTGGCCCGGCAGCCTGGGACGCCGGATGTGTTCTTTGCCGGAATGCTCTCCGGGGAGGCGAAGTGGGGGGCGTTGCACGGCTGTGATGCGTTTGTGCTGCCCAGTCATCAAGAGAATTTTGGCATCGCGGTGGTCGAGGCGATGGCCTGCGGGCGGCCGGTGTTGATCTCGGACCAGGTCAATATCTGCCGCGAGATCGTCGATGCCGGCGCGGGGCTGGTCCGACCCGATACGGCGGCAGGCACGACCGCGTTGCTGCGAGATTTTGCGGAGACGTCCGCCGGTGACCACGATAAGATGGCTTCCGCTGCCAAAGCCTGTTACGCCGCCCATTTTCAAATTGAACAAGCCGCCGCCAGGATGCTGCGGGCGATCACAGCAATTAGCCATTAGCGGTTAACCTTTCACTATTCAACATGCTCTCCCTCGAAACCCCGCAACGCTACCGCAAGATGACGCCCGCGGAGCGTTTGAGGTTGACGTTTGATCTGATGAAAGGGCTGGATCGTAATCTGTGTCGTGGAACTCCGGATCAGGTCAACCGTGAATTCGAGTTGCTTCGCCACGAGAATGACGCTCGGAGCCAAAACATGTTACGGACACTTGGGGCAACCAAAGTCAGCTGATGGACAATTCACTTGTCACTGCCCCCTGGGAGTTAGTTGATTCGCTCCAATCGCGCCGCGTCGACTACGCGTTGATAAGTGATTTGGCGGTTCGAGCCTATGCGATTCCCCGTCCGAACGATGACGTTGATTTTTATGATCGCATGCTACACAGCGTGGTTAAACGAGTGGCTCCAAAAATTGGAGTCTCAACTGATCCAGGTACCGAAAAATTTTTAACCGGTTGGCGGGATCGGGTAGCGGAGATGCCGATGATCAAATTAAAGACGAAAATGGATGACGAGCACTGGGTCGATCTCGATGTGTTTCTCTGCGGGACGAGGTTCCAGCAAAGTTTGATGTCCCGGCGGATAGTGGTGGAAATGGACCCGCATCAAAAGGTTTGGGGTGTCACACCGGATGATTTGGTCCTCTTGAAGTTGTTCGCCGATCGCCCGCGTGATCGACCCGACGTTACCGAATTGCTTTTTGTCCAAGGTCAGCTCGACGAAGCCAGTTATAAGATCATTCAGAATGCTTATGCCACCGAGCCGCCGCGAACTCGGTTACCTGACTGCTGGAGAACCGGATCTGTCAGACGCAGATATGCTTGTTCGTTGGCCGGACCAGTTGCATTCGATGTAGCCGATCTCTTCTCAAACATATAGTCTCAAGGTGTCTTTACTATCCAAGATTCGTGATCGATTTCATCCGTTGCACCGAATGAGGCAATCAAAAATCTTGAGGCAATATGTTCTGAGACCTCTCGATCGCCCGATGGCAGTCCAGGTTTCCTGGTTGCCCCATCGATGGTGGCTCAAGAGGTTGACCCACGCCGCTTACGTCTTCGCGGCAGACTCGGTTGAATCAAACGCAATTGAGCAATTCAAACAGGTCATCGCCGCATTGCCGGCCGACTCGGTCTTTTATGATGTAGGGGCTAACGTTGGCCGATACACCTGGCTTGCCGGTTCGCTGCGAAGGGATATCCATATTCACGCCATTGAACCTGACAAAACCAACTATGAGCTGCTGTGCAAAACAAAGGCGGAATGCAATCATCCGCGGCTGGCCGTCCATAACTTCGCCGCCAGTGATCGCGATGGGTTCTCGTTGTTCTCCCACGATCCGATCACCGGCGCGACCGGCACTTTGGATGACGGGGAAACCTTCACTCAGCGGCATTTCAATGCCGAAAGAAGTCAAAGTGAAATCTGCACTAAAAAACTAGATTCTTGTTCGGCTGACTTTGGTAGCCCCACTTTGATCAAGGTGGACGTCGAGGGTCACGAGGAGGAGGTTTTTAACGGGGCTACCGAGTTGCTCGAGCGAGCGAGGCCCATTCTGTTGTTTGAAAGCTTTCAGCACCCCTTGTCTTTTCGTGGCATGTTGGTTGACATGGGCTATCACTTAGTTGATGCCGGCACCGGTGGTGATCCTGACTCGTCAACCAGCGACTATTGGGCCGTGCCGAACAACTCCCCACTACGATCACTTTTCGATCGTTGACTCACCTTGGAATTGACAAGCAGGCGCTCGCAGTCGTTTTCTGTTATCGACATTGGTGAGTGAGTGATCCTCTGAACAAGCGATCGATTTTTACACTGCGTCACCGCGTCACTCGTCTGTTTTGGAACTTGGTTTGGAAATCGTTGGCGTCGTGGACCCCGGCGCCTTTTCGTTTATATCGCGTAGCATTGGTTCGGCTGTTTGGGGGGCGGGTGGACTGGACCGCCAATATTTATGGCAGCGCCAGAATTTGGTATCCACCCAATCTGACGATGGAACCTTACGCCTGTTTGGGACCGCGAGCCAACTGCTACTGCATGGCGCCGATTCGGTTGGCGGCCCGTTGCGTCATTTCACAGGAAGCGGAGTTGTGCGGCGGGACGCATGATGTCGACGATCCGGCGTTCGCGCTGGTTACCAAACCGATCAACGTTGGACCGGGGGCGTGGGTCGCCGCCGGGGCGTTCATCGGTCCGGGCGTGAGTATTGGCCAGTACGCGGTCGTTGGAGCGAGGGCGGTGCTGTTTAAAGACGCCCAGGCTTGGGGCATTTACGCGGGTAACCCGGCGAAGTGGATTCGAGACCGTCGCTTCGTGGAACCGCCGGCCGAAACGCTGTTGAAGGACGAAACGGGTCTGACCCCTCCACCCCCAACCCCCTCTCGCCAAAGCATGACCAAGGCGGAAACGCAGAGTGCTGCCCGAGGCGGATCCCCCTGAATCCAACGACAAACCTACCGTTGGACCTGACCGTTGTCGTGCCGACCAAGGATGATGCGGCGCGGTTGGGGGAGTGTTTATCGGCGATTGGCTCGGGGTGGGCCGCTTCGGTCGTGGTCGTCGATTCAGATAGCAGCGATGACACCGCCGGCGTGGCTAGGGCCGCTGGGGCGGCGGTCATCCAGTTCAATTGGAATGGTCGTTTCCCCAAAAAACGCAATTGGTTCTTGAGGCATCATCCGCCTTCGACCACATGGGTGTTGTTTCTGGACGCCGATGAGGTTTTGACCGAGGGGTTCAAGGACGAGCTTCGGCGGCGGCTGCCGGGGGCAACCGAAGCCGGGTTTTGGCTACGGTATACGATTTATTTCATGGGTCGTGAGCTGCGCCACGGGTATCCGCTTCGTAAACTCGCGTTGTTTCGCGTCGGGGCCGGGGAGTACGAGCGGATCGATGAGGATCGCTGGTCGACGCTGGACATGGAGATCCATGAGCATCCGGTGATCGATGGCGAGGTCGGCGAGATCGGGGCCAAAATCGATCATCGCGACTTTCGCGATGTTTCGCACTACATCGCCAAGCACAACGAGTACTCGTCCTGGGAAGCTCGGCGGTTTTTGCAGATGCAAGCCGGGCGGGATGGTCGCAGCCTGACGATCAAGCAGCGGATTAAATACCGGCTGATGCGTTCGCCGTTGGCCGGCATCGTCTACTTCTTTGGTGCCTATTTCCTGATGGGCGGGTTCCTCGATGGCCGAGCCGGGTTGGCCATCGCGCTGCTGAAAATGGGGTACTTCACGCAGATTTATTGCAAGGTGGAGGAGGCGGGGAGACGGTGAGCCGGGGCGGCTCGCTGTTTTGCTATTAGCTATTAGCTATTAGCTTTTTGGGTGGGTGGGGCCTCATTCGTTGCGGCCGCGACGAAGGCGATTGTCAGCCGTGGGCAAAGTTTGTGGCTTTGCGAGCGAAGGCGTTGGGTTTAGCATGGTCGATTCCACGCCGGGGCCGATTGACGCCGGGGCATTCACGCCGGGGCCCAGTGCCTCCGCGGCGAAGCGCCGCATCCGGACCACGGCTCGCGAGAGGTCATCATCTCTGCAAAACGCCGCCAAGGCGAGCCGACTGAGCAAGCCGGTTTTTTGACAAAACGCACTCAACACTCGCCATCGGCCCTTCAAAATGCTTTCGCCTGAAACCCTGCAGCGATACCGCGAAATGGCACCCGCGGAGCGGTTGCAACTGACGTTCGATCTGATGAAGGGGTTGGATCGCGACCTGTGTCGCGGGACCCCCGCCCAGGTGGACCGTAAGTTTGAGTTGCTCCGCCGAGAAAATGATGCCCGAAACCAGAACATGTTGCGGGCACTGGCGGCAACCAAAGCCAGTTGATGGATAACATTCAAGCCAGTCACTAACACTCGCCATCGGCCACCCAAAATGCTTTCGCCTGAAACCTTGCAGCGATACCGCGAAATGACACCCGCGGAGCGGTTGCGGTTGACGTTTGATCTCAGTCGGTCCGCTTGGCGGGCTCTCAATGACGGCGATCCGGCAGTTGTCGACCGACGGTACCTGCGGTTGCGGCAGCTCAACGATGATCGCAATCGAAAGATTCTCGAAGGTTTGAAACGGTCGACCCAGCCGGGAGGTTCGACCTCCACGCCATGAAAACGGTCGAAGACGTCCTGCTGGAAGTGATCGGTGTCTGCGAAACCTTGAATCTCGACTACGCAATCTTGGGTGGGTTGGCGGTTCGTGTCCACGGGATCCCGAGACCGACCTACGACGTTGACTTTGAGTTGTCGGTCAATGACGACGAGTTGTCTGCGTTTTTCGCCGGGTGCGAAAATCTTGGTTACGAGGTGGGGTCCGCCTACCGCACTGGCTGGCGGGATACCGTCGGGGGCATGCCGTTGGTCAAAATGGCGACGTACATTGCCACCGGACGGACCATTGACGTAGATATCTTCATCAATAGTACGCCGTTCCAAAAGTCGATCATGCGGCGACGGATCCGGGTGCCATTTGAAGAACGAGTTTTATGGTTCACCACCCCCGAAGATCTCATCCTGCTCAAACTGCTCGCCGACCGGCCACGCGATCGCGGGGACGTCGCCGATGTGCTGTTCGTTCAAGGTCAGCTCGATGAGGTTTACCTGCGGCACTGGGCCGATCAATTGGCGGTGTCCGATCGGCTGGTCGAAGCGTTGGCTTCCAACCTGTAACTTTCCGAAACTGAGCCGCTCCGGGAGTGGACGGAATTGCACCCGCTCGCTTCAGGAACACGGGATTAACCAGTGACGGTCTGTGCTTTACCGGTCTAAAAGAACGTCTTCCGGCTGCCAACAACCCGATTAGAATGCCGACCGCTGGGGGCAATTGATAAAACTGATTAGAACCACAGAGTCACGCAGAACACAAGAGACTCTCGAATTCGTCGGGTCGCGGCCGAAAGTCTTGGCGACTTCCGCTACGGCGAGCCTGGTCAGTTCGATTTGCATTGTGAGTCGTTACTTGAGATTTCTCAGATTTAACAGCCGTCGAACATTGAGACTTTTCAGTGATTCGGTACCAGAGCGGTTTGGATTTGAACGGTCAAGGATCGCTGGCGTCCAATTCAGTGGTCAACAGTCGCGATTTTATTGGGACGGCGGTGGGTGTTAACGCAACGGTCGCAGTGACACCGGTGAGCTTCGTCTTAAATGGCCTGTCGATTGCCAATGGTGGATCATTCGGCTTCTCGTTCAAAACGACCGATGACGTGAACAGTGACAATGGCGTTGCGATCGATAACTTTGTCGTCAATGCCACCGCAGTGCCCGAACCGGCGACCTTGGTCATTGTGGGGTTGGGTGGAATTGGTTGCTTTGTGAGACGTCGACGACGGCGAGCTTTATTGAGTTAAAATTGTCCGGGGCGGCGTCACGGCTCGGAGAGTTGCGAGTGGGAGTTTGGCCTGTCTCGCGTGAAGTTTGTCGCGGGCGGTGGGTCGGCGCCGAAGCGGCTTGACCCACCCTACCGAACTGGCGGCTTCGCGAACGGACGACGAATCGGTGCCCCCCCCAAAGCCTGGCGGCTTCGGCTACCGAAGATAATGAAGATCCTGCTGCATGGTTTGAATTTTGCCCCCGAGGAGCTGGGGATCGGGAAGTATTCCGGTGAAATGGTCGAGGCGTTGGTGGAGGCCGGCCACGACGTTGTTGTCGTTACGACGCCACCCTACTATCCGGCTTGGAAGATCGGCGCGGGCTATTCGGGATGGCGGTGGCGGGGGGAAGTTTTCAGCTCACCGTCGTCAGTTCATCGTTTAAGAAAAAGTAGTGAAGGTCTTTTCGACACTGACAACTGTGAACTGTCAACTGAGAACTTTCCCCACTTGGCGGTCTTTCGCTGTCCGCTTTGGGTGCCCGGCCGGGTTTCGGGAATCAAGCGGATTTTGCATTTGGCTTCGTTCGCACTGTCTTCGGTGCCCGTGGTGCTGTGGCAAGCGGTGCGGTTTCGGCCTGATGTTGTGATGACCGTCGAGCCGGCAGCGATGTGCATGCCGACTTCTTGGTTTGCGGCGCGTTTGTGTGGGGCAAAGGCTTGGCTGCACATCCAAGACTTTGAAGTCGACGCAGCCTTTGAATTGGGGATCCTGAAGCATCCGACCGCCAAGCGGATCATGCTGGCGGTGGAGGGCTGGTGGATGCGGCGGTTTGATCGCGTCAGCAGCATCTCACCCAATATGCTTTTCAAAGCGGCACAAAAGGGCGTCGCCGAAGACCGGTTGGCCTACTTCCCCAATTGGGTCGATTGCGATGTGATCCGGCCGGCCGAGGCGGAAGAAGTTGTCAGTTCACAGTTTACAGTTTACAGTTCGGAGCCGGATTCATTAACTGGAAACTGTGAACTGAAAACTGAAAACTCTCTTCCATCGAGTCTTCGTGCTTCGTTTGGATTGCCGCCGGATCGATTCATCGGGTTATATGCCGGGAATCTCGGGGCCAAGCAGGGACTGGAGATTCTGTTACAGGCTGCGGAGCGGTTGGAGCAATCCCCCGACGTGTTGATCGTCATCTGTGGCGACGGGGCGGCGGCCGCAGCGGTCCATGACGCTGCGGTGGGGTTGGACAACGTGGTGCTGTTGCCGGTCCAGCCGGCCGATCGACTCGGAGACTTGTTGGGCTGCGCCGACGTGCATCTGTTGCCCCAGCGGACCGGGGCGGCGGATTTGGTGATGCCCTCGAAGCTGACCGGGATGCTCGCCTCGGGTCGGCCGGTGATCGCCTGCGCCGACGGCGGCACCCAGATCGCCGATGTCGTCACCGGCAAAGGCATCGTCGCGCCGCCGGGCGATGCCGGTGCGGTCGCCGACGCGATGATCGAACTCGCCGGCGACCGCCCGCGGTGCTTGACGCTGGGGGCGGAGGCGCGTCGCTATGCGGTGGAGCATTTGGACCGGAGGGCGATCCTGGGGCGCTGGATCGAACAACTGCACGCGGTTTGCGACGATTCAAAGCAGACCTCCGCCGGTTGCCGATGAACCTCCGCCGCGCCGCCGCGTTGGGTTGGATTGTGTTGACGATGGGGGTGGCGGCCTACGCGGTGCTCAAGACCAACCCGTCGGCCGGGGAACTGCCGGGATTGCCGACCGCTTGGGCCGCCTGGTTGGACTGGGCCGATGTTTTCCGCACGTTCTTGATGACCGTTTCGGTGATCGGACCGGCCGCGACGGCCGTCGGGACGCGTCAAAACCAGCGATGGCGCTGGGGGATTGTCGGCGGGGCAACGGCCGGATTGACGGGGTTGGAGTTTGCTCAAATCTGGTTGCCGACGCGGGTTTTCGACTGGGGCGACATCGCCTGGACGCTTGCCGGTGGGGTGGCCGCCGAGATACTCGCCCGGATCGTGCAGGTTGGCGATCGATCAATCCGTTGAGGTGGTATCCTGTTGGTGTGCTTTTGAAAGTCATGATCCCCGCCCGGCCCCCCAGGTTGAACCCATGCCATCACCTTTTCCCGGAATGGATCCGTACCTGGAAGCTCCTGAAATCTTTCCGAGCCTTCATCACAACTTGATCTCTGAGATTCAAGCATCGCTCAACGGGCAGCTTCGACCGGCCTACCACTCGATGGTCGAAGAACGTGTTTATATCTCCGACGAGAATGACCCCGGCCGCAAGGCGATCATTCCCGAGGTCGCGGTGATTCGTCCCGATCGGGGTGTCGGCGGGGGGGCGGACGGCGGCGGGCTTTGGGGTGGGGCGGGTGCGTCGGATTCCGCGCTGGCGGTCGCTGAGCCGATCACCGCGACCACAATGATTGATGAGGAAATTCGTGAAGCGCGGGTGGTGATCTACGATGCCGTCAATCGTCAAGTCGTCACCGTCATCGAGGTGCTCTCGCCGACCAATAAGATTGTTGGTGCCCGGGGCCGGGATAGCTATGAGGCCAAACGCCGCGATGTGATGGAGTCGACCGCCCACCTTGTCGAGATTGACCTGCTGCGAAACGGCGTTTCAATCTATGCCGGGGAGCGGCTGCCGGATCATGACTATTTGGTGCATGTCTCCCGCCGGGGCGTTCGGCCGCGGGGTACGTTGTGGCCGATCCTGATGTCGCAGCGATTGCCGGTGGTCACCGTCCCGCTGCTGCCCAAAGACCCCGACGCGGACCTGGACCTGCAGGCGGTTTTCAATACCGCTTACGACCGGGCCGGCTACGACATGGCGATCGATTACACCAAGCCGCCGCGGGTGGCACTCGATGAGCCGCAATCGGCGTGGGCGGCGGGACGTTAGGCTTTGGTCACCAGCGGTTTTGCTTCAGCCACCCTAATAATGGGGGTAGCGGAAGTCGTCAAGACTTTCGGATGCGAGGTGGGGAGGCCGAAAGTCTTGGCGACTTCCGCTACGTGAATGGGGACCGTTCGTCTGGGCGATTTTGCCACAGAGACCACCGAGGCCACCGAGTTACCGGTTATCCGGTTTACAAAATCTCGGTGTCCTCTGTGACCTCCGTGGCTAATCCGTTCTCATCAAGGAATTGGAGGGAGAGACGAATGCCGCGGACTTAAGCGGAGCGGCGAGCCACAACGGTTGGAGTCTAGCCTTTAGGCGATTCTGCGGAGCACTGAATCGGCTAAAGCCTACACTCCAACGCTAAAGTCCGCGGCATTCGAGGGAGAAACCGAAAGTCTTGGCGACTTCCGCTACGTGAATGGGGACCGTTCGTCTGGGCGATTTTGCCACAGAGACCACCGAGGCCACCGAGTTACCGGTTATCCGGTTTACAAAATCTCGGTGTCCTCTGTGACCTCCGTGGCTAATCCGTTCTCATCAAGGAATTGGAGGGAGAGACGAATGCCGCGGACTTAAGCGGAGCGGCGAGCCACAACGGTTGGAGTCTAGCCTTTAGGCGATTCTGCGGAGCACTGAATCGGCTAAAGCCTACACTCCAACGCTAAAGTCCGCGGCATTCGAGGGAGAAACCGAAAGTCTTGGCGACTTCCGCTACGGGGGTGCCTAAATCGAGGCTGGAAGCAAACCTAGCCGGCCGGCGACTGCTTAGATAACTCGCGGTGCTTGGCGGCCAGCGATGGTTGGTCCAATGCCTCGTAGACTTCGGCGAGCTTGGCGTGCAGCGGCGGCTTGTTGGGTGCCGACGCGGCGGCCAATAGCTTTTCGAGGATCGGCAAGGCTTCGCGGTGATGGCCTTGGAGCATGGCGATCGTCGCCTGCGTGTCGAGCACCAAGGGATGTTTGGGGGCACCGGTGACGGCGACTTTGATCAATTGTTCGGCTCGCTGCAGGTCCGGGGACTCTTGGTGGGCCAACACCCAGGCGAGGTTGTTGGCCACCTCGATCATCCGCGGGTCTTGTTCCAGCGCGGTCTCGAGGTGAAAGATTGCCGACTCGGTGTCGCCGCGGGCAAAGGCGACGGTGCCCAACAGCATGTGCGACTGGGGAACGTTCTGGCCCGTCGCGACCATCGACTCGAGCGTCGTTTGATAATCGGCCAATTGCTCCGACGACTCCCTGCCGTCCGGCTTTTTGCCGCCGGTCAGCGAGACGATCGGCTCGGAGATCAGCTTGGCGATCGTTTGGACGATTTGCGGGTTGCCGGGTGACCATTTGGACGCCGCGGCGATCCGCGAAAGTCTCTGGGCGTCGGCATCGGGGGCGGCGGGGTCGATTCGGCCCAAGCGAATCAATTCCAGGTTCGAGGCGGCGTGACGCAACGCGATCGCCGAATCGCCGCCGATCCGCGGATCGTTGAGACCTTCGGCGAGGATTTCGCCGACCGCCTCGAACTCGCCCCGCTGGGCCAGCAGATCGGCCATGATCAACCGCTGGGCCACATCGGTCGGTTGCTCTCGAAGCCGGTCGCGAGCGTAGGCTTCGGCCGCTTCGGCGGCGGCGGCGGCATCGACCGGCCGACCCAATTGACGGTAGAGGTTGTACAGTTGGTGCCAAAGCATTGGTTGAGCTTTGGCGGCCGCCGCCAACCGCACCGTTGCCTCGTCCCATTGCTGGCCGGCGAGGTGATATTGACCCCACAGCACGTCGTTTTCGGGTGACGATTGCCACGCCCCGTGGGTCAAGTGATGGTGGACTTGCCTCAACAGCGACTCCCGCTGCGGCGCGGGCGTTTGACCGACCGACGCGAGTAACTCGCGGGCGACCTGCAAATGAGCCGGTCCGTAGCCCTCCCGGTCGGCCGGGGCCAACTCAACAAGCTGGGCACGGGCATCGCCCGGTTGACCCGATGCAGCCTGAATTTTGGCCCAATTGAGGCGATCCTGGTCGGTGCCTCGGTCGCCCGAGCCGACCAGACGGGAGTAAAAAAACTTGGCACGCGGCAAATCGTTCGCTTCGATCGCGGCGCGGGCTTGAACCCGATAGCCCTCGGCGATCACCGTCGAACGCCCCATCGCGCCGGCGACCAAACCGCCGATCACCAGCAGCACCAGGATCGGGGGCAAAAGCAGCAGGTAGCGGGTGCGGGATCGCATTGAATTTGTCGAATGGCGAAAGGCAGTCAAACGTCGTGGATTTTGCTAAAAATCCATACGAACGGTGGTGGGGATGGATCTTTGGCAAGTCCCATCACGTTTGGGGGGTGCCCCAGCGGTGAGTTTGCAACAAGCGATCGCGAACATCAAAGAAGAACGCACGAAGGGCTTCGGTCTGCTCGGCCGTCAACGCATCGGGGTGTTCGCAGTAGAGCTGGATCGTCGTGGCCGGCAGCCGGATCGGCTGAGCGTCGGACCAACCCAGCGTCTCGCCGATTTGTTCCAGCATGATCGACCACCATCGGGAGGTTTCGTCCGACACGTACCGCCACTGGTTGCTGACGACCTCCCGGCGAGCGGCATCGACGGCGGTGAAAAGCACCCGACCGGTTTGTTGGCTGTTGGGGCGGCTCATCGCCAGCTCCGAATAGCGAAGGTGATCCCATGGAACGCCCGCCGGTGACGCTTTGAAATACGATGAGTTGGTTTGCCAACCGATCGCGACGTAACAGAGATTCAAATTGTGCCACTCGTTCCATGGACAATCGACCGAGACGGTGGCAAGGATCGATGCCTTGGACGGATCGCCGGCGTCGGGCAGGACATATTGCCACGTGAACGAATCGTCGGCGAGCATTGAATCGACGTCGCGATGAACGACTTCAAACTTGCCGCGTCGCCAATCGCCGATCATTTCGGGCAGATCAGCTTCGGCGAGCACCGGGAGTCGTTGGTCGTCGGAGACCGGAGCGATCGCTCGGTCGGAGGCCAGGGCGATGAAAACCCCAAGCGCCGCTGCGATAGCCAACAGCGCGGTTAGCGGCATCGTCACGCCGGGGCGATACCGAGCCGCGATGGCGGTCAGCGATTGACCGACGGCGACGTCACCGGAGCGACCCTGCGAGCGGCTCCGGCGATCATCACCGTCCCACTCGTCGTCGGGTTCCCGGTACCAGCGTGATCCGGGAAAGAGCACCTGGCCGATCAACGCGTCAACGTTGAGGACCATCGCCAAGATGCCGGCCAGCACGACGTAGCCGATGATCATGTGGCCGGTGCCGGTGGCAAACCAAGGGTCGTACCGATCGGCCAAATAGACCGTCGCGGCGACGCGGACGGCGTTGCCGATGATGACCCAAAAGATCGCTTGGACCACGTTGATGACAAACCGCGGCAACCGGTGGCGGCCCGAAACACTGTAGATCGATAGCAGGGCAAGGGTGGAGAACAGCGAGCGGACACCCGAGCACGCCTCCTCGGTCATGAACCGAGCGTCGGGGGTACTCAGCAGCACGCCTTCGCGGACGTGGTAGATGCCGCCCCGGGAGAGCAGCCCGGCGCCGTCGAGCAGCAGGCTGGCCAGGCGGCTGGCGAGGAACTGCAACCGAAAAATCAATTGACCGTCCAGCCCCATCGGCAGCGGCACGGCCAACAGCAGCAGGGCCAGGACGGGGGTTTGGACCCACAGCCCACCGCGGCGTAGGTCAACGTCACCGCCGCGGCGATCGTCGCCACGATCCCCACCCAGCCGCTGCCCAGAACGTGACCGGCAAGAATCAGCAGGGTGACCAAGACCATGCCGGTGGCGACCAACCAGACGCGTGGGGGGCTAGCCCGGGCCACCGCCTCGGGCCACCGCTGGGTGTAGAGCCACACCGCCGCGGCGATCAGCAGCGGGAAGTACTGATAGTGACCGTCTTTCCACGTCCAGACCGCATAGGAAAACCACAGCGGCAACAGCGACGCGACCAGGGCAACGAGCAATGCAATGATTGACCGGGGCAGCCGCCCGGCGGGGGGGGCGGCGTTGATGGACGCGTCGCGTTGCGGAATGGGCATGTCGACGAGAATAACCGATGGGGGGGGATGAAGTCTTGCGGCGTTTCAATTTATCCTTCGCATGTCCTTTCCCGCTCAATCCTCCGGTCCGCATGTACCACAGTTCCTCCCCTAACTTGTCGATTGAACCCCGTCGATGAAGCTGTTCCAGGCCATCGTGCTGCTGCTAGGCACCGCGGCGATGATGTTGTATTTCATCGCCGGCATCGACTCCGATCAAGTGCGTCGCTGGGTCGACCCGAGTTCGGACACGACGCCGCCGCCCGCGACTGCATCCTCCAGCCCGACTGCGGCGACTGCCCCACCGCCCGCTCCCCCTGTCGTGGAGGACGACGTGGACGACGTCGCTGCGATGGTGAAGTCAACCGATCGCACAGTCTTGGACCGGATGGTCGATTCGCAAACCGAATCATCGGCCGTTGAAGAACCGGCGGGCGAACAGGACAGGATTCAAACCGACTCACCGTTTTTGAGGCGAATCCGGGCCGAATCATCCTGGCCGACTGACCGCGCGGAACTGGAGCAACGGATCGTCGCAGCCTCGGTCCGGGTGGGCCAGTGGACCGGCCAGCCGGGGGAACCGTATTGGGCCGGCGGCGGGGTCATCATTGACGTCTCAACAGACCACCTGGACGTTTTGACGGCCGACCACGTGCTGGGTCCCGGTGGGCCGGGGGTTGTCCAGATTCCGACCGGACCAGCCGCGGGCGATTGGGCAACCCTGGGAGCGGTCACGTTGGTTGCCCGAGATGCCTCCAAAGATCTGGCGTTGCTGCGGGTCCAAACCCCCGCGGCCGTCGATGCCACCGCTGCGGCGGTGACGACCCAGCCGGGTGACCACACCTCTTTCCGTGTCTCGGACGACTCGACCGGGGCGACCAGTTGGGTCAGCGGTCGCGGCTGGATCGGCCAACCGGTGTGGACGATTGATTCGATAGGACCGGAGCGGCCGGAGATCGCACTCGCCCGGATCGATTCAATTCAATCGGCTCGGCCGCGGCCTACTGAGGCGGTCAATACCTACTTTCGATTGGCCACCGCATCGTTGTCGGGGATGTCCGGCAGCGGGCTGTTCAATGCCGACGGTGGGGTCGTGGGGATCGCCAGCGGCAACTCGGCCGGGCAAGCCCACTACGTCGCCGCATCGGTCCTGGCGGAGTTCCTGGCGAGTGTCCGTTGAGACCAATCCCGATTCACGAACGATTGAATCCAACGGGCTGAAACCCCGTCGTAGAGCTGTTGTTCACCCGGATAGATACTAAGCGTTGCGGATCGCTCGGAGCACCGCATCGCCCATATCGGCGGGGCTTGCCGCGACGGTAATCCCGGCGGCCTCCAACGCCGCGACTTTCTCCTCGGCGGTCCCCTTGCCGCCGGAGATGATTGCCCCGGCATGACCCATCCGCTTTCCCGGGGGCGCGGTGCGGCCGGCGATGAACGCCGCGACGGGTTTGGTCACGTGCTCTTTGACATAAGCCGCCGCCTCCTCTTCGGCCGTCCCGCCAATCTCACCGATCATTAGAATCGCTTCGGTCTGGTCATCGGCCTCGAACCTTTCAAACAAATCGATGTAGTTGGTGCCCACGATCGGGTCGCCCCCCAAACCGACGCAGGTGCTTTGACCCAGGTTCCGTTGACTGGTTTGCCAAACCGCCTCATAGGTCAGCGTTCCCGAACGGCTCATGATCCCGACCTTGCCGACGTTGTGAATGTACCCGGGCATGATGCCGATTTTGCACGCCCCCGGGGTGATCAAACCCGGACAGTTGGGACCGATCAAGATTGAACGGCTCGCCCGAACCGTCTTATAAACCCGCACCATGTCGACCACCGGCACGCCTTCGGTGATCGCCGCGATGATCTCGATCCCCGCATCGATCGCTTCCAAAATGGCGTCGGCGGTGAAGGGCGGCGGGACAAAGATCATCGTCGCGTTGGCACCGGTCTGCCGGACCGCTTCCTCGACGGTGTCAAACACCGGGATACCCTCGACGTCCTGGCCGCCCTTGCCCGGCGTCACGCCGCCGACCATCCGGGTGCCATAGTCGCGGCAGCCGAGGGTATGAAACGTACCGGCCGACCCGGTGATGCCCTGGCAAATGACTTTGGTGTTTTTATCGACAAGAATAGACATGGAGAGAAGTCGCTAGTTGTTAGTTGATAGTTTTTAGTTGTTAGTCAGAAGCGGAGCAGGTTTTAAGTCGCTAGTCTCTTGACTAAAAACTAACGACTAGAAACTAAAAACTTCTTCTCACGCGCTCGTTGCCGCGACGATCTTTTTGGCCGCATCGGTCAAGTCCGTCGCGGTGATGATGTCAACGTCGGATTCTTCGAGCATCCGCCGGCCTTCCTCGACCTCGGTGCCCTCCAGCCGGACGACCAGCGGGACGGTGAAGCCGACTTCCTTGCTCGCCGCCAAGATTGCCCCGGCGATCGTCGTGCATCGAGCGATGCCGCCAAAGATGTTGACCAACACGCCTTTGCAGTTGGGGTCCGACAGCAGGATGCGGAACGCTTCGGTGACTTGATCTTTATTGGCCCCGCCGCCGACGTCCAAAAAGTTGGCCGGCTGTCCGCCGTGGTGTTTGATGATGTCCATCGTCGCCATGGCCAAACCAGCCCCGTTGACCAGGCAGGCGATGTTGCCTTCGAGTTTGACATAGGACAAACCCGCCTTGCCGGCCCTCAACTCGGACTCTTCCTCTTCCGATAGGTCGCGGAGTTCTTCGAGATCCTTATGACGGAACATAGCGTTCTCATCAAACTCGATTTTGGCGTCCAACGCGATCATTTGACCATCGCCGGTGATCACCAGCGGGTTAATCTCGGCCAACGAACAGTCATAGTCGGTAAAGAACTTTGCCATCGCGGGAAAGAACTTCATCGCGGATTTGGCAGCCGAACCGGTGATTCCCAGCTTCTTGCAAAGCTTGCGAACCTGATAGGCCTCCAGACCCAATGCCGGATTAAACGCTTCCTTATGAATCAGCTCGGGGGTCTCTTCGGCGACCTTCTCGATTTCCACGCCGCCTTCGGTCGACGCCATCAGGATGGGCATCGCCGAAGCCCGGTCGATGACCATGCCCAGGTACAGCTCGCGGGCGATGTCACAACCAGCTTCGACGAGGACTTTGCCAACCGTCTGACCTTCGGGACCGGTTTGGATCGTGACCAGTTTTTTGCCCAACAAGCCCGCGGCGGCCGATCGGGCTTCGTCGGCCGATTTGCAAAGCACCACCCCTTTTTGCTGTGGGTTATCGATCACGTTCCCCTTGCCGCGGCCGCCGGCGTGGATCTGAGCTTTGACGACCGCGATCTTGCCACCCAGCTTTTCGTAAGCCGCCGCGGCCTGCTCCGGCGTGGTCGCGACGTGCGAATCCAAAACGGGAACGCCCGCCTGGCGAAATAGCTCTTTGCCTTGGAATTCGTGGATTTTCATGGGCGGCGGCGGGCAATCACTGGTCGGGACTCGAGACAAAATCGACGTTCGGCAGGCATTCTACGGACCGCCCCGCGGCGGCGGTACCGTGGGTCCCACTCGCCCACAGCAAGTCGCACCGAACAAGAATTTCGACAAAATCGGCCAAGCACCACTTGAGCTGCACGTAAGGTCTAGCGTAAGCTTAGCGTCTTACATCAAACCCCTCTCCTCCAGAGACCCTTGCCGATGCCTCACCTGCACGTCGACCTCAACGATCCCGCCGATTGCCGCCGTTCGATTCAAATCATCCGCCAACAGCTCGACGCCGCCGCCAACCGCCCCAAAGCGAATGGAAAACCCGCCGCCGCCGCGGCCCCGGGGACCGAGGAGCACAATCCGCAGGCTCAACTGCCGCTTCGCCGGCGGATGGAAATCATTCAACAACGTGGCGTTTGGAAACACCTCGTCAAAATCGCCAAACACTCCGGCGAACCTCGCAGCCTGCCGGAGTGGGACGAACAATTGGAATTGCCGCGAAACAAAACGCGTTCGCTCAAAGCCAATTTCGCCAAGCTGGAAAAACGGTTCAATGTTCGCTTCCTGGTGGCCGCCGGCGACGCGGTCCCCGACGCCGATGGCAATCCCCGCTATGCGATGCCGCCACGGGTTCGCAACCAAATCCTCGGTTTGGTCGAGGATGAGACGGCCGTCACCGTCTGAGAGGCCAACACACCACCGCCAGCGCCACCAACGGTGCGACGACTGAAATCAGATAGACGTTCGAGAAGATCGCAATCGACGCGAACAGGACGACCCCCGCCGCCGCGGTCACTCGCGGCGGCAGCCACCAAAGCGTCAAACCGGCGATCGTCTCGGTCGCAATCACCATCCGAGAATACCACTTGGCGATCTCCGGCAGGACCTCCGGGTCAACCGAACGACGCAACCAATTAAAAAACCATTGGTTGCGATCGACGAAATAGATCTCGCGCAACACGTCGCCGGACCAATACTCCGCGGTCCATTTACCCGCCACGGCGCCCAACATCATCAGGGACAAAATGGCCGCGGCCAACGTCGCCGATTTTTGATAGAGAAGCCTCGGCGAATCGACCGGCAACCGAAATGCCACCCGGGTCAACCAAACCCCCGCCCACCAAGATGTGACGAAGGTCATGTCGTTGTACGACCCGCGGTGAATCATCAATACCGTCCCGGCGGTCAACGCCACGACGGTGGCGCTTTGCCGCAGGCGGACCCTGGAGGTCCATCCGGCAACCATCCAACCGGCGACCGCAACCAGGTAGCTCCAACGCAACACATCCGCATCCTGGAGCCATAGCGGGAAAAAATCATCCCGGATCGGCAGTTGATGATAGGCCCAATCGGAGAAGCGGAAAAACCGCCATTTGTAGGTCAGCCCCAAGATGACTCCGACGACCACCATGCGAAAACGCCAGATCATTCGTCCGCAACGCTTCTTTGCGATGCCGGGTCGACCGACCAATCCAACGACTGCCGCGTCATGGTCCATGGTTGCCCCGGTTCGATCCGCCACCGTGTCGTCAACCGGCGCCCCCGATAGTCACTCGTCGCGGCGATCCAGCGGGTTCCTCCGCGAAGATATTTATATTGACCATCGGCGAACGTCACCAACCGAAGCGGAAAATGATTGACCGTCTCGCGGCCGATGACCCCCAGCGGCAACTGCGTCGAGCCGGTGTCGGCCAACTCCGACGGCAACCCCAGCACCGGATCGATCATCCGTAGCAAATCATCGGCGGGGTCCAGTTCACGAACCTCGACGCGATTGGCAAAATTGTACATCGCGGGGATGGGTTGTTGGATGGCAAAACCCCAAAAGGTGTCACTGCTCAAATGAAAGCGACGCATGGTCACCGAGGCGACCGCCGGAACCCAAGGCATGGCCATTACCCACAGGGCAACCGTTGCAATGATCGCCATCAGTCCTCGGTGACCCCAATCGACCGAAGGGACCGCAGGCTGTGGTGTTGAAGTCATCTGGGTTTCGTCGTCGGGTTCGTGGCCGTCGAATCGGCGTTGAACTTTAGCTTGTGTGGAACCCGCCGGCACCAACAACGCGACCGTTTTATCGTAAGTCGCCAATACCTTCTATTTCAACCGCCGTAGGCGAACTGTCGAACGACTCTCCGAGTCGTTCTCCCGCAATCGCGTCCATCTCGAAGAGATACACGGTTCGTTCCGGGCATTCCGGTATTGCCTAATAAACCGGGTGGGCGGTCGGTGTTGGCAACCGCAGACCGGGCAGGTCGATAAGGCTTGAGATTGCGAACCGTCAACCGATCAATGGAATGATCATGCCCCGCTCCCACCACGCCACCGTTTTAACAACGATGTTGGTCGCGGTGATGGTTATTACGGGGATCGCCGGTTGCCGTAGCCATCCGATCCGGGCTCTGGTGGGCGGCAACTTTCGCGTCGGTGGTGACTTGGGCGTCGACGGCAAGATCCGGGCGGATGGGAGGATCGTCACGATCACGCAGCCGGACAATTCCGCCTCGGTCGTTCGGCGGGTGACGTTGCCCGGCACCGCCGCGGCCTGTCCCGGTCCGGCCGTCGCCATCATTGATGTCGACGGGCTGATCGTTGACCAAAACCGTGGCGGGTTCAATTCGCAAAATGAAAACCCCGTCGCGTTATTTCGCGAGAAAATCGCCGCCGTGCAGTCGGACCCATCGATCGCGGCGGTCGTCCTGCGAATCAACACACCCGGCGGGGGTGTTGCGGCGACCGACATGATGGCCCATGAGCTGGATCGCCTTCGCGACACCCGCGACATCCCCATCGTAGCCTGTTTAATGACGACCGCCTGCGGGGGCGGCTACTACCTGGCCGCCGGATCGGATGTCATTATCACCCACCCCACGTCCGTCGTCGGTGGGATCGGCGTGATTTTGAATCTATACAATTTGCAAGACACGTTGGCCCAATACAACGTCGTTCCGGTTCCGGTCAAATCCGGCGCGAAGATCGATGCCGGAACGCCGGAACGGCCGATGAGCAAAACCGAGCTGCAGTTGCTACAAAAGATTGCTGATGAGTTTCACGATCGATTTGTCGATCGAGTCACGACGCGGCGGGGGGCGTTGGGAGCCGTCTCGGACGAAAGCGACGATGAGGATGACGACGAAGACGACATTCGGGGCGGGCCGAGGCCCTCAGGGGTATTCGATGGGCGGGTCGTCAGCGGCATCGAAGCGGTCGATTTGAACTTGGCCGATCGAACCGGTTATATCGATGATGCCATCGAGGCGGCGGCTCAGTTGGCGGGAATCGCTCCGGGCGGACCGGTGGTGATGCTCCGGCGGGACAACGACCGCGCTTTGTCAGCTTACGAGGTCTCGCCCAACGACCCCGGCGGCGGGCTGCTGCCGATCTCGGTGCCGGGTTTGGAGCGGTCGGCCATGCCGACGTTTCTGTACATGTGGCAACCCGAACCAACGTATGTGACCGGCGGCTAGAACGCTGCCAAGCACGCAGGTTGTCAATTCGTCGGCCGGCGGAATACGGTGACGGCTTACCAAAGCCCGGCGTGTTCACCACCGACCCGATGCGGCGTCTGATCTGCGGCTGTCTGGCAGCGGATTCCAACCAAAGGTTTTGATGCCCTGATCGTTCGCGCCGCATTCGTTTTGGGTCGTTACGACCACACGGAGCGTTTTGAGTCGCGTGACGGAACGTGGTTCTGGAGAGGGACTGACAACCCGGTGCGTCTGGTGATCGAAGCGACCAAGCATCCAGCTCTCAATCAAGCTTCGCTTGATTGAGGGCTGGGCACGAGGTTATGTTTCCTCGGATTCAAAAGCAGATAGGCAATGCATCGTTTGAGATCTTCAACAGGCAAATGGCCGTCAATGCAAATTTGAACAGTTCAGAACTCCGATCGACCACCCTACGTTAGAATCGACTCGATCATGTCCAACGTTCGCAACGTTCGGTCGGCTTGTTGGTAAAATATTTCTAAAGATTGATCCCCCACAAACGCCTCAATCATCGAACGTTCCTGGTGCCCATGCTCTTCGGCATGACCATGCACGGTGCCGGAGGACTCGTGGATCCAAACCCGCGCCGGTTTGTCATTCCATATCCGCGTGAAATCATCACACACGACTGACGCATCGGTCCCCGCGACCTCGAACCATTTGCGGGTTGCGGTATCAAAACCGCACGACAACGTCGCTGATACGCCGGACTCAAACGTCATCATTGCGGTGACTCGGTCCAGCGTTCCGGTGTCGGTCCGCACCCCGGCGGCTTGAACGTCCGTCGGAACGGCACCGGTCGCCAACACGATCAGCCCGGCCGCGTACCAACCCAGGTCCAACAGGCACCCGCCCCCGGCGGCCGGGTCCAACCGGTGATCGCCATCGCCAAAGGGTCGATCGAACGAGACCGACGCCGAAACGTGACGCAGCTCACCGAGGCCCGCGAAACCGTCCATCGGTCCGCCGCCGCCGGCGAACCAGTGCCGAAATCGATCGGTCCGCTGGTGATGCAACCAAGCGGTTGCGTCGAGCACCCGCAGACCGGCCGATTGACCGGCCTCCCAAACCGATCGCCACTGCTGCGCGTTGACGGCCGCAGGTTTCTCGCAAAGCACGTGTTTGCCCGCGGCGATCGCGGCATGGCAATGCTCCGCGTGCATCGCCGGCGGCAGCGCGACGTAGACCGCATCGACATCGTCGCGATTGATCACTTCGTCGTAGCTGCCCGTCGCCGCGATCCCATGACTTTGAGCCATCCACCGACCGCGGGCGGCGTCGCGGCTGCCCGCCGCGGTGACGCTCACACCTTGGGTTGCTTGCAAATCCGGCACAAGCCGCCGAGTGATCCGGCCGGAGCCAAGAATCGCGAATCTCATCGTGGTTGTTCAAAACTGGGAGCGGCATGGCGACCGAAGCCAACGGGTGGACCACTGTACGCCAACGCCCCCCGCCCGCCATGCCCAACAACCCCGCCCCGACCGTAGCGGCGTGCCGCCAGGCCGCCGACGGCACCCGGTGGGATCGACGGCCCGGCGGCACACTGCCTCGACGGGGCGCTTACTCAAACTTTTCCCCCCCTCGCCCCGCTTCGGGGAGAGGGGGCCGGGGGGTGAGGGGTCCGCGAGGCGGCGAACCCCGGCGGTTGAACGGCAGTCCCCTCACCCCCCAACTCCCTGTCCCCCGAAGCGGGGGCGAGGGAAAGCCAATTTTAACCGTCATCTCCGCAATCACGCTGGCGTTGGCCATCGTCGCCACCTCCGGCTGCAACCGCCTCCGTCTGCCGGCGATCGATCCGACCGGCGCGTGCATCTTTGCCCCGTTGCCGACGACCACGCCGCTGGCATTGCCCTGCACCGACGGATCGTGTTGCCTGCCCAACCTCAATCCGCTGAGCTGCAATTGCCTGTCGGGTTTGACCAACCCCGTGCCGGCCTTTGCCCCCGCGCCGGAACTGCCTGATTGCTTGACGCCCGCGGCAATCGGATCCGGCGCGGCGGCCGGGGCGGTTGGATTGCCCGATGAACCCTGCGTTCCCGCTCCGAGCTGCGCCGAGTGTGCCGCCGGCCCCAAAGCGGTCCTGATCGGTTCGGAAATCGGCGCGACCAAAAAGTGCAATCTGCCGCCCAAAGGCAAACGCGGCTGCATCCTGCTGAGTCCGCAAAAGATCGTTGCCCCCGTCGGCGGCGAAGTCATGCTGCTCTCGGGAATCTGCGGCGACGACGGTCACCTGCAAACCGGCCAGCCGCTCGACTGGATGCTGACGGGCGATTCGGTCGGCAACATCATCGACATCGGTGACGACGATCCGGGGTTGGTTCACCGGTTGGTCGGCGTCCGGCGGAGTGAGAAACAGGACGGCGCGTTCGCCCGCGGCGTCACAAGTTTCAAAGAGCAATTGATCACTCGCGGCAACTTGGACGCCTCCGACGATGTGAAATTGGAGCGGGGCCAAACCTGGTTGACGCTTTCGAGTCCCACCGAGGGCAGCAGTCACGTCACCGTTTTGGCGCCCGAATCGGAGTGTTGGGATCAACGCAAAGCGACCGCGACGATCTACTGGGTCGATGCCCGTTGGCAATTCCCCGGCCCCCAGCGGGTGCCGGCGGGAACGGCGGTCAATTTGGTCACTCGGGTCACCCGGGCGGCCGGTTCGCTGCCCGCTCGCGGCTGGAAAGTCCGCTACGAAATCACCAACCCCGAACTGGCGACGTTCGCCGGCACCGATGGCTCGTCGATCGTCGAGGTCAACGTCGACGATTCGGGCAACGCACCCGCGACGCTGCGGCCGATGCCGACCAGCCCACCGCCCTCGGGGTCGACGATCGTCAACATCGAAGTCATCCGGCCCGGCGGCGCGACCGATTCGATGCCCGACCTGTCGCTCGGCCGCGGTCAAGCGTTCGTCACGTGGAGTTCGCCGGAGTTAGTCTTGCGTGCCGGCGGACCGTCGGTGGCCGGAGCCAACGAAGCGTTTGACGTGTTTGCCAACATCCAAAATCCCGGCACCGAAACGGCAACCAGCGTCCGAGTCGACGCGACGATTCCGCAAGGCGTCCGGGTGCTCTCGGCCGATTCGTTTGCCAAAGTGTTTCCCAATCAAGTCGTCTGGGAGATCGGCGACGTTCCCGCCGGTCAACAACTCGACCTTCGGTTGCAATTGACATCCGCAGCGCCGTTGGCGATCGGTTTCGAGGCCCGCGGCGACGGCGGTTTGGTCGCCGGGGACACCGTCCGCGTCGACGTTTTTGCTCCGGCGATCACATTGATCGCTCGACCGGACGTGCAGCGGATCACAACCGGCGACGTGGTCAATTACACCGTTGAAGTTCAAAACTCCGGCGACCGTCCGCTGAACAATTTGACACTCGTGGCCCGCGGTGACGACGCGATGCAGCACGCCGAGACCGGCAACCGGCAAGTCACCAACGGCTATACCCAGCCGCTGCCGCCGGGCGGGCTGTGGCGAACCGAAGTGGCTTTTCGGCCGTTGTCGCCGGGCCAGCGGTGCGTGGATTTCACCGCGACGGCCGATGGGGGACAACGATCGACCGCTCAGTCGTGCGTTGTCGCGATCAACCCGGCTCCTCAAGTGCCGGCGGTTGAATCGTCACTGGTGATCCGCGCCGCCACGATCCAAAACGGTGCCCCGGTCGTCGGCCGGTTGACCGAGCGGATCGCGGTGGGCGACGCGATCATCGCGTTGGCGGTGATTGAAAACTCCGGCCGCGTGCCGCTGACGAACGTCGAGGTGGCGATGAGCTACGGTCCGGCGATCGAGCCGATCACTGCGACCGTTGGTGTGCCGAGGGTGCTCGATCCGTCTGGGCGGATCGTTTGGACGTTGGCCAACTTGGCTCCCGGGGCCAGCCAATCACTCGAAGGCGTGTTTCGCGGTGTCGCCCCGGCCCCGCGAACCGACATCACCGTCGCGGTCAATTCGGACCAACGGGCGACTTCGCGTCAATCGTTGCCGTTGGTCGTCGACCCGTCGGCTGGCCCCGTGCCGCAAGTCCCGACGCCCCGTCCCCAAGCCCCGCCGTTGCCCCCGCCGCCTGCCCGAACCCCGCCGCCGGTGCTGCCGCCGACCGCCGCGGGTCAATTGCGACTGGACCTGGTGTCGCTCGACCTATTGCCCCAGCCGGGTCGAAACATTCGTTATGCGTTGTCGGTCATCAACAACGTCAATGTCATCGACTCGGCGGTGCAGGTCTACTTTCGCCTGCCGCCGGGGGTGCGTTTGGTCCAAGTGATTCAAACCACCGACACGTTGTCACGATTCGACCGCCAAGGCGACACGATTTACTTGCAGGAAATCCGCACGCTGCGTCCGGGTGACAAGATTGATTTTCAAATCGTGTTGGCTTCCGACGCTCCGCAAACCTTTGAGCTTGCCGTCGAAGCGACCAGCCGCAACGCACCGCAACCGGCTCGCGCGGCCGTCCGAACCGAAGTCCGGTAGCGGAAGTCGCCAAGACTTTCAGTTCCGCTACGTCCCGCCCCGGCCGCCGGCTTTGAGACGGGACAGTTCACCCTGCAACTGTGTCGCCTCACGGTCCCCCGGCCGGAGTGTCAACACCACGCGAATTTCCCGAGTCGCTTCCTCCCAGCGATCCGCGTCGATCAACCACCGCGCCAATTGTAAACGCCATTGGAGCCGCTCGGGTGATTGATCGATCGCTCGGCGCATCGTGGCGATCGCGTCGGCCGGCCGGTTGGAAAGCATGAGAGCTTCGGCCCGCAGCGACTCCGGCTCCCCGTCCGCGAAAGTCCGGCGGATCGTCTGCGGGGAGTCCAACAGCGTCAGTGACCGTTGCAGCACCATGTCTCCGGCCTCCCATCGCTCCGGTTGGATTTTCACCGCCGCGTTCAAAACCACCGGGTCGGGCGGCAGTAGTTGTTCGGCGATGACTTCGGGCGGCAGCGTTGAGGTGGCATCCAAAATCTCTCCCAAGTGGGCGATCGAATAAGTCAACGAATCTCGCCAGTGCGTCAACGCCGCGGCCGCACCGCCGGACTGCACCAACAACTTACCGGTCAGAAACGATAACTCCGGTTGGCTGGGGTGCTGTCGACGAGCCAATGCCAACCATCGCAGGCGTTGACGAGCGGCCGACGCAGGATCGTCTCCGGCCCCGTCGTATTGGGCCAACCAAGCGTAGGGTTCCCACGCCAGCGGACTCAATTTCATCGCCACCCGACTGTGGTGAAGAATCTGTCCGGTACGCGCAGCGATCGCATCAACGGGGGCTTTCAAATCACCGGATTCCGCGGCCGAATCAATGTCTACAATCGACGAATCGCCTTCTAAACTCGCCAGCGCGATTTGAAGCGAACGAACGGTATCCAGACGCAAATCCAAATCGTTCGGCGCCGCCGCGGTCGCTCGCAGCATCCCATCGGCGGCCAACGAGGCCGCACCATTTTGGAAGTCCGCGACGGCCGAGTCCCGGAGCCAGTAACCATCCCTGATGGCTCTGCGAACCAACAATGCACTAAAGCCGACGGCCACCATGCTGCCGGCCACGACAACGAGTCCCATTTGACGGCCCCGGGGGCGACCCGGGTTGTTCAAACGGGGGCGGCCGCCGGCAGGCCGCTGACTCAGCAGAAGCGACGCGACGACGGTTGCAAGAACCGCCGTGGCGGGGATGCGAAGTCCAAAGTCCACGGTGCTGTGCAGGATGACGGCCAGCAAACCGATGGCCGCCCCGGCGCTGCAACCACTTCGCCGACCGGTGCGCACGCACCCCAATATCATGGCGACCGTCGCAACCAGCAAACCGATAAGACCCACCAAACCATATTCGTTGAGCACATCCAAAAACTCATTGTCCGCGCGGATGGCCATCCGGTAGGAGGAGTTCCATGCCGCTCCGCCGAGCTGATAGATCGAATCCCAATACTGAAACGTCTCCCCACCGGACCCCAACCATGGGAACTGGGGAACGCTTTGCAGGGCGGTTTGCCACAAATACCACCGTCCATCGCCACCGTACTTGTCGACCTCGGTGAGCATCGTCAACCGAGATTCTCGGAACTCAAACCCCAACCAAATCAAGACGACCGTGATCACCGCGAGCACGGCGACGCCAATGGCCAAGTTTCGCCCCAAGTCTTTGGCCCGGATACGCAACATCAAGACCGCTGAGATTGCCAACCAACCCGAAAGAATTCCGCCCCGGGAAACACAAACAATCAGACTGGCCACCATGAACCCGATCGCCGCCAGCAACCACGCGACCGCCGGGTCATTAAAAATCAAGCGTTGCCAAGAACGTCCCATCGATTCCAATCGCTCGATTAGCAATCCAATCGACAAGCCGAGCAACAGATTTAGAAAAAACGGGTAATGGTTTCGGTTGATGAACGGGCCGAACCCAAGTCCGCCATCGACCGGGAAGGTCCAGTAGATCAGTCCGTCGCGAGATCCATAATGTTGAGCCAAACCAAAGAGCGCCAACGCGGTCCCCAAAAACGAGGACACGACACAAAGTCGTCGCAGGGTCAAACCGGGGTGATTGAGGTGGGCGACGATGACAAAGATCGAAGCCAACAGGCCCAGCCGGAGTGCCGCCTGCCGACTGCCATCGGGGTAGAGCGACAGACAGGAACCGGCGGTCCAAAGATTCTGGACGTCTTCGGCCTGCGCGATCCCATCGTCAACCCCCGGCAAATCGGTTTGCGCTGCCGCTTCGGTCCAGTTGGCTAGTCCCGGCGAAAGGCTCGAACGAACCGACGGGGGCAACGGGACAAGCTGCAAGCCCGCCACCAGTGCAATCAGCAGCAAGCCGGACACCCACGCCGCCCCCAGCTTGCCGGCACGCCATCGCAAGTTTGGGTCACCGACGACCCAGGAAGCAAACAGGACCGTGCAGGCAACCAGTGCCGTCGTCAGGTAGAACTCCCCGGTCGGGTTACCGCTCCCAAAGGCCCAGGGGGAGAGGACGATCGCCAGCAACAGCAGA
Source organism: Pirellulaceae bacterium (assembly GCA_963833245.1). Lineage (GTDB taxonomy): Bacteria > Planctomycetota > Planctomycetia > Pirellulales > Pirellulaceae > Rhodopirellula. The sequence goes on from CAWHXH010000003.1 coordinate 46,179, forward strand.
ACTTCGATCGTCCTCTGATAACCGGTCGCCAGCGGCCAAGGCGGGTTCACCAACGATGGACGACGCAAGCCGAAGTCAAATCAACGACCACCGCCGAATCCACGGGACTGTGCAAAAGATCGACAGTTTCGCGTACGGACCGAGCGGGTAAATTCCCAATCCTCAAGCGTCGCATCGGACGACACATCCGCCGGCGCGACATCAACTTGCGCCGATGTCACCGGGCGTCCACCATCGCCCAGGACAATCCAAGCCATGGCCGACAGAAGGCTGATCGTTAGCAAGCCGGATACAAGCGTATTGAATGACATGACAGAATCTTTGCAAACGGGTGTTGGATGGTGACCGACTGGCCGGTGCTCGAAAGAATGCCAGTCGACCGGTTGAATCGCTCGCTTAAGTCAACAGGTCAGCGGTAGGCGGCACCCTTCGGCGCCGCCATCGAACCATGCCGACCGCCAACGCGGATAGCGCTACCACCGTCGAAGGTTCGGGGACGGCCCTGACATTGAAGGCGTAATCAATATCGTCAAAATTCCGCTGATAAGTATTTCCACCGATCAAAACATCCTGGACCGACTGGTCGTCACCGATGTCGCTCTAGGCCAGCCCCCACAGGTTGCCGGTTCCGGGGATGCTCGGATTACCAAAGTCGAGGTTGGCGGTCACCGAGAACCAATAGTCCTGGCCACCGACGACGCTAAACGGCGTAGGCAGGTTGGCCCGATACCGATTGAAGCCGTCGAAACCCGCGATCGGCGTTTCGTCTGCCAATCCGGCGTTGAACGAGAAGATCGAGGTGCCCGGCTGCGAACCGAAAAGGCCCCCGGCCACGTCATCAAAAATATCGACGGTGAAACTCGACGCTGTCGGGTCAAGCGGGTCATCGGAGTCGTACAGACCCACCCAGTCGAAGCCTCGAATGCCGATTGAATCGACAAACGAAAAGTTGCCGAACGCCCGAGCAAAGGTTGGATTGTCTCCCGGCGGCGGATTGAACTCCGTCTGCGAACTTGCAACCGTTCCACCGGTCACCGCAAAAGTCTCCGTCACGAACGGTCGCGGAATCTGCCGGACGACCGCCCCCAACGCGGTTTGCGATGCGACGCACAACAACCCCACAAGCGCCAGCGATGGCGTGTGCCCGAGCAAAGATCGAAGACTCATCGTCGTGGATGGGGGCGGTGGGGAGAGGAAACAGCGTCTCGGGCTGATGGTAGACTGAACGGTCGGGCAAAGCAATCGCTTATTCAAATGGACAAACGTTCAGACGATGTACCGACGCCGTTGTCGCTTCGTAAGGTCACAGATGACACCCATTGATTGACCGTAGCGGCACGATGGCTAAGGACCTTTGGGATCAATAACTGCGGGATTCGTCGTCGCTGGACCCGCCAGGGTTCAGGGGGGTCTGAGTAGCTGGACCCGCCAGGGTTCAGGGGGGTCTGAACCCTGGCGGGTCCAGCTACGTTGGTTGCGATCAATGCGGTGCCGGGAATCCGAAAGTCTTGGCGACTTCCGCTACGGGAATTGTCGCCGGTAGCTTTCGATGGTCTGCCTCGCGGCGGTGTCGGTGTCCGGCAGCGGTAACGCTTCGGCACACACGTAACCGTCATAGTTGATCTGTTTCAAAGCCGCGGCGATCGGGGCAAAATCCAAATGGCCCAAACCCGCGGCCCGTCGGTTGGAGTCGACGTAGTGAACGTGGCCGATTTGGTCGCCGCCGCCGATCAACGCAGCCGCCAAGTCCGACTCTTCGATGTTCATATGAAACAGATCAGCCAGCAACCGAACGTTGTCGGTGTCGATCGATTGCAATAATGCGACGCCGCCGGCGACGGTGTTGACTAAGTTGGTCTCATAACGATTGAGCGGTTCGTAGATCAACCGGACGCCTTTGGATTTGGCGTACCCACCCAGCTCGGACAACGCATCGGCGAGCCAACCGCGGGCATCGGCGGCGGTCACGTCGCCGCCCCATCGGCCTTGCATCGATCCGATGATCGCCGGAGCGTCATAATTCGCCCCGAAGTCGATCATTTGTTTGACGAAACCAATCGCATCGGATCGCCGGGTGGACGATGGGTCGGTCAATGAGAGCTTGTGTTTGACCATCCCGGCGCCGGTACCGACCGCGGCGACGGCGAGGTTGTGTTGTTTCAACAGCGGACGGAGTTCGGACTGTGCGACGGCACCCGGTCCGGGAGCGAAGATTTCGATCGCGTCATAACCCAGATCACCGGCTTTTTGGCAGGCGTCGGGCAAACCGTCCCAGTAGACGAACGGACCACCGCGGGCTTCGGCGACCAGGCTGACAGTGATGGCGGAGCGGATCATGGGGCAACGTTGAATTTTAAAAGTTGGACCGATGTGGGATAGGCTTCCAGCCTGTCGAGTGTGGATGACAGGCTGGAAGCCTATCCCACCTCACCATCATTGTTTTCCGGGCGGCCTTCGATGTGAAACCAATTATGAATTGGTTTCAATATCTCCCGCACTTCGGCCATCAACGTTTGATCGACCGGTTCATCCAGCCAATCGACCCACTGGCCGACGCGGTTCGGGTTGGCCGAACCGGCGATGCAGGTCGTGAAATCTTCGTTGGCGACGGTGAATTGCAACGCCAATTTGGCAATGTCGCTCCCCGCCGCCCGTGCGTGAGCGGCCGCGGCGGCGGCAACCCGGCGAACCTCCGGCGTCGCTTTGTGCCAATCCGGTAGCGGCGCGTCGGTCAATAACCGCGCGGCAAACGGGGCACCGTTCATCAGCCCCACGCCCTTGGCTTTGGCGATCGGAACCAACTGCGTCGCCATGTCGTTTTGCAACGTGTAATGGTTGTACGTCAGCAGGCAATCGATGTCCGCGGACGCCATCACGTCTTGGAAGATCTTCATCGGGTAGCCCGAAACGCCGACAAAACGCACCTTGCCCTTGTCGACTTCGCGGCGGACGGCCGGCAGGGTTTCATCCATGACCCGAGCGACATCGACGAACTCCAAATCGTGCAGGATGATGATGTCAAGATGATCGATCCGCATCCGCTCCAACGAAGTGTCGATGCTCTCGGCCACCCGGCGGGGGCTGAAGTCGAAATGTGTCGGCGTGTACCGGCCCAGTTTGCTGCCGATGTGGTAACGGTCCCGCGGGATGTCCGGCAGGACTTTGCCTAGCAAACATTCGCTCAGTCCACGGCCGTAATAAGCCGCCGTGTCGATGAAATTCATCCCCCGATCGATTGCCACCCGGACGCTGCGAGTCGCTTCGGTCAAGTCGACGTTGCGAAACTCTTGGCCCAGCGACGAGGCGCCAAAGGACAGTTTGGTCAGCTCCAGGCCGGTGCGTCCGAGCGGTCGGGTTTGCATCAAAAGTTATGAAAGATCAGAGGGGAAGTCGAATTCGGCGCGTTGCGGCAACCTAAGGTTGGACACCATGTCGCCGCTCCAACGTATCCGCAGCCAGGGCGTCTTGCACCTGGCCGAAACGCTTTTCAACCGCATCGTCCCGGCGAGCGTTTTCCGATTTTCGGTCGGCCGCGTTTTGCACCTCGATGCCGAGCGATTGGCCGAGGTCAACACCCAAAAAGACAATGCGGAGTTCTGTTTGAGTCGCGTTGAAGGTGAAAAACAGCGCGACGCATTGCGGCGGGTGACTTGGAACTCGGTGCCGTTGACCTATGCGGCCGGCGACCACGGCTACGCGATTGTGGCGGCCGGCGGCTGTCAGGGGAGCGATTTTGAGTCCAAGGTGCTTGGCGGCGTTTGGGGTGGGGTGGACCGGTTCATCGAAGCGGATTTGGGGTTTGAAGTCCAATTGTCGCCCGAGCAAGCCTGGATCTACTGCGCCTACGTCGCCAAGTCGGCTCGCGGCCGCGGCGTTTACCGGCGGGTGCTGGCCCACGCGGCGGCAGATTTGGTCGACCGCGGCCACCCGCAACTTCGCGTCATCATCCAGCCGTGGAACAAAGCCTCGATGGCGGTTCATCGGCGGTACGCGGACCGGATCGTGGGCACCGTCGCGGTCGTCCGCGTGCTGCGGTGGTGTTTGGTTTGGACCACCGGCGGGGTGCGGCGGGACCGGAGCGTGACTTCGCGACGGACCGAAAATCCGGTCAAAATTCGGGTCGCGTAGTCTGTTGGTGGGGGATCCGCTTGAGCCGCACATCTTTAGCTCCCCCTCGCCACTCTTAGGGGAGAGGGGGTTGGGGGGTGAGGGGATGTCCAACCCAAGTCCGACGCGGGGAAAGACCCCTCACCCCCCGACCCCCTCTCCCCGAAGCGGGGCGAGGGGGAGTAAGAAAATTGAAACTCGAAACGATGCGGTTTGATCTAGCAGAGTTCCTCAGGTCGCAATCCCTCATGCGATCGTGACGGTTGTGCCGATGGTTCCGAATGTGACGCCACGTTTTGGCGGCGCGGGTTCGTTGACCGGTCGGGAAACATTGCAGATGGCGAAACAATTGCGGCGGTCCCTGGCGGTCGTCACGTTGGCGTTGATCCCCGCCCTGGCGGTCGCTCAAAACCCCGGCCCGGTGCTGCGACGGGTTCCGGTCGATCCGACCGTCGCGGCTCAAGTCAGCGACCGATTGAACTTGCACTATCAAAGCTCCGGTTCGGTCACCGTCGCGGTCGATCCGGGCCGCGGCGACCAGTTGATGGTCATGGCCCCGGCGTCGCAACAAGCAACGATCGCGACGGAAATCGGGCACCTGGCCGGACATCTGTCGGCCGCCGGATCGGCCCCCGGCGGCGTCACCGTTGCGCTGCAATCGATCACGTGGCGGGAGCTGGAGGACGCGTTGCGACTGGTTGCCGGCCCGTCCGCGGCGGTCACGACCAGCCGTAATGGCGAGCGGGCGTCGTTTCCGATTGCCGATCCGTCGGGCAAGTCGTCGGTCCGTGTCGATGTTGATCGGCGGCAAAACACCGTCACGGTCCAGTGCCGCGAAGATCAGACCGCCGGTTGGCAAAAACTGCTCGCGGCGATCGATTCGCCGTTGCCCCGCGGCACAACATTGCACATCCACCGCGTCGTCCACGCCGAGTTTGCCCCGATTCAACGCGCGGTGCGTTTACTCCGATCGGCCGAAGCGGTTCCGCCGCGGACGGCGAGTTGGAAAGAGAAATCGAACGTCCGTCAAGTCGCGTTCCAGGACGCCGAAGCCGCCCCCAACGCCGGCGGTGATGCAGCCGGCGGCGACTCCGGCGGCGGTGATGCCGCCCCGGGTGGTTTGATCGGCGACACCGACGTTCAATTCATCCCCGAATCGGGATTGATCATCATCCGCGGCAACCGGCGGGACGTTGACCGGATTCGCGACGTAATCGCGGAGATTGAAAAACAGAGTGAGTTGACCCGCCCCGAAGTCCGGCTGCGTCAACTCGAAAACGCCGATTCGTCGGCCGTCGCGTCGTTGTTGACCCAATTGTACGACGACGTTTTGTCGGCACGGCAGGGCGACGTTTCGATCACGGCGCTGGAGACGCCCAACTCGCTGTTGCTGATCGGCCGGGCCGAAGCGGTCGCGGCGGTGATGGATTTGATCGACAAAATTGACCAACCGGTCGCCGAGTCGGACCGGCTGCGCGTCTTTCGGCTCCAGCACGCTTCGGCGGTCGACGCCGAGGAGACGATCCGCGAATTTTTCACCGCCCGGCCGGGGTCGGACGACGAAGTCCGCCCGGCGCTTGGGCCGAGGGTCCGCGTCACGGCCGACTACCGAACCAATTCGCTGATCGTTTCGGCGGCTCCGCGGGACATCGAGGAAGTCACGCGGTTGATCGAAAAACTCGATGTCGTCGACGTGCCTTCGACCAGCGAAATTCGCGTCTTTCAATTGCTCAACAGCCAAGCGGAGACGTTGCAAGAGGTGTTGCAATCGGCGCTCGCCGACGCGGCGGACGTCGACGGCGAGACGACCCCGCCATCGGCAACGTTGTCGATCGGCGGTGCGGCCGGCGAGACGCTCCGCAGCGGCGTGTTGGCCGGCATCGTCATCACCGCTGACACTTCGGCCAACGCGATCGTCGTCCGCGGCCCGGCCGCCGGGATGGCTTTGATCGCCGAGCTGATCCGCCAGCTCGATCAGACGTCGGGCGTCGAATCGTTGGTCAAAGTCTTCACGGTTCAAAACGGCGACGCGGCGCAATTGACGACGGCTTTGCAAACGTTGTTCGGCGAGGACGCGGCGACCAGCGGGACGTCGATCGGGGCGGGCAACGCGGCCGGTTTAGCCCCGGCGACCGCGGGCGAATCGGCGCTCGTGCCGCTGCGGTTTTCGACCGACGTGCGGACCAACAGCATCATCGCATCGGGTTCGGCCGAGGATTTGGAGGTCGTCGAAAGCATCCTGTTGCGACTCGACAGCACCGGTTTTGCCGAGCGGATCACCGAGGTGATTTGGCTGCGGCACCAAGCGGCGGCGAACATCGCCACCGCGATCCAGGATTATGTTTCTCAGCGGCTGCAGAGCCAGTCGCAGATCCCGCAATTGCAAACCGGCCTTGGGGTATTGGACTTGCCCGACCGCGACATCATCGCGGTGCCGGAGATTCAAACCAACAGCCTTCTCATCAGCGTCTCGCCGCGCCTTTATGAGGAAGTCCGTCGGCTGATCGACCGGCTGGACCGCCGCCCGCCGATGGTGCTGATCAAAACGTTGATTGCCGAGGTAACACTGACCGACGGCTTTGAAATTGGTGGACAGGTGGGTTTGCAAGATAGCATTCTGTTTGATCGTGGAAAGGCTAGCGGAGCGATTGCTACCGCCAACCCCGCATCAACCAACGTACCTTTCCCGCAGACTATCAACCAACAGATTCAAGGTGGAACGACAACGACTCAGATTTCTAACAACGTGACTGTCGAGCAATTCACGCCACTGCAGAACTTCCTAAATACTGTTGGTTTTAACTTCGGCGGCACTACTTTGCCAAACGCCAACTCAGCATCGCAGGGCAATCTCGCCGCTAGAGGCAATACGACACTTGGGGTCGCCGGCGGCACCCTATTAGGCAACGCTTTCGGAACCGGCTTGGCGGGGCAAGGTTTTGTTTTCAGTGCTGCTAGCGAATCGATCAGCTTACTGCTCAGAGCACTCCGGGCTTCAAACCGATTGCAGATATTAAGTCGGCCGGAAGTGATGACGGCAGACAACACGGAGGGATTGGTCACCGTTGGGCAATTATTCCCACGACCGACGGAACTAGTTATCAATCAATTTGGAGGCACACAAGTCGGCGTCGAAGACATCAACATCGGCTTGATTCTTCGGGTTCGGCCGCGCGTCGGGTCCGATGGACTAATACTCATGGACATTGATGCAACACGGTCAGGCGTCAGCAATAGTGTTCCGGGTCAAACTATTGGTCTAATTGCTGCGGGGGTACCTTTGATAGTCCCGGCAATCGACCAAACAGTCGCCCAGTCCACGATCACAGCCTTCGATGGTCAAACGGTCGTGTTCGGGGGACTAATTCAGAAGAACCGTCAGAATTTCTCTCGAAAAGTACCTTACCTCGCAGACATTCCTTATTTGGGTGTTTTCTTCAAGTATGAAGGGGAAACGGAGATCCGCAGTGAATTGTTGGTTGTCATGACGCCCAGCTTGATTACCGGCGACGAGGACCTGGAATACGTCAAACAATCCGAATCATCTCGCATGTCATGGTGTTTGGCCGATGTCGTGGAGGCTCACGGCGATGTGGGTTTGAACGGTGGTTATGGGTTGTGGGGGCCGGCGATCGGGCCGACGATCTATCCTGACCTTCATCCGACCGTCGATGTCTTTCCGCCCGGCGACCTGCCCCATGGCCCCCGAGCGGTCCATCCGACCGATCCGCGGTACGGCGCCGTGCTCGAAGCGATGCTCGCGTCGCCCGAATTGATCGAAGCCCCCCCGGTGCTGCTGCCGATGGACCAGCCGATCTTTGAGGACCCGATCATCGCCCCGCCGACGTTCGTTGCCCCCCCGGCAATCGAAGTCGCCCCGCTGCCGCCGCCGGCGACCGAGATCGAACCGCTGCCGATGTTGCAACTCGAAGCCGAACCGGCCGCCCACCGCGGCAAAGATTGGTTCAAGTTCAAACGTCCGCGCGATGCGTGATGTGGGATAGGCCTCCGGCCTGTCATCGACCCCACGACAGGCCAGAGGCCTATCCCACCTTATTTCACATCGATACCCAACCATGCACCGCTCCATCCTCCTAGTCTTGCTACTTGCGACCGGTTGCATCGGACCGCTCAAACGCAAAGATCCCAACGCGCCGCCAAAGCCGTATCCCAACCCGGTCAAAATGGCGGTCACCTGGTCGCCGGACACATTGACCCAGGTCGGGCGGACGCCGACGCGGGGGTTTGGCGCACGGTTGTTCTTTTATGATGAAAAGTCGCGGGCTGTCCCGGTCGAAGGCACCCTGATCGTTCACGGCTTCGACGAATCCACCGGGTCGGAGCAACCGCCGGTTAAACGGTTCGAGTTCACGCCCGAACAGTTCACCCGTCACTTTGGCCGATCCGATCTGGGCGCGTCCTACAGCGTCTGGATCCCGTGGGACGCCGTTGGCGGGTCGCAAACACGCGTTTCGCTCGTCGCGTCGTTCGTCGCCGCGTCGGGCAAGACGATTCAGGGTTCGCCGACGATCGTGATGTTGCCGGGCAAAAAGACTGACGCCGATGTGATGTTGGCCGACCGTCTGTCGCCCGATTATCGCAAATGGCAGATGGCAGCCGCCGGCGATGCGGCACCCTCAGCGGGTTTGACCACCACCACGATCGTCCGCCGCGACCCGGCTCCGGCTAACCCGATTGCCCCCCGGCCGGAGCGGCAGATTGTTTCGCAAAATCAAACCGGCGTGGACGTGGCGCTGAAGCGATCGAAGTCCAACATCATGCCGGCTTCGCTGCGGCGGTGATGTGTGGGATAGGTCTCCGGCCTGTCTGTAACTGGATGGAGGGTCGCATGACAGGCCGGAGGCCTATCCCACTATTGCGGTTCGATCGCCGGCAGCGGGCTATCGTCCCGGGCGAAAAACATCAGGTGCTGCCACGGGAGCGTGTTGACCTCACGAACCAGTTTGAATCCGTTGGCACGGTACTCGGCCATGATTTGAAGCTTGGCCATCTTATGCAGCGGTTTGATCGGCACCGTGGGGTCTTCGGCGCGGTATTCCAATAACGCCACAACGCCTTCGGGTTCCAACGACTGGCGGATCGAAGCGAGCATCGATTCGGGATGCGAAAACTCATGGTAAACATCGACCATCAATACCAGATCGACTGAATCAGCAGGCAGACGCGGGTCGTCGACTTCGCCCAACACCGGGGCAACATTTCGGACGTCCGCGGCGTCCGCGTTTTGACGCAATAGACGAAGCATCTCGGGCTGAATGTCAACGGCGATGACCAGCCCCTGGAGTTCACCGCCGGGATCGAGCGGCACGTCGGCACGCCGGGTCAACCAACGATTCGGAGGCGTTAGGTCACCGCTGGCGACCAATTTGGCCATCGGCAACGTCCAAAACCCATTGCCGCAACCAAGGTCAACGATCGTCTGACCGGGTTGTAATTCGAGCGCCGCCAACGCCGCCCGAGCGTCCTCCTCCTGCTGCCGCTGGGGGCGGATCAACCAGTCGGCGCCCAGGTGGCTCATCGGCTGGGCCACGATGCGGCCCATGTAAGTCCGCCGAGCGTCTTCGGCTTTGACCGTCGTTGTTAGAACGAGAAGGACGGCCACAAAGACGTAGCGGAAGTCGCCAAGACTTTCGGACTCGCTCTTAACCTTCTGCCTCGAACGAGTTAGCCACAGAGAACACTGAGGCCACAGAGGTTTTTTTGATAGGCAACTCTGTGACCTCGGTGACCTCTGTGGCTTGAAACGACAGCACTGACCCATCGGCCGCTTGAGCAACGACAGACCGAAAGTCTTGGCGACTTCCGCTACGGGATTGATGCAACGATCAATCCTCCTCGGCCAGCTCAAACTGCGGTTCAAAGACGTCTCGGAAGTCATACACGTCATTGAAATCCTCGCGGCGGTCAGCGTCACTTTTTCGCATCTGTTTGATCCGAATCAGATTGTAGACCAGATCGCCCAGGTCGCTGGTGGAAGTCAACCCCCAGCGGCCAAGCACCAAGCCGGCGAGATACCCGAATTGGTCTTGAGCGTACAACCGGCAGGCGTGACAGAGCTGCACGCCGGACAGGTGCCGGGCGTCGTCGATTGCCGGATTGTCGCCCGGGGCGTGACCGAGCGGTCCGACCTTGTCCAAATTCTCGTGCGCGTATTGCAACGATTCGCGGATGAACTGATACGCCTCCAGCTTGAAACGCGGGTCTTCCTGGAGCAGGTCTCGCATCGCTTTGAGCTGAGCGGCTACGGACATTTCGGGCACGGGCGGTCGGGGCGGGGGAGCGGGTGGATCGTCGCCGCAGGATAGCAGGGGTCAGGCGGTAACGGAATTCGATTGACCGAACTCGCGGAACTGATTGAGCCACCGAGGTCACCGAGATCACAGAGTTGCCTATTGAAAAAACCTCGGTGTTCTCTGTGTTCTCGGTGGCTAAGCTGGTTTCGGCGGAAGATTGGGACCCGGGCCGAAAGTCTTGGCGACTTCCGCTACGGCCGAACGGAGATCACGTCGTCGGCGGCCAGCATTACGCGGCGGCCGGACTCGTCGCGGACGATCAACTGCATCGCCAAGAGGTCTTGGGCGACGACCGTCATCGTGCCTTCGCGGGTCAGCACCGCGGCGCCGACGGCGGGCAGCTCCGCGGCGGCCGTTTGGTACGTGTCGTATTCGTAGCGCAAACAGCATTTCAACCGACCGCAGCGGCCGGTGATTTTGCTGGGGTCCAAACTCGCCCGCTGCAGTTTGACCATCTTCATCGACACCGGCGGCATCTTGGACAGGAACCGGCTGCAACACACCTCCTGGCCGCAGTCGCCGTAGTCGGCCAGCAATTTCGCTTCGTGACGCAGGCCGATTTGACGCATCCGAATCCGCGTGCCCAAATCGCCGGCGAGCAACCGGACCAGCTCGCGGAAATCGACCCGCTGCTCGGAGACGTAATAGACCGTCACTTCCTGGCCGCCGAAAAGTCGTTCGACGTCGACCAACCGCATGTCCAGCCCAAGCGACGCGATCCGGGCCGCGACGGTGGTCAAATCTTTGCGGGTCATTGCCGAAATCCGCCGCCAATCGCCTCGATCGGCCGCGTCGAGTCGGCGGAGAATTTGACCCTGCGTCGGTTCGACCATCGCCGCGACCGCCGCCGACGTCGCTTCGCACAACACCATGGCGATCTCGGTGCCGCGGGGCGTTTTGACAATCACCTCATCGCCATGTTGATACGCCTCGGACGCATCCATCACGCCCAACGCCCCCATCGAACCGTAGCGGCAAACGTATTGCATGGGGGAAGAGGGTAAAAGGTTGAAAGGTAAAGGGTCAAAGGAAGAATGAATGATTCGGTGTTCGCACGAAACAGTCTAAACCTATTTTCCCTTAACCCTTGACCTTTCGTCCCTTAACCTTCTAACCCTTAACCTTTTGACCCTTAACCTTCCTCCTTCCTTCTTCATTTGCTTCTCTGATAGATCGCTGCGAGCATTGATTCGGTGTCTTTGAAGGTCTTGCCGCCGGCGCCGGCGGTCTCGACCAACCGGTGAGCGTCGGCTTCGGAGTGCCCCAGCACGCAAAGTGCATCAAAGGTCTCGGTGGCGACCGAATCGACCGGCCCGGCATCGCCGCCGGCGGTGTCGCCGCCGACCATCAAGGCAAACCGCGGCATCCGGCGACGCAATTTGGCCACGATTTTTTCCGCCGTCGCCGCTCCGATGCCCGGCAACGTCGAGAGCGACTTGACGTCCTGGTTTTCGATCAAAACCGCGAGTTCTTTGACCGGCCGGACCATCGCCCGAAGCGCTTTTTTCACGCCAACGCCATCGACGGAGCAAAACAGGTCAAAAAATTGCCGCTCCGGCTCGGAGGAGAACCCGATCAGCCGCGGCATCAACCGTCCGCCCTGCGAGTTGCCTTCGATGTAGTTGAGCGTGTGCAGCCGGACGGTTTGCCCCGATTTGCTGGACAATTGCCGGCGGGTGAAATCGCCCACGGCAACTTCGTATTCAAACGGCGCCGCGGCGATCGTCACGGAGCTTTCGCCGACACGGGCCAATTCGCCTTCGATGGTGGTGATCATGCCGCCGATTGTGACACGCGTCGGCCGGTAGCCGAAGCCGCCAAGGCTTTGGTTTGCCCTCCCGTAGCCGAAGCCGCCAAGGCTTTGGTTCAGCGAACTTCTGGCTCCCCCTCGCCCCGCTTCGGGGAGAGGGGGTTGGGGGGTGAGGGGATGTCCGCTGGAAACGATCCGACAGCCCGACGCCTCAGAGACCCCTCACCCCCCGACCCCCTCTCCCCGAAGCGGGGCGAGGGGGAGAAAGAATGGGGGCCGCCCCCCGGCAAGCGGGGCGAGGGGGAGAAAAGGTTGCGAAGCGCCCTCCGGCAAGCGGGGCGAAGGGTACAGAAAGTGGTCCGTGGCTTTGGGGCGGTTTGATTCGGCGGCCTGGCGGACCGCCGCTACCGGAGGGTTACGATCGCACCGCGACTTGCTGCAGCACTTCGCGGATCGCTTCGCACTGGTCGGCGGCGGTTTGAGCCAAATCGACGAAAAGCACCGGCCGGCCGCGCAGTTCGCACCACGACGTGCCCCGGCCGGTCGGCTCGCGACGCACCTCGAAACCGTTTCGGGTTGCCAGGCGAACGAGGCGGTCGAGGCGGTCGATGACGGTGCTGGGCATGATTGGCAAACGCGTAGTCTGTGCGGGTCGGTTTGGATCGGGTGTAACGGACCGCCGGGTCGTTCCGATAGTTCAACCAACGCCGCCGCCGCCCCCCGGAGCCAAACGATGACCGATTCGATCGAACAAGTGCGTGCCGAAAACGGACGCCTGGCCGCCGAGCTGCGGCGGCTCGCCCCGCTGGCCAGCCTCGGCGAATTGACCGGCACAGCGACCCACGAGTTCAACAACGTCCTGATGACGGTGCTCAATTACGGCAAACTGGGGCTTCGCAACCGTGATGACGCGTCGCGAGACAAAGCGTTCACCAAGATCATCGCCGCCAGCGAGCGGGCCGCTTCGATCGCCAGCGTCATTTTGGCTCAATCCCGCGGCCAATCCGACGCGGTCCGCCCGGTCAATCTCGCCGAACTGATCGCCACGACCATGGTGCTGTTGGAGCGGGAGCTGCAGAAGTACCGCGTGGCGGTGGAGACGACGTTTGACGACTGTCCCCCGATCGCCGGCCGCGGCAACGACCTGCAGCGGCTGTTGATCAATTTGGTCATTAACGCCCGGCAAGCGATGGATAGCGGCGGGACGCTGTTTCTGGGTTTGAAAACCGCCGGCGACCGCGTTCAATTGACCGTCCGCGACAGCGGTTGCGGGATCGACGCGGCAACGTTGCCGAAAATTTTCGACGCCCGGTTCACGACCAAGACCGGCCCCGACGAGACCGGTTGCGGCGGCACGGGGTTGGGGCTGTCGGCGTGCAAAACGATCCTGCAACAGCATGACGCTTCGGTCCGCGTCGAATCGACCCCCGGCCGCGGGACCGCGTTTGTGATGGGTTTTCCGGTGGCCAAGTCAGTTGCCGACGCCGCGTAGCGGAAGTCGTCAAGACTTTCGAACGGTCGAACTTTACAAACGCGATTTCATTTAGCCACAGAGGTCACCGAGTTCACAGAGTCACGTTTGGAAAACCTCTGTGCTCTCGGTGTCCTCTCTGGCTAACTCGTTGCTACCGAACGATCCGCGATGGGTCCGAAAGTCTTGGCGACTTCCGCTACGGGGTTGGGGTTGTCCAGTAGTCGATCACCACGACCTTTTCCAAATGCGGTTTCAAGACTTCGACAAACGCTTTGTGGGCCGGGTGCGGCAGATAAATCGCGCGGTCGGCTTCGGACGTGAACGACACCAGGAAGCAGTGCGTCAGGCCGTCGTTGAGGCCTTCGGGCGAGTTGTTGACACCGTGCTCGTAAGCATGGATTTGCGGGATTTTGGCCGGCAGTGCCGAAAATGTGTCGACGACCTTTTGGATCTCCGCCTCGGAGCTGGAGGCTTTGAACTCAAACATCACGACGTGTCGCAGCAATCGCTCGGGCATGTCGGCGTCCTCGGCGGCGGCGGGGTGGGTCAGGGCAGCGATGGCGGTCGCGACGACCAGCGGAAGGATCAAACGCATGTTGTTGTCCAAATCAGGGGAGAGCGGCAAGAGCACCAACCGTAGTGGATTTTGCTAAAAATCCATCCCCCCCCGGCCTGACCGAAATTCTTGGCGAATTCCGCTACGGAAGAACCTCCAACCCCCACCGCAGCCGATCGGCTTCGGGAATCAATCGCTCCAGCCTCCTAGCCAACAACCGGTCCGAACCGACCGCCGCGTTCCAATCGAGTTGCAACTGGCCGGTGGTTTGGTCGACTTCATCGGGATCACCGCGACGCTCGGCGAGTTGCACCTGCAGCGTCCGGGCCAACACCGCGGTGTCGCTCAGCGGCGGGGCGGACCGAAGTGTCCAGCCGATCCAACGTTCGGCCTCGTCGAGTTGTTGCCGCTGCAGCGTCAGTCGCGCCATTTGCAGCCGCGCTTTGGGTTGAAACCGGCGGAGCGTTTCGGGATCGGCGTCGTCGCCGGATCGAGCCGTCGCGATGGTGACAAAGCCCGATTCGTCGCCGGCCAGCAGTGCGGATAAATAACGCCGCGACCAACCGACCGGCTCAGGCGACCCGGCGGCCGGGCGGAGTACTTCGTCGGGCGTCGAAATTGGCAAGACACCGCCGATCGCCACCCCGCCGGCGACCACCGCGGCAACGGCCGAAAGCTTGCGAATCAATCGCCGACCGCGGCCATTTCCGGGCCGGTCGGTCGCCCGTTGCAACCGCACCGTCGCGGCGGCCACCGAACCACCCATTAAATGGTTCGGACTAATCGTTGCCGATCCGGCCGAACCGTTGCCGGTCGCCAGCCGGACCGCATCGACCAGTTCCGCAGCCGATTCAAATCGTTGGTCGGGACGTTTGGCCAATAATTGCATGACGATCGCGACCAGCGATGCCGGCAAATCGTCGTTGCCGCGGGCGGCGTCCAGCGGCGGGGGCGGGTCGGAGACGTGGGCCATCGCCAGCGGCAGCGGATCGGTCGCTTCAAACGGCGGACGGCCGCACAGCAGGTGATACATCGTCACCCCAAGCGAGTACAAATCCGAACGCCCATCGACGCTCTGACCCTGAATCTGCTCCGGCGACATGTAACGGGGCGTACCCAGGGCCAAACCCGCGGTTGTCAATTCCGCGTCGGCACCGCCGAGGTTTCGCAACCGCGCGAGTCCAAAGTCGGTGATTTTGAAACGGCCTTCGGGGGTCCGCAAAATGTTTTCGGGCTTGATGTCGCGGTGAATGACCCCGGCCCGGTGAGCCGCATCGAGCGCCTCGGCAACCTCGATCAACAATCCCCAAGCATCGTCCGCGGCAATCGGTCCGACTTCGGCGAGCCATTGCCGGAGCGTTTGACCGGCGACCAATTCCTGGGCGATGAATTGGATCTCGCTATCTTCGACAATCGCCCGGCCGGTTTCGTAGATGATGACGATTCCCGGGTGCATCAACCCCGCAGCGGCTTGAGCTTCGCGTTCAAACCGCCGCCGCGCCTGCGTCTCGTCTTCCCGCGGCAACGATCCGTCGCGCAGAGACTTTGAGTGCCACGTCGCGTCGCAATTTCGTGTGCCGGGCGGCGTAGACATCGGCCATCCCGCCGCTGCCCAACCGGCGCAGGACTTGATACTCGCCGACGACGTGCCCGGTTAAATCATTCACGAAGCAACGACCGGTAATTCGTTGAGCCGGCCGCTGCGGAAACCCGCCGGATCGATCGACCAGTCCGACCAACCGGCCGCCGCGATGACGTCTGCCAACGGCTTTTGAAGTTGGTTCAAACGATCGCGTTGATTGTCGGCGACCTCGATGCAAATCCGCGTCGGCGTCATCACGCGAACTCTCACCGGGTCCAGTCCGCGATCTCGCAGCCAACCCTCGACGGCATCGATTTGACCCAACCGGGCCGCCGTGACCGGCACCCCATAGGCGATCCGGCTGGCCAAACAGGGTGATGCCGGCAACTCGGCGTTGGGCAATCCGAACTCCCTGGCCATCGCCCGAACGTCGGCTTTGCTCAACCCCAGATCGGCCAGCGGCGTGAGCACCCCGGCGGCGCGGCCGGCAGCCAATCCCGGACGGGTGTCGCCCAAATCATCGGCGTTCGTCCCCGACAGGACTGCGGCGCCTTCGGCGTGATCGGCCACCGTTTGCAGAGCCGCGTACAGCGTACTTTTGCAATGAAAACATCGGTCGCGGCCGTTGGCGACGTACCGGTCGTTGTCCAATTCCTGCGTCGCGATCAACCGATGTCGGACGCCCAAATGCGCCGCGATTCGGGTTGCCGTGGCCTGTTGCCAAGTCGCGACCGCGGGCGAAATGGCGGTCACCGCGACCACCGGGCACCCGGCGGTAACCGCCGCAGCGAGCACCACCGACGAGTCCACGCCGCCGGAAAACGCCACCGTGACCGGTCCCAACCGGGCGATTTGATCGACCAAACGACGCGCCGGTTCAATCACCCTCGGTCCCCCGCCGGTCGGTCGGCATTTGCATCTCGGCAATTTGAATCGCATCGGCGGCGATCACCGGGTCCAGCGCCGCGGGCATCGAAGCCGCCGTCGCGTTGGCAACGGCGCGGAATTGGGCGGCGAACGCGTCGATCGGATCGTCCGACCCAAGCTCAGGCCGTTCGACTCGCCCGTCGGCGTGCATCACCGTCACCGGGATCGTATCGCTTTGACCGTCCGAATACGCCGTGTATTCAAAACGCACGGTCGCGTTTTCAAACGAAACCTCATAACCGTGGCTAAACGTTCGGCCGGGCGTTTGCGTCACCCCGCCGACCAAAGAAACGACCGGAGCGTGTTCGTTGACGTAGCTGCCGCCGCCGACGGTGCAAAGATTCGACTCCGACTCATCCTCGCTCACCGGCGGGTAATCGAGTACCGTTTCGTACCGCCGCGGCACGCCGGAGCCGCCCTCAGTGCAGGCTTCGGACAGGTGACAGGCGGTTTGGGCGGCGGCGGGCATCCCGAACAGGATCCGCGCCAAATGGGCGTCATGAATTTGCAGATCGATCAACGGTCCACCGACCCGATCGGGTTCAAAAAAGTCATCGATCCAGTCCGGCGGCGGGATCGTCCGCTGCAACCGCGCGGAGATCGGCCGGCCCCAGCGACGATCCCGGGCGGCATCGACGAGCAATTCAAACGGCGGCATCCAAGGCAGGATATGGGCAACCATCAACTGGCCCGGCCCGGCGATGTCGAGCAATTGCCGGGCGTCGGCGGAGTTGAGCGCCAGCGGTTTTTCACACAGCACCTTTTTGCCCGCGACCACCGCCCGCGTCACCGCATCGCAGTGCAGATGCGGCGGCAGGCAGATATCGATCAGATCGATCGAATCATCGCGGAGCAATTCGTCGAGCGTTTCGGTGACGGTTAAACCCGCGACGTCGAACGCTTCGCCCGGCGGTCCGAAATTGCCTTTGACCGTCGACCAATCGCCCGCCCGTTTGGTGGCGTCGCGGCTGCAAAAACCCGCCAGTTCAATCTCACCGCACCGGGCGTAGGCCAGCCGGTGGATCCAACCCATGAAGCCGGTGCCGACGATCGCTGCGCGGAGGGTCATGGTCGCTAGGGGGGTTAGACACAGCCGTAGCGGAAGTCGCCAAGACTTTCGGTTCCGCCTTTCAACTCGAACAAAATCAACGAAGCCAAAGGAGCAGTCGCTACCGAAAGTCTTGGCGACTTCCGCTACGATTGGAACTCCATCAAATCAACGTGCAGGTCGCCTGCGCGGTGGCGACGAGTTTACCACGGGCATCGGTGATGCGGCACTCGGTGAACCCGATCCGAAGTCCCCGCTGGACGACCAGTGCGGTCGCCGTCAGCCGCCCGTCGCGGATCGGCCGCATGAAGTTGACTTTCAATTCAATCGTCGAGAAATCTTCGCTCTCCAGCAGCGTGCGACCAAAGGCGATCCCGGTCGCCGCATCGGCCAGCGCCGAGATCAGTCCGCCGTGAACCCGCCCCATCGGGTTATGATGTTGGCGGCCACAGTTGAGATGGACGACCGCGGCGCCCTCGTTCGGCTCGCCGGGGTCAACCTCGAAGCCGACCAGGCGTGAGATCGGGGCATCGGAGAAACGGTCTAACAAGTCAATGTCCCGTAGCGGAAGTCGCCAAGACCAGGGCTTCCAACATTGGCCTAACTTGATTTCTTGACGCAGCTTGACATGATGGCGAACTTTTACTCACTGGCTAGGGAGAGCTGCCATAAAAAATCGATTTTTCGAATTTCCGTTTTTCAGAAATTTGTGACCCGGACCCCGGTCGCGACCGCGGCTCAGATGATATCACCCTGGCAAAACCGAGCACCGGCTCAAAGACACACGTGATCTGGTTGCCGGTCCACTTCCGGGCAAATCGTTAGCCGTGCTGGACCCTCGATTCAAAGCCATCTGCGATTTTGTCCCCATCGAAGACGGCTACGCCCATGACACTGCATCTAAACTGCGAGATTGACGAACGGTCCACATCTCAATGAAGCGATTACTCGATAAACGCAAGGAATCGTGATGTTTTAAGCCCTGGTCTTGGCGACTTCCGCTACCATCCCGAACTAAAATACACGTTCCCCCCCCACTCCGCTTTGACCTGTCCATTCCATTGACCATCCGCACGATCGCCCGGACGTTGCTTTGCCTTGTCGCCGCGGCGTCATCCGCTCCCGCCGAGCGACCCAATATCCTTTACATCATGGCCGACGATCACGCATCGGCGGCGATCGGAGCCTATGGGGGCCTGCTGGCGGAACTCGACCCCACCCCGACGCTCGACCGATTGGCGGCCGAGGGCGTGTTGGTCCAAAACTGCTTTTGTACCAATTCGATCTGCACCCCGTCGCGGGCATCGATCATCACCGGTCAATACAGCCATCGCAACGGCGTCAAAACCCTCCAAGGTTCCATCGAAACGCCACAGCAATCGTTACCCCGGGCGATCTCATCGCTGGGCTATCAGACCGCAATGGTTGGCAAATGGCACCTCGAAGCCGAACCGGGGGCGTTTGACTTTTATACCGTCCTGCCGGGACAGGGATCGTATTTCAACCCCATCTTTCGCGTTCGGGGCCGGAATCCTTGGCCCGGCAATACCTTTCGTGTTGCCGGGGGCGATTCTACCCACGTTTCGGACGCAGTAACGGACATTTCGCTGCGGTGGTTGGCGGACCGGGACAAGTCCAAACCATTCTTCCTGATGCACCATTTCAAAGCACCGCATGACAACTTTGAAAACGCCGAGCGTTATGACTTTCTGTACGATGACGTGACGATTCCCGAACCAGCGTCGCTGCGGGTTCGCGGCCGGCACGGACCGGCGGGCCAACCGCTGCACGGCACGTCGGTGGGCGGGCGTAACGCCCGGCGCAACATGGGAATGCACATGTTCGTCGACCCGTCATTCGGTCAGGACGCCTATCTGACCGCAGCGTATCAGCGATACCTGAAAAAATACCTGCGTACCGTCCGCGGGGTCGATGACAATGTCGCACGGCTAATCCAAGCTTTGAGGAACGAGGGGCAATTGGACAACACCGTGATCGTTTACACGTCCGATCAAGGTTTCATGCTGGGCGAGCATGATTACATTGACAAACGTTGGATGTACGAGCCATCGTTGAGGATGCCGTTGATCGTTCGCTATCCGCCATCGATCCCGGCGGGTTCATCGATCGACGCGATCGTCAACAACGTCGATTTTGCCCCGACGTTGGTCGATGCCGCCGGCGGCGACGTGGCAGATTCGACGGAGCGTTTTGACTGGCAGGGTCGATCGTTCTGGCCGATGTTGACCGGTTCGCCGCCGCTGGCCGATTGGCCCGACGAGACCTACTACCGGTACTGGATGCACATGGCTCACCATGACAATCCGGCGCATTTAGGCATCCGAACCGACCGGTATAAACTGATCTACTTCTATGGGCTGCCGCTGGACGCCGCCGGCGCCATGCCCGAGGCAACCGAACCCTACTGGGAACTCTACGATATCGCCGAGGACCCCGGGGAGATGAATAATCTGGTCAACGATCCGGCGATGGAATCGACCATGGCTGACCTTCGTCGGCGACTACAATCGCTGATGGTCCGTGTCGGCGACCGGATGCCGCAATAGTCCCCTCCATTGCAGGAACGCGTAACCAACACCTACGAAAGTCTCCAGGTGTCGCGTCCGGGGTTCAGATTCACATATCGAACAACGTATTCTCGCCGAGCGGTTTTTGGTCGCAATAGGGCCAGGGCAATGCAAGCCTTTCCGCGATCGCCTTCAAATCCAATCGACCAAGTAATTTTGCCGTTACCAAACGTTTGTCACAGCCGAAAGTTCTTGCCGCAATGAACTCCTGGGCCGGGTCGCTGTTGAGTACCGCGAGGACGTCATCGGCGTGTTGCTCGCTGTCGCATGCGTACTGATAGACGGTGTCGTCAAACATCACCGGCTTGCCCCCGATCGGTCCGAACTTGGTAAATTTAGGTTCTTTGTAAAGACTGCAAATGGCAACCTTCCACTTGGCAAAACTGTATGGCCCCAGACCAAAGATGGAAAACGGATCTTTGCCTTTGTAGATCACTGAGCGTCGTTTGCCGAACTGCTCGGCATGGTTTTGCAGGTATTGATAGAGTTTCGGCTGGGTCTTTCTAAAACGTTCCGTTCGTTCACTCAAATGAAGTTGTGGAAGGATGAGAAACGATTTCAAATCGCAATGGTTGTTTTTGGCGACATCCGAACCTTTGGCAAGCGGGAACAAGCGATCCGATTCGATATCGACCGTCTCATTTCGGCCGTTCGTCAGCACTCCATTGATGACTTTGCAGACCAACACAGACGCGACGTCGTGTTTGATCCCGGAACGCCAGCTTTTGGAGACGGGCTGTTGGGCGAAGGCGGTCCGCTTGGCCAGAACCGGATCAGCGACAACTTCCCCCTTGAACATCCCAAAAACGGAGCCGGACGGTTCAATGCTTGATACGTTGCCCCCCAAACATTGCTGCGTGACCGGTCGCCGTCCACCGAGCCCTGCCGTTGGTAGCAATTCGCCAACAAGTAGTCCGGCACTGACGGAAACGTCAAAATCCTTTTTGGCATCGATCTCTAGAAAGGTCAGGCCTTTCCAATGACAATTTTTCCTCCAGCTGTAGGTCGCAAATTTTCTAGCGACGGATGACTTGATTAAAAAGCCAATTCCGTCCCCCGGCTGCATTTCGTCGAGCACCGACCTCAAAATCGATTCCGAAATATCGAAATTGCTTTGTCCGGTGATGGCATCCACACCGCGAGTCGAGCCGAGATTGCGTTTGACCGGCAAGTTGACACTTGCCATCGACCCTAGCTGACTATTGGTCACCCACGGTGGATTGCCCAGGAACAAGGCTCGCTGTCCTGAGGGCCTGAGTTCACTCGCCGCCGTTTGAAAAAAATCAGCCTGCTGTAAGATGGCTCGGTCCGCCGCGCCGACATCACTGATGGCCTGGCGGGCTAGTTTGACATAAAAGCGGTTGATGTCGTTCCCAAAAAGCTTTGCTTCGGGCCACTGCAATGCCGCGGCGACAAGGAAATTGCCTTCGCCACAAGTCGGTTCGATAATGGAATCAAAATCACCCAACAACATCCTGATTCGGCGGCAGCATCGCGTTGCCAAATCCGGTGGCGTTTGAAAGTCCCCAAACTCAATTTTTTTTGTTGACGATTTGGGTTTCATACAAACCCACCCGGATGATGCTGTAGCCGCAAGATCCCTTCGGTCTCTCCAGCAAGCGTGATGGCCCGCCGGTACTGCAGCCTCCATTGCAGCGCATTACTGATTGTTAGATAACCAGTGCATGGGGGTTGGGCAAGAACCTTTTCTGCCAACGTCACGGCCTCCATGTCGGCCACGGGGAGGAGCCGCTCTTCAAAAAATGCGAGAATGTCGTCTACATTCGCGTGGTTGGCAACAAGCTTCTGCAAACCGGTCGTCGTTTGGTAGTCTGCGGTGTGCCGAGCATCCAAAAAGATTGTGTCGAGTATGCGTAGCTGACCCGTTTGGTCGACTTCATTGTCGCTTTTGATGTAGGCAAAGACTAACAACGAATATCCTAACCCAAAAATTTTCTGCGAGGCCGTCTTGAAGGGACAAGAGGACTGCGGCTGGACATGACTGGTGACTTTCATGTCCACGTTCAGCCCCGGGAAGTCGATACCCTTGGCGGACGAACCGAGCCTGAAGTCGTGTCGTTCTTCGAGATAGTTGCGGAATTTGTGCTCGAAATAGGTACCCACGGCTTTCCCGTCCGTGACGCCGTAAAGCTTTGGATCATGAACCTTCGACTCCAGCTCAGCAAAACTCGCAGCTTCTTGTTGGAGGATCGTCTCGGTCAGTGGGGTTTTCATAGAGTCCTACATTTTGACTACCGGTTCACTACGTTACAAAGTGGCTGTCGTAGTCCCTAGCCGCAACGTTGAGCAACCACAAAACAAAATTGCAAATCGGATCGGAAGCCACTATCGCACGTTGCTCGGCCGAGTCAAAGTGGAGCGTTTCCAATTCACCCCCGCCCCGGTTGGACTCCACGATGAGACTCCCGCAAGTTCTACTGCACGTTATCCAACCGCGTTTCCGGGCCGGTCGCCCGGCGTCGCGAACCGGTCGCCGGAGGTTGAGACTCGAATCGCTTGAATCGCGGCAACTGATGGCCGCGGACCTGATCCTCGACTTCGATGGGGCAACCCTGAGCAGCGGCAACGGTTATGCCCTGCCGGAGGAAGGCGATTTTAGCGGCTTTGCCTTTAGCGGATTCACACCGTTCAATCGCGCCGACGGATCGCCGGGTAACGCGGAAGAACAAATCTTGCAAATCCTCGCCGGGGTGCGGGAAGATTTCGCCCGATTCGATGTCAACGTCATCTGGGACAACGCCGGTGTCGGTTCGGCGTTTTATGATGCGCAGGACACGGTGCTGTTGATCGTCAATCACACGCTCGACGAATTGACGGGCCTGCAGGAGGATTTCGATACCGACGGTTTGGCGTCGTCGGTCGATGTCAATCAGGGCACAACCGCCGGACCGATGGTGGGAAAACGCGATACCGCGTATGCGTTCCTGCCGCTGCATGTCGGCGTCGGCGATGGGTTCGCACGCAACGAACTCCGCGAATTGATCGATACCATCAGCCACGAGGCGGGGCACACCTTTGGGTTGTCTCACGCCACCACGACCGACGCCGAGCAGCGTCAGATCGTGACGACCGCGGATCAAAACAAGGAATTTGATAGTATCTTTTCCAATACCGTTCTACTGCATGATGACCCCGAAGCCGGGGCGATGTATTCGGAGGTCGCCAGGCTAAATGCGACTGTGGGACCGGCGGCGTCGGTGCCCGTCGACGTGAGAACCGGCCAGACGTTGCCGGCCGACACGCGAACCGGCACGCTGACGCCGGGAACGCCCCTGGGCGGTCAATCGATCAACTTTGCCGGCGACCGCGACGCCTACCGGTTCACCGCGACCGAAAGTGGCGAGTTGATCCTGCGACAACGTTCGACCAGCACCCTGGTACCGTTTGTCAGCCTTTGGGATGTCAACGGAGACTTCATTGCCGCTGGCGGCGGTGGTTCGGCAACAACCGGGATGCTCAATCGCGATTCGATGATTGCCGAAATTTCGTTCAACGCCATTGCCGGCCAAACCTATTATGCGGTCGCCGGGTCACAGGCGGACCGGTCCGCCGGACGCATCACTACCCCTAATCTCGGAACATTTGAATTGTCGGTGTCTCCGCCGATGCCGCCGGCGACCATCTCGATCGCCTCGACCGGCGGGAATGCTGCCGAAGGCAATGTCGGCTCCACGCCTCGAACATTCAACGTGACGCGAACCGTCAACACTACCGGGACAACCACCGTCAATTTTGCGGTCTCCGGCACGGGGACCAACCCCGCGACGGCAAGTGACTTTGTCGGCAATGGATTGCCAAGTGGCACCGTGACGTTTCTCAATGACGAAATCATCAAAACAATTACGATTGATATCGTCGGTGACATCTTGGTGGAAATGGACGAATCGTTCTTGGTCGCACTGAGTGGAGCTTCGGACGGAGCGACGATTGGTACTGCAACTGCCATGGCGATCATTGAGAACGACGATGCTCCTGTCGATATCAGCCCCCCCACCGTGTCGGCAATCGCCGATGTGACGTTGACGGTCGGACAAAGTGCGGCGCCGATTGTATTGAACCTTGGCGATGACCGGACCGCGGCCGATGATTTGATGGTGTCGGTCACCAGCAGCAATCCGGCCGTGATCCCGACCCCCATGATCTTGGGCTTGGGGGCCGAACGCACCTTGCGTTTGACCCCGATCGTCAACGCGGCAGGCGTTTCGACCATTACCGTCCGAGTCGCTGACGCGGCCGGCAACGAATCGTCGCGAACGTTTCAGGTCCGCGTCAACAACCCGACGATCACCAGCCGCATCCTGGCCCCGCCCGAGGTGGTGCGGTTGCACGTCATCCCCGGCGGGGGGATCCCGACGGCGATTTTGGCAAACGCACGACTTGACACCGTGATGACGGTCGCACGAGCCGATGGGGGGAGTCTCGCCGGCGTTCAAATCCTCGATGCCAATCGGGCTGCCATCCAGGTCGCCGGGGAGGGCGGCATGGAGGCAGCGTTATCACGCGGTTCCAGCTATGCGATTCTGTTCCCGGCAACCACTGATCCAGTCGGTCTTTTCGATCACGGCATCGGATGGTTTCGATGCTTTGTCACGTTTCGTGAACACCAATTTGTTGCAACCGACGGACACCAATGGTGACGGTCAAACTTCGGCGTTGGATGCGTTGTTAATCATCAATCAAATCAATTCGACGATGGGGTCCGCCGAACCGGATTTGGAACAACGTTTGGGATTCTATGGGGATGTCGACGGCAATGGTCAAATCACTGCCGTCGATGCTCTTCGGGTGATTAACCAATTGAGTGTCGTTCCGGCGCTTTCCGAACCATTGAATGATTCACGGACTGTGTTCGCGGATTGGCGATGGAACGAGAAGTAGTGGAACTTGCGAACGATCCAATAAAGTCATTGCCCTGACAGTTCAAATTCACGAACCATTAAAATTGACGGGCTGAAAACCCGCCGTACAGTTGTTGCTAAATCGGACAGTCACGGCCGTGGCGCTTCGGCCGGGGGGCGGATCAGGTGCTGGACGGTGCCGTCGGGCCACTGGACGGTCAGGTGAACCGACATCGTGGCCGCCTGCAGGTGGAGCAACATGGTGTCTAGTCGCCGGTATCGCTCCGCGGCGAGCTTGGCTTGGGGAATTGTTGCCTCGATCTGTTTCAACTGCGCGTCCAATGCCTCCCAAGGTTTGCGGCGTCCGGCGGATTGCAACCATTCCATCTGTTGCTCGATCTGCGGCACCGCGGCGGTCAACCGGGGCACCATCGCGGTCAATTCCGATAACGACCGATCGACCAACCCCGCGTCACCCCAAACCCACGGCATGGATGGATCGATCCGCAAACCCCACCGCACACGGACACTCAGTTGGGTCGTTGCCGCGATGTCCAACCGCATCGCCAACCGAACGTCTTCGTCGTCGGCGGGAAACAAAACCGCCAGGGCGGTTTGCTTGCGAACCGCGGCGGGGTCGACCGGGGTGATCCAGCCGATGTCGACTTCCTCAGGTAAGTCCAAAGCCAGGTCCAGTCGCGTGACCTGCGGCGGCGGCGGCGTCCCAAGATCCCACTGCATCGTCGTGTCGCGGCTGGCCAGCGGCAGCGGCACCGCCGGGGCCGTCAGTTCCGGCCGCAACCAGATTTGACGACCCGACGCGGTGTCGATCCGGCCGTGGGGCAACAGCGCCGCGTCGGCCTCGGTGACCGCTCCGGGTTGCCACCGAAACGTCCAACCACCCGCCGCCGGAGTCCAAGTGGCAACCGGTTGCTGCCGGCCGGTCCAGCGTACCGCGTCGGCAGCCAGCTCGGTTTGCAAAGAATTTGGCAATGAAAACGATATGGACATTGGGGGATCGTCCGGCGGCCAACCGGCCAGCGTCAACGGATCGCCGATCTCATCGGGATCAGACCGTCGCGGACGATCCGGCAGTCGGACATGCAAATCCCCGCCCTCATCGCTGACCGTTTGCGGCGAGACCTCCAAAACCTCCCCGTCATCGTCCGAGTCTGCTAACAAGTTTCCGGGATCGTCGGCGACGGTGCCGGGGACGGGCGGTTGATCGACTAGCCCCTCGGCCAGCCGTTGGACCGGTTGTGCCGGTTTTGAATCTTCCGCGGATTGTTTTTCTGATTTCTCGCCGATGCCCGACGGGATCAAATCGGTCAGGTTCAAACCCGCCATGGGGTCTGGCAGCAATCCCCCGCCCCCGCCACCCTCCATCGCGTTCGCTTCGGCGGGGGCTTCGAGTGACTCCAAGGCCATCGACGGGTTGAAAATGTGAGTCTGCGACGACGCCGTTGATGCGTCATCGGGCATTGGCAACGGGGCTTTGGACTCGGTGGGAGGATGAAAGTCCGTGTTCTCAACGACGTTCGCCGGTCGCCGGAGTGACCCCGCCCCCAGCCAAACCAACACGGCCGCGATCATCACCCCGACGATGCCAATCCCCATTGGGCGACCGAGAATAAAACGTTTGCGGGGTGAACGGTTGTCGATGCGGGGCCGCGGTGATTGCGTATCAGCGACCGGTTCAACCGAAGCGTCGACGCTCAGCAGGAACCCCTGGTGATCGACGGCCACTTGTGCCCACTGCGCGTCGTTCCAACCGGCGGTCGGGTCATGCCCCAGCTCCCCGGCCTCGACTCGCAGCCGATCGCCGCAGGGCGGGGGCGGTGGCCCGAGTCGATCGATCAGCGACGCGACCGATTCGGGCTGAAAGCCATCGGGTTCGTTGGTGGCAAAAATCATCAGTGGGCCGACCGGCGAGTATCAGCAGGACTCCAACAGCCTAACCGATCTTTGTCGACCCGAGTGGTGCGTATCGGCAACCTCACCCCAAGCGGCCCATAGCCCCAACGGTGCCGGAGCCGTCGGGAAAGTGCTTCCAAGGCAATTTTAACCACGCTTAGTGCTTGACGGCGACCGCGATACGGCTAATATGAGCCGCTGGGCATTCGGCAGTTCGGGATTGGCGGTCCCGTTGCTGAGTTGTTGTTCAAACCATTCTCGAACAGCAGACATGTCGGCTTCTGTGGTTACTAGGTCTTTCTTTTCCTCTTCTACAAAATGCAGGTGGTCAAATGGATGTTCAGACACGACGTTCGGGCTTCACTCTCGTGGAGCTGCTTGTTGTCATTGCAATCATCGGGGTGCTGGTCGGGCTGTTGTTGCCCGCCGTGCAGGCGGCTCGGGAGGCCGCCAGGCGGATGAGTTGCAGCAATAACTTTAAGCAGATTGGTTTGGGAATCCACAATTACCATGCCGCCTACAATTTGCTTCCCAAACACGGCACCGGGACGCCGAACCTGGGCGGAGTCCCGGAAGGACCTTCGGTCGCAGCGGCCCCCACCTCCAGCAGTCGCTTAGAAGTCAGTTGGTTAGTCGGGATTGTGCCGTTTATCGAGCAGCAGGCGTTGTGGGAGCAGATCAGCAATCCGTTCCAGGACGTGAATTCCGGTGCGATCTTCCCGCCCATGGGTCCAAACCCGCGGCGGTCCATCGCTCACCACGCAGTCACTAAATACGATCCTTGGTTGACCGAGATTCCGACGATCCGGTGCCCCAGCGATCCCGGCGTGGGGCTGCCCGCGCAAGGTCGCTGCAACTACATGCCCAATCTTGGCGATTCGGCTCATCAGATGATGGGCAGCCATGGGGACAATGGTAGCGAAAGTACGGCGGCCTCGATCTCCCGTCAGGCGGCGTGCCGCGGGTTTTTCATTCACCGGACGCAGACCGGTTTTCGTGATATCACCGACGGATTGTCCAATACGATCGCCGTCGGTGAAATCCCCTCGGATCTCGGCGACAATGACATTCGTACCCGGGCAGCGTTGTCGACAACCGCCAATGTCCGTGATGTCGGTGGGAATTTGACATGCGATATCCACGTTGATCCTCAGCGTCCGCGATTCTGGGCGACGGGGGCGACCTTCGTTCCCCTGGCCGGTGGCGGAACCGAACCGGAACAACGTCGAGGTTATAAGTGGGCAATGAGCCGCCTGGTGTGGGGATCGGTCCTGACCGTCTTACCCCCCAATAGCCTCAATTGCTTCGAGACGAACAACTTCAATTGGGGCATCACGTCAGCCGGCAGCCGTCATCAGGGCGGCTGTCACGTGTTGATGGGAGATGGCGCGGTCCGCTTTGTGACTGATTCTATCGAAGCCGGCAACCAGAACAGTGCTCATGTCGGTCCCAATGCTCCGCAACTGGCCCCCGGCGTCAAAAGTCCTTTTGGACTGTGGGGTGCTCTGGGCACCCGGGGAGCCAACGAGACCGATTCGACGTTGTAAACGCCAGTCTGCGTTAGCTTGTTAGTGCGATGGGCGTCTAGCCCGTCGAATTATATTAGTCTTAACCAACGGTGGACAGAACAATCGACTCCTTGATCTTGCCGCCATTCGCAATTCTCAGCTTCCATCGAACAGGCTAATTCAATCATGATTCGACCGAGTTTGCTTATGATCTTTTCGCTTCTGTTGGCCTGCTTTGTCGGGTGCGGTCAGTCGAATTCGGCGCCCGGTACCATGGCGGAACAAGATGAACTCGCCCGCTACGCCGCGGAGAATCCGTCGCCACCGGAAACTCCCGTTGAGTGATCGAGTCGAGCTAGGCGTTTGATTGTTTCCGGCTTGGCCGTCATTCAGTCCGGCGTGGACCCTGACGGGTCCAGCTACATCAGTCATTGATCTTCAAGTCCGGTTGCCTTGTCCCGGGAACTTGCACCAAAGTTTCCAGTCGGTCAATGACCACCTCAGCATACGCTTCCGCATCATCGCCTTTGCTGATGTTTGACTGCGTGTAGCATCCGGCTTTGAAGTAGCAGCCGGGTGCATCGATGTTCCAGTCCATCTTCAAGTCTGCATTGTAGAAAACACGGACGCGGCCCCGCCCCGCTTCGATCACCACGTCAAAGGAGGTTCCGAGCGCGTAGTGGCGATTCAACATGACCGCGGGTAAGTCATTGCGTTCGATGAACAATTTCTCTCTCTCCAGTCGCACCATCATCAGATCGTCGTCGGCGTCATGAATTTGGACGCACACAACGTGCGGTTTGACTTTGGGTAGGTGTTCAATGCTAAGCCTCACGCTCAGCCGATGGACCACGGCATCCGCTGTCGACCAATCCGCCAGGCGTTTGCCGTCAGCGGTTAATTCCCGCAGTTCACAACGGGGGTAGGATGAGTTTCGCGTCGTGACGCCGCCGCAATGAGCACGCAAGACGACGCCCGATTGAGCGTCGTTGACGTGAAAAAACTTGGGGTCGGCAAACGTTGCCAACTTTCGGGTGTCGACGAGGTCGGGCCGGTCATCGCCATCCCGGTCAATCGGTAGAGTCAGTTGCCATGATTGCAGATTTAGGATTCCGGCGGGGACTTCGGCTGACGCGATCACCATCGGACCCAAAGCCCATAGTAGGATCAGGCAAAAAGATCGAAGGCGAAGCATGGTGCATTTGACTTTTGGAGGGTTCACAACCGTCCTGCAGTCTAGGCGGGTGGCGGGGTGTCGGCCAGGCAACCGTGGGTCGTTCGACAGTTCGTGGCGGTGTGGGGATGGATTTTTAGCAAAATCCACTACGTTGGTCGTCGTTTCGCGTTCCAATTGAATCCACCGTCGGGTCCCCAATGATCAATTTCCTGCCCCTGGCGTCGGCCATCGGAGCCTCGCCGCCGGACGCTTCGCCGGCGTGGGTCATGTTGCTGTTCGCCGCGGTCATGATGGCGACCTACGTTGGCGTCGCGGTCGAGCGGTTTCATAAGACCGTCGCGGCGTTGTGCGGGGCCGTCGTGCTGGTCATCCTGTCGGTCGCGATGGGATTGTTCGAGTACCCGGAGGTTTATGAGTTCCTCAAGCATGACCTCAACATCTTTGGCGTCATTATCGGTACCGGAATCTTGGTCGATGTCGTCGGTAAATCGGGGCTGTTTCATTTCATCAGCATGTGGATCGTACGGATCACCGGCGGCGGGGCAACCAAACTGTTTCTAACGCTCTGCGTCGTCACCTTCCTGTTCGTCGCGGTGCTGACGATCGTCCCGGCGATGTTGATCCTCACGTCGCTGGTCTTGGTCATCTCGCGGTCGCTCGGTTACAAGCCGTTAC
The DNA here is from genome assembly GCA_963833245.1 of Pirellulaceae bacterium. GTDB lineage: Bacteria > Planctomycetota > Planctomycetia > Pirellulales > Pirellulaceae > Rhodopirellula. The sequence goes on from CAWHXH010000003.1 coordinate 76,658, forward strand.
CATTGCTGTTGTCCGTCGCGATTTGTGCCAATTCGGGCGCCATCGCGACGTTTGCCTCCGGCCTGCCGAACATCATGATCGGGACGTCGGCGGGGATCCCTTATGTTGACTTCTTGAAAGTTTCGTTGCCCTATGCGTTCGTTTCGTTGGTGATCGCCATCGTGGTGCTGCGATTCGTGTTTCGTGCTGATTTGCCATGGAAACAAAGTGAGCAGGAAAAGGCGGCGCTGAAGAGCAAGATCGAGGGTTTTGACCCGTGGGCGATGGTCGAAGACCGGCGGGTACTTTACCGATCGGCGGCCATCCTGGTCGCCACGGTCGTCGGTTTCGCGATCGCCCAACCGATCGGGGTGGGCATGGATTTTATCGCCATCATCGGCGCCACCGCCGCCATGTTGTTCAACTCCAAAGGAGTCGAGGATGCGATCGGCAAAGTCAACTGGACCGTGATCCTGTTTTTCATGGGATTGTTCATCATCATTGGTTGCGTCAAGGAAACCGGCGCGTTGGCTTGGGTGGCGACGCAAGTCGTTGAGCTATCGGGCAATAAGATGACGCTGCTGGTGCCGCTGATGGGGGCTTTTTCGGCGGTCGCCAGCAGCATTGTGGACAACATTCCGGTCGCCGCGACTTTGATTCCTATTGTCCGCGATATCTCCGGTCCCGGTTCCGGTGTGGCGGCCGAACCGCTGTGGTGGACGCTGGTGATTTGTTGCAATTTGGGTGGCAACGGGACACCGATTGGATCGATTTCCTGCGTGATTGCGATCTACGCCCTCAAAAAAGAGGCGGGTGTGCATGTCGGTTGGGGACAGTTCATCAAGGTCGGAGGCGCAATCATGCTGCTGCAGGTGGCCGGGGCGATCGGGTACGTGCTTTGGATGAACCAGGCGGGGTGGTTGCCGGCCTTAGAATAGCAGTGGTTGGTAAAGGTGCAGGGCAGAATCATATCAACGCCCTTTACCCTTCGACCCTTTACCCTTCGACCCTTTACCCTTCGACCCTTGCCCCTTAACCTTTTCCCTTTTGACCCTCGACCGCCCCGCTGCCATGGACACTCTGGACGACTTCTCCTCCGACGTCGACGAGTCGATGCGGCTATTCGAACGGTCGCGGGTCGGCAACGCTTCGGCGATTTCGCCGATTCGACCCTCGCGGGTGATGTTGGTGCTCGACGGATCGAACCAGGATTCGGCTTCGATCGCCGCGGCCGGAACGTTGCGGGAGGCGTTCAATGTCGAAACGATCGTCTTGGACGCGACGGGCGTTGACGGCTCCGGTCCCACGCCGGCGGCGACCGACGCGGCGGCTCAAATCAGCGGCGGCCGGGCCGTCGCTCGTCCCGCCGGCGAGCCGTTCGACGCGATCCTGGCATCGCTGCGGACGCACACGGTGGACCTGTTGATTGTTCCGTGTCCCTTTGGTCGTTCGTTTGAGCAAATCGGCATCGACAGCGTCGGGACCGTTACCGATGTGCTACTGGGCCGTTGTCAAACGCCGATGCTCATCATCCGTCGCGACGACCAGCGGTTGGCCGCGTGCCGGACCCAAGTGGCGATGCTGATAACCGGCGAATGTGACACCGCGACGCGGGCGGCCGGTTGGTGTTATGGGTTGGTGGCGGCCGACGGCGAGGTGTCGCTGCATGTGATTTTGGAAAAAGAGCATTATGAGAACTTGCGCAGCGTGCTGGAGGCGGCCCGGCCCGGCGAGTCGTTTGACGAATCTCGCGTGACCGACGTTTTGACCAAATCGCACGGCCGATTGCATGGAGCGATGGCCAAGTCGGCGACCGGCAAGGTTCGGTACGCGTTTCGGCCCCAAGCGGGTGTTTCGGCGCCACCCAATCCGCTGCGGAGCGAGGTCCAACAATTGCTCGTCATGCCGCTGGAGGTCGACGATTCGGCCGGCCGCGGTTTTGTCACCGAGCGGATCCGGCGCAGCCCCCATCCGGTCCTGGTCGTGCCGGGACATGGAAGAGGGTAGGAGGGAAGAAGGCGAAGGGTTAAAAGGTAAAGGGTCAAAGGAAGAACGCAGCCAAAATCGTCCTTTGACCTTTGACCATTTAACCTCTAACCTCCCCTGTCATGTCGCTGTCGATCATCCACCATCCCCACCCGACGCTGCGGTTCAAGAGCCAGCCGATCGTTCGGGTGGACAAACAACTCCAGGCGATTGCCGCGGAGATGTTGGAACTGATGTATCAAAAGGAGGGCGTGGGATTGGCCGCCAATCAAGTCGATTTGCCGCTGCGGATGTTTGTCGCCAACCCGGCGGGGGTTCGGGGCGAAGGTCAAGAGCTGGTGCTGATCAATCCGGTGCTCGATCGGCCCAAGGGTAGCGAGGAGGACCGGGAGGGTTGTCTGTCGCTGCCGGGAATTTACGGTCAAGTCCGGCGGCCCAAGTCAGTGCGACTGCGGGCGTACACGATCGACGGCGGCGAAGTCGATCAGGTGGTCGATGGCTTCATGGGGCGGGTGGTGCAGCATGAGATCGATCACCTCGACGGCATGATGTTTTTTGACCGAATGAGTCCCGAGGCGATGCGAGAAATTCAACATGACCTGTTGGAATTCGACGTCGCTTATAAGTCCCGGCGCGACGCGGGTGAGTATGAGGATTCGGTCGTCACGGCGTCGCGGGGCGAGTGGTTGAAACAGTATGCTTGAGCGGGGAATAGGCCCAATGCGTTTGATCCTGATGGGCAACGGGCCGTTCGCGGTCCCCGCGTTTGATAAGATCGCCGCGTCGTGTGGTCAGGAGGGTGACAATATCGTCGCGGTGGTGACGCGGCCGCTGCCGACGGTCAAAAGTCGAACAGGCCCGCCGCCCACGCCGGTGCATGATTGGGCCTTGTCACGCGGCTTGCCTCATCACGCGCCGCCGAGCGTCAACGACGCTGAGGCGGTCGATTGGCTCGCGTCGCTGTCGGCCGATTTGATGGTCGTATGCGACTTTGGCCAAATCCTCCGGCCCGAAACCTTGGCGACGACCACCCGCGGGGGCGTCAACCTGCACGGCAGCCTGCTGCCGGCGTTCCGCGGCGCCGCGCCGGTTCAGCGGGCACTGTTGTCGGGTCAATCCGTCACCGGGGTTAGTTTGATCCACATGACCCCGCGGTTGGACGGCGGACCTATTTTGACAACGGCCCAAACCGAAATCTTGGACGATGAAACCGCCGGGGAGCTGGAGCAACGGCTCTCGGTCTTGGGTGTCCAACCGACGCTCGACGCGATCGAGATCGTCCGGCGATGGGACGGGCAGTCGATGTTGGGCGCGGCCCAGGATCCCGCGGCGGTGACCAAGGCGCCACGGTTGAACAAAGCGGAGGCGAGGATCGATTTTGATCGACCGGGGCGGCTGGTCGACGCTCACGTTCGCGGGATGCAGCCTTGGCCGATCGCATTTGTCGAAGTGCAATTCCCCGCCGGCGGGGCTACGCAGCGGGTCCAGGTCCTGGCGGTCGATTTCCGCACCGGGGCGAGTCCATTTGGACAGCCGGGGGAATTGCGGATCGATGATGGCGACCCGGTGGTGGCTTGTCGCGATGGTTCGTTGACGCTGCGTCGGGTCAAACCGTCGGGTAAAAAGGTCATGGACGGCCGCGACTGGGTCCGCGGTTGGAAAGCGACCCCGACGTTGGTCCGGCCAAATTAATGCTTCATTCACCATGAGAATTACCGTAGCGGAAGTCGCCAAGACTTTCGGAGTCGCCCGATCGCAACCGAAAGTCTTGGCGACTTTCGCTACGCTCGACCGCTTCCGCGACGGCCAATCCCGAATGAGCAAACACTCCGACGACCGGCTGATCGGGATCGGTGTGTTGATCGTCGTTGGTTGTTTGCTGTCCGGGTGTGGCCGAGAGCCTATCGCCCCGACCCAGCCCATCGACGTGACGCCGGTCGTTCCGGCGTCAGTCGATCGCGAGCTGCCTGGCAACGACCCGGCGGACGAAACGATGCTCACGAACTGGACCGTCGGCGGGGTGCGTCCGCCCACCGAGGCGGCCGATCGCGGTGATGTCGGCATCCATTTAGCGCTCGCCGGGCATGATGGTTATGTTGAATCAACGACTTGCACGCGGTGCCACGCCGATCAAGCGGCCGGCTACGCGCGTTCGGCTCACGCCCGCTCGTTGACCCCCGCGGTCGGCACCGATCCGCCGGGCGTGTTGGTCGACCACGAGGCCAGCGGTCGGCGATACGACCGGATCGCGGTGGGCAACACCATGGGTTTGCGTGAATCGATCGAGTTGCCGACCCCGCCGGGCACCCCGCCGATGCGAATGGCCGTCAACGAGTGGCCGGTTCTTTATGTGATGGGCAGCGGCGAGTTCGCGACGACGGAAATCTTGGGCGATGGCGACGACCTGATGCAATCACCGGTGTCGTGGTACCGCCGCGCCGGCCATTACGCGATGAGTCCCGGCTATGATGCGGTCAATCAATTGGGAACCAATCGGGCGATCACCGATCAATGCCTGGCCTGCCATGTTGGGTCGCTGCGATATGTCGAAAATTTGGAAACCCAGCCGGTGGTCGTCGAACATTCGATTGGATGTCAACGCTGTCATGGTCCGGGAGAATCTCATAACCAGTATCACGATCGTGTATCGGCGGAGCCGCCCGCCGGCGCGGAGAAAATGTTTCACCCCGGCCGCGGAGATCGGCGGGCTTCGGAGTCGGTCTGCGCCAGTGTCACCTCGACGGCGAGCCGATCGTCGGCCGCGGCGACCGTTCGCACCGCGACTTTCGACCCGGCGACGATTTGTTTGAACAGTTCGTGCATTTTGACGCGACCGACGATCCTGACCAAACCAAAGGATTTACCAGTCATTTTCAACAGATGTGGGAAAGCGAATGTTATGTCCATTCATCGATGACGTGCGTCACGTGTCACAATCCGCATGAGAAGGTTTCGCAGGCGGAGGCCGCCGTCTATTATCGTGACCGCTGTTTGCAATGTCATGACGATTCCGCAGCGTCGCATGATTGCGGTTTGTCGTTGTCGGTTCGAGTTGAAAGCAATGACAACGACTGCGCCGCTTGTCACATGCCCCGCGGCGATTCGGAGATACCGCACGCACCGACGACCGATCACCGGATCGCGGTCCACCGACCCGACGAATCGCCGGACCGGGACGAATCGACGGTATGGCAAACCCGTGTCGGCAAACTGGTCATTGAACAAATTTCACCATCGCCGCAAAAATTGACGGGATAGAACTCCAGCAGATTCGGACCCGGGCGGCGGCGTTGGCGGTGTTGCAACAAAGCCGGTTGGCGGTCGGTGACCATTCCGGCGGCAAGTCGGCGGGCGGTTGGGCGGAATTACTTGAACGACTCAATCATTTCGCTCACGTCGCTGACACCGGGCCGGCGGAAACGCCTGCCGACATCCAGTGGCCGGTGCTCGCGACGGCGCTTCGGGTGGCCCGAGCCAATAACGCGGTCGCACGCCGGGGACCGTCCTTGGGCGAAGCGTCCGCCGAGCCAATCGACTGGTCGGCCGTGCTCGCCGAGTCGATGATTCAATACAACGCGACGCAACCGGGATCGACGCTGCGGATCGCGGTACTCGAAAGCCTGGTGTCGGCGGGTTTCGAGACCGATCGAAACGACGTCGTATTGGCCGCCGCGGGCGAATTGACCCGCATCCGCCGGGCGGCACCCGATTGGTACCACCTCGGGCTGGCCCGCGGCGAGCAGGGGCAGGCGTTGGCGGCGGGCCAATGTTTGACCGAATCAATGCGGATCGATGGGACTTACCAACGAGCCTACCGGTCGATGGGCCGGTTGCTGCAAACCAGTCAACCGGAGATGGCGGCTCAAATGCTGGACGTTGCCGAGGCGTTGTCGCTCCGACCGCCGTCCCGCTGAGCGGCGGTTGGCGATAAACTGCCCGCCAACCGTGAGCGGCCGCCGTTCGCTCCCCGCCGCTGCGGCGTTCTTTTCAATGCCGTTGGCAACCGATCGATGAATCCCCTCCTGCTGGCCGCCGGTCAATTCTTTGCCGGCGCGGTGCTGTTGCTGATCGGCGGCGATGGGGTCGTTCGCGGTGCCTCCAAACTCGCGCTGTTGGCCCGGTTGTCGCCGCTGTTTGTTGGTTTGACCATCGTGTCGCTGGGCACGTCGGCGCCGGAGCTTGCGGTCTCGATCGCCGCAGCGTTTCGCGACAAAGCCGACATTACGATCGGCAACATCGTCGGCAGCAACCTGTTCAACCTGCTGATGATCGTCGGCGTGGCGGCGTTGGTCCGGCCGCTGTTGGTCAAACGTCAAATCGTGCGGCTCGACGGTCCGGTGATGATTGCCGCTTGCGTTGCGGTCGCGGTCATCGGGCTGGACGGCGTGGTGACGCGGACCGAAGGTGTGGTGTTGTTCGCCGGCGCGGTCGTCTATTTGGGTCTCAGTTTGAGGATCGGTCGCCGCGATGGGGCGGCCGAGCACGCGTCCGGTCAAACGGTGGTCGATGCGGACTTGACCAGCGATATGACACCCGAAGCGGCCGCCGCGGCGGTGCTCGATGACCTGCCCACGGTCACCGACGACGATCGCTCGGCCGGACGGATCGTGTTGACCGTGTTGATGCTCATCGGCGGCGTCGCGGCGCTGCTGTTGGGGTGCGATTGGTTCGTTGCCGGCAGCGTGACGTTTGCCGAAGCGTTGGGGGTGCCCGAAGCGATCATCGGTTTGACGATCGTTTCAATCGGTACGTCGCTGCCCGAACTGGTCACGTCGGTCGCCGCGACGCTCCGGGGCCAGGGCAGCATTGCGATCGGCAACGCGATCGGCAGCACGACGATGAACGTCCTGGTCGTGCTCGCCGCGACCGCGATGATTCAACCGGCGGGGTTGCGGTTTGACGGCGGTTTGTTGCGGATGGACGTGCCAGTGATGGTCGTTGCGGCGGTCGCCAGCGTGTTGGTTTACCGTTCGGGGCTGCGGATCAGCCGGATCGAGGGTGCGGCGATGGTGGTCGTTTATGCGGGGTACACCGGATGGCTGGTCAGCCGGGTGTGAACCGTCGAGAGCTCGACGTAGCGGAAGTCGCCAAGACTTTCGGTCGCGTTTCAATGCCGCTGTCGATGACCCGCCGCGAGTTGGTCACGCTGGTTTGCGGCGCCGCGGCGGCAACCGGCTGCGATGCGGTCGGGCGTTGGTCCAAAACGTTGCCGCCGGCCGGTCGACTGTTGACCCCCGACCACGCCGCGGGGCACCGGTTGCGGGCCGGCGGGGACGGCGGCGGGTCGTTTGATTGGCAAATGGCGGAGAATTTGCCTCGCCGGACGATGCCGGTGGTGATCGTCGGCGGGGGTGTCGCGGGTTTGGCCGCGGGCATGGAACTGAACCGACTGGGGATGCCGGATTTTCAAATCCTGGAACTCGAATCGATGGTCGGCGGGACCGCGGTCGGGGGACAGGCATCGCTGCCCGGCGGTGGTCAAACTGCGATGCCTTGGGGCGCCCATTACCTGCCCGTGCCGGCGGCGGCCAACGTTCCCCTGGTCCGGTGGTTGGCCAGCCACGGGATCGTCGACGTTCGCGGCGACCGGGTCATCGGAGCCGAACGGTACCTGGTGCGTTCCCCGGCGGAGCGGGTTTTCGCCGGGGGCCGTTGGCACGCGGGGTTGATCCCGCCGACCGACGACCCATCGGACCGACACCGTTTCGAAACCGAAATGGTCCGGTTTGCAGATTCTCAAGGCGACGATGGTCGGCCCCATTTCATGCTGCCGCGGTCGCTCGAAACCCGCGAGCCAACCGACGAAATTCGGCGGTTGGACACGATCTCGATGGCCGACTGGTTGTCCCAAAACCACTACAACGACGCTGGGCTGCGGGGCTACCTCGACCATGCGTGCCGCGACGACTATGGATTGCCCGCCGATCAAACAAGCGCCTGGGCGGGGATTTTCTATTTCGCCGCCAGGATATCGCCGCCGGATCATCAACCCGCGGAGATCATGACTTGGCCGGCCGGCAACGGATTTTTGGTCGACCGGCTGCGTGCCGATTGTGGCGACCGGATCGCCGCGGGCCAAATGGTGCTGGCGTCACGTCGCCGGGGGACGACCATCGAACTGGCGACCGACGCGGCCGTTTGGGTCGCCGATCAAGTGATCTTCGCCACCCCGGCCCACGTCACCGCGGCGATCGTGCCGCCCGGTTCATTGACCGCCATGCCGCCAAAAGTTCAAGGTTCGTGGTGGGTGGCCAACGTGACACTTTCGGGCCGCCCCGCCGAACCCGATTTTCCATTGTGTTGGGACAACGTGATCGCCGGCAGCCGTTCGCTCGGTTATGTCGTCGCGACGCATCAAACCGGCTCCGACCACGGACCGACGGTTTGGACGTGGTATCGGGCGATGACCGGCGACCCGCCGGCGGTCCGTCGCCGGTTGCTATCGCTAACGTGGGCGGAGGTCGCCGAGGCGGTGCTCAGCGATCTGGAAGTGCCTCATTCCGACATTCGGTCGCTGGTGATGCGGATCGACGCGATAATTTGGGGTCACGCGATGGTTGCCCCCGTGGTCGGCTCGATGCTGCCGCTTGGACAATCTAGCGCAGAAGATCGCATCGACTTTGCCGCCAGCGACCTCAGCGGCGTGGCTCTGTTTGAAGAAGCGTTTGACCACGGCGTCCGAGCGGCCGGCCGGGTCGCGGTCCATACAAAGTTGGACCAAACATGACCTCCGATCTATTTGTCTCCTGCCGGCAAATTCCCGGGGGCGTGAGTCACGGTTGGATAAAAACGTGTTGGATGCGAGATTTGTGCGTCGTTGTTGTTTTCCTTGCCATCGTCGACGGACGTTTGGGATGGTCACAGGACGCGATGACTCCGCCGCCGCTCTCATCGATCCGGGGCTTGATGGCCAGCGATCATCAGACGCTTCAGATGCGGCCGCGGGTTCGGATACGCGGAGTGGTATCTTCGGTGGGCGAAGGAATTGCGATCACCCAACATCCCACACCCGCGGCGGCTCATTTTTGCGTTCAAGACTCCGGGGTGGGGATTTGGATTCGGACCGCCGCGGCGATTCAGCAAAATCAATTGTCGGCCGAAGAACCGACGCTTCCGCGGTTGGAGGTTGGTGTCGAGGTGCAGGTGACCGGCATATTGGAGGAGGGTGGGTATGCGCCGGCGATCTTGCCGCAAGGGATTGAGATCTTGGGCCGCCGCACCCTGCCGCCTACGCCTTGGACGCGGATGCAGCATTTCTTTAGCGGCAAAGATGATGTTCGACGCGTCAACGTCGATGGTGTGGTTCAAATGGTCACCGATGAAGATGCCTTCAATTGGCTCGTTCGCGTTCAAACGGGTGTTGGGCATTTCATGACGCGGCTACCCAAAGAGGATCGCTATGCGCCCGCCAATCTGCTCGACGCCAAGGTTCGGTGCATCGGGTTGGCTGCGGTGTCACGCAATTTGAGGCGAGAGATGGTGTGCCCTCGCGTGATCATCAACTCGCATGATGATTTTCGGGTGATTCGGCCCGCCCCGGTCGATCCGTTTGAGGTACCCGTCGTGCCCCCGAGTCGATTGGATGGCTATGACCCCGGGGGGCGACCGTTGCACCGCCGGTGCATCCGTGGGACGGTGACGTATTATGATGACCGGTTAAATCTGTTTTTGCAGGAGGGCGATGTCGGCATCCGCGTTAAGCTCAATGACCCAGCCGACATTAGGGTCGGTCAGCGGGTGGAAGTGTCCGGCTTCATCGATACATCGCTTTATCTGTCAGGGTTGCGGGGGGCGGTCGCCCGGCCGGTCGGTGGTGACCCGATGATGGGTGGGGGCCGGGTGAAACCGCTGGAACTCCAAACGTTGGGGCAAATCCCCCGCGATCGCCAAGGGTTGTTCGACGGCCCGCTGCACCGCAGCCGATGTGATGGGCGATTGGTAAAAATTAGCGGTCGGTTGTTGAGTTTTGACATCGCAAACGGCTTGGGACCCGATCGCTTGCAACTCGATAGCGGCGGCGAGCACCTCACGGCAATCCTCCCGGCGGGAGCTTTGCAACTCCCGGTGGGATCGGAGTTGATGCTCACCGGGGTTGCCGATGTGCATTTTTCGGCGGCCGAGCAGTTGGTCAACTTTGCGCCACCCGACCGGATGGATCTATTGCTGCGCAGCCACGGGGATATCGAGATCATCAGCCGTCCGTCTTGGTGGACGGCCGCTAGAACGTTTACGGCATTGATGATCGTCACCGGGTTGGGCATCGTCGCGATCGCTTGGGCGTTGACCGTCCGGCGGACATTGGCCAAACGGACCCGTCAATTGGCTGGTGAGATGGCCATCCGTCGAAACGCGGCGGTGGAGTTCCAAGCGACGCTCAGGGAGCGGACCCAATTGGCCGCCAACCTGCATGACACCGTGTTGCAGACGATGGCGGGGATCGCTTATCAGATCGAGGCGTGCGATGCCGCCGGGTCATCGGCCCCGGCGGAGCGGTCGGAACAGTTGGCGACCGCGCGGCGGATGGTCCAGCGGGGCCAGGACGATTTGCGAGACGTCGTCTGGACGCTGCACTACCTGCCGTTGCAGGAGGGCACTTTTTGCAGTTCGGTCGAACGAATTACGCAAAAAATTCAGCGGGGCCGCGACACCGCAATCGAAGTCCGAGGGCCGCAGGACTTCCCAACGCTGGCCGATTTCGTTGCCGGCAATTTGCTGCTGGTGATCCAGGAGGCGGTGCGAAACGCTATCAAACATTCCGCGTGCAGCCGCATCGACGTGACGCTCTCGATCCCCGCGGAATCGAAAACCGTGCGTGTTGAAATCCTTGACAACGGCGGCGGATTTGATGTCAATGGTCGCGCCGCCGGCGGGGACCGACACTTTGGCATCGACGCGATGCGTCATCGTGTCGAGCGGCTGGGCGGAAGGTTTGAGATCGAGGTGGTCGCCGGCGCCGCAACCCGGGTGATCGCCCAGGTCCCGGTGCGAGACTTTGATCGGCAAATTGCATGAACCCACCGATCGTCGACATCGTTCCGGCCACGCCGCTGCGTCTCCTGCTGGCCGATGATCACGCGGTCATGCGGGCGGGTTTGGCCAACATGTTGGGCGTTCGACCGGAGTTCGAGGTCGTGGCCCAAGCCGACGATGGGGACACCGCTTTGCAACTCCACCGCCAGCATCGTCCCGACGTCACGCTGCTCGACGTGATGATGCCGGGGATGACGGGGATCGAATGTTTGCGGGCGATTCAGGACGAATTTCCCGAAGCACGGATTCTGATGCTGACGTCGTCGCATTTAGAAAACGATGTTCACCAGGCCATCGGCGGCGGAGCTAGCGGTTATGTGACAAAAAATGCCAGCCCCGCGGAATTAGTCAACGCAATCCTGGCCGTCGGCCGGGGCGAGCGGGCGATTGATCCGGAACTGGTCCACGCGGTGGATTCAAAGCTCCAGCCACCCCCGCTGACGCCCCGCGAGCTGCAAGTCCTCGGGATGCTGCGGCTTGGCAACAGCAACCCCGAGATCGGTCGCGAGCTGGGAATCACGCCGCGAACCGCCAAGGCGCACGTGGCCGCGATTTTGGTCAAACTCGGTGCCCAAGACCGCACCGAAGCGGTCACCCGAGGCTTCGAGCGGGGGCTGCTGAGACTATAGGAACGTCGCCGGGCGGGCGGCCGCGAACCGGGTGGTCGGAAGAAATTCAGCGGCTATTGGCCAAGTGGCCAATAGCAGCCGAAAGTCAACTTCTTAACCTAACGTCCGGTTTGCGGTGCGTTGGATTCCTTAGACCCGGCCGCACCTCGGTTTTCACCCCCTCTACGGAGTCCATTGATTATGACAACCCGGAAAGCTCGGCGCGGCTTCACGCTGGTCGAATTGCTCGTCGTGATCGCCATCATTGGCGTTTTAGTCGGATTGTTACTGCCGGCAGTCCAAGCCGCCCGCGAGGCCGCTCGTCGAATGAGCTGCGGCAACAATTTCAAACAACTCGGTCTGGCGCTGCACAACTACCACGCCGGATTTGATCAAATGCCCCGCTACTCCGGCGGAACGTATGGCGGCGGCGGCAGCAACCACAACAACGCCGACCTGTCAGCGACCGTTGGTCTGACGCCCTACTTTGAACAGCAGGCGTTGTGGGAACAAATCAGCAACCCGTTTGTGGCACCCAACACCGGATACCGTTTTCAAGCGATGGGTTGCTATCCCAACCAAAACTTGAATTACTATTCTGACACCGGCACCGGCGAGTACACGCCGTGGTTGAGCAACATTCCGACCCTTCGATGCCCCAGCGATCCCGGCATCGGATTGCCCGGCCATGGTCGCACCAACTACGCGCATTGTTTGGGTGATTCGCCCAACCTAACCGCGTTTGGAGCGTACAACAGCCTCGGGGTTTCAAACGGCAACGAAGCCGGTGTCCAGGCGTCCTGTCGTGGCATCTTTGTGCCTCGCCAATCGATGCGATTCCGCGACATCTTGGACGGTCTTTCCAACACGATTGCGATGGGTGAAATCGTTACGGACCTGGGGGACGGTGACAAGCGAACTCGCGGCAAACAGCAGGAACCGGCCCCCAATCAATTGAAAGACAAGCCGAAATCTTGTGCCCACCGAATCTCCGCCGATCGGCCGCTTTTTTGGGGCGATGATTTGCGGTGGGCCGGCAGCAGCGATGATCCGGAAAAACGCCGCGGCCTCAAATGGGCGTTTGGTAAACCCTACTTCACGGGGCTGATCACCATGCGTCCGCCCAACAGCGAGCTGTGCGTTGCCAACAATGTCGCCAGCGACTCGACCGCCCCGGCCGGCAGCCGACACCAGGGCGGAGTTCACGTATTGATGGGTGATGGGGCGGTCAAATTCATGACCGACTCGATCGAAGCGGGCAATCAGGAGTCCCCCGGCGTCAGCACCGCTGCCGGCACGCCCCCGCCGGGCAGCGAAAGCCCCTATGGCCTGTGGGGATCATTGGGGTCCCGTGCCGCCAAAGAAACGATCCAAGACGCGTTCTGATCGATTGACGATAATGGGCGGCGGCAGTTCGCCCGGCGTCACAACACGGCGAGGTGACTCGCCGTTTTTCATGCCTTAGCACTCAAACACCCATACGGACTTAAAGAAATGATTTTGAAAACGCTGATGCTCTTATCAACCGTGCTGATCTTGTGCGGATGCTCCGGCGGCGGGGACATCACCTCGCCCGATAGCAGTGAGGTCACGCGGTACCTCGACGAGCATCCCGAAGCTCGGGTGGATATCGATCCAAGCGATTTCTCGGGCAAGTAGAGTTGTCATCCGGTTTATCGATTCAAGCGGCGATTCTGCTCAATCGACTATTGGTCGGTATCGTATAAGCTCAGTTGACGGGATTTCCACACCTTGCCTTCAAGGAACAGGGGTGGGGGCAATTGTACGTCCCAAGTCCCCAAATCGCTGAGCATCCGCCGGGTTCGCTCGATATTTCCGAGGGCCACGTCATTGGATTCCGAAACGTCCTGATCGAGATTGAATAGCATGGGCAACCGATCAGGCAATCGAATGAGTTTCCATGGTCCTTGTCGGATCGCCGCACTGATCGTAAATCGCCACCGCAGCGTGTCGTGTGGCGGTCCGGCATTTTGGCCGGTTAGATAAGGCCACAAATCAACGCCATCAAATTTTGGCGACTTATCCACCGGCTGCGCCTCAGCAGCGGCCAAGAAGGTTGGCAGGAGGTCGAGCGAACTGACGGGGTGATCGTATCGTTGCGATTTGGGGAGCCGAACCGGATCGTGAATGACAAACGGCACCCGCATTCCGCCCTCGGTCAAAATGCCCTTTTGCCCCCGCAGCGGTTCATTGCGTGAGGCATTGGTTCGCAGCGGCCCCCCGTTGTCGCTAACAAACACGGTGATGGTTTTTCGGGCGACTCCAGCGTTCCGAAGTGCGTTTTGGATGTTACCGACATTGACATCCAACCGATGAACCATCGCCGCATAGGTCCGCCGTTTTTGGTCGGCAATGCCCGAATAGATTTCCAGGTCCGCCTCGGTCGCTTGCATTGGCGTGTGCGGCGCGTTGAAAGCAACATAGAGAAAAAAAGGTTGCTCGCGATTTCGCTTGATGAATCCCACCGCCTCATCACCAATGTCGTCAGTCAGGTAGGTGATTGGCTGCGGCCGCTTGAAGTTACATTCGATGGGGGCTTGGTAGCCGGATCCCGGCGGGGTCGGAAAGTATTGGTGCCCCCCACCGGTAAAGCCCCAGAACTCGTCAAAACCACGCCGGGTGGGATGGAACTGTGGCAGCCCCCCCAGATGCCACTTTCCAATGATGCCGGTTCGGTAACCGGCGGCGGCCAGATGGTCCGCCATCGTTTTCTGATCCACCGGCAGCCCCGCAAACTCGGGATCAAAACCACGAGTATGGCTGAGGTTGTTGTCGTAACCGAACGTCACTTGGTTGCGTCCGGTCAACAAACCGGCACGCGAGGGACTGCAAACCGCCGACGACACGTAGCCTTGGGAACAGACGGTCCCGGTCGCCGCGAGGTGGTCCAGATGGGGAGTTTGAATGTCGCGGCAGCCATGAAATCCAACGTCGGCGTAGCCGAGGTCGTCCGCGACAATGAGCACCACGTTGGGGCGATCGTGTTTTGTCAGACCTTCCGCCGAAGGGCCAGCGGCACATGTCGCCGTCAATAGTGCAATGCCCGGGACCAATCCCAACAGGCATGGGATCACACCGACAGATCGAGCCATACCATACGTCATTAATCTCACCATGAATTGCCAAAGAGTATCCTGTCCGCTTCGCAATCGGCGGCATCCGAACATATTAACCTCCGGCACCGGTGAGGTGTGGATGGTGTCCAAGCGATCCCGCGGTCCTTACCAAACGTATTCCAAGCCGCCGCCGCCCGAGGTGCAACACCTGCCGAGGTCATAAAGTAATCTGTGTCCCCCCGGCCGGAGGGCGGCTAACGCTGCGGCCAGCCTTTGGCTTTGCCTTCAAGCATGATCTGATCGATCTGTTCCCGGGTGACGTCCTGCAACGCGGCGATTTGCGACTGCGAGTATTCATGAACGCCGGTGGTCAAATCGGTCAGCGTCGACTCAAGTTTGGAGCCTTTGGGGGCGGGCAGCGATCGTTCGACCGAAGACTTCGCCGATTGCCGGACCATCGCGTAGATCTCACGGCGGCGAGGCTCGGGGACATCGACCACTTCAAACGTCGCCGCGGCGGCGCGGGAGCGAGCGATTTGGTCGGCCTTGGCCTGCGCCGCGGCGGCGTCGCGGGTGGCCGATCGGGCGCGGCTGACGTAGACAATCCCGCCCAACGCGACCGCCGAGAGCAACAAAAAGACGGCAACCCCGGCGGCGATGATCGCCGCGGGGGGGCCGGAGCGGGCCGGGACCGCTTCGGGCCGGGGCGTTGACGCCGCGGTCGCAGCGGGGGCGGGGGCGGGGGCCGATTTGGCGGGGGAAAAAACTTGGCCGCACGCCGAACAGCGGGCTTGGACCACGCCGGCGGGGACGGACACGGATTGGCGGCAGTGGGGGCAGGTCGCGGCGGGCATCGCACCAATGTAGCGGAAGTCGCCAAGACTTTCGGTTGCGCTCGATTATCAGCCAACCGAAAGTCTTGGCGACTTCCGCTACGGGGGCTGGCCGTGCCGACTGTTCGATGACTGTCCCCTGATCTACCAACTTGGTCCGATTCCGACCACCGCGGCCAAATCTCATAAACGCATCAATAGCGAAGTCCCCGCATTTCGCTGGTCTGACAAAACCGGCGCGCCCCTTGCAAGCCTCCCAATCGTCACGACCGGCAGAGTGAGTCGTGGATGGAAACGTTTCCATTACCTCAACCGGCCACTACGACTTTTGGATGGAACGCTGCGATGCGAACGAGATTCTTCAAAACCCTTTATGCCATGCTGGCCGCCGCGGTGCTGCTGCAGGCACCCGCGATCACCAGCACTGCGCTGGGCGACTACTACCTCGAACGTGAGGAATGGTACGACCCGTCGGACTGGTTCAACGGAACCGACTACGAGTGGGAATACGATGACGATGACGACGACGGCTACTACGGCGCGTCGTACTACGACGACGGCTACGCCGACGACGACTGGTTCTACGATTCGTATGACACCGGCTACGACTACTACGACACCGATGATTACGGTGATTACACCAACGACTACTATTACAACGATTACGACTACGCCGACGCGTATGACTACGATCTGTTTTGATCGTCACCGGGTCCGCCCCGCGGACACAACTGATCAATTTCACCTCAATAGAACATCAAAAAACCACTGAAACCTCATGTTAATTAAAAACTTTTTAACCGCGTTCCTCGCCACCTCGTTCCTGGTCGGTGCCGGGTCGATGTCGCTGCACGCTGACACGCCGAGCGGCAAAGCGTCGACTTCCCAAAAGCAAAAGGATTCCGACTCCGCCGATGAAAAGAACCAAGACGAGGCGCGTTCGGGCGGATCCAAGCCGACCAGCGAGTCGTTGACCGGCGAGGGTTCGATCCAGGCGACCAAAAAGGTCAAGGTCACCGGCACGACGATCGAAAACCTGGTCGTGCTGGTCAAAATGAAGAAGCCCGACAGCAATCAAACGGTCACCCGGATCGTCGACCTCGGGCCGGTCAAGGACCTCAAGTCGCTCAAAGTTCGCCAGGGCGATCAAATCAAAACCTCCGGCCGGGTCGTTCAGATCAAAGATAGGCAGGTGTTGATGGCCGACGAAATCACGTCTCACAACGAGACGTTGACGGTCAAACGCCAGAAGCCCAAGAAGGCATCGAAGTCTTCCAAGGGCGGCTGAGTGGGTCAGTTGCTGAATTGAGTCTCCGATTCAATCGGTGACGCTCGGTTTTCTGATCCGGTAGTCGGGTTCGGCCGGGATGGTGAGGGGTAACCCAACCAAATCCTGGCGGATTCGGCTACGGGAAACGGTGACAGGCCGGAGGCCTATCCCACGTTAGCCCGCGGTGGCGGCGGGTAGGGATTCCGATAGGGCGTGATAGTGTTCGATCACCCGGGCGGCGGTAAGCTCGATCTGTTCGGGGGTGTGATCCGAGGTGATGAAGAATCTCAATCGCGCCGCGGATTCGTCGACGGCCGGGTAGAGGATCGGTTGGACGTTGATGCCGTCGGCCCTCAGGCGGTGGGACAACCGCAAGGCGGTGATCGAGTTGCCGGTGATGACCGGCACGACCGGCGTGCCGCCGGAATCGCCGGTGTCCAACCCGCCGGCTTGGCATAGACGCAAAAACAGCTCGCTGTTTTTGCGAAGCCGGGCCAGACGCTCCGGCTCGGCGTCGAGGATTTGAAGCGCCATGATCGCCGCGGCGGCCTGGGCCGGCGGCATTCCGACGCTGAAGACAAACCCCGGGGCGGTGTAACGAAGCAGTTCGACGAGCGCCTGCGACCCGGCGATATAACCGCCACAAGACGCCGCGGATTTGGACAACGTTCCCATCCAAATCTCGACGCTCTTGGCATCGACGCCATAGTGTTCGGCGATGCCGTGACCGGTCGGTCCCATCGTGCCGAAACTATGAGCCTCATCGACCATCAACATCGCTTGATGACGATCTTTGACCTCGATAAACGCGGGCAAATCGCAATAGTCGCCGTCCATCGAATAGACGCCTTCGACGATGATCAACACGCGGCGATAGCGATCCCGCATCGTTGACAACATGCGATCGAGCGCGTCGAAATCGTTATGAGGAAACGGGCGACGTTTGGCGCCCGACAACAGGGCGCCTTGAACGATCGAGTTATGAGACAATGCGTCGTGGAGGATCAAATCGCCGGGGGCCACCAGGTGACCGATCGTCGTCTCGTTGGTCGCGTGGCCGCCGACCATCGTGATGGCGGCTTCGACGCCGATCCAGTTCGCGATCGCGTTTTCGAGTTGCCGGTGAATCGGTTTTTCGCCGGAGACCAAACGCGAGGCGGAGACCGAGGTGCCGTAGCGGTGAATCGCGTCGGCGGCGGCCTTGGACACCCGCGGCTCGCCGGAGAGACCTAAGTAGTTATACGAAGCGAATGAAATCAGCTCGCGGCCGTCGACGATCGTCGTGTCGCCGACAACGCCGTCGTGGACGGTGAAGTACGGATTGGGGACACCGGTCAATTGCATTTGACGCATCATCGATTGCAACCGGCGGTACTCGGCGAATTGCGTCACGTCGTTCTCCGGCGTCACCGCGACGGTCGAGAGCGAGCGGCCGATCGATTCGGCATCGGCGTCGGCAAAATCGACGTCCGACTTTTCGCTCCGCGGCATGTTGCCGGCCAAGTACTCGGTCGCCGTCGCGATCGAATCGGACGACAGGTAGCGATCGATCGCCGCGGCGACTTGACCGATCGTCTCGATCTCGTCGAGCACCTGTTCGGGGAACCGGCCGCCGAAGGTCCGCTCCAGGTTTCGGGCGATTTCCAACCGTTCGAGCGAGTCGAGACCCAGGTCCAAAACAATATTGGTTTGAGCGGTCATCTCGCCGGTCCGGTCCGAAGCGACCGCGGCGACGTGAGCGATGATCGCGCGGGTCAACACCGGATCGACGTCGGCATGATCGCTCTTGGCGGCCGCCGCCTGCATCATCGATTGACCGCCGTCACGAGCCAAAATGCCCGCTTCGCCTCGGACCCACTGGGCGATCACGCGGAGCGAACCGTCGCGGACGGCGTGCAGGCAGGCGTGGCGTTGAATTTTGCCCGAGCTCGTTTTGGGCACCGAATTGGCGCGGACCAGGTAGACCGCGTCGGGCGGCAGGTCGTGCTCTTCGGTCACGGCGCGGCGGATTAATTGCAACTGCGCGTCCCAGTCAACGTCCTGGCTGCGGAGCGTTTCGGCGACGATCACCAACCGCTCGGGCGAATCGGCGGCCGCTTGATCGACGGCGGTCGTCGCCGAGTCGACCGTCATCGCCAGCGCCGCGACCGATCCGGCTTGGACCGAATCGGACACCCGCTCGACGGTCGCTTCGATGTCCTGGGGGTAACGATTGACGCCGCGAACGAGGATCAAATCCTTTAGCCGGCCCGAAACGTAGAGCTGCTCGTTGTAGATGAACCCCAGGTCACCGGTCCGCAGGAACGGTCCATCGCCCGAAGCGGTGTAGGCGTGAAACGTTCGCTGCGATTCTTCGCGGTTTTGCCAATAGCCGCGGCCGACCGAGGGGCTTTGGACCCAAATTTCGCCGATCCGGTTGGGGCGAAGTTCTTTGGACGTCTCGGGGTCGACGATCAGCACGCGCTCCTCGGGCAACACGCGGCCGCAACCGACCAATTGCCGGGCGGACTTTTGACCCTCCGGCGTGTCGGTCGCCGGCAGCACCATCCGCTCGTCGAGCTGGTTGCCGTTGAACGACGTGACGACCGGCGGCAACGCGGACGGACCGCCGGTGATGATCAACGTCGTTTCGGCCATGCCGTAACACGGCAGCGGTGAGCCGGAATTGAACCCGAACTTTTCAAACCGATCGACAAACGCGCGAAGCGTCGACGTGCGGATCGGTTCGGCGCCGTTGAACGCGATCTCCCAACTGCTCAGGTCGATGCCGGTCAGCTCGTCGTCGTCAATTTTGTCGACGCACAATTGATAGGCAAAATTCGGCCCGCCGGAGATCGTCACGTGGTGCCGGGAGATGTTTCGCAACCAACGGGCGGGCCGCTGCAGGAACGTCATCGGACTCATCAACACGTTGGGCCGGCCGATGAACAGCGGCATCAGCACGCCGCCGACCAACCCCATGTCGTGATAGGTCGGCAGCCACGACATGCCAACGACGCGTTGCCGCGGTTCAAAGCCGTGCAGGATCAGTTCGCTGTTGGCGATCAAATTGGCGTGCGACAACATCACGCCTTTGGGCGATCCGGTCGAACCGGACGTGTACTGCAGCACGCCCAACGCGTCGGACCGCAGTTTGGGCCGCCGCCACGCCGCCGCGTCGCGGGGGGCGCCCTGACCATTGCCCAAATCGTCGGTGCCCAGCAATTGCACGCCGGTCAAATCGCGGTGCCGTCCGCCGCCCGAAACGCGGTCGTCGCCATTGAGTTGCTCGACCACCGCGGCGGTCGACAATGCCCAACGGGCGTCGGCGTTGACGACGATCGACCGGATCCGCGACGCTTTACGGTTTCGCCGCGGCGGGAACGCGGGCACGGGGACGGCCCCGGCAGCGTGACAGGCCAGCAGCCCGACGACGAAATCCAGCCCAGGCGGGTAGAGCAGCAACACGCGGTCGCCCGACCGGATGCCGCAGCTCGCCTGCAAGTACCCGGCCAACCCGATCGAATGATCCCAAAGCTCGCGGTAGGTCAACGAGGCGGTATCGACGTCGCCATCGGTGAAATGGAACGCGGTGTCGGCCGCTTGGACCTCGCTCCAATGCTCCAGCACCGAGGTGAAGTGGTCGCGGGGCGGCTGCGGCCCGTCGAAATAAGCGTTCAGATTGGCCAACGTGCAACCTTCTCTGGGTCATGGAGTCCCGGCGGGGCGGACCACTTTAGCCCAATGCCGCCGCCGACGCATCGGGCAAACTCGCCGGTCGCGCACTTCGGACATCGGCGGCCGGGCGGGCGAATGGTTTGCCCAAGTTGCCTAAAGCTAACCCCTGCTTTTTCAGCCGGCGAGTAACCGGCGCGACCGGGACAGGTGATCCCGGTACAGTGACCGGTCCAAACCGGGGTAGTGGGATTCGCCGAGAAATTCGCCACGGGCGATCTGAGCCACAGAGGTCACCGAGACCACAGAGGTCCTGATTCAAAACAGCTCTGTGTCCTCGGTGACCTCTGTGGCTTGAATTTCCCTATGGACAACAATGGGTTGGAACCCCGTCGTCCTTTTGTTCACCCCAGCGATGCACAAATTTCGCGGTGCAGCGGTTCGCTCCCGGCGACGCAAAACCGCGGATCCCAGTCGTCCAGCGGCGAGGTGCCGTCGACGTCGGTGATCGTCGCCCCGGCCATCCGCGCGATCACGCTGCCCCCGGCCGCGTCCCAACTGCACACGCTGTTGGCCCAGTACGCGTCAAGTTTGCCCGACGCGACGTAGCATAAATTCAACGCGCAACTGCCCAGCCGACGCAGCGATCGGCATCGTTCCAGCACCCGAATGAACTGCTCCACGGTCGGATGATCCGATTTGACCCCGGCGGGAAACGAGCACGCGATCAGGCTTTCGGCAATCGCCGTCTCACCACTGGGGGCGATTGGCACTTCGTTGCACCAGGCTCCGCTCTGCGAAGCGTCGTCGCCGTCGATCGCCGCGTACATCTCGTCTCGTGTCGGGTCGTAGACGACACCCAACCGCATCCGGCCGCCGGCGTGCAGCCCGATCGAGACGGCGAAACTTTGCAAACCGTGGACGTAGTTGACCGTTCCGTCGAGCGGATCGACGACCCAGCACGGCGGGGCGTCGGGATCGGCGTTGCGAACGGCCGGCGGGGGGTCGGTTTGACCCTTTTCTTCACCCACGAACGCGTAGCTCGGGAAGGAACCGGCTAGGTGCTCGCGGATGGCTTTTTGGCTGGCAAAATCCGCGTCGGTGACCAGGTCCTTGAGGCCTTTGGTGTACACGACCCGGTCGTCGCGGCGGCTCATCAATTCAGCCGCCCCGGCTCGGGCGGCGGCCATCGCAATGTCCAAGTGGTGTCGGTCCATGATCGCTACGTTAGCGATTGCCCCATCGAATCGAAACCGTCCATTTGAGCCACAGAGGTCACCGAGATCACAGAGCTGTCAATTTCGTAAATCTCTGTGGCCTCTGTGTTCTCTGTGGCTAACCCGTCAATAAACGAAATTTGGATCAGGCCGAAAGTCTTGGCGACTTCCGCTACGGCAGGCTCAATCGATCTCCAGCTCCCGCAGCTCTTCCAGCCACAACCGGATGTCGTTGTCGTACTCGGTCGAAAGGTTGGAGAGCGTCAGTTGGCGATGGAACGCTGCGGCGCCTTGCTCCTTGTGCTCCGCTGCTTCGGCCGACGGGAAACGACGGATCGGATCGGGGGCGATCAAACCGCGGACAAAATTCATCAACAACCCGTTGCGTTGCACTTCGTCGGGCAACACGTCGGCCAACCGATTGGGTAGCTCACGTTTGGCCGCCAAAAGCTCCGGCAACGCTTTCAAACCCGCGAACGGATTGAATCCCGAAAGCAGTTCAATGAGCACGTAGCCGACCGACGCCAAGTCGCTGCGGGGCGTGGCGGCTTGGTTTTCGAGCACCTCGGGGGCGGCGTACAGCGGCGTGCATTCTCGGTCGGCCGGCGGGTGGCGGTAGTCGAACGCCGAACCCATGTCGATCAATTTGGCGTGACCGGAGCGTTTGAGCATGATGTTGGACGGTTTGACATCGCCGTGAACGATCCCCTCGCGGTGCAATGCCGCCAACGCCGCCAGGACTTCACGGACGATCGCGACGGCCACCCCGGCTTTGAACCGCGACTGCTCGCGACCCTCGGTCAAAATCACGTCGTTGACGTATTTGCTGTATTTGGGCGAAACGTGCGGCGTCAAAATTTCGCGGCATCGCGGGTGGACCAATTGCCGCAGGTCATAGCCGTCGATCCACTCCATCAGCATCACGCGGATGCCGTCGCGTTGAAAAAAATTCTGGACGTCGAGCAAATTGTCGTGCTGGATCAACGCCACCCGGGCGGCAATGGTCGCAATTCGGCCCATCGCCGTGTCGTAGCTGTGCAGATTGGCAAACCCTTCGGGCGAGAAGATTTTCATCGCCACCGGGACCGTGAACTCATCGGTGCCGCGGTATTCGGTCAGGTAGACCTCGCCCTGGCCGCCCGACCCCAAAAGCCGTTTCATGCGATAATGGCCCGTCCAGGCGATCACGCCGGATCGGGTCAAGTCGTCGTAACGGCTGACCAAAGCCGAGTCACACGTGGTGCCCAGGTGGTCAAAGGGAACCGTGGGGCTGGGTTCGTAACGGGTCGTGGCCGGCATGATCGGAGTCCTGCGAAACGGTTGCCGGGAATCGGTCGTCCGGGGCGGACGATCGGTCGGGGGTGATTGAGACGACCAGAACACCGAATTGGTGTCCGAGATTTCGTCCAAATCGAGAAGACGTCCATGTCCCATCGAAGTTCAGCCTATTTTAGTATGAACAGAAGGCAATCGTGTCGGGTTCAACCGGCAACCAACAACATCACGATGCCGCCGACCAGCACCATGGTCCAGCCCAACTTCGCCGCGATCCGCTTTTCGGCCAATAACACGCCACTACCGATCAGCGAAACGACCACGCTCGCTCGCCTCAACGCCGAGACCACCGTTACGAGCGCTTCGGGGTCGGACAGGGCTGCGAAATAGACCCAATCGGCGGCCAGCAGCAGCGGGGCGATCGCCAAAATTGACCAGCGGAATTGAAACCCGCCGTCGCCGGGGGTTTTGCCACCGCCGCCGGCCCGCCACCAAAAAAACGCCGCGGGGACCATCACGGGGACGAGATACAGCGTGAACCACAACTGCACCGTCGCGGGCGAATAGCCAAATTGTTGCAGCAATATCTTGTCGTAAACACTGCTCAGGGCTGCCAAAGCGGTCGCCAACAGCATCCACGCGATCGAACGATCGGCTCCCGCCAACCGCCAACCTTCGCGACGGCCGACGGTCGACAGCCCGATGAAACCGATCAACACGACGCCCACCCCGAACCACTGGGTCGGCGCCGGTCGCTCGCCCAGCGCCACGGTCGCGATTAACACCGTGCCCACCGGGCTGGTGCAGCGGATCGGGGCGGCGATCGACAGCGGCAGCCGGCGAAGGGCCAGCAGATTGGCCGTCCAGCTCGCCCCGACCAACACCGCTTTGCCGGCCAGTCGGAGGTGATCGACCGGGCCGATTGGCGGCAGGTCAAACCAGTCGCCACCGGTCGCAAACCACGCCCCGGCAAGCGATTGGCCGGCGAGCATCACCAGCCAAATCGCCGCCCCGGTCGCGGTACTCATCAGCAGCAGCGGCGGGACCGCGTTGCCGACCGCGGCGGTCTTTTTGGCCAGGTCGTAGACGCCCAGCAGCCCCGCCGAGACGAGCGTTGCGACGATCCAGGACAAGGTGGCGGTGCCTCAGCGGTGTTGTAGGACGGCCTTTCAGGCCGTCCGTTGGCCAGACGATCGATCGTCACGACTTCGACGGGCTGAAAGCCCGTCGTACCCCTACCGGCCTTGACGGACGATTCGGTTGCGAAGCGTCCCGACGCCGCCGACGGTGATCTCAACCACATCGCCCGCCGCCAGCGTGAACGCCGAAGTCGGCACGATCCCGGTGCCGGTCATCAGAAACGCACCGGCGGCCAACGTGTTGTCGCGCCCCAACCATTTAACGAGATCTTCAAATCGCCGCGCCATTTGATCGGCCGCCGTTTGGCCTTCAAAAACGACTTCCCCGCCGCGTTTAATTTGCAAATCAACGGTCAGCGACGCCAATTCGGGCATCGAATCAACCAGCGTGATCCACGGACCCAACCCGGCACACTGGTCGTAGGTTTTGGCTTGGGGCAAATAGAGCGGATTTTCACCCTCAATCGAGCGGCTCGACATGTCGTTGCCGACCGTCAGCCCGACGATCCGCATCGATGGAGAGAGCACCAACGTGATCTCCGGTTCGGGAACGTCCCACGTCGAATCGGCCCGGATTCGCAACTCGCCTTCGTGGCCGACGACCCGCGAGGGCGTGGCTTTGAAAAAAATCTCCGGCCGATCGGCCCCGTAAACTCGGTCGTAACAAGACGCGGCCGATTCGGACTCCTCCATCCGAGCGACCTGCGATCGTTTGTAAGTCACCCCGGCTGCCCAAACCTCTTGGGCGTCGATCGGCGGCAACCATTGCGGCACGTCGTCAAAACGAATCGCGCGGTCGCGCTGCAGCCCGCTCATCGCCGAGACCGGATCGTCAGCGGCCAGGATCGACTGCAGTGTCGGCAGCCGGTCGGTCGTTCGCAGCGGCACGAGCGATGAATTTTGGACCAACGCGACGCGGGGTTGACCGGCCGGGTCGACGAATTTTGCGAGCTGCACGGTCATGGGGTGTTCGCTGGTGGGGGGACAGAAAGAACGCCGATTGTCACCGCGGCGGCGGTTTTGGTAAGCCCGCACCCGTCCCGATCCGTCTTTTGCCGAAGCCGCCATGCCCTCGATCCGCCGATCCGACGACCGCCGGCGTCGCGTGTTGCTGGTCACCGGCGGCGGGGCGGTCGGAGAAATCGCCGGCCGGATCGAGGCTAAAACCAACGCCGCGGGCGATTACGGTCCGCGGGTTCGCCGGGCGCTGGCCGGTCGCTACTTCGCCCTCGTGCCGCTCTCGCGAACCCGGTTGGTGCTCGTCGCGTGCCTCGCCTGGGTCGCCGTCGGGCTGATCGCGGGTCTGCACCTTTGGACCATCGAATTGAATGTTTCGCCAATGTCTCCGGCGTGGATGCAGGCTTGGCAACCGATTGGGCGGGCCGATTCGACCGTCGGTTTGGCTCGCGGCTGGACCGCCGCGATGACGCTGCTGACCGCGGCGGTCGCGGTGCTCGCCTATAAAATTCGCAGTTATCGTCGCGATGATTTTTATGGTCACTACCGCGTCTGGCGGCTGGTCGCAGCAGCCGCATTGCTGAGCACATCGGCGGTTTTGGTGCCGTGGCTTCCGCTGGTCGCAGCCGGATTGCAAACGATCCTAGGCGAATCCGCCCGCCCGGCGATGCAAATCGTCGATTGGTTGGTGACGGCAACGCTGGCGGTGTTGGCGGTTCGGTTGATGGTCGAGCTTTGGCCGCGCCGCGTCGCGGTGGCTTGGATTGGCTTGGCGGTCGCTATCGTTTCGGCTCCGACGCTAGTGGCGTTGACCGATTGGCCGACCCGCTGGCAGCCGCTGGCGATGATCCTGCCGCTTGCCGTCCCGTTGGCCGCGACGGTGACTTTTTTGACAATCCTGTCACATTTGCGTCAATTGGTCCGAACGGCCGCGCGGATGAATGAACCGCGAACGATCGGCGACCGGTGGGCCGAAGCGGTTGCTGAATGGCGAACCGACCGTCAATGGAATCGTCAACGCGCGATCCGCGAGGAGCCGCCCGCCCCGGTCAAGCCGCCGGTCAAACCAGCTTCCAAACCCGCCGCCCGGGTTCCCGAACCACCACCGACGAAACCGCCCGAGCCGGTGGCTGCTAAAAAAGCTGGACTTCTCAAACGTTGGATGCCCGGCCGTCAACCCGCCGCCGCGGCCGGCGATGCCGATGCCGGCAAACCGGCCGAGCAACCGGCCGAGCAACGAATCGACGATTCCGCAATGCACGACATCCCGCCGGCGGCCCCGCCGCCGCGTCCGGCCCGGACGCCGCCGCCGACCCCCGAATCCGATCCTGAACCGGACCTCGAAGGCGATTCGATTGACGACGGCGACGATGACAGCAACTTGAGCAAAGCCGAACGGCGTCGTCTTCGCAAAGCGGCCCGGCGTGGCGGCCGAGCGGCATAGCGTGAGACTCCGGTAGCCGAAGCCGCCAAGGCTTTGATCCTTCCCGGTAGCCGAAGCCGCCAAGGCTTTGGTTGGTGACTCTGCGGCGTCCCGGCAGGACGCCGCCACGGGGGGACACCGCCAAGGTTTGGGTTCACCATCGATCGGCGGCCTGGCGGACCGCCGCTACCGGAGGTCCGGTATCAAGATTCGTTCTCACCCTATCCCCCCAATCAATTAAACTGACCGGTGACCCGAAACCTTCATCCGGTGGTCCTTCGCCTTTCCGTCAACAGCCCCCCCGCGGGCACGGTGCTTTGCTACGTTTGAACCGTCCGGCCGCTTCCGGTCTCTGGATTGCCGTCTTCGGCTGCCTTCTCACCGTCAACGATCGACCCCGCCGGGCGGCAGCCGAACCGACCGCCGCGGTGGGCATCAATCTGGCCGGCCCGGCGGACTGGAATACCGAAATCCCGTTCGCCAACCTGTTTCGCATGTCGCGTCCGTGGATCAGCCAGCGCGACGGGGCGGGCTGGGGCAAAGGCCCGCCGCTGGAGCTGGACGAGCACGGTTATGTCAAACGACTGCAGCCGGGTTGCTATGCCGAAACGCTGCTGGCGACGATCCCCGAAGGTCATTTCCCCGGCGGCCGATATGTCGTTTTGTATGACGGGCGAGGCACCGCCGACGGCAAGGGGACGATCGACGCCGGACGCTCCGGCAAAGTCGTCCAGGAGCAACCCGGCCGGGTGGTGCTGGACGTCAATCCGGCCCGCGGCGGAATCCAGTTTCGGCTCCGGGCGACCGATCCGGCCGACCCGGTCCGCAATATCCGCGTGCTGCTGCCGGGCACCGAAACGACCTATCAAACCAACCCTTGGAATCCAACGCTTTTGGCTCGCTGGAAAGGCGTCGCGTGCGTCCGCTTCATGGATTTCATGCACACCAACAACTCGGAAATTCAAACGTGGGCCGACCGACCGACGATGGCCGATGCGACGTGGGCCAAGCATGGCGTGCCGGTGGAGATGTTATGTGACCTGGCGACCCGGTTGAAATGCGACGCTTGGTTCTGCATCCCGCACCAGGCCGATGATGATTATGTGCGAGAGTTCGCCAGGGTGGTCAAAAACAAACTACCGGCAACGCAAAAAGCATACATTGAGTATTCCAACGAGGTTTGGAACCAAGGGTTCAAACAACATAAATATGCGGCCGACCGCGGGACGGCCGCCGGACTGGCCGACCGACCGGCCCACGCGGCGTTGCTGTGGACCGGACGGCGTTCGGGCCAGATTTTTGACATATTTGAAAAAGTGATGGGCGGCACCGAGCGACTGGTCCGCGTCCTGCCCGCCCAATCGGCCAACCCGTGGACGTCAACCCAAGTCGTGACCGCCGATGACGTTTATCAACGCGCCGACGTGCTGGCGATCGCGCCCTACATTTCCCTCCGGGCGACCAAACAGGAAGCTCCGCAGGTCGTTTCGGCGGGGCTGGATGCCTTGTTTGAGCAGGTCAAAACCGAAAGCTTGCCCGCGGCGATCGAAGCGATGAAAAAACAGAAGGCGGTCGCCGATCAATATGGACTGCGACTTGTATGTTATGAGGCCGGCCAACACCTCGTCGGCGTCCGCGGCGGGGAGAACAACGCGGAACTGACGGAGTTGTTCATCACCGCCAATGCCGACCCGCGGATGGGACAGGTCTATGTCGAGTATCTCAAGGCTTGGAATGCCGTCGGCGGTGACCTGATGTGTCTGTTTAGTTCCGTCTCCAAATGGGGCAAGTTCGGCAGTTGGGGGTTGTTGCAATACGCCGATCAAACGCCCGCCGATTCCCCCAAGATGGCCGCCGTCGTCGCTTGGGCCAAATCGTTGGGTCAACCGATCGGGCAGTAGCGAAAATCACGGCAACAGAAACACCTGCAGGTTGCGGCAACCGTGGGCGCCGATGACCAGTGATTGTTCGATGTCGGCGGTTTTGGACGGGCCGGAGACGAAAATGCCGAACCCCCCGGCCGGCGGCGGGATTCGCTCATAGGCCTCGTGCATGTGCGTCACCATCGCGGAGCGGGAGACGACGATCGCCAGGTACTGGGCGATGAAGATCATCACGCGGTGGGGCAGCGTTTTGCCGTCGACCCAGATCGCTCCGTTTTCGGCGACGCAAAACTCGCCACCGATGATTGACCAATCCAAATGCGACAACTCGTGTGGATCGGCGATCGCAGCCGCGTCGACGGTCGACGCCACGGCGGCCGGGACGGTCGATGCGATGGCGGTGGCGTCAGCGAAAACCGGAATGTCGTTCAAAATTGCCACGATTTGGTCAGGCGAATCGACCAGGTGCGATTGGCCGCCAACCGACCGGAGCACGGTTTGGAATTGTTCCAACGGGTCGTCGTAGCGAATCAGCCGACCCGGATTGATCGTCGGCAACGCCACATCGGGCACGCGGTGGCCGCGGAGCCGGTCGAGAACGATTTGACGTGACGAGCCGGCGTCGGATTGGCGGAGGGGGTCGAAAATCATAGGTGGGATAGGCTTCCAGCCTGCCGTCGGGGTGGGGTAAGCGGATGACAGGCCGTAGGCCTATCCCACATCTTTGGCACGATTAGCCGCGTGCCAATCGCGGAAACTTTGTTTGGGCGGTTCGGGCAATTCTCGCTCGACCGACCAAGTGTTCAGCCGATTGTGGGTCATCGATCGCGGCAACCAACGCAGCGCCGTGCGGCCGACCCGGCCCGCGGTGGCGAACAACACCGGGTGCTGGAACAGGATCGAGGCGCCTTTCATTGCCCACGTTTTGCTCCGGCTGATCAAACCGCGGCCCACCAACTCCTTGCGCCACGCGAGCAGTTGATGGGCCAGCGGGATTTTGACCGGGCACACGTCGGAGCAACTGCCGCACAGAGAACAGGCGTAGGGCAGCGACTTGTAGCTCTTGGCGTCTTTGGCCGGGCCGAGCACGCTGCCGATCGGGCCGGGCACGCAGGCGTTGTACGAATGACCCCCGGTCCGGCGGTAAACCGGGCACGTGTTCATGCACGCCCCGCAGCGGATGCAGTTGAGCGAATCGCGAAACGTCGCGTCGTCGCGGATCGCCGATCGACCGTTGTCGACCAGGATGATGTGAAGCTCCGAGTTCTCGTCCCGCGGGCCGTGGAAATGAGACGTGTAGGAGGTGATCGGTTGACCGGTCGCCGATCGGCCCAACAGCCGCGTGAAAACGCCGAGGTCACGCCAACGGGGGATCAATTTTTCGATCCCCATGCAGGCGATATGCACCGGCGGCAAGGACGCGCCCAGATCGGCGTTGCCCTCGTTGGTGCAAACGACGATGCCGCCGGTTTCGGCGATGGCAAAGTTGACCCCCGTAATGCCGATTTGGCCGTCCAAAAACTTCTGACGCAAATGGCCGCGAGCCGCTTCGGTCAAACGCGTGGGATCGGATTCCCCTTTGGCGGTCCCGAGGTGCTCATGAAATGTCTCGCCCACCTCCTCCTTTTTGATGTGGATCGCCGGCAGGACGATGTGCGACGGCGTTTCACCGCGTAATTGGACGATTCGCTCGCCCAAATCCGTGTCCACGACGTCGATTCCGGCGTCGAGCAGGTAGTCGTTGAGGTGACATTCCTCGGTCAGCATCGATTTGGATTTGACGATCCGGTCGACCGAATGTTGACGCAGGATCGAGAGCACGATCCGGTTGTGATCGGACGCGTCGGCAGCCCAGTGAACCGTCGCGCCACAGGACGTCGCGTTGCGTTCAAACTCGACGAGGTAATCGGGCAGGTTGGCGATCGTGTGCCGTTTGATCGCCGACGCCGTCTCGCGGAGGTACTCCCATTCGGGCAACGTGTCGGCTTGACGGTCGCGTTTTTGGCGGACGAACCAAATCGCACCGTCATGCCATTTTGAACGTGCGTCGTCGGTAACAAAGTCGTGCGCCGCGGCGGGGTGATCGACGACGATGGGCAGGGAGCCGTGGGCGTTCATGTTATTTATGTAGAAAATTCTGCGTAGGGTGGGTCAAGCCGCTTCGACGCCGACCCACCGTGCCGAGCCAATCAGCGGTGGGACGATGGCAGTTCTCGGCCGGCAAAGATTTGGGCGACGTGCATGACTTGCAAATCGACGTCGCGGCGGCGGATCAGTCCCGACATGTGCATCAAACACGACATGTCACCGGCGACGATCGCCTCGGAGCCGCTGCGGACGTGATCGGCGACGCGGGACAACCCCATCGCGACGGACGTGTCCGCTTCGTTGACCGAAAACGTCCCGCCAAAGCCACAGCACTCGTCGACCCGCTCCAGGTCGGCGATTTTTAATCCGTCGACACTTTGGAGCAAGTCGCGGACTTTGTTGACCCGCTCGACGCGCTGCTCGCTGCACGGACCCAACCGTAGTTCCCGCAGCCCGTGACACGACGAGTGAAGCGACACGGTGTGCGGAAACGACGCGTCAATTTGCCGAATGCCAAGCTGGTCGTACAGGAACTCACACAGCTCGAACGTCGTGTCGCGGACTTTCAGATACTCCGCGTCATCGGCATCAAAATAGTCGCCGTAGTGGTTGCGGATCATCGACGCACACGACCCCGAGGGGCAGACGATCGCGTCATGACCGACGAACGTTTTGACAAAATGACGAGCAACCGGGGCGGTGTCGGATGAGCAACCGGTATTGGCCATCGGTTGGCCGCAGCAGGTTTGGCCCTTGGGGAACGAAACGGTGCATCCGTAGCGTTCCAACACCTCCAGCGTCGCGATGGCGACGTCGGGGTAAAATTGGTCGACGTAACAGGGAATGAAAAGGGCAACGTTCATGGCAGTTGATGGCCCATCTTATCACGTTTGGTCTGCAAGTACCGCGAGTTGTGCTCGTTGGGAGGCGGGACAATCGGGACTTGATCGGCGACCCGCAAATCAAAACCTCGCAGGTTGAACGCTTCGGTTTTTTTGGGGTTGTTGGTCAGCAACCGGATGTCATGCAAACCTAAATCCTTGAGGATTTGCAAACCCACGCCATAGTCCCGCATGTCGGCTTTGAAACCCAACGCGTGGTTCGCCTCGACGGTATCGAGTCCCTGTTCCTGCAATGCGTAGGCGCGGATTTTTTGAGCCAAACCGATCCCGCGACCCTCCTGGGGCAGGTAGATCAGCGCCCCGCGGCCTTCGGCGCGGATCATTTCGAGCGCCATGTGCAATTGATCGCCACAATCGCACCGCAGCGAATTGATCAAATCGCCGGTAAAACAACTGCTGTGCATCCGCACCAGCGGCGGATCGCCGGGGGCCAACAAATCGCCGCGGACCAACGCGATCGGCTCCTGGGACTCGTAGGCGACTTGATAGACGACGATGTGAAAGTCGCCGTAATGCGTCGGCAAACCGGACTCGGCGGCTCGCGAGACCAGTTTTTCCGAGACGCGGCGGTGGGCGATCAGTTGCTCGATGCTGATCAATTTCAACCGGTGCTTTTGGGCCAAATCGACCAGTTCCTGCCGCGAGGCCCGGTCGCCGGACTCATTGAGCACCTCGCACAACACACCCGCCGGGGCGCGACCGGCCATCCGAGCCAAATCCATTGCCGCCTCGGTGTGCCCGGCCCGGCGGAGCACCCCACCCTCCATCGCCAACAACGGGTAGACGTGCCCGGGGCGAACGAAATCCCGGGACATCGCGTTGGGTTCGGCAACCCTGAGGATCGTTTCGCTCCGCTCCGCCGCGGTGATCCCGGTCTTGCTCGTTGCGATGTCGATCGGCGTCATGAACGCGGTCCGCAGCGGCGCGTCGTTGTTGGAGACGACCGGGGTGAGTTCGAGCCGCTTGGCGGCTTCGGGCAGCACCGAGACGCACAGTTGACCCCGGCCGGCGAGCATGAAATTGATCGTCGCGGTCGTTGCCCGATCGGCGGCGCAGATAAAATCGCCTTCGTTTTCGCGATCCTCAGCGTCGACGACGATCACGACTTCGCCGCGGCCGATCGCGTCAACGGCTTCGGGAACCGTGTCCAGGGGCAGGGAGGTCAAGGGAGAAGAGGTGGAGGGTTGAAAGGTCAACGGTGAACGGAAGACAGAAGGGCCGGGTCGCCAACTATACCGACTGCCACACCCTTTGCCGCGGCGGGACAATGGCCCGATGAAAATTGTCCTTTTGAAAATCGTTGTTGCCCTGTCTCTGGCCGTGACCGCCGCCGCGGACCCGCCGCCGATCGACTACGACGTTCGTTACTCGGCCGGCCAAGGAGCGACCGGGCTGCTCGACTTGCACCTGCCGCCGGTCGACCCGGGTGCGTCGCGGCCGGCGGTCTTGGTCGTTCACGGCGGCGGATGGGCCGGTGGTGACAAATGGGTGCTCGACGCGCACGCCCGGCAAATTGCCGCGACCGGGGCGGTGGTTTTGAACGTCAACTATCGTCTCGCCCCGGCCCACCCGTTCCCCGCGGCGGTCGATGACATCCGCACCGCGCTGCTGTACCTGGTCGATCACGCGGCCGATTGGTCGGTCGACCTGAACCGCGTCGGGCTGTTTGGATACTCCGCCGGCGGGCATTTGACGGGGCTGATCGCGACGTTGGCCGACGAACCGATCGACACCCGAACGACCGCCAGCGACTGGCCGGCGGACGATTCGCGTTGGTCGCGGTTGCCCAAAATCGCGGCGTATTGCGGAGGTGCCCCGCCGCTGGATTTGCGTCCGGTACCACCGAACAATCGGGCGTTGGCGTTCGCCTTTGGCGGCTCACCGGCCGAGGTGCCCGGCGTCTATGCCGCCGCGTCGCCGGCCGCGTTCATTTCCGCGGGCGATCCCCCCTCGCTGATCATTCACGGCGACCGCGACGCGTTGGTGCCGATCGCCGGCAGCCGCCAGTTCGTCGCCTCGTCGCGGGCCGCCGGCGTCGAATCAAAGCTGATCGAACTACCCGCCCAGGGACACATGGTCACGGTGATGCACCCGTTAACGATGGCGTCGATGGTGGCGTTTTTCCAAAAGTTGTGACGACGGCCATGCAGTACCGGAGCGGCTAGACTGTTGATCGACCCCAACGCAGGAAATCCATGTCCGTTTTGCAAAACGCCGCCGCCCCGCGTCATTTGGGCGATTTGATCGATGAAATCGGCGTGCCGGCCGATCGGGTCCGCCACCGCCCGGCGCCGGGAACGGCGACGATCGAAGATTGGCTGGCGACCGAGGGGGACGCACCGAGTTGTGAATTGGTCGATGGAACATTGGTGGACAAGGCGATGGGGCTATGGGAATCGTTGATTGGGTTGGCGATCGGTCAGTTGCTACGTCAGTTCGTTCGTTCTCAAAAACTGGGCTACGTGGTAGGGGCGGACGGCTTTGTCCGACTGCTTGGTCAATACGTGCGTGCGCCGGACGTGGCGGTGTATTTGTGGTCCAGTCGCAGCGATCGAAAAATCCCATCGGATCGGTTGCCTACCATCGTGCCGGACCTGGCCGTCGAAGTGCTGTCGGTCGGCAACACGCGAGCGGAAATGACTCGCAAACGCCACGAGTATTTTCACGCCGGGGTGCGTTTGGTTTGGATGGTCGATCCGCGTCAACGAACCGTCGCGGTGTACACCAGCGTCAGCCAATACGAGGTGCTGGGCGAAGGCGACACGCTCGGTGGCGGCACGGTTTTGCCGGGGCTGCGGATCGATTTGACCGCATTGTTCGCCGAACTGGACGACGAAGGCCCGCCGGCGGCGCCGTAGCGGAAGTCGCCAAGACTTTCGGTTGCCGCTTGACGTTGACTCAACCCCATACGGCCGAAAGGCTTGGCGACTGACGCTACTTGACCCAATCTACGAAAATCGTTTGACTGTCAGTCCCATGACGACCGCGCAACTCCCGCTGCTCCTTCTCACCCCGCCGCTTGCGAGCGGTTCGGGTCGTTGCGCCGATTGAGTTTTTCCAAACCATCGTCAACCATCACCCGGACCCGCTGACCGCAGCGAGTTCGGGTTTTTTTATGATGCCTATCGAATTTCCCATGACTGATATCGTTCCCTCCGCCGATTCGGCGATCGCCGGATCCATTCACCCCGCCACCCACCCGCGGATCATCCGCATCTTTGACACGACGCTTCGCGACGGCGAGCAGTCGCCGGGGTGCTCGATGAATTTGGCGGAGAAACTCGAAGTCGCCGCGGGACTCGCCGATTTGGGCGTTGACATCATCGAAGCCGGTTTCCCGATCGCTTCGCCGGGTGATTTTGAGGCCGTTTCTCAAATCGCCCGCAACATCCGCGGGGCGACGATCTGTGGGTTGGCCCGGTGCCGCGACGCCGACATCGATCGGGCCTGGGAGGCGCTCAAACACGCGTCGTTGCCGCGGATTCACGTCTTCCTGGCCACTTCGGCGATCCACCGCGAGCTAAAGCTCAAGATGTCACCGGAGCAGATCATCGAGCGCGCGGTCGATTCGGTCCGCCGCGCCGCCTCGTACTGCGACGACGTCGAGTTTTCGCCAGAGGACGCATCGCGGACCGAAGCCGAATTCCTGTGCGAAGTCGTCGCCGCGGTGATCGATGCCGGAGCCACGACGATCAACATCCCCGACACCGTGGGGTTTGCCACGCCGGCGGAAACCTACGAACGCTTCAAAATGCTTCGCGAGCGGTTTCCCGATCCGGCCATCACTTTTTCAACGCACTGTCACGACGATCTGGGTTTGGCGGTGGCCAATTCGTTGGCCGCGGTCGCCGGCGGGGCCGGTCAAATCGAATGCACGATCAACGGGCTGGGCGAGCGGGCCGGCAACGCGGCGCTCGAGGAAGTCGTCATGGCGATGCGTACTCGACCGGCGGCCTTTGGAGCCGACTCCGACGAGCGAGTCGACACGCGAATTCGTTCCGAACGGCTAGTGCCGACCAGCCGTTTGGTGTCCAAAACGACCGGGATGCAGGTCCAGCGGAACAAAGCGATCGTTGGCCGAAACGCCTTTGCCCACGAATCGGGCATCCACCAGGACGGGATGCTCAAGGACCGCAGCACTTACGAAATCATGACGCCCGAGTCGGTTGGTTTTACCAAAACTGATTTGGTGCTGGGCAAACATTCCGGCCGCGCGGCGTTGGCGGACCGGGCCAGGCAGCTCGGTTACACGCTGACCGGCGAGCAATTGCAGGGCGTTTTTGAGCAATTCAAAGAACTCGCCGACAAGAAAAAGGAGTTATACGACGGCGACATCATCGCGCTGGTGCAGCAGCGGATTGCCGGCCCGGTGGCCGGTCGCTGGTCGCTGGTTGACTACTGCGTGACATGCGGAAAAGACAAACAGCCGCACGTTAGCGTCACGCTGGCCGATGGCGACACCCATCACACGCAGGAGGTCGACCGAGGCGATGGCCCAATCGACGCGGCGTTTTACGCGGTCGAAGCGATCACGGGGATCGAATTGGTGTGCAAAGAGTTTTCTGTCCGCTCGGCCACATTGGGTCGCGACGCGTTGGGCGAAGTCAACCTGGAGGTCGAGCATGTGGTCGATGGCAAACCGGGCCGAGCGTACCGCGGCAGCGGCGTGAGCACCGACTGCGTCGAATCGACGATCCTGGCAATCCTCGCGGCGGTCAATCGAATCTGCGAGAAGCCTCACCCGCGTCGATGAAATCGATGAAGTGCCGCGGCAAAAGATTCGGCGGTGGCGTAACGGTCCGCCGGATCGGCTTGGATGGATTTGCGAAGAACCGACTTCAGCCCGTCGGGTACCCAGTCCCGTTGATCCAATTGAGTCAACGTTTCGTCCGGATCGCCGATAACGTTGGGCAATTTACCAAGTAGCAATCGATATAAACACGTGCCGCAAGCAAACAAATCAACCGACGGGCCGCTGTCTCGGGAGTTCTCAAACTGCTCGGGGGCCATATAAGCCAGCGTCCCACGGACCGAACGCTCGCCGGTCATTTGGCTAAAACCCGCGTCCTCATAACATTTAGCCAATCCGAAGTCTGCTAGTTTGATCCGCAAATGTCGGCCCCGGCGAAATGCTAGGACATTGCCCGGCTTGATGTCGCGATGAACGAAACCTTGTTCATGAGCGTAATGCACGGCCTGCAAGATGCATGACACCGTCCACGTGGCGATTTTGATCTTTTGGGCTTCGGACTGCCGTTCAAGCATCGCCAATAGGTCGATCGTTTCAATATGTTCCATGACCAGGTAGGGCGTGGTGCCTTCCATTCCAAACTCGATCGCTCTGACAATCCGGGGATGGTCCAATCGCGTCAAAACGCTGGATTCCCGCAGGAACATCTGAGTCTGCTTGACGTTGATCGGCAGGTCGCCACGGATCAACTTGACTGCCACCAACTCGCCGCTGCGGCGGTGCCGACCCAGGTGAACGGTCGCCATGCCGCCCTGGCCCAATAGTTTGACCAGCTCATAGGATCCTACGAAACGGCTCGAGTCGTTAGGTCCCATGGTTGCATCAATTCCATCGGATAGCCCGGGCTGAGAATCGATCGTTGGCGGTTGAATGATCTTGCGTTGCACGACCCGCGGTGAGGATGCCACGGGTTGAGCGAACGGATGCAGCCGAGTGGCTTCCGCCGGAGTGGTTGCCGCCGCAGAGTGTCGGTTGGTCTGAAAATTGTCCACATTGATGCGGTCTTGCGTTTCAATCTCAAACCGGATGCTTGTTTCGCCAACCGCGATCACATCCTGATGATTCAGCGTGGCCGAACGAACGTGAACGCCATTGATCGACGTTCCGTTTCGCGAGTCCAAATCATTCAATTCAACCCCGCCAACACTGATATTTAATTGCAGATGTTCACGCGAAGCCGCCGGTTCATTGGGCAATCGCAACTGGGCCGGGGCAAGTCGGCCGAGGGTCAGCGTTTGCGGCCGATCGAATGACCAAGCCAAACCACGATGCGGACCCGCAATCACTTCCAAACGAACCTCCACGCCGCCATCGGGCAATGACGGTCGCAGCTGCAGAGTATGCTCACTCACTTCGCGGCCGTCGGCCTCAGGGCCGGGCTTAGCCGGGCGTTGTCGGGGTCGGGGTCCCTGACCAAAACATCCAGGTCGACATTGATAATCGGCTCCAAGATGGATTCACGTGTCGGTGCGGCACCTACCAGGTTGGCAAAATTTCGGGTCGCCTCGAACAGTTCGTCATACCGGTGTTCCAAACCAACCTCCGCTTTCTGCAGTTCCAGTCCGTAACGGTGGGTGTACTGGATCAGCGTGGCGATGTTTCGTTGTTCGGGAGGATGAAGCTGAAAATACGACTGAAACTCATCACCGATCGTTGTATCAGTTTCCGCCCTCGTGATGACAACCCTTTGGAGTTCATCAAAGTAGGTCTCCGCATTAAGAATGCGTCCGACCTGGACCGAAGTCATTCTGCGTCGGTCGAGCGGGGGATACACAACCAAAAACTGGGTTTTCATCGCCAGTAATTTTGCCTGAAACAACTTTTCGAGTTCAAACCGCTCCTCCATCGACACCCCCGACTGGAACACTGCCTTGGCGGCGTTGGTGACGATTCTCACGTGAGGTCGCAGCGTCGGTTCGTAAGACGCGTATGGCCATCGGTCCAAAATTTCCGGCATGGTGTCGACCAGGGAAGCCGCAATCGGACCATACCGTGACGCTCGGGTGAAACGAAGTGCTTTGAGCATCGCAGGATTCAGTCGAGGCACCTTGGCCATGAACGCGGGCGACAGTTCGCGATCGTAAGTCAAACCCGTCGCATCGTTGATGTGAGTGAACAACCGATTGATGAGGCCACCGCTGCGGATGCCCGGCCGAATCTTTTGAAGATCAGTTTGCGAGATCGTCAACTCGTAAATGTTCAACCGATCGACCTTCTCCTCGACCGCGCGTCTCCTTGAGTTCTCGATCTGTTCCTCCAAAGCGTCCCACTTTTGATAGTTCGCCTCCTTTTTCCTCTCAAAGTAGTCGCTCATCAATTTCGTCTCCAGATCGCTCGAATCGGCCAGGGATTTGATGATCGGATTCGTCAGGCCGCTAAAGACTTTTTCTTTTTTCTGTTGCCCCTCGATCATCCGAGCTTGAGCCTTGATGCGATGGGTGATTGCGTCCGCTGCGCTTGGCCTCCCGTCCATTGCCGACTGCGCAAAACACAGCGGCGTTGAGGCCAACGAACCGAGGCCTATCACGAAAATGGATAAACGGATCATGGTTGGCCTGGAGCAAGGGACTTCAATGACGACGTGACGGCGGACCAAAATAGCGGACTTTCGCCGATCTGACTCCCGCGGTCGTTCGGATCGGTCGCTTCGGGCCGCAATGGTTGATCGACGATCATGCCGATCACCCCGCCATCGGCGACTACGGCAACGCCGAGCCAATTGTAGTTGGCTTTGGCGGTATCGGAGGTTAGCCTTAAAGTGTTTGGCTCGCCGCCTGGCAGTCTGACCGGTTGGAGTACATTGAAGAAGGTCGACTTGACCTCGCCGATGCCACCGGTCTCCCAAATAGGAGTCTCCATCATCAGATCGGTGCGGAGTGCCTCGAGCAACTTGCCGGGGCGATGGGACGCCGACGGCACAACAGCATGGTGGGAGGGAAGGGCTTGAGTCTCGGCCCATCCTAAGTTGACTGCTTGGATCGCTTCATTGGCCCGATCCATTCGCTCCACACTATCTTCGAACGCTTGGCGTGCGGCGGCTTTCTCAAACTTGCCCTTTTCTATCTTGGCTACCAAAGCGTCATGGTCTTCTCGCCGCTGGGTCGCGATTTGGCGGGCTTCGACATATCGCGGTGAAATGCCCACGGTTAAGATTGAAAAACTCTGCCCCGTTTGCGTTTGAATCACAATGGGTGAGTCAAATTCATTGCTCGGGAGTGTTTGCAGGCTGTTGATGAGCGTCGCGGGCGCTGCGACCCGGGTTGGCCCGATCCCGATACCGCTTCCCAGCCGAAAGACGCTCCCGGTGGCGGCGTGATGGATGGCCAACCAGTAGATCGACGACTCAATCGATGCCGTGGCTTTCTCGTCCGGCAGTGGCCGTGGTTGCTCCAACGGCTCTGGCTGACGTGTTTGGGATTCGGCAGTTGCCTCGTCGATGTCTGGTTTGGTTTGTTCGGTCAATGAAGACCGCACCGGCTCGACCGAAACCGGGGAACGTTTGGCGATCATCCACCCGGCGACGGCGATGGGAATGATCGCCCCGGCGACCCAACCCCACAGGGCAGTGGTCCCGACTTTGGTCGACCCGGGCGTTCTACCGGCTGAGTTCTTCCGGCCAACACCGGGGGCAATCGCCTCGCCGCTTGCCGTTGACCGCGTGTCCCGGCGGGCTGTCGGTGAAATGGCGGAGAGCAAATGATTGACATCAACGGCGTGGGTACCAAAGTGGATGGTTTGACCAGGCGTTAATGACGTGGTTGTCACCTTCCGCCCACCTTCGGCATCGAGATAGACCCCGTTGCGGCTACCCAGATCTTCCAACGTGACGCGTCCCGAAGCGTCCCTGACAATGACCGCGTGGCGGCCCGAGACCGAGGGATGATCGATGACGATGTCACAATCAACGGCGCGGCCGACCGACCATTGGGATTTCGTTGACAACGTCACGACGGCACCTGACGATGGGGGTCAGCGTGATGGGAGTCGGCGGAGATGATTTCAAAGCGAAACCGCTGGCCTCCGAGAATGAATTGCGAGGGCGATTCCAAGCGTGTTTTGTCAATCCGAACATAGACACCATTGAGCGACTCGCGATCGCGAATTTCCCACCGATCGTGTTCAAACCGCAGCACAACGTGTTGGGGATCCAGCGTAGGGTCGTCGATCGCTATTTCTGCTGTCGGGCGATTCCGTCCAATCCGCACTTCCCTGCGAGACCGAAGACGAAATCGATTGTTGTTCCAAGAGCACCGAATCAACTCGGGGTCCTCGTTGGCGGTTTTCCACTGCCAGGTGAAGGCATGATTGCCCAAACGCAACTGATCCTGATCGACCAGCGTTCGCCTGGCGATCCGCAAGAATGTCCCATTGGTGCTCGTTTGATCCTCCAAATCCCAGTGCCAACGCCCGGCATCATCCTGACGTCTGGTAATCAAGGCGTGACGGCCGGACATGTCAACATCATGATCGATCGAGACATCGCACTGGTGCCGACCGATGCTAGTTTCGTTTTTCCGTAATCGCCAAAGCTGCCCCAAGGTTTTTGAATCATCATCGATCGCAATTAAGCGAGCCGTCGGCGGTCGATGATCGGGCACCCAGGCCTCCGCCGTGATCGTTTGTGACGCCGACTCCGCCTCCGAGACCAACCCCGAATCAACGACCGTCATCTCCGCGGCGACGTCGCCACATGATTGGCATGGATCGCCGACTTCGAGCCAACGACGGCAGCGGGGACAAACGGGCACTACGGGGTCCCCCCGGTTTGGATTTTCATCGCTTCGACGTCGCCGGTCTGATCAGCCGACTCGGTAAACCAGACCGGGCTGTAAACTTTGACATCTCGCAACTGTGATGCGCTGTCAGCGGTCTTCAAACCGGAACCCTCGTTGAATTGATGCAAGACCAGGGTCTGCCTATCGGTGGTCAGAGCGGTCGGCGGCGTGAAGTTTTCAACATAGCCAACCTCCGAAGACATTTTGAAAGCGTCGATCATCGCGAACTCTCCTTTCTCCTTACGGTGAAAAGTGTTTCCAACCCATAAATTATTATCAAGTTTCGACTGGAGACCCAATTGAATTCTTTGCGCGTTCACTTTGGTTCCATCCACAAA
Organism: Pirellulaceae bacterium; assembly: GCA_963833245.1. GTDB lineage: Bacteria > Planctomycetota > Planctomycetia > Pirellulales > Pirellulaceae > Rhodopirellula. The sequence continues at coordinate 117,842 of CAWHXH010000003.1, forward strand.
CAATGTCATCGTCCCCTTTCCATCCCAACATCCCGCGACATGACACCATTTGTTTCGGGGAGCCGGAGCATCGACTCCGCGATACACTGTTTTACCATCTCGAAGGGCGTGTTTCGTCAGGTCGAGACTACCCGTGGGGGTCAGTTGCATTGAAAGACTAGAATGCATGACGAACCCGTAGTATCCGTGAGGCTTGTCTGTGAATTTCGCAATGCATTCGATGGTGACCGGATCGGTTTCAGTGAGTTTGACCACCCCCGATCCGACGTTGCTTTCAGTTTGGTTCAGTCGCAGTCCTACCCGTTGTGTCGCCACTCCAATCGACCCTTGGATCATGCCTGCTACCGGCCGGTCGAAGACCGGGGGCGGCGGGAGCAGCGCAGTAGCTAGGGGCGAGATCTCAGGCCCCAGCACCCATTGTGACTCGCGGACCTTGGCATCAAATCCGTTGCCGCTGGCGTCCCGGATCGTCTCCCCGCTTCCCTCGCTCATTTGCAGCAGCACCACGGTGCTGTCGTCGCTGGTTAAAGAAAACTTCGGTTCAAAATTGGATTCGTAGGTGACCCCGTTGGAAATTCTCAGAGCGGCCATCGCGCCCCGGATCGGATCATCCCAACTCCCGCCAACGCGAAATTGATCCGCCAACGTCTCCGCGGAGGGCGTCCCGGAAAAGAGTTGAATGTCCTTCTGGTTTCCGTCAATGTAGAGGCGACTTCGTTTCCCGTCCCACGTCGCGGCAATGTGAATCCATTGATTCATCGGAAACGAATCGACGGAGGCGTTGTGCCACTCGGTGTCGTGATTTGGCAATCCGTCAGCATTGACTGCAAACTGCAGGTGGTTGGTGTAGTGACGCCGAAGGGTAAAAAGTGAATGACACACGAGCGGCGAATAGTATTGACCAGAAATGGGTTTCAAATTGACGACCGTCTCGACGGTAAACGGCTTGGTCGGCTCGGTCGACCAAGAGGGCAACTTGAATAGATCGGCTTCTTCATTAAAACGGATAGCCGACCGAACGCCTTGGTCTTTATCTAGCTTGGCGATTATCAGGCCGTCCGGGTTCGGCGTCAAATCCTCCTCAGTTTTGAAATGCTTGGTCAGTCTGGCTTTTGCCAACGAAGGATCAATTGTTTTGACATCGGCCTGTCGCCCTAACCGCGAGAGGGTCACCACGTCGGCGTTGATCGTCGCGAACTGATGACCGCTCGGACTGGTCGCGAACTGTTCTGTAAACTCAAGGGCTTCGCAGGGGCGGGTTGTCCAAAGCTTTTGTCCGGAGATCAAGTCAAAAACAATAAAGCGTCCATCGCCGCACCAGAATCGGACGTGCCCGAATAGCCGATCATCCAGAGCACCGTTATGGACAGCTTTATCAATCAAGCCGGGGGCTTCGGCTTCGGAGTCAAACGTCGGCGGCTGGTAGGCGGCAAACGAGGCAACCGGGTCGGGACGATCGATCCAAATCCAACCCCGAGTGGGGTCATGCCTTTGAATGCCGTGCTTGAAAGCTCTGGCGTTGCGAACGATCGACCGCCGATGGCGTCGAGAGTCCATCGGTGCCGGATCGGTTGTCGTTCAGCGCCCCGACCCCCGTGCCGAGGACGACTTCGTCGGAAAGCTGCAGCGAGCTTGGCCAGTTGGAAATCGTCTTGGCTTTCAGGTCTAACGACATCGCAAACTTATTGGGATCGGAGGTCCCCACGTCAAACGCGTGCAGAACGACGGGGCTTGGTTCGCCCGTTTTGGTCGGCGGCGAGGAGAGCAACACCACCTGTCGGTACCGGTCGGATCCGACGTCGACAAAATAGGGAAGCAGCGGTTTCCCGGGTTCGGGACTCAATCCAAAGCTCGAACGATCGGCCAAGCAGGACCATCGGACAACCCGGTCTTCAACATCGATCCACTGGAGATCGCCGGTGGCGGGATCGCTGCAAAGCGCAATCATGGAATGATCGAGTCCATCGGATCGGCATCGTATCGCATGGACCGTACCGTTGAAATCGTCCCAGGTCACATCCTTGACCAACGTCTTTTCGACATAATCCACAATTCGGAATTGATGAGTGTGCGGACCCGTTTTCTGCGACAACATGAGTCGACGTTCTGACCCCGGTGTTGATTGCAAGACAAACTCGACGAGCCTGGACGTCGGATTGGCGTTCATCCACTGAACCATTCGTCCTGTTCCGTTGACCGATGGATCGTCATCGTCGTAGGTCTCATGAATGATCTTGACATGATCAAATTCTCCAAAAATCGCGACGTCGTGACCGGTGGGACTCCAAGTCATTCCGGTCACCGGGGACGGGATGCTGATGGAAATCGGCGGAGCGTTACCACGATCGGTCGTATGGGTTGCCGAAGCGTTCATGCTGGCAAAGCCGCGAAGCACCGCGTGGATGTTTACAAATTTGCCCGACCCCCCCGATGCTTCGTTGGCGGCGATGAGTTGATCGTTGACCAAACGTCGACGGTCGAGGTAGTCCAGATAGCGATCACGCCAGGCGGTCGTTTCGGCAATGGTTTCGAGTTCCTTCTCCGCGGTCGCCTGCTGCTCTTTGAGCGAGGCGAGTTGGGTGGCGAGTCGGGTCGCTTCGGCGAGGTTTTTTTCGGCTCGGTCGGCCTGTTGTTTGGCAAGGCTTGCGACCGCGGCGGCTTCGGCTTTGAGCCGGGTTTCCTCGGCGAGGGATTGCTCGATCAGAGTTTGATTTCTGTCAATGGCCGCGAGCAGGTCCGTCAGTTCGGTTTCGCGTTTGAACGCTTCGGCCCCCTGCTGTTCTAACTTTTCGCGAGAAACCAATATAGCACTGGCCCGCCGTTGTCCCACGACCCACCCGGCAGTGCTGATCGTCGACCCAACGGTCACCAACGCCGCCAAGGCAATGGCCAAACGAGCGGCCGTCGGGTTTCGCTGCCGCCACAGGTTAACTCGCGTCCAAGCAGTCGGGGGTCGAGCGGCAATGGGTCGGTTGGCTAATACCGCTTGCAGGTCGCTTTTGTAAGAATCCGCATCGGCATATCGCCGGGACGGATCGACGTGACACGCCTTGCCAATGACGTCACCCAGCGAGGCTGGCAGCGTGGGATTGGATTGCCGGACGTTGGGAAAGCGGCCGAGAGTAATCTGTTTCAATACCGCGTGAACATCACCCTCATAGGGTGGTTTCCCAACCAAAACGGTATATAGCGTTGCACCCATAGCGTATACATCCGACGCAATGGTCGGCGGCGACTGACCCGAGGCCAGCTCGGGTGCCAAATATACCGGAGACCCCACCGCGGCGGCCGATTCAGTCTCGTTACTAACCCTCAGTGATTGACACGAACCAAAATCCGCCAGGTGCGCTTCCTGTCGATCATCCAGCAGGATGTTCTCGGGCTTGATGTCGCCGTGAGCAATCCCGCGGGAATGAACGTAGGCAACGGCCGTCGCAACCTGCATCATCTGCGTCAAACGCTCCCGCAACGTTCGCCTTGAGGTAACCCCCATCGTCTCAATCGGCCCTCCATCGCATAGCGGTAGGACCAACACGATCCGGCCGTTTGTTTCAAATCCGTCCAGCGCCGAGGCAACGTTCGGATGCCGCAATTGACAACTGATCCGCAACTCCCGTCGCATCCGTTTGATTGCAATCTCGTCGCGCCCGGCAAGATCGCCAATCTTCAGCGCGACGTCCCGCTGCAGTTCCGAGTCAAAACAATGACGAACCGTTGAGAAACGTCCGTTCCCCAAAACAGCCTTGGGTTCGTATCGTGCGGGCAGGACTGGCGCTTTGTCCAGCTGAGGTGTCTTGGTCATTCGGATAGAATTGCCCACTTGACCACGTCGGTCTCTCGAACGACACCAGAGCGAATCGCGGCGAGAAACGTTTGATCCGGCCCGAGAGCATAAAATGTCGATCGATATCCATACTTGCTGTTATTAAGTGCTTGATATCGTTTGCCCGGAAAGTCTACGAGCATTCCGAAGTCAGAGCCACGAGCGTTATTAATTTCGATTAACCATAGATTTTCGGTCAAAGGTTCCGCTTCACGAATCTTCGTCCCAAAAGAAAGATAAAGATTTGGCGTGAACTTTTGATCGAGTTGTTGAATTTCATGCTGCCGCACGAGGTAGGTTTCTCCTCCGGGCAATCGATCAATGTCGATGGGAAGATCACGGATGCCCCCGGGAGCATCGTTTGACAGGAGAGCTTCCAAAGTCTGGGTAGCCTTGGTACGGTGGACGCTGACCAGGCTGGGGGGCTGATCGCAAAGCACCAAGTAACTGGACCCGGGCAACGCAAATTGGCCTTGGCTCGTCCAATCTCGCCGCGAATCGATGTCTAATTGGAGGTTGGCGAGTCTGAATCCGTTGAAGTCCGACCTGCGAAGATAAGGTTGACCAATCGTTACTCTTAAGATTGACTTGTCGGTGCCGATATGCACCTCGGTAAATTGCCCCCTGACCTGAATCGCCAAATCACCGACTATTTTGTTCGCCAACGGCAACCGGGAAGTCACCTTAAAGGTAGCGAAAGTTGATTCCTGCAACGTGATGCGTTCGCCCCGAAAGTAACAATCGATTGGCTGACCAACTTTGATCTCAGCGAGAGGGGGCCAATCGCTGGGCGTCGGTCCGATGATGGGTATGTCCTGTTTGGTGGCCGCCGCGATTAATTCATCGCTCAAGTCTTTGGATTGGACCGGGGCGGCCGATGGCTTTTGATCAGCATCGTCAAGGATCGCCCTGGTTTGATTGAGCGACGCAATCGCCTGTTGAACCTGTTCGGCAAGGGACTCTTGGGTACTTCGCTGGGACTGAACGCCTTGGGTTGCGGCCTCGACGCTGGCCAACGCACGCTCGGCGTCGGCGGTGGACTCCGCCAGTCGGGCATTGCCGGCCTGCAGCGCCGCTCGCGACTTGGCCATCCGGTCGCGGGCGTCGACCGCGGCGAGTTGACGAATTTTGGCGGTGGCGACCCGTTGATCGAGTTGATCTTTCAAACTTAATAGTCGTTGGGTTTCCCGGCGGACTTCGGATTCCGCCTTAGCGGCTTCGGAGTTAGCCAAAATTGCCGACGCCCAGCCAATGGAACTGATTAGCAATGTCAGGATGGCGACGGCGATGCAGGTGCCTGCTAGGGTTGCCTCATGCCGATTTGACCGCGCCCAGCGAACCGAGTGATTGATTCGCGAAAGTGGTCGGGCCTGGACCGCTTCACCATCGGCAGATCGCTTCAGGTCGGCTCGGAAATCTTCGCACGTCGTATAACGATCTTTGATTGAAAAGGCGCGTGCCTTGTCACAAATCGCAGCCAAGTCTGGATCAATGTTGGCGGCCGCTTTGAGCAGCGGCGGCGTGGGACTGCTGATGACCTTTTGCAATACTACCAGCGGTGGGCCATCGTGAGGCGTTCGGCCGGCCAGCAATCGGTAGAGAATGACGCCGAGGCTGTATTGATCGCTCGCGGCACCGATCAACTCGGTTTGACCGGAGGCTTGCTCGGGCGACATGTACGACGGGGTGCCCAAAACCGTCCCGTCAACCGTTTTAGCGGCTGAATCGTCAACGTCGAGACGTTTGGCCAGCCCGAAATCCAGTAGCTGAGGCTGACCCCGAGCGTCAATCAACACGTTATCGGGTTTGAGGTCGCGGTGGACGATGCCCGAGCCATGAGCAAACGCGACCGCATCAGCAAGCTGAATCATCGTCGCAACGACCCAGCGGACCGGGGCCGGGCGGTCGCCATTGATCTTCGTTAGCGGGACGCCTTTGACGTACTCCGAGGCGATGTAGAGTTGCCCGTCAATCTCCCCGGCGTCGAGCGTGGGCACGATGTTGGGATGTCGCAACGCTGCCGCGGCTCGCGATTCGACCAGGAAACGACGGTGTCGCTTCACATCCGCGGCGGTAAACCGCGGTCGTTTGATCGCGACGCGTCGTTTGAGTTGCCGATCGGTCGCCAGCCAAACGTCGCCAAATCCGCCCGAACCGATCGGCGAGAGCAGCTCAAATCGACCCAGGCGGACTGGAGCCGCCGAGGCACCGTCGGTTGACGACGAAATGATTTTATCGATCGAACCGGCGGACTCTTTGGAACCACCGGCCAAGTCGTCAACGCTTCGCGGATCAAACGCGGCGACCGTCTCGCCACCGGTGGCCGGCCGCAAACTAGCGACGACGACCGACGCGAAACAATTCCCGCAGCGTCCGGCAACACCGATTTGATCGACACCGACCGCGAGGTCGACGCCGCATTGATTGCACCGGGTCAAATACCCCCCCGCCGCGGTGTCGTTGGCAGTCATGGCGGACCGGGGACGAAAATAGGGCTGGATGGCAACCCATCCAGTTTACTGCCGGCTATCGGCCCGAACCAGCCTTAGGCGACCCGGGTGGTCCATTTCAATCATTGAGGTTGGGTTCGCAGAAGCTGGGAGGGCGACGCTCCCGCGGAGCCTTACTGGGAGGGCGACGCTCCCGAGGAGCCTTCCACTGCTGCGGCGGTCTCACAAGGAATGCCTCAATCGGCTCCGCGGGAGCGTCGCCCTCCCGAGCTCATCGGCTCCGCGGGAGCGTCGCCCTCCCGAGTCTCAGTTCCCATGTCCGCACGAGGTTCATATCATCCGGCAACCAACAGCCGGGTCGGTTCGCCGCCGCAATTGAGCTTGGCGGTGACCGACCCGTCGGTCAGCGAAATGATCCAAACACTGCCATCGCCGGGGTTGGTCACCGCCACATGACGTCCTCCGGGTAGCATCGCGGCATCGTGATGACCCGAATGACCGGAGATCAGATTCGGACCGACCTCGGTGGACCAAACCAAATGGGCGTCGTCAAAACAACCATCGCCGTTGGGGCCCAATCCGATCAGTCGCAATTGATCTTTTGCCGGCGCGTCGGCGGACTCCGCAAAAACCATAACCATCGGCTTGCCGCCGCGAGCCGACAGGGGGATCGGCGGCGAAGCGGATTGACCATCGGCTAGTTCAATCGGCAGCTGGATCAACTCGGGCTGATCGGCTGCGGCATCAATGATCCCCAGTGACGTCGATTCACCTTTGCCATACGTCATCAAGACATGATCGCCATGGTTGGCAAAAGCCCCGGTCCGCAGCGGACCATTCTCATCGCTGCCGAGCGACAGTTGATGAACCATCACATCGTCATTGGTTTGGACTAAATCGACGTCCGCCGTGACCCAGCACACGCCATCGGCGGGGGCAAAGAAGACTTTGCCGCCGGCGGTCGTCGCACCGTGCAAGGCGCCCGTTGGGCAGCGAAAGTCGTAACGTTTGCCCGCGTTTTCACCCAAACCTACCACGTCGACGCGACCGCAATCATCGCCATCGCGAGCGATCCACGTCGCATAAGCGACAAGGTTGTCAATGACGGCCAGGGTGATATGTCCATTGCCGCCCTCGATGAATTCGCCCGCCTCGGCCGGTGTCGCGGCGGCACGAATCGACTGGGGACTGACCAGCGTGAAGCCGTTCTTTTTGTCGTTAGCCAGTACGAACGTTCCGTCATAATCGTAGACGTGAGCCGGATTGCCTTGAGACTTATCAATCAACGACATCATCACGCTAGGCTCAGCGTCATAGTGCCAATGCGAGTGATCGCCGTGTGGCACTTCGGTCACACCGCTGTCGACCGCGATCCAGCCGCTGGCGGACTCGCCGCCGGATGAATCGTGAACGCCGGTCAACAGTACGCCGTCGTGCATTTGCATTTGAACCAACGACTGCTCGTCGGCGTCGATCGACGGAAATTTGTTAATCGGTTGATTTGACAAGAAGTATTTCCCGTCGGACCGCGTCAGGTCACCCCAGCGAACCATCGCGGTCGCATCGTCCTGCCAAAATAGCCGGGCGAGCGTTCGCTCCGCCGCGGCCGGGTTGGTTAATGCCGAAGTTAATAGCAGCGTCAAGGATAGTAATTGGAAAGTTTTCATGGTTTTCTCGGGTTGGTTAATTTCGGGGGGAGAGAACACGAACGATGCCGCGTGGCAATTCGATCAATTGAGACGGGTTTTGGGCAAAAGGTTTTAACCGCAGATCGGTGGTGAAACGCTCGGTCAATTTGGGGTCCATCAACCATCCACCGTCGCTGGCGGACAACAACGAAACCTGATAGGCGGCCGGTTCGGGCGTAGGCAATTGACGGAAAGCCGCTTGACCCTCGGCATCCGAGATCGACTGATCGACAACCGGACCGCCGGCAACGGCATGGAGCCGCACGACGACATCGGCGAGCGGATTGCCCTCATAAATGACCCGGACAGTCGGGCGACCATCCGCATCCACCTCGGTGGGCACTGCGTCACAACCAGCGAGCATCAAGATCGCCAGCCCGACGGCGAGCATTTTATTGTGGCCGATCATGGCAGGCTCACGACTTCGCGACCATCGCGGGAGAAGATCGCGTGATACAGGTCACGGTCGACCGAGTCGGTCAGCAACCGGACGCTGCCGTCGAGCATCGCGTGCATCGCTCCGCCGGTGTGGTGCGACCGGGCGGCGTAGAAGCCGCGACCGTGGATGCCGATGTCGGGGATGTTGGAGTTGGGCGTCATGTACCCGTTGATGACCGTCGAAAACGGCACCCCGCGAATCCACGCATCGCCACGATTACCGCGGTACGAAGTTATTTTTGACGGAAAGACGGTCGTCAGGTCGGGGTTGCTGATTAACGTTCCGGCGTCCAGGAAACCGGGGTTGGGCGGCGTGTTGCCGCTGGTTCCGCCCCAATTGGCAATCCGGCGGTGCGGCCCTGATGGCGTCGGCTCCGTGCCGCTGGTTTGATCCCCCAATACCGTTTCAGCCAACAACACCGTATGGCTGGTGCCATCGAGACAGTCGCGAAAACCCGCCCAAGAGTTTTCCCAAACCATGCCGTCGGTCCGGTAACGATCATCATAATGCGTGCTCGTCCCACTGCCGTAGCTGAACATATACGACAAACCCCCGGTGTTCCCCTCGATGCCATCGTTAAACGTGGTGGCAAATTTCGGGTCACCGGGGTCGCTGGGGCACAGGTACGTCGGCACGACGGTTTGAACGGCGTTCGCGGAGCGCCGGGTTGTAACGTGCCATCCATGCCGGCCCGAGCAGCAGCGGTTGCCCAAAATCCATCAAGTCCGTCAATCCGGCCTGCTCCAGTTGCGGCAGGATGCGGGCTTGGGGCGAGTAGCTGCTCGACCCCGTCATCGCCGGGATGACTTTGAACGCCGACTCGTAGTTATGTGTCGCCAAAGCGATCTGCTTGAGGTTGTTGCTGCACGACATCCGCCGGGCCGCCTCGCGAGCGGCCTGGACTGAGGGCAACAGCAGCCCGACCAGGATGCCGATGATCGCAATGACCACCAACAGTTCGACGAGGGTAAAGGCGGTGGGTTTGCGATGTTTTGCAGGACGAAGATTGATTGGATGTAGCATGACAATGGTTCGTTGGATTGGAATGTGGACGCGCAAAAGCCCCGCGCAACACGCACCCGCCGAGAGACACGAGTTGGTCGGACCGCGTAGTCGCACGACGATTGGGGCGTGCACGCGGGGCCGGGTCATTGCCCAACCGGCGACGTGGTATCGCTTCGACGGCCGCTCCCGGGCATCCGCGCAGCGGCGACCGGGAACAGAACAGCGAGCTTCAAACCAACGAAGCGAGCCGGGCGGGGGCGACGGCCGGGGGACCGCGGACCGGCGGCAGCGGTGCCGCGGCGACTTTGAGAATCCGCACCGGCCGCGGGGACAGCGTTTCCCCCAACCAGTGACACAATGCGGGGACAGGTTGGACGTCTACCAAACCGCACGGGGCCGCCAATGATTGGCAAAGGTGACAGGTGTCCGCATCGTGCGGCGACCCGTGCGGCGAATCTTCGGACGTCGGCGGCGGCGAATCGGCCGATTCACCGTGATGATGCGAACCACAGCCGCATCGCGGCGCCGCGTCGTTGCGATCGGGGTGACAGGTTTGTCCGTCAACGGCGGAATGATCGTGCCGGCAGGTCGCGACGTGCCACCAGGAGGGGGCATGCCCGATCGACACGAGCAAACACAACAACACCGGCATCAGGCCGGGTCGGGGTGTCAGCGAAGGTCGGAGGGACAAAGCCACGAAACACCCCGGGCGGGAGTTAGTCGAAATTCAACAGGGGGGTGCGGTCCGACCAAAGACAACCTCCCTACGATCGCTGCCCGACGGCGGTTCGTCAAGGCATCCATTTCTTGGAACCCGGTAACTTCATCAAAGATACACGTCGCCGAGACCAAATTTTTCGGACCCAAACCAACATCCCGGTCGCGTACAAGATCGCCGGGGTTAGTCCGGCGATCAGCACGACCCAGCGACCGACCAAACCAAACGCTTCGCCGTTGTGCAGCGGGAATTGCCATACGGCGATTTGGTCGGCGATCGTGTCGTTTTGAGGCAATCGGCGAGCAAGGATTCGGCCATCGTATTGGTCAATGAACAACTGGGTCCGACCATACGACCGTTGCACCTCGTCGTCCTGATGCACCGCAACCTCATAAACACCGCGGTCATCGGCGGGCGGATGAAAATGACAAAACCTAGCATCGGGATACATCTTCCGGGCGATCGCAATCGCTTCTTCGGGCGACAACCGGTCGGTCGATTCATCGGTCTGCGATGCCAGGTCGGTCGGCTCGGAGGTCCGGGCCGATAGCACTGACAAAACCCGGTTGAACGCACCGGGGAACTCCATCGTCACCCCGGTCAACGCCAAAACGGCCAGCAGGACGGTCGAGACGATGCCGATGGTTTTGTGCAAATCATAGATGAATCGTCGACCGCCGCGAATCGCAATCGCCGCCCGGACGCTATGACGCCACAGCGGCCACCAAACCAAGATGCCGCTGACGATAGAGATCAGCAGGATCAAACCCAACACGCCGACGATTGTCGCGCCAACTTGGCCGCTGACCAATTGAAAGTGCAACCGGTAGATCCATGACATCACGTCATGACCCCAAACCCGAGTTCCGGTCACCCTTGCGGTCGCGGGGTCGATGTAGACGGCGGTGTAGAAAGGTTCCGCCTCGGTGCCGCCGGTGAACCAAGCCGTCCACACCCCGCCGGCAATGCGAGGCGACGAGACCGATGTGACTTTGACATGTTCCCCCGATGGGGTCGCCGAATTATAGGACGCTTCGGCCGCAGCGATCAGTTGATCGAGCGGCCTGTTCGGTCCGGCCGCATCGCACAGCAGCAATTCAGGGTGCAACCACTCATCGATTGCATGGTCAAACACCAGCGCACTGCCGGTCAATCCGATCAGCACCAACAACGGGCCGGCGACGATCCCCAACCATCGGTGACTGACCAACCAAAACCGCCGCGCCGTCACGGACTCATCAACTCCGGCGACATCGATCGACCCGGCGGTGTCAGTTTGACCTTGTCAAGCTCCAGCGGCGGCAGTCGATTTTCGCCTTCGACGACCGTTAGTTGCAGATTCGAGGTGCCTGGTTTTGCAAAGCGACCGGAGAGTTGGTCATGCAACGAAGGTTCATCGGTATCGGGTGGCCAGGTGATTGCAACATCATATTGACCCACCGGCGCCCCATCCCCGGTCTCATAAGTTGTCAAAACATAAGCCCCGTCGGCGTCGACTTTGGCCCACGGTTTGGAGTGCCGAATGTCGATGTCGCCGCCGCGGGGGTGCAGGTGGATCAACGCGCCGGCGGCGGGTTGACCATTGATTTGCAAAGTGCCCGCGGCCGGATGCGTCGGTGCCCGCCAATCCTGCGGGCCGCAGCCGACCAGCAACACCGCGACGATCGTCGCCCAATGCAACCGCCTGATCACTTGTCTTCCTCGATCACCTCGTGCCCATTGACCGACGTCATCGCGCTGAGGGTGTCCAGGTCGAGGAACTCAGTCACGAAACGGGTCGAACCGTCACCCATGCCGACCATCATGCCGCCGGGGTGGAAGCTGTACGGCGATGCGTAAAAGTTGCTCACGTTGATCACCTCGGAGCCGGCAAACCAGGTGATCGCGGGCGGCGATCCGGGCGGATCGATCGTGATGTGAGCCGGATAGAACCAGCCGGCATTGTTGGGACTGGTCCACGCTTCGCTGGCTCCGCCCCAGGGCTGCGAACCATAATAATCCCACGGCCCCCCGGGGTTGGGAATGCCGTGAACGTACCACTGTGCCCGGCCGGCGGACTCATACACCATGATCGAACTGGATAGCCCGTCGAACGCGTCGCGAAAACCCATTCGCCGCTTGCCCTCGAAGAAGGATTTGTGATTGGCCCAGTCCATCGCGTTGCGAATGAACGTGAAATCGGTCGTTTGAAAACCGGTCGGGGCAACCTCGCCAGCCAGCGGGGCCGATGGGCAGGTCAATCCCGCGGGCATCTGATCCTTGAGCACCGCGTTGACCGGATCATCATAGAGACGCGTGTCGTCATAAGCCTCTGCCAAGGCCTGCTGTTCCATGAACGGCAGGATGGCGATCGTCGGCGCGGCCACCTCGTCGAGCCGCGAAACCGGCAGGGTGTCGTAGGCCGCGTGATAGTTGTGCAACGCCAGCGTGGTTTGTCGCAAATTGTTGCTACATGACATTCGCCGGGCGGCTTCGCGGGCGTTTTGAACCGCCGGCAATAGCAGTCCGACCAAAAGGCCGATGATGGCGATCACGACAAGCAACTCAACGAGCGTAAACGCGGAGCGCGCATACTTAGAAGTGGACATAGAGACAGTCTCAAACGGGGGGGGAGCGGGCACACAGGAGATGGATCAGTCGACCGAAACGTTTCGGTGACCAGATCGAGCGTGGCTGGCTACAGGGCGCTGGGGGCCGCTTGGCTTGCTTCGTCGTCGATTCGACCGACGCCCTCGGGCGACCGGTCGGGCGGCAATATGCTCAAAGCAATCGTTCGCCGCAACCGCCAAAACGCCTGGACCGACCGAAATATTGAAAATCGTTCTCAATAGATCGTTGACGGGGAAGTCGTTTCGGTGAAAACTGGACGGCCGGCCCCTCAGCTATGTCGTCGATCTTCCACCGAAGTGCAATCGAACGCGTGAACGAACAAATCCTCGGCGTCGTCAATTCGACCGATGGCCACCGCGTGCTGCTGGTGCTCCGCGAGCGAGCGGCCAAGCCGTTCGAGTTGCGGACCGAAACGTTTTCCGCGGACGTCGGGTGGTTTCCGCAGCAATCGCTCGAGTTGACCCGCGATCAACTCTCGGGCCTCAAAGGCGTGCTGGGGCTTCGGGTGCCCGGTGCCTGCGGCCGAACGCTTCGGGAAATCGAACCGGTTCGGCGGGATGAGTCGCGGCCGGCAACGCTGTCGTTTGCCGCCGCTCGCCGGGCTTGAGGTTCCGGTAGCCGAAGCCGCCAAGGCTTTGGGGGATGCTCGCGCGGCGGCCTGGCGGGCCCCGCACCGGAGGCGGTAGCCGAAGCCGCCAAGGCTTTGGTCGGGATACCGTTCGGCGGCCTGGCGGACCGCCGCTACCGGACTGGCGGTAGCCGAAGCCGCCAAGGCTTTGGGGGATGCTCGCGCGGCGGCCTGGCGGGCCGCCGCCACCGGGAGAGGCGGTAGCCGAAGCCGCCAAGGCTTTGGGGGGGGCGTGCCGCGGCCTGGCGGGCCGCGGCCACCGGGAACTAGCCGACTTTGGAACTCGGAAGCTCGGCGTGCATCGCGGGGGTTTCCCGCAGCAGTTTGGAGTACTCGTCGACGCCCTCCTGCTCCTGGACCAAAATGTCTTCCAAGAACACGACCAGGGAACGGGTTCCCTCGGCCAAATCCAACGCCTTGGTGTACATCTCGACGGCTTTGGATTCAAAAGCCAACGCGTTTTCGAGCATTTCACGAAGGTCGCGTGTCTGTTTGATCTCGTTTCGGGTCGCGACCGGGACACCGCCAAGAGAAACGATCTTGTTGCCGATCAATTTGGCGTGACCGAACGACTCCTCGGCGTCCTCCTCGAATTTTGGGGCGTAAACTTCTCGCCAGACGCCTTCGATGATGAACGAGGCTTGCGAGTACTGCGCGACGCCGGTCCATTCGTGTTTGAGGATTTCGTTGAGCTGGGCGATGACGGCGTGGTTGTCCATGACAGGTCCGTTGGATGTTGATCGTTGGGGGGTGTAGCGGCGAGCCTACTGGCCCATCCCCCGGCGGGCAAGATCGCCGGGGGGGATCGTCGGTTTGCAGAGCCATTTTTTGCTCGGCGCCACCCGCCCGCATTTGTTGCACAAATGCACGCACTGGTCCCAACGCTCGGCGATCTCCGCAACACGCTGCTGCAGTTCAGCCTTCTTGAGTTTGCAGAGTTCTTTCACACGAACCTAGTAACGATAGATCGCCGCGACTGGGGAATCGCCCAACACCGAATCGTCTTCGCAGCGGACGACTTGACCGCCCGAAGCGACCGTTTTTTGGATCAACCAATTGACCACGTCGCAAGCATCGTTGGCATCCGCATCGATCAGCGACAATTGGTCACCGTCGAACCGGCCGTGGACGGTCGCGGAGGGGTGGACCATGAGGGTATCGATCTTCGCCGCTCGCACCGCGTCGCATAACTGAGAAACATCATTGCTTCCCTGTTTCCGCGACGCGGCGGTGCCGTAGCGTTCGGCTAAAGCATGAGCTTGCTTTTGAGCGAAATCCTTAGCGATCGGTTGCAACCGAGCGACCAATTTATCGGGCGTCTCACGGTCCGGGGCGACTTGCAGGACCTTCACCGGCGGCTCGTCCAATTCTGCGACCAGCGATCCGGCGATCGACTCATCGGCGATCACGACCAAGCGGCGTCCGTCGACGTCGTGACAATCGCGAACCGCGTGTGCGACCCGCTTCAAGTAGTTCAAATGGTCGGCTTCGAGTTTCGATTCCCCCTCCCCTTGACCGTGGTACATCGGCGTGCGGCCGGTGTGAACACCCCGAGGCGACGCGCCCGAATGATGTTGAAGTTGTTCTTCAGGGTCGCGGGCGGTGATCACATCGTCATAAGTCATCGGGAAGAATTTGGTCTCCAGCGGTTCGAGCGTCCTGACGTGCCCCGAAGCGACCGAAGCCCTCATCACCCGGGCCGCTTCCATCGAAACCAGCAGCACGTCCAGGGTGTCGGCCCGCGACGTCGACAGGGCAACATGGCGAACGTTGTATTGATCGCCAACGGTCACCGACGATTCGACCGGCTCGGCCAGCCGGAACATGCGGGTCGTTTCGCCGTCGGTATACACCGCCAATCCGTGGCTGACCCCGTTCCAAAACTCACGATTGTTTTTGAGGTCAAACAATTCCCCCAAGAACCGCTGCGCGGCTTCCTCACCCATTCCTTGATGTTTCAAGTCATCGACGGCTTGATTGATCAAATTCTTGTAACGAATCATGTCCTCCTCATGATCGGTCACGCCGGGGTGGGTCGTCATGCAGAGTGATACTCGGGGGCCATCTCCCGTCGTTTCAAGTAGATCGTGAAGGTCGGATTTGGTCGTGGTTGTGGTAGTCATGTCGTGGACGTGGTGGGGGTGGTTGGGGCGATCTTGTAGCGGGCCGGTGGTGTGATCGATGGACGATGCCGAGGGAACCGCTGCATCCGAAAGTCTTGGCGACTTCCGCTACGGTTTGTCTTGCCAAGTTTTTTGGAACGAGATCGCTTCAAGCTCGCCGTCGGGGTCCCGCGCGATCGCTTTGACGGCCGGGTCAATCAGCGTTTCGAGCCACTGGCCAAAGAGCATCTCGGGGTGCCAGGCGTCAAATTGCTCATAAGCCATCAAGAACACTTCCTCGACGATATCGGCAAGCGTCAAACGTTCCCCGACCATCGCATCGACCTGCGGATACATTTGCACCCAACGCCCGATTCGATCCCGCAGGCTGGCGTCAAAAGGACCCATTTCACGGCGGAAGGCGGCATAGTCGTTTTCTGCCAGTGCGTCCCTGACCGCCGCGGCATCAATCTGCTGTGACGGTTCGACGTTTGCCTGCGAATTGACCGCCCGTTGCCGGGTTTCGACGTTCGACAAATCCTGTTTGTAATGCTCAACGCGGCGAATCATCTTCCGGGTGCATTGCTCAAGCGATCCGTGCCATGACTCCGAAACGTCCGCGGTCGCAAACGTTTGACCGGTCAACACCAACGCCAGCTTGACCTCATATTCCTCAGAGTTGCGGTTGTACCGCAGGTTGACATGGAGGATTTGAACGGGGAACTCGGCGACCAACGGTTTGATTCGGTCCACTTCCGCTTCGACGGCCGCGGTTTCGGCGGTCGTCAAACTCATCCCCTCGACGTCCAAATCGATCCTCAGCTCCGGCGGATCGAACTGAGCTTTGCGGTCCGGCGACTCGCGATTGGTTTTAGGATCAGCCGTTGGGGACATGGGGTTCCGGGGGTGAAGGAAGATCGATCAGAAGCCGCCTGAGACAGCCAGCGATCAGCGAGACGTCCGCGAATCATGTGCCACGCGGACATTTCCAAACCAACGCCAATGCCGATCCCCGCGGGCGGTCGCGAGCGGACGCCGCCGGGTGATCAACCAGTCGCTCGGCGGCGGGGGACGACCCCCGACACTTTGGCGAATCAGCGTTGGGTCAAGGCGGTAGGGTCCATCGACGGCGAACGCGAAGTAGCGAGCGGCGGCGGGATCGAGCACCGGTGTCGACCGTCCGGCCTGCTCGATGAGTCCCGGATCGATCCACACGATTTGACCCGGTGCCGCGTGGTCGTTGACGTAATTGACCGCCGCCCGCCAATTCTCGGCTCGGCGGACGATCGGCCAACGATAAGGTGCCTGTTGCCAAATCAGCGCCGCGATCAAACAGACGCCGCCGGTCCCGGGCCACCGCGACTTGCCGACCAACACGCCGGCCAACAGCCAGAGCGGCGGCAGCGTGCCGACCAGGTAACGTCGGTGCCAAAGCGGAACTCCGAACCGGGAAATCGTCCACGCCCCGCCGATCACCATCGCACTTAAAGCCGCCCAAGCGATGATTCGGCGGTCAATTCGGTCTCTCCCCCACGCCCAAACGATTCCCGGAACGACCAGCAAAGCCGCCAGCGGCCAAACCGCCAACAGCTCCCATCCCGACGCGGCGGAACCCATCGAAGTCCATTCGGTGCGGTCTCGCCACAACGACGGCAGCACGCAGACGAGCAAATACCAGGACAGTGTTACCCAAAGCGCTACCAGCCATAGGTTTGTTAGAAAATGCTTTTCTGGCATCCATGCCGTCTCAATTCGGTCGGCCCCCAATTCTTTCTCCCCCTCGCCCCGCTTCGGGGAGAGGGGGTCGGGGGGTGAGGGGTCTTGCAGGCGTCGGCCGGCAGGCTCGGTCGAGGGGGACATCCTAAATGAATGAGCCGACGGCGCTAGCCGCGGGTTCAGGGCGCTGGAACCCGCGGCTAGCGCCGTCGGCTCACTATCCCGAACAGACTCGAAGCGGGGCGAGGGGGAGCCAGACTCTAAAAGGCGAATTTTCGCGGCGAGCCAATCCATCACCAACAACCCGCCGACGACCGGCAACGCGGTGACGTGACACAACACCGCGACAACCGCCGCCACATGCATCGCCACCCGTCGGTGCCGCCACCGCCCGGCGGCCAACCACAGCATTACCGCAACAGCCAAATCGACCATCGCGTAAGGTCTCAATTCAGTGCCGTAGAAGACGTGATTGATTTCGATCGAAGCTCCCACGCCGACCGCCAAGGCGGCGACCCGGCTGCCGGACGCCCGTCTGACCGCATCACTGAGCAGAACGACGGAAATAATTGAGGCGGCAACGATCGGCAGCCGAAGTCGGGCTTCGACCGGCAGCCAAACGAAAATCCCCTCGGTCGCGTTGTTCCAAAGCCACATGGCGGCAAAGAACGCCGGTTGCTGATTGCCGATGATCGCCCGATCGGCGATCTGGTCCCAACGGCCGGTCGCACACCAGGCGGTGTGCAGTTCATCGATCCAAAAACTCTCCCCGCAAACCGCCCACCGGACCGAAGCGGCAAACGCGGCGACGCCGCCGAGTGAAACGAGCCATGGGAAGGACCAAGCCGCGGGCAACCCCCTGACAAGTCTTGCGGCTCGGTCAATCATGCGTCTTTGAACCCGGCGAACGACCAACCCGGCGACCGACACCCGGGCCGCCGACTGTAACTTGAACACACCCATGTCGACCACCGACGACGCCCCGATCCGCATCGTCGACGCTCGCGACGATGCCACTGCCGCGGCGGTCCTGCGAAGTCTCCGCGAATCGCTGTCCCCCCGCGGCGATTTGGTCTCCGATCGCGGTCGGGAACTGACCCGACGGGTCTTTGGCGGGCCGCTTTCACCGATCGAAGTGGTCCAAAAAATCCTCGACGATGTGCAAACGCGCGGCACCGAAGCGCTGCTGCACTACACCGCGGAGCTGGACGGCAAGACGCTAGACTTTCAATCGCTGCGTGTCCCCGCCGCGGAGCTGGCCGCCGCCCACGCCGCCGCAGATACCGATTTTATCGCGGTCATCGACCGGATCGCGTCAAACATCCGCACCTTTCAAACCGCCATCCGTCACACCGATGTGACGATCCAACCCTCGGCCGGCGTGACGTTGACGCAGCGTTACCAGCCGCTGCGAAGGGTCGGCGTCTGCGTCCCCGGCGGGGCCGCGGCGTATCCCTCGACGGTGCTGATGACGGTCGTGCCGGCTCAGGTCGCCGGGGTTGACGAAATATGCGTGGTTGCCCCGCCAACTGAATTTGGGGCTTATAACCGCGACATGCTAGCGGTCTGTCAACATTTGGGTGTCACCGAAGTCTATCGGTGCGGCGGTGCCCAGGCGATCGCCGCGATGGCGTATGGTTGTGATGCGATTGCCGCGGTCGACAAGATCGTGGGTCCGGGAAACCTGTTTGTCGCCCTCGCTAAGAAGATGGTCTATGGCACCGTCGACATCGATTCGTTTGCCGGTCCCAGCGAGGTGATCGTGATCGCTGACGACACCGCGCGGCCCGACTGGGTGGCCGCGGATTTGATCGCCCAAGCGGAACATTCGCCGGGGTCGTCGCTATTGGTGACGTGGCATAAGCCGTTGATCGACGCCGTTGCGGACCAATTGAACCGGCAACTGGCAACCGCGGTTCGGGGCGATTTAGCCGCCGCGGCGCTGAAACAATTCGGCGCCTTGATGCTCGTCCGCGATGCCGATCACGCCTGCGAAGTGACCGATGCTTTTGCACCGGAGCATTTGCAAATTGAGACCGAGGATCCGGCGGCGTTGATGGCGAAGCTTCGTAATTGCGGCGCTGCGTTTTTGGGACATCATACACCGGTGGCTTTGGGTGATTACGCGGCCGGACCGTCTCACGTCTTGCCGACCGGCGGAACATGTCGTTGGGCGGCGGGATTGAATGTCAATAGTTTTCTCCGCAGCGGATCGGTCACGACATTCGATGATGCAGCGTTGAGGGCGATCGGACCGGACGTCATCGCGTTGGCCGAGAAAGAGGGACTCGAAGGACACGCGCAAAGCGTCCGGATCCGCACCACCCACCCGTAGCCGAAGCCGCCAAGGCTTTGGTTCCCCTCCGGTAGCCGAAGCCGCCAAGGCTTTGGTCAGTCGCGATTCGGCGGCCTGGCGGCACGCCGCTACCGGTGACTCGTGACAGCCTCAATACCCATATGGCAATTTGAAGCCGGGGTTGCCATACAACGGGGCGACCGGCCGATAGCCTCCATAGGAGTAGGGGCGATAATCATAACCCAGCCCGCCGCCGTATCCGTAACCAAAACCGCCGGGGACCCCATACCCAAACCCGCCGGGATATCCATAACCATAACCGTGGCCCAACGCGCCATAACCATACGGATAGCCGCCCAACGACGGTCGCAACCGCTGCGTCGGGACGCGGATTTGGACGTCACCGCTGGGGATTTCGCGGCCGGGGTGCCCGGATTGCTCGAGCAATTGATTGCTCAACCCGCCGAAATAGCCGTTGCTTTGCACCGACGGACCGTTGAGGCCTTGGGCCGACGCCGTGCCGGATTGACCCGGCGTTATGCAAACCACCGCGGTGGTCGCTGCGAACAGGAGTAGAGAAAAACGGTTCATCACAAAATTTCCTTAGGTGTGGCGTTGGTTCGGTCAACCCCCGGCGGCATCGACACGCCGCCGGGGCGGGACTCCATTGGACATCATTCGCCCGACGACTGCCGCACAATTTGCACCAAACGATCATGTCCCCATCCGATTCGGCCCCGACGCCGTCCCCGTCCAAGCCATCGCCCGCCCCCGAAGATCCGGGCGACTGGTTTGGCCAAACGATTGGCCGGGGGGCATCCGCGGCGACCGAGTTCGTCGTTTCCGAGTCGTATTCGGGCCGCGATGTGGTGATCCCGCTGCAGGTCACCCGCGGGGCCGCCGACGGACCGACGGTGTTGGTCACCGCGGCGTTGCACGGCGACGAACTTAACGGCACCGGAGCGATCCGCACGCTGTTGTCGAACCCCGATTTTCACCTCGCCGCCGGGACGCTCATCATGGTCCCGGTGCTCAACGTCCTGGGCTTTGAGCGTCATTCGCGCTACCTGCCCGACCGCCGCGATTTGAACCGCGTCTTTCCCGGATCGGCCGGCGGGTCGATGGCCTCGCGGTTGGCCAAAGTGATTTTCGACCGGCTGATTTCGCGATGCGATTTCGGCATCGACCTGCACACCGCCTCGGTTCGGCGGACAAACTTTCCCAACTGCCGCGCGGATTTGTCCAATCCGGCGTGCGAGCGTATCGCCACGGCGTTCGGCGCCGGGTTGATCCTCAACAACCGCGGCCCGCGGGGTTCGCTGCGGCGGGAAGCGACGCGGATCGGTTGCCCGACGATCATCCTGGAGGGGGGCGAGGTTTGGAAGGTCGAATCGTCGGTCGTCGAATCGATGACCCGCGGGATCACCAACGTGTTGCAGGAACTGGAAATGTTGCCGGGCAAACCGGACCTGCCCGATTCACAAGCGGTGATTCAGCAGACGCGGTGGTTGCGGGCCGAACGTGGTGGATTTTTGACCATGCACGTCTCGCCCGGCGACACCGTCACCGAGGGACAACCGATCGCGACCAACAGCAACCTGTTGTGCCAGGATCAAAACCGGCTGGTCGCTCCGTTTTCGGGCATCGTGCTGGGCATGACGACGTTGCCGGCGGTCCAGCCGGGTGAACCGGTCGTGCATT
This sequence comes from Pirellulaceae bacterium, assembly GCA_963833245.1. Taxonomy (GTDB): domain Bacteria; phylum Planctomycetota; class Planctomycetia; order Pirellulales; family Pirellulaceae; genus Rhodopirellula. The sequence goes on from CAWHXH010000003.1 coordinate 139,018, forward strand.
TGGGTCGTCTTGCGGGTCGTCGGTCGGCCCGTCGGCTGGAGAGTCAAGTCGAGGCGGATAACGTTCAGCGAACCGCTCACGAACACTTGGCCACCAATTTGCAAGTCGTCGCCGCCGCCCCCGCTCCCCCCGAAGCTTGACTGCATCAACGTCGGGTGGGTCAAGCCGCTTCGGCGCCGACCCGCCAACGATTTTGCCCGCGCCTACCGAGCCACCGCCACACGCCTCTTTCGGCCTGTTGCTAGCAAAAAAAGTCGTTGCTAGCACTACCGATAGCGTCCCGGTGCCCGCCGGGACACAAGATATCGGCTCGATGCGACAGCCGCCGACAGCTCCGTATGTTCACACCCGTCGACGCCCCCCGGGTCGCCCGACACATTTTCCCGTCCATCACCGGAGCTTTTTCGTTTCCTCGTGCCCCCCCTGGTGTGCCCGGCTACGGGACCCCGGCGGGGCGGATCGCGTGAGTTCAATTCGGTCGGCAGATGATGGCCGCCCCGAAACGCCGCGTCATTCAAATCCAGCTTAAACGGCTGGGAAGGGGCAATCGAATTCTTTGGCGATTGGACGATTTGCCCAAGCGCGTTCTGTTAGAGGATCGACAGATGACGTTTCGACCGTTGATTGGTATCAATTGCGACTACCGCCCGGCCGCCCACACCACTCCGGCGTTTGGCTACATCGCCGCCGGCTATTACAACTCGATCACCCGGGCCGGCGGGATTCCGATCGTCGTCCCGCCTCAAGCCGACGAGGCGGCGGTCGCCCGGATCGTCGACGCCGTTGATGGCTTTGTGATGATCGGCGGAGCGGATTTGGACCCGCGAAACGACGGGTTCATGCTTCATTCGGCCACCCGGCCGCTGGCGCCGGAGCGGGAAAGCAGCGACCGGATGCTAATGTCCGAGATCGCCGAACGCCGCTGCCCTTTGTTGGCGATCGGCACCGGAATGCAATTGCTCAACGTCGACCAGGGCGGCAACCTGTTCCTGCATATCCCCGAGGACCTGCCCGACGCGGTTCCCCATTTCGACGCCCAAGACATCAATCATCGCCATACGTTGGAGGTCGTCTCCGGGTCGCTAATCGGCCGGGTATACGGCGATGGGGAAATCCGCGTCACCAGCCGTCATCACATGGCGATCGATGAGGTTGCCCCCGGCTTCCGCGTGACCGCTCGCTGCCCCGACGGGGTGATCGAAGCGATCGAGTCGGAAATGCTCGACTGGTTCGCCGTCGGTACCCAATTTCATCCCGAAGTCGCCGCGGCATCGGCGCTCGACGTTCGCATTTTCGAGGAGTTCATCGAGGCGATCGTGCGAATGCAGCAGTCGGCCGAAACGGCTGACGAAGCTTATCACGTGATCGCCTAGAGGACGTTTGTCACAGGGATTGCCAATACGGATGGTGCGTCACGGAAGACGTCGGTTTCCTGGTCGGTTCTTCGCCGGATGCAAGATGCACTCCAATTTTTTGCGGGCTAAACCAGCGACGGCGTTGGGACTACCGCCGAAGACGAAGCAGATGCACGGACCCGCATCGATTAACCGACCGTTAGGTCTGCCCGTCACGGAAGACGCCCCGGGCCGGGGTCCACGACTTTTGCCGTTGAAAAGTCGTGGTCCCCGGATTTTTGCAAATTTTAGCTATAGGGCGCCAGCCTAATGCCGTCTACTTTACTGTCATTCGGGGGGGGGAGGGTTCTCGCGGTTCCTTCGCTTTGAAATGGACCGATTTACTTCGGCGACTGTGGGCCACTGGCGGCTACCTTCCGCGGTTTCGAGCGGTTGCAGTGCTTCTCCTTCGAGGCGGCGATCAACGCGCGGATGTAACTGGACAGCCACGATTCGTAATCGTCGAACGATTTGCCCAGCAATTTGGTCTGAAACTGCACCCAAACACCCGTGAAGCTCAGACGACGTGGTTCCACCCGTACCAGCTTCGCCGCGTCGCGGCGAAACTGGATCACCAAGTTGTACGCAATCACCGACGCCGCCAGCTCCTTCTTGACCATCGATACGCTCTTGCGGCGCAGATTCTCCGCGTCCATCGTCACCTTCACGTCGCGAATGTCAAACTCAACATCATAACGCCGACGATACAATTCCGCCAAACTGATCGCATCAAACTCCATCGACGTGACCAAGCCGGAGGGAAAGCTTTTTGCAAAGCGGGCGTGGGCGGCAGGGTGATGGTGGTGCCGTCGATCAGAAAGACGCGTCGGTGATCAAAAGGTCGCTCGGCGGTGTTGGCCAGATGGTCGCCGACCAACCGGCAGAACCGCCTGATCATTTCGAAGGTCACCCGGACGCCTCGAAGGTCACGCGGTCGCGGGCGGCGGCGAAGGCGAATTTGCTTTCGCTCAGCGTGCCTTCGCGGACGCGTTTATTGTCGCGAGAAGAGCTGCTCGCGGTGCTCGACGGCTTCGGCGACGACCTCCCGCAGCGAGGCTCCGCCACGAAGTCGCTGGAGGATCATCAACCAGATCGTCACGGCGTCGGTGTAGACGACTCGGGTGTTGGATCGGTGCTCCAATTCAATGAGTTGTTCGATCGCTGGGACGTCCAGGAGTTGATTCAGGAGCGTCCTGGCGGCTTGAAACTGCTGGTCGGGGGAGTCAGTGGTCTTGGGGGGAACGAGCAACGGAGGCAACCGGGTTAGCAGGGTGAACATATGGTCACCTGGTAATGCGCAAATTTCGCACCAAAATCACTCGTTCTCCTCCCAAACCCCGAAAATAGACGGCATTAGACGTTAGCCCTCCGGTGAAGCCTCCCAATTTTAGCGGCAGGGCGCCAGCCCTCCGGTGACGGCACCGGGCGGCTTGCGCCGTTCCGCTAGGAAAACAATCTCAAGAACCTGCCGACGGGAGGTTTTGATGGGCGTCGGGACCAAAGTATCGCAGCCCGACCAACGGCTCGCTGCCGGTGTTGATGATCTTTACGCCCGCCGTCGCGGCGGTATAGCTGATGAAAACCTCGTCGGTCGTGTGCTCGCCAAAACGGATCATCGCGGGGGTTTGCAAATCAAGCTTGCCCATCGTGCCGCGGCCCTGGACGGTGATCCAACTGCTCGCCGCACCGTCTTTCAGCTCGCATGATTTGCCCGGAGCGATCGTTAATTCTTTGGCGCTGAACAATTGATCGCCGTCGACGGTGCCATAAACGATCCACAGATCCTCATAACCGTCGCCTGACTTAGCGTCGTCACGGACGGGTTCGAGATAGTTGCTGTTTTTAAAATGCGTGTCGACATTCTTGTCCCAGTCCAACTGGCCGACGATGAAGTCAAGATCCTGGTGCTTTTCCTCGGGCATGTCCTTGACCAACAAATCCCACGGCACGTAGCGGCCTTCGACGATCGATTGGTACATGCCAAACACGTCGCTGCCCCACTGCGGCTCATACGTGCATAGCGATCCCGGAGCGTGCAATACGCCCGGAGGGATCAACCAACCGGTGCCCCGTTTCAAACGATACGCTCGCGACAGATCGAGAATGCCGTTGTCGCCCTCGTTCCAATCCTCCAGGCATTTTCTCAGTTGAGCTTTTTCGGTTCCCGGTTCCAGACCCATGAAGGTGTAGGCAAAGTTGTTGTCGACGTTGTTGAGTTGCGGCGGGAAATAATACGATTCCGGCTTGCCTTCCTGGCCCACCAACTTGGCGTCCTCAAAGCTTTGGTGCATGTGGTGCGGGATCGGACCCATGTTGTCAAAGAATTTTGAGTAAACAGGCCATTTGTTGTATTTTTTATAGATCGCTGGTCCGATCAGGTCTTCGCCACGTTCGGCGACAGCGTCTTTGAGTAGGAATTGTTTGCCCTCGTGCAGGCAAAAGCTCAGTCCCTCGTGCCACACCCGCCCGTCGTTGGCCGCCTCGGTCGTTGACCCGAACCAACGCTCGTCGATGCCGCCGCGGTTGGCTCCGAAACGGTAATAGTCCGACGGGTGAAGTTTGATGCGACGGCCGGGATGCAAAAACGACCGTGGGACCCAGGTCGGGGTTAGACGCAGCAGCCCGCCGCCGGCGTCGATTGCCCGGTCCAACGCCGCGGCAACGTTGTCTTTGGTGAGCAGGTTTTCATCGAGTTTGACTTGCGGCATGGTGTTCAGCAGGGTTGGGGACGGTGGGATAGGCTACGATGGCGAAACCGCGACAGGCCGGAAGCCTATCTCACCGCCGGACCGATCAACAAGAACGCTACCGACCTTGGACCTCTCGTTTCAAACCGTCACGACCGACTCCGACGCCGCGATTTTGCGACTAACTGCGGGTTCCGCGACCGTCGATCTGCTGCCGCAGCGGGGCATGTCGGTTTACCAATACACCGTCGCCGGCACGCCGCTGGGCGGTTGGTCGCCGATCGCCGGCCCGGTCCACCCGTCCAGCGTGCCGACGTGGGAACCGTCGGGGCTGGGGTGGCTCGAAGGGTTCAACGAAGTGCTGGTGCGTTGCGGTTTGGCGTCCAACGGCCCGCCGATTCATGACGACGCCGGGCGTTTGGTCCACCCGCTGCACGGCCGGATCGGCAACCTGCCGGCGGTCAACGTTCAATCAAGCATTGACGATGCCGGCGGCTACGTCGAAGTCACCGCGAGCGTGGACGAGCAGCGATTTTTTTTTCATCTGCTGCGGCTGCAAACCCGCATCCGGCTGCACGCCGGCGACGGTCGACTGGAGATCCGCGACACGGTGATCAATCGTTCGTCGAGCGAGACGACCGCGATGTTGCTCTATCACATCAACCTTGGTCGGCCGCTGTTGGGCCGGGCGCTCGGTGGGTGGCGTCGGTCGATGAGATTGCACCGCAAAACGATCATGCGGCCGCGGCGATGTCGACACTTTATGATTATGGTCCGCCGACCGCCGGATTTGCCGAACAGGTTTATTATGCCAAACCGCGGACGTGCGGCGATGCGATGGCGTCGGCCATGTTGATCGATCCGGCCGGCGACGCGGCGATGCGGATCGATTATACCGCCGAGACGTTGCCCTGTTTTATCGTTTGGAAAAACACCTCCGCGGAAGCCGACGGTTATGTCACGGGGCTGGAGCCGTCGACCAATTATCCCAACCCGTCGCCGTTTGAAAAGGATCAGGGTCGGGGCGTGAAGCTCTCCGGGGGACAATCGGCCGAGTTTGGTGTGACGTTGAGTCCGCTGGCCGGTCGCGATCTGGTTGACGCGTCCGAGAGCCAAATTACCGCCGGCGGCCCCATCACCGTCCACGCCTCGCCGCGGGCGGGTTGGAGTCCGGCATGAGTTCAAAACGATGAGCGACTGGGCGGAATCGACCGGCGGCGACCCCGAAAACCTCGGTCCTTATAGGATCGGCCGGCCGCTGGGCCGTGGCGGCATGGGCGCCGTTTATGAGGCGACGCATCAAGTCACCGGCGAGCTGGTGGCGGTCAAGTTGATCGCCGCGCACGCCAACGATGACGAGCGGTTCCGGCGGCGGTTTGAAGCCGAGTTCAAGGCGCTGGAGAAATTAAAACATCCCGGCATCGTCCGGCTGATCGGCTACGGCGAGCAAGCCGGGCGGATGTTTTACTCAATGGAATGCGTCACCGGTCGGACGCTGCAGACGGTCATCCGCGAGGCCGACGGCAAACGGCTCGACTGGCAAACCGCCCTGCCTTGGACGATTCAAATCGCTTCGGCACTCAAACACGCTCACGACTATGGGATCATCCACCGCGATTTAAAACCCGCCAATTTGATCATCACCAACACTCCCGACGGGCAATCGCAGGTCAAGATCGTCGATTTCGGAATCGCCAAGGTGTTCGGCATCGGCGAAAACACGATGGCCGGTAGCGTGCTGGGGACAGCCGATTTCATGGCCCCCGAACAGGCCGGCGAGGGACCGATCACGCCGCGGACGGATCTATACGCCCTCGGCAGCGTGATGTACGCGATGTTGGCCGGCCGGGCGCCGTTTTCGGGCCGGCGGGTGACCGAAATGATCGAATCGCTGCGGCGGGACAAACCCGTGCCGCTGGATTTGATCCGGCCGGAACTGCCGCGAGAAATCGTCGAAATTGTCGACGAGTTGCTCCAAAAGAACCCCGCGGACCGGCCCCCGACGGCACGCAAAGTCCTCAACCGGCTGCAATCGATGCACTTGGGCCTGAGTCAACGGCGTGACTCGGCGGGTTCTTCGGCGGCTCCGGCGGACCCTGAACTGGCCGTGACGTCGATGACCGAAGCGGTTGATTTGGAAAAAACGTTGGTGACCAGCCCGTTGGCGGACGCTACCTCGGGCGAAACCAACTTCGATGCGACACGAATCGCCAGCGGGCCAACGGTCGGGGCAGTCACCGGGGGCCGATCGACACGATCATCGACGCAAACGCCGACGCAGTTGATCGATCCGGCCCGCCCGGTGACGTCGGCGACCGGGACCCACTTCGCCTCCGCCGGCCAGGGCGTCACCACGGCGGCCGGGGGCGTGCCCGGGGACAAGATATCTTCGCTGGTCGCGACCGCTTCATCGGTTGTTTTGATTGTCGGCCTGTTGGCGTGCATCGGATTGATCGGTTGGACGGTGTTGGGACCGTCGGCTGACACGATGTACGCGGCGATCCGCGATGACATGAATCGTGGCACGATCAACGTCGCGTCGGCGGAGCAATTCATCGCCCGCTACGCCGATGACGAGCGGGCCGACGAGGTCCGACGGTGGGCCGGGGACGCGGATTTCAGTCGTCAGCTTGCCCGGCTGCGTGCGGCGGCTAGGCACGAGGGTGATCGCCGCGAGTTATCGCTGGCGGAATTGTCTTTGCTGTCGATCGCCGACCAAATCGAAGACCCCGAGGATTCGCCGGTTGATGGTCCATCGGCGATCGATCGGCTGGCCGCTTGGCGTCGGGTTTACGATTTCGGGGTGGCAGCATTGCCCGAAGTCGATGCAACGGAGCCGCCGGCCGATCAATCGCTCGCCAAGTTAGCCAGGTGGCTGCAACCGCGGGCCGAAGCGGCCGCCGAAGTTGATCCGTTCGCCCGCCGGCAGCGAGAGCTTCGTCGATTGATTGAACAGGCTCACCGTTTGCCGCCCGAGGCGATGGAACAACGTCTAGCGGCGCTTCGGACGCTTTACGGCGAACAGCGATGGGCGGCGGGCATCTTGCCGGAGTGACTGACCACCAACCAATGCACCGCGTCGATCGTCACGAAGCCGTCGGCGCCGTCCGTGGTCACTTCGACAACTGATTTGTCACTGGTAAAATCATAAGTCCCCATTGAGATCCAAAGTTTATCAATCGGCGGGGGTACGCGTTGGTTAATTTGCTTCGTCAAAACTTGGTCGGTCAATCCGATGGCGACTTTGGCGTTGGAGGCGCGGTTGGGGTGTGGATTGTAAGCGATGCGAATCTCATAACGGCCCGGCGCGGGCAGTTCCGCGATAAATTCGGCGGTCGCCGTGGTGGCCGCTTTCGGATCGGCGTAGCGGTAGCCGTTGTCGACCGCCGGCCCCCCCGACCGCCCCGAACCCCAAGCTCCGGTCGTCGTCGCCCGAGCATCGTCGACGACGATGCCGCCAAAGCTGGAGGCGGGTGATAGCGTTTGACCGGGGCGTTTTTGCGGAGGGGCTTCATAATGCAACACCTGCCCCTCGTCGGTGAGATGTTCTTGCAACGCCGCGACGTCGACGTCTTGAACATCGCAATCGTTGACGATCGCCATCATGGCAGCCGCCGCGGCACTGTGACCGAGAATCATAAACACAGGTTCCATGCGAACCGAACCGAACGCAATGTGCGAAGTCGAGACACAGACGGGGACCAACAAGTTGCCGCACTGGCCGTCCCGCGGCACGATCGAACCATAAGGGATTTCGTAGGGCGGCACGCCAACCCCGATGTCGCCCTCGTTTTGAACGTGCCCGTCGGCGTCGACATAACGCTGGATATTATGAGAGTCCATGGCGTAAGACCCCATGCCGACGCTGTCGGGTGTCGGGCGTGACCCCTGCAGGTTGTTTTGAGTTAAAACGTATTGGCCAATCATCCGCCGGGCTTCACGAATGTACAGTTGGTGCGGCCAGTTGCCGTTGTCGACAAACTCGTCGGCGGCCAACCCCCAACGCCGGACCTGAGCCTGAATCGCTTCGGGGACGCGGGCGTCGTTGGCCAGGAAGTACATCAAACTCTTTTGATACGCTTCGTGCTCGGCGATGATTTCTCGCCGGCGATCGTAGTCGGCTTCGGGATAGTCGTAATTCGCGCCGATATGATCGGTGCTGACCGGGCCGTGATTGTTGGTGTCGGTCTTGCGATTGGGCAGGGGATCAAACTTGTTGAACGTCCCGCCCCACCCGGCGTCGAAAACGCGGGCTAAAAGCTCATAGCGGTCGGCGTCGTAACCGTCGGGCCGGGGAAAGGGCACACGGTTGTCCGCCGCGTCGGTCAAACACATGCGAAAGCAGTATGCCTGCACGCGGTCGTCGCCGCTGAATTTCTCACCCGGCGGTTCGGTCGAGATCAGCGGCAGGACGCCGGAGTTCGGATCCCCGGCGGTCCGGTAGGCACTGATGGGCGGCAAATCATTGAAATGATGACTGTGATGATAGACGCCCGTTTGGACGCCGTTGTAAGACTCGTCATATTGATCGACCGGTTCGCGTCCGACGTGATAATCGATTCCGGCGGCCGCCATCAAATCGCCCTCATAGGTCGCGTCAATGAACATCCGGCCGGCAAAGGTTTCACCGGTGAGCATGGTGATCGATGCGATGTGTCCGTTTGACGTTTCAACTCCGCCGTCCCGGTCGAGCCAAAGGTTGCGATAGACCGGGATATCGTTCTGAGTGACCCAGCGGTCAAAGATCGCTTCGGCGACGTGGGGTTCAAACACCCACATGCTGCGCCGATCGCCGCCGGCCTCCGGCGTGCCCTGGCTTCGGGTGCCGTATTGTTCGCGGGTTTGTTGCCGCCAAGCGTCGTCGTTTTGATAGTGCTCATAAACTTGACGATAGAATTCTCGCGACAACCCGCCGACGGTTTCTTTGCGGCCCGAATCGGTCCACCCCAGCCCGCCGCTGGTCAAACCGCCAAGGTGCGTGTCGGGTCCGACGATCACGACAGTCTTGCCATGCCGAGCGACTTCGACGGCCGCGACGACGCCCGCGGCGGTCCCGCCGTAAACGACAACGTCATAAGATTCGGCGATCGGCGGCGGGGCAGCGTTGGCGGCCGGAGCGAACAACAGAAGGATTGAACCAACCCAAAATTTGGGACAGATCAAAAATCTGGGGTTGAGCAAAAATCTGGCGTGGGGCATCGGTGGCGGCGTTGGAGGGAGGACGGGAGCGAATTTTAAACGCTGGGGGCGGTACCCGGGGGTTGCTACGATGGGCGGGCCGGGCCACCGACAAGTCTTGAATATCAACTCGCTTGATCCGGCCCCCTCCGCACCCGTTGTTTCACGTCGACATGACTGCCACCCCCGACCCCCGGCGAGCGACGTGGACGGCCCGGTCGGATCAACCCTCGCGAGGTTGGCTGGGATCGTTGGCGATCCATTTGGTCATCGTCCTTTTGGCGTGGTGGTGGGTCGCCCCACAGCGGGATTGGTCCACCTCCGATACCCGGTTGAGCGTCGATTGGGCCGACGACGCTGCCCCCGAGCCGACTTTTGCCAAATTCGACTTGCCCGCGGCCCCGGCCGCGTCAACCACCGAGTCGATTGAGGTCGTCGATCCGTTAGCCGGCCTGCCGTCGCTGGACCTCGTCCCGCAGCCCCGCCCCGTCGGCCCCGGAGAACCACCGGCCACCGGCGGTGGTGGAGCGTCCGGCAGCAGTTCCGGCTCAATCCGGGCCGACCGGGCGCCGGTATCGGCATCGGACGGACGTCCCCGCGGGTCGTTCTTTGGCGTCGACGGTTACGGCGTATCGTTCGTCTACATCGTCGACATGTCCGGCAGCATGACCGGGCGGCGGTTTGACCGGGCGGTGACCGAGTTGATCCAAAGCATCGCGGCGCTGCGGCCGAGCCAATCGTTCGATGTGCTGATGTTTAGCGATCAAACGGTGCGGCTGTTTGGTTCGGCGACCGACGATCCGCAGGACAGCTCGACGCCGCCGCCCGAATTGACCGGGGCGTTGATCGCCGCCACACCGCTCAACAAAGTGCTCGCCGCGCGGTGGGCGAGATCGAGTTTTCGGGCCGGTCACACCCAACCGTCCGCGGCAATGGCTGCGGCCCTCCGGCTGCGGCCTTCGGGCGTTTTCATGCTCTCGGACGGTAAATTTGATGCATCAATCGACCGGGCCGGCATCCCGCTGCCGAGCGTTTTTGACCAAATCGCCGACCTGGTCCAGCCCATCCCAGTGCATTGCGTGGCGTTGGAGGACGCGGCCAGCCGGATGGCGCTTCAGCGGCTGGCGGACGTTTCGGGCGGCAATTTTCACTTTCAAAACGGCACGGCGGGTCCGCCGATCGAGTCGACGTTGGTCGCGGCCCGGCGGGAACTTCGCGGCGGGGATCGGCAAGTCGCGCTGCGAGACCTCCGCCGGGTTTTGGCGATCCGGTCGGACGACCGCCGGACGCTGGCGGTCGAAACGCTCTTTGGCGACGAGATCCGACAAGACGCCGAGGCGATGCTGGCCGCCGGCGATTGGCACGCCGCCGCCGACCACTACGTCGACCTATGGCTGGTCCGGCCGGCCGCCGATGCGACCTTGGAAATCCGCCGGCGGCTGCTGCGACAATTACCCGGCGACGATGATTCGGCCATCGAATTGATGTTTCAAACCGCCGATGTCGCGGCCGAGGAAGCGGACTTGATTGCCGCCCGCGGACGGATGACGACCGCAGCATTGATCGAAATTCGCGAGCATTTGCAAGCCCGGCGTTGGCCCGAGGCCGCCACCGCGGTTCGCCGGATCGAGCGTTTGACGACTTTGGACCCGGCGTCGGCGGACCGCGAGGAGGCATGGCGAGAGGTTTTCAAAACCATGCATCCCGGGGCCGGCGACCTGATGTCAAACGAACGTCAAAGCCGCGTCGCGGCCGGTCGGGGACGTGTGCAGTTGGCGGCCGCCGGCGGCGGTTGGTTGTCGGCCGACCGTCAATGGTTGACCGACCGCAGCCGGATTGAATTGATGAGGCAATCGCGGCTCGACAACGCCGAGCGGACCGGGGTTTCCCGCCGGGCTGTCACCGCGGCGCTGGTCGCGACGCTGGGACGCCAAGCGGGCCGATCGATTGCCGCTGGGATCGAAAAACGCGAAACGGTTGCCGCCGCCGCGCTGCGGCAGGCCGATTCGGTCAGCCGCGGGGCGGACCGTTACATCGTCGCACAGCGCTGGCGGGACGTGGCCGAACGGTATGGGGACACACAGTCCGGGATTGACGCTAAATTGAAATGGTGGCAGTCGACCGCCCGGCCGTGACGGCGGACCTGTGATCCATCATCGAACGCTGATCGTCAACGGTGCGTTCGGCCCGACCGACAACGTGGCAAGGACATGCCAATCGCCCCCGCCACCACCCGTGACGGCCGGCAGGCCGAGGCGCCATTGACCGGGCAAGGACCCTTTGATGCCGCCGACAATCATATTGCACCACTCGCTCAACAACTCGTCGATCGTGGCACGGTTGACCACGCCACCGCCGGTGAACTTTTGTGCAATTAGTTTTGTCGACATCGCCGAACCACCTAAACGCATTTGATACGACTCGCCGGATTGTTCATCCAGCGTGATCAATGCGTAGTGCCCCGGGGACGCCGGTTGCCGGTCAACCGCATCGACACAACGCCACTTTCCGACCGGTCCCAACAACATGCCGGTCGCTGCATCGGCGTGACGCAGCACGATGGCGGAATCGATCGACGCGGAGTCGGTACCGGGGGAGGGGGGGGACGCATCAGACACAGGCAAATTTCTCGATTTTTTTGAGCAGCGTTTCGGTCTGGAACGGTTTGGTCAAATAGTCGCTCACCCCGGCGGCGATCGCCGCGAGCACCTGCCGTTTTTCCGATTCGGTGGTAATCATGATGATGGGGACTTTTGATCCGGTCGCCCGAATCTCCTGGATCACTTCCAGCCCGTTTTTATTGGGCATGTTCCAATCGGTCATGACCAGATCGAACTCATCGGCATTGAATCGTTCCATCGCCTCGACCCCATCGGCGGCTTGGACGACGTCTCGGACGCCGACCGCGTTGAGCGACCGCAGGATGATCGATCGCATGACTCCTGAGTCGTCGACCAGCAAGACTTTCATAATTACGACAACGTGTTGTTTGTGACAGCGAATGACATTCCCGTTGACGGACCGGGGCATCCTTAAAGGTTTAGCTCACGATAACGCGGTGTGCCCGGTGCCCGCGTTCTGCCGGAACGCTGCTACCCCAACGTCAGCGGCGTCCCGGCAGGACGCCGCCACCCCCCCTGGCCGCGTTCTGCCGGAACGCTGCTAACCCAGCGTCAGCGGCGTCCCGGCAGGACGCCGCCACCCCCCGTGGCCGCGTTCTGCCGGAACGCTGCTACCCCAGCGTCAGCGGCGTCCCGGCAGGACGCCGCCACCCCCCGTGGCCGCGTTCTGCCGGAACGCTGCTACCCCAGCCTCAGCGGCGTCCCGGCAGGACGCCGCCACGCCGCGTGGCGGCTTCGGCTACCGGGACCATGCACGATGTTGCGACATTCACAACCCGGTCCTTTGACGCAGACAACGCATCTTTTCGACCTCGGTGTGGCTTGACAACCGCCAACGTGACCCATCCTTGCCGGTCAAACCCCTACTCAATGCCGCCGCACGTTTGCCAGATTCATGGTTTTTGAAGATCCCGCCCTGTTGGCTGAATTCGCCGCCGAAAGCCACGAACACCTCGCGGCCGTCGAAGAACATCTACTCCGCCTGGAATCGGACAACGGAGCGATCGATAACGCTTCGATCAATGAGATGTTCCGTGGGGTGCATTCGATCAAAGGCGCCGCGTCCTTCATGGGATTGGAACAAATCAGCCGGCTGTCGCACAGCTTTGAGAACGTCCTGGGCGCCGTCCGGCAGGAAACCTACCGACCGACCACCGACAGCGTCGACGTCATGCTCCGGGCCGCTGACCGGCTGACCGAATTGATCGAAGAGATCGAAATGAGCAATCAGACCGATCAGTCGGACTTATGCGAAGCACTCGATGAGTTATTGGCCGTTAGATCAAACGCCAATATCGATAAGCCACCCGAAACCTGCCCGGAGTCTCAACCGGTGGCTATCGCTCCAACGCCCGTGGTCGCGCCGCCGGAACCTTGCGATGAAATCATCGAGCCGGCCGAACCAAAGCCCAAAGCCAAACCCGAAGCCAATCAGGAGGCGACCATCCGGGTCAATTTGAAAGTCTTGGACCGATTGATGAACCTGGCCGGCGAATTGGTCCTCAGTCGCAATCGATTGATGCGAATGGTGAACGAAACCGGCGGCCCCCCGGGACTCGAAGAAGCCGCGATGGGGATCGATCAGGTCACCACCGACTTGCAAGAGTCCGTGATGATGACGCGGATGCAACCGATCGGCCAGGTCTTCAATCGTTTCCCACGAATCATTCGCGACCTGTCGGCGAGTTTGAACAAACGAATCGAATTGCACCTCGAAGGCGTCGATGTGGAGATCGATCGGACGATCATCGAAGCGATTGGTGACCCCCTGACGCATTTGATTCGCAACTCATGCGATCATGGTGTCGAGCCGCCGGAGGTTCGCACGGCCGCGGGCAAACCGGAAGTCGGCAACATTCGGCTGAAGGCTTATCATCAAGCCGGCAAGGTTTTCCTGGAAATCGTCGATGATGGAGCCGGCATCGATCCCCGGCGGCTGAAGGCCAAAGCGGTCGAGAACGGGGCGATGACCGCCGAGGCAGCCGCCAGGATGAGCGATCGCGACGCAATCAATCTCATCTTCTCTCCGGGTCTATCAACCGCCGCGGCCATCACCAACGTTTCGGGTCGCGGAGTCGGCATGGATGTTGTCAGGACCAACATCGAGGCGATCGGCGGTTCGGTCGAGGTCGAATCGCAACTCGGACGTGGTTCAACCATCCGCATCACCCTGCCGCTCACCCTGGCGATCATTCCAGCGATGATTGTCACCGTCGGCCGGCAGTCCTATGCCTTGCCGCAGTCCTGCATCGTTGAATTGGTGCAAGTCGACGGGGGTGAAAAGACAATCGATTGCGTCAACCAGGCCGAAGTCTTACGGCTCCGCGGAAGTCTATTTCCGTTGGTGCGGTTGTCGGATGTTTTGAACATCGACAACGAAAGATCCGACGATACCCCCGGGCACATGATTGTCATCGATACCGGACGGTTGCGCTTCGCCCTGGCGGTCGATGAGGTGGTCGATAGCGAAGACATCGTGGTCAAACCGCTTGGACAACACCTGCAACAATTGCCGCTGCTGGCCGGCAGCACGATCCTTGGCAATGGCCGCGTGGCATTGATTCTCGACGCAACCGGATTGGCCACCCGAATCGACCTAGCCGACGAATTGGTCGATGCGGTTGCCCAAAGCGAATCGACCGCCGCGTCCCCGACGGATTTGCAGCGACTCGTTCATCTGTCGACCTCGCCGACCGATTGGTTTGCCGTTTCGATGGACATTGTCAAACGCATCGAGCGCGTTCGCTTGGACAGCATTGAATCGGTTGGCAATCAGGACGTCTTGCAATATCGCGGCGTGACGTTGCCGTTGATCGACCTGCACGAGGGACTCAAGACCCACCCGGTCGTCAGCGGCACGTCGTCGCAACCGGCCGGCGGTGCGGAGGGCATCGGTCACGGTGCCGAGCATACCTTTGTATTGATTTTTGATGTTTACGGACACGAGGTGGGTTTGGTCACCCCGCAATTGCATGATATTCTGGATTGCAACCTGCAGGGCAGTGTCCAGTCATCGGCCGAGGAGGGGGTGGCCGGCATCGTTACCATCGCCGGCCGCTCGACCCGATTGATCGATCTGTACGGACTGACCGAGAAGCTCCGGCCGGCATGGTTTGAGCAGAAAAAATACAGCATCGACAAAGGTCCCAAACGGATCATGATTGTCGAGGACAGCGGGTTCTTTCGCAATCATCTCTCCCGAACGCTCCGGGAGCAGGGACATGAGGTGACCGAGGCGGTCGACGGACTCGATGGGTATGAGAAACTCTCGGCGGCCTCGACCCTGCCGGACCTGCTGATCACCGACGTCGAGATGCCCAGGATGAATGGCATCCAGTTGACGCGAAAACTCCGCGAGCAGGAGCGGTATGCCAAGCTGCCGATCATCGCGCTGACGAGTCTGGCCGATGAGGAATCGTTGAAGATCGGTCGTGAGGCGGGTGTGAACGATTACCAAGTCAAGATGAACAAACCCGCCCTTCTGGCGTCGATTGCCAACCTAACGTAATCCCAAACCGTCTACTCACCCCCCTCATTTATCATGTCAACTTCAACCGCCTCGTTGCCGCCACGCGGCTCGGGCATCAAGAAAACGTCCAACGACAATCTGCAACTGGTTGCCTTTGAGGTCCAGGGCATTCGGCTGGGCATCGACATCCGCGCGGTCCGGGAGATCAATCGGCTCGTCGAGGTCACCCCGGTGCCTGACGCTCCGCCCTCGATCCATGGCGTGGTCAACCTGCGAGGCGAAGTCGTCACGGTCATCAACGCCCACCGCATCTTGGGCGTTGGCAGTCCGCGGACCGACGGGCGGGGACGGAATCTTATCCTTCACGTCGGCAAGGAACCCATTGGCATGTTGGTCGATTCGGTCGCCGACATCATCGAAATCTCGAAGGATCAATTGCAACCCTGCCCCGCCAACATTCGCGGCATACAGCGAACGTTTGTCGATTCGGTCTACCTCGGCGACGAAGGCACCGTGGTGGTGGTCGATCCGGCCGCGCTGTTGGCGGCCATCGATGTGGGATAGGCCTCCGGCCTGTCATCAAACTAAACAATCATGCTCAAACACACCCTCTTGATTACCATGTTCTCGCCTCGTTCTATCGGCATCCGCGGTCGACTCATTGCGTCGTTGATCGCCTGTGGCTTGCTCCCCATGATCGCCGTAGCGGTCATTCAGTATTTCATCGCCCAGTCGGCCAATGAGAAGGTCAGCCGGACGGCCGCGGCGGATTTGACCCGGATCGCCGAATCCAAGCTCGCCGCGGTCCGGTCCATCAAGTCAGCGGATATCAAAGACTATCTGCACCTGATTCGCGACCAAGTGATCACGCTGAGCGGTTCGACAATGAGCCAAAACGCCGCGAACTATTTTATCCGCGGTTTCGAAGAACTTCGTCCCGCCGACGGTCAATCATTGGATCAAATGCGTGACGAATTGGCGACCTATTACGAAGATCAATTCGGTGGCGAATATCGACGACAAAATCCGAATCGGACCGTTGACCCGTCCGCGAGCCTTGACCTGCTGAGCAAGCCCACCGTCACCGCGCAGCATCGTTACATGGTCGCCAATGCGAACCCATTGGGAGAGAAACATCGACTCGACGCAGGGTCGATCGGTGATAGTTATAACAAGGTCCATGAGAAGTTTCACCCGCCGATCCGTCAGTTTTTGGAACGATTCGGCTATTATGACATCTTCATTGCGGACGTCCAAACCGGCGACATCGTGTATAGCGTGTTCAAGGAGATCGACTACGCGACAAGTTTGAAGACCGGACCGTACCGCGACACCGGCATCGGCCGCGTATTCGCCGCCGCGGCGGCCGCGACGCGGGCCGACGACGTCTTTTTGGAAGACTTCGAGTCCTATCGCCCGAGTTATGAGGCGCCGGCGTCGTTCATCGCCAGCCCGATCTTTCGCGACGGCGAAAAGATCGCGGTATTGATCTTCCAAATGCCCGCCGACCGATTGGGCACCTTGATCGCCCGGCAGGATGGGTTGGGCGAGACCGGTCAAACCTACATGGTCGGCCCCCGCGGCCGGCTGAGATCCAACGACCCTCGCGTATCCGCGGATTCCTTTGTCGATAGTTTTCGCAACGACGACACCTCGGCAATGCGTGATGAAGCGGTCGGTTTGGTCCTGGCCGGTCGCAGCGGCACGTCCGAATTGACCAATCGATTCGGCCAACGTGTGCTGGCGTCCTATTCGCCGATTCAAACGCTTGGACTGCACTGGGGCTTGGTGTGTGAGGTGGACGTTGCCGAAGCGATGCAGCCGCTGTTGGCGATCGCCGACCAAACCCGTCAAGCCAACCGGCGGATGGCTTGGACGCTGCTAATGTCGATCCTTGCCGTCGGTGCAGTCGTCGCGGCGTTGGGTTGGCTGCTGGCCCGCCGCATCGTCGATCCAATCGACCGGACGGTCGCGGCGCTGAGGGGGATCGCTCGCGGGCGAGCGGACCTGAGCCAACGGTTGGACGAAAATCAAATCGGCGAATTGGGTTGCTTGGCGGTGCATTTCAATCAATTCATCGAACGCATCGCCGGCATCGTGACCAACATCACCGCCGGCTCCGACACCTTGGGGACAACCAGCACCCAAATTCGCGATCTGTCCAAGTCGCTGACCCGGGGCACCGATGATTCCAAAGCCGAATCGACCCGGATTTCCGGTGTGGCCGAGGCGATGAGCAGGCGAATGTCGACGATGTCGGTCAGCACCGAGGAATTGAGCCGAACGATGAGCGATGTTTCGACCGCGGTGTTGAAAATGAAGAATAGCATTGCGGAGATTCGCGACGGCGCCGAACATTCTTCGCGGGTGTCCGGCGAGGCGTCCGAAGCGACCCGGCGGAGCAACGAGCGGGTGACGCAAATGGGTGAGGCGGCCGACGAAATCGGCCGCGTCATCGAGGTGATCGAAGACATCGCCGAGCAGACCAATCTTCTGGCGCTCAACGCGACGATCGAAGCGGCCCGGGCGGGTGAATCGGGCAAAGGGTTCGCCGTCGTGGCGACGGAGGTCAAGACGTTGGCCAAACAGACGGCCGCGGCAACCGAGGACATTCGCAGCCGAATCGAATCGATGCAGAGCAGCACCCGCACCGCGGTCCAATCGCTCGGCGGGATCGCCCGGGTCGTCGGTGAAGTCCACCAGTTGAGTTTGCAGATGGCGCAGTCGGTGGTGGTTCAAAGCGAAACGACTGACCAAATCTCCGGTCACATCGCATCGGCGACGCAATTGGCTCATCAAGTTGCTCAGGGTGTTGGTCAATCCGCTGCGGCGGCCGGAGACATCACCGCGAACTTAACCAAAGTTGATCGGGTTCTCACCGAGACCGCCGCGGGAGCCAAACGGAGTGATGACAGCGGTGTCGAATTGTATGAGATCGCGATGGAGATGAAATCGCTGGTCGGTCAATTCCATCAACAACCTTCCCATGCTAGCGGAGCGGCGCAAGCCGCCCGGTGACTCCCTTCCTAGCGGAGCGGCGCAAGCCGCCCGGTGACTCACCGGAGGGCTTGCGCCCTGCCGCTAAGCACTATCAACCAATCTAACTCTTCCCCACCCGAAACCTTAACAATGCACACTCTAACACCCCACCCCAACCCGGTTGCCGAACACTGCGTCACGGCAATGGTCAGCGATCTTTCGGACGCACTCGAAGCGGCCATCGGCGAAATTCATAGCGTTAATTCGGAAACCAAGGTTTTGGCGCTCAACGCGCGGATCGAGGCGGCCCGAGCGGGAACCTACGGAGCCGCCTTTAGCGTCGTCGCCGAGGAGATGCAAAGCCTATCGGATAAAACCTCCTTGATCGCCGGCCAAATGGCCAGCCGCACGCGGGATAAGACCAACGGGTTGATGGAGTTGATCGACGGTTCGGTTCGCGGAACTCGGCTCAGCGATCTGGCATTGGTCAATATCGATTTGATCGATCGCAACCTATACGAACGGACCTGTGATGTCCGTTGGTGGTCATCGGACGCTTCGGTGGTCGATGCGTTGGCCGAGCAACAAGACAGCCACATCGACGGGAAACCAAAAGTCGCGGCGAAACGCCTGGGCGTCATCTTGGACGCCTACACGGTTTACCACGATTTGGTGATCGCCGACCGCCGCGGTTCGATCGTCGCCAATGGTCGACCCCAGCGTTACCGTACCGTCGGGGACAACATATCGTCGGCGACCTGGTTCACCGAAGCGTTGGCGGTCCGGTCAGCCGATGGATACGGTTTCCAGTCGGCCGTCACCAGCGATTTGGTCGATGGTGCCGCTTCGCTGATTTACTCTTGCCCGGTTCGTGCCGGTGGCGAATCATCGGGCCAAACGATCGGTGTGCTCGGGGCAATCTTTGATTGGCAGGGACTGGTGGGACCCATCTTCGACGGTTTGCCGGTCCAAGCCGGCGAGCGTTCCACCACCGAGACTTATATCGTCGAACCCGGTGGGCGAATCGTCGCGAGCAATCGCGGACTGTCCATTGGCACCCAGGTGCCGGTCCCGGAATTTGACAAGGCAACATCGAGTGACAAGGGGTTCTATGTGGCCAACCGCCACGGCAAACCGATCTGTGTCGGCCACGCCAAATCCCCCGGCTTTGAGACCTACCGGACCGGTTGGATTTCGCTGGTCGTCCAGCCGCTGAATCGGTAGTTCCGATGCGGCGTGGCTTCACCACTTTCATTTAACTCATTAAATCATGTTCCCCTTCAAGACTAAACATTCCGGCGCCGACGATCGGGCGTTGATGATGGCGATCAACCGTTCTCAGGCCGTCATTCGTTTTGACTGCCGGGGGACGATCCTGGACGCCAACGATAACTTTCTGGCCGTGATGGGCTATCGTCGCGACGAGGTTGTCGGTCAACATCACCGCATGTTTTGTGACCTGGCCGAGGCCCAAAGCCCCGAATATGAATCATTTTGGGACAGGCTTCGCGATGGCGATTTTATCGCCGCGGAATTTCAACGATTCGGCGCCGGCGGCCGGGAAGTTTGGGTCCAAGCGTCGTATAATCCGATCTTCGACGCGTCGGGGCAAGTCGTCGAAGTTGTTAAATTCGCCACGGAGATCACGGAGCGCAAGAATCACAACATCGAGATGGAGTGCAAGGTGGCGGCGATGGACCGTTCTCAAGCCGTCATTGAGTTCGATCTGGACGGCACCGTCCGAACGGCGAATCAAAACTTCCTAACCGCGACCGGTTATCAGCTCGACGAGATTCGCGGCAAGCATCATCGCATCTTTTGCGACCCCCAGTACAGTCAATCTCAGTCATACACGGACTTCTGGGCTAAACTCGCCGCCGGGGAAGTCGCCGCCGATCAGTTCAAACGGTTCAAAAAAAATGGCGATCCGATTTGGATCGAAGCCTCCTACAACCCGATCTTGAACCCCCAAGGCGAACCCGTCGGGGTCATCAAGTTTGCCACCGACATCACGCCCCAGGTCCTGCAGCAACAACAGTTTGAACTGTTGTCGCTGGTCGCCAACAATACCGACAACTCCGTCATCATCACCGATTCCGAAGGCAACATCGAATACAGCAACCCGGGATTCACCAAATTGACCGGTTACACGGCCGAGGAGGTGCGCGGCAAAAAACCGGGGCGGTTGTTACAGGGACAACATACCGACCAGGCCACCGTCGCCCGGGTCCGCGACAAGCTGCGGTTGCATGAGCCGTTTTATGAGGAAATCCTGAATTACACCAAATCCGGTGAACCTTACTGGATATCGTTGGCCATCAATCCGGTGTTTGATGAGGCCGGTCAATTGCGACGCTTTGTTTCCATTCAGGCCAACATCAACGAAACCAAGTTGCGATCGCTCGACTACACGACACGGCTCGAAGCGATTAGCGGTTGCGGGGCAATCGTCCAGTGGGATCATCGTGGACAAATGGTCGACCAAAACGATTACCTCGCCGAACTCGGGGAACCTTCCGGTTCTTCAGTTCCGCTGGACAGCCTGTTGGACGAAGCATCGGTTCAAACGTTGCGTCGAGAAGGAAAACTCAAGAAGTCGATCTCGTGGCCCAACGGCCGCAACGAAACTGTATTGTTAGATTCCGTCGTCTCGGCGGTTCATGATTTGAATGGGGAAATCTCCAAGTACATTCTTTTTGGCGTCGACGCGACGAGCCGACAGCGACAGATCGCTTCGGAAACCGAACGGGCGATGCGTCAAGCGATGGACTGCAGCGGCGAGATTTGCAGCGTTGTATCGACGATTGCGGACATCGCAGCCCAGACCAAATTATTGGCCCTCAACGCTACGATCGAAGCGGCCCGGGCAGGCGAGGCGGGCAAGGGATTCAATGTCGTTGCCAGCGAGGTCAAAGGCCTCGCGCTGCGATCCTCCGACGCCGCCGCGGAAATTGAAACCATCGTCAGCCGCTCCGAAACGTCCGTGCGAAACCTCGCCGAAACGCTGCAGGGATTAATTTAAACACAAGACGGTCCGTGGACTGTCCCGATCGCGGGATCGGCCGCCGGTCGTTCAGGGCGACTCGATCGGCCGGAGTCCTATCCCGTCCAGTTCCCGTTTGATCCGCCCGGCCCAAAGCTCATAACCGGCTTCGTTTTGATGCAACCGATCGTCGCGGAACAATTCCTCCCGCGGTTGTTTCTGATCATCGAGGTACAAATCCGCGGTCGCGACAAAATGCACGCCCGGCGTCGTCAACGCGACCTCCCGGAGCGCCGCGTTAATTTGACGGATCGCCGGCCATAGCTCAAATCGAACCGGCGTCGGGGTGATTTCCACCAACAACACCGGGGCATCGGGTTGATGTTTTCGCGAGACATCCACGATGTGCTTCGCCCACGGCGTGACCTCCGCGGCCGTCGCGTCGGCCGGTCGGTCCCGATCGATCGCTTCGTCCGGTGACGTTCCCGAAACGTCGTTGCCGACAAAGACGACCAGGGCACGGTAGTCGTGCGGGGCGATCAATTCCTCGGCGAAAACCGCCAAATCACGGTACCTGGCTCCCCCGTAGCCGCGACGAATGACCGGGTAGGGCGACATCGCTTGGGCCGCGTCGTCCCACAACCGAATCGACGAGCTGCCGATCAGCAGCACGCCGCCGGGCGGATCGGTTTGGCTCAAATCAATCGCCCTGAGCTTGTCGATCTCCGTTCGCCAGTTCCGTTCGGCCTGCCGGGGGTGCGTCCCCGGGGGCAGTTGAGCGGCCGCGGTGAGCGTCATCGCCAAGCCGATCAACGGGGCGAACAACGGGGCAATTTGCCCGGCGGCCGCGACGGGGTGCTTCGCGAACGCTCCCCGGCCCCCTAAAACGGTACCCCCGGCGGCCGGTCGCCTCACGCGGCTTTCGGGGCAGTCAATCCAAGTTGTCATCAGGTGCAAATCTAAAATGAGTTCGTTTCCAATCGATGCGGTTTCCGCCCACGCGGGACCCTCGGCCAGCGCCTACCAATCCTACCAACGTCAGCGGCAGATGACGCTGGGCGACCTGTTGCTCGAAAACCGGATCGTTTTCCTGCAGGGCGAGATCCACTACGCCAACGCCAACGAGCTGATCATGAAGCTGCTGTATCTGCAGAGCGAGAATCGGCGAAAAGACATTCACTTTTATATCAACAGCCCCGGCGGGTCGGTCACCGCGACGTTGGCGATTTATGACACGATGCAAATGCTCTCCTGCTCGGTCGCGACGTACTGCGTCGGCGAAGCCTGCTCGGGCGCCGCGGTGTTGCTGGTCGGCGGCGCCAAAGGAAAGCGATTCTGTTTGCCCAACAGCCGCGTGATGATGCACCAACCGATGGGCGGTGTGCAGGGCCAGGTCTCGGACATTGAAATCCAGGCCGCCGAAATGTTTCGCTACCGCGACCGGCTCAATGAAATCATCGCCAGTCACTGCAACCAACCGATCGATCGGATCGCCAAGGACACCGATCGCGACTTTTTCCTGGCCGCCCAAGACGCCAAGGAGTATGGCTTGGTCGACGACATTTTGACCAAACCGCCCGGCGGGCCAACCGATGATGACGAGGACGAAGACAAATGATAGGTCCGTCTGCTCAATCTGACCTTTAACCTTTCAACCATTGACCTCCCCCCATGCCTATCATTCCCTACGTCGTCGAAAGCAACGGACGCGAAGAACGCGTTTATGACATTTACTCGCGGTTGCTCAAAGACCGCATCATTTTTTTGGGCCAACAGGTCAACGACGAAATATCCAACGCGCTGGTCGCGCAGATGTTGTTTTTGCAGTCGGACGACCCCAAAGCCGACATTCACCTGTATATCAACAGTCCCGGCGGCAGCATCACCGCGGGGATGGCGATTTATGATACGATGCAATTCATCAGTTGCGACGTGGCGACCTACTGCATCGGTCAAGCCGCGTCGATGGGCGCGGTGTTGTTGACCGCCGGGGCACCGGGCAAACGGATGGCGCTACCCAACGCACGGATCATGATTCACCAACCGCTCGCCGGGATGCAGGGCACCGCCCGGGAGGTCGAAATTCACGTCGCGGAGCTGCGGCGGGTGAAGCAGAAAATGAACGAAATCATGATTAAACATACCGGTCACTCGCTCGAGAAGATCGAGGAGGACACCGACCGAGACCGCTTCATGAGCGCCGAGGAGGCCAAGGAGTATCAACTGATCGACAAGGTCGTCAGCAGCGTAAACGACTAGTGGAAGTTTTCAGTTCACAGTTTTCAGTTCACAGTTTAAGAGCAAGCAACTGTGAACTGAAAACTGACAACTGTAAACTCTCCCGCCCCCCCGCCCCCTTCGTCTAGCGGCCCAGGACACTGGCCCCTTCAGGCTTGGACGTCCGTTCGAATCGGGCAGGGGGCAATGGATCAACCGGGAACAATGTTAGACAGTTCCGAAACGTGACGGACAAAACAGCGTAGCCACAGAGAACACGGAGAACACGGAGAACACGGAGAACACGGAGAACACGGAGAACACGGAGAACACGGAGAACATAAGGTTCTTACCTTGCTGATTTGTCCAAACTCTGTGTCCTCGGTGACCTCTGTGGCTAATTTTCGTTAAAAGATTTTGCCCCTGCAGTTGCCAATCTAATTCCCATCGTGAATAACGCTCGTCCTCGTTGACGACCCAAGACCGCCCGATGACCGTTTCGATCGATCAACGCCGAGCGATTCATCGGATCAGCTGGGACTTTGAGGATGCCTTGCGGCGGGGACAGCAACCGAGCATCGAGGAAATTCTGACGCGGAACGACGATGTTCCCGCCGACATCCTGCTGGACGAACTGCTGACCACCGAGTTGCAGTGGCTCGCCGAGGAACCGACGATTGGTGCCAACGATCCAACGGTGGTGGGGCGTTTCGCCGACCGGTTTCCCACCCGGCGGGCTTGGATCGCCGATGTCTGGCGACAGTGCGAACCGCCGGTTGCTATTGACGATACGCCACAACACCCCAGGTATGATTTCCTTGAGCCGATTGATCGCGGTGGCTGCGGATCGATTTGGCGGGTGTACGACCGGCACCTGCAGCGTCACGCGGCGGTCAAGTTCCTGACCGATCCGGGGCAGTTCAATCCGCTGAGGGAGCGGTTGCTACGCGAAGCAAGACTGTGCGCCCGGCTGGAACATCCTTATATCGTTCCGGTCTATGAGTTGTGTCAGTTCGAGGATGGACGACCGCTGATCGCGATGCGATTGATCGGCGGGAAAACGCTCGCAGCACTTTAAGCCGACGGCGAGACAGTCATGAAAGACCGGATGCGTATCTTTGAGCATGTTTGCGAAGCGATCGCCCACGCTCATCAAATGGGCATCATTCATCGTGACCTCAAACCGGCCAACATCATGGTCGGTTCGTTCGACGAGGTTCAGGTGATGGATTGGGGGTTGGGCAAAGACCTCCATCGTGGCCAAGATGCAAACGCCGTAGCGGAAGTCGCCAAGACTTTCGGTTGCAAACAATTAAAGGCAACCGAAAGTCTTGGCGACTTCCGCTACGAAGCGACCCAATTCGGTACCGTGTTGGGCACGCCGGCGCACATGCCGCCGGAGCAACGTTCAGGGCAACTCGACCAGGTCGATCGACGCAGCGACGTGTTTTCGCTTGGCAGCGTTTTGGCGGCGATCTTGACCGATCGTCCGGCTTATCCGACCGGCCAGTTCGCAACGTCCGATCTGCTGGCGACTCACGGTCGGATTCGGCGTTGCAAAGCCCCGCGGGCCATCCGCACCTTGGCGACCGATTGTCTGGCCGCCGATCCGCAGCGGCGACCGGCCGATGCGGCCGCGGTGCATCGCCGATTGGTCCAAATTAACCGGTGGCGGCGGCGACGGTTTTGGACTTTCGTCATTGCGTCATGCGGTTTGCTGTTTTGCGTCGCGGCGTTTGAGTTATTGACCATCGACCAAGTGACCATTTATCCGACAATGCCCGCGCCGCATTATGCCCCCGCGGCGCCGGTGATCGCGGCCGCGGGTGAATTAATCGACGAAGGTCAATTCGACGCCGCCGAGCGGTTGCTGCGTCACTCGGTGGGCAGCGTTTCGGGACCGGAGATCGGACTTTTTTTAGGTGAATTTTTGCGTGACCGCAGCCGGTTGAACGAAAGCGAGTCGGTGCTGCGAACGCTACAATGGAATTTTCCCAAGAACGAAAGGATTGCCCTATCGCTCGCCGAGACCCTGCGGCGCGACGGACGAGTCGACGAAGCGGTCGCGACGCTTCGGACGACGTCGGCCCGGCAACCTCAAAGCCAGGCCTTGCAAAGAAAGATCGACCACTTACGATCGGACCAAAATTAAATAAACAAATCTACCAAAGGACCATGATGTCCCGTCGTCTCCATCGTGCTTTTACGCTCGTTGAATTATTGGTTGTCATCGCCATCATTGGTGTGTTGGTCGGCTTGCTCCTGCCCGCCGTCGGGGCCGCTCGCGAAGCGGCCCGGCGGATGAGTTGTTCCAATAACCTCAAACAATTGGCGTTGGCGGCCCATAATTACCACGCAGCATATCAGCAGTTGCCGACGCAAAAATCGGGCACGGTGTCGGCCGACATCCTTGACTGGGCCGTGCCGCACGCGGGGGCCAATCAACAAAACTTAAGCCTGTTTGTTGCAATGCTCCCCATGTTCGAGCAGCAATCGTTGTGGGAACAAATCGCCAATCCGCTCGTTACCGGGGCGGTGACCTATCCGGCAATGGGGCCGACGCCCGACGCGGTCGGTTTGACGCCCGGTGACGCGGACTTTTTTACGCCCTGGGGCGTCGAGATCGCGGCGCTGCGGTGCCCCACCGATCCGGGCACGGGGTTGCCCGGTTTTGGCCGGACCAATTACGCCGCCTGCCTGGGCGACAGTTGCTCGGTGGCCAACAACGGCCCGGTTTCGACGCAGTTGCAGCCCGATGCGTTGACCGCCAGGGCGACGCGGACGGGGATGCGGGGGCGCTGGTGCCGCGGCGGCGGACGACCTTTGCCGATATTCGCGACGGGCTGTCGGGCACGATCCTGCTGGCCGAGATCGCGACCGATTTGGGCGACCGCGACGTTCGGACCGATGCGGCGATGTATTCGCCGACCGGTTGGGACGACACCGCCAACCCGGCCGGCTGTGCCACCCATCCATCGATCGATGCGGTCCGTCCGGGCTTTTGGGATGATACCGCCTTTACGTTGTCGACGATTCCCGTCGACGGACCGGGGGCGCTGCGAGGGATGCGCTGGGCCGATGGGAATCCGATTTTCACCGTCGTTCAAACGATGTTGCCGCCCAATTCCCCGATCTGTTTCGATGCCGTGACGATCCCCGATTTTGGGTCCGGTCAACACACCGTCGGCTACTACGGGGCCAGCAGCCGGCACGTCGGCGGCGTTCATGTCGCGATGGCCGACGGGGCGGTTCGTTTCATGACCGATTCGGTCGATTGCGGCAACACCGCCCACCCGATGGTTCAACTGGGCAGCACCGCGGCGGCCGCGGGCATCAAAAGCCCCTACGGTGTGTGGGGAGCCATGGGAACGCGAGCGTCGGGGGAAGTGGTAGAATAGCTCGCCGGAGAACAACTCTTGAAGCACCGTGCTTCGCTTGTCACGAATGTTTTCGGAAAGCTTATCATGACCGTCGATCAAGCCGTCGCTGACATTTCTCAAATGCCGGTCGAGCAGCAAATCTTGTTGATCCAAAAGGTTTGGGATCAATTGCCCGATGATTCCACCGGGTCGCTGACTGACGACCAAGCGGCTCAATTCGATCAACGCGCCGCTCGCTATTTAGCCGACCCCGCCAGCGGTTACACCGAGCAGCAATTCAGGGCAAAGTTGCGGGCAGCGGGACATTAAAGACCTCCGAATCAATTACCCGGGCCGGACGTAGTGGATTTTGCTAAAAATCCGTCCATCCAGGCCGGACGTAGTGGATTTTGCTAAAAATTCATCCACACTTTGGATCTTTAGCAAGATCCACTACGCCAATATTGATTCGGATCTATACCAAAACCCAAACCTCTTTGATTAAATCCACCATCCGCTGGACCGTTCGGCGGGTGCGGTTCAGCTTCACCGCGATCTCGGCGTTGCTGTAACCTTCCAACTTCCACATCGCGACCTGTTCGAGCCGCTCGTCGGCTAGTTTTTCTAATAACTCCCGGCAGTCTTGCGAGGATTGATCGGTCAACGTCCGCCAATCAATCGGGTCGAGGCTTTGATCTTCCGAGGGGTTTAAACTGGCGGGCTGTCCCCTTTTGCCGGCACCTTCATAAGCGACCCGGCGGTTGATCTTTCGCGCCAGCATCGTCAGCAGCAGGTGCCAAAGTTCGTCGCGGTCGGCCAAATCGGGATAGGCCCCCTCGCGGAGCTTGTCGCAGAGCACGCGAAAAGTGCTGATCGCCGCGTCCTCCTCGTCGTACACCGCCGTGGGCAACGACGTCATCCGCCGGCGGGCTTGCCGCAACAATTGCTCAAAGTAGCGGCTCCAGAGCGCCTCGGCGGCGACCGAATCGCCACGCCGCACCGCGTCGATCCAAATCGTGACGGAATTTTCGTTTTGCATGTCCCAACCTCCGATCGTCTTGGCTTTTCAAAGGTGTCACGGGCATCGCGTCACACGAATTGATGCGTGAAGTGATGCCCGTGACGCAAAACCAACACACGCCAGACGCAAAACCGCACTTTGTCCATCATCGCCATCGTTCCGCCCGACGCCCCGCTGACGCGGTCGCGAACGATCGAGGGCGTTTTCGATTTTGCGTCGACGCGACGAAATTGGAAGGTCCAAATGCTCGGCGGCGAACCACAAATTTGGCAAAACGACCTGCAGCGACATCCGCCGTCGGCCGTTTTAGCGTGGTTGCCCGAACTTTCGGCGACGCTGGCCTGGTGGTTGGCCGCGAGAAAATTTCCCGTTTTGCTGCTCGATGACCTGCTGGCGACCGGCGGCGGCGGGCGGGCGGTCGCGGTTGACCTTCCCGTCGTCGCGATCGACGCCGACTCGGTCGTTGCCGCCGCGATGCCGGCCCTGAGCGATGGGGACGACGCGGCGTTGACGTTGATGACGACCGCCGGCGACGATCCGCTTTGGCAATCGCTGCAACGAGCGGCGGTCGCGGCCGGTCGCGAGGCCAACCGCTGGATCGTCACCGACCTGCCGCGACCGTCCGCCGGAGGGACCGAATCGGTGTCCCCGACGATCGAACTGTGGCTCCGCGAACATCGCGGCGGCAACGTTTTGGCCAGCGGCGGGATGCTTGCGACGTCGTTGGTCGAGTCGGCTAATCGGATGGGCATCGAAATCCCCGCGTCGCTGCGCGTGATTTGCTCGGCCGATGATCGCTCCTGCGGGCTGCCGGCCCACGGCATCACGGCGGTGCGGTTGCTCCGCCGCGAGCTGGGGCGACGGGCCGCGGCGGTGGTCGATCGCTGGATTGATTGGAAAACCCCGCCGCGGTCGTTGACCCGGATCGACTGCGGCGAATTGCGGGTGCGGCAAACGTGCTTGGCCGCCAGCGATCACCCCTGCGTCGCCCGCGCCGTCGCGTTCATTCAAGCCAACGCGCCGTCGGGGATCACCGTGACCGACGTGCTGCGGACGCTCGACACGTCGCGGGTCACCTTTGAACGTCATTTTCGCGACGTGACGGGCGGCTCGCCGGGCGAATTGATCCGCAATGTTCGTTTGAAACACGTCCAAACGCTGCTTCGGACCACCGACTTGCCCATCGGCGAAGTGGCCCGGCGGAGCGGTTTTGACACGCTGTCGAAACTCTCGGCGTTCTTCAAGGCCGCCGCCGGGGTCAGCCCCACGGCTTACCGCCGCGACGCGAAGGATCAATGAATTTGCATTCTTCAATCGCCCAAACCACCCAAATTGCGTCGTTTGACATGCTTTGCCAGCAAACCGCGGACACGAAAGTAGTGTCTCGGTAACCCCCCGTGTTCCCTCCCGGGTTCGCCCTCCGGCGGCCCATTCTGTTTGTTTCCTTTCCCATGAGTTGTTCGTTGAAAAAGTCTCTCGTTGCGGTTGCATTGACCGCCCTGACCTCCCTTTCGTTTTCGGCCATGTCGCCCGTCGCGTCGGCCGGCAATTGCGGATCCCCAAGCTGCGATACCGCACCGGCGTGCGGCGGCGGTTGTGCCACCGCCGTGTCCGCCCCATCAAGCTGCGGCCCGGTCGCCGACGCTTGCGGGCCGACCATGACAACCAAGACCGTCATGGTGGCCCAGCAGGTGATGGAGACCCAAATGGTCACCGAAACCAAGATGCAGCAGGAAACCCGCCAGCGGACGTATACCGTCATGAAATCGGTCCCGCGGACCGAAACCCGGTCGCGGACGGTGACCCGCTAGGTGCCTCGACAGGTCACCAAGACGCAGGATTACACCGAAATGGTCGCGACGCAGCAGACGCAGGACTACACGGTCCAGGTGCCCGTTACGACGCAGGTTTCGCAGTCCTACTCGGTCCAGGTACCCAAGGTTTCCACCGTGCAGGAATCGTATACCGTCCAAGTGCCGGTGACGACGCAGGTCGAGGTGCCTTACAGCGTCACGGTGCCCTACCAGGAAGCCGCCACGCGGACCTACATGGTCAATGTGCCCTACACCGATATGGTAGAGCAAACCTACAGCGTCTCGGTGTCCTACACCGAGATGTCCGAGCAGTCGTACACCGTCCAGGTTCCTTACACCGAAACGATGACCGGCAGCAAAACGGTATGCCAAAGCGTCCCGGTCACAACGTACCAATCGGTGTCGCGTGACATGGGCAGCTACCAGTGCGTGACCGAAGAAGTGCCCGCGGCGTCGTCGTGTGGAAATTCGTGCGGCAGCAGCTACGGCGGATGCGTCAGTGCGTGCGGCAGCTCCTGTGGCGGTTGCAATACCGGATGCGGAACCGGTTGCGGCGTTCAAATGGTCAGCAAGAAGGTTTGGGTGCCCAATGTGGTGTGCGAACAGGTTCCCACGACGACCTACACGACGCAGCAGATCGAGCAACCGTACAGCTATGAGGTCACCAAGTGCCGCACCGAAACGCGGACCCGCCCGGTCAGCGTGACCAAGTACCGTTCCGAATCGCGATCGCGTCAGGTTCCGGTACAAAAGTGCCGTCAAGAATCGCGTTCGCAGCAGTACATGGTGTCCAAGACCCGCACCGAGCAGCGGTCGCGGACCGAGTCGCGAACGTCTTATAACACCGAGACCCGCACCCGGGACCGGCAGGTCACCAACATGGTGTCCGAAACCCGCACCCGGATGGTGCCCAGCACGACGATGACGACCGAAACCCGCCAGCGAACGGTCACCGTCATGGTGCCGCAAACCAAGACGCGTTCGTACACCGTGACCGAGTACGACACGGTTTCCGAGGAGCAACCGTACAGCGTCACGGTGATGGATCAGGTTCCCGAAACCAAGACGCAGAGCTACACGGTTTGCGTCCCGGTCCAGGTTCAAAAGGAAGTGCAGGTTTGCAAGACCATCATGGTCCCGCAAACGGTGCAAGTCGCCGCCCCGGCAATGTCCTGCGGTTGCGGAAGCCCGGCCCCCGCCGCCCCGACCTGCGGCACCTGCATCTGAGTGACTATCCGGGTTGGCAACAGCCGTACGACAGGCTTTCAGCCCGTCGAATGTTATCGTTGGCGAATCTGAACTGTCACGGCGATGACTTCATTGACCCGGTGGCTCCCGTTGACGCCTTGGACGGCCTGAAAGGCCGTCCTACTTGCCGGGGAACCCGGACAGTCACTTAGCTTCGGTCCGGCGTGATTAAGCCGGACAATCGGTAACGCGCCGGCGGTCCGGCGGCACGCTGCTCCAGACCGCCGCGGCAACGCGGCTGATTCATTGCCCGAGCGTCGATCGCAAGATCGACGCCCGGGCAATTTTTTGCGCCGGCATTTTCAACCCCGGCGGTGTGGTGGCAACGCTCGGGGGGGCAACGATTTGTCGAAAATGCCATTCTCATGTCAAGGATGAGATCGGCGTCGTGTTATCAACGGGCATCGGCGTCGACGACGAAACGGCGTGAAACGACCGCGATCGCGTGGTCCATTCCGCTGGGGGCCGCGTTAGACTTGGCGGACTTCTGGAACATCCGAATCTTTGCAGGGTCGCCGTCATGGAAACGAACTCACCGAGCATTGCGTTGTTGCGATCCGCTTATGCCGCATTCAACGCGCGGGACATTGACGCAGTCTTTAACAACATGGCTGCCGACGTCGTCTGGCCGCGAGCGTTCAAAGGCGGCTTCGTTCGCGGGTACGACGAGATCCGTGCGTACTGGACCGAGCAGTGGTCGGAGATCGACGGGAAGGTGACACCCACCTCTTTTGACGACAAAGGCGACGGCCAGGTTCTCGTGGACGTGCATCAAGTCGTTCGCGATCTGGACGGCACGGTGCTGAGCGACAGTCAGGTGCAACACCTTTTCACGATCGACGGGGGACTGATTCAGGCAATGGAACTTATCGATCCGAGTCGGTAATCCCTCCTGGGAGTTTCCGCTTTGGTGGGAGGGCGGTTGGTTGGTGCCATCACGTTCAGCCTCACCAGCAGTTTTCGCATCACCGCAACGAAGCGACCTTCTTTGGCTTGCCCTTTGACAACAGGTGGTTGTGGTATTGTTTCATCACCGGGTTATATCTCGTCGACACCAACAACAAAGAAGGGGCCACCCAGAATTCTGGTTTTTAAGTAACGATGGGAAGCCACTTGCCCGCCCCTGATCAACCGCCAGACAGCCCCAGCGGGTTCTCCGGAGCACAAAGCCAACCCTGTCCTGCCCCCGCCGGATCGCTTCGCCGGCCAACGACTCCGGTGTCCCGGCCGCTCGTTTGAACTGGACTGGATGGCCAGATCTTCCCCACCGGGGGCGGGGTGGGGTATCAGCCGGTCACCGCCGGAATGTAAACGCAGTGTGGGTCAACATCAAAGACTTTCGAGTCCGCCCTACAAAGAAAATAGCAATTTCATGATCTACTTTGTGACAACTTTTCGTCATCGCTACACGATCCGCAAAGCCTTGGCGTCGGATGCGGCGAGCTTGGCCGGCCAGGTTCAATCGATGTCCTACCTTCGGCTTCTGACGCGGCGACGATTGCCACCGGGAACCTACATCCTCGCGGACTTGGAGCGATTGCCGCTCGCCGAGCGTCAACGGGTTGCCGAGATGATGCAACGATTGCCAAAGGATGCTGCGACGCGATTTCTCAACGATCCACTTCGAACGCTCGATCGTTTGGAACTGCTGCAACGATTGCACCTCGAAGGCATCAACACGTTCACCGGCTACGCATTGACGGATGCTCCCCGACCGGAGCGTTTCCCGGTCTTCATCCGAGCTTGCGATGATCATAAAGGCCCGTTATCGACGCTCTTGCCCGATCAGCCAAGCCTCGACAGTGCGATTGATGAGTTCCGCAACCAATGGGGTGGGCTAAATCGCAAGATGGTGGTGGAGCATCTAGACGTCAGCGACGACGCGGGCGTGTATCGGAAATACGCGGCCTTCATCATCGGACCCAGGATTCTACCGCGACATCTGTTTTTCGGAGAGCATTGGTGCGTCAAAGCGTGGGAGCGAATGGATCCCGAGTTGCTAGAGGAGGAACGTCGTTACATTGAGGCCTTCCCGCACCATGAGGCACTGCAACAGATCTTTGACGTCGCGGGGGTTCAGTTTGGCCGCATCGACTACGGTGTCGTCAATGGGAAGATCCAGGGATGGGAGATCAATACCAATCCGATGTTGCCGGTGCCTTATGGTGGCGGGGGTCCGCGGCGGCAATGGATCCATGAACGATTCCGCGAGCAGTTCATCGAGGCGTTCAAGTCAATCGATTCAACCGCTCCCGATGCCCCAGTGGTCAAAAATACGGGAGCGATTGGCCCTTGGACCGCCGCCACGATGGCCGGGAGGTATTTGGCTCGCCGGGTGATGCGGGGCCAACGTAAGAAGGTTCAGTAGGTGGCCGCCGGGACACCGGTCGGGATGATTGGACCGATGCTCCGCGTCGGTGCTTAACACTCCGCTTGCATCGCATCAAGCATTACCCCACAGCGTCGATGGACGTCATAACGGCTCTGGTGATCGATGAGTTCGTCGGCCACCGTGATGGGGGTGCCATTGCCGTTGAGGCGTTCGATCACGCCGCCGGTTCTTGTAATCGCCATCGCGGCGGTCGTCCAGTTTACCCCGGCGGCATCAAGCTCCGCGATGGTTTGGGCCGCGGAGTCAGCGACCAGGTTGATGATTTTTCGACCGGTCGACGACAGCGGAGCGCGACGCTGCAGTTGTTCGGTTGCCAAGCGTATTTGCACGGTCAGTTTCGCGGCTCGGTATTGCGCGTATCGTAGGTGCAGTCCCTCGAACGTCCCATTGGACAGGAATCGATTCCAAAACAGTAGGACGCGTTCAAAAACATAAGCGGCGTGGAAAACGCCATAGGCCGGCCGCGGGTCGACCCGCCACGGTGAGTAGTAAGTCGCATCGACCGCTTCGCCATCGGGTTCCTCGATGAAGGCACCGGATTCTTCCAGCGCAAATAGTCGGTTGTGGAAGAATTCATGAATCATGTCGTCGGCCAACTCCAACGCGTGGTTGCCGCTGCTGAAGATCGAAACGCCGGGTAGTCGCGAACAACTGGTATTCGCAACGCTGCCCAAACCGGGAGGCTTGATGGCGATGGCCCTCATGCCGGCGACCATTTGACCGTGGATCTCCGGGGTCATGTCCTCAATAAGTCGCAGCGTGTCCCGCACAACTGTCAAATAGGGTTGCTGCGAGTGAGGGTCGTCGGTGACGGCCGAGGAGATGTCGCCGATGCCCGGAAGGTTGACGATCGCCGGTTGCAACGCGATGCCCGAAATTCGGTGACAGCGGTGAACCGCCCAGCGGTCGTCGCTTGGCGTGGAACCGGGGACGGTGGGCAACTCGACGGTTTGTTGGCACGATTGATCCTCGTTGCCAAGCGTCAAACCCCCGGCGGGGTCGTAGGCCGTTATCGCAACGGACTTATCCCCATTGGCGTAGATCGCCAGGTCGGTGGCGGGAATCGCCAGGGGCAGATCCAGGACGACGGGGTCGGGGGACCGGAAGGTCTGACCGGTGAGGATCGCGATGCCCAATTCCAAGAGATCGAATCGTTGGAGGTGGTTCTCATAAGCGACTTGAACATCGATCGAGGATCGGGTGTTTTGGATGGCCGCGACGTAGTCCAAAGTGCCCCCGGTCAAATCACATCCGAGATGATGGCTGCGAAACAGATCAAAAGCACATCGCGCGTAGTGGTACAACTGGGGTGCCCGGGAGACCGACAGCAGCGTGTCGTCATCCAAGTCGGTGAGCCGTGCGATTCGTTCGGCGAAGCGTTTTTCAAAACCGGCGGCAGCGCCGCGGGCTTCAATCGCATGCATGACCGCGCGCAGCGTCGCGATCGCTTTGCCGGCTTTGTCGTCGAGCACGTCATGAGATTGCCATAGCCAGTTGGGGGTGATGGCGTCGGCGGTTTGGGCGTCCATGGTGACGATCATGTGGGAACTCAGGTTTTTATAGGAAACGGGATCTACAACTTACGGGGGTGCCCTGTATCATCGAGCAGGTCAGGATGTTGCATGCTCATTGAGTCTCCGAAGATCGAGTGGCCCATCCAGCCACGACGGTTGTTGGTAAGAGCTTTTGCAGGGTGGGTCAAGCAGTCATGCAATTGGACCACCTAGGCAGCTCGGTGGGCGGGGTTTGGTATGTCACCGTGGCGATCGGCGGCCGGGGGAAACGGTATACCAAACCGGGTCCTCACAAGACGAAGCTGTTGTGTTTGACGTCGGATCTCATCATTCGCAGCCCGGTCGTTGGCGTTGCGATAGCCGCGGGGATGATCGAGGTGTAAGCAACGAATGCGATGCCGAACCTGGTGGGGTCGCACCCCGGCGTTGACCAGCCGTTCGCCCAGTTCACGATCCAGTCCGCCATAGCGCATCCGTTCGTCAAACCCACCGGCGGCCAGCACATCCGATCGCCATGCCGAAGCGTTGTGACCGTTGAAGGTCGCTGCGGTGGTCGTCAGCGAATCCATCATGACGCCGAGCTTGGGCACTCGATCGATCATTCGCAGCAATTCATAACGCCGCAATCGTTCGCCTTGCCCTCGCAGCCAGGTCGGATCGGTGATCCGTTGCAAGCCCCGCGTGTCGATCGCATGCCCGGTGGCGGTGAACTCGCCGTCGCAAATTCGACGGGTCATGGCCGCGGACAGACGCAGGCATCCGCCCGAGAGGAATCCGCCGGATTTCGCGTATTGAAGGTGACTGGCAACAAAGTCACGCGTGGGAATGCAATCCCCGTCGGTGAAAATCAAATACTCCGCCCGCGACTGGACGATCAGCCGATTGAGCAGTTTGGTTTTGCCAAAGCCATGATGAGATTGCCCGACGTACCGCATGGAAACATCGGATTGACGATTCATCGAGTCGACCAGTGCCCGTGTCTGATGGGTTTGGTCATCCTCCCCGACGAGGACTTCGAAGTCGCTGCGGGATTGATGCGTCATCCCGCTGAGCACGCACGCGAGATGCTGAGGCAATCGGTAGGTGGTCAGAATGACCGAGGCTGCGGGCCGCGGCGGTTGGGTTTCAGTCGTGTTGTTCATGACAACCGTTCGGCGCCGAGGGTGGGGTGAGGAAGAACCCCAACGCAGAATCGCAGCCATCGCGACGGGACCGGTGGTCGTCGTGGCGATTGGGAACGGCTCCGCGTTGGGTTCACTCAAGTTGGTCCATGAACCAACCAATCAATTTGTGGCGACGCCGCCACCAGGCATTGGCGGGTCCGTCTCGGTGCCTTTGCCGCCACCGGAGGCGGAGAAGTCTTTGGGGAAGACGCTCGCGTCGGTCGCGGGGGTGGTCAGCGAGTCGAGCAGAAGTTGTTCGACTTGGCCGGCGTGGTTGTCGGCCGAGGCGTCGTTGGTTGAAGTCCGTTTCATTTGACTATCCTAAACAGAGGGGGAAATTGAAGTAAGCAAGTAGGCCGTGGTGACGAGTCTTCGAAGAACCACGGCTCCAGGTGCAAGACTCCGCTGTGAGAAAGCAATCATCCCGGTGCCGTGGTTCGCCGAAACGAATCGCCAGGGCCTAACTCCGGGAGGGGTGGTAAGTGCCACCCACCTTGCGGACTAATCTGCTTGCCCGTAACGACGGAGGGGTGGTAAGTGCCACCCACCTTGCGGACTAATCTGCTTGCCCGTAACGACCGGCACGCGGACGCCTCGCAACCTCGTATCGGCCAGCACCGTGGCGACGTTGAGGGTGGTAAGTGCCACCCACCTTGCGGACTAATCTGCTTGCCCGTAACGACCGGCACGCGGACGCCTCGCAACCTCGTATCGGCCAGCACCGTGGCGACGTTGGCAAACCGCGAGTGCAGTTCGGCCTGGGTCCAAGAGAAACGCAGCAACTCGCGAAGGTCGGTCATCGGAGCACCCGCGACCGGCGGCCTCAACGGGGCGCTGGCGGTTTAAAACACACCGGTGGGCTGACTGGACAAGCGAGCCAGGATCGTGTCGTCGTAACGGAAACGGTCGCCATCGAGCTGGTGAAGTTGCTCGACTTCTTGGTGCGCGTTGACGTCGCTACCGGATTTGCCCGTGACCGCCTCTGCGGCCGACGATGCCCACGCGGTGATTTTGCCAACGGAATCGTTAGCCGATTGTTTCCACGTCGAAGGCGAACCCATCTTGATGGCCATATCCGACTCGGTCGCGACGTAGGACGCCGACGGCCGCGACGAGCAGGGCGGCGGTGGTGATCGAACGCATGAAGGGCGGGGGTGAAGCGGGGAGGGCGTGGTTCCCCTTCATCAACCCGCGGCCAACCCGTCAAAACAAATTTGAAATGGGGTGTAACAACCCGAGGCCCCCGACGCTGGGTGGGGTGTGAGCCAACACGGGTTCACAAGACCTGTTCCCAAACACTGAGAAGAAAACGATGTCCAATCACAAACGAATGAACCGCGTCGCCGGCGTCCAACGACTCGAAAACCGTCAAATGATGGCCGGCGACGTTTCGGTCACGACCACCAGCGGCGACGATTTCGATCTGAACATCAACGGCGATGCTCAATCCAACCAAATCTCCATCATCGGCAACGGCCAATCGTTGATCGTTCGGGGTCACAACACGACGATCAACGGCAACCCGTTGGTCAACGGGATTTCGGAGCAGGTCATCCCGCTGACCCGGGGCTTCAAGACGGTCCAGTCGCTCGAGGACGTCAACGTCAACATGAACGGCGGCCACGACACGGTGACCGTCGAGGGCATCTTCGCACAGTGGGACGACTTTGATTTGGACATCGACTTGGGCAGCGGCAACGACCGGGCACAGTTCTGGGGGGCGGGCGGGATCGACGAATTGACAATCGACGGCGGTTCGGGCAGCGGGGCCGATTCGATCAACCTGTGGTCGGTCTCGGCTCGCGACATCGAAATCGATACCGGCAGGGGCAACGACTACGTCGGCGGGTTCCAAGTGGTCGCCACCGACAAGATCGACATCGAAACCGGATCGGGCTCCGATTCGGTCAGCTTCTATCGGCTCCAGGCCGACGAACTGGACATCGACCTCGGCTCCGACAACGACACGTTGCGGTTGACGGAGGTCAGGGCCGCGGAGGCGGAACTCGAGGGTGGCTCGGGTTACGACCGATTCACCAACAATGACAACGCGTCGTTGGCCGCCTGGATGGCCGACGTCGACCTGATCGCCGAAGCCGACGGGTTCGAGTTCCTCCAGCAGGTTTGATCGACGCGGAGGCTCAGTCGCGGGTCGGACGCACCGCCGCGAGCGTTTTTTCGAGCGAACGGACGCAGCGGGACAGCAACACCCGCGTGGCCGCTTCGGAGCGGCCGATCGCGACGGCAATTTCTGGCGGGCGACGATTTTCGAGGTAACGCATTCGGATCGCTCGCTGTTGATCCTCGGGCAACGAATCGATCGCCCGACGCATCGCCGCGAGCCGCACGTCCTGGCTCACCGCGGCACTGGGCGACGTGATGCTGGCGACCAACCAATGTTGCAACTGCCGGTTCTCGCCATCGCCGCCACCGACGTTTCGGCCCGCATCGCGACGAGCGGCGGTGAAGTGATGACGGTGAGCGTCGACGACCCGCCGCCGGCACAATTGACGCAGCCAATCGTCCAGCGAGTAACGATCCAGCGGCGCGGTGGCGAGTCCGGTGATCGCGGCCGTGCAAACCTCCTGGACCAAATCGTCCGCTTCGACCACACCGAGCAATCGATCGCTAGCGATCGAGCGGATGAACGCCAACAGGCGGGGGCGGGTCGAATGGAGGTGGTCGGCCAAAGTGTTCGCGTCAACGGTCCCGCCGAGGTTTTCACTCCGATGGGGGGCGGCATCTTTGTTAGCTCGTTCATGCATCGTTCATTGCATCGTTCATTGCATCGTTCACCGGGCGACCCATCGTGTTGTCCCAAGCTCTCGTCCCAACCCCGCCGCTCACCGTTGCCATCGATTCGGAGTTTCGATGATTCGGCCGACGCCAGTCTAGCCGCCGCGCTGCAGCGGCTGCAGGATCGTGGCCCCGTCGACCGGCCACGAGACTTGCTGGCACTTTTGCCCGAAAACGCCCAACGCGACGGGCCGCTGGGACAATGGATGCTCCTGGAGCTGGCCAAATTCGACTTGGCCCTCTCGCTGGAATCGGGACGATCCCGCGGGGCGGATTTCTATGAGGGGGACGACGGCATCTGGCCGGTTGGAAAGGGGCCGATCGAAATCGTCGCCGAGGCCCAACACTTGGCTGCGTCGCTCGATCCCTACGCCACGCGTTTGGGATCGCCGGCG
Source organism: Pirellulaceae bacterium (assembly GCA_963833245.1). Lineage (GTDB taxonomy): Bacteria > Planctomycetota > Planctomycetia > Pirellulales > Pirellulaceae > Rhodopirellula. The sequence continues at coordinate 178,248 of CAWHXH010000003.1, forward strand.
GGTCCGAACGTCGAGGCGGCCGGTGAGTTGGCCGGTGGTTTGGCCCGTGAGTTGGCCGGACCGATGGGTTTGGACAACGAGATCGTCGCGGCGATCGGTCACCGGCCCCAGTTCAATGCCGGCGAGGTGGTCGACGACTTTGAGATCATCCGGCGGGCCGGAGGCGGCTCGTTCGCCGAGGTCTACCTTGCCCGTCAACGATCCATCGGCCGAATCGTCGCGTTGAAAGTCTCCGCCGGAGCCGATCGCGAAACCGCGGCGTTGGCGAAGTTGGATCATCCCCACATCGTCCGCGTGCATGATCGCAAGACACTGGCGAACCCGCCGGTCACGTTGCTCTACATGCAATTTCACGGCGGCGGGACCTTGGCCGACGTGGTCCAGTCTCGCCGGGCGCTGCGGGAGCCGGACCGGCCCGGTGGTCAAGTCCTGCTCGACGCGGTCGACGCCAACTTAATCGACTCGGCCCAAGCCGTGCCCGAGCGGTCGGACGCTCGGTCGTGGCTCGCCGGTGCCGGCTGGGCCACCGTGGCCGCATGGACCGGGATTCGTTTGTGCCAAGCGCTCACCCACGCCCACGCCCGCGGGATCCTGCACCGCGACATCAAACCCGCCAACGTTTTGTTGACCGGCGAGGGAATTGCCAAACTGGCGGACTTCAATGTCGCCGAAACCGGCGGAGACGACCCGGTCGGCGGCACCCCCGCCTACATGGCACCGGAACACCTCCAACGTTTTGCCGCCGGCGGCCAGGTGCCTGGGCAGCAAGAGGGGGCGTTTGACGGCCGCTCCGACCTGTACTCGCTCTCCATCCTGCTCTGGGAGTTGTGGACCGGCCATCGACCCTGGGATCCGGCGGAGCCTGCCGCCGGAACGGTCGGCGCGTCGCCCGGACGCAGCACCCTGGGGGCGGAGTTGACGCGTCAATGGTCGCTGCGACAGACGCCACCGGCGGTCGCGTCGCCAAGCCAAACGGGGGCGGCCGACGATGCGTTGATGACGACCCTGCGGATCGGGTTGGCGAACGACCCAGCGGATCGATTCATCAACGCCGCAGCGATGGAAGCGAGATTGCGATTGGTGCTCGATCCCGATGCCGCGTCGATGTTTGACCCGCCCGCCGATTCCCCCCGTGCCCGTTTGCTACGGATGCCGATCGCTTGCGTCGCGGCGGGGGTTTTGGTGGTCCCGCCGCTGGTGCTCTGCGTTGCCAATTATCAATACAACCAACTCGAAGTGATGACGTCTGCGGCCCAGCGACGACATCTCGACGATGCGTCCTGGGCGGTCAACCTGGCGATCTTGCCGACCGCGGTGTTGATCGCGATTTGGTACTCCCGAGCGATCGCCGCATCGATCCAAGCGGTCACCCGAGGGACCCTCGCGGAATCGGGGGACATCGACGCCACGCTCGATTTGGGTCACCGGGCGGCGTTGATCGGATCGGCGATGTGGGCGTTCTCGGGTTTCTTGTTCCCGATCATCTTGGCGATTGAGGCCGAGGGGTTCACCGCCACCCAAGCCCTTCACTTCATGGCCTCGGCGGTCGGCTGTGGCTCGATCGCGGCGATCTACCCCTATTTTGTGATGACCGCCTTGGCCGGGGGCGTTTATTATCCCCGTTACCTGATGGCGACGTTGAGCGACGGAGACTTCGGCCGCCGCCGCCGCCGAGTCGAGCGTCGCGGGGTGCTCTACCTGGTCGCCGCGGCGACGTTACCGATGATCGTCGCGGCCGGATTGACCGCCGGCGGAGCCCACCGGATCGCGGTGCTGGTGGTTTTAATGATCGGGACCCTTGGCTTCCCCGTCGTCACCGCCTGCCATCTTTGGACGCTGGCCAATTGGCAACGACTGGATCGTTGGATGTCGGCCTAGGAGGCTGCCGCAGCTTAGTTTTCTGTTTGACGTAGCCAAGACCGCCAAGGTCTTGGTCCACCGGAGTCCGAGGCCTTGGCGGCCTGTCAGTTATACGCAAGTCGTCAGTTTCCGCTTTGGCCGAAGGCTTGCCAGGCCAGCGAAAAGTCTTTCATTCGACGTAGACCGTTCCACATCGCTTCGGCTCCCGGCGGGGCGTCGCCGGAGCGGTTGTTGTCACCGCCAAGCTCGCCGATCATCAAAATCATTTCCCCAAGACTCGGCGGCTGCTCGGGCAACGGTTCGCTGCGAGCCACCTTCCACACCGGCTTCCATTCAAACTCACCAAACACCGCTTCGCAGTCCAATTCTGGACACTCCCGGCCCAGCGTCGTCAGGTACATCAAACCCCATGCGACCACCTTGTAGATCATCAATGCACGACGCTGACGGGTGTTGGTCTCCAACTGAATCTCCTCAACCCGGCAGCCCGTCTTATAAATACGAAAAAACGTCTCGATTGGCCAACGTTTGACATAAATGTCGATAATCCGCTGGATCATATCAACCTCCCCCACCGGCAAACTGCTCAGCAATCTCCAATGCACGTCGGTGCCATCGCCGGGACCGCCCACTTCGCGAACCTCCACGACCGACAACTCGACCTCCGGCAGTTCGGCTTTTCGCATGTGGGGCGGTTTGACCGTCAGACGTTTGGCCCCGGACATTTGGACATTTGGTGCCACCCACCTTACTGGACATTTGGTGCCACCCACCTTACTGGACATTTGGTGCCACCCACCTTACTGGACATTTGGTGCCACCCACCTTACGGACATTTGGTGCCATCGGCTGTCTTAGGATACTTCTTTAGCGAGTGTTGGCTCGCTCCAGCTTCGGCCGGTCTTGACCATCGTGTTGAGCGTCACCAGCAGCTTTCGCATCACCGCCACCAGAGCGACCTTCTTGGCCTTTCCCTTTGATAACAATCGCACATAAGGACATTTGGTGCCACGGACATTTGGTGCCACGGACATTTGGTGCCACGGACATTTGGTGCCACCCACCTTACGGGACATTTGGTGCCACCCACCTTACCGGATGTCGCGGGATCGGCTAACTTGACGAATGCGCAGCCCCTCCACCGATCCGACAGCTTCACGTCATGCCCCGACCGCAACGAGCCGAACAGTTCACGCCCAATCGGACATTTGGTGCCACCCACCTTACCGGATGTCGCACGGACATTTGGTGCCACCCACCTTACCGGATGTCGCGGGATCGGCTAACTTGACGAATGCGCAGCCCCTCCACCGATCCGACAGCTTCACGTCATGCCCCGACCGCAACGAGCCGAACAGTTCACGCCCAATGAGGTGGGCATTAGTCACGTCGTGCAGCGGACAGTCCGCCGCGCCTGGCTGGCGGGGGTTGACCCGGTCTCAGGCATGGACTTTTCCTTCCGCAAAGAGTGGATCCGCCGCCGAATGGAGGCCCTCGCCAGTGTTTTTGCAGTTGATGTGCTCGCCTACGCCATCTTGAGCAATCACCTCCACCAAATCCTCCGCAACCGCCCCGATGTCGTCGCGGCTTGGAGCGATCGCGAAGTCGCCATTCGATGGCTGCGAGTTTTTCCTGGTCGTCGGCTCGAAGAACATCTCGCCGAACCGACCGAAAACGACGTGATAATGTTGTGCAAAGACGCCGAACGATTGGTCGTCATCCGCACTCGGCTATCAGACATCTCGTGGTTCATGCGAGCCTTGTCCGAGCCGATCGCCCGGATGGCCAACAAGCAGGACGAATGCACCGGCCGGTTTTGGGAAGGACGGTTCAAAGCCCAACGGATCGTCGATGAGGCGGGGCTGTTGGCGTGCAGCATGTACGTTGACCTCAACCCGGTCCGGGCGGCGATTGCCCAAACGCCTGATGCTTCGGTGCACACGTCGGCCTACGACCGGATCGAAGCGGCCAAGGGCGGGACGATCGACTCGGCCGCTTTTGACCTGCGACCGGTCCCGACGGCCGAGGCGGGTGGGCGAATCCGCGACACCCCGGTCGATAAGCTTCGGCAGCAGCGCCGGGCTGAGAAACGCAATCCGACCGGCCGGCGGGTTCGCCGCGACGGTTGGCTCTCGCCGCTAACGTTGCAGCCGATCAACGGGGCGGCCGACCCGGAAGTCCACATCGACGGGCTTCGCGGAAGCGACAAGGGGTTTCTGAGCCTGTCGATCGGTGACTACCTGCGGCTGCTTCGCTGGACAGGGAAGCAATCAGTCGGCGAAATTGCAACGAAGGTTCCCACCCCGCTGGCCAAGCTGCTCGGGTCGATCGGCATCGACGCTTCGATGTGGCGTGAATTGGTGTGGAACTGGCAGCGTTACTTTGGTCGTTGCAGTTGCGTCGGCCGTCCCGAGTCGATGCGTGCCGAAGCGGAGCGGACCGGTCACCGCTTCCACCGCGGTCAAGCCTCGGCGGCAGATTGCTTTGCTTGACAGATTGAGGGTGATGCGAAGCCGGACTCAATTGATTATGTTTCTTGGGTGGCACAAATTATAAATTATACTGGGTGGCACCAATTATACCCTGGTGACGCTCAACACGATGGTCAAGACCGGCCAAAGCTGGAGCGAGCCAACACTCGCTAAAGAAGTAGCCTAAGACAGCCGATGGCACCAACTATACCGTTATTATCCGGTCTCAATCGCCAACACATACGGTCCAGCCCGCTCCCTCAACCACCCCATTAACATGACCGTTCGCGATGTCATCCGGTTGATCGAGGACGACGGGTGGCGGTAGGTTGCTCAGAAGGGTAGCCATCGACAATTCAAGCACGGAATTAAGACGGGACGGGTGACGATCGCTGGACACCCGAAGAAAGACCTCGCACCGGGTACACTTAATAGCATTCTGCGACAAGCTGGACTGAAGGATTAACTGATGGAAGCCCCCTACCTGATCGTGATTGAAAATGCAGGTGATAATTATTTAGCCTATTCTCCCGACCTGCCCGGCTGTGTCGCCACTGGAGCGGATCAGACCGAAGCGCGTGACCGGATGGCGATAGCGATTCGAATGCACCTGGACGGACTAATCGAGGATGGGTTGCCGGTCCCCGAACCGCGGGCGGTGTCCGAGTGGGTCGCATCGGTAGACGGATAACCTTGGCGTTGCACCGAAGTAACTCCGGGGTCGGTGAACGGGTTGTTATCAATGGGCTGTGGTTGGCCGCGGAATGATCGCCGGGGGTGCGGGGGGCGTTGGAAACGCGGGGGCGGGACAAGAAGTCGTCGGTGTATAGGTGGTATTTTTTGGGGTTTATGATGCGGTGAACCATGTGGGTTGTATGATTCAGCGGCGTTCCGGCAGAACGCCGCCACCGAAGATGCGCATGATGCGGATCGGATGATCGGGGGCATCGGTGACCGGAATTGACGTCTCGTGATAGGCAATTGGTTGGTCACCCAACCAGTCGCGGAATTCGTTGGCGATGATTCGGTGCGGATCGGAAAGCAATAGCTTGCCGCCGGGTTTTAAATGGGTTGCCGCGGTTGTTAGCAACTGTGGCCACAACTCGCGAAGGTAGGTCACGTCGCTGCCCAGGATATAGTCGAACCGCTCGGGTAGCTCATCGATGCCCAGTCGCAGCACCCCGACTTCGCAGACTAGCTCGGCTCGCCGGAGGCTGCGGCGGACCAGTTGCAACGGGTCGGCGACGCCGTCGGTCAACGTTACGCGAGCGCCGCGAATCGCCGCGGCAATACCCGCGTGACCGGTCCCGCAGCCGACTTCCAGCACGTTGCGGCCGGCCAGTTCGATATTGGCCAGGTACAAATCCAACCCCCGAGCCGCCCGCCACGTCGTTGCCCAAAAGGGGTCGACGACGCCCTGTTCGCCTGCGTCTTGTCGCTCGCAAGCGTCGATCAACATCGCGTCGGCGTCCGAGGCAACCGCCAGCGGCACGGTGCGGTCGGCAATCGCGGTCGGTTGCCAATGCCATGCGAAAGCGATCGGGGACTCGCCGCCGGACCATCGGTCGTCGGGGTCCGGTTGCGGATCAACCATTTTTTGCCAAAAAGTCGCGGACTCCCCGCTCCGCGGTCTCGGTGCTGCACGCGGTCGCCGAGGCGGCCGCGGCGGCGGAAAGTTGCATCATCAGCGGCTCCCCGGCAACTTCGTTGATCAAACGTTTGGTCGCGGCGACCGGCCCGCCCGGTCCGGTCCCCAGCCGCCGGGCCAAATCTTGAGCGGCGACCCAAATTTGCGTCGAAGGAACCGGCGGGCCGGCGGTCAGACCGACCCGGTGGCACTCCGCCGCGTCGATCGGCGTACCGGCCAGGAGCCAACGCGACGCGACCGCCCCGCCGAGACGAAAGTGCAGCAGCGCCGCGGTTGCCCCGCCGACCAGCCCCCGGTGGACCGCGACCGGGACCATCGTCGCGTCTGCGGTCAACAAAACCGCGTCGCAAGCCAATGACAACGCCATGCCCGCGCCGACCGCCGCCCCGTCGACCGCCGCGACGATCGGTTTGGGAAACCGCAGGATCGCTTCGAGCAATTCGGTGAGCGACTGCCAATACTCCAGCCACGCGGGCAACCGGTCCGGTTCGGGCCGATCGAGGATCTCAGCAAAGTATTTCAAATCAACGCCGGAGCAAAAATTGGCCCCCGTCGCGGTCAACACCGCCGCGTCGAGCCGGCCGTCGGTGTGAACGTCGTCGAGCGCCTGGCGGAGGTCCTCGATCAACCCCGGGCTGATCGCCCCGGCGACCTGCGGGCGGTCGATCAGGATCGTGGCGATTCGCTCGCGGACTTTGACGTCAACGGTTTGCATGAGAGATTTCAATCGTAGGGTGGGTCAAGCCGCTTGCCGCGCTGACCCACCACCGAACTAAACGGTGGGTCGGCGCGGCAAGCGGCTTGACCCACCCTACCGGAGTTCGGAGGCGTCAAAGGCATGGGGTAGCAATTCGGACAACTGAAACGTTCGCGCGGCTTGATTGTCGGCGTCGACGCAGACAACCGCCAGATCCCCGAACTCCGCAAGCACTTGCCGGCAGGCACCGCAGGGCGTCACCCCGCCGGAAGAAACGATGACGATTTTGTCAAACCGAGTGTGCCCGGCCGCAACCGCCGACCCGACGGCGACACGTTCGGCGCAGATCGTCAGCCCAAAGCTCGCGTTCTCGACGTTGCAACCGGTGAAGATTTCCCCGGAGGTCGTTTGAATCGCCGCGCCGACCCGGAAGTTGGAATACGGAGCGTGGGCTTGGTCGCGAGCGGTGCGGGCGGCGCGGAGCAGTGAATCGCCCATGTTCTTGTGGTTTTTCTGATGTAGCGGAAGTCGCCAAGACTTTCGGTTCAGTAGGATCGACTCGGTCCGAAAGTCTTGGCGACTTCCGCTACGGGGACTCGTTATGCCGCTTCGCTGGAGCCGACGTTGAGCCGGTTGTAGAGCGTCTTGACCGAAACGCCCAGCTCCTCGGCGGCGGCGGTTTTGTTGCCCCCGTGCCGCTCCATCGCGCGGTCGATCGCGATCCGTTCGAGTTCCTTGAGCTTCATCGGTTCCGCGTTTTGAAGCGCCGGCCGTAGCTCGCGGCGTCCCAAACGCGACGGCAGATCAACCGCGTCGATCGGCAAGTCTTGACACAAAATCGCGGCGTGCTCGACCACGTTGGCCAGCTCGCGGACGTTGCCCGGCCACGTGTGCTCCTTGAGCGCCGCCAGCGCCGCGGGCGTAAAACAGCGTCCCGGGACCGCCGACGGCCGGTGACGGCGAAGTAAATGCTCGGCCAATTCGGCCAAGTCGCCCGGGCGGCGGCGAAGCGGCGGGACGGTCAATTCAAACGTGTTGATACGAAACATCAAGTCTTCGCGGAACGCTCCGTCGGCGACCATTTGATCCAAATCGCGGTGCGTGGCGCAAACGATTCGCACGTCGACATGGACCGTCTGGTTGCCGCCCAGCGGCCGGATGTCGCCGGTTTCCAGAACCCGCAGCAGTTTGGCCTGCACCGCGGCGGGTAGCTCGCCGATTTCGTCCAGGAACAACGTTCCGCCGTCGGCGACCTCGAATAACCCAGTCCGGGCGGCGTCGGCGCCGGTGAACGCGCCTTTACGGTGGCCGAACAATTCCGACTCAATCAACGTTTCGGGCAGTGCCCCGCAGTTGACCGCCACCATCGGGGCGCTTCGTCGGTGGCTGGCGTCGTGAATGCCTCGGGCGACCAGTTCCTTGCCGCAACCGGTTTCGCCTTGGATCATCACCGCCGCGTCGGACGGGGCAACTTTGTCGATCATTGCCCGCAGCCGCTCGATCGCCGGGTCGCAGCCGATCAGTTTGGGTTCGCCGGACGTCTGAGCGACCCGCCGTTCCAGCGCCGCGACTTGGCGCCGCAGCGTCCGTCGCTCCGCGATTCGCCCCAACAAAGTCGCCAGTTCGTGCAATTTGCAAGGTTTGATTAAATAATCGACCGCCCCGCCGCGGACCGCATCAATCGCCGTCTCGGTGCTCGGCCGGCCGGTGTAAATGATCACATCGACATCGGGGCGGACTTCGCGGGCATATTTCAATACCTCAATGCCTGAGCGGCCGGGCATGTTGATGTCCAAGATCATGCAGTCGATCGGCTCGCGATCGACGACGGCGCAAGCGGTTTCGCCGTCGGGGCAGATCGTCGCGGCGTAACCCATCCTCGGCAATTCGGTCCGCATCAGTTCCTGCAGCGGTGCTTCGTCGTCGGCAAAGAGCACACGCATCGCGGGGGCATCGGGTTTGGCGGGGGGACGTTTGTTGGATGGCATTGGGTTCATGATCAGGCGTAGCAGGGCGTGGCGGTTGGGTGGACATCCCCTCACCCCCCAACCCCCTCTCCCCTAAGAGGGGCGAGGGGGAGCCATAGGTTTCGGCCGCCCCCCTTGACGGGGGGCGATGGGGAGTCAGCGTGGTTTAGGCGGCATGGAGGTTCATCAGTTCCAAGGCGGGGGTGTCGGCGGTCGCAGCGGTCGACGGCAAACGGATTTCAAACGTGCTGCCGGCGCCCTCGCCGCCCGACTCGGCGGTCAACGAGCCGCCGTGGCGGGAAACGATTCGGCTGGTGATCGACAACCCCAGCCCCGTGCCGGTGTTGTCCCGACGACGGGTGTAGAACGGCTCGAAGACGTGACGCAAGACCTCCGGGGACATTCCGCAACCATCGTCGACCACGCGAATCGACGTCCAATCACCGACGGATGACAGATACACGTCGACCCGGCCCCGCTCGTCAACCGATTCGAGCGCGTTGGTCACCAAATTGAGCACGCATTGCCGCACCTCGGGGTCGTTGGCATGGGCGATCATCGGCTCGGTCTCGGCATGGACATCGACCGTCTTGCAGCGGTATTGGCCGACCGTGCCGACCATGGCAACGACGTCGCGGACCAACGGCACGACGTCGATCGGGGTGCGGCGGCAATCGGACAACCGCGACAGGTCAAGCATCGCTTTGGTGATGTCGGAGCAGCGGAACGCTTCGGCGCCGATGCGTTTCAAACCGGTCGTCAACTGCGCAAACACCTCGTGCTGTTTGCCCTCGGAAAAGTCTGTTTGCCACTCGGAAACGCGGGACTCCAGCGACTCGGCGCTCCACGCGATCGTCGCCATCGGATTGTTGATCTCGTGGGCGAACCCGGCGGCCAGGAACCCGACCGACGCGAGCTGTTCGTTGCGGATCACCTCGTCGGATCGGTCGCGGACGGCCTGGTTGAGCGATAAATTCGCCAGCCGCAGGTTCTGGCACGTGTACTGGAACCGGTCGGTCATCTGGTTCATCGCGTCGGCCAACGCCCCCAATTCGTCATCGCGGCCCAGGTCCAATCGCATGTCGTACTGCTGCTCGTCGGCGATCAGGTGGCAGCCGTCGACGAGCAATTGAAACGGGGCAATGACGTCGGTTTGCAGGAACGCAACGAGTGCAATCACACCGATCGAAACCGCGAAAAAGACGCCGACGGCGATGAAAACGCCCGTCCGCACATCGCCGCTGACGCCGTCGGTGACCGCGGCGATTGAACGGTGCAGCCGCGCCGCGTGCGTTGACGCCGCGGCGGCGAGTCGTTCCAGCCGCATGGCCAACAAGTTTTGCCGCGTCGCCGGATCGACCGACATGACCGACGGATTTCCGGTCGAGGCATCGATTGAATTGACCATTTCAACCAGCGGCAGCAGCGACGTGTCGGATTCGGGCAGCGACCGGCCGTACCGCTGCAGCGTGATTTGCAACTCGACGATCGCCGCGTCCAGCCCCGCTCGGTGGACCGCCGCGGTCGGTTGGCCCAGCAACCCGCCAGTGTCGATCATGCCTTGGCCGGCGATCGATTCGCACCACCGTCGGTTGGCGTTTTGTACCCGGTCAACCGCTCGGGACAGCCCCGAGGCGTGCGGCAACCGCGTCGCGGCGGCGGAGATGTGGTTGGCCAAACCGGCGTATCGGTTCAACCCGGCGACCAGCGTGCCGGCCAGCAGCACGGTCGCGGCGGACAGACCGCCGATGCCCAGCAGTAGTTTGCCGCGAATCGTTCGCATGTGGTTTCTTGTCGTAGCGGAAGTCGCCAAGACTTTCGGAGGCAAGGATCCAGCGGCATTCCGAAAGTCTTGGCGACTTCCGCTACGAAGAGTCACGGCGCCGCGTCAACGTGCAAACCGGCCGGACCGCCGCTATGCTCTGGCGTTTTCGCCCCGCCCGTCGATTTGTGCTGTCGTTGACTGAATGCTCGCCAAGCAAAAGAAACTGCAACTCTCCCCGGCCCAGCGGGATTCAATGCGGAACGCCGGACGAGTCAATGCCGAACTGATGGACGCGCTGCGGCCGATCGTCATCGCCGGCACCACCACCGCCCGGATCGATCGCTTCGTCCACGACTGGACCTTTGACCACGGCTACCGCCCCGCGACGCTGGGTTATCAAAAGTACCCCCGGAGTTGTTGCACGTCGGTCAACAACATCATCTGTCACGGCATCCCCAACGACTACGAGCTCAAGGAGGGCGATATCGTCAACGTTGACATCACCACGGTGGTCGGCGGTTGGCACGGCGACCAGTCCGAAACGTTCATGATCGAACCGGTCTCGGACATGGCCCGCGGCGTCACGCAGGCGGCCTTTGACTGCATGCATTTGGCGATCGAGGCGCTCACTCCCGGTTGCCGCGTTGCGACGATCGGCGAGACGATCGTGCCCGAAGCCAAACGCCGCAAAATGTCGGTGGTTCGCGAATACGTGGGCCACGGCTTGGGACGCCAATTTCATCTTGATCCGTCGATCCCGCATTTTCCCAATAAACAATCGCGGGTCGACCGGTTGCTGCCGGGGATGTGTTTCACCGTCGAACCGATGATCAACGCCGGGTCACGCTATACCAAAGTCGACAAGTCGGACGGCTGGACGGTGCGGACCAAGGATGGCAAACCGTCCGCCCAGTTTGAACATTCAGTCCTAATGACCGAGTCAGGCCCGGAGATCTTGACGATCACCCAAGACGGTCCGCAAAAAGGGCACCGGTTCTAAGACCGTCGTAGCGGAAGTCGCCAAGACTTTCGGTCGCGACCCGGGCAATCCGAAATTCTTGGCGAATTCCGCTACCCTTCACATTCGCTCACCGCGTCCAGTGCGGCTCGCATCGTTGACCCGAGGCGGCTGCGGCGGCGAGGTGGGTTTTCAAATCCGATTCGCCGCAGCGGCGAATCTTGGCAATCTGCTGGGCGGAGTAGCCGTCGCGAAACAACCGCCAAGTCCAGTACGCGTCTTCGGCCAGCGCCGGCGGTTCTTGGTTAACCTCGGTTTTGGCGTCGGCCCGGGTTGCCCCGCCGGCCGACGAAACGACCGCTGCAATTAGATCGAGTAAGTCGGTGCCGAATTGGTGCATGAACTCCTCGGTGATCCCTTCGACCGCTTCGAGCTGTGACGAATTGCTCGGCCGCGACTTGGCCAACCGTTCGATCGTTGCCCCGGTCAGGATTCGGTTGGCGGCCAAACCCAACGCCGCGGCTCGTTTGGACCGAAACCGCTTGATCCGATCCTGCAGGTCGCCGGTCAGTTGTTCGTCAGGGTCGGGGGTAACCGCGGCAATCGCGGTGGCCATCTTTTCCGACGGGCTGGGGTCAACGGTCGACTCGGCCGGCGGTGTGTCGGCAACGCTGGCGGACTCCTGGGTGACGGACTTGGTATCGATTTTCCGTCCGGCCGCCGACAGCGATTCGACAAGCGGCGGCGTCAACCGGATCGTCGCGGGCAGTTCCCCGCCGCGGTTCATCACTTCGCGTCCCGCGTCGGTGATCGCGACGGTCGGTCGACGCTCCTGCACCTCCTGCTGGGCGATCAAGCCGGCGTCGATCAGGGCGTCGATGGCCGATGAAATCACCGACTGCTTGAGTCCATCGAGCATCGCGTAAGTGCTCAACCGATCCAGCCGCAGGCCGGTGACCTTTTGGTTTTTGCTGCCGGCGAGCATTTGGGCGACCAACCCTTTACCAAACCGGCCATGGGTCCGCACGACGCCTGACAAAATCACGCGGATCGCGGTGACCAACCCGGCGTCGCAGCGGTCAAACCCCGTGCCCGCCGGCTTGACCGGTCGGACGTCCGCATCGGTGTCGGCGGCATGAACGTCGGTCTGCGGACGACACCGATCACAGCGGCCACAATCGCACGCTTCGGGATCGCCGAAATAGTCAAGCACCACTTTTTGACGGCAACCGGGTGCTCGGGCGTAGTCAATCACCGCGTCGAGCTTGGCGACTTCGGCGGCTTTGCGTCGTTCGAGTTCATCGAAATCGATATTCAAATCATCGAACTTCGCCGTCCGGTCCATCACGTGGACCGCCTTGCCGCGAAACGGCGGGATGTAGTCAAACGTCCGCAGCCGCGACAATTCCCGCAGCACGCGGGTCAATTTGTCTTTGGGCACGTCGGCGACCGAGGACAGATACGCGGGGCGGACAAAGACGTCTTCGCCGCGACGGTCGCCGACGATTCGCTCGATCGCCCGCATCACGGTGCGTTTCATTTTGGCTTCGGGCGGCAGGTAGTCCAGCAGCGTCGGTTCGTCCGAATCGATCCGCAAAATCGCCTGGTTGGCCCCCGAGTCGAGCCGCCGGAGCACCCCGGCGCGGCTGAGCAACGTCTCGGACGTCCCGATCGCTTCGGCACCGTCGCGGGTGCCGATCGCTTGACGGACCTGTTCGAGCGTCAACTCGATCGGGTCTTCTTCCCGCGAGAGCAAAAACTCATGGACTTTGCGAACCGTATCGCGTGACGGGTAACGGTTGTCAATGAAGTAGGTTTGAATCTGCCGATCGGCATAATTGAATAGCAACCGGCAGTGGCTCGTCCCGCCGTCACGTCCCGCCCGCCCCGCCTCCTGATAATACGCCTCCAGCGAACCCGGCAGGTTGTAGTGAAACACATAACGGATGTCCGACTTATCGATGCCCATGCCAAAGGCGTTGGTCGCGACGATGATATCGACGTCGCCGGACATGAATTCATCCTGCACGGCGCGTCGGTCGTCGGGGTGCAACCCGCCATGATAAACGCGAACCGGCCGGCCAATTTTTTCGGGCAACCAAGCGGCGATCTCCTCACAACGTTTTCGCGTCGCGGCATAGATCAACCCCGGGCCGCGCCGGCGGCGAACCGCGTCGATCAGCTCCAATTGTTTGGCGGCGTCGGAACGGCAGGGAGCGACCGACAATGTTAAATTATCACGTGCAAATCCGGTGATGAACGTTGCGGGTTTCTTGAGCGATAACAGCTCAACGATGTCGTCGCGAACCAGCGGCGTGGCGGTGGCCGTCAGCGCGATCGTTTGAACATCATTCAAATAACGATTGCGAAACCGGCCCAACCGCGAGTAGTCGGGCCGAAAGTCGTGTCCCCATTCCGAAACGCAGTGTGCTTCGTCGACCGCCAGCAGCGAGATTTTGGTCTGCGAGACGAACTCCAGGAACCGCGAATTGCGGAGCCGTTCGGGCGCGACGTAGATCATTTTCAAGCGACCGGCGGCCATCCGCTCCATCACCGTTTCCTGTTCCCGGCCGGCCTGGGAGCTGTTGAGCAGCGCCGCCTCGATGCCGCGGCGGACCAGCGTGTCGACCTGGTCTTTCATCAACGCGATCAGCGGCGAGACAACGATTGTGACGCCGTCACGGGCCAACGAAGGCAACTGATAACACAGACTTTTACCGCCCCCGGTCGGCATCACGCACAGGCAATCTCGGCCCGCGGCGAGTGCATCGACGACCGCCCGCTGGCCGGGGCGGAAGTGTTTCAAACCGAAACGCGGCAGCAGCGATTCGGGGGACACGGCCGCGGTGCTCAACCTCGTTTTCGCTCCAGCAGCACCATCATGATGAGCGCCAGCAGCGACCGCATTTCGTCGTCCTCGGGCATGTCGCTAAGTTTGTCCAAAATGAACCGGCCCTCGAAAATCGCGGGCTTTTTGGTCAACCGCAACAACTCGGTGCCATCGGGACGCGTCACGATGTACGAAGGATTGAGCAGGTACAGAAAGATGAAGCCGACAAAAGGGATTTCACCCAGGAGCGATTCGATGATCTTCTTCATCGGACTTTCTTCCTTGATCGTCATGTCATGCTGCCCATCCTGCATGATCTCATAAGTCGCCGAAAAGAACGACCTCATGCCTTTGCGGCGGACCGATCCCCAATCATTGCCGGCGGCATCCTTGAAGTGATAGTTGGCCGAGAAGTCGAGGATCCGGTCGGCGGCGATCGTGAATAGTTCGGTCGACTGCTGATCGTCGTTGTAGACGACGACCTTCTCCTTGAGCTTGAACATCTTTTGTTTGATGTACAGCAGCGTCTTGCCCGACGAGTCGGTCGCCGTGATCCGCTGGCCCAGGGTGAGGATTTTGAACGACAGATTGATCGGATACTGCATGGCGGGGTGCTCGGTGGGGCAGGAAGGGGTGACGTCAGAGTAGCGGAATCAGGGGGGGATTAGGCGAACGGACGTTCGGTCGCGGCCGATTCGATCGCGGCGACGACTTGGGGGCGGGGAACGTCGGGCACGGCGATCACTTCGCCGATTCGCGTCGGCAGGATGAAATGCAACCGCCCGGCGGCCACCTTTTTGTCGCTGGCCATCGCCTCGATCATCGCGTCGACGTCGGGACCAGGCATCGCGACGGGGAGGCCGACGGATTGACACCAGGCGGTTTGTCGCCGGAGTAATTCGGGGTCGCACAGCCCGCGATCAATCGCCAACGACGCGGCCATCGTCATGCCGATCGATACCGCTTCGCCGTGCAACCACGTGCCATAGCCGGTCGTCGCCTCGATCGCGTGGGCGAACGTGTGACCGTAGTTCAAAATCGCCCGCCGACCGGTCGTCTCTCGCTCGTCGGCGGTCACCACGTCGGCTTTGATTTGACAACAACGACGAATCGTTTGATTCAAAACCTCCGGTTCGCGGCGGATCAGGGAATCGGCGTTGGCCTCCAGGAATCCGAAGAATTCCGAGTCGGCGATCACACCGTACTTGATCACTTCGGCCAAACCCGAGACGTACTCGCGTGCCGGCAGCGTGGACAGCGACGCGGTGTCGATCCACACCAGCGATGGTTGCCAAAAAGCGCCGACCATGTTTTTCGCCCCCGGCAAATTGATGCCGGTCTTGCCCCCGACCGACGAGTCGACCATCGAAAGCAGCGTCGTGGGGACTTGAACCAACCGGACGCCGCGAGCAAAGCTGGCGGCGGCGAACCCCGCCAGGTCACCGACCACCCCGCCGCCCAGGGCGATGACGACAGAGCGGCGATCGGTCTTGGCCTCCAACATCGATCGCAGCAGCGATTCAAAACCGGCGATCGATTTACTTGATTCCCCCGAAGCGACCGCTACCGAGTCAACCCGGATCGACAAAGCGTCCGCATAGAGGCGGGCGATCGAACCGACCGCGGTGTCGTACACCAGGACAACGTGGGCGGCATCGCCGAGGACCTCGCCGATCGTCGCCGCGAAGTCCGACGGGTCCGCACCGGGACGCAGGTGGATGTGGTAACGTCCGCCGGCGACGTCAACGTCCACGGTGGCGGCTGCGGATCCGGGCGGGTTGGGCATCGGTTGGTTTTGACGGTTGATCGATCGGACCTTTTTACTGAATTTTGGAGCTTAACGCGTTGTCCTCCCCTGCCGAACCGGCCCGACCGACCAACCCGCGACCGGCTGACCCGCGACACGCCGACAAGTACAACGACCCCCGCGTCCAGATCACCGGCCGGGGGATCGCGATCGGGGCGGCCGTGATGGTTGCCGCCGCGGCGGTGGCTTGGGCCAGCATCGCGGCGCGGAGGACGGTTTCGGTTCAAACCACCGCTGTTTACGGTCCGCGGACGATCCAGGCGTTTCAGCTCGGCGATCACGTCACGTTGCGTTCGATCGACCCGCCGGGAAAAGAAGTCGACCTGTCGGGCGCCCCGGGACTGGGGCATTTGCGCAAAGCACTGCTCGACGACCGGCATTATGACTGGACCACGGTCGCCGGGCCGGAGTCGGCTGACCGCGAGGCGACGATCCAGTCGCCGCGGATCGTCGAGTTGCAGTTCAGCGACCCGACGCTGGGTCGATTTCCACCGGCGACCGTTCAGATTGATTTGGACCGCGGCGAAATCGTTTCGGACAACAACACGGCGGTTCTCAACGACCGCGTCCGGCCGGCGATGAAGCATCAACTCTCATTGCTGATGCGTTTTAATCAAGATCGTTATGACGTGAGGCAATCTTCGTAGGGTGGGTCAAGCCGCTTCGGCGCCGACCCACCGATGGCGATGATGGTGGGTCGGCGCCGAAGCGGCTTGACCCACCCTACGCACTACGGTTGCCGCGGTGGCTGAGCTTCATGACGTTGCAATGATTCTTCGAGTTTTCCAATCATCTCACGCAGGACGCCGGGGTTTGACTCCGCAAGATCCTTCACCTCAAACGGATCGTCGTTCAAGTCAAACAATTGATACTCGCCATCGACGTCATTGAGTTCGGGATGATGATGGCGGACAATCTTCCAGTTGTCTTTGCGATACGAGGTGAAGTAGCTGCTGCGATGCTCGTGCGGGAAGTGCATCAGAAACTCTTCGGCATGATCCGCGTCAGGACTTCCCGTCAACAACCCGGCCACCGATTGACCATCGACGCGGTGACCATCAGGCGCCGACGTTTGAGTCAACTCCAAAATGGTCGGGAAGATGTCACAAAGGTTAGCCATCTGCGACTGAATTTCGCCGGCGGCGATCGGCAGGCGGGACTGGATCGGTGACTGCGCATCCGGGGTGACCCAGGAAGCGATGAAGGGGACCCTCATTCCACCCTCATAATGGGTTCCCTTCATGCCCCGCAGCGGGGCGGCGGGTTGGTGTCCGAATTTGTCGCCGTGGGGCGAGGCCGTTCCGTTATCCCCTAAGAAAAACAACAACGTATCACCGCCAACCTCCCGCCGCCGCAGGTGATCGATCAGATCGCCAAGCGACTTATCCATCCCTTCGATTAGGGTCGCGAACTTTTGCTGATCGACCGGGACATCCGCATCGGCATAATGATCCGCAAATCGCGGGTCCATTTGATAGGGAGAATGGACCGCGTAATGAGCCAGGTTCAAGAAAAACGGCTTTTGCGAATCGATTGCTTGATCGATCGCGGCGATTGCCTCGATGGTCAACGCGTCGGTCAAGTGAGTGTCGGTGCCATGATACTTTTCCAAATGGGGAACCGCTCGATCGTTCCCCCGCCTGCCGCGCCGACCGGTTGCGCCCTCTCGCGGCGGCGGATTACCGTAGTTTTGCTGTCCCGCATAAGAACCCGGCGCTCCGATGGCGCGACCACCGATGTTGACGTCAAACCCCAAATTCAACGGGTCGGCCCCCGCAACGCCAAAAGGTCCAAAATGTCCTTTGCCGACGTGAATCGTTTGGTAGCCGGCTGACCGCAAAATGCTTGGCAACGTGATGGAATCGTCGCGTAGTCCCTCCCAGTTCCAATCCGGCGGTCCGAACTTGCCCCCGTTGTCCCGCTCGGGCAAGATCCACGTGGTGGTATGATGGCGAGCCGCGTTCTGCCCGGTCAGCAATGATATCCGTGATGGCGAACAAACGCTCATCGCATAGAATAGGTTGAACCGTATGCCCGTTTGGGCCAGACGCTCCATGTTCGGGGTTCGGTGAAAATCGTTAAGCGGGTGCCGAACCGGTTGCCCACGGTCATCGGTCAAGAACGGTACCGAAGTATCCATCAGTCCCATGTCATCGACCAGAAAGACGATAATGTTGGGTTGAACCTTGGAGCCGGCTTCTTTTGCTTCCCCTCCACGCGAACAATTGAGCCACGTAACAGCAAGCCAACCAAACGCGAACGTAATGATTAGAAGGGGGCGCATGTTTCTTTTTCGGCGGCGGGGGGAGGGATCGGAGTTGCGGTTCGCACCAGCATAGACGGTACGCCGGGCTTGTAGCCCGGCGAATGGATTGATGCTTTTCGTGCCGGCCTCAAAGGCCGTCCTGCGCTCTACCGCTGCGACCACCAAAGATCGTCGGCGAAACGCTCGTTTTGCAATGATCGCACGTCTTCCCATTGAGAATCGGTCAGCGTTGAGGGGACGAGAGTCCAACCCAAGGTCGTCGCCAATTGGGTTGCCACGTCGTCGGCCCACCCGGCCGGTTCCATCGCGACGCCGGTCAATTGCCAAAGCCCCGGCAGCACGGCGGCGTGCGGGGAGGCTGCTAGGAGAACGCTGCCGTGTTGCAGCAGTCCGCCGCGGATCCGGCGCTGGGCACTGCCGAGGACCTTATAATCGCTGACGATCAAATCCTCCGCGGCGCGGCGCTCGAAGCACAAGAACGGGTTGGGGACGTTTATAATCGGCGGAGCGGGTCGCGACTGATGGGTGGTCGCCGAGATGCCGGCAGCGGCCAACGATTGAATCCACGCATCATGGGTTTGACGATACAAACGGTCGCGATCGGCCGCTGTTCGTCCGTCGGTCGCCAATGCGATCGAGTAGGTCAAATCATGATGATGGACAATGGCGCCGCCGCCGGTTGACCGCCGGATCGCCGCGGGGACACCATGATCGGATCGATATTGATCGCCATCGCGGTGAGCCTGGAAATAGCCGATCGATAGGGTCGCCTCCGACCAGCCGTAAAACCTCAAACAGTGAATCCCCGTCTCCGCGGCGGATTGAACCAACACCTGGTCGATTGCCATGTTGGTCGCCGCATCATGAGATTGATACGCAAAATAGCGAACCTTCATCCCGCCGCCGGGGCGTCCTCGGTCCAGCGGAGCACCGGTTTTCTAGCCGCGGTGACGTCGTCGGGACGGCTGATGCGGGTCGAGTGCGGGGCGTCATGGATCAAATCCGCCGATTCTTCGGTCACTCGAAACAACGCTTCGATGAAGGCGTCGAGCGTTTGTTTCGACTCCGTCTCGGTCGGCTCGATCATCACCGCTTCGTCGACGATCAACGGGAAATACACCGTCGGGGCATGGAATCCATAGTCAAGGATTCGTTTGGCCAAATCCATCGCCGAGACCCCCGCCCGCTTTTTGAGCTTCGACGCCGAAGCAACAAATTCGTGCATGCAGTAATGGCCGTGGGGCACGTCGAGGATATGACGAATTTTCGATAGCAAATAGTTTGCCGATAACACCGCGTCCTCAGACACGCCTCGCAGTCCGTCGGGGCCGCAGGAACGGATATAAACATAAGCCCGGACCAACACGCCGACGTTGCCGAAGAAGCTTCGCACCCGTCCGATCGACGCCTCCGGCGTGACGAGATCAAAGTAAGGTTGCCCGTCGCGTGAGAACTCACCGACGATGGGGCCGGGCAGGTATTTGGCTAACCGCTGCGTGACGCAAATCGGTCCCGCGCCCGGTCCGCCGCCACCGTGCGGCCCGGAGAACGTTTTATGCGGATTGAAGTGCATCAGGTCGGCGCCGAAGTCGCCGGGGCGGCTCAGTCCCAGGATCGCGTTCATGTTGGCACCATCGAGGTAAATCAGTGCTCCGGCGTCATGGACCAACCGATCAATCTCGGCAATTTGATCGTCAAACAATCCTAACGTGTTGGGATTGGTCAACATGAAGACCGCGGTTGTGTCATCTAGCTTGGCGGCCAAATCGGCCAGGTCGACTTTGCCGTCGGAATTGCTTTTGACGGTCCGGGTTTCAAACCCCGCCATCTGGGCGCTGGCCGGGTTGGTGCCGTGGGCTGAATCGGCGGTCAAAACCACCCGCCGCCGCGGGTCGATTTCCTCATAATAGGCCGCTGCAACCAACAACGCGGTCAATTCCCCGTGTGCCCCGGCGGCGGGTTGCAATGACACACCCGGCAAACCGGAGATTTCGCCCAGCATCGTTTGCAATTCGTGTAACAATCGCAACATGCCCTGGGTCGTTTCGGGCGTCTGCATCGGATGCACGTCGGCGAAGCCCGGCACGCTGGCGATCCGCTCGTTGCGTTTGGGGTTGTACTTCATCGTACATGACCCCAACGGGTAGAAATGCGTATCGACGGACATGTTGAGCGTCGACAGATTGACAAAATGCCGCACCACATCGCCTTCGGCCAATTGCGGCAGCGGCGGGGGGGCGGCGGCCAGGTGATCGGCATCAAAACGATCGCTGACGTTGACCGCCGGCACATCCATGGGTCCCAAACGGTGTGCCCGCCGCCCGTCGCGCGAAAGTTCAAAAATCAGTTGGGTGGATTGGCGGTTACGCATCGACGTTTTGTTTGGAGGAGGCTTCCCACCCGTAGCGGAAGTCGCCAAGACTTTCGGCTGCGGAGGGGCGGTGGGGCGATAGGTGATTGTGCGGCAACCGAAAGTCTTGGCGACTTCCGCTACGGGATTCGTGACAACTTCCGTGACGCCATTTAGGTCATCTGCAACTCGGCAACCGCGGCACGTTGCAAGGCGGTCGCCAAGCCGTCGATTTCGACGCGGGTGCGTTGTTCGGTCACCGCGACCAGGAAACAATTCTCATAACGATTTGGCAAACCGTCCTCGATCCCGGTCATCGGGGTCAAATCAATTCCCGCTAGATAACCGGCGGCAGTCATCGACGAGAGCAACCCGGCGACATCACCGGCCCGGTCGCGAACGACGAATTCCTTGAATCCGACCGCCCCAACGATCTCATAACGATCCATGCCCCCGATTTGGTCGGCGGCGTAGGCTGATTTGGCCAAACAATGGTCCGCCGTTTCCCTCAAACCCTCCGGCCCGAGCAGCGACAGGTAAACGCTGGCGCGGAGAGCCAACAGCGTTTGATTGCTGCAAATGTTACTGGTCGCCTTGTCGCGACGGATATGTTGCTCGCGGGTTTGCAGCGTCAGCACCCAGCAGCGATTGCCGCGGCGGTCGGTGGTTTGACCGGCGATGCGTCCGGGCAACCGCCGCACCAAATCCTCACGGCACGCCAGGATGCCTAGGTAAGGACCGCCGTAAGCCAATCGGTTGCCCAGACATTGCCCCTCGGCGACGGCAATGTCGACGCCCAAATCACCCGGCCGGGTCAATCGTCCCAGCGAAATAGGATCAAAGACTTGGATTGACAAAGCCCCCGCCGATCGCGCCGCGGTCGCGATGTCGCGGACCGACTCGCAGCCGCCGACATAATTAGGATGCTGGATCAATACCGCCGCGGTGGTTTCATCGATCGCGCCGATCAGGTCCGGTGTCGATCCGCTCTCATCGCTGGCGACGGTGATCAGTTCGATGCCGATGTTTTTCAAATAGGCCGACAGTATTTGACGGTATTCGGGGTGGACCAGATCATTGGTCACCACCCGGGTCCGTTTGCCTTTGCCGATCGCGACGGCCATCAACACCGCTTCGGTCGCCGCCGAACCGCCGTCGTAGAGGCTCGCGTTGGAGACGGCCAACCCGGTCAACTGGGTGATCAGCGTCTCATACTCAAACATCACCTGCAGGTTGCCCTGCGACACCTCCGCCTGGTAGGGCGTGTAGGAAGTGTAATACTCACCTCGGCCGGCGATTTCATCGACCACCGCGGGGATAAAATGGTCATACGCCCCGCCGCCCATGAAACACACATGGCTGTCGGTCGATGCGTTGCGGGCGGCCAGCCGGGTCAATTCCCGGGTCAACGACATTTCGTGCGTTGCCGGCGGGAGCCGCAGCGGCCGGTCGAGCCGCGCGGCCGCGGGGATTTGTGCGTGGAGAATCTCGTCAATGTCGGCCGCCCCGATCGAGGCGAGCATTTCGCGGCGATCTTCGTCGGTGTGATATCGGTATGGCATTTAACCGGCCTCGGCGCACTGTTTTTGATAAGCGGCGTGGTCCATCAACGTTTCGGGCAACGAGCCGTCCATCTTGATTTTGATGATCCAACCAAAGTCATAAGCGTCGGTGCCGAGCGACTCCAGATCGTCGCTCAAATCGGCGTGAACCTCCACGACCTCCCCGCTGACCGGGGCATACAGGGGACTGACCGCTTTGACCGACTCGACTTCACCGAATTCTTCGCCGGCGGCAACCACCCGACCGACTTCGGGTAGGTCCATGTAGACCAAATCGTTGAGTTGTTCGATCGCGAAGGCGGAGATACCAATCGTCGCAATCGCCGACGGTTCGCTGGGGTCGACATCGACCCACTCATGGGTTTCGGCGTAGAGCAGGCGGCTGGGGTCGCGGTTGGCCATGAACGAAATTGACAGGGTGGGAAGGACAACAGAAGACAGGAAAACGAATTATCGCCGGTAGAATGGTAGGGGGACCACCACCGCTTCGGCCGATCGGCCACGAATGTCAACCGAAAGCTTGGCATCGGTCGGGGTCCACGCATCAATGATCGCCATGGCAATGTTGATCCCCAGCGTCGGCGATGGCCCGCCGCTGGTGACGACGCCAATTCGTTGACCGTCATTGTTCAAAACATCACAACCCTGACGCGGGGGGCGCCTGCCGTCGACCTTCAAACCCACCCGCCGCCGCGTCGGCCCGGACTTGGCGATCCGGCGAATGACTTCATTACCGACAAAGGCGCGGTCATCAAACTTCACCGCCCATTTCAACCCTGCGGTGATCGGATCAATTTGGCGATCGATCTCATGCCCGTACAACGGCATCGCCGCCTCCATCCGCAACGTGTCGCGAGCGGCCAGCCCGGCCGGGATGATCGGCAAATCGCGGCCGGCGAGCATGAGGTTTTCCCAAACCCGAACCGCTTGGTCGGCCCGGACGATGATTTCCAGGCCGTCCTCGCCGGTGTACCCGGTGCGGCTGACGATCACCGGTTTGCCCATCTGGCGGGTCGATCGCGCGGTGTAACGTTTTAGATTCGACGGATCATGGTCAAACAATCGCCCGACAGCCGCGATTGCCCCGGGACCTTGAACCGCAAACATCGCCGACAATTCGGTCCGATCGGTCATCGTCACGCCGCCGATATCCTCGACGTGCGGCGTCAAATGTTCGATCACCGCGGCGCGATTGGACGCGTTGACAACCATCAGGAAGTATTGCGTACCCGAAGGCGTACCGACGTGGGTGACCAGGATATCGTCAATGATCCCGCCGTCATCGTCGCAAATCAGGGCGTAGCGAACGCCGCCGAGCGGCATGTCCGAAACCGGTCGGGTCAGCACGCGATCGAGCAGCGTGATCGCCTGATTGCCCTCGAAACGAAGCCTCGCCATGTGCGAGACGTCAAAGATGGCCGCGGCAGTGCGGCAAGCGATATGTTCGGCCACGATCCCCGAGTACCGCAGCGGCATCTCCCAACCGGCAAACGGCACCATCGCCGCACCGTTTTGTCGGTGCCAATCGGCCAGCGGGGTTTGCGCAAGGGACTCGGTCGCGGACATGGCCGGCGGGGCGGGCGGGAGTGAGTTGTTAAAAATCAATTGCCGGCAATGTAGCGGAAGTCGCCAAGACTTTCGGCCTATCTCCTGCGGACACTCCCGAAAGTATTGGCGACTTCCGCTACGGCAATGTTACGCTTTTTTCAGTTCCTTTAAACGCCCGTGCTCGGGCAGCGATTTGTAGAACGCATCCAACGGATAGCAACCCGATATCAGGCCCTTCCGCGGCGCCGTGGTGCAGTCGCTGAACGTCCGGCAAATCAGTTTGCGTTGTTGCTGTCGGCCGGCCAAAACGTCGGCGGGCAGTTCGGGATAGGACAACACCATCCGCCCCAAACCCACCGCGTCGGCCATCCCCCGCCGCACTACCGCTTGGGCAACGGCCGGCAGATGGTCCTGCAGGTACGTGTAACCGGAACCGACCCAAGCGACCGCGGGGTGGCGTCGTTTCAACTCGGCGACAGCGTGAATTTGACGGGCCACGCCGACCAGCGGGTCTTCCGGCGGTCCGTAGCCGTCCGAGGGCGGAAACGTCGCCGGACGCTGGATGTGGGGGTTGTAATAAGGGCTGCCCGCGGTTGTGCAAACCATCGTGATGCCGAGCGATTCAAAAACCTCAATCAACTCGCTGGTTTGATCCAAATCGGGCGAAACCCCATCGGCCGCGGCCGCGAAGATCAACGCCGGGTCCGTCGGCTCGGGCTGACCGACGCCGCCGGGTCCGGGCCGGAACGGTGCGAAATCAAAGATGCTCAGCCGCACGCCGATGGCCAATCGCGGGGCGGCGTCGCGGATGCCGTCGACGATTTCGCGTAAAAATTGCGTCCGTCCGGTCAAATCGCCTCCGTACCGCCCGTACCGCCGGCGAGCGGCGAGCAGCTCGTGGCCCAGGTAGCCGTGACAGTGCTTGATGTCGACAAACGCGAAGCCCGCCCGTTCGGCTCGGACGGCGGCGGCAACAAAATCTCGCACCAATTGGGCCAAATCGTCGTCGCGAAGCACTGCCGAGTCGTCGTGAATGTCCAACCGCGAATCGAGCACCGGGTGTCGATGGACGATCCGCGGTTCCGCCCGCGTTTTGATGTTGGGCCGGGCGTAACGACCCGAATGGGTCAATTGCAGGCCAACAAACAGGTCGTCGGTGTCCCCAAACGATTCGGCGTGGGCGTCGACCAGGGTTTGCCGCAAATCAGCGATCGCATCCGTATTTTCGGGCGACAGCAGCAGTTGTTGCGGGTTGGCCCGTCCGTCGTGCCGCACCGCGACCGCTTCGCCGCCCCAAATCCATTTGGCGCCCGAGCGGCCGAAATTGGCCCATCGCCGGTGATGATATTGAGTCGGTGCCCCCGCGTCGGTCCCGTCCCAACCCTCCATCGGCAGGATGCAAAATCGGTTGCCGACGCGATGGCCGGCGACGTCGATCGCTTGCCCCAGCGGCGAGTCGGCACCGGCCGCGACGTCGGCGTCGTAGGGAAGCTCCAGCCCCAGTTGGCTCAGCCGATCCGAAAACGCTCCAGGCGTCTTGAGCGACGCGACGCGGGGGTAGTTCATGGGCGGTAGTGTCCCGGATCGAGCCGGTGACGACTACCGGGCAATGGGTCGCAACGAGTGCTACCGTAGCGGGGGCCGCCTAGGCCTCCGACGGGACATCCACTCACCCCCCGGCCCCCTCTCCCCTAAGAGGGGCGAGGGGGAGAAAATGTGACGCTTCTCTTTGCCTAAATCATTCCTCATGCCCGCCCCCACCCTCCTGCTGCTCAACGTCGCAGCGACTTGGTACCTCGTGGGGTTGATCTGGATGGTCCAAATCGTTCACTACGCGATGTTCGATCGCGTCGGTCCCGACGTCTTTGCTCGCTATGCAGCCGACCACGCCCGGTTGATCACGCCGATCGTCGCGGTTCCGATGCTGATTGAACTGGGCACCGCGGTGGCTCTTTGTTTTGTACCGCCCAAAGGCGTTGACGCCGGGTGGCTGATTGCCGCCGCGGTTCTGGTTGCGGTCATTTGGTTGTCCACCGCGTTGCTGCAGGTTCCTGCCCACGCGGCGCTGGGCGATGGCTTCGATGCCGAGGTTCACCGCCGATTGGTCAACACCAATTGGATCCGCACCGCCGCCTGGAGCCTTCGTGGCGTCATCGTCATGATCGTCACGCACCAACACTTCACCGCCTTGAGTTCAACCGCATGATTGACCCGCCGCCTTACGATTCATTTCTACTCGTTTCCTTCGGCGGTCCCGAGGGGCACGACGACGTGATGCCTTATCTGGAAAACGTCTTGCGGGGCAAACCGGTGCCGCGGGAGAGGATGCTCGAAGTCGCCGAACACTACCACCATTTCGGCGGTGTCTCGCCGATCAACCGGCAGAACCGAGAACTGCTCGCGGCGATCAAACAAGAGTTTCAAAATCATAATGTCGACCTGCCGGTCTACTGGGGCAACCGGAATTGGAAACCCTATTTTGCCGACACGCTGCGACAGATGCGTGATGACGGTCGCCGACGGGCGTTGGCATTTTTCACATCAATGTTCAGTTGCTATTCGGGGTGTCGTCAATACCGCGAAAACATCATTGCCGCCCGCGAGCAAGTCGGTCCCGACGCCCCGATCATCGAGAAGGTGCGGATGGGATTCAACCACCCCGGATTCATCGACACGATGGCACGGTCGGTCCAGAGGGCGATCGATTCGCTGGGCAAATCCCCCGCCGACGTCGATGTCTTTTTCACCGCCCATTCGATCCCGATGTCGATGGCGGAAAATTGTGATTATGAGAAACAGCTACGCGAAGCGAGCCGGTTGGTCGCCGGCGCGGCCGGCGTTACCACGCACCGTTTGGTCTACCAAAGCCGTTCGGGTAGCCCGCGGATTCCGTGGCTGGAGCCGGACGTTTGTGATGCTATTGCCAAAGCGGATGACGAATCGAAATTGACCGCTGTTGTCATCGTCCCGATCGGCTTTGTCAGCGATCATATGGAGGTGATGTACGACCTCGACGAAGAAGCGGCAACGTTATGCCGAGACCGCGGCATCCCGATGGCACGGGCGGCGACCGCGGGTACCGACGCGTCGTTCGTCGGCATGATCCGCGGGTTGGTCCAGGAGCGTTTGGGTGTCACCGCAGAAAAACCCGCGGTCGGCAAGTTGGGTCCATGGCATGATGTTTGTCCGGCGAACTGTTGCCAATACCAACCCGCTGGTAGACCCTGAGGACCGCGGGTCCAGCTACGACTTTACGTTGCGGCGGCGACGAGGTCATAGCCTTGGCTGGCGACAATCTCGACGTCTCGCATTTGGCCGACGGTGACCGGGGTTTCGGGGTCGGTTTGGGAAACATAAATCAGCCCGTCGACGTCGGGGGCTTCGCGAACCGATCTTGCCAGGAAAACACCGTCCTGGTCCGGCAACGCCGCGTCGATGATGACCCGCTCGGTGCCGCCGACGCGGGATTCATTGAAATCAAAAGCAATCCGCTGCTGGATCGCCATCAATTCGTCCCGGCGACGCTCGGACACTTTTTGCCGAACCCGATCGGGTAGCCGCGACGCCGGCGTGCCATCCTCGACCGAGTAAGTGAACACACCCAAGTTCTCGAACTTCGATTCATCGACAAAATCACATAATGTCTCGAAATCATCTTCCGTCTCGCCGGGAAAACCGGTGATCATCGTCGTGCGGAGGACCAGGTTGTCGATCCCGCCGCGAAGCCTCGCGATGATTTCACGCTGGGACGATCGCGTTGTCTTGCGTGCCATTCGCCGCAACATTCGGTCGGACGCGTGTTGCAAGGGAATGTCAATATAAGGAATGATCCGCCGGGCATCGTTGATGGTTTGAATCAACGCGTCATCGATGTACATCGGATAGAAATACATCAATCGAATCCAGTCGACATCGACCTGATCGAGTTGCTCCAATAACTCTCGTAGTCGGGGTTCACCATAACGATCGATGCCGTAATAAGTCGTATCTTGGGCGACGACGACGATTTCGCGAACGCCCGAGGCGGCCAACCGGTGGGCTTCGGCGACGACTTGTTCGATCGGTTTGGAGAAATGTTTACCGCGCATTCCGGGGATTGCGCAAAACGTGCAAAGCCGGTCGCAACCTTCGCTGATTTTCAAATACGCAAAGTGGCGCGGGGTGACCGCGGCGCGGACGGCGTCGGAGAGCGGGTTGACGGCGGCGGGTTTGAAAACCGTTCGCTGCTCTTTGAGTCCGGCGTAGAGATCATCGACGACCGAAACGATGTCGTTGCGTCCGAAGACACCGACCAGGGCGTCAATTTCGGGCCGAGCGTCGAGCAGTTTTTGCTGTTGCCGTTCGGCCAGGCATCCGGTGACGACGACGTTTCGCAATTTGCCGTCGCGCTTGAGGGCGAGCATTTCGTCGATCGCGGCCATCGATTCGGCGCGGGCTGAATCGATGAATCCGCAGGTGTTGACGACGACGAAATCCGCTCCATCGACACCGTCGACCATCGCGTAGCCTTGCTCGTTGAGTCGGCCGAGCATCTGTTCGGTGTCGACGAGGTTTTTGGGGCAGCCCAGCGAAACGACCGCGTACCGGCCGCGGGCGGTGACGGCATCACCGCGGGGCAAGTCGGTGGTTTGGGATGAACCGTCGGCGATGGGAAGCGAAATCATCGCGAGATTGTAGGCCCGCGATACGAAATCGGTCAATGATTGCGTGTTTGAGGTGACCCACGTAGCGGAAGTCGTCAAGACTTTCGGATCGCCGGCGGTCGGTCGGAAACCGAAAGTCTTGGCGACTTCCGCTACGTTGGGGGGAGAGTTAGGCTGTCAATTTCGTCAAATCGCGGCGGACCGATTCGACCTGCCGGCGGAGCTGTTCCAGGGTTTCGCGTTCCTTGTCGACGACTTCGGCGGGGGCGCGGGAGACGAAGTTTTCGTTGGACAATTTCTTCTCCTTGCCGGTGATTTGGCCGAGAATCTGCCCGAGTAATTTCTCCAACCGGCTCTTTTCCGCTTCGACGTCGATGAACGATTCCAGGTCGACGTGCAGATCGACGCCCACGTCGGGGATCGCCAAATGACCGTCGGTGCCGAAAGGTCGGACGCCGGGACCAAAGGCCAGCACCTCGGCGCTGGCCAGGGCGGTGAAGTAAGGCGTCATCGGACCGAGCAAATCGGCGGTCAATTCGTCGCAACGGATCGCCACCGGGACGACTTCGCGGGGACCGATGTTCTGAGACGCTCGGATTTGCCGGATCGCGGCGGCGGTTTGCAGGAAAATGTTGAACTGACGTTCGATCGTTTCATCGCGATGACCCGACGTGGCGGCCGGCCAGGCGGCGGTGGCCAGGTGAGGTTCCGCGACGCCGGATTGATCCAAACCGCGACGAGGGGCGGCGGCGGCCAGATGTTCCCAAACCGATTCGGTCACGAATGGCATGATCGGGTGGAGCAACCGGAGCAATTGATCGAGGCAATGGACCAACATCGTCCGGGCGATCGGGGCATCGGCGGGGTCTTCCAGCCGCGGCTTGGCCATTTCAATGTAAACGCTGCAGAATTCGTCCCAGGCGAAATCGTATAACAATGCCGCCGCCGGGGCGTATTGATAGCCGTCGATCAACTGTGTCGTCTGCTCGGTCACCGATGCCAAACGGGACAGCAACCAACGGTCTTCGGTTGGCAGGTCGGCGACATCGCCGATCGTCGCGAACTCACCTTGCAGATGACCGAGCGCGAACCGTGAGGCATTCCAAAGTTTATTGACAAAGTTTCGCGCGGTCTCGAATCGTTCGGAAACAACGGCGGCTTTGGGATGCGAGGTGTCGGCGGCGGACTCAGCCCACTGGGTCGAGAACGTCGCTTTGCAATGGCTACACTCGACGGTCTTGGCCACCATGGTTTTGGCGGTTTGATCGTTGAGCTTTTCGCAGTGAGGACATTCGTACTGCACCGGCAGGCGGACGTCTTGCGTCTCGGTCGCCAGCCGCATCAATCCAAACCGCATCGCATCGGGACCGAATCGATCGATGATGTCGACCGGATCGACGCCGTTGCCTTTGGACTTGGACATCGTCACCCCCTGGCCGTCCAGAATCTTGGGGTGAATATAAACCTGGGCAAACGGAACTTTGCCGACATTGTTGATGCCCATCAACACCATCCGGGCAACCCAGAGCGTGATGATGTCGCGGGAGGTGATGAGGGTCGAGGTTGGGTAGAACTTTTTTAGATCCGCGGTTTGATCCGGCCAACCGAGCGTACTGTGGGGCCAAAGTGCGCTGCTGAACCAGGTGTCCAGCACGTCGGGGTCTTGGACAAAGCCGAGGGCTTCGACTTTGGATTCGAGGGTCGAGTGCTCCGCCGCGATGCAAACCTGCAGCGACACGCCGCCGTCCTCGGTGTCGACCGATTGGACGGCGATTTCGGTCGCGTTGCCCAGGGTTTTGAGTTTGCCGAGTTTGGTTTCCGCCGCCGCGGCCGAGGCGAACGATTTGGTCCAAATCGGGATTCGGTGCCCCCACCAAAGCTGCCGCGAAACCGGCCAGTCGCGTTTTTCGCTGAGCCAATCGGTATACATTTTGGCATAACGATCGGGCCGGATGTCAACTCGACCATCGGCGACCGCATCGATCGCCGACTGTGCCAATTGGTCCATGGCGACGAACCATTGATCGGCCAGGTAGGGCTGGATCGGGGTTTTGGACCGGTCACTGTGAGGCAATTCAATGACGCGGTCTTCGATATCGCCCATCAAACCGGCATCTTCCAGGTCCGCGATCACCGCAGCGCGGGCTTTGTTGATCGTCAGCCCCTCATACTTGCCGGCGGCCGGATTGAGCGTGCCGTCGGGATGCAGGATATTGATCATCGGCAGCCCGAGCCGCTGACCAACCTCATAATCGTTGGGGTCGTGTGCCGGCGTGATCTTGACGGCCCCGGAGCCGAGTTCCGGTTTGGCCCACTCGTCCAAGACCAAAGGAATCGGACGGTCGGCCAGCGGCAGCATCAGCATCCGGCCGTCGGCGGCCATGTCTCGCAGCGTTTGAAGCAGCGGCAGCATGGTCTCGCGTCGGGTTTTCACCGATTCAATCTGTTGCTCGATGGCGGGTCGTTCTTTGGCTGTCGCTTCGGCAAGTTTGACGCTCAAGTCCGCGTCCACTTTTTCCAGCGCCGCCGCCGGGTCGGGGTGAACGGCTACGGCGGTGTCGCCGAGCATCGTTTCGGGACGCGTCGTGGCGATTTCAATATGCGTCGGTTCGCCGGGTCGCGGATCGATGACCGGGTAGCGATAGTGATAGAAATGGCCGCGGACCGATTGGTTGAAAACTTCATCATCGGAGACGGCGGTTTGCAGGAACGTGTCCCAATTGACCAACCGTTTGCCGCGGTAGATGCGTTGTTTGGCAAACAGATCAAAGAAGGTCGCACGGACGGCCGCGGCGCAGGTGTCGTCGAGCGTGAAGCGGGTCCGGGTCCAGTCGCACGAACAACCCATGCGTCGGAGTTGGTCCAGGATGCGGGTCTCATACTGGTCTTTCCAATCCCAAATGCGGCTGACCAGAGCTTCGCGGCCCAGGTCATGCCGCGTTTTATTCTCGTCCTCTTTGAGACGCCGTTCGACGACCGCTTGGGTGGCGATGCCGGCGTGATCGGTGCCGGGCATCCACAACGTTTCAAACCCCTGCATCCGCCGGGTGCGGACCAGGACGTCCTGCAGCGTGTTGTTCAGACCATGCCCGAGGTGCAAAGCGCCGGTGACGTTGGGTGGCGGGATGACGATGCAAAAGGGCGGTTTGTCGCTGGCCGCGTCGGCGGTAAAGCAACTTTGCTCATCCCACACCCGGGTCCAGCGGGCGGCGGCTTCGGCATGGTCAAAACGGGTGGGGATTTCGGTCATGATTTCCAGTGATAACTTCGGTGGGAGGTTTTGCTCTCTGCGATTATGTCAGTCGGACCTTTTTCGCCTTTTAGTCGATTGTCAATCGACGATTCGACAGTAAGGCCGTTCCAAGTAGCGGCTTGGCGACCTCGTTCTGAATCACCTGGACGGGCTGTACCTCGCCAAACCAATCAACAAATCCCTTAAACGTTTTCATGCTAACCTCGGTTCCGTCGGCGAGAATGGCCTGAGTCTTGGCAATGCGTCGTAAACCCATCCGCCGGATCAAGTCCGCTGAACAGACGATGTAACCATCGAAAGCTGTATCGACCCATAGCTCCAGGCCAATTCCGGATTGGCCCGGTCCACTAGACACAGTTATGGTGAGCCAGGCTCGATTGGCATCATCGACATGGCCACTTAACAAGACATCCAACCAATGTGGAATGCCGCCGGATAACCGACTCTGAGTAGAAACGCTTCACGGTCCGGGTAGGCCGCATCCGCCGCTAAACTGGCTTCGATCGACGTCTCGGCAATGAAGGCTTCCCCGGATTGGGGTTCAATCACGACATAGGAACCAAAGTGATCCTGCTCTAGTGAGTCGCGATATTTTTCCTCATAAATCTCTTTCGCTTTCTGAATAATCGGATCGACGGTTGTAGTACTCATGACGTATTGCCGGAAGCAAAATTTGGTTTTTAGGAAACAGCGGTTTCGCGGTGCAGCAGGTATTCGACCGAGTCGACGATCGCCAGCCAGCTCGCTTCGATCACGTTGTGGCTGACGCCGATCGTGCCCCAGGAATCCTTGCCGTCGGTGGAGGTGATGTTGACGCGGGTCTGCGCCGCGGTGCCGTCGCCGCTGGAGGCGATGCGGACTTTGTAGTCGACCAGTTTGAGTTTTTCGAGCTGCGGGAAGTCTTTGCGTAACGCTTTGCCCAGTGCTCGGTCCAGCGCGTTGACCGGACCGTCGCCCTCGGCGGCCTCGAAACGCAATTCCTCGCCGACGGTCAGTTTGATGATCGCTTCGGCAAACTCGACGTGATTTTCAACGTCGCGGTCGCCAGCGACGACGCGATATTTGATGCAGTTGAAATGAGGGGTGAACCGACCGGAGATTCGCCGGACCAACATGTCAAACGAAGCGGTCGCCGATTCATATTGATAACCCTCGTTCTCCCGCCGAACGACTTCGGCCAGGATGCGGTTCATCAAATCTCGGTCGGCTTCGATATTGTGCTCCGCCGCGACGGCTTCGATATTGCTCCGCCCCGACAGCTCACTGATGAGGATGCGACGTTCATTGCCAACCTTTTCGGGGTTGATGTGCTCATACGTCGATGCGACCTTGTTGATCGCGTGGACGTGCATCCCGCCCTTGTGCGCGAAGGCACTTTGGCCGACGAACGGTTGGTTGGTCCGCCGCGGCATGTTGGCGATGTCATAAACATAGCGCGACAGCTCGGTCAGGTGGACCAGCGATTGGTCTTGCAACACACGGTAGCCGTTTTTCTTGATAGCCAAGTTGGCGATCGTGGCGATCAAATCGACGTTGCCGCAGCGTTCGCCGATGCCGTTAATGGTGCCTTGGACTTGATCGGCTCCGGCGTCGACTCCGGCCAGCGTGTTGGCGACGGCGAGTTCGCAGTCGTTATGACAATGGATGCCGATCCGAGCGTCCGTCGCGAACCGGTCGCGGACCGCGGCGGTCACCTCGGCGATCCGTTCGGGCAAAGACCCGCCGTTGGTGTCGCACAGCACCAACCAGCTCGCCCCGCCGGCAACGGCCGCGGCGAGCGTCTGCATCGCGTAGTCGGGGTTGGCGGTGTAGCCGTCGAAAAAATGCTCGGCGTCGTAGATCGCTTCGCCGCGGCTAGCCATGTGGGCGATCGACTCGCCGATCATTTGCAAATTTTCGTCCAGCGTGACGTTCATCACGTCGGTGACCTGGAAATCCCAGGTTTTGCCGACAATGGTCACGGCGGGGGTTTCGGCCGCGACGAGGGCTTTCATCCCCGGATCGTCGGCCGCGGACATGCTGCGTCGGCGGGTCATGCCGAACGCGGCGATCTTGGTTTGACCCAGATCTCGCTTGCGGATTTCGCGAAAAAATGCCGCGTCTTTGTCATTGCTCAGCGGGTAGCCGCCTTCGACATAATCGACCCCGATCTCAGCCAACCGCGTCGCGATGGCGAGTTTGTCTTCGAGGGAAAACGACACGCCTTCGCCCTGAGACCCGTCGCGAAGCGTCGTGTCGTAGATGCTGATCGTCCGAGCCGCCGGGGTGTTGGTTGGGGACGCGGAGCGGGCGGCGGGGGAAGCGGTCAGGGTGGTCATGGAGTGATGGAGGTTTCGAGCAATTGGACGCCAGGCCGGAGGCCTATCCCACAAGTTTTGAGCCGGCGGTCAAATCGGCTTCGGCGGCAACGACCGGCGGCGGTTGGTATGGATTGTCACCGGGGGGGACGGGTTCGCGTACCGGCAGCATCGGG
Organism: Pirellulaceae bacterium; assembly: GCA_963833245.1. Classification (GTDB taxonomy): domain Bacteria; phylum Planctomycetota; class Planctomycetia; order Pirellulales; family Pirellulaceae; genus Rhodopirellula. The sequence continues at coordinate 212,346 of CAWHXH010000003.1, forward strand.
GCGGTCACTTGCGGCACCGGTTTGGGAAGCGTTTTGCGGACTCGCCGAGCCGCCCGCCGCTCCCGCCGCCGCGTCCAAACGGCCACGGCGGCGACAAAGACGCCGCAGACAATCACCATCGCCGCAAGCGTTTCGAGCGACACCCAGTGGACCGGCCGACCGGTGAGCATCGCCACGCTCATCGCCATCATTCGGACGATGGCGAAAAGCCCGCCGCCACCGGCCAAAACCGCGGCAAACCACATCGCCGTCCGACGCCAGTGCGGATTGAGCGACACGACACCCAAGAAAAGCACCGGGATGCCGATCATCATCGGCAGGAAAACGCTGGCGTGTTTTTGCGGCGACGCGATCATCCCGGCGACCGTCACGCCGCACAGAACCAGCCCCGCGACGATGCTGGCGCGGGCGATCATGGGCGGAAGCGATTTGGAAGATGACAGGAGGCGAAGCGGCACACCGTTGTACCCCGCGGCGGCGGCATTGGGAAAGGACGCCCAACGATGGCACGTCAGGGGATTATGCTGGCGGCGGGGCCGAGTCCAATGCCGATTGCCCCCGCCCCGCCCGTTTTGAAAGCTTCATGACCCAACATCTCGTTCTGGATTGGTCCGCCCGGCGCGTCGTCGCCATTTTGGTCCAAGCCAACGCCGTGGCCAAAACCGGTCGCCACGTGTTGGCCGCCGAGGAAGTCGACTGGGTTGACGTTCAAACGTTGCCGCGGGACGAGCGGTTGGGGCAACGGTTGGCAGAACTCGTCGCCGAACATCGGTTTGGCAAAGCGACGTGCTCGGTGCTCGTCGGCCGCGACGTTGCCGAAGTCCGCCCGTTGTCGCTGCCGCCGGTGCCCGATGGTGAATTGCCCGACATCGTTCGTTTCCAAGCGATTCGCTCCTTTGCGTCGGCCGGTGACCGGGCGGTCGTCGACTACCTGGTGACCGGGCGGCAACCGACCGGCGTGGCGGTGTTGGTCGCCGCGACCGGGGGAGCGAAATTGCAACCGATCCGCCAGACGGTCGAGGCGGCGGGTTTGAAAGTCGCCGCCATCACGCTGCGATCGACCGCGACGTCGGCGTGGTGGTCGGCCCGGTCGGACGACACTGCCGGATGGGAGGTGATCGTCGACATCGGCGATGAAGTCACCGATTTGATCTACCGCCGCGGCGGGGTGGTTCAAATGATCCGCACCGTTCGCTCCGGGGAGGACCCGATCGCGACGCTGGCCGGCGAGATTCGCCGCGGCGCGATCGCTTGCGGGGCCGATTCGGAAACCGTCGAAGTAGTCCTGTTGGACCGCGACGACGCTCAAACGCTGCAGTCGGCGTTGGGTTCGTCGTTCGTCGTCGATTCGGTCGCCGCCGGCCGGGAGGGTCAACCACCGAGTCACGCCGCGGCGGTATTAGGCGTCGTCGGCGGCGCCGGGCCGACGATTTGTTTTGAAAACCCACGCCGCCGCGTCGAGCCGATTTCGCCGGTCCGGCGTTACGGACCCGTCGGGGTAGCCGCGGCGCTGGTGGCGTTGGCACTCGTCGGCTACGTTTGGAGCGGGTTGCGGCAACTGGATCGGCAGATCGCAACGCAATCGGACGCCAACGCCGATGTTGCTCAGCGGATCGCCAAAGCCGCCCCGAGGTTGCAGCGGACCGCGGCGGTGGACCGGTTCTTGGACGGCGACGTCGCTTGGGCCAAACACATCGCGACGCTGTCGGAGACGCTGCCGCCGGCCGAGGAATTGATTGTCCGCAGCCTCGCCGGTTCGTCCGATGAGCGGGTCGGGGGCGGTCAAATGACGATCACCGGCGCGGTGACCTCGCCCGAGACGATTGCCAAAATCGAGCAATCGGTCCGTCAGGGCGGCTTTGAAATCACCGGCCAGGGCGCGACCGAAATCGAGTCTCAGGACGCGTACCGTTGGCGGGTCCGCGAAACCGTCTTTTTTGACGTCAATCAGGTCCGACGCGACCGGTTAACGGCGATTGACGAAGCCGCAAACAGCGGCGGAGAAAAGTCGGAGAAAACTCAAACAGCGGGGCAGGAATCATGACGCAAAGGGAACGCATCCTGGCGATCGCCGTCGGCGGATTGATCCTGGCGGTTTCGACTCAGTGGGTCATTTCGCGAATCCGCGGGGCATTCACCGACCGGCGGCTGGATTTGGAGAACTTGCAAAACCAGTCGCAGGTCCAGAATGAGCAACTGCTCGCCGGAGCACAGGCGGACCGCTGGTTTGGCGAGTATATCGCCCGGTCGCTGCCGTCCGATCCGGCCGCGGCGGTGGGCGACTACCAGAGTTGGTTGTTGTCGATCGCCCAGGAGGTTGGACTGGACGATGCGGTGGTCGAACCGGCGGGGGTTTCGGCGGTCGGCGACGTCTACGATCGATACAGTTTCCGCGTTGCCGGTCAAACCGATCTGGCGGGTGTGACGACGTTGATGGCGCGGATCGCCGACCGCGACGTTTTGCATCGAATTCGGCAGTGGTCGATCTCGCCGGTTCGCGGCGGGGGACTCAAAACGTTGTTCATCATCGACGCGATCGCGCTGCGGGCGGCACCGGCCGAGGTGGGCATCAGCCCTGAGGGCAGCTACCGGTTGGATCAACCGGTCGATCGAGTGGTCGCCGCGGTGCAGCAACGCAATTGGTTCGAGCCGCCCAACCGCCCACCGGTTTACGCCGGGGATCAAACGCTGGTCGTCACTCGGGGCCAAGGAGCATCATTTGACTTAAAATTCGACGATCCGGAGAAACAATCGGTCGCGGTCGCCGCCGAAGACTTGCCCGCCGGCGTGCGGCTCGAAGGCAACCGGTTGCGGGTCGACGCGGACCTGCCAAGCGAACCGGCTTCGGTCCGCGTCGCGGCGACCGATGCGGGTTATCCGCCGCGGCAGACCGAAGCGACGCTGGCGTTGAAATTCGTGGACAAACCTCCGCCCCCGCCCCCCAAACCGGATGAACCGGGCTTTGACGACGCCAGCCAAACGGTGCTCACCGCGCTGGTCGAAACCGGCGGCGTCCCATCGGCGTGGCTGAAGGTCCGAACCCGCGGCGAGACGCTCAAATTGGGGGTCGGCGATTCGTTTGAAATCGGTTCGGTATCGGGGACCGTTTCGGCGATCGACGCTCGCAGCGTGACGTTGCGAATCGGGGAGCGGGACGTAACGCTGCGGCCGTCGCAAAAACTGACCGAATCGATGTAGCGGAATTCGCCAAGAATTTCGGCTTCGATTTGACGACACCGAAAGTCTTGACGACTTCCGCTACGATGGACGCGGCTATTGTCGTCTGCGGAAAAGGTTCTCGGACCTGCGGATGACAGGCCGGAGGCCTATCCCACCTTGGAAAAATTGCATGTTTCGCATCACGACGCTGACCCTTTTGTCACTGACCATGGCAACCATGATTCCTGCCGCCGATTCCTTGCAACACTATGAGGTTCGGACGGTCGACGTCGGCCCCGATGGCGATGAAGCGGCACTGGATGCCTATTATCAAAAGGCGTTGTTGCCGGCTTTGCTCCGGGCCGGGACCGGGCCGGTCGGCGTGCTCGAGCCGGTCGACCAGGACGATCACCGACTGTTCATCGTCATCACCCACGACGCCGCCGACGGACCGACGCGTGTCAAAGCGGCACTGGCGGCCGACGAAGAGTATCAAACCGCGGCTTCGGAGTATTTTAATCGAAAACCCGGCGATGCCCCTTACAAACGAATTTCATCCGAGCTATTGGTGGCGATGGATTGCTGGCCCGCGGTTTCGCCGCCGGAGCATGACATCGACCAGCGGGTTTATGAGCTGCGGCTATACGAATCGCCGCACGAGGCGATCGGGGAACTCAAGGTCGAGATGTTCAACAGCGGCGAAGTGCCGATTTTTTTGGACTGTGGGATCGAGCCGGTTTGGATGGGCCAAGCGGTCGTCGGACCGCTGATGCCGTCGCTGACGTATTTGACCGTTTATGAGAACGACGACGCTCGCCAATTGGCTTGGAAGAAGTTCTTTGAGCATCCCGATTGGCAGACGCTCAAGGCGGTACCGAAATACGCCGGGACGGTCAACCGAATCGACAAGTTCGTGCTGCGGGCCAAGCCGTATTCGCAGATGTGAGGACCGTGGGTCCAGCGACGGTGCGGGATGCCGTCGTTGATCCCGCAATCGTCACGTCGGCGACCGCGCCCCGACGGTGTGCTTGGCCCATGCCGCGGCGCCCAACACACCCGCGTCGTCGGCCAATGCCGCGGCGGCAATTTTGAACCGATTCCTGTAGGGTGCCATCACGTTGGCCTCGGCAATTTTGGTGACCGTTGATAGGAACGGTTTCTCCATCGCTTCGACCATTCCGCCGCCCAGGATGATGTGGTCGGGCGAAAGCAGGTGAATCAGGTTGACGACCGCGTAGCCGATGTTTTCGGCCGCTTGTTCGATCAACTCGGCAATCGCGGGGTCCTTTTTCGCCGCGTCGGCGAGTGCCCCGGAGCGGATGTCGGCGATGTCGGTGCCGACGTCGGCCAACAGCGTCGGGGCGTCGCCCCGCATCGCCGCCTTGGCCGCTTCGCCGGCGATCGCCAACCGGCTCGCTTCGGACTCCAGCGTCCCGCCCATCGCGATCCCCGAACGGCGGCCGGTATTGTTAATCCGCATGTGCCCAACCTCCATGCAGGAAATCCCCGCGCCGTGCAGGATTCGGCCTTCGTAAACGCACCCGCCGCCGATCCCGGTGCCGGGAAACAACCCGACCACGCAACGCGCCCCGCGAGCGGCCCCAAAGCGATATTCACCATAGACTCCGGCGTCGACGTCGTTGATGACCGCGACCGGGCAGTTGAACTTTTTACCCAAATAGCCGCGGACGTCGACATTGTCCCAACCCAAATTGGGCGTCATCAGCAATTTGCCTTTGTCCAAATCGATCGGACCGGGGCAGCCGATGCCGATCCCGGCGATGGTGTGTTTGGACAAATCGTTCTCATCGATCAAACGATCGATCGTCGAACCGATCCGCTCGATGCCGGCGTCGGAACCTTCGCGGCCCTTGGTTTTGCGGCGGCGACGCCCGAGTTCACTACCGGGCAATGCCGCGGCGTCTTCGGGTCCGTAAGCGACGGCGAGCATCTTGGTGCCGCCGAGGTCAAAGCCGATCCAGATATCGCTCACCGGGGAGCCGTCCGCGTTGCATGGAAATGGTCAGGGTGCGGGCATCAGTTTGACCAAAGCGACCGGGGTGACCAGCGGGGGGCCGGTCAACGGGGGGCCGGTCAACGGGCACATTCCCACCGGTGCGTCGGGTTCGCTTATTCTCAACCTAACGCCCGCCGCCGAACGATTTATTTTTCAAACTGCGATGACCCCGCCATGTCGACGCCATTGATTCACCGCGAAACCTACCGGCCGTCGGGAATCGTCGGGTGGCTTCGCAGCCCGCTGCTGCTGCTGATTCCGCTGAACGTCGCCTGGATCGCCGCGGCGGTGCTTTGTTGGTTATTCAACGCCGGTTGGTACCTCATCATCCTGGTACCGATGGTGATCGGCGCGATCGTCGGCGTCTGCGTCGCGCTGACGGTCGGGGTGTCGCGGCTGCGTCGTCGGACGTTGGCGTTTCTGCTAGGCGCGATGACCGGGGCACTGGCGTTTGTGGGGTCTTATCATTTGCAAATGGTGTCCCTGTTTGGTCCGGCGATGATCACCCGGATCGATGCATTGCCATGGTTCATCGAATTTCGTTTGCAAAGCGATGTGCAAAACGACGCGGCGCGGCCGGACGATCCCAACGAACAGCCGCAGTATTGGATGAACCTGATGCTGTTTTTGTTCGAGGGCGGATCGATGACCTTGATTCCCGCAACGATGGCCGCGGCCCGAGCGGGGCGGGTTTATGATGATCAATCCCGGTGCTGGGCCAAGAAAGAGTCACGGACTCTGGCCACCGGGTTGGGGCAAGCGGTGCTGGATCACCTCGGCAGGACCCCGCCGGGCGGTTTGGACCAAATCGTGCGAATTTCTCGTGGAGCCGCGTCGCCGGGCGACGTCAACGCGTCGCAGTGCTCGGTGACGCTGGAATATGTATCGGACGAAGACCACTCGCCGCTCGCCCGGCCGATCTACCTGTCCGTCACCGACCCGACATTCAACACCCGTTGGCTCGACAAATGGACCGGCCGGGGGGGCAACCTGAAGCAGGCCAAGTTGACCTATGAGGAAGCCGTCGCGGTCACGCCGCTGTTTGAACGTTTTGAACAATCGTTGGCCAAACATCACCCCGAGCTGCGTCCGGTGCCCGGCGAACTGGCGGCCCGGCCCGGCGGCGGCGAGTTCGCGGCATCGGCCACCGCGACGGTCACCGAGGTCGACGAGTCGCATCGTCCGGGCGTATTCCGCGGCAAGCACCTGTTGATTGAAAACATCATCGGTGGCTCCCCGCTGCTGATGCTCGCCGCGGCGGCCGGGTTGTGCGGGCTGGCTTACTGGTTGCACCCGCAAATCGGCCTACCCGGTTCGATCGCCGTGGCGGCGCCGGGCGTGCTGTTGGGACTGATCGGCGTGTACGTTTCGCAGGCCTGTCCGACGACGCCCGAATCGCTTTACACGCGTGCGGTTTGTCGCGGAGCGATCGGTCAACGTTTGGACCGTTTGGTGGATCCGGCTGACCCGGAAGCGTTGTTCGTCGTCTTTTCGGACCGAAGCCGGTGGGAAAAGATCAAACTGGAGACTTGCACCGACGCGGGGTTTGCCAAGATCACCGACGATGGCACGTTTCTCTATGAGGGTGACGCCTTTCGGCTGACGGTACCCCGTGGGGCAATCATTGGTTGCCAAACCGTGCCGATGTCGATGCCGATCGATCCGAGCCGCAAGTTTTGGATGGTGGCGTTGGAGATTCAAACCCCCGCCGGCCCGGTCGAGCACCTGGTCGCCCAGTCGCTGGAGAGTCCTTGGCGATCGACCAACGGAACCCGCCGCCGGGCGGCCGAGCGGTTGGCCGGGCGGCTGATGGTGGGATAGGCCTCCGGGCTGTCGTGACGATCGATGACAGGCCGGAGGCCTATCCCACCGGATCACAGCCCGCCGAACCGCCGCTGCCGGCTGGCGTATTCCGCCAGTGCCTGATCGAAGTCGGCTCGCGAAAATTCCGGCCACGCCCGGTCGGTAAACCAAAGCTCCGCGTAGCTGGCTTGCCACAACAAAAAGTTGCTGATCCGCTGGTCGCCGCCGGTGCGGATCATCAAGTCGACGTCCGGCAAACCGGCGGTATCCAGCGATCCCGAAAGCGACTGTTCGTCGATCGCGGTTTGACCGGTGGCCAAACGGTTGGCCGCCCGGACGATTTCATCGCGGCCGCCGTAATCGATCGCCAACACCAATCGCGTGCCGGTATTGGCGGCGCTGGCGGCGCGGGTCTTTTGAACCTCCTCAAGCACTTCGGCTGACAACCGATCGGTCCGGCCGATCAAATGCAACCGGATGTTTTGATCGACAATTAATTGACGCTCGGCAACGAGATACTGTTGCAACAACGCCATCAAGAACTCGATCTCGGTCGCCGGGCGTTTCCAGTTCTCGCTCGACAGGCAGTAGAGCGTCAGGACCGGCAGGTTCAACTCCGCCGCCGTTTCGGTCACCATCCGAACCGTGTCGACGCCGCGGCGGTGACCCTCGACCCGCGGCAGCCCGCGAGCCTGTGCCCAACGCCCGTTGCCGTCCATGATGATCGCGACGTGATCGGGTCGCTTGGCGTCGGAATCGCTCGTCACGCCATCGCGGGCAGGCAAAGGCTTCCGGCTTCGGGGGTGAAGATCGTTTGATCGCGATCGGGACCGACCGACAGGATGCCGACCGGGACGCCGACCAATTCCTCGATCCGCCGGATGTAGGCCATCGCCAAGTCGGGAAAATCGCCCATCGCCCGGGCGTGATCGACCGGGGTGTTCCAACCGGCCACCGTTTCCAAAACCGGTTTGCAACGACGCAATTGCTCGGGGTGCGCCGGCACGCGGTCGATCCGCTTGCCGTCGAGTTCATACGCGACGCAGATTTTGAGTTCCTCAAAATGTGCCAAAACGTCCATCATCATCAACGCCAGTCGCGTCACCCCGGACAGCCGGGCGGTGTAGCGCACGGCGACCGCATCGAACCAACCGCATCGCCGCGGACGGCCGGTGGTCGTGCCGAATTCGTTGCCGAGCTGCCGAATTTTGTCGCCGGTTTGGTCGGTCAATTCGGTCGGAAACGGTCCGCCGCCAACTCGGGTCGAATAGGCTTTGCAAACCCCCAGCGTGTGGTCGATCCAGCGTGGCGGGACGCCCGAACCGCCGCAGATGCCGACGCCCGACGAATTGCTGCTGGTGACAAACGGGAACGTTCCGTGATCGATGTCCAGCAACGCACCTTGAGCACCCTCAAATAAGATCGACCGGTCAGCATCCAACGCGTCGAGCAGCTCGCCGGTCGTGTCGGTGATCATCGGCCGGAGCTTCTCCGCCCAACCGGCGGCCAGCGCGATCATCCGGTCCGGCGAGATCGACTCCAAATCCTTCGACGAAGCACCGAGTTTGGTCAGCAGCTCGACCTTCTGAGCGGCGATCGTGCCGATCTTTTCATCGCGACTCTCGTCGACCAAATCGACCATTCGGATCGCGTGGGTCCGACCGACTTTATCGCGGTAGCAAGGTCCGATACCCCGCCCGGTCGTGCCGATCGACTCGCCGCGAACCGCGGTCGCGTTGATCGTCGCGTCCTCGATTCGGTGCCAAGGCATGACCAAATGTGCTCGCTCGGAAACCCGCAAGTTCGCGGTCACGTCGACGCCGCGGGCGACCAAACCATCGATTTCGGCCAACATCGTCGTTGGATCAATCACCACGCCCGGGGCGATGTAGTTAATCACGCCGGGATCGAGGATCCCCGAGGGGATATGATGCAGCTTATACGTCTGGTCGCCGTGAACGACCGTATGCCCGGCATTGGCACCGCCCTGATAGCGGACGACCATGTCATAACGCGGAGCCAACAGGTCGACGAGTTTGCCTTTGGCCTCGTCGCCCCATTGCAACCCGATCACCGCCGTGCGACTCATCGAGAGGCCGCCGCGACCAACGAATCGGCGTTGATTTTGAAATGCTCGTAGACTTCCTCAGCGGGTCCCGAAGCTCCAAAGTTGTCCATGCCGACGAATCTACCCTTGGTGCCGATCCAACGGTCCCAACACATCCGAATGCCCGCTTCGACGGCGACGCGGTTGGTCACCGAGGGCGGCAATACCGAGTCCTGATAGGCTTCATCCTGTTCGGCAAACAGATCCATGCAGGGCATCGAAACGACGCGAACCTTTTTGCCTTTTTTGGTCAACGTCTCGGCTGCCGTGACACATAGGTGCAATTCGCTGCCGGTGCCCATCAGGATCGCATCGGGGGTGCCGTCGCAATCGACCAACACATACCCGCCGCGGTGACAGCCCTTGGCGTCGGCGACTTGGGTCCGGTCGAGCGTCGGCATGTTTTGACGTGACAGGACGAACGCGGCCGGATGGTCGCTAATCAACATGGCCGAGCGGTAACATTCGGCAACCTCATTGGCGTCGCCGGGGCGATAAACATGCAGTCCGGGGATCGCGCGGCAGGCGGCCAGGTGTTCGATCGGTTGATGCGTCGGTCCGTCTTCGCCGACCCCGATGCTGTCGTGCGTCAGGATATAGAGCGTCGGCAGGTGCATGATGGCCGACAACCGCATTGCCCCACGCATGTAGTCGGTAAAGACAAAGAACGTCGAGCAGTAGCCGCGGAGTCCCGACAGGCACAGCCCGTTGGTGGCCCCGGCCATGCCATGTTCGCGGATGCCGAAGTGCAAATTTCGGCCGGCGTAGTTGGTCGACTCGAACGAATCGGCGAACTTCAAATCCGTTTTGGTCGACGGCGCCAAGTCGGCGGAGCCGCCGATCATGAAGGGCAGATTTTTGGCGATCGCATTGAGCACCTTGCCGGAGCTATTTCGCGTCGCATCGCCTTTATCGGACGCCTCGAAGACCGGGATGTCCGCGTCCCAACCCTTAGGTAACTCGCCGGCAAACATCGCCGTCAATTCGGCGGCTTTTTCGGGGTGATCGGTTTGATAAGCCGACCAAGATTTCTGCCAAGCCGCGTGCGATTCGGCGCCGCGGCGACCGATCCCGTCGGCAAAGTGCTGCATCACGCCGTCGGGAATGTGAAACTTTTCTTTGGGCGGGAATCCGTAAGCCTTTTTGGCCAGTTCGACTTCGTCCCAACCCAGCGGCGAGCCGTGGGCGCCGTGCGTGTTTTGTTTGTTGGGCGCACCCCAGGCGATGATCGATTTGATGATGACCAGCGTCGGGCCATCGTTATAAGCTTTGAACTTCTTGATCGCCGAGGCGAGCGACTCGGTGTCATTGGCGTCATCGACATGCAGGACGTTCCACCCCAGTCCCTTGAACTTGGTCCCCATGTCCTCGGTGAACGCCAGGTCGGTGTCGCCCTCGATGGTGATATGATTGTCATCATAAAACCAACACAGGTTGTCGAGCTTGAGGTGCCCGGCGATCGAAGCGGCTTCGCACGCGACGCCTTCCATCATATCGCCGTCGCTGCAGATCGCATAAACGTCGTAGTTGAACAGCGAATGTTTGTCGGTGTTGTACGTCGCGGCGAGCCATTTCTCGGCCATCGCCATGCCGACGGAGTTAGAAACGCCGGCGCCCAGCGGTCCGGTCGTCGTTTCGATGCCCGCGGCAAACCCGTATTCGGGATGCCCGGCGCAGGGGCTTTCGAGTTGGCGAAAGTTTTTCAAATCATCGAGCGTCAACGACGGACGACCGACCGGTTGGCCGTCTTCGGTCGCGTGAACGCCGGCCAGGTGGATCATGCTGTACAGCAACATCGAGGCGTGGCCGCAGGAAAGCACGAACCGGTCGCGGCCCGGCCACGTCGGGTCGGCCGGATCATAGTCCATCGCGTTTTGCCAGATCTCATAAGCGATCGGCGCCAATGCCATCGGGGTGCCCGGGTGACCCGAATTGGCGGTTTGAACGGCGTCCATCGCCAGGCACCGGATGGTGTCGATCGCCCGGGTTTGGATGTCGGTTTGGGTGGCGGTGGCGGACATCAGCAGTGTCGAGTCGGGGAGGCTGGCAATCGTTGGGAAGCGGCGGCCCAAGGGTATCGGCGGCTGCGGGGCGCGAAAGGTGGGTGGGGCGGCGGGGCCGGCAATGCATCCTTTTCCCCCTCGCACCGTTTCGGGGGAGAGGGGGCCGGCAACGCATCCTTCTCCCCCTCGCCCCCGCTTCGGGGGAGAGGGCGCCGGCAACGCATCCTTCTCCCCCTCGCCCCCGCTTCGGGGGAGACGGGGCCGGGGGGTGAGGGGCTGACGCCTGGCTTTGCGATGAGACCCGAAAACCCCTCACCCCCCGACCCCCTCTCCCCGAAGCGGGGCGAGGGGGAGAAAGAAAACAGGGAGGCTTAACCCGAAGCGGGGCGGGGAAGAAAATAGTTTTGGCAAGCAAAACTCACAGATCGGCCGTCGCCGTCAGGGCCGGGTGCGTTTCGACGGTGGAATCCGACGTCGCTTCGACCGAATGGGCCGAGCGGCGGATCACCACCGCGCACATGTCGTCGAACTGCGCCGCGGTGCCGATGTGCCGCGTGACGCCCTCGGTGATCGCGCGGATGATCGACGCGGCGACCGAACCATCGCCCGGCGGCGGGTCGCTGGCCAATTGCCGCAGCGGATCGATGCCCCACTCCTCGCCGGCCGGGTCCATCGCCTCGTTGATCCCATCGGTGTACAAAATGGCGATGTCGCCGACCTCGAACGGCACCATCACGGTCTCGTAATCCATCCCCTCGTCGATCGCGATCGGCAACCCCGACTGATCCGCCCCCGGCTCCTCGATTGTCCCGTCAGCCCGGCGGACGATCGGCGGCATGTGACCGGCGTTGACGATCCAAATCAAATCCTCGGCCGGGTCAACGACGACCAAGATGAACGTCACGAACCGCTCCACGTGCAGCCGGCTCATCCGATTGTTGAGTTCCTCAATCGCCGTCGACAAACTCTCGTAGCTGGCCAAACAGAACCGCGTTTCGGACGCCAGTTTGGCCATGTACATCGCCGCCGCGACGCCGTGACCAACGACGTCGGCCAATACGATCGCCGTCCGTCCGCCGGACAACGGGATGTAATCGTAATAGTCGCCGCCGATATGATTGGCGGCTTGATAGTGACTTTCGATCTCATAGGTCGGCACCGCGGCCCCGCCGGTCGGCAAGAACGCGATTTGGACATCGGTGGCGAGCTTCAAATCCTGTTCGACCTCCTTTTGCCGCATCGCCGCATCGACCATCGCAGCGTTATTGATCAACACACCGGCCTGGGCCGCGACGCCGGCCAACAGGTCGACGTCCTCCTCGCGGAATTGACCGCGGCCCTGGGTTGAATCGATTTGCAAACACCCCAACGGTTCGCCGTTTTGATCAAACAGCGGCGAGCAGATCAGCGACCGGATCGAAAAGTCCGCGATCGACTCGCTGCTATCAAAGCGGCTGTCGTCCATCGCGTCATACGACAGGATCGTCTCGCCGCTGTTCATCGCCGCGGTGATGATCGTCTTGCTGATGCGGACCGTCTCGCCGTCACCACCGCCGCGGCGGGTTTTGACCCAGCGGGGGATCAAACCGCCGTCGGCCGATCGCATGACGACGAATCCGCGGTCAGCGGCCGGGAAAATCTCGAACAAACTATCGAGCACTTTGGGCAAAACCTCGTCGAGCGAGATCGCGCCGGTCAAATTGCGGTTGATTGCCATCAGCGCCGCCAATTTCGCTTCGGCCGTCGCGGTGACCGAAACGCCCGATTCGCCGCGACGAAACTCGACTTTGGAGCCGGTCAGGTGCTCGGTACGGTCTTCATCGACCATTTCAATGTCAAACCGGGCGCCGCCGAATTGCAATCCCGAGGCGAACCCCGAACTGACGTCGGCCCCGGCGTCGGTGAAGTGCGGCGCGTTGTCCCCGTGGTAGACCAACGTGACGTCGGAGATGCGGATCTGGTCGCCGTGCGTCAACGCGTATCGGCCGTCGATTAATTGACCGTTGACAAACGTCCCATTGCGGCTGCCGGCATCCTCGACGTCCCAGCCGCCGTCGGTCTTGTGAACCCGCGCGTGATGGCGGCTGACCGCGCCGGCTTCGACCACCAGGTCGCACTGCGGATGGCGGCCGATTTGCAACGTTTCCCCTTCCAACAGGTGACGCACCGGCGATCGTCCCTCGATGCTGACGTCCAGATGAGCCATGATGTCCGGGTGGCGAACGGAATGATTGACAAAACAATGAGCCGGAGTTTAACGCCCCGAGGCGCTCCGCGGTGGCGACGTTCTGCCGGAACGCCGGCGGTATGCCGACCAAAGCCTGGCGGCTTCGGCTACCGGGAACCCGTGACAGGCCGGAGGCCTATCCCACGTCTGCGGTGGCGGCGTTCTGCCGGAACGTCGACGGTATGCCGACCAAAGCCTGGCGGCTTCGACTACCGGAAACTCGACCAAAGCCTGGCGGCTTCGGCTACCGGGAACCCGTGACAGGCCGGAGGCCTATCCCACAATTGGACGGACAAACCAAATGGACGAGACAGATTTTTCCGACGTCGAATTGACCGCGTTTCTGGACGAGGCATTGCCGGCCGAGCGTTCGGCGTCGATCGAACGGGCGGCCCGGCAATCCGAGTCGCTGCGCCGGCGGTTGGCCAGGCTTCGCGACCAAAATACCGCCGGCTACCACACGATTGGTCAAATTTGGCGTGCCCGGCGAGTGTCCTGCCCCGCCGATGCGGCTTTGAAAAGCTACGCCTCGGAACCGCAGAACCCGGCCAACGAACCGGTGCATTTTCACGTCCAAACCGTCGGTTGCCGCCGCTGCGGAGCGGCGGTGGACGAGATCATCGGTCGATCGGCCGGCGATGCCGACGCCCGGCGGGATCAGTCCGAGCGGCGGCAGCGGCTGTTTGCCAGCAGTGCGGGGTTGCTGCGGCGGGGTTCGGGGGGAGCATGAACGGAGTCCCGGCGGAATCCGCTACAGGATGCTTTCGGCGACGATTCGTTCGCGGTGGAATTGGAACAGCCCGACGTGCCACTGGCCGATGCCGTCTTTGTCGCCGTCCCAAATCATCTCCACGGTCACGTCGCTGCTCATTTGACCAGTCGTGTCCTTGAACCGCAGCTCGACCTTCTCGACCCGGTAGCGGATAAAAACGTCTTTGTCGACCAACTTCCACTGCGGATCGCGCGGCAGCTCGCGGATTTGATCGGCCAAACCACCCTCCTCGGCCGCCTCGGACGCCATCATCGCAGCTTCCTCGGACGACGGTTCCGGCTCACCGGTCGCTTCGGGCGTTTCGTCGAGCCGCGTTTCGGCCGGCCGGCGGTTGATCGCGCTGCGTTGCAATTCGGCGATGAGCGGTTTGTTGTCGGTCCGGCACAGCTCCAGGAACTCGCGGGCAAAGTGCTCCGCTTGGCCGCCAATTGTTTGATACTTGAAGTAGATCAGCCCCGCCCCGCAGGCACCAAAACCGCACGCCAGGATCAATCCGATCTTTGCCGCCGTGGTCCCGACCGGACGCACGTCGCCGGATTTTCGCAGGGCAAAAAGGCAAACGGCGATCGCGGCCAGCGGGATCAACAACGCCTGCAGACCCGCGGTGGCGGCGAACGAGATGATCCCCAGGATCAGACCGACGAAACCACTGGGCCGGACCGGCGGCGTTTCACCCTCAACCGGCGCGTAAGTCGACTCGTCGCCCATCGCCGGGATGCCGGCGTCCAGTTGGGCCGAAGCGACCGCCGCATCGCCGGGTTCGGGCGGCAGAAGCAACGAGCGTGACGCGGCCGGTCGCGTTGGGGAATCGATCTGGGAAGTCACGAAATCGACACTGGGGGGGGAATTTCGATGCGGTGGGGGGGGCCTTACGCCGCCGCGGCGCGGTCGGTTCGGGCAACCCGCGTCGCCGGGCGGTGGAGCGTCCGGTTGTCCAGCGTAATCGACTTGCGAATCCAACGCGCCGCCCCGGCCGACGCACCCGGCGACGCGTGGGCGGTCGCCAGCCGGTCCAAAGTGCGCATCGTTTGAGCACGATAGAACGGGTCGGTGATCAGCGGTTCAATTGAATCGACCAGGAAATCGACCGCCGACGGGTCGCGGCCGCTGCTGACCCGTTCGGGGAAAACGACCCGCCCGGCGATCAGGTTGGGCAACGTGATGCTGCCGACGCCGACCAACCGTTTGCCGATGAAATGCGTCAATCGCGAGACCCGGTACATCACCACTGAAGGCGTCCGGCGGGCCATCAATTCGAGCGAAACCGAGCCGGAAACCATCATCGCCGCGTCGGCTGCCTCGATCACCTCGCTCGTCCGATCGGTGTAGAAACGAATCGGCAACGCGGCGTCGTCCCCGGTCAATTGCCGCCGGCACCACAGGCAGTGTTCGTCGGAATACGCGGCGACGGCGAATCGGGCGGCGCCGGGGCCGAGCCGCTCGTTCAATTTCCGCGCCGCGGCCAGTTGAACCGGAAAATTGTGATGCACCTCATGCGTCCGCGATCCCGGCAGGATTGCGATCAGTCGGGTTTTGTCGCGGGCGGGCCAATCGCGGAGCCGACGCAGCGTCGCGGCGTCGAGCCGTTTTTCGGCGATCGCGTCGTAAAACGGATGCCCCACTTCGGTCGTCGGAATCCCCGCCTGGTCAAATAATCGCGTTTCCATCGGTAGAACCGACAACACGTGGTCAACGAGCCGCTTCATTTTGCGGACCCGCCACCGGCCCCAAGCCCAGAGCTGCGGCGGGCAGTAATAGATGACCGGAATGCCGTGTTTTTTGGCGGCCGCGGCAACGTGCCAATTAAACCCGGGAAAATCGACCAGGACGACCGCATCGATGCCCCCGGCGGCAAAGATCGCCTCGGCTTGACGGACAAAACCTTTGAATTGGCGGTATTTGGGGATCACCTCGGCGATCCCGACGACCGCATGATCGGTCAGTTTCAAATCTAACGCGCAGCCGGCGGTTGCCATCGCACGGCCGCCGAAGCCGCGGGTGACAATTTTTTGGCGGCCGGTCGGCTCGCCGGCCCGCAAGTGCTCGATCAAACGTGCGGCGTGCTGGTCACCCGAAGGCTCACCGACGGAAAAAAAGATCGTTGCAGTCACGGGCAAAGCGTCTTATCACTGGGGAACGACGGCCAACCCCGAGGCTACGAATTGATTCAGGAACGGCGATCGACCGGCGGGGTTGAATCGCTGTTAAATCACCGCCGCGGCCCGAGTCAATCCAAAAATCCCCCCACGGAAATCCCTGATGCGATTGCCCCCTGCAACACTGACCATGGCGATCGCCGCCGCGTTTTGGTTCGGGTCAATCGCCGCGGCGGCGGGGCTGGAGGATGTTCGCCGCGGCCCCCAGCCGATCCGCCCGTTCGCCGCCGGGGTCGGACGGATGATCGATGATGCCGTTGTCCAAAATTTGGCCGGCGAAGACGTCCGATTGGATGAACTCGTCAAACAAAACCCGTCGGGGCCGACGGTGATCGCCTTGACCAGCACCGGTTGCCCGCTGTGTTTGAAATACGCGCCGACGCTAGTGTCGATCGGCCAACGTTATGCCGATCGGGGGGTGAATCTACTGTTTCTCAACCCCAATCAATCCGAACCGGAGGCGGCCATTGAAAAATCGGTGGCGGCCCGCGGTAATCATGAAAACTACCTCCGTGATGTCGACAAAACCTTATGCCGTGCTTTGGGGGCAACAACGACGACGGAGGTCTTTGTCCTCGACGCTTCGCGGACACTGAGATACCGCGGGGCGGTCGATGACCAGTATGGTTTTGCCTACTCGTTGCCCCAGCCGCGGCGAAACTATTTGACTGATGCATTGGATGAACTATTGCAATCGATGCCCGTTTCACTGGCCGCGACCGACGCACCGGGCTGCCGATTGTTTTATGAGACCGATGCGGACGCGGACGGATCGCCCAATTTAGACGTCACCTATCATCATCAAATTTCCAGGCTGATTCAAAATCATTGTTTGGAATGTCACCGCACCGGCGGCATTGGACCGATGTCGTTGCAAACGTATGACCAGGTCCGAGACTACGGTGCGATGATCGCCGAAGTCATCGATCGCGGCGTGATGCCGCCATGGTACGCGGCGGATAGTCAGGATGAATCAACGTCGCACGCTCAGCCACTCCGTTGGCTTGGCGAACGGCGGGTTTCGGACGACGAGAAACGAGACCTGGCGACGTGGTTGGCCGACGACATGCCGCCGGGCGATCCGGCCGATTCGCCGCCGGCGGTGGAATTTCCTGACGGCTGGAGCATTGGCCAACCCGACGCCGTGTTCGCGTTTGACGAGCCGGTGTCGATCCCCGCGACCGGGACGTTGCCCTATCAAAACGTCACGATCCAAACCGACAACCCGACCGATCGCTGGGTCCGCGGCATCGAAATCCGTCCCGGCGATCGGCGGGCGGTTCATCACGTGATCGTTTCGATCGATGACCGCGCGGCCGGTCGCCGCGACCGTGGTGACGAATCTAACTATTTTTGGGCCGCCTACGTGCCCGGCAACAGCCGCGTGGTGTACCCCGAGGGGTTTGCCAAACGGCTGCCCGCCGGCGCGACGCTGCGTTTTCAAATGCACTACACGCCTTATGGCACCGCAACGACGGACGTCACCCGGCTCGGTCTGGTGTATGCCGATTCGCCGCCGCAGCATGAGGTCAAAGTCGCGGGGATTGCCGACCGTCGTTTTGCCATCCCGCCGGGCGAAGCGAACCATGAGATTGTGACCGACCGTCCCATCCCGTCCAACTTGAATGTACTGAGTTTCATGCCGCACGCTCACCTGCGCGGCAAATCGGTTCGCTTTGATCTGGTGTCCGGCGATACCACTCGCAATCTATTGGACGTGCCGCGTTATGACTTCAATTGGCAACTGGCGTATCGATTGACCGAACCGTTGCCGATCCGACGCGGCGATATTCTTCGTTATAGCGCGGTGTATGACAATTCGGCGGACAACCCGGCCAACCCCGACCCGACCAAAACGGTTCGCTGGGGCGAACAAACGCACCAGGAAATGCACTTGGGGATCGTCGAGTATTATGTTGATCCGTAGGATGGCACGTGGTACGACGGGCTTTCAGCCCGTCGACGCAGGCCTGAGCCGAATTGGACGGTCTGAAAGACCGTCCTACGGTACAGCGACGCTTATGCTATTGTTCTGAATCAATTTCTCACCTCGATCGATCATGCAAACCGCCCCGACGTCGTTCGCCATCGTCCCCGATTCCCAGTCGATCGCGACGGTGAAGCGTGAAATCGGGTTTGTTGAAACCCCCGCCGGCGACCGGACGAACGCTGACCGCCGACCAAATCGGTGACTGGAACCGGACCGGGTACCTGGGGCCGATTGAGGTTCTCTCCCGGTCCGAAGCCGACGACCTGCGAGCGTATTTCGACGAGTTGCTCGCCGACGCGGCGGCTCGGGGCCAGGACAGCTATTCGATCAGCAGTGCTCATTTGAAACACGGTCGGATTTGGGATTTGCTGGGCGATTCCCGGATCACCGATCCGGTCTCCGACCTGCTGGGCGAGGATTTGATCGGTTGGGGGTCGCACTTTTTTTGCAAATTGCCCGGCGACGGCAAACGGGTCGATTGGCACCAGGACGCCAGCTATTGGCCGCTCACCCCGACCCGCGCGGTGACCGTTTGGTTGGCGATCGACGATGCAGATTTGGACAACGGCGGCATGGAAGTCTACGAGGGGTCGCACCGTCACGGGTTGATCGACTTTGAGACCTCCGACCCGGCCGGCGGAAACGTTTTGGACCAAACAATCGATCACCCCGAACGCTACGGCGAGCATCGTTTCACGCCGATCGCCGCCGGATCGATGTCGATCCATTCGGACTTGTTGGTTCACGGTTCGGCGCCCAACGCGAGCGACCGCCGGCGTTGCGGGTTGACCCTGCGGTATTGCTCCGCGTCGGTGACGGCTTATTTGGGTTGGGAAGCCAAGGGGATTGTTGTTTCGGGGGTGGCGGATCCGGAGCGGTGGCCCGGGGCGGGGCGGCCGGTGGGGATTTAGGTTTTTCGCGCAGGTGATTCTGTCTGCTTCGATATCTCCCCCTCGCCCCGCTTGGTGGGAGAGGGGGTCGGCCCTTTTTTCTTACTCCCCCTCGCCCCGCTTCGGGGAGAGGGGGTTGGGGGGTGAGGGGTCTTGCGGGCGTCGGTCGCGGGGTTTTGATAAACAGTGGACATCCCCTCACCCCCCGGCCCCCTCTCCCCTAAGAGGGGCAAGGGGGAGAATAAAGCTTTGGCGACTTCCGCTACGTCGGCTTGACCCCGCTGTCGGGAACTTCGTAGCGACGCGGCATGATCCGCTCGCCGCTCCCGATCTCGCTGCTGCTTGTCGCCCTGGCCAGCGGCTGCGCGTCGACCACTCCCCGCGTCGCGGTTGCCCCGCCGCCCCCGGTTTTGGACAACTCCGCGACCGCCGTGGCGATCGTCGATGCGGTCAACCGGACCGCGGGGATCACGTCGCTGTCGACCAATTCGGCCAAGCTGGACATCACGTCGATGCCCGCACTGCCGAAATTGTCCGCCAACCTTCATTTGGCGCGGGCCAAGAACTTTCGGCTCAAAGCCGCCATTCCGTTGGTGATGGGCAGCGGCATCGATTTGGGCAGCAATGACCGGGAGTTCTGGTTCGAGGTGCCCGAAGGTGCGACGATGCGGCCGACGCTTTACCGCGCCAATCACGCGGCGTATTCGCAAATGCTCGACCGCGCGGTGCTGCCGGTTGACCCCTCCTGGTTGATCGACGCGATCGGGCTGGGGCAACTCGATCCGGGCCAATTCGTCACCGAACCGCTGCGACGTTCCGACGGACAATGGGAAGTCCGCACGCTCCGGCCGACGCCCGCGGGTAACTACCAGCAGGTTGCGTTGATCGAACCGACCGCCGGTTACGTCACCTACCTGTTTCTCTACTCCCCCGACGGCCGCGAGATCGCGACGAGCGTCTTGGCCGACCATCGATGGGATCAACCCAGCGGCGTGGCATTGCCGCACCGGGTCGACATTACGCTGCGACCGGCCGGCGAAGAGGCGTTGTCGATGCGGATCGAGGTCCAGGATTGGACGGTCAACCAGTTGCTCTCGGGCGATCCGAATTTGTTTGAGATTCCCGGCGGCAACCCGCGTCAAGTTGACTTGGTGCGGCTGGGTCAATTCACGCCGCCGCCGACCGCGTCGAGCTACCGGGTCGCCGCGTCGGTCGGGCCGACGTTTCGATGATTCCTGCCGAATTCAGCGAGTCGTCAACATCGACAGTCAAACTGCAGCGACACGGATATTTTACCTAATCGCGAAGCGATGACAGACAATAGCCACGGACGCCAGTCCGTGGTGAAGATCGACTAGATTCTTCCGAAGTCGCGAAGCGATGACAGATGTCGGCTGTTTGATTTGAGACTTGTTGGTTGCGTTAGACTGTGATGAGTCCCTGGCGTCGCTTCGCGACTGAGAGCCGCGACCGAAACAGATGATTGCTACGCGGACGGCTTGAAAAGCCGTCCTACATCCGACTCAATCGCGCGGCACGGGGATGCCCGACAGCAGGCTGCGGAGTTCCTCGTCGATCGAACGGGCCTCGATCTCCGCTTCGGCCGTCAACGTCACGCGGTGACGCAGCACCGGCAAAACAATGTCAACGACGTCGTCGGGAACGGCAAAATCACGCCCCCGGCAGGCCGCCGATGCCCGTGCGGCTTGAACCATCGCGATCCCGCCCCGCGGACTACTGCCGAGGTAAAACGCGGGCCAGCTCCGCGTCGCGCGAACGATTTGGTTGATGAAATCGATGATCCGGTCGTCCACCCGAACCCGCCCGCACAACTGGATCGCCCGCAGGATCGTCTCGGGGCTGGTGATCGTCTGCAACTGCTCGTCGAGCCGTTTGCTCAATTCGACCTGCGTGCTGTGTTGACGCAAAATCGCGGCTTCCTGGTCGGCCGGCGGGTAGTCGACGATCAATTTGAACATGAACCGATCGAGCTGGGCTTCGGGCAGGTTGTACGTGCCTTCGGACTCCAGCGGATTCTGCGTCGCCATGACTAAAAACGGACGCGGCACGGTGTGGCTGGTCCCGTCGATCGTCACGCGGTACTCGGCCATGATTTCCAACAACGCCGCGTGCGTCTTGGCGGGCGAGCGGTTGATCTCGTCGGCGAGCAACAATTGCGTAAAAACCGGGCCGGGGCGGAACGTGAACTCGCCCGATTGCATGTTGTAGACCGGCGCCCCGGTGATGTCCGAAGGCATCAGGTCGGCGGTGAATTGGATCCGGCCGAACTCGCAGCCCAGGATCCGGCCGAGCGTTCGGACAAAGAGCGTTTTGCCCAAACCGGGAGCCGATTCGATCAGGATGTGACCGCCGGAGAACAACGCGGTGAGCGTCCCGGAGACCAACTCCTCCTGACCGACGTAGATCTTCGCAATTTCGGCGGCCAGTCGGTCGTGCAGCGTCTGCATCGCGGCAAACGGGCTGGGCGGCGGCGTTGAGTCGGTCAAAGCGTCGGTCCGGGGGACAGCCGAAAGTCTTGGTGACTTCCGCTACGGGGGGGGCGGGAGGTCCGATTCGCCTCGGACGAGGTGAAGGTACCGATTGATCCGGCCGGTGGCGACGTCGGGGGCGGCGTTGCGGGCCAGCAGCCGGGCCATCGCGTCGAGGTGCGAGGCGAAACGACCGGTCGGCGGCGGCGGCGGTGATTTGGGTCGACCAAAGATCGGCAGCAACGCCAGGCAGATCACGACGCCCAAAAACAGGCCGTGCAACGTCACCAGCGAAATCGGCCAAGTCGTCATGAACTCCAAACCGGTCGCCGGCGGCGTCGAGACCGAGCGGCGAGAGACCGGCAGCGGCGCCGTGTCGCTGGTCAAAAATCCGATCTCCAATCGATCGCCGTCACCAGTCCTTTGCCAAATGCGGTCGCGAAGCCGCACCGCCAAGGAGCGACCGGCGGGGTCGACCATCGCAAAATTGGTGACCAACGAACCGCCCGCGACGACGCACACCTCGCTGTTGCCCCACCGCTCGCCCCGCAGCGGCACCAGCGGGGCGGGCGATTGCGAAATGACCGGGCCGGCGACGGCGGCTTCGTCAGCCGGCTCGATCGACCAAGCCGGCGAAGGCGTGGGCGACGTTGAACCGACGAGCCGTTTTGCGGTGAAAAATTGCGGATGGTCGAGTTCCGAATCGCTCAAACGGTCGGCCATCCGGGCTGAGAGTGCCTGGGCGATGCGGCGGCGGTAACGCGGCCGCCCGTCGATGTCCGCTCGGTCGGCCGATTGCCGCAAGTAGTCCAACTCGCTGCCGGCGTCGGGCAGGACGATGACCAATCGCCGATCGCCGCCGGCCAACCATCCGTCGAGCCAACCGGAGACTTGCGACAAGTTTTGCGGCGGCCAATCGGTCGGCGTCCAAACGATCGCATCGCATCGGAGCGAGCGGCCCGACAGCACCCGCAGGTCACGGACCTTAAGCGATGCGTCGGAACCGGCCGGGGCGGTGGTCAAAATTGTCCGCAACCCGGTCAGACCGTTCAAACTCCTCGCCGCGACGTAACCGCGGGTCTCGCCGTAGGGCGAATCGACCGCCGCCCCACAGCCGGTCATCGCCATGATCCCGACAAACATGGTGGCCGCCGCCGGCAATTTGCCCGTCGCAGGAAGTGCCGAAGCCGGAGGCGATGAAAAACGCCGGACCGATGATTCGAGCCGCTCGTGATCGGTCCAAAGCTGGCTCCAGGCGTCCGCGTCGACCGGATGATGGCCGAAATACGATCGTTCAAACGCGTCGGCGGTGCGGCGGAGCAATCGGCCGATCGCCGAATCGCGGCGTGAGCATTGCCGGCAATAGACCCCGTTGGTGTCCTGACGACGCAGCCGAATCAATCCGGCGGCGTCGAGCAGCAACAGTTGATGGCCAAAGAGTCGAATGACCGCTTCGTCGAAACGCCCCAGTTTGGCCAATTCGATCGCCATTTGCCGCGGATCACCGGTCAAATTGCGGATTTCCGGCGGCAGGTCCTCGATCCGGGCCGGATCGATCGCCAATCGCGAATCACCGCCGGCCCGGTTGCCGGGCAACGCCGCGGGCAGCGACCACTCGGCGTTTCGCATCGCAAAGAGCACCCCGCCGACGATCGCGGTGAGGATCGCGATCAGGATCAACCAGGAAATCAGGCTGCGGAAATCCCAATTGCCCCAGTTCCAAGGGGTCCGCGGTTTGGGAGGTTTGGCGACCCAGCGGCTCCGCCGATTCGCTTCGTCGCCCGGACCCGGCGGCAGTGCCATCGGCCGGACCTGGCCGGCCGAGGCGTCAAACCAATCGGAGGACGGCAGCAAATCGGCGGCCGGCGGAAGCGTGCCGGCGGGCGAGGGTTGCAACGCCGCTTGCGCCGATGCTGGCTGAGCAAGGCCGGCGGTCAAGCAGACCGCCAGCACCGCAGCGGCGACGGTTTTGGCCGTCTTGCCGCCGGCAGTCGGCACCGCCGCCGTAGTCAATGCGTCCGCTTCGTCGCCGAATTGCCGGATCGCTTCGGCTCGCATCGCCAGTTCGACCTCCCAGCCCTCCAGCCGAATGCGGGCATCGAGGTAACCCAAGAATCGCACGATCGTGCAGAGCGACAGCACCGTCCAGAGCGACACCGGCAGGAACACGCCGACCGCGATCGCGTCGTAGGACCATTGGCCCAGCAGCACGCCGCGAAGCCAAATCAACGTGTAAAACAGGCTCCCGCCCAGGACCGCAGCCATCGCCCCGGTCGTCAGCGATCGGCCGCCCAGCTCCCCCGCCAGCGGTCCGTGAAGCGCCGAGGAACGGACCCGCAGCGGCAGCCCGGCGGCCCCGGCGCGAAGCGGGCAACGTTCCAGGATCAGCATCTCGGGGATGAACGGGCGGCTGCCGCGGATCGCCAGCAACAGCAACGTGACCAAACCGGCAATGATTTCCGGGGCGTAGTTATCCTGATCGACCAACCACGTCGACGCGGCAACCAAAACGACAATCACGGACATTCGGACGACGCCCAAAACCCAAAAGACCGCCCCCGGACGCATCCGTAGCGCGGCGATCGCTTCCCGCCGCGACGGAGAACGCTCGAAGACGACTTGGCCCAGCAGGTGAGTCAGCGGCAATCCCGACCACGGCGCAAGCGTCACCGACAAGATCACCATCCAGTAGGTCCAGCGGATCGCCGCGGTCGTGAACTCCTGCTCGGCGATCGAATCCCACGATTCGCCCAACAATTGTGACCAACCCAGCGACGGCAGCCAGTGACCGACCGCGAGCGTCGCGACGATCATCGTGGGAACCCAACCGGCCAACGCGACCGGCACGATTTGTTTGGGAAAACGGTGCAGCAGCCGCAGACTCAGGTCGCCAAGCTCCGAAAGCGTCCGCGTTCGGATCACCACTTCGGTCCGGTCAAGCTGCATCGCGTTGACCCAGAACCACGAAGTAAAAACTAATGATCGATGACGAAGCGACGGCCCAGCCGGCTTTGACGACGTAAGGCAGGGGGCTGGGGGAGATGAACCCCTCGGTCAGCGCCGCCAGGAAAAACAGCGTCGCCGAGGCCGCCATGATCGGCACCGCCGCAACGGCGGATTGGCGCACCGAATCGATTCGGCCGCGGCCGCCGGTTTGAAACAACCCCACGCCCATCCGCAGCCCCGCGCCGGCCGACAACGCGATCGCCGTCAGTTCAAATGGGCCGTGAGCGGTCACGAAATGGAAAAAATTGTCGGCCCCGTCGACTTCCGGCCGCGCCATGTAGCCGAAAATCGTGCCCAGCGAGACGGCGTTGAACGCCAGCACGAACAGGCACGGCAACAGCAGGATGCCGTAGGCGAAACACCGCAGCCCGATGCCGGTGTTGTGCATGATGTAGAAGCCGGCCATGGTGACGTAGTGGTCCAGCGACCCGTCGATTTTCGACTCGTACATGTCTTCGACGGTTTCGAGCTGCTCGGCCCCGACGACGGTTTCGGCAAAGGCCGGAAACAGCGTTTGTTGATAGCCCAGGTACATTGACAAGCTAAAGAGGCCAAAGAAAACGATCGTGGCCAACCGGACGCAGCCGTCGGCGTAAATTTGCCGCGGAGCATCGCGGAGGATCGTCGTCAACCAACCGGACGCCGAAACGCCGCCGGCCCGGTAGAGTTGATTGTGGGCACGGGCGACCAATCGGTGCAGGTAAGCGACCGTCGCGGGTGGCAGTTGATAGCTCTCGGCCAGCGCCAAATCGGCGCAGACGCCGCGGTAGAGCGACGCAAACCGCAGCGCCGCATCGGCCGCGGTCGGGTCGACGGGAACCGCCTGCGGATTGACGGGCGTTTGACCAGCCAACCGTTTCGCCTCGCGTTTTCGGTCCCGCAGCCACCGCGTCAACGATCCGCGGACCTGCATCGCATCGCACAAATCCTCCAGCTCCCGCCACCGGTGGGTTCGCTGCTGCAGGACTTTGGCGGCTTTCACGGGCGGGCGGGTCGCGTTTGGCTCTTGTAGGGTGGGTCAAGCGGCTTGCCGCGCCGACCCACCTTTGGTCGTTAAATCGATGGTGGGTCGGCGCGGCAAGCGGCTTGACCCACCCCACAAATTTACAAAACGATACGGTTGGTGACGACCTGAGTGTCTGTCCGGGTGAGTGAGCCGACGGCGCTAGCCGCGGGTTCCGTCGCCCTAAACCCGCGGCTAGCGCCGTCGGCTCAGCCAATAATCGCTATTTCTGACAGACACTGACACGGCCATGGTCCGTCAATGCTCAAAAGTCAAATTCCGCTTGCAATCTTGGTCGCCATCACGCGACGATGGTAGGGATTAGATCGGTCGCCCCGCCGCGACCTGACAGCCGGGTGTGATGAACACCCGATTACCCGTTGCCGCGCCGCCACGGTGATCTAAACATGAGTGAACCTGGCTCGAAAACAGATTCCTCTATGGAGTTTGACCATTTGCGCGGGGTTTGACCAGTGATTCCGCTAGGATCGGTCCTCGAGAATTGACCGAAGACATTTGTCCCGGCTCGATCTTCTCATTCCCCAATAATTTTCTTATGTCCGAAGCGACGCTCACCGATCGCCAGCGGGACATTTATGTCTTGATCCGCTCGCTGATCCAGGATCGTGGATACGGTCCGACGGTCCGCGAAATCGGTGCTCAAATGGGCATCCGTTCGCCCAACGGCGTGATGTCCCACCTCCGGGCACTCGAACGCAAGGGTCTGATCACCCGCCGAGCCGGCAAGTCGCGGGCCATTCAGTTGATCGACAACGTCGACGCCCGCCGCGGCCGACTGCCGATGCTCGGCGTCGTCTCCGACCGCACCACGACGCTCGATTTTTCGACCAAGGAGGTGACCCAGTGGACCGACCGGCTGGACGGTCACAGCGATTGGGTCGTCCGGGTTTCGGGCAATGGTTTGGACAAACAGCACGTCGTCGACGGCGACTACTTGGTCTTTCGCCGTTCCGAAACGGCCCGGGCCGGACAATTGGTGTTGCTGACCCCGCGGATCGATGCGGACCCCGGCGATGAATCGTCGGGCGAGGCGGACATGCCTTCGGACACGCTCGGGGTGCGGTTGGCCGCCTATGAAGCGTCGATGTGCTGTTCTGAACACGAAGCGATCGTCGGCGTTGCAATCGCGGCCCACCGGGAGTTTTGAATCCCGTAGCGGCAAGCCGCCAAGGCTTTGGTTGATTTGAGGCGTCGTTCCGGCATAACGACGCCACCGGGGACACCGGTAGCCGAAGCCGCCAAGGCTTTGGTCGGCCAGCGTCGGCGTCCTGGCGGAACGCCGCTACCGGGGCGGGTCGGCGTCCCGGCAGGACGCCGCCACTGGGGGGTGAAGTGGGTGGGGGCGGATTTGGGTTGTGACCGGTCACCGCAAAGCGTTAGTCAACAACGCGTATGTGCCCTGCCCCGACCCCGCCCCGCTCGACGTCTCCCATGGCTGACACCGCTGACCGATCGACGACGCCCCCGGCCGCGGTCGGCCGGCGGCTGCTGTTGGCCACGATGCTCGCCGCGACCGGCGGCTGCGCCATGTTTCGCGGCGATTCGGGCGACGAAAACGCGGAACTGAACAAACTGATGTCGGTCCCCGAACTGCCGCCGCGGATTGGCGAGGCGGCGGTGCCCCGCGGGTTGGAACCGCTCAAAATCGACGGCGTGGGACTGATCACCGGCCTGCCGGGGACCGGCGGAGCGACCGAACCTTCGCCGTTTCGCGATCTGTTGATCGACGAAATCAAACGCAACGACGTCGCCGACCCCGACCGAGTGCTCGAAACCGACGACACCGCGATGGTCCAAGTCCGTTGCTTGGTCCCGCCGGGCGCCCGTCGGGGGGACAACGTCGACGCGATCCTGGTCTCCTCGCCCGGCACGACCGCCAAAAACCTGCGGGGGGGATATTTGCTCAAAGCGCGATTGCGGCAACAAAAAATCATTCAGGGCCAAGTCCGCCGTTCCGACGTGATGGCCATCGCCGGCGGTCCGGTTTTGACCGAAGCGAGCTATCGGCCCGGCTCCGATGCCGCGGACGTCAACGGCACAATCCTTTCGGGCGTCCAAATCAGCGTCGATCGGCCGTTGACGTTGGTGATCCGGCCCGAGTTCAGCCACGCCAAGACGTCCGCCCGAATCGCCACGGTCATCAACGATCGATTTTTCTTTTTTGACGGTTCCAATCGCCGCGGGATTGCCAAAGCGATCGAGGACGACCACCTGAAGGTCGAGGTCCACCCGCGGTATCGCGAAAATGTGCCGCGGATGATGTCGGTGATCGCGTCGATTGATCCGCGAGGCGATGCCCGCCACGTTCAACCGCAACTGGCCGACTGCGCGGCGCGGTTGAAGCTGCCCGCGACCGCCGCGGCGGCGGCGTTGGAAATGGAAGCGCTCGGCGAGACAGCCATCCCGACGCTCATCGAAGCGCTCCGCAGCGACAATCCCGAACTGCGTTTTTACGCCGCCGAGGCGTTGGCGTATTTGGATCAAACCGAAGCGATCGAGCCGCTGGTGGCATCGATTTTGGCTGACGCATCTTTTCGCCAGCCGGCGTTGTCGGCCGCCGGCACGATGCAAAACGTCCGCGTCGCCGAGCGGTTGCGACCGTTGATGGCGGAGTCGTCGATGGAGGTCCGCTACGGCGCTTTTGCGGCAATCCGCGACCGCGAGTCCGACCGCGGATCACTCGCCGGAGCCAACGTCGGCGGGGTATTGCGCTTTTACCGCGTCGCGTCGGGATCGACCCCGGCGGTCGCGGTCTCGGTTCGCCGCAAACCCGAAGTGGTGGTTTTCGGGGGTCCGGTGGCCGTCGACTTTCAAACCCCGCTGCGAAGCGTCGGCGGCTTCGTGTTGCGCCACGAGAACGGCCAATTGCGGATCAGCCGTTTTCAAACCGGACAACCAGATCAGAACGTCGACGTGCCCGCCGATGTCCGTTCACTGGTCGGCGGCATCGTAGGTTTGGGCGGTGGGCATGGCGATGTCGTCGCGACGCTCCGGGCCGCCGCCGCCGGGGGTCATTTGGGCGACGTGCCATTGGCGATCGATCCGCTGCCCGAAGGCGGACGGACGTACCACCGCGTCGACGGGGATGAGAATGAATCGTAAGGAATGCCAATTAACCAAAAATGGTGTCGGATATTTTGAAGACGAAGCTCCCCCTCGCCCCGCTTCGGGGAGAGGGGGTTGGGGGGTGAGGGGTTTTCAGGCGTCGGACCGCTGACTCGGTGTCGCGGGGGACATCCCCTCACCCCCCGACCCCCTCTCCCCTAAGAGGGGCGAGGGGGAGCCAGACAACGTGCTGGATCGCAACCGAAAGTCTTGGCGACTTCCGCTACGAGAGCGCCTCGACGATCGCGCGTAACCTACCGGTCGCGAGCGTCGCCGCGGCGAGGACTTCGTCGTGGCTGGCCGGGGCCGGTTCATCGGGGATCGCCCGGTTGGTCACCACCGCGATGCCTAATACCTCCGGCGGTTCGCTTTGGCCCGCCTCGGTCGCCGCGGCGATCAATTCCCCCGTCGTGCTCATCCCGACGACGTCGCCGCCGAGCCGACGCAGCATCCGGCATTCCGCTCGCGTCTCGTAACACGGACCGGACATTTGAACGTAGGTCCCCGCGTGCAGCGCAAACCCGCCCCGGCGGGCGGCGGCGGCGCAAACGTCCATCATCGCCGCCGAGGGCAACCGACCGGTCCGCCGCGGAATCGATGCGCAGTCCGTTTTTAACTCAAAAACACGCCGGCCGATCATCGGAAATTGATGCAGGTGGTCTCGCAGCATCACCAAGTCCCCCACCGCGTAGTCAGGGTTCAGCCCCCCGGCGGCGCAGGAAATCAGTAGCCGCCGAACGCCAGCGGCAACCATGAAGCGGACCGTCCGCGTGACCGTCGCCAAATCATGGCCTTCGTAGCCGTGCAACCGACCGGCGGCGGCGAGAAGGATCGGTCCGCCGGACAAACGCCCCGCCAGCAGCCGGCCGGCATGTCCGGCGGCCGCCGGTCGTGGCAGCCGCAACAGCCCCGCGGTTTCGGCCTCGGCGACGATTTGAAGTTGATCGGCGATCGGTCCCAGACCCGAACCGAGCACGACGCCCAGCCGCGGTGGATCTTCCAGCACCCCCCGCCAGGCGACGTCGCCGCGGAGGGCCTGCACCGCCTCGGTCAGCGGCGATCGTTTGGGCTTCCCGATTGCGTCCGGCTTTGCGATGATTCCGCCCTTGATTGCAATTTCCCGCAGGTTACACGACAGATGAATCTCGAAAAGGTCCGCAACATTGGCATCAGCGCCCACATCGATAGTGGCAAAACAACGCTGAGCGAACGGATCCTCTACTACGCCGGCCGTATTCACAAAATCGAAGACGTTCGCGGCGATGGCGACGGCGCGACGATGGACCACATGGACCTGGAACGCGAACGCGGCATCACGATCACGTCCGCGGCCACGTCCTTGAAATGGAAAGGCCAGTCGGAGGACGAACACCACATCAACCTGATCGACACCCCCGGCCACGTCGACTTCACCGTCGAAGTCGAACGGTCGCTGCGGGTCCTCGACGGCGCCGTGCTGGTGCTCTGCTCCGTCGGCGGCGTCCAGTCGCAATCGATCACCGTCGACCGGCAAATGAAACGCTACGGCGTGCCGCGGTTGGCGTTTATCAACAAAATGGACCGCACCGGGGCCAACCCCCGCCGCGTCGTCCAAATGCTTCGCGACAAACTCGGCGCCGACGCTTTTTTGATGCAAATCCCGATCGGGGCCGAGGAGAATTTCAAAGGCGCGATCGATTTGATCGAAATGAAGGCGCTTTATTCGCGCGGCGAGAAAGGCGAAATCATGGAGGTCGAGGAAATCCCCGCCGACCTGGTCGACGCCGCCGAGGAAGCTCGCTCCAACATGCTCGACCACCTGAGCAATTACTCCGACGAAGTCATGGAGCTATTGCTCTCGGAGGAGGAAGTGCCCAAGGAGATGATCTACAAGGTCACCCGCGAGGCGGTGATGAACGGAGCCACGCCGGTCTATGTCGGTTCCGCGTTCAAAAACAAAGGCGTCCAGCCGCTCCTGGACGCCGTCGTCCGCTATTTGCCTTCGCCGTTGGAACGCGAAATCCGCGGCAAGGATCCCAAGGACGAAGAGCGTAAAATTGACCTGACGCCGGACATCGAAAAGCCGTTTGTCGGCATGGCGTTCAAAATCGTCGAAGACCCGTTTGGTCAATTGACGTTCATGCGCGTCTATCAGGGATCGATCTCCAAAGGCGAAACCTACGTCAATCAGCGGACGCAAAAGAAGGAACGGTTTAGCCGGATCGTTCGGATGCACTCGGACAAACGCGAGGAAATCGAATCGGCCCACGCCGGCGACATCGTTGCGATCATGGGCATCGATTCGGCGTCGGGCGATACCTACGCCGCCGAACGCGATTTCTGCACGCTCGAATCGATGTTCATCCCCGATCCGGTCATCAAGGTCTCCGTCATGCCGAGCAATCGCGGTGACGGCGACAAAATGTCCAAGGCGCTTCAGCGGTTCCGCAAGGAAGACCCGACGTTCCGCGTCTTTACCGATGACGAAACCAACGAGATCCTGATCTCCGGGATGGGCGAGCTGCACTTGCAGATTTACATCGAACGAATCCGCCGGGAATACGGCGTCGAGATCACCGTCGGCGATCCCAAGGTTTCGTACCGCGAAAGCCCCACCCGCGAGGTCGCGTTCAACTACAAGCATAAGAAGCAAACCGGCGGTTCGGGCCAGTACGCTCACATCGTCGGTCGGTTGATCCCAATCGAATCGGAGTCGGAGGACTCGTTTGAGTTCGAGGACAACGTGACCGGCGGCCGTATCCCCAAGCAGTACATCCCGGCGGTCAACAAAGGTTTCGTCGATTCACTGGGCAAAGGCCCGTTGGCCGATTACCCGGTGGTGGGAACCAAGATCGCGCTGGACGACGGTTCGTATCACGACGTCGACTCAAGCGAAAAGGCGTTCTACACCGCCGCTCAGGGTTGCTTCCGCGAGTACTTCAAACAGGCCGCGCCCAAGCTGCTCGAACCGATCATGAAAGTTGAAATTGAGGTCCCCGAGCATTTCCAGGGCACGGTGACCGGCGACGTGATCCGCCGCCGCGGTTTGATGTTGTCCAACGATACCGTCGACGCCAACACGATCATCGAAGCGGAAGTGCCGTTGGCCGAAACGTTCGGTTACGCCACCGATTTGCGTTCGATGACCCAGGGTCAGGGGACGTTCTCGATGGAGTTGGCCGCCTACCGACAGGTCCCCGGGAACATTCAGGAAGAAATCGTCGCCCGCCGCAAGGAAGAAGAATTGGTCGGCGCAAGGTAATCGTCGCAACCAACGTGGCTGAACCCCGCCGGGGTTCAGCTTGCAAACGTAGCTGAACCCCGCCGGGGTTCAGACTGCGAAGGGTGGGTCAAGGAGTCTTCGACGCCGACCCACCACCCCGCTTTGGCAAGACGAATTCAGGCATCTTCTCTTTCCCCCCCTCGCCCCGCTTCGGGGAGAGGGGGTCGGGGGGTGAGGGGTTTTTGGGGCGTCGGACTGCCGGTTCGTTTCCATTGGACATCCCCTCACCCCCCAACCCCCTCTCCCCTAAGAGGGGCGAGGGGGAGCCAGGTTAGCTACGGCGACTTCCGCTACGCCAGCCACCACGTTCCGATTTGGTACGTTGCCCAAGCGGCGACGTAGGCCATCGCGGTCATCGAGGTGAAGCTGAGCGTTGGCCAAAACCAAGACCGGGTTTCGCGGCCGATCACCAGCAGCGTCGAAACGCACTGGGCACAAAGGGCAAAAAACACCATCACCGACAACGCGGTTGGGATGGTGTAAACGGGCCGGCCGTCGGGCCATCGGGCCGAGGAAATCGCCGCGATCAACCCCGCGTCCTCCTCGTCGACATCGCCGCCGAGGCTGTAGATCGTCCCGAGCGTTGAAATGATGACTTCGCGGGCGGGAAACGACGCCAACGCCCCGACCCCGATCTTCCAGTCCCAACCGAGCGGCCGGACGACCGGCTCGATCCCGTGGCCGAGCCGCCCCAGCAGGCTGTTTTCAAGCAACCGCGAGGACTCCGCCGACAGTTCTTCTTCGATTGCTTCGGACGTCCGACCTGATTCAATTTGACGTTGCAAAGCGTATTGCCGCGAATGGTCGCCGGGCCAATAAGCGGTGAACCAGATCAAGATCGACGCCATGAAAATCAGTGTCCCGGCGCGGACGATGAACTCGCTGGTCGCTTCCCAAACCCGCGAGCCGATCACCGACGGGGACGGCCATTTGTATTCAGGCAGCTCCAAGACGAACGGCGCCGTCTCGCCCCGCAGCAGCGTCGATTTGAGGATCAAACTCATCGGGATCGCCGCGATCGCCCCGACGCTGTACATCGCCAACAACACCAAGGCGGGCAGCGAGATGAACCCGGCAACTTTGACCGCCGGGATGAACGCCCCGATCAGCAGCAGGTAGACCGGCAACCGGGCGGAACAGCTCATCAGCGGCGCGATCATCAGCGTCGCGAACCGGTCGCGGCGGTTTTCGATCACGCGGGTCGCCAAAATGCCCGGAACGGCACACGCAAACGAACTCATCAGCGGCAGAAAGCTGCGGCCCGAAAGCCCAAAGACGCGCATCACGCGGTCGACCAGGTAGGCCGCCCGAGCCAGGTAGCCGCAGTCCTCCAGGATTGCCAAAAACGCAAAAAGCATCGCGATTTGCGGGACAAAAATCACGACACCGCCGACGCCCGCGACCACGCCGTCGACCAGCAGGCTCCGCAGCGGCCCGGGGTCCATGAGCGATTCGATGGCCCCGCCGATTGCCCCGAAGGCTCCGTCAATCCAGTCCATCGGGATCCCCGCGACGGTGTAGATCGTCTGCAAAATGCCGAGCATCAACAGGACGAAAAGCAGCAGGCCGCCGACCCGGTGGGTCAAAACCGCATCGAGCCGCCCGGTCCAGCCGGCTGCACCCGAGTCGCCGGTGGCGAGCACCCCTTGGAGCGTCCGAGCCGCCCAGTCGTACCGCCGGCCGCACTCGACATCGATCAAATCGCCATGCTGTTCGGTCAATCGACGGCGGGCTTGGATCAGGACGTCGTGATCGATCGGACCATCGATCGCCCAGCGCTGCTCCGCTTGCCCGCCGCGGTCGATCAACATCCGCTGCACCACGAACGGGTCGGGCGGCTGGCGATCGGCCGGCCACCGAGTCGATTCCACCAGTTCTTGACCGGCGGCGACCACGTCGGCGGGCATCAGCTCCAATCTCTCCCGCTGCGGCGGCGACGCGGCGGTTGATTGATCGGCCGTCAAAGTCGCGGCCAGGGCGGCGCGGAGTTCGTCCAGCCCCGTCTGCCGGCTGGCCGAAACGGCAACGACCGGCACGCCAAGCCGGCGGGAAAGTTTTTCGAGGTCGATCGACAAACCGCGGGCGGCCGCGACGTCGATCATGTTGAGCACGACGACGGTCGGCAGCCCGAGCTGCAGGACCTGCGAGAGCAGAAAGAAATTGCGTCGCAGGAGGGTGGCGTTGAGCACGACCAAAACCGCATCGGGCGGGCCGGTGGGTCCGCGCCGGCCGGTCCGATTGGCGATTACTTGACCGGTCAAAACGTCCACCGCGACCATTTCGTCGGGTGACCGGGGGGCGAGCGAATAGGTCCCCGGCAGGTCGATCAAATCGACCGGAAGGCTGCCGGGCGACAGCAGGACGCGACCGATCCGCGACGAAACGGTGACGCCGGGGTAATTACCGGTGCGAACCCGCAGCCCCGACAGGGCGCCAAAGAGCGTGCTTTTCCCGGTGTTCGGATTCCCGACAACGGCGACGCGTGCCGCCGCCGCGCCGGCTGAGGCGACGACTTCGCAAAACGGCCGGGCGGGCGTCGGGGCGCTCGGTCGGTCGGTCCCGCCCAACCGATCGACTTCCGCGTTGGTGGCCACTCAGCCGTCGACAGCCAAACGGACCCGCCGGGCTTCGGTCGCCCGGACCGCCACGCGGCTGCCGGCGACCGAACATTTGATCGGATCGCCCAGCGGCGCGACGCGGAGCAGTTGAACCGATTGGCCGCCGATGAAACCGAGTTCTCGCAACCGCGAGGCAATCGAATCGACCCCTTCGATGCCGGCGATCCGTGCCGTTTGGCCGGGGCGAAGCTGATCGAGCGTTTGAGCGGCGGCGAGTTGCACGGGCGATAAACCGGAGCGGGGCGGTTTGAAAAGGCAGGGAAGCCTCATGATTGTTGAGAACCGCTCTCAATGCAAGGGCTTGCCGGTGACCGATCGGCAGCCAAGCGTCTTGTCTCGCCCACCAACGATTACCGGGTATCATTGGCCGGTTCTCTGCCCCCCCAGTCCACGAATCGCACTTCCCCCATGACCCTGCTCAAACGCGTCGACAGGCTTCGTCGGATTTTTAATTCTTTCTCCCCCTCGCTTCTTATCGCACTGGTCACTCTTTGCAGCTTCACGTCAGCACCCGCAGCTACCCCGGTTGTCCGCCAGCTTCGCG
Organism: Pirellulaceae bacterium; assembly: GCA_963833245.1. Taxonomy (GTDB): domain Bacteria; phylum Planctomycetota; class Planctomycetia; order Pirellulales; family Pirellulaceae; genus Rhodopirellula. The sequence continues at coordinate 247,518 of CAWHXH010000003.1, forward strand.
CCTCCGAACTTGACCCGGCGTCGCGGTCCTACCCGGAGATCAACTTTCGACTCGTCGACGAAAAGGGCAAACCGGCCGATGTCCAGTACGCCTCCGTCGATCCGGCCGTCCCGGCACGCGGCGAATTGGTCATTTGGTTGATGGGCTACAACGCCGAGCTTTTTCGCGAACTCAACGCGATGGGGCTTCACGTCATCGGTCCGCACTACGCCCGCGGTTGGTTTTCAATCTGTTGCCAACAAAATCCGGTCGCCGATGATTGCCGCGGCAACCTGCGGCTCGAAGCGGCCACGGGACTGGATGTTTCCGACGAAGTCGCCATCGATCCGACCGATTCGCTCGTCCACCGGGCGACCCGAATGGTCGAGCATTTGGCCAGCGAACGGGCAGCCGGCAATTGGGGCCAATTCCTGGCGTCCGACGGGACGCTGGATTGGTCCAAAGTCATCCTGTCGGGTGCCTCGCACGGCGCGACCACCGCCGCCCGGTTGGCCAAACATCAACGCGTCGCGCGAGTCGTGTGCCTGTGCGGACCGCGGGATCAATATCAATCGTGGCAGGCGCTGCCTTCGGCGACCCCGCCGGAGCGATTTTTCGGCTTCTCGCACGTCCTCGATGGCGGCTGGACCGACGATCACTACTGCCGCTCCTGGCAAATGATGGGGCTGGCCCGGTTTGGTCCGATTGTCAACGTTGACGATGCCGATCCGCCGTATGGCAATACCCGGCGACTGATCTCGTCACTGCCGGTCAAAGACGACAAGGCCGCTCATTCGTCGGTCACGCCAGGATCGCGGTCGCCCAAAACCGCCGCGGGCGACTACGCGTTCTCGCCGGTTTGGCGATACCTTTACACGCATCCGGTCGAGCAGGTCGGAGAACCGGTGCCGACCGATCCTGATTGCCGGGTCAAGCCGCAACGATGACCAACCAAGTCGTGGATTTTGCTAAAAATCCATCCATCGATCTCCACCAAAGTCCGGTAGCGGCGTGCCGCCAGGCCGCCGAACCTTTGGACGACGTCGATCGATTTCGGCGGCCTGGCGGCACGCCGCTACCGGAGAGGATTCGGCGGCCTGGCGGCACGCCGCTACGGTGGAGACGCGTTGATCACGGTTTTACCCTGGTCGAACTGCTGGTCGTTATCGCCGTCATCGCGGTGCTGATCGGGTTGCTGCTGCCCGCCGTCCAGGCCGCTCGCGAGGCCGCCCGCCGGGCTGATTGTTCCAACCGGGCCAGGCAAATCGCTTTGGCGGTGCAGAATTACCACGCGGCGTATGACCGGATGCCTTACGCGTGGTGGTTGCAAACGCCGGTCAGTGCCCCGCCCCGGCCGTTCAACGGGCGGCCGTGGCTGACCACGCTGCTGCCGTTTTTGGAACAGCAGGCGCTGGCGGATCAATTGGACGATGCTCGTTTGATCGTCGATCAAATTAGCCCGGAGAACGTTCGGACGGCCGGCACGGTTGTCGCGACGTTGGTCTGCCCCTCGACCCCGGTCGCGGCGACCGAGCGGCGTTATCGTTTTGACGCGACCGCCGCAATGGGGCTGCCGTTGACGGCCACGGATTTGGCCCCGGCGGATTTTTCGGTCACCACGGGGGTGCGCAAGACCTACGCCCAAACCGCCTTCGGCAACCATTTAAACACCACCCGCCACGGCGCGCTGCCGGTCGCCGGGCCGTTTGGCGAAACCAACGATTGCCGCGCCGCGTATCGATTCAGCGCGATCCTTGACGGCTTAGCCAATACGACGCTCTTTGGCGAACGAACCGGCGGCGCGGTGATCTACTCGGCCGGGCGGATCGACCAGCCGGCGACGACAGCGTTGATCGGCATCAACGGCGGCGGCTGGGCCGACCTGCTCAACGGCGAGCACTGGTTGGCCGGATCGGTCCGCGGACAGAGCTTTCCATTTACCGACGGCCCCTGCGCGATCAATTGCACCAGCGCGATCGGCCACGGTTTTCACGCCTTCCACTCCGGCGGTTGCCACTTCGGATACGCTGACGGGTCGATTCACTTTCTGGGCGATTCCATCGATCCCAAAATCATGGCTGGCTCGATCACCCGACAAAATCATGAGGTCTTTTAAGTCATCCGCTACCGCGGGATTCACGCTCGTCGAGCTGCTGGTCGTCATCGCGATCATCGGCGTGATGGTCGGGTTGTTGTTGCCGGCGGTCCAATCGGCTCGCGAAGCCGCCCGGCGGATGGATTGCTCCAACCGGATGAAACAACTCGGGTTGGCGATGCACAACTATCACGCCGCCTACAACCTCTTGCCCCAGCATCAGGGCGGCACCGGGGGGTTGCTCTCGGCGACAATTTTCGACCCCGTTGTCGGTACCAACGGCAAAGCGCTCAGCGTCCTGGTCGGCATCCTGCCGTTCATGGAACAGCAATCGATGTGGGAACAAATCTCCAATCCGCTGGTTGACCCCATCTCCGGGCAAGCGTTCGCGCCGATGGGACCGTCGCCCTACAAACGTTTGGCCAGTCACGTCATCACTCGGTACGAACCGTGGATCACCGAACTGCCGGCGCTGCGTTGCCCCAGCGATCCGGGCCAGGGCCTGCCGGCTCACGGGCGGACCAACTACGCGGCCTGTTTGGGTGACACCGTGGGGGTCAACCACGGACCGCTGCTGCCCGCCCCCGGACCGTGGCGACCCGATCAAAACTACGCGATCGCCGCGAGAGCCAACTGCCGAGGCGCCTTTGTGCCGCGGATGTTTACCAGTTTCGCGGGTTTTCGCGACGGTTTGGCCAACACCATCCTGATGGGCGAGATCAACACCGACCTCGGTGACGGCGACATCACAACCCAATTGACCGTCGCGACGATCCTCGACGTTGCCCAAAACGCGACGTATTGCTACGACGCCGGGTTCCGCGACGCGTCGACGACCGCGGTTTTGGGGTCCATCGGCGGTCGCGGTGGAAATCGACTACCGCCGCGGTTTCGCCTGGGCGTTGGGGCTGCACCTTTGCACCGATTTCAACACGACGCTGCCGCCCAACGGAGGAATGTGCGGCCAGATCGGCAGCGTCATTTCGCCCGAAATGGGCGGCACGACGCCCGCCAGCAGCCGCCACGTCGGTGGCGCTCACGTCGTGCTGGCCGACGGCGCAGTCCGCTTCATCACTGAGTCGATCGACGCGGGCAGCCCGTCGACGCCGGGCGTCTATTTTGACCTCAACGCCGATGGCGACCTGTCCGATAGCGGCGTGCTGCCGCCCGGTTCGCCGAGTCCCTACGGCGTCTGGGGCGCGATGGGAACGCGGGCCTCCGGGGAGGTGGTCGGGGAGTATTGAGTGGGATAGGCTTCCGAACTGTCTGTAGCGCGACGACAGGCTGGAAGCCTATCCCACCTTTCCCCCGAACCCTCATGTCCCAGCGACGAGGCGACGCGTTCGCCGGCGTTTCGACCGCCATCATCACCCCGTTTGCCGATGGCGAGATCGACTACGGCCGGTTGGCCGAGCAAATTGAGTTTCAAATTGACGCCGGCGTCACCGCAATCGTTCCGGCCGGGACCACCGGCGAATCGCCCACGCTGACGCACGACGAGCACGACCGGTTGATCGCCGAAGTGATCGCCCGGGTCGCCGGTCGTTGCAAAGTGATGGCGGGCACGGGCAGCAACTCGACCGCCGAAGCGTTGCGATTGACCCGCCGGGCCGAAAAGGAAGGTGCCGACGCGACGCTGCAAGTCGCGCCGTACTACAACCGGCCGACGCAGCAAGGGTTGTACGAGCACTTCCGGGCCGTCGCCGAATCGACCGACCTGCCCGTTTGCGTCTACAACATCCCCGGCCGCACCGGGCGAAACATCGAAGTCGACACGATCGTCCGGCTGGCCGAATTGCCGGGCATCACAATGGTCAAGGAAGCGACCGGATCGCTCGACCAATGCTCCGCGGTATTAAACGCGACCGATTTGACAGTGCTTTCGGGCGACGATTCGTTGACGCTGCCGATGATGGCCGTCGGCGCGTCGGGTGTTGTATCGGTCGTCGGCAACGTCGTTGCGTCAGCGATGATCGACATGGTTGCCGCGGCCACCGACGGCGATTACCAAACCGCCGCCCGATTGCACCACCGGCTCTACCCGATGTGCTCGGGGATGTTGTCGCTGTCGACCAACCCGATCCCGGTCAAATCCGCGATGGCGCTTTTGGGTCGCGACTCCGGCGAGCTGCGATTGCCAATGACGCCGCTGTCCGATGCCCAGCGTGACACGCTTCAAACGATCCTGCAGCGTTTCGGAATCGAATCGGCCGTCGGCGTCTAAGGTGGGATAGGCCTCCGGCCTGTCGCGTGTGGGATAGGCCTCCGGCCTGTCGCGTGTGGGATAGGCCTCCGGCCTGTCGCGTGTGGGATAGGCCTCCGGCCTGTCGCGTGTGGGATAGGCCTCCGGCCTGTCGTGCGGTTGAATGACAGGCCGGAGGCCTATCCCACATCTGAGTCAGCCGCGTGCTTTCGATTTCGCCAACCTACCTGCTGTATTACCTCCCGCTGATCATCTCGATCTCGCTGGTCTTTGGCGCCACCCGGCACGAATCCTTGGCGCTCGTTTGGCGGCACGCGCTGCACACGGCGCGGTGGATCACCGGGTTCATGGCCATCATTTTCTTCTCGCTGCTGGCGCTGGACTGGTATTTGTGAGAATCCTGACCCTCGGCGGCGGCACCGTCGGTCGCTGGATCGCGGACATGTTGGCCCAGCAACGACACAGCGTCACGTTGATCGATTCGGACCCCGACGTGGTCCGCAGCGTCAACGAGGACTTGGACGTCCGGGCGATCGAGGGCAACGCATCGCAATCAACAGTGCTTTTCGCCGCCGACGTGCTCTCGGCGGACCTTTGCCTAGCGGTGACCGGGGACGATGAAGTCAACATCGTCGCCGCATCGATGGCCAAAGCTTTGGGTGCCCGGCGTTCGGTCGCCCGGGTATACGCCCCCGCGTTTCGCGATCTAAGTACGTTTGATTACCAGCGGCATTTCAATATCGACGCGTTGTTGTCGCTGGAGCAACTCACCGCCGCGGAATTGGCTCGCAAGATTCGCAACCCCGACGCCATTCCTCTGGAGCATTTCGCCCGCGGCCAGTTGGAAGTTTATGAGATGGACGTGGCTGCCGGGTCGGAGGCGGACGGTAAAAAACTGATGGCGCTGTCGCTGCCCGCGGGCGTGCGGATCGGTTCGATTTCGCGAGGCGGGCGGACTTGGATCGCTTCGGGGGCTGACGAAATTCGTGCCGCCGACCGCGTTTCATTGGTCGGAATGCCCGAAGATGTCGCCGCGGCTCGGACCATCATCGGCGGGGCCAGGCGTCGACATTCCAAGTGCCGCGTGATGATCGCCGGCGGTGGCGAGACCGGCTATCACCTCGCATCGCTGCTGGGGACCGAGGATTTTCGCATCGTGTTGATGGATCAAGACCGCCACCGGTGCGAGCAGTTGTCCAAAATGCTGCCCGGCATCACCGTCGTCCACGCCAATGCCAATATCCGTGTGCAGTTGGAGGACGAGGGTTGCGGCGACGTCGAGTACTTTGTCGCCTGCACCGGCAACGACGAGAACAATATCATGGCGGGCGTGGAGGCTCGCGAACTTGGCACCGATCAGGTGATGTGTGTCGTCGGTCGGCCCGATTACGCCAACGTCGTCGCCAAACTGGGGATCAACCACGCGGTGTCGGAGCGTGACGTCGTGGCGAGGCAAATCCTCGGGTTCCTCAACGAGGGCGCGGTCATCAGCCGCCAGGAATTGCCCGACGGTTCGATTGGCGTTTTTGAACTGGAGGTCAAACCGACCGCTTCGGTTTCGGATCAAACGCTCGCGGACTTACCGTTGGCCGGCCGCTGCCTGATTGCCGCGATCCAGCGGGACGGGTTCGTCCGCGTGCCCACCGCCGCAGACAAATTAGCCGCCGGCGACGTGGTCGTCGCATTGGTCGATAGCGACGACACCGACGACATATTGGCCATGTTCAATTCTCGCTGATCCTCGTTTCCGGCTCTCGCGGTGGCGGCGGCCCGCCAGGCCGCCGCATCGATCATCCCGGTGGCGGCGGCCCGCCAGGCCGCCGCATAGCGTCCCTTAAACGCTCGGCGGCTACGGCTACCGAAGACTCAACTAAAGCCTTGGCGGCTACGGTTACCTTTGTCGAACCTGGTCAAACAACCACTGGTGAACCCGCCGGTCGCCGAACGCCGGCGTCCAGCTATCGTGCTGCACGCCCGGGTATTCCGTATAAAACAGATCTCCTTGATGCCCCGACGTCGCAATCGCTGCGATCATTTCGCGGGATCGTTTGACCGGCACGACCGGGTCATCGCCGCCGTGCAAAACCCATAAGGGTGTGCTTTGATACGATTCCGCTTTGCGCGGATTGCCGCCGCCGCAGACCAACACCGCGGCGGCGTATCGATCGGGGTCCATCGTCAACAGATGCCAACCACCAAACGCTCCCATTGATAGCCCCGTCAAATAGATTCGCTGCGGATCAATGTTCCCGGTTGCGACATAAGACTCGACCAATTCGCGGACCAGGACCAATTGATCGGCCGCGGGGTCCTCGACCTCTCGCGTCCCGGTATCCAAGTTCCAGTCCTTTTCGACCCAGCGATGATCTTTGGGACACTGGGGGGCGAGGATGATGGCCGGATACTGTTCGGTTCGACTGTTATCGGTGAACTGCGTCACCGCGTTTTTGAGTTGCAAAAAGTTATCGTCGCCGCGTTCGCCGGAACCGTGCAGGAACAGGACCAGCGGCATCAATCGCGGACCTTCCTTGGGTGTCGCGACGCGATAGGGCAGCGTCCGGCCATCGGCGGCGGTAAAGATCTCCGCACGAAAACCCGCCACCGCAGCGTCCTGGGCGGAGGCGGGTGCGGTCATGAGGATCGATGTGATAGCGAACGCGGTGAGAAAGCTTTTCATGGTTCTACAGGTATCGTTCGTTACGCCTTCTTCTTGAGCGTGATGAGGTATTCCACCACGTCAATCAATCCCTTTTGCCCCATCGCATGATGCAGGTTCTCGGGCATGATCGATTTTTCGCTCTTCTTCAATTCGACGACGTCATCGACCGGGACTTCGACGTCCACACCTTGAGCGGTCCGGAGCGTCACGGCGTTGTCGTCTTGGGTCACCATCAATCCCGCGATCACGCGGCCGTCCTCGGTCAACAGCGAGTACATTTCATAGTTATGCGAGATGCCCGCCGAGGGAGCGAGGATCGATGAGTACATCGCTTCGCGCGACAGCTTGCTACCGATTTCGGTCAAATCCGGCCCGACGTTTTTTCCGAAGCCGTCGACTTGATGGCAATTGGCACAAGTCCCCACGCCGCGAAAGACCAACAGTCCGTTATTGATGTCGCCGGTCGTGGCGACGAGTTGATCCAGCGGTGGCAGGGGAACCGCGTCCGCGGCGGTCGGCACCGGCAACAACTCCGCGGCCCGGGCGGCCACCTTGGGATCCTCGGCTCGGGCCAGCAGGTCGCCGGCGAGTAATTTGACGTCGCCGGCCATCTGACCGGACTGGGCGGCACCCAGGATCGCGTCGCGGCCCAGGTTGGACGCCGCCATCGCTCGGACGGCCGACGACCGACGAGCGTAGTCTAGATCCTCTCGAGTCAAGACGCTTCGCAGCAATCGAATCGATCGCGGGCCGCCCTCGGCGCCCAACACCGTCATTGCCCGTTTAGCCGCCTCGTCGTTTGGACCCGTGATAACATCGCTCAACAGCGTCGCCTGATCGGACCCAAGCAGAATTTTGGCCGCCGCGACCGAAGCCGAGTCGTCTCCGGGATTAAGCACCGTTTGCAACAACGCCGGCTCGACACCGGCGGGTTTGAAGCGACGCACCAGGTCGACGAAATCGCTCTGTCCGACCCGGCGATTGATATGCCGCGTGACGGCGGCGGCGGCATCGGGGTAGTCATCCAAATCGACACCCTCCATCCGCTGCAACGCCCGCACGACGATTGCATCGGCATCGGCGGCGGATCGCTCGGTTGACCAGGATGGGCCGCCGACAGCACAAGTCGCCAGGAAGACGGACAATACAAATCGGGTCATGTTTGAGAAGGTTTAGGATTCGGAATAGTCGTGAATTAGTCGCGTCAAATTCTAGCGGTAGGGCGCAAGCCCTCCGGTGTCGCGACCGTAAAATTTTAGCGGTAGGGCGCAAGCCCTCCGGTTGCGGCACCGGACGGCTCGCGCCGTTCCGCTAACAATAGCGGCACCGGACGGCTCGCGCCGTTCCGCTAAAAAGAGAATCACCGGACGACTCGCGCCGTTCCGCCTACTTGACCGACAGCAGCGTTTTCATTGCCTCGGTCCGCACCGGGGCGGGGTGGTATTCGAGCGCCCGGAAATAACGGTTGGTTTCCTCCAGCGGCAATGTGGGGTCACCGATCAATTCGACGAGCATTTCCGCCGCCGCCGGTGCCCGCGTCCGCCACACGATTTCTCGACCCGCCGGGGTGTTCCAGTCCCCGCCGACTTCGTCCAGCCAGGCGTCAAAATACTCCGCCGCCCGCAGGTCCGAGCCGATGCCGAGCGCCTCGACCATCCAACGGTCGGCCGGATCGAGCTGCGTCGCCAGCCTCGCCCAAACACCCGGAGCGGCATCGGTTTTGTCATAACGAAGACCAATCGCCAGTTCACGCCGGACGGCATCCGAAGGGTCAGCGATCAATGATCGGCACGTCTTGGCCACCGATTTGCCCGCTTGTTTGGCCATCCGAATCGCCAAACAACGTATGTCGCTGTTGGAATTCTTCATTGCCGTTTCAACCGCGTTTTGGCAATCGGATTCCAAGTGACCGACGGCCCATAGTGCCCGTGCGGCAATGCGTGGATTGGGATCCTCGGACATCCATCCCAGCCCCATCGCCAGGGCACTGCGGTCTTCGCCGGTGAATCCCTCCATCGCTTTCCAAGCGATGTAGCGCGTCGCGGCATTTGGCGAATGAAGGGCCGCGATCGCGCCGATGGGCGTAGAAAAGTCCGGCGGGGTGACGACGTACTTATGATTCGGTGGAGCGATGCGGAACAATCGTCCTCGGTTGGTGTCCCCCTGCAAGTGCCCCCCGACACCCGGATCGTACCAATCGGTGACGAACAACGAACCGTCGGGGGCAACGCAAACGTCCGCCGGGCGGAACCATTTATCCTCGGTGCCGGTCATGATCGGCAAAATGGTCGCGGTGTAACCGGCCCCATCGGCGGTCATCGGATAAGCCCGCACGACGTTGGGGCCGGGGTCGCAGTGGATGACTTGGTTGTGAAAACGCTCCGGCAGCAGATCGCCCTCATACATCGTGATGCCCGATGGGGAACCGGCACCGGTCATCAAAACGTTGGGCACGACGCCGGGGTCGTTCAAATGCCAATGCTGCGATGGAATGTCATCCTCCATCGTGATCCGGCCCTGTTTCCAGTACGCGCCGGTCAATTCGTCCCGGTACCCGAAGTTGCCTTGCTCCATGACAAAGTTGATCCGCGTGCCGCGGTTGCCATCATCATCGTTGTCGCTCTGCCACAGCGTGCCGAACGAGTCAACGGTCGTTTCCCAATTGTTGCGAAAGTTATGAGCCAAGACTTCCATATTCGACCCGTCCAAATCACACCGAAACGGCATCCCGCCAAGGAGCGGTTTGCCATCATCGACAATCGGTCGACCATGGATGTCGACAACGATATTGCCATTGGGATCACAAACTTTTTGACCCGTGTTGCCGACGTTCCAATATAACTTGCCATCGGGACCAAACAGGAATGAGTGAGCCGAATGGTCGTGCTGCGGTTGCCCGGTCTCGGTAAACATGGCGACTTTGGAATCGGGCACGTCGTCGCCATCGGTGTCGGTGAACCGCCAGATGGTCGGGGACGCCGAAACGATGACTTCGTTGCCGAGTACGCAGATGCCCATCGCCGAATCGATGTCGCGACCTTGATAGTAGGTTTTGACGAGGTCCAGTTCGCCGTCGCCGGTCGTATCTTCCAATATCAAGATACGATCACCCTCGGGCCGCGCCCCATCGTTACGACGATAATTCATCACATCACAAACCCAGACCCGGCCACGGTGATCGATGTCCAGATTGGTCAAGCTGCGGAGTTCCGGTTCGCTGGCCATCAGCGTCGCTTCGAGTCCCTCGGCGATTTCCAGTCCCGCCAGCGCGTTGACCGGGGCGTGCGGACCGACCGCAGCGACGGGGATATTGAAATTCTCGGCAACTGATTCCGGTTTGAAATCTTCGGGTTTGGGTTCGTCTTGACCCTCAGCCAACTCCATCACCGGGATTTGACCGCCGGTGTCGTCGGACGGTTCGATCGTGTCGCCGACGGTCCAGCGGATGGCGTTGACGACGAGCTTGCGAACCGACGGTTGACCCCAATTCCAATGATTATGACCGCCGGTAAAACCGAACGAGCGACCGCCAAAGGGCGGCTCATAAGCCCACGCCAAGGTCATCGACTCGCCCGCAGCGACTTTCTTGCGAACTTCCGGGTTGCCCGAATGATGCCCGTCCTCCCGCCGCATCGTTTCGGCCGGCGGGACGGCGGTGAGGATCGGGGTCACGCCGGTTTCGGCAAAACGAAGGTTAAAATACCACTCGTCGTCGGCTGAGAATGGTTCGACGCCTCGCGTGATCGGGTGGTCGGGAAATTGATCGAACTCGGCGACCCAGTGTGGATTGACCGATTTGTGAATCTGGTAATGCCCGCCGAGCAGCTCGGTCCAGTCGTCGCCTGACTGGTCATCGAGCATCTCGACCGCGTAGTGCAGCGCGACCAAACCGCCACCGCGCCGGAGCAACTCGCGAACTTCATCGCGGTGATCCATCGCGATATGCCGACCGCCGCCATCGCAATAGATCACGATCCCGTCGACGGCATCGAGTTTGGATTTCGCGGGCCAACCCTTGACGACTTCGACGCCGACATTGTTGGTTGACGAACGCAGCGATTCGGCCAGCACCCTCAGGCCGGCATGATGTTCGTGGGCACCGTAGCCGTGGCTGGGCGGACCGGCGATCAGCAGGACCTTTTTGGATTGGGCCGGTGCCGGGGTGGTCAGCAGGCAAGCGGTGACAAACACCACTGCGGGCGTGAACGCTCTGAGATTCATGAGGGCGATGACTTTGGGACGGGGGAACGTTGCAATCGTGTCCATTGTAGCGGATCGATGTGGGATAGGCCTCCGGCCTGTCATTGATGTGGGATAGGCCTCCGGCCTGTCGCTGTGGGATAGGCCTCCGGCCTGTCGTTGGGGCGGATGACAGGCCGGAGGCCTATCCCACATTCAAACCGGCTGCCGGATCCAAACCAAACATTACGTTGAGGTTTTGGATCGCCGCGGTCGACGCACCTTTGCCTAAATTGTCAATCACGCAAACGATCACCACGCGATCGCCCGAACCGGCGACCGCGATCTGAACATGGTTGGTCCCGGCGACCGATTTGGTCGTCGGCATGGTGTCGACGACGTGAACGAACGGCTGATCGGCGTAAACGTCGGCCAGCGTTTGCCGCAAACCGTCGGCGTCTACCCCGATCGGCCGGACATAGATCGTCGCCAACATCCCGCGGTCCATCGGAATCAGGTGCGGGGTGAAAATGACCCGCGTGGGTGTCCCCGTCATCCGCTCGGCGAGTTCTTCGATCTCCGGCCGGTGCCGATGCGTGCCGACGCCGTAAGCGGAGGTCGATTCATTGAGCTCGGCAAACAGCGTGGACAATTTTGCCGACCGTCCGGCGCCGGTGATCCCCGATTTTGCATCAATGATGATGTCGGTCGGATCGATTTGGCCGGCGGCAATCAGCGGCACCAAAGGCAATAACGATGAGGTGGGATAGCAACCCGGATTGGCGACCAGGTCGGCTGTCGCAATCTTTTTGGCAAAGAACTCCGGCATCCCATAGGGCACCGTTCCGAGTCGCTCGGGCCAAGGATGCGGTCCCCCATAAAACGCCTCATAGGTTTCGCGATCGGCCAACCGAAAATCGGCGCTGAAGTCGATCACCCTCGTGCCGGCTTCGACCAGCGAGCGGACCGACTGGGCTGCCGCACCGTGCGGCAGGCAGGTCATCACCACGTCACAGCGATGGGCCAGCGATGGGGCGTGAAAACTCTCGACGGTTAATTGCGCCGCCGCGGTGCGACCGATCAGCGACGGATGGACCGCACCGAGGGTTCGCCCGGCATCGGCCCGGCCGGCCGCGGCAACCAAACGAACCCGGGGATGAGCGGCGATTTGCCGAGCGACCTCCAGCCCCGTGTAGCCATTGCAACCGACCAATCCGAGGCGAATCGTTTCCACATCCATACCAAAGCGGGGTCATCAGTCGAGCCGATCGCGCCGGCTACCGTGGCGTGACAACATGTTCACGACGTCAGGCCCGTCAATGTCCCGGAGGCGACCGATGCGGACAAGAGCACGTTTGGATGCACCAACCTGGATGCAACAACCGAAAGTCTTGGCGACTTCCGCTACGATCATTGCAAAACGGCTTCGGGGCACCGCGACAGAAAGTCCGGCCAAACCTCGGCCGCAAATTTTTCCTGACCCAGCTCCAAGGTCTCGTTGACGTTGAGATTGCCTTTGACAATGTGCGCCGCGTTGAGGGCATAAAGGCCCGGCACCGACGTCACGACCGGCGGCAACCGGGTCGAGTAGTCGATCGTCGATAACGCCGCAACATACTTGGCCCTGGCGATCTTGAAGTCCACAACGTCACGGCGATCAAAATGGTCGTACATCTTTTCAAGCGTCGACAGGCATTTCTCGCGGTAGTCCTCGTCCGATTCATCCAGCCCCCCGTGGCCGGAAATCAAATACTTGGGCAGGTAGATCAGGTGATGGCCGCCAAGTTGTTCGTCGGGATCGACGATCGTCGACATTTCGATCACCGCGGTCAGCGGCACCCAGTCGTCGGTGATGTTGGTGACGTAGTAGGGCGAGATCGGCTTTCGCGTCAGCATCGAGCCGCAGACGACGCCCAGGTATTCGATCCCGCGGTACCCGTCGGCTTCGTCACTACTCAACCCGGGACACTGGGCCGCGATTTGAGGCGAAGCGATCGTGGTGACCACATTGTCAAAGTGCTCCAGCGCTGCGTCAGCGAAGGTGACATTTAATCGATTGGCCGAATCATCGCGAACGATCGACGCGACCGGTCGGCCGGTTTGAATCGTCGCTCCGCGGTTTTGCAGATCGGTCGTCCATTCGTCCAGAATCGCCGCGTAACCGCCGGGCACGTAGCCGAACATCTCCTGCTTCATCCCCGACCGGCGGGCTTTGTACATCCGCGCGTGTGCGCCCAGATGAACGCTGCGGAAGTCTTGCGGTAAGCCTCACCGAGCTTGGCCATCAGCAGCGGCCGCCAAATTTTTTCAAAAACACCGCGACCGGACCACCGCCGCAACCATCGCTCGACGGAAATCTTCTCCAGCCGCCGCCAGTTCTTGATCCGCGAAGCGTAGAAGATCGTGCCGCCCAGCCGTAATTTCTCGATCAAATTAAGCGGTGGGAATTTCAAAAACTCCGCGGTATCGGACATCGAAACCAGCCGTCCGTCGCAAAAGAAGCCGGTGCGGGTTTGGACCCAACGCATCTTTTGACCCAACCCGAGTCGGTCCAGCCGTTTTCGCAGCGTCGTGTCGCTCATCAGCGTGACGTGATAGAAGCGGTCCCAGGTGACCGGGCCGAGTTGCCAGGCGGAGGCTAAACCGCCGATGTTCGGGGCGGCTTCGACCAACGTGACCCGCTGGTTTTTGCCCAGCAGGTCGTCGGCGACCTGCAGTCCCATGACGCCGCCGCCCACGACCAACCAATGGGCGGTGGTCGGTGCCGAGTCAGCGGAAGGAGCGTCGTGCATGGGCGATCGGGAGGATGGAAGCTTGACGAGCGAATGGGTCTATCCAAATTGCCCGGGTCCAGCTGACCACCCCGAGTTGGTCCAAATCGATCGGTCCGCAAAAAAATGATCCGAGTAACCGGCAAAATTGACTCAACCGGTTCCCGGAAAAGCGGCCGCCCTAAGCGGAGAATCCGGGTCGGTTCCGCGACTTCCGGCCGGCGGCGGGTTCCAAATGAACGGGTTGGTGGGGTTAGACGTCATTGTGGCACCGGCTTCGCACTAGGGCCGGCTTGGTCCTCCGTTTTGTCGCTCCGGCGGCTTCCTTTCCACCTTGGCCCGACCCGAGTGAAAGATTCCACGTCCCGCGATTCCGTCTTGGACAGCCCGGCCGCGGGCAGCCCATCATCGAAGACCGTCAAGCCCGCCGCGGGCCGACCGGCCCCGTTGCCCGCCCGCCGCCCCGGTTGGCTCGATAGCTACGAGTTGGCTGCCCCACTGGCAGCCGTCGAGTCGCAATTGACCGGCTTTGAACTCCTATCGCCCAAAGAACTTCGCATCGCGACCAAAGCGAAACTGCGTCGTGAGATCGATTTCATCTCCAACGAAGCGTTCACTTCGGTCCGGCAGGGCAAACGGATCTTCGGCGAGCCGCTGGAGTTGCAACCCAACCAGCAGGCGCTGGGGATCTCGGCGCTTCGCAAATCGGGCGTCGACCTGCCGATCCACCTCAGCCGGTTGTGCGAGGCCCCGCTGCTCAAGCCCGCCCAGGAGAAAATGCTGTTCGAGCGGATGAACTATCTGCTCCAGCAGGCCGCGATTCACCGGTCGTTGTTGACCCCCGAGCGACCCAGCCGCCGGCGTTTGGAGCTGATCGAAACCTACGTCGCGTTGGCCGACTGGCACCGCGACCGGATCGTCGAAGCGAACCTGCGATTGGTGTTTTCGATCGTCAAAAAGTTTGTCAATCCCAACAACAATTTTGACGACTTGCTCTCCGACGGCATCGTGGCGTTGATCCGCGCGGTGGAAAAATTCGACTTCGACCGTGGATTTCGCTTCAGCACCTACGCGACCCAGGTCGTTCGGCGGAACAGTTACCGAACCGTGGTGCTCAAACAGCAGGAGCGTCAAAAAACGCTCGGCGGGCTGCAGGACATGGATTTGGATTTGCGTGAGGAGGACCGCGGTTCGGCGATTTCCGAGAAGCGTTGGCACGAGCTTCGCGCCCGATTGTCGGTGATGATGGGCGATTTGGATCGCCGCGAAAAATTCATCATCCGGGCAAGGTTTAGCCTCGGCAGTCACCGCAAGGTTCACACGCTGCAATCGTTGGCCGACCGTTTGGGCGTTTCCAAAGAACGCGTCCGTCAACTCGAACGCCGCGCGATGGAGAAACTCCGTGCGATGGCCGGAAGCGCCGTTTTGCCGGAAATGGAGGGATGAGATGTGGGATAGGCCTCCGGCCTGTCATCGCCACCTAACGACAGGCCGATGGCCTATCCCACAATGTCCAACGCCGGGCGATGACCGGAAGCGCCGTCTTGCCGGAAATGGAGGGATAAATGTGGGATAGGCCTCCGGCCTGTCATCGCCACCTAACGACAGGCCGGAGGCCTATCCCACAATGTCCAACGCCGGGCGATGACCGGAAGCGCCGTTTTGCCGGAAATGGAGGGATAAATGTGGGATAGGCCTCCGGCCTGTCATCGCCACCTAACGACAGGCCGGAGGCCTATCCCACAATGTCCAACGCCCGCTACGAATCCTCCACCGACCTTTCCGTGCCGGTCGAGGCGGCGTTTGCGTATCACGATCGGCCCGGGGCGCTGGACCGGTTGGTGCCGCCGTGGGAATCGGTCGAAATCGAACATTCCGACCAGTCGCTGGCCGTCGGCAGCCGTGTGGTTCTTAAAGCGAGCTTGGCGGGAATTCCGGTGCGGTGGCACGCCCGACACGTCGCCTACGATCCGCCCCACCGGTTCGAGGACGTCCAGGACAGCGGCCCGTTTGCCGCCTGGCATCACACTCACCTGTTTGAAGCCGCCGGTGAAGACTCGCGATTGACTGACCGGGTCGACTACCGCTTGCCCGGCGGCGTGGTCGGCCGAACGCTCGGGGCGGGCATCGCGGAAGGCAAATTGCGACAAATGTTTGCGTTTCGCCACCGGATCACGCGTGACGATTTGGCGTTGATGTCGCGGTACCCGGCCAAACCGATGACGGTCGCGATTTCGGGACAAACCGGGCTGGTCGGCTCGCACCTGAGCAGCTTGTTGACGACCGCCGGACACTCCGTCCGCCGGATCGTTCGCGGCGACACGGCAGGCGATGGGGAGATTGCCCCTTGGGGTTCCGCCGACCAGCCGAGTGATTGGCGGGGCGTCGACGCGGTGGTCCATTTGGCCGGCAAATCGATCGCCTCGGGACGCTGGAGCGAGGACGTGCGGCGACAAATCCGTGAGTCGCGGGTGGTCAAAACGCGGCAATTGTGCGAAACGCTGGCGGGGTTGGATCACAAACCGGCGGTGTTGATTTGTGCTTCGGCGACCGGAATCTACGGCGACCGGGGTGAACAGCTTTTGGATGAAACCTCGTCGCCCTGCGATGATTTCCTCGCCGACGTTGCCCGCGAATGGGAGGCGGCGTGCCAGCCGGCTGTCGATGTCGGCATCCGCGTCGTCAACGCCCGGTTTGGGTTGATTTTGTCGCCCCGCGGCGGGGCGTTGGCCAAATCGATCGGCCCGGCCAAGCTGTTCGGCGGCCGGCTCGGTTCGGGCCGCCAATGGTGGAGTTGGATCGGGATCGAGGACGTCGCCGGTGCGATCGTTCACGCGATGCACACCGATTCGCTGTCCGGTCCGGTCAATTTCGTAACGCCGCAACCGGTGCGAAATGCGGAGTTTGCCGCGACGTTGGCGGGGGTACTGGGACGTGCCGCGTTGGTCCCCGCCCCGGCGATGGCGTTGCGGTTGGCGTTGGGCGAAATGGCCGATGCGTTGTTGCTATCGAGCACGCGGGTTGAACCGACCCGGTTGGTGCAATCGGGTTATCAATACCGATTCACTGAGCTGGAAAAGTACCTGCGCTACTGTTTGGGGCGGGTACGGGAGGCGCCCGGTCGGGCGTGAGCGACTCCCAATCTTAGCGGAACGGCGCAAGCCGTCCGGTGCCGCTCCCAATCTTAGCGGAACGGCGCAAGCCGTCCGGTGCCGCTCCCAATCTTAGCGGAACGGCGCAAGCCGTCCGGTGAAGCGACACCGGAGGGCTGGCGCCCTACCGCTACTAAATTGCCCAACCCCACCGGCCGACACGATTGATGGCAAACCCGAACCAACACCGATCCGCGGCGATGGACCGTCGTTAACCGCACCGATAGCCTGGGGCGATCCCGCAGAAAACGTCCCCGCCGGTTCGCCATGTCCGCCCCCGACCCCACCGCCGACCCGAACTCGCCGCAGCCCGATCCGCTGCGGCGGCGAGGGCCGGCCGGGTTGACCGTCGGTCTGTGGATCCTGATGGCGTTCTTCTTCGTCCTGCCGACGGCGTTTCGGATCGCTCGCCAGGGGCTGCGGGAGAAAGAGAACGACATCAAGGACTGGTTGCCTTCGGATTTTCCCGAGACCGCCGAGTTGGCTTGGTTCGCTGACCATTTTGTCGGCGAATCGTTTGTCGTCGCGACGTGGCCGGGCTGCACCGAGCAGGACCAGCGGCTCCGGCTGCTGCGTCGCAAGCTGCAGGCCGAATCGGCACGCGGTCGCGAGTCAGGTGACTTCGACGACGACCATCGCCGCGCCTTTGAGCTGGGACGGGAGTACGATTTCCTGTTGCCCGCCACGGGGCTGCGAGACTGGGGCGGGCAGGACGAGAAATGGCTGACCAACCCGGCGGGCGATTGGTTTTACATCACCCCCGACGGGCGGCTGCACCAGTGGTTGGGCGGTCAAACCGGACCCGCCGGCGCCTGGCGTGCGATTCAGCGGGCGAGCGGCAACTACGTCCTGGAGGGCAAATTCCTGACCGCCGTCGGACCGCCGGGCACGCCGGGCCGGGCCAATCCGTTCTACAACAACCCCGCGTTGCTGTGCGCCCCGCTGTTTGGCTCGGTGAAAACCGGCCCGTCGATCGCGGGCGATTTGGCTCGGCCGGGCGGTCCGCTGTGGCCCGTCGATGGAACGGCCCCGGACCGGCGAGCGGCGGTTGCGAATCAACGCGCGGTCCGGCGGTTGACCGGTTCGCTGTTCGCCCCGGCGATGCCGCCGGCGGCCGATTGGACCCTGACGGACTTCCGCGCCGCGACCCCGCCGGAACAACGCGACCGTTGGCCGGCGGAATTTACCGAAGTCGATTTCCAGGCGATCGTCGTCCGCGTGGCCTCCGGGGTACTCGGCGAGAAAGTCGACGGAGACTTTGCGGCGGTCAAAAAACGGCTTGACGATGCGACAACGCCGACCCGCGATCTGGTTTTCGAGGGCGTTTTTGAGGCGGTGGGGTTGTCGCCCCCGCCCCGTTTGACTTGTTTGCTGGTGACGCTGACGGAGTTGGGCAAAGAGAATCTGCAATACGCGCTGGGCCGCGGTCTGATGGGCGGTCCCCAGGGCCGATTGTTGACGCTCGCCGAGCAGTCGGGCATTGCCGTTCCGCCGCCGCCCTCGGCCGCCCCTCCGCCGCTGGACCGGCTCGCCGCGGCCCCGGATTACGGCGATCGGCCGGTTTTGCACATCGGCGGCCCGCCGGTCGACAACATCGCGATCGACGAGGAGGGCACGATCACGCTGGTCCGGCTGATCGGCTACTCGTTGGCCGTCGGCATCGTGCTGGCGTACCTGTGCTTCCGCAGTGTCAAAATCACGCTGATCGTGTTCATTGTCGGCGGATCAGCCGCGGTTTTGGCGATGGCGATCGTCGGCGGGACCGGCGGACGGGTCGATGCGGTGCTGCTGTCGATGCCCTCGCTGGTCTATGTCCTGGGGCTGTCCGGGGCGATTCACGTCGTCAATTACTACCGCGATGAACGGACTTCCCGCGGCGAATCGGGCGCCGCCTACCGGGCGCTGCGGCACGCGATCGCGCCCTGCACGCTGGCGGCGCTGACGACGGCGATCGGACTGGCCAGCCTGGGCGGCAGCAATTTGGCGCCGATCAGCAATTTCGGAATCTACGCGGCCGCCGGGGTGATGGTGACGCTCATTATCCTTTTCACCTACCTGCCCGCGGCGCTGTCGGTGTTTGAACCGGCGATCGGCGACAGCGACGTGGCCGAAGCCGACCAACCGCATTGGTTCGCCGATTGGTGGGCGGCGGTCGGCCGGATGATCGCCAAGCACCACGTCGCGGCGGCCGGTTTGTGCATCGCGGCGCTGGTGGCGGCGAGCTTTGGATTGCCGCGGATTCGCACCTCCGTCCAATTGCTCAAACTGTTTGACGAAGACGCCCAAATCCTGCACGACTACGCGTGGCTGGAGGAAAACTTCGGCAAACTGGTGCCGATGGAGTTGGTCGTCCGAATGCCCGAGGCATTGCGGGCCGAGGACACGCCGGACAATCCCGAGGCGTTGTCGATCCTGCAGCGTGCCGAAGCCGTCGCGACGATCCGGCAGGTCGTCGACCGGACGCTGGGGGAGGCGGGCGCGGACGTGATCGGCACCGCCACGGCGATGGACACGTTCCTGCCGCCGCTGCCGGCGCCGAGCAACCGTTACGACGTCAACCGCAGCACGTTTGAAAAGCAGATCGCCGCTGGTCAGGCGGAATTGACCGACAGCGATTACGTGCGGATTGAAAAATACGGGCCGGAGGCGGGCAGCGAGATGTGGCGGGTGAGCCTCCGCGTCGCGGCGCTGTCGGACGTCGATTACGGGCTGTTCATTGGCGATTTGCAAAAAACGGTCGAGCCGGTGCTGGCCGCCTACCGCGCCCGGGCGTTGATCCGCCAGTCGCTGCGGCAAGGCGGCGACGGTCGAATCGACGCCAAAAGTCGGGTGATGATCCTTGGGTCGCCGCCGCCGGGCGATTTGGACTCGGTTGATTTGTACCGCGATGGCGAAATCGATCGGCTGGCGATCTACCACGCGGCGCTCGCCCGGTTACTGGCCGGCGAGCGGATCCGCGGAGCGATTTGGATCGACCCCGACGCCGGGGCGGAAAGTTTGGGGCCAAAGCATCCGGCGTGGTCGAAATTGGTCGATGCGGTGGACTTGATCGTCGACGCGACCACCCTGCCCGGGTCACCCGACGCGGGGGGGATCGACGCGGACGTCCCGACGCAGCGATTGTTGACCCCCGAAGCGATCGCCGGGGCGGCCGGTTCCAAGGCGTTTGTCGATGTCACCTATCGCAAACCGACCGGCCGCGGCGAGATCGCTCAGAGTCGACGTGTGCCCCAGTTCACCGCATCGGTGGTGTCCCCGAAGTGATTTACACCGGGATCGTCCCGGTCGTCTACAAAGCCCAGCGAACGCTGCTGCACAGTTTGGTCAATTCGATCGTCATGGCGTTTGTATTGATCGCCGGTGTGATGATCGTGCTGCTCAATCCCGGTCGCGGTCTGGTCGGTCGACTGCGGCCCGCGGCGATCGCCGACGGTTTGGGGGCGGGCATCGTGTCGATGATCCCCAACCTATTCCCGGTGCTGCTGGTTTTCGGATTGATGGGCCATTTCAATTTGGCCGTCGATATCGGCACGATGATGACCGCGTCGGTCGCGATGGGGGTCGCGGTCGACGACACGATTCACTTTTTGACGTGGTTTCGGCAATTCCTCGACGAGGGCAAATCACGCTTCGATGCGGTCATTGAAACCTACCGCCGAGTCGGACCGGCGATGACGCAAACGACGATCGTCGGCGGTTTGGGTTTATTCGTTTTCGCGTTGTCGACGTTCACCCCGACGCAGCGATTTGGAACGCTGATGTTGGTAATGTTGGCGACTGCGTTGGTCGGCGACTTGATCCTACTGCCGGCACTGCTGGTCGGCCCGCTGGGGCGGGTGTTCAAACCGCGACGGGGTACCCAAACCGCCGTTCCAGTTCGATCGACCGTTGACACGGCACCGCTGCCCCCGATGACCCAGACTCACCCGCCACATAAACGACTGGAACCACAGAGACACCGGGGCACGGAGAAAAACTCCGTCAAATCATAGCTGCTGTTTAAAAACATCAGCCGCAACGCGTTAGGAACGCCGAGTCAACAATCCGCGCTGAACGTAGTGGATTTTGCTAAAAATCCAAGGTGTGCCCCCTGTAAATGGATTTTTAGCAAAATCCACTACAACTATGTCTGCGTTGCATTTTAAAACGAAGGCCTATCGGTCACTGTCGTCTTGGCTGATCTGATTGCTTTGAACCAAGTTGGCCTCGTACTCCGCCATCGCTTGGGCATCGGCGTCTTGGACAACGTTTTTATCCGAAGAATCGCAACCGAGGCTCAATAGAGCCAACAGCAAAAACAGACCTGCTAAAGATTTACATGAAGTTGGCATAAGGTGAAATCGCGGTTGTTGATAGGCCAAGAAATTGAAAAAAGTCAGGCCAGCACGCAAAACGCGTTGGCCCGACCTGCGTTTATCTCATACTTTGTTTGGAGACATCAGCCGCAACGCATTAGCGTCCGGTTCAGTTTCCTCAACCGTGGGCCAACGCCCATCGGCTGGTAGTTTGCATGGTTCCAAACAAAGACTAACTCAGAAGGGTAACGCAACCGTTTCGCGAGCGGCTCGAGTCCCCATTGCTCCCCAAACCCCATAGGGACTGGCGGCTCCGACGGGGGTGGGACCACCGATACTCGAAACTTCCGTCGCGTTGCTGTTGCCAGCCTCGACGGAGTCGGTGATGAATTTCACCGCTCCATCGCCCATGAGAACATGGACTCCGCCTTG
The DNA here is from genome assembly GCA_963833245.1 of Pirellulaceae bacterium. GTDB lineage: Bacteria > Planctomycetota > Planctomycetia > Pirellulales > Pirellulaceae > Rhodopirellula. The sequence continues at coordinate 269,283 of CAWHXH010000003.1, forward strand.
GTGACGGCTGGACGGGGGGGTTACGATGTCCCGGGTATCGCTTCCCTCCGAACAGAGTTGTTTGTTGGGTGAGAGAACCGTGGTCATTTGACAATACGAAGGCATGTAGTCGTGCCAGCGGAATCCACGTCCATGATTGTCGTTTTTGGTCAACCCGGTCGGCGACCAGAATTGTGGTCGCTGGTTATCGATGAAAGGAACCGGGTAGGACGGATTTAAACGACATTGATTTCTTTCTTGCGCCGAAGCGTGCTGCCCGGTGTTGAGCGGAACGGTGGTGCGGTTGTCGTTATCGCCCAAGTCCGTGGCAATCTCGCCGCACATCACGGTGTTGGACAAACCATCCAGTACGTCGCGGAAATTCATCTTGCGTGCGTTGACAAACATGCCGCGGTGGGCGGCGTTGGAGACGTTTGCCGAACCGGTGCTGGCGGTGTAGGGAAACGTCACACCCGTCGTCGTGTCTTCGTCGACCAACAGGTAGGGACTGCGCGAGTAGACCGCGGAGTCCCCCAGGCACGCAGCGTAGTTGGTCCTGCCCAACGCCGGCAGTCCGACACCCGGGTCACTGGGGCAGCGGAAGGTCGGGATTTCGGTCGAATAGGGTGGGTACTGGGCAACCTCCGGGTGCGGCCCCATCGCCTGCCAAGGGGGTGACTTGGCACTCCCGTCGGAGTTGAAAGCATGAGGATTGGAGATCTGTTCCCATAGGGCTTGCTGCTCCATGAACGGAAGGCAGCCGACCAGAAACGAAAGCCGCATGTTGCTGGAAATTTCGCGACCGGGATTGGTATCCCACGGGTCCCGACCGGTCGGGATGTAAGTCCCCGATGCGTGGATGGGCATCATGTCAAAGTTCGCATGATAGTTATGGACTGCCAGCCCCAACTGCTTGAAGTTGTTGCTGCAACTCATCCGCCGAGCCGCCTCGCGAGCGGCTTGCACCGCCGGCAACAACAGGCCGACCAGGACACCGATGATTGCAATCACGACCAGCAATTCGACGAGCGTAAAGCCGCGTCGAGGTCGTCCGGGATATCGAGAAGGGATTGACGTTAGCATGTTCAACAGGACCATGAGATGAAGGAGGTGAGACGCAAAAACCGGACGAACGCTTGGCTTCGTTCGATGCCACAATAACCCCAAAACGATGCCAGGGTTCCGATCATTCCGGTATCGAATCGTACCTACCGTTCAATCGCCGCCCACGGTCCAGGGCATTAGGGGCGTGCCAATGAACATAAAGTCGAATTACCGTGATTTTATTGTCCACAGAACGACCCGAAAGGCGACCTTCAAAGCTATCACGTCGACACGATCACCGGTAGCTCTCGTGGCAGTCGGCACACGATTGGCCGACCGCGCCAGTTAGCTCGCCGATGTTGGTCCAGTCGCCACGCTCGGCCGCTTTGGCGATCGCGTTGCCTGATTGAGTCATCGCTGTCGCCAACACCGCGTAGTCCTGGTCGTCGGCGTCGTCCATACCCTCTTGGACGATCATCGTGCCCAGCGTCGCGATCAGCTCTCCCTGACGCCGGATCGCCGCGGCGTTGGCGGCCGCTTCCTCCTCGCTGCGGGACAAATCGTCCAGCCGGTCGGTCAATTCCTGAGCGTACTGCATCAGCGGCACGCGGTCGGCGATCATCGTCCAATCGTTTTGCGGCTGGACATCAGGGGGGGCCTGGATCGTCACCCCCGAGAGCAAATCCTGCAGATCGGCTTTGCGGAGTTTGGCTTCGTTGAACACCTGCGTGCTGCCGGCCGCGGCGTTGCGAGCGGTTCGGGCGATCAGATCGCGGGCGGCCGGCGCCTCGGCCTTCCAACGAACATCGCCGGGCAATTCATTGATGACCGCAAATAGCGACGCCAGGATGGTCAAATCGACCCGAGCGTCGCGGTAACCGCCGCCGTTGAACGCTCCGGGCGACGTGATCCGGCCGTCAAAACGCAGTTTGACGCGTTTGACTTCGTCTTCCAATGTTGCCGCGGTGACGAGCTTGCCCCAGCCGCTGCCCAAATCCGGCTCGTCGTTTGATTTTTCGACGACGACTTGAGCGTCCATCGCTTGACCGAGCCGCGGTCGCGGTCCGGTGACCGCCGAAGCTAAATCGCGGAAGAAAATTCGTTGCATCGCGGCGTCGTCAAACGTCGGCGGTGCCGCTCGCTGGACGGTTTGGGCGGCCGCGATGTTGCAAAGCAGTGCCGCTGCGAGCGTCGCGGCGTGCGGCCAAAGTCTTGGTCGGGGAGGGGGGGCGGCGTCCTGGCGGGACGCCGCCACGGGGGGGGGCGTCATGTTGAAAACTCGGTTTGCAGGTGCTGCTCGACCGCGGCGAGAAGCCCGTCGATTGTTTGGGTTTGAATTTGGTGCGGCGGGTCCCAGTCGAACCAGCGGTAGTCGTCGTGCTCGCTGGGTTCGACCGCCACGGGGTGGTCAATCCACGCGAGGTAGTACCGCAGGATTTTCTCGAAAGTTCGCCCCGGATGCCGTTTGTACGTGACCGGGTATGCGATTTCGTAGGCAAACGCGGGATCAAATTGACAGACGGCCGGGTCGATGCCGGTCTCCTCGGTCAATTCCCGACGGGCGGCGGTTTGAAAATCCTCGCCCTCGTCGACGTGACCCTTGGGCAAATCCCACCGCCGCGGATGCCGCATCAACAAGAACCGCCGGGGCGGCTGCCGCGTCATCAGCAACACGCCGGCGGCTCGGACGCGTCCATCGTCATCGATCTTCATGGAGCCAATCGTAGCGGAAGTCGCCAAGACTTTCGGTTGCGACCGTCGACGTTGACACCGAAAGTCTTGGCGACTTCCGCTACGTTGTCGGCGGTCGTTATCTTTGAACCTTTGCCCCTTCAACCTTTTGACCCTGCCCCATGGCTTCTGACAACGGTTCCTACTCGCCCGACGCCGATGTCAAAAAGTGCGTCATCATTGGCTCCGGCCCCGCCGGTTGGTCCGCGGCGATCTACGCCGCCCGGGCGAATCTGGACCCGATCGTCTACGAGGGCACGGTCAAGCCGGAGATGATCCCGCTGGGGCAGCTCGCCTACACGACCGAGGTGGAAAACTACGCCGGTTTCCCGGCCGGCAACGTCCGCGCGTTCGTCGATTCGGCCGTCGACAAAGACCGGCACTGGAACCTGCCGGGTGTTCCCCAAGGTCATGAAAAGGACGGTCAACCGCACTACGCGGTCCAGGGCGTGGAGCTGATGGAGTTGATGAAGCAGCAGGCACTCAATTTCGGCACCGAGGTCGTCGGCGACGACATCGAGCGGGTGGATTTCTCCGCCGGCCCGCCCCACACGCTGTACCCCGCCTCCGGGGAGCCGATTCGGGCGACCACGGTGATCGTCGCAACCGGTGCCCGGGCCAACTATCTGGGTCTGCCGTCCGAGGAGGTTTACAAAAACAAAGGCGTGTCGGCCTGTGCGGTGTGCGACGGAGCATTGCCGACGTTTCGCGGCAAACCGCTGGCGGTCGTCGGAGCAGGCGACTCGGCGGTCGAGGAAGCGACGTATTTGGCCAACCTCAAAGGCGCCGACGTGATCCACATGCTCGTCCGCCGCGACGAAATGCGGGCCAGCAAAGTGATGCAGCAGCGTGCGTTTGACCACCCGAAGATCAAGATTCATTGGAACACGGTTGTCGACGAAGTGCTCGGCGACGACCGATTGGTCAACGCGTTGAAACTACGCGATACGACCGACGATTCGACCCGCGAGTTGAAAGTCGGCGGGATGTTCGTGGCGATCGGTCACACTCCCAACACGACCTTCCTGGACGGTCAGTTGGACATGCACGATTCGGGTTATCTGAAGTGGAGCCAACCGTTTCGGACCAACACCTCGGTCGCGGGCGTTTTTGCCGCCGGCGATGTGGCGGACGATTATTATCGCCAAGCGATCACGTCGGCGGGCACCGGTTGCATGGCGGCGCTGGACGCGGAACGGTTCCTGGTCGAGCACGAGCAGACGGCCGGCGCGTCGGCGGCCCGTTGAGACCGGTAGCGGAAGTCGCCAAGACTTTCGGTCTGTTACTTTTCCCACGACCGATAGGTCGACGCCTTCACTCAAAACCGCCGGTTTGAGCCACAGAGGTCACTGAGTTCACCGAGTTGTATTTCACATAAACCTCTGTGGCCTCGGTGTCCTCTGTGGCGGTTGGCTTGCCGGTGGAAGTTTAAAAACCGCCCCGGAAGTCTTGGCGACTTCCGCTACGGCTGACCGTTTAGGTCAACATTGACGGCACCGGTCGAATCGGTTGTTGCCGCTAAAGCGATCGTTCCGATAGACCGGGCAGCCATGTTTTCGCCCCACCCCGCCCCGCCGTTACGCTCGCCCGCCCCCGTGCGGCTGCGACATCCGTTGGTCGTGACGGTTCACGGAATGTTAGCCTCGGGGCGTTCATTTCGGCCGCTGGCCCGTCAACTTCGGGCCGAGGGAATTGAGGTGCAGCATTTCAATTACCGGTCGCTGGGCGGTTCGATCGTCGGACACGCCGAGCGGTTGCGGGATCATTTGCGAGAGCAAATCCGCCGACCGGAGATCGATCGGCTGCACTTGGTGACCCATTCGATGGGCGGGATCGTGGCGAGGGCAGCATTGGCGATGGCCGGAGACGACGAAGTTTCGATTCAGATGGATCGAAACCATTGGCGGCAAAAATGCGGCTCTCTGGTGATGCTGGCCCCGCCCAACGGTGGTTCACGGCTCGCATCGATCCCGCTGGGACCATTTCAATCGATGTTCCCTCAATTGTCCGAGTTGAGTGAATTGGACGACAGTTTTGTCAATCGATTGCCTCAACCGGCCGGGTGGAGGGTCCACGTCATCACCGCCGCCCACGATCGCGTCGTCCGGCCGGAACGAACTCGATTGTTGATGGACCACGGGCACACCACGATTGCGACATCGCATCAAGGTTTGGTCCGGCACCCCGAGACGGTTGACTTGGCCGTGAAATTGCTTGCGATGCCTCAGACGGAGCTTCGGCGTTACTCGGCCGCATCTTAGCGGAACGGCGCAAGCAGGCTGTTGATTTAATGGCGATTGAGGTCAGTCAAGATTCGGGTCGGTGATGGATAGTCCGTTTGTCGTGCAATTTCGTCGGGGGAGCACGTCGGCAAGGGCCGGGACGGCGGATGCGGCTCTCGTGAGGCTGTCAAATCGCGCAGGCTTTCGCCCAAGATCCCTAAATTAACTCCATTTTGGCCGATGACGCTAACTCGGCGTGCATCTGTCGCCAAAGCTGCAGCAGTTTCTTCAAGTTGAACGCCGTTGAGGACCAACGCCATTCTTGGCCCACCCCTTCGATCCCTCGCAACAAGAACCGTCGCACGTCAAACATCACCTTCATCACCGCGAACGGAACTTCGCCGGCATGTTGGCGGCGGGCGTAAGCCGCTTGAGCTTCAGCGGTCTTCATTCGCTCGCGGTGCCGACGACGCGACCCTTCGTGCTCGTCGTGCATCACTTCGCGACCCCGCTTGGCCTCCGGGTTCTTGCGACAGCGATCGGCCAACTCGCACCCCGAGCAATCCTGGCAGGTGTAGACCTTCCGTTGCACCGCAGTACCACAACCATGGGTCGTGTTTTCGATCGTCCGCTGAGGCAGCGGTTTGCCCGCGGGGCAGTAGGTTCCGGCCAGTGGTGTAGGCACGAATGCCGCGGACTTAAGCGGAGCGGCGAGCCACAACGGTTGGAGTCTAGCCTTTAGGCGATTCTGCGGAGCACTGAATCGGCTAAAGCCTACACTCCAACGCTAAAGTCCGCGGCATTCGTGTAGGCACTGTCGGCCAACACTCGGGTGCCATCCATGCACAGCTCGGCGAGGTTGGCGACCTTCAAGTCGATGGCCAGTTTGACCATTTGTTTGAAGATGTCCTTGAGCTCTTGGGTGTGCTTTCGCCGAAACTCGCTCAGGGTGGTGTGGTCGATCGTGCGTCCGGAGGTCAGCCACATGAAGTCGATCGAGTGTTTCAGTTGATATTCGATCACTCGACTGCTGCGGACGCGTCGGATCATCTCCTGCAGCGCGGTCGGGATGAGCACCAGCTGAGTTCGTGGCATGGGTGCGTCTTGCCAATAGTTGGCTTTGGGTGTTCGTCGACTCATGCGTCGTCCTCCATGGCCGTCAGTCTAGCCCGGAAATTGCATCCGCGGTTTTGATTTTGGCGGTTTGAACGGATCTGGGTGTGGTCCCGGATGTCCGGGCGGTTTGGGGCCGCACCGAGGCGAAACGCCCCCTTCCCCCCAAACCGATTCAAAGGCCGGAGCGACGAATTAGTCGTCGTTGCAACCCCGCTAGCCGCTCTCGATCAGTCGACCCAGCACCGCATTGAACACTCCCGCGGCCGGACAACCGCTCGCCAACGCAAACTCGACGCGACGATGGCTGACCCGCACCCGGCCGGCAATCTTTAGTAACCGAAGCCGGATCGTGTCGATCCGCCAACGAGATTGAACACTGCCCGCCAAACCTAATCGACGCAAACCATCGGTCAAAACATAAGCAAACGACGATAGCAGTAACCGAAACTGATTGGCCACAAAACGCATGCAACTGGTCCGGTCAGCAAACAAACATAACTGCTTCTCCTTGATCCGGTTCTCCATCTCACCACGTGGACAATACATCCGGCGGTAAAACGACTCAGGCTCCCGGGCAACCGAACATTGCGTCCCCAGTTCCTTGATGCACTCAACCTGCTTGCCGTCGATTCGCCGACGGTGATAAGTCGTGTCCACAATGCCCTCGCTCGATGGAAGGTTGGTCACCACAAAACGCGGGTTGGCCCCTTTGGTGCCAAACTCCGTTTTGCCGATCATCCAGCGGTGACGGTCCCAGGACACGGCTCGGTAGCGGAACCATTTGAAACAACACGCTTTGGTACCCCCCAAGTGCCCGTGCCGGATCCTCGCCCGCGTCATTTCGCACGTGATTTCCCGGTTCAAAACGCTGTTCTTCTGGAATCCAAAGACGTAGCCGACGTCGTGCTTGTCACACCATCGCATCAGCCGTTCGTTGGCAAACCCGCTGTCGCCACGCAGGATGATTTTCACATTTGGCCAACGCGATCGGTTGCCATGAACGAGGTCATCGGTCGCGTCGATGTCCAGGATGATTTCTTCAGGCGGTTGCTCGTGACTATCCAGGAAGGTGTCGACGAGCACCTCATGAAGTTTCAAACAAACCTTATCGGACACCCGGTTTTCCAGGCGGCACAGGGTTGAGGGGCTGGCCAGGGGGAAGTGTTCGTCGTTGTCGTATTGGTTTTGAGCGGGGACTCTTGCGGCGGCCACTTGGAAGGCGGGATCGTGCCGGAGCTGTTGGTGATCGTTGCCATCTTCGTAGCCGGCGGCGATGCCGAAGACACGGCTGGTGAGCATTTCGGCTTGGGGATGGGCGGTGAAGAAGGGATCTTGCGGATCGGGGATGATCGCATCGATCCGCTCAATCAGTCCCAGTCGCCGATCGACTTCGCGAAGCAGCCGCAGTCCGCCGTCGGAGGTGAGCGTTCCGCCATTGAAATTAACGTCGACGGCCCGTCGTCGCAGTCGTTTCAAGGCGGGTCGTTTTGGTTTACACTTTGTCACAGCCGAGGGCCTTGGTTTTTTTGTCTTGGAAGTGTCGCAACTCCAAAGATCACAAAGACTAAGGCTCTCGCGCTATGCCCCGCCCCCGCAATCCGCGGATGCAATTTCCGGGCTAGCGCGCTACCCCAAACAAACCAGGTAGCAACACACCATCGGGCGGATACACTAAATCAACAGCCTGCTTGCGAAGTACCGCTAAGACGTTACGGCACCGGACTGCTCGCGCCGTACCGCTAGGACGTTGGCCAAATCAACCTAGCCGTGTTTCCCGGCGGTCGCTAGTGTTTCACGGTCGGTCCCGAAATTCGGCCCGACCCAGCCCACCCGTTTCAAGGAGGAAACGATGCCCGGCGAATCGTTCCGCTTCATCCACGCGTCCGACTTTCACCTCGAAACGCCGCTGGGTGACCTCGATGCGATGCCACCCAACCTGGCGTCGTCACTCGCGTCGGCCCCCCGCGATGCTGCGATGGCGGTCTTCGACGCCGCGGCCGACGAGGCAATCGACTTCCTGGTCCTCTCCGGCGATCTGCTCAATCCCGCCGCCGCCGGGCCGCACGGCATGTCGGTGCTGATCGAGGGGTTTGAAAAACTCGCCGCCGCCAAAACGCCCGTGTTCTGGTCCGCCGGAATCGCTGACGACCCGGCCCGGTGGCCCGAAGCGGTCCCGTTGCCCCCCTCGGTCACGTTGTTTCCCAAAGATCGCGTCGGCGTGGTGCCCTTTGAACGCGCTGGCCGGACGATTTGCCACGTCATCGGCCGCTCCTCCGAAGGCCGCAGCCACCTGCACGTGCCGTCCTTTGCGACCGATCCGATCGACGATTACGTCGTCGCGGTCGGTCACGGCGCCGCCGACGCCGAGGCCCTCAAAGCCAGCCAGGTCAACTACTGGGCGCTTGGCGGATCACACAACGGCGTCGATTTGATCGACCACGCCGCCGTCGTCGCCGGATCGCCCCAGGGGCGCGGCCACGACGAGCCGGGGCCGCACGGTTATGTGATTGTCGACGTCGACGCGACCCCGACAACGCGAACCCGCCGGGTATCGTGCGACCGGTTCCGCTACCTCAGCGAAACGGTCACGCCGCAGCAGATCGTCGCGGTCGGTTCGCCGGTCAATCACATCGGCGGCCGCATTGCGGAATTGGCCAACGAGAACGCCGGTTGTCACCTGCTGATCGCCTGGTCGTTGGCGATGGCCGCGGGCCAACCGCCGATCAACCTCGGCAACCCCGAGGCGTTTTTACAAAAACTCCGCCGCGAGTACGGCGGCGGCAATCCGTCGGCGTGGACGACTCGATTGACGCTCGCCGCCCCGTCGTCCTACCCGAAATCGTGGCAGGACGAGGACACGATCCTGGGCGACTTCCTGCGGGCGACCAAGAAGCTCCGCAAGGAGGGATCGTTGTCGCTGATGCCGCAGACCGAGGAGCACGCCGGACTGCCCAAACCGCTCGCCGACACGCTGGGCGACCTGCCCGCGGGCGAGCGAACCGACACGATCGACGCGGCGACGCTGATGGGCGTCGAACTGCTCCGAGGCGGCCGGCTTTGAAGAAAGTTTTCAGTTCACAGTTTTCAGTTCACAGTTTGAAGAACTGAACCGGCGGAAAGCCCGCCCGAGACTGTGGACCAAAAACAATGAACTGAAAACTGTCAACTGAAAACTGTGAACTAAAAACTCTCTTATGAAACTTAAAGACATCCAGATCGACGGTTTCGGCGTTTGGACCGGGCTGTCGGTCGACTCGCTGCCCGAAGGCATGACGTTGTTTTACGGTCCCAACGAGGCCGGCAAGACGACCGTGATGCAATTCCTGCGGGCGATGTTCTATGGGTTCACCGACGAGCGTCGCGGCCGTTATTTGCCGCCGATTCATGGCGGCACGCCCGGCGGGGCGATCCGCGTGACCGGACCGGGTGGCGGGTATGAGATTTCCCGACATTCGCAGTTGACTGACGCCGACGTCACCGGACGGTTGTCGGTGACCGGATCGGACGGGCTGTCCCAGGGCACCCACCGGCTGATGTCGCTGCTTGGCGGCGTCGACGAAGCGATCTTTACCAACGTGTTCGCCATCGGCATCCGCGAGTTGCAGGAATTGGCGACACTCGACGGCACCGCGGCGGCCGATGAGTTGTACAAACTGTCTTCGGGGCTGGACCGGGTCAGCCTCGTCGACGTGCTCCGGTCGCTTCGGGCCGGTCGCAAAAGCCTGGTCGGCACGCCCGAGACCGAGAAAACGCTTCTGGATTTGGTCCAAAAACGCGATCGGCTCCGCGTCGATATTCAAAAACTCTCCGGCGGGACGCGGCGGTGGTCCGAGCTGGCGACCCAGCGGCGGACGCAGTCACAGGAGATCGAGGCGCTCCGCGGCCGTGTCACGGCGTGGGAAAAAGAGGCCCGGACGGTCGAAGTCGCTACCAATGTGTTCGACACCTGGCGGGAGCGGGAGGAAATCACCCGGCGGATCGCCAAAATCGAGGCCGACGCGGTGCTGCCCGATGAAGCCCCCTCGCATTTGATCCAAATCGACGCGTCGATGCAGGAGCACGCGGCCAAGATCGAAGAGATCCGAGCCAAACGCCAGCAAATTCGCGACAAAGCCGAGCAGTTGCCGATCAACCGGCGGCTGGCCGATCTGCGCGGCCGGATCGACGCGGCGGGCCAGCAGGCGACGTGGGTCGAGGCGCTCGCCGAGCAGATCGAGCGACTCGACGGGCAGATTGACAAAGCGCGACGGCAGGTCGAATCCGACGCCGATCGCATCGGGCTGGACGAATCCGAACGCGCCAGGCTGCTGCAAGGTGATCACGGGCCGATGCCGGATCTGTCCAAACAGACGCTTTCCGCCCTTTCCCCGCCTGCCCGGACAGTCAAACAGCAACTTTTCGCGCTCAAACAGGTCAAAGCAGAATCCAAACAGCAAAAGACGCGAGCCGACAAATTGGCCGGCGAGCTGGAGGAGACGCTCCAGCGGGCCGGCGCCAGGAACCTGCAGCAGGCGATCCGCCGAGAAACCGAAACGATCTCGGTCCTCCGCCAGCGGCAGCAACTCAGCGAGCACCTCGACAAACTGGTCCGGCACTACAAAGAGCTGGAGCGGGAATCGGTTGATTTGACGACCGATGAAGCGTTGTCGATCGACCGCTCGATCTTCCTGTCGCTGCCCTTCCTGTTCGGCGGGGCGGTGATGGTCTACGGGCTGTTCAACCTCTTTGAGGTCGAATCGATCATCGGCGTGCCCGATCCGATGCGCGGCATCCTGTGCGTCTTGTTCGGATTCATGGCGCTGCTGGTTTACTACCTCGCCGATCAAAAGGGCCAACGATCCACCGCGGGCGACTTGGAGGATTGCGAGAGGCAGATCGAGTCGCTGCGACGTCAAATCCGCGAGACCGAAAGCGACCGGGCCGAAGTCGACGGCGAGCTACCGACCGCTCCGGGCGACATCGAAGTCCGGCTGCGGCAATCGGAGCATCTGCTCGCCGACCTCGAAGCCGCCCTGCCGACCTACCACGCCCACCAGGCCGCCGCCGAGACTTACAAGCAAACCCGGCTTCGCGGCACCAAAGCCGTCGAAGGCCTCAAAGCCGCACGTCGCGAATGGTCCCGAACGCTCGAATCGTTGGGTTTGGCCCAAACGCTCTCGCCCAAATCAATCCGCGTTCTGGGCGATGGTTACGAAACGCTGCAAACATCGATGCGGCGTTTGGAAGAATTGCAAACCGAGCGGACCGAGCGGCTGCGGGAACGTTCGACGATCGCCAAACGCATCGAAGCGTTGTACCTCGAAGCGATCGACGCCGGCCAGGAACACGACGCCGCGTTTCGTGCCGAAATGGACGATTTCGATACCGACGAACCCGCCAAATTCAACGTAGCCGAACCCGCCAAGGGTTTGGACCGCCACGGCAACCGATCGCAGGGCAGCGACCGAAACGCCAGAACAAACCCGAAAGCCGACGCCCGGCAGTCGGAACGGCCCGCCCGCCATCAACCGGTCGATCCGTTGGCCCAGCTCAACCATTTGAACGAGGAATTATCCCGCCAGGCGCACTGGATCAAACGTCGCCGCGAACTCAAAGACCAGGATTCGGCGCTCAAGAAACAGCACTCTGCCCACGCCCGATCGGTCGAGCGATCTGAGCAGCAGCGACGGGCGCTTTGGGCCAAATGCGGCGTCGCGACCGGCGAGCAGTTCTACGCCCTGGTGGATTTGAAAAGCCAATTGTCTCAGCTTCGCGAGGAGCACGAGGGCCTCGATGGTCAAATCCGCAACATCATCGGCGGTCATCTCGACGCCGCGTCGGTTGCCAAAGTGATCGACGGGGCGACGGCGACCGATTTGGAACGTCGCTGGGAATCGTTGACCCAGCGAATCAGCGAAACCGAGACGCGAATCGCCAGCCTGCAAACGTCCCAGGGTGAACTGGCCGCGTCGATGCGGCAGCTCGGCGAAGACGACCGGCTGATGACCGCCCGGTTAGAACTGGGCTGCATCGAGCGGAAACTCGACGGCCTGATCCGGCGGTGGCGAACGATGGCGACCGCCTCGGTGCTGCTGGAGGATGTTTGCGCGACGTTTGAGTCCCAGCGGCAACCCGAAACGCTCCGTGAAGCGTCCTCGTTCCTGTCGCAATTGACCGACGGCAAATACACCCGGATTTGGACGCCGTTGGGCACCGACAGTTTGAAAATCGACGATGCCGCCGGACACCCCGTGCCGCTCGACGTGCTCTCCCGCGGCACCGGCGAGGCGGTCTTCATGGCCCTGCGGCTATCGCTGGCGGCATCCTACGCCCGCCGTGGCGTGATGCTGCCGCTGATCCTGGACGACGTGCTAGTCAATTTCGACGGCGAGCGGGCCTATCACGCCGCCAAGACATTGCGAACGTTTGCGGAGTTGGGACACCAGGTGATGATGTTCACCTGTCACCAACACATCGTCGAAATTTTTCATGAAATCGGCGTCGAGGTTCGCGGGTTGCCGGCCCAGGGCACCCCGGGCCGCGCCCACGTGCTGCCGCCGCCGGCCGACGAGCTGGACGACGAGCCGGCACCGCCGCCGGTTGTCAAAATGCAACCCAAACCTCAACCCGAGCCGATCGTGGTGAAACGGCCGGAGCCGTTGCCGATCGTCGAGATCAAAGCTCCCGCCGCCAAAATCGTCAAACCAAAACCGGAACCCAAACCGGTGTCGTTGGTGATGGATCGCTTGACCCCGACGCCGCGAAAGTCGCAGTATCAATACGCGTTCCGGTCGGTCCGCCGCCGCCGCCGGCCCGCCCCGGTGATCCAGCTCCGGGCGGTGCCGCGGGACCAGCCGGCTGCCACGCCCAAACCGGCCGCCCCGCCAAGGCCTGTCATGGTGCCATCGCCGGTGGCCGAGGAAACGCTGCCGCCGCGCGACGTGATCGGGTGGGCATGGTTCCAACGCGAGCCGGCCGACGGCGTGATCGACGAGGACGAAGCCGCCGCCGCCCAGCAGCGTGACGAGTACCTGGCCCGGGAGGACCGCGTCGGCGTCGGCGTTGGGGCGGGGCAAACCGAATCCTGGTGGGACCACTGAACCGCCCCGGTAGCGGAAGTCGCCAAGACTTTCGGATCCCCGGCAGATCGCAACCGAAAGTCTTGGCGACTTCCGCTACCGCCAATCTCAACCGTTGGCGTGTAGGCTTTAGCCGATTCATTGCTCCGCAGAATCGCCTAAAGGCTAGACTCCAACCGTTGCCGACCACTCACTGTCTTGAGTCCGTGGCATTCCAAAAAGACGCCGCATTTCTGAAGCGGACTCCTGCGGCCCACCACAACCACGGCCCGGCGGGCTCGCTCAGTCTTGGTTGGTTTGCAGCACCGAGACGAACGCTTTTTGCGGGATGTTGACGCTGCCCAATGGTTTCATCTTTGCTTTGCCTTTTTTCTGCTTCTCCAGCAGCTTCTTTTTTCGCGAAATGTCACCGCCGTGGCAGTTCGCCGTGACGTCTTTGCGGACCGCCGCGATCGTCGCCCGGTCGATCACCTCGCCGCCGATTGCCCCCTGGATCGGAATTTTGAACTGGTGCCGCGAGATTTCATCGGCCAATTGTTCGCAGTAATGCAGCGACCTGGACCGGGCCTTGTCGCGATGCACCAGGTACGACAACGCGTCGACGGGTTCCTTGTTAACCAGGATGTCGACCTTGACCACGTCGGACTTGCGATACTCGATCGGCACGTAATCTAACGACCCGTATCCGCGGGTGATCATTTTGAGTTTGCCGTAAAAATCAAACAAGACTTCGCCCAGCGGCATCTCGCTGGTCACCTCGACGCGTCCGGCCGACAGGTAATTCATCGTTTACGTTTCGCTGCGATGCTCGCGACATAACTCCATGACCGACCCGACGTGTTCCTCCGTGGGACGGAAAGGTGGGGGTCGGAAAAGTGTCCGGGAGTGCCGGGATAAAACCGGTTTTGGATCGAGAATAAAAACTTCTTACGAAGAACGTTTAGCCAGCGACTTCGGCCTCCGGCGGAGGTGCGGATCGGGCAACCGGTCTGGATCGAATCAAAGGTGTCAGGACTCTTTGCGGTCTTCCTTGCTGTCGCCTTTTGCCCCCCGCAGTTGAATCAAAGGTGTCAGGACTCTTTGCGGTCTTCCTTGCTGGTCGAATCAAAGGTGTCAGGACTCTTTGCGGTCTTCCTTGCTGTCGCCTTTTGCCCCCCGCAAGTATTCAGGACGTTTCTTGGTCGGTCGACCCCTGGGGCGAAGCGTTGACTCAAGGTCCAGTCGTCGGGCGATCGACTCCACCCAACCAGGTTGACCCATCGGGCTGCCCCGACGCACCCTCCATCGAACCGCCTCAAGCTCTTTCTCGTCGAGCGGTTGATTCACCCTATCAACCCAGCCCGGCAACCGTGGTAGGGGCCAGGGTGACAACAGCAGCGGAAGCAGCGGTGGCCTGGCCAACCAGCGATGCAGCGAACCCCAACGCCAGTGCTCGGCCCGGTCAACTAGCCCAGCTTGCAATGCGTTTCGTTCGACGTAGCGGCAAAGCACGAAGTAATGTTCATCGTCTTGGTTGAATCAAAGGTGTCAGGACTCTTTGCGGTCTTCCTTGCTGTCGCCTTTTGCCCCCCGCAAGTATTCAGGACGTTTCTTGGTTGAATCAAAGGTGTCAGGACTCTTTGCGGTCTTCCTTGCTGGTCGAATCAAAGGTGTCAGGACTCTTTGCGGTCTTCCTTGCTGTCGCCTTTTGCCCCCCGCAAGTATTCAGGACGTTTCTTGGTCGGTCGACCCCTGGGGCGAAGCGTTGACTCAAGGTCCAGTCGTCGGGCGATCGACTCCACCCAACCAGGTTGACCCATCGGGCTGCCCCGACGCACCCTCCATCGAACCGCCTCAAGCTCTTTCTCGTCGAGCGGTTGATTCACCCTATCAACCCAGCCCGGCAACCGTGGTAGGGGCCAGGGTGACAACAGCAGCGGAAGCAGCGGTGGCCTGGCCAACCAGCGATGCAGCGAACCCCAACGCCAGTGCTCGGCCCGGTCAACTAGCCCAGCTTGCAATGCGTTTCGTTCGACGTAGCGGCAAAGCACGAAGTAATGTTCATCGTCTTGGTTGAATCAAAGGTGTCAGGACTCTTTGCGGTCTTCCTTGCTGTCGCCTTTTGCCCCCCGCAAGTATTCAGGACGTTTCTTGGTCGGTCGACCCCTGGGGCGAAGCGTTGACTCAAGGTCCAGTCGTCGGGCGATCGACTCCACCCAACCAGGTTGACCCATCGGGCTGCCCCGACGCACCCTCCATCGAACCGCCTCAAGCTCTTTCTCGTCGAGCGGTTGATTCACCCTATCAACCCAGCCCGGCAACCGTGGTAGGGGCCAGGGTGACAACAGCAGCGGAAGCAGCGGTGGCCTGGCCAACCAGCGATGCAGCGAACCCCAACGCCAGTGCTCGGCCCGGTCAACTAGCCCAGCTTGCAATGCGTTTCGTTCGACGTAGCGGCAAAGCACGAAGTAATGTTCATCGTCTTGAACCGGAAAGCTCTTAAACCGCCCCTGATAGATGTGCCCCTCTCCCGCACTGTGACGATGGGCGTGAAGACGCATTGTGTGGGTCAAGGACACCCAGCGCAGGAAGTTGCTCATGCCCCCGTCGGCGGTTGGCCGAAGGACCAGATGCCAGTGATTGGGCATCAATTGATAGGCCAGGACCTGGGAGGGGTAGCGATCCAACCCCTCAGCGAGAATCCGCTCAAACGCTGCGTAGTCTTCCGGCTTATCAAACAGATCGGCACGAGCGTTCCCACGGTTCAAGGCATGGTAGATCGCACCCGCTTCATCAGCACGTTTGGGTCGAGGCATCCGGCCAATGTACCGAAGTTCGAGTTGGACGTAAAGAGTATTGCGGTAGGGACCGCCGTTGCCGGCGGCCCCCTGCACAGATCCGTACTTGAAGGATTACCTCATACGGCTCCTGCCTTGAGTCGGTCGCGAAAACGTTGTTCCGGGTAAGGATGGAGGATCTTGGGACTGGGTAGCTTGCTGCGGACCATCCGCTGCATTCGAGACCACGGCCAGCGATGACGTTGAGACCTTCGCCTCAATACCCTCAACCAAGCCTTGATGATCTCATCACGGAAACGTTGTAATCGACGCATGTTGCCTGGCACGGCATGAAAGCCAAACCAGCCGTTCATCATTTGCGACAACCACACGCTTACCGCACCAATACCCCAGTGACGACGACGCCATAACGACTCCGTAATCTTCGCGATCGTCGCCCTCATTCGGCTCGCAATACTCTCGCGGCGAATGGTGAACCAACCATGGCTGCGGGTTTTGTCACGGGCGGTGTGTGAACCCCGGGAAGTCGAATGCCTCCGGCCTCCCTTCGCCACGTTCGGCACGACGTTCAATCGCAAAGCGACCAAACTCGATCAGTCGAGTCTTGCCCTCGTGCAGCTTCAAACCAAACTCACCAAAACGCTCCCGAAGTTCATTCAGGCACGCCTCGGCTTCGTACTGGCGCTCAAAGCCAATCACAAAGTCATCGGCATAGCGAACCACGACAACACTGCCGCGGCACCGCTCCTTCCGCCACCACTTGATCCATACGTCGGCGGTAAGCCATTTGCGGATCAAACGAAGAATGCGGCGGTCGCCAACACGACGCTCTAAGAACTCGATCAACCGGTTATGGTCGATGTTGTCGAAGAAACCTTCAATGTCAGCATCCAATACCCAGTTCACCTTATTGCCAGACAGTCCCACCGACAGAGCGCCCGAGCGCCTGATGAGTGTGCCTGCCGGGCCGGAAGCCATAACTGAAGTTGGCAAAATCCTGCTCGTAGATGCACTGCATTACCCAAACGACCGCCTTCTGGACAACTTTGTCCTCCAGCGACGCGATGCCTATCGGGCGTTGCCGCCCATCGGCTTTGGGAATGTAGATTCTCTTCGAGGGTTGTACCCGATAGGTTCCCCGGTGAAGTCGACCATGAAGATCGGCGATCCGTTCCTCATGGCCTCGCTCATAATCAATCCAACTGACCTCATCGACGCCCACCGCGGCGGTCTTCTTCAAGTCGAAGAAGGCCTCCCGCAGCAGGTCTTCGGTGACGTGGTGCAGCAGCGACGTGAACTGAAGCTTAGGTTGGACCCGAGCTGCGAGCGCGAACGCCAGCCAACCCGAGTGACCTGCCACGTTTCCGCTTGCCGTGCGCGGGGCGGGTCGGACGGTTGGACGTTCCCCTTGGCTGCATCCCTTCCCTCGGCGGACTCCGCAGCGGGTTCAGTTCCCGCCCCCCGAAACCAGGGGATCTGTTCGCCCGATTCGACGGTACTATGGACGCATCTGACTTCCGACCGGTGTTCATGGCAGGCTTGCCCACGGGGTGGTTCCCTGCCCGCGGCAAGCGTTGGCCCTGATGATGGGCGTGGCACTTCGGACCGATCGGATCTCCCGCCCCGTTACCTAGTGAAATTGGCGCGTTTTGGATATTGAGTGCATGCCCAGGTTCTGTGACTCCGCCGCGTCCACGATGCTCTCGCCGGATGACGAGCACCACGATGTTGCCTTCCCCCGTGCCCGCGACAAGGTCGGCACGCGAGATTGAGGCCCTATTCAATGATTGCTGGGGAGCTCAATGGCTGGCCTACACTCCCTCCGGGACGGACGCTCAGCACAGACCGGTCGCCCGATCCGCACCTCCGCTGGAGGCCGAAGTCGTCGGCTAAACGTTCTTCGTAAGAAACTTTCATTCTCGATCCAAAACCGGTTTTATCCCGGCACACCCTGACCCCTTTGCCTCCCCCCATCAAAGAGGCCTGACCCCTTTGCCTCCCCTTTGCCTCCCCCCAAAGAGGCCTGACCCCTTTGCCTCCCCCCTTTGCCTCCCCCGAGATTGACCTTCAACGGTCGTCCTTTGGCCCGGCAGATTGCGAGTTTCTCCCTACGTCCGACTTTAGTTTGACAGGACGAGTCCTCGTTCAACCTCCCAAGGATACACTGTTATAATGTCACATCCAGTTAGCGAGGATCTCAAGACCATCAAAGCCATGGTCAGAAAGCTTGCATCTTGCCATTTGCAAGCTCTTCAGATTACTTAGCCTACATAGGTAAGGAACTGAGGCGTCAGTTACTCTTGTGCTTGTCAGGGAGAGGGTTTTCAAATCTTTAAGGCTGCTGACCGTCAAAACAGTTGTGTCCCCAATTTCCGTTCCTTGCAGTGAAAGCGTTTCCAGTTTAACGAAACGGCTGAAGATTGGAGCCGACTTATCGGTGATCGGATTTTGCCCATAGTACTAGTACTCAAATTCACCAAGTGCTGGATCCACTCAAGTGAATCATCACTCACACTTGTGTTGGCCAAGTCCAGTCGTCTTAATGTCGTCATGTCACGGGAAAGCTGAAGCACCCTGCCTGGATTATTGCAGATTCGTCCCCAAGGTTATAGATACTGGAGCGTGCATGGATTCTCCGTTTATATTGCACGCAAAGCGAGTGAGCATTGAGCCGCCTTTCGCTGCGGCACGTTCGGTAGCCACATACCCCCCAGGATGTCTAATTGTTTGAATCTGTCGAAGCTGATTGTCGTACGCAGCAATGGGGCGAATGCAGAAACCTACGGCCGCAGTAAGTAATAGCAGAAGCATGGTGCCCGAGATGCTAGTTCTCTTATTTAACATGTGGTCAAAACTGCTCTGACTCTGGAAATTGCCAACGACCATTCTTTGTCAATAATCCACTGAATACCTGGTATACAGTTGGTGGGTCAACGTGGTGGACAGCCTGCTGGGATTAGGTATTGAGTCTTTCATCCCGCTTGCTAGGTATAACCCAATGACCAAGTTCATGAGCTAATGTTGTGTATCCTGCATCGCTCCCGCCCGCGATCCGCTTTCCGCCTGGATCATCACAAGTGGTCCCCTAGCCCGTGACTCACCATCGGGCAGGTCTTCTCGCTCAGCTGGTATGTAATTTGTCAGGATGCCGACTTTAAGGCCATTATCTAAGTTAGGCTTTGTTCGCGGCTACATACGATACCGGCGCCCCTGCCGACATAGATTGGCTCGTGGCAGAACGCGTAGTTGACCGTGGTGCCAAGATTAAGGCCGTACTGTCGCAGTGGAGATTGCAATGTAATCTCTAGCTTAGCTATGCTTAACTGTGCAGTGTCTGAAGCCCTCTGCTTGTGAGATTCAAAGTCTTTCCGGATCAAATCGCTTCTTAATGGCTCTGGCACCATTCTGAAGTACAGAGATGCTTCGTTGTATTGGTAGCTAAAAGATATGTTTATGATCGCTCCGCCAGTCGCGTTTCTGTCATTTCCGCCACCTCCAAGGAATGAGTATCCAACAACGACGATAGCAATTGCTGCAATAGCTAGGCTGGTGCGGACACTTATTAATTTGCCGGTAGGGTCAATCCATGCAATCGGGTCGCCGTGCACATAGGCGTACTTGTGCAGTGACTGCGGGTCTTGCATGTTGCCGCTGAACGGGTCCAGCCTGTTCCACTGGGCCGACGCCGCGTCATAGAAGCGGGCTCGGTTGTAGCCTCGGTTCAGGACGCTATCCCATGCCTCACCGCTGTAGCTGAGGCTTGATGCCCAGTCGGTGATGCTAAGTGGCGTTGTGTCACCGCTGTGGACGGCAAGCATCACCCCGTAGGCGGTGTAGGTGGCGATCTGGGCGATCAGTGTCTCGGCCGATGTCGCTAGGTCGTATAGCACCCGGACGCTGCCGTGACCGTCGTGGCCGAAAACGTGCGTTTGGTCCGAAGTGATGATGCCGCCGGAGCTGCGCTCTACTGTCCGCTGAGCGATTTCGTCGGTGCCGAACGTGTAGTCGATCGTCTCGGTGCTGCCATCGGCGTTGGTCGTCCTCTCCCGCAGCGTCTGGGCGTAGCCGGTGTGGTTGCGGTGGCTAACCAGGAACTCCGTGTCAGAGGCGAACTCGAATTGGCCGGTTTGCAAGTTCCAGTTGTCCAAACGCTGACCGACCCGGAACGACCGCATGTCGTACTCGTAGGTCGAGCGAGTTCGCGTTTGCAGTACCCCGGCTGCGTCGTGGGCTTCCACGACCGCTTGGCCAAGCCGTCCCTGCAGATTGTAGATAAAGGTCTGCGAAGAGACGTTTAGTGCCCCAGCAGTGACGACCTTTGACGTCTGCTGCGTGTGGTCGTAGCCGTAGCTCGTCAGCGTGTCCGCATCGGCGGCGGTTAGGTCGTCCAGAACCCCGCTGAGTAACCGATCGTTCTCGTCGTAGCTGTAGGTGATCGCCGCGTCGTTGGTAGCATCATTGCCGATGTCTCGGGTCAAGGACTCCCGGTTGCCACCCAGGTCGTAGCCGTAGGTCTCCGTTTGGCTGGACGCCGGGTCCCAATGGTCGATCTCTTCACTGGTCAGGCGGTTCAGTCCATCATACGCCCACTCGTAGGTCGTATCCTTCAACTCTCCGGTGTCCAGCACGCCGTCTTCGTTGGCGTCGATCCAGAAGGTCTCTTCCAACCCGGTGCGGCGTCCGTCGGCTCGGACCTCGTAGTCGTAGGAAGCCAACTCGTTGCCGCTGCCATCGGTTTCGGTCATCACGTCCAGTCGGCCCAACTGGTCGAAGTCGTGGTCGGTGGTGACCGAGCCGTCGGGCGTCGAAGTGGTCTGCGTGTCGGCCCGACCGCGAAGGTCAAACGTGTAGTCGGTGTCGCTCTGTGGGGCGTCGTTGGTATTGGCTGGGGTGGCGTCTTCAGTCACGCTGACCAGTCGGCCCAGCAGGTCGTAGCCGTTGGTGGTAACCCGGTCGGGGGTGCCGGCCAGGTAGTCGCCTTGGGTGGCGTAGAGGGCCGTTTGGACGGTACGGCCGGAAGGGTCGTACTCATAGCCCAGGATGCCTTCGGGGGAGGTCTCGGCGATCACCCGGCCCCGGTGGTCGTGGAGGGTTTGTTCCTCGCGGGTGGCGGTGAAGTTGGGGTCGTCGGCGATTGATTGGTTACTGATGACAGGCTGGAAGCCTATCCCACCTTCGGCGGTGTATCGCACCCAGCCGGTGCGGCGACCGTAAAGGTCGAACTCGTATTCGTCTCGCTCGGATACCAGACCGGCGTCGAAGTCGGGGGTCGACTTATAATAGTTGATCGCCGACATTCGCCCAAAGCTGTCGTAAACGTTCTCGGTCACGACGTCTTCAA
Organism: Pirellulaceae bacterium; assembly: GCA_963833245.1. Lineage (GTDB taxonomy): Bacteria > Planctomycetota > Planctomycetia > Pirellulales > Pirellulaceae > Rhodopirellula. Next base: position 290,551 of record CAWHXH010000003.1, read on the forward strand.
AGGAGACGTGGCGGCTCTGGCGGCCGCGGTCGTCATGGAAGAATTGCTCTGCGAAGTCGCCTTCGGTGGCCGTCTGGACACCCAGCGGCAGGGTGCGGGTTTGCTGTTGACCACGGTCGGTGAAGGTGAACCGGGTTTCGCGGCCCAGCGGGTCGATGATGCTGGTTTGATTGCCTCGCTCGTCGTAGCCGTAAGAGTAAGAAGGTCGAGGGTCTGAAGGTGAAGGGTTGAGGGAAGAGACATAACCTAGACTGACGCCCGAGAGGCGATCGTCGGCGTCGTAATAATAAACCTTCGTTGGGATGCGGTCGCCAATCTGCAACGTGGTGGCGTAGGGCGAGGGGATCGAGGGGTCGATCGACAGGACTTTGAAGGTCGCTTCGGTGGCGTCGTAAAGCGTGATGACGTTGCCGGCGCTCTGCTGCATCTCGGCGACCGGGCGGTTTTCGTCGTCGTAGATCGTGCGGGTGTAGGAGTCCAACGCACCTCCGGTACGCTGGGTGGTTGCCGTCGCCGATCCGCCGGTGATTGTACCGCCGGTGAGGTAGTCGATGCGAACGACATTGCCAAAGGCGTCAAAATGGTTCACGGTGTCGATTGATTGGTCGTCGTCGATGCTGACCACGGTGCCGTCGGGGTTTTCGACTTGGACCAAGCCGGAGCGGGAGTGTTCAGCTTGACCGAAGCCGTTGAAGAACGTTTCGGAGCGGTGACGAACCAGTTTGCCGGGGTACAGATCGACCAGGCCGACGTCTTCGGCCGGTAGCGGGTGCGAGAGGCTGGCGAACTGCCGGCCGCGGGCGTCGGTGAGTGTCTCGGAGATAACGCCGGTGGTTAGGTTTTGGCCGGCGTAGCGGTCGATGCCGCCGGGGTAGATCGGATAGCCGGATAAGGCGTCGCTTTGGCTTTGGGCGACCGGGCCGGCGGTGGCGTAAGGCGTGCGGCCGGAGATCGTTCGGTCGACTCGACCGGCGGCGTCGTAGATCGTCTCGGAGACGGATTCTAGGGTGCCGGGGGTGGTGATCTCGAAGCCGGCCCTCCCCTCGCTTAGGCTCGACCCTCCCGGGGGGAGGGTGATGGGGGAAACGATTGCGTCGGTGTAACGCTCCGTGGCGATCGTGCGGTCGCGGGCGTCGTAGATGTTGACCGTCAGTTCGGTGGGAACCGGACCGGTGGCGGGGTCTTGGCCCAGCGGGGTATCACCGGGGACCAGGAAGCGGTCGGTCGAGGCGGTGACCTTGCCTTCGGGGTCGTAGATCGTTCGCGACACCATCCAACTGCGAGTGCCGTCGATTGATACGACTTCGCTGCGCGACTCGATCACGCGGGAGTTGTCGTCGTAGAGCGTTTGGCTTCGCAGGCCGTAGTCGTTCTCGGTTGAGACGACGCGGTCGTTTTGGTCGTAGAAGGACCGCGAGAAGGAGATGACTGTGCCGGCGGTCGTTAGGACCGATGACAGGCTGGAAGCCTGGCCCACGATGTCGATGGTCAAACCCGCCAGTTGCCGGCTTTCGAGCATCCGGCCGGTGCCCGGTTCGTAGATGCTGTGCGTGCCGGTGATCTGGTCCGGGGCGTCGGTGTAGACGCTCTCGGGGAAGCTGCCCGTTGAATAGACCGCCCGGCCTTCGCTGTCAAACACCGTGCGCGAGACGAGCCAAACGCCAGTGCCGTCCTCGTCGGGACTTTCGGTGCGGGTTTCGATCGCCAAACCGCGGGCGTCGAAGATCGTCAGCGATTGACGACCGTTCTCGTCGGTCGTCTTATAAGCTCGGCCCAGGGCGTCGAACTCGGTCAGGCTGCCGGCATTGCGGATTTGGGGTTCGGTTAGATCGTCGTATTGGAAGGTTGTGGGGTTGAAGGCTTGCGGCGTGACGAGCGTGTAGGACGTCGTGACGTCGCCGGCGGCGTCCAGGTCGCTGACGGTTTGGAGTTTGGTTCGAGTTGGGGGGAAGTCGGTGACCGCATACCCCTCACCCCCAGCCCCTCCCCCCGAAGCGGGGAGAGGGGAGCCAAAGACGGGATCCGATGGTGGACGATCATCGGTGGGGTAGTGATAAGCAACCGTGCCGGTTTGACGCCCTACAGTGTCGTACTCGATCTCCCGGACGTTGCCGTCGGCGTCGATCACCTGCACCATGTCGCCAAGCGAATTGAACACAAACCCGGTGGATGTCGAGGTGCCCGTGAGCGTGTTGGCCTGCGTCAACTGCGTGACGTTGCCGTACTTGTCGTAACCGTACTGCGTCCGGTTGCCGTAGGAGTCCTCCTGGTAGACCAGGTTCAATCCGCCGTCGCCGGTCAGGTCAAACCAGTGGTAATTCGTGTTCGTCCCGTCGGGGTGGTAGACGACCGATGGAGTTCCTTTGTTGTAATTCCACGTGTTGTAGGCGGTGATCGTGGTGTTACCGTCGGGGTCGGTCTCGGTGGTCACCGAACCTTCAAACTCCGCGTGGTATTGCCGCGTTGTGACGCGGTCGTCGCCGGAGCGGTCGGCCCAGGCGGCGGCGCCATCGGAATCACCGACGACTTGGATGGTTTGATAGGGATACCGCGATGCATCGAACTGGTAGGTGTAGATCGTTACCTGACCCGATGCGGTCTGCTCGCGGATCAAGCGGTTGCGGGAATCAAACGAGGTTTGCGTTTGCGACAACCCCGCGGTCGACGACCGTACCGTCGAACCGGCGGCGGAGATCTCATACTGCAGTTTGGAGGCGTTGCCGTTGGCATCGAGCAACCCACCCAATCGCCCGTCGCGGGCATAGTCGGCCCGCAGCGCATCGACACCCAACGGATCGGTGATCGTCGACAGGTAGTTTTCGCCGCCGGGGAGGTTTTGCAGCACCTTGGCGAGTTCAACGTCGTCGATCGGCGTGCCGCCGGCGAGTTCATGGCGGCGGATCGATTCGGCGAGGTTGTAGCGGAACCGGGTGGGCTGGAAGTCGTTGTTGGGATTGGCATCGACGAGTCGCTGCGTGCCGCGGCGGTCGTAGAAGGACACCAACCGACCGGCGAAGTCGTATTGATACGTCAACGTGCCCCCGGCGGGGTCGACGATTGATGTGATCACTTCGTTGCCGGCAACATAACCACGGTTGATCGTTACCTGGCGACCCCGATCGACTTCCAACCCGTCGGGGTTATTGAACTTGTCCGGATCGGTGTAGACCGAGGTGATTGCGTTGTCGGTGAACCGCAGCCCGTTGCCGTATTTGTCGGCAACCTTGACGCCGGTTTTGGTCGCGGCGCTGATGGTGTAGGTCAGCCCACGGCCGCGGTGGTCGGCTTCGACCAGTTCAAAGGCACCGCCGAAGTTGGGCGACAGGGCGGAGTACAGGTTCCCATAATCGTCCTGGAACGGACCATTGTCGGTCAGCCGCCGAAACAGCGATCCGTTGTTGGGGGCAACCAACCGGTACTTGTTCTCGCCGCTGGCGGGGGTGAAGGACGGTCCCCAGCTTTGGCTCAGCCCGATCCCGGCATACCCATCGCCCACCTGCACCCACTTAAAGTTAAAACTCTCCTCGGTCCCCTCCGGCGTCATCACCGTGACGCGGGTGCCGTTGATGAACGTCGGGTAGGAGCCGCCGGGGCCGAAGGTTGGCGGACCGGTGGTGCCGCGATCGACCGATAGCGTCGGCTGGACAATGTCAAGCTTCCAGCCGTAACCGAAGTCCCCCATTTCGGCGGCGTTGAGCGTGTCATAGGTTCGCCGGATCGTGATCGGGATACCCGCGACGGGGATCTCCAAATCGGTGAATGACAACGAGAAGTTGCCAAGCTTCAGTTGGCTGTCGACGGTGACGAACTCGCTGTCGGAAGCGACGTTGCCGTCGTTGTCGGTGGCCTGCAGCGTGACCCGGTAGGAACCGTTGGCCAGGATCGTCGGGTCGAACTGGCCCAAAGCCGCCGCGACGCTGTGTTGAGCCGAACCGCGGCCGATCTCGCGGGACCAGGTTTCTGAACCCGACGAGTCGGCCGGGGAGACCGACAACGTCCACGACACCGTGCCATCGTCGGTGACCGTGCCCGGCAAGTCGGTCGGGGCGGTGATGGTGCCGGAGGTGGGCGGCAGCAGGTTGACGACCGGTCCGTTGACGCCCGCGGGGTTGGTAACGTTGACTTCGGTGAAGGCAGTGACCGGTGGGTTGGTCGCATCGACCGCGGTGGCGACGAAGCGGAGCGTGCCGACGTACTGGGGCAACGCATCAAGCCGTGCGAAACCGGCGGCGGTCAGCGGCAGGTCCAGGTTGAATGTGACGGGCGGGCCGCCGGTGAAGGGGGTGACCGATTCAAGTCGCAGGGTACGCGAAACGACCGCGACGTCATCGATCGCCAACACCCGCAGGTCGATCGCGTCGCCGATTGGCACCGATGTTTGCAGAGCTGCGACGGAGAGCGTCGGCGGCGTGGTGTCGGCGACGACCGTCACCGTGAAGGATTTTGAATCGCTCAACAGACCATCGCTGGCGGTCACCGTGACGACCGGCGGGTTGGGGTCGATGTGCGATGGGTTGGTGGTCCAAGTGATCCGGCCGTTGGTCGGATGGATCGACAACCCGCGGGCGATCGACCCGGCATCAAGCGAGTAGGTGATCGGGTCGAGATTGGCGTCGGTCGCCCGGGCATCGATCCGCAGCGTGGTTGCGGCGGTGACGTTGCGGTCGGCGATCGAATCGAGCACCGGGGCGACGTTGGGTTCACGCAACCTGACCGAGTAGGTCATGTAGGAAGACAGGCTGCCGTCGCTCAAGACGACTTTGAACGGATGGAAACTATCGACGGCCAAATCCGCCGGAACGGTCCAGGTGATCAGCCCTGAAGTTGCGTTGATGTCCGCCCCTTGAGGCTTTTGGGCCAACGACCACGTGACGTTTTGGCCATCGGGATCGTGACCCTCGAAGGTGAATAAGTAGGTCCCGCCCACGGTCGCCCGCTGCAGCGGACTGGTCGTGGTGATCAACGGCGGCCGGTTGGTCGCCGGGGGCGGGTTGTTGCCGCCGCCGCCGGTCGCCGGGGCGACGACTTCGACGCTGAAGCGTTGACCCACACCCAGCCCCAGCGTGTCGACGACGTTGACTTGAATTTGACGCAGCGGGTTGGCCGAGATGTCGGCGGTGGTCGTGGTCCAAGTCAACAACCCCGTGGGGCTGACCGCCGCTCCCGGAGCGGTCGTGTTGGCCGCAGCGATCGAATAGGTCAGCGGTTGGCCATCGGGATCGGTCGCGACAACTTGGTACTGCAGCGTTTGCCCGGCAACGATGCGTGTCGGCGGGTCGGAGCTGATGACCGGGGGCCGGTTGGCAGCCGCGACGGTGAGCGTGCCGTTTTGCAGCGTCGAAGCTCCGCGAGCGTCGGTGACCCGGAAGGAAACCTGGTGGGACCCAATTTGAGCGGCCGACGGTGTCCAACGAACTTGACCGCTGACCGGGTGGATCGTCAATCCAGCCGGCCCGGCGGCGACCGAGAAGCTGAGCGAATCGCCATCGGGATCGGTCGCGGTGGCATTGTAGGCGTAGACCGACCCGACGTAGGCCGCCGAGCCGGGATTGGAGGTAAACGCGGGCGGCTGGTTGGTCGGATTGCCGCCCCCGTTGACCGGCGTGGCGACAACTTCCAGCGTGAAGGTCTTGTCGACCACGCCGCCGGGCCGGTTGTCGGTGACCCGTGCGGTGAAGGATTGGTTGCCCAGTTGCCCCGAGGCGGGGGTCCAGCGGATCAGCCCCGCCGAGTCGATCGTCATCCCGGCCGGAGCGGCGGTGAGTGAGAAGGAGAGCGGATCGTTGTTGGGGTCAAAGGTTTGCAATTGATGGGCAAAAGGTTGACCGAGCTGAATTTTGCCCGAGACGTTGGACAAAATCTGTGGCGGTTGGTTGCTGGCCGCCGGGTCGACGATCCGCAGCGACAGTTCACGCTGTGAGGATGCCCCGGCGGGATCGGAAACCGTCACGACGACGGGCACCTGGCCGATCGCCGGGGTGGTCCAAGTCAGTGCCCCGGTCTTCGAGTTGATCCCAATGCCCCGCTGGGTCGAGTCAAAGTCCAGCGAGTAAGTAATCTCTTCATCCTCGGGATCAACGGCGTCGATCGTCGTTGCGTAGGCGGTGCCCGCGGTGGCAACGGCCAGCGAGGTGGTGGTGACGACCGGTGCGGAGTTGGCCAGGACCAGCAGCGAGAACGACTGCGTGACCGAGCGTGGTGCAACGCCGGAGGCGGTGGGCACATCGGTGGCCAGGATTTGAAAGGCGAAGGTACCGGTGGCGGTCGGGGTGAAGGCGAGCCGTCCCAGAGAATCGATGGTTGCCCCGGTCGGTGGGTCGACCAGCGAGAGCGTGACGACATCGCCGTTGGGATCGAAGGTCATGATCGGATAGGTCCACTGGCGACCCCGGATCGCCGGACCGGTAGGCGTGGACGTGATTTCGGGTGGATCGTTGGTGATCGCGGGCGCAGGACTTGCAGCACGAACGATTCGGTCACGCCGGGGTGCGTCGGATCGGCGACCTGGACCGTGACGGAATAGTCGCCGATTTGCGACGGCGTCCAAGCGATTCGGCCCGTCGCCGCATCGATCGTCATGCCCACCGGGGCCGGCACACCTTGAGGATCAGGGGTGGCGATCAGCGAGTAGGCCAAGCGGTCGCCGTCGGGATCGAACGCCGCGACGGGGTATTATAGGTTTCGCCCAAACGAATCGAACGGTGGGCCGACGACCGGATCACCGGAGGTTGATTGGCCGGCGCGGAGGTGCCCGGGGTAATCGTAAAGGTTTGTTCATCATAAGCCCCTTGCGGATCGGTCACCCGGAAGGTGAACGTTTGGGGGGAGGTCGACTCGGGCGTCCATGAGAGCGTCTGCGTGGCGGGATCGAACTGCACCCGGGGCTGGGCAATGTGGCGCGACCAACGAGTAGGCCAGCGTGGCGGGGGCGTCGTTGGCGTCGGTCGCTGCAAGCGTGTAGCTCCACGTCAAGCCCACCGAGGCGATTCCCGCCGGTGTGGAGGTGAACCGGGGGGCGGCGGCTGGCAATGCTCACGGCAATGGTGATCGATTGCGTCGCCAATCCGCCGCGACCGTCCTGGGCAGTGATTGTCGTGTTGAAACTACCCGCCGATGCGGCGGTCCAGTCGATCCGTCCGCTCGTCGCGTCGATGCTCATGCCACGAGCGATTGAGGCCGCATCGAGCAGGTCGGCAATCATGTCGCCATCGGCATCGGTCGCTTTGGCAAAGTAGGTCCACACCTGCCCGACATGGACAGGGCCGCGTGGCGAGGAGGTGAAGGAGGGCACAACGTTGCCGGGATCGGTGACTGGGACAACAGTCGAGTTGACGGTGAACGATTGGGTGACCAAGCCACCCCGACCGTCGTCGGCGGCGATGACCAGCGGGAGCAACAGGCCGGCGGCGGTGGGGATCCACTGGACGGTATTGCCACCGACCAGCGTGACGGTTTCGGGTCCGGAGTAGCCGACGCTGAACGTGAGAGGGTCGTTGTCGAGATCGGTCGCGGTGATTCGGTAGGACCAAGTTTGGCCCTCGACCGCCGGCCCGGTGGGCACCGAGGTGATCCGGGGCAGCCGATTGGCCGGGGCGACGACATCCAGATTGAATGATTGGGTTCGCGAGCCGTCGATCTGGTCATCGGCGATGATTGAAATCGCAATGACGCCAACGGCGGCGGGGGTCAACGTCAAAAGTCCGGTGACGGGGTCGATGGATGTCCCGGCGACGGGATTGGCCAGCGAATAGGTGATCTTGTCGCCATTGGGATCATGGGCAACCACTTGATATTGATAGGTTTGCCCCAGGATGGCTGGCCCAGTCGGCACGCTGTCGATCACCGGCACGGCCCCGACGCGTGGGGCGGTGGCGGTGGCGGTGAAGGATTGCGGCGTTGATGAACCGTCCGGATCGGTCACCCGCAGCGTAAACGTGTTGCTTTGGCCCGCGGTCGAGGGGGTCCAGCTGAGTTGACCGGTGGCGGCGTCAAACGTCACTTCGGGATCGCCGATCGGTCCGTCGAGCGAATAAGTCAACGAAGCCGCGGGGCTATCGGGGTCCTCGGCGGTGACGGTGTATTGCCACGCTTGGCCCACGTACACCGGTCCGGCAGGTTGGGAGGTGATCCGTGGTGGAACGCTGGCGACGGTGAGCGGGTTGACCGGCAGCATGAACCTGTGGGTGGAGAAGGCGCCATGAGGATCGGTGGCGGTCAATACGACGGTGACAGTCCCTTGCAGCGTCGGTGTCCATGACAACTGACTGCCCGCCAGCGTGAAACCGCGATCGGTGGAGTTTTGGTCCAGTGTCAGCGTGACGGTGTCGCCGGGGTTGGATCGGAGGTCAAAACATCATAGATAAGATTTTGACCGACCGTCCCATTGGATGGCGGGTTGGAATCAAACCTTGGGGGAACGTTCGCGTTGCTGACCGCGAGCGTGAAGGTTTGGTTGGCGATCCCACCCCGACCGTCCTCGACTAGCACCTCGATCGGAAAGTTCCCAGCGCTGGTCGGGTTCCAAGTGATTTGCCCCGAGGCATCGATCTGGGTTCCGCGACTGATCGCGGTGGGATCGATGGTATAGGTCAGCGAATCGCCGTTGGGGTCCGAAGCGATGATCGCGTAGGTGTAACTCTGGCCGACGAGTGTTTGAGAGTTGGGTGTGGAATGGATGATGGGGGTGAGTTTTCGCCCGCCACGATGACGTCAAAGGATTGATCGGTCGTGGCAGCTTGGGAGTCGCGGACCCGCAGCCGAACCGCGTGGGTACCGATTTGTGTCGCCGCCGGTCGCCACCAGATGTAACCGTGTTGTTCCTGAATCTGGTGCAGCTTCGGGGAAGACCGTCAGATCGAACGCCAACGAGTCGCCTTCGGGATCGGTCGCGGTGGCGTTGTATTGGTAGCGAAAATCAACCGCCGCGTCGGTGATGGCGGTTGACGTGATGATCGGCGGCAGATTGACCGGTGACTGGCTGACGGTGATGTCATAACCTTAGATCGTCTCGCCGCCTCGGCCATCGCGAGCCAGGATGGCGACGGGGTGAACGCCGACTTGCGTGGCGGACGGTTCCCACGTGACGACCCCGGTGACCGGATGGATCGTCATGCCGACCGGAGCGGTCGCCAGCTCAAAGGAAATCGGATCAAAGTTGGCGTCGAATACCCGAGGCGTGTAGCTGTAGACGCGGCCGGTGGCGGCAGGCGTGGGCGGCGGGAACAAGAACTCCGGCGGTACGTTGATCGCTTGATCATTAACGGTCAGCGTGAACCGCTGGGTGTCCGACCCGCCGCGTCCGTCGATCACCAGCAGATTGAATCGGTAGGTTCCCGAGGCGGGCGGGTACCAATCAATGGCGCCGGTTTGTGGATCGATCGTGGCGTCCGGCGGGCTTTCCAGGAAGGAATAGGTCAGGTCGTCGCCATCCAAATCGATGGCGTCGGAATCATAGCCATAGGTCTGAACCAGTCCAAAGTCAGCTCTGGCCGTGGCGTTTGATGAGACCGTGACGAGTTTGGCGGTGGATCGATCAGCCGCCATCCGGCCGTCGAAGCCGACCGGACCAGGTACTGGCCCGCGTTGATATTATCGAATTGATAATAGCCGATCTCGGTCATCGGATTGATCACGCCGTTGCCGTCCAGATCATAGGACCGGGTCGGCTGCGAGGCATAGACTGGCCGGTCGCCGGATCGACACCAATTGGGCGGTCATGCCATCGATCCCAGGCTCGGCGGGGAAGACACCGCCGTAAGGATTCAAGCGGAAGGCAATCGTCCGGTTGGCGAACTCGGCGAGCCTCCTTCGGGAGTGTTGGGCCGTCCAAAGCTGAGAAAATCGGTATCGTTGCCCGCATCGAATCCGATCTCCGCGGGCACGCCACCAAACCCACCGCTGCCCGACGACGCATCGCCGGTTGTCCACTGCATGTCGCGATAAACGAATCCAACGATCTCACCGCCATTGGGGTCGTCTTCGATGTAGAGCGAGAAATCATTGAGCTTGTCGACATGACTCTCATAATAGCCGACGCCCGGCCAATCGATCTGGATGAATGGGTTGCCTCGTGAGGACGTCCCACGAGCCAGATGCACCTCGCCGCTTGCAGACCCCCGCGTGTCGACGTCGGCAAGAAAGGCGCCATCATCGGACGGCTGGTATTTTGCGGAAATCCTTCGGCCGAATAAATCGACACCGGCCCCACGAAGGTGATGTTGCCGTTGTTGTTGAGGTAGAAGGAATTGTAGTTGTTGCCATAGAGTTCGATGGTGAAGCCCAGCGGGAGTTCCGCGGATTCACGAGCCATCGTCGTTGCGGCCCAGCGCACCGGTCCGATCGGTCCCAGTTCGATTAGATCGTTGATGTTCTCATTGGTGAAATCGCGGAAGCCGTTTCGGTTGACATCGATCCACGCTTGACCCGGATCGACGACAAGCCCGCGACCGTCCCAAGTGTCGAGGCATCACCGATCAGCCGCGGGGAGGTGATGGAGACCAAGTCCAGTTGGGTGACCGGATCACTGACGAAGAACGGGTCGCGGTTGTCCGAATCATGAAGCACACGGATAGCGAATGGCTGTTCACTTGAACCGCCGTTGCCATCGTTGACCTTCAAAATCACGTCAAAGGTTTGACCGGAATCTTGGGTTCGGGGCGTCCAGAGAACCCGTCCAGTCCCGGGGTCAACGCTCAGGCCATCGGGACCGGAAAGAACGCTATAGGTCAAATCGTCGTCGTCGGGATCGATGGCCGCCGAGGGGTAGAGATCGCGCTGGCCCACCGAGGCATCGGTCGGCGCGGTGGTGGTGAAGCGGGGTGGTCGGTTGGCGGTGTCGGTGACCTGAACCGTGAACGTTTGATCGGCAAAGGCGCGATAAGGATCGGTAGCACGAAGGGTCACCACCTGATTGCCAAGATCGCCCGCGGTCGTCTGCCACTGAACCATTCCACTGGTGGCGAATACCGTCATGCCGGCAGGTCCGGCGATCAGTCGGTAAGTCAACGGATCGGAATCGGGATCGGTCGCGGCGGCGGGGTATTGATAGGTTCGCCCCGCCTCAACGTCGGTCCGCGGCTGGGTGACAAATTCCGGGCGCGGTTGTTCATCGCCCAAACGATCAACTCGTACTTAAACGGTTGACGTGCCGGATCATCAAATGCCAATTCGATGTTGGCTGACGTGTCGCTGGGACTGAATAGTGACGACGAACCGTTTGTCAACCGATCGGTGATGTCGTAGTAGGGGATACCGGTTGGTGAATATCCATCGGGTGTCACCGCTGAGACAAAGGGGTGGGTAATATCCTTGACACCCAGCAGGATCGGGCCGCGGATGGCATAGGTTCCGACGTTGGTCAGATCCAAATCGGCGAAAAGCTGCCGAGTTTTTCCTTGGAACGATGTCCGTTGATAATCAAATTGGATCGATTCGGTAACATCGACCAGGTGGTTGAAGTCGATTTGGACCTTCCCACCAGATTGCGTTTAGCAGAGAGTTGGACCGTGGCGGTGGCGGTGTTGCCCGCCGTGTCGGTAATGGTGTAGTCGAAGGTGTCGCCATTGAAATCGGCACCGGGCATATAAGTGAGATAATGCCCATGTAGCGTCACCTGCCCCTGCGCGGGCGTGGTGGCGGAAACCAGCGTCAGCGTTTCGCCGTCGAGATCGTGATCGTTATCCAGCACGAAGAGGTCACGGGAAACCCCGGCAAGCAGGTCGCGGTATTGATCATCGGCGGCAACCGGCGGTCGATTGGGCTGGATCGTGACGGTGGCCGAATCGGTGGTGGTGCCATTGGTGATCGTGTAGTGGAACCGCAACTCCGCCAAATCGACCGGTGCGGCGAAGATGATATGTTGCCCGTCAACGCTGACGCTGGCCGACGGGTGGTCGACCGCCGTAATCATTAAATCATAACCAAGATCATTGGCCAAAACATCCAGCGACGTGGTCAATCCGGGAACGACGCCAATGATGATGTCGTTGACGGCATCCAAATCCGTTGGCAACCCGGTTCCCACCAATCCTTGCAGCGAGATCGATAACGTGGGTTCATCATCATCGGAGCTGGTGAAAATCGCTTGACCATCTTTGATTCCGACATCGGTCGAACTCAACTGGATCGTCACGGCGTGAACGCCGCCAAACGGCACTTGGAAGGGATCGGTTGATCCAACGACTGAGAAACCGGGAGGAAGCGTGATCGATTGGACCGTCAGCGGCGCACCGCCGGTGTTGCGGACGTAAAGGGTGCGGCGAACCGAATCGCCCGGAGCCACCGTGCCGAAGGCGACCGGCGCACTGGAGGGGGTCAACATCAACGAGCCGATCGCATCGGTCGACAAGCTGATGTTCGCTGGCGTGGGCGGCGCGGTTGCGGACAATAACAGTTGATAGGAGCCGGTGGTGCCTACAACGCCACCACCACCGATCATTGCGTCATACGCCGAGTTCGGACTGCCCGAAACACCCAGGCTGAACGTCCCTGCTGCCGGGGCGGTGAAGGTCAAAAACGAGTCGCCACCGTAACCGCTGCCGTCATCATCGTTGGCGGCGACTTCAGAGCCGGTCGAATCGAACAGCCGCAGGTAGCTGTCCAAACTGCTGCCATTGACCGCCGCATCGATGTCGGCGGTCAGGCTTTGACCGCCGCCAACGAAAAGCTAAACATGTCCACGTCGGTGCCGCCGGTTCCCGCGTCACCGATGATGCGGCCGAACGTCGACGTGGTGCCCGGACTGAGCGTCACGGCCTCAGCGGTGGTCAACGTGTCGCCGGTGTCGTCGGCACCGGGGATCGCTGTGAACAGATTGAGCGTATACGACCCGGTTGATCCCAACGTGCCGCTGCCGGCGGTTTGAGGGTTGTAAGTTGTGTTGCCCGCCCCGCTGACGGTAAGGTAATAGGTCTGGGTGGTGGTGACGGCGTGAGACAGCGACACGCCTGACCCGCCGGGGTTGTTGGTCGACGCCGCCACCTGCGTCCCGGCGGCGTCGAACAACCTGATCGCGGCAATCCACTGGGGGATCGAAGCGGAGAAGGAATTGCCCGCCGTCAGCGACACGGCATAGAAGTCGACATCGCGATTGCCATAGAGTCCGTTTCCGATTGTCTCGGATTGTTGCAACGGCACGCCGGTTTGCAGCGGCAGTGTCATCGCGGTGGCGATCGTCTCACCGGGGCCGTCGGGCGACGGGACGACACCGGCGGTCAAAAGCAGCGAATAGCTTCCGGTACTCGCCGCCGCCCCGCTGCCGGCGACGGCTGGGTTATAAGACCAGTTGGGGCTGCCTGAAACACCGAGCCGGAACGTCCCGGCCGCCGGGGCGGTGAAGGTCAAAAACGAGTCGCCACCGTAACCGCTGCCGTCATCATCATTGGCGGCGACTTGATTGCCCGTGTCGTCGAACAGCCTCAGGTAACTGTCCAGGTTGCTACCGTTGACCGCTGCGTTGATGTCGGCGGTCAGACTTTGGCCCGCTGCAAGCGAAAAGCTGAACATGTCCACGTCGGTGCCGCCGGTGCCCGCGTCACCGATGATGCGGCTAAACATCGACGTGGTACCCGGACTGACCGCGACGGCCTCCGCGGTGCTCAACGTATCGCCGGTGTCGTCGGCACCGGCAATCGCTGTGAACAGGTTGAGCGTGTACGGCCCCGTCGATCCCGCCGTGCCGCTGCCCTCGATTTGGGGGTCATAGCTCGTATTGCCCGCCCCACTGACGGCAACATAATAGGTCTGGGTGGCGGCCACGGCGTAGGACAAGGAAACGCCCGGCCCGCCGGGGTTGATGGTCGAAGTCGCCACCCGGGTTCCGGCAGCATCAAACAACGCGATCGCGGCAATCGATTGGGGGATCGAAGCGGAGAACGAGTTACCCGCCGTCAGCGAGACGGCATGGAAGTCGACATCGCGATTGCCATAGAGTCCGTTTCCGATTGTCTCGGATTGTTGCAACGGCACGCCGGTTTGCAGCGGCAGCGTCATCGCGGTGGTGATCGTCTCACCGGGGCCGTCGGGCGACGGGACGACACCGGCGGTCAAAAGCAGCGAATAGCTTCCGGTGCTCGCCGCCGCCCCGCTGCCGGCAACGGCTGGGTTATAAGACCAGTTGGGGCTGCCTGAAACACCGAGGCGGAACGTCCCGGCCGCCGGGGCGGTGAAGGTCAAAAACGAGTCGCCGCCGTAACCGCTGCCGTCATCATCGTTGGCGGCGACTTCAGAGCCGATCGAATCGAACAGCCGCAGGTAGCTGTCCAAACTGCTGCCATTGACCGCCGCATCGATGTCGGCTGTCAGACTTTGGCCCGCCGCCAGCGTCACTTGGTAAAAGTCGACATCTTTGGTCGCGAAGCTACCGTTGCCGATCGTCTCATCCCATTGACTGACCTGATTGGGCGTCAGCGAAACGGAGAAGGCGGTCGAGAGTGTGTCGCCGGGGTCGCTGGCGGGCGGCGGGTCGGCGATCCCCTCAGGCAGCATGTTGACGCTGATGGTGTCGCCGCTGGCCAATCGCCGCATTTGCAGCGAAAACGTCGTCGAGGCAGCGCGGTAGGGGGCAACGTAGGAGACCAGTTCGGCGTCGACAATCAATTTGTTGCTGTTTGAACCCCCATTGTCCCATTTATGAATCTCGATCGCCAAAGTGTTGACCCCCGGCTGCAACACCTCGGGACTGATTTGAATGGTTTGATAAATGGTGGTGGTCGAATTGTTCCCGCGGGGTTCGGAGTGGTAGTCGACCGGGCCGAAGGGCATGTTGCTGCGGGCGACTTCCAGCCCATTGATGTAAACGACCGCACCGTCATCGCGACGTAGGTTTAACTTCAGCCCCGAGTAGTCGGTGCCGGTGACCGTGAACTGCTTGCGGAAGTAGGTCGTGTTGTATTTGGCCGAGGCGTCAGGCCCATATCCGATCACCGTCGTCTCGCCCGCACCGCCGTAACCCAGCGGGGCCGCACCGGTGGGCCATGCGGAATCGTCAAATGCCGGATCGGTCCAATCGACCGGCGGGGTGCCCTGATCGGCGGGCGTCTGCGGCGTGACGGCGTATGACCAACCGGCCGCACTGCGGGATAAGAACGTGGTGGTATTGGGATTCCCGTTGTTAACCCAATCGACGGCATTGGGATAAACAAATACTTCGCCACGGGTTTTATCGACGACATACAGGTTGGGACCAAACGTTCCCGGTCCGGTCGGCTCGGTCGTGATGTCGGTGGGGGTGCGGTTGCCCGGGTCAAGCTTCCATTTGCCCAAATACGCACCGGAGGCGCGGTTGTAAACGTAGACCTCGCGGTCGGTCAGGTCGGTGACGAAGGCGCGCGTCGCGTCGACGGTCAACCCGCTGGGGTCGGTATTGCCGGAGTTGAGGGTAAAGAACGAGGTGGCGGTGCGATTGCCCGAGGGGTTCGTCGTCGCAGCGTCCGCGTACCGGTAGACGCGGCTGGAGGTTCCATTTTTGTCGACGACCCAAATGTCGGCCGCATCGGTGGCGATGTCGGTCGGTTGAACCAATGCGGCACCGCTGGTGTTTCGCGGCGTCCACACCGCCGGGGTCGAAATGGCGTGGGGGTTGGTGGTGTAAGTGTACCGATAGACATTTTTGTTCTTGTCGATTGACCACAACCCGGTGCCGGTGTGATCGCTGGTCAATCCAATCGACTGGCTGTTGGCGGTCGTCGGGGGTAATTCCGAGGCGACCGCATTGCCCTGGGCGTTGTAGAAGAAAAAGCGGTCGTCGGTGGCTGCGTTGTTGTCGACGTAGAACTTGGGCGTTTGCGTTTGATCGATTGGCGTGATGCGAATCGTAAAGTTCAGGTCATCGTAGTCCTCGTCGGAGTTTTGACCCGGAACACCATATTGACCTCGCAACAAATCCTCATGGCCATAGCGCAGCGTCCCGTCGGGCAACAGGGTTAGGCGGAAGTGCGGATGGGCATCGTCGGGGTTGGCTTCGCGGGCGGTGAAAAACGCGACCTGTTTGTAAGCCGCCGGGTCGATCGCATTGGTGGGGTTGTGAGCGATCCACCAATCGGTCGTTCGGTCTTGAATCGCATAAAACGAGATGAATGATCCCGCCTGGGCCATGACGCGATAATTATGTTGGGGACGTGAGTCACCCGCCATGTTTTTCGTTTCGACCATGAAGGCTTGATGCAGGATCACGCGGCGGCTGGCGTGCGTGATCGCGGCCAAGGCATAGCCGGTATCGCCGGGGTGAAGCAAGGTGCCGCCGGAATCACGGATGCCACCGGACGCATCCTCGGTAATGAACATGCCCAGTTCATTATTGTACCCCGCCTCGACCTCCAGTCCCGACAGGTCCAGTTCGACGTAGGAATCTTCCAAAATGGTGATCACGTCACCCGCGATATAAACCTTGAACCGCTGCTGGGCGACCCCGCCATCGTCGTCGGTGACGGTCAACGTCGCATCATAAGTCCCGTTGGCCGCATAATCCTTGGTCGCACTGATTGTCCCGCCACCGGCGCCCGCGACCGACCCGGCGGCGGTTGTCCCATCGCCCCAGGCAATCACATAGGTGTGAGTGTCCAACACGCCGACATCGGTAAAGGATGCTTCCAACTCAACCCGACGCTCCTGGCCCGCGGGTTGCAACTCGACGTTGATCGCGATGTCTTCGATCGTGGCGATCTCAGGCGCCACATTGGCGATTGTCGCGGTGGTGGTTTGGGTGACCACGGTTTGTCCGTCGCGGCGCAATGTCACCGTGGCGGCATAATTTCCGACATGGTCGTCGGCATAGGTTTGTGTGGCGGTAATGATCGCCGACCCACCGGCGACGTTGACCGGTACATCGGTATCGACCCAGCCGTTGCCCCAATCGATATCAGCCAGATAAGTCATCGACGCATCCAGGCCGGTCGCGGTCGCGGTCAACGTGACCGAAGACCCTTCGACGCCGGAGATCGGATCGATCGTCAATTGCGTCGCCGCGACGGAAACGACAAAGGTGTCCGAGCCGACGCCCCCGTCGTCATCGTTGACTGTCAGGGTGACGGTATAGATGCCGGGATTGGCATACGTGTGACTGGTGGTCGGCAACAAGCCGGTCGTCAAAGTTCCCGCCGATCCGTTGCTCACCGATGGGGTGACCAGTTGCGCCCCACCGCCATCGCCCCAGTCGATGGTCGCGGTGAACGATTCGGTGGTCGATCCGGCGAGCAAGGAGAATCCGGGATCGCTGAAGGACCCCGGGTCAAATGCCGTCGGGGTATTGACCGACGCGGTCGCATCGGCGGCGGCGGCGACAAGGGGCGGGACATTGAGAACGCTCGCGGCGACGGTTTGCGATACCAAGACCGATCCCCCGCTTGATAGCGTGACGGTGGCGACATAGTTACCGGCGCGGTCGTCGGCATAGACATGCTCACCGGTGATTTGCATGTCATCGCCCACCAGCGACAGCATCGCTGGCGGGGCCACCGATCCATCGCCCCAATCGATGGTCGCTTCGTAGCCGACCGTCGAGGTGATGTCGGCCAGCACCGCAGTCAACGTCGCGGGGCCGCCCTCGTCGGAGACGATCGGTTGCGTCTGCAAAACCGCCCCGTTTCCTTTGATGCGAAACGTCGTTTCGGAGTCATCGTCGTTATTGACCAATCGGGCGACGAATTGATAGGTCGCCCCGACGGGGAGACCCGAGATGTCCAGTTGGGTCGTGCCACTGACGACCATGGTGCCCGCCCCCGCGGCGTGGAGCGTCATCGGCCCCAAAGCTTCAGGCTCACCCTCGGTCAAATTGAAAAAACTGTCGCGTCCGATTTGGTAAGGGGGCACGATGCTGATGCCCCGAGCGTCCAACAACGCGACTTCAAAGGCATCGTTGATGAAATCTGGATCGGTTGTGTCGAAAGTGCCTTCGTACTCGAACTCCAGCACCGTGGGATTGGGTGGAATCACGACCGACCGGGACGCTTCGACCAGCAAGGAATTGCCTTCGCGGAGCACCAGATCGCCTTGTTCGGCGGTCACCGCCCCGGCCCCCGCCCCACCGGCATGCCCCCGTACTCAGTCGTCCCCCATCCAGACAGCGGATCAGGCTGACCGGGCGTGATTTCAACGACGCCGCCGACGCCGGCGCCAGGATCGCGGATCACGCCATCGGCCACCCCATCGCTATCGCCCCGACCGCCATCACGTAGATGCAAGTTGACGCGCGATCCATCAATGACGGCGCCGGTTTGGCCATTATAAAAAAAGTTCTGCAAGTCGCCCGAGGCGTCTTGCTTGTAGTATCCGCTGAGCGACCAATCGGTGGGAACATGCAGATCAACCACCGCGGTTTCACCCACGGGCACGCCCACCAAGTCAAAACCGAACATTCCAAAAGGTAACCGTCGAGCGGCCATCGAATCGCGTGGCGTATCGGTCGAGCGAACTTGGCGAAGTTCATATTGACCCGAAACGATCGTGACAAATTCGCCGGATTTGGCATCGGGAACGCTGGCGATCGTCGCCTGCTCGGCGTCGGGGATGCCATCGTCATTGGCATCACCACCGGCATGTAAAGCCTCAACAAAATCGCTCATCCCATCGCCGTCGGAATCCGAACCGATCGCGACATTGATGGTGGACGAACCGGTGGACCCGCCAAACGTCCAATCGACGCGGACGGTTTCGACATGGGGTCCCGCGGGGATGACCCGCTGAATCACGCCGGTGGAAGAATCGATCTGATCCGAGACGGCAGTGAATTGCCCCAATCGGCCCTGGGAAGCGGTATCCGTGGTGGTAATGGTGGCATCGCTGCCGAGGGGGCCGACACCGGAGACACGGACTAGGATTTGATCGGGACCCAGCCGATAGACCTCGGCCGCCACCGCTGATCGATCGGCGAGGTCGGACACATCAGAATCTTGCGAAACCGCAGGAGTCCCCGCCCCGTCGGCGGCAACCATCCCACTGCCTTGGTTGGAAGATGGTAGCGAGTCGGACGGGGGCGCTGAAAATGAAGGTTCGGTTGAGGCGACGGCATCAGGACCGGCAACTGATCCACCCGCAACCGGCTCATCAGCACCGTCGACCGAACTGTTGCTTAGGTTGCCACCACCGCCACCACCGCCATTGTCAGTTGCGGCGACTCCCATGGCGGCTCCGCCCGCCGCCGCGGCCTCGGGGGCGGGGCTGCCCAGTCGGCTGCCGCCCCCCGCCGCCGAATCCCCCCCACGGATTGCATCGAGCGGCTCGAAAACAAATTTTTCCATCGCCGCTTCGTCGGTCATCGAGCCAAACGCGCTGACGTCGCTGACCGCATCCAACAGGCTCAATCCCGTCCGATCGCCCGCGACCGGTGGCGTGAAACGGTCCGCGTTGGTCACCCGATCGAAGTTCGATTGAGACAACCCTTGCCTACCAGTGCGAACCGGTTCGGTCGATAAAGGGCCGTTGCGATGAGGCGTCTGGTCACGCCGGAATTCAACCGGATCGGTGTCACTGTGCCGCTGGGAGGAGAGCCGGTGAGACGAAGGCTGGCCGCGACGGGAGGTCTGATCGGCGGCGGAATCGCTCGGCAATGATGTCTCGGCCGGTTCGCCCTCGCGGTCAAGCAGCATCATGAGCGACAGCGGCAACATGCCGCCGGGAAAATCGCGTCGTTCGAGCTGCTGCACCAAATGATGCCGCTTGCGAGCCGCGGCCCGTCCACTGACCCCCCGCCGCCGCCGAGCCATGATGGCTCCCAACCCGCCCACCGGTTTAGCCCGCAACATGTCGAACTCCTTCGCAATGCCGCGAGTGGCCCCGCTGAAGGAATTTAGCGGCGGATCACCTGCTGGGCGACGAATCTACCGCTTGACATGGGTCCGTCAACTGTCTTCCGAAAAAATTTCTGTTAAGTTCCTTGACTTTTCGCGGAGACTGTTTGATGACGGGTGAGATTGCGGCGGTCACGTGCTACTTCAACCCATGCGGTTACCGAAACCGCCAGGTTGCTTACCACCGGTTCGCTGAAGGGTTGCGTCGACAGGGTATGCCGTTGTGGGTGATCGAAGCGACGCTTCCCGACCAGAATCCCCATCTGCCCCCCGGGCCGCGGACGTTTCATCTTCGCTTGCCCCCGCACAATTGGCTTTGGCAAAAAGAGCGATTGCTCAACCTGTTGATCCACCGGTTGCCCCCTGCGGTGGACCGTGTCTGCTGGATCGATTGCGATGTGCTCTTTGTCAACGACGACTGGCCGGTGCTGGCGGAGCAGGCGCTGGAGACCTGGCCGGTGGTGCAGTTGTTTGATTTCGCATTTTGGCTTGGCCCCAACGACGAGGTCATGTTTTGGGATGGTCCGGCGGATCGGCGCCAGCGCCGTCAGTATCGCAACGCACCATCCCGCCCGCGCGTGGGATCTTCGCATTGGGACGCCGGGCTTCGCCTGGGCGGCGCGGCGTGAATTATTGCAAAACGTCGGTCTTTTCGAGAGAGGGGTCTGCGGCGGGGGCGACACCGTCATGCTCATGGGGCTGTACGAATGGCTCGATCACCCTCATGTCCTGAGCGGCACGAAAGCAATGGTCCAAGATGAACAGAATTACATCCGGCGGCTCTACCGCGAGGTCCGCGGCCATGTCGGCTATCTGCCTTGCGCCGTTCGTCATCTTTGGCATGGGGCGCTCAAAGACCGAGCTTACGTCGAACGTCGTCACGCGGTCCGTCGGCTCGGATTTGATCCATTTCGCGATTTGGCGGTTGATAAGGAATCGAATCTGTTAGCGTGGACACGTTATGCCAGTGAGGATTTGAAACAATACATGCATAACTATTTCTACAGTCGCCGCGAGGACGCGATGCCGACAAATTGATTTCAAGACTCCTATTTCGTTGTTATGATGTCATTAATTTCCATGGCGATCTTTGCCGCCGCATCGTCACTGCAAAACCCGGCTAGATTGTTGGCTATTCGCTGAGCCGAATCACGATGCAACGGATTGCTCCACACCGCATGCAGCGCGGCGACGGCCATCAATCCATCGTCGGCCGGGGCGACCACGCCCGCACCGAACTCCTCGCACCGTTTGGCGGTGATCGATTGTTCCAAATTAAGCGGCATCATCAACATTGGTTTGCCCGCTGAGAGCATCGACGCTGTCACACCATGGGTGGCATTAACCACCGCAAGATCACACTCGGCGGCGACTCGCTGGATTGATACTGGACGGTCAACAAACGTCATGTTGGACGACGCGAGCCGCCGCAGAGGCTGCAGAGCCATCGAATCCATGACGATCAAACATTGGGCGCCGATGGTGCGAAAGTTTTCGAACAGGTGCCCCAGCGCCCTCGACGCTTTGAGATAGCAAAATACCTTCGGACCCGATCCCGGAGGCCATCGGACAGGTTCGCGGGCCGATCCCACGTAAGGAATCACCCCTCGGTAGTCGCCGCCGGGCCGCGACGGGTAAGGATCGAGCTGGGGGAACGTGGTCAACAGAACGCGAGCGGGCGAGCCAAACATTCCTCCAATTGAATCGATGGGGCCGCTTCCCAATCGCCCGCGGCTTTCGTTGATACTATTCAAAACCTTTGATTCGGCAGACAACTGTTGAGGGGTCGGTGAACCCGTGCCGACTCGACCGTTCTCGCCAATGGCTGCCAGAGTCGGCATGGGAGTGACAGCTGGAGGAGACACAAACCCGGAGCCGAGCAACACGCGAGGGACGTGGTCGGTCGCCGGAGCCATCAGGCAGCCCGGAGCGTGATCGGCGATCAAAATATCAGGCTCAAACTCCTCCAGGATTGCCTGCCACTGTTGAATTTGCGAGGTGCAAATGTTTGGATCCGCATAGCCCGCATTGCCGAGCAGTTCGGGGTAAGTCCGTGGGTGCGGAAATACGTCCGTTGATCCAGGGGACTTGAGAGGACTTTGGCACACCGCGACTGACGGGATGTCAAACAGCCGCTGCACCCGCTGCGGATGCCGAACAACACAGGCAATCTCGTGCCCTTGCCGGATCAGTCGGACAGCGATGGGATAAAACGGGCCGAGGTGCCCCGACCCGCCACCCAGTTCCCAGGCGAAAACTATCCGGGCCATGGCAGCGACGGACGCCCAAGCCAGCGGCGGAGTTCCTCATTAGCGTCCGTATAATAGGATCGCAGCTCCGCGATTGCTCCAAGTTGCTCGGGGTCGAGTTCCTCGTTGGCCGGGCTGACGCGTCGCTGGTGATGAGGGACCAAATCGATCCCCGCGATCGGAGGTAATTCCAGAAAGTCGTGTAATTTCCGAAGAGTTTCGGACGGGCAACGCGACCATTCTTCAAGCATCAGCACCAGCACTTGGCATCGGGGAAAATGCTTGCACAAGCACTGCAATTGTTCGGCATACAGCCCCCGACGCAGCAAGCCTCGCCAGTGATGGCTGTCCGTCGTCGACTCGTTGAACTCGGCATGGATGTTATCGGCGAACGTTCCATCAGGTTGTTTCCAATCCCAACCCCGGGAGACCGGCAAGATTTGGCGATAATGACGAAACTGACTGTAAGCACGCTCGGTGGGATCACGAAGGGTGACGATGAGCTTGGCATCGGGAAAAACCAACGACATGCGTTGGATACTTTGAGCGGTCGTGATGTACTCGGGGGTTGCGTCGAGACCGCGACGCCCCGTTTGGCCAGCGGATTGCGAAAAACATTCGGCGTACCAATCAAATCCCCGGCCCCAAAGGGGCGAGCAAAAGTAACGAACTTCTTTTGCATTGCTGTCAGGGTCGGAGAGCTGGGCCGAGACGAGCATCGGATGTTGTGACAACCATTGATGCAGTGTCGTCGTCCCGCACTTTTGGACGCCGGCGATGAAAACATGCGACGGATGCATGATCAAATCCTATGACTCCCCATTTGGCCAAAGCATTACCCGTCGAGCATCTCAAGCTCGACCGGCACCAACGCGGTCGATTTGCCTCGCCGGACGACCACCGGGACGGTTTGGCCGGCCGTTTTGCCCTCGAAGATCAATACCAGGTCGGCGGTCGAGCGGACCGGTTGGCCGTCGATTTCGATAATTAAATCACCCAACGTGATGCCGCCGGGGGTTTTCTCGCTCGGTCGCAATCCGGCCGCCTTGGCCGTGCTGCCCTCGGCGACGTCGAGCACTAATACACCCTCGGGCAACCGCAAACGACGGCGAATCGAATCGGCTGCGTAGGTCACGTCAAAACCGGGACGGCGGACGCGGCCGTGCTCGATCAACTCGGGCACCACCCACCCCACCGTGTCGACGGGGATGGCAAAGCCGATCCCCGCGTAGGTCCCCGACGGGGAATAGATGGCGGTGTTGACGCCGATCAATCGGCCGCGTCGATCCAGCAGCGGCCCGCCGGAGTTGCCCGGATTGATCGCCGCATCGGTTTGAATCACGTCGCGAATCGGCACCCCGGCAAGCGACTTGATCTCTCGGCCCAGCGCCGAAACGACACCGGTGGTCAACGTCTGATCCAACCCGAACGGATTGCCGATCGCCAGCGCCGTCCGGCCGACCTCCAAATCCGCTGAACGCCCCAGGGGGATCGGTTGCCGCGACCCCGGGGCGATGTCGATCTTCAAAACCGCCAGGTCTTTCTCCGGGGCCGTACCCACCAATTTGGCGGGGAAACTGGTTTGATCGTCAAAGGCCACCGTCGCGGTGTCGGCTTCGCGGATGACGTGGAAATTGGTGACGATGTGCCCGTTATCATCCCAAACAAATCCGGTACCGGAGCCGGAGGGGATTTGTTGGACATTCATCGTAAAAAAATTCCGTCGCACGCTGGCGGTGGTGATGTGGACGACCGAGGGGGAGGTCCGTCGAAACAGCGCAATCGTTTCGGCTTCGGGGTCGGCCAGTGCCGGCGCGGATTGAACCGCCGGATCGGTCAGCGGCGGCAGGGCGGGACGCTCGGCGATTTGAGGCGGCGGCAATGAATCGGCGTCGACGGCCTGCCCCCCGGCGTCGACCGATCCGTCCGGCGACGGCTGCCGACCGGTTGCCGGATTGTCAAGTTGTTGACCCATCCAGACCCCCGCGAGCACCAAGCCGGCGACCAAAGCGGCTCGGGCGAAGAAAGTTTTCATCATGATGCGATCCTATAAAAAAACCGCCGCGGCGTCTGGAGCGACATCGCGGCGGTAGGCAGCCTAGCCGAAAGCCTTGACGACTTCCGCGCTACGGGTCAAATGGTGAGATCAATCGACTTCTTTGACAACATCATCGCCGGCGACCGGGCCGGTCGGTTCGGCGTCGAGGTCCAAATTCAAATCATTAGCGTCATCGATCGCGTCTTGACGTTCCTCGAGCATGTCGGCTTTCGCTTCGCCGCGGTCTTCCAAGTTGTCTTCGATCGCGTCGCCACGCTCTTCGACGCGGTCAGCCATCGCTTCGCCGCGGACTTCGATCCGGTCGGCGCGTGCCTCGCGGGCATCATTTTCGGCGGTGCCGAAGATCGTTTCTTCACCGCGATCGCGAATCGCTTCGGCGGTTGCCTGCGAGTCGTCGCGGATTTCTTCGGCGGTCGCCTGAGCGTTGTCCTCAACCACATCGCCCGCGGCGTCGTAGTTGTCCTCAATCATGTCGGCTCGTTCGTCATAAACGCCTTCGTCGCAACCGGTCATCATCGCGGCGGTCAAGGCGGTCAGCAGGAAAAACTTTTTCATCTCGTTCTCAATGGGGGTTAAGTGGGGAGGCATCATGACGAAAGGTCACTCGCCCGGCGGGGGGATGGAGGGGCACGGCGGGCGGAAAATCTTTCGACGCGAGCCGGCTCCGATCGGTTGAACCATCAAGCAATCACCGTGCCGGTCCGACCCGGTTGCGTGTTGGGAACTAGGCTTGGGGGATGATCCCGGACCTTAAGGACCGGAAAAACGGATCCGCCCGCCGCCGCCGTCGTCCCGATCGCTCCCGTTGATGCTCAAATTGCCCCGCCGCCGTTCGCCGAAAACTCTGGGACACCGGGGTGCGCACATGACGTGGGCGTCCCGGTCTTTGGGCCAGACGTTTTCCCAAACCGGCTCCTATCTTCGCCGCCGGCTCTGGATTTGGCCCATCGTCGCGATCGGGTTGCTCACCGCGGTGGGCTACGCGGTGCATCGATCAGTTGCCGCGACGATGCGGGGTGCCTTGCAATCGGAGTTGCAAACGCTGCTCGACGTCGAGACCGCGATGCTGCGGACGTGGCTGGGCCAACAGGAAAGCGCCGCTTCGTCGTCGGCCAACACGCTGGAAGTCCGCCGTTTGATCTCGCAATTGATGGCCAATCGCACCGGTGAACCGTTCGATGTCGGCGACGACCCGACGGCCGACGACCCGGCCGCTGTCCCGGAGCCGATCGATAGCTCGCCGCTGAACGTCCAAATCGCCCGGCGGTTGGCTCCGGCGATGGACAGCCACGCGTTTACCGGTTGGGCGGTTTTGGACCGGCAAGGCATCTTCGTCGCCGCCTCGGAGGAGGATTTGGTCAATCAACCGACACCCGATGCGATGCATTTGGCGATCGATCAAGCGATTGAGGGGCACGCCAAAGTCACGATGCCGTTCCCGTCGATCGGCGCGATTTCCGACCATGCCGGTAAAATTCGCCCGGACGTGCCGACGATGTTTTCGATCGCTCCGGTCCGCGACGAGGATTTTCGCACGATCGCGCTGTTGGCCTTTCGCATCCGCCCGGAGCGGGAGTTCACTCGCATTTTGCAACTCGGACGGATCGGCCAATCGGGCGAAACCTACGCATTTGACGAGGACAGCCGGATGCTCTCGGGCAGCCGGTTCGACGACGAACTGATTTTGTTAGGGTTGCTGGCCGATCGGGATGGGATTGAATCGCAACTCAATGTTTTGGTCCGCGACCCCGGCGGCAACATGACCGAGGGATACCGACCGTCGGTCCGCCGGGGCGATTTGCCGCCGACCCGAATGGTCGCCGCGGCGATCGCGACCGGTTCGGGGATCGATGTCGACGGCTACCGCGACTACCGTGGCGTGCCGGTCGTGGGGGCGTGGACTTGGTTGACCGATTACGGTTTTGGCGTGGCGACCGAAGCGGACGTTGCCGAAGCCTACCGACCGCTGGTCATCCTGCAGCGAACCTTCTGGGTCCTGATGACGCTGCTGGTGCTGACGTCGCTGGCGATCTTGGCGTTCTCGCTGCTCATCACCCGGCTGCAGCGGCAAGCCCAAGCTGCGGCGATCGAGGCGAAACAACTCGGTCAATACAAACTTGATGAGAAAATCGGCGAGGGCGGCATGGGGGTGGTCTACAAAGGCCGACACGCGATGCTGCGACGGCCCACAGCGATCAAACTGCTTTCGTCCAGCAATATCACCGAACGTTCGATCGCCCAATTTGAACGTGAGGTCCAAATCACGGCGAGATTGAATCACCCCAATACCATCGCCATTTATGATTTCGGTCGAACGCCCGAGGATATTTTCTATTATGCCATGGAGTTTTTGGACGGGATCGATTGTCAAACCTTAGTCGACACTCACGGACCGCTGCCGCCGGGCCGCGTCGTTCACCTGCTAACTCAAGTTTGCGGTTCTCTGTATGAGGCCCACCTATCAGGATTGGTTCACCGCGACATCAAACCGGCCAACGTGATGCTCAACCGCCGCGGGGCGCAGTCGGACGTCGTCAAGGTACTCGACTTTGGACTGGTCAAAGCGTCCGCCGATGCCGGCGGCCATTTGGACGACCACGATTCGGGGCGGCTGGCGGGCACCCCCTTGTACCTGTCTCCCGAAGCGATCACGACACCCGGAGCGGTCGATGCGACCAGTGACCTGTATGCGGTCGGGGCAATGGGTTACTTCCTGATCACCGGCCAACCACCCTTTGTTGCCGACCGGCTGTCGGATTTGTGTCAAATGCACCTTACCGCGGTGCCCCCGCCGCCCTCCTCGTTGCCGGGGGTTGATTGCCCGGCGGACTTGGAATCGGCGTTGTTGCGCTGTCTCGAGAAACCGCCATCGCGTCGTCCCGCTTCGGCTCGCGAACTGGGGGACCTGTTGACCGCCTGTGACGTGCCGGAGTGGTCCCGCCAGGCGGCCGATCGCTGGTGGGACCGGCTGCAGCGGGGATTGTCCCCGGCGGTGCCGCCGGGCAGCAACGGGACGCCAAAATCCGGTTCGCCCAGACCCGGCACACCGGCGTCGAAATCGTCGCAACTAGACGCGACGATGGGTTAGGCAAAGTGTGCCAGTTGAGGAGTCGCATCTGACTTGGACGGTTCTTACAAATCCGTCGAACCAGAAATCTTAAGCCAATAGAGCAGATCTTGGCAGTCTTCAGAACGCTCTCCCTCCGCTGCAACTTCGCCAAATCCGCAGACGCTGGCCTGCATCGCAAACGAGTCAAACAACTATCGTTCTAAAAAGGTGCCAGTCGAACTCGTATTACGGTTGCACCTAAAACATAGCGTCGGCTTGCTGACCGACTGAGCCACTTACCAGGAGCCGCAAGCATACAATTGGTGCACTTCGTCGTCCAAGGCTACTGCCAACTAATTCAATTTCAATCGGCTTCTGACAAAAATTGAAGGATTTGCCGGGAGTCGCCTGTCCCCTCTTGCTGGTACGGCTTTCGATCCGCCGGGTCGAAGCTCTTGTATGTAAAATTAACCGTCTGTTGTTCCTCCCCAAACTGCTTTCCGTTGTGAAATCCCTCTCTCATTCGAATAACCGGCTGGAATGTTAACATTGAATCCAATTGAGGTTGGCCACCTAAACTCACCGACCACTGAAGATGTGTTTGTAGGTAAGATCGTAACTGCGAATCTATGGCTCGATCGACGTTCCGCTCCAACAGTAGGCCCGACTGTGTATCAAACGTCCACCGCCAAAGATCAAACCGAGTGGGTTCATGAATGATTTTGACGGTGTACGTGACTGCACCATCCTGTAACCTAACCGACACATCATTCGTGTCCGAAGAGACAACTTCATAAATCGATCTGAACGCATCACTAACCGAACTGAAAGATGGAAACGCAAGGACAGTTTGAAAAAAAGGAAAAGGCGCATGATTTGATATCATTGCAGATAGGGGGGTCTCCGCAGGCGTCTGATTCCATCTTGCTTCGCCCAAACGAATCATCCCAAAACTTCCGTCGCCAAACCTGAAAGCTCCAGCAACTAAAGTCGCGTCAACTATTTCGACTTTACTTTCGGGGGCAATTCTATAAGCCGCGAAGAACGCATTGTTTTCAAGTTCAAAGAGATAACGAATTTTCATCGTTTCCACAGGGATGGTTTCGTCGCCGAAAACATGTGACGTTTGAATGACCGCTCGAATGTCCGTAGGTTGTTGCGGCAAGCATAGTCGAGGATAATGTTTTAACCGGTCGAGTAACTCCTGCCTGACAACAGATCCAGGTTCAACAATACCGGACGGTCCAGGGGGACTGGCGGCCTGGGCACCAATCGCGGTCAACAAAACACAAAAAAGCAGCCGGGCGTCGAAGATTAAACAATGCTCTCTTATAGGGATTTGCGTCAACGAACCAAGAGCGATGCAAAAGTATTTCATTAGTGTTTCTCGTAATAACCTGAGATCCGGTGAGATATGCCCCTAGGAAATTTAAAGCAGCATTATCGACTTTTCAAAGAAAGACAGATGACTTCACTTTTGAAAAACAAGCCAGCGGCTAAAGTAAAGCGACTGATCACGGACAGATGTTGCCGTTGAGAGCAACATCATACTGTTTAGAACTTCCAGTCCCGGGACCGGGAATTGACTGGCATTTTCCGCCAATGCATGGTTTGGAAGTATCACATCGCTCGTATGCCACGCAATAGACAAACGTTTGCGCCGTCGTAATACTGTCGCTTCCCGAAGATCCGTTAGGGAAGTGGGGGACGCCAACGTAGAAAGACTGCCCGGTGCCCCAAGATTCGCCCGCATTGGAGGGGCATTGATAGGTGGCAATCGGAGGGTCACCAGGGTTGGAACCGCCAACATAGGTCACGTTGCATGCTTGCTGCGAACATGGCGGCCCAAAACTACCTGTCGGGCACCTGACTGTTTGCAGTTGAAAACAGGCCGCTTGCAACCAACCGGAAAGCACAACTAGCGTCGAACCAAACAAAATCACGCGAAGGCACATAGCTCAATCTCCAGAAACGTTGAAATGGGGAAAAACGATCCAAAACGGCTGCTTAATTTCTTCGCCAAGTGTCGAAACCTTGAGGGTCAGCGGCAGAGTCTTGCCACTTCGCTCAATGAAATTCTGTGAACTGAGCGATAATTTGAGACGTCCAAACTGGTCACTCAGCTTTTCATAGTTCAAGCGATAAGAACGTCCATCAAGACGGAAGCTTGCAACCACGCGCTGGACCGGCTCAACGGTTTCAAGCCTCACAAATGTTGAACCGGTCAGACGCTTGCCGCTGTCGCTCAATGACAGCCGAATGACTTTCGGTGAGACATCAACTTTGCTCCTTCGATCAATCAGGACATCGAGTTCATCTACCGTCGACACACTCTGCTGAAAAGTGCGCTGTAAACGAAGCGTTAATCGGCTGGAGACTTGATCGGCAAGTTCAGCATCCAACTCCACCTCGTCCATTTGCCCGGCCACTTCCTTACGCCAACCGATCTCAGGAATGGTGATTTGATATTGCTCAACGGCGACTTCCTCTCCAATTTGCAGAGCCACAGGTATCTTGATCCCTCGCTGGCCTTCCTTTTGCTCCATAAGAATCATCTCCGTCCTAAATCCGATGTACAACGGTTCACTGTATCGGTATTCAACCCGACCCACCGACTCGTTGTCCAGTCCGACTAGGTCCGCGTAGCCGAAACTCAGTTGACCCCTTGGATGACTTGGAAGATCGAGTTGAAAGCGAAATTGCAACTTCTCCCCCGGGGGGATAACCCCGGATTGCGGACTAACCCGCTGGCAGGCACAGGTCGTTGAGATTCTCGAAAATTGAATGGCGTGACCAGTCTGGTTGGTCAAGGCAACAGTAAACTCGTACAGCTTTCCTGCCTGAACCGCTCCCAAGTTGACTGAAGCAGTAGGCAAACCACCGACAATTTCGACTAAGCTGGCCGGCAAAACTTCACTGTGATCCGATTCATCGATTTCCTTGATGAATTCCTCAGAGCGGACTTGAATCGCACAAGCCCCTACTAACACCAGTAGAATCAACAACCGAACGTTAGGCGGCATGAAAAGTTTCTCGGGTCGTTGATCTGGATCGCCCGCTGTTCGGGCATTCAACCAATCTCTGCGTTGGCTAGTTTTGCCCCCCCCCCCCTCCCCCTGTCAAGTCCTCCGATCCATGATTTTCAGACCTTTTTGACGCCGATGGTCCGGGTGCCGATCAGCCGTCGATGGTCCGACGGCCGGGTCGCCGCAAGTTCGGATCGCTGGCCGCTCAGATCGGATTCGGATCAAGCTCGCCGGATGAACTCCGCGGCGTAGGAACGGATTTCGGCACCGTTGAGCACGTGGACCATTCGCAATTGTTGCACTTCGGCATCGGAAAAACCCGCCAGCGGCACGTGAACGAGCGTCTTTTTGAACCGCCGGGCCAGCCGCCGAAACCCGCCGCCGGGCGGCAACGAAGACAGCAACGCGATATGACCGGAGCGAGAATGTTGACACGCCGCGGCGATCAGTCGCTCTTCGAGCGTCTCGGTAAAATCCAGCCGCCGGTCGTGCCAAATGTCGCGGATCACCACCGGCGGATACAAAAACATGGCCCCGCCATAATGTGACAATCCGATGCCCGGCCCAACCATCTCTTTCATATAGTCGGTGCCATAGAAGGCGAGCGTGGATTCATCCTTATGTTCGGCGAACCACGTCGTTCGCCACGGATAGTCGCGAGGATCGGCCGGGGCGTCAAACAACATCACCGTGGCGTCAAGTTTGCCGCGGGCGGGCGGTTGTACTTTGACATAAATCGAACCCTCGTACCAATGCCGCAACGTATCGCGTATATCGATCCCATCCATGACCGAGGTCGTGAACTTTTCGGTCCGGGCGAGGTCTTGACCCAGGATCGCTTGCGCTCGGTCGGAAACCCGATTCCGCAGCGCTTCGATCCGTTCATCTTCGGGCGGGTAGGAGCACTGCGAATATGGATTCCATCGATGCTTCCACTTCTCCGATTCGTCATGGGTCGGTTTGCGTTTGAGTTGTAAGGTTCGCCAAACCGTCGGCGGACCGGGCAGCCGGTTGACCAGCGATAGCATGGTGCCGTCGGGCAAACGGCCCTGGTCAATGCCCATCGTCACCGCCGAGCCTTCGGGCGGATCGGACGACGCGTATTTGCCGGCGACTTCGGCGACGTGCAACGCAAATGGGTCACCCAGAATTTGTTGACAGGCGGTGACGATCGTCACCAGATCGGGAGTCATCCGGCGGTGCGACAGGGCGAGGTTGCGGATGTACTGCAAGCATTTGCCCAGCAGTAACGGGGTGACGCGGCGGGCGCGTTTCCCGAAATCCGCCAAGTAAGCATCTTTGGCCGCGACAAGCAATTCCTTGACACCATCGATGGGAACCGCATCGTCGGACTCCAGTTCCTCCCTGGCCCGTTCATAGAGCGATGTGATGAAGGGCAACTCACCAAGCAAGAAAACCAATGTCTTGGGATCAATATCATAAGCGATCGTCTCACCCGGTTCGTCGGTGTCGATCGGCACCGCGGCGGGGTGTTGCAAAAATGCTTCACGAATCCAGGGCCAATGCAACACGGAGTCGACGAACAAGACCCGCCGGCCGCCGGTCTGCAGCTCTTTTAACCTCGCCGCCATGTGGCGCATTCGGTTCTGCGTCAAATCGTCCGATGGTCGCGGGATACTCGGCAGCACCGCGGCGGCGAACGTTTCGGGCCGGACGTGCCGCAACGCATACGGGTCGGGCATGACGGTCGAGAACGGTTGGAAATCCTCGGTCTCCAAATCGATGAACGCCCGCCGGGTATGCTCGCCCATCGCGACGCGAATCGCCGCGATGACCCCCTGGCAAGGATCAATCGGCACGTAGGTCGACGCGGGGCGGTCATCCGGTTCGTCGTCCTCCTCGCTGTCCTCGTCGGCGTGTGAATCCAGATCCGGCGACCAACCGACCGCCGGGGCGAACGCGGCGGCGGGTTGCTGGATGACGATGCCCGGCCGCGGCAGTTCCAACACCGCCGCTTCCACAGGTTCCTGAAAAGACGGTGGCAAGGGCACCGCCAAAACGTCAAATTCATGGGCAAGCATGAATTGTCGCACCGCCACGGCGAATTGTCCCGAGCCGTGGATGATCGGCAGGAACGTGATCGAATCGCCCAGTCGCAACAGGTCGGCAATGTCAGGCATGGCAGCTCACAGGTTCACCGGGACGAATTCGGCCGAAACGATAACACCTGGCCGGACCGGGGTGGTCATTGGTACGGTTCAATCGTCCCGCACCGCCGCTGACCGTCCGCCTCGCGACTGCCATCGGCCGCCGCAGCGGCCCGCCCCTCCACCCGCCCGCTCATGTCCGTGCAAGTCGACCAAGTCAACTCCCGTGCCGACCGGAAGGCATTCCTGGAGCTGGAGACGCGGATTTACGCCGGCAATGAACACTGGGTGCCGCCGCTTTGGGACGTTCGCAAGCAATTGTGCGGTTTCAAATCCCACCCGTTTTACGACGATGCGGTTTCCGCCGCGTTCTTGGTCCGCCGCGGCGGCGACGTCGTTGGGCGGGTGCTGGCGATCAAAAATCATGCCCACAACCGGATTCACCAGGATCATCTCGGGTTTTTCGGGTTTTTTGAGTGTCGAGACGATCCCGATGCCGCCGCCGCCCTGCTCGCCGCCGCCGAGGACTGGTTGCGGGATCGAGGTTGCGACGCGATCCGAGGACCGGTCCATCCGAGTCTCAATTATGAGGTGGGACTGCTCGTCGACGGGTTCGATAGCCCGCCGACGTTTTTGATTCCCTACAACCACGCCTACTACGAATCATTGTTGACCGCGACCGGTTATGAGACTTCGCAGGACCTGTACAGCTACGAGGCTTCGATCGGGATGTTGGAGGATTTGGATCCGAAACTCAAATTCGTGGTCGAGGAATCTCAGCGCCGATTCAAGGTTGAGTGTCGGCCGCTGGACCGGAGCCGATTTAACGCCGAGATCGATACATTCCTGAACATCTACAACCGCTCGCTGGAAAAAACCTGGGGGGCGGTGCCGATGAGCGAGGCGGAGGTCCGCGAGCAGGGCAAAGGATTACGCTTCCTCCTGGTGCCGCACCTGACGAGCATCGCGGAGATCGACGGGGCGGCCGTCGGCGTCGGCTTTGGACTACTCGACTACAATCCGATCATTAAAAAAATGGGCGGCCGCCTGTATCCCTTCGGTTGGGTCCGCCTATTGCTCAGTCGTCGCAAGATCGAGCGTCTGCGGTTGGTTTCGACCAACGTCCTGCCGGAGTACCAGCGATGGGGTTTGGGTCTGGTAACGCTTTATCCCATCATGCCCGCGGCGATGAAATTCGGGATCCGCGTGGGGGAATTTTCCTGGGTGCTCAGCAGCAATCAACTGTCGTGGAAAACGATCGAACGCGGTGGGGCCAAACGCACCAAAACGCATCGACTCTTTGACAAAGCTCTGGTCGATTCGGTCTCCCCCCAACCCCGTGATTGACCAACCCCGTGATTGACCAACCCCGTGACTGATTCCGCGGCCGTCGACGCGATCCTGGGTCCCGGCGGGGCAATCTCCCGACGGCTCGATCGCTATGAACCGCGACAGCAACAGATCGACATGGCTCGCGAGGTCGCCGCGGCGATTGCCGCCGGTGAGCACCTGGTCGTCGAAGCGGGCACCGGGACCGGCAAAAGCTTTGCCTATTTGGTCCCCGCAATCCTGCACGCGACCGCGGACCAAAATGAAGGCGACGGTGGAGAAACTAAAAAGGCAAATGAAAATGACAAAAAGAAAAAACGCCGCGTCGTCATCTCGACCCACACGATATCGCTGCAGGAACAATTAATTGCCAAAGACATCCCGCTGCTCTCGGCGGTGATGCCCCAGGAGTTTTCGGCGGTGCTTGTCAAGGGTCGTGGCAATTATCTATCGCTGCGGCGAATGAAACGCGCCGTTGCCCGCTCGGCCTCCCTTTTTGATGATTCATCACCAGTCAACCAATTGCAAATGATCCGCAAATGGGCGGCCGAGACCGGCGATGGTTCCCGGTCCACCCTGCCGATGCGGCCCGATCCGGCGGTGTGGGACGAGGTTCACAGCGATACGTCCAATTGTTTGCGAAAAAATTGCCCGACGTTTAATGAGTGTTTCTATTTCCGCGCCCGCCGCCGGGTCCAAAACGCCCAGATTTTGATCGTCAATCACTCGCTGCTGTTCAGCGACATTGCGATGCGGCAACAGGGCTTCTCGCTGCTGCCGGATTATGACGTTCTGATCCTTGACGAATCGCATACCGTCGAACAGGTCGCCGGCGATCACCTGGGGTTGTCCTTGACCAACGGTCAATTCGATCATCTGTTCGATCGGCTGCACAACGAGCGGACCCAAAAGGGGCTTCTGGTCTCTCATCAACTGATGGGTTTGCAAAAGGACGTCACTCAATGTCGTTATGTCGCCGACAACATGTTTGCCCAATTGTCCGACTGGATGCGGGATCATGGCGGGGGCAACGGTCGGGTGCATGCTCCGGGCATCATCACCAACGATCTGGCCGAACCGCATGCGGCGGATCGCCGGTCGGTTGCGACAACACGCCGATGGGTGCAAGGATGAATCGGACCGCCAAGACCTGCAGTCCGCCCATGAGCGGACGTTGGCGTTGGTCGGAGGTTTGCACAGTTGGATCGACCAAAACCTCGAGGATTCGGTCTACTGGATCGAGGAGACCGCGACGCGACATTCGACGCGATTGAAGCTTTGCGCCTCGCCAATCGATGTCGGCGGGGCTTTGCGGGAAACTTTGTTTCAAAGCGACACGATCAGCTCGGTCATCCTGACGAGCGCGACGTTGGCGACCGGCGGGGATGAAACGATGCGGTTTTTTCGCAGCCGGATCGGATTGACCAGCGGACGGACGATGGCCGTCGGAAGCCCGTTTGACTACGCCACCCAGGCTCGGTTGGTCACCGTCGAAGGGCTACCGGATCCGTCGGCCGACCGCGACCGGTTCGAGGCTGCGTTGCCGGAGCAAATCTGCCGGTTTGTGGCGATCACCGCCGGCCGAGCTTTTGTGTTGCTGACCAGCCACGTCATGCTCCGGCGGTTGGCCGCGGCGATCACCCCATGGTGCAACGCCAACCGGATCACGCTCTACACCCAAGGCGGTGACCAATCCCGGACCGCGATTTTGGACGCTTTCAAAGCCGACCCGCGGGGCCTGCTGCTGGGCACCGACAGTTTTTGGCAGGGCGTCGACGTGCCCGGCCGGGCGTTGGTGAACGTCATCATCCCCAAACTGCCCTTTGCCGTGCCCGATCACCCGTTGCTGCAGGCGCGGCTCGAAGCGATTCGTGCGGCCGGCGGCAATCCGTTCGCCGACCATCAACTGCCCGAGGCAATTATTAAACTTCGGCAAGGATTTGGCCGTTTGATCCGCACCCGCGAGGACCGTGGCATGGTCGTGCTGCTGGACCCGCGATTGACGACCAAACCCTACGGACGTCGATTTTTAGCGTCTTTGCCGGCCATGCCGCGAATCCGCGTCGGCCCAACCGGTCCGGTCGACCTGCAGGTCCAGCCGGCCGGCGGGGGAAGGTAGGCAGGAGGTGAAACGTAGTGGATTTTGCTAAAAATCCATCCACCGCAGGGAACGTAGCTGGACCCGCCGGGGTTTAGGGTGGACTGAACCCCGGCGGGTCCAGTTACGATGAATCTCCAGTGGCCTGAACCCTGGCGGGTCCAGCTACGATGAATCGCCAGTTGACTGAACCCTGGCGGGTCCAGCTACGATGAATCCCCGCGGCCGCCCACCCCCGCCACCCCGCCCCCGCCGACCCATGTCCGGAACCACCACGACCACGCTGCAGTGCGGCGCCTGCGGCCAGGCCAACGCGTCCGAAGCTCAGTTCTGCGTCGGCTGTGGTCATTCGCTGCGCGAGCCGTGCGACCAGTGTCAAACGCCGGTCACCCTGGTCCAAAAATTCTGCGTCACCTGTGGCACCGATCTCGATGCGATGCGTCGGCGCATCCGGGCCAACGACGAAGAGCAATTGGTTCAAGCGGTGGCGTTGGCCAAATCGCTCGAATTTGACAAGTCGATCAATAAACTGCGTCCGATCGCCGGAAAAACAGATTTTCGTCTCAAAGATCTCTCCGGCCGGGCGGCTGAGGCGATCAAACGGGTGGAGCAGATTCGCGACCAAACCGCCGCCCGGGCACGCGCGGACATGGATGCGGCTGCCGACGCGATCGCCCGGGATGATCGCCCCGCCGCGATGACGCTGCTGCGCCGCGTTCCGGCCGCGTTGCTCGACGAGGCAGCCCGGCAGACGCTCGCGTCGAGCGAAAATTTCGTCTCCCGGCTCAAAACCGCCAAGGCGGAATTGAAAAAGGCGATTGAGTTGAAAGACTACCGGTCCGCCGCCGGTTGGGTGACCCAGGTCTTGGAGCTGAACCCCGGCGATCAAAAGGCCACAAAACTTTCGCTTCAAATCCGAGACAAACTGCTTCACGGCGCCTCGCGAATGTTTGACCGTTGCCAATTCGAGGCGGCCGTGGCGGCGATCGAGTCGCTGCCGACAACGATTCGTGATCAATCGGACGTCTCGGAACTTGCCCGGGTCTACCGGCGGGCATCGTTCCTGAGCGACCAGCCGAACGTTGATCCGCAAATCACACCGGTTCTGGGGCGGTTGGCGATGCGTTGGCAATCCGAATGCCCCACCGACGGCCGGGCGACGCTGGCCGTTGAGCAATTGACCGAGGCGATCAAACGACCCCGGCGCGACCCCCGCGACGCCGCTCGCTGGGCCGACAAGCCCCCCCGCGGTTGGGCCGGAGCGACCGTTCGCCTGTTCGACCAACCGGCCGGGGTGACGATCGCGGTGGACGACTTGAAGCCGCGGAGCTTCGACGACCTATCGGTTGCCACCGGACTGGCCCTCACCGCGGTCGGGCGGGGACACATCGACGGCAACCTGGTCATCGCCAAAGGTTTGGCTAGCAAGTTGGCCGGCCGACCCAAGACCGCCTGGGGCGTCGACGTCGGTTCGACGGGGCTGCGGGCGGTCAAAATTGAACTGATCAAAGGTCAAGACAAACCGTCGGTGACCGCCGTCATCCGCGTGCCGATCGATCCGCCGTTGGGCCGGTTGGGGAGCGATCCGGAGCGATTGGCGACACTGACACGTGCCATCGAGCAGTTCAAGTCCGAAGCGGCTTTGGAAAAGCAGGTCGTTTGGGCAAACATTTCTGCGGAACAAACGACCAGTCGGTTTGTCGAATTGCCACCGGTCCCCGACAAAAAAGCGGACCTGTTGATTCAAACGGAATTCAAAGGCCGCGTTCCGATCCCGCTGGAAGACTTGCGGACGATCACTTGGCGGGCACCTTTTGACGCCAAAAATCCTGCCAGCCGCCCCGCCGTGCTCGCGGCCGTCACCAACGTCGCGGCCTCATCACGGATCGATGAACTCACCGCGGCGGGGTTGACGGTCAACGGACTGTTGCCCGATCCGATCGCCACGGTCAATTTTCTGAGTTTGGAGTTCGCTGACGTTCTGCGGCCCGCTCCGGTCGTTGAGGAACCCAAGGTCAAGACCGCGACGACGCCCCAAGCTCCACCGCCCGCGGGGATTCTGGCGATCGACGCGGGCACCCACCGCACGACTTGGTTGATGATCGCCGCTCGGTCGATTTGGTACTGGAGCCACGAGGCCGGCGGGGAATCGGCCACTGCCGCGGCGGCACGGGTGCTCCAGACGAAACTTGAGACCGCCGAATCGGCCAAACGCAACCTTCCGGCCGCCACCTGGCCGGACGAGTTGGACGGTGCGATCGCCGAGGTCGACGGCAAGCTTCGCATCCGGCTGCAGCGGCTCGATGAGGAGCGGCGGACGACGCTGGGGCAACACACCCTGCCGGACCTCTGGGTGCTCGGCCGGGCCGCCCGACAGTACGGGTTTGTCCGCCGCGTGTTGCTGTAAGGACCATAGTTTGGCTCAAGACAACCGGTGTAACCGGACGATTCAACCCAAGCCGCAAGGTTTAACGTCGTTAACCTCGTGAACCGTTTGTCTCGCTGATGGCCCCCGTTGATGACTCTCCCCCGACGCTGTTTCAACCTGGTTGTCCTGTTGGTCGTGGGGCTGTCAACCGGCTGCGCCGGGGTTCGGGTGCCGACGGTGGACGTTGCCGAGAAACTGGGGGTTTTGGGCGACATTGGCAGCGTTCGGTCGGATCCATCCGATCGTTTTCGGCCCGTCGGTCAGGGAGTTCAACTGGCTTCGGCGACGTTGACCGAACCGGTGTACAACGCGGTTCAACGTGCCCGGCGCGAAAACGCGGTGGTGTTGCAAGTGCTCGGCGATGAGGTTCCGCTCCGCGTCCTGCCGCTGCCGCCCGGCGGGGGGGACACGCCCGGCAGCAACGCTCCGAGCGTTTACGTCAGTCAATTGTTGACCGAAACGGGCGTTCAGCAAAAATTCGGTTCGCTCCAAGCGACTCTCTACCGAGCGGAATCGGGTTCGATTGGCGGCATTCAAATGGATGTGTTGTTTGACGACAGTTCGGGTCGAATGCTTCCCGAAACCGACTACGCGTTGCGGTCGGGGGATCGGCTGGTGGTCCGCCGCGACGACACGTTGCGGTTCGGATCGATCCTGGGGATGGCCTTGGGACGATGAAACGCCGGGTCTGACCGCGGGGTTGACCGTAGCGGAAGTCGCCAAGACTTTCGGTTGGGATGCGGCGAGGGATTTTTTTCTCCGACCGCGAACCCGCCGGGCGGCTTGATCGTCTAGGATGGGAGTCTTGTTTGGGGGCGACTTGGAATCGACCGGATGACAAGAAGCCGTTGGTTGCATGTCCTGGTTGATCAGAAGGCCAGGTAAAAATCTGATCACAACTTTTAAGTGTCAATGAAAACTTGGCTCTGGCCGCCTAAGAACAGGTAGCCCGGGGCCGTGGGGGGTCGCCGATGTCGCCCACGATCCCGTCGCAATGTCGGATCGCGATGTGTCTTGCTCCAGACGCACGTCGTTAAAAACGATTGGAGCTAGCCGACCCGAGAGCCTGCCCGGCAGCGCTCGGCAACGCGAAACACGTTCCAATGTGGGATAGGCCTCGGGCCTGTCTTTGCAAAGGTTCAACAAACGCCGAGCTACACATGTAGACGCCACGGTGGACGCATCGCGGGACGGGAGTTCAATCCTCCCCGCCTCCATCGAAATAGCCACTTGCCGGACCCCGGCAAGTGGCTATTTTTGTTGGAAATCACGTGTTTCCTGAGCTTTGGCGGCGTCGCCGAGTTCGGGCAACCTCTTGAGTTTCCGATAAAGTGTCCGATAAGCGTCCCTATTGGAGCCAAAAGTTTCCGATAAGGCCGCGGGATAGGGGTACAAATGGCCACGCGAACGCGACGAAGTTGGAAGCCGGACCCTCGCGGGTACTACTCCCGAAGAGTGGGCTGGCACCGATCTGGGACAGGGAAGCTCACCCAGCCGAAGTTCATCCTGGGGACCGACAGGCAGCAAGCCGAAGTCCGCGAGCGGAAGCTTCGCGAGCTGTGGGAGCAGTTCGAGGCGGACAAGGAGGAGTCACGCCCTCTTTGGCCGGATGACTTACTCATCGTGGCCAAGCGAGTTGCCAAGGGTCTCAATGAAGTGCCTGTGCCTCGGGGTCCAAAAGAGCGTCAGGTCACCTACGCCGACCGGCTGCGTCGAATGCAGGCGAAGTACCCGGTGATCTCCTTCGTCCCGGACGATCGGCGAGCCTACGAGGTTGGCTTGGCAGCTCTGGAGTCGTTCGAGGAGATTCCTGTGAGCGATGATCTGGCTGGTGTCGTCGAGTCCCTTAAAAATGTCGACGTCAACAAGGCGACCGCATGGCAGGAAAGCCATGCGGCGATGCAGGCTGCTGGTATCAAGCAGCTGCCCGACGTTGACGTCATGTCGTTACCAATCAAGGGCACCAACGAAGCAAGTTCGGATCGCCAAGCGCCCCGATTTGAGCCCGTTGTTCGGAAGAACCGCGACGAAGGCGGAAGGACCTCGACGCCCCCCTCCGCAACGCTACACCAAGCGATCCGGTCTTATCAAAAGTACGTCTGCCGTGAGTTCCACCGTCCGGAGCTCTGTCAGATCTCCAGCTGGGGGCGGACGCAGGTCCGCCAGCTCGACACGCTAATGAAGCATCACGCCGATGCTTTGCTGACTTCGGTGGATCGTCCAGCGGTCAACGAGTTAGTCGGCTACTGGCGTCGCCGTCCCTGCAAGACAGGCACGGATACGCCGATGACTTCCAAGTCCTGCGGTAACTACCTGTCTGCCCTGCTGCGATTCTTAAAGTGGCTTGATGGGGCCAGCAACTTCGACTGGGTGAAGCCGACGGCGCTCAGCGACCTCGACACCAGGGTCAGGCGGCTGGCGTCGGATCACGCTGGCCGCAGCCTGGAGCAGGTGAAGACGTTCTCGCTGGACGAGCTACGGCTGCTCATCCGCTATGGTCAGCCAACGGATCGGCTGTTGGTCCTGCTTGCCCTAAATTGCGGCTTCGGCAACGCCGAAATCGCGTCTTTGCTGACCGGCGAGGTTCACTTATTCAAAGCCCACACACCTTGGGAACAGGAGCAGATCGCCTACGAAACTACGGACCGGGACTCGTTCATTAAACGGGTCCGTCGCAAGAGCGGTGTCTACGGTGAGCACTTGCTGTTTTCCATGACCGTCCAGGGGGTTCAGTGGGCTGTTGAGCAACGAAAGAAGTGGCCAGACGCGGACGAAGCCGGATCGCGCCTGCTTCTAAATGAGAACGGCAAGCCACTAGACAACCCGACCAGAACGGGAAACGCGAACCAGTCACTCGCCAACCGGTTCGATCGCTTGATCGCCCGCATTCGCGACGACGACAACGACATCCGAAAGTTGTCATTCGGGAAACTTCGAAAGACCGCCAGCCAGCTGATCAAAATTCATTCCGACGGGGAGACGATGGGGATCTTCGATTGCCACGGCCAGCCGGTGAAGAGTGACTCGCTTACTGACGTCTACAGCAACCGTCTGTTCGGTCGCGTATTTGAAGCGATTCGATCTGTGGAGAACTACCTCGCCCCAGTGTTCAGGGAAGCCGAGCGTGACCCGTTTGCTCCGCAGTCGCAGGCATACACGAAACGAAGCACTGTTGATCGAATCGTTGAGCTTCATGAGGCCGGCGTCTTTCCAGGTCAAATCGCGGCGGCCGTCGGTCTAACTGGAGAAGCCGTAAGCCGTCATATTCGACGTCACCTACAGACCAGTCAATCTTGAGCAGTCACTTCATGAGTTCATGAATCTCCTTCGGGCGGCAGAATGGCTTCGGTCCCGATTTGCTGCTGTAACTGTTCGGCCGCGGCCCTGGCCAACTGATCAACGTGCTCGTTTTCGGGATGACCACTGTGTCCGCGGACCCACCGGCATTCGACGTACCGGAGTTCCAGCTCCCGAGCGATCTTGTGCCACAGCCGGGCATTGGTTTTGGAGCGAAGAGAAAACCAACCACGATCAAGCCAGTTAATCAAGTTTTTTGTCACCGTTCGCTCGACGTACTGACTGTCTACGACCACCAGAACTCGCACATTGGTCGGGCAAGCTCTGAGGCCATAAAGTACGGCCGACATCTCCATACGGTTGTTGGTGGTGCGGGGGTGGCTGCCGGATTGCTCCGCGTCCAGCTGATCCCCACTTTTGAGCGAGTACGCCCATCCACCAATACGCGTCTGGCCCAAACATGAACCGTCGCAGTACAGCTGCACCTCGCGTAGATCACGCCGTCGCAGCAACGGTTCAGTCTGGACATTTAACGTGTGTTCGCGACGCAATGTCGCGTAAATTGATTGCTGTGAAGCGAAGCTAACAGCAGAACGCCTTTCAGGATCAGCCCTATGCTGCTCAGCAGCACGTAGCCTCACCGAATCTCGAACGATCGTTTCACGGCGTAGCTGCACCCAGTCACGTAGATGGGCACGACGCCAAGTAGTCTCTAGACTCTGTTGAGACGGGAGCTCACTGAAACCATGTTCGTCGGCGCAGGTTACAATTCGAGTGCAAACGTCTTCCATCGACTGATTGCCGTATGCAGGTCCCTTCGCGTTGATCCAGCCGTTAATAGACTGGTACGCAGAGACCGCTGGAGCAGGTTCGTCGTATGCCATCGCCAGGTTGTCTGACAGCTTGTCCCAGGACTTCTCCGATAGCCGTAGCCGTAGCGAGTTCTCCTGAAGCTCAAGCTGGTAGCCCAGCCAGTTCGTGCGTCCCCCATGTTGAAGGTCGCAAATGGCGTCGGTTTCACTTTCCTTCACAGATAGTCCGATCTCCCTAATCTTGGCACTGAGTGCCGTGTAGACGCGTTTGGCCTCCTCTAGGTCCTGCGTCAGAGCTAGGAAATCGTCGACGTACCACAACAGGGGCACGCCTGGGAAATGACTGATCCACCACTGCCTGAGGCAGTGGCTGAAATAAGTGTCCAG
Organism: Pirellulaceae bacterium; assembly: GCA_963833245.1. Taxonomy (GTDB): domain Bacteria; phylum Planctomycetota; class Planctomycetia; order Pirellulales; family Pirellulaceae; genus Rhodopirellula. The sequence goes on from CAWHXH010000003.1 coordinate 333,174, forward strand.
CAACCACGGAGACAAAGGCCCACCCTGCCTGATACCCTTGCGGGCTCGGGCGATCTGGGGGCTCGTCACCTTTTCCAAGAACGACACCACGTCGGGACTTCCGAGGATGTGGCGGAGCGCTGAAGATAGACGGGTTCTGGGAACGTTGTCGAAAGCGTTTCTCACATCGACCGACATCAAGACCCAACGGTCCATGTCAATCATCATCCGCTCAAGAAGAGCTAACATCTCCTCGGTCGGTCGACCGTTCACGATGCTTGCGTACCGAAGGTCGTCACCTTCGTGTCTGCGAAGCGTCGCGTCAGAGAAAGGTCGAATGATCTGCAATAAACTGCGTTCAACTACGCGGTCGTCGAAGTTTTGAACATGGATCGTGCGGTATCCTCTTGAACCTCCTTTTGAAATCCGCTCTGTCCTTGCTCTCCCGGGGTGGAACGAACTGTTCCGAATAGCTTGCCCGAGACTCGACGCCATTTCCGACATCTGCAATAGCTGAAGATCAGCTGGCCGGACCCCATCGGGCCCTGCTGCCTGTCCTTGAGCCTTGCAGTGCTTGATTGCTGAATAAACGTTTTTCGAATCGCCCGCCCTGGAAAGTAAACCTTCGGCAAATTCTTGCCGTGCCGGTGTATTGCCAAGGGCGGCCTGTCTTGCTTCTCGTCCATGACGGCGCAGGAACGTCTGACGGGAACCATCGTGGTGGTCCGCAGAGCCTGAGTGGTCATGATCCGGTGCGGCATGTCCTAGGACTGCCCGCCGCCGCGCGGGATTGAAAGACATTGGCTTCTCGTGGTTGAAGTGGAGATTGGTGTGGTTGCACGTGCAGCCACGCGAGGTGAACGGTCAGACCATTGAAGCGATCAAGGGTCCCGGAACGGGCGAGCCTAGCTCAACGAAGCCATTTGCCAGATAATTGGTTTTGCGTCGATCTGACGCCCGCTGAACGCCGCTGTGGCAGTGGTCGTTGAAATCAACTACGAGCAGGGGCTGATCGGTGGCGAAAAAGGAATCTGGGACCCAACCCCGGTCGCCGCCGCAAAGGTTGACCAAGATGGTTGCCGTCAGTCGTTGCATGCGGTGTGCTGCGACAGAGGTGACGACGAATCCGTTCCCCCATCCGCCATGTGTTATTGAGCCATCATCCGCGACATCGGACGCAGAGATGGCGGGCCACCCCGGAAGCCTCTCGGTCATGGCAGACGCATCGTCCGGTCTATCGACCATCAGAGCGACGCGGATTCGATGAGAACTTCGAATCCAGGTTTCTGTAGATCCGAGCCCGTATTCAATAAGGCGGTCAGAGTCTCCAGCGGCTAAAAGTTTGGCGACCCGGGCGGCAGCGTCGTTGCGCTGTTTAAGTCGCGACAGCGCCTCGAATCGTTTGCGGTGGTCTTTGACTGGCAAACGCATTTGTGGGCAGGTGTAGTCCGCGAAAGCTACAGATGTGGTTTTATTCGCGACCGCGCCCTGCGTAGAGATGACGTCGCCAAAGCAGCACTCCAGCTCCAAAGCCAGCTTCGGATCTTGCCGGAGAACACCGGGTTCGACAAACCCATAAATCCGCTGCCGCCACATCTGAAATATCGTCTCTAGCTGCCCCTGCTCCCTCGCATCTTTTGCGTTATCAAAGATCACGATGTGGTGTTCAGCTGGGTAAGCCAGGTGCTCGAACGCCGGTTTCGTGATGCACATGACGCGGTGTGTCGCGGTCCAGCTGAGTCCACGCCCCTTGCCGACAGCGATTGAAGCAGTCTGGGAAAGTGCTTCGACATAGCTGTCGATCTTGTTCAGGGTTTGACAAACGATCAGTACCTTTGCTTGCTGAAACGACCGAACGATTGCCGAGACGTGCTGGTGCCGCAAAAGCCCTGTACTTGCCTCAATTAATCCGGTGGTATTCCGATCAAGTGCTTCACCAAGGCCGCCGACTTGCTGGAGCAGATCGATTTGAAGATCAGTTCGTCGCCCCCTACATTCACGAAGCAACGATCGACAATTCAAGAACCTCACGCAATGGCCCTCTCGTTTGAGATACCGCTCAACCCGCGGCACGCACCCCGCCGGAAACCAAAATCGCCTGGAAACGCCGGGAGAGCCTTCCGTCAAAGAGTGCGGGGGGGCCTCGCTTCGAATTGCGTCATTAATTTCATCGAGAAGATTGTTGTCAGGCGTATAATTAAACAATGGACGCACTAAGCCGTAGTGCCGCAGCGGCAAGCCAGCCCATCGAAGGTGATGGATGATTTCAATTGACAAGGTTTAAGTCAGCTTAAACTGGGAACAGGGGAGCCTGAACGGAAGGCGAACAGAAGTGAATCAATCGTGCGAACAGCACCGGTCGTCTTAGCCGATCAAACGTGACGGGGCACTGGTGTCAGTTTTGCCAGGCCGCTAATATTTACCGTAGCGGATACAGTTCACTGGCGATCAACCGTCTGCCGCAAACTCTCAAGTATTTGCCTGGAGCTACCGGTCCCAACGGCCACTTTCCGGTCCCGTAATTCAGTTAGGAAATCGATAGCTTCATCGAGGACCCGTACTCCGTTGGTGGAGTTGACACTCGACCGATCCAGGTCGGGCAGGTAGTCCCTAAGCCGGGCTACCTCCCTATTGAGTTGAGTCAAGAATCTTGAGCCTTGTTCGGTCATGCACTCCTTCGTAACCGTGCTACCGGACAAAATGTCCTGGATTCCTTCACCGGCTCGCAGCCGTCGGATAGCCTCCTTCTGTTCAGACTCGGGCAGGTTCAGAATCTTCAGGCCGTTCTGCTTCGTCAACGTCTTCGCCGAAATCATGTACTGTATGTCTAGCGGAAGACTCGTCAGCTGAAGCAGACGGCTCAGTGTCCTTCCACCGACACTCAAATTCAGTTTTCGAGCTACAAAATCTCGCCCATCTCCACCGAACTCCTCCTCTACGAAGTCGTATTTTTCTTGAATCCGCTTGTAGGCCCTGACGGTGGTCAAGTCGTCACACTGCCGACGATTCAAATTGTCGGTGATGTGACGAACCTCAGAATCGCCCTCTTCAAGATCGTGAGATTCGAGGATATAGGCTTCAATAGTTGCATCGCCCCTACGCTTCGCAGCCTCAACCCTGGCATGCCCGTCCAAGATTGTATCGTCAGGCAAGACGTAAATTGGGTCTCGCTGCCCATCACGATCAATACTGTCGACAAGCTCTTTGATTTCTACTTCACTGCGGGGAGGGAAGACTCCCTGATTGGGATGCGGTCGAAGTGACTGCACAGGAACGCGGTCGTAACGCATCGATTTTCCTGGAAATATTCTGTGAGAACTCGGTCGGTCCACCCGGTGGAAATAGTCCGGGTTGACCGAAGCTACGGAGTCAGGTCACTTTTGACAAGTCGAAATGCAAAATTATCTAACATCTCGTGAAATCATGCACGCAGTGGGCATCAGCGGCGTCAATACTTTGACGCGCTATCACAAGTCAGGGTTGATCCCCCCGCCTGAACGTCGAACGCATCCAAGCGGACGCGGAACGACAAGCTATTGGGAGGAGTGGGTGGTTCATCGGTGTCAACGCATCCAGGAGCAGAGCCGGTTGGGGAAGACTCGCGAGCAGATACGGGAGTTCTTGGGCGACGACTGGGATGCCGCTCGCCTGGAGTACGAGCGACTGGGGCAACGGCAGGAAGCGGACGCAACGCTGACCAAGCGGCTTGACAGAAGACGTTCCCTCGAACTGTTAAACCTTGCCGTTGTCGAACAGCTGGGGCCTGGGCTTCCTTATGGAACGAAGCCGGGATCGAGCAACAATACTGACATTCTGCCGGACGATGTCATCGAAGAGTGCTTGGGGTTAATCCGCGAAGGCCTGCAGCCGATCTTTGTCGTCGTGGGTGAGAACTCGTACCTGACGGACACCGTCTCCCTCGGCCTTCACCTGCCAGGTTTGGGTCGCTTGGACACTTCGTTTACCGTAGTCCCGTTATTGCCGAAGCTCAGAGCGATCCTCGGGAACATCACCAACGAGCTTGCGACAGCCAGCATCTCATTGACGAAGGAAGTTACGGAGACAACCGACACTGAAACATTCAGGCGACAGGTAATGTTGTTGGACGAATTGCGGATACAACTGGGGCCACGTGAAGCTTTGGCAACGAAGCAAGCGTCCGTATCCACTGGACGTAGAAGAAACCTTCGCAAACTCAATCTCGAGTGACTGCTGGGTTAATGCGTGGCGGTCGACCTTCACGACTAACTCATGATCCGAAATCCCAACCCCGCCGAGCGAAAATTCTGGTCTGATGGCGTGGGCGAGCGGTCGAGGGAAAAGCTTTGAAGGTGGCGATCATGTTGGTGCTCAACGCGTGCGAGATAGAAGACAGCCATCCGATCGATTGGGCTGGCATCCGGTGGGATGTCTTCGGTGTGATGCATCGCGAGGTGATTGCCGCTTGCAAGAAGCTGCAGTCGTTGAGGTTCCTAGCCGTTGAAAAAGTTCAACCAGGCTTCTAACGAGCTCGACTGCGGATGCCCCAGTGGCCACCGTGGCCGTATAGCTCATTTGAATGAGCCATTAGCTTCCTGATCACGAGGACCGAAGATGCCGCGACGCAAGACACCGTTTTACCCGCGGTACGCCGAACAAGCGATGGACACCGAACCTGACTGGGTCTGGTCAAGAGCTTACGAGCTCGTTGATTCGGACCGGCGTGTTAGCCTGCGGCGTGACGGCCCTGACATCGCCCGGGTGATGCGTTACCTGCGTGCCGGGCTAAACGGCCATCGAGGGCGGTGGGGATCGCACCGAAAGGAAGATCCAACCATTTACGCCATGATTGCGTTCTCCGAGTCGTTGGGACACATCAGCCGAACCGCGGAGCTAGAACTTCGTTGCAACGTCCTGTCAAGACGGTCGCTTGGATGGTTGGCGGCGACCTATCAGCTGCCCCGCCCGGTGATGCAGACTTACCTAACAACGTTCTTCAATATTGCCCATCGTCTGCACCAGCGAAGCTACATTCTTCACCGTGTCATCAGGCTATCGGGAGGGCACCCACCAGGTGCGTACGAGCTAGCTCAGCTGCATGCTTGGACTAAGGGACCAGAAGCGGTCCGACCGTGGATGGATTGGTTCCGCGACCAACATGATCCTCCTGACCTTGGCACCCCTGAGGGACGCCGTCACGAAGCATTAAGCATCGCTTTGGATGCTCAATGGTTGAACTTCGATGGCAAACAAGCTGCTAGGCTGGCGAAGATTGAGTTATCGAGTCCCGATTTGGTTACCAAAACGTTCCAAAGCCGCTCTCCGGCGGGAGTTTTGCGAGCGATCCATGGCAAATGGCTTGCGGGAATGCAATTCCGATCTCCGAGCGGGCCCGATCCGAAAGCTACAAATGCCGAATCAGATGCCGCTGGCGTGTCCGCTTGCGAGGCTGCGCCGACTGCGTGAACTGGGGAGGCGGCGATCCAGCGTCAACCTACGGAACAACTTCTTATCCAGCCGATTGCAATAATGTTGCCCACGTAGAGGATGCCTACCCACTTCGATAGAGAGTTGAAACCGCATGACCAGAGCTAGAACCTTCAAGCGTGGTTATCGGGACGGTGAGCGGGTCAAGAGCGTCTACGTTGGCACGGTCGGCGACCCGCTGGTGGACCTGCTCAGACGGAAGCACGACTTGAACCTGGCCTGCTCCCGAGGGCAAAGTCAAAGCGACGAGGAACTCCGTCGCTGGCATGATCTGATTGACAAGATGGTTAACCGCTACGCCTCGCAGTTTCGAAGTCTGCTAACCGTTTGGCTACGAGTTCGAGGGGTGAGCGTCGACCGAGACGGCAGCTGGAAGACCAAGAAAATACGCAAACGAAAAGGAGAGACGGTGCCGGTCAACATGACACAGGATGACTTCGATGAGCTGGTCGTGCTTGCGGAGAGGGGGAACGAAGCCGCGGAAGCTTCACTGCAACAGCTGATGCGTCAAGACCCAGCCACGTGGAGACGATTTGGGGACCTGGCGTACCTCGTTCAGAAACAGCTGCTTGGGCGGCTGTGCGACGGGTCGGTAGTTGCCACCGCGGCCATGGAAGTGGAACTTGGCCACCTTCGCGAACGACTTCGGAGAAACGTCTCCGATCCGCTTCGCGACCTGGCTATCGATGAGATCGTTGCGGCCCAGATCAACCTTCAGCTGCAGACGATGGAGGCAGCAACACCGGGACTATCTCGGACGATGGCTAGCCACCACGATCAGCGACTCGCTAGAGCCCGAAGACAATTCCAATCTTCAATCGAAGGTCTTGCGAAGATTGATCGCCACCTTGGTTTGCAGCTTCAACCGACCACAGAGTTTGCCGGCAATCCAAACGAAATGGAACAGAAACCGAGGGCCCCGCAAGCCTCAGTTCGACCAACAGGCTCATCGGAGAAGATGACTGCGGGGAATACGGACGCCAAGGCGATCCTGGCGAATATACAAAGCATGATTCCCAGACCGCCCAGCTAAAGCTACGGGCCAATCAGAGCAGGCGTTTGAGTTCTCGATCCGAAGTGTCCAAACTCAAAGAGCTTTTCTTTCAAGTTTCAAAGAAAACTTTTCCTTTATTGATGTTGTTGTCGCCCCGCAGCTGTCGTATCACACGAGGCAACCTATGTTGGGGGAGCGGAGTAGGTGAGGTAATTGATGACGAACCGTCCTAAACGAGTGACAACAAAAGATGGCCAGAACCGCCGAAGTCCAGCTTCCCCCTGTGCTACCGGGCAGCGAAAGGGGACCGTTCGATAACATTACCTTAAAAGGTGTTTGCCAGGAGGTGAAATTTCTTCCCCTGATCACTGCCTGCCGCGACGCGAATCAACTCGCGAATGCTTGCTTTGGCAACCTCAATGACCTTAGGTCAGGAAAGGTGCTTGCCCAAAGTGATGAAAGTGGGCAGTTCGAGCGAGTTGTCGAGATCATTGAAACTGCAATCTGGCGTTATGCAGCGGGAGGCAGGTCGAAATCACTGCGGAAATCCGCAGTAGACTACGCAACCGGTCAGCTGACTTCTTGCGAACTGCACCTGGCTTACCCCTATGCGTTGGGAGAAGTCTGGCTTCGGAAGTTGTTGAGTGAGGGACAGTGGAGAAAGCTACTCCAAAGCTGACATCCGCTGGATTTGGTCGGGAACACGGTCCTGATAGCTAAGAAAAGCACCCCGGCGCCGCCCGAAGGCGACGCCGGGGGCACATGTTGAGCTATCTACCGCAGCGATCGCAACGCCGTCGACTACGGGGCCGAGAGCGGGGTCGCGACCGCCTTGCAGGACCGGTTGCGGGCGGCTCGGAACCGAAGTGCTTCTGGTAGAGGTGGTGGGTCACCACGACCAACAACACGATTAAAGCGAGGTTCTCCATGGTCTATGGCCTTGTTGTTTGGGGTCGGGCCTGCTGTCAGCTCCAACCGTGAATGATCGCAGCCAGCACCAAGACGACTGGAGCGGCAATCATGACTGCCAGCAACGGTGGCCAGCCCGAGTCGCCGCACACGGCTACCAAGATTGCGACGACGCCAAAGAAGCCGACAAAACCCGTGGGAGCGGATGGTTCAGGTGAGCTGCAGATGACTGTCGACCTTGGGCTGAGTCACCTGGGGAAGCACGTACTCCCCAGCGAGCAGGTTGAAGATGGTGTCCCGGTCCATCTCGATCCCCCGAAGGCTTCGGGTGAACTGATGAACCGCCAATCCCGCGGCGATCGACGCCGCGTAGATCGTTGACTTGGCCGTGCATGCCCCGGCGTGGGCTTCGGCCTGGGGGAACAGTGACTGGTCGTAGGCCTGTCGCGGTTGCCCCCGCTGCCATGTAAGCAGACGGATCGTCTCGCCGCTCATCCGGGTGTCGATCAAAGCTGCCACCCGGGTGCGGAGCGATCGCCAAATGGCGGCCCGGGCGGAGATGCTATCGACACACACGAACACCACGTCGCCGATCGTTTGGGTGGGCCGGAACCGGTCCAGCACCATGTCGATCTCGATCGACCGATCGATCTGTTCGACCGCCAGCGTCGTGGCGATCACCTTGGCGGTGCCCAGGTCCGCGGAGCGGTAACCCTGGGTGCACAGGTTGGTCTCCTCGACGGTGTCGAAGTCGATCAGCTGCAGTTTGGAGACGCCGATCGAAGCAAGCTGCAGTGCAACCTGGCGGCCGATCGCACCGACGCCGATGACGGTCACTGACTGATCGGTCAGCTTATCGCGTGGCACCAGGGCCTCCTGCCGCGCGAAGCGGCTGTCTGGGTTGGCACTCATCGGGTCGACCAATCACTTCGTAGCCACTCCGAAGAGTTGCTACCGAACGGGTCGTGCGACTGGACCGCCGCCTCATACTCCGCAGCCCAAGCATCGTGGTCTGCTTCAGCGAACGGGGTTTCGTAGTCGACCGCCACGGCAAGTCGCTTGTTAGCAGTCGGACCGACGTTGAACCGGAGTCGCGTGTAGGTGGCCCCGCCCCGGGCGATGATGAACATCACCGCCCACTCGCACGGTCCAAACACCCGGGCAAAGGTCTCTTCATCAGTCCCGCTGGGCCGAGGGCAGTCGCCAGGGTGACTGTGTAGCCAGATGCGGGCGAACTGCTCGGGGGTACGGCCCAAATCGACTTGCTGGTCGAAGTGGTCGGCCACCGCCGCATCGTCGAAGTCCACCGTGACCGACGTACAAGTTTGGCGAACCAAACACACGTCCTCGATCAACAACAGATCGTCGGCCGGGGTGATGCCAAACATCCCAACCTCGGTGTCGCCGATGTCCCGCAGGAACAAAAGCTTCGCCCAGGCGTAGGGGCTGAACCGCAAGGTTTGCTTGCGGCTTCGGGAGCGTCCCCGGGGCCGGGCCCTGGGCATTCTCCTGGACCTTCGTCTCATGGCAATCATAACATCGCTCTTCAGTTAAGCAGGAATCGCAGAAGTCGTCGTCGCAGTCGACACACGTCGATAGGCACGCTTCGCAGTGGTTGTCTTGGCAATCGCAACAGCCGCTCAGGCAGCTGTCGCAATGGTTCTCGCTGCAGCCGGAGCAACTACCGATGCAGTCGCCGCAGATCGACGCTTCGCACCGGGTGCAGCGGCAGGTGTCTTCCTCGCTGGACGTGTAGTCGCAGGCTTCACACCGCACCCCGTCCCAGTCGTCCAGCTGGACGTAGGCGGAGTGCGGGTTGTAGGTCCGCAGGATCTGACGAACGACCAGGAAGAAGTCGTGCAGACGCCCGCTCGCAAGCGACTGGGCGATCGCCTCCTGACCCCTCCCCCTCGCACAGGTTTTCGCCCTGAACGTGGGGGTGAGTGGTCGAGTCGCAGGTCCCGGCGGGGTTAGGGTCGACCGCGATGATCTGGTACGGCCGCGTCTGCTTCATATAACGAAGCGGCAGCCGGATCTCGAACGCTCCGAGGTAGTGATCCTCCAGTTCGATCGGCTCCGTCGTGACGGAGATAACACCAACCCGCGGTTTGAACTCGACGTCCTCGAAGTCACCATCGAGTGCAGTGAGTTCTTCGTAGACATCTTTCACATCGATTCGCTGCTGCTGACCGGCGGTAAGCGTATCGGTCAGGCGGTACAAATCACTGCGTAGATGCTGAGCGGTCAGGTTGATGTAACGCTCCAACCTTTGCACAGCGCCCTGCAAGTTCGCCTGACGGGCTCGGGTCAGCAACTGCTGAAGCCTCTGCAGTCGCGACCAGTACTGACCTACGGTAGGTGGCATCGCGAAAGTAGTTCGCTCAGGACAGAGCGCGGCTGCAACACAGTGAGCCATTTGGTAACGCTGTCGCACCCGCTTCCGCTGGGCGGCAGAAGTCATCGAGAATAGGCGGTAACGGCCGCCCCTTCGATCTTGGTGGGGGTGATCGACACCCGGTCGCCGTCAACAAGCTCTTGGTCCGCCGAGGCGGGCTGCCGGTTGACGCGGATGAGGTAGTTCGACTCGCGGCCCGAGCCGATCCGCTCTTCAAACAACTGACCGACGGTCGTGCCGTTGTTCAGTTCAATATGATCGGCGAAGCCGCCGCCGTTGTTGTTGAGGTACAAGACCTTCATGATGGGGTACTTTTGGGTTTGAGATTGATAGAAGAATGCGGTCGCACGCAGGTTCGCCGGACGCGAACCCTCCGCTGACCGCGGGGAACAAAGACGCGACCGGCGGCACGGTCGGGGTGCCGCCGGTCACGTCGGGGGGAGCTGGGCCGGACGTCCGACTCAGCAGGGGGCCAGCTCCATGGAGTGGTCCGCATCGGCAGCCTCCTGTTTGGCTTGGAACTCGTCCCAGTCGATGACGTGGGGACCGAGGTGTTCGGCTTCCGGGTCGGCGATCAGTTCGCACGGATCGGCGACCAGGAAGCCCACGCGTTTGATCGTGGCGATCGTCTCGCCGGTCGCGCGGGCCAGTTCGCGGTAAAGGTCAGATTGAAGCATCGGTAGGGTCCAAAGGTTGGGTGTGGAAACGAAAAAAGCCCGCGTCAGTTGGCACGTTGCCAACCCACACGGGCTTGAGGGGGAACAGTGATGAGACGGCTCAGTCGGCGGGCGACCGAAGCCAGTGTTCGTGTAGCCAGGCGACTTCCGCCGCCAAGGCTTCACTGCGGGTGTCGAACGGTCCGAGGACCGGACCGCCGACGGGGGAAAGGTCAGCCGTCCAGCGGCCTTCCTCGTTCGGTTCGACATGCGAACCGCGTCTGATATCGACGGTGCCGATCGAACTCAGGTCGATGGCTTCGTCATACACGCACCGGACTTGCCCGGCGGGTGATACAAGCAGCTGCATGACCAGCTACCGGGGTCGCCGCAAGATGTTGCGGCGGGGTCGATCAACCATCAGTCCGTCCAGCGAAGACTGGACGGCGGTCAGTTGGTTGTTGATACGGGACCGAAGCGACTGGTCGTCACGAAGCTGCTGTGGAGCCACCCCGTCGATCACGCCCCGTGCCCGGTCAACCACCGCATCGAGCTCCTCGCTGGAGCCGATGTTCAAACGTTTGAACCGGTCGAAGAACTCGACCATGTTCTCAACCGCCGAGTCGCGGAAGATCTTCGGTTTACCGTCGTCGCCGCCAGACAGCCGCTCCGACAGGTGCTCGACCATCTTGGCGAGCTCTTCGGTGAACGCGGTCTCGGCCATCTCGACCGCCTCATCAAAGCGTGCCCGGACTCGGTCACACTCCTGACGGTACAGAGCGGGGTTGAGCCGCCTGAGGTAGTCAGGCGGCTCGACCGAGGGGAAGTCCCACGCGATCTCGAACAGTCCGTCCAGTGAGGCGGGATAGTCCGACTCGTTGTACAGGTCGCCCAGCCGATCGCGGGCTTCGTACTTCAGTTCGCTGAAGCGGCCATCCAGGGTGGACACCGCTTCGGCAAGCTCATCACAGAACGCTCGCATGCGAACGTTGATCGGATCGAGCGAGTCCTGCCGCACCAGGCGGATACCCGCCTCGGGGTACGGCAGCGAGACACCTTTGAAGTAGGTGTTTGCTTGATTACGCACCGCGGTGACAGCCCGAAAGCTGGCATCTCCGGTGTCGAGCAACTTCTTGCCCGCCGATAGGTATTTCCCTTCGGCATGGAAAGTGTCGGCCGCCTGAGCTTTCTGCTGCGAGGACAGCGTCTTGCGGGTGCCAAACCAGGTGAACGACAACCGCATCGCGGCCATGGTGGTTTGGAGCCGACTGACCGGATCGGCGGTAGCCGCTGCAGGTTCTTCGAGGGTGTTTGGCATCATTGAAGCCTGGTGGTAGGCGCATGAAAAAAGCCTCCCCACGGTGGAGAGGCTGTAGTGCGGTTCTTTTGAAAGGCCTGTTAGCTTCTAACGACCATCTTCGTCTTCCGAAGATCGACCTTTTAGGACGGGTGGCGAATCAGCATAGATTCCTCGACCTCCTTTCTTCTCTTGAGAAGCGACGTGTCCCGCGATGATTGCCCTTCTAAGTAGGAAGTAACTGCCACATCCAATCGCCACCAGAACACCTAGTAGTGCAATCGCCCAGATGGTTTCGTCTTCCGAAGTCAGATTCTCCATTTCTTTGTAGAGAATGATTGCACCGAACCAGGTGGTAAGGCAGCTAATTGCGAACAGCCTTTCCCGATTCGCATACCTTTCGCCCAAATCTTCATTAAACAAAGTCCCACGCACATAGATGTAAGCCGCGTAAAGAGTGAATCCTAAGATCGCGGTAGATAGGACGAAAGGTCCGAACCCATCAACCGGAGTAAAGGTGATCAGAAAACCAGCGATCAGCAGGCAGCCGCCTGCCTCTAAGGCTTTTCTTTTCGATTCAGGGGTCATGGATTTTCCAGGTTGGTTAAAAAGATGGTGCGCATAGTCCGTGGACGGATTATGGCCGCTTTGCGGACTATCCGCACCATGTCCGAGACAGAAATCCTGCGACGCTTCGGCGAACGCGTTCGCCAGCTCCGCAAAGCGGGCGGGTGGTCGCAGGAACAGATGGCTGCGGCCAGCGGACTGGACCGCAGCTACATGGGCGGCGTGGAGCGGGGCGAACGCAACATCGCCCTGCGGAACATCGAAGCAATCGCACTCGCCCTGAGGATCAGCCTCAGCGAGCTGATGGAGGGCCTTTGACGCTCAACTGACCGCTGGGATTACCGCATGAAGCGGCTGGCCTCGCTGAGCGTCCGCGTCCACCCGCCGGAGGAGCCGTTCCGGCGGTGAGGCGACGAAGCGAAGCTGGTCCTCGCCGAAACGATCGATCAGCCGTTCTACTTCGCGGCGGTCCAAGGTGCGGACTCGCTCGACGTCGTAGTACGGCTGGGCAACCGTTTCTCCGTGGGGAACCATTTCCTCGCTCCAGTACCGCAGTGCCGCCCGAATCGTGGCGGTCTCGTCGGGGGTCAACATCTGGACTCTCTGGTCAATTGACCGAAGGCTCCGACCGGCTAACCCGGCGTCGTGACTTTGCCCGCCCGGAGGCGTGCCTGTAGATCCCTGCTTTGTCCGCGTCCAAGCAGCGACCCGAAGCCCAACTTCGCAGCCCCTCCACTGACTCAGCGGAAGTGACGGCTACCGGGACGACGTTCAACGCTGACTGCGTTACCGGGACATCGAGCAACGCTGCCAGGCGGCAACACGCTCGAATCTCCGCCCCAGTCCAATCTTCATCGGACGGTCGCTTCTGATCGGCGTCCAGTTCGAACAGCGACAGGTACATCGACCAAATTGCGTCCTTCTCCGCCCTCCCCGGCAGGTCCAAGAAGAACACCCCGTCAAAACGTTCCGACCGACTAAACTCCGGCGGCAGTCGCGTGGCGTCGTTGCTGGTGCAGACGACAAACACATCGCTCTCGTGATCATTGAGCCACTGCAGGAACCTGCCGAACATCCGCGACGAGACGCCGCTGTCGTTCGCTCCTGAACCGCCCACCCCCGAGAACGCCTTCTCAACCTCGTCAATCATCAATACGCACGGAGCCATCGCATCGACGATCCGCAGTGCCGTCCGGGTCCGCTCTTCGGATTGACCGACGAGCGAACCCATCAAGCTGCCGATGTCCATTTGCAGCACCGGTCGGCCGGTCTCCTTGCCAAGAGCCTTGCAGAAGTGCGACTTGCCGCACCCCGGGGGAGACAACAGCATCACGCCCCGGGGTCGCTTCAGCGGGTTGGTCCGGCTCGGCTGCAGCAACGCACGCTTGGTAAAACTCTTCAGGGCGGAGAGGCCGCCAAGTTGTCCAAAGTCGTCGTTGCCACGGTACAGCTGTAGCAGGCCGCTCTTAGTAAGCATCTGCGACTTCTGTGACCAAAGCGTTTTGGCGGTCAGCCTGCCCTCGCGGACAAGCGAGAGGGCAAAGGCATTCTCGGCTTCAAAGCGGGTCAATCCGGACGCGGCATCGAGCACGCGATCCAGCAAGTCCCTTTCGGGCAGTTCGCCCTCTTCGGTCGCCACCGAGGTGGCAATCTCCTGAAGCTGTTGCCGATCGGGCAGATCGTGCTCGATAACGACGAACAGCTTCTCCAACTCCACCGGCAGCTGAACCACCGGGGACAAAATAACCAGGATGGTCCTAGTCTGCTTGCCCAGTAGCACCTGCTGGACGACCGACTGAATGATCTCGGGTGACTGCAGGAACCGGTGAAAGTTCTCCAGCACCACGACGGTGGTGCCACCGGCATCGGCGATCGCGCCGGCGGATCGAACCGCCGCGAGTGGATCGTTCGCATCGACCCCCACCGTCCCACCGCCAATGTTCAGTCCGGCAGCGATGTTCCAGCTGGCCATTCGCCAACCTTCTCGTTGGCAGAGCTGCGTGATCTCTAAGATCGCATCGTGGTGTTCATGCGACTGAACCCAGATGCCGCTGAAGCACGCGCGTACGTACTCCGAAAGTCGTAGTGACAACGACATGATTGTTTCCTTCTACTTCGTGAATGGTAAGCAAGAACCGACTGGCAAAATTGCCAGTGCGTTACTGCCCAAGCCTGCTCTGCGTCTGGGCGGGTGATGTCTGGTAGAACTCCGCCTTGAGCTGCTCGCCCTGGCTGGCTCCCAAAGCCCGCTCGATGAAGCGGCTGGCGTCTTGGCACTCAGTGCCCACAAACCCCTTGGTCTCGACGCGGCTCTGACCGTCCGGGGCTACGGTGATTTCGATGGTCTTCAAGAATCACCTCCCACGCGGACGGTCAACTTGACCGACCCGTCTTCGAGCGACTGCTCGGTAACGCTGTGGCCGTTCTTGCGAGCTTCCAGCGTGGCCCGCTCCACAGCGTAGGCCTGCAGGAACTGATCGAGCTTCGCTCGTTCACCCCAGTGACCTTCGTAGTTGTCGAACTCGACCTTCCCGGTGCCCACGTCGCAGACCACCGGGTAGAGCCAATCGACCAACTGGACGATCCAGCCAGTCTTGGCTCCCGAGAAAAGCTTGGCTTCCCCGTGGTACGGTTCGGTAAGCTTCAAGCGGCGACAGGCCGCTTGGATCGAGACGGGGTCTCGAACCTGCGTCTGCACAGACACGATATGTGACATGCGTCATCTTCCAAAGGGATCGGTAAAAAGACGAGCCTGACGGTCCAAAACAGGACCGCCAAACACTAAGCCCGTCGAGCACCTTATATGACGCAGATTGCGGTTGGATTTAGGGTCCGAATCCAAATGTTGCTTGATAGGATGAAATCGCGGCGGCAGGACGGCCTTACGAAGCCACCACCGAGGACGCCTATTGCACACCTGCAGGCCGGCCTATGAAAACCGGCCACTTGTTTTCCTTAATCGTTCACAGCCTTCAGCCGTGAACGGTTACACAAATCCGAACCGCTTCAGGCGACAAGCATCGCTGGTTCCACAAGAACGCCTCTGTGACCAAAAGGTCACGGCCATTAGCGTCGGTGCGATCGGACGTCAGGTTGCTCTGTAACTTGCTTCGATCGGCGTTCGCAACTTGAAGCTGATCGACTTCGACACCGTCGAGGAGACGAACGTAACGACGCAAGGCTACCACTGGTAGTAGATCGGCGATGCCAAAGTTGCCGCACGATGTCGGAAGTCGAGCGGGTCGATCCAACTATCAAACTGGACTACACCTTCGATCGATTTCGGCCGTCTTAGACGATCGGCCACATCGTGTTCTGCTGCGTCGACAAGATCGCCGCTCGCTCAGCCGTTTGGCGATCGGTACAAGAACGTAGCGACCTTTTCGTCGATGGTCAGATGTTGAGTAAGACGATTCGTGTTCTGATCGCAGGTGACGACTGGTCGTGGCGGCAAACCTCGCCGTTCGATCCGCCTGAAGCGACGACCGGTAGTTGCATGTCTCAATCGACGGTCTACACCGCATCGATCGCGGCGGGATTGATGGTGCATCAATCCACACGATGGCTTCGCGATATCCACACGGACCCGGACGCCATCGTTAATGGTTCTTCGGCAAACTTAATGGCTAGTAGCTGTTTTCGCTGGGTTTTGGCTACCTTGGGGAAATGAACGATCTCAACGCCCACTACCGTGACTTGCTCGGCCTCGACGACTCTTGGGGGGTTCAGCGTGTCGATCTCGATCTGAGCGGCACCCAGGTGCGAATCGACCTGGAGCATCGCGGCGGCCCCATCGAATGCCCCCAGTGTGAGACCACCGCACCCAGAGCCGACACCGCCCCAGGGCGGACCTGGCGGCACCTCGACACCATGCAGTTCACCACCGAAATCCACGCGACGATCGCCATCGCCGCGATCGGTTGCAGCGAGCCACTTGAGCGGGGCGTGAACAGCGATCAGACCGACCAGATGCTGCAGGTCCAGCAACAGCTGGAAGCCGAAAGAGAGGTCGCCGCCGCCGAGCACGCCGCCAGGTTGGGCCCGCGATCGGCTGGAGTAGGATCGCAAGGCCCTCGCCAACCGTGAGCGGAGGAAGCCCATCATCGCTGATCCGATCCGCACCGCGGCATGCTGATGGCCTGTTCCGCTCCCATCGCACTGCTCGCTCTGGTGCTGTTCGCGTGCCGTCCTGAACCAACGTTCGATGGCGCGGACAACCAAGCGTTGGACCTGCTGCTGGATGCGGCGTGTGATACTTCGGTGCCACAACAACCGTCGTCGATGGCTACTGGGGCTCGTCGATTGACGGATTGCCGCCGCAGTTGCTCTTAAATGAGCCTCTTCATCGCCCGGCTAACTTTACGTTGGCCGGGCTCTGGGGGCTTTCTTTACCTATCAGACCAAATCGTTCGACGGACTTATTTCCGTGTCGCCTCTCGAATGACATGACGCGTTTTCGGTGATTCGCTCGGCTAGTTCTGCTCGCCAAGACGGCCCCGACCGGTCTCGTCTTGGACCAAACGTGTCAAATCACCCACGTAAAGTTCTGTCGGGAGCACCGTTGAATACCAGTCAACAGCCGGGTACGATCTTTGCTTGCAAACGAAGGGCATGGACGGGGGTGTGAAATGACGCAGCAGTCGAACGACTTTGGCATTCGTGTTCGGCGCGATCGGCTCGAAGCAAACTTGTCGATCCGGCAATTGGCGACCGCAGCCGCGATCGATTATTCGTACGTTTCTAAGATCGAGACGGGAGCAATTTCGGCCCGGTTGTCACAAGATGTCGTGCGACGATTAGCCGATGCGTTGCACGCTGACGAAGTCGAGTACTTCCAGCTCAGCGGGCTCCTCCCAGACACGCTTCGCAATTTGATTCAATTCGACTCAACACGTGAATTTTTTCGGGTGGCTTCTCGGCAATCGCTGGACGACGAGGACTGGCAAGCGTTGAACCAATGGTTGAAGCGTAGGATCGCGGTGAAAAACCGCCGTGAAGAATCCGCTGCCTAGCAAAACCTCGACCACTCAAACCTTGTCCGAGTTCAAACGAAGTCTCTTGCCCGCCTCCCAAGCTACCGCCGAATACCGCCAAGTCGTTCGCGAACTCGGTTTCGACTTGGGTAATTCCGAGCGGACGGGCCATTTAGGCGGATTTTATAGTGCAACGACCTTGGCGACTGACCCAGTCCATTCGGATCGTCGATTCCGCTACGCGGCAGTCATCGATTCAAAGAAACTAGGCGTCACCGATGTTTTTGAGCTTGGAGGAGCGCCTTGCATCTACTTCAAAAGTCTCAACGCGGACCCGTCTCCCGAAGAAGTGCGTCAATGGCACAGGACCGCGTGGAACCATGGACTGGGACGGATGCTATGGATTGTTACGCCAAGCTACATCCAGATCCTCAACTCATTCAAGCCGCCTGTTGAAGTAGTCAGGGAGGAAACTCACCCAGCCGAATTGATTCGCGTTGCAACGGATGACCTTGAGCGCCTGCGAGAATTTGAACTTGACCGCGTTAGTTTGGAGAGCGGCCAATTCTGGAGCACCGCTCGCGGAGCCCGAATTAAAAAGTCCGAACGCATCGACGCAAAACTTGCCGAAGATCTATCTGCTGCGGGAGAAATGTTGGTCAAACAAGGATGTGGACAATTAGCTTCGCATCGATTGATGCTGCGAACGATGTTCACTGCGTATTTGGAAGCTCGCGGCGTACTACCGAAAGAGTTGTTTGACGACCTAGATGCTCAGGAATTCTGCGATGTATTGAGGAGCACGAAGGACACTCAAACGTTTTTTGAACGAATGCGTGACACCTTCAACGGCGACCTCTTCCCGCCACCTCCCAAGTCTAAAACTGATGAAGACACCTACACGTTTGCCGTAGAACATCTTGATATCGCTCGCCGAATTGTGACCCGCGAGGACTTGAATACGGGGCAGCAAGCGTTCGACTTTTGGCGATACGATTTTGAAATCATTCCGATCGAGTTGATCAGTTCGATCTATGAACGTTTCATCTATGCGGATGATCGAGAACTGGCCAAAAAGCGAGGGACTCACTACACCCCGGTAAACCTCGTCGACCTTGTGTTTTCACAAGTGTTTGATGACGGGTTGTTCGAGTCCGCTCTACCCGGCAAACCAAAGGTTCTCGATTTGGCCTGCGGGTCGGGCGTCTTTTTGGTGGAGGCTTTCCGGCGGCTGGTTGCCCGTCGCGTTAGCGAAGGGGAGAAGCTCACCAGGACGCTTGTTCGTGACGTTCTGGAGCACCAGCTCTTCGGGGTTGATTTAGAGGAAACTGCAATCGAGATCGCGGCGTTTTCGCTCTGCCTGACGGCGTTCGAGCTAGACCCATCTCCAACATCGGTTCGGCAACTGAAATTTCGCCGAAGTTTGAAAGGTCGGAATCTGTTCGTTTCGGACGCGTTCGATGATAACACGCTAGGCAAACAAGAGGAGTTCAAAGAGCGACAATTTTCGCTTGTTGTCGGCAACCCGCCTTGGAATAAACCACTTGGCGGTCGTTCGACGAGAACGCAGAGTTTGCGTTCGCACATCGAGTACTGCCAATCCAAAGACCCACCGATTGAACTCCCGTATCGATCGCCCATCGATCAAGCATTTATATGGCGCGGTCGAGACTTCGCGAAGCGGGGTGCTCGTTTCGGACTGATAATTGACGCAAAAAATTTCTTTAGTCAGGTGAAGCAGTCGTTACGGGCACAACGGGGGCTGTACGAAGCGTTCGCTACACGGGAGATGATCAACCTTTCTTCTCTGCACAACAAAGGCTTGTTCCCGTCCGCTGAACAACCGGCAATGATCTACGTTGCGGAGAATGCCGAACCTGAAGCCTCCAATAGCGTGCTATTTTTATCAGCGGAGCGAAGTGAGTCATTCCGACAGCACGGCATGATCAATCTCAACGTCGAAAATTCCAGTCGACTTCCGAAGCGAAAGCTTTTGACCTGCGATTGCCTGCTAAAGATCGCTTCCTTTGGTTCGGCTAGAGACCTGGCGATCGTATCGCGGCTTCAACGAGACTACGGATCACTAGGGGACTATATAGAGAAGTTGGGCATGAAGCTCAGACAGGGCTTCATCAAAGGGACCGGTTCACGTGAGGTGCCGGTTGCTGTGCAGCAGATGCCGATGCTTGAAAACGAACCACTTCAACGATGGCGTCAAGAAACAAAGAACCTCCCTGGGATGTCTTACCAACGTGTTCAATGGCCGCGTTCAGAAGAAATTTACAAGGCTGATATTTGCTTGCTGAAGCAGAGCCTGCAAGATGAACGTCTGATCGCAACAGTCTGCACCTATGATGTGGCGTACTCGGTTTCTTACTACGGCATTCCACTCGACGGTCAACCGAGATGGACGGGTGAGTTGATTAGCGCTTTCATTAATTCATCTCTCGCGATGTACTGTTTCTTCCTCACATCTACTCGGTTCGGCATCGACAAACAAATCGTAATGCCGAATGACCTACTGCGGCTTCCCTTCCGTATTCCGTCGAAAAGGTCTGATTGCGAGACATTATTGCGAGAGTTCGACCATCGGGCTTCGTCTGGGGATCGAGACGGGTTTGAATCGCTTGATGAAGCAGTCTTTGATTATTTCGATATCGACATTTGGGATCGCGAGTATATCTCTTCAGTTATTCGCTATGATTTGGAATTTGCGAGACGGGGCAGCAAGTCGGAGGCGGTTCAGTCAGCTAGCGACGAAGTACTGAAAGAATACGCTGCCAGCGTTCTTCGAGCGATCCGCGCAAATCTCGTCGACTCAGAAATCATATGCAACATTGAGATTTTGACTGGGATGAAGGATATCCGTGCTATCGTTGTACGATTTGGTGAGCGGATCGAAAAGGACATTGCTTATATCACCGCGACTCACTTCGCTCCAGGAGATCGGCTGGCGGAATTGCTTTATGCTCCCATTTCCGCAAATTTCCAGAGCCGTCGGTCGCTCATGTTTTTCGATGGTGAAAGATGCGTCATTGTCAAACACGATCAACGAAGATTTTGGTCGCCCGCACGTGCACAGGACGATGCAGACAGCATCTTTGCGAAACTAATGGAACCGGTGAGCTGAACCTTGGTTAAACAAGCTACATTGGGAGACTTAAACGTCGACCTACGTTTGAGCGTTCAACGCGGAGTCCTGAAGACAGCGTTGCGCATCCTGCATCATGCTTGGCCTGCCGCCAATCGTGACGACAGAATATCGATCGCCTCAACGGAAGATGAAATTACGAATGTCTTACGGCGCGAGATGATTCGAGCTAAGCGAAGCTGGACGCCCCCTCCAAAATTTCGTATCGAACGCGAGTCACAGTCCGATGTGGTCGATGACGGATCACCGCTTGGATTGATCGATATTCAAATCGGGTACTCGTACGAGGAGGTTAACTACATTGCTATTGAGTGCAAACGTATTGAGAGTTCACGCAACACGTTGGCCCACAAGTACGTTAGGGAGGGAGTTAACCGCTTTGTGACTTGCAAATATAGCGGCGGCCACGCTTTCGCTGGAATGGTCGGCTACGTTATCTGCGGCGACCGGGACAAGTGTGTGAAACGAGTCCAGAGTCAAATGTCCAAGGAAAAAGCGTCAGTCACGGGATTTGATGTCAATGCTGGATGGACCGAGTCGTTGGCGTGGGTGCCTTCGGAAGTTCTCTATGAATCACACCATCGGCAAACACCAAGCGGCCACCGGATTTGCTTGGTCCATTCGTACTTGAAAGTTTCATGACGCCAGAGAATTTTGTCGACCGATGGAAGCATGCCGGTGGTGCCGAGCTGGCGAATTCACAATCCTTCTTGAAGGAGCTTTGCGATGTACTGCAGGTGCCGCAGCCGGAGCCGACGCGACCGGATGCGGACACGAACCGCTATGTGTTTGAAAAGGCCATCGAGTTCAACAACGGCGACGGAACGGTCAGCCACGGCCGTGTCGATCTGTTCAAGTCCGCTTGCTTCGTGCTGGAATCGAAACAGGGTAGCGAACGTAAGGCCGCCGAAGCCGCTGAGGCGTTGGCGACCAAGACTCGCGTGGCAAAGAAACTGGTCGGGACCGCGAAGCGTGGCACTGCCAGCTGGGACCGGGCGATGCAGGCGGCTCGTCGGCAGGCCAAGGGTTACGCCGAAGCGATCCCCAACGAGTGGCCGCCGTTTTTGATCGTTGCCGACGTGGGGTTTTGCTTCGACATCTATGCCGATTTCTCGGGAACCGGCAAAGGCTACGTGCCATTTCCTGATCCGCGTGGCTATCGCGTTCACCTGGATCGGTTGCGGGACGAACGTGTCCGCGACCTGCTGAACAAAATTTGGACCGATCCGCATTCGCTTGATCCGTCGAAGATCTCTGCCAAGGTCACTCGCGAGATCGCTGAGCGTTTGGCAAAGCTGGCCAAAAGTCTGGAAGCCGAGCATCCGCCGGAGATCGTCGCCGGATTCCTGATGCGATGTCTGTTCACGATGTTTGCCGAAGACGTCGAATTGTTACGTCCTGATTCATTTACGGAACTGTTGTTGAGCTTGCGGACCGAGCCGCAAAACTTCAAGCCGATGGCCGAGGCGTTGTGGGAGTCGATGGATACTGGAGCCTTTTCAACGATCCTGCGAGAGAAAGTCAAACAATTCAACGGCAAGTTCTTCAAGGATAAAACGGCGTTGCCGCTCAATCACGATCAAGTCGAATTGCTGGTCGAAGCGGCGCAGTATCGTTGGGAAGAAGTCGAGCCAGCGATCTTTGGCACGTTGCTCGAACGGGCTCTCGATCCGGTCGAGCGGCACAAATTGGGGGCGCACTACACACCGCGAGCTTACGTCGAACGGTTGGTCATACCGACGGTGATTGAGCCGCTACGCGAGCAGTGGGACGCGACCTACGCCGCGGCGATGCAGTTGGACGTGGACGATAAACGTGGCGAAGCCCGCAAGATGCTCAGTGCATTCCACGGCCGATTGTGCGAAACGCGTGTGCTCGACCCGGCCTGCGGCAGCGGCAATTTTTTGTATGTCGCGATGGAGTTGATGAAACGTCTGGAAGGCGAAGTGATCAACGCGATGAACGAATTTGGTGACACCGTGTTGCCAGGTTTGACGATTGATCCGCACCAATTTTTGGGCATCGAGATCAACCCACGGGCGGCGGCGCTGGCGGAGCTTGTGCTTTGGATCGGTTCGATTCAGTGGTACAAGCGGACTCGCGACACGGTGAATATCCCCGAGCCGATCTTGAAGGATTACGGCAACATCGAGTGCCGCGACGCGGTGCTGGCGTGGGACAACATCGAACCGGTCGTCGATGATGACGGCAACCCCGTCACTCGCTGGGACGGACGAACCACCCAACCACACCCGGTGACCGGTGAGGAAGTTCCCGACGAGGATGCCCGAGTCCAAGAGGTGCGATACATCAATCCGCAGAAAGCTCAGTGGCCGGATTCGGATTTCATCGTCGGCAATCCACCGTTTATTGGGAATAAACGTATGAGGGTAGCTTTGGGGAGCGGTTACGTTGACGCGATATACAAAGTTTACGCAGAGGTTCCAAATTCAGTTGACTACGTAATGCTTTGGTGGCAGAAGGCTGCGGAGTCTGTCGTAAGTGGTGATGTTCGACAGTTCGGACTAATCACAACTAATAGCATCCATCAATTTTATAGTCGCAAGCTGGTGAAATCTTGGTTGTCATCTGATACCGCCATGTTGCGTTACGCTATTCCAGATCATCCATGGGTCGACACCCAGCTCTGCGCCTCCGTACGAATCGCAATGACGGTAGTCAGCCGTTTTGATGAAAAACAGAGTGAAACTGCTCGGCTCGATCTCGTCCAAACGGAAACCCGACAATCTGACGATGCGGAGGTTCTGATTTCGTGGACACATCGAATAGGTTTCGTGACTCCGTCACTTACTGTCGGTAGCGATCCGCGTAGCGCAAATCCACTGCAAGCTAATGATAAACTCTGTTGGCAAGGCTGCAAACTTGTTGGCAGCGGGTTTCAGGTTGAGCGAAATTTAGCCGAGCAGTACGAGGCAGCCGATTCTGGAGCCTCCCAGTTCTTGAAGAAGTATTGGACGGGAAGCGATATCACGAAGAAACCCAAGGATCGGGATGTCATTGACTTCTATAATCTTGATGAATCGCAAGCGCGATCACAATCTCCAATGCTTTACCAACACCTTGTCAACCATGTGCTTCCGTATCGACAAACCAATAACGACAAGACCTTTCGTGAAAAATGGTGGCTTTTTGGAAGACCACGTCCGGAGATGCGAGATGCAATGACGAATGTGAAAACCTACTTTGCCACTAGCGAAGTTTCCGAACATCGTGTTTTTGAACCTCTACGATGGCCTAGCGAGTTGGTAGACGGCGGCGTCATTGCAATTGCTTCCGATGACTACTTCGTCTTTGGGCTACTACACTCGAAGATTCATGTTGAATGGGCCGTTGCGGCTGGGGGACGAATGGGAAAGGGCAATACACCGAGATACCAAAACTCGGTGTGTTTCGATCCGTTTCCCTTTCCCGATTGCTCGGAAGCCACCGTTCAACGTATCAGAGAATTGGGAGAACAGATTGCTCGCCACCGTGCGGCACGGCGAGCCTCTCATCCCTCACTGACATTGCTTCAAATGTACAACGTGGTGGAAAAGCTGCGGGCCAGTGAAACGCTGACGGCGAAAGAGAAAACGATCCACGAGCAAGGCATCGTTTCGGTGCTGAAGCAGATCCACGACGACTTGGACGACGCGGTGTTCGACGCTTACGGTTGGCCGCATGACCTGGACGACGAAGCGATCCTGCAACAATTGGTCGACCTCAACCGAGAGCGAGCCGAAGAAGAAAGCCGCGGACTAGTTCGTTGGCTACGGCCGGACTTCCAGAACCCCGACGGTGCCACGCAGACCGCGTTCACCGCCGACGACAAAGCGAAGCCGTCCAAGAAAGCCGCCACCACGAGGGTCAAGAAACAACCATGGCCCAAAACGCTTCCCGACCGCATGGTCGCGATCCAGTCCGCCCTGCAGCGTCACGCG
Source organism: Pirellulaceae bacterium (assembly GCA_963833245.1). Classification (GTDB taxonomy): domain Bacteria; phylum Planctomycetota; class Planctomycetia; order Pirellulales; family Pirellulaceae; genus Rhodopirellula. The sequence goes on from CAWHXH010000003.1 coordinate 357,502, forward strand.
GCCCCGGCCGACACCAAACAGATCGCCGCCTATTACACCCGCGCCAAAAAAGACGACGTCGCCGAACTCCTCGAAACCCTCACCGCCGTCGGCAACATCCGCCAATTGGAAGACGGACGGTTCGTCCCCAATTAGATTGAACACGAAAAGAAAGTCAAAATGAAATATCCGAGCAAAACAAATGATTGAGCAAATTCGTGTGCAGCGATTTAAGGCGATCCGTGACGCAACACTCGACCTGACGCCATTCCACCTCCTGATAGGTCCAAATGACTCTGGAAAGACCAGCTTCATGGAAGCCATCGCGGCGGTTTCTCGTAGCTTGGACCACACCATCGATAAAGCCTTTCTGGGGCGGTGGGATGGCCAGCAATTGGTCAACGGCGGGTCCGAAAAGAAATCAGTCGAGTTTGAAACAACCATAGCTGACGATACCTCCAAAACCTACTCGCTAGTTTGCGAATTCCCGACCAGTGGACGTACCGGGAAGGTGACGCGAGCATCGCTGCACAATACATCGATAAGTTCAAGCGGGAACAATGTTCTGTCTGCTGAAGTAGCAGATGTCTACAAGATTCAGTCCGGCTACAAGGAAGCTATGGCATTACGCCAACTGCTCTGTCCCATTTGGTACATGCGTTGGTCCGCGCGAACACTTGCGCTACCCGCGACACTTGACCCAAAGCGAAATCTGCGACTTGAGGGAAATGGGTTTGGGCTACCGACAATGATCGACGATTTGCTTGGCCTAAATCGCAAACGCTTCGATGAGCTTGAGAAGCGATTCTGCAAACAGTTTCCAAATGTCGATTCGATTCAACTCCAGCAAGAACCTGCGTTTACCAATCCGATTGATGACCCAGAAGAAACTCTTGCCCTGAGTCGTGGCAACGGTAAACAGGTCTATTTTTTACTGAAGAATGGGACTTCGATTCCGGCGTCGCAAGCTGCCGAAGGCATGTTGTATACGCTGGCCTATCTTGCGATTGCATATCTTCCCCAACCTCCCAAGATACTGCTTGTCGAAGAGCCAGAAAACGGGATTCATCCGGCCAGGGTAAAGGAGATTGTTCAACTGTTGCGACAAATGACGGAAGCCTCACCAGCTATCCAAATCATTATGACGAGCCATTCACCCTACTTGGTCGATGAGATGCGTCCTGAGGAAGTAACCTGGTGCTACCGCGAACAAGATCAAATCGTGACGCAGCGACTTGATCGCAACGAGATTGTCACGCATCAAAAGGGCCTGTTCGAACTCGGAGAGATTTGGTCGAACTATCTCGATACACCACCCGAGTCGGCAGTGATTCAATGAGTGATTCGCCGGACAGTCCAAGAAAGGGTTTGATCGTCGTCGAGGGACCACACGAAGAGCATGGTGCGGCCGAAACCCTCGTGCGAAGGTGCCTCCCGAGTGCTGACCGCTACATCTGGGAAATGGAACGATGGAAAAATCCGCTTCGTCCAAAGGCACGGTTTGTCAGCACCGGAAAGGGTGACGGCATTTTTAAAAAGTTAATTTTCATCATGATGTTCGCTAAAAACAATGGGTACGACGCACTTGTGGTTCTTATTGATCGCGACGGTGATTTGCGACGAATGAAGTCAGTGAATGCAGCCCAAGACTCTCAACACGTCCAGCTGCCCCATGCTTTCGGAGTTGCCGTGGAGACTTTCGATGCCTGGTTTCTGGCGGACGAACAATCGCTCAGCAAGGTGATGAATGCGACCATCCCCACCCAGCCAAGTCCCGAAACGATCAAAGATCCTAAGTCACAGATGCGAGCCCTGATTGAACAATGCCCGACCGACCTATCACAACGCGAGGTATACCGACAGACGGCCGAGGTGATTGATCTCGACCGATTGTCGAAACGATGCAACGAGGGATTCGGGCCATGGCGGGCGCGGCTTGAAAGCCTCGATAGTTAGCGGAGATCAAAGGACACCGCGTTTGTCGGACTTGGTTACTCCGTTGATCGCAAGGGGGATAAAGGGCAGAAGGTGATATTGGGATGTAGTCACATCTACAATGCCGAAGGGCAAGGACTTCAATTCCGGCTTCGAAATCTAAAAGATGCGATCGTTCGGTCAGACCGGAATCCTTACCTCGGTTTCAATGAGGCCCGGGAGATGGGCGTTATGATTCGCGACCTATTCTACGAAACGCATTTCCGGCTTCCCCATAGGGTAGTGATTCACAAACAGTTCCGTTTCACGCACGATGAAATTCGTGGACTGCGGGCAGGCTTGGATGGTGTCAGGCAGCTTGAGTTGCTCGAAATTAACCATGAACCCGCCATGCGATTCCTGAAGTCGTCTTATCTTGGCAACGGAAAGTTCAAGATTGACGGCTACCCGATGGACCGAGGCACTGCGATCAAGATTTCAGACGACGAGTTGCTTGTCTGGGTGCATGGTGCGACCCCATCATTGAGCGAACGGTCTCCATACTTTCAGGGAAAGCGTCGCATCCCCGCACCAATCGTCGTTCGACGCTACGCCGGGACTTCGGACGTGGCCACCATCGTTGGCGAGATACTCGGGCTTTCAAAGATGGATTGGAATTCCGGCGACCTGTATTCGCAATTACCCGCCACAATCCGGTCCTCAAGGACAATTGCCCGCATTGGACGTCGTCTTGAGGCCGTCGGTCACCGAGCGTTCGACTACCGACTGTTCATGTGAGTCTCTGCCCCGCAAAACCCGGTGAGGTCCTCGGTCGGGCAAAGCCCCCAATAGAGAGCCTGCCTTGGTTCCGGTAACGAAAAGACGCATATTCGCATGATCCAGTTAGACAAAGCTTTCGGAGGTTTGGAGGGTAACTTACTTCTACTCGGACCTTCTCACTTGGGCATAACAATCTCAGCGGTTTAGGTTTGCTGGAGGGGTTTTAAGATCGCCACGTCCGTTTTTGTAAAGATCGAAGTTTAGTTCGCAGAAACCGATTGCAACTTGATCGCCACCGTGGGTGTGCATGATTGTTCTTTCGTGACGCTTGCTGAACGGCGCGTGGACCGTCGAACCACCGAATTCTCCGCTGTTTGACACGACAACATGTTGAAACATGTGATAGTGCAATGCGGCCACCATATTGTCGAAAGTTCCGACATCCCGGTTCAAAGCAGGAATCACGAACATGTCGCTGTGGTCTTTCAAATCTGCCGCCAAACTCAGATCCGTTGCGTCGTAGCACACCGCACATGACATCGACCACAGTTTTGATTTCCACCATGGATCGACGATCTGAATCAACCATTGGGCCGGACGAAACGAACTGACTCCATTCTTGACTTCCCATTCGATCATGTGCTCTTTCCCTTGAAAGATGATCTCGATTTGGGTGCCTCCGGTGTCCTGTCGCCTCGGAATAAACCACGCTGCCATATTGACAGTGGGGGAATTATCGCCTTCGAGATCGAAGAAGGTCAAGCCGCCGCAAACCATGCAGTTGTTCTTTCGTACAAAAGGTAGAATCAAGCTGTCGATGTCGTCAGTATGAATTGACAATTCTGGCAGGACCAATAATTCAAGGCCAAGGTGGTCTTGAACGTGAGTTGCCCGGACTTTCAGCATTTTCTCAACCGCCGCCAATACCGCACTTGTGTGTCGACGCTGCCTTCGACGGATTTCGGGTTTGTTGAGCCGAAGGTCGACTTTGAGATCGGCTTGTTTTGGGAGTACCGTTTGGGCGATTCCGACTCGCATCGTATGAGTTTGATTCCAGTATTCAACGCCCCAGTGGGCTGTCGATCGACTGATCACCTTCGGAATAGGAATGGGAAGAATTCCACACTGCGACGAACGACCATAGAGTCTCTCCAGCTCAACGATACGGGTGTCGATGGCTTCAACAAGGGAGCTCCGTGAAGTCGGTGACGGTATCGATGAACGATAACGCGGAAACCCTGGCCACTTCAAAAGGGTCGTCAAAAGATCGCCGATCCAATTGGTGATGGGAATCCATGCAGGTCCGAAAGCTGATCTGCCGTTAAACATTCCATAGCGTCGTCGCAGCCAACTGGACCGATACGGACGGTACAAAATGCGGCTGACAGGAGGGCTGGACCACACACGCTGCGTGTAATCAGGTTGACCAGTAAGTGTCACACGCAGCAGCATTCCTAGTTGATACGCCCAACGGCTCGATGGCTGGACCCAAGTCGGAACATTAAATCGTTGATCATCGGAAGGTTGGCCTCGTAGCTGTACGGTGAACACCCCACCCACAATCGGGAAATTTTCCATGCTCATCCTCTCCCACTGTGCTGACTCCAGCAGTACGCGGTGCGGTGGGATCGCAACATCAGAGTCGTCTAGTCGTTGAACGATCCCTTTTGCTAGCCAGAGCAGTGCGTATTCGTGACGGAACGGATTGGCGGGGCAACGGGCGATTTCCATCAGTGAGTGCGTCTGCTCGTTCTTAATCTTCCCGTCCTGATCCATCGTCGGCCAATCGGTCAACAGGCCATGGTCCGAATACAGAGATCGGAATTGTGCTCGTTCCGATTCAGCCAGCATGGACCAAATTTCCTTCGCGAGAGGCTGCTGTTCCTCCAAGATCCTTCTTAGCCACTGGCGGCATCGATCGTCGGCCTCCTGGCGAAACCGCTGCAAGAAAGCGACGGCCGCAGTCTCTGGATGGCGAAGGCCAGCATGGATGCAGGCGAAAGCTACGACTTCGGTGGAGGGCAGATTCGAATAGTCTCCTCTACAGACCTGCCGTAGGTATCGATAATGGCGATGGCTCGGATCGAGTGTCGTTTCAAAAGTCGTATCTCCGGCTCCTCGATGGCAAGCAAGAAAGAGATGGGCTTGGTGAGTCACATACCACGGGTAACGGACTGCATCGGCTAGGATTGAATCAGCAAGGGCGGCAAGGCGATCTTGGTATTCGGTCAAGTTCACGCTATCGGGCAGTTGATCCGGGTCGCTCACCAAACCCGTCTCCGTTGCCCCTGATTTCAGGAGTTCACCCAGGCAGTAAAGGGAGACCTTCCGTTCATGTCCGGTCTCATCTTCAAGATGGTCCTGAAGCAAATCTAGAACGATTTCAAGGTTCTCAAGGCTTGGGTTCATATCCAATGCAACTCGAAGGATTCGCATGTTCGATGGATCTCTAATCCACCTACCAACAAGGACGAGCGAAAAATGCTCGGCTTTTGAATCGAGAGAACTTCGATCTGACGCCGTTGTCTCTTGAGTGTTTCCTGTCCACAATTCGTTGTCGGTCTCTTCTGTGTCGAATAAATCAGGAATTGCTGCCACATGAATTGGCTCCGGCTCCGCCATTGGTCGCATCGTTCTATAGATCTTTCGAAAGCGATTGGCAGTGAAGCGTGATACGGTATTCTCGCGAACATCCGGTTGGGAGTCTAAACCCGTTCCCCGAAAACGCCCAGTTGGATCTTCGATCGGATTACCGTGAGTCGAATAAAATAGCCCTTCGATGAGATCAAGCGTTTCGTCACCACGGAGCATATCGATGACACCCGAAGTATTCCGGTTAATACGCTCCATCGCGACCGAGTACCTGGGAGAACCACCCCCTGCGTTTACTCCCAAGAGAACATCCGTTTTCTCTCTGTTGACAACCAATCCCGGAGCAGTGAGTGAGAGCTTTCGATGCAAGAATGAATTTAGCTGATCAGTCAACAACTGCTCCTGCTCCTTTGGGGGCTGTGACGCCAGAGGAGCATCGACCCGAACCATGAAGCGAAGGTCATCGACGTACCGACAGTAGTCGACAATCCTGAAACTCAAATTAAGCTGTTGCTCGTTGAATGTTCCAACAATGGCTTCATCGAAGTCGATTAGCACTGCATTGGCGAAGAAGCCGCTGGAAACGAGTCCTTGAGGCAATGCCACACTGTTGTAGTCGGGTATGGATGGTGCCGCGTCAGAAGCGTAAGCCAACGCTTCCTCCCGATCGTCGTCGTGCCAGTGCCAGTTGAAGAAAGAGCTGTAGGTCTCGATTAAATCGGAATCAGTTCCCGCGGGAAAGAGTTGAGACAATTTGGATCGCAATAATTCAGGACGGACGCGATCATAAAACTGTGATAAATCAGCGCTTAGGATCGCCCATGAAGTGTCGTCGTCATCGAATATCTGGCCGACAATTGAGAGCGGACGCTGAATGAAGGCCTGATAATCCTGGAAGTATTTCCGGTAGACGGACGAACTCCCCCATCGATAACGAAGCCGTTCGTCATGCGAATCGCAAAATAGACGGTGTCCATAGCTGACCATCCCAGCAGCATTTGCTGAGCTAAATTGCAGCCTCGGGTCGCCCTGCCTGGTCTCGACTTCATCCGCGACAAGGATCATCAACGCCGTCGAAAGAATCTGATCTCGAACTGAAAGATGCGCGAGCGGTCGCAAACGAAGCTGAGCGTCGTTCGAGCCATTTGGTTGCCATCGGCCGTCATTCAAGTTCCACGGGTAGGATTTTGGCGCAAGTACCAACCGAGAGGGATCAGACAGCAACGGCTCTCCGGCTCGCACCTCGTCACCAAGACCCTGGATCACGCTATCGAGTGATGCGTTGGTGAGATCCAAATCGAGAACGTCGCAGTACCAGTTGTGCATCCTGATGTAGTTTTCTGCTTTCTTCCAAGCTGCGACCAGTAGATACTCTTCCGATAGGTGGCGGAACTCGGGTTCAATAGTGGTGAATGTCATGCAGCTTATCTTTAAAGTTCTAGCGGTCGCGAGTTGTAAACACGGAAAGCTCGTATTGGGACAAACGAGCGAGCTTCAAGCAGGACTCTTAAAAAATCTGTCTTGCAGTTCCAGAGCTCTCGGGATCTGGCGGTCCGTCATTGCTTTCAAAAGCGTCGTGAAAGCGGACCGATGCTCAGGATTCGAAACGATTTTGCCCTTGCTGTCACGCCAATGAGTTTCCAGCAGATTTAGGAGCGCAGTTGCGAGATAGTTATGTTCACGCCAGTGCCGATAGATAAATTCAGGAGTGGCCGCCGCCAGTCTCTTGACCCCTGCGAATCGCAGATCTGAGAAAGCAGGTCCATTCAGCAGGACCGCGTAACCGCGAGTGACCTCTGGATGCGGGAGAAAGTGATCCGCCCACTTTGTGTATCTCGACTCCATAGATTTAACCACTGGTCTATATTTTTCATCCGGGACGGCAGTAGCTCTAGTTGCGGTGAAACCCATCAATGCCATGAAGAGAGATTCGTTCGCCTCGTTATGCCGCACCTTTGTATTGAACCAATTCTCCTGGTCCCAAGCAAAATCAATCATCGCAATCCACTGGTCTCTGAAGCAGGTCTGACCATTACACCCTGCGAGTCCGTGCTGGAACCACGATGACACGAATGCCTCTACCCAGTGGATGCGATCCAGTCCCATCTGCAAGATCGGTTTCCACAAGCGTTCGGATTGATTCGACGGACCGACCTGCAGGATCGTTTTAATCAAAATGGGAAACAACCAATTGCCAAATTCTCGCGGATGATTGTAGAACGAATCGCCGCTATTCTTCCCATCGGCGATGGCGTCTTCGATACCTCCCAAGGGCCGCAGCAATCCGCCAAGCAAATTTTCCAATAGTTCTAAAACTTGGGCCTGCTCTGCTTGGCATTCAACCTCTTCCAGCCTTTCGAGCCATCCAAATGCCGCCTTCAGCTGTTCGACTTCGAAGCCGTAGAGACGATCGATTCTTCGTTGAACCTCCGGATGGAACTTGACCGGTTCTTGCGTCTGCTGATCGCGCACGATCATCTTGTTAATCTCCTCCACTGAGCGATCAGCAACCTTGGACAGGTTTGGAATCGCCATCGATGATTCACATCCGCAGAAAGTTTCGACAAGCTGCTTCATACGTCCATTGATGTCGAACTGGACATTGCGGCACATCCAAATGCTGTTGTCTGATGTGGTCGTCATGAAGGTCGAGCGGACGCCCGAAGCCTCAATCGCCAGCTGTTGCAGACGGGTGAAGTCGTCGCCTAACTGACTTCGCCAATCGAACGCGAATTCCATGACGTCTTTGGTCGCCATGTAACTGTAGCCCACGAGGCAGTTTGCGCACCAAAGTCTCCATTTGTACTGTTCTGGATCAGTCGTCAATAGTTTGATTGAGATGATGGCAGCAAAGTTCCTCCAATAGCTATTGCTTATCGAATTGGGAACGTCGAAATCAGGTGGTTGCGGTGGTGAAGGCCGTATCCTTTCGATTTGATCGAAACACCACTTTCTCTTGTTTGGATTTGCAAGAAGCCACGGCTCATGTAACGCGAAGAGAACTGCGATTCCGCCCCCGATAGAATGCTCAGGCTGATCGCCCCTCAGCAGTGCGTCCTCAGCGTCTTTACCGATCGCCGACAATTCCCTCCAGAACTCTTCCACTGTGTCGGTATCCAATTCGGTTCGACTATCCAACAGCTGTCGACACCGAAGCGGAAATCGCAGCAACCGCATATGTTTCGCGTTTGTCTCCCTTGCCGGGAGGAGTCTGGCGGTTCGCTCAGTTGGTTCGGAGAATTCAACCTGGATCTGATTTCCATCCTGATGGAACGACCAATGTTCGGGGTCGAACTGGATGTTGATCCTTTCCAAATAGTTGGCCTCGATCTCTGGTAGCACCGCTTGCGTGGCTTCACGGTTCCAGGCGTCTCGATGGGCCTTCATTCGATCACAAAAGTCTCGATCCAGGATACAACGTTGAAGTAAAACATCGCCAATCGTAGTGTTTCGATGCTCTAGCTGATGCCACTCCGCGGCGACGTTGTAGATCCCTTCACCTAAGCGGCTCCATTGCATCATGCTTAAACCCCAAAGCTTGTCATCACCGCGAATACGGTGGTTTTCCTCCCAGATCTGCATCTGCCAAACCGCTGCCATTGGAAATAGTTCAGAGTCCAGCAGATCCGGCTTCTTCCTCGCAACGGTAGAGAGAAGCCCTAGAAAAGCCGTGCTTTGGGATGTCTTCAATACTTGATCGATCGCAGCACCTACCGGCTGCTCGTCGTCCAACTGCATGTAAAACCATTTCTCCAAAGCCATCAGAGCGACTGCTGCTACGTTCGGAGTTCTATTGAAATCTCGATACCAGAAGTAGACTTCGCTTCCACCGAAGATTGGTCTTTCGATTCCGTCTATGGCAATTTTTAAGGACGGTGCTGCCCCCTCGTGCTTATCGATCCAGCGGTCCGTCAGGAAATTGACAAGCTTGACGATGAGCTCGACCCCCTTCGCCGGATCGATCCTCAAGAAACTCAGAAACGGTCCACGAAAGAACATCGCGGGCGACCACTTTCGAATTTCCTTGACGTGTAGGAACCGATCTGGCTCCGATCCAAAGATCCCTGGTTTGGTCGGTAGTGGCTCGCGAATTAGCAGCGATAACAGAATCTCGCACGCAGCATCTGGGGAGTGTCTGAAAAGTTCCACTAATCCGTTGTCGTTGCTGAGGAAACCGTTTCGTACGCTAGGGTGAACTTTCCTCTTAGGACCATCTTTCCATTGCTCGCCCAATGGACCACGTTGCCTTAAAAGCCTGTCGAGCGGTTGCTCAGGATTCGTTGAGCGGTTTTTGGTCTTCTTCCAACGCGAGTTCGTCTGGGAGAGCAGCTGGAATTGGTTCGAGCAGCGATTCGTCGCAACGTTCACATAGTCTTAAAGCAATATCAGTCACCGCTATCGGTTTGACGGCTGTTGCGGTCAGTAGCTTTGCGAAAATCTGTTCCAGATTTTCCCATGAAACGTCCCGTTGTTCTCGCTTGATTGATCCAATACCGAAGGCCACAGCTTCCAGGAGGATATCAGCAGCTTCGTTTCGGCAGATCAAGCCATCGGCGGAATAATCGATCCAGCGAGAAGCAATCACCAAAGTGTCTCCCGTAGCGAGTCTGACCGCCACGCCACGGTTTTCATTGAGAACATGAAGTACTGCGATCCAAAGAGGCCAATATGGAACACGGAAGTGGGCCGCAATCTCCGAACTCTCGTCGGAAATTTGGTACCGCGGGTCGGAGATCGTTGCGACATGGAGGAACCTCTTTAAGGATCGCTTCAATAGCAGTCCTTCATTCGCAATGAGGACGGACCAAACGTCGTCTAATCTTGCTTTAGCATCGGCTGAGTAAATGACTGATTCCAGGATCAGGTCCGCTTCGATCTTTGGAGAATGTTCGGATGACATTTCTGCGATCAATAATTTCCATTGATCCAGGCGAACCGGTTGTTGTTCCAAAAACTGCAGACCGAAAAGCCGAATGGAACGATGCCATCGAGGATTGAACGCCTTCTCGCGTATTAGAACGGAAACATTCTGTGGACGACCCATGAGATATCGCGTTCTTGCCCAGTCGCTGAGCAGGTCGTGCTGAAACCCAACTTGCTCATCCCGTAGCCAGACGATCCCATCCAACTCAAGCTCTGGCAGCAGAAGACACTCATCGCCCTCCAGAGCGGAAACCGCCACGCTAGTCGCGAAGTCGTCTGCTTCACAGACAGCAACCTTTTGTAATATCCGGGACTTAGCGACACCACTTCGTCCAACGCTTAACGAATCGTTCCAAAACCAATCCATAACATTGGTTTCACCGATCCAACTATCAGTGTTGGTTGCCTCGCTTGCATTCGAGACAACCAGATCCAGCAGCTTCAAGTTCGAGAAAAGTGGCCAAACATGCGATCGATCCAACAACCTTGCCAAGTTTGGGAATGCAGCAACAACGTTTTCTCGATGTTCGCTGAATGCAAAACAAATTGTGCGGACACGGATGGTTGGTAGGCTCGACCACTCGCGTCGTAACGTGCGAATCGTTCGTTCCCATTCGTCACCCAGGCAAGTCAATATGAATGACCAAGAGCTTTGCTCCCGATCGATCTTGGCGACGCGAAACATCGCAGCGACGTTTTGCAGACCAGCCATGTCAAGCTTTTCCAGTCCATCAATGATCACGGTGCCGGTTTCAGCAATTGCCTCTTCGATCAATGTTGTGATTGTATGCTTCAGACGCAGTTGACTCAGAATTTCTGAAGTCTCCCGACCATTCAGATCTCGGGCGGTGAACCACAAAACTGGCCCAGTCTGCTCAGTTCCGGACACCATCGCTTTGGCAATCGCTGTCTTTCCCGAACCACTTGCACCAATTAGTGCTGTAATCTTCCCAAGACTTGGCTCATACGAGCGATCGATCAGTAACCTGCCTCCAATCCGGTCCCGGACGTTGTCAGTTCGGTTCTTGGTTTCAATCGCAATCTTCCGCAGGTCCGATTTGAAATCGAGTGAGCTAGCCAGGTCGAAATTTGGTCGAAGCCGATCGATTAGGGTCCCGCGATCAACGGAACCACCAACCGTTGATAGCTCCCTGGCAAATTGCTTGAGATGCGTCCACAGAGACCTGCCTTCCGCTTCGCCTCCGGAATTTAGAAGTTGCCCAGCCAGCCACGCAGCTTTAGTTTCGGCCTCGGATGGTTCACTCTCAAAGTCGAATTGCAGGTGTCGAATCCGCTTCAACAAGCTTGCCGTATCGATTGCCGATTGCTTATCGTCCACCGATTCAGGACAGTGCAAACTTGCAAAGATATCCCTCTCGATCTTATTCGCATATCGTGGCACCTTCAAGCGATCGGGTAGTATCTTGCTTTCAGCAGCGACTGCCTTGTTGAGAAGTTTGTGCCAAGCTTGGTATACAGCTAGGTCAAGAGGAACCGTCGCCAGCACCAGATAATCGACTTCTTTGTTGAACTTGTTGGTGCTAATGTTTAGATAGTGTTCCCAAGCGTCGCTGACGAAGTCAGCGGGCAAACCCTCATCGGTAATTTGCGAGTTGCTTTTGACGGAGACTGCCACCGAGATTGTCGACGAGTTCTGATCAGATAATTCGAGCACAAAGTCATCCATCAACCACCCGTCGACACGAGCCTGCAGATGAACCTTCTGAATCAAACCCGATTGGATTCCGATCGGCTGGAGCTGGGCGAGCATTTTCAGCAAGAACCAGGCGGTTACCTTGTCCTCGAAAGTGAATCCACCGCCGGAAGTCTGCTTGGGGGTTGCGACCTGTCGCGCCATTGAGTCGCCGAAGATTGAGGTGAAAATCCTTTTATCTTACCGACCGACTGTTCCGCTGTCGTTCGGTCACGGTACGCCCCCACCCACAATCAGATTCGATCGGTGTACCGCTAGCCGCCTTTCGATAAACGGATCGATCCGCCGCCCGTCCAAGCTGGGATCGTGCTGGGCGTGTTGCATGGAATGCTGGGGGGCGTTCACCGATCTCGTGAGTCGCAGAGGTCAGTACGGGGGCGGCCAGGTGCTGGCAGGGAGCTGACTCCAGCAGTTTTCACACGAAGTCGATCGAGCTTGTCGGGCAAACCTTCGAGGGCTATGCTGGTGGAGTGAGGTCGCCCATATTCGTCCTGTTGTTGATCGTCAATTTGTTGGCGTGTCCGCTGCGCTGTGTCTCGTGTGAAACGGGGGCGGCGATCGACGGTAACTGCGCGGCCACTCAGTGCCTGTGTTGTGCATCGTCGGACGGCAATTCAGCTTCGGACTCATTGCCGACGTCTGAATCGCCGGAACCGTGCGGCGATGATTGCAATTGCCAAAACTGCATCTGCGAAGGGGCTTTGGTAGAGGGTGACGTCGAGCTTCCGAATGCCACTGATGAGGTTTCCTTGTGGACTCACTGGTTGGCTGATGGAAGGACTGACTCGGCGGTGCTTCAAATTCCATTGACACGATCGCATGCACCGGCCGGGCAATTTGTCTGCGGTCGCGATGTGCGAGTTGCGCACCAGTCTTGGTTGATTTGATCGGCTGATCGCTTCTGTTTGCCGACCTAATTGGGGGGTGAACGGACTCTCGTATCGGCCTGCCGTTCTCAGAACTGTTGATTCTTGATGTCCGCGTGTCTGCACGCGGTGATCGAGGGCAGCTGTGCATTCCGAGGATGGATCTTCAATTATCAATCCACTGTGTAGTCGTATGCTTCTTCCCTGGGAATACGGTGTTCGCAATTTGGCTCGGCGGCCGATGCGGACGGCATTGACGCTCGTTGCTTTGGCAACGGTAGTGATGCTGGTCTTTGTTGTCGTTGGGTTCATCCGTGGGTTGGAGCAATCATTGACCGTGAGCGGAGATGAAGATGTTGTTTTGGTTTACTCCGTGAATTCCGAAGAAAATATCGAGAACTCCTCGATCGCCGCACGGACTCCGTCGTTGCTTACCGCCAGTTTGGACGGAGCTGTGAAGCGTTTCGGGATCACAAATGTTTCGCCGGAGTTGTATTTGGGGACGCGGGTGAAGACCGATGCTGGCGACGGAGGCTTGGGGCTGGTCCGGGGCGTGACGTTGACCGCTCCGCTGGTCCGCCGCGGCGTCAAGTTGATTGACGGTGATTGGCCCGGTGATGGCGAAGTCATGGTAGGACGACTGGCGGCGGCGAAGCTCGGCAGTTCCGATGAGGCGATGACGGTCGGCCAAAGCATCGAATTTGAAGGTCGGATTTGGGTGATCAGCGGGCATTTTGCGGCTGGTGGAGCCGCTTATGAATCCGAAATCTGGTGCAAGCTGGGCGACTTTCAGACGGCGACCAAGAGACAGGATTTGAGTTTGGTGGCGATGTTGTTGTCGCCTCAAGGCTCGGCGGCTGAGGTCGAGTTGTTTTGCAAAGAACGCATCGATCTTGAGTTGCGAGCGATACGCGAAACGGATTACTACGCTTCGCTTCAACAGCATTACAAACCGGTCCGTCTGTTGGCATGGTTCGTGGTGGTGCTAGTTTCGGCGGCAGGCATCTTTGCTGGTTTGAACATGATGTACGGCGCGGTAGCGGGACGGAATCGTGAGATTGCAACACTCCAGGCGATTGGATTTCGCCGACGGGCGATCCTGCTGAGTTTGGTGCAAGAAGGAGTTTTGTTGGCAGCGGCCGGTTCGCTGCTTTCCGGCGTGATCGCTCTGACGATGCTCAATGGCATGGCGGTTCGATTCACGATGGGCGCGTTCACGATACGCATCGACAGCGCCGCAGTCTTGATCGGTTGCGGCGTCGGATTGTTGTTAGGCGTCTTGGGTGCGTTACCCCCGGCGCTCAAAGCGTTGCGAGCGGAAGTCGCAACAAGTTTAAAAGCAGTTTGAAAAATGGCGAAGAGTCGAGGGTCAAGAGTCGAGAGCCGGAAAAGTGTTGCTGGCTCTCGACCCTTGTCTCTCGACCCTAGACTTTTTACCCCCTTTTGGAGATTTGAAATGAAGACGATTGTTTGTTTGAGCCTATCGGCATTGGTTTTGTTGTCGGCTGGTTGCAAAGATGGCACCGACGTGGCGGAGGGGCCGAGTCATAATCGCTATGACTTGGATTCTGGAAAAACGCAGTACGAAGCGGAATCGGAACCCGCCGGTGCGATGCCGGTTGGCGAAGCTCGCGAGAAAACCGAAGACGGCCAGAACGTCACACTGGTGGGCTTGATCGGCGGTTCCCGCGAACCGTTCGTCAAAGGTCTGGCGGCTTTCACGATCGTCGACCCGAAGGTTCCGTATTGTGCGTCCGACGAAGGATGTCCAACACCTTGGGATTACTGCTGCCAAACCAACGCCGTCAAGCAGAACATTGCGACCGTCAAAATCGTCGATGATTCCGGCAAACCAGTGACACAAGACGCTCGTGAGTTTTTGAGTGTCAAAGAGCTGTCGACGGTCGTTGTCCAAGGCAAAGCTCGGCGCGACGACCAAGGCAATCTGACCGTTGCGGCTAGTAAGATTTTCGTCAAGTAGGACTAGCCATGGCCGCTCCGCTCGATCTCAGTCAACTCGCACTCGATCGCTCGCCTGCGAGCGAGCCGAAATTGACGAAGCCGCGCCGCAAACGCTGGGTCACTCGCTATCTGTTGCCGCTGGCGATTATCGTCGGCTTTGTCGGCCTATTGGTCGCGGCAGCGGGACGCCATTGGATGCCGCAGCGTTCGGTGACGGTCGTGCCCGTGGTCGTCAAGCGAGCCGAAGTGCAGCAGGCGGGAAGCACGCTGTTTCAATCGCCGGGTTGGATCGAACCGCGACCAACCGCGATCAGCGTGGCGGCGTTGGCTCCCGGCGTCATTGAGGAGTTAATGGTCGTCGAGGCCCAAGTCGTGAAGAAGGATCAAGCGATCGCGAAACTAATTTCGATCGACGCGGAATTGGATGTCCAGCAGGCCAAAAACTCGCTGGCGATTCGTGAAGGTGAATTGAATCGAGCGATCGCGGAACGCATTGCCGCGAAGATTCGGATTGACAACCCGGTGCATTTGGAAGTGCCGCTGGCGGATGCCCAAAGCACACTCGCGAAGGCAAAAACTGAGTTGGCAAAATTGCCATTTTTGATCGAAGCGGCTGAGGCACAAGTGAAGTTCACGCTCAGCAGCATGGAAGGAAAACAGTCGGCTGGGAATGCCATCGCGGGACGCATCGTGCGACAAGCCGAAAGCGAACACGCCGCCGCCGATGCGAACCTGCAAGAGTTGCGGCAGCGACAACCCAACCTGCAATTGGAGGTCGATACGTTGAAACGAAAAGTGGACGCCTTGCAACGACAGCGAGAGTTGTTGGTCGAGGAAAACCGTCAGTTTCAGGAAGCCGAAGCAAAGGTCGAGTCCGCGATCGCGCTGCGAGACGAGGCGAAGT
>CAWHXH010000004.1:0-9467 GCA_963833245.1 Pirellulaceae bacterium
CCAGCCGGAGGGAAAGCTTTTTGCAAAGCGGGCGTGGGCGGCAGGGTGATGGTGGTGCCGTCGATCAGAAAGACGCGTCGGTGATCAAAAGGTCGCTCGGCGGTGTTGGCCAGGCGGTCACAAACCAACCGGCAGAACCGCCTGATCATTTCGAAGGTCACCCGGACGCCTCGAAGGTCACGCGGGCGGCGGCGAAAGCGGATTTGCTTTCGCTGGGCGTGCCTTCGCGGACGCGTTTATTGTCGGCAAAGAGCTGCTCGCGGTGCTCGACGGCTTCGGCGACGACCTCCCGCAGCGAGGAACCGCCACGAAGTCGCCGGAGGATCATCAGCCAGATCGTCACGGCGTCGGTATAGACGACACGGGTGTTGGATCAGTGCTCCAATTCAATGAGTTGTTCGATCGCTGGGACGTCCAGGAGTTGATTCAGGAGCGTCCTGGCGGCTTGAAACTGCTGGTCGGGGGAGTCAGTGGTCTTGGGGGGAACGAGCAACGGAGGCAACCGGGTTAGCAGGGTGAACTTATGGTCACCTGGTAATGCGCAAATTTCGCACCAAAAACACTCGTTCTCCTCCCAAACCCCGAAATAGACGGCATTGGACGCTAGCCGCGGGTTCCGCCGCCCCAAGCCCGCGGCTAGCGTCATCGGCTCAGCCACTAATCGCTATTCCGGACAGACACTTAGCACGAAATTGGGTTTTGCGGAAGTCGCCAAGACTTTCGGAGCCCCTGGATCGCCGCCGAAAGTCTTGGCGACTTCCGCTACGGCTAGCCCCAAAATCAAAAATAGATTGGGTGCAAATAGGTCGTCACTGAACTTCCGTTTCAACCGGTTGTGGACTGTCCAACTACCGCCTCAGGTTCCTGGACCGGGAAGTGTTCGGCCACGACCGCATCAAACTCCCGGGCGTTGGTTACCTTGGCGATGTGGGAGCGGAAATGCCGGGCACCATGTTTGCCTTGAGCGTAACAGCACGCGTATTTTCGCATCAAAACCGTGCCTTTTTCCTCGCCAAACCGCTCCACAACTCGGCGGTAGTGATCCCGCATGACGTCTCGCTGCTCGGCGAGTGTCGGTTCGGACGGGATCGGTTCGCCACGCAACGCCGCGGCCGCTTGAGCAAACAACCACGGCCGGCCCAAGCATGCCCGGGCAATCATCACCCCGTCAACGTCATATTGTTCAAACGCCGCGACGACTTTTTCGGCGGTGTCCAGATCGCCATTGCCGATCAACGGAATGTGACGAAGATGCTGCTTGATCTCGGAGATGCGGTCCCAATCCGCGTTGCCGCGAAACATATCATGTGCGGTGCGGCCGTGGACCGTTAGCGCCGCGGCGCCCGCTTCCTCGACCACCCTCGCGATCTGGTTGGCGTTGATGTTGTTGGGGTGACAACCCAGTCGGATCTTGGCCGTCACCGGCGTTGGGGCACACGCGGCGACGACTTGCGAAATGATGGCGAACATTCGCGATGGTTCGCGCAATAGGTAGCTGCCCGAGTGAGCTTTTTCGGTCACTTGGCGAACCGGGCAGCCGAAGTTGATGTCGACCACCGAGACGCGGTACTCATTGGCCAAACGCTCGCCCACGCGGGCCATCGTGGCCGGATCATTGTCCCAAATCTGCACCGCCAGCGGCCTCGCCTCCTCGGCGACGCCCCACAACCGGTCGGGGTGTTCGGCTTCGTGTTGGTCCAACCATTCAAACCCCCGTGCGTTGACCATCTCGGTCGCCAACAGTCCAGCGCCGCCAAATTGACGCACCACGGCCCGAAACGCCGCGTTGGTAAACCCCGCCATCGGCGCCTGCAGGATCGGCGGGTCGATGACCAGGTCTCCGATCCGAAGCGGCGGAGCGGGTGTCGCGGTCGTCACGTGTTCATTCTCCGTCCCGTTGTTCTAAAAACGAAAAGTACTTGCCGGTCATCGAGTCGTTAGATTGATGATTCACGAACCGCTTCGCCACCCGACCTCTTGCCGAGCAACTGATTTGAAGCCGAACGCCTTCAAATGTTGGTTTTACTCCTACGGTTCGCCTTTTGGTAGTGTCATGATCGCTTGGGCGATCGGCTGTCACGGCGTCGGGTCTGTCCTGGCCAAGGACGGGCCGCCGGGAGGGAACGCCATTGAGGTCGGGTTCTTACGCGACCATTGCCTGGACTGTCACCAGGGCGAGTCCGCCGAGGCGGGATTGGCGATCGATACGCTGACGCTCTCGGCGGACAACGCCAGCGGATTGAGACTTTGGTCAAAGATTCGTGACCGGGTCGAATCCGGCGAAATGCCCCCCGCCGACTTTGGCGTCGTGGACCAGCCATCGCGACACGTCTTTGTCAAAACCGTCGACGCGGCGCTGCTGGACGCCGATCGCCAACGTCACGATCGCTTCGGTCGACGTGAAATTCGGCGGCTGGGGCGAGCCGAGTTTGCCAACGCGCTTCGCGATCTGCTGGACCTGCCCAACCTGGAGCTTGAAGTCATGCTGCCGCCCGACGGCAGTTTTGATGGTCTGGACAAGTCGTCCGGGGCGCTGGATTTCTCGCACGTCATGGTGGGGCGTTATTTGGAAGCCGCCGAGGTCGCGTTGCGGGCGGCTGTGGCGAAGTCACCCCGTCCTCAGGCGTCCAAAATCATCCGTGCTGAATTAAACAGCGTCGAGGGAGTGACCCAAACGCTGCAAACCCTGCGGGTGCAACTCAAGGGCACCGAGGCGATGCCGCTGGTCGGTTTGACTCTCGACCCTACGTTTGAAATCGAGCGGGGAAATTTTGCGAAGAAGCTGCCTGGCAACATCATCGATCCGCCGCCGTATTTCGATGGGGTGGCAACGTTCACCAACAGCCGCGCGAACCACGGCGTCAACATTCAACCATTTCGTGTCAACCAAACGGGCACTTATAAGATTCGCGTCAATGGTTGGGCGGTGTACAACGATTTGGGCAAACTGGTGCCGACCGAGAAAACCGAGACGGTGGCCTTTTACACACGCCAGGGAAATTTACTGGGGCGGTGTGATTTCCAGCCGCTGCAGCGATCCGGCGGTGAGCCGACAACCGCCGAGGTTACCGTCCATTTGGAGAAAGGCGAGCCGGTCGAATACCTGGCCGTCTCCTGTCCAAACTCCTGGTATCAATTACCGCAGCGCCCCGACGACCCGATCTACGCCCGGCTGCAAACCCGCGGCATCGCCCTGCGATGGTTTGAACTCGAAGGACCGTTGGAAAAGCAATGGCCGCCCGAGAGTCACCGACGGGTGCTGGGCGATCTGACCATCGAGCCGGCCGCCGAGGGCGAAGCGGGCCTGCCGTTTCGTCTGCAAAGCGATGCTCCGGTTGCCGACGCGAAGCGTTTGATCGCCGATTTCGCGGTTCGAGCCTGGCGGAGGCCGGTCGATGATTCGGCATTGAAACTCCCATACGCTTTGGCGGTCAACCGTCTTGACGACGGCCAACCGCTCGCCGAAGCGGTGCTGGCAGGTTTGCGAGCGGTGTTGGTCTCCCCCGAGTTTCTATTGCTCGACGAACCGATTGGAAAACTTGATGACTGGGCGTTGGCGTCAAGGTTGTCGTTCTTCGTGTGGAACTCGCCGCCCGACGATCAGCTTCGGTCTTTGGCCCAATCCGGTGATTTACGCCGGCCTGAAGTGCTGGCCGAGCAATTGGAGCGGATGCTTGGTGACCCGAAACTGGACCGCTTTGTCGCCCACTATTTGGACCAGTGGTTGTCGCTGGCCAACATTCGGTTGACCGAACCGGACGCCAACCTATATCCCGGCGCTAACCCGCTGCTGACCGAATCGATGATCGAGGAAACGCGTGCTTTCTTTGCCGAAATGATTCGCCGCGACCTGGGGGCGGACCATGTCATCGATTCCGACTTCCTGATGATTAATCAGCGGCTCGCGGAGCTATATGAGATCGACGGGGTTTACGGTTCCGAAATTCGCCGTGTCGAGATTCCATCGGATCATGTTCGGGGCGGGTTATTGACCCAGGCCTCCATTTTGAAGATTACCGCCAACGGGACGACGACTTCACCGGTCGTTCGCGGCGCGTTCGTTCTAGATCGACTGCTGGGCACGCCGCCGCCGCCGCCCCCGCCGGGGGTGCCGGCGATCGACCCGGACATTTCCGGGGCGACGACGATCCGTGAGCAACTCGATGCACATCGGGCTGATCCGGCGTGTGCGGGTTGTCACCGCAAGATCGACCCGCCCGGGTTCGCCCTCGAAGCGTTTGATGTCACCGGTGCTTTTCGCGAACAATACCGCATCTCGGTCAAACCGGGTGAGGGTGTCGATGCGGTCTACAATGGCAAACCGGTCGCTTATGACCTTGGCCCGACCGTCGACGCCAGTGGCGAGTTCGATGGCGGGATGGCGTTCGCCAACATCAATGACTTTCGTCGGGGCATGGAGGATCGGGTGGATCAAATCCGTGCGCACATGCTTAGACAGTTGATCCTTTATGCCACCGGTGCACCGGTCGGTCCGGCCGATCAGGCGGAGTTTCGTGAGATTCTTGATCGATTGGCGTCCGGCGGCGGCGGCGTGCGATCGATGATCCGTCAGATCGTTCAAAGTGATATGTTTCAAACCAAATGAGCCTCCCCTTGAAATCATTTTCTTTCCGGCAACGCGCCCTCTCCCGCCGCACGGTCCTTCGCGCAGCAGGCGTGACGATGGCGCTGCCAATGCTCGATGCGATGCGTCCGGCGATGGCCAAAGAATCCGTCGACGACGTGCCTCGCCGGATGATTGCGATCAACATCGACTTGGGCTTCATCTCTGAAGACTTCTTTCCCACCGGCGTTGGTCGGGATTACAAGCCGTCTCGCTATCTGAAAGTCTTAGACGATTACCGCGACAGCCTGACGGTATGCAGCGGCATGTCACACCCCGAGGTCGACGGCGGTCACATGACCGAGAAGTCGTTCCTGACCGGTGCACCCCATCCGATCTCGGCCGGTTTCCGCAATAGCATTTCGTTGGATCAATTTGCGGCCCAGCATATCGGGTACCACACACGTTTCCCGACACTCTCACTGCGGGTCGGCCCCGGCGGTGGTCCGGGCGGCGGCTCGTTGGCCTACACCGCCGATGGCGTTCAAATCCCCGCCGAGAACGTGCCATCGAAGGTCTACCGTCAGCTCTTTGTGCAAGGAACCGCCGCGGAGGTTGCCGCTCAGGTCCGAAGCCTCCGCGAAGGTCGCTCGCTGATGGACGGCATTTCGGATCAAATTAACCGAATCAGCGGCCGGGTCGACGGACCCGATCGTCAGCGGCTGGATCAATTCTTCTCCTCGGTCCGCGACTTTGAAATGCGGCTGCAGGCTAATGAGCAGTGGGAGCATCTGCCCAAACCCGACCCCGGCGTTGCGATGCCCGAGGACAACCTGGACCCATCGGCCTTGGTGACCCGCGTCCGCACGATGTATGAACTAGCGCGGTTGGCGATCGCCACCGATTCGACTCGATTGATCACCATCGCGGTGTCGCAAGATTTCAATCCCACCGTCGACCTTCCCGGGGTTGAATTGCCGCACCATGCCTTGACGCATCAGACGGGGCAAAAGGCGGCCAAGGAACAATTGCAAACGATCGAAACGGCTCAAATGGCAGAATTGGGCCGTTTGTTGGGCGGTTTGCGGGCGGGTGTCGAAGACGACCAAACGCTGTTGGATCGAACGATGGTGATGCAAGGCAGCAACCTCGGCAACGCCGGCCGTCACGATCCCCATAACCTGCCGATTCTGCTGGCCGGTGGCGGATTCCACCATGCCGGCCACCTAGTCTTTGACCAACAAAACAACGAGCCATTTGCCAAGTTGTTCGTCAGCATGTTGCAGCGGCTTGGCGTCCCGACCGATCGTTTTGCATCCGGCGACGGACGACTCAGCGGGTTGGAACTTGCTTAGCAACGATTACAGGCGCCCGATGGAGGCATTTACTTCACCATTCCGTTCATCCGTGAAAAAGACATCGAGCGTTATCCGCCTGATCGAATCGACTAGATTACTCTGAATCAACGCGGTATTTGTTTTCTATCGTTTAATTGTTTTGAACCCCTTGAGTGACTGAATCTGCATGACTCGATGGCCAGGAATTTCTCAGTTCAATCTGCATGACCGAGTGGCGGTCATCACCGGCGGCTCCAAAGGTCTCGGGGAGGCGATGGCGGCGGGGTTGGCGTCGGCCGGTGCCAACATCGTCCTGGTCAGCCGCAATGAGGCTGAGGCCCGGTCGGCGGCCGAAAAAATCGCGTCGGAATATCCGGTCATCGCGGTCGGTCTGGCTGCTGACGTCTCCGACCAAACCCGGGTGGTCGAACTATTTGCCAAGGTCAAATCTCAATTCGGGCGATTGGACATATTGATCAACAACGCCGGGATCAATGTCCGCGGTCGGATTGACGAGATCAGCTTGGAGGAGTTTCGCCGCGTCCAGCAGATCAATGTCGACGGCATGTGGCTGTGCTGTAAACACGCGATCCCGACAATGAAGGAGGGTGGGTATGGACGGATCATCAACATGGCCAGCACTTTGGGGCTGGTCGGCTTGGCTAACCGGACGCCTTATGCAACCAGCAAGGGGGCGGTGGTCAATCTAACTCGGGCACTGGGTTTAGAAGTCGCGTTGGACAAGATCACGGTCAACGCAATTTGTCCGGGACCGTTTTTGACGCCCATGAACCTCCCCATCGCCGACACCGAGGAAGCCCGACAATTCATCGTCGGCGCGACGGCGTTGCAACGTTGGGGCGATATGAAAGAAATTCAAGGGGCGGCAATTTTCCTGGCCAGCCCCGCGTCCAGTTATGTCACAGGAACCGCACTGAGCGTTGATGCCGGGTGGACCGCCAGATGAACGATTCGAATAACTCAATCAGTCGTCGCGCAGCGATGATGCAGGCCGGCGCGTTGTCGATCTCCGCGGTGGCGGTGGCCGGTTGGGGCGAGGACCGCGAGCCGGACCGCCGGACCGCAATGGGCATCGTGATGTACGACTGCGGGTTGCGGCGGCAATGGATGCAGAAGCAGAGAGATGGGATCGATCTGTTTAGCCCACTGATCTTCATGCAACATTGCCACTCGTTGGGCGCCGGAGGTGCCCAGGTGGCATTGCGAGATCTTGCTCCGGAGGATTGTCAGGTCCTCAGGCGGTTCGTTAGTGACCATGATTTGTACCTGGAGACGATCGTCAGTCCGCCTAAGGACCGGGATGACTTGAGACGCTTTGACGCCGAGATGCGGGCGGCGCGGGATGCGGGCGCGTTGGCGGCCCGGACGGTGATCATCCCCGGTCGTCGCTATGAGTATTTCGAGACTTATGAATCGTTCAAAGAATCCGCCCGACGCGGTCACGCCATGGTTGAAATGGCGTTGCCCGTCGTCGAGAAGTACGGGGTGCCGTTGGCGATTGAAAACCACAAAGATGAACGAATCGATGACCGCGTCCAGTGGCTGCGTCGGATCGATCATCCCTTGGTCGGTGCGTGTGTCGATACGGGCAACAGCCTGTCGTTGCTCGATGATATCTACGGCACGATCGAAGCGCTCGCCCCCTTCGCCCATTCGGTTCACTTCAAGGACCAAGCACTCAAGGAATATCCCGATGGCTACCTGCTCGGCGACGTGCCGCTGGGGCAGGGCAGCTTTGATTTGAATCGCATCATCGAAATCCTTCGCAAAAAAAAACCTGACATTCGCTTCAGTTTGGAAGTCATCACCCGCGATGCTTTGAAAATCCCCTGCCTCACCAAAGACTACTGGGAGGTGGTCCGGGATGCCGGCGGGTTGGACCTAGCCCGCACGTTGCAGTTCGTTCGACATCATCAGGCGGAACCGATTCGCATCAGCGGGATGCCGCTGGACCAACAGGTCCGCCGGGAGGATGCCAACATCATGGCCAGCCTTGCGTTTGCCGGTAGGGAGCTACGGATATGAACCTTTCACGACGCACCGTCCTTGGTGCCGCCGCAGCGATGTCGGCCCGGGGCTGGTCCTCGCTCGCGTCGGGCGAGAGTCCCGCCGAGCGTATCCGGGTGGGCGTGATCGGAACGGGGGTTCGCGGCAAATACCTGATTAGTAATCTACCGCGGCCGGCGGTGGTGACATCGTTATGCGATTGTGCGACGTCTCAAATCGCGTCAACCTTGCGACCTAGCGGCGAGTTCGCGGCGTTGTTACAAGATTTTAATACCAACGATGCCGCCCATTGCACGGTGCATCAAGACTACCGGCCAATGATCGACCGCGAGGACCTCGATGCGGTCATCATCGCCGCGCCGGATCATCATCATGTCCGAGCGGCCATGCTGGCGATCGACGCGGGGCTGGATGTTTACCTCGAAAAGCCGGTTTCGCTAACCATCCGTGAAGGACGCATTTTATCGGACATGGTCCGGTCGACCGGTCGGGTGCTCCAGGTTGGCAGCCAACAACGAACGATGGAAACGAATCGATTCGCGTGCCAGTTTGTACGCGACGGCGGGCTTGGAAAAGTCACACGCGTGGACTGCCCCAACTATCCCGGTCCCATTCGAGGCGGGTCATTCCCCGCCGAAGCGGTACCCGAGGGGATGGATTGGAATTTATTTTTAGGACCGACACCCAACCGATCGTACAACCGTCACTGGTGGGTCAAGGATGAGTTCGACGTCGATGGCCGGCCGTGGCGTGGCTGGGATCTCTTTGAGGATTTTTCAGGCCATTTGATGACCAACTGGGTGCCCACAACTTGGACATGGTGCAGTATGCCCTGGGGATGGACCAATCCGGTCCGGTGAGCGTCCAGCCGATTGCGGGGGTCAGCGAAGAGGCGTTGAGGCGTGATTGGCAAACCAAATGGCGACGCAAAACGCCGCCGCCGGCAGGTGATTTCTCATCCCGGGAACGGTTCCGTCCCATCCGCATGACCTATGCCAACGGAGTTGAATTGAATTTTTTGCCGGATATCAAATCCGCTACCTTTTACGGCCAGCGAGGCCGCATGGTGATTAGTCGCAATGAGTTCGTCGTCGACCCGGCAAATTTGATCGTCAATGGTCCCGACCCGGCGGCCGCAGCGATTTGGGAGATTGGCGGGATGGTCGCTGGGCCACATCTGCAAAATTGGCTCGACTGCATCGCCGGGCGGGGCACCCTGAACGCACCGGTGGAGACGGGACATCGGACCGCAACGGTCTGTCATCTTGCGGCGATCGGCCGGCGGCTGAACCGTCCGCTAAGCTGGGATCCGGTCAACGAAACGTTTCCCGGGGACACCGAAGCTAACCGATGGCTCGATCGGCCGCGACGCGAAGGGTTCGGATTGCCGGGGTAGGTGGCCCAACGGGCGACGTTAGGAGATCGCGACCGGCAGCGCGGTCGGCCAACCGTTTGACATCTATCGTTGGATGGATTTTTGGCAAAATCCCCGACGGCAGACTTAGGAACCGGCCTTGGGTAGGCTCTTGTGAGCCTCG
>CAWHXH010000005.1:0-879121 GCA_963833245.1 Pirellulaceae bacterium
CTGCCAAGTCACGCCTGAGCTGAACCATCGGACAATTGCTGATTTTCAGCTCGCTTTGGATCTTGCTCCGCTGAGATTGGAGACGCTTGATCTCTCGGACGTCTTGGTTTCTCGATTCGAGCATCAGCCTCGTCCATTCGGTCTCTTGACGGGTCGCTCGGTGCGCATTGCGCACTCTTCTTGGCTGCTCTAAGCCGCGACTAGGTCTCTTCGTTTGCTGACCGGCGAACTCGGTTTGTAATTCCAGCTTTGGATTTGCACGCTTGGATTCTAACTTCTGGTCAGCGGCGTTTTTGGTTGTTGCATGCGTTCGCGGTTGTTGCGTGCGCTGCTTGCACCGTCTCTAGCCACCAAGGTTTTCCAATGAGTCATCCGATTGCCGATGCGCCGAGAAAAAGTCCTCGGCAACAACCGGTGGAGCCGTCCGTGAATGGTCACAGGGTTCCCGCCGCCGAAACTGATATCACTCAGGACGCGAAATCGAAACCTCGCGGTCCTATTCGCCGCAGTATTTCGTTGGTCCTTGGAAGCATCGGGCCGACACTCGTATTGGCCGGGTTCGCTGCCGTGTTTTGGTACGGGCATCACAACGATTGGCGGATTCCTAAGTTCGCCGCCTTGACCGGTGATGTCGAGCCGGTTGTCGATGATTGGTGTGAAGAACATGCGGTGCCGGAATCCATTTGCGTCGAGTGTGATCCGACGTTGATGGCCAAGGGGCCTGACTACGGTTGGTGCAGCGTCCACGGCGTCCACAATTGCACACTCGACCATCCCGATGTTGCTCAGCTTAAGGAAACGCCAACGGTTCCGGTCGAAGATTTGGAACGTGCCGCTCGTGCATTGGCGATTGCACCTCGCAAAGAAAACAACAGTGCTTGCGAGGTCTACCAGTCACGTATTCAGTTCGCTTCGATCGAGTCGGTTCAACAGGCTGGCGTCGATGTTGAACTGGTCGAGCGTGCTCCGATCACCGAGTCGATTGTTGGCAACGGCGAGATTATCTACGACCCAACGCGACAGGCGAGCATGGCGTCGCGGGTGCCGGGAAGCGTTTGGAAGGTCACCAAGAATGTGGGCGATCCGGTGGAGGTTGGTGAAGTTCTGGCGGTGATTGACGCGGCGGGAGTTGGTGACATCAAAACGGACTTACTGCGGGCGTTGGCGGAACAAAAACTTCAACAGCAAAACGTTTCGCGATTGAGCGACGCTCGCGTCGCGATTGCCGGTTCCCGAATCTTGGATGCGAACGCGGCGTTGGCGAAAGCTCAGGCGGACGTCTTGGCGGCGGAGCAATCGCTGCGGAATTTGGGACTGCCCGCCGAAGTCAGTGAGTTGCAGGGACTATCGGAACAACAGGTGCTCGATCGTTTGCGATTGCTAGGGATTCCCGACGAGCTTCGGGCGCAGTTGAACAGTCGAACCGTTACGTCAAACCTGTTGCCAATCCGATCGCCAATTCAAGGTGTGGTGGTTGAGCGGAGTGTTTCTGCGGGCGAGGTCGTTGATCCGACGCGGATTCTCTTTCAGGTCGCTGACGTTCGACAAATGTGGCTGACGTTGAACATTCCACTGGAAAGTTCCGAGCAGTTGGCGATCGGTCAGCCTGTCGAGTTTCGCGCCGACGGGAGCCGCGAAGTCGTCAGCGGAACCTTGGATTGGATTAGCACTTCGGCAGACAACACGACGCGGATGTTGCAGGTTCGAGCCGTGCTAGATAACTCGGACGGACGACTTCGCAACGAGACTTTTGGGATGGGCGAGGTGATCCTGCGGAAAGAGTCCGACGCGATCGTGATCCCAACCGGTTCCTCTCACTGGGAAGGTTGTTGCCAAGTCGTCTTCGTTCGCGACAAGGACTATTTCGCCAGCCCCGACAGCTACAAGGTTTTCCATGTCCGCTCGGTTCGATTGGGAGCGGTCAATGGCGATGTGACGGAAATCATTTCGGGTGTGTTGCCGGGCGAAGTGATCGCGACCGACGGCAGCGACGTGCTGCGGGCACAACTTCTCAAGAACAACCTTGGTGCAGGCTGCGACTGCGTCGCCGAATAAAGGATTGCACGGATGCTTAACTACCTCATTGATTTCTCGCTCAAGCACCGCGCCTTGGTCATCTTGGCCGCGTTGTTGTTCGCTGGCGTTGGAGTATTCTCGCTCCAGCAACTCGACATTGACGCGTTCCCGGATACGACTCCGGTTCAAATTCAAATCAACACGGTCGCTCCTTCGCTGGCGTCCGAAGAAATCGAGCGACAGATTACGTTCCCGGTCGAGCAAGCGATCAGCGGTCTGCCGGGCCTGCATGAGTTGCGTTCGATTTCAAAGTTCGGCCTGTCTCAAGTCGTCGTGATCTTTGACGATGGCATCGACATCTACTTCGCCCGACAACTGATCAACGAACGGCTTTCCACCGTCGAGTTACCCGACGGAATTCAGCGACCGCAGATGGGGCCGGTTTCGACAGGGTTGGGCGAGGTCTTTCACTATGTGCTGGTTTACGACGGCGTTGATTTCTCCAAGGTCGCGCAGCAAGAACGCATCAAGCGGATGACGGAATTGCGTACGATCCACGACTGGGTGGTGAAGCCCCAGTTGCGTTCGGTGCGCGGCGTTGCGGAGGTCAATAGTTGGGGTGGTTACGAGAAACAGTATCAGGTTCGACTGCAACCGGATTTGTTGGTGAAGTATGGACTGACGTTCGAGCAAGTTAGCGAAGCCATCGAAGCGAACAACGAGAATGTCGGCGGTGGAACGGTTACCGACGGCAGCGAAATGTTGTTGGTCCACGGCGTCGGTCGAACGGTCAATCTGGAAGAGATCAAAGATGTCGTGATCACCGCCAAGGAGGGCGTTCCGGTTCGCATTCGTGATGTGGCGGAAGTGGAAATCGGACATGAAATCCGACGCGGGGCGGTCACGGCGAACGGACGCGGCGAAGCGGTCTTGGGTCTGGGGTTCATGCTGATGGGCGAGAACAGTCACGACGTGACTTGGTCCATCAAGGAAAAGATCGCCAGCATTCAAGAAACGTTGCCAGCGGGCGTTCGGATTCAAACGGTTTACGACCGCACCGAATTGATCGACCACGTGATTCACACGGTTCAGAAGAATCTTTTTGAAGGTGGACTGCTGGTCATCGCAGTGCTGTTCATTTTCCTAGGGAACCTGCGAGCGGGTTTGATCGTCGCGGCAGCGATTCCGTTGTCGATGCTGTTTGCATTTTCGGGGATGTTGAAGTTTGGCATCGCCGCCAGTCTGCTGAGCCTCGGTGCGATCGACTTCGGTTTGGTCGTCGATAGCTCGGTCGTGATGATCGAGAACTGCGTGCGGCATTTGGCACACAACCGAGATGGCAAGAGTCGACTGGAGATCATTCGCGAGGCGGCCATCGAGGTTCGCAAGCCGACGATGTTTGGCGAGCTGATCATCATGATCGTCTATCTGCCGATCCTGACGCTCGAAGGGATCGAAGGCAAACTGTTTCGACCGATGGCGATGACTGTCATCATGGCGTTGGCCGGTTCGATGGTCCTGTCGCTGACGCTGATGCCGGTCTTGGCGAGTCTGTTCTTGCCCAAGAACATTCAAGAGAAAGAGCCGCTGTTGATCCGCGTGCTCAAGCGACTCTATGCACCGGTGCTTCGGTTCACGATGCACCACAAGACCTTTGTGATTGGTGCGGCGTTGTTGTTGCTGGTCAGCGTGTTTGGTTTGGTCGCACCGAACCTTGGCAGCGAGTTCGTGCCGCGACTTTCCGAAGGTGCGATCACGATCAACGTCGTGCGTCTGGCGGGGACAACGCTGGAAGAATCCATGCGATACAACACGCAAATGGAGCAGGTGCTGCTGGACAAATTTCCTGACGAGGTATCTCAGGTCTGGAGCCGCATCGGTACGGCGGAAGTCGCGACCGATCCGATGGGAACTGAACTGACCGATTTGTTCTTGACCCTGCATCCGCGCGAACAATGGACGAGGGCGGAGACGCAGGAAGAGTTGATCATCAAGGTTCAGGAAGAACTGCGAGACTTGCCCGGCCCTCGATTGGCGATGTCACAGCCGATTGAGATGCGAATGAATGAAATGATTTCGGGCGTTCGGTCGGATGTCGCGGCAATCCTCTACGGCGACGACTTGGATCTGATGGTCGAGAAGGCGAGCGAGATCGAACGGGCACTGAATGCCATTCCCGGCAGCGAAGACGTCAAGGTCGAACAGGTTTCTGGCCAACCGGTTTTGCAAATTCGTGTCAAACAAGACGAGATCGCACGCTACGGCGTCTCGGCCAGCACGATCATGAATCTTGTGCGTTCGTTAGGCAGCCATCATGTCGGCGAAGTGTACGAAGGGCAATTGCGTTTCCCGTTGATCATTCGCTTGCCGGAAAAGGCGCGAGCCAATCCAGACGCGATCCGTCAAATTTTAGTGGCGACGCCTTCGGGTGAACGCATCCCTTTGTCACGCTTAGCCACGATCGAAAAGGTCGAGGGGCCGAACACAATCAAGCGAGATTGGTATCAACGGCGAATCACGATCGAAGCGAATGTCCGTGGACGCGACTTGGGTAGTTTTGTCGCCGAAGCTCAACGCACGATTGACGAAAAGGTCCAACTGCCACCGGGACGCTACCGTGTCGAGTGGGGTGGCCAGTTTGAAAACCTGCAGCGTGCCCAACTGCGGTTGATGATCGTTGTTCCCATCGCGTTGTTGATGATCCTGTCGTTGCTCTACGCGACCTATCGCAACTGGGTGGACTCGTTGCGAGTGTTCACCGGCGTTCCCTTCGCTTGGATCGGCGGAGTGTTGGCACTATGGATTCGCGACATGCCGTTTTCGATTTCGGCTGCCGTTGGATTCATCGCATTGTCCGGCGTTGCGGTGCTGGACGACATGTTGCTGGTTTCAACGATCCGGCAACTGCGGCGGCGTGGTCGTTCGCTCGATGAAGCGGTCGAAGAAGCCGCAATGACAAGATTGCGTCCGATCCTGATGACGACGCTCGTCGCCAGCCTTGGTTTCGTGCCGATGGCGTTCAGTACCGGCATGGGAGCCGAAGTGCAGCGACCGTTGGCAACGGTTGTGATCGGCGGCGTGTGTAGCGCAATGATTATGAGCTTGCTTGTTTTGCGAGTGCTCTATGTGGTCTTCAACCTGCCGGTTGAAAAATTTGATGGAGATGGTGGAGATGATGACGGTCATCAACTCGAACCCAACGACCCGACCGACCCAGAGTCGGAGCAACTTCGGATTCAGACGAAACGTTTGAATCCCGAAAGTTGCCCGAACGGCTGACGGTCTAACCCTTGATTCGGCCAAGCCGAAGGAGATTGATTGTGAAGATGAATTGGATGAAAGATTTTCGTGGACTGTCGCTGGCCGGATTGGCCGCTGCCGCCGTGGTGTTTGCCGGTTGCAGCAAGAGCGACGTCGCCACCGAACCCGGTGGTTCCGAACCGGTCGCGGCAACCAATGTGGATCACAGCCACGGCGGTTGGTGGTGCGTCGAGCATGGTGTTCCCGAAGGCGATTGTGCCCTGTGCGACAAAACACTGGTGTCGAAGTTCAAAGACGATGGCGACTGGTGTGATGAACACGACCGTCCCGAATCGCAGTGCTTCATTTGCAGTCCGCAAGCGGTTCGACAAGTTCGCAGCGACTTACGAAGCCAAGACGGGTCGCAAACCACCGCAACCAACAGAGTAAGCATGTCAAGGCAGTCGCCAAAAGGAAACGCGTTGACCCGGGACTTACAGCGCGTCACGACCATGTCGTTCGCTACGTTTCTGCTCGTTCAGCCCGGTTGCATGTGTGGATGTTCCTCGCCCCACCGGACGGCTTGCATTTCGCAAGCCTGCTGCGATGGCGATTGTTTGCACGATCCCTCAACAGAGAACAGCGAGGATTCACTGATGCCCTTGGCGAAAGTTGAGTCTTCAACCCATCCACGGCGATAGCCGTTTGATCGTAGTGGCTGGGGGGAAAACAGTAGCGTATTTGGCCAGCCCGTTGAGTCGCTCGCCCCCAGCCACGTTTTTCAGTCTGACCTTATCCCCGTTTGCCCACTTCGTCCTACAAACCAAAGGAGATAGCCATGTGACACCTAGATCCCCATCCGAAAGGACCGACCAGTTGAAAGTTTATGTTTGTTACCTGAAAGGAATCTGAAAATGTACCGTACCTCCCTTTGCCTTGCCCTGACGTTCGCCGCTGCCCTTTGCATGACGGCCCAAAGCCGCGTTGCCAATGCCGCTGATGCGGTTAACGCATCGACGACCAAAACCACCATCACCTTGAAGGTTCTCACCTGTGAGAACTGCGCCAAGAAGGTGGCGGCGAAGTTGACCGAAGTCTCCGGCGTCGGCAGCGTCAAGACGGACGTCAAGTCCAAGACCGCGATCGTCATCCCCAAGGGCAGCGCGACGCTGTCGCCGCTCCAATTGTGGGAAGCGATCGAGAAAGCTGGTAAGGAACCGGTGAAGCTCGAAGGGCCGAGCGGAACATACACGTCCAAACCGAAGAAGTAGTTCACAGCCGACTGATTGTTCACAAGCCGTCGATGCGAGGAGTCCCTCAGTATCGGCGGTCGTTGGCGAATCATTGTCCGAAGCGAGTACCACGTCATGTCATTTACGAATCATCATCTCACTCCACGGGGACTACTTGTCGTTCTTGTTTTACTCGCCGCCGGATGCGGTCGCGATTCGTTGCCGGTGAGCGACACGACATCCTTGAATGATGCCGATCCCATTCAATTGAGCGACGCGAATTTTCAAAGCGAGGTCATCGATAGCGAGCTTCCTGTACTGGTCGACATGTGGGCACCTTGGTGTCAGCCCTGCATCGCCATGAAGCCGACGATTCGTGAACTTGCATCGGAGTTGTCGGGTAGAGCCAAAGTCGCCGAATTGAATATCGACCAAAATCCGTTCATCAAAGAGAAATACAACATCGACAAATACCCGATGCTGTTGATATTCGTTGACGGAATTGAGGTGCAAAGACTCGCTGGAACACAAAGCCATGAAGAGCTGTTGGAAGCCCTGTCGGAACACTTGATCGAGGAGGAATTGAGATGAGCGAAATGCCTATTGAAACCAAACTGGACAGCACTCTCGCTCTCGCCCTCGATCCCTACCGATTCGTTTCGTCGCGATGTGACAGGCTTAACACCGATCTGTTTTCAACTCGCTTGCTTTTGCAAAAGGCAATCTGCATGCGAGGCGAAGAAGCCGCCAAGGTTTTCTACGATACCTCGCGTTTCACCCGCGTCGGTGTCGCTCCGTCGCGAATCGCCAAGACGCTGTTCGGACGCGGCGGGGTGCAG
Source organism: Pirellulaceae bacterium (assembly GCA_963833245.1). Classification (GTDB taxonomy): domain Bacteria; phylum Planctomycetota; class Planctomycetia; order Pirellulales; family Pirellulaceae; genus Rhodopirellula. The sequence goes on from CAWHXH010000005.1 coordinate 7,328, forward strand.
GGCATGGACGGCAAATCCCACTGCCATCGCAAGATGATGTTTATGTCGTTGTTGACCGAGGACAAAATCGGCGGACTAACGCAGCTTACCCGCGACATTTGGGACCGCCGTGTGCTTGGGTGGTCGCGCATGGATCAGGTCGTGCTGTACAGACAGGCGCAAGAGGTTCTGACCGAAGCGGTTTGTCAGTGGGCGGGCATTCCGCTCGATCCTGCCGATGTGGATCGGAGGACCAGTGAGTTGGCGGCCCTCTTCGATTATGCGGGCAGCATCGGCCCAAAGCATTGGTGGGCAAGGCTGGCTCGCAAACGCAATGAAGCTTGGCTGCGTGGAATCGTCGACCAAATTCGTGCTGGAACCTATCAACCTCCCGAAGACACTGCCGCCTTCATTGTCGCCAACCATCGCGATCTCGATGGAAACTTGCTGGACGCTCAAATTGCTGCGGTCGAGCTAAACAACATTCTGCGTCCGACCGTCGCGGTTTCGGCTTACATCGTTCAATGTGCGCACGCCTTACACGAGCACCCCGTCATTCGCGAACAGCTTGCCGATGGCTCCCCGGATGATTTGCATTATTTTGTCCAAGAGGTCCGGCGCTACTATCCATTCTTTCCGTTTGCCGGAGCAAAGGTGAAGGAATCGTTCGAGTGGCAGGGTTTCCATTTTCCCAGCGGACGCAAGGTCCTGCTGGATTTATACGGCACCAACCACGATCCGCGTCTTTGGGACCAACCGGAATCATTTAGACCATCCCGCTTCCGGGGTTGGGACGGCAACCCATTCACCCTGATCCCTCAAGGCGGAGGTGATCACTACCAAAACCACCGCTGCCCCGGTGAATGGATCGCGATCGAACAGATGAAAGTGGCTACGGAGGTATTCGTCAACGGCTGCCAGTATGAAGTATCGGAACAGAACTTGCAGATCGAGATGGCACGCCTGCCCGCAATCCCGGTAGATCATTTTGTGATTGAGAAAGTTCGTGCATTGAATTCGGCTGACGAGGATTCGACGCCTTGAATTCCACGATACGTTTGCCAAGCGAAGCAACATTAGATAGGAGACATTCTTAGATGACCATGATTTTTGAAACCGTACAGACCGCTGGGATCGCGCAACTTTCGTATTTCATTGGAGACGACAGCACCGGCACAGCGGCCGTGATTGACCCGCGTCCGAATGTTGACATCTATTTTCGCCTTAGTCTCAAGCACGGAGTGTCGATTACTCATATCTTTGAGACGCATATCCATGCGGACTTCATGAGTGGTTCTCGTGAACTCGCTGCACAGGTTGGGAAGGCGGCGATCTACGCCAGTGGCGAAGAGAAAGCTTCTTATGATTTTGACGTTCAGAAAATTCACGGTGGAGATCGCTTCGAGTTTGGAGGCGTGGTGCTCACCGCTCGACATACGCCCGGCCACACACCGGAACACCTTTCGTATGAACTTTCCGAGCCGGATAGCGATGGTCGTCCGTGGGGTGTGCTGAGTGGCGACTCGTTGTTTGTTGGATCGGCAGGCCGTCCAGACCTGTTGGGTGAAGAAGAGACCGAAGAGCTGACGGAAAAACTTTTCCACACGTTGCGGGAATATTACCTGAAGCTTGACGACGGAGTCATCATCTATCCTTGCCACGGTGCGGGTTCGGCTTGTGGGGCTGATATTGGCGAAAGGCCGATGAGTACGATCGGGCATGAACGCCGAACGAATACGTTTCTACAATACGACAACTTTGAGAAGTTCAAGGCGTTCGTTAGTGACGGCGCACTTCCGGTGCCGCAACACTATCCCATCATGAAGAAACTCAACGCAAAAGGACCGCAACTTGTCGGTCACTCGCCAGTCGTGCCGAGACTGCCACCGAAAGACTTTCAATCGGCGATCGAAAAGGGGAAGCCCAGCTTGTCGACACGCGGCAGATGTTGGCGTTTGGTGGTGGTCACATCCCCGGAGCCATCAATATCGGCGACCGGCCAGAACTTTCCGTCTGGGCAGGCGACATGCTCTCGTACGACAAACCGATTCTGCTGGTGGTCGAAGATGCGACGCAGATTGATTGGATCAGTTGGCACTTCGGTTACGTCGGACTGACCGATTTCGCTGGCTACCTCACCGGCGGAATGAAGGCGTGGGACAACGCGGGGCTACCATTGAAACGACTACCGCAATTGCCGGTTCAGGAACTGGCTGAGCGTCGCGACGAGTTTCAGTTGCTTGATGTTCGCTCGCCCGCAGAATTCAAGAAGAATCGCATTGCGGGGGCAAAGCATATGTTTGTTGCCGACATGCGAGATGGGATTGAAGACAGTTTCGACATGGATCGCTCACAGCCCGTCGCCGTTTATTGCGGCAGCGGTTACCGGGCAAACATGGCCGCGAGCATTCTTCAAAATCATCGGTTCGAGAAAGTTCACAACGTGCCCGGCAGCTTGCAGGCTTGGAAGGCGGCTGGATTCGATGTTGAGAGCTGACGCCAATGAGATTGAATACCGATTTGCGAAAAGATGGAACAACAGCACCGGAGTAAAAACGAATGAATTGGATCATGGAACCGTGGCCTTGGTGGGGCTGGGAATTCTCATCGGACTGACCGTTCCCCTGCTTTACATCCTGGCAGGAAAGGCGTTCGGTATTTCGACGAGCTTTCAGCAAGCAGGGGCAATGTGTGCGCCCCATAGCAAGCTGGATTACCTTGGCAAACACGATCGCAAGGCCAATTTCTGGACCATCGTGTTCGTGTCGGGAATCGCAATCGGAGCATTCATCGCCACGCATTTCCTTTCCAGCGAACCTTCTCCACTGTTGCCGCGATCGTTCGACAGCTTTCGCGGAGGCGTCACCTTGCTTGTCGGCGGGTTTTTGATCGGCTTTGGAGCGAGATACGCGGGCGGATGTACTTCGGGGCATTCGATCACAGGGATCTCGAACCTCAACTGGCCCAGCCTCCTTGCCACGATCTTCTTCTTTGTTGGCGGTATTTCCGTCACATGGGGGCTTGGCCAATTCATTTTTCCAACACAGTAGCGGAGACAAGTAGATGACCGATGAAGGCAAACCAATCAGCGAACAACCGTCGGGCATGTCGCCGCTGAACTATCTTTTCGTACTCTTGATTGGAGCTTACCTCGGCATCCTATTCGTCAAATCAGAGGTGGCGAGATGGGAACGCGTTCACGAAATGTTTTTGTTTCGCGAGGCTCACATGTATTTGATTATCGGCCTCGCGATCATAGTTGCCATGCTCTCGATGTTGCTGATCAAGCGATTCGAGATCAAGTCGATTGACGGTAAACCCATCACCTACAAACCGAAACCGCTCCACCCCGGAGTGGTCATTGGCGGGACGCTGTTCGGCGCTGGTTGGGCGATGACTGGGGCTTGTCCTGGTCCAATCTATGCTCAGGTGGGATCAGGAGAATGGATGGCATTGTTCACTCTCGGCGGAGCCATGCTCGGCATGCTCAGCTATGCGGCTCTGAAACCCAAGCTCCCTCATTGACGAACTGATTAGGCAAGCACTTGCAATTCTTACGCAACCTCCGGCAAACTTATAGCGATGGAAGCAGCAAACGATTCTAGCGATAACCGAACCAAGTTGATCCGTAGAGGCCGTAACGTTGAAATTGCGAGTCTGGTCTACAACATTGCGGAGGTGGCAATTTCTCTGACGGCGGGCTTTATGACCGGAAGCTCGGCATTGATCAGTTGGGGAGTCGACAGCATCGTCGAAGCGAACTCCGCCGCGTTTATGATTTGGCAACTCAATGGCGTTGCCAAGGGGATTGATGAGCGTGCAAAACGGAAACGAAAGAAAATCGCGTTGGGGGTTTTGTCGACTGCGTTTACCATCGCTGCCCTTTTCATCTGTTACGAGGCGATCAGCAAGTTCATCAGTCAAGAAACTTCGTCGATGTCGTGGTGGGGCATTGGCATCTTGCTGGTGTCGTTAGTCGTCAACCCGATGTTGGCGTGGGGCAAGTATCACTATGGCCAGAAGACCGATTCGGCGACGCTGAAATACGACGCTATCGACACGATGATTTGCGAATACCAAACCATCGTCGTCTTGATCGGCATTGGTCTGGTTCAATGGCAAGGCTGGTGGTGGGCTGATCCTGTCGCTGCACTGTTGATCGTTCCCTATGTCGCTTGGGAAGCCTACGAGTCTGGTCGCGACGCATGGCAGGTTCAAATCGACGAGGATGACAACGATGAGTGATTACAACACGATGGAACTAAAGATTCACGGCATGGACTGTGCCGAGGAGGTCTCGCTGATCAAACGTGAATTGGTGCCACTGCTCGGTGGTGATGAGCGTTTGGGTTTCGACTTGCTCAACGCCCGCCTGACGGTCGATTTGGATGGCGTTGACGTTACGGCATGGATTGTGTCGAAGAAGTATCGTTGATCAAACGTGAATTGGTACCACTGCTCGGTAGTGATGAGCGATTAGGGTTCGACTTGCTGGGCGGACGGTTGACCGTTGATCTCGATGGTGTTGAGGTTTCCGCCGGGGACGTACTGGCGGCGATCGAGCGGACGGGATTGAAGGCCGAGACTTGGCAGAACGCTCAGCAATCATCCGACGATCAATCGTTCTGGGCCAAACGCCAACGTGCGATCATGACCGCGATCAGCGGCGTATTCGGTGGGATCGGACTGGCAATTCATTTGCTCTCGGGTGGCTTCGATGACGCCGTCGCAACGCCCGCGATCGTCTGCTACCTGATTGGTATTTTGGCCGGTCTATATTTGGTGCTGCCGAAGGCTTGGCGGTCGCTCGTTACGTTGCGGCCCGATATGAACTTGTTGATGTCGATCGCGGTGATCGGAGCGATCGCGATCGGCGAATGGTTCGAGGGAGCGGCGGTCGCTTTCTTGTTCTCGTTGTCCTGTTGCTGGAATCTTGGAGCATTGGTCGAGCGAGACGAGCGATCGCTTCGCTGATGGATTTGACGCCACCCGTCGCTCACATGCGTGAAGCATCCGGCGAGGTCCGCGATATTGTGCCCGCTGAGGTGCCGATCGGATCAACGTTGATTATTCGACCGGGCGAAAAGATACCACTTGATGGTGAAGTGACGGTAGGTATCAGCGACGTCAATCAGGCACCGATTACTGGCGAGAGCGTGCCGGTCGAAAAGCACGTCGGAAGCGAGGTGTTCGCTGGCACGATCAATGGTGATGGCTTGTTGGAGATGCGGAGCAACAAAGCGGCGGAGGATACAACGCTGGCCCGCATCATCCAAATGGTCGGCGACGCGGGATCGAAGCGGGCACCGTCAGAGAAATGGGTCGAGAAGTTTGCCGCGGTCTACACGCCGGTGGTCATGGCAGTTGCACTCTTGATGCTGCTTATTCCGACGTTGCTACTCGGACAGCCGTGGTCGGTTTGGATTTATCGGTCGCTCGTGTTGTTGGTCATCGCTTGCCCGTGTGCTCTGGTCATCTCGACGCCCGTCTCGGTTGTTGCTGCGTTGGCCGCTGCGGCTCGCCAAGGAGTTTTGGTCAAAGGTGGCGTGTTCATTGAACTGCCGGGAAAACTCGTCGCGATCGCGATGGACAAGACCGGGACGCTGACCAAGGGGGCACCCGAGGTGATCGACGTCGTTCCGATGAACGGGCACGACGAAAAAGAATTACTATCGCGTGCCGGAGCGTTAGAACTCAACAGCAATCACCCGCTGGCGCGAGCCATCGTTGATGAGACCCAGAAGCGTGGCATGGCGATGCCGCCAGCCAAATCGTTCGAGACGATCCAAGGCAAAGGAGCGACCGGAGTCATTGACGGAAAAACTTATTGGCTGGGTTCGCATCGCTATCTGGAACAACGCGGACAGGAAACTCCGGAAGTTCATCGGCAACTCGAAGCGATGCAGGACGCTGGGCGAACCGTCGTCGTGGTCGGCAATGACGAACACGTTTGCGGCTTCATCACGCTGGCCGATGCGATCCGCAAAGAGACCCGCGACGCGATCAAGGCACTGCACGAAGTTGGTATCAAACAAATCGTCATGTTAACGGGCGACAACGAAGGCACGGCCAAGGCGATCGGCAAAGAAGCCGGTATCGACGAAGTCCATGCGGAGTTGTTGCCCGAAGACAAAGTCAAGGCGGTCGAGGATCTGGTTTCGCGTCACGTGCATGTTGCAATGATCGGCGACGGCGTCAACGATGCGCCCGCACTGGCTCGGGCGTCGTTGGGACTCGCGATGGGCGCAGCGGGCAGCGACGCGGCGATCGAAACGGCGGACATCGCGCTGATGTCCGACGATTTGTCCAAGCTGCCTTGGCTGATCGAACACTCTCGGCGAACACTGACGATCATTCGCCAAAACATCTGGTTCTCACTGGCGATCAAGGCTTTGTTCGTCGTGCTGACCTTGATGGGCATGGCATCGCTGTGGGCCGCCATCGCCGCCGACATGGGAGCGTCGCTGTTGGTGATCGCAAATGGACTGCGGTTACTCTCCGATCGGTGAGGTTCCCAGCGACAACAGGCCGCAGGGACTTCAGCGGCGGCTCCTAACGAAAGGATGTTTCATCGGGTGTGATTTAGTACAATGCAGTGCGATCAAGCAAGCCTTCCAAACTGACTCCTGTTTTCGACGATGTCAAACGAACTGAAACTTCCCTATCACACGATCGGCACGGCTGACTTGGCTCAGTGGTTGGCGCAGCAGCCAGATTGCTGGTGGAACGTCGATGGTGATCCAGTTCTCACATCGCTGGTTGACTTCCCGTGCCCCTCGGGCGAGATCGCCGAAGCAGTTGGAAAGCTGGAACGAACCGCTCGTGTATTTGATCCGCGTAAGGATGCTCATCCGAATGGCGAGCCGATAGACCCAAAGCAACTGGACGAATTAGCGAACACCGAAAACAACTCCCATGCACGCACTTTTCTTTTGCGTTGGGAAGGTGGTGAGGTTCAATGGCTGCTGGCGGAAGACCATGATGCAGCCGGTGACGCAGCGTGAGCACCGGAACAAGTACACCGGGGCGTCCTCCGATCGACCTCGACCAAAAGGTTCGCGACCTACTCCAGCACACTGAAGCCAATACTGCGGATGAGGATGCGCCGATCCGAAATTTTGACCGGCGTGCAAACAGCTGCCTTGCTCTGATCAAATACATTGACGACCACGTTGCAAGTCAGTCGGTGTATCAGGCCGTTTATGATCGACACATGGCATTGCTGCATCGTATGGTACTGGTAAGTTTGGTCGAAGCATTTGAGAGGTTCATCAAAGAGCTTGCTGTCGTTTGTGTCGATGCAATTGCACCGATCACGATTGACAATCGGTTTGATGGTTTTACCGCGAGTCCCGGTTTGCTAGCCATTCAATTCGGTGCTGGCTCGGTTGGAAAAGCAATGTGCGAATCGGACACCTGGCTCAGTAACCACTCGATCAATGAGCGTTTTCGCCACCTGCTGAAATCACATTTCGCCGAGAAGTCTTGGGACTACCTTTTTCCCAACACGAAACAGCGGCCCGATACGGAACGCGAGCGAGCGAAAACGCTTGCCATCCTGTGGCAGCTTCGCCACAACATCACGCACAACACCGGGTTGTTGACTGATTCGGATGCGAGGCGATTGACCTTGATGGTCCAGAGACCGGTTCATGCAGGTGTGTCAATCAATCCAGACTTGCGAGACCTTCGATATGTCAAACGTTTCTTAGTTGAAACAGCAGAGCATACGAACAGGCGTGTCGGCTTTCGGCTCGCAACCTTGCTGACCGAGCGACATGCTGAAGACCCGGGATTGTTCATACCGCAAGCGACTGCGGACGAAACGTCTGTAAAGTTTCAAATGTCGCTTAATGTTGGTGGTGCGGCTGGAATTCTCTCATGAATCAGATAGATCGTCGATTGATTCCAAGCCAGCAACAAATGGTTTGCTAGCGGTTAAGGTCAAACTTGGCGGTGGCGGCTCGTTCATGCGAATTGAGCCATTGTTCGTTTCGGGAACATCGGGTACCGCGTTGCGGGCGGGTGGCTCCGACAATCGTTCGCGTTCTGGAAGGGTGGGCGTGGTCATCGGATGACGGTCAGGTGAATCGAATGTTCCTGGCAGATTGCTCGGCGGAAGACTGGGGCTACCGTGGTCGTGGCCGTCATGCGAGTGATCGCTGTGGTCGTGATTGCCATGGTCGTGGTCGCTATGATCGTGACCTGCCGGGTCGTCGGGGTTCATTTGGTCGTATGGGATCGAACGCTGATTGGGGATGACGGCATAGGGTGTCGTTGGCTGATAGGGCGATGCAAGCGGCGGAGGTGTTTGGTACTGCAAAGGACAAGCGATCTCATTGGGACAGACGGTGTCGAAGTTGCCGTAGCCTTGGTTGAACGTAGATCCCGGAATCAGCGATGGGTAAACATCTAGGACCGGTGATTCGAGGTAGTGCAGTGAGTGCGGCAGGTGACCGTGATGGTAGTCGCCGTATTTGTGAAAGCTTTCTGAGTAATGATCACCGCTATAATGGTATTCGTGCCCGTGCCCATGCCCATGGCCGAGGTGATGGTGGCCGTGGTAGTGTTGGGCGAATGCAGGTTGGGCGAAGCCGGTGGCGGCAAGACAGGTCGCAGTGATGGCGGCGATGATTGCAAGTGGCATGTTTTTAAATCCTTTTTGATGTTTGCTTGGAGATGTCGAATAAGTTTCTGGGTTGCCGAGGCGCAGACGAAGGGCTGGAAGCCTATCCAACTTCCAGCCCTTCGCGTCGCGGAATGATTAGTGGTGGTGACCACCGACACCCAGAACATGGAAGCGTCCGATGTCAACATGCAGCCCACCGTGCTGTCGACTCGATGGCGCACGATACGCCGGAGCGTACTGTTGCGGGTATTGGGGTTGATAGCTCGGTTGATACGGTTGGCCGTAGCCATATCCGCCGTAGTTCGATTGGTATCCATAATTGGGATACGTTTGAACGGGAGAGTTGCCGTAGCCGCCGTGGTGATAGCCGCCATGATGTCCGCCGCCGTAGCCCTGGTGACCGCCGTGATGGTAGTCGCCAGCGGTGGCATTGGAGTTTCCGGCGAAGGCAAACAGTCCGGCCGCGAGGGCGGCAATTGCGAAGGCTCGATTCATTGAAGTCAGTCCTAAAGGTTGGGGGAGGTTTGCGACAAGTGCCGCGGTACACCAGCAATCGCAGGACGTGTGCCAAATCAGAAAATCAACGTTTCACGCAGTTTCCGTTGATCTTTGTGTCGTCGAAATGATTCCTGGGTGACTCCAATTTGACGACAAATTGAAGATTGGCATGCAAATTCAGTGGGTTGACACCCCTCTCAAGGACGGGTAGCTTCTGCTCCATCGGGCAAGTTGGATGATCCGAGGGATCGTCGTTGCTCGGGAAAATTCCCCATGTAAGGAGTTCGATCCGATGAAGGTTTTTCTTTCAGCAGCCGTCGCCGTTGCAGCGTTGGCGACTAACGCCCAAGCCCAGTGGAGCGTACCGCACACGACCACTCACCAGCACAATGTGCCGCATACGACGACACACACGGATTACCTCCAGCATGGCAATCATGTTGATGCGGTGCCTCACACGACGACTCACATTGACCGTGTGCCACACACGACGACGCATTATGACCAGGTCTCGCCCTACAGCAACCAACAGGTCTACTCACAGCCATATCAGCAACCCTATCGCTCGGCCCGTCCAGTGATTCAGGGACAGGTTTATCAGGGGCAGACCTATCCGCAACAGGGGCGGGTGATCTATCAAAACAGCGTTCAACAAAGTGGATACGTTCAGCCGTACCAATCGTACCGTCCCAGCTACCCTTCCAACGGCCAATTCCACACGCAGACTCACACGGATTACGTCCCCCACACGCAGACGCACGTTGATTACCAACAGCATGGCAATCACCTGCACGCCGTTCCCCACACGACGACCCACCTTGATGCGGTCCCTCACACGACAACACACCTTCATGGTGGCCACCACTGAGCGATAAATTGCCTCTCTTGGGATGGAATCCGACGCTTGAAGGCTGATTTTCCAGCTCATCGCCGCACTCAATTCGCACAACCGTTACCACCGGAGTCGGATTGGGTGGGATAGGGCGGGTGGCAGCGATTTCGTCCGAGATGATGATTCTGCTGAACCGATGGTTCACACCGGCTGGTCTATTTTTTCACGGAGGGAGATGCGGTGATCGCAACACAATCGACCGGCAACCATTCTCGGCAATCGCGGCGTCGGCGGTTGCGTGCGGCTTTAACTCTGACATTGACGTTAACCGCAGCGGCGAGTTTCACGGCTGGCTGTCGGAGCATCGGCAATCGTGCTGCGAAATCGGCTCACGATTTCGCTACGCAGCCATTGGTCGAATCGAATGATCCTTACGACTCAGTGACAGTAGCCGTTGCGGCACCCGTGATGACTGTCGCGTACAACGACAGAGCGGGTGACGACGAGTTTTCTGCGACGGAAGCGAATGATTTTGATGGGGAGTCCGAGGGTGCCCTGCGTGACATCATGGCATTGGATTCGCCCAATCAGTCGCTTGGCGAAGTCACTGTTGAAGCAATCTCAACCGGCGATAACACCTACCTCAGCGGACAGCCCGCCAGTTTGACGCTCGAAGCGATTGAGTCGATGGCTTTGGCGAACAATCCGACCATCGCGGAACTGGTTGCAACAACGCAAAAAGCGGCTGGTTTCAAGACCCAAGTCGGGCTGCGGGCCAACCCGGTACTTGGTTATAACGCTGCCCAACTCGCCGATCAAGGCACCGATCAGCACACGGTGTTCATCTCGCAGACGATCATCACCGGCGACAAATTGGCATTGAACCGTGCCGTGCTCAACGAAGCCTTGCGTGCCCAGCTCATGCAGCTCGAAGCTCAGAAATATCGCATCGCGACAGACATTCGCATCACGTTCTACGATGCGTTGGCGGCTCAACAACGAGTGAATTTGATCCGCGACTTCCAGTCGGTGGCCGATCAAGGAGTCGATATTGCCGAGCAACTCAAAGAGGCTCAAGAAGGGTCACAGTTGGAAGTGGTTCAGGCAAGAGTGCAGAAGAATGAGATTGACTTGGCCCTCCGGCAGGCTCAAATCCGTTTCGACGCCGCTTGGCGAGAGATGGCCGCGCTGGCGGGCAATCCAGGTATGATGCCTGTGCCGCTGCAGGGCACACTACCCACGGAGGAGAATGGATTGGACTGGGCGGGCGTTTCGGCCACGATGATCGCCTCAAGCCCGGAAGTTCGGGCCGCCGAGGCGAGAATCAATCAAGCCCGAGCCAACCTGTGCCGCCAGCAAGCTCAGCCGATTCCGAACCTGGATCTGCAGCTTGCATCCGGGTACGACAACGGCACCGACAACGGCATGATTAACTTTCAAGTCGGAGCACCCATTCCGGTCTTTAACCGGAACCAGGGCAATATATCGGCCGCTCGAGCTGAGTATGCCCGGGCGTCACGCGAACTCGATCGAATCCAAAATTCGATCAAGGCACGTTTGGCTCAAGTTTCGCGAGACTTCGACTCATCGCTGGTCGCCGTGGAGCAGTATTCCAACGACATCCTTCCCAACGCCGAAGAGGGGTTGAAGCTGGCTGAACTCGCTTACAAAGCGGGCGAAACGAGTTTTGTGCAAGTCCTGGTGGCTCGTCGAACGTATTTCGATACGAACTTGCAGTTCATTGTTTCTCAACAACAACTCGCTCAGGCTCGCGCCCGCGTCGACGGTTTCGTCCTGACGGGTGCCCTGGATGCGGTTGTTGACCGAAGCGGCGACGATAGCCTTCGTGGCCTGACGTTGAGTCAGCAGTAACCACCCTGACGAGCTTCGCGACTGACCGCGACCCAAACGGGTCGCAAAACGGGAAAGTGTCACCGTCGGGGTGACGACAATTTTTAAAATTTTTCGGCATCCATCCCGCGAGTTTCACCCACGATTCGCGGCGTCTGTGCGGTTGGTACGGGTCGTGCAACTTCGCTTGCCGCAAGTTTCGCTTTAGACCCGCCAGCCAGGATTCGATAACAGTGCTGCAACGGATGATCCGATTCTGGCGATCGTCCGTACATCCTCGACAGCGACCATGTTCCGCAAGCTCCTCACCCTAACGACGATGACTTCGGTGGTGCTTCACGCACTGCTGGGTTGCTGCGTGCATCACGCTCACGCGTGTCACACGCACAGTCACGACGTCGATCAGGTGGTGATGGTGGACGTTCCGCACGTCGTCGGCCTAAACGCCGCCGATCATGATCACGACGGGCGTTGCAGCAAGGGCCACGAGGCTCCCTGCCAGCATCCACGCAGTGCGGATGGATCGGCTACTTGTGACTGCTTTGATGGCGATTCGCGGGACGCCGGTTCCGAGCATCCGTGTTCGGAGTCGCCTTGTTCTGGTTCCCACGGACCGCATGAACACTGTGACGAAGCGGACTGCAACATCGTTGCGGATCAACGAGACAATGACATTTCGTTGTTGTTGACCGTTGATTGGTCACCCTTGCTGACGTACTGCTTGTCACTGTCGTCGCACGATGGGCTAGCACTTCGGACGGAGTACGGTTCGCCGCCCGATCCGCACTGCGTGCAGCCACCCCTCCGCCTCAAGACGCAAGTCTGGCGTCTCTAGAGGTCCGCTCTCGTCCGTGATTGGATGAGGGTGTTCGTGTCACCATGCCGTAGCGGAAGTCGTCAAGACTTTCGACCCTCCGCGCATTGACACCGAAACTCTTGACGAGTCCCGCTGCCGCGATTGATGCGGCTGGCATGCGCTCGACATCTGCCACGGACGCTTCCCCCGCGTCGACCTCACTCTGACCCACACGTTTTAAATCGTGGGTCGGTTTCTCCGGCAGTTGTTCCGTTGGTTTCGTACCATGAAAATCCGTGCGCCCAAAATCCCCATGAAGTGGGTTTGGCTCGTCGCCATCGTGATCCTTGTGATCGTCGGTGGACTTACTTGCCAGCTTTGGTTCCCGGCCACCAAGGCGTGGGTCAATCGAACCGCGGTTTCGTTCCGCGATGGCGGCGGTGAATTGAGCGAGGGTGAGGAGGCTGGTGAGGTTGATCCTCATGCCGGTCACGATCACGCAGCACATGCTGGCCACGATGCGGCGACTTCTTTGGAGTTGTCACCGCAGGCGATCCGCAACATCGGTTTGTCCGATGAGACGATCCGCCCCATCAAGCTGGAAACCTTCCGCAGATCGATCACGGTACCGGCGGTCGTTGTCGAGCGCCCGGACGATCGCGAGTCCAAGTTGCCACGCCGATGACCGGCGTCGTCACGCATGTTCACGCGGTTCAAGGCGAAGCGGTCGAGCCGGGAAGTCTGCTGTTTCAAATTCGTTTGACGCATGAAGACCTCGTTAAAGCACAAACGGATTTTGTCCGCACGCTGGGTGAACTGGATGTCGAGAATCGTGAGATTGCACGTTTGGAGCAGGTCACCAGAAGTGGTGCGGTGGCGGGCAAAGTTGTGCTGGAGCGTCAATACTCCCGCGACAAGCTGAATGCGAATCTTGGTGCGATGCGTGAATCGCTTCGGTTGCACGGATTGTCGGATAGCCAAGTCGATCAAATCGAACGCGAGCGGCGATTGCTTCGCGAACTACAAGTCTTCGCGCCGAGTGTTGATAGCCACAGTGAGGAAGAGTTGCGACTGACCCGGCAAGCAACTAAGCGAGTTATTCAAGCGGGATACGTCAAGAACGAACAAGCGGAACACACTGGCCCGTTGATCCTGCAGGACTTAGCGGTTCACAAAGGACAGTCCATCAATGCGGGCGAAACGCTCTGCATCCTAACGGACTACGACGAGCTGTTCATCGAAGGACTCGCGTTCGAGCAAGACATTCAACAACTACGTGGTGCCTCGCAAAACGGTTGGAAAGTTGATGCGATCCTTGAACTACCCGGTACCCAATCCCGCGTGATTGAAGGATTGGAAATTGCGTACCTTTCCAACCAAGTGGATGCGGCATCACGCACATTGGACTTCTACGTTCGGCTGCCTAACGAAGTCGCCAAGGACCATCGTGCCGACGGCAATCGCTATGTCGAATGGCGTTATGTCCCCGGTCAACGAATGCAGTTGCGAGTGCCGGTCGAAAAAATGCCGGAACAGATCGTGGTTCCGGTTGAGGCGGTCGCGAGCGAAGGGGCGGAAACCTTTGTGTTCCAGCAGAACGGCAGTCACTTCGACCGCGTGCCGGTTCATGTGAAATACCGCGATCAGTATTCCGCCGTGATCGACAACGACGGTTCGTTGTTCCCTGGTGATGTCATCGCGATGCGTGGCGCTCATCAAATGCAGATGGCTCTTAAAAACAAGTCTGGCGGTGGAGTTGATCCACACGCGGGGCATAACCATTGAAGAAATAAAGAATGGAGAATGGAGAATGGAGAATGCGGATGAATTCGAACGAGGAGGTGCGTGATGGCTTTGTACAAGAAACACACTGATTTACCAGTTTACCAGGCTGCATTCGAGGCAGCACGCGAACTGTTCTTGTTGTCGAAGCGGTTTCCAAAGGAGGAAAGGTATTCGTTGACGGATCAGATGCGGCGTTCCTCTCGAAGTGTGTGTGCGAACATTGCTGAGGCATGGCGAAAACGACGGAGCGAAGCCTTCTTTGTCAGCACACTGAACATTTCTGAAGCGGAAGCTGCTGAAACGCAGGTTTGGATCCAGTTCGCCGTTGAATGTGGATACCTTGACAGCGAAACCGCACGATCGCTTTATGGCAAGTATGACAAAATTCTAGCGCAACTCGTCCACCTTATCGAAAACCCCACCCCCTGGATTCTGAAGAAATAGCATTCTCCATTCTCCATTCTCTATTTCTTCAAATGCTTAATTCAATCATTCGATTTGCACTGAAGCAGCGTTTGCTCGTCATTGCCGTTGCCCTTTTTCTGGTGGGCTACGGAACTTGGCAGGCGATGCAGGCTCCGATTGACGTCTTCCCCGACCTGAACCGGCCGCGCGTGGTCATCATGACCGAAGCACCGGGATTGGCACCGGAAGAAGTTGAAACACTGATTACGTTTCCGATCGAAACAGCGGTCAATGGAGCGAACGGGGTTCAAGCGGTTCGTAGTTCGTCCGGCGTCGGCATCTCGGTCATCTATGTCGAGTTCGATTGGAACACCGACATCTACAACGACCGGCAAATCGTCAACGAACGGCTGCAACTCGTTCAAGAACGGATGCCGCAGGGCGTCAAGCCAACGCTCGCACCGATCTCTTCGATCATGGGTCAAATTCTGATGCTGGGAATGTGGAGCGACCAAGGCGCGACCGAACCACTTGAGTTGCGAACGCTTGGTGATTGGGTGGTCAGGCAACGGCTGCTGACGATACCTGGTGTTTCGCAAGTGTTCACGATGGGCGGCGGACGCAAGCAGTTTCAAGTATTGGTCGATCCCGATGCGATGCTGCGATTCGGCGTCTCGCTTCACGAAGTCAAGCAAGCCGTCCAGAACAGCAATGAGAATGCGACCGGCGGATACCTGGACGAACAAGGTCCGAACGAGCTGCTCGTTCGTGCGTTGGGTCGCGTCCAGAAAATCGAAGACCTGCAAAAAGTCGTCGTCACGATGAAAGAAGGACGTCCGATCGCGCTGGCTCAAATTGCTCGCGTCGTTGAAGGCCCACAGGTAAAACGCGGCGATAGCTCCGCTTGGGTAAGAAATGGAGAAATGGAGAATGGAGAATTGAGAACAGGAAAAGAAGAGGGAAACAATTTCTCCATCCTCTATTCTCCATTCTCCATATCCCCCGCCTGGTCCGGAGGACCGGCGATCATTCTCACCATCAACAAACAACCGGGAGCCGATACGCGGCGAGTGACCGAAGATGTGATGGCGGCGATTGACGACTTGCGTCCTTCGCTGCCCAGTGACCTCCGCATCGAACCGCTCTATACCCAAAAGTCATTCATCGACCGAGCGATTGAGAACGTCGCCGAAGCACTTCGCGATGGCGGCATCTTGGTAGTCATCATCCTGTTCCTGTTCCTGATGAATGTTCGCACGACATTCATCACGTTAACGGCGATACCGCTTTCTTTAGTGATGACCGCGATCGTGTTTTCCGTTTTCGGATTGTCGATCAACACCATGACCTTGGGCGGTTTGGCAGTCGCGATCGGTGAACTGGTCGATGACGCGATCGTCGATGTGGAAAACATCTATCGACGATTAAAGGAGAACCGGGCGAGCGAGAACCCAAAGCATCCGCTGTTGGTTGTGTTCCGCGCGAGTATCGAGATTCGCAATTCGATCGTGTTCGGCACGATGATTGTCATCCTCGTGTTCCTGCCGTTGTTCGCACTATCGGGCATGGAAGGACGTCTGTTCGCACCGCTCGGCATTGCCTACATCGTTTCGATTCTATCGTCGCTGCTGGTTTCCCTGACCGTCACTCCGGTGCTGTCGTACTGGTTGCTTGGAAACCAGAAACTCAAGGGACACGAGGAGGATGGCTTCGTCTTGCGAGCCATCAAGTGGGTTGGCGACAAAGTCATACGCTTCAGCCTCACGGTGCCACGGCTAAACCTCGCCGTTACGGCGGTGTTGGTCGCTCTGGCTGGCTTGTTCCTAGTGAGTCTTGAACGCGACTTCCTGCCGCCGTTCAATGAGGGTGCGGTGCAGCTCAACGTCGTGCTTCCTCCGGGAACCTCGCTCGCAACTTCCAACGACATCGCCGGTCGCGTTGAAACTCGATTGCGTCAAATCGAAGACATCGAAGGTTTCGTACGGCGAACCGGTCGTGCCGAATTGGACGAGCACGCCGAGGGCGTGAACATGAGCGAGATGATCCTGGAACTCGATCCCGAATCACTACGCTCCCGCGAAGAACAGCTTGAAGAAATCCGAGAAGCGATGGCTGACATCCCCGGCATCGTCACCGCTGTCGAGCAACCCATTGCTCACTTGATCTCGCACATGATTTCGGGCGTGAAGGCACAGATTGGTATCAAAATTTACGGCGACGATCTCGACTTGCTTCGTCGCAAGGCGGGGGAAATGGAATCGGCGATGGGAGTGGTACCTGGTGTCACGGACTTGTTGGTCGAACCGCAAGTCATCATCCCGCAAATGCGTATCGAACTGGATCGCGACAAGCTCTTGCTCTACGGCCTCAGTGCGGTGGAAGTGAATGAGTTCATTGAGACGGCGTTGAACGGACAAGTGGTTTCCGAAATCTTGATCGGACAACGAACGTTTGATTTGATGCTGCGTTTGGACGAGGACTATCGCGAGAACCTACAAACGCTGCGTCGCCTGACGATTGATCTGGCCGATGGCGGCAAGCTGCCACTGGAATCGGTCGCCAAGATCTACGAGTCCGGTGGGCCAAACACGATCAATCGCGAAGATGTTCGGCGACGGATCGTATTGCAATGCAACGTGTCCGATCGTGGTGTGGTCGATGTGGTGCAAGACATTCAGACGAAAGTCCAACCGATCGTCGAGTCTCTGCCACCCGGCTACTTCGTCGAGTACAGCGGCCAGTTTGAAAGCCAACAGTCGGCCTCGCGAGTGATCGGCATCCTATTCACGATCTCACTCGTCGGCGTGTTCTTGGTGCTCTACACGATGTTCCGCAGTGTCAATCTCTCGCTGCAAGTGATGATGGCTTTGCCCATGGCGTTCATCGGTTCGGTGGCCGCGTTGGTCATAACCGGGCAAACGCTGACCGTCGCCGCGATGGTCGGATTTATTTCGCTAGCCGGAATTGCATCGCGCAACGGCATCCTGTTGCTGAACCACTATCTGCATCTCGTGCAGCACGAAGGCGAAGACTGGACCAAGGAGATGATCGTGCGTGCGGGGCTGGAACGTCTTGCCCCCGTGTTGATGACCGCACTGACTTCCGGCATCGGCTTGGTCCCGTTGGTCATGGCGGCGGGCGAACCGGGCAAGGAAATCTTGTATCCAGTCGCGACCGTGATCCTCGGCGGGCTGATCAGTTCGACGCTACTCGACTTCTTCGTTCACCCGGCATTGTTCTGGCTGATTGGATTGAAATCGGCGGAACGAGTTGTCAACGAATCTACAACTGACATTCCTTTGTTTGAAGAATCCGAACACGAGGAATCTCACCAACCTTTCACCCCTTCTCCGTCACGGACGACAGAGACTTCCCAGCCCCTTTCCGAATCCGCAACCTAAGACAGGAAGCGAACGGATACTTTTTCCAAAGAAGAAAGTTTAATGTTGAAACAAATTTCCAAACTACTGTGCTTCATCGCACTCGCATCGGTTGGCAGTATTGCCAGTGCCGAAGAGTCGATCGCATTCTGCTTGCCAGAGTGGAAGCAGAAGCACTTCGACGATGCTACCAAAGCACAACAGCACCTTGCTGCGGTTCAGAAACTCGGCTGCGAAGCCAAACTCGACAGCCACGGTGACCACACCGATGTGGTTTATCGATCGCCCAAATGGAAGAGCATGGAAGTGGCCGACGACAAAATGGCTCACCAATGGGAATCGTGGCTCAAGGAATCCGGTTTCGAGACGCTGCACGGTCACGCCGCGGACCACGGAGATCACGCTGGTCATGAGGGTCACGACCATGCGGCTCAGGACCACGACCATTCCGGTCACAGTCACGCGGCAGGGCAAGTCGAAGAGGTCAACTACCGCATCACAGAGTGGAAGACGCTGCACCTCAATGACCAGGGACAAATCGCCGAGCTGACCGCAATGTTGAAGGGACTCGGATGCGAGCTGAAAAGCTCTCAACACTCAGGTCACGCCGACTTGAGTTTCCGATGTCCGCAATGGAAGCACATCGAAGTCGGTTCCCACGAGGTCGCGACGAACTGGGAACAATGGCTTGCCAAAACCGGATTCGAGGTCAAGCACAGTCACTAAACAACACTCACCCTTCGATATCCAATCTTGACCCAACAATCCTTTATGAGAAAATCAATGAAACTTTCCAGTAAACTCTTCACCTTCGCTTTGGCCTCGGCAACCTTCGGCTTCGTCGGCTGCAAGGAATCCGATACGACCGTTGACACCACGTTGCCAGGAGCCACCGTCGAAACGCATGACGACGATGATCATGCCCACCCTACTGAAGGACCGCACCAAGGCGGACTGATCGAACTGGGAAACGAAGAATACCACGCTGAGTTCGTTCACGACGAAGACACCGGCTCGGTGACAATCTATGTGCTCAACGCGGCCGCGACGGAGCAGATTCCGATCGATTCGACCGAGGTGACAATCAACGTCAAGCACGATGGCAAGCCGGAGCAATTCAAGCTAGCCGCGTCGCCGGATGTGAATGACCCGCAAGGCAAATCATCACGCTTTGTATCAATCGACGCCGAACTCGGCGAACACTTAGATGAAGAGGGAGCCGAACCAAAACTTGTGCTAACGATCAATGGCAAATCGTTCCGAGGAACAATCTCACACGACCATGAAGGTCACGACGACGAATGATCGAAAGCTAACAATTGCAGATTGGAGATTGAAACCCAACGCTCCAATCTGCTTTCATCCTTCTTCAACCTTCTATCTCAACTCACCCACTCCAGTTCCCAATTTTAAAGGAATGACTACGATGAAACGGATCTTCAATCAAACGGCAATCGCACTGACGATGACGCTGGCAACCGCTTGCCTCGCGATGGCACAAACCGCTCACGCGGCAAGTCCCGCCGAGCAAGCGATTCAAGCGGCGGCGGCCAATAACCAGTTTGCCTTCGTGATGTTCTATCGCGGCAACGACGCGGCGACACAAACGATGCACGGCACGCTGCAATCGTCTTTGGCCAACCGGCAAGACGCGGTCATTGTGCCGGTGCAAATCGGCAATGCCGCCGAACAAACGCTCGTCAGTCAGTACGACGCGACACGGATGCCGATGCCCGCAACCGCCACGCTTGCACCCAACGGTGCCGTGTGCAGTGTTTTCCCAAGGCGAGTAACGGGGCAACAACTTGCCGCCGCGATCGTCTCGCCCGGACAGACTCAAATCCTGAAGGCGCTGCAGGACCGCAAGCTCGTGTTGCTGTGTGCTCAACCCACTGCCGGTACCCCGGTTCCCGTCGGAGTTCAACAGTTTCAGGCTGACGAGCTCTACAGCAACCGAACCGAAGTCGTCTCCGTGTTGGCAAACGATCCGGCCGAAGCCGAATTCTTGACCAAGATCGGAGTGAAGCCAGGCCAACCGACTTCAGTCGTCGCATTCATGGCACCTCCGGGCGTGATGGTCGGCACGTTCGACGCCAACGTCAGCTCCGACGTGCTGGCAAGCAAATTGGCTGCCGCTGGCAAATGCTGTGACGACGAGAACTGCAAGCATCACAAATGAATTGCAGATTGATGACTGCAGATTGGAGATTTGTGTGGCAGTGTCCTGCATTTCTCCAATCCGCAGTCACTCCCATGATTCCATTCCCAACATCAATCTGCATTCTTCAATCTTCAATCGGCAATTAGAACTATGAAACTTCGACACATGATTTGGAAAGAACTCTGGCAGCGGCCCACGCCAATGCTGACCAGTTTGCTGGCTGTCACGCTTGGCGTTACGGCACTGGTTGCGATTCAAAACATCACGGTCTTTTCCGAGCGGAAGATCGCGGGTGACATGGAGTCGCTCGGTGCAAACGTCTTGGTGCTGCCACCCAGCGTCACGCTGCAAGACTACTACGGTGCCGATATGCACGGGCACACGATGCCCGAGGAATACGTCACCCGGCTCGCACTCGCTCGAATGCCCGGCGTTGAAAACTTGGCTCCTAAGTTATGCGTCGAAGCGGAAGTGGACACGATCCCCGTTACCCTGACCGGCATCCTGCCACGTAGTGAATTTCAAGCCAAAGCCGCGTGGCAGGGACTCGGAATGTTAGGCAATGCGGTCGGCAGCGATCGCGGTTGCTGTGCCACCGCCGCTGATACCGGAGTAGGAGACGACGATCCGAACTCGCTGGCGACGACACGCACGATCGCTGAATTGGGCGACCGCGATGTAATCCTCGGACGAGATCTCGCCAGCCAACTGGGAGCGAAAGTTGGCGATACGTTGCCACTGCTTGGAAGTGACTTTACGGTCCTCACCGTGCTGCCTTCGACAGGCACGATCGACGACGGACGCATGTTCGCTCATTTGCATAGCGTCCAAGACCTGTCGGGCGCTGGGCCGGTGGTGAACGTCATCGAAATCATGGCATGCTGCGAAGATGCCGCTGGCGGTTTGATTACCAATTTGTCTGCCGAGCTTCCCGAGACTCGGATCGTCACGATCGCTCAAGTGGTGCAAACACAAATCGCCGTCAACGGATTGATGTCGCGTTTGTCCTGGGTCTTTCTATCGATCCTGCTGTTGGTCGGTGGAGCGAGCATTGCCAGCGTGATGTACGCCAACGTGACCGAACGACGCAAGGAAATTGGGACGCTGATGGCCATCGGAGCCAGCCGCAACTTCGTCACGCAAATGTTCCTTGGGAAAGCCGCCGTCTTGGGACTCGCCGGTGGAGCAGCGGGCTTCGTCGTCGGCACCATCGTCGCTGCCGTCCTGGGACCGCAATTGTTGGGCATTCATGTAAGCCCGATGCCAATGCTGTTGGGCGTGGGAATGAGTGCGGCAACGGTCGTCGCGATCGCCGCCAGTTTACTGCCTGCCCGCCGGGCTGCCGGTCTCGATCCATGCCTCGTTTTTAATGATTGAAGATTGCTGATTGCAGATTGGAGATTGAAACAATGCCATGCTCCAACTCTGCCGTCGTCTTCAATTCGTCAGAAAAATCTACAATCTTCAATCTCAAATCTACAATTAAGCCATGTATCAGCTCAATTGCGTTACACAGACCTACGAACGTCGCGGCCAGGTCGTCACGGCACTCGACAATTCCGATCTTACGATTCCCGACAACGACTTCATTGCGATCGTTGGCCCGAGCGGCAGTGGCAAGACGACGCTGCTGTCCGTCCTTGGCGGAATGCTCGCTCCATCAACCGGCGACGTGATGCTTGACGGCGAATCCTTGTACGACCTTTCCGTGGAAGAACGCACGGCGCTACGTGGCCGCAAGATCGGCTTCGTTTTCCAGTCGTTTAATCTGATCTCGTGGCTGACCGCTCGCGAGAACGTGCAGATCCCACTGATGTTGTCCGGCAAAACCGCCAAGCAGCAAGAAGAGCGAGCCATGGAGATGCTCGACCGCGTTGGTTTGTCCGATCGGACCGATCATCGCCCGTCCGAAATGAGCCAAGGCCAGCAACAACGGGTCGCGTTGGCACGGACGCTCGCCAACGATCCGCAAATCATTTTGGCCGATGAACCGACCGGAAATCTCGATTCAGAAACGCGTCAACAGGTGATGAGTTATCTAAATGAATTCCACCAGGACGGACGCACGATCGTGATGGTCACCCACGACGCCGACACCGCCGCGTTCGCGCACCGCACCATTCGCCTAGTCGCCGGGGTCACCCACGAGGTCGCGATGGCAAAAGCCGCTTGAATAGAAAGGGAGTGAAGGAGAGAGGGAGTCCAGGGTTTGTGCTCCGTAACTCCCAGACTCCCAACTGCTCAATCTTCAATCGACAATCTCAAATCTGAAATGTTGCCGGCTGCCATTCAGCCGTCAGCTAGGTTCCCGGACCGCGTCACTTACCAGCCGACGCACCGGGAACCGTTTTTTTTCTTTTGCTTTGAACCACGGAGGCACGGAGGACACAGAGAAATTACGAATTGAGCCTCTATGTTGTCTGTGACTCTGAGTTTCAGACCAACTCGCTAATTTGATCTGGTGGTACATAGTGCACACGGCATGCACATGAAGAAAGAAAAAATTCAAATCGACCTGCTTCTACCTACTGTCAACGACGCGAACGATTCGTGCATCAGTCGGCTGGAAAAGTTGCTGCGAAGCAAAGCAGGAATCGACGCAGCAAACGCGCTTAAACCGAGTGACCAAGGCCCCGGCCAAATCTGCATTCACTACGACCCGAACGTGATATCGACGGGCGAGGTCCGCGAATTGGCACACCGTGTCGGTGCGGAACTCGATCAGCGGTTTGGTCATTGGCACAAGCGAATTGCCCCGATGCACGCTCGGCGAGCGTCCGCCATCGAGTCGCGTCTGGCTCGCATTAACGGCGTTATCGAATCGGTCGTCTCCCCGGACGGTGCCGTGCGTGTCGAGTTTGATCGTCAAGCAACCGACGCCTCGACGATTGCAGATGCACTGAATGATTGGTCAATGTCGGATCTGCAAGTTCGCGACGAACATGGAGGCGATCGACACGACGACGAAGGTCACGAAGGCGATCACGACCATGCTGGCCACGACCATGCTGGCCACGACCACGCGCACGGCGGCATCTTTGGGCCGAAGTCAGAGCTGATCTTTGCAATTCTCTGCGGAGCGTTTCTGTTGGTCGGCTGGCTGATCGAAACGTTCGCCATACTGAATGAATGGATTCCGCTGGGTTGCTATATCGCTGCCTATCTATTGGGCGGCTACTACACCGTCACCGAAGCAATCGAGAAAATCCGAGCGGGCAAGTTCGAGATCGACTTCTTGATGATCGTTGCCGCCGCCGGTGCCGCGTCGTTGGGGGCGTGGGCCGAAGGTGCGTTGCTATTGTTCCTATTTAGCATCGGCCATGCGTTGGAAGGCTACGCGATGGGTCGGGCCAAACGTGCCATTGAAGCGCTGTCCGAACTGGCCCCCAGAACCGCACGGGTTCGACGCGATGGAAACGAAACTGAGATTCCAGTCGAAGAGCTGGTTGTTGGTGACATCGTCATCATCAAACCCGATGAACGAGTTCCGGCAGACGGATTCGTGATCGCGGGCGAGTCCAGCGTCAACCAAGCCCCGATCACCGGCGAAAGCGTGCCCGTCGACAAACGGTCCGTCGATGACGTTGACATTGCCGCCTCTGATCCTGAGTCGCTTCCGCCGGAACATCGTGCGTTCGCAGGAACGATCAATCAATCGGGTTCGCTTGAAATCCAAGTCACCAAGCTCGCATCCGAGAACACACTTGCCCGTGTCGTCACGATGGTCAGCGAAGCTGAAACGCGGGTTTCGCCAACGCAGAAGTTCACGAAGAAGTTCGAGCGATACTTCGTCCCGTCAGTCATCACCGGTGTGGTGCTGTTGCTGTTCGCACCGCTCGTGATTGACGAAACCTTCAGCGAATCGTTCTACCGAGCGATGGCGGTTCTGGTCGCCGCCAGCCCATGTGCGCTCGCGATCGCAACACCCAGTGCGGTGCTAAGCGGAGTCGCCCGAGCGGCACGCGGCGGCATCCTCATCAAAGGTGGCGGGCCACTGGAAAGCCTCGGCAGTCTCGATGCGATCGCGTTTGACAAAACCGGAACGCTTACCGAAGGCGAACCCAGGGTCACCGACATTGACACCGCAGAAGGTGTCGTTGAAATCGAATTGCTGCGAACAGCGATTGCCGTCGAAGACCTCAGTAAGCATCCGCTCGCCAAAGCGGTCGTTCGTGACGGGCGGAAGAAATTGGGGATGGGGAATGGAGAATGGAGGATGGAAAATGGGGGACTGACGGCGACCGATTTGAAGAGTATCACTGGTCGCGGCCTTCAAGCGACGGTCGAAGGGGAAGTAGTTTATATTGGCAAGGACGATTTGTTCGTAGAAGTCGACGGGCCACCGCTTCCAGACAGCATTCGCGAGATCGTGGAATCGCTCGAAGAAAATGGACGAACGACCATGATCGTCCGGCGAGGCAACCGCTATCTCGGTGTGATCGGTTTGATGGACACGCCGCGCGAAGCCTCCAAGCGAACCATCGCGAGATTGCGAGAACTCGGCATCAAGCGAATGATCATGATCTCGGGCGATAACCAGAAGGTTGCCGACGCAGTTGCACGAGAAGTTGGTCTCGACGAAGCTCGCGGCGACTTGATGCCCGACGATAAGGTCAATGAAATCAAAAAGCTGCAAAGCGAAGGCGGCGTCGCGATGGTCGGCGACGGAGTCAACGACGCCCCCGCAATGGCAGCCGCCTCCGTCGGTATCGCGATGGGAGCCGCCGGAAGCGACGTGGCTCTTGAAACTGCTGATGTCGCTCTGATGGCCGACCAACTCGACCTCTTGCCGCTTGCGATCGGACTGAGCCGATCCACGAAAAAAATCATCCGTCAAAACCTCTGGATGAGTCTCGGTATGGTCGCATTCCTAGTCCCCGCCACGATCCTCGGCCTCAACCTTGGCCCCGCCGTTGCGTTGCACGAAGGCAGCACGCTCGTCGTCGTCTTCAATGCTCTACGCCTACTTGCTTACAAACCTCAATCCTAAAAGAAGGGTTCTTTGGTCATGGCAGCCGCGGCGAACGCCGTCGGCTCATCGGGAAGCCACTGGATCACGCTGGCATCAAGCTTTCTCCAAATCGAGAAATCATGTCTATCGCCCGGTCGCCAAACACCTACTTGCACTTCGTCGCAGTGATTGACAACCAACTCGGCCATCATTTCGGTGGTACCAACACCGCTATCTCGATCGGCTGAGTGTCCAGCGTCTCGACTTCCTCGTTAGCATGCCGGGGGTTTCAGTGATGATGACGACTTGAGGTCGATCAAGGTCTGGAAAGACGTCAGTCGACATCTGTGTCGCTAGCCCTCAATCAAGCTTCGCCCGATTGAGGGCTAGCGGAACGGCACAAGCTGTCCGGTTTCGCGATTGCAACGGAACCGGCGGCACCGGAGGGCTTGCGCCCTGCCGCTAGGATTAAGTCGCGGCACCGGAGGGCTTGCGCCCTGCCGCTAGAATTAATTCGCGGCACCGGAGGGCTTGCGCCCTGCCGCTAGGATTAAGTCGCGGCACCGGAGGGCTTGCGCCCTGCCGCTATGATTAAGATCGAGAATCAGATTGGACAACCTACCGCGGTTCTTGAGTCCTGAAATACTCCGCCGGATACGGTGCCGAAGCGGATTGGCCGGGATGACGCCATGGGAAAACCGAACCGCGGTCTTCAAGCAACCGAACGTCCTGACCGCCGGTTGTTGTCAAAATATCCCATAACTTGGCGTTCATCGCTTCGACCCGATCGGCCTGCGACGGATCGTCAATAAGGTTATGATGCTCGGCCGGATCGTTTTGCAAATCGTATAACTCGTCCCGGTCCCAGCGGCCGTGGCAGCGGATGTATTTGTAACGTCCCCCCAGTAGCGCATGCAGCGTCGGGGTTTGAGGGTAGTTCCGCTCCCAGAAATACTCATACAACAACGTCCGGTCGGGGTCGGCCGGCGACGTCGCCGATCCGGTCCAGCGGTCCCACTGGCTCTGCCCGTCGCTTTGATCCAGCGGCTTGGCCCCGGCGGCGTCCAACAACGTCGCGGCCATGTCGATGTTGCCGGTCAAATCATCGATCGTTTGCCCCGCCGCCACGCCGCCGCCGGCGACGATCCATGGAATCCGGGCGCTCGCCTCATAAGCGGTTCGCTTGTCGATCAATCCGTGGTCCCCAAACTGAAAACCATTGTCGCCCAAGTAAACGACCACGGTGTTTTCGAGCTGATCGTGCTCGGCAAGCCAATCGTGCAACCGGCCGACCGACTCGTCGACCGCCAACAAAGCTTCGCAATAACGTTGATAGTAAACCGTCGGGTCAAAGTCGGGCAGGTTGTAACCAAAGTCGACCCCGTGGCGGCTGTTGCGTTGATCGCGTACCCACATCGGCAACCCGCCCTCGGCGAGTTGCTGCGGCGTCGGGACGGCGATCGGCAGCGGTTGATCCTTATAACGACCCAGGTGCCGCGGGGCCGGAACGAAATCCGAATGCACCGCTTTGTGACTGAGGTACATGAACCATGGTCGATCGGTCGTTTGTCGATCCAACCAATCGATCGCATAGTCGGTCAACTCATCGGTAATGTAACCTTTCTGCTCGACGCGGCGACCATTGAGATTGAAACCATCATAAGTCGTCTGCGGCACTTCGCGGGTGGTTCCCGATCCGTCGGCAAAGTACGTGCCCTGGCCTTTGAACGACAACCAATGGTCAAACCCCCGCTGCGGCGAATCATCATCGCCGCCCATGTGCCATTTGCCGATCATCGCGGTCCGGTAACCGGCGTTTTGCAAATGTTGCGGAAAGAATGTTAGCGACGGATCGACCTCGTGATAGTTATCGATCACGCCATGGTTATGTGCATATTGGCCGGTCAAGATCGAGGCCCGCGAGGGGCTGCAGAGCGACGTGGTGACGTAAGCCCGCGACAAGGTCACGCCGCGAGCGGCCAGCGCATCGAGCTGGGGCGTTTGGAGGAACGGGTGCCCGGCCGATCCCAGGCAATCGAACCGGTGATCGTCGCAGAGGATCAGCAGGATGTTGGGCGGGGCAGCTGCGGCGGTAGGGGCAATTGCCGCGATCAATAAAATCAGACGGAACAACACTGGCAAAACTCCGGGCAAACCGATCATTGACGCTCCCCGGCTGCCGGTCGACAATGCGACAAACGCAAACAACGCCGGGGACAGAACCCCGGCCACTCTAACCCGACCGATCATGACTGACCTGCCCCTGCTCGCCGCCCGCGATCCGCAACTGCACGACGCGATCGTCGACGAGACGCGGCGGCAGCGGGAAGGGTTGGAAATGATCGCCAGCGAGAACTACACCTCCCCGGCGGTCATGGAAGCGGTCGGCAGCGTTTTGACCAACAAGTACGCCGAGGGCTATCCGGGGCGGCGGTACTATGGCGGCTGCCAACACGTCGATGTGATCGAAACGTTGGCGATCGACCGTGCCAAGTCACTCTTTGGTGCCGAAGCGGCCAACGTCCAGCCGCATTCGGGGTCGCAAGCCAACACCGCCGTCTACCTGTCGTGCCTGTCGCCGGGCGACACCGTCATGGGTCTGGACCTGGCCCAAGGCGGACACTTGACGCACGGGATGAAGCTCAATATCTCCGGCCAGCTTTACAATTTTGTCCACTACGGGGTGACCCGTGACACCCACCGATTGGATTTTGACCAAATCGCGACGTTGGCCCGGCAACATCGACCCAAGCTGATCGTCGCCGGCGCGTCGGCTTATCCGAGGGAAATCCCCCACGGGCGTTTCAAAGAAATCGCCGACGAGGTTGGTGCGAAATTGCTCGTCGACATGGCGCACTACTCCGGTTTGGTCGCCGCCGGGATGCACGACGACCCGGTCCCGGTGGCCGACTACGTCACCTCGACGACGCACAAAA
The DNA here is from genome assembly GCA_963833245.1 of Pirellulaceae bacterium. Classification (GTDB taxonomy): domain Bacteria; phylum Planctomycetota; class Planctomycetia; order Pirellulales; family Pirellulaceae; genus Rhodopirellula. Next base: position 35,531 of record CAWHXH010000005.1, read on the forward strand.
CGCTCCGCGGTCCACGCAGCGGCATGATCCTGTGCCGCGAAGAGCACTTGAAATTGGTCAACCGAAACGTGTTCCCGGGCACCCAGGGCGGGCCGCTGATGCACGTCATCGCCGGCAAAGCGGTTTGCTATGCCGAAGCGGCGACCGCGGAATTCCGCGAATACATCGCCGCGGTTTTGGAAAACGCTCAAACGTTGGCCGAGACGTTGGTCGCCGGCGGGTTGCCGCTGGTCTCCGGCGGCACCGACAATCACTTGATGCTCGTCGACGTCACCGCCGTCGGGCTGGGCGGCAAGCGGGCCGAAGCGATCCTGGATCATTGCGGCATCACGGCCAACATGAACATGATCCCGTTTGATTCGCGAAAACCGATGGACCCCTCGGGCATCCGCCTGGGCACCCCCGCGGTGACGACCCGCGGGATGGGGACCGCAGAAATGCGGCGAATCGGCGGCTGGATTCTGGAATCCTTGGGCAGCCCTGACGACGACGCGGTTCAAACCCGGATCGCCGGCGAAATCCGCGAGATGACCGAATCGTTCCCCGTGCCAATCGATGCCGTCGACGCCCGGTCGGCCGTGGGGGTTGGTTGATATTCCCGTGGCCGACAAAATCCTCATCGCCGACGACAACGAAGCCAACCGCGAGTTGCTCGAAGCCTACCTGATCGATTTCGACTGCGAGCTGGAGCACGCCGTCGATGGGCAAGACACGCTGGACAAAGCGTCGTCGTTTGAGCCGGATTTGATCCTGCTGGACGTGATGATGCCGCGGCTGAGCGGGTTCGAGGTCTGCAAACAGCTCAAGGGCGACCCGGCGACGTCGCGAATCATGGTCATGATGGTCACGGCGCTGAACGAACGGGGCGACATCGAGCGGGCCGTCGACGCGGGCACCGACGACTTCCTGTCCAAACCGGTCCAAAAGGTGGAACTGGTCAAACGGGTGCAGAACATGTTGCAACTCAAAGGCACGACCGACGAGCTGGAGCGGTTGCGGTTGTATATTCAGCAGATTGAGAGCCGGTAATCCCGCCGTAGCTGGACCCGCCAGGGTTCAGACCGGAGACCTCTGAACTACGAAGACCTCTGAACTCTGGCGGGTCCAGCTACGGAGATCTATCCCCGCAGCGCCATCCGCGGGTCGGTCTTGACCGCCTGCTGGCGGTACATCGCCGCGGCTTGTTCGGGCAGCACGGGGTTGATCGTGCCCATGCTGGACAGCTCGTAGCCGGCCAATCGCGTGATCCGCGGGATCAAATCCAACGACCAGTGGGTGCTGCCGGACGGATCGACCGGTCGGCCCTCCTCGTCGCGGATCGGCAGGTAACTGTTGAGCAGCAGGTTGTAGGACACGCCCGGCACGATCGCTTCGATCCAGCGAACCAGCCGCTGGGTCAACCGCGCGATTTGGCCAATCGTCGCGGCCGGCAACGTTTCAAACCGCGCCTGGTGCTCGCGGGAGGTCAACCGAACCGACAGCGGGAAACGGCTGGCGTGGGGGCAGTAGGCGACCAACGAATCGGAGATCGCGACAACCCGCTGATGGGATTCAATTTCGCCATCGGTCAAATCGCACATGAGGCAATGACCGACCCGGCCGCGATGTTTGCGAAATCGAGCCATCGTCTCGCCGACACTGACGGGCAACCGGTTCAGTGCGATCACCTGAGAGTGACCGTGCTGCAACGACGCACCGGCTTCGCGGCCGACGTTTTTGAAAACACTGACGTAGCGGATGCCGGGCTGGTCAGCCCAGTATCGCAGCCGGCCGGCGTAGGCGGCAAAAACCAGTCCGACCTCTGAGACGTTCAACTCGGAGATCGAACGGACGTGGCGGGGCGATTCGACGATCACTTCGTGGCCGCCGATCGCCGGTTCCTCCTCGAAAAGGTGTTTCCAACGGCTCGACGAAGCTCGGTCGACAACCGGGGGCGGCGGTCCGGGGCCGGGATCGAGCATCGTGGCGCCGGCGACGGCCGGGTAGAGATTGGGGATGACCCGAACGCTCCAAGGGTCAGTCGGTCCGGTCACAGCGTCGCCGGCGGTCGGAGATGATTCGCCCGACGACGGGGAACCGGTTTGATCGCGATCCAAGACCGCGGCCCACACCGCCGGGGGCGTTCGATCTTCGCGACCGACACAGAACGGGCAATTTTTCGATTCATCGGCCTCCGGTTGGAGTTCCGGCTTCGGCATCGGTCGACGCGATCGGGACGACGCAAAGAGCGTCCATTGGCCGCTGATCGGATCGTAGCGACTCTCGGGGGCGGCTTCGGCGAGCGGCGATGGTGATTCCTCGCCGGTTGAAACGTCGCGGCCTGGTTGACCATTGGCGTCATTTTGACCGACATCACGAGGCGGCAACCCCAACGTCGCTTCACCGCCGAGGACCTGTCCCCCGAACGACTCAACGATCGCTTCGATCGTCGGCGTCTCATCGGCAACGCCCGGCCGGCGAGCGACCGGCAGGGACGGTAACCGGACATCGGCCCGCGTCCGATCGGCGTGAAATGCCCGCGTGGTTTGCCCTAAATCGACCGCGGCGGCCGATCCGACCACCGCCGCGGCGATGGCACGCTGTTTGCGACGGACCAAAACGGCTTGTTCGGATCGACGGCCGATTTGAACGGTTCGCAAGCGAACCGCGGGGTCGTCCATTCGCGTCGGAGCCGAGTTGCGGTTCATTGGCAAGTCTGCGACCGGATCGTCGGGGCAGTGTCGGATGAAAAGGCGGACCAGCGTCGTGTCGGGGAAAACGACCGGGTTCTCGACTTGGTTAGATGCGACGGGGCATCGACGACAACGCCAATCGTACCAACGGCCCGCCCGCAGTGAAGCCCCGAAATCGGCGTTAAGACGCGACGCGTTCTAGCGACAAATTGTCCCCCAACATCCCCCCCGCACGGGCGTGTGTTTCGGCGTAAAGCGAGGCGTATTGCGACGCACTTCGCCGCCACGAAAAGTCGCTCCGCATCCCCGCGGCGATCATCGCCGACCATGCGGCCGGTTGATGAAACCGCACCTCCAGCGCCCGGCCGATCGTCTCGTCCAACCCGTCGACGCTGTATCGCCGCATGTGGAAACCACTCGCGGTGCCCCCGCCGAGCGTCGCGTCGGACGCATCGGTGACGGTGTCGACCAGCCCGCCGGTTGGGTTGACGACGCACGGCGTGCCGTACTGCAGCGAATACATTTGATTCAAACCGCACGGTTCGTAGCGGCTGGGCATGACAAACATGTCCGACGCGGCTTCAATCCGGTGAGCCAGCGCGTTGTCAAAACCGATCTTCGCGGCGACTTGTCCGGGTGCCTCGCGGCGGATCTCGTCGAGTTGCCGCTCCAGCTCCGGGTCGCCCGAACCGAGCACGACCCACTGCGTCGGACGTCGCTCCTCGGTGTGGCGGCGGATGACCGGCAGGATCAAATCCCAGCCCTTTTGTTCGGCAAGCCGGCCGATCAATCCGATTAGCGGCACCTCACCGTTTTGCGGCAACCCGACTTCGGCCTGCAGCGCCATCTTGTTGACCCGCTTGCCATCCTCGGCGCTGTCGACGTCGTAGTGGGCGATCAGGTGCCGGTCGGTCGACGGGTTCCAAACGTCGGTATCGATGCCGTTGAGGATGCCCGACAACCGGTCGGAGCGTCGCCTCAGGATCGCGTCCAATGCACAACCAAACGCGGGGGTTTGAATCTCTCGGGCGTAAGTCGGCGAGACGGTCGTCAACGCGTCCGCGGTCACGATGCCGGTTTTGAGGAAATTCATTCCGCCGTAGTACTCGAACGAATCGAGCCGAAAGTCGTCCCACGGCAACCCGGTGTGGGGGAATTGGTCGACGCCGAAGTGCCCTTGATAGGCGAGGTTGTGGATCGTCAACACCGTCGAGAGCCGCGGCGGGTCGGTGCCGCGGCGCCGGGCTTCGCGGCGGGCGGCGTGGATCAAACCGGCCGCCGGGGCGGTTTGCCAATCGTTGCAGTGCAGGATTTGAGCACCGTTGACCAAACGGCCGACCGCCGCGATCGCCGCGCGGCAGAAAAACAGGAATCGGGCGGCGTTGTCGCGGTAGTCGCCGGCGGCATCGTTGTACAATCCGCCGCGGGCGAAATAGACCGGTTGATCGATTAAATAAACCGGCACGTCGCCGGGCAGTTCGGTCCGCAGCACGCGGGCGGAAACCGGCCGGCCGTCACCCATCGTGACGGCCAGCGAGGCGTCGGTCGACCGAATCGGCAGCCCCGCGGCGAAAACGCTGTCGTAAGCCGGCAGGATCACCGAGACGTCATGCCCGGCTCGGCGAAGCGCCGCCGGCAGCGCGCCGCAAACGTCCGCCAGCCCCCCGGTTTTGGCCAACGGGACGGCTTCGGAGGTAAGGAAAACGATGTTCAAAACGTTTGTCGAAGCGTCGAGGGATGAGAAACGGCGATCGCCGGTGAGCCGATGCGTTAGGTTAGGTCACGTCGGGGTGAATCGTCCGGCGGCGGGCCGCGGCCGGGGCCGACGGCGGGTATCCTAGCCGCCCGGGCACCGTGGCCATCCCCCAAGTCCGCCCATTATCCCGCAACCGCCCACTTCCCGAAACCAACCGTGACCGCCGCCCGCCCGTGACCGATTCCGCGACCGACCATGACCCCGGCCCGGCGTTTTGGCAACGGATGGTCGCCAGCGGGTTGGCCGATCCCCAAGGCAACGGTCCCGACTCATTGGCCCGCTGGCAGAGCGATTTCGCGGACGCCGGCGGCGGCGATGCGTCGGAGTTTTGCCGTTGGACGGAGTCGACCGATCGACTGGTGTCGTTTCAAACCCGGACGCTGCTGGACCGGGCGATCGACCCGATCGTGCGGCTGCGGCTCGGTCCCGCCTGGCGAACCGGCCCGGCCGACGGGGCGGGTTTGACCGGGTGGTTGCCGGTTCGGTTGGCACCGCCGGGCGGGCCGATGCGGGGCGGCGGCGGGGTCGACGGTTGGATGCGGCCGCTTCCGCCGGGGCAATTTGACCGATCGCGTTGGTCGTCCATCCAGCGCGCCGCGGCGGTTTCGCATCCGAATTTGCAAACATGGCGGCCGATTCGTTTGGACCTGCCACTAGCCGGGCAAACGCCGGATGCGACGGCGGAATTCGACTCGGGACCGATCGCCATCTTTTCGCCGATCGGGTCGGGGCGTTTGGCCGGCGAATTGCCTACCGACCATTCGATTCGCGGTCAACTCGCGGCCGCCGCCGGGGCGTTGGCGTCGGCCGGTTGGCGTCACCGCCGCGTCGGCGGCGACCGGGTTTGGTTGGTCGGGGACGGCGTGACGTTGTTGCGTGATGTCGACGATTTGGAACTAACCGCCGCCGTCGAAGAGCGACCGGCGGTGGTGGCCGATGGAACCAATGCGACCAAGGAGACCGATGGGACACCGAAAACCGACAAGTCCCATCGGTCCCCTACGTCGTCTAGGTCCCATTCCGCCCCCGCCCCCACGCCCGAACCTGAACCCACGCCCGAACCCGAAACCCCGCCCCCGCCGTTGTCCGGCGCCGATCGCCGGCGGCTGCGACGTCGCCAAACGACGCAAATGGTTCTCGGGACGATGTGTATGCCGCCGGTGTTGCTGCTCATTGCTCTGGCGTTGCAACCCGACGCCGCTCCCCGGCAGCGTCCCGCCCGAGTGATCCCGCCGTTGGCCGAAGCGCTCGCGGCCGCTCGCCGGGATCCTCCCGCCCGGCGACCGCCGCCCGCCCGGCCTCAGCCGCCTCGATCCACCGGCATCGAAGTCGTCCAAAACGATCAATTGCCCTGGGCACCGCCGGAATCGCTGTCGCCGCAAACACCCGACCCGCCGGACGAACGGCTGTCCGCGATGTTGCCGCCCGGTCCCTCGGGGCTGATCTCGTTGCGGCCCGACGAACTGCTGGCCATGGGACTGCCGGCGGCCTTCGACGCCGAAACCGCCCCTTGGATCGAAGCGTTGCAGAAGCGTTCCGGCGTCGGTTTGGATCAAATTCAGCGATTGGCGGTGGGGCTTTACGGCACCGGCGGTCGGTCGCCGGCGATCGCGGTCGCGGTGACGTTGAAACAACCGGTCGCCGCCGAGTCTCTGCTTGAGACTTGGGACGTGACCGCTGCACGAACGCCCGACGGCGGAACGATTTACGCCGGCGGGGGGCCGGACGATCCCGCCTATTTCCTGCCCGGCGGCGAATTGGACCCCGAAACGATGATCGACCGGTTCGCGTTTGGAACGATTGACCAAATGACCGACGTCGCGGCCGCCGGCGGGGGGCCGGTAACGTTGCCGCCGGTCGCCGAAGACCTCTGGGAACTTGCCTCGGCCGGCGACGCGATTGCGATTTGGTCGGCTCCGTCGTTCTTGGTCTCCGAAGCGGGTGACTGGACCGCGTCGGTCTCCCCGACACTTTTGCAATGGTGTCGCACGACGCTGGTGCCGCGATGCAGCGGCATGTTGTTCCGCGTCGCCCCGCTGGCCGCGAACGGCTCGGCAACCTACCTCGAATGGCGGCTTGCCCCGTCGCCGGGGACCGATCCGGGCGAAGTCACCACCCGCGTCGCGACGCTACTCGACTCGGCCGGGCCGTGGTCCGCGGCGGTTTTGAATGAACGTCAAATCGATCCGTCCTGGCGTCCGCTGGCCGATCGATTGCCGGCGATGTGGTCAATGGCGACGGCTCAAATTCGCCGCGGCCGCGGCAACGACCAGGTGTTCCTCAACGCTTACCTGCCCGCCCCGGCGGTGCCGCAATTGGCGTTGGCGACAATGTTGGCCGAAGCCTCCCCGCCGGCGACGTTGGTTGCCGCGACGACCGACACCAAGCCGTTGGAATTGACCGATTGGTTGGCGTTGCCGGTGACGGTCCGGTTTGACCAAGAATCGCTCGAATCGGCGTTGCAATTGATCGCGATCGCGGCGCAGGACGCGGCGCCGGGCGGCCAAACGTTCCCGCCGGTGCGGTTGATCGGCACGGATTTGCAAAAGCTCGGCATCACGCAAAACCAACAAATTCGTGGTTTTGACCAGCAGTCCAAGCCGCTCGCGGACGTCTTGACGCAGTTGGTGTTGGGGGCCAACCCCGACCGCACCGCCGCCGGACCGGCCGACGAGAAACAGACGCTCGTTTGGGCAATCGACGCGGCGGCCGATCCGCCGGCGATCGTCGTCACGACGCGGCCGGCGGCGGTCGCCAGCTACGAACTGCCCGCTCGTTTTACAACTCCGTAGCGGAAGTCGCCAAGACTTTCGGTGGCGGTTCCGGCCGTAGCGGAAGCCGCCAAGGCTTCCGATCGACGATAAACCCGCGGCGTCGATTTGGCCCAACCCGTACAATCGGAGCGTTAATCCCGAATTGTCCCGACCACCGGAGACCGCCCGCCGGGCACCGATGAACTCGCGTCTGCCTATCGCCGCCCCCGGCCCCTTGATACTCGGCCCCTTGATACCCGGCCCCTCACCCCCCGGCCCCCTCTCCCCCGAAGCGGGGGCGAGGGGGGGAAAGTTTGGTATGGCTCCCCCTCGCCCCGCTTCGGGGAGAGGGGGCTGGGGGGTGAGGGGTCTAGCGATGTGCCTCCTAATCTTTCTAACCACCCTCGCCTCCGCCGACACCGCGGTCCTGATTGACGTCCCCCAGCCGATCACCGCCCAATCGTCCGCCGCGGTGCTCGGTCAATTGCGTCAACTCGCCGGCCGCCCAGGAGCCGACCGGTCCCGACCGATCGCCGTGCTCCGGTTCAACGGCGGCGACGCGGCGGGCGATTTCGAGGATGCGTTGCGGTTGGCCCGAGGGCTACGCGACCCGGCCGTTCGCGCCGTCCGAACGATCGCTTGGCTGGACGGCGAAGTTCGCGGTCACGCGGTCCTGCCGGTGCTCGCCTGCCAATCGATTTACGGTCAATCGGGCAGCCGACTGGGACCGCCGGGCGACGATGCCGTCGACGATGAAACGATCGCGGCGGCCTACCGTGCGATCGCCCGGTCGGCCGCCACGGTCCCGCTCGCGGTGGTCGACGGTTGGCTCGATCCGACAGCTCAAGTCGCTCGGGTCGTCGATTTAAACGGCACGGTTTCGGTCCTTGCCGGTGGTCAACTCGCCGCCGCCCGCGACGCCGGGCAGGTCGCTTCGGACAACGTTCTGCACGACGGCGACGGAGAGTTTTCCCCGACAATCGAAACGCTCCGCAGCGTCGGGGCGGCGACCGGGGTGGCCGACGACGAAGCTGCCCTTGCCAAACTGTTGGACGTCGAGCAACTCAGACCCTCCCGGGCAGGCGACGTCGGTCCGGCCGTCGGCGTTCGCGTTGCGGTGACTGGTCCGATTCGCGGCGACCGGGTGCGGCGCTGGATCGCTAATTTGACCGGCACCGCGACTTCGCGGCGAGCGATCAACACATGGATGTTGACGATCGATTCACCCGGCGGATCGATTGACCACTCCATCGCCCTAGCCGAACTGCTCGCCCGCCCGCCCGAACCGATTGCAAAAACCGTCGGGTTCGTTTCGCGGCAAGCGGCCGGCGACGCGGCGATCATCGCGGTCGCATGCGGCCGTTTGGTGCTCGCCCCGGACGCCAAGTTGGGCGGTCCCGGCGCCGAATCGCTCACCCCGGCCGCCCTGGCCCAGCGCCGCGAAGCGATCGAGCGTTTGGCCGATCAAACCGGTCGGCCCGCGGCGTTGCTGCTTGGGCTGATCGATCCGTCGATCGACGTGCATCGCTACGAAGACACTCGGACCGGGCGGATCGCCTATCGGATCGCCGGCGAGGAGCCGGCGGTCGACGAAGCGGATGACTGGGTTCGCGGCGACCGGATCGAACTCTCCGACGGCATCTCGGCAGTGTTGGCGATCGAACTCGGTTTGGCCGAAGCGATCGCGGAATCCGAGACTTTGGCGGCTGCCGACGTCGGCTTGGACTCAGTGCCGGCCGAACTGACCGACCGGCCGGTGGTGCGTTTTGTCGAAAAAATCGGCCGCAACGGCGGCTTGGCCGTCATGCTGTTGCTGATCGGCTTTGCGATGCTCTCGGCCGAGGCTTCCGCGCCGGGGCTGGGCGTTCCGGGACTGATCGCCGCGGTCTGCTTTTCGTTCTTCGTCTGGTCAAAATTCCTCGCCGGGACCGCCGAATGGGCCGAAGCGATCGCCTTTGGCTTGGGTTTGATTTTCATCGGCATCGAAGTTTTCGTGCTGCCCGGCTTTGGCGTTTTCGGCATCGCGGGACTGGGTTTGACCGTCGTCGGCGTGGTTTTGATGAGCCAAACGTTCGTCATCCCGCGAAACAGTTATCAGTTGACTGAGTTGACCAAAGGCGTGTGGACGGCGATCGGGGGGCTGATGGGCGTCGCGGTCGGATTGTTGATGGTTCGTCAATACTTCCCGGCCGTCGCGGCGGCTTCAGGGTTGACGATGGGTGTCCCCGATCCCGGTAGCGACGAGCGGGAACACATCGCGCGGTTTGAACATCTCTCCGGGGCCACCGGCGTGGCGACCTCACCGCTGCGGCCGGCCGGCAAGGCTCGTTTCGGCGACCAAATCGTCGGCGTCGTCAGCGACGGCAGGTCGGTCGACTCGGGGGCCGATGTCCGCGTCGTCTCGGTGCTGGGCAACCGGATCGTCGTCGAGCCGTTGTGATGCCGATCGTTTACTCGTTCGGGTTGACCGCGGTGACGTTGGCTTTGGTGGTCGCCGAATTTTTCCTGCCAAGCGGCGGGATCCTGATGATCGCGGCGGTGGCGGCGGCCGGTTCGGCAATTTTCATTGCGTATTCGGCCAGCGGCACGTTGGCGATGGTGGTCGCGGGGACCCAAATTTTGACGGTCCCCATCCTGCTTTCGGCGATGGTCCGGCTTTGGCCCAAGACGGCGATCGGTCGTCAAATGCTCAACCTGCCGTCGGATCGATCCCCGCCGCCCCCGCCGGCCGGTTCGATGGTCGGCCGGTGCGGCACTGCGGCGACCGGGCTGATGCCCGCCGGAGCGGTTTTGATCGACGGGCGTCGAATCGACGCTCTGTCGGTCGACGGGCCAATCGACGCCGGACAACCGATTCGGGTGGTCAACGACGCGGGCGGCCGGATTCGGGTTTGCCGCCAATTGGAAACCGCCGCGGTGGACGAAACGGCCGGGCCGCCGCCCTCAATTCTCGATCTGCAATGGTGAGGGACCGCCGCTAGCGAAGATGTCGCGATAGCTACAGGGGTCGCCGAGGACACGGAGATATTTTGGAGCGCGAACTCTGTGACAACAGTGGTCCGTGTGAAGAGTTGATGAAATGCAGCCTTGCGGCGGGCGGCTTTGCTAGCCAAGGGGGCGTTCGGGGGGCAAGATTACCGCTCCGTTGACCCGTTTCATTTCCGGCTGACCGACTTCGGCGATCGATGGTCTCCACCGAACATCCGATGCCGGCGCCCGAAGATGCGGCCCGGTCGCCGGAGCCGGCTTCCTCGTCCCGGCCCGCACCCCGGCGACCGATCGGATCGGCCGGGACCCGGGCGATGCCCGCGGCGACCGCAGTGCCAACCCCGGTCCGGCCGGCTACGCCGACGCCGGGCGAGTCGGATTGCCCCGATCAACCCCCGCGACAATCGATTCAGCGGATCGCTGCGTTGGGTTTGGCCGCGTCCCTGTTGTTCACGCTCGCCCTGTGTCCGTTGGGATGGGGATTGCTGGCGTTTCTGGTCGGCACCCCGTTGGCTTGGTTGGTGCTCGACGCCCGCCGATTGACCCCGTTGGGCTACGCGACGCTGTACTTTGCCGCCGCGGCCGGTTGGTTGACGCTGCTGGCTTTCGAGGATGGCGTCGCGTCGGGGACCGGAGCGGCCACGATGTTGCAACTGGCATGGTTCTCGGTGCAGATTCCCGCCGCGGTGGCCCTGGGACGGGTCGGCCGGAACGCCGTGCCGCTGCCGACCTACCTGTGGTTGCCGATCGTTTGGAGCGGTTTGGAATACCTCCGCGGCAACCTGTTTGGCGGTTACGAGATCGGGCTGCTCGGCCACGCGGTCGCCGACTCGCGGCGACTGATTCAACTGACCGACCTAGTCGGCAGTTATGGATTGGGGGCGATCATGATCGCGTGCGGTTCGACGATTTCCGAGGCCGTCTGGTTGCTGCGACGGCTCCGGCGATTGGAATCGGCGATGCCGCCGCTGGACGCATCGGCGCCGCCCGACGGATCGGCCGCGGCGGGCGCATTGACCGTGGCGGGTGGGGTATCGATGACGCGTTCGTCCCCGCCGGCCGGTCCGGTTTTGACCGGCCGGCGGACTGGTCGCAAACCGCAAACGGCCCAACAGTCGCTTCGCGAAGCGCTCCGCCGCAACCGCGACGACACCCGCGATCGCTACCTGATTCAAACCGTCGCATCGATCATTCTGCTGTTCTTCTTGCTCGTCCTGGCCCACCAGTACGGCGACTATCGCAATGGCCAAGTGGCCGGTTGGAAATTGTTTGAACAAAACTTATATGAGTTGCAAATTTACAACGGACCGGAAGGTTTGGCGCGGCTGCAACGCGACCGCCGCCAGCTCCGGCGGCAGGACGGATTGACGGTGCTGGCGATGAACGATCGTCGCCAACCGCCGCTGCCGCCGCCCCCGCCGCCCCCGACCACCGCAACGACCACGGTTCGGCAGAGCCGGTTGGATCTGTGGCGCGGCAAACCGGGCGAGCCATGGTTGATTCAGCACAGCGGCCGTCGGGCCGAACTGCATGCTCAGCGTGCACCGAGTTTCGGCCTGCAGTCGCGTGGCGGGCGGGCGATGGTCATGCCGCGCGACCCCAAAGTTCAGCCGATTTGCGTCGCCTGCCAAGTCGTCGATCGCCCGATCCTGGAGAGCATCGTTCGCCGGACCCAACGCAGCGCCGGCGATACGTCGATTGACGCGGTCATCATCGTGATCGATTCGGCCGCCGATCGCGGCTCGGCTTGGCCGCGTTTACTGACCCGTTCGGCCCTGGCGGCGGCGGTGGCCAACCGGGTCGCGGTGATCGGTATCCTGCCGGGCAGCACGACGGTGATCGCCAGCGGTGAGGGCCGGTTGCTCTGTTCGGCGCTGCGTCGGCCGGGGCTGCCCGGTTGGCTGCCGCCGACGGCGAGCCGGCCGGCCGAGCGGTCGATGGAATTGGGCGAAATCACGACCGATCAAGTCCGCGTTTCGGGGATGTTCGACCCCCGCCGCTCCTTCAGTCTCCGGTCGGCCAACCTCATCCCCCGCGCAGCGTTGGCGATGATGTTGATTGCAATCGTTGCAGGGTTCCGAACCCACCGTTCCCGTAGCCGAAACCGCCAACGTTTTGGTCCCCCCGCGTAGCCGAAGCCGCCAGGCCTTGGTCCCCCCGCCATGTACTCCACCGCCAGTCATCATCGGGCCTCCAGCGACGATTCGTTGCTGGTGCTCAACGCCGATCTACGGCCGCCCAAACCGATCGCCGAAGCCTCCCACTGGGTTGAGCAGTTGACCTCGTCCAGCAGCGAGACGTCGTTGTCGACCGTGACGCTGGACGCCGCCAACGTCGAGACGATTGACACCCGCGGGATCGTCTTGATTCTGGAAATCGTTCGCCGTTTGCTTGCCGAGGGCGTTTCGGTCCAGCTCCGCGATCCGCCGGAGGTTTTGACTCGTTGCCTGACGACCATGGGTTTGGACTCACTGATATCAATCGGCGAGGTTTCTGACCGCCGCCGCCGACGACCGGAGCTTTCGGCCGACGACTTTGACCATGATGCCGACGCGGAATCAATCGAATCGTTGAAACCCTCGGGAGCCGAAAACGGCCGCATCCTGGTATCCGCATGAGCACGACCGTCCACCCCGGCCCGCTGAGCGGAGCCGAACCCTCTCGCCCCGCCGCGGCAACGGCCGACGAGCTGCCGATCGATTTTCAAGACGCCGAATCACTCGAGCAGTTCGAGCCGGAGGAGGCCGGCCGCGAATTGATCCAGTACGGCATCGACTGCGAGGCCAGCGACATTTTTTTGACCGACGAGGCGACCCATGTTTCGGTGCGGATGCGTCGGATGGGGACGTTGGAGTTGGTTCAAAGACTCTCCCGCGACGCCGGTCGCCGATTGCAGAATCACTTTCGCGCTGTCGGGGGGGCCGACGTCACCGATCACCTCAAACCGGTCGAGGGCCGCGACAACATTCGGTTGCAAGACGGCCGTCTGGTCGCCGTCCGCATCCACGCCCTGCCGTGTCTGCACGGGTCCGACTTGGCCCTTCGGATTTTCGGGGGTCACGACACGCTGCGGCCGCTGCAGCAAACCGGGTTATTGACCGGTGAACGGCAAATCGTCGAATCGATGCTCGATCGCGATTCGGGGCTGCTGTTGATCTCCGGGCCTACCGGCAGCGGCAAGACTAGCACGCTGTATTCAATGATCGAGCACTTGAGCCAAAGCGATCGCAAAATTCACACGATCGAAGAACCGATCGAGCGGCCGATTGCCGGGGCGATTCAATCGCAAGTCAATCACCGCGGAGGCGTCGACTTTCCGCGGCTGCTCTCGGCCATCCTCCGCCAAGCTCCTGATGTGATCGTCATCGGGGAAATCCGCGACGCGTCAACGGCCAAGACCGCGATTCAAGCCAGCCAGAGCGGGCACTTGGTGCTCGCCACGATCCACGCCCGCTCGGCGGTCGCGGCGATCGATTCGCTGCTGGCCTACAACATTTCACCGGCGGCGATTGCCGGCAGCGTCACCGGGATCATCGGCCAGAGACTGGTGCGGCGGCTGTGCCGAGCGTGCCGATGCCGGGTGTCGGCGAGCCATTACGATGGATACCTGGGGGACTTGGCCGGCCGGTTGCCCGAAGGCTATCGGCCGTCCATTTGGTTGCCCGCCGGTTGCGACCAGTGCCAAGACGGCTACGACGCAATGACGGTTGCCGCCGAAGTCCTGCCGGTCGGTCCCAACGTCCGCCGCTCGCTCGACGAGGGCGGAACGCAGGATCAACTGCAGCGGGCGGCGATCGACGATGGCGGGACCGACTTTTTGACCGCCGCAAGGATGCGGTTGGCCACCGGCATCACGACGGTTGAAGAACTCAATCGCCGACTACCCATTTAACCCCGTGCCCGCGTCCTGCCGGGACGCGGCTCCCACGCAGCACCGATCCTTCCCAGCGCAACTTCCGATCCCGCTGGAGATCTAAGCAGTTGGCCGTAGATTAAATACAGCCACGCCCACCGAAGACGACTTGAGGGATCGCGGGACAACCGAATCGAGTCGTCAGCGACGCGGGCGGCCGGATCCGGGTCTGCCGGCGATTGGAAACCGCCGCCGATGTTGAGACCGGACCGCCGCCTTCGATACTCGACCTGGAGTTGTAACGAACCACTAATCAAAGAAATCTAACACTAATACAAAACGTTTAGCCGCTCGCAATGAGTGTTCTACTTCTTAGATTAGTGGTTAATCAATCAGCGTTACCCGTACCTCAGGAATTACCCGGTTGGTTCTGCTGCTGCAGACCCGGGCGGACGCGTTTGTTGATGTCCGTTTCCAGGACGCCGAAGACCGATTCGTGGCGGGCGACGGACATTTGCAGAGCGGCAAGCAAACGTTTGGCGGTAAAGAAGTTGACAATGATCCGTTGTTTGACCTGGATCGGGTCCTTGGGCACACCGATCGGCTGGGGGTTGAGGCCGAAGTCGATGATCAATTCCTCGGGCGAGCCGGTCACGCGGCAGAAATTGGCGTAGCACGCCATCGCACCGGCGTCTTCGACTTTGACTTGCACCGGTTGCTGGGTCTGGGCCGCCGCGGCGGGTGCCTTGGTTTCTTCGCTGCTGGTCTCGGGAGCTTCGGCGGTCTGGGTTTCGTCAGCCATCAATCGTTTTCCAAAAGGTTCAAAAGGGTTCGCGTTGGAGCTAGAAAAACCCACCCGCCGCAACGCGTGACCGGGGGTGGGGGTGTTCGGAAGTGTGGGATAGGCCTCCGGCCTGTCGTGGTGGGATAGGCCTCCGGCCTGTCATGGTGCGTCGCAGGCCGATGACAGGCCGGAGGCCTATCCCACCTTTAAAACTCAAAATTAAACGTTGTGATGATTAAACGCCACAGCCGTGCGCCGGCCGACATCGGCGCGACGTGGACTTTGGCCGACCCGCGGTAGCCGGGCCGCAGCGGGAAGCCGACGTCGCCGACATCGACGCGGGCTTGGTAGGAGACGCTGCGGGGTTTCATTTGACCGGTTTGCGGATCGATCTCGGTTTGCAAATCGCCGCCGGTTTGGCTGCCCAGCGACGCGCTGGTCGACGTCACCGGCTGGGTCGATATTTCGCCGACGACGCCATCGAACGGTTTCAACCGCATCGCGTCGAGCAACAAATCAACCTTCTGCTGCGGCCGCACGAATTGCCGATCGCCCTGGTCGATGATCAAAACCGCCTCGAACGCATCGGGGTTGCCGATCTCACAAATCAAATCGTCCGGCGTCAGCATCGCGCCGAGGTTCTTGTCCTCCAGCGGCGTGCCGGTCCACCCGGGCAGCCGGCCATCGTCGCCGGGCGGTTCCTTGCGGTCCGGCGGCGGCAACACATAGCCGGCGTGCCGGGCGGTGATGGTCAGTCGCGACAGTTCGACTTCCGCTTTGTCAATCATCGAGCGGATCGAGGCGAGCAGTTCCCGCTGCGTCTCGACCTGGGCGGCAAGCGTTTCATCATCAAAGGAACGACGTTTGAGGTTTTGCAATTGCACCTCGGCAACCGCTTCGCGGCCGCGCAGATCGGTCAGCTTGTATTCCAACTCCTCATTTTGCAGCTTGGCGATCGTATCTCCAACGCTCACCAGCGTCCCGACCGGGCGGGTCTCGGCAATCCGACCCTGCGTTCCGGCGTAGACCGCCCCGGCGCGGCTGGGGCGGATTTCAAACGCCGCATCGATATGCCGGGGGTAAGGGATGTAGGCGACCGCCGCGAGCACCGCCCCGGTGATCGCGAGGGTTATCAGCAGGGGTTTGCGTTTCACTTTGGACAACCGACCGGGGGTGCGGATGAATTTGAACGTTTGAATGACCGGTTGAGCGATCAGGCCGGAGAAACCGGCGACCGCCAGGATCCGCCCCAAAGCCTGCAACCCGTAAGGTTCCAGCACCTGCATGACGAACCATACGATCGAAAAGACCACGACCCAGCGGTAGATGACCGACGCGATCGTGAATAACCCAAAGAACAACCGGTTGCGTTGCGGCAGGAACGGGTCATCCTGAAGTTCCAACCCCAAACAGGTTTTTTGGAACCAACGTTTGAGGACCTCTGTCGCCTTTTGACGCAGGTTGGGGATCTCCAGATAATCCATCAGGATGTAGTAACCGTCAAACCGCAGCAACGGATTGCCGTTGACCAGTACCGTGGAGACGACGTTGAGGAACATCATGTTCAAACACAGGTCGTTGATCGTGGTGCCCGATTCGGTCGAGAACCAGACGAATGCGGCGATCGACGCGAGGATCAATTCGACATAGATCCCGCCGGCTCCGATCCAAACCCGTTTCCATTTATTGGGCAACATCCAAGAGTCGGAAACGTTGCAATACAGACACGGGGTGAAGACCAGCAGCATGAAGCCGATCTCATGACATTCGCCGCCGAATTTCTTGCATGACAATCCGTGGCCGAATTCGTGGATGACTTTGACGATCGCCATCGTCGCGGCCAAGATCACCCAGCGATCGGCGGCGAAGAATTGTTGGAACGTCGGCAGCTTGGCGTAGACGGTCTCATACTGGCTGGCCAGCAGCAAACTGGCGGCGAGGAACAATCCCGCAAAGAAAATCAGCGCCGGGACGGTGAAGACCCAACCGAACCAAGGCAGCAAACCGTTGAGGATCTTTTCGGGATCGATGCCGCGGAACCGAACGGCAAAGATATTGGAAACCTTGCCCATCAACTCCTTGTTCTTTTTAACCCGCCCGCGTTCACGCAGCGATTTACCCTGACCGGGTGAGTTCGATAGCACCAACCCCGAGCGGTGCAGCATCCCGATGAATTGTTGCAGGTCGCCAAAGGTGATTTTCTGCGGCGCGAATCGCTGTTCAAAACCGTCTTTGATCTGCTGCAACGACACATGGCCGTCGAGCAAACCGAGGATGAAGTATTCCTCGTCATGGAAACGGAAATACTGCAGCCCCACCGGTTCCTTGACCACCCAGTAGCCTTGGCCCTGGTAATGATGCCGGGCGGCGGTCAGGTCAGGACGTTTGCGGACCGTCAGCGGCCGCGACGAACTACTGACGAGCGATTCGGCAAGCGACGTCATTGAATCTGATTGTTGGTACCGGCGGCGCCGCCGATCTGCATGGTGGCGCCCATGCCCGGTTTGACGACCCAACCACCGGCGGGGTTCTTGCGATTATTGATATCGACCCAAATTCGTGCTTCTTTATTGAGGTTCAAATCGACCGAGACGAAACCGATGATGCCATCGAACGATTCGGGTTCCCGGCGGGGTCCGCGGACTTCGACCTGGACGCTGACCGGCATCCCGGCGACGATCTCCCCTTCGGTTTCGACAACGTTGATGACCCCGGCAACCCGCACCCGATCCATCTGCACCAGGGTTGCGATCGGGCTGCCCGGTTGGACCCATTCGCCAAGCTGTGCGACGCGATTTTCGACAACGCCTTCAAACGGTGCGACGACCCGGCGGCGGGTGAGTTCAAATTCCGCCAGGTTTAATTCAGCACGGGCGGCCAAGTATTGTGCCTCAGCCTGTTTCATCTGCGTTTCGGCCAGTTCAATCTTGAGCGTCGCGCGATCGGCTTCGAGTTTTCGTTCCAACATCTCAAAACGCGTCACGGCACGTTGGCTGAACAATTCTTTGGCACTCTCATACTGGGTCACCGCCAACTCACGGCTGTTCCGCGCGTTGCGCAGGTTGACATCGTTGGACGCGTTGAGTTCCGCTTCTTTAAGCTTGGCTTGAGCCAGCGACAATTGCAGCCGCGAGGCGGTGTCGTCGATGACCGCCATCGTTTCACCGGAGGCAAGCGAACTGCCGTCGTCGATCGGAAGCTCCGAGATCCGTCCGTCAACCTCCGCGGGGATGTCGACCTTGTTGATGAATTGGACCAGGCAGTTGGGGATGCGAAGCGCGCCGGAGGTTTGTGCCGGGCAGGCGGAGCTGGTTAGGAGGCTGGCCAAAACGGCGTAGGCAAAGGATCGAATTATCATAGGATTGGTTGGTTGAATCGTGGGTTAGGCCTCCGGCCCGTCGTCTGCTTTGTGGGATAGGCCTCCGGCCTGTCGTCTGGTTTCCATCTCCGAGACAGGCCGGAGGCCTATCCCACCATCAGAACATAAACTTGCGGAACCATTCATAGACTTCGTGCAACAACACGAAGCCGGCCGATCGGCGACCGCAATGGATATCGGCGGTCAGCTTGGTGCCCGGGCTGGGGGTCAACGCCAGCAGCGGTGCCTGCTCGGGGATCACTTTGGCCCGGATCACGCTGCCATGCTCCTCCGACGGGATCGCTCGGGGGGAAACTTCGCCCACCAATAATTTGGCCGGCAACGGAACATCGGGATCGGAAGCCAAGATATACGTGACGTCCAATTCATCGCGGCTGTTTTCGCGAATGTATTGGTCCATGTGACCTTCGCGTTTTTCGGGAATTTCAATTCGCAATTCTACCGGACCGGACAGGTCGGCGACCTCCATCAAGACTTGACCCGGCGTGACGGGGCGGTTGATGAGCGTCTTGCGCACGTCCCATGTTGTCACCGTGCCATCGATCGGGGCGCGGACGACTAATTCCTCCGCACGCGATTCACGCAATTTCAATTTGTCGAGCTGAGCTTTCAGACGCGCCCGGATTTCATTCTGCTCGCCGTTGAGTGCGTTTCGCTCCGAATTGTCCAACCGATCCCGCTGCGTCCGGCCTTGCAACAGTCCCGAAACGCGTGCCAACTCAGCGTTGCTGGTCGCGATCTGGCCTTGCAGCTCGGTGATTTCAAGTTCCAGTTCGGGGTTAACCATCCGCACCAACGGTTGACCCTTTTCGACTTTGGTATTGGTCTCGGCAAAAACTTCGCGGACTTCGCCGTCGATGACCGCAAAAACATCACGGCGGACTTGGGGGATGATCGTCCCGTCGGCTTCGAGATCAAAGTCCAGCGGCACATAGGTCATCGCCAAACCGGCGGCAATCAGCAGCGCGACGACACCCAATGTTTTAGGCAACGTTCGCGCCCGAAGCACCCACGACGCCCGGCCCAATGTCCGCCAAAGCGGCATCAGGAATAGATTGGAATGGCTCCGCGCGTTGGCGATCGCACGGGTACCGTGCTCGTAAACCAGGTTGCTGCGTTGACGAAACAGTTCGGGCGGGATGTCCGAGACGATCTGTTCGATAATCAACGCCCCGATCACTTCGCCGCGGTGTGCCCCGTCGCGATCGACTTCGCCGGCGATTCCGGTTTCGGGCGAATGTCCCAGTCGACGCTCCGGTTCCCGCAGCGGCAGGACGGCGAGGTTTCGACCGTGCGACTCGTCAACGTAGTTTTCAAGCGCCTCCTCGATTTGCGGCGGCAGGTCGGCGGTCGCCCCGTCGTGCCACAACGGTTCACCGGCGGCGCAAACCCGCGTCGCCAGTTTGTTCAGCGCGGTGACAATGTTGCTGCGGTTTTCAACGGTGTCTTGACCCGATAATGCAACAACCTTGCACTTGCCGCCCTTTTTCATCGCCACCGACACGCGGTCGCAACCGATCAACCGGCGGCCTTCGTTGGCAACCACGTGAGCGACTTCGGCGACGTCGAGCGATTCATGGGCGGCTCGGGCGAACGAATCGGCCTGTTGCCAGAGCGTCTGCCGATCGCCCAGCGTGCGGAGCTTTTGGCTGCGGAGCCATTCGGCGGCCAGCTCGCACATTTGTTGCAGGAACCGCAGATAGCCCCGCTGGGTGTCGGGGGCGGTGTCGGGCCGCTGGAAAATTTCGATCAACCCGTCGTGTTGGCCCTCGTGCTGAAGGCTGCCGAGCACCAACAGGTGCTGCGTCGGGTTGCCTTCGGCGTCGCCGTCGGTGGTCCCCGAATAGGGCGGCACGAGGACCGATTGGCCGGCCCGCGCGACTCGGGAAATCAGCCGCGAGTGACGTTGATAATCGTCGGTGTCTTCGGCGAGGATCGATTGGGTGGCGTTGATTTGGTACTGCAACCGCATCCCGCCCTCTTCATCGATCAACCAAACCGCGCCGCCGGGAGCGGCCAGGGCGGTGACGATCCGCGTGAGCAGTTCGGGGTAGAACTCCGAGGCCGGCGACCCCGATTTGGCGAGCGCCGCGATCTCGTTGACCAGGTTGCGAATTTTCGCTTTGGTCTCTTCGACCGAGGGCGTGCCAGTCGACATGGGGGCGGGTGCGGGGCGGGGGGATGGATGGAGCGGACGGGCAAAGGTAGCTCGCCGGCGGGGGTCGGCCGGTCACTGTGCCGATTGGCCGGGCCGGACCGCTAGGCGAGAAAAACGTCCGACATCGGCCGATTGACTTGCCCGGGTGTACATTTTGTATATCGTGACGACGGAGGTTTCAACACCGAAGTTGCTTCCTTTTGAAATTAGCCGCCTTTTGCCTGCCCCTTGAATTTCGTTGACCGGTTTGATCCCACCGCCAAGCCCGACGACCGCCGCCGCCGGTGGCGAGTTGCTCCGGTCGCTGGAACACGAGCTCAATCAGGTCCGTCGCGGCGTGCGTTTGCAAATCGAATCACGGCTGGCGTCGTTGACCGGTTTCTCGGCCGATTGCGTCGACGACAACCGGCAAGTCGCCGCGGCGATTCACCGATTGCTCGACGGCTATGGGTTCCGCGTCCGCTGCGGTCACTGCAACCGGGCCGCGATCCTGCGGGTTTCGACGCGCAAAGGTGCCGCCGGGGGGGTTTTCGTGTTCGATCACACGATCGACGGCCGTCGGACGTTCCACGGCGGCGGCCGGACGGTCCCGCCGCTGCATTTGATGGTCAAACCGGCGCGGGGCGGTTAGCGGAACGGCGCAAGCCGTCCGGTGCCGCCAATATTAGCGGAACGGCGCAAGCCGTCCGGTGCCGCGATTGAAATCCCAACGGCGGCACCGGAGGGCTTGCGCCCTACCGCTAGAAAAAGCAAAGATGCGGCACCGGAGGGCTTGCGCCCTACCGCTAAAATTGGTGATGAATTTCGGTAGGATTGCGCAACAATGGCCCAATTGAAAATCCCCGCCGCTTTCTGGCAGAGCCTGGTGCTCTGCATCGTCTTGGCGATCGCGTTTTGGATCGCGGTGGGTTTGACCGGATACGTCTCGGGCAGCGAATTTGACCCGGTGACCTTTCAAACCCGCACGTTTTGGTACTGGGAGGTGCCGCTGGTGCATCTGCAGGTTTGGCCGATCGATCGCAAAGTCACCACTCACGACGTCGCACTGATGCTGCGAAGCCGCGGCGACGTCGCAACGGCGCCCCAAACGCCGCCGGGTGAATGGGACTTGGTCGAGGTCCGTCACGGGCCGGCTTCGCCCCGGCGGGGGGACGCCCATCTGTTGATCGAACAGTTCGGCGTTCGCAATGGCGGGAAGTTTTATTGGGAAACTTGGACAGCCGACCATCCGGTCGCCGCCGCGACGCTGTGGCCGGTCGTCGTGTCGCTGGTCCGCGAGGATCTCTACGTCCTGTTGCCGCACGCCTTTGACGAAGCGTTGCAAAAATCTTCCGGCGATTTGGCCGGCCGGCTTCGGCGGCGATTGATCGAGCAAGCCGACGGGTGGGCCGCGGACCTGAGGGCCGCCGGACGGGTCGAGGAAGCCGACGGTTTTTCGTCGCGATGGGCCAACGTTCTGCGTCAAACCCTGGCGGCGTCTTGACCCCCGTTTATTTGGACAACAACGCGACGACGGCGATTGACCCCCGCGTCGTTGAGGAGATGACGCGGGTTTGGACGTTGGGACCGGTCAACGCTTCGAGCCAACATCGCGTCGGGCAAGCCGCTCGCGCGGTCCTTGAATCATCGCTGCAGCGGATCGCCGAGTCGCTCGGCAGCGATCTGCGGCCGACCGGCGGGCCGCGGATGATTGTCACCGGCGGTGGTACCGAAGCGAATCATTTGGCACTCCGCGGTCTTGGCGGGCCGGCGTCGCGGTTGATCGTCTCGGCGGTGGAGCACCCCAGCGTTGCGGCTACGGCGAGACAAATGGGACGGGAGGGGCGATCGGTCGAAATCATCGGCGTCGATCGTGATGGGGTGATCGATCTAGAGGAACTGCAGCGGGTTCTGGCCGGTCGTGACGATGGTACGACGGGCTTTCAGCCCGTCGCGGCGTCCGGACGGCCTGGAAGGCCGTCCTACGGCCAGTGCGTCGTTTCGATCATGTCGGCCAACAACGAAACCGGCGTGATCCAACCGATCGATCGCGTGGCCGAAGTTTGCCGCGATGCGGGAGCGTTGCTGCATGTCGACGCGACGCAATCGGTCGGCAAAATCGCCGTGGATTTGGACCAAATGGGTGCCTCCGCGGTCACCATCACGCCTCACAAATACCACGGTCCGGCCGGTGTAGGGTTGTTGTGGTTGGCCCCCGGGGTCGCGATTCGGCCCGCGATCGTCGGCGGGATGCAGCAGTTGGGGGATCGGCCGGGGACCGAACCGGTCTCGCTGGTCGCCGGAGCCGCAGTGGCGACGCAAATCGCCGCTGAATCATTGCAAGAAAACGCCGCCCACATGCTCGGTTGTCGCGATCGTCTGGAGTCGGAGCTTCGGCGGTTAGCCGGCTCGGCGGGTCGGGAGTTGGTGATTTTCGGCTCCGCCGCCCCACGTTTGCCCAATACAACGTCGATGGCGATCGCCGGCGTCGATCGTCAACGGTTGCTGATGGCGTTGGACTTTGACGGCATCGCGTGCAGCAGCGGTTCGGCGTGCCGGTCGGGCAGCAGCGGGCCAAGCGATGTGCTGACGGCGATGGGCGTCGAGCCGTCGCTTTTGACCGCCGCGATCCGGTTGAGTGTCGGTCGCGATACCCCGTCGGATTTGATGTCGCCGGTCGCCGAGCGGATTTGGCATCATGCGACGCGAATGATTTAACACAAAATTCGCAGTCATCTTATTAGGCCGGACGTACAATGGTGGATGACAGGAGGTCGTTGGCCACGTTCGCCCGACGCCGAAACTGATGATGTCCCCCCCGCTCCCCTCGACGCTTTCAACATCCCCGCCGCTTGATTCGCCGGTCGCCATCGGTCGCGATGCGGTCGAGCGGTTCGCGCTGCTGCGCCCCCCGGTCCGCCGACGTGGCGGCTCGCTGCCGTTGGCCCCGCCGGTCACACCGGTGTTCTTTGCCGGTCCCGAAAACGCGTTGGTGGCGCAAGTGGCGACCGCGACGACCGACGATTTGATCGATCAATCGCCGATCGTGTTGATCGGTCCGACCGGGGTTGGCAAAACGACCTTGGCTTTGCACTTGGCCGAACGACTGCGGCTGGCGATCCTGGCGGATCGTTCGTCCCCCGGCCGCTCTGATCGCGGCCGGTCAGCCGACCCCATGATCACCTCCGGCGATGACTATGGCCGCCAGTACGCGGCGGCGGTGTCGGCCGGTGACTCCGAAGCGTTTCGCGGCCGAATCGATGCGGCGGAGGTCTGGGTGATCGATCAACTGGAGGCTTTGGCCGGCAAAGGTTCCGCTCAAACCGAGCTGGCGGCGCGGTTGGACGCCCGCCAACGAGCCGGACGGGTGTCGATTTTGACAACCAATCGTTGGCCCTGTGAACAACCGGGGCTGCAACCGGAGCTTGCCAGCCGGTTGGGCGACGGGTTGTCGGTGCTCATCCGGCCCCCCGGAGCGGCAGCCCGTCGGCGGATCGCCGCAGAGTTGCAATTGCAACATCCCGGCGGCGGCGCGGACATCGATCCGCCGACCGGCCGCGGGCAATCGCCTGCGACCGCGCGGACGATCGAAGCGTCCGCACGCCAGACGTCGATGCGAAGCCGGGCGGGGATTGTCGGCAGTCCACCGCAGCCGGAACCGGCGGCGACGGATTTAACCAACGTCATCATCCGCCGCGTCGCTCGCCAAACCGGCGTCACCGCGACGGCGATGCGGAGCGGCAAGCGGCAACGCGGCATCGTCCAAGCTCGCTCGATGGCGATGTATTTATGTCGCCAATTGACGGACGAGAGTTTGCAGTCGATCGGCCGTCAATTTGGCGGCCGCGATCACACGACGGTGATGCACGCGTTGCAAAAGATCGAAACGCTGCAGGAGACCGACGCCGCAGTCCGGCGGGTGATTACCGACGTGCGGGATTCGGTCGTCAACTAGTTCCTGGTTGAATCATAACGGTAGCGGAAGTCGCCAAGACTTTCGGATCCCCCGGATCACAGCTGGCGAGATGCAACTCGCTACGCGGCCGGGAAATTGACGGCTGAGTTACTTCACGACGAAGCCCACGAATAGGGCGGCCGCGACGCTGACGATGATGCAGGGGATCAACCAAAACATCCGCCAATTGGTCCCGGCGATATTCGTTGCGGTGGCACTAATTGCGGTGGCATCGGATGGAGTATCCGAGTCGGCGGTGATCGCATCACCTCGGCTGTAGTATTCGTTGAGCCAACCGGAACCCTCGCTACCCAGGTACATGCCAAGCCCATAGACCAAGAAGCCGTACACGGCCTGCGCCGTCGCTTTCAAATTATCCGCGGCTATCACATTGGCGTTGATGAATCCGGCGGCAAAGAAAAAGTCGAAACAGATGCCGTGAATGGCAATGCCGAAAAGCACCAGCGGCAGGGGACGTCCGACCGCAAACAGGCCAAACCGCAGTGCCCATGCGGTGATCCCCGCCAGGAGGACATAGTTCATGCCGAATTGCACCAGGAACCAGGGAAGCAGGAGCATGAAAATAATTTCAATGGCCTGTCCGATCGTCATCAAGGGACCGACTACGCGGGGCGCGACCCCGGTCGATTCGAGAAACAGCGCCCCGAACGCAAAATATAAACCCATCGCCATGGCGGCAACGAACGTCACCAGGAAAAAGACGGGATGGTCACCGACCATCGCCATCGTGTCATAAAACAGATTGAGCATCGACGCCAGGAGATTCGGCGCCGTCGGATCGGGCTGCGGCGGCGTGGCGGGCAATGTGAATGCGTAAAGCCCTAGGATCAGCGACAGCCCCGAAGCCAGCACGAGCGGTTGACTGTCGAGTTGGTTGCCTTTGCGAACGATCAATCCCAGCGACAGCCCCGCGACGATCCATCCGATCGTGCCGAACACCCGAATCCAAGGGAACCCTTGCTCGGCCATCCCACCAAAGATGTCGTCGTCATGAGAAAAGACAATCGAATTGACCAGGACCAGCGTCGGCGCAAACGCGATCGCGTAGAGCAACGAGAGCCAAAAGAATGGACGCGGTGAGTAGGTTCGCGATATTGCAAAAAGCAATCCGGCACCGACCAGATGCGAGATGCCGATCACCCACTCGGTGCGAAAATATCGATCGACTAACGCTCCGACGATCAGCGAGGAGAGCATCGATCCGATCGGAATCGTTGCGTAAACCCGGCCGATGTCTTTTGGCGAGAAACCCCTCGCCTTGAGCATATTGCCCAGCACGACGATCCAGGACCCCCAGATCGCAAATTCGAGGAAATGAAGCAGGCAAAACTGCCAGTGTTCAGTGACAAACGGAATCAGGCTCGGCATCGGCGTTCGTAGCGGTCAGGGGCACGGGGGTTCAAACTTGCCGCCGTGAGGATACCGCAACGATCGCTAACCGTTTGGCCTCAACGGACCGCACTCATGTAGAAACTGAACACCCGCTCGTCATCCCCATCGGCCATCGCGACCGGGAAGGCGAAGTCGAACGCCAACGGGGCCGGTCCCAGTGCGGGGATCCCCACCCGAAAACCAAACCCGGGGGCAACGCGAAAATTCTCGCTGTTGATTTCGATGTCCCATTCAACAGTCCCGAAGTCGACAAACGCCACGCCTTTGAACGCGTCGTCGGCGGTGATCGGAAACGTGTACTCGACGCTGTTGAGGAATTGAAACCGGCCACCGACCTCGATGCCCGATTCGGTCGGCGAAGCGCCGCGGAAATCGAAACCGCGAATCGTCGCATAACCGCCGGCAAAGTAGTTCTCGAAAATCGGCGTGTCGTCGCCGGAAAAACCGAGGTTCAAACTATACGACAACGTTTGCTTGCCCGAACGGTCCGCCCGCTCCCGCACCAACGCGTAGGTGCGATACTGGGCCTCCAGTTTGGGGTAATCAAAACGACCAAACGTTTGCTCATAGTTGAGTTTGATGTAGTGACCGTCCGAAGGTTGCAGCGGGCTGTTTCGGGTGTCATGGGTCAATGCCAACGAGCCGGAGTACAGTTCGTTGTCCCCCAAGACGCGATCGAGTTGATCGACGCCGCGGATTCGCGGATTGCTGATTTCGACGTTCTGACCCGAAACGCCGGCGGAAACCGAAAGGTCGGGGGTGACGCGGTAGCCCAGCGCCAACCGGCCCCCGGTGCGACCTTCGTTCCAGTCGTTGAACCGGCGGTCGTAGTAGAACCCCGAGACCGACAGGCTGATCGGCAGGTAGCCGAACAGGTTGGGGTCAGCAAAGGATGCGGTATAACGTTGAAACCGGTTGCCCGGGACGGCTTCGAGCCGAAAGGTTTGACCGGCTCCGCGAAACGCGGTGCCTGAGAACAGGTCTTGGAACGATGTCGGGAAACGCGTGATGTCAAAGTTGCGTTCGTCGATCGTTATTTGACCGGTCACGCCGGCGTCGGAGTTGACCGCCCCGCCGAACATGATTCGCCCGGTCCGCGCCGGATAGCCTTCGACGATCAAATCCGCCTGCCGAACCGGCGGCAGCGGCACGACCGAGGGCGCCAGGTTGCTGGTCCCGAAGCTCTCGCGAAAACTCGGGTCCGGCACGAAGTTGGGTTGCGGATTGATCGGCGGCGGTGGA
Organism: Pirellulaceae bacterium; assembly: GCA_963833245.1. Lineage (GTDB taxonomy): Bacteria > Planctomycetota > Planctomycetia > Pirellulales > Pirellulaceae > Rhodopirellula. Next base: position 62,463 of record CAWHXH010000005.1, read on the forward strand.
ATCGTGCCGACGTTGCCGGGCGCCGGATAGATCGGCGGTGGGCCGTCGTTATAATTCGGTTGATAGTTGGTCGGCGGCGCCGCATAACTGCGCGAAGGTGCCGGGGTCGGCGTCGGGGCAGGTTGATACTGCGGGGTCGAGTTATATCGGGGCGCGTTGTTATACGACGGCGATACCTGGTACCCCGACGCGGGCGGCGGCAGGATCTGGTCGCTGGCGGTTTGTGCCGCCGCGAGGTTGGACCATAGCAAAACCGTAGCCGAAGCCGCAAAGGATTTGGTTGAGGCCCGTGCGGCGGCCCTTGCGGCGGTCCGGCAGACCGCCGCCACCAAGGCTTTGGTCGAGGCTCGTACGGCGGTCCGGCAGACCGCCGCCACGGGGGGAGTCGGGCGGCGCGTTGTGATGTTCGGCACGGTGCGTCCGCCACGTGGTTGAAAGAAAAGATTAGGTTCGGCAACGTCGCTCATCGCAAGATCTCCTCGCGCGGCACAACCTTGATGTCCGGTGCTTCGGCGATCGACGGATTGGTTTCAAACCAATTGCTCGCTTCGACCCGCCGGCGGCTGACCTCCAGTTTGCGGCGATCGATGAAATCACCCTCGCGGAGATCCAACAGGTTGAGCACCGTGGTCTCTTTCATCAGGTGCGGATCGCCGGCAATTTCGACCGAAATTCGGCCCACCTTCCAGCGATCGCCCTCGGTGATGTCAAACACCAAATCGACAATGCCCGACTCGTCCCGCAGGATCGTCTTGGGGTCGACCTCGGTGTAGATAAAACCCAACTCGCCATAGCCGTAGACGATCTCACCGATGTCGGTCCGCAGGATCAACCCGTTGAACTCGTCGCCGGAGCGAAGCGTCATCCGGTCGCGGAGTGATTTTTCGGTGATATAAGTATTGCCGATGATTTGGATTTCGCCGATGCGAAACCGGGGACCCTCGTTGATGATGTAGGTCACATAGAGCCACTTGCCCGATTCGTCATAACGAAGCCGCCTGCCCACCGTCGCGGTCAAGAAGCCGAGGTTATGATAGTAGGCGGACAGCATATCGACGTCGGCGTCGATTTTGTCGATGGAGGCAACATTCAACGCATACGGATAAATTCCGACCATCGGGCCGCGACTTTTAATCACTTTTTTGAGTCTGCGCCTCGCTGACGATCGTGCTGCCCTCGATATCGATGTCCCAAATTCGCTCCCGCGGGCCTTCGTTGATCCGAAACACTAACGCCTGGGGCCGTTCGGGTTTTTTGGCTGTCGCCGGCAGTCCCGTGGAGGTTGCCACCGCGACCTGGTTGAAGCCTTTTTCGCGGTAGAAGTCGATGATCCGCAGCCGAGCGTTTTCGGCGGCGAACTCATTGAGCGGATCGCCGACGTTGATGCCCACGCGGCCGGCCAGTTCGCCGTCGTTGACGCCGCGGTTGCCGTGGAAATGGACCTCTTGGACCAGCGGTCGTTCATGGACAAAGAACACGACGCGGACGCGGTCCGGACCATCGGGGGCGTCGCCCGGCTGGGGCGGCATCGGGTCGACGCGGTAGGTGACGTGGTCAAAGGATCGCAGATCGTTGAGCCGGCGAATGTCGCCGAGGATCAATTCGGGGTCATAGACGCGGCCGGCCCGGGTTTGCAATTCCGCGTCGACGCGATCGCGGGAGACTTGCGACAGACCCGTGACGCGGACGTCGCCGATCGTCTGATCGCCGTCCTCTCGCCGCAGCGCAATGCCGTCGCGGAGGTGGATGTGGTCTCGGAATTTCGGGCGGACTTCGGCTTCGGGTGCCTGTGCCCCGCCGCCACCGGCCCCGCCCATTTGGGCAGTCGCGGGCGGCGGATGACCCAAACCGGCAACCGCCAGGGCGGCCAGCAGGGCGACCAGGGGGGGCCGGAGAGGTGGGGCAAAACAGCGGGCCACTGGGCACATCCGTCGCGGCAGGTAGGAGCGGGTGGGGACCGGCGGAAACCACCGGCGGAGGCGGTCCTAAGCATTGACGCGGCGCGGAAACAAGGCGGATTTGCCAATCGGGGGGCGGTCGATGCCAAAAGCTCTTGCGGAGTGGAGGACCGATGCGGTAGCGGCAACAGGTTGCCCGTCCCCCGCCGCCCCGGAGTCCCCCGCCGATGCCGCCCACCAATTGCTCTATCCCCAACGACCGCCCGCCGCGCCGCGACGCTGGCCTGCCTGCTCGGCGGAACGGCGTTGACGACCGATGCCGCCGCTCAGTTGCCTTTTCGCCCGATCGGCTCGCCCAGCGCGGTTGATCAATTCCAGCCCGGCCACGCAAACCGCCCTCGGGCCGAATTGGTTCAAACCGGTTACCGGCAAGTGTTCGCTCCGCCGCCGGCCGGTGATTGGCAACCGGTTGCCGCCCCCCAACTCGGCGGCGGGTTTGCCACGTCGGCCAACACGCCTTTGATTACCGCCCCGTCGACTTATCCGGCGATGGCGGCCGGGTACGGACCGTGCGGCGGAGTCGGCGGGACGCTGATGCCGACCGCCTACACCGCTCCGGCGGTCGCCGGCGGGTCGTTGCCGACATCGATCCCCGGTCCCGCGACGATGCCGCCGCCGGTTGCTCCACCGGTCGTCGCCGCACCAGCGGCGGCCACCGGCGCTCCGGCGGGATCGCTCGTTTCTTTTGGCCAAGAGGCGTACCCGTTGCAGCTTGGCCAGGGACTTTGGGGACAACCGGTCGCCTACGTTCCCGGCCAGGGCGTTCGGAATTGGTTGCGATATTTGTCGCCGTGAACCAATGCCGTGAGACGGCCTTGCAGGCCGTCCCGGTCAATCGACCGCATCGACGGGCTGGAAGCCCGTCGTACACCAAAGCCCGCGTACCAAGTTGTCAAACCCTGCGACCTGTGCCGGTCGGCGGATGACGGCCGACGAAGTTGTCACGACCGAGCCGCCGACGCCGAAAAGAACGCTAGAGCGGAAGGACCCGCTGGCGAACCGACGCGGAGCGAGCGCTGCCGCGCCATTTCAATTTTCCCGCCAACGACCAGGTCCGACCTTGATGAAACCGACGCTTTCGATTGCCCTGCTGGCCGCCATTTTGACCACCGCCGCCGGTTGCCGCGGCCGAGGGTTCCTGCCCCCGCCCGGGCCGCTGGAGCAGCAACAGGCCCGAGCGGTCGTCCACGACCCTTTTCCGCTGGACGACATCGCCCCGACCGACAACGCCAACCGGCCACCCAATTACACCAACCCGCTGCCCGAACCGGTCCGCAATCGGCTGATCCCCGACGCGATGCCGTGGCTGGGGCGGTAAATCCCGGTAGCCGAAGCCGCCAAGGCTTTGGTCGCGGCTCGTTCGGCGGCCTGGCGGACCGCCGCTACCGGTCGGAATCGCCCGTCGCCCGCCGCCAATCGGCGAGTTTGCCTTTCAATTTCGTCAACGTTTCGGCGTTTTGCGGGTCATCGGCCAGATTGACCCACTCCCACGGATCAGCCTGCAGGTCGTAAAGTTCAAACCGCGGCGGGGCCAGCAATCGCTCGAAAATCTGCCGTGAACGGTCGCCAGCCGGTCGGGTCAGGGCCAGCCGGGTCGACGGGCAACTGTCGACGCCTTTGACCGGATTGTCTTGCCCGGCCAGCTCGTTTTCAATCAATTTCCACCGGTCGGTCCGCACGCTGCGGCGGGGAAAATAGCTCTCGGCGCCGTGGTAGATGAACTCTGCCCCAAGCGTTTGGCGAAATTCCGCGTCGGGATCGGCCGCGACAGGTCGGAGCGATTGACCGTGCATCCGGCCCGCCGCGTCGATCCCGGCAGCGTCCAAAAAGGTCGGGGTGATGTCGACCGCCGAAACCAACGCTTGGGAAACGCCCGGCGACGTCACGCCGGGCCAACGCAACAGGTAAGGCACCCGCAGTCCCGCTTCGTAACACGTCGTCTTGGCTCGGCCGGTCGGCGGCCCGTGGTCGCCCAGGAACAGGACCACGGTCGAGTCGGTCAAACCGGCCTCGTCGAGCCGGTCGAGCAACATGCCGACGCCGGTGTCCAGCCGCTGCAACCGCGTTGTAATAACCGGCGATCCGCGTCCGCATCTCCGGCTCGTCGATGCCTTGAAACGGAAACGGTTCAAACGTATCGCGGCCGCGGGGCGATGCCGGCAGCCCATGGGCAACGTCGGGGATCAATGTGGTCGTCTTGCCGTTTCGCTTTGTTTTGCCGACGTGCGGATCAAAAACGTTGAACATCAAAAACCACGGCTGATCGCCCGATTGTTCGATGAACTGCATCCCGCTTTTGACTTGAAAGTCCAAGTTGCGGTCGCCGAATCCCTGCTTTTCCCGCATGTCGAATTGAAAACTCGACTCCGGGTTGACGTGCAGTTTGCCGACGATGCCGGTCCGGTAACCGGCGGCGTGCAATTGGTTGGGAAGCGTGTGGGCGGCGACGTCGGGTCGGAGGTGAAAGCGTTGTCGGCCGTCGGGCAATTTGGGGGCGTTGCCGAGTCCGATTTGCCCGTTGGCGTGGGGAAAAAGCCCGGTCAACATTGCCGACCGCGACGAGCTGCACGAGGCGGCGGCGACGTAGCCGTTTTCAAACCGCATCGCCGTTTGGGCAAAGGCATCGAGCCGCGGCGAGATCGCTTGATCATCGCCGTAACAACCCAATTGCACGCCCAAGTCGTCGGCGGTAATCAGCAACAGGTTGAGCCGCGGCAGTTCAGCCTCCGCGACTGCGGAGAGCATCAACAGCGCGAAAAAGAATCGAATCAACATGTGGGATAGGCCTCCGGCCTGTCGGGGCGGGGGGAAATGAGAATCATCCTACCACCAACAATCGCACTCCCGCGGCGATGACCAAAATCCCAGTCAGCGTGCGGATTGAACGGCGGCCGGCCGGGCCGATCGACCAACGGCTGCCCATTTGCCCGCCCGCGGCGACGACGGCCAACAACCACCACAACCCGGCGGGCTGGACGGTCCATTCGCCCGAAGCGACTCGGCCGGCCAAACCGGCGGCGGAATTGACCAGGATGAACAACGCCGCGATCGCCGCGATCCTGCGGGCTTCATCCCAGCGAATTAGGTGCAGCACCGGGGAGAGGAAAATGCCGCCCCCGATGCTGACCATCCCCGATAGCAAGCCGATGGTGCCGCCAAGGATCGCCTGGGTGGTGGTGGAGGTTGCCGGGGAATTGATTGGCATGGGGGGTTGGGGGGATGGTTTTTTAGCAAAATCCACTACGTCGGTGATGAAACTTTCTTTGGGGGTTTTGATTAGCATCGCCGACCCGGCGGCGAAAAGCGTTCCGCCCAGCAGTGGTAAAAAGATCGAGGGCGGCAGCCGCATCGCCGCTCCGGCTGCGGCCGCCGGGACGCTCAGCAGCAACAGCGGCCAGGCGCGGCGGTCGTAAAGTCCGGCTCGCCAATACATCGGGACGCTGCCGCCGACGACGACTAGATTGCACGCCAACGCCAACGTCCGAATCGTCTCCAACCGATCGGGCAACGTCACCGTCAGCAGCGCCAGGTAGCTCGAACCGCCGCCGAAACCTGCGGCCGAATAAATCGCGGCGATGCAGAAAAACGCGGCGAAGGTTAAAATCAACGTTGCCGAGTCGATAGCTTCCCGCCCCCCTAAAAAACGCGAAACCGGCCGATGCAAAATCTTTTTCGCGCCGTCTGCTTGATTGCAACAATGCTGATCGGCGACGTGTCCCCCGGGTTGGCTCAAGAATTGGCGATCGATTTCAACCGCGACGTCCGCCCCATTCTGGTCGGCCGATGCACGTCCTGTCACGGTGGGGTCAAGGAGGCTGGCGGCGTTTCGTTTGTCAACGGCGCCGCGGCCGATCCGGTCGATGGTTGGTTGGTTGACGTCGATGCCCCGGACGATTCGGTGCTGATCGAGCGGGTCACCAGCGAAGACGAGGACATGCAAATGCCGCCGCCGGGGCATCCCGGCGGGCGGTTGAGCGATTCGGAGATTCAAACGCTGCGGCGGTGGATTGCCGCCGGAGCGATTTGGCAACGGCACTGGTCGCTGAGGCCGATCGACGACCGGCCGCCGCCGACGGTCGCATCTGACGATTCCTACGGCCCCATCGACACGCTCATCAACGATCACCGGTCGGCCGCCGGGTTGTCCGCCGCCGAGCCGGCTTCGCCGACCGAGTGGCTCCGGCGGGTCAGCTTTGACCTGACCGGTTTGCCGCCGACGATCGACCAAATCGACGAATTTGAATGTCAACTGACGGGGGCCGGACCCGGCGGCGAATCGGAGGTTTACGCCCGCCAAATTGACCGGTTGTTGGCTGATCCGGCTTTCGGCGGCCGCTGGGCGTCGGTTTGGTTGGACTTGGCCCGCTACGCCGACAGTTCGGGCTACGAAAAAGACGGCGGGCGAGACATTTGGCCCTACCGCGATTGGGTCGTCAACTCTTTCAACGCCGACATGCCCTACGACGACTTCACAGTCCTGCAGCTAGCCGGCGATCTGCTGCCCGCCGACGATTTGCAACGGCTCGGCGGCCCCGGCCAGACGCTCGCCACGGCGTTTCATCGCAACACGATGACCAACACCGAAGGCGGCACCGATGACGAGGAGTATCGCATCGCGGCGGTGATCGACCGGGTGGCGACGACTTGGAGCGTCTGGCAAGGCACCACGATGGGCTGCGTCCAGTGCCATGCGCATCCTTACGATGCCTTTGACCATGAGGATTTCTATCGCAGTCTGGCGATTTTCAACAACACCGCCGATGCCGACCTGCCCGAAGATTTTCCGACCGTCAACGTTCCAGTCGCCGACGATCCGGTTGACCGGGCCACGGCGATCGGGCTGCAGCGACGGATCGACGATCTGCAGCGGCGACGTAACTCCCTGGCCGCCGAGGTTGCCGCGGCGGCCGATTGGTCAACCGTCGCCCCCCGGCGGATAGCGTCGACGGACGGACATTACAAGATTCAAAACGGCGACCGGCCGCAAATCGTATTGACCGGCGGCCCAACGCCACCGGGAACAACAATCTCCTGCGACATCCATCCCGTCGCGGGACCCGCCAGGGTTCCGACGATTACCTCACTACGAATCGACGTCCACCCGGCTTCGTCCAACCCCGCCGATTGGCCCGAACAAGGCTCCACGGTGACGCACGTGACCGCCGAAATTCGCGGCCTGGACCACAACGCCGCCCGAACAATCCGCGAAGTCAAGTTCACCGAAGTCGTCGCCGACGCGTTGACCGATCACCAACCGCCGTCGATGGCTTTGGTCAATAACCCGCACGGCGTGGGCGGCTACCCCAAGCTGCACGGGCCGCGGTGGGCGGTGTTTGTCCCGGCCGAGCCGATCGAATTGCAACGAAGCGAAACGTTGCGGATCGATCTGAAATGCTCCGGGTCGGTTTCCGGCGGGCTGCCCACCCCGCTGCGGCGTTTTGAATTGTCCATGACCGACGATCCGGCGCTGATTAATTTGTTTGCTTCGGGCGAAATGAAACAAATCGACACGGAGCTGGCGGCGACGCAAAAATCGCTTCCGGCGAAAAAGTCCAAAAGCGTCGCGGTGCCGGTGATGGCCGAGAGGGACGCGGCGAGCGTGCGGCCGACGCGGATGTTTATCCGCGGCAATTGGCTCGACCGCGGCGACGTCGTTTCGCCGGGGCTGCCGGGGGTTTTCGCGGCCGCGGATAACTCCGTGACCGACCGTTTGGACCTGGCCCGCTGGTTGGTCAGCGACGATAACCCGCTGGCCGCTCGGGTTTGGGCCAACCGCATTTGGGCCACGCTTTTCGGCACCGGATTGGTCGAAACCCAGGAGGATTTCGGGGCCGCGGGACTGCCGCCGGTCAACGCCCGACTGCTCGATCACCTCGCCGTTCGGCTCCGCCGCGACCACCGCTGGCATCTCAAATCGATGCTCCGCGAGCTTGTCCTGTCGGCCGCTTATCGCCAAACCGCTGCTGTTGACCCGTCGGTCGTGGCCGCCGATCCGGCCAACCGGTTGGTCGCCCGGGGTCCACGCAAACGATTGACTGCCGAGATGGTCCGCGACGCTTCGTTGTCCGCTGCCGGGTTGTTGACCCGCACGATCGGCGGCCCGCCGGTGATGCCGCCGCAGCCCGAAGGCGTTTGGCGGACCGTTTATTCGGGTCAAACATGGGACGACGCGACCGGGCCGGACCGTTACCGGCGGGGGTTGTACACCTACATTCGCCGAACCAGTCCGTATCCTAGTTTTATGAGTTTTGACGCTCCGAGCCGCGAGGTTTGCACGCCACGCCGCGTCGCGACCAACACGCCGCTGCAGGCGTTGGTGACGCTCAACGACCCGGTGTACCACGAGGCCGCAGTGGCATTGGCGGGCCGGTTCGACGGTGACATTAACCAACAAATTGTGATGATGTTCCGCGCCGTCACCGGTCAGCGACCGGAACCCGAAATTGTGAAAGCGTTGTTGGAGCTTTATGAAGTCTTGGCGACTTCCGCTACGCCCGAGGTCGACGTCCTAACAACGATTGCCTCCGTAATCCTCAATACTGACGAAGCGTTGACGCAATGAACGATCCCCATCAACCTCGCCGATTGATCGCCGATCAAACCCGACGCCATTTCCTGGGGGCCGGATCGTTGGGACTCGGTTCGCTATTCCTGGGCGATGCCACCGCGAGTCAGGCCGAACGGATCGGGCGAGCCAAACGGGTCATCTATCTGCACATGGCCGGGGCGCCCAGCCAGCTCGAATTGTTTGATTACAAACCGGAGCTGGCGGCGCTGGACGGTCAAGACTGCCCGGCGAGTTTCTTGGAAGGCAAACGGTTCGCATTTATCCAAGGCACGCCGCAGATGCTCGGGCCGCGGGCGACGTTTGCCCGGCACGGCGATTCGGGGGCTTGGATCAGCGACCGGATGCCCCACCTGAGCCGCGTCGCCGACGATTTGTGTTTTATCAAATCGATGACCACGACCCAGTTCAATCATGCCCCCGCCCAGTTGCTGCTGCACACCGGCGACCCCAACCTCGGTTCGGCCAGCCTGGGGGCCTGGACGATGTATGGACTCGGCCGGATCAATGAGAACCTGCCCGGGTTCATTGTATTGGTCTCCGGCGGCAAGACGCCTTCGGCCGGCAAATCGGTCTGGGGCAGCGGCTACTTGCCCGGCGTCCATCAGGGCGTGCAGTGCCGATCTTCGGGTGATCCGGTGTTGTACCTTTCCAATCCCGAAGGCGTTTCGCGGCAAACCCGTCGGCGGGCGCTCGATGCGTTGGCGACGATCAACCGTCAAACCTATGAGTCGGTCGGCGACCCCGAAATCCTGACGCGGATCGAACAATATGAGATGGCGTTTCGGATGCAGACGACCGCCACCGAAGCGTTTGACCTGTCGACCGAATCGGCCGAAACCATCAAACGTTATAACGCCGAACCCGGCAAAGAATTGTTTGCCAACAATTGTTTGCTGGCCCGGCGATTGGCCCAGCGTGACGTGCGGTTCATCCAACTATTCCACTGGGGTTGGGACACGCACGGGACCGCCAAGGACACGTCGCTGGACGATGGATTCGTCGATCAATGCCGCGACGTCGACGCGCCGATGACGGCGTTGATCGAGGACCTCAAGTCAGAAGGTTTATTGGATGAGACGTTGGTGATATGGGGTGGCGAGTTTGGACGCACGCCGATGAGGGAGAACCGTAACGGCAAAGAGATGAAATTCATCGGCCGGGACCATAACCCCGGCGCGTTTACGATGTTCATGGCCGGCGGCGGGGTCCGGGGCGGGATGTCTTATGGTCAAACCGACGAGGTGGGTTACCAGAGCGTGGTCGACCCCGTCACGCCGCACGATCTACACGCAACGATTCTGGCAACGATGGGCATCGATCACCACGCGTTGACGTATTTCAACCAGGGTGTCAATAAAAGATTGAGCAACATCACCAAGGAAAGCCGCGTGGTCAGTGAGATCCTAACATAACAATGCATCCGGTTTCGGTTGCTCGGGTGGCGGCGGCCTGCCGGGCCGCCGCCGGAGCATCCCCCCCAGCTTTGATATCGGTAGGGTCAGCGGCCTGCCAAGGTGTCAAGGGTTGCTCGGGCGGCGGCCTGGCGGGCCGCCGCCACCGGGAATCTGCTTGGGTGGCGGCGGCCTGCCGGGCCGCCGCCGGAGCATCCCCCCCCACTTTGATATCGGTAGGGTCAGCGGCCTGCCAAGGTGTCAAGGATTGCTCGGGCGGCGGCCTGGCGGGCTGCCGCCACCGGGATTCTGCTTGAGTGGCGGCGGCCTGCCGGGCCGCCGCTACCGGTTTGGGGACATCACCCGCACGTTGCCCGCGTCCTTGTCCATCGAATCGGCGGCGATCCAGCCGCTCATCAACACCATCGGCATCCCCGGGCCGGGGTGGGCGGCGCCGCCGGCGAGGTACAAACCTTTCAAGTCCTTGCGACGGTTGCCCGGTTTGAAAGCCCCGAGATATTTGCCGTGGCTGGCCAAACCGTAGATCGCACCGTTTAGCACGCGGTACCGGTGGTTGATCCCCTCGGGCGTTAACGAATCCTCCGTCACGATCGCGTCTCGTAAGCCTTCCATCCCCGCGGTCCGCTCCAGTTTGTCCAGGATCACGTCGCGGTAACCGGGCAGGATTTCGGACCAATCATGACCGGGCCGGAGATAAGGCGTATGGACCAAAATATAAAGTGCTTCCCCACCCTCGGGCGCGACGCCCGGCTCGCTGATCGCCGGGGCACAAACATACGCTGTCGGGTCCGGTGCCGGCTGGCCCTTTTTGTAGATGTAGTCGAACTCCTCCTCGGGATCGCGGGAGAAGATAAAGTTATGATGCAGCAATTGGTCGTAGCGGCGATCGAGACCCAGGTACAACACGACGCCCGAACATGCCGCCTCATACTTATTCTTCTTCTCAAACTTCGTTGCCTGGGGCGTTCCGTCCAATAATTCGCGGTAGGTTCGCACCGCGTCGCAGTTGCTAATCACGACGTCGGCCGGCAACGTCTCGCCGTCGGTCGTCGTCACCCCGGTGACGGACACACCATCGGTTTCGATCTTTGAAATGTCACAACGGGTGTGAATTTCAACGCCGAGTTCCCTGGCCAGCTTCTCCAGCGCCAGCGGGACCGCCCGGGTGCCGCCGACCGGATACCAGATGCCCTCCTTGGTTTGCATGTGCGCGATGCTGCACAATACCGCCGGCGACGCATAAGGCGACGAGCCGACGTACTGGGTGAAGTGATCCATCATTTGCGATACACGGTGCTCGGGAACGTGTTTGCGCACCACCGAAGCGACCGATTGACCCATCCGCAGACTCAGGACGTCTTTGAGCACCGCGGCCGAGAACGCGCCGCCGACCTCCATCGTGTCAGCCAGGCCGCCGACCGATCGCCAAAAGAAAAACCGGTCCGAAACGCCATGCAATTGTTTGGACAATTCAATGAATTTCTCATAACCGGCCCCCGAAGACTCGCCCCCGGTGAACGCCAATAGATTGCGTTTCATTTGGGCCACGTCGGGCACCAGATCCAAGACCGTGTTATTGGATTGGCCGGATTGTTTTGAACCCTCAAAGAAACATCGCCACTGCGGATCCAGCGGCAACAGTTCGAGGTAATCGGCCATGTCGCGCCCGGCCTCGTCAAAGACCCGTTTGAGCACGCTGGGCAGCGTCAGGATCGTTGGACCCATGTCAAAACGATAGCCCTCGGTGCGATGCTCGGCCGCCTTGCCGCCGACCCAGGAGTTCTTGTCGCACAACGTCACCTGGTGTCCCCGGGCGGCGGCAACGCAGGCGGCCGACAGACCGGCCAGACCTCCGCCGACGACGACGACGCGGTGAGAGGTTTTCGATGCGGAAATCATGGAATATCAGTCGCTGGTCAACGTTGTATTGATTGGGCCGGTCAACTTACCGGCCCGCGGCGACCGGCGGCAGAGGCGAGTCGACGCAGCCGCGACGCTGCCGAATCGCCGCCGCGGCGGTGGGCCAATTGCAAAACCGCGGTCAACAGCGACGCATCACCGTCGCGGGGAGGATCCAGGTGCGGCAACCACCAACCCCGCCGCACCGACACGCTTCGCGGATGCGTCATCGCCAACAATCCTTCGGGACCCTGCGTCACGCCATAACCGCTGTGTCCGCGGCCGCCAAACGGCAACCTCGGGTCGGCCGTCGGTGCGATCAAATCGTTGACCGTCACGCTGCCGACGTCCAATCGATGGGCAACCGCGGTGGCAGCCCGCCGGTCGCCGAAAACCGAAGCCGCCAACCGGTAGCGGCACGCGTTGACTTGATCGACCGCGTCATCGAGCGTCGTGGCGGGCAAAATCGACATCACCGGCGCGAACACGTCGGCTGCGGCGACCGGGTGGTCGGCCGCAACGTTGTCCAAAACCACCGGCGGCATCCGGCCGGTGCGGCGGACGTCGGGGCCGCGGAATTGACCGACCAAATCGACCGCTCCGTCGGCGATCGCCGATTCGATCAGCTCGACCGCCGTCTCGGCCGCGGCCGGGTGAACGGCGACCTCGCCGGCTTCGCGGAGCCGCTGCACGAGCGACTCGATCGCCGCGGTCGGTCGGCGGTCGACCGGGATCAACCGCCGCGGCCCGATGCAGGTCGCGCCGGAATTGAACCGGAGGCCAAAGAACAATGAGTTGACCAAACGATCGGTGTCGGCGGTCGGCAGGACGATGACGGCGTCGCAGCCGGAGAGTTCCAAGATGCAAGGCGTGAGCGTCTCGGCGGCCCGGCGAGCGACCGCCCGGCCGGTCGCCGCGGCCCCGGTCAGGATGATCAAATCGACGCCCGCGTCGATCGCGTCGGTCGCCGCCCGGGTGGATGAGTCGAGCAGGCGGATTTGACCCTCGGGTACGCCCGCGGAAAAAAATGCTTCGACCCACCGCCGGGTCACCGCCTCGGTGCCCGCGGCCGGTTTGATTGTCACGCGGTTGCCGGCGACCAGAGCCTGAGCGGTTTGAATGCCCGCCAACAGGATCGGATAATTCCACGTTCCCAAGATCAGAACGTGGCCCAACGGTCGCCGCTGGACGGTTGAATGAACGCCCCACAACCAAACCGGCCGGCCGCGGACGCCGACGGTGCGGTCGGCCAAGATGCGGGCGGCGTTTTTGGCCAACCAAGCGATCCCGTCGGCCAACGGGATCAGCTCCGCGGAGACCGTCTCGACGTCCCGACGCAGCGGCGAGCGGGCGTCGTCAATCAAGTCTTCGGCGGCCGCGGCCAGGTGCCCCGGGACCCGCCCCAGCACTTTGGCCCGGTCAGCCACCGAAGCGTCTGTCCACGGCCCGGCATTGGTTTTTGCACGCATGGCAGTAGGCTAACGCGAAGACCGGTGTCGCGAAATTCGCCAAGAGTTTCGGTTGCGACGCCATCCGTCCGAATCTTTTGGCGAACTGCCTCCACCTCCGACCCGTCGCCTTGCCCGGATCGTCCCTGCCGCCGCGTCCGATTGCCCCGAAGTCCTCGGAATTGTTGCCCGGGGTGATCGGTCGTTGCGAATCGATGCGGGTCGTCAATCGAATCACGCGAAAGGTCGCCGGTTCGGGCGCGTCGGTCTTGATCCTCGGCGAAACCGGCACCGGCAAGGAGTTGATCGCCTCGGCCGTCCACCACCTGTCGCGTCGATCGTCCGGTCCGTTTGTCAAAGTCAATTGCGGGGCGCTGAGCGAATCGCTGCTCGAATCGGAACTCTTCGGCCATGTTCGGGGCGCGTTTACCGGAGCGGTCGCCAACCGGGCCGGACGGTTCGAGGCGGCCGACGGCGGGTCGATTTTTTTGGATGAAATCAACTCCACGACGATGACGCTGCAGGTCAAACTGCTCCGCGTTTTGCAGGAAAAAGAGTTCGAGCGGGTCGGCAACACGACTTCGCTGCGGACCGATGCGAGGATCATCGCGGCGAGCAACCGCGATCTGCGCCGCGAAGTCGCGCTCGAACGGTTCCGCGAAGACCTCTACTGGCGGCTCAATGTCGTGCCCATCGTGCTGCCTTCGCTGCGGGAACGCCGCGACGACATTCAACCGCTGACGACCTATTTTTTGGACTATTACAACATCGCCAACGACCGCATGGTGGCGCATTACGAACCCGAAGTGCTCGAGGCGCTTCAGGATTACCACTGGCCCGGCAACGTCCGCGAGTTGCAAAACTACATCGAGCGGGCGGTGGTTTTGGCCGAGGACGACGAGTTCACGTTGGACCTGCTGCCGCCAGCGGTGACCGGATCCACCGCGGCCGATTGGTCAACCGCCGGCGGCGATCCGCTGATCGGTCCGCCGGTGCGGGTGGAGGTTCACGCGGCAACCCATCCGCCCCCGGTGACCGCTTATCAGCCCCCGCCGGTCGCTCCGGTCGAAAGCAACGGCGCGCCGCGTGGCGACTGCGGCGACTTGATTGAAACGCTGATCGCCCGCGGCCTGCGAGAATCCGACCAGGAGGCGGAGATGTACCCGCTGATTGTCGATCAAATCGAGCGCGAGTTGATCGTCCAAGTCCTCCGCGAGTGCGGCGGGGTGCAAACCAAGACCGCCACGCGGTTGGGGATCAACCGCAACACGCTTTATAAGAAAATGAAGCAGTACCGGATCGAGGGGACGTTTGGGGGGTAAACAATCTTTCTCCCCCTCGCCCCTCTTAGGGGGGAGGGGGCCGGGGGGGATAAACAATCTTTCTCCCCCTCGCCCCTCTTAGGGGAGAGGGGGCCGGGGGGTGAGGGGATGTTCCCTGTCGATCGAACCTAAGGTCCGACGCCCGCAAGACCCCTCACCCCCCGGCCCCCTCTCCCCGAAGCGGGGCGAGGGGGAGAAAGAATTTGGGGGACAACCCCCCCTCCCCGAGGCGATGCGGGGAGGGGAAAAATCCGACGGTCGATGCGTTATGATTGCCCCATGACCCTACCCTCCGTCACCTTCGAGTCCCCATGGCAATTGGGTTGGCTCGTCGGGTTGCCGCTGCTTTGGTGGATCGGGCGGGTGCCGCTGCGAAACCTCGGTCGCGGCCGGGCGGTCGCGGCAATGATCTTTCGCACCGTTGTTTACGTCGCGATCGTCGCGGCCATGGCCGGCGTCCAAGCCGTTTGGACCGACGACCGGATGACGGTGCTCTACGTGTTGGACCAGAGTGAGTCGGTCCCCGCGGACTCCCGCGCCGCGATGCTCGATTACGTCGTCGATCAAGTCGCCCAAAGTCGCAATGCCGCCCGAGGTGACCGTGCCGGGATCGTCGTTTTCGGCCGTGATGCGGCGATCGAAATCCCGCCTTTTGACGATGACATCCCGCCAATCCGCCAGCTCGAAGGGATCGTCGGCCGGACCGATGCGACCGATCTGGAAGCGGCCTTGAACCTGGCCCAAGCTTCGATGCCCGAGGACACCGCCCGGCGGATCGTCGTCGTCACCGACGGCAACGAGAATCTCGGCTCCGCCCGCGACACTGCCGGCCGGCTGGCCGCCGCCGGGATCGGCATCGACGTCGTCCCCGTGCTGACGCGGGCGACGGGCGAAATCATGGTCGAGAAAGTTGACCTGCCGCCGACGGTGCGTAAAGGCCAACCGTTCGAGGCCCGCGTGGTGATCGACCGGCAATCGGCCGACGATGCTGCCCCGGCGACCGGGACGCTGCGGGTTAAACAGGTCGTAGGCGGGGCGGAGCAATTGCTCACCGAACAATCCGTCGAACTGGCGCCGGGGACGAACGTCTTCCCGCTGCGGCACACGATTGACCAGCCCGCCGCTTACACCTACCGAGCGGAGTTTTTACCGGATAAATCCGCGGGAGATGTCGATACGCTGCGGCAAAACAACGCCGCCTCGGGCTACACCTACGTCGCCGGGTCGGGCCGCGTGCTGATGATCGTTCCGGCCGGCGAACCGTTGCCCGGTCACGAACTGTTGGCCAAAACGCTCCGCACCGCTGACATCGAAGTCGTCACGATGCCGACCGACCGGATGTTTGGATCGCTCGGGGAATTGCAGGGGTACGACGCCGTGATCCTGGCCGGCACCCCCCGCGTCGCCGGCGAAACGACCGCGACGATCACTTCGTTCTCGGACGAGCAGATCGAAATGCTGGTCCGCAACACCCAGCAGCTCGGCGCCGGGTTGTTGATGATCGGCGGACCCGAAGCGCTCGGGGCCGGCGGGTGGACGGGCACGGAGATCGAAAAAGCGATGCCGGTGGATTTTCGCATCCGCAACCGCAAGGTCCAAGCCGTCGGGGCGTTGGCGTTGATCATGCACGCGTCGGAGATGGCGCAAGGGAATCATTGGCAAAAGGTGATCGCCCGGGCGTCGATCGAGCAGCTTGGGGCGGCCGATTACGCCGGCGTGTTGCACTGGACGATGGCCGGCGACGAGTGGTTGTGGAACAACCCCAAAGGAATGTTGCCGGTCGGCCCGAACCGCAAAGCGATGATGGCGGCGATGGGGCGAATGACCCCCGGCGACATGCCGCAATTTGATCCGGCGATGCGGATGGCGGTCGCCGGATTGGCCCGCACCCCCGCCGCGGTCCGGCACTGCATCATCATCTCCGACGGCGACCCCTCACCGCCGGCCAACTCGACGATCGCGGCGTTCAAGGACAAAAAAATCACGATTTCGACCGTCGCCGTCGAATCGCACGGATTGTCCGACAGCCAACAATTGCAGCGGATCGCGTCGGCGACCGGCGGGAAATACTACGCGGTCAAATCAGGCAAAGCGTTGCCGCAGATTTTCCAGCGGGAAGCCCGCCGCGTCTCCCGGCCGCTGATTTTTGAACCGCCCGGCGGGGTTTCGCCGCAGATCGTTTTTCCGCACGTCGTTGTCGATGGACTGGAGTCATCGCTGCCGCCGATCCGCGGTTTTGTCCAAACGCAAACCAAAACCAGCCCGCTGGCGCAAGTCGTGATCGCTTCGCCGCAACCCGCCGACGCCGAGAACGCCACGGTCCTGGCCGTTTGGAACTACGGATTGGGCCGATCAGCGGTATTGACGACCGACGCCGGAACGCGTTGGGCGAAGTCTTGGACGTCGTGGCCGGGTTATGAGAAATTGTTCAGCCAACTGGTCCGCTGGCTGATGCGACCGACCGGTGACACGGGTCAATTTTCATTGGCGACGAACCTTCGCGACGGTCAAATCGAAGTCGTCATGACGGGGCTGGACGACGAGGACGGTTACCTCAACTTCCTGGACGTCGGCGCCTCAGTGCTCGATCCCGATTTGAAACCCGTGCCGCTGCGGATGCGTCAAACCGCGCCGGGTCGGTACGAGGGTTCGGTGCCGGTCGACGCAGCGGGCACGTATTTTGTCAACGTTGTGCCCGGCGGTGGAGCGGCGCCGCTGACCGCCGGGGTGACGGTGCCGTTCAGCGATGAGTTTCGCGTCCGGCCGACCAACACGGCACTGATCGAGGGTTTGGCAAGGCTGCGTCCCCGCGGCGGCCAACCCGGCTCGGTCGCCCCGCCGCTGGCCGATACCGACGCGACCATCCCCGATCCTTACCGCGGCGGTTTGCCCCCGGCACGCAGCATCCGGGACGCTTGGATGTGGGTCTTGTTGGCCGCCGCGACGTTGTTTTTCATGGATGTTTTTATCCGCCGGGTCGCGGTCTCGGCCGATCCGCTGCGGGCTTGGGTGCGGCGGATGCGGGGCGGGGCGGTGGTCGCCGATCCGACCGTGCGTTTGGACCAATTGCGACAACGCAAGGAGGCGACGCGGCGGAGTTTGGACGCCGGCCGAGCCGCCGCACGTTTTGAACCGACCGAATCGGCGACGCCCTTGTCCGACCTATCCTCACCGCCGCCCGAACCGATTGCCGACGCGTCAAAACCGGAGCTTTCCTACACCGAGCGATTGCTCGAAGCCAAACGACGTCGCAAACCGTAGCGGAAGTCGCCAAGACTTTCGGTTCTGTGTGGTAGCGTTGAGCGAATCGCCGCCGCGGTTCGCTCCGACCCGCGACGCCCCCGACCGACTGCATGATTCATGTCCAACACCTCACCAAGGCCTACGAGGACCTCGGTCGAGGCCGCGTCGTGGCCGTCGACGCGATTTCGTTGACGGTCCGCCCCGGGGAAATATTTGGACTGCTGGGACCCAACGGGGCCGGCAAAACCACCGTGCTGCGAATCCTCTCGACCGTCCTGCGGCCAACCGCCGGATCGGCCCGAATCGATGGCTATGACGTCGTCACCGAAGCCGAAGACGTCCGGCGGCGGATCGGATTCGTCTCGAACAACACCGCCGTCTACGACCGGATGACCGCCGTCGAAATGGTGACATTTTTCGGACGGCTGCACGGCATGGACAAAATTCGGCTGCGGCAACGGATCGACGAATTGTTTGATTCGCTGCGAATGAACGATTTCCGCAACGTCCCCGGCGGCAGCCTGTCGACCGGGATGCGGCAAAAGGTGTCGATCGCCCGAGCGTTGGTTCACGACCCCCCGGTGCTGATCTTTGACGAGGCAACGTTGGGGTTGGATGTGTTGGTAGCCCGCAATTTGATCGGCGTGGTTGAGCGACTCCGCGACGCGGGCAAGTGCATTGTTTTTTCGACTCACATCATGTCCGAGGTCGAACGGTTATGCGACCGGATCGCGATCATGCACCAGGGCCGTATCTTGGACACTGGAACGACCGAAGAACTCGCCGCCCGCCACCGCGAAGACTGTTTTGAAGAGCTGTTCTTCGGGTTGCTCAGCCGTCATGAGGCCACGCAATCATTGGAGACGATTCAATGAAAAGTCCGTCCACCACGCGTCCACGACTCTGGGCCGTCGCGGCGATTTACAGCCGCGAGATGCGGGATCAATTGCGTGATCGCCGAACGCTCTTCACCATCATCCTGCTGCCGATGATGTTGTATCCGATCGTCGGCATGTTGTTGATGCAAATCGCGCAGTTCACCCGTCAACACCCCACCCGCGTCGCGGTCGTTGGCATTGAATACGTGACTAACAGTACGACGGGCCTCCGGCCCGTCGACGGTGAGATAGGCATCCGGCCTGTCACGGCAACCAACGACAGGCCGGAGGCCTATCCCACATTGTTGCGACCCGACTCGGCCGATCCCGATCGCTATCAATTCACGCCGATGGGTGAAGCGGGTACGTTGGCTGATAGCATGATGACCATTGACGGCTTTGCCGCCGATTCATCGATCCAAACGGCCACCCGGTGGGTCCAGTCGGGGGCTTATGACGTGGTGATGTTTGTCGACGGACCGGTTCGCGGCCCCGGAATGATTCGCGATCAACCGACGATGCAGTTGCTATACAACATTGGTTCCGACCCTTCGCGGATCGCCAAAGATCGTGTGACCGCGCAAATTGGTCAATGGCGAGGCGAATGGGTGCGCCGCGGTTTGGTCGGCGCCGGCATCGATCTGCGGGTGCTCGACCCCTTTGCGATCGAGCCGGTCGATGTGGCCCCCCGGGCAACCGCGCAGGCGGCGTACTGGAGCAAATTGCTACCGTTTATCATGCTCGTTTGGGCGATGACCGGGGCATTCTATCCGGCGATCGATCTGGTCGCCGGCGAAAAAGAGCGAGGTACGCTGGAGACGCTGCTATGCTCCCCGGCGACGCGAAGCGAAATCGTTTGGGGCAAACTCGCCGCGGTGATGACGTTTAGCATGTCGACGGCGATCCTCAATGCCGGCAGCATGTTGATCACCAGCTCGTTGGTCGTCCGTCAAATGACCGCGAGCCTGGATGGTTTGGGCGGGATGGTCGCCGGCGCCCCGCCGCTGGCCCCGATGGCTTGGTTATTGGTCGCGCTGATCCCGCTGTCGATGTTGTTCTCCGCACTGGCGCTCGCCGTCGCGGCGATGGCCAAAAGCAGTAAGGAGGGACAATACTATCTGATGCCGCTGATGATGTTGACGCTGCCACTGGTGCTTCTGCCGATGCTGCCGGGCACCACGTTGTCGTATGGGACCGCGATGATCCCCGTGACCGGCATGTTCTTGATGGTCCGAGCGTTGGTCGAAGGTCACTATGGGTTTGCGTTGCAACACCTGCCGATCGTTGCCATGGTGACGTTGCTATGTCTGTCTGTCGCGACGCGTTGGGCACGTCGTCAATTCGAGTCCGAGTCGGTGCTCTTTGGCGGCAACGACCAATGGGAACTTTCGGCGTGGCTGCGACACCTTTGGCGGGACCGTCAAACCGCCGCCACCGCGGTGATGGCGACCGCGTGCGGGGTCATCATCCTGGTTGCACTATTCTTTGCCAAATTGATGGTCACCTCGATGCCCACAACGATGGGCGGCATCGCATCGTTGATCCTGTTGCCGCAGCTTGGGTTGATCCTCGCCCCGACGTTGTTGATGGCGACGATGTTGACGACATCTTTGCGAACATCGCTTAGACTTCGCGCGGTGCCCCGGAACGTTTGGCCGTGGGTGCTGGCACTATCGGTCATGCTCCATCCGCTCTACGTGACGCTCGCTTCGGCGGTGTTACATTTGTATCCGATGTCCGACGAGGCGAGCGCCGCGATCGGTCCGTTCGCCGAGCAAATCGCGGCGGCGCCTTGGACCAAGATTCTATTGTTGATGGCCGTGGTGCCGGCGATTTGCGAAGAACTCGCCTTTCGCGGCTTCATCTTTGGCGGACTGGTTCGCGGTCGGCACGCGGTGCGTGCGGTTTTGGTCACCGCGATCATGTTTGGTGTCTCCCATGGGGTTTTACAGCAATCGATCAGCGCCACGATCATGGGCGTGCTACTGGGTTGGATTTCGCTGCGAACCGGCAGCGTATTGCCGACGATATTGATCCATGTGGTCAACAACTCGCTATCGGTTTCGATGGACCGACTGTTGGGTCTCGAATGGCCGCTACTGGAACGATTGATTCGCATCACCGACGCCGGGCCGTCCTATCACCCGGCTTGGACGATCGGTTGCGTCGTGGGTGTGGGTATATGTCTGTTACAAATCCATCGCGCGACCGATGATGGGGACTTGGTTGCCGCGACCGATATGGATGCTGACCGGGTTGGTTTGGGCCGGACAGTTGACCCGGCCTTGCAATCGGCCGGCGCCATCACGTAGCGGAACGGTGCAAGCCGTCCGGTGTCATGAATCTTAGCGGTAGGGCGCAAGCCCTCCGGTGCCGCCACTTCCGCCGAACGCCGTAAGCCGTCCGATGTCGCGGCACCGGAGGGCTTGCGCCCTGCCGCTAGATTTGGGGCGGCACTGGAGGGCTTGCGCCCTGCCGCTAAAAATTGGAGCGGCACCGGAGGGCTTGCGCCCTGCCGCTAGGATCCGGGGGTAATCCCGGTCACGACGTCTACGGCGAGGCGAACTCTGGCAGCGTCAGCACGCCATCGCCGTCGGTGTCAAATAACTCAAACCGTCGGCGAGCTTCGGACGCGTCAGGCAATCGGACACTGAACTCCGCCAGCGACAACCGACCATCGGCGTCGGTGTCTTTGATTCCAAAAACGCGTGTCCGTTGCTCGGTCGTCAAGCGAGTTTTCGACTCTTTGGGCTTCGTTTTGATCGGCTCGGCAGGCGGGCTTTCGGGTAGCGTTGCCGCCCACTGATCCAACGAACGGGTCATCGAAGCGACGCGATCAGGATGTTGGTCGGCCAAATCCGTCGTCTGCTGACGATCGGCAATGACGTCGTATAACTCGGTGCGGTCGCCGGTTTCGTCGCGTACCAACACCCATTGGTTGTCCCGGATCGCCCAGGCGGGCCAGTCATCGCCGCCATGATGTCCCTGCCAGTACCAAAGAATCGGTTGCTGCCTTGTCGTCGGTTCTCCAAATAGCGCCTTGGATACATCGATTCCGTCGGCAACCAGTGACTGCGGTGAATCGATGCCAGCGATTGATAGAAATGTCGGCAGGATGTCGACGCCGGCGATCGGGGTGGTCCGGTCGGTGCGGCCGGCCGGAACATGGCCAGGCCAAACGGCCAGGAAGGGCACGTTGACCCCGCCCATCAACAGGCTTCGCTTGCGGCCCCGCAGTCCGCCGGTTGAACCGCGGCTGTGATAAAGCTTGTGGCCGGGCCGATCGACGGAGTTTTCCGGGCCGTTGTCGCTTGAAAAAATGACCAAGGTTTGTTCGTCGAGGTTCAATTCATCGAGCAACTCCATGATGCGGCCGACCTGGGTGTCGGCCCGAGTCGCGGCCGCATAGTAAGTACGCTGTGGTTCGAAGACGTCCGCATAAGCCGCCTTCTCCTGCTCCGTCGCCGTCACCAACGCGTGGGTTTCGTGCAACCACAGGTTGATGTAGAAGGGGTCGGCAGCATTTTGGCGGATAAAATCCACGGCATGATCGGTCGCCGCGACGCTCAGATAACTCGCCGCGACTTCTCCATGAGCCTCGCCTTCGCCTTTCATTTTGCCATACCGAGTGCCTTCAAACACATGCTTTCCGCCGCCGGTCCACGTCGCGGCATCGTCATAACCATACGCCGCCGGCTGGGGGGCGTCATCGATCCCGCCGCCGCTGAGGTGCCATTTACCATAGTGGGCCGTTCGGTAGCCCTGTTCTTTCAGTAGCCTGGGCAAACATGGCACCGCCGGGTCGAGCCAATCGGGCATCCCGCGCTCGACATTCATCGCGTGAGAGGCAAAGTGCTGATGGATGCCCAAACGCGAGGGAAACTGGCCCGTCAGGATCGCCGCGCGGCTCGGCGAGCAGACCGGATTGACGACCGTGAATTGATGAAAATCGGTCCCCCGGGCAGCCATCGCGTCCAGGTTCGGCGTCGCGATCCGAGGATGTCCGTGGCACGCCAAGTCGCCAAAGCCGAGGTCGTCGGCGTAGATGAAGACAAAGTTGGGCGGTCGGGTGTCGGACCAACCAACGGTGACGCCAATGAGGCTGAGGGTCGCCCAGATCGTGAAAGCGACGAAGCGTCGGTTAGTCATATGACGAAATTCAAAGTTGGAGGTCGGCAGTACCACGGGATTTCAGCCCGTCGGTCTCACGGACCAGACAAGTGGACCGTCATGTATAAAAATTAGGGTCTGCGAGTGAGCCGACGGCGCTAGCCGCGGGTATCGCTCGATACCCGACGCTAGCGCGTTCGGCTCACCGTAGAATCCTATGTTGACATTTCACTAGGCCTCTATGATGGACGGCCTGAAAGGCCGTCCTACTCTTTAAGCCAGTTCCCAGCCTTCGCGGTATTCGCGGCCGACATACTGGTTGACCTCCTCGACGTTGGGGCTGGACATCGTCTCGGCGTTCCATTTGATCCGTTGGCCTTCGCCGGCCCGCATCGCCAGGTTGCCGACCAGGATCGTTTCGGTCAGCCGACCGCCGATGCCGAAATTGCTGAACGTTCCCGGCTCGTACTCGCCGCGGACGGTTTGAACAAACTCCCACTTGTTCCGCTGGTCCGAAGATCGTTTGTACGGAATCCGCGGCAACGTCTGCTCCGGCGGCGTGTAGTCGGCGTACTGCTCTTCGGGCAACAGGAAGTAGCGGGCGCCGTAATCGTCAGGGCTAAAGAGCAACCCTTTGCTGCCGATGACCACCGCCCCGGACTGCTTCTTGCCGGTGCCGTCCTTCTGTTTGGCGATCTGTTTCTGATAACCCGCCGGCAACATCGCGATGATGTCGTCGGGAGGCAAAATTCCGCCGTCGGACCAATGAAATTTGCAAGCTTTGAGACCATCCCGCTCGGGGAATTCAAACATCAACGAGGACGACGCCGGATACTGTTCGCCTTTGACGATCCCCGGGTTTCGGACCGCGGTGACCGCGACCGGATCCCACAACTGCAACGCCCGGACGGGCATGTTGGTCGTGTGACAGGCCATGTCGCCGAGCGCCCCGGTGCCGAAATCGACAAAGCCGCGCCAATTGAACGAATGATATGCACCTTTGACGAACGGCCGCATCGGTGCGGGGCCGATCCAAGCGTCCCAGTTCAATTCGTCCGGCACCGGGTCTTCGCCTTCGGGACGCCCGGCTCCCTGCGGCCAAACCGGCCGGTTGGACCAAATGTAAACGTCCGCAACGTCACCGATCGCGCCGGACTGGATTACTTCGATCGCTTCGCGAAGCCCGTCCTCGGCCGAACCCTGGTTGCCCATCTGCGTCACCACGCCGGTCTTTTCGGCTGTTTCGCGCATCATTCGGGCTTCGCGAATCGACCAAGTCAGCGGTTTTTGGCAATAGATATGCTTGCCCATGTTCATCGCCTTGACGCACGCGGCGGCATGGGTGTGGTCGGGCGTGCTGCAGGTGACGATGTCGATCTTGTCGCCCATCTGGTCGAGCATTTCGCGGAAATCCGAGAAACCCTTGGCTTCGGGGAACTCTTTGGATTTCTTTTCAAGCGTCAAGCCATCGACGTCACACATCGCGGCGATTTTGACGTCCTGCTCGGCAATGTGGCTGGTGTCGCTGCCGCCCTTGCCGCCAATGCCGATGCAACCGGCCGCCAACGCGTTGAGCGCCGATGGCTCTTTTTCGGCCGCGGTCGACGGGCTGGTGAAATATCCGACACCGGCGGTCGCGGCGGCCGTGGTGGCAGCCGTTTGAGTCAGGAAACGGCGGCGGGACGTGGCGGCGGCGGTGGGCCGAGGGTGGCGGGGCATGGAGTTGAGCTAACCAAAGGAAGGGGGGAGTCGATTTCGGAGACGATGGGTTCATCGATCGCGGTGCGACCGATTTTACCGTCTGGGCAATCTAACAACGCTTTGCCGTCCCTTCAATCAAGCACCCCTTCAATCATGCGCCGCGAGTTCGGGAAAAACCTCCGGGTCGAGTTCCGCCGCCCGAATCGCGACGCCAAGGCGGCGGAGGAAGTCGCTTTTGAAGTTCGCCACCCTTTGGGGGTCGATCCCCAAATGCTCGGCGACCGCGGCGTTGGACCAACCGGCGACGAAGATCAACTCGATCGTCCGAGCCTTTTCGGTCGCGTCTTGATCGCACCATTGATGCCAAATCGCGGCGATCGCCTCGCCGACGACCTCCGCTTCGAGGCCGTGACGCTCGCGGCTTCGGGCCATCGAGCTTGCCACCCGGCCTGGTCCGGTCCACGACACTGCACCGCCGCCGGGACCGGTCAACACCGACTGCAACGTCGGCCGCCGACCGGTTTTTCGCAGATGGTCCACCAATTTGTGACCACAGATCGAAAATAAAAACGTTTCGATTGATTGGCGATCGTCGAAATTCGGCAGCGAGACCAGGAACCCGACAAACGTTTCCTGAACGATGTCTTCGGCCGCCGCCCGGTCGCCAACCCGCCGGGACGCGTAGGCCAGCAGGCGGGCTTCGTAGGTGTCGATCAAATGACGCCAAGCATCGGCGTCGCCGCCGCGTATTTGATCCAGTTGAGCCGATTGGGGCGGGGGTTGGTTCAATGATTACCTCCGGTAGCCGAAGCCGCCAGGCTTTGGGGGCGTGAAGGGCGGTTATGACGTCCGGTTTGGCGGCACCGGACGGCTTGCGCCGTTGCGTTAAAATAAGGGAGCGGCACCGGACGGCTTCCGCCGTTCCGCTAAAATAGGGTGCGGCACCGGACGGCTTGCGCCGTTCCGCTAAAAAAAGCGGCACCGGACGGCTTGCGCCGTTCAGCTAGAATTTGGCGGCTACGGGGTGAGCGAGGGGGAAACCGCTGCGGATTCCTGACGAGTGTAGACGTCGGGGTAGACAAACGTGGGCTGGCGGCGGGGGCACAGGTAGACGAACTCCTCGCTGACCGCTTCACCGCCATCCCGCAACACGCAGCGGACCTCGACCGGGCCGTCTTCGGTCGGACGGAGCGTGATCGGCACCGTGATCTCGTCCTTGTACCGCCGCGTTAAAGTCGCCGGCACGTCGGCGGCTCCGCGAACGGTCATCACCGCCGCGGTCAGTGATTCGCCGGAACGTTTGGCCAACGACGGACCCGCAAAACGCACGTCCAGCGTGATGGTTCCGTCGTCGGGCCAACGGACGTCCAGCCCGTTAACTTTGGCCAACGAACGGTACTCCAGCGACGGATCGACCGCTTCGGTCAGGAACGAGATCGTGTACTCGAACGGTGTGGGCACGCCCGGCGGCGGCAGCTCGGCGGGGACAAAGTAAACGCCCAAATTGTCGATCCCCTCGTGGGCACCGGGCAGTTCGAGTAATTCCAGCCGCCCGTCGGTCAGCAGCGGCGAACGGGCGGTTTTGGCCGGTAGGTCGATCCAAACGCTTGGCCGGCGGTCGTACATCGCCCCGTCGTCGAGGTAGTGGGCATGGTTGCGATCGCGTTGGACCATGCCAAAGCCCTTTAGATCGTTGACTTCGAAGGTCGAAACCGACGGGTAGGGTTGCCGCCCGGGCACCCGCCATCGCCAACCATCGGCGTCGTGGATCGACAACCCGTCGGCGTCGTGGACCGAGGGCCGGTCGTCTTTGGGGGGGCCGTCCAGTCCGTCGCCCCACATCCACATGCTGGTGATCGGGGCGATGCCGACCTTCTGCGGGGTGTTGCGGAACGTCAATTCGGCTTCGACGTGGACTTTGGACCTTGCCACCCAAGGTTCTAACGTGAATCGGTACGCGCCGGCGACCGAGGGGCTGTCCAGCAACGCCAGGACTTCGACGGCCCAAACGCCCGGGGTCGGCCGGACCACCCACATCGCCCGGTAAAACGGGAACTCTTCGGGGCCGGGCAGGGCGATGTCGACGGCCAGACCGCGGACCGACGAGCCGTAACCCGACTCGGCGCAGCGGCCGCGAAAATAGCTGCTGCCCAAGAACGTCAGGATCTCTTCGGCCGCGCCGTCGGGGTGCAATTGCCCGGCGATCCGCAGCCCCGCGTAGCCGGTTTGCGGCGAGGCGACGATGCCGCGGGCGGCGGGTCCAAACCTGAAAAACTCCGGCCGGTAGGGCACCGGGCGGACAACGCGGCCCCCGCCGGTCGGTTGATCGCTGTCTGCGGCCACCGCGGTCGGCTCGATCGTCAACAGCTCAATGCGATTGTTTTGGACAAAACCGCGGTGAAACATTTCGATCCAAAACGGCGGGTCGCTGTCCCGCCAAATCGCTCGCCGGTGGTCGAATTGGATGTCGCGGTAGGCCTCGTAGTCCAGCGCGGCCAGGTCGTCGGCCAGCGGCTGCCGGGGGACAAACGGGGCTGCGGCAACTTCGGCGGCGAGCTGTTTGAGTTGCTCAAAGTCGGTGACGGCGGCGTACCGGTCGTCGGCGGACGCGAGGGCGGCGGGCAAACAGAGCAAACAGGATGCAAACAGCCGCGGCGTGTTTGCGACGGATTTCCAAACAGCGATCATGGGCGACGGCGAGTGGGGAGCGGGGTGGGGAACCTCGTCAATCGTCTCCCCCTGGCCCCTCTTAGGGGAGAGGGGGCCGGGGGGTGAGGGGATGTCCGCTGTCGATTGAACTTGGGGTCCGGCGCCCGAAGACCCCTCACCCCCCGTCCCCCTCTCCCCGAAGCGGGGCGAGGGGGGGAAAGAATTCGAGGCCGGCCCCCTCTCCCCGTAGCGGGGCGAGGGGGGGAAAGAAATTGAGGCCGCTGCCTCATACCCGGGAGCGGGAGCGAGGAAGCCCATCGAAATTCTCCCCCTCGCCCCTCTTAGGGGAGAGGGGGCCGGGGGGTGAGGGGATGTCCGCTGTCGATTGAACTTGGGGTCCGGCGCCCCGAAGACCCCTCACCCCCCGTCCCCCTCTCCCCGAAGCGGGGCGAGGGGGGGAAAGAATTCGAGGCTGGCCCCCTCTCCCCGAAGCGGGGCGAGGGGGAGAAAGAAATTGAGGGCGGCCCCCTCTCCCTGGAGTCGGGGAGAGGGGGGGGAAAGAAATTGAAGCCGACCCCCTCTCCCGAGGCGGGGTGGGGGGGGGGAGAAACTAGGCAGCAAATGTTGCGTCACACGCCAACGGCGTCCTGCGGCTCCGCTTCGGTCGCGACCGGTTGGGGCGGGTAGAAGAATCGGCCGAAACCCGCTTCGGTGATGTCCCAACGCTGCACCCGGGCGGCGTGGCGGATCGCCGCGGCACACCGGTCGCCGTACATCACCACGTCACGCCACTCGCTGTGGTCGAGCGACACCGGGCCGTGTCCGGTGCTCATCGTGACCGATTCGATCTGCGCCAAATGCTCGCCCAGGATGTCCGTGGCGATCCGGCCGGCGGAACAGTGCAGGACGCCGACTTCGCTTTGAGAGCTGCCCAGCGTGTCTTCGTCGTCGGCGATCGTCATCACCAACCGTCCGTCGGCGAGCACCGAGACCATTCGGGTGGCGACCGAGGTGCTTTCGATTTGACCGCCCAGGATTCGGGTCGAGATCATCGACAGGATCCAACCCTGGCATCCGAGCTGGATCGCGGCCGCGAACTCGCCGCCGGCCCGTTGGACTTCGACCGCCAGCGGGGTGTCAAAACCGATTTGGCACAACAATTCGCTCTGGGCCGAGACTTCGTCAGCGACCCGGTGACCATCGAGCACCCGCAGCCGGGTGTCGACGTACCGCCGGGCGTGCCCGCCGGCGGGTTGACCGATGCGTTGTTTCAAAGCCGCCGGCAACCCGACACCGGGCGTCAGCTTGGGCTGGGTCGACCGGTCGCGGGGCGTTGCCGGGGCGGGCGATTGCGGTTTGGCGGCGGCTGGGCTTTGGCGGCCGGTTGGGCTTTGGTCAAGCGTGAGAGCGATCGCAATCGCGATGCCCCCAGTCCGCCGGTCGGTAACCAGCCGAACAATTGACGGAGTTCATCGCCGCTGGGAATGAACGCGTTGATGGTCCGCAGGCAGATTGCCAATCCGGTGCATCCGACGAGGATCCCGCCGGTGATCGCCAACGGATCGGCAAGCGAGGTGGCCAGGCCGCCGCGGCGGACGATCAGATGATAGGCCGCGGCGATCAAAACGGCTCCGACGATCATCCGCAGCGCCGCGGTGGTGAACCGTCCGGCGGGGCGATGGAACGGGAACATCGCGATGGCGATCAGCCCCGTCAGCGGCACGACGAAGATCCAAAGCCCCGGCCGCAGCGACATTGCCAAAAGCAGCGCCAGCGTGATCGATATGCCGCCAGCGGCCAGGACGACCAGGGCCGACCGCAGCGGCGGGACTTCGGCGACCGGGCGGAGCACGTGGCGGGGGTCATCGGCGGCCCGGAGAAAATCCGGGATCGGCATCGAGAGCGCCGCGAGTGTCCGCCGAGATGCCAACCGGAGGTGGTCGCGCTGCACGACGACGATCAAACCGTCGCCGGACTGCGACGCTTGTTCGGCTCGGGCGGCGACGTCGGCTCCGGCGGTCAGTACCAGCGGGCTGACGGCACCGACCATCGTCCGCCCGCGGGGAACGATTTGACCTCGGGCGGTTGACGCGGTCCACCGATCGATGGGCAACCAGTCGACTGCGGCAACCAACGGACCGGGAAGTCCGTCGGTCCAAGCGTTGGTTTGATCGGTCTCGGGTAAAACCACCGTCGCGTCGGTCAAATGGACCATCGCGGTTTCCGGCGGACCGCCTCGAAACAGCTCCAGGCAGGTCATCGGGACGGGAGTTTGGGTCGCCGCGAGGCTGCCGTGCAGTCCCGGAACGCCCCGGAGGGTCAACGACGCGATGCCGCCGACGAGCAGTCCGGTCGCCAGCAACGCCCGCAGGACGGTTTTGAACATCGATCGGGGCGGGCCGGAAGGTCCGGGAGTGTCCAGCCCATCGCGGAGCGAACCGCCGCGGCTTCGGTGGTTGGGACGTCGATCGTTACGGCGTGGGGAAGCCTTCATGGCACAGACACGAATCAGCGGAGGGAAGACCGGGGTGGGGCAGGTTCGCAAGCCTAGGTTGCGGGCCGGACCGGCAGCCGGGCGGCGGAACTAAACGTCCCGGCTGATCGTCGGAGCGTTGGGTTTTGGTGGTTGAATCGGTCACCGGGCCGCGTAAATTTCGCGGTGGGCCAAGTCGGCAACTAAAATCCGCCCTCGGACGTCCGATCGGTCAGAATGCTATCAAAGCGTTTGCCCGGTAAATTCGGTGCTCCGCCGTCCTCAATTTCCTAAAACTCCTCGTCCAACCCGCGTCAGCCCCGCTGCCGGGCCGATGTCGCCTGCAGGGGCGTCATCTGCCCCGCCGACTCATCGCTCCGCTGTCGCCGTTGTCCGTTTGCCCGCACCTCGTCTCCGTCCCGACGATCTGTCTCCAAGGTTGCCGTCCATGACCTCGCGTCCGCGTCACAATCACCCTGTCTCGGGGCGTTCCGCTATCCAATCCAATAGTCGCACCAAGTCAAAGAACCGCAGCCCACGCCGCCGGTCGCTGATCCAACAGCTCGAATCGCGTCAATTGCTCGCCGGTCCGCAGTTGATCGGGGTTCAGCCCAACGAGGGCGAGATCATCATCGAGGGCGACGTCCGCAACCTTGCGCCACAGGTGCTGACGTTCCGTTTTGACGAAAATCAGGTGATTGACCCGGCCACGTTGTCGGGCATCCAGATCGTCCGTTCGGGGATCGACGACGTCTTTGGGACCGCCGACGACGTTCGCGTCGTGCCCGGCAGCGTGGTCGTCGGCGACCCCGACACCAACCAGGTGGACGTGCGTTTTGCCGGCAATTTGCCCGACGACAACTACCGCGTGACCCTGTTCGGTTTCGACGATCCGGCCGCCGGCATCACCGCGGTTCGCAACGCCGACGGCGAAGTCTTGCAGACCGACAACGTCTCGCGGACCCGGGTGCTCAATTTCGAGCTGAACCTGGGGGCGTTGGTCCAAGCCGTTGTGCCGCAGCCGGTCGTCCGTCAACCCGACGGGACGCTGCGTCAAAATCGCGACGAGATCGTCGTTTACTTCAACGAAGACCCGTTGTTCGTCGAGAACGATGCGGCCGGCAACCCAACGGCTCGGTCGGCGGAGAACCCGCGTTTTTATCAACTGTTTTTGACGCAGGAGACCGTCAGCCCCAACGACGACGCGTTTTTCAATCCGACGCGGGTCGTTTATGACCCCGCGACGTTCACCGCGCGGCTGTTTTTCGGCCAGGACATCAACACGCTGGCGGCGACCGGCGGCGAGGGCGGCACTTGGCGATTGCGGCTGGGCACGACCGCCGGGGCGATCAACGAATTGACGATCGAGCCGCAGCAGGTGGACCTGCGCGGTTTGGCCAACGATCCGGGCGAGATCGTTTCGATGGCGACCGAGGCGGGCGATCCGAATTTGGTGCAACCGACGCCGCGGCCCGATGGGACAATTGCCCGGCCGGTGACCAGCCGGTTGATCCAGCAGGAGATCGACAACCTCAACGACGTCGACCTGTACCGGTTCGTCATCGACTTGCCCGGCACCGGCCAGGTCGGACGGTTCTCGGCCGAAACGTTTGCCGAGCGGTTGGCCGAGTTGTCCGATTTGGACACGTCGTTGACGCTTTTTGCCGAGACAACCGCGTCGGTGACGACCGATCTGCGGACCGGCACCGGGTTGGCATTGGAACTGACGTCGACCCGCGAAGGCGTCACCGGCAACGGGACCCGCGTCCGGTTCATTCAGAACGTCAACCCCAGCGTCACGACGGTTCAAATCGCCGCGGAGACCGGAGTCAACGGCGAGCCGCTGGCCGACGCTTTTGTGGTCGTCCTGCCGATCGGCCAAGTCACCGCCGCTCAGGTCGCCGCGGCGATCAATGCCGACCCGATCAGCAATTCGTTGGTCACCGCGGAGGTCGTCGCGGGCAACGACCAGCAGAACGTCGCTGTCCGTCAGGCCGAGACGTTCACGGTGACGCTGGCCGGCGGGGCGTTGGAGGCGATTGCGCGGAACGACGACTACTTTGCCGAAGACAGCTTCCTGGAGGCCAATCTCGGTTCGGGAACGTATTTCTTGGGCGTCGCGTCCAGCGGCAACGACCAGTTCCTGCCCAACATTCCCGGCACCGCGTCGGGCGGCGTGACGACCGGCCGTTACGATGTGTTGTTGAAATTCGAGCCGCAGGTCGATCAGCAGTTCGTGCTGCGGGATCGGGACAGCGGTTTGCCGGGCGTTCCGGGCACGCCGATCGACGGCGACAACGACGGCCGGCCCGGCGGGGCGAACAATTTTTGGTTCCAAACCCGGTCGCTGGAGCGGCAACTTCGCTTTGATTTGCCCGGCGACGCGGTCCCGGCGGGCACGACGATTCGGTTGGCCGGCCCCGGCGGATTGGTCCGCACCTATCAATTGTTCCGAACCGGCGATCAACCGGTTTTGGGCGCCGTTCGGGTGACCGTCGACGGGTTGTCGCCCGCAGCGATCGCTTCGGCGTTTGTCGACCAGGTCAATTTGCAAAACGGATTGTCGGCCACCGGCGTCACCGCCGCGCAGCAGGGGATCACCCCGACGGTCACGATCCTGGGCGAGCAGTCGATCGATGCGAGCGTCTCGCGGGCGGTGACGGTCTTTGGGCGGCAATTGTTTGTCGACCGGCTCGGCCCGGCCGCCGCCACCGGATCGTTGACCCTGCCGTTCAACAATATCGCCAACCCGGCGGTCGCCAACGCGTTCGGGGCGGCGTCGGCGGGCGACATCGTGCGGATCGTCGGCAACGGCGGGACGGACAACAATTTGACGACGACGGCGGACAATTTCGCCTACCAGGTCGGTGTTTCGGAGACCGGTGGCCGGGTGCTGCGCGATGGTCGCGATTTGTTGATCCCCGCCGGCGTGACGACGATGATTGACGCGGGGGCGGCGATCAAGTTCCGCGACGCGCGGTTGGAGGCGGGCAGCAGCAATTTGAACGTCGACCGATCCGGCAGCCAGTTGCAAATCCTCGGCACCCCGCGGCTGGTCAATTTGTCGCCGACCGGCGCCCCGGTGACCACGACGTTGGTGGGCAACTTTGACGACCTGCCCGGGGCGGCGTTTGATGACGGTTCGGTGATCTTGACGAGCACGCGGGATCGGCGGGTCGAGGCGGCTGCGGCGGCCGGTTCGCCGCCGGTCGGACCGGGCGACTGGGGCGGCGTCGTGCTTCGTCAGGATTTTGACACCAGCCAGGGCCGCTTTTCGCTCGAACGCGAAGGCATCTTCCTGGACACGATCAACGGTGCCGACATCCGCTACGGCGGGGCAGGCGACATTCAAGTCGATTCGACCCAGCAATTGATCAACCCGATCACGATGCTGCAGCGGCGGCCGACGATCGCGTTCAACGAGATCACGTTCTCGGCCGACGCGGCGATTTCGGCCAGCCCCGACACGTTTGAGGAAACGACGTTTCAAAGCCCCCGGTTCCAGGCCGGCGACGACTTCACGGCCGATTACGACCGCGTCGGGCCGGAAATCACCGGCAATTTGCTGATCGCCAACTCGATCAACGCGATGTTGATCCGCATCAACACCGGTCCGACGACACCGCCGGAACAACTCCGCGTCGCCGGGCGGTTTGACGACACCGACGTGGTCCACTACCTGGCCGAAAATTTGATCATCGTCGGCAGCCAGCCGCCGCCGGTCGACATCGTTGCGCCCGACTTGACCGGCGTTTCGGTCACTGCGGTTCCCGGCGGCGACCTGCCCGCGGGGACCTATCGCTATGTCCTGACGTTTGTCGATGAGTTCGGTTTTGAATCCGACGCCGGCGGCCAATCGGCTCCGGTGACAGTCGACGGGACCCAGGCGATCGATTTGCAAAACCTGCCGATCGTCGGTCAGCAGGACAATTTTGTGGCCCGTCGGTTGTACCGTTTGGTGCCCGGGGCGGGCTTCTTTGAATTGATCGCCGACCTGCCCGCCTCGACGCTGCGGTTCATCGACGACGGCCGCGTGCCGGTGGGCACCGGTCGACCGTTGCCGGCCAGCGGACCGGACCTGAACCAGACGACCCTGACGGCGTTTGACGACAACGTGCTGCCGGCGGGTGATTTCGAGTACCGCGTCACGTTCGCCGACAGCACTTTGGTGACCCCGGAATCGGATGCTCAAGCCGCGTCGCCGCCGGTGACCGTCGACGGGACGCAATCGGTGGATTTGGCCGGCATCCCGACGCTCGATCCGACCGGGCCGTTTAATCAGCGGCTGGTTTATCGTTCGGTCCCGGACTCCAGCCCGCAGGTGTTTGAGTTGATCGGGTCGTTGCCGCCCGACGTGACGACGTTCAGCGACACCGGCGACCAACCGGTCGGTGCCGTGACGCCGCGGGAGATCGTCAATGATCCGGCCGCCGCGACGATCACGACGGCTGTCATCGCCGATCCCGTCCTGGCCGCGGGCAGCTACCGGTACGTCATGACGTTTGCCAATCCCGGCGGTGCCGAGAGCGCCGCGGGCGGACGGACCGACGAATTGGCCGTCGACGGAACCCAGGGCATCCGGCTGGACAACCTGCCGGTACTGCCGGCCGGCAGCGTTTTCTCGGAGCGGCGGTTGTACCGGTCGATCCCCGGAACGAGCCAGTTCGGGTTGATTGGAACGGTCCCGGCCGGTCAAACGACGTTCATCGACAGCGGCCAGGCCAGCGGGGCGGCAAGGTTCTTTCCGATCTTCGGCCGCAGTCGGCTGGACGCGTCATTGGTGATCGATCCCGGCTTGGTTTTGAAAATCAACGGCGCCCGGATCGAGCTGCAACCGTCGACGCAGTTGCTCGCCGAGGGAACGGCGACGCAATCGGTGGTCCTGACCAGCCTGTTGGATGACCGTTTTGGGGCCGGCGGGACGTTTGATACCGACAACGGCAATCTGACGATCGGCGGTCCGGTCGCCGACCGCGGCGACTGGGCGGGGATTTTCGCCGACACGGGGTCGCGGGTTTCGATCGACAACGCCGTGGTCGCTTACGCCGGCGGGATCAGCCTGTTGCCCGGCGGCGAAAGCCTCGGGTTCGTGCCGTTGACGCTCAACGCCGCGGCCGGCCGGGTGACCAATTCGCGGTTCGAGTTCAACGACGACGGCCAAGACGGTGCCGCCCGCGACGAGTTCCCCATCGACGACCCCCGCAACACCGGCCCGTCGGTGATTTACGCCGTCGATACCCAGCCGATCATCGTCGGCAATACGTTCGTCGACAACCGCGGCAGCGCGATCGACATCGACGTCCAGTCGCTGACCGGCGAGCGGATCGTCGATCCGGGTCGCAACACCGGGCCGATCGACCGGTTCGTTGAGCTGGACGATAACTTTGGACCGCTGGTGCGGCAGAACCGTTTCCAGATCGTCGCCAACGATGATCCCAACGAGCGTCAATTGTCGGGGATGGAAGTCCGCGGCGGGGTGATCACGACCGAGACGATTTTTGACGACACCGACATCGACCATTTGGTGTTCGATTCGATTGTGTCGCCCAATGCGTCGACGGCGGAAATCGCCAGCGGTGGCGGCGGGGCGTTGCGGTTGCTCAGCCGCGCCGAGCAGTCATTGGTGGTCAAGTTCCGCGGTTTCGGCAATCCGCATTCGGCGACGTTCGGCACGGGGATCTCCGCGACCGGGATGGCCGACGGCGATCCGGCGCGGCTCGGCGGGACGGTGCAGGTGATCGGGTTGCCGGGTGCTCCGGTGGTGTTGACGAGTCTGCGGGACGACACCGTCGGCTCGGCGCTGCAGCCCGATGGTCGCTCGTTGACCGACAGCAACGGCGACGGCTTCAGCTCGCGGCCCGAACCGAACGATTGGCGCAGCGTGCTGATTGATCAAAACAGCAACCAAAGCAACGTCGAGTTTGTGCTGGAGCGGGAGTTGGCCGACGAACCGGGCGCGGGCGTGGCCGGTTTGACCGGTTCGGCTCAATTCGTCGGGCGGTTGGCGGCTGACCCGGCCGGGGGCGATTCGCAACTGCGTGCCGGATTTGAAATCGAAGGCTTCCTGGAGGACGGCGGTGACATCGACGTCTATTCGTTCGACGGCCCGGCGGGCACCGAAGTATTTTTGGACATCGACAACACGACGTTCAACCTCGACACGGTGCTCGAAATCCTCGATGCGACCGGCAATCTGCTGGCCCGCAGCAACGACTCGGCCGCGGAGTTGGCCGGCACGCCGCTAACGCTCGGGAACGGTTTGGCGGTCGGTTCAGCCGGATCGCTGCGACGCAGCAACCTGTTCAGCGGCGCGGTCGACGCCGACGACACCAATCCGAAGAACGCGGGTTTGCGGATATCGCTGCCGGGCAACACGGGAACCGAGAACACGTATTTCGTGCGGGTTCGCAGCAATCCGGTCAACATCGACGACGCCGACGGCGGTTTGACCCGTGGTGCGTATCGGTTGCAAATCCGGTTGAGCGAGGATCAGGCGTTCAGCGGTTCAAGCGTCCGCCAGGCCGACATTCGCTATGCCAATCACGGCGTCCACGCCCGCGGGGTGATGGCGACCAGCCCGCTGCTGTCCGACGTCGGGGAGAACGAATCGGGGACGTTCACGTCCGGTGCCTTGGCTCGGATCGGGCCGTTCGCGACCAACGTTGCTCCGCTCAACAGCAACGACACGCCGTTTTACATCGCCCCGGACATTTTCACCGCCCCGGCCGACGCGCCCGGCGTGGGGGCACAGTATTTGGGCAACCTTAACCAAACCCCCGACGGATCGCTGTCGCTGGCCGGAGACATTTCAAACTTCGGCGATGTGGACTTTTACCGGATCGATGGGTTGAGCACGTTCGGCGGGCGGGCGCTGACGTTTGACATCGACTATGCGTCGCAAAACGGCGTCGATACATCGCTGGCGGTTTACTTTGATCCTGATGGCGTCGATGGCGCCGCGCCGCTGGAATTGATCTACGTCGGGACCGATTCCAATGTGCTGGACGATCAATTGCTCGGAACGACCGGTCGCCGACAGCTCTCGGCCGGCTCCGACGGCCCGGCCGATCCGTTCATCGGCCCGGTCAGCCTGCCGGCCGACGGCACGTTCGGTTTTGGCGGAACCTATTACGTCGCGGTCGGTTCGGGAGTTCCGGTGGGATTGACCGAAACCGGGGTACGCCTGGTGCCGATCGCGTCGGTCGAACGGCTCTTTGATGATACGGTCGGCGGGGTCGCGACGGGGATCGGTTCGACCGCCGAGGGTCCACGGCAAACGCCGTTCATCGACACCACTTCCCCGGCTTTCACCGCCAGCGGGTTCGGCCTGGACGCCTCGCCGGTCATCACGGTCAGCCCGTTGCAGCAAATCGGCGAAGGAGAGCCGAACAACACCAACCTGCAGGCGCTGGACATCGATCCGGCGTTCACCTTCCCCGATGCCAACGACAACATCGGCGATCGCAACGGCCGCGACACGACCCGGTTGTTCCCCAGCGTTTCGATCAACGGCACGCTGCAAAACAATAACGACATCGACCGGTTCCGTTTCACGGTCGAAAACGACAACGACACGATTATTTTGGACATCGACAACGGGTTCGACTCGTCGGTGATCCAAGACGAGGACTCGGCGATACCGGCCAACAACGTCGACTTGGCGCTGTTCCTGTTCCGGTTGGTGCCCGATCCGAACGCTCCGGGCGGATTCACGCAGCAACTCGTTGCCAGCAACAACGATTTTGCGGCAACGGCGGGCCGTGGCGGCTCAACCGCCGGTGAGTTCTCCACCGACACTTCGACCGTCTCGCTCGACCCGTTCCTGCAGTTGCCTCAGCCCGGATCAAACGATCCGTTGCTAACCAACCTCCCGGCCGGCGAGTACGTCGTCGCGGTCGTCGCCGGTAATCGCGTTTTCGTCAACGTCGATGCCAACGGCGTGGTGGTCAACAACTTTACGACCCTGACGACAATCGACCCGTCGTTTGCCGGGACGTATGAGTTGAACGTCTCGGTGCAGGGCAAGACGCTCGTCGGCGGCGGGGGCGGCCAGGCAATTCGTTACAACCGCCAGGTCGTTGGCGGGACCGCGACGGTCGCCAGCGAGGTCTTTGACCTGACCGGTTACTCCGCGGCGGATCAACCGACGCTCTACTTTGACTACCTGTACGACCCGGCGGTGGGCGACAGCGTGACGGTGACGGCTCAGGTGCCGCGGATCGATCCGGTCACCGGTCAGCAGGCGGTCGACATCAATGACGTTCCGCTGTTCGATACCGTCGCGACGCTGGCCGGCAGCGGTCCGCTGGCCGGCGGAGCCAACGTCATCCGTACCGATCCGATCACACCGCGGTCGTTCCAAGCCCGCGTGCCGCTCGACGCGATCGTCGGGCTGGAGCAGGTCCGCATTGCGTTTACCTATAACCGCCCCGACGCGACGCCGTCGCTGCTGGATCGCGGGCTGTTTTTGGACAACTTCATCGTCGGTTTTGCCGAACGCGGCGAGCAAGTCATCGGCGCCGCCGAAGGCAACTTCGGCTTCGTCGGCGGGACCGGCGGGACCGGCGGCTACCAGCTCGACATCCGGCCCTCGACGCCCGGAGTGATTCCGGTCGGCGGTGGCAACTTCGTGTTCGGCGAGACGTTTGACACCAACGAACGACTCAGCCGCTCGGTCACGATCGTCGCGCCGCTGCCGTCGGAAATTCAAACCGACGACACGTTCACGCTGAGCGACAATCGCCGCCAGTTGACGTTCCAGTTCACACGGGGCGGCGCCCCGGCGGCCGGCAACGTCGGCGTCGACATCGCCGCCGCCCAAACCCGCGACGATGTCGCCGCGGCGCTGATCGCGACGCTCCGCGGACCGGCCGTGCAGTCGCAATTGTCATTCATCGCGACGACCGTCACCGGCACCGCAACGGTTCCCGGCGGCGACGGCTTGGTGGCGCTCAACGGCACCGTCGACGGCGACCTGTTTGCGGTCCCCGAAGATTCGGTCACGCCGACCCTGATCAACCCCGGGGCGCAGCCCGCCCCGCCGCAGCGACCGGACGCCTCGGCCAGCCGAATCCTGTTGCCGGCGTTGATTTCTGACCGCATCGGCGACGTCAACGTGCAGCGTGCCCAAAGTCAATTGATCATTGCCCAGAGCATCGTCAGCGATGTCAACGCGGTTGGCATTTTCCAGGAAGCCGGCGATCGAGGCCTCGACCCGACGCGGCTGAGCAATCCGTTCCTGCGGGCCGCGCCGATCGGGGCTTCGACTCCGGGGCCGATTCGCAATTTCCCCGGTGCGGTCAGTCCCGTCACCGGCGGATTGAGCCAAGGCATCCTGGTCGAAAACAACATCGTCGACCAAGCCGGTTACGCCGGCATCCGCATCGAGGGCGAAAACCCGCCGATGGTGATTGACAGCCCGTTCTTCGGCGGCACGCTGCTCGAAGACCTATCGCGAGGTTTGGGTGAACCGAACCGGCCGGGCGATCCGGTCGGCGACGTCGACTTTGACTTCGGCGATTACCTGGCCGACGGTTTGTTGCTCGAAATCGACGCCTCGGGCATCACCGTGGTCTTTGAGTTCGAGGACGTTGCCGGTGGCGCGGTCGCGACCGAGGGTTCGGGCACCGTTGGCGGCGATGGATTCGGCGACGGCCACGTGCCGATCTTCATTCGCCACACCAGTGCGTTGACCCGCGCCGATACCCGGCAAGAGGTGATGACGGCGATCTACCAGGCGATCCTGGGCAGCATCCTGGTGACCAACGATTTGGTTCAAATCGTCGAACCGCGGTTGGCATTGAGCAAACGCTACGGCAGCGAGTTGGAAGAAGGGTTCGCCAACGGACTGAACCAAAACCCCTCCGCGGCCGTTTACGTGCTCGGCGCATCGGCGATCCGTTTCGGCACGCAACCAAATACGATCGCACGAACTGTCGGCGCGGCCGGCAATCCGTTTGTCGCTTACTTTGCCGATGTCGCCGATTCGCCTCAGCCGGTCGCTCAAATTGTCAACAACACGGTTTATGGCGCCGACGGGACCGAATCGCAGGCCTTCGAATTGGCGGTGGTTGATGGTCGCGACGGCGACGACCTGTTCAGCGGCGCGGTCGACACCAAAGTCGGCCGGGCACACACCGGTCCTTATGTCACGCCGGGATTGATCGGAAACGGGCCGAGCCTGCTGTCGCCGGGCGCGGACGTCGATTTGTATGAGATCGAGTTGGTCGTCGGTGATCGGTTGATCGCCGACATCGACACCGTCGCCGGCGGCGTGGTCGCTCCGGGGCTGCAATTGCTCAATGAAGCCGGCCAAGTCGTCGGCGCGGGGTTGCCGGGTCAGGTTCCGCCGGCTTTGGAAGCCAATCGGACGCGTTTGGCGGTTGGCAACGACGTCGGTCGGGCCAGCGATCCGTTCTTGGATTTCGTCGCCACGGCGACCGGGACGTATTACGTCGCGGTTTCGGCGGCGACGAACCTTGATTTCTCCATCCGGTCGCTCTCGGGGCGGCCGACCGATGCCGACGGCACCGGCGCGTACACGCTGTCGCTCGAGGCGTTCACGCCTCGCAAAGCAGTTGTGTCGATCGATGACAACGACGGTGGTACCGTCGCGGCGGACCTCAACGGTCACTCGGTGGTCCTCACGCAGGTCTCCGACGTCCCCGGATTCCAAGGCAACAATCGGGTTCAAATCATCTTCGGCGATGCGGATCCGGCCGACGTCGGCGCGGCGGTGCAGGTTCGCATCCCGCTGGACACCGCGGCCCGCGACCGGCAAATCCCCGAGCTGATTCGGGCACTGGCCAGAACGATCCAGTTCTCGCCGTTCCTGCTCAATCAATTCGCCGAATTGGCGGACCCCGACACGACGTTCAACGACGGTACCCCCGGCGTGCTCGGTCCGGTCCGGCCGGTCTTTGCCCGGGCACTGGGCGGACAAATGGGCGGCATCTTCGCGCCCAACGAACTGTTCCCCAACGCCGATTTGATTGAGGGGATTTTCGGCCTTTTCAACGTCATTGAGACGGTCACAACAAACAACGCGTTCGGCACCGTTAGCCGCACGACGCTGCTGGATTCGTCGCCCGACGGTTTGGATTTGATCATTCCGCCGGGATTTAACCGCAACGGGTTCACCAGTTTGGGCTTTGGGTTGGACCGGCCGGACCTCAACAACGCGCTCGTCAACGTCATCCCGACCGGCTACACCGAACTGTACGCGGCGATCGAAAACGTCGCGGGCGTGGAGGTCTATGCCCCCAACGGGAGCACCGACACGCCGCTCAAGGTCGACCCCGCGCCGGGCGTCAACATGGACCAGGTGCTGCCCGAAACCGGCATCCAGTTCGTCGCCGGCGTCTCGGGCAGCATCATCAACAACGTGCTGCTCAACCTGACCGAATCGGTCGTTGTCGAGGAAGTTCAATCCGGCGGCACGATTGACAATCAGTTCGACGGCAGCGGTTTCAATGGTGACGACGATTTCCTGGCCTTCCCCCGCGTTGTCGACGCGGTCGTCACCAGCAACCTGTTCCAGTACGATGATCCAAACCTGTCGGTGCTGTTGCAAAACATCGACGCCAACAACGTTTCGACGGCCGGCAACGCCGGTTACGAATCGTTGACTGACTCGGAGGCTGGTCCGAGCAACATCAACGGCGGCAACGACGACCGCAACATCGACTTGGACCGGCTCGGGTTGCCACCCGGCAGCGCGCCGACCGTTCCGTTGCTGCCGAGTCAATTGATCAACGCGGACGGCAACAATTTCCTGCCGCTGCTGTCCTCGTTGATCGTCGACTCGGGCACTTCGGCGCTGGTTGAGCGGCCGACGCTTTCGGCGATTCGCAACTCGGTCGGGATCGCCGGCAGCAACCTGGTCACCCCGCGGGTGGACATCAACGGCACCCGGCGGGTTGACAACCCCAACGTCTCGCCCCCCTCGGGGATCGGCACGGAGCTGTTCGTCGATCGCGGAGCGGTCGAGCGGGCGGACTTCAACGGCCCGTTCGCCGTCACGATCACGCCGCTGGACAACGATACGGTTGGTTTGGACGCCGATCCGACGGTCGGCCGCATCGTCTCGACGGAGCCGAACCTGCGAGAAATCCGGATCCAGCTCCGAGACACCGGTGATCTGTCCGATCCGTTCTCGGGCGTCGGAATCGACGACAACACCGTCGTCCTGCCGGTCATTCCGGGCGTTCGTCCGGCCGGGGCCAACGTGCTGCTGTTTGAAAACGGCCGCGTGCTGACCGAAGGGATCGACTACACGTTCGCTTACGACGCGACCGGCAACGCGATCACGCTGACGCCTCTGGCCGGCGTGTTCCGCAACGACCGGGCCTACCGCGTCGAATTGAACAACCGTGACCGCGACGTGCTGGTGCTGCCGCAGGGCGACCAGATCGTCGACGGGGCGCAAGTCGAAATCGTCGACACCGCCGGCGGGGCGGTCGTCTTTGAATTTGAACGCGGCTTTGAGCTGATCCTGCCGACGCCGCCGACGATCGTCGTGCCCGATTCGGGCAGCGGCGCCGATGGGCTGGCCGACGGCGACGTGTTCCAAATTTCCGTGGCCGGCGGGACCGCGGTGACGTTTGAGTTCGATGCCGACAACGTCACGCTGGGCGATTCGGTCGTCGTTGATTTGACCGCCGATGATCCGGCCAATCCCGGCTCCGCGGGGCGAATCCGCACCGCCGAGGAGATCGCGGTCGCGACGCTCGCGGCGATCAACGCGACGTTCGCTCCCGGTTCGACGGCTAACCCCGGGACCACCCCGGTCGTCTTCGCGACCCGCGACGGTTTGCGGATTCGTTTGGCGGCGATCGGCGGGTTGACGCTCGACACCCAGGGCGGCGGGCTGCAGATCGACGGCCGCGGCACGCTGCTGCGGACCGGCGTGTTGCCCGGCAACGTCACCGGATTGGTCGACGGTCAAACGTTCACCGTCACCACCGGGACGCAGAGCGTTTTGTTTGAAATCGACTCCAACGGGCTGACCGGCGGTCGTCCGTCGCAAACGCGGGTCAACGTGACGATTCCCGCCGGTTCGTCCCCCGCGGCAGCCGCCTCGCTGCTGGCCGCGGCGATCACGAATTCGCCGCTGCGGGCGACCGCGACGGCCGTCGGCACCGACATCTCGGTGCGGCTGCCGGCGGGTTCGGTCGTCACCGCCGACAACGCGGCGATCGACGTCCTGGCCGTCGCGC
This sequence comes from Pirellulaceae bacterium, assembly GCA_963833245.1. Classification (GTDB taxonomy): domain Bacteria; phylum Planctomycetota; class Planctomycetia; order Pirellulales; family Pirellulaceae; genus Rhodopirellula. The sequence continues at coordinate 105,341 of CAWHXH010000005.1, forward strand.
CGGCCGGCACGATCCAGCCGATCGTTGTCTCGCCGGGCACCGGGGCCAATCCGATCCTGGCCCCGGGAACGGTTTTGACGGTCAATTCGCCGACCGGCACCACGACGCTGCGGGTGACGGCGCAGGCTCCGCCAGCCGGAACGGCCACCCCGCCGGGCCAATTCATCGTCGGCGCGAGCGATTCGGCCGCGGTGGTCGCGGAGCGTTTGGCCGCCGCGTTTGCCGACACGTCGCTGCCGCTGGCCGCGCGGGTCAATCCGGCGATGACCGACACCGTCGAGGTCCAATTACCCGCCGGATTCACGATCACCAGCAACTCGCCGGCCCTGACGGTCGCGTCGACCCAGCCCTCCCCGGGCGTCGGGACGGTGATCAACCTGTCGGGCGTTGGCGACGTCGACAATTTGCCGCTGCGGTTGATCCCGGTCGCTCCGGTCGCCGACGGCGGCCAGCCGCCGCGGGACAACGATGATTTGACCGTCGAATTTGTCGCCGGCGAAGATCCGGCGATCACCGCCGGCCGGGTCCAAGACGCACTCGACTCGATCTCCGGCCGCGTCACCGGGCTGGGTCCCGACTCGTCCTCGACCGGTGAAATCGTCGCGGTCAACGGCAACGGCAATTTGACGATCTCGATCTCGCCGACGTCCAACGTGGCGCTGACGGGTAATCCGCAGACGTCCGGCAGCAGCACGATTTCGGTCGCCGGACCGCTGCAGTTGACGATCCCCAACGGGGTCCAAATCGCCAACGGCTCGGTCCTGACGCTGTTGACGCCGACCGGCGATCCGGTCCGGTTCCGTTTCGTCCAGAGCGCCGGGGGTTTGAACCCGATCCCCGGCCAAATCGTCATCCCGTTCTCCAACGCTTCGACCGGCGCCGAGCTGGCCGCGGCGTTGTCCACGGCGATCAACGCGGTGCCGGCCCTTGGTATCGCGTCGACGACGACGACCGTCGCGGGTCGCCAAATCGTGTCGCTCGGTCGGCTGGCCAACACCCGCGTGGTGCAAGACCCCGTGCCGATCGATGGTCTGCCGGCGGCTTCGCCGACGACGTTCTTTGTCGATCGCGGAATCATCGCCGACGGCGAGCGGGTGACGATCCGCCAGGGCACGGTGACGCGGACTTTCGAGTTCGAGTCCAACCTGGGCGGCGGCGGCGTTGCCATGGACAATATCGCGGTTCGGTTCAGCAGCGGCAGCAGCCCGGTGGACATCGCCCGGTTCCTGCAGGCGGCGATCGAAAACAACTCCGTGGGACTGGACCTCGATCCGGTCCTGGTCCTCGGACCGGACGGTTTGCCGACCGGGGAAGTCGATTTGAACGACGCGCCGGGCACCCAGGTCGACATCTCCGGGGCGCCGACGTTGCAACTCACCGGGGTCCCCGGCGGGGCAATCCCGGTGCAAATCTTCGCCGGCGATACCGCCTCGACAGTCGGCTCAAGGCTGTTGATGGCGCTGCAGGGCGGCGCCAACATCAACACGCCGATCCGCCTGACGCAGCGAACCGAGAACACGATTTTCATCGAAAACGCGTCGATCGTCCGCGGACCGCTGACGTCGTTCTCGCTGCCGGGGATCGCCGACCGGGTCGGCAACCTGCTCGAACCGAACACCGATTCGGTCGAAACCGAGTTCGTCATCACGTTGCCGGGCATCCAATTGGACTTCGGCGACGCGTCACAACAGGTCGGCATCGGACCGGGCCGCTACCCCACGACATTGGAGTTTGACGGACCGCGGCACATCATCGGCGGCGGACCGCTGTTGGGGCAATTCATTGACGCCGAGATCGACGGTCAACCCAGCGAGCTGGCCAACGGCGACGATCGCGACGCGATCTTCTCGCTGCCGCCCGGCTCGACGCTTGGGGGACTGTTCAACGTTGCCGGCAATTCGCTGACGTTCAGCCCCACCGACGCCGAAGCGATCCTCGGCACCGACGGTCAAACGATCACGCTGCAAACGTCGACCGCGACGGTGACGTTGGAACTGACGACCGACGCGATTTTCGACGAGAACAATTTCGCGATCTTTATCCCGCCGCTGCGTCCGGGCATCGCCGCGACGTTGGACCAACGTCAACGCGAATTTGCGGGCGATTTGGCGCGAGCGATTCGCACCGCGATTCAAACCAGTCCCGCGGCTCCGGCGGCGGTCCTGGGCGTCCCGGCGGATACCCCGGCGGTCAACCAACCGATCACCGTCCGCGCCATCGGCGATGACGAAGACGGCGTCCTATTCACCTCGTTGAGCAATCCCAACGGTGTCTTCAACCGCAGCCTGAGCACGCCGATCAGCGTCACGGTCAGCGGCAGCGGCGTGCTGCAGGGTTGGTTGGACTTCAACGCCGACGGCGATTTTGACGATCCCGGCGAGACGATCATCGTCGGCCAATCGTTCAGCGGCGTCGATGGTCAAACGCAAACGTTGACGATCCCGTTGAACGTCCCGGCAACGTCGACATTGCCGGTGGGCAACACGTTCTCGACCGCGCGGTTCCGCGTCTCGGCCCAAGGCGGGTTGCAACCGACCGGATTAGCGCTCTCGGGCGAAGTCGAGGATTACCGCGTGCGGTTGGCCGTCGGCACCCCGCCGACGCTGCCGGACACCAATCCGACGACGCCGGGGATTCAAACGGTTCGCAACTACTCGACGCCCGAAGACGTCGCATTGACGGTCCCGCCGTCCAGCGGGCTGCTGGTCGGCGTGGTCGACGCCGATCCGGGCGATGTCGTGACGGTTGCCCCCGGCGACGTCGGCGACTTTATCCTGTTCCGCATCCCGGTCGGCACGCCGGTTGACGGTTCGCTGGGCGAAGTCGTCACGCTGCCCGGCACGACCGCGACGGGCGGCAACGCCCAGAGGTTTGTGCGGATTCGTCAGGGGGCCGGCGTCAACGTCACGGGGCTGGAGCGGCTTGGGTTGGTGACAATCAACGGCGACGGTTCGTTCAGCTTCACGCCGTCGGCCAACACGTTTGGTCAAGTCGCCTTCAACGTTCGGGCGACTGACGATTCGGGCGTGGTGATCGCCGGCCAACCGTTCCCCGACTTGGTCAGCGCGACGCCGATCACCGGGGTGATCAACGTCGTGGAGGTCAACGATCCGCCCTCGGCGTTGCCCCAGTTCCCCGCCTCGGCGTTCCTGCGAACGCTGCAGATCAACGAGGACGAGGTGCAATTGTTGCAAGCCTCGACGGAGCTGGATCCGTTCTTCACCGTCGGTGCCGGCGAGCAGGCGTCGCAGCAACTCGTGTTTGCGACCGGGACCGGCGCATCGTCCTTCACCACGCCCCAGGGCGGCACGATCACGATCGTCGGCGGTGGCCGGACGCTGCGTTACACGCCCCCGACGGACGCTTCGGGTCAATCGGCCGACACGTTTACGATCCGCGTCGGCGACGCTTCGACGATCGGCAACACCTCGCTGCTGGCGGTCTTTGCCGATCAGACGATCACGTACCGCGTCAACATTGCGGCGGTCAACGATCCGCCGATTGCCGGCCGCGACAACTTTGCGGTCGCGTTCACGCAGCCCGGTCAGACGCCCACGTTGGTCATTCCGATCAACGGCACGGTGGGCGACCCCGGGATTTTGGACAACGACTTCCCCGGCCCGCCCAACGAACGCGCCACCCAGACGCTGCAGCCGCTGGACCCGGCCCAGTTCACCCGGGCAACCGCCGGCGGCGTCGTGCCGGGCAAATTGACCAACAACGGCGGGACCGTGACGTTCAACGCCTCCAATCAAACGTTGACCTACACGCCGCGGCCTAATTCCGGCGACGTTGACTCGTTCACCTACGTCGTCACCGACAGCCTCGGCGCGTCGACGACCGGCACGGTGGTCATCAACGTCACCGGCGTGAACGATCCGCCGTTATTCTTGGGCATCGACGGTCAGGCCCCCAATAACAATCCGGTGCGGACGCGGGTCGAAGCGGAGCGGAAGCTGCCCGGTCAAACGACGACCATCAATTTGGGCAACGCGTTTATCGATCCCGATGGCGACCCGTTGACCTACACCGCGTCGATCGTCCAGCCCAACAGCGGCGGGATCGAATCGATCGAGCTGGTCGGCAGTCAACTGATCGCGACGTTCCGGGCGTTCGGGTTTGGGGCGACGAACATCACCGTCACCGCCAGCGATGACGCGGGGTTGTCGACGACCGAAACGCTGACGATCGACGTCATGGGGACGCCCGACGCGCCGCGGGTGACGCAGCCGATCGGGACGGTGACGACCGGCCGCAACACGTCGGTGTCGCGAAACCTGAACAACTTCTTTGACGATCCCGACGGCGACCTGCTGACGTTCACCGTCACGCGGGTCGGCACGGTGGCTAACCCGACCCAGGCGCAACTGCTCGCCGGCGGGTTGATTCAAACGATCAACTTGGTTCAACCGACCCCGGCCAACCCGTTGGGCGGCCGAATCACGATCAACCCGCAGCCCGGGGCGATCGGATCGGTGGAGATCGAGGTGACCGCGGCGGGCGGGACCGGCACGGCGGCCGGGGAGATTTCGCAGGTGTTCACGTTGGTCGTCGAAGATCAACCGGGCGCCCCGACGGCCCGCGACGACGGCCAGTACACCGTTCGTGCCGGCGGGACGCTCGACGTTTCGACCCGCGCCAACGGCGTGCTGGGCAACGATTCGGACCCCGACAACGCGTCCGGGACGCTGTTGGTCGCGGCCGCCGACCGCGGCGAGCGTGCCGGGCGGTTCGGGACGATCAACCTCAACGCCGACGGGACGTTCGTCTACACCAACACGTCGGCCCCGACCGACGGGACCGATTTGGTGGGTCAATTCGACGAGTTCACCTACCGAGCGGTCGACCCGCAGTTGTTCACCAGCAACGTCGCGACGATCCGCATCGGGTTCTCGCAGTCGCAGTTCCGCAACCCGACCAACGGGCCGGACGTCAACAATGACGGAGCGGTCTCGGCGCTCGACGCGTTGCGGATCATCAACCTGCTCAATCGTTTCGACAGCAACCTGATTTCGACCCAGCAGTTGGTCGACGCGGGGATCGTGCCGGCCGGCGACGGACCCGGTTTGGCGAATTTCTATGACGTCAACGGTGACGGATTCGCCAGCAGCCGGGACGCGCTCCGGGTGATCGAATCGTTGCAGACCAATCCGGGCAATCGGGTCGGGGGCGAACCGCTCGCCGCCGCGGCCGCCTCGACGACCGCTTACGCGACTGCCGGGACGCTCAATTTGCCTTCGGCCAACGTGTCGCTGATCGCTCCGGCGGTCGGCGTTCCGCCGACTGAGGCGGAGTCGCTGGACGCTTTGTTTGCCGGCGGGGTGGAGATCGGCCCGGCCAAGTTCGTCGCCGACGATTGGACCGATGGCCCGCGTGCGGGCGAGCGGGAACCAAACGGCGTCGACGACAGTCTTAGCGGTTGGTCGGATCGCTCCGGCGATGTCGACGTCGCGATCGGAACGCTGATCGACGAATTGGCCCTTGGGTCCAATTTGCAGGATTAAATCGCCTCCTTGACGTAACTAAACTTGTTTTCCGGCACGGTCGCCCCGCCCCGGCGGCCGTGTCGGTTGATTCTGCCGTACTTCTCAAAATTGCTTTCCCGGTCCCATCGACCGCAGCGGCCGCTGCGTTCGGTCGGGCCGGGCGAAGTCCATCATTACCGGTTCGGACCCCCGCATGGCTTCCCGTCGTCCCTCCGGCACCCGCCGCTCCGCCGCGTCCGTCCGGTCCAAAGTCCTGGCCAGTAAGCGTGCGTTGCAGGTCCAGACGCTTGAAAAGCGTCAACTGCTGGCCGCCGAAATCATCCCCGGCACCGGCCCCCAACTGCTTAGCTTGGCGGTCGGGGAGGACACGAACTTTGACCTGCGAACCACCCCGGCCCCCGACGATGCGGTCCCGGCGAGAAATATTCTGTCCGAAGCGCCCTCGGAGTTGGTGTTTCGTTTCGCCGGCGGCACCCCCGTTTCGGACGCTCAGTTGGCGGCGATTCAAATCGTCTCAGCCGGCCCGGACCAAGTTTTCGGGATGCCCGGCGACCCCGGCGACGACTTCATCGTGCCGCTCGGGTTCAAGGGTTTTGCCAGCGATGACCTGGATCGGCGGGTCGTCGTCACGCGGTTCTCTGAGACGCTCGCCGACACCCGGTACCGCGTCTTGTTGCCCGGCGAAGCGACACAATTGGCTGATCCGACGGTCGCCGAACCACCTTCGGTTGATCTGGATCTGCAACTGGGCACGCGGATCGTCGGCGTCGTGCCGCAACCAGTCGACATCGACTCGGCGGGTCAGGCGAGCATCCGGGCCGACCAGGTGGAGATCTACTTCGAGGGCGATCCGCTGGATCCGGCAGTCCGCACGTCGACGCAATTTTACAAACTGATCGACACCGGCGATACGATCCAGCGGACGACCGCGGCGGCGTCGCCGACGTTCAGCCCCACGTCGGTCAACTATGAGTTCAACCCCTCCGCCGGCATCCACCGCGCGACCTTGACGTTCGCCGGCGACCTGGACACGCTGGGTGTTGGCGGGGCCAGAACGTACCGGCTGCGAGTCGGTTCGGCCGACGTGTTGCCGGGGGCACCAACGCCGTTTACCGCCACCGAGACGACCGACCCGGACGCGGTCGCCCCGATCACCAACGATTCGTTCCAAACCGCGACCGACATCGGGACGACGTTTACCGCCGGCGGTGGGATTCAATCGGTCCAAATCAATCAAGGGGAGATTGAAAACCGCGGCAATTATCGGCCGCCGTGGCCGGGGGCCTACGATGTTCCGGGTTTGAGGGAGCAACGACGCGACGCCAACCGATCCCGGCCGATCGACACGACCAGCGGCATCAACGTGATGCCGTACAACTTTGCCGAAATCATCGGCCGCGTGCCCGGCGGTGAATTGGCCGAGAACGCGATCACGCCGGCCCAGCGGCAACGGGTTCGCGACATCTTGGACCTTTATGAGCGGCACTTCGGGGTTCGCTTCGTCGAGACCGAGGATCAGGGTTTGCAAATCGCGACCGGGCAAATCCGCGCGATTCAAGAAACCGTCGACACCTCCGGGGATCCCGGTGAGCCGTTTTCGCTGTTTCGGCTCAACGAGCGAGATCCGCAGCGGGGCATTTTGATCCTCAACGGCAACGTCGACTGGTTCGACGGCTACGGTTTGACGCCGCGTCGCGAAAACCCGTCCTATTTTGTCGAAGCGCTCGCCGGGATCGGCAATTTATTGGGCATTGGGAACCTTTACGAATTGCCCGGCGGGATTGCCGGGGTCGATAGCCCCGATGAACCCGAGAGCGAGCTTTTCAGCGACGATGGCGAAAACCTGTTGGGTCCCCGGCCGGCGGGCGTTGCGGGTTTCCCGACGGTCACCCCCGAACCGGATTTCCTGTCGCCGGCGGCGATCACGATCGGCCAGTCGATCTTTCGGCCCGAGTCGGACGACGTCGATTTCTATCGGTTTACCGTTGACGGTGACGCGTCGGCCGGCACGGGGCGGCTGGACGTCGAACTGTTTGCCCAGCGGTCGCTGCGGCCCAGCCTTCTGGACACGTCCGTTTCGCTCTACCGCGTCGTGCCGCAATCGGGCGGCGGCGAAACGTTTGAACTCGTTTCCCGCAACGATGACTATTTCTCGACCGACAGCTTCCTGCGGATCGATGCGGCCGGGGGTGATTACGTCTTGGCCGTTGCCGCGTCGGGCAACGATGATTTCGATGGTGACCTGGCCGACAGCGGTGGCGATGGACGCTCCGAGGGGCGCTACGACCTGCGGTTGACCTACACCGGCCCGACCCCCGTCGCCGCGTCGCTTCGCGACATCGATGGGACGACCGTCGACGGCGACTCCGACGGGACCCCGGGCGGCGATTTCAATTTCTGGTTCCGCGTCACCGCTCAAATTCCCGTGGCCGGTCAGCCGCGGACGTATTTCGTGACCAAGGACGTCACTCGGGGCAATGACAACCGGGCCGGCACGGTTGACCAGCCGCTTTTGACGCTGACCCGGGCGACCGCGCTGGCTCAGCCGGGCGACATCATTCGGTTGCTTCCCGCGGCCGGGGCCGACGGCGAAATCGGACCGCTCTCCGACCCCGTCACCGGCGGCGTGTCTTACGATGACCCTTCGTACAACATCGGTCGCGGCGGCCCGGCGCTGCTGCCGCTGGCCGACGGCGAGACGTTTGAGGTGCCTCGTGGCGTGACAGTGATGATTGACGCCGGGGCGTTGTTGAAATTCGCCAGCGGCAAGATCATAGCCGGCTCCGACTCGGCCGACGAAGACCGATCGGTCGCATCGTTGCAAATCCTAGGCACGCCGATCGATTCGGTCGTGTTGACATCCTTTGAGGACGATTCTCGCGGTCTGCTGGGCGACGACATCCCTCGGGCGCCGGCGGCCGGCGACTGGGGCGGCATCGAACTGCGCAACGACGTCGACACCGATCAGGGCCTGCGGGTGTTGGAGAACGACGGGATTTTTATGGACGCCGTCATCGGGGCCGAGATCCTCTACGCCGGCGGTCAATTCGGTGTCCGGGAGCCACAACTGGCCGCGATTGAATTGAACGAAAATCGCGCCACGATCCTCGAAAACACGATCCGGTTCTCTCGCAACGCCGCCATCGCAGCGGACCCCAATAGCTTTGCCGAAGATACGTTCCACGCCCCTCGCTTCCAACGCGGTACGCTCTCGACGATCGATTACGACCGCGTCGGTCCGGCGATCGCCGGCAATACCGTCGTTCAAAACAACGTCAACGGGTTGGTGATCCGCGTTTCGACGCCCTCGGCGACCGGGCTGGAAGCGATCACGGTGCCGGCGCGGTTTGACGACACCGACATCGTCCACGTCATCACGGAGGTTTTGGAAATTCAAGGCGCTCCGGGGGGGGCCTTTCTGCTCGAAAACCGGCCCGACGTCGCGTCGGTCAACCTGACCCGGGCGACGGTCGCCGGCAGCGTCCCGGCGGGCACCTACGATTACATCGTCACTTTCTTCAACGCCGACGGGGCGGAGTCGCTGGCCAGCCTGCCAACGCGGCCGGTCACGTTGACCACCACCGGGGCCGTCCGGTTGAACAATCTGCCGACGGCCGACGAGTTCAACACCGACCAGCCGCTCGACGACAACCAACTCGACGACGACTCGGCGTTCACCGGGCGGAATCTGTACCGGCGTGATGCCGACGGCATGTACCGTCTAGTCGCTCAACTGGACCGTAACACCCGGTCCTTTACCGACACCCGGGCGGTCGCCGGGCCGCAGACCCTCATCGGCGAAACCCGACCGGACGCGACCGGCGTGGGGGTCGATTCTCGGGCAGCGTCGACGGTTTCCTATGTCGTTGAACTAGCCAACGCTCAGGGCCAACCATTCGTCGCCGACAACCCGGTGACGGTTCAAATCGCCGGGACCGATCGCGACGTCGTCACGCTCACGAATCTGCCCGATCCCGAGGCGTTTGGGATCGTCGACGGCATCCTCAACGTCTACCGCCGGGTCGGCAACGTGCAGACGCGGATTGCGCAGTTGAACGATGGCGAATCGGTCCTGGTTGACGATTTCACCAATCTCCAAGCGGATCCTCCGCCGGTCAACACTGTTTTTGATTTTGCGACGATCTTCGCGTCGGCTCAATTTGGCCCCGGCTCCCTGGTCCGCGGCCAAGCCTACGATTATCGCATCACGTTTGTCGATTCGGCCGGGGGCGAGACCCAATCGGCCGGAACCCGAACGGTCATCGGCGCCCGAAGACGGGACGGTCCTGCTGACCAATCTGCCGACGCCGCCGCAGTTTTCCGAAGATCCGATGGTGCCGAGCGATTACGTCGGTGTCAATCTATACCGGGTCGATCCGATCACCGGGCGGTATTTCCAGATCGCGCGATTGCGAGCCGGCGAGACGGAGTTTTTGGATTTCGGCCAAACGGTCTTCCCGGCCGGCTCGTTGCTCGGCCAACGTTTGGGGACGGACCTGTCGGGCAGCCAAACGTTGCTCTCGCGGCGTGATGGGCGACTGGCGATCGACCCTGGTGTGATTGTCAAATCGTTCGCTTCGCGGATCGAAGTCGGGTTGGGGGCGGACCTGATCGCCGAAGGTCGCGACGGCGAACGGGTGGTCTTCACCAGTCGCGGCGACGACGAGTACGGCGCCGGCGGGACGTTCGATACCGACGGCAACGGTGCCTCCACGGGGCTGCCGGGCCAGTGGGGCGGGATCCTTTTCCGCCAAGACGCGTTCGGTTCCCTTGACCGCGTGGACATCCGTTTCGGCGGCGGCGACGCTCCGGCCGTCGGCGTGCAGGCGGCCTTCAACGCGATCGAAATGTTCCAAGCCGACGTGCGGCTGACCAATTCGCGTTTGCTGCGAAACGCCGACGGGTTTGATCCCGCGACGACCATCAACCGAACCCGTGCCGGTCGAGGGGCCAACGACGCAGCGTCGATTTTCATTGTCGGTAGCCAACCGATCATTGTCGGCAACACGATCGCCCGCGGCGAGGGTGCGGCGATCAGCATCAACCCCGACGCGCTGTCGGGACGGTCCAACATCGATCATGGCCGTGTCACCGGTCCGGTTGAACAGTTGTCGATTCGTACCGACAACCAGGGACCGCTGATCGAAGAAAACCGGTTGGGCCTCAACGCGATTGACGGTTTGGTCGTCCGCGGTGAAATCGTCACCGGTAACAGCACTTGGGACGACACGTCGATCGTCCACGTCGTCCAGGAACCGATTCTCTCGTTGACCAATGCTTACACCGGCGGGATCCGTTTGGTGTCCGACGCCGACCGATCTTTGGTCGTCAAATTCGGACCGGCCGGGACGCTGGTCGCCGACGGCCGGCCGCTGGACATCGACGACCGGATCGGCGGGACGCTGCAGGTTCTGGGGGCACCGGCGTTCCCCGTCATTTTGACCAGCATCAACGACAACTCGGTCGGGTCGGGATTTACCTTTGACGGCCGCTCGGCAACGCAGACGATCCCCGGCAATACCACCGCCCCGGCGGCTGGCGATTGGCCCGGTCTGGTCATCGGCGACTACGCCAACGACCGCAACGTCGCGATCCTGTACGAAAACGAACGCCCCGAACCGGCCGACGAGGGTGCCAATGCCGCGGCCACCGGTGCGGAACTCGAATCGGTCGCCCAGCGGCTCGGTCAGATCGCCCGACGACCTTACTCCGGCAACGAAACCGACCGTCTCGGTCTGGTCGTTCGCGGGTTGCTGACCAGCGGCACCGATCGCGACATCTATCAATTCTTCGGTACCGGCGGCACGCCGGTGACGATCGACGTCGACACCGACCGCTTTGGCGTCGACGTGTTGCTCGAACTGATCAACTCCGAGGGTCAGGTGATCGCGACGAGCGACAATTCGTTCGCCGAAGCCAATGCGTCGCCTGACTCGACGCTGAGCCGCAACCTCACCGCGGCGCTTGAACTACCCCAGGAGGATTTGCGTCCGGTCGCCACGACGCTGCAATCGGGCAATTCCGAATCGCCCAACCGTTTCGATGCCGCGATGCGCGTCGTGCTGCCGGGCAACGAGGAATTGACTCGCTATTTCGTTCGCGTCCGAGCCGCCGACAACAATGGCGACGGTATCGGCGACACCGCTGGACAGTACGAATTGCAGATCCGGCTCCGCGATGAGCAAGAAACGCCCGGCAGCGTCATTACCGGCAGCGTGATTCGGTACGCTACGACAGCGATCACGGTGCCCGGTGCGCCGCTGCACAGCCCGCTGATCGGGACGGTCAACGAACCGGTCGACGTCGCTCGCGATCCTGATGGGATTCGCGACAGCGGCGACGAGCTATTGGTCGAGTCGGTCGGCGGCCGGCTTAACGGATCTCGCGATTCGGCGATCGCGTTGGGCAATCTGATGACCTCCGACCGAGGCAGTCTGGTCGTTTCCGGTTCCATCGGCAACCTCGCCGCCAACACGCCTTCCGGGTTACTCGACGCCGACTTCGGCGGTGAGGACGTGGATGTCTACCGCGTCGATCTGTTCGCCCAGCAGTTGTCGCCCAACGTTTTTGACAACGAGCAGCGCTACGTCACAACGACCTTTGACATCGACTACGCCGACGGCATCGAACGCGTTAACACGCATTTGAATGTCTTCGATTCCAACGGGCGATTGATCCTGACCAGTCGCGACTCGAACGTCGCCGACGACGTCGGCCGGCCGACCCGGGGCGTCGATTCAGCGAACCTGCAGAGCGGTTCAGCCGGCATCCGGGACGCCTTCATCGGCCCCGTCGAGCTGCTCGAAGGCACCTATTTCGTCACCGTTAGCAGCGAGTTGGCGACGCCGCAAACGCTCGACCAGTTCTTTGAACCCAACCCGACGACTGCCGACGTGAGGGTTTACCCGCTCGACTCGGTTCGCCGGATCAGCGAGGACGGGTTCGATGCCGATTCGCTGCGAGCGTTTGATTACGCCGCGGAGCGGCCGGTCATCGAAGCCAACTTCAGTGAAGATTCGGCGGTGCCCTACACGTTGGCCGACGTCGGGTTGTACGTGATTTTCGATCAACCGTTTCGCGACCCCAGCACCAACAGTTCGACATTCACGCAGTTCAACCCGTTCACCGGGACGATCACGCGTCGCATTGGGGTGCTGCCGCAAGGCACCGAGGATTTGATCCTTCGCCGCGACGGCGAGTTGGTCTTCTACAACACGCCGCCGGCCGGGGCCAACGCCGGCAATACCGGTAACTATTTCAACATCAGTCCCGTCAACGCAGCGACCAACTCCCTGGGCGACGATGGCATCACGTTCCGGCGGAACAATCAAAACGGTGACAATACCGAGAATGATCCCAACGGGCTGTTCATCGCTCAGGCGATCGCTGAAATCCCCGCGGCGGGCAATTTGACGACGATCCCGACTATCAACAACGAGGAAATATTCGTTGTCGGACGGCGGACCAGCTCCGGCCGCGGGGAGGTTCCGATCCAGCTTCGTACCAACATCCTCTATGACGCTCGCGAAGCGGGTGACACGATTGGCAACGACGTTGTGAATCCCGGTCAGATCATTTCTCGCGGGATCGACGATGCCGACTTTGATAATCAATTCCAAGGGACTTTTCCCTATTCACCGAGTTTTGGTCCGGCGTCGGACGAACGGGAATATGGGATCATCGACACCGGCTTCATCACCGACCAACGAACCGGTGTGCTGCTCAACCCCGGCGGCGACGGCGGCAACGTGACCGGTTTGGCAATCGCCCGCGGCCCGGTCGCCGGCGGCTCGCCCAGCGGCAACGGGACCTCCGCCCCAAACCTGTTGGCGGTCACCGACGGTGGCGGCATCCACGTGGTCAACCCCCGCGTGCTGGCTTCCGCCGCGTTTGGACCGCTGCCTCAGGACGTCTACAGCCGCATCCTGGTGACCAACAATCTGGGTCGTTTGGAACCCGACCCCGATCACAACGTCGCTTTCCCCACGTTCACGTCGCTCAGCTACGGTCCGCAGTCAGTCGAAGGCAATCGGTTTGCCAATACACTCTTTGCCGCCACCCCGGACGGTTGGCTTTATGCCTTCACGATCGGCACCGATCCGACGACCGGACAACTGCAGCCCCAACCGGCCAACGTCTTCTTCGGCGGACGCTCGGCCGTTGAGCTGAGCTTCCTGAATTTCTCCCAAACCGGTCCGGGGATTTCGGTGGCCGAGGAGGGGCTGATGGGATCGCCCGTCGGGATCGCCTTCAGCAATCTGCAGTTCAATCCGTGGCAGGAGACGTCCCAGGCGCCCTTCACGACCGGCCAGGGGATTGTTGAAACATTCAACCGTTCGCGTGGCGACGACACGACGGCCGGGAATTCGTCGCTGTACTTTGGTTTCGAGCTGCAGCAGGGCATCGCCGACAACACGATCGCCTCGCCCGACGCCCAGATTGGTCAATTGGCGCCCGGCGTGGTGCAGGGGCAATTGCTCAGCCAATCGATGGACCTGTCGGAGTATTCCGCCGGCGACCGACCGACGCTGTACTTCAGCTACATCGCCAACATCGAAGCCGACGACGACTTCCGAAACATCATCACTCCCGGTCGCCCGGCCCAGCCTCAGCAGGACAGCCTGCGGGTCTTCGCCGCCGGCGACGACGGTCAATTCCAGTTGCTGGCGACCAACAACAGTTTTCGCGACGTCGTTAACCCCGACGAGTTCGACACGTTCAGCCAATCGGGCATCGTTGTCCAGGAAATTTTCGACGACGAAGCCGACACGCAGTTCCGCCAAGTTCGCGTCGACCTGTCGCCCTTTGCGGGCAGCCGCGATGTCCGCATCCGTTTCGACTTCTCGACCGCCGGGGCAATTCGCGAAGCCTTTGGATCGATCGAGTTGATCGGTCGCGACGGCGTCACCATCCCCGACGGGTCTGTCACGCAGTTGGTGGCGATCAACGGGCAGGACGACAACGAAACGTTCTTTGACCCTTTCGGCAACGACCGTGCCGACCAGGGCGTGGCGGTCGAAGCGATCGTCGGCCGCGATGTCATCTTGCCCTCGGGCAATTTCCTCACCGATGGCGACTCGTTCTCGGTCACCGCGGCCAACGGGATCATCACCATTGTCGAGTTTGACAATGACGGCATGACCGCCGGGAACGCCGTGTCGGTCGCATTCGACCCCACCACGCCGGCGGCCGAAATCGTCCGCCGAACCGCTGCGGCGTTGCCACAGTCGCTCGGTGCCCAGGCGATCGGCAACCGGCTCAATCTGCTCGCCGCGACAAACGTCTCGGTTGACGATGCGATCCTGGCCGGCCAAAGCAACCCGATCGAGTTTAGCGGCTTCCGAAACCGTGTCGCCGTCCCCAACGGCGATCGGGCGGTCGTCAACGAGACGCTGACGGTTACTTCGCAGAGCGGGGCTACCCAAACGTTTGAGTTCGTTCGCAGCGTGACGGAAGTCTCGACACCCGGTGCCACCCCGATTCTCTTTGCCGCCGGGGAACCCTCCGCAACGATCGCCGCCCGGATCGTCGCGGCGTTGACCGTCACCAGCGGTTTTGTCAACGCCGACGGCGACCTGGTCCTCGATCAATTCGCAAACGGCAGCGTCTCGGCGGCCCCGACCGCGATCACCATCGCTCCGGCCAGTTCGGACCCGACCGTTGCCTCGGCGACCAACATCAATCTGTTTCCCGACGACCGGGCGACCGATCCGGCGTCGGCGATCGATGCTTCGTCGCTGAACAACAATCAATTGTTCGTCATCCCGGCCGCGGTGGGGCAACCGCCGCTAACGATCGGCCTGGATGAGGACGGCGACGGTCAAGTCCTCGGTGAAAACGGCCAGCCGGTCGTCGTCGATGTTGTGCTGGATTTCTCCGACACCGACACCGTTGACGATCTGAACATTGCGTTGCGAGATGCGATCAACACCGCTCGCCCGGCGTTTGCCGCGGCGATCGTTCCGGGGCCGTTCCCGGGCACCGAGCGGCTCGTCGTCCAGAGTTTCTTTGACGCCAACGATGCGCCCGGAGCGGTAACGATCCGTGACAATCAGTTTGACGCAACGACGACCAGCGCAGTCATTTTTGAGTTCCCCGACGGTCCCAACCTGACGTCCGGCTCGCGGGTTGATTTGGCGATCGCCGGCCGCAACGCTTCGGTCGTCTTCAGTGCCGGCAACGTCGGCGGTGCGACAACCGGGACGCTCCGCAGTGTTCGTTACGACGGCATCCAAGACCCGGCCTTCAGCAACGGATCGGACATCGCCCAAGCGTTCCGCGACGCGCTGTTGGCAGACACGAATCTGCCAACCGACCTGACAATCAACGTCCAGGGCAACCGGGCGATCGTCTACAACGCGTCGATCGACCCGGACACCGGCGTGAGCACCCCGCAGATTGCTTTCGCTCAAACGCAAGCGACCCGCGTGGTGATCCCGACGGCACCGGGCGTGCCCAGCGGCAGCCTGCTCAACGACCGCGACCTGTTGCAATTCGCCACCGCCGCGGTCGCTTTCGACACCAACTCAATCATCGGTAACCTGGCTGGTGCGGTCACCGTCACGCTCAGAGCCAATCCCGACGCCAATCAACCGGGCGATAACATCGGCGTCACCAACCCGCGGTTCTTTGACGCCAGTGACACGGCCGATGAAATTCGCACGTTGCTGCAGGTCCGAACGACCGCCCAGGCGGTGCCCGGAACCGCTGATGAGTTCTTCGTCCTGGCCGGCGGTTTGATCGCAACCGAACCGGCCGAGGCGGCGACGGTCTCCTTGGCCGATTCGGCCGGCACCGGCGTGACGCTGCCCTCGGGCGCGGACCTGCGGACCGGCGAAACGCTGCGATTGACCCTGGACCCGGCCGGTCCGCCGATCGACATCATCTTCTATCGCGAAGGCACCGCGCGACCGGCGACGCTGCCGCGTCAATTCGCCGTCGCTTTTGGCGAAACCACCCCGCCCGATGAGTTGGGTCGCCGCATCGTCGGCGCCTTGGTTACCGCCGGTCAATCGGCCGACGTATTCCAAGCCCGCGATTTCGGTTTCGTCATCCTGGACAACAATTCGGCCGCTTCGGTGACCGTCAATCCCGCCATCACGGTGATCCAGTCGACGACCCGCAATTCGTTTGCGATCCCGCTGACGCTGCCCGGCGGTGATCAGCTCCGCGACGGCGATTCGCTGCTGGTGTTCCGCAACACGATCGCCAACGATCAGGTCGGATTGGACTTCACCTTCGTCACCGCGGCGACCGCGACCGGCGCCGCGGGCGAAATCGTCTTCGACCCCGCGGATTCGCCGCAAGAGGTCGCCGACGCGGCGCTGGCGGCTTTCGGCCGGTTCCCCGAACTTTTTGCCCAGCGGCTTGGTGGAACCGGTCGCGTCCTGGCGTTGGGCGGGGCGGCTTCGGTACGGGTTTCGTTGGCGGCCGATGGTCCAACCCCTCGAACGTCCGTGCCGATCGTCACGTTCACCGCCGCGGAGGTCAACGGTCTGGACCCCAGCGGGGATACCGTCATCGCGACGCCGTTGCTGATCAATGCCACGTTTGATTCGGTCGCGGTCGCCGAGGCTCTCCGCACGAGTTTGTCCCGGTCGGTCGGCACCCTATCCAGCCGCACCGGCGGGTTCTTGTTCGAACAATCGACGGCCGATTTGTTCCGCGTCGTCGGCGGCGACCGGATTCAATTGCCCGGGATCAACATCGTCGATCCCGGAGCGCTCGGTTCGTTGACCAACCTGCCGGGCGAAGCGTTTGGCGTCAACGTCGCTCAGCCGTTCAGCAATGGCGTGCAGACGGTCGACGCGACCGACAACGCGGTCAACGGCATCTTCATCGACGACATCGTCGTCGGCTTTGCCGAGCGGGGCGAAATCGTCGTCTATGACAACTATTTCAG
The DNA here is from genome assembly GCA_963833245.1 of Pirellulaceae bacterium. Taxonomy (GTDB): domain Bacteria; phylum Planctomycetota; class Planctomycetia; order Pirellulales; family Pirellulaceae; genus Rhodopirellula. The sequence goes on from CAWHXH010000005.1 coordinate 122,729, forward strand.
CGAACCGGCTAATACGAATTTCGTTATTAAACCGGAGTTCTTGCCCGAAGGTCGCATCGAGCGTCCCGCGTCGCCGGGCAATAACTTCCGCGGCCAGCAGCCGGAAATGCCCGACGAAACGTTGGTCGGTGCCTACACGCTGGAGATTCGCACCGCCGACGAGTATGGCGTCCCCGACGACCTGCTGCCCGAGGGTCTGCGGATCAACGAGCAAGAGTCGCTCGGCCGTTCCTTTGACACCAACGACCGTCTGGCCGACGGCGCGGTGTCGATCATCGCCCCGCCCGGCACGCTGATCCTCGACGGTGACACGTTCACGATCGACGACGGCACCGATCGATTGACATTCGAGTTCAACAGCATTCTGGACATGCGTGGTTTTGACAGCACGCTGACCGGTAACGTCCCGGTGCCGTTCAACCCCGTGGACATCAACCCGGCGAGCGTCGCGACGGCCATTCGCAATGCGATTAACTCGCCCCAAGCCCAGGATGCACTTAGAGTTTTGGCTGGCGGCGGCGACAGCTCAGACCTCTTTGAAGTCGATGCAACCTCACGGCGGGTGGAACTGTTCGCCCGAGATCAGTTCGCCCGAATCATCGTTAATCCGGGCAGCGGACGAAACATCACGCTGGATATGAACGCCGCCGAAACGCCCTTTGGACGTGAGACGAGCAAACGGATCGCGGTGATCGACCAAGATGCCGGGACGGTCCAGTACGTTGTTTACGGCGATGAACTGGCCCGGGCGGCGGTTGTCAACTACGTCCCCGGCGACACGCTCTTTGCCGTTGGAAAACTTGGCGATCAAGTCAACATCGGCGACTTCACACAGGGATTCGGCGATGACGGAGCGGTCCTGGGCGATGCCCCATCCAACGATTTTGACGTCATCCGAATCTTCCTGGAAAAGGATTCGCAAATTAGCTTGGATTTGGATACCGTCGATTTCACCCGTGCCGGCGTGCCGGTGGGAAATCCGACGCTTTCGATCTTCCCGGCCGGTGCGGAAATCGGTAACCGCGATCCGCAATCGTTGAACCGAAACGCGCAGCTCGCCTTCGCGTTCGTCAATCCGCTCGAAGCCCGACCGGGCGAGACGGACCTGTCGGTGTCGATCGACGCTTTCAACGCCCCGGCGTCGGGCTATTACAACATCGTCATCAACAACTTTTCGCAAATCCCTGGCGACTATGCGTTGACGATTCGGCCGCTGTCGGATGTTCAAGCCGTTACCGTGGACGGCGACCCGATTGTCGATCCGGTCACCGGTCGGCCGTTGCTCCGCCGCGACGTGCTGACGGTCGACTACCAGTTCGGCAAAACCGACATCAACCGATTGGCTGACCAGGGCCAGTTGATCGTCGCCGGCAACATCATCCGCGACTCGGCTCAAATCGGCATCAACGCGTCGATCGGTGCTCGTGGTCAAGCCTTAGCCTCGACCGGATTGAACTACACGACCGGTTTTCCGACCGGCGTGACCCCCGACGGATTCACCCGTCCCGGAGCCGCCCGGACACTTCGCAACGTCAATCCCGACGGGTTGATTCGCGGAACGGTGATCTCTAACAACATCGTCGAAAACTCCGGCACGACCGGGATTTTGATCGGCGGCGGCACGTTTGCCGACGGTCAAATCCCCGCCCCCAGTTTGTTCAGCCGCGTGGTCAATAACACGGTTGTCAATCAGGCGGCCCCGGGAACCGGCAGCGGCATTGCGGTCACCGGCCGCGCCGCGCCACTTTGCTCAACAACGTCGTTGTCGGATTCGCCACCGGCCTGGACATCGATCCGGCCACCGCCGGACAGACCGAAGAGGCGTTCAACGTCTTAGCCGGCAACACCGTGGCGACCACCCAAGGTCCCAATCCCTCTCCGACCAGCCGCGCGATCGCCGACGCCACCGGACTGTTTGTCGACGCCGGGGTCGGATCGACCGACATGGCGTTCGTCCCCGATTCGGGGTTGCTGATCGACCGAGCTGACGACAATTTGGAGGACCGCAGCCAGTTCGACGACACCGTCCTGGCGCCCAACGGAATCGCGACCAGCCCGATCGTCGCCCCGCGGTTTGACGTTTTCGATCAGCTTCGTCGTGCCAGCAGCGTCGATGGTAGCGGCAGTGATGATAATTCAGCGATCGACATCGGGGCCGTTGAGCGGGTCGACAACCGTGCCCCCTTGGCTCGGCTGACCAACCCGCTGGACCGGTTCGATGCGGCCAGCACCGTCGGCCGCGACCGTGACAGCACGCTGTCGTTCGTCGAATTGACCGGCACCGAACCGATCCGGTTCTTTGAAGTCCGGTTGATTGACGACGCGGGCACCGGCATCGATCCGGCGACCGTTCCGGCATCTTCGGTGACGTTGACGCAGGACGGACGAACGCTCACCGAAGGTGTCCAATACACGTTCGGCTACGCCCCCGCTTCGGGTCAAATCCGTCTGACCCCCGCGGCCGGTTTGTTTGAACGCGATTCGATTTATGAAATCGTCCTGGACAATTCCGCCGCCGGGATTCGCGACGCCGCCGGGACCCCGGTCCGCGAAACGCGACGCGACGGGCGGACGATCTTCACGATTTTCGGACCCGAGGTAACGTTCGACTTCGGCGACGCGCCGGCGTCCTACGACACCTCCGTCGGAACCGCCGGCCCAGCCCGGCACGCGATCGCCAACACCCCGTTGACCCTCGGTGCGACCATCGATTCGGAGTCCGCGCCCCAACCGATCAATCGCGACGATACCGTCGGCATCGACGACGAAGACGGCGTGACCACCCCGTTGGTCTTCGTTGAGGCCAACGGGTTTCTCAATGTGCCGATCGTCATCAACGGCACCGGCTTCCTGACCGCCTGGGTCGATTTTGACAAGGACGGCGAGTTCGACGCCGCTGAAGCGACCGGGCCAATCGCGGTGACCTCGGCGACGACGCAAATCACGATCCCGATTCGCGACGTCTCCGCGTCCGACAATGACCCGGGCGTCAACACTTTCACCACCTACGCTCGCTTCCGATTGGCCCCCAACCCGGTCGACGAAGCGATCGGGACGGTCGTCGGCGGCGAAGTGGAGGATTACGTCGTGACCGTCGAGCCGACCGCGATCCCGGTCGGACCGCCGACGTTCAACCTCGCCGCCGGAACGTTCAATTTCATCGAAGACGTTGATTCGACGCAATTTCTTGCCGACCGAATCCTGCCCAGCCGCACGCCGACGCAATCGGCCGACCCGTCGCCGGCCCGCCGTGTCAACCGGTTCACCATCACCGAGGCGACCCCCGGCAGCGATCCGCTGGGCATCGTCGATTTGTTGACCATCAACTACGTCACCGGTGCGTCGACGGCCACGTTGTCGATCGACACGACGCAGGACTTGGTCGGCTCCGCGGTGCTGGTCGTCCGGGCCGAAGACAGCAGCATGAATCCCAACCGGATTTCGGATCCGCAGACCATCACCGTCAACGTCCAACCGGTCAACGACGCCCCGCGGGTCAATCCGCACCCGCGACCGGCGAAGTCGCCACGGTGTCCGGCAATCCCGACGAGGCCTACACCGTCTCGGCCGGCAGCGACACCAACGCCGACGGTTTTGACGATTCGGTCACGATCACCTACACGCTGCGGGAAGACAACGCGACGGCGGCCGCAGGCTGACGTCGGCGGGTTCTTCATCCCGGTGCAGCCCGGCACCGGTCCGGTGTTCACCCCGTTCCAGCGGATTGCGTTGCTGGACGTCTACACCCCCGGCCCGGCCAACGAGATCGTCAGCTCACCGTCGATGGCCTGCCTGCCGGCGGTCCGCAGCGGATCACGGTGAGCAATGTCAATTCGGGAACCGCGACGCCGACGCCGCTACAGCACCGCGCGAGGCGGGATCATTGACACCGGTGTTCAACCCCGCCGGTGATGCTAACGGCACGTTGACCGGCTACCGCTACGTCCCGCCCGCGGACCTCAATAACGCATTCCCCAGCGGCGGTCAAGACAGCTTCGTCTTCACCGTCACCGACGCCAACGTCACCGGTCCCGGTTCCCCGGGCGAAACCTTGATCCCGACCATCGACGACGCTGATTGACGATCAGTTGTCGGTTACCGGCACGGTCCTGCTGAACCTACGACCGGTCAATGATCCGCCGCGTTTCGACCCGTTACCTCGTCGATTCCGGTGCTCGAAGACGCCGGACCGCAGCAGTCGATCGAGCGATTCGTCACCGGTGTAACCCCCGGCAACGCCACTTCGTTGGACGAAAACGCCCCCGGCTCGGGACAAACCGTCACGTTTGCCGCCACATTGATCCAAGCCAACGGCAACCCGGCGGTGGAAAACGATCCCAACACGCTGCAAACATTCTTTTCTCAAGGTCCGACGTATTGATGTGCAGGGCGGCAACTTCGGCACGCTTACCTTCACCCCGGCGGCCGACGTCTTCGGCGAGTTCGTTTTCCGCGTTGTCGCCTCGGACGGTCAGGGCAATCTCAATAGCAATGACCGTGGCGACCAGAGCAATTCGGTGCCGCAGACGCTAACGATCAATGTCCGTCCGCAAAACGACGCGCCACGACCCAACGTCAGCGACGCGCAACTGCAAGCGGCTTTAACCTTTGCGGTCACCGAAGATCAACCGCTGGCCAATCAGCCGACGTCGCTTTTGACCAATCGGTTCGTCGTCGGCCCGCCCAACGAGCAGAACGGCTCGGCACCCGGACCGGCGCCGATGCTCTCGCTGCAACCCCTGGCGACGCAAACCGCTCGCGGCGGACGAATCGTCTCCAACCCGGCCTCCGGGTCGACCCCGGCGAGCTTTACTTACATCCCGCCGGCCAACTTCGTCGGCGTCGATACGCTCGGTTTCACCATCGTCGACAACGGTCAATCGGTCGGTCTGGCCGGTCCACCCGCCGTTGACGACCCGAAATCGACCACCCGGACGATCACGTTCAACGTCAACCCGGTCAACGACGCGCCGCAATTCATCGGCGGCGATGACATCACGGTGCTCGAAGACGAATCGCGGGCGCAATTCCCGGTCAGCGGCATCGACGCGGACCCCGGGTCCGGTTCGACCTCGGCACCGGGCGTTGTGACGATCAACGATTTCATCACCAACATCGCTACCGGACCGGGCGGCAGTTTTGACGAAGCCAACCAGTCGTTGACCTACGACGTCGTGGCCGTCGGTGGCGCGACGGTGCAGTTCACCACCCCGCCGCGAATCGTCCCGGACGGCAGTGGCAATGGCGACCTGCTGTTCACCCTGGCCGACGACCGGTTTGGCACCGCCGCATTTGATTTGACCGTTCGTGACAACGGCCCGACCGGCGGCGACAATGCCAACGCTTCGCCGACGCGTCGATTCACGATCAATGTCAACTCGGTCAACGATCCTCCGACATTTAACGCCCCGGCCGAAGTCGTCGTCGACGAGGATTCCGGGCGATACAACCGAGTTTTCGCGACCAACCTTTCGGCTGGCCCCGACAACGAGGTCGGTCAATCGATCGTCGGTTTCCGAGTCGATGGTTTGGACCCGGCCGAAATCGCGCTGCTCGATAGCCTCACGCCCGCCGACCAGCCGCCTGAATACGTCCGAATCTCCAACACCGGCATCCTGACGTTCCGGCCCAAAGCCGACGCGATCGGGACGATCGACTTGACGATCAGCGCGACCGACTCGGCCGGTGCCCAAAGCCCCGGACGGCCGCTGCGACTGACGATCGTCCCGGTCGGCGACCGGCCGACGGCCGTCAACGACGATCTGACCGGCATCAATCCCGGCGCCGCGTCGACGACCGAGGATCAAATCCTGACGATCACCGCCGCCCAATTGCTCGGCAACGATACCGATCCGGACGGCGACACGTTGTTCCTGTCGATGCCTCGGACCCAAACCTCGCGGCTCGGCGCGGTGGTGACTTTTGATCCCGTCGCTCAAACGATCACCTACGACCCGACCGGGGTCGCGGCGTTGAACCGGCTGCAAGTCGACTCGCCGGTGCAAACCGACTCGTTTGTCTACGGCATCACCGATCGCGCCGCGGCGGTCACCGATGGCTTCGTCGGCTCCACCGCCACCGTCACGCTGACGATTTCCGGCGTCGATGACGCCCCGGTTGCCGTCGCCGACCGACCGGTTATCAACGAAACCGGATCGACGACGATCGATGTTTTGAGTAACGACCGCGACCCCGATGGTCGTCCCGGAGCGCCCAACGAAACCGGTGTTCCGCCGCTGCGAAGCTCGATCGTCATCACCCAAGCCCCCGACTTTGGCGATTTGACGATCGGACCGGACGGTCGGATCACCTACACGCCCTTCAGCGGCACGACGCAGTTGGACTCGTTCCGCTACCGAATTGCCGACGCCTTGGGCGGCTCGCCGAGCGATCCCGGGGTGCTGGTCACGATCGATCCCAACACCACCGCAACGCCGTTCCAAAATCCCGACGAGAATTTCGACGTCAACAACGACGGCAACGTTTCGGCGCTCGATGCGTTGCGGATCATCAACGTGCTCAACCGTTTTGATAACAACCTGATCCCGACCCAGACGCTTGTTGACGCCGGGATCACCCCTCCCGGCTCGACTCCGACAGTTCCCGGGACCGGGAATTTTTATGACGTCAACGGCGACGGCAACGTCTCCTCTCGCGATGCCCTGCGGGTGATCGAGCGGCTCAACCTGTTGGCCAATTCGATGGTCGGCCAATCCGAACCGATGGCCGAGTTGCGTGACACGCCGGTCGCGACGATCGTCTTCGGCCGCCCCGAGTCGACCCCGATCGCCGCCCAGTCAACACCGGCGGAGGTCTTCGCCGAGTCCGACAAATGGATCGCGGCGGCCGACACGATCGACCCCAATTCGGCGATCGATCAGATGCTCACCGAAGGCGAGGACGACGACGTGCAAATCCTCGATTCGGTCCTCGCGGATCTGCTTTGAAAGTGGGTTGAACCACGAATCGAAGTCGATCAATCTGTCCGTAGCTGGACCCGCCAGGGTTCAGATCCCCCTGCCCTGAACCCCTGGCAGGTCCAGCTACGCCGTGTCAAACCGAACGCAAACTTAAGATGGTATTTTCCATGCGGATCAGTTTGATCGCCGCTACGGCCAATCATCAATCGAGCGTCTGGTATCCCGCAGCGGAATCAAGAATGTCTAGAACTGTTTAGCCGTTGAGTTCGTCACAGCACCGCCCGTTTGGGTGTTCGTTATGTGAACCGCGACCCGTAGCGAGTCTTCGAGCGAAGGGGCCGGGCCTCCACGGTGGAACCCGGTGACTCCAAAGCGCAAAGCCTCCATACGTCCCACGGCTTAAACGAATGGCAGTTGACCACGCAATCGGGCAGCGCTGTACCCATGAGGCAAACGTGCAGTGCTGTACTGGCACTCCGAGACTGACCCTTACTCTTCTCCCGGAAATCGAGTCGCGTCCTTCGATTGTGACCTTCAGGCCGGCAAGGTCGTTCACGACGCACTGTCGCAAAGCGGAAGGATGGGACTGGCCGAGTCAACCAGCTCTTTGATCGTCACTGACTTGAACGCCTTTTCGGTCGCGGCATAGGCCCGATCGAGTTCGGCGTGCAGCGGACAAAGCTTCGTGTGCGTCTTCAGCCCCAGTGGGCATTCTTTGATCCGTTCGATCGGTTCCACTTCGTTGATGACGTCCAAAATCGTCAGCTTGTGCGGCGGGTGAATCAGCTCGTAACCGCCGCCCGGTCCGGGTCGCGAACGGACCATGCCGGCGGCGCACAAGTCTTGCAACACCCGCGTCAGATAGCGGCGGGGCACCTTGGTCAATTTGGCCAACGCATCGGCGGAAACCGGGCGGTCGGGCTGGCTACCCATGCAGGCAACAGCTCGCAGGGCGTATTCGGCGGTCTTGGAAATCATCGAATTCAGTCGATCCGAGAAAAACGGCTCAAATGTGCATATTGACGTGCAGATAACCAAAGTGTACCTTCGGGTGCATGAATGGAAGTTTAGCCCGTCACGGCGGGCTGAGCAATCGCGATCCGTCTTTGTTGGTTGACGGACCGGTCCATTGAATTCAATTTCCCTCCACCCCCATCAGCGCCTGATGCTCAGCGACAAGACCGTTCAAATCATCAAGGAAATCACGCCTGCCGTGGCCGCGAACGCGGAAACGATCACATGCAAGTTTTATCAACGCATGTTTGCCGGAAACCCGGAAGTCAAAGCGTTTTTCAATCAGGCTCACCAACAAACCGGGCAGCAACCCGCGGCACTGGCCGGAGCGGTTTGTGCCTACTTTTCCAACATCGACAACTTGGCCGCACTTGGGCCGGCGGTGGAACTGATCGCTCAGAAGCACTGCTCGTTGAACGTGAAAGCAGAGCACTATCCGATCGTCGGCAAACATCTCTTGGACGCCATCAAGGATGTCATGGGCGACGCGGCGACCGACGAAATCATCGAAGCGGTCGGGGAAGCCTACGGCGTACTCGCCGAAGTTTTCATCGACCGCGAAAGTCAAATTTATGAGCGACTCGAATCACAACCGGGCGGCTGGAACGGGCGACGTGACTTCGTGGTTGAACGCAAAGTGGTCGAAAGCGATATCGTGACGTCGTTCTATCTGAAACCGGCTGACGGCGGCGAGTTGCCGACGTTTTTGCCCGGACAATACATCACCGTTCATATCGACCATCCGACCACGCCGACATCGCCACGCAACTACAGCTTGTCGGACCGGCCGGGGCTGGATTATTTTCGGATCAGCGTCAAGCGAGAGACCAACGCCGCGGCCGACACGCCCGACGGTTTGATCTCCAACCATTTGCACGACAACGTGGGCGTCGGCGACACAATCGCACTCGGGCCGCCGTGTGGCGAGTTCACCATTGACCCGGCCGGCAATACCGGCAAACCGGTCGTGTTCATCGCTGGTGGTATCGGCGTGACGCCGCTGCTGTCGATGGCGAAGTCTTTGGTCGCGTCCAACCTGACCCCGCCGATCTTTTTCATTCAAGCGGCACGCAACAGTTCGGTTCACGCCATGGCCGATGAAGTGCGAGGCTTGGCCGACGGGATCGCTCCGGTCGTAACGCGAGTGATCTACGATGGGCCAATGGCCGGCGACGCCGACACCGGCAGATGCGACGAGGTTGGACTGATCACCAAAGACTTGATCGCCGGGCACACGCCGGTCGCCGATGCGGACTACTACTTCTGCGGTCCCAAGCCGTTCATGGCAACGATCGAGATGATCCTCAACGAACTGGGCGTCGACGCGACACGACAGCACTGTGAGTTCTTCGGACCGAAACAGCCGTTGGCTACAATTTGAAGATCAGAAGGTGATCAGAAGTCGCATTCGTTCGTAGGCAAGCGATTGCGGATAATTTTGGTGGTGGGATCGCCGGGCATGATGGTGTCGCACCACATTTCATTCTCGAAGACATAGCGAACCTGAATCGCGATCGCTTCTTTGACGGCAAATGCGTCGCGGGCTTCGGACAGCGTGACGGTAGCGTCGGTTTGGGTTGATTTCATTTGCACGTGCTGCACGTCCGAACCATCACGCAAATCGTCGAATAGTTGAAACACTTGATCGGCCGACCATTCGGCTTGCAGGATTTCGGGCAGCGGCTCTGACTCGTTCATGATTTTCTACCACCTCTTGCCCGGTCGCGTGAACGCAGGCATCAGCAGGATAGCGTTTTCGGGTGCCGGGCAAACGTAGCGGCAGACTCCGCAGCCGGTGCAGGTGTCCTCAATGATGGTCGGCTTTCCGTCAGTGACGGTGATCGCTCCGTCAACGGGACAGCGTTCGCTGCAGATTGTGCAGGTGGTGTGGTGATACGCCAAACACAGGTGTTCGGTCACGCGGGAGGTGCCCATGATGGGTGGGATCGAGTCGACCAGGACGCCCGGTTCGCAGGAGGCGATGCATGGAAAATCCTCGCACATCATGCACGCGGAGGTGTCAGCTTCGATGATCGGTGTGCCGGCGAGATTGCCAAGTCGATCGGGGGCTTTGATAACGGCATCATAAGGGCACGCGGTGATGCAGTCACCGCATCTCGTGCATCCGGCGAGAAACTGAAACTCGTCGATCGCTCCGGGTGGACGATGCACGGGAACGATTGGAGACACCGGACGGTTGCCAAGATCGGTCGGCGGCACCGGGTCGATGTTGATGCCACCGATGCTGCGTGGTGGCTTGGTTGCCGGTTCCGGTTTTTGGAAATTGGGCAGCCGCGTGACAAGCGGAGCGAATCGGTCCGATTCAATCAGTCGCCAAAAACGACCTTGGATCAGATCGCGTCGGCTTTGATTGGTGCGAGTGGGGCGGAAAAGGAAAGCTGACGTACAGACCGGGAGTTGGAGAGTCGCTGAGAGCAGTCGTTTCAACGTGGAGATGATCGTATTCATGAATAGCTATTTGGCGTTGCCCTTCCGCTCCTTCTTCCTCTGTGTCTCCCCAGCTCTCGCGGCTTTGCGTCAAATTCTGCCCCGGACTAATTCGCAACCACATCCAGCGGCGGAAGCATCGGCACCGACTCCGGGCTAAACATTTCTGCGTCAGGCATTTGATCGAGCGTTGCCGAGGGGGCGTGACACTGGGTGCAGTTGGTTCGCCATGGGTGCGTTGATTCCATGCCGGCCCATCCATTGGGGCCGCCATGGCAAGCGTTGCAATTCTCTCGCATCAGCCGCGAGTGCGGGATCGTTGGCGGCGCCCCCTTATAAGCTCGCTTGCCCTCCTTCGGGGCCGGCAAACCAACAAAGGTTGACTCGACCGACGTGTCCACATCTTGGAAGGGTGCCGGCGGCATCGGTGCGTGACATTGAACACAGTTTCCAAGGAAGTGGTGCGACATCACGCTGGCCTTCAAGCCCGCCATCTTCATGCCGTTTCCGTGACATGCGTAGCAAGCCGCATCGGTCGTGTTTTCGACCGGGTGCGGGATGATCGGCGGTGCTCCGTTAAACGCGCGACGCGATGCCCGCAGTTTGCTGGACGCTTCCTTCTCCACTTCGCTGGGTTCGATCTTCGTGTAAAGGTCATACCCGGGCTGCGGCAACGCTTGAGCGATCGCTTGCCAACTTTTTGTCGGCCCCATCGGCGTTTTAGAAATCTCCGCGTAGGAAACTGCCGGGATCAGTTTTGGATTCTTCGCAATCGTCCCCTTGTCGAACTTCGCGACCAACGCGGGTTCTCGCAATCCATCGGGCTGCGGCACACCATCCATGATGCCAACGAAGTAACCGACGACCGCCACGGCGATCACGCACGAAAAAAAGATCGGTGCAAGTCGCCGAATCATGAAGGCACCTTGGTAAGTTTTTTCACGCGAGCGGCACACTTTTTGTAATCCGGTTGTTTGGAAAACGGATCGTGCGAATCAAGCGTGCAATTATTGATCAGCTTGGTTTCGTCAAAGAACGGAACGAAGATCGTGCCGCGTGGGGGACGACCACGACCGTCGATCCAAACCGGCAATTCGCAAACGCCACGACGTGATTCAATGAGAACCTTCTCGCCTTGACGAATGTTGGCGGCCTTGGCGTCTTCTGAGTTCATCTCAACGTAAGCTGTCGGCATCGCTCGGTTGAGCGGTGCAAGTCGACGCGTCATCGTTCCGGAGTGCCAATGTTCCAGCACTCGGCCGGTACACAACCACATCGGGTACTCGTCATCGGGCTGCTCCGGCGGCGGAGCGTATTCGTGGAACCAGATCTGGGCGCGTCCATCATTCGTGGATGAATGATAGAAGTCGAACTCTTGACCTTCGGTTACAAACGGATCGTCGAACGCGGAGAACCGGAATTTGGTTTCTCGCCACGAACCGTCCTCCTGCTCGACCACCGGCCAACGCAGGCCTCTCGCTTTGACATACTCTTCGTACGGTGCGAGGTTTTTGTGCTTCATCGTCGTGAACTGGCGGTATTCCTCGAACAGATGCTTGTCGACGTTGGTGTCGTAGTAGCGATCGAAGTTCCAAACCGGAATCTCTTCGCCGGCATCGTCCTTGATGGCAAAGATAAAATCACCGTCTTTGTCCTTCATGCCTTCATGGCCCATCTCAAACAACTTGTGCGCGATCGCGATGGTCATCCAGCAATCGTCGCGAGCCTGCCCCGGCGGATCGACCATCTTGAACCACTGCTGCGTGCGGCGTTCGCTGTTGCCGTACACGCCGTTCTTTTCGACCCACATCGCGGCCGGCAGAATCAAATCAGCAAGCGCTGTCGTCGCCGTCGGGTAAACGTCGCTGACAATTAGAAATTTGTCTTGGAGACCATTTTTAACATTGAACAATGCGTTTAGGTTAGGCAACGTTTGACCGGGGTTGGTCACTTGCACAAACATGGTCGTGATGTCACCGCCTTGACTGGTCGGTTTGGTGAACTGCTCGAACATCTTCACCGTGTGATAGCCGGGCGTCTCGTTGATGCTGCCGGGTCTCAGGTTCCAGAAGCCCTCGCATTGCTCGCGATGTTCAGGTTTGGCAACGACACGGCCGCCGGGCAACGCATGAGCCAACGTGCCGACTTCGCGAACGGTGCCGCATGCCGAAGGCTGACCGGTGAGACTGGTCGGTGCATCGCCGGGACGACCGAAGTGACCGGACAGTAGATGCACGCCGTGAACGAGCGAATTGATCGCGGTGCCCATCGTGTGCTGGTTCATGCCCATGCACCACAGCGACGTGATGCGGATGTCGTGGTTGCCGAACAAATCAGAGAGCATCCGAATTTGATTCGCCGGTACGCCCGAGAGTTCTTCGACCAATTCGGGGGTGTATTTTGCCACGCCTCTGCGGAAGTCCTCTTCGCTGATCTGTTCGCCTTGCAGCGTCGGCGTCAATGCTTCAGCACCGCGAAAGTTACAGTGTTTTTCGACGAATGACTTGTCGTAGTTATCGTTTTCGATCAGCAAGTGCATGATGCCCAGTGCGATCGCGACGTCGCCGTGCGGTTTCATTTCTAAATAATCGTTGGCCGCATCGGTCGTGCGGGTCCGGCGCGTGCCGATGTCGATGATGCGAACGGTCTCGCCACGCGAACGCCGATCGGTCACTCGCGAGAACAAAACCGGGTGCATTTCGGCGGGGTTGTTGCCCCATGTGATCAACACGTCACATTCATCGAGGTCTTGGTAGCAGCCGGCCGGTTCGTCGACGCCGTAGGTTGCGATGAACCCGGTGACCGCCGACGCCATGCACAGCCGGGCGTTGGGGTCGATGTGGTTGTTGCCCAGCCCGCCCTTCATGAACTTCTGTGCGGCGTAGCCTTCGGGGATCGTCCACTGGCCGCTGCCGTAGAACGCGAACATTTCAGGCGAATCGAGAATTCGTTTCGCAATGATCTCGATCGCTTCGTCCCACTCGATCGGTTTGAGGCTGCCATCGTCCTGCCGCAGCAGCGGCTGCGTCAGCCGGTCTTTGCCGTACAAGATGCCGCCGACATGATAGCCTTTGACGCACAGCAATCCCTTGTTGACATCGGCGGCTTTGTCACCGGCGATCGCGACCACGCGGCCGTCTTCCACACCGACTTGAACGTGGCAACCGGTGCCGCAGAACCGACACGGCGCTTTGTTCCACGACATGTTTTCGCCGGTCGGTAGATCATTGACGGCTTGGTCCGCGTCAACGACCGGCAGTGATCCACCGGTGACCAAGGAACCGGCCGCGGCGAGTGCCGAAGCCTTCAACAATTGACGTCGGTCGTGACTAAGCGTTTGCATGGATTGACTCATCAGGGTTCGTCCTTGTCCTCGTCGAAGGTGCTGTCCTCATCGAAAACGACCATCGCGATGGCCAGGTCGGTGACGTTTGGCAATTGTTGGACCGCATCCCAAACATTCTTGTCTTGCGACTTTGAAACCGTGTCCACGACAATGGCAAGTTTGTTGTGGTTGACTCGACCCAGATCAATTTCCGGCATCGCTCGCAAGGCCTCGATCGCTTCGGCGCACTGCTCCACCGGCGAATCGAAAGTGACAACGAGTCCGCTGATTGGCATCAGGCTTGCTTTTACGCGGAAATGGAAATGCGGGCAGGGATTGAAAAACGGGCGAAGTGATTTCCGAAACGTTGTTTCGCCAACATGCACCCGAGTGTATACATTGACGGCTGTCAGCGGAACCGTGTTTGGGACAAAAAAGTGATGCTTCGACCGACTAATTTGATTTTTGCCGCAACGTCAATCTTGGCCGTTTCGATAATCGGAGTCGTGCTGTCAAAGCGCGCGGGCGCGACGATCCGCACATCGGGCGTGACACGGTGGCACGGTTCACTGACGTCACCCGTCGCGGCACTGCTCACGAGATTCGGCCCGCCGCGAAAACAGATTCGCCGAAAGTCTTGACGACTTACGCTACCGAAGGCAGACACCCCGTCATCATCCGGCAACCCGACGGGCCGCCGCGAGTGATACTAGCGGGCGTCGATCCGCAAGGTCGCAGCGGCGAAGTCGCCTGCTCGACTTGCCACAGCATTCGCGAACCCGACTTCGAAAACAAAACGCCTGAAACGCTCGACGAGTTTCATCAGGGATTATTCGTCAATCATGGCAAGCTAGCGTGTTACGCCTGCCACAATCCCGACGATTCGGACTCATTGAAATTAGCCGACGGAACCCGGGTTGCTTACCAAGATGTGATGGCAATGTGTTCGCAGTGTCACAGCAAGCAAGCCGAGTCGTTTGCCCACGGTGCTCACGGTGGCATGAACGGGCATTGGGATTTGACTCGCGGTCCCCAGATGAAGAACAACTGCATCAATTGCCACGATCCGCACTCACCGGCCTATCCGAGAATGATGGTGGGCTTCAAACCGAAAGACCGCTTCAACGCCCCGCTTGCCGATCATCACGACCACGAAGGAGCGCAATCGCATGACGACCACTGAACCGACTAAGAAACCTTCCCTGCCGATCGTCGAAAATTTCACACGTCGCGCGGCCGTCAAAGGCGCGTTCGCGACGTTGGGTGCGGGTGCGTTCGTCGCGGCGATCTCGCCGCTGCGTCAAGCCGCCAAAAACTCGTCGGCGGCCGAGTTCATGCAGACGCACTACACCGAACTATCGCCGGAACAGAAAGCGGACGTGATTGCCCGCTTGGAAGCCGAAACGAAAGAGAACTACGACACCGACGTGACGATCGCCGACGACCGCCCCATCCCCGGAACGAAGTTCGTCTACGCGATCAACCTGAGTGTTTGCAACGGCAACGGCAAGTGCGTCGAAGCTTGCCACAAAGAAAACAATCATGACCGCGACACCAACCAGTCGTACATCCGAGTGCTTGAAATGCCTAAGGGCACGATGGACATGGAAAAAGGCTCCACGACTTATACCGGAGCGGTCCCCAAAGACGACAAGTTCTACCTGCCTGTGCAGTGCCAACAATGCGATGAACCGCCGTGCGTCGATGTTTGCCCGGTCAAGGCGACGTGGAAGGAAGAAGATGGCATCGTGGTCGTCGATTATAACTGGTGCATCGGTTGCCGGTACTGCGAAGCGGCGTGCCCCTATCACGCGCGGCGTTTCAATTGGAAGAAGCCCGAAGTGCCCTCCGAGGAAGTCAATCCCGACCAGAGCTACCTGAGCAACCGTATCCGCCCGGTCGGCGTTGTCGAGAAATGCACGTACTGTTTGCACCGAACTCGACGCGGCAAGTTGCCTGCGTGTCTGGAAGCCTGCCCGACCGGTGCCCGCGTCTTCGGCAACATCCTGGATCCCAACTCCAATATTCGCTGGGTTCTTGAAAACAAACGCGTCTACATCCTCAAAGAAGAACTCGGCACCAAACCAGCGTTCTTTTACTACTTCGAATGACTCACCGTAGCGGAACTCGCCAAGAGTTTCGGACCGCACTGACTCACTGTAGCGGAACTCGCCAAGAGTTTCGGACCGCACCTCGCTCACCAAAAAAGTCTTGACGACTTCCGCTACCCGGAAACGCCATGAGCAGCATTACCGCCCCGCCTGAAATCACTGAACCCGGCGAAAACGAATCGCACATCACCAGCTACCCGAAATTCGTTGGGCGGTCACTGTGGCTCGCCACCGAAGGTTCGTTCGCGTTTTATGCGTGGATGACGGTGCTGACCGCGCTGTTTTTGGTCGGTGCGAACGCATGGGCCAACCAAGTCGCCGGCGGCATGATCGCAACGAACATGACCGATCAAGTTTCCTGGGGATTGTACATCGCCAACTTCACCTTCATGGTCGGATTGGCCGCCGGCGGAGTGATGATGGTGATCCCGGCGTACCTGTATCACGACCGCAAAATGCACGACGTCGTCATCATCGGCGAATTGCTGGCCATTGCCGCCATCGTGATGTGCCTGCTGTTTGTCGTCGCCGACCTCGGCCGCCCCGATCGGTTCTGGCACATGCTGCCCATCATCGGCAAATTCAACTGGCCGATCTCAATGCTGACATGGGACGTGATCGTTCTCAACGGTTACCTGCTATTGAACCTGCACATCTGTGGCTACCTGCTTTACATGCGGTTCCTCGGTCGCAAACCCAACCCGACGTGGTACATCCCGTTTGTCATGTTGTCCATCGTATGGGCAATATCGATTCATACCGTGACCGCGTTCCTGTACTGCGGCCTCGGCGGACGACCGTTCTGGAACACAGCACTGCTGGCACCACGCTTCCTAGCGTCCGCGTTCGTGTCCGGTCCCGCGTTCATCATCGTATCGATGGTGCTGATCAAACGACTCACCGGCGTCGGCGGCCTCGATCAGCCCATCGCAACGTTGACCAAAATCATCCGCGTCACGATCTTAATCAATCTGCTGATGGTTGCGTCGGAACTGTTCACCGAGTTCTACACCGGCGGGTCGCACGTCAGCGCGGCAAAATACCTGTTCTTCGGCTTGCATGGCAAGACCGCACTGGTCCCGTGGACATGGACGGCGATCGGTCTGAACGTCACCGCGGCACTTCTGTTCCTGTGGCCGGGACTGTTAAGATTCCGCCGGCGACCGCTGCTGGTGACCGCCTGCGTCATGGCGTTCGTCGGTGCCTGGATCGAAAAGGGAATGGGACTGATCGTCCCCGGTTTTATCCCCAGCACTCTGCACGAAATTGTCGAGTATGTTCCCAGCCGATTGGAATGGAAAGTGACCGTCGGCATTTGGGCTTTCGGGTTGATGGTCTTCACCATCGCCATCAAAACTGCACTGCCGACTCTGAAACACCCGGCGAAACATTGACTCAAACGCGTGTGCTCTATTATTTTGGAATTGTGAGTCAAACGGCGGACGTTCATTCCATCTAAGCATCAAGGCCGACCTGAAAGCTGGTTCTGTCGCCATCCCTACCAGGTCACTTCGCCATCGTGACCAGCATGACGGATGATTCGATCGCCGTCAGGGCGTGCAGCTCAGCGGGTTCTAAATGAAGGAGTTTTCCGGTCGTCATGCGATGCGTCTCGCCTTTGGCGGTGAAGTCGACAGCGCCACTGACGCACTGGACGGTGATTTCCTTCGGCGCTTTGTGTTCGGGGATCGTCTTGCCGGCAGCCAGCACCAAACGCATGACTTTGAATGAGTCGTTTTGAAGCAGTAGCTTGGGTTTCGGCTCCCCGTCAAAGTCGATTTGCATCAGATCGATCAGTTCGGTTGCATTCGTATTCATCAATGGGTCCATGGGGTTAGCGACGCACGATTTATTAGTTTCGGAGATAGGGACGCATCGGATAGCCCGCTGTGAGTTCAATTCAGTCCCGCCCGAGCGGAGCCAAGGATGGTCATTTATGATGACTTCACCCATCCGGCGACGGATTGCTTTGCCGTCCAACACAGCAGCCGCCGGTAGTCAGCGCTCTGCAAGTTGAAAAAATCCTTATCGCTACCGCGTAAACTTTCGTTGCAAACCTCAGGGTTGGCCGCCCTGATGGTCAACGACAACGGTAGTGTCCGGCGTAAACGACTGGTGCAGGCGGGTTCGTCCGGGAATCAATCGTCGAAGAGACACCACTTCAGAAACCAAATCACACCAGGGACGATAATTAATGCGGCGAGTTTAATTAGAAGCATTCGATGGTACCTGATACCGACGAGGGAACGAAAGGTTGACTCCGGTGCAACGCCACGGTTATCCGTCCGATCAGCCGTCCCGGAAGGCACCAGCGATCGCTTTCGGGAGTTTACAGCATCGTCATCGGGAAATCGAGCGGCGACGTCACTGTCGAGGACCACCATGTGGACGCGTTCCCTGAAGCGATTGGCCTACTTCCCGATGACCGGCGACGCTGCGTCGCTGAAGTCGATGTCATCCGGCATTTCATCGAGATCCGGGTCCGGCTCAACCACTGGTAAGTCTCTGTCGTTGCCGTATCGAAGGCAGTACGGGAACCGAGATGGCGTATCACCGACGCAGCTTCATCAAAAAAAATGCCGTGCTTGGGCAGGCTGTTGACGGCTTTGTTCAGATCCCCCTGCGTTCGCCCGTCAAAGAGCTGCGGCCCTCGGTTCGTGACAGGTAGAAGCAAAACATCCCGCCCCCGACAGCCCAAATGGTTCCTGGAGTGGACAATGCGGGAATGGCGTATATCTTCTCTTGCATCTCGAATGGACCCAAAGCGAGATAACCGAGCCCGATCAACGCCCAACAGCGCAGGATCAACCATGCGTTCTTGTCGCCAATCAACAGGATCTGCAGCCCTAAGGACCCTGCAACGAGCGTTGTGCAGATAAATCGAATGTCGGGCCCTTCGTATGCAGGGAGACTGTAGTAGTGCTGCTTTGTGAACCCGAAAACACCGATAAGCACCGGAAGTCGAATGAGTAGTAGTCCAAGAAGTTTGAAAAGCACCGAAGTTCCGTCAGTCACTGAGACCGGAGTTACTCCGGTGCAACGCCAAGGTTATCCGTCGACGCCGAAGCGCCGGAAGGCACATTGGACCCCACCACCGACGGAGATTCAATCGATGGTCCAACTCGTCGTGACCCCCGAACAAGCGTCGCTGTTGTGAACGGCTACGGAAACCATTCTGATCGTCGATTCTGGCGGCAACCGCTCGCGAAGTCTGGAAGCTGCCGGATGAACTTCGGCTACCGTTGTGAGCCGAGATCGTCTGCGAATCTAAGTCCGACCCTATCGAACGACAAAATTGACCAATCGGCCGGGCACCGCGATCTGTTTGACAATTGCCTTGTCGGACAGGTGAGCACTGACGCCCGCATCGGCAACCGCCGCGGCGATCATCGCATCGGAATCCGCATCCGCGGGGACGGAGATTTTGCTCCGCAGCTTGCCGTTGATCTGCACCGCAATCTCGACGACCGATTCAAACAATAACGATTCATCATGATCCGGCCAACGCTGCAACGACACCGAATCGTCACCGCCCAGCACCCGCCATAATTCCTCCGCAATGTGCGGGGCAAACGGCGCCAGCAATACGCAGTACGTTCGCATCGCATCAGCCGAACGCTGCGAACATTTTGTGAAATGATTGGTCGTCTCCATCATCCTCGCAATCGCGGTATTAAACGATAACGCCTCGATGTCCTCGGTCACCTTCTTGATCGTTCCATGCAAGATTCGGGCATCCGCCGCGGCGCAGGGCTGGTCGACGATCGCCGGGCTGAGCGTCAATCCATCGGCCCGCTCGTCGACGATCAATCGCCAGGTTCGGTCCAGGAAGGATCGCACCCCGCCGACCCCCTCCATGTTCCAAGGCTTGGTCGCCTCCAGCGGTCCCATGAACATCTCATACAACCGCAAACTGTCGGCCCCATAGTCGGACACCACAACATCAGGGTTGATGACGTTGCCCCGCGATTTGGACATTTTCTCGCCGGTGTCGCCCAGGATCATGCCCTGGTTGACCAATTTGGCAAATGGTTCATCGCCGTGAACATAACCGCGGTCATGCAAAACTTTGTGCCAAAATCGCGAGTACAACAGGTGCAGCACCGCGTGCTCGGCGCCGCCGACGTACAGATCGACCGGCATCCAAGCCTTCTCCAGCTCGGCGTCGACGAATGCATCGCTGTTATGAGGATCGATGTAACGCAGGAAATACCAACATGACCCCGCCCACTGCGGCATCGTGTTGGTCTCCCGCCGGTACCGCCGGCCGTCCAATTCGACGATCAACCAATCGTCGCCGGCTTTGCCCAGCGGCGGTTCGGGTTTGCCATGCGGTTTGTAGTCCTCAAGCTGCGGCAACCGCACGGGTAATTGGTCGTCAGGCACCAACCGGCGGCGCCCGGTGGGCTGCCCGGCGTCGTCAATCTCATGCAGCACCGGGAACGGTTCACCCCAGAAACGCTGTCGTGAAAACAACCAATCCCGCAGTTTATAATTGACCGCGACTTTCGCGACCCCTTTGGCGGCCAATTGGGCTACCAACTTGTCTTTGACGTTTTCAGTGGATTGACCGTCAAATTCACCCGAATTGATCGCCAAGCCCGAAGCGACATAACATTCCTTGCCCGCTAGAATGGATTCGCGTTTGGGAAGATCCGCCGGCGGGTCGACGACCGGCACAACCGGCAGTCCCATCGCCATGGCAAATTCAAAGTCGCGGACATCATGAGCCGGCACCGCCATGATCGCGCCGGTGCCGTAACCGGCCAAAACATAATCGGCGACCCAGATCGGAATGGGTTTGTCCGTTGCCGGATTGATCGCCATCGCCCCGGTAAACACGCCGGTTTTGGTCTTGGCATCGGCCGTCCGGTCGCGTTCGGATTTGAACGACGCCGCTTGAATATAAGACTCGACCGACTCACGATGTTCGTCCGCGGTGATCAGATCGACCAACGAATGCTCAGGCGCCAACACCATGTAGGTTGCCCCAAACAATGTATCAGGCCGCGTCGTATAAACCCGAATCGCTTCGACACCGGGATTGTCATCAACGTAGAAGTCGACTTCCGCCCCGGTGCTGCGGCCGATCCAGTCGGATTGCAGCTTTTTGATCCCCGTCGGCCAATCCAAATCATCCAGCCCGACCAGTAACCGGTCGGCGTAGTCGGTGATCCGCAACATCCATTGACGCAACGGGATGCGCTGCACCGGATGGCCACCGACCTCCGACACCCCGCCCTGGACCTCCTCATTGGCCAACACCGTGCCCAGCGCCGGACACCAATTGACCGGCGCATCGGACTCATAAGCCAACCGATGATCGTCCTGATAGACTTCGATCGCCAAATCTCCCTTGCCGGCGACCGCGGCGGGGATCGGCAACTCAGATATCGGCCGGCCCTTTTGCTGCTCGGCATCAAACCAAGTGTCATACAACACCGTAAAAATCCACTGCGTCCACCGCACGTAATTTTCGTCCGTCGTCGCGATGCACCGGTCCCAGTCGTAGCTGAAACCGAGTGATTTTAATTGCCGCGTGAAGGTGTCAATATTCCGCTGGGTTTGGACCCGGGGATGCTCCCCGGTTCGGATCGCGTGCTCCTCGGCGGGCAATCCGAACGCGTCGAAACCCATCGGGTGCAGCACCGATTCGCCGCGGGCGCGGGCAAACCGAGCGACAATGTCGGTCGCCGTGTAGCCTTCGGGGTGCCCGACGTGCAGCCCGTCGCCCGAGGGATACGGAAACATGTCCAGGACGTACCGTTTCTTGGCCCCCGGTTTCTCCGGCGTTTTGAACGTCTGATGCGTCTCCCAGTACGCCTGCCAGCGGGGTTCGATCTCGGATGGGTTGTAACGAGGCATGGTGGCCGGAGGGTGAAAAATCAAAACGTAGCGGAAGTCGCCAAGACTTTCGGTTGCGATCATGACCGCAACCGAAAGTCTTGGCGACTTCCGCTAGGAAAGGAACCGGTCGGCCAGGTTCGGCCGGATCGCGTCGAGCACCCGCAGCAGTCGCACCTTGCCGGGCAGCGTGATCTCGGTGATTCGATCTTCTCCGCACCTCAACACCGCGGCGGCAACGTCGGCCGGATCGAGTCCTTTCAAAGCCGCGCCGCCGGCCGGACCCCCGGCCGAATCGGGGACCCGCGGATCGTCGATCTCATAGCGTCGCTCGTTGTCATCTCGCCGGATTGGTCCGGGGCAAACCAGCCCCACGTGAACGCCTTCGGCGGCGACTTCCAACCGCAACTGCCGCGTCATCGCCACGAGCGCGTGTTTGGCGATCGAGTACCCCCCCAAATAGGGCGGCGATGCTCGCCCGGCCAACGACGCGACGTTGACGATGGCTCCACCGGTTTTTCGCAGTTCGTCCAGCGCCGCGTTGGTCACGTTGAGCGTTGAAACGACATTGAGGTCGATCAGTTCGTGCAACCGATCGGGCGTCAACCGATCGATCCGTCCCCGATCGCTTTGTCCGACAACATTGACGAGCAAATCCAGCCCGCCGCGGTTTTGCAGATGCGTTTGGACCACCCGCCCGGCCGCTTCGGGATCGGTAACATCGGCGGCGATCGTTTGGACCGGATCGGTGGCACCGGTCGACAGATCATGCCGTCCACGTTCAAACGCCACCTTGTTCAAATCCGCTGCCGCGACCGACAAACGGTCCGGGTCGCGGCCGACGATGGTGACCCAATCGCCCCTGCAGATCGCCGCGGCGGCAACGTGCCGGCCCAGCCCCGCGGAGCCGCCGGTGATCAGCGTGCGTCGGGCCGGGCGGGGATCGCTCATGCGGCGAATGTAGCCGAAGCCGGCAAAACTCCGGTAGCCGAAGCCGCCAAGGCTTTGGGCGAGTCTCCGGTAGCCGAAGCCGTCAAGGCTTTGGTCGAGCCCCCGGTAGCCGAAGCCGCCAAGGTTTTGGGCGTGGCTCGTTCGGCGGCCTGGCGGACCGCCGCTACCGGGGAATCCGGTAGCCGAAGCCGCCAAGGCTTTGGAGGGATGCACGAGCAGCGGCCCGGCGGGCCGCTGCCACCGGTTGACCGCCCCTAACGCCCCCTACGGTTCGCAACCGCGACTTTGCCCCGCCGCCCGCGTCGACAAACCGCCCCGGCGGCACGACATTGCCGGCAGTCCCTCCCCCGTTGACCCTTGACCTTTGACCCTTTCCCCCTCCCCGCCATGCACCGTCCACGATTCGACCAGGTTTGCACCAAGATCGTCGCGACCGTCGGCCCGGCCTGCGATTCCGTCGAAATGCTCTGCGAGTTGATCGAGGCGGGCGTGGACGTGTTTCGGATCAACTCCGCCCACGGAACGATTGAGCAGCACGAGAAAAAGCTGATGTCGATTCGCAAAGCCGCCTCGATGACCGGTTTCCAGCCCGCCGTGCTGCTGGACCTGTCCGGCCCCAAACTCCGGTTGGGCCAACTCACCGCCGATCCGGTTGTTTGCGAAGTCGGCAAACAGCTCACCTTTGTTCGCGGAGAAACCGCAAACAGCGACGCGGAATTGACGTCGGGTTACGCCCGGTTGATCGATGAATTGGACATCGGCGACCGCGTCATGCTGGCCGACGGCACCGTGACGCTGAGGGTTGAATCGATGACCGCCAACAGCGCCACGTGCGTCGTCGTTGCCGGCGGTGAAGTCCGCAGTCGCCAGGGGATCAATTTGCCCGGCGTCAAATTGTCGGTTTCGGCGATGCGGCCCGACGACATCGAGAACGCGATTTGGGGTGCGAAAAATGACATCGATTTTATCAGCCTGTCGTTCGTCCGCACCGCCGAGGACGTCCGCAGCCTCAAGGATCTGTTGACCAGCTACGAGTCGACCGCGTCGGTGATCGCCAAAATCGAAAAGCCCGAAGCGATGCAGGACCTGCGGCGGATCGTCGACGCGGCCGATGGCGTGATGGTTGCCCGAGGCGATTTGGGCGTCGAAATCGACGTCGCCGAGACGCCGGTGGCGCAAAAGAAGATCATTCAGGTTTGTCGCAAAAAGCTCAAACCGGTCATCGTCGCGACGCAAATGCTCGAATCGATGCACCATTCCCGCCGCCCGACGCGTGCCGAAGCGTCCGACGTCGCCAACGCGGTCTTGGACGGGGCCGACGCGTGCATGTTGTCCGGCGAAACGGCGATCGGCGATTTTCCCCGCGAGGTCGTCGAAACGATGAGCCGAATCATTCGCGCGACCGAGCAGCAATGGTTGGCCGATCACCCGCCGATCGATCCGATCGCGACGGTTCGCAAAGCCGCCGGCCAATCCCGCGGCATCATCGTTGACATCGAAGACGATTCGCCGTCCGAGCCGCCGGTGCATCAAATCACCGACGTGATGACTCAAGCGGCGACGCAAATCGCCGAGTCGGCGGGTGCCAAGCTTATTGTCGTGGTGACCCATTCGGGTGGAACGGCTTGGGTCAAATCCAATTCCCGTTCTCAAATCCCAACGTTAGCGATTTCCGACCGGGCGCCCGTTGCAAGGCGTTTGAACTTGTTTTGGGGGATCAAACCGATGCACCGCTCGGGCATCGAAGCGACGCCGGATTTGATCAACGAAATCTGCCAGTGGGGCCGGGCGCAAGGGGCACTGCGCCGCGACGACCGGATCGTCATCGTCACCGGCGGCGGCGTTTCGGACCGCGCCCGCAACATTGTGATGGTCCACACCGTGGAATGACCCCGGTGGCGGCGGCCCGCCAGGCCGCCGCACGAGCATCCCCGGTAGCGGCGGCCCGCCAGGCCGCCGAACGAGCATCCCCGGTAGCGGCGGTCCGCCAGGCCGCCGAACGAGCATCCCCGGTAGCGGCGGTCCGCCAGGCCGCCGAACGAGCATCCCCGGTAGCGGCGGTCCGCCAGGCCGCCGAACGAGCATCCCCGGTAGCGGCGGTCCGCCAGGCCGCCGAACGAGCATCCCCGGTAGCGGCGGTCCGCCAGGCCGCCGAACGAGCCACGCCCAAAGCCTTGGCGGCTTCGGCTACCGGACTCTCCGGTAGCGGCGGCCCGCCAGGCCGCCGAACGAGCATCCCCCGGTAGCGCCACCGCCGCCAGGCCGCCGAAACGTGCCTTCACCAAAGCCTTGGCGGCTTCGGCTACCGGATTGAACCGATCCGCCGGAATCCCCACTTTCAAAAAGCACCTTCCCCAAAAATTTGTCCTTTCACACCTTCACGAATCCTTCATCGTTAGGTTCCCTGTCGGGCCGCTAGATCAAATTGGGGGACAATCCGGTTTCATTAAATTCGCCACAAATCTCCTCATAAGATCTTCGCGAAAAATGACCTGAAATGCCCTTGGGCGAACCGTGTTTTTGTCGCAATGATGCCGCCGCTGAATTGAAGGCAACCTTTCCCCATCATGACACAGATCATGATGTTCACCGCTCCCCGACGCTCCGCATTTACCCTGGTCGAATTATTGGTGGTCATTGCCATCATCGGAATCTTCGTCGGCCTGCTGCTGCCGGCCGTTCAATCGGAACGCGAGACGGCCAGGCGATGGATCTTGGTTCGATCGATTTTGGCGGCAACTCTTAGCGCTGGGCGCAAGCCCTCCAGTGCCACGTCAACTTTTAGCGGTAGGGTGCAAGCCCTCCGGTGCCACGACAACTTTTAGTGGTAGGGCGCAAGCCCTCCGGTGCCGCCATTGGGGTTTCAATCGCGGCACCGGACGGCTTGCGCCCTGCCGCTAGCAACGGCGGCACCGGACGGCTCGCGCCGTACCGCTAGAATTGAAAAGACCGTATCAAACCGGCACCGCGGAGGGTTCGATCAAACCGAAGGTGAACCCGGTGTGGTCATGGTCGATCTCGATAACGCTGCCCGGCGGGTAGCTGGAGCGCAGGATCGCGGTGGCCAGCGGGTTTTGAATCTCTCGCTGAATTGCCCGCTTGAGCGGCCGGGCGCCATAAGCCGGATCATAACCCACGTCCGCGACCGCATCGAGCGCCGCATCGGTGATTTGAAAATTCAATTCACTTGCGGCCAATCGTCGACGCAACCCTTCGAGTTGCAAGATGACGATCTGACGAATTTGCGATTTGTCGAGCGGTTTGAAGGTAACAATGTCGTCGATCCGGTTCAAAAACTCCGGCAGGAACCGAGCACGCAGCGCTTCCTGGACCGCGGATTCCATTTCCGAAGCATCGCCACCCTCCTCGGTCACCCGCTGAATCACCTGCGATCCGACATTGCTGGTCATCACAATGACGCAATTGGTAAAGTCCACCGTCCGGCCGTGACCGTCCGTCAATCGTCCGTCGTCGAGGACTTGCAACAGGATATTGAATACGTCGGGGTGAGCTTTCTCCATCTCATCGAGCAGGATGACGGCATAGGGTCGACGGCGAACCGCTTCGGTCAGTTTGCCGCCCTCCTCATAACCGACGTACCCCGGCGGGGCACCGATCAGTCGCGACACGCTGTGGCGTTCCATGAACTCACTCATGTCAATCCGAACCATCGCCGACTCATCGTCAAACATCACTTCGGCGAGCGCCTTGCAAAGCTCCGTTTTGCCGACGCCGGTGGGACCCAAGAATAGAAAGCTGCCGATCGGTCGGCCGGGGTCCTGCAGGCCCGAGCGGCTGCGGCGAACCGCGTCGGCGACCGCCCCGACCGCCTCGTCCTGACCGACGACCCGTCGATGCAAACGCTCCTCCATCACCAACAGTTTGGCTTTTTCGGTTTCCATCATTCGCGACACCGGCACGCCGGTCCAGGTCGAGACGACCTCGGCAATTTCCTCCTCCGTCACCTCCTTTCTCAATAACCGGCGTCGATCGGCAGGCGCCTCGTCCGCATCATCGGCGGATTGCATTTCCGCGGTTTTGGCGGCCGCTTCGGAATGTTCAATCTTATCTTGCACCGCTCGCAGTTGACGTTGAACTTCCAACATCTCCGCATAAACGGTTTCGGGGTTTTCGCCGCGAAGTTGTTTCTCTTTGGCCTCGGCGTCCAGTTGTGTGAATCGGTGCGACAATCGTTCGGCCTCTTGGCGGACCGATGCAATGTCACCCAACCCCAACTTCTCGGATTCCCATTGTTCGTTGAGCGACGCCAACTCGCCTTTGACCTCGTCCATCTCCTGTTCAATCTCATCACGTTTGCCGACCGCGGACGATTCGGTCTCATCGACCAATTGACGGTGGGCAAGTTCCAATTGCCGCAATCGTCGCTGCAGCCGGTCGATCGGTTCGGGCACTGATTGCATTTCCATGGCCAATCGCGAGGCCGCTTCGTCGACCAAATCGATCGCCTTGTCGGGCAGGAATCGATCGGCGATGTAACGCGTCGACAGGTTGGCGGCGGCGACCAGCGCCGAATCGGTGATGCGAACGCCGTGGTGACTCTCATAACGCGTCTTGAGTCCGCGGAGGATCGCGACGGTGTCCTCAATGTTGGGTTCGCCGACAAAGACCGGTTGAAAACGTCGCTCCAGCGCCGCATCCTTTTCGATATGTTGCCGGTACTCATCGAGCGTCGTCGCGCCGATGCACCGCAAGCGACCCGCGGGCGAGTTCCGGCTTGAGCAGGTTGGCCGCATCGGCGGAACCTTCGGCATTGCCGGCCCCGACAACCAGGTGCAGCTCATCGATAAACAGGATGACGTTGCCGCCGGATTCCTTGACCTCCCGGAGCACCGATTTGAGGCGTTCCTCAAATTCACCGCGGAACTTGGCGCCGGCGACAAGCGCGCCCATATCCAGCGAAATGACCTTTTTGCCTTTCAAACTGGTCGGCACGTCGCCTTCAAAGATTCGCAGTGCCAAACCTTCGGCGATCGCGGTTTTGCCGACACCGGGGCTGCCGATCAAAACCGGATTGTTTTTGGTCCGCCGCGAGAGCACCTGAACGACGCGGCGGATCTCGTTGTCACGGCCGATGACCGGATCGAGCTTGCCGCTCTTGGCGAGTTCCGTCAGGTCGATGCCGAATTTCGACAACGCTTGATAGGTCGATTCCGCGTTCTGGTCGGTCACCCGCGCCGACCCGCGGACCGTCGCCATCGCCTGGAGAACGTCGTCGGCCGAGACAGCTAGCAGTGACAGAAGATTTTTGGCCTTGGAGTCGACCGTTGCCAGGCCGAGCAGGAGGTGCTCCGAAGCGACATATTCATCTTTGAGCTTTTCCGCTTGGGCCGACGCGGTCTCGAAAACCTTATTCAACTTACCGCTGATTCGGGGTGACGAACCGGCCGTCGCAGCGGGCAGTTTGTCCAGTTCCGAGGTGGTCAACCGTTGCAATTCCGCCACGTCCGCGCCCGCTTTATCGAGCAGCGGCCGGGTGATCCCATCAGCATCCTGGAGCATCGCGGCGAGCAGATGCAGCGGATCGATTTCGGCATGACCGGCCCCGCCGGCGGCGGACTGTGCCGCCGCGACGGCGGATTGAGCCTGCGTGGTTAATTTGTCGAAACGAAAACTCATCGGTGAATGTCCCCCGTGTTTGGATTGATGTGTAAATTAGGGTTCACGCCTACGCCGCTTTTGCTGCCCCCTCCCTGCTGCGAGTGCAGTGGGGTGTGACCAATGGTGAATCAACGCCGTGATTCCCGTAGCTTGACCCGCCAGGGTTCAGTCCACTCAGTACCTTTTGCAAGGGTGGTTGAATCGCATGACACCAGCGGACATCCCCTCACCCCCCGGCCCCCCCTCCCCTAAGAGGGGCGAGGGGGGGATTTAGGGTTCGAAGGTGGGTCGGCGCCGAAGCGACTTGACCCACCCTACGTTGCAAGACCTATTAGCTCTTGACCTCAAATTCCGCGTCGACGGCATCGTCATCGTCGCTGGCCGCGGCACCGGCCGGTTCGCCTTCGGCCGCGGAACCGGCCTCCGAGGCAGCCGACTTCTCATAAACCACCTTGCTAAAAGCTTGAGATGCGGCGTTGAGTTCCTCGGTGGCGGTTTTAATCGCTTCCTTATTATCGCCTTCGGTGGCTTTTTTGACCTTGTCGATCGCCGCCTGCATCGGCGCCTTATCGTCGTCGGTCAATTTGTCATCGTTGTCGGCCATCGTCTTTTCGAGTTGATAAACCTGCTGGTTGGCGGTGTTGCGAGCTTCGACCAATTCAAACTGACGTTTGTCTTCCTCCGCGTTCGCTTCGGCATCCTTTTGCATCTGCTTGATGTCGTCGTCTGACAACGCGCCGGAATCTTTGATCTCGACGTTGGCCTCTTTGCCGGTCTTGAGTTCCTTGGCGGAGACCGACAGGATTCCGTTTTGGTCGATGTCAAACTTAACTTCGATTTGAGGCATCCCGCGGGGCGCCGGCGGGATGTCTTCGAGGTTGAACTCGGCCAACAACCGGTTGGCGTTGGCCATCTTTCGCTCGCCCTGAAAGACGCGAACGGTCACGGCAGTTTGGTTATCCGCGGCAGTCGAAAAGACATTCTTCTTTTCGGCCGGAATGGTGGTGTTGCGTTCGACCAAGGCGGTCATCACGCCGCCTTCGGTTTCGATGCCCAACGTCAACGGCGTCACGTCGAGAAGCAAAACGTCTTTGCGATCGCCGGCCAAGACGCTGCCCTGGATCGCGGCGCCGATTGCGACGACTTCATCGGGATTGACGCCTTGGTGCGGATCCTTCTTGAAGATCTCTTTGACCATCGCGCGGACTTTGGGGACACGGGTCGATCCGCCGACCAGCACAACTTCGTCGATATCCGACGGACTCATCCCGGCATCTTTGAGTGCGTTCATCACCGGCCCGCGGCAGCGTTCGACCAACGCATCGATCAGCTCCTCGAACTTGCTGCGGTTGATCTTCATCGTCAAGTGCTTCGGACCGGTCGCGTCCATTGTGATGAACGGCAGGTTGATGTCGGTCTCGGGCAGCGTGGAGAGTTCCTTTTTGGCTTTCTCGCAAGCTTCCTGCAAACGCTGCAATGCCATGGGGTCGTTGCGCAAATCAACGCCCGACTCTTTCTTGAACTCGCTGGCGACATAGTTGATGAGCGCCTCGTCAAAGTCGTCGCCGCCCAGGTGCGTATCCCCGGACGTCGAGACGACCTGAAAGACACGGCTGTTGTTTTCGTCATCACCGCTGTCGGCAACCTCCAGGATGGAAACGTCAAACGTTCCGCCGCCAAGGTCAAAGACGATGATCGACTCGTCCTTGGATTTGTCCAACCCATAAGCGAGCGCCGCGGCGGTCGGTTCGTTGATGATCCGCGCCACCTCCAGCCCCGCGATTTGACCGGCGTCTTTGGTCGCCTGTCGCTGGGCATCATTGAAATAGGCCGGCACCGTCACGACGGCTTTATTGACCTTATGGCCAAGGTACGCTTCGGCGGATTCTTTGAGCTTGCGCAAAACCTTGGCGCTGATTTCCTGCGGCGTGTATTCCTGATCGCCGACGCCGATCTTGACATAATCTCCCGGCCCGCCGACGATGCCGTAGGGCACCATTTTCTCCTCGGACTGGACTTCGTTATGACGCCGGCCCATGAACCGTTTGACCGAGTAGACGGTCCGTTTGGGATTGGTGACCGCTTGCCGCCGGGCCGGCTCGCCGACGATCGTCTCGCCTTTGTCATTAAACGCAACGACCGACGGGGTCAGCCGGTTGCCTTCGGGGTTGGGGATGACCTTCGGTTCGTTGCCTTCCATGATGGCGACGACCGAGTTGGTGGTCCCGAGGTCGATGCCGATGATTTTTTCGCCCGCTGCCATGGGGTTGCCTTTTTGCGTGGTTTGCATTCGTTTGTGATATCAGCCGACAGGCGCCCGAGTCGCTCGATTCGTCAGCCGCTGGACTTTGCCGATGATCTTTGGCAACCAGCGTGCCGAATCGGTTCGGCGGAGCGTTGTCAAACGCATTTGCCCCGGTGAAACGCGGGATTTTTTTGCAATCAAACCCAACATCGACCTTCGCCAGCCGGCCGAATTTTGCCAAAATGACAGTGCCGTCCAAAGCGCCGGAACCCGATTCCGGGCGGCTGTCAATCCGGCAGGCGGATGCACTGCCCGGCGATATGACGCAGTCGCTGCGTCGATTGGTGGCCGATCATCTGCGATCCACCGGAGCCGGTTCGGTCCCCGTGCCCGATGCCGCCGTCGACCGATTGACCCGGCACATCACGTCGATTTGCCGACAATTGACGCAGCCGATGACGGTCGCGTTCCTGGGACCCGAGGGCAGCTATTCGTATCAGGCGGCGATGGCCTACTTCGGTCCGGCGGTGCAGCTATGTTCGGTCCCGAGCATTGCAACGGTGATCGGCGACGTTCAAGGCGGCAGCGTCTCGCGGGGCATCGTCCCGGTCGAAAATAGCACCGATGGCCGGGTCGTCGATTCGCTCTCTTGCCTAATTCAATCCGACCGCGTGCAAGCGGTCGGGGAAGTTCGATTGGCCATTCATCATGCGATGATTTCGTCTACCGCTCGGGGCGGAGATCACCGAGGTTCATAGCAAGGCGCAGGCGTTGTCACAGTGCCGACAATTTCTCGACCTGCATTTTCCCGACGCTCGCCGTGTGGAGACGAGTTCGACGGCCGCGGCGGCTCAAATCGCGGCTCAAACCCCCGGGGTCGCGGCGATCGCTTCGCCCGCGGCCGCTGAATTGCTCGGAGTGCCGATCCTGCACCGCAACGTCGAAGATCAGTCGGGCAACGTCACGCGATTCCTGGTCATCGCCGACCATCGAGTTGAACCGCAAATCCCCACCGGTTGCGACAAAACCACGCTGCTATTCGAAGTCGCTCATCGACCCGGATCGTTGTCCAACGCCATCAAGATTTTTGCCGATCACAATATCAACCTGACCTGGATTGAATCGTTCCCCAAACCGCGGCAATCCGGCGAGTATCTTTTCGTCGTCGAATTCGATGGCCACCGCGACGACGATCCGACGGCGATGATGTTGAAAAGTCTACAAGGTGCGGTCGATCGTCTGCGGGTGGTCGGCAGCTACCCGCGAGGATCGTTGATCGATGAGTGACCCCCATTGATCGCCGAGGTCCTGCGTCAATCGATCGTCGCCCGGGTGCTCGCCGTTGCGGTGCCGTTGATGATTTCCACCGCGTCATTCTCGCTGGTCTTGTTCGTCGATCGAACGCTGTTGCTATGGTACGACCCGCCGGCGCTCAGTTCGTCGATGGCCGGCGGCAATCTGTTTTGGGTCGCGTGCTGCATTCCCGTGGGGATCGCTTCGATGACCGGCGCGATCGTCGGTCAAATGGTGGGCGACCGATCGGCCCACCGCGCCGGATCATTGATGTGGCAAACGTTGTATGCTTCCGCCGCCTTGATCCCGATTTTCGCCATCATCGCTTGGATTGGACCGCGATGGTTCGTGTGGACCGGCCAGCCGTCGGAATTGATCGCCGGTGAAGGTCTCTATTTTCGTCTACTGATGCTCGGGGCGGTCGCCGAAGTTCTGCAGACGGGATTGTCGGGTTACTTTGCGGGCATCAACCGGACCGCGCCGGTCATGGCGGTCGGGATCGCGTCGGCGGTATTGAATCTGGGGTTGGATTTGGCTTGGATCCCTGAGTACGGCTTGACCGGCGCCGCGGCTGGTTCGGTCATATCGTTTTGGTCCAAGGTGGCGATCTACCTGTGGCTGCTCCGCGGCGTGCTGGCGCAATCGTTTCGCGACGGCGACTGGCGGCCGGACCGACGATTGATGCGCACCCTGATCTACTATGGTTTGCCGGCCGGTCTGATGTATGGCACCGAGTCGGGGGCATTCACGTTTATATTGTTTCAAATTGGTCGGCTGGGCGACTTGCCGCTGCGGGCGACCGCGATGGCAATTAACTTCAACATGCTCGCCTTCATCCCGCTGGTCGGTTTGTCGACTGCGGTCTCGGTTTTGGTCGGCCGTCACCTGGTCGAATCAGGCCCGGCGGTGGCGCGGCAGTATGTCGGGGGCGGTTTGATCGTCGCTTGGGTCTACGCGGCCGCCTGGGCGGTGCTCTATTTGTTCTATGCGAAACCCTTGATGGGCGTTTACATGTCGGCCCGCGATCCCGACCCCATGACCGCGGCGGTGGCCGCCGGGTTGCTACGTTTTGTCGCGGCGTACATTGTGCTAGACGCGACGCAAATGATTCTGGCCGGGGCGCTTCGCGGGGCCGGCGACACCTGGTTTGTTCTAGGTGGCGGGTTTGGCGTTTCCGCGACAGTGCTGCTGATCGCGACCTTCGTCGTTTGGGGTGTATCGTGGCCTGACAATCTGGATGCCTATCAATCCAATCGGCTGGGCGCCTGGTGGTGGACCATCACGGCATGGATCGCGGCATTGGTGTTGACGATGACGCTCCGATACCGAAGTGACGGTTGGCACCGCAAAAGGATGGTGTGACAACCGGCCGCCGGAACAATCGACTGCGACCCGGCGGGCTGCTAGGTTGGCCCGGTGCCGCGTCGACTCGACGATTTGCCGCGTGGCGATGACGTCGCGACTGCCCCCCCAAAACCTTGCCCGTTTGACCGTCCATGACCGTCGCCGCCGCTACCCCGCCCCCCGCCGACGCCGCGTTGGTCACCGATTCGGACGCCGAGGCGGTCCCGCCGCCGCCAAGCCCCGCGGCCGAGCGGGCCAGCCGGTTTCGCGTCCAGGCGGGTCGCGAGACGATCGAAGCGTTCGCCGTCGCCTTCATCCTTGCGCTGCTGTTTCGAGCCTTCGTCGCCGAAGCGTTTGTGATCCCAACCGGGTCGATGGCCCCGACGCTCATGGGTGCCCACCGCGACGTCTTTTGCGATCAATGCAGCCACCGCTTTCAACTCGGCGCCAGCACCGAGGCGGGTGAGCCGATCACCGTCGTTGGCGGGATTTGTCCCAACTGCCGACATGCCAATTCATTGAACCTGCGTGATGAACCCGACGACCGAACGTTCAATGGCGACCGGATCCTGGTCAGCAAATACGCTTATGCGGTCCACGATCCCGATCGGTGGGATGTTGTCGTTTTCAAAGTGCCGATTAATCCGAAACAGAATTATATTAAACGGCTGGTCGGGTTGCCCGGCGAGGTCCTGTCGGTTCGCCATGGCGACGTCTACCGATCCGACCTGACGCCGCAGAGTCCCGAAGAACCGGTCGTGGCCACCGATTTTAATCGTTCGGTGGGTCAAATCCTTCGCAAACCGACCGAAAAATTGATGGCGATGAGCCATCATGTTTATGACTCGTCGCAACTACCGACCGCGTTGGTAGCGGCCGAATTTCCCCACCGGCTGCAGCCCTGGCTGCCCGGCCGGACCGAGCCGCCGACGGAACTAGCCGAAACAATCGTCGACGAGGACGGATTGCACGTCACCCTCGATGGCGGAAAGTCCAAAGGGACGCCGACGTGGCTGCGGTACTATCACAACGTTGCGACCGCCGAACAGTGGCGGGCCGCGGACGGTGGCATGACGCTCTCGACGGTCGACCCCTACGCGTCGCGGTTGATTACCGATTTTTATGCTTACAACAGTTTTCTCTACGTGCCCAACACGGCGTTGTATGACATCCCCCCCGCGGGCAACGTCGGATTGATTGGACAATTGCTCGGCCGGGGGTCGGGGAAGTTTCGGCTCGGGTATGAACCCCGCGACGGATTGAGCCAATTCAAACGCACCCTGAATCGCTACCCGCAGTCGTCGCATTTTGTCGATCCCGACGCAGTGGCCGATGGCTATCACTGGGTTGGCGACTTGATCGCGACTTCCAAGATTTCAACCGATTCCGCTGCGACGCGGCTGACTCTGGAGATCGTCGAAGCCGGGTTGGTTCATCAAATCGAGATCGATTTGAAAACCGGTTTGGCGACCGCGTCGTTGAATGTCGCGACGGGCCAAGAGTTGCCGACTTATGAAGCAACGCCGTGGTTCGACGACTCCGCACCCGATCAACCGCCAGCGGCCGCAACCGAGGTCCGTGCCGGTCGATCGCATACCGTGCGTTGGACCAATGCGGATGACCAATTGCGGCTTTGGATCGACGGTGACGAAGTGTTGTTTGACCGGCCGACGACCTATGACCTGGACCGATTTGTATTGCCCGATGAACGAAGGCCGATGTATGATGGTCCGGGCAATCCGCTCGATGCCGCCCCGGTCGCGATCGGTGTGACAGGCGGCCAATTGAACGTCCAACAGTTCGATCTGCGGCGGGACAAGTATTACATTGCCACGGATAATTGCGGCCGGATGACCGGCATCACCGACGACTACTCCGCCTCGCGGCTCCGAGGGCCGGACGGTCGCTCAATGTCACTGACTCAAATCAAACGGTCGTTTCAGGACCCCGAAGCGTGGGCGGATTCCGCGGCGTGGTCGGCCCGCCGCACGGTCTCGTTTCCACTGCGGGAAAAACAGTATTTCACGATGGGTGACAACAGCCCTGCGAGTTTGGACGCGCGGTGTTGGGTCGGTTCCAAACCGCAGTACGGCCCGGATGCGTCGGTGGACCCCGACGCTTATTTGCACGCTGGCGCATCGTATGTCCCTCATGATCTTCTAGTGGGCAAGGCGTTGGTGGTCTTCTGGCCCCACGGTTGGCGAAGCCCCCTACCGATCACCCCTGATTTTTCGCGATTTCGGTTGATTCGGTAGGAAAGCTTTTAGCGGTTAGCTATCAGCGGTTAGCTTTTTTGAACGCTTAGGGATTGCAATGTCTGGGATTGTCTTGCCGCCGGTCAAACCGTTTGTGCATTTGCACTGCCATTCGCACTACTCGCTGCTCGATGGGGCCGGCGATATTGGCAAACTGGTCAACCGGGCGGTCGAGCATGGGATGAACGCGCTGGCGCTGACCGATCACGGCAACCTGCATGGGGCGTTGGAGTTTTACGGTAAGGCCAAGAGCGCGGGGATCAATCCGATCATCGGTTATGAGGCCTACATTGCCCCGGGCAGTCGCTTTGACAAGGGCGGGGCGGGGCGGAGCAAGGACGCCAGTTACCACCTGACGCTACTGGCCCAAAACCATCGTGGTTTCAAGAACCTCATCAAGCTCGCGTCCGCCGCGTCGCTGGAGGGTTTTTATTTCAAGCCCCGAATCGACCGCGAAATCCTCGAAGCGTACAGCGAAGGCATCATATGCCTTTCGGGGTGCGTCAGCAGTGAGTTTAGCCGGGCGGTGATCAAGGGGGTTAATACCGCGGAGGTCGAAAAGGAGGCTCGCGACATCGCCGGTTGGTTCCATAAAGTTTTTGGTGATCGGTACTTCATCGAAATCATGAACAACGACGTCGATATCCAGCGACAACAACTGCAGGGCGCCGTCGACATTGCCAACCGAATGGGCTTGCCTTTGGTCGCGACCAGCGACACGCACTACGTCGACCAGTCCGACGCGGAGGCTCAGACATCATGTTGTGCATCAACACGGGCCGTTTTCGGACCGACACCTCGCGGATGAAGATGGAGAATGATCAATTCTTTCTTCGTAGTCCCGAGCAAATGTATGAGAAGTTTCCGGGGTTAGACCACGCGGTGGCCCGAACCCAGGAGATTGCCAACACCGTCGACATCGACATCAAGCTTGGCAAACACTATTTCCCCGGCTTTGATTGCCCCGACCAAAAGACACCGCTGGAGTACTTGCGTGAGTTGTGTCTCAAGGGTCTAAAGGAACGTTATGCCGACGTGCCCCACCGGTGGGAGGACGGTGAGCTGTCGCAAGAAGTGCTCGACCGGCTCGAACGTGAGCTGGGGGTAATTCAAAAGCTCGGTTTCCCAACCTATTTTTTGATCGTATGGGACTTCGTCGAACATGCCCGCCGCCAGGGCATTGCGGCGACCGCCCGAGGTTCGGGGGTGGGCGCGATCGTGTGCTACGCGCTTTACATGTCCCACGTGTGCCCGCTGCAGTATGACTTGCTGTTTGAACGGTTCCTGGATGAATCGCGGACCGAACCGCCCGATATCGACATCGACTTTGAAAAAGAACGTCGGATCGAGGTCATTGATTACGTCAAAAAGAAGTATGGGAGCGAAAACGTTTGCCAGATCGGCACGTTTGGAACGCTCGCGGCGCGAGCGGCGATCAAGGACGTCGGCCGGGCACTGGGCATCCCGCTGGCTCGGGTCAACCAGATCACCGAGATGGTGCCCGATGAGCTAAAGATCACGATCCGCAAATCGCTCGAGAAAAACGACGAGCTGCGTCAAACGTATGAGGGTGACCCGGAGGTCCGCGAGCTGCTCGATTTGGCGACCAAGATCGAGGGGCTGGCCCGCAACGTCGGCACCCACGCCGCCGCGGTGGTGATTGCCGACAAACCGCTTGATGAATACGTCCCGGTCGGCCGGGTGCCCGGAAAGCAGGATGTCATCACGCAGTGGTCGATGAACGACGTCGAGGCGTCGGGGCTGTTGAAGATGGATTTCCTGGGTCTTCGCAACCTCACGATCTTGTCCCGGACCGTCGATTTGATTGAACAAACGACCGGCCAGCGGATCGATCCGCTCAAATTTCCGCTTGATGACAAGGCTTCCTACGCGCTATTGCAGCGGGGAGAGACCAAAGGCGTCTTTCAACTCGAATCCGGCGGCATCCGTGATTTGCTATGCCGGATGAAACCGGACTGTTTCAACGACATCATCGCCACCGCGGCGCTGTACCGTCCCGGTCCGCTGGAAGGCGGCATGGTGGACGATTATGTCAATATTAAACATGGTCGGCAACAGCCCGAGTACAAGCATCCGGTGCTCAAAGACGTTCTGGAGGAGACCAATTCGATCATGGTCTACCAGGAGCAGGTGATGCGAATCCTCAACCGCCTGGGCGACATCCCGCTGGCCAAAGCCTACACGTGCATCAAGGCAATTTCCAAGAAAAAGCAGGCACTGATTGACCAGAACTATGAGGCGTTTATTGTCGGGGCGGTCAAAAACGGATTGGGCAAAGACGACGCCCAGGACATCTGGAACCTCATCGTCAAATTTGCGGGTTACGGGTTCAATAAATGCGTCGTTGGCGAAACGAAGATTATTGATTCAAAAACCGGTCGAGAAACCACGGTTGAGTCGTTGTTTCGAAACCGCGACGACTTCACGCTACCTGCCCTCGGCGAAGATGGTAAACTGCGGCCCCGAAAGGTACTCGATGTGGTTTACAACGGTCACCGGTCAGTTTTAAAACTTACCACAAAGACCGGTCGGGTCATCCGTGCCACCGGTAATCACCCCTTCAAAACGTTCGAGGGATGGACCCATCTGGATCAACTCTCCGCCGGTGACCAAATCGCCGTCGCCAGGAAAGTTTCGATTCAGGAACCAAGCCGAATGGCGAAACATGAAGTGATTTCGCTTGGCTGGCTTCTGTCGGAGGGGAATTTGTGTCACCCCACCTGTCTCTATTTCTACTCAAATAACCAAGAGCAGTTGGAGGATTTCGCCAACTACATCGTCAATTTCCCAAGCTCCGTTGGGAAGATCGGTTACCGTCCGGACGGGCGAGGTGAAGTCTGTGTTTCGACGGGTGAAGATTATCGTTTCAACAATTTGGACTCCGCCGGTATCGGTACCGCGGTCGCCGCACGTCAAACGACCGGTAGGCGGGCGGGGGCGGTCGACTGGATTGCAAGATTGGGGCTTCGGGGAGTTAAAGCGACCGAAAAGTTTGTGCCGCCTGTTGCCAAGTGCCTCGATCCACTGCAAACGGCAATTTTGGTGGGTCGAATGTGGGCCGGGGATGGTTATGTCGAAAAGCCCGGCCAGCAAAGCTATTATGCCACAAGTTCCGAAACGCTCGCTTGCGATGTTCAACACCTGTTGCTGCGACTCGGGATCGTATCGCGAGTGACCAAGAAGTCCTTTGCCTACTGCCGGAACGGACGTCCGAATCCCAAGACTGGATGGACCGTCCATTTGATCGGCAGCGAATCGAAGTCTTTGTTTCTGCGTCTAGTGGGACCGCACATTGTCGGCAAACAGTCGGCTATCACCGCGATGCGAAACCGGTTGGCCGGCTCATCCAAAACTACCGGAGACCTGGTTCCGACCCCCGTCAGGCAACTGGTCGCCGCCGGTCGGTTGGAGTCCGAACAGACATGGCGGGATTTGGAGTCCGAGAGCGGTGTCTGTGTTCGAGAATTTTGCCGCACGGGGTCGCAGACGAACAAGAAAGGCTTTCAAAGGGCAACCCTTCATCGGTTAGCAGATTACTTCGATCGAAAAGCAAATGTCGATAGTACCCGGTTGCGGCAACATGCTGAAAGTGACATTTTTTGGGACGAAATTGTTTCCATCACGCCGGACGGGAGCGAGGATGTCTATGACTTGGAAATCGAGGGCGATCATAACTTTGTTGCCAACGGAATCATCGTTCACAATTCGCACTCGACCGCCTACGCGCTGGTGGCTTACCAGACGGCGTATTTGAAGGCGCATTATCCGGTGGAATTCATGGCGGCGTTGTTGTCCAGCGATATTTCGGGGCGGAATTTCAAACGCAAAGATGCGCTGGTCGAACACATGGAAGATTGCGAACGGATGAACATCGAGGTCTGTCCGCCGAGCGTTAACCATTCGGCCGAAGGGTTCTCCGTCGCCGAAGGAAAGATCCATTTTGCCATGTCGGCCATCAAAGGGTGCGGGGGTAGCGCCGCGGCGGCCATCGAAACAGCGAGAAAGAAGGCCGGACCGTTCAAAGACCTGTATGACCTGTGCGAACGAGTCGATGCGGCCGATTGCAACAAAGCGGCGGTCGAGACGCTGATCAAAGCCGGAGCGTTGGACTGCTTCAACGCACGGCGGAGCCAATTGTCGGCGATCGTCGAACGTGCCTTTCAAGCCGGCGCGTCGGCTCAGGCCGATAAGCGTTCGGGACAAACCAGCCTTTTCGGGGGCGATGAAGAAGAAGAGGAAAGTCACGTCGCCACCGCCACCCTGCCGGACATCGAGGAGTGGCCCGAACGTGAAAAATTGTTGGCCGAGAAAGAGGTGTTGGGGTTTTATTTGCAAAGCCATCCGTTGGCCGAATATGAACCGAAATTCGCCGCCTTTCGGACTCACACCCTCGATACGTTGGCGAGCGAATCGGATCGTGCCGAAGTGACGGTCGGCGGGATGCTCGGGTCGATCCGAATCGCCCACACCAAAAACCCCAAAGCGGGTCAGCCGAGTAAGTACGCGAACTTTGACCTCGAAGACATGAAGGGGGCGGTCCGCTGTATTTTGTGGCCCAAATCGTTCGCCATTTGCGGCGAGCGGGTGCAGCCCGACGCGGTGGTTTTGATCAAAGGCAAAATTGATAAACGCGGCGGGGGGGATGAGGTCAACCTGATTGTCGATTCAATGACGCCGGTCGACGATCTGGAAGGACAACACACCCATGGCTTGAGGGTGCATTTGAAAGAGGACGTTCACGACGCGAACCTGATCAAAGGTGTTCGCGATATCGTCCGCGGCTATCCCGGTAATCACGAACTGCACCTGGCGATGGATTTGATCGCCGGCGAGACGGTGACGTTCAAAACCGATCGTTACAAAGTTAACGTGACCGACGAACTACGCGACCGGCTCGACGATCTGCTCGGCCGGGGTCATTATAAAGTGCTCATGTCCCGCCCGGGACGATAACCCATTGAAGGAACGTTTGATGCTGCCGGAAATCCGCCTCTACCGACTGATGCAAAGTTGCCTGCATCAATACACCGAACCGCTTTCCGACGAAGGGATCGATCGGCTGCCCGCCGGTGGTGGCAACTCCATCAATTGGATCATGGGGCATTTGGTTTTGGGCAACGAATACGGCAGCCGGTTGCTTGGTCAGCCGGTGAAGTATCTCGACGCGATGCTGCCGGTCTATGGTCCGGGGACCAAAGCGACCGACGACCGGGATGTCATCGTGTCGGCCGCGGAGCTGCGTCGCCGTTTTGATGAGACCGGCGATGCGTTGGTGCAACATTATGAGGCGGCCGATCCCGCGACGCTAGCGGCGCCGCAGCAAACCGGTTTGTTCCCCGACGACCTTCCCGAAGTCGGACATATGATGCACCACCTGTTGACGACACATTTTGCCATTCATTTAGGGCAAATCAGTCAACAGCGTCGCCAGCGGGGGCTGGACCCGTTGGTCGGTTGACGCGAATGCGGAGGATGGACCAAGCGAAGCCGATAGTCACGGCAATCAGCAGGCTTTGAATGAGCGTCAACGTCGCTTCCTGGTACCTCGCCCCGCTGTGCAACAATGCAAAAAGCCGGGTTCCGACCGTCACCACCCCCGGCGGCAGGACGGGGAGCTGGGCGGCGACGTCGTTGCCGCCGATCAAACCGGCAATCAGGATGGACACGGCCAGCGACGGCACGAGCAGCGGGCTATGGACCCAAAGCATACGATTCCACCATCCGCCGTCGAGGCTTGCGGCGTTTCGGGTTTGGACATCGATTCGCGCGACGGCTACTCGCAGGATCGCATATGCCGCGACCAGCGCTTTGGGCAGGCAAGCCAGGATCGTGGGGACCAAAGTTTGCGTCGCCAAAAAGGTTCGTCCCTGCCCGGGTCCCGAGAACGCTGCCGCGACCGCCGCCCCGACCAGGGGTCCGGGGATCAACCAAAGTGCCAGTCCGGCGGCGTGAAGCGCGCTTTGATAACGGGGGAATCGACATATCCCGACAACCATAAATACGGCCAAGACGGCGGCGGCGACTCCGGTCGCGAGGCTCAGGGTGAGCGTCCACCGAAGTTCGACGGCAAAGTTGGCGGGGGCCGCCGCGAGCGACTCGGCGACAACCATCAACCTTTCAATCTCTGTCGATTGGGGCGCGGCTGCACGGCTGATTTGTATCAATAGTCCGGCCAGCGGTAGAGCCAATCCGACCGCGGCGATGAACAGAACAATACGGCTCGTGATGTCGCGTCCTCGGATTTGCACCATGCCAAACGGATCGACGGACGCCGGACGGCCGTGTCGGTCGGGCCATCCGGTTTGCCGCAACAGCCACCAGGGCAACCAGGCCAGCAGGGCCGGCAACCACGTCACCGCAGCAATCGCCGTCGCCGTCGGATTGACGCTGTGGAACAGATAGAATTGATCGGCTGCCGTTCGGACCGAATACAAATCGGCGACTGACATGTCCGTCGCGGCCAGCAACCCGACGGCGACGACCGCCAGCAGGATCGGTGCCCCGGCAACCGGCAGCCAAACGCGGGTCGCCCGCCGCGATCGGGTGCAGATCGATCGCGACAGCATGGGCGATTGCCGGATCGACCCGCCGGAGCGTCGCCGCGGTGGTCAATGCGACGATTGTCACGCCGTGCATCCCGTGAATCCAGGCGACCCATAGGGTCCGGCCGTCGCCGCGGAGCCAGCGGCCCAACGACCCGCCGCCCAGCACGCCAAAGCGTCCCAGCGTTGTTTCCCAAGCGGCGGCGTGAATGATCAACGGCAACGTCGCGGCGATCAAAAGACAGCCGGCGATGGTCCAACTCAGCCAACCGCGGCTCCGCAACGACCATCCGACGGGCAGCCCGGCGGCGGCGGCCAGCAGCATCGTGGGCAACATCACGGCGATCGTCGTCGCGATTGCCGCCAACCAGTGTGTTGCCATCGCCGGGACCCGCGGTTCTATGATGGAGCGACCGATGGCGGTCGATGGTTTGAAGTTTTCTTGATGACGTCCGCGTCCCGACGGAGAAATTTAGCATGATCGAATTACTGCGTCCGGCCCTGCGGTTGCGATGGCCGGCCGGCGTCGGGCTGTTGGTTGTCGCGATGGCGGCGGCGGGTCAAGCGGCAGCGGCGGGCGATCCGGTGCCGCCGGGCGATCCGGCCGCCGGCTACCGTTTGTTGACCGAGCAGCCGCTGTTGCCGAGCGATGTTACCCAGGCGACGTTTGACCAATTGTGGACTTCGTGGCCCCAGCCGCTGCGGGACCGAGCGGCTGCGGCAAGTTTAGGCCAACGCCGCGCGATGGCATTCGGGCGGTATGGGCTAACGTCACGGCCCGGTCATGTTGCCGGTCAAGACGGTGACCCCGGGCCGCCGCTGCAGTACGTCGTGGATGATTCGGGGGCGTGGACCATGAATTGTTTCGCCTGTCACGGTGGCTCGGTCGACGGTCAAACCTATCCGGGGGCACCCAACAACCGTTATGCGTTGCAGACGCTCACCGAGGAAATCCGCAGCACGAAATTTCGGACCGGTGTGGCGTGGGGGCGGATGGAATTGGGGTCGATGTTCATTCCGCTGGGCACGACCCATGGGACGACCAATGCAGTGGTCTTCGGCATGGGGTTGATGCACTACCGCGACGCCGATTTGAACGTCATCGATCGACCGCCGGTCAGCTTCACCCATCATGACATGGACGCGCCGCCATGGTGGCATTTCCACAAAAAGCCAACGATCTACATTGACGGTTTCGCTCAAAAGGGACACCGCGGATTGATGCAATTTACGTTGGTGCCCGAAAACGACGCAACCTTTTATCGTGACAACGAGGACGGTTTTCGTGATGTCTATGCCTATTTGGAATCGTTGCGGCCGCCGAAGTATCCGGGTCTAATAAACGAGGCGTTGGCGGATTCGGGGCGGGTTGTGTTCGAGGATCACTGTGTCCGTTGTCACGGAACGTATGGTGTCGACGGAACTTATCCCAACCGAATCGTTGCGATTGAGGATATTGGGACCGATCCGGTCCGATTGACCGCGCTGTCACCGTCGGGGCGTCAATTGTACGCCGATAGCTGGTTCGCGCACGTGGGAGAGGATGCGGTGCAAGATACGGTGGTTGATCCGG
This sequence comes from Pirellulaceae bacterium, assembly GCA_963833245.1. Lineage (GTDB taxonomy): Bacteria > Planctomycetota > Planctomycetia > Pirellulales > Pirellulaceae > Rhodopirellula. The sequence continues at coordinate 166,234 of CAWHXH010000005.1, forward strand.
GCGGGTACGTCGCTCCGCCGCTCGATGGTGTCTGGGCGTCGGCACCCTACCTTCATAACGGCAGCGTGCCGACGCTCGCGGCGATGTTGGACCCCCAAACCCGGCCGACGATCTGGCGGCCGACCGGCCAGCCGGATGACGATGCCGTCGGTTTGGCTTATGAGGTCGCCGACCGCGTACCGTTGGAACATCCCGACGCGGGTTATCGTCGGCAGTGGTTCGACACCCGTCGATTTGGCAAATTCAACGCCGGACATGACTATCCGGCGGAGTTAACCAAGGACCAGCGCCGGGCGGTGCTGGAGTATCTCAAGACTTTGTGAGCCACGGTCCTAAATGTAAAACATCACCTCTTCGCGATTTTGACATTGCCGAACCAGGTCGCCGAGTCGGGTTTGAGCTAGACGCGTCCGTGAGGCCTCGATTGCTTCGTCATAACACTGTGCCAGTGCGAGCCGCTGGGCGTTGTCGGCGCCGGTGATCGGTCGCGGCGGATCGCCCCCACCAACCGCATCGGCGATGTCGAGCAACGTTAACTCGTCGGGCGAAACCCGTAGCACGTAACCGCCCTGTGACCCGCGGATCGCGTTGACCCATCCGGCGGTTTTGAGCGTCCGCAACAACTGGGTCAGATAGGGACCGGGGATGTCGTTTCGCGAGGCAATGTCGGCCGAACAGATCGGGCGGTCCTCGGCTGCGTGAAGCGCCAGGTCCAGCATCGCAAGCGTGGCGTAGTTGGCCGCGGCGCCGATGGAAATAGCCATAAGATTGAGCGCCGGGGGATTAGGAGGTGTGGAGACCGCATTCGGTCTTTTGAAACCCGCTCCACCGACCCGCCCGCTCGTCTTCGCCGATCCCGACCGCCCGCGTGCATGGTTGGCAACCGACGCTCGGGTAGCCTTGATCGTGAAGCGGGTTATAAGGAATGTTGGCCTTGGAAATCAAATTCCACACATCCTTCTTGGTCCAATTGGCCAGCGGCGAGACTTTGACCAATTGAAACTTCTTGTCCCAACCAACGATCGGCGCCCGTGCCCGATCCTCCGACTGGTCGCGGCGGATCGCCGACGCCCAGCAGTGATAGCCGCGGGCGGTGCGATGAAGCACCCGCAACTTGCGTTCAAAACAGCATAGATTGGGGTTGGTCCGGTAGAGCGGTCCGCCATGTTTGGCCTCGAACTCTTCGACCGTCTGCTCGGGGTGCTCATAACGGACCGTGATGCCATAGCGATCGATGATCGTGTCACGCAATTGACGGGTCTCGTCGAATTGATAACCGGTTTCCAAATTGAAAATCGGTGTCTGCGGTGCGATCTCCGAGATCATGTGGATCATCGTCATGCCTTCGGGACCGAACGCGGTGGCCATCGTGAACCGAGGCGCGTAGCGATCGATCGCCCACTTCAAAATCTCCTGCGGGGTGGCCGATTCGAGTTCCGCGGACCGCTCGGCCAATTCGGCGAGCACATCGGCGGTCGGCCGCAGCGGTGGATCGGCCGCCAGGGCGCCGCGGAGCACGGCGATGCCGTCGGGGTCCATTTCGTCGCCGGGCAGCACCGGCAGGGCGGGCGGGGGGACATGCGTCGGCGGATCGCCGGGCGGTGGGGACGGCAGGGTCGCCGTTGGCATCGAAGGGAGCATCGAGCAGCCCGGGGGGAGACGGCAAAAGCGGAAATCTGACAAACATGATCCAGTTAGTCAAGTATTGCAATCGGCTGCTACAACCCTCCCGCTTCAATCAATCGACAATCGTAACCGTAGCGGAAGTCGCCAAGACTTTCGGTTGACCCGGATCGATCGCAACCGAAAGTCTTGGCGACTTACGCTACGGTTTCTCGGCAACGATAATGACGCCATGTTTATTCTGAAAACTGCACGAGTTTTTCTAACCGCTGCGACGCTTGCGGTGTTGATACCCCAAACCGCGGACGGCGATACGTTGCAAATCGCCGGGGGCGGGCGGCTTTCGGGGCCGTCCAAAGTCGTCGACGCCGCCGACGACTACATCCTGGTTCGCATCGACGACGAAATGATGGTGGCGTTGGACCAAAGTCACGTTCGTCGCCGGATCGCCGACGCGGACTTGGCCGGGTACGCCGCTCGGGCCGAAGCGGCCGCCGGCGATGCCGAGGCGCAGCACGAGCTGGGGCGATGGTGCAAGGGCGAAGGTTTGGTTGCACAGTCGCGTTTTCACTACCGCCGGGCGATCGCGGCGGATCCCGATCACGCTTTGGCCCGGGCTGCCCTGGGGTTTGTCCGTCAAGGCCGGCAGTGGATTCAGTTCGATGAACTCCGCCGCCAGCAGGGTTTGGTTCATGACGGGAAACGTTGGACGTTGCCCGAGGCGGTCGAGGCCGAAACGGCGGCCAAAGCCGATGAAATCGCCGCCAAGGGTTGGATTCGAGACTTGGCCCGGATGCGTTCCAAAGCGATTCGCGGCGATGCCGAAGCGTTGGCACAAATCGCAGCGATCGCCGACCCGTTGGCTGCCGCGGCGATCGCCGGCGAGTTGAAATCCAAGGCGCAGCCGCGTGCGATGCGATTGACCTGGGTCCGGTTGTTGGGCAGTTTTCAAACTGGGGTGTCGGTCCGGGCGCTGGTCGAAACCGGGTTGTTGGAGGAGGACGAGGTGGTTCGCGAGGAGGCGTTGCGACATTTGCAACAACATGGTGCGGCGTCGGCGGTCGCCAGCTACCTGCCGATGCTCCGCAGCAACGACCCCGATCAGGTTCGGCAGGCGGCTCGGGCGTTGGCGTTTTTCCCCGATCCTGAGTTGGCCGACGAGTACATCGATGCGTTGGTGACGACGCAGACGATTCGGCGTCAAATCGGCAGTCCCGGCGGGACTTCGGCGACGTTTGGCCAAACGCCTTCGGGCAGCGGCGGGGGTTTGAGCAGCGGCAGTCGGGTGGAGACGCAAACCCGCACCATCAATCAGCCGGCCGTCGTGACGCTGTTGCGGGCGGTCCTGACGGATGCCAATTTTGGTTATGAGCAATCGGCTTGGCGGGAATACCTTCGCGGTTTGCGAAGCCCGCCGGTGGGCGACTTGCGGCGGGACGAGTGATCCCGCGGTGGCGGCGTCCCGCCAGGACGCCGCAGTTCGTAGGGTGGGTCAAGCCGCTTCGGCGCCGACCCACCATCGACTGCAAAGGTGGGTCGGCGCCGAAGCGGCTTGACCCACCCTACAACGAGCTACGACAGCACCGGGCAGACGTCGAACCATTCGCGGCCCTGCGCCTGCATCCACTCGGAAGATTCGAGCGGACCCCAGACGCCGGTCTCATAACGGTGCAGTTCGGGTGCCGCGGGGCTGTGCCAGGCCGCGATGATCGGGTCGATGATTTCCCACGCCAATTCCACCTCGTCGCCGCGGGCAAACAAGCTCGCGTCGCCTTGAACCGCATCCAATAACAATCTTTGATAGGCGTCGGGTGCTGCGCCGCCACCGGCAACGTCCCCAAACGTGAAATCCAGATGGCTGGTGCGGGTCTTCATTCCCGCATCGGGCACCTTGGTTTGAAAGTGCAATTGAATCCCCTCGGCGGGCTGGACCTGGATGACCAAACGATTGTTTTGAGGTTTGCGTTTGACACCGGCTCCGAAAAGCATATGCGGCACCGGTTTGAACTCGATGACGATTTGCGTCGTGCGGCACGACATCCCCTTGCCGCTGCGAAGATAGAACGGCACGCCGCGCCAACGCCAATTGTCACAGTATAGCTTCAAAGCTGCAAACGTCGCCGTTTGGCTGCCCGCCGGCACGCCCTCCTCCCGCAAATAGCCTTCGTATTGACCGCGAATCGTTTGCGCCGCAAAGTCGCCCCCGGTCATCCGCCGAACGCTGTGCAACACTTTGACTTTCTCGTCGCGGACCAACGCCGCGTCGTATTTGGCGGGCGGTTCCATCGCGGTGATCATCATCAACTGCAATAGATGGTTTTGAAACATGTCGCGGAGGATGCCCGACGTGTCATAATAACCGGCGCGGCGTCCGATCACGACTTCTTCGGCAACGGTGATTTGAACGTTGTCGACATAGTTGCGATTCCACAGCGGCTCGAAGATGCTGTTGGCAAAACGCATGGCAAAGATGTTTTGAACGGTCTCTTTGCCTAAGTAGTGGTCGATCCGGTAGATTTGGTCTTCGCGGAAAACATGGTGGATCGATTCATTGAGTTTTTTGGCCGACGCCAGGTCGGTGCCAAATGGTTTTTCGATGATGACCCGCCGGCTGCCCTCCTCGTCATTGGCCAATCCGGCTTTGCCGAGTTGATGAATCGCCTCCTCGTAGAGCTGCGGCATGGTGGAGAGGTAATACAACCGGTCGGCCGGGCCGCCTTCGATCTTTTCCAACGCTGTTTTCAGATCGACGAACGACTGCGGGTCTTTGATATCGCCGGGTTCATAGTAAATCGACTCGGCAAACTTGGCCCAACTGTCGCTGCCGAAGTGATCGCGGGCGTACTTTTTGGTTGTCTTGTGCAATGACGCCCGCCAATCGTCGGACCCGAACTTGCTGCGCGAGACGCCGACGATGCGGGTGTCCTCCGGCAGCCGATCCTTGCGAAACGCTTGGTAGAGCGCCGGGATCAGCTTGCGGCTGGTCAAATCGCCGCTGGCCCCGAAGATGACAATCGTGTTGGCCATGGAATTTTTGCGGTGTTTAAGGGCGGAAGCGATGGGAGGGTCGATGATGATGTTCGCAGTAACGTAGCGGAAGTCGCCAAGACTTTCGGTGACGACCAACTCTCCGACCACCGAAAGTCTTGGCGACTTCCGTTACGTTAAGAGGACTTTGGCGACCATCCCGATCGACACGACCCTGCAACGCATCGCCCGGCCGGCCGGTCCGGTGCTGGCGGTCATCGTTTACTTCGCCACCGCCGCGGGTGGGCTGGAGCGACCCGCCGCGGCGTGTGCCGCCGTTGCGGTGGTGTGTGCGACGTGGTGGATTTTCGAGGCGTATGACATCGCGGTGGTTGGGTTGGTGCCGTTCGTGGCGCTGCCGGCGCTGGGCGTGGCCGATGCCGATCAAGTCGCCGCGGGGTATGGCCACTCGATGATCCTGTTGCTGCTGGGCGGCTCGTTCCTGTCGATCGCGATGGAGCGATCGGGGGCACACCGCCGAGTGGCGCTCTGGATGATCCACCTGGTCGGTGACGGCGGGGGGCGGCGGTTGGTGCTCGGCTTCATGCTCGCGACGGCGGGGTTGTCGATGTGGATCAGCAACTCGGCGACGACGTTGATGATGCTGCCGATCGCCACGGCGGTCTTGTCACAGTGCCGAGACGACCGGCTGCGGGTGCCGCTGCTGCTTTCGATCGCTTACGCGGCATCGGTCGGCGGAATGAGCACGCCGATCGGCACGCCGCCCAACGTGATTTTCATTAGCGTGCTGGAGTCGCGATTCGATGCCGAAATGTCGTTTGCCCGGTGGATGAGTTACGGCGTGCCGGTCACGGCGATCATGCTGCCGCTGATCTGGTGGTGGCTGACGCGGCGGTTGCCGCGTGATTTGGATGTCGACATCGCGGCAGTCGGTCGGATCCGTCCGGCGGAGGTCCGGGTCATGGCGATCTTTGCGGCGACCGCGGCGGCTTGGGTGTTCCGCACCGGACCGGCCGATGGTTGGCGGCAATGGATGCCCGGCGGTCCGGGCATGGTCGACGACGCGACAGTGGCGCTGGCCGCGACCCTGCTGCTGTTTGTTTGTCCCGACGGAGAAAAGTCGGGAGAAAGCGACGGGAAAAGTCGCGGGCGATTGCTCCAGTGGTCCGATGCGGCGGCGGTGCCGTGGGGCATCCTGATCATGTTTGGCGGCGGGTTGGCGCTGGCGACCGGTTTTGAGGAGTCGGGGTTGTCCGCGGCGATCGGAGGTCAACTAACGGGGCTTTCGTCGGCGCCGCCGTGGCTGTTGGTGCTCTGCGTCTGCCTGTTGATCACGTTTTTGACGGAGATCACCAGCTCGACGGCGACGGCAATGCTGCTGCTGCCGATCATTGCGGAGGTTTCCGTTGCCGCGGGGTTGCCGGCGGAACAACTCATGATCCCGGCGACGATTTCGTGCAGTTGCGCGTTCATGTTGCCGGTCGCGACGGCGCCGAATGTCATCGTGTTTGGTGCCGGCGGGGTTCGGACGGCTGACATGGCCCGAAACGGGCTGGTCCTCAACGCTTTCGGGGTGGTCGTCGTGACGACGCTGACGCTACTGCGGGGGTGAAGACGCTTTTTGACGGGATTCATGGGATGGATGCGCCCCATGGAACGGTCCACATCGGTTCGGCAGCGGTTTGGCGGTCGTCGGTGGCCTAGAGTTTTCAAAACTCACTCAACTTTTGGGACACGTCGTTATCTCCGCCGCCGCCGCCACGATTGAACCTCCGGTCTCCCGTCCCGCGGCGGCCGTTTTGAGCGGGCCGGAAGGTGGCGTGGCTGCGGGGTTTCGGCCACCGGCTGTCGGGTCGATGCCGGTCGGTGGGGCGGTGCCGGCCGACGCATCGGCTTGGGCGCCGCTGAAAAGTCCGATGTTTCGGCTTTTTTGGATCGCTTCGCTGTTGTCCAACACCGGAACTTGGATTCACGAGGTCGGGGCCGGATGGTTGATGACGTCGCTGGACGCTTCGCCGGCGATGGTCGCGGCGGTGCGGACGAGCATGTCGCTTCCCATTGTCGTGCTGGCGATTCCCGCGGGCGTCCTGGCCGATCGGATCGACAAACGGCGGCTGCTGATTTTGACACAATCGTTGCTGCTGGCGATCACCGCGGCGTTGGCCGCAAGCACATTCACCGGCGTGATTACGCCGTGGGGTTTGTTGGCGTTGACGTTCGTGATGGGGCTGGGGATGGTCGTCCATGTGCCGACGTGGCAGGCGGCGATTCCCGAGTTCGTGCCCTCGCGTCAAATTGGCCGGGCGGTCGCGCTTGGGCAGCATTTCGTTCAACTTGGCGCGGACCGCGGGACCGGCCGTCGGCGGGGTTTTGATCGCCGTGGTGGGGGTTTGGAGCGCCTTTGCGGTCAACGCGGCGACGTTTGCGGTCGTCATTGGCGTGTTGTTGTCGTGGCGTCGGCGGACGTTTGAAAATACGCATGGGCGGACCTTCTGGGCTTCGACACGCCAGGGCGTTCGGTTCGCGGCCCGCAACACGGCCCTTCGCAACGTGATGATCGGCGTGGTGTTGTTCGTGATGCCCGGCTCGGCGCTGTGGTCGTTGCTGCCGCTCTTTGCCCGGACACAATTGGGCTGGGGACCGCAGGGTTTTGGCGTGTTGGTCACGTCGGTGGGTTTGGGCGCGGTTGCCGGAGCGTCGGTGTTGCACCGGGTTCGCCGGCGGCTGGGTTCGGACCGAACGATTGCTTCGGCGATGGCCGTCTTTGCGGCCGGGCTGGCAACGCTGGCCGCCGCCGCGGTTTACCTGCAATCCAACGCCGCGGCGGCGGTCATGATCGCCGCGTCCGTGATGATGGGCACGGGCTGGATGGCGACATTGACGACGCTCAACGCAACGGTCCAGGTCACCACGCCGTCGCGGTTGCGTGCCCGGGGGATGGGGATTTACTTGACGATGATGGCCGCTTCGATGTCGGTTGGGTCTTTCGTTTGGGGTCAAGTCGCTGAGAGTTTTGGGTTGACCGCGACGATGGGGATTGCCGCGGCCGTTCTGGTCGGGACCGCGGGAGCGAGTTTGGCGTTTCGGTTGTCGCCGCAACTGGACGAATAGCGTTGGCGGCTTTTTGGTCGATCGTCGCTTTGGACGTTGATTCCCGGGCGTTACAATTCGCGGCGTGAATACAGCTTCCCCTCCGCCGCCGATTCTTCCGACCGTCCGCCGATTTAGCGGGTGGTTTTGTTTCATGGCGGCAATGATAGGCAATCCCGCGGCCGGGGACGACGCCGACGTGCCGACGTTGATCGAGCGGTTGTCGGACGATTCCTTTCGCCGCCGCAACCGGGCGACCGACGAGTTGCTGCGTCGCGGGCCGGGCGTTTTGCCTCAATTGGCACACGCGGTCCGCGGCGGCGATGCGGAAACCAGCGAGCGGGCGATCCGGTTGATGCAGCGGATGGCGGTGGAGCAGCCGTTTTTGCCCGCCGAGGGAACCGATCAAAAACCGGAGGCGGAGGGTGCTGATCCGCCGGACGAACCGGCCGCCACGGTCGACGCTTGGGATCAATTGGCTCTCGTCGCCGACGGCGGGGGGGCGGCCGGCGGTCGGGCGGAGACGGCGATGGCGGAGGTTCGCGGCGTTCGACGGGACCGCGCCGCCGAAGTGCTCCGGCGGGCCGGTTTTTCAATCGGCGAGCGTGAGTTCATCGTCGCCGGCGGGGCCAGGTCAATCATCCGGCGGCAAGTGCGTTTGGAACAATCGATCGAAAACGCCGCCGAAGTCGCGCCGTTGCTGCAGTGGATTGATGACATCCACTATGTCCACTTGGAGGGGGAGGCGATCAGTGCCGGCGTCCTGCGCGGCGTTGCGATGATGCCCAATCTGCGCTCGGTGACGATCGAGGAGGGCGTAGTCACCGCGGCTCAAATTGCCGAGCTGGCACCGCGGGACGATCTCCGAAACCTTGACGTTTCCTACGTGCCGCTGGACGAGGAGACGATCGCGGCGATTGCCGACCTGCCGCTGCGGCTCAGCCTGACGCTCAACGGGACCGACGCCCCGCCCGAGGCGATCGAGCAGTTGAGGCTCGACCGGCCGGAGCTTCGGATCGTCGTCAAACAGGGCGGGTTTTTGGGCATTCGTTGCTACCCGATGTTCGGTAACTGTCAAATTAGCGAGGTCGTCCCCGGCAGCGGGGCGGAATCGGCCGGGTTGCTTGCCGACGACAACATCGTCGAAGCCGATGGTAAACCGGTCCGCCAATTCGCCGACCTGCAGGCTGCGATCATGTTGCACACCGCGGGTGAAACGATCGAAATCGCTTACGTCCGCGATGGCGAGGTGCGTCGGACGAAAGCGGAATTGGGCAAAATGGAGCTGCATTGACCGACCCGGCGGAGGGCGTGACGGTCGAGGCGGACTGGCGGAAACCGGCTTGGCGGGCGGGATTGCGACGGTCGCTGACCGATTGGTTTGCCCAAAACGCTCGCGATCTGCCTTGGCGACGTGACCATTCGCCCTATCGCGTTTGGGTTTCGGAAGTCATGGCTCAACAGACGCAGATCGCGACGGTGGTGCCGTATTTCGAGCGGTGGATGGACCGTTTTCCCGACGTGGCGGTCCTGGCAGACGCCGACGAGGCGGAGGTCATGCGGATGTGGGAGGGGCTGGGTTATTATCGCCGAGCGCGTAACCTGCACGCCGCGGCGGGGCGGATCGTCGAGCAATTCAGTGGTCAATTTCCCGAAAACTACGACGACGTTTTGTCGTTACCGGGGGTGGGGCGGTACACCGCCGGGGCCATTTTATCGATCGCGCTGAATCAACGTCACCCGATCCTGGAGGGCAACACGGTGCGGGTTTTCAGCCGGTGGGTGGGGCTGCGAGGCGACCCGGCGTCGACGGTCAATCAAAAATTCCTGTGGTCGTTTGCTCAAACGCTGCTGCCGCGGCGAAGCGGAGACCGATCCCGCGGGCCGGCCGCGGTCAACCAAGCCGCGATGGAGCTGGGGGCGCTGATTTGCTCACCCAAGCCGAATTGCCCGGCGTGCCCGGTGGCTCGGCGGTGTGCCGCCGGGCGGCTGGGGCTGCAGGACGAGATCCCCGGCAAAGTGTCCAAGACAACCTACACCGACCGCCGCGAATTCGCCTTTTTGGTTAGCAGCGTTGACGGAAATCGAGTGCTGCTGCGGACGCTGCCGACCGGCGTTCGATGGGCGGGGCTGGAGGATGTGCCGAGGGTTGGTCCGCCCGAAGCCGAGACGTTGGAAGGGGCCGCGGCCTGGTTGAAAAGCCAAATCGGGGAATTTGATTTGGGCACGATTCGCGAAACGATCCGCCACGGCGTGACGCGGTACCGGATCACGCTGGAGGTTCACGACGCGGTGCTGCGCGGTCGGCCGGCGGCGCCGTGGCGGTGGGTGCCAATGGATGAGCTGGCGAATGTGGCTTTGAGCAAGACCGGGCGGCAGATTGTCGAGTCGCTCCGGTAGCCGAAGCTGCCAAGGCTTTGGTCGCGGCACGTTCGGCGGCCTGGCGGACCGCCGCTACCGGGAGGGACGGTAGCCGAAGCCGCCAAGGCTTTGGTCGCGGCTCGTTCGGCGGCCTGGCGGACCGCCGCTACCGAAGATTCCGGTAGCCGAAGCCGCCAAGGCTTTGGTCGCGGCTTGTTCGGCGGCCTGGCGGACCGCCGCTACCGGGATTCCGGTAGCCGAAGCCGCCAAGGCTTTGGGCGTGGCTCGTTCGGCGGCCTGGCGGACCGCCGCTACCGGGGAATCCGGTAGCCGAAGCCGCCAAGGCTTTGGTTCTCATTCGTTCGGCGGCCTGGCGGACCGCCGCTACCGGGAGGGACGGTAGCCGAAGCCGCCAAGGCTTTGGTCGCGGCTTGTTCGGCGGCCTGGCGGACCGCCGCTATCGAAGATTCCGGTAGCCGAAGCCGCCAAGGCTTTGGTTGCGGCCCGTTCGGCGGCCTGGCGGACCGCCGCTACCGGAGATTCCCGTAGCCGAAGCCGCCAAGGCTTTGGTTCTCACTCATTCGGCGGCCTGGCGGACCGCCGCTACCGGGGAATCCCGTAGCCGAAGCCGCGAAGGCTTTGGTTCTCACTCGTTCGGCGGCCTGGCGGACCGCCGCTACCGGGGGACGACCGGCGCTACGCAAACGTGTAGCCTTCCTCGCCGTGGTCGGTTAGGTCCAGGCCGCGGAGTTCCTGCTCCTCGGGGACGCGAAGACCCAACACCAGATCGATCGCTTTAAGCAGCACCAGGCTGCCGACGCCGGCGAATGCATAAGTGACCGCGACCGCGATGATTTGATCGATGACCAACGTGGTGTCCCCGCCCGATTCGATCAAACCGATCGGCACTCCGCCGGAAACATCCCAACACGCCCGGGTGGCAAAGACGCCCGTCAAGATCGCGCCCAGCGTCCCGCCGACACCGTGAACCCCAAAGGCATCGAGGGCATCATCATAACCAAACATGCGTTTGAGTTTGCTGCAAGAAAAATAGCAAACCAATCCCGCACACGCCCCCATGAAGATCGATGGCATCGGTTGAACAAAACCCGCCGCCGGGGTGATGCAAACCAGACCGGCGACCGCCCCGCTGCTACAACCCAAGATCGTCGGTTTACGCAGTACCAACCACTCGGCTAGCGACCAGGTGACCGCCCCGGCGGCGGCGCTGAAGTGCGTTACCGCGAACGCGCTGCTGGTTAGATCGTCCGACGCCAGCTCGCTGCCGGCGTTGAACCCGAACCATCCGAACCACAACATCGCCGCCCCGATGGCGGTGTAGGTCAGGTTATGCGGCGCGACGGTTTCGCGGGGGTGCCCCAGCCGCGGGCCGATCAATAGCGCCGCGATCAACGCCGAAATGCCGCTGCTGATATGCACCACCGTGCCGCCGGCAAAGTCCAACGCTTTGGCGATCGACGTTCCAGTAGGTTCATAAGCCAGCGGTCCGGCGTCCCAAACCCAGTGCGTCAACGGGCAGTAGATCAGCGTACCCCAGAGGATGGAATAGATCACCATGGCGGAGAATTTCATCCGCTCGGCGAACGCACCGCAGATCAACGCCGGGGTGATGATGAAGAACATGCCTTGAAAGAGCATGTGGGTTTGACGCGTCATCACACCTTCCATCGGCGTCACGGCGACCCCGGCGGCATCGTCCCAATACCGCTGGACATCATTCATGAAGACGTAATCCAGATTGCCAATCCAACCGCCGGCTCCGCCAAAGGCCAGCGAATAGCCATAGATGGCCCAAATCATCGTCATCAAACCCATCAGGAAGATGCACTGCATCATCACCGAGAGGACATTTTTGCGTCGCACCAAACCGCCATAAAACATCGCCAGCCCGGGGGCGGTCATGAAGAGCACCAGGGCGCAGCAGACGAGCATCCAGCCGTTGTTGGCCGCCAGCGTATTGGCCTCCACCGCGGTGGCGATGTCGGTGAGTGTTGGTCCCGACTCCGGCCCCCCGGAAACCTCCGCCGACGGCTGGGCCAACGCCGGAGTGGCGGTTGCCAGGGAGATCAAAATCACCAGGCGGAGCGACCATGGCCGCAAAGGGAAACCGAACATGCAGACGGGGGATGGGGGGTGGGGACGGGGGGGGGCGTCATTAAACCCGATCTGCCGGGGCCGGTGGGATGGGGCCAAGGTCCGGCTGCTCTCTCGCGACGGTGCGGTTGATAGCTAACTGCGGGCTAACCCCCATCGGCTGATTGTTTGCATTGTTTCCAACCCGTTCCTCGCGCAATTGCGAACCGGAGTCGGGCCCGTCGCCCGAAAACCCCTCACCCCCCGGCCCCCTCTCCCCGCAGCGGGGGGAGGGGGAGAAAAAGAAGGGGGCCGGCTTTCAGCCGGGGACTTGCTCGATTGTCTCGGGGCGGATGACGATTTTGGCTTTGGGTTTGGTCGCTTTGGTGCCCGGGACCAGGTAAGGACCCTTGGCGTTTTCGGCGATCAAACGCTGCAGCTCGTCGTTGTCGATCACCTCGACCTCAAGCAACCGCTGCGTGACGGCTTCGAGCACGTCGCGGCGGGCCAACAGGATTTCGCGGGTTTGCGACAACGTCTCATCGACAATCCGCGAAACCTCCTTGTCGATCATCTTGGCCATTTCCTCGGAGTGGGAAACCTCATAACCGCCCCCGCCGCCGGCCAAGAACGCGCCCCGGGTGCTGCGGCGCAGGTTGATCCGCCCCAGCCGGCTCATCCCGTAATCCATCACCATGCTGCGGGCCGTTTCGGTGCATCGTTCCAAATCGTTCTGCGCCCCGGTTGAAATGTCCTGAAAGACCAACTCCTCGGCCAACGTCCCGGCGAGCATGACTTTCATCTGCGATTCGAGTTCAGATTTGGTCATCAAAAACCGCTCCGACTCGGGTCGCTGCATCATATAACCGAGCGCCGCGATCCCCCGCGGGATGATCGAAACCTTATGCACCGGGTCGGTGTTGGGCAGGGCCGCGGCGACCAAAGCATGACCGGATTCATGATAGGCGATGCGGACCTTTTCGTCCTCGTTCATCACCCGGCGTTTCTTCTCTAAACCCGCGGTCACTCGCTCGACCGCTTCGTTGAACTCATTCATCCCGACGGCGTTTTTGCCCGCCCGGGCGGCCAGCAGCGCCGCCTCGTTGATCAGGTTGGCCAAGTCAGCGCCGACAAAACCCGAGGTGATCGACGCGATCGATTTGAGGTCGACCGATTCATCGAGTTTGACGTTCTTGACGTGGACCTGGAGGATTTCCTCACGGCCGGCGACGTCGGGCCGGTCGACGACGACGTGCCGGTCAAAACGTCCAGCCCGCAGCAGCGCCGGGTCGAGAGTTTCGGGGCGGTTGGTCGCCGCGATGACGATGACGCCGGAGTTGGAATCGAATCCGTCCATTTCGACCAAAAGCGCATTGAGCGTTTGTTCGCGCTCATCATGACCGCCGACGGAGTTGCCGGAGCGAGATTTACCCAGCGCGTCGAGTTCGTCAATGAAAATGATGCAGGGTGATTTCGACACCGCTTGGCTAAACATATCACGGACACGTGCGGCCCCGACGCCGACGAACATTTCGACAAAGTCGCTGCCCGAGAGGCTAAAGAATGGGACCCCGGCTTCGCCCGCGATCGCTTTGGCCAGCAGTGTTTTGCCGGTTCCGGGCGGGCCGACCAACAACACACCCTTGGGGATTCGGCCGCCGAGGTTATGATACTTTTCCGCGTTTTTGAGGAAGTCCACCACCTCGCGAACCTCATCGGTCGCCTCGTCAACACCAGCGACGTCGTCAAACGTGATCGGCATGTCGTCTTCGCTATACAGTTTGCCTCGGCTGCGAGAAAACGACATCGGCGAGCCAACCCCCGAGAGCCGCCGCAACATAAAAATCCCCAGCAGAATCAGCAGCCCGATCATCAATAGATTGGGCCAATTGTTTTCCAGAAAGTGGCTGCTGTCGTCATACGACCACTGCACGCCGGTGCCGTCATGAGCGGCGTCGAGCAGTTCAAACAACCGGCTGTCGACGATGTCGTTGGATTGACCCCGGGCGGTACGAAACTTGACCTCTTTGGCGGCCGGCACCGTGCCATCTTTGCCGCGGGTCAATTCGCGGTAGTAAACCTTGCCGGTGATCCGGTCGTCGGCGACCTCGATGTTCGACAGCCGACTGAACTCGCGGGCCGGCAGGTTCTTGGCGGGTTTGACGGTGATGCCCGGCTCGCGTCCGGCACCCTCGACGGCCGTCGCCCGCTGATCAGACGCCGCGGCGTGGGCTTGGAGCAGGTCGAGCAATTGCGGGTAGGTCAACCGCACGCCGTTGTCGGCAAACAGGAAGGCGCTGACCATCACGGCGGTAAATACGGCCGCCAGGACCAGCCAAACGCTGGTGCCGCCGCGGTTCTCGCCGGAGCGTTTTGGTTTCGATTTGGGTTCGTCAGCCATCGCGGCGGGTTCGCTGGTGGTGAAGGAAGAGCGGTGATCGGGTCGTCAACTTGCCGGCGGCCGCGGGCGGCTCTACGTTGAACGATCCCCAGCGATCCTACTCCCCCGTCAAAATTTCGGCTGCCCGTTGCCCCCGCCCAACGAAGCGTCGCGGCCGACGACGACCCGCCGCGTCGCCATTTTCGGCGCCACCGGCAGCATCGGGACCCAAACGCTCGACGTGCTCCGGTCGCTGCGGCGGGTCGATGCGGCGACCGATTGGCAAATCAGCGCCGTTTCGTGTCATCGCCGCGCCGGGCAATTGGCTCAATTGATCGGCGACCTTGACCCGTTGCCCGGCCGGATGATCGTCACCGATCCGGCCTCAACCGATAACCCCAATTGGCGACGCGGCGTGCCGGCGGGCTGCGAAATTACAACCGGTCAGGACGCTTTGATGGCCGCGGCGACCGACCGCGAGACTGACACGGTGGTCGCGGCGATCGTCGGCCGGGCAGGTTTGGAAAGCACGTTGGCAGCCGTGCGCTGCGGGAAACGCGTCGCTTTGGCCAATAAAGAGACGCTCGTCGTGGCCGGGCCGATCGTCACGGCTGAGGCAAAAGCCAATGGCGCCGAAATCCTGCCGGTCGATTCGGAGCACGCGGCGATTTGGCAATGTTTGCAAACTGCAACGCCGACGACCGCGGGCATCGCCGAATCACGTCCGACATGCCTGGTGGGGGTCCGGCGGGTGGTGTTGACGGCGTCCGGCGGGCCTTTTCGCGGCTGGAGCACCGATCAAATGGACGCCGCGACGGTCGATCAGGCCCTGGCCCATCCGACATGGGAAATGGGGCGGAAAATTTCGATCGATTCGGCGACGATGATGAACAAGGCGCTCGAGATCATCGAGGCTCGCTGGTTGTTTGACCTGCCGGCGGAGAAAATCGCGGTCGTCGTTCATCCGCAATCGCTGATTCACTCCTGGGTGGAGTTTGACGACGGTTCGGTTGTCGCTCAAATCAGCCCGCCCGACATGCGGCTTCCGATCCAGTCGGCGTTGACGTCGCCGCGGCGGTTGGCGTCACCGGCCGCGGCGATTGATCCGGCGGTGCCCTGGGAGATGACGATCGAGCCGGCCGACCCCGAGCGTTTTCCGGCGTTGGCGTTGGGTTTCGAGGTCGCGGCGGCCGGCGGGACGGCCGGCGCGGTGCTCAACGGAGCCAATGAAGCGGCGGTCGATCTGTTCCTGCGGGCCAAAATTCGCTTTACTGACATCGCAATGCTCTGCCGGCGAGTGCTGCACGCTCACGATCACGACTCGTCGCCGACATTGTCGCGATTGATCGAGATCGAAGACTGGTCGCGGCGGGAGGTTGCGATGATGGTTTGAATTGATTGATCGGGTTGCGACCGAAATCGCGACCGAAAGTCTTGGCGACTTCCGCTACTCTAATACCCCGAAATTGGCCGCCCGTGGTGCCCGAAGCCTTGCTGACTCCCTTCCTGCTGGCCACCGACGAACCCGGTCTGCTCGTTTCGCTGTTCGCCTCGACGTGGCTTTGGGTCAAAGTCGCGTTGGGGATCGGGCTGGTGATTTTCGTTCACGAGCTGGGGCATTTTTTGGCCGCCAAAGCGTGCGGCGTCAAATGCGAAAAATTTTATGTCGGTTTTGACCCGCCGATGCCTGCGATCGGCCCGTTTCAACTGCCCCGCGCGTTGGCCAAATTCACCTACGGCGAAACCGAGTACGGCATCGGGATCCTGCCGCTGGGCGGGTACGTCAAAATGCTCGGCCAGGACGATGATCCCCGTCGCAGCGACATCGAAGCGGCACGAGTCAAGAAAGCCGACGGGGTTAACGACGCCGACGCGACGTCGGCTCGGTTGGTCAAAAAGGATCACGATTCGGTCTCCGGCGACTTGCCGCCCGAACCGGTCGCCGCCGGGCCGGGCGACGAGGCGGTGGTGTTGGACCCCCGCAGCTATCCGGCCCAACCGGTGTGGCAGCGGATGATTATCATTTCGGCCGGCGTCGTGATGAACGTGCTGACGGGCGTTTTGTTTGCCGCGATCGCGTTCTACATGGGCGTTTCGTATCAACCGGCGTGGATCGGCGACGTCACCGCGGGCGGTCCGGCATGGGCGGCCGGAATTCAGCCCGGCGGCCAAGTCATCGCGGTCAACGACGAGATCGACGAAAAGTTGTCGTTTGAGGAGATGTCGGGCAAAATTCGCATCACCGGATTGAACGATTCGGCGACTAAAGTGCCCGTGCAGGTTCGTTACGGCGACGACGTGCGGACCTACAACCTGGCGACGGTACCCAACCCGGCGATGCCCGAGCTTCGGATGATCGGCATCGCTTCAGCGGCCGGTCCGGTCCTTTCAACCGCCATGCCGGCGGCGCCCGGAACCACCGCGGCGGCCGTTTTGGATGAACTCGACGGCGGTGGCGAAATCGTCTCGGTCGACGGCGACGCCGTTGATCAAAATCCCATCGCGGCGTCGACCCGTTTGGCGGCGGCGTTTCACCGCCGTCCCGACGAGCCGGTCATCGTGGAGTTGCGGCGTCTGGACGGCTCGACCGCCGGGGTGACGCTGCCGCCGCAGCCGGCGATGTCGCTGGGCGTGCGATTTGGCATCGGCCCGATCACCGCCCTGGTCGCCGGCGGGCCGGCCGAGGCGGCGGGCGTCCGGGTCGGCGACCAAATTGTCGCAGTCGGCGATGACGACGTGGTGGACGCTTACCAGATGATCCTCGACCCGCCGGTCGACGAGCCGGTGACGATGACGCTCCTCCGCGGCGATGCGAAGTCCAGCGAACGAATCGAAGTCACGATCCCGCCGGACGCCAGCCGCATGGACGTTTCGCCCGAATCGATCCACACCGGCGTTTTGGCGGTCAATTCGTTGGGTTTAGCCTACGAAGCGACCGCGAAAATCGTCGAGTTCATCGGCGAGCCGCCGACCGGGGAGAACGCGTTGGCGATCGGTGATGAAATCCACGAGGTTAAATTGACGCTGACCGCCGACCAGCGGACGGCGTTGGCCGAGCAATTGTTGCCCGAGACGATCGAGCGGCTCGTCGGCGGGTGGGATTTGTCGCCCGAAACCCCGTTGACGCTACTCAATTCGTTCCTGCAAGTAATGCCCGCCGGCGTTGTCGCGAACGTTTCGGCGACGCGCCCGCCGGATGATTTGGTGATTCAAAGCGAGCTGCGGACGATCGCTGACGACCGATTCTGGTACGACCGCGGCCTGCTGTTGACGCCGCTAATGGCGGAGCGAAAGATCGAATCGTTCAGCCAGGCGATGGTCAAAGGCTATGAGGAGGGCGTCAAACAATTGGCCAACATCGGCACGTTTTTGGGGATGCTCGTCCGAGGCCGCGTGGCAACGAAATTCGTCGGCGGACCGCTGCGGATTGTCAAAGAAGCGGGCATCCGGGCCGAACAGGGTATCCCCACCCAGTTGCTATTCCTGACGATGCTGTCGATGAATCTGGCGATCGTCAACTTCCTGCCGATCCCGGCGCTTGACGGCGGGCACATGCTGTTCCTGACCGCCGAAGCGGTTCGGGGCAAGCGGGTCAACGAGGAGTGGCAACAGTACTTGACGGCCGCCGGCATGATTATGTTGCTGCTGCTAATGGTATTTGTGTTTGCCAATGATATTTGGCATTGGTAGGGAGATCACGCAGGTGCTCTTGGGGTGGTTTGGGTTTTGCCGTTCTTGAGCCGGCATCTATGGATCATCAAAGTCGATGCGACCACGTCGCCCATCCGAATCATCACAAAGGCCTGCAGCCCGATGATCGGGACAGCGTACCGATTATAAAAGCTGATCAGGATGTAAGGCAACAAGATCATGAACCAAAGCCAAAGAGCGGTTTGAACCCGGCGATCATGAGCAAGGTGCGGTTCCATTAAACAACCCAGTCCCGCGGCGAGCGACGCCAGCAACCAGAAGGTTCGGCCGGAGAAATAAGCGATCCGCGGACGGTGCATTCGATTAAATGGATAGTCAAACAGATAGGCCGCATTGAACCGCTGCCCCACCCGCATCAACCACCGCCCGGGCGCCGGGCGAGATCGGACCGGAATGCCTGTCCCTTACGCCGCAGGAACTCGGCTTCGCCCACCGCGATGAACTCTCTTTGCGCGGCGTTGGCGGTGTAAGGATGCTCGCCGGCGGTCAGGATATCAAAAACACCATCGTCGTCGACGCCTTGGGCTTGGTAGGACCTGATACCCTTTTTGGTTAATGGCGAATATCGGTTCGCGCATCAGTCCGATGTCGCCCAAAACCCGGCGGCTTATACCCTGACGGCGTTCAACCTGCCGGAGGACTTGGTCATGACCGGGGGGCGGACATCCGATGGGCTATCGCTAGGGACTTCTTGGTTCGCGTTGGGTGTGGGGGTGGTGGTTTTGGCGATTGTGGTGTACCGCTGGAGATCACGACGAAGGGTGTCGGCGTGACCCCCACCCGCCGCCGCGGCTTGACGATCGTGGAGCTGATCACCGCCGCGGCGATCACCGCCCTGCTGGCTGCGATCCTGCTGCCCGCGATTCAGGCGACCCGTGAGGCGAGCCGCCGAAATTCCTGTCGCCATGCGTTGACTCAGATCGGTTTGGCCGCCCATCAATTTGTCGGAACTCATCAAAGCCTTCCCAGCAACGGTGGCCCGGCCGCCGATTCGGGGTTTCGCGTCGCCGGAGGTCTTGTTCAGCCGTCAACCATGGACCTGGAGGCGGGTCGGTTGTACACCTGGGGATTGGCTGAACCCAAACGCCGGGTCGATGACCAAACCGGACCATGGCCCTACATGCTACTGCCGTTTTTGGAACAATACCCAGCGTTTGAAAGGCCCAACTACCAGGCCGGTGGTGCCCCATGGCGTTGTCCGTCACGCAATCGAGACCCGCAGCCCCCACCCCGCGGGGACGTTCACGGATACTATGTCACGGGGGATTTGGTGATGCCCCAAACTGACTTTGCGGGAAATGATGCCCTATTCACCCCCCGGCCAAAGTGCCGATCGTTCCGCGACATCAACGACGGCTTATCCAATACCGTGCTGGCGGGTGAAAAATCGTTTGACCATTTGGTTCACGGCTCCGGCAGTTGGTACTGGGATGAACCGATTTATATCGGAGGTTCCAAAGGGACCGTCCGCGGCCGGCCGGTCGTTGTCCAGGATGGTCACGGGATTGACTACAAAGATTCCCGGGGATCGGCTCATCCGTCGACGGCTCATTTTCTCTACAGCGATGGCCATGTCGAGACAATTTCACTGGCGGTCGACCGCGAGGTGTTGGCGGCCAAATTGACGCCATAGCCGCGTCCGCCGGCCCCATGCAAGACACCCGATGACCGTCAGGCATAAAGGTGGGGGCCGGAAAAGGTGTCTGCTGCCGGAAAGTCAAATTAGTGAGATGCGTGTTGCCCAAACAGCCGTTTCGGTACCTAGTCCTCTATCAAGCGAAGCTTGATTGAGGGCTAGAAAGGGCGTCACCGGGCGGCTCAACCGGCTTTGGGCACGCTGCGGCCTTGCAGCTCATATACGTACCGCAATACCTCAGCGACCGCATTGTATTGATCGGCCGGGATCTCATCACCGACATCGACGTTGGCATACAAAAACCTGGCTAGCGGCTTGCGTTCGATCACCGGGATGCCATTCTCCAGCGCCAGTCGTCGTATTTTTTGCGCGATCACCCCGCCGCCTTTGGCGACCACCACCGGGGCAACCATCGATTTGGGATCATAACGAATCGCAATCGCCAACTCTGTCGGGTTGCTCACGACAACATCGGCGGTCGGCACATCGGTGGCCAGTCGGTTCATCGCCATCGCCCGTGCAACCTGGCGGCGGCGAGCGGCCACCTGCGGATCACCTTCGGTATCGCGTGATTCCTCTTTGACCTCCTGGTCGGTCATCATCAAATCCTGCTCGAACTTCCATCGCTGAAACGCATACTCGGCGATCGCCAGGATGAACAATCCACCGCCAATCCACAGACAGACATCCAATAGCACCGCAAACATGGCTCCGGCGATTTGCGGCGTCGACATGGACGCCATCGCCAATACCCGCTCATCATTGACCCGGAGGGCAAAGTAGGCGATCGCGACAATGATGGCGAGTTTGAACAACCCAAACAGCAATCGCATCAATCCGGCAATCGACAAAATTCGTTTGACGCCCGAAAGCGGTGAGATGTTGGACAGCTTTGGTGCGAGTTTTTCCGGCGCGATCAGCAACCCAACCTGTAGTACGTTGACCAACACACCGCCGGCCGCCATCAGCAACAGGATCGGCGCCGCGGCGAGGGTCAATGTCCAAGCGATGCCCCATCAAATAATGCGACGCTCCGTTGACATCGATCGGACCGAGGATTGGTTCGGCCAGCGAACGGCGAATGGCCGTGACGATTTGGTCCGACGCAGCGGGACCGACCGTCCGCAGAACCATCAGGGCCAATAGCAATAGTGCCGCGGAGGACAGGTCGGCACTTTTGGGAACTTGGCCGTTCTCGCGAGCCTGGTTGCGCCGCCGCTCGCTGGCACTATGCTTCTTGTCGCCCCCGGCGTCAGACATCGGGGCTGGTCCCCATTTTAGCGGAGCGGCGCAAGCCGCCCGGTGCCGCCCCCTCGATCTTAGCGGAGCGGCGCAAGCCGCCCGGTGCCGGCCAGAAACCGGACGGCTTGCGCCCTTCCGCTAGAATGTTAGGGGCGGCACCGGAGGGCTTGCGCCCTTCCGCTAGAATGATAGGGGTGGCACCGGAGGGCTTGCGCCCTTCCGCTAGGATGTTAGGGGTGGCACCGGAGGGCTTGCGCCCTTCCGCTAGGATGTTAGGGGTGGCACCGGAGGGCTTGCGCCCTTCCGTTAGGATGTTCTCCTGCAATAGCAACCTGTCGGACACCGCCTGCAAATTATCTTCCAATGCGTCGCGAAAGATCCATGCGGCCGAACCGATCGTCAACATCGTCACCATCAACATCGTCAACGCATTGATCGACAACCCGATCGCCAGCACGTTGATCTGCGGCAGCGTGCGGCTGATCAAGCCGGTCACGATGTTGGACAACAGCAGCGCCGCGATGACCGGGGCGGCGATCCGAACGCCGCTGCTCATTGCCGCCCCCAAACACGCGGTGACGGTTTCCACCGAACCGGTATCAATCGTCGCCGCGCCCGGCGGCAACGACTCGAACGATGCAACTAAAATCGACAAGACCCAGCGGTGACCGCCGAACATTAGCATCGATGCGGTCACCATCATGCCGACCAAACGTGCCAATGCGGGCATCATCGATTGGGTCGACGGATCGATCGAATCGCCCAACTGCATCCCGCCGGTCGAAGTGATCAACTCACCCGCCAATTGTGCCCCCGTGACCGCCATCTGCACGGTGCAGCCGATGAGCATCCCAATCAAACCTTCGCGAATCATCGCGATCGCCAGTTCGACCAGGTTATCGATCGCCGGAAGCGGGGTTGTGTTGTCGATCGAGGGGACCAGCAGGACGGTCATGATGATCGCCAACATTGCGCGCACTTGACGGGGCACGCCCACACCGACGGCCGGCAGCACCATCAGCACCATGCCCAACCGAGTCAGCGTTAGCAGACCCAGGACGAGATGGGATTGCAGCCATTCGATCGCTTCGGCCGGGTTCACCACTGCCCGGCGCCGATGATGATCGATCGCGTGAAGTCAAGCATTTGAGTCAATAGCCACGGCAGGCAAACGATCATCATGCCGGCCATGGCCATCAGTTTTGGCACAAACGATACCGTTTGGTCTTGGATTTGAGTCAACGCCTGGATCAAACCAATCGCCAGCCCCGCGATCATCCCGACGGCCAGCAGCGGCGTGCATAACGTCAACGCCATCATCAGCGTTTCACGAACCAAATCGACGGCTTCAAAATCATTCATGGAACTACTTGGGTAGCGGAAGTCGCCAAGACTTTCGGTGGGCATAAGAAAGCGAACCGAAAGTCTTGGCGACTTCCGCTACGGACGACAGCTAGGCAACCGGAACGGTGCCAAACGAATCCATCAACATCTCGACCACCAATCGCCATCCGTCGACCAGGACGAAGAGCAATAATTTGAATGGCAACGCGATGATCGCCGGGGGGAGCATGAGCATCCCCATCGAGATCGTCACGCTGGCGACGACCAAATCGACGATCAGGAACGGCAGGTAAATTTGAAATCCCATTAAAAATGCGGTCTTGAGTTCTGACAGGATGTAGGCCGGCAGCAGCACCCGCAGCGGCACTTCGCCAAAGTCCGACGGCACCACGGCTTCGGTATCCATATGCTCGTAAAATAAGTGGACGTCTTCGTGATTGCCGGCCACGTCGATCTGCCGGGCCATGAACTTTCGGATCGGTAGCGACGCCGCTTCGCCCGCTTCCTGCAACGTCATCTCGACGTCGGGATCGGTATAAGGTTCGATCGCGGTATCATAAACTTCCGTCCAGACCGGCCCCATGACAAACAGTGTCATGAACAACGCCAGGCTGGTCATCACCTGGCTGGGCGGCAGCGATTGCAAACCCAACGCTTGACGCAACAAACCTAATACGATGATGATGCGAACATAACATGTCGTCATCAACAACACCGCCGGGGCCATCGACAGGACGGTCAGCAGCAGGACGACTTGCAGCGACGAGGAGAGACCTTCCGGCGACGTCCACGCTTCGGGTCCGCCGCCGAGCAGATCACCACCCAAGATTTTGGTGGGGTCAGGCGACGGGGGCGGGTCGCCGGCGGGTGGTTGATAGTAGGACGGCGGCTGAGCTGGCGTCGTGGTTTCGTCCAATTGCATCGGTCCGCGGCCCAGCACCACCGGCGGGTCGGCGGTTTGAGCGAATGTTGCCGACGCAAGAATCAGCCCCGTGAGCAGTCCCAGGACAGATCGGCGGAGGATGTCGGTCGGGACCATGGGCCGACGTTAGCCAATCGGGAGATTTTGTGGCTAGGGTGATCCGTGTGGGATAGGCCTCCGGCCTGTCATCGAACGCCGGTGACAGGCCGGAGGCCTATCCCACATCAAAGTCTCGACTGGCGTTGTTGCAAATACTCCGACAACGCGGTGTCAAAGGGCATCGACGTGTCCAACGGCACGTAGTCGACTCGCCGGGCGGCCAATCCGACCGCCATCGTTTGGCGAAACGAGTTCAACTCCTCGGCGTAGCCTTCCGCGACGACCGACGCTTCGGCGGTCACGATTTGACCGGTTTCGGGGTCCTCGAACTCCACCGGGCCATCGAACGGAAAGGTAACTTCGTCTTGAGCCAAAATGTGGAAAACGATCACGTCGTGGCCGCCGTGGCGGATTTGACCGATCGCCGCGAGCAATTCGTCCGCGTCGCCCAGCAGATCGCTGAACAACATCACCAACGAGTGTTGTTTCAACATCGCCGCGACCTGGCCCAGGCACCGCGGCAGGTCGGTCCCGCCGGTCGGCCGCAGCCGTGACAACACCGCCAAAACGTCGCCCATTTGGCCCCGGCGGCTGCGGGCGGGCAACACCGCAGCGAGCGATTGACCAAACGTCAGCAGCCCGACCGGATCCTGCTGCATCGTCATCAGGTACGTCAACGCCGCCGCCAAGCATGTCGCGTACTCGAATTTGGACATCGAACCCTCCGCCGGGGCGTCGCCGGCAAACGCCATCGAACCGGACAGGTCCATGACCAGGTAGCCGGTCAGGTTCGTCTCGGCCTCGAATCGTTTGACGTAATGTTTGTCGGTTTTGGCGTATACGAGCCAATCGATCAGCTTCGGGTCGTCGCCGCGGACGTACCGACGGTGGTCGCTGAACTGGACCGAAAAACCTTGCGTCGGGCTGGCGTGCAGGCCCTGCAAAAAACCGCGGACGACCATCCGCGCCCGAAGGTCCAGCCGCCGGATCGTTGCCAGCGACTGAGGCGATAATTTTGTCGCCGTCACAGCGAAAGCGACGCGAGCGAATCGACCGGTCGCAGTTGCCCATCGATCAATTCCAGTTGCCGGTCCATCGCCGCGGCGAGCGTCGGAGAATGGGTTACGGCGATCAATGCGACGTTTTCTTCGGCCCGCAGCCGCAGCAGCAACTCGGTGACTTCGGCGGCGGTTTGTCGGTCCAAATTGCCGGTCGGTTCGTCGGCCAACAGCACCCGCGGGGCCATCACGAGGCTTCGAGCGATCGCGACGCGTTCTCGCTGGCCGCCGGACAACGCCCCCGGTCGGTGCTCGATTCGGTCGGCCAAACCCACCGCGTCAATCAGCATTTTGGCTCGATCAACTTGGGCGGCGGTCGATTTGCCACGCGCCAAAGTGGGCACGAGCACGTTTTCGAGCACCGAGAGCTGCGGCAACAGATGATGGTCTTGGAAAACGAACCCGACGGCGCGGTTGCGAAACTCCGCCAACTGCCGCGTCGACATCGACAGCGGATCGTCGTCGCCGATTTGCAAACGTCCGGCATCGGGCTGGTCCAGCCCGCCAAGGATTTGCAGCAGGGTCGATTTGCCTGAGCCGGACGCGCCGACGATGGCGACGGCACCGCCGGTTTTGACGTCCAAATCGACTCCGGTCAGGACCGCGAGCGATCCGGCGGCGGTGTCGAACGATTTGGTCAACCCGCGGGCGACCAGTCCGGTCGTTTCAGCCAGTCCGGTGTCGGGTTTTCGTTGGTCGGCGGGGTGCTCTGTCATGATCGGCAGTCTATCGTGCGGCCAACGATTTGGACTACCAACACGCCCCGCCCCGACGAGCAGCGACGATGAATGCCGCGACGATGAGTTTGATCAATGCCATCACCCTGATCGCGATGGGGTTGTGGGCCTACTTCGGGTCCGACGCCGAGGTGGCCCCCAAGACGGCGTTGATCCCGGTCGCCTTCGGAGTGCTCATCGGGTTGTGCAACCCGGGACTTCGCAAAGAGAACAAGGTAATCGCCCACGTCGCGGTCGGGTTGACCGCGCTGATTTTGGTGGGGCTTTACATGCCGCTGCGGGCGGCGATCGGCCGTGACGATTTGATGGCGATCAGCCGCGTGGCGGCGATGATCTTGACCACCGTATTGGCGTTGATCGCCTTTGTTCAGAGCTTTCGAGCGGCCCGGCGGGCACGCTCGATTGAATCTTAGCGGTAGGGCGCCAGCCCTCCGGTGTCGCATTTGGGCGGCACCGGGCGGCTTGCGCCGCTCCGCTAAGTCGTTACTTGGTCGGCGGCAGCAACACGGCGTCGATGACGTGGATGATGCCGTTGGAACACATGATGTCGGTCTTCACCACTTTGACCGAGTCGTTGAGCATCACGGTGCCGCCATCGACCATGATCGTCACCTTCTTGCCGGCAACGGTGTCGGCTTCTGTCAACTTGACGACCTTGGCCGCGGGAACTTTGCCCGAGACGACGTGGTAGGTCAGGATCTCTTTCAGCTTGCCCTTATTTTTGTCCATCAACAGGCTGTCCAGCGTGCCGTCGGGCAGGGCGGCAAAGGCGGCATCGGTCGGGGCGAAGACGGTGAAGGGGCCTTTGCCCGAAAGCGTTTCGGCCAAACCGGCCTTTTTGACGGCGGTGACGAGCGTGTCGAACGAACCGGCCGCGACGGCGGTTTCGACGATGGTCTTCTTGGCTTCTTCGGCCACGGCAACGGTGGCAAAGCCCAACGAGGCAAGACCGACAAACAGGAGCGATTTCAACATGGAGTTTCAAACGGGGAGGGGAAACGAACGTGCCAAGCATTGGCGTGCCGACTGTACCGACCAGGCAATGGGGCAACGTCGAAACCTTCATGATCCGTTAGGGTTCAATGACGCGACCTTGCTGGCGTCGGTCGCCACCAAACCCACTTCTCCCGACCGGACTTTTCCGATGCGTTTGACCCTACTGCCGCCCGCCCCCCGGCGTCTCGCCGCGATGGCGTTGATGTCGATTTTGACTCTGCCTGTGATCGCCCAGGACGACTCGCGGGGGGAACGCGGTTCACGCGAGCGAGGCCGATTTGGCGGCCCCGGCGGCGGACCGGGCGGACCGGGCGGCGGCTTTGGAGGTCCCGGCGGCCGCGGCGGGCCGATGGGCGGACCGGGCAGCTTTACCGGCGGCGGGGCCGAATCGCTCGTCGATCTGCTGCGGCGGCCTTCGGTTCAAAAAGAACTCGACCTGATGGCCGATCAAACCGCGGCGCTGGAGGAAATGCAGCGGCGGTCGCGGGAAGGCCGCAGCCGGCCGGATTTCGATTTCCGCAGCGCCGATGAAGAACAACGCCGCGAGTTCTTTGAAAAAATGCAGGCCCAACGTGCCAGCGACAATCAGACGCAGCAGTCACAGCTCGAAGAAGTCCTCCTGCCCGATCAGATGCAGCGGCTGCAGCAGCTCGCGTTGCAGCGTCGCGGGGCCGTCGCGTTGGCCGATCCGACGCTTCAACACCAACTGTCGATGCGGCCCGAACAGACCGAGGCGTTGACGAAGATCCAGGAGCAATCGGCCAACAAGATTCGCGAGACGATGGCCGGAGCGATGCGTGGCGAAGGCGACCGGTCGACGATCGCCGAAACGATCCGCAACATGCGGTCGGCGATCGAGGCCGACGCGATGGCGGTGTTGTCCAAGTCGCAGCGTGAGAAACTCGACGAACTCCGCGGCGAGCCGTTTGAGTTTCCCGAAGCCGAGGAACAAGCCCGCGGCGGACGTGGGTCGCGATTCGGCCGCGGTGGGGACTGATCTCAATTTGACGTCGCGGAAGTCGCCAAGACTTTCGGTCAACCCCCGTCCAGATCGACCGAAAGTCTTGGCGACTTCCGCTACTTGAAGTTCGGCGTCGGCGGGCGGTAATCGGCCAAATTGATCGTCTTGAACCAGTCGATCGTTTTGGTCAAACCTTCGGCCAGCGGGATCGTCGGCTCCCAGTTGAGGTACTTTTTGGCCAACGTGATGTCCGGCCGGCGACGCGTCGGATCGTCCGCGGGCAATTCGGCCTGCTCGATCGTGCTGGACGAACCGGTCAATTCAATGACCTTCTCGGCCAGCTCGCGGATCGTAAACTCACCCGGATTGCCCGTGTTGACCGGGCCGACAAAATCATCCTGGGCCATCATCCGCACGAATGCTTCGACCAAATCGTCGCGATAACAAAACGATCGGGTTTGCGAACCGTCGCCGAACAATGTGATCGGTTTGTTCGCCAACGCTTGGCGGATAAAGTTGGAAACGACCCGACCATCATAAGGGTGCATCCGCGGACCATAGGTGTTGAAGATCCGCACGATGCGGACGTCCACACCGTTGGCTCGGTGATAGTCCATGAACAATGTCTCGGCCACCCGTTTGCCTTCGTCATAGCAAGCCCGCGGGCCGATCGGGTTGACGTTGCCGCGATAAGATTCCTTCTGCGGATGCTCCTCGGGGTCGCCGTAAACCTCCGACGTGCTGGCCTGCATGATCCTGGCTCCGCAACGTTTGGCGATCCCCAACATGTTGATGCTACCCATCACCGACGTCTTGATCGTCTTGATAGGATTGAATTGATAGTGACCCGGAGCGGCCGGGCACGCCAGGTTGTAGATCTGGTCCACTTCCAGGTGGATCGGCAGCGTGATGTCGTGCCGGATCAATTCAAAGTTGGGTTTGTCCAACAGGTGCGAGACGTTGGTCTTTTGGCTGGTAAAAAAGTTGTCCAGACAGATGACGTCGTGCCCCTCGTCGACCAGTCGTTCGCACAGATGAGAGCCGAGGAACCCGGCGCCGCCGGTGACGAGGATGCGGTGAATCATGGATGTGGGGTGAGGGTTTGTGTGGGATAGGCTTCCAGCCTGTCACTCGGCTGACGTTTGAGGCATTGTCGCGATGACAGGCCGGAGGCCTATCCCACGTCCAATATCCGATTGTCGATCAACCGGGTGCCGCCGACGTGGCCGGCCACCAATGCGACCGCCGGACGCTTCAGCCGATCAATCGGGAGCAACGTCCGGGCGTCGACCACCACGGCGTAGTCGAGTCGGTCCAAAGGCGTTAGTCGCTCGCGGAGTTTTGATTGCAAACCGTCGACGTCCGTTTGTCCCGAAGTCACCGCCGCGGCGACGGATTGCAGCGCTGCCGGGATGGCGAGTGCGGTGGATCGTTGATCGGCAGTCAAATAAACGTTCCGACTGCTCATCGCCAATCCATCGGCGTCCCGCGCCGTGGACCCGCGAAGGATGGTGACCGGCACATTGAGGTCGGCGACCATGTCCTCGATCACCCGCAGTTGTTGGAAATCCTTTTGCCCGAACACCGCAACATCCGGCTGGACAAGGTTGAGCAGTTTCAAAACAACGGTGCAAACGCCGCGGAAATGACCCGGCCGGTGGTGGCCCTCAAGCGGCTCGGCGACCGGCGGGGGACAAACCGTCGCCCCGGGCCGCGGATACATCATCGCCTCGGTCGGCAAAAACACCGCCGTGACCCCCGCATCGCTGAGCTTTTTCAGATCCTCGTCCACCGGTCGGGGGTAACGATCCAGGTCGTCGGTCGGCGCGAATTGAGTGGGATTGACAAAGATCGTCACCACCACGGCGTCGGCGTTGCGTTGAGCCAATTTAACGAGCGACAAATGCCCGGCGTGAAGCGCCCCCATCGTCGGCACGATCGCGACGCGGCCGGTGGTTGCCGCTCGCAGGCTTCGCAGGCGTTCGGCGGTTTGCAGGATTTCCATGGCGGTCGAATGCCAACGATTGGACGGCCTGGAAGACCGTCCTACGTTCAATCCCACGTCCGCAACGAAAGGTTTTTGAACCGGACGGTCATCGCCGGTCCACGATGCAGTTGCAAGGCGATGACTCCACATTCCGCGGATTTGCCGATCTGCCCATCGAGCACCCGAGCGGTCATCGCTTCGTTGATGTAATGCTCCACCTGGTTGCCGCGAACCAGGATCCGGTAGTCGTTCCATTCATTGTCATGGATGCCCATCGCGATCGCTTCGGGTTTGCCAAACGACTCAGTCATCTTTTGGCCATCGGCCAGGATCGCGACGCTTTGCCCACGGGTCGCCAAAATCCCGCGAGCCTTTTCCTCATAAAGGATGCCGGTGAATTTACCCGTCGCGTCGATGTCCGCCTGATAACCCGAAACGACAAATTCCTTCTCGTCGACGACACGGCTGCGGTATTGAATCCCCGAATTACCGGACTCGATCTTGTATTGCAAAATCAGTTCAAAATCGCCATCGACAACATCATCATGAATCAGGAACGTATTACCCGCGATCGGATCCTCATCGGTCGTTCGGCCGACGATTTGACCGTCCTGGACTTTCCACAAATCTTCGCGGCCCCGCCAACCGTCGAGGGTTTTGCCGTCGAACAACGCCGTCGTTTTGCCTCCGGTCATGGAGGCGGACTTGGCGGGGGGACAACCATCGTCCGCGATCGCGGCGGCGGCGAAAAGGGTCAGACAGCAGGCGGTCAGGGTGCGGTTCATGCGGGGGGGCTTGGTGTGGGGTAAGGAGCGATGAAAGAACAAAACGGATGATTTTGAAACACAGAGTCACGGAGGACACAGAGGTAGTGCCATCGTATTGCTCTGTGGTCTCCGTGCCTCTGCGTTTCAAGATCAGCGATTGACGCGCTTTGCTTGAGTCGACGTTTCTAGGAACTGGCGAGGCAGAGTATAACCCGTAGCGGAAGTCGCCAAGACTTTCGGACCCGTCACAAATAGACCAACCGAAAGTCTTGGCGACTTCCGCTACGGGGGCGGGGATAAAGTTGGTTACGGGGGGTCTTCGCCTAAATTGAACAACTGTCTTAGTGCTTCGAGCAACCCGCCGCGGTGGTCCTCGGCCGCGTCCCGCCGCAGACTGACCATCGGCGGGTGCAGGATTTTGTTGGTCAGCCGGTCAAAGGACTTTTCGATCTCCGCGGCGATCGACGGGTCGGCAACGCCGTTGAGCTTGCTCAACAAACGGGACAACTCCGCCGCTTTGATCGTCTCGGCACGGTCGCGAAGCGCTTTGATCACCGGACCGCCGGAGCGTCGCCTGAGGTCCACCGCGAGGGCCGAGACCTCCTCGTCGATGATCCGCATCGCCGCGGGCCACTGCTTTTGACGCTCGCGGCGGTTGCGGTCGCACGCGGCGCGGAGGTCGTCGATTTGATACAAATACACGCCGGGCAGCTCACCGATGGCGGCATCGAAATCCCGCGGCACCGCCAGGTCGAGGATCAACGTCAACCGATCCCGGCGGCCGGCAATCATCCGGCGGAACGTTGCGACATCGATCAGCGGCCGGTCCGAGGCAGTCGTCCCGACGATCAAATCGGCCGCCGCGACGTGGGCGGGCAGGCAGTCGATCACGCCCGGCTCGACCGCCCGTTTTTCCCCGCCAAACCGGGCTGCAACCTCGGCGGCCCGCTCCGCCCGCCGGCCCAAGACCCGGATGCGGTCCGCTCCGGCGTCGACGAGGTACCGCAGCGTCTCGGTCGCCATTTCGCCGGTGCCGCACACGAGCACCTGTTTGCCGGCCAATCGCTCGAACACTTCCGGGACGACTTCGCCGACCGCCACCGAGGGGACCGAGAGCCGTCGGCGATGAATCGTCGTCTCGTTCTGAACCCGTTTGGCGGCCCGCGACGCAGCGTCGAAAACCGCCGCGGTGACCGGTCCGGCCGTCCCGGCGGCTCGGGCACGAGCAAAACCGTCGCGAACCTGGGCGACGATTTGAGCCTCGCCGACGACCAGAGCTCTCCATCGACGCGGCGACGCGAAACAGGTGCCCGGCGACCGCCTCGCCATGGCGAATCGGCAAATGACGGCGAATAAAGTCAACGCTTTGACCATGAACGCCGGCGACAAACTCGATCAACGATTCATCGCCCGCCCAACCCGCCGCGTACCACTCGACACGGTTGCAAGTCGCGATGCCAACCAACTCCCCCGGAGCGCCGGAGGCGGCAAAACGGTCCAATACCCCGCGGACTTCGGTCGCCGTCAACGCTAACTGTTCGCGAACCGAAACGTCCGTGTCGTGATGGCTGCAGCCGAGCATCCGCAGGCTCGCCAGCGGCGTCGGTTTTGCAATTTCGTCGTCGGCGGGCTTCACGGGACGGTCCGGCTTCACAGCGCAACCTGGCCGTGGGCGGTCGTCAACACCGAGCCGACGGCCAAGACCAGGAACCCGAAGCTCGCCAACGTCATCCACGCCATATTGCGGCCGCCGCCCGACGGCCGCACCGCGATCTCTAACCCCGTCGCGATCGCCAGCCAACCGAACAGCACCGCCGAAGTAATAATGCCGCGATCGGTCCAGGGGATCTCGCCGAACCGGTTGGCGTTCATCACCACGCCGGAGACGAATCCGACGGCGACCGCCACGGTCGAAGCGATCAAACATCGACGGCCCAGCGTCCGCAGCGATTCGAGCGTTGGCAACCGAAGCCGCGAGCCGGCGAGTTTGCGTTTCAAACGGCGGGATTGAACCAGGTACATCAGCCCGGCCAGAAATCCCAACACCACCGCCGCGGTCGCCGCCGACATGCCCACCGCGTGAATCGTTCGCCAAAAATCCACCGCGTCGCCACGATTGAACGACGGGCGGGATCGCATGGTCCAACCCACCGTGATCGTCGCCAACACCGCCGGCAGCAGGTAAAAGCCGACGACGGTATCGGGCCGGCGAAGGTACATCCAAACGAACGCGATGGCCAAACCCAACGCGACCAGCAGCGACCAATCGGTCCAGGACGCCAGCACCGCCCCGCCGCCGCCGGCCCCCGCTCGCAGCCCCAGGTAGACGACGTGGGTAAATAGTCCGACGACCATCATCGCAATCACCGCCAACGCCCGGCCGGGAACGCGGCCGAGCACCCGAGCGGCTTCGAGCGCCAGCACCACCAGGTAGCTGGAGAAGAAGCACGTCATCGAGATTTGCTGCAGGACGCTCATGGGGACAGTTTAGACGACCCGGGCCGGTCCGAAACCTTCATTTTGCCTCCCCGCAGCCCCCCGCAACGGTTTATTCTGACTCCCCCTCGCCCGACCCCTCACCCCCCAACCCCCTCTCCCCGAGGCGGGGCGAGGGGGAGCAAGAGTGAATATGCCCACCACCCACGCCTTTCAATTCCTCGCCGCACAGCCGCAACCGACGCCCGTCGCGGTGGTGGTCGGTCCCGATGCGGCCCTGCGCGGTTGGACGATCGATCGCCTCACCGCCGGCGGCAACGTCACCGTCCACGACGGCGAAACGGCCCAGTGGAGCGACCTGGGCGACGATCTTCGCACCGCGTCGTTGTTCGGCGGCGACGAACCGAAGTCCGCGGTCGTCCGGGCGGCCGACAAGTTCGTTTCTTCCTTTCGCGATCACCTCGAAAAGTACGTCCCCTCCCCGTCGACGACCGCCTCGTTGGTGTTGGAGCTGACGTCGCTACCGGTCAACACGCGGTTGCACAAAGCCGTCGAGGCGGCCGGGACACGGATCAACTGCACCGCCGAAGTCGGCAAGAAGGTCGGCGTCACGGCGGCCGATCGCCGCAAATTCATCAGCGGTTTTATCGCCGGTCGAAATCAGTGCAAACTCGCCGCCGGGGCCGCTGATGCGTTGGTCGAATTGCTCGGCGAGGATCTCGGGATGATCGACACCGAAGTCGCCAAGCTGGCCGTCTACCACCCGGTCGGGGCCAAGATCGACGAAACGTTTGTGCGTGACACCGTGGGCGGATGGCGGGGCCAAACGATTTGGCAAACCGCCGCGGCGATGGCTTCGGGCAACGCCGCCGAAGCGATTGAGCAGCTCGATCGGCTGATGTCGGGCGGCGAGCGGGTGATCGCGCTGCTGCCGCAGCTCGCGTTCACATTGCGGCAATTGGGCACCGCGACGGCCCGGATCGAGTTCGATCAGGCTCACGGCCAACCGGTGCGGTTGCCCGAGGCATTGGCGGCGGCCGGTGTGCGGCCTTATGGGATCGCCGAAGCGAAATCGCAATTGCAAAGTTTGACACGGGTTCGGGCTAAACGAATCTTGCCGTGGTTATTGGATGCCGACTTGCGATTGAAGGGAACGCACTCAACGGCCGGGCCGGATCGATTGTTGCTGGAGCGGCTGGTGTTTGAGATGTCGGCGGCAGCGAAGTAGGAGTTGAATTTCCAAATCTTAGCGGTAGGGCGCAAGCCCTCCGGTTTCGCCACGTTTTAGCGGTAGGGCGCAAGCCCTCCGGTGACGGCACCGGACGGCTTGCGCCGTTCCGCTAATGTTACGGCACCGGACGGCTTGCGCCGTTCCGCTAATGTTACGGCACCGGACGGCTTGCGCCGTTCCGCTAATGTTGCGGCACCGGACGGCCTGCGCCGTTCCGCTAATGTTGCGGCACCGGACGGCCTGCGCCGTTCCGGTGGTTGAATAGCCCCGGAAGCTCTATGACTTCTGCTTCATCATCTGGCTGGCCAATTGCTTGGCGGTCTTGAGGTGTTGCTGAGTCTTCTGCAACGCTTCGTTGACATAACCTTGAATTTCTTGCGGACCTTGTGATTGCAAGGCTTCCAACTCGGCGACCGTCGCGGTGTGGGCGACGACTTGGTGACCGACATAAGCCATGTCGAACTGCTTGTCCTTTTGTGCCCGCAATTGTTCTTTGGTCATCCGCAAACAATTGGTGGCCGCCTGCTCGCCGATCTGCATCAATTGCTGGGGCACATAAGCAGTGGTGCTGTTGTTGCCCTGCGGCTGCCAACTGGACAACTGCTGATTGAGCTGTTGATGGTCGTTGGCGATGCGCTGAGCGAACTGGCGAACCTGGTCGTTCTTCGACTCGCTGGCCGCCATGTTGGCCAACTCGATTTGACCCTCATTGCACTTCTTGAACTTCTGAACCATCGCCTGCGGCAACGCGATCCCGCTTTGCGACTGATCGATCGCCGGCCGGTTGGCCTGATACGGCTGTGACTGGGGTTGAAGCTGCTGCGGCTGAAGCTGCTGCGGCTGGGTTTGCTGCGGCTGGGTTTGCTGCGGCTGGGTTTGCAGCGGCTGGGTTTGCAGCGGCTGAGCTTGACCCTGCCACTGCAGTTGCGGCTGGCCGAGCGGTTGAGCCTGGACGGCGGGATCGAGCGTTCCCGGGGTCCGCTGAACCGGCTGGCCGGGCTGCAGCGGGTTGGTCGTCGCCGGCCGGCCGCTGATTTGGTCGGCGGCCCCGCGGAGGGTCTCGCCGGCGGCGTTGCGTAGCCCTTGACGGATCGCGTCGCCGGGGTTGGCGGCGGTTTCTTGAGCTTGGACCGGGGCAAAGGCGGCGCCGCTCAGGGCGATGGTCGCCAGGGCGCGAAGGGACATCGATTTCATCATGTCTTCCGTGATTGGAGTGGGAGGTTTGGTCAAACAACCCCGCGGATGGTCGTCGTTGGGGCGGAAGGGTTACGTTGCATCCGCCGTTCCGCGGCCGGCCATTTTTTGCTCGACCAGCTCCCGCATCCTCGCCACGCAGCGCCGCCCGAACTGGCGTTGCAATCGTCGGCCGACCGCCCAAAAAACCCACCGATCCAATAGCCCCGGAATACGACCGGGGCGCGAATAAGCTTTGATGGCAAATCTCACTTCGCCGCTGGTTTGATCCTTGGTGACCGCGAAAAACATCTCGCCAACTTCATAATGTTCCGCCAACGTCCGGTAAGCCCAACCGAACCGCGTGAACTTTTTACCGTCGATCGTTGGTTGATCGTCGACCACTTTGGAAACGCGGGTGCCAAAATAGCGTCGCTGGCCGAGCAGTTTGGCTTCCAAGACCATCGTCCGCTCCGCCAACGGCGCGGCGGGGTTATAATGGCCGACCAATCGCCGCGGGTCGGGGAACTTGTAGTCGATCAGAATCTGCTTGGCGGTTTCAAACACCCCGCCGGGCACCGGCGGGCCGGGCGGCTCGGTGCCCACGATGTTCTCATAAGCGTCGTGGTACCAAGTCGGATCGTCCGCCGGGTCGCCGTCGATCTCATAATTGAACGTCGCATCGCGGAGTGATCGCAACCGCTGATCGACGACCGGGTTGCGGGGGTAGGTTCGCGTATTGACCGTCACCACGCCGGCCGGCCTGTTGGCAAAATGTCGCCCGACGTTTCGGCTAAAGGAATACCACATCCGCGTCTGCATCGCTTTGGCAACCCGGACGCCCGCGTAGGCAAACCACACGACCGGTCCGGCCGACGTGGCAACCGATTCAATGTCAAAGACAACGCTGTCGGCATCGATCCGCCGAACGTGAAATTCGATCACGCCGGCTTCCATATGCCCGTCGCGGGTCGCCAGCGCGAAGGAGGTTTCGGTGCGATCGATCACCTCGACCGGCCCGTCCCAGGGACCGGTGATATGAATGTCAAATCGATCGCCGATCTGCAACTCACCCGGTTGGCCGCGAACCTTTTGAAAATTGGCCAACCACCGCGGAGCAAAATCGTTGGGACTTTGACCGATCGTCTCGATGATCGATTGCGGCGTCCGGTCGGTGTGGAAATCGGTCCGGTAGCGGCGGTGGACGACATCGCCCCAGCCCTCGGCGATCGTTTGCAAGTCGCCGTCGCGGTTTGCTTGATCGGCCCGGTCGATCAACCCTTGCATCCGGCCGTCGATCATGGATTGATCGGCTTCGTCGAGTCATCGCGAACCCGGATCGCACGATACTCCATCACCCCGCGGTCGGCTTCCAGCCCGATCGGTCCGGGCAACGGCACCGCCCAATCGGTCTCGAATACTTCCCCGTTGCACGTCGCGGTCGCCACGCCATCGATCACGACGATCTCCAAATCATTGAACTCCATCGGCCGGTAGGCTTCGATCCGGTAGGGACCGGCCAGCGAGTAGTCGCGGACCTGCAGTTGCCGTGAGCCGAGAAACACGCCGCTGTCGGCGTTCGGAGCGGCCCGGAACTGCAGCCGCAGCGTCAGGTTGCGGCCAAACTTGCGGGTCGTCCAGAGCGACTGGACGTACTGGGGGCCGGGCGGACCGCCGATCACCAGCCGGTCCCCGACGCGGCTAAAACGGCCATCGGGGGTTTGGCGGTCATCAAAGGTTTCATCGGCGTCCAACAATTGCCAACGCCTCGGCGGGTTCTCAAGGGCAATCCGCTGGGCCACCGCACGGTCGCCCTCGGTGCTCGCCCGGTATCGCCATCCGGTCAAATCATCGCCGACGATCAACGGCTCAAAACCCGGTTCGATCGCCGGCGGCGGCTCGGACGGCTCGATCAAGCCCAGGCTGCCGAAAACCACCGACAGTGCTTTGCCGAACTCGTCGTAGCCGGACTGGTTGGGATGCAGCAGATCGGGGAACTGAGCCTCGCGGGCGTTTTGATCCTCGCCGGCAAACAGTTTGTGGGTGTCCAGAAACGTGGCCTGATTGAACTGTTTGGGCATCGCCGCGAGCAGGCGATTGATTTGAGCGATTGCTGCCGGCGGACGGCTCTTGGACGGATCGCTGGGCATCACCGCGCACAACACCACGGGCATCGCCGGGTCGTGGTGCGAGCACGCGGCGAGGATCAACGAGACGTTTCGGGCGATCATCTCCGGCGTCGCGTCATCGGCCAAATCGTTGGTGCCGCCCAGGATCACGACCGCGGCGGGCTGGATCGCCAGGACGTCGGTTTGCAGACGGTAAAGCATCCCGCGGGTCGTGTCGCCGGAAATCCCGCGGTTTGCGACGCTCAATCCGGGGAACGCCGCGGCCAACCGGGAGTTGTTGAAGCCGTCGGTGATTGAATCGCCCAGCAGCACGACGGCGCCGCGATCGGCGCCGGCGGATTGAGCGAACTCTCCGCGGCGGCGGTTCCAAGTTTGGACAAACCAATCGGCTCGCCGGATCGGTCCGGCGCCGTCGACCGCATCGTCGGAGGCCGGCAGGGCGAGCGGATCGGCGGCCGGGGGGGCGGGGTTTTGCGCCGGGGCGGTTTGGATGACGCCAGCCAGGGCGATCCAGAGTAATAGCGTTCGAGACATGCGATTGGTTCGATAGGGTTGGGGGGCGTTGAGCATCATAATATGGAGCCAACGTGGGATAGGCCTCCGGCCTGTCAGGGGTGGGATAGGCCTCCGGCCTGTCAGGGGTGGGATAGGCCTCCGGCCTGTCAGGGGTGGGATAGGCCTCCGGCCTGTCGGGGGTGGGATAGGCCTCCGGCCTGTCGGGGGTGGGATAGGCCTCCGGCCTGTCTTTGCGTTCGTTCGTCGAGGATCGCTGAGGGTCATGACAGGCCGGAGGCCTATCCCACGTTGGGCTTCCGCTGCGAGCCGGCGTTTTTGTAGTTCATGCCGGCCGTGCCCCGTCCCCGCCGCCGTTTGGCTCCGCCGTGAAGCGACCCTACACCCTGGCCTTGCCCCAACCCCACCCGACGCTGCGGCGGCGGGCCGAGGCGACGACGTTGTATCGGCCCGCAACGCTTTTTTACCTCGCCGCGATGGTGCTGATGGCCGTCCCGCTGGCGACGCTCTTTGACATGTCGATCGCGCGGTATTTCAACGACTCGCCGTTGGCCCACGATTTCGACACCGCCCTGCAATTGTCGCTGGTTCTCTCCCACGGCACGGGCATTTTTATGATCTTCCTGGCCATCATGCTGATGGCCCCCCGACTCCGCTGGCACCTGCCGCGGCTGACGACCCTGGCGCTCGGGGCCGGGGCGGTTGCGACGATCGTCAAAATGTTTGTCCTCCGCCCCCGGCCGGGCGTTTTATCGCTCGAACTGGCGGACAACCGGTCGTCCTGGTGGTGGGAGTTCGATTGGGATCTGTCCGAAGTCGCGATGTTTGACAACACGATTCGCTCCTTTCCCTCGGCGACGGTGGTGACCGCGACGTCGGTGGCGGTGGGGTTGTACGTGATGATCCCTCGCGGCCGGCCGCTCTTCGCGATGCTGTGGGTCGGCGTTCTGTTGCAACGGCTGAGCGTCGGGACGCACTTCCTGTCCGACGTCGCCGGCGGGGTCGCTTTTGGGCTGCTTTGGGCCTGGGTTTGTTATCAACCGCGGCTGCTGGGCAATATTTTTGACAAAATGGCGCCGGAAAAACGTTGGGCCAGGCGACGGCGGCGGCGAATCGTTGCCCAGGAAGAATTGGCCCGGGCAGCGTGATCCAACTCAAGCGGGCGTTTGCTCCTCGGCGGCACTTTTTCGCAGATAAACCGGCATCAACGTCATCGGATCGGCCGGCGGCCGCAGCTCGGCCAACCGAAACACGCCGATCGCCGGGGGCGGCGTTTGAATCAAAGCGTCGTCCGAATCGATCCCGCCCCAGCGTGACCAGGCGGTCGCATCGCCGATCGCCGCGGTCGACGACACGCTCGCCGCGTCGCTGATTGACGTCCAATCGACTCCGGGCATCAAGTCGTCCGGCCGGCAGTCGCGGCAGCGTCCCGCCGCAAGTTCGGCCAAATCCAACCGCCGGCCAATCACTTGGCCCCGGTACGCTTTGATCAACACCTCCGCGTTGGTCGCGGTGGGATGGTCGCCCCAGTCGACCGACGCGGCGATCGCGAGCATCGAATCGACGCCGACGACGCCGCAGTCCAAGGGCGTAAGCGAGCGTTTTGGCGGCTGTCACGGCGATTCGTAGGCCCGTAAACGACCCCGGACCCACCGCCGCGGCGACCCGTCGTTGTGCCGCCCAGCGTTTGGGCCAACGACACGGCCGCGCGAAGTGCCGAACCGATTGCTGCGGCCGTCGGTCGGTCGGCCTCGAGCGGAAAGACGGCTTGAACTTGACCGTCCAAACCCACCGCGATCGAGCCGCCCCGGCCAACCATCCCAATCGATTCAATCGCAATGACGCAGCCGCCGGGGGCGGCCGGTTGGTCCGGGGCGGTCTGTCGGTTGGTTTGGAGCATGGTTACAATCGACGCTTTATCGCGATTTCCCGCCGGCGTTCCCCCCCAAGTCATCGGTTCAACCAGTGAAGCGAGCGCTGATTAGCGACATCCACGGCAACCTCGAAGCCCTCAATGCGGTGCTGGAGGATATCGGCGAGCAAGACGTTGAGGAAATTTACTGTTTGGGCGATATCATCGGTTACGGTCCCAATCCGTGCGAGTGCCTCGATCTGGTGATGGAGCGGTGTCGGCGAACGATCCTGGGCAACCACGACCAGGCGGCGTTGTTTGATCCCGACGGGTTCAACGAGATGGCGCTGCGGGCGATCTACTGGACCCGCGACCGATTGGACGAACAGGGCAGCCCGGCGCAAATCAACGCGCGGTGGGATTTTCTGGGCGAATTGCCGCGCAGCCACGACGACTCGCCGCTGCGGTTTGTCCATGGTTCGCCTCGCGACCCAACCAACGAATACGTGTTTCCCGAAACGATTTTCAACGAGAGCAAACTTGGATCGATGTTTGCCAAGCTCGAAACCGCCTGCTTCATGGGCCACACGCACATCCCCGGCGTGTTCACCGAGGACGCCAACTTCATCCGCCCGGCCGAGTGCGATTTTCACTTTCACATCCCCGCGTCGGCCAAAGTGATGGTCAACGTCGGATCGGTCGGCCAACCGCGGG
Source organism: Pirellulaceae bacterium (assembly GCA_963833245.1). Classification (GTDB taxonomy): domain Bacteria; phylum Planctomycetota; class Planctomycetia; order Pirellulales; family Pirellulaceae; genus Rhodopirellula. Next base: position 206,278 of record CAWHXH010000005.1, read on the forward strand.
ACGAGAACAACAAGGCGTGTTACGTCGTGCTCAACGTCGAAACCCATTCGTTTGAGTTTCGCCGAATCGCCTACGATTACCACGCGACGATCGAAAAAATCTATTCCTATCCCGAACTCGACGATGGGCTGGGCGATCGGCTCCGCCGGGGACATTGATGGCCAACCCCCCCGGTTCACCCCCGCGTTCACCTGAACCCCCGCCCCCGCCCGAAAGCTCGTCCGGCGATTCGGCTTCGCTGGTCACCGCCGTGGTCAGCGACATTCACGGCAATCTGGAGGCGCTCCACGCGGTGATGGCCGACATCGCAACGCAAAACGTCGACCGAATTGTCTGTTTGGGCGACGTGGTCGGCTACGGACCGGAGCCGTGTGCGTGTTTGGACATGGTGATGGAATTCGAGTTCTGCGTCTTGGGCAACCACGACAGCAGTTCGTTGTTTGACCCCGAGGGTTTCAATTCGGCGGCCGAACAGGCGATTTTCTGGACCCGAACGCAACTGGAATGTCCCGGCGACGATCCCGGTCAATCCCGCCGCCGGCTCGATTACCTGTGCGATTTGCCTCGGATGGTTCGCCAGGGAAACCGGCTGTTTGTCCATGGTTCGCCGCGCGGCCCAACCAACGAGTACGTGTTTCCCGAAGACACGCAGAACATCAAGAAGATGGAAAAGCTGTTTGCGTTGGTGCCAGGCATTTGTTTTCAGGGCCACACGCACGTGCCGGGCATTTTCACGTCTGATCGCCAATTCATTCGCCCGACTGACACCGGCACCGGTTACCGGTTGGACGGCAACGGCCGGTGGATGATCAACGTCGGTTCGGTCGGCCAACCCCGCGACGGCGACCCGCGGAGTTGCTACGTGATCGTTGACCGGAGCACGGTCCAGTACCGACGGGTCGAATACGACGTCGAAGCGACCGTCGCGGCAATCGAAGCGGAAGAGGAATTGGACAATTTTCTCGGGTATCGATTGCGGGACGGGCGGTGATGCAACCGTAGCGGAAGTCGCCAAGACTTCCGGTCGCGATCATCGGCGTATAATCGGTCACCATGCCGATCCCCGACCCGACGCTGTCCGACCTGACGACGCGGCTGGGGCGGGGCGATCGCGAGGCGTTGGGGGAAATTTGGACGCGGTTTGGTCCCCAATTGCGGCGGCGGGCGCGAACCCGGCTGCGGCAATTGGGCATCGCGTCGCAAACCGAATCGATGGACATCTGCAACGATGTGCTGAGCGATCTGGCCCGCCGCGGCCAGGTCGCGATCGGCGATCCCGATGATTTGGTCGCCTATTTGATGCGGGCGATCGACCTTCAGGCGACCGACGTGCTCCGGGGGCTGGGTCGGCAATGCCGCGACTTTCGGCGAACGCGTTCCCCCCCGCCGGGTTTTGAAGCCCTCGGCGACGACAGTTCGCCGAGCGTGGCGTTGTTTCGGCGTGAAATTCTCGCCGCCGTCGCCGAGCGTCTCGGTTCGGACGACCGCCAAATTGTCGACTACGTGGTGCAAGGCCACGATTGGAACGAGATCGCGGCGTTGACCGGATTGGCCCCCGACACCGCCCGGATGCGGCTGCGGCGGGCGATTGCCAAAACCCAAGACGACCTGCGACTCCATGACGAGTGACAATGCCGATGATGACCGCCCCGACCAACCAACGTGAACCGATATCGGCGGCCGTGCGGCTGGACCGGGCGTGCCGCGACCTCATTGGCGGCGGCTTTGTCGGCGGCGGCATTGAACGGGTGTTACGGCTCGACCCCGGCCTGGCGGCTGACCCCGACGCGGTCTTGGACCTGATCGATGCGGAGTACTGCGGCCGATGCGCCGCCGGTGAATCGCCGGACCTCGTTGCCGCGAACTTGAAGCGTCGTTTTGCCGATTTGCGGGGTCTGGACGACCTGCTGGCGATTTTGCCAACCACGCAGCCGGATCAAATCGGTGAGCCGGTCGTTGGCGAACTGCGAACCGTGCGGGTGCTGTCGCCGACCGCACGGTTGGTTCGGATCGATGCCGGGGCGCCGACGATGTTGTACCGCGGACACCAAGTTGAAAACGAACCGATTGACCGGTGGGTGTCGCGGCAACGTGCGTTCCGCGCCGCCGCCGACCGGTTGCCCGGCGGCATCGTCACGCCGCACGCGGTTTCGGTCGGCGATGGGGTGGTCCACTGGATGCGGCCGTGGATTGAGGGGGTTCGGCCACCATTAGATTCCTGCCCCCCCGAAGCGGGGAGAGGGGGGGAAAGTCGGGTGAGGCTGTGGACCGACACCGCCTGGCTGCTCGCGGCACTGCACGCGGCCGGATTTTATCACGGTCAAATTGATTGCGGCTTGTTGATCGACCATCACGGTCGGCCGCATTTGATTGACGCGATGGTCAACGGCCACTACGACGCCCGGTCCGCACGACAAGACGACTGGCGGATTCTTGCCCAAATCAGCGGACTGTCGCCGGGTGAATTGGCCGACCCGATGGCGGCCGGGGAAGTCCGATGAAGATCGATTGTCCCCATTGTCGAAAGTCGATTTCGATCACTCACCCCAAAGCCGGCCGGTTCAAACCGCGATGCTCCGGCTGCGGTAAGCCGTTCGGGCTGCAGATCGACGATTCGGTCCCGCCGAAGGTCCGGGTCGGTCGGTTGGCCGTCAAAGCGGCGGCTTCGCAAACGGTTGCCGTCGCCCGACGCTCGGTGACGGTACCTTCCACCGACGCGACGATCGACGAGGAAACGGCAGGGGGGGTAGCGGTCGATGAAACGATCGATTCGGCCGCCGGCGATGCGAATTTGGACCAAACGATGCCCAGCCGCATGGTGCCCGCGGTCTCCGCGGCCGGGGAACCGACCGTCGATTCGGCGACCGGTCTGTCGGGGGGGCCGGGGGTCGACGACGCGATGCCGGCGCGGCTGGGCGGCTTTCGGCTCACCCGGCCGCTGGGCGCCGGGGCGATGGGGGCGGTTTATTTGGCCCGTCAAATGTCGCTGGACCGCGACGTGGCGATCAAAGTGATCCGCGGCCGGTGGGCGCAAAACCCCACGACGCTGGCCCGCTTCATTCGCGAAGCCTACGCCGCGGCAAAGTTGTCGCATCATAATGTGGTCGGGGTTCACGATTTCGGTCAGGATGGCGGCACGCACTACTTTGCCATGGAATGTTTGACCGGCGGGTCGCTGGCCGATCGGCTCAAACAGTCCGGTCCGATGCGACCCCGGGCCGCGGCCACCGCGATCGTCCAGGCCGCCCGCGGGTTGGCTCACGCCCACGCCGCCGGGATGGTCCATCGCGACATCAAACCCGCCAATCTGCTCATCGGCCCCGGGGGGATCGTCAAAGTTGCGGACCTTGGGTTGGTCAAAGCGCCCGACGTCGCCGACGAACCGATCGGCGTGGTGGAGCAAACCGTCGGGGTTCAAGGCGGTTCGACCGCCACGGCGATGGGATCGACCATGGGGACACCCGCCTACATGCCGCCCGAACAAGCCGACGATGCGGCCGGCGTCGATCACCGGGCGGACATTTATTCCCTGGGTTGCACGATGTACGCGTTGATGGCCGGACGGTCGCCGTTTGCCGGATCAACGACGACACAAACGCTGGCGGCCCACCGGAGCGGGCCGGTGCCCGATTTGGCCAAAACCGTCCCGGCGGCAGGGCCGGAGCTGGCGTCGATCGTCACCCGCTGCCTGCAAAAATCTCCCGACGACCGCTACCGATCGCTCGCCGAGATGATCAACGATTTGCAGCGGTACCTTGGCGGCGGCGAAGTGGCGACGACCGCCGTGACGGCCAAGCAAAACGAGGAACTGCAACAGCAGTCCCGACGCTTTGCCGACGAGCCATTGGCCAAACTGCGGGTGCCGGTGGCGGCGGCCGGGATCGGGGCGGCGGTGGTTTTGACGCTCGTCTTGCTGGCAACCGCTCCAGTTTGGGCCGTGATGCCGTTCGCGGCGCTCCCCGGCGGGATCGTCTGGACGCTCGCGATCGCCGCAACCGGAGGTCGCAACACGCTGGCGACGCACGCCCGCAGTTGGTTGTTGACCCGGCCGGCAAGGTGGTGGCTGACCACCGTCGTCGGCGGAGTTCTGGTCGTCGCCGGCTTGTTCATCACGTCAACCTGGTTGCCCGCGGTGATCGGTTTGACGATCGGTTCGGCCGCCGGGGCGGGGTACGCCGCGGGGTTGTTGGTTCAAGTCCACCGGCGGCGTGACCCGGTGTTGGCCGAGATCAACAAGACGCTTCGGTCGGTTCGGTTGTCCGGCGCCGGGGAGGATGCGGTTCGTCAATCGATCGTCGACGCGGCGGGGCGGGATTGGGAGGAGTTGTATGAAACGCTCTTCGGCTACGAGGAGATGATCGAAGCCCGAACGACGCGTTTGGCGGCCGGGGAAGCCCGCACGCGGCGTCGATTTTGGACTTGGCGTGACCGGCCGATCGAGTCGCTGCGTCGAGCCGGCCGGGAGCAAAAGGCCGAGGCCGACGAGGCGAAACTCTGCGACGTGGAGCGGCGGGGGTTGGAAGCGTCGGGGGTGTCGCCGGCCGACGCCCGGCGGCAAGCCCGCCAGGTCGCGGCGGCTTGGATGGCCCAGTCCGAGGAGTTCGGCCGCGTCGAATCGTCGGCGACCGATCTGGCGATCGCCGCGGCGGCCAAACGAGAGCGGATCAAAGCGATGATGGCCGAGGCGCGAAGCGGCAAGTATCGCCCAACCCATTCCGGCCCACCGGCGGTCGTGCGGTGGTTGCTCGGCGGGCAGATCCGGTTCGTGCTCGCGGCGAGCTTGGCGGTTGTGTTTGGGCTGTGGCTGCAGCACAACGGATTGACCGACCGCGACCGGCTCCAGTCGATGGGCCAAGCGGCCACAAGGGCGGCCACCGCGGCGGCCCGGCAGGCTCAAAGTGGCGGCGTCAGCGGCGTCGCTTTGGATAAAATCACCACCGATCCGGCGATGGCGATCGGTCAATTGCAACCGCTCGATTGGCCGTTGATTGGACCGTTGGTGAGTCATTTCGGCACTGGAGCGGCGGCGTTGATGCTCGGTGTGCTGTCGCTGGCGGGCGGTTGGCGAATCAGTCTGGTGGCGATCCCGGCGGCAGCGTTGGGCGTCGCCGGACCTTCGCTGGGGGTGCCCGATTTTGGACCGCCGGGGTTGCTCGCCGGCGTTTTGGCGGTGGTGATCGGGTGGGTCGGCGCGTGGTGCGTCCGCGACCGGCGGCCGGTTGCGTATTAACGCACCGGCGGCAAACGCTCGGTATTGCATTTTCTTTTTAGCGGAAGGGCGCAAGCCCTCCGGTGCCGCATCTGACGGCCTGGCGGCGGCACCGGGCGGCTTGCCACTTCTTTTTAGCGGTAGGGCGCCAGCCCTCCGGTGCCGCACCCCGCGGCCCGGCGGCGGCACCGGGCGGCTTGCCGCTTCTTTTTAGCGGAAGGGCGCAAGCCCTCCGGTGCCGCACCCCGCGACCGGACGGCGGCACCGGGCGGCTTGCCGCTTCTTTTTAGCGGTAGGGCGCAAGCCCTCCGGTGCCGCACCCTGCGGCCGGACGGCGGCACCGGGCGGCTTGCGCCGCTCCGCTAAGAAAGATGGGGCGGTACCGGAGGGCTTGCGCCCTACCGCTATGAAAATGCGGCGACGGTATGCTTCCCGGCTTACCAAACCCCCGGTCAACGCCGGTTATCAATCAAGGCAACAAAACGATGTTCGGAATCGGCGACGAAGCACGGCGTGAACTTAAACTGGACGACGCGGGAAAGCTGCTGCTGCGTGTGACGGTCGCCGGACTGATGCTTTTTCACGGCGTCGACAAAGCCGTCAACGGGATCGAAGGCATCTCGGGGATGCTCGCCGGCAAGGGACTCCCCGCGTTTTTGGCCTACGGCGTCTATGTCGGTGAACTGATCGTCCCGGTGCTGATGATCCTGGGGTTGTTCACGCGGATCAGCAGCCTGATTTTCGCGTTCAACATGCTCGTCGCGATCGGTTTGGCTCACTCGGCGGACATTTTCTCGGTCGGCAGCCATGGGCAGTGGGCGATTGAATTGCCGGCGTTTTATCTGTTCGGAGCCTTGGTGATCGTGCTGCTTGGCCCCGGTCGGTACGCGATCCCGCCCAGGACGGGTTGGAAAGCCTGAGCGGCGACAATAGCAGTCTGCTTTGCCAACGGCGGAGTTGTGCCGGTAAACGGCACCTAATGGATGACAATAACGCCTTGCTGAAATTTATAATTGCAGGGGGGATGTTGACGGGGTTGATCCAATCCATAAACTCCGCCCAGATTGCCCTGCTTGGTGCAGGGCGGTCATCCCCCAGCCCGTTTGTTTAGGAGAATGGTATGTCGCGAGTGATCGCCCTGGCCGTCGTCGTCACCTTCAGCAGCGTGATCGGCTCGACCACTGCTGAAGCCGGTTTGTTCGCCAAGTTGTGCGGCAAGAAGAACGATTGTTGTCAACCGGTTTGTTGCCCCGCCCCCGAGCCGGTTTGTTGCCCGGCGCCGCAGCCGGTCTGCTGCCCCGCCCCCGAGCCGGTCTGCTGCCCGGCACCGGAGCCGGTTTATTACTCGGCACCGGAGCCGGTTTATTACTCGGCACCGCAGCCGGTTTACCACTCGGCTCCTCAGCCGGTTTGCTGCCCCGCCCCGGCGCCGGTTTGCTGCCCCGCCCCGGAACCTTGCTGCGAACCGCAGAAGAAAGGCTGCGGCTTGTTCAAAAAGCTGTTTAGCAAGAAGCACAACGATTGCTGCGATCCCTGCTGCGGTTGATCCATCGCCGGTGAGTTCGGGGGCCGGGGCAATCGCTCCCCCCTGGACACCGACCTAACGTGACGACGCCCGCCCGTTGACGGCGGGCGTTTTCGTGCGCGGCCGGTACGTTTGCCAATGAGGGGCCGAGCGACCACATTGAGGCTCCCTCCCCGCCGCCCCAATCTTTCCTCGACGATCGGTTTTGCCTTGATGCCTACCTCGGTGCATCCGCCCCCGGAAACCACCCGCCCCTCCCCGGTCGGTCTGTCACCGGGAAAACCCTCGTCGGATAGCCCTACGTCGGCGACTCGCCCCGTCGACACAGCCGGGCAAAACGGTTCGGCCGTTGTCAACGTGCAAAAACCATCGCGGCGGAGTTTGACCCATCCCGGCTGGCTGATGTTCAACGTCGTCGGCCCGCTGCTGCTCTGTGCTGCCGGGGTGGCGATCATCCTGTCGCTGGGCACCGTCGTGCCATCGACCCGTGAGCCGCTCGACAATACGCCCGCCGGCCGATTGCTGGCGCTTCCCGCGGTCCGCGTCGCTCCGGTCCGCAGTCTCCAAAGTTCCGGCGGGACATTGGTTTTGGGCGTCGACGGCGTAGTCGTGCCCTACCGCGAAGCGATCATTGCGACCGAGGTGGCCGGGCGCGTGATTGAAAAATCCGCGGATTGCGAAACCGGTCGCTACGTCACTGAGGGCACATTGTTGGTGCGGATCGATCCGACCGACTACGACTTGGAGATCGAACGGTTGCAATTGAGCCAGCAGCAGGAATACGAGCAGATTCGCGAGGCTGATCAGGAGGTCACCAACACACGCAAATTGGTGGAACTGGCCGAGACGGACATTGAATTGGCCAATCGCGAAGTCCGCCGTTTGGAATCATTGCCCCAAAATTTTGCCAGCCGCGGGGAGTTGGACCAGGCGCGGCGGGCGGCGCTGGCGGCGGAGCAGACGCGGGTGTCGCTGCAGAATCAGATCGACCTGCTGCTCAAACGCAAAGCCCGTTTGGAAGCGGCCGAGCGGTTGGCCGGCACGCAGCTCAAAGCCGCCCAAACCAATCGGCAGCGGACAGAGATTCGTGCCCCGATCTCCGGTGTCATCGTCGCCGAATCGGCGGAACTGAACTCCTTCGTCGCCCGCGGGGCAGCGATCGTGACGATCGACGACACCACCCGGGCGGAGGTCACCTGCGAGCTGCGGGCCGATCAACTGTACTGGGTCATGAACCAGCAAGGTGGTTCGGGCGAGTCGTCGCCGACGGACACCTACCGGCTGCCGCCGACGCCGGTGGAGATTGTTTACAACGTTTCGGGCCGCGATGACGTCCGATACGTTTGGGACGGGCAATTGCTTGGCTACGACGGCATCGGGTTCGATGAGCAAACCCGCACCGTGCCGATTCGGATCGGCGTACCCAAGCCGCGTCAATACCGCGTCGAGCGGTCCGGCAAGCTCGCCGAGACCGACCCGGCGACGACAAAGAACGGATCCAAGACGATTGGGCCGTCGGCGCTGGTCAAAGGGATGTATGTCGACGTTCGGCTGCGGCTTCGGCCGACCCAGCCGTTGGTGGTCCTGCCCGCCGAGTCGCTCAAACCAGGCAACCGGGTGTGGCGGTTTTCCACAAACCTCGATCTGATCGGCGGGCCGATTTCGTCGGGAAGTATCGAAGACGCCGAACCAACCGATGAACAACCGTCGCTGACGTCCTCGACCGAGACGTTTGATCCGACCAAATGGGTTCCCGGCGACTTGGTCGTTCTCAACACCATCCGCCCGGTCGACGAGATGCCGCGGGGGATGGTGTCGGGCGAGTCGGGGACGCCCGAGGATTCGTTGTCCAAAATGTGGATTTGCGAAGTCCCCGACGGGTCGTTGACTGACGGCAGCTACGTCGTCGTCTCGCCGCTGGGCGACGTCAAGACCGACCAACTGCCGGTCCGGGCGTCGGCGGAATCGGTGGGGAAATAGAAATTGGTACGACGGGCTTTCAGCCCGTCGCTAGCATTGGACGGCTTGAAAAGCCGTCCTACAAAAGGCTTCCTCGATCGAATATCCCGGGGTTACCCCGCCGCGGCCAGGACCCCGTGCGGGTCGAGGACGAACTTTTTGGCCGCCCCTTTGTCAAAGTCCGAGTAGCCCTGGACCGCTTCGTCAAGCGAAATCACCGTTGCGTTTACCGCTTTGGCGATCTGACAACGCTCGTGCAAAATCGCCATCATCAATCCGCGGTTGTATTTCATCACGGGGCACTGACCGGTGGTGAAATGCAGACTCTTGGCCCAACCCAGCCCGATGCGGATCGATAGGTTGCCGCTCTTGGCCGCCGCGTCGACGCCACCGGGATCATCGGTGACATAGAGGCCCGGGATGCCGACGCCGCCACCAACCCGCGTCACTTCCATGACCTGGTTCAAAACCGTCGCGGGTTTTTCGACGTTGGAATCGCCGCCGTGACCGCGGGCCTCGAAGCCGACGCAATCGACCGCGCAGTCGACTTCCGGGACGCCGAGCACCTGTTCGATCAGATCGCTCAAACTCGCCGATTGTTTCAAATCAACCGTTTCGCAGCCAAAACTGCGTGCTTGGGCGAGTCGTTCCTCAATTAAATCGCCGACGATCACCACCGACGCTCCGAGCAACTGGGCGGCGTGGGCACAGGCCAACCCGACCGGCCCCGCGCCGGCGACGTACACCGTGCTGCCGGTTGTCACCCCGGCGGTAAACGCGCCGTGGTAACCGGTCGGAAAGATGTCCGAGAGCATCGTCAAGTCGCGGATTTTGGCCATCGCTTGGTCGCGATCGGGGAACGCCAACAGATTCCAATCGGCGTAGGGCACCATGACGTATTTCGCCTGGCCGCCGATCCAGCCGCCCATGTCGACGTAGCCGTAAGCCGCGCCGGGGCGGTCGGGGTTGACGTTCAAACAAACGCCGGTGTCACCGTCCTTGCAGCACCGGCAGCGGCCGCAGGCGATGTTGAACGGCACACTGCAAATGTCACCTTTTTTGATGTACTCGACGTCGCGGCCGACCTCGATCACTTCGCCGGTGATTTCGTGGCCGAGCACCAAACCGGCCGGCGCCGTCGTCCGGCCGCGGACCATGTGTTGATCCGAACCGCAGATGTTGGTCGACAGGACTTTGAGGATCACGCCGTGGTGACACTGGCGTTTTTTGCCGCGGTACTCCAGTTCGAGTTTGGAGTCATCGATCGATTGGACATCGACCTTGCCGGGTTCGAGGTAAACAACGCCGCGGTTGTCGGACATATCAGGGTCTTTCGGGGGTGAGGGTCTAAAACACGAACGGCGGACAATCTAACGCAGCGGGACGTTGACGTGGGAACGGCAAACCTCCGGTAGCCGAAGCCGCCAGGCTCTGGTCGGCGACGGGTTCGGAGGCCTGGCGGCCCCCGCTACGAGAGGGACGTTCGGAGGCCTGGCGGCCCCCGCTACGAGAGGGACGTTCGGAGGCCTGGCGGCCCCCGCTACGGGAATCATGCCCCCTCGCTGCGGCGGCGGCGGTTTGCGATCTTGGCGGTTTTCTCCCGCGTTAGCACCTGCCTCCCCATGACGTTTTGCGTCGGCATCCAGGTCCGCGACGGTTTGGTGGCTTTGGCCGACACCCAAATCGTTCGTGGTTCCGAACAAGTCAATAAGTCCAAGATCGCGGCGCTTGACCATGACGGCGAATCGCTGTTTGTAATGACCAGCGGCCTGCGGTCGGTCCGTGACAAAGCGATGACGTACCTCCGGGAACATCTGGCGACCCACGATCAACCGCTCCGCAATCTCTACCGGGTCGTCAATCTATTTGGCGAGCAATTGCGGGTTGTCCGCCGCGAAGACGCCGAGTCGTTGGCCGCCGGCGGTTTGAAATTCAACACCCACGCGATCATTGGCGGTTGCCTGTCGGACGACGAAACGCCGCTGATGTATTATGTCTACCCGGAAGCCAACTGGATCGAATCGGCCGCCGACTCGCCCTATTTTATTATCGGCCGGACGACGTATGCCAAACCGATCCTTGACCGACTGCTCACTTATGAGACTTCGCTCGATCAGGCCGTCGCGTTAGCGTTGATCGCCTTCGACACCACCCGAACGAGCGTCACGGATGTCGATTGTCCCATCGACGTGGTCGTCATTCCCAATCAAACTCGCACGTCGACCCATCGTCGTTTCACCCAAGCCGAAATTGCCCCAGCGATCACGGCATGGAACGAGCACCTGGTCGACGCTCTGAACGAATTGCCCATGGCTTGGGCCGAGTCATTGTTGGTTTCCCAACCGATTGACCGTTAGCCCTCTCACCCCCTCTGACCATCCTCTCATGACTCAACTCCAAGTCGGCAGCGACCTGACGTACAACGTCCAGTCGCAAACCGTCTTTCAATTTCAAATCGCCGTCGCGACGACCGAACATCAGATCGTTCACAACGAATCGACGGTGCTCGAACCGAACGTTCAGATGGAGATCAACACGGTGGGTTTGGAGGGCAACCGAATTTACCGCGTCGTGCTCCAGCCCGGCGAGTATCATCTGTCGTACCGCGCCGACGTCGAGCTGCGGCCGGAGGTCGACCCGGTGGGGCAGATTGGCGAGACGCCGATCGCGCAAATGCCCGTCGAGGTCTTGCCCTACCTCAACCCCAGCCGCTACTGCGAATCGGATTTGTTGGCCCGATTCGCTTATGAGGAATTCGGTAACTTGACGCCCGGCCACACCCGCGTCCGGGCGATTTGTGATTGGGTTTATAACCAACTCGACTACACGCCCGGCAGCACCAACGGGACGACGACAGCCGCCGACGTGCTGTTGTCGCGAACCGGGGTTTGCCGCGACTACGCCCACCTGTCGATCACGCTGTGCCGGGCGTTGGGCATTCCGGCGCGGTATTTGGCCGGCTACGCCGTGGACCTGCAGCCGCCGGATTTCCACGGGTTTATCGAAGCGTATCTCGACGGCCAATGGTACCTGTTTGACCCCACGCGTTTGGCCCCGATTCAAGGGTTGGTCCGCATCGGGGTGGGCCGTGACGCCGCCGATGTCGCGTTCAGCACATTGTATGGAAGCGCACGGTTAATCAACAAAGACGTCTGGGCCAAATTGCCTGATGGTTCGATGCCCAACAAAAGTAACCAGGCGGTCTCGACGGCTTGAGGGTTTGTTTCCCCCCCGCGCCTCGCTTGCCCGGAAAGGGGCCGGTTCATCCTGAAATCCTTCTCCCCCTCGCCCCGCCTCGGGGAGAGGGGGCCGGGGGGTGAGGGGTCTTGCATTCAACGCCCGATCGCCGGCCCCTCACCCCAAACCCCCCTCCCGGCAAGCGGGGCGGGGGGGGCAAGAATTTCTCCTCATGGCGAGGCAAGCGGCGGTCTGGCGGACCGCCGCCACCGGCGGCAACTCGTTACCATGACGCACTCACCCCCGCCCCACCCGTGGCCCGTGCTGTGCCGATGATTGAACCAACGACCGATTCCGCCGACGAGGCGATGCGTCGCAGCACCGATCAATTCCGACAGGACTTCGATCGGCTGCGGACCGAAGTCGGTCGCCGGATCGTCGGTCAGCAACCAATTGTCGACGGTGTTTTGACGTCGCTGATCGCCGGCGGACACGTGTTGCTCGAAGGCGTGCCGGGGTTGGGCAAAACGCTGCTGGTCCGCACGCTCGCCGAAGTCCTCGACGCGGGGTTCAGCCGCATTCAGTTCACCCCCGACCTGATGCCGGCCGATTTGATCGGCACCGAAGTGATGCGGTCGGTCGATGGTCAATCCACCTTTGAGTTCCAACGCGGACCGCTGTTTGCCGACATCGTGTTGGCCGACGAAATCAATCGCGCCACGCCCAAAACCCAGTCCGCACTGCTCGAAGCGATGCAGGAACATCGCATCACCGTCGCTGGGGTCAGCCATGATCTCGGCGAACTGTTCTTTGTGATGGCGACCCAGAATCCGCTGGAGATGGAGGGCACCTACCCATTGCCCGAAGCCCAACTGGATCGGTTCCTCATGAAATTGATCGTACCGTTTCCGACCGCCTCGGAAATGGAAACGATCATGGACCGAACAACCGGTCAGAACGACGACCGGCCGGACAAAATCATTGACATCGATCGGCTGCTTCAAATGCGCGATTTGAGCCGTCAAATTCCCATCGCCGATTCGATTCGGCGTTATGCGATTGACATTGTGATGGCGACCCATCCGCGGGGCGAAGGAGCACCGGCGTCGGTTCGGCAATTCGTCCGCTACGGCAGCAGCCCGCGGGGGGCGCAGGGTTTGATCCGCTGTGCCAAAATCATCGCGATCCTCGACGGGCGTTATCATGTCGCTCGTCAAGACATTCAGTCCGTGGCCCGGTCGGTGCTCCGGCACCGGGTGATGTTGAATTTTGAAGGTCAAGCCGAAGGGGTTCAGGCCGAAACGGTGATCGATGACATACTAAAAGCCTTCGATTCGTCCGCCGTCAAACAACCGGCCCTGGCATGACTGCCGCGACGACCGAGTTGTTTGACGCCGAGTTTCTCAAACGTCTGGAGTATCTCTCGCTGCTGTCGCGGCGGATGTTTCGCGGCCGCCTGCTGGCGCAGCGGCGGACGATGAAGACCGGTGGCGGGATCGAGTTTGCCGATCACCGTGAATACATGGCCGGCGATGATCTGCGCTATTTGGACTGGAAAGTTTATGCGAGACACGGCGACCGATTGATTAAACGATTCCAGGAAGAGGAGGATTTGCACGTCTATTTATTTGTGGACGTCTCAGGCAGCATGGATGCGGCGAACGATAAATTGACGTTGGCCAAACGACTGGCGGCTTCGATCGGTTATATCGCATTGGCGGATCTGGACCGCGCCGGGGTGGTGGCGTATGGCGAGACGTTGCAACAAGTGTTGCCGCCGATCCGCGGCAAGGACCAAATCTTGTCGCTTTTTGAGTTCTTGCGTCGCATCGAACCGGGCGGCCGGAAGACGGATTTGCGGTCGGCGGTTGGCGAGTTTTTGGGTCGTGCCCCGCGGCCGGGGTTGGCCGTGATCATCAGCGATTTGATGGACCAGGAGGGTTTTCGCTCCGGCATCGATCGGCTTCGTCACGCCCGGTTTGAACCTCATGTGGTTCAAATTCACACGCCCGCCGAAGCCGCCCCGACAATGCTCGGCGATGTCGAATTGGTCGACTGCGAATCGGGTCTGGCTAAAAAGGTAACGGTGACCGAACGCAAATTGCGTCAATACCGCGAATTGTTCGCCAAATTCATCGAGGATGCCAAACAATACTGCACCGGTCATGGGTTGCCGCATACCGTCGCGACGACCGACGTGCCTTATGATGCGGTGATGTTGGCGATGATGCGATCGGCGGCGGTGGGATAATGATTTTCACCGCGCCGTCGCTGCTGTGGTGGTCCGCGATCGCATTGCCGATCATCGGGCTGTACATCCTCCGCACCCGGCCGCGGCGACACGTCGTGACGACGTTGCTGTTTTGGGACCAGGTGTTTGATGACCGGCGACAGCGGGCATGGTGGCGAAACCTTCGGCGTTGGTTATCGCTATTGTTGCAATTGATCTTCGTCGCTTTGGTCGTGTTGGCGCTGGCCGATTTGGTCCGCACCGGGCAAACCGAACGGACCGAGACGGTGCTGGTGATTGACAATTCGGCGAGCATGAACGCGGCGGCGGCTTCGGGCGGGACGCGACTGGATTTGGCCAAAGAGCGCGGCCGCCGGATCGCCGGCGGATTGCGACCGGGCGATTCGATGGCCGTCGTCACCGCGGGTTCAACGGTCAATGTCGCCGCCGGTTTGGGTGATTTCGCGCCCGCGGTCATCGAAGCGATCGATCAGATTCCGCCGACCGATGGTCCAACGCGGATCGAGGAGGCGATCGCCGCAGCCGAGCGATTGACGGTTGACCCTAAAGCCCGCCGCATCATCGTCATCACCGACCAGCCTCCCGGTAGCGGGGGCCGCCAAGGCCTCCGAACAGACGTCGACCAAAGCCTTGGCGGCTTCGGCTACCGGAGGGGGGACCAAAGCCTTGGCGGCTTCGGCTACCGGATCATGGTAGGTCAATCGCTCGACAACGTGGCGATCACCACCATGTCGGTTCGCCGATCGTTGGTCGATCCGCTTGGTTATGCGTGTTGGGTCGAAGTCCAATCATTTGCCGACTCGCCGGTTCAAACCCGGCTGTCGGTTCGGTTGCAAGACGAGTTGGTCGATGTCTATCCGATTGATTTGCAACCCGGCGGCACCTGGCAACAAACGATCCAGGGCGTTTCGCGGGCCGGCGGTGTGATGACCGCGACCTTGGAAGGGACCGACGGTTTGGCCGCCGACAATGTTGCGTCCGCGGTGTTGTCGCCCCGCCGCCCGGTCCCCGTCACGCTGGTCACCGCCGAGGGCCGGGAGGATTCGCCGGCCGCGTTTTTCTTGCAAAGCGTCCTGGGGGCGATTCCGCTGGTGGACCTCAGCGATCTAAGTCCAGACGATGACAACGCGAGCGATCGATTGACCGTGTATGTTGGCGTGGTGCCGGAGTCGTTTCCGACCGGTCCGGCGCTTTATATCGATCCGCCAACCGATGGTCCCGGCGGCGCCTGGCGTTTGGGTCAAACGATGCCCCGGCCAATCGTCGTCGAGCAGGATAACGATTCACCGCTGCTGCGTCACGTCCGTCTGGTCAATGTGCCGCTCGACAGCAGCCGCGAGTTATTGTTTGATCCCGACGATCCGTTGAATGTTCCCATCATTCAAACCGACAATGATGCCGCCGTGGCTTTGGTGATCGATCGGCCCGCCGGCCGCGTCCTGGTGCTTTCGACGACGCTGGATCAAAGCGATCTGCCGCTGCGGGTGGCGTTCCCGGTGATGATGACCAACGCCATCAATTGGTTCACTCGGCGGGGGGCGGACTTGCAATCCAGTCTGCACACCGGCGAGCCGCAATCGATGACTTGGGATGGTGCCGCCGAAGTTCGCGTCCGCACCGTGCCGCCAGCGGGCGATCCGATCGGTCCGCCATCCTTATCATTGAGCTTGACCGACGATCGTCAAATCTACCTGCCGGCATTCGATCGCGTCGGGGTGTTGGAGTTGACCACGGATCAACCCGGCGACCGGCGGCAATTGTCAGTCAACTTATGCGATCCGGTCGAAAGCGATTTGCGAATGGAGAACCCCGGCGGTGATGAGGTTCAAACGGCATCGATCGGCTGGCGGCCGATCTGGTGGATGCTGGTATGCGTCGCGGCGGGTTTGATCTTGATAGAATGGTCGCTGTATCAACGCCGGGTGGTTGCCTGATGTTGTGGACGACTCCGGCGATGGCATGGTGGTGGATCCCGGCGGTCGTGTGGATCGGTTGGTACCACGTCCGCTCGCTGTCGGATTTTTCGCCGACCCAGCGTTGGCTCTCGACGATTTGCCGCGGTTTGGTGGCCACGCTTTTAATTTTGGCGATGTGCGGACCGGTTTGGACGGTGCAAACGATCGAGCAAAGATTGATTGTCGCGATCGACCGGAGCGAAAGCATTGATGAGGCGGCCGGGCGGCAGGCGGAAGTCCGGGGGGACGAACTGCGTGAGTCGGCCGGACGGTTGGGGGTGGAGTTGCAGACGCTGGAGTTTGGTGGTTCGAGTTCAACCGGTAGCCAAAGTCGCGAGGCTTTGGAGGCTAAACCCGACGGAGGCCTTGGCGGCCTCCGCTACCGGGAGCATGAGAATCAAACCGACATTGGTTCGGCGATTCGGACGGCGATCGCCTCGATGCCGCCGACCGTGGTGGCCAATGTTTTGGTCATGTCCGACGGCAATGACAATTCGGGATCCGACCCGGCGGTGGCGGCCCGCGGTGTCAAGATTTCCACCATGCCGCTGCCCGTTCGCACCGAACCGGAGGTGCAATTGACCGACGTGATCGCGCCGACGACCGTGCGGCGGGGCGAACCGTTTTATGTCGAAGTCGTCGTCAGCTCCAACGTCGACGGCGAAGGTTATGTCGATCTGTATCGCGGCGATGTTCGCATTGGAGATGGAAATGACAAACCGATTAAAATCGTCAAAGGTGAGAATCGGTTCCGGTTTCGACAGAGCGTCGAGGGACGCCGCCAGGAGACATTTTCGGCCCGAGTTCGCGGACCCGGCGATACGTTGTTGGGCAACAATGAAGCCTCCGCGGTCGTCTACGCCGCCGGCCGTCCACGGGTGCTTTGGATCGACGCCGATGTCGCCGAAACCGATTCGCTGCGGTGGGCGTTGGACGAGCAGTCGATCGACGTGGAGGTTCGGCCGGTCGAAGGCGTGCCGCGGGACCTGACGGAGTTGCAAGGTTATGAGTGTTTGGTGTTGTCCAACGTCCCGGCGACCGCGATGTCGATGCGGCAGATGGATTTGATTCGGTTATATGTTCAACAACTCGGCGGCGGGTTGATCATGCTCGGTGGTGACCAAGCGTTTGGACTGGGAGGTTATTATAGAACTCGGATCGAGGAGATTTTGCCGGTTCGCAGCAACTTTGAAAAAGAGCGTGAGAAACCGTCGCTGGCGATGATGTTGGTGATCGACAAGAGTGGTTCGATGGGCGGCGAGAAGATTGAATTGGCCAAAGACGCCGCGATCGCCGCGGCGGAATTGTTGGGGCCGCGAGACTCGTTGGGTGTTGTCGCGTTTGACGGCGAACCCTATTTAGTCGCCGAGATGACGTCGGCGACCAATCGCGGATCGATCGTCGATGCGATTTCGACCATTGACGCTTCCGGCGGCACCAACATGTATCCGGCGATGACGATGGCTTATGAGCAATTGACCTCCTCGCAGGCGAAATTGAAACACGTCATCATGATGACCGATGGGGTATCGGCCGAAGGTGATTTTCAAGGGGCCGCCGACGAGATGGCCGCGTCGCGGATCACGCTGTCGACCGTGGCGCTGGGCCAGGGCGCCAGCGAAGACCTGCTGGAGGAACTCGCGATGATCGGCGGCGGTCGTTACTACTTTTGCGACGATCCGTCGGCGGTGCCGCAGGTATTTGCCAAAGAGACGGTCGAGGCGGGGCAGTCGGCGATCAACGAGTTGCCATTTATCGCTCAACCGGTCCGGCCGACCGATGTACTCCGCGGCATTGAAATGGACCTGTCGCCGATGCTGTTGGGTTATGTCGTGACGCGTCCCAAACCGACCGCCGAGTTCATCTTGGCGACCGAAGCGGGTGATCCGTTGTTATGTTGGTGGCGATATGGACTGGGCATGTCGGTGGCCTTTACCAGCGATGCGAAAAATCGATGGGCGGGTGAATGGTTGGCTTGGCCCGACTTCGGAACCTTCTGGGCCAAGATCATTCGACACGCGATGCGCAAACAGGATGCGTCGGGTTTGACGCTGGATGTTCAAAAACGTGGTGACGTGTCGATCATCACGCTCGATGCGGTCGACCCGTTGGGGAATTTTATGATGGACATGCCCGCGACGTTGGCGGTTATCGATCCGGCGCTCGGTCAATCCAAAGTTGCGTTGAAACCGACCGGACCGGGCCGTTATGAGGCGACGGTGCCGACCGGCGACCGGGGCACGTACTACTTCGACGCCGCGGTGGGCGACGGACCGAGCGGCGGACCCGTCGATGGGGCGATGCGAATCAGCCGCGGGTTGACGGTCGGTTACCCCGACGAGTTGCGATTGCTGCCGCTGGGCGAGCGGGCGCTGCGCCGGATCGCGACCCGCGGCGGTGGCAAATACTACGCGCAGGCCGATTTCGACGACCTGCTGCGTCCCGACGGCCGGACCGCGCGGCGGCCGATGCCGCTGTGGCCGGCGTTGTTGATCGCAGCCCTGGTGATTTTTGTCGCCGATGTGGCGCTTCGGCGGGTGGAATTTTCGTCACCGAGGGTGGGAAAGCGATAGACTGAGTGGTAGTGACGTAGCGGAAGTCGCCAAGACTTTCGGTGGATCGGGGTTGGGGCAACCGAAAGTCTTGGCGACTTCCGCTACGGGTAGAAGATTGCGGAATTACAAACCTATGGGACCGACCGGCCATGTTTGACACGCTATTACCCCAAATTCGCCGTCGCCTACGTTTGGCCCGCGCGGTCGACGCGGCACTGTGGGGTTGTTTGATCGGCTGTGTCGCAATGTTGACCGTCAGCCTGGCGGTGGTCGGCGGCGTTGTGTCGATGTCGCCGGGGATGTGGCTACTGGTGGCCGCTGGTTGCATCGGTGGGGGAGCTTTGATTGGCGGATTGGCGGGGTGGCTCCGGCCGGCAGCCATCACCCAAGCCGCGTCGGTCGTCGACCGGCGCTATGACCTCAAAGACCGGACGGTCTCGACGCTCGAATTGAACTCCCGCGGCGATGCGGCCGCGATGCACCGGTTGCAACGCGTCGATACCGAAACGCATTTGGCGTCGGTCGATCCAGCCGCCTGTGTGCCGATCAACGCGCCGGCCGGACCGCTGCGTTGGTCGATCGGCATCGCCGCGGCGGCCGCGTCGGTCATGGCGATGCACCTTTGGATGGCCCGCCCGGCGTTGGCCCGCGTCGCCCTGCCGCTGGCCGCCCAACAGTCCGCGGGCTTGCGAGAAGAGATGCTGCCGGAGCTGGAGCGACTCGCCGATCAAACCGAGGATCCGGTGATGCAAGAACTGTTGCGGGAACTCCGGGAAAAGGTTGAGAAACTCGAGACCGAGCCGATTGACGAATCCGACCTGCTGGCCGAATTGTCCGACATGCAGCAATCGCTGGCCGAGGCGCGGGATTCGTTGCAAATCGAAGCGACCGACGAGATGCTGGCGTCATTGGCCACCGCGATTGAACCGGCCGAATCGATGCTCGCGGCCAGCGAGTCGCTCCGGGAGCAGGATTACGACCGGGCCGCGGAGCAACTCGCATCGGTCGACCCCGAGAAATTGACCGACCAGGAGCGGCGGGCGGTCGGATCAAACTTGAAGCGGATGGTCGACAATCTCGGCCCGGCCAAGCCCGGTTCGTTGTCGGCCAACCTCACCGAGTTGTCACAAAATTTGGAAGCCGGCAAACCCGGGGAGTGCAAAAAATGCTTGGCGAAGATCGCCAAAGCCTGCGAAAAACAGGGTCAATGCAAAAAGTGCGGACAATGTTTGGCCAAGCAGATGGATCTGTTGGCCCAGTGCAAGTGCCAGTGCCGAGGTCAGTGCGATTCGCCGTTCGCCCGGAAATCTGATTCGCCGAGCACCAAAGCCGGCAGTGCCGCTTCGGGCGATCCGACCGGCGGTGATCCGACGCGGCTGGGCGGCACCCGGCAGCAGGTTGACGTGACCGGGACGGCAAGCCGGGACGGCGACAGCGAGACGGAAATTTTGACCAGTCCCGAAGCCCAGCAGGGAGCCGGCCGCGGCTACACGGCCAAATACAAGGACTACAAACGGCAAGCCGAGGAGGTGTTGGAGTCCGAACCGCTGCCGCAATCGCATCGCCAAACGGTGCGAAACTATTTCGAGGCGATTCGGCCGGAGTGATTGGAACAGTGATAGAAACAGTACGACAGCCTTTTAGGCTGTCGTTGGATTCGACGGGTTGAAAGCCCGTCGTACCGCTGAGTCACTCGACCGGCAGCTCAAATAATTCAAATTGCCCCCGCCGGGAATCCTCTCGCCAATACAACAGCGACCGGTCGGACGGTCGAACAAGCACCTGATCGGCGGCAAAACCGATCGTTCCGAACAACCGGCCCGAACCCAGGTGCATTATCGAAACCGCGTCTCCTTCGGGCATCACTAGCGTCCCGCCGACCGGATCGACCGTCGAATAACGTGGATGGCGAATGACCCAGCGGATGCGGCGGGTGATTTGACCGGTGGGCAAGTCGAGCTGAGTCAACGTTGCCGCGCCGTGCAGGCACAACAACGTGTCCGAATCGACCCAGTGAACCCACGTCGACGGCTGGATCGGCAACACCCGCAGCTTGCCGCTTTGCATGTCAAGCAACCGGGATTGTTTGGGACAACTAAGGAAAAGGAACCGGCCATCGGGGCTGAAACACACCTCCATGCCGTTGTCGATCATGTCAATGACCCGAACGCACCGGCCTGACCGCGTGTCCCAAACCCGGACCTCGTGGCAATAGGAGGCGGCGGTGGCGGCGAATGCCCCTTCGGGGGACAGGCACAGACAGTTGATGTCCGATCGCTCTGACGCCGGACGCGGGTGGCTGCCGATCAACACCGCCCCGGATTCGCCCAAACGCCAACCGTAGAGTTCATGCTCGATGCAGAAGTAAAAACACTTCCCGCCCGGATCGAATCGATAGCACCCTTCACCGATCACCGGGTCGAGCAACGGTTGGTGCGGCGAGCGGTCAATCGGCACGTCGGTCGATTCAATTAACTGGGCGGGTTGGCCCGGCGGCAAATGATAGGCATCAATCCGAAGGTCCGAAGATTGGCAAAACAGGTGCGAGCCGTCGCCGGCGAGCAACGGCCGAAGACCGGACCAAAGCGGACGCGGCCCCTGTGGCAGGTCGATAACAACCACACGGCCGTCCTCGTGACCGGTCGCGACGCGGTCGTCGCCGAGCCACGCGACGGAGCGAACCGGCGAATCGCATCCGTTGTAAATCGTCGTCGACTGCCAAACTCGCATGTCGCCGACGCTTTGAGAGGCGTCGGGGTCGATCCCCCCGAGGATCGCGACGCGACCGCCCGACAAACCGCACAGCAACCGCCGTCCGTCGGGGGAGAACTCCAGGTCGAAGGCGTCTTCGGCGATTTCCACCAACCCGACCCATCGCCGCCGCTGGATATCAAAGAGGTGAATCGAATAGTTGCCGACCACCGCCGCGAGCCGGTCGTCGGGCGAGACATCGACCGCCCCGATGGTCGCTCGCATCACGCCTTCGCTGGCCACGACCGCGTGTTGACCGGACACTTGGTGCTCCGCGACGTCCCAAACGACCAGCCGATCGCCGATTCGATCCCCGTCGTCACCGATCACCTCGCGGGCATAGAACAGCAAGCCGGCCTCGGACGTGAAATCAATCCGGTAGGCTCGAAAGGCCGGCCGGTGCCCGATTCGCCGGGTCGCCCGGCCGGGGTTGCGGAGCGTCTCGCCGGCGGGTTGCCGGCCGGGCAGCACCGAGAGGTCGTGGACGTGATATTCGTCGCCCATCGCCATCGTTGCGGCGGTCGACCCGTCGGCTGAAACCGCAAGCGCCCGCAGCCCGTGCGGTTGCCAGTCGAGGGGAAATCCGATCGGCGTGCCGGTCGAGCGGCCGACGGCGTGGAGCATATTGTCGCCGGTCAACAGCGGTCCGCCGGGGACAAACGCGGCGACGCGATGCGGACCGCTTTGGGTCGCGGTGTGCAGCGGTTGGCAAGACTCCCCATCCCACCACCGCAGCGTCCCGTCGTCCGACGCGGTGACAAAATTCCCGGTCGCCGGGTCGACGGAGATTTGCCAAACGACCCCCCGGTGAGCTTTCAACACTTGGGACGGCGGTTGGGCGACGGTGTGCTGCAACAGGTGCCATTCCAGCCCGCGGGGCCGGTCGGCGTGCCGACGAAGCAATTTGTCCACCCGGTCGACGTCCCCGGCTCGCGACGCGGCGACGGCGGTCGTCATGTCCGACAGGTACAACTCGTCAGCCAATTGATTGGCCGTCCGGGCGGTTCGCGCCGAGCCGTTTCGGCCGCCGACCGCGCCGCTTCGGCGCTCCCGCGAGCCGTTTCGGCAACTTCCCTGGCACGATCGGCGGCGGCGCGAGCGGTTTGGGTTTGACGCAGCGACGCGGTCACTTCAATCCGCTGCACGGTGCTGACGGCCAACAGCGAGCCGATCAGCAGCATCGCCGCGGTCGCCACCGGGTTGCGGCGGGTCCAGCGCACCACGCGGCGGACCCGACCGATCGGCCGGGTGCGGACGGGCAAACCGCCCAGCCAGCGGTCCAGTTCGTCGCGGAAATCCTCCATCTCGGCAAACCGATCGGCCGGTGCCCTCGCCATCGCTTTGCGAATGATCGCGGCCAAGTCCGGCGGCACCGCCCCGGCCAATCGAGCCGCCGGCGGATCGGTGTCACGCACCCGAGCCATCGTTTTGACAAACGTCGAAGCGGCAAAGGGACTGACGCCGGTGACCATTTGGTAAACGATCACGCCGAGCGAATAGACGTCCGTCGCGGCCGTCACGTTGCCTTCGCCGATCTGTTCGGGGGCCATGTAGGCGGCCGTGCCGACGGGCATCCCCGAGCGGGTCAGGTGCGAGTCGTCGTCGAGGAACTCGGCCAACCCGAAGTCGCTCACCTGGGGGCAAATCCGCAGCCGGCCGTCCCAAACCGACGCGTCGACAATCGCTGTCAATTCCCGACCGCGATCGCCCGGCGGGTCCGGTCCGTCGGGATCGTCCGGTTTCCAACGCCCGCCGAGGACTTCGAGCAGGATGTTGGACGGTTTCAAATCGCGGTGAATGACCCCGCTGCGGTGGACCGCGGCCAATCCGTCGGCCAGCCGCATGGCGATCGCCGCGGCGATCCGGGGATCGATCTTGCCGCCCGCGTCGACCAGGTATTCGAGCAGCGTGGGGCCGCGAACGTACCGCGAAACGATCGCGATCCGGTCTTCGTAGTCGATCGTGTCGAGCACCGGCACGACGTTGGGATGCGAGATCCCCGCAGCCGCTTGACCTTCACGGGAGAATCGCTGTCGGATTCGGTTGGCGTCGTCGAAATGCCCCAGCGGGATTTTGATCGCCACCGGGCGACGAAGCTGGGGGTCGTGGGCCAGGTGGACTTGGCCCATCCCGCCGACGCCCAGCAGCCGCAGCAGCACGTAGCGATCGATCGTTTGAAGGCGGTGGTCCACGGCGGTTGGATCGTCGGAATTAAACGGGTGCCGCACGCGATCATAACCATCAGGCGGGGGCGTAGCGGAAGTCGCCAAGACTTTCGGATCCCCGACAATCGCAACCGAAAGTCTTGGCGACTTCCGCTACGGTGTTGATTGCTCAAGCCGCCCGGAAACGAACCACGTTCTCGCCGCGGCGGACCAATGCCTCGCCGTGTTTGGCCAGCGACATCGCCGCGACCTCGTAACCGTGTCGAAACAGCAGGCTGAACTCGTCGTGGCTGAGCCGGCGCAGCGTCGTGCCCATGCTCGCCGCGGCAAGCACTTCGTGGTCGCGAAGCATCGCCGCGGCGCCGACGCCGCGGCTGGGGCGGCCGATTTTCATATAAGTCCCGCTGCCCGGATTGGCTTTGAAATACTCGATCAACATCCGCGCCCGAAGCGAACGGACTTGATCGGTCGCGACGTCGACCAATCGCAAACTCGCCGCCAGATAGCCCGGTCGCCATCCGATCGGCCCCAAGTCACCGCCGAGCGGTCTCGACGCGTCGCAAGCGATCAGGAAGTCGGCCCCTTCCTGCAATCCATCGCCGGGTTTGAACAACGCTTCGACGCCCAAATTGTCATAAACCCCGCCGTCCCAAAGATGCAAATGTTTATAACGCGGCTCAATCGATCGCCAACCGTCGTCCCCGCGTTCGCTCCAGTCGTATCGGTGCGAGGGGACAATCAACGGGCCGACCAACCCGGGCACCGCAGCCGACGCGGCGAGAGCATCGGCGAGGCCGAAGTTGGGCGACGTGACGTACTTGGTTTGATAGTCACCCATCAGGTCACGGGCAAATCGCCAATTCTTGCCGGTTTGATAGCACGTTGCATTGATCAACCATCGCGGCGAGATCGGCAGGTCGGCGATCCGGCCGTCGATTTGCCAGTGCCGCCGCAGCCCTTCGCCAAGCACCGAGGCGCGGCCGCGAAGGATTTTCCAAGGGTTGGCCAATGACCGCAGAATGAATCGCCGCTGCAGGTCACAGCCGGTCATCAGGTCGTGGATTTGCGGGACGACGTCGTGCAGATACGTTTCAGCCGACGGCCAACGCAGGCCCGAGCGGCTGAAGACCAACCCGGCGGCGAGCGATCCGCCCGAAACGCTGCTGATCGTCTTGACGCGGTGCAGCAGGTCGAGGCGTGCCAACCGCGCCAGCACGCCGAGGTGGAAGACGGTTGCGCGGACCCCGCCGCCAGAAAATGCCAACGCGATGTTCATGTGGGATAGGCCTCCGGCCTGTCGTTCATGCGAAATGATCGTAGGGTGGACCCACCCTACGAATCGTCGGCGCCGCGGAGCCACCCCACCGCTGCCATCGTTAGCGTGGAAACTCTACGATTGGCCTCAAAATTCAACTTCCAACCGACGCCGCCCGCCGTGCCATCCACCCCCGCCCGCCGCCCCGTTGTCTTGATCGTTCGCGACGGTTGGGGCCAAAATCCCGACCCCGCCTGGGACCACGCCAACGCGATCGTCCAAGCCGACACGCCGGTGGCCGATCGGTTGATGGCGAACTACCCCAACACGCTGATCAAAACGTCCGGCGAAGACGTCGGGTTGCCCGCCGGGGTGATGGGTAACAGCGAAGTGGGGCACCAAAACATCGGTGCCGGGCGGATCGTCGACCAGGAAGTGATGCGGATCACCCGAGCGATCCGCGACGGGCGGTTTTTCAGGCTGCCGGCGATGCAAAAAGCCGCCCAGCACGTCGCCGGGACCGGCGGACGCGTTCATCTGCTCGGACTGATGTCCGACGGCCGCGTCCACAGCGATTTGCAACACGGACTGGCGATCATCGATTGGGCCAAACAAAACGGGCTGACCGGCGACCGATTGGCAATCCACGCGATCACCGACGGCCGCGACACCACGCCCCGCGGCGGACTCGCTTTTGTCCAAACGGTCCAAGATCACTGTGACGCGGCGGGCACCGGGTTTGTCGCCAGCGTCATCGGTCGGTTTTACGCAATGGACCGCGACTTCCGGTGGGACCGCGTTGAAAAGGCCTACAACCTGATGGTTCGAGGTTCGTCGCGGACCGCCGTTTCGGCGACCGAAGCGATCGAGCACTATTACAACCATCCGACCGATGCGTCCCGCGATGGCGATGAGTTCATCGAAGCGACGTCGATCGTGCCGCCGGGTGGTAGTCCGATCACGGTTCGCGACGGCGATGCGATCATCTTTATGAACTACCGCGGCGACCGGCCGCGGGAATTGACCAAGGCGTTCGTTTACGACAACGAGCCGTGGAGCCGGATCGAGGGCGGCGGATTTGATCGCGGGCCGTGCATTGAGGATCTTCTGTTCGCGACGATGACCGGTTATGAGTCGGGGTTACCGGTCGAGGTCATCTTTGAAAAAGAGACTCGGATGCCGGACATTTTGGGCCAAACGGTGGCCGAAGCCGGATTGTCGCAATTCCGCTGCGCCGAGACCGAGAAGTACCCTCACGTCACTTTCTTTTTCAATGATTACCGCGAGGACCCGTTCCCGCACGAGACTCGCGGGATGGCCAATTCGCCCCGCGACGTGCCGACGTATGACCAAAAGCCGGAAATGTCGGCGGCGGGCGTGACGGCGGCGGTGTTGGAACGAATCGCTGCGGGCGACCAGGATTTGATCGTCGTCAATTACGCCAACGGCGACATGGTCGGTCACACCGGCGTGCTGGCTGCGGCCGTCAAAGCGGTCGAGGTCGTCGATGCGGCGGTAGGGCAAATTGTCGACGCGACGTTGGCCGCCGGCGGGGCGTTGATCGTCACCGCCGACCACGGCAACGCTGAACAGATGGTCAACCCCGAAACCGGCGGCCCGCACACCGCTCACACGACGTTTGAGGTGCCGTTGATCGTGGTCGATTCGGATCATCAATCGGCTCAATTGCGGAGCGGCGGTCGATTGGCCGACATCGCACCGACGCTCTTGGACCTGATGGGACTCGAAAAACCGTCGTCGATGACCGGCGTATCGCTGCTGCAGTCCCCGTAGCGGAAGTCGCCAAGACTTTCGGTTTGTTTGGACGGGTCACCACCGAAAGTCTTGGCGACTTCCGCTACGTCGGCTGGTCTCACAACCCGATCGACCGTCAACAACCGCCTCGCCGGATTAGTAGTGAGGTTGGATAGGTGACGCGGCGGCAGCTTTAAGCGTCCGCGGGAGGCAAAATTGCATTGGTCCATCGGCCGTGCATTTTCAATCCTCGCTCCCGTCGTCAACTCGCTGCCCCCGATGTTGAAACTCACCCCCACCACCGAACTGCCGGCCCCCGGATTGTTGGGGCGAGTCGTCCTGGCGGCCGGCGTCGCCTGGGGGATGGTCATCGGGTTGACCGCGTTTTGGCCGCCAATCGCCTCGCTCCCCACCCCGCTGACGCCCCACTCCGCCTGGTGGCTGACCGCCGCGGCGGTTGTCGGCGTCCAGTCGGCATTTTCGGCTTCGATCGGCTGGATGATCGCATCGCGGGCGGAGCCGAACCGGGGCGAAGTTCCCGAAACCATCGCCGAGCAACTCGCCGCCGCGCGGCAGCGGGAACAGTTGGCCGAGCGACGCAACGCGAAACTGCACCGGTTGATGGCCGAAGACGCGTTGACCGGTTGCCAAAATCGCCGGGCGCTCGACGAGCAGGGTGATGCGTTGATCGCTCAAAGCCACGACGCCGGCCGGCCGATCGCTTGCGTGATGGTCGATTTGGACCATTTCAAAACCATCAACGATACCCACGGTCATGCCGCCGGCGACGCGGTGCTGCGGCACGTCGGCGAGATGCTACGGCGCGTCTTTGCCGGCGTCGGCCCGGTGTTTCGCTACGGTGGCGAGGAGTTCTGCGTGCTGCTGCCCGGCCACAACGCTGCCGAAGCGGGATGGAACGCCGAACGGATGAGGGTGGCGATCGAGGCGGCGCCGGTGCCACTGGCCGACGGCGAGACTTTGCACGTGACCGCCAGCGTCGGGGTGGCCGATGTCGCGGCGGGTCACGCGATGTCGTGCGGGACGCTGATCGACCGCGCCGACCAATGTTTGTACGCCGCCAAACGGGGCGGGCGGAACCAGGTGGTGACGTTCAACGACGAAATCGCCGCGATGCGGTTTCGCAAGGCAACGTAGGACGGCTTTTCAAGCCGAAAGTGAGGGTAGCGGAAGTCGCCAAGACTTTCGGTTTGTTTGGACGGGTCACCACCGAAAGTCTTGGCGACTTCCGCTACGGCCGTCCCTGCGACCGCCGCCAGTATTTCAGCCCCGGCACAAAAAACGACCCGCCGCCGACGACGCCAAAGATCAAATGGCCGGCCGCCGGCCAGAGCGTCATGCCGGCGGCAGCGGCCAGCAGCGCGACGGCTTGAAAATAGAACGTGCCGTTGAGCATTCCGGCTTTGATGATGAACATCATCGACGAGACGACCGCGAGCATCGGGGCGAGCGTCAGCACCGGCAGCCCCAACCACCATTCGATCGGGAATAACATCGCGATCGCGACCATCGCGGCGCCCCAAACATGAGCGATTTGCCGCTCAATAAACGTCACCGGCCCGATTCGCTGGCGCAATTTCCAAAACACCGCCGCCCAGAGCGACAGCCCGACGACCCAAACGCCGGCGTAGACCGATCGGTCGTCGACGCCGCGGTAGGCCAGGTACCACGTCCCGACGCTGGCGACCAGCAGCACCAAGGAGTGCCACATCCAAAGCTCGCCCCATTTTTCCAAAACCGCGGCGTGGTGGGTTTCGCGAAATACCCGCCCGACGACTTGGACAAAATGCCCGCTCCGGGCCGCAACGCGTTCGTCCGCCAAATACGCTTCCAGATCCCGGGCCAACGCTTCGGCCGTCGGGTAGCGAAGATCGACCGGCTTTTGCAAGCAACGAACGGTGATCATTTCCAAATCACGGTCCAGACTCGGACGCAGCGCCCGGGGCGGCGTCGGGTCCTGTTCGATGACGAGCATCACCAGTTCGACCGGCGTCTCGGCGACCAGCGGCGGACGGCCGGTCAGGGCAAAGTACAGCACGCAGCCGAGTGAGTAGATATCGCTGGCCGGTCCGATGTCCGCCCGCCGCCCGCCGGCCTGTTCGGGCGACATGTACGACGGCGTGCCGACGAGCATCCCGGTGCGGGTCAAGTCGACTTTGGCCCCGAGTTGTTTGGCCAACCCGAAGTCGGTCAACATCGCCGTATCGTCAGCGGCCAGCAGGACATTGGAGGGTTTGATGTCGCGGTGCAAAATCCCCGCCGCGTGAGCCGCTCCGACGCCGCGGGCGATTTGAGCGACGACGCGAGCGGCTTCGCGTTGCCGCATCGGGCCGGACGCCAACCGCTGGGCCAGCGTTTGGCCCTCGACAAATTTCATCGAAAAAAACGGCCGACCGTCAATGTCGCCGACTTCATAAACCGGCACGATCGCCGGATGGGTCAGCGATGCCGTCGCGGCAGCCTCGGAGAGGAACCGCTGCAGGTCCGCGTCGTTGGCCAAACGGCCGCGAAGGATCATTTTGACGGCAACGACGCGGTCCAGCGAAATTTGCCGGGCGCGAAAGACGACGCCCATCCCGCCCCGACCGACCTCCTGCAGCAATTCGTAGTCGCCGATCGTCGCGGGCAACTGTAGGCTCCGCCAACGCGATGAGGAATCGCCCGGCGAAGGACTCGCGGGCGGAGCCGGATCGACGCCCGGCATCTCGTTTCGCGCCGTCCCGGCGGTGTCGGTGACCAGCACCGCGCCCAAAGTTGTCGCAGCTCGCCGGCCAGGTCAGGGTGCCGCGAACAAACCTTGTCAAAGTCGACGATTTCACCGCGACAGACCTGGTCGGTCATCTCGGCGATGACGTCGGCGAGTCGTTGGTCATGGTCCCGCGCCGTCGTCAAACTCAACCCAACCTCGCGTCCGGATCATCGCCCGCTTCGGCGTCCAACACCGCCCGGAGCCGCCGGACCGCTCGCAGGTATCGCATCGACGCGGCCGGCGGATTGAGCTTCAACACTTCGGCGATTTCCAGATTGCTCAAATGCTCATAGTGCCGCATCAGGATCACTTCACGATCGGTTTCGTCGAGTTTCTCGATCGCTTCCTCGACTTTCGTTGCGATCTCTCGCTGGGTCGCGACCGCCGCCGGGGTCATCGCCGGGTCGCACAACTGGATCGCCAAATCGACGCTCGATTCGTCAACGTTGTCGCCGCCCGAAGCGATCGGTTGCTCGCGATCCATGTTGCGTTTGGCCGACACCCGGTGACGCCGATAGGTGTCGATGATGTGGTCCCAAGCGATTTGGCGCAACCACAAATGAAACGCCATGACGGGATCGTCAAGGTATTTGCCGAGCCGATTGTTCGCTTCGACCAACACCTCTTGCACGACGTCGGACACGTCGACGCGGCGTTGGACTTTGCGATCCAGCCGCATTTCGACCAACCGCCGGACGCCGCGGCGGTGTCGGTCCAACAGGGCGTTGACGGCATCGGGATCGCCCTGGCGAACTTCCTGCAGCAGCGTGTCGGTTTTCTCGCCCCGGGGCCAATATTGTTTTGCCATCGAATCGGTTCTCCGGTGAGAATGATAGCGGCTTGTCCAGCGGCGAAAGGTTCGCGATGACCGGGAGGGCGACGCTCCCGCGAAGCCACTCCGCGGGAGCGTTGCCCTCCCGGCTCCGCGGGAGCGTCGCCCTCCCGAGTCTGTTCACTCGGCCGCCCCCAGGGCGGCTTCCAGCACCGACTCGTCGACTTCGATCGGCAGCGGTGGGTTGAACGTCACCGCGGTGGCGATCGCGTCGGACGGCCGAGCGTCGATGTCGATCGTCTCGCCGTCGGGACCGCGAACGACCAGTTTGGCAAAATAGGTGTGCTCGTTGAGATCGTGGATAACGACTTTTTCGAGCCGCCCGCCGAGTTCCTCGACGACGTTGGCGATCAGGTCGTGCGTCAGCGGCCGGGGTGGTTGGAAATCGCCTTTGACCCGGCGATCGATATTGGTCGCCTCGAAAATCCCGATCATGATCGGAAACTGCCGCGTCCCGCCGACTTCGCGGAGGTAGATCACCTGGTTGTCGGTCAACTCGGAGATGATGATCCGAGCCAATTGCATCGGGACGGCCATGACGATTGATGTGCCGGTCAGAGGAATGGTGGTGAGAGACGAGTTTGACCGCCCCCGCCCCGTAGCGGAAGTCGCCAAGACTTTCGGTTCCCAGCGAACGGTCGCAACCGAAAGTCTTGGCGACTTCCGCTACGTCGGCGTGATCTTCGGTGACGCCAGGGAGGATCCCTACCGGCTGGGTAATTTTTGCTAGCAACGGTCGGGAAATTTTGCGGCAAAAGCGTCCGCCGGCCGTTTCGATTGTCCCGGACAAAACCCTACAATCCGCCAGAGAACCGACCTCCCAACCGCCCCGATCCGACTGACCATGACGCCGCACGTTCACCTCTGCCTCGTCCTGCACAATCATCAACCGATTGGCAACTTCGACGGCGTCTTTGAACAGTCCTATCAGGATTCGTACAAACCGTTCTTGGACGTTTTCGAGCCGTTCGAGTCGCTCCGCGTGTCGCTGCACACCTCCGGGCCGCTGATGATGTGGTTGGCCGATCGGCACCCCGATTACCTCGACCGCGTCCGATCGCTGGTCGCCGCCGGCCGGATCGAAATCGTCGGCGGTCCGCAGTACGAACCGATCCTGACGATGCTGCCCCGCCGCGACCGGATTGGCCAAACCAAAGCCTACGGTTCGTGGTTGGAGCGGACCTTTGGCACCACCCCGGCGGGGATGTGGTTTCCCGAACGGGTTTGGGAATCGACGTTGGCCGCTGACATGGTCGACGCCGGGATCGCCTATGGGGTGCTGGACGATTGCCACTTCCGAGCCGCCGGATTGGTCGACGAACAATTGACCGGTCCGTTCCTGGTGGAGGATCAAGGCCGGGTGATGCGGATCCTGCCGGGCAGCGAAAAGTTGCGTTATTTGATCCCCTTCCAACCGCCGCATGAAACCATCGATTTCCTGCGCGATGTCGCCCATCAAACGCCCGGGGCGGTGATGACGTTTGGCGACGACGGCGAAAAGTTTGGTACCTGGCCCGATACCAAGAAACATGTGTATGAGGATGGTTGGTTGCGAACGTTCTTTGAACAACTCTCCGAGAACGCTGATTGGTTGCGGACCGAAACGATGGCCGAAGCGATCGGGGCGGTTCAGCCGGCCGGCAAAGCCTACCTGCCCGACGGCAGCTATCGCGAGATGACCGAGTGGGCGTTGCCGACGGCCCATCAGTCGACGCTCGATCATATCAATCACACGATGCACGATGAGCCTTGGTACGCCGAGGTTCGGACATTCATCCGCGGCGGGTTTTGGCGAAACTTCAAAGTCAAATATGACGAAACCAACGAGATGTACGCGCGAATGATGGCGGTCTCCGAACGCCTAGCCGCAGCCGAGGCCGACGGGCTGGACGGCGGTGAATTGGCCACGATTCGCGATCACCTGTACCGCGGCCAGTGCAATTGTCCCTACTGGCACGGGGCTTTTGGCGGCGTTTACTTGCCGCACCTTCGCAATGCCGTTTATGAGCAATTGATCGCCGCGGACACATTGCTGGATGAATTGACCGGCGAATTGTCCGGCGTTCATGCCGACGCTCAAGACTATGATTTCGACTCGCACCGCGAAGTCCGCATGGCTAACGAGCGGATGGTCGTTTGGGTCGACCCGGCGGCCGGCGGTCGGTTATATGAATGGGACCTGCGTGGGATCAATCATAATTTGCTGGCGACGTTGCAGCGCCGTGAGGAATCGTATCACGCCAAAGTGTTGGCTGGCCCCGCGGCCGCGGGCGGTGACGTGGCCAGCATTCATGATCGCGTGGTGTTTAAGACCGAAGGTTTGGATCAGAAGGTCCAGTACGATCGGTACCCTCGCAAAAGCCTGATGGATCACTTCCTGGACCTGGACGCTTCGATCGATCAAGTCGCTCGAGGCGAAGCGGCCGAACGGGGCGATTTTGTCGATCTGCCTTTTGACGCCAAGTTGCGACGCGGCGAGGGCCGGGTCCAGATTCAAATGCAACGCGACGGCAACGCTTGGGGCATCCCGGTGTCGATGACCAAGGCGGTGACGTTGGAGGCTGGCGGCGACCGGTTGAAGGTCACGTACCTGCTCGAAAACCTGCCGCCGGGCCAGCCGCTGCACCTGGCGATCGAGTGGAACTTTGCCGGGATGCCCGGCGGGGCCGAGGATCGCTATTTTTCCGACACCGATGGCGAAAAACTCGGGCACCTGGGGTCTCAATTGGACCTTCGGGGCGTTCGCGGGCTTTCGCTTGCCGACCGCTGGTTGGAGCTGGACGTCGATTTGACGATCGACCGCGACAGCGATGTTTGGGCGTTCCCGGTCGAGACGGTGTCGCAGAGCGAGGGCGGTTTCGAGTTGGTCCATCAAAGCGTTTGCGTGATGCCGCACTGGCACGTTCGCGGCGACGCGGCGGGCCGCTGGGCGGTGACGATGGAAGTCGCCGTGGCCCATCCCGACTGCATGAAAGCGCCGCAGGAACCCAGCGAAGCGGTTGCGGCGGTTTGATCACGAATCCGCCGTGGCTGGACCCTGCCGGGGTCCAACGCGGACTAAACCCCGGCGGGGTTTAGCCACGGTAGCCAGCTCCATCGTAGCTGGACCCTGCGGGGTCCAGCGGACTAAACCCCGGCAGGGTTTAGCCACGGCATTCAGCTCCACGTGGCTGGACCCTGCCGGGGTCCAGCGCGGACTAAACCCCGGCAGGGTTTAGCCACGGCAGAGTTTAGCTACGGCCGCTACCGAACCAACGTCATCGATTCGTGCGTCCGCAACAGCAACCCGTTGCCCGTCGGCACGGGGCTGGCGACGGTGAACGGTTCGGCGTCGGGCAAATTCAACGTTTGAATCACCGCCGGGGTGTCGCCGCCGATCGGTCCGACGAGCGTCAATTCGGCGTGCTCCGAGAGCGTGACAATGTTGTCGCCGACGACCAGCGGCGAGCTGCTGTAGCCGGCTCGGGTCCGCGGCAACTCGACCCGCCAAAGCTCCCGGCCGTCGGCAAAATCAACCGCGACGACCGACGCCTTTTGGCCTTTGCCGTCGGTCAAGATGTAGGCGACGCCATCAGCCGCCGCGGGCGTCGGCACGTCGCTGCCCAGGTCGTCGCGGTGCCACAGGATCGACTTTTCACCGTCGCCTCGGAGCAACGACGCGGCGTCGACGCAGGTCAACGTTTTGCCTCGCGAGTAGGGGCACAGGACGCGGCCGGCGTCGACGACCGGTGAGGCGATGGACCGAAAATACTTTTCGCCATCGGGATTGAATCCGCCCAATCGAGCCAATTCGCGGCCGCTTTGGACGTCATGGAGCGTCAACGTGTCGGCCCCCATGACGGCGATCCGCCGCTGGCCCCCGGCATCGACCACGACCGGCGTCGCGTAGCTCTGGGCCGCTTCCTCGGGGGCGTCGGTGACGCGGTCGACTTTCCAGCGACGTTCGCCGGTTTGCAAATCGTAGGCGACCAAGTAGCTCGGACCGGTCTGCATCACCGCGACGACGACCAGATCGTCGACCAGCAGCGGGGAGGAGCCAAGGTCCCACCACAACGTGTCCTCACCGAATTTTTCTTGCAAATTGACTTGCCAGCGGACTTTCCCGTCGGTTCCCACGGCGGCCAAGTCGCCGCTGCGGAAGTAGGCCACGACGTTTTGACCATCGGTGACCGGCGACGGGTTGCTGCCGCCGCCCTTGCGGTGCTTGCCGCCGCGATCGGTGCCCAACGCCACTTTCCAACCCGCTTTACCTGTCTTGGCGTCAAAACTGAGCAGATGATTTTTGTCGTCAAACCCGCTGGTCAGAAAGATTTGTCCGTCGGCGATCGCTGGTGTCGACCCGCCGCGGCCGGGGATCGGGGTTTGCCAGTCGACGCTCAGTTGGGCGGGGGATTCAAACGTGGAAATGTTTGCGACGCCGGATTGATCCGAACCCCGCCACTGGCCCCAAGTCGTGTCGGCGGCCCTGGAGGCAACGGCCGGGTTCAAAAGCAGGCAAAACAGCAGCGGACGCATGATCGATCGGTGGGCGGCGGGGAGCGGGTCGGCACCCATTTATAACCGACCGATGTGGGATAGGCCTCCGGCCTGTCACCGGACGACAGGCCGGAGGCCTATCCCACATCACGCCCGCGGATGATGGGCCGCGTGGACCGCTTTGAGCTTGGTGGCGTCGACGTGGGTATAAATTTGCGTCGTTTGAATGCTCGCGTGCCCAAGCATCTCCTGCACCAGCCGCAGGTCCGCGCCGCCGGCCAACAGGTGCGTCGCGAACGAATGTCGCAACGAGTGCGGGCTGAACTCGTCGGGCAATCCGACCCGCCGAATCGACTTTTTGACCAACCGCCAAAGCTCGATCCGGTCAAACTCGCGGCCGGTACGCGTCAGGAACAAGCGGGTCGTCGAAGCGGGCGAGCGAGCGGCAAGTTTGGGGCGTTCGGTTCGCAAATACAACGCAATCGATTCAATCGCCGAGTCGCCCAAATGCACCACCCGCTGTTTGTCGCCTTTGCCGCGGGCGGTCAATTGACGCGAATCGGGGCGATAATCCCCCAGGTCCAAGCCGCACACCTCCGAAGCCCGGCAACCGGTCGCGTAGAGCACCTCCAGCAGCGCCCGGTCGCGGTCGCGGTACGGGTCGCCGCGGCGAACGCTCCGCAGCAGCGAGTTGACTTCCGCGGGCGTCATCACGCCGGGCAATCGTTGCCACTTTTTTTGCGTCACCAACAACACCGCGGGGTTGTCGGTGATCCGCCCTTCGAGCTGTAAGTATTTGAAATAGGTGCGGATCGCGATCGTCGCCCGCGAGATCGATGCGGGGGCCAATCCCGAGTCGTGAAGCACCCCGATGTGCTCCGACAGGTCCGTGACGGTCATCGTTGTGGGCGATCGGCCGGCCGCCCAGTCGACAAACCGGCGGAGGTCGCGGCGGTAAGCGTCGACGGTGTTTTTGGCCAAATGACACTCGCGGGCCAAGTACTCGACGAAGTCGTCGATGCCGGTTTCGGAGGCGGCTTTGGGGGCCGGGCCGGCCGCCAGGCGTTGCAATTTGGTCGGTCGCGTGGCCAAAATCGAATCTCCAACGTGTGCGGGCGGGCAAACCGATGGTTTCATCGTCCGCCCCCGCCGTCCGCCGCCCGCTCTTTTCGCCGCCGACCCCGCCCATGCGTTTGTTGATCATCGGAGGGGCCGGTTACATCGGTTCCCACGCCACGCGGCACCTCATTGATGCCGGTCACGAGGTTTGGGTTTACGACAACTTGTCGCTCGGACACGCCCAATCGGTGCCTGCCGACCGGCTGATCCGCGGCGAAGTGGGCGACAAAACGTCGTTGGTCGAAGCGATGCGGGACCACCAAATCGAAGCCGTGATGCACTTCGCGGCCTTTGCCGAGGTCGGTCAATCGGTCCGCGATCCGGCGATTTATTATCAAAACAACGTCGTCGCGGCGATCGCGATGCTCGACGCGATGCGGGTCGTCGGCGTCGACCGGGTGGTCTTCAGCAGCACGACGGCGACTTACGGCCAGCCCGAGACCGTTCCGATTGCCGAGACGACGCGCCAGGATCCGATCAATCCCTATGGGTTCACCAAGTTGGTGATCGAGCGGGCGCTGGCCGATTACGCGGCGGCTTATGGGATCGGCTACGCGGCGCTTCGTTATTTCAATGCCGCCGGCGCCCACCCCGACGGAACGATTGGCGAGCATCACGACCCCGAGAGCCACCTGATTCCGCTGATTTTGCAAGTCGCGCTGGGTCAACGAAAATCGATCAGCATTTTCGGCGACGATTACCCCACGCCCGACGGCACCTGCATCCGCGACTATGTCCATGTTTGCGACTTGGCGTCGGCCCACGCGGCGGCGTTGGAGCGGATCGAGCGGGGCCGCGGGTTGATTTGCAACCTTGGGACCGGCCGCGGCACGAGCGTCCGGGAGGTGGTCGACGCTTGCCGGCGAGCGACCGGTGACGACATCGCGGCGGTCGTCACCGAGCGTCGGCCGGGCGATCCGCCGCAATTGGTCGCTGACGCTTCGTTGGCCGAAAAGCTGCTGGGTTGGAAAGCCGAGTACACGTCGATCGACGACATCGTCGCGACGGCTTGGAAATGGCACCGAGAACACCCGCACGGCTACGTTGGCGAGCGGGTATCGTGAAGTTGCCCGGCGACAATTACGAATGGTTCTCCATGAAAGACGACAGAATCAAACTGGCTCCCCCTCGCCCCGCTTCGGGGAGAGGGGGTTGGGCAAAAATACCGGCTCCCCCTCGCCCCGCTTCGGGGAGAGGGCGTTGGGCAAAAATACTGGCTCCCCCTCGCCCCGCTTCGGGGAGAGGGGGTTGGGGGGTGAGGGGTCCGGGTCCAATTTTCGATCTCCAGTGCAAATACCCCTCACCCCCCGGCCCCCTCTCCCCGAAGCGGGGCGAGGGGGGGAAAGAGATCGGACCCGGCCCCCTCTCCCCTAAGAGGGGCGAGGGGAGGAAAGAAATCAGCCGCGGGGCGTTAGCCCCCGGTTCAGTTACCAGCCTCAAACCGGGGGCTAACGCCCCGCGGCTGATGTTGATCCTGTCGGGATTGGTTTCGACATTGTTGGCAGCGGTTGGCCCCACGCCCGCCCCGGCTCAAGTCTTTTGGCGCGGCGATGCGATGTCGGTGCAGGCGGAACTATTGCCGCCGCCGCGGGAATTACGGCAATTGGTCCGCCGGGCCGTCGAAGCGATCGACAACGATCAGCCGACCGACGCGATGATCCTGCTGGGCGATTGGTTGGCCGGCGAGGGTGAATTGCCCGCCGACCAGGATTACTACGTCGCGATTGACTCGTGGCTGCGGCGGGGTGGACCGGCCGAGGAGCAACCCGGCAGCGGCGTTCCGGCAGTGCCCGAGGCGGAGGAACCGGCCGGATTGACCGACCGCGAAGGTTTCGGATTACCCGGCCCGGCCGGCACCCGGACCGGCGGGCGGCGAAGCCTGCGGGGTTACATCGCCGATGGTTTGGGATCGCTGCCGCCCGAAACGCTCGATCGCTACGAGGACCGTCATGGGCCGTCGGCCGATCGGATGCTCCGCGAAGCGGCCGCGGACCGGGATTGGGACGAAATCGGCGAAGTCCGCCGGCGATTCTTTCACACCCGCGCCGGCTACCGGGCGACGGCGATGTTGGCTGCCCACCAGTGGTCAACCGGCAACCCGGTGGCCGCCGAGCGGTTGCTCGAGTCGCTCGTGCCCTGGCGACGGGCGGCCGAAGTCCGCGGAAACAGCGGTCAGCGGGTTTCGGCGGATTTGCAGCGTCGATCGCCGTCGACGATCAGCACGCTGGGGGCCGAAGCGTCGCGGAACGATACCGATGCGGGCGAAATGCCGATCGGATTCCCGGCTTGGTGGATCGAGACGACCGACAGCCAGCGGCAGCAGGACCGGTTGGCGGAGCAGATCGATCGGCTTCGCGGGGCCGGAGAGCTGGCGCCGCCCTCGTGGTCCCCGGTCGTTTGGCAACCCGCGGGCGACGGGTTGTCACCCCGCGGCGATCGACCTCGCCCCGGGACCCAGGTTGTGGTCCGCACCGCCGGACGGGTTTGGGGCATCGACGCGGCGACCGGCAAACGGCTGTGGCCCTACCCGGTCGTTCCGCCGGCATTGGAAGAGGAAA
Organism: Pirellulaceae bacterium; assembly: GCA_963833245.1. GTDB lineage: Bacteria > Planctomycetota > Planctomycetia > Pirellulales > Pirellulaceae > Rhodopirellula. The sequence goes on from CAWHXH010000005.1 coordinate 244,587, forward strand.
TCGATCCCGACGATCAATTCGCGGTCGAGCCGGAAACCGCCGGCCCGGCCGATTCACTCAATTTGATCTTCAATGATTTGCCCCACGGCGGGTTGGCGGTCGACGATTCGCGAGTTTATTTCCTGGACGATTTGCCGGAGTTTGACATCCCGCAATTTCATCCATTGGGGCTGCGGCAACGTTCCGCCCGGGCGATGACCGGCAACACGCTGGTCGCGTTGGAATTGCCCAGCGAAGGCAAATTGCTGTGGCGACGCGGGCTGGGTTCGACGGTTCTGCCAACCGCCGCGATGCCCTCGGGCCAACCCGGCGGGGACGGTTCGCCGGACCCCGGCGGTATTTTTCGCGGGGCGGTTCGGGCGGAGTCCTCGCTCGACGACGTTTTTTTCCTCGGTCCACCGCTGCCCCACGACGGCCGGCTGTACGTGTTGGCCGAAGCCGCCGGGGAAATCGCACTGATTTGCATCAACCCGGCCGACGGTCAAGAAATCTATCGCCAAGTTTTGACGGTGGTGCCGGCCGGCTCGATCGCCGCCGACCCCCTGCGGCGGATTTGCGGGGCGGTCCCGACGATGCACCAAGGCGTGATGATTTGCCCGACGGCCGCCGGGATCACCGTCGCCTTTGACCCGACGACGCGTCAAATCCTGTGGGCATTCCAACATCGCCGCAACGTCCAGTGGCTCCGGCCGGGTCGCAATGGCGAGTCGCCATCGATGGGACAATTGGCCGGCCGATGGTCGCACCCCGCCGCGATCGCTCACGGTCGCCACGTGGTGCTCACGCCGGTCGAATCGGACCGTTGGATGGTTTTGGATTTGGTCACCGGTCAACCGCGTTTTTCGCCGCGTGCCCGGTTGATGCAACATTACGTCGCCGGCATCCGCGACGGCGCGGTGATTTTGGCGGGACCGCAATCGGTGACCGCTCACGACGCCGATTCGGGGCAACTGCGATGGACGACGGCCGCCGACCTCGTCCCGCCGGGGCACGTTGTTAGCGGCCGCGGCGTGTTTTCGCTCAGCGGCCGGGCGCGTACCTGCTGCCGCTCTCGTCCGGCGAAATCGTCGAGATCGGTTTGGCCGATGGTCAAATCCGCCGCCGGATGCCGGTTCGGTTCGATCCGGGCAATTTGACCGCCGCGGCGGGGCAATTGTTCAGCCAATCGGCGACGCAGGTCGCGATGGTGCCCGGCGACGAGTCGTTGAAGCGGTTCGTGGACGCTTCGTTGGCCGAAGACCCCGAGGACATGACGGCCCTTCGGATGCGAGCCGAGCGGTTGTTGTCGACACCGGTCGACGACGGCGGCGAGCTGCTCGCGACGCTCCAGCGGATGCGGCAGATCGATCCGTCGGACGATGATTTGAACGAATTAACCGTCCAATCAATGCTCACGGCGATCCGGCGGGGCATCGGTTCGGACGTCGATATCACAACGCTGCGGTCGTTGATCGACACCGACGAACAACTCGCCGAGTTGTTGTTTTTGCAAATCGCGACCGCTCGAATGCGGATCGACGCGGCCGCCGGCGACCGAACGGCCATCGCCGGTCCGTTCGTCGAACTGATCGATCACGCGATGGAGTTGGCCGGTCAATTGGCGGTCGATCCGAACGTCGCCCAATCCGTGCTCGCCGATTCAGCCGCGACGCGGGACGCCGAGGGCCAAACCGGCGCCGCCGAGCGGTCGGCTGCGACATGGTTGGCCGGTCAAATTGACGCTGCCATTACAGCCGTCGGCGGCACCACCGACCCGATCGTCCGGGAGGCCGACGAACGTTTGGACGATTATCTGCGAACGTTTGACGCGATGTCGCTGGTCATTCGCGAGCGGCTGGTCGACACGTTCGCCGGGTTGCCGGCCGGCCGGCGACTGGCTCGCCAAACGGCCGCTGAGGCGATCGACCGGGGACGCTTTTTGGAAGCCGAACGGATGTTGCTGGGCCGGACGGTTGCCACCGACAACGATTTGAAATCGCTCGATGACGACACGCTGGGGCTTTTGCAAAAACTCTACGGCGAGGTGAATTGGGCCGACGATCGCGAGCAAATTCGCCGTGTTTTGACCGACCGGACGGCGGCGGGGCCGGTGGTGACCGCCGACGATCCGGTCTGGAGCCAACCGGCGACGCTGCGCTGGGAGGGGTTGGGACGGACCGGATCGCTGCGGACCGAAGGCCGGCCGTGTTCGTTGACGCACCATTACGGACGCCAATACGCCCGGTGGACGATGCGGCAATCGCCCAGCACCACGATCGAGTTGTTCGACCCCAACGGCGTTCCGCGGACGATTGCGATCGAAGGGCCGCTGGACAGCTCGACGGTCGATTTGGATGCGGCGATCTCCGGCGGTTTGTTGGTCGTTCAAACCCGCGATGAGTTGATCGGCGTCGACTTGATGAATTTTCGGACCGGCGGCGATCGCGTGGTGCGATGGCGACGATCGTTGGCGACCGGTTCGGGCGGCAGCGAGCGGGCGAGCAACGTCACGCGGCTGGGCGATCAAATTTATCGCAACCGGCTGCCGGCCAGCTCCCCCGGGGCGGCGCGTTTGGAAATCCGTCTGGGGCCGGTCCTGGGCGACCGGTTGCTCCTGCTCCAAGCCGGCCGGCTGGTCTGTCTGGACACGGCCGAAGGCAACCTTCGTTGGTCGGTCGACAGCATCGTCGAGGAGGGCTGGATCACAACCGACGGGCAAACCGTTTCGGTCATCGACGATCGGCGTCAACGCATCGCGACGTTCTCGCTGCTCGACGGCTCCGCGGTGCCGTCACCGCCGTGGGAGCCGGCCGAAGTGCTCGCGACCGGGGGTGCCCACGTCTTGACCCTCCAATTGAGCGATCAGCCGACGCCGCGAGCCATCCCCGGCGGCGATGACGAAATTGTCGATCCGCCCAGCATCGACCTGCAACTTCGCCGTTTGCCCGGTAGCGTGGTGGTGCTCCGCCGCGTCATGGCGGGGGCCGGATCGGGCGGTCCGGCCGGTTCGCCCCGCGGGTTTGGCCGGTTGGTCGATTCGGAGCTATTTGTCTCGCTGGATTCGACCGGCTTCGCGGCGGTTTGGGACCTGACCTCAGGGCGTTCGTTGGCCGACGTCGACACCGGTTGGGGCGACAAACAAATCGAGCGATTCGCCGCGATGCGGATGGGCGGTCGCCTGGTGCTGATCCCCCAGTTCGGTGATCGGGCGGACGACGGCGAATTGACTCAAACGATTGTTTCGGGCACCACCGACGTCGCCCCCGCGTCGGCGGTTGCGGTCGTGGACCTGGCGACGGGCGAGTTGATTTGGCAAAAGACGTTTGACGAAACCTATGCGGTGACGTTGACCACGCCGGCCGATTGTCCGGTGATCGGGCTGGTCCGCAGCCGTCCGAATTTTGCCCGGCCGGCGGTGATGAGCCGCGAGGTGGACCTGTTGATCCTGCGGGTCGCCGACGGATCGGAGGTTGCCCGGGTGGAAGGCAAAAATCTCAAAGGTCGTGGCGGCGGGATTGATTTGAACCTCCGATCGATCGCCCACCGCGGAACCGTGATCGGCGACATGGTCGACTCGACGTTGGAGTTGCAGTTCGGTGGGGAGCCGTAATTTTCCCCGGCGGCTCATTATCTCGTGTAGGGTGGCTCAAGCCGCCCGGGCATGATACTGATCGAGTTGATGGTATTGGAGTGATTCGTCGAGTTCTTTGGGGGTCACCCTGACTTCCTGAAAGACTTGATCGGACACCGTTCCGGCCGGATGGCTCATCAATCTCGCGGCGATCTTCTCAAGGTCTTGCATCATCGGTAGGGTTACCTTCCTTAGGTCTTTGAGCACCATAAACGTCTTAGCGTCCCCGACCAAAGCATTGAGTCGTTGACCGAGTTCTTGGTCTGTGTTGTAAGGATTGAAACTGAGACCTTGGCGGTTGGGTAGCAGCAACTTCTCGAGTTGCATCAGGACTTCGCGGATCGTCGTCTGGCGACCGCTCAGGCCGAGCATGTTGAGGAGTTCTTGGTAAGCGGGGGAGAAGTTTTCCGCTGCCCGCGGGGTGATGACATCCGCCAAACTGCCTGCCGCGGCGGCTTGGAGTTTCGCCGAGGCGGTCCTGCCCGCCCCGGAGAAGTTTTTGACCATCCAACTACGTAAGTGGGGAATGACCGAACCGGGGCCGGTCGTGTGACCTTCACACTTGAGCAGCAACGACGGACCGGTTTGGGTCTCATACTGAACCAGCAGTTCATGATAGCCTTTCAAGAAGGCCCAGCCTTGGCTCGCCGACGAACCTTGGCAGCTCAGGTGCGAGCTGCCTAACGACCGCACGTAGAGTTGTGTTTTGATTGCACTTTGAACCGCCGCCTGAGCCTCCGGCGAGCACCCGCGCAGTTCAATCATATAAGTGCCTTTTTCCACCGGAAAATGGACCCAACAAGCGATGTAGAGCGATTGGAACGTCTCGACGGTCCACCTTGCGGCCGGATCGGAAATCTGATGGTCAATCGTGCCGTCGATTTTGTCTAAAAACATTCGCCAGTAGCCGACCTCTTGAAACTCTTTTTCAAAAATGTCCTCCCGCCACTGCCGCAGCTTCGGGTCTTGGGACGTGATGAGCTGATAGAGCGTGTTGGCCATCGCGGCGGCGGGGTGAGGGAGACGAATGTTTAGCGTTTGACCGGAAATTCGTTCAAAGCCGTGGGCGATCGCAAGGCCAGTTCGACGCCGGGCCTTCAAACCGGCGGCGTTACGCTACGATTGTCGGGTTTTCCCCCGCCCCCACCCGCCTGACCGGCCGGCCATGCACATCGCAGCCACGATCGGAATCCTGCTGACCGCCAGCCTGCTGGCGGGTCTGGTCAGCGAACTGTTGCGGCTGCCCAAAGTGACCGCGTACCTGTTGGCCGGGATGCTGCTGGGGCCAAGCTGTTTTGACGTCATCGAGCACGAGCACCACGAGGTTCTCGAACCGATCACCAAACTGGCGATGGCGCTGGTGTTGTTTTACCTCGGGACGCTGTTTCCCTTTGACCACCTCCGCCGGATCGCCGGCCGTGCCCTGCCGCTGTCGATCGGCGAACTGATCGGCACCGTCGGGTTGGTCACCATCGCGATGCTGCTGGTCGGCATGTCACCGGCTCAATCGATCCTGCTGGGCACGTTGGCGATCGCCACGGCGCCGGCGACGACGATGTTCGTATTGCGGGAAACCGGCGCCGAGGGCGCCGTGACGACGTTGACCGGAACGTTGGTGACGATCAACAACCTGCTGGCGATCATCGCCTTTGAGCTGGTTTGGTTGGGGATCGAATTGACCTCCGGCGACGGCGCCGGGGCGTCGGTGGCGACCATGATGCAGGACATGACGTTGATGTTCGGCGGGGCAGCGGGGCTGGGCATCGTCGGCGGGCTGGTGACCGCTTACGCCTGCGAAATCCTTCATTCGCGGCGTTGGTTGGTGTTGCTGGTTGGCGTCTGTTCGTTGCTGCTTGGGATTTCCGAGAGCGCGGGAATTCCCTACATGCTCGTTTTCCTGGTCCTGGGCGTCGTCGTCGTCAATGCTTGCAGCGTGACGCAAAAGATCACCAAACAGCTCGATTCGATCGGCGGGTTGCTGACGGTGGTTTTCTTCAGCGTTCACGGCAGCGAGTTGGACCTGCGGCTGCTCGCCGGGGTGGGCGTTGCCGGGGCGGCTTATGTCGCTTCGCGGAGCGCCGGCAAGGTGTTTGGCATCGCCATTGTCGCCCGCCGGACCGGAGCGACGCCGCAGGTCCGCCGCTGGCTCGGTCCGGCGATGTTGGCTCAAGCCGGCGTGGCAATTTCGCTTTCGGCGACCGCGGCGGAACGAAACCCCGAACTGGCTACCGCGATTCAAACGATCGTGTTGGGAACCGTGGTGGTTTTTGAAATCGTCGGCCCGCTGCTGACCCGCGCCGCGGTTTTGAACGCCGGTGAAATGCCGGTCGCGTTGTCGATCCGGCACACCTCCGGCACGCCGATCGAAGCGTTCAAAAACGTCGCGGTGCGGCTGGCCGGATCAGCCGGGCTGCTGAACAAAAAGACGTCGCTGACCGAGCGAATGAAGGTCGAGCAGGTGATGCGGCGAAACGTCGAGGGAATTGCTCAGGACGCGGATTTCAACGCCGTGATCACCTTTGTCGAGCACAGCCACGACAATACTTTCCCGGTTGTTGACACCGAAAACCGGGTGGTGGGTTTGATCCGTTTTGATTTGCTCAATCAAGCGTTCTTTGACCCCCATGTTGACTCGTTGTTGCGGGCGGAGGACTTGGCGACGCCGCCGGAGGTGTTGTTGCACCCCGGTCAACCGGTCCGCGATGCGGTGGAGTTGTTCCGTCACACCGCCGACGACTGCGTTCCGGTGGTGACGACCGAGCCGCCCCACGCGTTGGTCGGGTCGGTCCGTCGAGCGGATTTGACGACGTTGTTGATCCGAGACCGCAAAGCCGGGCTGGTGTCGACGGTGAGCGTCGGTCCGGGTCCGGTGGTCGAGCCGGTGGGATAGGCCTCCGGCCTGTCATCGACTTGGATGTCGTCGTTTGAAGAGTCGACCTGGAGCGATTTGAAACCCATGACAGGCCAGAGGCCTATCCCACACAGGTTTTCGGTGTTCAAGAACGTGTCGATTGCCGACCACCTCCGCCGCTCCGCCGCGGCCGAGGGATTTGCCGAGTGCCGGATCACGCCGGCGGTCACCAGCGGCGGGTTTGATGATCTGGTTCGGTGGGTCCAGTCCGGTTACGCCGCGGGGATGGACTATTTTCAAAACCGTTTGGACGCCTACCGGCATCCGGGCAACGTTCTCGCCGGGTGCCGCTCGATCGCCGTGTTGGTCAAAGCGTACCCCGCCGCGGCCGCCCCGCCGCTGCCGCCCGGTCACGGACGCGTCGCCCGGTACGCTTGGTCAGGCGTCGACTACCACGACACAATTCACGCTTCGTTCAAACGGATCATCGGCGAGCTGAACGCGGTGGCACCGCAGGCGAGATTCCGCGGCGTCGTCGACACCGCTCCGATCATGGAGCGGGAGGTCGCCGAGCGGGCGGGGATCGGTTGGCGGGGCAAAAACACGTTGCTGCTCAGCCGCACGCACGGCAGTTATTTCTTCTTGGCCTGCCTGCTGGCCGACATCGAATTGCCCTACGACGAACCGACCGGGACCGGCCACTGCGGGACTTGCACGGCGTGTTTGGACGCGTGCCCGACCGACGCCTTTGCATCCGCGGGCGTGCTGGACGCCCGGCGGTGCATCTCGTACCTGACGATCGAACACCGTGGTGAAATCCCGCCGACCTTGCAGGGCGGCGTGGGCGATTGGTTGTTCGGATGCGACGTTTGCCAGGAGGTTTGCCCTTGGAATCGTAAATTGTCGCGGGGTCAAACGGTGCCCGCCGACGCCGTGACCAGTTTGGACGCCGCCGAACTGGCTGTGCTCGACGACGAAACGTTTCGTAATCGCTACCGCCGCAGCGCCTTTTGGCGGACCCGGCCGGCGGGGATGCGTCGCAACGCGGTAACGGTGCTCGGCAATGCGTTGAAGGCCGAGAACGCCGGTTTGGAGGAAAACTCCGATTGATCCGATCCATCGGCGGGGTTGGCAACGTAGATTGATGGACGAACCTGTCTCTCGCCAATCCTTCACGCCGGATGCGCCCCTTGAATCCTCGCTTGCCCGCCCCATGGCGACCGCTTTGCCTGCTGATGTTGACCGTCGGCATCGTCTCCGGTGCCGACGCCGAACTGCCGACGTTTGAGAAGGTTTCCGAAGGCTTCAAAAAGCTTGATGTCTCCGATCAGGGGGAAAAAAAGGGGCTTTTCGACGTCTGGAAACACGAGAAAAAAGACGAACTGATCGGCGAGTTGCCCAAGAATTTCGCGGGCAAACGCTATTTCGTCGCGTTGACGCTCAGCAGCGGTGACCGTTACGCCGGGCTGCAATCGGGCGACTGGGTTGTTGAGTTTCGTAAATACGACGATCGACTGGCGATCCTGGCACCCAACCTGGACATCCGGGCCGAAGGGGACGCCGAAGCCAAAGCGTCGGTGCAGCGATTGTTCACCGACCGCGTCCTGCTGGACATGCCGATCCTGGCGATGGGACCCTCCGGCGGCCCGGTCATCGACCTGGACGAAATGCTGACCCGGCGAAACACGTCGATCTGGTTCGGCCCCCAGGTCCGCGTCACCAATTTGAATCTGGTCGCGATCGACGAAGCCAAAGTTTTCCCCAAAAACATTGAGTTGTCGTTTGAGTTGGTTGGCCAGGGCGGTCAATTGCAAATTGTGCATTATTCATTTAGCGAAGTGCCGGCGCCGTCGAGTTCGTACAAACCGCGTGAAGCCGATGAACGCGTCGGTTATTTCACCACCGCCTTTAGCGACTTGGCCAGGTATGAGGATGATGACACGCGGGTTCGTTATATCAATCGTTGGCATCTTGAGAAACGCGATGCCAAGTTGAAGCTCAGCCCGCCCAAGGAGCCGATCCGGTTCTATGTTGAACACACCGCCCCGGTCCGCTATCGACGATGGATCAAAGCGGGCGTGGACTATTGGAACAAGGCGTTCGAGGAGGTGGGGATCGATGACGCCATCGTGATCGAGTATCAGGATGCTCAGTCGGGCATCCACATGGAAAAAGACCCCGAGGATGTTCGTTATAATTTCATCCGTTGGCTCAACAACGACATCGGCACGGCGATCGGCCCCAGCCGCGTGCATCCGATCACCGGGCAGATTCTCGACGCCGACATTGTGTTGACCGATGGTTGGATTCGATACTTCAATTTCAACTATGAAGACCTGATGCCGCGGATCGCGATGGAGGGCATGTCGGCCGAATCGTTGGCATGGTTGGGCCGCCATCCGGCTTGGGACCCGCGGGTTCGCTTGGGAGCGGTCGAGTCGAGCGAGTATCGACGTCGTCAATTCGCTGCCCAGTCGGCTGAACCGATGGCCGGTTACAAACTCGCCGCGACCGACCCTTCGCTATTGGGCGATGACGAGTTCGATGGGTTGATCGGACATTTGAGCCAAAAGAACGGGCTGTGCATGGCCGCCGAGGGTCGCAGCATGGACCTGGCAATGGCCCGGATGAACTGGGCGTTGGTGCTGGAGGAGGAAAAAGCCAAAGAAGAGGAAAAGGAGACCGAGGATGTCGAGGATAAGGCCAACGACGATGATAAAGAAATGAAGGCGGATCTGGCGAAGGAGGATGCCAAAGAAAACGCAAAGGACGATGAGGAAGAGAAAGACGACAAGGTTGCCGCCGACGATGACAAAGAGAAAGAAGAGAAGGAGAAGGAAGAATTGCTCGACGGGATGCCAGAATGGTTCGTCGGGCCTTTGCTCGCCGATTTGGTAGCCCACGAAGTCGGCCACACCCTCGGTCTGCGTCATAACTTCAAGGCTTCGGGCCATCTGACGCTTGCTGAAATCAACAGCAAGAATGTCAAAGGCCAGCGAACCTTTGCCGCCTCAGTGATGGATTACATTCCGATCAACTACCGTTACGATGTCGGCGAAGTCCAAGGCGACTACGCGATGATTGACATCGGACCGTATGACCTGTGGGCGATCGAGTACGGTTACACGTTTGAAGACAAGAATCTCGACAAGATTCTCAAACGTTGCAGCGAGCCGGAATTGCAATACGCGACCGACGAGGACACGTCGGGTCCCGATCCGCTGGCACGCCGTTATGACTTTGCTGCCGACCCGCTGACTTACGCTCAGGAGCAGATGCAGTTGGTTCAGTTGTATCGCGAAAAGCTATTGGATCGCTTCGTCGACGACGGCGAGAGTTGGTCCAAGGCCCGCCGGGGTTATGAGTTGACGCTATCGGTCCAAATGCGATCGGTTTCGATGATGGCCAACTGGATCGGTGGTGCGTTTATCAACCGCGACAAGAAAGGTGATCCGGGCAATCGCAAGCCGGTCGTGGTCGTCCCGGCCAAAGACCAGCGTGACGCGTTGCAATTTGTCATCGATACCTCGTTTGATGACCTTTCTTACGGTTTGACGCCGGAAATCCTGGAAAGCATGGGCGTCGATAAATGGCTCGACGGGAACGGTCACGCGGCGATGACGGTCGAAGCGACCTGGCCGATCCACGATCGGATTTTGGACATGCAGGCTTCGACGTTGACCCTGCTACTCAATCCGACGACGCTGCGTCGTGTTTATGACAATGAACTTCGATTGCCGACCGATCAGGACGCGTTGACGTTGCCGGAGTTGTTGCAAGAGGTGACCGATGCGGTTTGGAAGGAGATTGGAGCGGAATGCCCCAAAGATCGCAACAATCGAGAACCGGCCATATCATCCCTGCGGCGAAACCTCCAGCGGGAACACCTGCAGCGGTTGATCGATTTGATCCTCGACGAACCGCAGGACACCGCGGTTTATAATCCGATCACCAATTTGGCACGGATGCAGCTTCGGACGCTTCAAAGTCAACTGGGCACCAAGATGTCCCAGTGCGGCGGATCGCTCGATGCGTACACGATGGCTCACCTGACCGAGTGCCAGCAGCGGATTGAAAAGGCGTTGGCGGCGAGCTACACCTACGGCGGCCAGCAGCAGGGCGGTCCGATCATGATGCTGATGTTCGGCAAGGAAGGCAAGTGAGCCGACGGCGCTAGCCGCGGGTTCCGAGAAGACAATCGACGGCGCTAGCCGCGGGTTCCAACGTCCTGAACCCGCGGCTAGCGCCGTCGGCTCAACAGCCTATTCCGCGTCGACGACTTTCATGGTTTGAATTTGATTCAAAAAGTCGCCGACCGTTGCCATCCGCTGGTCGACATCGGGGTGGATCATTCGCATGATCGCGCGGCCGAGTTTGGGGTTGAGTTCAGGCCGACGTTCCAAAATGTCCGTCGGCGGCTGGGTGTCGTGCGTCAGTGCGGCGCGGCCGGTGACGATCTCGCCCTGCCAAGGGTGCGACATCGTTAGCAAGCAGTAGAACGTCACGCCCAGCGAAAAGATATCGACGCGGCGGTCGGTTTTTCGCCGACGAACGATTTCGGGCGACATATACAGCGGCGTGCCGGTCCGGTTGCCCGGGGCCATGAAAGCGGCCGTTGCCGGAACCGTCAGACCGAAGTCGATCATCTTGACCATGTCGACTTCCGGCGTGGTGATGAAATTTCGAGGGCAAACGTCGCGGTGGATGTAGTTTTGCGAATGGACATAATCGAGCGCCTCGGCCATGTCTCGCATCATCATGATCTCATGCCCGGCGACAATGTTGGATCGTTTGCGGACGATTAAGTCTTGCAACGAATGGCCACCAATGTATTCCATGATGATGACCCGTTCGCCTTTGGTCGAAACACCATGCTCATACGTCTTGACGATCTTGGGGTGATGCATCGACATCGCGATCTCCCCCTCGGTCGGTTTGCCGAGACCTTTGAATCGCGATTCGAATAGCTCGTACTTTTCGGGATCGAGCAGTTTGACGCCGACGTCCTCTTTGCGCTGCCGATCGCGGGCGACAAAAAAATGGCTCATCGTCCCGGTCGCCGCGGTCCGGGAACGTTCAAAACGAGCCTCCACGTCAATCCGGCCTGAGGATTGATTGACGTTGGTCGGTCCGAAAAGACCTTTGAGGGAATCCAGAAAAGACATGATGGGCCGGGGGGCAACCGAAAGTCTTGGCGACCTGCGCTACGCTGCGTCGTCCACCTCGAAATGCAGGATGATGAGCACATCGCCGCCGCCGAAGCTGTTCATTGCCCCGCCGGAGTGCGGCTGGGCGGCGAGGTTGCCGGAAATTGACAACACCCGCAGGTTATTTTTGCGAATGAATCGGTTGATGGTTTTTTCGAGTTCGGGCAATTCCGAATCGACGCTGCGAAAGAGTTTGACTTGTTGCATCGGCGGTTGGGGGGGCGGCAGCGGGGACGGTCACGGAGCACTACAATGTAATGCGTTGCCCACCGTTCGTCCCCGCCCCGGCCAAACCTCATGGACCGTCGTCGTTTCCTCGCTCAATCCTCCGCCGCGGCATCCACCGCCGCGATCGCCGGTCGCGCTGCGGCCAAAGATTCCGACGACCGGGCCGCTCGCCGCGTCGTGCTGATCGGATGCGGTTGGTACGGCAAACTTGATCTGCTGCAGTTGATCCTGGTCGAGCCGGTCGAAGTCGTCGGGGTTTGCGACGTCGACTCCAAGATGGCTGATGAGGCGGCCAGCATGGTCGCCGAGCGTCAAAAGTCCGGCCGTCGTCCGCCAACGTTCGACGACTATCAAACGATGCTCGACGAGACATCGCCGGACATCGCCGTCATCGGCACCCCGGACCATTGGCACGCGTTGCCGATGATCGCCGCGGTCCGGGCCGGAGCCGATGTTTACGTTCAAAAACCAACGGCGATCGACACGCTCGAATCCAAAGCGATGCTCGACGCCGCCCGGTCGACCGGACGCGTCGTGCAGGTCGGCACGCAGCGCCGCAGCACGCCGCATTTGATCGAGGCCAAACGCGAAATCGTCGACGCCGGATTGTTGGGCAACGTCGCTTTTGCCGAGGTCTGCTGCTACTACCACATGCGGACTCGCGAGAACCCCGAGCCGGTCCCGCCGCCGGCATCGTTGGACTATGAAACGTATGTCGGCCCGGCCCCGCCGATGGCCTACAACCCGGTGCTTCATCCCAAGAAATGGCGGGCGTACACCAATTTTTCCAACGGCATCGTCGGCGACATGTGCGTCCACATGCTCGACCTAGTCCGGTGGCAATTGGGTCTCGGTTGGCCGACTCGGATCCATTCGGCCGGCGGCATCCTGGTCGACACCGATTCGATCGCCAACATTTCCGACACGCAGACCGCGACGTTTGACTTCGACGATTTGAAAGTCGTGTGGACCCACCGGACTTGGGGCAGTGCCCCGGACCCGAAATACCCGTGGGCGGCGGTTTTGTACGGCGACAAGGGGACACTCAAACTGTCCGTCGACCGGTACGACTTCGAGCCTCGCGGGGGCGGCCCCAAACGGTCCGCCGAAGCCGTCACGCGGTTGGATGAATTTCCGTCCGACACCGCTGACGTCAAACGTTGGAACTCCGATCCGACGATTGCCCCGGCGATCCGCGGCCACATGCGAGATTTCCTGGCCGCCGTCGACGCTCGGACCCGGCCGGTCGCCGACATCGAGCAGGGACACATCAGCAGCGCGTCGTGTTTCTTGGCCAATTTGTCGATGGAGCTGGGCCGCTCGCTACGCTTTGACCCGGCGACGCACACAATCATCGGCGACGAAGCGGCCACGGCGGCAATGAAGCGTCCGTATCAAAACGGTTACACCCACCCCGCGGATTTGGCGTAAAAATCCGGTAGCGGCGTGCCGCCAGGCCGCCGAACGAACATCAACCAAAGCCTTGGCGGCTTCGGCTACCGTTTTGATTCCAACCAAAGCCTTGGCGGCTTCGGCTACCGTTTTGATTCCGACCAAAGCCTTGGCGGCTTCGGCTACCATCAATCCAATATGTCCGTTGCCTCCCCGCCGCCGCCGGTTCGCACTGCCGGGTCAACCAACCACGCCGCCCGCGAGGCGGTGTTGCGAACGATCGACGACGTTGCCGAGCGGCTCCGCGCCGCCGAATTGACTCGCCAAGTTTTGAAGTTGGTCATCGGCGTGATGGCGACGCTGTTGGCGTGGTGGGTGGTTGATCAATGGATCGCGTCGCTGAGCGTGAGCGTTCGCATCGGGTTGCTTGTTGCTGCCGTCGCCGCGGTCGCTTGGCACGTCCGGTTCGCGATTGTGCCGGCGGCCCAAACGCCGATCTCGCGAGCCTACGCGGCTTGGGCGATCGAACAACAACACGACGATTTAGGCCATTCGCTGTCCAGTTTCGTGTCGCTGGATCAATCGCCCGGCGACTCCGACGCCGCCGACCGGTTGCCGCTGAGCGAACGGATGGTCCAGACGCTGGCCTCGCGGTTAGCTCCGCGGCTACGCCAAATTGACCCGATGCCGCCCGAAGCCGCGGGTCTGACGCCGTGGTGGATCGCGATGCTGGGGTTGCTCGCGGCGATGGCAGCTTACGCGGTCGCTTCGCCCAAAGACCCGCTGGCGTCGACGCGGCGGTTGCTCACCCCAACCGCCGCGGTGGACTCGCCCCGCCGCGTATCGTTGACTCAATTCACCCCCGGCGACACGACGGTGATCGCTGGCCGGAGCGTCGACGTTTCGGTCATTGCCCGAGGTTTGCGGAGCGGCGAGCCGGTGACATTCACCATCGGAGGCGACAAAGGCCGGTCGACGCTGGAGCTTCGCCGGCGTGGTGATTTGGGCCAATACGAGGGCGAGGTGCCGATTCCCACCGGGGCGGCCGGCACGTTGGTCGTTTCGGTCACCGCCGGCGACGCAGCCACCGGTCCGTATCGATGGTCCGTTCGCGACGCTCCGGTGGTGACGATTCAAAACGTCGAAATCACCCCGCCGGCGTACACCGGATTGACCCCGCGGCGGCAGCGGTCGGCGGCCGTTTCCACGCCGCAAGGGTCCACGGTGACGTGGGATTTGCAGTTCAATCGAGCCGTTGCCGAAGCTAAATTGCAACTCGACCCGCGGCCGATCGGCGGCAAAATTCGCGGCACCGCCGGGTCGGTGGCGGTGGAGCTGAATCCCGACGCCGACGCGGGCACCGTGACCGTGCGGTTGACCGGCGACCGGCCGCCGGAGGACTACCGGATCGTCGCGACCGACGCCGACGGGACGTCCAACGCCGATCCGATTGTTTATCCGATCACCGTCCTGCCCGATTTGGCACCCGAAGTTTCGATTGTCACGCCGCCGGGCGATGAAGTCGAATTGGCGATCGACGCGGCGATAGGATTGGAAGTCGCCGCCCGCGATCCCGACTACGGACTCTCGTCGGTGCGGTTGGAACTTTCCCGCCGCGGCATGGTGTTGGCCGACGTCGATTTGTTGACCAAGCGAAAATCGGGCGAGTCGATCCGCGGCAATCAACTTTTGTTCCACCGCTTTGTGCCCGGCCGGATGGTGGTCGCCGGCGGATTGGGGGCATCGACGTTGAGGGTGGGCGACCGGATCGAAGCGGTCGCGGTGGCTCGGGACAACCGTCCGGCCGACGCGAAACAACCGGGATTGGGGCTGACGCGGTCTCGACCGTTGAGCATCCTTTTGATCCCCCCGGCACCCGGCGGCATCGAGGTTCCCGGCGGAGCCAATGGTGTTGAACGTTTAAAACCGACTCCGCGGGCGGCACCGGGCGGCGGGGAGTCATCCGGCCAAAGCGGGGGCGGCGGCGGGGCAGGCGAATCATCGGCGGCCGGCAAAGGCGAAGGCGGCCAGGGCCAAAGCGGGGAGGGTTCGTCGTCAAAGCCGTCCCCGGACGGCACCGATGGACAGCCGGACGGAAGCAAAACGACCGATGGCAAAAATGACGGTGAGTCGGCGGCTTCGGCGCAGCCCATGGATGGTCAGTCGGAACCGTCCGGCAGCCCGTCGACCGAGAATGATTCGCCCAATCAACCGGGCGGTTCGGAACCCGGCGATTCAACCTCGACACCATCCGGCGAGCAATCCAAGCCGGGATCGCCCCAAGACGACGGCGAAGCGTTCGACCGAATTTTGGAACACATGAAGGAAAATCGATCCGGCGAAGCTCAACCTTCCGGCGAAGGCCAACCTTCCGGCGAAGGCCAACCTTCCGGCGAAAGCCAACCTTCCGGCGAAAGCCAACCTTCCGGCGAAAGCCAACCGTCGGGCGAAGGGCAAGGGTCGAGCGAAGGGCAAGCGTTGGGCGAAGGGCAAGCGTTGGGCGAAGGCCAAGCGTCGGGCGAAGGCAAACCGTCTAGCGAAGGCAAACCGTCTAGCGAAGGCAAACCGTCGAGCGAAGGGCAACCGTCGGGCGAAAACAAACCGTCTAGCGAAGGCAAACCGTCGAGCGAAGGGCAACCGTCGGGCGAAAACAAACCGTCTAGCGAAGGCAAACCGTCGAGCGAAGGGCAACCATCGGGCGAAAACAAACCGTCTGGCGAAGGCCAACCTTCGGGCGAGGGCCAACCGTCGGGCGAAGGCCAACCGTCGGGCGAAGGCAAACCGTCCAGCGAAGGCAAACCGTCCGGCCAAGGCAAACCTTCCGGCGAAGGTAAACCGTCGAGCGAAGGCAAACCGTCGAGCGAAGGCAAACCGTCGAGCGAAGGCCAACCGTCGAGCGAAGGCAAACGGTCGAGCGAAGGCAAACCGTCGAGCGAAGGCAAACCTTCCAGCGAAGGCAAACCCGCCGGCGAAGGTCAATCGTCGGGCGAAAGCCAACCGTCGGGCGAGGGACAACCGTCGGGCGAAGGCCAACCGTCGGGCGAAGGCCAACCGTCGGGCGAGGGGCAACCGTCGGGCGAGGGGCAACCGTCGGGCGAGGGAAAACCGTCCGGCGAGGGAAAACCATCCGGTGAGGGAAAACCATCCGGTGAGGGGCAACCGTCCGGCACGGGAGACGCGCGTGACTCGGACGGGAACGGAACGCCGGGGACGGGCGGCTCGGCAACCGATGGCGGGTCGCCCGGTACATCGCCCCGGGGGGACGGACGGCAGCCGGCGTCACCCGATGCCGGCGGTTCGGCTCAGGGCGGGACCGGTGCGGGGGGCAGTAATATGGGGGGGACCGAAAGGCCCGGTCCGCCGCCGGACCAGCCGGACCTGCAGTACACCAAAGAAGCGACCGATCTGGTGCTCGACTATTTGGAACGGACCCGCGAAAGGCCCGATCCGAATCTGCTGGATAAACTCGACTGGACCCCTGAGCAGTTGCAACGGTTTCGGGACCGGTGGCAAGACTTGAAAAAGCCCGAAGCCGGTGGCCGGACAACACCTGCGGAGGTTGACGAGGCGCTGCGAAGTCTCGGAATGCGTCCCCCCGGCGAAATCCGCAACCAAAACAATGGCGGGGACGATGGACGGCGCGGCTACCGTGACGGCGGCGTCCGCCGGGAAGCCCCCGAGGCGGTCCGCGACGCGTTCGAGGCGTTTCGTCGGTCGCTGGGGCGTCAACGACGGCAGTCGTCCCCGGACTGAGTGTCTGTCCGGGAATATCACATGCCATCGCTTCGCGATTCTAATCCGGTGAGGGTGGCACCTCGTCCCCGGACTGGCGTCCGGGGCTGTCATATGTCGTCGCTCTGCGACTATCGGGTCGCTTACCCGATCCCGCCGCGGTCGCCGGTGGTCGCCAGCGTCAGGTCGGCGGCGTAGCACTGGACCAAGGTTCCCAAATTGGCGTTTCGTTCCAGTTCGCGGAACACCCGCATCGTCCGGTCGAGCCGGGTGAGGTCCGCCGCGGCGACGCGTCCGGTCGATGCGGCGGCACGAACTCGGTCGCGGTAGTAGCCGATCGCGATCGTACACCACGCTCGCAGCGCCTCCCGCCGCCGCGGGACGTCTTTGCCGGCCGTGTCCAAATGGTCGTTGATCAATCGGGCGACGCGGATCGGGTCGGGCGGGTCAATGGCGAGCTGCGTCGCGATTGTCTGCCGAAGCGTCCGGGTGTCGCCGGCAACGAGCGAGGCGGCCAAGTGCAGATCGCCGGCGGCGGTGGCAACCGCGTCGATCAGTTCCTGCGAGTCCATTGCGGCGACATCGACCTCGTTGCCCGGCGACGCGGCGATCACTTGCCGCAATCGGGCGGCGGCGTCGGCTCCCGAAGGCGGTTGGAAACGGAGCGTTTGACATCGGCTGCGGATCGTCGGCAATTGACGCTGCTCCGACGTGCCGATCAACATCACGACCGCGCCGACGGGCGGTTCCTCAAGTGTTTTGAGTAAACAGTTGGCCGCTTCGATCGACAGGAAATCGGCGTCGTGCAGGATCGCGACTTTGCCCCGGCCGCGGGCGGGCCGGAGGTGCAAGTCGTGACAAAAACCGCGTCGCATCCGGGCTTCGACCGGACCAATCAGTAGCTCCACGGGGATCGTCGATTTGTCCGCCGGCCGTGCGACCTCGACCAAATCGGGGTGAGTGCCGGCGGCGACCTGTTGGCAATCGGGACAACGGCCGCAGGGGTTTGGATCGGCCGGGCCGCGGCCGGTGCAAAGCCTCGTCTTGGCAACCAAGACCGCTGTCGCCGTTTTGCCCACGCCCGGCGGGCCGACCAGCAACAGGCTGCCGGTCAAGCGGTTTTTGGCCAACGCAATTTGCAACCGTGAGGCAACGGTTTGTTGACCGATCAGATCGGTCCAAGCCGCCGGGCAACGGGGCGGCGGCGGCGGGGCATCTTTGGGGGACTTGGCCATCGACGCATCGTAGCGGAAGTCGCCAAGACTTTCGGTGGCGCGGCAATGGGTCGCGACCGAAAGTCTTGGCGACTTTCGCTACGGGAATACGGACTAAACGAACGGGTTGTATTGGCCGGGGACCGGGATCGGGTAACGGCCGTCGGGACCTTTGACCACCGGCGGGGTCGATTCGAGCGTGAACTGGTCGATGCCCGGCGCCAACTCGCGGCCTTTTTCCCACAATTCGTCCCACTCGATGACTTGAGCCGAATAGGCCGCTTCGCGACCCAGAATTGCGGTGAACGTGCTTTTGACGCCGTACTCGCCCTCGTTGTAAATGTCACCCCGCATCAGCGCCTCGATCAAATCGTGCTGCTCCTGCTGGTGGCCGTTCTTCCGCTCGCCCTCGAACGTCCAAGCGTTCTGGCCCATGATTTGGCCGGACGGATCGGACGTGCCTTTGGTCCCGATCGCAAACTCCTGCACCGGACTCCAGCCGCCTTTGAGGTGACGGCCCTGCGAGTGCATCTTGCTGCCATCCTTAAAGGTGTATTCGCAAAACGTGTGGTCAAAGATCTGCGACATTTCGCCGGTCCCATCCATCCGCTGCTCGTGGCCGCCCATGCCGTTGCAACGGACGGGGTACTCCTGTTTGACCCAGCAACCGACGTCCAAGTTATGAATATGCTGTTCGCAAATTTGGTCGCCGCAAATCCAATTGAAGTGATACCAATTATTGACCTGGAACTGCATGTCGGTCATATCGTCGGTCGGGTTGCGATACCAGATGCCTTGACCGTTCCAGTAGACCTGTTGGGCCAACACATCGCCGATCGCGCCGTCATGAATCCGCGCGATCGTTTCCATGTATTGTGGTTCGTGACGACGCTGCAGCCCGATGCCGACCATCCGGTTTTGTTCGCGTGATTTGAGGACCGATTCCATCACGCGGCGGCAGCCGGGCGCGTCGACGGCGACCGGCTTTTCCATGAAAACGTGTCGGTTTTTGGCGATCGCGTATTCAAACTGCATCGGTTTGAACCCCGGCGGGGTGGCGATCACGACGAGGTCGCACTCGGTGTCGATCGCTTTTTTGTAGCCGTCCAAACCACCAAAGATCTTGTCATCGGGGCAGTTGGCTTTCTCGCCGTGCTTGCGGACCAAACGTTTGACGTTGCTTTTGGCTTTGTCGACAAACGGATCGGCGACGGCGACGATTTGAATGTTGCCTTTGGTGTTGAGCAAATTGTCGGCGGCGCCCGAGCCGCGGCCGCCCATTCCGACAAAAGCGATGCGGATCACGTCGTCGGCGGCGGCGTGAACGGCCGGGACGATCATGCCGGCGACCGCGGTGGTGGCCGCCGCGGCGGTGGAACGGCGAAGGAAAGTGCGACGGGAATCGGCGGGGGTCTGCGGTTGGGTCATGGAGCGTGCGTTTAGCAGGTGCGGGGCTGCGAAGGGTTGGTGGGTCAGTCGGTCGACGTCGGTAGCGGCGTCGCGGTCGCCATTGTAACCGGCCGGGGAGGTTGCGGGCGTCGCGGTCGCGGAAGCCGCCAAGGCTTCCGAAGGTTCCGGTAGCGGAAGCCGCCAAGGCTTCCGAATGCTCCGGTAGCGGAAGCCGCCAAGGCTTCCGAATGCTCCGGTAGCGGAAGCCGCCAAGGCTTCCGGGGGGCGTCTATCCACGGAATCGGCGGCCTGGCGGCACGCCGCTACGGGGATGCCCATGGTAACCTGTGACGATTATTCGGATTCTTCGGCGGTTTGACTCAAAACTTCCGGCCCCCGCGACGATACGACTGGAGAACCTCCCCCACCCGTTGTCTCCCGCCCCGAGTTGGTGTCTCCGATGCCCACGAATCAACCTTTACCGAGCCGCGTCTCCGCGGCGGGCCGTCGGATCCCCCGGCCGACCCCGCTGGCGGCTTTGGCGGTGGCAATCGCCGCATCCTTGACGATTTCCTCCGCCCACGCCGCTGACGACTCGCACCTGGGCGATTGGCAACCGGTCCGCGACGCTGCCCCGGCCCGGCGAAACGTCGATGACGCACGGATTCAAACCGGTCCCCGATCGTCGGCAAACCGCTCAGGCCGTCGCGGCGACACGGTTCGCCAAGTCCAGCATCAAGTGATCGATTCGAGCGTGCTGGGTGAAACGATCATCGAAGGCGGGCCGCTGCCCTACGCCGACGGCGAAGTGATCATCGACGGCGGTCACTACCCCGGACCCCAGTACGGTGTCCCGCAATACGGCGGTCCCGTCGGCGGCGGCTTTGTCATCTCCTCGGACCCCGTGTGCGGCTGCGAAGGCCCGGTTTGCGACGGCGGCTGCGATGGTTGCGCCACCGCGTGCGGACCATCTTGCGGCGGCTGCGGCCGGTGCAACGGCCACCCGCTGGCCGGTGAGTTGAACGATCGCGACTTTCGCCACGGCATCTCGTTCGTCTTCCCGCAGGACGGTTGGTTCTCAGCCGAGTACCTTCTGTGGAACCAGGACGGCATGAGGCTGCCGCCGTTGGTCTCGACCGGCGTGCTGCCTAGCCGCGTCACTCCGGGCAACCCCGGCCGGGTGCTCTTTGGCGGTGACGAAGTGCTCGACAACAGCCTCGACGGTGTGCGGATCGACTTCGGCGTTTGGCTCGACAAGTGTCACACCGTCGGCATCGGCGCCGAGTATTTCAACGTCGGTCCGTCCAACGAGCGATTCTTTGCCGATCAAGACGACTTCGCGGAGCTGGACCGGCCGTTTTTCAACGTCGCGGCCAACCGCGAAGACACTGAATTGGTGGCGTTTCCCAACCGTTTGTCCGGCTCGGTCGCCGTCGACGTCCGCTCGGAGTTGACCGGCTGGGGTGTGCATTTGCGAAAACTCTCGTGCGTCACCGAAGGCTGTCGCCGCTTCCTGCTGGACGCCTGCCCGCAGCCCTACAGTGCCCGGACGGAGTACCTGCTCGGGTTCCGCTCGGTCCAATTGCAGGAAGGCGTTCGGATCGAGGAAAATTTGATCGGCATCAATCCCGTGGCCCGGTTCAACCTGGTCGATGAGTTTGCCGCCGACAATCATTTCAACGGGCTGGACGTCGGGATTTTGCACCGCATCACCCGCGGCGATCGTTACTTTTCGGCCGGGCTTCGGTTGGCCGTCGGTAACACCAATCAAGACATCTTTATCAACGGATCGACCGCGATCGACGGCACCGCCCGGCAAGTCGGCGGTCTGTTGGCCCAGCCCAGCAACATCGGCAGCTACGAGTTCGACGAGTTCTCGATCCTGCCGCAATTGGACCTGAAGTATGGGTATTATTTGACCGAACGGCTCGCCGCGACGATCGGCTACACGTTCCTGTATTGGTCCAACGTGGCCCGTCCGGGCGACCAGATCGACCGCTTGGTTGACCCCGGCCAATTGCCGACCAATCCCGCAACAGTTCCAGCCGTGGCGGGGGATTTTCCCCAGTTTCGTTTGGATCAAACCGATTATTGGGCACAGGGGGTCAATTTTGGCCTCGCCTATCGCTGGTAAGTCGCCCCCGGCCGGCACTCCCCACCCATTGAACCCTCACCCGACTGAACCCCTGGCGGGTCCAGCTACGGTTGTCCCCGAATCCGTTGACGCAAAGATTGCAATCGCCATGATGAAATGGATTTCCGATCGGCTGCCGCAAGCCGTCCCCGTCCGCTCCGCCCGTGCCCGCCGCCGGCCGCTGCGACTCGAATCGCTACAGTCGCGGGTGGTGATGGCGACCGACCTGGCCGCGATCGTCGGCACCGCGTTTTTGGACGCCAACGGCAACGGGACCGTCGAAGCCGGCGAGACCCGGCTGCAGAATGTCGACGTCGACCTGTTCCTGGACGTCGACAACAACGGGGCCTTCAGCACCGGCGACACACCGATCGGATCGCTGACCACCGGGCCGGACGGGACCTACCGGTTCACCAATTTGGACGGCAACGACGCAACCGGCGTGACGTCGACCGGTAATTACGTCTTGCAATTCTCGCCCGGCACCGGCGGGGTTCAAAACCCGTCGGGCACGGTCATCAACGGCGTGGTCTTGCCCGGCGACACCGCCGTGACGGTGACCGAAGATGACGGCGATGTCGTTTCGCCGATCGACAACTTTCAAAACGCCCAACCCAACCAGCCGATCACCGCGACGGTCGTCGGCGCGACGGTGACGAGCAGTTCGGGCGCGTTGACAAGCGGCGGGGGGGTGATCGGCGACGAGCGGGACGTGAGCATCCGCATCGATTCAGCAACGTCGGGCACCTCGGAGTTCGCCGTCAACACCGGCACCGGGCAGTTGGTGTTTAGCAACGGCGGCGATGTTCGCGCCCAATTATTGGTCCAGTACGACGGGTTGGACGCCGACGGCAGCGGGTTGACGCTCAACGCAAACGGGTTGGGGGGTGTCGATTTGAGCGGCAACGACCCGTCCGCGGGCGTCGAATTGGCCGTCCGCAGCGACCAGGCGATCAACGACGCGCTGGTGATCCGGGTCTACAGCAGCGCGACGAGTTTTTCGACCACGACGTTGGACTTGCCCGCCAACATCGGCGCCGCGGCGGCGATGCAGATCTTCGTCCCGTTCTCGGCGTTCGTTCAAGGCGCCGGCGCGACCACGCCGGCCAACTTCACCAGCGTCGGGGCGGTCGAAGCGTTCGTCGACGGGATCAACAGCACGCCGGTGGGCGGCGGCAGCGGCGCGCCGAGCCTCGACCTGTTCGTCAGCGTCCTGGATGCGGTCAACTCGGACGTCGTGATTGCCAACGCCCCGGCGACGGCTCAAGTCGCTTTGGGTGGCGAAATCTTTGTCGACAACGGCGGCGGCGTCGTTTTGACCAATCAAAACGACGGGATCAACCAAATGACCGGCACCGGGGCTGAACCTCGGTTCCTGGCCCCGGCCGGCAACCCGATCACCGTTCAATTGTTCAACACCGATCCGGCCGTCGGCACCCCCACGGCGATCGCCACAACGACCGTCGATACCGTCGCGGGCACCGATCCGGGTTCGTACTTGTTCGACGGTTTGGCCCCGGGGACCTACTGGGTCGTCATCCCCGGCAACCAATTCAGCGTCGGCGATGCGTTGTTTGGTTTTGACGTCTCGGCGGTCGCCGTGCCCGGCGGCAACGGGACCAACGCCAACGCCGATGACGACAACGACGGCGTTCGCGAAACGCCCGGCGACCTGCTTAGCGACGTGATCGCCGGACCGATCACGTTGATGATCGGCGACGAGCCGGCGGGTCCCGAAAACGACACCAACGTCAACACCACGGTCGACTTCGGCGTGTTGCCGGTGACTGATTTGCGGATCGACAAAACGCTCGCCGCGGCCAGCAACCCGACGCCCGGCGGCACCGCGGTGTTCACCGTCACGGTCGCCAATTTGGGCAATTCAAACGCCACCGAAGTCGTCGTCGAGGACGTCCTGCCGGCCGGGCTGACGTTCGTTTCGGTCGTTGACGATAACGGAGCGACCGTCGCGGCGCCGCAAATCACCGAAAACGGCGAGACGTTTAACCGGTTCACCATCGCTGGAGGGTTGGCCGCCGGGGCAACCGAGGTTTACACGGTTACCGCATCGATCGCCGCCACCGCGACCGGGACGCCCAACAATTTAATCCGCGTCTCGGCGTTCGAGGTCGAAGTCGACTTGGACCTCAACGACGCCGACAACGTTGCCCCGGCGCCGCTGCAAGGTGCCATGGCCAACAATGTCGCGATCGAGCCGGTCAATTTGACCAACGCGGTGCTCGACGTGACCAAAGACGACGGGGTGACCAACACCACGCCGGGATCGCAGTTGACCTACACAATCACGGTGACCAACACCGTCGCGACGACGGCGCTGGGCGTCACAGCGATCGACACGCTGCCCGCGGGCACGACGTTCGTCTCGGCCGCCGAAGGCACCGGGAACCAAAACCCCGGCGATTTTACCTTCACCGATAACGCCGACGGGACGGTTTCGTTCACCTTCGGCGACTTGGCTCAAAACCAAACCGGCGTCGCGACGTTGACGGTTTTGGTCGATCAAAACATCGCCGCCGGAGCCGAAACGTTGACCAACTCGGTCACCGCCGACGCGACCAATGCCGACCCCGATACCGCCACCGACATCACAACCGTTGACTTAGCGTCCGACGTTCAAATCACCAAAACGCTGCTCTCGTCGCGGACGCCCAACACACCGAACGACACCAACCCGGCCGATGACATCATCGACACCACGGCGCCGATCGCGGTGACCGCGGGCGGATTTGCGACCTACCAGGTCACGGTCGCCAACCTCGGTCCGGCGATCGCCGCCGGTGTGACGTTGACCGACACGCTGCCGGCCGCCTTGACGCTCGTGCCCGGTTCGTTCAATGCCGGAACTTCCGGGGCGACGATTTCGGCCAACGGCCAAGTCCTGACGTTTGACTTGGGCGATGTTCCGGCGACCGGGGCGACACCGTTGACGTTTACCTACGAGGTCCAGGTCGCTCGCGGGGCGACCGGGCCGATCGTCAACCCGATCACCGTCACAACGCCGGTCGGCGACCCGCCGGCGGGCAACGACGACGATGAAACGATCACCCCGGTTGCCGCGATCGACTTGACGATTGTCAAAACCGCCGCTCCGGCAACGTTGACCGCCGGCACGACCGGGGCAGGCAATCAAACGACGTTCACGCTGGTCGTCCGCCACGACACTGACAGCCTGACCGACGCGACCGGCGTCGTGGTCGTCGACACGTTGCCGCCGGGTTTGACGTTCGTCTCGGCGACCTCCGGCGGTGCCGCGGTGACGCCGACGCTTTCGACCGTCAACACGCCAGCCAATACCGTGGTGACGTTCCCGGCGTTCGATTTGGCCGTCGGTCAGGAGCGCACGATCACCGTTGTCGCGACCGCCGCCGCGTCCGCGACCGGGGCGTTGACCAACGTCGCGACCGTCACCCCGACATTGCCCGCCGGCGTCACGGAACTCGATACGACGAACAACTCCGACGATGCCGTCGTGACGGTCAATCCGGCGTTTGACGTCACGTTGACCAAACGGGTCGTCGGCAGCGATCAACTCCGACCGGGCGACTCGGTCCAGTTCGAGATCATCGTCAGCCACGACACCAACGACGACGGCACCGAAGCGGACAACGGCCAGTCGCCATCGGTCGCCACCGGAATCGTCTTGACCGACGCGTTGCCGGCCGGATTAACGTTCGTTTCGGCGTCCGACTCGCCGACCAGCACGATGACCAACGCGGCGACCGGCGTCACGACAGTCACGTTTGCACCGTTCTCGCTCGCACCGACCGCGACGCGAACGTTCACGATCACCGCGACCGTGGGGGCGGCCGCGACCGGCAATTTGATCAACAACGCGTCAATCACTGCCGACGCCGGGGAGACCCAAACGAACAACAACGCCGCGTCCGACGACCTCGACGTCACCCCGCGGACCGTCGACATCACCGTCAATAAATCGGTCAACCAAGCGACCGCCGACCCCGGCGACACGTTGACTTACACCGTCGTAGTGACCAACAACGGCCCCGACGCGGCCGCTGGCGTCGTCGCGACCGACACGTTGCCGCCGGGCGTAACGTTCGTCTCGGGCACCGGGCCGGCCGGGGCCGCACTGACCGCTTCGGCGACCGGCGTCGTGACCGTCAACGTCGGTTCGCTGGCCAATGCCGCAACGTCGACGTTCACGATCCTGGCGACCGTCAACGCGGGCGCCACCGGCACTTTGACCAACAACGTCGCGGTGACGACGACGACGACCGAGACCAACACCGCCAACAACTCGGCGACCGCCGCGACGACCGTCGATCAAGCCCTCAACGAGTTGTCGGGTCGAATCTTCAGCGACCCCAACAACAACGGGATCCAGGACGCTGGCGAACAGGGTCTGGCCGGGATCGCGTTGCAATTGACCGGCGGCGGGTTGACCTCGCCGCTGAGCACGACGACCAACGCGGCGGGCGATTACGTCTTCGCCAACTTGGCCGACGGGACCTACACGGTGCGGCGAATGACGCTGCCGCCGAACTTCACCGACGGTTTGGAACAAGCCGGACCGACCGCCCCGCCGGCTCAACTGGGCGATCAGATCGGCAACGTGACACTGGGACCAAACGATCGTTTGGAACCAGGTCTGAATTTCGCCCTCACCCCGGACCCTTTGATGAGCAAACGACGATTCCTCAGCAGCGTGATCCGGGGATAGGTCCCTCAACGTTCATTGACCACCACGGCGACCCGAAACGTTTCTCCGGTCGCAAAGACTTGAGCTTCAACGCCGGCCAACGGTCCGGCGTCGTTGCGGATCAACCGACACGTTTTCGCATCAAATGCGAACGAATCCAGCGGCGTTCGCAGCCCCGTGCCGGTCGCTTTGACAAACGCCTCCTTGAGCGTCCAGAACCGAAAGAACAACTCGCGGCGGGCGTCCTCGTCGGCTTCCGCGTCGAGTTGCCGGTTCTCCTCGATCGCGAAATACCGCCCCGCCAACGCCAAATCCGTTCGCCGATCGATCCGCTCGACATCGACCCCGACCGAGCGATCGGTTTGTTTTAAAACCGCACAAACGGCCATCCCGCGGGTGTGCGACAAGTTGAACGGCAACATCGCCGCGGCGGGTGATTCAACATGCGGTTTGCCGCCCTCGTCGCGTCGGAATCGAATTGACGCCGGCTCGACTCCGGCGACTTCGCCGAGCATGTTTTTGGCCAGCGACCGACCGATCAAATGCTGGCATCGGGCACCGTCGTGGACGAATTTCGCGGCTTCGGCCCGTTCGGCGTCGTCGAGCATCGCCCACGCGGCGGCAATCTCGGGGGCTTGGGGCGACTCGGGCACCGCCAAAGAGCGGATCACCGGGGGCGGGGCGGAAGCGGTCAAGGCGTGGGGGCGGGGGCGACGAAGTTGATTGCGAACCTGTGGTGCAAACTAGTCCATTTCGTTGCCGGGCCAATTCCATGACCGCCTTTGGAGACCGATCGACGCTGTGGCTGGTCGCCGGGCTGGTGATGCTCGGCTGGACGATGGCCCGGATGACGATCCGCCGCAAGAAAAAAGGTTTGACGCAAAGCCGCGAGGACCAAGAAGTTTCCCGCCGATTGGCCGCCAAGACGACGACCGCGGTCCCGCTGGGCGACGCCCCGGTCGAAACCCAGCGTTGGCAGATCGCGATGTTTGACTTGCAGCGCGAGTTGACCGCCGAGATGGACACCCGCATCGCGATGCTCAACCGGCTGATCGTCCAAGCCGACGAGCGGATTGAAAGTTTGCGATTGGCCGAAGGTCGTAAGTCGCCAAGCGACGACATCCGATAGCCCCGGACTTGGAATCGCGAAGCGATGCCATCCGATAGCCCCGGATTTAGAATCGCGAAGCGATGCCATCCGATAGCCCCGGACGCAAGTCCGGGGAACCGCAGACCATTACCCCCGCCTCGGAATCGCGAAGCGATGGCATGGAGGACTTATGCCGTCGCTTCGCGACTGGGGGGGTATGGCTGGCACATTGAACCCCGGACTGACGTCCGGGGCTATCTCATGCCGTCGCTTCGCGACTGGGGGGGATGGCTGCCAAATCGGACCCCGGACTTACGTCCGGGGCTATCTTATGCCGTCGCTTCGCGACTGGGGGGGAATGGCTGTCACATCGGACCCCGGACTGACGTCCGGGGCTATCGCGTGCCGTCGCTTCGCGACTGGGGGGAATGTTGCCACGTTGAACCCCGGACTGACGTCCGGGGCTATCTCATGCCGTCGCTTCGCGACTGGTGGGAAATGGCCGCCAACCGCCGCGCCGGCACCCCGCCGTAGATCCCCCCGCCGATCTTCCCCCGGCGGACCACGGCCCCGGCAGCCACGACCGTCCGCATCGTGATGTGCGCCCCGGCCAACACCCGGACACCGCACGCGATCCAAACGTCTGATTCGATCACCACCGGGTCACGGCGAATCGGACCGTAGCGAATCGGGACCGACGGATCATCAAATGTGTGATCGGCGCTCATGATCGAGCTGCCGTGGGCGATTGCGACCTCGTCGCCGATCGTGATCCCGCCCTCGCCATCGAGGTAGCACATTTGGTGGATCGAAACGTTGCTGCCAAACGTCAACCCCGACCAGTGTTTGACGTAAACCCCGGCATCGAACCAAACGTTGTCGCCGACGCCCGCCGACAGCCGCGCCGCCCACAGGTATCGCAGCCCCACGCCGGGGAAACCGGGCAGCGACTGGACCATCCACCACGTGTTTTTGAAAACGGTCCGCGGCAGGCACCGGTTGACCGACATCGCGGCACGAAAGCCCGGCCGCAGCATCGCGAAAATCTCACGGCCTTTCATGGATCGAACAGTCTCGGGCAGCTTGAAATCGTCATTTGCTAGCCAACAATCCGGCATTAAGGGAGAACCGAACGGCGCTACGGACAATTGCACCGATTTTGTCAATCGCAACGGTTTTGATCATTACAATCGCCCGCGCCGGCCAAATCCGCAACCTGCTGCCCGATTGAACCCCATGCCCAACGTCTCGTTCGACCGGCCGCCCGCGGTCCCGCTGGGGTTGGTTTCGAACGAGGCGATCGCGTTGCTCTCGCCGGTCGTCCCCGGCGGCCGCTCGCAACCGGCCGACGCCCCGCGTGATCGTCCGGGATTCGTGCCGACCAACCGAATCGCAACGGCCACGGAGGCTCAAAGCTTTGACGGGACGGAGGTTGCAGTCACCGCAGTTGAGGTGACCGAGCGGGCCGGCAGCGGGCGGCAGTCGCTGCAGGTTTGGCTCACCAGCCTGCCGTTGGCGGTCGGCGACGTGGCGACGATCTTCGTCTCCTTCATGCTCGCCACGTTTTTGGGCGAGTGGGTTTTCGGCGCCGTCTCGCCGCTCAAATACGCGACCGAAGCGGCCGTCGTCGCGACCGCGTATTTGATCATCGCGACCGTCGTCGGGCTGCTTCCGGCGACGGGAATGAACCCGGTTTGGGAACTGCGTCAATTGACGCTCGCCGGGGCGATGAGTTTTACGTTGATCATCCTGAGCAACCTGACGCTGGGGCAACTGACCCCGGTCGAGGCGACCGCCAGCCTGCTGGGTGGCACGATCGCGCTGATCGTCCTGCCGCTGCAGCGTTCGGTCGTCCGGTTGCTCGCCGCCCGCCAGCGTTGGTGGGGCGAGCGGATGCTGGTGATCGGCGGCGGATCGCAGGGTCAAGCGATCTTTGACCACTTCAACCGCGGGCCGCAACGCGGATTGCGACCGGTCGGCATCGTCGGACACTGGACCGAAGCGATCGACCCGCCCGCGACGCCGCCCGACGAACCGGTGGTCGCCTTGACCGACGTGCTGGGCGAGCGGGTTCGCCAACGACCAATTGGCCAGCGACCGCTGCTCGGCTCGGTCGATGACGTCGCGGCGTTGGCCGATCGCTACGCCGTCCGATGGGCCATCGTCGCTCCCGGCGGTTGCCACGGGGTCGAAATCGAGGAGTTGATTCGCCACTGCAGCGTTTTCCCGCACCTCGTCCTGCTGCCCTCGCACCTGTTGATCCCCAGCCTTTTTGCCAACCTGCGGGATTGTGCCGGGGTGATGGGCATTCACGTCCGCGATCAATTGCGAAACCGTTGGGCACGGTTCATCAAACGGGCGTTCGATACCGCCGGAGCGGCCGCGGCGTTGATCGCGCTATCACCCTTTTTCCTGATCGCCGCCCTTTGGATCCGGTGGTCGTCTCCCGGACCGGTGTTTTACGGTCAACGCCGCATCGGCGGGGGCGGCCGCAGCTTCAAGGCCTGGAAGTTTCGCACCATGGTGCCCGGCGCCGATGCGGTTCTGCAAAACGTCCTGGCCGCCGACCCGCGGCTGCGGGCGGAGTGGGAGGTCGATCACAAGCTGCGAAACGACCCGCGGATCGTCCCCGGCGTCGGCCCGCTGCTCCGCAAAAGCAGCCTCGATGAGATCCCCCAGTTGTGGAACGTCCTGTGGGGTGAAATGTCTCTGGTTGGTCCCCGCCCGATCGTCGACGATGAAGTCGTCAAGTATCAGGATTCTTATGGTTTTTACCTCCGGGTCCGTCCGGGGTTGACCGGTCTTTGGCAAATCAGCGGCCGAAACGACACCAGCTACCCCGAAAGGGTCAAACTGGACAGTTACTACGTCTGCAATTGGTCGATCTGGTTAGATTTATACATCATTGTCCGAACGATCCGAACGATGCTGTTGCGCGAAGGGGCTTACTGAGCCAACCCTCATGGCTCACGTTGCTCAAATCGTCGACTGCTTTGCCTATGGGACGTCCAAATCGGTGATGCAATTGTGTGATCAACTTCGTGGTGACCACCGCTTCACGCTCTATTACGGTCAACGTCAGGGCACCGGCGTGGACCTGCCGGAAATCCCCCCGCACGTCACCGCCGTCCCGCTACCGGGACGCGGTCCGGCCAGGCATCTAAGTAATTTGCGATTTCTGCGACAACAACTCACCAATGTTTTCGACGTGGTCCATGGCCACAGCGCCCACGGTGGTATGTATGCCAAACTGCTGGGACCGACCGCCGGGCTGCGCACCTTCTACTCGCCACGCGGTTATTCGTTTTTACGACAAGACCTGCCCGGCGTGGTGCGTGCCGGTTGCCGCATCGCCGAGCGTTGGACCGCCCGCCGGGCGGTGACGATCGGCTGCGGGCCGCACGAGGCGAGTTTGGCTCGGTCGCTGGGCGGATCGGTTTTGCAAATCAACAACGCGTCGGCCCGCCGCGGGGGTTTGCCGATCGATCAAACCGACGGAACAATCCTGGGCGTCGGCCGGGTCTGCATGCAAAAAGGGTTTGACCGGTTTGTCGACGTCGCCCGTCATTTGCCGGAGCACCGGTTTGTTTGGATCGGTCAAGCGCCGACCGACAGCCCGCCGGAGTTTAGCGACCTGCCGCCTAACGTCGAGCAAATTGACTACGCGCCACATCGCGAAGTTCTGGACCGCATCGACCGTTGCCGGTTTGTATTGCTTCCATCGCGTTGGGAGGGTTTGTCGAGGTTTTTGATCGAAGCGGTTTGTGCCGGCAAACCGATTGTCACCAGCCGTTTTGCCGGCAATCTCGACTGCCTGGCCCCCAACGACGATTCAATTTTGACCGGTTGGTATGACAACGGATTCGCTTCGGACGATGTGGCCGAGTTGACGACCGCGGTCCGGCGACTGGCCAGCGATGATGCGGCGGCTCAATCGGCCGGCGATGCCAGCCTCACGTTGGCCGCCGGCGAGTTTGACCTGGACCGGATTCGCGATCGTTGGTCAGCTTTGTATGCCGGTGAGCCTTCGGTCTGCCATTCATGACCCCCACCGCAGCGCTTCGAGCCTGGCGGAAAACGATCCCGATCGCCTTCCGGTTCATCGGTGTTGGGTTTCAAGCGACCTTATCACTTTTGGTCACCGCATGGTGTACCCGCGACGTATCGGATCAATTCTTTTCCTGCTGGGCCGCGGTGCAAATTTGGAGCGTTGTCGGTCAATTCGGCAACGGCTGGCGGGCGTGCATCGAATTGACCCAGCGACGCGGAGCGGCCACGGCGATCGGGCAAATGATCCGCACCGCCGGGTTTAGCCGGTTGCCGGTGGCGATCGGCGGCGTCGGGCTGGCGGTCGCGTTGCCGGCGATGGGTTTGATTGATTCCCCCGCCGTCGTGGCCGCTTGGGTGTTGGTTTATATCGCGCAAACCGCGCTGTTGATGATTGCCGATTTGATGCGGGGACTGGACGATCATACCGCCGCGAATTTAACCAGCACGGGATTGGCAACCGGTCTGAGCACCGTGGCGATCTTGATGACCGCCGCGATGTCGATCTCGGTCGATTCGATCGCCGTGCTAACCGCCTGCATGGCCGTCACGTATGGATTGTCGTTGCTAATTTCGGCATATTGGTTTCATCGCATTTGGCAACGGCGGCCCATCACCGACTCGACCCAAATGGTTGCCACCCGAACCGATGGTGATGTTGAAATGTCGTGGCGGGAATCGACGCGATTCTTTTTCCTGCGGCTTTCCCAGGTCGGTTTGAGTCAGGGTCCGGTCATCGTCCTGGCGGCGATGGGACCCCCGGCGGCGGCGACGTGTTTTGCCTTAGGTCAACGATTGACGGTTTGCTCATCGATCTTTGCGACGTATCTCAATTCCACCGCCCCATCCTACCTGGCGGGATATCTGGGGGGCGAAAAGTTGGCGATTCAAAACCTCCGGTCGCTGGTGTGGTTATGTTTTTTCCTCTCGGTGCTCGGCGGTGTCGCGGGGCTGGGCATTTGCATGTACGTCGACGCCGCGTTCGACTTTGGCGGGGTGGTCGTGATGGTTTATATGATCATGACCCTGGGTCAATGGTTTACCACCGCGACGGCAGCCGGTCCGGCCGGTCAAACGTTGATCGCCGCGACGCCGCGGCCGCTGGAGATCGCCGCCTGGTTGCCCGGCGTTCTTGTTTTCCTGACGTACATCGTGCTCTTTGACATCGAATCGGCCACCACCGCCGCCTGGGTGTTGACCTGCGTCTATCTGCTCAACGGCATCCTGGGCAACCTGTGGTTGTCCCGGCTGCGGGGCCGCCGACTGGATATCTTTGGCCTGACATGACCCATCCATTCTTTCACTCGCTTAGTGTCTGCATCGGCGCCCCCAAATGCGGCACGACGTGGCTCGACGAAATCTTGAGGGAACGGTACGCCGACCGGATGCCCCGAAGCGTCAAAGAGACCTTTCATTTCGACCGGCAACATCAGCGCGGCTCCGAACAATATCACCGATACTTTGCTCCGACCTGCACCTCGCCGATCGAGTTCGCGCCGTCTTACCTGATCGATCATGCCGCCGCCGACCGAATCGCCGACTGTTTTAATCATCAGCGTCTGCTGGTGATGGTGCGTGACCCCTATGACCGCGCCGCCTCGCACCTGTTGCACAGCGTCAATCGGGGTGAGGCGTGGATCACCCGTGACGGATTTGAACTTCGGGATGCCGAGTCGCGGCGAATCGAGTGTTTTTCACGATACCGGCAACACGTGCAGGCTTGGGCTGATCGCGACCCGACGTTCATGGCCGTGGTGCGTTTTCCGGTCACCGATCCGGCGGCATTCACTGAAGTTTTGAACCAATTCCTCATGCCCGTCGACCCGCCGGTGACCACCGACTGGGTGTCCGCCAGGTGTGACCGGCGGATCTATCAGGGCACCATCAGCCGCAACCGATTCCTGACGCGGCTGTCGCGATCGATCGGTCCCTACATGCCGCGGCGGTTCAAACTGATGGCCCGCACGACCAGCAGCCTGGTTAGCAAACCGATTTCGCCGGAACTGCGAAAACAAGCCAAACGGTTCGTCCGCGAGCGGTATGATTTTGACGATGAGGTCCATTGGATGCTCCGCGAGGTCGGGGAGGTTGGCAACGTATTGACGGGGCAAACGACATGACCGACGTTCGCTATTATCACGTGACCTATGTCTTCCTGGTGGTCGTTCAAATCCTGTTGATTGCGGCGCCGACGTATCTCTATTGGCGATACCGGACCGACTACCGGTCGCGGTGGTTCCACCCGCTCAACGCGCTCGGGGCGTTCTATTTCCTGTGGTACATTGTTCCGCAAATCTACTATGTCTATTCGGGCGGCTACGTCCACGACATGGGCCAGTACGATGCGCCGACGCTGCTGCGGGTGGGGATCGCGACCCAGTGGTACCTGATCGTTTTCATGGCGATCGTCTATGCGACCGCCTTTGCGTTTGACTATATGACGTCGTATCTGATTCGGACGCCCACCCCGGCGATTGACTTTTCGCGTTGCGATTGGCCGATCTATCAAATTTTCGCCTACTTCTGTTTGTTTTGCGGTGTCGGCGCGACGGTCGCCCTCGGACGACAGTTCATGACCATGGACGGAATGCGTTCGGCTTTGGTCAAAACCACCAGCGGCCAGATCCTCACATCGATCATGTATTACGGGATGTACGGTTTTGCCTTCCTTATGAGCGATTCGCTCTGGAAACGGCGATGGTGGTTGGTGGGGATGTTGGTCGTCGGATTCGGCGTGCCGGTGTTCTTCACCGGTTCGCGGGGCCGATTCCTGTTCCCGCTGGTGCTTTCGATCATCTTCTTTGCCACCCGCAAAAAGCGTTTGCTCAATCCGTCAATGATTGCCGCCGGGGTGCTGTGTCTGTTGATCGTCGCCTTTTCCGACCAATTCCTGATGGCGATGCGCAGCGACCAGGAGACGCGGCTGGATAGCGGCTGGGTCGAGTTGTTTGAAAAACGCAATTTTGACGGCTACGCCAACATGATCATCGTGGTCCACAGTTGGGATCTGCAGACCGACCTGAGCGTCCTGTACAGAGGTGCTCGCAATCCATTCATGTACTACTATTTTCCCGATGTGTACGAGCAGGGTGTGGCGTTTGGGACGGGGATTCCATCGTATGCGTGGATCGCCGGTTACCTGCCGATGATGATCATCATCGCAATGGTCTACGGATTGATGATGGGTGGATTGGACCTAATTTTACGAAGAACTCGGTCGCCCCAGATTTATTGGTCCTACCTGTTATCGCTGACGTGGATGTGTGCCGTGGGCAGTTCGTTCATCGAAGCGGCGGACAAGATGATGATTTCGGTCTCCCCGCCGATCGTCGCCTATCTGCTGGGACACATCACGATCGGTCGGTTCCAGTTCGCCCCGTCGCGGATTCGATCGGTGACGCGGATTGGCCGGGCCGGTTCGGTCCTATCGGACGTGCCGCTTCGGGACACGCGTTAGCGTCAATGTCCAATAATAACTTTGATTTTCGGCGTTATTATGATTTGACAAACCGAAAACACACCGTGAGCCTTCCCTTCTCCGCAGGACGCCCGGTGTGTGTGCATTGTCAAAAACTCGATCCGCCCCCACCCCCATCTTAGCGGCAGGGCGCAAGCCCTCCGGTTCCGCCAAAACGAACGTGGTCGATGCGGCGCTGGGCGACCTTCGCCGCTCCGCTATGATTTTGGTCACGTTAAGCCTCGTTGTGACGTTTTCGGGCGGCTGCATCTCGCTGCGTGACACCGCCAGCCTCAACGACGATCACTACGAATGGACGCAACGAACGCGGGCAAAATCGGAGTATCGCCGCGCCGGCAAACCGGGGCATGGCACTTACGCCAAGGATTATAAGCTTGGCTGGCTCGACGGGTTTTATGAGGTTGCCACCGGCGGACCGTGTTGCCCCCCGGTGATCGCGCCGCAGCGGTACTGGGAGCCGGACGAGGTGTTGGAAAATTGCGACGCGCCCCGTGCGTCTTACTATGCCGGTTGGCAAGCCGGGGCGGCGCAGGCCTCACAGTTCCCCGATACCCATCATTTGCGTTTGCACGAAACGGGCGAGTGTTACATCCCGCGATGTGATCGAGCTTGCGGGGCGGCGGGGCCGGCGGGTTGCGGATGTGTAACGTGCGGCGTCGGCCCGGCGGCGGGTTCGCTCGGTTGGGGCGGCATGGTGGCCGATCAATCGTTGCTCGAAGTCGACCCCGCCCCGCCGTTGGCGCCGGTCGTTGTCCAAGACCTGCCGCGTGGTCCCGCGACGCGGGAGACGACGCGGGATAATCGGGACGCAGACGAGGACTTGTCGCTGGAAGATTCGTTGTCGCTGCCCGACGATGGACCGGCCGCCACCCGGCCCCCGGCGACCGGCGGCCGTCCGGCGCAACCGCCCCGCGGCACCGCGCCCCCGTCGACGCGACCGACCTCACCCGATCGGCCCGCCCCGGCTGATGAAACGCCGGCTGCCGATCCGCCGGCCGCGTCGAAGCTACCTTCAGCGACACCCGGAGCGGCGCCGAGGAGCCTCAGCGATGAGGCCCGCCCCGAACCGCTGCCGCTGAGCGAGGAGTTCGAGTTTTTGCCGACGCCCGCCAAACCACCCGAGCCGACCAAGCCGTTTGGACGTGAACGATCCGGCGAGCCGGAACCCAAGTCGTTTGACCAGCAAGTCGACGAAGCCAAAGACACCATCTCCCTGCCGGTGCCCCCGCGAGCTTGGCCGACCGTGCCGGACCTTTCGGGCGATCCCGGATCGCTCTTTCCTCAACTCGACTGGCGATTGGCCGGTCAAAATCGCCGCCCCGCCGGTGGGAGCCGACGATGACCCGCCCACGGCACTCCCATTCAACCGCTCGACGACCGCTCCATTTTTTCCGATCCGCCATGCTCCGCCGCCCCCTGCTGATCGTCGCCCTGCTGTCGCTTTCGACCGGTTGCCACTTCGTCTCCTCGCCTCAGGGCACCGTCCCGGCGTCGAGGTTGCCCGAAGGTCTCTTTGATTGCCCGCGAGAATCACTCGCGCTGCTGCCGATGGCCGCTTTGGGTCAAAGCAAACCGCTGGATCATCCCATCGCCGCCGGTGACACGCTGTCGGTTTACGTCTACGGCATTTTCCCGGCCTCTGAGGACGAAACGCCGGTCATCCAGCAAACTCAAACGCTGGCCCAGCGCTATTACCCGCCCCGCGGCACCGTCGTCGGCCCATCGACCGGGTTGCCGATTCGCGTCGATCAGGACGGCACGGTCAATTTGCCGCTGGTCGAACCGGTTCGCATCGCGGGTCTAACGACGTCGCAGGCGGTCGAGCGGATTTCGGCCGCCTACCGAGCCGAGCAGTTGATCAAACCCGATGCCGAGCGGATCACCGTGTCGCTGCTTGTCCCCCGCGTTCACCGCGTCGTGGTCATGCGGGAAGACACGCCCAACGAAACGGTCGCGCTCGTCGATCCGCAGGCCGTCGATGAAATACACCGCGGCTCCGGCGAGACCATCGACCTGCCCACCTATGAGAACGACGTGCTGCACGCGCTAGCCGAGACGGGCGGGTTGCCGGGCACCGATGCGGCCCGGGAGGTTTATGTGATTCGGTCGGATCCCAATCTTGACTACCGTTATATGAGTGCCGGCAGTCTTCAGTCGGTCGTCTCCGGCGGCCGCGCCGGGGATTGCAATGTCAACGTCATCCGCATCCCGCTGGTCGGCTGCCCTTGCGAGGCGTTGCCGTTCCGGCCCCAAGACGTGATCTGCACGAGGGCGACGTGGTCTTTGTGCCCCGCCGCAATGAGTACTTCATCACCGGCGGTTTGCTGCCGGGCGGCCGGGTGCCGTTGCCCCGCGATCAAGACGTCGACATCATCGAAGCGATCGCGATGGCGACCGGATCACCCGGCGGCCCGCTGGGATTGTCCGGCCAAGTCCTCGCCGGCGGGAATCCGGGCTATGTTCGCGAAGCGACCCACGTCAAAATCCTTCGCCGGCTGCCTTCGGGCCGGCAATTGGCGATCCGCGTCGACTTGGACCGAGCGGTGACGGACCCCAAAGAGCGCATTCGCATCCTACCCGATGATGTTGTATTGTTGCATCAAAAACCCGGGGCCGCGGCGCTCAATAGCACCATCAACTGGATCTCCGGCAACGCGCTGTTTGCGCTGTTCAACTGACGTGGGATAGGCCTCCGGCCTGTCATTCTTGTGGGATAGGCCTCCGGCCTGTCATCCTTGTGGGATAGGCCTCCGGCCTGTCATCCTTGTGGGATAGGCCTCCGGCCTGTCATGGATACTCAAGACAGGCCGGAGGCCTATCCCACGGCAGCCGCACGGTGGATTGGAATGATCTTGTAATCCGTCGCGTAGCTGTACGTCGCGTCGCTCATCTTGTGTTGACAATCAAAACGATTGAGCACGGTGCCGATCAACTGCCCGCCGGCCGCTTCGATCCGCTCGGCCGCGTTGGCGGCGGTCCCGCGTTCGGCTTGGCTGACGCGGACGACCAATAATCCGGCGTCCAGTTGCGGCAGCACGACCAGCGGGTCGGTCACCGCCAACACCGGCGGCAGGTCGACCAGGATCACGTCATAACGCGGCGACAGCTCGCCGGTCAATTGAGCCATCCGCGGGGCTTGCAACCATTCGGACGCCGACCGGGTGGTTTGACCCGCCGTCATCACGTCCAAACCGTCGATGTCGGTCGGTTTAAGGCAATCGGGCAACGTCAATTGACCACACAACCAATCGCCCAGCCCGTCCTGCGGAGCACGATCGAGCAATTGATGAATTCGGGGTCGCCGCAGGTCGCCGTCGATCAACAAAACCCGCCGGCCGGAGCGGGCCAGCGAGACCGCCAAATGCGCCACCACGGTCGATTTGCCTTCGCCCGGTTTAGCGCTGGTCACTCCGATCGCCTTGCATCCCCGTCGGTCCAATTGCGTCAACAACATCGCCCGCAGCATCCGAACGGCTTCGTGATCGGCGATCGCTTTGTCGGGAACGCCGTCTTCGCGGAGCAGCAACCGGTCGTCCAGCGCCCCGATCGTGCCGATCGCTTTGACCCCCAACGTTCCCTCGATTTCCGCCACCGACTTGAATCGATCGTCGCGAAATTCACTCAACAGCGAAAAACATAATCCTAACATCAATCCGGCAAACAACCCGCCGCCGGCGATCAACGGTTTCTTGGGCCAAACCTGCAGTCCCGACCGCGGCACTTCGATAAAGTCATAACTGTAGCCGGCCAACCCGCCGGCGGTGTTGAGCGTCATCATTTGCGTCACGGTTTGGTTGTACAACTCCCGCTGCCGCTCGACCCGCTGCTGCAACACCTGGTCGTTCAATTCGATCGCGATCAATGTCCGGGCTTGCTTTTCGGCTTCGTCGACCAACGTTTGAAGCTCCTGCCGACGGTTTTGCAACGTTGCCAAATCGTTGGTCAAAAATCCGACGTAGGCTCGCAGGATCGCTTCGGGATCCAGCGGCGGGCGGGCGTCGGCGGTCGGGACCGGACTGTTTTGATGGCTGTCGTCGATAAAATTTTCGACCAACGCAATCTGTTTGTTGATCTCGCGAATTTTGGGGTGACCGGGACCGTAGATCGATTCGAGCCGCTGACGCTCGGTGTTGAGTTCCAGCAGCCGGGTGATTTCGGCCCTGGCCCGTTCGGTCTGCGCCGGCATCGCCGCCTGGACGCTCGCCAAGTTGGTTTCCTCGGACTGCAGACCCGCGAAAACGCCCAGCCGCGTCAGGCTGTCACGATCGATCAACGAGAGTTTGTCCAAATGATCGGCCGGATCGGGGGAGCCTTCGACCTCCGCGATCGCCTCGTTGACCCGCTGGAGCCGCGGCTGCAACGTCGCGATTTCGATCTCCGCGGCGATCAATTCCTCCTGCAATCGTTGAGCACGCTCCTGATAAACGTTGCTGCTGCCCTCCCCGCGGAAGATGACCGGAGCCGCCTCCCGGGCCGCCAACCGAGCCTGTTCGGCGTCCCGGAGATCCTTTTCGGCCTGATCCATCGCATCGGCGACCAACCCGGAAGCCTGATCGAGCATCGATTGCAGTTCGGTTTTGATCGACTGCTCGTAACGCTGGATGATTGACCGCAGGACCACCGTGGCGTCCTGTTTATCGTCGTGGACAAAATTGACGCGAATCGTCCGCGCAGTTTTGCCCGGCCCCGAACCGCCGGCGGACAGCTCCATTTGCGAAATGACGTAGTCGACCACGTCGCGATCGCCGTCGATGTGCCGCACCAGTGACGGCAACTCCATCAGGCCGCTGGTTTTCAAAGCCTCGTAAACCGTCCGCCGGCTTCGGATCAATTCGACGTGGTTGGCGATGATGTCGGGATTGACGACGTTGTTTTGTTCGTCGGTGTCGCCCAACCCGCCGTGAGTCGGACTGAGCATCACGGCGGCTTTGGAAACGTACCACGGCGGCATCATCAACGCCGCAGCGACCCCGACGGCAACCCCCAGGATCGAGCCGCCGAGCATCCACGGCCAACCCCGCCGGACGATGCCGAGCAAATCGAGGGTGTCGAGCGTCGCGGTCGACTCGGCGGCCGGTTCGGCGACAGGGTTTGAAACGGAATTCATGGGGTCGCGCGGACGGAATCGTGCCGGTTAAATGGCCGCTGCTGGCCAAGAGGTTTCCATTTGGCCGGAAATAGGCTTGATCGGAGCGGTATGGTGGCTTCGATCGGCCCGCTGGTCAAACGTTTGGTGACCGTCCGTGATAACTAAGGCGTAGGACGGCCTTTCAGGCCGTCCAACAACCGAATCAACGCCATATCCGGGTCAACTCTCAGTCCTTTCTACTGTTTTTGCAACGACCCCAACCGAGACGGGCTGAAAGCCCATCGTACCGTGACTTTTCGCGACAAGTGATTGAAAATCAAACCGCGAGATTAACCCAAAACCCCCAGTCGTCAGATCCGGGATGACCGGCCGGTTGGCGGCGACGGCAAAGCGACGAAAGCGGCGGGGACGATGAAGCCGACGTCCGGCAGCGTTGCCGCTGGAGCAGCGGGCCGCCACGGGCGGTCGATCGAAACTCACCGTGGGGTCCCACCATTTCTGATTCAAACGCTCCAACCGATGATGTTTTTTCAACGATTCGATCGCATGTCGAGCGCGTGTTGTGCGAGCTTGGCGGCTTGGAGCCGGGTTCATTTCCGATCACTGCGCGGCGAATCGTTCGCGGCGGCGGACCCGACGGCTATCATTTTTGTCTGCACGGACCGCGCAGCGTCCGTCTGACCGCGGTGGCGGACCGGGCGACCGGGCAATTGATCCCCTACGGCATTGACGGAAAACGCCGTGACGCGGTGGCCCTGGAAATCGGTCAACCGTAGGACGGCCTTCCAGGCCGTCCCACGTCTGCGGCCGCCCCACAATTCCATCCGCACGACGATTGCCCAGCTCCGCCGGCGCGTTGTCCTTGTGGATCACCCCGCCGGTTGCGTAAGCTGTGGGCCGTGCCCACCGTCGGCGGTCGTCGGCGATGGGATTTTGAATGCAGCTTTCCCTTGGATTTCAGGAGAATTCGCATGCACACCCCAATTTTCACCGGTGCCTTTTAACGGCGTCGGCCCCCCGAACAAGTTTTTGGAGAGACGATGGTACGGTTGTTGGTTCGCGATCGAGAGACGATTCAGGAAGCAGTCCGGCGATTCCGCAAGTTGGTGGAGCGGAGCGGGATCAAGAAAGAGATGCGTCGCCGCGAGTTTTACGAAAAGCCGAGCGAGACCAACCGCCGTGCCAAGCTGCGAGCGGAGCGCCGCAACCGCCGCACCCGAATGCTTTCCCGCTGAAGCGGGGGGGCAAGGGTTGAAAGGGCAAGGGTCAAAGGCAGAAGGGTGAATGGTCTTCTGTTCTTCCTTTAGCCGTTGACTCTTAAACCCTAAACCTTCTTTTCTTCGCGGGCGATTAGCTCAGTTGGCTAGAGCGCCTCGTTTACACCGAGGATGTCGGGGGTTCGAGTCCCTCATCGCCCATTGGTTCCTTCCCGCGGGCTACAGCATTGGCCGTTTGCGTGGTCGATTGCCATTCGAATGAGCCGTGGGACGTAGGGAGGCTTCGTGCTCTGGAGTCACCGGATTCTACTGCGGAGGCCCGGCCCCTTCGCTCGAAGACTCGCTAGGGGTCGCGGCTCAATTGCGAACACCCGAACAGACAGTGCTGTAGGACAGTAGCCGTGGGTCGGAAATTTTACGCCGTTTGCACACTCACCGCACCGCTCGGCATTGTTCATGCGAGCACTCCCGCAGTCGCGCGGGAACCACAAACGCAGCAAAATCCCGCCGATGCCAAGCAGCTTGTGATCCCGGAGCCGTGAAAAATCCTCATCACGTCAACCGTTTTCGGCGGCAAAGGGTACAACCCTCACTCCAGGATCGTAAAGAGCATGTCCATTGGTAAAACATCAGCCGAACTGCGAGGTTCGATCGACGCTGTCACACTTGCCTGCTGGTTCGTGAGAATCGCGCTCGCCATCGCGTTTCTCTCAGCGGTTGCCGACAGATTTGGATGGTGGGGCACACCCGGTTCCGAAAACGTTGCCTGGGGTAACATTGAGCAGTATGAATCTTTTGTCGGGGTACTCAACTGGTTCCTGCCCGCAGCATTGATCTCACCCCTTGGATGGATCGCTACGGTGCTGGAGATCGGCATCGCCATCGGACTTCTTGTCGGATGGCAACTCCGATGGTTTGCACTGGCCGCTGGCATCCTGCTGATACTGTTCGCAACCGCCATGGCAATCGCTTTGGGTGTCAAACAGCCATTCGATTTTTCCGTGTTCTCCGCGGCGAGTGCAGCATTTCTCCTTTACGCCGTGACAAGCCGCGGCCCCGTCCAACCGCCGGTTTGAATAGGTGACTGGAGCCGATGATCGCGACCGACGAGGCTATCGCAATGACCCGCAATGTTGCAAACTCAGACCAGATAGGGGATCGTTAGCGGGCCTTGTGGCAAAACGGCGACCCGTCCGGTCGCTCCGATGCGGGAGCGGACTTCGGCCGTAATATCGGAGCATGGCGTCAGCAGACTGCGACGCACCGTGGGGTCGTCGAGGGAGCTGTACAGCAAGATCTCCGCGCGGCTTTGAATCATCGCCTGGATATGACCCTGCCACTGCTCGGCGATGGTTTGGTCCGCCTGATTGATCTTTTGCAACAAATCCTCGCTAT
Source organism: Pirellulaceae bacterium (assembly GCA_963833245.1). Taxonomy (GTDB): domain Bacteria; phylum Planctomycetota; class Planctomycetia; order Pirellulales; family Pirellulaceae; genus Rhodopirellula. The sequence goes on from CAWHXH010000005.1 coordinate 287,341, forward strand.
TGGCAACGCTGGTCAAAAGTGCTTCATGGGGGCTGCCGTCGGGCACCCCCTCGGAGCACTCCGCGGCCATGATGATGGTGCCGCCATCGCGAACGATCCGATCGGCCGCACGCATCCCTTTGACCGCCTGATACAGATTCATGTCCAGCGGATAGCCGCTGTTGGTCGTTACGACAACATCATAACGCTGGTCGACCGGCTGCATCGCCGATTGACGAACAAACTCGATGCCCGCCTGATGCGCCCGCACAAGATCGCCGGCAAAGACGCCGGTGATTTGGCGGTCATCGTTGAGCGTGACATTGAGGAGGAATGATGGCCCGATTCGCAAAGCGATGTCGAGCATTTCTTCCCATATCGGGTTGCCGTGGGTGATGCCAAACGTGGCACGCATGTCTCCGATGTGATGTGCCCCGTGGTTGCTCATCACGGTGGACATCGACGCTACACCAGGCATGATGCCTTTGGGACCGCCGGAGAAACCAGCAAAAAAATGCGGTTCGATGAACCCGGTGATGATGCGAACATCCGCGGCGGTTAGGTGCCGATTAATCAGGGCGGGTTGCCCGGTCCGCGTGACTCCAAACTGTTCGTGAGCGTCAATGTTATGGGGTTCGTGATTGAGGCAACGGTAATGGTCAACCACCCAGTCGCCGAGCATTTGACGCAGTTCGGCGTCGGTGTTGGGCCGGTGGGTTCCCAGTCCGTTGAGCAGCGTGATGTTGTCACGCCGGACCCCGGCGGTTTCCAGATAACGCAGCAGCCACGGCATGATCCGGTCGTTGGGTGTCGCGCGGGTGATGTCGGTGTGGACGATCGTCACCGTTGTGCCTGGACCGACTTGATCGGATAGCGCGGCGGCGGCGACCGGAGCGTCCAGGGCGGCAACAAAAGCCGACGCTTCGTCGGCCAAACCCTCCTGACGGCGTGGTGACAGAACGGTGGTTTGATCGGGGGGGAACTCGACCGGCAACATTCCCCGCCCGTAAGCCAAATCTACAATCATTTTGTCACCATGACCTATCACCACGTTTCTACAGAGCAATCGTGACGGTTTTGCTTTCGAGGTAGGGTTTCAATCCTTCTAGTCCGAGTTCCCGGCCCTGACCGCTGGCTTTGAATCCGCCAAAGGGTGCCGCGGCGTCAAAGGCGTCATAACAATTGACCCAGATCGTTCCGGCCCGGACGTCGCGGGCGATGCGGTGAGCCTTCGATAGGTCACGCGTCCAGACCGCCGCGGCGAGTCCATACTCGGTGTCGTTGGCACGCCGCAGGACTTCGGATTCGTCGTCGAATCCAAGCACACTCATCACCGGCCCGAAAATTTCCTCGCGGGCGATCGACATGTGGTCATCGACGTTGTCAAAGATTGTTGGTTCGATAAAGAACCCTTTATCGCCGACTCGGTTGCCCCCGGTGACGCAGGCTGCCCCGGCGGCGGTCCCCTGGTTGATATAACCCATGATTTTGTCGAATTGTGCCCGGTCGATCTGCGGCCCCTGGTCGGTTGACTCGTCAAAGGGATCGCCTACTTTCTTTGAGGCCGTCAGATCGACGAGTTTCTCGACGAACCGCTCGCGGATTGAGTTATGAACAAACACTCGCGTCCCGGCGCAGCAACATTGACCTTGGTTAAGGAACACGCCCAGCGAGGCGCCGGCGACGGCGGCATCGAGGTCCGCATCGGCGAAGACGATGTTGGGAGATTTGCCGCCCAGTTCAAACGTCAATCGTTTGAGCGTCTTGGCGGCGTTGGTCATGATCAATTTGGCCGTCACGCCTTCGCCGGTAAATGCAATCTTGTCGACGCCGGGGTGATCGACCAACGCCCCGCCGGCGGTGGGGCCGAAGCCGGGCACGACATTGATCACGCCATCGGGGAAACCGACTTCCTTGGCGATTTGAGCCATCCGCAAACAGGTCAGCGGGGTCTGTTCGGCGGGTTTCATCACAATGGTGCAACCGGCCGCCAGGGCCGGTCCCCATTTCCAAGCGACCATCGCCATGGGGAAATTCCAAGGGATGATTTGACCCACCACCCCGACCGGTTCTTTGCGGGTGTAACATAAAAAGTCGCCGCGGATCGGGATCGTTTCGCCTTGGATTTTGTCGGCCAATCCGCCGTAGTATCGCAACACGTCGATGACCAGCGGCAAGTCGCCGGCGGTCGATTCGGCGATCGGCTTGCCATTGTCGAGCGATTCGAGCCGTGCCAAGTCGGTTTTTTCGTCCTCGATCCGGTCGGCTAATTTCATAAGCAGCCGCCCCCGGTCGCGGGCATCCATCGTCCGCCACGGCCCGGACTCGAACGCTCGCCGGGCGGCGCCGACGGCCAGGTCGATGTCCGCCGCGTCCCCCTCGGCGACCTCCGCGATCACCTCTTCGGTCGCCGGGTTGATCGTCGCAAACGTCTTGCCGGAAACCGCATCAACCCATTTTCCGTCGATAAAACACTGCGTGTGCTTGATCGCCGGAGCCATCCCGACGGTGGTTTTGAGACGTTGCAGCGTGGTCGACATGGATCAGTCCGGGCATGGGGGGACGGTGGTAAAAACAACCCGGCGGTCGCACCAGCGGGTTGCCGGACGTTAAAGTAGCAGGTTGGAGAACTCCGTTGGCGACCACCCATCCAAACCCCCAGTCGACCATGAGCACCGGCGAGCTTGTCGCAGAAATCGACTACCCCGAAAGCGAAGAGTTTAACGTGGGTGAAACCGATTGGCATATGCACTGGACCTCGCGGCTCCGCGACATCCTGCGGCTCCGTTACCGGGGGCAGCGCGTCTATACCGGCGGCAATCTGCTGGTCTATTATGTCGAGGGCAATCCGGCCAAGTTCATCATCCCGGACCATTTCGTTGTCTTGGACTGTGACCCCGGCCCCCGCCGAATTTTCAAGATTTGGGAGGAAGGTCGTACCCCCGACACCGTCATCGAAATCATTTCGCGGGGCACGTCGCGGGAAGATCGGCTGACCCGACCGATCATTTTTGAGCGATTGGGCATCCGGGAGTATTTTTTGTATGACCCCCAGGCCCGCTATTTGAAACCTAGTCTCCAAGGTTTTCGGCTCGTCGATGGGTCCTATCAACGAATTGAACCGGTAGGCGGGGTGATCACGTGCCAGACCCTTGGATTCGATCTGTCGCTCGACGGTTTGGATCTGGTCTTGCGTGATTGCCAAACCGGCAAGGTTTTGCTGACCGGTGAGGAGGCGGCCGAACAGGCCGCCGCCGAAGATAAGGCCCGGGTTGCCGAAGAAAAGGCCCGGGTTGCCGAAGAAAAGGCCCGGGTTGCCGAAGAAAAGGCTCGGCTTGCCGAAGAAAAGGCCCGGGTTGCCGAAGAAAAGGCTCGGCTTGCCGAAGAAAAAGCTCGGGTTGCGGAAGAGAAAGCCCGGGTTGCGGAAATTGCCGCCCAAGCGGCGCAGGATCGACAGAGGATCGCCGAACTGGAGTCGCAGATCAAACGGTTGGGTGGCTAGGTTCTGTTTGAAAATGATTCAAACAATCAGCCGATGGGCGTTAGCCCACGGTTAGGCGACCCGAACCGGACGCTAACGCGTTCCGGCTGATGTTCTCGAGAAAAGCCCAGGCTCATCGACAAATAGCATCCTTCAGGCAGGAAGCCCATCACACGTCCGGTTGTCTTTTGTGAATTTCGGCAACCGCATAGCACGACAGTCCGATGATGATTGTTACCAACGTTGCGATCGCTTGGACCGGTCGGTTGATCGTTGCCATCGTCGCTATGACCAACGTCGAAATCACATAGACGATTGGAAAGGCATCCACCCAACGTATAACGCGGCGATCTTGCCCAAGTTGGCGATGAAACGCCAGGGTCGAGACCGTGGCCGCCGAGCAAAGACTCAGGGTCAGGCCGAGGTAGGAAAGCAACCCGGGTAGACCCGTGACAAATACCACGAGTACTATGGAAAGGCCCTGCAGCATGTTGGCCCTTGAGGTTGCACTGCCCGCGGCGGCGAAATACGCGGGGAAGTAGCCATCCTCGGCCATCTTGGCATAGACCCGCGGTCCCGTCATTAAAATCGATGACACGCTGGTGGCCAAGCCAATCAAAATTGCCGCGCGAACCATGAGTGCCAACCATGGACCGCCAATGTCCATAGCGGCCACGGTGGCGACGTCCTCCCGATAGGCGATACGGGCCGGGTCGGGGGCAAAGACAAAGACGGCGTTGAGCAGTAGATAGATCACGGTGACCGCCAGTGTGCCATCGATCATCGCTCGACGGACATCGCCAGAATCGGTTCGGGTTTGACCGGCAACATAAATCGCCGCATTGAATCCGGTATAACTCAGCGAAACCCACATGACCGTCGTCGCCATGTCCCATGGATTGAAGCCCAGAATCGGGAAATCCAGTGCATCGGATTGATTTGATGACCAACTCGGAAAAGCGATCCAGCCGATGATGATGAAGGCAGCCAGTAGCACAAGTTTGCCGATGACCATGGCATTTTGACTTAGAACGCCCCGCCGGCCGCCACCGACATGCACGGCGGTGAGTCCCAACACCATGATCACACCCAAGGACCCCGGCGGTAACCATCCGGGACGCTGATCGATCGGCCAGGCGTATCGGTCAAACGCGATTGCCGCCAGCGCGCCCGCTCCGGTAAACCCGGCCAGGAAGGAGACCCAACCGGCGACAAACCCCAACGAACGGTGGGCGTATCGGGACAGGTACAGATACTCACCGCCATTTTCGCACAAACGATCGGCCAGCATCCCATAACTGACCGCCCCACACATTGCGACGCCCGCGGCGATCAACCAAGTGGCCATGACGAGCCAGCGGTTGCCCAAATCGCCGATCGCATAACCGCTGGTCGTATACACCCCCGCCCCCACCATGCTGGCGACGACCAATAAGGTTAATGAGAATCGAGAGATCCGGTCATTCATGTTGATTGGATCAACGATCAAAAGTTCCAGTTCGCTCGAAAGCCCACGATCCACGCGTCATCGAATTGGCTTCGAGCCGGCCGGAGCCACTGGGCATCGGGGGTGATGGACCACCCGGCCGGCAGGGCGAAGCGATGATACGCCTCGACGCCTTGCGAATCGCCGATCGGTCCCAAGACGGTTGTTAAAACCTCACCGATCTCGTCGCTGGTTCCCGAATGGAAGTAACCAAGGCCGAACGAGTCGCCGGAACGCAGGACGCTGTCGCCCCCCAACCCGAAGGACAGAAAATGTTGCAGCGGATTGGTATCGCCGTCAGCGATGCCGGCGCGTGCGAACATTCCCCATCCGCCGGTCGGTCCACCGGCTACTTCGGCAAGTTGCTGATCCATGTTCCAATACAGCGACCAGGAATCCGAACCGCGGTCGATCGGGACATCGGGAAGCAGAAACCGAGGGTCCTGGCCCAATCGGACGAAATCGCGGGTACTGTAGGTTGCCCCCAACAGTTGATGCCCCGGCCGGGCGGTCAAGTCGGTGCGAAATCGCAACTCAGTCGAGAACGCGACGCCGTCGGCAAACAATTCGCTAAAGCCGTCGGTTTGGGTGGTGTCGGTCGGGTTGATGACCAAAAAGTTCAGCAGCGGTTCGCCATCGTCAAGGATCACAAACCCGCCACCCAGCGAAGCATAAGGAATGGTCCGCAGGGCGATTGGATTGGCAACAAAGCCAACGTTGCTGAATTGCCGAATCCCACGTCCGCCGGCGTAGGCGTTGGCGTCCCCGTCGAGGGTATCCAGCTTGCCGGCATAGATTGCAAAGCTGGGCGATAAGAATTGTGTCAATAGCACATTGGTCAGATAAAGCTCGCGGCTATCGGCGACCGGCAATTCGGCCGCTAATGTCGGGGGCAGAGTGACGCCGACGGATCGCCCGATCGTCTCGCCGAAACGGTGTTCCGCTCGCAGTTTGAGCGACAAACCCTCATGCACATTGAGTGCTCCCAGGTCAACGTTGGCGACATAATCCCCGTGTCCGCCGTAACGATCGCTGTTTTGTGTCCCGCCGTCGATGTTGGCAAAATAAAATTGAGTCAAATCGCCGTCAAAGGTGATGGCATCGGCGGCCGCCAGCGGCGAGAACCATCCAAGAATGATCCCTGACAACAGGCCGACCAACAGGATGGTGCGTGTTGCCGTCATGGGTTAATCGTCGCGTGGGGGAACGGAGGCGTGTCATGGTCGGTTTCGGCGGATCGTTGGTATCGCCGCCACGCCGGCAGACGCATGTTGGCGATTCCGGCCGCCGGGTTGACGCAACACCGTCGCAACCGTTCAACCTTGCTGCCCCCGGCCCACGAACCCCGCAAGGTTCGCTATGCTCTGCCCGACTGTTGACTCGCCCATTTTGGAGTTGCCGCCTGATGCCACCCCCCGCGCTGCTGCTGGCTGAATACCCGCTGATCGGTTTAGGACCGACGCTGCGAATTGTCGCGTTGTTGTTTCTGTTGATTTTCGCTGTGTTGATCGTATCGGTCGCCGTGGCTTTGGCGGCCTTGCCCGGTCAAATCGCCAGGCGGCGGGGGCATGACAAAGCCGACGCGATTTCCATGGCCGGCTGGTTGGGACTGCCCACGGGCATCCTTTGGGTCCTGGCGATGGTGTGGGCCTATGCGGGCGGGGCAGCACCGGCTCAAACAATCGATGATCCGATCGCTGACATCGAATCCGCCCTGGACCGCCTCGAAACGAGACTCAACGGATGATCCCCGCCGTGTTGACCTGTCTCTACGTTGCCTACCTTTACCGGTCATTGTCAACCAATCGGGTCGTCGATCCGCCAATGGATAACACGAGCCGGATCGATCGAATCCGCGAACGGTTGGAGCGATTGCGATGAGCTGGATCTTGGCGGGCGTCTACTGCGCGATCCTATGGTTGGTATTTGAAAAGATGCGTTGGTTGCGGCTGACCCTGCCGCTGGCGATTCTCTTGGCGTCGGTCGGTCCGCTATTAATCGTCGCCTTGCTGCTGTGTGCCCAGTACGCACATCCATACACGACCTCGGCCTTGGTCCTGCGGGACATATTGCCGATCGCGCCTCAGCTCACGTCGGCCGGGCGGGTTTCCAAAGTCAATGTCATCGCCAACGCACCGGTTCGCCAAGGCGATCGATTGTTCGAGGTCGATCCGGTTCCCTATCAAAACGCGGTCGATGCGGCCCGGGCGTCGTTGGCCGAAGCTCAGAGCGGCGTCGAGGTCGCCGGGTCGTCGATCGAGCTTGCAAAGGCAACGATCGGTCGGGCCGAAGCGGATTTGACCTTTGCGACCAATGATCGCGACCGAATGACCAAACTGCGCGAATCCGGCGGGGCGAGCCAGGATGAATACGAGCGGGCGTTGACGCGTTACCGCGAAGCCCTCGCCGCCTCGGTCACCGCCGAACAAACGTTGACCCAATCGCGGGCCTCGGTGTCCTTGGCCCAAACAAAAGTGGACGCTGCCGGGGCACGTTTGGCCGGCGCGCAATACGATTTAGATCAAACCGTGGTCACCGCCCCGGCCGATGGGTTTGTCACTAACTTGCAACTCCGGGCCGGAGCGTTGGTCGGCGGTCCCGGCGGCGGTCCGGTGATGACATTGATCGCCGACGAGTCATCCGGGGGGCCGGGGATTGTCGTGGCGATGTTCCCGGAAAAGAACTTTCGCCGCATCCAACCCGGTCAATACGCCGAAGTCGCCATGGTGGCCCGGCCCGGCCGGATTCTCCCCGGCCGCGTTAAGACCGTCATCGACGTCTCGGGGGCCGGTCAACTGGTCGCTTCGGGTATCCTACCGACGAATCTGACCGATGGCTCGCCGAGCACCTTTGCGGTCCGCATTGAACTGGACGACAAAGCGATATCGCTGCCCGGCGGGGCGACCGGGCAAGCCGCCGTGTACACCGATTCACTATCGGTCGCCGGCATCCCCGTCATGTTTTTGATCCGCGCTAAAAGTTGGTTGGATTACTTGAATTGACCAGCCGTTTGCATGAGTGTCTTGCAGCCTTGAAATCATATTCATCATGAAGATTCTTCGCCCTGTTTGGATAACCGTTTGTTCCGTCGCGATGATCCTCGGATTGATTTCGACATTGGCGTCGGCACAGTCGCCCACCGATCGGTTGAGCCTGCCGATCGCCATGCCGAAGTTTGAAGGTTCGGTTGGCAAAACCTACAAAGATTCTCAGGAAGCTTGGCCAACCCTGCCCGCCGCTCCCAACGCAGCGCCCAACATCGTCGTCATCATGCTCGACGACGTCGGTTATGGTCAAACCAGTACGTTTGGCGGGCCGGTGCCGACGCCGACGCTCGACCGGTTGGCCGCCGATGGTCTGCGATACACGCGATTTCACACCACGGCGATCTGTGGTCCGTCGCGGGCGGCGCTGATGACCGGTCGCAATCATCATAACTGCGGATCGGGTTTCCTGTCCGAATGGGCCACCGGGTTTCCAAGCTACAACAACATGATTCCCAAGTCGACCGCGACGATGGGCAACATCCTGGGCGGCAACGGTTATGACACCTCGTGGTTCGGCAAAAATCATAACACCCCGGATTGGGAAAGCAGCGTGGCGGGGCCGTTCGATCGCTGGCCCACCGGGATGGGATTCAACTATTTCTACGGGTTCATCGGCGGCGAAACGCACCAGTACTACCCGGTCCTGTTCGAGAACACGACGCCGGTCGAACCCGATCGCTCGCCGGCCGAAGGTTATCATTTCATGGCGGACATGACCGACCGCGCGATCGGCCACCTTCGGTATGTCAAATCCGTCGCTCCGCAGAAACCCGTTCTGATGTATTTCGCCCCCGGCGCCGCCCACGCGCCGCATCACGCTCCGCGGGCGTGGCGGGATCGGTTCAAGGGCCGGTTTGATGCCGGTTGGGAGGCCGTTCGTCAACAAACCTACGAACGTCAATTGGAGCTTGGGGTCATCCCGCCGGGGACGCAATTGACCGCCCGGCCCGATTGGGTTGAACCTTGGGCGTCGCTCTCAAACGATCAAAAGACGCTGTTCACGCGTTTGATGGAGAACTTCGCGGGCTACCTTTCGTATACCGACCATGAGATCGGCCGTTTGATCGAAGCGATCGACGAGTTGCCCGGCGCGGACAATACACTGATCGTTTTTATCGTCGGCGACAACGGGGCGAGCAGCGAGGGCGGGGCCGACGGGACGATCAATGAGGTCAAAAGCTTGAGCGGTTTTCAGACCCCGATTGAGCAAACCCTTGAGCACCTCGATGAGATAGGCGGACCGGACACCGAGCCACATTATCCGATCGGATGGGCGTGGGCCGGCAACGCACCTTTCCAATGGGTCAAACAGGTCGCCTCGCACCTCGGCGGCACCCGCAACCCGATGGTCGTCCGCTGGCCCGCGAAGATCAAAGACGCCGGCGGCATTCGCAATCAATTCACGCACCTAATCGATGTGTTGCCCACGCTGCTGGAAGCCAGCGACGTGCCGGCCCCCCAAAGCGTCGACGGGATCGAGCAAAAACCGCTCGACGGTGTTTCGTTTCTGTCGACTTTTGCGTCCGCCGACGCCCCGGAGGTTCACAAGCGACAGTATTTCGAGATCTTCAGCAACCGGGCGATGTATGACGACGGCTGGATGGCCAGCGCCCAGCATACGTTTCCTTGGCGACAAGATTTCTCGCCCGGCCAGTGGCAAAACGATCGCTGGGAGCTATACGATTTGCGCAGCGACTACAGTCAAGCGAATGACTTGTCGGGCGTTCACCCCGAGAAATTGAACGAGTTGAAACAACGGTTTGATGAGGCCGCCGAGCGTTATCATGTCTATCCGCTGGACGATCGCGGGACAGCCCGACTGGCGTCGCCCAAACCAACGCCATCGGACCCCGATCGTCGCAGCTTTACATTTTATGGGGGTGCCACGCGACTGCCCGAAACCGCCGCCCCGAATACCAAAAATAAATCGCACACCATCGCCGCCGACATCGTCATCGCTGACGAGCCGACCGAAGGGGTCATCGTCGCCATGGGGGGCCAATCCGCCGGCTACGTCCTGTATGTTCAAGACGGCCGGTTGACCTATCATTACAACTGGTTCGATGAAGAGCGAACCGTAGTGACGTCGGCTCAAAAGCTAACGCCGGGACCGCATCACGTCATCCTGAAGTTCGACTACGATGACTCGGCCGATCAACCCGGAGCCGGCGGCGACGTAACGCTCAGCGTTGACGACCAAACGGTTGGCTCCGGGCGGGTGCCGCGGACGGTCGCCGGGCGGTTCGGCATCGATACGTTCGGCGTCGGCGCTGACACCGGCTCCCCGGTTGCCAAGACGTATAATCCACCATTTAAATTTACCGGCCGGATCGAACAGCTCACCATCGAATTGCAACCCCGCCGGTGACTAACTTTGCTTAGCATCCATCCCGGGACGCCGCGTTTACCTCCTCAACGACACCCCATCATGATTCGTCTTTCACTACTGCTTCTGGTATCACTTTACATCTGTACTCCCTCCGAAACTCTTGCTGATTTTGGAGAATTGGTTCGCCGTCTGCCCGCCGATGCCAATGTGTTGACGCTCGTCGATGCCGAGCGGCTGGTCGCCAGCGACGCGTATCAATCGAGCGTCCGCGGCGGAGTTCCCCCGATCGCGGCGGCCAAGGGGGTCGCGCAGTATGCGTCGGCGTCCCGGTGGCGGTTGCCGTCGGACGAAAGCGTTTATGAGACGACGTTGGTTCGTTTGACCAACGCATCCGCCGCGGACATCGTGGAGCGAGCCGGCCGGGCGGAGCAGGACACATTGTTGCCCGCCGAATCGATCGCGATTGCCGTGGAGCCGAACCTGCTGGGGATCTATCAACCCCGAGACCCTCAGGCGGCCAGCCGCTGGGTCAGCCAATCGTCCGGCGTTCAGCCTTCGGCATACCTTGGGCGGGCGGTCGGCTACACCGCCAACGCCGGCACGGCGGTGATCTTTGCCATCGATACCACTGATTCATTGACCCGGCGGTCGATGCAGACGTGGATCGACGGCGAACCATTTGCCGGTTCAAAGCTGCTGCCGGCCGACGCGGCGGGACAATTAGCGGGGCTGCAGGGCGCCACCTTGGGTGTTTCGGTCGGCGATACGATCAGCGGCCGCTGGCGGTTTGACTTCGACAACTCGCCCGGATCATTGGTGCCCCAAGCCCCCGGACTGATGACCGCCATGTTGCAGGCGATTGGGATGGGTTGGGACCCGTTTGATGGTTGGCAAACGACGGTCGACGGCAACAGCCTTCTGATGGGTGGCCCGATCGACTTGGTTCAATTGCGTCAAATGCTCATGGTGATGGCCGACGTGCCGGTCAACTTGCCGATGGCCGCGACCGGTCAACGATTGACCGCCGGCGGGTCCGGTTCGGTCGACAACGCTTCGACCGCCAGCAAAGCTTACTACGACCGGTTGTCGGGACTGTTGCATGACATTACTCACCCCGAACACTCGCTCATCACCGCCGGGGCGCGGGCACACTACCTGGATCGTTACGCCCGCGGGGTCGATCGGCTGCCGATTTTGAATGTCGATCCGATGCTGATCGATTTGGCAGCCGACGTCGCCACGCGGCTGCGGGTCCAGGCCAGCCGAACCCGCGGCAACCTGATCGAGGCGGGGACCTACAGTCACCGAACCAACGTCAGCAATAATGACACGGTGGATTGGTACAGCGGCTACGGTCTGTCGGATGCCCAAGTTGCCGCCAACATGGCTCGTGCCACGTCGGCCAAAGACGGTTATGCCCAAAAGGCACAAATTGCCGATCGCGTCGCCGAGGTTCGCCGTGCGATGACGCAGAAATACAGCATCGAATTTTAAGGTCGCCAGGACTTTCGATAGACTATCGTCCCTTCCAACAATCTCCTACGTTCGATCATGTCATTTGCAATTAATCCGCAAGGTAGAACCACCTACCTACTAACCATCCTGTTGCTACTGTCGGGACCCGCCTTCGGTGATGACGCCAAGGTGCCCGCCAAGCCGGGTGGTGGCACACCCTCGGTCCTGCCCCGTCCCGATTTTCGTTTTCCCGGTGAAGTCGGCAGGACATTTCAAGACTCCGACCCGCCGCAGTTTCCGCAGCCGCCGGCGGCGCCGTCCGGGGCACCCAACGTTGTCCTGATCCTGCTCGATGACGCCGGATTTGGTCAATTCAGCACCTATGGCGGTGGCATCCCATCGCCGACGATGGACCGCTTGGCCGCCGAAGGACTGCGGTACAATCGGTTTCATACCACGGCGCTCTGCTCCCCCACCCGAGCGGCGTTGATCACCGGTCGGAACCATCATTCGGCGGCGTTTGCGGGGATCACGGAAATCGCCACCGGTTATGATGGCTACACCTGCATCCTGCCGAAATCCTGCGGGACGGTCGGTGAGGTGCTACGCCAGAACGGCTACATGACCGCGTGGATTGGCAAGAACCATAACACCCCGCCGTGGGAAACCAGCGCGGCGGGACCGTTTGATCACTGGGCCAACGGTCTTGGGTTTGACTACTTTTATGGATTCAATGCCGGGGACATGAATCATTATGATCCCATCCTTTATGAGAATCGCAATCTGGTTCCCCGCAGCGATGAGCCGGACTATCACCTAACCGAAGATTTGGCCGACAAAGCGATCCAGTGGGTCCGCAAGACCACGAGCATCGCGCCGGACAAACCCTTCTTGCTGTACGTCGCCCCGGGGGCCACCCACGCGCCGCATCACGCCCCGGAGGAATGGATTGCAAAATTTGTCGGGCAAATTTGATGGCGGTTGGGACCAGTACCGGACCGAAGCCTTCGAGCGTCAAAAGAAACTGGGCGTCATCCCTGCGAACGCCAAGTTGACCGAGCGTTCGGCTGGATTGCCGGCGTGGGATTCATTGGTACCGGACCAAAAAAGATTGTACGCCCGGATGATGGAAGTCTTCGCCGCCTACGGTGCTCACGTCGATCATCACATGGGCCGCGTGATCGAGGCGGTCAAACAATTGCCCGGTGCCGACAACACGCTATTTATCTACATTGCCGGGGATAATGGTTCGTCGGCCGAGGGGGGACTCGAAGGATCGATCAATGAGAACCTTTTCTTCAACGGATTGCCGGAGAATTGGGAAGACAACTTGGAAGCGATCGATGAACTCGGTGGCCGCGAGTATTTCAATCATTTCCCCAGCGCGTGGGCACACGCGATGAACACGCCGTTTCAATGGACCAAACAGGTCGCGTCGCATTTTGGCGGCACCCGCAATCCGATGATTGTGTCGTGGCCTGCGAAGATCAAAGATCAGGGCGAGGTGCGGAGTCAATTCACGCATGTCATCGACCTAATACCGACCATCTACGACGCTTGCGGGGTGACGGCCCCGCGGGAACTCAACGGCGTGGTTCAAAAACCGATCGAGGGGAACAGTTTTTATCAGTCGCTGTTGCAATCCGATGCTTCCGAGACTCGCCGCAAACAGTATTTTGAACTTGCCTCCAACCGTGGCATTTATCAGGACGGTTGGATGGCGTCGGCGATCGCGTTTGAACCTTGGCAATCCAATCGCACGGGCTTTGATCCCGACAAGCAGGAGTGGGAGCTTTATGATATTACGGAGGACTTCACTCAGTCGAACAATTTAGCGAAACAGAACCCGGATAAGTTGCGTCAACTGCAAGACTTATGGTGGGTCGAAGCGGCCAAATATAGCGTCCTGCCGCTGGACTGGCGGGCCACCGAACGGTTCAACTCCGAGAAGATGGGGCGTCCGACGCTCGGCGGCGACGCGAGCCGGCTGACCTACTACCCCGGCCAGATTGGGTTGCCCGACGCCGCTTCACCGCGAACGCTCAATAAGTCTTGGACGATCACCGCGAAATTGACATTGCCCGATGCGGCGAGCGGCATGGTTGTCACCCAGGGCGGATTGATGGGTGGCTACGGATTGTATTTTAAAGACGGCAAACCTTCGTTCGTCTACAACATGCTATCACTGCAGCGTCCGACCATCACCGCCGAACAACCGCTGCCGGCCGGTGACGTCGCCCTGAGCCTGGATTTTGACTATCAGGGTGAGGAGAACGAAGTGGGGAAAGCCGCCACGGTCACGCTGTCGGCCGACGGCGTTGTTCTCGCCAAGGGGGAGATCGATCGCACCATTCCGGCCCAATATGGTTTGGGCGAAGGCTTGGACATCGGAATGGATATCGGTTCGCCCGTCGATTTTACCTATGAGCTTCCCTTTGAGTTCAATGGTCAAATTGAGCAAGTGACGTTTGACTTGCAATAGTTCGATGACACCTTTTGCGTTGACTTCCCGCCGCGTGCTGGTCACCGGCGGAACCAGCGGGATTGGCGCCGCGATGGCGTCGGCGGTTTGCCAAGCCGGCGGCGACGTCGTGCTGGTCGGTTTGAATGACGAAGAGGTGGCTCGTCAATCGATCGAACAGTGCCGCCGGACGGGTCAGTCGGCGGAATTGTTGGTCGCCGATTTGTCGCGTGATCCCGGCGATTGGATCGATGCGATGGTGGACGAAGCGGAGCGGCGATTGCCGGGCATCGATACGCTGATCAATAACGCGGGCGTTTATTTGGATGGCGACTATCTGCAAACGACGCCGGAGATCTATCGCCGGACGATGAACATCAACGTTGCGTCCGGTTTCTTCCTGACCCAAGCGATGGCGAGACGCTGGGTGTCCCGGTCGGTGGCCGGACGTGTGCTGTTTACCGGGTCGGTCAACGGATTGTTGGCCGAACAGGATCATGCGTCTTATGACACGTCCAAGGGTGCGGTCGCGGCGATGGTTCGCAGTCTATGCGTCGCGTTGGCCCCGCATGGGATTCGCGTCAACAGCATCGCGCCGGGTTTGATTCGCACTCCATTAACGGCCCCGGCGATCGATGCCGATGGTTTGGGCGACTGGATGCGGATGCACACGCCTAATCAGCAGATTCCATCCGCCGAAGCTTGCGGCGGGGCGGCGGTTTTTTTGCTATCCGATGCGGCCGAGCATATTCATGGTCAAACATTGTACGTCGACGGCGGAATGTCCGCCTGGCAGCAGCCGGGTCCACCGCCGACGCCTCCATGATCCGTTGGGTGAATGCTGCGTGGTTATCATCGTAGGGTGGGTCAAGCCGCTTCGGCGCCGACCCACCGAGTTGATTACTGCGATGGTGGGTCGGCGCCGAAGCGGCTTGACCCACCCTACCACTACCACCGACCGGTCCAGCGGTCCGAATGGACAATCTTTGCCGCTTCGGTGGAAATCCCGTAAGCGAGGTCGGGTTGATTGAGTTCCAAAAAGACCGTCAGTTTTTGATGCACTGCATCGGAATGAACGACTGGCGCGTAGGTCAATCGTAGCAATGAGATCGGTGCCCCGTTCCACCGACGCGTCATCACGCCGGCTTCCAAGTTCGGTTCGGCGGCCATGCCATAGACGTCCGTCAAGACTTGACGCAATCGGCCGGCGTCGCCGGTGAAGCCGTGCAGATTGAGCCGCTGGACACGGTCATTGGCGTCGAAATACAACGTCAGCGTCCCGGCCAGGTCATCGATTTGCGTACCGGTGACGACGGGTACCCGGACGCCGCGTAGCCGGGTGTCGGCCAACACCGTTGCGACGTTGGCGAAACGGGAATGTAGTTCGGCTTGGGTCCAGGAGAATCGCAACAATTCTCGCAAGTCAGTGATCGGGCGGCCGGCAATCGGGGGCCGCACCGGGGCGCTGGCGGTTTGAAAAACCCCCGGGGCCTGACCGGTCAATCGATCAACGATCGCTTCGTCATAGCGAAACCGCTCGCCGCCGAGTTTGCGGAGTTGCTCGACCTCCTGGTGCGCGTTGAGGTCGCCTGGGGTCGACGGGGTGACCGTTCCGGCGGCTGACGAAGCCCAAGCGGTGACTTGACCAACCGAATCACCGGCACGCTGCGACCAAGTGGATGGGGATCCGACGGTCACGGCTAGATCGGTTTCGGTCACGACGTAAGGAACGCCGACGGCCGTGGCGAGCAGGGCGACGGTGGTGATCGGACGCATGGCGGGGAAGCTCGGGCGGGGGTGGAACGACCTTGGGAGCATCGTCCATTCCCGGTGGTTCGGTCCGGCAAGGCGGCCGGCTGCCGATCGACCGGCGCAACCGTCAGCGGTCGACGGCCTGAAAGACCGTCGTACCGGGACTGCTTAAAATTCCCACCCATCGATCGTTCGCGTCAACCGCTCGTTGTTCAAATCCGAGGCCCGTTGGGGCTGTGATGGAGTCGAATCGGGGTTTGGGGAATGGCGTCGACGCTGGTCGGAGGTTCCCGGTTGACCGGCGGATTGATCGCCCGAGCCAGGCCCCGAAGCGTCGCCGGCAAGATCGGGGGCGTGGACGACTTCGATCCGCGAGACCTGGATCCCCTGCGCGGCAAGACTCTGCCGAAGCGCCGGCAAACCTTCGGCCAAATCCGCGGCCGCGGCGGCGGACTCGGCGCTGATTTGTCCGACGAGTCCGTCAATCGTCACCCGCAGCTCCAGCCGGACCGAACCGAGCGAGGCGGGTGAAAGTCGCATCCGAATCGCACCTTCGCCGCCGCCGAGGTGCTGGAAACCCCGGCTGACGCGCTGCACCAGCTTGGCTCGCTGGAGCGTCGAAGCTGATGTGGCCGGGTCCGGTTTGGACTTCGCGTCCACCGATGACGTGGCCGAGGGCATTGCCGGGCCGGTCGGTAGCCCCCCCCGTGCGGGAGCCGAATCGGCACGCGTCGCCGGGGCGGAAATCGCCGCGGGAGCAACGATTGAGGGCGTCGGCGATCCGGCCGCCGCGTTGGACGGAGTGATGGTGGCGACCGGGGAGGTCGACGTGGCCGATGGGGGCGAAGCTTGAGCAGTCGATGCCGAAACGGTTTCGGGCGGGGAATCGGCGGCCCGAACGTTGGCAGGACGCTCGCCGGGGGTGGCCGGACGCTGATCGGCGGGTTCAGCGTGCGGTCGTCCCCCGCGGTCGCGTCCCCGCCGCTGCTGCGCCTCAGAGTCGCCGTTCGTTTCCAACCCAACCGGCTCGTTGTTCAAATCGGCCGAAATCTCACCACTTTCGGGCGATTGGGGCACCGAGCCGACATCGGACCGAGCTGCGCCCGCGGGCGGGGCGTCACTCGCCGGATCGGACGGCGTCTCCGTGGCGCCGCGATCGGTGGAAACTCGCGACGCCGGGGTTGCCGCATCGGAGCTGTCCGAATGTTTCGACGACGGTGTTTGCGTTGGTGGCAAGGCCGGCTGTTGATTTGCCGCTAAATTCAATTCCGACTCGGCAGCCGTCACCCGCGTCTGGCCGGCGTCGTTGGGTAATTCTGTCTTGGATGGCTCGTCGCCGGATGGCTCGTCGCCGGATGGCTCGCCGTCGGTTTCGACGACCGCACCGTTGACGGTCGTCGCCGCGGCATCGACCGGCCGCTCGGTCTTCGACAGGTTTGGGTCGGTGACCGGAGGCGGGGCGGGTTGAGCGATGGGCGTTTGGACAACCTCGCCCGCGGTCGGGGGTGTTCCCCCCGGAGCCACTTCGTCGTGTTGTTCTTCGCGGGAGCGATCGTCGCGGCCCTGCTCTCCAGGTTTGGCAGACCACTGTGGCTCGGGCGGGGTTACCGGGGCGGAAATCAACGCAAACAGCTCGGCGAACGCATCGTCGGAATTGCCCGCAGAGCCGGCGCGGCCGAGTCGTCCCGCCAATCGATTGGCGACCGCCCGGTGGGCGGCGGAAGCGTCGGCGGTCGCGGAGGTATTCATGGGGACCGGGGACGCGGGGGGCGGCGTTAGGGCGGGTCGGCGGCGTCGATCAGATCCGTCACCGGCGATCCCTCGCCGATCCGCCGCAGGATTTCGTAGAGATCGTCGGCTTCGGCCTCGCTTTGGAACTCCGCCAATATCTCTTTTCGTTTGTCCAGCGGCATCGCTTGAATGATATTGACGACATCATCCATACGATCGTCACGAAGCATCCTGGTAAGTTGATTCTTTGCCTGATCGGCCTCGATCGCCTGCAGCGTCCGCTGCACCTCGGCGAGTCCTTCGGAAGTCGCTTGGCCGCGGGTTTCGGCGAGCTTTTGTTCAAAGGCGACGCGGCGCTCTTCAAAACGTTCGCGTTGTTGCTGCAGATCGGCCAACATCGCGGTCAATTCGGCCCGCATGGCGGCTTGGGATCGCGTCCGCAGGTCGGCTTCGAGCCGCGATTGTTGCCGGGCGGCCAGCACGTCTTCAAAGTCCGGTTGCTCGCGACCGGCGTCCTCGGCGAGGACTTGGGCCAAACGTTGGCCGGAAATGTCGATGCCGTTGATCAGGGCCAAAATCTTGGTCAACGTCGGGCCGTCGAGGTTTCCGCGGGCGGCGAAAACGGCGGTGAGGATGCCGATCGTCAGGCACGTCGCGATGCAAAAGCCGGTGAAAAGTCGCAAAATCAGGTTCATCGCCGGCTCGCCGTCCAGTCATCGAGTTCCGCTTGGCGGCGTTTTTGATCGGCCGCCGCATCCGCTTCGGACCGTTTTTGCGTCAAACGCTCGGTCTGCCGCAAGCTCGTTTGGGCTTCGACCAGTTTGGCCCGCCGCCGCTGCAGCTCCTGGGTCAATTTCTCGCGGGTTTGCCGCAAGGCGGAGATTTGAGCGGCGGTTTGCATTTCAAATCGCTCGGCGGCCAACCGGGCGTCGACTTCCCCGGACCGCTGCGACCAACGGCGTGCCTGATCGATCTCGGCCCGGGCGGCAGCGATTTGACCGTCGACGACCGTGATCGCTTCCTCGGCGCGGCGGACCTCGGCGGCCGCGTCGTCACGGGTTTGGCCATGCAGCCGCGTCATCGTGGCGAGCAGCTTGGGCGATAGGGGCATTGGTGCGATCCGTGACTACTTTTTCTTCGCTTCGTTGGCCACCGACTCAATTTTGCCCTGCCCGGCGGCGGCAACGGCTCGCAGTTGGGCACGCGTTTGTTCAATCGGCGCGACCACCGCGGCGGCTTGTCGAAGCACCAAGTTGATCGGATCGCGAAGCGCGATTGCCGCGTCGGTCCGCGGGTCCGAACCGGTTTTGTAGGCACCGATCGAGATTAAATCCTCGTTCTCGCGGTACCGCACGACGTGTTCGCGGACCGCCGCGGCCGCCGCAGCGTCCTCCGCGGCGATCAGTTGAGGCTGCAGCCGTGAGAGACTTTCGGCGACGTCGATCGGTGGGAAGTGTCCGGCGGTGGCCAACCGACGCGACAGGTGGATGTGGCCGTCGAGCAGGCCCCGCAGGGTGTCGGCGATCGGCTCGTTGGGATCGTCCCCTTCGACCAGGACGGTATAAAATGCGGTGATTGCCCCTTTTTCAGTCCGCCCGGCTCGCTCGACCAGTTGCGGCAACAGCGAAAAAACGCTCGGCGGATAGCCGCGGGTTGTCGGGGGTTGTCCCGCGGCCAATCCGACCTCCCGCTGGGCCATCGCCAACCGCGTGACTGAATCGACCAGCAACAAAACGTGCTCGCCGGCGTCGCGGAATCCCTCGGCGATCGAGGTCGCGGTCATCGCCGCGGCAACGCGGCAGGCGGCCGGTTCGTCCGACGTCGCGACGACCACAACCGCCCGGGCGGCGGCTTCGCCCAGTGCACGATCGATGAACTCGCGGACTTCGCGGCCCCGCTCGCCCACCATCGCGATGACCACCCGGTCGGCCGACGTGCCGCGAGTGATCATCCCCAGCAGCGTTGATTTGCCGACGCCGGAGCCGGCGAAGATGCCCATGCGTTGGCCCACGCCGACGGTCATCAAACCATCGATGGCCGCCACGCCGGTGGTGATCGCGGTGTCGATCGGCGGCCGCGAGAGTGATCCCGGTGCGGCGCCGCCGGCGGGGATCCGGCGGACCGAGTCGGGCAGCGGCCGTCCGTCGATGGGGTCACCCATCGCCCCGAGCACGCGGCCGCACAATTCCACGCCGACCGGCACCGTGGGGCGGGTGGCGACCAGGCGGACGCGGTCGCCGGCGGCCATCCCGGCGGCCGGCCGCAGCGGCGAGAGCACCGGGGCGGCGGCGTTGAAACCGATCACGACGGCATCGGTCAATTCGCCGCCGGCCGATTGAATTTGACAAATACCACCGACCGGCGCCGTCATTCCCGCGACCGTCACGGTGTCGCCGACGATCGACGCGACACGGCCGGTGACGATAAAGGGCACCGAGGCGGCAATTCGGGCGGCGACGGCAACCGGGTCGGGCAGAGCAATCATGCATCGCCCGCCGGTAGGCATTCAACCAATTGGGCGATCCGTCCGGACAACCCGGCGTGAATTTCGCCGCCATCTTGACGCACGACGACGTCACCGACCGCCAACGAATCGTCAGGCACCACGGCGGTGTCTTCGGGCAAATGGGGGTCGGCCATCAATCGGTCCAAGTGATCACCCAGGTCGGCGAGCGTTTCGGGGTGAACGGCCAGACGCAAACTTTTCGCCGCCCGAACCGACGCGACCGCTTGAGCGGCCCAGCGGACGACCAAGTGGTTGTCCCCCGACGCTGCCGACAGATCACGCAGGGTCACCTTTTGGACCGCCTCGACGGTGATCGCCCCCAGCACGCCGGCGTACCGAGACATCCATTGATCAAAAGCCGCCCGCTGAGCCGCGGCGGCGGCCTGCAACGTTTTCAAATCGGCGGCGGTTTTCGCGGCCGCGGCGGTTTGAATCTTCTTGTCCGCATCGGCCGACGCCAGTTTTTGACCGGCCTGAAAACCTTCGGCCCGGGCGGTTTTGGCGATCTGCTGAGCTTCGGCGTTGGCCGTCTCGATGATTTTCGCGGCCTGCTGCCGGGCGGCGTCAAGGATCGATTCGCCAGTCCGATGCAAATCTTCGAGGTTCAACGCGTCGGCCGTGACGCTGCCCGGAGACATCCGCACCGCTCGACCAGCGGTCGCCACCGACGCCGGCGGGAAGGTGGCCGCGGGTTGAGTCAAATCGCCACCGAGCCAGCGAGCCTTGATGATTTTTCCCATCGCGTGGTTCCCTCGTTTCGTTTTCAGGCGGCGGCCGACGCGGCGGGGCGGGCGGCCAATTGCGCCACCTGCCGTTTGGCCGAATCGATCTGCCGCAGCGATACGCCGTCGATGTCGGCGACCTGACGACGAACCCGCCGGGCAATCGATCGCGGTAGAGCACCAATCGCGGCTTTGACCGTCGCGGTGGGCAATCCTTGCAGCGTCCGAACGGCCGTTTGCGTATCGACCCGGCCCAACGCTTCGCACAGCCGCAGCGGCGGCAGCGAGATCAGCAATCGGTCGGCTTCGGCGTCGCTGATGGATTCTTCGACCGGTTTCAACGGGATGGTTGGCGGGTCCGATCCCAACGCCGCGACGCGACGCAGTTGATCGACCTGTTCGCTCGCTTCGGTGGCCGACGTCACCGGTTCCGAAATCGGCGGGTTTGAAACTGTCGGCTCTATTTTTGGCGTTTGGTCCGAACCCGGCATTTGAGACAAAATCTCTCTCAACCGGTTGGTCGGCGGCGGGGACGGTGTTTGGGCATCGGGTGGTTCAACGACCGTTCCCAACTTTTGACGCAGAGTCGCGGCGATGTCAGCGGCAACATCTCGGTCGAGCGAGCCGAGCCGACCGAGCCGAGCGATCGTTTCGCTCCGCCGGGCGTCGGGCATCCGCTGCAAAATGGCCGCGGCGGCCGGCGGCGGCAGGTTTGCCAATACAACCGCGACGGTTTGCGGATGTTCGGTGCAAAGCGTTCGGTACAGTCGGCCTGAATCGACGGTGTTCAGAAAAGCCAACGGGTCTGTCACCTGCGGCGGTTGACGCTCTGGTGTCAGCTCTGCGGTCGCGGCGGGCTGGGGGGCGTCGCTCGCCGCCGGCGTTTGCGGGGCAACGACTGGAGGAGTCCGGGCTGCCGGGGGTGTTTGGGCAATCGATTGACGCATCGATTGATAAAACGTCTGGACCGCTCGGTGTCGTTCCAAAGCGTCAACGTCGTCGAGCGTCGCGATCGCTCGCCGCAATTGCCGCCGCTGGTCGGCCGAGAGCCGAGCGAGCAGCCCCCGAGCGGTCGGTTCAGGCAGGCTGCTGATGAGGATCGCGGTCCGCCGCAGGACTGCCGGGCCGCTTGAACGATCGATCGAGACGGTCGAGGGTGGCATCGCGGACTGGCGGGCGGTGTGAACGGTCGGGCGGGCAGGTACCCTTAACCGTCCTCGGTGGGTCGCGACCAGACGAATCGTCAGTTTCACGAACACGGTTAACCACCGCGGCCCCCACGGCGGTATGGAAAAAGGTCACAATGGTGACAGCGGCGTCCGCTGGATACCGCCTGCGTTTGTTTTCACCCCCAACTTCGAACCGCTTCCATGTCGACGCAGTGGTACTACATGGCTCAATCGTGGTGGCGTAAACCTCAGCGGATCGGCCCGGTGGAGGAATCGGTGCTGCTGGACCGAATCGACCGCGGCCAGATCACGCCTCAAACGTTGCTGATGAGTAGCAAGACGCGTCAGCGTTGGGTAGAGATGCGATCGGTGCCCCCGGCGATGGAGCGGTGGAAAACGCTGCAGGCCAAGACGAAAGTCGAACCCAAGAAGCGTCCGGAGATCATCTAAGTTTCCCGCCTCCGCCATACAATCCTAGCGGCAGGGCGCAAGCCCTCCGGTGCCCCCCCAACTCCTAGCGGCAGGGCGCCAGCCCTCCGGTGCCACCCCAACTCCTAGCGGCAGGGCGCCAGCCCTCCGGTGGCGCCCGTCGACGTTGCCAACAACCAAATAGGTGGGTCGGCGCCGAAGCGGCTTGACCCACCCTACTTTTATGCGCCGACAGTCATGACGGCGGCAACGTGAACACTCGAAACAGACAGAACGTGAGCGCCGAAAGCACTGAGCCGATCGACAACGTCATCACGATCCAACCGCCGGGTGTCATGACTTGACTCCAAGTTCAGGTTTCAACGGTCCGGGCCGATCAAAACGACCTTCACGGATCCAACGCCGGCCGGCGAAATGGACCGCCAACAGCAACCCCGCCGCAACAACGGCAATGAACAGCACGCTTTTGAAAATCACCGGATCGGCAATCACCCCGGACAACTTGCCGGGCACCGACTCCCCATCCGGCGAGGTCGTGTCCACTAACTTTTCGAGCGAAAACGCCACGAATATGACCAGCAAGTAGATCGGCACGACGTATTTGAGCAGGTACTGAACGACCCGCGGGATCCGCAGGTGGGCGCCCTGGTGTGCCTCACGCTCGCCTCGGGCGATGCCAAAGACCCAGCCGTACATCAATGCTTGGATCATGGCCAGGACGTAGATCCCAAACGTGCCGACCCAAAAATCAAGCGTGTCGAGTGCCTTCATCCCCGCGGAGTAGTAGACGACAAACACCGCCCCAACCAAAGCGATCCCGCCAAGCACGCTGGCGGACGCTTTTCGCCGCAAACCGAAGCCTTCCTCCAAGAACGCGATCACCGGTTGGAGCATCGACAGACTGCTGGTGACCGCGGCGAGAAAGAGAAGGAAAAACCAGAGAAAGCCAAACAGTTGGCCACCGTACATCTGCGCGAACACGTTGGGCAAGGCGTTGAAACCCAGCGAAAATGTGCCAAACGTCGCGACCGATGCCCCCAGGAAAATGAACGCGGCGGGCAACGTAATCAATCCGCCCAAGCAGACCTCGAAGAACTCGTTCATGCTGCACGCGGTCAGCCCCGAGAGCACGACGTCGTCGTCGCGCTTCATATAAGACGCGTAATTGATGATGACGCCGAAGCCGACTGAGAGGCTAAAGAAGATCTGGCCCGAAGCGGCCATCCACGTCTCCGAATCCCACAATTTTTCGGGCTGCGGATTCCACATGAATCCCAAACCGCCGAGCACTTGATCGGTCGGCAGCGTCAGCACGCGGACCAACACGCAAAGGGCACAGACGACCATCGCGGGGATCGCGAATTTGCAAAACGTCTCGATCCCTTTGGCCACGCCGCGGTAGATCAGCGTGAAATTGATGGCGAACGTCACGCCGATCATCGCCAACAACATTGCCCCGGAACGGGAGAAGATCGAACCATCGGCCGCTACCCCGGCCATGTCGTCGAAGTACGCTCCATAAGCGTCCGACTCCGCTCCGAGCATCAAATCACCGGTCGCGTAACCAATCGCGTAGGTCAAACACCACGCCTCGATGACGATGTAGTACATGTAGATCACCAGCGGGATCAGCAGCGCCAATGCCCCCGCGTAGCGAGCTTTGGGCGTCCCGCAAACGACCGAAAAAATCCCCGGGGCGGAGTGGAAACCCCGCAGGCCGGCAAATCGGCCCATTGTCCATTCGGCCCAGCAGAGCGGCACGCCCAGGACGAGCAGCGAGATGAAGTAGGGCAACAGGAACGCGCCGCCGCCGTTGGACGCCGCGACGCCGGGAAACCGCAAAAAATTGCCCAATCCGACCGCCGAACCGGCAACCGCCAAGATCACGCCGATGCGGCTGCCCCATTGTTCCGGCGGCGGACCGACCGAATCGCCGTCGTGCCGGATCCGCTTGGCCGGCGGCTTGGGTTTGTCCGGGGACGGCGGGGTGGGCGAATCAGCGATCGCAAGTCATCCGGCGGGTCGGGGGCGGTCCGGGTTCAGCGGTCGCATCATGCCGCAACGTGCCGACGCCGTAAATCCCCGAAGTCCCACGCCCGGCAAAATGCTTGACGACACTACCATCAAGGCTATAGACTTGCAGCGTTCCGCGGTCATTGCGGGTCATTTTCCTCCCTCATCACTCTTTTAAAGGATTTATCCAAAGATGTCTCGAATCTTACTTTTATCTATTTTTCTCTCCGCGGTCGGGTTGGCCGCCGGTTGCGACCGGTCGGAACCCCGGGTCATCGATCAACCGCCGGTGCCGGCTCAAAACCTCGATGAATTTGGCGTCGAGAAAGAGGTGACCGAATGATGTCCCGCACTTTTCCCGTTCTTTCTTTTCCTTTCCCGTCGCTTTCCCGTGGTCCAAACATGAACATGAAGACTCTCGCCCGCCCCCAATCCGGCTTCACCCTGGTCGAACTACTGGTCGTCATCGCCATCATCGGCGTCTTGGTCGGGCTATTGCTGCCCGCGGTCCAGGCGGCCCGGGAAGCCGCCCGGCGGATGAGTTGCAGCAATAATTTCAAGCAGTTGGGATTGGCGATGCACAACTACCACGCCGCGTACAAACAACTGCCCGTTCAGGGCGGCGGCACAAGCCGAGCGGACGGCAGCAGCTCCACCGCGGTCAACATGGCATTGCTGAGCGGTCACATCGCGATGCTGCCGTTCTTTGAGCAACAGGCATTATGGGAGCAAATCAGCAACCCGATGCCGGGCTACACCGCGATGGGGCCGCCGACGTGGACGACCGCCTACGAGCCGTGGTCGACCGAATTGCCGGCCCTTCGTTGTCCCAGCGATCCGGGCTTTGGGCTGCCCGCTTTCGGCCGCTCCAACTACGCCTACAGCCAGGGCGATGCGGTTTTGATGGTCCACAATGGAGGACGAAACCGAGTTCTGAAGTACCAGCGGTCCGGCTCGCCGCCCAACAGCAGCGAGTGCAGTTCCTGCTACGGCACGACCGACAACAACGCGGTCGTTCCGGTCGCTCGGGAAAACAATCGCGGCATGTTTTGGTTCCGCCACACGATGCGGTTTCGCGACGTCCTGGATGGATTGTCCAACACCATCGCCATGGGCGAGATCGCCACCAGCCTGGGCGATTTGGAAGCCAAAGCCGAAATGGCGTTTGCCGCCAACGGCGATATCCTGACTAACCCGGCGAGCTGCGACGCTTTGTTGTCCACCGACCGACCCCAATTCCTGGTTCCCGGCACACTTGTCGTCGCGGTCGGCGGGACAAGCTGCATTCGCGGGGGCCGCTGGGCCGATGGCCGATTGGCTTTCACCAGCGTTCAAACGATCCTGCCGCCCAATTCGGTCAGTTGCACTTGGGGCAATTCGGAAAACAATCAAGCGATTTCCACCGTCGGCAGCCGTCACCAGGGTGGTGCCCACGTATTGATGGGGGACGGGGCCGTTCGTTTCATCACCGATAGCATCGAGGCGGGCAACCGATCCGCTGCCCCGGCCATCGCGGGTGAAAAGAGTCAGTACGGACTTTGGGGTTCGCTCGGTTCCCGGGCAGCCAAGGAAACAATCTCGCAGAGTTTCTAGTCGCCCGGCGGGGCATCCCCAATTAAAAACGACCCCGAATTGGTGGTATCGCCAATCGGCGTCAGTTGCACGAATGGCCCTTTGCCGGGCGACGCGTGTAACCGAACGACGTCGCCGGATCGATTGACCGAGGCGGCACCGAACCGATCCGGAATCGCGATGACGGCGGCATCGTTCATTTGATTCCCCAAAGCGTCCAAACCCAAGTCGTGCATCCGACAGCCAAACAGATAGACGCCGCGGGTCGATGTCGTTCCGACGATTCGGCCGCCGCGGCGTTTTGCGTCCGGCGAGAGCGACTTCGGCGGTGGCAATTCAAAGACGACGCCGTGGAACGACACGTTGGACGCGTGATCCAAGATGATCGCAGTGGGAGCGTAAGTCCGAACGCACCCGCCAAAAAAACTGTGTCCGTTCAAGTCCGCCCGGACCGCTGCGGTTTGGCCGTCGATGTACAACGCGGCGGTGCCGAATTGGGCTGAGGAACGGTCGTGGTGGTCGTTGGCAAAAATCCGACAGCCGTGGAACTGAGTCCCTG
Organism: Pirellulaceae bacterium; assembly: GCA_963833245.1. GTDB lineage: Bacteria > Planctomycetota > Planctomycetia > Pirellulales > Pirellulaceae > Rhodopirellula. The sequence goes on from CAWHXH010000005.1 coordinate 314,032, forward strand.
AGAGGCCGGGTCCGTTCGCTCCCCGTGCCCCCAACAACGCGACGCCGATGTCGCCCATGAAGGATGAGTTCCAAAACGCGTTGTAATCAGGATTGTCGCCGATCCCTCGGGAGACGACCGCCATGCCGGCCTTGCTCCAGTGGCCAAAGACTTGGACATCCCGAACCGTCCCGGCGTGGGAGTCATCGACAAGCAACCCGACTTCGCAGTCGGACCGCCCGTCGGTCGCCGGATTGGTTCGTTGACCGGCCGCGTCGTAGACGATCATGTCCAACGCAATTGCCAAGCGTTCGATCGTGAACGTAGCGTCCGGCGATGTTTTGATCGCGTAGCGGAGTTCGCTGAATCGATCGTCGCGGGGCGTTTGAATCGATTGGCTCGCCTCGCCGCGAAACAACAACGTCGTGCCGGGCAATCGCACCGCCGCACCACCAACCAAACGCTCCTTGTCATCCCGCATGGGAAACGTCCCCAGCGCCGGCGAAGCCTCCCCGGTGATCCTGGCGCCCGGCGGCAGGTCAATCCCCTCGGTGATGACGTAAACGCCGTCGGGAAAGTGGACGTGAGGCGATGCCAGTAACGCCTGTCGGATCGCCTCGGTATCGTCGGCGATCGCGTCGCCCGCCGCGCCAAAATCGCGGACATTGACCGCGGCGGGGCACAAGCCGGTCGTCCAACAGACGACTCCGAGGGCGGCGGCGATGATCCGGCAGGGCAGCATCGTCAACGCCATCGCGGTGGGGCGACCGGGGTCCAAAACGTGGGCCATGGTCAGACGCGGGCTCGAACCGCGGACACCGGCCTTTTCAGGGCCGTGCTCTACCAACTGAGCTATCTGACCGAATCGGCGAAAACGCACCGAAAACCGGTTCGCTTGCCGACCACCGAGGAAACTACGTTATCATGGCGGTCGCCGTCAACGTGGGATAGGCCTCCGGCCTGTCACGGCACCACGACTGCATGACAGGCCGGAGGCCTATCCCACAATCGAGACCGGCTGAATCAAACGATGCCCAACCCCTCCCGAGCCGAAGCCCAGCGGTTGGCTGACCGCGAGCAACTGGCGACCAACAAGTTCGACGCCGTCTCGTCGTTCTTCATGGCCGTGATCCTGTTCCTGGGCGTTTTCGTCTTCATGATGTTCATCATCTGGTTGGGGCTGCGGCAACCGACCCCGGTGATGGCGTTTCCGATCATCGAAGAAAATCCGGCCGGCCGCGGCGACAACGCCGAAGGGTTTGAACGCGACTTTGAACCGCCCGGGGCCGAGGAGGTCGAGGAGCTGCTCGAACCGACCCTCGCCGATACGATCGAAGCGGTTACCGATGCGGTCTCGTCGGTCGCGGCGAGTTTGACGACGCTCGACACATCGGCGACCGCCAGCACATCGGGCACCGGAATGGGCGACTCGCGGCCGCCGGGTCCCGAGGGCGAAGGCGACGACATCATCCCCCGGTTTGAACGCTGGAAGCTGCAGTTCAGCGCCAAAGACGCCGCCGGGTACGCCAAACAGCTCGACTTCTACAACTTTGAACTCGGTGCGATCGGCGGTTCCGGCCCCTCGGGCGTCGATTTCGTCTCCAACTTGTCCAAAGGCAACAAGAAGCGGTTTGACAACAAACCCAGCGCCGACGAACGGATCTACTTCATCTTCCCGCCCGGCAATCCGCTGGCCAATTTAACCAAGCAACTGCTCGGCAAAGCCGGCGTCGCGGTCGGCGGCAAACGCGTCGAGATGCTGTTCATGGACAAGAACATCGAAAACATGCTCGCCAACATCGAAAAAACGTACTTCGAGAAGGCCGGCCACCAGACGATCGGCGAAGTCGCCCAGACGGTCTTTGAGTCCACCCCCGACGGCAACGGCTACAAATTCGAGGTCATCGAGCAACGCTACCGCAAACCGCGTAAGTAGATGGTCCGGTTGCTTTGCGCCAACCCATCTTCGATACACAGCAGTCACGGAGAGCACGAGGTTTACAGATCGTCCGACCCAGCCTATGTTAGCTCTGTGATCTCTGTGTCTCCGTGTTTCAAATCTCTTCTCCCGCCTCTCCGTCCAGATGAATCGTGACTGATTTGATGATCGCCGAGATCGACGTTTACGCGATGATCTCCAACTCGACCTACTTCGCGCTGGCCGCGGTGGCGCTTTGGGGGTTGTACATGATCGTCATCGTTTGGACCCGCGTGGGTGCCAAACGGTTCAAAACCGAAGACGCTCAGGAAGCCTACCTGGATGACGTCGAGGAGATGCTCCGGGCGGGTGATTTCGAGGGGGTCGAGCAGTACGTCGAAGGCGACAACCGGGCGATCCCGACGATGATCCACATGGCGGTCTCCAACCGCGACGAGGGTTTCAAGCGGGCCAAGACGATCATGACCGACCGTTTTCAACGTTATGTCATGAGCGACCTGGAATACCGATTGTCATGGGTCGGCACGGTAATCAAATCTGCCCCCATGATCGGTCTGTTCGGCACGGTGTTCGGCATGATGGGAGCGTTCAAGACGCTCGCGACGGCCGAATCGGTCGAACCCTCGGCATTGGCCGGCGACATTCAAGTCGCGCTGGTCACCACAGCCTCCGGTCTTGCGATCGCGATCCCTCTGATGATTCTGGTCGCCTCGGTCAACATCCGCATCGCCAAAATGGAAGACCTCGTCGGCTCCGGTTTGAAACGATTCTTTGACGCATTCAAAACCGGACTGGAAAACCCCCGCCCGGCCCGCCGCCGCGAAGCCGAAGCGGTCGAAGCGGAACCGGAATATGCCGAGGCTTTGTAATGGTTCGGTTCAACCGTAGCGGAAGTCGCCAAGACTTTCGGTTGCGACCGTCCTGATCCCCATCCCCCACCTATCGCAAACAATGGACGAACTAGAAGACGACGAAGTCCCTCGCAAGGGGATCAAAGACGACGGCGAGATGGACATCACGCCGATGATCGACATTACGTTCCTGTTGCTGATCTTCTTTGTCGTCGCCTCCAAAATGGACCCGACCCAAACCGGCGATATTCCCGAAGCCCAAATGGGGCTGGCGATCTCGGCCAATGATTCAGCCGTGATATTCATCGAGGCTCGCGGCGAAGACGAATCGTCATTATTTGATCGCAACGGCAAAGAGTTCAGCCGCGACGAAGAAACACGCACCGCCGAGATCGTCGAATACATCACCGGGGAGATGGAAAAGACACAGGGCGAAGCCAAGGATCAGGTTATGTTATTAGGCGCCCCGGATGTCGAGGTGCGCCACGTCACGTCGGTCCAGCAAATCGTTGGCGACGCGTTTGAGGACATTGAGTTCACCTACATCGCGGTCAAGGAGAAATAGGTCATGGCGGTTATCATGCAGTGCGACGCTTGCGGGGCGCAGCGTCGGGTCGGCGATCAATTTGCCGGCAAGACGATCCGGTGTCCGGCCTGCCGCGAGGCGGTGACGCTGCCGTCGTCCAATGGTGAGCCGACGGCGCTAGCCGCGGGTGCCGCCCGGGGGTCCATCGCGTCGTCGACCGCTCGCAACCCGCGGCTGGCGCCGTCGGCTCAACCAGTGGCCGCCGGCCCCGATAGCTTCCAATCCCCAAAGCCACCGCCGCCCGCCTCGGTCGATGATTTTGGCGACGATGACGACGCATTGCCACCGCGAAAAAAACGGCCCGATGATGAGCTGGACATGACGCCGATGGTCGACGTCACGTTCCTGCTGTTGATTTTCTTCATGGTCACCGCCAGCTTCTCGTTGCAGAAGTCGGTGCAGATGCCCAAGCAGACCTCTGACCTGCCGAGCATGAACAATGATCCCGAGGAAACCGAAGAACTCGACCCGATCGAGCTTCAAATCGACGACCGCGGCGCGTTCCTGGTGCTCGACTCGGCCGGAGAGTACGAAACGCCCGGCAAACAGAACTTGGTCACTCGGTTGCGTCAGATCGTCGACGCCAACGCCGGGACCGACATGCGGCTTGACATCAAAGTCCACGAAAACGCCAAACTGCAGGCGATGGTCGATGGGATGGACGCCGGCACGATCGCCGGTTTCTCGGAGATCCAAGTCGTGCAGGTCGACGGGTTTGATTGAACCTGTGGGATAGGCCTCCGGCCTGTCATCCTTACAACTGACATCGCGGGGCCTTACCCGACATCGAACCGATGACAGGCCGGAGGCCTATCCCACATTGGTTCTCCTTTTCTCTGATGCTCCCCGCCCATGCCGCTGGCCCAAGCCCTGATCGACTTCCTCGTCCAAAACCACTGGGTCGAGGACGAAGTGATCGATTCGCTGCGGCGACAGGTCGATTCGGGGACGACCCGGCGGCAACCGGCCGCGATGATGCAATTGCTCGTCGACAACGGTCACATCACCGCCGCTGACGCTGACGACGCCCTGCAACAATTCAACTCTCAACAACCAATCGAAGTGCTTGACGACGACGAAGTTTACGACGCCCAGCCGGTCGACGAGGACGTTTACGACGCCGAGCCGATCGAGGCCGAAGCGATTGACGAAGCATTCGACGACGAGCCGGTCGCGGTCGCCGAAGCGATCGAAGACGATGAGCCGGCCCCCGAACGACCCCGCCGCTCGGCCGACGCGCGGCCCCAGCGGACGACCGAAAAGTCGACGTGGGACAGTTTCAAAATCTACGGCTACGCCGGGATCATCGGGTTCCTGTTCCTCGCCGGCGGCTTTCTGTACTGGACGCTGAGCACCGGCAATGCCGAGGACGCGATCACGCTGGCCAACGAAAAGTACGACGGGCAATCCTACGAACAGGCCCAGGAGGCGTATGCGACGTTCTTGGTCAATTTCGGTGCCGAGAACAAGCACGCGTCGTTGGCGCGAACGCGGATCGAGATGGCCAAACTTTACCGGGCCGCCCAAATGACCGATCCGGCCGCAACGTTGGCCGAAGAACAGAAAATCCTGCCGACCTTGATCAACGAGGAAGGTCTCAACGCCGAACGCGGCAACCTGGCCGCGCTGCTCGTCGACGTCGCCGCCAAAATGGCCGGAGAAGCTTCCAAGGCGACCGAAACGGCCGAGAAGCAACGGCTGCTGGGCGTGCTCGACGAGCAGAACAAGTTGATCGAAGACCCCAATTACATGATGGGGTCGATGAAAACGACGTTGGCCGGACAATTGGCCGAAATCGCCGAATCCCGCGGCCGGGTCAAACGCGAGATCAACCGAAACATCCGGTTGGACGAAGCGGTCGTAGCCATGAAACAGTCGATTGACGCCAAAAACACCAAAGCGGCTTATGACACCCGGTCAACGCTGCTGCGGGATTTTCCCGAATTGTCACGCAACCCGCGGTTGGTCGAACTGATCCGCAAAGCCAGCGAGTTGCAACAGACGCTGGTCGCGCCGGCGGTCAAAGTGCCCGAGGCGACGACCGAAGCGGCTGCGGAGGACTCCGGCCGCTCGATCGTGTTGACCAGCCGCAACGGCGACACCGCCCCGGTGGGCCGCAGCGAAGGTTATTACCTGCGGGCCGGCGGCAGCGTCTTGGCGTTTGCGGTCAACGACGGCCGGCTGCTTTGGCGAAAATTCACCGGCTACGGTGCCGACCACATGCCGCTGCGGATCGCCGGCGGCTCCGCCGTGCTGCTGTCGGATTTGGTCACCGACGAACTCCGACGGGTCGACGGCGAGACCGGCGAAACCCAGTGGCGGGTCGCCGTTGACGAACCGTTTGCCGAACCGACGATCGGTCGCGGGGCGGTTTACGTCGCCACCCCGACCGGACGCGTCATGCGGCTGGACGAGGGTTCAGGCGAACCGACTTGGGCCGTGACGATCCCGCAAGACATCGAGGTGTCGCCCGGCGTCCACGACTCAACCGGGACGTTGTATCAACCCGGCGGGCACTCCAACTTGTATGTTTTAAACGCGCGGGACGGCAAATGCCGCGAGTCGTTTTATGTAGGTCATGCGACCGGAACGATCTCCACCCCGCCGCTGCTGCTACTCGGTCACCTGTTTGTGATCGAAAACCGCGGCACCGACTATTCGCTGGTCCACGTTCTCAATGTCGGTGACGATGGCGGCGATTTGAAAAAAGCTCAAGAGCCGTTCCGGTTGGACGGCAACGTCGTCGTGCCGCCGATTTTTGACAAAAACCGCATGGTGGTGCTGACCGATTTGGGCCAAGTCTCGGTGCTCGACGTCGAAGTCACCGCGACGGGCGACAAAGTTTCGCGGATCGCAACGCTTCCGGCCAACACGACGTCGCCGACGAGCACGCGGATGGCGGTCGATTCGGCCCAGGCTTGGATCGCCGGCAACCGGATCGGCCGGTTTGAACTGCAAATCAGCCAGGGACGGATCGTGCCCGATTGGGGTTTGTACGACGGCGACACGTTCATCGGCCAACCGACGATCGTCGACGACGTGTTGTTGCACGCCCGGATGCTGCGGGGGACCTCCGCGATCCGCGTGACCGCCGCTCGGCCCAAAACCGGCGAACCGATTTGGTCGACCGACGTCGGCACGCCGGTGACGATGATCACCAACGTACCCGGCGGCGGCGGTTTTCACGCGGTGACCAGCCTCGGGGCACTGTTTCGGCTCGACGGCGAGTCGTTGCAATCGGGCAGCACGTCCGGTCCGGTCGAAAATCCCGGCGCCGGCGGCATCACGATGCGTTACGCCAACCCGGTACGCGTCGACGAGCAGCGAACGTTGTTCATCAACCAAGCCCGACCGACGGAACTGATGATTTACGACCCGACGCGGCGCAACCAATTGCTCCGCAAGGTGACAATGCAAATCACCGGCGGGGAGCCGACCGGCCAAGCGGTCGTCTCGGGCGGCGGGGTGCTGTTGCCGCTCGATTCAGGCCGCATTGTGTTGATGAATTATCAAACCGGAGCGGTCGAAGGCTCGCCGTTCCAGCCGCCCAGCGACCCGACCGGGACGGTGACGTGGAGCCAACCGGTCGTCACGACCGAGGACGCTGATCAAGTCATCATCGGCGACAGCCGCAAGAAGTTGTACCGATTGCGGGTCGGCAAACAGGTCCGCGATCTGGCGTCGGCCGACCTGGCTCAACCGCTGCTCGGGCCGGCCGCCGGGGTCGGGGACGCTTACGTCGCGACTGTTTCCGGCCCCAGCAGCGACTTTTTGATCGGATACAACCAGGCGGCGTTGGACCAAAAGTTCCGTCAAGTGCTCGACGGCCGCGCCGTTTGGGGACCGGTCGCAGCGACCCGAGGCGACGAGAAATTGGCGGTGGTCAAGACCGACGACGGACGGCTGCGGCTGTTCACCGACGCCGGCAAACCGGCCGGATCGATTGAAATGCCGTCAACGTCCGACCCGGTTGGCGAGATATTGGTGCGGGAAGATCGTTGGGTGTTGGCTTTGGCCGACGGCTCGGTCGTATCGATTGACCCGACCGGCGGCACCCCGGCGGAGTTATCGCTCGGCCAACCGCTCTCGGCGACGCCACTGGTCGCCGGCACCCGACTGCTGGTGCCCGGCAGCGAAGGGGTGATCTACATCACCGAGGTGCCGGGGGCATGAACGAAAGAATCATTACAATCAAAACTCTTTCCCACCCCCGCCCCGCTTCGGGGAGAGGGGGTCGGTCACTCTGTCTTTCCCCCCCTCGCCCCGCTTCGGGGAGAGGGGGGCGATCCCCCTTTCTTTCTCCCCCTCGCCCCGCTTCGGGGAGAGGGGGTCGGGGGGTGAGGGGTAATTCCCTTGGCCCCGCCGCGCCGTCCGACGCCTGCAAAGCCCCTCACCCCCCAACCCCCTCTCCCCGAAGCGGGGCGAGGGGGAGCCAAGGCATTGGGCCAACCCCCCCTCCTCAAAGCATGGCGAGGGGGAGCCAGGTCTTTGGGCCAACCCCCTCTCCCCGAAGCGGGGCGAGGGGGAGATTGAGTCGACCTATCAGACGCCGTTGTCCCATCGGTCTCCTATGTCTCATCAGTCCCATGTTACCTTGCTCCTGGCCGCCCCCGCCCGCGCCCAAATCATCAACTACGCCCAGCAGGGTGACCCGCCCAGAGCTGGACTCGAACTGCTGCAGGAAACCCCACACGATCTGGTCTTTTTCACCCCCGAATCCGGCGGCGGTTGGGCCAAAGTCGAACTGCTCGACCTGCCGGGCCGGCAAATGCCGACGGCCCCCGATGGCAAATTGAAATTCCGGGTCAATGGCGTGCCCGGCACCGACTTGGTCGCCAAATGGGAGGACATTGCACGGATCGATTTCTGGGAACAACGGCTCGAACGCGAAGCCGTCGAGCGGATCAAGGCCAAAGATTTTACCGGTGCCTACCCGTTCGTCTCGCTGCTGATTCGCGACTACCCCGAACGACCCAATTTGAAAGTGATGCGTTCGGAGTTTCTGCTCCAGGACGCTGCCGGCAGGTTTCGCCAGGGCGAGTTGGAGGGCACGTTGGCGATGCTCGAAGAACTCCGGCGGTACGACCGCGGGTTCAAACCCGAGGTGGTTTTGAAAGTCATCGGCGACGTCACCGACAAGTTGATGCAGCGGATGCTCGATGACGACGAACTGTCCGCCGCCCAGCAACTACATGCCCGGTTGGCCAAGGATTACCGAGGCACGGGGCTGACGTCGATCGCCAAATGGGACCGGCAATTTACCGAGCTGGCGACCGCCGAACGTGAGAAAGCACTCGCGGCGTTGGAAGAAAAAGACTATCGGTCGGCCCGACAATTCAGCCGTCGGTCGCTCAACATCAAACCGGACCTGGACGGCGCCGCCGAATTGGTCCGGCGCATCGATTTGGAATACCCGCTGGTCAACGTCGGCGTGTTGCAAACCGCGACGCTGACCGACCCCACGCGGCTGGAGAATTGGGCCTCACGCCGCGCCGGCCGGTTGCTCTACCGCATCATGTTTGAAACCCAAGGCGTCGGTCCCGAAGGCGGCGAATACGATTTCTTGTTTGGCGACACCGAGCAATCGGCCGACCGGATGCGGTTTAGCCTGTTCCTGTCGCCCGACCGGTTGGACCCGCCGCTCGATACCGTGCAAGGTTACCGGTTGGCCGATCGGTTAGCCGCCCGGACCAACCCCGAAGACCCGACCTACTATTCGGCTTGGGCGGCGGCGCTCAAATCGATCGAACTGGTAGGCCCGCAACAGGTCAATTGCGTGCTGCGTCGTCCCAGCGTCCTGCCGGCGGCGATGTTGCAATTGACGGTCGACGGTTCATGGTTCGGCGGGGCCGAAGGCGAACCGACCGGCGACTACCGCCGCGATGTCGTCGAAGGCGATGTGGTGCGTTACACGCTTCGGGCGGAACCCAAAAACGAGACGCAAATCCGCGAGATTGTCGAGCAGCGAACCGCGTCGGCCGCCGACGGCGTTGAAATGTTGCTCCGCGGCGAAGTCGATGTGCTGGATCAATTGTTCCCCGCCGACGCCGCGAGATTGCGGGGCCGGCAGGGGATCAAGGTCGCGACCTACCCGCTGCCGTCGGTCCATATGTTGATCCCCTGTTCGGATCATCCTTATGTTGCTGACAAAACGTTCAGGCGTGGGCTGTTGTATTCAATCAATCGCCAAGACATTTTGGCCGGCGAATTGTTGGAAGGTCTCGACGTGCCCGGATGCCAGGTGCTTTCGGGTCCGTTCCCGGCCGGATTGGATCAGCAAGACCCGCTTGGGTACGCGTATGACCGTGAGATTTTGGCCCGCGGTTATGAGCCGCGGCTTGGCAAATTGTTGATGACGTTGACCCAAAACGCATTTGACGAGGAGGCGAAAAAGGCCAAGACCAAACCTCCCGAATTAAAACCGATACGTTTGGCTTTCCCGGCCGACAACCTGTCGCGGATCGCTTGCGAGGCGATCAAGAGCCAGTGGGAATTGCTCGACGTGCCGGTTGAGTTGGTTGAATTACCGGTTGGGATTTCGTTCCCTCAGCCCGGCGCCGCCGACATCGCTTATGTTTCGGCGGCGGTTTGGGAACCGATCCTCGATGCCCGCCGCGTGCTCGGCCCGAGGGGTTTGGCCGGCAGCACCGATCAATTGGTCGGGTTGGGACTACGGCTGCTCGAAAACAGCAAGAACTGGCGTGAGGCTCGCGACGGATTGTTACAATTGCACGCGATCACCTATTCCGAGTTACCGGTCTTGCCGCTTTGGCAAATCGTCGATTCGTATGCTTACAATTCATCGCTCGGCGGGGTCGGGTCGGACATCGTTTCGCTATACCAAAAGGCGGCAAAATGGCGTTTGAGCCAATAACGTTGTTCGACACCCAAACCGTAGCGGAAGTCGCCAAGACTTTCGGTAGCGACTCGTTCATTGACACCGAAAGTCTTGGCGACTTCCGCTACGTTTGAGAGCAACATGCGATTTTTTACTTTCAGTACCGTCCTGCTTTTGTTGTGCAGTGTGGTCAGTGCCGCGCCCGAAGCGGAACCTGAACCGCCGCCGGGGTTGATCGTCGAAGCCCAAGCTTATGACTATGATCCCTATCGTGTTTTGATCTGGGTCGTCGGCGACGCATCGGATACCTCCAGCCAAGCCGCTCGGCTCTCGCCGCAATTGATCCCGCTGATCGATCGCGAGTTCGCTTCGGTTTGGCGGACCGAGGTTCGCGATGCCCCGACGTCGGTTGCCACCGCCGCCCGCCGCGGCTTTGACGATTTGAACTTTGCCTCAATCGCCGGGGCCGATCCGGTTTTGGCGGTCAAAAAAACGCACCCCGAGATCGTTCGCATTCGCTTTGCCGGCGATGTCGGCCGTTACGTCGAGCGGATCGATTCGACCGCCGACCGGATCGCCTCGGTCCGCGGCTCGCTCGATCCGGGCGATGAAGAACTCGACGTGGCTTTGAAAACGCCCAAATTCACCTGGGTTGAAAAACTCAATGCGATCGAAGGTGATTCGATCGATCTGGCAGCCAGTTGGTCCAATGAAAATGTTTCGGCGATCCTTTGCACCCGCGGCATGGCCGAAGGGCTGAGCGATCCGTCGGCCAAGGTCATCGACCCGCCGGTGGCCGGGATGGTCGCCGCGGTGACTGAACAATACGACAAGATTTTCATCGTCCACTTGGATGAATCGGCGACGATGCCGGTCGTCCGGGCAATCGAGTTCGACGCGTTGATGCGAAATTTCGGCGCCGTCGTGACGTTGACGCTTCGTGGCGGGCTGGTCGAATCGACCGCCGCGGCGGCTATTTTGAAAGCGTTTCGGCCGATGGTGCGGATTGACAACGCGGGCACCAAGACGGCGGACGGGTTGATCCGCGCCGGCGGGTTGATCGCGTCGCTGCCCGGCGGCGGCAAGGATCATCCGGCGATGATCCGCGTCGGCGATGCGTTGATGCCGATGGTTCGCAAAGACGACCGAAACGGTAATCCGATCGCCATCGGGCCGCTGGATTGGTCGTATTTGTACGTGATCGAAGCCGACACGCGGATGGTCAAAATGGACATCTACTCGGGCCGGCCGGGCGGGCTGCAGGGCCGGCAAAACGCTCGGACCTACCGCGTCGCGTTGCGGGTCCAGCCGCAGGGCGAGTCGACAACGCTGCGGCTACACGCCCAGGGCAAACCGGCTGAGCCGTTGATTGGTTATGAACTCTACGAACGTGATTTGGAGGGGCCGGAGATGACGTTTGTCGGCCGGACCGATTGGGACGGGCGGCTACCGATCGAGAAATCCGACCAGGCGATGCGGTTGTTGTATGTCAAGAACGGCGGCGCGGTGTTGGCTCGGTTGCCGGTCGTGCCGGGGCTGGAGCCGATGGCGACCGCGGATTTGGCCGGCGACGACATGCGGCTGCAGGCCGAAGCGTACATTCGCGGCGTTCAGGGCACGATCATCGACCTCGTCGCGATCCGCCAATTGTTCAAAGCCCGCATCGAGCAGCGTTTGGAAGCGGGCGAAATTGCCGAGGCGAACGATTTGTTGGTCAAATTGCAGGAACAGAAAACCAACGAGACGCTGCGAAACGACATGGGCAAGAAGCAGACGTTTTTCCTCAAAGCAATCGGACGGGACGCTAACCAACGGGCCAAGGTTGACAACTTGTTCCAACAGACTAGCGAGATGTTGTCCAAACACATTTCGCCCAAGCTGATCGGCGAGCTGGAAACGATCGTCAATCGGGCCAAGGCGAAGTCGGGAAGTTAGCCACAGAGGTCACCGAGAGCACAGAGAAAAAAATTTGGAAGATATACCCTCTGTGAACTCGGTGATCTCTGCGGCTAAATCGCTTCGCCCGGTCCATCGCCGTCGCGGCGGGGTTACAGGGGGGAACTAGACTGGCAAGCCCCTCCCCTGCCGACCCGAAGTGAGCCGTTTTGCGATTCGCCCTCCTCCTGTTGTTGCTCGTCACCGCCCCGGCCGCGTGGTGCCAAAACGAGTCGCAACCACTCCGCTTTCAGTTCGCCGGCACGCCGTGGCGTGAGGTGCTGCAATACGTCGCCGAGTCGGGCAATTTGGCGCTCCAAATGAACACCGCCCCGCCGGGGACGTTGACGTTTGCCGACCCCGACCGGACCTACACCGTGCCCGAGGGGTTGGACCTGCTCAACCGGTTGCTCCTGGACCGCGGCTGGGCGATCGTCCGCCGCGGACGGTTGCTGTTCGTCATCGATTTGGAAGCCGAGAACGCCGAAAAATTCGTTTCCGAGATGGCCGAACTGGTCACGCCGGAGGATTTTGACACTCGCGGCGACAGCGACATCGTGCGGTGCGTTTTTCCGATGGTGGGTTTGACCGCCGACCAAGCCAAGGAGGAATTGACGCAGTTGATTGGGCCTTGGGGTCGCGTCACGGTGTTGGCCGCGTCGCGTCAAATTGTCGTGACCGAGACCGTTGGTCGGTTGAAAACGATTCGCGACGTGCTCGACTCGGCCCGGACGGCGACGACCGCCGTGGTCGAATTTCCGTTGGCCCACCGTTCCGCCGACGAAGTGCTCGACATCGCCCGGCCGCTGCTGGGGCTGGCGGCGGACATCAACGCCGGTGAAGACATCCGGTTGAGCACGTCGATCGCCGGCGACAAAATCTACGCCGCTGGATCGCCAAATCAGTTGTCGCTGCTTGAGTCGGTGGTCAAAAAAGCCGACGCGGCGCTGCCGGGCGATGAGACGACGGGCGAGCCGGCGGCGCCGGTCTTGCAAACGCACTCGGTGCTCGCCGCCGACTTGGACACCGCGTTCAACGTTTTGCAAACGATGCTCGCCGGCGTTCCGGGCACACGGATCGACGTGGACACCAACCGCGGGGCCGTGATCGTGCTGGCGACTCCGGCGACGCAAACGTTGGTGGCTCAAACGATCGCGGAGCTGGACGGCGGCGGGGGGCAGCTTGCAATTATCGATTTGAAGCGACTGGAACCGACCCAAGCGCTTTTGACGATTCAAAAGTATTTCGGCGTCACCGCCGAGAGTCCCGGCAACGGCCCGGTCGTTGACGGCGATCCGGTCACCGGTCGGCTTTGGGTCCGCGGTTCGGAGCGTCAAATCGAGGAAACGCGGCGATTGATTGATCAATTGGAGTCTGGTCCCGGGTCCGGTTCGGTCATGTCGCGGATGCGGATTTTGCCGATCGGCGACGGCGATGCGGCCAAGACGTTGGAGCAATTGCGGCGGCTGTGGCCGATGGTCGGACCGGGCAATCGTTTGGAAATCCGGCAAAGCTCCCGGGGCGATGCTCCCTCCGGCGCGGTGGTTCCACCCAAAGTAAACCCAGCGGCCTCCCCCACGCCCCGATCTGGAGAAAAGGACGCGGCTCAATCCAGCCCCCCCTCGCCCCGCTTCGGGGAGAGGGGGATGGGGGGTGAGGGGTGGTCTGACCCGGATTACGTCGCTGCGTCCAACGCCCCGGGACCCCTCACCCCCCGACCCCCTCTCCCCGAAGCGGGGCGAGGGGGAGAAGTGTTCGGGGGCGGCTTCTTGGTCATGTTTCAACCGCCGACCGCCGAAGCCACCCCCGATCCCCCACCGGTCTACATCGACGTCACCGACGGGTCGCTGGTCGTCGCCAGCGATGACCCCGCGGCGCTCGACGCGATCGAGGAACTGCTCGCGACGCTCTCGGGTGTTTCGGCGGCTCCGGCCGGGGCGCCAACGCTCTTTTGGCTTAAATTTATCAAGGCCGACGTTGCCGCCGAACTGGTTTCGGGTGTTTTGGGCGGCGCCGCGGCGAGCGATCCCATCTCATCGCTGGCCGAAACCGTCGTCGGCGGGTTGGGCGGCGGCATGTTGGGTGGACTGATGGGCGGCGGAGGCGATGCGTCGGCCACCGAAAATTCGAGTAAAACGATTCAAACCGCACGCGGTAGCGTCAATTTGGTCGCCGACAATCGGCTCAACGCACTAATCGTCCAAGCCCCGCCGGCCGATTTGGCGTTGATCCGATCGGTCTTGCAAGAAATCGACGTCGAGGAATCGCCCGAAACGGTGCAAACCGGCGGGCGTCCCGGTTTGATCCCGGTGATCTATCAGGATGCTTCCGCGGTCGCCGAGATCGTCAAAACGATTTACGAAGATAAAATCAAGGGCACCGAGAGTAGTTCCGGGGGCGGCGATTCGGGCCGCGGCGGCGGCGGCAGTCCCGCGGACTTTTTTGCGGCTTTACGCGGCGGCGGCAGCAGTCGTGGCGGACGCGGCGGCGGGGAATCGGAGGTCAAAAAGCCCAAAAGCGAACCGGTCCGCGTCCGCGTCGCCGTTGATGAGCGGAGCAATTCCTTGGTTGTCACGGCCAGCCCTCAGGATTTTGCCGACATCGAACGGTTGGTCGAAGCGATCGATCAACAGGGCGAAGAAAACGAGCAGACCGTCGAAGTGCTCACCGTCGGCGGCGGGGTTGCCCCCGAAGTGATGCGGCAGGCGTTGCAGTCGGTGTTGGGCAAAGAAATCGCAACGACCGCGACGTCTTCGAGCAGCGGTGGTTCAGCGTCGCGGAGCGGTTCGTCATCATCGGACAGCGACTCGGCTGACCGGGCCGCGGAGATCCAGCGACGCATCGAAATGTTCCGCTCCGGGGCGTTCGGCGGCGGCCCGGGCCGCGGCGGGGACTCAGGCCGCGGCGGCGGGGAATCAAGCCGCGGACAATCCTCACGCGGCGGCCGGTCGGCTCGGGGGGGACGCTGATGATCGCTCGTGCCGGCGGGTTGCTGGACCTGTTGACCGCTCGCGGGTTGCTCGACGAAGCGGACCGGGATCGCTGCGTCGCCGAAGCGAACGGTGATGAATTGAATCAAGCGATCGGCCGCGGCATGGTCGACGGACCGACCGCGACCGCCGCGATCGCCGAAGCGTTGGGGTTGCAAAGCATCGACCTGCGGGAAACCGACATCGATCCGGCGGCGCTCAAAGCGTTTCCGGTCCGGTTGATTTATCGCCACCGGTTGATGCCGATCCGCTGGGACGACGACCAATTGATCGTCGCGACCGCCGATCCGCTGGACCCTTACCCGATCGACGAAGCGTCTGCCGAATTGGGGTGCGTCGTCGTCCCGGTGATCGCCGAACCGGCCGAGATCGACCGCGTCATCAAGCGGCATTTGGGCGTCGGTGGTCAAACCGTCGACGGACTGGTCGCCGCGGCGGAGCCGGAGGAGATCGAGCTGCTCGAATCGATCGAGACCGACGGGTCGGAGCAATCCGAAGCCGCCCAGGAAGCTTCGGTGGTCCGTTTGGTCAACGAAATTTTGATCGAAGCGGTCGATTCCAAAGCGTCCGACGTCCACATCGAGTCGCAAGAAGCGGGCTTGGTGGTCCGCTACCGAATCGACGGCATCCTGCACCCCCAGCCGACGCCGCCGGAGATCAACCGCTTCGCCGCCGCGATCGTCTCGCGGCTCAAAATCATGGCGCATTTGAACATCGCCGAGAAGCGATTGCCCCAGGACGGCCGGATCAAACTGCGGGTTCATCGCCGCGACGTCGACGTCCGGCTGTCGGTCATCCCGATGATTCACGGCGAGGGTCTGGTGATGCGGATTCTCGACAAATCGTCGATGAAATTCGACCTGCGCGGTCTGGGGATGAGCCAACCGATTTTCGAGCGATTCAGCGAATTGATCGAATTGCCCCACGGCATCATCCTGGTCACCGGTCCGACCGGATCGGGCAAAACGACGACGTTGTATTCGGCGCTTTTGCAAATCCGCAGCGACAGCAACAAGATCATCACGACCGAGGATCCGGTCGAGTATCAACTCGAGGGGATCAATCAAATCCAAGTCCATTCCAAGATCGGGCTGACGTTCGCCGCGAGTCTGCGCAGCATCCTGCGGCACGACCCCGACGTGGTTTTAGTCGGTGAAATTCGCGATTTGGAGACCGCCGAGAACGCGACGCAGGCGTCACTGACCGGTCACCTGGTTTTCTCAACCTTGCACACCAACGACGCCGCCGGAGCGTTCACGCGGATGGCCGACATGGGGGTCGAACCGTTCCTGGTCGCCGGAACGGTCGAAGGCGTGTTGGCCCAGCGTTTGGTTCGGCGACTTTGCCCGCACTGCAAACGAGCGGTGACGCCCAAAGCGGAATTGATGGCGTCGGATTTTCCGTGGGATTCGATCGGCGACAATCCAATTTATGAACCGGTGGGCTGCCGGATTTGCCGCAACGTCGGGTACGCCGGCCGGCAAGGCATTTATGAGCTTCTGATCGCCGACGACAAAGTTCGCGAGTTGGCCGGTCACAAAGCCAGCAGCCGGGCGATCCGCGCCGCCGGGGTCGAGGGCGGGATGCGAACGCTACGGATGGATGCGTGGGACAAAGTTGTCGCCGGCATCACGAGCATCGAGGAGGTGATGCGTGTCACGCGGATTGATGGGTAAATTGTGGGATAGGCCTCCGGCCTGTCATCACCACTCGTGGGATAGGCCTCCGGCCTGTCATCACCACTCGTGGAATAGGCTTCCAGCCTGTCATCAAGCTGCACGACAGGCCGGAGGCCTATCCCACATCGATTGCCATGCCAGGCCGGAGGCCGTTCCAACTTGAGCACCTATCAATATGCCGCCCGCGACATGGCGGGCAAACTGGTTGATGGAACGATCGAGGCGGACAGCGAAACTGAAGCCGCCACGGCGATCGCTCGTCGTAACCTGTTCCCGGTGACCGTCAAGCCACAGTCCTCGGCGGTCTCGTTCGGCAAATCCGCCGCTGGTGATGACCTCTCGCGGGTCCGCGTCAAAGGCCACGTCATGGCGACGTTTTACGGTCAACTCGCTTCGCTGCTGCGTTCCGGCGTGCCGATGGCCCGCTCGTTGTCGCTGCTGGCCGAAGCCCCCGGGCAACCGGGTTTGGCCAAAGTCGTCGACGACGTTCGGTCGCGGGTCGAAGACGGCGCGAACCTCGGCGATGCGATGGGCCGATACCCGCGGGTTTTCGCCGAAATGGCGGTCAACATGGTTCGCGCCGGTTCCGAAGGCGGGTTCCTGGAAGACGCTTTGGAGCGAACGTCGAATTTCACCGAACTGCAGGAGGATTTGAAAGGTCGCACGGTTTCGGCGATGGCTTACCCGGTCTTCCTGTTCTGCGTCGGCTCGATCGTTGTGGTCTCGTTGTTAGTCTTCTTTGTCCCCAAGTTTGATTCGTTATTTGACCGGTTGCGCCGAAAAGGCGAGATGCCCACGGCGACCGAAGCACTATTGAGCTTCAGCCAATTCCTGACCTCTTACGGTTGGATCTTATTGCTGCTGATGGTTGCCGCGGGATTCTATGTTCGGATGCAATTGCAAACCGAAACCGGCCGCATGTTGTTTGACAAGATCAAACTAAAGGTTCCTGTCCTCGGGTCCATCCTCATGGACCTGGCCGTTGCCAGATTCTGTCGCGTTTTGGGGACGTTGCTTGGCAACGGTGTGCCGATTTTGCGTTCGCTGCAAATTGCCAAGACCGCGACCGGCAACCGGTTGTTGTCGCTGGCGATTACCGATGCGACCGAGAACATTCGCGGCGGCGATTCGCTTGCTACACCGCTAAAGGCTTCGGGTCACTTTCCGTTGTCGGTCGTCGAGATGATTCGTGTCGCTGAGGAGTCTAATTCACTCGACGGGGTACTACCCGACATCGCCGATTCGTTGGAAAAACGGACGTTCCGGCGGTTGGACCTTTTCGTTCGGTTACTCGAACCTTTGATGCTGTTGGTGATGGCGATCCTGGTGCTCGGCGTCGTGCTAGCGCTACTCGTGCCGGTGCTAAAGAGCAGTACGACGTTGTGAGTTCCTCGCATGGCACGTAGCGGAAGTCGCCAAGACTTTCGGTTGCGACGCGGTGGGACCCATCGGCCAGAGTCGCAACCGAAAGTCTTGGCGACTTCCGCTACAGAGGAGTCGCAATCTGATAACGATCCAACTTCCGGTCCAACGTGCTTCTCGGTATGCCCAAGATGGTTGCTGCTTTTGATTTATGGCCACCGGTTTGTTTCATGACCAAAGCAATATGAGCCGCTTCGGCTTCGGCGAGCGTCAGCAGCGGTTGATCGTCGGCTTGATGTTTCAAACCTTCCGGGCGGCGGATAAGTAGATCTCGCTCGGCCAATTGCGTGCGGAGCGTTTGGTTGTCCCGCTGGATCGACATCAGGTCATTTGACATCTTCTCGGAACTCGTATGGGTCGCGAGCCAACCACCCAAAACCGCCGCAGCCATTGTCGCGGTGTTCAGATCGGTTTGCGTCAGCGACCGCTGCCCGGCGGCGGTGACGGCGTGCAATAGCCCGATTGCCGTCGCGCCGCCGGGCGGCACGATCGGCACCGCGATGACGCACAGGGCGGCAATGTTGCCGGCGGTGTCGGGGGACGCCAGCAACGGACTGCTTTGAATTTGACGGGCCAACACCGCCGTACCGCCCGGCCGACATGTCATTTCGATCAACGCTGCGGGCGGGCGGCGATAGCGGAACCCTTTAGCTTGGCTGACCGCCGCGGGCGGCGGCAGGTCCGCTGGCGTTTGGGAACCGGTCCACGTGTAGACGCCCAGCGACGCCGGAGGCAGCACTTGACCGAGTTGCACCATCCAAACCGACAGAGCTTCGGCGGACGAACCGATCCCGCCTAACCGAACCGCCAACGACAACCAATCGGCGGCCGCGTCAGTTGCATGGCCGGGTGATTGCCACTCGGCCGGATCGATCGTCGCGGACGCCTCGATTGAATCGCCATCCACATCAACGACATCGGCGGCCGGGCCAATCGATTGAAGCGATTCGGTGAACAGCAGTTCATACGGTCCGATGCCGATCCGGTTGCCCGGTTGCAACACCGTCCGCCGGTCGATCCGCCGGTCATCGACGCGGACCCCATGGCGGCTGTCAAGATCCTCGACCGCCCACCCCGCCCCGCCGCCGGGGACCGCAACCGCGACGATCCGAGCGTGGCGGCGACTGACCGATTCGGACGCCAACGACACGTCCGATCCGGCGTCGCGGCCGATCGTCAACGCCCCGACTCGGAGCTGCACGATGTCGCGCCATCGGCCGCCGTGATGCAGCACCAGGTAAGCCGGCGGCGGCGGGGCGACTCGGCGGGTGGTCATGACCGTTGGTGTCAACTTTGGTTGCTAGCGTTTTGCCGTCGGGCTAATCTAATCACTTCCCGACCCGACTCTCTTTTCCGATCCAACGCGATGCCTTTGAACCCCACCGCGGCTCTGCCCGCCCGGCTGTTTATCCTGACGGTCGGCGTCGGTTTGGCAATGCTGGCAAATGGTGTCGTCCAGGCCGGCGTCGGTTTTGGCCGGCAACAGGCGGTTGGCGGGGTCATGATTGCCCCCGACGGCGGCGTTCGGGCGGCCACCGAAGCCGAACGTCGCGAGCTGGCCGCGGTCGTCCGTCAACGGATCGGCGGCGAAATGGGCCAGGCCGACGGGGCGGAGGGCGGCGACAGCGAGCGGCGTTACGTTTCGTTGGCCAAATTGCAGTCGGCGATTGAACTGGCTGACGCCGACGGCACCCCGCTGCCGCCCGAAGTGATCTACCTGGCCGGATTGACGCGGATCGAGTTCGTCATCGTCGACGACGCGGCGGGCGATTTGATCCTGGCCGGTCCCGCCGAAGCTTGGCGGATCGGCGATGACGGCACCGTGGTCGGTCAAATCAGCGGCGACGCGACGCTCCGGTTGGCCGATTTGCGAACCGCGATGCAAAGCATCCAGCAGGCACGGCAGGAGGGCGGGATGCGGTGCTCGATCGAGCCGACCGAGCAGGGCCGCATTCGGTTGCAGCAATTGCTCGCCAACGTCAAGTTGCAGCCCGGTCAAAACCCGCAGTACCTCGCCCCGGCGATGCAGCAGGCGTTTGGCCCGCAGGAAATTAAACTCGGTGGCGTCGATCCGACCAGCCATTTGGCCCGCACGATGGTCGCCGCGGATTTTGAAATGAAACGGATCGCGATGGGGCTGATCGCTTCGCCTGTCCCGCGGCTGCCCTCGTACATCGAGATGGCCAAAAACCGCGTCCAGCCCAAAAACCAGAATCCGCGTTGGTGGATGGCGTGCAACTACGATCCGGTCGCCCACGACGAGGATTTCAAGGTTTGGAAGCTTTCGGGCCAGGGCGTCAAGACGCTCACCGAGCAGGATTTTGTCGACGACGCCGGTCAAGTCCGCCGCGACGGCAGCAAGAACCCGCAGGCCGAAGCTTGGGCCAACGCGATGACCGAGCTGTACCCTGAGCTGTCCCGCGAAATGCCGATTTTTGCCGATTTGCGAAACGCGATGGACATGGCCGTCATCGCGACGTTGATCTCGCAACAGGGTTTGGAAGCGGCCGCGGGGTTGGACCTATCAACGCTCCGCGGCAGCGTCGACGGCGAGTATGAGATCCCCCGGACGTTGCAGCCGCAGTGCAGTTTTGTCAAAGGCCGGGCCGGTTGGGTCGTGACGGCGTCGGGCGGGGTGGATATTTCGTCGTTTGAGGTCGTTGCCGATCAGGTGCTCGACGCGTCGCTGGCATCGATCGCCAAACCGGCCGGCGACGGGGCGGGTTGGTACTGGGATTGAAGCATTTGGCCTTTCGTTTAATCGCGAAGCGATCACCGTCGTCTAATCGCGAAGCGATGCCATGCGATAGCCCCGGACGCCAGTCCGGGGTCACGTCACCATGCCGATCGACGTCAATCGCGAAGCGATGGCAGACGTTCATGCCGTCGCTTCGCGACTCCCGATCAACCTCGGATCGGTTTGACCCCGGACTGGCGTCCGGGGCTATTACCTGCCGTCGCTTCGCGACTCTTTGCCTGTCGTTTCGAGGCTGGTCGGAGCTAACGAAAAAACCGCGGCCGGAGGTTGTCCCCCGACCGCGGTCTTCCGGTTTAACGCGTCTTTAGCGTTGAACAATCAGCCGGCCAACGTTGACCGGAGTTCGATTCAGCAGCCACAAGCCGGAGCGGCTTCGCAGCCACAGGTCGGCTCGGCGTGGCAACCGCAGCTGCTGCCGCAGCCGCCGAAACCGCCGAAGATCTTCTTGAGCAATCCGCCACCCTTGTTGCTGTTGCAGCAAGGAGCCGGGGCACAGCAGTCGGCCGGAGCCGAGCAGCCGCAATCCGAAGCCGACGCACAACCGCAATCAGCGGCCGGAGCCGAGCAGCAGGTCGGGGCGGGGCAGCACACGGTCACGGGCACTTCGCGGCAAACAACCCGCGGAACGCATTTGGTGACGGTGTAAGGCTCGCAAACCTGACGGGTCTTGCAAACGTTGATGCACTCTTCGTAGCACTCTTTGCGGCAAGTCGTGTAGCACACGGTCTTGGTACGGCACTCGGGAACCATCTTGCAAACCTTGTACTCACACACTTTGGTGCGGCACTCGGGAACCATCTTGCACACGGTGTAGTTGCAGGTCTTGGTGCGGTTTTCGCAAACCATCTTGCAAACCTTGTACTCGCACACCTTGGTGTGGCACTCGGGAACCATCTTGCAGGTCGTGTAGTTGCAAACCTTCTGACGGTTTTCGCAGACCATCTTGCAAACTTTGTATTCGCAAGTCTTGGTACGGCACTCGGGAACCATCTTGCAGACGGTGTAGTTGCAGGTCTTGGTCCGGCACTCGGGAACCATCTTGCAAACTTTGTACTCGCAAACCTTCGTGCGGCATTCGGGAACCCGTTTGCACACGGTGTACGGGATTTCGCGGGTACGGCATTCACGGACGCACTTGGTGCACGTAATTTCTTTCTGCTCGCAGGTCGGAACCCACACTTTCTTGCAGATCGTCTTGGGCGGGCACTGAATTTCTTCGGTGTGGCAGCAGCCCGGGGTGTAGACGCACTTGCAGGTGCAAGGGTCATAGCTGTACGTTCCCGGCGAACGGGTCGTCTTGTAACGGACCGGTCCGGGGATCGTTTCGGTCACGGTGTCCCAGTGGCCACCGTTGACGGTGATCATCCGGGTGTAGGTTTGCGGCACGTTGACGTAGTACGTTTCGGTGCGAACCTTGTTTTCGACAACGTTGTTGTAAACGGTGTAGTTGATCTCACGGGTCTTGGTCTCGTACGTCGGGACCATGACGGTGTAGTTGATCGTCTTGCAACGCTGCTCGTACACCGGCTTGTTGACGGTGTAGTTGATGACGCGCGTTTTGGTTTCGTACGTCGGCACTTGGACGGTGTAGTTGATCGTCTTGCTGTGCTGCTCGTACACCGGTTTGTTGACGGTGTAGTTGATCGTCTTTTGACGCGTTTCGTACGTCGGCACTTTGACGGTGTAGTTGATCGTCTTGGTGCGCTGCTCGTACACCGGCTTGTTGACGGTGTAGTTGATCGTCTTTTGACGAGTTTCGTAACTCGGGACCATGACGGTGTACTGGACTTCTTTCTGGTGCGTTTCGGGCACCATGCGAGTCTTGGTAATCGTCTTGGGTTCGGTGTACGTTTCGGTCCGCGAGCGGTAACGGGTCTCTTGGACCTGATCGTAAACCGTTTCGCGAACCGTCCGCATCACCGTGTAGGAGCCGCAGCCATTGGCACCATCGACGATGGCCCCTTCGGAGGCGACCATCGAGCCGTCGGCGACGACCGAGCCACCGGCGACGGCGGCGTTTTCATACGTGACCGTCCCACAACAGCTAGCGTGGGATTGGGCACCGGTGGCGATCGCGAGGAGCGCGACCGCTGGTGCGTACCAGAATCGTTTCATTCTAAGAACCTTCGTAAACGTTGCTAAAGACGCAGATTGTTTCAAGTCACCGGTAACCCCCCGGCAAGACCCGGCCCTCGAAACCTTGGCTTACGTCCATTGCGATCCGTTGACTCTGACGCTGCCGCGTAAACCACAACTGTCCCGACCGGTGGAAGGTCGCGGAATCAGCGGGGCGGAAGAGAAAGGGAGGAGAACGGACCGCCTTGGCAAACCCGGACGTCTGCGTGAAGCAGGCGGTCTGGGCAAGAAGGTTTCGATGCACCTACTGCATCGACTTGTCCACAAACGTTGCCCAAGGAAAACGCACCGGCGGGGTAAAATGCAACGCCTGGGGCCTTTGATCCTGCTGACCCTGCCGGGGGTGCCGATTGTGCCGGTTGTCGGTTGACGGCCGGCAACGTGGTTTCAAACGGGAGGGCGACGCTCCCGCGGAGCCGATTCCCGGGAGGGCGACACTCCCGCGGAGCCTCTTCAAACGGGAGGGCGACGCTCCCGCGGAGCCAATTCAAACGAGCGCGTCGCCCTCCCGCGAATACAGTCGGCTCCGCAGGAGCGTCGCCCTCCCGCGGATGCAGTCGGCTCCGCAGGAGCGTCGCCCTCCCGCGGATGCAGTCGGCTCCGCAGGAGCGTCGCCCTCCCGCGGATGCAGTCGGCTCCGCAGGAGCGTCGCCCTCCCGCGGATGCAGTCGGCTCCGCAGGAGCGTTGCCCTCCCGCCAATGCAGTCGGCTCCGCGGGAGCGTCGCCCTCCCGGTTACCGACCGCCGACCTGGTCCTCCGACAGTTCGCGGCACCGCCGGCAGGCCGACTCCCAATCACTCTGCCTGGCGGCGACAACGATCGGCAGCAACGCCGCCGATGGATTCGGCTCCGCAGCGGGCGGCTCCAACATCGATTCGATGCGGCTCAATCCCACCGCGTCCCGCTGGTTGCAAGCCCGCTCCGCGATGCTGGACATCTTCGCCCGCGTCAGCAAATCAATGAAGTTGGCGAGCACCATGTCTGCAACGAGACGCTCGCGGCGATGCGTTGCGTGCTCCGCGACGGATGGCATGGTCAGTAACGATTCAATCGCTCGGCAACACGGTTGATTCAAGGAACACGACGCGGCACGCGTTCAGCCCGCAAAGCGGTCTGACCGATCCGCTGAAGTCCAACAGATAATGTCCCGGCCGGGCGGCCGGAAACGGTTCAAATTTCAACTCCGGAAGATTGGAGTGACCTAAACGGTTACTGGCGGTAGGCATTGACGAACGATCAAGCATCGCAAGCCTCGAATCGATAGGAGCCACCGTTTCCAACCTTAACCGCTCGCCGCGGCGTAGCACGATCGGCGAGCTACGCGGAAATTCAATTGGGGTGGATTGATCCCCCGCGAGGATTTCACCGCCAGTGATCGGGGCGATCACTAAGCGCCCGCTGCGTCCTCCCGCCGACGAAACCGACAAGCCTTCTGTCCAATCGATCGGTTCCAGCGAAGCGAAACGCGGTTCGGCCGGGTCGATCAAAACCGCACCGCGGGCTAGTTCCTCGGCGGTTAAATCAATCACTTGATCCCCCAAATGAAGTCGACCGGCGTTGCCGACCCCGCTGAATTGCACCAGCAGTCGATCATCGACAAAGTGTGCGAAAACCGTCGGAACGACCTGGACGAATTGTTCCGGTCCGGTGAAGCCATACCTCACCGGGCCGCTGACGGCGTCCAGCGGAACGGTCCACCGGCCGGATGATTGGAGGCCTCCCAGCGAGGAAGTCCATTCGGCCGAATTTAAATCCGTCGGCACTCGGGTGAAGTGCAATGAGTCGCTAGGTCGCTCAAAGTCGATCGGCAAGTCGAATTCCTGACCGAGGTTGACGCTCGGCAACATCGGGTCGGCGGGCGTTCCACTATCAGCCGTTAGTGCGTTCAGAAACGTTTGATGACCATCATCGATTGCCGATCCGAGGTATTCACTACGGCCCCAAAAGGAACCGACCTCGATCGGACCGTCGGGCAGGTGTCCCAGCGACGTCAGATCAATCGCTACCTCGTGAGATTGGTGGTGAAGAAGTCGGAGGCGATTGATGGAGCTTGATTGCCAACGTAAGTAGATAACATCCGTACTAGATCCCAGGAAAATTTGTTGTGAGATCGATGGAACACCCCCAGGCGTCGCACCAACGTCAATCGGTCGTAACCGCCGAATCGAAAAATCAATTTCTGTGTTGAATTGTCCCCATTGGAACTCCGTCGTCGCAGACTCACCGACCGACAGCGTTAAATAATCTTTGGCCGATTCAAACGATTTGCGACTCGATTGAGACGGTTCTTCAAAAGTTGCAACGCCGACTTCGGTCAACTTCGGTACGATCGGCATCAATCGCGACGTCGGCTCATCGCCATAGAACCTCATCTGTAGGCCTGGCGGTGAAAGGTTGAAACGATCCCGCCCGTCATACGAAACCTCAAGCGGGTTGTAGGACGGCAGGCTTGGCAAGGTGACCGTTCCAACACCCGCGGTCGGAACGGCGTCGATATCCCACCAAGGTTCAATCGCATCGATCGTCCAATGGGTGTCACCCACCGATAGTGACACTCGACCATCGCCGGGATCCTCCGGGACGGTCAGTAGCAGCGAGTCGAATCGATAGGAACCGGCCGATACGACTTGGACCGTCGCCGGGTGATCACCGATGCGATACGCCACGCCTTCCAAATTGATGCCCGCGAGAATCAGGGGACTACCCGGTCGGGTGCTCTCGCCGGTCGCGGCGACGATGGTCGGTGCGATGTCGATTCGCATTTCCCGCGTCGGTTCGGCGGGGTTGCCGCTACGCTGCGAATCCAGCGAGAGCCACCCGCCGCGGAATTCCATCGGAAGCGTCAGCCGGTAGTCGCCGGTCTGTGAGTCGCGGTCAATGATGACCGCCCGAGCGGACTCGCGGCCCGGAAGCTCCCGATCGCTGCGAAGCGTCGCAAAAATTGTGTCCGGTAGATCGTTTTGGAGCGGGTCCGTCCGCCAAATCAGAGTCGAACCGGCCAGGACCGCGGCCGAATCGCCGCCGGACAGATCGATCTGATGCGCCGGCACGCGGGGGTTGGGCATCGCTGCGTAGTCGCGGTCCAGAATCGGCAGCACTTGCGGCTGCGGTCTTTCGACAACCAGGCGATGCGTCCCGTCCGGGGTGACCAAGGTGGCGCTGCCTGTTACCCGAACATTCCCGAAACGCATCTCACTAAAATCACAGTTGTCAAGGTTGCCGGTTGCGCACCCGCCGACCGGAAGGTCGTCGACGAACAGAACATAACGGCCCGGGACATCCGAAGCGTTCCAATACGAACGATTGAGAAGAACTCCGGTGGTCAGGCCCAACGTTTCGTCGACCAGTTGCCCCGGATTCGGAAAACGCAGTGTCGGGATGATTTGTAGTGGCAGCTCTGTGACCGCCCCGTCATTGGCGTTATCAATCAATTGAACCGACCCGGCTCCCCAAGACGCCGGGAGTTCAAAATCGGCCCAACGCCCCGCCGGGTCGACCGCCACCCGCCTGGCGGTTCGGGTTTGCGGGTTGAGCGTTCTGCCGCTGGAACTGCTGACGACCTTGGTCGTCTGATTCACCAGCGTCACCCGATCATGAAGGTTTTGGCCAATGACTCGAACGATTTGTCCGGGGTTGGCCGACGGCAACTCCGGGTCGCGTGGCGTTCCCAACGAAGCGGTCGATTCAATCCGATCAGCGATCGCTGCGGGCCGGACCGGATCGGTCCGCGTCGATGACGTGCGGATGATCCGGGTCCCGGCGACCTGATATTTTGCACCGTCAAAAGCATGAAACAGGCGTGGTCCGGATAGATAAAGGCTCCAGTTCAAACCGCCGCGTTCCGAGTCGAAATACAATTCCGAGCGGTGGAAGCGGCTGATGGCGTGGTCGATCATCAACGCGGTGTCCAGTTGCCCGCGATCGACTACCCGACCGGCCGCCGGATCGAGTCGTCGCCACTGGAACCCATCGTTGGTGACGGACAACCAATGCCCCGTATCGTGATCAAACACCGCCGCGGAGTGATCGCGGTCGATCACGCCGCCGGGCGGACGGGTGTCGATCGTCAGCGTTCGGAGCGTGCGACCGGTTTGAACATCGAACAACCACCAGACCTCCGTCGGGTCCGACAGCCGGCGGGTTTGCATCACCAGCAGCGGTTGGGGCGGGAGATCCTCATCGGCCTCCCCTCCCGGAACCGATTGCATCGCCGCAACGGTCGGGGGCAGCCAGGTCAACCCCACCACGCGGCTGTCGGCCGGGTTGTCACGGTCGACCGCCGGATTGTCCCGTTGCCAAAGCAACTCGCCGGTGAACGCGTCGATGGCGATGATCGAGTCATCCCCGGCGGCAAACGCAACCGCGTCTTCGTCGTCGACCGCCGCCCCATGGAGTTGTCCGATCGCCGGGTGGATCGTCCCGTGGTCACGCGGTCCGCTGACGCCCGCCGGCCCGGCGAACAAGAGCGGTGCCAATCCGTGACGCTGGTCAAAAGGCGTTTCGGTGCCGTCATTGACCCCGGTCGTTGAGAACGTCGGCCAAGCGGCAACCTCCGACCGGTCCCAAACGCGTTGCTGATCCGGTCAACGGACTGCTATCGACCACCGTCACCGAGAGCGTCCGGTCGCCCGGCGCGAAACGAGTTGGCAGCAAAACGGTCGGGGCGCGGTTGTCAAAACGCACGCTCAGACGACTCAACACCCGACCGTGGTAGGGGC
This sequence comes from Pirellulaceae bacterium, assembly GCA_963833245.1. Taxonomy (GTDB): domain Bacteria; phylum Planctomycetota; class Planctomycetia; order Pirellulales; family Pirellulaceae; genus Rhodopirellula. The sequence continues at coordinate 341,864 of CAWHXH010000005.1, forward strand.
CATCGGGCGGCTGACCGTTGCGAACCAGCGCGATGGTCGCATCCACCGCCTCGTCGCTGCGGACAGTAGGGACAATCAATGATGCCACCGTACGGTGGGGCACCACGAATCGATCACCGTCAATGAACGCAGTCAAATCGATTGGTCGGTTGAATCCTTCTCGGGAGACCGACTCGACGACCAGGTGCAGGTTGATCGGCGATTCTCGCGGCGACAACCGCCCCTCAATCGTCAAGTCCGAAGTCAGCGAGTCACGATTGGTTGTTCCCGCCGCCGCGGTGTCGCAAACCAGTCGCATCCGCGGCAGTGGGTCCGCATCCGGCAGGGCGTTGATGATCCGCAGCGCATCCCGCGCGGTCACTTGACCGTTGGCGTCGACGTCGGGCCAATAGCCCCGGTGGGGGCGGTTGTCCGGCGACCCATCGTCGGAAGCGAGCCAATTGATCACCGCCAGGGCATCGGAGGCGGTGACCTGGAAGTCATCGTTGACATCCAGCGGCAGGTTGGCGTTATGCAGTCGGGCGGCAAGCAACCGCCGCGACTCGAGTGGTTGCATCGACAAACGTCGAGGGGGACGGCGCACTTGGGTCCTTCTAATTTCAATTCAACGGCAATGGGTTGGAGCATCATAGCAAACGACCCTCCAATTCGGCAAAGCAACGCCGACACGCGAACCTTTTCAGGGTTGCGGTCCGCGGCCCGGCAACCTTAGTGGTTATCAAATGGGTCAATGATCGTTGTCCCCTGAGGTCCGTCCCGCCGGGTTCCCCCCCTGTCCACCGAGAATCTGTGTCGACCGAGTATCCGGCATCCACCCGGTGGGCATTGATTTGGCTTTCGCTCATCTCAGCGTTGCCCGTGGCGGCCGACCAAGCTGCCCGCAGCGGTCCGTTGCCCCCGCCACCGGTCGTCCACGCCCTACCTCCGGTTCTGGTCAATCCTCGCGGCGGATTCGGCGAGGCGATGGCAGCGACCGGACCGGCACCGTTGCGAGTGGAGTTGTATGGCACCAAAATCGTCACGCTGCGGGCCGATCTGGTGGCCGCGGTCCAGCCCGACCCCGATCGGATCTTGCCGGCCGCCGGACCGCCGGAGCTTGAAATCGCGGTCGGCAACCCGCAATTGCTCTCGGCCCAGCGGGTCGGTCGGCGGCAGTTGCGATTGATTGGTGCGGGGTTGGGCCAAACCGATGTCTCCATCGTCGGCCCGACCGGCGAAGCGGAAATCATCACCGTGCAAGTCGCCGCCAACCTGGACGCACTGCGGGCGGCGATTCGCGTAGGTTTTGCCGACGCCCAAATTCAACTCGCCCAGGTTCAAGACCACTTTGTCGTCACCGGCCAAGCCCGCGACACCCGGCAGGTGACGCAGATCATTCAAACGATCAACGCGTATCTGTTGTCGGTGATCGCGCGCAACCGCCCGTCGGCCGACTCACCGATCCGCAGCGACGTGTCGGGTTTCGAACCGGTCGAAAAAGAGGCTTCGTTGACCCTGCCGCCGGTCGCGGCTTTGTCGATCCAAGCCGAAATCCTGCCGCCCCAGGTGATCAATCTGATCGAGGTGCCCGGCCCCCAACAGGTCCTCGTCCGGGTGCAAATCGCCGAACTCAATCGCACCGCGATGCGGCAACTCGGCGTCAGCTTTTTGAGCGCCAACCCCGGTGGCGGGTTTGGTCAAAACGTCGCCGAAAATCTGCCGTTCGCCAATGGGGGCCGAGCGATGGGCGAATCCAATACGATGATGGACAACCCGCTTTCGACGGCCAACCTACTGACATCCGGCGCACCGCTGTTTGGCGTCATTGATGATGGTGCGTTTGCGTTTTATATCGATGCGCTGCGTCGCAACGAACTGTTCAAAGTCCTCGCCGAACCCAACCTGGTGGCACTGCAGGGCCAGGAGGCGAGTTTTCTGGCCGGCGGTGAGTTCCCGATCCCTGTCCCCCAAGCGGCCGGCACCGGCGGGACCGTCATCACGGTCGAATACCGTGAGTTCGGGGTCGGTCTGACCTGCGTGCCCTTCATCCTGGACACCGATCGCGTCCGGCTTTCGCTGGCGACCGAGGTCAGCTCGTTGGATTTTACCCAGGGCATCCAGTTGCAAGGTTTCGAGGTGCCGGCGCTGGACAAACGCCGTACCAGCACCGTGGTGGAATTGCGGCATGGTCAAACGCTGGCGATCTCCGGATTGTTGCAAATTGAATTGACCGGATCGACCAACCGCATCCCCGGGCTGGGTGACCTTCCGTATTTAGGAGCGTTTTTCCGTAACAACTCAACCCGCCGGACCGAGAAGGAACTGGTTATTCTGGTTAGTCCCTACCTGGTCACGCCGCTGGAGGCGGAACAATTGACGGCCCGGCCCGGCGATCAGGTTTTGGAACCGGACGACCGAGAGTTTTATAAGCTCGGTCATATTGAACAACTCCATGGCGACTGCGGCTACCGATCGACCGCCTCGTGGGCCGACCCGCTGGGTTGCGAACAGCGACACCGCGCGATCGCACAGCACCTGCGGGGACCCTCGGGATTCACCCAATGAAATTGATTTCTCCAATCTCGTTAGGTTGCTTGCTTATCGTTGTATTGTCGGCAGCTGATTGGCAACCGGTCCATGCACAGGGTGGGCTGGACATGGAATGTTATGACGCGGGCGCGGGCGGTCAGTGTTATCCTTATCAGGGTTTGTTCAACCCGCCGCGTCTTGGCGCAAGTGTCAACGCGCACGCCATGGCTCAAATACGCCGCGGCGAAGCGGCGCTGTTGACCCTTTTCAACATGGATTTTGAATCCGGCCGTGCATCGCTCAATGCCCGCGGCGTGCAGCGGTTGACCGGGATGGTTTCGCGCATGGCCTACTGTGATGATTTGTTGCAAATACAACCGGTGTTCGGCGACGAGAGCTTGACGTGGGCACGGTTGCAATTCGTCGCCGCGGTGCTCGACGCCGGTGAAGGTCCGATCAGCGGCCGGCGGGTGCAGATCGCCAACGCGCCGGTCGGATCGCTGGCGGGACCCGATGCGGTGTTGATCTATCGCAATCTACAATTGTTGACCAGCGGCGCCGGCGACATCCGCACGCAAATCCAAGCAATCGAGTCGACCACGACGACGCGGAGCCGATCCGGTCAATCATCTACTTCTTCGAGCGGACCATGACGCCGGCGGCGCGGTGGCGGGCCGTTTGTATTCTTTGCATGTTGATCGCCGCGGGGTGCCATCCGCTGCAGACGCGTGATCGATCCGGGTCGTTGTCTCAGACGGCGACAGAAGACACCCCGCTAATCAATTCGACTTCGGCAACGGAGATTACCTATGCGTTTGCCCGGTCGCTGGAAGCCAAAGGCGAGTTGACATCGGCCGAAGCGATTTATGAGGACCTATTGGACCGACCAGGCGACCATGGGCCGGTTCACCATCGTTTGGGGCTGATCGCCGCCGGTCGGTACGATTACTCGGAAGCAGCGAAGTGTTTTGAAGCATCATTGAAAATCGCTGCCGATCAACCCGATGTGTTGTGTGATTTGGGTTACGCGGAAATGATCGGCGGCGATCTGGTTTCGGCGCAGTCTCGCTTCGACCAAGCCTTGCGTTATGCCCCCGCCCACCGCCGGGCCAACAATCATCTAGGATTGCTTCTAGCGCTGCGGGGAGAGGCCACCGGGGCGTCGCAGTGTTTCCGCCGAGCGGGCTGCGACGACGATCAAGTTCGCGACAACCTGGCACTGGCTCGAACTTTGACGACGCCCAACGATCCCTAATATCAAATCAATTCCGGTCGGTTCGATCTCGGCGTCCGTTGCGGAGTTCGTCGTTGAGGTTGCCCAGCAGCCAATCCTGGTCACCGCCGCCCAGCAGCGTGTCGATGGCGTCGTCGCGGTTGGCGTTCGGATCAATCGGATCAAAATCGTCTCCGCCGGCCAACAGTGCGTCGATCCGCTCGGCGTAGTCGCCTGAACCGGCCCACAGGGCGGCGATCGTTCGGATTTGAGCCTCCGATCGATCGGTTCCCAGCGACGTGGAAATCAATAGGTCCTCGCCCCGGCCGCCGGCGATCCGGTCGGCCCCGGTTCCGCCGATCAACACATCGCGACCCGCCCCGCCGTTGATCCGGTCGTCACCGCCACCGGCGATCACCAAATCGTTGCCGTCGCCGACGTTGATCCGATCGGCCCCGCCGCCGGTTCGGACAAAATCGTTGCCGCCGCGGGTATTGATCCGGTTATCGCCGAGCATATCGATGATCCGGTCGTCGCCATCGGCGGTGTCGATGTCGTCGTTGCCCGCCCCGCCGTCGGCAATTACGTCAACTAGAACGTCGCGCTCGATCCTCAACCGATCGTCACCGCCGCCCAAGTAGGCTTCGACCGAGGTGACCGAGTCGAGCGGGACGTCGTCGCGAACGGTTCGCTCGCCATCGAGTTGCGTCATGATGCGCATACCGCCCTGATGACTTCGCACGTCCAACCGATCGTCGCCGGGCGTGCCGACGAACGTCAGCACCCCGCCGGCGATGTTGTAACCGGCGATGGCCAAAACCACCGCTTGCGTATCGGCCGCGTTGCCGTCATCGACCGTCACCGTGACTTGGTACCGGCCGCCGGCGGCATAGACGTGATTGGCGGTGAAGGTGTCGGTGAGTTGATTGATTTGACCGCTCGAAAGCGTGACGATCGTGCCATCGCCCCAATCGATCGTCGCGGTGTGGTTGTCCCGGTCGTCGTCGCCGAAAACGGTCAGCAGCGAGACGGCTTGGCCGACCCGTCCGGGGGCCTCGAGCGTCGGTCCGTCGAGCGTCAAAATGACCGGCGGTTGGGGGGCGGGATCGTTTTCAATGACGCGAATTTCGCGGACCAAATCGGGGTAGCCGGGGATTTGACCGGTGATCGTGACCACCGCGTCGCCGGTGAAGACGTCGTCGTCGATCGCCCGAAAAGCATCGGCGATCCCGACGGCCGATTGGCCGGCGGGCAGGATGATTTGCGTCGTCAGGAGCTCGATCCGCGAAGGGTCCGACGACGTCAGCGTCAAAACGATGTCCTCGGCGAAAACCACCCCGGGATTGCTGCCGCCGCTGGTCCCGAAGCCGAACCCTCCGGTTTCTCCCTCTCCGAGTTGATCGACGGTTCCAAAATCAAAAACCGCCACGTCATCATCTTCAATGACCCCCGAGAGTGATCCGCCGACAAAACCCTCCGCCGCGATGGTGAAGTTGAACGGTCGATCGGCCCCGACAACGTTGTCTTGGTCGATCGGATAGGCGGCGATGAAGTCGAACCCTTGACCGCCAAACGCGGACGGATCGACCGTGAAGGTCGCCGGCAGCGGGAACGCTTCGTTGTCGCTGGTCAGCAAGACGTCAAAACCGGTCGCGTAGAGCGGATGCGACGGGTGCAGGTTGTGCCGGACGACGGCGAAAGTGTCCTGGCCCTCGGCGACGACCAACGGTTGGCCCTCGGGCAGCGGGAACGGACCCTGACCGACGTCCAAAATCAACGAAACCTCGGCAATCTCGTCGTCGAGCGTTTGAACATCGACGGTGGTGCGGAGTTCGGGTTGTCCGTCGGGCAACGACGCGACCGCTCCGATTCGACCCAACTGCGTTCCGTCGACGCGGTCGTCGTCGATCGCCGTGACGTCGAACGTCACGGTCCGCGACCCGGCGGGCACCACCACCGACTGCGGAATTTGAAAATCCGGGTCGTTGTCGGGTTCCGTTTGCGTTGTCAAAACGAACAGGTTGACGGGCAAGTCGAACGGGAAAGTGCGTCCCAAGTCGATCTCCACGGTCTGCGTCCGGCCGCCCTCGACGGCCGATTCGCCGACGGGGTTCAACGCGAACGGCTCGGCATTGACGTCCAGAATTTGCCAGGTCGCGGTGCCGAAGAACCGGTCGGCTGGTCCCGAATTGACGCTTCGCAGCGACAACGGGAGCGATTCGGTCGGCTCCTGGACGCCATCGTTAACGGCCAAAACCCCGATCGAGCCGGTCAGTTGACCCGCCGCAAGCGTCAGCGGCGTGATGGCGATGTCGCCACCGAATTCGTCCACCGAACCGGGCGGCAGGAACAGTTCAAACGTCACCGGCCGGTCGTAAGGTTTGGTCACCGTCACTTCAAACTGGACCGGTACGCCCTCGGTCAGGTTGCGGTTTTGCAGATTGCGGCCAAACGCAAAGCCCTGCACGTCCGCGTCGGTCACCGTCACGCGGACGGTCTGCGGGGCGGTTCCGAAATCATCGTTCGTCGGGGTGAAAACCAAATCGATGGCTTGAGTAAAGTCGACAACGCCATCCTGGCGCCCAATGACGCCAAATTCCACGCGATTGGCCCCGGCCGGGATCGTCAGCGTGCTTTGGGTCAAAATCACCTGCGAATCATCGGTGGTCACGGTAAACGTTTGCGGCCGGTTGGACGGCCGGCTCAGCGTGATTTGTCCACCAATTTGCTGCCCCTCGGCGATCGTCGGTTGACCACCGGTGACGCCAATCGACGCGGTGAACGTCGGCGCGACGAAGGACAACGCCTGCATCGTCAGCGACGACGCGGCGTAACCATCGGCGGTCGCGGTAACGGTGAACGGCAATTGGGCGACGGTCGGCGGAATGCCAAAAACCTCGGCGGTCACCGTCGTCTCGGTTTGCCCGGCGGCAAACGTCGCGGTCGCCGGGACGTTGACGTAATTGGGTAATCCCATCAGACGCGTGGTTTGCAAATTGATCGTCAACGCATCGGCGGCCCGGTCGGCGGGGCGGCGGAAGGTCAATTGGGTGCTCGACCCGGAATTGATCGCCAAACCGGCCGACGACGTGATCACAAACGACGGCAATCCGGCGGCCACCGCAACTGTCACCGCGTCGCCGTAGTCCGCCGCCGCGTCGTTGGCGAACAATCGCCCCAGCCCCGCGTCGGTGAAGCGGCCCGAGAAGAACATCAAATTGTCACCATCGACGGCGATCGAGCGAACCATGTCCCCGTTTTGGGCCAAACCCATCGGGTTTCTCGCGATGCCGTCGCCGTCAAACGTGGTGTCCAAAACCCCGTCGGCGGTGTATCGCAACAAGACCGCGGTCCGCGCGAACGGATTGTCCCGCCGCGTCGCTTGGCCGCCGACGTAGATCCGGTCGTTCAAATCAAGCTCCAAGTTGGCCGCCGACGCGGACTCCGCGGGCAACGGGGTGATGACCCGCCCGCCATCGCCGAACGTCACGTCGACCGAGCCATTGGGTAGCAACCGCGTCAGCCCGATTTCCGGCATGACGGTTCCGTTGACGACGTCGAACGGATTGGAGGCGACAACGATCCGGCCCGCCGAATCGATCGCCAGCCCGTCGTTTTCAACGCTTCGCCCGCCGCCGTCGAGCGTCACAACGCCGCCGGTACCAAAGCTCGGATCGAGTTGCCCGGCCGGTGTCACCTTGGCCACCCAACCAAATCCGGTCGAAATGATCGAACCGTCGGCCAGCAGCACCGATTCGTTGGCCGCGCCATTGACGCCCAAATCACGGTAGCCGAACGCATCGGCGCGACCGGTGTCGCCGAGTTGCAACAGCTTGAAACGCGACGTTCCGTTGACCTGCAGCGTCACGATGATTTCGCCGGTCGGGCGGATGTCGATGTCGTTGGGCCGGTCGCCGGGGTTGCCGAAGCCGATCAAACGACCGCCCACGCCAAAAGTCGAATCGGGCGAACCGTCGGCGTTGAGCCGCATCAGGAAATTGCCGTTGCTCGTGCCGCTGGTTTGACCGCCGGAGCCGCCAATCAAAATTCGACCTTGCGCATCCAGTTCCACCGTCCGCGGGTACGGATAGGAAGTGCTGGCGAAGGTTTGGGTCACCACGCCGAGGTTGCCAAACGCCGTATTGATGCCGTTGCTCGGATTGAACCGGCGAATTTGGATTGAATTGAACGACGACGGCGTCACGACGATCGTCTCGCCCGTCGGTGTCACGGCGATCAAGTCGGTTCCCGCGTTGTGAATTTGATCGACGGCGAAACGCGGTGCCCGCAGGTCCAGCGTCGTGTCGGAACCGGTCCCGGCAATCGTCGCGGTGATCGTCACATCGGCCGCGGCGGCCCCGGCCCCGGCGCGATCGTCGCAACGAGGTCCGCCGACGTCCGATTGGTTTGAATCCGAACCGAGGAGGGAACGCTCAGCAGATTTGGGTTGCTGCTGGTCAACTGGACGACGACGCTCTGGCCGATCCGGTCGGTGCCCTCGGCGGTGTTCCGCGTGATGGTGAACGTCGCCGGACCGGCCTCCAGCGGACCGGTCCGGGCGGTGCTCAGCGTCACCGCCGGGGCGTCGCGATCGACCAACCGCAGCGTCGGTCCGACGAACTCGGTCCCGTTAAAATGGCGGATCGGAAACGTCTCGTCCTCCTCGTCCAACCCGTCGGCCAGGGCGAGGATGTCAAACGTCGCCCCGGTTTGACCCGGCGGGATCGTGACCTCGTATTGGTTCGTGGTGCCGGTGGCAAGCGGCAGGCCGACGAACTCCAAATCGGCGGAGCCACCGGCCCAAAACACGCCGACCGTTTGCGGTTGATCGCTGACTTCGGCCCCGGCGACCCGCAGCGTGCGGACTTCGCCCTCGTAAATTTTGGGCGATTGGCCGACGTCCATGATGATGTCGACGGCGAGCAGTCGTCGGGCTTCAAGCGTTTCAAAGCGGCCCCGCCGTCGGATTCTGGCAGGTGGGGTCGTTCTGCCGGAATGAGACAAGCGGCTTTCGATGCGGGACCAAAACTTCATAGCACTTGCTCAATTGAACGTGGCGGGGCTTTACGGCAAGCTAACGTGCCGCAATCTCCCCGTGTGCAACCTCCCTCAAAAATTTCGCGGCTTTTCAATTTTTAAGGAACTTGCGTAGCCAACCCTCTGTGAAGGCTGGCGCCTCTGAACGCGAATCCAGGAATCACGGTGCTAAAAACGCGGTGATTTGCTTCTCAATTTGGTCGCGGACCCGAACGAAGGTCTCCATCTTCCTCGCATCATCCCCCTTGGCTTCGGCCGGATCATCAAATGGCCAGTGCCGCCGATCTTTGGCTCCGGCGAACACCGGGCAAGCCCGGTTGGCGTGATCGCATACCGTGACGACTAAATCGAACGCTTGTCCTTCATAGACGGACACCGACTTGCTTGTTGCGTCTGAAATGTCGATGCCGCGCTGGGCCATCGCGTCAATCGCCATTGGATGAACGTAACCTGAGGGGACCGAGCCGGCTGAATGAGCCTCCCAGGCGTCCCCCGAAATTTCCCGAAACAGACCTTCGGCCATTTGGCTGCGGCAGGAATTGCCGGTGCAGAGGATCAAAACCCTTCGTTTGGTTGCCGTCTTCATTCAACAGCACCCTGTCGGACCGCAGGCGGTTTGATCCAGGACCGGCATCGCCGGGATGCCGCACTTTTGCATATCCAAGCAGGCGGTGTGTTTGGCAGTCAAATGCAATACCAGCGAGTTGCCACGCGCGTCGGCACCATCGAGCGTATAGGTTTCGATCGTTTGCCCCTGCACCTCGACCTCCACGCGGCTGCGCTCATCGATGTCGAGGTTGTTTGAAAGCGACAGGATTTTGGACAATTTGTTTGGTGTCAGGCGGTGATCAATGTCGCCGGCCACCAGCGTTTGGAGCACGCAGGTTTGCACCGATCGACGCACGCCGCCACAGTCGACAAAATCCTTGACGACCCGACCGACCTCGGTGACGTGGAAATGGGGTTCAAGCGTCCGGTCGCGACCGATCGCAAACGTCAATCCCTCCACCTTCGATTCGTCCAACGTCCGCCGTAGCGTTTGAAAGTCCATGTGCAGTTCCTAGGATTGAGATTTCTGAGGCGAACGGCGGGTTAGCCCTCGCTAGACATTTCCATGATTGTCGAAACATGAAAACGATCGGTCAAGCCGTCAAATCACTCGCCGCCCTAGCCCAAGAATCACGGTTGCGGACGTTCCGCCTGCTGGTCCGCGGTGGGCGTGAGGGACTGTCGGCTGGCGAAATCGCTCGACAGCTCGACGTGCCGCCGGCAACCCTGTCGTTTCATCTCAAAGAGCTTGCCGCCGCCGGGCTGGTCCAACAAAGCAAAGAAGGACGGTCGGTGATCTACTCGCTGGACACCGAGGCGATCGCCGGCTTGTTTGAGTTTCTGATGCACGATTGTTGTCAAGGTCGCCCGGAATTGTGCCGGCCGCCGGTTGAGCCACAAGAACTCATGTTGATGGACCGTCGTCCGCAAATCAGCGAACCGACCGACTGAGGTTGACAGTGTTCGATTGAGTGTGCGAACCTGGACGGCCGACCGGGCGTCTGACTTGGCAACCGCACCGGGTGTGCTAAACTTCCGGTGTCGCGTCGTGATTGTTCAGCAAACGCTCGGCGATCGATCGGCAACACTGCCCCGTGGTGTAATCGGCAACACTACAGATTTTGATTCTGTCATTCTAGGTTCAAGTCCTAGCGGGGTAATCCGAGCCGCCTGCGGTAGCCGAACCCGCCAGGGTTTGGTTCCGTTGTGAACCAAACCCTGGCGGGTTCGGCTACCGGAACAAAACATTGCCCTATGGTGTAATTGGCAACACTACAGATTCTGATTCTGTCATTCTAGGTTCGAGTCCTAGTGGGGTAAGTTCTGCCATTTTGCCGTCCCTCTGGCGACCGTCGGGATCGCTCAAAACCCCGTGTTTCAGGTGTTTTTCCGTTTTGATGATTGGGCGTGAGGGACGCTGACCCGGCAGGGATGACACCACCGGTGTCACCACCGACGACGCGGTGGTCTCCGGTGACCTTCTCGGCTCCGGCCGTCCAGTGGTCGGGGGTGACCTGCAGGTAGTGTTTTCGGGCGGTCTCGCTTGAGTGCCCCAACCAGGCGTCGACGACGTGGCTGGGGAAAGCTTCCTGCAATTCGGTCCGCCGCGTCGACCGGAGGTTGATGAACGGCTTGGCCCACGGCTCGATCCCGGCGCGGCGGATGATCCGCGTCATCATCGTGCGAAGGTTGTCGACGCCGTGGTGCGGACCGACGCAGTAGACTTGCCCCTCGGGGGCTGCCTCAAAAGCTGCTTCCATAATCGGCCGCAACTCGGGAAACAGCGAACACTCCCGCAAACCCGTTTTGGGCGAGTCGATTCGGAGCCGATTGTTTTCCCAATCGACGTCCCCCCACGTCATCACGGTGACCTCGCTGGGGCAACGCAGCCCGCCGAATCGAGCCAACGCAAAAATCATCCGCCAGTGGGCATCAGGGCACGCATCCAGAACCCGCTGGGAGGTGTGACGATCGACGAAGTAGTGCCGGTCGGGGTTCGCCTCGCTACCGCTCTTTTCTTTGGCGAAAGGACTTTCGGTCAACAAGCGGTCATCCACCGCGGCATCGAACATCGTTTTGGCCCGCTTGATTAACTTTGAAACCGTCGCGGTAGCCATCGTCGCGACCGCGTTGCCGTCGGCGTCTCGCTTGACCGGGCGAGCCAGCAACCAGCGACGCCACCGGGCGGCGTCGGCTGGGGTGATTGACGCCAGAGTCCGGTCATCGCCAAAGTGATCCACCAAACGGTCACGGGCGTTGGAGTAATTCCGCAGCGTTCCGTCCCCCAGGTCGGTGCGGTCGTCGATGTAGTGCTGCAGGAACGGCCCCAGCAATCGCCCGGCGTCGCTCTTGGCCAATCCGCTAACCGGGGCAATCAGGCCCCACTGTTCAAGCGTCGCTCGGCGTCTTCCGTCCAGTCCAGCCGCCCACGTCAACGACGCGGGGGCGGGGCGGCAATTGGTGTCCGCGGCCAACGCCAACTCCCCAACATGACGCTCGAACTCTTGAGCCTTTCGCTTGCTGACCGCGCCAACCCAAAGTGACCGACGTTTGCCGCCTTGGCGGAACGCCAGCCGCCAACCTTTACGGTTGCCGTTGGTCTCGTGCCTCAATGATGCCATCGTTCAAACTCCATCGGGTTTGCCATCAGGGAAAGAAAACGCCGCGGCGGGGCCGGTGATGGGGCCGGCTTTTCGGGAGCAACCCCTAGCCGCGGGCAAATAGACTGTAAGGTTGGGACGGGGGTCTATCAAGTCAGAACCCACCGCTTGAATCATAATCATCAAACTCATGGTGTCGTGGGAACGCTGGCGACAAAACCCGGTCACTGAACCTCATGGCCGGGCCATCAAACCCCAGCTCGAAGTCGCCGCAGTTGCCGTTGCGAGCTTTGACGATCTTGAGCATGGCGTTAGCTTCGCCACGTTTGCGATCCAAAAGCATCACGACGTCCGCATCCTGTTCAATCGCTCCCGAATCACGCAAGTGCGACAGCTTTAACTCCCCGCCGTCCGCCTCGCGATTCAATTGACATAATGCAAGGATCGGAATCCCTAGCGACAACGCTAACGTCTTAAGCTCGCCGCTAATCTCGGTCATTGACTCATGACGTGGCTTTCGGAAGTCGACCGGTTTGACTAGCCCCATGTAGTCCACGATTGCAAGGTCTAAGCCTGCCCGTGCCCGGTGCAACCGGCACGCCCCGGCGATCCGGCTCATCGTCATGTGACGGCCTGACCAAATTGATAGGGGCGTGTCTGCGAAACGGGCGGCGGTCTCCTGAACGATCGCGGCGTCCGCGGTACCGTCGACTATACGATTAAAACGCTGGCCCGATTCCGCGGCGATGATTCGGCGGGCAACGTCTTCACCCTTCATTTCCAGCGACACCAGCAAAACGTTTTGGCCATCATCGGCGGCGTCCAATGCTATGCCAGTGGCCAGCGATGTTTTGCCAACTCCGGGACGTGCGGCCAAGATAATCAATTGCCCCGGATGAAGCCCGCCCAACGACATGTCAACCGCCGACAACCCGGTAGGCACCCCGTCGGTCGGTTCTCCATTCAAAAGCCCATCGGCGATCCGCCCCATCAGTTCGCCGATTGTTTCGGCTCGGTCGCCGCCACTTTGACTGACCGCGGCTTCGGCTTCCAGCCTCGCTCGAATCTCCACCGGATCGGCCATCGGATCGTCCAACTTGCTGGCCATGTTGTTGACCATTCGCCGAAGTTGCCGCAGGTCAGCGACCCGCCGGACCTCCGCGGCATGTTGAGCGACCGAACTAGCCAACCCGGCATCGGCCGTCAACGTCGCGATGGTCGCCGGCCAACCGGTCAGCCCCCAAGCCCCCTGCCGCTTTAACTCACCAACGAACGTGGCGACGTCCCATCGTTGGCCCGCGGCGGCGAGCGACTCAAGCACTCCCCAAGCGGCTCGGCAGACCGGATCGGCAAACAACGCCGACGATAGGCCATCGGCCAGCGGGTAGGAGGATGGCTCGATCAACACGGTTCCAACCAATTGCTGTTCGGCCTCCAGATTCCTTGCGTCGATCATTGGGACGCCCCCCGCTTTTGACGACGACGTTCCTCTCGCTCGCGTTTGTGTTTCTCGACCTCTTCGGCGGAATACCCGTTGGCCTCGTAGAGGCTGGGCGAGTTCACTTGCCTCCGAACCTTCGATGATGTGTCGTCAAAGCAGTCGCCCCGTAACCACGGTCCGGGGGTTTTGATGAATCGATCCTCAGTGTCAGCAACCGACGTCGCAAACTGCTTGGTTCTTTCGATCAACCATGACACGGCAGTTGTGCGGTCCAGACCGGGCCGCTGGGCGATGCGGTCGATCGCTGGCTTGAACGCTTTGGACGCGTCTCGTTTCGCGGTGGCTTTGGGAACATGAGTCCACCACAACTCAAAATCGTCGGTGTAGCCATCGCCCAAAGGCGACTTCTCATTCTTTACCTTCTTAGAGTTCTTCTTATGTGTCCTCTGGTTGTCCTCGGCTTGTCCTGTGCCTGTCCACGGCTTGTCCTCTGGTTGTCCTGCTGGCTGTCCTTCATCGGCGGGGTCACCTTGAAAACTGCCCCAATTCACAATGGTTACGATGGTCCAATGGCTGTCCGGCTTGTTGTTCACCATGCCCCATCGCTCCAACCTTTCCAATCGATTTCGGAACGACGACAGGGGCCAGCCCAAAGCCTCCGCACCAGCTTTTCGACCAACCAGGCATTGCCCAACTGTGAGCCTCACTGAGGTAATCCCGGATCCGGTTCGGATCGGCCGGCTCGACTCTTTGAACGCCGCTCGCGAGAGAAGCCAAACCCAAAGCTTTAGTAACTCCGCGTCGGCGAAAACCTCCGAGTCGATTATCTGACGATGTAGCCGTATCCAGCCGGCGGTATTACTCATAAGGGATTCCCCTTAGCGAGTCTGAGTACCGCGGCGCGGCATCCGCTTCGCGTCGGGCGAGTCGGTCCCGGCTCGATCAACCGGCCCCCCCTGAGCAGCTCGCAAACCGGGCCGGTGATGCTCTGGATCGGGATCGCCAACGACGACGCTAATTCCTCACGGGTAGCCCCGTAGACGCCGCATTGGGCGAGCCGGTCTATAACTCTCGCTTTGATCGATGGGGAACGCTGGCCAGCTTTCCTTGCCGCCTCGGCACGCGTCGCCGCGGCGTGGCCGCCATGGTCCAGCAAATCCGCTTGGACCGCCGTAGACGATGGTTTGGCCGACGGTTTGGCTGTCGACTCGTTGGCGGCGTCTTCGGCCCGCCGGCGAGCGACATAACGCAACCCTTGGTCAATGGCTTCCTTCAACTCGGCACCCGAAAGCGGCGTCAAGCGAAGCCGACGCTGACGCCTCTGAATGAGAACCTGCAGCCGGTGGGCGTCCGCGTCGAATTGCGATGAGGTTGCCGGGGTGATAGGGTTGTCGCGACGGGTGGTACTGTCACACTTTGGGGGTTGTTGGTCACTCATGGCCGGCAACCCCTTTTGCGTTGACGGTCGCTTGCTCCAAAGCTTTGATGACCGCCCTCGGGTTGTACAACCGCCGGGAGCCGATCTTGACCGATGGGATCAATCCATTGGCCCGACAGCGGTCCACCGTGGGGCGGCTGACCTTCAACCGATCGGCCAATTCGTCACCGTCAACGAGTTCGTGACGGCCCGGCAACAGCGGTCCAAGGGCCGCCAGAACGTCGTCGACAATCGCCCTGCGATCTTCCGCCGTTACCGTCGCGGTGATGTCCAGACTAGGCACGGTAGGCCCCTTGGGATGGCAAGGGCGTTGTGGCGACGGAATCGTTGCCAACCGTTCCATCGTCGGTGTCAATCTGGCATCGCAGTCGATAAAGCGATCTAAGCCGTTTCCGCCATCGATCGACCACGACGATTTCGCGTCCTAATTCCTCCCGCGTAGGTAGCCGATCTGGCGTGATGTTGAGGTTCGGTGAGTTCATCTATCGCATCCTCCTGGGTGAGCCGGTGATGCGTTAATGATTGGCAGCAAATCGCCGCCGAAACACTACTGTGCGGTTTTGGCTTTGGGGTTTTTGCCTACTAGACGGCCTCCGCTAGCGGGTGGCAGTGAGGGTGCCCCGGCTTTGAGAATCCAACGTTTTACCGCATCTCGGATGCTTTGATCTGACGTAAGTGGAGTCCACCCCGGCCCTGCAAAAATTCTTTCTAATTCTTTGACCACTTGGGGGTTTGTCATCCCGGCTTTGCGGTTTTCGTAGACCCATCGGTCCCGCTGACCCAGTTTGCTCTGGATGTAGGCGTCCTGCGTCGACGTCGGTTCCATGGTGCCTGGGCTGCCGTCGTGGCCAGAAAGCCTCTCACCGTTGGGAGAAAGCTCATCCGTTAAGTGTGCCCACTCGAAACCCCGCTCCGCAATTGACAGGCAGTCACCTAAACGCTTCGCATGAAATTCGTGAATTTCTAATGTCGCCAAGTCGTTTGCGAATGCCTGCAACATCGCCCCTTCGTCCCTGATATGCGTGGCAAACCAATCTTCCGCCATGCAGAGCGAGGCAGATACTACTGCCGGAAGTAGGCACTGCAACTGGTTGAGCCTGCCCTCCGCAACAGCCTCCATGGGTTCCGCGGTCAAACGCAGCGACAATCTGCTGTCGATCTGCGTCACCTCGAAGATTTTCGCCAAATTGCCAAAACTGCTGTCAAGGATTCCGGGGCCTTTATTTGCTAAGATTATGCAGTATTCACCCAATCTACGTGGCTCGAAATTGGAATAGAGTTCGGATTCGCGGAAGTGTTCCAAGTACCTATACCGCGTTTCATCGTAGTCGTCCGGGCTTTGGACGCGAGTCTTCAATCGAAGCAAATCCGCGGCTTGGCTATGCCAAAGCCGGAAGCATTTAACGGACCGCCATACGTCGTCCGCTTGAATGCTCTGCAATTCATCACGAAGAACGAGATTGGATTCGGCCCGGAGGATGTCACTGGTTTCCGACCGGTTCATCACGGCCGGCGATTTTTCAGAACGACTCATGGTTAACTCTTTGCGGAGCGGGCCGGCAGGCCGGTCCCGGCGGCAAAGAACGCTGGGACCGGCCAACCGTGCGGCGAGGATCAATCGCCTACCCAAGGTCGCCAGCGTCACTTGGCGAGTTCGGGAAACGCCCGGCTGACGGACCGGGCGAGAACAATAAAGCCTGGGCGGTGGACACGGTTGGTCAATCGTCGTTGCGATCGACCCACCGCTGTAGCACCACTTCAAACTCCCATTCAACAACGCCCATCGAAACCGATTGCCGCGGGTAGATCCGCTTCATCGCGTCCAAGGCGTCAACGGCGTGCAACAACAACTCAACGTCCTGCATCAATCGCAATCTCGCCAAGTCGACGCCGCCACCGGCGGCATGAATGAACTCGCCGGTCGGTCGTCCCCCGGCGTCGGTTGAGTAGGTCCCGACCGTCGCGGCCACCTCCGCCAGTAGCTCGGCGATGCCAAGGCGGATCGACTCGGGGGACAACGGACCGTCGGCGGCGGTCAACGCCCAACTAATCGCGTGGGGGTCTGCCGTTGTCGCTCGCTGGCTTTGTCGATCGGTTCGGCGTTCATGTCGCCGCCGGTAGTGTGGCGTTCTTGGGGCGTTCTGTGAGTCCGCTTCGGGGCGGCTCTGGCGGTGGACACGTTTGGTCCGTTTGGTGGTTCGGTTCAATGGACACCTCCCGCGGTCATCGTGGGTGCGAACAACGCGGCGAGCGGTTGACCCGCCCATCGGTAGCGGTGGGGGATGCACGATCCCGGACGCGACCGGGTGACGTTGACCGCCCCAATCGTTTCCAGGAACTGCAAATCCCGCTGCGTCGTCCGCGGGTCGCATGGGTCGCCCGTCGCCCCGCCCAATCGGTCGTGAATCTCGGCGGCTTCCAGGTCCGTCCAGCGGGATCGGTGCATCACCCCGCAGAGGGCGAACAACCGGTGTAGCTGGCGGTAGCGTTCCGTCGCCGCGGGGCGGGGTCGGGACTCGCGGCGGCGGTGTCGATCCGCCTTGGAACGCTCCAGCCTTGCCCGGCGGCGCTCCGCACGGGTCGGGGTAGTTGATGGCACGGGACCAAATTCCTTTCACCGATCATCGATCGGTGCATGACAAAGCCCAACCACCGGGCTTAGAAGCGAAGGCATCACGCCTCGCCAAACGTTCGTTGCTCCCCGCACAACTGCGGATCGGCACTTCGGGGACGTTCCCCAATGGTTGGGCTTTGGCATCCTAATTCGTGAGGGTGATGCGTGGCCGGGGTCACCGCGGGCATAGGACGCCCACCGGTCAAGCCGATCGGGTTCTAAGGTCCGAACGACAGCCAACGAAGCGGTCACGATGACGGACCGGGGGGCGTCGGTCAAGCGGCCCCGGCTTGGCGGTTCTTCTCTTGGTCCAAGTCCAAATCAAATTTTCCAACCACCCCCCCCACCCCCCCCGCTTTGGCTTCGGGGGGGTGGGGGGGGTGGGGTTGGTTGGTCGGTTAATTCTTAACGGTTAAGAGGGCGGTTAGTCAGCAACCGTTTCCTATCGGCGCGGTGACCGTTTCCTATCGGGGTGGTACCCGTTTCCTTTCGTCCCCCCGAACGGGCGGGGTGCCGAAAGGAAACCGTTTCCTATCGGCACCTCCCCGATGCGAAACCGTTTCCTTTCGGCCGGGGGGGTCGAATCGGAAACCGTTTCCTATCGGCCGGGTGCAAAATGGGCCATGGCGTTGACGTCCCAAGTTCCCGCGCCATCAATCCTCTGGACACCGGCCCCCGGCTTGGACGTATACTCGGGGCGGTGGTCGGTCGCTTCAACGCGGTCGACCTGTGCGACCACCTGACAATCACCACGCTAATTTCATGGACAGCCTGACGTTTTTTTTGTTTCCCAAACCGACCTTCAGCGAAGGTGTGGGGCGGCTGATTGACGTCGGTGGGCACCTCAACGACTTCAACCGATCCGACAGCGGTTTGCAGGCTGACCGTCGTGCTTTGGCTTCCGACTGGTGTCAGGTGGGAAGCGATCTTCGGCACGCCATTGAATCCGAAACCGCCAAGGCCTCGATGTGTCCCGAAAGTCCAAACGCGGACGCAGCCGCCCGGTGATTGACCCGTCGGACACCACGCCGACGCCACCGGCCAAACCCGTTCCGTCGGCGGCAGAGGCCGATGAACAACTGGACCGGCACCCATCGGTCGTTGCAACCGCCACCCTTCGGGAGGAACGGCATTCCGGGCCATTGCCCCACCCGGTGATTTTGGCGGCCTATGAAGAGATCATGCCGGGGGCGGCCGAACGCATTTTTAAGATGGCCGAACGTCAGAGCGTTCATCGCCAGGAACTCGAGACCAGCTATCACGCTGGTGCCAACGGCCGATCCTGGGCAGGTCTCTTTATCGGAGGTGCCCTCGCTGGCGGCGGGATGTGGCTCGCCAGCTTGATGGTGCAAAACGGCGAGCCCGGTTGGGGATTGGCTCTTGTGTTGTCCGAAACGTCGGTCATCGCGGGCAGCTTCCTAGTCGGTCGTGGAGAGCAAGTCGTTGACCTGATTGGTAAGGCCAAACGCCTGCTGAAGAAGTCGCACGACGACGGCGAATCCACGTAGGGGTTAACTTTTCAGCAGGTTATGGCTGCTGGTTAAATTACCGAGTCGCCTCCTTGTCTTCGGGTGTTGGCTTCGATCTTGGCGAACGTCTCGGCTTGAGCCTGCAACGCGGCCAACTGTTTACCACCTAATTCCTCAAGCTTCCTCGTGTCGATCGACTTTTGAGCCGTTGCGGCGTTGGCCGTCGCCACGTCGCCGGCCATGGCGTTGACCGGTTCGATGGGGGCGGCGGCGGCCTGCGTCACTTGCGATTGCAGCGATAAGTCCCGGCTCAAATCGCGGCTTCGGTTGATCGAATCGTAGGCTTCCTGTGACCCCTTGTACGCGATCCCAAGTTCTGGGGCGGACTCGTTGGCCGGTGGCTCGGTAGCGGTCGCCCCGGCAAATTGGTCAAACGCGGCGCTGCGGGCCAAACCGGTCTCCCGATCGTCCAGCTCCCCGGCTTGTTGTTTTGCGGCGATGCCGGACAACGCGGCCTCCAGCTTGGCCATCGGTTTGGCGATCGCCTTGCCAATCTCGTCGCCATCGTCGCCGGCGATCTCGACTTGGGCGGGTCCCTGACCGGCGGCGGGGGCAGCGGCTGATCGTGACTCCGCGGCCGACGACGCCGGACCCTCGCCCGCCCCGGCGGTCACTTCGACACCGCCGGTTTGGACGTCGACCGTATTGTTGACCACCGGGGCAGCATTGTTGACCACCGGGGCGGCGTTGTTGACCACCGGGGCAGCGTTGTTGACCTCCGGGGCGGGGCCGACCAACTCGACGCCGCCGGCCGTGGGCGGGGCACCGGCGACCGGGGCGGCGGGATTGGCTGCCGGCCCTCGGGCGGCGGCCATCTTGGCGACCATCGCCAGCGTGTCCGCCGGCACGCCCTGACCCTCAAGCGTTTTCATGTCCGCCGCGGTAATGCCGGGATCGCTCTGTTTAGACAACTCGCCGGGGGCGGCGGCCAACTTGTCCAGCCTCGCCAACGCCTCCGCCGGCACGGCCTGACCCTCGGGCGTTTTCATGTCCGCTGCCGCCTCACGTTCGGCTCGCAGCTTGGCGGCTTCCTCAGTCAGGCGATTCAGGTCCGCCTTGGCCGCTTCGGCTTGGTCGCTGACATACTCCTGAATCCCCCCGCCCGAACCGTTCATCGCATCGGCGATCGACTTGCCAAGGTCAAACATGATCGCCCCGGCCTTGAGCGGGTTGATAAGAATCTGGGCAACCGTCAACGCCGCGTCCTTTGCGGTTTTGACCCACCCCAATAGGACGTTGCCCAACGTTTTGAGTAGTTTCATGCCGCTGGTTTGGGCAATCTCAATGAGCATCCCCAAACCCTCCCACCAAACCGCCCTCATGCCCGCCCAGCCGATCTTCGCGGCGAGCACCCATTCACCCGCGGCGATCGCATCGACGATGCCTCCCATCGCCTGACGGACCGTGGCAAGTAACTCTTGCACCCCGGCGGTGATCGTTCCCCAGACCTTGCCAAGCTCCCCGGATCGAATCGCGGCAACCACCATTGCCGCAGCAACGATGCCGGCGACCACCGCCACCCCCGCCAGCACCGCTCCGACGGGCGAAAATACCGCGCCGATGATTCCGCCCAGCGTCGTGACCGCTGTAGCGATCCCGCCAATCGCAATTCCGATGCCCGTAAACACAGTTCCGATCGTCAGCAATCCGGTACCCAATGCCAACGCCACGGCGGACGCAGCGGCAAACGCAGTCACCAATTCTTTGTTGTCGGTGATGAAGTTCCGCGTTGCGTCGGCGGCGCTAATGATCTTGGCAATCAAGCCTCGCAGCGATCCGTCCAAAGCGTCACCGATCGCAATAACCAAACCATCGACCGCCGACCATAGCATCCGCATTGATCCACCCAACCCCGCGTCCATCTCCTTGGCAGTCGTCGCCGCGGTTCCGCCTGCCTGTAGCAACGCGGCGTGAAGTTCTCGGGCCGACCCGGCGGCTTTGCCAATCGACGACGCCCCGGTGACACCCAACAACCCAAACGCCTCGTTGAACTTGGCCGCTCGGTCGGACGTGCCAAGGTTCGCGGTCGCCGCGTTGACTTCCTCAAGCGTGTCAATCAGCGGCCGGGCATTGCCGGCGGCGTCGACGAACGACACCCCGAAAATCTTCTGCATCTTCTCCGCTTCGCTGCCCGTCATCATAAGCAGCCTCCGCATTGTGGTACCCGCCTCGCTGGCTTGAATGCCGACGTTGCCAAGCGTCCCAATGATGGCGGCGGTTTCCTCAACGCTCATGCCAAAGTCCGCGGCGACCGGGCCGGCATAGCTGAGCGCCTCGCCCAACTGGGTCACCGACGTGAAGCTTTTGTTGGCGGTCGCGGTCAACACGTCCGCGACCCGCGTAGCGTCCCCGGCTTGCATCCCAAATTGGCGGATCGTCGCGGCCATGATTCCCGACGCCTCTGTCGCGTCGGTCCCGGTGGCTCTGGCAAGATCCAGCACGGCCCCCGTCATGTCGTTGATCTGTGACGGATCAAAACCAACCCGCCCCAACTCGGTCATCAGGTTGCCGACTTCGGCCGCGGTGAACGACGTGGTGGCCCCCAAATTCTTGGCCGTTTGAGTGAGCATCTCAAAATCGCCCGTCGACGCCCGCGTGACCGCCTGAACCGATCTCATCGCGTCGTCGAACTCGGCGAACTTCATCACCGCGGGGACTAACGCCGCCGCCCCGGCTGCCCCCACCGCGGCGAACCCGGCCCCGATGCCTTGCAACCGCTGCCCCGTCGATCTGAACCGGGCGGAGGTTTGTTTAAGCACCTGCAGTGCTTTGGAATTATCGACGCGAATCCTGACAACGGCGTTGCCGGCTTCAATAGATGAACGTGCCATTAGCTCAATGCCTGCAACCAGGCCCTCCGCATGATGTTTTGTTGAAGTGATTTCTGAAGGGCCGGCCCCATGAATGGCCTCGGGGCGTACCGCCTTCGTTCGGCCCGCTCCCCGCGTCGTCCATGGCTCACCACGCCTCCAAACTCCAATAGGTTGGGGACCGTCCGGCCGTCGATTTTGGAGCCTGTCATTGTGGGTCCAATCACCACGTCGCGTTGACCCGGCGAGTAGTCAAAGGCGATCGCCCGCAGCCCGCCGGACGAATGGCGACTCGGGGCGTCGCCCGGTTGGCTGACGGCCTTGCGTCGTCGAATGCTGTTGCGGGCCACGGTTCGGATGTAGGCCCCCACGGACCGCATCGCCCTGGCTTCGGCTCTTTCCATGGCACCTTCCACGGCGCCCTCGTTGAGCACGAAGTTTTGAATCTCATAAGCGACGTCAAATAGATTGCTCACGTCAAACCCTTTGCTTTGAATCGGCGTTGGTGGAAGTCAATGTAACGGTCCAATTGGTCATCATCCCGCTTTCGGGATGGCTTGCGTTGTTGCCGGAACGGGTTCAACTGCGATGGTTGGATTGGCTCGCTCTTAGCCGGCCGGTTGACGTTGAACATTGTCGCCTGCAGAACGGAAACCCGATCCCAATCGATCCGCAGTCTAGCGTCTCGCAACTCGATGGCCTCACGCAAAGTGTAGGGTCCAAGGTTCATGCCCAGTACGGCTTCGGCTTCGATGGTGACGATCCAGCGGGACCGGGCTACCTCGTCTGGTTCCGGCTGTTTAACTTCTTCGGTCAGGTCGACGGCATCGGCATCATAACCGTATTGCTCGGCGTCTTCTCGCTTGAATTGTTCTTCCTCCTCTCTGTCTGCATCAGAATCGCCATTGCCCGGTTGCCCCGGGCAAGGGAAAAAGATGCCAGAGATTCCAGTAGTGATTCAATCGCCGCGGTCAGGGTCGCATCGTCAGCAATCGCATTGTCAAACCCGATGTAGTCCACGCCGCGGCGATCGGCGACCGGTTCAACGGCTTGCCATAAAACGCCCAGCATCAACGCGGGGTCTTTCATCATCCGCCCCACGTCGGACGGATTCATCAGGTCCAGCTTGTCGACCGCTCGCCGCAGCCGGCGAACCAAATCGATGTTGACGTCAACCGGCCAATCCCTGCCGGTCCGATCGGTGAACGCGGCCATTAGCTCGTCACCCCGGCGGGTTGGGCGTCGGTTTGGTCGCTTCCGGCGATCTCCGCGGCGGCTTCATCAATCTGCCGGTCGATCAAGTCGCCGGCTTTGGTGACCGCATCGTCAAACAATCGGGCGGTTCGGTTACCGCCGACCCGATCGAGTGCAACGGCTTCGATCCGCCGACGTGCATCAATGGCCCGTTCCAACGACGTTGCCGCCGCCACCATCCCCATCCGCCGCAGGTAGGAAAGCACGGCGCGTTGCAGCGTTTGGACCATGGCAGGCCACGAATCAAAAACGTCTCGCTCAAATTGGTCGGGGTCCGGCGACTCGGTTGATCCATCACGGCGGCACAATGCAACCGCGACGTCGAACTGGGTCAGTGGGTCGTCGACCAACCGCAGAAGCGTTTCGCGGCCGGTCAGGTCCAGCCCATCGGCTTTAAGTTTGGCGGCGGCCCGGGGACCGATGGCAATGTGCCAGGTGGCGCCGTTGTCGTCAGCGAAAGATTGTTGACAGCGACCGCGGAACCATCGCGGCATCGGCGGCGGTTGATCCTCCGGCAAACGCCCGGCGAGCCGGTAGACCGCTAACGCTGCGGGTGTCAGGTCGCGAACAAGATCGTCCAGCGGATCGGGCGGGGCAGCGATCGCAGCGGCAATCAGTTTGCTGTCCCGGATCGCCCGACCGGCCGTTGCAATTTCGACCGGCGATGGCAACCAATCGATTGGCTCCGGGGGTGGCCAGCCACGCTGAAATTGCCGGACCGTCAGGCCAGCCATCCGGCACGCCGGTCGGACGCCGGCCCCTCGCAGTGCCAACGCGGCGGCTTCGCCTTTGGCCGTCCGCAACGACTCGTCATCGAGCGGCCAACGTCGCCGGTCGGGGTCAGGGGCTGCCTTGCACGCTGCGATCAATTCGTAGCGTGCTTCCCGCTGGGCAACGGTTTCATCGCCCCAAAGTTCAGCTGTCGAACCGCGTCGAATTGTCCCCACCGGCGGATTCGTTTTTTCGACATTTAGCACGTGCGGCTTTACCAGCGGTCTCCCGTTGGCGTGTCCGTCAGAATCTCGCCCCCCCTGCCCCCGTGCCCCCAGGTCGTCGCCTGCCGTCGCTTCCCAGCAGTCGGCCAACCAACGCCGCCCCGTCGAATTGCTCGCATTCTGGGGTCATTGGCTGGCCCCCACGCAACGCAATTCAAACTAAGCCGGGCAGACGGACGGTAGCACTTCCGGTTGGTCGTCGAAGTCTTGGCTCTCAAGCGGATCGGACCTTTCGGTTTCCCATTCTTTAACCCTCCGTTGCTCAATGTCGGCCCTGATCCGGCTAGCCTCGTCAAACGACAGCCCGCGACACGTGAAGGCGGCGACCTCAACCGCCATCATCATCAGTGAATCGCCATCCGGCCGCGTCGCGGGGCGGGGGTTCGGGCCGTCGCCCTAGCCGGTGGCAGTAGGAAGGTAGGTAGGGGGTAGGCTCGGGTCACCCCTAGCGTCGCCTCGGAGTCTCGCTGGATTGTCCGATAGCCGAGTAGCTTTCCACACTGCCGGCAGGTGGTCCGCGTCCATCCATAGCGTCGTGGTGCTGGCCGATCGATCCATAGACGCGGAACGTGACCCCGCGGTCGGCGAACGTGTCCAACAACGAGACTGGATTGATTGCGACGCCCGTCAAAGGACGATCTCCAACGCGTCGTCTTCGTCGGCGGATCGGATGTGATGCAGTTTGAAGAACGTCACCGCCTGAGGGTGCAGGACGTAGCTGACCGTTGGCCGATAACCTTGGGCTGCTCCGCTGGGTGGGCACGCAGGGCATTGCAGGGCTGGTGTCCGACGTGCCCAAAGCATTGGCCAAGGTGCTTGCCGGACTGGGGATCGACGCTTCGATGTACCGAGACCTGGTGTGGAACTGGCAGCGTTATTTTGGCCGGAGTTACTGTGCGGGGCGGCTGGAGTCGATGAACGCCGGATGCCGAGGCGACGGGTCGGCGATGGCACCGCAGCCAAGCGTCGGCAGCGGGAGGCTTGACCAGTTGATCGACGCGATTGATCAGCAGCTAACGTCGGAGAAGAGAACTGGTACAAAAGGCGTCAAAAAATGGATGGCACCATTTCCCGCCTTACGACGATGGTAGCAAGTGGCGAGCTTGAGTTAGTTTACCCGGATCAGCTGCACTCATCGAAACAGGCCTACCGGACCGTGGATTGAACACGACCGAAAGACTTTACCGCAATCTACTCCGTAAAATCCGCAGCACCTGTGTTTGAACAAACCTTCAAGAACATTGACGACATCCTGCACAAGGACGCGGGGTGCGGCAGCGAGCTGGATTACATCGAACAGACCTCGTGGGTGCTGTTCCTCAAGTACCTCGACGACCTCGAACGTGACCGGGCCGATGCGGCAGTGCTGCGGGGCGAGGATCATGAGCCGCTGTTGCCGCCGCCGCTGCGCTGGACGACTTGGGCGGCCCCCAAGAACGACGACGGGTCGATCGATCATCACACCGCGCTGACCGGCGATGACCTGCGAGATTTCGTCGACCGCGAGCTTTGGCCGGCGCTGGCGGCGTTCAAACGGTCCGCCGCCGGGCCGGACACGTTGCAATACAAAGTCGGCGAGATCTTTGGCGAGCTGCGAAACAAAGTCCAGTCGGGCTACAACCTCCGCGAAGTGATCAATCGCGTCGACGAACTGCGTTTCAGCACGCGGGCGCAAAAGCATGAGATGTCCCATTTGTATGAGGACAAGATCAAGAACATGGGCAACGCGGGTCGCAACGGCGGGGAGTACTACACGCCCCGGCCGCTGATCCGCACCATCGTCCGCGTCCTGGACCCCAAGATCGGCGAGACGGTTTACGACGGGGCCGCCGGCTCGGCGGGATTCCTTGTCGAAGCGTTTGAGTACCTGGCCAACGCCGCCAACGCGGGCAAGAAATCGCTATCGATTTCCGACCATCGCCGGCTGCAGACGTCGACGTTTTATGGCAAGGAGAAAAAGTCGTTGGCGTACATCATCGGCACGATGAACATGATCCTGCACGGCGTGGAGGCGCCCAACATCGTGCACGCCAACACGCTGGCGGAGAACTTGGCGGAGATCACCGAGTCGCATCGTCACGACGTGGTGATGGCCAACCCACCTTTTGGTGGCAAGGAGCGGGCGGAGGTGCAGCAGAACTTTCCGATCCGCACCGGCGAGACCGCGTTCCTGTTCCTGCAGCATTTCATCCGCATCCTGCGGGCGGGCGGCCGCGGCGGGGTGGTGATCAAGAACACCTTTCTGTCCAACAGCGACAACGCGTCGGTGGCGTTGCGGCGGACGCTGTTGCAATCCGCTGATTTGCACACCGTGTTGGACTTGCCCGGCGGCACGTTCACCGGGGCGGGGGTCAAGACCGTGGTGTTGTTCTTCACCAAAGGCTCGCCGACCAAGAAGGTTTGGTTCTATCAACTCAACCCGGGTCGGAACCTGGGCAAGACCAACCCGCTGAGCGAGGATGACTTGGCCGAGTTCGTGCGTCTGCAGCCCACGCAGTCCGACGGCGAAAACAGTTGGAGCATCAACGTCGCCGACCTGGACGAATCCACCTGGGATTTGTCGGTCAAAAACCCTCACAAGGTCGAGGAGATCGACACCCGAACGCCACTGGAGATACTCAATGAGATCGAGTCACTCGATGCTCAAGCGGCCAACGTATTGCAAACGATCCGGGGGTTGTTGTGAATAGCGAATGGACCCTTTCAACGGTCGGCAGTCTTTTGAAATTGAATTATGGGAAGCCTTTGCCGGCGGCGAAACGATCCAAAACCGCGAAATACGCGGTCTATGGTGCGAATGGAGTGAAAACGAGATCAGACTTTCGTCTGATTGATAAGCCAACAATCATCGTTGGCCGTAAGGGTTCCGCTGGAGAGTGTCGACTAGAACCTGGCGGTTGTTGGCCGCTCGATGTCACCTATTTCGTCACGCATGATCCAGTACAAACCAATCTTGAGTTCCTTTACCACTGGCTAAAGTTTTCCAAACTCCAGCGGTTGGCCACTGGGGTTAAACCTGGGATCAATCGAAACGATGTTTATCGATTAGAGATTCCGGTGCCGCCGCTACCGGAGCAGAAACGCATCGTCGCCATTTTGGACGAGGCGTTTTCGGCAATCGATCAGGCGGAGACTCTGACCCGAAATGCTGCGGTGAATGCGTTGAACCTGCAAGACCAATTCATGTCGAGTTGTCTCAGCGGCTCCAAATCTTCAGCGAAAAATGTGGCCCTGCAAGACTGCTGTGAGAAAATAACTGTTGGTCATGTTGGTTCGATGAAAAGCAGGTACGTCCAGTCGGGCGTTCCATTCCTGCGTTCAAAGAACGTTCGACCGTTCAAAATTGATTTAAACGAATTAGTTTTCATTGATGATGAATTTGATTCTCAACTCAAAAAGTCCATTTTACGTCCAGGAGATCTCGTGATCGTGCGGACTGGCGAACCAGGCACTGCCGCTGTGATCCCGGATTCGCTGCATCAAGCGAACTGCAGTGATCTAGTCATCATTCGTCCATCTCCAGAAGCATTGGCCGACTATCTTTGCTTGATCTTCAACAGCAGTTTTGGACGCCGGTTGGTGTCGGGTGAATTGGTTGGTGTTGCTCAAAGGCATTTCAACGTTTCGTCGGCTAAGTCGGCCGTGGTTCCACTGCCTTCGATTAGCGATCAACGGCGGATGGTTGATCGCTGCAATCAAAACCGAGAACTGACAACCAAACTACATCAGGTCGAATTGGAGAAGCTGGTGAAACTGAGTTTGCTCCGCCAGTCCCTGCTGCGTGAGGCGTTTGCGGGGCGGTTGACCGGGACTTGAAAGGTCTTTAACGCCGAGGCACTGAGACGCAGAGGGTTGAATGATTTAAGATGCCGCCCTGAACCTTTGCGTCTCCGCGTCTTTGCGCCTCTGCGTCAAAAAATCCCCACCCCGTCTGCGTCAAAAAATCCCCACCCCGCACGCCACCCCGCCCGCATGAACGAAGCTGAGACGCGTGCCGAATTGATCGACCCCGCCTTGGCCGCCGCCGGGTGGCACGTCGTCGACGACTCCTTGATTCGCCGCGAAGTGCCGATCACCGCCGGACGCATCCAGCCGGGTGGCAAACGTGGCAAAGCGCTGTTTGCCGACTACGTCCTGGTCCACCGCGGCAAACGACTCGCCGTCATCGAAGCCAAACGACGCGACCTGGACGTCAGCGAAGGCGTCAGCCAGGCCAAGGACTACGCGGGGCGGTTGAATCTCACCACCGCCTTTGCCGCCAACGGACGACAAATCTACCGGACTGACCTGGACACCGGCAACGAATCGTTTGTCGATGCGTTCCCCACCCCCGAAGAGTTGTGGCGGCAAACTTTTCCGCAGGACAACGATTGGCGGGACACGTTCGCCGCTTGCCCCATGCACGTGGGCGAGCGGACGCCGCGGGCGTATCAAGAAAACGCCATCGAAGCGGTCACCGACGCGATCGCCGCCGGCGACGACCGCCTCCTGCTGACGCTGGCGACCGGGACCGGCAAGACCTTCATCGCCTTCCAAATCGCCTGGAAATTGTTCCAAACCCGCTGGAACCTGCGCCGCGATGGCCGCCGCCGACCACGAATCTTGTTCCTGGCCGATCGCAACATTTTGGCCAATCAAGCGTTCAACGATTTCAGCGCCTTTGACGAAGACGCGCTGGTGCGAATCAGCCCCAAGGAGGTTCGCAAGGCCGGACGGGTTCCCACGAGCGGCAACGTCTTCTTCACCATCTTTCAAACCTTCACCTCCGGCGACGACGACGCCCCCTACTTTGGCGAGTACCCGCCGGACTTCTTTGATTTCATCATCATCGATGAATGTCACCGCGGCGGGGCCAATGATGAAAGCTCCTGGCGAGCGATTTTGGACCATTTCGCACCCGCGGTTCAGCTCGGCATGACGGCCACGCCCAAACGCGATGCCAACGTCGACACCTACAGCTACTTTGGCGAATCCGTTTATGTCTACTCGCTGCGTGATGGGATCGCTGATGGGTTTTTGACGCCCTTCAAAGTCAAGCGGATTCAAACGACGATCGACACTTATGTTTACACCTCCGACGACCAAGTGGTCGCCGGGGAGGTTGACCACGGCCGTGAGTACACCGAGGCGGATTTCAACCGAACGATCCGAATGCGGCAACGCGATGAGGTTCGCGTCAAAGAATTCCTCCAAGCCACCAGTTTGGATCACAAAGCATTACTGTTTTGTCGTCGCCAAGATCACGCGGCGATCGTCCGCGATTTGGTCAACCAGAACGTCGACCACGCGGACCCGTTGTTTTGTTGTCGGGTGACGGCCAACGACGGCGAGATTGGCGTGGAGCACCTGTTGGCATTCAAGGACGATGAGAAAACGATCCCGCGGATGCTCACCACCTCGCGCAAGCTTTCGACCGGCGTCGACGCCCCGCAAATCCGTTCGATCGTGTTGTTGAGGCCGTGCAACAACATGATCGAATTCAAACAGATCATTGGCCGGGGCACGCGATTGTTCGACGGCAAAGATCACTTCACGATTTATGATTTTGTCGGTGCGTATCAAAACTTCATGGACCCCGACTGGGACGGCGAACCCGTTGCCCCCGAACCGGCCGGCCGGGTTGCTGGCGGCGGCGGCGAGGAGGCGGGGGGCGACACCGGGGGCGGTGATCCGCCGCCTTTCGCGGTGATGACCGAAGTCAAACTGTCCGACGGCAAAGTCCGTCAGATCCAGTCGATGACGTCGACGATGCTGTATGGTCCCGATGGCCGGCCAATGTCCGTTAACGAGTTCATCAAAGAATTATTTGGTGCGTTGCCACGGTTTTACACGACGGAGGCGGAGTTATGCGAACTGTGGTCGCGGCCGGAGACGCGGCACGAGTTGCTCTCGGGATTGGAAGACGCTGGGTTTGGACCGGAGAGTTTGGCAACGGTCCAAGAGTTGATCGCGGCGACCGATGCCGACCTGTTCGATGTGCTGGAGTACATTTCCTACGCCCGCCCACCGGTGCCCCGCCGGGATCGGGCGGACGCGGCGAGGACCAAGTTGGACCCGTCGCTATCGGCCCCTGAGCGTGAGTTCATCGACTTTGTGCTGGACCGTTATGTCGAAACGGGCATCGACGCGCTGAACCCCAAGTCGCTGCCGGAGCTATTGGTGCTCAAGTACGATGCGATTTCCGATGCCCAAACGGCGCTGGGCAGCGTGGTGGACATCCGCACCGCCTTCGTCGACTTCCAGCGGAAACTGTATTTGGCGGTGGCGGGGTGAACTCAATGCGTAGACAGCGGCTAGTGGTTCGGGAACGAAGTGACGTTGCTTGGCTGAAGTGGCAAAGCCACGGCAGGCGAAAGCCTGGGACGCGGGGACCCAGGTCAATCACCCGCACCCTGCACACCAGTCGCGAAGTGACGGCAGGAGCGTTGTGGCCACCGGTCAATGCCGCCGCGCTGTCGGCGTGTCGTGCCGTCGGCACTGCTGAGCCTTGGATCGGTTCTGGGACCTGGGACTGGCGTCCCAGGCTTTTGCCTGACGTGGCGTTGCCACTGGTACACCCACCAACCGACCGGAACGTATCCGAGGTTGCTTCGCACCTTGACGCGTCAAAGAAGTTCCCCGGGGGCAGCCTTGCTCACACATTGGGGCAGGATGCTTCCAAGCGGTATTAACTCGTGCCTGAACCACTAGTCTGGCAGGTAGGCTGATCGTCGTGAACCTCAACGTTTCGTAGGTTCTCCGTTGCGTTTGGCTGCGTGGTTGGAGTAAAGGTCATGCAGAGTTCGAAAAGGGCGAGGAAAGGGTGGGCGAGGAAAGGGTGTCCGGGCGAGGAAAGGGTGTCCGGTACGAATGCCGCGGACTTTAGCGATGGAGTGTAGGCTTTAGCCGATTCAGTGCCCCGCACAATCGCCTAAAAGCTGGACTCCAACCGTTGCCGCTAGCTCCTCAGCCTAAGTCCGCGGCATTCGTGTCCGGTACCGATATGGCTGTTTGGGTCATTTGCAGATTGCCTATTGTCCGTTTCGGTGTCCGACACCTTGATCTCGCCCGACACCTTTGATCTCGCCGACACCTTTGATCTCGCCCAAACGCTTGCACCGGGGCGGAAGGGTTGCGAATTCGTATCGCCGGTCCTTCGCGGGTACGAAGGGCTTCAAAGCGTCATGACCGCGGTCGACGCGATCGCGGCCCGCGGCGGCCGGGTTAACTATTCGACCGGCATTCACGTAACGGTCAGCTTCGGCAACGACGCCGCGGCCCTTTCGCGACTCATCTCGCTGATCGGCAACCACAAACGGGCCACTTACGCTTCCACCGGTACGCGACGCCGCGAACAAAACCGATGGGCCAAACGGATCAAGGACTACGGCAACAAAGACGCCGCGAAACGCCAATGCGAATCGGACCGCTACCACTTGCTCAACCTCACCAGCGAGCTGTTACAAACCGAACCTCGGTTTTTAAGCAAAATTTCGAAGAAAGGGCACCTCGGGGTTCAAAACCCGAGAATTTTTACCTATTCGCTGTTGCCACGCGATCGATGCCTTTGCTACACGGACAGTGCCATTCGCTTTTACCACACGGAGACTCCGATGTCCTCACCCCGAATCTCGCTTTGTTTTGCAATTTGCCTATCCTCAATCCTCGCGACACTTGCGCGAAGCGATGAGCATCCAGGGGAGAATTCTGCTTCTACGAAAGTTCAATCGCAATCTGAGTCAGTAGCGACTTGCGAAGTGTCACAGCTACTGCGGCTGTCACCGAAGGTGCTTTCCACTTTGGCAAAAGAAGCAAAGAACGGTCCAGACCTGAACGCCACTGGTAAACTGACTGCTATCAGACTTTTTCAAGAAAAGGCATACGCTGAAGCTGAAACTGCGTTGAATACGCTGCTTTCAAATAACGTCCGCGAAGCGACCGTTTTCTGGCTCCAAGCGAGAGTTCAGGTAGCGCTCTGGAAAGTCTGTCGAAGCCATCGCCTATTGTGACAAAAGTCTTGAAGTTGACTCAACTTTCTACCCAGCAAATCTTACAAAATTTGCAATCAAGATTGAATCAGATGGTCCACAAAACGCACTCGACTACATCTCATCTAAACAAAGATGTTTTCGAGATGGTTCTTACGATGCATATCTTCGAGGCATCGCACATTTGAAGCTCGGAAAACTGAACGAGGCTGACGAATACTTCACAAAAAGTCTGCTAGAAAGTTCCGAGTATTTTAATGTTCCGTCGAACAAAATTTTCTCGTTAAAAGCGGTAGTCGCAGAGAAACAGGGACTTGCTAGGGAGGCGAAAAGCTATGCTGTGAGGGCAGTGGAGGGACATGGCGAATGCGATGCAACTGCCAGCCTAATTGCGTGGAAAGTCTCTCGTGATAGATCGGAACACTTTGAGGCGCATCAGTATGCCCTCGATGGTCTTGTGTCAAACAAGGCGAACCAAAAGCTTCAATTAGCCTATTTCACTTCCCTCATGGATTTGGGCCAACAACATCATGCCATTTCGTTTGCCGATCGCACCTTACGAAACGACAAGCAGAACCGGCGACTCGCTGAAGCTGCTGATCGCGTGCGGATCGCTCTCGAAAGCAACAAAACGATTCGCTAAGAACCGAATGTTTGAAATACATGGCAGGTCGAGATAACGATCTGCGATGCGAAAAGTCCTAATTGATGTTTAGTATAGGATCTCCACTTCGACACCGATTCCAAGATCGCAGTCTTCATCCTCATAGTACCAATCGATGTCTAAATCAATG
Organism: Pirellulaceae bacterium; assembly: GCA_963833245.1. Classification (GTDB taxonomy): domain Bacteria; phylum Planctomycetota; class Planctomycetia; order Pirellulales; family Pirellulaceae; genus Rhodopirellula. Next base: position 374,613 of record CAWHXH010000005.1, read on the forward strand.
TCGATGTTAATGTCAAAATCATCGCCTTCGTACGTCCAGTCGTAGTCGAAATCAATGTCTAGCAATTCTTCTTCCCAATCCCATTCGCCGGATATATCGAGTTCATATTCCCAGTCGTACCACTCATCATCGAGCAAATCGATCTCCGGAATATCCACACTGTCAATGTAGTCTTCCTCTATCGCAACACCGATGCCAGTGCCAATCAGAATACCGATTCCGCCAACGACGTAAGGATCGTCCTCGTACCAGTCGATGATATCATCAAGATCATCAAACGGAATTACCTCTTCTTCGTACTCTTCCCAAATGTCTTCCGCGAGGTCTTCAAAAATCCCATACGGGTCTGATCCGAAATCTTCATATTCTTCCCATTCGTCCTCATACTCAGTCCCGTACAGCTCATCCAAAACTTCTTCATAATACTCGTCCCACTCTGATTCGTCGGCATCGTAGGCCAAAGAAAAGGTGCCCAAAGAAAAGGTGTCGCGTACCGATTTGGCTGTTTGGATAACTTGCATCTTGCCCTGTTTCACTTTTCTGGACTGATACCTTTTCTGATCCGGCGGCGTCGCGACTCGGCCGGTAAAATCAAAAACACCCGCAGCGGAACGACGCCGTCGCTGTCCAAGCTTCCACCGTCGGCGTCGATTAGCATAACGTTGGACGAAATCCGTTCGTCAAGGATGAGTCGGTCGTTCTTTTTGACGTTCACAACGAGCTAGGAATCGTTCCTCGGATGTCTTCGGCCAGCGCTCAGCTCGCCGCACCGCGAAACGCTGGGTCGCTGCGTTGAGCGGACAAGTCGCATTAAAGCCGCTGGCGAGTTTGCCGAAGCCCGGCAGCGCGACCACGACACGTTGACCCGCGTCGCCGATGCGTACCGGTGTCAGATTGAAGAGGACCCCGGCAGCTACCGTCCCGAAGCCGACCAAGCACTGACGGCTCACTGGCAGGCACTGCACCGGGTCGCCTTGGAATTGAACCGAACGGCCCTTCCCGAAGCCCAGCGTCGGTTTGGGCCGATGGAGCACGCTGGCGAGTTTGCCGACCGGCTCGACCGGATGGATCAGAACGCACGCTACGGGTACGCCCGGGACGTTCACGACCGGATCGACGAAACGGCGGGGCAACTGATCGGTCTGATTGACCAGAACATCGTCGGTGCCTGAACCACCCATCGGTGGGCAGCTTCACCAAACCGACAGCTCCGTTGAGGCCTCAAAGCATTAACCGCGTCGCCGGGTTTAACCTGAACCGTCGGAGAGACCCGGCAGCACCACCGCCATTGTCACGATTGTCACGACTTCCGTTTGGCGACGGACCGCAGCCCCAATCGGGCCACGGCGTCTATCGGCAACCACTGACCCAAATTGAGCGATGCCCAAAGCCGAAGTAACTCGGTAGCATCGGGGGGCAGTTTGTCACCCATAACACCGCCGGCGACACCGCCATTCGCTTGGATCGCTTCAACCTCGGCGTTTACGCCGTCCGGTCGAGTCCTAGCGGGGTGATGATTTCTTCCGCTACGTCGGGGCGGCTTGCAATAGCGATTTGAGCGTCGACGGGTCGGCGGGTTTGACCAGGTGATGGTCGAAACCGGCGTCGCGGGTTCGCTGGCGGTCTTCGTCTTGGCCCCATCCGGTCAACGCGACCAGCAGCATCGCGCCGCCCCAAGGTTGACCGCGGATGTGCCGCACCGCTTCGTAACCGTTCATCCGCGGCATCCCAATATCCATCAGCACGCCAAAGAAAAGGTGTCGCGTACCGATTTGGCTGTTTGGGTAACCTGCATCTTGCCCTGTTTCACTTTTCTGTACTGACACCTTTTCTGATCCACCTTTTCTGATCCGGCGGCGTCGCGACTTGGCCGGCGGAATCACAAACACCCGCAGCGGAACGACGCCGTCGCTGTCACAGCTTCCACCGTCGGCGTCGATTAGCTCTACGTTGAACGACACCCGTTCGTCAAGGATGAGTCGGTCGTACTTTTTGACGTTCACAACGAGCTAGGAATCGTTCCTCAGATGTCTTTGGCCAGCGTTCAGCCCGCCGCGCCGCGAAACGCTGGGTCGCTAACTGGAGCGGACGGCAAACCGGGAGCAGGTTGCGATAACGCAACCTGGACGATGAAGCTACAATCGTACTTCCCCCGCCGCCCAGAGTGGCACACCGCGTTTAGCCCCCATCGCTGAAACGGATACGTTCATGCAAACCCTCGAAATTGTCACGCTGCCGCTGGGCAGTCGCATCAAAGCCGCTGGCGAGTTTGCCGAAGCCTGGCAGCGGGACCACGACACGTTGACCCGCGTCGCCGATGCGTACCGGTGTCAGATTGAAGAGGACCCCGGCAGCTACCGTCCCGAAGCCGACGAAGCACTGACGGATCACTGGCAGGCGCTGCACCGGGTCGCCTTGGAATTGAACCGAACGGCCCTTCCCGAAGCCCAGCGTCGGTTTGGGCCGATGGGGCACGCTAGCGAGTTTGCCGACCGGCTCGACCGGATGGATCAGAACGCACGCTACGGGTACGCCCGGGACGTTCAAGACGGGATCGAGGAAACGGCGGGGCAACTGATCGGCCTGATTGACCAGAACATCGTCGGTGCCTGAACTATCCATCGGTGGGCAGCTTCACCAAACCGAAAGCTCCGTTGAGGTCTCAAAACATTAACCGCGTCGCCGGGTTTGACCTGAACCGTCGGAGAGACCCGGCGGCACCACCGCCCCGGTCACGATCATGGTTGGGGGTGGCGACGGACCGCAGCCCCAATCGGGCCACGGCGTCTATCGGCAACCACTGACCCAAATTGAGCGATGCCCAAAGCCGAAGTAACTCGGTAGCATCGGGAGGCAATTTGTCACCGACGACACCGCCGGCGACACCGCCATTCGCGGGGATCGCTTCAATCCTCGGCGATTTACGCCGTCCGGTCGAGTCCTAGCGGGGTAATGGTTTCTTCCGCTACGTCGGGGCGGCTTGCAATAGCGACTTGAGCGTCGACGGATCGGCGGGTTTGACCAGGTGATGGTCGAAACCGGCGTCGCGGGTTCGCTGGCGGTCTTCGTCCTGGCCCCATCCGGTCAAGGCGACCAGCAGCATCGCGCCGCCCCAAGGTTGACCGCGGATGTGCCGCGCCGCTTCGTAACCGTTCATCCGCGGCATCCCAATGTCCATCAGCACGACTTCGGGCAAGTAATCGGCGGCAATCTCAATCGCCTGCTGTCCGTCGCCGGCGGTGCGAACGTCGTTGCCGAGCATTTTGACAACCATCGCCAACATGTTCGCCGCCGCCTGGTTGTCGTCGACGACCAACACGCGGCGTCGAGGCGGTGGGGCGGCGGCGACGGCGGGTTGAACAGGTCCCCGAGATGTCGGCCGGTTGCCGCGCCCGGGCAATCGGTAGGCGGACGGTGAACTCGCTGCCGCGGCCCTCGCCCTCGCTATGAACGCCGATCGTGCCGCCGTGCATTTCGACCAACGAGCGGACAAGGGTCAATCCAATGCCCAGACCGACGTACCCCTTCTCCAGCGGGCCGTTGATTTGAGCGAACATTTCAAACACCCGCCGCTGCATCGACTCGGGGATGCCGATCCCGTCGTCGCGGACGGCGATAACCGCCTCGCCGGCCTGTTGAGCGACCGTCAATTCAATTTGCCCCCCGCCGGGCGTGTACTTGACCGCATTGTTGAGCAAATTTGAAATCACCTGGGCCAACCGGTGGGGGTCGGCGTCCAAAGCGATCGGGTCGTCGGGCATCGCGACGCTCAAACGGTGTCCCGCCTCGTCGATCCATGGCCGTGACGCTTCGACGGCGCTGCGGACGACGTCGGCGATCATCACCTCGGCACCGCCGCAGTTCGAGTTTTCCCTGCGTGATGCGCGAGACGTCGAGCAGATCGTCGACCAGCGTGATCAATTGCTGGGTTTGCCGCTCCATCGTCTCGCGGATTTCCGCCAATGCCTCGGCGTCTTGACCGCCCATTTTCATCACCTCCAACCCCATGCGGATCGGGGCTAGCGGATTGCGCAGTTCATGAGCCAGCGTCGCCAGGAACTCGTCCTTGCGGCGATCGGCTTCGGATAGCCTTGCCGCAATGTCGCGTAATTCCTCCTGCTGCCGTTTGTTATCGTCGATGTCGGTGCAAGTGCCAAACCATCGCTGGAGATTGCCGTTCTCGTCACGAACGGATAACCCTCGGGCCAGAAACCAGCGGTATTGTCCGTCTTGGCCGCGAAACCGGTACTCGGTTTGATACGTCCGTCCGGTCGCCAGCGCTTCGCTCCACCGCTGCCTCGTCGCGACTAAATCATCGGGGTGCAGCGCCGCGGTCCAGTCGCCACCGGGCAACTGATCGGGCGACCCACCGAAATAGTCATTCCAGCGGGTATTGAGGAACTCGATGGCTCCATCGGCCCCGGTGATCCACACCATTTGCGGCATCGCATCGGCGAGCAACCGAAAATTGGCTTCGGATTGCCGAATCGACTCGGCCGCCGCCCGCTCCTCGGTCACGTCGCGGACCTCGATCACCGTGCCGACGGCGACGTTGTTTTCGTAGATCACACGAGCGTTGCAAACGACCGGGAATGACTCGCCGTTCTTGCGAAAGAACAAATCTTCGTGATCGCGGACCTCGAAATGTTCCGGCAGTGCCCGGTCGATCGGGCAATCGGGCATGGCGTAGGGTGAGCCGTCGGGGCGGGTGTGATGGATGAAATCGTGCAGGATTTGTCCATCGACTTCCGCAAATTTGAACCCCGTCATCGCTTCGGCCGCCGGGTTCATGAACGTGCATCGGCTGCGGTCGTCCATCATAAAAATGGCGGTCGTCGCGTTGTCGGTGATCGCGCGATTAAGATCATATTGATATTTCAGCCGTTCGTCGGCCTGCTGCCGCCCGGTAACGTCCAGCGCGGTACCGAGAAGTCTTTCGGGCCGGCCGTCTTCGCCGCGTTGCAATTGACCGGTGAACTCGACCCAGCGAAGCTCACCGGTCGGCCGGCGGAAGCGTCCCAGGAAATAGAACCGGATCCCGGTCGAGAGCGTCCGGGCGACCGCGTTTTCAAACTGCGATCGGTCCTCCGGGTGGACAAATTCATCGGCAAAGCGGGCCGCATTGATCGGCTCCTGGCCCTGCGTGAGACCAAAGATCTCATACGTCCGCTGATTCTCCCACGTCACGCGGTCCGGCTCGATGTGCCAAACCCAGATGCCCAGCTCCGCGGCGTCGGCGGCCAATCGCACCTTGTGCTCGCTAGCCCGCAGCGATTGTTCGGCCTTTTTCTGCTCGGTCAGGTCGAGCATCGAGCCGACCATGCGGACCGCTTTGCCGTTTTGATGAACAACACGGCCACGATCCAAGACATTGGCGAACGTGCCGTCGGCGCGGCGGTAGCGATATTGATCTCGCCACAGCTCGCCGCTCTCGATCGCCGCATGGATGCCGTCGACGACCCGCGGGCGATCGGCTTCGTGGATGTGCTCGACCCACCACGAAGCATCCTCGTCAATGTCATCGGCCGAGTAGCCGAATTTCAATTGCAATCCTTCGTTCCAGACGACGCGATTGGTCACCAGGTCCCAATCCCAGATCGCATCGTTGGCGGCTTGCCCGATCAACCGATACCGCAGTTCGCTTTCGGCCAACCGGGCTTCGGCCCGGCGTCGGTCGGTGTCGTCGCGAAAAATCAGCACGACGCCGCGAAATTGCCCCACGGGGCATCGGATCGGCGATGCGGTGCCATCGATAAAGATCTCGCGATCGCCCGCCGCGACCAGCCTGGTGGGGTTGGGCAAATCAACGCTTCGGCCCGTTTGACGGACTCGCTCAATCCAGCCGTCGATTTGACCGCTATCGGACAAATCGGGGATCGGCAGGACGCTGGCCAGCGGTCGACCTTTGACCGCCTCGCCGGACGTTCCGATCAGAGCTTGGGCGGCGGCGTTGATGAAAACGACCCGCGAGTCCGAATCGGTCGCGATCACCGCATCGCCGATGCTGGCTAGGGTGACTTGGAAAAGATCGTGTTCGGGGTCAGGCATCGGGCCAGTTTAGTGCTTTGACAAACCGACCTTGAAGCCCACCCCGGGGCGGCCGCATTTGGCTACCGGAACGGCGCGAGCTGTCCGGTGCCGCGAATACTAACGGAACGACGCAAGCCGTCCGGTGCCGCCAATCCTAGCGGAACGGCGCAAGCCGTCCGGTGCCGCCCATACTAGCGGAACGGCGCAAGCCGTCCGGTGCCGTAACCGGAGGGCTTGCGCCCTACCGCTAAGACTAAGATTGGAACGCAAAACCGGCGAAATGGCTAAACCAAAATCTCATGCACCACGCGGCCGTGGACGTCGGTCAACCGGAAGTCGCGACCCGAATGACGGTAGGTCAATTCGGTGTGGTCAAAACCCAACAAGTGCAGCATCGTTGCGTGCAAGTCGTGGACATGAACGCGGTCCTCGACCGCTTTGAGGCCCACCTCGTCGGTCTTGCCATACGTCATCCCGCCGCGAACCCCGCCGCCGGCCATCCACACCGTGAACCCGTCGTGATGATGGTCCCGGCCGGTGTTCTGGTTGACCGGCAATTGCACCGTCGGCGTCCGCCCGATTTCGCCGCCCCACAACACCAACGTCTCATCGAGCAAACCCTGCTGATCCAAGTCGGTCAACAACGCCGCCAGCGGCTGGTCACACTCGCCGGCCAAACGCTGGTGGTTGCGGTCCAATGCCGCGTGCGAATCCCACGGCTGGCCGGCACCATGGTAGACCTGGATGTATCGCACCCCGCGTTGGCTCAAACGGCGAGCGATCAATAGTTGCCGGCCCTGCAACGAATCACCATACAGATCGCGAATATGCTGCGGTTCATCGGCCAGGTCAAACGCCTCGCGAGATTCGCCTTGCATCCGAAACGCCAGTTCCAACGATTCAATGCGAGATGACAACGCGTCGTCGCCGGGCCGCGACTGCATGTGCAAACCGTTAAGTCGTTGGATCAATTCCAACTGTTTGACCTGCTGGTCGCCGACCAGGAATTGATTTTCGATGTTGCCGATCAAATCGTCGACGTCGGAATACTGCGTGTCGACGTGAGTGCCCTTGGAAAATGCCCGGCAGGAAAGCGCTACGCCAATTCGCGGTCGACGCAGTCGGTAGTCCCCGCGGACACATGACGACATAACCGGGCAACGATTGATTTTCGGTACCCAAACCATACAACACCCACGAACCGACGCTGGGCCGCGGACGAACGATGTCGCCGCAGTTCATCATCATCAGCCCCGGTTCATGGTTGGGCACGTCGGTGACCATCGACCGGATCACGCACATCTTGTCGACATGTTCGGCGAGCTTGGGGAACAGCTCAGAGACCTCGGTTCCGCACTGACCATGTTTTTTGAACTTGAATGAGGATGCTTTGGCGACGCCGCCCAAACGTTTGTCCCGTTTGAGCGATTCGTCGAGCGTCTTGCCGTCGAATTTTTGTAACGCCGGTTTGGGATCAAACGTGTCAATTTGACTGGGACCCCCGTTGGCGAAAACGTGAATGACCCGTTTGGCTTTGGGGGTGAAGTGCGGCGGTCGCTGGGCTTGCGAGAATGAAACGGGGCTGGCTGCCGATGGCTCGGCCATCATCGTCGATAGTGCCAGCGATCCGATCCCGAGGCCGGATGTTTGCATCCAGCGGCGTCGATCCAGGGCGGTGAGGGGAAACGTTGTCATCGCACTAATCCAAGTAGAAGAATTCGTTGGTCAACATCAACGCTTGAGCCAATTGGGCGAGCGGGGCCAACGGCGGCGGCGGCGGGGCGCCGAAACCATCGTTGCTGCCAAAACGCTGACCCACCAAGTCGCCGCCGATGCCGATCACCGTCACGTTCCAACTGAACGCATCGGCGGTGTTGGTTTCGCCGGCCGATACGACAAAATCGATCGTGTCCCCGCGGCGGACATTCAGCGGCGTGGTGGTCGTGGGAACCTCGCCATTGAATACCCCAAAGGTCTGTCGGTCGTCATGCCATACGATCGACGCCTCGACGCCATCGCCGTTGTCACGGGTGTGTTTTAGGTTGCCGGCGACGCGAACGGTTCCGTCGGCCGGTGCGGTCCAGCGTCGAATGACCGATTGGTCGGCGGTCGGACCGGGATGGCCGCCGCCGGCGGTTAGCAACGTATGCCGCAAGACCGGATCGGGGCGGACCGGGCCACCCTGGTATTCCCGGCCGGTGAAGTGCGGCAGCGGTGTGAAGTCGTTCGGCGATGCGGTGCCGTAACCATATAGCCAAATCGGGGAATCCGAATTGATTTGCCCGGCGGCGACTTCGAGGAAATGCGTCGCCAATTCAACCTCATCGGCGGACGGCGGGCGGGCAAAAATTTGGCGGTACAGATCGTCGACGGCGGCGTCGCCGGACGGTGATGCGGCCTCCTCGGCGATGGTCCGTGATAGCTGCGCGACCAACGGATGGTTCATGCTAAAGAGCGCCTGCTGCGGGATCATCGTTTCGCTCCGAGAAGCCGCCGAGGCGGTCGGGGACGCGAAATCAAAAGTTTGCAGCATCGGGTCCATTTCGTTGCGATCGACATAAGCGTAAACCGACCGCCGATTTGAATAGGGCGACTCGCTCAGCACGACGCTTTTGCCCCCGACCGACGGGTCAAGCGTCCCGGCGATCGCCAACATTGAATCCCGCATCGCCTCGAAGTCCAACCGACGACGATTTTGGCGCCATAGCAATCGGTTGTCGGGGTCGATCGCCGCCGCATCGTCGCGATACTGACTGCTTTGAGCATAAGTGTCGCTGTTGGCGATTTGGCGGTGCAACCATTTGAGTGACCAACCGTTCTCAATGAAGCCGGACGCCAAATAGTCCAGCAATTCGGGATGCGATGGCGGATCGCTTCGCAGGCCGAAATCATCGAGCGAGGTGACCAGGCCGGCGCCGAAATATTTGGCCCAAACCCGGTTGACCAAGACCCGCGCGGTCAACGGGTTGTCAGGTGAAACAATATGGTCGGCCAATTCCAGCCGTCCGCTACCGTCGGTGAACGGTTTGTCGTCATCGCGGGCGAGAATGGAGGGAAACCGTCGAGGAACGCGGTCGCCGCGTCGGCCCGGCTCGCCGCGGAGCATGACAAAAGGTGTGAGGATACGTTCGGCGTCGCGGACGACCATCGCCCGGGGCGGCGCCCCCGGATGGCTGACTTCCACTTCGGTGATCGCTTTTTCCAGATCACCGAGTGCCTTGCGACCTTTGCCGAACAATCGCGACGCACCAGCGACCGCTTCGAGGTCAAAGTCCAACCAAGTCGCCGGGAGCTGCGTGTCGGCAAACAGTTGGCCATACATTTCGACCAAAGCCAACGTTGTCTTCGGTTGGGTTTTGGCCAATCGTTCGGCCACCTGAGCGTCCAACGAATCGTCGGCGGACCAGGTTTTCAGCAGTGCGTCGAAGTCGACTTTCACTTTGCCGCCGCCGGTGACCAACGGGGCAAGAGCCTCATGCCAGGGTTTCAAAACCGGGTCGTCCGCATCGGAGCCTTTCTTCAAACGGTCGGTCAGGACTTTGTCCAGCGGCGTCATGCCGGTTTCCAAAACCTTGCGTTTGCCGACGACGCCGCGGATTTGACCGGACTTCGCAATCGATAGGTCATGAAAACCTAACAAATAGGCCGCGGGTTTTTTGCGAATCGCCGCGTAGGCATCCCGGCGTAGTTCGAGTTTGTATTGATGTAGGTCGCGATGAGCCGCCGCTAGTTCTTCTTCAAACGATTGACGAAGCGGTCCGTCGGGTTTGTCTTGACTGACCAGGACCGGATAGTCGTCGGGATCATCGGTGCTGGCGAAGACACCATAGAGCGAGTAGTAGTCTTCGATCGGCACCGGATCGTACTTATGATCGTGGCACCGGGCGCAGGCGACGGTCAGCCCCATCAGCCCGCGGGTGACAACATCGATCCGGTCGGCGGCCAGCTCCAACTTGTTGTTGCGAAACGTCGGGCCGACGGTCAGGAAACCAAGTCCTGCCAATTCGGCCGCGCCGGGATCGTCGACCAAAAAGTCCGCGGCGAGTTGTTCGCGAATGAATTGATCGTAAGGTTTGTCATCGTTGAAACTCGCGATGACATAATCGCGATAGGTATACGCATACGGGTATCGCAACTCGGCTTGTGCCTGCCAATCCCGTGTGTCAGCGTATCGAGCGAGGTCCAACCAATACCTTGTCCAACGTTCGCCATGGTGGTCCGAAGCGAGTAGTTCATCGACGACCGCGGCGGTGACTTCGACATCGGGCCGTGGGTCGGTTGTGAAGCGGTTGACTTGATCGATCGTCGGCGGCAAACCGACCAGATCATAGTACAGCCGACGCAGCAACGTCCGCCGGTCGGCTCGAGGGCTGCCGTCCAATTCGGCTTCGGATCGACGGTGGTGGACGAAGGCATCGATGCCCTCGGAACTGTAGGACGGCCTTTCAGGCCGTCCGGCAACCGGTTGTGGAACCCCGGCACCGACGGGCAGAAAGCCCGTCTTACGGGGTTGAAACGCCCAGTGCTCGTCGGCGGCACGACCGATCGCCTCTTGATCGCCCAGCGGGATGTCGCCGGGGGTTTCACCGCCGGGCATCCGGGTCCATGGCAGTCCCATGCGGACCCAGCGCCGCAGGACCATGATTTCGTCGTCGGCCAGCGGTTCGTCCGGCGGCATCAATTCGGCTCCGCGGCCGGTCACCGCGGCGATGATCAAACTGTCGGCGACGTTGCCGGCGATTGCCGCGGGACCGGACAATCCGCCTTGCAAAATTGCATCGATTGAATCGAGACGAAGACCGGATTCCTGCAAATCGGCGGCGTGGCAATCGTGACAACGATCGATCAGCAGCGGTCGAACGTGCTGCTCGAAAAATTTCTCGCGGTCGGTAAGCGGATCGGCATCGCAAACGTTCGCCACAGCGTTGAGCAGGCCAAGTACGGTGGCGGCCACGAACAACGGTCGGCAGGGGCCGTGAAGTCTCATCAAATTCAATCCGGGGAGGATCGGGGTTGGCCCGGGACGGCCGGCGGTGGGTGTCGCAGTGTACCACGGGGCTTGGCGGTCATGCCGATCGAATGACCCCCACGAAGGTGGGGTTGCATTAGCGGCGAAGGTTGTTCTATCGGGCAAAGTCACCGGGCGAGGGGTTCCACCGAACCGCCAACCGGCGATGCCATTTAGGCGACACGATTGGAACCCTCCCCAGACGCAAGGACGCGCTGATGAAATCCTCAACCCGCCCGCCCGCGCCGACCATGCCGTTGGCAGCGATCGTCGAGTCGGCGGCCTCCCAATTATTGTTGGGCCATTCCGCGCCGATCGCGCTGGAGATGGACATTGACGTGGAGATCATGAACCCCGTTGACGCCGCATCGTTGACCGGATTGTTGACCAATTTGATGCAGCAGTCGATTGACGAGATGCCCACCGGTGGCGATTTGACGATCACCGCCTGTCAAACCGCCCGCGGATTGGAGCTGGAGATTGCCGACACCGGCGACTCGGCCGAGAACCGCCGGCGGACGCTGCCGATGATCACCGCGGCATTGTCGGCCGATGTTTCGTGGCAAAACTGTCCGCAAGGCGGGGCGGCGGTGACGATTGTGTTGCCCAACAAAGCCGCCGGAGCGGCTTCGCGACGACGGGCGGCTTAGGACACCTGTATATCGTTCTCACCCTTATCTTTATCTCCTTATCTTTATCTCCCCCTCGCCCCTCTTAGGGGAGAGGGGGTTGGGGGGTGAGGGGATGTCCCCTATCCATCGCCCCTGAAGACCGACGCCCGCAAGACCCCTCACCCCCCGACCCCCTCTCCCGGCAAGCGGGGCGAGGGGGAGAAAGAAGGGTCTTTGACCTCCTCTTCCGGCAAGCGGGGCGAGGGGGAGAAAGAAGGCTGTTTTGACATATTCTCTCTGTAGAGAGCGGGGCGGAGAAGGAAATGCTTAAATAATGCAATCCCATGGGACTTTTTGACCAAACGACCCTCGACGCGACGATCCGCACCGCGGCGTTCACCGAGCGGAGGCATCATGTGCTCGCCGGCAACGTCGCCAATTTGGATACGCCCGGCTACCGGTCGCGGGATTTGGACCTGGACGCGTTTCAACGAACGCTTGCTCAGCCGACCGGATTGCCCAGCGGGAACGAATCGTTGATCGATGCGGCGGGGTTGCGGACCGCCGATGATGCCATTGTTTATCACGATGAGTCAGACGTTTCGATCGAGCGGCAAGTGATGCGGATCGCCAAAAACCGCCATTTGCAAGATTTTGCGATCACGACGATGCGAAGTCAGTTCGCGTTGTTGCGCTCGGCGATCACGGAGAACGCTTGAGCCGGATGGTGATCGACGTCTCTTAGCGGTAGGGCGCAAGCCCTCCGGGGACATATGCTTTTTAGCGGTAGGGCGCAAGCCCTCCGGTGACTTATGCTTTTTAGCGGTAGGGCGCAAGCCCTCCGGTGCCGGCATCGGGCGAATAAGAGCGGCACCGGGCGGCTTGCGCCGCTCCGCTAGCATATTGACGGTCAGGTAAAACGCGCCCGGCGTTGAGACAGTAAACGAACCGCCGGCCCCACCAGCGTCGATATCGAACGATGTGTCGGCAGACCGATCGCCGGCGCGACGCTCAATCCGCTCAACCCGATGGCCGCCGATGACCCCCGCCCGAACGTGCTTGCTCCTGGCCGCCGCCGCCGCGATGACGCTGCCCGCGGCCGCCCAGTCAATGCCGATGAAACATCATGCTCACATGACCTATCATCGCAACGTCGCTTGGCCCGACCCGTTCGGCGAAGCTGATGCGATGCAAACGATCGCACCGTTTGAACAGATGAAACGCAATGGTTGGCGGTCACACAACACCGTCGGCACGCCGCTGTTCGTCGACGGCGGTGTCAAACTGTCGCCCGCCGGACATCAACGCGTCGGATGGATCGCGACGCAGGCTCCGGTCGAACGCCGGCAAATTTACGTGGCCGCGGGCGTCACCGAGGAGGCAACCAACCAGCGGGTTGCCGCGGTCAATCGCGCCGTCGCCAATTTGCAAACCGACAGCCCCGGACCGGCGGTTTACGTCACCTACGCGGGCACAGCGACGTCGCCGGGGGCGTTGGTGACCAAAATCAATCGCGACCGGTTTGCCAACATGCCGCCGCCGATCCTGCCGCAGGCCGATGGCGGTGGCGGGTTGGCTGAGTGAGACAAACGTAGCGGAAGTCGCCAAGACTTTCGGTTGGCACGATTTGATCACCGAAAGTCTTGGTGACTTCCGCTACGGTTGGCACGCGTCCGTTGGTCACCGAAAGTCTTGGCGACTTCCGCTACGGTTGGCACGCGTCCGTTGGTCACCGAAAGTCTTGGCGACTTCCGCTACGGTTGGGGGGCGAAGTTCGGTAAGTTGGCAGCCCTCCGGCCCCAACCACCTCCCGAACGCCAACGCCCGCATGGGAATTCACGACCGAGCCTACAGCCGGGCTGAACAAACGCCCTGGGACCGGATGCAGCGGTCCCGGTCGGTCGTCGTGACGCTGATCGTCGTCACCCTGGTCGCATTCGTCGTCCAAATCCTCGGCGGCCGACCGCTCGAAAACCTGCTCCAAATCCGCCCGTCGACGTTGATTCGGCCGTGGCTTTGGTTTCAAACGGTCACCTACGGGTTTTTGCACAACCCGCAAGACCCGTTTCACGTCGGCTTCAATATGTTGGGGCTGTACATCTTCGGCCGCTCGGTCGAGCAGCGTATCGGCGGCGGCGAGTTCCTGCGGTTTTACCTGGTCAGCCTCGCGGTTGGCGGCCTCGTCGCGATGCTGCTGCCGTGGGCCGCGTCGCTCCGCACCGGCGAAGTGATCGACGTGCCGACGATCGGCGCGTCGGGGGCGGTGGTCGCCGTGACGGTGCTCTTTGCGTGTTATTACCCCGATCAAACCGTGCTGCTGCTGGGGTTGATCCCGATGAAAGCCTGGGTGATGGCGTCGCTGTTCGTGGGGCTGGACGTTTATCAAGCGATGACCGATTCGGCCGGCCGAACGGCGGTGGAAGTCCACTTGGCCGGCGCCGCGTTTGGGTTCCTGTACGCCCGCCGAGCGTGGCGGTTGGACTGGCTTGGCGGATCGTTTTGGACCGACATTCCCGCTAAAATCCGCCGCCGTTCGACTGCCGCGAAGTTGCGGATTCACGACCCGGACCGGAAAATTGCCGACGAGGAGGCCGAAGCCGATCGGATTTTGGCTAAAATCCACGCTTCGGGCGAAGCCAGTTTAACCGGCCGAGAACGCCGCACGCTGCAACGCTACAGCGAGCGGAAACGCCAGGACCGCCAGCGGAAGTGATTCGCCGGTTTCATTCTAATCATTGATCCATGTCCACCGACCCCCAACTCCGCCCCACCCGGCGACAACTTTTGCACGCGGCCGCGGCCGGTTCGCTCGCCGCGACGTTGGCCGGCCCGGTCGCCCGACTGCGAGCCGCCGACGGCAAGAAACCGCTGCCGTATCTCGATTCGATCGGGCTGCAGCTCTACACCGTCCGCGACGCGATGGCCGCCGACGCCGCCGCGACGCTGACCGCGGTCGCCGAAGCGGGCTACAAGCAGGTCGAGCTGATGGACGTCTCGCCGGCGGGTTTGGAGATCGCGTCGATGGCACGCGACCGCGGTTTGGCCGTCCATTCGGGCTTTTTGGACTTCAACGCGATCACCGCCCCCGAGCGAGAAGGCGTCCAGTCGGTTGATGAGATTCTGCAAACCGCATCGCTGATCGGGCTTCGGCACGTCGTCTTTGGCTACATTGCCAAAGATCAGCGCGACACGGCGGACAAGTGCCGGGCGATCGCCGAACGAGCCAACGCGGCGGCCGAGAAAGCTCGCGGGGCGGGGCTGCGGATGTGTTACCACAACCACGCGTTCGAGTTCGGACCGTTCGCCGGGGCCGACGCCTCGAAAAAGGAGTCCGACGCTTGGGACATTTTTGTCCGGCGGTTTGATCCGCAGAGCATGGAGTTCGAGCTGGATGTGTTTTGGGCCAAGCTCGCCGGCCGCGACCCGGGTGCGTTGATGCGTCGGTTGGCCGGGCGGATTTCCCAGGTCCACCTCAAAGATTTGAAGCCCAAAACGCCGGTCATTTTCGACGAGTCGGAGGTGCCCAAAGACGCGTTTCAAGAACTCGGCGACGGGGAAATCGCGATGCCGCCGCTGATGCGATTGGCCGCCAAATTGGGCGTCGACAACTGCCACGTCGAGCAAGACCAGTCGCCCGATCCGCTGGCGTCGATCCGCCAAAGCGCCGAGTTCCTGCGGAGTGTCGGTTGATGCGGTTCGGAATCTTGGCGTTCCTCGCCGTACTTCTGGTCAACGTTGCCGTCGGCGAAGAACCCGCGGCGACTCGTTATGAGTTGTCCCCCTCCGTCGCCGAGGTCGTCCAGCCGCTGATCGACCGTTTGGCGAACGCGAAAATTACCCGCGTCACGGTCCAGTCGACCACCGAAACGGTCCGCGACGGCGAGTTGATCCAAAGCGACGCGGCACAATATCAAATCGCTTCGGCGGCCGACAATCGTTGCACGATTTACTACAAAGCCGACGACCGACAAGTGCGATTGTTTCGCGATGGCCAGTCTCAAATCGCGGCGTTCAAACCCAACGAATACGCGACATTGCCCGAGCCGGGGACGTTTGAACAATTGATCCGCGTCCAGCCCGTGCCGCTGGGGATTTACGCCGAACCGGTTCTTGCATTGGCTCTGGCGGGCGTCGACACCGGGTCGTGGATGCTCGACGGGATGGCGTCGATCGAGTCGCTGGGCAAACAGAAGTTTCGCGGCACGTCCGAAGCGTTCCGCATCCGCGGTCAACAAAACGACGGCGTGGTGTGGGACTTGTGGCTCCGCGACGATCCCGGCCGCACGCCGCTGCGGTTGACGCTCGATTTGACGCCGATGCTTCGGACCAGCGATGGGCTGGAAGTCCCCGAGGGGCTGCAAATGTCGGTTCGTATGGATTTCATGTCCTACCGGACCGAGGGCAAGCTGGACGAGACGATGTTCACTTACCGTCCGCCGGCCGACGCTCAATCGTTCGCCGGCTACCAGGAGTACGTCAACGCACAAATCGAGCCGTCCAATCCATCGATTGGCGTCGATTCGACGATCGGGGCGTTGGGTTTGCAAACGATCGACGGCGAGCCTTGGGACGAGTCGCAACTCGACGGCACGACGACGGTATTAGATTTTTTCGCGTCGTGGTGCGTGCCGTGTACCAAGACGATCGCACCATTGGCCGAGGCGGTCGGTCAAATCGACGGTGTTGAATATCTAGCGATCGCCGTCGGTGAAAACCCCGTGATGTTGCGTGGCTTTGTCGCCCAGCAGGGTTGGACAGCGACGGTTTTGGTTGATGACGACGGCGGGGCGATCGCGGCGACCGGCGGAGCGGCGGTGCCGCGAACGGTGGTGATCGGCCCGGACCGCAAAATCCGATGGATCGACACCGGCACCAGCGGCCGGGCGGATTTGGCGGTGCGGTTGTCGGAGAAGCTCAAGTCGTCAAACGGCAACCAATAATAGCGGAACGGCGCAAGCCGTCCGGTGCCGCGCCCTTCTAGCGGAACGGCGCAAGCCGTCCGGTGCCGCACCCTCCTAGCGGAACGGCGCAAGCCGTCCGGTGCCGCACCCTCCTAGCGGAACGGCGCAAGCCGTCCGGTGCCGCGAAACCGGAGGGCTTGCGCCCTACCGCTAGCATTGAGAGACACCGGAGGGATTGCGCCCTACCGCTAAAATTGTTGCCTTTGGCGGTCAAATTGCGACGCCAACACTCTGGGCAACCTGCGTTGCCCCTGTCGGTCGCACCGCTCGGATTGGTCGCACCGGATGCACCGAACCGAACGATAACTCCAGCAACCCGCCCCCGGCCCCTGGAGCTACCCGCCGATGCCAAGACTCGCCAAATCCTTGACCCGAGCCGCCCGGCCGCTGGTCGTCGCCGCGGTTCTGGCCGGTCCCGCCACCGCCGGCGGTTGGCCCGGAGCCGATTGCGGCTGCGATGCGGTTGCGTGCGACGGCGGCTGCGACAGCCTTGGCGGCGGGGTTTGTGACGACAACGGGGGATTTCTCGGCCGGATTGCCACCCATCCGTCCAACCCTGTTTTCAGAACGCTGGACACCGTCGCCGGCGGGTTGCAGCGGGTCGTCGACATGACCGGCGGCCGAAACCGACGCCCAACCCCGGCAACGATCCGGCGAGTTTCAACCACGTCGACAGGTTTCTCTCAACCGTTGCCGGCCGTTCCGGTTCCGCAGGCGCTGCGTTGGCAACCGATCCCCAAGCTGCAGACGCTGCCGATGTCGGACCTACCCAAACCGACGATCCCCGCCCCGCCGACGCCGCCGGACAATCCTTGGGGTGACATGCAGGAAATCCCCACGCCGACGCCGACACGAACCAGCCGGATGACCGATCCGTTTGTCGATGATACGTCGGCGTTGCCGGTCGATACGGATGTGTTGCCGGCGGCTTATGAGGACTATTTTCGGTGAATCGCAAAACCGCGAAGCGGTGACATCCGACAGCCCCGGACGCCAGTCCGGGGTCCACGACAACAACCAAAATTGATAGTCGCAACGCGACGACATCCGTTCAAGTGGCCAATGGCACGGCCGACATCGCGCGAACACCTGCCGTCGCTTCGCGACTCTGACATTTTGGGGGGGCGTTCGGACCCCGGACTGGCGTCCGGGGCTTTTGCATGACGTCGCTTCGCGACTATTTACCGGAAGTCCCGGCTGGCGGGTTTCAAATCGCCGGTCCAGCTCGACAAATCTGCGATCGTGCCGACGATGACGTGGATGATCCCTTGGCGGTTCTCCAATTTCCCGTCGACCGTCCAAGCGTTGGACGACCGGCCGACGCGATAAAATTGCCGCCACGTGTCGTTGAAAATTACCAGGTTCATCGACCCGGTTTCGTCTTCGAGCGTCACAAACGTGATCCCTTTGGCAGTCCCCGGACGCTGGCGCATCAACACCATGCCGGCGACGCGGACCCGCCGACCGTCAGCCATCGCCGGTAAATCCGCCGCCCGAACGTGACCTCCGGCTGCTAAGCGGTTGCGGAGAAATCCGATCGGGTGACCCTTGAGCGACAAACCGGTCGCGGCGTAATCGCCGTGAACCTCCTCGACCGGGGACATCGATCCCAAATCCTCGGGCACCGAGGTATCCGCGTCCAGCGAACCGAACAGCGGCCGGGTGCCGGGCGAATCGTCGGTCGCCAACGATTGCCAAATCGCCGCCCGCCGGTCCGACGCGAGGCTGCGAAGTGCGTCCGCGTCGGCCAGCGTCGACAACGGCCCGCGTGTCAAATCCGCCCGGGCCGTCAGGTCCTGCAAATCGGTGTACGGGCCGGTTTGATCGCGCACGTCGACGATCCGCCGCGCGATCGTTTCATTGAGTCCGCGGATCATTCGCAAACCCAGCCGAATCGAAGGTCCCGACCGCCGGCCGCAATCGACCAGCGTGCTTTCATAGTCGCTGTGTTGAACGTCGGCGGGATAAACCATGACACCATGTTTTTGAGCGTCGTCGACCAATTGGCTCGGAGCGTAGAAACCCATCGGTTGGCTATTGAGCAGCGAGACGCAAAACGCCGCGGGGTAATGACATTTCAGATAGCACGACGCGTAGACGAGCAGCGCAAAGCTCGCGGCGTGTGATTCGGGAAAACCGTACTCGCCGAAGCCGCGGATTTGGCGAAAGACCTGTTCGGCAAACTCGCCGGTCAATCCGTTCTGCCTCATGCCTTCGAGCAGTTTCAACCGGTAGCGATCGATTAGACCCGGCCGCCGCCACGCCGCCATCGCGCGCCGGAGCTGATCGGCTTCGCCCGGTGAAAACCCCGCCGCGACGACCGCCAACCGCATCGCTTGTTCTTGAAACAATGGCACGCCGAGCGTTCGCTCCAATACGCCTTTGACCGCCTCGTTGGGGTACTTCGCCAACGACGGATCTTGGCGGGCGGCCAGGTACGGATGCACCATGTTGCCTTGGATCGGACCGGGCCGAACGATCGCGACTTCGATCACCAAGTCGTAATAACACCGCGGTCGGAGACGCGGCAGCATCGACATCTGCGCCCGCGACTCGATTTGGAAGACACCCATCGTGTCGGCGCGGCAGATCATGTCATACGTTTCGGTGTCATCGCCGGGGATGTTGGCCAGCGTCAGATGATCGCCATGATGATGTTCGGTCAATTCAAAACATCGCCGCACCGCCGAGAGCATCCCCAGCGCCAGGATGTCGACTTTGAGGATTCCGATTTCCTCCAGATCGTCTTTGTCCCACTGGATCACCGATCGGCCGGGCATGGACGCGTTTTCGGTCACGCACATCTCGTCCAACCGCCCGCGGGTCATCACCATCCCGCCGACGTGTTGAGACAAATGCCGAGGGAAACCGATCAGGTTTTCGGTCAGGTACAGGAACCGTTGACCCAGCGGACTGTCGGGGGACAAACCGACGTCGTTGCAATGTTCGGGCAGGTTGGGGTTGCGATCGTAGCTATTGGATAGTTTTGATAACGAATCAATCAAATCGGGGGACAACCCGAGCACTTTGCCGACTTCGCGGATCGCCGACTTGGCTCGGTAGGTGACCACCGTCGCGGTCATCCCGGCGCGGTGGCGTCCGTATTTGTCGTAAAGGTATTGCAACACCTCCTCGCGGCGTTGATGCTCAAAATCGATGTCGATGTCGGGCGCCTCGCCGCGCTCATGGCTGATGAAGCGTTCAAACAACAGATCGATGTTGGTCGGATCGACACTGGTCACACCCAAGCAATAGCAGACGACGGAGTTGGCTGCCGATCCGCGACCTTGACACAAAATGCCGCGGGAGCGGGCGAAACGAACCAGGTCCCAGACGGTCAGGAAGTAGGCCTCATAGTTGAGGTCTTCGATCAATCGCATCTCATGCTGCATCGCGGCGATCATTTTGTCCGGCACGCCGCCGGGCCAACGCCATTTGGCACCCGCCCACGTCAGCCGTTTCAAATGCGTCAGCGGCGTCATGCCTTCGGGGGCAAGCTCGACGGGATACTCATAACGAAGATCGTCAAGCGAAAAATTGATGCGACCGGCGATCTCCATCGTCCGCTCGACCGCCGCGGGCAGGTCGCGGTACACATCGGCGATGTCTTGTAGCGACCGCAGATGATATTGACTGTTGACCGGCCGGACGGCGGATTGATCGTCGATCGTTGTCCCCGAATCGATCGCCCCCAAACAATCGTGCAGCAGCATCCGCTGGGCGGTGTGGTAGCGGACCGCCCCGGTGGCGACCAACGGCACGTCGGCGGAAACCGACAGGTGCCGCAGCCAGTCGGTTTTGGCCGCGTCGTCGACGCCGCGGTGCAGCGACGCGGCGAGATAACTGCGGTCGCCAAAGGTTTCGCGGAACCGGCCGCGGAGAAATTTGCCGGGCCAAGCCGCCTTGGCCGCCGCGGTCCAATCGGTCGGCCCGGCGAGTCGTGATTGGGTCGGCGTGGGCAACACCGCCGCGAGGATCCCGTCGGCTCGCTCGGCGATGTCGTTGAACGTCAATTCGCAGCGACCTTTTTCGCACCGCATCCGGCCGACCGACAGGATCCGGCACAGCCGCCCGTAGGCCTCCCGGTCGGTTGGCCACAGCAGCATCGCCGGCGCGTCTCCGGGCTGCACTTCGGCGCCGACGACGTAGCCGATCCCGAGTTCTTTGGCCGGCGTGTGACCGCGGACGACGCCGGCGATCGAGTGAACGTCGGTGATCGCGACGCCGGCGTAACCCAACTCCGCGGCCCGTTCGACCAACTCGTCGGGGTGCGACGCGCCGTCGAGGAACGTGAAGTTGGACCGGCAATGAAGCTCGAAGTATTTCATCAACGATTCGTTACAATCCCGCGATGAACACCCGATCCGCCCCCGAACTGCTCGCCCCGGCCGGCAACCACGACTGCGTCACCGCGGCGATCGAAAACGGCGCCGATGCGATCTACTTCGGGTTGGACTGCGGGTTCAACGCTCGGCACCGGGCGGCGAATTTTAGCGTCGAAGACCTCGCGCCGCTCGCCGCGCGGTTGCGCCGCCGGGGCGTCCGCGGCTACGTCACGCTCAATACGCTGGTGTTCGACTCGGAGCTGGACGCGTTGGTCGCGGCGGTCGAGCAAATCGCCGACGCGGGCATCGACGCGGTGCTGGTCCAAGACCTCGGCGTCGCGAAATTGATCGGCGAAATCCGCCCCGATTTGGAGATCCACGCTTCGACCCAAATGTCGTTGTCGTCGGCCGAAACGATTGCCGCGGCGGCGGATTTGAACCTGGCCCGCGTCGTGTTGCCGCGTGAATTGTCGATCGCCGAGATTGGCAAAATCACCGCGGCGTGCGACGTGCCGGTCGAAGTCTTCGTTCACGGGGCGTTGTGCGTCGCGTATTCGGGGCAATGTTTGACGAGCGAATCGGTCGGCGGGCGGTCGGCCAACCGCGGTCAGTGCGCCCAGGCGTGCCGGTTGCCCTACGAGTTGGTCGTCGACGGCGAGCGTCGTGATCTCGGTGACGTCCGCTACCTGTTGTCACCGCAAGATCTGGCCGGCCACGAACTGGTCGCCGATTTGATCGACGCCGGCGTCGCGTCGCTCAAAATCGAGGGTCGTTTGAAGACGCCTGAGTACGTCGCCAACACGGTCGCCAAGTATCGCCGGGTGATCGACGACGTGGTCGGCGGCGGGGCGGGAACGTTGACCGCGACCGAGCGACAGGAACTCGAGTTGTCGTTTAGCCGCGGGTTGTCGACCGGATGGTTGGCCGGCAACGATCACAAACAATTGGTGCCGGGACTCCGCAGCGCCAAACAGGGATTGCCGATCGGGCGGCTGTTGGACTTTGCCGGCGATCGGTTGCGGTTGACGTTGGCGGCGGACATTTCGCTCGGTGATGGGATCGCGGTG
This sequence comes from Pirellulaceae bacterium, assembly GCA_963833245.1. Taxonomy (GTDB): domain Bacteria; phylum Planctomycetota; class Planctomycetia; order Pirellulales; family Pirellulaceae; genus Rhodopirellula. The sequence goes on from CAWHXH010000005.1 coordinate 396,615, forward strand.
GCGTCGCGGCCGACCGATCGGTCGGGACACGAAGACTCGCACCAGGGCGGGCGGGTCGTGGCAATCGATGGCGGGATGGGTCAAGCCGGGCAGACGGTTTGGATGGAGCTTCGTCGCGGATCGATTGACGATTCGCGTTTGGAAATCGGCGGCGAAGTTTTTAAATCCGACGACCCGCGGCTGGGGCGGCGGCTGCGGGAATCGTTCGCCGGCGATCCGGCGGCGCGGCGGGCGGTGACGATGCGGCTGGACGCTCGGGTCGGCGAGCCGTTGCAATTAACTATTCAAACCGATCGGCCGGCGGTGATGGCCGATGCGACCGGGCCGGTCGTCCAGCCGGCAAGAAACCGCGGCCCCGACCGCGTTGCCATGGCCGACAAGCTGGGTCGGTTGGGCGGCACGGGGCTGAAGCTTGTTGATGTCGATTGGCAAGTCGACGACGACGCTTTTGTGCCCGCCAGTGAGTTGAATCAACTGCGGCGAGTCGTGGTGGAGTCGTTGTTGGAACAATTGTCCCAGCCGCCCAAAGGTGGGATAGGCCTCCGGCCTGTCGTCCGACGCCATGACAGGCCGGAGGCCTATCCCACACCCCAACTCGGGGTCCTTTGTCGAGCGATTCGATCAAATCCAACCTGCCGCGGCGGCCGGAGCGGACTGGATCGTCGCCGATTTGCACGACCCTCGCGACCATCGCGACGCGATTGCGATCGGCTGCGAAGCCGGAGTTCCGGTTTGGATCGCATCGATCCGAATGCAGAAACCCGGCGAGATGGGTTTGATCAAACAAACGCTGCGGATGGCCCCCGACGGCGTGTTGGCCAGAAACCTTGCGTCGCTGCGAGCGGCCGCCGACGCCGACGTGCCGGTCGTCGCGGACTTCTCGCTCAACGTTGCCAACCACCTGACCGCCGCCGTGTTGCAAGACTGGGGCGCCGCCCGCGTTACAGCGTCTTATGACTTGAACGAAACGCAACTGCTTGACCTGGCGGCGGCGACCGACCCGGGGCGGTTGGAAGTCGTCGTTCATCAACACATGCCGATGTTCCATATGGAGCACTGTGTGTTTTGCAGCGTGTTGTCGCCGGGCACCAACAAAACCAACTGCGGTCGGCCGTGCGATCGGCACGTGGTCGAACTGACCGACCGGGTGGGCGACGCGCATCCGCTGGCCGCCGACATCGCGTGCCGCAACACGTTGTTTAATCAAACGCCCCAAAGCGGCGCCGAGTCGGTCGGGGCGCTGACCGGTTTGGGCGTCCGCCATTTCCGCGTCGAGTTATTGCGTCAATCGGCGGGCCAAACCGAGTCGACGGTGCGGTTGTACCGCCGGCTTTTGGACGGTTCGCTTGGCGGCGGCGAGGTTTGGCGAGCGTTGTCGGCAACCAGTCAAATCGGGGTGACACGCGGGACGCTGTCGCTGCCGGTGCTTTGATGTGGGATAGGCCTCCGGCCTGTCATCGCAACCGAAGACAGGCCGGAGGCCTATCCCACATTGAATGAATCCATCATGCCAACCACCGTCTTGCCCACCGACGCTCGTCTCCGCCAAGGCGGATGGTTGTTCCTGACGATGTTGGCGGTTTTTTTCGTCTCGACGCTGTTGTTTTATGTGATCTACGTCGTCTCGCGGTTGGGCGAGCCGGAACGGTTGTCCAAATTGCCGGCGGGGTTTTTGATCAGCACCGCGTGCCTGTTGGTGATCTCCGGTTTGGTCCACGCCGCGACGCGAACGGTCCGACGCAGCCGCACGATACAAACCGGTTTGTTGCTGTCATTTTCGGCCGTCGCGGCGGTCGGGTTTTTGGCGATGCAAGCCGACTGCATGTGGTCAATGGTCAACACGGCGGCTTATATCGCGGCGCCCAATCGCGGGGTCACCGGGATGGTCGTCGTGCTTGCGATATTGCACGCGCTGCACGTGCTCGGCGGGGTGATCGCGTTGGGGATCGTGTCGGTCAAAAGTTTGCTGGGTCGTTATGACCACGAACGACACTGGCCGGTCGATTTCGCGGCCCAGTACTGGCATTTCCTGGACGTGATCTGGCTGCTGATGCTCGCCGCGTTTGTCGGGACCACCGGGGGGTTTTGAATCGGGGGCGGGGGCGGGTTGAATCACAGAGACACGCAGAGGCACAGAGTTGTCTTCCGGCTCCGTGTTTCTCCGTGTCTTTTCGGTTGAACTTTCCCCAAGTCTCCCGGCCATCTTCGCCAATCGGAACGCGTGTACCTGTTTGTACCTAACCGACTCGGAATTTTTTCTGAAAAGATGCCCGGGTGGCAGGTTGACCACGTGGCAATCGTGTATCTTCAGAGAACAACCTGCGGCCTACAGTCAACCCGGTGGTCTTGTTGGCGGACGGTTGTTTGCCCTTGCCGGTTCCAAAGCGTTCGGTTTTTCACTCAAACAGAAAGTTTTTTTATGAGACGTTTTCAACCTCGCGGTTTCACTTTGGTGGAGCTGCTAGTGGTCATCGCGATCATCGGTGTCTTGGTCGGTCTGTTGCTGCCGGCGGTCCAGGCGGCCCGCGAAGCGGCACGGCGAATGAGTTGCAGCAATAACTTCAAGCAGCTCGGTCTGGCGATGCACAATTATCATTCGGCCTATGACCAGTTACCCATTCACGGCTCCGGAACGTTCCGACCGACGACCCAGGCCGGTTCGGGACCTAACGATTTCCCCGGCCACAATCAGCGAATGCTGTCGATTCATGTCGGGATGTTGCCGTTCTTCGAGCAGCAGGCCCTTTGGGAGATGATTAGCAACCCGTATGACAAAGATCAAGATCCCGCAACGACCGGTGATATTTGGCAAGCGATGGGACCGGGAACATGGGTTCGCGAATTTCCGGCGTGGGCGACCGACATCGCGATGCTGCGTTGTCCCAGTGATCCGGGGGTGGGATTGCCGGCGCTGGGGCGGACTAACTATGGAGCCAATTTGGGCGACGCAATCCTGCAAACCGAATGGGGCTACTGGCGATTCACCGGCGGGACTTGGAATCAGGATGAGATCCAGAATGCCAAAGGTTCCTGCCGCGGATTTTTCGTCCAACGCACCAACAGCAAGTTCCGCGATGTGCTCGACGGGCTTTCCAACACCATCGCGATGGGCGAGATGATCACGGATTTGGGCGACCGCGATAAACGGACGCAGATCAACATTAACAACGGATGGTTTCCCGATGGTGTTCGCGGTCACGCCAATGTCTGTGACGACGACGTCGACGTGGAGCGTCCCAATTTTTGGCGGGCAACCGGTGTAACGCTGGAAGGCGACGTGACCCGCCGTCGCGGGTTCCGTTGGGCGCACAGCGGGGGAGCCTTCAGTTCCGTCAACTTCATGCGGTCGCCCAACACACCGCTGTGTTTCGGCGGTGCCTGGGACACCATCGGTCAGGCACCCGTGAGCAGCCGACATCAGGGTGGTGCTCACGTCTTGATGGGTGATGGGGCGGTCAGGTTTATTACCGATTCGATTGAAGCGGGCGATCCGAATGCCGCGTCGGTATTCGTTGCCAACACGATCTCACCTGCCGGTTCGGCAAGTCCTTACGGACTCTTGGGCGCCTTGGGGACCCGCGCGGCACGTGAAGTGATCCAGGGATTTTGACCGAAAACCTTCTTGACCTAATGGCTATTTCATTCCAATCACAACCACTATGAAAAAAACTTTTACCCTGTTTGCCTTTGGGCTATTGATTCTGAACTTTACTGCCGGTTGCGACAGCCGCGATAACACGGTCATCTCCGGCGAAACAACCATGAGCGCTGAGGACATGGCCGAGGAAGAAGCCGGCGGCGGTGACCGCGCGGCGGACGATTATTGATCCGATCCTTCGTGAAACACTTCCGGTCGGCTTCGGCCGGCCGGAAGGAACCGCATTGAGATTGAGTTGACGCAGTGGCGGATGTTTTTGTCGGTCAAACGTTCGCCCTCGAACACGTGACCGAGGTGACCGCCGCAGTTGGCACAGACGATTTCCACCCGGCGGCCGTCGGCGTCGCGATGGCGGGTGACCGCGCCGTCGATTTCGTCGTCAAAAGACGGCCAACCGCAATGGCTGATGAATTTGTGCTCCGACCGGTAAAGCGGTGCGTTGCATTTGCGGCAAATGTAAAGGCCTTCGTCGTCGGTCAGCGTGTAGCCGCCATCGCCGGGACGCTCGGTGCCTTTGCGGTCGATGACGTAAGACTCGGCGTCGGTTAGTTGGTTGAACATGGGGTTCTCGGAGTAGCGGAAGTCGCCAAGACTTTCGGTTAATCGGGGACGCCGAAACTCTTGGCGAGTTCCGCTACGGTAGGGGACGCCGAAACTCTTGGCGAGTTCCGCTACGGTCGAGTTCCGCTACGGTAGCAGCCCGGTCACCTCCCTTTGGCTTCGCGGGCGCCGGAATAAATTTCGTGGGCGACCAGCGTGATCATGCCGCCGATCAGCGGCAGGATGTAGTAGATGATCCGGAACAACAACACCGACGCAATGACGGCTTTGCCCACGGTGTCCTGCAGCAACGCGAACAAGATCAGTTCCAAAACGCCCAGCCCGCCGGGCACCTGCGTGATCAGCGACACCATGATGCCGAGCAAAAAGGCGGCCATCACAGTCAGGAACGGCACTTCCGCGGTCGCCGGCAGCACCAGGTAGAGCGCCGTTGCGGAGATGACCAAATCGACCGCGGCGATCGACATTTGAACCGTGGCCAACCCGAGCGATGGCAGCCGCAGCCGGACGTTTTTATGCACGGGGATCGGGAACGTAAGCACGCCGCACACGGTCAGGTAGGTGCCGACCGCGCCAAGGGCGATGAACCCAAGGACTTGAGTCCCAAACGGCAGGGGAACTTGCGGCGGCAGCGGGATCGGGGCCAACGACAGCGTGACGCCGGCGAGCAGCCCTAATCCCGACCAAAACGTTGCCCCCAGGACCGTCATCGCCGCGACGATTTGGCGATGCGTCAAACCCCAACGCAAGTAGAACCGGTAGCGGATCGGCGCCGCGGCCAGCAGCGTGCCCAGGTTGTTGCCCAGCGAGTAGCCCAGGAACGAAACGAGCAACACGCGGCGAAGCGGGATCGCGGCGCGGACGTATCGCAGCGCCAGCAGGTCGTAGCAGGACAGCAGCCCGTAGTTCAACGCGACCAGAAAAACCGCGATTGCCAAGTACTGCGGCGGGACGCCGACCAGGCCGGTGCGAAACTCCTCCCAGGTGACCTTTTGAATTTCGCCGTAGAGCAATTTGACCGCGAGGCTGAACAACAGCAGCGCCATCACGGGGCCGATCCAGCGCGGTCCGATGTTCAAAAACCCGATCGACTGTCGTGCGCGGGCGAACATGCGGGGCGGGGGGTGAACGGTCGCGGTCGGTGGCCGCGGTGTTCTAGCGGATTTGCGGCTTGGCCGCCCGGACCGTCCGCTCCGGTAGCGGCGGTCCGCCAGGCCGCCGAACGGGTGACCGACCAAAGCCTTGGCGGCTTCGGCTACGGGAAATTCCGGTAGCGGCGGTCCGCCAGGCCGCCGACTGGGTTCCAACCAAAGCCTTGGCGGCTTCGGCTACCGGAAGGGGGGACCAAAGCCTTGGCGGCTTCGGCTACCGGAAGATTTAATCGACCCGGACTTGCAGGTCGTCGAGCTGTAGCTCCTGCAGTTCGCGGCGGCGTTGTTCCAAACGCTCCTCGGCGTCTTGACTTTCGGCGTCGTCGCGTTGTTGATCGTCGTCGGCCTTTTGCGCGTCGGACCGCTCCGGGTCGTCGCTCGCCGGCCGCGGCGGGGCGCCGAGTGTTTCGGGTTCGTCACGCGGCCGAAGGTCCGACGCCCGTGAACCGCCGGGGTTAAAGACGCTGCCGACCCGGCCGTGCTCGCGAAGCGTCCGCTGCCACGCGCCACCGTAGGACGGGTAGGCTTCCGGCTCGCACTCGGCGCAAATCCGGCAACCAGTTGCCGCGGGCAGGAGAAGCAGGGCGGCGATCAGTCGGCGGCGTATCATGATGGGCTGACCCGGGGGCGGGAACGGATGCGGCGGCGGAGATTTTGACACTCCCCGAAATCACCATCGACCGTTCGGGTCGGGCAGCCTGAGTCGATTTGGCTGATTTTGACGGTTAGACCGACCGGTTGGTCACCATTTGAATCATTTTGTCAATTTTCGCTCAAGAATTGGGGTGACGCCGACCGGGCGATTCTTGGCACACCCCGGGTCCGGGCGGCCCGCCCAAGGTCGGCGACAAGATGTCGCGATCGGTCGGCCGCGCGAATGGACAAATCGATTCAGCCAGGAAGGAACCTGACCATGTCGGCCGCGCACTCATCCTCGTTTCTCGCCTCCGTTGACACGCATCTGTTGGTGTCGGTGGCTCTCTATGTTTTGATCCCGCTGGTTGGATTGTTCACATTGCTGCACGCCAAATTGTCGGTCGGAGCTGCCGCCCGCCGCGGCGAGCGACGCTTCATCGCCGTATTGATCGGCATCACGGCGGTGACCGCGATGACCGCGACCGGGGCGGGCGAAGGTTGGTTGCTGCACGCCGGGACATTGGCCGTCATGATCGTCGGCGGCCTCGCATTGCCCGGGCATGGGCATCATGATGTTGCCAGTATGAATGCCGCCCCCATGATCTCCGAAGTCTGATGTCGTCTCACCGTAGGGTGGGTCAAACCGCTTCGGCGCCGACCCACCGCGCCTTTGGATTCGATGGTGGGTCGGCGCCGAAGCGGCTTGACCCACCCTACGTTTGTATCCAACCCGGCGGCCCGGTCACCGGGTCGATTCGACCGCCCGGTAGCAAGTCGTTGACCAATCGGGCGCTGATATGCGCGGCGTTGGCCGATGGCGTCAGCACCATCGCCGGGGGGCTTCGCAGCGACGATACGCGGGTGATGATCGATTCGCTTGACCGGATCGGGGTGCGGGTCAACGACGCCGTTGAACCTTGGAACGTTGCCGGGCCTGCAACCGCCAAAGACGATCACCGCGGCGAGCGAGAACTATTCATCGCCAACAGCGGCACGTCGGTGCGATTCCTCACCGCGATGCTTTCGGCGATCGGCGGGCAGTATGTCCTGGCCGGCGTCGAGCGGATGCACGCCCGACCGATCGGCGATTTGATCAACGCTTTGCAGATCGGTTCATCGCGGTGAAATTTCAACGCGGTCGCCGGGCGGTTGCCCCCCGGTTGCCATGTCCGGCGGGACTTGGCGGGACGGTCCGATTCGCATCGCCGGCAACGTCAGCAGTCAATACTTGTCAGGATTGATGATGGCGGCGCCGGCGGCCGCCCGCCCGGTAACATTGCAAATCGATGGCGAGCTGGTCTCCAAACCTTATGTCGAAATGACCACCGCGGTGATGCAGAGTTTTGGGGCGGAAGTCGAGGCGATCGACGACGGTTATCAAATCGCCGGCCGGTACGTCGGGACCGACTATGAGATTGAACCGGACGCGTCGGCGGCGAGCTATTTCTGGTGCGCCGCAGCGATCACCGGCGGCCGCGTGACGGTCGAAGGTTTGAACCGTGACGCGTTGCAAGGAGACGTCGGGGTGGTCGAAGTGCTGCGTCAAATGGGATGCGACGTCTCAATGGACGACCGATCGACGACCGTGACCGGCGGACGACTTCGCGGCGTTGACGTTGATATGAATGCGATCAGCGACACGGTGCAGTCGGTTGCCATGGTTGCGTTATTTGCCGACGGACCGACAAGGATTCGCGGCGTCGCTCATAACCGGTTCAAGGAGACCGACCGGATCGGCGACTTGGCAATTGAACTTCGCAAACTTGGTGCCAAGGTACGCGAACATGAGGATGGTTTGACCATTCATCCGCTCGGGGATGTTGCCATGACGCGGACCGATCCGGTGCGGCTGGCGACTTATGAGGATCACAGGATGGCGATGAGCTTTTCGCTGGCGGGGTTAAGACTGAGAAACGTCGAAATCGAAAACCCGGCGTGTACGGCAAAAACCTATCCAAACTACTGGGCGGACCTGCAGCGGTTGATTGGCCGGCCGCATCGGTGGGCCGGATGAGCATCCTGTTGTCCTGCGACGCTGGCGGCGAGCAGATGCCCGCGGTCTTGGAAGCGGCATTGCAGGCTGCCGGTGTGTCGCTGCCGGGCGACACCGGTTGGGAGGTCGACCGGGCGGCGATGTGGGCGACGCGGATGATCGCGGGCGCTTCGGGTCAACCGGCGGTGATCAATCCGTTTCGAGGTGATTTGATCGACGTCCGTCGCGGCCCGGGTCGGCGAGGGTGGTTGGCCCCACCGCTGCGGTCGGCGATCACAGCCAACGAGCAAGGCGACGCGATCACCGAGGCGATTGTCGCCGGGGTCCAGCAACCGTATCGGGCGCGGTTGGGCCGGGCGGTCAGCCAAGCGATCGCGACGTTTGGAACCGTGACGCATTTGTCGATTCGGACGCACGACGCGAGAACATCGCGGGGCGATTGGGTCCGCGGCGATGTCGGAATCGCTTATGACACCGGCCGGCCAGTCGAGGCGGAAGTGGCATTGGACTTGGTCGACGCGTTGGCTCACGACGCAGCCCATTTGAAAGTCCGGCGGAACTACCCGCTGCGGGGGACGGCCGCCGGGACGACCCGTTGGTTGCGGCGGCAGCACCGGGCGGATCAATACGTCGGGTTGGAGTTGACGCTCAACCGGGCTTGGGCCGGCCGTTCGATTGCGCGGCGAGAGACGACGTTGGTGGCGATCGGCCGGGCGGTGGCGGCGATCGCGGAGCTGCCGGTCGCGATGGTGGCTTGATTGCCCCCCAAATTCTTTCACCTCCTCAACGCCCTTCGGGCAAGGGGTAAACCCAAGAACTCTTGCTCGCCCTCGCCCCGCTTCGGGGAGAGGGGATTAAACATCAGACACTTGCTCCCCCTCGCCCCGCTTCGGGGAGAGGGGGTTAAACCTCAGATACTTGCTCCCCCTCGCCCCGCTTCGGGGAGAGGGGGTTGGGGGGTGAGGGGTTTTCGAGGCGACGGACGGGGGATTCGACCAAGGGGACATCCCCTCACCCCCCGGCCCCCTCTCCCCGAAGCGGGGCGAGGGGGAGAAAGAAATTGAGGCCGGCCCCCTCTCCCCGAAGCGGGGCGAGGGGGAGAAAGAAATTGAGGCCGGCCCCCTCTCCCCGAAGTGGGGCGAGGGGGAGAAAGAAATTGAGGCCGGCCCCCTCTCCCCGAAGCGGGGCGAGGGGGAGAAAGAAAGCGAGGCCGGCCCCCTCTCCCCGAAGCGGGGCGAGGGGGAGAAAGAAATTGAGGCCGGCCCCCTCTCCCCGAAGTGGGGCGAGGGGGAGAAAGAAATTGAGGCCGGCCCCCTCTCCCCGAAGCGGGGCGAGGGGGAGAAAAGCAAGGAGTGGTGCGTTCGTTCGGCGTCCCGGCAGGACGCCGGCACCGGTTGGACCGCTTTTGCCGGATTTCATCGCGGTGGGTCGCCGGTTGAATAATTTTCACCGAATCGGTCGATCCAACCCCATGGGACTTCAGGGACGAAGCCGGACGACTTCCGCTCTCTCCTGGTGTTCTCCATGCGTTACCTCATCGGCATCGGCCTCTTGGCCGCCGTCGGCTTAATCGCCGCCCTGCCCTTTCGCCGGCCCGATGGTGCGGCCGGTTCGCTTGTCACCGGCCCGACCGAGTCCCGCTCGCTGAGCGTGGTCGATGAGCCGGTCGCCGATCCGCAAGCGTGGCCGCAAGCCGATCTACGGGTCGAGCCGGCGAGCACGACGTTGCCGCTGCCGGCCGGTCGTCCGTTCGCACCGCCGCCGGCCGGGATGCCGCTGACGTACAACGATTTGGCCGTGGCGCTGCACCGGCGGGAAGCGGCTCCGGCGAAAATGCATGACGCGTCGCCTTCGCGGCCGGCGGTCGCGGCGGCCGATCGGGTTGACCCGCCGGCCGAAGTGATGCCGGTGATGGAGCGGTTTGAGCCGGCCGAACCGCCAGCGGTTGAACCGGAAATCGATCGGCCGGTGTCGGTCTTGAATGTTTCGACGCCGGCGGCCAAGGATCGGCCGCGGCACTGGATTCGGCAGCCGTAGCGGAAGTCGCCAAGACTTTCGGTTGGCCGTTCGGGTCGCAACCGAAAGTCTTGGCGACTTCCGCTACGGGAGTTTGTCAACTCTCAGCCGGCGACTTTGAGCTGCGGATGGGTCACGCCGCCGAGCAAATCGCGAAGCCGTTCAAATTCGTCGGCGTCGCCGAAGTGGATCGTGATCTTGCCACGGTTCTTGGCCGACGCCTTGATCTCGACTTTGGTCCCAAACACCATCCGCATCTCCTGCTGCATCGACTCGATGTGCGGCGGGACCGGTTTGCGTTTTTGACGCGACGTGTTGGTGATCTTCAAACCGGTGTCGGCGTCCTCCTCCGCCTTGAGCAGCTCGCCGACGTGAGCCTCCACGGCGCGGACGGACCATTTCTCCTCGACGATCTTTTGGGCCAACGCAATCTGCACGGTCTCCTCACCGATCGGCAGCAGCGCCCGGGCGTGGCCGTTTTGCAAATCGCCCGCGGTGATCATTTCAAGCACCGGCTCGGGCAATTCAAGCAGCCGCATGAGGTTGGCGATCGTCGATCGGTCAATGCTCAACCGCCGGGCCAAGTCGTCCTGTTTGCACTGGTGCTCGTCGATGTAGCGTTTGAACGACCACGCTTTTTCGACGGCGTTCAAATCCTTGCGCTGGAGGTTTTCGATGATCGCCAGCTCGGCGACCAGCCGGTCGTCGGCCTCGCGGACTTCGGCCCGGATCGTCGGCAGCCCGGCGTGGATCGTCGCCCGGAGCCGACGCTCGCCGGAGATCAATTGGTGCTTGCCGTTGACAATCCGCACGAGCACCGGCTGGAGCTGCTGGTGGCTCTTGAGCGACTCGGCGAGCGACGCGATCTCTTCGACCGAAAATTCCCGCCGCGGTTGATACGGGTTGGGCTGGATGTCGCCGACGGGCAGTTCAAGCGTCTGGATGCTCGGCCGGTTGGCGGCCGGAGCGTCGCCGCCGGCCGGTTGACCCGAAGGTTCGTCGATTTCGTTGCCCAGCAGCGCGGCCAGTCCCCGGCCCAGCCGTCGGTCTTTGTTGCCGGCGCCGCGGGCGGCCATCGGTTGGTTTGCCAAATCAGTCACGCTGCAGCACCTCCATGCAAAGTTGCGTGTAAGCCATCGCCCCGCGGCTGCGGGGTTCGTATTGAAAAATCGATTCGCCGTGCGACGGGGCTTCGCACAGCGAAACGTCCCGCGGCACGACGGTGTCAAAGACCACGTCGCCAAAGAACTCGCGGACTTCCGCGTCGATCTCGCCGGTCAACTCCAGGGCCGGGTCATACATCGTCAGCACGATGCCGCCGAAGGTCAGTCGGCCGTCGGTCGCGGTGATGACTTTTTTGATCGTGGTAATCAGTTGCGTGACGCCGACCATGGCGAAGTATTCGCACTGGATCGGTATCAAAACCTCGGTGCTGGCCGTCAATGCCGTTTGCGTGATTGCCCCGGCCGACGGGGGGCAATCGATCAGCACGAAGTCGTAGTCCCGGGCGACCTCGTCCAGCCGTGTTCGGAATCGCTTCGTCAATTCGGTGTCGCCGGCGGCCAAAGCGTCGGCATCACCCAGACGCCGCGAGCCGGGCATGACGTCGAGGCCTTCGACGGAGCTGACCAGCACGCCGGGGGGTAAAGGTTTGGTCGAAGGCGTTTGGGCTTCGTCGTCATCCTGCGATTCCGGCTCGGAACCGGGGGCCGGCGCCGGGCGGCTGGTCGGTTCGCTCAACAGGCCGTGGACCGCCGAGGGTTTGCAACCGACCGCGCCGGTCGCGTTGCATTGCGGGTCGATGTCGATCAGCAGCGTACGGCGGCCGGCAAGGGCCAATCCGGCGGCCAAGTTGATCGCGGTGGTCGTTTTCCCCACGCCGCCTTTTTGGTTGACGATCGACAAGATTCGAGTCATCGCGGGCGGCTCCTGCGGGGCGGGTTGGGGGGTGGTCGGGGGAGCCGGGACCGTAGGCGAAAAAGAATTTCAAAAACAAGGTTGTTTCATGCAAAACCGGGCTTGACGCGGGAGGCGCCATTATGCCGTTCCCCGTGGAACGAGGTTCAATTAGTCGATGGTTGGCCCGCCGGGTCGACGACCTACCCGGTCGCTACAATGCACCCGACATGCTGCTGCAAACCATCCTCGCCGACCCGGAGCTGTCCGAGCAGCTCGACTCGCACCCGGTCGATTCGCACACGATGACGATGACCTGGGGGTCGGCGGCGAGCCAGGACGCGACGCCCCAAATCGAACATCCGACGATTGACCTGTCGGCCGATTCCAAACCGTTCGGCTCCGGCGGATCGTCAAACAACCCCGCCGCCGCGGCCGCCGCCGTCGGGGTGCCGGTCCGCACGATCGTCGATTTGACCGATCAGCCGACCGGGCCGGTCGATTACCGACGCGTCGGGGTTTTGGGCGGCGGCGGAACGGGGATCGTCTATCAAGCCCGCCAGGTAGGCATCGACCGCGAAGTCGCCGTCAAAGTGCTGCGGCAGGACGTGACGGAGCACTCGGTCGCCGCGACCCGTTTTTTCAACGAAGCTCGCGTGATGGGCGGGTTGGAACATCCCAACATCATCGCGCTGCACGAGCTGGGCGTTGACCAAAAGGGGCAGCCATTTTACGCGATGAAGCGCGTCGAAGGTTCCTCATGGAACGAGCAGATCGACGACCACACTGCCGACGAGAACCTGCAAATCCTCCGCGGCGTTTGCGAAGCGGTTCGGTACGCCCATTCGCGGTTTTGGATCCACCGCGACTTGAAACCCGAAAACGTCATGCTCGGCCGGTTCGGCGAAGTGCTCGTTGCCGACTGGGGTTTGGCGACGGAGGTGACCGGGGTTTCAACCAATCCGCTGCCGACCGCCACAACGCTGATCCGTCCGGCGATCGGCGGCACGCCGGCTTACATGGCCCCCGAACTGGCCGCCGGGCGGATTGAAGACGTCGGGATCGTTACGGACGTGTACCTGCTCGGCGCGATCCTGTTTCGGATCCTCACCGGCCGCCCGCCCCACCACGGCGATTCGTTGCTGCAGTGCATCCGCAATGCGGCGGATAACCTGATCACGGCAACGGACGTCGGCGGCGAGTTGATGCAAATCGCCCGCCACGCGATGGCGTCCGACCCGGCTTCGCGGTACGCCGACGCGGGCGAATTGATCGCGGCATTGGACGACCACCGGACCCACGCGGAGAGCCGCCGTTTGGCCGAGCGAGCGGTCGGGCGGTTGGCCGAGGTCGACGATGCGGCCGATTTGTTGCGACAACTCCGTTCGGCCGAGACGCTGGTCGAGGAAGCGTTGCAAATTTGGCCCGGCAACGAGGAGGCCGCGAGCCTGCGCCGAACCATCCGCACCCGCGCCGAACAAGCCCACCGCAGCCGCTATTCGACGCTATTCACCCGATCGCCCGAAGCCGGGTTGCTATCGCGTTGGGGTTCATCGGAAATCATCGAGGTCAACGACGCTTTTTTGCAATTGTTCGGCGGCCGGCGGACGGAGTTGCTGGGCCGCAAATTGAGCGAGCTGAACTTGTGGGTCTGCCCCCGGCGGCGGACCGAATTGATTGACCAAATCGAGGCAGCCGGCGAAATCGAAAACTTTGAGGCTCGGCTCCGCAATTTGCCCGGCGACGACCCGGCCGCTCCGACCGCCGAACACGACGTTTTGATTTCCGGCCGACGGGTCGACGTCGACGGCGTCGAAATGCTATTGACGAGTCTGCGGGACGTGACCGGCCGGTTGGCCGCCGAACGGCACTCCAACCAAATGGCCCGCCGCCTGCGAGACCTGCAGTCGATGGCGGGGTTGCAAACCTGGTCGCTGGACGTGCCCGGCGGCCAAATTCGTTGGTCGGCCGACGACGCCGACGCCCCCCCACCGCGGAACCTGGACGATTGGTTGAGCGATATCGACGAACCGTTTCGCCAAACCCTGGCCCGGGCGATCGGCGACGCGTCGACCCATGGCACCGCGATCGATGTCGGCTACGTCGACGGCGGAATCCCGTACCGGCTGCGGGGCCAACCGGCCGGAGCGGCCCGGCCGATTGCCGAACTCTTTGGCGTGCGGATTTGCGGCAAACCGACCGGTGCGACCCTCGCCGGAGCCGCCGGGTGAGCGTGACGGCCTCGACCGCCGCCCGATACACCAACGCCGATCCCGACGTGCGTCTGATGCTCCGCGTCCGCGATGACGACGCCGGGGCGTTTGAAACGCTGGTCCGCAACTATCAATCCCGCGTCGAACGGTTGATGCGTCAAATCGCGCCGGACGCGTCGGCAGCCGAGGATTTGACCCAAGACGTGTTCCTGCGGATCTTTCGGTCGCGAAAACGCTACGAACCGGGCGCCAAATTCAGCACTTGGTTGTTCACGATCGCCGGCAACGTCGCCCGCAACGCTCACCGGTCCGCTTCCCGTCGACACGAGTACGCCGAAACCGATTCCCCGCATTTGGCCAACGGCGACGCCAGCGGGTTGTATGGCGTGACGCAATTGGCCGTCGAGCGTTCGGCGTTGATGCCCGCCCGGCGGATGGAGGCGGACGAACAGATCGCTCGGGTCCAAGCGGCCGTCGAGCGTTTGCCCGAACGTCAACGCGTCGCGATGGTTCTGTCGCGTTTCGAGCACCTGTCGTACCAGGAGATCGCCGATTCGATGGGATTGACGACCAAAGCGGTCAAAAGCCTGCTGTCGCGGGCCAGGGTGTCGCTTCGCGATGCGTTGGCCGGCGAACAACCGTGAGTGCCATCTCGACGATCGACGACGAGCGGATCGTCGAATTCCTCGACGGCGAGCTTTCGTCGGACGATCGCCGCGTTTTCGAGGACGCGATGGTGGCCGACGAGTCGCTCCGCCGTCGCGTCCGCGAGCTGCAATCGGGTTGGTCGATGTTGGGTCAAATCGACGACCTGCAAGCCGCCCCGACGCCCGACGAATCGGTCGCGACAACGATCCAAATCGTCGCCCGCGATTTGCAACCCGACGTCGACATCACGCCGGCGGTCGCGATCCCCCGGTCACGGCCGCGATGGCGGCGTGCCGGTTGGATCACCGCGGCGGTTTTGTCGGTCGCCGCGGTGACGATCGCCGCCCGGTTTGCCCAGTCGCGTCAGCGTTGGCTCGACGTGCCCGTCGCGATCGACCTGCCGCTGCTGCGGTTGCCGGTCTCGGATGAAATGTTTGCCTACCTCGGTGAAAATCAGGATTGGCGGCAATGGATCGATCCGCCGGTGTCGATCACCCCGCCGACCGGCGATGCCGCGGAGATTCGGCGGTGGACCGAAACATTGACGCCGGCCCAGCGGACCGAAGTTGCCGCGGCGATGTCTCGGATCCGGCGAATTGATCGCTCCGAAACCGAGTCGCTCAGGCAATTGGAACGGCAAATTCGCAACGACGTCGACGCTCGTTCTCTCCGCGAAGCCGTTGTGGCGTTGGTCGCCACGGTCGGAGCCGATCGGTTGCAAAAAATGGAGCAATCCCGCGGCGACGCCCGGGCCGCGGCGTTGGGCGAGCTGGTTGATGATTTGCGGGAGCGTTGGATCGTCGGTTCAACCGTGGACCTGTCGCCCGAGGCGGCCGAGCGGTTGCGGTATGCGGCGTTGCAATTTGGCGAGCAGCGGATCGAGCGGATGCCGGCGATTCGACGTTTGGCGGGGGAGCGTTCACGGGGCCGGCCGCCCGAATTGACGATTGCTCAAGCGATCTTTCGGCCGCCGGGCGAGCGTGGCGGCCCGCCGTCGCGGACGCCGATCGGCCCGAGCGACGAAGAATTATCGACGCTTCGCCGGATGCTGCCCGCCCGCGAGCGGGAGTCGTTGCAACACGTCGGCGGCGGCGATTTGGTCCACGACGCGATTTTGATGGCTTGGACGGCCGAATCGCTCCGCCGCGGCCCCGACGGATCACCAACGGCGTGGTCGGCGACCTCGGCGTTGGAACGGTACGAACGGATGGAGGAGTCGGAGCGGGAGGTCGTCGACCTGTTGCCGCCCGACGAAGCGGCCGAGGAGTTAGTCCCTTCCCGGAGCCGAAGCCGCCAAGGCTTTGGACCCCCGCCGTAGCCGAAGCCGCCCGGCTTTGGACTTCCGCCGTAGCCGAAGCCGCCAAGGCTTTGGACCCCCGCCGTAGCCGAAGCCGCCAAGGCTTTGGTCGGCAATGGATCGGCGGCCTGGCGGACCGCCGCTACCGGAGGAGACACCGCCCGGTGGGACTCTCCCCCACCGCCGCGACCTCCTCGGGCGTCCCCGCCGCGACGACCCGGCCGCCGGCCGCCCCGCCGCCCGGTCCCAGCTCGATCAAATGATCGCACGCGGCCAGCACCCCGAGGTGATGCTCGATGACTAAAACGGTATTGCCCGCCGCGACCAACCGGTCCAACACCGCAAGCAATCGCTGGACGTCGGCAAAATGCAATCCCGTCGTCGGCTCGTCGAGCACGTAAATCGTCCGCCCGGTCGCCGGGCGTGCCAATTCAGTCGCCAATTTGAGCCGCTGGGCCTCGCCGCCCGAAAGCGTCGGCGAGGGTTGCCCCAAACGGATGTAGCCCAACCCCGCGTCGTCGAGCGATCGCAGCAGTTTGAGCGCCTTGGGTTGATTTTCAAAAAACGACAACGTCTCGGCGACCGTCATTTCCAAAATGTCGGCGACCGAGGCACCTTTGAACTTCACCCGCAGCGTTTGCCGGTTGAACCGCCGCCCGCCGCACCGGGCACACGTGATCAGCAAATCAGGCAGGAACCGCATCTCGATTTTCTCGACCCCGGCCCCTTTGCACAAATCGCATCGCCCGGCCACCGCATTGAACGAAAACCGCGGCGGGCCGAACCCCAACGCCTTGGCATCCCGCGTCGTCGCAAACGTCTGCCGGATCGGGTCCAACACCCCGGTGAACGTCGCCGGGCAAGACCGACCGGACCGGCCGATCGGCGACTGATCGATCGGAATGATCTTGTCCAGGTGCTGCAAACCGGTGATTCGCCCGGTCGCGGTCGATTCGGTCGGCCCCGGCCGCCGCTCCCGTTTATTCAAGGCCGCGGTGACCAGCGGGATCAACGTGTCGACAATTAACGACGATTTGCCCGAACCCGAAACGCCGCAGACGCCGACCAGACGGCCGAGCGGGATTTTGACTGAGACCTTGTGCAAATTATGGATCGTCACGCCGGACAGCCCCAGCGTCTTGGCCCCGGCGGCCGGCAACCGCGGCCGGCCCAACGATATCTTTTCCCGGCCGGACAGGTACTCTCCAGTCGGCGATAACGGGTCGGCGGCGACTTCGGCCGGAGTCCCTTGGGCAACCAACCGCCCGCCGCCCACGCCCGCCCCCGGCCCGATGTCGATCACCCGGTCGGCGATCGCGATCGTCTCCTCATCGTGCTCGACGATGACGATCGTATTGCCGGCGTCGCGGAGATTTTGGATCAATGCGAGCAGCTTGCCGTGGTCGGCCGGATGCAGCCCGATGGACGGTTCATCGAGCACATAGCAGACGCCGGTCAGCCCCGAACCGACGCACGACGCCAAGCGGACCCGTTGCAGCTCGCCGCCCGAAAGCGACCGGGTGGCCCGGTCGAGCGTCAAGTACTCCGCCCCGACGTCCCGTAAAAATCCAATCCGCCGCGTGACTTCGGCGACGATCGGCTCGGCGACCCGTTGGTCCGTCGAAGTCCCCCCGATGGCAACGGTTTTTAACCACTCCAAAATCGCCGCCGTCGGCATTTCGCAAACGTCGGCAATCGATTGGCCGCCGATCGTCACCGACAACGAAAACGGCGACAACCGCCGCCCGTCACAGTCGGGACATTGTGGGATAGGCCTCCGGCCTGTCATCCCCCCGTCGTTTTCGTCCGCCGCCTCGACAGGCTGGAAGCCTGTCCCACCGCACTGCGCACACGCCCCGAACGGTGAATTGAACGAAAAGCTCCGAGGTTCGATCTCCGGGTAGCTCGCCCCGCAACCCTGGCACGCCGACGTGGTGCTGTACAACCGTTCGCTGTCGCCGTCGTCGCCGTGGGTCAAAACGACCACGTTGCCTCCGCTCATCCGAACCGCCGTTCGGACCGACGCATCGATCCGCTCGGTCGACGAAGACCGGGCGACCAATCGATCGACCACCGCATCGATCGAGTGGTTTTTGCGAACGGCGAGCTTGGGCACCTCCTCCAAACGATGCATCACCCCGTCAACACGGGCGCGGACCAAACCGGCCGTGCCGATCTGTTCCAAGACATCGGCATGTGCCCCTTTTCGCCCGCGAACCATCGGGGACAGCAACGAAATTTTGGTGCCTATCGCCGGCGGCCAGGATCGCGTCGACGATTTGACCAATCGTTTGCGTCGCAATCGGTTGACCGCACAGCGGTGCAGTGCGGTGTGCCGAGTCGAGCGAAAAGCAGTCTCAAATAGTCATGGATTTCCGTGACCGTCGCGACGGTCGAACGAGCGGTGTGTGACCCCGATTTTTGATCAATCGAAAGCGTCGGCGACAAACCGTCGACGCGGTCGACGTCCGGCCGCGGCAACTGGGCGACGAACTGGCGGGCGTAGGTCGACATCGTATCGATGTACTGCCGCTGGCCCTCGGCGAATAACGTGTCAAACGCCAGCGATGATTTACCGCTGCCCGACACCCCGGTGATGACCGTGATCTGGCCGCGGGGTATGTCGACGTCAAGGTTTTTTAGGTTATGAGACCTGGCGCCTCGGATTTGGATTGAATCAACCACGGAGGCACGAAGCAACACAGAGAAAAATCAAATAGTTCATAAACAATTCTCAAAATTAACTCTGTGTTCCTCTGTGTCTCTGTGGTTCGACCGTCATGTTCATCCGAGTAGTTGCAACCCGGTGACCAACATCGTGAAGCCGTTGAGCACCAGATGCACGACGATCGACGGCACCAGCGACCCGGTTTGACGATAGAGGTAGCCCAACCCCAGCGACAGGAAAAACAGCGGGATCGGAGCGAGGCCTTGACCCAAATGCATCGCCGCGAAAATCGCCGACGCGACGAAAATCGGCCAAACGGCAATCGGGTAGTTCGACGAACGATCGGTCAAACGCGACGGCTGCGACGGCGGAGCATAGGAATCCCGCCAAGTCCCATCCCCCACCGTCCCATCAGTCGCATTTGTCGTATTGGTCCCATCACCGGGAACCTCCACAGCGTTTGCTAGCAATCGCCGATCGGCCATCCCCTGCAGCCCCCCCTGCAGCAGCCCGCGGAACCAGAACTCTTCGACCACCGGGGTGACCAGCGCCGTGGTGACAAACAGCGCCGCAAACCGCCAACCGGCGCCCGGACCGACGTCCGCGGCCGCTTCGAGCACCGGGTGCGAGTAGGCCTGCAGCATCGAGACCGCGCCCATCATCAGCATCGTCGGGGGCAGCAGCAACAACGCCCCGGAAAGCCCCAACCGGACCAACGAACCGTTGGGCACCATCGCGAAATACCGCACCGCCGCGGGGATCGAGCCGACCGTCCCGATCATCACCAACAGGCACGCACCGGCGGTGGCGATCGACGAGATCAAAATCAGCGTCACCGACGGACCGGCGGCGGAGTCATCGGGGGCTGTCATCCCGGTCAGATACGTCCGCGACGCATTTTGCAAAACGCCGGCGATCAGTCCGACCAAAATCAACAGCGCCGCCGCCCAGGCCGGGTTCCAATCCGGACGCGTTCGCGGGACCGCAGCGATGATCGGCCGTTGCCCCAGCGGCGAGCGGCCGGCCCGCCACAGCCGCACCCAAGCGATCGCCGACGTAATCAACGCCGTCAAAATCAGAACCGAAACGACGGCCAACGCCACCGCCACCGGACGGGAAATCTCGTCCTCGTTCATCAGGGCCGGTCAAGCGATGGGGCGGTCGGTCCGGCAAGCACTTTGGCCGCCGCGACGACGTACTCGACGCCCGACTGGATCGTCAACCAAACCGCCGCGGCGATCGATCCCCACGTCACCCACCGCAGCCACGCCGCCACGCTGCCGACCGCAGCAACGTCGTCGACCCAAACCAATGCCGCGACGACCGCGACGCACTGCAGCACCATTTTCCACTTGCCGGCTTGGGACGCGGAGAAATCGCCCCCGCCGCCTTCGATGATCCCCCGGAGACTGGAGACCAACAATTCGCGGGCGACGACGACGACGGCGACCCACGCGGCCACGGGACTGCCGGGGACACCCACCAATGTGATGAACGCCCCGCACACCAGCACTTTGTCGACGAACGGGTCCAGGATCCGGCCGATCTTGGTCACCTGGCCGTACCGCCGCGCCCAGTAGCCGTCGACCCAATCGGTGCAGGCGGCGGCGAGAAAGACGACCGTCGCAGCGGTGAAGTAACCGGCCGGGACCAGCACGACGACGGCAACAGCCAGCGCGAAGCGGACCAACGAGATCGAGTTGGGGACGTTGGTGAGCGATCCGATCGGTACCCGGGCCATGGCCGCCAATCCTAGCAAAAGTTTCCCGGTAGCGGCGGTCCGCCAGGCCGCCGTCTTTCCTCCGGTAGCGGCGGTCCGCCAGGCCGCCGAATCGACCCGGACCAAAGCCTTGGCAGCTTCGGCTACCGGGTTACCGAACCACCTCGACCCCCTGCCCGTACACCGCCGCCTGCTCGTCGGACACGTCCAGCCCCGTCAAGTGCACCTTGGCCAATTTCGGCAGCGCCGCTAACTCCGCAAGCCTGGCCCCGGTCACGGATGTTTTACCCAAATGCAAAAACTCGAGCTGGTTCAGCGTCGCAATCGCATCGATCGACGCGTCAGTCACCGCTGGACAATTATCCAGGTTCAAATGCGTCAACGACGTTTTGCCGGCCAGCTCCGCAACGCCCGCATCGGTCACTTGGGTCAGCCACAGGTTGAGCTTCGCCAGTCGCGGCACCCTCGCGATTGCCGCCATTCCGCGATCGCCAAAATCGGTTTCGGCCAGCTCCAAGTC
Source organism: Pirellulaceae bacterium (assembly GCA_963833245.1). Taxonomy (GTDB): domain Bacteria; phylum Planctomycetota; class Planctomycetia; order Pirellulales; family Pirellulaceae; genus Rhodopirellula. Next base: position 417,592 of record CAWHXH010000005.1, read on the forward strand.
CGTCCACGGTGCGACTTCAAAGGCCGCCGGCGTCAGCGATTCGCCGGTCACCCGGGTTTGACGCAGGCTGAGTTGATCGACCGCCGAAACTGTCCCGGCCAATCGGTTCAAGCCGACATCGGTGACCGATCCGCCCATGAGCATCAGCGACGCGGGTGCCTGCCAATTTTGCATCGACGCAACGACGGCATCGTCGGCCTCGGGACCGAACAATCGCAATTTTTTGAGCGACGGCAATTGCCGGATCATCTCGGCATTGGAGTCCCAAGCCACCGCGGGCAGCGAAAGTTCCACCAGGTCGCGGGCACCGGTCAAATCGATTTTCGCCGGGTCGCACGGCCGCAGGTCGGCGACGACGATCGCGTCGCCGCGACGTTTGAGTTTCGCATCGGCCAAATCGACCAGCGGGATCGGCGACCCGGCCGGGGGAAAGCGTCGCTCCTGGACGCTGCACCCGGCCATCGCGATCGCTACGATGGCCGCGAAACCCGGGAGCAAGCCGATGGATGATGAGGCGACGTACATTTGCGATCACTGCGGCGAGGAAATTGTCGTCCCGATCGATCTGTCCGCCGGGGGGAGCCAACAGTATGTCGAGGATTGCCCGGTGTGTTGTGCCCCCAACGTGATCCACGTGCAAATCGACGGCGGCGACACGCAGGTTTGGTCGACGCCGGAGTGAACGGCCCACCCTCTTTTTTCTCCCCCTCGCCCCGCTTCGGGGAGAGGGGGTCGGCCCACCCTCTTTTTTTCTCCCCCTCGCCCCGCTTCGGGGAGAGGGGGTCGGGGGGTGAGGGGATGTCCGCTCTACTGGCCAAACCCGATCACCCTTCCGCAGACCCCTCACCCCCCAGCCCCCTCTCCCCTAAGAGGGGCGAGGGGGAGCCGGATTTGTTGAACCCCAGCCCCCTCTCCCCGAAGCGGGGCGAGGGGGAGCCAGATTTCTTGTACCCCAGCCCCCTCTTCCCAATGCGGGGCGGGGGGGAGCGAGATTTGATATTCCCCGATGCCCAAACCCAACCCCCAGACGCTGCCCCCCGACCGGTTCATCAACCGCGAGCAGGCGTGGGTCGAGTTCAACGACCGCGTTCTGGCCCAGGCCGCTGACGACTCGCTGCCGGTGCTTCAGCGGGCCAAATTTTTGGCCATCACCGGCAGCAACCTCGATGAGTTCATCATGGTCCGCTACGGCGGATTGCGTTGGCAGTTGGAGAAAAACCCCGCCGTCCGCGACCCCGCCGGGATGACCGTCCCGGAGCAACTCGCGGCGGTTTCGGCGGCCGCCCACCGGCACGTCACCGACCAGTACCGGTTGCTCCGCGACGAAGTCGAACCGCAGCTTTTGGAAAACCGGATCCGCCGCGTCAACCTGCGAACCGCGTCGGCCGCCGTGCTCGCCGCGGCCGAACGGTACCTGCAGGGCGAGGTCCTGCCGGTGATCTCGCCCCAAGCCCTCCGCGACCGCCAATTCCCAACCATCCCGGGGCTGGGGCTGCACCTCTGCGTCCAGTTGAAACCCGGACGGGCTCTCGGTGGCGGCGACGCCGAGAGTCAGGAATCGGAGCAAGAGTCCGACGAGGTGGAGTTCGCGGTCATTCCGCTTGGCCGAGCTTTGCCGCGCGTCGTACCCCTGCCGGTCGACCGCGAACACGCCGAGTCCGACGGTGACGAACCGGATGTGCGAAGCCGCTTCGCCTACGTGTTGTTGGAGGATTTGATCGCCGAGAGCATCGACGACTTTTTTCCCGGCCGCGACATCATCGATTGCACCCCGTTTCGCGTCACCCGAAACGCTGACATCGAACTGCGTGAGGACTCCGCCGGCGATTTGCTCGGCGGGATGGAGGAAGTCCTCGAGTCGCGGCGGCAATCCCGCGTTGTCCGGTTGGAACTCGACTCGACGGCCGGCGAAGCGACACGCCAATACCTGGCGGCCAGTTTCCGGGTCCAACCCGAAGACATTTTTGACATCGACGGGCCGCTGGACCTGACCTACCTGTTTTCGCTGGTTGGCCTGACCGGCTTCGACCACCTGCGGGTTGACGAATGGCCGCCACTGGGGTCAGTGATGATTGACCCCAAAGAGTCGATGTTCGCGTCGATTGCTGCCGGCGACATCATGCTGCTGCACCCGTTCGAGTCGTTCGATCCGGTCGTCCGGCTGATCGAAGAAGCCGCCGCAGACCCCGACGTTTTGGCCATCAAACAGATCCTTTACCGAACCAGCCGCAATTCGCCAATCGTCGCGGCGTTGATTAAAGCGGCCGAGCGGGGCAAATACGTCACCGCAATTGTCGAACTCAAAGCCCGGTTCGACGAAGCCCGCAACATCGAGTGGGCGCGGGAAATGGAGCAGTCCGGCGTCCAAGTGATTTACGGCATCCGGCACCTCAAAACGCACGCCAAAATTTGCGTCGTCGTCCGCCGCGAACCGCACGGCATCGTGCGCTACGTCCATTTCGGCACCGGCAATTACAACGAAGTGACCGCGGCGATCTACGCCGACGTGTCGCTGTTGACGTGCGATGACACGTTCGGCGCCGACGCGACGATGTTTTTCAACGCCGTCACCGGTGTCTCGCAACCTCAACCGCTGCAGCGACTGTCGATCGCGCCGTTGACGCTGCGGCATCGGTTGTTGGAGCTGATCGACGGCGAGACGCAGCGGTCGCGTCAGGGCAGTCGCGGCCGGATCGTCGCCAAACTCAACGCGTTGGTCGACACGACGATCATCGACGCGTTGTACCGGGCGAGTCAGGCGGGGGTGAAAATCCAGCTCAACATCCGCGGCATCTGCTGTTTGCGGCCCGGGGTGCCCGGCATGTCCGAAACGATCGAGGTGATTTCGATCGTCGACCGGTTCTTGGAACATGCCCGGTTGATCTATTTTCGCCACGGCGGCGATCCCGAAATTTTCCTGTCGTCGGCCGACTGGATGCCGCGAAACCTTGACCGGCGAGTCGAATTGCTCGTCCCGGTGGTCGATCCGGCGCTGCAGGGGCGGCTGCGGGACATGCTGCGGCTCTATTTCCGCGACAATCAATCGTCTTGGCGGATGCAGCCCGATGGGTCGTATGAACCGATCCGCCCCCGCGATGGACAAAAACCGCTTCGCATCCAGGAATTGCTCTACAACCGGACGGCCGCCGAAGTCGCTCGCAACCGTTCGGGCCTGCGGAGCACGTTTGAGCCGGCGGTTGGCCAAACGGTCTCCTGAAGCGTGCCTCATCAACGTCAATCCCGCCGCGAGACGCTCGAGGGTGGGGCCGGCTTCCCGCTCGCCGCGATCGTCGATCAATCGTTGCCCGGCCCCGGTGATCGGCCGCACGCCGTCGCCGTCTTTGCCCACTGCTTCACCTGCAACAAAGACCTCAAGGCGATCACGCGAATCTCGCGGCGGTTGGCAGAGCTGGGCGTGACGGTCGTCCGGTTCGACATGACCGGGCTTGGCGGCAGCGGCGGTGATTTCTCGAAAACCAATTTCACCACCAACCTGGCCGACCTGTCCGCCGCGATTTCCTGGACAACGGCCAAGGTCGGACCTGTTGACGCCCTGATCGGTCATTCCTTTGGCGGGGCTGCGTCGCTGGGCATTGCCGCCGGATTGGGACCGGGCCGACCAACCATCATCCCCGCCGTGGTGACGATTGCCGCCCCCTCGGACACCCGGCATCTGCCGCTGCTGCTGGCCCGGCTCAATCCGGCGATTCAAACCGACGGTCACGGGCCGGTGTCGATCGGCGGGCGGGACTGGACGATCACCGCCGCGATGCTCGACGATTTTCGCAGTCATGACTTGGCCGGCGTTTTGCCCGACGTTCAATCACACGTCTTGGCTTTTCATTCGCCCACCGACGCGACGGTGATGTTCGATCACGCGGTGCGAATCCTGACGCTCGTCGGCGACCGAGCGTCGCTGGTGCGGCTGCCCGGGTCGGATCACTTGTTGACCAACCAGGCGGCGGATTTGGAGTTCGTCGCTTGGACGACCGCCGGGTTCATTCACCGAACGGCCCAATCTCCACCCGCCACCGCTCCGGCGTGAATGTCCCGTCGACCACCCGAAAACCGCCAAGTCCCATCCGTTTGACCGGCCCCGGGGGGCGATCGCCGGCGGCGGTGACGACCAAGTGATCGTCGCTCCAAGCAACACCGAGTTCCCGTTCGTCGTCGACCACCCCGTTGCCATCATCGTCCCATCCGGCATGTCCCGGGACACCATCGTCGCCGGCGACGACCCACCGAATGGCCGCTGGATCAAAACCCAAAACCTGCAGGATGCCCCAGCCCCGTGTCCCATTTGCACTGATTCGTGAGGTCGGCATCCAAAGGCACCGGTCCAGCTCGACGCCCCGAGCGATCGCTTCTGGACCAAACGCAACGCGGGCTTGGCTTTGAAAATCCACGACCGCGACCGGCCCCGGCGGGGTGGTCAGGGTCCATGTCGCGCGCCAAGCAACCGCGACGACAAGCGTCACAGCGGCGATCACCACCGGGCCGCAGCCGCGACTGATCTCTATCTTTTCTTTCTCCCCCTCGCCCCGCTTCGGGGAGAGGGGGTCGGGGGGCAGACGAAGCTCTTTCTCCCCCTCGCCCCGCTTCGGGGAGAGGGGGTCGGGGGGTGAGGGGTCTTTCAGGCGTCGGTCCTCAGGTTCAATAGACAGTACACATCCCCTCACCCCCCGGCCCCCTCTCCCCTAAGAGGGGCGAGGGGGAGCAAGAACTAAAAAGCGAACCCTCTCAACAACACAGCGAGAGGAAAAATTGAAAACTCAATCCCCCCGCCGCAGCGACTCAAAATACTGCCGGGTTTGTTCCCGCTGGTCCCGCGGCAGCACCTGGTCCTCCATCGGGTCCGCATCGTCGCCGAGCGAGCTTTCAATCGCCGCGGCAATCGATTCGCGGGTCACGCCCTTGCGATTGGGACCGTCGGCGTAGCCGGAGATGACCGACGAACCTTTTTGGACCTGGCCGGCCACCTGGGTTTCGTAAGTGTTCGTGTCACCGTCCGCTTCGTCTCGCATCCCCGCCCCGGGACCGCGGCCGCGTCCAAAATCACCCTGCGAAAACTTGTCGCTCCAACCGTCCCCGCCCTGACACCCTTGGCAACCTTCCCCCTGACACTGCTGGCAACCCATTTGCGATTTGCCCTGCGAAAGAGCATCCATCGCCGACTCCATGTCCTGCAGCGACTGCATTTGCGACTGCAGATCGCTCATTTGATCGGCCAACCCCTCCATCGCTTCGGCCGCCGCCTTGCCGTCGCCGTTTTGCATCGCGTCGGCGGCCGCCTGCATCGCCGCGGCCATCTGTTTGGCTTGCTCGACGGACTCGTCAGCGGCCTGCGCCTCCGCCAATTTCCGCCTCAACTCCGCCGCCTCAGCCGACTTGCCCGCCTTCTCCGCTTCGGCAATTTGCTGCTGCAACTGCTCCTTTCGCCGCTGCTGATCCTCGGCCGCCGAAGCCACCTGTTTGGCAATCTGTTTGGCCTGTTTGGCGAGTGCCTCCTTTTCCGCGTCGGTCAATTTGCCTTCACGGATCGCTTTGGAAAGCTCGCGAATTTGTTTCTCCGCAGCCGCGAAATCTCCCTTGCGGATTGCTTCAGCGGTTTTGGCGATCGGTCCTTCGCCGACCGGTTTGATCTGTGCCATCGTCCGCTTCATCGTCTCGGCGTCGCCCAGCGTGTCGCGGCGTTTTTCGATTTGATCCTTCAAATTATTCAGCTCGATCATCGCCTCCTTGCGGTCCAAATCGGTGCGTTTGGACAACGCATCGACTTGTCGTTCCATTTTGACGAGCAACTCCGACGCCTCCTTGAGTCCCTTGGCCTCCGCCTCGCGGCGTTTGGCGGCGAGTTGTTGCTTGACCGCCGTGGTCGCCGCGCGGACCTGGCGAATCTCATCGGCGTTGACGTCGATGGCCGCTTGCGGGTCGGCCGGCGGGCGAAGCGCCTCGATCCCGACGGCCAACAGCAAAATCGCCGGCACCAGCAGCAGCGGCGAGGCGAGCCGGGGCAGCGGCCGGATCGGAAACCGCTCACCGACGCGGATTTGGCCCGCCGCCCGGGCGGCATCGGACCGCAGTGCTGTTTCGGCCGGCGTCTGATCGCCGACCCCCAGGGCACTCGCCAACCGTTCGCGAAGTCCAAACCGCCGATCGACTTCGGCCGCCGTTTGAACCGGCGAAGGTTTTTTGATCGCTGTCCAAATCGTCGCAACCATCGCGGCGATCAAAACGGCCGCGACGACCAACCAACCCGTCGCCGCGACCCACCGGTCGTCGGCGAGCGAGATTTCAGCCGACCACCACGGCAGCCCCGCGACGGCGACCGCGGCGATCGCGAGTGTCCAAAGCGAGGCGATTGAAAAACGTCGTCCCCAAGCCGCAAGGATCAACCGCCGCCGGGCGGATCGAACGACTTGACTAATCGGATCATGCCGCGGGTCGCTTTGGGTCATTACATTTCCGTGAATTGATCCGCCATTCCGATTCTTCCGGTAGCCGAAGCCGCCAAGGCTTTGGTGGGAGCTTCAATCGGCGGCCTGGCGGACCGCCGCTACCGGAAGGGACTACCAGCCAACCTAACATTGTAGCGTTCTCGCCCACCGCCCGCGTCAAAGACGTTTTGCCATGACCACCGACCTGCCCGATCCCGGCGACCAACCCGGCAGCCCCGTGGTCGTTTACGACGGCCAGTGCAACTTTTGCCGCGCCGGAGTGCGTCGATTGCGAAAGCTCGATTGGACCGGAAAACTCACGTTCCTGTCGCTGCACGATTCTCGCGTCGGCACATTTTGTCCCGGCCGGTCGGCCGGTCAGCTCAACGAGGAGATGGTGATCGTCACCCCCGGTGGCGTCCAACACGGCGGTGCCGAGGCGCTCAAGTATCTCACCCGGACGCTACCGGTGCTCTACCCCGCGATGCCCGTGATGCACTTCCCGGGCACCGGTTGGTTGTGGCGGGCGGGGTACCGACAGCTAGCCAAACGCCGATATTCGATCGCCGGCAAAACGTGCGACGACACCTGCAAAGTCTAATACCGCCCCCGATTGGGCGCCCCGACGCGGCTGCCGATTTGAGCCTCCGGGCCGCCAAGCGTTGACAATTGATCCGACGCCCGGCCGCGGTACTCCAAAAACATCAATGCGTCGGCCCGCCCGGCGGTGTTGCCGGTGATCGCTCCAAAATTAAAAATCGGCACCGTCGACCCCGGCCGGTCAGGACTGGCCACCACCCCGCAGGACAGCAGCAACACCATGTCCGAGGGCCAACGGAATCGCTCGTGCAACCGCCACGACACCAGTTGCGGCACGTCGATCTTGGTCCGGTGAACCTGGGCGCTGGGCAGCGGCAGGTCCAACTGCACCGGCACGAGTTTATCCACCTGGTCGATCTCCGCTTTGACGACGCAATCGATCGCCCGGTTGTCGACCGACAGCAACGGCGAAACCTCCAGTTTGTAGCCCTCGGGCACCTCGCCGATCTCCGGCTCATACGGTGGCCAAAGCGCCGGCGATTCCTTGACGTTCATCACGTAATTACGTCCCCGCGTGCTCGCCAGCCGCTGCGATTGACCGTTGTGCATCACCAAATCGACCGCTTGGACCTGCCTCACGTCGGTCCGGGCACGCAGTTGAGCCATCACGACCGCCGCGTTTTCTTTGGTCAACAGCCAAGCCTGCAGCCCCGGCGACTGGACCGGCACGTGCCGCATCAACACGTGGGCCGCCGACCGCCAGTTTGGATTGCCGCACGTCATCACGCGGAGGCTCATCGCCTGCGGATCTTTTTGGCCGGCGACGAACCGATCGACGATCCCCGAGACGACTTCTTGCATCGCCGGGGTGTGATAGACGGTCAATTCATCGCGATCAGCGGTCAAATAACCAAAGGGTGCCCCATGCCAAACGTCGGTGCCGGTTTCCCGCAACACCCAGTCGACGACCGCCTGCTGGGGCCGGTCAACGTTGGTCAAATAGCCGGTGTACGGCCGCAAGTCGTAAACCCGCTGCTGTTGACCGGCGGTGTTGGGCAAACTGGTGACATTTTGCAATTGCCCGCCGATCGCTGGAGCCGACCGGATCGGACCCGAAGAACCCGGCGGCGGTGCCAATCCCGGATTGGGCGTCAATCCCGGCGAGGGCGGCACGCCGGTCGCCGCCGCGAGGCTGGGCGGATCGGTCGCTCGCGGCTGGAACCCGCCGCCGGCCGGCGCCGTCGTCGGCGGTCCCGGCGGCATCCCAAACCCTTGAGCGTAGGTTTGAACGGCCGGTCCGATCGCGATTCCGACGATCCCCGCTTGCATCCAACGGACAATTTTGTTCGGCATGGCGATCGATCGAGACGGAAAACGGAAAAGGGGTCGATGCCTGGACTGTTACCCCGCCGCGTGAAACCGCCGCAAGCGGAATCGGCCGGACCGCGTTTGCTGCCTCCGAGCCGGGAATCAACGTAGCGGAAGTCGCCAAGACTTTCGGTTCCGCCCCCGGTGAGAAACCGAAAGTCTTGGCGACTTCCGCTACGGACGACCCCGCCCGTCAATCCGCTCCACCCCCGGCAACCAAAGCCGCAATTGCCTCAAATTCCCGGCCATCGACTCATCACCGTCCCAACGATTGAGCCAAATCTGCTCCACCGGCCAACCCTCCGCCGACGCCGTCCGCACCGTCGCAATCGTCACGCTGAGCGTCCCCAACCGGTCGCCGGTGACTAAAACTTTGACGCCCCCAACGTCAAACCTCGCCGCCATCGCTTTGAACAGATCGATCCCCAGCCACCGCTCCGTCACGGGGCTGAACAATCCCCCCGCCCCCTCGACGATCACTTCGTCAAACCGGCCGGGGTCGATCCAAACGCCCGCCCCGGCGATCAATTGCTCCTCGTCGACGACCCGGTTTTCCAAAGCCGCCGCGACCGGCGGAGCCAACGGGGCGGCAAATCGCTGGGGACAAACCTCGGCCAACGTCCCCGGCCGGCCCGCGGCGTGCCACAGCCGCGTCGAATCGGCCAACGTGTCGTCGTTGCAACCCGACTCCACCGGCTTATAAACGCCGACGCGGCGGCCGGCGGCCACCATCTTTTCGGCCAGCCGGCATCCCAAGTACGTTTTACCGACGTCGGTGTCGGTCCCGGCAATCCACCATACCTTCATTATGTTGTCTTTCGATGAGTCCACGACCCCGCCCCTCGACCGTCCGGCTCGCCTTGGTCCAAATGGCCGACGGCGGCACCAAAGATCGCACGATCGACGCGGCGATCGACTGGATCGCCCGCGCCGCCGACCAGGGGGCACACGTCGTTTGCTTACAAGAACTCTTCGCCACCTGCTACCCGTGCCAGGACGAAGACCACACGAATTTCGATCTGGCCGAACCGATCCCCGGCCCGACAACCGACCGGGTCGCCGCGGCGGCGGCCAAACATAACGTCGTCGTCGTTGCCCCGTTGTTTGAACGCCGCGGACCGGGCATGTATCACAATTCCGCGGCGATCCTCGACGCCGACGGATCGATCGCCGGGGTGTACCGCAAGATGCACATCCCCGACGACCCGTTGTACTATGAGAAATTCTATTTCACACCCGGCGACGCACCATCGCCGACGGACAAAATGCCCGCGGGTTTTCACGTCATCGACACCGCCTATGCCAAACTGGGCGTCGGCATTTGTTGGGACCAGTGGTATCCCGAAGCGGCGCGGTTGTTTGCGTTGGCCGGCGCTGAGATTCTATTGTATCCCACCGCCATCGGTTGGATTGACGAAGAGAAGGATGAGTACGGTCATGGTCAACGCGACGCTTGGCAAACATCCATGCGTGCTCACGCGATCGCCAACGGTTTATACGTCGGCGCCCCCAACCGAGTCGGCCGCCAACGCAACGTCCAGTTCTGGGGCAGCTCGTTCGTCGCCAGCCCGCGGGGCGAGATGATGCAGGTCGCCGACGATCACAGCGAGACGTTGGTAATGGTCGACTGTCCCAAAGCGGACATCGACGTCGTGCGAACCCACTGGCCGTTCCTCCGTGACCGGCGGATCGACGCCTACAGCGACCTAACCCGCCGCTGGATCGATCGGACGTAACGTTCATATAAATTTTAGCGGCAGGGCGCAAGCCCTCCGGTGCCCCCCCAATCTTAGCGGTAGGGCGCAAGCCCTCCGGTGCCCCCCCAATCTTAGCGGCAGGGCGCAAGCCCTCCGGTGCCCCCCCAATCTTAGCGGTAGGGCGCAAGCCCTCCGGTGCCACCCCAATCTTAGCGGTAGGGCGCAAGCCCTCCGGTTGCGGCACCGGACGGCTCGCGCCGTACCGCTAGCAAACACAGCACCGGACGGCTCGCGCCGTACCGCTAGCAAACACAACACCGGACGGCTCGCGCCGTACCGCTAAAAATAACACCGAACGCCCCCGCGCCGGACGAAATTCACCCCGGCTCCAACCCCCGCATCGTCCCGGTCCCGCTGGCAAAGGTGTCAATCGCCAGCCCCGACTGCTGAAGCAACGAGACATAAAAATTTGCGAGCGGATAATTATTGTTTTGATCAAACGCCAAATGACCGGCGTGTTTAAAACCACCCCCGGCAATCACCACCGGCATGTTGCGATTGCTATGATTGCTCGCGTTGCCAAGGTTGCTGGTCAATAATACCGTCGTCTCATCGAGCAACGAACCATTCGCGGTGGTCACCTCCGACAGAGACTGCAACAACGCGGCATGGTTTCGCATCATCGATTCTTCGACCAATGCCAATTGATGCAACTTCTGCTCGTTGAGTCCATGATGGGAGAGCGAATGATAGCCCTCGTGAACCCCGGCGATGGGAATTTTGCCGCCGCCGCCGGGCAGGTGCAACGAAACGAACCGCGTCGAATCGGTTTGCAACGCCAACACGATGATATCGCACAGGATTTTCATGCGGCCGGGCATGTCATAAGGATCATGGACGTCCAAAGGACCTTCAAACTGCACGGTCGGTTTGGGCAACTCCGCCCACCGCTGATTCGCCTGCATCCGCTGCTCCAACTGCCGAACGCTGCTCATATAAGCTTCCAGTCGGTTGCGATCGCTCGGTCCCAGTCGCCGCTGCAACGATGCGGCGTCCTCGGCAACCGCATCGAGCACGCTGCGACCCCGAGCGACGCGATCGGCGTGACGCCGCCGGTCGGCCGGTTGATCGTCGATAAATAGATCCGCGAACAGCTTTTTGGACGACGAGATCGGCGTGATCATCGACCCGCTCTCGGTGTGCGACGCACTGGTGATCCCGCCGGCGGCCAACACCAGTGACGGGTAGCGGGTTTGATCGCCCAAATGTTTGGCAAGCAGTTGGTCAACGGAGATTGTATTACCCACGCCGCCCCCCGAACCGATTGGGGCAGCCGACAGGATGCTCGCCTCGGCCAAATGCCCGCCGCCAACCCCGGGGTGTGAACTGCCCGAAACCAACGTCATCCGGTCCGCCAAAGTTGCCGCGTGACGTAAGTAACGGCTGGATTGAAAATCCGCTCCCATCCCCTCGGGATACAGATTTTCGGGGATCAGCCCCAAACCCATCGTGATCGCGATGAACCGGCGGGGCGGTGCATTTGGGTCGATACGCAAATCGCCCGAAGCGGACGCCGGAGCCGGCAAGTCAGCCCCGGCAGTGTCAACACTCGCCAGCCACGGCAACGCCATCGCCACGCCCCCACCTCGGAGCAACCGACGACGGGCGACCGCATCGCGACGATTTTTGGAGTGATGCATATTGTTTTCTTACTTAAAGGCAATGCGTGATTGTTCAACGGTTCCGAAAGACATCGCTATTGACGACTTCGTGCAACATCCGCCGCAGCGGATAACCCGACCCCGCGAGCCGGTCCAGGATAGCGTCGACCGCTTGCCGGTCCGCAAAATTCACTGGCGTTCCGGTCGCATAGACCAGCCACCGGGAAGCCAAATTTCCAGCCATCACGCGGTCATCATCAACCATGCTTTCTTGGTACTGCTCAAAGGTCTCGAACTCGTATCCGGCCGCGGTCACCCCGGAAGCATCGACCGGCATCGCATCGGCGTAATGATCCTTGCCAGCGCGATCGCTGCTGAGCACCGTGTAGTGAGATCGCCAGCGACCGGCGGCATCAAAATTTTCCAACGCAAACCCGGCCCCATCGAATCGCCGGTGACAAACCGAACATGACGAATCGGATGTATGTTTGGCCAATAGTTCGCGAATCGTGGTCGCTCCGCGGATGTCCGGTTCGACCGCCGGAACGTCCGCCGGCGGGCCTGGGATGCGTTGACCCAACAACCTCGTGGTGATCCACAACCCTCGCAGCACCGGCGACGTGTCAGTGCCGTTGGCGGTCACTTTCAAAATCGACCCTTGAGCCAGAAGGCCCCCCCGACGACTGCCATCTTTCAAATCGACCCGCTGCATTTTGGTGGTATCAAGTTCGGCTTCGTTAAAATCCGAATCCGCCAACTCCGACCGCATATCGTAGTAGCGAATCAACCGCTCATTGACGAACGCATGATCCGGATCAATCAACTCCGCGACCGGGCGATTTTGCTCAATCGCTTCGTCGACAAACGCCACCGTCTCCCGCAGCATCGCGTCTTTGACGATGATGTCAAAGTTCTTATAACGGTCGGCGTCCGGTTCGGTCGCGTCGATATCGACCAGGTCGAGCCAATAGTCCGAAAAGTCTTTAGCAAACCATCGATCGCCATTTTGGCATAGCAGCCGATCGACATGATAGTCCAACCGACCGGTGAGCTGATCCAACCCCGCGTCCGCGTCTTCACGAAGCTGCGAATCCGGCATCGAACCGGTCAAAAAGTAACTCAACCGATTGGCCAACGACCAAGCGTCCAAACGGCCGTCCTCTCGGGCCGTTTCCAGGTGATAGACGAATGGCGGCGAACACAACAACACTCGGTAACCCTCCCGCAACGCTTCGATGACCGATGGCGACCGCTGATCGATTGGTTGCATCGCCAACCGGATGGCATTTTGAATCTCGTGCGATTCGACGGGACGACGAAACGCAATGACCGCCATTCGCAGCAGTTGCTGTTCAACATAAACGTCCCATTGTTGAGCCTTGTCCTGACGGAAATTTTCCAAGGTCGGCCCGCCGGAAGTATCCAAATTTCCAAAAAGCTGCTGCCGGGTTGTGGATGCCGACCCGGCCGGATCGATCGGCTCCATCGACATTCGATGCAACGCAACGCCGGGAACGTTCTGCGATTCACCCTCGCCAAGGCCGACTTGGCCGTCCTTAAAAGAACCTTGACGCAATGTTTGGTCGGCGGGTCGGATCTCCAGCAAATCACCCGCCTCGATGTAGGCATCATAGGACACCTCCCGCGGCGTTTGGGTGGCCATGAAAGCTCCGACCCAGTGCAAAAGCGGAGCGTTGGTAAAACACTTACCGCTGCGGACGCTACACCATACCCCACGCGGTTGGCCGTTTTCACCGACGGGTGGACGAACCGACGTAACCGTCGCCGTGATTCGGTACCATCCGGGATGTTTGACCTGTGTCGCGTTGATCCGGCCGTAGAAGACAACGTTGCTATGCCAAACCACCGCCAAGCCATCGCGCAATTCCGGTTCGCGGTTGCGTTTGCCGGGAACCTTGTCGGCGATTTTGTCGGCCGACAGATTCAGCGGTGTTCGGCGGTCGGGATGCAATGCTCTGGCAAACGCCGCATCCAGGGCGTGATCGACCATCTCCAAATGATCGGCGAGGTAGTAATGCGACATCCGCTGACCGTCCGCCACATTGACAAAGCCATCGGTCCGAGGCTCCGGCGGCAGACGCTGAGCCAGCGGCAGATCGATCGCCAACACATCGTGCAGCGTCCGCTGGAGCTGAACATTGCTAAGTCGCCGAATAGTTGCCCGTCCGGTCTGTCGTTGCGACTCGGTCCAATATTCGACCAACGGAGTAGCAATCGAAGCGGTGAGCAGCTTGCGGTCCACGTCGTCGAGCCGGTCGTCGCCGAGCGGGGGCATTTCACCGGCCGCGACCCGATCATGCACCCGCTCCCAAAGATTTACTAGCTGAGTAGTAGAACGCTTGCCGGGGCCGGACCTGTCCAACAACTCGGCTGCGTCAAAGCCTCCTTCCCCCGAAGGCCCATCGTGACAACCCAAACACCGATCAGCCATCAACTCCTCGACAGCCGGATCGATAACAACCGATTTTGGAGACTGGAGAAAGTGCTCCCGGTCGGCCGCCAATCCAATACTTGTGACTGAGTACAACAGCAACGCCGAAGCAATCACTCGCCAACCATGTCGACGTGCCATCCGCCAAAACTCAAAAAACAAAGGTTGCAACGTCGCAAACACGGGGTTTCTAACTAGCAAGCGGATAGCGGGACTTGGAACCGCCTAACTTTTCCGCCTCTCGCCCCGCTTTCCGCGAGAGGGGGCCAACCCCCCACTCTTTCTCCCCCTCGCCCCGCTTCGGGGAGAGGGGGTCGGGGGGTGAGGGGTCTTGCGGACGCAGGACTTCCGGCTCAATAGGTCCAATAAACAGTGAATATCCCCTCACCCCCCAACCCCCTCTCCCCTAAGAGGGGCGAGGGGGAGCAAAACAATTCGCAAACCCTCCACAACCAATTTCAGAAAGCCTGATCGATGACTTCTTTGTTACCCCGGGTACCCAGCGCTCCCCACAAACCGTAGGGGCTGGCCGAGCCTTCGGGAGTGTAGAAAAGCCCTCGACTCGATGGCGAAGAAGCTTGCGAGTTGCCGGTGTCAATCGAGTCGGTGACGAACTTGACCGCGCCATCGGACATCAGGATGTGGGCACCGCCCTGGTGATGACTGCCCGCGGACATCAATCCCGAGAAATGGTTGTAGGTATCGTTCCGGTAGCTCGGCGAGTTAGGCGACAACGTGGTCGTGAAACCCGTCATCGAGAAGTGACCGTCAGCCCACCGTCGGCCGCGCGGATCGAACAAAGCCGGATTGGCCCGGACCGCATCGGAAAAAAACTGGGGTCGCGAAGGGTCAATGTGAGGTCCCGACTTGACCAAGCTGGGATTGGCCAGAACGTTGCCCGGCAGGATCGAGCTACCGAATTGGCTGAAGTGACCTTTAATCAATCCATCACCGCCATCGCCAACGACAATCTCGCCGGCCATGATCGTGTTACTCAGACCATCGAGGATGTCGCGAAATCCGAAAAGTCCATCGCGAACAAAAACCCCTCGTTTGGAACCGTCGTCCTGTGTCACCCCGGGGTAAGCACGCTTCCAGTTGGCTCCGACGTGACGCAAGCCATCCCCGTAACAAACCGCGTAGTTGGTTTGAGCTTGACCCAAATGCACGACCGGATCGCTTGGGCAGCGATAGGTGGTGACTTGAGTCAGATAAGGAATGTAGGTGATCGAATCATCATCCAACGCTCCATCGTTATTCCAGGGAACGAAGCCCATTGGGGGCACGATATTGGGCGGCGTGCCGCCGTCGGACCAGGGATTGGCAAATTGCTCCCATAACGCGTTTTGCTCCATGAACGGCAGGATCGGGACCAACGCGCTGGTCCGAAGCCGGTTGGTGGTTTCCTTGGAGCTGCTGTCGTCTCCGGTTCCCCCACTACCCTTAGGCAGTTTGTTGAAGGCGGCGTGGTAGTTGTGCATCGCCAACCCGATCTGCTTGAAATTATTGCCGCAGCTCATTCGGCGAGCGGCCTCTCGTGCCGCCTGGACCGCCGGCAACAGCAGTCCGACGAGCACCCCGATGATGGCGATGACCACCAGCAATTCCACAAGCGTAAAACCACCGCTGGGGTGGTTGCGTGTTAAGCACTTTCGATTCATGACTCGATCTCAGTAAAAAGTTAAAACGGGACGGGGAGCAAATCACTCGAACTCACTCTCGCCGAAACTGTCCTGCGCCGTGGCATCCGGCTCCTGCTGGTCCTGCGGCAGGGGCTGCAACACCGTCGTGTCGCTGCCGCCGCCACATCCTGTGATCGACATTATCAGCAGCAAAAACATTGATCCGGCGAGCCACCAGCAAGTCGAGTCGGTTCGAATGGTTGAGCGAAAGGACATGCTTACCTCGCAGGATAAAAGAAACGCCGCCCGACGGCTTTCGAACCCGCCGGGGAGGGGACCGCCGGGGATGCGGCCGTGGACAAAGATGCCCCTGTTGACACTAGGGCAGTTCGCCAACTGTTCTGACGAAAATTCCCAAAGTTTTCGAAGATGGCCATTTTTGTCGTCAGAATCGGCTTCCTCCCGCCCTAATTTGGTTAGAGAGTCTTTGGGACCCTTTGCAACCCGGTGGACCTTGTGCAAAGGTGCTTTGATTGAATTGACAGCAATGTTCACGCCGTCGGCGTTGGGCCGATCGACGGGGTGCCTGGATTGATAGATGACGATTCAACCGACCAGCCGCAGCGAGTCAGCGATGAGGAGTTCGTTGATTTGCTCGCTCGGCAACAGGCCAAGCTGCGGCAATACCTTTTCAAGCTTCTACCGACCGAAGCTGACGTTGAGGATGTCCTCCAGGAGACCTGCATGATCCTTTGGCGTTCGCGACAACGGTTTCGACCCGGTTCGAATTTTGGTGCCTGGGCCTGTGTTGTCGCCTTCAACCAGGTTCGCACGTTTCGCACCGACCGTCGGCGGGATCGCCTGGTCCTCAACAATGACTTGATCAACGCCATCACCGACCAAATGATGAATCGCGATTCATTAAGTCAGAGCCGACTCGCTGCGTTGAAACTGTGCATCGCCAACTTGCCGCTGGACTGCCGCGAATTGATTGGGCAACGATATGGCGATGGCCAGAGCATTGATGACATTGCCCGGCGGTCTGGACGTAGCAAAGACGCGGTCTATCAGATGCTGACCCGTGCACGGAAGCGATTAGCGGTTTGCCTGAACAAGCGGACCAACAGCGATGAATGAAAATGTCCGACCAACGAACCTGCCGGGAGGCCAACCAATGAACGAAACCCGGGGCAGCGGCCCTCCCGATCGACGCCAATACGAAGAGCTGCGTGATGCCAGTTTGCTGAGCGATTCGTCTGCGGAGGACGACCGAGAACTTGAACGGTTGATACTGGCCGATGATGAACTGCTGGAGAATTTCACTGATCATTTGGTCATTGAATCTCAACTTTGGACCCAATGGCAAACCACGTCGGAGTCCGGCTTCGTCTCGGTTGACAAGCCTCAGTCGTTCGTTAGTAGGGAGGCATGGGGCTGGATGGCCGCATGTTCGGCGATTGCCATGACGTTGTTGGTCTACGGGGTTGCGTCCTGGCGACCGGCCGATCCGATTGGCCGAATCATCGCGGGGCAACGTTGCAGTTGGGGGCCGTCAACGCTGCCGACCGAGGATGGCAGTGTATTGTCGGCCGGGACGTTGAACCTTCAATCGGGGCTGGCCGAATTGAAGGTGGGCAAGGTGACATTGACTCTTCAGGGACCAGTCCGACTTCGGCTCCAAAGCCGCACCAAGTGCTATGTGGATGCGGGCCGGGTCTTCGCAACGGTCGATGCCGGCGGGGAGGGGTTCGTTATCGAGACACCCACCTCGGTTTTGACCGATCGCGGGACAGAGTTTGGTGTCAATGTGGATGCCATGGGCGACTCGCAATTGACCGTGATCAAAGGTAGGGTCGATGCCCGTCACCGCAGTTCCGGTCGAACCATGTCGGTGAGGTCGGATTCAACGATCACCATCACTCGACTGGACATGCAGTCCTTCGAACCCAGTCTTATGGCCCCGGAGCTGTCGGTCGATTCGGCAACGGAGCTTCCGAACAATGAAGGCGAGATTGTGATCAGTACGGCGATTGGCGATGGGCGTGATACCTATGTCACGCCGTCGCCTCATCCGAGCGAGAAGCAAATCAGTATTGGTTTTGTCGTCAAGAACAACGGGGACCTACTCAGTCACGTTATGTGGAACCGGCGTGGTTACCTCCATTTTGATCTGTCTTCGCTTCTGTCGCCCCCGCGTGAAGCGACCGCGCTCCACGCGGCTCAGTTGATCCTTCATGGCATCCCCACCCACATGGGTTGGCTCGCGTTGAGCGATGACACCACGTTTTCGATCTATGGAATCACCGACGAAACACAGGAGGACTGGACCGAAGAGTCGATCGATTGGCTGAATGCACCCGGGGTGACTGGTGATCAGGGGCAGCTCGACCCCACCGCCACAACGCTTTTAGGCCAATTCACCGTGGCTCCGGATCGGGCGTTTGAGTCGTTTGTGGTCCAAGGTAGCCGGCTACGCGATTTCCTCGCCAGCGATACCAACGGCGGGGCCACCTTCATGGTCATCTCTGACACCGTCTCGACCGCAAACAACTCTCACGTTCATGGTTTCGCCACCGAGGAGCATCCCTATTTGCCCCCGCCAACGTTGCGGTTGTCAATGAAGATGTCCAAGGAATGAATTCTAGAAAGGTCCCTTCGTTGGTTCCCATGATCAAACGATTAGCTGATGTCTATCTTCCCGCGATCGTTCTGTCACTCTGCCTTGGCCGTGGTAATGTAGGCGACGCAGGGGCACCCCTCTCGGTATCGGGCGTTTACCCCGAGTTCGCCGCGTTCAATTCGCCTACCAATTATGTCAATGCCGAATGCGGCATTGGCGGGGTGGTCCACTGGGCCGACAGATTGTGGTACCTCAGCTATCGCGATGCGGATGGTGACGCCTTGTGGTTTGGCCAAATCGACGATCTATGGCAACTGAGTCATCAGTCAACCGAGTCGGTCCAGTTCACGCTCAAGATCGATTTCACCGCAAATGGATCCTGGCACACCTTTAAAACATTCACCGTGCCAGCGGGCGAAATATTGAAATATGAGTTTCCCGAGGGCTTTTCCGCTCACTGGCTACGGATGATAGGGCATTCAACCTGCACCGCCACTTCACAATTGATCTATGAGTGATTCGCCGGACAGGCCTCCCCCGGGTCGTACTTCAGGGTACCACAGTGCTGGTCCTCCCCGACGCTGGGCGGCGCCGCGTTGACGCTCCCGCGGCGTTCCGCTTCGTGAGGGTGAAGTCCTAGTGCGACAATCCTGGTTCCCATTTCTCTTAATCGCAAATAACAATAACATCTAATGAAACTACTGAAACTGCTTGGGACGGCACTGTTGATCCCACTCCTTGGCTGCGCGGAGACAACGGCGCAGGATGCAAAAAGTGCGATTCTGAAGAACGACCGCTTCACGGTCAATTTAAACTCGCAGAATCAACTGGTCATCTCGCTCAATGACGGTGAAATTCGGCGGGTCGTGACTCCCCAGCTCTTGCTGCAGTACTCACCGAGCGATCCGAACATCGCACCGAATCGGAGCTATCACAATTTGATGGCCAGTTGGCCAGTTAGCAAAAACTCCGATGATTCGGGAACCTTCAACGAAGATGGGACGGGGACCGCCGATTTGGTCAAACAGATCGATCTGTTCAAAGTCGGATCAATCAGTGAGCATTCGGTGGTCAGTGCCGTCAGCCTCGTTGAAGAGAATAAGATTCGGTTTGATTTGTCCCCGTCGGAGTTCGGTGACTTGGACCTTTCGGTGCAATTGCCGGCGGGCAATGGGCCGCCCGTCTTCGAAATGGGGTTTGTTCCGAGTCGTAATGGGTATTTCTCCCTTGGGTTCAACGGGATCACCGCCCGCGAAGTGGCGGACATCGAGTTCAACTATCTGCCGCTGAACTGGACATGGCGACGGTTTCCCGACCGATCCTACCTGGTTCCCGAATCATTCTGTGTGCAAGCCTACACGTTCATCAATGATGGCGAATGCACCGAGGGAATTGCGCCGCATCCTTCGGAAATTCCTTATCGATTTGCCAGATCATTGGAAGGTCATGAAAACTCGAGATTCGGACTAGCTTTGCGGGACAAAGAGGGCAAAGCATGTCCAAGTCTGTTCGCACCCGTCCTTGGTGCCCCCGAGTCGAAATTGAAATCGGGAGAACGGTTCACGTTTCGCAGTAATTACATCCTCGACCGTGGAGATTGGTACGACGGGGTTAATTACATTCTCTACCAGCTTTTCGACTACAAAACCGAGCGTCAAAACGCGACAGTTTCGTTGAACGAGACCTTTGAGAACATGGTTGATTTCGCCATGGGGCCATATGGCGGCTGGATTGAAGAGTACAAGGGGAATGATTATCGCCAGGACGCCATCGGCACGGTCAAGAACGTCTCAGCGCTTCACCCACTGGGCGTTGCATTAGTGACTGGCAACGTAGAGATATTCCGCAAGCGGGCGTTGCCAATGATGGAATACATGTTGTCGCGAAAAAAGTTTTTATTCAAGTACAACCCACGGCAGGGCAACCAGCTTCCCTCCAACGTCCTAAACGGTCCCTGCGTCGAGCTAGGAGAACTCGCCAGCCTCTACACTTTGACTGGTGGGTCGACCAAAGTCTTTGAAATCGAGCTTGATCGGATTTTTGGAATCGAAAGAAGGTTGAACCTCGATACCGTGACCGGTGGCGGTTCTTGGCAAGACTATCTTGCAAGGTATCGCATGACTGGCGAGGAGGAAGACCTAAAAACTGCGGTCAAGTTGGGTCGTCCCGATGCCGAGGCGGTCGTGAACCGGTACCCGACCGGGTTTCCAAAGATGTTTTTCTACAGCGAGACATCGCCGCAGTCGTACGACTACCTCGAACTGTACGAAGAGAGCCTCGAACCGATTTTCTTGGATGCCGCGATGGTTAGTTTCCGCAACATGCTATTGCAGATGCGGTCCAATCCCATGGCTCCCGACGATACCATCACCGTCAACGAGGGTGGCGTCGTGATGGGCTGGACACCGAAACAGTACAAAGTGAATAGTTATGAATCGGTGCCCGGTTTTGATTACCGAAACTACGTCCCGGAGCAGAAAATTCCCGCTTGGCGTACATCGTTGGTTGGTTTGACCCCGGAGTCCGGCGGAACGTACATGAAACATGGGCCGGTCGCGTTGGCCCACCATGCACCGTATATGTTGCGACTTTCCAAGCTTGCCTCTGATCCGCTGCTCAAAGATGCGGCCTACAACGCCGTGATTGGCCGGTATGCAAATTACCCCGGTTATTATCACCGTTCGCTCGACACGAACATCTATCAGCGGCCCGACTATCCCCTGCATGATTTTATGGACATGCGGTACAACAACATGTTCTACAACCATGTCTGGCCGCACATCGCGCTCGTTTTGGATTTCCTCGTTAGCGATGCATATCGGGTATCCGATGGCGAAGTCGATTTTCCATCGGTTTACGCTCCCGGTTACGCTTACCTGGTCAGCAAGGTTTACGGTCATAGCCCCGGCACAATCTACGGTCACAAGAACGTACGACTCTGGTTGCCATCAAACTCGATGAAGGTCTGTGATGTTGCACTCAATCATTTGCACGGGGCGGGTGACGAGGACTTCTTCGTTGTTCTGACCAACACCTCCGGTAAAGTTGTTGAGACGACCATTCAGCTCAATGGAGATGTTATTCCTTTCAATTACTCTCAAACGTACGAATTGGATTTGATCGATCAGGCCGGTCAGGTTCGTTCGGCGACGATGCTCGATGGTAGAGTTGATGTAACCGTGTTGCCGCAGTCAATCACCACCGTTCGCATTAAAGGGTTGAAAGTCGACATCCCGATCCAACGTCAGTTTTCGGCTCAAGTTGAACGTCGGGATACCAAGACGTATGATCGTGTCGACACCGAGACCAAACTCGGGACGATCACCTCAATGGTCTTCAACGTGGTTCCGCAGTTTGCGGACGCATACATCTATTCCAACGCGGTTCTTGACACGTTCAAGGGCGCCCGCTTGAAGTACCGTCTCGGTAATGGTGATTGGCAAACCGCGGTGGATGACGTTTATCCGTTCGAGTTCAGCGTCCACCTGCCCGATCCCACCGCAAAGCTCCAGTATGTTTTCATCGGTGAAGAGGCCGATGGGACGGAGATCGAAAGTGAAGCGTTTGAACTCAACGGTCCGGCTTCGTGAGTCTTTGAATCGTGTCAGAAGTAACGGCGAAGCGTCAATCGATCACCATTCCGACTTATGGTTTAGGAACTCCGGAGAAGAACCCGATGTTCTTCGAAAAACGAGTTTATCAAGGTTCGTCCGGAAAAGTATATCCGGTGCCGTTCATCGACAAGGTGCATGATCTCGCCGAGCCGAAGTCGTATGACTCGGTAACACTTGAGAATCAGTATGTCCGTTTGGTCATGCTGCCGGAGATTGGCGGGCGAATTTTTACCGGTCAGGACAAGGTCAATGGTGACTACGATTTTTTCTATCGCCAGGATGTTGTCAAGCCGGCACTCGTCGGGCTGGCCGGACCATGGATTTCCGGTGGCGTGGAGTTCAATTGGCCCCAGCATCATCGCCCCGGCACCTTCATGCCCACCGATGTGCATGTCGAGCAATGCGGCGATGGATCAAGCATCGTCTGGCAATCCGAACATGACCCGATCAGCCGTATGAAAGGCATGCACGGCATCTGTCTGAGACCCGACAGTGCCCTGATCGAGCTAAAAGGGAGGCTCTACAATCGCACGCCCGTGACCCAGACCTTCCTGTGGTGGGCCAACGTGGCGGTCGAAGTCCACGATCAATACCAAAGCTTTTTTCCGCCGGATGTTCACTACGTCGCCGACCATGCCGTCCGTGCGCAAAGTTCCTTTCCGGTTGCCAACGGAACCTACTACGGCGTGGACTATGCCACCCGGCCGGGAGCCAACGACTTGACTTGGTACCGAAACATCCCGGTGCCGACAAGTTACATGGTGTGCGACTCCCGGTACGGATTTTTTGGAGGCTATGACTATGCCGCCGGCGGCGGGTTCATCCATGTTGCGGACCCCGGTATCTCTCCGGGAAAGAAACAGTGGACTTGGGGCAATGATGAGTTCGGATGGGCTTGGGACCGCGAGCTGACTGACCGCGTGGGACGAACCGGGCGGCCGGCTCCCTACGTGGAGCTGATGGCGGGAGTTTTTACCGACAACCAACCGGACTTCGCCTACCTGATGCCCTATGAAACGAAGACATTTTCGCAGTACTGGTGGCCGTACCAGAAGATTGGTCCGGTGCAAAATGCGACCAAGGATGCGGCCCTCCGCATGGTGCTCAACCCCGATCGTTCGCTTGATTTGGGAGCCGTGGTCTCGAGTCGTCTCGATGGTGTGAGGATACTACTGCGTGATGGCGACGCGGTGCTGATCGACGAGCGTGTGGATCTATCCCCGAGTCAACCCTGGCAAAACAATCAATTCCGTTTTGACGGTGACGACTTTAGCTCATTGGAAGTGTCGATCGACGCAATCGTGTCGTATCGGCCCGTCGACGTCTCGCGAACCGCGCGGGTCCGCAACGTCGCCACCGAACCGCCCATGCCGGCCGATACCCAATCGATCGAGCAACTGTACCTGACCGCGGAGCACCTGGAGCAGTATCGACACCCGACCCGCTATCCGACGATCTACTGGGACGAAGCACTGCGGCGAGACCCGACGGACGTGCGAACCAACATCGCTTACGGCCGTCACCGATTGCATCAAGGGCTACTCGATCAGGCCGCCGTTCATTTTGAAACCGCAATCGAGCGACTGACCCGACTCCACCCCAACCCGGCAACGGGGGAAGCTCATTATTTTCTGGGTTTGGTGCGTCGTTATCAGCGATCCGATGCCGCGGCTCTGACGGCTTTTTCCAAGGCCTCATGGGACCAATCTTGGCGAGCGGCCGCTTGTTATGAACTGGCCATGCTCCAGTGCCGCCGTGGTGATCTCGAAACGGCACTGCAGCATTGTGAAGCTTCATTGGACGGCAATCGACGGAACAACAAGGCGATCGTGTTGCGAGCATTGATCCTCGACCGGTTGGGTCGTGATGGAGTTTCGGTATTGCAGAAGCATCTACGGGTCGATCCGCTGGATCATTGGGCCAGGCACGCATCCGGTGACATCGAAGGCTTCCTTACCAAAAGTCGCAACGATGCCCAAACCATCCTCGATGTAGCCTATGACTATGCGGATTCAGGATTCCGAGACGAAGCGGTGTCGTTGATTCGATTGCACCATGAGAACGAAACGACCCCGGTTGCCGTTGCCAATCCGCTGGGTCGATCCCAACTGACCCACTACGCGTTGGCTTGGCTGCAAAACGATCCTGAACTTTTAAAAGCGGCGAGGAAACTTTCCCCCGATTATTTCTTTCCCTCGCGTCTGCATGACCAAATCGTGTTGCAGTGGGTTCTCGACCAGCAAGAACCCGATGGCAATGCGGCTTATGGTTTGGGTAATTTCTACTATGATCGAAAACGGCATGAGGATGCGATTGCGATATGGGAAACGGTCCCGCCCCGGGCGACGGTCTGTCGTAATCTTGCCATCGCGTACTGGAACGTCCGTCGGGATGCCGACGCGGCGAGGACGGCTTATCAACAGGCCTTGGCGTTGGATCCGAATGATGCAAGATTACTGACCGAATTTGACCAACTGCGAGCCAGATTGGGTGATCCGGCCGAGGAACGTCTGCAATCGCTGCTCGGCCGTCGGGACCTGGTGGACCAGCGAGACGACTGCACGGTGTCGCTGGCGGAGTTGTACAACCAAACCGGCCAGCCGCAGGAGGCACTTCAGACGCTCGATCGACATCGCTTTCACCCATGGGAGGGCGGCGAGGGCAAGGTGCTCCGTCAATACACCACCGCCCACTTGCATCTTGGACAAATCGATCTGCGGGCGGGCGATGCGACTGCGGCATTGCAACACTTTGAGCTGGCGATGTCCCCGCCGCAAAACCTGGGCGAAGCCTACCATCCGTTGCAAGCCAAAGCGGACGTGTGCTATTGGACGGGCAAAGCGTTGCGCGTGTGCAATCGAGAAGACGACGCGATCAAACAATTTGAATTCGCCGCCGCCGAGGCGGGTGACTTCCGGGCAATGGCGACGACGCCACACTCGGAGCTTTCCTACTACCGCGGCCTCTCGCTGCTGGAGCTTGGCCGGCGGTCCGAAGCGCGGTCACTGTTTGAAGACATGAAGCGGTTTGCCGAGGCGGAAAAACAAAAAACGGCGAGCGTGGATTACTTCGCCACCTCGTTGCCGGAGTTGCTGGTTTTTGAGGAAGTTCCCGGCCAAAAGCGGGACCGGGAAATGAACCGATTGATCGAACTCGCCGACCGGGGCACACGGATGACTGCCATGCGACCAGACGATCTACCGCACGACCAAACCGACAATTTGGAACGATCATGGTAACGATTGATTACATCGTCTTGATGCTCTACCTGTCCGGCATCTTGGCGGTCGGATGTCTGTTTGCATTTAAGAACAAGAACAGCTCGGACATGTTTGCCGCCGGCGGACAGTCGCCTTGGTGGACCAGCGGGTTGAGCGGTTTTATGACCATGTTTTCGGCCAATACGTTCGTCGTTTGGGGCGGCATCGCGTACCGGCAGGGCATGGTCGCGGTGATGATTAACCTGATGTATGGCGTCGCCGCGATCTTGGTTGGCTACTTTGTTGCCGGGCGGTGGAAACGTATCGGCGTGCAGACCCCGGCCCAGTACGTCCAGCTCCGCTTCGGCGATGGCGTGCTGCATTTCTACACCTGGTTCATGACCGTCTTCAAAATGATCACGACCGCCGGGGCACTCTATGCGTTGGGGCGGGTGCTGGTCGCCCTGATGCCGCTTGCCGAGGGCAACCCGCTGCGAGACCCGGCAACGGGCAATCTGTCGTTGTTCTATGGGATTATCATCTTCAGCAGCATCGTCGTTCTGTATACGATGATCGGAGGGCTGTGGGCGGTGCTGATGACCGACGTCTTGCAGTTCATCATTTTGAATCTCGCTGTGCTGTTCGTCATTCCGCTGGCGATTGCCAAAGTCGGCGGCGTCACGGCGTTCGTTCGGGAAGCGGCGGTGACGCCCGCTCTGCAAATCACCGCCGGTGAGGTTGCG
The DNA here is from genome assembly GCA_963833245.1 of Pirellulaceae bacterium. GTDB lineage: Bacteria > Planctomycetota > Planctomycetia > Pirellulales > Pirellulaceae > Rhodopirellula. Next base: position 443,546 of record CAWHXH010000005.1, read on the forward strand.
CCCGACGGCAATCTATTGAGCCTGATTTCCGGGGACTACACGCTATTTTTCCTGGCCGGCTGGTGTGCGATTCACTTTTTCATGATCGGGGCGGACTGGGCCTTCGTCCAGCGGTTTCTTTGTGTGCCCGACGCAAAGTCCGCTCGCAAAAGTGCTTATCTGTTTGGCGGACTCTATCTGGTCAGCCCGCTGCTGTGGTTGCTGCCGCCATTGATATGGCGAGTGCATTCCCCCATCCCCGAGGATGCGAGCGGGGCGGTGGTGCTGCTCATGAGTGAGACCGCCTACATTGATGCTTGCCGCAGCGTTTTGCCGGTAGGAATGGTGGGGTTGATGATCGCGGCGATGTTCTCCGCCACGGCAAGCATGGTGAGTTCTCAATTGAACGTTTTCTCCGGCGTCTTGACTCATGACATCTACCGGCCGTTGGCCCGGATGAATGATGAGGACGTTCGATTGGTTTGGGTCGGACGAATCGTCACCCTACTGCTGGGAGGCATTCTGATTGGCATTGCCCTATCGTACCGGTCGCTCGGCGGGGCGGAAAAAGTCATCGTGACCATCACCGAGATGGTGGTCGTGGCATTGTTTGCCCCAACCCTATGGTCACTCTTTAGCCGACAAATCCGCGGGCGTGCAGTTTGGGTGACCGCATCGGTCTCGCTGGTGGTGGGTGTGATCTGTCGCTTCGGGCTGTCGGCCGGCGGTTTCCTCATGCCGGTTGAAATGATGCAGCCGATGGGCCTGTGGGTCCAGAACAATGCCGGGATCGTCAACACATTCACCGGTGTGGTGATTCCGGTCATCATCTTGACGATCATGCAATCGGTCGCCCGTGGCGAAGCCCCCGGTCACCACCGGGTCGCGGCCAAAACTCAAACGTCCGCCGCGGCCGCCCCGGTCACATCGAGCCGATTGCCGGCGATCGTTGTCGGATGGGCGCTGGCAGGTTGTGGCGTCTTGATGTTGGCATTGATGCTGATTCCCGCCAACCGGCACGACTGGGTGACACTCGGCGTGTTCGGTTCGGTTCTGCTCGTCCTGTCCGCTGCGATTCTCGCGACAACCCATATTCAAACCAAAGAACCAGCATGAAAGTGGCCGCACCGGAAACCCATCGTCAGCTTCACACCGAGCAACTCACCTGTGATCTGACCATTGTCGGTGGGGGACTTGCCGGAGTCTGCGCCGCAATCACCGCGGCGAGGGCGGGCATCAAGGTTGTGTTGATCCAGGATCGGCCGGTCTTGGGCGGCAACGCCTCCAGCGAAATTCGTCTGTGGGTTCTCGGCGCGACCTCGCACATGGGCAACAACAATCGATGGGCGCGGGAAGGCGGGGTCATTGATGAGATTCTGGTTGAAAATCTCTATCGAAACCCCGAGGGCAACCCGCTGATTGTCGACACGATAATCTTGGAAAAGGTTGTCGAGCAAAGCAATATCACTTTACTACTCAACACCGCTGCGTTTGAGATTGCCAAGGACGCATCGGACCGGATCGAATCGGTCAACGCATTTTGCAGTCAAAACTCGACGATGTATCATGTCCGTTCGCCCTTGCACTGCGATGCTTCGGGCGATGGGATCATCGCGTTCATGGCCGGTGCGGCATTTCGGATGGGGGCGGAGTCGCGAGATGAGTTCGGAGAAGGGTTTGCCCCTTCGGACGAGTATGGGACGCTGCTGGGGCACTCGTTGTATTTCTATACCAAAGACACCGGCAAATCGGTTCGCTATGTCCCGCCGAACTTTGCGCTGCGGGACATCACTAAAATTCCCCGCTGGCGGACCTTCAACGCCAAGGAGCACGGGTGCCAGCTCTGGTGGATCGAATATGGCGGACGGCTCGACACGGTCCATCAAACCGAGGCGATCAAATGGGAGCTTTGGAAAGTCGTCTATGGGGTGTGGGACCATATTAAAAACTCCGGTCAATTCCCCGAAGCCGACAACCTGACGCTCGAATGGGTCGGACACATCCCCGGCAAACGCGAGAGCCGACGGTTTGAGGGCGATTGCATCGTGATCCAACAAGACCTGATCGAGCAGCGACGGCATGATGATGCGGTCAGTTACGGCGGCTGGGCGGTCGATTTGCACCCCGCCGATGGGGTGTTCTCCGAAATTCCCGGCTGCACCCAGTGGCATAGCAAGGGCGTCTATCAGATTCCCTACCGGGCAATGTATAGTCGCAATGTTCCCAACCTTTTCCTCGCCGGAAGAATCATCAGCACCAGCCATGTGGCGTTCGGTTCAACACGCGTGATCGGTACTTGTGCCCACAACGCACAGGCCGTCGGCATGGCGGCGGCGATTTGTCGGCGTGACAGTTTATTGCCCCGTGAATTGGCCGCCCCGGACCGCATTGCGGGGCTTCAGCGCGAGTTGCTGCGAATCGGGCAACACATCCCGCACGTTGAATTAGTAGACGATGAGGATCTCGCCGCCGAGGCGACGATCACCGCCAGCAGCACGCTGGAATTGGCGACGTTGAAGCCCAACGGTGAGTTTATCACGCTGAACAACCCGACGGCGATGTTGATTCCGGTCGATCGTGGTCCAATGCCTACCGTTGTTTTTCAAGTTCAATGTCAGGAAAATGCTGTTCTCACCATTCAACTGAGAACCTGTAGCCGAGAAGAAAGCTTCACGCCGGATGTCACGTTAGCGGAGCAAACTCACCAGCTCGAAAAATCGATTGACCCGTCCCGACCACAATCATTGTCCGTCTCGTTTGACCATGTCATGCAGGACGCAGGTTATGTCATGGTTTGTTTGATGCCCAATCCAAACGTCCGCGTCGCGATCAGCGACGAACGGATAACGGGAATACTCTCATTGACCCAAAGCGGCAATCGCAAGGTCAGCAAAGGTTCAATCCAGCAGCCGCCCGAAGGGATTGGCATCGATACCTTCGAGTTCTGGCTGCCGGAGCGACGCCCCGGCGGCAAAAACCTTGCCATCTCGGTCGATCCGCCGCTGCGATGCTATGCGGCACAGAACGTCGTCCACGGCCCCGAGCGTCCCACCTCGTCGGCCAACGCATGGGTCGCGGACATCAACGATCGACAGCCGTGGATTGAGTTGCAGTGGGGCGAGGCGAAACGAATCAGCCGCGTGGTCGTTTCGCTGGACACGGACTTCGATCACGCGATGGAATCGGTCTTGATGGGTCACCCCGAAACCACGATGCCCTTTTGCGCCAAAACGATCCGAATCCTGAATCAGGCGGGCGATGTCTTGGCGGAAAAACAAGACAATCACCAAACCCGATGCGATTTTCGGTTTTCATCCACGCAAACGACAACGCTGCGAATTGAAGTGGAGGGAGCGACCCGAAGCGTTCCCGTTAGCGTTTTTCGGGTACGCGTATTCGATTAGTTTTTGCCATTGACCGGGGGCAATCCATCGGTTGAAACGTTGCATCGCTCCGCCCACCGGAGCCAAAGGTTTTTGAGTTCCGTCACACGCTGGGGGTGATCGCCGGCAATGTTGTGTTGCTCGGTCAGGTCATTGGCCAAATCGTAGAGTTCCCATTTCCCGCGGGATCCGACGCGAACCAATTTTTCATCACCGGATCGAACGGCGGCGTTGCCCATGTGTTCCCAAAATAGGGCGTCTCGATCCAGCGGCTCATCATCGAAGGCCGCCACGAGGCTGACTCCCTCCATCGGCCAAATCGGCTCGTCATCGACGGTTGTCGGGTAATGAGCACCCGTTAAAGCGACGACCGTCGGCATGAAGTCGATCACATGAGCGACCTGATGTCGAAAACCACCGCCATCACGGATCTTTTCCGGCCAATGCGCAATCATCGGGGTGGCGATGCCGCCCTGGTCGGCAAACTTTTTATAGCGTCGAAACGGAGTGTTGCACGCCCACGCCCATGATGTCCCGATGTACCAATTGCTTTTCGCCGTTGTGGGGTTGCCTTGGGTAGCACCATGAGGACCACTCTCGTCGCTGGCACCGTTGTCGCTGAGGAAACAGATCAGCGTATTGTCAAATTGACCGGTCTTTTTGAGGTGTTCGATCAGGACGCCGATTGACTGATCGACCCGGTGCATGCAGGCGGCGTGGGTGGCCATCAAATGATCGTAACGGTTTTGATCTTCGGGACTGAGCGATTGCCAGTCGGCGACGTTGGTCGGCCGGGGTGTTCGGCGTGTGCCCGGGGGTAGAATGCCCATCGCCAATTGACGCTCATGACGGGCATCGGCGACGGCATCCCAACCCTGTCGATAGCGTCCTCGGTATAGTTCGATGTCTTCGCGGTCGGCTTGCAGCGGGAAGTGAGGTGCGTTGTGGGCAAGGTACAGTAGGAACGGTTTCTTTTGGTCGATCGCTTCGTCGATAAAATCGATGCCGTGCCGGGTGAAAGCGTCAGTCGAATACCAGTCATCCGGCAGCGGATTGTCCACTGATGCGATGACGCGATCATTCAGGCGGATGGTCCGGCCGGGTTTGAGTTGAAAATAAAACCCACCGCCTTCGGCAACTCCATAGAAACGATCGAAACCACGGGCGATGGGCAACATCGACTCTTCGCGGTCGCCGACATGCCATTTGCCTGAGATCGCCGAGAGGTAACCGGCGGAGGAGGCGACGTCGGCCAGCGTGACGCAATGTTCATTGAGGCCGTCGCGGTAGCCGGGTCGGCCGAAGTCTTTGGTCATGTACCCTATTCCGGCTTGATGGGAGTAGAGTCCGGTCAGCAGGCTGGCGCGGGTGGGGCAACATCGTCCGGCATTATGAAACTGGGTGAACCGCAGACCTCCGGCGGCAAGCGAATCGATATGCGGCGTCGCAATCTCGCCTCCGAAACAACCGATGTCCGAAAATCCCATGTCGTCGAGCAGCACGATGACAATGTTGGGCCGGTCGTCGGCGGCCGGATGAGAAGTATCATCGTCGGCGACGACTGGGGCGATGGTCAGCATCGATGCCAGGACGACGGTGGCAGCGATCAATCCGAATTGCAAAAGCTTCATGTTTGGAACTGGAAGTTAGAAGGTGTTGGACGGGTTTAGATGCTAGATTGACCCTTCACGCCGTTCAATTGTTTATTGCGATTAGGATTCATAGATTTCTTTCTCCCCCTCTCCCCGCTTCGGGGAGAGGGGGCCGGGGGGTGAGGGGTATCGCGGTCGTCCAAAGTCTAGACTGTTGGAATAGTGAGCATCTCCTCACCCCCCGACCCCCCCTCTCACCTAAGAGGAGCGAGGGGGCGCAAGAGTCGTGAAGACAAGATCATACACCATGACGTCGCCTATGGTTGCCCCCGGGTTCATCGCCATCTGCAGCCGATCGACCCCCATCGCGACGCCGCTGCAGGGCGGCAGCCCGGATCGCATCGCGGTGATCAACTGCGTTTGGACCGGCAAAGGCCCGACGCCGCGATTGATTCGCTTTTGATTGTTGATCTCATATCGCCGGACCAGTTCATCCGGATCGGTTAATTCCTCGTAACCGTTGGCCAGCTCCAAGCCGCCGACATACAGTTCAAATCGGGCTGCGCACGCCGGATCCGATTCGCTAACCTTGGCCAACGCCGCCTGTGACAACGGATAGTCGGTGACCACCAGCGGCCGATCGCAACCGAGGCCGTCGCTGATTGAGTCAATTAAAATGTCAAGCAAACCATCGCGGTCATTCCCCACGGCGTCGGTCGCCGATTCGTCAACTCGGCGTGCCGCCTGGCGTAGTGACCGGATTGTCGCGTCGATTGGATCAAACGAGAAATGGTTTTGGATCAGCCGCCGATAAGTGATTTGGTCGAGCTGGGGATGATTCAAAACATTAGCGCAGATATGTCGCAGCCATTCGATCGCCGACGCCTGGTCTCCGCCGACCTCGTACCACTCGAGCATCGTGAACTCGACACGGTGGTTTCGTCCGGTTTCGCCGTCGCGAAACACCGGACCGATCGAGTAGATCGAACCGGCGCCGGCGGCGAGCATTTGTTTCATCGCTGATTCGGGCGACGTCTGTAAAAACATCTCCCGCCGCCGGCCACCGCTTTGAACCTCCACGGCGATGGGGTCCAAATGGGCGTCGACAACGCAATCAGGCATCAGGCAGGGCGGCTGGACCTCGCTGAACTTTGCGTCGTCAAAGATCGCTCGCAACCGCCGCAGCAGCGAGGCACGGGCGGCGATTCGCCGGTTGATCGGGAGGGACAAAGGGGCATGTGGGGGGGCAGCGGGGAACAATTACACAGCCGTTACGTCACGGGCAGACGCGGGTGACGACCCGGTGCGGTCAAGACCGTAACATCCCCGTCACGCCGCCACGGGCGCGGCCGCAATTGATCCCAAACCACCGCGATCTCCGGAACCCGTTGATGTCCACCGTTTTGCCTCCTCCGAGCCAAAAGAAGCCGACCAAGAAGCCGGCGGGCCACGCCGAGCCAATGCGGAACGACTCGTATTTTAATCCCGTCGTCGACGCGGCGCCGGTTCAAAACGAGGTTGGCCACGACACCTCGATCCTCGGCCCGGCCACGCCCGACATGACGCTCGATGAGTTGTCCGACGGCTCGGCTTTGCCGCAAAAAGTCGGCAACCAGGCCGAGAATCAACCGAAAATCGATCGGTCGCAGCCCAACAAGGCGCAGCGGACGAACTGGTCAAACATCTCGGTTTGGGCACTGGGTTGGCTGGTGATGGCCCACCTGATCTGCCTTGCCGCCCCGTTCACGTTTACCTGGACCGCGCTGGCCGTCGCTTTGGTGCTGCACTGGATGACCGGTTCGCTGGGCATCTGTTTGGCCTATCACCGGATGCTGACGCACACGGGGATGAAGACGACCAAAGCGGTGCGGTATTTCTTTACGGCCATCGGGGTGTTGGCGGGCGAAGGTTCGCCGCTGGACTGGGTGGCCGATCACCGCAAACATCATGCGTACTCCGACCATGAGGGCGACCCGCACTCGCCGCACGACGGCAGCATTTGGAGTCATATGTTTTGGTTGGCCTTCCATACTCACGGCGGCGACCGCGCCGGGTACCTGAAACGATGGGTGCCGGATTTGTACAAGGACCCGGTGATGCGTGCGTTTGATTGGTTGTTTTTGCCAATGCACATCCTTTCGGGGTTCGTGTTGTTTGGGATCGGCTATGCGTTTGGCGGCATGGAGTTGGCGGTTTCGATGGTCGTTTGGTGTCTATTCGTGCGGTTGGTGACGGTGCTTCACGCGACTTGGTTAGTCAATTCAGCGTCGCACATGTTCGGCTATCGCAATTATGAGACGACCGACGACAGCCGCAACAATTGGCTTGTCGCGATCGTGGCCTACGGTGAGGGTTGGCACAACAATCATCACGCCTACCCGCGGATGGCCAAACACGGTCACAAGTGGTATGAGTTTGACATCACGTGGCAAGCAATTCGGCTGCTCCGGGCAACCGGTTTGGTTTGGGACGTGGTCGACTACCGAGACGCGGCGGAGAAGAAGGCTCGGTCCGAAGCCGCGTTGGCTTCGTAAAGTCGTTGGCCGGGGCTATTCGGCGGAATTAATGTTAGCGGTGGGGCGCAAGCCCACCGGTATCGCGGCACCGGACGGCTTGCGTTGTTCCGGTCGGAAGTGTGTCCGCCGGGAAGTTGGCGGCAACAGCCCTAGCACTGACGAGGTCGATCGTGCAAACTGGTCGACCCGGCCGCACCCGTGGCACAATTGGATAGCGCGTCGCCCTCCGAAGGCGAAGGTTACAGGTTCGAACCCTGTCGGGTGTACTTCAGCAGCCCCCACTCCTCATGTCCAGCGGATCGAGCGAGCCGATTGGTGGGGTGGGCGGTAATTTGCCGGTTCAAACGGACGTAGAGATCGACGGCGGATCAGCCAATCAGTCCATTCGAACGCAATTGCCCCCGCCGGGGACCTCCGGTCGGTCGGCCGAAGTAGACTCGACGCCGCCAAATTTTCCCCGCATCGAGCGGCAGCATCGAGGGGAACAAGACGACCGGCCACGTTTTGAGATTCTAGGGCAACACGCACGCGGCGGGATCGGGCAAATCCTCATCGCGGTCGATCGACAGCTCGGTCGCCAGGTGGCAGTCAAACAGTTGTTGCCCCCCGAGGAAAGCAATCCCGTCAGCGTGGCGAGATTTACTCAGGAGGGACAGATCACCGGCGGCCTGGAACATCCCGGCATCGTGCCCGTCTATGCGATGGGACATGATGCCGACGGCCGTCCCTATTATGCGATGCGATTTGTTCGCGGCGAAAGTCTTCGTGTCGCGATCGAAAGCTTCCATCGGCAATTCGATGACCTTCAAACTTCGTCCGCCCGCTTGCCGCTGCATCGGTTGTTGGGCCGGATGATTGATGTTTGCAACGTTTTGCAATACGCCCATAGCCGCGGCGTGCTGCACCGCGACTTGAAGCCCGACAACATCATGTTGGGACCGTTCGGCGAAACCTTGGTCGTCGACTGGGGGTTGGCCAAGATCTCACAGCTTGAAGACGTGCAAGACAGTGCAAACGACATCACTGAACCTGCGAACCCGGACGGCAGGGTCGGTTTGGGATCGGTCGGCAGCCACCGGTCGGGATCAACCGAGGCCGGCGATATCTTTGGTACCCCGGCATTCATGTCGCCGGAACAGGCGGCCGGCAAAATGGGAGAGATGGGGCCAGCGAGTGACATCTATTCGCTTGGCGCCACACTATACCAATTGTTAACCGGCCGGGTTCCGATGATCGACGCGGACGTCCGGTCGCACCTGCAACGGGTCCGCGACGGCAACCTACCCCCGCCGCAACAGGTTGCACCGACGGTGCCGCGACCTCTGGCGGCGATCTGCCGCCACGCGATGCAGCTCACACCATCGGACCGATATGCCTCGGCGAATGATTTAGCCGAAGACCTCCGACGTTGGTTGGCTGGCGAGCCGATCTTGGCCTACCGCGAAACCCGTCGTGAACGGATGCGACGGTGGGTCCGTCAACATCCGCGATTGGCCACCGGGACCACCGTCGCTTCGACAATCTCAGTCTTTGGGATGACCGCGGGGTTAATTTTGTTGGGGGCGGCAAAGGATCGTGAGATCGACGCCCGGCGGATGGCGGAGCAAAATCTTCAGCTCGCCGAGCAACAATTTGCCGTCGCCCGCGGGGCGGTCGATGATTTTTATGTCCGCGTCAGCGAGGAGGTCCTGCTGGATCAACCCGGATTGCAACCGGTCCGCCGTCAATTGCTTCAGCAAGCATTGCAATACTACCAAACCTTTGCCCGACAGCGGAGTGATGACCCGTCACTACGCCGCGAAGTCGCGTTGGCATGGTACCGGATTGGAACATTGATTGAACAATTGCAACAACCCGCCGACGCGTTGGCGGCTTATGAGAAAGCGTCGCAGATTCAAACCTCAGTGGACGGCGCGGAGCCGTCGATCGAACAACTCGGTCCGCTTGCGGATTGTGTCAACGCGATCGGCCGGGTGCATCAACGGCAGGGGAATCTGGAAGCGGCCGAGGAGGCGTTTGAGCGTGCCGTCGAGCTTCGTCGTCGAGTTTTGGCCGATCGTTCCGATGAGATTCCAGCCCGACGTAAGTTGGCAAGCAGCGTGATGAATCTCGGCGTCGTCATGGCACAGACCGACCGGCAGCGACGGGCGGATCAATTAATGCTGGAAGCACAAAATCTACGCTACGTGACGCTGGCGCAAACCGAGGACTCCTCGACGCGGCGCGACTTGGCGATGGGTTCGTATAACCTTGCGTTGACCCATTTTAGGGATGGCCGCGCCGACAGCGGTGATCGGTACCTGTCGGAATCGGTCGATCAATTTGAACAAGTTCTCGCTGCTTCACCTCGCGACAGTCAAATCCGACAACGGCTCGTGGACGCTTTCAATTTGATTGCCGACCGAATGGTCTCGCGGGGGCAGCATGACGAGGCGATTCGTCGGTATGGTCAAAGCTCCGAAACTTTACAAACGTTGGCAATTCAAAACCCCGACGTGCCGGAGTATCAGATTCAACGCGCCGCGGTTTGGATCAATCGCGGCAATGTCTATCATCGATTGGGGCGGCAGGCGGAATCCGTCAATGATTTCCGCGCGGCCGTCGACACGCTGCGTCCGCTCGCGATCACCCCCGATGCCTCTCCTCGGGTTCGGTCGGATTTGGCGACCGCGACGCAGGCTTTGGCTTCGGCACTGCCACCCGACCGGGCTGCCGAAGCCCTGCAACATGCCGACAAAGCGAGCGAACTGCTGCGGGGTTTGATCGACTCATTTCCGGATCAACACAACTATCAACAGCAGCTAGAGGATGTCGAAACGTTGCGGCAAACACTGCACCGGATTACCGATACCGTTTAACATTCAGAACAACCACTGCACCTGAAGGTTGTATTCAAAATCAAAGCCGCGGTCGGGTCCGTCTTTGAGCGGCGCGACGACCGCGTTGGTGACATACATCGGTCCCACGCCGGCCGACAGGCCGACCGCAGCGTTGAGGATATCGGTTCGGTTTTCGGCATTGCCAACCTGGGCGAACTGCGGGAAGACTGTTCCGACGCCGGCCCCGAATTGCTGCAGCGGTAACAGCGATCGGTTGGCTTCCTGGACCGTGGTCGTGTAGTGCATTTCAAATAAGGCCCGGGCCGTCGAGACGGTCCGCCGAGCATCGGGACGCAGCAACTCGTAGCCGACGCCGAGGTTCAATCGCATCAACGTTTGAGCAAACACATCGACTTCCACCGGCCCGGCCCCGGGGGTGTTAAAGAAATTGAATCCGGCATCAACGCCGTTGAACGTGAAATCACTAAAACCGGCGACTTCGGCGTTGAGCGTCGACGGATTGGCGGCAACCTCGACCTGCAAGAATCCTTGATGAAACCAACGCGAACGGTTTGGTTGCCAATACCAAGCGGTAAAAGGTGACAGGTAGACCGTTTCGTTCTCGTACAGAAGATCGAACACCGAAGTGTTGATCGCGACGAGTCCGGGCACCAGGTCGTTGGGCACCGAGACGCGGTTGCCAAGCCGATAGCGAACATCCTCGGCCGTCGGCAGAGTCACGCCCAGACCCGCTGACCAAACGAAATCACGATTTTGCAGCAGGAGCGTTTTGCCAATCAACGAAACGTTGCCCAACCCAACCTCTCGCTCTTCGTCGGAGACCAGATCGACGATGCCGGTTCGCTCGGGGTCCACGATGCTAATGACATCGGAGCGGAGACGCTCGACGATCGGCAACCGAACTTCCAGAGACACCAGCCCGTCGGCGGCGGTTTTCTCAAAGCCCAAAACGTGGCGATCGATATTATATTCTTCGATGAACTGATAGACCCGCAACTGCGTGCTGTTGTGAAAGTGTCGATAGCTGTAATAGAAGCGATCGGTCGGCAGGGCGGCATTGTTCTCGGAGATGTTAAGTCGCGAGCAGGTCAACGTCGGGTGTCCGATGTCCGCGTCGACGACCCCACGCAGAGAAAAACAGGTACCCGCGTTGGTATCGCCAATCATATAAGGCACCGACGCCAACCCCGTCAGTGCACCGGCGGCGGCGGGGTTGCTAAACAGGGATCGCGGGTTGACCGCGGCGTTGGCAAACTGGGTTGGGTTGCCAAAGCGTGAAGCGCTACCGGTTGGAAAATTTTCAGAGAACGTCAGTGCCGGTGTAGAACTCGCCGGCCGGTCCCCCGGCATAGTCATCAACCCTTCAGTTGCCGCTGGCGGGCTTGGCGGCGTTTCCGTCGCGGGTTGGGACGCGGGTTCAGCCGCCGGACCGTTTTGCAACTGGACGGCGAAGTCCGACTCGGTCGTTTGAGCGGCCGCCGGGGTTGCCCACCCAAGCCCCGCCAGGCAAGTCATCAGCAACGTGAGACGACGGTTGGGTCGATTGATAGCAGGGGCAGCGTGTCGCACCGGGACCGTCCTTGGAGTTGAGTGATCCCATCGGGGAGTATTCAACGCCATTCGGGCAACCATTGTCCCGACAGTGATCGATTACCCGCTGCCGGCTGCCAAAACGCAGAGATGTCGTCGGAATGACCGTTTTGCGTCAAATCCTCCGAATGAATGGGTCGGTTGAGGTGATCGCTGAGGAGCGGTAAAAAGGGCTGCATGATAGCGACCCAACGCACTCGCTGCCCGACGGGGGCCGGGTTCGATGAAAAATAGTGGTTACCACGCCGCCGCCGCTTCGGCAGCCCCCCTGTCGAGCCGTCATTTCGTCGAGCTTGAAATCCGTCGCCGCGACATCGAGACACTGCGGCGCGACTGCTGGCAATTGGTCGCCTCCGCCTCGCAGTTGCCACGCATCGGGGACACGCTGGGATGCGAGTGCTTGGGCGTTCCGGTCCTGGTGCGTCGCGAAACGGAGGGATTTATTGCCTTGCACAACGCTTGTGCTCACCGGCAGTGCCTGATCGCCGCCAACGGGATCGCCAATACCGCGGAAATTCGTTGTCCCTATCATGGTTGGCGATATCAACCTGATGGGCGGACCGCCGCGATTCCCGGGGCGGCGATGTTTCGCGGGCTGGACAAATCCGCGTTTCAAGTCCGTGCCTTTGCCGTCCGCCAAATCGGAGATTTATTGCTGGTCCACCTCAATCGAACGCCCGGGGAGGATTGGCAAACCGATGAATTGTTCGACGAATTTGCCGAACGGACGTCCGAGGACCGGTGGCGGCTGACCTTGCGGCGGGACCTAAACTTTGATTGCGATTGGAAAATCCCGGTTGAGGCTTCGCTGGAGAGCTACCACCTCGACGAGGTTCACGCAGGGACTTTCGGCGCTGATCCCGGCGAGTCGGCGACCGACCATGAGTTCCTGGCGATCGGAACCCGGTTTCGGACTGCCCTTCGCGGCGATGGTTGGATTCCGCGGTTGGAGGCGGCAACGGGCCGAGCCATCCTCGGTGAGTTTGATCAGGTTTATCGTCACACCCACCGATTTCCCAACCTACTGGCGTCTTGGACCGATTTGTTCGGAATTGTGATGCAGGTCGTTCCGCTCCGAGCCGAGTCGCCGCGATGTCAGATTCGCGTTTTTGGTTTCACCCGCCGGGCGGTGCGTTGGGGCCTGGCGGGCCGGATCACCGCCGCCAATTTGGGACGGATCGCCGGAGCGATGGCGTTGCGAGTTTTGGCCGAGGACGCCGCGCTGTTTCCCCGAATCCAAGCCGGAATGACAGGATCGGACCGCCCCCGGGTTTTCGGCCGCTGTGAAGAGCGGCTGTCGGCGTTTGAGAACCATTGGACCGGCGCGTTGAACAAAAGCAATTAATCCAATCATTCAGACATAGCGACACCGAATGTTAGCGGTAGGGCGTCAGCCCTCCGGTGTCGCGATTTCAAATTTTAGCGGAAGGACGCAAGCCCTCCGGTGTCGCAGTGTTTAATGTTAGCGGCAGGGCGCAAGCCCTCCGGTGTCGCAGTGTTTAATGTTAGCGGCAGGGCGCAAGCCCTCCGGTGTCGCAGTATAATGTTTTGGCGGAAGGGCGCAAGCCCTCCGATTGCGGCACCGGAGGGCTTGCGCCCTTCCGCTAAGTTGTGGCGGCACCGGAGGGCTTGCGCCCTTCCGCTAAAATGAGGGAGCGGCACAGGACAGCTCGCGCCGTTCCGCCAACGAGGTAGCATGCGTCCCAACCTTGGCCCATAATTCTGTCTGTGTCAACGATCAAATCACACGGGTATTCAACAATGCGACTTTTGATCTGCTTCCTCGCAACCGCCCTACCGGGCGTCTCGATGATATCGGCCCAGCCGCCACCGACCCCCGGTGAGATGATTCAAACGGGCGACTCCCTGCTCCGGGAAGGTCAAATTGGACCGGCCAATCAGTGGTTTGAGCGGGCGATCGCCATCGAACCGACTATGAAGCCTCATTTGTGGCAGTATGGAATCTCGCTGTTCTTCGCGGGCCGTTATGACGACGCTCGAAGGTTGTTTGAACAACATCGCAAGGTCAACCCGCATGACGTCGAAAACGCGGCGTGGCATTTCTTGTGCGTTGCGAAAGCTGACGGGATCGAGGCCGCCCGCGAATTGCGGCTCCCCGCCCCCGGCGATCCGAGGGTCCCGATGGCCGAGGTGCTCGATCGTCTCGGCGGCGGGACTTCGGACGCAATCCTTGCCGCCGTCGAGCGAGAGCGGGGCAAGCCAACGTATCAGGACGCGGCCTTCTATGGAGATCTCTACTTGGGGCTGATTGCCGACGCCGAAGGTGATCGGGAATTAGCGGCTGAGCGTCTTGGTTCGGCCAGTCAAACAACTCTCAGCCACTACATGGCGGACATCGCTCGAGTTTACGAACGAGCCTTGCGGCTATGAGGACATGAAACGCCGATCCGTCACCATTTGGGTTTTTGGGTTAACCGCCGCCGGCGGGCTTGCCTGGATGATCGCTGCCACTTCGGCTTCGTCCGGCAGCCCCCAAGATCTACCCGATGAACACCAGCGTATTGATTTGGTTGTTGACCAAAGGCCGCGGCAGTATGTCGTTTACGCTCCGGCCAATCCCGAAGACGCGCGGCCACGACCGTTGGTGATGATGCTTCACGGCATGGGGGGCACGGCGGCCAATATTATGGCTGAGACCGGATGGTCTGCAAAAGCGGCAACAGAGAATTTCATCATCGTCTATCCCGAGGCAACTCGGCCATCGCCCGGTGATCCACCTCATTTCCGCAAAAATCCACAGGGTTGGAACGACGGATCGGGTCGTTTTGACGCGTCTGCGACAAACGTCAATGACATCGCCTACATAGAGGCTCTCATCAATGACGTTTCGTCCAAGCACGCGATCGATTCGCGTCAAATCTATGTCGCGGGTTTCTCCAACGGCGGATCGATGGCTTTTCGTATTGGCGAGGCTTTGTCACAGCGCGTTGTCGCGATCGCGGTTAGCGGTTCGGCATGTTGGAATGCTGAGGTGACGTTGAGGCGGGGCGTCTCGTTACTCTACATGTCCGGCCGATCCGATCCGCTTAATCCAATCGATGGTGGTGTGCCCCGGCTGCGTTTGGGCAGCCCTGATTCAACCTCGCCGGCCAAACCGTCGGTTGCACGAAACGTCGAAGTCTGGGCCGACGCCTTGGACCTGTCCCCACGGGACTTCAGCGAGCGGAAGGTCGGCGCCGCGTTGATCCGAGAGTCAGTGCCGGGCCGCGATGGGGCGATCATTCAATCGATCTGGATTGACCATCTAGGTCACCATTGGCCGGGCGGTGTTGGTCAAGCTCCCGCATGGTTGGTTGGTCCAAGCAACGATGCGATCGACGCCACGGACGTCTGCTGGCGATTCTTTCAAACGGCTTCTCGTCAATAACAATGTTGCTCAAGTCGAAACTTTCGATTCAATCGCGGGTTGATTCAAACGGGAGGGCAAGGCTCCCGCCGAGTCTTTCCAACGGGAGGCCGAGGCCCCGCCGAGCTTTCACGGAGGCCGAGGCTCCCGCCGAGTCGCAAGGTTCAGCAGGAGCTTCACCCTCCCAAAGCATTCAGCAGACTCACCCTCCCAACCCAAACCTAATCTGACGAACCCGCGGTCTTATAATGCTTTTCAATCGACAACTTTGCGTCGCCGTTGTCTTGAGTTGCACTCTACCGATGACATCAGCGGCCCCACCGGCTGACAGTGTCAGTACGGCCTCGCGATGGGAGCATCGCGTTTGGACCATCGATGGACTGGAGCGTGAAGCGATCGTGGCCGCGCCGCCAACCGCCTCGGCGCAACCCACCCCGCTGGTCTTTGTTTTTCACGGCCATGGGGGGCGGATGCAGTCGATCGCCCGGAGTTATCAAGTACCCGAGGCATGGCCCGGCGCGATCGTCGTGGTGCCGCAGGGGGTCAACACGCCCGGACGGCTGACCGATCCGCAGGGCAACAAGACCGGATGGCAGACCTCGCCGGGGGATCACGCCGACCGCGATCTGCGATTCGTCGACGCAATATTGGAAAGTCTTCGACAGGAATATCAAATTGATGAACGACGAATCTACGCGACCGGTCATTCCAACGGTGCCGGCTTCTGCTATTTGTTGTGGGCGACCCGGAACGATGTCTTCGCGGCCTTCGGCCCCAGCGCCGGAATGATCGCTCCGTCGATCCGCAACCTGATTCGGCCCAAAGCCGCCATCATTATCGCGGGGGATCAGGACCCCCTGGTGAAAATCAAGGGGCAGCGGGCAATGATCGCAGCCATCGCCCAAATCAATCGGTGCAAACAGCAACCGGTCGCTGATGGGCTGCTCCAAATTTACGACTGCGAATCGTCAACACCGCTGCAGACGTTCGTCCATCCGGGGGGGCACCGCTTCGAGCCGGCGGCGGTGCCCGCCATTTTTGAGTTTTTTAAGTCGCAATCGCTCGCCGAAGACTTGCATCGCTGAAAGGACCGTCGTTAAGCTGACGTAATGTGGTGATTGGCCCCAAAGTGTTGCCATCGCCACGCTTGCCCCGCTCCCCAGCCGCCGAGTCGCCGTCGTGTTATTTCGATTTTTCTTGATCGCCGCGGCTTTCTCACCGCTGGCTGGTTGTTCCAGCGACGTGGCTGAAACCCCCACGCTGCCGGCAGACAATCCGTATCAAATTACCCCCGAGCAGCAGGCTCAGCGGGATGGGGTTGGCATGTCCGCTAAGGGCTACGACGAGTAGCTCGGATGCGCCGAAGCTAGCGATTTCCCATCTGAGTGACTTCTCCAAATACATGTCGTTCGGTTCCTCTCCTCCCCTTTCTCACAGGTTTTGTCATGAAAAAATTTGCCTCCAAGGGTTTTACCCTCGTTGAATTGTTGGTGGTCATCGCGATCATCGGCGTTTTGGTCGGATTGTTGCTGCCGGCGGTCCAGGCGGCCCGGGAAGCAGCCCGGCGGATGAGTTGCAGTAACAATTTCAAGCAAATTGGGCTGGCGATTCACAATTATCACGCCGGTTTCGACGGGATGCCGATCCACGGCACCGGGACCGACAAAGACCCCGCTCTAGGCAATTTGGGGACGCACAGCGATGTCACGTCGCAGTTATCGCTCAGCTTTTTGGTGCCGCTGACCCCATACATGGAACAGGCGGCGCTGTGGGAGCAGATCAGCAACCCGCTCAACCGGGACGCTTACGGCAACTCGCCCCCGTCGGCGACCTACGCGCCGGGATTGGCCGGCCGGCCGTTCTTTCCGATGGGTCCCAAGCCGACCGGTGGGCATTTTGAATACGGCCCCTGGGTGACCGAAGTGCCGGCGTTCCGCTGCCCCAGTGATCCGGGAACGGGTTTGCCCGCGATGGGACGAACCAACTACGCCGCTTCTCAAGGCGATAACACGCTTAATAATTGGCGGGGAGCGGTCAATTGGAATAATGGCAATTACGGAACGATCAACAACGGACAGGCCAACGAGATCAATCGTTGGATGCGTGGAGCGTTCCTGGTCCGCCGACAAACCGAGTTTCGCGACTTCCTGGACGGTTTATCCAACACGATCGCCTGCGGCGAGATCATCACCGACTTGGGCGATAGCGACACTCGTTCGCAAGCCGGTTTTGACATCGGACGGTTGGTGCAAAATCCCAACAACACCGCTCCGGGGTACGCGTTTATCAAATCCAGCCCGCTGATAGATCCCGCCCGGCCGCAGTTTTGGGCTGCCGGAACGTTTCCCACTTACGGTCCAAAGTTTGATGATAAATCCGCCTACCCCGCCGGGGTCGATGCCGGCACGCGGCGCGGTTTCATCTGGTCCAATGTCGCCAACCTCAACACCGGCGTAACAACGACGCTGGGACCCAACTCGCCGATGTATATCAACAACTGGAACGAATGGACCGACGGAAACTGGTCGGTCAGCAGCCGTCATCAAGGCGGCGCCCATGTGTTGATGGCTGACGGGGCGGTGAAATTCATTACCGATTCGATCGACACCGGCAACTCGGCATTTTTGTTGAACAACATGCCCGCCGGCGCCGAAAGCCCCTTCGGTTTATGGGGCGCCCTGGGGACCCGAGCCAGCCGCGAAGTGCTCAAGTCGACCTTCTGATCGATTCCCCAAATGCTAGCGGCAGGGCGCAAGCCCTCCGGTGTCGCGTTGTATCTTAGCGGTAGGGCGCAAGCCCTCCGGTGTCGATACGGCTATCGGCATACCACTAGTATTGACGACACCGGACGGCTCGCGCCGTACCGCTAATTTTGACGAAACCGAACGGCTTGCGCCGTACCGGCAATATTGACGTCACCGGACGGCGGGCGCCGTTCCGCTTGCATCCGGCGTTGCCATGCGATCGTTGGGTAACAGTCGCCGCAGCACCGGCGCGGTCATCAGCGTTGTTACAATGGCCATGACCACCATCATGCAAAAGATGGTGTCCGGGATCACACCCAACTCCCGCCCGATGTTCACCGCAATCAAACCCATCAGGGCGCGGGTGTTCATCATGATCGCCACCCCGGCACTGTCGCGCCACGACATCCCGCCGAGCCGAGCGGCCGCTCCACAGCCGACGACTTTGCCAACCGTCGCGACCAACACCACCAATCCGCAAACCAGCCACAGGTAGGCGGAGTCAAGCGTGCCGATGTTGGTCCGCAAACCGGTGTACGTGAAGAAAACCGGAAGGAGGAAGACGGTCACGAACTCTTCCAGCCGAACCCGGATGGCAGTTTGCAACGCCCGCTGATTGCACAACGAAGCTCCGAGGACGAACGGACCAAAGATCGAAAAGATTCCGATCCAATTGGTCAAAGCGGCTGAGGCCAAAACCAAGATCAGAATGACCGAAAACGGACCCGATGGCAGCTCACCGTGATAACGCGTCAAAACGTGGTCGGTCCAACGACTGACCAGCGGCCGGACGACGACAAAAATCGTTGCGATTAATAGCGCGGTCCAGCCGAGCATCCGCAGGACCGGATAGGGATTGAACGATCCGTTGACCGCCGCACTGACGGTCGCCAATAAGATCCAACCGATCGCATCGTCAACCGCCGCGGCTGAGATGGTTAACACGCCCATTGGAGTGCGGGTCACGCCCAGCTCCATCATGATGCGACCCAGGATGGGGATCGCGGTGATCGACAACGCGGTTGCCATGAACAATACAAAGCCGGGGCGGCTGTATTCCGGAGCGACCCCCGAATGAATGGTGTAGGCCAGGGCGGCTCCCATGCCGAACGGCAGAGCGATGCCGGCGACCGCGACGCCACCGGCCGCCGGTCCGATCGAGCGGAGATGACCGAAGTCGAATTCCAGACCGACCACAAACATCAGGAAAATCAATCCCAGTTGCCCCAGAACAACAAAGATCTCCGCCGTGCTGTCCGGGAACACCCACGCGGAGAGTTCCGGGCTGACACGTCCAAAGCACGAGGGTCCCAACAACAACCCGGTGGCGATTTCTCCGACCACCTGCGGCTGACCGAGTTTGCGAAATACCCAGCCGCCGGCCCTCGCCGCGGCAATGATGATGATGAGCTGCGAAACGACCCGCAGCAGCACCGCTTCACTATTCATCCATTTTCCTGTTGCCGGGTGATATTATCGTTGTCGGATGGTAGATTTGAGGTGAATCCTCGAAAGACACTTTCCACCCATACAACCGAACCCATGAATCAATCACCACCGGGAGACTTGGATTGGGCCAGCGCGAGTTTGAACCTGACCAAAGTCGAATTTGAAGATGAGCGGGATACTGTTTTCAAGATTCAAAAGGAGATGGTCGTCAACGGCGTTCGGCACGTCCAGTTCGTCTGGCTGACCCGGCTGCAACTCAGGAACATCGGGATCGATCACGCACTCTAATCAGATGTGCTGCCGCCGGAAGGCATAACTCGGGGGGGGTGCAATGGTCTGAACCCTGGCGGGTCCAGCTACGGTTGGGGGGGGGCGATGGTTTGAACCCTGGCGGGTCCGGCTACGGTTGGGCGTGTCCAGCGATCGTCTGAACCCTGGCGGCTCCAGCTACAGATAGGGCGGGTCCAGCGATGATTTGAACCCTGGCGGGTCCAGCTACGGTTGGGGCGGGGGCGGGATCGGGCGGCCGTGGGGGTCGGTCGTCGCGTCGCCGGTCGGTTGGACAACGAGGTGCTCCAATTGCTCGGCGGTATCGTGGACGTGGTCCGGCCGGACGCCGGCTTGGGACACTAAATAATCCTCCCATAAGCGGTGCTTGCGCAGCACCCCCTGGGCGCGGAGGCGTCCGGCGTTGGTCAATGCAATGCCTCCGTCGGTTCGGCGAACCAGGTTGTGACGTGTTGCCAGCGTGACCGCACCGCTTGACAAGTTGACTGTTGAGCCTGCGGGGTTTTCTTCGCGGCGAAACAGCGTTGCCAAAACATCGTCCAACGTTGACTCTCGTCCCAAACGCCGTTGGCGGAAGCCGCGGGCGATGATGCCGTGCGATGGGGAACCGAGCGCCGCGAAGAACCACCAACATTCCCGCGACGACCGCCATGCTGCCCGCCGCGTTGACACTACCGAAACCGAACGCCCCGGGAATCAATGTCGCAGCAAAATAGCCACCCACACCGCAGATCAAGGCCGCGACGAAGCTGACGGCGATTTGTGAACCCAGCCGATCGGTCAACAGTCTGGCTGCCGCTGCCGGGGCGATCAGCACCGCGATGACCAGGATGGAACCGACCGCTTCAAAGGATGCAACCGTCGCGGCGGCAACGAAGACCATCAGCAGATAATGCATCCCCCGCGCCGAGATGCCCTGCGACGTTGCCATTTCGGGGTCGAACGCCGCGATCCGCAGTTCTTTGAACAACAAACCCACAAATAGCAATGCGACGACGAACATCACCGCCAGCAGGGTCAGTTGCCTGGGCATCGAGTCGATCGTGTTCCATGACATGAGATCGGCGAAGTTGTCCGGTGCCCCAAACCAAACCAGAGTTTCAAGTTGTCCATATAGGACACATTCAGCATCGAGGTCGACCGAGCTGGCAGCGGCTTTTTCGATCAATAGCACGCCGAGGGCAAACATCAAACTAAACACCACCCCCATTGCTGCTCCGGGTTCGACGCGGCCCATTCGTTTAATCAATTCAATCAATACCACGGTGATGATACCGGCGACGGTTGCCCCGCCGAGCATTAACAACGGATTGCGAGATGATGTGACCAAGAACGCGACGACGATCCCCGGCAATACGGCGTGGCTGAGCGCATCGCCCATCAGACTTTGGCGACGCAGGACCAAAAAATTCCCCAGCAGGCGCAAGTCAACGAAGCGAGCGTTGCGACCAACAACGGAAACAGATCCAACCCATAGTCAAATCTCATCACACCGGCTCCAGCGCGGGGTGGGCTTGGCGGCGATGACTGTCGATGCCCCGTTGGTCCAACAACGCTTCGAGTTCGTCGATCATTGATTGGTCCAAGACGTGTTCAACGCGATCAACGGTCCAATCGATATGGCTGGGGGCAATGTCGGCGTGGGCAATCAGGTACTGTTCCCAGAGCCGATGATTTCGTGCCACCTGACGACCCCGCCGCAATCCCGCTTCGCTGGGGATGAAACTCGCATCGACCCACTGTCCCAGGCCACGTCGTTTGACATGAATTGGAACGAATGTGCGTAGCCATGGCCCCCAAGCCCGGCGCCGTGCCAACCGGGTAACCGCTTCGGGTCCAAGCTGGGCCGGCAGCCCCCGATCAGCCGCCAGGTAGGCTTTTTCCAACAAATGGTCCGCTGCGATGTTTAACCGCATTCTGATGCGATTGATTGCTGACGCGGCGATGCCGCGGCGAGGTGCGACCAACATGCTAATGGCGAACAACATGCCGCTGGTCAACACGATGACCGCCCCGGCGGGTTTGCGGGGCAATAGGGCGGAGGTTGCCGATCCCAAGTAGCCGGACAACCCGCCAATCACGGCGGCCAACAATACCAGTAACCACAATCGCTCGGTCCAAAACCTCGCCGCGACTGCGGGAATGATTAACATCGCCACCACCAGGATCAATCCAACCGCCTGCAAGCCGCCAACGGTGACGACGACGACCAAACCCATCATCCCAAGGTCGATCCGGGTGACCGGCCAACCATCGACTCGGGCGAACGCATCGTTGAAACAAACCATCGAGAATTCTTTGAGCAACAACGTGGCCGCGATCATCGCGACAATCGCGATGCCCATCATTAGGTAGGCGTCGCGGACGTTCATCGCCGCGGTTTGACCATAGATGAAATGGTTGATGCCCGCCGCGTTGCCGGTCCTTATGCCTTGAATAAGGCTAAAGATGATCGCACCGGCGCCAAAGAACCCACTGAGGATGATGCCGATCGCCGCGTCCTCGCGCAGCCGGGTATGACGGATCAACCACTGGATGGCTAAAATGCCGGCGACCCCGGTCACCGTCGCTCCAAACAACAGCACCGGAAGGCTGCGTCCGTCGTAACCCATCGAAGTCGCGATGATGAATGCCAATCCGATGCCCGGCAGCGTCGCATGACTGAGGGCGTCGCCGACCAGCGACCGTTTGCGCAGCAGCGCGAAGACCCCGACGATCCCCGCGGCAATGCCTAACAACGTCGTGCTGAGGATCACGATCGTGGTGTTGTAACCGCCGCCAAAGGTGAGCACGCGAGCGACTTGAGACACTGTCGGCCAAACATCCTCAACGTTGGTGATCGATGCCCGGACGCGGTCGCCATCGGCCAGACCGGCCCGGGCCAAAATCATCATTGCCGCGACCGGACCGTTCACTAGCCCTGCCCCCCCCGGCCGGCCAACGACATGGAATGGGCGGCTTCGGAAAGCAGGGTCAGTTTACCGCCATAGGTTTTTCGCAAGTTCTCTCGGGTAAAGATTTCATCGACCGGTCCGGCCGCGACGACTCGCATGTTCAACAGGATGACGTCGTCGAAGTACTCCGCCACGGTTTGCAGGTCGTGATGAACCACCAAGACGGTTTTGCCTTGCTGCCGCAATTCGCGGAGCACCTCGACGATCGCTTTCTCGGTCGCCGCATCGACGCCGGCGAACGGTTCGTCCATGAAATACAACTCGGCTTCTTGGGCTAAGGCGCGGGCGAGGAAAACCCGTTGCTGCTGACCGCCCGAAAGCTGGCTGATTTGGCGATCGGCATAATCGGCCATTCCCACGCGGTCCATGCACTCTCGGGCAAACCGCTTGTGCTTGCCCGTCACCGGCAAACACCAACCGATTTTGCGGTAACGGCCCATGCAGACCACGTCCAGTGCCGAGACGGGGAAGTCCCAATCGACCGATTCCCGCTGGGGGACGTAGCCGACCCGGGAACGTTGCTTGACAAACGGTTGGCCCCAAAACATCACTTCGCCGGTCGCCGGCTTGACCAAACCGAGGCAGGCTTTGATCAACGTGCTTTTGCCGGCACCATTGGGACCGACGATCGCTATTAATTTCTCAGGGGGGGCATCGTAGTCGACATCCCACAACACTGGTTTGCTGTGATAGGCGACGGTCATCGCGTGAATCGCGACGGGACTGTTGACGGAGTGTTCGGGTCGCTCCGCGGGCGTTGGGCGTCCATCTAGGTTCATGGTTTTGATATTGAACAATCTGAAATGTTCATTTTGCAATTTGCAATTTGCCCTGCATCCCGCCCTCGGGCACCTTGCCACCAAGCGCCATGGCAACCGTGGAGGCATTATGGTCAATCATCCCGATGTAAGTGCCCTCATAAGTGTCCGGGCGGCCCATCGCGTCGCTATACAATTGACCGCCAATCTTGACGTTCCGCCCGCGGGCTTTGGCTCCCTCAATGAGCGCTTCGATGTTTCGCTGTGAAACCGTGGATTCGACGAAGACTGCTCCGATGTTATTGTCAACCAACAAGTCGACCAATTTTTCGATGTCCGCAACCCCCGCCTCCGATTCGGTCGAAAGCCCCTGGATGCCGACGACTTGATAACCGTACCGCCGGCCAAAGTAATTGAAAGCGTCGTGGGCGGTCACCAAAATCCGCTGGCTTTCGGGGACGCTTGAAAGCACGGTTTGAGCATAAGTGTCCAGTCGATTGATTTCTTCGATCAACGCATCAGCGTTGCGGTCATAAGTTTCCTTGCCGTTGGGGTCATACTGGATCAATTTATCTCGGATGACGTCAATCGTTTTGACCCATGCCGAAGGGTCCATCCAAACGTGCGGATCGTAGTGTCCAGCAAACTCGTCGGGTTGCAGCAGGAATTTTTCGTCCAATAGCTCAGTGACCGGATAGACCTTCTTGCCCGCGGTGGCGGCGCGGATCAGCGCGTCGGTCATTTTCCCTTCCAGCAGCAGGCCATTATAAAAGACCACGTCGGCGGACATCAGTGTTTGAATGTCGCTGCGAGTGGGTTTGTAGAGGTGCGGATCGACCCCGGCCCCCATCAACCCTTGAACCTCGGCCCTATCGCCGGCGACGCCCCGAGCGATGTCGGTGACCATCGCCACGGTTCCCAGGATTTTGTACCTGCCACCGACTCCTTCCGACGATCCTGAGACGCGGTCGTCCGCTGCCCGCCCCGTCGAATCAATCGAGCCGGTGCAGCCTGCCAACGCCGCAATGAAGAACCCAACCACGGCGAACGGGACGCTGGTGGTCCGTCGCCGCGATGGATTGGGGACGTTTGTCATTGGGAATTTAGGTGGGGACTGCGGTGTAGCAGTGGCTACAGACCGAGGTGGGATCGTAGGTTCCGTCGGAAAAATCGTCAAGCCGCCGGCCGCCGTCCCCGTCTCTCAAGACTGCAGGAAGTCCCGCATCCGGTCCAACGTATCGGGGCTGAGGTGATGCTCGATCCCTTCAGCGTCCACCGTCGCGGCTTTGGGACCCACCCCCAATTTAAGCAAAAATTGATAGACCAACTCGTGCCGTTCTTGGCAGACCTTGGCCAGCCGCCGTCCTTTGGCGGTTAGCTCGACAGGCCGATAGGGTTCGGTTTTGACGAGCCCCTCGGACTGCAACCGTTTGACCACTCGAAGCGCCGTGACGTGGCTGACCCCAAACCGATCGGATAGGTCCACGATCCGGCATTCGGCTTTCTTCTCAATCAACTCGGCGACCGTTTCGACGTAATCCTCGGCCGTTTCCTGCGCGTGATCTTGTCGCGTCCGTTGGTGGGCCGCGGCGCTGTGGGAGTGAGTCGTCAACCTGCTAGCCTCTCTAAAAATCAGCTTCCTGGCGGAGCATGATGGACGCTGCCCGCGTCGCTGTCCACCGAGGACATTCAGGGCACCGATTACCATGGACCCAACGGTCCGATTACCGAAACCGAACGGTCAAGCCCGTCCCGACGAAGTAGTCATCGGCGTTGTCATTCAAGCCCACCCCGCCGCGAATGTCGTATTGAACATTGTCGCTGATGAGGTAAGTCAGACCGCCATTGAAATAGTTCTCCGGCCGGTCGGTGTCCGCGTTGGCGGGATAGAAGCCGTAGTACTCGGTATAGGCTCCCAAGCGGTCCGTCAACGAGTAAACAGCGGTCACCGATTGTGCCCACTGGGTGTATCGACGCTCGGACTCTTGATCAATCGTTTCGTTGAACTGAGTGCTGCCGCCGATCGTGACGAAGTCACTGAAGCCCCAAGAATAGACCCAATTGAGGCCCGGCAGCACTCGTTCGTCCGATCGTCCGCCCCCGCCCGTCGGAATCGTCATCTGGGGTATCAACGCCATTTCGGGTCGAATCCCATGCTGCGGTGTCAGGCCAATTTTGAAACCCAGGTACAGGTCGTCACCGCCGGCTCGATTGAAGCTTCCAGACGCGGATGTGATCCGCTCATCACCAAAATTGAGCGACAACCGAAACTCCAGCCAGTTGGCCAAAACGCCATACCGCAGCAACGTCTCAGGGTAACCATGACCAATCGTTTGCTCGCCGTCGTCGTCATTGACCGTGTAGGTGTAACCACTCTCGAGTTGCAAGATGCCCAGCCCCACCACGCTGCTGGCTTCGGTAAAGTCGGGGCGTTCGCTCACGAGGGCTTCATCGGGCTGAGGCAACGCGGGTCGATGGGTTGGCACTCCAACGAAACAACGATCCCACAGGACCCTGCCCCGTGCTCGTCGACGACATGCCACAAATCAACATCAGTGCGAGACCCGCTCGACGGACCGGCAGCAGTCGAGCGAGCAACAAATCGCTCGATAATTCACAGCGTAGTGTTTTGGAATCCAAACGACCTTCCATGATTTTTGGACGCGACCGGTGACTTTCATCAACCAGTCATTGATTCGACGCCCACAACGTCAGCGTTTGAGGCCGATCGTATGAACTTGGCAATCCGGCTGGCGAACGGACGTCGCAATCACCGGATCGGCACAGCCGTCACCGAAGGACGATCTCGCCGCGTGTTTCGACAAAATCGGAGGCCACCAAAATGACCAAGGAACGCCGAATTAACAATCCGCCGAACGTAGTGGATTTTGCTAAAAATCCATGGTGTGCCTGCTGTGGATGGATTTTTAGCAAAATACACTACGTCAATGATTAGTTTGGTGCTCCTAAATGGTTCGCATCACCTCTCCGCATTGCTCGGGTGTTAAGCACACCCCATTGGGAAGGGGCTGAATAATCGGCATTGGCACCGCGACCGAACCATCACCCGTGACTATTACAGGAGGCTGTTAAGTTAAATCCGACCTGACGAGAAAACAGTGCCACCGTTGCAATGCCGGTGCAGTCGCGCATCGGACCGGATGGGGGGCACCCGCCCGACTACTGCACCACACCGCGGCGGGGGAATCATGTCCCACGCCAATGGAATGATTCCAATGGCTTCCACACGTTCTTCTGTCAACGCATCTCGGGTCCAAACGTCGGTGAGCGGCCGCAGTCGTGCGTTCAAACGTCGGGCATTGGCGATGTTGATCGCGACGATGTCCGGTGTCGGTTCGGCCTCCGCCCAGTCGCCCGCCGGGGGTCAAGTCGTCGCCGGAGCCGCGGCGATCGTGCAATCCGGCGGCATCACCGATGTCAACGCCACCACCGCCCGGGCGATCGTCGATTGGCAATCGTTCAACGTCGGGGCCGGCAACGTTGCTAATTTCAACCTGCCTGACGCCAACTCCGCGATCCTCAACCGGGTCACCACGGCCAACATGCCGTCGACGATCGCCGGCGCGATCCAGTCCAATGGGCATGTGGTTTTGGTCAATCCATCGGGCATCATGGTTTCCGCTTCGGGCATGGGGTCAACACCAACGGCTTCACCGCGTCGACGTTTGACATTGCCAATGCCGACTTCATGGCCGGCGGAGCGATGGCGTTTGTCGATGGCGGATCGACCGGGTCCATCGTCAATCATGGCACGATCGCGACCCGCGCCGGCGGCGCCCATTTGATCGCCAATGACATTGCCAATCATGGCATCATCACCTCGACCGGCGGGAACATCACCATGTCCGGCGGCGGGCGGGTGACGCTTGATAATGGCATGACCTATGTCCAGCCGACGATGGCAACGTTGGCGTCGGGCATCAGCCCCACCGCGGGATTGATCCAAAATACCGGCACGATCCGCGCAACCGGAGCGGCCACGTCGGGCGGCGAAGTGTATCTGGTCAACCCCGGCGGCGAGATCATGCACGATGGGAGCATCCATGTGGGACAGGCTTCCAGCCTGTCTTCCCATGCAAATCCTGCGGATGACAGGCCGGAGGCCTATCCCACTTTGGGCAGAACCGCGCGGCTGGAGGCCGACACCATCACGCTGTCGGCCAACTCATCGATCGATGCGACCGGCACCCACGGCGGTGGCACGGTGCTCGTCGGCGGCGGGTGGCAGGGCAGTGGCGATATGACCCAAGCCACCAACGTCACCATGGCCGCGGGGGCAACCATCGACGCTTAGGCAACCGGGTCCGGTGACGGCGGGACGATTGTTTTATGGTCGGATGTGTTGAATGTTGATTCCATCACCAAAGCCTACGGGACACTGATCGCCCGCGGGGGCGAGTGGTTCGGTAGCGGCGGACGGATTGAAACGTCCGGTGGCATGATTGATATCGCCGGGGTCCAAGTCGACGCCGGAATCAACCTTGATGCGATCGGTTCGGTCGCGGGGAAGTGGTTGATCGACCCATTCGACTATGTCATCTCGGGTTCCGCGGCCGCGGCTATCTCGGCTTCGCTGAACACCAACGACGTGACCGTGACAACGGTGGTCGACAACGCAGCGTTTGGTTCCGTGGGGTCGGCAAGCGGTTACATTTATGTCAATTCAGACATCGAGAAAACAGGCGCGGGTACGACGACCTTGACGCTCCAGGCTCATAATCAAATTGAACTGGATCGTGCAAACATCAGTACCACCGGCGGGGCACTCAACGTCGTGCTTTGGTCGGACTTCGATAACACGAACGATGGTGGCGTGACCATCAACGGCGATCTAATCACCGGGGGCGGTCATGTTTGGATTAGTGGTACCAGCACCGCCGGTGGCAGCGGCACGGGGACCGGTTTGACCTTCGACCCTTTCGCCCCGCAAGCTCCATCATCGCCCTGGTCCGTGTATTTGGACGGCGAAATCAAGACCGGCGGCGGCGACGTGTTGATCAATGCCGGTCCGGCGATCAATGATTCCATGGAGTTTATCGGAGGCTCGCTGATCGACGCCGGCGGCGGCGATATCACGCTGCTGGCCGATTCTTTCAATGCCCCTACGGGAAGGCTGAACATAACGACCACCGGCGACTTGACAATTCAACCGACCGGAGAGTTTTTCAAAAGGGAGCTGAGCACCAATATCTTTGATTTTTCGGATTCGACGTTTGCTGACGTTTTAATCGGTAAATCTGCGGGAACAATGACGCTGACGCTCAACGAAGCGATGAGGTTCACCGGTGACTTCACCGCGCTGGCTCCGGTGATATCGGTCTTCGAATCCTTGACGCACGTCGGCGACCAGGACGGTCAATTGATGCTCAAAGCCGGGAGGAGTCTACTAATGATGTACGGCGGCGGCAGTGGCAAGGGGATCCTCACCGAGGGCGACGGAAAACTTGATACGATCCTCTGGGGCCGCTCCAACGAGACCGGCGATGGCGGCGCCATCACGGCGAATATCAATCTCGAGACCAACGGGGGGCACCTTTGGATCGGTACCGGGCAAGGCGCGGGAAGCTTTGAGGGGCTGGCCGTCGGCGACGGGGCGTCGGGTGATTCGAGTTCGACGACGATCATCGGCGTTTCCGTTTCGGGAAGGTTTGATACCCGCGGCGGCTCCGGCGATGGTTCGATCGCGCTATCGGGCGCCGCGAACAACAACGGGGTTGGCGTCGAGCTTGCCAATTCCGCGTCGTTATCGATCCAGTCGGGTGTCGGAGATGTTTCAGTTCTCTCCGGTGGTGACCTGACGATGGGTTTGTCCACCGGTGTGCCCAGCAGTGTCAATGTCGTGACCGGCGGCGGCGACGTCACGATTGCTTCAGATTTTAGTGAGGCCGGGCAGGGTGCGATCCACAGCGATTCAATACTGAACATCACCACCGGCGGCGGAAACATTGCGTTGGGCGGTGGCGCGGACGGGTTGTGGTTCGCCTACGGTTCGGGCGAATCGACCGCCACCTCGGCTTCGGGCGTGCGACTGAATCAAGACGTTCAACTAGCATCCGGCGGCGGGGACATTTCGGTCCGCGGTATCTCGGCCACCACCGTCGCTGATGATGGCATCGCGGCGGGCGTGTTGTTTGCCAAAGATACGTCAATTGATAGCGGCGCCGGTACGATTTTCATCAACGGCGGCGGGCGGTCGGACAACGGAAACTCCTATTCGCATGGCGTCGCCTTTGGCGGTCACCGGCTAGAAGACATGGCGGTGATTGACATCGACAGCGCCAGCACCTCGGCCGATGCGATCCGAGTCATCGGGGATGCTATCGAGGCGAACGGGGCGGGTTCCGGGTTGGCGCACGGCGTGGTTTTCTACACCTCCAACGTTGACATTCTCGCCAGCCGGGACGGCGGTGGTGTGGAGATCAGGGGTCATCAGGGCACGTCCGATGATCTCGCCGTCAGTGTCCTCGGCGGCGCGATCGGTGCGACGACCGGGGAGATCCGCATCACCGGCAGACCGTCCGATGCCGGCGGTGCGGGTCAGGTGCAGCTCCGCAATGTTGTTTTGGGAGCCAATCAAGCCGGGGGCCGAGAGTTTTCGAGTTCCGACATCACCCTGACCGCCGACACGGCCGCTTTTGCGACCGAAGTCTTTGTTCAAACGACCGGGCACCTGACCATCCAACCGTTTGGCAATGCTTATAATGCCGACGATTCAATTTTTGAGTTCGACGGGAACATCAACCTGGGTCAATTTGCCGGGACCAAGTCGGTCGATTGGCTCAACATCAAAAACCTCGCGACGCTGGGTGGTTTGACGTTGGGGCGTGATAACACCACGTCGGTCGTCCGGATTTCCGAGCCGATCAATGTCAACGGAGATATCAATATCTATGGTGGCAGCATCACGGTTGATCGCGACCTGCGGGCAGGTGGCAACCTATTGCTCGACGCCGACACCGGATCGTACCTACCGGGCATCGGCAACGGGGTGACGATCAATGCAAACTTGGCGACGGCAACGGGCAGCAACGGCAACATCACGGTTTTGGGCCGGGGCACTTCCGATGCAGCTTCATTAGAATCGGTGGGCATTTTCAATCAGGCACCGACCGTGTTCGCCGATGGAACGGGTTCCATTTTGATGGAAGGTTACGGCGGTCTAGGAACGTTCGACCGTGGCAACTACCAAGGCTACTCGCAAAACCAAACTTTCATGATGACCGCTGGGGGGGGCGTTACCATTCGCGGCACCGGGGGAGGGAGGGAACAAGCTTACAACAACGCGGGGGTGACTATCCGTCAATCCAATACGGCTCTGCCGATGACCACGATTCAGGCGACGGGTGCGGGTGAAATTTTGGTCGAAGGCTTGGGGGGCGGTGGAACGTCGACGGTTTATCAAGTCGGCGTTGCGCTTAATCGTGTCAAACTGGCCACCGAGGGCGGACAGATCGAAGTAAGCGGAATCGGGGGTGGTATTGATACCTACCCTTCCGGAGGCCTCACAATTTCAAATTCGCAAATCGGTGACCCCGCCAGCGGAAACATTATTCAGCGTGGCGATTCGGGGGACGACTACGTAGCAGGTATTTCCATTGGTGATGGCGTTACCTACGGCGGCGAAGGTTATGCGGGCGATATCACGCTGCACAGCAATCTAATTGATAGCGAGCTTACCTCGGTGATCACGAGCGGCGATCTGCGATTGCTGCCGCTGACGCCCGGTGAAACGATTCATGCGGATTGGAAGGCTCAGAGTTTGGTTGGCGGGCTGACGATCGGCGGTGAGGGCAATCGCGGCAACATTTTCATGAACGGTCCGCAGACGGTGGCCGGCCCGATCGAAATTCATGGCCAAAGAATCGACGTACGAAACAACCTGGAGTCAACCGGGGCAGGGGCGGCGGGTTCGATTTTGCTCAAAGCGGTCGGCGATATCACTATTCAAAACGGAAGCCGCGCGACGACCAACGGCGGTGACATCACCCTTTGGTCCGATAGCGACGGTGACCAATCCGGCGGCGTTTCGATGGCCGCCAACACAATGCTGGACTCGCGAACCGCGGGGGAACGGCAAACCGGTGTGCCCGCGGTCGGTGGCGGACAGATCCAAATTGCCGGTGGCTTAGACGACGGCGGCACCGGATTCCTTTTTGGAGAGGGAACGGCAAATGATGGACGACCCGACGGTTTCGCCAGCAATTATAACGGTGCCGGATTCGGAATCATGCTTGGCGGCGGCGCAGCGACCGGGGGATCCAACCTGCAAATCCTCTCCGGCGGCGGCAATATCAATATCACGGGCTTTTCCGACCGGACCAGTAACGAGGGTGGTTTGGCGATCAGCAACGGCATCGTGGCTTATGAAGGGATCACGATCGACGCGGGGTTGACTGGCGCTTTGTCGTTGATCGGGCAATCCAAAGCGGTCGGGGACTACAATCATGGTTTGCGTCTGGCCGCCAACGGCGAGGCGATCGACAGCGTCTTCCGCACCCATGATGGCGATCTTTATCTGGCGGGAGTTGTCTCGGGCTCGACGCTGGGCAGCCGGGGGATCACCGCGAGCGGCCCGGGTCGCACGACCGCGATGGTCACCGGGACCGGGGACGTCAATATGGTCGCGGTTGCGCTCGGGGGGGATGGACGAGCCATCGAGCTGAGCGGTACCGAAATCCTAGCCGCCAGCGGCAACATCTCGCTCTTGGCCGTCAACGGTTCGATTCATTTCAGTGGAGATAACTTCCTTGGCGCCACCGACGATGGGTTGATCACCGATTCGACCAGCAACATATCGCTCCGAGCCGATCGCATTGTGATGGACCAAAACATCACGCCGATCACCACCGGGATGCTATCGCTGCAGCCCAACGGCGGGACTTTCACCACGCCGCTGTTATTCCGGGCGGATGCCTACGCGCTCTTGGGGGGGCTGTCAATCGGTTCGGCTCACAACACCGCCGCCGTTGAGATCCTTTCAGATGTAACGGTCAACGGCAACATTGAAATCTTGGCCGGGCAAATCAAGTCGGGCTTTGATATGACCAGCACCGGGGGCGACATCAGCTTGATCGCTGACCGGGGAAAATTCGGCACCTTTGATGGCGCGGGAATTGACTTGACCGGTAATTTGACGACCACCGGCACGGGCAATCATGACATCGAGCTATCGGGCCGCGGTGGAAATGGTGTCAACGATGGTCAAATCGGCGTTCGTCTGTCGGGGTCAACCATCACAGCCGGTGGCGACGGGTCGGTGCTCATCACCGGCTTTGGCGGCGACGCGACCGGGGGAGAATCGCACCATGGCATCGCCCTGCATAACGTTGACGTCACCGCCGGCGGCGACATTGAACTGACCGGCTTCGGATCGTTGGCCGGTTCGGTTGGGCTTACAATGGCAGATTCCAATTTAGGCCAGTTCGGGTTTGCCGGAAACGTGACGCTGCGGGCGGATAGTATGTCGCTGCAAAACAACTACGTCGATACCGCCGGGGCGGTGGTGTTGGAATCGGTCGGTGAAAGCTTCAGCTCTGAATTGGTGTTGGAGAACTTTGGTCTGAGCTTGTCTTCTCAAACCGGTTCGTTGCGGATCGGCAGGCTCGGCAACACGTCCAACTTGCGGCTGGGAAGCTATCTGCGGGCAGCGGGCGATGTCGAATTGCACGGTCACAACGTATTGCTCGACAACACGGTGTGGGCACCCGGCAACCGGCTCCTGGTCACCGGCAGCGGTTTATTTTCCGGCGGCGTCAACGGCAACGTCGTGGCGACGGAATTGAAGTTCGACGGCGGCGGCAACGTTGATCTAACTCATTCATCCAATGACGTTCGCAAGCTTGCGTTCGACGGCGGCGAACTGCGATTTGCCACCCGGACCGTATTGACCGTCGGTGAAGTGGACGGTTTGGCGGGTGTCAACGCGACCGGTCCGGTCGATATTCGTGTCGTTGATGGCGGATTGTATCTCATGGAGAACGTGACGACCGCCGATGCGTCGGCCAACGCGTTGACCCTGGTCGCCCACGCATCTCACGGAGCTGGATCGACCAACGGCACCAATATCACGCTGGCCGATACCGCGACGATCAGCGTCGGGGCCGGTGGCCGAGGCATTCTGTATACCGGGCGGATCTTTGATTCTCAGAATCTCATCGATGCCGTCGGCGGGGCCGGCAGCGGTCGGTTCCGATTCAACAGCGATGAGGTAACGACCAACTACACGCTGCCGCTGGGCGAAGGTTTGAACATTGTTTATCGTTCTCCGTCCTACGTGCATGTTTTGCCCGAAGATGCAACAAGTGTGTATGGTACGGCTCCGACGCTCCGTTTGTACCAAGATTCCAGCGTCACGGGCGAAACGCTCGATCAAATCTATAGCACGCTGCCGACGATCGCCACCGTCGGCAACCTGTCGACGAGCGGCCACGCGAGCGTTGGCAGTAATCAACTGATTGCCTCCGGCGGGGTGACGCAGTTGGGACACACCATCTTAGAGTATCACGAAGGTGAACTGACGGTGACACCCAAGACGCTCACCTACACCGGGTCGGCCCAAGACAAAATTTATGATGGCACAACGACTGCGCCGTTGACGCACTCGGCGTCGGGGATGCTGGCCGGAGATTTGGTGACGCTAGCCGGCGACGGTGCGTTTGCTTCGCGAAACGTCGGCACCGACTTGGCGGTTGCCATCACCAACCTCGCAGTCGGCGGCGTCGATGGCGGCAACTATGCCATCGAAACGTCGGCGGCGTCGACCGCGGACATCACGCCGGCAACGTTGACCGTGACCGCGCCGACGGTGACCAAAGTCTACGACGGCAATGTCTTGAGTCCCGTAACGACGCAATACATCGATTCACTGACCGCGGCGTTGGTCGCCGGCGATCGGGTCGATAGCCTGAACTTGAGGTTCGATGACAAAAACGTCGGGACGGACAAGTTGCTCATCGCGTCGGACGTCGTCATCGATGATGGCAACGGTGGTTTGAACTACCAAATCAACATCATCAACAGTCTTGACAATGAGATCACACGGCTGGACTCAGTCGAATGGATTGGCGGGCAGACCGGTGACTGGAGTGATCCGGCCAACTGGGCCGGCGGCGCGATCCCGGATCTTGACAATGTTGCCAACGTGACGCTGGGTCCGGGGGTGAACGTGACCTTTGATGATTCGGTTGCCGGGCCGACGCAATTGGATTCGCTGCGGGGAGACGGCCTGACGCTCGTCGATGGCGTCTTGAACGTCGTAGGCGACGCGACACTCGAAACGCTCGATCAAACCGGTGGTCAATTAAATGCCGGCAACCTGAGGTTGAAGAAGTTTGGAGCAAGCCGGCGGCATCCCCGAGCCAAGGATCAACGTCGTCGAAACGGTGGGTCAGATCGTGGCATCGATCTTCAACAATGTTTTCAAACGTCTGGTCGGTCCCTATCAATCCAATGATCCCGCGATCATGACGGGTGCGGGGTTGAACGAGCGGACACCGGTCCTCGGTGATGATGTCGGTGGCAACGTCAAAGTTGAATTGAATGCGAGTAGGGGGTTGGAGACTATCAACTCTCGGGAAAGTTGACTACGCGGTCGGTGTGGTCATTTGGGCGACCTTTTGCAGCATCGCGATGCGGTCGATCGGTTTGGATAGATAATCGTTGCAACCCGCCTGTAGGCATCGGTTCATGTCGCCCTGCATCGCGTCGGCGGTCAAGGCGATGATCGGGCCGGTGTAGCCGAGATTACGCAGACCCGCCGCGGTCTCGTAGCCGTCCAGGTTGGGCATCTGCATATCAAGCAGAATCAGGTCAAAGCTTGTCCCATCGCCCATCGACCGGCGGACGGTTTCAATGGCAATCACGCCGTCTTCGGCCTCGACGATCGTCGCGCCGGATTGGCCGAGGATATGCTTGCTCAGAAAGCGAATGTCGCGACGGTCGTCGACTATGAGAATATGGGCGTTCAAGCGGATCAGATCGCCGGTTGGCTCGACCACCGCCCGCTCGGTGCAAACCGACCCCGGCGTGATCCAATCCACCTGATCGGCATCGAGGCTTTCGAGGTTAGCATCAATGGTGGCGGTGAAGGTGCTGCCCCGGCCA
The DNA here is from genome assembly GCA_963833245.1 of Pirellulaceae bacterium. Taxonomy (GTDB): domain Bacteria; phylum Planctomycetota; class Planctomycetia; order Pirellulales; family Pirellulaceae; genus Rhodopirellula. The sequence continues at coordinate 479,129 of CAWHXH010000005.1, forward strand.
AGCTCCGTGTCGCAAATGATCTTGCCGCCGAGCATCGCGGCCAATCGTTGGCTGATGGCCAAACCCAACCCCGTGCCGCCGAATTGTTGGGTGATCATCGAGTCACCCTGGGAGAAAGGCTTGAAGAGCCGCTCGCGTTGTCCAGGTGTCATCCCGATGCCGGTGTCGATGACCGAAAATTGCAGTTGACCGGCTTTGGCGACGTTGCCAACGGACGATTGACCGGGGAAAGCGACTTTGATCACCACGCCGCCGCGTTTGGTGAATTTGACGGCGTTACCGACCAGATTGATAAGGATCTGCTTGAGTCGTTTCGGGTCGTTTTGAATGAATTTCGGGATCGCGGTCGCATAGTCAACGTTCAAGTCGATGTTCGCTTCGCCGGCCCGAACCGACATGATGCTGCGGACGTCTTCAACGACTCTCGCCGGCTCGAACCGCTCGGTATCCATGTCCATCTTGCCGGCTTCGATCTTTGACAGGTCCAAGATGTCGTTGATGATTTCCAACAGGTAGTCGCCATTGCGGCGGATGGTGCGAAGGTAATCGCGGGATTGCTCATCGGAAACACGTTCCCGCAACATTTCGGCATAACCGAGAATGGCGGTCATCGGGGTGCGGATTTCATGCGACATGTTGGCCACGAACGCACTTTTGGAAGCGCTGGCGGTCTCGGCGACCCGCCTGGCTTTGCGCAATTGCTGCTCGGCTTCCACGCGGTCGCCGATGTCGACGCCCGAGGGGACCAGGTAGCGGATTTGGCCATCGTCGTCGCGGATCGGGTTGAGGCTAAAGTCGACCGGTCGCGGATCGCTGCCGGCGACGGCATAGTAAGTATCTCGCCGGACCATTTCACCGGCCGCGGCGCGGTCAACCATGTCCCGGATCTCCTCGGCGACCGCGGGATCAAAGTTCCACCAACCGGTTTCCCAAAAGGGGACGCCGACGACGTCTTCGTGTTTCAATCCGGTCGCCTGAAGCGCCAACCGATTGACCTCCAGCAACGTTCCCCGCGAATCGAGCACCCCGACAAAACATAAGGTTCCGTCGATGATGCGACGCAGGTAGGCTTCGCGATTGGTCAATTCAATCGATATCAATTTTCGCTCGGTGATATCGCTGACGACCACATGGACGGCTTCCACTTCGCCGCTGGGGTCTTGCTGCGGAACATAGATCACCTCCTCATAAATTGCTTGCCCGGTTCCGGAATGCTGCAGCGCTAATTCGTACTCGACCCGGTCCCCGGCCAACGCGAGGATCATGTGCGGCTGAATTTGCGTATAAGCTTCGGCGGTGACGACGTCCTCGATCCGGTGGCCGATGATTTGTTCGACCGGGAGTTGCCAATGCTCCGCGTAGGCGCGATTGACAAACGTGAACCGCTGGTCGCGGTCGACGATCGCCATCAACGGCGGGACAGTATCGGTAAAGGTTTGCAGTTGCCGCTCTCGGGCCTCCAGTTGCAATTGCGACTGTTTCAACTCCGTCACGTCGGTGAACGTCACCACGGTTCCGCGGGTCTGGCCGGTGTGCGATTGATAGGGCATCACGCGGCGGATGAAGGCGCGGCCGTCGTGAGCAAAGACGGTATCTTCGATGATCGTTTGACGCTGCAGCGTTGCCGCATCGGGCAGCGGCGGCATCGACTGAACCGCGGGGACGAAGCGATCGAGCGGACGGCCGATGTCGGTGGGGATCAACGAGTAGATTTCGGTCGCCGCGGGTGTGAACGACCGTATCAAACCTTCCTCGTCCAAAAAGATCGTCGCGATGCGGGTGCTACGCAGTAAATTTTCCAAATCCGCATTGACCCGCCGAACCGCTTCGCTGCCCGAGCGAATCTCTTCCTTCGATGTCTCGAGTTCCTCGTTGGTCGACTGCAGCTCCTCGTTCATCGACAGCAGTTCTTCGTTGGACGATTTCAACTCCTCGTTGGTCGTCTCCATCTCCTGCATCGTTTTCTCGAGGTCCTCCCGCGTGGTGGCAAGTTCACGTTCGAGTTGCTCGATGATTTCATCATAATTCTTGGCCGACGATGCCAAGACCTTTGGTTGCTCCGCGTGCGATAGGTTCGAGTCGACCTCCGCGGTTTGGATTGGCAACCCGACATCGTGAAAGACGACCAGAAACAGGCCCGAGGGTTCACCCAGTCGCATCATCGGCTGGACGGTGATCATGACGCGTTGTTTACCGCGTTCGGTTTGAACCGACAGGTTTTCGTGAATGATGCGTCGCCGTTTGGCTTTGGCCTCGCTGAGGGTCGCCCGTAGACCAATGCGGAGACCGCGGCGTGCCATTTTCAACAGATTGTTTTGGTAGGCACCTTCGCCGATGGAAAGGTATTTGTTGGTTTCGCCCGATGCGCAAACCACTTGCCCGGACTCGTCGACGACGACCGATTTGGGTGCGAATTCATCCAGGACAATGCGCTGCATGATTTGCACAACGTCATGCTTGTCGTCGTCGACCGTCGACGGTTCGGGCAGTCGCCCGCCACCGCCGGGGTTTTGAATGGTCCACGCGACGCCGCGACCGATCGCGGTTCCTTTGCGACGGCTGATGCGGTGCCGCGAATCGACGACGGCGAACAACTCCCCGTGCGTTGAAATGCTTTCGCTGGGGCCGAGCATCAGGAAACCACCCGGACGCAGCGCAAAATGAAACAGCGGGATGAGTTTCTTTTGCAGGTGCGGTCCGAGGTAGATCAACAGGTTGCGGCAGGAGATCAGGTCCAATCGCGAGAACGGCGGATCGCTGATGAGGTTATGAGGCGAGAACAAGACCGCCTGGCGAAGCTCATCGCGAACGTGATAACGCTTGCCGCGTTTGACAAAGTAGCGTTGCAACCGGTCGCTGCTGATTTGATCAGCGATGCCGACGGGGTAGGCGGCGGCCCGAGCGATTGACAGGGCACGCTCGTCGATGTCGCTGGCAAAAATTTGAAAGGTCGGCGGCGAGTCGATCGTCCGGGCGTGTTCGTGACACAACATCGCAATCGTGTACGCTTCCTCGCCGGTGGCGCAGCCGGGGACCCAGATTCGCACCGGATCGTCCGCACCGCGACCGGCGAACAGTTGAGGGATTGCCTCGGTGGCCAGCGAATCAAATGATGCCGGGTCGCGAAAGAACGCCGTGACGCTGATGAGCAACTCGCGAAACAATTGTTGCGACTCAGCCGGGTCGGTCTGCAGCGAGGTCACATAACAATCAACATCATTGAGTTTGAGGATTTGCATCCGGCGGTGGATGCGACGGACCAGCGTACTGATTTTATAATGTTTAAAATCATGACCCGATTCCGACAGCAGGGCCTCGGCGATTTGGGGGATCGCCGCTTTGATGTTGTCGTCGAGTTTCCCGGCCGGCGGGCGGTCCAAACGGTCCAGGTAGCGAGCGTAATTGACCAATTCGGTCGCGATGGCCGCGGGGGTCATGACGCGGTCGGCGACGCCGGTCGTCGCGGCGTTTCGGGGCATCGAGTCGAACTTCGCAGACCGAGCGTCTTGAGCGAAGGTCATCCCGCCTGCGTCGCTGATCGATTTGAGTCCCAGCGTTCCGTCGCTGCCACTGCCCGACAGAACGACGCCGATGCCATGTTGACCGCGTGCCCCGGCGACCGAGTGAAAGAAGTGGTCGATCACGTTGCACTCATCGTCGCGGTTTGCCGGGGTGGCAACGACCAACTGATTGTCATCGATTTGCAGCCGTCCGCGGGGCGGGCACAGGTAGATGGTGTTGGTGGCGATCGTGATCGGTCGGGAGATTTCCTTGACGGGTAATGTCGTTCGATTGCGCAGCAGATCGGCGAGCAGCGATTTGTTGTTGGGGTCAAGGTGCTGGACCAGCACTATGGCGAATCCGGGATCGTCCGGCAGATGGGAGAGCAGTTCGGTGAATGCTTCGAGTCCACCGGCGGACGCTCCGACGGCAACGATCAACGGGCGACCGACGGGCCGGTCCATTTTGATCGGTTCGGCGAGTTGGCTCATGGCGACGGGGTGGGGAAAAGATCAGGAAGGCTCGATGACACCCCGTCCCTGGCTGTCCAAAATCCTTGGCCGCGTTAGCGTTGGCCGGCAGGGAGCCGGGCCGCCGGGACAACGACCCCTAACTTGTCAGGCCAACGCCGGCGCCCAGTTGACCGGCAACGAGAGGCGATCGTCAACACGTCCGGTGAGAATGATCCGTTGACCGCCGCGCTGACAGTAGCCAGGAGAATCCAACCGATGGCATCATCGACCGCCGCGGCGGAGATCGTCAGGACGCCCAGCGGGGTGCGTGTGATGCCTAGTTCCATCATGATCCGCCCCAGAACGGGATCGCGGTGATCGATAGCGCGGTCGCCAGCAACAGGACAAAACCGGGGCGGCTGTATTGGGCGGCAACATCCGCATGAATGCCGTAAGCCAGCGCGGCACCCATCGCAAATGGCAATGCGATCCCTGCGATCGCGACGCCGCCGGCCGCCGGCCCTATTGACTTTAGATGACTGAAGTCAAACTCCAGCCCGACGACGAACATTAAAAAGATCAGTCCCAATTGACCCGGGACGACGAAAATTTCCGCGGTGCTGTGCGGAAAGATCCAGGCGGACAGCTCGAGGCTGACGCGGCCAAAGCAGGACGGTCCAAGCAGCAGACCGGTCGCGATCTCGCCGACAACCTGTGGCTGACCCAGCCTGCGAAACACCCACCCGCCAACCCTCGCCGCGGCGATGATGATGACGAGCTGCACGACCACGAGCAGCAGCACCGCTTCGCCATTCATATCGCTTTGGGGCATTGGTGGGGTGGGTCAAGCCGCCTCGGCGCCGACCCACCGTTTGAGCCGATCCGAAGGTGCATTGGCCTCACGACCCCCAATCATACTCACAGTCGCCGGCCGGGAATCCAGGTCAACCCGAAGTGTGCCCGATCGCTACGTGTCCGTTCGTCGAGGTCTTTTAACCCAAAACCATAGTCAAACCGGGCGATGAGTCGGTCGCTCAATTGAAACCGGAATCCCAGCCCGGTGCTGGCGGCAAACGTCGACGCGTTTTCTCCGGGCAGCGGTTCGTCCAGGTAACCATTGCCCATGTCGACAAAACCGTAGCCTCGGAAGGTCGCCGGTTCGCACCGGTAGTCCCAGCGATAAGTCTTAGGCCCGAGCTCAAAATTGGCGATCCAACCGTGATCGGCGTTGTAAGCCCGTTGATCCATGCCGCGGATCGAATCGAATCCGCCCAGACCCAACGTTTCGCTGAATAACAATCGTTCCGAGGACGCTTGGCCGATGAACCGGCTGTTCAACATCCAACCCCGCCGCACGTCGGCACGTTGATACAACATCCGGCCATAGATGTAATCCGGCGAAGTTCCCGGACGAAGCGTTTGAAAGGCCTCCGCGGAGTGATGGTCGGTCAAACCGCCGCCGGGGCCTATGAACGTACCGATCGTGAACAAACGAAATTGATCGATGTCGCATCGAACCAGGTCGTCATAACCGAACCGGAATTGGAACAAATCGGCCGTCGAATTACTTATGCGAAACTGGTCGAACTCCAAGTTGTTGTTCGTCGCTTTGAAGTCATAACCGGCCGATAGGTTGCGGAATTGACGGCGATTGCGAATCAGGTGCCTGGTCAGAAAGGCACCATGTTGATAACTTTCGCCCATTTGGGTCAAACCGAATCCGACATCGGGACGAACGCCCGCCCAGGAGCCGAATGCTGTCGCGGTGTAATCGCGGGAGAGCGGTTGATTCAAACTCACCGAATGGGCTTCGAGCAGTTTGAACTCCTCGTCGGTGGTGTATTGATAACCCAGCGTGCCGCCGCGGCCCAGGAAATTGCCATACTGAAAGCCGGCAAAGAATCGTCCAAAGTTGAGCGTGTCGACGCCCGAATCATCGATGCCCACATAACCCCGCAGCGGGAACAGCTCACGCGAGGTGTAGACCACGTCGGTGGTGCCGGGTTGCTGTCCCTTTTCAAAATCGACGCCAACTTGGCGGAAAGGGCTCTGATTCATCCAAAACAGGTCGTCTTCGATCCACGGCTCGTAGATTCGGCTGCCGCGGTGCGTCGATTCGATCCAGCGTGACGTCTCATCAAAGCTGAATTGGCCGCCGGGACACACTTTGACGTTACCAATGCGTGATTCGATCACGACTATGTGCAGCGTCCCGGACGTGATGCGTTGCTCGGGAACGATGACGTCGACGATCGGTTGTTTGCAACGCCGGTAATACTTGATGATGTCGCGTGACATCTCGTTGATCCGTCGCAGCGTGATCGGGCGGCCGATGTAGCCATGGATGATCGATTGGACGCCGGATTTGTAGACCAGCGATCCTGGTTGATCAAAGTCATATTCAATGCCGAACAGATCATCGATCGACACGTCGCGACGGATCTTGCCCTTGTCGTCCACAATCACCACGGCGTCCAAACAATCGACCAGCACCCGGTCGTCTTCGACCTGCTCGGGCAGTTCGGTGGCATCGGGCAAGTCCGGCGAGACGTCCACGACCGCCGGCAGATCGAGCGGTTTATAACGCTCGTAATTCTGGGCTTGGCCGTCGGTGGTGCCGCCGAGTACCAGGGCGATCCCGGCCGCCAGCGGAAACCAATGCCGTGGAGACGTTTTCATCGTGGTTGATTCTCGAAGTTCGTTGGGGGGCTACCGAATCCATTCAGCAGATCTTCGCGTGGGGCACCGCTCTGGTTGCATCGGTGTCCGTCGCCAAGATCCCTAGTCCCTTGGGGGAGTTCTCACCATCGGTGACATCGGCGGGCTTGTCATGCGTTCAGTACCGGTCGGGGGGATTGTGTTGGTCGACAACTGCGCAATCCGAAGACTTCGCCTGACAGACAAGGTCAACGACATTGGGGGGGTCCTAGGGTTGGCCAGTTCCGAACGTTCCCAACCCTTTCATGGTTTGGTATGGGCGGTTCCCCGGAATTTAGAAATCGCATTCCACTCCAACCCGGCCCATGACCTTCACGCTCCGCACCCGTTTAAACACCCGCCGCCACAAGCTCCGCACCGCCCTGTCGCGTCGCGGAAAACGGCTGTTGTTGCTGGCGATCTTGTTCGGGGCCGCCACGTCGGGACCGTCCGCGACGGGTCAACTGCCCGACGGCGGAACATTCGCCGCCGGGGCCGGGACGCTTGATGCCAGCGTGGCGGGAACCTTGAACGTCAATACCACCACCGGCCGGGCCGTCATCGATTGGAACAACTTTTCAATCGACGCGGGTAACACCGTCAATTTCAATCAACCGGGCATCGACTCCGCGGTGCTCAACCGGGTCGGCGTCGACGGTGCATCATCATTGATCCATGGAGCGTTGAATTCCAACGGCAATGTGTTTTTGGTCAACCCGCACGGGATCGTCATCGGTGGAACCGGGGTGATCAACACCAACGGGTTTACCGCTTCGACGATGGACATCGGCAACGATGCCTTCATGAACGGCGAAGACCTCAACTTCACCGGTTCGTCGGTTGCGGGAATCATCAACGAAGGGAGCATCACGACTGCCGCGGGCGGGGCGAACTTGATCGCCCGGGAAATTAGCAATACCGGCAACATCATCAGCAATGGAGGCTCGATCAACATGGCCACCGGCGGAATGGTATCGCTGGCCAACGGCAACAGCTACGTCCAGGCGAGCATCGAAACGATCACCAGTGGCATCTCTTCGACCGCGCCTTTGATCCAGAGCACAGGCACGATTCGGGCCACCGGTGCCTTGACGGTTGGAGGCGACATTTATTTGGTCAACCCAAGCGGCAACATCGTCAACGAAGGCGACATCACCGCTCAAATCACCGACTCCAGCTCCAACTTGGTGGGTGGCTCGATCGAACTCGACGCATCGGGCGGCCAGGCTCATATCAAGTCGGGGACGTTGGACGCCTCGGGGGAAACCGGCGGCACGATCACGCTGAGCGGCAAGTCGATCCGAACCGGAACGTCGAATGTCGACGCTTCGGGGACCGGCGACGGGGGCACCATCGCTGTGACGGCCAACGAACAAAACGTGATGCTCAGCGGCAGCTTTGACGCGTCGGGCAACCAGGGCGGTTCGGTGACCTTCCGCGGCCCTGATGTGAGTTTGAACAACGTCAACATCAACGCTTCGGGCGTCGCCGATGGGGGAACGATCACGGTCGCCGCCACCGAACCAGCCGATTCTAACAGTGAATCGGACGCAACGCAGGCGATCAGCGTCGACGGGACGTTCAACGTGTCGGGCACCCAAGGCGGAACGGTGACACTCACCGGACGCGCGGTGTACGCCGACTATGACGTCGACGCCTCCGGCACCACGCAGGGGGGAACGATTGACATCAACGGTTCCGAATCTGCCTACGTCGATGGCAGTCTGGATGTGTCCGGGGGCCAGGGTGGCCTAGTGATGGTCGCCGGTGATGTTGTCGTTTTGAGTGCTCTGACAGTGGACGCATCGGGCGACAACGGCGGTGGCGAAGTGCTCATCGGCGGCGGCAAGGATGGTCAGGACAGCCGGATCACCAACGCCTTGTATACGTCGGTCAGCAGCGCTTCGACGATCGACGTTCGATCAAAAACGTCCGGCGACGCCGGAACCGCCGTGGTCTACTCGGTCGGCGAGACCGGATTTGCCGGCTCGATCGACGCCTCTGCCCAAGGGGCGACCGGCGATGGCGGGTATGCCGAAGTCGTTGGATTGTTTCCTGAGAACACCGGAACGATCAACGTGGGTTCCGTTGGCGGATCATTGGGCACCAAGGTGACCGACCTCAAACACGCGATCATCAATGAAAGGAATGTCTCGACGGTCGCACAACGTTGGTACAACCAAGACCTCGTTCTCAAGGCGACCGAGTCGATCCAAATTCTGGTGGATTTGATTCCAACTCTTCAACCCAACGACCAAGCCGGCAAGATCAGCCCCAACTCGCTGACCTTTGAACACGCCACCGACGCGACTGGCCCGATCGACGTCACCATCGACGCTAAGGTCCGGGATCAACGAACCAAGTCTTCTTCGTCCAATATCTCCACGATTAACGCCAACGGCGGCACCTTCACGATCACCGAAAACGGATCGCTCGACCTGCGGGGAATCACCACCGTGACCGCTGCGGAGATTGACCTGCAAGGCTCGCTGATGTCTAGCAAGGAATTGGTTTTCAATGCTTATGATGCCGCGACCCACACCGCCACCGCCAACGTTGCCTTGGGCGATGACGCCACCGGAGCCTTCCAGCTCTCGGACACCACCCTGGGGCATGTCGACTCCGAGGTAACGATCAACGGAGCCGACTTCGACGTCGACTTTGGTGGTGAAACCCTGTTGAGTTCAAGCCTGAACATTCGCGGGGACGACGTCAATTTGGATCAATACAACGGCCAGGGTTTGGACATCGAGGGCGACCTGCTGACCGTGACCGGACCGGTCGCCGGGTGGGGCACCTTCCGGTACGCCGGCCCAAGCACCCAGTCGGTTGGACTGGGCAGTGCGACCGGTCAAGACGTCACGCTCGATGAGAACATCCTGGCGGGCATCACCGGGTTCAGCACCTTTGAGATCGGAAACCCCGACAGCATCGCGTCGGTGCTCCAAGCGATCGACGCGGACCTGAGTGAGTTCCGAAACGTGGTGCTCAATGGTGCGACCATGTTGCTCCAAAACCTGTCGATCAATGAAAACCTAAGGCTGGAGGTTGAAACACTCACCATCCCCGACCTGATCACCAAAGTGGTGGAGACCGGTACGCTCAACATCTCAACCCTCGACAGCGGATCATCGATCGGATTGGGCGACAATACCGCCGGTGATTTGTTGGTGGATCGTCAATCGCTCACGAACCTGGGGAAATATGAAAACTTGTGGGTGACCACTGGAGGTGGCGACCTACACGTCAACCTTGATTTGAAGACCAATGACGAGTTCTCCGGCTTCGTAACGTTGTTCAACTATGGCTCGATGTTCGTCGATCAATTGTCCACCAACGCGAACGAGGTGTCTCTTTTTGCCCACGACCTAATTGTTGGGATCGATTTGGACAGCGATTCGTCGACCAAAACGATCAACAATGCGGCCAAAGGGACATTGCAGTTGAATTCTACCGCGGGAGCCAACACAACGATGAAGATCGGAGCAGGGGCGGCGGGCGACTGGACGCTCGATACCGACGAGATCTCCGAGATCAGCGGCTTCGCGGATCTGGAGCTAGAATCCTTCTCCACCGATTCGACAATCGCGGTCGAAGATGCGGACCTGAGCCAGATCACCGAAGCCGACGGCACTACCACCTTCACCGCCGACCACTTCACCCTGTCGGGAACCGAAGGGGTCACCATTGATGGTCAGTTGACGCTCAACATCGACAAAACGATCGACATCGATGGTCCGATCAACACGCTCTCCACCAAGCCGCTGACCGCTTTCTTCAATGTCGACACCTCGTTGGGCCTGGGGGACGACGCCACCGGCGAGTTCCACCTGACGCAGCGGGAGCTTGGGTTTTATGACAGTTTCGCGGAGCTGGACTTCACCGCCGATGCCACCGACATCGACGCGGAGTTCAACAAAGACATCACGATCAACTCCGGGAACCACACTACCAACATCGACGCATTGACCCACACGGTCTCGGGCAAGAAGACAACGATCCAGGCCAATGCTTTGACCGCCACCGGAACCCTGACCAGCGATGGGGAAATCAACATTACCACCAGCGGCGACCTGGCGGCGTCCAACGCATTGATCATCGATCGGTCCAATTTGAGCAGCAACCCCGAGGGCCAGGTCAGCAACATCACGCTGGATTCAACCAGTGGTGATATCAATGTCGAATTGACCGGTGCCGCTCAGGGCTTGGTCAGTGCAAACGCGAGCACCGGCAGCGTCACCTTCGAGTCGGATAGCACCCTGCGATTGGGTGAGCTTCTGTTGCCCGACACCAACTACGACTCCGATCATGCGAGTGACTTTGAAACGTTGAGCATCACAACGACCTCCGGGGACGTCGTGTTTACCGAGGCGGTCGATGCCCTTTCTGATTTGGTGGTTGTTTCGGCCGGGAGGATTCAAACGTCCGGCAACGGCCTGCTCAATGAAAACATTTCTGGAGTCCGAGACTCCGGGAGAATCTACCTGACGGCGGACGGCAGCATCGAGCACGTCGGTCAGGGGGATGTCACCTCTGGTTTGCGTGTCGGCAGCAGCAACGTGATTGAGGTGGCGGTCACCGGCACCGAGTCCGATGTCTGGCTCGACGCGCGGCACGGCGATGCGGAGCGAACCACCTTCCTCGGCGATTTTTCGTCAGAAGGCGACGTCGCGGTCGATGCTTATGAATTGGGGATGTTTAGTGCTATTAGTTTGCAAGGCGACAGTAACGTGGCCCTGCGAACCATCGGCAGTCTATTTTTCGAACGGGATGTTCAAATCGACGGCAGCGGCAATCTCACGCTGATCGCCGGATGGGATGGGACCACCGCCCAGACGACGCCGCACGACGTCACCGAATTGCTCGATGCCGAAACCGGACCGGGCAGCTATGGCAACGCGGGTGGGAAAATTCAGATTGGCGGCCGCCGTCAACGAGCGGCCGTCGGCAGCCGCAACGGCAAGACGCTGGCGTTGGCGGAGAACCTGCAGATCGACGACTCGGCTCGCGGCAGCTCGTTGCCCGGCCAGCTTGGCTTCTACCTCGACAACGCCGGATCGGCGACCGGTGACATCGAAGTTCGGGTGACCGATTCGGTTGACTTGCAAGGGTCACCCTCCCAGGTTTCTTATGCCCTGATCGGTCACGGCGATCGCTGGGGCAGCGACGATACCGGCAAAACGGTCAGCGGCGACATCCGCGTCGTCGCCAACGACAGCATCTCGCTCCGCAATGCCCGGATCGGCCACCAACTCGACGACACCGGCACGTATCAATCCGGCGACACCTTGGTCGCCTCGGGATTCGATCGCGACAATCCCGGAACGCAGCAAATTAGTCTGGAGAGCTACTCGCAACTGGGTAGCGGGGACGCGGGCGAACTGAAGGTCTACATCCCCCGGCGGGGCAAGCTCAGCGTCACCGGGTTCTCCAAACTTAATGGCAGCCCGACCACCGATTTTAACAACGGCACCTATGCCAACGAAGTCTTCGCGTTGCCCTTTGAAGGTGACTACGAGGGCACTGCGGAGCAAAACTGGACGATCTTCATCGGCGTTATCGAAATCGCTGTGAAAGCACTTTCCGGCGAAGCGTTCTACGGGGACACGCACGTCGATCCAGGCCTGCAGTTGACCTCGGGCGAATTGGACGGAACTGACACGTTGGAATCGATTGGACTGAGTACTTCGTTTGATTTGCTTTCGACCAGCGACGCAGGAGACTATGACCTGACGATCGATAGCAGCAAATTATCCGAATTGTACGAACTGACCACGTCGATCGACGGGGAGTACACCATCAACAAAGCTCCGATCACCGTCACCGCCACTGACGGCACCAGCGTCTACGGGGCCGAACCGGTTGATCCGGGTTTGAAGGTCACCGCCGGTGGTTTGAAACTCAGTGATACCCTAGATTCGATCGGGGTGACAAGCAGCTTTGATGTTGTCGCCACCGATGATGCGGGGGATTATGCGATCCAGGTGCTCGCAGACGATTTGTCGACCAACTATGAGTTGACCAAGAAGATCGATGGCACGTTCACGATCGAGAAGGCTCCCATCGCAGTCACCGCGGTCGATGGCACATCGGTCTACGGCGACGTCGCGGTCGATCCGGGGTTGAAGCTCAGCGAGGGGTTCCTCCGCTTTGATCACACCCTGGAGTCGATCGGGCTAAGCACGGACTTCCACATCGTCAAAACCGATGACGCGGGAACCTATAAGATCGCGATCGTCGACGACCAGCTTTCGGCCAACTACAAGTTGACCGAACAGCTCGGCGGCAAATTCGTCGTCGAACCGGCCCCGCTGTCGATCAACGTTCCCGATGCTTTGAAGCCGTTTCTCAACCGCATCGACTTGCAAAAGTTGGACTGGGAAGCGATCGGACTCAAAAACGACGACGCGATTGATTCGATCGCGCTGCGAAGCGGCGGGACGGAGTACAAGGCCGCCCTAGGTGGTTATGCGATTGAGGCATCGGATCCGGCCGGGGTTGATTTCAAGTTGTCCAACTACGACATCACGTATAACGACGGCACGATGTACGTGGTGCGGACGCTCGATGAGTACATTCACCAGTTGTGGAACGGCGGGACGACTTATGCTCAAGCGTTGATGGCGCTGGGCGGAGACCACGACGCCGTGATTGGTTTGGACGGATCAGGGACGGTCGACGTCGACGCCGGGCTGGGCGAACTCGACGCGGCCAGCCTGTAAGCGAAGTTCGGAAAAGCCCCGTTAGCCGCGGGGCGAGGCTTCCGAGTCACCGGATTTTCGGTGACGCCGTGGATGCTTAGCCCGGCCGCTCGCAAAGCCTCGCGTCGCGGCTAACGGGATCCCGCCGCCGGCAAATCGCGTTCTTTGCGGTCTTGGGCGACAAGGCAATACTGCACACAGGCTTCGATATCCGCGTCGTCGTCGAGGTACTCGATCCACCCGCCTTCGGTCCAAACCGGACGATCGGCGAACCCCGGGTCCAGCCGGCGGATGTCACGCGTTGCGATGGCTTTGAGTTGATCGCGGATCGCTCGCGGGGAACGCCCCGCGGCGGTGACGACCGCATGAGCGTGATTGCAGCGGACGGCAGCGGCGTGCAACAGCCAGCCGCGTTTGATGCATTTGCGACCCATTGCTTTGGCGGCGGCGGTACGGGCATCGAAGGATAGCAATCGAACCGGGTACGTTAAGTTTTCCGCGTGCCAACGCTGCAGTGTTGGCGAGGGCGGTTGGGGGCCGCCTCCCCGGCGAAACCAACCTCGAGCGTCCCCCGGCAAAAAAGTGCCATAAACCGTCCAGGTTAGGAACAACGCCGCGGGCCCGTCGGGGTTCATGAGGATCGTCCAGAACGAGAGGGAGAACCATCCCATCCTAACGGTTAGCCGCGGGGCGAGGCTTCCGAGCCACCGGATTCTCGGTGACGACGTGCATGCCTGGCCCGGCCGCTCGCAAAGCCTCGCGTCTCGGCTAACCAGATCGGGTTACCACCGGAATCTCCGATAACCCCTACATTCTGGTTTGCTAGCAAAGGTTTCTTGATCGCTGCCCCCTTCGTGGTCGGCAAGGTCACGGCTCCGGGGGCAAGAGTCCGATGCGGACAGTACATCCGTCCAGTCATCGCGTGTTGCGTTGGCTTGGTGATCCGCATCGACAACGCCCCGGCAACGAGGCTTTTCCGGGGACAGTGACCATGGTCCGACGCTTCGTCAACCGATTTCGACATGCCGCCAAATCCGGCTTTCGACGTACCGCAAGCAGTGTTCGCCGCCGCCGGCACCTTTTGACCCTATTGATCGCCGGGGCGGCGTTTGGCCAAGGTTCGGCGTACGCGCAGTTGCCGACCGGTGGCAACGTCGTCGCGGGCCAAGCGGCGATCGCTGCGTCCGCGGGGACGTTGGACGTCAACGCGACCACCGCCCGGTCGATCGTCAACTGGGACTCGTTCAATGTCGGAGCGGGCAACGTTGCGAATTTCAATTTGCCGACGGCCAACTCGGCGATCCTCAACCGAGTCACTTCGGCCAACATGCCCTCGACGATCGCGGGGATGATCAATTCCAACGGCAATGTGATGCTGGTCAACCCGTCCGGCATCATGGTGACCGGCTCCGGGATGGTGAACACCAACGGGTTCACCGCGTCGACGTTTGATGTGGCCAATGGTGACTTCATGAATGGCGGGGCGATGACGTTTAGCGACGGGGGATCAAACGGTTCGATCGTCAATCATGGCACGATCAATACCGGGTCTGGTGGCAGCTCATTTGATTGCCAATGACATCGCAATCATGGGATCATCAGGTCGAACGGCGGCAACATCACGATGTCTGGTGGCGGGAGCGTGACGCTCGACAATGGGATGACGTATGTGCAGCCGACGATGGCGACGTTGGCGTCGGGGGTCAGCCCCACCGCCGGATTGATTGCCAATACCGGCACGATCCGGGCGACCGGTGCGGCGACGGCCGGCGGGGAAGTGTATTTGGTCAATCCCAACGGTGAGATCCTGCATGATGGGAGCATTGAGGTGTGACAGGCTTCCAGCCTGTCTTCCAATGCAAATCCAGCGGATGACAGGCCAGAGGCCTATCCCACTTTGGGCGGCACCGTTCGTCTTGAAGCCGACACGATCACGTTGGGCGACAAGTCAACCATCACCGCGACCGGGACCCACGGCGGCGGCACGGTGCTCGTCGGCGGCGAGTGGCAGGGCGGCGGGACGATGACCCGGGCGACGACCGTCACCATGGAAGCCGGGGCAACCATTGATGCTTCGGCGACGGAGGCGGGGGATGGTGGAACGATTGTGTTGTGGTCCGACGTGCTTAATGTGGACTCGATCACGCGTGCCTATGGCAGCCTGATCGCTCGCGGGGGAGCACTGTTTGGCGATGGCGGACAGATTGAAACCTCCGGCAACACCATCGACATCGCTGGGGTCCAAGTGGATGCGGGCATCAGTCAGGAAGCGTATGGATCCGCCGTCGGAAAGTGGTTGATTGACCCGTTCAACTATGTCATCAATAGCGCCGCGGCAACGGCCATTTCAGCGGCTTTGAATACCAATGATGTCACCGTCACAACGACCGCGGACAACGCCAGCCTGGGATCAACCGGGGCGGGCAATGGCAATATCATTTTGGACGCGGACATCCTCAAAACAGGTTCCGTTGAGAGCACGCTGACCTTGCAGGCCCACCGGCGGGTCGACATGTCTACCCACAGCATTGGAACGACCGATGGGGCCTTGAACGTTGTTCTATGGTCCGATTTTGACAACACCAACGACGGGGGCGTTTCGAGGCTGGGGAATTTGACCACCGGCGGCGGGCACGTTTGGGCGGGGGGCAGCCGGACGGCTGAGGGTTCGGATACCTGGAACGGGCTGAGTGTCGGGGACGGACCCTCGGTCGGGAGCAATGGGTCCAACTTCAACGCGATCGATATCAGCGGCGTGATCGACACCGCTGGTGGCGACGTTCTGCTCTGGGCCGGTTCGGCCATCAGCGATGGGATCGCTTCGAACTCCGCCGCGTCGATCGACGCCGGCGATGGCAACATTGAGTTGCGAGCCAACTCGTTTGTAAACGACGGCACCGCGTTGGCAATCTCCACGACCGGGAACCTCGTCATCGAGTCCGATGGGACAAGCTTCACCAGTCCTCTGGGGGCGGGGACCTTTGATCTGGATAATTCAACGTTCCAAAGCGTGAGGATTGGCAAGGCCGACAATACCGCTAACATCACGTTGGATGGAAATCTGACCGTCGCCGGTGGCGTTGCGATTCATGGGGGTGACCTGTTGATAAGCGCCGCTTTAACCAGCACCGATACCGGCGACATCTACATCCAATCGAACTCGGCGACCAACAACTCGGTGGTTGTCAGTGGCAGCATCCTCAAAACCGGCGGGGATCGCTCAACATTGACCTTGAGAGGGGACGGGCGAGTCAATTTCTACGGCAACATCACCGGGAGCGGCTCGACGGCGCTCGATACCGTGTTGTGGTCGGACTATCACAACACCAACGTTGCCGGATCGACGGTCGCCAGCGACATCGATACCAATGGGGGGCACTTGTGGGTCGGCGGCAGTAGCAGCGACGGGGGCCATTCGACTTGGAACGGACTAACCGTTGGCGATGGGGCTTCCATTGGTGCCGCCGGCGCGAATCAAAACGCACTGGATTTGACCGGCAACCTGACAACGTCCGGCGGTGATGTTCTGCTTTGGGGCGGGGCCGGCGCCAGTCTGATCAGCGACGGAATTTGGATTCATGCTGCCAGAACAATCAACGCCGGCTCGGGCGATGTCACCCTGATCGCCAACCGAGTCAGCGGGGAATTCTTGACCGTCGACTCCACCGGGCATCTGACAATCAAGCCGCATGACAACGCGTTTAACGACACTGGCGGGCAACTCGACTTCATCGGCAACATCGCCAGCAACACGTTCACCGGCGCCGGCGATGTCGAATGGTTGAAGATCAACAACTATACCGAACTCGGCGGGCTGACGATCGGCAAGGAGGGGATGACCACTGCAATTCGAACCTACAACCCGGTTGATATTAGTGGGCCGATCAATCTGATCGGTGGTTCGGTGATCGTTGGCGACGACTTGAAGACATCCAGGGCCGACAATGCGGGGCATGTCCTGCTCAAAGCCCTCGCGGACATCCAGGTTGAACCCAATGCCACGATCGAAACCAATGGCGCTAACATCACGCTGTGGGGTGACAGCGATGCGAGTGGTCAAGGTTATATTTCGGTTGGTCAAAACGCAACGCTCGACAGCCGCACGGCGGCGGATCGTACGGCGAACACCCACACTAACGGCGGGGGCAAGATCACGTTGGCCGGCGGTGCCGATGATGGTAGCGGAGGCCCGTCGGGGTTTGCGACCGCCGGAAGTTCAGACGCTGGCCATTCTGGCGTCAGCCTCGGGGACGACATAACAGGAGTCGTTAACAACATCCAAATTTTGAGCGGCGGCGGCGACGTCACCATCAAGGGCCAAGCCGAAGCCGACATGATGGGAGTGCTTTGGGTCGATGGCGGTTCCTTGAACGCCGGCTCCACCGGATTGGTGAGAATCGAAGGCGTTCATTTGGGCAACGGGCATGGCGTTGAACTGGGCGGCTACACCAGCAACTCACGGCCAACGATTCGCAGCGGCGGCGGAAGTGATGGAAACCCCGCGATTGAGGTGATCGGAACCACCGCTGCCACCACTGAGCATCTTGGTATCCTGTTGAACCGATTGACCGCCATTGCCGAGGGTGACGGTGGCATCAATTTCACTGGCACTACCACCGGCGGTGGCACGGGTTATGGCATTCATCTGCCGCTCGTGGAGTTGTTGTCCGCCAGCGGTGACATCAACGTCGACGGTGGAATCCTGGGGGTGCGCACCTTCGGTCTCGAACTGGGGCGCAAGGCGGGAACTCCAATCACCACCAGCACTGCGAACGTCACGTTGACCGGCGACCGGTTTTTCTCGGAACTGGCGGACACCATCGCCACCTCGGGGGTGGTCACGATCGAACCGGATTCGACCAGCTTTAGTGGTGCATTAAACTATCCCTTGAACCTACTGACGCTCTCATCCGACGTGAGCGGTTTGACGCTTGGCAAGGCCGGCAACACGGCTGCGATGAACATCAATCAGGCCGTCAACATCAGCGGTGCGATCCAAATTCATGGGGGCGACGTGGCGTTGAACAGCAATTTGACTAGTACGGCGACGACCGGGACCGGCGTCTCGATTGTTGGTACCAAGATCTCACAATTTAGCGGCGTCGATGTCCAAACAAGCGGCGCGGACATTGATTATCTCATCAATGCGGCCGTCGCGACCGCGGGTCCCGACCGAGCCTTGGATGTGCGTGGCGACGGTGTCAATTTAGCTACGATCGATGCCGGTGGCGGTGACATCAATCTCAACGCTGCGTTTGCCGCCGGCGGTCTGGCAGATAACAGCGACCGAGCCATATCGCTGCAACTGGCGGACGTAAAAACCTCAGGCGATGGCAGCATCCACATCACCGGCGATGCGTCTGAAAACATGACCACCGGCAGTGCCTGGGGCATCCACCTACTAGACTCGGTGATTCGCACTGCGGACGGTGACATGCAATTGATCGGCACCGGCGGTCGGGCATCGGGCAATTCTCGCGGGATTGCGATCGATCGAACCGACGGGCAATTCCTCAGTGAATCGGGGACGATCACGTTCCGCGACATCACGCCAACGAATTTGACGGGCAACCACACCGGCTTCTACCTAAGACCTGATGCGAACGAGATCATCATTGGGGCCGACGGCTCGACGGTCGCCACCAGCACTTCGGACGTCATCATCCAATCGGATCGAGTGACGTTTGATGACAACAGTGGTTTGGGGACCACGATTAACACAACCGGCAGCGTGACGATTGAACCGATCGCGACCAGCTTTGCAGCCGACGCGAAATTGCAACATCTCGATCTGAGCGGCACCAGCAAACAATCGCTGACGATTGGCAGGTCCGGCAACACCGCGACCGTGCTTCTTGGCAGTGACGTCACGACAACCGGCACGCAGACCTTCCACGGTCCGTTGCAATTGATTGATAATGTTTCGTTGTCAACAACCAACGCCAACATCGATTTCAAAAGCACCGTCAATAGCAACGGTTCGGCCCGGAACCTGACCATCAATGCAGGAACCGCCAATGTCCTGTTTGGTGGTGAAGTCGGCGGGACGCTGGCCATCAATGATTTGAACGTCACCGGCGCCGCGACGATCCCGGGGAACGTCACTACCAGCGGCAGTCAAACGTGGGCCAGTGGGCTGACCATTACGGGCGACAGCGTGCTGACCGGTTCGGCGTTGTCGATGCAAGCGGTCACCGCGGCCGACCATGACCTGTCATTGGTGACCGATGCGTTGACACTTGGTGGCAATGTCACCGGCACCGGCGATTTGGCTATTGCAACCAAGACCAGTGGTGCGACCATTGGGGTCGGTACGGCAACCGGGACGCTGACGGTTAGCAACGCCGCGTTGGCAAAGATTCAGGATGGTTTTGCCTCCATCACGATCGGCAACACCCTGACCGGGGCGTTGGTGGTCGGCGGGATCAATACGCTGACCGATGACCTGACGCTGCGGGCCGGCACGGGCGCTGACTTGAGCGTTGACGAGCCGATCACTTGGACTTCTGACAACTCACTGACGCTCGCCGCCGGCGACAACATTTTCGTCGGCCACGACATTGTCGTCGGCGGTGAGAACGCGACGTTGAACCTGCTTTACGGCGGAACCGACGGAACGACCGCCCCGACGGCGGGGACGAACTTTGTGATCGACATCGCCGGTCGCCGAACCATCGATTTCGACCACACCTCGGCCAACCTGAAGTTGGGCAACCAAACCCACACGTTGATCGACAACAAGACCGACCTGCAGGCCATGACGGCAACAGGGCATTATGCCTTGGCGGGCGAGCTCGATTTGGCGGGGGACACCCACAATGAAGCGTTCTATACGACGACCTTCGCCGGCGGCCTCGATGGGCTGGGGCATGTGATTGATAATCTGACGATTAGCAACACCGATGGCGGCAACTTGGGGCTCTTTGCCGAGCTGAACGGGGCCACCGTTCGGCACCTGGGCGTTACGAATTTTAACATTCGGACCAACTCTTCCGCCGCGACCCACGAGTACCGTGTCGGTGGTTTGGTCGGCAACGTCGGCGGGGCTGGCACGCCGGTCACCAGCGTCACGACCTTGGATGGCGTTTGGACGACCGGTGTCATCTCCACCAAACAGGACAGCAAGCAGAAGTTCTTCTTCGGCGGCGGTTTGGTCGGCAGTCAGAACGGTGGCTTCTTGAACCTCAGCCGTTCCTACAGCACCGCCAACGTCAGTACGTCGGGGTCTTACAGCAGCAATTTGGCACTTGGCGGATTGGTCGGCGACATTGGAATCAATGTCAACTTGCTGGAGAACACGCATACCACCACCGACAGCAGCGTGGTTGATTTTGACATTCGTCAATCGTACGCGATTGGTTCCATCGTCCAGGGAACGAAAGGGGCCTACTTTGGTTCCGGTGGTTTGGTGGGTGTGATTTTTACGGATGGCGGTTCGCTGACCGAAAGCTATTCCTGGGGCAACGTGGTTGGGACAGGATCGTTTGGCGGTATCGCCGGCTTTGCACTCAATGGCACCTACGCCAACCTGTACACCACCGAGGCCAGTGTCGGGTCCGGCTCGGTCGCCACCAGCAGCACTTACAACGGCACGACACTCCCCGGGGCAACCAACAACGGAGCGACTCTGCCCGCCGGTTGGTTGGCGGACATCTGGAGTGCGGGCGAACGTCCGACGTTGAGATTCTTGCCGACACCGCCCAAGGCGATCTATGTCCAGGTGACCGATGGCGGCACCAGCATCTATGGCGATGCGGTGGCCCCGACCTACACCTTGGTCGATGCCGATGGAGCGGCGGTGGTCTTTGGAATTGGGGATTATGTCAATCTCACCGGTGTCAGCGGCACGGGGCTCTACACCCTGGACGCTCAATCGCGGGCCGATGACCACCAGATCTCCTACCTCAACGGCTTGGGATTGATCGGTGCCGATGCCGCCGACTTCATTCTTAATCCGTCCAGCGACTCGGGGGCTTATGAGATCACGGCCCGGCAGTTGACGGTGACGCTCAGCAATTCCGACGTCACCAAGGAATACGACCGCACGACGGCGGGTCCCAGCGGATTCTCGCCAACCTTCACCATCGGCAACTTCGCCGGCGGCGACACCGCTGCGGCGCTTAGTCACACGACCGTGGCGTTCAACGACCAGGACGTCGCCGACGCCGATACGTTGACGGTCAGCGGTCTTGGGCTGACCAGCGTCACGGGAACGCGTGGTTCAGTGCTAAGCGACTACAGCTTGCCGGGCATGTCGGTCGACGTTGCCGCGTCGATCACTGCCAAAGCCGTCACCGTCTCGGGCGTCACCGCATCGAACAAGGTCTATGACGGGCTTGACGGGGCAACCATCGACTCAGATTCCGCGAGTCTATCGGGAGTGATTGCCGGAGACACCGTTTCGATCGCCTCGGCCAGCGGCACCTTCGCGGACAAGAATGTGGGGACAGGGAAGTCGGTCAGTCTCAGCATGACGTTCGCCGGGGCCCAGGCGAGCAATTACAGCATCAGCAGTCAATCGACCGCGACCGCCGACATCACCGCCAAAGCCATCACGGTCTCCGGGATCACCGCGGCAAACCGTGAGTATGACACCACGACGGCTGCAAAGGTCGATGCGACTGGAATCCAGTTCACCGGCATCGTCGGCGGCGATTCATTGCAAGTCGCGTCGTCGACCGGAACGTTTGGTGATAAGAACGTCGGGACTGATAAGACGGTCACGCTGAGCACCACCTACTCCGGCGATGACCTTGCCAACTATGACATCAACGATCAGGCGTCAACGACCGCTGACATTACCGCCAAAGCGTTGACGGTTTCGGGAATCACCGCGGCGGACAAGCAGTATGACGCGGGGACTTCGGCGACCACGAACCACGCGAGTGCGTCGCTGAACGGATTGTTTGGCGGGGACGACCTGACCATCGCGACGACGACCGGCACGTTTGGCGACAAGAACGCGGGTGAAGACAAGAACGTCACGATCAGCACCACTTATGCCGGTGCGGACATTGGCAACTACGACATCACCGATCAAGCGACGACGACCGCCACGATCAGCCAAAAGACGTTGACCGTCTCAGGCATCACGGCGGCGGACAAAACGTATGACGGTAACGACACGGCGGCGATCGACGCGACCTCCGTCTTGTTGAATGGCTTGATCGGCGGCGATGCGTTAGAAGTCGACAACCTCAGCGGAACGTTTGGTGACAAGAACGCGGCGACGGGCAAGACTGTCACGTTGTCGACGACCTACACCGGCGCGGATGTCGATAACTATGCGATCACCGACCAATCGAATACGACGGCAGACATTACCGCCAAATCGATCACGGTTTCCGGGATCACTGCGGCGAGCCGTGAGTATGACACCACGACGTCGGCGACGGTCGATGCGACCGGAATCGAGTTCACCGGCATTGTCGACGGCGATACATTGCAAGTCGCGTCGTCGACCGGAACGTTTGGTGATAAGAACGTTGGCAGCGGCAAAACGGTGACGCTGAGCACGGCTTACTCCGGCGACGATCTTGGCAATTATGACATCACCGATCAGGTGACGACGACAGCTAACATCACGGCCAAAACGCTGACGGTTTCGGGGATCACGGCGGCGGACAAAGACTATGACGCCTTGACGTCGGCGTCGACCGATCACTCCAACGCGGTGCTGGACGGATCTGTTCGCTGGCGACGACCTGCGAATTGACTCGTCAACCGGGGCGTTTGACGACAAAAACGTTGGCCAAAACAAAACGGTCAATATCGACGCGGTCTTCTCGGGTGTGGATGCGGGCAACTACGAGATCGTCGACCAGGAAACCACGACCGCCACGATCGCTCCCAAAGGATTGGTGGTCTCAGGCATCACTGCGGGAGGCAAAGATTACGATGGCAACACCATTGCGGCGGTCGATGCGTTCTTTGCGACGCTCGACGGTTTGATTAGCGGCGATGAATTGGCGATCGACACGGTCAACGGCACGTTTGAAGACAAGAATGCGGCGGATGGCAAGACCGTCAATCTGTCGACGACTTATGCCGGTGCGGACCTCGGTAATTATGACATCACCGATCAGGCGACCACGTCGGCTTCGATCGCGAAGCTGGTCGTTGAAGTCGAAGGTGTCACGGGCGTTGACCGAACGTACGACGCCACCCGGATCGCCGGGCTGACAGGGACCGCGACGATCGATGAGATCGCGGGCGATGATTTGCGAGTCGTTGGGGTTGGAAAAGGTTTGTTCGACGACTCCAACGTCGGGAATGATAAAACCGTTTCGGTCGGTGGTTTTGAACTGGCCGGTGCGGACTCGCTCAATTATGAGATCCGGCAACCGACCAATGTGACCGCCAATGTCACGCCCGCGGCATTGACGGTGACTGCCAATGATGACGCTCGGTTTGTCACCCAAGCGGATCCGACCGATTTTGCGGGGGTTCGTTTCGATGGGTTCCGCGGAGTCGATGGGACCGAGCAATTGACGGGAACCGCGTCGGTGGTTCGTGATCGAACCGTCGGTGATGAATTGGCCGGTCAATATGCCGGTGTGCTGCGAGCCAGCGGGTTGGACTCGCTCAACTATGATTTGACCTATCAAGCGGGTGATTTTCAAATCATCCCGGCCGAACAGTTGTTGATTCGGGTCACCGATGGTTCATCAACGTTTGGCGAGCAGTTCGAAGCAAACTTGACGTCGGCCCAGTACCTCGATTCGGGCAACGTCATTCAAGACCTGTCGATCACCAGCCTCGGGAATAATCGCTATTCGGTGACCGACACGGCCGGGGGATCGGCGGGCTTTGAGATCGGCTTGATCGACCCGACTCGCAGCACCGGCGGCCATGTCCGCGTGGGCAGCTATGGATTCAACGTCCAGAACGCGACTCAAACCGGCGGCAACTTTCGAGGACCGATCGCGGTGGTCGGTAGCCACTCGATCGGTCGATCGGGCATCGGCATCGGGGCATCCGGGGTGAACAAAGTCTACGACGGGACGTCGTCGATGACCAATCTGCTGCTCAACCTAAACGGAACCCGGGCCGGCGATTGGTTGAATATCAATGGCGTTGGCAACTTTTCATCACGCAACGCCGGGACTAATTTAGGTTACAACGTCGCCAACCTCCAACTGGGCGGTGCGGACTCGAATAACTACTTCTTGACCGGCGGTGCAACGCTTGCCGGCAGCGATGGGATCATCACGCCGCGGCCCGTGGCCATCACCGCCGAGTCGATCAGCAAGGTTTATGATGGCAACGCAATTGGTTCGGCGACCACGGACTACATCGATTCGTTGAACGCCGCCCTGGTCGGTGGCGACATCGCTCAATCATTGAGCCTATCGTTTGATGACAAGGATGTCGGGATCGGCAAGACAGTCAGAGCCGCGGATTTGATCGTCAACGATGGCAACGGCGGTTTGAATTATGATTTCAGTTACCAAGACAGTACGTCGGGCATCATCACTCGACTCGACTCGGTCCGATGGATTGGCGGAAACACTGGCAATTGGAACGATCCGTCGAACTGGGCCGGGGGCGCGATCCCCGATCTGGCCAATGTCGCCAACGTCGTGGTGCCCGCCGATGTCGACGTGACCTTTGATGCGACGACGCCCGGTCCGGTGCAACTCGATTCGCTGGCCGGAGGCGACCTATCACAAACCGGTGGGACGCTCCTCGTTCGCGACTCGGTGTCGCTGGGCGGTCTAAACCAAAGCGGCGGCGTCCTGTCAGCCGACACGTTGACGGTGGACCGGTTTGATCAAACCGGCGGAACCGTCACCACGACAGGCGACTTCCGGGTCACCGAACACTTCTCGCAATTCGGCAACGTCTCGGTTTCCGCGGGCGGAAACGTCTCGGTCACCCAGCGGACCGGACGGCTTGACTTGGTCAATTTAATCGCCGGTGGCAACGCGTCGATCGAAACCCTCGATGGCCCGATGCAATTGGGAAACCTGGACGTCGGCGGTGATTTAACGCTGAACTCGTCGGATGACATTGAGCAGCGTCCCGGCGATGGGATCATCGTCCGTGGGACCAGCACGATTGCGGCCGGGGGTGACATCACGCTGGAGGGTACCGGGAACGACTTCGTCGGGCCGGTCAATCTAAAGGGCGAGAACATCTCGATTCACGATCACGCCGGTGGACTGATATTGAATGATGTTGACGCACGCGGTGCTTTGGAAGCCGTTGCGGCGGAAGGTGATTTGACCCAAACCGCCGGTGGTCGAGTGTCCGTCGTTGGTGAGACGACGTTAGCGGCCAAAGGGGACGTCGTTTTGAACAATGACCAGAACCGATTGGGCGGCGGCGTCAATGTTTTGGCAGAGAACGCGACGTTGCGTCAGGGCGGAGGCGATCTGGTCCTTGGGTTGATTCAAATCTTCTGCCAGTTCATCGTCGAGGTTCTCGACGGGGATCTTCGGCAGCAACCCGGCGGGCAATTGGAGACTGGGTGCGATGCGTCGTTGTTGGCTTCGGGATCGATCAACCTGCCCAACGAGTCCAATCGCTTTGGCGGCACGGTCACCGTCGACGGGCGAGGCGTGAACGTTCGATCGGGTCAAGCTTTCAGGTTGAGCCGAACCGGTAACGCTTTGGCGGCCAACTTCACCGAGGTGCTCGCCTCGTCGGTGAACGACGTTTTTGTGCGACCCCAAAGAGTCGCCCAGATTGATTCATCGGCCAAAGTTGTGTCGGTCGTGCCGACGAACGGTTGGTACCAGCGGTTCACTGATTTCCTGAGGGACCTGGCAAGCCGTGATCCGCTCGCGGCCGATGGCGGCGACGGCGGCGATGGCAATGCCTTGACCGCCGGGGATGTGGTTCGGCAGGATGGGGAGGTGAGTTTGGTGAAGCGTTTGAGGTAGATTGACGGAGGACTTTTTCAAATCGGTTTGCTACCACACCGTCAACACCATCACCGGTCAATCGCATGACACTGGATCTGTTTAATCGCTTCGCCGCCGCGGCCGGGGGCCTACTGCTTTGTGGTTTGATTGCTCCACCGGCCGCCGGCCAAGCGGTCAACGAACCGTCGCCCCGGCCCAACATCCTGATCCTGTTCTCGGACGACCAAGGTTATCACGACGTCGGTTGTTTTGGCGGTAACATTGAGACACCGCGACTGGACGCGTTGGCGGCCCGGGGCATGCGGTTGGCGCAATTTTATGCCGCCAGCAGCATTTGCACGCCGTCGCGTTATGGTTTGTTGACCGGGCGGTTTGCCCATCGGTCGGTCGATCAACTGACCGGGGCCTTGATGTTCTTAGGCGAGGAGGATCATCATCGCGGCATCCGCGATGGCGAAACGACTTTTGTCCAAGAGTTGCGCGAGGCCGGCTACCGGACTCACCTGGTGGGCAAATGGCACCTGGGTCATGGTGAGAAATCGTTCTGGCCCACCCGCCATGGGTTTGAAACGTTTGTCGGTCACACCGGCGGCTGCATTGATTATGTCAACAAACGTTATGGCGAGGTGCCCGATTGGTACCGGGGTGAGCAGCTCGGCGATTCACCCGGTTATGTGACCGAAGCGATTGCCGATGAGGCGATCGCGTTGATAGACAATCCCGATGAGCGGCCGTGGATGATGCACGTGGCGTTCAACGCACCGCATTATGCCAAAATGTGGGATCCGTCCAAGGGGACAACGGTCAACATGATGCAGCCGCGGGCGGTGGACATGCCGCCGCCGGGGAAATTTGCCGATCCGGTTCGCGAAGCGTTCGCGGCCAAGGTTCGCGGCATGGACGCGGCGATCGGGCGGATCGTCGATGCGGTTGATCAATCGCCCGCGGTCAGCCGGCGGACGCTGATAATTTTCATGACCGATCACGGCGGCGACCCGGTGTATGGCGGCAACAACGAGCCGTTCCGCGGGGTCAAAGCGACGTTGTACGAGGGCGGGTTGCGGGTACCGTGCATCGTGCGGTATCCGGCGATGGTGCCCGCCGGCAGCGTCAATGATTCGGTGGCGTCGGCGCTGGATTGGTATCCGACGCTGCGGCTGCTAACCGGAATACCGCCGGTCGTCGATGCCTTGCCGCTCGATGGGCAGGATCTGACGAATGTTTTGAAAGGTCAATCGGTTTCAACGCACCGGCCGATTGTTTGGCAAACCGGACCGTCGCCAAATCTGAAACGGAGTCGATGGTTGGCGGTAAGAGACGGGGATTACAAATTGGTTGAATCACCGGGCCGTGAGTCGGAGGAATTGTTCAACGTGGCAACCGACCCCGCGGAATCGAAAGATTTGATCGACGAGCTTCCCGACGTGGCCGTGCGGCTTCGCGCGATTGCCGAAGCGTCCGGTGCCTACGATAAATCATCGCTCCAATGATTCGCCGTCTCAACTTCGGTCCATCACTGCTGATGGCTCTTTTGGTCATCCTCGGTGGCTGTGGTCGTCATGTCGAACCGTCCGGTTCGGCGGTGGGGTCCGTGACTGACGTTAATCGCGAGCCGGTCACCGATCCGGTCGTTGATGATATGAGTCAGCGGATCGAGAAGATCGACGCCTTCATAGCTTCAGACCGCGTGCCCGAGGCGTTGCAAGACGCCGAAACGTTGCTGATCCAATTTGGCGAACACCCGGAGGCACTGATGACCGCGGCTAGGGTCTACCAGGCCGATGGTCAATTCGAGCACGCGATTGAACTGTACGATTCGGTGGCGGCCGGGGATGATCGTTATCTGCTATGTCGCGGAATGGCGGCGGACTTAACCGACCGGCTGGGGCACCATGATCGAGCCGTCGAGCGTTACCGCCGGTTGATGCAATTGGCGGAATCATTGGATAATGCTGCGATCGCTCGATTGGCCGATCGCCAATTGGCTTCGCGGCTGAATTCATTGGGGCGTCGTCAGGAAGCCGCCATCCCGCTTCGGCGGTTGGTCTTCGCCGGCGATGTGACGCAATCGGAATTAGCGGCGTTGCTGTCGCTGCACGATGCGGCTTGGACCGATCCGGCCGACGCGGCGCCGTCGGAACCGCTTTGGGTTGGACCGCTGGCCCGGGCTCGTTTGCTGAGTTCCCGACACGAGACCGCCCCAGCGATTGGTGTCCTGGTCGATGCAATGAATCAGGCGGATTTTGGTTCGCAAGTCGCAGGTGCGGATCGTTCGGATGCTTTGACGACGGCTGACGTGGCGGTTTCGTTGCTGGGGCGTCTAGCGGCCGATGCCGACGACCGGGCGGCGTTGCGTCGATGGTGGAGTTGGATCAACGACGGGGCGGGTCGTATTCAAAGACAACGACAATTGGCAGATCACTGGTATGCCATCGCGGTGTTAGCCGACCGCCTCGAACTACCTGTCGACGATGTTGCCGGTTGTTTTGTCGAAGCGGTTCGTTTAAATCCGACCGATCGTCAGACTTATGGGTTATTGCAAAACCTTGCCGACCGGATTGGCAATGCCGAACGTGCTCGGCAGTGTGCGGTCCGAGCGGAGTTATTGAAACGAACGGTGAACGGAGGGAATCGCTATATCGACGCCGATGCGGTAGCCGGTGACGTTGCGACCGAAAGATTTCTCGATGCGTTGACAAGTTTGGGCCGGCCTCTCGAATCGACCTTATGGGATGCTGTTCTATCCGGCCGCATGGCATCAGGTTCAGCGTCGCGGAAACGTATGGCACAGGCGCAAAGTCGGTTCAAGCAGCTCCGCGGGTCCGGGGAGATCGTCGTTTCAATGCCAACCGACGACGGTGGTTGGGGATCGGACCGCGACCCCCGGGACGTTGCCGGATCGATTGCGGAGGCACTGGATGATTGGTTGGACGTCGATATCGCCGGCGAAGCTCGCGGGGAGCCGCTGTCGCCGCCAGCCGAATTGCCATCCGGACCGATTCGATTGGTCAGTCGCTCGGAGTGGTTCGATCCCCCGTATGCTTACCGCAACGCGTCGGAACAAAAAGTCCGTGACTTGCACATCTATCAACAATTCGGCGGGGCGGTCGGTGCCTTAGATTATGACCGAAACGGACGCGTCGATCTATATTTTGGTCAAGGTGGCGCTATTCCCCCGCAACGCAATTCAACCCATTCGGATTCGCTGAGGCGTTGGGTGGATGATCGCTGGGTGGACCGTTCGGTTGCCGCCGGCGTCCGGCAATTCGGTTACGCCCAGTCGGTTTGCGTGGCGGATCTCAATCAAGATGGTTTCGAGGATGTCTTGATCGGATGCCTTGGTCCGAACGCCTGTTTGATCAATCAAGGGGATGGGACGTTCCAAGCTGTCGAGATTGCCGGTTGGACGGATTGCGATCGCTGGACCACGGCGGTTGCTGTGGCGGATGGTGACGGTGATGGCCTGCCGGATATTTATGAGGGTTGTTACTTGGACGACAACCGAATTTTTGACCCTCTGCCCGAGGTCGTCCCGGGACGCTTCTTTGATCCTCGGGGACCGGAGAGTTACCGGGCCGCCGATGACTGGTTGCATCGCATCACCGGCCAAGGTCGCTGGGAATCCGAGCGATTGCCGGCAGAAGATGAGGAAATGGCTTCGCCCGCCCCGGCGTTGGGGGTTTTAGCCGGTCAAATCGATGATCGCGGGGGATTGGATTTCTTCGTTGCCAATGACACAAAACCCAATCGGTTGTGGATGAAATCAGACTCGGGAGACTGGGTTGATGTGGCGCCGGTGGCGGGGTGTGCCTACTCGCGGCGAGGCGGCAGCGGAGCGTCGATGGGCATCGCGTCGGGCGATTTGGACCGCAATGGATTGATGGATTTGCACGTCACCAATTTTCACAACGAAGCGGTGCATGACTATCGCCAGGTCGAGCCGGGCCGGTTCGTCGACACCGTCGCCGGTTCGGGGTTGGAAGCCGGCAGTGTCCCGGTGTTGGGCTTTGGCACAGTGGCCGCGGACTTGGACCGCGACGGCGATTTGGATCTCGTCGTGGCCAATGGACACATCGAAGATCACTCTTATCGCGGCGTTCCGCACCGGATGTCAACGCAAGTTTGGCGTCAATCACGAGGTCAATTTTCACTGGTGGCCGGGGGGCCGGAGGATTGGGCGACGCCCTGCCTGGGCCGAGGTTTGATTCAATTGGACGTCGATTTGGACTGTCGAGTCGACTTGTTGCTCACGACGCTCGATACCGACGCGAAGTTGTTTCACAATCAAACCGAATCGCAGGGTAGCGCGATCACGATCAATCTCGTCGCGACCGCCGGAGAACGTTCGGCGGTGGGTTCCAAGGTGACCGTGCGCACCGACGCGGGAACCCTGGTGCATTGGTCAACCAGCGGCGGGGGTTACGCTTGCCATCCGCAATCAACACTGTTGATCGGATTGGGAGCCGCCAAGAGGATCGAGGATGTTACCGTGCATTGGAACTCCGGGGCGGTTGAATCGTTTGGTCCGGTGGCAGGCGATTTTAAGTCCACCGACGGGTATCTTCTGCTGGTGGAGGGCGCGACGTCGCAGACTTCCCAGCCCGGCCACTTTATCCAAAACGGGCTAACGGAGTCGTTCGGCCCCCCTCCCGAAAAATAAGCGACTTCCAACCCCCTTCCGCCGCCGTGGTCGGGTAGACTGGATCGGAGTCTACGTCTTCTCCTCTTTTCTAAGGTTGGTTCAATGAAATTACAACAAAGCCGTCATGGCTTCACTTTGGTCGAACTGCTGGTGGTCATTGCGATCATCGGCGTGTTGGTGGGTTTGCTGCTACCGGCGGTCCAGGCCGCTCGCGAAGCCGCCCGGCGAATGTCGTGCAGCAACAATTTCAAACAGATTGGATTGGCGATGCACAATTACCATTCCGCCTATGATCAATTGCCCCGGCACTGCACCGGGACCTGGCGTGACGACGCCCCCAACGCGTGGGGCCGGACCAATACCAACAATAACGGCGGCCTGAGTGCGACCGTTGGTATGTTGCCCTTCATCGAGCAGCAAGCTTTCTGGGAGCAACTCAGTAATCCGTCGACCGCCGCGCGCTGACGGAGGTCTCCAGTCGCCGCCTTGGCCCGCGATGGGACCCTTCCCGCATCTCGATGGAGGCCGAGATCAGTACATTCCTTGGGTCACCGAATCGAAGGCGTTGCGTTGTCCCAGCGATCCGGGCACGGGATTGCCTGCCGGTGGACGCAGCAATTACGCGTTCTGCCTCGGTGATACCTCCAATGGAACGACTTACACGCGGCCCATCCGGTGGAGCGCGAAACGGCTAGCGAAAGTCCGTTACGATGTGACCGAAGGCGAAGTACTCGAGATCAGAATCGCTACGCTCGGGGTATCTTTACCCATCGCCAAAACCGTAAGTTTCGCGACATTCTCGACGGTTTATCCAACACAATCGCGATGGGCGAAATCGTTACGGACTTGGGAGACAGTGACAAACGGACTCGAACGAACCGAACGTTGGATATGTTCAGACGTCGCGGATGCTGTGAGGCGGCTGGCCACATCGACCCGCAGCGACCGCAATTTTGGTGCGATGGCGGAAACTGCCCGGTCCCGATCGGGTCCCGGCGGGTTCGTGTCGGCCAGTAGTCGAGATAACCGTGGCATGGTCGTGGATGCGTGCTCACCTTTCGATGACTGGCTTTTACACTAATCTCCCACCCAATAGCGAACTATGCATTGACCGGTGGTTCGAGGGTGGCGGGGCGATCACGGCTGGAAGTCGTCACCAGGGCGGTGCCCACGTGCTGATGGGCGATGGAGCCGTCAAGTTCATTACCGATTCGATCGAATCAGGCAACAAATCTGCTGGCACCGTGGTCGCCGGTCAGGAAAGCCCGTTCGGTTTATGGGGTGCACTCGGCACGCAGGGCGAAAAGAGACCAAGACGCTTCCGGGTTAGGTTTCGTCGCATTTTGTCAACTATCCTGCCGTCTGATCCTTGTAGCTCGGGCGCTTTCGATTTCCTTCACCCATCAATTTGATTCTTTATGCAAAGTTCTTTATTTTCTGCTGCGTGCTTCTGTGCTTTCCGATCTGACGGTTGCGGTGTCGGAGAAGCAACCGTGATCGAGAGTGACGAACGTTGCCGCCCATCCGAAACCGAAGTTGGAAATGGATCCGAAGGTTACGAAAAGGCAATGAGACAACTGTGAACCTGTGTTCGACGTCAGCGGTCTGGCAACCATCTCCATCGTCCACGTTCGATGGGGTTGGTTTAGTTTATGCCGCTGATCTTCGCGGTGGCAGTCGGATGTCGAGCCGGACAACTCGACGATCCGATGACCGATCAAGCAGTGGCAGAGTCGGCGGTGCAGTCGGTACCCGAACTGAAACCGCAACAACCGTGGGAGATGGTCCATCGAGCCAACTCGGGTAGTCGGTTCGTCAATGCCGGCAATGTCACGCATCGCAGGCGGCAACGCTACCAGTCTGACGACGCATAGTCATTCGATCCGTCGAGTGACGGGTTGGAGGCCTGTTACGAAGGCGAATTCGGTCAGTTTAATAGCGGTCCCCAACCTCGGGTTGATTGGCAAGACCGGAACATTACGAGGTGCTTGATTCAGCCGGTAAGTTCGATCACACTCGGAGACCATTTTTGGAACCACCGGAGGTCGGATCATTGCCAAGCAGCAGGCGGAGATGGTGTGGCGAATTGGTTCGGGTCAACATGCTCATAGCTACTTATTCAGCGTAACGGATTCCACTACCAGTCTCCGCTGACATGGTATCGACGTCCGGCGGATGGGAGTTATCGCCGGGCTACGACCCGGCGATTACACCGATGTTCGATCGAGTGGCGACAGCCCAGTGCGTTTTTTGTCATGTCGGATCGATTGCAGTGTCAGCGCGGGAGCCAAATCGTTATAAGATTGTCGATGCGTCCATCGGGTGTGAACGTTGTCACGGTCCAGGCCGAGACCATGTTCAGAAACAAAACGGACTAGTTGGCCAAGGATTGATCGATTCAAGTATCGTGAATCCCGCCAAGCTGGATCGTGAACTCAGCGACGCGATTTGTGCCCAGTGTCATTTGCAGGGCGATCAATCGGTCAACGCCTTCGGGACGACCAGGTGGGATTTTGTGCCCGGCGAGCCGCTCGGATCGGTCACCACCGAATATCGTGCTGGCAGACCGCCCCGATGAGTTTCGCATCGTCGGGCACGTCGAACAAATGTATCAAAGTCGGTGCTATACCAAATCGCAAACGTTGCGTTGCATCACCTGTCACGATCCCCACCAACCACACACCACAGTCGAGCAGCGGACCGAACGGTACCGCGAGATTTGCTTGGACTGTCATTCACCGGTCGGCGACTTGGAGATGATGCACCTGCGGGCTGGCGAGTGAACAGCGGATGCAAGACGAACCAGGATGACTGCGCCGCCTGTCACATGCCCACACGGCCCACGGAGGTATTGCACGCGGCGTTGCACGACCACCGGATACGCGTCCCGGGCCAAAATGACGACATGGGTCCGACGTTTCAACCGGGAACGGGGGCGTTGACGACCATCGGACAATCAGCCCCCGAGGATCCGACCGAAGCGGCACGGCGTCTGGCCTTGGCAACGCACGCGTTGGCGATGCGTCAGTCCGATCCGGAAACGTCGCGAGAACTTTTGGCCGCGGGTCGTCAACGTTTGACCGATATCTTTCGCTCCGGAGTCCGCGACCCGGCAGTCGGCGTTGCTTTGGCAACCGAATACCTGCGATCGGGGCGTTTGGCCGAAGCCGAGCGGCTGGTCGACAAGGCGATCCGAATTGCCGCTCCCGCCGATCTCGCGTTCGCGGCGGCTTTGGATCTAAAAGGTCAGATAGCACTTCGGCATCAGGATAATGCTACGGCGATGGCGACGTTCAAAAAGTTGACCCGGCTCCGGTCGGTCTCCGGCGACTGGGTGGTGTTGGGGATGACGCAGCGCAACGCCGGTCAAACGACCGAGGCGATCGAGTCGCTGCATCGAGCGCTGCGATTGGACCCGATGCTATTGCTCGCCCATCAGTTGTTGGCGGCGTGTTATGAGACACTCGGCGACGAGATGTCGATGCAACAGCATCAACGGATGGTCAAGGAGATTGGTCGGAACGACAACTAACCTCCGGAAATTTGCTGCAGCAGCACGATCTTTTGCCAAATTTTGCGGCTCAGGCTCGTGGTTAGATTCTCGACCTCCGAGACCGCCGCGACTGATTCGGCGTCGTCGAAATGGCTGACGTAGATCGCCGCGATCTTGCCGGTTAGCGAAAGCATCTCGCTGCAATAGTCGAGGTAACGACTCAATTGCGGGGCGGTGAGCGATTTGGTGGGTGAGTTTTTGGTCGCCACCCAAGTCGGACGGTATCGCTCGGGGTCCTTGGCCAATTGGTGCATGTCAATGATATGAGCGATCACGCGAAGTTCATGAATCGCGGCCAGGGCGCGGCGACGTTTGAGGCGAACTTCCCAGCGGACCAGAAAAACGATTGCGATCGTCAGGAAGATCAGTTCATTGACGACCGCTTCGATGCCGGTGACGACATCAATGACGCTCAATTGGCCGGCGTCGACGGTGCGAAAAGCGAAATAAATGGAAGTGACGATCAGTGCGATCAGTGTCGCGGCGGTGAAGTAGCCGATCGCCCGGACCCAAAAAATCGGTCGTGAAATCCAGCGTGATCGCTGCCCGGCCTGCTGAGCGACTTGCGATAGCTGTCCGCATAGTTTGGCCAGCCCCGATTCGGGAAACCGGTCGCTGATCCGCCGAGTTAATTCGTCGATCGTCTCGATGACATGATCATCGCGAAGCTGCAGCGGGGTGGGGCGGGGTGTCATGCGTCAACCAACCGCGGGGGTGGGTTGATGACGTTCAAAGGAGGTGACATGGAGCAGGTAAAGGTCGTGGGTCCGGTCGGTGCCCGGTTCGACAAACACCATAAAATGTTTGCCGATCGCCAAATTTTCCGGGTGACGGACATCATAGGATTGTCCATCACTCATTCGCATGATGAAAGGAACAAAGGGCGTGGCGGACATCAGTTTGGATAGCTGTTCTCGCATGGTAAGCGTCGGGCGGGTGTAGGGTGATGGCAGCAACGTCTCAAGACGCCGGGTTGGCGACTCGCTGTGCCGGGTGGGGGAGTCCATCGTAGCAGAAGTCGCCAAGACTTTCGGTGACACGGAAGTCGGACAACCGAAAGTCTTGGCGACTTCCGCTACTTTTTGCTGCGGCACAATTGGTGGACCCAGCGGAGTTTTTCGCGAACTGGGGACGTGAAGACTTCGGGAACGAGATCGAGCAGGCCAAGGTCGCGGTTCAGTTCGTTGGCGATGATGCCGGCCTTAGCATAAGCTTGGATCATTCGATCGAATCGTTTCTTGGCGTCCGCTTCATCGTACAACACACCTTCGAGTTTGAAGTGCGTCGCGGTGTCGAGCACCGCTCGCATGTCCAAGTAAGCGTTGAACGTTTCGGCGAAATCTTCCCAGGAGTGCATCGCGGCGTAGGCGGAGACATAATTGCCCACCCAAGGCTTGGGGCCGGCGGCATAATACTGTTGCTGCGCGACCTCATAAACTGGTTGCCGTTCATCGCCGAATCGTTTTCGATAACTGGTCAGTCGTTTGACGTTGGGTTGAACCATCCGCTGCCAGTAGTAGTGCCCTAATTCGTGGCGGAAGTGACCGACCAGGGTTCGCTGCGGTTCGCCGAAATTGACGCGGACGGTTTCGCGGTGGACCGGATCGGCTTCTTTGAGGTCGATTGTGATGACACCGTTGTCGTGACCGGTGATGACGGGATTTTGAACCGTACCCAGCGGAAAGCGGAACGACATGGCCAATTCCCCGGGACCGGCAGTGATCGGTAGCCCCATTCGGTGAATCGATTGCAACACACGCTGTTTGGCGAACTCCATCCGCTGCAGCCGGACGACGTTTTCGGCAAACGACAGGTTGGGTAGTTCCTTGGTTAGCGAGCACCAATCGCAAATCAGTCGCGCGGTCCGGTCGGCCGGTTTGTTGACCGCGACGTAGCGGTTGCACACGCCCAGATCGGCGCCGTTTTGGCACCGAACGACCTCCTGGTTGTTGATAAACGGTCGGCCTTCGCGGATGTCGTCGATTGCGGCGACGAACTGGTCATCGGGCCGCCAGCCGACCGCCCGGCCGCACGCCAGGCACTGGGTGGAGTGAAAGAACAGCGTTGCGCCACAACGACACCGATACGTTCGCATTGATTTCCGAAAGGGAGGGATGCCCGGGGCGTTTGATCGACCAACCTACCGGGCCGCCACCGCTCCGCCAGGTCCGCAACTCCCGGACCGATGGGCTGGCGGCTATGATCACTGGCGGTCTCACCGGATCATCACCGGGCGTCGATGACCAATCCCCGATGAATCAACCGTCTATTTGAGTCAATCAATGAAATCGCTCTCTTTGTGTCTTCTCCTGGCCCTGTGGGGACTGACGATCACCGGTTGCGGCGGGTCCGAGGAGATGGAGGTGGCCAAGCCGCAGGGCGACGAGTCCTACGGGATGCCGGCCGAGGCGGCGGCGGAGTACGACGCAGCGATGCGGGCGGACGACGATTGACCCCATTTGTTAAAATTCCAGGTAGCTAAGGGGCGCAGAACCCCTTACAGTGGTCGGTAGCGTGCCCTCCGGCTCCGCATCGCCGGAACCGTCGGACTTCGCGGCGTTGTTTTCGTAACGTTACCCCCCCCCTGAGAATTTGAGATGAGATCGTGCATCGGCCCCGTTGGCGGGTCAAGATTTTCGCGAGTTGGTTTCACCCTCGTCGAACTGCTGGTGGTGATCGCCATCATCGGCGTGTTGGTCGGACTGCTGTTGCCGGCGGTCCAGGCGGCCCGGGAAGCGGCCCGGCGGATGAGTTGCAGCAACAATTTCAAACAACTTGGGCTGGCGATGCACAATTATCACGCCGCCTACAACCAAGTTCCGCGGCACTGGGGCGGCACCACCCCGCAGACTCCATTGGCCGGCGGTGCGAACTGGTGGGATAACAATAACAACGGTAACCACGAACTGCTCAGCCCGATGGTGGGGATGATGCCGTTTGTCGAAGCTCAAGCGTTGTGGGAGCAGATCAGCAACCCGTACCAGGTGCCCGGCGGGATTCGGTTCCCGGCAATGGGGCCGACCCCCAGCGACGGAAACGAACGCAACGACTATGACCCATGGTGGACTAACATCCCGTTCCTGCGCTGCCCCAGCGATCCCGGCCAAGGGCTGCCGGCAATGGGCCGGACCAACTACGGACCCGCCTGCGGGGATGATTATCAAATTGTCGGAGGCGGCGTGAATTCCAACATGACGGTCAACGCTTCGCGAGTCGAAAGACTGCAGCGGTCACACCGGGGATTTTTTGTCGCCCGAAAGGATATGCGTTTCCGTGACGTGCTCGACGGTTTGTCCAATACGATGGCGATGGGCGAAATCGCCACCGACTTGGGCGATTTTGATAAGCGAACGGCGCCGGGAATCGCGGCGAGAGGCGATGATATCGAGAAGGTCAATCAAGCGTACTGCGAAGATAATTTCCTGCAGCCCGACCGTCCGCTGTTTTGGAACACGGCGGCCACGGGTTTTCAAACCGGTCGCAACTGGGATGGAGCCAAGCGGGGCTTCCGATGGGCCAGCTCCCGTCACCTGTACAGCATGGTCAACAATATCATGCCGCCCAACGCTGGGATTTGCGTCAAAGAGTGGCCCGAGAACGAAGGGCCGCTGCCGCCCAGCAGTCGCCACCAGGGCGGTTGCCACATCCTGATGGGCGACGGCGCGACCCGGTTCGTCACCGACTCGATCGAAGCGGGCAATCCGCGGCAACCGATGAGCGGTGTCTACGGCCGTGAGTCGCAGTGGGGACTTTGGGGGGCGCTGGGGACCCGTGCCAGCAAAGAAGTCATCGATCAGACGTTTTGAACGACCGCCGGACTGGCGGTGCCGGCTCCGCTGTAAACGATTGGACAGCCGTTAAAGCTGTCCGAATAGTCCGTCACATCGGGGTTCTCGGTTCGGAAAGTAGCGGAAATCATCAAGATTTTCGATTGGTCGATCTTTCCGCGACCGGTAAGTGAATACCTTTCACCGGCACCGTCTGTCTGAGCCACAGAGGTCACCGAGATCACAGAGTTGCCTATTTGACCAACCTCTGTGTTCTCAGTGTCCTCTGTGGCTAAACGTTTGCGCGGGTCACTTGGTGAGGATTAGTTTGCCCGCTCGGGTGCGGCGGAGGCGGTAGATCTTGCCCTCGTTCTCGATCCAAACCTCGTCGCCGCAACGCGCCAACGAATCGAAACGCACGATCTTGGGCAACTGCTCGGCGAGCGGCATCCCCACGGGCGGGGCCATCGGCTGCGGCAGGTCAATCGGCGGGTCGCGGGACTCGGTCATACGCGGCAATTTAAACTGCGCCGTCGCCGACCGCAACGCTTATTGCGAACCGGTTGCAGTAGGGGGGGGTGTCGCCGGGCTTTGGCTGGAAACGTTAGCCGCAGCGCGTTAGCGTCCGGTTTGGGTCTGCTAACCCTGGGTCAGCGCCGGTCGGCTGGCTGTTTGCGCCACAGAGGTCACCGAGATCACAGAGTTGAATATTCCGCAAACCTCTGTGTTCTCAGTGTCCTCTGTGGCTAAAAGTTTTCAAATGGAGGATTAAATCGGGCCGAAAGTCTTGGCGACTTCCGCTACGGGTGTGGGGGTGCGGGCGGCGTCCTGGCGGGACGCCGCCACGGGAGGAGTTGCTCCAGCGCCGCGCCGATTCGCAGGAGGCGGGCGTCTTGCATTGCCGGAGCCTGGAGCTGGATCGCCAACGGGCGGCCGGCGGCATCGACCCCCGCGGGCAAAGACATTGCTGGAATGCCCGCCAGGTTGGCGCCCACGGTGAACAAATCGCACAAATACATCGCGATCGGGTCGTCGATCTTGGTTCCGATCGCAAACGGCGGCGTCGGGGTCGTCGGGCCGATCAGGACGTCCACCTTTTCGAACGCACGGTCAAAGTCCTGACGGATCAAACGGCGGACACGCAGCGCTTGATTGTAAAACGCGTCGACATAGCCGGCTGATAACGCAAACGTGCCCAACATGATGCGCCGTTTGACTTCGCGGCCGAAACCCTCTGCGCGGCTGCGTCGATACATCGTCAGCAGATCGTCGATCGGCTCGCCATCCTCGCCGACCGCCCGGTGACCGTAGTGCGCCCCGTCGTAGCGAGACAAGTTGCTGCTCGCCTCGCACGGAGCGATCACGTAGTACGCCGGCACCCAGTACGGCGACGTCGGCAACGAGATGTCGACCAACGTCGCGCCGGCGTCGGTCAATTCGGACAATGATTTTTCCACCGCCCCGCGGATCGAATTGTCCAGCGCCGGGTGATCGATCGACTCCCGCAGCACCCCGACGCGGAGTTGTGTCAAATCCTCCGGCGTCACCCCGCGGGTAAATTCGTCGACCACGGCGTTGATCGAGGTGCTGTCGGCCGGGTCGTGACCGACCATCGCGGTCAGCAAGATTCCCAGGTCGTCGCACGTGGCGGCAATCGGCCCGCCGGTGTCGAGCGAACTGCTAAAGGCGATCATTCCCCGCCGCGAAACTCGGCCGTAGGTCG
Source organism: Pirellulaceae bacterium (assembly GCA_963833245.1). GTDB lineage: Bacteria > Planctomycetota > Planctomycetia > Pirellulales > Pirellulaceae > Rhodopirellula. Next base: position 519,034 of record CAWHXH010000005.1, read on the forward strand.
GTTTGAACCCGCAAACGCCGCAAAACGCCGCGGGTTGGCGAATTGAGCCGCCGGTATCGGTGCCGATCGACAATCCAACGTGTCCGGCCGCAACGGTTGCCGCGGCGCCGCCGGAGGAGCCGCCGGGGGTCAGCGTTGGATCGATCGGGTTTCGGGTGGGACCAAACGCCGAGGTCTCGGTGCTGGCGCCCATTGCGAATTCATCGAGATTGGTTTTGCCGACGATGACGCCGCCGGCAGCACGAATTTTGGCAACCGCAAACGCATCGGTCGGCGCACGGTAGTCCCGCAACATCGCCGACGAGCACGTTGTGGGCATGTCGGCGGTGGTGAAGATGTCTTTGACCGCGACGGGCAACCCGGCTAAGACGCCGACGGGGCGGCCGGCGGCGCGGTCGTCGTCGATCTTTTGCGCCGCATCGATTGCCAATTGGCGGGCGACGTGGGTGTAGGCGTTGATCCGCGGCTGATCGGCTTCGATTTGGTCGAGCGCCTCGGTGACGAGCCGGACGCTGGTGACGTCGCCGGCGATCAGGCGGGTTCGGTCCTCGGCGGCGGTCATGTGGGATAGGCTTCCAGCCTGTCGGGGGTTGGGATGACAGGCTGGAAGCCTATCCCACGTCGTGGGCGGTGACAGGCTGGAAGCCTATCCCACATCGATCGTCAACTCCACCACGCAGCCGGCCAGGGCGGGGTGGATCGTCAACGAGCCGCCGTGAAGCCGCGCGACCATGGCGGCTTTGGTCAGCCCCAACCCCAGACCGCGACCGGCTTCGCGGCCGCAGTAGTACGGGTCGGCGGCGATCTTGGCGATTGTCGCGGAAACCCCGGGGCCGCTGTCGGCGACGCGAAAGGTGATTTGATTGTTCGTTGTCGAAACCGATAGTTCGATGACTCCGCCGCCGCCGATCGCTTCGATGGCGTTGACCACCAACGAAGCGATCGCGTCAGTCAACAGGTCGGCGTCGGCGGTGACGGTTTGCGACGGGATGTCGATACGCCGCAGTGTGGTACCGGCGGCCGACGCCATGGCCCCGCAGGCGGTTTCGACGTCGGCCAAAATTTGAGCCGAATTGACCGGGCAAAGCGTTGGCGAAGGCGGTTGCGCGAAAAACATCAAATCGGCAATCATCGCGTGGGCACGATGCGATTGGTCAACGATGCGTTGGGCTGACGCCGCGATGGCGCCGTCGGTTTGCCGGGCAATCGTGGCTGCCCGCGTCGCGATGTTGGCCAGCGGGTTGTTGATCTCGTGGCTCAAGCCGTAAGCGAGTCGCTGGGCCAAGCCGATGCGGAGTTCGGCGACGCGGCGGTCGATCGCGGCGGTGGTTTGAGTGGCTTGCTCGGCGGAGCGGGCCAGGGCGATTAGGTCGTCGGTTGGGGAAAGTGCGGGGGTTGGGGTTGGTGGAAGTTGGGGGGATGGATTTTTAGCAAAATCCACTACGGGGGGGCCGAAGTGTTGGATGAAATCATTGAGACGTGTCGTCAACGCCGGTCCGCCGGGGCGGTGGAAGTACTGGAGCAGTGCGTCGATCGTCCAACCCTCCGGCACCGGCGGTGGGGCGGCCAACGCGTCCATCCGGCGGTACTGGTCGGCCAGCGACGCGGGGTAGTCGGTCGCGGGGCGGCCGGTTTGAACCGACCAAAGTGACGCCGAGGCCATCAGCGACAGATCGGCCGCGACGACCGCGGCGGCTCGGTCGGGGTCGATCGGCCAACCGGAAATCCAAACCGCCACCGCCGGCAAGGTTTGCGGCCGCAGCGGGAATTGCCAACGAGACAGCCCCACCGAAACCGGCGGCAACCAAATCGCGGCGTCCACCCCGCTCACTCCGACTTGCCGACTTCCATCTCCAACAACCCGCAGGCTCGGGCCACCAGGTCGTCGATCGAGAACGGTTTTTGCATGAAATCGTTCGCCCCGGCGGCCTTCAACCCTTCGACCTTGGTCGGATCGACCATGCCGGAGATGCACAGGATTTTGACCATGTCCATCGTCGGATCGTTGCGTACCCGCTGACAGACCTCTTTGCCGTTGATGTCCGGCAACATCACGTCGAGCACCACGACGTCGGGGCGAAACTCGCGAACGCCCATCCCGGCGTCAAACCCGTTGTTGGCCGTGCGGATCTCGAACCGGCCGTCGCGGGTGAAACCGTCGGACATCAGGTCCACCAGGTCTTCGTCGTCATCGACGATCAACAACTTTTTACGGCCCGATTCGAGGGCATCGGTCGGGATGCCGTTGTCACGCATGAACAGGAACAGGTTTTCGCGCGGGATGCGTCGAAACTTGCTGCCCGGCACGCGGAAGCCTTTGAGCGATCCGTTGTCAAAGCAGCGGATGATTGTTTGTTGGGAGACCTTGCAGATCTTGGCCGCCTCCCCCGTGGTGAAAACCGTTTTGGTGGACATCGCCGCACCGGACCTCCGTGATTTGAAACTGGCGTGAATCGAAAGCAGCTACGTGGCTGTGGCATCGGTCGATACCAAAAGCCCAACCGGCGCCGCACCCCCGAATCACCAAAAGTCGCCAAATTAAACCAGTTCGTCAACCGCCGCATCTCGCCCATGTTCCCCCAGTCCGGCTCCCCCTCGTCCCTCCTAGGGGAGAGGGGGTTGGTCTCACAATCCGGCTCCCCCTCTCCCCGCTTCGGGGAGAGGGGGTTGGGGGGTGAGGGGATGTCCCCGGCAATCGAACTGACGGTCCGGCGCCCCGAAGACCCCTCACCCCCCGACCCCCTCTCCCCGAAGCGGGGCGAGGGGGAGAAAAGTTCGAGGGCGACCCCCTCTCCCCGAAGCGGGGCGAGGGGGAGAGAAATTTGCGGGCGGCCCCCTCTCCCCGAAGAGGCATTGGTCTCCACACGACTTTCTTCAGTCCCGATAGGGACGACATGCAATAGCCACGGACGCCAGTCCGTGGTTTGACCGAAGAGCCAACAGACTTGTGTAGAGACCAACGCCGAAGCGGGGCGGGGGGGGAGGAAAAATTTCGGGTCGCAACTTCCGTTGATTTTGACGTAGCGTTGAATCAAGTCGACCGCCCCACCCCCACTGCCAAGAACTGATGCCCGCCGCGACCGCGATCAAGCTGGGCGGTTGGGCCGCACTCCTGGTTGCCGTCGGCGGGTTCGTCACCACCGCGACGATGGTGTCCCGCAACACCGGACTGGACGCCCGGGCACAGTTGCGGATCGCCAACGACGAGTACCTCGCCGGTCACTTGGAGCTGGCCGGGGATATTGCCCAGGCAGCGTCGTTGCCGGTCGAAGATGTTCAAACGCTGCCGCCCGATACGGTCGGGACGCCCGAGGCGCTTGCCAATCAAATCGATTCGCCGCCGGAGGAGACCCCCGAGCAGATCGAAGCCCGACGCTGGCGGTCGCTGCGGCAATTCTTGATCGGCGCCGGGCTGTTTGAAAAAGGCGGCGGGATGGTCAACCTTCGTCGTCAATCGGAGGTCGACCGGCAGGCAATCGAAGCACTGTCGCTATCGCGGGAACTTGAATTCCCGCCCGGTCGGGTTCGCGACGGGTTGCGGATGATCGGGCTGTTGCAGGTCCGTGACGGCCGTCATGCCGAAGCAATCGAGACGCTGACCGAGGCGATCGGGGATGATCCGGTCCCGGTCCCCGACCTGGTGCTGCAGCTCGCCGATTGCCAAGCGGGCGTCGACCCGCCGAGGTTCAGTGAAGCGATCGAGACAGCCGAGCGATATCTACGGCTGCCCCGCGACGATCCCGACGGGCACGCCGCGGCGCTATACCGGTTGATCACGTGGCACCGCCGCGCGGGGAATTTGATCGAAGCCGCCGCGGCGTTGAAACGAGCGATCGAGCGTTCGGGTCGTTGGCCCGAGGACGTCCGCCGGGCAAATCAGTGGCGATGGGTGGCCGAGGAAGCTCAATTGGCGGCCGCGTCGGTCCCGCGGGGCCAGCGGCTCGGTGAGGCGGTGGCCAAAAACTGGGTGGAGCGGCTCGATGCGGCCGCGGCGTCGGGTCCGGCGGGCAGTCGCGGTCCGGTCGGGTCGGCGATCGCGTCGATCAAACTGGCCGCCGGGCAACGCGAAGGGGCGCTGGCGACCTACAGTCGGCTGCGGAGCTTGCGGCCGTTCACGTCGATCAATTTCGACGCCATCCTGGCTGAATTATCGCTGCTGACCGGCTCCGAAGCGGACGAGGTGGTGCTGTTGATCCAGTTCCTTGCCCAGGAATTGCAGCAGTCGGACGACGTCAGGATCAACGCTCAGCGAACCGGTCAATTGGCGGGAACTTTGGATCAAGCGATCGGGCGGTTGCAGCGAGCGAACGAGTTTGAATCAATCGTTCAAGTCGCACCGATTTACGCGGAGTTGGTCGATCCGGCCGAAGGGGCGATCCGATTGGCGACCGCTCACCGTGGTTGGGCGGTTGGGCTGGAGAAAGAGAGGGAAAAGATTTCTCCGACGGGAGAAAACCGCCCGCGGCGGAGCGAACTGGCCGCCGATGCCCGCCGCCACCACCGCGAGGCGGGTTTGGCGGGCGAGCGAGCGGCGAAGCTCAGGTTTGAAACCGCCGCCTATCCGGTGCTGTTGTGGCAGGCGATCGTCGACCTGCAGGCGGGCAAACAGTTTGAGCAGAGCCAGCGGCTGCTTGAAGATTATCTGCGGTACGAGCAACCCGGCCTGCGTCCCCGCGGATTGATCGCCGCGGCAACCGCGCAATTGGCCGCCGATCGACCCGACCTGGCCGCCGTGCCGCTGCGTCGGATGCTCGACGATTACCCCCGCGACCCGCTGCGGTACGACGCCCGATTTCTGCTGGCCCAAGCTCAAGCCGAATCGGGCGATTTGGCAGCAGCGATCGAGACTCTGCGTCAAAACCTCCGCGACGGTGACCTGTCGCCCCGCAGCGTTGCCAAACGCCGGGCGCTGTTGGCGATCGGCGGCCGGCTGATTGAACGGGCACGTCAGTTGGCTGATCCGTCACCCATCGAACCCGCGACACCGGCGGCGGAGCGACTCGGCGAGGCCGCCGAAGTCATCGAACAAGCGATTCGGCGGTGCGAGGAAGCGGTCGTGCGGCTGCGGGACGAACCGGGGCCGGACTTCGATGAGGCGTTGTACCGGTTGGCGACGGCACAAAAACTTGCCGGCCGCATTGCCGGGGATCGCTTGGCAGCCGGACAAATCAGCGAGCCGGTCCGCCGCTCCTTGGTCGCGCAAACGATCGCCGAACGCACTGAGTCGAGGCTGACGCTGTCCCGATTGGTCGAAGAACTCCTGGAAAAACGTCGCAGTGGTCCTTCGCCGATCGACCCGACGACGGTGCCGCTGCTGCCGGTCGCGATGATTCGGCACGCCGACGCTTTGGCCGAAGAAAACTTGGACGCCGAGGCGGCCGAAGCGTACCGGCAAATCGTACTGCGGTTTCCCGACCACCCGGTCGCCCTCGAAGCGGTCATGGGTCAGAGCTGGGCGGTTCGCCGGGCCGGAGAAACCGAACAAGCCGACCTGTTGACCCGCCAAGCCGCCGCGATCCTCGCCCGCCTGCCGTCCTCGGCCGACGGGTCGTTGTCGCGGTGGACCCGCTACGATCGGCCGGGCTGGGAGACCTATTTGCAATCAATCCGCTCCGACGCCGACCCCCTGCTGGCCAACTCGCCATGACGCCCACCGACATCATCACCGCACGGCTCGACGCCGTCCTGGAACTGCTCGACCTGACCGCCGATCAATCCGCGGCGATCGCCGGCGACCAAATGAACGAACTGATGCGGGTGCTGGGGGTCAAGCAGCGGCTGATCGAACGTTTCGTCGACCTGTCCCGATCGCTCGCCGCGATGCACGTGGCCGGACAATTGGCGTCGTTGCCGCAGCACGTGCGTCGGATGCACCGGGCGGCCGAAACGAAACACGCCGAACTGTTGGCCGCCGAAGCCGACTGCGAATCGGTGCTGGTCAGCCGACGGGAGGGATTGACGCAGGAGCTGTCGCATTTGGCGGTCGCCGGCCGGGCGGCGGCGAGTTACGCCGACACGACGAAGCGACACCGGTGGGCAGTTGGACCTTGGGGGGATTTGATCCGCCCTGCAGGCTTTAATCGAATCTGCGACTTCCGCTACTCAACCAACCCCGCCATCAACCGCCAGTAGCCGCAGTGGTGTCGCCAACCGGCCATCGGGTGCGGCAGCCGGTTGGCCAAGTCGACGTTGACGACCCGGCCGGCCAAACCCGAGTCTCCGATCACCCCGGTACCCGCGACCGCGTGCGGCAGCGGGGCAAATTTCAGGATGTAGTCACACGGCGAAAACAGATTGACCAGCGGACCGGTGAACGTGTCGGCCAGCCGCTCCCAGCCGATTCGCGGGGCGGCCGATCCCATCAGCGTCACCGAGTCGACCGACACGCGGCCACGGTCGATCGCCGGCAACGCCGAATGGATCAGCACCGTGCCGAGCGAATGGCCGATCAACCGGATCGGCCGGTCGGCGGCACCCGGCAATCGTGACAACGCATCGGCCAAAAATCGGCCGTCCGCAACCGCGATTTGGTGCCGGGTGTGAAATTGACCGACGCCGCCGCCGACCAGTTTCAAACCCGCCCCGGCCGCCCGGGCGAGCACCGGTTGTTGGCTTTGACCAAAACATCGCGACGACGCGGCGAGCGAATCGATCGCGTCGGACCAATCGCCGCACCGCCATTGGGCGACGTAGATCGAACCGCCAAGTCCGGCCGCGGCGATCAGTGCCGACCGGGGCCTGGCCCGGTAGCCGGCGACAACGATTTGAATCGGGCCATCATCGACAACCCGAAGGGCACTCAATTGGATTGACATGGTTGCGTCAATGTAGCGAAAGTCGCCAAGTCTTTCGGATACCCCAAAGGGGGACAAACCGAAAATCTTGGCGACTTCCGCTACGTTTGCCCGGGAATGACGATGCCCCACCCCACCCGCCGCCGAGCCGCCGCCGGGATCGCTGCGGCCGTTGCGTTGGCCAGCCTGCCCGCGTCGGCTGACCCGCCGCCGCTGACCGCCGAACAGTCGCGGCAATCAGTCCAGTGGTTGGTCGATCAATTGGTACGGCAAATCCCCCCGGTCCTCGAAGGCGACAAAGATTGGGGCCGCACCAAATCGGTTTGGGCGGGCGTTCACATCGAGCGGGACGGTTGGCGGATCAAAACCCATCGTCGCCAAAAAGATGTCGAGCACGGACGGTGGATCCGTTACACGCTGGAACCTCGGTTGGACCCCGCCGGCGGCGGCCGCGTCGACGTCCTGGACGTCACGCCGCTGGCCGGCGGGGCGGGCTACCGCGTCGAACTGCTCGCCGTGACGACCGCCAAGTTTTTGATCCGCATCGAGCGTCACAACCTCGGCACCCACCTGTGGAGTTGGCGGATCGAGGGCCACGCCGACCTGTCGCTGGCCGCGACGATCGACGTCGGTTCGCATTTGGTTCTGGACCGTTTTCCGCCGGGCCTTGCGGTTGACGTGACCGCCCAAAACGCCACGGTGACGTTGGGTGATTTACGCGTCGACCGGATATCCAAACTCGGCGGCGACGCGGCCGACGGGGTGGGCGAGATCGCCGAGGAAGTGTTGCAAAAGATTTGGTTGCCGCGGGAAAACGACCGGCTGGCCGAGCGGATCAACACCGCAATCGCCAAACACGCGGGGGATTTGGTTTTGTAGGGTGGGTCAAGCCGCTTCGGCGACGACCCACCTTTTGGATACGTTTTCCCCCTCTCGGCCGAAGCGGGGCGAGGCGGGGCCGAAGCGTCTTGAGCCCAACCCCTCGCCTGGGGATAGATCGGGCCATGCGCAGACCAGCGATGGTAGAGTTATCGTCTCGCGGCGGTCGATTTGCGGTCCAACCTCCCCCCCCAAACCCGAATCCCCCATGCCCCGACTGCCTTGGCTCGCCGCCGCCCTGCTCTGCCTGCCCGCGTCCGCCGACGACCACGATCTGCCAATGACCGCCCCGCCGGTCGTCGGCAAGTACGAAATCCTCTTTGATGGCCAATCGCTCGATGGTTGGCGTGGTGACGAACGGTTATGGGAAGTCCGCGATGGCGTCATCCACGGCGAAACGACCGCAGAAAAACCCGCCAAAGGCAACACTTTCCTGATTTGGCAAGATCCGGTCGAGGATTTCGAGTTGCGGTTGTCGTTCAAATGCAACGCGACGAACAATTCGGGGATCATGTACCGTGCGGGCGTCGCCGAGAAAGCGTCCAATCCCTACAAGATGTTCGGCTACCAACACGAAGTCCGAAACGAGCAGGACTTCCCCGACGTGCCCGGGTTCATCTACGACGAGGCGGGCAAGCGGACGCGGATGTGCGCCGTCGGCGAACAGGTCGTCTACACGCCGAATGGCAAAAAGGTGCTCCGCGGCGATTTGATCTCGCAGGCGGAGTTTCGCGTGTTGATGAAAATCGACGAGTTCAATGACGTTGTGATTCGGGCCGAGGGCAATCGGATTCGGCATTGGCTCAATGGCCGCTTGCTGCTGGATTTCGTCGACGAGCACCCCGCCGCCCGGAGCGAGGGGCTGATTGGTTTGCAGCTTCACGCCGGCAAACCGATGTTCGCGGAGTTCAAGGATATTGAGCTGAAGCGGCTGTAGTTTTCCGGTGGCGACGGCACGCCAGGCCGCCGCCCGAGCCGCGACCAAAGCCTTGGCGGCTTCGGCTACGGGAATGATCGGTGGCGGCGGCCCGCCAGGCCGCCGAACGAGCCGCGACCAAAGCCTTGGCGGCTTCGGCTACGGGAATCTCCGGTAGCGGCGGTCCGCCAGGCCGCCGACCTGCACGCGACCAAAGCCTTGGCGGCTTCGGCTACCGGAACCCTCGGTAGCGGCGGTCCGCCAGGCCGCCGAACGAGCCGCGACCAAAGCCTTGGCGGCTTCGGCTACGGGGGAGGGTTAACCCTCCAGCGCCTCCCACCGCGCGTAAGCCGCAGCTTGGTCGGCGGTCAGTTTGGCCAACGTATCGGTTGCCGCGGTGATCTCGGCGGCGGGCTGTTTGAAAAACCCCGGCGCCGCCATCGACTCGTGGACCTCGGCGATTTGCGTCTCGAGCTGTTCAATCAACCCCGGCAATTGGTCCAGCTCGCGTTGATCCTTGTAGCTGAGCTTTTTGGACTCGGTCTTGGACACCGTCACCGACGACTTGGCGGCCGGCGAGGACGTACTTTCGGCCGTGCGTTGCCGCGCGGCGACACGTTGATAATCGGTGTAGCCGCCGACGTACTCGCCGACGTGGCCGGCGGGGAAACCCTCCCCGCCCAGCACCATCGTGCTGGTCACGACGCGGTCGAGGAACTCGCGGTCGTGCGAGACGACCAGCACCGTGCCGGTGAACTCCATCAATTGGGCTTCGAGCAGTTCGAGCGTTTCGAGGTCCAAGTCGTTGGTCGGTTCGTCGAGCACCAGGACGTTGGCGGGCCGCGTCATCAATTTGGCCAACAGGACCCGGTGCCGCTCGCCGCCGGAGAGGAACTTGACCTGGGTGCGGGATCGTTCGGGCGAGAACAGGTAATTTTGCAGATAGCCGTACAGATGCTGGGTCACGTCGCCGACTTGGACCCGATCGCTGCCTTCGCCGACGTTTTCGGCCACCGTTGCTTCGGGGTCCAGCGTGTCACGAAGTTGGTCAAAGTAGGCGATTTGCAGCCCGGTGCCGAGTTTGACGTTGCCAGAATCCGGTTTGAGTTGACCTAGGATCAACCGCAGCAACGTCGTTTTGCCGGCGCCGTTGGGACCGATGATGCCGATCCGGTCGCCGCGATAAATCGTGGTCGTCAAGTCGGAGACAATCTTTCGTTGTCCCCCGTCGGGTGTCGGTCGGGAAAACGTGACTTCGGTCAATTTGGCGACGTTGACGCCGCCGCGAGCCGCCTGCTGGACCTGGATGTTGGCCGAACCGGGGCCGGAGCGGCGGTTGGCGTGGTCCAATCGCATCTGTTCCAACCGGCGGACGCGGCCTTCGTTGCGGGTCCGGCGAGCCTTGATGCCCTGGCGGATCCACGCCTCCTCTTGGGCCAACCGTTTGTCGTCCAGCTCCGCCTGTTTGGCTTCGGCCTCCAACGCGGCTTCTTTTCGACGCAAAAACGTGGCGTAGTCACACGTCCAATCAAACAACCGGCCGCGTTCGATTTCCCAAATCCGCCGGCAAACCGCTTGCAGGAACGCGCGGTCGTGGGTGATCAGCAGCACCGTGCCGGGCCAACGGGCCAGGAATTTTTCCAAACGCTCGATTGATTCGATGTCCAAATGGTTGGTCGGCTCGTCAAGCAGCAGTGCGTCGGGTTCGGCGGCGATCGCGGCGGCCAGCAGCACGCGGCGACGCATCCCCGAACTCATCGTGGAGACCTCCGCGTCGGCGTCCAAACCGAAGTCGGTGATCGCGCGGGTGATCGCCGCTTCGATCCGGTGGGCAGGCCGCCGGTCGGTGACGTTGCGGCGGATCACGTCGTCGACCGTGCCGGCGGTGTCAGCCGGGACGTCTTGAATCAACCGCGAAATCTTGACGCCCGAGTCGAGCACGATGCGGCCGTGGTCGGGGGTTTCTTCCCCCGCGAGGATTCGCAGCAGCGTGGTTTTGCCGCAGCCGTTTCGGCCCAGCAGCCCGATTTTGTCGCCGCGGACGATTGTCGCGGTTACCTCGTCAAAAAGCGAAGGGCCGCGGTATCGGATCGAGAGGTCTTGGAGGTTGATCAACGGCGGGGCACGCGTCGGCGGTGGAGTTGGGTCGAAGTGGCCTTATGGGCGATCGGAAAAATCGCGTCAACCGTGACAGTCGTTTGCGGTCGATCGTCGGAGGCGGTCGGCCCCGCCCGCCCGGTGGGCATTGCCGCGGCGGCGTCCCATACTTGCGTGCCGCCCCGCCCGCCCCACCTGTTGAAACCGCGACCGATCGATGCCCAGTGACTCGCCCGCGCTTGGCAACCACGTCGCGGGCGACGCCATCGTCGTGACGGGGGTGGGGGTGATTTCGGCGCTGGGTTTAACAATGGCTGATTGGTCCGCGGCGTTTCTGGCCGGTCAATCGGGTGTGATCGATCTGTCGAGCCTAGCCGATCGAGATGGCGTCGCGATTCATCCCGCTCAAACCCGCGGCGACGTGGCGATCGGGGCGCCGATCGTCGGTTTTGACGCCAAACAATACGTCCGGCCGCGCAAGGCGCTCAAGGTGATGTGCCGCGAGATTCAAACCGCTTATGCCGCCGCCGAGGGCGCGGTCGAGGCGTCGGGGCTTCGCGATTGTTTGCCCAGCTCGCGGATCGGATCGGTCGTCAGCGATGACGAAGCGGTTGGCGACGGGTTGTTGGCTCGAAACCGCGTCGGAACGGTTTTCGGCAGCGAAATGTTTTATGGCCCGCCGGAGGAACTCGTCGACGCCTTTGCCCGCTGCATCGACGAGTCCGGCGTCGTTCACAACGAGCAATTCGGCGCCGCGGCGATCCGCGACATCACCCCGCTGTGGATGCTCAAGTATTTGCCCAACATGCCGGCCTGTCACGTCGGCATCGCGCTGGACATCACCGGTCCGAACAACACCGTGACGCTGGGCGATGTTTCGGGCCACGCGGCGATCGCCGAATCGGTCGGATTGCTGCGGCGGGGCATTGCCGATGCCGTGGTCACCGCGGCGGTGGGGACTCGGATCAATCAAACGCGAGCCATCTTTAGCGAAGACACACCGTTGGCAGCGGTGGCCGAGGATCCGACCCGCAGCAGTCGCCCGCACGCCGCCGACGCGACCGGTTTGGTCCGCGGGGAAGCCGCCGGGGCGATCATTTTAGAGACTTTGGCGGCCGCGGAGAAACGCGGGGCGACGCCGTTGGTCGAAGTCGTCGCGTCGGCCAGCCGCTTTTTCCCGTCCCCGGGTTTGTCAAAAAATCATCGCACCGCGGATCTTGAGGATCACAGCCGCGGTAGCGTCCGGGCGATCGAGTTGGCGATCGACGCGGTGCTGCAATCCGGCGGCGTATCGGCGGACCAAATCGGCGCCGTCGTCGGTCATGGTTTCGGCGACCGGAGCGTCGACGCGGCCGAGGCGGCGGCGTTGCGAAGCCGTCTGCCGGGCGTCCCGCTGTCCCTGCCGGCGGCGTTGGTCGGCCACGTCGGAGCGGCGACCGGGATGATCGGCGTGATCGCGGGGATCGCGATGTTGCAAAGCGGCACGGTTGCCCCGGTGCCGCACGCGGCCGATTGCGACACGTCGTTGTCGGTCTCCGATCAACCGCGTCCGTTGACCAAACCGCTGGTCCTCGTGATCGCTCACACGACCGCAGGGGCAGCGACGGCGGTATTGTTGCGGGGAATGTAGAAATCGACTCGGTCGTCGGTGAAAATCCGCCACTTCACGCCTGCCGACCACAATCGGAAATAGTCGACGGTCGGATCGGCGAACGATTTGTCAACGCTCAGCAGCGGCCAGAGCAGAAAATCCCGCAGCGCCGCGTCGCAGGCGACGAAGTAGAACGGCCCGCGGAGCACGTCGGCCGGCGAGCCATCGGGCGTCAGGGCGGCGGTCCACGTCGGCATGACGTCCCGCATCGCCAGAAACAGTTCGGATTGATCGACGGCGGCTTTGGGGGCCTTGGGCGGAATGCCTTCGAGGACGCGGACGGATGCGTTGGCGATCGTCTCGGCGGCCGGGCAATGTCCATCGACGGCCCGTCCCAGCGAGGCGATTTTCGTTAGCCAAGTCGTGGCGTTGTGCTGGACCGCTTCGGGGGTCAGACACAACGGGTTTCGGACAACGAAATAAGCGTCGCGTCCTCCGGCGGGCCGTCGTCCGTCACCGGCCGCTTGAAAGACCGCGGACAATCGCACGGCGGTTTCGGAGCCGCCGTCGATGGCGTCAAAAACGTTTTCGATTCCCTCGCCGTCGGGGCGAAACGCTTGAAAAAAGCCGACTAGCGTGTCGTCGGTCATTGCCGCGGTCGGATCGATCGACGCGGCCGAGCACATCGCGTCGACCAACCGCCGAGCCGGTGGGGTGAGCGTTTGCGGATCGATCGGGGTGGGGGTTTGGGTCATGCGGTAGTGTCGCGTCGGGTCCAGTCGGCCGTCCCTCCGGTAGCGGCGGTCCGCCAGGCCGCCGAACGAACCGCGACCAAAGCCTTGGCGGCTTCGGCTACCGGAATGCCTCCCCCCCACCCGAGGGGACGCAAGTTGCAGCCTGATTGTGACTTGCGTAGCCGGCACTCGGCTCTACAATCCGCCCAACCGCTACGGCTTGACTGGTCAAACCGTCGCGGGTGTTTTGCATCGAGATTGCTGGGGACTGACCACGGGTGTCGCAACCGGAAGCGACCATGGTCTGTCCAAACTACGTCACCGGACCATCGATGGTCCTCGGAGACGCGGGGCGATGACGATTGGCAAAACCGGTTCAGGACGACGTCGTTGCGGTGGCCCAGTACGAATTGGACATCAACCCGATTGTCGCAGCCGACGTCCGGAGTCTCTTTCCCACTCGCTTCTTGAGAGCAAATCGCCAATGCTGACGCTTCTAATTGGTCTGGTCGCCGCGTTCGGATCCCCCACCGCCACCGGCTCGCCGGGCGGTTCGACCTCCGGCATCGACGGTCAACCCTACACGCTGGCGTACAAGCAATCCGTTGAACAAGACAAACCGCTGATGGTCGTCGTCGGGGCCGGCTACTGCCCCGCGTGCGACGTATTGAAAAAAACCACGCTCGCCTCGATGCAGCGTTCGGGCGAGTTGGAGCAGGTCGCTGTCGCGGTCGTCGATAAAGACGCCGAGCCGGAATTGGCCAAAACGCTCATGAAAGACGAACCGATGATCCCGCAAATCATCGTGTTTACGAAAACCAACGAGGGCGGTTGGGCACGCCGCCAATTGACCGGTTATCAACCAATCCAACCCGTCCGCTCGCTGCTGCGTCGGATCTCGGGGATGCGTCAGGGCTAGGGTAGGACGGCGTTTCACGCCGTCCTCAACAAACCTCGACGGGCTGAAAGCCCGTCGTACAGGTAGGACGGCGTTTCACGCCGTCCACGGTGCGTCTCGACGGGCTGAAAGCCCGTCGTACATTGCCCATCGGTCTAGACAGCCGCACGAGCTGCAAACTACACGACGATCATGTCGTCGTTCCGCCCGCCGCCGCTGCCAAGCGACTCGATCGATGCCGCCCGCGCCGCCGGTGCGGTTGCGGTGGTGTGGTTGCACGCCGCGGTCGCCTATGCCCAGCCGGCCATGCCCGGGCTGGTTTGGCCGGTCCACGATGATCCCTCGTCACTAGCGACGGGGTTGATGTGGGCCACCAAATTGTTCGTCATGCCCTGGTTCCTGGCGATCGCCGGGTTCCTGACCGCTCGTTCGTTGTCTCAAACCTCAGCAACGCAGTACCTGCCGCGGCGGCTGCGGCGGTTGCTCGTCCCGATGGCGATCGCCGCCGTCGTCCTGTTGCCGATCGAACTGTACACGTGGCTGGGCGGTTGGTTGATCGAAGGCCGCATTGAACCGCGGAAAATTCAATCGCTCAAATTGTCACCGGAGCAATCCGAGGGGCTTTTCGGCACCGCGCACCTTTGGTTTTTGCTCTACGTGGCGACCTACACGGTCCCCGTTGCGTTGGCCCGACGTTGGTGCAGGCCGTCACGGCGAGGCGGCTGGGTTTGGATCGCCGGCGGGCTGGCGGCTTCGTCGATCGCCATCGGCATCGAGCCGACCACGGTTTGGGGTTTTCAACACGCCTGGTGGCCCGTACCAACCAAATGGGCGTACTGCGGCGGCATGTTCGCCGTCGGGATCGGCTGGTTCGGCGTCGATCCGGCGATGAACTTAGCCCGCGGCGGACGGCCCAAATTGACCGCGATTGCTGCCGGTTTCGCGGCCGCGGTTTTGACCATTCCCGCAATTAGCTCGACCCCCGCGACGCCGGTGGCGGCCGTTTTGATCGTCGCCGCGTCGATGTCCTGGTCGGGACACTTGGCTCGGGCGATCCCCGCGATCGTCGTCCCGATCGCCTCGGCATCAATGCTCGTCTACCTGCTGCATCACCCCGTCGTGGCGCTGGCTCACGTGACGATGCGCGTCGTCGGCCCCGCCGGTTGGCCAATTTTGAAAATGACAGTTGTTGCGGCGGCCGGGTTGTTCATTCCGATGGCGATCGCGTGGCTTCGTCAACCGAAACAGACGTCCGAAGTGGCAACGATCCCGTTCCCGGCGGTGCCATCACCTGCGATCACGATGTCCGAAGCGAAACCAGCATCGCGGGCAGCATGAGCAGGTTGACGGCCGCGGAAGCCGCCAGGCACGCCGCGACCAGTCCGCCGAAAGTCGCCGTTGGCCCGAAGTCGCTAGCCAACAGCACGGCGAAACCGATCGCCAGCGAAGCGGCCGAGACGATGATCGCCCGGCCGGTGGTCGCGACCGCGTGGCCGGCCGCGTCGACGGCGGTCAGCCCACCGCTGATTCCGCGGCGGTAGGCGGTCAGCAGGTGAATCGAGCCGTCGATGGACAACCCGATCGACACCGCACCGATCATCGCGGCTCCCAAATCGAGCGAAACGCCGGCCGTCGAAGCGATGCCCAAGACCGTGGTAATGGGTAAAACGTTGCAAGCCGTCGCGGCAATCGCTTGGAAAATCGAGCCGGTCCAAAGCCACAACAGTCCGCCCACCGCGGCGGTCGCGAGCGCAAAGGTCCGCCATTGGTCGGCGACCAGCCCCTCCAGCAACCGGCTCATCAGCACCATTGAACCGGTCAAAACCGGACGGCCAAACTTCGGGTTCTCCGACTGCCAATCGTTGGCAATTTCGTCGATCTCGGCCAGCAGCGCCGAACGCTGGGTCGAAGTGATCGACTCGGGTGCCCGGAGCATGATCCGCAGCCCGCCGGCGGGATGATCCGGCGGCGTGATCAATGCGTCGCTAAACGGTCCCAGCGCCGCCCGCATCCCGGCCAACCGTCCGCCGATCGGCAGCAGGCCTGCCGTCGGCGACCGGGCCGCAATGCGGTCGGCATCGACGATCGACAGGATTTTTGATAATGCAATGCCGCCGGTTTGACCCATCTCGGCCAATCGCCGCTGGAGCCGTTCGATTTGTTCAAACATTGCGTCGGTCGGCGGTCCCGGCAGGGCAATCGTCAGGTCCGCGACGCCGGCCCCGCCCAGGTCCTGCTCGACCCGGCGGTAGGCGACCACGACGGGATCGGCGGCGTCGAAATTGTCCAAAAAACTGCTGCTCGGCGTCGACCTCGCCGCCGCCCAACCGCCCAGCGGTATCGCCACAACCGCCACCACCCACGCCGCCCGGCCCCACCGCAGCGACCGATACTTCGCCGTGCCGACAAGGGTTGGCGGTTCGCGAAATTTTGGAGACCAAAGCACCACGGCGCCGGCCAATACGGAAATCCCGGCGGCGACGGCGGCGACCAGCAGCAGCCCGCCGAATTGACGCACCGGGGCGATCGACGACGCCATCAGCGACCCGAATCCGGCCGCGTCGGTGGCAAACGACGCGGTGATCGGCATCGCGACGGCAACCAATCCCGCGGGCCAACCCAACCGCCGCGCCGCGGACGCTAAGTGGACGACTGCGCCGACGACGATGACGGTGATGATCGCGGTCAAAATCGACGCGATGATTGAAAACGGCCAGTCCATGACCACCGCCGCGGCGTGCGTCGCGGCGACGGTCCAGCCCACGGCGATGGCCGACAGGGCAACCGCACGGACGTCTCGCATCGTCGCCGCCAGGGTCAAGGCCAACACGACCGCGACGCTGATTGCCAAGAATCGGCCGTCGCGTTCGATGGCCTCAAAGGCTTCCCCGATGAGCACCGGTTCGCCGACCAGGGCGGGCTGCATCGCCGGCGGCATCCGGTTGGCGACGGCCCGGAGTTGCCGGCCGGCAAGTTGTTTTTGGGCCGGATCGAGCATCGCGACGATCCCCGCGGTCCGCCCGTTGGCCCCGTGCGTGTAGCCCTCGAACAGACCGCGAAAATCGACCGCCAGCGGGTCGGCGTCGTCGAGAAGTTTGATGTCGCCGCCAAAAAACGACGGCCTCAGGACCGCGAAAGCGTCGCACAGCCGGGCGACCGACAGGACGCTGTCGACGCACGGTGCAGCGGCTATTTCCGCCGCCCAAAGGCGATTGGTTGCCACCCCCGCAGCGGTCCAAAGTTGCGGATCGTCGTAGACCAGCAGCACGACTTCGTTGCCCCCAAAATCGCGTCGCAGGGAGAGGTAATCGGCCAGGACCGGATCGTCGGGTGCAAACAGTGAGTCGAGCGTCCGGTCGGTCCGAACGTTTTGACCCATTCGGGCCATCGCCAACCCGGTCAGGAGCAGGGCGATCGCGATCGCCCAGCGGCTCAGCCTCGACATTCCTCCCCCCCGCCCCGCTTTGGGGAGAGGGGGAGTTCCCGATTTTTCTTCTCCCCCTCGCCCCGCTTCGGGGAGAGGGGGCCGGGGGGTGAGGGGTTTGCGGGCGTCGGACTCAGGGTGGCCGGTCAGGGGGACGACCCCTCACCCCCCAACCCCCTCTCCCCGAAGCGGGGCGAGGGGGAGCCAGAGTTGTGATCCCCCAACCCCCTCTCCCCGAAGCGGGGCGAGGGGGAGCCGGAGTTGTTGGCGGAGTCGGTGTCGGAATCGTCAGCAGAGCCGGAGTCGTTGGCCGGGACAAAAAACGAGTGCAGCACCAACATCACCGCCCCGGTCACCAGCAACGAGTCGGCGATGTTGAAGTTGGGCCAACGGTACGCGTCCGACGCTTGCCAAAGGATCCAGTCGCGGACGCCCGAACGCCAAACCTCGGGGTAGCCCGGTTGCCACCAAAGCCCCAGCCGGTCGTAGAGGTTGCCGACGATCCCGCCGGTGACCATGCCCAGCGCGACGGTCAACCACCGCGAGGAAATCGCGCCGAAGACAAACAGCCAGACAAACACGCCGATCGCCGCGAGGACCGAGACGGCGGCGAAAACCATCCCGAAACCCGCCCCGGCGCCGAACACCGCGCCCGGATTGACGGCGGTTTGGATGCCAAAGTAGCCGTCGACAATCCAGTAAACATCGCTTTCCCCGGGAAGTCCCCGCCAAGAGAAAACGGCGTGTTTGCTCCAAAGGTCCGCCGCCGCGCCGCCAATCGCCAGGGCGGCGTAGGTGACAACGCGGGCCGGGGGGAACTTCGCGGTTGATTTGGGGGGATCGTCCATAGACCGGGTAATCTACCGGGCGATCGGTCGCGACAAAACGCGGCGGAGAACTTATTGTGGAGCTTCTCGACCGCCGCCCCCCAAACCCCTTCGGTCCCCCGCGATGCTCGAACTGCTCAAGCGGCCCCGCCCCGCCGCCGCCACCGACCTCGCGTTTTGCCGCTGCATCAACCCCGATTGCGCGGCGACCTACGACGCCGCCGAAGTCCGCACCGCGTGCGACAAATGCGGCGATCTGTTGGACATCGACTACGACTGGGACCGGGCTGCGGTGCCCCGGCGGCTCAGCGAGTTCGAGAAGATGTGGACCCAGCGGTCCAATCCCGTGCGTTTTTCGGGCGTTTGGCGGTTCCACGAGCTGTTGCCGTTTGCCCCCCAAGACAAACTGGTCACCGTCGGCGAAGGCCAAACGCTGCTCCAACAAGCCGACGCCGTCGCACCCTACGTCGGTTTGAACGCCGGGAACCTGTTTCTGCAGTACGAAGGGATGAACCCCTCGGGCAGTTTCAAGGACAACGGGATGTGCGCCGCGGTGACGCACGCATCGATGGTCGGGGCCACCAAAGCGGCTTGCGCGTTGACCGGCAACACGTCCGCGTCGCTGGCGATGTACTGCAGCGCGACGCGGCGGATGAAAGCGGTCATTTTTATCGGCTCCGGCAAAATCTCCTACGGCAAATTGTCCCAGGCGCTCGACTACGGGGCGTTGACGATCCAAATCGAGGGCGACTTTGACGACGCGATGGTTCGCGTTCAGGAAGTTTCCACGCGGTTGGGCATCTACCTGGTCAACTCCGTCAATCCGTTCCGGCTCGAAGGGCAAAAGACGGTGATGTACCGTGTCCTGGAGTCGCTGCGGTGGGGCGTGCCCGACTGGATCGTCGTGCCGGGCGGGAATTTGGGCAATTCCTCCGCCTTTGGCAAAGCGTTCATGGAGTTGAAACAACACGGGCTGATCGACCGAATCCCGCGGCTGGCGGTGATCAACGCCGGCGGGGCCGACACGCTGGACCAATTGGTCAATCACCGCGGCGTGGTTTGGAACGAGGGGCGGATCGAGATGTCGCCCATCACCGCCTACAACGATCATATGGATCAAAACGGCATCCGCGCCAACACGATCGCTTCGGCCATCGAAATTAACCGGCCGGTGAATTTAAAGAAATGCTTGCGTGCGATTTCGGTGATGGACGGCGTCGTTCGCAACGCCGACGACCAGGAGATTTTGAACGCCAAGGCGATGGTCGGGGCCGGCGGTTTTGGTTGTGAACCGGCATCGGCGGCGTCGGTCGCCGGAGCCAAAAAGCTACGCGAGCAGGGCATCATCGCGCCGTCGGATCGCGTCGTCTGCATCCTGACCGGTCACGAACTCAAGGACCCCACCGCGACGGTCGCCTACCATACCGCCGACCGCGAACTGTTTGAGAAAACGCTCGGCAGCCGCGGTGTTCACGAGGCGCCGTTCGCCAATCGTGCGGTCGTCGTGCCTAACGATTTGGACGCGATCGTCGCGGCGATCCAAGAAGTGGGTTAAGGGCTAAGGGTTAAAAGGTTAAGGGTCAAAGGGTCAAGGATTAAAGGAAAAAATCCTCTGAGACATTTGGCTCCGCACTCCAATCGTTTCTTCCCTTAACCTTTTAACCTTTTAACCTTTTAACCTTTTAACCTTTTAACCTTTAACCTTTAACCTTTTAACCTTTAACCTTTTAACCTTTCAACCTTTTAACCTTTCAACCTTTAACCTTTAACCTTTAACCTTTTAACCCTCTACCTTCTTCGCCCCCATGGCTCACGCATCTTGGAACGGTTCGGTGATCGCCGACTCCGGTCACACTGTTGTCGTCGAAGGCAACCATTACTTCCCCATCGATTCGGTCAACGAAGCCTTGCTGCGGCCGTCCGATCATACGTCGGTGTGCGGATGGAAAGGCACCGCGAAGTATTATGACGTGGTCGTCGACGGTAAAATCAACGAACAAGCCGCATGGTATTACCCCGAACCCAAAGCGGAGGTCAACGAGATCAAAGGTTATGTGGCGTTTTGGAAGGGGATCAAAGTTCAGGCGTAATTGTGGGATAGGCCTCTGGCCTGTCGTTCGTATTGATTGACAGGCCGGAGGCCTATCCCACCTTGATGACAGGCCGGAGGCCTATCCCACCTTGATGACAGGCCGGAGGCCTATCCCACCTTGATCCGTTTCGCCCGCCTCTTTGAATCGCTCGACCGGACGACCAAGACCAACGAGAAGGTCGCGGCGATGGCTCAATACTTTGCCGTCGCCGAGCCGGCCGATGCCGCTTGGGCGGTCTACTACCTGTCGGGCCGCCGGGCTAAACGACTCGTCAAGACGGGACTGATCCGACAATGGGCCACCGAGGCGGCCGGTATCCCCGAATGGTTGTTCAACGAATCTTATGATGCCGTCGGGGACTTGGCCGAAACCGTCACGTTGATCGTCCCCGACGGACAATCGAGCGAAGAACGGTCGCTGGCCGATTGGATCGATCAAATCCATGCGATCGGCAAACTCGACGAGACCGAACAGCGGGCGGCGGTCGAGTCGATTTGGGCTGCGACGGCCGGAACGGTCCGGTTCGTGGCGATGAAATTGATCACCGGTTCGTTTCGCATCGGCGTCTCCTCACGATTGGTCGCCCGCGGCGTCGCCGAAGCATCCGGACTGCCCGCCGACGTCATCGCCCACCGGTTGATGGGACATTGGAAACCGGACGCCAAGTTTGCCGCCGCGCTGCTGTCGCCGGACACCGGCGACGCCGCCCTGTCGCAGCCCTATCCGTTCTGCTTGGCCCACGCCGTGCCGACCGCGGAGACCGAAGCGGAAGTGTCTGACCCCGAGGCCGCAGGCATCGGTTCGCCCGCGGAGTTTCGCGCCGAGTGGAAATGGGATGGGATTCGCGGCCAAGTGATCCGGCGATCGGGTCGCACGTTTGTTTGGAGCCGCGGGGAGGATTTGATGGCCGGTCGGTGGCCCGAAGTCGAATCGGCGGCGGAGTTTTTGCCCGACGGGACCGTCATTGACGGCGAAATCCTGGCGTCCCGCGTCGGACCGGGCGGCGACGTCGAAGTCCTGCCGTTCGCCGATCTGCAGCGCCGGATCGGACGCAAAACAATCGGCAAAAAACTGCTCGCCGAAGTCCCCGTCATGTTCCACGCCTTTGACTTGATCGAGCACCGCGGGGTCGACGTCCGCGACCGGCCGCTGACCGAACGCTCGGAAACGTTGTCGCAAATCATCGCCGAGGTCCGTCCGCCCAACCTGGTTTTGTCCCCGCCGTTGGTGTTTGAGTCCTGGGAGGGACTCGCCGAGGTCCGCGGTCACAGTCGCGAGCGAAATGCCGAGGGCTTGATGCTCAAACGGCTCGACTCGCCGTACACCGTTGGCCGGACGCGGGGTGTTTGGTGGAAATGGAAAGTCGCTCCGTACACCATCGACGCCGTGATGATTTACGCCCAGCGGGGGCACGGCAAACGCGCGTCGCTATACACCGATTACACGTTCGCCGTTTGGGATGACGACGGCGAATTGGTGCCGTTTGCCAAAGCCTATTCGGGATTGACCGACGCGGAGATCAACCAGGTTGACCGCTTCGTGCGTCAGAACACGTCGCAGCGGTTTGGGCCGGTGCGGACGGTCAAACCGGAATTGGTTCTTTGAATTGGCGTTCGAGGGGCTGCAAAAATCAACGCGTCACAAGTCGGGATTGGCGACGCGGTTTCCCAGGATCCTGCGTTGGCGGCGGGACAAGAAGCCCGAGGACGCGGACAAGCTGGCGGATTTGCAAGCGATGCTGTCGTAGGGTGGGTCAAACCTCCAGGAATAATCTCGCCGGGTCTTCGATCCCCTCTTTGATTGTCACCAAAAATTGCACCGCCTCGCGGCCGTCGACGATTCGGTGGTCATACGTCAGCGCGATGTACATCATCGGTCGGATGACGACTTGGTCGCCGTCAGCGATGGGGCGTTTTTGAATTGTGTGCAGCCCCAGAATGCCCGACTGCGGCGGGTTGACGATCGGCGTGCTCATCAGCGATCCGTAGACGCCGCCGTTGGAAATCGTGAACGTGCCGCCCATCAAATCGGCCGGCTGCAAACGATTTTCGCCGGCCAACCGTCGCGAACTCGGCGATTTGACCTTCGATGTCCGCAAACGACATCCGCTCGACGTTTCGCAGCACCGGGACGATCAATCCCTTGCCGCTGCCGATCGCGATCCCGATGTCCTGGTAGTTGTGATAGACGATCTGTTCGCCGCGAATTTCGGCGTTGACGGCCGGGAAACGACGCAATGCTTCGACGGCGGCTTTGGCGAAAAACGACATAAACCCGAGTTTGACGCCGTGCTTATCGCCGAACGCGTCTTTGTATTTCGACCGCAACGCCATGCAGTGCGACATGTCGATTTCGTTGAACGTCGTCAACAACGCCGCGGTCTGTTGGGCTTGGACCAACCGCGCGGCGATCGTCCGCCGCATCATCGACAACGGTTTGACCTCCTCCGACCGGTAGGACGACGATTCGGTCATCAGCGACCCCGAAATCGGTGCCGGTGCGGCGGACGGGGGGGCTTGGGGGATCGTCGGGGCAGAACGCGGTGGCGGGTTGCCGGCCGACGGCGTGGGGGCGGCCGAGGCGGGTTTGCCACCGCCGCGGACGAACGCCAGAACGTCCTCTTTGGTCAAACGTCCGCCCGGACCGGTCGAGACGACATCCGAGGCGGACAAACCGTGCTCTTCGAGCAACCGCTTGGCCGCGGGCATGACAAACCCCGAACCGCCGCCGGAGGGTTTGGATGAATGCGACGACGCTTTGGGCTGCCGCTGCAGGTCCTGCGTTGGTTCCTGCGTCTTTTGCGGCGCCGAGGGCGGGCCGCTGGTGACGTCGGCGGATTTCTTGGACTCGCCCCCCGAACCGTTCTTGGCCGACGCGTCACCGTTGAGCTTGGCGATGATGTCGCCGACCGATGCAAACGCTTCGGCCGCCACGTCGATCGACTCGAGCCGACCGGCGGCGGGCGATGGGATCGGCATCGACGCCTTTTCGGTCTCGATCTCGACCAAGTCCTCGCCCTCCTCGACCCAATCGCCGATCTGTTTGAGCCACGTGCCGATCTGCACTTCGGTGATCGATTCGCCCACCGCGGGGACTTCGACGGGGATCAGGTCGCTCACGGCGGGTACGGCTGCAATCGATTGGGGCTTGGTCGGGAAAGGGTCAGTTTATCCGGTGGCGGGACTTTCGCGAAGGTCGTGCTCGAAACCCGCAGAATCGTTACAGACCGACCGCCCCGGCGACCGATTCGACCCATCAGACGCTTTGGCTCAACCCCCGGACAATTGATGGATCAACAACCACCCACCGGCGGCCGTCCGATGGTCACCGGGTTGCTGTTGCTGGCGATCGCCGGCGGGGCGTTCTACTTCTTCAGCCGGTTGGACATTGAACAAACCGGCGGCCCGATTTTGGTCACCGCCACCGACCTGGCGGCCGTTCCGGCGCCGCCCAATCACGCCCCGGCCGACCCCGAGGAAGCGTTGCCGCGGCGGTGGCTGACGTCGCTGCAACATCGCTTCAGCAGCCCCGGACTCAATCCGGCGCTGGGCGAATCGGTCGCGGCCGAAGACCGGATCATCAGCCCCAGCGACCGGCCGCCGCGCAATCAGCCGCTGCCGCCGCTGCGGATCGGCACCTGGGCAATGGACGGGTTTGGGATCGCGCGGTTGGCCGACGATGCAACGCGGTCGGTCTTTTTGAACGTCATCCGCCAATTTGACGCCGTGGTGCTGGTCGATTTGGCCGACGACCGCCGCGACCTGGTGCCGCGAATTGTCGCCGAACTGAGCGCCGCGGACGTCGGCACCGGCGGTTTTGATTACGTCGTCGCCCCGCCTTCACCCGCGACGACGCCCGGCGGCCGGATCGCAACCGGCGGCCAGACTGCGATTCTGTTTAATACCGATCGTTTGGCCGTCGACCGAACGCAAACCTACCTGGTTGGCGATCCGGGCGATCAAATGACGACCGATCCGATGGTCACTTGGTTCCGCGCCGCCGGCGTTGAGCAATCCGTCGCGTTCACGTTTTCGCTCGTCGCGGTGCAAATCGAACTGGCGCGGGCCGCGGAGGAAATCACCCAGCTTCGCGCGGTGCTGGATGCCGTCGCCGCCGACGGCCGAGGCGAGGATGACGTGATTTTGGTCGGTCAAATGCAAGCCGACGACGCCTACCTGTTGCCGTCGATCGGCGGCCGGACGGTGACCGCGGCGATCCGAAGCCGGCCGACGGACATTTTTGGTCAACATCAAACCGCCAATGTGATTTACGACACCGCCGCGTGCGTCGAGTCGACCGGAGCGAGCGGCGTGATCGATTTCTTGCGTTTGTACAACTTGTCGTTGGCCGACGCCGGACGCGTCAGCTCGCAGTTGCCGGTCTTCGCGGAGTTTTTCGTCACCGAGAGCTACCCGCAGTGGGGGGCGGCGGCGGGGGGCCGGCGGTGAAGGTGGGATAGGCCTCCGGCCTGTCATCGAACCCGGACCACAGGCTCGGATGGTTAAGGGCCGACGACAGGCCGGAGGCCTATCCCACGACGACGACAGGCCGGAGGCCTATCCCACAACATTCGTGAGCTAGGGTTGGTTCGTTGACCCGACCGAAATCCTGACCCAACCCCGCGTGCGCCACCGTGTCCGAACCCTCCACCGCGCCGATCCCCTGGCGTCACCTGCGAAATACGCTCGTCCTCTACGCTCCGCTTTGGATCGGAGCAACGTTTCTGTTTGGCGTCATGGGACTGGGGGCGGCCATGATGGCGTCGGATCGTTGGGCCGCCCGCCAACCGTTGACCGTTCGCGACGAAGCGACCGGGGCGGTCGACCGGATGGGGCGTTTCGGCAGCTCCACGGAACTCAAAGCGGCCCAGGAAACGGTCTTGGAGCTGGCCCAGAACCGTGAAGTCGTCACCGCGGCACTTCGCCAAATCGGCCGCCCGGGGTCCGACCCTGCCGTCGCCGCCAAACTGGCCGCGACGAGCACCGACTCGGACTGGCCACCGCTCTCGGTCGTCGAGGAGGCGTCTAAAAAGTCGGTCAACGTCGTCGCACCGCAGGGCAGCGACTTCGGCGGCTCGGAAATGATGTACCTGCAAACGACCGCCGACACGCCGCAGCGAGCCGAAGCGTTCTGCAATGCGCTGCTGCATCATTTGACCGAACATATGCGTTCCCTGCGTCAAATTCGCGCTAATTCGGTCGTCACCGAACTGACCGCCGCGAGGGATTTGGCCCGCGGTAAACTCGACGCCGCGACGGCCAGAATCCGTGAGATCGAAATCCGCGTCGGCTCGGACCTCGGCGAGCTGCGAAATCTCAACGACACGATCGCCGGCGACGGCACCAGCCGCCGGACGATGGAGGAACTCGCCCGCGAACAACAGGTCGCCGAGTTGGAACTGCTGCGAATTCGGTCGGTGTATGACGTCCTCAAAGCCGGCTCCGAAGACCCGCGGCGGCTGTTGATTGCCGGCAACGACGTGCTGCAGAGCCAACCGTCGCTGCAGCGGCTCAAAGACGGGTTGGTCGACGCGCAGTTGCAAACCAGCAGCATGGTGGGGATTTACACCGAGCGGCACCCGCGGCGTCGGGCGGCAATGAAAACCGAAGCCGAGATTGCTCAGCGGATGATCGACGAGTCGCGATCAGCGATCCGGGCGTTGGAGCCGAACCTGCAATTGGCTCAAAAACGAGTCGATCGGTTGCAATCCAAACGCGACGATTTGGAAACCAAACTCGACCGACTGGCCGAAGTCCGCACGACCTACGGCAATTTGGACACGCAAGTCAACTCGCTCAAAGTCCAGTTGGCCGAAGCCGAGTCGGCGTTGTCGGATGCCGAGGCGAGCCGTTCGGCGGCGACATCGACGAGTCTGATTGCGGCGCTTGGACCGCCGATTGTCGGCGATAAACCCGAAGGGATGGGGGCGTCGACGGTCGCGATCGGATCGACCGCCGCGGGGCTGATGTTCGGCCTCGGAGCGGTGTTCTTGATCGCTCCGGCGCCGGTTTCCGCCGGTGGCGGTCGTCGATGGAGCGATTACCTGGGCCGCGGCCGACGAGCGGCCGACCGAGACCCGGCGGCCGGTCCCGGCGACCCGCCGGCCGGAACCCCCGAACGCCGCACCGGCCCACGTCCGGCATAGTGAATGTTGCAAATTGCCGGTAGCCGAAGCCGCCAAGGCTTTGGTCGCGGCTCGTTCGGCGGCCTGGCGGACCGCCGCTATCGGGGATTCCGGTAGCCGAAGCCGCCAAGGCTTTGGTCGCCGCTCGTTCGGCGGCCTGGCGGACCGCCGCTACCGGGATTCCGGTAGCCGAAGCCGCCAAGGCTTTGGTCGCGGCTCATTCGGCTGCCTGGCGGACCGCCGCTACCGGAGATTCCGGTAGCCGAAGCCGCCAAGGCTTTGGTCGGGAGTTCGTTCGGTGGCCTGGCGGACCGCCGCTACCGGAGTCTCTGCCTAAGAGAACCTCGCAGGACTACGGGTTGATCGACGTGCCGATGTTCAGACGCCGTCGCGGCAGTTCAAACCGGCCGGTGATCGGATCGTAGTCGTATCCGGCCAACCTCGCCGCTCTTTCCCCATGGCCCGGTTCGGTCGACGGTAAGTAACCGGCGTCGATCAAATCGGCAACGCCGCGGGCCGGGTAGCGACCGGTTTCGATTCGGTAGGTTTGCGTCAAACCACCCAGCGATTGTAAATCGGCGGCGACGATCGGCGATGGTTCTTGCCCCGCCCGGCCGGGACGCAGTGACGCGATCGACGCGGCCGCGATGACCGAGAGGATTACGCCGGAGGCGACCAGTTCCAGTACCGAGATGCCCGCTCGGGGGCAGTTGTCGGTTGGCAAAATAATGGTTTTCATGATGCCGGGGTTTTTGGGGTCGAGGATCGTCGACGTCCGGCGTCGACGTTCAAGCCTAGCTCACGCCCGCCCTCACAGCCGTCAGTTCCGCCACCGTTTTGCCAATCCCAACGCCGCCGATGTCCGCTCCCCCGCCGACGCATCTCTACCTGGTCGGTTACCGGGGTTGCGGCAAAAGTACCGTGGGGCGTCTGTTGGCCCGGCGGTGGGATTGGCCGTTGATTGACACCGATGCGTTGGTGGTCGAGGCCGATGGTCGCGACATCGCGACGATTTTCGCCGAAGACGGCGAGTCAACATTCCGCGATTTGGAAACCGCCGCGATCGAGTCGATCCAAAACCACCCCGCTTCGGTCATTGCCTTGGGCGGCGGAGTGGTGTTGCGTCCGACCAACGTCGACTGGATTGGCCGGGGGCGGTGCGTCTATTTGGCTGCCAGCGCGACGACGTTGGCCGCCCGGATCGCCTCGGACGCCGCCACCGGGGCACAACGTCCGCCGTTGACCGGCCGGGGGGTGATCGACGAAATCTCCGAGGTCTTACAGATTCGCGAACCGATCTACCGCCGCATTGCTGACCAAACGATTCAGGTCGACGGATTGTCACCGGGGGGGGTGGCGGACCGCATCACGCAATTTTAGCGGCACGGAACAAGCCGTCCGGTGCCGCGATTGAAAATCCAATGGCGGCACCGGAGGGCTGGCGCCCTACCGCTAAAATTGAGTCGCGGCGCCGGAGGGCTTGCGCCCTACCGCTAAAATTCAGTCGCGGCGCCGGAGGGCTGGCCGACCGGGGCGGTGGACTCCAGATAAAAGTACAAATCCCGGTAGGTATCAACATCAGGATAGCCGATCGTGCCCGGCGGGATTGCTAACCGTTTCGCCTGGTCGCGGGGGAAACTTGCCGACCGCCGAGAAGCGGCGACGTCTGCGGGATCGTCGATATCCGTGATAAAAACATCATAGAAATAGGTGGAGCGTCCGTCCCGGCGAATCATGTGCCCGGCAGGATAAGGGTCTTGGCCCCCGCTGCCGGGCAAAATGTTGATGTTCGACAACGGGACGTTGCGCTGCACGCCGGGCAATGCCGGCTCATCGAATAGAATCAAAAAAGCATAACGTTCTCCTGACTCCAGCTCAATTTGATCTTCACCGCGAAACTCGAACCGTAAGTAGTCATTGGTCGATAGTCCTTCGGGAATGGTCCCTCCGGTAGCGACATGAATCGATTCATAGTGTTCTCCGGTGATGTAGTCATCGGTCAAATGACGCAGCGGTCGGCGGTCGGGTAACGCCGCGTCATTGGGATCGAACGGCCAGGTGTAAGCATAAGTCGCCCACCGCGGATTGGTCCACGTCACACCGGCGTGTTCGCTCGCGGGTGATCCGGCGGCGGTCCCGTTATCGTTGATCCGGGGGGTTCCGGTGACGTGAAACCACTGGACCGAAACCGCCGCCCCGCCGGGGTCGCCGCCGCCCGCGACGTCGACCGGTTGCAGTCGCACCGTTAGTGCCCCGATCCGAAAGGTCGGTCCGTCGATCGTGATGGTTTGACCCAAGTCGCGATCGCGGTAGTAATACGACGCCTCACGCTGATCATTGATCAAATGATCCGGTCGCATTTTATCAGGGTCCAACGCCAAGGTATTGGTTTTTGTCGGCGGACCGGTGCGGGGGGCGTAGTATCGAAAACTGGTCGGTCCGGTCTCGTCACGCTGCGTTTGCGAGACCCGCACCGTCGCGCCGTCGGGCGGTCCGTCGACGATGCGGACCGACAATTGCCCGTCCGCCGAAACCGGAGTTAGCATCAAGGCGGTGAAAAACCCGACCGCGGCATGAACATAATTTTTCATTGTCAATTCAATCTTCGTTGTTGTCATGTTTATCAAACCCCCATGATTTCCAATCTGGGTCGTGTCTTCCAACGTCCCCGGGTAAAATCGGGAAAATCGACCGCGGCGCTGCGGGCGGCCACCGACTGCTCGCTCAGCGGCGCCACCGCGCTCCAGGCGGCGGCGTCATAGACGTCAAAATCCGGGGCCACCCCGTCCAACAGGGCGCGGATCAAACGGTAGTCTTCGATCAAATCCCCGCCGCCAATTTCCTGGCGCCAATCGAACCCGTCGATCGCCACCGGACGATTCCCGGCCAAGTCGAACATGTGTTGCCATAGCGGATGATCATATCGGTCATAGTAGGTTTCCCCCGATTGCCATCGATACGAATGATTGGGACCGTGCGTCACGCCCCGGGTGATCATCCGGTCCTCCGGCGTGACTTGCAAATCAACGTCTTCGAGTGAGACTTCAAAGTCGGGAAACCCCCGGGCCAAACCTTTGGTGCCTTGCAACAAGTTGCCCCGCGAGTAGGGTCGCGGCAGGTCGGTGTCGTGCTTGATGACGATCGTTTCGCCGCCGGAGGTTTTGATCAAACTGGTGTTGACGTCGCCATTGATATAATCCCGCTGGCGATAAGAATGCTCCGGCGGCAGGTGCTCGGCCGCATAAGCGTTCATGCCGCGGGCCTTGGTGCTCATCGACACCAGATACTCCATGCGATTGCCACGCCCCAAATCCATGTCCCAGGCGACCGGTCCCAGACCGTGGGTGGGATACAGATTGCCGTTGCGGGTCGCGTGTTCATGCCCCAGCCATAAACCATCGCCAACGTCGCGAACTTTTAAAAACCTGGTGTCGTGCAAATAGCCGACGTCGGCGTGGACCAATTCTCCCAACAACCCTTCGCGAACCATCCGCAGCATTGCCAATTCGGTGCGGCGATAGTTGACGTTTTCCATCATGCAAAGATGTCGCCCGGTCGATTCCGACGTTTCAACCAATTGCCAGCACTCGTCGATCGTCAGCGCCGCGGGTATTTCGGTCGCCGCGTGGCTGCCCGTGGTCATCGCGGCCAAACAAACCGGCACGTGCCATCGCCACGGCGTGGCGGTGTAGACCAGATCAAGTTGCTGCTCGCGGCACATCCGCTCAAAATCCCGCTCGCCGTTATGATAGGCGACCGGTTCGGGCATTCCCAATTGGCGACAGCGTTTTTCGGCGCGCCGACAGGGTTCCTCCAAAACATCACAAACCGCGACCATTTCGACGCCATCGATATGCAGCAGATTTAGTAGATGTTGCCAACCCTTGACCCCGATGCCGACGAAGCCGACACGGACGCTCGAAAGCGGCGGGTTCGCATTGTCGGTTTGGCCAACCGCGGTCGTGTCACCGGCCAACGATTCGCCGGTCAATGATTCGTTCGCCAACCAGGCGGCCGCCCCCCCCAATCCGGTTTGCAACACATCACGGCGGTTCCACATGTCAATGACTCGGGGGGGTGTTTAGATTGGATGGATCGATCCGAATTGATCGACCACATCGGGCCGACGGTCGGCAATATTATTGGCGTCAAATCGATCGTCAGGCTTCAAGAATAGCGTGCCGTCGTCGACATTGTGAAACCAACCGCGGGTCGTCGTTGCGACCGGACGGCCCGCCTCCTCGGTTCGGACGGCGGCGGACATTTCATCGCCCCGGTGAGCGACGGCTTCGACCCACGCGTCAAAACCGTCGTCGATCCGGCGGCCGCATAGTTGATCGATCAATCCATCGGCGGCGACCGGACCGGGCAATCGCATCGCCACGCGATCGGTCGGCGCGGGAACGGGCACGACGATCCAGGGAACCTCGATCGATCCGCTCCGCAGCGGTCCTTCGGTCGCCGAGATCCAACCGTTTTGGCCCAGGGAAAAGCCTGACGTGCCGGCGATCACCCGAGTGGCCGCCCCGCCGGGAAACATCGCCGCTAACGCCGCGGTCAGCGGCACGAGCCGATCGATCAACGCGACTTGATCGGCATAGGTTTGCCCCCAAGTCACCATCAGGTCGGGGTCGTCGTCGTCGCCGATCGCCAGTGACGGTGGTTCGGTGACGTCCAGCCGCGGGATCGGCAAGAGCGGTTCGTCGTCCTCCTGGTCGGCCGGCAGCAACGCGTCGGCGGCGATCCGCATCGTGTGCAGCTCCTCGTCGGTCGCTTCGCCGTTGTGCAAATCCACGGTCCAGTCGGGTCGATCGTCGATTTCGGGTTCGTCGTCGAGCGTTGCGAAGGCTGTATCAACCGGGGTCGCGCCGTCCCAACGCCGGACCAGGAAATCGCTGTGCAGCCACAACACCTCCGGGGCCGGCCGGTCGGGATCGTCCAATCTTTCGGCCGCGGCGGCGAGCAATTGACCCAACGACGTTTCGGCATCGCCGGCCGGTTTGGCGGCCCCGACCGGTTGGTTGTCGATTGTTTGAATTTCCCCAACCGTTCGTTCATCGATCACGTTGGCCGCCGCGGGGCTGTCGGTGATCAACGTGATGCCGGCCGCCGGCCATTCGGCGGCCAACCACGCGGCGAGGTTGTCGATGCCCCGCCGCCGAGTCGTGATCGCTCGATCGACCAACCACCCCGCGGCGGCCATGCGGTCGAGGTTGGGAGTCGCGCCGAAATTGCCGCCGTAGGCCGACAGGACGACCGGCGTGAACCCTTCAAACGTCAAAATCAGCATGTCGGCGCGGTCGGAGCGTCAGGAATCGGTCGGCCGCCGGGTCGAAAATCCGCGGCGTCGGCGGGGCCATCGTAGCGTTGCAACGAACGCTCCAAGCCGCCCCTCGCTGTTTTTGTTTGACCCCCCATGCCAACGACCCTGCCACGCTCGACCGACGTCGCCAACCCGCCCCGCCCCCGCGAAGCGACAATCCGGGACCTTGAGAAACGAGCCGATCGGCTCAGCGGTGAAGCTCAAGCCGCGCTCGATTTACTTCAAAATCTGCAGCGGGTTGTCATCTGGGACGTTGCTTTTGATGCCCTAACGATGTGGCAGGCGGTTGATGCGATCGACGTGCTGATCGCCGCCCGGTGCCCGGTCCAAGTCGTCACGGCGAACTTGCATTCGTGCATGTTGGTGTCGCAAGACGCGGCGTTTCGCCAAGCGATTGTCAATGCCGCCTTGGTGTTGGCCGATGGTCATCCGATGGTCGTTCGCAGCCGACTGATGCCCACGCCGCTGCCCCAGCGCGTCGCCGGGAGCGATTTGATCGACCGAATCGCCAGCCGCGCGGCGCTGCGGGGTTACCGCGTTTTCCTGCTCGGCGGCGGCCCGGACGTGGCGTTGCGGGCCGGGGCCGAAGCGTTGCGGCGGTATCCGGGGCTGAAGATCGTCGGTTGCGAAAGCCCCGAATTCGGCCGGGATGATGCGGCGACGGTGGCCGCGATTCGGGCGGCCGACCCGGACCTGCTGCTTGTCGCCGCCGGTCAACCCAAGGGCGAGGTTTGGATTGAAAAACACCGCGAGGCGATGGGCGTGCCGGTGTCGATCCAGCTCGGGGCGTCATTCGATTTTCTCGCCGGCACCGCCCGGCGGGCACCGGGATTGTTTCAAAATCTCGGCATGGAGTGGTTGCACCGGATGGCGTCGGATCCGATGCGATTGGTGCCGCGTTACTTGGCCAACGGGGGGTTCCTGAGTTTGGCGTTGATCGAGGATTGGCGTCGGGCGGTGCGGCGGTGGGGGATGATGCCGTAGGTCTTCCGGTAGCCGAAGCCGCCAAGGCTTTGGTCGGGAGTTCATTCGGCGGCCTGGCGGACCGCCGCTACCGGACCGGATGAACCGATTGGCTTGCCGGGCGTATTGCCGGTCAATTACACTGCCGCCGACGACCGACGCGGCAGCGATGTCGACCGGTCACCGCACGCCCCCACTCAACCCCACCGATCCGATGGCTGTCAAACTCACCGAACGGGCCGCCGAAGAAGTCCAGCGTTTCCGCCGCGAACACGATTTCGACGACACGATGCTGCTTCGCATCGGCGTTGCCGGCGGTGGCTGCTCGGGTTTCAATTACACGCTCAATTTCGACGATTCGTTTGACCAAAAAGCCGACAGCAAGTTCGATTGCCACGGTGTGGACGTGATCGTCGACAAAAAGTCGGCGCTTTACCTCGACGGCACCGAGATCGATTGGCTCGACACGTTGGACAAACAGGGCTTCACGTTCAGCAACCCCAACGCCGTCAAAACCTGCGGCTGCGGCAGCTCGTTCCAAGCCTGAGGAGAAGTTGACAGTTTTCAGTTCACAGTTGACAGTTCCAGGAACCAAAAACTGTCAACTGAAAACTGTTAACTGAAAACTTTCTTTGTCTACCCGTCGCCGTGCCCGTGAGATTGTTCTGCAGCTTCTTTACGAGGCGGATTTGAACGATTGGCGCAGCCCCGAGGCGCGGCGGGCGTTCCTGAAGTCGCGGCTGCAGGGCCGCCGGGTGCTCACCGAGTTCGCCGCCGAGTTGCTCGAAGGGACGCTGGCCAACCGCGAAGCGATCGATGCTCAATTGCAACGGATCAGCACCAACTGGTCGCTGCACCGGATGCCGGTGACCGATCGGAACATCTTGCGACTGGGGGCACACGAAATTTTGCACGCCAAAACGCCCGGCCAGGTCGCGATCAGCGAAGCGTTGACGTTGGCGGCCCGGTACGGCGGTGAAAAAAGCACTCGGTTTATCAACGGCGTGCTGGACCGGTTGTTCAAACAGAATCGCTCCACGTCGTAGCGGAAGTCGCCAAGACTTTCGGTTGCGATCGAATTCCGCCCACCGAAAGTCTTGGCGACTTCCGCTACGGATCAAATAGAAAAAACCCCGACCGGCAATCGCCGATCGGGGTTTCGTCGTTATTGAATGTCGGCGGTCAAAGGCACCGCCGTTTCAAATCAGAAGCCGCAGCCGCAGGTCGGCTCGAAACCGCAAGAAGGCTCGCAGCCGCAAACCGGCTCGCAGACGTCACAGCCGCACGAGTCGTGACGGCTGAAGAGGCCTTTGAGGAAACCGAACGGCTTGCACGAAGGACGGCTGTCGCAGCAAACCGGCTCGCAAACCGGAGCACACACCGGCTCGCAGCCGCAGACCGGCTCGCAGCAGGCGTCACAAGCGTTGTGCTTGCGGAACAACTTGCTGAATAAACCGCACTTCGGGGCGCTGTCGCAGCAAACCGGCTCGCAAACCGGAGCACACATCGGCTCGCAGCCGCAGACCGGCTCGCAAATCGGTGCACAGACCGGTTCGCAGCCGCAGACCGGCTCGCAACAAGCGTCGCAAGCGTTATTGTGGCCAAACAGGCCGCCCAGGAAGCCGGCGTTGGCGGCGGGAGCCGACACGGCGGCCAGGGCAAGGGCCACGATGGCCGAGGAAAGGAAACGTCGCATCGGACGGATCTCCATGATGGGAGGGGGGAAACTGTGTCAGGGGCTGCGGGTGCGGGGAGGCCCGGACGCTGTTTGTTCCCGCGGAGCCGCTGGCGTCCGGCGTCGTTGCCCTCTCAGCTGGTCCGACATCTCCGTTGGATGGAGTCGGTCGGGGCTGGGCAATCGCCGGTCAGCGGGCCGCGGCAATCAGGCCGCAATCCCATTGTTGGGTGTCATCGGAGCGGTTTGCCCAATCGTCTGACCCGATTGCCAGCAAAGTCGACCGGGATTGCCCAACCGCACCGGACTGGGAGGGTCGGATCGATTGTGACCATCCCGTAGCGGAAGCCGCCAAGGCTTTCGGTTGAGAGGCGTAGCGGAAGCCGCCAAGGCTTTCGGTTGAGATAAACCGAAAGTCTTGGCGACTTCCGCTACGGTACAATGCCGTCGTGGCTCCACGCCGGAGCAACTTTCCGACAACGATGGGACCGATCGCATGGTTGAACCGACCCCGGACGATAAGCCCCAAACGCCGATCGACGTCCCGCCGGCCAATCGGCGATCGACCACCGCTTCGCCGATCGCCCAGTCGTTGATCCAAAGCGTCATGCTGCTGGCGACGATGACCGCGATGCTCTACCTGGCCCAATCGATGGTCCCGCGGGTGGTCGAAGAGATCCGTTACGGTTGGCACCGCGGTCAACTGCGCAGCGAACGCGAGTTGGGCATCGAGGGGCTGCAAAACGTCTCGCTCGACTCGCTCTCCGCGGCGTGCCAAATGGTGTCGCAAACCGTGGGGCCATCGGTCGTTCACATCGACGTCGATCATCCCGACATCGATCTGGGTTTGCTCGGCGTGCATCGTTCGCGGAGCGATCAGGGGTCGGGGGTGGTGGTCGACACGGCGGGGCATATTTTGACCAACCGCCACGTCATCGGCGACAACTCGCTGGTCCGCGTGACGCTCTCGGACGGACGCCAAGTCGATGGGGTGGTTGTCGGTGAAGACCCGCTGACGGATTTGGCGGTGCTGCACGTCGACGCCGATCGATTGATGCCGATCCGGTGGGGTGACTCGGACGCCCTGCAAGTCGGCGCGTTGGTTTGGGCCGTCGGCAGTCCGTTTGGACTCGACCGGACGGTGACCTTTGGAATCCTGTCGGGCAAACACCGGCAAACGGAAATCGGCCGGCACGGCGCGTCGCAGGGGTTGCAGGATTTCATGCAGTCCGATGTTGCGGTCAATCCGGGCAATTCCGGCGGTCCGCTGGTCGATGCTCGCGGAACGCTGGTGGGCATCAACACCGCGATCATCGGGGAAACCTACCGGGGCGTTTCATTTTCGATTCCCTCGGTGATCGCCCGCGGCGTCTATGAACAACTCATTGCCCGGGGGCGGGTCGATCGCGGTTATTTGAGCGTCAAACCGATGGATGTTCCCGACGAATTACATCAGGGGGACGACCCGCGGGTGCGTGGTTGTTTGATCGCCGAAACCCCCGGCTCTGGCGGTCCGGCCGGTCGGGCGGGGATCGCCGAGGGCGACATCATTACGCACATCGCCGGCGTGCCGGTCGTCGACGCAGCCCACCTGATGCGGTTGATCGCCCAGTCGCCGGTCGATCAACCGCTGGCGATCCAACTCCGCCGCGGTGACCAATCGATCGACGTTACCGTCCAGTTAACGACCCGACCGGATGGGTTGTGAATCGGTTGAACCACTAATCGAAGAAATCAACACTAATCTAAATTCAGTCAAAGTTTGGATTGCCTTTGATTAGGGAAGATTAGTGGTTAAGCGATTTTCTCTTTCACGTGGTGTATTTGGAATTGAATTTGACATAGGACTCGTCCAGGTCACTGGCCCAAAAATTCGCGGTGCCGGGGCCGGTGCCAACGGTCAGTTGCAGATGGACTTCTTTGGCACCCTGCATCGAATAAGAGATTTCCGATGCGTTGAAAGGCACCGGGCCGCCGGCATCAAAGACGGGGATGCCTTGAATTTTCAAAGCCGTGGTGTCGACGTCGATCGGCGGGCCGGCGTATCCGGCGGCCGAAACGATTCGGCCCCAGTTCGGATCGGCCCCGGCGATGGCGGTTTTGACCAGCGGGCTGGCCGCGACCGTCCGGGCGATCGTTTCGGCATCGGCGTCGCTGGCCGCACCGTCGACGCGGACTTCAAAGCAACGGGTCGACCCCTCGCCGTCGGCGACCAGTTTTCGGGCCAACGTCGCCGCGGCGTCGGTCGCCGCTTTTTCCCAGTCAGCCAACGCGGAGCCGGCCAGTGGTTGGCCATTGCCGGTTGCGATGAGCACCAACGTGTCGTTGGTGCTGGTGTGCCCATCGACCGAGACGCGGTTGAACGTTGCCGCGGCGATGCGGGTCAAAACGGCCGTGACGTCGCGGGCGGAGATCGGGGCGTCGGTCAGGATCGCTCCGAGCATCGTGGCCATGTTCGGGGCGATCATCCCGGCGCCCTTAGCCATCGCCGCAATTTTAAAATCGCCGGCGGCCGCGTGGACCGTCTTGGGTCCGGCATCGGTGGTCAAAATCGCTCCGGCCGCCCCGGCGAACGCTTCGGGCGTCGCGGCTAGTGACGCAAAAGCCGCGTCGATGCCGGCGGTCACCGCGGTCATCGGCAGCGGCACGCCGATAATGCCGGTGCTCATCGTCAACACCGCATCGGCTTCGCAACCGACGTGGCGGGCGACCGCGGCGGCCATCGCGGCGTTATCCTGCTCGCCGCCGCGGCCGGTGCAAGCGTTGGCGTTACCGGAATTGACAATCAACGCACGAAATCGATCGGTCGGCGTTCGTTGTCGGCACCAGCGGACCGGGGCGGCGATGATTTGGTTTCGCGTCGTGACGGCGCCGGCAACCGCCGGAGCGTCGGTCACGATGATGGCGACGTCGGGCCGGCCGGACGGTTTAATCCCCCCGGCGGCGGAACCGAAACGAAAACCACGGGGCAGATCGACAGCGGGGTGTGACACGGGCTGGGCGGTTGGGGTTTGACCGATGACAATGATGGACGCGTGAATCAAACCGAACCCATGATCCGCTGCCAAGGGCTAACCAAACGCTACGGCGACTTCGCGGCACTGTCCGATTGCACTCTGGATGTCCCCCGCGGTCAAATTTTCGGGCTGCTGGGACCCAATGGCGCCGGCAAAACGACGCTCATTCGGACGCTGCTGGGGTTCATCCGGCGGTCCGCGGGAACTTGCACCGTCGATGGATTGGACCCGGCCAGCGACAGCCTGACCGTCCGCCGGCGGGTCGCCTACCTGCCCGGCGACGCCCGGTTGCCGCGGCATATGCGGGGCGCGGCGGTGTTGAAATTTTTTGCCAAACTGCATTCCGCCGGGGATTGGGATCGGTCCATGGCGGTCGCTGACACGTTGGAACTCGATTTGCGCCGGCACGTTGCGTTCATGTCCACCGGAATGCGTCAAAAGCTCGCGTTGGCGGTCGTTTTCGGGCCGCGAACGCCGCTGTTGATCCTCGATGAACCGACCGCCAATCTGGACCCATCGGTCCGCGCCGCGGTGCTCGACCTGATCCGCGTTGAACACGCCGGCGGCCGGACGGTGATGTTCAGCAGCCACGTGTTGTCGGAGATCGAAGAAACCTGCGCCTCGGTTGCTTTCCTGCGTCGCGGCCGGCTGGCCCGCGAGCTTCGGCTGTCGGATTTGAACCAACGTCACCGCATCGCGGGCCGGATCGGGGCCGGCGAGTTGGTCGAAGTGCCCGCGGAGTTGACCGATGCCGTCGAAATTCAATCCCGCGCCGGCGAGCAGTTGACGCTGTCGACGGCTGGTGACTTGGCCGACGTGTTGCCTTGGATCACATCGCTGCCGATCACCGCGGTGCGGATCGAACCGTTCGGGCTGGCGGCGGTCTACCGGCAGGTGCATTTGGGGGGGGAGGAAGAGGGTCAAGGGTTGAAAGGTCAAGGGTTGAAAGGTCAAGGGTTAAAGGTCAAGGGTTAAAGGTCAAAGGTTAAAGGAAGAGAAGATATGAAAATGAATTAGTATGTTTCTAGCCCTTTTACCTTTTACCTTTTACCTTTTACCTTTTACCTTTTACCTTTTACCTTTTACCTTTTACCTTTTACCTTTTACCTTTTACCTTTTACCTTTTACCTTTTACCTTTTACCTTTTACCTTTTACCTTTTACCTTTTACCTTTTACCCTCCCCTCCCATGCTCGACCGTCACATGATTCGCAAAGCGATCGGCCAAGCGTCGCTGCTGTGGTGGTCGTTGGCGGTGACGTTGTTCGCGTTCGGTTGGGTTCGGGTTTGGGTCGTCAAACTGCTCGACATGCAGCAGTTCGAGACGATCCTGGAGCAGTTCCGCGACTTTGAAAAGTTCGCGCCGGTGCCGTTCGATTCGCTGTTCACCTACACCGGCCGCGTCGGGATGACGTTTGACGAGCCGATCGTGATTTTGTGTACGGTCGTGTGGTGCATCGCTCGCGGGTCCGATGCGGTGGCCGGGGAACTGGGCCGGGGGACGTTGGAGATGCTGTTGGCCCAGCCGATTTCGCGGACCCGGTTTTTGCTCTCACACGTCTTGGTCACCGTGCTGGGGCTGGCCGCGCTGGCGCTTGTGCTTTGGGTCGGCGTTGCGGTCGGGATTTACGCGACAACGTTGACCGAGACGATCGCTCCGCCAAGCGTCCGGGTGCCGTTTGTGGGTTGGACGATGCCGTTGACGACCGATCCACCGGTCAAGATCGAGGTTCCGATGCGTGACCGGGTCGATCCCCGGACGTTTGCGGCGCCGGTGTTTTCACTCTTCGCGTTTGGATATTTCCTGGTGGGGATGTCGACGGCGTTTTCGGCTGCCGACCGCTATCGATGGCGGACGATCGGGGCGGTGATGGCTTTTTACGTGTTGCAGTTGGTGATGTACGGGCTTGGCAAAGCGGCCGGGAGTCTGGCGTGGATGCAGCAGCTCGCGTTTTTCAATCTGTACAAACCGCAGCGGATGACGACGCTGGTGGCCGAGGGCGATTTTGGCAGCCCGTGGAGCGTGATGGTGCCGATCGAGGACGGGGCGTGGCCACCGTTGTTTTACCCGGCGGTGCTGATCCTGCTGGGCACGGCGATGATCGGGATCGGTGTTTGGTTGTTCGGACGGCGGGATTTGCCGGCTCCGCTGTGAGTGACCCCGTAGCGGATGCCACCAGGCTTCCGACTCTTAACAACCTCCGGTAGCGGAAGCCGTCGAGGCTTTCGATTGTCAAACCTTTCGCAACCGAAAGCCTTGGCGGCTTCCGCTACGGCGATGACGCGGCGTGGTAGGGTGTCGCGATGGCCTCCCCGCAGTCTCGTCGCGATTGGTGCGTGTTGGGATTGGTGGTCGCCGTGGTGCTGCCCGCGGCGGCGTTGACACGTCATTCTTGGTCGCAAAACAGCAACGATTTGGCCGGGTGGGTCGACGCTGGGTCGCCGGCGCGGCGTTCATTTGAAAAGTACTCCGCGGCGTTTGGCCGGCCCGAATTCATCGTCGTGACCTGGCCGGGGGCGTCGGTCGGGTCGCCGGAGATGAAGCTTCTGGAGGATCAACTTCGGCAACCGCCGCTGGCGGACCTGATCGGTCCGCCGCAAACGATCGCAACGGTCGCCGCAGCAATTCGCGAGCTGCCGCGGCGGGCCGACCGGGCCGCGGTGCTGCGTCAATTCGAGGGCGTGCTGTACGGACCGGGCCGGTCGCCGGACGTGTTGAT
This sequence comes from Pirellulaceae bacterium, assembly GCA_963833245.1. GTDB lineage: Bacteria > Planctomycetota > Planctomycetia > Pirellulales > Pirellulaceae > Rhodopirellula. The sequence goes on from CAWHXH010000005.1 coordinate 559,108, forward strand.
CGTCAATCTGACGCCCGCCGGCCAAGCCCACCGTTTTGAAACGCTCCGAGCAATCAGCAGCGCCGCAATCGATTCGGGGGTGCGGCCGGCGGAGCTGAAAATCGGCGGGATCGGGGCGGAAATGGCTTGGCTGGATCACGAATCGGTCGCTTCGCCGGCTCGGTTGGTGCCGGTGATCGCCGCGGTGACGCTGACGCTGTGCTGGTTGCTTCTACGCCGGTTGTGGTTGGCGGTGGCGGTCTCGTCGATCGGCGTGGTGACCGGGCTGCTTGCCGCGGCAATGTTGCCGCTTTCGGGGGTCGGGTCCAACGCGATCCTGGCGACGCTGCCGACACTCGGCGGTCTGCTTGCGATTTCGCTGTCGCTGCACCTGATCGCTTACGTCAAACATGAGTTTTCCGCGGCCGGAGAAAGCGGGGGAAAGGTTTCTGTTTGGGAGTCGGCGGTGCGCGGCGGGACTCGGACGGCGATCGGGCCGACGTTAGTGTCGGCGGGCACGACAGCGATCGGGATCGGATCATTGTCGCTCTCGCGGACTTCGACGATTTCGCAGTTCGGGATGCTGGGGGCGGCGGTGGTCGCGGTGGCCGCCGGTTTGACGCTCGCGGTCATGCCCGCGGTGCTGCGGCGGCTTGGGGCCGGCGGTTGCCGGTGGGACCGATCCGACGCCGGGGACCGATGGGGCCGTTGGGCGGGGTGGCTCTCGCGGCGACGGGGCTGGGTGCTGGGCGTTTTGGCGATTGCTGTGGTCGCCGCGACGGCGGGGTTACCGCGGCTGCGAACCGGGGTTTCGCTTAAGGATTTGTTCACCGACACAACCGCGATCGTCGCCGATGCGAAATGGTTGAGCCAAAATGTCGGTTCGACGACGACTTGCGAAGTGCTCGTGGATTTGCCCGCCGATCAACCGGTCGGGCGGCAATTTTTGTCGATCGCCGCCGCCGGTCGGCGGGTCGCGGGCATCGGCGGGGTGACCCACTGCTTGACCGCGGCAACGTTTTTCGGGGATTTGGATGGTGGGGGATTGGCGGGTGTTTTGACCCGTGACCGGGTGGTCGAGCGAATCGAACGAGACCCGGAGATTTTGGTTCAAACCGGCTACGTCGTGGAGCGATCGGGCCGGCGTGCTTGGCGAATGTCGGTTCGCGGGCCGCTGGTCGATCGATCGAGCGCCGAGACGATTGAACGGCAGATTCGCGGGGCGGTGCGGGCCGCCGGGTTGGCCGCCGCGGACGTCGAGGTGACGGGTTTGACGTTGATGTTTGAGCAGATCGAGCGTCAATTCATGGCGGATCTGCGGCTGACCTACGCCGGATCGCTGCTGCTGATCACCGCGGCGGTATCGTTGGTGCTGCGGAGCGTTGCCGGGGGGCTGGTGGCGATGGTGCCCAACCTGTTGCCGGCCGCGGGAGTATTGGGGGTCGTCTCCTGGCTGGGCGTTCGGTTGGACGTCGGGTCGGTGATGACCGCTTCGATTGCGCTGGGGATTGCGGTCGACGACACGCTGCATTTGACGCTGTGGACGCGGCGTCGCCGGGCGGCCGGGGACGGGGCGTTCGCCGCGGTGGTCTCGTCGCTTCGGCACTGCGGGCCGCCGGTGCTGCAGACGTCGATCATCTGCGGCGGCGGGTTGGCGGTGCTCGGGGCGGCTCCGTTTTTACCGACCGCGAGATTCGGGGTGTTAATCGCGTTGATGTTGATTGTTGCGTTGGTCGGCGACCTGGTGTTATTGCCGGCGCTGTTGATGGGGCGGGGTAAATCGGTCGATCCCGCGTGATTGGTCCAACGATTGCCTAACGGTTGACTCCGTGTGCTGACTTGTCAGTTTGGCACCCGCTGGTCTCCGCTGTTGGGGTTGGTTCAATGCTGATTTACTTCCTGTTTGCCCTGCCGCCGTTTTTGCTGGGGCTTTACGCCCAGGCCAAAGTCAAAAGCTCATTTGCCAAGATGAGCCGGGTGCCGGCGAGGATGTCCGGCGCCCAAGCCGCTCGGGCGATGCTCGACGCGGCGGGTTTGCAACGCGTTGGGATCGAGCAGGTGCCTGGTCACCTGTCGGACCACTACGACCCGCGGGCCAAGATGCTGCGGCTCAGCCCCGACGTTTACGGCGGCCGGTCGATGGCGGCCCTGGGCGTGGCGTGTCACGAAGCCGGGCACGCCTTTCAAGACGCACATGGCTACGCACCGTTGATGATTCGCAACGCCGCGGTGCCGATGGCCGGATTCGGGTCGCAGGCGGGCATTTGGTTGTTGATCATCGGCGCGATGCTCAATTTTCCAATGCTGATGTGGGGCGGCGTGATCCTTTTCTCAGCCGTCGTGTTTTTCCAAATTGTCAACTTGCCGGTGGAGTTCAACGCCTCCAGCCGGGCGCGGGAGCATCTGGTCGAGTACGGTTTGATCTCGCCCCAGGAGGAACAGTACGTGGCCAAAGTGCTCAATGCGGCGGCATTGACATATGTTGCCGGGACGCTGCAATCGGTGATGACGCTGGCGTACTACTTGATGATTTTGCTGGGGGGGCGGCGGAGCGAGTGACAGATTATTTTGCCGAACTGCCCGCGGGCGAGACGATTCAAACGGCCGCCGCGGGGCCGGCCGGCGAGTTGCCGCTGTCCGATGAAATCCTGCGGCGGTGGACTTCCGGCGATCTGTTCGGGCTGACCCAGTCGGTCGGCATGGGCTTTGACCCGCGGCGGGTTTTGAACGATCAATACCTGATCCTCTCGACCCAGGGCGGGGTTCGCAACGAAGACGGCACGCCGGCGGCACTCGGTTATCACACCGGGCACTGGGAGGTGGGGCTGTTGGTCCGGGCGGCCGCCGAAGCGATCGAGGCCGGCGGCGGGGTGCCCTACGCCGCCGCGGTTTCCGACCCTTGCGACGGCCGGACCCAGGGGACGACGGGGATGTTTGACAGTTTGCCGTATCGCAACGATGCGGCGATCGTCATGCGGCGGCTGATCCGGTCGCTGCCGCAGCGCAAAGGCGTCGTCGGGATCGCGACGTGCGACAAAGGGTTGCCGGCGATGATGATGGCGCTGGCCGGGTGCCGCGACCGCCCCGGCGTGCTGGTGCCCGGCGGCGTGACGTTGCCGCCGATCGACGGCGAAGACGCGGGCAAGGTTCAAACGATCGGCGCCCGGTACTCCCGCGGCGAAATGACGTTGAAAGAGGCCGCCGAAGCGGGCTGCCGGGCGTGCGGGACCGCTGGCGGGGGTTGCCAATTTTTGGGCACCGCGGCGACCGCTCAAGTCGTCGGCGAGGCGCTCGGTTTGACCGTTCCGCACGCCGCGTTGGCACCTTCGGGTCAACCGATTTGGCTGCGGATGGCGGCCGATTCGGCTGCCGCGGTGATGGCGATGCACGCCGCCGGGATGACGGTGGCGGACGTTTTGACCGACGACGCGGTGTACAACGCGGTCGTCATGCACGCGGCCGTGGGCGGCTCGACCAATTTGTTGCTGCACATCCCAGCGATCGCTCATGCGGCCGGTTTGCGGCGGCCGGACGTGGAGATGTTTCGGAGAATCAATGCGTCGGTCGGGCGATTGGTGGACGTGCTGCCCAACGGACCGGTCGGTCACCCGACGATCCGGTTTTTCCTGGCCGGCGGCGTCCCCGAAGTCGCCTGGCACCTGCGTGAAGCCGGACTGTGGCGTGGCGAAGCCCGGACGGTGACCGGGATGACGTGGAACGAAGTGCTCGACCGATGGGTCGATTCGCCCCGCCGGGCGGTTTGTCGTGATCGATTGATTGCCGCCGATGGGGTTGATCCCGACGACGTGTTGATGCCCCCGGCCCGGGCGGCGGCGGCCGGTCTGACCTCGACGGTTTGTTTTCCCGCCGGCAATTTGTGTCCCCAAGGCAGCGTCATCAAATCGACGTCGATCGATCCGGCAGTTTTGGACAACGGGGTTTATCGCAAACGCGGTCCGGCGAGGGTTTTTACGACCGAGAAATCCGCGATCGCGGCGGTCAAAGGCGAAGGGCGTTCGATCGCCGCGGGCGACGTCATCGTGCTGATCGGCCGCGGGCCTATGGGTTGCGGGATGGAGGAAACCTATCAGATCACCTCGGCACTCAAGTACTTGTCCTTTGGCAATCAAGTCGCGTTGGTCACCGACGCCCGGTTCTCCGGCGTTTCGACCGGGGCGTGCGTCGGTCACGTCGGCCCCGAAGCGCTCGCCGGCGGGCCGATCGGGTTGGTCCGCGACGGCGATGTGGTCGAGATCGAAGTCGATGTTTTGAAAATGACCGGCCGGATCGATGTCGTCGAAACCTTCGATGGTGGGCCAATGAAAGACTTCTTCAAACGGATGCCGCACCCCGATTTGGCTGCCGACGAGCAATTGCCTGACGACACCCGGTTGTGGGCGGCGTTGCAGGCGGTCGGCGGCGGGCCGTGGGGCGGGTGTGTTTACGACGTCGACGAAATCCTCGCGACGCTTGCCGCCGGGCAAATGGCTCGGGCTAATCAATGAACGATTCAGAAATTCTGCCGACCGCGATCGAGCGAACCGCGGCGCCCGATGGCGTGCGGATCACGTGGAGCGACGAGTCGGTTTCGACTTGGACGACGTCGTCGCTTCGCAAAGCCTGTCCGTGCGCGACGTGCCGGGAAAAACGTCGTAACGCTGAAACGACCGATCAAAAACCGCGAATGCTGCCGGTCCTATCGGCCGCCGAAGCTCGACCGTTGCGGCTGGAGGCGATGAATCCGGTCGGCAACTACGCCTACCAAATCGCGTTCTCCGACGGCCACAACACCGGCGTTTTTACATTTGAGCGTTTGCGGGAAGATTCATGACCCCTGAAATCCTGCTCCGCGGTGCCCGGTTCGACATCATCGGCATCGACTTGCCGGGCCGCGACGGTGCGACCCACCGCCGCGAGTTCATCCGTCACCCCGGCGCCGTCGTTCTGCTGCCGCTGCTCGATGACGATCGCGTGGTTTTGATTCAAAACGATCGGCCGGCGATTGGTCAAACGTTGTTGGAATTGCCCGCCGGGACGTGCGAGCCGCCTGAACCGCCGCTGGCGACGGCCGGCCGCGAGTTGGCCGAGGAAACCGGTTACGCGGCCGGGCGGTTGGACGTGTTGACCGAGTTCTACTCCGCCCCGGGGCTGGGCGACGAGCTGATGACGTTGGTGCTGGCACGAGATTTGACCGCCGTGGGCCAGTCGCTCGATGAAGTCGAACGGATCACGCCGGTGGTTCAAACACGCGGCGAGATCAAACGGCTAGTATCCGCCGGTGAAATCCGCGACGCCAAGACGCTCGTCGGGTTGATGTACTACCTCTACATTTTGCCAAACCCGTAGCCGAGACCGCCTGAGTCTTGGTCCACCGCCATGACTCCCTGCCTGCGTCACCGCTGCCTCGCTGAATTGATCGGCACGTTCATCCTGGTGACCTTCGGCTGCGGGTCGATGATGGTCAACGCCGAAACCGGAGCGTTGACGCACCCCGGCGTCGCGGCCGCCTGGGGCGGGATCGTCGCGGTGATGATTTATGCGATCGGCGACATTTCCGGGCGCACATGAACCCCGCGGTGTCGATCGCCTTCGCCGCTTCGGGACGATTTTCGTGGAAAGACGCTGCCGCCTATGTTCCAACTCAGTGCGTCGGTGCGATCCTGGCGGCGGGTTGTTTGGTCGTCGCGGTGCCCGACGGCGGGGCACATTTGGGTTCCACCAACCTGGCCGAATCGATCCCGGTGGCGACCGGCTGGGCGATTGAGTTTGTCATGACCGCCGTTTTGATGTTCGTCATCATGGGCGTTTCAACCGGTGCCAAAGAAAAATCGATCACCGCGGGATTGGCCGTCGGCGCGATCATCGGATTGGAGGCCCTCGTCTTTGGACCGTTGACCAAAGCGTCGATGAATCCGGCCCGCAGCCTCGGTCCGGCGTTGGTCGACGCGGCGGTCTATCCCGGCGGGCCGGCGCTGCCGCAGTTGTGGTTGTACTTGACCGCGCCGATTGCCGGAGCGGTCGCCGGAGCGCTGTTGTATCCGTGTCTGCGGCCGCGGGACGTTCCGACCCCGTAGCGGAAGTCGCCAAGACTTTCGGTTTCGACAACCCCGTAGCGGAATTCGCCAAGACTTTCGGATACCGACGGCTGGGTTGAAACCGAAAGTCTTGGCGACTTCCGCTACAAGGTTGTCACGCTCCAGCCGCCGGGGGTCAACGCCGTCGCGCCCGGGTCAAAGTGACTCCGCCGAGCCATGGCCAAACCGATCAACGTCGTCGAACCGTCGCCGTCAGCCACCGCCGCGGATGCCAGACTGGTCAATCGCATCACCGGTTTGTCGCCCGGCGGATCGGCAAACGCGACGTCACCGGCCACCGGCGCCTGACCAACCCCCGGCTCGGCGGTCAGCCGCACTGCGACGAGCCGCTTTTGTACCTGACCGAGCGCGTCCAACCGCGCGATCGTTTCTTGGCCCAAGTAGCAACCTTTGTGAAAATTGATCGCCTCGGCGTCGCGGCCCGCTTCCTGGGGCAAATTTTTATCGTCCAAATCGACGCCATACCACGGAAATCTCGCGGCGATGCGGTGTTGATGGAAATCCGCCGCCCCTGTCAGCGGCACGTCGCGGTGCAGGGCGACGGCCGCGACTTGACCCTCGCCGCTGCCCCACCACGGCACGCCCAGCTCGCCGCAATCGCTCACCCGGTCCCAAGTCACTGCGTACCGCAGCGGCTGTTTCTTTTCCTCCGGCAAAATCGCCTGCCCGCCACCGGGGCGGATCGACGCGAAACGCTCGCCGTCGAATATTTGCACCTCGACGTCTTCGCGGATCGTGTACCGGTCGAAGTGCGCCGCGATCGCTTCGGATTGTCCCGCCGCCCCGATCAACCACCAGTGATACCCGGTCCAAACGGCCATGACGTGCCCCAGGCAACGGCCCCGGATGTCAGTGACAAAGGTCTCGCACGCCGCCGCCGGCCCCGTGCCTCCGCCGCAGATCGTCGCGACCGCATTGGTCGTCAAATTGTTCAAAACCGCTGTCGCGTCGGCCCCGGAAATCCGCAGGATCGACAACGGCGGGGTGGGTTGGAGTTCCGGCTGGCTCATGGGCGGTAGTCTACCGGCGAACCGTCATCGCAAAACCGCCTGAACCGGACGGTGATCGGACCCGATGTCCTCGCCGATCGTCAGCTCCCCCGCGTCGATGTTCGGCGTGACGAGGATGTGATCGATCGCCAACCCGAGCGGCCAGGTGGCTTTGGCCCGTGCGTACCACGTCGGCCACCACGGCATCCCGACCCGCCGCATCCCGGTCCGGCGAACCAGCCGCAGGTACGCCGGCGACCAGGCCGTCAGGTTCAAATCGCCCGCCAAAACCACCCGCTGATCCCGGCCGCGATACTCATTGATCAGTGCCGCGAGTTCGTCCAGCAGCGTGTTTCGCCGTATCCAACTGTCCGGCGACATCGGCGTGGCGGCGTGAACGATGATCAAAACCGTACCGTCGCTGTCGATTTGCACGGCAACGGCTCGGGGCGAGCGATGCACCTCCCGCAGCGGCAGTCGGCTGTAAATCGCTTGGCCGTAACCTTGGGCCGAATTCAGGTCAAACAGTTGATGCGGATGGCTGGCGGCCAACCGTTGACCGACGACCCGGTGGCAAGCCGATCCCGTCTCCAGCGTCGCGACCACGTCAGCCCCGCTCGCCGCCATCGAATCGGCGATCAATTCGTGAGCCTGATTGGAGGTCAAAACGTTGGTGCATCGGAGCGTCCAGGGACGCCGGGCAGGACTGTTTTGCAGGCTTTTTTGCGACACGACCGGTGCGACAACGGTCGATCCGACCACCGCGGCGGGCACCATCGTCGCGGCGATCGCCACCAAAGCCCAAAGCACCCGCCGCCGGTGGGTGGGGGCCAACCCGCAAGCTGCCACGGCGAGCAGGCCGATGACCATCAACTGTTGTCCCCGCAGGCTCGCGGCGATCTCGCCCGGTTGCCACCACCGAGCGGTGCAGGCGACCGCCGCCGCGGCCGCCAACGCCGCCACCATCGACCAAACACCCGCCGCGGCCAATCCGGCGAAAAAACGGCTCGCCGGCGTCAGCGGTTCGGGGCGTTCCAAACGTCGGACTCGGCGGTGACGGGGACCGCGGTCGGGGCGACGGACACCCCGTCGGCAAATCCGTCCGCGACGCCGACCAATGTCACCATCGCGGTCGCCAATTCAACCCGCCGTCGCAATTGATCGCCGCGACGCTCGATTTCGCTCAATTGAGCGATCAGATCGCTGCCCGGCGGTTGCCGATCGACCTTGACCTCCCGCATGGCCACCGCGACCGACTCGCCCGCCAACTCGACCCGCCGGTCGGCGATCGCCAACCGCCCGGCCGCCGCGCGGACGTCCAAGACCGCTTGCAGCGTCTCGTGGCGGATCGCCGCAGCCAAATCATCGCGAGCACCGCACGCTTGGCGCCGCCGCGCCGACGCCTCGCGTGATTGGCGTTCATCGTCGTCGTGCAATTTGGCCAACAGTCCGCCCCCGCCACCGCTCGCCAACATCAATCCCAGCCCCGGGGAAACTTGACCGAGCAGCGTCCGGGTAGCCGGCAGCGTTTGGACACTGATCCGGCGACACAACTCCGACACCGCCCGCAAGTCGCGACGCCCCGCCAACGCTGCGGCCAACGTGGCGGCGGTGTCGATCGGCTGACCGGCCACCGGCAGCGGATCGATCGTCACCGCGGTGGCGACTTCCGATTCCGGCCGCAGCGTCAATTGGGCCAAACGTTGACGAAGCTTGAGCGACTCGAACCGTTTTTCGACGTCGCGGTCTTCCAATTCAAGCAATCCGTCGCGGATCTCCGACGAATCGCCATCGGGCAGGCTGAGCCGCTCAGCCGCCTCGGCCAGCTCCAGGAGGTCACGCTGCGTCGCGGTCGCCTCGGCCAGCAGAACGCGAGCCTGGCCGGCCCCGACCAGTTGCCAGTAGACCGTCGCGGCGGAAGTTGCGTCGGCGTCGGCGACGTTTTGAGCCAACAGTTCTAAAACATCGGCGGCGAGATCGGCGGCGCAGCGTGCGTCGTTGTCCTGCCGATCGGCCGCGGTCCGCAAACTCGCCGCTTCCCCCCGCAGCGCCGCCGCCCCGGGGCTGGCCTCCAGCGCCCACCGGGCAACTTGATCGACACGATAAACCGCCCCCGCGGCAGCGACCGGCGGGATCAATTCGATCAACGTCTCGGCCGCCGACTCTACGGACTGGGGCAGTGAGTTTGTCGGCTCGACGGCGGGCAGCGCTGGCAGTTCGTCAACCTCGACCGCTGTCAGCGTCGGCAATCGCCCAACGGCCGACACGTTGCCATCGACGGCCAACGTCAACATCGCCACCAGCGCAAAGCTAGCCGTCGCGATCCAGCGTGCGGGGGGGTGGCCGGGGGGCATTTGGGGCGAATCCTTCGGGTCGACGGCGGCGGTCCATCGATCGCCTCCCCCGTTAGATCGACCTATCGCGTCCGATCGCCCCAACTCGTTGTTTCGCGACCCAATCATTCCGGCCGCAACGATCGAACCATCCAATCCGGTGGCGACGTTCTGCCGGAACGTCGCCGCGATGTGAACCGGGGCTGGAGGTTGCCGACGTCCTTGGGGCGACAGGCGACGTTCTGCCGGAACGTCGCCTCGATGTGAACCGGGGCTGGAGGTTGCCGACGTCCTTGGGGCGACAGGCGACGTTCTGCCGGAACGTCGCCTCGATGTGAACCGGGGCTGGAGGTTGCCGACGTCCTTGGGGCGACAGGCAACGTTCTGCCGGAACGTCGCCGCGATGTGAACCAAAGCCTTGGCGGCTTCGGCTACCGGTCACTCAATCAAATGGAATTTCATTCGCGTTCAAGCCCGCTGCAACCATAAAAACTCATAAGGCTGAAGCTCCAGCGGCGCGGCCGTCGTGATCGTCCGGCCGGTATACAGATCCTCAAAGAATCGCCCCAACCCGGCCGTCCGCAGCCGGTTGGAATCGATCGGCGTGGCCCGCTCGGTGAAATTGGCCACCACCACGATCCGGCTGCCGTCGTGGCTGCGACTATAGGCCAACAGCCCCGGTTGATCGGTCGGCAACAGGTCCATTTCCAATCCCGCAAACGCCGGGTTGGTCTTTCGCAAATGAATCAACCGCTGCAGCGACGTGAAAATTCGGTTGCGAATTGAACCGTCATCGCCCAGCTCGGTCAAAAACTCCCAATTCATCTTGGGTCGGTGAATCCAGCGCGTATCGCCCGCCTTGGCCGGATCACGCACAAAATCATAATCATTCATCACCCCCCATTCTTCACCCAAATAGATCAACGGGATGCCGCCGATTGACAGCATCGAGGAATTGAGCAGCAGGATCCGCCGAATCGCCAGTTCCTTCCAATCCGCTCGGTCCGATTCGATCGCCAGTTCCAAACCCGCCAGCGACGCCATCGTGCCGGAAATCCGCATGTCGCCGGTATCAGGGTTTTCCTGGAACGGCACCCCGCGGGCAAACGAACCTTCAAATTGACCGGTGTAGAACTGGTTCAAGAACATCCGGTGACCATACGCCTCGATCCCCACCGCCGCGGCATCAGCGTCGTCAAACGTCCAACCAATATCATCATGACAACGCAGATAATTGACCCACGTCGTTCGCGTCGGCAGTTTATGACGCCGGCCCAACGATCGTCGCAAGCAGTTTGGTGTCCCGCGTGGCGAGCGATTCCCACAACAGCGCCATCAGCGTCGGGTTATAAGACGTCTGACACTCGTCGACCGAAATGTATTTGACGACCTCATCGGGGTGAACGATCGCCTCCGATTTGAACAACAACCCCGGCGCCGCCATTCGGGCACAGGCATTGAAGGCTTGAATCAACGTGTGGGCTTGCGGCAAATTCTCACAACCGGTGCCCATCTGTTTCCAAATGAACGCGACCGCGTCGAGTCGCAACATGTCCACGCCGGTGTTGGCGATGAATAGCATTTCCGACAACATCGCGCGGAACACCGCGGGGTTGCGGTAATTCAAATCCCATTGGAACGAATTGAACGTCGTCCATACCCAACGCCGAACGCCGTCGATCCAAGTAAAGTTTCCGCGGCGAACGGTTGGAAAGATCTCACGCAACGTTCGTTCGTACTGATCGGGCACCGTCCGATCGGGAAACATGAAATAATAGTCCTGATATTCGGCGCTGCCCGACTGGGCCTGCTGTGCCCAGTAATGATCGTCGGCGGTGTGATTGAACACAAAGTCGAGGACCAGGATGATGCCGGCTTCGCGGAGGTCGTCGGCCAACCCTTGGAGGTCATCAATCGTGCCGATCCGCGGATCGACCGACCGGTAGTTGGAGATCGCATAGCCACCGTCGGAGTTCCCCGGCCGGACGGCGAAGAGCGGCATCAGGTGCAGGTAGGTGACGCCGAGTTGTTGAAAGTACGGAATCTGCTCGCGAAGTTTGCCCAGATTTTCGCTGAACAGATCGACATACAACGCCCCGCCGACCAGTTTTTCCGACAGGTACCATTCGGGATCGTTGACCCGCCGCCGGTCCAGTCGCCGCATCGATTCGTCGCGGACGCTGTAACCCCGAACGATCGTTTGCAGGATTTCTTCGAGGTGGTAGAAAAAGTCCCAGCGGTCGCCGTACAGTTCCAGCAGCAGGCGGAACAACCGCGGGAAGTGTTGCCCGATCCGCCCGGTGATTTCGTCGATGTCGTCATCGGACATCCCTTCGACCTCGAAGGTTGCCTGCAGACGCGGCATGAGCCGATCGAGCGCCTGGGCCGCTTTGACCGCGACCGGGTCGGCGGGGTCAACCAAACGACCGTTGGCCATCGGGGGTGCAAGGACGGAGGGCATCGCAGTGGGCGGGTCGGCAAAGGAACATCGGTCGGGGTCGAACAATCCTACGTTGTCGATTTCGTAGCGGAAGTCGCCAAGACTTTCGGCCGTCCCCGTGCCCGAAGCCTGCCGGGCTTCGGTTGACGCCGCAGCCACCGTGGCCGAAGCCTGCCGGGCTTCGGTGGGTGCCGCAGCCACCGTGGCCGAAGCCTGCCGGGCTTCGGTGGGTGCCGCAGCCACCGTGGCCGAAGCCTGCCGGGCTTCGGTGGGTGCCGCAGCAACGGCTCGGCAGGCCGTCGCCACCGTGCCCGAAGCCTGCCAGGCTTCGGTTGAAGCTTCAGCGACGGCCCGGCGGACCGCCGCTAAGCCAAGCGTCTAAACTGATCGACGCCCCCACCCGCCCCAGGTCCGCCCATGGCCATGATTGTTAACGATTCGCTCGCCGAGCTGGCCATCAAGCTGGGCGGCATCTCGCCGCATCGAATCCGCCGAACGCCACGACCGGACACCGCAACCATCGACGACGCGATCGCCGCGGCCGATCGTGGCGAGTTGGTTGAGTTGGTTGACGGCACCATGATTGAAAAAGCATTTCATTTCGCCGGTTCGGTGATTTCGGCAACGCTGAGCGGCGATCTGGGGCAGTTCGTCCATCATCACGACCTCGGTTGCCTAGCCGGAGGTAAAGGCCTGGTCGAGATACGCCGACGCTGAAACTTCGCAAACTTATACCGCCGGCCGGAGCGTCCCCGGTCCCGGCATCCTGGCCGGCTAGTCCGTCTCGATCAACGAACTATTTACAGAGCTTGACCGAACCGGACCGGAGTCAATAAGAGCAAACCGATCTATTTAATGATAATTTTTGACGACACGATCGGTTCAAATGACACTGGCATTGCCCCCTCTCGGGTGGGTGTGTAGTCAGGGATTTCAACTTTCCTTTGGATTCCGATTTGTATCATGTACCGACCTGGTGGTAACGAAACAAAACGACTTCCATACCAAGTGTGACCGCCCGAACCGGAGCCGACATTGGGAAGTATCTCAGCGGGCCAACCATTCGTTGGCAGCGTGGCACCTTCCTTCAGGATGACTACAAACAGCTCACGACGCTCCTGTCCGGTAAGCGACGAATCCGGTCCCAAGCGAAGCTTAACCTCAAGCGGCGGGGTCACGATCAGTCGTCCGAACGCATTGGCTCCATTGATTTCCCAGTCGACTACTTCGGCAGAAACCGCCGAAGCGATTCTAGCTTCGAAAGCAGATTGCTCCGGGGTGAGCGACGGCGATTGTTCATCGCGACAACCGACTAACGTCAAAAAAACAGATAGCTTGACAATTACAGACCAATTCATTTCAAAACTCCTTCAAACGTCCCGATGGCCTCCGCTCCATTGCGGGTACCCAGTGCTGCCCAAACACTCCCGTCAATTGATTCGCTCACGGCATGAACACTACCATCGCAAGCCGCCACGTTAACCAAGTCGCGATGGTGGCTCGTCGCGGAGATGAACGAATCCATTGGGCGGAAAACACTATAATCCTCATCCAAAAAATGCCAAGACATCGATCCGGGAACCAAATCGTGATTGTAGCCGTATTCAAGCTGCAGATTGCTTTGAGAGCCGAAACGAACATTCGGAAACCCTAGACCGCTGGGCTGATAGCTTTCGACGACCAACTGTTCATACTGAGCAGGTGTGACGGTCAAATTAGGCAGCTTTCGGTGCCAAAGGATGCGAAGATTGGCGGGATCAGCCTCCGCAGAAGATTGGATTTCTCGGGGAACCAATTTTTCGGACAGCAGCGAGGTGTTAGAAAGCCCATCCGTGATATCACGAAGTCGCATAGGAGACTTCGAATGAAGTTCAGACAAAACCCCGTTATAGTCTTTAATCTGGTGACCGCAACCCTCATTGAATGCAAATGAGACCTCGCCTTGAAAAGCCTGAAGCTCATTGTCCGAAGGGCAGACATAGACAGTCGGACTCGTCCTGCGATTGCCGGACTCATCCATGGCCGCAAGCAAATGCTGGTACGCGAATCGCCTGGGAGGCACGTGACCAAAGTTGTCTGCATAGTTATGAACGGCCATCGCAACCTGACGGATATTGTTCCGGCATTGAGTCATCCGGCTCGCCTCCCGGGCCGAACCGACCGCGGGGAGCAGAATGGCAACCAACACACCCAGCACAGCAAAAGCAACCAGCAGCTCGATAACAGTAAAGCCAGGGCGACGTTTCCCCATGAAATCCGCTATGCAAGTGCTTCGTCGAAACATTGCCATACGCTCCAGATCCTACGGATTGACAACGACGCCATTAACATTCCAAACAATACTATCAACACATTCACCCTCAGCCAGGGTAATTTCCGCATTGTGAACCACATAGTTACTGATGGTTTGAGGTGGGGCCGGCCCGGGGCCATCCGGGTCAAACGTCACGGTGTAAAACCAGGGCGAGGCGACAACTTGGACAGTCTTCACAAAGACGGGACCTATGACAACGACGACGTTTCGGGTGACCCAAATGTAGGTGCCGGAATAGACATCAAACTCAAGTTCTCGCCGTTGTTCGACTCGGGTGCCGGTCACTCCCGTTTTGTAGATAAACGCAAGTAGCGTCGCGTTGCCGTTTACCCCGGCAGGAGAGCTGTAGGTCGAAGTCGTTTGCGCGACTGTTTCAGTCTGACAGGCAACCCAAAGCTGCAGCACAGACCAGGCTTGATAGGAGAAGCATGGAAGTCCTGTGAATTGTTCTTACTTGAAGGAGGACTGTTTCTGCGACCGCAGCCGACCATTCGATCCGGCGACTATGTGGCGGTCAACCCCCACAAAATTGTTCGCCCGAATCACGTGGGCGATACGGAGGTGATTGACCAGTCACCACCGGGGGTTTTGAGTGATCAATTAAGTTCTCCTACGAATCGACCGTCTTCTCGACGTCGCGGCGGTCGTTGGGGATTCTTATATGACCCAGGAAATCGTAGTACTCCAGACCCTCCAGCACGCCTCGGGCATGATGGCCTTTGGCAAAATAGATGCGAGGCAAACGACGCAGTTTCTCCAGCTCCGGCGAGTAGTTGCCCACCACAACCCCCAGCGTGCCGCCCTTGAGCATCCCCTCGTCGTTGCCGCAGTCGCCGCACACCATCACCCGCTCGGGTTCAAATCCCCAGCGGTAAATCAAGTGACGAATCGATAGATCGCTGCCGCCGCGAATCGGAATGATGTCCAGAAAACTGCCCAGCGAAAAAATCACTTTGACCCGCAGCCCCGCTTCCCGCAGCCGGCTGCGGATCTCCGGCACCGTCGGTGCGATCTCCGGATCGATCCGGTAACTGATCTTGAACTCCGATTGATCGGTGCCGGGTTGTTTGAACAATCCCGGCATGTCATCCAAAATCTCACGCACCGGACCGGGCGTCCACTGGAAACTAATCTGGCGACGCCACGAACGATCAGGTGTCAATTTCGCGCCGTAGTACAACTCCGTGCCCACCGACGTGGTGATCAAATCCGGCTGAGGCAAACCCAACTCGGCAATCAATGCCTTGGCGTCCGGCAGCGTTCGGCCGGTATCGACACCGAAACCGACGGTCCCCGACGCCGACAGTAATACGTCTTTGAATTCCTTCAGCGCGTCCAGATCGCCGGTCAACGTGTTGTCCAGATCGGTCATGATCAATCGGTCAAAATCCGGCAGCCGCCGGACCTTGTTTTGACCAAGCTGCGCCAAAACCGGGGTGGCCGATTGCTGGATGATCTCGGTGACGTCGCGGAGGTAGCGATCAACGTGTTTTTTCCACGAATAATGCTTGCGTGAACCCTCGATGCCGTTTTGGCTCCACGTGTCCCACATCTCCGGCTCGGTGAGCATCCGCATCAACGCGTGGTCGATCGACTCGGTGTCCAGCGGATCGATCAGCAGCCCGTTTTGACAATTGCCGATGATGTCCCGCGGGCCGCCGTCGTTGGTCGCGACAATCGGCAGCCCGGTCGCGGCGGCTTCGAGCAGCGTCAACCCGAACGGCTCGGTCAGCGCCGGATTGACAAACATCCCGCGGCTGGCGGTCGCCATCCGGTACATGTCCGGCACGTCGCTGGGGCGGTGCGTTTTGGGATAAGCGACCGATCCGTACAGGTCATATTTATCAATCAACGTGAGCACTTCGATCAGCACCCGGCGTTGGCTCGGCGGCAGATTGCGAATATCGCTGCGGCTGCCCAGCACCAACACCAAATTGGACAACTGACGCAGTTTGGGGTTCTCACCAAAGACGCGCACTAGCATCGCGATGTTTTTTCGCTCGTCCGGCCGCGCCATCGCAAAAATCATCGGCAGCTCCGGTTTGTTCAAAAACCGGTGCAAATCATCGGCGATCGGCGGGGCCGGATCGTCGCCGACGGCGGGGCGAAAATGCGTCAAATCCACCCCCGGCGGGATCACCTCCATCCGCTCGGGTTGATAGTGGTCATACAACTCGTACTGCTGCTCGACCTCCTGGGCTGTTGACGTGATGACCAACGTCGCCGTCTCCAGCGCGATTTCCTCGGCCTCCTCGCGGACGGTGAACTTGAATTTGTGTTCCAAGTCCAACGCGTTGACCTGTGACTCGGATTTTTTCTCCTTGGCGGTCTTTTTGGACGTGCTGTGGCCGTGAGCCTCGGCGTCGAGCAACCGTTGATGTTTGACCCGCCCGAGGCTGTGGCCGGTGAAGACATAAGGCACGTGCAGCAACCGCGACAATTGCGCCCCGGCGTACCCGGCGTCGGCGTAATGGCCGTGGATCAAATGCGGCAACCCGGTGCGGCGCAGGTGCCCGAGCATTTGATCGATGAACGTTTCGAGGTAGGGCCAGAGCGCCTCTTGCGCAAATATCGCCGCGGTCCAAACGGGATCCGCACGATCTTGGCTTTGGCGTTGATCGGCTCTTCGACCTGCGCGTAGTCCGGTCCCACGCGGTCGTCGAAAATTTGACGCGTCACCAGCTCGACCGACGCGACTTCATCGCGGGTCGACAGTTCCTCAGCCAGTTCGAGGACGTATTTAATCTGGCCGCCGGTATCGGAGTCCCGACCCAGTTCGCAGTTGTTGGCCCGAATCAGCCCATGCAGGCTCAGCAGCGTGATTCGCAGCCCATCGGTGGCCGGCAGCGTCATGTTTGGTCCAAAATCATGGCAGCTTCAATGAAGCGATCTGATAAAATTCATGGTCATCGGTCGTTGCCCCGGAGAGCGTGCAAACCCGCGATGCGAACTCGGCGGCCGCGGCGAGGGTTTGGGCGATCGGATGCCGCCCGACCAAACCGGCGATCGTGACGGCGGCAAAGGCGTCGCCGGCCCCGACCGCATCGGCCATTTTTTCGGGCGGACGGGTCGTCACCCGGATCGGCTCGCCACCGCGGGGCACCCAAACCGCGCCGCCCGCCCCCAGCGTCACCAGCGTCGACTGCAAGTCAGAGTAGCTGTCGAAAAGTTGACGTGTGGCCCCGGCCGGGTCGTCGGTCGCCGAATCGTCGGTCAGCAGCCGCAGCTCGTCGGCGTTGAGTTTGACGTGGGTCAAGCCACACATCAGGACCGTCAACCAGTCGGCGTCGAAGTGCGGCTTGCGGACATTGATGTCAAAAAACGTGTCCGCGGGCAATTCATCCCTCAGGCCGCGGATCGTCTCGGCCGTCCGCTCGCCGCGGTAGGCCAGCGATCCGTGATAAAAGAAGACGGGCGCCCGGTGGTCCGGTCCGGTTTGATCGTCCGTTCCTTCGGCAATTCGTTGCTCGATCGTTTCGCGAGCCGTTCCGGCGATCGGTTCGATGTGATCGTAGGCGACGTTTTTGACGATTTCGTAGGTCGGTTCGCCGCCCCGCAGCGTCACATCGACAACGCCGGTGGGGTGTTTGGCATCGATTTGAACGCCGTCGGTCCGCATCCCCCAAGATTTCATTCGGTCGATCGCTCGGTGCCCCAGTTCGTCATCACCGACGCGGGAGATCATCAGCGGATCGAGACCGAAGCCTTTCAAGTTCCACGCCACATTGAGCGGCGCCCCGCCAAGCACGTCGCCCGAATCCAGCCGATCCCACAGCACTTCGCCCAGCACGACGACGATCGGGGGCGGGGGGGCGGGCATGGGCGGTGGGGCAAGGGTGGGGTTGGCGGCGGTGCCGGGGCAGTCAGTGCGAAGACTATACCGGCGGGGTGGTGAAGTCAGAACGGGGTGGGATAGGCTTCCAGCCTGTCACCGCCAACGACGTGGGATAGGCTTCCAGCCTGTCACCGCCAACGACGTGGGATAGGCTTCCAGCCTGTCACCGCCAACGACGTGGGATAGGCTTCCAGCCTGTCACCGCCAACGACGTGGGATAGGCTTCCAGCCTGTCACCGCCAACGACGTGGGATAGGCTTCCAGCCTGTCACCGCCAACGACGTGGGATAGGCTTCCAGCCTGTCACCGCCAACGACGTGGGATAGGCTTCCAGCCTGTCACCGCCAACGACGTGGGATAGGCTTCCAGCCTGTCACCGCCAACGACGTGGGATAGGCTTCCAGCCTGTCATCCCAACCCCCGACAGGCTGGAAGCCTATCCCACACCATGCCCCCCATCCTGGCCACCGACCTCGACGGCACGCTGATCCCCAACGATGGCGACACCGACGCCGTTTCCGCCCTCGCTGTTTTGCGCAAACACGTCGCGGAAACGCAGACACGATTGCTGTTTGTCACCGGCCGACACTACGAATCGGTGCTCGCGGCGATCGAGCAGCACGACCTGCCGCGGCCCGGCCACATCCTGTGCGACGTCGGCAGCCGGTTTTACCGGGCAACCGATGACGGCAGCTTTGAACACCTGGCCGACTACGACGCCGCGCTGGACCAAATCATCGGCGAAATCGACCCCGATTCGCTGCGGGCGGAACTGGCCAAAACGCCCGGCGTCCGGCTGCAGGAACCCGAAAGCCAGGGTCGGCACAAACTGTCGTACTACGCCGACGCCGCGAAGCTGGAGGCGATCCATGCGGCGATCGAGCGTCAAATCGACGACCGCGGTTTGCCCTATGGCATCGTCAGCAGCGTCGATCCGTTCAACGGCGACGGTTTGATCGACGTGATGCCCGCGGGGGTCGACAAAGCGTTCGCGTTGGCGTGGTGGTGCCGGCAGCACGACATTGAGCCGACCGAAGTCATTTTTGCCGGCGATTCGGGCAACGACACGGCAGCTTTGATCGGCGGTTACCGCGCGATCGTCGTCGGCAACGCGTCCCGTGGCTTGGCCGAGGTCGTCCGATCGGCTCACGCCGCCCGGGGGTGGAACGACCGGCTGTATCTGGCGGGCGGCACCTCAACCGCCGGTGTCGTCGAAGGGCTGCGATGGTTCGGCGTCGATATTCCCGGCGGTTCGGCTCAAAATCGCTGGGGCGCAGCGGTCGTCGGCCCCGACCGAACCCGGTTTCGGGTCTGGGCACCCAAAACCGACGCCGCATCGGTGGCGATCGGCCCGGACGGGGACAACCAACGCGTCGTTGCGATGACTTCCGGCCACGGCGGTTGGCACGAAGCGACCGTCGACGGCTGCGGGGCCGGCACGCTGTATCGATACGTGCTCGGGCCGGGCGGCCAGCGGTATCCCGATCCGGCCTCGCGGCGACAACCGGTTGGCGTTCACGCCTACAGTGAAGTCGTCGACCATCGCCACTTATTTCTGCACGACGACCAATCCCGCCCCACCCAAATCGGCGACTGCATCATTTATGAGGTGCATGTCGGATGTTTCACGCAGGCGGGCACGTTCGCTTCGGCGATCGAGCGGCTGGATGAACTCAAAGAGCTTGGGGTCAACACCATCTCATTGATGCCCGTCGCGGCGTCGGCAGGCGATCGCAACTGGGGTTATGATGCGACGGCAATATGGGCACCGCTGGCCGCCTACGGCACTCCGGCCGATCTAGCAAGGTTGATCGACGCAGCCCATGGTTTGGGCATGAACGTCCTGCACGATGTCGTCTACAACCATTTCGGCCCCGAAGGCAACTACCTGTCGCACTTTGGACCTTATGTCTCGGAAAAACACAAGACGGTTTGGGGCGATGGACCGAACCTGGACGGGCAGGCGGAGGCGAGACAGTTCATCGTCGATAACGCGATGAACTGGTTGGACGAATATCACTTCGACGGGCTTCGCGTCGACGCAATTCACTGCATCCCCGACGATTCGCCCGAGCATTTGGCAACGACACTAGGGCGATCGGCGCGGGAGTTCGCGGAGCGGACCGGACGGCATGTTTTAATGGTCGCCGAAAGCAATGTTTATGATGCCCGGATGTGCCGCAGCGTCAACGACGGCGGCCATGGGTTCGCCGGCCAGTGGAGCGACTGTTTGGCTCATTCGTTAATGTCGACCCTGCGGCCGCAGTACCGATTGACCAATCGAACCTACTTGCCGCGGACCGATTTGGCTCAAGTCCATGCCGATGGTTATGTTTATGCCGGCGACGTCAAAGGCTATCGCGGCCGAACACCCGCCGGCAATGCCGAAGCGGACCGGGCAACACTGGTACAGTGCATTCAAAATCATGACTTTGTCGGCAACCATCCCGCCGGCCACCGGTTTCATCAAGCGACCGATCGGTTGAGCCAGGCCGCGGCCGCCGCTCTGCTGTTGCTTGGTCCCGGAACACCGATGCTATTCATGGGTGAAGAGTTTTGCTGCGAGCATCCGTTTCAATTTTTTGTCGATTTCGGCGACGAGCGTTTGCGAAAGGCTGTCAACGCCGGTCGTCGCCGCGAATACCCGCAGCATGATTGGTCCGTCGGCGGTGATCCGAGCGACGAACGAACGTTTTTAAATAGTAAAATCGGCCCGGCCGCGGCTGGCGACGCGGCGATGCGGGATTGGTACCGGCGGCTGATTTCGCTGCGGCGGGAACTGGGCGTTGCCGGGGGACAACCAACCGCCGACATCGACCACGCGGTGTACCGGCGGGATCATGATGATTGGTCGCTGGTCGTGCGAGTCGACAGCACCGCCGGGGCGGCGCCGATGGCGATGCCCGGGGGGGAAATCATCGCCGACAGCCGCGTGGCGATGGGCCAGGCTGCCGGCGGGCAACTGCATCCGGTTCACGCGGTGGTCATCAAACATCGGTAACGATCCACGACGTAGCGGAAGTCGCCAAGACTTTCGGTTGCGACCCCAACGCCTTACCGAAAGTCTTGGCGACTTCCGCTACGGGGGTGACGCCGTCACCGCCGCAGCACCACCCGCAGCACGCGGCTGTCGGCGGTGATGTAGAGCGTCTCGAATGATTCATCAAAACAACAATTGCTGGTGCGGCTGCCGGTTCGGATCATCGCAATCTTCCGGCCCGCCGGCGTGATGACGTACACGCCGCCGGGGCCGCTGGCGAACAGATTGCCATCCCCGTGGACTGCCAAACCGTCGGGCAAACCTTCCATCGTTTCGGCTTCTTGGGCCGCGTCGGTCAGTTCCCGCGCAGCCAACACCGAGCCGTCATCGCCAAAATCAAACGCCGTCCAGTTGGGTTGCTCCGGGTTGCTTTGAGCGACATACAACGTTTGACCATCGGGCGACAACCCGATCCCGTTGGGGCGGGGCAACTGGTCGGTGACCAAACTTAATTTCCCGGCGGGGGTAAGTTTATAAACGCCGCAGAAATCCAGTTCCCGCATCGGATCGTTTTCACGCCGGGGCAACCCATAAGGCGGGTCGGTAAAATACAACGTCCCGTCGGCGGCGTAGCACAAATCGTTGGGGCTGTTGAGCCGTTTGCCCTCATAAGCGTCCACCAACGTTCGCTTGCCCCCGCCGGGTGTCAAAATGGAGACTCGGCGGTCGCCATGTTCGCAAAACGTCAAAATACCATCCGGTGAAACGGCGATGCCGTTGGCTCCGGGTTCCAGTCCGTAGAACGCGCGCCCGGTGTAGCCGGATGGTTGCAAAAAGATGCTCACGCCATCGGCGGCTGTCCATTGGAACGTGGTGTTTCGCGGGATGTCGTTGAACAGCAGTTTGCCGTCGACATGCAACGGGCCTTCGCACCACGTCATACCATCGGCGATGACTTCGATTTTAGTATTGTCATCGAAGTAGGCATTCGCGGCTGAATCAATTACTTGAATTGAACCGACCGTCGGATAATCCGCCGCAGCGGTAGTGGCTAGGAGGAAACAGGCGAGAGCCAATAAAGCCTTCCCCCCCCCGCCCCGCTCCGGGGAGGGGGGGACGGGCCTGCTATCTTTCTCCCCCTCGCCCCGCTTCGGGGAGAGGGGGCCGGGGGGTGAGGGGTATTTGCACTGGACATTTAGGCTCAGACCCCTCACCCCCCAACCCCCTCTCCCCGAAGCGGGGCGAGGGGGAGCTGTATTGATTAGCCAACCCCCTCTCCCCGAAGCGGGGCGGGGGGGGGAAGGAATTAGGAATCTATGTCGAATCGATTGTTTCATTTCCATTTGCCTTTTAATGCGTGATTTCTCCTTCAACTTTTAACCCGGTTTTCTCCGCACGTCGCTGCCATTTTTTGCGAGCGAATTCCTGCAAATCTACCTGCTTGTCCATCTCGTCGACGATCTCGGCGTCCAATAACGTTTCAATGACGTCTTCCAGGGTAATCAGCCCGGTGACCGATCCGTAACGATCGACCACCATCGCGACATGCTGTTTGCCTTCACTGAGCGTATCCAGAACCGTCGGCAGCGGGGTTTCGTCGGCGATGGCGGTGATCGGCCGGCTGAATTCCTCGAGTTTACGGTCCGACTCGCCGCGGGCATGAGCCAACAACAGATCGACCTTCAGGGCAAAGCCGGCGACGTCATCGAGTTTTTCGCCATAAATCGGCACGCGGCTGACCGGCATCGTTTGAACCGTCGGGATCGCATCGCCGACCGTTTGATCCTTTTGCAACGCCACGATGACCACCCGCGGCGTCATGATGTCTTCGGCCCGCAGCGTCGGCATCGCCATCAGGGCGCGATAGATTCGCGATTCGCGATCGCCCAACACCCCGTGCTGGACCCCGATGTCGGCCATCGCGGTGAGTTCTTCGCGGGTCAATTGGTGTCCCGCTTTGCCGCCCGAGAGCAGCTTGGTCAATTGCTCGGAGATCCAAACCAACGGGTACAGCAGCACGATCAACCACCGCACCGTCGTCGCGACGGTCGGTCCAAGGGTTCGCCAATACAGCGCGCCGACGGTTTTGGGAATGATTTCGCTGAAGATCAAAATCAGCAGCGTCATGACGCCCGAAGCGAGCGCGACGACGTTTTCGTTTTGCGGGTAGAGCTTGGCCGCCTGAGCACCGACGCCGGCGGCGCCGATCGTGTGGGCGATGGTGTTGAGGGATAAAATCGCGGCGAGCGGGCGGTCGATGTTGGATTTCAAACCGGCGAGCTTTTCGGCCGCGATTTCGTTCTTTTTGCGAAGCGTTGCGATGAACGAGGGGGTGATCGACAGCAGGACCGCCTCGGCGACCGAGCAATAGAACGAGAACCCGATCGCGACGGCGAGGTAAATGAGCAGCAGGATCATGGCGTGGGATTGACCGGTCGCGGGGTGTAAACATGGCGGAACTCGCCCAAACGTAGCGGAAGTCGCCAAGACTTTCGGTTGCGAACCGGCCGCCGTCCACTACTGACACCGAAAGTCTTGGCGACTTCCGCTACGATGATTCCCCATGGCCAATTACGTCATCACCGGAGCTTCGTCGGGGATCGGTGCGGCCGCCGCGGTGGCGCTCGCGACCGGGCCGGACGGATCGGCCAACGATCTGTTTTTGCATTACCGGCAAAACGAGGCCGGGGCGGCTCAGACGAGTCAGCGGGTCGGGGCCGCCGGCGGACGAACGACCCGGATGAGCAGCGATTTGGCATACCCGGGTGCCGCCGGTCAACTCGTCAACGAAGCGTTTGACCGACTCGGGACAATCGACGGGTGGGTTCACTGCGCCGGGGCGGATGTGTTGACTGGTGAGACCGCCGAAGCCTCGTTTGACGAAAAGCTCGATCGGCTGTGGCGGGTCGATGTCGCCGCGGCGATCGAAATGATGCGGGCGTTGGGTCCGCGGTTGGTCCAACAAGCCGAGACCGATCGGCCTCCGGCGTCGGTCGTGTTGATTGGGTGGGACCAATCGACCGCCGGGATGGAGGGTGATGCGGGGATGATGTTCGGCCCGGTCAAAGCCGCCGTGACGTCGCTGGGGTTGGCCGCGGCGCAGACTTACGCCCCGTCGGTTCGGGTCAACGTCGTCGCGCCGGGTTGGATCCGCACCGCTTGGGGCGAATCAACCCGGGGGTACTGGGACCAACGGGCACGCGGTCAAGCGTTGATGAACCGCTGGGGCACGCCGGAGGATGTTGCCGAGGCAATCGCATTTTTGATCCGCCCGGCCGCCGGGTTCATCACCGGCCAAGTCGTCAACGTCAACGGCGGCTTCAACCGGCGGTGGAATGTGGGATAGGCCTCCGGCCTGTCGTCGCGATTAAAGACCTGTCGTCGCGACTGAAAGACAGGCCGGAGGCCTATCCCACGTCGGCAACCTCATTAAACTCCGCGGCATGACGAATCCCGCCAAGCTGTTTGACCTAACCAATGACGTTGCCGTGGTGATCGGCGGGACCGGGGAACTGGGCGGCGGGATGGCCATGGCGCTGGCCGCCGCCGGGGCCAAAGTCGCGGTCGTCGGTCGGAATCCCCAGCGAGGGGCCGCGCGAACCGACGCCATCGCCGCCGCCGGGGGACACGCCGCGTTCTTTACCGCCGATGGGTTGTCCGCCGATTCCTTGGCCACCTGCCGCGACGCGATCACTGCCCGGATGGCACAGCCGACGATTCTGATCAACGCCGCCGGCGGCAATCATCCCGACGCGACGATTGGTCCGGGCGGCGACGTCACCAAGTTGCCGCTGGACGCGTGGCGGGGCGTTTTCGATTTGAACCTGGTCGGCGGGGCGCTGTTGCCGTGCCAAGTGTTTGCCCCGGCGATGATCGACGCTGGCATCGGGTCGATCATCAACATCGCGTCGATGTCGGGCATCATCCCTCTGTCGCGCGTCGTTGCGTATTCAGCCGCCAAAGCCGCGGTGATCAACTTGACGATGTGGTTGTCCCGCGAATGGGCGACGACCGGCGTTCGGGTCAACGCGATCTCGCCGGGGTTTTTCCCGGCCGAGCAAAACCGCAAACTGCTCTATAACGAAGACGGCAGCTACACCGATCGCGGCGGCCAAATCATCGGCCACACGCCGATGGGCCGCTTCGGTCGCCCCGAAGAACTCGCCGGCGCGGTCGTTTGGCTCGCCTGCCGCAACGCTTCGTCGTTTGTCACCGGCCAAAACATCGCCGTCGATGGCGGCTTTGCCTCGGTCACCATTTGAACAACCCCCCGTTTTACCCAACCCCCCACGACCCGTGTTTGAACTTCGAGACGACGCCAAGTACGCCCTGATCACCCCGACGAGCATGGGCACGCGGTTGACGCCGATCGACCACCAGCCGTTCCACACCTCCGACATGTTTCGGATGCAGGCGACCAGCGCCGAGACCAACGTCGGCAGCGTTTCGTCGTTCCTCGGTTTGCCTGTTCACGTCCTGACGGCGTTCGTCAAAGGTAGCCCCGTGGCCCAGTTCATCAAGAACGATTTGGGCAAACGGCACATGAGCTACGAGGGTCCCGAACACGCCCAAACCGACCCGTGGGGCGTCCGTCATCAAATCAACATGGCCGACTCGGGCTGGGGAAGCCGCGGCCCGCGGGTCGCCAACGACCGAGCCGGCGAAGTCGGGCGGTTGCTCAAAGCGAGCGACTTTGATCTGGAGCGGATCTTCGGCACCGAGGGCACCAAGATGGTTCACCTGTCGGGTTTGATCGCCGCGCTGTCACCCGAAACCAGCGAGTTTTGTCTGCAAATTGCTCGCGTGGCCAAGAAACACGGTTCGCGAATCTCGTTTGACCTGAACTTCCGGGCGTCATTTTGGAAGGGCCGCGAGTCGCAACTGCGCGATGCCTTTACCGAAATCGCCGGTCTGTCGGACGTGTTGATCGGCAACGAGGAGGATTTCCAGCTCTGCCTGGGCGTCCAAGGCCCCGAGGCGGGCGGCAAGGGCATCGCTGAGAAGATCGAAGGGTTCAAGGAGATGATCGGCCGGGTCAAAAAACAGTTCGGCGGCGGTGCGTTGTTCGCCACCACGCTGCGCGAGGTCGAATCGGCGAACCTGCATCACTGGGGCGCGATCGTCAATCACGGGGACGATTTTACCGTGGTTGAACCCCGCGAAATCGGCGTGCTGGACCGGATCGGCGGCGGCGACGGCTTTGTCGGCGGGTTGTTGTACGGCGTTTTGAAAGGTTGGTCGGCCGAAAAATGCACGCACTTCGGTTGGGCAACCGGCGCCTTGGCCGCGACGATGAACACCGACTACGGCCAACCGGCGGATGAGGACCAGGTTTGGGACATTTGGAAAGGCAACGCCCGGGTTAAACGCTAACGCGATGTTCCAATTTCACGGCGCTATGGAAATGCCTCGCCGGTGGTCCAGTTCCTAGGGGGCCGCTGATTATTGAAGATTAAGCCACCGAGGTCACCGAGTTCACAGAGGTAAACGCCAGAATTTTTTCTCTGTGAACTCGGTGACCTCTGTGGCTAAGTCACGAAAGATTAGACAGACGGTTACGTCAGGATTTCCGACACGACTCGAGCTTCCCCCGGCCCGGTCAATCGCTCCTCCAGCCCCGCGGCCGGGTACAACAGCGACCGGTGATCGAGACCCAATCGGTCCAGGATCGTGGCGTTCCAGTCGGCGACCGAAACCGGGTCGGCCTCCACGTTGTAGCCGAAATCGTCGGTCCGGCCGTGAACAACCCCGCCGGCGACCCCGCCGCCGGCCATCCACCCGGTGAACGCCCGCGGATGGTGGTCGCGGCCGTAGTTGCCGCCGATGACTTTGCCCTGACAATACGGCGTCCGGCCAAACTCGCCGCCCCAAACGACCAGCGTGTCGTCGAGCATTCCGCGTTGTTTCAAATCCGTCAGCAGCCCCGCGGTGGGCCGGTCGATGTCGCGGCACTGATTGCGAAGTTGACGCGGCAGGTCCTCGTGCTGGTCCCAGCCGCGGTGGAAGATCTGGCTCAACCGCACGCCCCGCTCCGCCATCCGCCGGGCCAGCAGGCAGCAGTGGGCGAACGTTCCGGGCCGGTGAACCTCCGGTCCGTAGAGGTCCAAGACATGCCGCGGTTCGTTTGAAATGTCCGTCAGTTCGGGGACCGATCGCTGCATTTCAAAAGCCAGTTCGTATTGCCGGGTTCGCGTCAGGATTTCGGGGTCACGCAGTCGCCGATGAGCGTCCGCGTTGAACTCCGCGATCGCGTCGATCATCGCTCGGCGGACGGCGGGGTCGATGCCCGGCGGGTCGGCCAACGGCATAGCGGCCTGGTTGCCCCCGCCGATCGGCACGCCCTGATGTCGACCCGGCAGGAATCCGCTGCCCCACAGCCGGCTGTAGAGCGGCTGGGCCTCCGGTCGGCCAGTCCACGCGGCGGTCATGACGACGAACGCCGGCAAATCGTCGGCCGCCGAGCCGAGGCCGTAGGACAACCAAGACCCCAGCGACGCCTTGCCGGGCAGCGGATCGCCGGTGCAAGCCGCGGTGATTGCCGGATCGTGGTTGATCGATTCGGTCACTAAGGAACGGACGATCGCCAAATGGTCGACTTGTTCGGCCAGATGGGGCAGCAATTCCGAAACCGGAATGCCGCAGCGGCCGGCGGGTTTGAAAGCGAAACCCCCCGGGACGAGCGGCAGGTGGGCTTGGCCGGCCGTCATCGTCGTCAATCGTTGGCCGCTGCGAATCGACGGCGGCAACGACTCGCCGGCGAAACGTTGAAGCAGCGGCTTGGGGTCCCACAGATCGAGCTGCGACGGCCCGCCGGACATGAACAGGTAAATCGCCCGGCGGGCCGGCGGCGGTCGGTCGGCCGCCTTTACGTCGCCGCCCAGCATCGCCATCGCCGCGGTCCCCAACCCCAACGACCCGACCGAAAGCAGCGAGCGACGGCGTAGCTGGAGGGGTGCCGCACCCATCCCAGCCGAAGGGCGCCAGCCCTCCGGTGCCGCATCATACCTAGCGGAGCGGCGCAAGCCGCCTGGTGCCGCATCGTTGACGAACCGCCCGGCGGCACCGGAGGGCTGGCGCCCTTCCGCTAGCAGGGAAGACGGGACGCCTAGCGACACAACACTTCGTCCAGGTTCATCAGCGTCAGGGCCACCGCGGCGGCGGAGGCCAGCTCCGCGTCGGGGACATCGACCAACGATTCGGCTAGGTGGGCTTCGGCAGTGTATCGTTGTCGGAATCGTTCGGCCAGTTCAATCAATCGCCGGTTGTCCCCGTCCGATGGCGGACGCAGCACGATCGTTTGAAACAATTGACCCAGCCAAGCGGCATCGAGACGGGTGCGATCGCCGCCGGTCCGGCGGGCGATCGCGACGGCGGCCTCGATCCGCTGGGGGTCGCCGATCAACATCATCGCTTGCACCGGGGTGTCGGTGACGTCGCGAAATTCGGTGCAAACGGAGCGGTCCGGTCCGTCCAACGCAGCAACAAAAGCCGGGCCGGCGGTTCGTTTCCAAAACGTGTAGATCGACCGGCGAACCGCATCGGCACCCCCGTCGGCGACGTAGCGCCCGGTGTCGCTGCCGACCGCCGCGACCGCCGCCCACGCCCCCGGCGGCTGGGGCGGGAACACGCCCGGCCCGCCGCAGCGACGGTCCAACAATCCGGCCGTTGCCAACGCCGAATCGCGGATGACCTCGCCGTCCAACCGCCGGCGGGCCTCATCATCGCTCCGCAGTTCAACGATGTCGCGAATCAATCGCTTGGTGTCCCAGCCCGAATCGATCAGTCGCCGCGACAATGACTCAAGTAATTGAGTGTCCTGCATCGATTGCCCGGTGATCCAGCCCCACAGCCGGCCGACGGCGACCGGGGCGGTCACTTCGGACATCGGCCCGGTCGCCCACCGCGCCAGGTCCAATCGGTTCGGTCGCCGGCCGGCGGACGAAAGCGGGGGCATCGACCGGGGGGTGTTCCGAGCGACGGCCGGTCCCGGCTGGTTTGGATCGCCCCGCAGCAGTACGAACGACGGCGGCGGGTTGTCGACCTCCCGCCAAACCAGCGTCGACGCGACGCCCGATTGAACCTCAGCAATCGCCCGCCGCCAAAGTGCGATTTGACCGTTCAAAGAGGTGACTTCCGGATCGTCGCAAACTTGATCGACAAAATACGCTGCGGCCAGCGGATTAGGTCGCGGTGGTGGGGCGGCGTGGTTGCCAACCGCCGCGGCGACCGGCACGGTGCGGCTTGGTCCGGTCGAGGCCAAGAAACACAGTTCATTGACGCCTTTTTGAACCCAAACCGATCCACGCCGGACGTGGCGGCCGGTCGCATCGGCGATCAACTCGACCGGTTGCCCGTTCCAGAACCAGCGGACCGACGCCGGACCGTGAGTCCAAATTGTTTCGGTCCGCTCAGCTTCGGCCTGAAATCGCTGAACCCTGGCGATTAAACCCTCGTGGTCGTTCCGGATCGAAACCGGGGTCAACGCCGCGGCGATCGGCAGCGATTGCCAGGCGGCGGTTTGCCCGTCGATGATGAAAGCTTCGTCCGCGGCCAACGGAAAGGACGGGCGAAAGCGGCGGCACCATTCCTCGGCCGCCGCCGGGTCGTTGACCGCGATTCGCCAGCCGTGACCGGCCCGCCGTTGCAACGTTTCCGGCGGGGGAGCGGATTGCCAAAGCTGCCGGAGCGAATCAATTCGGCCCTGGTACTGCCGAAGTTGCCCGATCACGGCGGCGAGTTGATCGTCCAAAAACGCGAGCTGTTCGGTTGGCTGCTCGGTCGGCAATCGCAGCACCGGCGGCGGGGCGGCAATGTCCCCGTCGAGCGAGTGGCCGGCCAATCCATCGAAGAATGCCCCCAGCGAGTAGTAATCCTCTTGGGTGATCGATTCATAAGGGTGATCGTGGCACGCGGCGCAGCGGACCGTCATGCCCAGCACCACGGTGCCAAACGCGTCGACGCGGTCGCGGACGTTTGCGATCCTCGCTTCGGCCGGGATCACGCCGTTTTCGTTGGTCGTCGGATTCAACCGATTGAATCCCGAAGCGATCAACGCCGCGTTGCCGCCGTCGATCAAATCACCGGCCAGTTGATGG
Organism: Pirellulaceae bacterium; assembly: GCA_963833245.1. Classification (GTDB taxonomy): domain Bacteria; phylum Planctomycetota; class Planctomycetia; order Pirellulales; family Pirellulaceae; genus Rhodopirellula. The sequence goes on from CAWHXH010000005.1 coordinate 589,168, forward strand.
GTCAGGAATTTATCGAGGGGCATCCCGTCGCTCCAGGCGTCGATGACCCAGTCGCGATACGGCCAAATGTTGCGACGATTGTCCAAGTTGCCGCCGTGCGTATCGGCGTAACGAACCAGGTCCAGCCAGTGACGAGCGAAATGCTCGCCGGAGGCCGGATCGGCGATCAACCGGTCGGTCCACCGCTGAATCGCATCAGGCCTGGGGTCGGCGACGTATTCTTGCAAATCGTCAAACGTCGGCGGCAACCCGGTGATCGCCAGGGCGGTGGCGCGGCCGTGGCTCCAGCGGTCACCCGGTTCGTCGCCATCGGTGATTCCGAGCGTCGCGGCGGCGAGCAGCAGCATTCGCAAAATCGGCAACATGCCGCAAGTTTAGCTCGGTAACACCGGTAGGGTGGGTCAAGCCGTTGCCATCGCCCGGAGCACTTCGATGCCGCGACCTAGCGTCTCGTCCGACGCGGCGAACGAGATCCGAAAATGGGTGTCGCGGGCCGAAAAAATTCCGCCGGGGATGACCAGCAGGTTACTGGCGATCGCACGCTCAACGAACGCTTTCCCGGTCTCCTGTTTGTCTTTTCCCCGCGAAGGAATCCGAGGGAAAGCGTAAAACGCCCCGCCCGGTGTCGTCAGTTCATAAAGGTCGGAAAGCCCATCGACGACGAGATCGCGTTTTCGCCGGTAGTCGGCCATGTGGTCGGCGACCGAGACTTCCATCGCCCGAAGTGCCCCCCACTGCAGCGGCTGCGGCGAGCAGACAAACGAATACTGCTGGATCTTGAGCATCGTGGTGATCACCGCCGGCGGTCCGTGGACCATCCCGACCCGCCAGCCGGTCATCGCGTGCGATTTGGAAAAACCGTCGATGACGATCGTTTGGTCATTGAACGATGCCGGGGAAACGAACTCGCCGTCGTAGAAAAACTCGCGATAGATTTCGTCGGAAACCAACGCGACGCCGCGATCAGCGGCAATCCGCGCGACGGCTTTTAAATCCTCCGGGTCGGCGACCACCCCGGTCGGGTTGGCCGGTGAATTGACCAAAATCATCTTGGTACCAGGCGTGATCGCGGCTTCGATTTTGGCCGGGTCGAGCCGGAAGTCGGGATACGAATCGACCGTCACCGGCACGCCGCCGCACAGCCGAATCAACGCCGGGTACATCACAAAATACGGGTCCAAGAAGATGACTTCGTCGCCCGGATTGACCAGCGAAAGCATTGCCAGGACCAACCCGCCGGAGGTGCCCGAGGAGACAAAGACGTTGCGATCATGGCCGGGATATTCGGCGGCGATCCGGTCGGCCATCGCCGCCCGCAGCGGCGCGATGCCCTGGGTCGGCGAGTAGGCGTTTTTGCCGTCTCGGATCGCAGCAATCGCGGCGTCGGCGATCGACTCGGGGACGTCAAAATCCGGTTGGCCGATCGACAGGTTGATCGGATCTTTGAGCGACGCGGCGAGGTCAAACACTTTACGAATGCCCGATGAATCAAACGTCCGCGTTCGCTCGGCAATCCAGCCGTTGGGATCGGTGTCGGGTCGGGTCATCGAATGGCTCACAATGTGGGATAGGCCTCCGGCCTGTCGTCGGTGCGGTGACAGGCCGGAGGCCTATCCCACCCTGTCGTCGGTGCGGTGACAGGCCGGAGGCCTATCCCACCCTGTCGTCGGTGCGGTGACAGGCCGGAGGCCTATCCCACACTGTCGTCGGTGCGGTGACAGGCCGGAGGCCTATCCCACATTTTTACCGCAAACCAGCCGTGTCGACGTAGCGGTACTTGCCGCGGCAAGCCTCCGCCAGCGGTCGCAAGAACGAGCCGCCGGGCGGTTCCGGCCCGACCCCGAATTGAATGGCGTGAACGACGCTGCCGACCGCGTCGCAACGCTTTTTCAAATCGGCAATTTCGGCCGATCCCAGCGACTGGATCGCGGCGTCGGAGAGGAAGAAAACGACGTCGGGACTCAGCCGCAGCGCCATCCGCAGCGGCTCGACGTGCTCGGTGCCGCCGACCGCGATGACCGATTCGACGTACCGGACGGCTGCGTCGATTTTGACCGGTTCCCCGAGAATCAATCCCGTGGACTGCCCCCCGGGTCGGTAGGGAGTCGGTTTCTCGTTGTAGAAAATGATCTGAAATTGCTGCCGCTCGGTCAATGTCCGCAGGCTCTGCACCAGTTCCGACTTGGCCGCCCGCAGCGGCGCCGAAGCCCGCGCGGCCATCGATTCGCTGCGGTCAAAGACGTAGACGAACGTTGCCCCGGTGCCGGTGACGCCAAAGACCGAGGTGGTGGTCCGCCCCGCCCCGCCGCCCAGTCGGGCACGGCCGGGGACCAGCGGATTGTTGCCATCGCCGGTCGTCTGATTCAACGATTCGGCGAGCGAAGTCAGGTCGCCCAACCCAATGGCCGCCGGGGCGGTCACCGGCGGGCCGAGCAAATCATCCAGCGCCGCCCGCAAATCCAGCGGTTCGGCCGAACCGGCGGGCGGGGCGGCCGACGGTTGCTCCGCGGCCGGTCGATCGTCATCGGCCGCCTGGTTGTCGACCAACTTCGGGGCCGCGACCGATTCGGCCGGCCGGCGATGGACCCGGGTGATGCCCACGTCGCGGATGACCCGCTCGCTCGTGCCGGCCGGCGGCGGGGTCAATTGGAAAGAAAAGTAAAGGCTGGCGACCAACAGCAGGTGAAGCGCGATTGAGATCGCCATCGCCCACGGACGCCGAAATTGGGGACGGTTCATCAAACGAGGCCCGGTGATTATGTTGCCCGCTCAACGATCGCATCGCCGCTTTGATTGACGCCCCGCCGCCGCGGTGGGCAACGGAATCGATCGCCAACCTCCCATTGCCCAAGTCGGACTCGCTCGTGAGCCAATCCTCCCGTTTTTTGTTCACCAGCGAATCGGTCAGCATGGGGCATCCCGACAAGCTAGCCGATCGGATCAGCGACAGCATCCTGGACGCCCACCTGGCCGGTGACCCCAACTCACGCGTCGCCTGCGAAACGTTGGTGACGACCGGGTTGGTCGTCGTCGCCGGCGAAATCAGCAGCAAGACCGAGGTCGACTACGAAGCGGTCGTCCGCCGCGCGATCCTGGAAGTCGGTTACAACAGCGCCGACATCGGCATTGACGGCAACACGTGTGAGGTCCAAATCCGGCTCGACGCCCAGTCGCCGGACATCGCCCAGGGGGTCGATTCGGGGGACAACAAGGAACTCGGCGCCGGTGACCAAGGTTTGATGTTCGGGTACGCCTGCACCGACACCGAGGAATTGATGCCGTTGCCGGTGGCGCTGTCTCATAAGCTCATCAACCGTTTGACCGAAGCCCGTCAGTCGGGCGAAATCAAGTGGCTGCGGCCCGATAATAAGACTCAGGTCACGGTCGAATACGACGGCACCCGGCCGGTGCGGATCGAAGCGGTCGTTGTGTCGGCCCAGCATAGTCCCGATGTTGATCAACAAACAATTCGCGACACCATTCGTGAAAAAATCATCCTGCCGCTGATCCCCGCCGAACTCAACGCCGGGGACATCAAATTTCATATCAATCCGACCGGCAAGTTCGTCATCGGCGGACCGCACGGCGACTGCGGTTTAACCGGTCGCAAGATCATCGTGGACACTTACGGCGGCTGGGGCCGGCACGGCGGCGGCGCTTTCTCGGGCAAGGATTCGACCAAGGTCGATCGTTCGGCGGCTTACATGGCTCGGCACATTGCCAAAAATATCGTCGCCGCCGGTTTAGCGGATCAGTGCGAAGTGCAACTGGCTTATGCGATCGGCGTGACCGAACCGGTTTCGATTCGCGTCGATACGTTCGGCACCGGCAAGGTCGACGACGCGAAGTTAGTGAAAATCGTTCGCGACGAATTCCCGCTGACGCCCGCCGGGATCATTAAACATCTCAAGCTGGATCGGCCGGTGTTCACGCCGACGTCCGCCGGAGGGCATTTTGGACGCAGCGGCGACGGGTTCACGTGGGAACACACCGATCATGCGGACTCATTGACCAAGGCGGCGGGTTAGGCGAACTCAAATTACAAGAGCAGCCCCTGACGTAGTGGATTTTGCTAAAAATCCATCCACTCGTCGTCAGGGTAGGTATTACGGCTCCCGTTGAGTGGATGGATTTTTAGCAAAATCCACTACGTTGGTTACGTTTAAGTAATGAGTCATTCTAGCCATCCGATCTGGCGGCCTTATTGTCAGATGAAAACCGCCCCGCCGCCGTTGCGGGTCACCGGGGCGTCGGGCAGCCGGATTCATCTCGACGATGGACGCCAATTGATCGATGGCATGGCGTCGTGGTGGTCGATGGCTCATGGTTATAACCATCCGTCTATTGTCGAGGCTATCCAAAGCCAGGCGGCGAAACTGCCCCACGTCATGTTCGGGGGGCTGACGCACCAGCCGGCCGAAGAACTCGCCGAGCGGTTGGTAGCGATCTCGCCGGGCGATTTAAATCATGTCTTCTATGCCGACAGCGGTTCGGTCGCGGTCGAAGTCGCGATGAAGATGGCGATCGGTTTTCAACGCCGCACCGGGCATGTCCGGCGTGATCGGTTTATTGCGTTCGACAATGCATATCATGGCGACACGACCGGGGCGATGTCGTTATGCGATCCTGATCGTTCAATGCACACCGCGTATGCCGGGGGGCTATTGAAGCAACATCACCTGCCGCTGCCGACTGACCAGGCGTCCGCATCGCGACTCAATGACACCTTGGAGCGTTATGAGGATCGAATCGCCGGCGTATTCATTGAACCATTGGTTCAGGGCGCCGGTGGGATGCGTTTTCATGATGCCGAGACCGTTCGCCGGATTCGTCAGTGTTGTGACGATCATGGCGTCCTGATGATCGCCGATGAAATCGCCACGGGATTTCACAGAACCGGGACGCGTTTGGCCGTCGATGCGTGTGGCGTCGTGCCGGACATCCTCTGTTTGGGCAAAGCGCTCACCGGCGGGGCGATGACGATGGCTGTCGCGATCGCCACCGACCGGGTCTTTAACGCGTTTTGGTCCGACCGGATGGACGATGCGTTGATGCACGGCCCGACGTTCATGGCTAATCCGATGGCCTGCGCCGCGGCGCTCGCATCATTGGACTTGTTTGAACGAGGCGATCCGGTGGGGGACGTTGCCGGAATCGAAGCGGTAATGACCGAAGGGTTAGCCGCGGTTCGGGGCCGCGGCGGGGTGGTCGACGTGCGGGTTCGCGGTGCGGTTGGGGTCGTTGAGGTGGAGTCGCTGGATGTCGATGCGGCGAGACGGCGGTTTGTCCAGGCGGGTGTTTGGCTTCGACCGTTTGGCAATTGTGTTTATGCCACCCCGCCATTGAATATCGGCGATGACGATTTACGGCGGGTGGTGCGGGCGATGGTGGATTGGGTTTAGGTCAAAAACCCCGCGGCCAATTCGATCAACCGGGCGGCGTCGATCGGTTTGGACAAATAGGAATTGCAACCGCTTTTGAGGCATTTGGACATGTCGCCCTGCATCGCGTCGGCGGTCAGCGCGACGATGCCGCCGGCGAAACCCATTTTTCGCAACTGCCGAGCGGTTCGGTAACCGTCCAGCCGCGGCATCTGCATGTCCAGGATGATCAGATCGACGACGTGCGAGTCGTTGAGCATCGCTTGGACCTGTTCGACGGCCTCCTGACCGTCTTGGGCCTCGGTGACCGTCGCACCCGCTTTTTGAAGGATTCGGCGGGTCAAAAAACGGATGTCCCGGTGGTCATCAACCACCAGCACGCGGCCGGTCAGCCGGTGTTCGAGCGAATCGATCGGGGGCGTCGCTTCGGCGGCCATCGCCGGCTCGATCAAGGTCACGTCGGAGACGTCGCCGGGGTCAATCGAGACGGTAAAGGTGCTGCCGGCGCCCGGTTCGGACTGGACCTCGATGTTGCCGCCGAGCATGTGGGCCAACCGCTTGCTGATCGCCAACCCCAATCCGGTGCCGCCAAAGGTTCTCGAAACACTCGCGTCGGCTTGGGTAAAGGGTTTGAACAATCGCTGCTGCTGGCCGGGCGTCATGCCGATGCCGCGGTCCATCACGACAAAACTCATCGCGGGCGAGTCGGCGGGATTGAACCGCACCCGCAACGTCACCAAGCCGGTCTTGACCCCGGTTTCGGAGAACTTGATCGCGTTGGAAACCAGATTGATCAGGATCTGTTTGAGCCGTTTGGGATCGGTGTGAATCCGCTGGGGGATCAACCCGTCGTATTCGACCCGCAGCCGCAGGTTCGCCTCGCGGGCGCGGACGTCCATGATCGATCGGACATCGTCGACCAATCGATGCGGAGCGATCGGTTCGGGGATGATCTCCAGCTTGCCCGCCTCGATCTTGGACAAATCGAGGATGTCATTGATGATCGTCAGCAGGAAACGGCCGTTGTCGCGGATCGTCTGCAGGTAGCGGCCGTTGTCCTCGGGGTGATCGCCGGCGGCAACAAGGTCGACGTAGCCGAGGATGGCGGTCATCGGGGTGCGGATTTCGTGGCTCATGTTGGCCAAAAATTCGCTTTTGGACCGGTTGGCGGCTTCCGCGTCCTGCCGGGCGGCGTCGAGCGACAACTCTACCTCGCGTCGTTCGGTGACGTCCAACAATGTTCCTATGACCGCGACCGGTCGCCGCCGGCCGCCACGGTGGACAAAAGATGTTTTGGTTTGCAGCTCGACCCAGCGAACTTCGCCGTTGCCGCGGACGATGCGGTGTTCAAAGGGCGTCGCCCGCTCGGTCGTCAGGACTTGATCGACAAAGTGAGCCTCCGCGGCGGCCTGGTCGTCGGGGTGGACCCGGTAGGGCAGTTGCAACCCGACGAACTCCGGCTGCCCGGCGTCATCGCCGAGCAGGTCTCGGAGTTCAACCGATTGGACCGAATGGTCGCCGCGTTCATCCAAATAAAACGTGCCGAAGCCGGCGGTTCGGGCGGCCGCGCCGAGCCGTTCGACCGACAGTTTGAGGTCCAGTTCGGAGGCTTTGCGTTTGGTAATGTCCATTTCCGCCCCGACCATCAGCATCCCCGAGCCGGGGGGCGAGGCGACGCGGCAACCCTCGCGGGCGGAGTCGCGATGGGCGACCGAGAGCATCCAGCGAAACGATTTGCCCTGCCGAACACGGTATTCTTGGCGAAACGGCCGGCCCGTCTCCATCGATCGCCTCAGCGCCACCTCGACGGTCGATCGGTCGGAACGATGAATCCGCTGCAAAAATCCGGCGATATCGCCGCGGGGACTCATCGCTTCGACGGTGGTGCCGCCGCCGGGACGACCGCCGCTGGACCATCGACCCGAAGCGATGTCGATTTGCCAAAGCTGCAGTTCCGCGGCGCTGAACGCCAACCGCAATCGCTGCTGGCCGATTCGGATCGCCTCATCCTGGTTGTGCCGGGCGGTGATGTCGCTGCCGGTCGCGACGATGAACGATACCTCCCCCTCGGCGTCCAGCGCCGGGGTGTAGGTGAATTCGGTTTGATGCAGCCGGCCGTCGGCGTCGCGGTGCGACAGCTCGGTCCGGTGGGTTTGACCGGCCAGCGGCAGGGTCAAATGTTCCGCGACGACCGGCAATTCCTGCTGACCGGGGGCCGCGGGGAGGTGATCGGACCACGGGCGAATTTGCCAAAAGGGTCGGCCCACGGTCGCCTCCCGCTTCAAATCAAACGCCCGCAGCGTCACGTCATTGACCTCGGTGACGCACCCGTCGCGGTCCAGGATGACTTGAAAATAGTGAGCCTGTTCAAACAGCGCCCGCATCTTGCGGTTGGCCGTCTCGAGCCGGCCGTTGGCGATCGCCAATTGTTTGCGTTCGGCGGCCAATCGGTCCTCGACCCAGGCACGTTGCAGCCGAAGGTGCAACACCGCGGTGAGTTCGCGCACCAGCCGGCGTTCGTCGGCCCGCCATTGCCGCGGTTGACCGCTGATGCAAACGACCGAGAACCGGTTCCGTCCCGACGCTGCCGGCCCGCCGTCGAGGATCGCGGCGTAGTCGGGCGGGGCACCGCCGTCGGAATTGGCTTTATCACCGCAATCGTTGACGGCACCGCCGCACCGATCGACCGCGATTTGTCCATCTTGACGAATCGATGCGATCGCCGGCGGCGGGTAGAGGTCTTCCATCGCGTGGTTGCCGGTCCACCGGCTGCCGTCGACGCAGTATTGCGAGAGCACTTTGGCAGTCTCGGCGACCGGATCGGTCCGAACGACCGAGCAGGAGTCGACGCGGAGGTAGTTGACGATCTGGCGGCAGGCCTCCTCCATCAGTTCGTCGGTGTTTTTGAACGAATCCAACCGATGCTGCAGCTTGGCCAGGAACCGCGGATGCGACTCCAGGTGTTTCGCGGCGGTGACGTCCCAGTGAACGCCGATCAACCTCGCCGGCACATCGCCGCTGGCCGCGACAACCTGGCCGCGGCCGGCCAGCCACCGGATTTGGCCCTCCCGGTCGGTCACGCGAAACTCGCTGACGTAAGCCTTTCGTCGGTCGATTGCCCGGTCGAACGCTTGATCGACGGTCAAACGATCCTCGGGATGAACGGCACCGAAAAAACTCGCGGCATTGGCCGGAGCGTCTGGGGCCAGGTGCAGGATGCGGACCGAATTGGCATCCAGTTGAATGGTCCGACCGTCGCGTTGATATTCAAAACTGCCCATCGACGCGGCGGCCATCGCCATCGTGACCCGTTTCCGCTGCACCTCCAGCTCGTGTTCCTGGCGGCGAATTTCGGTCAAATCGGTGATCACCACCAGGCAACTGCCGACAACCGCCTCGCCCCGCCCGTCGGTGGTGAACTGGGGGACGTAGGTCAGCCGTTTGTGAAACAATCGCCCATTGCCGCGATGCCGCAGCGTGGTTTCAAAGGAGTGGCGAACGCCGGCCAGACCGCGTTGCAAGTGGTCGCCAATCGCGCGGAGGTCGTCGGGCCGCAGCACGTCCTGGACCCGGCAGCCGACGATCTGCCGGGCGGTCCGCTGGTAGTGCTCGGCGTAGGCTTCGTTGACGAACTCGTACACGCCGTTTCGGTTGACCGACGCGACCATCGGCGGCAGCGCGTTGACGATCTCCTGGACTCGCTGGCCCGACATCGCCGGGGTCGACATCGCCGAGGTCGCCGGGGCGGCCGGGTCGGACTCGACATCGACGTCGCTGATCGGTTGACGACGCAGCAGGACCGCGGTATGCGGTGGGTCGGAGGCGCCGCCGGGGAAAGGTTCGGCGACGATTTCGACCCGCCAACGGCTCGCGCCCCGCCAACCCGGGTGCGTTTGCACCGCCGGGGCGGCGAGCACCACGACACGGGTTGCCGTCCCGCCCCCCCTCCGGCACTGGTCGATGGCCGTGGCGATCGACTCGGCCAACGGAGCCAAAACCAAATGGCAAAATAACGGGCGATCGCCACCGGACACCGCAATCACCGACGCATCAACGTCTCCGGCGGTTAAATACGACGCCAATCCGGCGGTCGCTTCGATCAAACGTCCATCGGCGGCGACAACGGCGGACTGGGCCACCGATCGCCGGGTGGTCCATTCGGCCAACGAAACCGATTGGGTTGTCGGAACGCCGCCGGTGGTCGCGGTCGGAGATGCCGGCTTTGACAATTCGGTCGGCGGCGATCCGGCCGGCCGGGGTGCGGTAATCCTCGCCGAAATGATGGTCGGATCGGTCGCGTCGGTCAGCCGATCGCGGCTTGGATAACGATCGCCGACCGCACGTTGCGTCGGAGCGTTGCTGAGATTTGGCACCTTGTCGCTTCCCTGAACAAACCACGGCCCCACAGGCGACGCACCCCGAATTGCCCCTGCCTGCGTCGATCATGCGACGCCACGGCGGGGTGTCGGAGGCGTTCGACGGTTGGGGCGAACGTATCTTACGCACCCGCTGAGCGACGTCCCGAAGTCCCGGACGGATTTCCCTCCATCCCCAGCCGCTCACCGGTCCAGCCCAAGTCTGACGCCGCCCCGGGCGGCCGTCAACGCCTTGGGGCGGGAGTTTTCCAAGCCAGCCGGTCTTCGGCATCGACTTGCCGGAGATGCTCCAGCAAAATCCGCCGGACCTCGAAGATCGCTTTGCCGTCCATGTGGATTTCCGTGTGAGCGGCGTCGACGACCAATTCGCTCTCCACGTCATCCATCGACGCCGAATCATACGCGACCACGCCATCGCCGCGGTGACCGCGACCGGCCAACAGCGGCGGATCGCTCATCACCCCGACAATGTTGTGGTACTGCGTCCCGGGCGAGCGGCGGGCACGCAGCAGCACGGGGAAAATCGGCGAGTCGGGCGCCAGCGAATCGACCGCGTTGGCCTCGGTCAACAAACGCGTGTCGCGGAAGAAACCGGGATTTTCGTTGGTCAAACGGCGGCTGGTCGACACCGCCCGCTGCGGCAATCGGATCAGCTTTCGGGCCAACCACCGCGCCGTTTTGCCCGCCAACGCCGACCCGCGGTGCGGCGTGCCGATCGTCACGACGCGGCGGACCGAGGAATTGGCCCGAAACTCCAGCGCCGAAACCAACCGATTGACATCCTCGGGCGGTCCCCGCAGCCGCTGCTTGGGTTGGCTGGTGACCAAATTCCAGAAATCGTCGTTGCTCTCGATCGTCTGCATCCGCGAGAGCAGCCCGCCCATCGAATGGCCCACCAACACCATTTGATCCAGCGGCATGTCCTGATGCAGCGGGTCAAACGTTTGACGCATTTCAAATAAATCGCCCCGCAATTGCGTCGCCGAGAGCCAAAACGGTTGACCCGACGGGTAGAGGTAAAACCAGAACTGATACCGCTCGCGAAGCTCGGGAAAACTTCGCAGATCGTTGAACATGTCCATCCACGTCATCGGGCTGCTCCACAACCCGTGGACCATCAGCACCGGGATTCGTTCGGGATCGTAAGGCTCCAGCATGTACAGCCCGCGGTGCGGCTGGACGTCCTCGGGGGTGAACAACCCCGCGGTTGGCGAATCCTGCTTGCGATACTCCGGCGAGTCCAGGAAATACGCCAACGGCGTCGTCAGGTCGGTCTCCAGCGGCACCCAACGCCCAGCCAACTGGACCTGGTTGGCCGCCAGCGGGTCGTAAAACTCCAGGATGCAACGGGGCGTCTGATCAGCCGCCGCCGGGTCTTCGTAGCGGAAGTCGCCAAGACTTTCGGATGCGACCGTCGAGCCGCTGAGCGTCGAGCCATTAACCGTCGGGCCATTAACCGTTGGCAACCGAAAGTCTTGGCGACTTCCGCTACGGTGAACCTCCAGAGACGCTTCATAGCCGACCGGTTGGATCACTGGCGAGGCGTCTTTCATCCGCAGCGGTCCTGACCAACCGCCCCGGCCGATCGGGCTGGCCGCGTAGGGCGTCGCGACCGGTACCTCGGGACAACGCAACATTGCCGTGACCGCGTAAGACAATCCGTCGGGGTAAAATTTGCGCCGCGGATCCTTTTCATGATCGGGCTTACGGACCGCGACCAACGGCACACCCAATCCATAGGTCGTATGGCGGTTGCGAAGTTGCTTGATGTCAAAGTCCGAGACGAACTCGTACCGCTCGAACTCCGCCTCGTTCCAGCGGCCCCGCATCTCGGTTTCGATGATGAACTCCCGGCCCCCCGTGCGAATCGTGTAGGTCTGACCGGGCCGAAGCCGGTTTTCGGCGCATAGCAGCCGCAGCAAATCCTCCAGCGATTCGTTGTACAAATCGCAGACGGCGCGGAACTGGGGGTCGTAAGGGTTCGGATCGCCGCCCAGGCTGGGGTCAAACAGGTACCGGTAGCTGCTCATCAGCGCCACGCCGTAGTGGTGCATCGCACCGCCGGTTTGGCCCGCCGTGTCGGCTTTTTTGCCCTGCACGTAGGCGACTTCCGATAGCGTGTAGGCCAAATCCGCGGTTGGCGTCTGACGCAGTTGCCGCGTCAAATGATGCAGGCAGACGTCGGCGTCATTCTTGTGTTGATCGACCAAACCGTAACGCCGCAGCGTCCGGGTGGACCGCTCGGAGATCGTCGGACCCCGCCAGGCGCCCAGGTGCAATTGCCCGGCCAGCGGGTTGTCGCGGAGCGATCGGGAGTGCAAGTATCGCGGCGCGGTGCAGCCGATCGTCCCGGCGGCGGTCACGATCAGGGCGCACGTGATCCCGGCAAACAGTCTCGGCGGCGGCGGGCGGCGGCGGGTCATCACGCCGGTCGGTAGCCCAGCGGGTCGGTCGGCGGCAATCCCAGTCCGGTCGCCGCAGACCCGGTAGCCGAAGCCGCCAAGGCTCTGGTTCCCCACCGGGCCGGCGGCCTGGCGGACCGCCGCTACCGAGAGAACGTCGGCGGCCTGGCGGACCGCCGCTACCGGAAAAAAGCTCGCTAACCGCCGAGGGACACTTGGGCACTGCAACACCAAACCGACTGCCTCATTTCACAGCACACAGCTTGTACACCACCCCATCGGGTGGGTGCCAAAAAACGCGACACGATAGCAGCATTCGTAACGCCTTTGCTAGCAATCGATTAGACGCCGGCGTTGGACGCCGCGGCATGTTGGGTTCACCGGCCGGCGGAGCCATCGCTAACCCGCCGCCGGTGACCACGCCCGCCTCGCCCACTTCCAAATATCGCTCGGACGCACATGCCCGCCCGCCCCTCCACGAGAACCCCCTCCACGAGAACCCCCTCCACGAGAACCCCCTCCACGAGAACCACCTCCCCGCGAAGCAAGTCTGTCGCCGCCGCCGACCCGCCCCAACCGATTGGTTACGCCAGCGATGTTGCCGCGGTCGTCCAGCTCGCCTCCCCGGCGGTCCCCGATACCATTGCCGGGGTGATCGACGAGCAGGTCACGTTCGGGTCGCTGGACCTGCCGCCGGTGCAAACCGATCTGCCGCCGGCCGGCCGCGGCGGCGAAGTCCTCCGGTTGGCCAACGAAGCGTTTGCCCAGACCGGCTCTTGGGTGGTGTTCTATCGCGAAATGATGAGCGTCGGGGGCGTCGTCGACCAAGTTTTTCCCGATCCCGAAGACCGCCGCGACTTTGAAACGACCGCCGAGTTTGCCGAGCTGCTCGAAATGCTCACCAGCCTCCGGTCGGTCGACCAGTCCAAGGTCAACGCTTTCGAGCCAAGCCGCGTGATTACGATTCGGATGCCCCGCAGCCTGCACAATTCGATCGTCCGCGAAGCCGCGGAATTGGAATTATCGATCAACAAATTCTGCCTGACCAAACTGCTGCAGCCGGCGGCCAAACGGTTCACCCCCGAGGAGAATGGCAAAGTCCGCGGCCGACGCCCGGGACCTCAGTTGATCCAGACGAAGGTCAAGCGGAAGAGGAAGAAGGGTTAAGGGTTAAGGGTTAAGGGTTAAGGGTTAAGGGTTAAGGGTTAAGGGTTAAGGGTTAAGGGTTAAGGGTTAAGGGTTAAGGGTTAAGGGTTAAGGGTTAAGGGAAGAACTTGGGTCGGAACCCTCAGCTCGTTTGCTGAGGACACTGCCTCGCCTGCTGCTCTTCCTTTAACCTTTAACCCTTCACCTTTAACCCTTCACCTTTCCCCCCCCTCCATGGCCCGCAACGAACAGCTGATCCGCCAGCACAAGCTGATGCAGTTGCTCGAGGACTCACGATTCGGCCGGACGATCGAGGAGCTGCGAGACGACTTAGTCGCCGACCTCGGGCTGACCGCGCTGCACACCCGGACGGTCAAACGCGACCTCGAAGCGCTCATCGCCGCAGGGTTCGACATCCGTGATGAAACGGCCGAACGGGGCAGGATCTACAAATTCGGTCGCAACGCCCCGACGGTCCACGAGATCGCGTTTTCGGGTTCGGAGATGATCGCGCTGTCGATCGGTCGCGACCTGCTGATCCCGTTGGCCGGGACGCAGTATTGGCAGGGGATCGAAACGTTCTGGAACAAGGTCCAGGAAGCGATCCCCGAAGGCGTCTACGAGCACTACCAGCGGTACCGCAAAACGCTCCGCGTGATCGGCACGCCGGCCAAAGATTACACGGCCCAATCGGGCATGTTGTCGACCATCAACCGCGCGATTTTGGACCACCGGGTCGTCGAAATCGAGTACCAATCGGTGGGCCGGGACCCAAAACGTCGCCAAATTGAACCCTACGGCGTGGCGATGCACGACAACAGCATCTACGTCGTCGCCGCGGCCCGGGAGGTCGAGGAACCCGAGCAGCGGATGCGCAACTGGAAGCTCGATCGATTCCGCAAGGTGCGGATCACCGACGACTACTTCAAACCCGATTCGCGGGTCGATTTGACCAAAATCCTCGGCCGCGGCGTGGGGATTTTCTCGGGCGCCGACGCCACCGCGGTGACGATTCGGTTGGGACGGCGGTCGGCCGAGTATGTCCGCGAGGATCCCTGGCACCCCGATCAAACCGTCGACCCGGAGGGCGACACGGAGTTTTTCCAAATGACCGTCCCGGCGACGCACCCCCGGGAACTGCTGCCGCGGGTTTTAGCACTCGGCGCCGACGCCGAAGTGCTTTCGCCGCCGGAGTACCGCCGGGCGGTTGCCGAAGCGGTTGCGGCAATGGCGGAGCGGTATGGGGGTTGAGTTTCCCCTGCGCTGCACCGTCCGCGGCTGCCACCGGCCGCTCGTTGAGTACGACCGGACGCTTCGTTGCAACGCCGGTCACAGCTTTGACCGTGCCCGCCAGGGTTACTGGAGTTTGATCCAACCGACCGACCGCAAATCCAAAACCCCCGGCGACAGCGACGCTTCGGTCGACGCTCGGTCGCGGTGGCTGGCCGGCGGAGCGATGAATCAATTCGTGGAGGTCCTCGAAGTTTGGATCGGACCGGACTCGGCGACCGCAACGACGCTCGACTTGGGTTGCGGCGAGGGCCATTTTGCGGCGGTGTTGTTTGAGCAGACGCGCGGGCGGTATTGCGGGGTCGATTTGTCCAAACGGGCACTGCGAATCGCCGCCCGGCGGATGCCCGATTCGTTGTGGGTCCACGCAAACGCCGACCGAACGTTGCCGGCGATCGACGGGTCGGTCGACCGAGTGCTGAGCCTTTTCGGCCGGCGGCCGGTCGCCGAGATCGCCCGTGTGCTGGCGCCCGGCGGTCGCGCGATCGTGGCGGTGCCGGGGGCGGAGGATTTGATAGAACTGCGACGTGAGATCCAATCGGTCGCCACCGCGCGGGACCGGACGACGAAGATCATCGCGGAGTTTGCCGACGCCGGATTGAGGTGCGAACACCGATCAACTTGGACGACCCAAATCATGGTAAACGCCGCGGCCGCCCGCGACGCATTGACGATGACCTACCGGGGCATGAGACCGGGTCAATCGGATCGAGCGATCGAAGGTTTCGGCGGGGCCGTGACCTTGCAAGCGGAGCTGATGTCTTACGTGGCATCCGTTTGAAAACATCAGCCGGCAGCGCGTTAGCGTCCGGTTCAGATTCCTTACCCGTTTGCTAACGCCCATCGGCTGATTATTTGCATTCGGACCGCGAGATTAATAACGGCGACATTCATCGTAGCTGGACCCGCCAGGGTTCAGTCAGCCCTGAACCCTGGCGGGTCCAGCTACGTCAGTCATTGATCCCGCGGTCCTTATTTCCAGCCAAAACCCGGGTCACTGAAGTTTAGTGCAAGCTTGCCTTGAGCATCTCATATAGCACATAGCGTTCAGTCCCCGATCCGATCGCACCCCGGGTCACAAGGGTTTCGATCAAGCTGGAAGGATCGACGCCGCGGCCGGACAGCAACATGCGGGTTTGCTCCCAGGTCGGAAGCCAGACCATCGATTCAACCAATCGCTGCGTCGTTCCGGTGCGACGAAGGAAATGTTTTAGGTCGAGGATGAAGTAAACTCGGTCGTGAAACGGGGACGGACGTTCGATCAGCCCCTCGCCATCCCAAACGAAATGTCCCGGAGCCGGGTCCCAGGGCAGCCCCGCGGACTTGAGTTGATGACACAGGTCAACTTCGGCGGGGGTGAAATGGACGGTCAGCATTGTAACGTTCTAAAATTAACCTCAGCCGGACTTTTTGATGATCCCTTTCTTCTTGGCTGTCGTTTTCTTGGCCGCCTTTTTGGTGGTCTTCTTTTTGGCGGTCGCTTTTTTGGCCGCCTTCTTGCGGGCTTTTTTCTTCACCGGTGCCCGGGCGGCTCGTTCGGCCAATAAATCCAACGCCGCCTCGAAGGTTAAATCTTTCGGGTCGGTTCCCTTGGGCGTCGATGCGTTGGAGACACCATCGGTGACATAAGGTCCAAAGCGACCCTCCAGAACTTTGACTTCCTTTTCGGTCACCGGCGAAGGTTTTTCAAACTTCTTGATCGGTTCCTTCGGCGTCGCCCGGCCGCGGGTCTTGGGCGTCTTGAGCAGCGCGATCGCTTGGTCAAACGTATAGTCCAGCGGTGAGGCGTCGGCGGGAAGCGACCGCGTTTCCTTGCCGCATTTGATGTAAGGCCCGTATCGGCCGTCAAAACACATCACCGACTCCTTGAGTTCAGGATGCGCCCCCAGGTCACGCGGCAGCGAAAGCAATTGCAACGCCTGCTCGAGCGTCAGTTCCGACGGCTCCATGGTCTTGAGCAGCGACGCCATTTTTTTGTCAGGATCGTCTTTGTCACCAAGCTGAACGTAGGGTCCAAACCGACCCGCTTTCTGGTAGATCGGCTGGCCGGTTTCGGGGTGCTTGCCCAGCGGTTCGTCCTCCCGCGAAGCCGATTGAAATAATTCCATGGCGAGCTGCAGGTTCATCTCGTCGGGCGGCAATCCGTCGGGGATCGGAGCCTTGCGTTCGCCCTGCTGCAGGAACGCGCCATACTTACCAACCCGGACGAAAACCTCCTCGGTATTCTCGCCTTCGGTGGGGGTGCCCAACGTGAACATCGCGGTCGTCCGCGGATCGATTTCCTCAATCTTATCGGCCAGCCGATCTTTCAACCCGATCGCCGCTTTGGCTTCCTTTTGACCGGCGTGCTCGCCGTCACCATCGCCGAAATAAAAGCGTTTTAGATAACCGAGCGACTCGGCCTCCTGTCGTGACACGGTGTCCAGGAAATCTTCCATCTCGGCGGTGAATTCATAATCGACCAGCGGGCCGAAATGGTCTTCGAGCAACCGCGTGACGCTGAACGCGATCCAGGACGGGACCAACGCATTGCCCTTCTTATAAACATAATCACGTTTTTGAATCGTCTCGATGATCGTCGCAAACGTGGACGGCCGGCCGATGCCTTTTTCCTCCAATGTCCGGGTCAACGACGCTTCGCTGAACCGCGCCGGCGGCTGGGTCGTGTGAGATTTGGATTCTATGTCGCGGACGCCGAGCGATTCGTCCTGCTTGACCGCCGGCAGCAGTTTCTCTTTGTCGGCCAATTCGGCCGACGGATCATCGCTGCCCTCGACGTAGGCGCGGAGGAACCCTTCAAACAGGATGCTGGTGCCCGACGCGGTGAAGACCGCCCCGCCGCCCTCGATCGTCACACTGATACGCTGTTTCTTGGCATCGGCCATTTGACAGGCAACGGTGCGTTTCCATATCAATTCAAACAAACGGAATTGATCGCGGTCGAGTTCCTTTTGGACCGCCGAGGGAACGCGAAAAGGCGTGCCGGCCGGGCGGATCGCCTCGTGAGCTTCTTGAGCGTTTTTAACTTTGCCGGCGTAAGTTCGCACCGTCGGGTGCAGGAAATTTTCACCATACTCGCTGCGGACCAGGTTCCGCGCCGCCGCGACCGCCTCTTTGGACAACGTCGTCGAATCGGTTCGCATGTAGGTGATGTAACCATTCTCATAGAGCCGCTGGGCGGTTTGCATGGTTCGCCGCGCGGTATAACCGAGCTTGCGGTTGGCCTCCTGTTGCAACGTGCTGGTCGTGAACGGCGCCATCGGACGCTGCGAAAACGGTTTGACTTCGACCTTGGTGACTTTGAACGATTCCCCCCGCAGACGGTCACGAAGCGCATTGGCCTCGGACTCATCGAGCTGCAGTAGATTTTGGTCAAACAGTTGCCCGTTGGTTGAATCAAAATCTTTGCCGGAGGGGATTTTGCGGCCTTCGACCGATTGCAATGTCGCGACGAGCGGTTGGCCCGAATCGGTCCCGAAGGTCGCTTCGAGGTCCCAGTAGGTGGCGCTATGAAACGCGATCCGTTCACGCTCCCGCTCGACGACCAAACGCACCGCGACGGACTGGACGCGGCCGGCCGACAGACCGCTTTGGACCTTGCGCCACAGCAACTGCGAAACATCATAACCGTACAACCGATCCAGAATCCGGCGGGTCTCCTGGGCGCGGACCAACCCATCATCGATTTGGCGGGTTTCGGTCAACGCGTGCTGGATCGCCTCTTGAGTGATCTCATGAAAGACCAAACGTTTGACGGGGACTTTGGGTTTGAGGATTTGATGCAAGTGCCAACTGATCGCTTCGCCCTCGCGATCTTCGTCCGTCGCCAGGTACAGTTCGTCAGCGTCCTTGAGGGCGTCTTTGAGTTTGTTGACCTGTTTCTTTTTGTCCGCCGGGACGATGTAGACCGGCTCAAAATCTTTCTCGACGTTGACGCCCAGATAGGCCCACGGCTCTTTTTTGAGTTTTTCGGGCATCTCCTTGGCTCCGCCGGGCAAGTCGCGGACGTGGCCGACGGAGGCTTCGACCTGGTATCCGGCCCCGAGGTATTTGGCGATCGTGCGAGCTTTGGCGGGTGATTCGACGATCACCAAACGTTTGCCTTTCGCCATGGAGTTGAGCTTCGAAGGGGGTGGGGAGGTTCAGGAGGTGGGGCGGCGGGTTGTCGTGCATCCGAGCAACCTTTGTCAAGCGACAGGGGGCTTTGTCAAGCGACAGGGGGCTTTGTCAAGCGACAGGGGGCTTTGTCAAGCGACAGGGGGCTTTGTCAAGCGACAGCGGGGCAATCCCGCCGATCGCGTTGGTCGGCGGCATGATCGCGACAACCGGCACAGTCGCCCCGACCGGTTGCCGCAACGCAACCGCAACGACCCGATCGATCGGCCCAATGGTGCGCCGGCGACGCCTCGGGGGCCGAAGCAAAGGCGGTGGCAAGGACGCCACGCCGACCAAGAATCGCGAAGGACCACCGTGAACCGAATCGAAGCCCTGCGTTGGGAAGACGACGCCGAAACCGACTGGACCGATGACGTCGATCCGACGACGCCCGGCGGGGACCTGTTGGCGGACTTGGAACGTCGCCAAGACGAGGTGCTCGCGGAGTTGGACCGGCTCGAAAAACGGGTCAACGAACTGTTGGCGGAGTTAAAACCGGCATCGGCCGAGGCGTCCGTCGCGTAGCGGAAGTCGCCAAGACTTTCGGTTGAGCGTCATGCGAAAAAACCGAAAGTCTTGGCGACTTCCGCTACGGTAGAGCAGGGACCAGCAGCACCACCGCAGAGGTCCCGATCGCTTCGCCGCGGCCGATCGGGCCGACCGATTCGCCGGTTTTGGCTTTCAAACCCACCTGCGAGATGTCGCCGCCGGTCAGCGCCGCGACCCGGCCGCGGATCGCATCGATGTGGTCGGCCAATTTGGGACGCTGCAGCGAAATGACGGCGTCGACGTTGCCGAGCTGGTAGCCCGCCGCCCGGACCCGCCGCATCGCTTCGATGATAAAATCGGCGGAGTCCCGCCCGGCGTTGGCCGCGTCGTTGTCGGGAAACAGCCGCCCGATGTCGGATCCGGCGATCGCGCCGAGCAGCGCGTCGGTGATCGCGTGCAGCAGGGCGTCGGCGTCGCTGTGGCCGACCGCGTGGATCGACGAACCGGGAATATCGATCCCGCCGAGCCGCAGAACTCCGCCGGGGGCCAATCGGTGAGTGTCTTCGCCGATTCCAATGCGGGGAACGGTTGGGAAGGGTTGCATGGGGGGCATCGTATCTCCGCGCCGGTCCAATGTTAGCGGTAGGCGCAAGCCCTCCGGTGCCACCGTTGGGCCGGCAAAATTTTGCCGTTTTTGGCGGCACCGGAGGGCTTGCGCCCTTCCGCTAGGATGGAGGGCGGCACCGGATAAGATGGGGGGCGGCACCGGAGGGCTTGCGCCCTTCCGCTAGGATGAATGGCGGCACCGGAGGGCTTGCGCCCGGCCGCTAGAAAAGTTTTTGCCACTCGTTCGTTATCTCCACCTTCATCGCAATGTTCGCTTCTCGCCCGCTGCCGATCACCCTGACGCTGGCGTTGCTTTGGATGTTGGCCAATCCGTGCGGCGGTCAGTCCCCGCCGCCGTCCGAACCTGCCCCGGTGTCAGCCCCCGGCGATGAAGCCGCCCCGAGTCCGGCCCCCCCCGACATTGATGCGATCCTGGCGGAGATGTCGCCCGAGGAACGGCAGTTGGCCGAGGCAGCCCGGGAGCGTTACGACGAAGCCAAGCAGACGCTTCAGGCGGTGATGGTCAAACTCCGGGTCACGCACATCCGGTTTGTCAATCAAACCGATCCGCCCCGGCGGTTGAGGCGAGAGTTCCTGGAAACCCGTTGGGCGGCGACCGAAGCGTTGACCGAGCAACTTCGCGCCGCCAACGGGTTGCTCCGCTACCTACCGGTCCCCGAAGCGGCTCAGTTCATGGCCACCGAAGTCGAGCGACGCGTCAACACCGATTGGCTCGATGCGGACACCTACGAAGCCGCCTCGGTGCTGCTGCAACTGCAGGTCCAGACGTTGTCGCTGCTGCACGGGGCAGCGCGGTCGGCGTTGGTGACCGGCCAGTTTGAAATGACGCAAAAATTGTACGACCTGCTCAAACCGGAGTACTACGAGGACGTCGACCGGCGGCTGATCGGGTCGCTTGAGCCTCTGCAGGCGATGTTCGAGCGAGAAGAGGCACTATTGGCCAAAGTCGCCGACGTCGAGTTGCCCCGGGTGCGGTTCGAGACGACCCGCGGTCCGTTCACGATCGAGCTTTTCACCGACACGGTGCCACGAACGTGTGCCCACTTTTTGGCGTTGGTCGAAGAGGGTTTTTACGACGATTTGGATTTCGGCCAAGTCACCGATCACCTGCTGGCGCTCTCGGGCGATCCGGTCGGCGATGGCCGGGGCAATGCCGGACGCTTTGTCCGCGATGAGAATCCGGGGGCCGGTCACCAACCGTGGCGGGGGGCGGTGGTTTTGGCCAAACTGCCCACCGGCGAGGGTCGTTTCCTGACCCATTCGGCCAGTTCCCAGTTCGCCATCCCGCTGCTGCCGTTGGCCGGCGAAGGGTTTGACCAGGCCGTGATCGGGCAGGTGATCGAAGGCATGGGCAACATCTCGATGCTCCGCCGAGTCGATCCGTCGGAGGAGAAAAAGTCCAAGGTGGTCGTACCGCCCGATCGGATTCTGTCGGCGACGATCACCCGGCCGCCGGCCAGTCCGCTGCCGGAGCCGGACTATTTGACGCCTCAAGAGTTGGCCCAAACGATCCGCCAAGCGTTGACGGTGACGCCGTGACCGATCGACGAGAATTCTTTCGACACAGCGGACTGGTTCTCGCCGGTGGGACAGCGATCGCCGGCGGAGCGGTCGCTTCGGCTGCGGCGACACTGGCCGGCGGTGGCGGACCGTTGTCGTTGGCCGTCACCGACGCCTCGCCGGCGGCCCTATCCGAACAATTGTCATCGTTTCACCCCTGGCAACCCGATCTCGAAATCCAATTGTGGCTGCCCGCCGCCGACCGCGCCGCGGCGCAGCAGGTTCGCAGGATGGTCGGGCGTTTGTCGTCCGGCGGCATGGCGATCGTCGTCGCCGGTCAATTTGACGACCCGTTGAATCAGCGCGGTGACGTGATGGTCGACGAGATTTGGATTCAAAATCGTCGTTCAATATCGATCGCCAAGCTCTTGGCGGCGTTATCGGCCGGCAAAACGATTCGGACCGCTGACGGCTTGGCCGATTGCCCTTCGGATCTTCGCCGGATTGAAACCGCCCGGCGGGTCGGAGGAGGCTGAAATTTGCGGCTGGAACGCGGGGCGGGAAGCACACGCTGCGGCATTGCGGTCGATGTTCGATTGTCTGCCCGGTGGCGAATCGGTCGCCCCGGTCGCGTTGGTTCAGTTGCAAATTCAAGCCGCCGGATTGCAGCGGCGGGTCAACACGATCCTGCGTCAACTTCATCGGTGGCAACCGCTGCAGCACAGCCCCCGGTTTGTTGCCGGCGGGTCGGCAATTGACCAATTCGATGGTGACCGGCTGGTGGCCCGGTGGCGATTGACCTCCGAGCCGGCGTCGTGGCAAATTCGCTGGCAGTCACCCGGTCAAATGGTCGATCTGCAGCATGGCCGAATCGTTAACGAGCGGGGGCGAACACTCGGCCGGTTGACGCCCGGCGACATCTCGCCGGTTGATCCGGCGACCGGATTGGATCCGTTGGTCGCCAACGATGCCTGGTTGCGTCTCCAGTCGGTCATGCCCTCTGGTTGTGGGGCGTTTTGCCGGCGGGCGTAGGCGGCACATTTGGCATGACCCGCCCGGTTTGCCGGACCGATCAACTCCGCGGACCCCCGGGACGATGACTAGGGAAGTCCCTGTTGCGTTTGGCTGATTCCCTCCCGTTTTCAGCCGGCGACATGCGATCGGCCAACCTCCAGCGGTCCGCCGGTTCGTCAGTGCCCGGGACGATCCCTCCCCCCTTCCGACAGCCGGCTGCGAGATCCCAGTGATGATAGACACCCCCGATGTGATCGATGACGATGAAATGGCGCTGCAGCGAGCACGCCGCCGGGTGACCAGTCGCCGCGGCGATGCGGCCCAGTCACCGCTCGAAACGTATCTTCGCGAGATCAACGAAACGCCGCTGCTCAAAGCCCCCGAGGAAACCGAACTGGCCCAGCGGATCGCCGCCGGTGACGTCGCCGCCCGCGACCAAATGGTCCGCGCCAATTTGCGATTGGTCGTCAATATCGCCCGCGGCTACACCGGCAAGGGCCTCGGGCTGCAGGACTTGATCGAGGAAGGCAACCTCGGCTTGCTGCGAGCGGTCGAGGGATTTGACCCCAAGCACGGGACGCGGTTTTCGACCTACGCGTCGTACTGGATCAAACAATCGATCAAGCGTGCGTTGATCAATTCGGGCAAAACGATCCGCATCCCGGCCTACATGGTTGAATTGCTGTCCAAATGGCGGCGGGCGTCGGCGCGGCTCAACGAGGAACTCGACCGGACGCCCAGCCACGAGGAAGTCGCCCGGATGCTCGGGGTGCCCAAGAAGAAGTTGCCGATCATTCGCAAGGCGATCAAGATCAATAACTTGACGCCCCAGACCGATCAGGCCGATTCGGGTTGGTCGATGGGCGACATGGTGGAGGATGAACGGCTCGTCGCGCCGGACGAAGCGTTGTCCGAACACGACATTTTGGGCCACGCGATGGGCCTGCTGGACCGGCTGGAGGAGCGCGAGTCGATGGTGCTTCGGCTGCGTTTCGGGTTGGCCGGCGGCGAGCCGATGACGCTCAAGGAGATCGGCGCCGAGCTGGGGTTGACCCGCGAGCGGGTTCGCCAAATCGAGACCGATGCGTTGCGGCGGATGGCCGACGGATTGACCGACCCGCGTGACCGGGTTTAGCAACGATCGATGCCGTCAGGATTTGTTCTGCTCCGGGTCGGAGGCCTTGGCGGCCTCCGCTACGGTGGCGGTGGCGGGTTTGCATAGCGGCTCAGTTGGCGGCCAATTAAGCTCACCGCCCATGCCCCCGCCCGTGTCTCCCGCCGCCGCGTTGACTTCGGAACCGGCGGGCTGGTTCCGGGCGATCTTTGCCCCCGCGGTGCTGCTGTTGATCGTCGCCGCGACGGCCCTCAATCCGCTGGACCAATCCGACGCTCAACCGGCCGGCTCGGGCCGGGCGAGCATGAACGCGGAAGTCGCCGTCAAACTGGTGTTGGGGCTGACCGTCACCGCCGTCACCGCGACCGCCTACCTGCTGCGACCCTCGCTGGTCAGCACGTTCTTGAGGCCCGGACCGGTGTTGCTGTTGGCTACCGTGACGATCTTCTTGGCAACTTCGGTGACCGCGTTGCCGGCCGCCGCGACCGTTTCCCGGGCCGCGGCGTTGATCATGTTGGTCTACGTCCTGTTCGTCGGATTGGCCGTCCGCGTCACCTCGACTTCGGCCCTGGTTCGTTGCCTGTTGATTGGATTGACCCTGCACATGTTGGTCGCCTGGGCTTTGTACCTGCGCGGTGGCGAGGGGGCGGTGTACGAGGAGGAGTTGGCCGGTGCGATGATCGTCGATCGGATGGGCAGCACCGCGCACCCCAATTCGCTTGGACGAATCGGCGGGTTGGCGTTGATGTTGGTCATCGCGATTTGGCGGGACGACCGGTGGCGGCCGGGGCACACGACGATCGCCGCGTTGATCGCCGTCGTGCCGCTGGCGATCGCGACGGTGATCGAGTCCAAATCGCGGACCTCGGTGCTCGCCTGCGGTGCCGGGGCGATCGCAATGCTCGCCGATCGGTTTTGGAACCGTCGGGGAATTTTAATTTTGGGGTCCGTTTTTGCTGCCGTTTGCGGCACGCTTCTGGTGCTCGTCATGATGGGTTGGGCGTCGGATTTGACTGACCAACTGATCGGCTCGGTGACCAAAACCGGCGACGTTACCGAGTTGACCTCCGCAACCGGCCGCGATGTGATTTGGGCCGAAGCGATCTCGTTAATTGCCCGGGACCCGTGGACCGGCTACGGTTTGGTCGCGGCGCCGATCCTGCTGGATGAACACAGTTTCCACACGCACAACGTGCTGCTGCACGCAACCTTCTCGGGCGGATTGTTGGCCGGATTGACCACCGCGGCGTTGCTGGTTTGGACGGTTTATCAAACCGCGCGAGTCCCCACGGTGCTCGCCGCGGGGGTGACGACGTACATTTTGACGTCCGGGGCGGTCGAAGACACGGTGTTTGAAACGTTTCCGTTTACCAGCACGATGTTGTGGATGATCGTATTGCTGGGTCCGACCGCCACCGTCGACCCTCCTCCGGCGGTGGCGGCATGAACGCACCGGCGACCCTTGGGGCCAACGTGGCCCGTGAACCATCCTGGTCGAGCGACCCGCAGGCGTCGTGGGACGGGGCGGATGATTCGCCCGAGGGATTGCGCCGGCAACTACGCCGGCGGACGCCGCCGACCGGTCCGTTCATCTCGGTTTTGATGACGGCCTACAACGCGATGCCGTATTTGCCCGAAGCGATCGAATCAATCCTGTCGCAAACGCACCGCGAGTTTCAACTAGTGGTCGTCGATGACGGCAGCACCGATGCGACGGCCGACTACCTCGATAGCCTCGACGATTCACGGTTGTCGGTGATTCATCAAGTCAATGCGGGCACGGCGGCCGCAGCCAACCGCGGATTGATGCACTGTCACGGCCGATGGGTGGCGAGAATGGACGCCGACGACATCGCCGAGCCGGATCGGTTGCAACGACAGTTGGAATTTTTGTCGCAAAATCCCGACGTCGTTCTGGTTGGCAGCCGGTTTCGTTATTTCGGCGCCGCGTCGATCGGCCGGCCGATGCGGTTGCCGCTGGAACACGATGGGATCGTCGAGAACCTTCGGCTGGGCCATCACGCGATCGCTCACGGCACGGTGATGTGCCGGACCGAGGCGTTGTTGTCGATCGGCGGCTATTGGACGCATCGGTTTTTTGAAGACTGGGATTTTTTTCTGCGAATCAGTCAGCGGGGCCGCTTGGCCAACCTTCCCGAACCGCTGTACCGCTACCGGGCCGTCGCCGGGTCACTTTCGAGCAGCCGAACGGCGGCGATGCACCTGCATTATCGCTATGCAATCGATGCTGACCGGTGCCGCCGGGCCGGGCGGCCGGAACCCCGGTGGGCGACATTTGCCGCTCCCGATCAATCTGGCGGTTGGGTCAATCGGTTCGTTCGCCGGCTCGACGACGTCGCCATGGTCCACTACCGCCGCTCGCTGGCGGACCGATTTGCCGGCCGGCGGTGGCGCAGCGGTTGGCACTTGAGCATCGCGGCGGTGATCAATCCGGCCCGGACGACGCGACGATTAACGCGGCGGCTGCGAGATTGACGGCCCCGGTTGCAGCGTTGCCGCCGGGGATGGGTTAGGATTGTCGCCGCCCGGCAGGCACCAGGGTTTGGTTGCTGCCCTTCAACCCTCAAAGAACGACAACATGACCTGGCTTCAATGTTTTCGCGGTCCGGTGACCGCTGCGGTGATGACGATGGCGTTGGCCATCCCGGCGGCGGCCCAGTCGCTTCGGATGCCGACGATCTTCGGCGATTCAATGGTCCTGCAACGCGATCAACCGATTCACGTTTGGGGCTGGGCGACGCCCGGGGCGGACGTCAAGGTTTCGCTTGGCGAATCGTCGGCCGATGCCGTTGCGGGCGACGATGGCCGCTTCGATGCTTCGCTGCCTGCGATGCCCGCCGGCGGGCCGCTGACCGGTTCGGTCGCCAGCGGCGAGGAGATGGTCGAGTGGAATGACGTTTTGATCGGCGAGGTTTGGGTCTGCAGCGGCCAGTCGAACATGAAGTGGATGGTTTCCAACAGCGACGACGCGGACTTGGAAGTCCTTTCGGCGGCCAACGATCAACTGCGATTGATCACCGTGCCCAACGTCGCCAGCCAAACGCCGGAGCAGGATTTTGACGGTCGTTGGGAAGCGGCATCGGCCGGCAACGTCCCTGAGTTTTCGGCCGTCGGATATTTCTTTGGACGACGATTGCAGGAGGTGCTCGGCGTGCCGGTCGGTCTGATCAACAACGCCTGGGGCGGCTCGGCGGCCGAAGCCTGGATCGATGAGCCGACGTTGGCCGCCGATCCGCGATTTGCCCCGATGGTCGCGGGCTGGCAACGGCGGATGGAAAACTATGATTACGCGGCAATCCTGGACGCCTGGAAAGTCCGTGTTCAAAAATGGAAGGACGATGGGTCCAAGGGCAACGCCCCCCGCCGACCGGGCGACGATTCGATGGGCAACCATCGGCCCGGCAACCTGTACAACGGCGTCCTTTCGCCGGTCATCGGTTATACGATCGCCGGGGCAATTTGGTATCAAGGCGAGAGCAACTCGGGCCGTGCTTATGAGTATCGCGATCTATTCCCGCGGATGATCGAAGTCTGGCGGGAACGTTGGGATCAAGGTGATTTCCCGTTCTACTACGTTCAATTGGCCGATTACCTCGCCGAGGCAACCGGGCCGGAGGAGAGCAGTTGGGCGGAACTTCGCGAAGCCCAGACGATGACCATGGACAAATTACCCAATGTCGGCGAAGCGGTCATTTTGAACCTTGGCGAAGCATCCGACATTCATCCTCGCAACAAACAGGATGTCGCCAACCGATTGGTTCGCTGGGCGCTAGCGAACCAGTATGATTATGACATTGCCCATCGGTCACCACGTTATGATTCAATGAGCGTCGACGGTGCCACAGCGACACTGACGTTCAAAGACGTCGGCGGTGGGTTGGACACATTTGACGTCACCGAACCGCTGGGGTTCGTCATCGCCGGCGACGATCGTCAGTTCGTGCCGGCCAAGGCCAAGATCATTGGCAAGGACAAGATCAACGTCTCGGCTGATTCGGTGACCTCGCCGGTCGCCGTCCGGTACGGATGGGCCAACAACCCGGTGGTCAATGTCCAAACCAGGGAAGGCTTATCGCTGACGCCGTTTCGGACCGACGACTGGGCCGGCGTGACCGCAGCCTCCGCGGTCGCTACCCCGTAGCGGAAGTCGCCAAGACTTTCGGCCGCGATCAATTGAATCCGAAAATCTTGGCGATTTCCGCTACCTCAGTTCCCGGAGCGTTGACGCAGCCAAGTCTCCAGCACCAGCAGTTGCCACAGCCGGTAGCCTTCGTTGCGTGTCCCCCCGCGGTGTGCATCAAACAAACCGCGGACATAATCGGGTCGCAGAAATTCATCGATCCTGGCGTCCCCCGCCAGGACGGTGTCGTCGACCAACGCGTCGAGCGGTCCGCGAAACCAGGCGGCGATGGGGATGCCGAACCCCATTTTCGGCCGAGTGAAAACGCCGCGAGGCAGCCGATCCTCATAAGCGTCGCGGAGCAAACGTTTGCCCCGCCGACCATCAAATTTCAGCGACACCGGCAGCGCCGCGGCGAACTCGACCAGTCGATAATCCAACATCGGTTGGCGAACCTCCAACCCGTGGGCCATTGATGCGATGTCGACTTTGGTCATCAGATCGCATGGCAGGTAGGTTTGAATATCCGTCATCGACGCTCGGGTGATCAAATCGCGGCCTTCGCTGCGGTCCCAAACCCGCTCCAGGAACGCGACCGGATCGCCGCCGGTCAATTGCGGGACGAAATCATCGCGATACATCTCCGCCCGCATCGATTCGGGGAACATTTGCAGCCAATTCATATAACGCCGAACCGGCGGCTGACCCATCGCCTCGACAAACCGTTTGGCCCGCCGAACCACCGACCGTCGCCGACCCGAATCGGGCAAACGGTCGATCAACCCGATGCCCGGCAACCGGTGGATCGGCAGCCGGCGACGCAGCGTCTCGCTCCACTGCAACGCGTGGTGCCGATCATAACCGGCAAATAGCTCGTCGCCCCCGTCACCCGACAACGCGACTTTGACCCCGCCGCGGGTCAATTGCGACAAATACCACGTTGGCACCGCGGAGGAATCGCCATACGGTTGATCGTAGTGATGGACGAGTTGTTGCAACACTGAGACCGCATCGGCGGTGACTTCAAACCGGGTGTGATCAGTGCCCAAATGTTCGGCCACCGCCGCGGCGTGATGCGTTTCATCATATTCAGCGGCGTCAAACCCAATGCTATAGGTCTGCACCGGCCGGTCGGTGTGCTCGCCCGCCAGCGCCGTGATCAGCGACGAATCGACCCCACCGGACAGGAACGTGCCCAGCGGCACGTCTGACCGCATCCGCAGCCGTACCGAATCACCCAACAATTCTCGCAGTCGTTCGATCGCGTCGGCTTTTGCAATCGGTCGTTCGATTGACGGGTCAAAGTCCCAATACTTTTGGGTGCGATAACCCGCGGCATCGAACACCGCCCAGTGTCCCGGCGGCAACTGACGAACGTCGGGATGAATCGTTTCAGGATAAGGGATGTATTGATACGTCAAAAACGCATCGATCGCGTCAGGACTAATTTCTGTCCCGACGCCGGGCACTTTTCGCAACGCTTTGATCTCGCTGGCGAACAGCAACCGACCATCGCGAACGCAGTAGAACAGCGGTTTTTGACCGATCCGGTCCCGGCCCAAAATCATGCGATTGCGGCGACTGTCCCGGATCGCGACCGCGAACATGCCATTGAGGTGTTTGAAGACATCAGTACCAACATCTTCATACAAGTGTAGGATCGATTCGCCGTCTCCATCGGTTTTGAATCGGTGACCGGTCCCCTGTAGCCGTTGCCGCAGTTCACGATAGTTATAGATCTCGCCGTTGAAGACCATCTGGATCTCGCCGTCCTCATTGCCCATCGGTTGGGCGGCGCCTTCTAAATCAATGATCGCCAGCCGGCGAAACCCGAGGGCCGCCCCCATCGACCGGCCTTGCGCGTCATGATGTTGTCGATCACTCCAATATCGCTGATCGTCGGGACCGCGATGGGCGATCGCATCACACATCGCCCGCAGCGTCACGTCATCGATCGCCTGGTTCGGATCGGTCCACGCCGCGCCCGCGATGCCGCACATCAGTACACCTCCGGGGTTTCATTCAATCGATCCGGCCAAAGCCATGAGAGTGTTGCAACCACCGCCCAAACCGGAACAAAGATCCAGCCGGGATCGACCAATCGCCCAATCGCCGGGCTGCTCAGACTCACGAAAACGGTCAAACACGCGGCGTGCGTGGCGGCAAGAATGAATAGGGGACCAATCACACTGGTTGCTGCCACAGGCCGATGCGGCTGCTGCGATTTCATGATTTGACGAACGACCGCCGCGATTAAACTCAACCCGATCATTAGATAGATAGGGTGCATCGCAAGGTTTGCCAAACTGCCCCAAATCCCCCGGCGCACCGAAAGCAAAACCCAATGGATGTACCGGCCCGGGTGTGCCAGGATCAGCGATCGGTTGAGACCTCCCAAGATCCGGTTCTGGTCCACCGCGTCGCCGCCATTGAGCGCCGCGGCGGCCGCGGCAACGAAGTAAGACTGAGCGTCCCATCGGTCTTCGATTTCCATCGTCGACATTGCCCGGCCGCGGTACAGCGGGTTTTGAAAAATCTCATAAGCGACCGGATGATCCGGCCCGACGTCACGCAGTTCCTCGGGGGACACCAACTGGATCGTCACCCCTGCCAGGTTGATGTGACCGAAGGGCAGCAGTCCATAGTCCCCGGTCACCGCGCCCCGCCAAAAGCACCACCCGCCCAGCACGCAGCCGATCGGCAACAGGTAGCAGAGGATCGCCAGCGTTGGTGCCTCGCGTCGAGACGGCCGGCTGGCTAGTTGCGTCAAGCCGGGGCACCAACCGGCCGCGATCGCCAGCGGCACAGCGGCGATGAGGTACAGCGCGGCCGGCCGCAACGAGATCGCCATCAGCGTCAGCAAACTCAGTCCGACCGCGGCGGGTGGCCCGAATCCTTTTCGCCACCCCGCCAGCGTCACCACACCGATCATTGCGGCGATTGACGCGGCTAGTGAATCGGTCGCGATTGTCGAGACGTGGTCCCAAAAGGGACAGCCAACGGCCAACACGGCGCCGGCCACGTAGGCAATCGGTTTGACCACCCGCCAACGACGCAGTTCGAGGATCAGCGCCGCCGCGGCGATCGCTTGCCAAGCGATTTGAATGATGACGACCCCCGTCAATCGTGCTGCGCTAATTTTAGCGGAGCGGCGCAAGCCGCCCGGTGAGGCACCGGAGGGCTTGCGCCCTTCCGCTAAAAATTGGGGAACCGGGGCGGCACCGGAGGGCTTACGCCCTTCCGCTAAGATTTCGGAGTCCGGGGCGGCACCGGAGGGCTTGCGCCCTTCCGCTAAGAGGAGATCCAACAACAGCGGGTAGCCCGGCGGGCGGATCGAGCGGGCCGCCGCCGATGGCGGATCCCACGTGTGCTGCAGGTAGGTGGCCGAATCAGGCACCAGGTGCGGCCGGATTCGACCGGTCACCAGGCTCAATAGCAACAGCGTCAATAAGCAGGTGACCAAAACCCCAAAACGCTCGGTGCGGAACTCACCGATGACCCCGGCGTAACAAGCTCGCCAGCGACTCACACCCGGTCGATGTATTTGTTGACCAAGTGCTCGATGAACTCCTGGCGTCCGCTGACGTTCGGCTCCACCTCGCCCTTGTCAATCATGTATTTTTCCAGATCCGAGAGCGTCATCGAATTCTTCTCGATCTTCGCCCCGATGCCGGAATCCCAACTCGCATAGCGGTCTTTGACGATTTGTTTGAGCTCCCCGCCGGCGCGGATCGCCGCGGCGATCTTCAAACCTTTGGCAAACGCATCCATGCCGCCGATGTGAGCATAGAACAAATCGATCGGCTCGAACGATTCCCGCCGAACCTTGGCATCGAAATTGACCCCGCCGGTTTGCAAACCACCATGCTGCAGGATCGCGAGCATGGTTTGGGTCGTCAAATAGTAATCAGTCGGAAACTGGTCGGTATCCCAGCCCAGCAGCAGGTCGCCGGTGTTGGCGTCGATGCTGCCCAATGCCCCTTGAATGCCGGCGTAATCACATTCGTGCATCATGGTGTGCCCGGCCAACGTCGCATGGTTGGTCTCCAGGTTGAGCTTGAAGTGATCTTTCAAATCATAAGCCCGCAGGAAATTCAAACACGCCGCGGCGTCCGAATCGTATTGATGCTTGGTCGGTTCTTTGGGTTTGGGTTCGATCAGGAATTGACCGGTGAACCCAATCTCTTTGGCGTAATCGACGCAGAGATGAAAGAACGCGGCGAGGTGGTCGAGTTCGCGGCGCAGGTCGGTGTTGTAGAGGTTTTGGTAACCTTCCCGGCCGCCCCAAAACACATAATTTTCGCCGCCCAACCGGTGGGTGACCTCCATCGCCTTTTTGACTTGAGCGGCCGCGTAGGCGAACACGTCGGCGTTGCAACTCGTCGCCGCCCCGTGCATAAAGCGGGGGTTGGAGAACATGTTGGCGGTCCCCCAAAGCAATTTGACCCCCGTCCCCTTTTGCTGTTGCTCCAGGACGTCGGCGACGGCGTCGAAATTGGCGTTGGATTGCCGCAGCGAGTCGCCTTCGGGAGCGACGTCGCGGTCGTGGAACGCGTAGTAGGGGGCTTGCAGCTTGGTGAATAACTCAAAGGCGACTTCGGCCCGGCGTTTGGCGTTGTCGACCGAATCGGTGCCATCGTCCCAAGGCCGGACCGCGGTGCCGGGGCCGAACGGGTCGCTGCCGGTGCCGCGGAACGTGTGCCAATACACGACGCTGAACCGCAGGTGGTCCCGCATCGATTTGCCTTCGACCATCTCCTCGGGGTTGTACCACCGAAAGGCCAGCGGATTGTCGCTGCCGGGGCCTTCATACTGGATCTGCGGAACGTCGGGAAAAGCGGCCATGGAGTGCGGTCTTGAGGAAAAAGCTGGCAATGATCGCCGGCCATCATCGCGACCGGTCCATTCGGCGGCAACCCGGCGGGATAGGCCTCCGGCTAGTCAATGTGGGATAGGCCTCCGGCCTGTCAAACGAGGTCGATGACAGGCCGGAGGCCTATCCCACCTTACAACCCCGCAGGCGGCAGGCACCACCGCGTGAGCGCCAGCCATTCGGTCCACTGAAATCGTTTCAACGCTTCGGTTTGATCGTCGTCGCCCGATTCGACGGCTTGTTGCACCTGGTCAACCAGCCCCATCGGATACGTCGGGTCGGTCGATGCCAGCTCGTCGATCACCGAATGCTTACCCACCCGCCGGAACCAGTACTTGGCATTGGAAAAGTCGCCTTCGCGGCGGTGCATGATTCCGTGCCAGTAGCTGCCCTCGGCCGAAGCGTCGGATTGGCTAAAGTTGTGGCTGCGGTCCAAATCGCCGGCGGCCAACCAGAGGGCCGCGGCCAGTGGGGCAATCCGGCCGGGCATTTCGCGGTCCGATGCGGCGTTGATTTGCGCGGCTAGGTCCGAATCGACCGGTCCGTCTCCCAGCGGCGGGAGCGGCAATGCGATCAGGGCATCGACCAAATCAACGCCGCCAAGGGCGGTCAACGATTCGGCCAGGGCGGGGTCGAGTTGGGGCATGATGACGGTCAAGGCTATCGACTCGCTGCGGGCACTGCTAGATTGCCCGACCGCCCCAACGTTCAAACCCGCCGACCCGACTTTTCGTGCCCCCCCTGATGAGCAGCGGACCCACCGCCGACGCCCCGGCCAGCGAACCGACCGAGACTCCCACCGCAACCGCCGCGGTCGATCCGGTTGTCGAGCCGGACGCCAACAAACCCGAAGCGGCGGCCGGGACGATCAAACCGACCGGCAACAAAGCCTCACGCCGCGCCCCGCTGCCGCGGCTGGGCGGCGGACCGCTGGCCGCCCGCGGTTTGGGCGTTGCCAAACCCGCCTCGCCCTCAGCGTCGTCGTCCAAGGCCCCGGTTCGACCCGGGCAACCGACCAAAACCGATCACTCCGAACCCGAAGACGAACCGCAACGACCGGTCGCCGAAGCCGCTTCGACCGACACGTCGCATTTGGAGGAAACCCCCGAAAAACCGCAAAAAGGCAAGGGGGCCAAAGACGCTGACTACGCGCCGGTGCCCAAACCGCGGACCACCAAAGTCGCCATCCCGAGCCTGCGGCGCAAGGACGATGACCTCGAATCGCAACTCGAAGCGACGCTGGCGGGCAGCGATGTTTCGGAGTTCCTGGCCGGATCGGCAGGGTTGCCTGATCGCCGCGAACCGCTCGAGGAAGGGGTCAAGATCGCCGCTCGGGTCATCAAACACGACGGCGAGCACATCTTCCTGTCGCTGGGCGGCCCCGACGAAGGCCTCTTGCCGATCGAACAACTCCGGCGGGCAGCCGAGGTCTCCGAGATCCGTCAACAAAAGGCCGCGGAGCAGGAAAAATTGCAGGCCGCGTTTGCCCGTTTGGAATCCGGCGACGACGCCGAGGATCAAACCGTGGCCGACGAAACGGTACCGTCGATGACCACGCTGACCCCGCCCGCGGAGCTGCAAATCCCCGCGGCCGGCGAGACGATGGAAGTCACCGTGCGGGGCTTCAACCGCGAAGACGGACTGTACGTCTGTTCGTTGCCCGATGCGGCGATCGAGGTCAACGATTGGGACGACATCGAGGACGGCTCGGTCGTCGAAGCGACCATCACGGCGGCCAACACCGGCGGCTTGGAATGTAAGGTCGGCGGCGTCCGGGGGTTCATCCCGATGTCGCAAATCAGCGAATATCGCGTCGAGGATGCGTCCGAATACGTTGACCAAAAACTCGTGTGCGTCGTCACCGAAGCCAACGCCCGACGCGGCAACCTGGTGCTCTCGCGTCGCGCGATTTTGGAACGCGAACGCGAAGCCAAAGCCAAGGAACAGCTCGAAAAGATGGAGGTCGGCGACGTCATGACCGGCATCGTCCGCAAAGTGCTCGACTTCGGCGTGTTTGTCGATTTGGGCGGCGTCGATGGTTTGATCCACGTCTCCAAGTTGTCTTGGGAACGGATCAAACACCCATCCGAAGTGATCTCCGAAGGCCAGCAGGTCAAAGTTAAAGTTGAGTCGGTCGACAAGGAGAAAAAGAAAATCGGGTTGTCCTACCGCGACCTGCTGGAAAATCCTTGGGACAAAGCCGAGGCGGAGTTCGCCGAGGGCAGCGTTCACCGCGGCGTGGTAACCAAGACCGCCGAGTTCGGCTGCTTCGTCCGATTGGCCGCCGGCGTCGAGGGACTCGTTCACATCTCCGAACTGGCCAGCCACCGCGTTTCGATGGTCTCGGCTTTTGTCCAAGTTGGCGACGAAGTCGAAGTCAAAATTTTGTCGTTTGACCGGCAAAGTCAAAAAGTGTCGCTGTCGATCAAACAGGCACAATCGATCGGCGAGCCGGTGATCCAAAAGGAAGAGGAGGACGAGCCACAACGTGAAGTCGCCATCAAGCCGCAACACGCCGGACCGCTCAAAGGCGGCACGACGCGCGATTCCGGCGGAGAAAAGTTCGGCCTGCGTTGGTAATCCGGCGGAATGCTCCCGTAGCGGCGTGCCGCCAGGCCGCCGAACGCTTCCCGTAGCGGCGTGCCGCCAGGCCGCCGACGCCTGCTCAATCAAACCTCACTGCTTTGCGATTCCTTTTCCTCGGCGACATCGTCGGCCGGCCCGGCTACACCGCCGTCCGTCAACTCGCCGGGGAACTCAAGCGAGATTTGCAACTCGACGCCCTGATCGTCAACGCGGAGAACGCGGCAGACGGTTCGGGGTTGACCCAGCGACAGTTCCGCCGGCTGATCGACGCCGGCGTCGACGGAATCACGATGGGCGATCACATCTATCGCCGATCCGAATTGATGAGCGTTTTGGCCGAAAGCGATCAAATCGTGCGGCCGGCGAACTATCCCGCCGCCGCAACGGGTCGACGCTACATGGTCGTGCCCACCCCCGCCGGACCGCTGGGCGTCATCTCGTTGATGGGGCGGACGTTCATGAAGTCGGTCGATTGTCCGTTCGCGGCCGTTGACGCGATTTTGGCTGAAATGCAAATGCTGCCGCCCGGCCGCCGCCCCGCCTGCGTGCTGGTCGACGTTCACGCCGAGGCAACCAGTGATAAGCAATCGCTTGCCCGGCATTTGGACGGCCGCGTCACCGCGGTGTTGGGCACCCACACCCACGTCGCAACCGCCGACGCCGCGGTATTGCCCGGCGGCACGGCGCTGCAGTGCGATGTCGGAATGTGCGGTCCGCACCACAGCATCATCGGTCGCAACATCGGCCGCGTTTTGCAGACGACGATCACCGGCGAGCCGACGCCGTTTCATGTCGCGACCGACGATGTTCGGCTCAACGGAGCGATCGTCGAGGCGACCGCGGATGTCCGGGCAACGGCGATCACGCGGTTTGAGCGTTACGTTGACGCGCAGCGCTAGCGAAATCCGTTTTCCCCCGTAGCGGAATTCGCCAAGAATTTCGGTTGACCTCACGGCGTAGCATCCGTCAAAACGGTCATTTGCCTCGCGAACCAATCAAACCGAAAGTCTTGGCGACTTCCGCTACGACGTGCCTTCAACCTTCAGTATTGACTCGCCATGATCCGCCTGACGCTCCTGCTATTGACCTTGGCCTCGCTGCCGGCCGCCTGCCCCGCCGTCGCCGCGGAAATCAACTCGCCGGTCGCCCGCGAAGCCGTCCGTTACCGATGCGTCAAATGGAAAGCCAAACATTTGCACGACAAGGAAAAAGCCGACACGATTGCCGAGACGTTGACCAAACTCAAATGCGAGGTCCAGCGGGTCGCTCACGGCGATCACGAAGATCTGCGTTACCGGTGCGAGGATTGGAAGACGCTGGAGGTCAAGACGCACGACGAAGCGTTGAAGTGGGAGACTTGGTTCCGCGAGTATGGGTTCGAAGCCCAACATCAACATTGATCCCGCCGCTGCAGTTTCTCGCCGCCGGACGCGTCGCCGGTCAATTGATCCGGGGGGCCGCGGAGGTTGCCGATCGGATCACGTCCCCGCCCGACTTTGCCGGGATGCTGAGCGATTCAACACCGTCGGCGACGGAATTGATCGACCAAATTCGCGGCATCCTCGGGTCGCTCGATCAATCGGTCACGCTCCGGGCCGATCAGGGATCGTTGCGGGTCGATGGACATCACCCGGCCGCCGCGGCGATCGAAGCCAAATTGGCCGGAATGTCGGAAATGGCCGCGGCGGTTTCCCATCGGTTTCTCGACGGCCGAGTGGTGATCGATCCGGCGTGACGTTCCGCCCCGACGGTCCACCTTGACGCAGCGGCGGCGGGGGGACAAATTGTCGTTCGTGCCGCCAGCGACTCCCGGAGGATAAGCGAATTGGCAAGCAGACTGATTCGAAATCAGTTGCCGCGCAAGCGGTTGTGGGTTCGAGTCCCATGTCCTCCGCTGCTATCGACAGACCGCGTAGAACCCATGGTTCTGCGAGGTCTTTTTTTTTAGGTTTTCCCGGATGATTTTATCAAAATTAACCAGGACGTATCGTTGGGTTGTCTCTCACGAACTCGTCACGCTCCTGCTCCTGCTGGTTATCGGCGTCGGTATTTGGGGATTCATCACCATTGCCGAAGAAGTCATGGAGGGCGATTCTCATGCGATCGATCAGCGTATTTTATTGAGCATGAGGGTCGACGGCGATCCGTCGGACCCGATCGGCCCGAGTTGGTTCGAGGAGGCGGGTCGGGACGTCACGGCGCTGGGCAGCGTCTCGGCGCTGATGATTTTTACCGCAACGCTGGCGGGTTATTTGTATGTCAAAAAACAAGCTTGGGTCGCGGTGTTTGTCCTATTGGCCGTGTTGACCGGCACCGCGATAAGTACGGGGTTAAAGATGGGTTTTAACCGCCCCCGCCCCGAGTTGGTGCCGCATCAAACGCGCATCTACACCCAAAGTTTCCCAAGTGGACATTCAGCGATGTCGTCGTTGGTGTATTTGACGCTGGGCGCGGTGATGGCCAGGGCCGAACGGGATCGGCTGACCAAAATTTTTATGATCGCTGTCCCGGTGGTCCTTTCAGTGCTGGTCGGGATCAGTCGTGTGTACATGGGGGTGCATTGGCCGACCGATGTGCTCGCCGGTTGGTTGTTCGGGATGACGTGGGCGGCCGCCTCCTGGCTGCTGTTCCGATTCCTGCAGCGGCGCTATCGACTGCCGGTCGAAGAAAACGACCAACAAGGACTGCCGTAGCTGGACCCGCCAGGGTTCAATCCGACCAGAAACAACAAGGACTGCCGTAGCTGGACCCGCCAGGGTTCAGTCCGACCAGAACCCCGGCGAGTCAAGCGACGGCGGTTGGGCCGTCCGCCGGTAGAGTTGGGTAGCATACCAACCATGCAACCGACCTCATCCGACGACGATTTCGAGACCGCGCTGGCGTCGTTGATGGTCGCCCGGGAGCGGGACCGGGATGTCGACCCGGGGCGGTGGATCGAGCGATATCCGGCACACGCCTCACGGCTTCGCAGCTTTCTGGCGGCCGAGCGGATGCTCCGCGGTGAGCCGGCCCGGTCGGCGGATTTGAGCGGGACGGTGGTCGATGATTTTCAACTCGTCGCGCCGATCGCTCGCGGCGGCATGGGGGTCGTTTATCACGCGATCCAGTTGTCGTTGCAGCGGCCGGTGGCGGTCAAATTGATCGCCGACGGGTTGTTGGCCGATCCGGCGGTGCGGCAGCGGTTTCGGATCGAAGCGGAAACGGCCGCCACGTTGGCCCACCCCAACCTGTTGCCGATCCACTGTGTCGGTTGCTGGCGGGGGGTGGACTACTTTGCCATGCCGCTGGTCGGCGGCGGCAGCCCCGGATCGATTGCCGACTGGGTTCGCTGCCGGGCCGAAGAATTGACGACCGGGCGAGCCGATTGCCGGGGGCCGCGGCGGTCGATCGAGGCGCTCCGGGCGATCGCGGGCGGGATCGCCCACGCCCACGCCGCGGGCATCGTGCATCGAGATTTGAAACCCGACAACGTTTTGATCGATGATGACGGCACCCCAAAAGTTGTCGACTTTGGTTTGGCCAAAACATTGACCACCGCCGGCTCGATCACGCGAGCGGATTTGACCGCCGATGGCCAAATCCTCGGCACGCCGCACTACATGAGTCCCGAACAAGCCCGCGGCGTCGAATCGATCACCGCGGCGACGGACATTTATTCACTCGGTGGAATGCTCTACTCGCTACTGACCGGCGAGCCGCCCCATGACGGTCGGTCGGCCGCCGAAGTCGTCCTGGCGGTTGCCTCGGACGATCGGCCAAGTTTGAGGACCCGTCTGGCGTCGACTCAGCTAGGAACGCTGCGACTGACAGATTTGGAAGCGATCCTGGCCCGAGCGATGGCAGCGTCGCCGCGGGACCGTTACGCCACAGCCTCGGACTTTGCCGATGATTTGGGACGTGTGCTGCGCGGCGATCGACCCGAAGCGACCGAGGATGGGCTGGTCGGGCGGGTCAGCCGCGAGTTGACCCGAGATCAACACAACGCGTCGTTCGACGGCTGGTCGCGGCCGCTGTATCAGATTGGCGGCATCGTTCTGGCGGCTCATTTGGCCATGTTCGCGCTGGGGGAAACGACCGTCCCGGCCCTCGTCCGATTCCTGCCGCGGATCGCCATGCTGGCGGCGATCGGCGGGGTGATCTATCGCAGCCGCGGCGGTCATTGGATGCCGCGAACGGTTGCCGAGCGGCCGGTTTGGTCGATTTGGGGCGGCTACGTCGCGGTGCTCTTTTTCGTCAACGCCGCAAGACTGTTGGAATTGATCGACGATCCTTGGGTTTTCGTCATCGCGTCGCTCTGTTCGGGGATGGCGTTCACGTCGATGGCCGGGCATCTGTGGGGCGGCAACGCGGTGCTGGGGGGCGGCTTTTTCATGATCGCGGCATTGTGTTTAGCGTTCCCGCCGGCCGCCCCGCTGCTGGTCGGCGTCGGCTGGGCGGCGTCGATGTTTGTTTTGGGCCGACATTATCAAGCCAAGTTGCCGGCTGCGGGACTGGGACAACCGGACCGATCGGGAACAATCCAACCAATCGAAACGATTGCTTCGGCGGGAATGACCGGGCCGGGAGCGAACCTGGGACCCTCGCCGGACCGATCGGTTTAACAGGTCGCGACCCATCCAGGCGTGACGCGGGGACGCCAGGACGGCGTCCGCCACGAACGTTTGAACTCACACGGATGTCCCCATGCGCTCCGCCGCCCTGTTTTCGGTCGTTGTTCCCCTGGTCGTCGGCGGGACGTCGTTGGCCGAGGTGCCGCGGCTGCTCTATCCGCCGTCGGCTTACCGCGTCGCGCCCGATTACCAGGGACCGGTGCCGCCGCGGATCGACGTGATCGGACCGCTGGGCAACCGGTTGCCGCCGGGGCCTCGCCGGTCCCTCAACCGGCCCACCAAAGTCGGCGGGGCGATCACCAACGCGATCGCGCCGAGTTCGCGAGAAGCGATGTCATGGCAACGCTCCAACGCTTTAGGTCTGTATGAAAACGACGGCCTATCGGCACGGCTGGGGCATCATCACTGTCCCCCCGGCCGCGTCGAGCAGCATTACTTTTATCCCAAACCGTGGGAGGCGATCCGGGTCGGACCGCGACCGACTGTCAAACTTGCTGCCGAAACCCGCGCGGCCAATGCCGGGGCGGGCGAAGACTATGAGATGATGCAAGCCGCCCCGGCCGAGATCGACGATTCCTTGCCGCCGCCGACCAGTGATATCGACGGCATCACCGACCCGCGGAGCGAACCGGAGGACCTGCTGCCCGAAGCCAATGATTTACCCAATCTAGGACTGGTTGACTGATAGAAAGACAAACCGCTAATCAAAGAAATTGCACACTAATTGAAACACAACCACTTTAGATTAGTGTT
This sequence comes from Pirellulaceae bacterium, assembly GCA_963833245.1. Classification (GTDB taxonomy): domain Bacteria; phylum Planctomycetota; class Planctomycetia; order Pirellulales; family Pirellulaceae; genus Rhodopirellula. The sequence continues at coordinate 629,625 of CAWHXH010000005.1, forward strand.
TGATTTCTTTTATCAGTGGTTTTAAATTTAAGCGTCCCAGCCGATCGCCGAGATCAGCATGTCGGTCAGTGACGAAACCGGGGCGGCCGGTTCGGTATACGTCCACATGTTGCGGATCAGATCGGTCATCAGCATCCCGCCCAGCGACATGGTGACCAGGATGAGGACCAGCCCGACGGTTTGCAGCAGTGTGAAAGGGACTTCATAACCGCCGCCGTAGCTCACACCGGCCGGGGCAACCGTCGAACTGGGGTCAACGTCCAAACCATCGCCCATTTCACCGGCCGAGTCGCCGAAATCGTCACCCGCCGGGGCGGCGCCGAAGTCGTCTTCCGCCTCGTCGAAGGCACCGCCGGCAAACGCGCCGGAATCTCCGGGGCCGGCGAATTTGACCGACGGTTGCGAAGCGTCGGAGTCCTCGATGTCAATCACCTGGGACGCCGAATCGCCGTCCTCCAACTGAACCCCCGAGGCCGACAGTTGGAACTCCTCGTCGGATTGGAAATCGATCGCCGAACCGTCCTTGCGAGCCTTGGAGCCGATCGCCGAACCGCTGTCGGCCAGCTCCGCGCCCAGGTCCAGTGCTGAAATGCTGCTGCCGGCCAGGTCCAGCGGTTCGTTCTCCAGCGACAGACCGCTGTCGGAGGGACTCATCAGGTTGATGCCCGAATCGCCGGCGATCGAGATGTCGCTGCCGGCCGAATCGATGATCAAATCGTCGTCGTCATCCGCGATGATCAAATCGTCATCATCGGCCAACGCATCGTCGATCGCCGAACCGACGTCGTCGCCGGCTAGGTTGGACAGGTCGAGGCCGGAACCCCCGCGGCTGGGCATCGCCGACCCGCCGCTCATGATCAGCCCCGAATCGCCGCCGCCGGCGAGCATGTCCAACTCGCTGAGTACGTCGCCGGAAACCGATCCGATCGCCGATTGAGCGGCCCCGGCGGCTGAATCGCCCGAAACCTCGCTGTCGAGTTGTAAATCACTGTCCAGCGACAATCCCGAACCCTCGTCGGACGCTGATAACCCAGAGCCAAGGTCCAGGTCCAAATCGAGGTCCGAGCCGCCGGCCGATTGAGCCGACGAACCGTCAGAGACGCCCACGCCGGAAGGTTCACCCACGCCGGCCAACTCCAGGTCACTGCCGTGCGAGACCGCCGAGCCGCTCAGTTGCAGATCATCCAGGTCGACCATCACATCCGAACCGGTTCCCGAACCGGGTGCCTTGGGGGTGCTGGTCACCAGCGAAACGTCGGACGCATCGGCGGACGCTTCGCTGGAAAAATCCAACATCACGTCGCTGCCGCTGGCGTCGGCCGAACCGCCCAGCAGATCGCCGGAATTGTTCGTCAAAGAACGGCCATCAGCGACTTCGCCGGCCAAACGTTCGATTTCGTTTTCGGGAAATTTCCAACTCGCACCGTCGCGGAAACCACGCAGTTCGCCGGATTCCCGCAGCTCCACGAGCCGCTCGGGGGGGATGCCGAGTTTGGCGGCGGCTTGATCGAGCGGGAGGTAGGCGGCCATGGGCGTGATGTCGCGGGAAAAGAGCGGCGCGGAGTCGTCGGGATGCGGAATCGCTAGCGAGCGCAATCGCTAGCGGGCTGGCGTCATCCGCTCGATCCGCTGGGGCGTCGGTTCGGTGGCGTTGAGCGTCAGCGTCAGGTCGGGACCGATCGGACGGCTGCTGACCAGCCGAATCGTTCCGTCCCCGGGTAGATGATACACCGCCATCCACCGTTTTTCCGCATCAATGACGGTAATCACCGCAACACCATCGAGTCGTTGGTGGGTCAGGGTGATCAAATCGCCCGCGGCCGCCGCGGCAGGTTTGGCTAAAGTCGCCTCCGGCGGCGGTGCCGGGGTGTCCGCCGAGGCGGTGGCGACGAGCAGGAACGCGGCGAGGAGAGCATGGATGCGCATGATGAGTCCGGGGGGTGGGATAGGCTTCCAGCCTGTCATCTACCCCACCGACAGGCTGGAAGCCTATCCCACATTTTCCGGTAGCGGCGTTCCGCCAGGACGCCGACCCTTGCCGACCAAAGCCTTGGCGGCTTCGGCTACCGGTGACGCACCGACAGGCTGGAAGCCTATCCCACACCGCTACGACAAATCGACCGCCCCATCGGACGTATTGAACGAATCGACCGGTACGCCCATCGCGCCCATCATCGTGACGTACAAATTGCACAACCGCGATTTTTCGGGCATGGTGATCCGCCGGCCCGGCCGCACCGCCCCGCCGCCTCGGCCGAACAGCAACAGGGGCAGGTCCTCGGTTTCATGCCGGTTGCCGTCCCGCAGCGTGCTGCCGAACATCACCATCGAATGATCCAGAAGCGTGCCGTCGCCCTCGGGCAACGACCGCATCTTTTCAATCAAATACGCCACCTGCTCGACGTGCCACGTCCCGATCGACTCGTACTGCCGCAGATTGGAGGCCTCGTCACGGTGATGGCTGATCCCGTGGAACGATGACGTGACGCCGTCCAGGAAGCTAAACGTCCGCCCGGTTTGCGCGTTGCCCATCATAAACGTCGCGACGCGGGTGCTGTCGGTCCAAAAGGCAAGCACCAAAATATCGAGCATCAACCGGACGTGTTCGGGGTGGTGCTCGGGGATGCCCGGACCGGGCCGAACCACTCCGGCCAAACCCTCGTTGATCCACCGCCGCTGCGGCCGCAAGCTCGCCTCGATCCGCCGCTCGACGTCGCGGACCGAATCCAAATACTCCTCGACTTTGACCCGATCTTCGGTTCCCAATTGACTGCGCAATTGCGACGCGTCGCCGATCACCGCGTCCAAGACGCTCTGCGTGTCGCCCCGCAACGACTCGGCAACCGCCGGGTCGCGGACCCGCAGCCCCGAAACCGGCGCCGTCCGCCGGCCGCGAAAGAGCCGATCGAAAGCCAATTGCGGCACGATTTCGTTGGGGATCGGCGTGTGTCGGTCTCGCCAGGCGATGTGCGACCCGTAGATCCGTGAGAATCCGCCACCCACGTTGTCGACACCGGTATAAGCCGAATCGACGCCGAGTTCCAAACTGGGAAGCGGCGTTTGATGTCCAATCTTGGCCGCGATCGCCTGGTCGCACGACGCGTAGGTCGTGTCCATGTCGTTGCCGGAGGTCCGCAGGACGAATCCGCCGGACAAAAACGCGGGCACTTTGGGCCAGTGACCGTTGCGGGTGTTAAGTCCGGGATGGTGCAAATTCTCCAGCAGGATCATTTCGTCGCGAACATTTTTAAGCGGCCCGAGCATCGGGGTCAGCTCAAACTGATCGCTGCCTTCGATGATCGGCGGCTTCCATTTTTTCGGGTTCACCCCATTGGGCATGAACAGGAACGCGGTCCGCGTGGGAGGCCGATCGAGCGGTTGGGACCCGGTTTCGTCACCGCGAGATCTGCCCGCCATCGCCGTCAACCACGGCAGCGACATTGCCACCCCGGTACCGCGAAGCAGACGACGACGGGACAACGGCGCGTGATGTTTGGTGATGTGCATAATGTCAATCGTAGTGGATTTTGCTAAATACCATCGCGGCGACGAAACGGATCGCTCTGCACAATGCCGCGAATCAATTCCATTGTCGAATAGTCATGCTCGGCAACCCGGGCGGTGATTTGTTCAATCGTGCAAGCGTCGCCGTCGTCGAGCGAACGACCCAACGAATATCCGAGCATCTTGCGCACGTAGTGACGCGTAAACTCGTCGCGACGATCCAGCAGGATTTGTCGCAATTCCAATATATCGGCGAACGTCTCCCCGGTGGGCATTTGTCCCGACGGATCGATCTTGGGACCCAAGTCTTTGGTTTTGACCTTATCCCACGGCGTTTCGGTCTTTTGCCCTTTGACCGGTTTGCCCGTCTCATATTCTCGCCAACGACCCAGAACGTCGAAATTCTCCAGCGCAAAACCGATCGGATCGATCAGGTTATGACACGCCGCGCAGGTCGGGTTGTCGCGATGCTCCGCCAATCGCTCGCGGACGGTTTGTTTACCATTCTCCTTTTCGCCGCCGGGCAACTCCGGCACATCATCCGGTGGGGCGGGCAGGTGGACGCCAAAACAGGTTTCTAATACCCAGCCACCCCGCAGCACGGGGCTGGTCCGACGACCGTAGCTGGTCAACACGTGAACGGCGCCAAGTCCGAGCACCCCGGAGCGACGCAGGATCGCGGGATCGTCCCCGGCCGGTATCAAACCAAAGGTTTCACCTTTAAACTTTTGGGGCAACGGCAATCCATAATGTTTGGCCAACCGCCCGTTGACGATCACATAATCGGCGCCGAACCAATCGGTCAGCGGCCGGTCGTGTTGAACGTGATAAACAAACGTCTCGCCGACTTGATCAGTCAACGCTTCGACCAATTCAGAAGAGTAGGCGGGTTTGAAGAACGCGGTGTCGGGGATTTTGGTCCGGCCGACCGCATCGGTGCCCAACCACTGGGCGGCAAAGGCGTCGCCCATCCGTTTGACTTTTGGGTCGCCGACCATCCGGGCAATCTGCTCGTCCAGAATTGCCGGCTTCGACAACTGGTCCTTCCCGGCAAGGTCCAGCAATTCGTCGTCGGGGATCGAGTTCCATAGCATCAACGACAGCCGCGAGGCGAGTTCCAGATCGCTCACCGGATGGCTGCCGGCTCCGGGCAACGAACGTTCGGTGACGAACAGGAATTTGGGTGAAATCAGGACCGCGGTGATCGGCAACCGCATCGCGGTGAGCACCGGTTGGCCTCGATCGATGCCCCGGTCCAGCAGCCGCGTCAACGACTGCGATTCGTCCGGCGTCAAAGGTCGCCTCCAAGCCCGCCGGGCCAACCGCAGCACGATTTCGTTAGCCTGCGGTGCGGAGATCGGGTCTCGCCAAAGCGTGTCCCAGCGGTCGCGGCCGACCAGCCGCGCGGTCGTCGCCTGGCGCTGCTGCAGCGGCTCGCCGCCGTGTCGACGCCAAAGTTCCAACACCGCGTCGCGGAGCGTTGAATTGTCGAGCGGCTTGTCGGCGGGCTGAGCCTCCAGCCAAGCGACGGCCGAGTCGATCGTCCGCCGCGTGCTTTGCACCTGGCGTTTTTCCTGGTCCTGCTCGTCGGCGATTTGCCGCGGTGTCGTTTGAACCAAAACACCGCGACCGGGCGGCAGTGCCGAGCCGCGTTGATTCCAATCGATCCGGTGCGGCCCGTCGGATAGAAGCAATTCCGCGGTCCACCGGCCTGAGTCACCGCGGAGCAACGGTGTGACGATGCCATCAACGACCACCGCGGCCCGGTCCGACGACGTTTCGCCATGGGGCTGAACGATCAACACCAATGACTGGGTTCCGCCAAGCCAAAATTCCACGCCGCCGGCTTCGTCGCCGTCGACGGTAAACGTCTCGGCGACCGGCGGATCAATCAGGAACGCTTCGAGGATGCGGTCGACCGCTTCGAGGTACTTTTCGAGCAGGATGGGCGAGACGAACAGGCTGTCGGCGTGGTTGGTGAACCCCTCCCCGCCGCTGCCGTCGGACGGGAAAAGCGTGCCGAACTCCAGCGTTTGACCAAACAGATCGGCGATCGCATGGGCGTATTGATCGCGATTGAGCCGCCGCGGGGCTGGCGCCCCGATCGTCGGGGTGCCTTCGCACGCGGTCTCGCGGAGGTAGTCGTTGATCCAGCCGGCGACCTGCAGCCGTTGCAGTTCGTCGGGCTGGGTGGCATCGGCCGGCGGCATCGTCCGGTTGCTGAGTTGCTCGGCGACCGAAGCCCACAGGCCGCGGTGGGTTTGCAGATCGGCCGGTTCCAGGTCCCGCAAAAAACCGACGACGTTTTCGGAATCGTCGGGGTGATGGCAATCACCGCAAAAATCCATCAACACCGGGTACACGGTGTCCTGGTAGGCGGTCGCCGAGATCGGCATCGCCGGCGGCGATTGGCCGGCGGCGACCGCCGGCAGCAGCGCGATGGCCAACAGGCAGCGTTGAAAACGCAAAGCAGGAATCCGGGGATGGTGTGGGCTAGCGGGGTGGGGATTTGGGGGTGCTAGCGCCGGCGGGGACGGTCATAGTAACGGTCCGTCGGCGACCGATCCAGCGAATTTTGGTCAGGGGGCAATGGGACCCATGAGACATAGGGGACCGATGCGACTTTTGTGGCTAGGTCTCATGGGTCCCCTATGTCACATAGGTCCCATCGCGGCCCCGCCCCCCCGCCGGTCGACGATGATCCGCCCGGCCGGGTCCGGTGCTGACGGCTCTGCCGGTTGCCGCGAAGGGGCCAATTGCCGCGAACGGGCCGGTCGGGCGATCGAGCGAAGCCGATCTGGCTGGGCAATCCGGGGTGGTCGATACCGTTGGTGACCCCGGGAGTCGCCGACACGCAACTCCCTCCCCCTCCCCTGTTCGACGTCGACCCTTCCCGCTGCCCGCCGGCTGTTTTGCCCGGCCTCCTCGGCCAGCGTCAGGGTCCGCCCCGGAAAACCGCCATGATTTGCAAGGATGCAAGCTCGTTGATCGCCATCCCCGCGATCCTGGCGAGTCTGATTGTCGCCACCCTGATCTCGCCGCTGGCGGACGACCGATCGGTCGCCGCCCGATGCCGCGATCGATCACCGGTTGCCGACATTCAAACCGGACGTGCGTTATCGACGGTCAATCAGGGATCGGTTGCGCCGCGGCATGACGTCGGCGGACCGGTGAACTCCCGGGGTCCGGATCATCGCATCCGCTTTCGCCCCGCCCCGGCAGCACCGGCGGCCGCCAAGACGACGTTGCTGCGGTTGCTACCGGCGAGCGACCGGATGACCCGTCCTGCCGCGGTCCGCGAGATTTTTGACGACATCACTATCGCCAACCCAACCCGCCCGCTGGTCCGTCGCCAGGCGACCGTTCGTCCCGCCGCAGCGACCCTCGTCGCTGTGGCCGGACTCACCACCGATCGTGAGCACGCGGCGGCATCGTTGACGATGCCGCAACCGGCCGTCGATGTCGCCGGACCCGGCGATTGGCCCGGCGTCGATACGCTCGGAGCACAACTCGGGCTGCCGTCCGATCCGTCGATCGACGGGCAATCGGGCGTTCTTTTGATCGGCCATCGTCAAAACGCCGCCCCGCCGCTGACCGCTACGCCGCTGACCGCTACGCCTCTGACCGCCCCGCCGCTGACAACTCCGACCGACCGCGACGAGGCGATGCGGCGGTGGGCCGAGCAGGTTGACCAGGCTGTCGAGCGGCTGCGTCAATGCCGACGGCTGGACGCTCCGGCCGCCGCCACGGTGCTCGGCGACCTGTCCGCGCTGGTCCCGGCCGGCCGGGCGGTCGCCGGTGAAAGGTTCGACGCCGGCCGCCGCGTCGATGCGGTCGCCCGGCGGCTGGCGATTTGGCGAGCGATTGCGGCGGTGCCCCGCCCGGCCGCCACGGTGGTGATTCAAACCGTCGCCCACCGACCCGCCCGGCAGTCGATCGTTGGGGCCGACACCGCGATGATCGCCGCGATCGGGTCGGTCGACGCCGCGTTGGCTCAAACCGGTGACGTCGACGGATGGCGGCGGGCGTTGTCGCTGACGCAATTGCAGAAGCTGGCCGCCGACGGGGCCGCCCCGGCCGACGAACGAGCGACCGCCGCGGCCGTGATTTTATCGCGTTTGGCCCGGCCGGCGACCGATCCGGCCCAACATCGGCTCGCCGCCGAGGCGTCTTTTGGTCAACTCGTCACCGAGCTTCGACGTTGGGTCGACCGGCCGATCGTCGTCGATCAATTGATCAGCCACGTTGAAATGACCGAGGCCGAACCCACGGGCGCGGCGGTCGACGCGTTGGCGGGCCAGTGGTCGACGATGCGGTTCGCCGGATCGGCAGCGGTCCGGGACGTTGCCGACGCGATTGAACAAAATTATCGCGATGCCAACGTGCGGGTGGCGGTGTCGGAGGACTACGTGCGGCGATACTTGCCGGCCCCCGACGTTCGCGTTGAGCCGGTCGCCGCCCGAGTCGCCGGGGCGAGCGTTCGCGGCACCAGCCGGGTCCGCTCCGACGTCGACCTGCGACTGGTGCCCCACGACGCCGGTTGGCGGATCGATTTGTTGACCGACGGCCGCATCGATTCTCGTTCGGTCGGTCGCAAATCCGTTGTCGCCGTCGGGTCGACCGCAGCGGTGGATTTTCGCAGCACGACGCCGATCCTGATCTCGCCGGAGCAGCTCCGTTGGGTCCCGCCGCAACCCCACGACGTCGACGCGTCGGTATCGATGCGGATGGGGTCGGTTCGCGTCGGCAACGTTGATACGCCGCTGCACCGTTGGCCGTTGGTCGGACCGCTGGGGCAAAAGATCGTCCAGCGTCAATTTGACGATCAACGTGCCGCCGCGGGGGCACAAACGGCCGGCCGCGTCCGCCGCGAAGTCGCCTCGGGGGTCGCCGAGCGGTTGATCCAGTCGCGGACCGACGCGACGCAGCGGGCCGTCGCCGGGCTGTTGGGGCCGCTCCAAACGCTCTCGCTCTCGCCCAAAGCGACCGGGCTGCGGACGACCGACGCGAATCTCTTGGGCGAGTTTCGCATCGCCGGCGACGACCAACTCGCCGGCGTGGGCAGCCCCGAACCGCCGCCGGCCGGGTCGGCAGTCTCCGCGTCGCTGCATCAATCGGCGATCAACAATCTGCTCGACCGGTTGGCCCCGACCGGAGAGCCGCAGCCGTTGGTCGACGTGATCGAACGGACCCGGCAGTTGTTCGCATGGTCGACCAACGATCGCGAAACCGGCGACACCGCAGTGGACCCCGACGCAATCGACCCGGCCGTCCGATTGCAATTGACCCGGCTGCGTCCGATCAGCGTCCGGTTTGAGGACGACGAGATGGAGTTGACGATCCGCGTTCAAGAGCTTCGCGGCGGCGACGGGCCGGCGCTGCGGCGGTTCATCGTGCGTGCTCATTACCGGGTCGACCAGTCCGGCCCGTCGCCGAGGTTGGTCCGCGAGGGCCATTTGAACATCGCCGGCCCCGGCATGTCGGTCCGCCAGCGGTTGCCGATCCGCGTGGTGTTCAACAAGGTGCTTTCGCCGACCCGGACGCTGCCGCTGCTGCCCGCCCGCCTGGTCGACCACCCCGCGTCGGAGGGTTTGAGCCTCGATCCGGTCGCGATGCGGGGCGGTTGGCTGACGTGGTCGATGTCCCCAACGCGGTCCCCAACGTAGGGTGGGTCAAGCCGCTTGCCGCGCCGACCCACCTTTTGTAACTAGCAACGCGTCGCGACCACAAAGAACCCGCCCGCCAACCCACCCTCGACGATCCGCGACCCATCCGCCGCGACCCTGAGCACCTCATCGACCCGCCAGCCGTTTTGACCGACCAAACGTGTCAACTCCCGCCGACCAAATCGGTGCAGGAACATGTCCGGCAGCCCACGGTAGGCATACGTCGAGTCGCCAAAGTCCTCGCTCCGCACGATCGTTCGCACCCATTGACCGGCTAGCCGACGCCATCCGCCCGGTTCGGCCATCGCCGCCCAGCGATGATGGGCATGGATCAACAAGCGGCCGCCCGGCCGGGTGATCCGGGCGGCGTGACCGAGCACCTCCGCCCGCGGCCCGCCGCCGCGGATCATCCCGATCGTGCTGAGCAGGCACGTCACGCCGTCGACGCAATCATCGGCCAGGCCCCCTAAGTCGGTCAGATCGGCCAGCACCGTTTGAACGCCCGGCAAACGGCGGTTGGAAACGTGTCGCAGCATCGCGGCGGAGCGATCGACCGCAACGACGCGATGCCCCAGCTCGGCCAACGTTTGGATCGTCCGCCCCGTCCCGCAGCCAAGGTCAGCGATCCGCAGGGAACCATCCCCGATCGTCGGCAACCAATCGGTCACCAACTGACGATCCAAATCGCACAGCGGCGTACCGGCAACAAACGCATCGTAACCGTCGGCGATCGGGGCCGAATGGACATATCGCCACGTCCCCGGAGCCATCGAATCGGGACGCCGCCAATCTGGAGTCAACATGACTTTCAAATTACCGCCAACCGTAGCGGAAGTCGCCAAGACTTTCGGTTGCGACGACCCGTAGCGGAAGTCGCCAAGACTTTCGGTTGCGACAAACAACATGGTGGGTCGGCGTCGAAGACTCCTTGACCCACCCTACGAAGAGAGAACCGCGGCATTGATCAAACTCACCAATCGCCCCGGGGGCTGGTCCGATCCGCCGGGCCGTTTCTATACTCCCCCGGCCGTCGCCATCGAGCCGCGGTGGCATCCGCTTCCCCCGCCCCACCACCCTGACAATAGACCCCATGGCGATTCGAGTTGCGATCAACGGCTTCGGCCGCATCGGCCGGCTGACCTTCCGAAACCTGATGGAACGCTCCGGCGAGTTCGACGTCGTTGCCGTCAACGACCTGACCGACAACCAAACCCTCGCCACGCTGCTCAAATACGATTCGATCCACGGTCGCTATCCCGGCACGGTCGCTCACGATGACACGTCGCTGACCGTCGACGGCAAAAAGATCGCGGCACTCGCCGAACGAGACCCGCGGAAACTGCCCTGGGCCGAGCACAAAATTGACATCGTGATCGAATCGACCGGGTTCTTCACCGGCCGCGCATCCGGCGACAAACCCGGCTACGACAGCCACCTCGAAGCCGGTTGCAAGAAAGTCGTCCTGTCGGCTCCGGCCAAAGACGGTGCGGACCTGACCTGCGTGTTGGGGGTCAACGACGACAAACTGACCGCCGACCTGAAGTGCATCTCCAACGCGTCTTGCACAACCAACTGCCTGGCCCCGGTCGCCAAGGTCCTGCACGAATCGTTCGGCATCGAGTCCGGTCTGATGACCACGGTCCACGCTTACACCAACGACCAAAACGTCCAGGATCAACCGCACAAGGACTTGTATCGCGCTCGCGCTGCGGCCCAAAACATCATTCCGACCTCGACCGGGGCGGCCAAAGCCGTCGGACTGGTCATCCCCGAGCTGCAGGGCAAGTTGACCGGCATCGCGATGCGGGTCCCCGTCCCGACCGGATCGGTCGTCGACTTGACCGCCAACCTGGGCAAAGACGTCACGGTGGCGGACATCAACAATGCGATCAAAGCGGCCGCTGACGGTCCGATGAAAGGCATCCTGTTTTACGCCACCGACCCGATTGTCAGCAGCGACATCATTCACGATTCGCACAGCAGCATCTTCGCCGCCGACTTCACCCAGGTCCTGGGCGACAAAGGCCGGATGGTCAAAGTCGTCTCCTGGTACGACAACGAGTGGGGCTACTCCTGCCGCACCGCCGACCTGTGCGCTCGCCTCGGCAAAATGCTGTAAGAAGTGGAAAAGGGCCACAGGGCCACAGGGCCACAGGTTTTGCGGCTCTGCGTCGCTGGACACTCGCGTAATCAATACCTGCCCTGTGGCCCTGTGGCCCTGTGGTCCTTTCCCACTGCCACCATGTTTGTCGACCGCGTCGAAGTCGTATTGAACGCCGGCCGTGGGGGCGATGGTTGCGTCTCGTTTCGCCGTGAAAAGTACGTCCCCAAGGGCGGACCGGACGGCGGCGACGGCGGTCACGGCGGGTCGATCATTCTGGAAGCTCAAACGGGCGTCAATTCGCTCGCCCCGTTGGCCGGCCAGAGGTTCTACAACGCTCCCAAAGGCCGGCCGGGCGAAGGGTCGATGCGGCACGGCCGGCGCGGCAAGGACATGAAGTTGCTCGTCCCGGTCGGCACCCGCGTGATCGACGCGGCCGACGGGTTCGTCATCAAAGACCTCACCGCCGTCGGTGAATCGTTTGTTGCCGCCGCCGGTGGCCGTGGCGGGCATGGGAACACGCGGTTCAAAACCGCGACCAACCAGGTTCCCCGCGAGTCGCATCCCGGCGGCGACGGCGAGTCACGGCACGTGATCTTGGAATTGCAATCGATCGCCGATGTCGGATTGCTGGGCAAACCCAACGCGGGGAAATCGACGCTGCTGGCGGCCATCTCCGCCGCCCGACCCGAAATCGCCGACTACCCGTTCACCACCAAACACCCCAACCTCGGCATCGTCGACTGCGACAGCGAACAATCGTTCGTGCTGGCCGATATCCCGGGGCTGATCGAAGGAGCCAGCGACGGCGTGGGGCTGGGGCATGAATTCTTGAAACACGTTCAGCGTGCCGGTCTGCTGGTCCATCTCGTCGAACCTTGCCCCGTCGACGGTTCCGATCCCATGGAAAACTACCGGGCGATCCGCGAAGAGTTGAAACAGTACAGCGAGGAACTCGCCGACCGGACCGAAATCGTCGTGATGACCAAGTCCGAACTCGATCCCGACGGCGAAGTCTTGGAGACGATCCGCGGGAGCCTCCCGGAGATCGACGGCCGCGGCCACGTCTTGGCAATCAGCGCCGCGACCGGCGACGGGCTGGATTTGCTCAAACGTTTGGTGATGGATCAAGTCAAAACGCGGCGCGAGGCATTGATCGATGCGGGAACGCCCGCGGTGCCGCTGCGGGAAAGCGAGGCGCCGGCCCGGCCCCGCCGCCGCCCGCCTCACTTGGCCGGCCCGACGGCCGATTTGTCCAACGATCGTCAACCGATCGACGTCGAGGGCGAGCCTGATCACCCGCCCGCGATGATCGTCGCGGTCGACATCGGCAACACCGCCGTCAAAATCTGCGACTCGGTGAATCGCTCCGTCACCGTGGTGCCCCACGCGATCGAGGCGGCCGATCGGGTGCTCAACGACGCTTTGGCCCGGCGGATCGTGCCCGGCTGCGAAGTCCGTTTGAGCAGCGTCAATGCCGCGGCCGCCGACCGGGTCCGCCAGTGCCTGCGGTGGTCGGGGGCCTGGGACTCGTTCGATGTCCGGTCGCTTTCGGCCGCCGACATCCGGTTGAACCTGGACGTCGTCGACCCCAACCGTGTCGGCATGGACCGTCTGGTCACCGCCGAATCGTCGACACAGCGGTTCGGTGCCCCGGTGATCATCGTCGACGCCGGCTCGGCGATCACCGTCGATCTGGTCGACGCATCAGCGACCTATCGTGGTGGCGCAATCCTGCCGGGATTGCGTCTCCAGACCACCGCATTGACCCGCGAGATCACGCACTTACCGAGCATCGATTGGCAAGCCGAGGACGCCGGTCAAACACATTTACCCGGACGCGACACCGTCGCGGCGATCCGGCTTGGCATCCTGACCGGAGCCGTCGCGGCGATCGATCGACTCATCGCCGACTATATCCGGTCACTCGATTGCCCCGCCCCGGTGATCGTCACCGGCGGCGATGGCCCATTGTTGGCTAGCCGACTTTTGCCCGATTGGACCATCCACCCGGTCGAGCACTTGGCCTGCCGCGGCATATTGGACCTGACAAATCTCCCGTAGCGGCGTGCCGCCAGGCCGCCGAAATCTTCAATCTTCCTGTAGCGGCGTGCCGCCAGGCCGCCGAATTGGACCCGACCAAAGCCTGGCGGCTTCGGCTACCGGAACCAACAATCACCCCGCCGTCGCCATTTTGCGAAAGTACGCTTCGATTGCATCACGGTAGTGCGTCGGCAGGTCGCGATTGATTTGCTGCAATGATTCGCGGCGCTCCGCGGGCGGCAAGTTCCCCCAGCCGCCGGCGTTGTCGATCGACTTGGGATCGACGTCGCCGTTGCCCGACGCCCCGGCTATCTGACTGTCGGCCATCGGATCACCCGCCTGGCCCCCCTGCGGCGAAGCACCGCCGCCGGATGACTGGGCCTGTTGTTGCTGCTGCTGTTGTTGTTGTTGTTGCTGCTCGAGTTCGTCGATCAATTTGGACAGCTTGTCAATGATTTGCTGCTCCCGCGTTTGGGTCGATTCACCAACGCGTCCCAAATCCAGCCGTCGCGAGACATCGGTCATCAGCCGCGAGACTTCGTCGAGCGAGTCTTCTTTGAGCGGTTTCAAATCGGCGATCATCAGCGCCGCGGTTTTTTCAAAACGAACCGGCACCGGCGTCGACATCTGCGTCAATTGCCGCAGATCTTTGAGCGCCTCGGTTTTTTTCAAAAGTGCGTGGTAGCAACTACCGCGGTAAAAAAGCAGCGACGCGGCGTCGGGGCACTGTGCCGGATCGACTTCCGCGAGCACCGGTAGGGCTTCGTCGAAGAAACGACGTTGAACAAGCCCGCGTCCAAGCCAAGTCGCGGTTGCCGCTCGCAGATTGGGCGGCAACGACTGCAGCATCGCGTAACCCGCGGCGGCCGGGTCGACCGACGCGGCGGCAGCCAACGGGTCGATTTGCGCATCGCGATACCAGGCCGCCATTTCGGGAATCGCTCGGGAGCCGGCATCGACCCAGCTCAGCAGCAAATCGTCGGTCGAGCCGCCGCCGGCGGGCGCGTCAAAGACTTGCCGAGTGGCTTCGAGCACCTCGGTGGAGAAACCCAATTGATCCAACTCGTCACGCAACGCCTCGAAGCCCCGCGGCGACCCGAAACTCTCCGACGATGTCGGCTCGGCAACCGGCGGATCGATCAACGTCTCGGTGCTCAAACGGTCCGCGGCGTGGGGGATCAACGAATCGGTGGCCGCGCCGGTCGCCATTGCCCGCATCGTCGGCAATGCCAATGCACCGAGGGCGAGGCACGCCGGAAACCACGACGCCGGAAACCACGACGCGGGAAACCATGTCGCCGGGGGGGCAGTGCAGCGGACGATTCGCATGAGAGCTTCCGTGGGTTCAATAAAAAACGATCGATCGAGTCGGCGTCAGGGTTCGTCCGATTGCCGGGCCACCAAATCGCGTGTCACTCGATAGAGACGACTTTGGCGGTCTGAAAGGTCGCGAACGTATTGCAAAGTTTCCGCCGTCGCGGTCACATCAGATTTCGCGGACGTCGGATGGGTCGACGCCGGTCCGCCCACTTCGGCCGCCATTCGGTCGGTCGAACGCTGGATCCGGGTCTGCATCGAACGAAGGAGTTTTAGCTCAGCGATCGCTTCGACGAGTGGTTGATCTTGATTGCCCGGCGGTTGACCTTCGCCCGGCGGCCGATTTTCGGCTTCCTTCTTATCTTTGGCGTCTTTCTTGGCCTGAGCAACCGCTTCGAGCATTTCGCCGATGGCCTCGACAATGTCTCCCATCATCGCTTGGGTAACGCCATCGATTTGGGTCCGGTCCAGCCGCGAGGTTACCGCGACCGAATCCCGCCGAATCGCGGCGATGACTTCGGGGAACGCCACACTGCTGCCTTCCTCGCGGAGCAACAACGTCGCCCGATCGGCTTCGGCGGTCAATTCCTGTTGCTGGACCGCGATTTGACCGGCTCGAACATCCGCCGATCGGCCCCGCTGCTCGATTGGAATGCGTGCCAATTCCTCGGTCTTGCCGATCACCGCATTCTCGATTTCCAACATCTTTCGCAACCGCGCGTCGAGTTTGGCCAACTCCCGCTCGACCTCCTCTTCGCGAAGTTGTCGCAAAATCTTTTCGAGCTGATCGATCGCATCGCGAAGCTCCGTCTCGGCGGCCAACTGCTGCTCCGTCGACTCTTGACGATCCTCCTTTTCAACCGCTTCCCGGGCCTTCTCCATCCGCTCGATCGCCTTTTGGAGCTGCGTTTCGGCGATCTTTTCAGGCGTGGCCGGTTTGGGCGGCTGTTCGGGCGGCTGTTCGGGCGGCGGGCTGCCCGAGGGCGGCGGCGACTGATTGGGCGGCGACGGTTCGGGCGGTGGGGAATCGCTCGGAGCCGGTGCCTCCGCCGGATCGGACGGTTCGGATTCCGGCGGAGGCCCCGGCGGCGTATCGCCCGGCGGCGGTTGTTCCGATTCGGGGGCCGACGAACTCTCGCCATCGGCGGGCTTCGGCTCCGCGTCTTTCGGCTCCGCATCCGGTTCCCGCTCGCGGCGCTTTTCGGTGATCTCCTCGAGCTGCTCTTTCGCCTTTTCGGTCAACGACTCTTGGCTCTCGGCGATCTGCTCCAATTCCACGCCCGACTCGTTTCTCGCCCGGACCGATCGTTGTTCCCGCTGGGTCAACCGGAGTTGTTTGACCAATTCAGCGACGCGTCGCTTTTCGTCGCGGATCCGCTCCCCGCGATCTTCGCTCATCAGCAACTTGAGCATCGCCTGCAGATCGGCGGTCGCGGAGCGTTGCCCATCGATGGCCGCAGCAAATTGCTGTGACTCGATTTTGTCGCCGGCGGTGCGGAGTTGTTCCAGGATGAATTTTTCGCGGGCCTGGCGAACGACCCGCTGCAGCAGCGAGGCACGCTCGGGATTCTCCACCGATTCGACGTCGGCCAACCGCAGCAACAGGGTTTCAAGCCGTGCGAACCGATCGGCCACGCCCGCCTGGCGTCCGGCCAACGGATCGGCCGCCGTGCAAACCGACGCGGATACCGCGACCAGTAAAGCAATCAGGGCGGCGGATCGGAGCATCGAAACTCACAGCGGCGGCGGGCGGAGCATGGGGAACGCACCCAATGTAAGCATTTGGGCAAGCCGCCGACCAGTAAAACCAGGTCAAAACCAACCCGCGGAACCGATTTTGCCCGGTTGACGCGATACCGGCAACTGTGACGCCTTTGACCAACCCCGTAGCGGAAGGTCGCCAAGACTTTCGGTTCAGACCGTTTAAATGTTGATTACCGCGCGACCGAACGTCTTGGCGACTTCCGCTACGAAAATCTACGCCGTGCCGAATTTGGCCAGCCGAACGGTTTGATCGACCAGTTCAACGATACGCCGATTGACGTCCTCATCGGCAACCGTGTTGCCTTCAAATGCATCGCCGGTCGCGTAGACAAACCGCGGCACGATCAAACAGCGGAAGTCGAGCATCAGCGAATTGGCCAATCCCATCCCCGACATATAACTGCCCATCCCGCCGGCGGCCAACATCATCGCGACGACTTTGCCCGTCCACGCCTTGCCGGTCAACTCCACCGCGTTCTTGATCGCCGCGTTGACGTCATAATTATAAACCGGCGAAGCGATGATGATGCCGCCGGATTGCTCGATCATCGCGGCCAATCGTTTGACCGCCGGATCGCCATAGGCCGCCGCCCCGTCGCAGGGCGGCAAGGCCGTTTCCGCCAAATCAAACTTTTGATGTTCAATGCCGCTGGACGTCAAATGACTCGACGCGGCGGCGGCCAGCAATCGACTGCGGGAGGTCGGGTGCAGCGACGCGGAAAGAATGAGGATCATGAAGTTCCTTGTGGGATAGGCCTCCGGCCTGTCACCCCACCCATTCGGGATGACAGGCCGGAGGCCTATCCCACATTTTTAGGTATAAAAAAATCTTGTGACGTGATAAAAGACCGGTGCCGCGAAACAGATATTATCCACCTGGTCGAGCACCCCGGCGTGACCTTGCACCAACGTCCCGGTGTCGTTGACCCCGCGGTCGCGTTTGATCGCCGAGATGACCAGCGTTCCCGAAGCGGCCATGATCGTCACCACGACGCCCATCAATAACGCTTCCCACCAAAAAAACGGCGTCGCCCATTCCAAAAGTGCCGCGATGATCCCCGTGGTCATGGCTGAACCGGCGACGCCTTCCCAAGTCCGCGAACCATTGATCTGCGGGGCAATGATGTGGACCCCGCACAGTTTGCTCCACAACCGCTCCAGCGTCAGTGACAATTGAGCGATGAGGACGAAAAAAATCAGCAGGTTCGCGGTGCTGCCGCCCCAAGGCTCCCCGCCGGTCCGCACCAGGTCCAAATCCAATAGCGCCGGGGCGTGCGATAACGAATAAACGCAAACCAACAATCCGGCTTGAATCTTGGCACAACGCTCCAGGAACCGTTTGGTATCCCCCGCGATCGCGGCACGGGTCGGGATGAACAGGCTCGCGTAGACCGGAATCATGATGCTGTAGTATTGATAATACTCCGACCCCATCATAATGAGGGCATAATGCAATGGCGTGAAGACAAAGAACATCCAAAACAACGTTCGGTGATCGCCGCGGCGCGTCGGCGTCATCGACAAGAATTCTCGCAGCACCAAAACGACACCAATGCAAAGAGCAGGATGATCGCCAGGCGGTGAATCAACAGCCCCATGACAAACAATACGACCATCGTCCACCAAACCCGCAGTTTGTCGCGGAACCGGTCCAGCAGCGTGGGATCCCAGGACGCTGAGGGCAGCCGCGGCAGGTAGACGGCCACCGCCGTGGTGATGCCCAGCACCGCCAGGACGGAGGCCAACAGCGCGTAGGTGGTCGTGTCGATCAAAGCCGCTCAATCACCGCGTCGGTCATCGCCTCGGTGCCTAAAACGTCACCCTGCCCCCTGGCCAAATCGCCGGTCCGCAAACCATCGCCGAGCGTTTGACTAACCGCCGTTTCGATCGCCGTCGCGACGTCTTCGCGACCCAGTGAATGTCGAAACATCATCGCCGCGGCCAAAATCGTCGCCAACGGGTTGGCGATGCCTTGACCGGCGATGTCCGGTGCGGAGCCGTGGATCGGCTCGTACAAACCGGGACCGGATGAACCGATCGAAGCCGACGGCAGCAGTCCTAACGATCCGGGCAGCATCGAAGCGGCGTCGGTCAAAATGTCGCCGAACAGGTTGCCGGTCACGACGACGTCAAAATCCGCCGGCCGGTTGATTAAATGCATCGCCATCGCGTCGACCAATACGACGTCGTACCGCACGTCGGGGAACTCCTCGGCCATGACCGCCGCGGCCGTCCGTCGCCACAACCGCGAGGGTTCGAGCACGTTGGCTTTGTCAACGCTGGTCAAACGATTGCTGCGATCCCGTGCGGCCGCGGCGGCCAGCCGAACGATCCGTTTAACCTCCCCGGCCGAATAGACCATCGACTGGCTGGCGGTTTCGTCATCGCCGCTGCCGTAGGTCTCCGACGGGCCGAAATAGATCCCACCGGTCAGTTCGCGAAAGAACAAAATGTCGGTGCCGCGAACAATTTCGGGCCGCAGCGGTGAGGCGGCCGCGAGCGTGTCAAACAATTTGATCGGCCGCAGATTGGCGAACAGACCGAGGGCTTTGCGGATCGCCAACAACCCCGCTTCGGGGCGGGTTTTGGCGTTGGGATCGTCCCATTTGGGTCCCCCGACGGCCCCCAACAGGATCGCGTCGGCGGCCCGGCACGCGTCAACGGTCGCCGCCGGCAGCGGGTCGCCGGTTTGATCGATCGCGATCCCGCCGATCTGATGGCTTTCAAACGCCAGGTCGAGGTCGAATTTCGGCGCCACCGCGGTGATCAACCGGTGCGTCGCAGCGATGATTTCGGGGCCGATCCCGTCGCCGGGCAACAGGACGATTTTCAGGGGCATGGAGAAGGAGCGGGCGTTTAGGAAGCGGTTTTGACGGCAAATCTAGCCGAGCGGCCCGGCGACGTCTTGACCCCCGCGAGTTGATTCAGGGGTCCGAGACAGCGAACCCCGGCCGGTTCGGCGACCGGGGCCGAAAACCGACCTAAGGTTGCTTCGAGGCGTTCCCCGTCGACCGAGCGTCCGCCAATTTTCCGCTGAACTCATCCCCCCGCCGCGTGACCCAAACGCCCACCCCGCCGGACAATGCAACAAGCCTGCGGGTGCTGCACGTCGTCAACGGCGAGCACTTCTCGGGCGCCGAACGGGTCCAATCGCACCTGGGGCGTTGCCTGCCGACGCTTGGCATCACGGCGGATTTCGCTTGCGTTCGACCCGGCAAATTTGCAGATTTACTCGATCAAAAACGCACGGGTGATGAGTCTTGGGGCCGATGCCACCGCGTCGCGATGCGGTTCAAATTCGACCTGACCGCCGCGGTCCGGTTGACTCGGCTGGTCCGCCGCGAGGATTACGACCTGCTGCACGCTCACACGCCGCGAACGGCGATGTTGACCGCCCCGGTCGCCGCCTGGACCGGCCGCCCGTGGGTCTATCACGTTCACTCACCGGCGACCCGCGATTCCGCCCGATCGCTGCTCAACCGCATCAACGGCGCGATCGAGCGGTTCTGCGTCCGATACGCCACCGCCATCATCACCGTTTCGCAGTCGCTGCGGACCGACTGCATTGGGCGAGGTTTGTCGGCCGATCGGGTCCATGTCGTGCCCAATGGGGTGCCGATTTCGACCCGGCCGCCGCACCAACCGCCCGCACCCGGCGGCCCGTTGGTCCTCGGCATGATCGCCCTGCACCGGCCTCGCAAAGGTCTGGAGATTGCCCTGCAAGCGATCGCCGGACTCGGCGGCGGGGACGATTTGACACCGGTCCGGCTGCGGGTCATCGGTCCGTTTGAAAACAGCCTCTACCGCGATCAAATCCTCGATCTCGTCGACGCGCTGGGCGTTGGCGATCAAGTCGAGTGGGTCGGCTACACCGACGACGTCGCGACCCAATTGGAACAAATCGACGCCCTGGTGCTGCCGAGCCTGTATGGCGAAGGGATGCCGATGGTCGTGCTCGAAGCGATGGCCGCCGGCGTTCCGGTATTGGCGACCAACGTCGAAGGCACGCCCGAAGCGATCACCGACGGCGTCGAAGGGCTGCTGGCTCAACCAGGCGATGTTTTGGAGCTGCGGGAGATCATCGAACGCCTCGCCTCCGGGGCCGCCGATTGGTCGGCGATGTCCGCCGCGGCGGTCGCGACGCACGCCCGACGTTTGAGCGATCACGCGATGGCGGCGGCAACCGCGGCGGTGTACCGGCAGTTGTTCAGTCACCAACCTCCCGCCCCCGTCGCGGAAGCCGCCAAGGCTTTCGTTGGTAACCCTCCCGTAGCGGAAGCCGCCAAGGCTTTCGGTGGTAACCCTCCCGTAGCGGAAGCCGCCAAGGCTTTCGGTTGCGACCCTCCCGTAGCGGAAGCCGCCAAGGCTTCCGGTTGCGACCCGTCGGAAGCCTTGGCGGCTTCCGCTACCGGAACCCCATCGGCGACCGTGGCGGTGCTGCTGGTCGAGGACAACGAGATCGATGCCCGAATCGTCCAGCGGTTGCTCCGCCGCGCCAATTCGCTCGACGGCAGCGCCGCGGAGTTCGTCGTCACCGTGACCCGGACGCTCGCCGAGGCCGTCGCCGCGGTGGCCGCCAAGAAGTACGACATCGTCCTGTCGGACTTGAACCTGCCCGATGCCTTCGGCTCCCAGACCGTCGCCACGCTGCTGGGGGCGTGCGAACGGACCCCCGTGGTCGCCCTGACGGGGCTGGACGAAGAAATGATCGCCGTCGAAGCGATGCGAAACGGCGCGTCGGACTACTTTTGCAAAGACAACCTGACGACCGCGGCGTTGACGCGGACGATTCATTACGCGATCGAGCGGCAAAGGGTGATCGAGCGGTTGCGAACCGTTCACCAACAAAAGCTTGGTGCGATGGCGGCCCAGCGGGAAGCGGAGGCGAGGGCGGCGGTCGCCGACGACCTGCGGGTGGCCAAAGAGGCCGCCGAGCGTGCCAACCGCTCCAAAAGCGAGTTCCTGGCCAATATGAGCCACGAACTCCGCACGCCGCTGCACGGCATGCTCTCCTTTGCCCGCTTCGGCGTCCGGCGGATCGACTCGGCCGGCCGCGACAAATTGCTCGAATACTTCAAGCAGATTGAGGAATCCGGCGAGGTGCTGCTGCGGCTGCTCAACGACCTGCTCGACCTGTCCAAACTCGAAGCCGGGCGGCACGATTTCAATTTCGCGGCGGTCAATTTGGCCCAGCGGTTGGCGACCCAGGTGGCGGTTTTCGACGGCTCGATGGCCGAGCGGAAGTTGACGATCAGTTGCCGCGTGCAGCCGGAGCTGGCCGAAGTCACCGCCGACGTCGAGCGGATCGACCAGGTGATTCGCAACCTGCTTTCCAACGCCGTCAAATTTGCCCCCCGCGGCTCGACGATTCAGGTTTGGATTCGCAACCGGCAGGCGACCGTGCGGCTGGCGGTGGGCGATCGCGGTCCGGGCATCCCGCCGGACGAATTGCAGATGATCTTCGATAAATTTGCCCAATCGACGACGACCAAAACCAAGGCGGGCGGCACGGGGCTGGGGCTTTCGATTTGCCAAGAGATCGTCGCCGCCCACGGCGGGCGAATCGGGGCGGCCAATCGCTCCGAAGGCGGTGCCCGGTTCTGGTTCGAGCTGCCACGGGTCGGGGCCGAAACCAGCCCTGTGGCGGAGTTACCCGACGACGAACTGGTCGACGTAACGCTCTCGGACCTCGACCCGGCCGATTCGGTCCGCCTGCCCGTCGCGTCGATCTGCCGATCGTCGTCCCGCCGCCGTTCGGCAGCCCCCTGAGCCGTCCGCCAAACATCGACTTTTCCCTCGGGCTGTTTAGCGGTCCGTCCATTTCCCGTCACGCTGTTTCGCTTTCTCTCCCTGGATTGATCCCCATGAATTTGCCCACGCTGCTGGTCGTCGACGACAACAAAGTCAATCGGATGATTTGCCAGGAAATTTTTGGTGAGGAGTACCGCGTCGTGCCGGCCTGCGACGGCGAGGAGGCGTTGGCCAAGTTCGACGAGTGCCGCCCCGACCTCGTGCTGCTCGATGTGATGATGCCGGGCATCGATGGGCTGGAGGTGTGCCGCCGGCTGAGAAAGAGCCGCGATCCGCACGTCAAAATCCTTATGGTCTCCGCCCAGGCGCATGCCGCCGACCGCGTCGCCGGTTACGAAGCCGGGGCGGACGATTACGTCACCAAACCGTTTGACGAGGAAGAACTTCAAAGCAAGGTCCGCGTCCACCTGCGGCTGCGGCACGTCGAGGAGGTCGACGAAATCAAACAGCGGATGCTCTCGGTGCTGCATCACGGCAACCATCAACCGATCGAACAAATCATCACCCTGGCGCGGCAATTGACCAGCGCCACCGCGACGATCGAATCGTCGCAATCGGGCGAAGCGACCGCGACCGATCACGGCGATGTCGCCGCCCAAATCGTCGCCGGCGCCTCGCAATTGCAAGCCTGGTTGACCGCCGGCGAGCAATTGGTGGCGCTCAAGGACGGCAACGTCCTATTTGAACCGCAGTGGACCGACCTGGCCGAAACGATCCGGCGAACCGCCGACGCCGCTCGCCCGGCGGCCGCCGAAGCGAACGTGGAGTTGGTCGTGCAGTGCGATGGACCGCTGCAAACGCAGTGCGACCTGGAGTTCATCGCCTTGTTGATGCGGCGGATGATCGGCGAAGCGATCGGTGCGTCCGCGGGCGGATCGACGGTTCGGTTTCGCGGCGAGCGGACGCCGGAGGATCAAATTCGACTGGCCGTGGTCTGGGACAGCGATCCGCTGACGACCGAGCAGATGTCGGCGATGTTTGAGCCGTTTTCCGACCCCGCGGAGATCCTGCGCGGCGGCACGGACGGACTCGGCCTGGCGATTGCCCATCAAATTGCGCTCGTTCACGGCGGTTTGATGCGAGCTAAGAACGTCGCCGGGGGAATCGAGGTGCAGGCGGAACTGCCCGCCGCCCCGGCAGACGTGGAACAGCCGTTTGAAGCCGACGACGATTTTGAGCCGGAAGGTTACGACGACGGCTACGGCGACGACGGAGCCTACGCGGGGTAAGGCCGATCCCCGGTAGCCGAAGCCGCCAAGGCTTTGGTCCGCACTCCCGGTAGCCGAAGCCGCCAAGGCTTTGGTCAGTATCCCCGGTAGCCGAAGCCGCCAAGGCTTTGGTTCCGCCTCCCGGTAGCGGCAAGCCGCCAAGGCTTTGATCGGAACATGGTTCGGCGGCCTGGCGGACCGCCGCTACCGCAAGACACAAAAAAACCCGGCCCCACACGAGCAAGGTAACCCTCGCATGGGACCGGGCCGTTCAAATCTGGTGATCAACCGGGTTGATCCCCAGTGGGGTGGCTACCATCGGAGGTAGTCCGCCGACATACGTCAGAGGTTGTCACCCCGTTGGCAAGTACAGCAAATTTCCACTTGATCACCTCCTTTGGTTTGAAACGAAGCCGACGCCCCCTCAGGCCAACAAGAGCGAGGGGCACGAAGGACGGAAGTCAAACGCGGCGCGTACCGCGTTCCGATTGGTGAGGATTATCCTCGTCCGACAAGACGATGGCAAGCGATTTTAGGTTCGCATTTTTTTTCGGCGTGCGGTCGACGGGCGTTCGTTCGCCTACCGACCGCGGCGACCCACCGGTACAATCGTCGCGTACAAGCTTCGCAGTGACACGGTGGTCGGGGGGAATGTCCGATTTGGCCGGTCCGACGACACCATCCCGACGCGACTCCAGCCGACCATGAAGTGCCAACATTGCCAAAAACCGGCCACGTTCCACATCACCGAATTGACCGGCAGCGACGGCCCCCAAGTCCTGCACCTGTGCGAGCAACATGCCCGCAGCGTGTTGCAAAAGGAGGAATCCAGCCCGATTGCGTCGGTCACCGGGGCGTTGGCCAAGCAGCTCAAAATCGGCCAATCCAAGGAGGAATTGCAGCGGCTGGATCAAAAAGCCTGCCCGGTCTGCGGGATGACGTTTTACGAGTTTCGTAATTCCGGCCGGCTGGGGTGCCCGTTCGACTACACCCACTTCGAGTCCGACCTGCAGCCGCTGTTGGTCAACATCCACGACAAGACCGAGCACGTCGGCAAACGTCCCGGCCGGGCCGCGGCCGCCGACACCTCCCCCGGAGCAATCATTCGGCTGCGAAAAGAGATGGAAACGGCAATCGGAACCGAGGATTATGAATTGGCCGGCCGCATCCGCGACCAAATCCGCGGTCTGCAAGAGAATCAAGGTTCCGGGGCCGCCGCCGGCCAGCGGACCGAAAAAGCTGCCGCCGGTGAACGATCGGAGCCGGGCGCATGATTGTCGGCAACGACGTTTCGGACCTGATCGAACGCTCCGGCGAATGGCTCCGCGGGACCGGACCTGAGAGCGACATCGTCATCAGCAGCCGCATCCGGCTGGCTCGCAATTTGGCGGACTTTCCGTTCATCAAAAAGTGCTCCGCCGACGATCGACGGACGATTGAGCGGACCGTCCGCGAACGGTTGCAATCGCTGCCCGACTGGAATCCGGTCCGCTACGTCGACCTGACCGAATTGTCCGAGCTGGACCGTTTGTTGTTGGTCGAACGGCAATTGATCAGCCGCGAGATCGCCGACTCGACCGGCCCGCGAGCCGTCGCGATCGATCCCAACGAGCAGTACTCGGTGATGATCAACGAGGAGGACCACCTGCGGATCCAGGTGATGCACTCGGGTTTGGACCTGGCGGACGCTTGGGATTGCGTCAACCGGCTCGACGACGCGCTGGAGTCCAACCTGCTGTACGCCTTTGACAATCGACTGGGCTATTTGACCGCCTGTCCCACCAACGTCGGCACGGGGCTACGCGTTTCGGTGATGTTGCACCTGCCGGGGCTGGTCATCACCCAACAGATCGACAAAGTGTTCCGCTCGATGCAGCGGATCAACGTCACCGTCCGCGGACTTTACGGCGAGGGCAGCCAGTACACTGGCGACTTTTATCAGGTTTCCAACCAAATCACGCTGGGACATTCGGAGCAATCGCTGCTCAAACTGGTCGGCCAGGAAGTCGTGCCCAAGATCATCGACTACGAACGCCGCGCCCGCGAGTTCCTGCTCGACAAGGGGCACGAGGATTTGCACGACGATGTGTCGCGAGCGCTCGGCGTGCTGTCGACCGCCGGCAAGATCACTTCCGAAGAGACGATGCACTGTTTGTCCAAAGTCCGGCTCGGGGTCAACTTGCGGCTGCTTGACGGAATCGCCGTGGAGACGATTAACAAGCTGTTCATCCACACCCAGCCGGCTCATTTGCAGAAACTCCGCGGCGAAGAGTTGTCCGCCCGCGACCGCAACGTCCAGCGTGCCAGCTACCTGCAGCGGCTGCTGGGCAAGGGGACGTAACCCCCGTAGCCGAAGCCGCCAAGGCTTTGGTCAGTATCCCCCGGTAGCCGAAGCCGCCAAGGCTTTGGAAAGTATCCCCGGTAGCCGATGCCGCCGAGGCTTTGGAATGGCTCGTTCGGCGGCCTGGCGGCACGCCGCTACCGGATTCATTCCCGGTCCAATTGACTGGGTGCAATCTCCACCAACTCAAGCAACTCGTCCCGCGCCGCAACAAACCGCCGGACCAACTTGGCGTTCTCCCCGGCGATGTCCCGCGACTCTCGCCAATCGATCGCGACATTATAAATCTGTGGCATGTCCAATACGATCTCGCCTTTCAAACCCGGCTCCTGACCGTAACTGTCCTTGAGCCGAAAGTGCGCTTTATGGTTGCCGATCCGAATCGCCATCAGCTCACCGTCTCGCCAATAGTCAAATCGATCGCGTGGCGACGGTGCCTGACCGGTCCAAGATTGCGATTGGTCTAGCCCGTCGAGTTGATTGGCTGGCGGCTCGTCGATCCCCGCGATCGCCGAGAAAGTTGGCAGCACATCCAGCGTGCTGGCCAGCCCCGGATTGGTGACCCCGGCGGGCACGGTGCCGGGTTGCCAAACGATCGCCGGCACCCGCATCCCGCCCTCAAACGTCGTCCCTTTGCCGTTGCGAAACGGACCGGCCGTGCCGCCCTGGTCGCCGAAAATTAACCAAGGCCCGTTGTCGCTGGTGAACAACACCATGGTCGATTGATCCAAGCCGCGGTCGCGGAGTGTTTGCAAGATGCGACCCACGCCATTGTCGATTTCGGTGACGACGTCGCCGTACAAACCCGCCGGGGAAACGCCGACAAATTTGTCGCCGCGAAACAGCGGCACATGGGGAAGGTTATGAGCCAAGTAGACGAAGAACGGTTGATCGTCGGCGAATGATTCGATTCGCTCGATCGCCGCATCGGTGTACCGCCGCGTGATGGTCGTTTGATCGGCCGGTCGCTCAATGGTTTCAACCTCTTCGTCGACCACCCCTCTGAGTAGCGGCACGTTGAAGTGCTCAATTTGCGGGTCGGCGAAGACCTGCTTGCCCCGCGGAGCGTCCTCGGTTTTGTCCATGTCGTTGGAATACGGAATGCCAAAATACGAGTCGAACCCGTGACGCGTCGGCAGGTACGGCGGCCGGTGACCGAGGTGCCATTTGCCGACCATCGCGGTAGCGTATCCGGCGTCGCGTAAACGTTCGGCGATCGTCACTTCGGAGTCGGGCAACCCGCCGACCGAATCGGGAAAGAGCACGCGGCGACGGCCCCACATGCCCGAGCGGACCGGGTAGCGTCCCGTCAACAACCCCGCCCTCGACGGCGTGCAGACAGAATCGGCGACATAAAATTGAGTCAATTTCATCCCCTCGGCCGCCATTTGGTCCAGGTTCGGCGTCGCGATGGTCGGATTGCCAAAACAGCCCAGGTCGCCGTAGCCCAAATCGTCGCAGAAGATGACGACGAAGTTGGTACGATTGTCGGCCGCCGCCGCGGTCGCGATCGATAGCAGGGTTAGGAGGATGGTCGTTCGGATCATGGAGTCATCGGGGGCAATCGGCACTGGGGGGCTGGCGTCCCACCGCTATAAAGATCACCCATCTTAGCGGAACGGCGCAAGCCGTCCGGTGCCACACACACCACCCCCGTTCTCCCCCCTGCACACTCGCCGCAAACTTTCCCGACGCCAAAAAAGCCGACTTCGGGCGTTGGCCGCCGCCCGCCACACCCCGTGGGTTCGCATCCCCCGCTGGATCGGCCGGCGCGTTGCCGATGCGCAATTCTCTCATGCCGGCCTTGTCGTCGCGGCGTGCTTTTTCGCTGCCTCGGTGACGCCCTCGCTGCTGCCGCGGCATTACGCGGTCCAAGGCTTGGTCTCGGGCATCGCCGTGGCGGTCGGCTACGGCCTGGGATTGGCCGGCCGCGGCACGACGCGGTGGATGCAAGTCCCCGGACCGCCGCCGCGGTGGGTTGTCCGGCTACAACGCGCCGCGACGATCGGCTCGGCGGCGATCTTTGCCAATTTCTTGTGGCGAATGACGACGTGGCAGGACGAGCTGCGGCAACTGGTTGGGATGCCGCAGGTCCAGTCCGCTTCGCCGCTGCGTTCGGTGGCGATTGCCGCGGCGGTCGCGTGGGGTTTAGTCGCCGCGACGAGGCAACTGAACCGATTGCGCCGCTACATCGACGACCACCTGGACGAGTACCTGCCGCGGCGGATCGCGGCGATCGGCAGCGTCGTGGTGACGTCGGCGGCGTTGATCGTCATCGTCAACGGGGTGCTGGCGCGGGGGTTGCTAGCCGCCGCCGACCGCTTTTTCGTCTCCGCCGATCGCTGGATCGATCCCGAACAGCCCGCCCCGACCGCCCCGGATGCGTGCGGTTCACCTCAATCGCTGATCGATTGGCAAACGATCGGTCTGCAAGGTCGCAATTTCTTGGCCGCGGCGCCGTTGATCGGTGAGGGTTTGGATCACCGCCCTCTGCGGGTTTACGCCGGTTTGCGAACCGCCGAGGATCCCGCCGCCCGCGCCGCGTTGGTTTTGGCCGAAACGATTCGCACCGGCGGGTTTGACCGTCGCATCATGGTCGTCGCGACACCGACGGGCACCGGCTGGATCGACGACGCGGCGGTCGATCCGCTGGAAATCATGCACCGCGGCGACACCGCGATCGTGTCGATGCAGTACAGCTACCTGCCCAGTTGGTTGACGATCCTGGTTGACCCCCAGCGTTCGATCGTCGCATCGAAGTCGTTATTTGACGCGATTTACAGCCACTGGAAAACGCTGCCCCCGACCGATCGCCCGCAGCTTTACCTGCATGGTCTGTCGCTTGGGGCGCTCGGTTCGGAGCGGTCGGCGGATTTGCTTGACACGTTCGAGGACCCGATCGACGGCGCGCTGTGGTCCGGGGCGCCGTTTCCGTCGCGGCGTTGGTCCGACGCGGTAGAAGGTCGCCGAGCTGGTTCACCGGTTTGGCGACCGGTCTATCGCGACTCGCGGATGCTGCGATTTGCCGGCCCCGGCGGGGTGGTGCCGACCGGATCGGATCGCCCGTGGGGACCGATTCGCAATGTTTATCTGCAATACGCCAGCGACCCGATGATTTGGTTTTCAACCGACCTATGGTGGCGTCGACCCGATTGGCTGGACGCCCCGCGTGGTCCCGACGTTTCGCCAAGTTTGCGTTGGATGCCGATCGTCACGTTCCTGCAAGTCGGCTTTGATCTGCCGCGGAGCACGACGGTGCCGCCGGGCCACGGCCATCATTACGCCGCGGCCGACTACATCGACGCCTGGGTCGAAGTGACCGGGCCGGCGGACTGGGACGAGGCAAAAACCGAGTCGTTGAAACGACAATTCGACCCCTTTGAACATCGAAAAGATCGATGACCTATTGGGGCCGTCAATCGCGTTGCTCCCGGATGACGGAGTACCCTTAATTTGTCTCCATCTGCTGCATCAATTCCCGATCATCATCGGAGTACTCATCCGGCGCCATTGGTTTCCAACCCTCTGGCGTCGGCGTGATGGTAGGGGCGGGTTCTCCACAGCCGATGATGGCAATCAAAGCGATGAAAAGAAAGGTCGCTAGTGTCCATCGGAGTCGCACGGTCGATTGATTCATAGGTCATACCAAATCGGCACTTAGCAGGAAAATTAAACAAAGAAAATTTGCGGCGGATTGGGTTTCAAAACCCACCATCGATCGTTTCCTTCGATGCCGCACTTCCGAGTGAACCCCAAAGGCCATAGGGGCTTTTGCCGCCCGGTTGATTGCTGACGGAGATTGGTTCGGCATTCTGATTGCCCGACTCGATTGAATCGGTGATGAAACGAACTGCCCCGTCGGCCATTACTACATGCGATCCACCCTGATGACGGCTGCTAGTGCCAACCAGGGCTGTCCGAAGCCAATTTTCACCGCAGGTCAGACTGTTTGGTGGCTTGATCGTATAAACCTGCGTCTGAATCGGAAGGTAAGATGCCCACCGGGCGCCCCGCCCGTTGGCCCCATCATCCAACGTGCCTCCGGTTATCCAAAATTGCGGCCGCTGCGGATCAGTAAAACCATCACACTTGTTGATGTCAGTGATGGGAGACCCACCGGTAAATAAATTAGCGCGGCGAAGCGCCGATCGAATATCCCGATCTCCTAAGTCAGTGATGATTTCGGCCATGGCGACTGTATTGGACGTGCCGTCGAGAAAGTCTCGGAAGCCGGTGAATTGATGCACTTTGAAAGCTCCGCGTTCGGCCGCGCGAGACCCGATGGCTGCGCCTTGCGGCCAAACCGCCGCTCCAAGGTTGTTCGTGCCGTCGAGCTCTAGTCGCTCGTCCCGGTTGCCATATACAGCGTGTTTGCATGAATCGCCTAAGCAGAACGCGTAGTTGGTCCGGCCTTTGGCTGGCAGTCCATCACCAGGATCACTGGGGCAACGCAGCGTCGGAAGCGTAGTTAGCCAGGGAGTGTATCCGTCACCGTTGTTGGCGTTGGGCGATGGCCCCATTGGATTGAACGATGTCCCATTGAAGATAGCGGGGTTAGAAATTTGTTCCCAAATCGATTGCTGTTCCTCAAACGGCAACAACCCGACATGAGCGCTGATGCAAAGGCCACTGCTGTTTAGCCAGTTCTGCCAATAATTATAAGGAGCCGGGCCGGTTGGCGTTCCTTCTTTGGTGCCCGTGCCGTGCATCGGCAGCTTGTTGTAAGCGGCATGATAGTTGTGCAACGCCAGCCCAAGTTGCTTTGCGTTGTTGCTGCAAGACATACGCCGGGCCGCCTCCCGGGCGGCTTGGACCGCTGGAAGCAAAAGTCCGACGAGAACGCCAATGATGGCGATGACCACCAATAACTCGACAAGAGTGAACCCGGCTGAGGGACTTGATTTTCGATACATGAGCATGCATTTTTCAAAAAAGGAAAACTAAAAACGAACTGATTTTCAATTGTCTAGAGAAGCTGAAGAGTCTGCGTCAGACCACAACCGCGCCAAGATCAAATCAGCAACGACTTGGTGACCGCGGCGGTTGGGATGGACAGGTTGGGACAGAAAATCATCTACGCTCGCCTCTCCGGCAATCAATTCACGGAATCTATCATAACTGTCAATCAACGGCAGTCCAAATTCTTCGGCAAGACCGCGGATTTGATCCGCGTGTCTCGCCAGCGGCACCAACGGATCGGCAATGTCCTCGCGAGACGTCGGCGTGGAGGTTAATAAAACCACGGGCACGCGTTGCTCGGCGGCCGCCAGGATCATAGAACGCCAGGCTCGCTCGGCGCGGACTGGGCCGATCCCGCGATCATTCATTGCATAGTCAATAAAAATGACGTCGGGACGCAACGAGAGAACATCGCGTTCAAATCGCTCCGCGCCCGATTCCGAATTCTCACCACCGATCGCGGTTACCGAGACATCGATCACGGCGGTGGGAAACCGTTCGCAGAGGCCACGGTGCGTGAGGCTGGGGTAGGCATCAAAGGTGCGAACGGTGGGGGTGGCAAAATACCCCGCCGGTACCGAATGACCATGAAATACCAGGCGAATGGTCCGGTTTCGGGGCCACGTTGCAGTTAGCTCCTCATTCAATTGCTCGAGTCGATAGACGACCCAGGGTCGACGACCTTCCAGTGATTTTTGTGAAGGGCTTTGAGCCATCCCCGCCACCGCGATCTCAAAAAACAGAAGGGCGAAGCTGATCGCGGTGGTGAACTTTCCGAGCACGGAACGACTGTTGCCTGGAGGATGCATTGGGGACGAATCTGTGGATTGTAACACGACTCAGTCCAGCAGTCTTGATCCCTCGAGGATGAATTTCTGAAAATTTTGCAAATATGCGTTAAGTCGACGACGGCGTCGCCTCGGCGGCGGCAATGCGTTGGGAAGAACCAGGAAGACTAAACACTCCAGCAATTGGTCCGAAACTTTCCCATAGTCGGCCTGGGTTCTTGGGACATTTTAATGGCTGACTGCGGTTTTCGTGGGGTTTGTCTATTCTGGGCGGATGAACGATCTGAACGCCCACTACCGTGACCTTCTGGGACTCGATGACGCCTGGAGGGTCGACGACGTCGATTTGAATTTGGCTGGCAGCCAAGTGACCATCCGCCTCGAGCACCGAGGCGGACCGATCCAGTGCCCCGGGTGCAGCACCACTGCCCCGAGAGCCGATACCGCCCCGCGGCGGACTTGGCGACACCTAGACACGATGCAGTTCACCACCGAGATCGTTTCCTATTGATCAGCACGCCGCCATCCCCCGCTGCCGATGCCAAAAGTGCGGCGTCAAAACCATCGCGGTCCCCTGGGCTGGCAAGCACTCGCGGTTCACGCTGATGTTTGAAGCCTTTGCCATCCGCGTCCTGCAGTCAGCTGCCAACGTCAAACGAGCCGCCGAGTTGCTCGGTCTGTCCTGGAAGGCGGCCCACCGGATCATGCAAGCGGCCGTTGAGCGGGGCTTGGCAAGACGCAAAGCCGAACCGATCGCCAACCTGGGCGTCGACGAAAAGAGCTTTGGCCGGGGACACGACTACGTCTCGATCCTGACCGACACCGACCGATCGCGAGTGCTCGAAGTCGTCCGCGAGCGAACGATCGTTGCCTGTAATCAATTGTTCGGATCGCTCACTGGCAAGCAGCTGCGTTCGGTCCGATCGGTGTCGATGGACATGTGGCCAGCGTTCATGAGCAGTGCGGCGGCCAAAGTGCCTGCGGCGAAGATCGTTCACGACAAGTTCCATGTTGCCAAGTACCTCGGCGAAGCGGTCGACAAGGTTCGGCGGGCCGAGCACCGGGAGCTGCAGGCCGACGGGGATGACTCACTGACGGGGCTGCGGCAGTTGTTCCTGTACAACTTGGAGAACCTTTCGAACGACCGGTTTGCGGAGCTCTCGAAGGTTCAGCGGGCGGATTTGAAGACGGGGGAGGCTTGGTCGATCAAGGAGAACTTCCGTCACTTCTGGACGCACGGGGATCGTGCTTCAGCGAAGCGTTTCTTTGGACAGTGGCACTGGTGGGCGGGGGGCTGTGAGCTGAAGCCGATCGAGAAGGTGGCCAAGATGCTCCGGGGGCATCTTGATGGTCTGCTGAACTACTTCGATCACCGGGTGACCAACGCAACGGCGGAGGGGTTCAACAGCCGGATCCAGTCGATCAAGTCAGCGGCTCGCGGCTTCCGCAAGTTCGCCAATTACCGCACCCGGATCCTGTTCTACTGCGGCAAGCTGGACCTGATGCCAAATATCAGCCATTAAAATGTCCCAAGAACCTCGTACTAAAGGTTGACCGGGGGTGGCGAGGTCACCGGAACTGACATGTAGTGCTTGGACGAAAGCATCCGCCGGCGCCCGGAGCGTCTGCTCGTCGGCGTAGCGGACGACCACCGGGATCGATCGAGGTAACGGGGCTGGCATCCAAAGCATCGTCGCGGCGGCACCCGAGGCTGCTACGTAGATTGCCAGAACCCGCGATCGCTTCGACCGCCCCCCCGCCGCTTGGTCGCCGGCCGCGGCCCGGGTCCAAAACGTTGCCGCGAACCGAACCATCGGCAGGACGACCCAAAGAGCGACTGCGGCGGCCGCCATCACCATCGCGGTGACACCGCCGGTGCGAACCAGCGTCACGACCAGCCCGCCCATCCACACGATTTGAAACATCACCGACGCGACCGCGTGAGACAATGCAATCCGTCGCCGCGATCGATCCAGCGGTACCGAGGCGGCGGGCAGCCCCAGCGGCCGACCCAGCGCCCCGACAAGCAGACGCCGCCCCTGGTCGCGCAAGTTGGCGATTCCGGTCAAATCCGACAGGATGTAGTAGCCGTCCAGACGCAGCAGCGGGTTGGCGTTGACCAATAACGTGGCCGGCCCGGCTAGCAGGAAAACCGACAACGCGGTCTGTCGCCAACCGCCGTCGGGGATCGACCACCAAAGCCAAAACGAGGCGGCCGCGACGATCAATTCGGCGACGATCCCGGCCGCCGCGATCGCGATCCGGTCGGCCGCCCGGGGCAATCGCCAGGCGTCCGAGACATCGACGTAGGCGATCGGCGCCATCATAAAAAACATCAACCCGCCGCGGCCGACGCGAACGCCCCGGCCCGCCGCCGCGACGGCGTGTCCCATCTCGTGGATGACCTTCATCACCGCCCAAAGCATCAGCGGTTGCCACCAATTGCCCGAATCGATGATTGTGCGTGTCCCGGCGGTCAATTCGCGGCCATGCGCCGCGGCAAACATCAGGGTCAACAATACGGACGCGGCGATGACCCACCGCACCGGCCGGGGACACCAACGTTTGCCGATGAGGGCCAAACGCGACGCCGCCCGGTGGGGCGAGCCGAGCGGCACGCGGAGGCTGATGACCCAACCGGCCACCCGCACCGCCGCGGCGCCGGGAGCGGTCGCCGGGGCGGGGGATGGACGCGCAGGAGCCTCATCCGCCACGGCGGCGTCGGTCGACGTCCCGATCGGTTGCGGCGACGCCAACCCGTGGCGAACGAGTTGTTCGATGAACTCGCCCAACCGCTGCGGCGACCAATCGACGCCATCGGCCGCCGCCGCCCGCGCGATCGCTTCAACGGTGTCGTGACGATCCAGCAGCGTCGCGACGTGGTGTTCGGCCGGACCGAGCTGAAAATGTTGGTTGGTGACCCGGTGATGAACCCGAACGATATTGACGCCCCCGGCAACACAGGGTTCCATCGTCAAGTTCGGGTCCAGCCGGATCGCGACGGCCGGCTGATTGGCCGGTTCGGTTGCGATTGGCGATTTGGCTAAATCGGCGGGAATCATCGACACCGGACTCACCAACCGATCCACTGCCGGGCCGCCAACGTCGGGCCGCGAAGCCATCGCCACGCCAGCGGCCGGGTCGGGCCATCGATCACCGCGGTGCCGATCATGCCCGGAGACCAAACCCCGTCGGTCGGCATCGCCGCGACGGCGACGAAGACGTTTTGATCGTCGCGAATTTCCGCCGCCGGCCAAATCCGCTCGATCCGCGACCGCGTCACCCCGCCGGCAGCCGCGAAGCGCAATTCCAACGCGTCGTCGGCCGCGATCATCGGCCGGTCGATCTCGGCCACCGCGACCTCCGCCCGGAGCGATCCGGTCGGCACGATTTCAACCACCGTTTGACCCATTTCTAACGGCGTGCCGACATGCCGGCTCAAATCGCCTCGCAAAACAACGCCATCGATCGGGCTGGTGAGCACCAATTGCGACAATCGCCGCTCGGTCAAGTCGAGCTGCCGGCGAAGCGAATCGCGACGCAAGGCCGCCAATTGGCCGCCGGCGATCTGACGGCTCGCCATCGCGATGTCTCGGTCCTTGATCGCCTGTTGCAACTCCGCGGTCAGCTTTTGTTGTTCCATCCGCAGCCGGTAACCGTCCAGCCGCACGATCGGATCGCCCGCCGAAACTCGGTCGCCGGGGCGGACGTGAATTTCCGCCAACACGGCCTCAAACGGCGCCGCCAGCACGCGGCTTTGGTGCGCCACGATCGTTGCCCGGCCGTCAACCGCATGAGGGACCGGCCAAGCCGCCACCGCGGCGAGCAACCCTACCGCCGCCGCGATCTTGATCCGATGGGGGACCATGACGCTCAATCGGCGAGCGAATTTCGATGACCAACCCAGCCGTGGCCGCGACAGCACCACGGCGGCCGCGCCGGCCAATCCGGCCGGGGTCGGACCGGCGCCGTCGATCCAAATCGCAATCCGCCGACCGTCCACTTCGTCGCTGACGAACGTTGATTGATCTTTGTTGAACGACGCGGCGCACTCGTCATGCAGTGCCGAATCGCCTGCGACGCGTCCAAACCGCCCGTCGTACAAACATCGCAGCGACCGGTCGCCCACCCCCACGCGAACGCTGCGGATGCCGCGGACACCGACAAGCGATTTGGCCAACACGCCGGCGGCCTGCGACTGCGTGGCCGCCGCGGCAAGCGACTCGATCAACCCGGCCGGCAATGCCGGCGGCGGATTCGTTGGGTTCGTTTTTGAAACCGCCGGTGCGGCGAGCAGCGTCACATTCAATGCAGCGGTCCCTCTCGCCAACCGATGCCCGACATCCGAAATTTCGGATGCATTCGCCATCCGAGGTCCAGCTCCGACGGGCCACCCTGATCTCCGCCGGGACGTACCACCATCCGGCATGTACACCGGTCGCCCGGCCGCAGCCGACCGTCGGGGTTGTCGATTTGGACATGGACTTCGACCGTCCCCGATTCCGAGTCAATCAGCGGCGAGACGCGCACGATCGAACCCCGCTCGGTCGCCCCGACCCAGTGCAATTGCACCTCGCCGGTTTGACCGATCGACAACAGATGGATTTCGTCGGCGGGGACGTTGAGCCGTGCGATCAGCGAATCGGTGCGAATCAATTGGACAATCGTCGACTGACCCGGCAACACCGACTCGCCGCTGGTGCGGTCGACCCGGGCGACCACGCCGTCAAAGGGGGCACGCACGACGCGTCGTTCCAACATCACGCGGGCACGTTTCAACTCCGCCTGGCGGATCCGTTTTTGTTCTAATTCGCCGCGATATTTCGCGTCCGCGATCCGCCATTCCGCTTCGGCCCGCCGGACTTCCATGGGGTCGGCCAACGATTTCTCGGCGAGCCGCTCAAGCGTCTCCAACCGCACCTGTTGCAACATCATCGTCGCTTGAGCCGCCTCGATTTCCCCCACCGCGTCGGCCTGCGCCTCGGCCAATCGCACCGCGGCGGCTTCGGCGGCATCGTTGAATTGACAAATCAAATCGCCGCGGCGAACCGATTGACCCATTTGAACCGGCAATTCGACAATCGCACCAACCTCGCTGCTGGACAGCACCACGTCGCCGACCGGTTCAACAAAACCTTCGTAAATTCTCAGTGACGGGGCGGACGGGGACCACGGTCGATCGTCGGTCGGAGACTCATACGTGCGGTGGCGGTCCAGCGACGCGGTGGCCGGCGTTGACTCGATTGTCGGTCGATCGTCGCCTGAACCCCACCATCCGTCGGCCCAACCGCCGCCCGGCGAAGCCGCCGACGTTTGCCCGGCCCCGGCCAAACCCATCGCGATCGCTCCGGCGACCACGCACACCCGAACCGCCGCCACAACGACCGCCCGGGGGCGGGGTCCGGGGGCCGGCGGCGGCAGCGGGGTGGGGCAGGATGTCGTGGTCATGAACGGGGATCAGGAGTGGGGCAAAACTCTCCTTCTAATATGCGACGCGATGGCGTGACCTCGGCCGCTTCCCCCCCTTTGGGCGGTCGACAACCGATAGGCCATTGGGACGGGGGAGGTTGCAATGGTCATAACGACCGGTCGACCGAAAATTGGTCCGATTCGATCAGCTCGTCAAAGCCCAGCGGCGATGTTTCAAATGTTTGCAGCGTCCCGTCGGGGGTCGAAATCAATGTCCCGCCGGCCCATGGGGGGGATTGTCGATCGGCTCGAACGCTTGCAAAGACTCGGTGGGCATCGACCACTCGATCCGCCGGCCGGCGACCGGGCGGTCGGCGATCAAACCGCGGTCACGCAAAAATGTGCCCATTGCCCGCTGGGCGACCACCGTTTCGATCGCCACTTGAACCTCCGCGGCGACGACCGCCGCCTCCGCATCGGTCCGCCGCCGCTGCGTTTCCAGCACATCTTCGATCACAAGTGCCAACGGTCCCGCCCCGCCGCCGAGTGCCTCCAGCCGCGCCGTCGCGATCTCTTCTTCGCGGATGGCCAACATCAACGATTCGGCTCGCAGTTCCACCAATTGCTGACCGGTTTGCAGCCGGGTCAACGCGGAGTCGACCTGTTGACGGGCCAGCAGCATTGTCGCCCGCAGCTCTTCGCTCCGCTGCTGGTACCGCCGCTGAGCCTCGCGGTGACGGCTGCGGGACAACCGTCGTCCCGACGGCCGCTCAAACACCAGCGAACCGCTCATCCCCGGTCCGCCGCGATCAAATTGATCGGCAAACGAGGTCGCAAAATCGTGATTGCCCCGTAGACCGGACACGTAAGCCCCGAAAACCGCGTCCAGCCGCGGTTTCAACTCGTTGCGGGTCACCTGCACCTCCAGCCCCGCGGCCGCCAATTGCTCAACCGCGATCTCGATTTCCGGTCGGTTTTCCAACGTCAACGCCATCGCTTCGCCATAACCCAACGCCAACGGCCAAACCTCCGGCCGCGGCCCCCCGGCGACCTCGACCAGCGGGATGATCTCCGCGGACCGATCGTTGGTCGCCGATCCGAACCCGCCGGCCGGGTCGTTCCTCAGTGCCTCCGCGGCATTGCCCAATCGCAACCGCAGCAGCGACTCAGCGTTCCTGACATCGCCCAACCGCGTGACGACCCGCGCCCGGCGTCGCGATTGACGTAATTGCACTTTGGCCACCGCCGCCGGGGACGAATCGAGGCCCTGTCGACCCAGCACGATTTGTGACAGTCGTTCGCCGCGGGCGAGCAGATCGCGGTCTTGGGCCAACAAGCAGCGGGCCTCTTGCAAACGATAGAACGCGTCGACGGTCTCGACCAAATGCGTCCCGACAACCTCGTGCATCTGTTGCCAAGCGATCCGCGACTGGATCTGCGCCTCGGTGACCAACCGGGTGTTGTACAAGCGGCCGGACGAGGCCATCAGCGGCCGGGTCAACGACAAATTCAAACGCGAATTCCCTTGATCCAGCGGATCGAAAAAGACGCTGTTGCTGTCCCGCATCCCTAACGATTGGCCAAACTCCCACTGCGTCCCGCCACGGGTCAATTTTCGCACCCCGGTATTGGCATCGATTGTCCGGTCAATCAGCCGCGGCGGACCGCCGGTCGTCAACGTGCTGCCGACCGGATCGTTGGTCCGACCCAATCCCGAACCAGCCAACCAAACCGAGTCGAACGCCGCGTCTTGTTGAACGACTCGCTCACTGACCGCTTCGCTCTGACGACAAGCCGCGGCGATCCGGGGGCTACCGGCAACCGCCATCGCTATCGCATCGTCAACCCGCAGCGGCATCCCGACCTCCCCGAGCATGGGTGACCGGGCCGCCCCGACCCACCACGCCGGCTCCGCGGCCGCAGTTTGAACCGTCGGATCAATCGGCAGGACCGGCGTTTGGCACTGGGCGACGGCCGTCCCCAACGTCGCGGCCAGAGTGGCGCGAATCATCGCCGTCCGAAAAACCCGCCGGCCAATGTCGCCGATCCCACGCCGCGACCGTCGACGATGGTCGCGGGAGCGTCGGGCGGGCGGCAGCGACAAAATACAAACGACCATGGACGGGGAGTGAGAATGGGACCGTTTCTCTCATCGTCCCGCAGCGATCCCGCTAAGCACCTGCCGGCCCGGACGCCCCACAATTGCTAGCATCCGTTCAGCCCCCCACCCTTCGGGCAATTAGTAACAAGGAAATAAGCGGTTAAAGCAACGGATTATTAGCCACAGAGGTCACCGAGAACACAGAGGTCATCACCAATCAACCTCTCATCCAGTACCTCTGTGCCCTCGGTGACCTCTGTGGCAATACCTCCTCCGTAGCCGCTGTCAACGCGATCATGGAAGTGGGTTTCGAAGCGGGACTGTGTTACATCTCCCGATTGACAGCCATAGAGGTCACCGAGAACACAGAGTCATCACCGATAAAAATATCATCCGGCACCTCTGTGCTCTCGGTGACCTCTGTGGCAAAATGATTCCTCTATTAAATCTAAACCCATCACAGGCAGCAATGCTAATGAGCGACGAACTAACCCAAAAGATCATTGGCGCAGCGATCGAAGTGCATCGAATCCTCGGGCCGGGGCTGCTAGAATCGATCTATGAGGAAGCGCTATGCCACGAACTTAGTTTGCGTGCCATCCAGTGCGAGCGACAGAAAGAGGTGGACGTCGTCTACAAAGGCCACGTCATTAAGGGACAGAAGCTCGACATCCTCGTCGAGCGGCAAGTAGTCCTGGAACTCAAAGCCGTAAAAACTTTACCTGACGTCGCAACCGCTCAAACACTTTCCTATTTGAAATCAACTGGATTGAAACTCGCCCTACTGATCAACTTCAGCCAATCTCGCCTCGTCGACGGCATCAAACGCTTCTCTCTGTGATCTCGGTGACCTCTGTTGCTAAATCACCCGAGCATCTGCTCGATTTTGTCATTTTTCGATATGGCGTCCTGATACCCGCCCAGCAACGTTGCCGGGTCGAGCGATCGCCACTGCGGAATGCCCGCGTAGAACGTTGCCGCAAACATGCCGCCCCGAAGTGCCCACAACACATAACCGATCGATGCTAACCCGATCGATGTACCATAGGCTCCTACTGAAAAAGTGTCCGCGTTGACTGAAGTTTCTTCAATCGATTCGGCAGTCACCCAGAGCGCCGATGAACCGTCCTGCAGGCTAAGCATGCGCCCGGCGGCAGACGTTGATTCGTCATCATAATAACTATCCGTCAATCTCAAACCAACCGCGTCAATCGATAGCGAGCGGCTCAGGTCGTCGCCACGAACCGTCGTCGATCCTGAAGACCCCGCCGGGGCAGCCATCGACTCGCCAATCCCCACTTCGGTATCCAATCCGCGAGCTGCCGACGTTTCGCGTCGGCCCGCGTCGGTTTCTTGGGCGACGGAATTGGCGTCGACGGGACCTGCAACCGGACCATCGTCGGATTGATCCGATCCTTGGGCTTCAGCTTCCTGGTCCATCTCCCCCGAAGACTCGTTCACCGAAACATCCTCGGAGGCTTCGGTGCCGCCGGTCGAATTGCCCGCCCCACCGGATTGTGATTCCGTTCGAACGGTGACAATCGTTTCGCCACTCGACAACTTCCCGTCAAAAGCGACATAAACAAAAGTGTCGATGCCAAAATGCCCCGGTCCGGGTGCATAGATCACATTCCCATCAATATCAATTGTCACGGTCCCATGCCGCGGCGCGGCTACAATAACCACCGACAACGCATCGCCATCAACATCGGAATCATTACTTAAGATGGTTTCCGAACCGATTAGCAACGGTTGACTGATCCTCGTCGTGAACGACTCCTCGGACGCCACCGGCGACTCATTGACGTCGACTAAATCAACGTTCCAATCTCGCGTTGCGGTTGACCCGTCGGCCGAGGTCGCCAGGACGGTCAAGCGATGCGACGGACCATCCACCTCATAATTCAATACCGCCGCGGTCACGATTTGTCCGGTGACCGGATCGATGTCAAACCTCCCGGAGGCATCATCGATCAACACATAGGTCACCTCGCTATCGGTCCCATCGGCATCGTCGGCGAACACTTGGACGCCAACCGACGTGCCTACCGGAGAGTTTTCGGCGATTCGATTGGAACCGGAGTCGATGTCGATCGGAATGTCGACGTCAAATTCATCAACATCGGCGACCCGAACTTC
Organism: Pirellulaceae bacterium; assembly: GCA_963833245.1. GTDB lineage: Bacteria > Planctomycetota > Planctomycetia > Pirellulales > Pirellulaceae > Rhodopirellula. Next base: position 670,776 of record CAWHXH010000005.1, read on the forward strand.
GACGTTTTGAAAATCTTCGTGGATGCCGTCGCTGACCACCACCGTCAAATCATAGATATTGTCTCCGCCAACGTCCCCTGGAGCTTCAAAATTCGGCGCCGTCAAGAATGACAGCGACCCGTTGAACTCATCGATGGTGAAACGATCGGCATCGATGCCTTCCAAGCGAAAACGCAAGGTGTCGGCCGGCAGGTCCGCATCGATGGCCTCGATTGTCGTGACCGCCCCTAAGTTCTCATCGAGCGTGATGGAAACCGAATCACCCCCGCCACCGGAGATGATCGTCGGCGGTAGATCATTGACGGAGGCAACGTCGATCGTCACCGTTCGGATTTCCGATACGGCATCCCCGTCATCGGCTCGATAGGTGAACGTGTCGATGCCGTGATAGTTCGCCGCTCCCGTATATTGAAACGACCCGTCGGCGTGCAGCGTGAACGAGGAAGCATTCGCCGGACCGGTGACCAACACGGCTCGGATTGCCTCGACGTCGACGTCGGAGTCGTTTGCCAAAACCCCAGATGCCGCATCGACGCTCAGCCCGACATCTTCGGATGCGGTATAAGTATCATCCGTCGCGACGGGAGCGTCATTGACGGCTGTGATGTCAATGGTGACCGTCCCCAAGTTCTGATCGGTCCCGCCGCCGCTGCCCGTATTTCCATGATCGTTAATATTGATGGTAATGGTGTCGGCGTTGTCTCCGTTGACATTCGCGGTCTGGTGCAAGTACTGGATATTCGAGGCGGTGTTTAGGTAAGCATTCAAATTCGACTGACTGCCCGACAGCCACAGTGATCCGCTGTCACTGCCAACGATCGTGATCCCCGTGCCGGACAGTGCGGTCAGATGGCCTCCGGTCGACGTGGTCAGCTTCAGCGTCAGCGGTCCACCGCCCGCATCGACATCGTTCAGATCAATTGCCGACAAATCCACATCGCCGGATACATCTTCGTTCACCGTGATATTGCTTGGCAATGATCCAACGTTCGTCGGGTCATCATTGGTCGCGGTTAGATGGATTGTTTGCGAAGCCGAATCCTCCTCATGGCTTCCGCTGCCGGTCAGACCCGGATCGAAACCCGTATTGCCACCGTCATTGACCGTCACGGTAATTGTCGTCGACGCCGATGGGGTATCGCTGCTGTTGCGATAAACGATCGTACCCGTGCCATTGCCGGACAGCAAATCGTTGATTTGTAAAAGCGTGCCGGTCAATGTCACGTTACCGGTACCATTACCGCTGCCGATCACAACGCCCGAGTCTCCCGCCGCGACGGTTACCGCACCTTCCCCCACTGCGATGGCGGCAGTCACGGTGCCCGACGACGCGTCAAGATCGGTGACTCCGAAGCCCGTGCCGTGAATGTTGAGATTGGTTTGTTCGTCAACCTCATACGCCAATCCCGGGCCGACCACATCAGGCGTGTCGTTGATTCGTTCAATAGCAATGTCGCGTGTTACCGTATGGCTGTTGGCGGCCCCATCGTTGACGGTGACGGAAATGGTTCGTGTGGTGGTATCGGGGTTCTCGCTATGATTGCTGTAGGTGATACTGCGTATCGCGGTCTCGTATTCAAAAAGCGTGGCGGTTCCGCTGAGCGTCCAGGTCGCAGTAGTGCTATCGAATGAACCCATGATGCCGTTTTGATCGCTAAAGCTCAGCGTGTCCTCGCCGGACCGATACCCACCGGAGATCTGCACCACCGCCGATTCAAGATCCGTATCATCCACGTCGCTCAACGTCATCGTCGAAGTGATCGCGACCGCACCATCGTTCTCGGTGTAGGTCAATTCAACTGCCTCCATTCCCGAAACGAGTGGGGCATCATTGACGTTGGTGACGCTGAATCTGAATGTCGAGCTTGTCGATGTGCCGGAACCATCGTCAACGGTGAAGTCGAATGAGTCGGCTGACGTTTCCGATCCGTCGTGATCGTAGCTGACGCGGTGGTTGTCAATGTCGAGTTGGGTGAACGTGTCGCCGATATCCAAAACAACCCCCGACAAGCGTAACACACCATGGCCGACGGCTGAATCGACGATGTAAACAAGTTCACTGTCCGGGTTGTCCACGTCAGTCGTGTGCAAACTCGCCGTCGCGATCACGTTGCCGGATGAACCCTCGGCCACCGTCAGCGTGTTGTTGTCCGCTAACAATTCCTGATCATTGACCGCTATGATATCAACATTGATCGCACCCAGGTTTTGGTCGGTTCGTCCGCCCATGCCCGTATTGCCGTTGTCTTTGACAAACACGGTAATCGTGTCGGCATTGACGCCGTTGGAGTGCTCGGTCGGATGTAGATACTGGATGTTGGAAGCAATATCGAAGTACGCGTTCAGGTCGGCTTTGGTGCCAGTCAACGTTACCGCGGTGGGAAAACCGCCGAAAATCAAATTCGCATCGGCGGCCAACGTCAGTTCCCCGCCGACGGACGTCGCGATTGACACAGTCAGATCACCGCCACGATCGTCCAAATCGCTCAGGTCAATCAAGGACAAATCTATGTCGGACTGGACGTCTTCGGTCACGCTAACATCGGTGGGCAAACTGCCGGCGTTGGTCGGATCGTCATTGATCGCCTGGACCGCGATTGCACGGCTTTGAGTATTGGAATCGGTGTCGCCATCGTTGACGGTGAACGAGACGGTCCGTGCGGTGGCATTGGGATCATCGCCGGTGTGACGATAGGTGACACTGCGGAGGGCCGATTGATATTCCTCGACCGTCGCCGAACCGGATAATGTCAATGTGTTACCCGACAATGAACCGGTGATGCCATTTTGATCGACAAAATCTAACAAATCGCCAACCTGCAAGCCCGCAATGACTCTAACCGTTGCCGAACTCAGATTGCCACCGTCATCATCGGCTAGTGATAGGGTCGCTGAAATAACCGTTGCGGCGTCGTTCTCGGTATAGTTCAGATCCGCGGTTTCGATCCCCGAGACCACCGGTAAATCGTTGACATTGGTAACGGCGAAGCTAAAAGTATCGCTGGTCCTGGAGCCCTGTCCGTCGTCGACGGTGAAGTTAAACGAGTCCAACGATGTTTGCGAGCCGTCATGACTGTACGTTAAGTTGCCCGCTTCAACATCGGCCTGCGTGAATGTGTCGTTGACGCTTAGGACAGTTCCTGACAACCAAAGTGTGCCGACCGATGTCACCGAATCAATGGTGTAGACCAATTCGCTCTCCGGGTTGTCGACATCGGCGGTGTGCAGATCCGCCGCCGTGATGACGTTGCCGACGGAGCCTTCGACGACGGTCAACCCAGTGTTAATCGTCAAGACCTGTTCGTCGTTGACGGCTGTGATGTCAACGTTGACGATGCCCAGCGATTGATCGGTGCCGCCGCCGGTTCCAGTGTTGCCGTTGTCGTTGATAACAACAGTGATCGTGTCGGCATTATCACCGTTGAAATGGGCGCTCGGATGCAGATATTGAATGTTTGAAGCGGAGGCAAAATAGGTATTCAATTCCGTCAGCGTTCCGGTGATCGTCCGCGTTGTCGCTGTACCGCCGAAGGTCAGGGCTGCATCGGCCGCCAAGGTCAACTCGCCACCGGTGGACGTTGATAGTTTGACCGTTAAAGCGCTCGATGCCGCGTCGACATCGCTGAAGTCCACCACCGAAAGATCTACGTCGGAGAGTACGTCTTCGGTGACGGTGATGTCCGAAGGCAACGAACCCGCATTGGTCGGATCGTCATTGATCGCGGTGATGTTAATCGTTTGCGAGGCGGAGTCTTCTTCGCTGCTGCCGTCAGCAGTTGTTCCCGGATCGCTGCCCGTGCTGCCACCGTCATTGACTGTGACTGTGATGTTGGTGCTCGCCGACGGCGTATCACTGGCGTTGTGGTAGATGATCGTCCCGGTGCCGACAGCGGTTAGTAAATTGTTGATTTGCGTGAGTGTCCCGGTCAGAATCACCGATCCGCTTGCGTTTCCGCTGCTGATCGCTATGCCGGAGTCACCTTCGGCCACTGTGATTGCACCTTCGGCAACTGCGATCGTTGCGGTCATCGTTCCCGAGGCCGCATCGACATCCGTCACGCTGAAGCCCGTGCCATGAATCGTCAGATTGTTTTGTTCATTGACGGTATAAGCTGATCCTGGACCGGAAACTTCCGGCGTGTCGTTGACCGCGGCTACAGTAATGGCGATCGTGTCCGAATCAGTCGCTGTGTCGCTGTCGGTCGATAAGATCGTCAGCGTATCGTTGCCGTTAAAATGCTGGTCTCCCTGGTAAACAAGCGAAGCCAACGTGTTGTTGATGTCGGCGAGCGATCCCGAAAGCGTCAGATCATTGCTTTGGTCCGCGCCGGCGGAAATCGTCGCCCCACCGCTGAGCGTTACGTCCAGTGTTCCGTTGTTGACGGTCAACCGGACGGTCGACAGGTTGTCGTCGTCGTCCGCCACGCTGATACCCGAGATCGACAACGGTGTGTCTTCATTGACCGACTGCGCTCCGGGAACCGTATTGACCGGCGGGTCATTGACGTTGCTAACGACGAAGCTAAACGTTGCCGATGTTTCGCTTCCCGATCCATCGTCGACGGTGAAGTCGAACCAATCGCTTGAGGTTTGCGAGCCGTTGTGGTCGTAGGTGACGCGGTTGCTGTCGACGTCATCCTGGGTGAAAGTATCATTGACTCCGAGTGCCGTACCGCTGAGTCGCAATGTTCCGTTAGCCGTCACGACGTCGACGGTGTAGACGAGTTGAGCGTCTGTATTGTCGACATCGGTGGTATGTAAATCCGGGGTCGCAATCACGTTGCCGTTGGAACCTTCGGCAACGGTCAACGTCTTGTTCGTCGCCAGAACTTCCTCATCGTTGACGGCCGTGATGTCGACGTTGATGGTACCCAGGTTTTGATCGGTGCCGCCGCCGGTTCCCGTGTTGCCGTTGTCGTTGATGACGACCGTGATGGTGTCGACGTCGCCGCCGTTAATATTCGCAGCGCCATGCAGATACTGAATATTCGAGGCGGTGTCGAAGTAGGTGTTTAGCTCCGCCAAGGTTCCGGTGATTGTCCGCGAGGTCGTCGTGCCGCCGAAGGTCAGGGCGGCATCGGCCGCCAGCGTCAGCTCGCCGCCGGTTGATGTCGTTAGGGTCACGGTCAAATCGCCACCGCGATCATCCAGGTCGCTCAAATCGATCGATGACAGATCCACGTCGGACCACACGTCTTCGGTCACCGTCACATCGCTGGGCAAAATGCCCGCATCGGTTGGGTCGTCGTTGACCGCTTCGACTGCAATATCACGGGTTTGCGTGTTGGAATCCGTGTCACCGTCGTTGACGGTGAACCCGACCGTTCGCCGGGTTGAATTGGGGTCGTCCCCATTATGTTGGTAGGTGACGCTGCGCAGGGCCGATTGATATTCGGCGACGGTTGCCGAACCGGACAGGGACAGCGTGCCACCGGAGAACGAACCGGTAATATTGGCCGTATTAGTGAACCCCAACCAATCTCCGGTTTGGAAACCCACAGCAATTTCGATCGTCGCCGAGGTTAGATTGCCGCCGTCATCATCGGTGAGTTCAATCGTCGATGAAATGACCATCGCCGCGTCGTTCTCGGTGTAGTCGAGATCCGCCACTTCGATACCCGAAACGATCGGCGCATCGTTGATGTTGGTGATCGCAAAGTTAAAAGTGCTGCTGGTCGTTGAACCGTCGCCATCATCGACGGTGAAGTCGAACGAATCGGCGGCGGTTTGCGACCCGTCGTGATCGTAAGTGACACGATCGTTGTCGATGTCATCCTGCGTGAAGGTATCATTCAACCCAAGTGCCACGCCGCTCAATCGAAGCGTTCCGTTGCTGGTCGCTACATCAATCGTATAAATCAATTCACTATCAGCGTGATCGACATCGGTGGTGAGTAGGTCCGCCGTCGCGATGACGTTGCCCGTTGACCCCTCAGTGATGGTGAGCGTGTCATTGGTTTCTAAAACCTGCTCATCATTGACCGACACGATGTCAACGCTGACGACGCCCAGCGTTTGATCAGTGCCGCCGCCGGTTCCGGTGTTTCCATGATCGTTGACCACGACAGTGATCGTATCCGCATCGTCACCGAACGTGTGCTCGATTCCGTGTTGATATTGAATGTTGGATGCGACATCGAGATAGGCATTCAGCTCGGCGACGGTTCCCGTCATGGTCCGCGTGGTGCCGGACCCGCCGAACGTCAAATTCGCATTCGCGGCCAATGTCAGCTCTCCACCGGTCGACGTCGACAGCGTGACGGTCAGGTCGCCGCCGCGATCGTCCGGGTCGGATAGTTGAATGGTCGACAGATCGATGTTGGACAATGAATCTTCGGATACCGTGACTTCACCCGGCAAACTCCCCACGTTGGTGGGATTATCGTTGATCGCCTCGATGGTGACCTGAACGACGCCGGTGGTCGATAGCGCGCCGCCGCTGCCCTGGGATCCGGAGTTGCCGTCGTTAAAGGTCCATTGAATATCGACTGATCCGGGCGGATCATTCGAAACGTTTCCGTAGCGGGTCGTTTGAGCGACTGCGTTAACGTCCGACGCTGTCGCGGAGGCGTTGAAAATCACTCGCAGTTGACCGCCGCCGTGGGTATAGGTTCCAATTTCAACGCCATTAACCAGCACGCGGGGCGAGGGAGCGGTCACGTTGCCGCTGGGTGAAAATCGGTCTTCCGAATTGGACCCGCCGACTCGGTGGAACGTTAAGGTGGAACCACCGAAACTATTGGCGGCTAATAACTCAGGATCAACCACGGTCACATCATTGTCCATCACGACGTGCGATCCGTTTTCAATATACGTCGGCGTTCCATCCAGGTCGACAAAGCCGGGAGAGTCATTGACCCCTGTTATGTCGACGTCGACCGCACCGAGTATTTGATCGGCTTGGACGCCGGTGCCGGTATTGCCATTGTCATTCGCCACAACCGTGATCGTGTCCGCATTGTCACCGAACGTGTGCTCGATTCCATGTTGATATCGAATGTTGGACGCAATATCGAAATAGGCATTCAGCTCGGCGACGGTCCCCGTCAACGTCCGCGTGGTGGCGGACCCGCCGAACGTCAAGTTCGCATTCGCGGCCAACATCAGTTCCCCACCGGTCGACGTCGACAGCGTGACGGTCAGGTCGCCGCCGCGATCGTCCGGGTCCGACAGTTGAATGGTCGACAGATCAACGTTGGACAATACGTCCTCGGTCACCGTCACATCGCCTGGCAAACTGCCCGCATCGGACGGGGCATCATTGATGGGTTCGACAACCACGTCACGAGTTTGGCTGTTGGAATCCGAATCTCCGTCGTTAACGGTAAATTCCACCGTTCGCGACGTGCCATTGGGATCGTCGCCGCTGTGGCGGTAGGTCACGCTACGAAGGGCGGTTTGATACTCGGCGACGGTCGCCGAACCAGTCAGCGTCAGCACGCCACCGGAGAGCGAACCCGAGATGCCGTTTTGATCGGTGAACTCCAACAGGTCACCGGCTTGAAAACCGGCGGTGATTTCCACGGTCGCCGACGCTAAATTACCGCCATCAGCATCCTGCAATAAGATTGTCGATGAAATAACGACAGCCGCGTCATTTTCGGTGTAATTCAGGGCCGCGACTTCGATCACGGAGATGACCGGTGCATCGTTGACGTTGATAACGGAGAAGTTGAAAGTGTCGCTGGTCGTTGTCCCAAAACCATCGTCCACGGTGAAGTCGAACGAGTCGGCTGTCGTTTGCGAACCGTTGTGATCGTAGGTAATGTTGCCGGCGTCAATGTCAGCTTGAGTGAAGGTGTCGTTTAATGCCAACGCGCTCCCTGACAACCTCAGGGTTCCATTGCCGGTCACCGCGTCAATCGTATAGACCAACTCGCTGTCCGCGTTGTCGACATCGGTGGTTTGCAGATTTGCGGTTGCGATGGCGTTGCCGGTGGAACCTTCGGCGACCGTGAACGTCTCGTTGGTCGCCAAAACTTCTTCGTCGTTGACGGCGGTGATGTCGACGTTGACCGCCCCAAGGTTCTGATCGGTTCCACCGCCGGTCCCCGTGTTGCCACCATCATTAATGACAATGTTGATGGTGTCAGCAATATCCCCGTTGGTGTGGGGGGACCCGTGCTGATACTGAATGTTCGAAACCGTGTCGAAATAGTTATTCAATTCCGTCAGCGTTCCGGTGATCGTCCGCGTCGTCGCCGAACCACCAAAGGTCATTCCGGCGTCGGCGGCCAACGTCAGCTCACCCCCGGTGGAGGTTGAAAGGGTGACCGTTAGGTCGCTCGTCGCCGCATCGACGTCGCCAAAGTTCACCGCCGAGAGATCGAGGTTAGATAAAACGTCTTCGGTGACGGTTACATCCGAGGGCAAACTTCCCGCGTTGGTCGGATCGTCGTTCGTTGCCGTTATATAAATCGTTTGCGAAGCGGAATCTTCTTCGCTACCGCCGTCTGCGGTTAGTCCCGGATCGCTTCCCGAGTTGCCGCCATCGTTAACAATAATTGTGATTGTGGTCGAAGCTGAAGGTGTATCACTGCCGTTGTTGTAAGCGATCGTGCCGGTATCGCTGCCAATCAATAACGCGTTGATTTGATTTAACGTCCCAGTGAACGAAACGGTGCCCGCGTTGTTGGCCGTGATCAATACGCCGGAATCACCGGCGGAGAGCGAGAGCGTACCTTCGCCGACGACGAAGGTCGCCGTCATCGTTCCCGATGCCGCATCGACATCGGTGACACTGAAGCCTGTGCCTTGGATTGAAAGGTTCGATTGTTCATCAACCGTGTAGACCGCTCCCGGCCCGGTTACATTGGGCGTGTCATTGACCGCATCGATATTGATTTGAACCGTATCGACGTCCGATTGAACTCCACCGCTGCCGGTGTTGCCTAGGTCGTTGGTCGTCACTGTAAGAGTATCGGCTGCCGTGCCGTTGACATTGCTATTGCCGCGATAAGTCAAACTGGCCAGCGTGGCGTTGATGTCGGCGACCGAACCTTGAATTGTCAAATCGCCGGTACCATTGGTTCCAACACTGATCGTTGCTGATCCCGAGAGTGTGACGTTGACAATCCCCGCAGTGACTTGCAACCGCGTTGACAAGTCGCTCGATCCCACATCGACGTCGGCAATCGAGAGGCCCGAGATCGCGGTGGTCGTATCTTCGTCGACCGTCTGGATTCCGGGGACCGTGTTGACCGGTGCGTCATTGACGGCCGTAATATCCACGTTGACCGTGCCAAGGTTCTGGTCGGTGCCGCCGCCGGTGCCAGTATTGCCATTGTCGTTCATCACAACCGTGATCGTGTCAGCATTCTCACCATTGATATTGGCGGTGCCGTGCAGATATCGAATGTGCGACGGGGTGTCGAAGTATGCATTGAGATCCGCCAGTGTGCCGGTGATCGTCCTTGCGGTCGCCGATCCGCCAAAGGTCAGATTCATATCGGAAGACAAGGTCAGTTCACCCCCGGCGGAAGTCGAGAGCGTCACGGTCAGATCGCTCGACGCCGCGTCGACGTCGCTGAAGTCAACCGACGAAAGGTCGACGTTGGACAAGACATCCTCGGTGACCGTCACGTCGGCGGGCAGGATTCCCGCGTTGGTTGGATCGTCGTTGGTTGCCGTCACATTGATCGTCTGCGATACCGAGTCCTCCTCGCTGCTGCCATCGGCGGTCGCACCCGGATCGGTGCCAGTGTTTCCGCTATCGTTCACCGTCAATATGATGGTCGTTGACGCCGATGGTGTATCACTGCCGTTGTTGTAAACAATCGTTCCGGTTCCGCTGCCGCCCAGCAACGCATTGATCTGCGTTAGTGTGCCGGTGAACGAAACGGAACTCGCGTCGTTGGCCCCGATGGTCACGCCTGAGTCACCGGCGGTCAGCGACAGCGTGCCTTCGCCAACCACGAACGTTGCCGTCATCGTGCCGCTGGCCGCATCAATATCACTCACGCTGAAGCCCGTACCGTGAATGTTCAGGTTGGTCTGTTCATCAACGGCGTAGGCCGATCCTGGTCCGCTCACGTCAGGCGTGTCGTTGACCGCACCAACGGTGATCGCAACGGTGTCGGAGTCCGTGGCCGCATCGCTATCGGTCGACAGAACGGTCAACGTGTCGCTGCCGTTGAAGTTCAAATTGCCTTGGTACGTCAGGCTGGCTAACGTGTTGTTGATATCAACGAGTGAACCCGACAACGTCAGATCATTGCTTTGGTCCGCACCCGCGGAAATCGTCGCCGCACCGCCGAGCGTTACGTCCAGCGTGCCGTTGACGACGGACAACCGGACGGTTGCAAGGTTGTCGTCACTGTCCGCAACGCTAATGCCGGCGATCGCCAGCAACGTGTCTTCATCGACCGACTGGGCTCCGGGGACGGTGTTGATCGGCGCATCGTTGACGTTGGTGACGGTGAAGTTGAACGTGGCCGACGTATCGGTTCCGCTGCCGTCGTCAACCGTGAAGTCGAACGAATCGCTATTGGTTTGCGATCCATCATGGTCATACGTCACGTTGCCCGCGTCGATGTCCGCCTGCGTGAACGTGTCGTTGAGACCTAACGCCGTGCCGCTCAGTCGCAAGGTTCCGTTCGTGGTGACCGAGTCGATCGTGTAGACAAGTTGCGAGTCGGTGTTGTCGACATCGGTTGTGTGCAAGTCCGCCGTTGCAATGACATTGCCGGTGGAACCTTCGGCAACGCTCAACGCATCATTGGTTGCCAAGACTTCCTCATCATTGACCGCCGTGATGTCAACGTTGATTGTACCGAAGTCGATATCGCCGCCACCGCCCGATCCGGTGTTCCCGTTGTCAGTCACTTCCACCTGAATCGTATCAGCGTCGTCGCCGTTCCGATGGGTTGTGCTGTGCAGGTAGGTGACATTGATGGCCGAGTCCAGATACGTATTCAAGTCGGCTTGAGTACCGGTCAACGTCAAGGCTCCACTGCCACTGCCACCGATGGTGATGCCCGTGCCGTTTGCCGCGGTCAAATTGCCACCGGTTGCGGTCGTTAGCTTGACGGTCATCGAACCGCCGCCGGCGTCAACATCGCTCACGTCGATTGCCGATAAGTCGACATTGCTAGAAACGTCTTCCGTGACGGTCACGTCCGAAGGCAGACTGCCCGCGTTGATCGGATCATCATTGATGGCATCGACCGTGATCGACGCCGATTCAGTCGCCGAACTAAACGGTGTCGTTCCACCATTGGTCGTGGTGTCAACTTTGTCGCCTTGCTGTCCCGCCGTCGAGCCGGATTGATCCCAAGCCCGGAACGTGATGTCCTGCGTCGTGCCGTTCTCTCCGTCGGGATCGAATCGCAGCAGATCGGTCGAACGCAATAACAACGCCGACGAATTGGATACCGTTCCGACTTGCAACCAATTCGTGCCGCCATCGATCGAGTATTGCCACTGACCGTTGCCGTTGGTTCTCGCGGTGACGGCAATGCCTTCGCTCGGCCCGGAGTCCACGTCGGTGATGCGATCTCCACCGGCGGATGCGATGATTGACGCCACCGTCTGGCCAACGTCGCCCGTTTGATCCTCGTCGATCGAGGTCAGCGTCATCGTGCCGGAATCGTCAAGTACCGGCGCATCATTGACATCGCCGATGACCATTTGAGCAGATGAAGTATTACTCGAAAATGCCGAAGTTCCGCCACTGGAGGCCACTGTTGCGTAACGAGCGGTCGTATTCGACGACGCCGATCCCGTCGTTCGATCCCACGCTTTGTATTCGAACGTCGCCGTCTCGCCGTTGGCCGCGTCCGGGATGTAGCGAACCTGTGTCGTCGATGAGATCAACAAGGCGCTGGTGCTGCTGACGTTGCCGAACGCTCGCCAGGTGGTTCCATTGGTTGAGTATTGCCACGTGCCGTTGCCAGTCTTACTGGTGATCGCCAGTCCGCTAGTAGCGCCGGAATCAACATCGGCGCGGCCGGCACCAGTTAGGATCGCCGACGCCAGCGTTCCCGATGAAGTCGTGTCTTCGTTGGTCGTCGCCAGCGTATGGGCGTAACCGTTTGCGATGGTCGGAGCATCGTTCACCGCGGTAACACTGATCGTCGCCGACTCGGTCGCGGTGCTAAATGCGGTGGTGCCACCGTTGGTCGATGTATCAACCTTGGAGCCTTGCTGCCCCAGTGTCGCGTCGGACTGGTCCCATGCGCGGAAAGTGATATTGCCGGTGGTCGCGTTCTGCGCATTGGGTACAAAACGAATTAGATCGTTGCTGCGTAGTAACAGCGAGGACGTTGCGGAGACCGTGCCAACATTGTTCCAGCTCGATCCGCCATCGATCGAATACTGCCACGTTCCATTGCCATTTACCTTGGCGGTGATCGCAATCCCCTCGGACGCGCCCGAGTCAACATCGGTGATCCGGTCACCGCTGGCGGAGGCAATGATCGATGCAACCGTGTTACCACCGTTATTGGTTTGATCCTCAGTGATCGACGTGAGCGTCATCGTGCCGGTGTTATCCAAAACCGGTGCATCGTTAACAGCCGTGATATCAACCGTCGTGGCTCCGGTGGCGAACTGGTTGCCGCCGCTGCCTTGAGCACCCCCGTTGTTGTCTTCGATCGACCAGTCGATTTGCACGCTGGCCGGTGGCGCCTCGCTGCTGTTGCTATACGCGATCGATTGCAACACCTCATCGACTTGAGCTTGGGTCGCGGTCGCATTGAATCGCAAGTTCAACGTCCCGGCGCTATTGGTGACAACGGTCCCGACCGTCGTGCCGGACAGGTCCAAATCGTTGTTGCCCGCAAAGACAAGGTTTCCGGTGGCGGTGAAGATGTCATCGGCACTCGCTCCGCCGTTGCGGTTTAGCATCAGATCGATGCCATCGAAATCATCTTCGCCGCGATCGATGTCCGTATCAAAGAACGTCACATCGCCATCGAGCACCACCGCGGAACCACCCTCAATGAACGTCGGATTGCCATCGAGGTTGACCAGCGTCGGTGGATCGTTAACCGCTTCGACAGTGATTGCCACGCTGCCGCTTGATACTGATTCGTCACCCGCGATCGCCGCGATTTCGTCCGATGATAAGGCTCGGGTGTAGACACGGGCATCGTCGATCCGACCATTGAAATCCTGGGCGGTGACCCCGTTGCCATGTTTCCCGATCGTGCTGTTCGCCCCGAGGGTGTAGCTGATCGAGCCGGTCACGCTGGCCGAGGCGACTTGGACGCCATCCAAATGGAGCGTCGCCACATCGCCCGCATCATTGAACGAATAGGCGACATGGTGCCAGCCGGTCCCGGCCAGCGATGAACCGACGTCAAATTGCGTGACGATCCAGGTGGTACCGTTGTAATAGCTGCCACTGATGAAATTGCTACCGGCATCTTGCAATCGCAGCGAAACGCTATCACCCAGCGAAATCACTTCGGCCCCGCCACCGTCCGCCGCAGTCAAGTTGACCCATGCGGAAAGCGTCACATTGGCCGGATCACCAAAGGTGCCAGCGATCTCAACATGAGCCCCGGTGCCATCGAGGCTCAGGACTTCGCCCCGCACGGGGTCCGAAATGGTTCCGGCACCATCTTCAAACGTTCCGGCCACGCCGGCACCACCGCTCTGATCGTCCGCGCTGCCGCCTTCAAATGTATATTGACCTTCGAGGTCAACAAACGTAGTGATGACATTTAAGGCGGCGCTGCCGTGGAAGTCGGCGTCCGGCGTGAACGTCATTCCTTCGAACGCTGCGTTGAGGGCCGACTCGGTCCCTTCGATGACAAGTGAGGAAGAACCATCAACGCCATGGACAATCAACAAACCGGTGGTTTGCGATAGGTTTAAAACTCCGTCCGCGATCGATAGTGTGACCCGCATCAACGTATCGTCGGTCGTTAAAGTGTCACTGACGACCACCGCGTTGCCACCGGCGGTGCTGAAGGTCAACACGGTGTCTTCATCGATCGTTTGCGGACCTGGAACCGTTTGGACGACCTCGATCCCGTTTTCGATCGCCACGGTGAACGTGTCCGAACGGATCTCGCCCAACGAATCGGCTACCTCAACGGTGATTTCGTGGGAGACCGAGTTTTCGTAATCAAGCAGCGAGGCGTCGGCGACGGTGACTTGGCCGGTCGCCGCATCAATCGCAAAACGCCCGCCCGCATCATCGATCAGGTTAAAGGTGAAGTTCGACAGCACTTCGGCGGCATCCCACTCGATCACATACGCCGCTTGGAATCCGACTTCACCGTCGTTCCATTTGCCCGTTGACTGATACATTTGCAAGTAATCTTCGCTCGCGGCGATCGCATTCGGCTCCCCGACGGTGAAGTTGGTGTATTCGCCATACGTGGGCGCTCCGGTTTGATTGCCGGACCAGAACGTCTCCGCATCGACGCCACCGCGTTGCCATCGCCAGGTTCCTTCGCTGGTCGCGTCGCTGCCGCCCAGCCAAACGTTGGTTCCCATCGCCCGAGCCATATTGCGAACCAACTCGTTCTCATAAGCCGAATCGATTGTGACCAACTGACCGGCGTTCCCGTTGAGCGATGAGGATCGGGCGAGATTTTGCGAAGCATCCCACGTGATAAAACTGTCGACCGCTCGGTAGAATTTGTTGGTGCCCGCGTCATAAGAAAGCGTTGGGTCGCCGTTCAATATCGATGTCACGGCGGCGGGTATTTCGACCACTCGGACGTTGGTCAGAAACGGCCCACGCGACCCGGTGGCCAAGGATTTGAACTCCAACGTCGCTTCGGGGTCGTCGGCAACGAACGTCATCGAGTAGTCATTAAAAGTACCCTCACTACCCCAAGCGAAGTTGTCGGGCTTGGCCATCGTGAAGTCTTGGCTTTGTCCATCGGCGGAGACACGCAGCCGGACAGGTTCCGGTGCAGTATCAAACGGACCGCTAACCGAGAAAATGACTTGGTAGCGATGGCCCGCTTCCACGTCGAGTTCTTGACGGATCGCTCCCCGGGTATTTCCGTTGAGTTCGATAACAATCGGATCCCCGTCCAGTGATGTCCAGTCTTGACTCAGCGCGTCGACGCTGCCTTCGGTCACCGTCCACCCGCCCAAGGTGCTGCCGGCACCGGAACCGTCGGCATGATAGGTCACCGAACTCGACTGATAACCACTTTCAAGGAAGTTACCATCGGCCACGATGTCCCGCGGGGAATCGGGATCGGCAGGGATGACGAATCCGACCGTGGCTCCATTGAACGCATGTTCGCTCGCATGCAAATCATCGACCGGGGTGCTCGCGACGAATCCCGCCCCGGTGGCGTGTCCGACGCTTAGATTGTTTCCCCCGACCACATCAACCACTTCACCGGAACCGTTGAAGCCATCCATCTGCCAGTTCGCGATCAAACCGCCGGGCACGCTGCCACCGCCAAACTTATGTCGATGGTTCAGCGAAATTTCCGCTTCGGTTCGGACGTCGTTCCAAACTCGGATATCATACAGCGTGCCGGCAAAACTCTCGTCGGGATCGTAGTTGATCCCGACGCCATCTTGATCCTGCCCCAACACCAACATCCCGCCCCCAAGCAAGGTGTGGCCGGTTGCCAGCCCCGTGCCGCTGGATCGCAGATCGCCATCGAGATATAACGACCAATTGCCATGGGTGTTGTCCCATGTCACCGCCAACGAATGACGGACACCGTCGTCAACTTCCGAGACGTTCATTCCTAGATCGACAGAGTTGCTCCCACCATGAATCTGAATTTCCAGGTTGCCGTCCGGCTTATAACGCAACAGTAATTCGTTCCCACCACCACTGGGGGCCTCATAGGAGATCAGCGTTTGTGCATGACCGATGTCGGAAGTCAAGTGGCTGATTTCCGCGGAGAATTGTTGGAGTCCACCAAAAACGGACCCACCTGACGAGGTTTGCAAGAACGCGTCATTGCCGCCGTCTAAGTTTAACTCAATGCCCGACGAAAGGTTGGTCGGTGCGTTGTTCGCTTCGTTGACATTGTCAACCGCAATCGTGAGCGAGCGATCGTAGTAGTGGCCGCCGCCGTCGGTGACCCGGACCGTCACGGTATGCGTCGAAATAGCCAAGGAATCTAACAGCGAACCGTCACCGACGGTCAATTGGCCCGAGTCGGCTTCAATCGCGAAGGCGCCGGCAACTGTTTGCGTTTGAATCGAATAGGTCAACCACTCGGCGGCATCGAGCACCGCATCGGCATCCCACTGGATGACCGAGCGGTGGTCGGTTGTCCCCTGGTCGTTCCATAACCCGTCAACCCGCATCGATACAAAATCTTCGCCGATGCTAAAGTCATTTGGCTCGGTTCCCGCAAAATTCTGATAGGCGTCTGCCGGGGCAAACCCGTCGGTATCGCCCCGCCAAAACAACGTGCCATCGGCCCACCGGAACTCGCCTTCGACCTCCGCATCGGAACCTCCCAGCCAGACAATGGCGTTGTGATTGGCGGCATAGCCGGCAACGATTTCCTGTTCGGCCGCCGAACGGATCTCGACCAACGAACCGGCAACGCCATCGAGCGTTTGAGTTCCCGCAAATGTCACCGCGTCTGTCCAAGACCGAATGGTGGACTCAAACTTGTAGAACTTGTTGGTCAGTTCGGAGTATTGCAGCGAAGGATCACCCGCCAACAACGCATCGATCGCATCGCGCCGGTCCGCATCGATTCCTACGAGATTGGCCACCACCGTCCCGGTCCGATCCGACTCCTTGATTCGCATCACAAGCTCGGGTGTTGATTCGCTAAAGCCGGCATCCGAAACGTGGGCAACGACCAGGTGATTGCCGGACACCTCATCGACCACCACGCCGCCGGTCGAAAGCGAATCCATCCGCCAATCAACAATTAGATTGGGTTCGTCATTGGGTAGATCCGATGCGTAAGATGCGGCAAGCTCGGCCGCGGTACGGACGTCGCTAAAAATTCTGGTTCCGTGTAGCGTCGCCTCCAAATACTGTCCCGGCTGATAATCGCCGTCGACGCTATCTTGTTCTTGCCCGAACACCAACGTTCCGCCCCCGGCAACAGTCGTGCCGGTCGATAATCCGGTGCCCGAAGCGGTTTGAACCCCATCGATATAAAAAGCCCAGTCGCCCGCGGCCGCGTCCCAGGTGACCGCTACGGCGTGCTCCCGACCGTCAGCGATTTGCAATGCGTAGTTGACATCGCTGTTGCGAACCTCGGTACCATTGATCGCAAAAACCAGCTCCGACCCCTGATAGTAGAGTAGCACTTCGTTAGAATCCCCCGGCGTTGCGTAGGACAGCAACGGGTTGACCCCGGTCATCGCCGTCGTGGTGATGCGAGTTTCCAGCGTCAATGCTGACAGGCCCCCTAAAATGGCTCCGCCATCCTCGGCAATCAGATAGGCATCGTTACCGCTATCGGTGTTGAGACGAATCCCGCCGCCGGACGTTGTCACCTTAAGATCGTCAGGCGTCGCATCGACCTCGATCCAGTCGGCAAGCTCCGAGGTTCCGCCAAAGGTGCCATCGCCATGATCGAGCGTCGCCGTCGCGGTGATGCGTTCATTTGAAGCGACAGATTCTGTAATCAGAACATCGATCGTCGCATTGCCCGAGCCATCGGTCATCACATTGGCTGAGCCGACCCGCCGGTCGGCGTCACCATCGATGGCGGCTGCAAACAGTTCAATCAAATAACTTTTCGACGGCTCCGTCGACAGACTCCCTGTCACACGGACCCCGCCGGACTGAATCACCGCAGTCGTCAGTTCAGGAAAATTCTGCAGGTCATTGACGCCGGCATCGACGTCGCCGACATCGTTGAGTGTTCGCCCGTCATTGCCCAAGTCGATGCCAAGGGTTCCGTTGCCGACGATGCGATTGCCGCGAATGGTATTATTTCCGCCCGCGGTGCTGTGCAGCGTGATGCCGGTCAAATGATTGCCTCCGATCCAATTGGCGGCCGCCGTCGCGGCGCCGCCGATGAGGGTGCCGGTGGCTCCGTTGGTCAAGTAAATTCCATTGTTGTTTGGCAGCGTGACCAATCGATCGGCAGACAAACCAATTGTATTGCCGGCGATGGTAACATCGCTGGTTTGGTTGAGGTAAATTCCCTCGTTCGTACTACCCGAAACGACATTACCTTGGCCCGCGGCCGCACCGCCAATCAACGCGCCCGAACCGCGATAGATCGAAACGCCGTGATTACTATTGGCAAGCGATTGACCACCGGTTGCATCGACCCCGATGTAGTTCCCCCGGATTGTCAGCGCAGACATGTCCGCCGATAGAATTCCACCGTTGTCATTGCCGGAAATGATGTTCCGCTCCGATGCGGTGTCGCCGCCGATCATGATGCTGCCACTAGTCGCGCCGGTCAGGTGAACGCCAACGTTGGTGTTACCCAGATCGGTCAGACCGTCCTTGTCGGTGCCGATTAGGTTTCCGATCAGCGTCACATTGGTCGAAGATTGAATCAGCACCCCTTTCTGGTTCCCCGACAAGACATTGCGGTCGATCAATAACCCATCGACACCGACCGCCAGGACCCCGCTACCTTGGTTGCCGCGGATCAATTCGCCGGTTCGATCCAACCCGATGAAGTTGTTGACGATGGTCGTGCTCATCGCGTCAGATATGTAAACTCCGTTGCCGGTGTTGCCGCTAATAAGGTTGCGGTGGCTCTGGGTCACGCCACCGACCGTGGTCTCGAATGCTCCGGCAAGAATTCGTACGCCTCCGCCGTTGGGCAAAACAGTTGTACCGTCGGCACCTAGTCCGATGGTGTTGGCCACCACCGCGGTTCGCTCGGTCAACCCGGCAACGTCGCTACCGATATTAACCCCGTAGGAGGTGTTGCCGGAGATGATATTTCCCTGGCCGGTACCGATGCCGCCAATCTGTGTATTCGCGACGTCGCGAAAAATGTTGATGCCGAATCGTTTGTTGCCGATCGAGCCGGTTCCCGACGCGTTGGTTCCAATTGCGTTTCCATAAATAAAATTATCATCACTGCCGGAAATGACTTCAATTCCGTCGGCTAGCGTTCCCGTGCTGCCGGAGATCGTGTTGCCCTGACCGGCGGTGCGATCGCCCCCGATCGTATTATGATGAGCACCGGAGGTGATGCGAACGCCGTCGTCGACATTTCCCAACGCCTCGGCACCGGTCGCGTCAACGCCAATCAAATTGGCCGTCACCACGTTGAGCGTCGAGCTGGAACCGCCGATCGAGATTCCATACAACCCATTGTCCGAGATGATGTTGCCGTCAATCGTATTTTGCAACGAGTCGTTGAGCGAGATGCCGGTCGACCCGTTTCCCATTGCAATCAAACCGGTCGCATCGGTTCCAATCTTGTTCCGGCGTATTTGATTATTGTTGTCGAATCGTGCGTAGATCCCTTCCTCGGCGTTGCCGGAGATGACATTATCATCAATCCAAACGCCCGTCACGTCATCGACGAAGATGCCCGAGGCGGTGTTGCCGCGATTCTGACCACCATCCCGGTCGGTGCCGATGTAGTTGCCGATCACTCGGGAATGCGATGCCCCGGCCCGGACCGCGATGCCGTCGGCACCATTATCGGATACAATGTTTCTTTCACCGATGCCCAGCCCGCCAATGATGCTGTTGGCCCGAGTCAGGATGCCGTCCTCACCATTTCCTAAGCGAGTTTGACCGTCGATTCCCAAACCAATGATGTTGCCCATCACCGTCGCACCACCGGCAGTCGACTGGAGCAGGATGCCGTAAGAGTCATTCCCGCTTATCAAGTTGCCCGAGGCGGCGGTTCCGATCGTCGCGTTGGCCCCCGCCACGTCGATCCCCTCATCACCGTTGGCGATCGATGACAACCCATCGGCGGAGGTTCCGATCCGATTGCCGGTCAAGGTAGCCCAGTCGCCCATCAAATTGACGCCATCGTCCCCGGACCCGGAAATCAAGTTGTCGGTCAATGTCGTATGGCCGCCGCTGGATTGAATTCCATCATCAATGTTACCGCGGGACAGGCGACCGGATGTATCGGTTCCGATATAGGATTCGCTCACCGTCGTGCGATCGGCATCCGTTACAATGCCGTCGCCTTGAAAAGAGTGGATATTGAGTGCGATAACGCTTCCGTCGGCGGCGCCCGTGGTCCCGGCAAATTCGATGCCTCGCGAACCGGCGTGGGTGGCCGAACCGTCCAGCGAAATGATGGGTGAATCGATGTAACCTCGCTGCGTCGTGCCGTCGATGGTGACGCCGGCATCCGTGATCGCCGGCAGGCCGCCGCCGGTCACCGAAATTGTCCACCATGAACGACTAAAGTCAGCGTCCGCATCGGTCAAGTCGCCGTCGTTCCAGGTGCCGGTATTGGTGACATTGGCCAAGGAAACCGAATCAACGATCCCATCGTCTGCGTAGTAGAAATGGCCCTCGTCGTTGGACAATAGATCAAATTCAATTCGGTTGGCCGTTGCCCCGTCGGCCTGTGAGTTAATCGCGGTAATCGCTTCGCGAAGCGAGATTTTCCCGTCCGCCCCGGCTCCGGCCGACAATGCCGCGACGTTGGCCGTCGAAATCGCATCAAGCGTGTCAGCCGTGGTCGTGACGAGAATGGTTGATTGATCGACTGTCTTGACGGTATTGGAAAACTCCGAGGTGTTGCCCGACGAATCGGTCACTAGCGCGGTCACGTAGTGTCCGGTCGACAACGCCGAGGCAAGGGTATGAGAGAAAGCAAATCGGCCTAAGCCATCGGTCGTGGCGGTGACCGTGTCGAGATACGTCGCCCCTTCGGAAAACCCGGTCCCGGTCCGGTAGGAGTTCCGGTATAACTCAATGGTAAACGTTTCGTTCGCCAGCCCCTGGTAGTCGCCGGTGATGACATCGCTGGTCCCGGCGGTGGCGGTAAACAGTCGCAACGTATTGACGCGTTCGTTGGGGCCGCCATCGACGTCATTGTTGTCATTGGCGGACACTCCGTCGTTACCTAAATCGATGCCGATCAAACCGTTGGAATACATGACGTTGCGGCGAAACGTATTGCCGCTGCCGGCGTCGGAGGCCAAACGGATTCCGCCACCGGAATTGCCGACGATTCGGTTGCCGGCCGCCCCGGTTGTGCCGCCGATCAGAATACTGCTGGAAGCGATGCCAAGCTCGATGCCGTTGGCATTGCCCAGCACCGTGGTGCCATCGCTGCCCAGACCGATGCTGTTGCCTGCGATCAACCCACCGGTGACATTGCTGAGGTAAATCCCCGATCCGGCCGCCCCGACGATGACGTTGCCCTGACCGGTGGCACCACCGCCAATGGTCACGTTGTCAACACTATCAATGACGACGTTGGAGGCGGAGTTGGCAAGAATCTCCAGCCCCGACGCCTTGGCACCGATGAAGTTGCCCCGCGCGGTGATATTGGTGCCGCCGCCATAGATTTCCAAGCCATTGCCGGTATTGCCGGAAATGATGTTTCGCTCCGCCGCGGAGTCACCGCCGATCGTGATGTTCGCGTTGGCGACGTGATTGATTAGGACGCCGCCGGCTTCGTTGGCAAGCGCGGCGTCGCCATCCCGGTCGGTGCCCACGGAATTGCCGGTCGCGAGCAATCCGTTTGCGTTGAAGATTGCAATGCCATGCCCGGTGTTGCCGGATACCAGATTAGCATCAATGGTGACATTGCTCGCACCGTCGATCCTGATACCATGGTCGGCATTGCCACGATCGATCAAACCGGTGACATCAGTGCCGATATGATTGTTTCGTATGACTGTGCCATTGACGCCCCCGGTGACAACGATGCCGTTGTACGCATTTCCGGAAATGACATTGCGGTGATCGACGGTGGGGCCGCCGATGGTGATGTTGGCCGATCCAAAAGCGACCTGGACACCGGCGTTGGCGTTGCCCAAGAGTTTATCGCCGTCCGAACCCAACCCGATGATGTTGGCGGCGATGGTGACGCCGGCGGTTGTGTTAGCCGTCGGGGCACCGACATAAATCCCTTGCTGGCCGTTGCCGCTGATGACGTTGCCCTCGCCGGTGCCGATGTCACCGACGCGGAGTCCGGGTGTCCCGTTCCAAACCGTGACACCCATCCGGTTGTTGCCAATGGCGAACATTCCGGTGTGATCGGTGCCGATATAGTTTCCCAAAATAGCATTGCCGGCCCCCGAGTTATTTAATTCGATCCCATCGCCCTGCGCACCGGTGTTTCCCGAAACGACGTTGCCGTAACCGGCCGTTCGGTCGCCGCCGATGATGTTGGAATGGGTCCCGCCGGTCATTCGGATACCATCGTCCCCGTTGCCGATCGCGCTGTCTCCGTCGGCCGCCAAACCGATGTAATTTCCCGAGATGGTATTGCTGTGGGTCTGCGGTGAGTTAATCAACAGCACCGTAAGAAGTGTTGCCCGAGATAACGTTACGCTCGGCGGCCGTGTTGCCACCGATGGTTGTTTGGACCGTCGCGGCGGTCAGGTAAATCCCCTGACCGATATTTGAGATGGACAAGTCACCGTCGACGTTGGTCCCGATGTGATTGCCGACAATGATGTTGCCGCTGGTCGCCCGGCCCGAAAAGTTGCTACGGCCGTCGATGATGATCCCGGACGCTTTGTTGCCTGAAATCACATTGCCCTGACCCGAAGCGGCGCCACCAATCTGTGTGTTTTGCACGCCGTCATAAATTACGACCCCATAACGGGCATTGCCAATCGCGGCGTCACCGCTGGCGTTGGTCCCGATGAAATTGCCTAGAATTTGGTTGTAGTCGGAATGACCCAGGGTGGCGGTGAGTTCGATGCCATCGGTGTTTGTACCCAGGTTACCGGAAATGACGTTGCCCAGTCCGGTCGTTCGATCTCCCCCGATGGTGTTATGATGGGCACCGACAATGATCTGAATACCATCGCCGCTGTTACCCAGTCCCTGATCGCCTGTCGCATCGACGCCGATGTAATTTCCCGTGATGCTCACCCCGGTCGTTGCGGCACCCTCCAACTGAATGCCGCCCGAAGCGTTCCCGGATATAACATTTCGGTCCAAGCCGGCACCGCCGATCATGTGCCCCCCGGAGTTGCGAACGTAGATCCCGACCGCTCCATTGCCGACATCGATCGTACCACCGGCGTCGGTACCGATATGATTGCCCAGAACCGAATTGCCGGTCGCCACCCCATCGAAGCCGATGCCGACACCCCCGTTGGCTGCAAAGACGTTCCGGCCCGCCGCGGTGCCGTCGCCGATCTGGTTACCGCCGCCGGCGAGATCCATCAACCCATTGCTGCCGTTGCCTCGGTCGGTCACCCCGTCGATGCCCAGGCCCACCCAGTTGCCCAGAAAAGTATTGCCGCCGGTGCCGGCGTCGCGAAGGTTGATACCATCAAGTCCGTTGTCGGAAATAATGTTATTGCGAACCATGTTGCCGGTCGCGCCGACCGCCAGTAATAGTCCATGCTCGGCGTTTCCGGCGGCGGCGCCGTTGAGATCCAATCCGATCCAGTTCAATTCAATCAGATTGCCTGTCCCGCCGTTGACAATCTCCAAACCCTCGTCGGCGCCGTTGTATAGGGCTAGTCCACGAACGGTTGTGTTGTTGGTCAAAATATTGACAACCGCCGTCGACGTCGCCGCAGCCGCGGCGTCGATACCGATCATGGGCCGATCGACATAACCGCTTTGGGTCGTTGCATCGATTGTCACCGCGTCGGTAATCGCCCCGATATGCGAAGTCGTGCTGATGACATGCTTCCCGCCGCCGGAGATGCCAAAGGCAATCAGGTCGACGGCCGCGCCATTGGTAGTCGCGTTGGTCGCCGCGATCGCCTCACGCAAACTGATGCGACCGTCGGAGCCACGGCCGGCCGCCAAGTTGCTGTTGGAGGTGGTGGTGCCGTCGGCCGCATCGCTGATCGTGTCGACCACCAAAACCCCGGTCGCGGTCGCGGAGATGTTCGCGCTAAATTCACTCGTCGCACCGTAGTTCCCTCCACCAAAATCTTCGGTCACCGTGGCGGTGATCGCGTCGCCGGCGTTGGCGTAGGAACCGAGAAAAGTCGTCGTGAACGCCGCGTTTCCAGCCCCATCGGTCGTCACGGTGGTGAACCCGAGCATCCGTTCGCCGCCCCCGTGACCCGACGCCGATGCAAAGATCGGCGGGGCGGCAAAGAACTCAATGCGGTACTGCTGGTTGGCGACCGTCGCCAGCGTGCCGCTGATCGTTGTGCCCGACGCGTCGGTGGACGATGCGGTCAGGACGGCATGATTTTGAAGACCGTTTTCAAAAGGGTCCGTATCGCCGAGATCATTGGCATTGATCCCATCGTCGCCCAGGTCAATTTCATGGCCACCGGCGCCGTAGATAGAGTTGCCCAGCAACGAGACATTGTCGATATTGTGACCGGAGATCAGGACATTATCGTCGCCACTGTGAGCGATCACATTGCCATCGCCCGGATCGACACCCCCGATCATCAGATCGAGCAACTCACCGTAGAAAGAATTGATGTGAATGGCATCGTCGTTGTTGCCCCAATCTCCCCGCCCCGCCTCGTCTGTTCCGATCCAGTTGCCCGCGATGACGCCCCCGGACTGCTGGCCGCTGATATAAATTCCCGCGTTGTTAGCCGAAATGACGTTGCCGGAAATGAGATAGTCGTCGCTTGCGTCGCCGATCAACGCGATGCCCGACTGCGTGTTGCCCATGCCGGCGGTCTGGGACCGATTCAGGCCAATGATATTATTCTGGATGGTTACCGAGCTGGCATTGTAAAGTTGAATGCCATCGGTCGCATTGCCACCGATCCAGTTGCGATCCGTCGACGCTGTGCTGCCGATCACCACGCCCGCGGTCGCTTGGATTTCGATGCCGACATGATTGCCCCGACCGACCACCAATTGGCCGGTGCCGTCGAATGATCCGATCATATTGCCGACGATCCGGACGTTGTCGGCCCCCGCGTCGATCTCGACCCCATCCTGGCCGGCATTGCGAACCACGAGACCTCTCAGGACGCTGCCGCCAGCGGTTTCGTTAAAATCCAGAAGGTCGGCATTGATGTCGTTTCCATCCAGAATGATCTTTAATTGGCCCACCGACCAACCGGTCTGCGTGGTGCCGTCAATCGTCACCGTGTCAGTGATCTTTGTCATCGCCGATGCGATGGTGATGACATGTTCGCCACCGCTGGCGATATTAAACTCAATACGATCGTCCTCCCCCGGGGTGGCGTTGGAATCGATGATGGCTTGACGGAAGCTGCCAATTCCCGAGTCATTGGTATTGGTGACCGTGTAGGTCGCCAATAGGTCGACCCAGGAGGCTTGGGCGATATAGTCAAAAGCAAGCTCCGTTTGGATTTCGCCGTGGTGGACTTCCAGCAACCAGTCGCCACCCAAGCTTTCATGTCCCGTCGCATCATCGCTGGCGGCGACGTCGGCGCCGGTCAACGTGGCGATGGCGTCGATCAGGTCCAATCCATCGTCGCTCGCCGCCAGGTCGCATCCATAGAGCAGGATGTCGGCATCGGCGGATAGCGACGTGCCCCACCGGGCCAATTGGCCGGCGGCGGACTCCAACGTGTCAACCGCCAAACGTTGATCGCCCAACATCAACCCTCCATTGCCGCCATGCGAGAGGATGTGAATCGCATCGACGGAACTTCGCGACGACAGGTCGTCGGTGATTTGATCGACGCCATCGACGTCGGCAAGCAGTTGAACGACCACGTACCGGGTCTCGCCATCGGTTTGCAGACCGCGCAGCAGCGTATCAGCGTCCTGAACACCGGCATCGATGTATATCAATTCGGTCCGCGACGTCGTTGTCGGGTCGTCTAAATAATCTGAGTTGGCCGTTGGTTCGGGTTGTTCGGTCGAATCCGATTGGGGGGCGTTGGCTTGACCGCCGGCGGCATGCAGCCACTGATCCAGGCGATGCAAATCATCAGGCGACGGCTCAAAATTATCGCCCGGACCGTCGCCCCCGGCCGCGTCGGCGTCGGGCATCGGGCCAGCGTCCAACAGAACGCGGTCTTCGAGCTTAAAGAAGTGGAACGAATGTTTAGCAGTCATGGCGGAACCTCATGTATCAAATTACGTCGCGACGGACCGGCGACCTTCAGTGTCAGGTCAAATCAACGCGTCGCGTTGTCTTTGCCGAATAGGTCCACGATCGGGCCGATGACGGTTGTTCCGTTTGGGTGATCAATGACAACGATTGCGACGGTTGAGCGGAGGTCGAAATCGCAACACTGCTTCCCTCGGGCGGTCAATGGTCTGTCGCCGGGGGTTGTGACCCATCCTTGCTTGGTCCCTGCCGTCGACGCGGCGGGGGCCGACTGCCCCGCCCTGACCCGATTCCATGGTGCCACGACGCACCTCCATTTCTTTGTTCAAAGCCGTCCTCGCATCGCTCCGCATCGCTTTCGCACTGGTGTGCGTCGGTTTGAGCTTGCTGCTGGGCGCGCAGTGGTTCGGCTTGGTCCCCGACCGGACGTTGTATGAGATCGAGGTTCGCCGTCATTGGGCGCAGACCGCGGTGGTGTCGATCCAGGGCAACTTGCAGGATCGTCAATTTGTTCGGTTGCGGCGGCAGTTGCGGCATCTGGCGGCCTCCGAGCCGTCGGTCATTTCGATCGGGTTGCGAGATCGGACCGGGTACCTGGTCGCCTCGACGGCCGATCACAACCTGGTTTGGCCGGTGCGTGATGACTCAACCTCCGGCCGCGACCCGGTTACGAAGGACTCCGACGAAGCGTCTGAAGCTCCACCGGTGCTACCAACGGTCATTCCCATCCAGGTCGGCCGGCGGACTTGGGGGGCGATGGAGGTTGCCTTTGCCCCGCCGCCGTCGCGGCTGCTTGGCGGGACCCTAGACCGCGGGATCGCCCCGCTCCTGCTGTTCTTTTCGGTTGGCGGGATGATCGGTTACGCCGGGTTGATGATCCGGCTGATGAACGTCTTTCGCAAAACCCAAGTCGTCCCCGAGCGGGTTCGCGGGGCGCTGGACACGTTGACCGAAGGCGTACTGGTGCTCGACGACGGCGGCAAAATTCTGCTGGCCAATGATTCTTTTGCCAACTCCATCGGCTCGCCGGCCGAGGAACTCGTCGGCGCCGACGCGTGTCTGCTGCGATGGGTTCAAACGGCGGAGCCGGAAACATCCGAAGGGAAACGGCAAGCAGATGCGGGGAAAGCGGCGGAAAACTTTTCCCCGGACTTGCTTGACCAGTCGGGCGGCGGCCCCGCGATCCGCGGCGGCTTGCCGATCGACGCCTTCCCGTGGATGCGGACGCTGCGGCAACGCGAATCGATCGTCGACCAGCGATTGGATTTGATCGACAGCGGCGGACAGCGGCGCAACTACGCAATCAATGCCGCCCCGCTGGGCGACGGCAAGTCGCAACAGGGGGCGTTGGTGACGTTCCAGGACATCACCCAGCGGGAGCGGAGCCGGCAGGAACAGGACGCCGCGATGCAGCAGTTAAAAGCCAACGAGAAGCTGATTCAGGAGAAAAACGCGGAACTGGAGGTGCTCGCAACCCGCGACGCGCTAACCGGCTGCCTCAACCGACGGGCTTTTTTTGACCGCACCGAGCCGATGTTGACCGACTACCGGATCGAGGGCCGATCGCTGAGTTGTTTCATGGTCGACGTCGATCACTTCAAATCCGTCAATGACACCTACGGCCACCACACCGGCGACGAAGTGCTGCGGGAAGTCTCGCGGGTGCTGCGAGAGCTGCACGAACCCGAACACCTGGTGTGCCGTTACGGGGGCGAGGAATTCTGTGTCGTTTTCCCCCGGCTGGACACGCAAGCAGCGATCGGGAAAGCCGAACAGACGCGGCTGGCGATCGCGGCCATTCGGCTGGAGGAACCCGCCAGCCTGCGTTTGACCGCCTCGCTGGGCGTTTCGGGGTTGGAGTTCGACCCGGCCGATACGCAGGGGATGATCAACCAGGCCGACGAGTGTTTGTACGTTGCGAAACGCGGCGGGCGCAACCAGGTCGTCGGCTACGATCCTGATCGCACGGCGACACTCGCGTCCGACGATGACGTCGACGGGGCGGGCGAATCCGATCACGGCAGTTCGGCGGACCGGTTGGATGCTCGGCCTGCGGTCGCGATCGGTGGCGCGGGCGGGGGTCGACCTCAAAACCACGCCGCGATCCGGTTGCCGATGAATTTGGTCACCCCGTTGGTCGCGGCAATGACGCTGCGGGACCCGCGGTTGGGAAGTCGCGCGAGGGTTCACGCCGATCGTTGTTTGAGCGTTGCCGAGGGCCGGTTGGAACATGGCATCGCCTACCGGTTGGAGATCGCGGCGCTGTTGTCGGAATTCGGGCTGATCGGCGCCTCGCAAGAATCGTTGGCCCGGTGGATCGAATCGCATCCTTTGCTCACCGGTGGCCAAGCCGACCCTCATCGCCTCAACCGGGCGGACGAGGATCTCCTGCGGTGCTACCACGATGGTCAAGCCATGGTGGCCGAGACATTCGACTGTCCGATCCTGCGGCGTATTTTGCTCGGCGACGACGCATCGGGGCGATTGAGCGAGCAGCAAGTCGAGGAGACTAGGTTGGCCTCGGAGATCCTACGGCTGGCGGCGATCGATCAGGTGCCCCATTGGGCGATGACGCTGGCGGATCGCAGTGCATCGCCGATTCGACCGGAAACCCGTCAACTCTGCCAATCCGCCGGCTGGTTCGGGGCTACTGAACCTACCAACCGTCCGGTCGAATTACCGACTGTCCCGGAAGACGACTTGGCGTGGATGCGGCAAGTTCACGGCGGCGGCGGGGAGGTGACCACAGGCATCGCTTTGGCGCTCGGTCAAAACGTGTCGAGTCAACTTCGCAGCGGTGTGGCGGGCTTGGCCGAAGCGCTCGATCAACGCGACCGCGGTTCCGCGTCGACGATCGTCGCGAACTTGGTGACGTTGGGCAAAGCGTTTGAACTGCACCCGATCGTGCAGTCGGCCAGCCAGAGCCAGCGCGCTTTGGCCGACGAAACGGAGGACTGGGATGCGGTCCTAAGGCAGACCCGGGCGCTAATCACTTTGTGCCGCCGGACCGACAACGCACACCTGGTGCGTCAAGTCTGTCACCCGGGCAACGATTGACGGACTTGGCGGCGCCCAGGTGTTCGACAACGCTTCGTCGGGTTCGAGATTCGTCGTAAGACCCATCGATTGTTAGATCCCTCTCCCCGAAGCGGGGCGGGGGAGTAGGGACATACAAATTGTGACCTCCTCACCCGTCAAGCAGGCCGAGGTGAAAGAGAACTCATGGCCGCCCGTCGATCCGCGTCAAACGCTCCACCGGAACGTAGTAACGGACATAACGCCCGCCGTCGGAGTACTGCGTTCCGGCGGGGTCATCGACCAAAATCGTCGCCCGGCGGGTGATACGGTTGATGCGTCCGACCAAACTGCGACCGCGACTTTGAAAACGAACGATGTCGCCGGGACGTAAACCAAACTTTTCGGCCGCTCGTTGGCGACCGGTGATCAGCTCGTGTCGGTGGTCGGTGTGTCCAAAATGTCGCGACGCGATCGATTGGAAACGCGGACCGGAACAAGTGCCGTCGTTATAAAGCAACATTTCGGCTAGGTGAGTCGCTTCGTGCTCGACCACCCGCTGCATCGCTTCGAGCCGGTCGACGCAGCGGCGACCGGTCACGGTGACGGCCCGGCCGGGTTCTTCAAAGGTTTGAAACAGCAACGTGGTCGACAGCATGATCTTGAAGTGCCGCGGCCCGGTCCGACGCCCGGTCGGATAAGTCGTCACCAACTTGCCCGCCGCCGACGTCATCCGGCTGCTCAGATCAAACGACAACCCTTCGCCTTCGGCCAACGGCAGCACCCGGCCGTCGAAAAAACGCTCGTCGACCATCCGAACCAACCGCCGCAAATCGGCGACGTCGACGCGGCGAAAATTGGGCGACGTGACCGAGCGGCTGGTCCGTAGCATGTCGTCGTGAATCGATCGCTGGCGGGTTTGAATCTCCGCGGTCGGCAACCGGGCGGCGGCGATCTGTTGCCTCAGCGACTCGTAGGGGCGGGTGCCGCGGAGCCGGGCACCCGTCGTTTTGGGGCGAAAACTACCGATTCGGAAGTTGGGCATGTCCCGTCATCCGCCGGCGGTCCGCAGGTTGACGATCGACTCGTTGACCAAACGCTCGATCCCCGGCGAATAATCAAACACCTCGACCGAAATCCAGCCGTCGTAGCCACCGTTTTTCAGTGCCGCGATGATCGGGGTGAACTTGACTTCGCCCATCCCGGGACCCTGGCGGTTGGGATCGTTGGCGTGGAAGTGAAACGTCCGCGGCAAGTGTTTCTCGATGATTTGCGGCACCGGCGTCGGTTCGGTCGACATCGCTTTGACGTCCAAGTGAAGTCCGACGTTGGGATGGTCAACTTGATCGGCCAAACGAATCGCTTCATCGGCCGTATTCAAAAAATCGCCTTCCTCGGGACCAAGCGGCTCGATCGCCAGGCGGATGTTGTGATCAACCAGCGCCGATGTGAAGCCGGAGATCACTTCGGCGGCCCGGTCGATCGCCTGATCGGTCGATTGGCCTTCGGTCCGGTTCCGCTGGGTCGGCGAGCCGAGCACCATCACGCCGCCGGCATCGCCACACAGTTCGCCGGCCAATTCCGCGAGTTTTATGAAATGCTGCGTCGTCGCTCGGCGGACCGCTGCGTCGGCGGTCGTCAGGTGCAATCCGGTCGTTTTTGCCAGCAGCCAATGCAAACCGATGATTTGCAAACCCGCGTCGGTCACGGTTTGCCGATAGTCCCGCCGGTCGGTTTTTGAGATTTCATCGACGTGGCCGGCGAGCATGAATGGGGCAACTTCCCAACCGGTGTAGCCGGCCGCGGCGGCCATCGTGACCGCTTTGGGGAGCGGCATTTCGCCAAACGTTTCGTTGCAGATCGCGTATTTCATGTCATCAACATGTGGGATAGGCCTCCGGCCTGTCAAAGGTAGGAAGGGTCTCCGGCCTGTCAAAGGTAGGAAGGGCCTCCGGCCCGTCCACAAGTTGCGTGACAGGCCGGAGGCCTATCCCACATTAAGGCCGAATCACCAGATCCATCCACACCAGCCGGTGGTCCGATGCGGCGACGTCGGCGGCCGCCGGACCGGCGGGCGGGTCGATGACGCCACAGTCGACGACGGTCCAGTTGGCCGATGGTAAGAGGTAGTCGACCCGAATTGGACGGCGGCCAAAGTACGCGGTCGTATCCAGCCCCGTCGGACCCAACGGCGTTGCGGTGTTGACCCGCCGGTGGCCGAGCAGTTCGGTGATCGCGACGTGATCGCTGTCGCCGCGAACCGGGTCGGAATTCAAATCGCCGGCGATGACAAACGACGCGTCTCGGCTCAACCCGCCGCGACGACCGGCGTCGTCGACGATGGAATCGACCGATGTGTCGGTATCGATGTACCGGGTCCAAAATCGGATTTCGTCGGCGTTTCGCATCCCGTTGCGATCTTCCGGTCCGTCGAAAACCGGCGGCGTCGGATGGCTGGCCAACAAGTGAACAATTCCCAGCGGCGTTTGAACCGGGACGTCGACGTGGTTTTTGCTTGACAGCCGTAATTGACGCCAAACCTCCGGCGGGTAGTGTGGCGAACCGTCCGGCGATATCGGCCCGTCATCGCTGCGAAATTCTGACCAAAGCAACGTTTGAAACGTCCGAATCGCGTCGCGATCGATCGGCAACCGGCTGACGACCGCCATCCCGTACTGACCTTCAAATTTGCCGAACCCGTGCCCGTCCAGCGGCAGGCAGACGCGTCCATCGCCATTGACGTCGACGTCCGCCAGCACCCCGGTATTGGCTGGAAAGGAAATAACGTCGGGATACTTCGCCCCCGTCAGCGGGGCCAAATAATTTTCGACAAACATTGCCGCTGGTTGTTGCGACGGCGGGGCGCCGGGAACGTGGTCGATTTCGCAAAGCAATAAAACGGTTGGGTCGACCGAAGCGATCACCCGGGCGATCGATTGGGCTTGGGCATCCTCGCCGCTGGACAAGCGGTCCGCGATCTCGCCATCGGTTTTGCCAAACAGCGACACGTTGTAAGTCGCCACGCGAAGCGACGTCGGATGGGCCGGTGTCGGATGGGCCGGTGATTGGGCCGAAAGGGAACCGGCCAGGCTGGCGGCCGTCAAAGCCAGCGTCATCAAAGCCGAAACCGTCCAACCGCACCGGCGACCGCGGCGATACAATCCCGCGA
The DNA here is from genome assembly GCA_963833245.1 of Pirellulaceae bacterium. Taxonomy (GTDB): domain Bacteria; phylum Planctomycetota; class Planctomycetia; order Pirellulales; family Pirellulaceae; genus Rhodopirellula. The sequence continues at coordinate 702,963 of CAWHXH010000005.1, forward strand.
TGATCCCGCTCCCCCACCCACGCGACCGTGATGTCCAAGACCGCTGAGGATCCCGATACCGCCATCGAATTGATGCAAGAGTTGGCTCGGGCGGACCGGTCGGCGTCCACCCAACGCGGCATTGTCGCGGCCGGGCAGTCCGATCTGGGACGCAAGCGGACCAACAACGAAGATCAATTCCTGATCGCCGAACTCCGCAAATCGATGACGATTCATTCGACGTCATTGCCGCTTTCCTCCCAAAGTCAACTTTATGGTGGCTCGCGAGGCTACCTGTTGGCGGTCGCCGATGGCATGGGGGGCCACAACGCCGGTCAACACGCCAGCAGTTTGGCGCTCGATCAGATGATTTCGCAAATGCTCAATTCGGTGCATTGGTATTTGCAAATCGGCCACGAACAGTCGTGCGAAGAGGAGTTCGAGGAGACGCTCCGAGGCCTGCTTCGCAAAGCCCACCAAGACATCTTGGCGGCGTCGCGACACGATCAATCGCGGACCGGGATGGGGACCACGTTGACGTTGGCCCATCTGTTGTACCCGTCGATGTATGTCGCTCACGCCGGGGACAGCCGTTGTTTGTTGGTCCGCAACGGCGAATGTCGCCAGGTGACCAAGGATCACACGATGGCCGAGCGGATGATTGCCGCCGGTCAAATGTCCACCGAGCAGGCGGCGACCAGCCGTTGGCGAAACGTGCTGTGGAACGTACTGGGCGGGACCGGCAATTCGGAGGTGATCGCCGAGGTGACGCACTGCTCGCTGGAAGTCGGCGACTGGGTGATCGTATGCTCCGACGGGTTGACCGGCCCGGTTGAACCGGAGGAAATCGCCGCCGAGTGCGGCGCCGGCCACTCGCCCGAATCGGTTTGCGAACGGTTGATTGACCTGGCCAACGAGCGTGGCGGCCGCGACAACATCACGCTGATTGCCGCCCGCGTCGACGGTCGGGACCGGGTGACGACCAAAGCGACCGCCGAGGTCGAAGTGCCGCTTTCCAAACTGCTCGATCACGACGACCCGCCGCGGCAGGACGACCCGCCGCAGGGGATGGACGAGACCCAACCGATCTTTGGCTAGTTTGGCTCGGGAGGTTGAAGCTTCCGCTGAACCCATCGACACGTGGCTCGGCAGGAGCCTCGCCCTCCCGTGTTAAGACGCCTGGTCGGGATCGATTTGAATTCGGCGGAAACGGTGCCGCCACAGCAACCGAGTGACCAATCCGGCGGGGGCCAGGTTGGGGTCGTCAGGGTCAACCTCGTGCAACTTGCCGCCGGGCGTTCGCAGCCGCAACGTGCCGTCGACGTCGACCGATTCAACCACCCAAAACTTGTCGACCACGTAGTTGTACGTCTCTCCCTTGCCCGTCGGCGTGATCAACGCCGCTCGCCGGCCCGGCACCCGGCTCTGCTTGCTCTTGTGATACACCACCCAATCGCCCACCGACCAACCGCGGCGATCCGGTCGTGATGCCGGACTCTGCCGAGTGGGTAGAGCGGTCGGGGGCGGCGGGGAAGTCATCGTCGACATAGCAAGCTTGTCCTGTAAAGTTTGACCCATTGTACCGTGGAAAACCTGTCCGACACGCGGTTGCTACCGGCAATTATCGATAAATGTTCAGTTCGTTTCCCAACCGATCGCCAGCAAACGCGCCAGGATCAATAGCCCGACGGCCGCACCGAGCAACACCGCCAATTGAGGGGCCAATTCAGCGACCGGCAGCTCACGCCAGAACACTTTGTCGTACCCGTCCAGCGCCCAGGCGTTGAATGTCCAAAGCCCCGCCTCCCGCAGCGCCGGACTCATCACGTACCGCGGCACCATCGATCCGCCCAGCGCGCTCATCGTCAAAACCGCGACAACGGATAGACCGTTGAGCTGGCCGCGGGTTCGGCACAACGTGGCGAGCACCAGGCCGAATGAGGCCGCCGCGGCGCTGGTTGCGACGGTCATCATCACAAAGCCGTCGAGGTGACCGAGCAGGTCGAGGCCAAAGACGGCCTGTGCCCATAGGAACATGGCGGTCACTTGAACGCAGCCCAGCAGGGTCAGGTAAAACCATTTGCCCAGCAACAGTTGGTCGAGCGACATCCGCGTGCAAAGTAGCCGTTCGAGCGTTTGATTCTCGCGTTCTTCCAACAGCACGCCGCCACCGGAGGAAGCTCCAAAGAGCAGGAACATGACGGCGATCCCGGCGGCGTAAACGCTGATCACCGGATTGTTTTTTCCCTGCCCCAGCAAACTGGTCACGACAATTTTGGGCGGCGAAGTGGGATAGGCCTCCAGCCTGTCATCCCCGGTGGGATAGGCCTCCGGCCTGTCATCCCCGGTGGGATAGGCCTCCGGCCTGTCTCTGCCTGTAGGAATAGCCCCCGGCCGGGCACCCCCCGACGGCATCATCACCGCCCGCGTCACCAACGCCGAGACCACCTGGCTGGCGACTTGATCGGACGCGTCGTTGAGCAATTCAAAGGACAACTCTCCGGCGGCGGTTTCGCGGACCACGATGGCGATCGTCGCGCCACCGCGACGCACCAACCGCTCCGCTTCGCCCCGCGGGGTGACCGGGCCGGCAGGCGACTGCGCCGCGTCGACTCCGCCACCCGAAACGATTTTCAAACCCGGCGACTGGCTCAACCGCTCGATGATCGTGTCACTGATCGGCGGCGCCGCGGATGATCCCGCGGCCGGCTTGGCCGTCGCGACTTCTTGAACCAACGCCACCTTGACCCGAGGCGTCCCGCCAATGCCTTTGCCAAAGATCAAAGCGAAAATGCTGAAAAACACCAGCGGCACGACAAACGTCAGCACCCACTCGACGCGGTTGTGCCGCAGCCGACGCAATTGAATCGCAATGACCTGCCAGATCATGACCGCCCCCCGGTAGCCGAAGCCGCCAGGCTTTGGTTCACCCTGCCGGTAGCCGAAGCCGCCAAGCTTTGGTTCAACCTGCCGGTAGACGAAGCCGCCAAGCTTTGGTCGGGATTCGTTCGGCGGCCTGGCGGCACGCCGCTACCGGAGTGGAGGCGGATCATGCCCCACCCCCGTCGCGGAGCGCATGACCGGTCAGATGCAAAAAGACGTGATGCAGCGTCGGTGCCCCCAGTTCCACGTCCGCGACGTCGTAGCCCGCCGCGGCAATCGCGTCGATGATCCGGGGCAACTGGCGGCCGACGTCCTGGACCACCGCGGCGACCTCGTGCGAACCGGGCACGACCCGCAGCGGCACCGGCGAGGCAACCAGCGGTTCGTTGCCCGACCCGCGAATTTGGTCGGTCAAATGCAGCCGCACGTTGCGGTCGTGACCGACGGTTTGTGAAACCAACTCCTCGAACGTTCCCGCCGCGACGACCCGCCCGTGATCGACGATGACGATTCGGTCGCAGCGGCTTTGGGCTTCGTCGAGGTGATGGGTGGTCAGCAAAATGGACGTGCCGGCGTTGTTGAGTTCGTCGAGCATTTCAAAAATCCGCTCGCGGCTTTGCGGATCGACGCCCACGGTCGGTTCGTCCAGCAACAACACGTCGGGGTCGTGCAGGACGCCGCAGGCCAAATTGACGCGCCGCTTCATCCCGCCGGAGAACGATCCGACCAACGACTCGGAGCGGTCGGACAGCCCGGTCCAGTGCAACGCCCAATCGACGCGTTGTTTCAATTCACGGCCCCGGACGCCGTTGAGCCGGCCGATCGCCATCAGGTTTTCGCGGGTGGTTAAATCGCCGTAAACCGCGATTTCCTGGGGCACGACGCCGATCACGTGGCGGGCGTCGGGGTCCGAGACGTTGCGGCCCATCAACCGGACGGTGCCCCGATCGGGCCGAATGCGACCCGACAGGCAGCGGATCATCGTCGTCTTGCCGGCGCCGTTGGGTCCCAGGTACGCCAAACGTTCGCCCGCGTGCAGCCGGAACGAAACGCCATCGAGCGCCTTGCGGGCGTGGGCGGTTTGGCCCCGCAACCGATCCCACCACGACGCGCCAAAGGCACGGTGCAAATCGTCCACTTCGATCGCGTCGACGTTGGGTGCGATCAAAACGTTCAGCCTCCGTGGATGGTTCGGTGGGACCATGCTACCGGACCGGTCGCCGGTGGCGGAAGATCTTTCGCGTTCTTGCTCGGCCTTTGGTGGTGGAGTTAGCCGTAGCGGAAGTCGCCAAGACTTTCGGTGGCGACTTTCGGTGGCGATCCGACGAATCCGAAAGTCTTGGCGACTTCCGCTACGACAATTGGCGGGTTGAACTGTGTGTTCAATAAAGCGATGTCCACCCGCCGTTGAGGAACCCCCGAGAGAATGTCTGAAACCCCCACCCCCAAGCCGCCGCGGCGTTTCCTGCGAGCCACCCTGGCGATCCTGGCCGGATTGATCGGCATCGGCTGGGTCCAATTTTGGGCGGAGGGCGACGACTACCAAAACGCGTTTTTTGCCTCCGCAGCGATCGGACTGCTCACGGTCGTCACCGTGATCTATCAAGCGACCCGGGCGGCGGCCCATCGCGGCCACCCGTGGCTGATTCCCGGCTTGGTCGCCGCGATCCTGCTGGCGGCTGCGGCGATGTTCCGCTTCGAGCATTTCTCCGGCGAAATGGTGCCCCAGTTCGCGTGGCGGTTTGGCGGCCGCACCGCGCCCCAGCCGCAAACAGCAACCAAACAGCCCGCGGAAATCGCAAACAGCGACTTTTCCGCGGACCGGGAAATCGACGTCCCCTGGCCGGGGCTGCTCGGCCCGGGCCGCGACGGCCTGCTGGCCGATCGCGATTTCGCCATCCCGGCCAGTCCCGGTGAAGTCACCACGACTTGGGAAATCGGCGTCGGCGAAGGCTGGTCGTCGTTCGCCGTTGCCGGCGACTTGGCCGTCACGCTGGAACAACGCGGCGACCGCGAAGCCGTCACGGCTTACGATTTGGCCACCGGTGAGCTTCGCTGGTTGGTCGATCACGCCGCCCGGCACGAAAATGCCCTGGGCGGCGTCGGACCGCGAAGCACGCCGGCGATCGACCGCGGCCGGGTCTTTGCCCAAGGTGCGACGGGGCGGGTTTGGTGCGTCGACTTATTGACCGGTCAAACCGTTTGGACCGTCGACCTGCTGGAGCTTGCCGGCTGGGATAAGACGGCTTCGGAAACCGCGATCCTGTGGGGCCGCGCCGGCAGCCCACTGGTCGTTGGCGATGCGTGTGTGGTGCCGCTCGGCGGTCCCGATTCGCTCGCCCACCGGTCGCTGGTCGCGTTGAACGTCAACGACGGATCGGTGCTTTGGACCGCCGGCGAAGACCAAATCTCCTACGCTTCCCCGGTCCGCATGACGCTCGGCGGCGTTGATCAGATCGTCATCGTCAATGAAGCGACCATCACCGGCCACGCGATCGGCGATGGCTCGGTGCTGTGGAGCACGCCGTTTGAAGGCCAATCCAACGCCGGGGCCAATTGCGCGTCGGCGGTCCCGGCCGGGCGGGACCAGTTCCTGATCGGCAAAGGCTACTCCGGCGGCAGCGAGTTGATCCGGGTTACCGCCGACGATGCGGCCAGATTGACGCCGCAAGTCGTTTGGGCGTCGACACGGGTGCTCAAGACCAAGTTCAATCATGCGGTGATCGTCGACGGCATCGCTTACGCGTTGTCCAACGGTACGCTCGAAGCGGTCCGGGTTGCCGACGCCGAGCGGTTGTGGCGCCAGTCGCGTGGCGACCGATTCGGCCAGGGCCAGGCAATCGCGGCGGGCGACTGCTTGATCGTCCAGTCCGAGGAGGGCGACGTGGCATTTGTCGACGCCGATCCGACGCAGTATCGGTTGCGTTGCCTCGTGCCGGCGTTGACGAGCAAGACTTGGAACATCCCCACGCTGGTCGGCCGGACGCTGCTGGTGCGAAACGATCGCCGCGCGATGGCGTTGGAACTCCCTGCCCCGTAGCGGCGGTCCGCCAGGCCGCCGAATCACCCCCCACCAAAGCCTTGGCGGCTTCGGCTACCGTCACCCCCGTAGCGGCGGTCCGCCAGGCCGCCGATTCACCCCCCACCAAAGCCTTGGCGGCTTCGGCTACCGCCCCCCCCGGTAGCGGCGGTCCGCCAGGCCGCCGAATCACCCCCCACCAAAGCCTTGGCGGCTTCGGCTACCGTCACCCCCGTAGCGGCGGTCCGCCAGGCCGCCGATTCAACCCCCACCAAAGCCTTGGCGGCTTCGGCTACCGAGGCAGACCGAAAGTCTTGGCGACTTCCGCTACGTCAGGGTGGCAAATCACGCTACGATTGCCCCATGCCCAAAAAAGCCATCGCCAAGCCCCCCGAGATCGTTGAACCGATCGGCGACCGGGTGCTGGTTCGCAAAGACGAACCCAAACGCGAAACCCGCGGCGGGATCGCGCTGCCCGATTCATCGGAAATCCCCACGATCACCGGCCGCATCGTGAGCATCTCCGCGGCGGTCGAAGCCGACGAGGAATTACCGCTGCGGCAATACGATAAAATTCTTTTTCACCCCAAACACGCGATCCCGGTCGACTTGGAACACGACAACCAGCTCTACGTGGTGCCGGTCGAGGACGTCGTGGCGGTCTTCCGACGAGGCGAAGATTGATGTCCGACCCCCAGCTCGCCGCCGAACTCTCCACCGCCGCCAAATCACTCCGCGACCAGGTCGCCAAGGTTGTCGTTGGCCAAGACGATGTGATCGAGCAATTGCTCATCGCGATCCTCGCCCGCGGCCACTGCCTGCTCGAAGGCGTTCCGGGACTGGCCAAAACCTTGATGGTCCGCACGCTTGCCGCGTCGATGGATTTGGACTTTCGCCGCATCCAGTTCACCCCCGACCTGATGCCCGGCGACATCACCGGCACGGAGATCATCCAGGAGGATCACGAAACCGGGCGGCGAAACATGGTGTTCCAAAAAGGCCCGATTTTTACGCAAATGCTCTTGGCAGACGAGATCAACCGGACGCCGCCCAAGACCCAGGCGGCGCTTGCTCGAAGCGATGGCCGAGCATGAGGTGACCGCCGGCGGGCACACCTACGCGATGAAGGAGCCGTTTTTTGTGCTGGCGACGCAAAATCCGATCGAGCAGGAGGGCACCTACCCGCTGCCCGAAGCCCAGCGTGACCGATTCTTGTTCAACGTCGTGGTCCGCTACCCCACCCGCGAGCAGGAATCGCAGATCGTCGACCGGACGACATCGGGCCGCTCCGCCGAGGTCACGCCGGTGATCAACGGCGAGGCGATTTTGAAATATCAACAACTCGTCCGCCGCGTACCGCTGCCCGAGCACGTCAAGGACTGGGTGATCGATTTGGTCCGCGACGCCCGTCCGACCGAATCGACGACGCCTTGGGTTCGCGAATGGATCGCCTGGGGTCCCGGTCCCCGCGCCAGCCAACAACTGGTGCTCGCCGCCAAAGCCCGGGCGTTGCTGCACGACCGAACCGCGGTGACGATGGACGACGTTCAAACGCTCGCCCCGCCGGTTTTGCGTCACCGGATCGTCAGCACGTTCGCCGCCGACGCTGACGGGGTGAGCGTCGACGATTTGATTGTCAAACTGCTCGCCGCCCACAAACCCAAAGCGCTCGCGGCGTTGTAGCGGAAGTCGCCAAGACTTTCGGCCGCCGGTCCGACAATCTGGGCTGGGTCTCCCACCTTCGGGGGGCAAAGCTGATAGGCTTCTGTGGGTCGACGAATCGACCCCCTTGAGTCAACGCCCCTGAAGGTTTGATGCGATGCGACGATCACGATCCGCGCGGCGGCGAGCCGCTTGCCGCCGCCCCCTGCACTGCCAAATGCTGGAGGACCGGCGGATGTTGGCCGGCGACCCACCCGACCTGGTCAGCCTGGTGCTAACGGCCCGAGATATCGAAACCGATCAATTGGTTACCAACGTGACCGGGGCGACCGAAGCCGGCACCGATCAGCCGCTGCGGTATCAGGTTGAGGTGGGCGACGTTTTCAAATTGGAACTCGCCGCCCAAGACCTCCGGGGCTTCAGCGCCCAAGGGATCTTTGCCTTGACCGCTGATCTGCTGTTCGACCAGGCCGGCAAAATCGAACCGGTGCTCTTTGAGGAACAAATCATTCGGTTGCCGACCGACGCGGTGGTTCAAAACGGCAGCCTCCGGCTGGCCTACGCGTCCAACCCCACGGAGAGGGTTTTTGTGCCGTTGCGCAACCTGGAAATTCAGTCCGTTCGCCCTCATCGAGGTGATCGAGGCGGCGTTGATCCAGCTCAATCCGGACGTCACCGACGGTTCGCAGTTGCAGGTCTCGATCTCCAACACCCCCGCATTCGATTCCTCCCTGGGGGTCGATGAGACGACCATTCGCATCCGCTACCGCGGTGCCAACCTGATCAATGCGGACGTCGATTCGCTGCAAGCTCGCGTGGACATTGGCGGGACCAATCAACCGGTCCTCAACGAAAGCGTCGAGGTGCGATTGGGTCCGGAGCAGTTCAATCCTCAGGCACTGCGGGCGAGTTATGAGTTGAATACTCGCAACGCGGAGAACCAGCAGATTTACGGTCAATTGAGCACGACCGGCAGCGTCAGCGATCTTGGATTCGAGTCCGTCGGAGCCGTCGGACCTCTGGTTAATCTGGTTTCATTCCTGACGCCCTCGGGGGGATCGGCCACCACTTTCAATCCGGCGATCGCCTACGACGTTTTGGCAATCCCCGTGCGGGCGATCAGCGCCGGGTCGATGATCCAGGTCAGCGCCGTGCCGTCAACGATCGGCAATGGCATCGGCCTTTACGGTACTTTTTCCGGGGAGGAGACGGTGCTCGCCGATCAGGTTGAATTAACCGGTCGGTCGCGCTTCTTGCTGGACATCACCGATGAGCCGTTGCGGGCCAATGACGATGCGGTTGCCCTGGACGCCAACGTGGTCGAGTTCGCCATCGACGTGCTGGCCAACGACCAGCCGTCCAGCGGGCGGAGCGACGATGATTTGACGCTCACGATCCAGACCGCTGCCGAGCACGGGACGGTCGCCGTTTCCGGTGGCCAAGTGCGCTACACGCCCAACGCCGGTTACTTGGGGTTCGACTCGTTTGAATACACCGTCTCCGATTCGGTTGGCGGATCCGCCACCGCGACGGTGCGTTTGACCGTCTCGCCGACGACCAACCCGGTCAACGCCGCGGACGTCAATCTCGATGGCAGTGTCTCCGCCCTGGACGCTCAATTGGTGCTCGATCAATTGCGTCTCGGCCCGGTGCCGCGGGAGGCGGGAACGTTCAACCGCCAACCGCCCGGTCAAGCGTTGGACGCCAACGGGGATTTCACCATCACGGTGGCCGACGTCGCGGCGGTCGAGAGGGCTTTGATTGTCGCAGAACTGGGCAACGAACCGACCAATGCGGACGCCGGGGTCGTCGTTCGGGTCGACGCCGTGGACGCGGCCGGTCAATCGCTGCTCAACAACGATCGACGGTTGACTCAATTTGTCGGCCAGCCGTTCTTCATCGAAGTCTCGGCTACTGACCTTCGCGACGAGGCCGACCGTCGCGGCATCCGTTCGTTGTTCGCGGACATCGGCATCTCCCAACCCGGAGTCGTCTCGACGGCCGAGCCACTTTTTGGGTTGGTTCAAACCGAAGGCACGTTTGCGATCGATCAACGCGTCTCGCGCCGGGGCGATTCGTCCAACGCAATCAACGAAATCGGCGTGGTCGACGAGTCGATCGGCACCGCCGCGAACCAGCCCGCGACCACGACGTTGTTTCGGATCCCCGTGACCGGCACGGCGGTGGAGTCCAACGTCGAATTCTTTGCCAATTTGCCCGAGGGTTTTGGCACCGACACGATCCTGCGGGGCATGAACCGAGCGCTTCGGGGCCAGGAGATCACCTTTGATTCGACCAGCCGGTTCGTCGCCAATTTCATCGCCGTGCCGCCCCCGACGGCCGCCGACTTGACGCTGACGGTCGACGAGGACAGCGGCCCGACGCCGATTTCGCTGGCGACGCTGAGCACTTTTTTCGACGGCCCGGCAACCTTTGCCATCGGCCCCGGGCCGACCAACGGGACCGCGGAGTTGGACGGTGACGTGGTTCGCTACACCCCAAATGCCGACTTCTTCGGACCCGATTCGTTCACCTTCTCGGTCACCGACGGCGTCGGCTCCGCCACCGGTCAGGTGACGATCAACGTCCTTGACGTCGTCGATCCACCCATCGCCGCGGACGACATGCTGGCGGCTGCCGCGGGCCGGGCGAACGAGTTCACCCGCGAAAGCCTTCTGGCCAACGACTTTGACGGCGGCGGGACCGGTTCGTTGACCATCGAGTCGATCTCCGCCGGCTCGGGTGGCGGCACGTTGACGGTCGATGGGCCGCGGCTGGTGTATCAACCGGCGGGCAATTTTACCGGCACCGAAACGTTCACCTACACCGTCACCAACGGCTCGTTTTCCGATTCGGCGATCATCACGGTGAACACCCAGTTCCAGCCCGAGTCGCTGAGCGTCGATCTGCCCGGCGACGTGGGCCTGCACGTCCGGGTCCAGTCGATCGGGGGGCAATTCCAAATCTTTTCGGTGACCGGCGACGCGTTGTTGATCGATCGACCGGTCGGATCGGTGACCGGTTTGACCATCAACGGGACGCCGGGCAACGACATTTTGGAGGTCCGTCACGACGCCGGCTCGCCGATTTTTAATTCCAACCTGTTTTCCGTCACGCTCAACGGGGGGGATGGCGTCGACCGCGGCGTCGTGACCGGGCGAGGGGCGTCCGACCGCGTTCGGCTGGGGATGCCCGGTGAGAACACGCCGCTGGATCAGGACATCACCGCGACGTTGATGGCGTCCGACGGCGGTTTGAGCCATCGATTCCTGGGCGTTGAAGACTTGCAAATCCTCGGCGCGTTGCAGGTCACCGTCCAGTCGGACCAGATCCTCAACGTCGGCGGCAGCCGCCTGGTGATCGATTCGATGACGCCGGTCGATCTGTCGTCGCTGACGCGTCTGGCCGGCGGCACGATCGATTCGAGTTCCGCGTTGACGCTTGGGGCCGGCGAATCGCTGCTCGGCTTTGGCACGATCAACGCCGAGTTCGCCGCCGCGACCGGCTCGTCGATCCAAGCGTCCGGCGATCTGACGATCGGTGACGCTGCCTCGCCGGTAGGTTTCGTCTCCGACGGTCAACTTATGACCGGGCCGCACGTGGTGACGTTGAACGATTCCGACGGCGCGGTGCTGCGGGGTTCGGTCGTCCTGGGCGGCGCCGAAGCCGACGGAACGCTGGCCGCCGCGGGCGGATTGACCGTCGATTTCGGTGCCCGGATCGCCGGTCGCGGCTTGGTCGAAACGCCCAACGATGTCGCCACGCCGGTGCTCAACAACGGCGTCATCCAGGGCGGTGCCGCAGCGCCGTTGACCGTCTCGGGGTTGGTCAAGGGCGTCGGTCGACTGGACGACGTGACCGTTTCGGGGACGTTCTCGCCCGGGTTCAGCCCCACGGTGTCGAGTAACGGGGCGGTGACCTACGCCGAGACGTCGACGCTGCTCGTGGAGCTGGGCGGGACCGAACCGGGCAGCGGCTACGACCGCATCCTCCACAATCCCGGCGCGACGCTTGGCGGGCAATTGGCGGTCCGATTGATCGACAATTTCATCCCGGCAGGCGGGTTGCGGTTCGACATCCTGGAAGCTCTCGAATCGTTCGCCGGCAATTTTCGCGACATCGAATTGCCCGAACTGCCCGATGGTTTGACATGGGAGACGATTCAAACCGCCGACGGGGTGTCGCTAGAAGTGATCCTCGATGCGTTGCAATTCAACGACGGCATCGTGGTGGAGATCGTCGACGGTCGGCTCCAAGTTCGTCGCGGCAACGGTCAGTTGATCCCCGCCGGGGGACAATCGCTGACGATTCGGGCCGACCGGGCGGGGCGGTTCACGTCCAACGAACCCTTCCGCATCACCGGGACCGAAGTCGTCAACGGCGACCGGGTTCAAATCGCGACTGCCGGCGGCGTCACGTTGCGGATTCGCGGTGCCGGGTGGACCAACTACGTCTCTTCGGCCGACGTCAATGGTTCGGGCGACGTCTCGGCTTTGGATGCGTTGCAAATCATCAATGAGCTGAACCGTGGACGGTTCTCCAGCGGCGACTTGAGCGACTTGCCCGATCCGGCGGGCGTCGAGGAATTTCCCAACCAATTTTATGACACCAGCCGCGATGGCCGGATCTCGGCGCTCGATGCGTTGCGGGTGATCAACGAACTCAATCGCCTCGCGAGCGTCGCTCAAACCGAACCGAGCGACGCCGCGGTGATCGACCAGGTGTTCGCCCGGTTACCCAACTTCGCGAGCGACCCGATGATGTCCCCCGCCGTGCGTTCACCGTGGAGCGACTCGGACGACGGTCGCGAAGATGAACGCGATCCACCATCGAGTCTTTTTTAACGGCTCTTTGCACGACCAATTGCCTGAATTGAAATGACCAAACTGCTCTACATCGAAGCCTCCCCGCGGAAGCAGCGTTCGCACTCGATCGCCGCGGCCAAAGCGTTCCTGGACGCTTATCGCGAAGCCAATCCGACCGACAAGATTGAGACCTGGGACCTGTTCGACATCATGCTACCGGCGATCGACGGCGACATCCTGACCGCCCGCTATCAATTGCAATCGGGCAAGGAGGTGTCCGCCGACGCCGCCGATGCTTGGGCCAAAATTGTCGATTGGTGCGATCGGTTCAAGTCGGCGGACAAGTACCTCATCAGCACCCCAATGTGGAATTTCGGGGTGCCGTATGTTTTGAAACACTTGATCGACGTCATCATCCAGCCCGGCCAAACGTTCAACATGGTCGATGGCAATTACGTTGGTTTGGTCACCGGCAAACCGGTCGTCGTCATTCACGCCCGAGCCGGTCAGTACACCGAGTCGGACGCGATGCGGGCGATGGATTTCGAGAAACCGTACCTGACCCGGGTGCTCGGGTTCATGGGATTTGAAACGATCGAGCACATCACGATCGAACCAACCGTCGGCGACTCGCAAACCGTTGCCAAAGCCGACGCCGCGGCGGCCCAAAAAGCCCATCAGTCGGGTCAATCGATCTGAGGCGGCACCCCCGACTGGGCCAAAACGCCGGGGATGTCTATCATGCCGCCCCGTCGACTCTCCGCCCCGTTTGACCCGCCCGTTCGCCCGCCAAGCCACGCCATGGCCACCACCGATCACCGACACGTCCTCTCGGCGCTGGTTCAAAACGTCCCCGGCGTGCTGGCACACATCTCCGGCATGTTGGCCTCCCGAGGTTACAACATCGATTCGCTGGCCGTCGGCGAGACCGACGACCCGTCGCTCTCGCGGATGACGTTCGTGGTTGTCGGCGACGATGCGGTGTTGGACCAGGTTCGCAAGCAGCTCGAAAAAGTCGTTACGGTCGTCCAGGTACTCGACGTTTCGAGCCACGATTTTGTCGAACGCGACCTTCTGTTGGTCAAAGTGACGGCCCCGGCCGGCGGCGTTCGCAGTGAAATCCGTGAGCTGGTCGATATCTTTCGCGGCAAAATTGTCGACGTCGGCTCGCAAGAGGTGATGATTGAAATCTCCGGCCGCGAGAACAAAGTTCAAGCGTTCATCGAACGCGTTCGGCCTTATGGCATCACCGAATTGGTCCGAACGGGCCGCATCGCGATGGTCCGCTCCGGCGAGCCGTCCACGCCGGTCGTCCGGCCGGCCATGATCGCCTAACGGTGGGATAGGCCTCCGGCCTGTCAACGCAGACTTTCCACGGGATGACAGGCCGGAGGCCTATCCCACATCCATTGACCCCTGTCATAAAATCAGCCCCCATGCCCGCAACGATCTACTACGACAACGACGCCGACCTTTCGCATTTGAAGGGGAAAACGGTCGCCATCCTCGGCTACGGTTCCCAGGGACACGCCCAGGCTCAAAACCTCAAGGACAGCGGTTGCGACGTTATTATCGGTCAACGTCCCGGTTCGCCGAACTATGACTTGGCGATCAAGCACGGGTTTGAACCGACTGACATCGCATCGGCAGTCAAGAAAGCCGATGTGATCAACATGTTGCTGCCCGACGAGGTGCAGGCGGACATCTTCAACGCCCACGTCAAGGACAATTTGTCGCCGGGCAACATCCTGATGTGCAGTCACGGGTTCAACATTCACTTCGGCCAAATTCAGCCGCCAAAAGGGATCGACACGTTGCTGGTGGCCCCCAAAGGCCCTGGGCACCTGGTCCGCAGCGAATACACCGCCGGCGGCGGCGTTCCGTGCCTGATCGCCCTGGGCGACAACGCCGCCGAGTCGACCAAACAAATCGGCCTGGCCTATGCCAAAGCGATCGGCGGGACCCGCGGCGGCGTGATTGAAACGACCTTTGCCGAGGAAACCGAGACCGACCTGTTCGGCGAACAAGTCGTGCTCTGCGGCGGCGTGTCGGAATTGGTCAAAGCCGGTTATGAGACGCTGGTCGAAGCCGGCTATCAGCCCGAGATGGCGTACTTTGAGTGCATGCACGAGCTGAAACTCATCGTCGATTTGCTTTATCAGGGCGGTTTGTCCTACATGCGATACAGCATTTCCAACACCGCCGAGTATGGTGATTATGTTTCGGGACCGCGGATCATCACCGCCGAAACCAAAGCCGAGATGAAGCGGATTTTGAACGAAATCCAAAACGGCACGTTCGCCCGCAACTGGATGGCCGAAAACAAAGCCGGCGCGGCGTTCTTCAAAACCATGCAACGTCGCGAGCGACTGCACGGCGTCGAACAGACCGGCAAACAGCTTCGCCGCATGATGTCCTGGATCGACGAAAAGGAAGTCTCCTAGTTGCCTTCCCACCGTAGCGGAAGTCGCCAAGACTTTCGGCCCGCCTCCTGGTCTCCCGTTAAGAACGAATGAGCCACAGAGAACACTGAGAACACAGACAAATCTCCGAATAGGATCTCTGTGAACTCGGTGACCTCTGTGGCTCAAATCAACAATAGCAATTTCCGCTACGTTCGCTTCATCCCGACGCTGATCCAATGCTTGCCCTGCCTCCGGTCGCTAAAATCACCGCTACGCAGATCGATTGCGTCGTCCGTTGGCATGACGACGCGATCACCAACGATCGTGACGGCTTGATGGGGCTGATCGTCTCGCAGCACGAGGCGAATTACCGACTGTGGCACGAGGAAGACACCGCTCGCAGTCCGTCGGCCGACGACGCGGCGATCGCCGGGGTCAAACGCCGGATCGACGTCTTGAATCAACGCCGAAACGATTTGATCGAGCAGATCGACGACGCGATCAGCCACGCGTTATGCGATGCCGGTGTGATGCCCGATGCCAACGCCCCGATCAATACCGAAACCCCCGGCAGCGCGATCGATCGACTGTCGATCATGGCGTTGCGTTTGTACCACTACGCCGAGCAATCCGGGCGTTCGGGGATCGATGCGGAACAAACGTCGAAGGTGACAGAACGGATCGAGTTATGTCGCCGGCAGCACGCTGACCTGTCAATTTCGTTGCAACAACTCATGGATGATTTATCCAGCGGCCGCAAGGCTCATCGGACGTATCGCCAGATGAAAATGTACAACGACCCGACGCTTAACCCCGCGATCTACGGCGACAATCCCGCCAAAACGTAGCGGAAGTCGCCAAGACTTTCGGTTGGCCGAGTTGACCGGGCTGGGTGGCAACCGAAAGTCTTGGCGACTTCCGCTACGATGTTCAGATGCCTGAAAACACGAAAGACAACAAGCAGGGCCTACGCCGTCTGGAGCCGGAATTTTATCGCGGCCATGCGTGGGTGCATTGGAACCTGACAATTCAAGAGCGTCGCACCGGTTGGCTCGACGGCAGATTCCTTTACCGTTTCCGAGAGTTGCTAACCCATGCGGCGTTTCGTTATCAAATTGCTTGTCCAATCTATTGTCTGATGCCTGATCATATCCATCTGCTTTGGACCGGGTTGTCGGACCGCAGCGACCAACGCATTGCCATGAAATCCTTCCGCGGCGACCTCAACGATTCGTTGATGCGGTTGGGGTTCCTGCAGCAGCGGCAACCTTACGAACACGTATTGAGCGAGGAGGAGTACCAATGCGACGGCATTGAAGGCATCGCAAATTACATCGCTCGCAATCCCGAGCGAAAAGATTTGGTCCCAATCGATGGTTTTGCCGGGTACGCGTATACCGGCTGTTTGATGCCCGGGGCGGCGACGTTGAAATTGTTTACCGGTGAAGGCTGGGATCGGGTCTGGCGAACGCTGTCTTTTTTGCGCCGGACCGAATGTCATCGAATCGCCGATCCGAAATACACCAAGCCCCCCGCCCCATAACATCGCAAACTCTCGTAGCGGAAGTCGCCAAGACTTTCGGTTACGACCGGTGGACCCTGATTTTTCGCAACCGAAAGTCTTGGCGACTTCCGCTACGGTTGCGATCGGTGGACCCTAACCCTTCGCAACCGAAAGTCTTGGCGACTTCCGCTACGATGGGACGATCATGACGTTCCTCACCCTGACGCTCAAAAACCTGGCCCGTCGGCGGTTTCGCACTGCGTTGACCATTTCAGCGCTGGCCACGGCGGTCGGGGCGGTTGTGGCGCTGCTAGCCATCGCCGATGGGTTTACCGATTCGTTTGCCAAAATCTATCAATCCCATCGCGTTGATCTGGTTGTCTCGCGAACCGGATCGGCCGATCGACTCTCCAGCACCGTCGATGAAGGCTTCGTCGACCAGATCGGCCAAACCAAAGGGGTCCAGGCCGCTGCCGGGGTATCTATTGGAAACTTTGTCGCTCGAAGACCGCCAAATCTACGGCATTCCGGCGATGGGGATGCTGAGCGATTCCTGGTTGATGGACGACTACGAATTTGATTCTGAAATTGCCAATCCGCCGGCCGCGTCAATTTATCTGGGCGAGAATCTGGCGCAGCGGGCGGGTTTGACCACCGGCGATCCGGTTGACTTGTTTGATGAACCGTTCACCGTCGCGGGCGTTTTTCGCAGCTCAAGCGTTTGGGAGTCCGGCTCGATGATCCTGCCGCTGGGACAATTGCAAACACTCGCCGGCCGCGAAAGCTCGGTCACCTATGTCAACGTCCGTTTGCAACCCGATGCGGATGACAAATTGACAATCGCCGCGATCCAGGCGATTGATCCCAAGCTTACCGCCCTGGCCACCCAAGAATTCGTCGACACTGACACGCGGCTGCGTTTGGCCGGAGCGATGGCATGGATGACGTCGGTGATCGCAATTCTGGTCGGCTCGATCGGCACGCTCAATACTATGATGACAAGCGTCATGGAGCGTACCGGCGAAATCGGTTTGCTGCGGGCGACCGGTTGGCCGGCGATCAAAGTGGTGCGGTTGATCCTCGGCGAATCAACCCTGCTGGCGATCGCTTCGGTCATCCTGGGCACCGCCGGGGCCGCGATTTTATTGCATTTTGTTTCGGCCAACCCCGCCGCCTCCGGCCTGATTTCCCCGTCGATGTCCGCCTCGGTGCTGATCCGCGGCGCGGTCATCGGGTTGTTGATCGGTTGGTTTGGCGCTCTACTGCCCGCCGCCCGCGCCGCCCGAATGCAGCCCGCCGAAGCGCTGCGGCAAATCAATTAATTCTAAAACCACTAATCACCAACAATGAAACTCTAATTAGAACCCCTACTTCATTCAGAGTGGAAATAATGGTAGCGGAAGTCGCCAAGACTTTCGGTTGCCCTGCAATCGCAGCCGAAAGTCTTGGCGACTTCCGCTACGGCCGACCCCGAAGTTAAGACTAAATAAAAATGAGTTCCACCATCAGCGCCGAAGACCTCACCACGATCGTCGCGGCTCACCCTGATCCCGAGACCGGTCGCAAGCTTGGCAGTACCGGGCAAGTCAAACAGGTCTCACTCGATGGCGATGCGGCTTCGATTCAAATCGGCATCACGTCGCACTGCGGCCCGATTGCCCAAGAGGTTTGCGACGCGGTGCGTGACAAGGTCCTCTCGGTTCATCCGGGATTGAACGTCACCGTCGAGTCGGTCGTCCATGACCGGCCCCCGGCGAGGATCGGCCAGGTCGGGCTTCGGTGCAAATCCGTCATCCTGGTCGGCTCCGGCAAAGGCGGCGTGGGCAAATCGACCGTCGCGGCATCGTTGGCGGTCACGCTGAAACATCTCGGAGCCAATGTCGGTCTGATGGATGCCGATGTTTACGGGCCGTCGATCCCGCATCTGCTGGGCCTATCGGGCCGGCCGGCGATCTCCGAAGACAAAAAGATCGAACCGATCCCGGCCGCCTCGGGGATGCCGGTGATGTCGATGGGCTTCTTGGTTGAACCCGATCAAGCGGTCATCTGGCGTGGCCCGATGCTGCACGGTTCGATCCAGCAGTTCCTCAAGGATACCGATTGGGGTGATTTGGATTATCTAATCATCGACATGCCCCCGGGTACCGGCGACATCGCGTTGACATTGTCCCAAGCGGTGCCGATTGCCGGGGCGGTGATTGTTTGCACGCCCCAAGAGGTTGCGTTGTTGGACGCCGTCAAAGCGATTTCGATGATGCGGAAGGTCAAAGTCCCGGTCGCCGGCATGGTCGAAAACATGTCCGGTTTCCAGTGCCCCGATACCGGTAAAATTTATGATGTTTTCGGCCGCGGCGGGGCACGCGATAAAGCCGAACAGCTCGGCGTGCCAATGCTTGGAACGTTGCCGATCGACATCACGCTGCGAGAGGCTGGCGACGCCGGAACGCTCGACGAATTGATCCTGGGCGACGCCCGCGTGCGTGCTCCGTTCGAGCAGATCGCCCGCTCATTGGTCCGCAACCAGTCGGCCAAGGCGGTCCGCCAGCCGGCTCGACCCGCATTGCCAACGCTCTAACTTGCCCGTCCGACACCTTGAACAGCTTATTTGCCGGGGTGGGAGTTTCCCGGTATCCGAAGTTGGTTATCTTCAGTTACCTTTAACACTTCCGTCATGACGGAATCATTTCCAAATCTGCATAGAGTATTCAATGCGTAAACAAAGACCTGAATTGTCGAATCCCAGTCTGTTTTTGCTATTGGTCACCCTGGCGTTAACCATTCAGGTTGGCTGCGGCGGCACCGAAGAAACCCAAGTCATCGGGGGTGATACCACCGCTCAAGAAATCGAAGCGAGGATGGAGGCTCGCGAAGCCTCTCAGGAAGCCCAAGAAGAGACCTGAGAGACTTCAGGTGCAAAAAGTGTCAGAATTCAAACCGGAGCTGCAGCGAAGAACGTCACGTCCGACGCTGCAGGTGACCGGCAAAATTTCCCGGTTCTACGGATAGACATCTGAAAATTGGGAAAGTCGGATATCGGTCATCGGACGATTTGAAAGACTATCCGACGATTTCTCCAAATCCACGGCATTTTAGAACGATGTCTCGATCGTCTCACTGGCCCCACGAGATCCTAATGCACCCCAGACGCCGTGCTGACTTTTAATCCCCACCTTGTCTTTATCATTGGTTGAATTGTGACGCAGATAGATCACTGACGCGGCCGCATTACCCGCTTCGATAGAATCGGTGATGAACTTGACAGCTCCGTCGCCCATCAGTACGTGCGCACCACCCTGATGCCGGCTGCTGGCTGAGAGTGGTCCCCCATACAAGCCGTTATGCGTTTGAGAAGTCGTGCAAGACGGCGTATTGGGCGCGTGGGTGGTGAAGAAACCTGTAATACAAGGTCCGCTGTCGGCCCAACGCATCCCCCGGCGATAATCGGCATCCATCGTGACATAGCTCCCGTTGTTCCAAAATCGAGGCCGCGTTTGATCGATCTCGTCATCACAGATACTTGGATCGACATAAGCACCGTTGGGAGTTCCGAAGCTGCTCCCGCCAACCACCCGCATCTCCGTTCGGGCATCTCGATCGCCTAAATCAGTGAGAATTTCTCCACAGGCGATGGTGTTGGCCAAACCGTCCAGGATATCGCGAAAGCCCAATTGATTGCGTTGAACAAAAACACCTCGGTGACACGTCCGCTGCATCTGAGCTTTGCCGGAATGATCATCTCCGTCGCATTCCGGAGACGTGATGTTGTGGGTGTAAATGTTGTCACCAAAACATGCGGCGTAGTTTGTCCGGCCCAGAGCCGGTAGTCCCTGTCCGGGATCGCTAGGGCAGCGGAAAGCCGGCAGTTCGGTTGCCCAGGGGACGTACTCGTCCTGCCGGGTCGTGCTTGGTCCCATCGGGGGCCACGATCCGCCCGTCAAGTTGCCCCCCGAAACCAGTTCTCGATTGGGGTTACTGATTTGCTCCCAAAGAGCCTGCTGTTCGATGAAAGGAGTCAAACCCACCAGGTAGCTGAGCCGTCGACCGTTGTCCCCGCCTCCGGTGGTGGTGCTTCCCGGGGTTCCTTTGTCGTCCCCGGAATTTGTTCCCGTACCCTGGATGGGCAACTTGTCGTAGGAAGCGTGATAGTTATGCAATGCCAACCCAATTTGCTTGAAGTTATTGCTGCAACTCATGCGTCGTGCCGCCTCACGGGCAGCTTGGACTGCCGGCAGAAGAAGGCCGACGAGAACCCCGATGATGGCAATGACCACCAGGAGTTCGACGAGCGTGAACGCAGACCGGCCGGAAGGGCGGGAGCGGGTAGCGGGATGATCATTCATGTCGGATAGCCTAGAAACGTGAAAGTAGAGAAATCGGCCGACCAGTAGCCTCGAAGAGCATCGAGATTGATGCCGATACCCTCATCTTACAGTACCTACCAGTCCCCGTGGGAGTCCAACTAGGCCGAAGAGACGAACTTTAACCCCAGATTTGCCCCATGGTTGGCATCAGGCCTGTGTCTAGAGCAACACCGCACGTAGAAGTTGTTCCAGTCCGGTACTCCTCAGAGGCTTACCGGCAAATCTGTTCGCTCCGTGAGGCGGTTTTGCGAGTACCGCTGGGGATGCGTTTGCGTCCTGAAGACGTCGCCGGAGAAAAATCCCAGATTCATCTGGCGGCCTACATCGATTCGGCCGACGGTCCGCCGATCGGTTGCCTACTGCTCAAACCGCTCGGTGACGGCACGAGCCAGTTGCGACAGATGGCTGTCGATGCCAAGCATCAGAGGAAAGGTGTGGGGACGCAGTTGGTTGAAGCCGCCATCGAGTGGTGCCGTGAGCGTGGTCAATCCCGGATCGTGCTCGATGCCCGGTCCGAAGCCGAATCGTTTTACCACCGGATGGGTTTTCGTCCCGAAGGACCCCGCCGCCAAATTATCGGTTTGGATCATGTCGCGATGATATTCGACGTCGGACCACCGGAGCATGCCGCTGCTGCGAAGTCGAATCCTTGGCCACCACCGGGTGCGAATGATGCAATAGAATCGAATTGAACGTTGCTACAATCGCTACGCCTGATTTATTCCTTGTCTCCAACCCAACGAGTCAACCGTGTTTCGCTTTTTATGCCTGTCGACCGCTTTGCTGACGTTGATCTGTACCGGGGTGGCGGGGGCACAGGATCGCGACGAATTCGTTGAGATTTTCGACGGCAAGACGCTCGATGGCTGGGTTGGCGACCCCACCTACTGGTCGGTTCGGGACGGGGCCATCACCGGCGTCACCGATGGAACGCTGTCGATGAATCGGTTTTTGATCCGGCAGGGGGACCCGGTGGCCAACTTTGAATGGCTGGCCGAAGTCCGAGTCACCGCCGGGGGCAACAGCGGGTTGCAGTATCGGTCGCGACCTCGGCCCGAAATTGGCGATGATATCTTGAGCGGTTATCAATGTGACGTGGTGGCCGACAACCCTCAATACAATGGGATGCTATATGAGGAACGCGGCCGACGGATATTGTCTCACACCGGCGAAAAGGTCGTCGTCGATCCCCGGGGTCAACCTTGGATTGTCGGCCATTTTGAGGTCAAAACCTTTCAACCCGATCAATGGCATCAATACCGCGTGCTCGCTCGCGGCAATCATCTGCGGCACTGGATCGATGACCATCCGACCGCGGACCTGATCGATCTGGACCCAGCCGGTCGATCCTTGTCGGGGTCACTGGGGGTCCAGGTCCATGTCGGTCCGGCGATGACGATCCAGTACCGTAACGTTCGGCTTCGGCGACTGCCCGATGACCTGCCGCTGCTGACCGAGCAGGACGTCAATATCCCCGCGGGCAGCCGGGGGGTTCGGCCGCAGGCAAAATTACCGGTCGATTGGAAACCTCCGGTCCACCCGTGAATGCTACTTGGTCCGAGCTTCTTCGTCTTTGGCTTTGGCGAAACCCTTGGCGAACGCTTTTTCGCCAAAGACCATTTCGGTCTGCTTTTCGCCTTCGGCCGCGGCGACCGCAGCTTTGCACTTGCCGCAGCAGAAACCGACTTCGACACCGTCGACGGTCAAATTCATCTTGGGATTGAGCTTCTGGCCGGTGATCGGACAAGCGGTCTGCTCATACTGCTTAGTCGCGACCAATTGTTGATTGGCCGAGACCGCGAATTTTTCGGGGGCGGCTTTGAACTTCGCTTCGCAGTTGCCGCAGCAAAAGAAAACTTGGCCCTCCTTATAGTCGGCCGATTTGTCCGCCTTGGCATCGCGCGGGGCGACGACGCACTTAACATCGTCCAAGGCGATTTCCGTCGCTCGGGCTGATGGGGCAAACATCGTGGTGGCGGCCAGGGTGATCCCAGCCAAACAAAAAAGTGGTCGCGTTTTCATGGTCATGTCCAAAGGTTCGACGGTTTGTAGTCTCAGCGAGCCGGACGGTAACCCCGCCCTCACCACGCAACCGCCTATTCTAGCAGAACGTCAGCGGCGTCCACCAGTCGCGATCGTTCGGATAGACTGCCAGCCCGGTCCGATCTCCCAGTCGAAAGGTCAAACGATGCAAGATGAACTACGAAAGTTATTGTCCACTCAGCCGTTTAGTCCGTTTACGATCGTCATGAGTGACGGAACTCACATCACGATCAAACACCCCGAGAACGCACTGCTGCTTAAACACTGGATCTATGTGACGACCGATGGCGGACAAACCGCCGAGCATCTCTACCTGCTTCATATCATGCGGATTCAGCGACAAACCGCGCAGGTGGCGTAGTCAACGCCTGCTTAGGACGATCAGAGCGACCCGGCGGCAAGCCAACCGGCGACTGCGCCGATGGCAACTCCCAATAACCAGACACTCAATAGCAATAACCGGCCGGATGCTTTTTCGTTGACCGGGGCGGCCGGCAAGACCGGAGGCGGCGGCGGGGGCACCAGCGTTGCCCGCGGGATGACATCCGAATAGGTCGTCGATGCGTCCGGCGATAAGACTTCAGAGTCCCGCGGAGTTGAAAAACGGTTGGCCGAGGGGGTCGGGGGCGGGGCAATGTGGTCTTCGGTTTCGGCCATCGACTCGCCGCCGAGATCACCCGTTTCCCCCAGCCCCGCGGCCGCGTCGGAGGCGACAACGTCGAAATCAATCGCCGCCATGCTGAGCGCTTCGAGCACCAGTTGATCGTCCAGTTCCGCCGTCGCGGTTCGATCGGTTGCGGCGGCTGGAGAAGTGGTCCCGGGGATCGGAAAAGCGGGCGAAGCGGCCTTGGAGGTTCGGGTCCCGAATGGACGTGACCCGGCCGGCTGCGCGCGGACGCTTCGTCGCCGAGCATCCGGCCGCCGGTCCAAGCTTTCATCCGCCGCACCACTTCGGTCGCATCCCGCGGCCGGCGTTTGGGGTCCTTTTCCATCAACATCCCGATTGCGTCGATGAAATCGTCGGACAACTCGGGGTTGAATTTTCGCGGATTCCAAGCCTGTTCGTGCAGGTGTCGGTGGCACTTGCTCCGCGCGTCCCCGCCGGGAAAGGGCACTTTGCCGGTGACGGCGTAATACAACGTGCATCCAAGTGAATACAGGTCGCTGGCCGGACCGACGGCCTCGGGGGTTCGGATTTGTTCGGGCGACAAATAATCCGCAGTGCCGACGATTTTACCCGCCCGCGGATCGGCGTCGTCGTCGCCGAGCATCGCCAGCCCGACGTCGGAGACCTTGGTCCGGCCGCCGGGATCGACCAGCAAATTGGCGGGTTTGATGTCGCGGTGGATCAACCCCGAACCGTGCGCGTAGGCCAAACCGGCGGCGGCCTGAGCGATCACGCTGGCGGCTTGGTCCATCGCCAGCGGCCCGGTGGACTTGACCAAACGACGCAGATCGGTGCCCGGGACGTACTCGGTGACCAAATAATGCACCCGCCCGTCGACGCCGGCGTCATAGGCTCGCACCAGGTAGGGGCAATCGAGCGTCGCTTGGATCCGCATTTCCCGCAAAAAGCTTTCGCGGCTCTCCTGCGTCGTTTTCTCCAGCGGCAACACTTTGATCGCGCACTGCCGCCCCATCCATCGGTGGGTACCCAGGAAGACTTGGCCCATGCCGCCCTGGCCGATGAAATCGACGATCGTGTACATCCCCAGCGACAATTTGGTGCGGCCGTCGAGCAATTGTTCGGCTTGATAGGCCGTCAGCACTTCGTCGGCAACCAACGCCTTGGCCACCCGGCTGGCCGTCGCCCGGTCGCCCCCGGTTTGACGGACCGCGGCGTTCCAGGCTTTGGGCGTGACCAAACCGCTGGCCAGCGTCGCCTCGCGGAGCCGCAAAACGGTTTTGTCCGTCGCCGTCACCGAGCGTCTCCGGCCGCAACTTGCAGCAGCACGATCAGGTGAGCGAACTCATGGCGACGCAGCGGGATGGTCATTTTGTCGTCGGTGACATCGACCGGGCTGCCCAATTCACGGATCGCCAACGAATCCGGTCGGCTCGCCAGCGGCCGAAGCAGCGGCGCGATCCGCTCGGCCGCGATGATGGGGCGGCAAAACCGCAACGTCACCGCCGCGTAGCCTTTGCTCGGCGCGATCAGCCGGACGTGGACCGCCAATGCCTCCGGTTGGCCGGGGTCATCGCCGCCGACGATTTGAACCAATTGAGCGTCAATCAATTGTGCGACCACGCCGGGCCGCGAGACGTGCATCCACCAACCCGCCGCGGCCAACGTCGTCGCCGGGGGCACTTGCAGCGGGACGATCAACGGCGTGCGTGTCAATGTCGCGACCGCCGCGGCCGGCCGGGGCACTTCGATGCCGATCGACAACTCACTTTTCCGCCGGCCGTCGTGACGGGCCATTGAAACGTCGACAAAACGCTCGCCAACCCGCCGCACCGCCAGCGGCCCGTCGGCGGCCAACAGCGTTTGACGGTCCGATTCCTCCAACAGGACGCCCCCGCCGGCCAGGAAAGATCGCTGATTGACGCGGTGCCATTTGTCTCGCAGCAGCACGCGGACGGCCGGGGCACCTTCGGCCAGGGCCAGCCGCAACGAGGCGTGCCGGAGCCAAAACGGGGTTTTAGCATCGGCGGTGCCGACGTCGCCGGCCACCGCGTCAACGTTTGTTGGCAACGTCGTACGGACGGTGAAAATGCGTTGACCCGGCGGCAAATCGATGGTCATTTTCCACGGGGGCAACTGGGCCGGGTCGATGCCGGACTTCCGCTTTTCGAATCCTTCAAACCTCGTCCAGTCGCCCCGCAGGCTGACCCGTCCGCCCGATCCGCCGACGGTTTCGACCTTGTAATGTTGCACCCGGCCGACGGCCGCGACAGCCGAACCGGCCGCCGGCCAAACCAATCGGGCGGACAACCGATTGCCCCGCACGCTGCCGGCATAGAGTCCCCGCAGACCGCCGCGGTGGATGTCGACGGACAAATCCATGAACTCGTTTCGCAGCGGCACCGGTTGGCGATCGGTCGCTTCACGCCACCCCGCGGTGCTCGCTGCGACCGGCCGACGGCGATGTTTCCACCACCGCCCCAGCCGCGTTGTCCAGCCGGCTGGTGACTTTCGGTCAAGCGATTTTTGAATCTCGATTCCCGTGCGGGCCAGCACGACATGACCCCAGGCGGGGACGTCGACGAGCACTTCGTTGCCTCCAAGCACCCGAAAAACCTCTTGCCGCCGGGCCGAAGCGGCCGCGATCGCCGCGGGCAGCGTGACGGCAAAACGCCGTGGCATCGCGGTGGGGTTGAGAATCGCGACGGCGTCGGCGTCTTGCCCGTCGATTGCCACGCGGCAACCGATCGCCGCGGCAAATCGAGACTCAATCCCGCCGACACCGCCCGGCTCGATCAACCCGGAGACCGCCGCGACTTCGGCATCGGACGTTTCGGACGGAGCGGACTTGGCGTTGGTGAGTTCATCCGCCGCGGCGGTCGCCACCGGCAGGCTGGCGTGGTGATAGGGCGTCTCGCCGTCGCGAAAATACGATTGCAGGTTCCAGAATCGTCCCAACGCCAACCCCCACCGAGCGGCCCGCCGGAGATCATGAAAGCTGTCGCAGCCGCCGCCGGGCCAGCGGACGATCAACGCCGTGGCGATCTCGCCGGAGTCGGACAGTTGCCCCAATCGGGTGCCCAGGGTCAAAAAAGAGGCGTCGTCGTCGGCATCCAGCGGGGTTGCGACAATCGCTTCGAGTTCGCTGCCGTGGCCGCCGGCGGGGTGGTTGGCCGAACGGGTGTCGCCGGCTTCGCCGCCACCCAGGATCACTTTGGTCTCACCCGAGGCCAATTCGCGGCCCGAGGCGAAATCGTGGGGCAACAGCCCGATGATGCCGGCGGCGGCCAGTGGCGGGACCAAGTCGGCGGGCAGTCCCCCACCCCGCCGCCCCCAAACGCTCAGCGGCCCGCCGCCCAGCCGCGAAGCCCGATCGAGCGTCTCGCCGAGCAACCGCAGTGACGCGTCAAGAGAGAGGGTGTCCAGGACGACATCAGCGGCCGGACCGCCGCCGGCCCATCCGGGAGAGTTTTCCGCCGAGATGTTTGCCGCTGTTTGCAATGTTTGCCTGCTGTTTGCGTCCGGCCAACCCATCACCGCCGCCAGCCGGGTTCGCGTCGGTTCGTCGGCCAAAACAGCCGCGGCAACTTCGTCGTCGATCAACACGTTGGACGGTGTGGCCAGGAAATCCGAATCCGCGGCCACATCGGCGCCCATTGGCGGTTGAGCATCGAGCCATTTCGCCAGCAGCGTGGGCGTCGTCAGCGTCAGGTCGATCAGCGATGGATCCGACGCAAAATAGTGGTCGCGTTCCTCCGCCAGGGCGTCAAAGCAGCGGTGCAGCGACCCGGCAGCGGCGTCCGCATCGCCGGATAGGAATGCGGTTGCGGCGGCGTCGACGTCGCCGGCCAACCGGTCGGCGTCCAGGTTGCCGGTGTACCGCAGCCGCCGCGTCATCACCGAGACCTGCCAGTACAGGTAGCCCAGGGCGTAGAAGTCGTCGACGGTCAGCGCGCCGGGGGAAAGGTGGCTGTTTGAACTCGCCGAGTCCTCGCCAAACAGGGCGGCGATTTCAGCAACGGCCAAATCGCGCGACTCGACACGGATCCAATCGCGACCATCGACGATGTCGGCGGCCGGTTGATCGCCGGTGGGCAGTTGCCGCAAAGCGGCGGGATCCAGTTTTGCCTCCGACACCGCGGGCAGGAGGATGAGCTGCCGCGGCGGTGCGGACCGCCGGCCGATGGCGGAATGGGACAAATGCGACAAATGAGACCGATGCGACCCATCAGTCCCATCAGTCCCGGCAGCCACCTCCGCCGCGACGTCCGGCAGTGGCGAATCGGCCCGTTGCCATCGCGGCATCCCCCCGGCCGCGGCGATCAACCTCGGATGCCACGCGGCGGTCAACGCCGCCAGCACCCCGCCAGCGTCCCGGCGGGCCAGTCGCGTGGGGAAATCCTCCAGGCTGCCGCACGGCAGCAGCACGATCGTTTCGCAGTAGGGCGGCATGTCGGCCAAAAAGTTGACGGGGTGAGCGGCAAAGAGGATACTAATCGGTCACCGGTGGTTTGCCCCCCGGACGACCGATCGGTTTGGACCCGTCCGGCGACCACCACCGGGGCTTTTCACCCCCTCTCTCTTCTCTTGGCGAATATCCATGGCGACTTCCGGCGGCGTTTGGGGCATCGAAATCGGCCAATCGGCTCTTAAAGCCCTCCACTGCGTCCGCGATGGCGATCAAATCATCGCCGACAAGTTCGACCTGATTGAATACCCCAAAATCCTGTCGCAACCCGATGCGGACCCGGCCGAGCTGATCGCCGAGGCGCTGCAGCAACTGACCGACCGCAACGATTCGATCCGCGAGACGGTCGTGATCTCGGTGCCGGGACAGTCGGGGTTGGCCAAGTTCTTCAAACCGCCGCCGGTCGATCTGAAAAAGATCGCCGACATCGTCCGCTACGAAGCCAAGCAGCAGATTCCCTTTGAACTCGCCGACGTTGTTTGGGATTACCAAACGATGCCGGGGGCGACGATCCAGGAGGGTTACGCGGTCGAATCCGAGGTCGGACTGTTTGCGATGAAACGCGAGCAGGCGTACCGGCAGTTGGAGCCGTTCAGCCTCGCCGACATCGAGGTCAACCAGGTGCAGTTGGCCCCGATTGCGCTTTACAACATGATCGCGTATGACCGCATGAACGAGCGGATCGAGGCGGGTGATTTCGACGTCGATCATCCGCCGCCGAGCACCGTGTTGTTGTCGATCGGCACCGACAGCAGCGACCTGATTGTCACTAACGGTTTTCGCATTTGGCAACGGTCGATGCCGATCGGCGGCAATCACTTCACCCGCCAGTTGACCAAAGATTTGAAAATGACTTTCGCCAAGGCGGAGCATTTGAAACGCAACGCTCGCGAGGCGGTCGACCCTAAGCTGGTCTTTCAAACGATGCGGCCGGTCTTCAATGATTTGGTCACCGAGGTGCAGCGGTCGGTCGGATTCTTTCGCGGTTTGAACAAAAAAGCCGAGATCGCCGAGATGGTCATCGCCGGCAACACGGTCAAGATGCCGGGGTTGGCGGCCTACCTGGGCAAGAATCTGGGTTATGACGTTCACACGGTCGATCGCTTCAACCGCCTGGGCGGCGAAGACGTCTTTAGCATCCCAACCTTCCGCGACAACGTGCCGACCTTCGCGGTCTGCTACGGATTGTGTTTGCAAGGATTGGGTTTATCCCAAGTCCACACGTCCTTGGTGCCCAAGGAGATCATGACGCAGCGGCTGATTCGGGCCAAGAAACCGTGGGTGCTCGCCGGTGTCGCGGCGCTGATGGTCGGCACGACGGTGTCGTATGCGATGACCCAGCGGGGTTGGGCGACGACGCGGGAGGAGGTTTGGAAATCGGCCACCGGGGCGGTCACCCAAATGACGTCCTACAGCAGCCGGGAGAAGCAGGCCGACGAGACGCTGGCGAGCCAGTTGGCGTTCCTCAACTCGTTGGGCGAGGAGGTTTCCGGCGACGCCGAGCGGCGGCTGGTGTGGCTGGAGGTGCTCAAGGCGGTCAACTGGTTGATCCCGCGGGAGGATTATCCCGACGGCAAGATCCCTTCGCCCAAGAAGATGCCGATGGAGGAGCGGATCGATTTTCACATCACCGAAATCGACAATCGCCAGTATGAGGATTTAGCAACCTGGTTCGATGAGACCCTCGTCGATCGGTATCGTCAGGAAATGCGTAACTGGGCGACGCTGCAAGGTGTCGAGGCGACCGAGGAATTGATCACCCCCGCCCCGCCGACCGGGCCGGGATGGGTCATCCAGTTGAAAGGTTACCACTATCACAACTCCAAGGATGAGCAGCGCGGTTATGGCGACAACCACGTCCGGCGTTATCTGACGACTAATTTTCTGCAAAAGAAAATTCCTCTGACCGCGCCGGACGGTTCGATCGTGGAGTTCACGCCGCAGGAGTTTGGGTTCAGCCATCCGTTGTTGCTTAACGAGTCGACGGTTTACGTCACCCAGATTCCCAACCCCGATTACGATCCCGAAGCCCAGCCGATGGCCGGCTCGACGATGGTGCCCGCCGCCCCCGGCGAGCCTCAGAAAATCATCGGTCCCGACGGCAAGGAGGTCCTCATCGAGCCGCCAACGCTGGAGGCCCGGCGCTATGATTTCGTTTTCCAAGTCGCCTGGACCGATAAAACGATCAGCGAACGGATCGAGGCCAAACGGTTGGCCGAGGAGGAAGCCGCCGCCGCAGCGGGCGAAGGCGATGAAACGAATCCCGACGGTGAGGTGCCCGCCGACGCCCCGGTGCCTGACCCTGACGCGGTTGCAATGACGCCTTAAGTGACTGTTCGGGTTGCTTTTGTACGACGGGCTTTCAGCCCGTCGAATTCAATCGATCACAAATCTCGACTATCAGGTTCATCGCTGCATCAACCCTAACCTTTCTTGCATTCCTTCGGACGGTCTGAAAGACCGTCCTACATCATCTAATCACCTACAATTCGACCAACGGTCATGGACCAACTCAAAACACAACTCGCCGTCGCGATCAAATACAGCTTTTGGATCGCCTCGTGCCTGACACTCATCGGCGCCCTGGTTGTCTGGTTCCTGGTGACCGGCACTCTGGTCAAAGAGAACGAGGACCAGACGCGAAAAATCGAAAGCGCCGCCGGTTCGATCACCCAGGTTCGCGGTGAACTATCGACTCACCCCAATCCGACCTCGCACGCCAAAATGGGCGAGATGATCGAAAAACGCCAGGAGGAGGTATTGCAAGCGTGGGCGGAAGTCTTCGAGGCCCAGCGCGACATCTTGGTTTGGCCTTCGCGACTGAACGACAACTTTATCAAAGAGTATCGCGATTTGATTCCGATCGAAAAATACATCAGTCACCCGCCCGAACGCGAAAAAGAAACGCTGCTGCTCAATCAGTACGCCGACTATATCTTTGATGTCGTGCCGGGCATCGCGGAAATTTCCGGGGCACAGTGGACGGTGTCGATGGACGCCCCGGTCGGCGGCGGCGGCATGGGGATGGACATGGGGATGGGGATGGGAATGGGCGGGATGGACATGGGGATGGGGATGGGGATGAACTCTCCAATTCCAACCACCGCCGCGATTTCCGGCGAGGAGAAGGCCCCGATCGTCGAGTGGTCCGCGGCGTCCCAGCAAGCGCTATTGCAGGAAATGTTTCCCTGGCGAGCACGGCGGCGACCGACGACGCTGGAGGTTTACTACACCCAGGAAAACCTATGGATCCTGCGTCAAATGATGCAGATCGTCAAAGCCGTCAACGGCGACGCGACCCAGGCGTTCCAAGCGAAGATTCACGAGATCAAGGAGTTGTCGTTGGGCAAGCGAGTCCGTTTTGGGGCCGGCGTGATCCAGCGTCCCAGCGCCGCGGCGGGCAGCATGGATTCAATGGGAATGGACATGATGGGCATGGATGGGATGGGGATGGAAATGGGCATGGACATGGGCATGGGCGGAATGGATGGCATGGGTGGAATGGACGGCATGGGAATGGGTGGGATGGAATTGCCCGATCCGGCCGACAACCGCTATGTCGATACCAGCTACCAACCGATCACCGGCTCGACCCTGCGTTCCGCCTTTCAGAGCAATTCACCCTCCGATGCGGCGCTAAAGGTTGCCAAACGGGTGCCGGTCAAAATGGTCTTTAAAATGGATCAAAAGGCCGTCCCCACGTTGCTGGCCGCGTGCGGCAGCGCTCCGCTGATGATCGAGGTCAAGCAGTGCCGCATCCTGCCGCCCGGGGCCGTTTCGAGCCAAGGGGGTGACTCGATGGGCGGGATGGGGATGGATATGGGAATGGGGATGGGAATGGACATGGGAATGGGTGGCATGGGTGGTGGCGGTGGCGGTGC
Source organism: Pirellulaceae bacterium (assembly GCA_963833245.1). Lineage (GTDB taxonomy): Bacteria > Planctomycetota > Planctomycetia > Pirellulales > Pirellulaceae > Rhodopirellula. The sequence continues at coordinate 734,598 of CAWHXH010000005.1, forward strand.
GATACAGCCGCGTGACAAATTCCCGATGGACGTCACCGCGGAGATTTATGGGTTGATTCATATTTACAACCCGCCGGAGAAAGAGAATTTGGGCGTCGAGGAGGTCACCGCCGAGACGATCATCGATGGCGAATCGATGGCACAGAAGGTCGACGAAGACGGGGTGCGTAAAGAGTCGCAGGTCGCCGGTCCGGCCGTCCCGGTCGCACCGCCGGCCGGCGGACTGGTCATTCCGCCGCCGGTCGACGGCACCGTGGCAGCCGACGAAGGGCCGGTCGAGCGTCCAGCCCCCGCACCCGCTGCCGCCCCACAACCGCCCGGCCGCTGCGAGCCGCCGGCCGCTCAGCCCGGTGCCCTCCCGCCGCCGGCACCCGCGGCCCCGGCCGCCGATCCCGCCAGCCCACCACCGGTCAGCGAGGTTCCCGTGACCCCGTAGCGGAAGTCGCCAAGACTTTCGGATACATTGAACACCCCTGACGTCCGCCAACCCGCCGAAATTCTCGTTGAATTTCGCACCTCTTCTCACTCGGTCGAATCCAATGAACGCTGACAAACTCAAAGAACTGTTGATGCAGCATGGCGAGAAGGTCGTCGTCACCGTCGTCCTGCTCGCTTCGGCTTACATGGTGTACTCGGGGTTGCAGGTCGAAAGCATCTTCGACCGCTACCAACCCGATTCGATCGCCAGCCAGGCCAACCAGGTACGCACCAGCATCGACGAGGACCACACCGCGGAGATTGTCGAGACCCGTATTCCGGCGTTTGACATCGTTGCCGAGACCCGACGCAAACAAGCCGGCGTCAACCCTGACCCGTACTCGTTGGTTAACCCCTGGGAGAACGAGCAATATGACCAGATCGTCAAACGAACCGACCCGGTGCTTGCCCCACCGGTCGAACTGTTGACTTTTGGCGAAATCCATTCGCTGGCGGGGTTGTCGTCCAACATGGCCTACCCGGCCGCGTCGTTGGAGACCGCCGATGCCGTCGAGCGGGTCGAAAAAGAAGACAAGACCGGTCGCTCCGACAACGCAGTCGTCGCCGTCCCCGCGGTGGGATGGGCATGGAAGGGATGGACGGCATGGGGATGGACGGGATGGGCATGGACGGCATGGGGATGGATGGGATGGGCATGGATGGCATGGGGATGGATGGGATGGGCATGGGCGGGATGGGCATGGCGATGGCCGGCCCCAATCGCATGTTCCCCCCCGACGCCAACCGCGGTGCATCGGCGACACCCAAAACGGGCAAATTCCCCGCCCCGCGGCTCGGTTGGTTCATCGCCGGGGTTGCCGCGATGCCGCACAAAGCCAACGTGCAAGCCTATAAGGATGCGTTCTCCCAGGCCGCCGGCTACCTGCCGATCCGCGACCAACCGATGTATTACAATTATGAGATTCAGCGAGCCGAGGTGACCGAAAAGACCGTCGATCAATTGGTCGAAGCCGACTGGGTCAGCCGTGGCGATCGCACTAAACAACTTTTCATCGCCGACCGCCAGTGGGCCGGGTTCGCGCCCGAACTGGTCCCGGCCGACTACCGCAGCGCGATCACCGGCTACATCCCCCCGGTGTTGTTGGACGGCTACGCCCATTTCAGCCTGCATCCATTGATCCCCCGGGAGCCGCGGATCGTGCTGAACAACATTGCCCCCGCTGACCAACCCGGATTGGGTCAACCCGACCTCCAACTCAGCGACGTCGAGTTAGCCGATATCGGTCAAACCGGTGGCGATTTTGGCGGCATGGGGATGGGCGGCATGGAATATGGCGGCATGGACATGTCGATGGATTTCGGCGGCGGGATGGGGATGGGGATGGGTGGCATGTCGATGGTCGCCGAAGTCGATCCGGTCGATCATAAGATTTTGCGATTCTATGACATGCTCGACACCCGCGACCCCGAAACGCCATTGCCGGGCCGACAGTATGTTTACCGATTGCGATACAGCGTTCGCGACTCCAACTTCCCCCCCTCGCCCGGGATGCAGCCCAAGTCCTCGACGCTGGCCCCGGACGTTTACGAACGCGTTCGCCAACTGATTGCCGAGTCGCTGGAACAAAAAAAACGCGTCAAGGCACAGATTTGGAGCGATTGGAGCGAACCGGGTGCGCCGGTCGCGTTGCCCTCGCGAACTCAAGTTTACGCCGGGCCGGTGGAGCAACCCCGCAGCCGCGATCTGGACATCCGCGGTCAAAAGGTGACCTATTCCAAAGACGAACCGATCGGAAAATTAGTCGCCAAATCGTTTGACCTCCGCTACCAGGCCCCCATGACGCATTGGCGTGATGTCAAATCCGGCACGGTGTTGGCCTACGACGGTGACGTTGAACTGATTGATCCGATCACGTTGCAGATCAAAAAAGTGCCCGACGGTCCCGAAAATCCGGCGGATTTGCGGACCAATTCAACGGTCATCGACGTCGCCGGCGGCCAGACGCTGGAAATCACCGGGGATGAAAAACTCGCCGCGCCCGGGCACGTATTGCTCTTTGACGAATCCGGCAAACTGGTCGTCCAGAGCGAGTACGACGCCCAGCAGTCCTACAGGGCCTACGCCGCCGCCGACGAGCGGGGGTTGTAGTCGAGTTCGGCACCGGTGGGCTGGCGCCGTACCGGGGAGATCGACGGCGGCACCGGAGGGCTTGCGCCCTACCGCTAAAAATTCTAGCGGAAGGGCGCAAGCCCTCCGGTGCCACCATTCTAGCGGAAGGGCGCAAGCCCTCCGGTGCCGCCAATCGCCACCCGTTGGACGATTTTCAATCGATCCGGCCCGACCGTCCAACCTCCCCAATCCGAACATCAGAAAATTTCGGCAAACAACGCAAGCCCCCGCCGCCGGAAAAATTTCTCGACGTGTCCGGTGGCTGGCGACTTCCGTGACAACGACTCGGAACAACATCGAAAAGTTTTTGCTTCGTTTGTTTCACGGATGGGTGATGACTTAAATCCTCATAACGTTGAGTTGCAGAATCTTCCATTGTCGAAACCGAGTTTCACGCGAGCAATACTGCTGCCCATTCCCAGCTACAACACTTCGCAGATTTGATTTTTCCGGGACGTCGCCCCATGGTGATTTCGCTGTCGTCGATCGCCATCGACGACACGCCGCCTCCGGGATCGGGGCGACGTCACCGAAGGATTCGGTTGCTTTGGCACACGTGTTGCTTTTGCTCACGGCCAGCCAAGCGTCATACGGAATCGCTTTGTCAGTGAACGGAAGGAACGACCCAATGAATGCAACCGCCACTTCGCCGGACCCCCGCCACCCCCGCCGGCCGGTTCCGATTTTCCGCCCCGCTCTGGCGGCGTCGATCGCTGCCCTGATCGCTTCAACATTGTTTTGCGACGTTGCTCCGGCGGCTGCGTCGGCTCCGGCCGGCTGGGTCAGCCCGGTCGCGATCGACGTCCCGCCGCTGGTGATTGCCCGGAGACTGCCGTCGGTGACGTCGGATTGGTCCCACCGTCACGTCGAAATTGAACTTCGCGTCTCGGCGTTGTTGTCCGACGTTCAAACGCCGCAGTTGGAGCAATTGCAAATTGACATTGTGCCCCGCCAGACCGAATGGGCGGCGATTGATTACGCTCCGCGAACGTTGGCGGCGTCGGATATCGAGGGGCCGATCGAGGTCACCCGCAGCGACGAGCGGGCGTCGAAGTTTTCCGGGACGATCGATGGCGCCTATGGTCAACTCGTCACCGCACATTTGGGCGGTTCCCAAGACACCAAGACCGCCGAGAGCACTCAATTTCGTCGCCAACCGCGTCGGCAAACGGTGACCGCGGCCGGGACGATCGCTCGCGGCCGTGGGGTTCGGTACAGCTTTCGGGCATCGTCGACCCAGCCGCTCGAGGGTGAACGGGTCCTGCGGATCATCTATGAAGTCCCCCGCGGCTTCCGAGGCGGGTTGGTCGACGTGTCGGTTTCGGCCCATACCGCCGCCCCGACCGGTCACTGGACCGATTTGTCGCCGATCAGCCTGCCGACCCTTGGGGACGAACCCGGCCCGACCGCCCACCGCCAATTCATCGTGGCGGTCGTCTCCGAAGGGGACACCCGGGCGAGGACGACGGCAAGCGACTTGATCACCGCGGAACGTCGATTGGTGGCCCGTGCCCGTGATTTGGCCGCTCAAAGCCGTCCCTCGACGCTGACTTCATTGGTTCGCCAAGTGACCGCCCGGATCGATGCGGACAACGACACCGACTGGCTTTCACGGCTTTTGGCCGGCACCGCCGACCCGTACTTTGACCCCGCGATCCGCCGATTGCCGACCGAGCTGCGGGTACTGGCGTTGGACTACAACGACCTGCGGCTCGAGTTCGCTTCGCTGTAACTCAAGTAGTGGACCTTGCTAAAGGTCCATTGACCCAAAAGTAGTGGACCTTGCTAAAGGTCCATTGACTGGATGGACCTTTAGCAAGGTCCACTACATGTAGGGTACCCGACTTCATCGGTTATCCTACCGGGCATGAATTTCATCCCCGCCACGCTGATCCGCATCAAACGCGACGGCGGCGAGTTGACCGCCGACCAGTGGCACGACTGGATCGCGGCGTATACCTCCGGCGATGTTTCGGACGCCCAAATGGCCGCCTTGGCGATGGCGGTCTGTTGCCGCGGAATGTCCGATGCCGAGACCACGGCGCTGACCACAGCGATGCTCGTTTCGGGCGATCGTTTGCAACGTTTACCCGGTCGCGACCGTCCGCGAGTCGATAAACACTCGACGGGGGGGCTTGGCGATAAAGTTTCCTTGATCCTTGCCCCGCTGCTCGCCGTGTGCGGTGCCGATGTTCCGATGATTTCGGGGCGAGGGTTGGGCCGGACCGGCGGAACGCTGGACAAACTCGAAGCGATCCCGGGATTTCAAACCAAGCTTTCGCCCGCCCGAACCGAGGCAATTTTGCGGGACGTCGGATGTTTTATCATCAGCGCCGACGACTCATTGGTGCCCGCCGACCGCCGGTTGTACGCGCTGCGGGACGTCACCGCGACGGTCGAATCGGTCGGATTGATCACCGCCAGCATCCTGTCGAAAAAGTTGGCCGAATCGCTCGACGCATTGGTGATGGATGTCAAAGTCGGCTCGGCGGCGTTCATGCCGGACCTGGCGAGTGCCCGGCGATTGGCGGATTCCATCGTGCGGGTCGGAGCGGCCGCCGGGTTGCCGACGACCGCTCATTTGACCGACATGGACCAGCCGCTGGGGTGGGCGATCGGCAACGGCTTGGAAGTCAACGAGGCGATCGCGGTGCTCCGCGGCGGCGGCCCGGCGGACGTTCGCGAGCTGACGATCCACCTTGCCGCCGATTTGATCACCCGCGTCGGTTTGGCCGACAGTATCGCGGATGCACGCCGGCAGGCATCGGTCGGTCTCGATCAAGGATCGGCGATGGAATGTTTCTCAAAAATGGTGGCGGCCCAGGGTGGCCGGCTCGAAGGAGCGTTGCCGGTCGCCACCGAACATGTTCACACCGCGGATCAAGCCGGATGGGTGCAGTCGATCGATTGCCCACGAATTGGCGATGCGATCATTGCAATGGGTGGGGGGCGTCGGCGAGCGGGCGATCCGATCGATCCCCGCGTCGGCGTCTCGGTCCATGTTAAAATCGGCGACCGGATTGATCCGGGACAATTGCTGTGGACCGTTCACGGCGATTCGACAGTGTCATTGGCCGGATGCGTGAAGGTTTCCGATCAGCCCGTGTCTCCGGGGAACTTGATTCATGACCCGGAGGATCGCGGTGGAGTCAACGAGGTAGACTGATGATCGTTGATCCCGAAATCACAACTCGTCAAACCACAGGAATGTCGTGTCTCGCTTTTTGAAACCGCATCTGATCTTTCTGCTATGCACCGCCGGATGGTTCGCGTCCGCATCGGCGGACTCACCCCCCAATATCGTTTTCCTCTTTTCGGACGATCATGCGGTCGCTGCGATTGGGGCTTACGGTTCGACGATCAATCAGACGCCGAACCTGGACCGAATCGCCAGTGAAGGAGCGGTCTTTGGCCAATCGTTCTGTGCCAATTCGATCTGCGGTCCTTCGCGGGCCTGCATCCTGACCGGATTGCACAGTCACACAAATGGTTTCCTGCGCAATGGCAACCGCTTTGACGGCAGCCAAACGACATTCCCCAAGCTGTTACGTGGTGTGGGGTACCAAACCGCATTGATCGGCAAATGGCATTTGGAGAGTGATCCGACGGGTTTTGATCATTGGGAGGTTTTGCCCGGCCAGGGACACTATTACAACCCGGACCTGTTGCAAAGCGACGGCACCCGGCAGCGTTTTCCCGGTTACGTGACCGATATCATTACCGAACATTCGCTGCAGTGGTTACGGGAGGAACGCGACCCCGACCGACCGTTCTTGCTGATGTGTCAACACAAGGCCCCGCACCGAAACTGGTCCCCCCCGCCGCGATACTACAACCTGTATGAGGGCGAAACGATCCCGGAACCCGAGACGCTGTTTGACGACTACGCCGGCCGCAGTGAACTGCTCAAAACCAATGAAATGACGATCGCCAATCATTTTCACTGGAACCACGACATGAAGTTCCTTGGCAAAAATGAGTTCCCGGAGCATTTCGAGGGGCATCATAAAAACGGGGAGTACCAACGGATGACGCCGGACCAAAAGGCGGCGTGGGATGCCGCCTACGAACCCCGCAACCAGGAGTTCATCCGGCGGTTGCGGTCCGGTGAGTTGACCGACCGCGACGTCACGCGGTGGAAGTATCAACGTTACCTCAAAGATTATTTGCGTTGCGTTCAGGCGGTGGACGATAGCGTCGGCGAAATCCTCGATTATCTCGACGAAGCGGGACTCGACGAAAACACCATTGTGATCTATAGCAGCGATCAGGGTTTCTACCTCGGCGAGCACGGATGGTACGACAAACGTTGGATGTTCGAGGAATCATTGAAGATGCCGTTTTTGATCCGGTGGCCCGGCGTGGTGTCGCCGTCGACCCGAGCAACCGCGATGATTCAAAACATCGACTACGCTCCAACGTTTCTCGAAGCCGCCGGAGTCAAAATCCCCGAGTCGATGCAGGGCGTCAGTATGATGCCAATCCTGCGAAACGAGGGTCAGCCGACGGACGATTGGCGGGAAGCGATCTATTACGCTTACTATGAGGGCAACACGACCCATCATGTTCCTCATCACGATGGGGTGCGGACCGATCGATACAAATTGATGCACTTCCCCGAGTCCGGGGAGTGGAATCTGTTCGATCTGCAAAACGACCCGATGGAAATGACCAGCGTCGCGGACGATCAAAACTACGGCGAGATTTTCGCCAGTATGAAGCAGCGGTATTCTGAACTTCGTCAGCAATACGACGTCCCGGCCGACATGCCGTTGGCATCGCAAGCGGGGCGACGTTGATTTGGTCTATACTGGCTCGTCGCCGAGGCTAGCCCGACGCGATAAAGCATTTTTTGAATAACACCCTACCTATCGCCCATGCTGTCTCGCTTTCTTTTGATCGGTGTAATCCCCCTGAGCCTGCCGGTCGACATCGTCGTCTGTCAGGCCCAGGCCGTGACGTCAGTGACCGACGACATCGACGCCCGGATCGCTCGCAGCGTTGCCGAAGCTATTGCCGCGTCACCCGACAGGACGCCGTCGGACTACCGTTCGACGATTCCCGCGACGGGTGTGGATTATGAAATGATTCATATCCCCGGGGGGACCTTCACGATGGGCAGCCACGATGGCGAGCCGGACCGCGGAGACGACGAAGGCCCGCAGCGTCAGGTCGAAGTCGGTTCTTTTTGGATGGGAAAGTATGAGGTCACATGGGATCAGTACGAACCGTTCATGATTACCCAAGTTGACCGGTCCAAGGATGGTCGACGGACTGATTATGATGAGGCGACCGGCCCGCTAGTCGATGGCGTCAGTAGTCCGACGCCGCCGTACACCGAGATGAGTTTCGGCATGGGCCAGGCCGGCTACCCGGCGATCAGCATGACGCAGCACGCGGCCAACAAGTTTTGCCAATGGCTCAGTGTTCAGACCGGTCACTTTTACCGTTTGCCGACCGAAGCGGAGTGGGAATACGCCTGCCGCGCCGGCACCACGACCGCCTACTCTTTCCCCGCCGACCAAATCGACCAGTACGCATGGTACTACGACAACAGCGACGGTCAGTATCAACCCGTTGGCGAAAAAAAACCGAACCCGTGGGGGCTGCACGACATGCACGGCAACGTCCTGGAATGGACCGCCGACCAATACGAACCGGATTATTTGACCCGCATCGGCGAAAAGGCGAATGATCCTTGGTTGATCCCCACACGGTTGTATCCGCGGTCGGTGCGGGGCGGTGGTTGGGACGACGACCCTGAGTTGCTCCGCAGTGCCGCCCGGCGCGGCAGCGACGAGGAGTGGAAGATGCAGGATCCGCAGCTACCCAAAAGTATTTGGTATCATACCGATGCGATTTGGCTGGGTTTCCGAATCGTCCGGCCGGTCGATGTGCCCTCGATTGACGTCATGCAGGCGCATTGGAACAGCGCCGTGGACGCGAGATGAAAACAATGTGGGATAGGCCTCCGGCCTGTCATCCACCCCCGCAACTCGAATTTTCGCCAACGACAGGCCGGAGGCCTATCCCACCTTTTGAAACCCAAGATTTTATGATGCCGGAAATTTCTCGCCGCCAAATCCTTGCGACCGCCGGCTCGGTGACGCTTGCTTCGATGACCCCGCCGTTGGTCCACGCCGCTTCGGGCGATGGAGAATTGCACCTGGCATTGATCGGTTGCGGCGGCCGCGGAACCGGGGCGGCCAACGACGCCCTCCAAGCGTCCCCGGTGCCCATCAAACTGGTTGCCGTGGCCGACGTGTTTGAGGAGCGAATCAAAAGGAGCCAGGAGGCCTTGGCGGCGGAGCATCCCGAAACGCCCGATCGGGTTACCGTCCCGCCCGAACGCCAATTCGTCGGCATGAACGCCTATAGGGATGCGATCGACGTTTTGCGGCCCGGCGACATCGCTATCCTTGCCACCCCGCTGGCCTTTCGCTGGGTCCATTTTCAATACGCGATCGAAAAGGGAGTGCATGTTTTCATGGAAAAACCGGTTGTTGCCGACGGGCCGACCGCCAAGCGAATGTTGGAGCTGTCCAAGGCCGCCGATGCCAAAAATCTGAAGTGCGCTGTCGGTTTGATGGTCCGTCACTGCCGCGCCCGCCAGGCGCTGCACCGGCGGATTCGTGATGGTGAAATTGGTGACATCATCGCCATGCGGGCCTACCGGATGCACGGACCGGTGGCCTCCGCGTTCTCGACCGCCAAGCCCGATGGAATTTCCGAAGTGCTTTGGCAAATCGAACGGTTTCACAGCTTCCTGTGGGCCAGCGGTGGATTATTCAGTGATTTCTATATTCATCAAATCGACGAAACGTCGTGGATGAAAGACGCCTGGCCCATCGAAGCTCACGCGCTGGGGGGACGTCATTACCGGGGAGACTACGTCGACCAAAACTTCGACACCTACCATGTCGAGTACACCTATCCCGACGGTGCAAAGTTGTTTTTTGACGGACGAACGATGTTAGGATGCCGCAACGACATGTCTTCGGTAGTCCATGGCAGCCGCGGATCGGCGATCGTCAGCACGTCGGGTCACACGCCCGGCAAAGTCAAAACGTTCAAGGGTCAAAACCAGGACCGGCGGCAGATTGATTGGCAGTATGGTTTCAAGGAGGAGAGTCCTTACCGACTGGAGTGGCGTGACCTGATCGAGGCGATCCTGCGTGACGAACCATATAACGAGGTGCCGCGGGGTGTGGAAGCATCATTGGTGACGAGCATGGGCCGGATGGCGGCTCACACGGGGCAAAAGATCACGTATGACGAGATGCTCGATTGCCCACACGAGTTCGCCCCCGGGGTGGATCAATTGACCGTCGACGGCCCCGCCCCGGTGATGCCGGGTGAGGATGGTTTGTATCCCGTGCCGCAGCCGGGGATCAAGAAAGACCGCGAGTATTGAGACGGTTCCGGCGGTGCGGTCCTCCGGTTTATATCAGCGGCAGGGCGCAAGCCCTCCGGTGCCGCGTTAATCCGCTTTATCAAGCGGTAGGGCGCAAGCCCTCCGGTGTCGCGTCAATCCGTCTTTTCTAGCGGTAGGGCGCAAGCCCTCCGGTGTCGGCGGTCGATGCGGCACCGGAGGGCTTGCGCCCTTCCGCTAAAATTGAGGTCGGCACCGGAGGGCTTGCGCCCTTCCGCTAGAAACAATCTTATTTAGGAGTGCCCAAATGCACGATGACCCGATTGCCTATTTCATCACATGGACCTGCTATGGGACCTGGATGCCCGGCGATGATCGTGGATGGGTCCGGTGGCATGGTGGCGACCAGATCGCTCAGCCTTTATTGGCGGCTTGGTGTGAACGTCGAATGGCTGAAATTCCGGTGGAACTGGATACCGCGGAGCGCGAAATCGTTCAAACAATCGTCAAAGCTCATTGTCGATTTCGGGGTTGGCCGCTTCATGCGGTCAACTGCCGCAGCAATCATTGTCATGTCGTCGTGACAGCCGCGGAGTATCACGGCGAGCAAGTCCGCGATCAACTGAAGTCCTGGAGCACACGTCGGTTGTCGGAACGCGAAAAGAACTCGGCGCATCCGCGAGAGGCTCCGAGAACGAAATGGTGGAGCCGGAAGGGAAGTGTCCGTTATCTGTTTGACAACGAAGCCTTGGAGAATGCGACGATGTACACATTGGAGGCTCAAGACATCGGTGGTTCCAAAGCCAGTCAATCTTAGCGGCAGGGCGCAAGCCCTCCGGTGCCGCGTCAATCCGCCTTTTTTAGCGGTAGGGCGCAAGCCCTCCGGTGTCGATGTCCAAAGCGGCACCGGAGGGCTTGCGCCCTGCCGCTAGGATTGGGAGCGCGGCACCGGAGGGCTTGCGCCCTTCCGCTAGGATTTTGGCGAATCTAGTGGGGAAGCGATGACGTTGGGGTTGGACTGATGTCCATGGGCGGGTTGTCGGGATCAATTTTTTGACCCTCCCAAAACCAACCGTCGTCTTTTCGCTCCAACACCCGCGAGGCGCTGCCGGGGGCCAGCGGGGCCATGTCGGGATCGACATGTTTTCGTAATGACGCGGCGACAACCTCCAAAGATTCGTCATTGATGACGTTATCAAACTCCTCGGGATCAGATCGCAAATCGTATAGCTCCTCACTGCCGTCGGCGTAGTGAATCAGCCGATATCGTTGATCCCGCAACCCCTGATTGCCGGGGTTATGATCGGTGATCGCCGGCTGCTCGATCGCGGTGGACGGGTCGTTCAACTGCGGCACCAAACTTTTGCCCTCGACATGGGCCGGGATCGGCAAATCGGCCATTTGACATAACGTCGGAAACATATCAAGCAGCTCGACGGGCTGGCCGCAAACATCCTGCATCACGCCGGGGCCGGCGAAGATCAACGGAACCCGAGTCGATGGTTCCCACAGTGTGTTCTTGCCGCTGACTTGTTTCTCGCCCAGGTGCCAACCGTGGTCGCTCCAAAGCACCACGATCGTGTCGTCGCGGTGACCGGAATCGTCCAAGGCATCCAGGACTCGGCCGATTTGGCTGTCGACGAACGAGATGCAAGCCAAGTAAGCGCGGACCAAGTTCTCATGTTCGTTATAGGCCTGCAGCGCCGATAGCCTCGGTTCGGGCAGGTCCCAATGCAGGTACCAGGAGAAGGGCGAGCAGTCTTCGCGGTCGTTGGGCTGCAGAACCGGCATGGTTGGGTGGGGATACATGTCCCACCACTTCGGCGTCGCGTGACAGGGGACGTGGGGCAAGAAAAATCCGGCGGCGAGGAAGAAAGGTTTGTCCTCGGGCATATCGACGAGTGTCTGGGTGGCCCAGGTTGCAACCTGCCAATCGCCTTTGTCTTTTTCGTCGTGTTCAAAGACGCCCCAATCGACCCAAGGATTATTGGTATTGGGGATCGGCGGAATCAACTTTTGCGGTGGCGTCTTGCCCGGTCCGCCGCCCGGCCCCCAATTTTGAAACTCCGGGGGCAGGTCGGTACCTCTATTGTAGGCGAAACCTCCGTGAAAGACTTTGCCGCCGGAATAGGTTTGGTACCCGGCGGCTTGAAACACTTGGGGCAGCGAGGGAATGTCGCGGTAGCCATCGAGTTGCCGCATCCATGGGGCCAGACCATAGATGCCGGTCGTCGACGGCCGAAGAGAAAACAATGCCGAGCATCGCGATGAATTGCAAAGCGGAGACTGGCAATGAGCATTGGTAAACGTCATCCCGCGGGCGGCCAAGTCGGCCATGGCGGGGGTCTTGACGTCCGGATGTCCGCCCAGCGGCTCGACCCAATCGTTCAGATCATCGACGACGATCATTAAGACATTGGGGGGGGCAGCGGTGGCGACGGGAGGATTCAAGCAACCGATTAAAGCTGCAAGAGCAAAAGACCAAATCCGAAACTTTGAAGCAATCACTTGAAAACCCATCAGAACGAGCCGTTGAACGAAAACGAGCAACAACCCGGCTCTCGCCGGATTTTGCTCTATGGAAGTCACACCAGTCACCAAGCAATCGCTAGAAGGATTCGCTAATTACTTCTTTGTTTGCACGACTGCCTAATGACCCCCACAATCCATAAGGGCTTTTGGAACCGGGCGCTGTCCGGCCGGATAAGGACCACCGATTGCCGGTATCTCGCCAACTGGCCCAGCGGAAGAATTACCCGCCTCAATGGAATCGGTGATGAATTTGACTGCACCGTCACCCATCAGAACGTGACAACCACCTTGGTGGCGGGAACCCGGGGGCACGACACCGTCACTGTCGAATCCGGTGCCACCAATACAAGCCTCCCGGTTGGGGGGCAAAATCGTCGTCATGAGGGTGAAGATCGGTGCTTTGTCAGCCCACCGGTATCCGCGACCGCTTACCGCACCGACCAACGTTGGATTGGTACAGCCGGGACCGCCATTACACCAGAATTGCGGACGCTGCGGGTCGACGTAGTTTCGGACCGTCTGGCATGTCGAAGGGTTGACATGCACCGCCATCGCGGCGGTGAGGCTTTGACCGGCACCAGTGGCAGGTTGAGTTCGCTTATCGCGATCACCTAAGTCGGTGACGATTTCGCCGGCGGCAATGGTGTTGGCCAACCCGTCGAGAACATCCCGGAAACCGAGCTTCGTTCGCACCGCGAAAAACCCGCGAGCACCTGCACGATTATTCTGAGCACGTTGAGTGCCCTGAGTCCCGGATGTGCCCAACTGGTTATTGAGCGGACCATGAGTGAGCGTTGGAAACAGACTATCACCGAAGCTCGCCGCGTAATTCGTTCTTCCGTAACCGGGGAGACCGGTGCCAGGATCGCTGGGGCAACGAAACGCCGCCAATTCCGTTCGCCAAGGGATGTAACTGTCATTTTCGGGCGTCGGTCCCATGGCAGAATAAGGACGCGGTGCGGTATCGGCTGGCGGAGACACCTGCTCCAAGTCGATATTCATCGGATTGCTGATCTGTTCCCACAGGGCTTGCTGTTCAATGAACGGCAGCAGCCCAACCAGGTAACTGAGCTCTTGATGACTCGACACGGCGCTATCATCAAACCAATTGGGCGTGCCATCATCAAGCTGACCTGCCGCACCCGGACTTCCGGTGCCAGCCCCGTGACGTGGCAACTGATCGAAGGCGGCATGGTAATTATGAATGGCCAAACCAATTTGTTTGAAATTGTTGCTGCAACTCATACGCCTGGCAGCTTCCCGAGCCGCCTGAACAGCCGGCAGCAACAATCCGACCAGCACGCCAATAATAGCGATCACCACCAATAACTCGACGAGGGTAAAACCTCGGCGACGACTTTGCACAATCATTTTAAAATCCATAGTAAAGGGAGACAAAAAGAACAGAACAGCTTCAAACAGTCGTATTTGCAAAAACGCGCGACATGGCCTCGACACAGAAACCAAAGCGGCAGCTACAACTATTTGTTTTCTTCGGCCACTGCCTTGTCATACGCTGCTTGATCCGCCGCGTTGAGGGTTGCTGGTTTCGGGGCATCGGGACCGGGAACGGAAATGGCATCGGACCCGCCGCAACCATTCAGCACGACGCATAGCGCCAGCATTAAAGGAAGACAGGTCCAAACGGGTGGTGAAGTTTTCATGTTGATTGGGGGTTCAGAGGAACGGTTCTGGTTTCAATGGATCTGTCCGACCGATTCTCGTTGAATCATTTGGCCGTGAACGACGAGCGACTCGACGGATTGACCGTCCAGAAGACTCAGCAACTTTTGTGATGCAATTTTGCCCATCTGCTGAGCCGGCTGGCGGTAAGTCGTCAGCGGCGGGATCATCAGGGCCGATTCGACTTTGTCGTCCACCCCGGCGACCGATACCTCGTCGGGCACGCGGATGCCGCGGCGGGAGAGTGCCAACAATACGCCTTGAGCCGTCAGATCGTTCGCCGCGAAGATCGCCGAGAAATGTTTGCCGCGGGACAACCAAGACTCGACCGCCATGATGCCTGATTGGCCGTAGAAGTTGCCTTGGTAGACCAGCTCGGGATCGTACTGAATGTTTGATTCGGCCAACGCGTTTTGGTAACCGGCCAGGCGGCGGTGGGCGTCGGGATGAGCCGGGTTACCCATCACGTGGGCGACGCTTCGGTGACCGGCGGCAATCAGGGTGCGGGTCACCTCGTAACCAACGTGCGTGTTGTCCATCGCGATGCACACGCCGGGCCATCCATCCAGTTCCCGGGCGACCACGACCAGCGGGATCGACTCGCCGACGGTTGTCAAATCTTCCGGCGGGACGTCGCCGCCGACGAGGATCAAGCCGTCGACGTGGCGGTCCCGGAGCGTCTCGATCGCCCGGCCCTCGGCGTCCTTTTCAAAGAGTCCGTCGCTGAAAATCGGCGAATAAGCGGTCGTCGATAGGCCGTGAATGATGCCGCGAACGATTTGATCGTAGTAGTACGTGCCGATGTTTTGGGTGATGACCCCGATCGTCATCGACTTGCCGCTGGCCAAACCCCGCGCGAAGCGATTGGGTCGGAAATTCATCCGGTCCATCACTTCGATCACCGCCTGCCGTTTGGCCGGTTTGACCGATTCGGGGTCGTTGAGCACCCGCGAAACGGTCGCCTTGGACACGCTGGCGTGCTCGGCGATGTCGGCGATCGTGACGGACGGGGAAGGCATCGCGGGGGCGGCGAATGGCGGGGTTTTGGGGCGGCAGAGCGGCACAGTGACGGTGCAACGGGCTTCGGTTTGCCGCTGGGTGATGAGTGATTGTAGACTGAAACCGGTTTCAGGAAAGGGCTAATTTGCGATAATTTTCCGCGGTGGTTTTCTTGGCCTCGGGTTGACTGTGATAGGGTGAGGTTTTCTTGGTCGAACGGCCGGGGGGACCAAAGCCTTGGCGGCTTCGGCTACCGGGGAGATGAATGACAGGCCGGAGGCCTATCCCACCTTTGCAATCGACACTTCGCCGGACAGAGAAACTCGGCTACGCGGCCGGGGATGCCGCCTCCAACCTGTATTGGAAGACGTTCGAGTTCTTCCTGCTGTACTTCTATACCGACGTCTTCGGGCTGCCGGCCGCCTCGGTCGTCACGCTGCTGCTGGTCACCCGAATTTGGGACGCGGTCAACGATCCGATCTTCGGCTACCTGGCCGACCGGACGTCGACCCGGTGGGGCCGATTTCGACCCTACCTACTGTGGGGGTCAGTGCCGCTGGCGATTTTCGGAGCGGCGGTTTTCTACACGCCCGAACTGGGTTCCCGCGGGCGGTTGGCTTACGCCTACGTCACCTTCACGCTGGCGATGATGGCCTACACGTCGATCAACACGCCCTACTCGGCGCTGATGGGCGTGATCTCGCCACGCTCGGACGACCGGACCTCGGTGGCGACTTACCGGTTCGTCGCGGCGTTCGCCGGAGCCATCTTTGTCCAATCCTGCACCCTGGCGCTGGTCCGGCGGCTGGGCGGGGGGACCGGCGTCGACGCAGACCGGGTTGGATTTTTCTACACGATGGTGGTGTATGGCGTCATCGCGGTGGGGCTGTTTTGGGTGACCTTTGCGACCACGCGGGAACGGGTCGAGCCGGCGGCGCCGCGGCCGCGAACGCCGGCTGCAGATTTGCGATTCCTCGTCGGCGACGTGCGGATTTGGACGTTGGGGTTGGTCGTCGCGATGGCGGCGTGGTGGTTGGTTTTCAAACCGGCGTCGACGCACGTGCTAATAGCAGTTGTGTTAGCGGCGGGGGTCTTGTGGTTGTCCGGGAGGCGTCGCTCGCGCGCCGGGTTGATCGGCGACAGTACGTTGCGTCAGGACGTCGACGATTTGTTGGCCAACGGACCCTGGCGTGCCCTGTTCCTGTTCGGTTTTCTGCTGCTGATGAGTGGGTTCATCCGCAACGGCGCGATGATCTTTTACTTCAAATACTACTGCGGCCGGATTGATCTGCTGCCGCCCTTCCTGGTCACCGGCAGCGTCGCGGCGATCGGCGGGATGCTCATCGCCAGGCCTTTGGCGATCCGTCTGGGCAAACGCAACACGCTGCTCGGGTGCTGCATCGTTGCCGCCGCAACGATGGGGGCTTTTGGATTGCTGCGGGCCGATCAAATTGTTGTGATGTTCGCATTGCAAGCGATCTCAGCGGTGTCGATGGGGCCGGTCGCGGTGCTGCTTTGGGCGATGTACGCCGATTCGGCGGACTACTCGGAGTGGCGGACCGGGCGGCGGGCGACGGGGTTGGTGTTTTCGGCCGCTTCGTTTTCCCAAAAATTTGGCGGCTCGATCGGAGCGGCCGCGTCGGCGGGGTTGTTGCAGTGGACCGCCTACGCGGCGCCGGTCGGCGGCGTGGCCCAAGCTCAAAGCGATGCGACGTTGACAGGGTTGATCGTCATGGTCTCGTGGCTGCCGGCGGGGCTGACGGCCGCGGCGGCGGGGAGTTTGGGGTTTTACCGGATTGACCCGGCGATGGTGACGCGGATAGAGGCGGACTTGGCGGGGCGGCGTGTGGGATAGGCCTCCGGCCTGTCGCGGTTGGCCCCGGTAGCCGAAGCCGCCAGGCTTTGGTGTACGCTCGCTTCGGCGTCCTGGCGGAACGCCGCTACCGGGGGGGGTCGGCGTCCTGGCGGAACGCCGCTACCGGGGGGGGGCGGCGTTTTGGCGGGACGTTGCTACTCCGGGTATGGGCGGCGTTCTGGCGGAACGTTGCTACTCCGGGTATGGGCGGCGTTCTGGCGGAACGCCGCCACTGTCATGGACCAAACGTGTCCGGGGGGTCGGTATGATCGCCGCCATGACGACAATGACACGGCATTTTTTGGGTTGGGACCGACCGCTGCTGCCCGCGGCGATCGATTGGTTGAACGGTCAAACCCATGCCGGGACGCTGTTCGTGTTGCCCTCGCAACGCGCCCGGCAACGCTTTGGCGAACTGCTCGGCGATGGCCGGCCGGATGCCGCGGCGACGGATTTGATCGTCGAGGCGGACCTGCCCGAACGGCTCTACGAACCGCCTCGGCCGGTCGCCGGTGATCTGCAACAGCGGCTGACCTGGGCCGCGGTGCTGCGGGATTTCGACGCCGTGTCGCTCCGCGATCTCGTGCCGCGACCGCCGACGTCGACCGAAACGCTCGGAGCATGGTTGGACCTGGCTTCGATCATCACGCGGCTGCACGCTGACGTGGCGGCTGCGGGCGTTTCGTTTTCGCAGGTCGCCGCGATGGTCACCGGGGGTAACGAACGCCGCCGATGGGCGGTGCTGACGCGATTGGCGGCCGGCTATCACGACCGATTGCAAACGATTGGACTGTCCGACCCGCACCAGGGGCGGTTGGACGCGGTGGAGATCGGCGCGGTCAAAATTCGCAGCGTCGCCGGGGTGGCCGACGCCGCCCGCGTCGTGCTGATTGGGTTGACTGATTCGGATGCCGCGGTGACGTCGCTGCTGTCGCGGTTGCCGGTCCCGGTCGACGTTTTGATCGCCGCGCCGACCTCGGCGGCCGATCGGTTCGACGAGTTCGGCAGCGTTCGGCGAGAGGCTTGGACGTCGGTTCATCTGCCGATCGACAACGACCGGGTGATCGCCGCGGGCGACCCGGCGTCGCAGGCCGATGCGGCGGCGGGGTTGATCGAGCACTGGGCAGTTCAATACGGCGCCGACAAAATCACGATTGGGGTCACTGACGATTCGCAAGTCGAGCCGATCGAGGTCGCGGTCGGCGGCCGCGGCGGGCGGACCTTTCGCCAAGTCGGCCGCATGGTTTCGCAAACGGCGCTGGGCCGCTGGGTCGACGCGGTGGGCGGTTATGTGAGCCGCCGGAGCTGGATTGCGGCGGCGACTTTGGTCCGCCAACCCTCGGTGCTCGACTGGTGGGTGTCCCGCAACCCCGACGTCCCGGCATCGGACTTGATCGCCCAGTTCGACGTGCTGCTGAGCGAGTGTTATGTCGCCTCGGTCGACCGACCGGCGCCGCCGCGTGCGGAGCGGCTGGCCCCCGCCGCGTTGGCGTTTATCCAACAAATCGACGATCAATTGGCTCCGTTGCGACGGCCCCGCGTTCAATTGAGCGGGCGTTGCGGCGAACTGGCCGATTTAATCGGCGTGTTTTTTGAAACCGGTTCAACGCACCGTCGCACGCAGTTGGCCGTCGGTGCGATTCTTCGGTGGTTGGAGCAGCACCGTGACTTGCCGCCGGAGCTGGATGCCCCGGTTTCGATCGGAGCTTTCTTTGAAACGCTCGGCGACATCGTGGCCCGGCAGCGGATCGTTGACATCATCGCGCCGGGTGAAGTGACAATCGCCGGCTGGGGCGACTTGCCGACCGAAGACCGGCCGGCGGTCGTGGTTGTCGGTTTGAACCATCCGTTCGTCCCCGCGGCCGCCAGCGGCGATCCGTTCCTGTCGCCGTCGCTGCGGTCGCGGCTGCGGATCGGGGACAACGAGCGACGGTTTGCCCGCGACGCTCACGCGATGCAGTGCCTGATCGCCAGCCGCCCGGAGTGTCATTTCATCGTCGGGGCGACGTCGGCGGACGGTTCGCCAACCCCGCCGTCGCGGTTGCTGGCCCTGGGGACCGACCCCGAGGTGGCGACCCGGATTCGCCGTTTGATGATGGCCGATCCGCCGACGCCGACGCCACAGAAGCTGGACGAATTCGGCACCGCGGGGCAAATCACCACCCCGCCGCTGCCGCCCGCCCCGATCCCGCCGCTGAGCGTCACCGCGTTTTCGGCGTACCTGGCGTGTCCGTACCGGTTCTACCTGCGGCAAGTGTTGAAACTCAAACCGATCGACGACTCAGGCACCGAATTGGCCGCCAACCAATTCGGTGATTTGATTCACAACACACTGGAGTCGTTTGGCAAATCAAGCGACAAAATCATGACGGACGCCGACGAGATTGCGGATTCGATGTTGAGTCACCTGCGGCGTTATGTTGCTAAGCATTATGGTTCCAACGTCCTGCCGGCGGTACGGCTGCAGGCGTCCGCGGCGGAGGTTCGGTTGCGTCGGGTTGCCAAAGTTCAAGCCGCACGGATCGCCGATGGATGGGTGATCGATCGGGTTGAGGATCAAGTCAACGAGGACGTCGCGCGTTTGATGGTCGATGGACAACCACAAGGTTTGCGGGGTCGTTTTGACCGAATCGATCGGCACCCGGCGACCGGGCGGTGGGCAATTCTAGATTATAAGACTCATGGTCACCCGCCGGCCAAAAAGCATTTGGGTAAAGACGAACACGGCAACCCGCGGTTTGTCGATTTGCAATTGCCGTTGTACCGGCGGATGGCGGGTTTCCTCGGCATCGACGCCGATCCGGCGGACATCGACGTCGGCTATTTCAACATAGGCGACACCGAATCGACCACGGGAATCCACTTGTTGGAATTACCCGATTCGCAGTGGCGGATCGCCGACGAACAAATCGACCAGGTGATCCGCGACATACGCGCCGGACGTTTTGAACCCGCCGATGTGCCACCGATGTATGACGATTATGATATGATTGTCCAACCGCCCGGCGGCTGGGTGCCCGATGAGGAGGTGATGGTATGAGCCTTGATTCATTACTGATTCGCGCTTCGGCGGGGACGGGCAAGACGTATCAATTGACCGCCCGGTTGCTCCGAATCCTGCTGGCCGGGGCGGCGCCCGAAACCATCCTGGCGACGACGTTTACCCGCAAAGCCGCCGGCGAGATCTTGCGACGGTTGATGTTGGATTTGGCGCGGGCGGCCGACGAAGATCAACCGGCGGCACTCGACGCGATCCGGCAACAGGTCGGCGACCCCGAATTGTCACGAGAAAGGGTGCAGGCACTGCTTCGCACCGTCGTCGCGTCGGTCCACCGGCTGCGGGTTTGCACGCTGGACGCGTTGTTTTCGCAATTGGCAAGATCGTTTGCCTTTGAACTCGATCTGCCGCCGGGTTGGCGGTTGACCGACGACGTTGATGAGTCGCGGCTGCGGGCGACGGCCGTCGGCGGGATGTTGGCAACCGCCGAACCGGCCGAAACCTTGACGCTGCTTTCGATGTTGGCCAAAGGCGAAACGCGGCGGTCGATCGGGCGGGAAATGATTTCGGTCATCGAGTCAAATTTTGAAACCGCGCGATTGGGCAGGGGCAATCTTTGGGATTCGGTCGCTGTCCCCAAGCTGCCCGACGAAGCCGAGCGTCGGTGGGCCGAAGCGATCGCCGACCTGCGAGCGGCCGCGGCGGCGGGGACCGGCAAACGTTATCCGGCCCTGTACCACCGGCTGGCCGATGCTTTGGAAACCCGCGACGGCGAGTCGGTTGCGGGCGATTCGATGATCTCCAAATTGGAACCGTTGGCCCGGCGGGGGGAGATGCCGCTGTATTACGGCAAACCGCTGGATGATTCTTTGGCGACGGCGCTTCGTTTCATGTACGACGTCGCCCGGACCGAGCGGCTTGGCAAATTGGCGGCCCAAAACGAGGCGACCGGCCGGGTGCTGGACGACTACGGGGCGAGGATCGACGAGGTCAAACAAGCCGCACGGTCGCTGTCGTTTGCCGACGTTTCGGTGCGGCTGGCGGGGTTGATGCAACGGACCGACGTCGATTCGCTGGCCGATCGATCGGACCTCGCGTGCGACCATTTATTGCTCGATGAGTTTCAAGACACCTCGCCGGTGCAGTGGTCGGTGCTCCGGCCGATGGCGATCGGCGCCGCCGGTGGGATAGGCCTCCGGCCTGGCACGGCATCTCCCTCCCACTCCTTCTTCTGTGTCGGTGACACCAAACAGGCGATCTACGGTTGGCGGGGCGGGGTCGCGGAGATCTTTGATTCGGTCGCCGGTCAAATCGATGGCGTCCGGCTGGGCGAACAAAACCTGTCGTACCGTTCCAGCCCCGTGATCATGGACTGGATCAACGAGGTGTTTGGCAACCTGACGGCTCACCCGGTCGCGACCGGCGACAAAGATGCGGTGGACGGTTCGGCCGAAATCGCCGCGGCGGTGCGTGATTTTCAAACCCGCTACCCGGACCACGCGACCGCCCGGGATCGGATGCCGGGGTTGGTCGAAATGCGGACCTGCCGGACGCCCGCGGCGGGACCGACCGGCAAACCCAACGCGGAGACGATCCGAGACGCGGTGTTGGATTCGACCGCCCAATTGATTGCGGATTTGGCGACCGAGCGGCCGGAGCTGGAAATCGGCGTGTTGGTTCGGACCCGCAAAACGATTGCCCAGTTGGTTCGCCGGTTGGTTGCCGCGGGGGTCGACGCGTCGGCCGAGGGAGGCAATCCGCTGGTCGATTCACCCGCGGTCCGGTTGGTGTTGTCGGCGTTGATGACGGCGGAGCATCCCGGCGATGGGCGGTGGGCGTTTGCGACCGCGGGCACGCCGGTGGGTGCAGCCGCGGGTTGGACCGCCGACCGGGTTCGCCGCTCGGTCGCGGAGTTGGGAATCGTCGACACCGTCGTCCAGCTCGCTCAAGCGGCGGTGACGGTCGGGGACGAGCAAGATTCCTTGAGGCTCAAACAATTGGTGTCGTTGGCCGTTTCGGCCGCGTCGCAAAACCCCGTCGGTCGGATCGCCGATTTCGTCCGCCGCGTCGAGTCGACTCCGGTCGTGGGCGCCCGGCCCGCGTCGGTCCGCGTGATGACGATTCACGCCTCCAAGGGTCTGGAGTTTGACGCCGTGGTGTTGCCGGAAATCAATGGCGGGTTGTTGCCGAATTTTTCCGAGACGGTCGCCGACGTGCCCGACGCGGTATCGCCACCGGTGGCGATGTGCCGGTACCTGGCCAAAGACGATTGGCACTTTTTGCCGCCCCGCTGGCGCAGAGCGTTCGCCGGCGCCGCGGCGGGCCGGATGACCGAGGCTTTATGTTTGATGTACGTTGCAATGACGCGGGCCAAGAGTGAGTTGTATTTGGTCAGCGAACCTCATCCAAAGCTCGCTGAGCAGTCGTCGGTCGCGGGATTGGTCGCCGCGGCGACGGGGTGCGAAGGCACCGGGGAGGCGGACCGGGTTTTGGTGCGACGTGTGGGATAGGCCTCCGGCCTGTCGCGGAGGCAAGGCGTTGACAGGCCGGAGGCCTATCCCACATTGAACGACAGGCCGGAGGCCTATTTCACATTGAACGACAGGCCGGAGGCCTATTTCACATTGAACGACAGGCCGGAGGCCTATCCCACATTTATTGCAATGGTTGACTGAAATGAACGAGAAATGGCGGGTTCGACGACGGCAACTGCCGCATGTCGATGTCCACGGGCATCCATATTTCGTCACCGCGTGCCTGCAGGGCAGCCTTGCAGCAGCGGGACTCAAAGCGATCAGGCGGCGACGAGAAGAACTCGCCCAACGCCCACGCCCCGCTGGCTTCGATCCCGAACTTTGGCAAGTGCATCAGTCCAAACTCGTCTTTAAGTTCATCGATCATCTATTGGATTCCCACAGTGCCGTGTGTCATTTTAATGATGATCGACTCGCCGGCAGTGTCGAGAAAGCTTTCCTGCATTTCGCCGGTCAACGTTATCAACTACTGGCCTACGTGATCATGCCCAGTCATCACCATTGGCTGTTCATGCCGCTCGATGACTGGGTGGAGCAGTTGGTGCAGACCCACGGTCACCGGCGCAGTCCGCGGGAGGTCATTTGCCACAGTGTCCAAAGCTATTCCGCCCATCAATGCAATCGCATGTTGGGGACGTCCGGAGCTTTTTGGCAGACTGAAACGTTCGATCATTTTGCCCGCGACGAGGCTGAGTGCTATCGGATCATCGACTACATCGAGCAAAATCCGGTCATAGCTGGACTCGTCGAGCAGGCCCATCAGTACCGTTGGTCCTCGGCCTACCGCAGGCATCTGCTAGGTATTCCAATCGGAGCGCCGCTTTGAGGTGGGATAGGCCTCCGGCCTGTCGCAAGGGCAGGGCGTTGACAGGCCGGAGGCCTATCCCACATTGATTATCATCCATGCCAAAATTCCTACACGCCGCCGACATTCATCTCGACTCGCCGCTGCAAAAGTTGGCGGCTTATGAGCACGCGCCGGTCGATCGGATCCGTGATGCGTCACGGGCGGCGCTATCGGCGATGGTCGATTTGGCAATCGATCAAAACGTCGACGCGGTGTTGATTGCCGGTGATCTGTATGACGGCAACTGGACCGATCACAACACGGGTTTGCAATTCGTCCGTCAAGCCGCCCGGTTGATCGATCATGACATTCCGGTGCTTGTCATCCGCGGCAATCATGATGCCGCTTCGGTCATCACCTCGTCGCTGACGCTGCCGGATAATCCCGACGGGTCGCCGATCATGTTCGCATCGGACCGGACCGAATGTCGAACGGTCGATTCGGCGGGATTGGTCGTTCACGGGCGGTCGTTCGCCGATCGCGTGGTGACCGAAAACCTGGCCGCCGATTATGGCAAACCGGTGCCCGGAATGGCCAACGTCGGGATGCTGCACACGTCGTTGACCGGGGCCGAAGGTCATGACACGTACTCGCCCTGCACGACCGATGATCTGAACGGCAAAGGTTATGATTATTGGGCGCTGGGGCATGTTCATATCCGTCAGAATCATCAAACCGGCCAGGGGGCACCGATCGTTTTTCCGGGTAACCTGCAAGGCCGACACATTCGCGAAACCGGTCCCAAAGGCTGCATGATTGTCGACGTCGATTCATCGCATCGTTGCAACCCGGTGTTCCATCCGCTCGGCGACGTGCGCTGGATGCGATGCCCGGTGCCAGGGGAAAAATTGAAACATCCTGATGAAGTGGCCGGGTGGGTTCGGCGGTGGTTAGAAGACGAGATGACCGATGCGGGCGAGTTGTTGATTGTCCGGGTCGAGGTCGCCGGGCAGTCACCGATCGATTCGCAGCTTCGGCGCTCGGCAACCGGGACACTCGCCGACTTGCAGTCGTTGACCGTCGCGATGGCCGACGGCCGCGTTTGGTTGGAAGATTACAAGGTCCGAACGCGGCCGCCGGCGGCCGGTGGCGTGGTCATTGGTGAGGGACCGATGCGTTCCTTGCAGGTCGCCGTGCAGTCGATGCGGGAGGACGCGGGGGCGGGCAAAGCGATCGGGGACCTGATCGATTCGCTGCGTCAAAAATTGCCCGATGAATTGACCGGCGAGGATAGCCCCATTCGGCCCGACGATCCGCGGTGGGCCGAGGAATTGATTGACGAAGCGGCGGCGGAATTGGTCGCGGCGATCTCGGGGGACAACCAGTGATGAGGATTGAACGACTCGATCTCAAAGCGTTTGGCGGATTCACCGACCGGCAGCTCGACCTTTCGGCCGGCCCCCACCGGTTTCATTTGATCGTTGGCCCCAATGAGTCGGGCAAATCGACGACGCTCCGCGCGATCACGGCTTTGTTGTATGGCTTCGACCATCAAACCGATGACGCCTACATCCATGCGCCCGGCAACCTGCGGGTCGGGGCGTGTCTGGTCGATGACGACGGCGAGCGGGTCGAAGTCGTGCGGCGCAAAGGGACCAAGCGCACATTGTTGGAACCTGACGACAAGACCGAGGTGCCCGAATCGGTGCTCGCGGCGATGCTTGGCGGGGTGTCCAAAGAGTCGTTCATGACCCGGTTTGGATTGTCGCACGACGAGCTGGTCCGGGGGGGACAATCCATCATTGACGGGCAGGGTGACCTGGGCGAAATCCTGTTCGCCGCCGGGGCCGGCGTCGGACAATTGCGGGCGATCAAGGAGCATTTCGACAAAGCGGCAGCCGATTTGTTCAAACCGACCGGGCGGTTGCCGGCGATCAATGCCGCGATCAGTCAAATCCGTGAGCAGCGGGCCAAGGTCCGCGAAGTCGGCATCACGCCGCGGCGATACGACGATTTGCGGAACGAATTGGCCGGCCAACAACGGCTCAGCGACGAATTGGGCGAGCGGATGGCGAGGCTGCGGACGACGATCGCGAGGTTGGAGGCGGCCGGCGGCGCATTGCCGTTGGTGCCGGCGTGGCGGGCGGCGTCGGCGGCCGTTGCTGCGTCGGAGGGCACGGTGTTGTTGGACGATGATTTCATTCGCCGCCGGCGTGACATCGACGAGGATTTGCGGCAGGCCCGGCATGAATTGACCCGGGCGACCGAGCAAATTGAGCAATTGACCGGGCGAATCGCCGAGCATCCGGTCGACGAACCGGTGGCCGCCGCGGAGTCGGAAATCGATGCGTTGGTCGGTCAAAAAGGGGCGGTGGAAAAGGAGATCACCGACCGCGACAACCGGTTGCGGGACCGGGGCCGGGGGTTGCGGCATTTGGTCGAGGGGTTGTCCAAATTGTCGATCGATGTCCCCAAAGGCGATGACGAGACGCGGATGGAGCGGATCGACGCGGCGATTGATCGGGTCAAAATGAGCGAGGGCAACCGCGCCCGGCTGGCGGAATTGGCCCGTCAACATCCGCTGCGGGTCGATGCGGCTGACCGGGCCGCCGCGACCGCCGAATCGCTGGCCAAACAGATCGAATCGTTGGGCCGGCGGATCGAGCAAACCCCGGCTCTCGAGCCGCCGGTCGAGTTGGCCGCTGCGGTGACGGCGGCCGGCGACGTTGCCGAGCGATTGGCCGGGCACCAGTCGCTGGCCGATCAAGCGGCCGCGGCGAGCGATCGGTGTCGACAGATTTTGCAGCGGCTGCCGGGGTTGGAACCCGCCGCCGATCCGGTGGAAGTTGCCGGGCGATCGCTGCCGCCGGCCGGGGCGGTTGCTAAGACCGAAACGCTGCTCACCGACGCGACGCAAAAATTGCGTGACGGCCAAGCCGACGTCGCTCGTCAGCGGCGGGCGATGTCGAAACTGGAGGATCAACGCCGGGCGATCGACACCGCCGGCCGCTTGCCCGCCGAGTCGGATTTGATCGATGCCAGGCAGCGGCGCGATCAGTGGGTCGGTCAATTGGACGCGAATCGATGGGAGCAACAACGCGATGGTTTGATCGGGTTGATCGCCGACGCTGACTTGGTCGTCGACACGCTGCGGCAGCACCAGGAGAAGGTGCTGCGGATCGCTTCGTTGGATCAACAAATCGTTGACGCGGCCATCGCCGTCGAGCAGGCCGAGGGACTAGCCACAGCTTTACAAAAAGGGGTCACCGATGCGGAGGATCAGTGGACGCGGCTTTGGGCCGAGGCGGGCGTTGCCGCCGGGCCGCCCGAAACGATGCGATCTTGGCCGGCCGAGCACCGGGCGTTGGTGACCGCGGTTGGCGACGCGGCCGCGGCGACCGAACGGGCACGCAAAAGCCAAAATCGGATCGAACACTCCGTCGGCCGGCTTCGCGACGCGCTGTCGGGCAACCGGGCGGCGGAGTCCGAAACGTCGTTGGCCGCGTTGATGCAGTTGGCGACCGGGGAGGTCCGGCGGGTGGGCGATGCGGTCGCCGCCCGGCAAACGCTCGTCGAGCAGCATCGGCAATGGTCGGAGGATCAAACCGAGGCGGCCCGGGCGGCCCGGGCGGCCGACGAGGCGATGGCCCAGTGGCGGCGGAATTGGGAAGCGATCGTCGCGGCCGTCGGGGGCGAAGGTCTGGACCCGGCCGAGGTCGCCGAGCGGATTCGCGTCGTCACCGAGCTGTTGGGCCAGCAAAAGGAGACGAGGATTCTGTTCAATCGAATCGCGTCGATGACCGACGATCAAGTCGCCTTCACGCGGCGGGTCGCCAGGATGGTCCGCTCGATCGGCGAAGATTCGGCGGAGATCGAAGACGATGATTCGCCGCTCGCCGAGCGAACCTCCGCGGCGATGTTGTCGCTGCAACGGGCCGTCACGCGGCTCAAAAAAGAAAGGGCCGCCGCCGAATCCCGGCGGCAATTGACCGAAAATTTGCGGGCGGTCGAGGTTCAATTGTCCACCGCACGGTCGCAGTGCGGACGGCTGGAGCGGTCGCTGCAATCGTTGTGCGACGAGGCGGGGTGCCAATCGCCGGACCAATTGCCGCAGCTTGAACGGGCCGCGGCGCGGCGGCGGGAGGAACTCGCGACGCTGCGGGGGGTGGAGGATCAACTGCGGATCTTGGCCGGCGGTCAAGACCTTGCCGCATTCGCCGATGGGCTGAACGGCGTCACGCCTGAGCGTTTGCAGATCGACGCCCAGGCCGCCGCATCGGAGTTGCAAACCGTCGCGGGGCAGTACGAGGACGCTCACCAGCGGCTGGGGGCGTTGCGGTTGGAATTTGACAAAATCGACGGATCGGCTGCTGCGTCAGCGGCCGCGCAGTCGTTGCAATTGGCCGCCGGCGGGTTGCAGCGGGATGTGCGGACGTATGTCCGGCACCGCGTCGCCGGCGAGTTGTTGCAACGGGCGATGGACCACTACCGGGGGGAAAATCAAAGCCCCGTGCTGGCGCTGGCCGAGGCGGCGATGGCGACGTTGACCGGCGGCCGTTACGTCACGCTCCGGCCCGATGAGGACGACAAAGGCCGCACGGTTT
The DNA here is from genome assembly GCA_963833245.1 of Pirellulaceae bacterium. Classification (GTDB taxonomy): domain Bacteria; phylum Planctomycetota; class Planctomycetia; order Pirellulales; family Pirellulaceae; genus Rhodopirellula. Next base: position 762,570 of record CAWHXH010000005.1, read on the forward strand.
TGTACGCGGTTCCGGCCGAAGGCGATGAGGTGCCGGCCCATCGGTTGTCGACCGGGACCGCCGACGCGTTGTATTTATCGCTGCGGATCGCGTCGCTGCGGCATCAAATGGACCAGGGCGTGACGTTGCCGTTGATCGTCGACGATTGTTTGGTGCAGTTGGACAACGAGCGGTCGATCGCCGCGATGCGGTTGCTCAGCGAGCTGTCGCGGCGGACCCAGGTGGTGATGTTTACCCACCACCGGCATTTGGCGGATTTGGCGGAGGCAAACTTGGAGGCCGGCGGGGTGCATGTGCATGAGATGGTGGGATAGGCCTCCGGCCTGTCGTTTGGTGGGATAGGCCTCCGGCCTGTCGTTTGGTGGGATAGGCCTCCGGCCTGTCGTTTGGTGGGATAGGCCTCCGGCCTGTCGTTTGGTGGGATAGGCCTCCGGCCTGTCGTTTGGTGGGTGACAGGCCGGAGGCCTATCCCACATGGGAACCGGTTAACCTGGGGGGCGTCATGCCAAATGCAATCTCCCCGCCGGTCGCTCAACTCCGCGCCGATCGAGCCGATCGGTTGGCCCCGTGGATGTTCACCGCTGCGGCCACGTTCCTGTTCATGCAGGCGGTGCTGGTCGTGCTTTGGGCGGACGTTCCGGCGCTTCGGGCATCGGTCGAAGCGGCGATCGAAGCGGGGGACATCGATCGCGGTGACTTTTCGCTCGACGCCAACCTCGGCGTACTCCGCGCCGCCGAGTGGATCGCCCTGGGCACGATGTTGTTGATTTGGCCGGTGGTTGCCGCCGAAGCGATCTATCACCTTTGGATTCGCCCCAAAGATCGACTGCACCGGCGGATGCACGCGGTGTCGTTGGCGGTTCTGATCTGCCCGAGCCTGCGACTTTGCCCGCGGGTGGCCGAACAGCGACGACGGGTTTGGCTGCCCGGACTCGGTTGGCGACCGCCGGGGCGGCACCTGCGCCGCCGATTGTCGCGACATTTTTCCGGTCCGATGTTAGGAATCGCGCTGCTGATCCTGCCGGTGCTGGTCGTCGAATTTTTGATGAAGGAACAAGTCGCGCGGTACACCGGGCTGCGGGTGGCGCTGCACATTTCGACCGGCGTGATTTGGTTGGCGTTCGCCGCGGAGTACATCGTGATGATTTCGGTGGCCGAGAAAAAACTCGACTACATGCGGCGTCACTGGTTGGACTTGGCCATCATCCTGCTGCCGTTTTTCGCGTTCCTGCGATCGTTGCAGGCGCTGCGGGGGACGCGGGTGGCTCAATTGGCCAAGCTGCCGATGCTGACCAAATTGGTGCGGGCCTACCGGCTCCGCGGCACGGCGATCAAAGCGTTTCGGGCGTTGCTGCTGCTCGAAGCGGTGCAGCGTTGGTTGACGATCAACCCCGATCGATCGTTGCGGCGGACCGAGGTGGCGTTGCACGCGGTGAGGCGGGAGGAGCGGATGCTGCGGCTGCGGATCGCCGGTTTGCGGCGGCAAATCGCCGAGGAGGCGTTTGAGCAGGAGCTGGAGCGGCGGCGGGCCAAACGGTTGGCCGACCGAATCGCTCTGGGCGATGGACCGGTGGTCGCCGACGGCGTTAAACGGCAAAGTAGCCGGCCACCGACGCCGCGGCCGCCGGAAACTTTAACCGAATCGGTCCATTCGGGCGAATCGTTTGAAACCGGTCGCCCGATCGCCGGGTAAAGGTGGTGACGATGGCACGGTTTCTGCCGCGCAGGCCGTTTTAACCGGTTTGGCCGGCGCCACCCTTGCTACATTCCAAAACCTCCCCCCGCTTCGTTTGAAAAGGACTGTTGATGAGATCCCCCCTGAGTCCCACCCGCTTGTTAACCGCCGGGCTGACGCTCGCCCTGCTGGCCGCCCCGATGCTGGCGACCGCCCAGGAACGTTTCGTCCCCGGCCGGCCGGCGGATGCTCCGGCGATGGGCGTCTCCCAGCCGGTGGTGATCGTCACGATCGGCAGCCTCGGCGAGTTGATGCAGGACGTCAATTACATCGCCGGGGCGGTCGGCCAACCGCAGGCCGGCGGCATCTTTACGATGATGGCGACCCAGTTCACCCAGGGGATCGACATGACCAAGCCGATCGGCATTGTCGTGCCGATCGTCGACGGCGCCCCTGAGCCGATCGGGATGCTGCCGACCGCCGATATCCGCACGGTGCTCAAACGGGTCGAAGCCCAGACGGGGCCGCCGGACGTGTTGGACGACGGCACGATGGTGATGAACGTCGGGGCCAACACGGTGTTTATCCGCCAAGTCGGCCCGTGGGCGATGGTCGCCCGCAGCCGTGAGGTGCTCGACGCCGCCCCGGCCGATCCGACCGCGGTGATCGCCGAAATGGGCGACGACTACGACTTGGGCATCAAACTCGACGTCCAACAGATCCCCGATGAGGCCCGTGAAGCGTTCATGGCGCAAATCCGCCAGGGCTTTGAACAAACGATGTCGCGTCAGGAGAACGTCACCGACGAGTCGATGAAAGCGTTGCGGACGCAGATGGACGAATTGGAGCGGTTGTTCAAAGATTTCTCCAGTTTGATCGTCGGCCTGGACCTGGATTCCTCCGGCCGCCAGGTCGTCCTCGACGTTGCTTTTGACGCGGTGCCGGGCAGCGAATTGGCGAAAATGTACGACGGCCAAGCCCCCGCCCCGTCGGCTTACGCCAGCGTGATCCGTCCCGACGCGGCCGGGTATCTCCACGGCGCCTCGACGGTTTCTCCCGAGGCGGCTGAGCGAATTCGGCCGGCACTCGATCAGATGCTCGCCGGTCTGCGTTCGATGTTCGCCAGCGACGACAAGTTGTCGGTCGAAGACGAAGCGGACATTTTGGCGGTCGCCAAGCGGGTCAGCGACTTCATCGTCGAGTCCAACCGGGCCGGTAAGGTCGACGTTGGGGCGTTGCTATTGGCCGATGCTCAAAAGCTGCAATTTGCCGCCGGCATGTTTGTTCACGACGGCAACGAAGCGGCCGCGATTGTCAAAGACATCGCCGCTCGGGTCCAAGGTCGCGGCGACGCGCCGAAATTCGTTTTTGACCGTGAAAAGTACGGCGACGTGACGTTGCACTTGATCGAAGCGGCGATCCCGGCCAAGCAGGATGAACTTCGCAAGATCTTCGGCGAATCGGTTAAAATTCACGTCGGCACCGGCCCGCAGGCGGTTTACGTGGCCCTCGGCGACATCTCTTTGCCGTTGGTGATGGAATTGATCGACAATGCCAAGTTGCCCAAGGTGACCGGCGAGCAGATTTCGGTTGCCAATTTTCGCATGGCTCCGGTGCTGCAATTTGCCCAATCGATCGAGGCCGACGATACGTTCGCGGCGATGCTCGCAGCGATCTCGCGGAGCGACGACGGCGGGCAAATCGCGTTTGAAACCAAGCGTGTCGACAACGGCCAAGCCACGCGGATCATCGTCGGCGACGGCGTGCTGCAAGCGATCGGAGCGGTCGTTCGCGAACGCCAAAACGCCGCCATGCAGCAGGGCGGGTTCTAGACCCGGTACGACGGGCTTCCAGCCGGTACGACGGGCTTCCAGCCGGTACGACGGGCTTCCAGCCGGTACGACGGGCTTCCAGCCGGTACGACGGGCTTTCAGCCGGTACGACGGGCTTTCAGCCCGTCGCTGTCTGGAAGCTTTGGACGGCCTGAAAGGCCGTCCTACGGTTTTCAAGCCGCTGGACCCACCCTACGAGGAAACCGCGGGATGTGCGACGATCGGCGGGACGTTTTGATCACCCCGCCCCCAATCGCCCATTGCTTGCCGACATGCCCCGTATCTTGGTCCTGGACGACATTGCCCCCGAAGGCCTCGCAATGTTGGAGGCCGCTGAGGGGATCGATTTCGAGGTCAAAACCAAGCTTTCCGGCGACGACCTCCGCGCCGCCCTTCAAACCGCCGACGCCGCGATCCTCCGCTCCGGGGTGACCATCACCCCGGAGTCGCTCGAGGGCAACACGCGGCTCAAAGCGCTCGTTCGGGCCGGCGTGGGCACCGACAACATCGACAAAGCCGCCGCGACGCGCCGCGGCATTGTCGTGATGAACACGCCGGGCGGAAACACGGTTTCGACCGCCGAGCACACCTTTGCGATGCTCCTGGCGTTGTCCCGCAACATCGCCCCGGCCCATCAATCGCTCGTCGCCGGCAAGTGGGACCGCAAGAAATACATGGGCACCCAGGTCGCCGGCAAAACGCTCGGCGTCGTCGGCATGGGCCGCATCGGCCGCGAAGTCGCCGCGCGGGCGCAAGCGTTTGACATGAAAATCGTCGCGTTTGACCCGTTTTTGACAACCGCTCAAGCTGACTCGCTCAAAGTCCATCGGGTCGAAACGGTCGCCGAGATGCTGCCGCTTGTCGACTACCTGACTGTCCACACCCCGCTGACGCCCGAAACCAAAGGTTTGATCGGGCGCGAGCAGTTGGCGATGGTCAAACCGGGATTGCGGGTCGTCAACGTCGCCCGCGGCGGGATTTACGACGAGGAAGCGTTGGTCGAGGGTTTGAAGTCCGGTCAAATCGGCGGCGTGGCGCTGGACGTCTACGAGTCGGAACCTTGCACCGACAGCCCGCTGTTCAAAATGGAAAACACGGTCTGCACCCCGCACCTGGGCGCCAGCACTGAGGAGGCTCAAACGCAGGTGGCGATCGAGGGCATCGAGCTGTTGATCAACTTTTTGACCACCGGGGAGATTCGCCACAGCGTCAACGTCGCGGCGTTGGACCCCAAGACGCTTGCGGCACTGCGCGGTTACCTCAACGTTTCGCACCGCCTGGGGATGCTCGTCGGCGGGTTGCACGGCGGCGGGATCGACAAAGTGGAATTGACGATTCGCGGCGATTTGGCCGGTCAAGACACGCGGGTTTTGCAAAACGCGTTCTGTGCCGGGCTGCTCGAAGGCGTCGTTGAGGATGCGAACATCATCAATTCCGAAATGCTGTTGGCCGAACGGGGGATCGGTTTGTCAGTTTCCAAAAGCACCGAGCGGGGGGCGTTCACCAGCAGTGTGACGGCGGAGGTTTCGGGCAACGGAAAATCGGTCGCCGCTTCGGCGGCCATTTTGGGCCACGACATGCCGCGGTTGGTGATGCTCGACGGTTTTCGGCTCGAATCGTTTCTCGACGGCACGCTGCTCGTCTTTGCCCATCACGACGAGCCGGGCATCATCGGCCGGGTCGGAACGATTTTCGGTGCCGCGGGGGTTAACATCGCTCAAATGTCCGTCGGCCGTGAGGGCAACGAACCGGGCGGCCGAGCCGTGGGGGTGCTGAGCGTCGACGGCGACGTGCCGGCCGAAGCGATGGCTCAACTCGAAGGCATCACGGCGGTCGACTCGGTCCGCATGGTCAAATTGCCGCCGGCCGGCAAACTGCCCGATTGGTTATCTTGATTTTGATGTAGCGGAAGTCGCCAAGACTTTCGGTTGGCATCCCGCCGGTTGAAACCGAAAGTCTTGGCGACTTCCGCTACGGTTGTGAACGCTGTCAAACTGTGACGGCAACCGCCGGTGGGTTGGATCGATCCGGTCGATCGCGTCGAAACGGTTTTGTGTCGCCTGATTGACCGAAACCCGCGGAAGGACTCGCCGGATGAACCGTTTGCTCTCATTGGCCCTGTTGGCCGCCGGCGTGCTGGCCAGCTCCACCGGCTGCCTGCGTCACAACACCCGCGGCGGCTGCAACGCCTGCGGCCCCGTCGCCTCCTGCGGCAACAACTGTGGCTGCAACTCCGACTCGTGCGGTTCGACCTGCAACAGTTGCGGCGATGGCACGCCGGCTCGCGGATCGCTCTCGGGTAAACTCCGCGGCCGGATTCATGGTTGCCACACCGGATGCGGCCGGATCGGTTGCAAACCCGGCCCGCTCGCGTGGCAGTCCGGCGGCCTGGGTTACTCCGACCACCTGGGCACCGGCCCGCTGGGTCACGGAGCGGCCGCAGCGATGGCGGCCCAACCGTTCACGCCCGGCCCGGCGACGCCCCAGGTCGCCTACCCGTACTACACCCACCGCGGCCCCCGCGACTTCCTGCTGGACAACCCGCCGACGATCGGCCCGTGAGAAGATAGTTGACAGTTTTCAGTTCACAGTTGTCAGTTCATCAACGGCAACCAACAACTGATCGATTGTCCTTAACTGAAAACTGAAAACTGAAAACTGTAAACTCCCCCCATGGCTTCCGACTTTCGCCTCAAAGAGCAGTTGCCGCAGTTGACGCGGCGGTTGGTGGCCAGCTACCGGCCCGAGGATGGGATCAATCATCTGGGGCACTGCCCGCTGCCCAGCCAGGGGGCGGTCGTCGAAATCCTCGAAGACCTGCGGGATGTGCTGTGCCCCGGCTACCGGCGGAACACCAATCTGCACGCCGGCAACATTGAATACTACGTCGGGTCGCTGATCGATTCGCTGCACGATTCGATGACGACGCAAATTGCCCGGGCGCTGCGTCATGAACAACGCGTCACGGCCAAACATCGCGACTGCGAATCGGACGTCGATTTCGAGGCCAAAGGCCAAGCGATGACGATCGAAGTGCTCAAGCGAATCGTCGATTTGCGCAGCATCCTATCGACTGATGTTCGCGCTGCGTTCGATGGCGACCCGGCTTGCACGACGACCGATGAGATCGTGTTTTGCTATCCGGGGTTCGAGGCGATCACGGTCTACCGGATCGCCAACCTGCTGCACCGGATGGGCGTCCCCTTCATCCCGCGGATGATGACCGAGTACGCTCACAAACAGACCGGGATCGACATTCATCCCGGCGCGACGATCGGCGGGCATTTCTTTATCGATCACGGCACCGGCGTGGTGGTCGGCGAGACATGCGAGATCGGAGAGCATGTCAAATTGTATCAAGGCGTGACGCTGGGGGCGTTGTCGTTCCAGGTCGATGCGGACGGGTCGTTGGTTCGTGGTCAAAAACGCCACCCGACGATCCAGGATCATGTGGTGATTTATGCCAACGCAACGATCCTGGGCGGCCGGACGGTGATCGGCCATCATAGCGTCATCGGTTCATCGACCTGGGTGATGAAATCGGTCTCGCCGCATACCACGGTGGTATTGAAACAACCGGGAATGAAGGTCCGCAGCGAGGATGCGGGGGACGAGATGATTCCCGAGTTGAATTACCAGATTTAACGGTGGGATAGGCCTCCGGCCTGTCATTGGCATTCCTGAAAGGTCCGGGACCTATCCCACACAGTCATTCCGTCCTTAGGATTTCGATCGATTTGAAATCGATTTCCAAATCATCGTTGCCATGCAACTGCACCGCGATTCGGCCTTGCTCGGGCAGGTTGTCGATCACCAGATCGCACGCCAGGCAGTCGTTCAAATGCGTGACCACGCGTTTGCCATGCGTGCTGACGATCAACGTGTTCCACCCGGTCGGATCCTTGCGGGCCGCTTGCCACCGTTTCTCGACACCGGACGACTTGCCGGGATCGAACGAGCTGAGGTAATGCAGCGGTTTGGCAAGCCATAGCCCGCCGCCGGTTTGATACAAACCCGCGACGCTTTCCTGCGGCTCAATCTCGCACTGGAGTCCTTTGACATAAGGCGGCTCTTGGATCTTTTCGCATCGAACAAAGAACCCCGAGTTACCCTTTTTGACACGGTAGACGATTCGGTACGTTGCATCGCCAAAGGTATCGGGGTGATACAACATCCCGTTGGGGACCGCGTCGGCGGCGTTAGCTCGACCGGCGATCATGCCATCGTTGACGCTCCAGTCGCCACCGCCGATCGCCTGCCATTCGTCGATCGACTCGCCGTCAAAGAGCGGCTCCCAAGTGCTCTTGCCGAGTTCGGTCACTTTGAGATTGCGGAACCGGTAGGTCTGTCCCTTTTCTCCGTGATGTTGAATGCCGATCCGGCCGGATTGATCGACCGGATCAAAGTAGTCGGTCGTCGGAACGTCATTGATGAAAAACTGTAGATGGTCGCCGACGCAGCGGATGCGATAGGTGTTCCACTCGCCTTGTTTGAATGCCGCTTGCGCCTCGGGCTGCCCGGTCAGCGGATTGAGCCACTGCCGACGCGATTCATCATAGAGTCCGCCGGACCACTGTCGCGGTGTCGGGTCGGCTTCGGCTTGGTAACCGTAGACTTTGTTCGGCTCGACCTGGCCGCGGGCCATGAAGCCGGAATTGGACTTACCGGGCGGCAGCCGGATTTCGCCGGTCATCTCATAGTCGTGATAAACCTTGTCGGTGACCAGGAAGAACTTCTTGTCGGCGGTCAATTGAATTTCTCCATCGACAACGTCAACGGTGCCCCAGTCGTAAGGATTGCTCCAGCCGGCGGGCAGTCCATCGGCATCGGTTTGGCCGTCAAAGAGGGATTGGGGGGCCTCGGCGGCCAGGCGGCCGGAGGGGCCGAGACAATCAAGCAGGAACAGGGCGGCGAGGGCGGCGGAGAGGGCGGCCGAGAAACGGAGCTGGAACATGGAGCGGATCGTGGGAGGTTGGTTCATCAAGCGGCAGGTGCGTCAGTATACTGGCCATCGGCTCGCCATTTCCTCCCCACCGACCCGGTTTTTGTCTTTGAAATACTCCGCGGGCGACCAGCAATCCAAACCACGGGACGTCCGCCGATGGGCGATGGGGGCGTTGGCGACGGGTTTGTTGTCGATCGCCGCGGTGGGGTTGGCGACCGACCGGCTGGCGGGCCTGTTTGGCGATGTTTCGACCGCGGAGTTTTTCTCCGCGATCTGTTTGCGAATCGGCTTGGTGCTCGCGGCGTTGTGTTTGGCCTGGGAAAGCCTCAAACGTCCCGCCTCATGGTTGCCCCCGGGTTTGGCCGTTGCCGGGGTGGTGGGCATCGCGGTCGTCGCCGCCCAGCCGCGGCTGCTGGTCGTGTTGTTGCCCGCCGCGGGGGTGCTGTTGGCCCTCGGGGGGATCATTCGGATGCTGCGACGATCCAGTCGTTAGACTCTGACGGGAAACATCGGCCGAAACGCGATCGCGTCCGGTACAGGTTTCTTGATTGTGGGCCGACGCCCATCGGCTCGGACGGATCGACAAATTCGCCCTTTCCAGCGTCTGTTTTTTGTCATTGCCATGCCCACCCGCCTGCTGCCGGTCTGCGTTTGGTTGCTCGCCGCGGCCCCGGTCGCGTTGGCTCAACGCTTCGCCGAGCGATTGGCCGCCGAGCGACCGGCCGCCGAGCGATTGGCCCTGTGGTCTTTCGACTCTGAGGACGCAACGTCGATGCGGTTGGTCGGCGGTGTGCAGCGGGACCAAGCCGGTCCGCGACCGCCGACGTTTGATCATCTGCCGGCCGACAACACCGCGGTGCGTTTGAACGGACGCGGCCACATCGTCGCGGACTCCGGCGGCACCGATTTATCCGTTCGCCAGGGCGAGTCGATCACGATCGAGGCTTACGTTAAACCCGGCCCCACCCGCGACGGCCAGCAGGCTTACATCGTCGGCAAAGGTCGCACGGGGGCGGCGAATTTTCCCGCGGACAATCAGAATTGGGCGTTGCGGACGGTAGCCGGCGATGGGGTCGCGAGGATCAGCTTCCTGTTTGCCACCGAACCGGGCGGCGGCGGAAACCATTGGCATCGCTGGACGTCGATTGAAGGGTTTCCGGTCGCCGCGTCCGGTCCCGGCGACGGTTGGCACCACATCGGGGTCGCTTACCAATTTGGCAAACCCGAATCGATCCGCGGGTGGATCGACGGCCAACCGGTCGCCGGTCGATGGGACATGGGCGGGGCGACCGACTTGCCGCCGGTCGTCGATGATGATGAGGTTTGGATCGGGTCGGCCCGCGGCGGGGCGGCGGCGAACAGTTTCAACGGGTGGATCGACGAGGTCGCCATTCACCGCGGCATTTTGAACGACCGAGAACTGGCCACCCGCATCGCCGATCCTTCGCCTCCGGTGACCCGGATCGTCACCGCCGCCGAAGTGCCGCGGGTCAATGTCACCGACGGGTTGGTCTCGATCACCTGTACCGAAGGCGTGCCGGACCGGAGCGGCTGGCCGGCGGCCGGCTCCATCGCCAACCCGACGATGCGGTGGGACACCGCGGCGATGTTGCTGCCGCGGTTGCCGGCTCGCTTTGACGATGCGGGGATGCGGGTCTCGTGGCGTGCCCCGGTTTTGGTTCAAGTCGCCGCGGACGTCGCTTTGCCCGCCGGGGATCACCGGTTGCTCGTCCGCGCCCGATCGACCAGTCGGTTGTGGGTGGACGATCGTTTGGTTGCCGAGATCCAGCCGGCGGGCCACCGGGCCGGCAATTTGGTCCCGATCGTTCCACCTGCCCAGCCGCCCGCGCCCGGCGCCCGGCGGGCGGGTTTTGTCCAGCAGGAAGTGATCGTGCCGCTGCGGATCGACGCCGATGACTCGTCCCGGCGTGTGATTTTGGAAACGCTCGTGGGCGGCAAAGGGCTGCGGACCGAATCGGGCGAAGTCGTCGTTGCGGTTCAAATCGGCGGCACCGGTGATTTTCAAATTCTCTCGCCGGGCCAACCGTTGCCGCTGACCGATGCGGCGGTGTCAGCCGTCCTGCCGTCGATCGAGCGGTCACTCGTCGCGCTGGATGACGCGTCGCGCCGGGACGCGTCGGCGTCGCAAGACGACTACTGGAGTCACCGCCACGACTTGGCCCGGCAACTCGACCCGTGGCGGAATCATCGCTCCGACCGGTCAATCGATGACTTTCTGGCGGCCAAAATGGCCGCGTCCGGGGTTGTTGGCTCCGGCGACGTTGACCCCCAACTCGCCGCCCGGTTTCACCGCGACGTCTATCCGATCCTCCGCGACCAGTGCCTGCGTTGTCACGGTGCCAAACGGCAGGGCGGCCTGAGGCTCGATTCCCTGGCCGGCACGTTGGCCGCCGGCGAATCCGAACTGCCCGCGGTCGTCCCCGGGGAACCCGACGCGAGCGAATTGATCGTTCAAATCCGCGATCGGACGATGCCGCCGACCGAAACCGGTTTGACCGACGCCCAAATCGCAACGTTGGAACGTTGGGTTGCCGACGGAGCGGTTTGGCCCGCCGCGGCGGTCGACGCCCGGGAGCCAGCCGCGGGGATCGTCGACGATGCGGCGTTTGTCAGGCGTCTGTATCTCGACACCGTGGGCGTTCCGCCGAGTGCCGACGCCGCCCGACATTTTTTTGACGATGACTCAGACGATAAACGCGAGCGACTGGTTGACCAATTGTTGGACGACCCCCGCGTCGCCGATCATTGGGTCAGCTTGTACCTGGATCTTTTGGCCGAGAACCCCACGCTGCTGAACCCTTCGATGGGCAGCACCGGGCCGTTTCGATGGTTCCTGCACGACTCGCTGCGGGACAACGTGGCGGTCGACCGGATGGTCACCGATTTGATTCTGATGCGAGGCGACTCGGCCGCGGGCGGTTCGGCGGGTTTTGCCATCGCCGGCGAAAACGATGCTCCGATGGCCGCCAAAGCCCACCTGTTGGCCTCCGCGTTTTTGGGCGTGGAGTTGAAGTGTGCCAAATGCCACGACTCGCCCTATCACGCCACGACCCAGCACGACCTGTACTCGCTGGCGGCGATGTTGGCGAGAAAACCCGCCACGCCGCCCAAGACCAGCCGAGTGCCGGTCGCGTTCTTTGAGAAACAGGATCGTGAGTCGTTGATCAAAGTCACGATGGATTTTTCCAAACCTGCGCCCCCCCGGTGGCCGTTTGCAGATCTCGTCGGCGGGGCAACCATCGACGATTCGGACTCGCTCGTTCGTGACCCCGACGACACCCGCGAGCGAGCCGCGGTGATGTTCACCGCCCCGGTCAACGAGCGTTTCCCTCGGGTTATTGTCAACCATTTGTGGCGGCGGCTGATCGGCACCGGCATCGTCGAGCCGGTCGATGATTGGGAAGGCAAAACGGCGTCGCATCCCGAATTGCTCGACTGGCTAGCCGGGGAGTTGGTCACCCATGACTACGACCTGCATCACGTTCTGCGGTTGATCCTGACGTCGGACGTCTACGCCCGCGAGGCGATCGGTGACAATGCGGTCGACGCGGAACAGCGATTCTTTGCCGCCCCCGACCGTCGCCGTTTGTCCGCCGAACAGATCGTCGATTCCTTGTTCACCGCGACCGGGCGGACAATGGAGGTGGAGGAACTCACGTTCGTCCACGACGGTTCGTTGCCATCGGACAAACGCCTTTCCCTTGGCGTGCCGCAGCGAGCTTGGCAGTTCGCCGGTTTGCAAAACGAACGCGATCGACCGTCGCTGTCGATGCCCAAAGCTCAATCGATCGTCGACGTGCTCGAAGCGTTTGGTTGGAACGGAGCGAGGCAAAACCCGGTCGCGGTCCGCGATACCGATCCCAATGTGCTACAGCCCGGGGTGTTGGCCAATGGAACGCTGACCGCTTCGTTGTCCCGGGCCGCCGACGGCAGCGAGCTGGCCGATTTAGCGGTCCAAGCTGACGACCCGGCCACCTTGGTCGACGAATTGTTCATGAGGTTTTTGACCCGACGGCCCAGTGAAATCGAGCGGGTTGCGTTTGCCGAAGCACTGTCGGTCGGGTTTGACAATCGCCTGGTGCCCGCGGAACAAATGGTGCCGGTCAAGGTCGACCCGCCTCTGCCGGTGGTGACGTGGACGAATCACCTGGTCAGCGAGGCGAACGAAATCCAGCTCGAAGTGGCCCGCCGGGTGCGCCGCGGTCCGGTCGCCGACCCGCGGCTGCGTGACCGCTGGCGGATGGTTTATGAGGACGCGGTTTGGAGTCTGATCAATCACAACGAATTCGTATGGATCCCCTGATGAATAGGCTTGCCAACCCAACCGTAGTGGATTTTGCTAAAAATCCATCCACCCGACGGCGTTTTTTAACCGCAACCGGAGCGAGCCTCCTACTTCCCACCCCGGCCCGCTCCGCCGCGCCCCCCCGCCGCACCGCCGAACATGTCATCAGCCTTTGGCTCGGCGGCGGGATGGCACAAACCGACACGTTTGATCCCAAACGACTCGGCGACCCCAAAGCGAAAAAAGCCGGCAGTTACTATGCCGCCATCGACACGGCGGTGCCCGGCGTCCAAGTGTGCGAGCACCTGCCGCAACTCGCCCGTCGGATGGAACAGGTCACCGCCATCCGCAGCGTTCATCATGAGGTGATCGACGAGCACGCCGCGGCGACCAACCGGATGCACACCGGCCGGGACATCTCCGGGACAGTCACTTACCCGTCGATCGGGTCGATTGTTTCCAATCAATTGGCGCCCGGCGGCGATGGTGTGCCGCGGTATGTTTTGATCGGTTATCCCAACGTCGCCCGCGGCCCGGGTTTTTTGGGTGCGGCCGATGGTTATTTGTATCTGACCGAAACCGGTCGCGGCCCCGCCGGGTTGTCCCGTCCCGACGGCATCACCCCGACCCGCCAAGCCCGCCGCGAATCGTTCCTTTCAACGTTGCGATCGGCCGGCAAATCCGCCGCCGACCGGCGTTTGGCTGACTACGACGCGGCGATCGAGCAGAGCCTGCGGCTGTCCGGCCCGGCATTCAGCAGTGTGTTTGATTTGCAAACCGAATCCGATGCCATCCGCGAGGGTTATGGCGGCGAGTTTGGTCAACGCTGCTTGTTGGCCCGGCGGTTATGCCAACGCGGGGTTCGCTTCGTCGAGGTGTCTCATAACCTCAACTTTCTCAACGGTGCGGGCTGGGACGTTCACAACGCCGGGATATTGAATCAACACGAATTGATTGGTGAATTGGATCGAGCGATGGCGATGTTGATCGATGATTTGCGTCGTGCCGCGATGCTCGACAAGACGTTAATCATGGTGACGACGGAGTTCGGTCGCCCGCCGGAGTTCGACAGCGGCGGTGGCCGCGGCCACCAGGGCCGGGCTTTCACCTGCGTGCTGGCCGGCGGCGGTTTGAACCACGTCGGGTCATACGGGGTCACCGACGAATTGTCCAAAACCGTGGTCAGCGACCCGGTGTCAGTCCCCGATTTGTTCGCGACGGTGTGCGCGGCGACCGGGATCGATCACGCCAAGAATTTATATGACGGCGACCGTCCGGTACCGGTCACCGATGGCGGGACACCGATTGGGACGCTGTTTGGGTAGGTGGCCGATGGGACCAATGGGACACAGGCGACCGATAGGACGTCAGGCGTCTCATAGGTCCCCTAGGTCGTATTGGTCCCATCGTCGCTAATACCCACGCCGATCTCGCCGGGCTTTGGACATCCGCTCGCGGAGGCCGCCCTCGTTGACGAACGCGATTTCTAATTGGCGGATCTGACGATCTAATAAATAATTGCACTGATGCACCAAACACACGCCGATGTTGGCCACCACGTCGCCCGGACGGGTCTCAACGAAGGTCCGAAACGATTTGTAACTGACGTCAACGCCCCGGCCGAGACGGCGGACATACATTGCCTGCTCACAGTCCACCCGCCATAACTCGCCGTCGTGCGATCGGATGTAGTCCCGGTAATCCTCCAATAGCTCTTCCAATGACGCTCGGGCGACATTGGTCAGCTTGAGTTCCGTTTCCTTGGACGTCCCTGACGCCATCGATCCTTCGATGATGTTCTGCTTGCCGCTGCGGGCGGCCTGTACCATCTGGTCGACGGTGCGGTCAAATTTGCCGAGGAAACGACCACAAAACTGGACCGTTAAATCGTAAACGATCACCGATTTCCGGTAGGACAGCAGGTCCTGGTAACCACCGTGGGCGGGCAAGAATCCGGTAGTCATGGTGTCGTCCGTGTAGCGGGGGGGCACCACAGTGTACGGGGGCCGGGTATGCCGATGGGACCAATGCGACCGGACGGCTCGACGACACGCAGCGGGTGACATGACGCCGTAGCGGAAGTCGCCAAGACTTTCGGTCGGTCAGGGCCGTGGGCATCCGAAAGTCTTGGCGACTTCCGCTACCTCTCGGCCATGAACAACTCTTCCAAATCCAGCGACGCCGTGGGCAAACATAACGGCGAGGGCCGATCGGGGGCTTCAAAACGCCGACGGGTGCTGTAAACGCCGCCGACCGGGTCGGTCATGCAGTGAACACAAGCATGTTCGACGTCGACGACCCAGTACTCGACGATGCCGCTGTCGGCGTACTTGTCGGCTTTCTCGCCCAAGTCATATCGAAGGCTGTCATCGCCGACCTCAATCAACAGCCGAATGTCGTCGGGGGTCGGTAACCGTCGGAAGTAACGGCGACGGTTGATCCAAACCACGTCGGGCACCGGCTGGGTCATGTCCGACAAAATGATGTCCGACTGGATCCGAGCTTTCATCCCTGCCGGTCTAGTGACTTCAACGGACCACTCACCGATTTCGTCGATGTAGTCACAGTGAATTGGACCAGCGGCTGCCATCTTGCGTATTTCCCCGTCGATCAATTCGACTTTGTGATCTAATCCATTGAACGCACCCGATTGCATCATCTGGGCGTAGCGGTCGACGGTTAGCAGAAGTTGCGTGCTCATGGCATGGATCTTAGACGCTCGCCCCGGTGGTGACCAATGGAACCGGGCGGACGTCGACGCTGACCGACAACGTTGCCTCCCCGCCGCCGGTCACGATGCCCCGCATTGGCGACACATCGTCGTAGTCACGCCCCCAGGCGATCGGAATGTGATCGGTGCCGCAGCGGCATGCGTTGGTGGGGTCAAAATCGACCCAACCAATTTGCGATCCGGCGTAAACGCTGATCCAGGCGTGCGATTCGTCCGCGCCGATCAAACGTTTTTGACCTTCCGGCGGGATCGTCCTCAAATAACCCGAAACATAACGCGCCGGGACCCCCAGACCCCGCAACGCCGCGATTTGAACGTGAGCAAAATCTTGACACACGCCAGCCTTCAATTTGAACGCCGCCGCCGGAGAGGTACTCACGTCCGTCGCGGTCGTGTCATAGGCGAACTCCCGGTTGATTCGCCGCGTCAACGCATCGACGGCAGCCAGTAGACCGGGATTGGCATCAAAACAAAATTTCGCATACGCCGACAAATCCGCGTCGGCGGGCAACCGCGGTGAGGGATAGGAGAACTCGCGGGCGGCAACATCGATCGGCATGGTCGACGTGCGGATCGTTTGCAACAGATTGTTCCAAAACGGATCGATCGCCGGGACCACCGGCGGGGCCACCGTCACGGTGCTATGGACGCTCACGCGAAGTTTTCGGTGCGGATGATCGATCGTGAAAACATCCACGGGATTGCCAAAGTAATCCACATAAGCCTCTCGCCACGACGGCGGCGGCGAAGCGGACAGTTCGCTGACCGCGACGCGGACATTGCCATCGGAGCGGGGCCGCAATCGCACCAGGTTGCGGCATAGCGAGACCGGGTCGGAGTACTTGTACTCGGTCCGGTGCGTGATCTCATAAGTTGCCATTACCATCGCCCCCGCAGCGTCCGCGCGTCGGCGGTGTGGATTAGATAACGTCGATTGATTTCACCGGAGAGTTTGGGTAGCTCCGTGGCGATTAATTCCAATAACTCGGTCAGCCGGATTCGGTGCCGTTTGGAAGGACTCGTGCCCGACGCTCCGGCCAAACGGTCGATGTCCGCAACGCGTAAACGATGGGCTAGTTCCGAAGCCAAACGTTCGTCTTTGCCCAGCGACACACGATTGGGTTCGGTCGGCAATTGATGCAACAATTCGGCGATCGAATCCATTTGAAACCGCAAACTCCGGGGGTTGGTTTCGTCGGTGACCATCAAATCGATCGTCGGACGAGCTTTGACCACGCTGCGGTATCGCGATCGATAGGTCATCAGCGAGTCGGTCGCGTCAAGGATCGCCTCACAAAGCTGCGTCTCGTCCCACAGTGGATGAGTCAGCGTCGACAACAACAATTCGGTGGTCATCGAGGCGCGTTCAATCCGGCGGCCCAGTTGTAAAAACCGCCAACCGTGCGTCCGCACCATCGACTCGGCGACGATGCCCGAGAATGCCAAGATATACGTCAACGCGTCGGACAACCGGTCCATCGCCGCGGACGCGTCGTGGGCGACGGCCGGTTCGGTCAAACAGCGGTGCAGTTGACGGAAAATTCGGTTGGCATCGAGCGACAAACGGTCGCGGACGGCGATCGCGTTTCGCAGCCCCACGTTGATCGCGTCCTGCAGAGCCGAGGTCGACGTGGTTCGGCCGCCGGCAAGCACCAGCGGCGGGAAAACGCTCGCCGGCAGCACGTCGTCGGCTTTGGGGATGCCGGCGGTCAGTTCTTCGATCGCATGGTCGGGTTCGATTTGACCAATCGCCGCAAGCGCCGCAATCAGCCGCGGCATTTGTGGCCCCCCGGCGCCGTCCTCGCCGGCCAGCCGGACCAACGTGGCCCGCATCAACCGCACGATGCCCTCGCAGCGTTCGAGGTTGCGGCCGAGCCAAAAAAGCGAATCGGCGACGCGGCTGGGCAACTCGCTGCCGCCCCGGCGCAACTCGACGCTCGCCGAAGCGTCGGGCAGCAACGTCGTTTGAGTATCGGTTTTGCCTTCGGACTGGACCCAGGTGTCGGCCGTCAAATGGCCGTCGGTCGGCGATCCGGCCAGCGACCGGGCATCGGGACTCAGCCCCGCCAGCGCCCCGGGCAACAGTTCCACCCGCCCGCCTTCGCTGGCCGATCGCGTCAGGGCAAAAACTCGGTAGGCGACCGACCACTGTCGGATTTGACCGTCCCGCCAAACCGTCGTTCGCGACGGTTCAAAAGGCTCAATTGCCACGTATTTTTCGGGCCGGGCGGTCACCGCGGCGAGCAGTTCGGCACGGCTGGCGGCGTCGAGCTGTTCGGGCATCAGCGGTCCCGCACCCGTCACCGCCAACGCGTCGCGATAGTGCCAACGGTCAAACTGCGGCAGCACGCGTGACCGAGCGTGCGGCTCGCCCAGCCACAGCGTTGTCGCCTGGGGCAGCAACAGTTCCTCGCCGCAAAGCAGCCTCGCCGCGGCCGGCAGGTAGGGCATCAACCCGGGCATCTGCGCCAAAACGCTGCCCAGTCCATTAACCAAGGCCAATTGACGCGAGCGGACCGTTTGGACCAACCCCGCGGTGCCCTCGTAGGACATCCCGTCGAGTTCCAGCGGGTCGCAACGGCGGTCCGAGACGTGTCGCCAGAGCACTTCGATCGGCAACAATCCGCCGAGCGTTTTGAGGTGCAACCGCCCGTCGCGGACCGTCAAATCGCTGCCCTGGACCAGGGTGTAACCCAAGTATCTCGCTAAATAAGCGTCCTCGAACGATCGATACGACGCTCCCGGCGGCGTCAGCAGCGCGACCCGCGGGTTGTCCCGGTGGCGTGGGGCGAGCGAGTCAAAATGTCGCCGCAGCCCGGCAAAGAACGGAGCCAATCGACAGATCGACTCGTCACGGAGCAGCGTTTGATAAACCCGCCGGATCGCCAGGCGGTTTTCGAGCAGGTAGCCCAGCCCCGAGGGCGCCCGCGTCCGGTCGCCCAGCACCGTCCACGTTCCGTCCGGTCCGCGGGCGACGTCGCCGGCGGTGACATGCAACCGATGCTCCGCGACGCCGCCCAATCGATGATAGGGACGATAAAACCGCGGGTTGGCCCACAGCAATCCCGGCGGCACGATGCCTTCGGCGATCAATCGTTGATCGCCCAGCAGGTCGGCCAGGACGGTTTCGAGCACGCGGGTTCGCTGGGCCATCCCGGCCGCCAGCGGTCGCCAATCGGCCGCGGTGATGACCGTCGGCAGCGTCGCCAATTGCCACGGCCGCGAGGCGTCGGCCGAACCGGGTTCGTCGCCGGGGGAGACCGGTTGGCGGGCCAAGGTCGCACCGTTGCCGCGAAGCCAAGTTTCCAGCCGCGTGGTCCGCTCGGTCAAACCGGCCGCCCCGATCGCGCCGACCTCCGCGGCCAGCGGCGGCCAGGCCAGATCCCCGGTTGGTAGTTGCCCGGCCGGCAACCGCGTCGCACCGGTCGGTTGAATCGGCGTCGGGGGGGCAGTGGCGATCACGTCGGACAGCATCCATGAGAAATTGGACAGATAGGACGCATACGACCGACGGGTCCTGTTGGTCGCCTTGGTCCCATCGGAACCAATGCCGTCAAAGAGCCGATCGGCGCTACTTCGTCAAACCCACGGCGATTTGGTAAATCGCATCGGCGTCCAAAACCGCATCGTGGGTGTCGAACAATCGCCGCAACGCCGCCCGGTGGATTTTCATTTTCAACCCGCCCACGCCGATCGCCCCGTATCCGATCACTCCCCCGTCGCCCAGCGGTTTGCCTTGATCGGTCGCCTCGATCCCCCCCAGCCCCGCGGGGGGGACGGCGTTCAAATCGATCGCGACTTTCAATCGATCGCCGGCCAACAGCGTCGAGCGATCGGCCAATTTGACGCCCGCGGGCCCGCACCCGAACACGACGTCGGATTGGCGGATCAATCCGGCCACATCGACATCCGGTCCGCCGATGCCGACGACCGCCGGTCCGATCGAGCCGGCGACCGATTCGGCTTTGGAGCCTTGGCGGCTGGTCAACGTCACCGACGCCCCGGCAGCGGCGAGCATCGACGCGGCCCGGCGGCCGACCGGCCCGGTTCCGGCGAGCACCAACGCCCGGGCATTTTGCAAATCAACGTGATCGCCGGCGGTGACGACCGCGGCTGCGGCGGTGGTGTTGCAACCCGAGGCGTCGAGCATCACGGAGACGCGAACGGGGCCGAAAAAGGTACCTGACACCTTTTGGAGCAGCGTTTCGGCGGCGGTGACGTCGGTGCCGCCGATGAAAATCGCGGTGCCCGTCAAATCATCGCCCCCGCGGGTGAACATCGCCCCGTGAACCAGCGACGCGACGTGCTCCGGCGTGACGCGGCAGTATTGGAGCAGATGGTCGACGCCCGAATCGATCGCCACCACGGCGTCGAAACTGCTGGCGTGCGCGTCGGGGTCGAGCTGCAAGAGAATGCGGGGTTTGGTCATGATGCCCTCAACGTAGCGGAAGTCGCCAAGACTTTCGGCCCTTGTCGCTCCACCCCCGCGTTGTTACGTTCTGCGACCCCATCAACCATTCGCCTCCGTTCTCGCCGTTCAAATCTATCGTGGTCGCCCAACGAACCTTCATGGCCAAGCCCGGCCAAGTGCAAAAGCAGTGGCACGTCGTCGACGCGACCGACGAAGTGTTGGGCCGTTTGGCCAGCGACATCGCCGTGGTGCTGATGGGCAAACATCGTCCCGAGTACACCCCGCACACCGATTGCGGCGATTTTGTCATCGTTACCAATGCCGAAAAAGTCGGCATGACGGGCACAAAAATGCAGGACCGGCATTTTACGTGGTACACCGGTTACCCCGGACTCCGGCTCGAGTCCTACCAGGACCGTCAGGATCGCAAGCCGGAGGATTTGATCCTTCACGCCGTCCGCCGGATGTTGCCCAAGAACAAGCTTGCCCGCCAAATGTTGGCCAAGCTGAAAATCTACGCCGGTCCCGACCATCCGCACACCGCTCAGCAACCGACCGAGCTGAAACGGACCAGCAAAAAACTGTCCCGCGTCTAGCTCCCCCCCCCATCGACGTAGCGGAAGTCGCCAAGACTTTCGGCACTCCACCCATTCACCCCCTCATTCAAACCGAAACTCTTGGCGAGTTCCGCTACGGCGAGTTTCGGTCATACGGTTTTTAGAAACGCCAAATGGTCGCGATCAAGAAAGACAAGATTAGCGGTGACGCCCTGGGCACCGGCCGCCGCAAGAGCAGCGTGGCGCGGGTTCGCGTCCGCTCCGGCGAGGGCAACATCACGATCAACGGCAAGCCGATGTCGGATTACTTCGTCAACGTCCAGCATCAAAAGGCGATCTTGCAGACGCTCGATGCGGTCGAGTTGGTCGGCAAAGTCGATATCTTGGTCCGCGTCGCCGGCGGCGGGATGACCGGTCAATCGGGTGCCGTTCGGATGGGTTTGGCCCGTGCGATCTGCGGCTACGACGAAGCGTTGTTCGACCCGATGCGCGAGGGCAGCTTCCTGACGCGGGACTCGCGGATGAAAGAACGCAAGAAACCGGGTCTTCGCGGTGCCCGCCGCGGCGTTCAGTTCTCCAAGCGGTAATTTGGGGTGGGTTAGGCCTCCGGCCTGTCATCCGTCAATTTATGTTCCCGCGGGAGACAGGCCGGAGGCCTATCCCACAACAAAACCGTTTGAGCAAAATGGCCTAATCGGTTGTAATAGGGTTTCGGGCCGGCGAAGTGTTCGTCGGCTCCACCCACCCGTGCGATCCCGCACGTCTCAAATTTTAGGCATTGGATTGGCGAAAGAAGAAGCATTTGAAGTCGAGGGCACCGTGTCCCAAGCCCTCCCCAACACTCGGTTCCGCGTCCAACTGGACACCGGCACCGAAGTGCTCGCACACGCTTCGGGTAAAATCCGCAAGCACTACATCCGTATCGTCCCCGGAGACAAAGTTCGCGTCGAACTGTCGCCGTATGATTTGACCAAAGGTCGAATCGTTTATCGGGAGCGTTGATTTTCCGTTCGCGTCGCGAACATTTTCGTTACAAACTGGAAGCCTGATGGCTAAACCCCACCGCACCTTGAAAAAGGCCAACAAAGGCCGTCGCCCGGCCAACGCCAAAGCCCGCAAGGCGCGACGCAGAAAGATCAAAACCTGATCAGTGGCGGCTCACGAATTATTGGTCGATCCGAAGCACTTGGACTTCGATCGGCCGCTGGCAACGATCGATGACATCCGCAGCGTCAACCCGCAGCGGCATGAGATGGAGCAGTTGACGGCTATCCTCTATGAGGACGCCGAGGCGATGACCTGCGCCGCGTACAAAAGTGTTACTGAGGCGGATTTTTGGGTCCGCGGCCACATGCCCGGCCTGCCGCTGATGCCCGGCGTAATGATGCTTGAAGCGGTCGCTCAGTTGGCCAGTTACTTTACCCAAAAGAACGACTTGTTGGGTGTCGAAATGGTCGGCTTCGGCGGCTTGGACGACGTTCGCTTCCGCGGCTTTGTGTTGCCCGGCAAGGATCTGATCGTCATGGTCCAGCTCCTCAAAGCCCGCCGCGGCCGAATGATCGTCGCCAAATTTCAGGGCGTCGTCGACGGTCAAATCATCCTGGATGGAACCCTTCGCGGCATCCCGATCCCGGTCGAGCTACTCAAGCAACCGGCCGGCGCCCCGTAGCGGAAGTCGCCAAGACTTTCGGCGGTGCACCTTCGGCCACCGAAAGTCTTGGCGACTTCCGCTACGTGGGTGATGAACATCTCATTCGACGACCGGCTGGAACTCTTCAAGCGACACCGGGTCGACGGTCGAAAGCAGTTGCTTGGCTTCGGTCAAATGCACCGGTTCGCAGTGGACAATAATAAGAACGTGTCCACGGCCGACGGCTTGTTCATAACTGTTCCTGCGATCCTCGGCGACCGCGAATTGGTCCGCTCCGCCGAGCCAACCGCCGGCGACCGCGCCGACGGCCATGCCCGCCAACGGGCCGACGACCATCAGCGGTCCGATCAGCGTCGTCAACGCCAACGGGGTCGCAATCGTCCCGCCCAACAACGCACCCAAGCCTGTTGATTCTTCCGACGGCACGGTTGCGGCGTCTTTGGATTTGCCCTCGATCTGCCCGATCGCTTCGCCGCCGTGGCCCGGCGTGACGACCGAGACATCGTTGGCCGAGTAGCGGTTTTTTTCCAACACCGCCAATGCCAACCGGGCCGAAGGTTTGTCCTTAAATTCAGCGACGACGCAGTGGGAGTACATGACAATAGGGCAAATGATGGGGGAAGGAGCGGGTCACCTTGACGGCCGACGTCGCCACCGCAACGCTTGCCGTCATGCGTATCCTAGTGAGCAATGACGACGGTGTTTATGCCCCCGGTTTGGCGGCGTTGGCCAAACAGATGCGTCATTTGGGTGAGGTGACGATCGTCGCCCCGATCACCGAACAATCCGGGGTCGGTCACTCGATCACTTACCTGACGCCGCTGATGCCCAAAAGCATCCATCGCGATGGTCAACACTGGGCCTGGGCGGTCGATGGGTCGCCGGCCGATTGCGTCAAATGGGCGGTCGCCGAATTGATGAAAGACGCTCCGCCGGATTTGGTCGTTTCGGGCATCAACAATGGACTCAACGCGGGGATCAACGTTTTGTATTCAGGCACGGTGGCCGCGGCGATCGAGGGTGCGTTCTTTGGCATCCCCTCGGTCGCGGTCTCGTTGGAACGATCCGATGACGATGATTTTGATGCCGCCGCGGTGATCGCCAAAAACGTTGTCGCCGGCATCATGTCGCACAAGACCGAAGCCGGCGGATTGTTCAACCTCAATGTCCCGGTCGCGGCGACCGAGGGCCCGCGGCCGGTCAAAGTGGTGCCGATGGGGACGGCTCAGTATGGCCGCAAGTTTGAACGTCGGACCGATCCGAACGGTCGGGATTATTTTTGGGCCGCATGGAGCGAGCCGGACAACCCGCCCGCCGAACAATCCGATTTGACTCAGTTGCGACAGGGCAACATCACGCTGACACCGATGCACTTCAATCTGACGAGGCCGGAGATGATCGAGCCGATGCGGGGTTGGGATCTGGTGGGATAGGCTTCCAGCCTGTCGCGAACCCCCGGTAGCCGAAGCCGCCAAGGCTTTGGTCGGCTTGAATCTTCGGTAGCCGAAGCCGCCAAGGCTTTGGTCGGTTTGAATCTTCGGTAGCCGAAGCCGCCAAGGCTTTGGTCTTTTTTAAACGGCGTCCTGGCGGAACGCCGCTACCGAAAGTCTTGGCGACTTCCGCTACAGCAAAATTCCCGCGACCGCGGCGGTCATCAAACACGCCAGCGTCCCGCCGATCATCGCCCGCAGCCCCAAACCGGCCAATTCCCGCCGGCGAGCGGGTATCAGCGAACCGATGCCGCCGACCTGGATGCCGATCGCTGCAAAATTGCTGAAACCCGCCAAGGCATAGGTCATCAGCGTTCGCGTCCGTTCGTCAATTCGCGGCGGGTCGGCGGCGGCCATCTCGCCCATCGCTTTGTAGGCGATGAATTCATTGGCGACCGTCTTGAGGCCCAATAACTCGCCGGCCGCGACGCATTGATCCGGCGGCACGCCGAGCAACCAAACCAACGGGTAGCCCAAGTAGCCCAATAGCGTCGAAAGGGTTACCACGGCCGTACCGTCGTCATTGACATAGCCCAACGCTTGGCCCAGCGATTCGATGACCAGATCGATGAGCGCGATCAACGCCAAAAACGCAATGAGCATCGCGGCGATGTTGATGGCCAGTTTCATGCCCGCGGAAGCTCCCTCGACGGCCGCCTCGATCACATTGACGGGAGCATCCGCGGCGATGACTGCCGTGTCCGCCAAGTTGGTTGATGGATCTAATAACGGATCGTCGGGGGGAACCATGATTTTGGCGATCAACAAAGCCGCCGGCGCACTAATCACCGAAGCGGTCAGTAGATGCGTCAAGTCCGCCCCCATCGCGGAATAGGCTCCCAGCAGGCTGCCGGTGACGGTGGCGAAACCACCGGTCATCATCGCCATCAATTCGCTGCGGGTCATCGTCGACAGGTAGGGCCGAATCACCAACGGGGCTTCGGTATGACCGACGAAGACATTCGCCGACGCGGCGAGTGTTTCCGGGCCGGTCGTTCCCAGCGTGCGGCCCATCACCCAGGCGAGCGCCGCGACCAGTCGGCCCATGATGCCCAGGTGATACAACACACTCATCAGGCAGGAGAAAAAGACGACTGAGGGCAGGACGCCAAAGGCGAAAGTACTCAGCAGCGAATCGGCGGGACCGGCGTCGCGGGTTTGAAACAAAAACTCACCGCCCACGGCCGAAACGCTCAGCACGCGGTCGATACCGCCGGCGATGTTGGTAAAGACCCAGCGGCCCGGAGCGGTTCGCAGGACAGCAGCGGCAAGCAGTAATTGCAGCCCCAGGCCCATCAGCACGACGCGCCAGGGGAAGCGACCGCGAGCGGAACTGAGTGACCACGCGATCAGCAGGAAAGTTACCAGCCCGACAGCGCAAATCAGCCGCGCGGTCACCGCAAAGTCGCGGGGAAACAAATTGTTTTCAAAAAATGCTTGAACAAGTGAACCAGCCCCTTGATTAGGAACATATAAATGACCAATCTACGCTCCGTCATGTGAGAGCGTCTCTCACATCTCCCGCAAGTTTACCCGAGACAAAATGTCTTACGAACCCGTTCACCACGATTTGGATACTTTGGTCGATTCAGCCCCCAAACCTTCTCCCAAAGCCAATAAGTCCGGCAAGGGCATGTCCAAGAGCGAACGGATTCGCCGATATTTGAGCGACAATCCCGAGGCACGCAACAAGGATGTCGCCGAGGCGTTGGCCGGTCACGGCGTCAAGCCGGCCGACGTCGGCAATGTCAAACAACAGCTCAAAAAGAAAGCCGAGGGCGGCATGTCGGGTACCGGCCCGAGCCGCCGGGGCCGGCCGCCCAAAACCGGCGCCGGTGCGGCCGCCAAAGCCATGGCCGCGGCTAAAGATTCCAATGACTCGCCGATCGGTTCGATGTCCGGCGGCAATAGCTCGCTGGACGTCGCGATCGGCCTCGATGTGCTCGACAGCGGCATCGAATTTGTCAAAAAGTCCGGCGGCGTCAGCGAAGCGATGTATGCACTCAATGTGATTAAACGCATCAAGTCGCTGTAAGGCTCAATGGTAGCGGAATTCGCCAAGAATTTCGGTTGCGATTGAGTAGCCCGTTTGTCTTCGCAACCGAAAGTCTTGGCGACTTCCGCTACTCCAGCTCAGCCGGCCCCGGGTCGATCGCTTCGGCGTCGATGGGTCGGTCGTGCATATCAAGCCACTCTTCAAACTCCACCGCCTGGCCGCCTTCGTAACTGAAGTCGCGGCCGGGCAGCAGTCCCGCTTCGATCCTCGCCAAACCGTCAGCAATGAAATAATCGACTTCGGCGAGCACCAGCGATATCTCCGCATCGGCGAGTGCTTGCTCATAGATGTTCAGTTCAATGATCGTCGAGTCGCCGCTCTCGAACGCTTGACGATTGGCCGACAGCGTTTGTTTGGCCAATCGAACCAGTCGCCGGGACTGATTGACACTCTCGATCGCGTTGCGACGGACGATCAGCGATTGACTGATTTCGGTCACTATCTTGTCGGATGTCAGTTGTCGTTTGGCGTCAATTTGCGCCAACTTGGATATCAATTGACGCTGCTTGCCGAGTGCCTTGCGACGTTGGATCGGCACCGAACCGATCAAAGCCGCCTCCAGTTTGAACGGCTGCTTGTCGCCCTTGCTGCTGGTCTGACCGCCAACGTCTTGCGACGCATCCAAACCAAAATCCAGCAGCGGCAACGTTTGATTGATCGCCAAATTCAATTCCGCCTGAACTTGACGCCGGTCCAAATCCAACACAATCAATTCGGGCCGGCGGGTCGTCGCCATCGCCAACAGGTCTTCGGGGGCGGGTAGTTGTTGATCGATCGGCGGTAGGTTCTCCGGCACCGCGCCGAGCGGCGGGACCGCCGGTTGGCCGCCGGCGTTACGGATGTACAGCGACAACTTATAGGCCGACGTGGCGGCTTTGACGTCCGAGGAGATTTGCTTCAATTGCCGCGCGGCAAGCAATCGCTGATTGTCCAAACCAACCACCGGGGCCAAGTCGCCGATGTTGATTCGTTTCTCGATGCCTTCGACCCGCTCCTCGGCTAGCAACAACAATTCCTGCTGGATGCGCAGTTGCAATCCGGCCCCGACCCAACCCCAGTACGCGACAACCGCTTCCTGTTGGGCACGCAGCATCGCGGCGTAGACGATCGGTTCGCTGCGGCGAAGTTCCAACAACGCGACTTGTAATTGGGTGCGGCGGGGATCGATCCGGCGGTTTTGCAACAGCGGAGCAATCACGGCGACTTTGAACTCGCCGCCCTCGTCGGTCTCCCGCTCGCCATACCAAGGTTCAAAATTGCCGTCGCCGATCCGGTAACCGGCCGTCAGTTGGCCGCCGTTGTGGGCGATCGGTCGTTTCCAATACGCCCCGTGCCGGTAGTTCTCATAAAACCCCAGCGGTTGTTCGGTGGCGAAGTATTCCAGCTTGTCGTCAAATTCACCGCGGGCGGAAAGAACCAGCCCCGACGCTTCGCCGCGAAACGCGTTGGCTTCGCGGATCGCCGGGTAGTGTTGGTAAACGCTGTCGGCGACCAGGTCAAAGGTTAGCGGCGGGATGTCCGGTCGATCGTCGGTCGGCTCCAAGTCATCTTCCTCGGTCCCGCCGCCGGCGTCGACATCATCGGTGGTGCCGTCGGCACCGCCGGCCGATCCGCCCAGCGGGTTGATCGGCAGTTGCCGCAGCGCCCCGCCGATGGAGTCGTCGCCAGCCGAATTGCCGGTCTCGCCCAGCCCGCCGATTCCGGTGTCTCGGGCTGCGGCGGATGGACCGGAAACGTCGTTGTCCAATCCCGCCCCGCCGATCGAAGCATCAGCGGCCGAGGAGGGTGCCGGCAGTGTGCCGTCGCCACCCAAACCCGCCCCGCCGATCGAGGCGTCGGCAGCCGAACCGGCCGACGCACCGCCGGCGCCGAGCTGATTCCAACGCATCGCTGCCGATTGGGCTTGAGTGCCCGACTCGATCATCCGAAACGTCGGCAACCGGGCGACGCGGACCGGCACCGGCGGGGCGGCAGCGGCCGGCAGGACCGGGACCAGGAGGAATGCGGCCAACGTAGTGGATTTTGCTAAAAAGCCATCCCGCCAGCCAACATCCCGACGAACCGCCAAGAGCCGAGGGGATGGATTTTTAGCAAAATCCACCACAGGGGTGTGGGATGGATTTTTAGCAAAATCCACTACCGGGTCGTGGCTATTTGGGCAGTTTGATTTTGGGCTTTTTGCCCTTGTCGTCGGTTTTGGATCCGGCATCCTTGCCTACTTTTGGTTCGGTTTGCGGGGGAAAACCGTTGAGTTGCCGCCAAATTTCGTAATACAGCGGCACGGTGTCGAGCATGACCCATCCATTGGCCTGCACGCCTTGACGAAGGTATCGACTTTCCGGCCATTCCGCTTTGTCCGGCTGGGTGACCAGCACGCGAAACCGACCGATCCCGTCGTCGGTTAGATCGATTGTGGTGACTTTGCCGCCAAACGTCCCCCGAGCGACCGCCGGCCAGCCGGAAAACTGGATCGCCGGCCAACCCTCGAATTGCAACCGCACCTCGTCGCCCAAATGCACCAGCGGCAAATCGTTGCCGTCGATCAGCAACTCGACGGCCGGCTCGGTCACCTCCGGCACGATCGTCAGCAGGTAGCCGCTCTCCTTGACCGTTTGACCGCCGACGAAGACGGGCAGGCGGTGGATCGTGCCGTTGGCCGGTGCCCGGACGACCAATCGGTCCAGCTCGCCGAGCTTGATGTCCAAATCGCCGAGGTCCTTGTTGATCGTCTCAACGTCGCTGCGGGCGGCGGCCAGGTCACCTTCGGCTTTTTGGACCTCGGTTTCGGCTTTGGTCCGCTTGCCGTCCAGGTCCGCTTTCTTTTCCGCCAACTCGCTTTGGGCGGTCATCACATCGGCCTTGAGCTGTTCCAACTCCGCCAAGGCGACATCCAAGTCCTTCTCGAGTTTCTCGACCTCTTTGGTGGCCGCCAAACCCGATCGTTGTAGTTGTCGCTGACGCTCGTAGTTCAGCTTCGCCTGACGAACTTTGGACTCATAGCCCGGAATTGAGCTTTCCTTGGCGGCCAATTTGGCTTTGGCCGCCTCGATCGCCTGCTCGGCGGCGGCGATGGTGAACTGGCGAACCGATTTGTAGTTCTCGACGTTGGCGGTGTAGATGTCGACCTTTTGATTAGCGATTTCCAATTTCGATTGCAAGTTAGCCCGCTGCGCATCGACCTGGTCCTGCAGGTTGACGGCCATCGGTTTGAGTTCCAACAGCTCCTGGCCTCTGCGAACGTAGGACCCCTCGACGAGTCCCTCGCTGATCCGTTCGATGATGCCCTTGGAGGGCGACAACACTTCCTGGACTCGTTCCTGGGGCGACAGTGCCAAGACTCGGCCATAGCCGCGAGCGGATTGCTGCCACGGCAGGAACGTCAATGCGACCGCGGTGATCACGAGCAGCAGCAACACCGCCGCGGCGGCAATTTGAATCCGCCGGGTGCTGCCGATCAGCTTCCGCTGCGTCGCATAGGACCGCGTGGTGCCGACGACGTCGCCGGCGGCGGCCATGTGTTTGGTTCGGGCGGAGTCAAGCATTGGGGGTCGGTTGGTTGATTTGGAAATCCGCCTTGGGCAACGTCAACTGTCGTCCGATCCGGGCTGCCAATTCCGGTCGACCGGTCGCCAGGATCAATGTCCACGGCCCATCGGGCTGGAGCAAACGCTCGAGCAATTCAATCGCTTCGGCTTCGGGCAGTCGGTCCAGGAGACCGTCGACGCACAGCAGTCGCGGTCGGCCGGCGATCGCTCGGGCAATCATCAGCCGCACTTTTTGACCCTCGGACAAACGGCCGTCGTCGGTGGTCAATTCGGTTCGCAAGCCGTCGGACCAATGCCGCAGCGTGTCGAGTAACCCGGCGGCGTGCAGCGACGCCTGGACCGCCGAGCCGTCAACCGAGGCCCGGGTCAGCGAGATGTTGTCGCGAAGCGTGCCGGCAAAGATCTCGATCGGCCCGGCATAGCCGATCGACTCGCCGGTCGATTCGGGCGACAGGTCGCGGACGTCAAAGCCATCGAGCGAAATAAAACCGGCGCCGACCGACCACCGCCCCGCAATCGCTTGGAGCAACCGCGATTTGCCCGAAGCGGTCGGGCCGGCCACCGCCAAATGCTCGCCGGGACCCAGTTCCAACGACACCGGCTGGAACTTCGGGGGCGCGTCGGCCGGCCGAGCGGTCCGCAGCTCCAACCGCATCGGACGACGTTCGGCCGAGAGCATCTCGGTGCCCTCGTTGGCCAGCGGCAGATCCAGCAGCACGCCGATTTTGCCCATCGCAGCCATCAGGTCGTAATACGACTCCATGTATTTGCCGATCTTGGCAAACCCGCCGACGATGACGGTGACGACCAGTTCGGCGGCCACCAATTGTCCGAGCGTCAACCGATCGATCAGCACCAGGTAACCGCCAAGCATCAACAACGCGACCGACGCGAAGACGTACAACAAACCGGCGGTGACGATTTGACGCATCAACACGCGAAAGTGATCGGCCCGATGCTCCAAGTAATCGCTGGCCAAATCGTCGACCCGTTCCGCGGCAAACTGGCGACCCCCGTGCATCGCAAAGGCGGTCGGGGCGCGGGTGATCTCCTCCAACCAGGCGACCATGCGGTACTTGCTGGCGGACTCTTCGACCGCCGATTTGACTGCCCCGCGACCGAGCACGAAGATGACGACCGCCATCATCGCCAGCAGCACCAGGTCAAAGCCCAGCAGGAATGGGTGATAGAACGCCAGCAGCAACATCCCGGTGATTGTCGTGATCGTCAACGCGACGCCATCGAGCAGCATCGTGGCGACGACTTTTTGAACCGTGATGACGTCCATGAACCGGTTGACCAATTCCGGCGCATAGCGGCCACGGGTTTCAAACGGATCGATCCGCGGCAATCGCTCGCCGAGTTCGACGGCCAAACGAACAAAAAAACGACGTTGAACGATCTCGGCGACGACGGCGACGAGAATCCGCAGCAACGTGGCAAAGAGCAGGAACACCGACAGGATAATGCCCAGCACGATCAGCGGTTGACGCATCCGGCCTTGGGCGACGGTGTTGACGAGCGCCTCGACGGCCAGC
Organism: Pirellulaceae bacterium; assembly: GCA_963833245.1. Lineage (GTDB taxonomy): Bacteria > Planctomycetota > Planctomycetia > Pirellulales > Pirellulaceae > Rhodopirellula. The sequence continues at coordinate 793,307 of CAWHXH010000005.1, forward strand.
GGCGTGGCAAGCGCCAGCACGCTGGTGACGATCGAAAAAATGACCACCGACATCACGTCCCAACGATCGCAGCGGATCATCTTGAGGAACCGTGGAAACGGTTTGATTTTTTCGCCGGCGGCCATGCAAGTCTCGATTGAAATTCGTGGCAAACGTTTTGGCCAACCCACCCGAAAACTAACGCCCCGCCCGGTGGCTCGTCAATTCCAACGTTTCGCCCCACGCCATTTCGGATCGTCAACGCTCGTCTCGCGGGTAAACTGGTGGTGACGGTCCAATGGCTCGACCGCCTTCATACCGGAACTCGGGGTATCAACCTTTTGAAATTGCCGCAAAATATCTTGATCGCCGTTTGTTTGGTGACCGCCGCCGCGTCGCTGCGAGTTGCCGCCCGCGCCGACGACGTGCGATTCTCCCGCGATGTGTTGCCGATCCTTTCGGACCGCTGTTTTCATTGCCACGGACCGGACGAGTCGAACCGCCAAGCCGACCTGCGGTTGGACATCGAGTCCGGGGCCAAAGCCGATCCGGGCGACTACGGTCCGATCTCGCCGGGCAGTTTGGACGATAGCGAGCTTTGGACGCGGATCACCACCGACGACACAGACCTGTTGATGCCGCCGGTCGATTCGCATCGCAAACCGCTGACGACGGCCGAACGGGAAATCATTGAACAATGGATCAACGATGGCGCCCCCTGGGGCCGCCACTGGTCGTTGCAACCGCCCACCCGGCCCGACGTTCCCCCGGCCGCCGATCACCCGATCGATGCCTTTGTCCAGCAGCGACTGGGCGAACACGGTTTGCAACCCTCGCCGCCGGCGGTGCCCGCGACGCGGCTGCGGCGACTGCACCTGGACCTGACCGGAATGTCGCCTCCGCCGGAGCAAGTTCGCGACTTCGCCGCCGACCCATCGGCCGAAGCTTGGTCGCGAGCGATCGGCGGGTTATTGGATTCGCCTCATCATGCCGAGCGGATGGCGATGTGGTGGCTCGACGCGGCGAGGTATTCCGACTCCGACGGCTTTCAGCTCGACGAGACCCGAGAAAACTGGCCGTGGCGGGATTGGGTGATCGACGCCTTTGGCGCCAACATGCCTTTTGATCAATTCACGATCGAGCAGTTTGCCGGCGATCTGCTGCCCGACGCCACCGATGAGCAAGTGTTGGCAACCTGCTTTCATCGAAATCATATGACCAACGGGGAGGGCGGCCGCGACCCCGAAGAATCTCGCATGGATTATGTCATCGATCGGGTCAATACCACCGGCACGCTCTGGTTGGGCCTGACGCTCGGGTGTGCCCAGTGTCACACGCATAAGTTTGACCCGATCGAACATCGTGACTACTACGCGATGTCAGCTTTTTTCAACAGCATCGACGAAGATGGGCGGGCGGGCAAAAAAGCCGAACCGTATTTGAAATATCAATCGTCTCGCGTTTCTCCGCGCATCGAAGCGATGGAGCGATTCATCAAGAAATGTCGGGACGCCGAGGCGGTTGCCAAAACCGAGGCGATCGGCCGATTTGAACAATGGCTCGCCGAGATCATCGTGGACCATCCCGACCAGTATAAGGTTTGGCAATACCCGCCGCCGACGGTAACCAGCGCCGAAGGGACCGAGTTTGCGGTCGGCGAGGACCAAATCATTCAAACCCAAGGCCCGACGCCGCGACAGGATGACTACCGGATCGAGGTGCCGGTGCCCGACGGTTTAAATCAAATCAGCGGGTGGCGTTTGGAGATTTTTGCCGACGAACAAAACGTCGCCGGCCGATACAGCCGCACCGGGGACGGGGATTTTGTGCTGACCAACGTCCGCATCCTCCGCCGCGGTCCCGGTTCGCCGGCCGAGTCCGAACTGCCGGTCCAGTCCGCGGTGGCGGACGTCGAGGCCCCCGCGGAGGGCAAAGGTAAATTGGCGTCACGTTATGCCAAAATCGCCGACACCCTCAATGATGACGCCCGCGATGGTTGGACGACTCGTGGCGAGGATTCGGGCCGCGGCGACGGTTCGGGAGCCAATCATGTCGGGGTCTTTCAGCTCGAACATCCCGTGCCGGTCGGACCCGATGACCGAATTGTTGTTGAGTTGAAACATCGTTCGCTCGCCGGTGACGCCAACATTGCACGCTTCCGCATCGGCTTGACGCACGAAGTCGGCGAAACGCTCACCCGCGTGGACGGCGGTTCGCCGATCGCCGAATTGATCGACCGGCACCCCACCGATGTCGCCGAGATTGGTGAGGAACTCAAGAACCGGCTGCGTGAACAGTATCTGGCGGCTGATTCAATTTATCAAACCATCCTCGGCCGGCTCGAAACGGCGACCCGGCAACTGGAGTCACTCAGGCAACAATCCGAACCACGCGATGTGATGGTCTTGCGACAACGCCAAGAGCCGCGGGAAAGCAACATCCTGATCCGTGGTGTTTGGGATGCCAAAGGCGAAACGGTAGCGCCCGCGGTGCTGCCGGCGGTGCTGGACGGACCGTCCGGCGATGCGACGCGGTTGGACTTGGCCCATTGGTTGGTCGATCGCCAAAACCCGCTGACCGCGCGCGTCATTGTCAATCACCTGTGGCAATTGATGTTCGGCGCCGGCATTGTCCGCACCCCTGATGACTTTGGGTTGCAGGGTGAGTTTCCGACCCATCCCAAACTACTCGACTGGTTGGCCGTTGAGTTGATGGAGCATGATTGGGACCTGCGTCACATCATCCGTTTGATCGCGACCAGCGACACGTACCAACAGAGCAGCGGCGTCTCGGAGCACTTATTGGAGATGGACCCGGAGAACCGATGGTTGGCCCGCGGTGCAAGGTTTCGGCTGCCCGCTTGGATGATTCGTGATAATGCATTGCGGGTTTCGGGGCTGCTCAATCCGGCGATCGGCGGCCCGCCGGTGTATCCCTATCAACCCGATGGAATTTGGCAAGAGGTAACGATGGGCCGATTTCATTATGAACCAAGCTTGGGACCGGCGCAATATCGCCGCACCCTCTATGCCTATTGGCGCCGCTCCAGCTCCCCGACGTTCCTGTTTGACAATGCCGGGCGGCGGGTTTGTGAGGTGATGACGCGGCGGACCAACACCCCACTGCACGCGCTGACGTTGATGAACGACGCGACGATGCTCGAAGCCGCCCGGGCGCTGGCCGATCAAATCATCGAGCCGGCCGAAGTCACTCCGGAGAAACAAGGTTTCAGTTCCGCAGTCTCTCAGTTGTCATGGCGTATCCTCTCGCGTGATTTGGAAAGCAACGAGCAGGAAGATTTGAGGCAAGTTTATGATGCCGCAATCGCCTATTATGATGACAACCCCGACGACGCGGAGCGGTTGACGACCGTTGGCCAGGCTGGACCGGCCGACCGGTCGGTGGCTGCCCCGGTGGCGGCCTGGATGATCGTCGCCAGCACGTTGATGAATACCGATGAGGCCATCACCCATGAATGAGTTCCCCGCGGCGAGACGTCAATTTTTGAATCAAGTCGGCTTGAACCTCGGCGGCATCGCGGCCGCGGCGCTGCTTGGCGAAAGCCAAACCCACGCCATGGAGGCATTGCAAAGTGAATTGCCGCACTTCGCCCCCCGCGCCAAACGCGTCGTCTTCCTGACCCAATCGGGCGGTCCGTCACAGATCGAATTGTTTGATCATAAACCGGGACTGCACCAGCTCGCCGGAACCGAGCTGCCCGATAGCGTTCGCCAAGGCCAGCGTTTGACCGGAATGACAAAGAATCAAGCTCAATTGATCCTCCCGCCGCTGACGAAGTTCCAGCGGTATGGCGACAGCGGTGCGACCCTGGGCGAATGGTTGCCGCACACCGCCGCGGTCGCCGACGAGTTGTGTTTCGTCAAATCGATGGTGACCGACCAGATCAATCACGCTCCGGCAATGACGCAGTTCCTGACCGGACATCAGCTACCCGGACGGCCGAGTTTTGGTGCGTGGGCCAGCTATGGGTTGGGCAGCGTCAATAAAAACCTGCCCGATTACATCGTGATGATTTCCAAGATGAAACGTGCCAGCGATCAACCGCTGTACGATTCCTACTGGGGCAGCGGTTTCCTGCCGTCCAAGCACCAGGGCGTCAAATTGCGGAACGCTCGCGATCCGGTTCTTTATCTGGGAGACCATGACGGGTTGCCGCCTCACCTTCGCCGATCGATGCTCGACGGGCTGGGTTCACTCAATGAGCGGCGTTTTGACCAAATGGGCGATCCGGAAATTCAAACACGCATTGATCAATATGAGATGGCGTTTCGGATGCAAACCAGCGTCCCGGAATTGGCGGACCTGAGCGATGAACCGGAGTCGACGTTTGAATTGTACGGACCCGATTCGCGACGTCCGGGCAGTTATGCGGCGAACTGCATTTTGGCCCGCCGATTGGTCGAGCGTGACGTCCGGTTCATACAACTTTTCCACCCCGACTGGGACCATCATTCGCGGTTGGGTTCGTGGTGCGTGTCCCGCTGCCTGGACACCGATCAGCCCAGCGCCGCGTTGGTCCGCGATCTAAAACAACGCGGATTACTGGACGACACTCTGGTGATCTGGGGCGGTGAGTTCGGCCGCGGCGTTGCCGGTCAGGGCAAATGGGACGACCCGGCCGCGGGCCGGGATCATCACCCACGCTGCTTTACGATTTGGATGGCCGGCGGCGGGATCCGGCCGGGCATGACGTTTGGGGCAACCGATGATTTTTCCTACAACGTCGTCGAAAACCCGGTCCACGTCCGCGATTTGCACGCCACGGCGCTGCACCTGCTGGGGATCGATCACGAGCGATTAACCCATCGTTACCAAGGACTCGACTTCAAACTTACCGGCGTCGAGTCATCCCGCGTCGTCGATGAGGTTCTGATATAACTCCTAAACAGTCGCTGCGGAACCAAACGTAGCTGGACCCGCCAGGGTTCAGAAGTCCCCGGACGCCAGTCCAGTCCCTTCCCAAGCCACGCGAATCATAAGTTCGTGAAATGACGTCGGATTCCGGCTGAACTGAACCCTGGCGGGTCCAGCTACGTCCAATGCCGCAGTGGTTGTGCTCGCAGTTCTTACCGACGTACATCCCCATGATATTGCACTTGGGCGGCCGTGTCCGGTTTTGGGTAAACCCCCACCCTCTGAGACCAATCCGTCCATTGGGCAGCCAACTCGTTGACTTTATCAGGCATCTGTTGAGCCAGGTCATTCGTTTCGGTCCGGTCGGCTTCCATGTCGTACAGCTCCCACCTGGAGTGATCGACCGACGTGGGGCCGGCAACGCGTCGACCGACCAATTTCCAACGACCGTCGCGGGCCATTGCGTTGCTCTCATGTTCGACAAAGATCGGCTGGGAGCGAGACAGCGATTTGCCGGTGAACGCGGGCCGGAGTGAAACACCCTCAAGCGGTAAGATCTCGTGTTCATTGAAATATTTCGGATAGTCCGCCCCGGCGACGTCCAATAGCGTCGGCATGACGTCGATCAACTGTGCCGGCTGGCGATACCAATCCGATTGAGGCTCAATGCCGCCCGGCCAGTGCAACAGGAACGGGGTGGCAACGCCGCCCTCATGGTTGAAGTGTTTGTAGAGCCGCATCGGGGTGTTGCTGGCGCTGGCCCAAGCGGCACCGTAACTATTGCCGGTTTCCAAATTGCGTTTTCGGATGTCGCGGAACTCGCCCCTGCCCAGAGTCCCACCCTCGGCACATCCGCCATTGTCGGACAGGAACATGATGAGCGTATTGTCGATCGCATCGTGGGACTTCAGGCTGTCGATGAGTTTGCCGATGTTTTGGTCGACGCGGTCAATCATCGCTGCGTAGATCGCCATTTTCAAATCCATCTCATCCTGTTTCTTTGCCGAAAGCGAATCCCAGGCGGGGATTGGTTCTTCCGGTTCTGACAGTTTCCAATCGGCGTTGATCAATCCAATCTCAATCTGTCGACGATAGCGGGATTGACGCAAAGCCTCCCAGCCACCTCGATACATGCCGCGATACTTGGCAATGTCATCCTCGAAAGCCTGTAGCGGCCAGTGCGGTGCCGTATACGCCAGGTACACAAAAAACGGTTGCTGCGGCTGCTCGCGTCGGTGCTCATCGATGAATGAAATCGCATGGTCGGTGAAAGCGTCCGTTGTATAGAAAGCCTCCTCGGTCGTACTCTCGGGGTCATCGATCAAATCATTGCCCCGCGTCATTCCGCGAGGCTGGGTCGGATAGAAAAACCGAGTGGCGCCCGACAATGAGCCGTAGAATTGGTCGAACCCTCGTTGCAACGGCCAAACACTCGGGTCATGCATTCCCAGATGCCATTTGCCGGTCATGATGGTTTTGTAACCGCTTCGCCTGAGCGCCTCGGCAATCGTCACGCAGCTCCGGTTCAAGTAACCCTGGTAGTTGACCGGTCCGTCGCCGGGCGGCTGATTCGGACTCAGGGTCATGTGACCGATGCCGACCTGGTGGGGATGCAGACCGGTCAGCAACGTCGCTCGCGTGGGGCAGCATCGCCCACTGTTGTAAAACTGATCGAACCGCATCCCACCGGCAGCCAACGCGTCCATGTTAGGGGTCTGAATCTCGCCGCCGTAGCATCCAATATCCGAAAACCCCATGTCATCAACCATGATCAGGACGATGTTGGGATGTTGGGCCGGGCATAGGCTGCCAGCCTGTGAAGCGAGAAAGAGGATCAGGCCGACGGCCCGCACGACTGTTTTCATTTGATTCGACGCGATTGTGGGACGCGATTGAGGTTTGTCCAATAGAATGCCGGCTTTCACGTGAGTTTAGCTTCCCGCCACCGGCCTGATCTGTTGACTGCAATTCATGACGATGCGGAACTGCGGACGCTTCGCCGCTTCCGCGGGGTTGATCCGAACCATATCCGGTCGCTTCGTAATCGGCTGTTTAAACGATTCTTGGCCGACGAGCGGGTCCTGGAGGATTCGCCTCTCCGCGAAGATCTCCGGCTGCACGAACTGACGTTGGTCCAGCGACTGGATTCTCGGGTCGATGGGGCCAGCAAGCTGCTGTTTCAAACCGACGCCGGTCACCGAATCGAGACCGTGATCCTGCGGATCGCGTCGGGCCGCTCAACGGTCTGCATCAGCAGCCAGGTGGGTTGCGCCGCGGCTTGTGACTTTGCGCGACCGGTCGGATGGGGATCACCCGGAATTTGACCTCCGCCGAGATCCTCGATCAAGTCGTTCAGGTCGGGCAAATCCTGGCCGCCGAAGGCCGGCGGTTATCGAACATTGTGTTCATGGGCATGGGGGAACCGTTGCACAATTTCTCAGGCGTCACCGCGGCGGTCGATTCGTTGATCGACCCCGGGCGTTTTGACCGGCCCGGCTCGCGGGTTTTGGTTTCGACCGTCGGGGTCGCGGATCGTTTGGTCACTTTTGCCAAGGATTTTCCGACGGTGAGTTTGGCGCTGAGCCTGCACAGTGCGGTCGCCGAGACCCGGCAACAACTGATTCCGCTGGCGGCCAAATATCCGCTCGATCGGCTTCGCGATTGCCTGCGTCAAATCCATGAGGTCACCGGTCGCCAGGTCATGATTGAATACCTAATGCTTGACGGGATCAATGACTCGAAATCCGATGCGAATGCTTTAACCCGTTGGCTGGGCGAGGGCAACTTTCACGTCAACTTGATCCCTTATAACGAGATCGATGAGGCACCGCATTTGAAAGGTTCGTCGCCGGGGGTAATTCAAGCGTTTGCCGATCGGATCAAGGCCGCCGGGTACAAGACGACGATTCGGTATTCGCTGGGCGGAGACATCGCCGCGGCGTGCGGGCAATTGGTGCGGCGAGGCTGACTTTGGCACTCCATTCGCTTGGGTGAAGGTTACGCCAGTCGTGTGTTGGGAGCGGACCATGTTTCCCGACCGCGATGCCCGCCCTTGCACCCCCGCCGCCCCGGAGTGACCCCATGTTTTCCGCCATCAAAGCTTCGCCAGCCGCCGGTCGGTCGGCCGGTTCCTTGGAAAAATTGACCGGATCGCTGCGGGAAGCCGGGCATCGATTTGCAGAGCTATGCGGGCGTGCCCAACAGGCGCTGGTCCAGTCGCCGCACCAGCAGATCACCGATTTTCCCCGCGGGGCGGTTTTGGTGCCGATCGAAGGTCACGGTCCGTTGCCGGCCGGCAGATCAATCGGTTCGCGGTGATTTCGAATAATGGGGCGAGGTTCGGTTCGGACTGAACCCTGGCGGGTCCAGCTACGGATGTTTGGACTGAACCCTGGCGGGTCCAGCTACGGATGTGCCCTTGAACAAGTCGGGTGCCGACGATGCTTCGGCCCCGGTTTTGCTAGCAATTGCGTTTCGCCCGCCATGGTTGCGGAGTCTGGTTCTCGCCGCGGTCCTCTCCGGGCTGTTTTCCCGATCCCCACTCCCCGTCCGGAAATTCGCCGATGCGTTTGGCCCTGATCGCTCACCTGAAATTCCCGCTGGCGGCGCCCTATGCCGGAGGCCTGGAGTCGTTCACCGCCACGTTGATCGAGCGGCTTCGGCATCGCGGCCATGACGTGACCGTTTTCGGCACCGGTGACTCCGATCCGGCCCTGGGTATCACGCCCATCGTCCCTCGGGCGACGATCCCGGCGGCCGCTCACATGCCGCCCGCGACGCGGCACCGTTGGGTCGAGTTGGTCGAAAACTACGCCTATGAGGGTTTGTTGACCAAGCTGAAACGGGAAAAGTTTGACATCATTCATAACAACTCGATCCACCCCTTTCCCCTGCGATTTGCCCGTCAATTGGCATCGCCGCTGGTCACGACGCTGCACGTTCCGCCGTTGCCGCGGTTGGTGGCCGAAGTCGCCACGACGGGTATCGAGTCGTGCGGCCGTTTTATCAACATCTCCGCCGCCAACGCCCGCGGTTGGGCCGATGTGTTGCCCGGTCACCCGGTGATCCACAACGGCATCTGCACCCGGACGTGGTCGCCGGGGCAGCCGGGATGTCCGGGCCATTCGCTCGACCGGTCGATCCGCCGGGACCGTGCGATCTGGTTCGGCCGCGTTGTTCCCGACAAAGGGACGCATCATGCGATCGCCGCGGCCCATGCCGCCGGAATGCCCATCGACGTGATCGGGCCGGTTGAAAACGATGACTATTTCCGCGAGCAGGTCCAGCCGCTGCTCCGGCCCGGCGACCGTTTTCACGGGCATCAGAACCACACCGCCCTGGTTGATTTCCTGCGGCGGGCGGCGGTCTGTTTGGTCACCCCGGTCTGGGATGAACCGTTCGGTTTGGTCGTTGCCGAGTCGTTGGCTTGCGGTTGTCCGGTGGCCGGTTTTGACCGCGGCGCGATCGGCGAAATTCTGACGCCCGCGACCGGCCGGGTCGTTCCCGGAGGCGACATCGCAGGTTTGGCGGCGGCAATCGACCAGTGCTTGGAGCTGGACCGAGCCGATTGCGTGACGCTCGCACAGTCTCGGTACTCGTTGGACCGGATGGTGGCCAACTACGAGGCGGCGTTTGATCGTATCCTCAATCCTGACTCGGCCGTCCCGCTGCCCCGGAGTCGTTCGCTGATCAATCTGATGGAAACGTCCGGCCCCGCGGATGATTCCTCGTTGGCGTCGTTTTGAACGTCCCAGCGGTGATTGGGTACTACGTTCACTATCACGGCATGGGGCACGTCCACCGGGCGGCCTCGATCTTGCGGCATGTCGAAGCCGAAACCACGGTTTTGACCAGCCGGATCGCTGACCGATGCCGCGAGCAAGGCGCGTTCGATCACGTCGTGGATTTAGAGTGTGATATGGACGACATTCCGCCCGCGGGGGTTGCCCGAGCCGATGATGTCGACTGTTTTCATTACGCTCCGATGTGGTCGGGCGGGTGCCGAACCCGCATCGCCCAGTTTACCGACTGGGTTCAAACCCACCGCCCCGAACTCCTAGTCGTCGATGTCTCGGTGGAGATCACGCTGCTGGCGCGGCTGGCCGGTTTGCCGACCGTCGTGGTCCGCCAACACGGAGACCGCACCGACATGGCACACGCGATGGCCTATCAATCAGCCGAAGCGTTGTTGGCCCCGTTCCCCGAGTTGCTTGAGGACGACCTCACGCCGCCGTGGGTTCGTGCCAAGACCATCTACGTGCCGGGCTTTTGCCGATTTGAAACCGACCAAAACGCGGTCGAACCGGTTCGGCGGCGGATTGTGGCGATGGCCGGCCGGGGCGGTTCGGGGGTCAACATCGCCGGTCTGGTCCAGGCCGCCGGGGCAACCCCGGATTGGGATTGGCACGTCGCCGGTCCGGTCGACGAAACACCGCCGGATTCATTACCCCCCAACCTGAAGCTGCTCGGTTGGGTCGACGACACGCGTTCGTTGCTCGCTTCGGCTCAAATCGTTGTCTCCGCGGCCGGTCACAATAGCGTGATGGAAATCGCCACGACCGGCCGGCCGTTGATCGCGATCGCCGAACCACGGCCGTTTGATGAGCAGGTTCGTAAAGCGGCGGTGTTGGCCGATCGCGGGTTGGCGGTGGGATTGGACCGTTGGCCGGACTCGCACCGCTGGCCTGAATTGATGGCCGCCGCAGCGCGGATCGACACCGATCGTTGGCAATCGATCACTCGAAGCGATGGCGCTCGTCGTGCTGCCCAAGCGATCGTCGACGTTGCCGACCGCTGCCGGGCCGCGAGGCTGGGAACCACCGGTGGAGCGATCGCTTCGTGACCAATAGTGTTTTGACAATTGTTGCCGGCCGCGGCGAGCATTTGCATCGTCAGGCGGTGGGTCTGAGCCGGTGTGACCCCGCCCCGGACCGGTGGATTGTCGTTGGGATGAACGAAGACGTCGCGGTGCCGAAGCTGCGTCGCGAGTATGCTTTTAAAGTTCAAACCGACCGCGTCGACGATCCCGACCACCTGCCGCTGGCCGCGGGCCGAAACCGGGCCGCGGCGTTTGCCGAGCGGTTGGACCCCGATGGCTCGCTAATGTTTTTGGACGTCGACTGCATTCCCGCCCCGACAATGATCGGCGATTTTGCCGGGTCGATTTCGCGGGAACAACGATTGTGGATGGGGTCGGTTCGCTACCTGCCCGCCGGCGTGCCGGGGTCGCTGGACGACTGGGGCAATGATCAACTCGCCAATGCCGCGATCGAGCATCCGCTGCAGCCGATCGTCAACGGGCCGGAGCAATCGTCGGAGCGTTATGAGCTTTTCTGGTCGTTGTGTTTCGCCATTCCCGCGTCGCTGTTTGTCGCCGGCGGCGGGTTCGACGAGTCTTACCGCGGCTACGGCGGCGAGGACACCGATTTTGCGTTTCGGATGCGCTCCGCGGGTGTTCCGTTCGGTTTTTCCGCGGCAACCGCGTACCACCAACACCATCCGGTGTGCAAACCGCCGCTGCAGCATTTCGAAGCAATTCTGCGAAACGCTCAAACCTTTCGTGACCGCTGGGGCGTCTGGCCGATGGGAGCCTGGCTGGACCAATTCGCGGCGATGGGATTGATTGACTTTGATCCGTCGGCCGATCGACTCGTTGAAAAACGTGTGCCGACGTCAAAAGAGATTGCCGAGTCTCGGGTGACGACGGCGGCGGGGTTTTGACAGACGGCTTGGGCTAGCCGGGAATATCGACGAAATCTCGGGATTTGCCGTTTGGCACCTGGCTTGCAGCGACTTGGGAGTCAATAATCACCTAATCAGTTCCAGCCGTGTCCGCACAGACCCTTAACGGGGCTTTGTCGGAGCGGCAACCGCTTCCTTTTCGAGTTGATCTCATGTCACGACCTTCCCGTCCGTCCGGTTTTACCCTCGTCGAATTGCTGGTGGTCATCGCGATCATCGGCGTGCTCGTCGGCCTGTTGTTACCCGCCGTCCAGGCCGCTCGCGAAGCAGCCCGGCGGATGAGTTGCAGCAACAATTTTAAGCAATTGGGGTTGGCGATTCACAATTACCACGCCGCCTACGACCAGATTCCCACCCACGGCACCGGGACGACCGTCGCCAACGCTGCCGGAACGGTCATTGGCAATCCCGACGCAAATTCCGTTGCCGGGGTGCCGGTGTCGCACAACCGGTTGGAAATGAGCTTCATGGTCGGCACGCTGCCGTTCATGGAGCAGCAGGCGTTGTGGGAACAGATCAGCAACCCGTTGGCCGACCCTATTTCCGGTGCGATTTTTCCTCCGATGGGTCCGGGACCTCGCCGCTGGCTCGATCACCAGGCGATTGCCCGCTACGAGCCGTGGTTGACCGAAGTGCCTTCGCTGCGATGTCCCAGCGATCCGGGGACCGGACTGCCGGCCTCGGCCCGCGGCAACTACATCGCCTGCATTGGCGACTCGACGCAGCATCCCCAGGCGGTCGGCGACAACGGAATCGGTTCGGCGGCCAACGCGACCAACTTCGCCGCTTCGGGACGTGGATTTTTTCAAACCCGCAAAGTCGCCAAATTTCGCGACGTCCTCGATGGGTTGTCCAATACGATCGCCGCGGGCGAAGTCTGCAGCGATCTGGGGGACAACGACGTCCGCACCCGGGCAGCGATGGGGACCATCAACCCGGCCCTGACCAACGGGATCCAGTCGTGCAATACCTATATCGACTCGACGCGGCCTCGATTTTGGGACCCCGGTGCGACCTTTACGCTGTTGCAAGGCGGCGGGACCGAAGCGGAACAGCGGCGGGGGATGAAGTGGCACATGTCGCGATTGATGTGGGGCATGTTCTCGACAATCTCCCCGCCCAACAGCCCGCTATGTTTTGTCAACAACAATTTCAATTCGGGGGTGGTGCCGCCGTCGAGTCGTCACCAAGGCGGATGCCATGTGCTGATGGGCGATGGGGCAGTTAAATTCATCACCGATTCGATTGATTCGGGCAATCAAAATAGCCCTCAAGTCGGCACCGGTGCTGCCCTGCTGCCCGCCGGATCAAAGAGTCCCTTTGGGATTTGGGGAGCCTCCGGGACGCGTGCATCCTCCGAAACGGAAACACTGCCGTAGTGAAACCCGCGGAAAAATCAGTCTTATTACCCGCAACATTCATTCAACCACGTTATGTATCAAACATCTCAAGCGATATGCCTATTCTGTGCGGCTATCACGTTGGCATTTATCGGCTGCGGTTCCGGTACTGAGCCGACGGTAGCGACCGATCAGGATGAATTGGCCCGGTGGGTCGCCGAGAACCCGGCCCCGCCCACCGAAGAGTTGTCTCCGATGGAAGATTAAACTTCGGTAGCGGCAAGCCGCCAGGGCTTTGGTTTTGGCTCGTGCGGCGGCCTGGCGGGCCGCCGTTACCGAGCGCTCCGGTAGCCGAAGCCGCCAAGGCTTTGGTTTTGGCTCGTGCGGCGGCCTGGCGGACCGCCGCTACCGAGCGCTCCGGTAGCCGAAGCCGCCAAGGCTTTGGTTGAGCTTCGTGCGGCGGCCTGGCGGGCCGCCGCCACCGGGAGCAACGGTAGCCGAAGCCGCCAAGGCTTTGGTTGAGCCTCGTTCGGCGGCCTGGCGGACCGCCGCTACCGAGCGCTCCGGTAGCCGAAGCCGCCAAGGCTTTGGTTGAGCTTCGTGCGGCGGCCTGGCGGGCCGCCGCCACCGGGGGGGCCGCTACCGGGAGGGATGGTTCGGAACCTCCGGCACGCCTCGGCCGGCCAGGTGATACTCCCGGCACAGCGTTGCGATGTCGTCGCGGTAACCTAACACGATGATGCTCTCGCCGGCCGCGACGGCGTGGTCCAGCCCCGGATTGACCCGCGACCGGCCGTCGCCACCGCGGACCGCCATGACCAAAAAGCTGTTGCGATTGGCGATCGACAATTCCGCCAGTCGCCGCCCGACCAACGGACAAGCCGGCGTCACCAACAGTTCGTCGACGACCATGCCGATCGATCGCAGGTCGGTGACCAAACCGGCGGGCAAATCGCCGGCGGCAATCATCGCTTCGGCCGACGGTCGCAGCAATAATTCGGTCAGCCGATCGGCGCCGATCGCCGCGGGCAGGATCACGTGGTTGGCACCGACTTGCCGCAGTTTGGACTCCGACGTCATCCGCTCGCCGCGGGCCAGGATTGTCAGGTCGGGACACAACATCCGCGCGGTAATCGTCATGAAAACGCACGCCGCGTCGTCCGGCACCGTCGCCACCAATGCGGACGCTCTGCGGATGCCGGCGGCGATCAGGATCTCCTCCTCGGCTCCGTTGCCGACCAAAACGACCAGCCCCGCCGCTGCGGCTTCGGCAGCCGCAGCTTGCGAATGATCGAGGATCAGGACGCTGCGGCGGTCGCGGATTTGGGCCGCCAAACGCTGTCCCATCCGGCCGTAACCGCAAATGATGACATGATCGTGTAATTCGCGAATTTCTGTCACTCGCCGCCGGACTCCTAAAGATTGGCTCAATTCACCGTCGAGGATCAGTTGAGCGAGACCGGAGACGATCAGCAACGTCGCGGCGTAACCGAGCACGATCGTCGCCATCGTGATCGTCCGCAGTCCCGGGTCGGTGACCGGATTAACCTCGCCGTAGCCGACGGTAAATATCGTGATGACAACCATGTAGAGGCTGTCGCCCCAGCTCCAGCCGTGAACCCGGTAGCCGGCTGCGGCGACGCCGCCGACGACCAACAGCGACCCCATCCCGAAGCTGAATTGACGCCAGGGCCGGTTGCGACGGGCCGCCGCGGCGATCGGCAGCGACGCCTCGATCGTGGCGATTTCCGCGGCCCGGCGGGCGACGGATTCCATCGCGGGCGTTCGGGGGTTGTGCAGCCAAACCATGGGACGACGCCGTCGTGAATTTGTCAAAAGGCCGCGACGATTGCCAATACCATCCCGCCGCCGACGGCGTACAGCAGCGGCGCGTCCCAGGTATGTGGCGAGACCGCTTCGGCCACCGTCATCGCCACCGGCACGACGGCCAAAATTGTCAGGTACGGCGCCCAGGGTAGCGAGCGGGCGACAACCGCGACGGTGACCAAGCCGACGGCCATCACGCAGCCGCTGCCCTCGAGCGTCCGGTGGTAGGTCCGACCCGAGACCAGCGACGGGACCCGATAGGCATGTTTGCCAAAACGAACCCCGACCGGTTCGGCCAAACCGTCGCCGATCCCGGTGACGACCAGCGGGATCGCCACCAGCGGGGCAACGTCCCAAGCGGCCAGCCCGGCCAGGGCCGCCAGCAGGACGAGGTAGCTGACGACGGCCTGCGACAAGATCCAAAGCAGCGAGTAGGGTTGATCCTCGGGCCGATCAATGCTCGCAAATGCCGTTTGAATCAACCCGATCCGTTGCCGAATGGGCGCAACGAATAACAACGAGGTGGTCAGGAACGCGATCAACGTCGCCGTCGCGGTCCAGCCCGACGGTTGGTAGGGCAACCAAATCGCCAATCCGAACGGCACGACCATCAATGCAAAGTGATTGATTTTGCGGGTGTAATTGACCCGCCACCCCGCCCGCTGGACCGCCAAGCCGGTGACGAAACAGACCGCTGCGAGGATCGCCTGATGCAGCAGCAGGCTCCACAGGTAATTGGTCGGCAGCAGGATGTCATTCATCGCCCCATCGTGGCCAACGGCACGGGGTCAGCGAAAGCCCATGACCACGACCGTAGAGGAAGTCGCCAAGACCAGGGCTTCCAACATTGGCCTAACTTGTTTTCTTGACGCAGCTTGACATGATGGCGAACTCTCACTCACTGGCTAGGGAGAGCTACCATAAAAAATCCATTGTTCGAAATTCTGTCTTTCAAAACTTTGTGACCCGGACCCCGGTGGCGACTGCTGCTCAGATGATATCACCTTGGCAAAACCGAGCACCGGCTCAAAGAGACGCGTGATCTGATTGCCGGTCCACTGCCGGGAAAATCGTTAGCCGTGCTGGACCCTCGCTACGTTGTTGATCTCATCAGCCGGCGGGCGCTAGTT
Source organism: Pirellulaceae bacterium (assembly GCA_963833245.1). Classification (GTDB taxonomy): domain Bacteria; phylum Planctomycetota; class Planctomycetia; order Pirellulales; family Pirellulaceae; genus Rhodopirellula. The sequence goes on from CAWHXH010000005.1 coordinate 809,199, forward strand.
CCGACCTTTTCTCACCGATCAATTTCAACAGCGCCCGCTGCGGTTTGATGAATTTATCGACACCCTCGGCCATCAGTGCATCATGCAACTTTTGCATGTCAACCTTCTGGTCGATTTCCGCCAAAACGGCATCGGATGGCATTTGGTCGACTCGTCGGGAGAAGTCGATGCCTGAATCGGCGACCGCCTGGTTGGTCTCCGGCGGGTTGGTTTGAATGTCGCTGCCGGCGAGCGCTTCGACATAACGCGTCGGTGACTCGGCGGGGTCCTTGGTACCGGTCGATGCAAAAATCAATTCCTGCTCCAACGCCAACCCTTTGTCGGCCCAAAACTTTTGGTTCTCTGTCCAGATTCGCTTGGCGTTGACGATCCCGACCTGGCCTTGCGCGGCCGGCGAAAGCCCCGGGACCTCTTTCTTGGTGTAAACGTCGATTCGCGAGATGAAAATGCTGTAGACGGATTTGAATTTTGACAGCGGCCGGGTGCCGTCGGCGTCCGCTCGTTGGGCACCGCGCCAAATCGCTTCGCGGGCGGCGTGGTATTGGTCGTCGGTGAAGATCAACGTCACGTTGAGCGTCACGCCGGCGGCGGCGAGTTCTTCCAACGCCCCCAGTCCCGCTTTGGTGGCCGGGACCTTAATCATCCGGTTGGTATGCCCGGCGGCAAAATGTTTGCCAAGCTCAATGTACTTTTCGGACGTGTCGGCCTGAGCGGCGGACGCATTGGGGTCTTCCAAGACCGGATCGAGTTCAAACGAGACGTAGCCGGCATTGCCTCCGGTGCTGCGATGCACGCCGGCGAACTTGGTTTGAGCGTCTTGGACCAATTCTTCGGTCAACGCCCACGCGATCGCTTCGTCGTCGTGACCTTCGGCCAACAGCGATTCGATTTTTTCGTCCAATCCGCCGCGGGCAACGATCGAGGAGATGATCGCCGGGTTGCTGGTCGCTCCGACGGCACCCCAAGCCAGGTTCTGGTCGACTTCGGAGGGTTCCACCGAGTCGAGGTACAGTTTAGTGCCGGAGTCGATGAGCGACTGGATCGAAGCGGACATGAGTCGGAGGTTTGGTTGGGTGTAGGTAGCATTGGGTCGGCCGCCATCGTAGCGGAAGTCGCCAAGACTTTCGGTCTCCACCGGTCCGAAAAAACCGAAAGTCTTGGCGACTTCCGCTACGTTCACCCCTTAAAAAACCCCGACCCGTGGTAAGTGAGGCGGTCACCTACCACGGGCCATTGGGGTTCTCTCTGGCCCAGGCAAGAGCCGAGAAGAGTCGTTACGACGGGCGGCCGATCAGTTGACCGAACCCATCGCGATGGCGTCCGACGGGTAGGCGTGCATCCCGTGCTCGGAGATATCCAAACCGGACATTTCCTCCTCCGGGGTCACCCGCAGCATCCCGATGGCTTTGAGCACCACAAACACAATCAACATCGTGAAGAACGCCCAGCCGGCGATCGAGAACGTCCCGATCGCTTGCGGGATGAACCCGGTGAACCAACCGTCGAAGTGCGTGTTGGGGAAAATCCCCATCGTCATGCAGCCCCAAACGCCGCACGCCCCGTGGACCGGGAACGCACCGACGGGATCGTCGATGCGAATCTTGTCCAGCAGGATGACGGCCAGGACGACGATGATGCCGCCGATCGCTCCGACGAGGATCGACATCTCGTTGCTGAACGCGTCGCAGCACGCGGTGATCGAGACCAAACCGCCCAGCGCCCCGTTGAGGCTCATCGTCAAATCGGGTTTGCCGAAGACGACCCAAGAAACGACCGTCGCCAAAACCGCACCGGCGGCCGCGGCGAGCGTCGTGTTGACGGCGATCAAAACCACCGCGTCGATGTCACCGGTGCCTTGGAAAGCGAGCTGCGAACCGGGGTTGAACCCGTACCAACCCACCCACAGGATGAACACGCCCAGCGCCGCGAAAGCGACGTTGTGGCCGGGCAACGGAACCGATTTACCTTCGGCAGTATAGCGTCCCAGGCGTGGGCCGAGGATCGCTGCACCGGCCAAACCGGCGAAGCCGCCGACGGCGTGAACGACGGCCGATCCGGCAAAGTCTTGGAAAACGTAATCGGGATTGTCAAAGATGCCCGAGTCACCGCCCAGGAACCCGCCGCCCCACTTCCAATAACCGGAGATCGGATAAATGATCCCGGTCAGGATCGCGGAGTAGATCAGGTAGGCAGTGAACTTCATCCGCCCGGCGACGGCTCCCGAAACGATCGTCGCGGCGGTCGCGGCGAAAACGGCTTGGAAAAACCAGTCCACCTGCGGCGAGAACGTCCGGTCGGTCGCAAACGCGTAGTCGCCCAGCCCAAAACCGCCGAACCCGAACACGCCGTTGCCGGCCATCCCCGGATTGGAGTAGACGTCGGGGTACATCAGCGCGAAGCCGACGAAGAAGAACAGCAGGGCACCGACCGACAGGTCCATCACGTTCTTGTACAGAATGTTGACGGTGTTCTTGGCGGCGTTGAGGCCCACTTCGACCATCGCGAATCCGGCCTGCATGAACAGCACCAGGACCGCGCACAGGAACAGCATCCCGTTGTCAAAGGCGTACCCGACGCCGAGGTCAGCGCCGACCTCGATCGCCACGAGTTCTTCGTCGACATCGGGCAACGACATGTCGGGGACCGCCATCGTCATGTCCGGCGCATCGACATCGATCGCCACGTCGACCCCGGCGCCTTCGGCGTCGGCAACGTCGACGTCATCTTGAGCGTAGACGCGGCCTGAATCGCTCAGGGCCATTGCCCCAAGTCCCAGCAGCATCGCGACGGCGAGCCATCGCAGGGAAAGTGACCAGCCGCCGCCGCGGCCGTCACGGGAATTGACAAACTTCATGTACGAGATCCTTCAGAGGTGTCGAACGGGATTCGGCGTCGGTTTGAGAGAAAACCGCCGCCGAACGGCTCCGCAGCGTGCCCGGCAAGCAACCCGCTTACCGGTAAAGACACGACCGCTTTGAACCCGGCTGACCGGACCTGCGTCTGCATTCACTCGTCTCCGCCGCAAACTCCTGCCCGGGCCATCCGTAATCGCTCATGAGTCGGCGCTGGCGGGAAGTGAACGAAAAACGCTCGCTCCAATCAGTCAGTGCGAAGCTAAGCAAGCAAAAAGCCAAAGACGCGGAGACAGGGGCGGTTGGTGACTTCAAGTCGTGCCATCGCTGGTGGTTAGGCAAGCAGAAATTCTTTCACCGGACGCTGGCGGCGATGCAGCGAAAAGTGGCCTGTCTATCTTTTGGGCAACAACAGGGGGCTAGCGTGCCCGGTTATGTCGCAAGCCGGGCAGGTGTTCCGGCTTTCCGCCCGGCAATGATCTTAAAGGATTGCTCGGAAGTCAGTTATCGCGTCGGAATCGCCTTTTGAAGACCGATGATCCCGATGCGTTGGCCCTATCCCATTTGACGGCGGTTGATCCGAGCCTCCGATTGGTCCACCGCCGGCTGGGCGATCCGCCGGCGTGGCGACGCCGCCCCGGCTTTGCGACTTTGGTGCATATCGTGCTCGAGCAGCAGGTGTCGCTGGACTCGGCCGCCGCGACGTTTGGAAAACTGTCACGTCACCTCAATGGCGTCACACCCGGAAAATTAATTTTGCTGACTCCACAGCGAATGCGGCAACTGGGCGTCTCCCGGCAGAAAGCACGGTATCTGTTCGCTCTGGCCGACGATGTCATCGAGCGTCGTTTTGACCCGCGATCGCTTGGCCGGCTCGACGATCAGTCCGCCGCCGCAGCGATTCGGGGTCGTCTGGGGCTTGGTCAATGGTCGGCCGACGTTTATTTGATGATGGCGCTTCGGCGGCCCGACCTGTTGCCGACCGGCGACTTGGGGCTGGTCAAAGGGCTGGAGGAACTCGATGGCGGCTCTTACGCTGACGCGGATAAAATCGTCGCTCGGGCCGAGTCGTGGCGGCCCTACCGATCGATGGCGACCAAATTGATTTGGACCTTGTACCTGGACAATCGCAACCGGCTGGAGTCGTTCCGTTGACGCTTCGTCGCGTTGTTCTGCCTGATGATTTGCGTCATCGACCGCTCGGCGGGCCGGTCGAGTCGTTGATCGATGTGGCCAACGAGCGGATCGAGTCGTTCCTGCTGACCAACGACGTTTCGGAAAATTTCGTCACCTGCGACTTTCATTTGGTCGCCGCGGCGTTGGATTATTTGGCTCAAAGCCATTTGCTCGCCGGCGACCGATTTTGCGAGTTAGGCGCGGGCTTTGGCGTTGTCGCCGCGATCGCGTCGGTCGCCGGGTTGCGATCGCACGGGGTAGAGGTCGAACCGAACCTCGCGGCCGCGGCAGCCGATCTCGTGGACGAACTGGGCGTTGAGGTCCCGATCGTGTGCGGCAGTTTGATCCCCCCGGGGATTGACGGGCTGGAAGATTTAGCGATGGAATTGGAACATGTCCAAACCGACGCCGGCGATGCCTACGCTGAGCTGGGGCTGGGTTTTGACGAAATCGACCTGTTTTTCGCGTTTCCCTGGCCGGGGGAGAGCGGTTTTTTTGAGACGCTGATCGATCGGGCCGCGTCGGTCGGAGCGTGTCTGCTGATGTACCAGGGTCGCGACGGGATGACGCTGTCGCGGAAAGTCGATGTGGGATAGGCCCCCGGCCTGTCAATCCGCGTGGGATAGGTCTCCGGCCTGTCACCGAGGTTCTTCGTCGGGAACGACAGGCCGGAGGCCTATCCCACAATGGTCCTGACGCGGCGGCGGGAAAATTCATAGAATCGGAAAAGTCTCGCCAAGCGGCCAACCGATCCAGCCGGTATAGCCCGCCGCCCTCACCCGTTGCCCCCCCCCACCGCCGCCCCGCCCGGCGGATGCCGATGACCGCCACCCCGCAAACGACCGCCAAACCCGTTCAAACCGTCTCGGGCATCACTGTCCGATTGGCCGGTGACTCCGGCGACGGGATGCAGTTGCTGGGCACTCAGTTGACCAACACGTCGGCGCTGGCGGGCAACGACGTGGCGACGTTCCCGGATTTCCCGGCCGAAATCCGCGCCCCCCGCGGCACTCGTGCCGGTGTTTCAGGTTTCCAGGTCCAATTTGCCAGCGAAGAGATTTTCACCCCCGGCGATACGCTCGATGCCCTCGTGGTGATGAACCCCGCGGCGATGGTCACCAATCTTCGTGACCTGCGGCCCGGCGGCGTGCTGGTCGCCAACGAGGACGGGTTCAACGACAAGGAGTTCAAACTCGCCAAAGTCGAGGGCAATCCGCTCAACGATTTGGGTTTGAAAGACAAATACCGTGTCATCGAAGTCCCGATGACCAAGCTGACCCGGACCGCGGTCGAGGAATTCGGGCTGGGGACGAAGTTGGCCGATCGTTGCAAAAACTTTTTTGCGATGGGCATTGTGTACTGGATGTTCGGCCGATCACTCGACGCGACCGAGCGGTTCATCGACGCCAAGTTCGCGAAAATGCCCGACATCGCCAACGCCAACAAAGCGGCGCTGCGGGCCGGTTGGGCTTATGGCGAAACGACCGAAGCGTTCGGCGAATCGTATCAAGTCGAGGCCGCGGATTTGAAGCCCGGCACCTACCGCAACATCATGGGCAACCAGGCGCTGGCGTGGGGACTCGTCGCCGCCTCGCAATTGTCCGGCAAGGACATGTTTTACGGCACCTATCCGATTACGCCGGCGTCGGACATTTTGCATGAATTGACCAAATACAAAAACTTCGGCGTGCGGACGTTCCAGGCTGAGGATGAGATCGCGGCGATTTGCAGCACGATCGGGGCGGCGTTTGGCGGCCACATGGGCGTCACCGCCAGTTCCGGCCCCGGCATTGCGCTTAAAGGCGAAGCGATGGGGCTGGGCATCATGATGGAGCTGCCGATGATCGTCATCGACGTCCAACGCGGTGGCCCGTCGACCGGTTTGCCGACCAAGACCGAGCAGAGCGATTTGTTGCAATTGATGTTCGGCCGCAACGGCGAGGCACCCATGCCGGTCTTTGCCCCCGCGTCGCCGGCCGATTGTTTTGAGATTGCAATCTTAGCATGGCGAACCGCGGTCGAATCGATGGTCCCGGTCTGCATCCTGTCGGACGGTTATATTGCCAACGGTTCGGAACCATGGTGTCTGCCGGTGATGAGTCAATACGCTCCGATCGTTTGCAAACATCCCAACGGGGAAACGACCGATCAACCGTTCCTGCCGTATGCCCGGGATAAGAAGCTCGCCCGGCCGTGGGCGATCCCCGGCGAAGCGAACCTGATGCACCGCATTGGTGGTTTGGAAAAAGAGGACGGCACGGGCAACGTGTCCTATGATCCCGACAACCATCAACACATGTGCGACACCCGGCAACGCAAGATCGACCTGATCGCCGACCGATTGCCGCGGCAAGGCACTTATGGTCCCGAATCGGGCGACGTCTTGGTCGTTTCCTGGGGGGGAACCTACGGATCATGTCACACCGCGGTGCAGCAGCTTCGCAAGGCGGGCCATGAGGTCAGCCACGCCCATGTCCGCTTCCTCAATCCGCTGCCCGGCAATTTGGGCGAGTTGATGTCACGGTTCAAAACCGTTGTCGTCCCCGAACTCAACGCCGGTCAACTGCGAATGTTGCTGCGGTCAAAGTATTTGGTCGACGCCAAGGGGATCAACAAGCTCAAAGGCAAACCGTTCGCGGTTCACGAGCTGGTCGAGCAGATCGGTGCCCACGTCTCGGTCCGGCAACACAGCCGGGCGGGGTGAAATGTCGATTGACCAAATCAACGAATTGCTCAGCCGATACCGAGGATTACCGGCAACCATCCATCGGGAAGACGGGCAACGGCATCGTCTTGCGGACTCGGTGCTCATCAGTGCAGCCAGCGAGGACGAATACGTCGTGATCTACGAACGCGATGGAACTCGCATCTTCATTGAACCCGAGGCGATCATCGCCATAAGCTTCGAACCGGAAGAATGATCTTGAACCAATCAACATCTGATAGCATGGCAGCTGTTCTCACACCTTCCATGCTCATCGAGCTGCTCCTAAAGCATCCCTTCGAACCCTTCAAGGTTTATACGAAGCAGGGGAAAGGTTATTCGATCTTCGATCCCATGGAAGCGGCGACCGGTCGACAGTCGCCTCATTTCATGGCTCCCGATTGCGATAACCGTGGACGGCTTGAAACGGTTTATTTCAAGGACGTGGTTAGGGTCGTTCAGTTCGTCGAACAGCCTATCCCCGGATGAAGCAAAATCCATCATCACCGCTCAATCAATTCCCCCCAACTCAACTCATGAACCTGCCCGTCCTCAAAGCCGCCGATTTTGCCAGCGATCAAGATGTTCGTTGGTGCCCCGGGTGCGGCGACTATTCGATTCTCGCCCAAATGAAGAAGGTGCTGCCTGACCTGGGCGTGCCGCGTGAGAAAATCGTGTTCGTCTCGGGCATCGGCTGCAGCAGCCGGTTCCCGTACTACATGAACACCTATGGGATGCACTCGATTCACGGTCGCGCGCCCGGGTTTGCCACCGGCCTCAAATCGACCCGGCCGGACCTGATGGTTTGGGTCATCACCGGCGACGGCGACGCTCTGTCGATCGGCGGTAACCATTTCATCCACATGCTGCGTCGCAACGTCGACGTCAACGTTGTGTTGTTCAACAACCGGATCTATGGGTTGACCAAAGGCCAATACTCGCCGACGACGACCGAGGGACAAGTCACCAAGTCGACGCCGATGGGATCGATCGACCACCCGCTCAATCCGCTCTCGCTGGCCTTGGCGGCGGATGCGACGTTTGTCGCTCGCAGCATCGACGCCCACGTGACGCATTTGGGCGAAACGCTCAAAGCCGCTGCGGCTCACAAAGGAACGTCATTGGTGGAGGTTTATCAAAATTGCAACGTGTTCAACGACGGCGCGATGGCCTACGCCCAAGAGAAAAAACAACGCGGCGAGAACGTCATCGAACTCGAACACGGCAAACCGATGATCTTCGCCGGCGGTGCCAAAGGCGTTCGGATGACCGGCACCCATTTGGAAGTCGTCAACATGACCGACGTTCCGGTCGACGATCTGTTGATTCATGATGCCCGCGACCCCAACCCGTCGGTGCATCAAATGTTGGCCCGGATGCGGTACCCCGAGATGCCCGAGCCGATCGGCATCCTTCGGGCCGTCGAAGGCGTCGCGACGTACAACGATCAAATCAACGACCAGGTCACCGCGGCCAAAGCCGCCCGCGGTCCCGGCAACCTTGAAAAACTATTCCGCTCCGGCGACACCTGGGAGGTATCCGCCTGATGGCACGAGGACAAATTTACGACAGCGCCCCGGCGGCGATCGGCGATACGCCGATGATCCGCATCAATACGATCGGCCCCAAAGGCGGGGCGGAGATTTTCGCCAAATGCGAATTTTTCCAGCCGCTCAACAGCGTCAAGGATCGCATCGGCGCCGCGATGATCGCCGCGGGCGAGCGTGATGGATTGATCCATCCTCATACCCACATCGTCGAACCGACATCGGGCAATACCGGCATCGCGTTGGCGTTTGTCTGCGCCGCCAAAGGTTACAAGTTGACGCTGACGATGCCCGAATCGATGTCGGTCGAACGCCGCGCGTTGCTCCGCGCGATGGGCGCCCAATTGGTGCTCACCCCGGCGGCCGAAGGGATGAACGGCGCGATCAGCGCCGCCGAGGAGTTGGTCAATTCAACCCCTGACGCGTTCATGCCCCAGCAGTTTGAGAACCCGGCCAACCCGGCGATTCACGAAGCGACCACGGGGCCGGAGATCTGGACCGATTCGGGGGGGCAAATCGACGCGCTCGTCGCGGGCGTCGGAACCGGCGGAACCATCACCGGGACCGCTCGATTTTTGAAAAGACAGAATCCTCACTTTTTGGCCATCGCGGTGGAGCCAAAACATAGCGCCGTGATCTCCGGCGGATCGCCCGGCAAACACCGCATCCAAGGCATCGGCGCCGGGTTCATTCCCAAAAATCTTGATACGTCCATCATTGATGATGTCGTCACCGTCGACGACGAGGAAGCGTTCGAGTGGGGCCGCAAGTTAGCCAAACACGAAGGCATCGTCGGCGGTATATCTTCGGGGGCCAACATGTGTGCGGCCGCCAAGGTTGCCGCCCGCCCCGAAATGGCGGGCAAGCGCATCGTCACCATCATCTGCTCGTTGGGCGAACGCTACCTCTCCACCCCGCTATTCGGCGACTTGGGAATGTAAGGAAGAAGTTAACAGTTTTCAGTTCACAGTTTTCAGTTTTAGGACTGGGGGAGTGAATACCGTTACGTTGAGGGTTGGAAGCTGAATTGATCTGAAAACTGTGAACTGAAATCTGTAAACTGTAAACTTCTTCCCATGAAAGCCTCCGAAACGACGACGCGATATTTTAACATTGCCGCCGACCGGTTGGAGTTGCCCCCGGCCCTGCGGGAAGCGCTGGTGATGCCGACCCGCGAGGTCACCGTGCAAGTCTCGATGCATTTGGACAACGGTGAGTTGGCCAATTTCACCGGCTTTCGCGTCCAGCACAATCGATCCCGCGGACCGATGAAGGGCGGACTGCGGTATCACCCCGAAGTCGATCTGGACGAAGTCCGGGCGCTGGCGAGTTTGATGACGTGGAAGACCGCGGTCGTCGATCTGCCCTACGGCGGGGCGAAAGGTGGCATCGGGGTCGATCCCAAAACGCTCTCGGTCACCGAGCTGGAACGGTTGACGCGGTTTTTTGTCGATCAAATCCACGATATCGTCGGCCCCGATGCCGACATTCCGGCCCCCGACATGGGGACCGACCACCGCGTGATGGCTTGGTTTCGTAACCAGTGGGAAAAGTATCACGGGTTCAATCCGGCGGTCATCACCGGCAAACCGGTCGAGGAATACGGCGCGCGGGGTCGGGAGGAGGCGACCGGACGCGGCGTCGGCATGTTGACGTTCAAGGCCGTGCGGCGATTGAACAAATCACCACAGCAATCACGCGTCGCGATCCAGGGTTTTGGCAACGTCGGCTCACACGCGGCGAAATACCTCAGCGATTGCGAGTTTCCCATCGTTGCAATCAGCGATATCTCGGGGGCGTATGTTCGCGAAGGCGGTTTGAACATTGCCGAGGCTTGGCGACACCTGCAAACGACCGGCGGGACGCTCGCCGGTTTGGAGAAACAGTCCGGGGTTCGCCGCATCGACGGCGATAAGTTGCTAACGATGACGGACATCGACGTCCTGATCCCGGCGGCGTTGGGCGGGGTGATCGCCGAGCATAATGCCGGTCAAATCAAGGCGTCGATGATCGTCGAAGCCGCCAATTCACCGATCCAGCCGGCTGCCGACGAGCAGTTGATCAACGCGGGCAAAACGATCCTGCCGGATATTTTGGTCAACGCCGGCGGGGTGACGGTTTCGTATTTCGAGTGGGTCCAAAATCGCCAACATTACCGGTGGTCGTTGGACCGCGTTCGCCAGGAGCTTGAGCGAACGTTGACGACGGCGTTTGACCAAGTTTGGACGTTGGCAACGGAGCAAAACGTTTGTTTGCGGACGGCGGCGTACATGATGGCGATCAGCCGCGTTCGCCGGGCCGCGGAATTGGCCGGTCAAGTGTGACTGGTGAATCGAATGATCGCTCCCCGGTATCATCACCTTTCTAGCGGTAGGGCGCAAGCCCTCCGGTGCCGGCACCAAAACTCTTAGCGATAGGGCGCAAGCCCTCCGGTTTCGCACCAACACTCCTAGCGGTAGGGCGCAAGCCCTCCGGTGCCGGCACCGGGCGGCTTGCGCCGCTCCGCTAGGAATGGGGCGCGGTGCCGGGCGGCTCGCGCTGCTCCGCTAGCAAAACCAGCCCTCAGGAACCAACCCGATGGCCGCTGCGTCCTACCCTGACATCATTTTCTCATCCAACCCCCCGGCTGGCGATGCAACTCAAACGATTGACGCTGCAACGGCTCGAAGACCGCCGGCTGATGGCCGCCGACGGTGACGCGGCAATCGGCCCGCTGGGGGCGACCGGTCACGATACGGCCGAATACATGCTCGGCCGCGTTGCGGTCACGCCGGTTTTGTTCGAGTCCAACGGCGGCGTCGATGCGAACACCGAAAATTGGACCGCCGAAGAAATCGACGCGGTGCTGGGCCGGATCGACGAGGCGATGCAATGGTGGACCGACACGCTGGATCAACTCGGCACCGTCCACGAGCTGGAGTTCGTGATCGATGATACGTTCGCTCGAACCCCCTTTGAAACCGGTTACGAACCGATCGCTCGCCGCAGCCAGGATCATTTGATCTACGGCGAAGAGTTCTTGACGGCGCAGGGATATGATGATTTTCGCAATATCGATGATGCGATTTTTGCCTTCAACGATGACCAACGTCAACGTTTGCAAACCGATTGGTCTTTCACGATCTTCGTCGCCAATTCGCAGGCCGACGCCGACGGCTTTTTCCCCAGCGCCAGCAATGGATTTCGCGGCGCGTTTGCTTTCGCCGGGGGACTCTATTTCGTGATGCCTTCGACTCGGCCGGTTCAAACCATCACCCATGAAACCGGTCATATTTTTTGGGCACAGGACGAATACATCTCCGGCGATTCGTATGACGAACGGCGGGGGTATTACAACACACTCAATTCCAACGCTCAGGAGGATCGGCCGGCGACCGCCGGGGTGCAGCAAATCAGCATCATGGCGGGGTTGGAGCGGCTCCAGCCGGCTTTTGAGCAGCACGTTTCGCCCGCCGCCACGCTGGCGCTGATTGGTTGGCAGGACAGCGATGGGGACGGCGTCTTTGATGTCTTGGACGTTCCGCCGAAATTGACCGGCGTCGGTTTGCATGACATCGCCTCGGGCCGACTGAGCCTGCGAGGAACCGCGTCGGTTGGAACGTTGACCAATCAAAATTCCGAAGGACCGCAGAGCGATATTTCCATCTCGCGGATTACGGGGTTGCAATCGCGGACCGACGCGGGGCTTTGGCAAACCATCGCGACTTTTGATGACGCAGTGGTGGACTTTGACATCGACGTCGCCATCGGCGGCAATTTTGAAACGTTGCAGGTCCGGGCGTTTGATAACCATGGGCAAACCAGCGAGCCGTTGGAAGGTTTGGCGGGCGGAGCGTTGCTGCCCGGTGCCGGTTTTTCGGCGTTTGGTTTTGTTGACACTGATGGTGACAATCGGGCGGGCGCCGGTGAACGGACCGTGCCGCTGGCCGGCGTGACGCTTCGGCGGGGCGGAGGCGAGCCGCTGGCCGGCGGCTCGATCGCCGCGTCCGATCTATTGCTCGATCAGGTCGTCCCACCGACCGCGGGGATGACGCTGGCGACCCAATTCAACAAGTTTGCGGTCGGCGAAATTGAGGTTCGCACCAGCGAATCGCTAGACGTGCCGACCTTCCATTTTCGCAACCCGCAGGTGGCTCAGGGGCGTCCGGGCGACTGGACGGACCGGATCAACGCCATCGGCGGTATCCAGGTCAACTTTGAGCTTCCCGTCGGCGTGGCGGAAGTCGACGTGGTGGGGTTGCAAGCGGACGCTCACGGCCGCGTTGAGGCTCTCGACGCCGACGGCAATGTCATCAGCCGCGTGACCACGGACGCTCGAAACGTTGCCGGGGGTCGGCTGACGATGGGGCAGTCGCAAACTTTGCGTTTGACCGATCCTTCTAACCGAATCGCTTCGATCCGCGTCTCCGGTCACGCCGGCACCACGGTCGCATTAGTGGGGGTTCGCCATGGGATTGCGGACGTTGCATTGACCCCCGAAGGACTGTTGGTGCTGCCGGAGCTGCCCGACGGTGTGTATGAGCTGACGGCTCGATCCGCTTCCGTCATTCAATCGTTTGGTTCGGAACCGCTCGTCTTTGAAGTGAACGGCGGAGTGACTGCCGGCGGACCGCTGTCGTTGGCCGCGACCCGCGTCGATAGCCCACGTTACAACGCGGCGTTGCCGGGTGATGTCAACGGAGACGGACAAGTCACGGCGGTCGATGCGCTGACAATTATCAACGATTTAAATCGACTGGGCGTGAGAACATTGTCGTTGGCTGAAACGACCGGCGCCATGGTGGACGTTTCCAACGACGGCAACGTCAGCGCACTGGATGCTTTGCGGGTCATCAACGCTTTGAACGCTGAGGACGGCGGCGGGCAGCCCGAGCCGGATCGGGGCATCGAACGACCTGCCGATCGCTCGCAGCTTGCGGTAACGGAGCCTGCGGCGGAAGCGTTCGATGTGCCGGTCGAGGGGGCACGGCTCGTTTCAGCGAACTCGGCAAAAGCGGTGGCCGATCCGGTGACTTTGGCCAAAGGTTTTTCGGTCTACGTCGCCGCGAGCGTTTGAGCGGCCGCGAGATCAACAACTGCGGCATTCCTCGTAGCTGGACCCGCCAGGGTTCAGTCAGCCCTAAACCCTGGCGGGTCCAGCTACGTCAGTGATTGATCCTGCGGTCCTCAAGTCCCCCGCTGGTCGCCGTACCATCGAATTTGCATCCGGTCGCAGTAGCGATAACCGCGCCCGGAGGTCCAAGGGGTCAACCACCCCGCGGCCGCATCGAGCGTCGCGACATCGCGTCCTTCGGGCATAATCCAAACATTTGACGCGGCAACCTCCAATTGCCCGACGATCCCGTCGACCTCGGCGAACTCATCCGCCGACTGGATCACGAATTTGACTTGCGTCGAATCGGCCGCTTCGATCAGCCGCCGCATCACGCCGATTGGCATTCGGCGGGTTTCGTGTCGAAACGCCCAACCGGGATGCTCGGCGGGGTCGGGGCCGGAAGCGGCAAGTTTGGGTGAAAGCGACAACAGGTCGCAGCGGACCGGCCGATCGATCGTGCCGGCGGTCTCGATGGTGGTGTGCAGCCCGGCGGCGCGGAGTCGGTCGTTGAGGTCGACGATGGCCTCCGACAGCAGCGGCTCGCCCCCGGTCAACACGACATGGTCGACCTCCGATCGTTCTGCCAAAGCCAGCAGGTCGCGGACGGTTCGCTGGTCGCCTTCGGGTTGCCAAGAGGCGTAAGGTGTGTCGCAGAACCAGCACCGCAGGTTGCAGCCGGAGGTGCGGATGAACAGGCTGGGTGTCCCCGCCAGTGAGCCTTCGCCCTGGCGGGAGACGAACGTTTCGGCGATCCGCAACGACCGGTCGGCGGCGACCGACCGGTTTTGCCGTTTCGTCGGCGGAGTTACAACGTCGGGCGATTTCTCAAACAATGCGACAGCGACCGGGCCGATGAGCGAAGCGGATTTCAAAACGACGTTGGAGGTGTTCGACAACCCCGCCCCCGGCAGAGACTACACGATCGAACATCACTGCCCCGAGTTCACCTCGGTGTGTCCCAAGACCGGGCAGCCCGATTACGGCACGATCGTCTACCGCTACGTCCCTGACAAGGTCTGCGTGGAGCTGAAGAGCCTCAAAATGTACTTGCAGCGATTCCGCAACGAGGGCATTTTCTATGAAGCGGTGACGAACCGTTTGATGGACGACTTCCTGGCCGTCGTCCAGCCCCGCCGGGTCACCCTCGAATCGCGATGGACACCCCGGGGCGGACTCAATAGCAACATCATCATCGACTGGCCCGAAGAGGCAGGAGAGGGTCAAGGGTCCAAGGGTTAAAAGGCCAAGGGCAGAGTACGAGCTGCCAAAACTCCGCCGCTGGACCAGTCGAATGAATTTTCGTTTCTTCTTTTGACCTTTCAACCTTCAACCTTTTACCTTCCTCTCCATGCCCGCAGTCATCCTCTCCGGTTTCGCCGACGAATCGGCGTTTAGCAAAAAGGCGAACGAGCAGCTCGCGGCGCTCGCGGCGGTCGGCTTGACGCACTATTCGGTGCGCTTCGTCGATCTGGGAAACGGCATCAAGAATGTCATGGCCCTGCAACCCGCCGAAATCCAGTCATTGCAAGACCTAAACGAGGAGTATGGTTTCTCCATCAGCAGCATCGGCTCGCCGATCGGCAAGACCAAGCTGCTCGACGTCGAGGACGGCACCGGCAACTCATACAAGCCGTTTGAGAAGTATTTGGCCGAAGATGTCGTGACAGCTTGTGATCGTGCCGAAGCATTCAATTGCAAATTGCTCAGGGGCTTTTCGTTTTATCATCCCAAGGGCACGTCGGCCGACGATCACCTGCCGCAAGTGATCGACCAACTCGGTCAAATTGCCGAAGCTTGCGACGCTCGGGGGTTGACCTTTGGACTTGAAGTCGAGGCTAATCTGGTCGGCCAAAGCGGTGATCTATTGGCCAAGATCGCCGACGGCGTCAACCACCCCGCGATGGTGACGATCTTTGACGGGGCTAATTTGGTGATGCAAGGTTTTACCACCGAGCAGGTGTACCAACAGTATGAGGCGATGAAGCCGTCGATGGGTTGGATGCACATCAAAGATTATAAGGATCCTTCGATCACCGGCCGGGTCGAGCATGTCGACGAGGACGCGGCTCACCATTTTGTTCCGCCGCACCAGGGCGATTCGGGTCACGCGGCGATCCTGAAGGACTTCGCCAAAATGTTGCCGGAGTTAGAAGCCAGGATGAAGGCTCGCGGTTGCCAGGGCGTCTATCTGGACCTTGAACCGCACCTTCGCGGCGGCGGTCAATTCGGCGGCTTCTCGGGACCCGATGGGTTTGGCATCGCGGCGCGGTCGCTATGCGGACTGCTCGACGGAGCAGGCATCAAGTATTCGTTGCGTTCTTTTGAAGCGATGTGAGTCGATGCTCAACGTAGCGGAAGTCGCCAAGACTTTCGGTTTGAAATAGTGACCACCGAAAGTCTTGGCAACTTCCGCTACGTTTGTAATTGACAGGACTCGCAATAATATAATTTCCGTGCGGCAAACTCGCCGGTCTTGATCGCTGAATCGCAACGCGGACACCGCGTTTTCCCGTAGACTCGAAATCGGTCGGAGCCGTTGACATCGGCGAGTGATCGGCCTGCTTCGGAGGCGGTCACCGATACAATCTTGCCGTGTTTCAGACCCGCATTCATCTGGCGTTTGAGCGCCCGATATAGCCGCTCGAAACTGTCGTTGGTCAGTAGGTTGCCGGCGGTCGCCGGGGCAATGTTGGCTTCAAAGAGCATCTCGGCGCGAAAGATGTTGCCCACTCCGGCGACCAAGGATTGATCCAGCAGCAACGCCGCAATCGGCTTAGCACTGCCGGTCAAATTTCGGCGTATGTCGGCCTTGCGTCCCCCGGCCAGCGGATCGGGACCCAGTTTGGACCGAACCGCACTGCGTTGATCGTCGTCGATGACTCGACACCGGGTGGGACCGCGAAGGTCCAAGGTCACGTCGCGTCCGATCATCCGCATTCGGACCTGGCCGACCGGTGGCGGTGGCGGCGAGGGATGCTCGGCAAAACTGCCGTATCGACCCAAATGCACATGAACAATCGCCCCGCCCTCGAACTCGTAAAAAAGATGTTTGCCGGCGGCAGCCACCGACAGCAACATCCGGCCGTTGACTAATTTTGCATCGTCGGCGAACCGGCCCTGGGGGCTGGAAACGTCGAGCGATTGATCGGCCAATTGACCGGTGTGTTGTCGAGCCAGAAAGTGAGTCTTATGTCCTTCAGGCATGGCCGTAGCGAACCACGCCGGTGCCGTGGGCAATCGTTCCGATTCGCGAAGCGGTAATGCCCAATCGTGGTTCGGCCAAACGGGCCAAAATCGCGTCGGCGTAGAATTCGCTGACAACGATGGCCAATCCGATGCCGTTGTTAAAAACCCGACGCATTTCGGCTTCGGGAACGTCCCCGGTCGTTTGAATGAAATCAAAGACTGCCGGCCGGGTCCACGTGGTGGGGTCGATAACGGCGTCGACATGTTTTGGCAAAATTCGATCGAGATTCTCTTCCAGCCCCCCGCCGGTGATGTGGGCGATGCCGTGCAAAACTTGTTTGACGCGGTAGTGAGATTGTATGTGCCGAACGGCCGCGACATAGAGCTTCGTCGGCGTCAAACATACATCCGCAACGCTCCGGCCCCCAAGCGGTTCGGGCGTATCCTCCCATCGAACCTTTGCGTCGGCGAGGACCTTGCGGACCAGTGAGAAACCATTGCTATGCAGCCCCGACGATTGCAAGCCAATGACGACATCACCGACGTCGATCCGTTTGCCGTCGATCAATTTGTCCCGGGGGACGACGCCGACGGCAAAACCGGCCAAATCATAAACATCTTCGGCGTAATGACCCGGCATGATGGCGGTCTCCCCGCCCAGCAGCGACACGTCCGCTTCGATGCAGCCGTCGGAGATGCCACGAACGATTTGCTCCAGCCGCTCGGGGTCGTCGCGACCCATCGCCACGTAGTCCAGAAAAAATAGCGGTTCGGCACCGGTGCAGATCAAATCATTGACGCACATGGCCACCAGATCGATGCCGACGGTGTCGTGCCGCCCGGTCGCGATGGCAATGGCCAGCTTGGTGCCGACGCCATCGGAGCCGGCGACCAGGACCGGATTTTTGTAGTGACGGGCGAAGAGTTTGCCGTCGAAGTCGAGGTTGAACAGCCCCGCGAAACCGCCTTCGGCCGGCAGCACTCGGGGCGAGAACGTCCGTCGCATCAGCCCCGGCAGCCGCCGCATCGATTCGGCGTAAACGTCCAGGTCGACGCCGGCGTCTTTGTAGGTGGCCATGGGGGCAATAGTCAAAGGAGGCTCACCAGCCGGGACGCCGTCCTGCCGTGACGCCGTCCTGCCGTGGCGGCGTCCTGCCGGGACGCCGGCGTGTCAGGACGCCGGCGTGTCAGGACGCCGGCGTGTCAGGACGCCGGCGTGTCAGGACGCCGGCGTGTCAGGACGCCCGCTTGTCGGTGGCCATGGTTAAAGGGGGAAAAGGTCAAAGGTTAAAGGAAAACCCGGAATTTTGGGAACGGGTGAACGGATCGGGGGTCGCCGGGGGCACTATTGCATTGGACACTCCGCGGTTGGCCATGAATGTCTGTCCAACCCCTCACCCCCCGGCCCCCTCTCCCGGCAAGCGGGGCGAGGGGGAGATCAATTCATTGACCCTTCAACCCTTGACCTCCTCGCCATGCGATTGACCCTTCGGACGTTGTTGGCCTACCTCGACCAGACCCTCGATCGCAAAGACGCCGAGACGCTGCAAAAGAAAATCGATGGCAATCCGGTGGCCACCGAATTGACCAACCGGATCGCCGCGGCGATTGCGGATCCGAACTTGGGCGCCGCCTCGCCCGATGCCGTTTCGCCGATTCACAACGCCAACGTGATCAGCGAGTATCTCGACAATACGCTTTCGCATCAACAAATTGCCGAGATCGAGCGGGTCTGCCTGGAGTCGGCCACGTCGTTGGCCGAGGCCGCGGCGTGTCATCAAATCATTGCCGCGGCGCTGCACCAACCCGCCGTGGTGGGCGATTCACTCCGCCAGCGACTCAAGTCGTTGCCCGGCAGCGAAGCGGTGCGGCAATCGACCGCCGGCAACGCCGAAGCGTCCGCGGCCCCGTCGCAGCCGGATGCGGCGGCGTCTGATTCCCAACCGCCGGTCGCGACAACGGCGGCTGCGACGCCTGCGGCCGCGGCTGCGGCGGGTGCTCCGGCGATGGCTTCTCTGGGGCCTGGCGATTCGGGCGTGACGCGGTCGCCGTTGGCTGGCAACGTCGCCCAACCGCTGGAGTTGGGCCAACGCGAGGAAGCGGAATTGGTTGCCGGGACGACACGACGGGCGCTGGCGGAGCCGGATGGCGGGGGCGGGGGGCTGGCCGGCCGTTTGGCTCCGTGGATCATCGCCCTGGCGATCGCGGGACTGATTTTGTTGGCCGTCAGCAAGGTATTCGACGCCCCGCGGGGCACGCCGGTCGCCGTGGTGCCGCCGTCGGTCGACGGGTCAACCGCCGAGTTGCCAACGGCCGAGCCGACGCAAGCCCGACCATCGAAGGCAACACCCCCCGGCCCGCCTGTCGAAGCAATCGTGACGGCCGACTTGGAAACGCCGGTTAAGCCTCCGGCCGATCCGCCAACACCACCCGCGGCGATCCAAAAAGAACCGGCGCCGATCGCGATGGATCCCCCATCGTCCCAACCAACCAGCCCGCCGCCAGCGGTCCAAACCTCCAACGCCGAAGCGATGGCGTCGGCGGAGACCGAGCCGCCCGTAGGGTTGGTTGAACCGATGATCGAAGCGAAACCGGAAACCGCCCCGGAACCGACCGACCCGCTCGCGGCGACCCAGCCGCCCGTAATCTCGCCGCCGGTAACCCCGCCGCCCGCCGAATCGTCGGGGCCGGAAGTTGCCGTGTTGGAAACGCCCGAAACCTTGCTGCTGGCTCGGACCGTCGGTGCGGCCGATCGGCCGGGGCAATGGAGCCACCGACAACAGAACGAGACCGTTCGGGTCGGAGAATCGTTGGTCGTCTCCTCCAAATTCGACGCCACGTTGCAAGCCGACGTTGCCGAAGTGCGTCTGGTGGGTCCCACAACGGCGTCGTTTGTCGATGATTCGCCGCTGGCGATCCGGCTCCGCGGTGGCCGCTTGGTTATCCGGTTGGACCGGGCCGGCGGGTTTGGCCCCGAAGCCGAAGGGGAACCGGCGATCGTGATTTTGACCGATTCTCACCGCGTTCGATTGATGCCCGCGGCCGGCCCCGCCAGCGTCGCGGTGGAGTTCACCCACCTGCGACCCCCGGGCCTCGATCCGACGGTGCCCGAAAACCGACAGGAGTTGATTCGGATCACGGCCGTCGATGCGGTTCAAATCGCGATGGCCAACGGGGAAGGTCCGTTTGAACCGCCGGTGACGCTGCAGCCGCTGGACCAGTGGGAGCGTCGCGAGAGCGAGCCGGTGCAAACCCGCCGGCTGACCGAAACGCCCGCGTGGATCGAGCAGCCCGCCGGCGATGATGACCTTTTATCACGCTTCGCCCGCGAGGGAGTTTTAGAATTCGTCAATCGAGCGGCCGCCGATCCTTCGGTGGTCGTCGAATTGCCCCCCGGCGCCGACAAGGGTGACGACGCCGCGGCGGCTCCGACCGGCGAAGGCAACCTGCGAAAACGGTTGCTCGAAGCGACAACGTTTCGCCGAACCGAGGTCGTTGGTTTGGCCGCCGAGACGTTGATGATGATCGGCGACCCGTCGGCGTACTTCGGTCCCGACGGGCTGTTCAACCGGCCGCGGCAATCGGTCCAGTGGACCGAGCACTTTCGGACGCTGCAGCGGTACTTGGGCCGCGATGTCGAGGCGGCCGGCAACGTCATGAAGGTTCTCGAAAACGAACTGTCCGACAAAGAGGACCTGCGACAACTGCTGGTCGGCTTCACTGCCGAACAACTCGCCTCCGGGGCCGACGAGACGTTGGTCCAGCGGCTCGACAGCGGTTCGATGGCGGTCCGCGTGTTGGCGCTCGAAAACCTACGGTTGATCGTCGGCGAGTCACTCGGCTTTCGGCCCGAACAGGAAAACGCCGGGCGGCGCGCGGGCGAACTGAAGGCGTGGCAAACACGGCTGCGGCGGGGCGACATCCGGGCACCCTCGCCGTGACCCACCCTACTGGCGGACCAAAGTCTGGAATTGCTCACGCAGCCGGGTGGTCACCGGACCGGGTTGCCCCGTGCCGATGACGCGGTCGTCCAGCTTCACCGCCGGGATGACCTCGGCGGCGGTGCCGGTCAGGAACAGTTCATCGGCGATGTAAAGGTCGTGGCGGGTCAACGGGATTTCGTCGACGGTCAAACCCGATTGTCGAGCCAGGTCGATGACGGTGTTCCGCGTGACGCCTTCCAAAATCCCCGCGTCGATCGGGGGGGTGGCAAGTTTGCCGTTTTTGACAATGAACAAGTTATCAGCGGTGCATTCAGCCACTTCGCCTTTATGATTGAGCATCACGGCTTCGACGCAGCCCGCCCGGCGGCCCTCAATTTTGGCCATGATGTTATTGAGGTAATTGAGCGATTTAATTCGCGGCGATAGCGCTCCGGGATGGTTTCGGATCGTCGCGGCGGTCACCAGTTCGAGTCCTTTGTCATAAGCTTCGGCCGGGTACAGGGTGATCGTTTCGGCGATGATAATGATTTGAGCCGGACCGCAGCCGTCGGGCGAAATGCCAAGCTTCCCCGCCCCACGCGTGACAATCAACCGAATGTAGCCGTCCGATAATTCGTTGAGTTTGACGGTCTGGTTGGTCGCCTCGGCCAACTCTTTGGCCGTCAGCGGTATATTCAGCAGGATCGCGGCGGCGGACTCATAGAGTCGCTCCAGGTGCTCGGCGAGCTTGAATACCTTGCCCGAATAAATTCGCAGCCCCTCGAAGACGCCGTCGCCATAGAGCAATCCGTGGTCAAAGACGCTGACCTTGGCATCGCCGCGGCCAAAGTACTCGCCATTGATATAGATCTGCTGGGGCATGGGACGAAAGGTGGGAAGGGTAGAAGGTTGAAAGGTAGAAGGTTGAAAGGTCGGACAGATGCTCCGCCGTCGCTGGACCCGCCAGGGTTCAGTCCTGCCTGAACCCTGGCGGGACCAGCGACGGCCACCAAAACACTATGACGAAACCGAAGCCTCGGCGACCGCGCCGACGACCGCGGCGTCAAAGTAGTTGATCGACATGCCGGCATCGACCACCAAGGATTGGGCCGTGATACCGCTGGATGCCGGGGAGAGCAGGAAGACGGCGGTCGCGGCGACTTCCCCGGTGCTCACCGCTTGGCCACGCGGGATCACCGTCTCGGCGTACAGATACGAGTCGACGTAGCCGGGGATGCCCGCCGACGCGCTCGTTTTGAGCAGTCCGGCGGCGACGGCATTGAACCGCACGCTGGAGAAACGGCTAAACGATTTAGTCAAAAACGCCAACGACGATTCCAGGGCGGCTTTGATCGGAGCCATGAACCCATACGATTCGCTGGCCATCCGCGTCGTTGAAATGCCGATCGTGACGACCGAAGCGTCAGTCGCCAGGCGATCCTTGACCGCATTGCAAACCGCCACGAGCGAGAACGCCGAGATGTCGATCGCCTGCAGGAATTGCCGCCGCGTCGTTTCATGAAACGGCTTGATCCCGTCGGCGTAGTCGGCAAACGCGATCGAATGGACCAAACCGGCGAGCGTGACGTTGTCGGCGGTCAATCGCGCCGCCATCGCATCGATGTCCTTTTGGCGTTCGACGTCACAAACGATCACGCGGCGATCGGCAAGCAATTTGGCGGTCGACTCGCGTCGCGACTCGCTCCGCACGGCGTAGATCACTTCGCCGCCGGCGGCCTCAATTTGACCGGCGATCGCATAGGCGACCGATTTTCGATTGGCCACACCCATGACCAGGAACGTCTTGCCGGCCAGGCGGAGGAAGTCGGAGGGGGCGGTCATGTCGAGTCGGCGGTGGGATAGGCTTCCAGCCTGTCGCTGGACCGGATGACAAACGGCAAGCCTATCCCACGTTCAACAATCGCTCCACCGCCGGGGCCGCAACCGTGACGACCACCCCGGCGACCAAACACAGGGCGACCGGCGGCGGGAGCAAAAGCATCAATGGCAACGCGCCGGCAACGATCAACGATCGATCGATGGCAAAACCGCTGCGGTGCAGCGCCACGCCCGCCCCGATCAAAACCACCGCGTGGGCGGTCCAGGTTGCCCAAACCGCGCCGTCGAGGCCTGCCACCGGGATCAGCGTGCCGTTGAGCACCAGATTGACGATCAAACCCACGCCGGTAACGACGCCGACCACCCAGCCTTTTTCGATCACCCACAGGTGTCCCTGACCGACCGCGACGATCGCCGCCCAGATGCTAAAGCACATCGCCGCGGGCATCACCGCCAGCCCGGCGGCGTATCGACCGCCCAGCCAATTTTCAAACACGTAGGGACCGCACCAAACGATGACCGCCCCGCCGGCGGTGAAAAGCAGCGACATCGCGACCAACCAGTCGGCCAACCGGCCCCGTGCCCGATCCGGCTGACCCGATTCGTGGTCGGCCGTCAGGTAGGGCACCGTCACTCCGGCGATCATCAAACCGAGGCTGAGGATGACGCTGGGGAAAATCCGCCCGGCGTGATACTGGCCGACCGCCGCTCGGCCCGCCTCCGACGCCGCGTCGCCGATCAAATGCAGGATCATGTAGCGATCGGACAGTTCAAAGGCGTTGGAGATCAGGTTCATCACCCAAAGCGCCGCGGCATAAGTGACCACGCGGGCGGGCAATCCCGGGCCGAACCAACCCGGACCGGAACACCTTTCCACATCCGCGACATCGCCGGCAGTGCTGCCGGCGGGGTTGTCAACAAACAGCCGCAAACGGAGCAAACCGCCAAAGCCGATTAGCCCGGCGACCAAACAAGAAACGGCAAACATGACAACCACGCCGATCAAGCCGCCACCGGCGTACAACCAGGCGACCGACAGGGCGGTGAACCCGATGCCCTGAATCGCTTGAACCGTGGAAACCAGCCGCATTTGCCGCAGCGATCCCGCCAAATCGGAGGCGAAGTTGTAGAAGATCATGCCGGCGACCGCTCCGCCGGTGGAAAAGATTAGGCTGTGATTCTCCGGTTGGAGAAAGACCAACCAGCCGAACCAGCTCGGCATGGTTGCGATTGCGACCAGGTACACCGCCGTGCAGCCGGTCGTCATCCAAGCGATCCGCGTCAGGAGTGGCGATAGCTGGCCACGGCGGCGGAAGTGTTCGACAAACCGCGGCATGCAGCCGGGGATGCCAAAGAGCATCACCGGGGTAATCAGCGAAATGAACCCAAACGCCATCGCCCAGCGGCCGACGTCGGCGTCGTCCATCAACCGGCAAAACCACAGGGAGCGGACAAACCCGATCCCGCGGCTGAGCACCGTCACGCCAACCAGGAACACCATCCCCACCGCAAGCGAGTCGGTGCGCAGCGTGGCCGGTTTGGTTGATTGGCTCGCGGTGGACACGGACGGCGGCGGGGGTTGAGGCGGTCGGGCGGACCGACAACCGTAGGTCACGCTCGGGCACCAACACGACCGACTAGTCGGCGAAAACCCTACCGTTTGGCGAACGCTTTTTTCAGCTCGTCCAAACTCGTCAACCCCCGGGCGACGGTCAAAACCGCCTCGGATTGCAACGCCCGGTGCCCCTCGGTCTTGGCGATTTGAGTCAACTGCACAACGTCGGTCGTTTTCTTCAAAGCGGCGCGGAGTTCGTTGCCCGGTTGCAGCAATTCATACAACCCGACCCGGCCGAAATAGCCGCGGCCATCACAAACATGACACGGAGTGATCGGCGCCGGCCGGCCGTTCTCGTCGACCTGTTCCTCGATCGGCGGCGGGATGAACGGTTGATACAACATCGCGACGCGACCGGGCGGGATGCCCAGTTGTTTCAACAGCGCCGGCGGCGGCTCAAAACCGATCTTGCACTCGTCGCACAATCGCCGAACCAGTCGGCCGTGAATTACCGCGCCGAGTTTGTCGACGAGCAATTTGCGATTGCTCGGGTAGCGTTCGATCAACGTCGCGACCGCCTCGATCGCCGAGTTCGCGACGGTCCGCAAATAGATTTGACGCTCGTCGGTCATCACCGCCTCGAGCGTCACTTTGAGCGACTCGGGCTGGGGCATGTTGGGGAACATGAACACGTCGGGTTCCTTCAACGCCATCCGCTGGACCATCGCGGTCTCGGACATCCCGGTGTCGCCGCCGAAGTAGTTCGACGAGATGTTGATGATCTCCGGCTCCGGATTGTCTTCCGGCTCAAAAGATTGAAAGTCGCGGATCAACCGATCGGCGGCTGCAACGCCCACGGCCCACAGCGTCGTCAGACCTTCCCCCTTGGTTGCCGAAAGCATCACGACAGAGCCTTCGGCGTTGAGCGCGGCCCTGAACGCCTCGATCATCTTGTCCCGCATCCCCAACTCGGCGAGCGTTTTAAAGGGAACCTCGTCGGGTTCAAACCGCCCGATCGCCCGCTCGCCCGACGGGACGCCCTGGGTTTGCAGGTGAAAATCGATCTTGGTTTTGCCAACCTTGATGCGAATCTTGCCGCTCTGGCGGCCCCGGCGGTCGGCCGGGTTCATCAGGCACAGCATCTTCATCGCCACCAACATCTCGTCGCCGGTCTCGCGGTCCAGCGGCGGCAACTGTTCCCATTGACCGTCGATCTGATAGCGAATCGCGCACGCATCGCGAGAGAAATCCATCAGCACGTGGGTCGCCCGCGATTCAACGGCATGGGCCAATTGCCCGCCCGCGATCGCGTGACCGGGCCGCTGGCGGGTGTTGATCAACAGCGCCTGGGCTTCGGATTTATCCTTGAGTCCGGGGACAAATTCCACCGGGGCAACGGTCTGCCACGGTTGCGGTTCTTCTTCTTGGGCCATTAGCGGGGCGATGAGCCGTTAGCGAGGGGCGGGGTCCCTCGACGGATTGACGAAGGACCCCGACGACTTTAACTCGACGACTGTAACTTCACCGGGCCAGTCCCTAAAGGGTGCCGGGGTGTCGGCATCGACACCATCGCCGCGTCAGACTTCGCTGACTGCCGGTTCGCCGACCAAATCATCTTCGCCAAACGATTCTTCGGCCGGCGGCAACACCAGCCGGCCCGTGCCGATTTCCTCGAAAACCGTTTCGTGCATCATCAAACGATCGATGGTATCGAGTTTTCGCAAAATCGCTTGGCTTTGGGACCACGTGTGACCCTGCTCGGCGAGGGTTTCCATCAGGATCGCTTGATCGGCATTCATGGGGTGCTCAAAATCGCAAGGGTCCGGGGACAGGCTGACAACGCCAACGCTAGGTAACGGCCAATGCTAGCTCACGCTGAAGAGCCAACCTGAGTTTCACAGCCGTCAGAACTATTGGGCAAAAGCAAATTTCGGTCCCAAAACCCCCAATCGGACTCACAAAGCCGCCAAAACCTGTTTGGCGGTCGTCCGCCCGCCATGCCCGTCGCTGATGCTGACCATTTTGAACTTCCCATCGCGGCCGATCACCAAAGTCGCCGGGTAAGCGGTCTCGCGAGGTGCGTCCCAACGCAAACCATACGCGTTGACGAACTCATAATTCGGGTCGATCAACAGCGTAAAGGGCGCCGGCAACTCGTTGCCTTTGACAAACTCATCGGCTCGGCGGTCGAGCTGCAACGCCGGTCCGGGATAGACAAACAGCACTTTGGCCCCAAGCCGGGCGAACTCTCGGCCCTCGCCGACCAACTGGTTGACCTGCCCGGTGCAGATCGGGCACTGATAACCCGGGTAGCCCCTCAACACCACGACCACCACCGGTCCGTCGGCGGTCAATTCGCTAAGCCGAACGGCGCCGTCCAGCTCGCCATTGACTGCCGTCAACTCAAAGTCGGCCGCGGGCCGATTAACTTCGGGCCGACCCGGCGCTTGAGCCGAAAGGACCGACGCGAAGATCGCCAGCGACGTGATCGCCGGCAGGGTGAGTGAGCAAAATCGCATGGACATCGGCCAAAGTCGGAGAAGCAACAAGTCAAACAACCAAGGTAGTGGATTTTGCTAAAAATCCATCCACCCTTAAAATTTCTAGCAACAACACTACTTTCGGTGATGCGATCATTCTCCCCGAAGTTGCCGCCGGTGTCGATGACAATGGCTTATTGACCTCCGCATTGAGGAATGGCGATCGCATCAAGAGGTCCGCGTTCTGATCCGAAAAAGATGCGGCAAAGTTTGGGGTAACCGTTTTGGGTTTCATCCTCGGGCAATTACGAAGTGTCGCAGGGTTCCGGCAACAGGATGAACGGAGGTAGCTCAGCAAAGAACGATTCAACGCCTCGGCCGATCGTGCCGTCAAATCCCGCCCCCAGCGTTTCAATCAGGACGTTCACGCAGACAACATCTCGGCAGTACTTCTAATCTTGCCGATCAACATGTGGCAGACACCCTTAAGCCACCCAATCAACGCCGGCATTTTTAAATCCATTGGTCCGGCAAGGTGAATGTCTCGGGGCAGCTGACAGTGATGTCCTTTGCCACAATCCTGGCAAGTTTGTCCAACGCGATGATGCTCAGCTAGACAGCCTCGCTTCGCTTAGTTCCGGTTTTGCGTTTTTGCGACCGCTATCCCGCCAGCGTGGCTAGGAAAATCAGGAGGTCGCGGGGTTTATCCGGGGGTGCCGCCGGTCGCGACACCCCCGAAAATTGATCTTCCCAGCTTTTTCGCCGCAATGTCGTCAACATGTCCGCGAAGCTCGGTTCAACCTTGTCGAGGTATCACGGGCGACGCGGAAACCGAACGTCCCGGTGACCCTCGGTCGCGTACCATAGGATCGTCAAGCTGTACAGAAACATCGCCATCGGAGCGGTCCGCTGCACCGCCAGCTCTACCCGGTTGGCCGCGTCCTCCAATCCCAAATGTTGCTTGGCGTCAAAGTGAGTCACTTCAATTGACCAACGATACGAAAAGATCGACAGAACTTCCCGGGCACTAAACTCCAGGTTCGTGCGGTAGAAGATCCGCGTCGGACGCTCAACCGCATCAACACCGGCAGGCAAAAGACTTTGCTTGGTGCCCACCAAGGATTGACAATGAGGATGCCCAGATTGACCCGGTCATGCCGCCAGGAGAATGACGTTTTGGACTTCGAGGAATTGAGGGCATCGTGGTGCATGCCGGTTCCGAAGATGCCTATGTAGAACGCCCCAAAACTAAAGCTAGGCTTTCGATGCCCTCGAGTACCTAAAGTCGTCACAACGGTTCGGCGGCAATCGCCTGAATTCCCCGACCATCCCCAGGCCGCGGCGGGAAGATGACGGCGAAGCAGGTTCTTCCAGCAATTCATGAGGTGGCTCGCGAGGATGAGGCTGCGTTTCTGCCCGGGTTCTTTCAGGCTGTGCCGGGTGGGTACGGCGAGGGCGATCGGTTTCTCGGTTGCGTTGTGCCGGACCAGCGGAAGGTGGCTCGGCAGTTTCGCAGTACGAGCAGGCGGCAACACCGAAAAATCCGCATCGCGATTTTGAATAACGCGAGATTGTCGAGTTCTATCTGGCGAATCTTAACGCGGTGAACAACTGGGACATTGTTGACACGACGGCTCCGAAGATTCTTGGGGCTTGGCTGGCCCAAAACTACGATGAACGAAGCGTTCTCGATCGGTTGGCGACTAGCGACTTGTTGTGGCAGCGACGTGTCGCCGTGCTGGCTACGTTCTCGCTTATCAAGAGTGACGAGTTCGAGGAGGTTGTCGAGCTTGCCGAGCGTCTGATGGATGACAGGCACGACTTGATGAACAAGGCAATCGGATGGATGCTTGGCGAGATGGGCAAACGGGATCAATCTCGATTGGAAAAGTTCTTGAAGAAACATGCCAAGACGATGCCGCGAACGATGCTTCGTTACTCATTTGAAAAGTTGTCGAAGGTCAAACGAACAAAATGGATGAGTTGAAATTTGAAAAGTGAAGGGTGAAGAGTGAAAGTCGGCGTGGTGGTCGTGGTAAGGGTTAGCCACGGATGGACACGAATTTTCACAGGTAGGTTGCCGCTGGTGCATCTGTGTTTGATCAGTGAGAATCCGTGGCCAATTGGACTTGGTCACTCAGGCCGGAGTATGGCTGAAGACCGTGAGGCATTCATGCGAACGTTGTTGGATCAGTTCCTGATTGAGTGTGGGGGATCGAATTAACCACGGGGACACGGAGGAACTCAGAGAAGAAGGGTAAAGACTCTGTGCTCCTCTGTGACTTTGTGGTTCAAACTCGTTGCGACTTGGCTCGGAAATGACGTTGTCCGCATCGTTTTGCCGAATTTGGCTTCGTGCTTGGTAGTTGTCGTTAGAATCGGTCGTGACTTTCGAGAACACCAATTGGCACTAATCGAACACTAATCAAACCGCAGCATTCTTTATTAGTGCCAGTTAGCGAAGATTAGTGTGCCCAGCATTTCCATCGCTCATCTGGTTGATTACCCGAGTCTGTTCATGACGGTTCGCTCAGCAGTCGACCTTCGAGAACTGTTACCGCAGTGCCCGCTGGTGAACGCGATCCCCGGCGACTTCTCAGTTCACCGTACCGCCACGAGACGAGGCTTGGTAGCCAACCAACGACGTCTTCCCAAATTGATCTGCCCAGTACGGTGCTAAGCAGCAGTGGGCCGAACCGGTGACGGGGTTTTCGTTGATCCCGCATTGAGGCGAGAAGAAACGCGAAACGAAGTCGATGCCACTCTTTTGGCCAGCGGACGACACCATCACGCCGCGTGTATCGATGTCTGCAATCGCGTTGCAATTCGGGCGAAGCGATTTGACGATGCTCGCATCTTCGACAATCATTAGCAGGTCGTACCTGCTCCGTAAAACGGTCGCTTCGCGGATTCCCAACGCACTGCGGGTTTGCTCCGCAAAAGTCGGATCGACATTGTCGCTGGGCGGAGTCGCTGGAAAGTTTAGTGTGATCCGTGGGCCGGACTGTGTGCAGGCCAGTTCGCCGCTTCGCGTTTGAAAACGAATTGGCTGGCCAGTCTCGACACGCGATTGTTTGATTGACGTGTGTGCCGCGGCGAGGGTTGCGTGACCGCACAAGTCGACTTCGGTGGCGGGCGTGAACCAACGAAGGTGGAAACTGCCTGCGTCATCGGTCGGCACCACGAACGCGGTTTCCGATAAGTTCATTTCCGCTGCGACGTTTTGCATCCACTCATCGCTTGGATAGCGATCCAAGATGCAAACGGCGGCCGGGTTGCCGGTGAACGGTCGATCGACGAACGCGGCGACCTGCCAAATGGGGATGGACATGAAGTTAACCACGGATTTTCACGGATAGAGCACACTGGAGGATTCGTTTCAGTAAGTAGTCTTCGTTGAAGAAAGTGTTTGATGGGAATATTGCATCAAGAATTGACAAAGGAGATCATCGGAGCGGCATTCGAGGTCTACAACCACCTCCGCTACGGATTTCTTTAAAAAGTCTGCAAGAATACGATGGAAGTCGAACTCGATCTTCGAGGTGTGCCAAACGAATGGGAGGCAGCGATCATGGTGATGTTCAATATCAAGACCGTTGGCGATTACTTTGCTGACATCTTCGTCGATGAAAAGGTTCTGGTGGAATTAAAAATTGCCCAAAAATACAACTCAGCCGACGAGGCACAACTCTTGAACGAACTGAAGGCGACCGGCATCAAGGTTGGGCTACTCATCAACTTTGGAAAGGAGAAAGTTGAATTCAAGCGGTTGGTGATGTGATTGCTTGAGCCGCAGATATCACGGATCGAACACGGATGTTTAATTGCAGTATCTTATCCGTGAGAATCCGCGTCCATCCGTGGCTAAGACCCCGAACTCCGCAGCCGCCGCCCATGAGTGACTGTTTTACAACTTCGACGTCAAGATCACCGAGACGCTGGTCTACTTGCCGAAGCACATTGTCTCGCAGTTGGACTCCGGCAAATCGAAGCGTCTGCGGATCGACGGTGAAATGAATGGCATTCGCATCGAATGTGGTGTGATGCCCGACAAAAGCAAGTGGTGTTTCATGGTGTCGAAGAAACTGCAAAAGCTGTGTGTTATCTCACCCGGCGATACGGCAAGCGTCAGTTTCGACATCGCGGAATCCGAAGCCGTCTTTGTGCCGAAGGAACTGCAGTTTGCTCGCGAAGCAAACGATGCGGCGATGTCGGCATGGGAGAAGTGGACCGCCGGCAAACGCCGTGCTCAATGCCATCGCGTTTCATCGGCGAAGAGGGTGGAGACTCGGGAGCGACGTGCCGAAGAAGTGGTCGCTTTGTGCTTGGCCGAACTGGGGATGCAAACCGGCGATACGCCATGGAAGGCTTTTGAGAACCTCGACATGCGAGCGGGTACGATCACCGCTGTCGCGAATCTGCCCAAGGCACACAAGCCGGCATACAAGGTCACGGCTGACTTTGGGTCGGAACTGGGCACGAAACGAACGAGTGCTCAGATCACCGTGAACTACAGCAAAGACGAACTGGTTGGCCGCCAGATCATCGGTGTCGTCAATATTCCACCGAAGCAGATCGGTACGTTCATGTCCGAATTCCTGATCGTGGGATTCTATCCGGTCGCTTGGCCGATCAACTGGATCTATTGACCATGCCCCTGCAGCCGGACGCCGCGGAGTTGCGGGCAAGTCCCGCGATCATCGCCCGACTGCGTCGAGCCAAGATTCCCGGTCGGATGATCATGGCCGATGGCTGGATCGTCGACGGTCCGGACACCGAAGCGAACTGCAGGGTCTTTCCCAAGAATCCTTCGGTTGCCGATGGACTTGGCTTTGCGTTGATACGGTGTGTCGGTCTGTACTGCATGGTCAACGGGCTGTTGATCGATCTAGCCACCGCGGCGTACTGCGGCAAGGGAGGCTCTGTCAGGAATTTTGTGTGCGAAGGCGACTTGACAGCTACACTTTCTCCCTTTCCACAAATGATGAGCCAAACGCATGGACGCGAAACTTCAAGAACGAGCTGAACAGCTGGCCACCGAGTTCGCCACCGGGGCCTCCTCGATGGCTGAACTCAATGCCCTGCTGCAAACGATGATGAAGCGTGGGCTGGAGACAATGCTCAACGCCGAAATGGACCACCACCTGGCCACTGAGGCCGAGACGCAAATTACCTCAACGACCGGCCGAGCGAACTGCCGCTGGCGGTCGTTCGACCAAGAAGCTGCAAGGCGACTTTGGAAAGATTGAAGTCCAAACCCCACGCGATCGACAAGCCACTTTTGAGCCTCAGATTGTTGGCAAGCATCAGCGACGAATCGAAGGATTTGATGATAAAATCCTGGCGTTATATGCTAAAGGCTTGACGACCCGTGACATCCAAGATGTTGTCAAAGAATTGTATGATGTCGACGTTTCGGCTGACCTGGTCAGCCGCGTCACCGAAGACCTGGAGAATGATCTCAAAACATGGCAGACCCGTAGTCTCCAGTCGGTCTACCCGATCGTGTTCTTAGACGGCATCGTCGTCAACATTCGCGGTAGTGATGCCCGCGTCAGTTCCCACTGCGTTTACGTGGCCCTGGGAATCGATTTGGACGGCAAAAAGGAGCTTTTGGGGCTCTGGATCGCCAAGAACGAGGGGGCGAAGTTCTGGCTGAATTGTTTGACCGACCTGTCCAACCGAGGCCTCAAAGACATCTTCATCTGCTGCGTCGATGGTCTAGCAGGTTTCCCCGAAGCGATTCGGGCGGCGTACCCGCAAACAAAAGTACAATTGTGCTTAGTTCATCTTGTGCGGGCGGCGATCCGTTATGTATCAACGACCGACGCCAAGGCAGTCGCGGCGGACTTGAAGAATATATATACCGCCCCGACGGTCGCGGCGGCTGAAGAACAACTTGATAAGTTTGGTGAGATTTGGGACAGCAAGTATCCGACAATATCCAAGCAGTGGCGTCTGAAGTGGGCGGACATCATCTCGATGTTCGACTTCCCCGAGGAAATTCGCAAGGTGACCTATACGACCAACGCGATCGAGTCGCTCAATAGCGTGATTCGCAAGTACACCAAGAACCGCAAGCAGTACCCCAGCGAGCAGTCAGCTTTGAAACTTCTGTTCATGGCGATCCGGGAGGCATCGAAGCGATGGACCCGTCCGATCAAACACTGGAAGCAGGCCCTGAACCACTTCGCGATTCTGTTCCCTGACCGAATCCCCAAAGACCACCAACCATAGACAACCGTTCACCTGACACAAAATTTAGGACAGGCCCGAAGCGAACCGTCCGATCGCGGCGACGGAGTTACTCCGGTGCAACGCAAAGGTTATCCGTCGGGTGATAGAGGCAATTGCAACCATAGTCGGACACGGTTCTCAACGGCTTCGAGCTGAACTGGCGGAAGCACTCCGATTCGACTCCGCAATCGGCGAGTCTGATAGGTACTGATGCCCTGGGCATCGAAGGCTCCCGGCTTCAGCCAGCGAAGGCTCGAAGCAGATTCGAATCTAGTGCCGCGAATTGAGGTGGTGTGTGGAACAACGCAGACAATGGAACGTTCGTCCTCTTCGATCGATACGCTAAGAAATAAAGCGGGACGGACCTTCGCGACCATTCCCATGTCCACCCACCAGACTTCACCGCGATGACATTTCGGCATCCGCTGCTTCCTCCGCATCGTACATTGCAAAAATCTCATCGCCCGCGTCGTAGAGGGCTTCGTCCGATAGAGGGCCATCTTCGAACTGGTCCATGCTGGCAAGCTCCAGCAGTACGGAATGCCGCTCTTCGTGCGACAACAGCGCGAAACCTTCGATGACCTGAACTGCGTTATCGCTCACGACTACACCTCGTGTGGAAGGGGGTTGGGAAGCACTACCGCAGTTTACCGTCCATCAGCCGTCTGCCCAAGCCGAACCGTTTAGACCGGATAACAACCCGTTCACCGGGTTACGGAGGGGGCGGGCATCGGCGATATAATGCCCGCCTCGGGCAATCGCCGATGCCCGACCCCGGAGTTACTCCGGTGCAACGCCAAGGTTATCCGTCCCGGCTGATCAGACGCCGGACGACAGGCGGTGGGCCACGATGAACTTCGTCCGCTTCGGTGACAGGGACGCTAACGTAGTGTATCAGGCTAAACGGGCGGACGGTCAGATATCATGTTCGGATCGACAGGGTTCCCGAGGATTGCGCCCGAGCATGGCGACGGATGCGATCAGCTGCTGGTGCATGCAGCGTGGCCAACCCATGCAGGACGATGCCAGAAGTGTAACGTGCGGTGGATGGCGGGCCGTCGGGAACTATCGAGGCGGCATTGCGGTGGTCCAACCAACGTCGCCAATTCGCACTTGATGATGCGTGCGGTGGGATCATAAGCGAGGCCGAGTTGTTCATGGATCGGGGTCGATGGTGTCAGGCGAGGGGATCGTGGTGCGATGCCATCGAAAACGCGGACCAACGGTGTGGAGCTGTTGCAACCCATGACCCCGGAGTTACTCTGGTGCAACGCCAAGGTTATCCGTCGATACGTTCGGACATTGGTCGAGGTTGAAGTAACAACGACCAAATCACAATTTCGACTTCTGCCCGGCGGTTACGATGTAGGAGCTTCAGGTTTTTTCACGAACGCACAACAAGCGAGTGGAGTGAGGAGAGCTAGTCCAGCCAGCCAAGCGAGACGGCGGTTCTCGTCGTCTGCGAGGAATGCAAGCGAACAAAGATGAAACAGATTGAAGAGGTAGAAAAGATACCACGGTTGATGCAATTTCATGGGTATTTCTCGGGGTACGGTGGCGGTGATAGCTGCCAAGGATTGAACGCGAGATTAGGTAAGCACGCTCACTTAGTTGCTCTGTTGATGGCATGCCCCAGCAGGCGTCGGACGTCGAAACCCCCAAGACCGGATAACAACCCGTTCACCGGGTAACGGAGGGGGCGGTGTCGGGCGGTAAAATGCCGAAGGCAACCGCCCGACACCGACGGCGGAGTTACTCCGGTGCAACGCCAAGGTTATCCGTGCGAGTTCATGATGCGGGAAGCGATGTCGGCAAGAATCAGTTGGAAGGTTGCCGCACTTTCGAGCATCGACCCGGTGATTGTCACCTTGGTGCAATCCGACAGGTAGACGTAGGCAAAGTCGTGTCCGCTTACCGAAGTGGTAACAATCCGCTCAAGTTCGGCGTTCGTGATTACGCGATCTGCTCGAAGTAACCCACCAACCGGTAGCACTATGTGGTCGATTCGCAGACTGATTCTGCTGGGTGATAGTATGTGGTTCAAAATAGTAGCTCCTCCCGCCATTGCCATCAGCGTTGTAAGCAGCCCAAGTATCGCGAGGAAGGCAGTGGCTGCTGTTGGCGGCACGGGGACGAGACCGTTGATGACTATTCCAGCGTCGTTCGTCCAAGCACGGTGGCCGAACCACGGACCTGCAATCGCAAACAAGATTACGCCGAATAGAATCATCGGCGACTGTGGTCCATATTCGTAGTCGCGGGTCACGCTTGCTCTTGTAGTAGTTGAGACCGGATAACAACCCGTTCACCGGGTAACGGAGGGGGCGGGCATCGGCGATACAATGCCCGCCTCGGGCAATCGCCGATGCCCGACCCCGGAGTTACTCCGGTGCAACGCCAAGGTTATCCGTCCTATCGGTACTTCAGGTCCGTTTCGTCCTGCCCGTTCACGAACAGTCCAAAAACCACCGCTTCGTCGCCGATGATACGGAAATACATCACACCGGTGAACCGCTTCAACGGACAGGGGCGGAAGCCAGTGCCATCAGTTGCAAACTGCTCCGGATTCAATTTCACTCGCTCCAACGCCAAATAGAATTCCCCTTCGAATCTATCGCCGAGGCCATTCGACAGACCCTCAAAGTAAACGATGGCTGCAAGCAGATCGGTCTTGGTCCGTTTGGTGAGCCGGGCGTTCACCCGCATCGAGTTTCCAGCACCTGCTTTCGAAACTCATCCTCGCTGAGGGTGTCGGAGGGGTTTGCCTCGTACTCTTTCCAGCGACGTGCTAGTTCAGCACGACGATCTTCCCCGCATCCAGTCTGCACGGTGGCAGGCAGGCGATCGTACACCTGCTGGACCACAAGCAGCTGGTCTGCAAGTGATAAAGAACTGACAGCGTGGATTGCGGCTTCAACGGTCATCAATGGTCTCCAGATTGGGTAGCTCAGTCTAACCGCGAAAGTCGAACCGGTCCATCGGCAGGCCATTGAGACCGGATAACAACCCGTTCACCGGGTAACGGAGCCATTGCGGACGGACGATAAAATGCCCGCTTCGGGCAATCGTCCGTCCGCGATGGCGGAGTTACTCCGGTGCAACGCCAAGGTTATCCGCGACCACGTAAGGCAGTCTCGCTCCGACCACCGACCATCACGCCTATCACCAGCAGCAGGTCCGGTCGGATATCGTAATAAACTACCGCGGTAAATCGAGGCAGGCGGATCGGATGGTAGCCGGTGTGATTTTTCGCGGGATGAACAGCACGTCCTGGTAGTGTTTCGACGAAGCTGTCGACCAACTCTTCAAACTCATCTCCAAGCCCCGGCCGTTTCTCGTTGTAGAAGGCGACAGCATCGTCAACGTCATCGCCGACCTCAGCAACGAGTCGTATTTTCACGATGATTGCTTGCGTTGACGGGTCCGAAACTGCTCCAACGTCATTGCGGAGTCTGGATTCGCTTCGTAGCGTGCGACTCGGGCGTCCAGCTCCTCCTTCCAACCGACGGGCGGGGCAGGCACTGCAGTCGGAGGAAGCGTGTCCAAGATGGCCAGGACGATTTCCAATCGATCATCGACGGGCAAGGCGGTCAGGGCGGTGATGTGCTGGTCTGTGGTCACGCGTGGTTCCTCGGGTTGGATTTCGTCCATTGTAACGCCGGATAACAACCCGTTCACCGGGTAACGGAGGGGGCGGCGTCCGGAGATATAATGGCCGCCTCGGCCAATCGCCGGACGCCGACCCCGGAGTTACTCCGGTGCAACGTCAAGGTTATCCGTCGATCCGTTCGGTATGGAAGAGGTGACGGTGCGACGCCAAGAGTGCCGTCGCCAGACTCCCGACGCCGGGGGCGAACGGCTCTGATCCGAAATTACGGTGGAGGGCAGCACGAAGCATGGAATCCGAGCAAAAAGACCAATTTTCGAACTGCCTCAAGCGTTCAGGACAAAAGGTCGGCTAGCGAAACGGTCCACACCTACTTCGTCCACGTGGGTGACACAGCGGGCAACCGGTGGAAACGGCGTTGCTGTCCGTTCAGATGGAGGTCCCATCACGAAGGTCTGGTTCGGCGGCCAACCCACCGCCATCGCCGTTCAAGCATGGAGGGCAGCGAGCAAGACGGGCGGGAGGAGCGAATAGAGCGGAACTGCCGGCCACCTGAGACCGGATAACAACCCGTTCACCGGGTAACGGAGGGGGCGGCGACCGGCGATACAATGCCCGCCTCGGGCAACCCGCCGGACGCCGACCCCGGAGTTACTCCGGTGCAACGCCAAGGTTATCCGTCCTAGATGTCATCCCACCGTCCATCCCAAATGTTCTGTAACCCACTCCACCTTCCGCCCGAACGGAGGGTCCTTGGGGTACGGACACAGCAAAATGATCCACCACGAATCTGTGTGGTAGCTATTCTCCGTTGTAGAAGGCCGAAAACCGAATTCGAGATACAGTCGCACAGAACCGGACGGGTCGGGTGCAAAGCAGGTGTCAATCTCGTGAGGGTTCGGACACTCAGTTAGCCAATCCAGTGGAATGTGTTTCCGCAATCTTTCGAGGCCTAGTTCGGTACATTCCGGCAGGTGATCTGCGATGAAACTGAAAACGGGATCTTCTTCAGCGTCTGATTCAGCGATGACTTCGTTGCCGTAGATCGGAATCCAGTCAGCCGCGGCAGATTCATCGAATAGTGGATGGCTCTTATAGTTCATTTCAAGACCGGATAACAACCCGTTCACCGGGTAAAGGAGGGGGCGGGTATCGGCGATATAATGCCCGCCTCGGGCAATCGCCGATGCCCGACCCCGGAGTTACTCCGGTGCAACGCCAAGGTTATCCGTCGGTGGCTCACGTATGGGGTGCGGCAGTCCGGGCAGACTTCGTCCACTTCGGTGACGGGGCAGTCATCGATCGGGGGGACTCCGCCTGTCATCGAGCATAGCCGATCAGGACGGCAACGATGTGGACCAACCACCCGGGTCAGGAGCGTGCTCGCCACGGTGTCATAAAGTACACACGTCAAACAACTACGGCGTCGGGCAATCACGGCGTCGGGCAATCACGGCGTCGGGCAATCACGGCGTCGGGCAATCACGGCGTCGGGCAATCACGGCGTCGGGCAATCACGGCGTCGGGCAATCACGGCGTCGGACGATCAAGGCGTCGAACCCACTGGGCACTGGTTATGAGCAATCGGTATTCGCGGATGGCGTCGAACACTTGGTACTGGACGTATCAGCCATCGATCTATGCAGTTTCTGATTGTTGGGTCTGCTTTGATTCAGCATGACTGAGACCGGATAACAACCCGTTCACCGGGTAACGGAGTCGACGCGGTCGGACGGTGTAATGCCGAAGGCAACCGTCCGACGCCGACCCCGGAGTTACTCCGGTGCAACGCCAAGGTTATCCGTCGGGTTGTATGCCAATCTCGACCGGTGTCGTGATGATCCCGCCCTGCGACGTGAAGTCGATCAACGATTGTCGTCGAACCTCTTTCGCCTCAGCAGTAGTCGACATGTCGAGTATGTCTCGATAAAAGCAGCTCGGTTCTTTATATTGCTGCTTAAAATCTTGAAAGCTTAAACCGCTCGGAGGTCGGCCTTGCTCTTCTACCCGCCGCAGTTCCGTAGTCCGCAGGTCGGAACGGTTTAGTTCAGAATTGACGGCAGCCTCGCGTTCGCTTTCATGTTGCAATAACAATGGTCCGAAATGTGATGAGCTGTGAACTGCGACTACCTCAAGCTGAGCAATGATGGTAAACGAATGCCAACCAGAAGTTGCGTAGTCGACATCGCCAGAGAAAACGAGGATTGGAAATTTACGTCCAGTGCTTAAAGACTGCGCCCAAACGATGGTCCCGTCAAACGGTTGTCTCATAGTCTGCATTTCAAAAGGCAAATTAAGACCGGATAACAACCCGTTCACCGGGTAACCGAGCGGTCCTGCATCGGCGGTATAATGGCGAAGCCAACCGCCGATGCCGGACCGCGGAGTTACTCCGGTGCAACACCAAGGTTATCCGTCGTCCGTCGGGACCAGCTTCAGCAACCCGGCAGCATACTTTCGGATCTGCCGGTTCGTGGGGCCGTCAGCAAGGTTTGATAGCATGTCAGCGACCTTCACCCGCCGGGCAAGATCGTTCGACGCGACGCGATCGAGGTAGCCGGTATATGAGGTAGAAGCTGTCTTGGTTAGGAGCAATACCGCCTGGACGACCTGCGGCGGGATGCCCTGTTTAGCTAAGTCTTCAGCAGTCGTGCCTGTGCCTTCAATCAAGTCGTGAAGCCAAGCAGTCGCGAT
Organism: Pirellulaceae bacterium; assembly: GCA_963833245.1. Lineage (GTDB taxonomy): Bacteria > Planctomycetota > Planctomycetia > Pirellulales > Pirellulaceae > Rhodopirellula. Next base: position 848,094 of record CAWHXH010000005.1, read on the forward strand.
CACCAACGGGTCATCATCCACTCGCCGGACAACCAATCGGGGGTGCTCGATGTATGGCGTGATCCCATCTCGACGATACTGTCCCGAATGAGCCAAGGTAGTGATCGCTTCGGCTAATGTAGGTAGGTCGTTCATGATTTGAGACCGGATAACAACCCGTTCACCGGGTAACGGAGGGGTCGGGCATCGGCGATACAATGCCCGCCTCGGGCAATCGCCGATGCCCGACACCGGAGTTACTCCGGTGCAACGCCAAGGTTATCCGTCGGGAGTGGTGTAGTATAGGGAAGATCATCGCCCAGATATCCGCAGTCGTCGGATGAATGCTTCATATTCGTCCGGCTTCGCAATGTTCAGATCCAACGACCGGTCTGCGAGCACCTTAAGTGCGGTACGTGCATCGCTTGCGTCGCCCCTTCGCTGCGAGCCGCTCGTCGGGTCTTTCGGTCGCTGCCCAACGGTACCGAACTCGTCTCTGCTCTCCTTCGCCGGATGATTGCGGACGTACCAGTCGTAAGCAAGATCCATCCGCTGGAGCCGTCCTTCAAACCCAGCAATGACGGAAAGCAGATGATCGAACTCGGACAGCCAGAAGTCTCGATTTGCCCAGTAGCCAGCGACCTGCCCCGGGGGAGCAGTCGGTACGCCAGCGAGTGCCCGCTCTAGTGAAGCCGACAGGTTGTAGATGTATTTGGACACGAGTGAGACCGGATAACAACCCGTTCACCGGGTAACGGAGGGGGCGTGGTCCGGCGATATAATGGCGAAGCCATCGCCGGACCGCGACCCCGGAGTTACTCCGGTGCAACGCCAAGGTTATCCGTCGGCCTCCGGATCGTTACCAGAATCGCCACCAGGGAGTCGGGAGCGGTCCAGAGGGTCGATCAGCAGCAGAAACGTCCCCAAGTGAAGTCGGAGTCGTGTAACGCTCGCCATCATCGCCAACGACGACGGCACTCAACGCAGATGCAATCAATAGCATCTACCTAGAAATTCCTGATCGGGATGCTTCACAAAGACCTCGCCGTTTCTGAAGTGTAACCATGCGAGACCCGACTCACGCGTGGCGGTCGGATGGTCCAGCCAGACCGCAATTCCAGGTTCTGTGACTCGGAGTGATTCGCCCCCTGGCAGAATAGCTTCGGCGTAGGCGTCCATCCGCATCGAAGAATCGCTACTGACATAGTCACTCCATTCCTGGAAAGAGATTCCCCCGTCGAATTCATCGATGCTGATGCCGTCCCAGTCAAGGTCAGGATGTCGGGAAATGCGAAGGTCGTAACCCATGCTGTGTAAGATTCTTGAGACCGGATAACAACCCGTTCACCGGGTAACGGAGGGGGCGGGCATCGGCGATACAATGCCCGCCTCGGGCAATCGCCGATGCCCGACCCCGGAGTTACTCCGGTGCAACGCCAAGGTTATCCGTCGCATGGTCAACACGTGGTCCAGGAAGTTCGTCACCGGGCAATGGTTCGCAATCCGGTACGCGGTCCAGGATCGCTTCGTAGCGAGCTCGGTCACCCATTCGACTGCGAGCCACCATCGCGGCAAACGCTTCCTCGGATTCAATCTGTTCAGTCAGAACCTTTGCTACGAGCTCTTGGACTGGCAAACCTGACCTAGCAGCCAATAATTGGTAGTGGTGTCCCAGAACGGGCGGAAGCTCTACCTGGATTGGAGGACCTGCATCGATGGTTTCCATGCTTCTTACGATAATTCGCGGAGAAATTCGGACGGGGTAATCGGCCGAACTCCGAAGCGTTCGGTTCCGGGAAAGTCTCGGACATTAAAGGTTACTATGCGATCGCAAGCCGCCGCAATCGCCAACTCCAGAACGTGCTCGTCAGCCTCGTCTGGCAGCTGCGGTCGCCAGCGATAGGGGATCCGATGCTTCACACCAACCGAACAGAAATAGTTAATGAAGTCGTCCACATCCGAAAAGGTAAACGCAAAGTGAGGGCGGTGGAGCACGGCCTCGTATTCTACCAGGAGCGACGTCGACAGGTGGACCTCGAACGACCCACCACCAACTAGACGGAGCACCTTGGCGGAAGCACCCCGCCGCGATCGCAAACCAGCAACAAGAATGTTCGTGTCCAGGACGATCTGTGGGAGCTCCATGCCCCCACGGTGACCCGGGCGGTCAATTCAGTCAATGGACGCTTAAGCAGCGGCTTGGATAAGACCGGATAACAACCCGTTCACCGGGTAACGGAGGGGTCGGCGTCGGCGGGTAAAATGCCCGCCTCGGGCAACCCGCCGACGCCGACCCCGGAGTTACTCCGGTGCAACGCCAAGGTTATCCGTCGCTGAATCGGGCATGAGGGGCGGCGGTGCGGGCAGACTTCGTCCCCTTCGGTGACTGGGTAGTCATCGATCCAGTGCCGCGTGAGGCGGTCACTCATCATAGGGGATCGCGACGTTCATTACGCGAACCAATCACGCAAAGTCTGGGCTGGGCAGTCAGGGACTCAAAAACATCCGGGGCGTTGGTCGTCCGGGGCGTCGGACGATCGCAGGCGTCGGGCAATCACGGGTGAGGGTCAAATGTTCGCGATCGAGCGTCGCACCAAACTATAGTCAGTATGGCCCAAACGGCGTCGGCTTCGGCGCAAATGAGACACCGCCGTTCAAAGGCTTATGGGGCAGTAGCATTGGAGACCGGATAACAACCCGTTCACCGGGTAGTGGGGACGCGTCGGTCGGACGATATAATGGCCGCTTCGGCCAATCGTCCGACCGACGTGGCCACACTACTCCGGTGCAACGTCAAGGTTATCCGTCGGAGCGATCAGGCGTCGGACGACAGACGGGGGCGGTCAGGGCAGACTTCGTCTCCTTCGGTGACATCGAGGTCATCGAATATAGAGGGTGACAGCGTAGCGATCGAGACCTCCCCAAGTACGACAACAAGGCGATGAACTTTCCGAGCATCGATCATCCCGGACGTTGGTCATTTCACGCGTCGGTCGTCCCAGGCGTTGGTCGTACCAGGCGTTGGACCTTCCGGGCGTTGGACCTTCCGGGCGTTGGACCATCGGCGAACGGTACTACAGAGACCGGATAACAACCCGTTCACCGGGTAACGGAGGGGGCGGCGTCGGACGATACAATGGCCGCCTCGGCCAATCGTCCGACGCCGACCCCGGAGTTACTCCGGTGCAACGCCAAGGTTATCCGTCCCCGATTCGAGCATGGAGGGCAGTGCCGGCGGCATGGACAGACCAGCATCTTTCTGCTGGTTCGGGAGCGGCCTGGATAACCTGCTGCGACGGATTTCGTCCCCTTCGGTGACAGCGATGTCATCGTTCGGCTCGAAGGTGCAACCGTCCAGTGTATTGAAGTCGGTTCCAGATGTCTCAAATCTAGCACTGGCCAACTCGAAGTCCTGATCTCGAAGCCCTGATCTCGAAGCCCTGATCTCGAAGTCCTGATCTCGAAGTCCTGATCTCGAAGTCCTGATCTCGAAGTCCTGATCTCGAAGTCCTGATCTCGAAGTCCTGATCCCGAAGTCCTGATCCCGAGGCAGTGGGCATTGAAGTACGAAGCGTTCAGGCTTTGGACTACGGAGCGATCAGGCGTCGGAATACCAGCCGCAAGTAAGACCGGATAACAACATGTTCACCGGGTAACGGAGTCGGCGGGATCGGACGATATAATGGCCGCCTCGGCCAATCGCCCGAGCCCGACGACGGAGTTACTCCGGTGCAACATCAAGGTTATCCGTCGATCCGTTCGGCATGGAAGTGGTGACCGTGCGACGCCAAGTGTGTCACCGCAAGACTTCCAGCGTGAGGGTCGCGCGGCACTGTTCCAAAACTACCGGGAGGGCAGAACGAGGAACGGGAAGCAGGCGAGAAAACGTGTTTAACAACAGCCCCAAACCACCCGGATAGAAGGTAAGCCATCAATCGCCCACTTCGTGCACCTGGGTGACACAGCGGGGAACCAGGGAGAATGGTGCTGCTGCCTGTTCGGGTGAAGGTCTCATCGCGACGGTCTGGTCCAGCGGCCAAACTGCCGCTACGGTCGTTCGAGGATGGAGGGCAGCGGTCAGGACGAGCGGGAGGAGCGAATAGGGCGGAACCGGCGGCCTCATGAGACCGGATAACAACCCGTTCACCGGGTAACGGAGTCGACGCGGTCCGGCGGTACAATGGCGAAGCCACCGCCGGACCGCGGCGACGGAGTTACTCCGGTGCAACGCCAAGGTTATCCGTCGGTGCCGGTGGCGTCGGATCTCGGTGCGGCAGCGGGTGTTGCGGTGGTTGATAGCGGTGACAACCGACGCCACCGAATCATGGCGGTTATTGACACAGGTAGTAAAAAAACGTCTATCGCGAAGCCAGCCAGAATCAGCAGGAAGATCATTTCCGGTTCGTAGGCAATCGGGGCAATCTCAGCTATAACAGCCACGGCTCCCATTGCAACAGTGAGACAGACGCAGCAAACGTGAGCTAGGAACAGCCCTAACAGACCCAAAGTCCGAGGAAGCAGCCAGCTGGCACCGAGAACGGCAGCAATTAGTCCGGTTTCGGCAACGAAAACAATCGCCGTCACGGGTTACAAAAGTGCAAATTCATCTTGCGGTTGGTTTGCATTTAGACCGGATAACAACCCGTTCACCGGGTAACGGAGGGGGCGGGCATCGGCGATATAATGCCCGCCTCGGGCAATCGCCGATGCCCGACCCCGGAGTTACTCCGGTGCAACGCCAAGGTTATCCGTCAATCTCTTCGCGAGGTTAGATCGTCCAATTCTGCGGTCGAACTCTCTTGCGTAATCATGATAGATCGTTCACAAGCAGCTTTCGAAACGTAATCTTGACTACTCTTGGCTATCGCCTCACCATTGCTACTGTAGAGCACCCAGTAGTATTGCTCAGCACTGTTTTTTCCGATCAAAAACTTGCTGACTCGAACTTCAGACATGGTTTTCTTTAGCTTTGCTTAGGACAAGTAGAAACTTGGGTATTTAAACGTTCTTTAAAATGCATCACGTGGGACCGTAGCCAATGTTGCAGCTTCACCAATGATCCGCGTGCACCAACTTGGACTGAGGTCCACATAGATCTTGGTAGTGAAGACGATTGCTCCCTTGCCATCACTCTCTTCTCCATAGTAAAAGCCGCCCTTGACCTCTCTGTTCAATAACAACATCTTGCGAGCGTCATCTTCAGCTATAGTTCCGTCGTACATTTTGCCGATAGAGATTACTTTGTAATAACCAATTCTGTCACCGTGCTCCGCTAGGACTACATTTTTCTCAACAAGGACTCGCTGCGACGGGCCCTCTTTCAGCATTACGTCAATCAGCAGATCGCCGTCATCATTTTGCAGGCAGCTCATCGCTGGATGGGCACCGGCCGCCTCGTAGATCTGCTTCAATTCCAATGACTCGAACGCGGGTTCAGAGCAGGGCAATCGCACGTCGATTCCGTTTCGGTTCAAGGATTGCGTTGAACTCTGCAAAGTCAAGTCGCTGATCGGTCAGCGGCTGCTTTGATCTGCACGGAGGGTGTTTTGATGACCGGTCCCGCTACCTTGATTGCCGACAACTTTGAAAATCTTACCGACCCCAGGGTCGATCGAGGTTTTAATCATGATCTGCTCGAGATGGTGTTCATTGCCCTCACCGCTTCAATCTGTTCGGCCAATGGCTGGGCCGACGTTGAGCGGTTTGCCAAGGCGAAAATTGACTGGTTCAAGCAGTACATCAAGTTGGAAAACGGGGTCCCCAGTCATGATACCTTTGGACGGGTCTTCGCCAAACTCGACACCGCCGAATTCCTTACCGCGATGCACCAGTGGATCGATCATTTCGCCGAAGCCCTCAATGATCGTGGTGTCGCCATTGATGGAAAAGTCTTGCGGGGATCATTTGACAAAGCCGCTGGGAAGTCAGCTCTGCATACCCTCACGGCGTTCGCGACCGACACGCGGTTAGTATTGCGTCAGATGTCCGTCGATGACAAAAGCAATGAGATTCCTGCGGTTCCCAAACTCCTAGAACTGCTGGAGTTAGCCGGTGCTGTGGTGACCCTTGATGCGATGCATTGCCAGAAAGAAACGGCCAAGGCAATCATTGACGCCGATGCGGACTACATCCTGACGGTCAAAGGCAATCAGGGCAACTTGTCTCGCCGCCTCCTGGAGCTTTTCATTGGCTACAACGACTTAAACAACCAAGTACCCGGGCTACGTCGTCACGTGACGGTTGAAACGTCTCACGGTCGTAAAGAACGTCGGGAATACTGGGTCATTGATGTGCCTGACGAAGCGATCTTCAAGCAGTGGGAGGGGATCGCGTCGATTGGGATGGTTTACCGACAGCGGGAGACTGGCACGGGTATAACCGAGGAGCCAACGTACTTCATCAGCTCGTTGGCCCCGACGGTTAAGGGTTCAGAGTTACAGCCGATCGATGCTAGTTGTATTGAAACAAACGACAATACTACTACAAAGTGATTCAGATTAGTCAGCGTCATCCGATTTCCTTCGCCAGAAATGCTGTGGGTTCGGTTGTTCACGGCGGTATGGTTGCACCTTCATACCCAGGACGGACGGGACCAGCAAGCGGGCACAGGTTTCATCGTAGTCTTAGGTTTCCGACATCCAAACTCAATTTCTCTGGACCACGATTGGAAACTCAAGACCGGATAACAACCCGTTCACCGGGTAACGGAGCCGGCGGTGTCGGGCGGTACAATGCCGAAGGCAACCGCCCGACACCGACGGCGGAGTTACTCCGGTGCAACGCCAAGGTTATCCGTCCCGCGGTGATAGTGCGGAAGTCAACGCAGTGGTCAGACCCGCCACTTTCGGGGCCTGATAGTGGAGGCGCTTGACTCTTCCTGGACCCCGACGCGTTCACCTTCAGAACGAGGTTCCATGAATCAGCCGTAACATCTCGTGGCAGAACGACCATCAGTGGCGAAGGATCGTTCGGTCTCGAAAGACAAACCAAGCATCACGACAGGCGACGTCGGTCAGTAGACGCGGCTAACTCGTGCAGGTTAATTCAGGAAAGAAGCTCACGGAATTGGGGCAGTCTGATAAAGTTCGGGTGGGAGGCGTGTAAGAGACGATTGCAGCAATCAGGTACGTCATGGTCTCACACAGTCCGATCATCGTTTTCGATGCGCCGATCAGCTACAGCCCCTGAAGACCGGATAACAACCCGTTCACCGGGTAACGGAGTCGACGCGGTCGGACGGTATAATCGCGAAGCGAACCGTCCGACCGCGGCGACGGAGTTACTCCGGTGCAACGCCAAGGTTATCCGTCAGCAAGGGTTTCCGCCAGCTAGACCCCGGGCGACAGGGACAGACGTACTGGGAACATCAGAACGAGCTAAGAACCTCTTTGACGTGCCGGTCACGATCGACCTCGGAGAGCGTTAGGAAAGTCTTGAATGTTGCTTCGGAGATCTGAGAGACGCAACGCACAACGCTATCGTCAAGATCGCATTGTGTCGATTGGCATGCTGGACACACCCTGTGAATAGTTAAAGAGTCACCATCAGGGCGGTCGGCAAGGGCAGCAATAAGATGCTGAAACAAGCTTGCAGGTAAGTCAGGAAGCGATTGCTCTATGTGCGTTGCAACGGGATGGTCGATCAGACACAGTAGGTAGCGATTGGTCCCGGTCGCAGATGTCAATATCAATTCGCCGTATGCTTGGTCCGGTAGGGCCGGAAACGGAAAATGGGCGTCACACCTTGAGCAGTGTGCAGCGAAGAACGTGACTGTTTGCACGATGTCGATAGAGCGAGGATTGTCTAAGACCGGATAACAACCCGTTCACCGGGTAACGGAGTTGACGCGCTCCTGCGGTACAATGCCGAAGGCAACCGCCGAACCCGGACCGCGGAGTTACTCCGGTGCAACGTCAAGGTTATCCGTCGATCCGTTCGGGATGTAAGAGGTGGTCATGCGACGCCAAATGTGCTGCGGCCAAGCTGCCAACGCGGGGGACGCACGGCTCTGATCCGCAACTATCGGGAGGGCAGCACAAAGCACGGGAAGCGAACAAAATGGGTTCACCGACAACCCCCAACCCATCAGGACGGTCGGTCAGCGAAACGGTCAGCGTCTACTTCGTTTACCCAGGTGGCACAGGGGGCAACCAGTGAAAACGGTGTTGCTGTCTGTTAAGGTGTGTGGCTAATTACGACGGTCTGGTCCAGTGTTCAACCTCCTGGCAACGCCGCAGGAGCATGGAGGGTAGCGGGCAAGACGAGCGGGAGGAGAGAATAGAGCGGAACCGGCGGCCCCATGAGACCGGATAACAACCCGTTCACCGGGTAACGGAGGGGGCGTGGTCGATCGGTATAATGCCGAAGGCAACCGATCGACCGCGACCCCGGAGTTACTCCGGTGCAACGCCAAGGTTATCCGTCGGGGCATATTCAACATGGGAAACTTTAGCATGCTCGGCTTCTACAACCGGCTCGAACAGCGTATTAAACGGTTCGCAGTAACCAGATATCAAAACTGCCCCAAGACATAGAGAGCCGACCTCCGTGCCAATTTCCGCTAGCCATGTGCTGACGTCGCTACCGATCCATGGAAAGATTAATAGCGAAGCCGATGTTAAACCGATCGCCCAGGGTCGAGCAGTTGGTCGGAACCTGAACAGTTGCACCCAATTCCAACGGAAGGCTAGGATCAGCGGTACTCCAAATAAGCCGACAACCGCATCGGCTGCGGTCAGGTCGGCATCAGTTCTAGCCTGCTCGAAGTCTGCTAGAGCCGGTTCGAGAGGTGGCAGTCCGATCATTTGCAAACCGACCGTCGCCAACGGGGCAGCGATTGAAGCGACCAGCAGGCAGCGGTAGGTGTTCTTTGGCGTCATTGTTAATTAAGACCGGATAACAACCCGTTCACCGGGTAACGGAGCGGGCCGGCGTCGGCGGTATAATGGCGAAGCCAACCGCCGACGCCGGACCGCGGAGTTACTCCGGTGCAACGCCAAGGTTATCCGTCGAGGATGGCGGGATCGGGTCGGCAGAGATCGGCGACCGATGCTACGAAGGCCGGCGAAAGGTCACGGGGCGTGCCGGAAGTCAGGCGTTGCAGACAGTCGACAAACGGTTCATCCGTCCTCAATGCTACTGCTGCGGCGGCGATCGTGGGGGATCGGCTCATTCCTGCACTGCAGGCGACCACGAGCGGTCTGGAAAGTTCCAGCAGATCCGCGACGCAATGAATCGCGGCGGAGAGTACGCCAGTGTCGTTCGAGCCGTCATCGTGTAGCGGGAATCGGCAATAGATCAAATCGCGACCAAGGACTGCGGGCGGCTCGTTCGCGGCGAGGTCGACAACTGCAGCGATGTTCCGATCGTACAGCTGCCGGAGGTCGCGGGCGGAGATGGCATCCGCGACCAATATGCGGTCCAGGTAGTAGTGGCGGATCAAAGAACTGCGGCGGTGCGAATGGACTTCGTCCACTTCGGTGACAGGGCAGTCATCGTTCCCCAGCGCTGTCGTAGGGGGAACCAGCATAACGGTCCACGGCGATCCCCGCACAAACCTCTGTCCAAAACATCCTAGCGGGGCGGTCGTCTTCCGGCGTCGGACGATCCGAGGCGTCGGACACCACGGGGGCGTCGGATAACCGGGGAAGTCCGTTAACCGGGGGAGTCGGACAACCGGGTACGTCGTACCGCAGGGGACGTCGGACGGTGCACCGCGTCGAATGTCGGTAGGCGGATAACAACTTGTTCACCGGGTAACGGAGCCGGCGGGGTCGGGCGGTATAATGCCGAAGGCAACCGCCCGAGCCCGACGGCGGAGTTACTCCGGTGCAACGCCAAGGTTATCCGTCCCGAACAATCCGGCATCGAACAAAGTGTACGTCGTGAGTTGGAATCAACGATCAAGAATAACATGAAATTCATGACATTCGTTCTGTTCTGCGTATTGCTTGCAGACAGGTTGCCACTGACCACCACGCCAGAACGTCACAACGATACCCTTAACTTCTTGATAGCCGATGCCGAACTCACTGCGTAGGTCATGCTCCAACTTCGATGCGTTCAAAGAACCTCCCTTGTCCAACTCTTTATCGTACTTTTCAAAGATGTCGTGAGCCCTTTCGATATCAGCAGGTCCCCAATCCCGTTCGATAGCGAGACGCGCGTACGAATCATCGCTTATTGGTAGACACTCAGCCAAGAGCTTCACATGATACTTCAGCTTACTTAAATCTTCCTGCATTGAATAACCTTCCAGAGGGTGGGTGACGAGATGTCGCAGCGTACCGAGCGAGATTGGAGTGGTCAAGCTCTCCAAAGTTATGGTCGTTGATACCTTACGATCGGATAACGGTGGCCATCACCGGGCACGGAGAGTGATGCATCCATTCGTAAATAATCGCAAGCCGTGCTCCGTGTGCATGGCTTGGTTATCCGCGTCAGCTTGCGTAGTTTGTCGGGTCCGCGACCCCAGCGGCCTTAAAGGCATCCCGGCGTCGCATACATTGGCGACACGTTCCGTCATGGACAAGGTTATCAGAAAGAGTACAGCTCCAAGTATGCTCGAGTGGCACAGAAAGCCCAACGCCTTTCTGGACGATCTCTGCCTTCGTGCTACCGATTAGCGGACGCAAAACTTCGACGCGACCTGCGTTCGGGTTAAAGGCCTCTGCGCATGTAGACCATGCCGAAAGGGCATCATCTAACGTTGGGAGACGATCTGCTTGCTCCTTCGTTACTGCGATGGCCACTTCAGTGGCCCCGAGCATCTGCGCAGCGTAAGTGCCGATGCTCAATATCGTGTGAAACCCGGTAACTGAAAGCCCATCAGCGCGACCGTATGTGATTGGTCGATTTTGACCAGAAGCTGGAATGTCAGGTATGTCAATGTCGAGTTCTTCGTCGAACAGCCGAACGGGCTCTACGAAGCCGACAGGCAGTTCAGCCAATCCACGCACATCAACAGTATCGTAAGGCACGCTGTTTAAAAGCGAGAAATACTTGACCATTCCAATTTCAGCAAGCGAAGGACGTTTCTTAAAGTCGCAATAGAGCATGCGGACGCGCTTACCACGCGATAGGAGATCGTACAGCATCACAGAAGAATCCAGCCCGCCAGTGCATAAAACGAGCGTGTCAAAATTATTCATATAGTTCACATAGTGTTAGAGGTAGAAATTTGAGTCGGATAACAACCCGTTCACCGGGTAACGGAGGGGGCGGTGTCGGCGGGTAAAATGCCCGCCTCGGGCAACCCGCCGACGCCGACCCCGGAGTTACTCCGGTGCAACGCCAAGGTTATCCGTCCGTTCGACCGGGCGTTACACTGTGGGAAGTTCGACACGCTCACAGGAGTCCACCATGGTTCAGATCGTCGTTTCTGGGGAAATTCTCGACCAAATGCGCCTTGCTCGGGGTGCGGTCGAACTCGTCGATCCGCAAGGCAACCGGGTCGGGACCGCCGAGCCGAGCCTCTCCAAGGCAGAAATCCTGGAGATGCTGGAGCGGTCTCGCCAATCCGAACGGCGAAGAGACACCACCGTGAAGTCGTTGCCAAACTGCAGCGGGGGGTGAAGCGAGCTACTTCGTCGGGTCGGAGGGGACGCCGGTCCAGGACGTAACCGAGTGGGTTGCGACGACAGGGTCGAAAGCGGAAGCAATTCGTGCCAGTTTAGATATGGAGCGGTCGGTAGCTGAGGCACCGAGGGAAGCTGGGCGGGAGATCAGCGAAGGTTTGTATGCGATCGATCGGGGACTTATTCGGTTCCTGTACACGATCGATGATGATCAGCAAGTGGTTATGATCGTCGGTGTGCGATTCCACACTCTTGAGACCGGATAACAACCCGTTCACCGGGTAACGGAGGGGGCGGGCATCGGCGATACAATGCCCGCCTCGGGCAATCGCCGATGCCCGACCCCGGAGTTACTCCGGTGCAACGTAAGGTTATCCGTCCGGTGTGGGGGCGGTCGATAATTACCAATAGCACCCTCCAGGCAACCGGATGCTTCAGCCCCCGGTCCCGGAAGGTCATCGGGCCAATCGGCTGGTCGCTGACACGGATTCCTCTGGATGCCGGGGGTTTCGGCGATCGTGGTTACTGGCACCTGGGTATCGCGGCATCCCGCTGCTCCAATGTAGCAGTTTCTGGCACTTGGGTATCTCGAGCGTTGGACTCGCACCGATGGTTTTCTTGGCACTTGGGTAATGCAGGCGTCGGTCCTCGAAGCGTTCGATGCTTGGTTTCCGAAGCGTTACCTTCGACGCAGCGTCAAACGTATCGCTGGACATCTGACCGATCGACGCGGATGAAGACGGATAACAACCCGTTCACCGGGTAACGGAGGGGGCGGGCATCGGCGATACAATGCCCGCTTCGGGCAATCGCCGATGCCCGACCCCGGAGTTACTCCGGTGCAACGTCAAGGTTATCCGTCGAAGTAAGCGTCTTCCAGTCGTCGATAGCTACAGCTACCGCCGTAAGGTAAATGCCAGCGAGCAAAGGCGGACCGGCAGCCCAAAAGTAGGCGGACTGAAGTGGTCGCATCCAGCTGTCCACGCCGGTTATCGCTGATCGCAGGAAGCAAACCAACAGGGACTGGATCAACGCGGTCAATACAAACATCACCCCCGCCACGGTCAGCTGTCGAGGAGCCGGTTGCCAGAGATGTAGTAGCAGAAAGGTCACCGGCACGAAAGTTGTAAGAAACGAACCAAAACGAGGTTGGATCCACTGATAAAGCGGCTGATGGACGGCCGATAGCAGACTGGCCACCGGCAGTAACGTGAACATCAGCGCAATGATTGCCACATCCTTCCGCCGTGCAGGCCCGCTAACGTTCGGGACCAGTCGCGTACTGGTTCCAGATGTCTGATAGGGGTTCAGTGTCGTCATGATTAAGACCGGATAACAACCCGTTCACCGGGTAACGGAGGGGGCGGGCATCGGCGATACAATGCCCGCCTCGGGCAATCGCCGATGCCCGACCCCGGAGTTACTCCGGTGCAACGCCAAGGTTATCCGTCCGGGAAACGTCGCCGAGATGGACAGTAGGTCAACCGCCGTCTCTGACGTTCAACAGGGAGACTGATCGTATCCAAACCGGATGGCTTTTCTTCGTCTGGGGGGATGCAGGAAAGGCAAGGAGGAGTTCGACCAACGACGCCATCGGTCGATTTCTACCCGCTCTGCTTCCCGCCACGATTTGAGGCCTGGGATGCGAGCCAAAACGAAGATAGCCGGAGCTGATTGAATTTTGAGTAGTCTGCGGATCCAATCATAGACCGGTGCCGAACCTCCTTCGCGTGCAGTCCCGACGTGTTCGGCCAAACGAAGCTCGCGGCGTTTGTGTGTTTTCCCGACGTACCGCAAACCCGCGGTCCTTGGATCGAGCAGTTCGTAGATGAGATAACGGCTTGGAGGTCGTCGAAGCGTCATGACTTGAGACCGGATAACAACCCGTTCACCGGGTAACGGAGTCGACGCGGTCCGGCGGTATAATGGCGAAGCCACCGCCGGACCGCGGCGACGGAGTTACTCCGGTGCAACGCCAAGGTTATCCGTCCGGGGTGGGGTCAGGAGGACGATGCAGTCCCGCCGGAAACGGACGTAGCCGATCGGGACCGTCAGCAGACAGAACGCGACGATTGTCACCGGGTGCGACCCAGCATCAATCAATCGTGTGGTGTCCAGATAACGGTCGTCGCTTCCGAACGCCAAAGCAAGGTAGCCTCCGTTCGCCAGCACGCAAAAGTCGGCAACGAACCAAACCGATGGCGATCGAACGATGACGGCAACGATGACGGGTGCAAGACAACCAATCAGCGGTCCGGCCCAGAGGGTCACCCTCGGATGGGGATTGGGGTTGTGCATAGAGTACGACAGTCGCCATGGAGCGAGATCGAAATCAGTCAGTGCCGCCCCGCCGACATGCCCACCCAGGAGGTGCCGGACTTCATGCGTCGTCACCATGACGGTCCAGGCGACCAGCAACAGCACGGCGAAGCGGAGGCAGCGTATCAAGGAACTACCAAGACCGGATAACAACCCGTTCACCGGGTAACGGAGGGGGCGGGCATCGGCGATACAATGCCCGCCTCGGGCAATCGCCGATGCCCGACCCCGGAGTTACTCCGGTGCAACGCCAAGGTTATCCGTCGGAGCGATCAGGCGTCGGACGACAGATGGGGCCGGTCAGAGCAGACTTCGTCCGCTTCGGTGGCAGCCAGATCATCGAAGGCTCGGTGTACCAGTGTAACGATGCAAACCTCCATAGGTGTGATTTCCAGGCGTCGGTCATATCGGGCGTCGGTCATTCCGGGCGGCGGTCATTCCGGGCGGCGGTCATTCCGGGCGTCGATCGTTCCAGGCGTCGATCGTTCCAGGCGTCGGTCGTTCCAGGCGTTGGTCGTTCCAGGCGTTGGTCGTTCCAGGCGTTGGTCGTTCCAGGCGTTGGTCGTTCCAGGCGTTGGTCGTTCCAGGCGTTGGTCGTTCCAGGCGTTGGTCGTTCCAGGCGTTGGTCGTTCCGGGCGTTAAATGTCAGAAGCGTTGGACTTCGGGGCGTGGGTCATAAAGGCGCCCGATAGTGCTCTTCTTCTGAGCAATGAACTGCAGATCATCTTCATCAACAGAGACCGGATAACAACCCGTTCACCGGGTAACGGAGCGGGCCGGCATCGGCGGTACAATGGCGAAGCCACCGCCGATGCCGGACCGCGGAGTTACTCCGGTGCAACGTCAAGGTTATCCGTCGATCCGTTCGGGATGGACGAGGTGACCGTGCGACGCCAAACGTGCCGCCGCCAAACTGCCAACGTGCGGGACGCAAGTCTCTGATCCGAAACCATGGGGGAGGGCAGCCTGAAGCATCGGACGCGAGCAACAAAGCGGGTTCACGAACTGCCCCCAAGCGTTCAGACAAAAGGTCGGCTAGCGAAACGTTCAACGCCTACTTCGTCCACGTGGGTGAAACAGCGGGCAACCATTGGAAACGGTGTTGCGGTCTTGTCAGGTGGAGATCTTATCGCGACGGTCTGGTACAGTGGCCAACCTGCTGCCAACGCCGTTGGGGCATGGAGGACAGCGAGCAAGACGAGCGGGAGGAGAGAATAGGGCGGAACCGGCGTCCACGTGAGACCGGATAACAACTCGTTCACCGGGTAACGGAGGGGGCGGCGTCGGACGATATAATGGCCGCCTCGGCCAATCGTCCGACGCCGACCCCGGAGTTACTCCGGTGCAACGCCAAGGTTATCCGTCGTGGTTTACGAGTTCGGAAGTATCCAGAATGATGTCCCGCAGTGCGATCCAGCCACCATCGGGGCGGTAACCAAATTCCTCTTCGAAGGCGTCAGCGATTGATTCTGCGTCGTCATCGTCCATAACGAAAGACCAAAAGCGGTCCTTCCGCGACAGAATACCATCAAATGCATCGTCGGGTCTCAAATAGTGCTGCGGAACTTTCAACCCTTTCGCGATGACCGGTAGCAGTACTACAAAGGAATCGAATGGGATGGTAGGCAGCACCGCTCGCCAGTCTTCGATCGTTGTTGAGCCGCGAACCTTCAGTCGTCTTAAACGTCGTACTTCGGACGCATGTTCCGATCGGGAAGTGAGCCAGAATGAGGCCATCGAGGTTGCGATGGACACAGCAATTGTCAGCCAGGGGATTCCCATCATTGAGACCGGATAACAACCCGTTCACCGGGTAACGGAGCGGGCCGGCGTCGGCGGTATAATGGCGAAGCCAACCGCCGACGCCGGACCGCGGAGTTACTCCGGTGCAACGCCAGAGGTTATCCGTCGCTGAATCAGGCACGGCGGGGGCGGCGTTGCGGTCAGACTTCGTCCACATCGGTGACAGGGCAGTCACCGATCCGGAGCAGCGAATGTCGGTCAATCAGTGTAGCGGCTCAAGGCGATCAACACGCCAGCCGATCACGCAACAGCGCGAACGGGCAGCGAGAGATTCGGATAGGTCCAGTCGTCGGTCGTTCGGGGCGGCGGTCATTCGCAGCGTCGGTCGTTCGCAGCGTCGGTCGTTCGGGGCGTCGGTCGTTCGGGGCGTCGGTCGTTCGGGGCGTCGGTCGTTCGGGGCGTCGTTCGTTCGGGGCGTCGGACAATCACCGCATTGAATGTCTGCGGCGATAGTTGAGGGAAGCCCGAAACGATTCGCTCTCAACAGCAACACTTCGACATGGATGAATTGCAACCGTTCAAGTTGTCCGGTGTCGGCATGACTGAGACCGGATAACAACCCGTTCACCGGGTAACGGAGGGGGCGGCGTTGGCGGGTAAAATGCCCGCCTCGGGCAACCCGCCGACGCCGACCCCGGAGTTACTCCGGTGCAACGCCAAGGTTATCCGTCGCGGGGCGAAGGACCAAAAATTTCCAGCGTCTCCTCGAAGATAGCGTCCTGGCAAGCCGCCACTCGATCCACAAGTTCAGCCAGTTCGTCATCAGTTGTCGCGATCCCTGATATCCGGTAGCTGGCGTCATCCTCATCGCTCAGATCTTCCAACCGGAGACTGTGTTGGTCGCAATGGGTTCGCAACTTCTCGATGCCAAACCGTGACCAATCGTGATAGTTCCGGTTTTCGGGTCCAGAAAGGTAGTTGTAGACGTATCCCCGGTCGTGGACCAGGACTCTGCAGTCATCCGTCAGATCCACATACACAGTCTCCAGATTGACGTGGTCGATTCTGATTGAAGACTGCCGCTGTCGCAGGGCGGTCTTCAGTTGCCGTAGCAGCTCGAAGGTCAGCAAAGTAGTGCTCGCTGAGATTGAGACCGGATAACAACCCGTTCACCGGGTAACGGAGCGGGCCGGCATCGGCGGTATAATGGCGAAGCCAACCGCCGATGCCGGACCGCGGAGTTACTCCGGTGCAACGCCAAGGTTATCCGTCCGGGGTGGGGTCAGCAACACGATGCAGTCCCGCCGGAAACGGATGTAACCGATCGGTATAGTGAGTAGACAAAAAGTGATGATGGTCGTAGGGTGCGTCCCAGCATCGATTAGTCGGGCAGTGTCCAGGAAGCGATCGTTGGATCCGAAGGCCAGAGCGAGATAGCCACCGTTCGCCAGCACGCAAAAGTCCGCAACGAACCAGGTAGATTGCGATCGAACGATGACGGCAACGATGACAGGTGAGAGACAACCGACCAGCGGTCCGGCCCAGAGGGTCACCTTCGGATGGGGATCGGGGTTGTGCAGGGAGTACGGCAGTCGCCGCGGAGCAAGATCGAAGTCAGTCAGTGCCGCCCCGCCGACATGCCCACCCAGGAGGTGTCCGACTTCGTGCGTCGTCACCATTACGGTCCAGGCGGCCAGCAGCAGTACGGCGAAGCGGAGATAGCGTATCAACGGGAACTACAGAGACCGGATAACAACCCGTTCACCGGGTAGCGGAGGGGGCGGGCATCGGCGATACAATGCCCGCCTCGGGCAATCGCCGATGCCCGACCCCGGAGTTACTCCGGTGCAACGCCAAGGTTATCCGTCCGAGGTGTGACTGAAGTGTTCGCGACGCAGTTCTTCGACTGACTCGGGTGTGGCGAGCCGCCAACCATCTATTAGGTACACCTTCCCGTAGACGGCCGTTAATGCCACATCGAACAACCAGACTACAACGACGCAGGCTAGTGAGAACCAGAGTCCGGTCTGTGGTGCCGGAAAGAGTAGGGACCCGACGACGACACCGGAGAGAAGCAAAGCCAGAAGCGATACGTTCAGCCATGCCGGCTTCACTCGGCTAAGTCGTACACGACAGGATAAACACCGTCTATTCCGTGTCAGGCATATCCACCGCCCGCCGTTCCAACCGCAGATCGGACATTGGTGCATCGTGTTTGCTGGTTCAGTCGTGAAAACGGGTGGGCGTTGGATGACAGGTATTGAGACCGGATAACAACCCGTTCACCGGGTAACGGAGGGGGCGGGCATCGGCGATACAATGCCCGCCTCGGGCAATCGCCGATGCCCGACCCCGGAGTTACTCCGGTGCAACGCCAAGGTTATCCGTCGATGGTCCTAAAGTATAGGATGATCGGAACCGAGCAGTATCCGTGTCACCTTGGCATACCTAAAAGTCACTTCGGTTCTGTTGAAGGTGGCGATAGATAAAATACGCTCCAACGACCGCGAACGGGACTGCGAAGACATTCATCCAGCCGATATAGGCATCGATCGGCATGTCCGAGTCGTCCATTGTGAAGAGACCTATACCGCGTTCCCGAAGCACGAGTCGACGGTACCGCACCCACAATGCCCGACCGGCAAAGCAGCCTCCGACCATCCAAAGAACGGCAGTGCATAGGAGATAACGATAGTGTATGTTCTCTCGCGGCAATCAACTTTCGCGATTTTTTCTGAGACCGGATAACAACCCGTTCACCGGGTAACGGAGGGGGCGGGCATCGGCGATACAATGCCCGCCTCGGGCAATCGCCGATGCCCGACCCCGGAGTTACTCCGGTGCAACGCCAAGGTTATCCGTCAGGCAGGATAAGACCGACCGATCGACTATCGCGGTATCCCCGCCAAAGGGATAGATCGTACCGGTGGGTCCAACACGAGGTTCCGCAGGGATTCGTTCGCGTGTCGGAGTTCCTGAACTTCGGTTTGCAGTCTATTCAATCGACTGTTCAACGACCGGGTCGTTACGCTCTGTGTCCCCCAAGCAGCCAGAATGATGGAAAGTACTCCAAACGACATCGCGACCCGGGGGGAAAGATGAGTAGAAAGGGATCTTGTCAGGCGTCGGAAAAGCATTTTCTTGTATTGGAGTTAGGGGAAATGGCTTTTGAGGCAGTCTAAAGTACGATTGGATCACCCATTTGAGACCGGATAACAACCCGTTCACCGGGTAACGGAGGGGGCGTGGTTCGGCGATATAATGGCGAAGCCAATCGCCGGACCGCGACCCCGGAGTTACTCCGGTGCAACGTCAAGGTTATCCGTCGTACGGAAGTAGCGGCCACAGCCAGAAGAGTGCCGGTAGTTCGTCGCGATGAAAGCTAGCACCACATGACTGGCAGAACACCGGAGTCCTTCGTCGATCCCAGTGGTTCAGGTCTTCGACGGTTTGAGACCAAGCAGGTAATATGGCATCATCGAGATCGCCACCGCACTCCGGGCATGAAGTTGGCTTTTGGTGTCCGCTGACGGAAGCATCTAGATCCGTAATAAAGATGCGTCGACAACTCACGCACCATAGGATTTCGTTGGGCTGCGATTCGTTCTCCGAAGAACAGTGTGGGCAACTGACCCTAGTCGATTCGTCCTCATCAGCTTTCGGTGGTATCGGTGGAATAACGACCCGGCACGTGCTACCGATCGGAGTCTGAGGTGAGACCGAAGTTGGCAGTTCCAAATGGACGGTGTCCAGGTAGCGGTTTGGGTCAGCCAAGGTCGAGCAGTGCTCCGAAGCGACTTCTGGGTTGAGACCGGATAACAACCCGTTCACCGGGTAACGGAGGGGGCGGGCATCGGCGATACAATGCCCGCCTCGGGCAATCGCCGATGCCCGACCCCGGAGTTACTCCGGTGCAACGCCAAGGTTATCCGTCGGGAGTTTGGAAGCACCACGGTCGGCAACAGCGGTTAGCTCGAGGGTGTGACCGTCGGGATCGCGGACAACTGCCCGCCTTCCCCACGGTGAGTCCGTCGGATCGGATCGAACTTCCGCTCCCCGGTTGGTCAGCAATGCGAAGGTCGCGTCGACGTCGTCAACGCCGAAGCCAAGACGGACGGCGGAAGTAGATCGGTTGGACTTCCCGATTGGGTAGATCTCGAACACGAGACCTGGGGTTTCGGCAGCGAAGTGCTCCGGCCCGTTACCGTGACGATGTTTGCTGAAATTGAAGCCAAGTAACCGGTAGAAGTCAGCAGCGGCGTCGATGTCCTGGGATCGGATGACGAGAAGGTTGCAGGCAGCGGTCATCGGATCGGGGAATGCACAGAGAATGATTTACCAAGACCGGATAACAACCCGTTCACCGGGTAACGGAGCGGGCCGGCGTCGGCGGTATAATGGCGAAGCCACCGCCGACGCCGGACCGCGGAGTTACTCCGGTGCAACGCCAAGGTTATCCGTCGAGATGTTCGGGTACGCAGAGCGGCGGTGCGAATGGACTTCGTCCACTTCGGTGACAGGGCAGTCATCGTTCCCCAGCGCTGTCGTAGGGGGAACCAGCATAACGGTCCACGGCGATCCCCGCACAAACCTCTGTCCAAAACATCCTAGCGGGGCGGTCGTCTTCCGGCGTCGGACGATCCGAGGCGTCGGACACCACGGGGGCGTCGGATAACCGGGGAAGTCCGTTAACCGGGGGAGTCGGACAACCGGGTACGTCGTACCGCAGGGGACGTCGGACGGTCACCGCGTCGAATGTCGGTAGGCGATGGTCATCCCAGTATCCGAACAGCGAAGTGGCAACCAAGTCCACTTCCGCGGGGGTGAAGCAAGACCGTTGGGTCGGATGATCGTCGGCACGGTTGAGACCGGATAACAACCCGTTCACCGGGTTACGGAGGGGGCGGTGTCGGCGGGTAAAATGCCCGCCTCGGGCAACCCGCCGACGCCGACCCCGGAGTTACTCCGGTGCAACGCCAAGGTTATCCGTCGTTGTCGCCGTCAGGTGTCGAGGATTCGTTCGTATTCGTCGTGGCTCCCAATCCAGATCCAAAGCAACCCATCGGGTGCGTCGACCCCTAACGCCCGGTAGGAGCCGCCGGCGCGAACGGACCAGTAGCGTCCAGTCCGCTTGAACCGCAACGACGGATGCGACGCATCGGACTTCAGAATTTCGAACTTGCCGTCGGCAGCTCGGCGGACGGACATCGGCAAGGCTTCGTATGCCTTCCAAAACGACGGGGCGGCAAGATGAGTCAAAGCGGCAGGGATCGACCGGCGGCGTGATCGGCCAAGGCTTTGTCGGCCAGTTTGTCCAGTCGTCCTGCAGCAACGTCGCAAGCGAACTGGCGGTCCCAGTCGTCATCTTCGTCAACTAGCCACCGGATCAATTGGTCACGGTCGGCAGGGGGCAGCTCTTCGATCTGCTGCTTCAACTCGGTCAGGGTCATTGGCTCGCTTCCGCTGCGGGGGTGAATGTAAACCGAGATTGTACCACCTGCAATTGAGACCGGATAACAACCCGTTCACCGGATAACGGAGTCGGCGGCGGCGGACGGTATAATGCCGAAGGCAACCGTCCGACGCCGACGACGGAGTTACTCCGGTGCAACGCCAAGGTTATCCGTCGCCACCCGAATCACGGAATAGCCGGTCAAAGCAATCAGCGGGAATGTCGACGGCGAGAACATCGGTAGAGAAGATATTTGCCGGTTTTAGTAGCTGCTTTCTCGTACACTTTCGTAAGGGGTCGCCCACGGCACACCGGTGCACAAGTAGCAGCGATCGGCCGTCCGGCATCTTCAAAATCACATTGCGCACTAACAGCACTGTGCCGTCGGGCACGTGGGAGGCAGGACCGTCTACGATGGGACCGGATAGTGCATCGACGGTGTTCGAAGTGAGTGCTGAACTCGCTATCGCAACGAAGTATTCACTTATGTTAAGCGGGTTTCGGATCAGGTAGTCCGGTTTGTTGCAGTAAGTACACCATTTCTGCTCCAGGCGTTCAGGCCTCTGCGAGCAGCGATGGCATTCGGGGCAGATCATGCTACGTCAGACCGGATAACAACCCGTTCACCGGGTAACGGACCCCGGCGGTCGGGGCGTATAATGCCGAAGGCAACGCCCCGACCGCCGGGGCGGAGTTACTCCGGTGCAACGCCAAGGTTATCCGTCGTGTGGGTCGGCATCCTATCGGCGGAAAGTTCACTCATCATCGTCGTCGTAATTCTCTATCCCCAATAGGTCGAAGGCTTCAGTAGCCGATCCGAGCATTGGCACATCCAACATCGCAGCTATATCAGCGACCGAATGTTCTCCAGCTTTTCGCTGTTCTTTGGGAGCAACAACGACGTTGAAGTCGCTGTCCACAATCTGAACATTGAAACCGGCGAAGATGGGTGAGTTCATCTTACGAATGAGCAGCTCCAGATCGTCTGACCCATGGTTTGTGTTTGTGAATAGATTCGACTCGGGATGATAGGTCTGGATTCTGTATTGCATGGAGGAAACTGGGCAAGCGTAGGGACAAACCGGAAAGTTGAGACCGGATAACAACCCGTTCACCGGGTAACGGAGGGGGCGGAGTCGGACGATATAATGGCCGCCTCGGCCAATCGTCCGACGCCGACCCCGGAGTTACTCCGGTGCAACGCCAAGGTTATCCGTCGCTGTACGGGTAGGCGATCCTGCTGTATCGGAACGTCGTTCCTGACGTCGTCTCAGGAAAGCTACGTAGTCGTCTAATCCGCCGTGGTCGGCCTCGAGCTGCCGTCGTACGGAGCGAATCCGATCGATGACGTCGTTTCTTGCATCGGGAGTCGTTTCAGTGGTCATCAAACATCAGTTGGTCGGGGGTTACCAGCAGTGGAACAGGCAAATTCAAAAGGGCGTTGATCCGAGCGATGTTATCGAACTTGTTCGCGTTCGCGATGTGGCGGCAGTTCCAAGTTAACAGATACCGGCAGCGGTGAACTGAAGCGATCGCCAAATGAAGGGCGTCGCCGTACGGATCAGCCGGCATCACTCTGCGATCAATGTGGACCGCTGCGGTGTCTCGAACAGCGTCAGTCAGCTCGAGCATCGTCAGGCCATCGATCAGCTCGATGGCATCATCGCGACCTGGGAAGTCACCCGCTTCCAACTCTGCGAGCACGGCCTCGGAGGTAACAGCTTGGTAATGCACCGTATGCTAACTCCACCAACGGCGAGTCGAAAGTCGCCAAGCAACGAACTCCGGTTGTTGACGGACTTCGTGGTAGAAGCTGGGAGTGGTGGTCTCGATGTAGACCTGCGGCAGTTCAGTCATGTAGTCATTCTACGACCGGATAACAACCCGTTCACCGGGTAACGGAGGGGGCGGGCATCGGCGATACAATGCCCGCCTCGGGCAATCGCCGATGCCCGACCCCGGAGTTACTCCGGTGCAACGCCAAGGTTATCCGTCGGTGGTTCACGTATGGGGTGCGGCAGTCCGGGCAGACTTCGTCCCTCTCGGTGACCGGGCAGTCATCGATCCGGGGGCGGGTTCCGCCTGTCATCGAGCATAGCCGATCAGGACGGCAACGATGTGGACCAACCACCCAGGACAGGAGCGTGTCCGCCACGGTGTCATAAAGTTCACACGTCGAACAACTGCGGCGTCGGACGATCACGGCGTCGGACGATCACGGCGTCGGACGATCACGGCGTCGGACGATCACGGCGTCGGACGATCACGGCGTCGGACGATCACGGCGTCGGACGATCACGGCGTCGGACAATCACGGCGTCGGACAATCACGGCGTCGGACAATCACGGCGTCGGACAATCACGGCGTCGGACACTCACGGCGTCCGACGATCGGGGTGTCGTCAATCACGGCGACGAGTGTTCGCATCTCATGGTCATCCAAAACATAAAACGGTTCGGTCCCGATAGCTTTCAACCTGACGCGTATGAAATCCGACTGTTCGCCGGGCAATCGTCAGCATGACTGAGACCGGATAACAACCCGTTCACCGGGGTACGGAGCCGACGTGATCGATCGGTATAATCGCGAAGCGAACCGATCGATCGCGGCGGCGGAGTAGCTCCGGTGCAACGTCAAGGTTATCCGTCTGGGGCAGCAACGGAGAAGGCGGAACAAACAGGCGACAGGCCCGGGATTCAGTCACCGATAGCTGGGTCAAGTACCTGGAACCGCCGCAGCACCGGAAAACATGGCAGCGACCGAGAAGCGAATCAGTCACCGGGGATGAGGACAGGCGAACGTAGGCCAGTAGACGTTGCTAATTCGTCCAGGTTGATACAGGCAGGGACTCCCCAGAATGAGTGCGGACGACAAGGGCAACCAAAGATCGCGGAGATGTCCATCAATTGAAGAAACTCGGCACCAAGGTCGCGGTGAGATGGCGTCGCCTACGACCGGATAACAACCAGGGCAATCGCACGTCGATTCCGTTTCGGTTCAAGGATTGCGTTGAACTCTGCAAAGTCAAGTCGCTGATCGGTCAGCGGCTGCTTTGATCTGCACGGAGGGTGTTTTGATGACCGGTCCCGCTACCTTGATTGCCGACAACTTTGAAGATCTTTACCGACCCCAGGGTCGATCGAGGTTTTAATCATGATCTGCTCGAGATGGTGTTCATTGCCCTCACCGCTTCAATCTGTTCGGCCAATGGCTGGGCCGACGTTGAGCGGTTTGCCAAGGCGAAAATTGACTGGTTCAAGCAGTACATCAAGTTGGAAAACGGGGTCCCCAGTCATGATACCTTTGGACGGGTCTTCGCCAGACTCGACACCGCCGAATTCCTTACCGCGATGCACCAGTGGATCGATCATTTCGCCGAAGCCCTCAATGATCGTGGTGTCGCCATTGATGGAAAAGTCTTGCGGGGATCATTTGACAAAGCCGCTGGGAAGTCAGCTCTGCATACCCTCACGGCGTTCGCGACCGACACGCGGTTAGTATTGCGTCAGATGTCCGTCGATGACAAAGCAATGAGATTCCTGCGGTTCCCCAACTCCTAGAACTGCTGGAGTTAGCCGGTGCTGTGGTGACCCTTGATGCGATGCATTGCCAGAAAGAAACGGCCAAGGCAATCATTGACGCCGATGCGGACTACATCCTGACGGTCAAAGGCAATCAGGGCAACTTGTCTCGCCGCCTCCTGGAGCTTTTCATTGGCTACAACGACTTAAACAACCAAGTACCCGGGCTACGTCGTCACGTGACGGTTGAAACGTCTCACGGTCGTAAAGAACGTCGGGAATACTGGGTCATTGATGTGCCTGACGAAGCGATCTTCAAGCAGTGGGAGGGGATCGCGTCGATTGGGATGGTTTACCGACAGCGGGAGACTGGCACGGGTATAACCGAGGAGCCAACGTACTTCATCAGCTCGTTGGCCCCGACGGTTAAAAAGATCAGTCGCCACCTCCGGTCGCACTGGGGGATTGAGAACAGCGAGCACTATGTGTTGGATGTAACATTTTCCGAGGATGCCAGCCGAATACGCAAGGGGAAGCTCGCCAGAAATTTCGGCTGCAATTCGTCGAATGGCACTGAATATTTTGCAAGAGGACACTACCCTCAATGACACCATCCGCGGCAAACGGCTCCGGGCTGGCTGGGATGAGAGTCGTCCTGGATACCATTTATGCCGGTTTTCACGCGGTGTGAACGTGCGATTGCCCTGGGATAACAACCCGTTCACCGCGGTACGGAGCCGACGCGATCGAACGATAGAATGGCGGTTTCGGCCAATCGTTCGATCGCGGTGGCGGAGTAGCTGCGGTGCAACGTCAAGAAGGTTATCCGTCCCATGGTTAGCAGCGATCGACCACAGATCATTCGGTCTTAGCCGCGTTGCCGTGATCGTCCTTGTCGAAACTGTCCAGAGCCTTTTGAAGTGCTGTAACGACCTTCCTGCGTTTGGATGGTTTTTGCAAGGCGGGGGGAAGACGAGCAAATCGACTTTGTCCATCACCTTGGGAGGCAGCAGGACCACTGGAGAACGTACCGGCAAATCGTCCGGTGGTTACATTTTCACGGTCGTAGAAGTGCAGGTATTTGCGAATCATGGCTAACGAGAAGAAAGCGAACTCGAACCCGCAGACTTGTACGTAGTAGATGTACGTCGTCGATGGATCGCCAACCACGGGGGCGTTCTCGAAGTCGTGAATACCTGCGGCCAGTGCCGCAGCATCAGAGTACGGCTCCTTCCAGTGTTTTGACATTAGTTTAGACCGGATAACAACCCGTTCACCGGGTAACGGAGGGGGCGGGCATCGGCGATACAATGCCCGCTTCGGCAATCGCCGATGCCCGACCCCGGAGTTTCCGGTGCAACGCCAAGGTTATCCGTCCCCGGTGATCAGACGCCGGACGGCAGGCGGTGGGCCGCGATGGACTCGGTCCGCGCCGGGGCCGACGATGCAGTCGTATCATAGCGGATTCATCGACGTGATGGTGCTCCCAGGGTCGATCGGATCGATGGAGATCCTGTCGGCGCCGGCGGAAACGATCAGGCGGAGGTCAAAGCAGCGTTACGAACTTCCACAGGCTGTTGCTGAAGGGCTGCATATGGGTAAGGCCGAACTGATGAGGCAATGGGCCAAGTCAGGCGATGGAAAGTTCAGCTGAAGGACCGAGCAGTCGAACGACAAACTAAGCTCGGGACAGATCAGGAGACGGACAAGTCGGGCGATGGACAACAGGTCCAAGGGTTGCTGATACTTGAGACCGGATAACAACCCGTTCACCGGGTGACGGAGCGGGCCGGCGTCGGCGGTATAATGGCGAAGCCACCGCCGACGCCGGACCGCGGAGTTACTCCGGTGCAACGCCAAGGTTATCCGTCGGTGAATCACTTGTGGAAGGTGGCGGTGCGAGCAGACTTCGTCCCCTTCGGTGACCGGGGGTCATCGATCCGGGGCGTCGAGTGGCGGTAACCCAGCTTAACGGATCACCGCGATCGACACGCAAGCAGATCACACGACAGCAAGTCCAATCAGAAAAGCATTTGGTCGATACCGGGCGTTGGTCGCTCCGGACGTTGGTCATTCCGGACGTCGGTCATTCCGGGCGTAGGATTTCAAAAGCGTTGGACTTCGGGGCGTGGGTCATAAAGGCGCGCCGATAGTGCTCTTCTTCTGAGCGATAAGCTGCAGACCATCTTCATCAACGAGAGACCGGATAACAACCTGTTCACCGGGTAACGGAGGGGGCGTGGTTCGGCGATACAATGCCGAAGGCAATCGACGGACCGCGACCCCGGAGTTATCCGGTGCAACGCCAAGGTTATCCGTCGACGGATGTCCAGTAGGTCAGACCGCGGCTGTGATGAGGTATGGCAACGACAACCACAGGCCGTCGATCATCGCGGTAGACCACCCGGTATGGATACCGCCGCAACGTCGCGAACCGGTGTCGAGTGTCGCAACGGGGGAAGCGTTCGGCATCGGTTGCCATGTCCTTCATCACACGATCAAGTTCGGTATCGAAGCCGTCGAGTGCCCGAACGGACCGTTCCGCGTACCAGGCAATCGCCTCGGCAAAGTCCGAAAGAGCAGGTGAAGCAAGTTCCGGTTCAATCATCCAGTCCGACTTCCCGACGGACCCTGCGTCGGACCTCGGACCACCCAGTCGTTGTCAATTCTCCGCGGTCCAGAAGGTCGCTACGACGATTGACTTCCTCCATCGTGGCGGCGTCCGGGGGCGTCCACTGTTCGGGTGGCACTTCATCGTAAAGTGCATCGAGAAGAGCCACCCGTTCCTGGGGCGGCAATGCTCGAGCAGCTGTCAGCACGGTGGGTAGATCATTCATGTGACGATTGTAGCAGGTGCTCCTGCTCTTAGTAATGGCTGAACCTATTAGAACCGGGATAACAACCCGTTCACCGGGTAACGGAGGGGGCGGTGTCGGACGATATAATGGCCGCCTCGGCCAATCGTCCGACGCCGACCCCGGAGTTACTCCGGTGCAACGCCAAGGTTATCCGTCGATCCGGCCCAGGCGACGGATGACGAAGCGACGAGTGCTCAATACGATAGAACAGCTTGGTGACCAGCGCCCTTGGGCAGAAGGGGACAACTGTGCGAGCGGACTTCGTCCACTTCGGTGACACGGCATCAACGACTGGAGATCAGTATTGCGTGAAGAAAATCCAGTTGTCAGCATAGTGGCTCCTCAGATACCGAACTGTCGTCGACGCTGTGAACTTTGGACTGTGGAGGCGTTGGTCGTACAGGGCGTTGGTCGTACAGGGCGTTGGTCGTTCAGGGCGTGGGTCGTTCAGGGCGTGGGTCGTTCAGGGCGTGGGTCGTTCAGGGCGTGGGTCGTTCAGGGCGTGGGTCAAAAAGGCGCCCGATAGTGCAACCGTATGGTATAGGGTCAGCCTGGAGCCCGATGAGACCGGATAACAACCCGTTCACCGGAGTCGGCAGGGGTCCTGGGCATCGGCGATACAATGCCCGCCTCGGGCAATCG
Source organism: Pirellulaceae bacterium (assembly GCA_963833245.1). Classification (GTDB taxonomy): domain Bacteria; phylum Planctomycetota; class Planctomycetia; order Pirellulales; family Pirellulaceae; genus Rhodopirellula. Next base: position 876,185 of record CAWHXH010000005.1, read on the forward strand.
CCGACGCCCCGACCCCGGAGTTACTCCGGTGCAACGCCAAGGTTATCCGTCGGTGGTTCACTGATGGGTGCGGCAGTCCGGGCAGACTTCGTCCCTCTCGGTGACCGGGCAGTCATCGATCCGGGGCGGGTTCCGCCTGTCATCGAGCATAGCCGATCAGGACGGCAACGATGTGGACCAACCACCCAGGACAGGAGCGTGCTCGCCACGGTGTCATAAAGTTCACACGTCAAACAACTGCGGCGTCGGACGATCACGGCGTCGGACGATCACGGCGTCGGACGATCACGGCGTCGGACGATCACGGCGTCGGACGATCACGGCGTCAGACAATCACGGCGTCGGACAATCACGGCGTCGGACAATCACGGCGTCGGACAATCACGGCGTCGGACAATCACGGCGTCGGACAATCACGGCGTCGGACAATCACGGCGTCCGACGATCGGGGTGTCGTCAATCACGGCGACGAGTGTTCGCATCTGATGGTCATCCAAAACATAAAACGGTTCGGTCCCAATAGCTTCAACCTGACGCGTATGAAATCCGACTGTTCGCCGGGCAATCGTCAGCATGACTGAGACCGGATAACAACCCGTTCACCGGGTAACGGAGGGGGCGTGGTCCGGCGATACAATGGCGAAGCCATCGCCGGACCGCGACCCCGGAGTTACTCCGGTGCAACGCCAAGGTTATCCGTCCAATCGAGTCAGCCCGTCGATGTGGCGTACAGGTCAGCCACCGTAGAAGGACAGTTCCAGCTCTTCCCAACATCCATCAGCACCACGGCGGTAATTGGTGCTCAATCCATGCGGGCTGACGCCAGTCTCACCTGTGACGCTATGGTAGAAGTTGTTGAGAAAGTTGTCTACCAAAAGCTCAACTACGAATCAAGCTGCCGCATTGCTACGGTCAGATAAGGGTGGGGATCTGACAGTACCACTGTCTCAATCCAGCCGATCACGTCGGGAGGGAAGCCGGCGACGGTGAGACCGTCGCGGACGTTGCACCTCTCCAGCAACAGCGTGACCGCCAAGAGGTCTGTACCGCTACGGGGTTCACCAACGAAGGACGGTTCGATCATGCTAAATGAGACCGGATAACAACTTGTTCACCGGGTAACGGAGGGGCGGCGTCGGCGGGTAAAATGCCCGCCTCGGTACTCGCCGACGCCGACCCCGGAGTTACTCCGGTGCAACGCCAAGGTTATCCGTCCGACCGATCAGGCGTCGGACGGCGGCATGGAGCGGTCGGGTAGTTTTTGTTCACTTCGACTACGTGACAACGCCAGGATCGGAAGTCTAGTGACATTCAACCGACTGCATAGGTGACGAACTTCGCAATGACCTGACCTTTGCGGCGGATTGCATATCCACCATCGCCAGCAACGAAGCCGAGATGTGACTCCAAGTCTCTCGTATTCCCAAACCACGTCTCCGGTTTCTACCGAAGATGCAAAGGCGGTCCATTCATCCACCATCGCGTGCCATTCTTCCTTGCTTCCGTTGTATGCATTTGGGTCGTCGAACGGCTTGATTGTCTCGATCTCCTCGATGGTGGTCATTCGTTCAAAGACAAGTTCTCGTTGCGGCGCTTGGCTCATCATGAACTGCAGAAAGTGTAAGACCGGATAACAACCCGTTCACCGGGTAACGGAGGGGGCGGGCATCGGCGATACAATGCCCGTCTCGGGCAATCGCCGATGCCCGACCCCGGAGTTACTCCGGTGCAACGCCAAGGTTATCCGTCCTGGATTAGGCCTAGCCACCGACGTAAGGCAGCTTCGACTTCCGCTAAGTGCTCCGCAGGCAGTCTGCCGATTCTTCGTTCAAGCTTTCGAGACGGAATGGAAACGATTTGCTGAACATCGAATGCTCCTTCCTTCAAGAAGCGAACATTGCTCGCCACCTCAAAGCGGCTTCCCCTGTGCTCGTTGTGTGCGGCACGATAGTAACCAGATCCCGATCACTTCCAATCGTCGTCGGGACTGACAGAATCAAAGCCGGTCGGATCTTCGCGACCATCCCGAGGTCGACCCACCAAACGTCACCGCGGGTCGGTTGCAGCGGCATTCGCTTCCTCTTCATCAAGCGTTTGGAATAGCTCATCCCCTGCCGCAGTCAGGTCGTCGTCCGACAAAGCACCGTAGTCATTCATTCCGGTTCGATGGAGAAGCTGAGCTACGACCATCCGCTGTTCCTGTGGGGGCAGCTGCTCGAAAGCGTCGAGGACGGCGGATGCGGTGTTTGGCATGGCGGCGGCGTAGAGGGAGTGAACGACACCCAGTGTACCGTAGCGTGCCGATGCGAGCGACTTCACTTCAATTGAGACCGGATAACAACCCGTTCACCGGGTAACGGAGGGGGCGGGCATCGGCGATATAATGCCCGCCTCGGGCAATCGCCGATGCCCGACCCCGGAGTTACTCCGGTGCAACGCCAAGGTTATCCGTCCTAGGTTACCAGTCTGGCGTCAAGTCTATCCGTCCAAACGCTGGCAACGTGATCGACGCCAACCTGTATGGTCGCATCTGATGCGGTTATTTGGCGAACTCTGGATGCTGGACCACCTAGCAATCCGATCAGCACCACGTTTGCAAACAGCGGAAGCACTCCTGACACACCGAGATTTACCAAAGTGATCAGGCCAGTCGCCCAAAAGGCGAAGCAAAGCACGAGCGGGGTTGCAATCAGAATGAAACCTACCAATGTAAATAAGATACATCTGAGACGCGACGAGTCGTTGGTACCCTTTCAGTCCCTCTGCACCATCTACCTGCTTTGTCTTGCGTAGGTATGTCGTCAACTGGACCCACATGCCGAGGCTCAATAGCAGCAATGCCAGGTGGAAGGCAAATAGAATTATAACTGAGTAGTTCAAGTTTCGACTTCAAAGTGATCGGAAGCACTCATTGGAGATTAACAAGACCGGATAACA
>CAWHXH010000006.1:0-1537500 GCA_963833245.1 Pirellulaceae bacterium
CAGCGGGTTCGGTGCCAGCCGGGACAGACCAAGTCCGCGCAGGCATCTTCAAAGTCAGTGCCGAGGACGCACCGTTCATCGCTGCTCAAAAGAAATGCCCTGTGATGGATGAACCACTCGATGCAATGGGCGGTCCCTACAAGATTCATGCTGCTGGCAAAGCAATCTATATCTGCTGCCCTGGCTGTGCAAAGAAAATCGCGGAGGAACCGCAAAAGTGGCTCGCCGTTCTCGCTCAGCAGGGGGTCAACGCTCCGACGCTTCGTTAGGCGGAAGTAGAAGATGGATTGTCAGGGTAGCTCACCGGACGAAGCGCCTTGTATCCATTTTCTTGAAAACGCGGGGGCGGTGTCCCGGTTGATTCACTTCGGTGATGACGCTTACACGCCGTCCCCGCCCTTTTATGTCGAGCGTTTCGGCATGCTTCAAATCTCAAGTGGAAACGAATTTCACTTCACACAACAAGGACGTTCCCATGAACGCAAAACTATCTCGCTTCGTTACGCTCACGGTCGTCGCGGCGGCCATCAGCACAACCGGATGCACCGGTGGATTGCCCTGGCGAAAAAAACAAGTCGCTCAGCAAATGACGGCTGAGCAGTACGCCCAGCAAGCGGCAACAAACATCGAGTACAACACCTCGGATGTTGACTTCTCGCAGGATTACACACCAAGCCCTCAACCGTCGGCTAGCTACACCAGTCCGCCCAAAAGTGCGTCATCGGGCGGGGGCGGCAGTTGTTGCCATTAGTCCGACTGCGGAGTCAGCCGATGCCCTTGCTCGCTCGTCTAAAACAGTTGCCTTACCGGGTGATGCGTCGTATCGCGATCGCCAACCGGACACTGTTCTTTGGCTGCGATCTTGCAAGCCTTTCGCATTTTCCCTGCCCGGAAGGCTTGACGGTGGTGCAATGGACTGAGGACGATCTTCGGCAGCATTTGGGTGAGGAAAACTACCTCGACGAAGGGCATGCCGTTTGGCTCCGCGACGATCAGGCGGTTTGCTTCGCGGTCATGGATGGCGAAAGGCTCGCAGGGTTCGCCTGGATTGCCCACGGCGATGTTCCAGGAGAAATGAATCACGATGGCCACCCCGACACGCAGCTGCCTCTCTTCCTGCCAGACGATACTGGTTTCGTTTTCCATGTCTTCATTTTGCCTAGCTATCGTGGTCGGCGTTTGTATGCCGCGTTGATGTCCTCGGCAGCACATCAACTACCGAACCGGGGCATCGAAAAGCTCGTCCTGACGACAGAATGCACCAATCGTTCTGCGCTTCGCAGCGTCGGTCGGATGGGCTTTCGCCAAGTCGGTCGTGCGTGGTTGATCAAGGTCGGACCGCTCTGCAGTGTCGGCTATCCGGAGCAGCCTTTCCTCGGCGGAGTCCGCACCGGCACATACGTCGGCGATCCCCACGAAAGACCTAATGATTGAAGGCTGAAGCTCGCAAGAGACTTTTCAACCTGCTGCTTCGCTCGAACGGCCTTCTTCTTTCACCAATTCCGCAACCACCAGCGTCGTGTCATCGAATGCCTGACGCCCATCACGAAAGGCTTCGAGTGCTGAATCGAATCGCCCGACTAAGTCCGAAGCGTGTTCACCAATTGCCTTCGCGATCGTGTCGCTGACTCGCTCGGTGCCGAACTGTTCGTCGTTTGGGTTGAAAGCTTCGGTAACACCATCACTGACCAACACCAGTTTGGTCCCGCTGCAAATTGGACGACAGCATTCTTCGTACGTTGTATCCGCTTCGACGCCAAGTATCAGGTCACTGTGGTCCAGCCGCTGGACCGGTTCTTGGTCACATTGTACAAACGGAAGTTCATGACCAGCATTCGCGTAGACCAGTTGCTTTTCCGCCATGTCAACCCGCACGAGCACCATCGTGGCAAAGTAACCTAAAATCACGTACTCGTAATACTGCTGATTGACACGCGTCAGAATTTCTGCCGGATGATGAGACTGCTTAGCCGCCTCAGCAACAAACGCCTTCAACAGCGTCGCCGCCATCGCCGCAGGCACGCCATGTCCGCAAACATCGGCGATACACAACAGCGTCGAATCATCGTTTAGCCGGATGACGTCGTAGTAGTCGCCACCGACATCGTCGGCAGGCTTGAACAGCGCGGCAATGTTTAGTCCCGGGATGGCGTCCGAACTTGGCCGAAGGTTTTGTTGGATCGCCCTGGCTTTCGTCATGTGAACGCGACGGTCCCGTTCGGCCGCATCCAATTTCGATGCCATGTCGTTGAATTGCTCGCCAAGATAGGTCAGCTCTCGACAGCTATGCACGTCGACTCGTGATTCCAGATTTCCATCGCCAACGCTCTGCAATGACGTCACCAATCGACGGATCGGTTTGGTCACGATCTTCCGCAAGACAAGGTTCACCAAAAATGCGGCAAGCGAACCGGCGAGAAACACGGCGATCATTTGACGAATCAGAGCCTCGCGAGCAACGGCAAGAATGTTCGACCGCTGTTCCGAAACGAGTACCTGCCCGGCCGGTCCCTGAAACGCGCCGACCACCATCGCCTCAGCCATTGGTTCCGCGTCGACGTGTCCATGGGCCGCTGCCATCATTGCATCAAACATCTCCGGCGATGAACGCCCGTGCGATTTCGCTTGCAGCAGTTCACCTCCCCATTGCAGCGCAATGTGGTGCCCAGGCGATTCGTCCGAGTTCATCCTCGCACAAACGCTATCGACCAATTTCTGCACCGCGTCTGTGTTCTCGCCTTCGACAGCAACAGCAGATTCGTACAACGTTTTGGCTTCTTCGGCCAAAGCGATTCTGGTTTGCCCAACCTCACGCCGCACCCGCAATCGGTGGTCCACCACCAAGAAACCACTGACCATGATCAGCAGAAACGAGTTCACCGCCAGGAGCAATTGACGGGCCAAGGGAAGTCGCCTCCAAAACAAGGGTGTTCTTAATCGCTTCATAGCATCTTGATACCTAGATTGAAAAATGAGCCATAAGACTGGCGGCCAAACCGTTAGATGGCGAGACGGCACGGATTCTTCACGCCTTTCTGCCCAAGTGCCCGCCTAACGGGTGTTAACGCAGTCGCGTAGCGATCCGAGACCGTCTGCCCAAACCCTGCGGATACCGACTAGCGACGATCGCAGCCAACTTGCTCCACTTTCCTCCGCCAAAAAAATCAGCGATTTGGCTTGACTCCGTACCACGGTACGGAGTCGATACTGGTTGCACAGGAGGATCCGATGAGTCGTTTTACGATCGGGAAAGTCGCAGAAGCCGCTGGCGTCGGCGTTGAAACCGTGCGGTTCTATCAGCGTCGCGGATTGCTTGCCGAGCCATCGCCGGTGAGGACTTCGTTCCGGGAGTATCCGGAGAGCACTGTTGACCGAATCCGCTTCATCAGGCGTGCGAAGGATCTTGGATTTACACTCGCAGAGATTGGCGAACTACTCGCACTTTCAGAGATTCCCGATGAATCTCGGGGCAAAGTGAAGCAGCTCGCCGAGCAGAAGCTCGTCGCAATCCGGCAAAAACTCGCCGACCTTCAGCAGATGGAGACCACGCTATCGGGGCTTGTCCAAGATTGCAATGGTCGCCGCTCGCTGGTCGGTTGTCCGATCATCGAAGCAATCATCCATGAATCAATCAAATGCAACCACCAACCAAAGTAGAACCATGACAGTAACCGTTTCAACGAGCATGACATGCGGCGGATGCCTCGCAAAAGTTAGTCCCTTGCTTGATAAAGATCCGGGAATCGCAAGCTGGGATTCCGATCTTAACGACCCTCGCAAAATCATTCGAGCCGAGCTTTCGTCCAAGGGAAGCCCCGATCGAATCGTTGAGCTGATGAATGAATCAGGTTTCCGTGCGGAAGTCGTTAGCGAATCAGAACCCCCGCAACCAGATGAGGTCGATGATGGAAAAGCGACATTTAGTCTCAAGACCTACAAGCCACTCTTTTTGGTTGTTTTGTACGTCCTAGGCGGCGCATTTCTCTTAGAGTCAAATCAGGATCAATGGAATTGGATGCGATTCATGAGCAACTTCATGGGCCTGTCTTTCCTCGGCTTCGCCTTTTTCAAATTGCTCAATATCGGAAAATTTGCGGATGCGTTCGCCACCTACGACGTGATCGCTCGTCGATCACGAACGTATGCGATTTCGTACCCCTGGATCGAGGTCGCGTTGGGTCTACTCTTCGTAACGGGAAGCCTCTTGACTGTCGCAAACATTCTGACTGCTGCGATCATGTCGATTGGCTTGGTGGGGGTAATCATGGCCGTGCGAAAGAAGCAGGCGATCCAGTGCGCCTGCCTGGGAACCGCTTTCAACCTGCCCATGTCCTCAGTGACTATCATCGAAAACAGCGTCATGATTGCGATGGCGATTGGGATGCTGGTCATCTAAGCGACCATCAATCTGACTGCCCATGCAAAGCACAAGCGAATGTAAGTCCGTTGACCAAGTGTTGGCTAACTGAGCATAGCGATCCACGAAGGCGTTTTCATTGCTGACCCGTTGGCTAGTATCTGCTTGAGCCATCTGCGAGATCAACCGGTTCGCTGTTCCCACTTCCTCCGGCGGTTCTTGCGACTTGCAAACGACAAAATGCTTTTCAGTGTCGCGAAGCATTTGCAGGCTGGCGTGCCACAATCGGTCAGCAGGCTCCGTGACTGCATTCGCGGCGGGGCCACCCGTCTCTTGCATTGCTTTAATCAACGACGCCACCTCCAAACAAAATCGCAACATGCGGCTCATGGCGTAACGGTCTTCGGCAAATCGAAAATAGTGCAGCGATGGATAAAAATGATGCGACTCCAATAGTTCCGCCATGTTTGCCGAGAGTGTGTAAAGGTCTTGGTTCAACAGTGACATCTCATCGGACGAAAGATACGGAACCAAGTATCGCAGGCTATCACCCGTCTGTGCAGTTCGGTAATCAATCTCGTTAGCAAATTGATTGCGACGAGAAAGCGTCGAATAGATCGAGATGACGTAAGCCAATACCAGGGTGAAAAAGCTGAAACCAAGCCCAGCCGCCGAGACGGTCAAAAGCTGCATCGCTGCGGTTTTGGGAACGAGATCACCTACCCCAAGAGTGGTCACGGTAAAACCGGCGTAGTAGATGGCTGTCCAAAGAGTCGTCTCCGTCGGCTTCCCAGAACTGGCAACGATGCCGCCTCCCAATTGTGGCCAAACAATCAGGCTGATGCCAAGCAACAACAGCGACGCCCAGCAGATCACCTGAGTCACGATCAACACCGGGCCACTCAACAAGGTGACATAGTTCGACTGCCCGATTGATGTCTTCAACAACTTGTGAAACATCCGGTTCACAAACGAAGTGACCGGCCCGGTAACCGCTCGCGGATGCAGCACCGCCATGAACGTTTCCAGGATGCTCAGAGCGACAAGGATCGTCCCCAGCATGGTGAGTAGCCACATGTTCATCGTGCTGCATTTCTGATTGGAGTATCTGGGATAATCGGAACAATCGGCAACAGAAGCGGAACGTCTCACCGCAGCCAGAACCTTCTTTTGTATACCCCACCACGGTAACGCCGATAGGACAGAGGAATTGTTCCCTCCGCACAAGAAAGAAAAATGACCGTGTATTCGTCAAAAGTTCACTGGGTCATCGCAACGGTCGTGATTGGTGTCACGTCCTGCACGGCGACCGCTCAAGACTCGTTTGGACAATCGTTACCACAGCCAGTCACCTTGGCCGCGCCCGAGATGGATGACATGACCGCAATGTCCGACATGTTGCACTCAACTTCGACGCTCGAAATGTCCAACGCCATCGCGCCGACCAACCGCAGTGTCGCTGAGCTGCCCGCCAGCATCACCAATCCAAGCGGCATCCTGCCAACGGCAACCGGTGGGTCTTTCGTCTTCGATCCGCTTCCCGTACGCAGCGGCGGATGCAATCCACGTCCGATGGTTAGCTGCACCGGTCCCGACTTTTGTGGCTGTACCAAACGAATCTACTACGGCACCAATCCGTGCGACGACGACCCAATTTTGCCCCTGTACCAGTCCGTCAACGATAAGAAAACCAAACACTGGTATCAACACGCGTTCAACATGGTGACGCGGAAGAAAGCGATCACCGAAGCGATCAAGTAGTTTCGTCACCACAACACTTACCCAGCATTTTTATAGGCCAAGATGGCCGGGATGAGCAAATGACTCATCCTTTCGCTACAACGGAGTTTTCAATGTCAACGCTCAGTCGTGTCGGTCGCTTCCTGGCGTCGACGTCCCTTCTTGTTTCCGCCGCGGTTGCCACGGCCCAGCAACCGATCACCGATTCCGAACGCATTGAACGACGCGGCACGGACGTGAATAACCCTTATCCGCCGACATCGCCGCAGGACCTTCGTCCTCGCGTCGGCGAGAAGTTTACCGAGCCACCACCGGTTCCACCGGTTCCCGAATCGCTTTCCCAAGGCATGATTGTCAGCGACGAAGTCGCCCTGACATTGGCCTCATTAGAGTCGATGGCATGCAGTCGAAACCCAACCCTGACGCAGGCACAAGCGCAAACTCAAAGTGAACTGGGTAAGGCAATCCAAGCGGGATTGATTCCGAACCCGACGTTGCAATACGTCGGCGAACAGGTGGGGGTTGGCGGGACCGCCGGTGAGTGGCAGGGGGCTGTATTTTCGCAGCGCATTGTAACCGCTCGAAAGTTGCAACTCAGCCGTGCCAAGTTTGTGCAATTGACCCGGGTGTCGGAGTGGCGAGCATTGGAGCAACAGTACCAAGTACTCAATGATTTGCGGATCAGTTTTTGGATGACGCTGGGACAACAAGAGCTTGTCCAGATTCACCAGGAAATTTTGAAGAACGCGGAAGACGCCGTTATCACAGCACGCGAGTTATACAACGCCGGTCAAGCGACTCGTGCGGCACTGCACGATGCCAATATCTTGTTGCAACAAGCTCGTTTAGATCTGATGCTCGCCCAGAACAACTTTCGCCAGAACTGGTGGGAGTTAATCTCGATTGCCGGCGAGCGGATGCAACCCACTCCGTTGGTTGGCACCTTGGAAGGCCAAGTCAACCCGATTGATTTCGACGTGGCATTGGACCGTTTACTCAGCGAAAGCCCTCAAATATTGGCCGCTCGAGCCAAATTGGTCGCCGACGAAATCAAGGTCAGGCGTGAGACCGTCGAACCGATTCCGGACATCGTTATCAATTACGGTTACGGTCGCAACTTTGAGGCCGGCGAAAATACTCACATGACGGGACTCGCGATCGAGGTTCCGTTGTACGATTGGAACCAGGGGACAATTCGCCAAGCTGAATCGGACGTCGTTCGACAACGTGGCGAAATCAACCGAGTCGAGTTGACGTTGCAACGCGACCTTGCTCGCGCCTACCAAATCTATTTCACGGCGCTGCAGAATGTTCGCAGCTACCAAGAGGTGATTGTGCCGGAATCGAAACTGGCATACGAAGTTTTATTGGACGCTTACGAGGAAGACCGGGTTGATTGGCCACAAGTCCTTGAAAGCCAAATCAAGTACTACCGCCTTCGAGCACAGTACATCAATCACCTGGTTGCGTGGCGCAGCAACGAAACGCTGATCGCCGGTTACCTGCTCAACGGCGGCTTGATGGCCCCGACTGGCCCGCAGCCTCCGGGACACATCTCGGCAGTACCGAAACCGAGGTAGGAAGAAGAGGGGGGTGGGAGACACAGAGACACGGAGACATTTGTACTCCCCTAGCTCGCAACTCCTTGTCTCCCAACTCCCCATCTATTTCGTCGACGCGTACTTGTCAAACAGCACGATCAGCTCCTGCAAGATCGATTCCCGCTGGGCAGTCTATCGGACGACGCCGCGTCCGATAGACTGCCAGCGAGGTGGTCCTGAAGGACGAGCTGGGCTACCTTAGAAAGTGCGCCCGACGCGGCACTAATCTGCATGACGACATCCACGCATGGTGCTTCTTCCTGCACCATGCGATCGACGGCCTCGGCCTGTCCGATGATTCTCCGAATCCGATGATGGATTCGTTTTTTGTCGTCTTCGCTCAGCTTATAGCGGCTGATTTTCACCCTGATTGGTGGCTTAAAACCCTAGTGTAGATGGTTTTGCCCGTCACGGCATCCCCAGCTACATATTCATGCCCATCATCTTGGGAGCGGCCTCGTAACGCTCTGGATCGCCGAAGCGGCGCACGATTTCGGCAAACACGGCCCCCTTTTCGACCGGCTCGTTGCTTTCCATCACCAATTTGTAAAGGTCGTCTGGCAAGACTCGCAGAACGGTCATCAAGCCTTTCACCGCCATCGGATAGTTCGCCCGCATGCCCCTGACCTCGCGACGATTCCAGATCGCCTCCATCTGGGGCATCGTTCGCTCCATACCCAACATCTTTTGCGGATAGCCGGGCGTGTTGAAGCCTGGATCATTGCGAGTGAAGTCAACGGTCGGCCGCGTCGAGGTGTCTTGCAAGTAACGATCCACGTTCACACCTTTGCGAATCCGCGGACCGACTTGCCGTGTCATGTGGTTCATCATGTGGTGGACCATGTGACAATGGAAAATCCAATCGCCAGGGTTGTTGGCAATGAACTCAAAGTTCGTCGCCTGAGCCACGCCGACGAGCGAAGTGTTGCGGGGAACCCAGGCACTGCTTGGGGTTCGCGCACCCTCGTGTCCGGTTTCCCAATAGGTATGCCCATGCAAGTGGATCGGGTGGTGCTGCATCGGAGCAAAATTCATCAAGCGAATGCGGACACGTTCGCCATGTTTGCAGACCAGCGGTGTGGTGAGCGGCCCGCTACGTCCGTTGATCGTATGCCAGTTCCAATCCATCTTCCAACTATCAGCAACGGTCTGCGTCGGTTCAACAAAGAAGTTTTGAAAGATCAGGCCGAAGTCACGGTCAACTGGCGGATCGTAAACCTTTTTCGGATGAACGATGAACCAACCGACCTGTCCAAACGCTTCTTGCATCGGGACATGCGAATGATAGAAGAACGTGCCCTCTTCGTGAACATCAAACTCATACACCATCGTTTGGCCCGGCTTAATCGGGTTCTGAGTCAGCGTGGCCGCACCGTCATACTGAACAGGCACCTCAAACCCGTGCCAGTGCGCGAATGTGTCTTCGGGAAGTTCGTTCGTGACAACAATACGAACACGATCGCCTTGAGTCACCTCGATCGTCGGCCCCGGCATGCTCCCGTTGTAGCCATACACGTCGATGAAGTAGCCAGGCAGGAATTCGCGTCGCACGGATTGCGCAACCAATTGGAACTCCTTCGCGCCATTGACCATCTTCCAAGGCAGCTTTTCCAAGTCTGGAGCCTCGAACGGGGCCGGACCTGCCGACGCGGGACGAAAGCCTGGCATCTTCTTCCCGATGTAGTAGTCCGAATCCGGATCGGTACCGCGAGATGGCTTGAAGCGACTGAAGCCATCCATCTCCGCTCGCACGTCCGAGTCTACCGGAATGCTCGGTTCAGCCGAAGCTTTCCCGATCGGCGGCGGCGCATCCGGGTCATTGGGCAAATTCAAGTCCGCGTTGCCCTCTTGGGCCATCGCTTTGCCAGCCAGTCCCGCGGCGGCGGCAATCGTTCCCACTTTCAAGAATTTACGTCGGTCCTCTGGATTTGTCATGATGCTCCACTCAGTGTTTCGGTTCTAGGATTCTATGCACCGATACGCCCGCGATTGCGTGACGGATTCGGGTACGGTGCTGCCAACCCCCGCACATACCCTTGCGGGGTAACCGGATTTTAATCAGCGATCCGTTGGAAATCAAACAAAACCCTGGCAGGGGGGCATGCGATTGACAACCAATCACAATTTCGCTTTCGCAACTCGCGTCGCCCAACGAACCAGAAAACAAATTGGTCGCTAATTAGCAGCCAACAGCACATCCAACTCGGATGCGTCTCGCAAACCAATTGCGGTCATCCTCGCCTGAGAGCCTTCCCACGAGACCGCGATTCCATCCTTGCTTTTAGCAACCTGGAGCATCTTGTCACCGCGACGAACAAGTTGCACTGGAAGATCGCCAAAGCTCACCTTTTGCGACTTGCACTTTTCGACCAGCATGTATGTCGATCCATCAGGACGCTGGCAGACACACGCGACGCAGTTGCACCCGTCGGGGCCACAGAGGCACTCGCCTTCGGCACAGTTGCATTCCGGCAACGTCAACAAGCGAGTCGAAACCAACTGAACGCCAGTCGGAAGCGACTTCTTCGCGTGGGGTTGGTAACCCAAATCCTTCTCTGCGTCGTCGATCGAAACTTCGGTTCCATCGTACTTGGAGGCGAACGAATTGACGGCCATGTTTGAGTTTTGATTGAAGCCTAAGACCACGTCTTGAAAGTCGATAGGTGTGGAAGGCATGCCAGCCATCGCTCCGGCATGGGAATGTGAGTGCTGTTGCGCGACCGCATGCTCATCCGAACGCTCAGGCTGTCGAACCGACAACAGGATCACGACGGATGCCGCCAGCGCGGCGATGATGATTGCAACATCCTTTAGCCTCCGACGACCGTTAGGCATTTGATCCGGCGCGAGCTGCACCGTATTCATTCGGGCGGCAAACGTCTCCCAGGAAGGGGCTTGGGCCGCTGGTTCGCGATATTGCGTCGCCAGTTTGCGAATCCCCGCAAAGGATTGCAGTTTCGCTTGGCAGGTCTGGCACGACTCCACGTGCTGACTGACTCGGTCAGCCATCTCGCTGGCGAGTTCGTCGTCGAAGTAAGCCGATAGCTGCGCGGCGGCGTCTTGGCATTCCATGTTAAGGCTCCCACCCTAAATCAATCAGTTGTGCTTGAAGTTCTCGTCTGGCTCGATTCAGCCGGGAACCCACGGTTCCCTCAGGGATGCCGACCGTCTGCGCGATCTCTACGTAGGCTAGCCCATCGATCTCCTTGAGCTGAAAGATTATTCGCAGCTCGACGTCAATGCGACGCAACGCCGCGTCCAGAAGCTCGGACAACCCGGCCCGCCTTCGCGTATCCTTTCCAGTCATCGAATCCTCGTAGAATGCTTCGGTTGGATGCCGATTGCGAGAGCGGACGTGCTGCAGAGCCTGATTGACCGCGACACGATGCACCCAAGTCGCGAATGCGGCGTTCCCACTGTAGGAGTCTAATTTTGACAGCACTTGCATGAACGCATCTTGGCTCACATCATCTGCATCTGTTTCACCGACGATCCGCCGGACCATCCGGTAGACGCGAGGATAAAACACCTGATAGATCTCACGCTGAGCCTCTGACTCACCGTCGATTGCTCGCTCAATGACCACTTCGCTTACGAACATCAGCACTCCTTTAGGCGACGTTTCGCCACGGGAGTGCGAATTTCCAACCATGTGCAGAGTTTAGATGATCTCCGCAGGTCGTTTCTTCACGAAAAGTGGAACAAATCCGTGAAGGTTTCGTTTCTCAAGCGAAAGCCGTTTAGGTCAGCTTCGCTGCGCGAAGACGCAATGCGTTCGCGATCACCGAAACACTGCTCAAGCTCATCGCCGCCGCCGCGATCATGGGACTCAGCAAAACGCCAAAGAACGGGTACAGAAGCCCTGCTGCAACGGGAATTCCGAGGGCGTTGTAGATAAACGCGAAGAACAGATTTTGCCGAATGTTGCTCATTGTTTTTCGGCTCAAGTTTCCGGCCGCCGCGACGCCCCGCAGGTCACCACCCACCAGTGTGACACCCGCCGATTCGATCGCGACGCCGGTTCCGGTCCCCATCGCAATCCCCACATTGGACTCGGCAAGTGCCGGTGCGTCGTTGATTCCGTCACCGCACATCGCGACGATCTTGCCTTCATGTTTGAGTTTCTGGACAAAATCGTGTTTGTCCTCAGGTGAAACGCCCGCATGAAACTCGTCGATTCCCAGCTTAGTGGCCACGGCCCTCGCGGTCGGTTCAGCATCACCGGTCAACATGATGACCTTTAGCCCGAGATGATGCAGCGTCTTCAGAGCCGCCGGCGTGCTTTCCTTGATCGGATCGGTGATGGCAAGGATCGCGGCGAGCGAGTTATCAATCGAGACAAACACGACCGTTGCACCTTCGGCTTGATGCGAACCTGCTTTCTCTCGGCCCGCGTCGACACCGGTCACGCCTTGTTCGTCAAGCAAGTCCGCTTTGCCAATCACGACCTCGTGCTGACCGACTCGGGCATGGACACCGCCACCCGTGATGCTGTTGAAATCGCTCGCCTCAGCCAATTGCAGATCGTCGCTCTTTGCTCGCCGGACAACCGCCTGAGCAAGCGGATGTTCACTCTGGCTCTCGACGGCCGCAGCCATCCGCAACACGTCGCCTTCACCCCAGTCACCGAATGTCTCGACCGCCGTCACTTCCGGCCGCCCCTGCGTCAGCGTTCCCGTTTTATCAACGACGATCGTGTCGACCTTTTCCATCACCTCCAACACTTCGGCGTTTTTGATCAACACACCTTCCTTTGCGCCGCGACCAACGCCGACCATCACCGACATCGGCGTGGCCAATCCCAACGCACAAGGGCACGCGATGATCAATACGGCAACCGCTGCAACGAAAGCGTGAGCGAGCCGCGGTTCGGGGCCGAATACCGTCCAACCCATAAACGCAGCAATCGAACAAACAATTACCGTCGGCACGAAATAGCGAGCGACCACGTCGACCAGTTTTTGAATCGGAGCACGACTCCGCTGCGCTTCCGCGACCATCTGGACGATCCGGCTGAGCACCGTGTCGCCGCCAACACCGATTGCCTCCATCACTAACGCACCGGTTTGGTTTAACGTCCCGCCGGTAATTTCGTCGCCTTCGACCTTCTGCACCGGGATCGGCTCACCCGTCAGCATCGACTCATCCAAGCTGCTTGAACCACTAATCACGCGGCCGTCGACCGGCACCTTCTCGCCGGGACGCACCCGCAAGCGATTCCCCACTCGAATCGCATCGAGCGAAATTTCCTCCTCGCCATCGTCGCTGATCCGGGTCGCCGTCTCAGGAGCCAACTGCATTAATTCTCGAATCGCACCGCCGGTTTGTTGACGTGCTCGCAATTCCAAAACTTGCCCGAGCAACACCAGCGTGATGATCACGGCGGCTGCCTCGAAGTACAATGGAGCGACACCGTTTTCGTAGAACGCTTCCGGGATCACGCCGGGCAGCAAAACGACGACAAAGCTGAACAAATACGCCGCCAGCGTTCCCACCGCGATCAACGAGAACATGTTCAGATTTAGGCTGCGAAACGACTTCGCACCGCGAACCAACAACGGCCACCCGCACCAAAATACCACCGGCGTTGCGAGCGCGAGTTGCAACCAACCGAACACGGTCGCACTCATCCAGTCCGCTACGCGCAGACCCACCATCGGCCCCATCGCGATCACCAGCAGCGGCACTGAAAACGCCACGCCGACCCAGAACCGTCGCTTCATTTCGTCGTATTGATCGTCGTTTCCATGGTCCGCCATGTCGACAAACTTCGGTTCCAAATCCATCCCGCAAATCGGGCAGTCTCCGGGACCGACCTGCTCGATTTCCGGGTGCATCGGACAGGTGTAGATCGCCGTTGGGTCTGCGGGCGTGTCGCTCGCACTAGACGATGTGTGACCACCGCAGCACGAGGACGCCGGTGGTGGTTCCCCGATTTCATGCACGGCCGCATCGCCTCCACAGCACGATGTTTCCCGGCTCGCTTCTTTTTGAGCACGTTTCGCCAACACGCCTGCCGGGTCGTTCTTGAACTTCGTCAAACAGCCATCGCTGCAAAATACGTAATGCGTGCGGTCAAATTCGGTTGATCGCGGGCTGTCCGCGGGAACGGTCATTCCACACACCGGGTCAATTTGCGTCGGTGTATTGGCGACGGGCATTGATGTAACGTGCTTTTCGGTGTGGTCCATGGTCTCTCCAGGCTGTCAAAAAGTCATTCTCCAGTATACCCCGTAGTGGTATGCAGGTTGCATTCCGAAAAGGCAGCGGCAACTGGGCCGCACAACCATTTCCAAAGGAGAAACGAATGAGTACAGCAACCGCATCCATGAAAGAATGCCTTCAAAACTGCCGAGAGTGCCAAACGACCTGTGCAGACATGCTGACCAGCCACTGCCTGTCCGAAGGCGGTGACCACGTCAAGCAAACGCATGTCAAATTGATGCTCGACTGCATCGCAGCTTGCGCCGCCTGCGTCGATTTCATGAGCCGCAACAGCGACAACCATGCGTTGTACTGCCGAGCCTGCGCCGAAATCTGCAAAGCATGTGCAGAAAGTTGCGAGAAGGTCGGCAACATGAATAAATGCGTGGAGTGCTGCCGCAAATGTTACGAAAGCTGTTCGTCGATGGCAGCTTAGCTTTAAGTCCGACCCCGAAATGAACAACCGTCGACGCTCCAATCAGGAGCGTCGGTGGCATTCGGTCGTCGACTTTACGGAATCCCGAGCTACCGAAAGTCTAGAATTTGAACAAAAGTTCTCTAACTGATGTGTTGAATAGTTGTCTACACAAAGTCGGTTGGCGGCAAGCCTGTGAAGGCGATGATTGCCTCTAGGTCATCACGACCGCCGCCGCCGTGGATATGGTTCGCCAGTTGATCGAGCCATTCGCCTTTATGGCGTGATGGCGTGATCGCTTGATGCTTGAACGGGGTCGCTCATCGCTGTTGATTTTCACATTGCAGCCCGGGCAGATCCGATAAAAGTCAATGACTCCCTGGTCTGTAAAACGTTGGATCCGGACATGGGGAGTATCTTGACGGGTCATCTCACGCAGTTGATTCGCCAGGGTAGATGGTTTTATGACTTCTTCGTGTTGAAGGGAGGACAAAAAGGTTTGCAAACGCCAATCGTTTGTTAGGGGAGTGCGACGGAGTATTCGTCCCAGATTTGGCCGTCGAGGGTTCGACCGGCATTCTTTTTTCCAAAACGAGCAAGCTCAACGTCGCTATGCCGACGCTGAACTGCATCCAAGACTTCTAAGCCGTCGAGGTTCAATCGGACCGTTTTGCGTTTACGGTTTTCATCATTGACTGGCGCGTAATCGCCGAATTGCTTGAAGAAGAAGGCGGTGTCGGCGACGCGACAGGCCGACCGAATGTCACGGAACCAATCCGGATGAGATGGCCTGGAACCTGGGCCGCTCTCCCCACTGACAATCGCCCAGTCAATGCCTTCCAGGTTCGGGCGATTCACTGGTCCAATCAACGGTTCAAAAGAAACGAACCGGATTGCGGCGGGGACTACTCGAAGTTGATCGATTCGATAGGCGTAGGCTTGCGATTCAACACTTACTCCCATCCAAACATTTGACGGCCAATCAATTTTTTGTCCAAGCCGCGACAACCGCTGTGAGCGTTTTGTCAGGATCTGGAACTGATGCCAATCAGCTTGACGGCACGTCTCCATGACTTGCAGGATGAATTCAGTTGGCACGTCGCGGTGGAAAAGGTCACTCATCGAGTTCACGAAGATTCGCAGCGGCTTCTTCCAGCTCAATGGAGCCTGTAGTAGGTGCGGGTGGACAGTCAATTCAAATCCGTTCCGGTACTTTGACTGACCCATTGCTCGCAGGCGGTGGGATAACCTCGCTGCGTAGCAATGATCGCAACCGGGGCCGACGCGGGTACATCCCGTGGTGGGATTCCAAGTTTTTCCAGTCCATTCGATGTCTGACATAGCTTTGATTGCTCAGGGTTAAGGTAGGTGCCCGGACAATTTGTCCAGTCGGTAGTTCATTACCGGGTGCCACCATCCCTGTGGCGTTCGACACGAATTCGATGTGTAGCCGTGTCAAATTCCCGCAGCAGCAAGGTCTGCCTCGGCTTGGCTCAACCGTGTCCGTTTCGCGGGACCGGTTGATGTGGCCTGGCAGCCCGAGGCAACACTCACCCTTGCGAAGAACTCCAGGATCAAGTTCTCGGTGGTTCGCTTGTGGCCACCTGCGTAGGTGACCTCAAGCTTGACGCCCTTGAGGCCACGGTCCGCCCAACGGTAGAGCGTCGATTTATGAACCCGCTCACCGGTGATCCGCTCCACGATTGTGACCGCAGAAGAGAAGCGAATCGGCCGATCGGATTTTGACACATGTTCCATCAAGGGTTTCCTCGCAACGTGGAAATTCGACGCTGCGAGAAAGTACACGAAGATGGCGAAGCTCAATGTCGACTGATGTCGCATCAACCGACATCAGGGAATTTTCAGCCAGAAAGTTACGGGAAGCGTGATCGCTTGAGTTTCTCTGCTACCCAGGCGCCTTGAGCTGTAAGCATAATTCCCCCTTGCGATCCACCGCTCGCTTGAATGAGACCAGCCTTTTTGAGTTGCGCTCGGATGGGGCGTGGCATGTCTGAATGCTCGTTGCCGTGTGACTTCAAATAGACCTCAATGCTTTTGACGTATTTCTTGTCCCCTCCCGATTGCTGCAGGGCTATCAATACCTTTGTTGCATCGACGCTTATGTCAGGCAATTGAAGCCGTGTGTCTTCAGCAATCACCGCCCTATTCAATGTACAATGCGCTTGCCCGAGCCAGAGCAGCGCCAGTAACGGTTCTTTGTAGATCTCATGTGGATCGTTTCTAAACTCGACGTATGGCAACGGATGAGCCACCCGTACGATCATGGAAAAGTGCTGCACGGCATCGGTCAGTTCCTTGTAGCTTGCACTGATTATTTTGAAAATAACATCGTCGCCATTCATCAGAAACAGATCGCTCATTAGATTGATTCGGCGACCCGTCCGACTGATTGTCGTGTCAGGCAATCGGACGGTAACGCTTTGAAAAGCTGGCTGAAGCGTCGCCTGAAGAAGCGACCGCTGGCTGCCTTTCTCAGCTAACGCCATTTCCATAATCTGATCTTTGCCGCGGTCGAAAACAGCTTCGATCTCTCGAAGGAAGTCCGCAAATAGTTCGGCGCTGGGTGTGGTGCTGGGCGACATCGGCGGATGGCTCACGGACGACCGCTACGGGCTGGAGAACAGTCTCGACAGCAACCAAATGATGCATGGTGGGCCAAAGATGTCGAAAGCTGAGGATTGCGGCGAGTCAGCGCCAGCCATTTGGGCTGGCGACATACTCCAAATTTGCCCATCGAATCAATCCGGCAATTATCGGTTGAACGCGTTGGACGACCCCAGAATACCGCAAAACTGCATGAGAGATGAAGTCACTGTGGGAAGCTGGCTAGCGACGTTTAGCCTTGCTCGCGAGGGAAAGTGCTCAAATTGCCGCCTTGTTATTTTACCTGTTGATCCAGAGATTTTTGGTTCGGCCTACGACGCCGAAGATTGCCTTGACGCTGGGCTTTTGGTCGACGCCCGCGGACGCCTGCGATTCGCTTCGGAGATCGCGGAGCAGCTGACACCGCCAGCATTTTTTACGAGTGCGAGGGATCGCTGCACCTGATTGAACTGAACCCGTTCGGGGGTGCGGACCTCTATGGCTGCAACGCGGCGGCCATCGTGGAAGCCGTCTCCAGGATCGCAGCCGATTGAACCATAGGACCTTGCATCGCCAATACCAACGACAACCAACGCAGGCGGACCCCCATTGATCACCGCTGGGACGAGCTGAGCGATGCTGACTGGGACCGGTTCGCTGCCGCCTGGGTGGCCGAACTCTCCGGTGCCCAGCCCCTGCCCTTGCCATCGCTGCCGGTGTTGTTCAGTGACGCCCCGCCCGAGTCAGCCGCCGCGTACGTGGTTCCGATGAACTTCACCGCCTCCCCGAAGGCACAGTGGAAGTTCATCCAGACCGCCTATCGTCAGGGCAACGACACGTCCCACGGACACTTGGCCGCCGGTCCGATCGAGCACCTGCTCGGTTGGCATGGCGAAGAGTTCATCCCGCTGATCGAGCAGCTCGCCGCCTCGGAACCTGACTTTGCGAAGCTGCTGCGAGGTTGCTACCAGCACATGATGTCCGAAGCCGTGTGGTTGCGGCTGTGCGTGGCCAGGGAAGATCGATCGTGAAGTACCCAATGTCTGACTGGAAATCATACTACGACATCGACGCCTGTCTGACGTGACTCGCTACCTGCCGCTGCTTGGCCTGTTGGTTGTCGCCTGGACCATCATGGTCACGACGCACGAGGCAGGTCACCTCGTCGGGGGCTGGGCCAGTGGGGCGGAGCTGACCGCGTGCGACCTTGCTCCGTGGCGGCTTCCGTACTCCATCCATCACCCCGATCCGCATCCCAAGGTCACGCTATGGGCAGGGCCTTTGATCGGCGTCTTGCTGCCCTTGGCGACCGCGATCGTGTTCAGGCATCGAAGCGTTTGGTTGGTCGCGGACTTCCGCCTGATCGCCAATGGCAGTTACCTGGCGTTGGCGTTTGCCTCGGACGATCGCTTCCTGGATACCACGAGGTTGCTCGACGCGGGAACGCATCCGCTGGGGATCGTCGCGTTCTGTCTGGCAACCATTCCGACGGGTTACATCCGACTACGAGACGACTGCGTTAGGCTGCTCTCCCATGAACCTGATCCAACCGCCGCCTGTCGGTCCTGACGCTCACGAACGACAATGACCCCCGCCGTCAAACGTACAATTGGTGCGGTTGGACTGTTGTTATTAAGCTGCCTGATGGCAGGGCTGTACGGCATGCTGCACAACCAGATCTCCTACACCGTCTCGCCGGAGTACTTTACTAGCTTCAAGTTCCGGCAGTCTGGGGTTCCCCCGGCCATGGGTGATCGGGCTGGGGCCGCCCTCGTTGGTTGGCAGGCCTCGTGGTGGATGGGCATCGTCATTGGCTTCTTTGTGATCTCCGCCGGGATGACGATCCGCGACGACCGGCGCTGGCTACTTGTAACGCACAAGGCGTTCGCGGTGGTGACGGCTACCGCTCCGATTACCGGCGTGACGGCCCTGCTGGTATCGTTTGTGTTGATCCGCAGTCCCCAGGATTCAGCGTTGATCGTTCAGGGTGTCGCGATCGACGACAGTCGTCAACTTCTAGCGGGCTGGGACGATGCACAATTTCAGCTACCTCGGTGGGCTGCTGGGCATCTTCACTGGATTGATTGTTATCTACCGCGAGTTCGTGAGTGAAGCGAGAGAATGAAGGTCTACAGCTTGGTCGCCCGGGAAGGAGAGCCGCGATACCTGCAGGCGGTGCAGGGCGACTACTGGTTCGGGCAGCATGGCTACGGCATGGCCGGTCACCAGTACACAGCGTTGATCGAAGCCCGCTGGCGGCAGCTGATGGGCCTGGAAGACAACGGCGTCGGCTACGAGCCGAGAGCCGAAGGATGAGTGGTTACCGATCAGGACGGACAGGCAAATGAGGACCTTGGCGATCGGCGACATTCACGGCTGCTTCAGGTCCTTGGACCGGCTGGCTGGATTCGTGGGCTTCAAAGCCGACGACCGGATCGTGACGTTGGGCGACTATGTTGACCGGGGCCCGGACACGCGGCAGGTGATTGAGTGGCTGTTGGCAACCCAACAGTCTGGCAACCTCATACCGCTTCGTGGCAACCACGAGCTGATGATGGTTGCCGCCAGGGCTTCGGTGCCCCACGCCCGTCAGTGGATGGCATGTGGCGGCGAAGCGGTCTTGGAGTCTTATGAGATTGAGGGACTGGATCAGTTGCCGGAGGAACACTGGCAATTTCTCACAAACACCCTGCGGCCTTACTATGAGACCAAGTCACACTTCTTCGTCCACGCCAACGCCTATCCAGACATGGAGCTGTCCGATCAGCCAGACTTCATGCTGTACTGGGAGCACTTCCATGACACGGTCCCACACGATTCCGGACGTACCATGATCTGCGGCCACACACCACAATCAAGCGGCTTCCCGAAGTCCGTCGGTCACGCGGTCTGCATCGACACCGGGGCCTGCAAGGGCGGGTGGCTGACGTGCCTGGACGTGGACGCCGGGTACTGCTGGCAAGCCAACGAAGCGGGACAGACCCGACAGTTTTGGCTCGATGACTGCGGCACGGACGTCCAGGGATGAAAGGAGCGATCACCGGCGACATCGTTGGCTCTTACTTCGAGCACTTCCCGACCAAGCGAACGGACTTTGAGCTGTTTGGCGAGAAGTCGTTCTTCACCGACGACACGGTGCTGACGATCGCGGTGGCGGACTGGCTGACCAACGGCGGTGACCTGAGGCAGTTCTTCTACGACTACGTCGATCGTTACCCGGGGGCTGGTTACGGCGGGACGTTCATCAACTGGGCCCGGTGTGAGAAGTCCGAACCTTACGGCAGTTGGGGCAATGGCTCGGCGATGCGGGTGTCGCCGGTCGCCTAAGCGGCGGAGAGCTTGGACGAAGTTTTGCGGTTGGCCGAGGAATCAGCGGCGGTCACTCACAACCACCCCAGCGGCATCCTGGGGGCGTTGGCGGTCGCTGGGTCGGTCTACGTTGCCCGAACCGGGGGAAGCAAGCAGGACGTGCGGGACTTCATCGACCGGGAAATCGGGTACGACATGACGCGGTCGATCGATCAGATCCGTCCGTTCTACAGCTTCGACGTCTCTTGCGAGGGATCGGTGCCCCCGGCGATTCAGGCGTTCCTGGAGTCGGATTCGTTCGAGCATGCCATCCGGTTGGCGATCTCGCTGGGCGGGGACGCCGATACGATGGCGTGCATCGCAGGGTCCATCGCCGAGCCGTTCTACGGCGGGGTGCCGGGAGACCTTTGGGACCAGGCTCAGCAGCGATTGGATGAACCGCTCAGGCAGAAGGTTCAGGGGTGTTGCAAGTTGTTGGACTGCGACCGCTTCGGAACTTCGTCTTGAAGCAACCAGCGATCCGCATCGTGCATGGCTTTGCCGTGACATCAATTGCGTTCCGGCCACTTACCTCCCGGCTGCATGATCGCGGTCTGGACGCTGATCTATTTCGCTACCCAAGTATCGGATTGTCGCTTAAAGAGATTGTCGATCGCTTGGCCGCGAACTTGCGAGAGCACCCCGCCGACGGCATCATCGGTCACAGCCTCGGCTGTTTTGCAACGATGCTTGCGGCTCGTCGAGTTAAATGGGTAGGGCCGATCGTCTTACTGACTCCGCCGATGAGCACGCTACCGGCGACACGACTGATCCCAGCTAGGATGCGTCAACCTTTAGCCCCGCTTCTGGATCATCGATCACTGACGTCCGCGACAGGTTATCGACCGTCGGTTCCGCCGGGCTGCCAGGTCCGGGCAATTGCGGGGCGGTTTGACCTCACCGTCCCGCTGGCCTGCACCCACTGCGAAGAGTTCGCGGATCACCAGGGGGGCAATACAACTCACAACGGACTGCTTCTGTCGCGGAAGGTCGTCGATCTGTGCGTCGATTGGTTTCGAGGTCGCGAGGCCCACAGTGAACCTTGACGCGGCTGTCGCCGATCGGTGGCCCCCGGAGTGGGTCAATGGACCTGAGCCATCGATGATTTCCTACTCACCAGCCGATGCGGTGGTTCGCCGGGAGGGCAATGTTCTGCGTATTGTCGTCGACAATCAGCTCGGGCGGCTTCTGCATTGGTTCATGCCCTCATTCATGATCTTCGCCGCATCCATTTGCTGGTTCGCAGTCGAGGATAGAGAGGAACGTATTATCACAGTCGTTTGTGTTGTTATTTTCGGCGGTCTGACCTACATCGGGATTGACGGTCTGCAGACTTTCCACCTTCACCTTGGCGACTACTTGGCCGTCGACCAGACCAAGAATCACATAAGACTTCCTCGTTTGAAGAGGGAGGTGGATCTGCACCACGTTGTCGCGTTTCAGGTCATCCACGGGCCAAGCAAGAGCGACCAAAGTTGCGACAACGTAGACTTGTATTTTCTGGCTGTCGTTGATGACAAGTTGTACCGCTATCACGTCGCGGGCAATCCCTCTGCCGATGTGCTAGATGCTGTCAGCGGCTTCACCGGCCTCCCTGTGGTCAAGACGGTCTGTCCCTCCGGCTGGTACCGGAACTCCGACGTCCGAGACCGCACGTCAGACGTGTAGAATCTTACAATTTGCTAACTCCTTCCTCGCTTCTTTCCCCAACTCCAAATCCGATGGCTTTTGAGACTGCGAACGTCCTCGAAGGTTACCGTCAGGGGTGCGAAGACCGCTTTGCAATTATCGACGGCGGCGGTGCACAAAACCCTCGCACGATCGTCGTGGTCGCCGATGGGGCCGGGGGAACGGGCAGTGGTGCGGAGGCGGCCGAGACAGTCATTTCGGAAGTTCGGAATCACCATCAG
This sequence comes from Pirellulaceae bacterium, assembly GCA_963833245.1. Classification (GTDB taxonomy): domain Bacteria; phylum Planctomycetota; class Planctomycetia; order Pirellulales; family Pirellulaceae; genus Rhodopirellula. Next base: position 22,180 of record CAWHXH010000006.1, read on the forward strand.
CAAATCGATACCGCCGAGGGCTGGTCACAGTTGCTGACTCAAACGGATTTTCGGATCGCGACCGGTCAGGCAACCGCCGTGGTCGTTGACCTTCAGCTGGACAGGATCATTGGGGCGAGCGTCGGAGACAGTGAGGCTTGGATGATCGACGGTGTCGTGATCGATAAACTGACCAGCGGTCAAACACGCAAACCGCTCCTGGGTTCAGGTGCCTCGCGACCAGTCGCCTTTAAGCGAGGATCATTGAGCGGAACGCTGGTCGTCGGGTCGGACGGCCTGTTCAACCACGCTAAGCGAGAACAGCTGACGAAGACAGTGGCATGTCACGACTTTCTAACCATTCCCAGACGCTGTCTCGAACTCGTGCGACTTCCTTCGGGCGAGCTGTGGGATGACACCTGCGTCGTGACCTGTCGCAACCGTCCTGTCCGACGATCCCGCAAGCGGTATGTCCTTTGAGCCACCTGACCCAGGTAGCGGGTAAGCTTCGGGAATGGAGACGCCGCTGCCGAGACCGTCGTTTGCGACGACCCACTGGGACCAGTTCGGTCAGGGGGCCGTGCTACCGGCTGGCCAGCCCGGAGGATTCAGGTCGCCGCACCGTCGTGGCCTATCAGTAGGTTAAAACTAGACGAACAAGGGGCCAAGCGTGAATCATTTGGTCCACGCAGTTCGACAGTCACCGAGTCCAGAGTATCTATGCCTGCTGCCGTCGCCGCCATCCTGATCGCAATCACCCTGAGCAGCGGGATCTGCTTTGGGCAGACACCCACCCCGCCAGTTGAGCCAAAGCCACAGCCGATCGAGCAGGTGATTCGGCAGTTGAAGCTCTTATCGCGTCGTGTCCCCCTGGGGCGGACGAAGCTTCAGCAGCAGGATGGACTCGAGGAACTACGGCGGCAGATCGTCAACGAGTTGGATGGCATCCCAGTGGAGTACGACCTGAGGATCAAATCGATCGACTGGCGCGGCGGGACGGCGATCCTGAAGACCACAGCGCCCGTGCCACCCGGGCGTCCCGCGGGCCACCACGGCTACCAGCTTCAAGCTTCACCATCGCAACCGCTGAGCATCCCGCTGGAACGCGAGCAAGCCATGGCGTTGAACCCTCGAAGCCCGTTGACGATCACGGGCAAGCTCCGCTTCGTCGAAGGCCGCTGGGGCAACGTCGCCCACCCGCCCAAGTCGCAGTGCGTGTGCCTAATGAAGCATCCGCTACACATCCACGGCTTCTACGGGGCATTCCTTGTCGAAGAGTACATCATCGAGATCGGCGGCAAGTTCCTGTACCGCTCCTTCACAGCGGACACTGCCAAGACAGCTCGTTGATCCGGTCGAAACCTGGAAATCCTCTGGCTTGGTGTGTTGGACATATTAACACGTCACGATGACAGAAACCTCTGCATCGGAGTGTCAGATAAACCCGATAGAGTATCCGATAAGCGGAAGGTGCCAAAAGCTGGAGCAGTGCCGCAAGGCACCTGCCTGAAGAGACTTGCGACACACACCAAGGCTCGGTGACACATCGTTTTCAGTGATTCTCCCCGCCTCCATCTCGAAAAGCCTGGTTTCCCTGGGGAAATCAGGCTTTTTTAATGGTCTGATGTCCCAATTCCGCTGTCCCACTTTGTCTCAATTGTCAAAAAGTCCGGTTCGCAGTCCGATCGGAGTGTTGTTTTAGTCCGATTAGCTGTGTACGGTTGCCCATCGGACTTCGCATTCACTCCCCTTTGGTCACCCGGGTAGAAGAGGTGGCCACGCCGGGTCGACTCGACACAACTTGCTATTCTCCGTATTTATCTATTTGATCTTCAATGAAGGCTATTCGGCTTCTTGCGTTGATGCTATTGCATGACCGCGTCGAAGCAAATCGTTGAGGAGTTGTCGAAAAGCAACCAGTGTTTGGCGGCGTCACCACTGCGGTCCGTAACGACGGCCACCAGCGTCCGAATGCGTGACGGCAAACGTCAAATCACCGACGGGCCGTTCGCCGAAACCACCGAGCAACTTGGTGGCTACTACATCATTGACGTTGACGATCTGGATGAAGCCATCGCGATTGCTGAAAGGCTGCCACCGGTTAAGAAGGGCACCGTCGAAATCCGTCCACTTGAATCGCTGTCAGACGATTAAACGATTCCCCCGCAACTACCAGAACCAAAGAAAATGAAGATGAAAACGAATCCTGTATGCTGGTTTGAAATCTACGTCCAAGAGATGGATCGAGCCAAGAAGTTCTACGAGACGGTGCTGGGCACCGAATTGACCAAGCTCGAATCTCCGATGCCCGAGATTGAGATGCTCGCCTTTGCGATGGAGATGGACGGCGCGGCGCAGCGGGTGCTTTGGTCAAAATGGATGGTGCTCCCTCGGGAGGTGGCGGCACCCTGGTCTACTTCCCCTGCGACGATTGTGCGACCGAAGCATCGCGAGTCGAATCGGCCGGTGGGAAAATTCACAAACCCAAGACATCGATCGGACAGTACGGGTTCATGGTGTTAGCGTCCGATCTTGACGGCAACCTGTTTGGTTTGCACTCGCAAACGTAGCCGCTTGTAGGCGATACTCAGCGATGTTGTTGTGAAACGCTCTCCACCAATGTTGCGTATTTGATGCTGTCGCCCCGCGCTAGGTTTTCGCGAATCGTCGGGATCAAAAATGCGGGGTGGTCTTGCTCCTTCAAAACGATCCAAAGACCAAACTGGTAGATGTCCACTGGCAATCCGCCTTACCGGCCGATTGAGTCCGCCAGGGCGGCGGCGTCATAAATCTCGCGTAACGCTTCGCGGATTCCGACGCCCGCGACGCTGACGGCGCGGGCTTGGTCTTGGGTATACAAATAGTCGCTGGTGAGCGACTGGATGTTGCCGTCAAAGATCAGACCGACCAAGTGACCGTCGCGGTTGACCACCGGCGAACCGGAGTTGCCACCGATGATATCGGCGGTGCAAACAAAGTTGAGCTGGGTTGATAGATCCAACGCCTCCTTGGCCGCCAACCATGACGCCGGCAGATCGAAATCATCCTGCCCGGCATGCTCGGCCGCGTGCTCCAGCGCCCGGAAAATTGTGTCGTCGGTGAGATCTCTCGGCCCGCTTCGCTGTAGCCGGCCACCGTGCCAAACGCCAAACGCAACGTGAACGTCGCGTCGGGATAGCCGGTGGTGCCCTCGATGATGTTTTGGGCCTCGGCGATCTTGGCATACGCTTGTTTCTCTGCCTCGGCGACCTCCTCCTCGACGGTGCGATGTTGGCGATAGTGCGGCTGCAGGGTCCGGGCCAACTCCATCATCGGATCCTCCGACGCGAGCACCGCGTCGTGTCCGCCGTCGATCAAGTCTTGACGGTAGGCGACCTCATCGACGCGGGTTTCGGCGATGATCGCCGCGGCCGCTTCGATCGGCGATCGGCCGACGAGGATTTCGGCAATCAACTCATCCATGCCGCCGCGTTGTTCCATCAAACGCGAGATTTCGTCAGCCAACAGCGTCGTCTGCAAATCCACATACAACGGCGCCGGGGAAAGCAGGCTCTGCAGCAACGACTCGCGCCCCGCGTCGCCGAACTCCGAGAGTCGCTCGCCGTTGGGTTTGGTGTCTTCGATGCCCAATAGCAGCAGGTCCATCGCCAGGCGAAACACGTCGCTTCGCAACATCACCGAACTTCGCAGCAGTTCCGCCTTGCGGCTTTGAAGCTTCGCGATGGTATCCCAAGCCGATGCGGCGGCCGCGGTTTGCGGGTTGGCTTTGACAAGTTGCAACAGGGTGTCTTGAGCACCCGATTTGGTCGCAATCGTCGATGGGTCTTGCAATCCGGCGAGCATCCCCGAGTAGGCTTTGCGGGCGTTTTGAATGCCAAACAAATCATCCCTGCCCCGCCGAGCCGCTTCCGCACCGCCGAGTCGATATTGTTGCAGCAAAATCTCACGGCGGCGAAGGTAATCTAATAAGTACGGTAGACGCTCGTCGCGTAGGAACTCCAAAGCTTCGCGGGTGAACATTCGTTGGGTGCGACCCGGATGGCCCGAGACGAATACCAGATCCCCTTGGGCGACCGGCGTGTCGCTCCATTGTAAAAAGTCATCCAGTTTGGCCGGCTCGCCATCCTCATAAACCCGCATGATCGTCGCATCTAAACAATACCGCGGGTACTCAAAATTATCCGCGTCGCCGCCAAAGAACGCCGCGGCGGTTTCGGGTGCCCATACCAATCGGACGTCGGTAAAGCGGCGGTAGCGATACAGGTGATACGTTGCCCCGCCAAAGAGCGTTACGACATCGGATCGGTAACCGGTTTGATCGGTCGATTGCGATTCGATCTCGGCGATCACCGCCCGCCGCTGGGCCGTCGCTTCGGCCGGATCGGTCGCGGTCACCGCCGCGACCACCCGGTCGGTCACGTCGACCATCTCGATCAATTGATTGAGTTCCAAGTCGGGCGCCGCAATCTCCTGGTCGAGCGTTTTGGCCAGGAAGCCGTCTTCGATCAGGTTTCGATCGGGCGTCGAGAGTTTGGCCAACGTGTCGGAGGCGACGTGGTGGTTGGTCAGCACCAGACCGTCGGAGGAGATGAACGAGCCGGAGCCGCCGGAGTTGAACCGGACTGAGGACCGCTGCAGGTGGGTGGCCCAGGCGTCGGTGGGCGTGAAGGCGTATCGTTCTTGCAGCGTCTCGCGTGGCAGGTCATTGAACAGGTACATCCCTTCGTCGGCTCGGGGGCCGGGCGGCGAGAGCGTCATCAGGAGCGTCAGTAGCAGGAGGCAGCGTTGAGTCATCGTCGGTGTCGTGATTGTTGGGTTGGGGTCAGCCACGGGTTTAGCCCCCAGTCAACCGGCCCGGCGGCGGTGTTGCAAGCCAACGGCCCGCGGCTCCGGTGGCGGCGGCCCGCCAGGCCGCCGAACGAGCATCGACCAAAGCCTTGGCGGCTTGCCGCTACCGGGATTGCGGTGGCGGCGGCCCGCCAGGCCGCCGCGTCGCATGGGACCAAAGCCTTGGCGGCTTGCCGCTACCGGGGGGCGACAGGCCGGAGGCCTATCCCACCTTGGACGCCGCGGCGGCGGGGCCTTACAATGCGCTGGACTTCTCCTTGACCAATTGTTGCCTTGACCCCGGCCCCCCCATGAGCGACCCCACCGTCCGCGGCATCGTCCACGTGATCGAAGAGACGAAAACCTACGGCCAAAAAGGGTTCCGCAAACGGCTCGTGGTCCTCGAACAGGACAAAGGCAGTTTCAGCAATTACGTGCCAATCGATTTCACCCGCGATGACTGCGAAAAAGTCGATGATCTGACGGTCGGCGATGACGTTGAGATTGCTTACCGGGTCGATGGTCGCAAGTGGCAGAAGGATCCCAGCAGCGAGGTGAAGTATTTTTGCAGTCTTGTCGCGTTGTCGTTCCAAGTCGTCGGTGGCGGCACGCCGGGTAGCAACACGCACTCGCACGTCTCGGACCCCAACGCCGCGTTCGCCGAAGCGAGCGAGGACGACGCACCGTTCTGATCAAATCGTAGCGGAAGTCGCCAAGACTTTCGGCGGCGCAGCATCGCACGGATGGCATCGCACGGTTCTGGTGAGTCCGAAAGTCTTGGCGACTTCCGCTACGATTGAATCAATCAGCGTTGATAGATCGGCAGGTAGTGATACCGGACGCTTAGCGACAACATTGCCAGGGCGGTCGTGTATACGTCGCCGATGTTGCGTTCCTCGCCCGAACGGCTTCGCCAGGCGCCGTCGGAATCTTGCATCGGTAACAATAACTCGTCGGTTCGCCGGTCGGCTTGCTCCGCCGCGGCGCCGCCGACTTGGAACATGCCTTGGGCGTAGTAGTAGATGCCATAGAAAAAGAATCGCTCGCGGGTTTGAGGCGGATGGGCCATTAACCATGCGGCTGCGGCACGAGTCAACGGCGTGTCGTATTGGCCACAGGTTTGTAATGCCAACAATCCTGCGGCGGTCATCGTGAACTTGGCGTCGGAGCTGCCCGGGGCGTAGGAAAAGCCGGTCAAGTCGTCCCGCGGGGCGCCGGAGGGGTCCAGCGGCGAGGTGGCCGAGCGATGCAAATACGCAACGGCCGCATCGATCGCTTCGGCCGGGACGTCAAAGCCGTCGTTCTTGGCACTGCGAAGCGCCATCACTTGCCACACCGAAACCGACAGGTCGGAGTCTTTGGCGTCGGGGGTGTATCGCCAACCGCCGGCCATCGCGGCGGGTTTGTCGACGCGCTGCGAAGCGACGATGACATCGACCGCCGCGGCAACCGCGTCGTGCATCGCGGCGTTTTGTTCCGGCGACGTCCCCATGCCGGCCATCTCGGTGAGCATCAACGTGGTGATGCCGTGGCCGTACATCCGCGATCCGTCGCGATGGCCAAAGTAGCCGCCGGTCCGGCGATCGGGCCGGAGGACGTAGTCGATCGCTCGCCCGACGGCGCGACCTTGGGCGGTCAAACCGTCCGGCACCCGGCCGGTCGCTGAGAGCGCCATGATCGCCAATGACGTGATCGCGGTCGGATTTCCTTTGTCGGCGATCGAACCGTCGTCTTTTTGAAGAGACAGTAAAAACCGGACGCCGCGATCGATCGAGTCGGTCAACGCCGGGGGCAGCGAGTTGGCGGCGAGCCGGCGATTTAATAGGAGGCTGGCTGCGGCGAGGGCCAGGATCCCGCGGCGGTGGGGGCGGGGGGCAATCCGAAAATCTTGGCGATTTCCGCTATGGTTTGTCGCGGCGGGGGTCATCGTCCCGACTCCTCGGCGATCGCTTGAAAATACGCGGCGGCGGCGTCGCGGTAGCCCGGCGGCAGTTCGACGGCGGCGGCGCCACGGGTTTGATCGGTCGACCGGTCGCGCAGCATCGCCCAGTCGGGGTCCGCGTTGGGCCGGCCGGGGTCGCCGCCGCTGGTCGGCACGCTGCCGGTGGCGTCGCCGGCCGCCGCCCCGCCGCCGAGCGAATCGACCGGCGGCCCCTGCGGTTGAGAAGCTGCGTCGGAATCGGTCGGCTGGCCGGCCGAGGGTTGACCGGGCGATTGACCGGCGGCCGACGTTTGGCCGGCGATTGCCGCGGCGAGTTCACGGCGACGCTGCGCCGCGGCGGCCTGAGCGGCTGATTGTTGAGCTTGAGCGGCCAAGGACGGCGGCGTCGCGGCGGCGGGGTTGTCGGCGGACGTCGCCTCGGCCCGTCGCATCTGATCGAGCGCCCGGGCGGCGGCTTGGGGCGACATTCCCGACGGATCGGCCGGTGGGGTTGACGATGCGTCGCCCGAGGCGATCGATTGACTCGCGGCACTGTTTTGTTGATCGGCCGCGGGCGCCATTTGCTCGGCCAACTGACCGGCTTGCTCGGCGGCTTGACGCAGTTGCCGGGCCGATTGGGCCAGTTGTTGATCGGCCGCGTTCGCCTTGCCGGGTTCGGGCAGCGACCGGGCGGCTTGTCGCATCGGATCGTCGGCGATTTGCCGGACCGCCGCGGATTGTTCGCCGATCGCTTTGGCCTGGTCGGGTTGGTCCAAATCGGCGGCGGCGGCGGCTGCCCGGTCGAGTTCCTCGGCGGTTCGATCGACCGCGCCGGCGAGCTGCTCCTGCGACCGTGCCAACTGCTCCGCCTTGGTCGGCGGCAGCGACAGCAAGGGACTGGCGGCAACGGCTTTGGACAACTCGCCGAGGCTTTGGCGGATGCGGTCCAATTGCCCGGCCGCCCGGTCGGTCTGCTCCGCGGCGAGCGCCGCGGCGGGGTTTTTGACATTCAGATCCGCCGGTTTGACCGCTTTTTGCTGTTCCAACCGGCTGCGGGCTTCGTCCACCCCGCGGGCCGCGGTTTTGGCCGCCGCGGCGGTCGCGTCGGCTTTGGCGGCGGCGACCTCGGACTGCTCGGCGGCTTCGGCGACGCGTTTTTGAGCGTTGGTATCCTCAGGCTTTTCTTTGGCTTTTTCGGTCGCCTTTTCAAGCTGCTGCCGCTTGTCGCGAGCCTGACGCTCCGCTTCGGTTGCCGCCCGATCGGCGTTGCGTTGGTCGCCCTCGGACTGCTTGACCTGCTGGCCCAAATTGCGGAGCCACTCGTTCTCCTTGGACTGTTGCAACCGTTGCATCTCTTTGAACAAGTCCTTTTGGCGATCGTCGTTCCGCAAACCGCCTTCGGCCATCGCGGCGGATTGTTTGGACGCTTCACGGAGCGACTCGCCGGCTTGTTTGAGCGTCGTGGCCACCGACCGGGCCAGCTCCTGGAACTCCGGCCGCAGGGTTTGCTCGGGGCGTGCCGACTCGGCCTGCCGGCGAGCGGTCTCGATCTGCTGCCGGGCTTGCCGGATCGACTCGGTGATCGGCGTGGCCGACTCGCTGCCGCTCTCGCGTTCGTTCTTTTCGGCCGCCGATTGAGCCGTCCGAACGGTCGCCGATTCAACCGCCTGGAGGTCGCGAGCCAACTGCCGGAGCGTCTGCTGCCACTGCTGTTGGCGGGTTTGCTCGGCGACGTCGGCCTGTTCGATCGATTCACGCAACGACTCTTCCCGTTCGGCTGAATCGGCTAACGCGGCGGCCGCATCGGCGACCGCGTCGGCGGCCAGCCGCTGCATCTCCGCCCGCATGGCCGCGTCGCGGTCCATCCGCTGTTGCAACTGCTGCTGGTCGGGTGGCGCGGTCGGCGATGGGGCCGGGGTTGCCGCCGCCGACGCGGCGAGTTGCTGGCGGATCGATGCGGCGTGATCGGAATCCGTCTCCGCGGCGTCCAGCTCGGCGACTTGCCGCAACGTTTCGGCGAGTTTTTGCATCGCCGGCGGCCGATCGGCAGGCGTGGCGGACTGGGCCTCGGCGATCGCAGGCGTCAGTGCGTCCAGCGCCACCGCGGCGTCGGCGGCCGCTTGGTCGGTTTCGGGGAAAGTTTTCAGGAGCTGATTCGGACTCGTTGAGCAACCGCTCGGTCAATCGCTCGACCGAGGGCGGCAACGTCCGGTTGTCGTCCGAATCCGCCGCGGCGACGTCATCGGCGGCGGTTTTGGCCAATTGCTCGACCGGCGGCAACATCCCGCGCAGCGATTGCCTGGCCCGAACCGCGCGGTCGGTCACGATCGGGATCGCCTCGCGATAGATCGCGGCGACTTCGTCCAGCGGCGCGGCCGCCGAGATCGGCGGATCGGGTGACCACCGCCGCCGCGTGATCCAGTCGGTCGCCTGGGTCATCGCCGGACCGTACCGGGCGTCGGCGATCGGCCGGACGGTTTCCCAACCCAAATCGTTGTCCTGCAGCACCGGCACCGATTGAACCAACGACGTGGCGATCCGGTCCAGCGCGATCGGGTGCCGCACGCGGGCGTTGGTGACGTCGCGGTCGTACCGCTCCGCGGCCGCCAGTCGGGTCAATCCGGCGGTGGCGTCCAAAACGTCGTCAGCGGCGATCAACCCGGTCGCCGCGGTCGAAAACGTGGTCCAGCGGGGATCAAACTCGTCGACCGATGTATCGCGGCGTAAGTGTTCGGCGACAGCGGCGAGCAGATCGCTGTCGGCCGCGTCGACGATTGAGCCGGATCGGAGCCGAACAATCCGGGCGGCGAGGCGGAATTTTGCAACCAAATCCTCGATCGACATTGCGTACAGTTCGCTCAGCGGCGGCGTCAGGTTCAAGTCGCCGGCCGCGTCGGACTTGGCCGCACGCACCTTTCGGTCGATCACCGATCCGGGCCGCTGGATCGCGGCCCCGACCGCGCGGGCGCCCATCGGGTCGGCCCGCTGAGCCTCGACAAGCGCCCCGGCGGACCGGGACTCGAACGCTTGATGGGTCGCGGAGTGTTGCAGCGTTGCGATCACGCCGCGAAGTTTTTCGATCCCATCGGCTCGGTTGACATCCGGCTGCGTCCGCCACTGGTGAGCGACTTCGCCGGCCCGCCGCGACGCGTCGTGGACCGAACGCCACAACGTTTGATGCAGCTCGGCCCCCTTCTCGCCGATCGCCGACGAAAAAGGGTCAACGAGCATTTCGACTTGATCCATTTGGGCCATCGCCAGCTCGATCAAACCGGTGCCATCGTCGTGGATGAAGACCGCATCGTCGCCCACCAGCGGCTCGATCGATGCGATCGTCGCCAACAGGTCGGCTTGCAAGACGCGGCCGACGGCCAATTGGATCATCGCCGGTGCCATCGCCCGGCCCGCTTCGGCCAACCGCCGGGCATCGACGGCACGGCCGACCAACATTCGCCTGGCGTCGGCGGCCGCGGCGACCGGCGCCAGCGGCCCGTCGCCGGTCCACCGCCGGGCCGCCTCGTCGACGCTTTGCAATTCCGCTGCGGCCGCTTGACCCAAACGGATCAATAACGCCGCCTGGTCACCCCAGACCGGATCTTCGCCGGCCAACAGAGTCGCGAGCGTCGGGGGTTGATCGTCCCGCGGGGGCGAGTCGATGGGGCCGCGAATCGTTTCCCAGCGAGCGATCATCTCCGCCGCGTCGATCCGGGTCGGATCGTGGTCGACTTCGTTGGGCGGTTTTTCATATTGTTTTCGCCGCAAATCGCACTGGGCAATCATGTCGGCCATCCACGTCGACAGCCGCGCGACAGCAGCGGCGACTTGGCCGGGCGATTCATAACGCCGGGGGTCGACGTTGCGACCGGCGATTAGGACGTCGACCCAACCGGAGTAGCTGCGTTGACCCAGCCGATCGACCGCCATCAACCGCGTTCGCAACCGCGAGCCGGGGTCAAACCGCACCGCCGGATCCGGCGGCACGACGCCGGCGAGCGGGTTGGCCAAATCCCAATCGACCGGCACCGAGGTCAGGAAGCGTTGATTGTCCCCGGTGGTTGATGGGGGCAACGACACGCTCAACGGACGCTCGACGACCCCGCCGGCGGGTTGCAAAATTTGTTGAGCCACCAGATCGATCGGAAACTCGTCGCCGACCTCGCCGGACCAATCCAAGGACGCGTCGGGCGAGACGATCGCCATCGCGACGTCGGGTTGCTGCCACCGAACCGTCGGCGGCGCGTCGGCGGTCGCGACGATCGTCACGGGGGTCAGGAACGGATTGTCCAGGCTGGTCACCGCCGACGTCGCGGCCAGGCGAAACTCGCCGTCGCGGTCGATCGGCACCGTCCACCGATGCCGCGACGGGTCAACCGATTGGCCGGACAAATCGGTCGGCCCCCGGGTGCTGAGGCCATCGGAGAACGTCGCCGAAGCGGTCGTGACGGGTTGGTCAAATGTCGCGGTGACGACCGCGCGGCTGCCGGTGATCGCTTCGATTCGCCAAAGCGGGACCGGTCCGGCGGCGCCGGGATCGGCCGGCATGAGCGTTCTCGACGTCGACTCCACCCCGGCGTAGGGGGGTGGGTCGACGGTGACATCGATTTGGACCAACTGCGGCCTCGCGACCGGCGTCAGGGTGTGCCACCGCGTTTCGGCGTCGCCGGCGAGCAAGCGGTACCGCAGCGGCGCGGCACCGGCCGGCAGGGTCCCGGCAAAAGCGATGGGTGTCCCCGGTGAATCGCCGTCCGGGTCGCCGGCGATCGACATCGGTTCGCGGCCCCGCCGGCCGTCTTCGTCCCGCCACTCGATGGTCACCTCGGGGGCTGGATCGCCGGCGAAGGTGACGTCCGCGGCAACGACGACAAAGTCGGCGACCGCGACGTTGCGGTCGGGCGGATCGGGCCGGCGGATTTGAATTTGAACCGTCGAAGCGCGTTCAATATTGGCGACCGGTAAAAGCACCCGCGCGATTCGCCTCGGCGATTGCAGCCCCGGCACGGCGGTCGACAAGCCAACCAGCGCGACCGCCAACGCAGCCGCCGCCAGCGGGACGGCGATCAGCCGCAGCGGCAGCAACCGGCCGATCGACACCGCGGCAACGGTGTCACCGACGCGGCGATGCAGGGTGTCGCGCAGCGACGGTGAACCGGCCGGTCGATGGTCCAAATCCACCGACGCGGACAGATCGCCGCGGACCGACGCCTCGGCGGACTCGAACCGGTGCGCCCACAATAAATCCGCCGATCCGGAATGTTCTCGGCCGTGACCCGGGCTTGCCCAGCGGCGCGCCGCCCGGTCGCGGGTCGCCAACCAACCGGCAACGATCGTCGCACCGTACAACGCCACCGCCGCGGCGGTCCGCTGGCTCGGCGATGGGTGTCCCCAATGATCGTAGGCCGCCGCGGCGACCAGCCCCACGGCCGCGACGACCGCGGCGACCGCCAACCCACGGGCAATTCGCAGCGCGCGGGCACGTCGGGCAAACCGATCGATCGCTGTCGTTGAAACCCGCGGCGGCCGATCGCCGGTCGTCCCGCCCCAAGTCGTCGTCCCGCTCATAACAATCCCACTCGTTTGCGAATCCACCACTCGGCCGCCAACATCGCCACGACGATCGCCAGCATCGGCGGCCAACGATGCAGCAGCAACTCGTCGGAGCGGATTTGACCCGACGCGGTTTCGATCAATTTTTCAAACAACCGGCCCGCGTCGGCTTCGGCGAAGTACATCCCGCCGCCCGCCTCGGCCCACCGACGCATCGCCGGTTCATTGATGCTGACGCGATCGAACTCCGCCAAATCTCGCCCGCCGACCCAAATCTGCGTTTCCGCCCGGACCCGCGACGCATCGTAACCGCCCACGCGGACCCCGACGCGATATTCACCCGCCGCCAGCGGCCCGGTCGTCGCGGTGTACGTGGGGCTGCCCGGTCGATCGGGACGCATCGCGATCGTGCTGACCAACCGGCCGTCGCGAAACAATTGAGCCTGCACGACTCGGCCGGACGCATCCTCGGTGCCCGCCGGCGGGGTTAAACGGACACGTAATTCCGCCGATTCGCCGACGTCGTACTGCAACGAGTCGGTCCCGATCGCGACCAACGCGTCGGCCGCGGCGTAAGGCGGCGCCATCACGGCGAGCAGCAATTGGTTCCAAAACGGCCCGGTCACGTCCGCTTCCCGGCCCTCTCGCCATCGCCAGGTTTGATCCGAGGCCAGGTAAATGACCTGTCCGGCGCCCAGCGACCGGGACACCAACCATGGGGTTGAACCACCGCTTTGACTGTTGTCCCCCGTCGTCGCGGTGGCCCAAACCTCCGCCCCGGCCGCCGATTGGGCTGACCGAACACCGGTCGGCGGCGGCATCCGGGACAACCAGTCGTCGCCACCGCCGGAAGTCGCGTCGTCCTCCAAATCGATCGCCAGCGGTGCGGCTCGCGTCCCTTCGGGGGTCAACGCCAAACCGCCGGCGGCCACCCAATCACCCGTTGTCACGTCGACCGGTAGCATTTGACCGATTGAAAGCGGCGTTGAGGTCGGATCGACGGCCGCCGTTGGTGGGACGCGGGTCAACGCCGCGAGCCGACCGAGCGGGCCGTCGATGGCGACCAGCCCGCCGCCGCCGGTGACCAACAATTGCAGCCCCGCGGTCCACTCCCCCCGCCAATCCGCCGCGTCGACGTCGCCCAACACCACGCAGTCGTAGCCGAGCCAATCGGTCACGTCGGCGGGCATCGCCGAAGCGTCGCCGTGCCGAAGCAGAACGGCGTCGACGTCCCAGGAGGGATCGCGGGCGAGCAGATTGCGGAGGTAGCGGGTCTCCCACCGGGCGTCCGAGTCGACCAGCAGCACGCGTCGGCGACGGCCCCCGGCAGCGACGCGGATTTCCAATTGATTATTGTCCCCGAATGCGTCGCCCGCCGCTCCGGCGTCCGAGACCACCTCAACGGCCAGCGGCAACGTGACCTGTCGCCGATCGACGCCGCGGATTTCGCCTTCGGCCGGGGCACCGACCAACGACTCGACCGAAATCGAAAACGGCACGTCTTGATAGACCGCCCCCTCGCCGGCTGACTCGCCGGCCGACTCGCCGGCCGACTCGACCCGCTGCCGCCACACGACTTCGCCGCGGTGGCGGATTTGGACCGTGACGGCCTCCGTCGGATCAGACCGTTTGATCCGAACGCTGCCCGCCAGGCTCGATCGCGGACCGACGACTTCGGGGTAGTCGACCGATACCAAACCCGCGTCGGGCGGCTCGTCGGCCGACCCGATCGCCAGCACGTGCAACCGCCCCCCGGCGGCGGCGACCGCGGCGGCCGCGGATGCTAGATCGACCGAGCGATCGGTTTGACGACCGTCGGTGATTAGCACCGTTTGCCAAGCCGGCTGGTCGTCGATCGACTCGCCGGCTGTCCCTAAAACGTCAAAAGCGGGCGACAGGTCGGTCGATTCCGAACCGCTCAGCACCGTCCGCTCGACCCGGTGTCCGGCCGCCAACCGCGATTGCCAACCGTCGGTCCCCGGCGATCCGTCGAGCAACCGCATCGCCCGGCGGAGGCGTGAATTTTCCATCGACGAGCCGGGCGGTTGAACCATCGCGGCGGCCGAATCGGACCAGCCCATCGACCCGGAGCCGTCGACGACCAACCGCAACCGTCCCGGCCGGCCGGTGACCCGCTCGCGGACCACCGCCGGGGCAGCCATCAACAGGATGATCAATCCCACCGCCGCGGATCGCAGCGCCGGCAGTACCCACCGGGCCGGCCCACCAATTTCGCCGAGCGATCGCCGGTACAGCCACGCGGTCACCACCGTCACCACCGCCGCGGCGATCCACCACGGCCACGGCGCGTCGACGCTCCAACGGACCGCCCACGAGTCGGCCAACAGTCGTGTGGCCGCGGTCACTGGATCGCTCCGCGGTTTTGCCAAACCAACTCGGTCACCAACAGTGCCGCAACGATGGCCATGGCGTAACGCCAAACCGGCCGTCCGCCGCCGCGGACGGCTGCCGCCGTGATCGCTTCGGCCGCCCCGGCGTGCAGCGACGCTCCGGCGGCTTCGGCCGCGGCGAGTAACGATTGATTGCCCACCGGGGTCAAATCCGACTCCGCGCTCGTCTGCCTCGGCAACGATCACCGATTGGGCGACGACCTCATCACCACGACTCCATTGACCCCGGTACACGCCGCCATCGGTCGCGTCCGTCGGAGCGTCGGACGGCTCGATCCAGCGACCATCCGGCGTTTGAATCCGCAGTCGCAGCTCCGCCGAATCGGCTTCGATGTCCACCGGCGGGTCAAATTGGAGCGGATCGCCGACGTCAACGCTGCCGCGGTCCCGGTCGCCGACCCGCGACTGCAGCCACCGGTTGATGACCGCCGGAAACAACGCCCGGGTCGGGAAATTGGTCCAGGCGGTTGCCGCGTCGACGGTCCACTGATCGACCCGGCCGCGGCGGACCAACACCGGCGCCCCGGTTTGATCGGCCAACAGCACCTCGGCGACATCAACTTCGTCGGTTTTGTCGGCCGGTTGGCGACGCCGAACCAGCCGCATCGCTTCCCAGCCGGTTGCCTCAACGCCCGCCAATGACCCCCAAACCTCCCCGGCGGCGGGCCGGCGGAGCGATACGCCATCGCCGATCGACGCGATCGCCCCCAACCCAATCGGCAATTCAAACGTTGACCAATTATCCGCGACGACGGCCGGCCCGTCAAAAAACGCCACTGCGGTTTCGGCCGGGATGTCCGCGGCCGGCGGTCGGTTCAGGTTGACCAGCATGATCATCGCCGGCCGCTCGCCGGCGGCCAAACGCCCCCGGGCTTGGTCCGGCGTGAGCGTCGCTACCGCTTCGCGGCCGGTCGCGGTGATCGCCAGCGCCAGGTAGCCCGAAGGCCGCCGCAGCACCGGTCGGTCGGCGTCCGGGTCGACGATCCAAACGGCAACCGGTCGGTCGGCCGTCAACGCAAACCAACGTTCGTTGTCGCCTGCCAAAGCGTCGTCGGTTTGAATTTCGCATCGCACGACCGCCGTGCTGCCGCGCGGCGGCACCGTCACTTCGGCAGCCGCCTGGACCGTCGCGTCGGAGTCCAGCGACACGACTGATTCGGCGACCACCCCCCCGTCAACGCTCCAGCGCACCGGCACCGCCGGCCGGGCGGGGCCGCGGTTTTGAATCGTCGCTCGCAGCGTCACCGAATCGCCGGACGATAACCACGCCGATTCGGTGAAAATCGGTTCAACCGACGCGTTGCCGGGCGACGGCTGTTCCCGCCGATCGACGATCAAATCGACCCACTGCAACTCGACCGGCGGATCGGCGGTGGCCAATCGATCGCCGACCGCCGTCAACTGCGCGGCCGGCGGCATCCCCCCACCGGCGTAATCCGACAGCACCACGATTCGACGTCGCCGATGGATGGCTTCGTCCAATGCCGCCGCGGCAACTTCGATCGCGCGGTCCATGCCGCCGCCCGAACCGGCGGGAACTTGTTCAACCACGTCGGCTACCCAGCCGGCCGGGTCGAGCGGACCGTCGGCGGTGGGGTTGGCCTCGAGTTTGATGGCAAAAAGTTCATCGCCCGGTTTGAGCGATCCGGCCAACTCCGCCGCGGCTGATTTCAAGGCATCGATCGGGGACACATCGTCCGGTCCGCGGGCGGCGGTCGAGAGCGATCGGTCGACGATGACAGCGACCGACTGCGGCGGTCCGGCGCCATCGCTATTTGAAAACAGGCCGCCGGTGATCCCGCCGATCAGCGGTCCGGCCAATGCCACCGCCAACGCGGCGGGGATCAACGCCCGGATGATTAGCAAAACGACATGGTGCAGCCGCATCCGTCGTCGCTGGACCGCGAGGATCGATTGCAGCAGGAACGTGGCAGCGAACGGAACCGGGGTCAGCCGGTTGCGAAAGAGCAGGTGGATGGCGATCGGCACCGCGGCGGCGGCGACCCCGGCCAGCATCGCGGCGTTGAGAAACGTCATGCGGACATTTTAGCCCGCCGGTCGACCACCTTGGCAAGCGCCCGGGCGAGCGGTTGATCGGTCCGCACCAACACGCACCGGACCGCCGCGGATTGGCACGCCCGGCTGACCGCCGCGTTGTGCTGCTCGATCGCCCGCCGATACGCCACCGCGACGCTGCGTCCGTCGACGACCGGCCGCAGCCCGGGTTGTTCCAAATCGCGAAACTCCGCCCGCCCGGTGAACGGAAAATCGATCTCATCAGGATCCAGGATTTGGACCAACACGACTTCGTGTCCGCGTCCGCGAAGCAGCCGCATGTTTCGCCCCAAGATTTCCGGCGGTGCAAGACCATCGGTCAAGACGATGACGACGCCGCGCCGGGGCAATTCACCCGCGACCGCCCGGCAGACGCGGTTCCAATCGATTTCGCCCTCGGGTTTGCCCGCCGCGACGGCCGCGGCGACGACCCGCAGGTGGCTCGGCCGGCTGCCGACGGGCACCTTTTGCAGCACCCGGTCGGAAAATCGAATCACGCCGGCCGCATCCTGGCTGGCGATCATCAAGTGCGACAACGCCACGGCCATCGCGGCGGCATAGTCGTACTTGGACGCGGGTTTGGCCGGTGCCTTGGTCTCGCCGGACGGTTTGGCTCCCGGCGAGATCAACCCGGCCGCCCGCGTCCCGGCGTAGCCCATCGACGCCGACTGATCGACCAGGACGGTGGCCCGCAGATTGGTTTCGTCTTCGTACTGGCGGACGAACAACCGATCGGACTTGCCATAGGCTTTCCAATCGATCGAACGCAGGTCATCGCCGGGCGAGTAGGCCCGGTGTTCTTTGAACTCGACGCTGGCGCCCAGGTGCGGGGAGCGATGCCGTCCCGCCGAGAGTCCCTCGACGGCCACCCGGGCGGTCCAACGAAGCGCCGCGATCCGCGCCGCATCGTCAGCCGGGAGCAGGGAAGTGAGTTTGAACATTGCCGATAGCGTAGCGGAAGTCGCCAAGACTTTCGGCGATCAAAAGCGGAGTCCCGCCAGTGTCGTCGCTGTACACCGGCAAAACGGGGAGTGGGCCACTAAATATTCTGCTGACCCTCAATTCCGAAAAAACGCTCTTAGGGTGTTGGACCATTCCGCAACATGGGCTTTAAGACGATGAAGCCACCCATGGTTGGTTCATTGTTAAATTTCATCGCAATCTAGAGTTTGGCGGTTTTGCTGGATTGCAATTGCTCTAAACTTTCCGGCAACTGGTTGAGGCAGCTAAAGTTTCCCGTCGTGGGACCGATAGTGCCTTCCCGCTTGCCGTAGCCTATGCCAACTAAAGTTTGCAATGAAAACTTTCATTTTTGCCTTGATATTGCTTTGTGCTGCAGCAAACGCGAACGCTGCAATTATCTACCAGCTCGACGAGTCCGCTTCGTTTTCGCATACGACGTTGAATCCATTGGCAAGTCCAGGCTCCGCTAGTCTCACCGGCGGTACGTTTGCCTGGGGATCGCTTTCGACGGATAGTACACCAAACACTGCCAGCTTTTTAGGCTCAAACTTCAACGCATTAGACTGGGGTGGTGATGGAACCTATACGTCCACTTCAATTGACGTCAGTGCCTTTGATTCGGTTACAGTTAGAGCGACAGGGAGCAGCGCATTCAATGTTCCGTCAACCGAGTTTTTTCGGTTCTTTTATCAACTCGACGCCACCGCTCCTACAAATTTCGTCGACGCTAATAGTGGGCAAAATGTAAATCAGACCTTGGCACTGTCAACAACTGGCTTCAGTTCATTGCGAGTTGGTTTTGCCTACAATCACAACGGTTCAGGTGACACCGCAAACGTCTCCGCCTTGTCGGTCGAGTCTGTAGCGGTCCCCGAACCTTCGTCGGCATTAGCTGTGGGCGTCGCTGGCGTTGCTTGGATCGTTCGACGTAGGCGAAAAAACAAAAAGTTGGGTGATTGTTCCCAATAATCACTACAGCTGACGGCAAGCGATGCTTGCAATTAGTTCTGAATCTTCGCCTCAGTCCGTCATCACCCAATCCGCCGCGTAAATACAATCCACTCGGCAATCAGCAGCCCCAATGACGCGGCCAGCAGCCATGGCCAAAGCTCGCGACGCGAGGGGCCGGCGGTGACTTCCCCGGCGACCGTTTCGTAGCCCAACTCGACATCCGGCCGGACCGCCAGCTCGCTCTCCCGGCCATCAAACAGATTGACCACAACGCGGACCAGCGTTCGGTCGGCGTCGTCGACCAAATCGTACAAACCCACCGTCTCGGTCGCCGCGATGTCGACGATCCGGTCGGCCGGCACCGGCATCGGGTCACCCAAGATTTCAACCACCGGTCGGCCGGCATCGTTGATCGTCGTCCGCCGCAGCCGCACGCGATCGGCCGCCGCCTCGACGCGGTGCCGGATCGTCGAGCCGGGCCGGATCGACGCGGCCGCCGATGAATCGGCCGCCCCGGCAAGGTGCTGCAGCACGCCCAGGACAAACACCGGCCACGACCGTTCGGCGTACCAATTCGTGTTCGCCTCGATGCCGCCGTCGCTGCCTTGCGTCAAAATCGCGAACCCCAGCACCGCGTCCTGGAACCCGTCCCGCGGGGCAATCGCCAGGATCGGACCGGCGTCGCTGCGGACCAAATCGACCGTCCCGGCGGGGCCTTTGATTGCCCGGCCGTCGAAAACCAGCAATCGCAGCAGGTCGACGTAGCGGAGTATCGGGTGCGTTCGGTCCAAATCGATCAACGTTCGCACCCCCGGCGGCGAATCCCAACTCCATTCGCTGCTCGGCAACGCGCCGATCGACCACGTATTGGTTGCCGGCATGACGTCGGGCGAGCACCGATCGAAGATCATCAAATCGTCGCTGCCCGCGGCCGCCCGGACGCGGTACGCGTCGGTTTGCAAATAGGACGGATCGACCGTTTCAACGACCGCCAACCGCGTGGCGCCGGGGGTTTGAAGGGCCAGATCGAGCGGTTGATTGCCCGGCGTGATGACCAACACCGACACCAACCCGGCCGGCGTCAGGGCTGCGTAGGCGGTGTTGTCGACGGCCAAATCGTCGGCCGCGTCGATCGATAGCCGCAGCCCCACCGCGGCGGGCCGGGTGAGTTCAAACGTCAGCCCGGTTTCCTCGCCCGGCGGCAAATCAACCGAAGTCGCATCCAGCAGGTTGTCCCCGGAGGTGATTTCGACATCCCGCAGCGAAACCGCCGAAGTCGCCGCGGCCGTCCCGGCGTTTTGCACCGTCGCGTAAACCTGCACCGACGACGGATCGTTCAAATCTCGGCGGGCCGAAAACGACGTGATCGCCAAATTGCGAATCGATGTGCCGCCGACGGGATGGTAGGTCGGCTCCAGGTTGCCCAGGTTGAACTCCGTCACCGGCGCGAACCCGCCGTCCGAGTGCAGGTGCATCGCCGCCGGCATCGCTTCGGCGACTTGGACATCGTTGACGTCCCCCGCCTGGCTGGTCCGACGCGGGTTGGCCAAACCATCGGCCGCCCGCAGCGCCCCGAGCACGTCGGTCGGCCGGCTGGTCGGCTCGACCGCATCGAGCGCCGCCCGCAGCCGGTTGCGATCGCTCGTGAAGGCTTGGCGGACCTCGGCCCGGTCGCTGAACGTCACCAACATCGCGGTTTGACGATCGGTCATCGCGTCGATCGCCGCGGCAATGTCGGCTTTGGCCGCGTCCAGCCGGGTGGCACCGGGTTGACCCTCGATCGCCCGTTCCGGCGGGCCGTTCATGCTCGCCGAGTGATCCAACAGCCACACCATCCGTTGTTCCAAACCGGCGGTGCCGCGATAACCGGGCCGCAACAACGCGGCGGCAATCGCGGCGATGATGAGCAATTGCAGCAGCAACAGGACGCTGGTGCGGAGCCTCTGAAGCAACCGATTGACGTGCAAATCCTCGATCGTCCGCGTCCACAGGAACGTGCTGGGCACCTCGACCGGTTCGCGTCGCAGTTTCAAAAAATACAGCAGCACGATCCCCACGGGCACTGCGCCCAGCAGCGCCCAGGGCAACCATCCCGGCAGGGCGGGCAACAGCGTCATCGCAACCCCCCATTCATGCGAACCAATCCGTTCATGCAATCACCCCGTTCATGCAATCACCCCGTTCATGCAATCACCCCGCGGGCACGCAGGTAGTCGGTCATCACCGACTCGATCGGCGTGGAGGCGGGGACCATCAAATGCGTGATCCCCCGGCGGCTGCAGAACGACTTAGCCCCGGCGATGAAACTCGCCAGCGTTTGACGGTAGCGTTGCAATGCGACGTCGCCGATCGTGATTTCGGCCGCGTCGCCGTCTTCGATGTCGATCAACCGCCGGTCGCCCCGCAGCGGCGGATCGAGCTCCTCGTCGCTGAGGATTTGAACAACGACGACGTCCATTCGCCGGCCCAGCAGCAACCGCAGGGCCGGCTCGTAACCGGACTTGTCCATCAAATCGCTGAGCACCACGACGACGCCCGGCGATGCGCCGCGGATCAAGAAATCTTTGACGCCGGCCAGTAGCGGCAGGTTGTGCTCCGGCGTGATCGACGAGAGATGTTCCATCAGCCGCGGGGCGGCCGCTGGCGACCGGACGACCGGGGCGGCGTGACCGGCCGGCCCCATTGCCCGAGCCGTCACGCGATCGCCGCGGCAAAGCCCGATGTAGCCGATCGCCGCGGCGGTTTGAAGCGCCAGATGCAGCTTCGTCGGCGTCCCAAACCCCATCGAAGCCGACGCGTCGATCAGGACGTGGACGTGCAAATCTTCCTCCTCTTGGAAAAGCTTCAAAAACAGTTGG
The DNA here is from genome assembly GCA_963833245.1 of Pirellulaceae bacterium. Lineage (GTDB taxonomy): Bacteria > Planctomycetota > Planctomycetia > Pirellulales > Pirellulaceae > Rhodopirellula. Next base: position 43,689 of record CAWHXH010000006.1, read on the forward strand.
TCGAGCCTGGCGTAGAGATTCCAATCGATCAGCCGCAAATCGTCGCCGGGCACGTAGTTGCGAAAGTCCGCGAACTCGACGCTTTGGCCCTTGCGGCGGCTGATCCGTTCCCCTTTGACGCGGCCGCGGAACACTTTGCGGGAAACGATCTCCAGCCGCTCCAACCGTGCCAACGTCGCGGGCGTGAGCAACGGCGGGGCGGGGGAGCTGGGCATCGCCGTCAGTGTAACGCCGACCGTGGTGAACGAAGGACGTCGCGGAAGTCGCCAAGACTTTCGGATTCCCTCTAATTGCGGCCGAAAGTCTTGGCGACTTCCGCTACGGCCGATTTCAGTCCCGCCGGACCCAGCCGTGGCTGCTGGCGCGGTAGATCTGATGTTTGCCCAGTCGGTCGGTCACCGCGTCGGTCAATCGGTCCGCCGCTTGCGAGGCGACTTGCCCGTCGGTCGCCCCGAACAATGACATCTGCATCGGTGCCCCGGCGGCTGAAAGCGATCCGAGCGAAACGCCCAGCAGCCGCACGCCCCGCGGTTGACGCTCGCGCATTTGAAGCAACAGACCACGGGCAACCGCGAAGATCTCCGACGTCGAGTCGGTCGGGGCGGGGATTTTTTTGGACCGGTTGAACGTGCGAAAGTCTTCGCGTCGGTATTTGATCGAAACCACCGAAGCCAACCGATCGGCTCGCCGCAATCGCCAGGCGACTTGTTCGGCCAGATACGACACGACCGATTCCATCGCCTCGATCTCCGTCAGGTCGGTTTCAAAGGTTCGCTCGTGTCCGATCCCTTTGGCCCGCCGGTCGGGCACCACGGCTCGGGCGTCGATGCCGTTGGCAAGCTTCCACAGGTGCGTGCCCCAACTGCCCAGCGTCGCGGCAAGCGTCGCGGCGGGGGTTTGACGCAAATCGGCGATCGTCCGGTAGCCCAACCGATGCAGCTTCGCTCCGCCGACCCGGCCGACGCCCCAAAGTCGCGAAACCGGTAGCGGATCCAAGAACGCGCGAACCGCGGCCGAATCATCGGCGACCTCGACAAAACCGTCGGGTTTTTCCAAATCGCTGGCGATCTTGGCGACAAATTTGACCGGGCCGATGCCGACGCTCGCCGGCAAGTCGAGTTCACCCCGGATCGCCGCCTTGATCGCCCGACCGATCGTCGCCGCGTCCCCATGCAACCGGCGGACCCCGGCAACGTCCAGGAACGCTTCATCGAGCGATAACGGTTGAACAATGGGCGTGAAGCGTTGAAAGATCTCACGGACCTGGCGACCGACCGCGGCGTAGTGATCGATCCGGCTGCGGACAAAGACCGCGTCGGGACACAATTGCATCGCCCGGCGGCCGGGCATCGCCGAATGGACGCCATACCGGCGGGCCTCATAACTGGCCGCCGTCACCACGCCCCGCCCATGCGAACCGCCGACGATGACCGGACGGCCGCGAAAAGCGGGATGATCGCGCTGCTCGACCGACGCGTAAAAAGCGTCCATGTCGACGTGCAAAATCACGGGCCGCTTGGCCGTGCGGCTTGACGCTTGATCTTCAGCTTCATGTTCGGGTGTCGGGTCGTAACCATTGGACCGGTCGCATCGTCGCCGGGATACCGACGCATCGCTGATGGGGGCACCCGCCGATTGACACCGATGGGTGGAAATGGACTTCAACACCGGCGGCGAACATGAATTATATCAAAACGATGGGGTTGTGCGCCGCGGCGGTCGCGATGACCGGGTGCAGCACGTTAGGGCTTTCGCTCTACCCCTCGGCGTCGACTCCGACGAAGCAAACGCAGGCGTTGCTGGACGCGACGCGGGTTCCCGGCACCGTGCCGCGTGAACGGGCCAAAACCGTCCTGCCGCTGCACCAACTCTCGCCCGGCGACGCGGTGGTGATCGAGGCGGTGACGCTGCGTCGCGATTTGCAAATCCCCGCCGACCAGCGGGTGCTCGCCGACGGCACCGTGGACCTGGGGCCGTGCGGCCGCTGCGTCGTCGCCGGCCAAACGCTCGAAGGCGCCGAGGCGTTGATTGAATCGCAGGTTCGCAGTCATTTGCAGCGGCAATCGGTCGCCTGCAACGAAGATCCGCCGGTCGCGGGCGTTGATTTGGACGATCCGCCGAATTGCGATTCGATCGTCATCAACGTCCGCCTGCTCGATCCGGTGCATCGCTACTACGTCCTGGGCGAAGTCAACGCGCCGGGCGGCTATCCGTTGGTCGGTCACGAAACGGTGCTCGACGCGATCGTCGACGCCGGTGGGTTGACCGACAGCGCCGATGCGTGCGGCATCCTGCTGGCTCGGCCGACCGATCCCTACGATTGCCGCGTGACGCTGCCGGTTTGCTATCGTCAAATCACCCAACAGGGCAACACCGCGACGAATTACCAACTGCAACCGGGCGACCGCATTTTTGTCGGTTCGCGGTCGTGCCTGGACGAATTGTGTTTTTGGAAAGCGGGCGATGATTGCGACAAATGTTGCGGTTGTGCCCGGCCGTGTCCCGACCCGGCTCGCGTGGGCGTTGTTCCGGTAATCTCGCCGGGTGTTGTCAATATTGCCCCAGGCAGTACCGGGACGTTGCGGTTGGCCGGTGAAGAGGTCGACAACGGCCGCGGGCTGGTCGAGCTGGATTCGCCGGCGGCGGGCGGTTCCGGTTTTGATGCTCCGCAAACGCTGCCGACGCCGCAGCCGCAGGCCGGCGGGTTCGACGGGGAGCTGAACTTTACCGATTGATTGGTTCCTGGTAGCGGCGGTCCGCCAGGCCGCCGAACGGACGTGAACCAAAGCCTTGGCGGCTTCGGCTACCGGGATGCCGGTAGCGGCGGTCCGCCGGGCCGCCGAACGAGCGTGAACCAAAGCCTTGGCGGCTTCGGCTACCGGGGGCGATCGGTAGCGGCGGTCCGCCAGGCCGCCGAACGAGCGTGAACCAAAGCCTTGGCGGCTTCGGCTACCGGGGGCGATCGGTAGCGGCGGTCCGCCAGGCCGCCGAACGAGCGTGAACCAAAGCCTTGGCGGCTTCGGCTACCGGGGGCGATCGGTAGCGGCGGTCCGCCAGGCCGCCGAACGAGCGTGAACCAAAACCTTGGCGGCTTCGGCTACCGGGGGCGATCGGTGGCGGCGGTCCGCCAGGCCGCCGAACGAGCGTGAACCAAAGCCTTGGCGGCTTCGGCTACCGGAGTGAACGACTACCGCCGCGTCCGTGACCGGGTGGCGGTTTGAACGACGATCGGCGAGCCGACGCCGTAGACCCGTTCGTAATACATTGCCAACGATCGCAGCGCGTGACCTTTGGGGCCGATCGACCAATCCCGGTCGGCGTCGCGGGCCATCGCATTGGCCAGGAACCCGATCGCGGCGATCAATCGGCGGTCGTCCAATTGATCGTCGGGCATCGTCGTGAGCAAGAACTCGGTCATGTGACCGCTGGTTTGAATCTGCCGATCGATGTCGCCGCTGGCTTCGCGGGAGTCGTACCAATCGGTGCTGAAACTGCCGTCGCGGTTCTGCATCTTGAAGGTGTAATCGACGAAATCCGCCAGGAACATCTCCGCCCGCCGCCACTGGCCCTCGACCGCCCGGCCTTCGCGGCGACGTTTTCGCAGGGCGTGCGCCAGCGACATCAACCGGTGAGTGCCGCCGCACGTGGTGCCGACAATCGGCTCGCCCATTTCGACGGCCAATAACCGAGGAAAATCCCAGGGTTGACCGTCGGCGCCGACCCACGACGTGTCGGTGTCGAGGTAGTGGGCAAGGGCGATCAGCGTGAACGTCAGTTCCTTGGACTCGTCGCAATCAGCGGCCTCGTTGCGGACCAATTTGGCAACGTCAAAACGGCTTCGGCCGACATAGAGCGGGTAGTTCGACGGCACGCCGGCCAGCGAGAGGATGGCCAGGAACTGGGCGGGGTGTCCCTGCAGTCCGGTGCCTTCGCCGATGACCAATTCGCCGCGATCGACGTCCATCAACCGTTTACCGCGACAGACGTTGTTGCCGGCCAACCACGCGATCGCCGAGACGGTTCGACCGCCGGCGACGATCTTCGTGTCCGCTCCGTAAACCATGATTTGGTGCAACATGCCCCAGTTGCTGCGTTCGTCGGCCCGTTCGGGGCGGCTGTAGTGGTACCGCAGCACCGACTCGATCGTCGGTCGCATTTGGTCAATCGCCGCGGGCGTTTGGACAAAAGCCCCCTGCGACGCGTGCGACCGCGGCCGGCCGGTGTAGTCGAGCAAAACGGGCCGGGCTTCCGAGACCGTCGAATCGGTCTCCGGCCGGGTTTCCAAACGATTCTCAGGAACCGTCGCCGCGGGGGTCTGATCGGCCCGTTTGGACAACGACCGTAGCGCCCGAGGTTCGACCGGTTCGAGCGAGCGGCGGGGCGGCGTTGACTCCGCGATTTCGGCGGGTTCCTCGGCGTTTAAATCCTCTTCGGGTGTCCCGGCGAGTTCGTCACGAAGGTCAAACCGTCGCGGCGTTCGGATCGCGGGCGACGACGTTTTTGGGGAAGCCGTTGCCTTGGGCGGCAACAAACCGCTGCCGACCACGGGCGTCTCTTTCGGCGGTGCCGGCGATGCTGGCTCGGCCGGTGGGGGGGTGGTGAGTGTCAACTCGGCGGTGGGTTTCGCCGGGGCCGGAGCCGGGGCTGCGGTTTGCGGGGCCGTCGCCGGTGACTTGACCGGCGGCAAAGCGGGCAGGCGGGTTCGCGAAGCGGTCGGCTCCGATGGCGGCCGGACGTCAAACGCCGGTACAGCGGCGATGGCGGGGGCCGAAGTCTGCGGGCGGCTGGGACGCAGACGCCATCCGCCGGTCGATTCGGGCGCCGGGGCAGCCGGTCCGCTCTCGATCGCCGGGGTCGGGTCATCCGCAACTTCTAATGAATCAACGGACGGCGCGACTACCGGCGGCGACAGCGTCGCGACGTCTTCGCCGGAGTCGCCGGAGCCGGATGAGTCACCGGGCCACTTCATCGGCGGGTGCCATGAACCGGATTGGGCGGCGGCGATTGGCTCGGGAGCTTCGACGGATTCCTCCACCGGTTTTTGAGTGCCGCGAATTGCCAAACGCGACGCCGCGGCGGGGTTGATCCGCCGGCTCCGCACGGCCGCTTCGACCGGGGGAACGATTCGCGGGTAACCGATCAAAAACGACGGAACTTCAATCTCCGAAGCCGTTGCCGTGATGCCGCCCCCGATCGCCGGACCGAGCATCGACCACGCCACGGCATGGACCGCCGGACCGAGCAGCAGCCGCAAAATCCAGCCGCGGCGGCCTCGTTTTGGCGATCCTTGAGGCCTGCCGGGGCGGTGGGGACTAGGGCTGCAGGGTCTCGGGGGGGCAGGGTGCAGCACAGGTTTGTCTCCGGGGGCCGTGTCGGGTCGTACCGACTGTATCGGTCAATCCGGCGACACAGTTGAGCCGATGCGGCCGACCGCGGCCGCTTTCCCCCCCGCCAGCGGCGTGGACATCGCTCGTTTAGACCGGCCAACCGGACGGCTCATCAGCACCGCCAACCCGCCAAAGGTCATCAATACCCCGACGATGAGCGTCGCGGTCGGGCGCTCGCCGAAGATCACCACCCCGGCCGTCGACGCCATCGCGATTTGCGAACCGTTGATCAACAGCACCGCGATGACCGGCAGGTGCCGCAGTCCCGTGCTCATCGCGATGAACGCGAACAGGTTGAAAATTCCTCCGGCGAGCATCGATCCCCAAACCGCCGGCGGGATCGTTCCCCAAGTTTCAACCGGCACGCGGAGAACGGCGATCGACCACAGCGCGATCGATCCGACGACGCCGGAAATCCACATCGCGGAGCTTTGACGCATCCCGCCACGCATCGTCGCCCGCATCACGCTGCTGAACACCGCGTAGGCCAACCCCGAAGCGACCGCGGCGGCGGAGCCGAGCAGCGACCGGGACCACGCGATGGATTCGTCGCCGGCCGCCGGCCCCGAATCGCTGCGGGACAGGACCACCGCGGCGGCCAGCAGAATGGCCATCGCCGCGACCGTCCGCGGACCGATTCGCTCGCCCAAAACGAACCACCCGACGACCGCTCCGCCGATCAGCAGCGCCCCCAGCGTCATCGGCACCGCGGCGGCCAGGCCGATCGAACCCAGCGCGACTTGAAAGGCACCGTTGCCGATCACTTGACCAACCAGGCAAACGACCAGAAACCGCCGCAACCCAACCTGTCGGATCGGCCCGAGCCACCCCTGGCGGTTTCGGTAGAGCATCCACGCCAACCACGGCGTCAACCCAATCACCGTCGGCAGCGCTTTCATCGCTGAGACCAACATCGGATCGGCGGAAATCGACCGCCGCAGCGCGATGTTGCTGGCGGTGTACAGCACCGCGGCGCAAACGCCACCGAGGACCCCCAGACGCATTTGGGCGGCGGTCGGTGAACTGGGTTGCAAGCGTAAACCGAGGGGGTGGTGCGTGCCAACTTGGCGGCGGGGGTTGTTATCATGCCACCCCGCCAACCGCCCCCGCATTTTCAGTTCCGCATGTCGACCCTCCAAGCCCCCCCGTCACCCGCCGCGGATGTGCCGATGACCCCTCCGCCGGCGGTCATCGACCAGGTGGCGGCCGACCGCGAACTGCTGCGTCAAGCCCAAGCCGACGGCAACGTTCTGCCGGCGTACATCAAATTGTCCGGCCCCGGTTGGTTGCAATCGGCGATCACGCTGGGTGGCGGATCGCTCGCCGGGGCGTTGTTCCTGGGCGTGCTCGGGGGCACCTCGATGATCTGGGTCCAGCTCCTGGCGATCACCATGGGCGTCGTCATGCTCTCGGCGATCTCCTACGTGACGCTGACGACCGGCCGCCGCCCCTTTGAAGCGATCAATTCGGAAATCAATCCGGCGCTGGGTTGGGGTTGGCTGACGGCGACCGCGATGGCCAACATCATCTGGTGCATGCCCCAATTTTCGCTGTCTTATGATGCGCTGGACAACAACCTCGTGCCGCTGGTCGCGGGCACGGGGTTGGGCGAAAGCTTCACCGCCAAAGCGATCGTCACCTTGGTGTTATTGAGCGCCGCGATGTTCGTCGTGCTGCTCAATGTCCGCCGCGGCAAAGCCGCCAAAGCCTTTGACTTATTCCTCAAAGGTCTTATCGGCATGGTGGTCATTTGTTTTGTTGCCGTCGCGGGACTATTGCTATTTCGCGGCGAGATCAATGTCGGCGAGGTGCTCGCGGGGATCATCCCCGACCTTTCCCAATTTTCGCAACCGGCCGGGCGGTTGGCGGGTCTGACCGATGGCCTACCCGACGGGGTTCGTGGTTTTTGGAACGGTAAATTGGCCGAACAACAAACCAGCGTGTTGATTGCCGCGGCGGCCACCGCGGTGGGCATCAACATGACCTTCCTGCTGCCCTATTCGATGCTCGCCCGAGGTTGGGACAAACCGTTTCGCGGGCTGGCCCGGTTCGATTTGGCGACCGGGATGGCGATCCCTTATATCCTCGTGACGACATGCGTCGTGATCGCCTCGGCGGCGTCCTTTCACGGCCGTGTCGACGACGCCACGCTGTCATCGGACCCATCGGTCATGGCAACCTCTCCGTCCTATGGCGGCAAGGACGGCATCAAAGATCAGTTGGTGGCCCGGATCGACCATCAACTCGGCGATCGCGCCGCGTCGGTCCCCGAGGAGGAAAAGCTTGCGATGGCCGCGAACCTGTCAGCCGACGAAAAACGTCTGGCGTCCGCTTTGGTCAAACGCGACGCCTTCCAACTCTCGCGAACGCTTTCGCCGCTGTTGGGCGATTCCTTATCCAAGTTAGTGTTCGGGCTCGGCGTTTTTGGGATGGGTTTCTCGACCATCATCATTTTGATGTTGATCAACGGTTATGTCTTTCGCGAAATGATGGGCGACCCCGACGGGACGGCGCCGTTTGTCGCCGGCGTTTTGGTCGCCGGGCTATCAGGCGCCTCGTGGATGTTCCTGTGGCAGGGCGACTCGAAGTTTTGGCTGGCAATTTTCGCCAGCGTGTTTGGTGCGATGTTGTTGCCGATCGCTTATGTGACGTTTTTCCTGATGATGAACAGCCGCCGGATCATGGGGTCGGAGCGACCGGCCGGCGGCAGCCGATTGGTGTGGAACGTCTTAATGGCCGCCGCGGTGATCGTCGCCAGCGGCTGGGCGATCACGGCGATCCTTGGCGAAGCGGGCCGATCGGACGTCACCAAGTATGTCGTCTACGGCATCCTGATCGTCTACGCCGGACTACTCGCCTGGGGCTTTACCGCCCGGCGAAGTAAGAATGACACGGTCGAAGCTTAACCACTAATCTCCACTAATCGACACTAATAAAAACTCAAGCTTTACATTAGTGTCGATTAGCGAAGATTAGTGTTCAAATGATCTTTCATTAAACCGGCGGTTTGAACTTTGGGGCGGTCGGTTCGACCTCCGGTTCGTCGTCGTCGATCGAAACCGTCTTGTGAGGTTTGGAGGTGTTGATCGACCGGTCAACCTCCCGCTGAGCTTCGCGGAATTGCGACTGGACGTCGTCAAGGCTGCGGCGGAACTGCGCGTAGGTTTGACCAAACTTTCGAGCAACCTCCGGCAGGTTGCCGCCAAAGAGCACCACGGCGATCACCCCGATGATCGCCAGCTCAAAAGGTCCCAGTCCGAACATGGGCGCCTCAAGCTTTGGTGGACGGCGGGGTGTTGTCGTCCTCGGCGGGGTCCTCGGACATGCCGCGTTTGAACTCGTTGGCACTCTTGCCAAGGTTTCGCATCAACGTAGGCACCTTAGAGCTGCCAAAGAGCAGCAGGATGATGCCAACGACAAACAGCATTTCAATGCCACCGGGAAAACCCATCACAAATCTCGCTTAACGAACGGGGGGGAACTTGTTGAATGACGACCGGAACGATCAAAGACGATCGCCGGGCCGGTCAAGTTCAGCGAGAGCGGGACGGCAGGACGGCGGGACCAAATCACCCACGCGAACGCCTCCGGGACTGAAGCAGACTCCAATGTTAGTCGGAGATGCTTGCTGGCGTCAACCGAAAGTCTTGGCGACTTCCGCTACGAAAGCACCTCCGCGACTGCGCGGCACTTTTGGGCCGTGGTCGCGAATTGCTCGAATGTTTGAGATTGATACCCGTCGGAGGCGGCATTGGGCGGGTCGGGGTGGACTTCAATGATCAACCCGTCGGCCCCGGCGGCCACCGCCGCGATCGCCATCGAGCCGACCATGTAAGCGTGCCCGGTGCCGTGGCTCGGATCGATCACCACCGGCAGGTGGCTGTGCCGGTGCAGGTACGCGACCGACGCCAGCGGCAGGGTGAACCGCGTATGGGATTCAAACGTGCGGATGCCGCGTTCGCACAGCATGACTTGCGAATTGCCGGCCTGCAGGATGTACTCGGCGGCCAGCAGGAACTCGTCCATCGTCGCGGCCGGTCCGCGTTTGAGCAGCACCGGCCGATCGGTCTCGCCGACCGCGGCAAGCAGCCGGTAGTTCTGCATGTTCCGCGCTCCGACTTGCAGGATGTCGGCGTGCGTGGCGACCAACTCGACGTCCTCGTTGGCGACGACTTCGGTGACAATGGCCAAACCGGTTTCGTCGCGGGCCGCGGCAAGCATTTCCAACCCCGCGGCCTTGTGGCCCTGGAACGAATACGGGCTGGTGCGAGGTTTGAACGCCCCGCCCCGCAGCGCCGTCGCTCCGGCGGCTTTGACGGCCCGAGCGGTGTCCAAAATTTGTTCCTGCGATTCGACGCTGCACGGTCCGGCGATCAGGCCCAGCGTGCCGCCGCCGCAAGTGAAACTGCCGGCCCGAACGACTGACGGCTCCGGTTGGCCCGACCGAGCGGCGAGCTTGTACGGCTCGACGACCGGCATCGCCGAATCGACGCCCGGCCAAACCTCCAGCGACGCTTTTTGGGCAACTCGTTCATCACCAATGAGCGCAATGACGGTTCGTTCGGTGCCCACCAGGACGTGCGGATCGAGTCCCAGTTCCTTGGCTTTTTGGACGGCCGCGTCGACCTGATCGGTCGACGCGTCGGGTTGCATGACAAGGATCATCGGCGGCGCAAGTGGTTGAGGAACAAATGGACGCTGCGGTTTTAATTGCCAAACGGGTCGTCGCCCATTGCCCCAAACGGATCGCCGCCGGCCGCCGGAGCGCCGAACGGATCGGCACCCGCGGCTGGGGCGGCAAACGGATCGGCACCGGCCGCCGGCGCCGGTGCTCCGAACGGATCGGCCGCCGGAGCATCGCCGCCAAACGGATCGGCACCGCCGGCGGGCGCCGGGGCCGCCGGACCGCCGCTTCCCGGGGGCGGGGCGTCGGCGCCTTCCAACGCATTGGGCGCGTCGACGATCGGGTCACTGAGGTCATCGGCAAACGGATTGTCCGGCACCGGGGGTGATGGCGGCGTCGGTCGTGACCCAGCCGCCGGCGGGGGGGTGATCGCCGGCGGGGGAGCAATCGCGGGGGCGACGGGAGCCGCACCGCCGGGCAATTCGCCGTATCGTCGATCCGACGCGGCGTTGGCGGCTGCCAAAACCGCCAGCCGGGTTTCATCGCGAATCGCCTCGAGCCTCAACCGGGCCGGTCCTTGAACCCGCGTCAACGCCCGGCCGATTGCATCGCCGTACCGCCCGGTCGCTTCCAGTTCACCCCCGTCGCGAAAATCCTCCTCCGCCTGCACGCTCATCCCTTGGTGCATCGCCGCCAAACCGCGAAAGTAATACGCTCGGGGATCGAGCAAACGATTGTCGATCGCTTGGGTCAACAACAACGTCGCGTCGTCGTAGCGACCGGCATGATAAGCATGGACACCACGGCCGTAGATTTCCAGCAACACCGGACTTTGTGCGTCGGCGGTGGCGTCACCGATCGTCAACGATGCGGCGAGGCCGGCTGCGGCAAGCCATCGACCGCTTTTGCGAGCAATCCGGGAAGCGGGACCGAACGGGGAGGGGAGGCGAGACATCGGCGGCAACGGAGGTGGGAGAACGATGGCGGTTGATTCGGGGGGCGGTGGCTGGCGGGGACAATTCATCACGGCGTCGACCAAGCCCGCCTTAGGCTAATCGGTCCCGCGGTGGCCAACAAATTGATTGACCCGCACGCCCCCCGACCGACCCGGACAGGCCGCCGCATCCCACCCGCCGGTCGGCCCTTTGGCTTGCAATCGGTGCGGCGGGGACGTTCAATGATGCGGCTCAACGCGACTCCTTTCCTCCAGCCCGCGGCCGGGGTGTCCCATTCCTACCCAACGGCAACTCGGCTCCGGACGATTCGGCTGGAGGCAATTCGGCTCCCGGCGATCCCGCCCGGCGTGGTCGTGGCTCCTGTTGGCGGTTTGGCTCGGACCCGTGACCGCCGCGCCGCCGAGCGGTTCAACGCCGCAGCCGCCGAACTCCCCGGGCCAAATCTCCCGGTGGATCGAGCAGCTCGGTTCGGATCGGTTCACCACCCGCCGCAAAGCTCGCCGGGCGTTGGCCGACCTCGGTCTCCCCGCGTTTGACCAACTGCTCGCCGCCCGCGACCATCCCGACGCCGAAATCGCCGCGACTGCGCGGGCGTTGACGCTCGACCCGGACATCAATTGGTCCCGGCCGACCGATTCGACCGACGTGATCGAACTGCTTGGCCAATATCGTGACGAAAATTCGGCCGATCGCCGCGAAACGATCGATCGGTTGTCGCAATTGCCCCCCGCCGTGGCCGCTTCGCCGCTGTTGCGTTTGGCAAGGTACGAGTCCGACGAGTCGCTGGCCCGCGCTGCGTCCATTGCCTTTTTGGAGATCGCCGATCCGGCCCTGCCATCGACCGACCGCGATCGACTGCTTCAAATTCTCTTTGGCGAACGATCGGTTGGCGAGAATCGTCTGTCCCACCACCAATGGCTCGACCGCCGTGGCGAAGACCTCGCCGCCGGAACCCTCGACACCTCCGCTTGGTCGACATTGATCGATCAACAACAGCGCGGTTTGGTCCACACCGACGCCCCGGCGACGACGGACTTGTTGAGGGTCGTTCAAACGATCGCCATCCAGTGGCCTGAAACCTCCGATCGTTCGGCGGTTGACTTTTTGCTGGCTCAATTGGAACTGCTCTCGCCGCAGACGCAGAGCATTGCCGACCTGGCGGCTTGGGCGATCGACCATCGCCTGGCCGACTTCGTGCCGGCGATCGCGGAGCACTACCCGGCGTTTTTCGAGCAATCTCCGCGTCTGCAATACCTCCTGGCCGAAGCCGCCGGGCAGCGGGGTGACGAGGCGTTGGCGGACCAAACGTTGGCCCGACTGGAGGCATCTCACCCGCTGCTCGCGGAGTCCGACCCGCCGATCGATCGAGCGACCGGGGATCGGTTGGCCAATGCTCGAATGGGCGTGGCGATTGAATTGCAACGACGCGGGCAATTCGATTGGGCGGGCCGCGAGTACCGGTGGATCATCGATTCGTTGCCAATCGAGTCGATGGTCCGAGCCGATGCGGCGTTGCAATTGGCGTCGATGAATATCGAACGGCAACGCTACGCCGAGGTGGTCGATCAACTCGAGCCGCTGATCGAGCGGCTCGACGCCGACGACGATTTAAGCGAAGAGCTGCTGCAGCGATCGATCCCATCCTATCAATTCCGCAGCCTGTTGGATTACGCCCGCGGGGAAGTCGCCGCCGCGGCCGGATTGAACGACCAGGCGGCCGCGGCGTATGGCCGGGCGTTGGCGGCTGACCCGGAGAACATCGACATCCTGATCGCGATGTACCGGTTGCCGGGCGACGAATCGTGGCGGCGATCGGTCATCACAACGCTTGAACAACACGTCGCGATTGCCGAGCAAAAGATCCGCAACGCGCCGATCGCCCGTCGGTTTGGCAGCGGCAAGTCGTACCTCGCCAAACTGCTCAACCATTACGCTTGGTTGATCGCCAACACCGAGGGCGACAAGTTCTTGGCGTTGCAATACAGCAAGCGTTCGTTGCGTTTGGAACCGGGCCGGGCCGCTCAAATGGACACCTGCGCCCGGTGCTACTACGCGATCGGCAACCTGGACGAAGCGATCGCGATGCAAAGACAGGCGGTTGCTCTGGAGCCACACTCGCCGCCGCTGCGTCGTCAACTGGCGACGTTCGAGGCTGCGGCGGCACCGTAGACCCGGTAGCCGAAGCCGCCAGGCTTTGGTTCATGCTCAGAGGGGCGTCCCCGTGGCCGACGCTTGCCGAGCGTCGGCCTACGCTGCAGCGGCGTCTCGGCAAGACGCCGCCACCAAGGACCCTCATGCCGCGAGCATCTGCTGCAATCGGTCGAGCGTCACAACCATCTGTGACCACTGAGCGATCAAGTCGGTCGTCCGCAAGCTGGTCGCGTCGGCCCGGTCATAACCGCGAACGTCGACCCGGATTCGATCGGCCAACACCACCGGCGGCTGGTCGCCGGGATCGCAGGGACCATCGCCTTCGACCGGTGCGATTTGCCGCATCACTTGATGGACGGCCCAAATGGCGGCTTTGGAGGACGACTCGGCTTCGATGACGCCGCGAAACGAACCGGACTGAACGTAGAACTTGGCCATCGGGGGGAAACTTCGGCGGGGGGATTTTTGCCGAGGCGTCGTTGCCGCGGTACCCCATTGATCGCCGATTGCCGGACACGTTTGGTCCTGGGTCGCTTTTCCGGTAGCCGAAGCCGCCACGGCTTTGGTTGATGCTCGTGCGGCGGCCTGGCGGGCCGCCGCCACTGGAGATCGCTATCGTCCGGCCGGGACCGATCGGCGGGCAAACTCGCTGACCCGGACTTCCAAGTCCGCCAAATCCACCGTCACCCAGCGGTCCAGCGTCATCGCCAACGACGCGTCGTCGAACCGGGCAATCATCGGCGTCCAGCCAAGCACGGCATCGACCGCCGGATCGATGACCGGAGCGGCGGTGGCGTCCATATTCGGATCCGCCAGGGGGAGCGAAGATTTCATGATCGAAGACTCCGGTTGCCGCGGGCCACGCGGACTTTGAAAATCAGGGGCGTCTCTTTCTCAGATGCATCAGTTGGCCAAGTGGTTCGATCGGCCGCAAGGGATGCCAGGGCTTTTTTCGTCGAACCGCCCGCCGGCCAATCACTGTAATTCCCGATCTGCCGGTTGTTTGGGTTGGAAACGGTGGATTGGCAAAAGTCGCGGCGAAATTTTTTGCGGAGATTTCCCGCCCCGCTCCCAAGATCCGGCGGCCCGGAGCGAATACACGGTCAGAACCCACGCCGGCAAGGCCGCACGGCAACCATTTCACGGCACCGGACCGCCAGTCCAACCCAACCGAACGAACCAACGATGATTCGCAAATTGCTCAAATTCACCCTCGCCGGCGGCACATTGTTGACGCTGATGACCGTCACCCCGGTCGGCTCCTACGTCCGCACCGGCTGGAACATGGCGACGTCCTCGGCCGGCGACGCCATCCCGCTGGAGTGGGAACTCAAACGCGCCCGGCAAATGATCACCGACTTGAAGCCGGAGATCCACAATGCCGCCCGCCAAATTGCCCGCGAAAAAGTCGAAGTCGCGCGGTTGGAACGACAACTGACCGATGCCGACTCGTCGCTCGCCCGCGGCGAGCAGGACATCCGCCGACTCCGCGACGACCTGGCCCAACCGGCCGAGCGTTATGAATACTCGGGCCGAACCTACACATCGGCTCAGGTCAAAAACGACCTGTCGCAGCGGTTTGATCGTTTGAAAACCCGTCAAGCGACCAGCGACAAGTTGCAACAAATGCTCACCGCCCGCCAGCACGGCTTGGCCGCGGCGACCGATCGGATGGAAGCGATGCTCGACGCCCGGCGTCAACTCGAAGTCGAGATCGAGCACCTGCAGACCCGCGTCGGAGCGCTGCGTTTGGCTCAAACGAGCAGCGGGCTGGCGCTCGACGACACCGTTTTGTCGCAAACCCGCGAACTGCTCGACGACATCGCGGTGCGGATCGACGTCGAAGAGGAAACGTTGGCCGTCGACGACAAGTACCACGGCGCGATCGAACTGGACGAACCGGTCCGCGAAAACTTGTTGGACGAAGTGTCGGCTTATTTGGATGGCGGTAGCGACCGCCTCGTGATCGCCGACTGATTGTCCAACCGTAGCGGAAGCCGCCAAGGCTTTCGGTTGCGGGGACACTGGAGCGAACCGCACGCATCGCAACCGTAGCGGAAGCCGCCAAGGCTTTCGGTTGCGGGGACATTTGAGCGAACCGCCCGGATCGCAACCGTAGCGGAAGCCGCCAAGGCTTTCGGTTGCGGGGACATCGGAGCGAACCGCCCGGATCGCAACCGAAAGTCTTGGCGACATCCGCTACGTTGTTTCATTCCCTATACCCCCCAAAGACCCCACCGATGCTCCTGATGGATGCCCCCGGTTACACCCACGCTCCCGGCGACCTGGTCGCGGGCCGTTACACGGTCGGCCGGCCGCTGGGTCGGGGCGGGTTTGGGGAGGTTTACTTTGCCACCAGCACCGCCGGCAAACAGGTCGCGATCAAACGATTGACGCGGCACACCGACGTCGAACTCCGCGGCGTCGCGGCGTGTTTGAACCTCAAGCACCCACACCTGCTGGCCCTTCACGACGTCGCCGTCGACGACGACGGCACGTCCTGGGTGGTGATGGAATACGTCGCCGGCCCATCGCTGCGAGAGGAACTCGACAACCGCCGAGGTGTCCCATTTTCGGCGACCGAAACCCGTCGCTGGTTGGCCGGAGCCGCCGCCGGTTTGGAACACCTGCACGACGCCGGGGTCATCCACCGAGACGTCAAACCGGGCAATCTGTTTGACGATGATTCGGTGGTCAAACTTGGCGACTACGGGTTGGCCAAGCTGACGCACGCGGTCGCCGCCGGGGCACCGACCGATGGCGTCGGTTCGTGTCATTACATGGCCCCCGAAGCCGGGCGGGGTCGTTACGACGCGGCGTTTGATTGGTACGGACTGGGCGTGATCCTGCATGAGATGACGACCGGGCGATTGCCGTTTGACGGTGAGACGCCGCAGGAGGTGATGATGCGTCACCTGACCGAACCGCCGAATTTGAGCCTCGTGCCAACGGAGTTCCGCGCCGCGGTCGCAGCGTTATTGGACAAAGACCCCGACCGGCGACCGGTCCGTTGGGCGGCCGTCGAGTCGTTGATCGATCAACCCGACCGCGTCGCCTCGGTCCCCGGGACGAAGCCCGGCGCTACCCAACGTGTCAGCGTGCCGGTCGATCGTTCTCAAACAGATAGTTTTAAGCCATCGGCCGGGGTTTCCGTCAAACCGCTGTTGGCGATCATCCTGGGCGTCGCCCTGCTGATTCATGGAGCCTGGCTGCTGCCGATCGCCACGGTCATCGCCGCGATCTACCTGCCGTATTTTTTGATGCGGCAAATGGCGTTGGCCGGTGGCGTCGACGCCAACGCCCGGGGCGAAGTTCGTCGGTTGACGCCAATGTCCAAACCCGCCGCGTTGACATTGATTCGCGACCGGCTGGATCGCCGGCCGGGCATCGTTCGTGGTGCCGAAGCGGCCACGTCGACGATGGCGTCGATCGTCGCGGCGGCGGTTTTGACCGGTTGTTCGGCGGTCGTCGTCGCCGGCGGCGTTCCCGACGATGCGGTGACGGTCGCCCCGGCGCTGTGGGTTTGCGGAACCGCTTGGGCCGGCACCGGATTGTTGATGCTGTTGGGCTGGACGACCGGCAAACCCGCCGGCCGGCTCTGGGCGGCGGCCGTCGGGCTGATCGCCGGCGGAGTCGCTGCCGGGTTGGGGCAATACCTGCTGATGGATCTCTCAACACCGCCGCCCCAGTGGTTGGCAAACCTTGGCGACGTCGCTCCGGCGACGCTCATGACCGTCCACTTCGGATTGCTCTTTGGACTGCTCGGTGCGACCCGGTTGGCCGATCCGCTTCGCCGACGCCGGTTGTCGATCTACTCGCTGGCCGTCGCGGTGGTGGCCGATTGGTTGGTTCAACAGATCGTTCCGGTGCCGCAGCCCTTTGGCATGTTCACCGCCGCGGCCTTGGTCGTCACCACCGGGCTGGCGACGCCCTGGGTGCATCGATCCTGGGTCCGTTCACTGACCAGCGGCATGTTGCCGCCCGAGCAGTTCGCCACCGTGCCAACGCGGCGTTTGGAGGAGTTGTCATGAACCGCATCCGGTTCCTCTGTTTGATGCTGCTGATGTCAACGCCGCTGCTCGCCGACCGCCCCGATTGGGTCGACGGCGAGAGTCTGGCGCCGCACCCCGGCGGCGGTTGGTCGTGGACGGTCCGATCCGATCCCGCCGAAAACATCGAAGCGGCTCGGACGCGGGTCGAATTGCTGGCGATCGCCGGTTTGCAAAACGAAATCGCCCGTCGCCGCGGCGACCTGGTCGGCGACCTGTCCGTCGTCGACTCGTTTGACGACCGTTGGATCGTCGACCGATACGCCGGCGAGATTACGGTTGACGATCAAACGATGCACGAAGCCGCCTGGCGGGTGCATTTGGACGAATCGGACCTGGCAACGGTGCAGTCGCGGGTCGACGCTGGGGTGCGGCGCGAGAGGGTCCGAACGCTGGGATCGATCGCCGCAGTCGGGCTATTGTTTTCCGCGGTCGGTGCTTCGGTGCTCAGCTGGATCGCCCGTCGCCGGCAGACGATTTGACCGACCTCGGATGGTTCTGTCAGTGTCCCGAGTGGTGCGTCAGAATTTGATTCCAGCATTGGGAGGGTGAAGCTCCCGCTGAACCCTTGGTCAGAAGGCTCGGCGGGAGCCTCGACCTCCCGTTGGGATGGATTTTTAGCAAAATCCACTACGAAGACGTTCATTGTGGACCGGTGGGGACCGCGATCTCCTCGGCCCGTTCCTCCGGTGTCATCTCCACCGGCTGGACCACCGAAGTACCCTCATCCGCTCCGCAGCCGGAAACCGAGGGCAGGACAAATGCGGCGGCGGAAAGCAGAAACAGGATGGGACGAATCGTTGAGGGCATGGTGTTAAATCCAAAGGAAGATAGAGGACAGGCACGTCGGCAAGAGCCGTCGCAGGGATCAGAACTCACCGATTTTCTCTTTGTTGGCCCGGGTACCTAAGGCACCGAAGGTTCCAAACTGGCTCGGTTGACCTGCCGTTCCGGTCGGCGAACCGCCGAACGGGAAAACCGCCCCGTTGATCGGATTGTCTCCGGTGTCAATCGAATTGGTGATGAACCGAACCGCACCGTCGCCCAACATGACGTGGGCGCCGCCCTGGTGACGGCTGCTGGGCGGCAACAGCCCGCTTTCATCCCAGTTGGTACCCAAACAACTCTCAGCGTTGGGGGGCGTTGAGAAGCTGACGCCGGTGAACATCGGGAAAAAGTGGGGCTAACGGGAACCGCGAGTTCGAGACACGCTGTTTTGAGTCGTCGCTCCGACGCGCGAAAACTGCGGACGCTCCGGATCCAAATCGTCTTTACAAGACTGCGTCGTATTACGAATGCCGCCGGTTGCGCCCCAACCGTTGTTGACATTCATCAACGTCCGCGCATGCGGTCGCCCAGATCATTGCAAATCTCACCGGCGGCGATCGTATTGGACAGCCCGTCCAGGATGTCGCGGAACTGTGAGTCGTGACGAGGAATGAACATTCCGCGACAAACCACACGAGACTGCTCGGCGATCGACTGCCAACGCCCGCTGAGGAATTGCAAATAGCCGGTGTTGGCGTTGCTCGGTCCATCGCCGATCGAGTTGACCGCGTAGTTGGTCAAGCCAAAGCCGCTAACGGAGATCGCCGGATCGCTTGGGCATCGCAGCATATTGATTTGCGTCGCCCAAGGCGCGTAGCTGCTCGTGCCCGGCTCCGAACCCATCGCCTGCCACCCGTCGAGCGGATTGCTGATCTGCTCCCACAGTGCCTGCTGCTCCATGAACGGCAGGATTCCCACGAAAGTCGAGAGACGATAGTTGTTGTAACCCGGTTTGGAATTGCCGGAATGTTCATCGTCGCGGTGCGTCCCGCCGCCGTGCCGAGGCAACTGGTTGTAGGCGGCGTGATAGTTATGAACGGCCAAACCGATTTGCCGAAAGTTGTTGCTGCAACTCATCCGTCGGGCGGCTTCGCGGGCCGCCTGGACCGCCGGCAACAACAGACCCACCAAAACGCCGATGATGGCGATCACCACCAGCAGCTCGACCAGCGTGAAAGCCGATGTTCTGCGTTTGAACGCTGGAGATACTCGATTCCGGACCGTGACCATCGGAAAACCTGTTGCGAGAAAGGAAAATCAGAACGATTTGCCGGTTCCCGACTACCCCCATCCGATTCCAACCCGCGGCAGCTTGCATGGCCGAAGAAGACCACTGTTCCGCTTGGCAGAATCAGACGAACCTAAGCCGGTGGCGGAATTTCGTCAACCGAAACGAAAGTCTATCCCTTGCGCGGCCCAGCGCCTAGTTTGGGACGAAGATAATTTTAAGCGCTGCAACCCCCGCCGGAAACTTCAGGACTGAACCGGGTGGCGCGGCGAGCAACTTCGTAGCGGAAGTCGCCAAGACTTTCGGCCCGCTTTTGATCCCCGCCTTTCGCGTGGTAAAGCCACAGAGGTCACAGAGGACACAGAGTCATTTCTTTTAATAGAGACTCTGTGATCTCTGTGCCCTCTGTGGCTAAAAAACGGTTGAACCGTCCAATTCACTCCACGGTCGGGACCGCAATCTCCGACAGGATTTCGTTCAAAACCGCCTCGGCAGTCAGCTTTCGCAACCTCGCTTCGGGCCGCAGGATCAACCGGTGGGCCAGGACCGGTGCCAGGATTTTCTTGATGTCGTCGGGCGTGACGAACGATCGACCGCGGATCGCCGCCATCGCTTGACCGCATCGAAACAACGCAATCGTCGCCCGCGGACTGCCGCCAAGCGCCAAATGCTCGTCGCTCCGAGTCGCATCGACGACTTGCAACAGGTATTCCCGGACGCGGGTGTCGACGTGGACTTCGCGAACGATTTTTTGAGCCGCCACGAGCTGCTCGCCGGTCGCGACCGGTTTGAGGGCATCGATCGGATGACCGTGCTGGAGCATTTCGAGCATCCGCAGCTCTTCGCCCATCGACGGGTAGCCGAGGGTAAATTTCATCAAAAACCGGTCCAGTTGCGCTTCGGGCAACGGGAAAGTCCCCTCCTGATCGACCGGGTTCTGCGTCGCGATGACCAGAAACGGCGGCGGCAAGTCATAGCCGGTCCCATCAACCGTCACGCACGCTTCGGCCATCGCTTCGAGCAGTGCCGCCTGGGTCCGCGGCGTGGCGCGATTGATTTCATCGGCGAGCAAAATTTGCGTAAAGACCGGACCGGGCCGAAATTCAAACTCGCTGGTCTTTTGGTTGAAAATCGACGTGCCGGTGATGTCGCTGGGCAGCAAATCGGGCGTGCATTGGACACGTTTGAACTTCGCCCCGACGCTGCGGGCCAATGCCCGGGCGAGCATCGTTTTGGCGACCCCGGGGACGTCTTCGAGCAGGATGTGGCCGCCGGCCAACCATGCGGCCAACGAAAGCACGAGTTGCTTTCGTTTGCCGACGATCGCTTTTTCGACGTTTCCGATCACCCGCCGGGAAAGCTCCCCGACGGCGGCGGTGGGATCGGCGGCGGCATTGGTGGCGATTGGAGCGATCCTCAAAAACCACAAATCCTACATGACAGACGAACCACAGAGTCACCGAGAGACACAGAGATGGATTTTCAATAAGACTCTGTGAATCTCCGTGCCCCCGTGGTTCAATTTTCTTTCAACGAGCGCCCGAACGGCGACCGCGACCTGCGGCGCCACCGCCCGAAGCGTTGCGGCCCGAAAATTTGCGGCTGGACGTTGAACCGGTTCGGCCGGCCCCGCCGGAAAATTCCCGACGTCCGCCGCCCGCGCCGCTGCGTCCGCGACCGCCGCCCTGGGCCTTGCCCCGTTGGCTGGCGATCGAGGGCGGCAATGGGCCGCGGTCCAAATTATCGGGGTCTTCGATCGGCAACTTGGCACCGACAAATCGCTCGATCGCCCGCAGCTCCGAACGTTCCTCCGGCGTGCAGAACGAAATCGCCTGGCCCGCCGCCCCGGCCCGACCGGTCCGGCCGATGCGGTGGACGTAGGATTCCGGTTCGACCGGCATGTCAAAATTGATCACGTGCGTCACGTCGTCGATGTCGATCCCGCGAGCGGCCACGTCGGTCGCGACGAGCACGTCGAGCGATCCCTTGCGGAAACCTTCGAGTGCCCGCTGGCGAGCCGATTGCGTTTTGTTGCCGTGGATCGCCGCGGAGCGAACGCCGCCGGCTTCGAGCTTTTGCGACAATTGGTTGGCACCCCGTTTGGTGCGGGTGAAAATGATCGTCCGCCCGGTGCTGTCCTGGTTTAAAACCGACTGCAGCGCCGACATCTTGTCGCCTTTTTGCATGACCCGAATCGCCTGCTCGATCCGTTCGACCGACGTGACTTTGGGCGTCACGTTGACGTCGACGGGGTTGAACAGCATCGAATCGGCCAATTTGCGACACTCCGGCGGCATCGTGGCGCTGAAGAACAGCGACTGACGCTCGCGGGGCAGCAATTTGACGATGCGTTTGAGCGCCGGGGCAAACCCCATGTCGAGCATCCGGTCGGCTTCGTCGAGCACGAACACTTCGACGTCGGATAAATCGATGTGTCCCTGTTCGATCAAATCGAGCAGTCGGCCCGGCGTGGCGACCAGGACGTGAACGCCCTGCCGCAACTGCGTGACCTGTTTGTTCTGCGACACGCCGCCAAAGACGGTCATTGTGCGAAGTTTCAAATACTTGCCGTAGGTCTGGAAACTGGCGTCGATTTGGACGGCCAATTCGCGGGTCGGCGAAAGAACCAACGCCCGCGGACGGCCGGCAGCGGCTTTGGTTTTTTGATCGTCGAAATAGTCGAGGATCGGCAACGTGAACGCGGCGGTCTTGCCGGTCCCCGTCTGGGCACATCCGAGCACGTCGCGGCCATCGATTGCCGCCGGAATCGTCTGGGCCTGGATCGGCGTCGGGACCGTGTAACCGCTGTCGGCGACGGCGCGGAGGATCGAGGGCGGCAGGTCCATCGCCGCGAACGATTGGGGAAGGTCAGTCATGATATTTTTCAGCTTTGGCTGGTGGTCGCCAGCGATCGACAAGTCCCGAAGTGGGACCGCCGCGATGGCGAAAAAGTTTTTTTGGGTAGAATGCGGAGCGTCCGCCGGGAGGCTCCCGAATCCGCCGATCACCGGAGTGAACGTGGAATCGGGGCATACAATGCCGCCAGCGGTTTGAACGGGACAAACAAGGGAGTTCCCGATCGCCGTCTGGCCTTGACCTGCGACGATTGACTTTTGAAAGTCAACTGACTTTTCAAAGTCAACGCGGGCCGATCAGTACGGTTTTGGTTTGACGTGGCCGCCGGTCGGATCGACCGGTTCAAAACGTCAGGTTGGCCAAGAGTAGCTCACCGCCGACGCGGCAGCCAGGCCAAATTCAACGAATGAGCACTAAGACCGTTTCCTGAGCCTCTGCCGCGGCGCCAGCGGCACCGCTCCCGGCCGCACCGCCGATCGCGGCGGCGCCTCCGGCAACGGGCACAAACGGACGATCACCGATCCACGTGGCCAATTCCGCCGGCGGCGCGTCCTGAGCGTCGGTCAATTCCACGCCCACCGACCCGGCCGCGACGACCTGATCGCTGACCGATTGCACCAACCGGCTCACCGACGAATCGCTGACCATCGTCAAACCAATCGATTCGACCGACTCGCGGTCGGTCGCCAGCGTGCTGAACAGCCGGTCGAGCGTCGTCAGCGGTGCTCGCAGCACCATGACGCGAAACGTTTCCTCCGGCCGGGTGACGGTTCGGGCGACGTCGACGGCCGATTGATCGACCCGAAACCGCTCCGCGTCGCCCAACCCCGCCTCGGCCATCGCCGAGCGGACCGGACGCAACGCCCGCCCCATCTCGGTCAACCGGACGTCATAAACAAACAGGAGACCGGCCGACGTCGGCCCGGGATCGACCGGCGACTGAACGTTCGTTCGCTTGGAATCATTAGACGCAATCGAAGGCGATTGATCGGTCGACATCGGCCGCGCGATCTTGGCCGCCGATGGCTCCGCGGCGACGCCCGGCGGCACACCGATCGCCAACATCGCCTCAGGGGTCGATGCCGCGTCGGGCCGAGGCTGCGGCGTTACCGCCGAGGATGCCTCGACACTCAAGCCGCCGGTCGGCTCCAGCGAAGCGTTGGCCGTCGACCCCGCTGGATCGGGTAACTGCTGCGCCACTTCGGTGACGCCCGGCGGCACCAGCGTGAACCAAACGGCGACCGAAGCGGCCAGGGCGGCGACCGCCGACCACCGGGCCAGCGACATTCGCCGGTCCCGCGGCCGCACCGGTTGCGAACCAATCGACGCGCTGGCGAGCATCAACGGATGCGACGCATCGAGTTGCTGCTCTTCGGCCCGCCGAATCGCCTCGGACAGGACCGTCGCGGCGATCGAAGCGCGTCCTTGGCCGGCCGCCGGGGCAGAAATTTCAAGTTGTCGGCGGGTTTGCTCGCCAAGCTGCCGAACCGCCCGGGCATCCCGCCGGAGCGTTTCGAGTCGCGACGCGATCTCGGCATCGCGACACAACGACCGCAGCAGATCGGGGGGCAATTGCCCGTCGACCGCATCGCTGAGGTGTTGATCGTTTTGTTCAGTGGACATCAAACATCGTTTCCAAACTCATTGCCTTCACACACTTGCCGCCGATGATCCATCACGGCGGGTCATGGGGGGTGGGATGTTCAAGTTCCTGCAATAGTTCCCCAGACGGTAACGTTGCCGCCGCGCGGCGTGGGGCGTTGACGCCGCAAGGGAGCCGATCTGTCCCGCGCAGTCGCCCCTCGGCCCCCCTGCCGCCCGCCAATCGCCATCCGCCAATCGCCGCCCGCCACCCGCCAACCCGACGGAGCTTTCGTTGACCCTCCCCCGCGACCACCTGCTGCAAACCAACCGCCGGGCCTACGACGCGATGGCGGCCGCCGACGCGCCGTTGACTCAAATTGTCGGCGATGACGAACTGCGAAACCCCCTGTCGGTCGTCGATCCGCTCGGTTGGCTGGGCCAATCGATTGCCGGCCGCCGCGTTTTGTGCCTGGCCGCCGGCGGGGGCCGACAAAGTTCGCTCTACGCCGCCGCCGGGGCCGAGGTCACGGTCGTCGATCTGTCCCCGGCGATGCTACGCCGCGATGCCCAGTCAGCCCAAGCCCGTGGCCATCGGGTCCGGTTGATCGAAGCGTCGATGGACGATCTCTCAATGCTGCCGGCGGGCGGCTTTGACATCGTCGCCCACCCCGTGAGCACCTGTTACCTGCCCGACATCGCGGCGGTTTACCGTCAAGTCGCGCGGGTGATCGCCGGCGGGGGGATTTACGTCAGCCAACATAAGACGCCGACGAGCCTGCAAACCGCCACCCAGCCCGGCCCGGACGGTCGATTCACCATCGATCATCGATACTATCGCGATCGACCGGTTCCGCCGCCGCCGCCCGGACCGGTCGCCGGTCGTTTGCGCGAGCCCGGGGCGACGGAGTTCTTGCACCGCTGGGAACAGATCCTCGGCGGGTTATGTCGCGCCGGTTTCTGGATTGACGACGTGATCGAACCGGACCACGCCACCAAACACGCGACCACCGGTCCCCCATCGGCTTTCGCCCGCCGGGCCGCCTACGTCGCTCCTTATGTCCGCATCAAAGCGATCCGAAAACCGACCGCCAAACCTTCGGCAACGCTTTGGACTCCGGGCGGTTAAATTGAAAAATCGTAGGGTGGGTCAAGCCGCTTCGGCGCCGACCCACCATCAAGCGCAACGGTGGGTCGGCGCCGCAAGCGGCTTGACCCACCCTACAAGATCATCGCGAATGCTTCGCGACGGTTGCCAGTAACTGATCCCGATCGATTGGCTTGCTCAAGAAATCATCGCAGCCGCATCGCAAACATCGCTGCATGTCCCCGTGCATTGCATCGGCCGTCAGTGCCACGATCGGACGGGTGTAGCCGAGTTGCCTGAGCCGCGTGGCGGTCTCATAACCGTCCATTCGCGGCATCTGCATGTCCAGTAGTACCAGGTCGTAAGCCGATTCGTCCGACTGCTGCGCGATCCGCTGCAACGCCTCGATTCCATCGGTGACCGATTCGACCGTCGCGCCGCAGTCGCGAAGCAAACGGTCGGTCAAAAAACGAACGTCGCGGCGATCGTCGACGACCAAGACGCGGCAATTGAGTTTGATCTTTTGGCTCGCCGGTTTTTGTGCGACTTGGCCGGCGGCCGCGTCCGACTTGCCCGTCGGAGGCTGCAGGTCGATCGGTGTCCCCGCTGCGATGGCGCCCGGATCGATTTGACAGGTGAACTCGCTACCGACCCCCGTCTCGCTGGTGAACGTCACATCGCCGCCCAACAACCGGGCCAATCGGCGACTGATCGACAACCCAAGCCCGGTCCCGCCAAAGGATCGATTGACCGACGAATCGCCTTGGGCAAAGGGTTGAAACAACCGCCCCTGCTGGGCCGGCGTCATCCCCGGGCCGGTGTCGGCGACCGTGAACCGCATTTGCCCGCCGGCCCGGTCATGGGCGACGACCAGCCGCACATGGCCCGAATGTGTGAACTTGATCGCGTTGCCCACCAAATTGATCAGCACCTGACGCAGCCGTTTATCATCGGTCTGGATGACCGGCGGCAGCGGGTTCTCATAACGAACCTCAAACGTGAGCTTCTTTTCAATCGCTCGGACACGCATGATCGAATAGACATCGCGGACCAATTCATCGACATCGACATTGGCCCGACGCGTCTCCATCTTGCCCGCTTCGATCTTTGACAGATCCAGGATGTCATTGATAATATCAAGCAGGAATTCACCATTGCGGCGAATGGTGCGCAGAAAGTCCGCTTTTTCGGCATCGTCCTCGTCGGCGGCCAACAAATTCGTATAACCCAAGATCGCGGTCATCGGGGTGCGAATCTCATGGCTCATGTTGGCCACGAACTCACTCTTGGCATCGCTGGCCGCTTGGCCGGCGGCGAATAGCATCGCGTTGTCAATCGCCACCGCGGCCCGGTCGGCCACTTGATTGGCCAAATTCAAATCCTCGGGGGTGTAGACCGGCTCGGCCGCATCGTTTCGCAGGATGGTGATCGATCCAAGCACCCGTTCGCGGGCCAAAAGCGGGACGACCATCGCCGATCGAGGCCGGATCCGGCGGATGACCGCCATGTGACCCTCGTCGGTGGCGATTTGTGACCATTGCTTGGAATGGATTTCGGCAAACAGTTGTCCGCGGCCGAGGCGGATCACCCGCCCGATCCAGCTATCCGAATCCAACAAATCAACGCTGTAACGACGCACCTGCTCGGCGATCTCGGTCAGCGATCCATCACGGTGCGAAACCGCAACGCGGCGGATCGGGGGCACACCATCGTCCCCGGGCAGATCGGGCATTCCGATCGCCGGATAGTGAATCAGGTCGATAAAGGCCCAATCGGCCATCTGCTCGACGATCAAACGAGTCACTTCGCACAGCGTTCGGTCCAAATCCAACGACGAAGCGAGCGCCATCGACGTGCCCGAGAGAAATCGTTCCTGGGCCAATCGGTGGCGTTGACGCGATTCGGCTTCGCGGCGAACGGTCACGTCGCGGAGGATGCCATGAACGCGTCGGACCCCGCCGTCGACGCCACCGCGAATCGTTTCGCCGACGCAGGCGATCCACCGATCGGCCGGATCGGCGTCCGGGGCGGCTGAACGGACGCGGAACTCCACTTCCAACGGCTCGCCGTCTCGAACCGTCGATCGCCAAGCCCGCAGTACGTCACGACGGTCCTCCCGATGGATTCGTCGAATCACCGTCGTCCACGGCCACGGGCCACCGCGGGGCAGTGATAATAGGTCATCCAAATCCGTCGGGACTTCCATTCGGCCCGGACGCCACTCCCACGCCGCTTGACCACCGGCGCGGAGCGACATCGTCAATCGCTGACGGCTGCGGCGAAGCAACCGGCTGGTCGCGGTGCGGCGGTTGATCAAATCGCGGACGTCGTATTGCCGCTGGCGGTCGCGAAGTTTGGACCGGATCGTCGACAGAAAAACGCTCATGCGGATCGGACGGCCGACCAACGTGACGTTGCCCGCCTGCTGCAATTGAAGCAAAGCGGGCGAAGGCCCACGCCCGCCACCGCAGTACAGAACGACGATCGGCAGATCCGACCATGTCGGTTGCCGGGACAACCAACGATTCAAGGAGCCGGAGCCGTCCCGCAGCGACTCCTCGGCCATCAACACCGTCGCGGCGCCGCGGTCCAGTTCGGCCAGCAACTCCGGCAGGTTGGCGACGATCGCGTGCGACAGGTCGTTTTGCGACATCATCGTGGAGGCCAACTCGCCGTCGCGGCGGGTCGGGGCGAGCAGCACAATGCGTCGCTGGGGGTCGTCCGGGTCGTCGGTGTGATTGACCGTCGGCCTCCCACCGGAAACCTTCACGATGACCGGTCCCCGATCAAATCCGCTTCGCCGCCGATGAACGACGGGGTGCCGGTCAGGACGCCTTGGAATTGACGCAACGGTTCGCCGATGAGGATTTGACCGTCCTGCAACTTCAATTCGCGGATCGATCGTTCGTGATTGCCCAAGCGGCGTTTGACGCAACTGATCGCTTGGCGAATCAACCCCGCGGACTCGAAGTAACGAAACAGCAGCACGGTGTCGGCCAAATAAGATGCGTCGATCGGCCCGGACATCCCGTGGCCGAGCATCCCGTGCTGCGCGACGATCAAAAAGGTGTTGACGCCGCGGCGGGAAAGGAACTTGAGGACCTCGTGCATTTGAATCGTCAAAAACCGCTCGTGGGGCATCGAGTTGACGTACCCGTTGAGGCTGTCGATGACCAATACTGAAACGCGTTGGCCCTGCCGGGTGCCGGCGGTCGCGGTGCGAATCATCTCGGCGAACTCGCCCGGCGACAGTTCGCCGGGATCGCACTGGACGATTTCGATCAGCCCTTCGTTGACAAATCGGCCCAATTCCATGCCCAGCCCCTCGGCTCGCTCGATCGCCTGCTCGGTCGCTTCCTCGAACAAAAATAAGACCGACCGTTCGCCGCGGCGGGCGGCGGCACAGGCGTACATCGACGCGATGATTGATTTGCCGACGCCCGAAGGTCCCAGCAGCAGCGTGGAGGTCCCCGGTGGGATGCCCCCGCCAAGCAATCGATCTAAATCCGCATTGCCCGAGGGCAGCGGCTCGGGGCCGGCATCGGGGCGGGCTTCATACGGTTGCCGCCGGGGGTAAACCTCCAGACCGCCGCGGACGAGTTTAAAGTCGTGCTGGCCGCCGATGAACTGTCGCCCGCGGTACTTCATCACCCGCAGCCGCCGCCGCTCGCCGCCGTATTCGTTGGACAAATGCTCCAGCCGCAGCACCCCATGACAAATGCTGCGAAGCTGTTGCCCCTCGTCGGGGCTGGTCAGGTCATCGAGCATCAACACGGTGCATTGACGGCCGACAAAAAACTGTTTGAGCGAGAGGATTTGACGCCGGTAACGAAGCGGATTCTGGGCCAGCAGCCGCATCTCCGACAGCGAATCGAAAGCGACGCGGGCGGGATGGATCGCTTTGACCTGACGAGCACCCCGGCGATCGTTTGACCCAGTTCGACCTCGGAGGGTTCAAACATCAAATAGTCGTTGTCGCCCTCGGGGGTGCTGTCGGCGACGTCGAGTTGATAAATGTCGATCCCATCGAGTGACCAGCCGTGGCTGGCGGCGACGGCGCGGAGTTCGTTTTCGGTTTCGCTCAGGGTGACGTACAACCCCCGCTGGCCGGCCGCGACGCCTTCGAGCAAAAACTGCAACGACAGCGTGGTTTTGCCCGTCCCCGGCTCACCTTCGATCAAATAGACGCGGTCGGTGGTCCAGCCCCCGCCTAGGATCGTGTCGAGCGAGTCGATGCCGGTTTTCGCCAAATCAGTATCGGGAGTCCGCGGCGGAGCGTTCTCGTCGGGCATCGCAGAACCGGTTTCTGGCGCGTGATCGATCAATGGTGGGGGTGCAAGTTCATGGCGGGGGTCAACATAGTCGATCGACCCGACATCGCGGAACTCGGCAAGAGGCCGGTAGCGGAAGTCGCCAAGACTTTCGGCAACGGTTTTTTCGCCGCCGCCGACAGTTTGGGCGAGTTCGGCTACGTTGTGCCCCCCGCCGCCACGTCCCCCGCCAGCCCCGTTCGATATTCCATGGATAATGACCGCCCGTCCGAGTCGGATTCGGATCATGGAGCCGCCCTCGATGCGACGGCCAACGAGGCGACCGCTAACGTGGGCCAATCAACCGTCGCGGTGCGGGATCAGGACGGTTTGGGACTTGGCCAACCGACCGGCGGAGAGCGGTTGGGCCATCCCGTCGGACTATTCTTCCTGTTTTTTGCTGAACTGTGGGAACGGTTCAGCTTCTACGGGATGCGGGCGCTGCTGACCCTCTATCTTGCCAATGACTTATTTGAATCATTGGCCAACGGCAAAGAGGTCGCTTATGAGATTTATGCTGCCTACGGTTCGTTGGTCTACTTCACCCCCGCGATTGGCGGCATGGTGGCCGACCGCCTGATCGGTCACAAGAATTCGATCATGCTTGGGGCGGTGCTGATGACGCTGGGCCACTTCACCATGGCCTTTCAAAACCAAACCGTCTTTTACCTGTCCTTGGGATTGTTGATCGTTGGAAACGGTTTTTTTAAACCGAACATCTCCTCATTGGTGGGCGGACTTTATGCCGAAGGCGACCCGAGGCGGGATGGCGGATTCACGATCTTCTATTTAGGAATTAACTTGGGAGCTTTCGTGGCCCCCCTGATTTGTGGCTACCTGGGCGAAACCTATGGTTGGCACTATGGATTTTCCGCTGCCGGCGTCGGGATGTTTCTAGGACTGGTGGTTTTTGGCATAGGCCGGGCCAAGGGGATCTATGGGGAGCAGGGGGAACAGCCCGCCGGCGCAGCCCGACAAAACTATGCGGGCATCAACGTTCGATACATTGTCTATACCCTGTCGTTCCTTTCGGTCCCGCTGTTCGCCTTCTTGGTTCGGCAAAGCGAGCTGGAGATATTCCTTGGGGTGGGGGTACTTCAGTTCCTGCTGATCGCTTTATTGGCCCTGGTGATCGTCTACTTGGGCTATACCTGCGCAATCGTCGATCGCATCACTCGGGATCGGTTGATTGTTGTCGCGGTCCTGACATTGTTCATCACCGTATTTTGGGCGTTTTTTGAGCAGGCCGGTAGCTCTCTAACGCTTTTCGCCGAGGAACAAGTCAATCTGGTGCTCCTCAACGCGTCGCAAACTAACGCAATCAATCCCTTTTACATTGTTGCATTGGCAATCCCCTATTCAATCATGTGGAACCGGCTGGGGGAGCAGAATCCCGGCACGATGATCAAATTCGGTTTGGGGATCTTGCAGCTCGGTTTGGGGTTTCTGGTCTTCGCCGTATCCTCGCGCTTCATGGACGACGCCGGCCGCGTGAGCATGATCTTTCTGTTCGCCGGTTACCTACTGATTACCTCGGGCGAGTTGTTCTTGTCGCCCATTGGGCTGTCTAAAGTGACCGAATTGTCGCCAGCCCGATTGGTGTCCTTCATGATGGGGGTTTGGTTTCTGTCCTCGGCCTTTGCTCACTACATCGCCGGGGTGATCGCCAAACTGACAACCGGGGAGAGTCACCCAACCGCCGCCGACGCTGGCGAAGTGGGGGTCGCCGAAGTAGCAGATTCAGGTGCGGCTGCCGACGGGTTTCTGGCAACGTTCTCCAACGCGGTCACCGGATTTGACCCGACGACCCCGCTCAACGGTCCCGCGGCAAGCTTGTACACTTACACCGATGTCTTTGCACAGATTGCGCTGATATCCTTCATCGTCAGGTCTTTTTGCGCTGGCGATCTCGCCAATCATCCGCCGGATGATGCATGGAATACGATGAAGATGAGTCGTCAAGTGGATCCACCTGAATTCACCCAGGAAGGATGTCGAATGCCAAGCCGTTATCGCGGCGATAGATTGAAAAGTCTCGTCGATCAAGGGTAAAAATGGCGGTGGTGTCCAGCTGGTTTGCCAACCAAACCAACGAGGCATCGGCGAGCTGCACCTCCTGATCGTCGTAGTGCTCACTAAAAGCCACCGCCCACTCCAGGAAAGCTGGCGGGAGACCGTGGATTTGAACAATATCGTTCTTTTGCAACAGTAGAAGCTTGTGCTGCGCGACTCGATCAGATCGCAAAAGATAGTGAGCTTCGGTTAGCACTGGATAGGTTGTGTGCAGCGGCAGTCGCAAGTCCCTGAGAGATTCAACGCACCGTGCATGAAGACTTTCGTTTGCTCGGAAAATTGCGACGATTGGCGACGCGTCCAATACAATCGCAGGTTTCAACACCAGCTCCCAAAGCCCGCCATGTGCGCGGGATTCGTAGAGAGGTCTGTTGGTCCGCCAGCGACGCAACCAATCAAACCTAGCCGATCAAAGGCCTCCAAAGCGGTATAAGAAGGTTCAGGAATTTGCGTGGTCTGCACCGCAACGAGAACGGGCGATTGAAGTAAGAGGTATACGACGGCTTCTTCGGGCGTCCTTGCTGCCCCGGCGTGGAGGACCGCCCGAATTTTTTGGCAAATGGATTCATTGGTCTCGTCTATGGTGATCTGCATCGTCTTGTCGTGTTCGATAGGGTTCAAAAGATTAAGCATAAAAGCTTAACACGTTTCCGACGCCAGCCGAAGCGTCTGAGCATGAATGGCGACGATTTGGTCGATGTCGGGACAGTACCCACCGGCCATCGTCACGGCCACCGGGATCTGTCGGTCACGACACCATTGCAGGACCGTCGCATCGCGGTCGGCAAGCCCCTGCATCGTTAAAGCCAGCCGTCCTAACCGGTCGCCGATGTAGGGGTCTGCCCCAGCCAAATAGATCGCCAAATCAAACGGCCCGACGTCGTTAATTCTAGCTAATGCGGTACCCAGCAGGTGCAAATAGGTCCCGTCACCAGTCCCGTCGGCCAATGGCACGTCCAAGTCACCGGGGTGTTTGCGCAGCGGAAAATTCTTGGCCCCGTGCATCGACAAGGTGAACACGGTGTCGTCGCCGTCGAAAATCGATGCCGTGCCGTTGCCCTGGTGAACGTCCAAATCGATCACCACGGCGCGATCGATCAACCCTTCGGATTGGAGGGTGCGGATCGCCACCGCGGCGTCGTTGAACACGCAGTAGCCTTCGCCGTAGTCGGCGGTTGCGTGATGGGTGCCGCCGGCCAGGTTCGCCGCGACACCGTCGGTCAACGCCGCCCGGGCCGCGGCGATCGTCGCCCCGACGCTGCGGCGGGAACGCTCCACCATCGCCGCCGACCAAGGGAAACCGATTCGCCGTTGGGCCGAAGGGGATAGTCCACCGGCCTTGACCGCGGCGATGTAACTGGGATCGTGAGCGAGCGCCAATTGATCGTCGGTTGCCGATGGCGGAACAATGAGTGCATCGTCGCGGTGTCGCCGGTCGGTCGCAATTGCCTGACGAAGCCGCCGGTATTTGTCCATCGGAAAACGATGGCCCTGCGGCAGCGGCAATTCAAAATGGTCGGTGTAGTACAGTCTCACGCTAACAAACCCAACGCTTTATGTTCGCAGCAACGCCGGCGGCCAAGCGGCGAATCGTCATCCTGGGGGGCGGTTTTGCCGGGCTGCACGCCGCCCAAACCCTTCGGCACGCCGACGCCGAAGTGCTGTTGATCGATCGACGCAACTTTCACCTGTTCCAACCGCTGCTCTATCAGGTTGCCACCGGAGAACTGTCCCCCTCCAACATCGCCGCGCCGCTGCGGGTGGTCCTTCGCAAGCAAAAGAACACGACCGTGGCGCTCGGCGAGGTCCGCTCGATCGACGTTCCCGGCCGAAGGTTAACGCTGACCGATCGCGAGGTCGAGTTCGACGACCTAATCGTCGCGACCGGCTCAACGCATCACTACTTTGGCAACGATCAATGGGCCGAGCACGCCCCGGGGTTGAAGACGATCGAGAACGCCACGCAGATCCGCCGCATCGTTTTGGGGGCGTTCGAGGCCGCCGAACGCTGCGACGATCCGACGCAATTGGCCGACATCTTGACGTTTGTGATCGTCGGGGCCGGACCGACCGGTTGCGAATTGGCCGGATCATTGGCCGAAATCGCCAATCACACGCTGCGTAACGACTTTCGCAACATCGATCCGGCGATGGCTCGCATCATCGTCGTCGACGCGTCGGGCAAAGCGCTGTCGGTCTATCCCGACGAACTTTGCGAGCGGGCGGCCTTTGACCTCAGAAGACTCGGTTGCCGGTTGGTTTTTGGTGCCCGCGTTGCCGACATTAATGCCGAGCGGGTGCTGTTGTCATCGAACGACCCGTCGCAAAGATCGCCGCCGCCGGAGATTGCGGAGGTCGTCAAGATTGACGAAAACGGCGACTGGTCGATCACGACCCGCAACGTAATTTGGGCCGCGGGGGTCAAAGCCAGCAAGATGGGCGGGTCGATCAACGAGTCCGCCGGCTTGACGCCGGGTCCGGGCGGGCGGGTCCGGGTCAATCCCGACTGTTCGATCCCCGGCTATCCCAACGTCTTTGTCGTCGGCGACTTGGCCTACTTCCCCCTGCCGCCGGCGGATGCCAAAGGCGACATCGCCGACCCCAACGAGCGGCACGAGCGGCAACCGCCGCGGGAGCAATCGCTGCCGGGGCTGGCCCCGGTGGCGATGCAAATGGGTGCGCACGCGGCCAAGTCCATCCTCGCGGATTTACACGGCAAACCCCGTCAAACGTTTCACTATCGTGACCGCGGTTCCTTGGCGGTGATCGGTCGGTTCCGCGCCGTCGGGATGATTTTTGGCCGTCCGGTGCAAGGCTTCGTCGCCTGGGCCGCCTGGTTGGGCATCCACCTGATGTATGTCGCGTTGTTTCGCAACCGGCTGTTGGTCATGGTCCAGTGGGGTTGGACATTCCTAACCCATGACCGCTCCAGCCGGTTGATCGTCGGCACGCCAACGCCCCAAAAGTTGTCGATGGAGCAATCGACCGGCTGGGACGTCGATCCAGCGATGCCGCAAAAGCCGCCAGAAACAACGTCACCGCCATTGGTTCAACCCGCCGCCGCGACGACGTGATCGCCCGTCGCCCGGACGTTGCGGTCGGCGAAAATCGATCGCCCCCGCGGCTGCGGCCGATGAGAACGGCCGCTCAATTGGCCGGAGCGATGACCGTGCGGCTGCCCGGCGTGCTGCGGCCGTGGCTGTTTCGCGGCGGCTCGCTGGATCGGGCCGACCCGATCGTCACCTCGGCGACGGACTTGGCCGGCGACTATCAACGGCGTCCCGATGACTCACCTCTGGGGCACATCTTCGAGACTGCCGCCCGGTGGATTGAAACGCTCGATGCGGTGCTGTTCGTCGGCGAGGCGGACGATTTGTCGGCTTCGAGGATCCTGCTGGACGCCTGTGCCGACCCATGGCACAACGAACGCGACCGAGCCGATCGGGGCGGCCGCCCGAGGCGGTATTGGCTCAGCCCCGGGGACGATCACGACGCGGTCGCTTCGGTCGTCGAGCGGCTGTGCCACCGCCGCCCCGTGCCACCGGTGGGGTTGGCGATCCTTGGGGGCGGTTCATCCCCTTCGCCGCCGGTCACGCGATTGGTCGATTGGTTAACCGATGCCATTCAACTTCGGGCCGTCGGCAACGGACTAGTTGACGACAACCGGAAAATATTTCAAACGGCCCATTTTCCCGGCCGGGTTCCGGTGGGGCCTCCGGCACTTTTCGCCGCCGCGGTGGCGGGGTTGGATGTGATGCGATGGTTGGGCGGCGTCCACGCGGTGACGTTGGCCAGCCGCGACTATCCCCACCCTCCGGCTGCATCGGATACCATGGGATTGCACGGTCATGTCCGTTTTTGCAGCGACCACGCGTCGCTGGCTCGATTTTGTTGTTGGATCAATCATCGCCCATCCGCCGCCCCGCCCGGCCAATCCACCCCGCAGGAACAGGTCGTTAAGATCGTGATCGCTCGCCACCGCCATGATGAATACCCGCCCCGGGAAGCAACCACGCGTCCGGCGGTCGTTGAACTCAACGATCAACCATCGCAAATCATCGTGCCGTCGTTGACCGAACACACCGTCGGTCAGTTGATCCAAATAGGTCAGTTTCGGTGACTTTGGGGCGGGGGAAACATTCGCGATGAGTCAGCCTCCTCCGATGGACCCCGGCAGTGGTGATGAGGATTCGTCCAATTTGAGTGACGATCAACCGCCGATGTTCGATCCGCCGTTGACGATCAGCGAAGGGGTACATGCCCGCCTGGTCGTCCAGTGGCTGCGGGACAGTTGGGAGTGCAATGACGACGATGCGGTCGATCAATACATTCACCGCCGCTGTTCAATCACCGGACTGGCGCCCGAAGTATTGGAAAATCGCCAACAGGTTCGCTCGGTCCAAGCGGTGTTGTGCGGCCGGTTGATCGATGCGTCGCTTCGGATCGATTCGATCCTGGTCCGTGGCGATCAATTCGCCGTGTTCGCGACGCTCGACGCGATCCATCGTGACAGTGAGATCGGCGTGGTGATCGAAATTGCGATGAACGGCCGGATCAAGCAGCAGAAAATTTACCGGGCACAGTACATCATCGATTACGCCGGCATGTATTCCAAATTGGGGGCATTCAACCCGCAAACACTGCGGCAGTTGTTGGGGTAGGCGAATGGACTCAAAGCCGCGATAATGGTCCCGCCCCGGCCGATAGAGTTGCCGGGGTTTTCATTGAAACAACCCCCATTGCCCCCCGCCACCATGGCCAAAGCCACCGCCCGCCACATCCTGGTTGAAACCGAAGAAGTCGCTCAGGATCTCAAAGACCAAATTGAAAAGGGCAAAGATTTCGGCGCCGTCGCCGCCGAGTTTTCCTCCTGTCCCTCGGGGGCGACCGGCGGCGATTTGGGTTCCTTTGGCCCCGGTCAAATGGTCAAAGAGTTCGACACGGTGGTTTTCAATGATGCGGTGGGCGAAGTCCACGGCCCGGTCCAAACCCAGTTTGGTTACCATCTAATTGAAATCACCAGCCGGACCGACTGAGCGGCGGTTGGTACGACGGGCTTCCAGCCCGTCGCACGATAGACCCGTTTTACGACGGGCTTCCGGCCCGTCGCACCATAGAATTTCCTTTTGTTGATGATGTTATTAACGGCCCCACCAACGGTCTGAAAGACCGTCGTACCGGTCAACCATTTGATTGAAACACCATGAATCTACGCCTGACTTTCTTCACGTCCGTCATCGTGATGCTCTCCTGCATCGCCGGCACCGCAATCGCGGAGCCACAGGGCAAAATCCGACGCGGCGTTTTTGACCAAAGCCAAGTCTTTCCCGGCACGACGCGAGACTATGCGGTCTATGTTCCCGATCAATATAGTGCCGATGCAAAACAGCCGGCCGGTTTGATGGTGTTCATGGACGGCATGAACTACCTCAAAGCGGATGGGGCGTTCAACGTCCCCGAAGTTTTCGACCAATTGATCGCAGCCGGCGACATGCCGGTCACCGTTGCGGTGTTTGTCAATCCGGGCACGATCCCGGCGATCAAACCGGACGCTTCGGACCGCTCCAACCGGTCCTTTGAATACGACGCGCCCAGCGATCGTTACGCCACGTTTTTGGTCGATGAATTCCTTCCGGTTGCCCTGGACGGACTGACCGTTTCGGGCGACCCCGGCGACCGAGCGGTATGCGGGATATCCTCCGGCGGGATCTGCGCCTTCACCGCTGCTTGGCAACGCCCCGACCAATTTGGCAAGGTGCTCAGCCACATCGGCAGTTTCACCAACATCCGCGGAGGATGGGCCTACCCCGGTTTGATCCGCCAAACTAAAGAATCCCCCAAGCCGATCAAAGTTTACTTGCATGACGGCGTGGACGATTTGGACAACCTGCATGGCAACTGGCCGCTGGGCAATCGTGACATGGCCGCCGCCCTGCAGTACGCCGGTTATAAGTACAAAATGGAAATGACCCAGGGCGGGCACACCGGAAAGTATGCGGGGGAAGTTTTTCCCGCGGCACTGCGCTGGCTCTGGGACAACGACGCCAAGTCGACGGTCCTGCCGCCTCAACAAACCAAAGAGCGATGGGAGCCGAGTCCCGATCAAATCACTCAGGCCGGTGTCCCGGTTGGCAAAGTGATCGACATGCCGCCGCTGCAATCGAAGATCTTTGCCGGAACGGTTCGGGATTGGTCGATCTATGTTCCCGATCAATATGACAGCGAACAACCCGCTTCGTTGTTGGTCGTTCAAGACGGTCAGCGATTGGCCGACAAGAACGGTAAATGGCGAATGCCGATCGTCATGGACAACCTCATCGCCAGCGGCGAGATGCCCGTGACGATTGGTGTTTTCATCAATCCCGGTCAACATAAGGACCGACCGTCGCGAAAAGGAAAATACTCTAACCGGAGCGATGAGTACGACAGCCTCGGGGACCGATACGCGAGATTTTTGGCCGAGGAAGTCCTGCCGATCGTCAAGTCGAAATACAATATTTCGGCGGACCCGGAGCAGCACGCGATCGCCGGGTCCAGCTCCGGCGGCATCGCGGCGTTCAACGTCGCCTGGGAGCGTCCCGATTTGTTTCGCAAGGTTTACACGTCGGTGGGTAGTTTCACCAACCTGCGCGGCGGCGATGCGTTGGCCGGCTTGGTTCGCAAGACTGAACCCAAACCCATTCGTATTTACATGGCCGACACGAGCGGTGATGTCGACAACGCCTTTGGTAGTTGGCCGATCGCTAACCAATTGATGCACGCGGCGTTGTCGTACATGGGTTATGATGTTCGGCTCGATTGGGCCGAGGGTTACTCGCACGGACCCGATTTTGGCAGCACTCGTTTTGCCGACGCGATGCGTTGGGTGTGGCGCGACGAGGTCGCTGAACCATCGATCGACACCCGCGATGATTTACGTGGCGACATGACGTTGCTCAAACTGCTGATCCCCGGGGAGGATTGGCAAATCGTTGCCTCCGACCTCGGTTTTGCCGACGCGCCATGCAGCGACGAGGCGGGGAACTTCTACTTCTGCGATATGAAAGCCCCGGCGGTCTACCGTGTCGACGCGGCGGGCCAAAGCCGCGACGTCGTGGCCCGGGTTGCCGTGAGCGGATTGATGTTTGGCCCGGATGGTTTGCTATATGGATGCCAAGGCCGACAAAAGCGATTGATCTCGATCGATCCGGTCACCGGAGCGGTTGCCACCATCGCTGAGAACGTTGTTCCGAATGATCTGGCGGTTACCGACGATGGATTCGCCTTGATCACCGAAACTCAATCGTCGCAGGTGACGCGAATCAACTTGGACTCCGGCGAGACCACCGTGGTCGACACCGGAATTGAACGTCCCAATGGCATAGCGCTGTCGGGTGACGGTGGGACGCTGGCGGTGTCGGCTTCGGGCGATTCGGTCACGTGGACTTTCCGCGTCCATCCCGGCGGGACACTCGACGCCAAAATGCCGACGATGCCGATGCGGTTGGCGATCGATCCGAAAGGATCATTCTCTTTCAATTCACCACCGCCTTATGTGCCGGCTTCGCGGGGCGATGGCATGGCGTTCGATCTTGCCGGCCGGTACTACATCACCAGCTCGGTGGGGATTCAAATCTTTGACCCGACCGGGCGGTTGTGCGGGGTGCTGCCGGCACCCGATGCGGACAAACCGTTGACCAGTTGTGCTCTTGCGGGGCCGGACCACTCGTACCTTTATGTTACCAATGGACCGACGGTCTACCGCCGCCGGCTGCAATTGTAGTGGACTTCCCTAAAAGTCCATCCGGTTACGAAGTCATCCCCGCCAACAACGATTCCGCTTCGTCGGCAACCTCCTGGTCGCAGACGACCTCATAACGATCGGCGGTCATGCCGCCGACGGAGGCGAAATCGCGTTTGCCCCCGGTCGCGGCGTAACCGACCACGGCCAGGATCGCACCAATCAACGCTCCAATTGCAACGGACCAAAGGATCAAAGGAATGAAGGCTTCGGGGACGACGAATAAGCCTAGAAACAACGCGATCAGCAACCCGGTCGTTGCCCCCGAACCAAGGCCGCGAAGGATCACGGTGCCCCACGTCAACCGGCCGGTGACCTCCTCGACCATCGCCAAGCCGCGGGCGACGATCGCGGTCCGCTCGACGGCAAATTTATTGTCCGACAGATAGTCAACCGCCCGCTGCGCTTCGCTGTACTGGGTGTAGGTCCGCAGCACCCTGCGGCCCGCCGGGGTGCGGTCGCCGTGGTCTTCGAGATGGCGGTGGGCGGGGTCGATCTGCAACGGCGCGGGCTGGGTCATGAGGACGCTTGAGTTGTGGTCTGTTTGGGTAGAGGTAGTTTGACGCCTTTGGCAGCAACGGTTGTGCCACCGTCGGACGTGGCGGAAGTCGCCGAGACTTTTGGTTGAAACCGTTTGAGCGAAACCGAAAGTCTCGGCGACTTCCGCTACGTCAGCGGGCCGTTAAGCTCAGTGCCTTTTCCCAAAAACCTCGACCACCGCCATGTCGCTCGACGTCTTCACCATCGGCAATGCGATCACCGACCTGCAGGTCCGCGTTGACGACGATCTTCTGGCCGGCACCGGTTATGACAAAGGGATCATGACGTTGGTGGAGTCGGACGTCCAAAGCCGGTTGATGGACAGCCTGTCGGACCACGATTGCCACCGCGTCGCGGGCGGCTCGGCGGCCAATACCGCTGCGGCAATCGCTCACCTGGGCGGCACGTCGGCGTTCTTGGGTAAAATCGGCGCCGATGAATTTGGTGAATTTTACGTCGGCGATCTTCGCAAAGCCGGCGTGGTGATCGACGTTCAACCCACCGATGCGGCGCACACCGGAACCTGCGCGATCCTGATCACGCCCGACGCCGAACGGACGATGATGACGCACCTGGGAGCCGCGACGCACCTGGGCGTCGATGATGTCGACGCCAAAGCCGAATCGTTGATCGCCGAGTCCAAGTACGTCTACATTGAAGGCTACCTGTTGACCGGCGGCGGGACCAAAGCGGCCGCGATGGCGACGATTGCTTTGGCGAAAAAGCATGGTGTCCCGGTCGCGCTGACGGCGTCCGATCCGTTTTTGGTCGGAATGATGCGGGACGAGCTTTTGACGTTGATCGACGAGTCCATTGATTTGTTATTTTGCAACGAGGAGGAGGCGTTGGGACTGGCCGACAAAGACAACATGCAGGAGGCCGCCGCGATGCTCGCCGGTCACGTCGACAACTTGGCGATCACGCTGGGCGGGGCCGGCTCGATGTTGATCCACGGCGGCACGACTGAACGGATCGACGGCGTTCGAGTCAAAGCGATCGACACGACCGGGGCGGGCGACGTCTACGCCGCGGGGCTGTTGTATGGGCTGACGCATGGCCAAAGCTGGGCCGACGCGGGCAAGCTCGCCTCACAATCGGCCGCCAAAATCGTGGCTCAAATGGGACCGCGGTTCGTCGTGGGATAGGCCTCCGGCCTGTCATTCGTTGTGGGATAGGCCTCCGGCCTGTCATTCGTTGTGGGATAGGCCTCCGGCCTGTCATTCGTTGTGGGATAGGCCTCCGGCCTGTCATTCGGCTGGATGACAGGCCGGAGGCCTATCCCACCTCACGGCTCCAGCACAAAACGGTAACCCGCGTCCCGCAACGTCAACAGATGCACCGGCTCGCTGGGCACCGGTTCGATGACTTTGCGAAGCCGGGCGATGAATTGATCAACGGCTCGGGTTTGAACGTTGCCGGAAATCTCCCAGACGTGGCT
This sequence comes from Pirellulaceae bacterium, assembly GCA_963833245.1. Lineage (GTDB taxonomy): Bacteria > Planctomycetota > Planctomycetia > Pirellulales > Pirellulaceae > Rhodopirellula. Next base: position 84,577 of record CAWHXH010000006.1, read on the forward strand.
CAACAACTCTGAGCGGCTGATCACGCGACCGGGGTTTTCGACAAAGTATCTCAACAGCCGGAGTTCTTTGGGCGTCATCTTGACCGCCTCGCCGCGGGCGGTGACCTGGTGGGTTTGAAAATCCGCTTCGACGTGACCAAAAGCGATTTGGTCGACCTTCTTGGAGACCGCCGCCGGCGCGTTCTCAGCCGGACGGGTTTGCAACAGGTTGCGAACGCGGCTGAGCAATTCGTCGAGTTCAAACGGTTTGGATAAGTACTGGTTGGCCCCGACGTCAAAGCCCCGCGTGCGATCCTCCGCCAGCGTCCGAGCCGAGAGCATCAGCACCGGCAGCGTCCGGCCATCGGCCCGGAGTTTTTGGCAAACCGTGTAACCGCTCATCCCCGGCAGCATCAAATCGAGCACCACCAAATCCAGCCCGTCGCCATGGGTATCGACCAGCCGCAATGCCGTCGGTCCGTCGCCGACGAGCGTCACGCGGTACCCCTCAGCTTCGAGGTTGTATTTGATCCCCAGGGCGAGGTGCTGTTCGTCTTCGACGAGGAGGATGTGCGATCGCATGGTTCCACCGTAGCCGAAACCGCCAAGGTTTTGGATCACCGACCGCCCGCCCCGCGTGATGGTCGGTGCCCGCCCCGCGTGATGGTCGGTGCCCGCCCCGCGTGATGGTCGGTGCCCGCCCCGCGTGATTGTCGGTGCCCGCCCCGCGTGATTGTCGGTGATTGGGCAGCGGCCTACACTGCCTCTGACCGCACCACGATTCGACTCCCGCGCCGCCCCGAAAGCCTGCCCCGATGCCCGCCGCCGACAGCCTGGAAGTGCAAAATGCCGAGTCCGTCCGCTTGCCTTACGGCGGCGAGGAGATCGAAATCCCCGTCGTCGAAGGCTCCGAGGGCGAACGGGCGCTGGACATCGCCAAGCTGCGCAATCAAACCGGTTTGATCACGCTGGACGAGGGGTTCGTCAACACCGGTTCGACCCGCTCGGCGATCACATTTTTGGACGGCGAAAAAGGCGTGCTTCGGTACCGCGGCTACCCGATCGAACAACTCGCGGCGCATTGCGATTTCCTGGAAGTCGCCTACCTGCTGATCAACGGCGAATTGCCCAAAACGCGGCAATTGGAGGATTTTCGCGCCGGGATCAAACGGCACACGATGATCCACGAGGATTTGAAGCTTTTCTATAACGGCTTCCCCCGCGACGCCCACCCGATGGCGATCCTCTCGTCGGTGGTCGGTGCGTTGTCGACGTTTTACCCCGACTCGATGGACGTTCACGATCCGGCCGACGTCGAAGTGTCGATCGAGCGATTGATCGCCAAACTGCCGACGATCGCGGCGTATGCTCATAAAAAATCAATGGGCCAGCCGTTCGTTTATCCCAACAACGAACTGGACTACTGCGAGAATTTCTTGCACATGATGTTTGCCACCCCGGCATCGGAATACTTGGTCGATCCTGATTTTGCCGAAGCTCTGAACCTGCTATTGATCGTCCACGCCGACCACGAGCAGAATTGCAGCACCTCGACGGTGCGGATGGTCGGCAGCAGCAATGCGAATCTGTATGCGAGCATCAGCGCCGGCATCGGGGCGCTTTGGGGACCGCTGCACGGCGGAGCCAACGAGGCGGTCGTCAAAATGTTGCAACAAATCGTGGCCGATGGTGGCGATGTCAAGAAGTACGTTGACCGGGCCAAGGATAAATCCCACGGCTTCCGATTGATGGGTTTTGGCCACCGGGTTTACAAGAATTTCGACCCGCGGGCGACGATCATCCGCAGCAGTTGCGAAAAATTGCTCGCCAAATTGCAACTCAAGGATCCGTTGTTCGACGTCGCCCAAAAGTTGCAAGACGTGGCATTGGAAGACGAGTATTTCATCGAGCGAAAACTATATCCCAACGTTGACTTCTACTCCGGCGTGATTTACCGCGCGATGGGCATCCCGGTGGAGATGTTCACGGTGTTGTTCGCGATCGGGCGGTTGCCCGGCTGGATCGCCCATTGGAAAGAGATGCACGCCAATCCCAACAGCCGCATCAACCGTCCGCGCCAAGTCTACACCGGGGCCAACGAACGCGACGTCGTGCCGGCGACCCAGCGTTAAATCGCCCCCCGGTGGCGGCGTTCTGCCGGAACGCCGCGGGCATGTCAACCAAAACCTTGACCACTTCGGCTACCGGTGTGCGGACGTTTTGGTCTGGATGATCGCCTCCAATTCCTCCCTCAGCCGCGGCAGGATTTCGTCATAACCGAACGCGCCGAGCGCTTCGGGTCCCCGCTTCAAATTGACCTTCGCCGGACCGCACCATAACCCCAGGTCCGCGTCGTCGGTCTCGCCCGGTCCGTTGACCCGACATCCCATCACCGCGATCGTGATCGCGTGGTCGGACGCATAAGCTGTCATCTCCTTGACCGCGGCGGCCAACTCGATGAATGCCTCGTTCTCCACCCGGCTGCAACTGGGACAGGAGATGATGTTTAACTTCGTGTCGTCAAACACGACGACCGACCGGACCCGACCGGCGTAGATGTCTTCGATGATGCCGCGGCCGGCGGCAATTTCCTCAGGTTTACGATCGTTGGGCACCGTCAACGACACCCGCACCGTGTCACCGATCCCTTTGCCGATCAATTGTTCAAACGCGATGCGGGTTTTAATGATCCCGTCGGGCGGCATCCCCGCTTCGGTCACCCCTAAATGCAACGGCACATCGGGTCGGGCGGCGGCGAACCGCATGTTGACTTCGACAACTTTCCGGGGGTCAGAGTCTTTGAGCGATACGACGTAACGATCAAAGCCGAGCGAATCGACATGCTCGCAATGTTCAATCGCCGACTGGAGCATCGGCGTGATTGAGTCGTCGTGATCGTACTCGTCTTTTTTGGCCGGATCGACCGAGCCGCAATTGACACCAATTCGGACCGCACAATCGTTGTCTTTGGCGACGCCGATGATGAAGTCGACTTTCTGCTGCCACGTCAGCTCGCGGGCGTGGTGGTAGAGGTGGCCGGGGTTGTAGCGAATTTTGTCGACGTGCGGCGCGACGACTTCGGCGAGACGAAAGTTCTCTTGCAGGTCGACGGCCAAGTTGGCGGTCGTCTGTTTGCGAATTTCCGCGAGCGCCTCGGCGTCTTTGGTCGAGTCGACGGCGATGCGAACCACCCCCGCCCCCGCCCGGCGAAGGGCTTCGGCTTGGGCGACCGTCGCGTCGATGTTTTGCGTCTTGGTCGCCGTCATGCTTTGGACGGCGATCGGATTGCCCGCCCCAACGATGATGCTGCCGATGGCGACCGGGCGGGTGGGATTTCGTTGAATTTGCATGGGGGTCAAAGATAGCGAAAAACCGGCTCGGGGGCGTCTGCCCCGAAGCGTGGGCGGCGGGTGGCGAATGAGACCGATGGGACACACGGGACCTATGCGACGTCTCATTGGTCCCATGCGTCGCATTGGTCCCAAGGGTCGCAACTACACCCAACTCAAATCGACGCCGACGCCGCTTCGTACAACGCGTGAATTTCGGCGACGTTGGCGACCGCGGCGGGCCACTGGGGGTCCAACCGCAACAGCTCTTGCCGGACAATCCCGGCGACCGCCGCGTCGCGGTACCATTTGCGGTCCGCGGGGATGATGTGCCAAGGGGCGGCGTCGGTGTGACATCGTTTGAAAACCTCCTCGAAAGCCCGCCGGTACTCATCCCGGGCGGCAAACGAGTCGTAATCGCCCGCGTTGAGTTTCCAATGCTTGGCCGGGTAGCGGATTCGGTCGCCGAACCGCTCCATTTGCTCCTCCGGCGAAACGTGCAGGTAGAACTTGAGGATTCGCGTGCCCGCGGCGGTCAGCAGCTTTTCAAACTCATTGATCTGCGAGAACCGCGGCCGCCAAACCGACTCGGGGACCAAATCGAGCACCCGCACCGCCAGGACGTCCTCGTAGTGGCTCCGGTTGAAGATGACGACTTCGCCGGCCGCGGGCGTTTGCCGATGGACCCGCCACAGAAAGTCGTGTGACAATTCTTGGGCGGTGGGTCGTTTGAACGCCGCGACGCGGCAACCGGCCGGATTCATCCGACCCAAAACCTTGCGAATCACGCCGTCTTTGCCCGCCGCATCGGGGGCCTGCAGGACAATCAGCAGCGAGTCGGTGCCCTGGGTGTGGAGCCGCTCGGCCAAGGCGCGGATCTGCTCGTTGGCCTGCCGGGCGAACTGCCGCCCGTCGGATTTGCCTTTGAACGGACCGCGGCACCGGGTGTCGATTTTGGCCAGCGAGCACCCGTGGGTGTCCAATCGGTGCTCACCGACAAAATCAAAATCGGCGGCCGCGTGGTTAACTTTCGGGTCGCCTTTCAACGCCAATGTCCAAGCGTGCGGACTTCAAAGTCGTCGAACTCGTTCATGTCGTCAAACGAGCCGATGCCGACGCGGCCGCTTTTGAACGTGGAGTCTTTGACGCTCATGTGCGGCGTTTTGAGATCGTCAAAAAACACCTCGATCGTGCCCGCGTCGACATCGCGGACCAACCGCACGACGTGCCACTGGTCGTCCCACGGCGTCAGTTTCTCGTTCTTTGTCAACGCCAACCGCGGGGCTTCGTTGACGATCATGATTTGGCCCGAATGCGGGTCGGGTTTGGCCCCCAAATGTGCGTAGTAGAAGTGATGGTCGTCGATGTAGTTGAAAAACACGCAGCAATCGCGATGGTTGCCGGTGTCCTTGGTGCTGCGAACGCGAAACTGGATCACGCAGCTACCCACCTCGACGTCTTTGACGAGCGCGACGTGTCCCGGGGAGCGGACCGGCGGGGTGTACTCGCTGCCCCGCTCGGTAATTCGCAGCGTCGTATCGCGGGCGGGGCCTTGGGTGTACTTGAACGTCTCCCAAGTCGCCGGGTCGAGCATTTCCCAACCGTCGGTGCCCGATTCAAAATCGTCGGCGAACAGGACTTTGGAGACCGGCAGGGTGTCCTCGGCGGCAGCGACCGGGAGCGTTGAAAGCATCGCGGAGGCGAACAGCAGGGTCGGCAATCGTCGGAGCGGCATGGCGGGTTGGGTGGCAGGTGGGGAAGCAGGCGGACGGGGACCGATTGTAACCGCGGCAGCAGTGCGGGTTGCCAGCGGGGCGACAATCAAGCACAATCGCGCCGCACGCGTTTGCCGGTCCACCTGCAACGCTCGCTGGCGAGGCCGCGAACCCGGTCGCTCCCCGAGCGGTCGTTGTTGGCAGGCAGTCGTGTGCGGTGTTGAAAGGAGCGGTGGCTGAGTGGTCGAAAGCGCCGGTTTGCTAAATCGGTGATGGGGTCAAACCCATCCGCAGGTTCGAATCCTGTCCGCTCCGTAGTTGTTCACACCGAGAGGGTGTAGCTCAGTTGGTAGAGCATTCGACTTTTAATCGAATGGTCCTGGGTTCGAGTCCCAGCACCCTCATTGATCCACCCTTCACGGTTGGCCACGCTGGCAACCGTAGCGGAAGTCGCCAAGACTTTCGGGGGGGCGTTCGTTGGGTCGCAACCGAAAGTCTTGGCGACTTCCGCTACCGACGTGAGGAACTCGCACCGGATGCCATTCGCGCTTTGACGCCGGACGGTCCGCTGGCCTCCCCGGCCAGCATCGCCCCGGCGTTCGGGTCGGTCACCGTAAACTGCGGCGGGACGTCGCCTTCGACGGTTTTGGGCAGCTTGAACATCGCGCCGGTGAACCCGTCGACGACCGCCCCGGCACCGCCGCCCAGGACCAGGTTGCCGGCGATCCAGGGGTCAAACCCGGCCTTGATCTCTCGCCGCTGCGACGTCGATTGATCGCCGGCAAGCGTCACGGTGTACTTGGCCGGCCAAAACGGGGCCGATTTGGCATCCAACGTCACCTGCTGCGGCGTCACCCCCGAAGCGATCACCTCGTTCTTGCGGTTTTGAACCGTGAAGTACGTCGGGGCGTGCGTGTTTTGGATCGTCACCGGGTAACGCTTTTCCGAGACAATCGTCGCGCAACCCGACGTTGCCGCGACGATCCAAAGGGCGAGCAAGCACAGGATCAGGCGAACGGGCATCGGGACGGGACCGGCGGGGGAACGATGAAGACGTTGCCGCTTCAATCGGCAAAATCCGCCCCCGACCGCCAGGCGGTTTGTTGTGGGATAGGCCTCCGGCCTGTCGTTCGGTTGGGCTGTTAATCAAGACAGGCCGGAGGCCTATCCCACCTCATTCCGGTCGCAACAGCGGGAACAGGATCACGTCGCGGATCGATCGCTGGCCCGTCAAAATCATCACCAATCGGTCGATGCCGATGCCCAAACCGCCCGCCGGCGGCATCGCGTACCGAAGCGCCCGGATGAAGTCGTGATCCATCTTGGCCATCGAATCCTCGTCCTGAAGCCCGGCCAATTGCGTTTTGAACAGTTCCTCCTGCAAATTCGGGTCGTTCAATTCGGTGTAGGCGTTAGCCAACTCCATTCCCGCGACAAACAGCTCGAACCGTTCGGCGATGTTTGCGTTTTCCCGCGACCGTTTGGTCAGCGGACAAATCGACGCGGGGTAATCAGTAACAAACACCGGACCGACCAGCGTGTCCTCCACCCGCTCCTCGAAAATCTCGTTGCGGACCACGTCGGGGTGCTTGCCGTCGGTCGCGATCCTGTTGGATTTGGCATAGGCGATGATCGCCTCGTCGTCATGAGCGTCCACGCCGGTCGCGTTGGCGAGCAGGTCGTGGTACTTCGCCCGCTCGAAAGGTGCCGAGAAGTCCAGTTCGTGGTCGCCCCAAACCCGCGTGCTTTGACCGTCGATCGCCCTAATCGCGCCGGCAAAGATCGCCTCGGTCAAATCCATCATCGAGCCGTAATCGCCATACGCCTGGTAGATTTCGATCATTGTGAACTCGGGGTTGTGCCGCGGCGAGAGGCCTTCGTTTCGGTAAACCCGGCCCATCTCGTAGACCCGCTCCATCCCGCCGACCATCAGTCGTTTGAGGTGCAGTTCCAGCGCGATCCGCAACGTCAGATCGAGATTCAAGGCGTTGTGGTGGGTTTCAAACGGCCGCGCCGCCGCCCCGCCCGCGACGGTGTGCAGCGTCGGGCCTTCGACTTCGCAAAACCCTTGGTCGTCGAGCGTGCGGCGGATCGACTTGACGATTTTGGTGCGGTCCAAAAACGTGTCGATCACGCCTTCGTTGAACGCCAGGTCGGCGTACCGCATCCGTTGACGCAGCCCCGGATCGGTCAATCCGTGATGCTTCTCGGGCGGGACCTCCAGCATTTTGCCCAGCAGCGTGATCGACTCGACGAACACGGTCAGTTCCCCGGTGTTGGTCCGACCTAAACGGCCTTGGGCGCCGATCAGGTCGCCCAGGTCGAGCAGATTGGCAAGTTGCCAATCGGCCTCGCCAACCTGTTTCTTGCCGATGAAGAGCTGGATGTTGCCCGACCAGTCGCGGAGGTTGGCAAAGAACAGCTTGCCGGTTGGCCGAAGCAATTGAATCCGGCCGGCGACGCGGACCGTCGGGCCGATTTCCTCGCCCGGACCGTTCTCGGATTTCCACGTTCGGTAATCGACGTCCTCGGATTCGACGTCGGGCAGCTCAATCGACTCGCCGGCGGCGGTTTGAAACCGGATCTCACCGATTCGCTCACGGCACTGGCGGACAAGCAAGCGGTCGTCAAAACGGCTGCCGGTCGGGTCGATGCCCAATTCCGCCAGTTGATTCCACTTGTGCCGCCTGGCGGCGTGGGGGTCGGTCAGGTCGGCAGCGGTGTCGGACACGGCGGATGTTTTGGAGGATGGGGCCAATGGGACATGTTTGACCAATGGGACGGCAGAACCGTTTGGGTCGCATTGGTCCCAACCGTCCTATAGGTCCCATCGCCCTCCGGCTAGCCCACCACCGGATTGACCAACGCCGGCAACCGATCGATTTCCACCCGGCAAACGTCGCCATCGATCAGAAACCGTGGCGGTTTCCGAGCCGCCCCAACGCCCGCGGGGGTACCGGTGAAGATCAAATCGCCGGGCTGCAGCGTGAAGAACCGCGACAGGAACGCGATGATTTCGGCAACGCTGAAAATCATGTCCGACGTGTGACCGGCCTGCAGCGTTTGACCGCCGATGATCATCCGCACCGCCGCGTCGGTCGGATCGCCAAATTGATCGGCGAAAACGATCGCCGGTCCGACCGGAGCGAACGTGTCAAACGTCTTGCCCAGCAGCCACTGGCCCCCGGGCCGCCCTTTTTGCCAATCACGGGCCGAAACGTCGTGCCCGGCGGTGTAGCCCAACACGTGACGGAGCGCCTCGTCGGCAACGACATCGCGAGCCGGACGGCCGATCACCGCGACCAGTTCCGCCTCGTAATCGACCTGCCGCGAGACCGCCGGCAGCCGGATCGGGTGGCCGTGGCCGGTCAGCGAAGCGTTGAATTTTCCAAAAACCACCGGCTCCCGCGGGATCTCTGCCCCGGTCTCGGTCGCGTGGTCGCGGTAATTCAAACCGATGCAAACGATCCGCGACGGATCGGCGACCGGCGGCAGGAACGTTGCCGGTGCGGCTCGCCAAAGCGGCGATTCGGCTGGCGGCGGGGTCAACGACCGGACCAAATCGGTCGCCAGGGCGGCACCGCGAGATGCCATCGAACGCTCCGCCGACTCGCCAATCACGTCGCCCATCGGACAGACGTTAGCCGCCCCGCCGTCGTCCCAGCGGTAGAACGCTGATCGAACGCCCGAGTCATCGACGTAGCGGCACAGGGCGGTCATGGCGAGCGGCCGTCAATGGGGAAATGGGTGGTTTTCGGCAAACCGCAATCCTCGCCGCCGGGAAAAACCGCCGGGGACCGCGAAGCAGAAATCTTATCGTTTTTTGCACCTCTTATGTCAGCGCGTCGGGCGGATGAAAATCCGGTCCGCCGACTTGCTTGGTCGGCGGCGTCCCGGCATACTTCGCCCCGCGTCCTCGTGGCGTGCTCAACCCATTCCAAACGGCCCGGGATCCAGCCTGTGATAGTGCTTTCGGTCAGTCAGATGACGACCCTGAGATGGGATTTGGGACAGGAAATTGAGTATTTGAATCGTTCGGGTTGGGGTGGCCTGGGGCTGTATCGAAACAAGGTCCATGACGGCGTCGATCCGACGGCGCTGCGGTCGGTTGCCGGCCGGTTGTGTGAACAAGGGTTGCGCCCAACGTCTTATAGTTGGATCGGTGGCTTTACCGGGTCGGACCCGTGGAGTTATGACGAAGCGGTCCAGGGGGGCGTGCGATTGATTGCCGAAGCGTCCGAGGCCGGGGTGCCGGTCGTCTCGGTGCTGGCCGGGGGACGCAATTCGCACACGCGCAACCACGCCAAAAGTAACTTTCTGTCGGCTTTGACGCGATTGGCACAGGTCGCCGACCGGTTCGACGTCGACCTGGCGGTCCAGCCGGTTCACCCCGGTTGCGGGCCGCAGTGGTCCTTTGTCCAAACCCTGCCCGACGCGATCGGCATTGTCAAACAGGTCGATCACCGTCGGGTCGGACTGGCCGTCGATACTTATCAGATCGGCTTTGACGATGGATGGCGCCGCCTACTGCCGCGGGTGGTCAACCTCATCAAAATCTTACAACTCGGCGATGGCCGCGGCGCTCCGGCCGGGGAGATGGATCGGTGTGCTTTGGGCGACGGCTGCGTGCCGGTCTATGAGATCCTGAGGTCGGCTTTGGATGCCGGTTATGAGGGCGCCGTGGAGGTCATCATCAACGGCCGCGAACACCAGAACGATCATTATGAATCTGTGCTGGACCGGGCTTATGATTATGCCTGCGGGGCGGCCCGCCAGGTCGGTGTTCCGGTGCGGTAAACTACCCCACCCGGCAGTGCTCCAGGATCTTGCGGGCATCGGCTCGGTAGCCGACGTAGAACGGACCGAACTGGGCGTACTTGGCCGACGCGATGTCGAACCGCATCTTGTAGACGATCTCCTTGAGGTACTCGGGGTTCTTGCCCCACAGTGTCACCATCCATTCCCAGTCGTCCAGCCCCACGCCGACGCTGATCAATTGGCTGACCTTGCCGGCAAAGGCGATGCCCGAGGCGGCGTGCTCGCTCATCATCTCCCGCCGGCGGCTGAACGGTTCGGTGAACCAATTTGCCCCGGGCACTCGCGATTTGTTCATGGGGTAAAAACAGGCCGCCGGCCATTCGGGTATTTCGGGTTCCAAACGTTGACGGTTCATCATCGGCAACCGCCGCTCGTAGCCGGACACCTTGGCGGCGAGTTCCGGCGAATCGGGGTCCGCCCCCTCGGCGATCAACCGGTCTCGGAATTGATCGAGCGTGGGGACATACTCGGACACTTCCGAGAGGCTGACGAAGGACCACACCGGATGAATTTGACCACCCGCGGGCGGGGCGACAATCGATTGATGAACACCGTCGACGACCGCCGGATCGGGATCCATTGCCATGACGGCAAAATCCGCTTCGTGGCCCGAGATCCAGTACGTCGCCAACCGAGCCGGGGCGGGATCCGGCGACAACGCGGCGATGAACTGGGCGGTGGATTTGCGAGAAAGTTTTTTGCGGCGGTCAAATTTGTAGAGAAAATGCCCGCAGTGCCAGCCGGAAATCGGGACAACCGACGGTTCGGGGATGTTGGCAGCCTCCGGCCGGCCGCTCGGTCGACCGCCAGCGGCGGTAGGCCCTGGGGGACGTGAGCCGCGGTGCGGCGGGTCAGCCGGTCGGGTGGCGGTGGCGGAATCGGACATAACGGATCGGTACAATCTGGGGGTGGCGGACGGCGGGCACGGTTGCCATTGTGAACATTTGGCGACGCCCCGTCACCGGGCGGATTTCATCGGCAGGCGGATCGAATGACAAAATTCCTCTTTGGCATGATCACCGGGGCGGCGTTGATGTTCACCGCGCTGCACTATCACATCGTTCAAAGCGACGCGGGCTTTCACCTGGTGCCCAAAACCGAAAGCACGTTGACCGACGTCTATGTCGACATTCGTGGTTTTACGACCGCTGATTGGCGGCGACACCCCACATTGGCCGCGGCGATGGTCCGCAATCGACGCGGCGATTTGATCACCGAGCAGGCCGCCGACGACCTGCGGCAGGATTTGCACGCGACGATCGACGGCTTAATCGACCGATTTGGGGGGCAGTGAACGGATGTGGGATAGGCTTCCAGCCTGTCAGCGGTGTCCCTGACAGGCATGACAGGCCAGAGGCCTATCCCACTATTTTACCACCAATGGCCGTTGATCGAGACCGGCTCTACCGAACAAGCCATGGAGTCCAGAGCCGATAGGATTTCGTCGGCCGCCCGGGAGACGTCACCAGCCTCCAGCCGGTATTCGGGCCATCGCGATCCGGTGGGCCAAAGTTGATGGGTCGCGGGCCATCGATCGTCCGACCGGGCGGCATCGACTCGTCCAATCAGACGGGGAACGGGAAAGCTAGGTCGGCGGTCGCTGCCGAGTTGGTCGATGGGCCAATCGATCCCCACCCAAGGCTCCGTCGGCGGCGCTTGTTCCGGCCGAGCGATGCCGCAACGACCGACTAATCGGGCGATCAACTGCCGGCGAATTTCGGCTTGGCCGCCGACGATCACCATCGACGGCGGAGCGGCTTCGATGTGGGCGGTCAGATCGGCAATCGACCAGCCAAACCGCGGATCGTACAAATCCGCGGCGACATCGCAGGCGGGCCGCAAAATGAACCGCCGGGCGGTGTACCGCGGGTGCGGCACGACCAGCGACGAGCCGCCCCCGATCAAACCCCGACGGTCAGCGGGTGAACGGCGTCCGCCCAGCTTTCCGTGCAAAACGATGTCCAAATCCACCGTCCGGGCCGCCCACCGATGGTCTCGGGTGCGTCCCAACTCCTGCTCGATCGCCTGCAGCTTTTCCAACACCCCGGCCGCCGGGGCGATGGTTTGAAACCTCGCGACCGCGTTGAGAAATGACTCTTGGCCGCCGGGGCCACCGATCGGCGGGGTTTCAAACAACCGGCTGGTTCGCAGCGGACCGGCAACGACGCCGCAACCGGCCAACCAATTCGCTGCGGCGGCCAAAAGCTCGCGGCGATCGCCCAGGTTGCTGCCGAAACTGACCAAGCAGTCATTGACGCTCACTAAATTTGCCGACGTAGCGGAAGTCGCCAAGACTTTCGGCTTTGTGAAGGTGGATCGCAACCGAAAGTCTTGGCGACTTCCGCTACGTCCGGGACGGCGACGTTGATTTGCAAAGACATTTAGCCAATCAGATTGGGTTCGCCCGCGGTGATCGCATCGCCGGCGGTCACCCGCGACACCTCGTCCTGTTCGTTGCCCAAATCGCCCTCGCCGACGCCGACTTCCGGCTCGGTCGCGTTGGTTTTGACCGTCGAGGGCGAACGAGGCGGCGTCGCGGGTTGGCCCTCGGGCAGCATCCGAACCGGCACGCCCTGCGGGAAAATCAGCTCGCGAGCCTCGTCGGGCATCGTGATCCCCGCCCGGGTCAATTCCTGTTTGACCAGCCGGATGACCGAACTGTTGACCTTCAGCGGCGAATTGGTCGATTGGTCAAACCAGTAATAAACCCGCAAATTGACCGTCGCCGAACCGAGCGATTCGACCAGCACCAACGGCGCCGGGTCGTGCTGAACGGCGTGATGATCGTTCAAAATGCCCATCATGATCGTTTGAGCCTCGACGATCGAATCGTCAAAGCCGATGCCGACGCCAAAATCCAGCCGCCGCAGCGGGGTGGCGGTGTAGTTGACGATCATCCCCTTGTAGACCGTGCTGTTGGGCAACTGGATCTGGTTGCCTTCGAGCGTGTTGAGGATCGTGCCGCGGGTCGTGACCTTGCGCACGAACCCCTTGGCGCCTTCGACTTCGATCAAATCGCCGACGCGAAAGGGGTGATTGAGCGACAACAGGATGCTGGCCAGGTAATTTTCGGCGATATCGCGGAATGCAAACCCCAGGGCGAGGCCAACCAGCCCGGTGCCGCCCAGCAGCGTGACGGCCAACCGCGTCAGCCCCGAAACGCGGAGTGCGATGTAGCAGCCGATGATGAAAATCAGCACGCCGGCGACGTTGCCGGCGACCTGTTGCAACAAAACGCTGTCGATCCGCCGGCCGGCCAGCCGACGGGTTAACCAAGCGACCGCGCGGGCGACGTAGTAGCCGGCGGTGATGATCGCGATCGCAAACAGCAGCAGAGGCAGGATGCTGGTTGTCTCCCGGCCGATCTGTTTGAGCGAAGCAACGGCCGGAGAAAAGTTCCAGAACGGTTGTTCGGTGACCGCTAATTGATTGACCACCGCGACGACGTCGGACGTATTCATCGCGGTCGCTTCGGCCCAAGCGGCATGTTTGGGCGTGTCGGTTTGACCCGATAGGAACGCGACGCCGCGATCGACGCGGACCCGTGGGCGGTTGAACCAACCGGTCGCGTCGAAAATCTCGGTCAACCGCGTCGCGATCTGTTCGTCGGAGTTGTCCGGGCGGACCTCGACCGAAGCGGCAACGTCGACTTCGACGTCTTCGCCGGTCGCCGCGGCGGTGACGTCATCGGCGGTGGGTTCCTCGCCTTGAATCGACCAAGCGGGGGCGGCCAGCAGCGCCACCAGGCAGCCGATGACAACCAAACGCGTAACGGAACCTAAGAGACGTAGGTGACCGAGGGGATGCCAAGGTTGAGTTAGTCCCATCGGACCCCTGCGTCGCATCGGTCCGATTGACCCCCGGTTTTAAAATGGCCGTTATTCATCCTCTTTCAAATCCGCTTCCTTGAGCACCCGAAACCCTTTCTCACGCAGCGTTCGGAAGGCCATGTCGAGGTTTTCGACCATGATCGCGACGGCCGGTTTGCCGTGCGGCCGGACCAACAACGGGTAACTCTGGATAATGTTCACCTCCGCCTGCAGCAACGCTTTGCAAACCCGCAGCAGCGGCTGGGGGCCTTCGGGCAGCTCGACGCCGATCAGGTCGGTTTCGACAATCGCCAAACCGGAGCGTTCCAAGATCTCTCGGCCGCGATCGGCGTCCGAAAGCAAAAAACGGACGAACGCGCACTCGGCAGCATCGTTGATCGACAAAGCCACAATGCCCACGCCGGTGCCCTCGAACCGCCGGACGACTTCGAGCAATTGGCCGACGCGATTTTCCAAAAAGACCGTGAACTGGCGAATGCCGGGGAACTCACGGCCCTGCATCGTTTGAAACGCCACCCCACCGCCTTGGCCGGAGTCCGAATAATCGTCGAGGTCGGAGGAACTCATCAAGGGGAACGTCCAGCCGGAGAAGGGGGGAGCCAAACGGGTAATCTACCGACAAAATTATTTGACGGAACTCGCCCTCCCCGTAGCGGAAGTCGCCAAGACTTTCGGCGTGCGACCGATTCGGCGGATCCGAAAGTCTTGGCGACTTCCGCTACGAATGCGAGAGCCAACCGCCAACGTTGAACTCCGGTCGCAACCACTGGATCGTTGCTGCCGCTGTTCGGCCGGGACCCTGGGCGGCGTCGTGATCGATCGTCAACCAACGCGGTGTCCCCCCGGCGACTTCCCGCCACCACCGGCCCGCATCGCCCGCCAAATGGTCTGCCAATCGCCGTGGCCCCTCATCGGTCCGGGCGACAAACAAAGCCTGTCCGCCGGCCGAAACGATCGCGTAAACCAAAGCTACGCCGACGTCGGCCGCGTCGACTTGATCGATCGGCGTCCCATCGAGCCGTTCGGGCACCGGATCGCTGATTGCCAAACCCGGCTCCGCGTCGCGATAACGACGGATTTGATCCCGCCACCAAATCGCCGTCCAACGAAGTTCAAACGCACTGGCCGCCGGAGCGTGACGGCGGGCGACGGCATCGAACTGCTCGGCGATCGACGGATCGGCCAACAATCGCTCCAGCGGCCAGTCGGGGTAACGTTTTTCGACCGTCGACCACGCCAGCTCCGCCGCAAAGCTGTATCGGTCCATCACCGACGTCGGCACCGACGTCGGCGTCGTGATTTTGGTGTGACTCAAAATCCCCTCCCGCCGCAGCCGCAACAGCCTCGCCGCCCGATCGCCGGCCGGCTCGTCGCTACCGAGTTTTCTCGCCGCATGGTGCAATCGGCCGGCAATCGCCGGATCGATCAAAACTCGGTCAAGCGAAAATTGATCGTCGGCGGCCATCTCAAATGCTTCGACGGCGAGCAGGTCATCATCGGTCTCGTCGAAGTTGAACTCAAGCGGCCGGGTTGATTTCGTTTTGCCGCCATCGAGCGGATTGGCCAATCCCACCAACGGATCGCCCGGATCGACGTCCGACAACCGACGCCGGCCCAGCTCGACATACTGCTCCGACAGGTCGAACGCGATCGGTCGCCGATGCAGCTTTTTGGCCACCACCGACGTCGTGCCCGAACCGGAAAACGGGTCCAGCACGAGGTTGCCGACATTACTGCACGAACGGACGATCCGACCGAGCAACTGTTCGGGCATTTGACATCCGTGGAAACCCGCCCGCTCCTTGAACGTCCCGGCGACGCGGGGGAAGTACCACGTGTCCTCAGCCGCGGTCAGCCCGGCGGGCAAATCCTGGGGCCGCAAAATCCAAGTGTCATCCGGCAACCGACCTTTGTTGTTGGCCCGCCGGTCGTTGTAAACCAATTGCCGCGCCGATGGCACGCGGACCGCCGGATCGTCGGCGTTGAATGTGAACTCGGCGGGGTCTTTGACGAAATGAAACAGGTGCGCGTGGCTGCGGGTGAACTTGTATTTGCAATTAACCCCAAACGTGTAATACCAAATCACCCAAGACCGGCAGGTGAAGCCAACCTCCCCGGCGATGACCTTGAGTTCCGCGGCGTACTCGTCGCCGATCGCCAACCAAAATGCCCCGGCCGGCGCCGTGACGCGGTGGACCGCGGTGATCCACTGACGCGACCAAGTTAAATAATCATCGGCGTCCCGGTCGTCGCGGTAGACGTCATAATCGTAGCCGATGTTGAACGGCGGATCGGCAAACACCAGGTCGATCGACTCGGCCGGCAACGCTGCCATTTGTTCCAAGCAATCGCCCTGCAAAATACCGTCGGCGATCGTCTCGGTCAGCATGATGTTCGTTCCGTTTGGTCGGGGGCGCGACGGCGGCTCTACCGCCGGATCATCCACCAGGCCTGCTGCAGGAACAACGACGGATCGTCCGAAACGGCCTGCAGTTGCTCCAAAGTCGCTCGGTGGCGGCGGTCCAATCGTTCCAGACCCGCCAAATACACGAGGTGATCGATCCGCGAATTGGCCGGCAGCGACGTCCACCACCCCGGCGCCGTCACGCCGCCGGTCCCGACGACCGCAAAAGCCGCGTCACCCCCGTCCGCTCCGGTCATCACCGACACTTCACCGGTCGGGCGGATTTGGGCCAACGTCGTGGGAACCTCCGTGTCAAAGCTCACGTCCCGCCGGGCAATCTCGCGACGAACCATCGCCAACCGTTGATCCACCGCCACCGGTCGCGACGTTCCCGCGGCGGCAAAAGCGTCGACGGCGTGCATCGCGTCGCGAACCTCCGCGTCGGTGGCGATCAGCAACCCCCGAGGCAACAACGCCGGTGGAGTTTGCCGATCAACCGCACCGCCGCGGGCGATGATGGTCATCAATCGAACGACGTCGAAACCGCCGGCCACCAAATCGTCCGCCAATGGAGTCTCGATCCGCATCCCGATCGCGTCGGCCGGCACGCTGGACAAGTCGTAGGCCGATGGACGCAGCGGCGAGCCGTGCATGATTTCCCAACCGGCCGCAACCAACGAACCGGCCAAGCGACGCCGCGCCACCCAGTCGCCGCCGAGCGCCTGCCCCCCGTCGGCGACCCAATCTTGGCGAACGGTCGTTGCCGCCATTTGCCGCCGCCCATCCGCAGAATCGTAAAAAATTCCCGTGCTCCGCTGGTCGCCCGCCGCCGTTTGCAGTGCCGAAGCCAGCGACCAATAGTCCGACTGCGACGGCAACCCGACCAAGTCATCGTGGCATCGGCTGCATCGCAAATCGACGTTCATCGCCACCGCAGCGGTCGAAACGATCCGCTGGTGCGGCGGCATCGATTCGGTCAGTTCCTGCCATCGCCCGCCTGGACGCAACCAACCGGCCAACACCGCGTCGGCACCCCCACCGAGCGACCGGGCCAGTTCAGTTTGTGCCTCGGTGTTTTCGACTCCCCAGTGCCGCAGCAAACGTCCGGCAATCCGCTGCCGGTTCTCCTCGCTGCCCAGTTCCGCCGCCAAGGCCTCCGCATCGCTCAAAGCCGCCGGCCGGACCACGACCGACAACCGTTCTCGCAACCGGTCGGCGATTTCCTCCGCCGGCGCCTCCGGCGCGGCCGTCACGCCATGCCGATCCCAAGCGGCCACCAATGTCGCCCGGACCATTTGCACCGGCCCGGTCAACGACTCCATTTCAACCGGACGGTCGTTTTGCGGAACGCCAACCGGCGCCGTTTTTTCTTCCGACGGCCGGTCGGCATTGAGCACCGCGGGCGGGGTCAATGTTCGTGCCGGCGGCAGCGTCCGGGGGGCGGCGGGCGTCGGTGGTTCAATCCGGCGATCGGGTTCGGTCTGCGGTTGAGCCGTCGGCGTCATCGCAACGCCTCGTGGCCGCTCCGGCCGATCCCACCATGCAATGGCAAGTCCGACCGAAGCCGCTGTGCCGACGGCGATCCATCCCGCCGCCCACCGCTTGGCCGACGATCGACGGCGGCCGGATGCCCGCTCGGCCCGCCGCACCGTTCGGGCGGGGGCACTCGGCGTGTCGATTCGATGCAAAATTTTGGCGGTCAAATCCGGCGGCGATGGCCCGCCGAGCGACTCGGTCAACAGCGTTTCAAAGACCGCGTCGTCGGGCGATCGTTCCATCATGGTGTCATTCATCGCAGTGTTTCATCCCGATTCAAAATTGCACTGACGCATTCTTTCAATTGCGCTTTGGCGCGTTGCATCAAGTTCCTGGCCCCGTGGTCGGTGATCCCGAGGTTCTCACCGATCTGTACCCGCGGCGTCCCATCGACAAACCGCATCCGCAACGCCTCGCGAGCACGTTCGGTCAGTCGCGTCAAACAATCCCGGAGTGCATCGACGGCCTCGTCACCGGTCAAATCCTGGCCCGTCCAGCGACTCCAGACCTCATCGAGCACGGCGGGGGAGTCGGTCAACATCATGCGTCCAAGTTTCCGGTGCCGCGAGACGACCAGGTGGTAGGCGGTTTGGCGGAGGTACTGCGCCGTCGCGGCGTCATTATGAAAAACGAATGATTCACGGCGGAGTACCTTCAAAAACGTATCCTGCGTCAAATCGTCCGCCGTCGACGCATCACACCCCAGTGACCGCAGGTACCGCCAAACGCCCGCCTGATGCCGACGGATCAATTCGCCCGGCGACGGATCGCCGGCCGGCGGGGAGGCGTCCGCCGGCGGCGGGTCGGCGGCGGGGGCGGGTGGGACCGGCAAAGCCAAAACTCTAAGCACACTCTGGCTCCCCCTCGCCCCTCTTAGGGGAGAGGGGGTTGGGGGGTGAGGGGATGTTCCCTCCAACCGATCCTACAATGTTTGACACTCCGAAGACCCCTCACCCCCCGGCCCCCTCTCCCCGAAGCGGGGCGAGGGGGAGAACGACCGTGGCCCGCGGCCCCTCTCCCCGAAGCGGGGCGAGGGGGAGAACGACCGTAGCCCGCGGCCCCCCTCCTCGAAGCGGGGCGAGAAAGCATGGGTTCTAGCCTAACCCACCAATTCCGTGATGATCTTCCCCCCCCCGGCGATCTTCATCGGCCGGCCGTTGTTGCTGGTATACGTCACATCGGTGCTGATGCCCAACCCTTTGCAAACCGTTGTCATCAAATCTTCGCTGCTGAACGGCTCCGACTCGACCGCCGAACCGTCAAAGCTGGTCTCGCCGACGGCCAAACCACCCTTGATCCCCCCGCCGCCGACGACGCACGACCAAGCCCGGGCGAAGTGATCCCGACCGGCGTCGGCGTTGATCGTCGGCGTCCGGCCGAACTCACCCATCCAAATCACCACGGTATCTTTCAATAACTCACGCTGTTCCAAATCTTCCACCAACGCGCTCATCGCCTTATCAAGCGTCGGCAGTTTGTCCGTCGATAAAATCTGGTGAATGTTGTCGTGGTTATCCCACCCGCCCAAGTCGACTTCGATGAACGGCACCCCCGCTTCGACCAACCGACGGGCCAACAAACAACCCTGGCCGAAATTATTGGTGCCGTACCGTTCCTTGACCGGCTCGGGTTCCTCATCGACCTTGAACGCCTTCATTTGATCGCTGGTCATCAAGTCCAGCGTCTTTTTCAAAACCTTCGCGTGCTCGGACGCCGGGGTGTCACGCGTCTTTTGGGCAAACCCCGATTCGATCAAATCCAACGCCGCCATCCGCTGCATCAACCGTCGGTCGTCCAGCTTCATGTTCAAATTGCGAACCCGCCCGTTGCTTGAAACCGAGAACGGCGACCACGCCATGCCCAGGAAGCCCGGACCTGAGCCACCGCCGCCGACCGATACGAACGGCGGGATTTCGAGCTGGGGCCGCTGATCGATCAACTCATGGGCAATCACGCTGCCGTAGGACGGGTGTTCGATGTTCGGGTTGGGGACGTAGCCGGTGTGCATGTAGTAACGCCCGCGTTCGTGATCGGCTTCGCGGGTCGACATGCTGCGCACCACCGACACGTTGTGCATCTGTTTGGCCATCATCGGCAGGTGCTCACAAATTTGAGCATTGCCGGAGGTGCCGATTTGATTGAAAGGCCCACCGGTCGGCGCGCCCGGCTTCAGGTCCCAGATATCGATCGTTGCCGGACCGCCGGACATCCACAGCAGGATGGCGGACTTGCGATTGGCCTTCATCGTTTCGGCCTGAGCCGAGATCGCCCCGCCGATGGTCATCGAAGCGGCCACCGCCGCCGACGAACCCATCATGTGCGATAGAAAATGCCGACGGGAAGTTTCGAAGGGAGTTAGGAAGTTCACAGTTATCAGTTCACAGTTGGAAGTTTAAGAAAAGAGGTTAAAGGGTTTGACGGATTCGCTCCATCAATGCGGAGAGCATCCGACGCACTTCCTCGATGCTCTCGCAAAGGTTCGATAGATGTTCAACATTGCCGTACTTCAATTCACAGGCCAAGAAAGCTTGGTAACCCGCCTCGGTAGCCGATCCCATCGCAATCCGGCAAAATTGCAATAGTTCTTTCTGGGTCCCGCGACCGCAGCCTTCGGCCAGATTCGTCGGTATCGAAGCGGCACTACGCCGCAGTTGGGACGTCAATCCAAAACGTTCGTCGCCGGGGAACTCTTTGGTCAAACGATAGACTTCAAGCACCATCTCATGCGACTTTTGCCAAACCAACAGCTTTCGGTAGTCCTGCATCAACCTGCACTCCAACAACTGAAAACTGTAAACTGACAACTGTGAACTTCTTCAGTGCTGCATGATGAACTCGTTGCTATTGAGGATCGCCCACCACATGTCCTGCAGCATTTCCTTCTCGTTGCCGCCGCGGGCGGCGAGGAGTTTACCGGCGACCATCGCCTCGTTTCGGGTCGGTCGGCGGGCCAGACCGGTCAGGAACAAACGGTTAACCCGGTCGCGTGGGTCCTTGCCCTGCGTCGTTAGACGATCCAGGAACGAACCCGGCTCGATCGAGATCGCCGTTTGGGTCAACTCACCATTGAACAACATCAACGCTTGCGGGATCGAGCCGTTGAACGTCGTCGATTCGGTGCCCTCGTCATTGCCGAAGGCGACGACGAACTGCGACAACCACTGACGCCGTTTCGCCTCCTGTTCCTCATAACTGCCGGCTGACTTCGCGTCGGTCGCCGCGACCAACGAGGCGTAAAGCTGCTCGGCGGACATTTGACGCAAGTAAAAACGGCTGAACTTGGGCATTTCGCCGATCGATGGATCATCAATCTCATTGTTCCGCCCCAACACCGCTTGCAACCCGTAAGGTTTGCTCAGCGTGATCCATGTGATCAATTGCTTGAGATCATAAGACGCGTTCTTGAACTGCTCGCCAAGCTTTTGCAGCAATTCGGGGTGGGAGACCGGATTATGAGGCCCCAGGTCATCGATCGGACGGGTGAAGCCTTGACCCAGGAACATCGACCACATCCGGTTGACGACCATTTTGTCCAAATTCGGATCGGCCAAAATCATCCGGCCCAGTTCGCCGCGACGATTGACGTCGGACAGGTAACCGCTTTTGCCGATCGGCGTGTCGTCGATATAAACCGGATACGCGGCTTTGCGAAGACCGTTTCGCAGGTCGTAAAACAGTAACGCGTCGGAGGGATCGCGAGCCTCGCCGGCAAAGTCCTCATTGACCAATTCAGCGTGGGCGATGTCATTGGTGCCGTCGACAAACCGGCGAAGCGCCCGGGTTTGACGAAAGAACGCGTTGAACTCCCAAAACTTCTGCTGCTTCCACTGGTTGAACGGGTGGTTGTGACACTGGGTGCATTGAATCTGCATCCCCAAAAAGATCCGCGACACGCTGCTGGTCGCCAGCGTGCCGTTTTCCTCGTTGACCTTGTTGACCAAAAAGTTTGCGGCGCCGTTGAATCCTTCCAAACCCGGTTTGGTGACCCCTTCGGCGGTGATCAGCTCGAACACCATTTGGTCATAGGTTTTGTTGCGGGCAAAACAATCCCGCAAGTACTTTTGCATCCCGTCGCGGCTGGTCAAATCATCATCGTCGGTCCCGCCGGAGCGGCCGATCAATACATTGGTCCACACCGTGCCCCAGTGACTGGCGTACTCCTCGGTGTACCGGTCGTCATGCAGCAGCGTTTGGACCAGTTTGGCCCGCCGGTCGCCGGAACGGTCGGACATGAACGCGGCCAGCTCGTCGTAGGTCGGGATGCGGCCGATCACGTCCAGAAACACCCGCCGGCCCCACGTCGCGTCGTCGACTTCGGGTGAGGGGCGGATTTGATAGTCCCGCCAAACCTGCTCGATCTGCGCATTGATCATCTCGACCTGAGGCGGCAGCGCCTGGTCGGCCCGAGCGGTCACGGCGGTCGCGGCGAACCCCAGGACGAGCAGGTAGCCGGTCAGCAGTCGGGACGTGGTCATGGGCGGATCGGTCGGTGAGTTGACAAAACGGACAGCATGATTGGAACGGACCGGCAGCGTCGAATGTACCCAGCCGGCTGTCCTGACCCTCCGTAGCTGGACCCGCCAGGGTTCAGACCCGCCAGTCTCCGCCCCCGGGCACGGAACCCCAGCGGACCTCGCTACCGGCAGTTCAATCGATTATTCCGATTGGGCTGATTGCCCGGCCGCCGCAAGGCCGAATCAAGTTCGGGGGGGATTGGACGCTTCCGACGATGCGATGGACCGGCGATGCCGTTTTGGACACAAATCTTCTTGACCGGCTGGGTAGCCGCGCTTCTGCTCGGCCCCGCCGCCGCCCAATCGCCCGACGTCGGATTGTCGCCGGAAGTCGATGCGGTGCTGGCCGACCTGCAGCGTCAAATCGACGAGCTGAAAACCACCCCGGCGCCGACCATCCCGGAAACCAAACCCGACTACCCCACGGTGCGGTTGACCGGGTTCTTTCAAGCCGACACGGTGTGGTTTCGGCAAAGCGAAGCGAACATCGCGGCCGTCGATGACCTGCAGGACGGGGCTGATTTTCGCCGCGCCCGCCTGGCCGCCGTCGGCAACGTCTGGACCAACATCTCCTACATCCTGGAAATGGACTTCGGCTTCCCCGGCCGGCCGTCGTTCATGGACGTTTGGCTCCAAATCGACGACGTTTTGGGCGACAATCATTTGCGGATCGGTCAATATCGCCAACCTTTTGGGATGGAAGGGCTAACGTCCGCCAAAGAACTGACGTTCCTGGAGCGGTCGCTGCCGTTCGCGTTCCTGCCCTTTCGTCAATCCGGCACCATGCTTTGGGGCACCGCCGCGGACGAAACGATCACCTACGCGACCTCGGTCTACCGGTTCCCGACGGACGTTTTTGGCGGAAATTTGGGCGATTCGGGTGGGTACGGCACCAGCAATCGGCTGACGGCGTTGTTGTTGGATCAACCCTGTGGCGGAGGGACGTTGCATGTCGGCGGGGCGTACACCTACATCGATCCGTCCAACGACCAGATCCGCTACCGCAGCACGCCGGAAATTTTCATCGACGAGGGCGGCGGCGGGGTCGTCGGCAGCAACGTCATCGAGATTCCCCCGTTCGTCGACACCGGCGTCATTGATGCCAACCATGCCAACCTGTACGGCGCCGAATTGGCCGGATCTTACGGCCGAGCTTACGCTCAGGCCGAAGCAATCTACGCCAATGTCAATCCGTTTGATGGCCCGTCGGCCGGCTTCTCGGGGGCTTATGCGTACACCGGGTTTTTCCTGACCGGCGAGCAACGGACCTACGACCGTACCAATGCGGTATTCGGCGACATCGTGCCGCGGCAAAATTTCGGACGGGGCGGTTGGGGAGCCATCGAAGCGACCGCACGATACTCCTACCTGGATTTGAACGGCGGCAGCGTGCTGGGCGGTCGATTGTCCGACGTGACGGTCGGCTTCAATTGGCACCTCAATCCGAACACCAAATTTCAATTCAACTACATCCACGCGATGCTCGACGACCCCGCGTTTGGCGAAAGCCGTGCGGGGATCACGGCATTTCGTGCCCACCTGGATTTTTGAGGCCCCACCGGTAGCGGAATTCGCCAAGAATTTCGGCCGCCCCCGTGGCGGAAGTCGTCAAGATTTTCGGCTAGGCTAAATCGTGCGAAACCGAAAGTCTTGGCGACTTCCGCTACCTCACACGATCCAACCTTTCCCTGCCGGCCTCATGGACATTTACCCCCTCTCGCCCATCCTGGACCCGCCCAACAGCGCCGCCGAGGTGCTCCAGCGGCTCACCGACGGCAACCACCGATTCGTCGATTGGGTCAGCCAAAACGGTCAGGTCGACGACTTCGAGGCCCGGACCGGTCTAGTCGGTCGCGGCCGCGTCGCTCAGCACAAACCGATAGCGGTGGTCGTCAGTTGCTCCGACGCCCGTTTCCCGCTGCGGCAAGCGGTCGAAGCCCGGCACGGCGAGTTGTTTGAAATCCGTGTCGCCGGCAATGTTTTGGCCGATGAATGTTTGGGCAGCATCGATTTTGCGATCGGGAATCTGCCGACCGTGCGCAGCGTCGTCGTGCTCGGCCACACTCACTGCGGAGCGGTGACGGCGTCGGTCGACGGTTACCTGTCGCCGGCCAGCGTCAACGCCGGCGGTTTGACGATGGGGCTGCGTTCAATCGTCCACCGGCTCTTTCCGCCGGTTCATCAAGCCGAGTTGGCGATGAAGGCGCTCGACCGGGGTTTGTCCGACAAAGCGATGCGGCAGCAACTGATCGCTGCGGCGATTTACATCCACGCCGCGGCCACGGCGATGGATTTGCAGGTTCAAATCAAACAGGCCGGCCGCGAGGATGTCGGCGTGCTGCACGGGGTGTTCGACCTGCAGGACTACCGAATCCGCTCGGCCGGCACCGATTCTCAATTGACGGCCGGATTCTCCGCCGCCCCGGCGGACACCGATGCGATGCAGCGGATTGCCCAAGCGACGGCCGCCGCGGTCGGTTAAGCCATTTGACTTGCTTCAGTTCCCCGGAACGATCGACCGGTCCGCAGGCAATCTGCTAGGTGACGATAGAGTTGAACCGTTCGTGCGTGGTCAGGACGGTTGTCCAGCGATCGCTGAACGCGAGTGGCCAATGTTCCGCGGCTGAGAATTAGCTCAACACAAGCGTCATTGGGTGATGGCGTTTGCAATGTCGCCGATGCCGTATTCAACAGCCTCCGCCAAAGTTCTCCGGCAGTCATGTCAGACGGTTCAACGCCAAACAGCGTTAGGTATTCGGGCGAATCGATGTTGCAAGATTCCGCATCAATGATCGTTCGATCCAAAATGCTTCGCAGCGATTGGGTCGAAACCGCCCGCTGCTGGGCGGTCGTCGACCACCGCTGCTCGACCAAGCCGCGCATGACGGCAATGACCGCGGCGCAAATCGCAACGTCCGCGCCGGGATGTTCCTGGACGTCCATCAAACGCAACTCGATCGATCCGCGGTCGAAACGAGCAATTGCACCGCGAGAGTTCAAAAAGTCGAGTTCAAATACGCGGTCACGATCCAGCGGCCCCATGTCATCGGCAATGGGGGCGTAGATCTCGCGACGATAACTCGCCTCGTCATAGACCGGTTCGGGAATGACATTGCCAATCAGCGACGGCACCGCCCGACAATGATCGGCATAGTATTGCAAGCGAGAATTGAGCATCCCGGTCAATCGACCGTCAACGATCGGCGAACTGGCCGCCAACGCCGGAAGGATCGGTAACACCAATCGCGCCGCGGCGTGCAATGGGGCAAACTCCTCGTCGCCGTCGAACGGCAGATTCAAATGCACGCTTTGGACGTTCGCCCAACCGTGAGATTTACAGTCAAAAATGTGGTCATAAGCCTCGTAGATTTGGCGGTTCTCGTGAGGCCACAACCGGGTTTGCGTCGCCGGGTCCATCCACGGATGCATCGCCGTCGGTAGCAACGACAACCCCATGCGATCAAGCGTCGGTTGCAAATCATCGATCGCTTTTTGGAACTGGCCCGGCAACGCGGCCAGGTCCGTTGCCGGTTGAGTTGTTTTAAGTTCGATAACGTGAAGCGCCAATTCGTTCGACCACGTGACCGGGCCGGATGTGTAATCGCTGACCTCCGGCTGACCGGCAAGCTCGGCAAGCAGTTCATCGGCAACCGGGCGAACATCAAGTGTCCGGCGGTCGACGATCATGTACTCCAGCTCAATGCCGAACGCTTCAAATAGTTTTAATGTCATTCTGTACCGATATGATAATGTTCCCCGGGTCCCCACTTCGGGGAAGTAACAACCGTCGTTCAATCTTTCTCCCCCTCTCCCCGCTTCGGGGAGAGGGGGTCGGGGGGTGAGGGGTATCTCAGGCGTCGGACCAGCACCGGCTTAGTAATGCACATCTCCTCACCCCCCGCTCTCCTAAGTGTCTGTCCGGAATAGTGAGCCGACGACGCTAGCTGCGGGTTCCGACGCCTTATAACCGCGGCTAGCGCCGGCGGTTCATCCATTAAACGTTATCCCGAACATTCAATAAAAGCGGCTCGGGGGAGCCAAAGTGTTCTAGTTCTACTTTTACATAAGTCTTTGATCGACGCACGGTATCCATTGGTCGCTACTCAACTAGCCTGTTTGACCGATTCGATTCGGCGGACAAATGACTCCATGATCCGCCGATACAAATCCTCTCGCAGCACGGCGTCCTCGACCCCGGCGTTGAGGTTGGGATTGTCATTGACCTCGATGACGTAAAACTTGCCATCGAGTTCTTTGACGTCGACGCCATAGAGTCCGTTGCCAATCAAACCCGCCGCTTTGACCGCGACAGCGACGGCTTTGCGGGGGGCGGTTTCAACGGCCAGGGTCTCGAACTTTCCAAACTGAGTTTTGGGCCGGGGGCCGGCATCATGTTTGGCAATCTGCCAATGCCCGCGAGCCATATGATACTTGCAACCGAACATCGCTCGGCCGTCCATCACCCCGATCCGCCAATCGAAATCGGTCCTCATGTATTGCTGGGCAATGACCAATTCAGACGTTTGAAAGTATTCTTCCAAACGCTCACGGAACTCCGCCGCATTGCATGCCTTGACCACCCCCATCGAAAACGCGCTGTCGGGGCGTTTCAACACACAGGGGTACGTCATCGTCTCGGCCAACTCCTCGGCGTTGCGACGATGCAGGATCGTGGTCTCGGGCGTCAGCACTCCGGCACGTGTCAACAATTCCGCCAGGTAGACCTTGTTGCTGCAACGCAGGATCGACAGCGGATCATCGATCACCACCATCCCCGCCGCCTCGGCCCGGCGGGCGATCCGGTAGGTATGATGATTGACCGCCGTGGTTTCGCGTATAAACAACGCATCGAACTCCAGCAATCGCCCGGCGTCCAGCGGCGTGATCAACTCCGCATGAATCCCTTGCTGGCCGGCGGCCTTGATCATTTTCTTCAGGGCCACATCGTCCGACGGAGCCAAATCGCCCTCGGCGGGATTGTGCAGGATCGCC
Source organism: Pirellulaceae bacterium (assembly GCA_963833245.1). Classification (GTDB taxonomy): domain Bacteria; phylum Planctomycetota; class Planctomycetia; order Pirellulales; family Pirellulaceae; genus Rhodopirellula. The sequence continues at coordinate 111,694 of CAWHXH010000006.1, forward strand.
ATGTCATAACGCGTCGCTTTGCGTTTAGGACGACCCGAAAGCCCGCGAGCAAAATGGCGTCCGGCCGCCTCGGCGACGAAGGCGTGGTGATTCTCGGGCACGCTGCCCAGCGAGATCGCTGACGCCCGGTGAAGCCGCCATCGGCTGCGGCGAACGAACCGGAATTGCAACAGCGGGGCCTGAAAAAGGCTATACAATTCCCTCGCCAATCGCTCATGACGTTTCGCCAGGTTGTGACCAAAATAGACGCTCAGCGTGAAATGGTCCGCGGTCAGCCCTCGAAACGATTGCTCAATTAAATCCTCCAACGACTGCGGCACCAGGCGAACCGCGGCGGAGCCGGCCAGGTCTTGGATCGTCAAAACGTCGGGAAACGGACGCCCCCCTCGCGCTTCGGCCAGCAGGGAGACATAATAACCCATGCTTTGATACGCGTACGATCGACACAGGTTGTAGACCCGAGCACCCGAGAGCGACTTAGCGCTCTGGTCGGCTAGGTAGTCGCGAGGGTCGATCGTTTCAACCCCTTCGACTTGCCCTAACCAGGCATCGCCCGACTCGGCGACCAGGATGGTTTTCATGAATGGTCGGCCGGCATAATCATCAGCAGATTCGCGTCAAAGGTCAGAATGCCAAGCAGGATCGCCGAGGTGACCTGCGACAGCGGCGCAACATACTTATTGGTGGGTGCCATTGGATTGGGATGCAGCGGATCGGCGACCAGGACGGTCCGGCGGACAGGATCATAACCGTGCAGGATGACGAAATGGCCGGTCGGATCGCCGCCAACATCGTCCGGTCGACCCGACGGCGTTTCCCGGGATTCCTGATACAGGTACGTCGCACTGAGGCCGCACAGGATCGGGATGTCTTGAGCCATGATTGACACCAACAGCAATTCATCCAGCGGCGCCATCCGCACCTGACCGCCCAACTCCAGAAACCGAACATACGCCTCGGTCGCCGACGTCAGACGCGGCAGGTCCAGGTCGCCGCGGTCCCGCTTGGCCCGCCACTGCCGCTGCAGTTTTTCAATAAAATCAGCGACCGAATCGATCCGCCCTTCGGAGTCAAACCAGGTCGGGTCAAAGAGCTGCAAATTGTAAGTGACGATCTCGGCGTCGAATCCACGCTGCAACGCGTCGCAGGCCAGCGTCACCGCCAGCGTTCCCCCGCCAAGCAATTCGTCGATCTCGCCGATCAATTCGTGCAGATCGACGCGATGTTCCCAGTACTCGTAAACCGCCGCCAGGCAGGTTGGACCGCATGTGGTTTCGGTCGGTTGCGGTTGAATTTCGAGCGTCAGTTCGTGCATGGATTCCTTGGAGTCGACGTCGATGCCAAAAGATCGCACAGCCGCAGCGGTGTCCATGGGGCGTCTAGCGTGAGCGGAACACGTCGCTGGCTAGGACCGCGGTAACCATCGTTCGCAAGCCCCCACCGTCGCGACGCACCGATTGAACAATATCATCGATCGCGTACCGATCGGTCGACTCCATGTGCCGACCGGTCGCATAGGTCAGCAGTTGCGTTGTCAAATGCCTTTGAAACAAATCACCGCGCGATGAGGCGAGCCACTGTTTAAACTCCGTGATATTGGCATACGATTGCCCGGTCGGCAGCTCACCGTGCGGATCGACTTTGGGTCCGGGCTTCCCCTTGACCCGCGGGTATCGCTCCCGCCAGCGGCCGATCGGATCATACGATTCCAGAGCAAAACCCATCGGGTCGATCTTGCGATGACAAACATTGCAGGCGGCATCTTGCCGGTGCAATTCCAGTCGCTCGCGAATGGTCGTTGATCCCGAAACGTCGGCGTCGATCGACGGAACCTCATCGGGCGGCGGCGGGGGCGGCATCCCAAGCAGGTTTTCCAACACCCAAACGCCGCGGGTCACCGGCGAGGTGTCCACACCGTTGGCCGACGCAGTCAGCACTCCCGCCATGCCAAGCACGCCGCCGCGATGGGACGCAGGCTTCAACCCGACGCGAACGAACCCGTCGGCCCGGCGGAGCGTCTCGGCTTCGGGCAATCCATATAGCTTGGCCAAACGCTTGTCGACGAACGTGTAGTCGGAATCCAACAGGTCCGTCGCCGGGCCGTTGGACGCCAGCAGGTTATTAAAAAACCTCCTGGCCTCCTCCTTCATCGCATCGGGCAACGACTCGCCATAGTAATCCTGGTTACCTTCGCGCGGTGGCGGCAGGGAACCGATGTCTCGCAGCCTCAGCCAACTATCCAAAAAAGCGTTGACGAACTGTTCGGATCGCGGATCATTCAACATCCGCTCGATTTGTTGATTGAGCACCTCGGGGTCCGATAAATCCCCTCGGTCCGCCAGATTTCGCAACACCTCATCGGGCGGGGCAGCCCAAAGGGCATAGGACAGCCGCGCGGCGAGATCATGCGATGCGAGCCAGCGTTCCGATTCGGCCGTTCGTTCGTGCAGGTAGAGAAACGACGGCGAACAAAGGATCAACTTCACACTGTCCAGCGCCGCCTGCCGGGCGGTGGCATCCTCATCGATTCGTTGATTATAAATCTCGCGGATTCTTTGCCGGTCCTCGTCGCCGAGCGGTCGACGATAGGCTCGTGCCGCAAAATCATACAACTGTTCCAACGCGGCCTCCGGTTGGAAACCGTCGTCGCCAAAGATCGCGAGTTCTTCGCGGCGGCCACCGTCCTCGACGATCGGTCCGTCAATCTTAATCTCGTCGATTCGGATATGCGGCAACGCTCCGACACGCAACAGATTAGTGCGGGAAACCCCGTTGGCCTTGTTTTGAAGCTCGTCCTTGTATCGGTCGTTGAGCTTGAGCACCGAGGCTCGCGACTCGTAAGGTCCATTGGGAAAAATAAAGCGTGGCGTTTGACCGGCTTCGAGCCAAACCCGCATCGTGATCCACTCGAAGTCGTCATCCGGGACGATCGTTTGCGCCAAAATCGGCTCGATCGCTTGCGGATAGTGAATATGACCCTTGCGAACGTCTCCGGGCACGACCGCCAACTCGAACGGTTCGGTTAAATCGATGCGAAAGATTGCCGGGTCGTAGTGCGTGTCGCGGTGCATGGCCCGAACGTAAACGCCAACGTCGTACAACCCCGACGCCGGAACACCCTGCAGGAAGTCTTCGATGTGTCCGTACCCGCCCTGGCGGGTGTCGGTGTTGGGTTGTTCGTAGATGCACAGGTAGTCGAATTTGAAAACCGACCGGTGTGAATTGTTGAGTTCCTCATACTGAACAAAATTGTCTTTGAAATGCCAATGCTGTGGTTCGATTGGCGGCTGGCCCAATCGCGTCTCGATCAACCGGTCGGCGGCTTGGAAGTATTGATCCAGCAGGAAGCCGGACGTGACCAACGAACTGCCGACGGTGTCATAACGATGAGTCGAGGATTCTTTGGGGAAATCCGCGGTCAATCCGAGCGTGTCGACGCGACGATCCATCAACGTCGCCAGCGTATTTTCATATTCCCGGTGTGACAGCCGACGCAGCACGGTGCGGCCGCCGTTGCTTTCCAACCGCTCGCGGGCTTCGTCAATGCCGCCGCGGAGTGCTTCGAGCACTGCCAACCGCTGATCGTCACCGGGCTGGTCCTCATCCGGCGGCGGCATGGTGCCCAGCGTCAATTGATCGATAATTTCATCGGCCGTGATGAGGCTGGACTCGTCGCTCAGCGGCAGGGTAAACGTTTCAAATTCTCGTTCACCTTCGGCCGAGGCGGCGTCGTGACACGCCAGGCAGTGAGCGGCCAGGAACGCGGTGACCACGGCGGATGACGGGGATGCGGTTGCCGGCGGCTGTGCCCCCAGCCGGGGTACCGCCGCGGTGCCGCAAACGACAATCGCAGCGACGGCGAAGATCGATCGCACTTGAGCTGTTTTCATGAATTGAGAATGGGACGGAATCTGACCAAAATAATAGCGGAGCGGCGCAAGCCGCCCGGTGCCACCAACATAGCGGAGCGGCGCAAGCCGCCCGGTGCCACACCGGAGGGCTGGCGCCCTACCGCTAGCATACTGGCGGCACCGGAGGGCTGGCGCCCTGCCGCTAGCAGATTAACCAAACGTGCCGGTGCTGTTATTGAACCGCTCGGCCGGGACACCAGTCTTTTGGGCGATGTCCAACAACAGGTTGCTCAGCGGAATTTTCGCGGCACCCTCGGAGGGGACTACCTCATAAGTGCCCCGGCCGTAGCCGCCACCGGCGATGATGATCGGCAGGTTGGAATTTTTGTGCTTGTTGCCATCCCCCATGCCGCTGCCGAACAACACCGCGGTCGAGTCGAGCAACATCCGGTCGCCATCGGGCGTCGACGCCAACCGCGTGATAAACTTGCTGTATTGTTCGACTTGATAGGCTTCCAATTTGACCAACTTGGCAATCGTTTCGGGATCGTTGCCGTGGTGCGACAACCCGTGATACGAATCCTTGATGCCAAGGTTCTGCGGCAGGAAGCTGCCGCCGATTTCCAGCGTCGCGACGCGGGTCGAATCGGTTTGCAATGCCAACGCGATCAACTCATACAACATCGGCAGGTCTTCGACCGTATTGGTGTCCGCCGGTTGCTCAAAGGGGGCGTCGGGCTTGGGTTGATCGGCCCAACGCACCCGAGCGGCCAAACGCGTTTCGACGTCGCGAATTGACGTGAAATACTCGTCCAACTTGTCGCGGTCTTCGGAATTGATTCGCGGCTGCAGCGATCGAGCTTCATCGCCGATCCGGTCCAGGATGGAACCTTGCAGCGTGTTGGCCCTGACTTTCGCCGCCATCCGATCGGGCGAATCGGAAACGAACAACTTGGCAAACAACTCTGCCGGCCCGGTGATCGGCGGGACGCGGACGCCCGAACGGGTCCAAGCCATTTGGCAACCACCGTGAATGCCGCCCTCGGAACCGACCGTCAACGAAGCGAAACGGGTTTGGGTACCGATTTGGTCGGCGATGAACTGATCGACGGTGACGTTGGCGTCGGGCCGGTGCTCGGCCTCGTGATGCAGCACCCCGGACAAAAACGTGTGAACGGCGAAGTGGCCGCCGCGGATGCCGTGGTCCAACCCGCGGTAGACCGTGACGCGATCGCGATTGTCGGCCAACGGCGTCAACAGCGGGGTCAACTCGAACTCCCGGCCGGTGGTTTCGGGAAATAAGTGTCCGGTTTGAAAGCCCAACAGATTGCCGATGGCGACAAAACGCCGGGTCGTTGAACCGGCGGTCGGTGTGATCGACAGCGGCAATCGGGACTCGGCGGCCCCGGCCGAGAGCGAGGGCAATGCGGGGATCGCCATGGAACCGGCGAGCGACCGCAACATCATGCGGCGGCGACTGGATTTATTTTTCATCAATGGGTCCGCCTGGGGGAGGTGGGGGGCGGGAAAGGTGGGATCGGACGGGCGTCCGAAGCTACATTCTAACGGCTTGCCGGGTAAACTCCAACGCTTCGCTCCCCGACGTCAGCGATCCTTGCGGTTGCGATACAGGAACGCGTCGGACGTCAGCAGTGATTCCAGGAGTGCGTTGAAACTCCCGCCGCCATCGCGATAAGCGTCATGAGCCGCTCGCAGGACAGGGCCGTCGTGAAGCGTTTCGTTGCGGCCCATCCAAAATCGAAAAGCGTGACGGACAAAGACCTGTTCGACCCGCTCGCTATCAGCGAGTTTTTCAATCATATCGATTGCATTGTCGACCGGACCATCGAGCGATTCATCGCCCGAATCGATGATTTCGCCCGAGGCGTCGACCGGGCGGCCTAACTCCTCGGTGCGATAAATTCCGGCATGGTTGTACATTTCAAAGGGTAGCCCCAGCGGGTCCATCTTTTGATGACACGTCCAGCAGTAATCTTGCCGTGTCACTCTCATACGTTCGCGCAGGGTTGTTTTTGGTTCATCGGGCAACATGGCATCGACGGTGATCGGAACGTCGGGAATGCCGCCGCCGAGCAATCGCTCGCGTATCCAATGACCTCTCCGAATGGCATGATTGTCCATCGCGTCGGAGTGCGACACCAACCAACCGGGGTGGGTTAGGATTCCCAGACGTTCCCCCGCAGGTGCCGTCGCCATGATGCGTTCGGGCTTCATCGACCCATTCCCAAAACTGCGGCGGCTGACGCGGGCGAAGGTTTCCGGTCCCGCCAGGTTCGCTTCGGCGATTCCGACGTTGGTGTCCGGACGCCGGCGGCGGGTCAACCGTTTGGGAGGTTCTTCGCCGGGGTTCGCTTCTTTCCAAGCTGCAAGCTCCGACGCCAGTTTGGCTTGCAATGCCGCTTCCGCCCGCTTTTGGACCGCCGCCCATGCCGACTGTTCCTCCTGACCTCGCTGGCGGCCAAAGTAGATCGCATCATTCTCGGTCGCGACCACCCGGTTGGTTGTCAATAGTTGTTTGAGAACATCGCGATCCTCCCACAGGATGGATTCGATCAATCGATCCGTGCTCGCGGTCGCATCAAACATCGCCCGGTAGTGCGAGTCGCCCTGGTTGGCAATGCCCGTCTCTCGCAGCGCCCGATCATCTTTGCAAACATAACCTCCCAAATCATAGTCAAAATAGTCGCGAAAGAACTGCAGGACGCGAGGTTTGCGGATGCTGGGATCGGCGAGCATCCGGCGGACTTCGCGGCGAACATCCTGCCGAGTTCGCATTTGACCGTCGACGATTGATCGCCGCAGCGGCTCGTCGGGTTGGAGGTATCGCAGCGCATGATTGACCGCCAAGCCAAGCTCCCAGTCTTGCAACATCACCCGGCCATGTTGATCCGGCCGGCCGTCGCGAGCCAATTCAGTACGAAAGAGAGCCGCGGAGTCGAGGAAAATCGCCGAAAGCCCCAGAATTGCCCCGTCGTTTTTTCCAAGCCGGTCGATCGATTGACCGACCAACGTCATGTAGTCGTTGGTTTCCTGATCGCTGGGCGGTCGGAACGTCAACGCTTCAAAGAGAAAGTCGACGGTCCGCCGGAGCAGTGTCTCGTCCACACCATCGGCTTGCATGAAATCAATCAAGGGCGTCAACGGTCGCTTCACTTCGGTGCTGTAGACAATGCTGGTCGGCAACCCTCGCAGGTCACCTTTCATCTTGTTTGCGATCGACGACGGTCGGTCGGTGATTTGATAAGGCTCCGCGATGCTCAGCGGACCTTCGGCCATGTAGCGTAGGATATCATGGGCAACCCCCATGATTTGGGTCGCCTCGGCGCCGTTGACGCTATACAGATGCGGATAGTTTTCAAATCCATGATCTCGGGCCGATGCCAGGACCGCGGGAACGCTCTTGACCGCTGTGGCGTAGGCGACCGTTCCCCCCTGCCACTGGATGATGCGATCGGTTCCAAAATATAGCTTCAATTCGCCGCCGTGGTTGGTGGGAACGGCGTCGCCATGGGTCCGCAAACCAGGCTTGTCAGGATCGAAGGCTGGTTCCCGGTTGATTAATTCATTGAGCCGAGTGATATGTTCCTGAGGCGAAATCCGCCAAATCCTGGCCGGTGTCGAGGTCGGCCGCAGTTCGATGCCATCGGGCAGCGGACCAAAGAGCAGATCGTGGTCGACGAAGTTACCTTTTTCCGGGGTCATCGGGTCGCCAAAACCGCCCTGATCTCGCATCTGTTGTGATAGTGTCGAAGCAACCCAATCGGTAAACCGAATTCGATCGACGACCGGCGGTGGGGGCATGTCCTCGGGCGGCATCTCCCGGAGCGAGACCTGTGCCCAGACGCTTTTCCAGGTGTCAGCGTTGGCTTCGTCGACCGGTCCCAAATTGTCCAGCGAAAGGTTTGCCTCGGGGGCCGGTCCGCCATGACAGTCAACGCAATGCTCACGGAGGAATGATTGACGCCAGCTTGCGGAATCCTCAGCGACCGGTTGACCGGGGATATAGTTTTCGGCCACCGCCGTGGTCGGGGTGATGCACACGGCTAGCGACAAGGCCATCGCCAAACGGTGAAGAATGGGTCCCCTGCTAGCGGTAGGGCGCAAGCCCTCCGGTGACACACCGGACGGCTCGCGCCGTTCCGCTATTAAAGCAACACCGGACGGCTCGCGCCGTTCCGCTAATACAACCACACCGGACGGCTTGCGCCGTTCCGCTATTAAAGCGGCACCGGACGGCTTGCGCCGTTCCGCTAAGAAGTCACAACGCACACCGAAACTCATGTCAGCACTTCGGCCAAGGGGCCGTTGCCCGAATCATATTTCCGGGCCAATTGATCGCTCATGTTGAATCGGTCGCACGTCTGACCGGCGGCTCGCAGCAGCGATGTGTAGAGCGCGTTGATCGGGCGTTTGCCGTCGAGCTGCGTGAAGCAGCCTGTTTTAAACGCCCCATCCATGTTGCCCAACAACATCACCGGCCAGTTGCGGCCGCTGGTGTGCTGTTTGTCCGCGTTGTTGCTGGTGTACACGATCAGGGTGTGGTCCATCATCGTCCCGCTTCCCTCGGGCACGGCTTCCAAGGCCTCCATGATCCGAATCAACATGCGAGTGTTGTACTGTCGTATCTTGACCCAAATCGGGTTGTCCGGCTGGTCCATATGCCCCAAATTGTGACCCTGCTGCTCGACCCCCAGTCCCTTCCAGGCTCCGAAGATTTCGCCGCGACCCGAGCCGATCGTCAACGTATTGGTGATGCCGGAGGTCAGTGCGGATATCCCCAGGTCCAACAACGCATCATGCCAATCGGTCTCGAACGTTGGATTGGTGTAACGGGAATCGACCGGGGGTGCGAATTGACGCAAATGATCGGCGACGGTGTCGAGCCGATCCCGCAGTCCGTTGATGTCTCGGAAACCCTGGACGTATTGACCAAAGCGACGTTGATCGGCCCCCGGGAGCGATTGACCACTCGCGGCGGCCATCCGTTGAACTTGATTTAGAACGTCCGAGCGGGCTTCATGTTGTCGACGTATCTCGCCCCCCGAAATGCCGCCGTAGAGCATTTGATACAGGTGGTTGGGGTTGGAATGCATGAAGATCGGTTGACCGGGACCGCTGGCCGATAACGTCGCGACCGTCGGTTTGGTGGTCATGTTCTCCATGGAGTCCATGCCGATGCACAGATGCGGCAACAGCGTAGGGGGCAGCAAGCCACTAAGTTGATAGTCAATCGTCGCTCCGCTCGGCGGCACCCCATCGCCGCCTCGGTAGCCACCCAGGGCGCCAAAAAAAGCACTATGCGCCGGACTGGTGTGAGTGCCGTGCAGACCGCTGATGATGTGCAGCCGATCGCGATAGGGTTGCAACGCGGCGATCGGCTCGGGCAGAGTCGCTCGGGCCAGAGAACCGCTATGGGTCATGCCCGCGGGCACGCAAGTCCGCGGGTCAAACCCTTGGTTTTGCATGAAAAACACGATCCGTTTGGGGGTCGTGTTGGTCGGCGGCACGATCGACGCGCTGGACGCTGCGGCGGCACGGACCGGCGGAGCACCAACGGCGATCCCCATTCCTGCGGTCCCAAATCCCGCAGTCGCCGCACGCAGCCATCTTCGTCGGTTCAACATCATCTTTCCTGCAATTCGGGGAGCGTCGATCGCCTCGGTTCTTAATACGCGTCATTGTAACGACGCAGCCGAGCGACCGTCGATGGTTCAATTTACCACCGAAACTCATCCCCACCGGTGGGGTTTGGTACGATGTGAAAAATTGATTTCGCGAACTGGATTCGACCATGCACCGTCCGTTTCTGTCTTTGACGATCCTCTGGGTAGTCGTCGCCCCTTCGGTTTTTGCTGCCACGGCGGCCGAAAAAGCGACTCCGGGTGCGACGGCCCAGCCGATCGATCCGATCGACGTCCGTTTCGCACCCGGGTCGCAATCCGTCGCGGACGCGGAAATCCCGGATTTTCAAAAACACGTCGTGCCGCTGCTTGGCCGGCTGGGTTGCAACGGTCGAGCCTGCCACGGCTCATTCCAGGGCCGCGGCGGCTTTCAATTGTCGCTCTTTGGTTATGATTTCGACGCCGATCATGCGGCATTGACCGATGCGGACACCGGCCGGGTCGACGTCGCTGATCCCGACGAAAGCCTGATGTTGGCCAAACCGACCGACGCCGACATGCACGAAGGCGGCAAGCGTTTTGACGTTGGATCATGGCAACATCGCGTCTTGCGTCGATGGATTTCCGCCGGGGCGGCCGCCCGGTCGACGCCCGCGAAGTTGACTCGTTTAATCATCGAGCCGTCGACGATCACCTTTGATAATGCTGGTCAAACGGTGCCGCTGAGCGTCACGGCTCAGTGGTCCGACGGGACCGCCGAAGATGTCAGGCCGCTGAGCCGATTTGCCAGCAACGACGAAGCGATCGCCACGATCGACGAGTCAGGCGTGGTAACCGCGGGCGATCGCGGCGATACGCACCTGGTCGTTTCTTATGACAATGCCGTCGTACCGATCCCGGTCCTGCGGCCCTATGGTGACGGTCAACTGTCAGCGCAGGAGCTGGCCGACGGCATGGCCCCGTCACCCTCGGATCATCCGATTGACCGTTTGATCAATGCACAACTCAAACAATTGGGGATCGTGCCCTCACCATTGGCCAGCGATTCGGATTTTATTCGTCGCGTGACGTTGGACGTCACCGGATTGTTGCCGACGGCCGATCGGGTGGTGCGATTCCTGGACGATTCGTCGCCGGATAAACGAGTCGCGTTGGTGGAGGAGTTGCTGCGGGCGCCCGGCTACGCTTCCTGGTGGGCGACGCGGTTGAGCGATTGGACGGGCAACAACGACGAACAACTCAACAATGCGTTGCCGATCCGCGGGGCGGCGACGAAGCTTTGGTATCAGTGGCTTCGCGAGCGGCTGGATCGTAACATGCCGTATGACCAAATCGTCGCCGGCATTGTCGACGCCTCCAATCGGCAGCCCGGCGAAGACTACCTGCAGTACTGCCAAGCAATGGCGGCGGCGACCGAGCCGGGCGGCGAAGCGGAATATGCCGGTCGCGACGGGATGCCATTGTTTTGGGCAAGGCAAAACTTCGTCAAACCCGAAGACCGTGCGATCGGCTTTGCCTATTCCTTCCTAGGCATCCGTATTGAATGTGCTCAATGTCACAAACACCCCTTTGACCAATGGAGCAAATCGGACTTTGAGGAGTTTGCGATGCTCTTTGCGGGCATCCAAAGCCGACCCAATACCGTTGCGCCGGACGCCGAAGCGGTTCGCGACGAATTGCTGGAGGAGTTAACCGATGGCAAAAAGCTAAAGGGCAATAATCTGCGGAAGCTGATCTATGAAGCCGCTCGCAAGGGTGAGATTGTGCCGTTTCCCGAGTTGGTTTATGACGGAAGCCGATACCGCCGGCAATACAGACAACAGGTCCAGCAAGCGAAACGAAAAGGTGGTTCGGTCGACGACGTTGAGCCGCCATCGGCCCGTGTTCTGGGTCAAGAAACGTTGATTTCGCTCGACGAAGATCCACGGCCGGCATTGGTACGCTGGATGGTGGACCCGGAAAACCCCTATTTTGCCCGGGCGATCGTTAATCGCGTCTGGGCCAACTACTTTGGCCGCGGCATCGTCGACCCGTCGGACGACATGAACCTGGCCAACCCGCCGGTCAACGCCCCACTGCTGGACCACCTATCGGACTCGCTGATTGAAAACGGGTTTGATTTGAAATGGTTGCACCGGCACATCACGACCAGCGACGCTTACGCTCGTAGCACCCGGACCAACTCAACCAATGCCGCCGATCGGTCGCACTTCAGTCACCATTTGCCCCGCCGGCTGCCGGCCGAAGTGGTCCACGATGCCGTGCTGATGGCAACCGGATCGCCGGAGATCGCCGCCCAGTCAGATCGCGAAATCGACGGCGTTGCCACCGCCGGCAATATGACAACCCGTCGCGGCGGCCGCACCGAATTTTCACTGACCATCTTTGGTCAATCGATCCGCGAGAGCAACTGCGACTGCGATCGCAGCGACGATCCGAGTCTGTTGCAATCGATCTACCTGAGAAACGATACCGACATCTATCGGCGGCTCTCCACCCGCGGTGCTTGGGTGGATCAGATCAGTGACGAGATGGGATGGAGTGATCGGTCCGACAAATCGGCGACGCTCGATGAACCTCAGATCGAACAAATTCGGCGCCAGGCGGTTTCAAGGGTTGCAAAGTTGGAGAAAGTTGCTCCCAAGAGACGTAAGGTTGTGATGGAACGTTTCGCCGAACAACATGCTAAGTTGATCGAGCGTCTTGAGTTAGCCGGCTACACCGCGCCGGGCTTCGACGACCTGATGCGTGACCCGGAACAGTGGATCCCCAAACGCGTTTCCGATTCCCAATCACGCCGAACCGCATCGCGGGCTTCGATCGATGATGTGATTGAAAGGGCGTATTTGCAAACGTTGTCCCGACGTCCCGAAGACGTTGAGTTGCAGATCGCCAGATCGTTTTTGCAAGAGTCCGGGGACCCGACCGACGGGTTGGAATCCTTGATGTGGACATTGGTCAACACCAAAGAATTCATCCTGACTCATTGATTTCAAGCCAGATTCAAAAACGCCCCCTACTCGGAAACCTTATGCCCATCAACCGAACCTGTGACGGAATGTTCCGCCGTGACCTGCTAATCGCCGGCGGTGCAACCTATGGCGGGTTGTCACTGCCGCGATTACTCGCCGCATCGCCGAACCCATCGACGGAAGCCAGCCAGCATCGCGGGCGGGCAACCTCCGCCATTTTTATTGAACTCAATGGTGGCCCGTCGCATATCGATACACTGGACCCTAAGCCTGACGCTCCAGACAATATCCGCGGCAAATTCAAGCCGATCGCCACGAAGGTTGCCGGGGTTCAGGTGTCCGAGCACCTACCCAAACTCGCCGGGGTCGCGGACAAGATCGCGATCCTGCGAGGCGTCAGCCACACGCTGGCCGCTCACCGCTTGGGCCAAGAATACGTCGCGACCGGCTCGCGGCCGATCCCGTCGCTGGAGTATCCCGCCTACGGCAGCGTTGTCGGTAGGCAATTCCCCACCGCTCGCGACATCCCCACGCAGGTCGCAGTACCCAAGAGCTCGCAGGGACCGGGGTTTCTGGGGCTGGAGCACGCCGCGATGTCGACCAACGCGACACCGCAAGCGGGAGAACCCTTTGAGGTTCGTGGTATATCGTTGCCTGGTCAAATATCGGTTGAACAAGTTTCTCAACGTCAAACACTGCTGAAACAACTCGACCGTCGGTTTGCGTCGCTGCAAGATGATCCGACCGTCAAGGGTCTCGATCGTTTTGGCCGGCAAGCTTATGACATGATTACGTCGCCGCGTGCTCGTGAAGCGTTCGACATCAGCCGTGAGCCGGAAAGCTTTCAAAAACTGTTCGGCGATGATTCATTCAGTCAGTCGTGTCTATTGGCAGTCCGTTTGATCGAATCGGGAGTGCGTTTTGTGACCGTTCAATTGGGTGGCTGGGACACGCACCAGGACAATTTCACCAAGCTGAGCGAAAACTTATTGCCCAAATTTGATGCCGGTTTTGCCGGTTTGATCAACGCGTTAGATCAACGCGGTTTATTAGAAACCACCGCGGTGTTGGCGACCGGCGAGTTTGGACGCACGCCCAAAATCAATGATCGATCGGCCGAGGGCGGACGGGATCATTACCCGCGTTGCATGAGCATGATCGTCGCGGGCGGTTCGGTTGCCGGCGGCCAAGTGATCGGACAATCCGACGCGACCGGCTCCGGCCCGCTGCACGACGCGATCACGCCGGACGACGTCGCGGCGAGTTTCTACTGGAACCTGGGCATTGACCCGGCCATGGAATTCGACAGCGGCACCGGCCGCCCAATCACCCTAGTCCGCGACGGAACCGTGATGAGTCAACTATTTGGTTGATCAAACTGATGTTCGCTCAAATGAAGTTTTTAAACCACTAATCGAAGAAATAGAACACTAATCCGGCGTGAACAGTCAATCGGTGGTGGAACAGCGTTAGATTAGTGAAGATTAGTGGGTCAAATTTCAAAGAGGTGCTGCGATGTTGAAGCAGGAAGGGTATGACTTCATGTCGGCGGCGTTCGAGGTTTACAACGTTATGGGTTACGGGATGGCGGAGGAAATCTATCAGCAGAGTCTGGAGATGGAACTGCACCTTCGGGCAATGCCGTTTGCCAGCAAAGCCGAGATCGATGTCTTTTACAAAGGCCGTAAGCTGCAAACGGTCTATCGACCGGATTTGCTGGTCGTCGGCGAGATTGTCGTCGAACTCAAAGCTTGCAAAGCGATCCTGCCCGAGCATGAAGCCCAGTTGTTCAACTACCTGCGAATCAGCCGCAAACACGTCGGCTACCTAATCAACTACGGAACACCCAAAGAATTGCAATGGAAAAGAATCATTATCTAAGGAAGCTTAACCGCTAATCAAAGAAATCAAACGCTAATAAGAATCTTCCTTCCCTACACTCGCTTCTATTAGTGTTTTATTTCTTCTATTAGTGGTTGGCAGCTTTTTGTATCTAGTCAAGAATGCTATCGACGTGGTTCGCTAATCCGGTCATGGCGTTCGGTAGGTCGCCATTGCCAATGATCAGTGGTCCGTCGGCCGGATCGGTCGGTAGCAGGCCGTGGCTGCCGCCGACGATCGTAGGGTTGGTCGGTACGACGTCCATCCGGTAACGGAACCCGAGTTTTTTCTGTAACAACCTTGCGGCGGCTTTGGGGGCACTGGTCAGGAATAACTCGCAGGGGTCGTAGCCGGGTTTACGATGGATGTCGACGGTCGGAGCAAAATCAGGCCGGCGAGATTCGTCAATCCAGTAGCGGTAATCAAACCACGCATCCGGCTCGCTTGTCACAACGAGTTCGCCGGCCCGGGGGTGTCCCAGCCCAAACGCCCCGGGACGATCGATTTGGTCGATGCCCGGCACCGTCGATAGTAAGATTGCCACTTCGTCGATCCGTGCTCGATTGCGGACGTGGACATGAGCGACTTGGTGATCGACAACCGCAAAAGCTTCACTTAGGTCGGGCATCAATCGTTCCCCATAGGGTCCGTCGCGGACCGTGAGCAGTCCGGCGCGGCGGAGGGTTTGATTGATCGAAACGTGCCGCGACACCGGCGTCAGTCCGTATTCGGACACGACAATGATCTCGGCACCAATCGATCCGGCGGCGTCGATGACCAACCCCGCCGCCTGATCGACTTCGGCGACCCGCGCCGGGTCCTGATGCCGGAAGCGTTGGAAGTCATAATCGAGGTGCGGTAAGTAACAGAGCGTCAACTGCGGAGACTTTTGTCGTAAAACCGTCGCAGTCGCCTCGGCGATCCACTGACTGCTGGCCAGTCCGGCCCGCGGCCCCCAAAACGCCGCGAACGGAAACGGGCCATGAACCGACTCCAAGTTGCATCCGGTCCAGTCCATCACGCCGAACGCTTTGGACCCGTCGACGCCATAGTGCGGCTTGGGGGTCACGCCGTATTGGGCCGAGGATGCTTGATTGAACCACCAAAACATCTGTGCGGTCTGATAACGCTGCGGCAGCGTTGGACCGTCAATCAACGTGCGGGCTTGTTGCCAGAAGCGGATCTCCTGCGTATCGCGGTAGAACCAACCATTGCCGACGATGCCATGGGCCGACGGCGGCAACCCGGTCAACATGGTCGCTTGGGCAGTCGACGTGACGGCGGGAAAAACGCCTCGCCATGGGACCGCCCGGCCGACCGCAGCGATCCGCGGGGCGTGGGCGAGCAGCCGGGGGGTGAGGCCAACGACGTTGAGGATGCAGATTTTTTTCAAATCAAGCGTGATCGATGGTTCTTTGGCAAGGTCCACGACGGCAGTAAACTAGCCGAATGAGTGACAATCAACCACGACGCGGCGGACCGCGAGATTGGGCCGAACTGGTCCGCATTCCCAATACGCCTACCGTGATCGCCGACGTTGCCGCCGGGGCGGTTCTGGTCGCCGGCGGGTCCGAAGTGCTTGGGCCGGCGGCCAGCGTGATCGCGGGCGTTGTGTGCAGCGTTCTGGCGGCGGTCGCCCTGTACTGGGCCGGGATGATCTACAACGACCTGGCGGACCTGGCCGACGACCGGGCGGCCGGACGATCCCGGCCGCTGGTCGAGCAGCGAATCCCGATCCGGTCAGCCCGCAGCACGCTGGTCGGGTTGTTCGGTTTCGGCTTGGTCGCCGCGGTCGTTGCCGGATCGGTCGCCTCGGAGCGTCAGCAGTGGGCACCGGTCTTGGGCATTGCCGCGACGCTGGCGGCATTGATCTACCTGTACGACGGACCGCTCAAGCGGCTTCCCTTTGCCCCGGTGCTGATGGGCGGGTGCCGAGTCTGCTCCTTTTTGCTCGGCGGGGTGACGGTCTTGGTCGCCTCCTCGCCGCAGTCAACACTTTTGGGTCAATCGATCGTCGGATTGCCCGCGGTGCTTTGGGGTTTCGCCCTTTCGATGGGGGTCTACATCACTGGTTTGACAACGTTCGCTCGGCGAGAAGCGGGCGGGCAGCGGACCGTCCATTTGACGATCGGACTGTTGGTCATGATCGCCGGGGTCGTCGGACTTGCATTCTCGCCATGGTTGGCCGACGGCGTGCCGAGGTGGCGGATCGACACGCGGTTTGTGTTCCCCGCAGCAATGGTGTTGGTCACCGGGGGAACGTTGCTCAAGGCGATCGCAGCAATCCGACGTCCATCGGCCGGTTCCATCGGTCAAACGATCGGATCGGGGATCACGTCGATCATTCCGGTCGCCGCGGTCATTGCGATGTTGGCCGGCGGACCGGTCCCGGCGATCGCCATCGCGGCGTTGATGTTGCCGGTGTTTGGATTGCGACGGCGATTTGCGCAGACGTGAACAAATAGGACCTATGGGACAGTTGGGACCAATGAGACAGGTTCGTCCCATCGGTCCCTTATGTCACCTAGGTCCCATCGCGCTGAGCGACCGAATCAATCGACCGGGACTTCGGTGACCTCACGAACGGGTTCCGGTGTGGCGGGTTCCGGTGTGGCGGGTTCCGGTGTGGCGGGTTCCGGTGTGGCGGGTTCCGGTGTGGCGGGTTCCGGTGTGGCGGGTTCCGGTGTGGCGGGTTCCGGTGTGGCGGGTTCCGGTGTGGCGGGTTCCGGTTTGGCGGGTTCCGGTTTGGCGGGTTCCGGTTTGGCGGGTTCCGGTTCCGGCTGTTCGGAGGGTTTCATGGCGGGCGTTTCTTCCTCGGCCGCCGCTTCGATCAACGCTTCCTCCTTCGCGGCCAATGCGGCTTTTCGCTCGGCCATCTTGTCCGCCTGCTCCCGACGAACCCGCTCATACATCGTCGGGTCCACGTCGCCGTACTCGCCCATCAAATCGACAAACGTTCGCAGCGGGAAATTCTCCGGCAGTTCGTCTGAATCAGTCGCAATCTTATAACGGCGAATCGAATCAAACAAATCCTCGGCGGAGTCATCAATGACCAGGATCGGGTAATCGTCAAAGATCTGTGCCCAAACCTCGAACGATTCCTCATACAAGTCGATCGCTTTTTGCAACTCCGCGTCGCGGTTGGCTCGCTCAGCCTCGAACGTCAACCGCCGCGCCCGGACCGTTCGCTCCTCTTGCTCCGCGGCGGCGAGCGTCTCCCAGTACTCGTAGTTGATCTGATTGCGGTAGCCGGTCGTTTTGATCAAACGTTCGTTCATGTCGTCGAGTTCGCCGGCCAAACGAATCGCTTCCAACCGGACTTCGGGAGCCGACGACCGCGCGATCGCGTCATAGTCGTTGACCAGCCGCTCCAAATTCTCCGACACCATCGATTCCTGCGCCTCGGTGCGTTCTTCGGGCGGGGTGTCAAACGCCTCCTGGACGATCGGTGTCAACGTACCGCTTTTGGCGATCGCCTCGTTAAAACCGGATTCGGTGAGTTGCCGGAACCGTTCGGCTTTGTCGGCCCGCTGTCGCAGCAACTCGTCCAAACGTCCCAGTTTGATGGTGAACGGTGCGGTCGTCGGGATGGATCGTTCGCCAAGTCGTCGCCAATCGGCCGATGCGGACAGCCAAGCGTCCTGGGCGGATTGGTCCAGGATGCCCTCCTTTTCAATTGCTTCGGCGTGTTTGATGGACCATTTGGGGCCGGTCTCGAAGAAATTCAGTGGCGTTTGACGGCGAATTTGGACACCGCCATCGACCATCTCATAACCATGATTGAGCCAGAGCCGTCCGACCAACCAATTGTCCGGTTTGTTGGCCGGGCCGCGAGCTTCGGGCGAATCGACCGCGATGCCTTCCTCGACCAGACGGTCGTGCAGCACTTCGTCGTCGCTGAACAAACGACGGAATTGGGTCTTCTCGTCCGACATGCCGATTTTGGAACCGTAGAACCATCCGGTGTACCAGATCAACCGCGGTGCTTTGCGGTTTCGCCGGACGCCTTTGGTCAAATACTCGGTGCCTTCGCGAACCATCTCATAACGTTGACGGTAGTCGTCGAACTCCGTCGAGACGTTGTAGGCGAGATTATGGGCTTGGAATTCCCACACCTTGTCAAAGTGTGGTTGCAGCAGGCCGATTTGGTTGAGAGTCGCTTTGAGGCGATCCCATTCGTGCATGACCTTGTATTCATGCTGTTTTCGCCACAGCAGCGCCGCGGCGGGGCCTCGCATCCCCAGCGACATCAGCTTCATCGTCTCCGACGCGGGTGAAATTTCACCCAGATCGGATTCGGAAATGGCTAGTTCGTCGCGCATTTGCGACAAAACGCCGCCGCCGGCCGCGCCACCCCCGCCGGGCGGTTGGCCCAGCAGGTAGAGCGGCACGATGAGCAGAACGAGGATGACAAGATAGAGCAGCTTGCGCCGCAGGGCGATGGATTGATTCACGCCGCGATCTCCCGCGATTTCAGAGCAAAATAACTGATAAGGAAAGCGATTAGGACATAGCCGGCCGTCGCCACCGCGTGCCGGGCCAACAATGCACCAAAAATGTCAAAACCCGACGCGGCGTATTCCGCGGTGGCGACCATTTTGGGCAGGTTGGGCAGGGCGGTGACGACCGCATCGAGCAGGTAGACGATCGCCGTGTCGGTGCCTTTGATGATCGAGGCGGCCAACGTGTCGACGTCCAGCTCGGTGGTTTGAGCGTCCTGACGAAGCATACGCACCATCGACTCGATTGGCCCACCGCCGCGGTTAATTCCGACGTCCATGTAGTGACGCGTGTCGTAAACCTCCTCGGCGGAGAAACCCAGGAACACGGTCGCGGCCGAGGCGATCATCGCCACGGGACCGGACAGGAAGGTGCTGAACATCACCCCGAACGCGATCACCATCGTCATTTGCAACCAAATCGACAGGTAGGATTTGGTCAGATTCCAAACGAACGATGAATTGGCCGGACGCAAATAAATACTTGCAGGGGTAACGCCGAGGTATTGCGACGAATCGATGCACTTCAGGATGATGGTCAATTCGTTGTTTTCGTCGACCAAATCCTCATGAACGTCGAGCATCCGAACTTCGCCGCCATCGCCCGATTCGATCTCGGTCGGCAACGTCATTTCGGCGATCGTGTATTCATCGACGATGAACGCGATCGGTTGACTTTGAACCTGCGTCGTCGGGTTCTGCAACGTCAAAGAACCGCGGATGCCGGTTTCAATATCTCCTTTGAACGACCGATAAGCCCGAACCGACAGGTCCAGCGGGATGCCTGCGGGGTATCGCTCGCGGGTGACGTCATCGAATGTAAATTCGGCCGCACCGAGCGTTCCGCCCTCGACATAACCGTGTTGAATCTTGCGTGCCCCGGCGGTCAAACCGACCAGCCGGGCGACCCCGGCCGAACCATAACCGCCGGCGAGTTGTTCGTTGCCGACGTCGATGCCGGCCTCTTGATAATTGCCCGAACGGTCACGAAACGCCAAGTCGCCATACGATGGCACGCGGGCTTTGAGCGCCCCGCGAACGTCGCCGATTGAGAAAGTGCCGTCGGCGTTGCGGCGAACGATATGTTCGTGCTCGCGAACCCGCTGGGTCAAACCCTCGGCGACGCCGGATTCGGAGTCAGCGTCTTCGGGATAGATTGTAAAAGCATGGTCATGGTTGCGGACAAAATCGGTGCGGCCGACCAGCGACCCGTCACTCTGCTGCGTCACCTCGACGACTTCGTTGTGCGTATGGTCCAGACCACGGGTGACGAACACATAAGACAGCACACCCATCGGAACCAGGATCATGGTGCCGACGGCAATGAAGCCGAGCATTCGGCCCAGGATCACCTCGGTCGATTTGACCGGTTTGGTCACGATCGTATAAATCGTCTTGTTTTTGATGTCCTCGGGCAACGAGAAGGCGCTGATGAACAGTGCCAACGCGAGGATCAAATAGTTGGTCGTCGTCAAAACGAACGAGATGTACAACCGAGCCGGGTCTTCGGACTCGGGGTTGAGGTACCAACCGGCGAGCAATAGGACGACGACAAATAGTCCGACAATGTAGAGGACTTTGCGACGCAGCGCCTCTTTGAATGCCAACCGCGCCAACGCGATGATCCGCCGCGGACGTGTGCCGGGCAGGTCGACGCGAAAGAAATCGCGAACCGCTCTGGCGACGGCATAGAAACCCTCGCCGGAGCCGTACCGGGCCGATGAGATCAAATAGGCGACGATGCCGCCCAGGACCAGGAATAGCACCACCATCGCGATGCCTTTGAGCAGCGCCGACTCGGCGAACGCACCCGGCCGCAGCAACCACTCGTTGAACGACCAAAAATCATCAGGCTGCAGGTTCATCGGGCGGCGGCCTCGGCGTCGTTTTCGTTAGCGGCCGATTCGCTCATCCCGACACGGCGAGCGCCCGGACGGGCTTCGGATTCGCGGACAATGTTCAGGAACAGATCCTCCATCGTCGCGGTCGGGTTGTCGATTGAATCGAGCGTGCCGCCGTGCCGAGCGATCACCGCGGCGATCTCGGCTTTGGCTTCGTCGGTCAACCCGCGGGCGTGAACCTCCGTGACGTCTTGAACTTTTAATAAATCCTTGACCTGACCGAGTTCTTTCAATTCGCCCTGATGCAAAATAGCAACCCGATCACATACGTCTTGGACATCGGCCAACTGGTGGCTGCATAGCAACACCGTCTTGCCCTGGTCGCGAAGGGCCAGGATGAGGTCTTTCATCTCGCGGGTACCGATCGGGTCCAAACCGGTGGTCGGTTCGTCCAGCAGGATCAAATCCGGATCGTTGATTAAGGCTTGGGCCAAACCGACGCGGCGGGTCATCCCTTTGGAAAACTCGCGGAGTTGACGATGTTTGGCGTTCTTCAAACCGACCAGGTTGAGCAGGTGGTCGACGCGGCGGCCCCGCTCGGCGGCGGACAAGTCGAACAACCGGCCGTAGAAATCGATCGTTTCCTCGGCGGTCAAGAACTTGTACAGATAAGACTCCTCGGGCAGGTAGCCGATCCGCTCGTTCTTACTCGTCTCCGAAGCATCCTTGTCGAAAACCAGCACGCGGCCGGAAGTCGGAAAGAGCAGCCCGAGGATCAGTTTGATCGTCGTCGATTTGCCCGAGCCGTTGGGACCGAGCAGTCCGAAGATTTCGCCTCGCCGGACTTCGACATCGAGCGACTTGAGGGCTTGGACTTTTTTGCGTCCCCAGAAGTCGCGATAAATTTTCGACAGGTTGCGAGCTTCGATGATGACGTCGGATTCGCCCGGACGAGCACCGGCGGCGGGTTCGGCGAGCGGTGCGGCGGTCGCCGGGGGCGGGGCGTCGGCGGGCGGGGTGGTCGTGGCAGCCACGGGCGGGGGGGTCCAAAACAACGGGGAGGAGGACGAACGACGGGAAGGATAACTGGCAATCGTCGCCGGGGCGCCTACGGATGCCAACGGGGGTCGGTTCGCCGACGCCCGCCGGTGGCGACGGCCTGCCGGGCCGCCGCGGCGTAACACTAGCCGCAGCCCGCCGAGCCGCCAGGCCGCCAAGCCAACGTCCGACCAAAGCCTGGCGGCTTCGGCTACCGGAAGTCATGCGATACGCTGGGAACCTATCCGACCGCCCCAAGGTGCTCATGTTGCCTCACCCCACCCGACTCGCCGGCTGCCTGACGTTTGCCCTTTTCGCCGGGGCCGCCATTGCCCAAGACGCTCCGTCGCCAGCGTTGGTCGGTGCCAAGGCTCTTTCGCAAGCCTTCCGCGACGCTTCGGCGGCCGCTTCGCCATCGGTCGTCACGCTGTTGACCTATGGCCAAAACCCCGCTGACGCTCAACAAGCGCAGATTGAACCGGAGGATCAACCCGGACCGACTCCGCCAAACTCCGACGCCCCGAACTCCGGCCCCCCAAACTCAGGCACGCTGTCGGGGTTGGGCAGCGGCTTCCTGATGGATGACGCCGGGTGGGTGATGACCAACCACCACGTCGTCGACGCCGCCAAAAAGGTCGTCGTCCAGTTGCCCGACGGCACGGAATTGACCGCCACCGACGTCCATTCCGACCCGTCCTCGGACGTCGCGATTTGTCGGGTTCAGATGGAAGGGCCGTTTGTGCCCGCCCTGTTGGGCGATTCCGACACGCTGGAGATCGGCGACTGGGTGCTGGCGATCGGCTCGCCGTTCAAGCTGGAGGCGACCGTTTCGGCGGGCATCATCTCCGCCAAAAACCGAACGCTCGCGAGAATTCGCCGCGGCCGGTTGTTGCAAACCGATGCGGCGATCAACCCCGGCAATTCCGGCGGGCCGCTGGTCGATTTGGACGGACGCGTGGTCGCCGTCAACACCGCGATCGCCACGCGAAACGGCGGCTATCAGGGCATCGGCTTTGCCATTCCGATCAATCAGGCGAAGTGGATCGCCGGCGAATTACGCGAGTTCGGCAAAGTCCGTCGCGCCGCGATTGGCGTCCGCCTGGCGGGACTGACGCGGCAGTTGGCGGAACAGTTGAGCGTCCAAAACGGCACCGGCGTGGTCGTTTACCAGGTGATCAAAGACTCCGCGGCCCAGCGGGCGGGGATCGAGGAGTATGACGTCATCGTGCGTTTGGGCGAAGACGCGGTCACCAGCCCCAAGGATTTGCAGGAAGCGATCGAGCGGACCCCGGTTGGTTCGACAGTGCCGGTCACCGTGAGCCGCAAGGGAGAGGTGCAAATGCTCGAAATCACGCTCGCACCGCTGGAGGATCCGACCGCGACGCCGTGAACGTTGTGGGATAGGCCTCCGGCCTGTCATCAACACCGATGACAGGCCGGAGGCCTAACCCACATCTACCGCGCCCCCATGAAGCTGGCGACCGACAGTCCACCCATGATTAGCAACAGCAACGCCATCTTCCACATCTTTTTGAAGTTCGTGAAGATTAAGTAAAACAGGTAAACGATCGTTAGCGACAACGCCCCATCCTTGGGCGAGAGGCTGAAGGCGAACATCACCAACCTCGCAAACGCCCCCAGGGCGAGCATCCCAAAGACGACCCCGGCGAGGATCAAAAACGCCGCCATGCCGTCAAAGTCGCCCCCTTCGACCGCTCGGGCGGTGTTGACGGCGATGACCCCGATCGTCGTTGCTCCGCCAATCAGCGTCAAAATCATCGCCAATGCCCACGGCGGCAAACCCGCGGCGCCGAGCAGGTCCTTTTGCAATTTCTCGTCCCGCGCCATCGACGCTTCGGCCTTTTGCAACGCCACCGTGCCCATGTCGATATCCACGCCGGCGACTTTGTGACCGCGGATGTATTGGCCGGTCTGTTTGTTGAACCCGCATTTGGTGCAAAGCACCGCGCCGGCTTTCATCGGTTTGCCGCAAGCCGGGCACGCCGATTCAATCGTCTCGGTGAACCCTTCCTCGGCAAACAGGTCGTCTAAACCGCCGCCGCCGCCCGCTGCCGGCTGAGGCACTTTGACCGGCTTGCCGCACTGCGGACATTTCAACGTCCGGCCCGCCATGCTGTCGCCGACGTTGGCCGATTTACCGCAAGGACACGAAACAGCGATCGGCATGGGAAAAGCGGGCGTGGGTTGAGGTTGGGAAAAGTCCTAACGTAGCGGACTTCGCCAAGAATTTCGGTCGCGATCGACATCGGCAAACCGAAAACCTTGGCGACTGCCGCTACGTTGGCAATGAAGCGAAAGAGGCCCCGCAATCATCACAATACTTCGACGCCGCCCGGGCGGCCGGTTGACCGCACGCCGAACAGGTTCGACCGCTCCGGCCGCGGCCGCTCAATTCCGCCGAGACAAACCCCGTCGGCACGATGATCAGCGAGTAGCCCAGCAGGATCAACACCGCCGAAATGATCTTGCCCAACACCGTTTGCGGCACCACGTCGCCGTAACCGACCGTCGTCATCGTCACGATTGCCCAATACATCGATTGGGGGATCGACGTGAATTGGCTCGTTTGCGGATCACCAAAGATGGTCGTTTCGATGTGGTACATCAACGTGCCCGAGATCGTCACGGCCACCAGGACGACGGCCAAAAAGACCACAATTTTGTCGCGAGAATGCCAAACCGCGTCGGCCAACTCATCGGCCTGGCTCATCATCCGCCACAGCTTGAGCACGCGAAAAACCCGCAACAGCCGGATCGACCGGAGGATCGCCAACGATGCTGCGGCGCGGCTGAACAATGTCAAATAACCCGGCAGGATCGACAACAAATCGACAACGCCCCAAAACGACAACGCGTACCGCCATGGGTGCCGGACGCAATACAGCCGCAGGCCATACTCAATGGTAAAGACCAGCGTCAGCGTCCATTCGCAAATGAACAGCAACAGCGGCCAACCGCTCGGCACGGCCCGCTCGTCCCACCCCAAGCCGGGCAAGGTCTCCAAAGAAACGGCGACGACCGACAGCACGATCGCGATCAGCAGGGCGATGTCAAAGCCGCGACCGGCGGGCGTGTCGGCCTCGAAGATGACGTCATAAAGCGTTTGCCGCAGCCCCGACTCGTGCGGCCGTTGCCGTTTTCGGTGACGCATCGTCCGGGCGTCGGGAGCACGATCAGGCGAGACTGCGGGCGGTGGCCGGTTCATGTCGGCGGCGTCCGGGCGGCGCGAACACCGCAGCGCCGCTCGACGATCTCGAAGTGATGATGCAGATGCCCGGCGGCCGTCCACGCCAACCCGCGAACGCTGATCGGTTGACCCAAAAACAACGCCGTCCGGTCCCAAGCCGGCGGTCGCATTCGCCGCAACTGATGCACCATCGCAAGTCGCAAGTAGCCCAACTCCGATACCAGGTCCCGCATGTTGCCCAGCCCAAAGCGAGCGGCCGCGTAAGCTTCATGGTCCCAGTCGGGCAGGGCGACGTCCTCGCCCGCGGCGGTCCGCGTGATCGCCGCGGCGAGGAACCGCTCGGTGTCGACGCAGTGCTCAAAGACCTGCCGGATCGTCCACCGGTACGGCGGATGAACACAGTCCAATTGCGATGCGGCGAGGCAGCCGGGTAATTCACAGACCCAGTACAACTGAGACTCCAGCTCGTCCCTGATAAAATCGCCGCTTAGCCGGGCGACCCAATCGGCCTGGGGCCGGGGCAGTTCCAACTCGGTGCATCGCCGATCGATCCGGCGGGTTCGCAAAGCGTCAATCTTCGTACTCGACGATCTTCAATTCCGGATACTTCTCTGCCAATTCATCCAAATCAAAACCCAAATAGAGATTGGCAATATTAAGCGTCCGCAACTCGGGCAGAGCCAATAGTTTTTCGACGCCCTCCTCGGTGAACTGCGTGCCGGCCAAATTGAGTGACCGCAGCTTTTTCATCCCCGCGATGACGTCGGCCGATTCGTCGGTCGTATAAGTATCCTTGAGATCCAGTTCCTGCATTTCGCTCAACGAATCATAAGCGGCGATCGTCGAGTCGTCCGCGTTGGTGCTCCAAAGGATCAACGTCGTGAGCTTCTTGCACTGCCCGAACTTCGCCAAACCCTCGGCCGACGGAATCTTACATTCGGAAACATCCAGGTAGGCCATTTCCGGCAGTCCCGCAATCACCTCGCAGCCGTCGTCGCCCAACGAGGTGTCGCGAAGATTGAGCCGATCAAGCTTCTTGGCCCCGGCAACTTCGGCCAACCCCGCCCCGGTCACATCGCAACCGCGAATCCGCAGCCGCTGCAAATTTTTGAGCGGCGTGAGCGAAGCCATCCCTTCATCGTTGACCTTGGTATAGTCCGCCTGAATAGAGGTCAACGTCGGAATCTTACCTAAAGTCGCGAACGACTCATTCGTGATCGACGTGCAGTAGTTGACGTTGATGCCCTTGAGCGGCAGGTCGGTCAATTGGGCGATCCCCGAATCGGTAACCTGCGACTTTTCAAGTTGCAAATCTTCCAGCGCGGGCAGTTTGGCCAAATGCGTCAGCCCACCGTCGCCGATGTTGCTGTTTCGCAGATCGATCGCTCGCAGTTTGGGCAAATCCGTGATTTGAGCCAACCCGTCGTCGGTCACCCCGGCACGGCGAAGCCGGAGCACGACGAGCGTCTTAATCTTGCCGACGGTCGCCAAAGTCTTGTCGGTAATTGCCGTCTCGCTCAAATCGAGCCGTTCGAGTTTCTTGAGTTCCAGCAGGTTTTCCATCCCCGCGTCGTCGATCCCCGGGCCGGTGAAGCGAGCTTCGCGGACGTTGGGAACGCCGGCCAACAGCGGCATCGAGTCGGCGATCGAATCGGGCGAGGAAATTAACAATCCGGTGACAACGCCGTTTTGAACCTCCAGTTGATAACCCGCATTGCGGAGCTTTTCGACCGCCGCGGCATCATCGGTCACCGGCGGGGCGGCAGGTTTTGGCAACCCGGTCGCGGGCGGCTTGCCGACGGATGCACCATCGGTTGCCACCGGCGGATCAAGCTCGACCGGGGGGCAACCGGTGGTCAGTGCCAGGACCAGTCCTAGACCCAGGAGAGTCGCGAGGCGGATTCGGTGCAAAACGTCAGGCACGGGCGGGTCGAATTTTGGGGGGCCGATGGTCAAAATGAACGCTTCAAACTTAGAGTTCCGTTGCAATGTTGACAACGACGCGACTGACAGACCACCCACCGACAGGATTCCGCCATGCCGCTGTACGAATACGAGTGCCCCAAGTGCGAATGGACCGACGAGCTGCTGGTCCGCCGTCCCGACGATGCGGTTTCGTGCCCCCGCTGCGGCGGTCCCCCCCACCGGTTGATGTCCGTCCCGGCGGCGCCATCGTCCGGATCCCGGGGCGGTTCGCTGCCGATGGCCGCGGCCGGGCAGCCGTGCGGGATGCCGCGTTGCTGCGGCGGCGGCTGCGACGTTTGAGCGATCCCCGGTAGCGGCGGTCCGCCAGGCCGCCGCTGAGCTTTGCCGGCACCGGTCGGCCGTATCATCATCCAAAGCCTTGGCGGCTTCGGCTACCGGACAAACAATCCACACCGAGCCAGCCGCCGGGATTGACCGGCCGTAGTCGGCTAGGTAACGTTGCGCCAAATCACTTCACCAGCGACTTTCCCGATGAAGCAAAACTGAATGGAGCACCCCGGCCTGCCCCACCTTGCCCAGCTCGAAGCGCTCTGCTTGGTCGCCCAAACCGGCGGCCTGGCCGATGCCGCGGCCGCGTTGAACATGAGCAGCAGTGCGGTTCGCCAAAAGATCAAATCGCTGGAGTTGCACTACGGTGCGAAATTGACCAACTCAACCCGCCCGATCACGCTGACGCCCGTCGGCGAAGTGCTCTACCGCGGCGCCCCGTCGTTGTTGGCCGCCGCCCGCGAACTGGAGGCGGAGGTCCGGTCGGTTGTCGGGATGACGCGACAGAGCGTTACCGTCGGGGCGATTTACTCGGTGGGATTGGCGTACCTGCCCGACGCGACTCGAGAATTTCGCGAAACCCATCCGGGACTGGGAATCGAGTTCCGTTCCGGCAGCAGCGAGCGGGTGATTGAATTGGTACTTGCCCGCGAAGTCGATTTCGGGCTGATCTCCTATCCGGCCGACGCCCCCGAGCTGCGAGCACGGTGTTGGATGCGCGAATCGATGCAATTGATGTGCGACGCTGGCCACCCGTTGGCCAGCGGCGGGGAGGTCACCGCCGCGGACCTTCGCGGGATGCCGATGTTTCGTTTCGCGACCGGATTGCGGTTACGCACCGAGATCGACCGCCACTTGCGATCACGTGGCGTGACGGTTCGCACCAGTGATGAGTTTGACAACGCTCAAACGCTCGTGAAGGCAATCATTGAACACGGCGGTGTCGGGATTGTGCCGATCGGCGTGGCCCGCCGGGAGTTGGCCGACGGCACCCTGCGAAATGTTCGATGCGATGATTTGAAATTTGAACGCCCCCTGGGGTTCATTTTCCGCCGCGGCGAGCGTCTCTCGGACGCCGCGGCGGCTTATGTTGAAATGTTGGTCGGCAAGCGGATCGATCCCGCCCGACCTTACTGTCTGCCCGAAAAGGTGGGATAGGCCTCCGGCCTGTCATTCTAACCAACGATTGTCTTCATCGCGGAGACAAACTGCTAGCCTAATCTTAACCCTCCCTTCTTAAAATCAACCAACATGAACGCACGCCTCAGCGACTTCCACCTGCCGCCGGCTCAAGGTTTGTATGATCCGGAATTGGAGAAGGATGCTTGCGGCGTCGGGTTCGTGGCTCATATCAAAGGAAAAGCCAGCCATCAGATTGTGATGGATGCCGACACGATCCTGCAAAACATGGACCACCGCGGCGCGTGCGGCTGCGAACCCAACACCGGCGATGGTTCGGGCATCCTGTGCGGGTTGCCTCATAAGTTTTTGGCCAAGGTTGCCAAAGCCGACCTGGGCGTTGACCTGCCACCGCCCGGTCAATTTTCCGCCGGCCTGGTCTTTTTGCCGACCGACAACGCCGAACGGAAAATTTGCAAGGATGAAATCGCGTCGCTGGTCAAAAAGACCGGCCAAAAGCTGATCGGCTGGCGAAAGGTTCCGACCGACACCGTCGGCGCCGACGTCGGTCCGTCGGCGCGGCGTTCCGAACCGGTCATCGAACAACTCTTCATCGGTGCGGCCGACGGCTTGAGCACCGAAGATTTCGAGCGGCAACTGTATCGCATCCGCAAGATGGCTTCGCACGCGCTTCGCGGATCGGGCAAGCTGAAGCAGTCGTTGATGTTCTACGTCTGTTCACTCTCGACCCGCGTCATCATCTATAAGGGTATGTTGACGCCGGCCCAGGTGATGCCGTATTTCGCGGACCTTCGCGACGAGGATTTTGAGACGCATTTGGCGATGTGTCATTCGCGTTTTTCGACCAATACGTTCCCGTCCTGGGACCGTGCCCAGCCGCTGCGGTTCATGGCTCACAACGGCGAGATC
The DNA here is from genome assembly GCA_963833245.1 of Pirellulaceae bacterium. Taxonomy (GTDB): domain Bacteria; phylum Planctomycetota; class Planctomycetia; order Pirellulales; family Pirellulaceae; genus Rhodopirellula. The sequence goes on from CAWHXH010000006.1 coordinate 140,928, forward strand.
AACACGCTTCGCGGCAACGCCAACTGGATGCGTGCCCGCGAAGGTTCCGCCCGGTCAGCGATCTATGGCGACGAATTGAAGGATCTATTTCCCGTCATCGAGCCGATGCTGTCCGATTCGGGGACGATGGACAACGTGCTCGAATTCCTGCTGATGAACGGCCGAACGCTGCAGGAAGCGGTGATGATGATGGTGCCCGAAGCGTGGCAAAAACACGCCACGATGGGTGAGGAGAAACGTGCCTTCTATGAGTACTTCTCCTGCTTGATGGAACCGTGGGACGGGCCGGCCTCGATCGTTTTCACCGACGGGCACTACATTGGCGCGACGTTGGACCGCAACGGTCTGCGTCCCAGCCGTTTTTATATTACCAATGACGATCGCGTCATCATGGCGTCCGAAGTCGGCGTGCTGCCGGTCGACCCGGCAATCGTGGTGCAAAAGGGACGCCTGCAGCCGGGCAAGATGTTCCTGATCGATTTCGAGGAGGGACGTTTGATTCCCGACGAGGAACTCAAGAGCGGGTTTGCGAAGCAAAAGCCGTATGGCGAATGGCTCCGAAAACAGCGGATCCGCATGGAGGACTTGCATCCCGAGGCCAAAGGTCATGGTTTCAACGCCGAGACGCTGATGCCGCGGATGCAGGCGTTCGGCTACACCGCCGAGACCATGAATTTCATGTTGCGGCCGATGATCGAACAACTCCGCGATCCGGTCGGCAGCATGGGCAACGACTCCGCCCTGGCGGTGCTCAGCGATCAGCCGCGGATGATCTATGATTATTTCAAACAACTCTTTGCCCAGGTGACCAATCCCGCGATCGATTCGATTCGCGAGGAGGTCATCATGAGCTTGGAATGTTATATCGGGCCGGAGCAAAACTTGCTCGACGCGACCCCGCAACATTGTCACCGATTGCTCATCAGCCATCCGATCCTCACCAACGAGGAAATCGCGGCGATCCGCGACGTCGACCGTGAGGGTTGGCGAAGCCGCGTGATCGACATCACGTTCGATAAATCCGAGGGCAAGCCGGGATTGGTCAAAACGCTCGATCGAATTTGCGCCGAAGCCGAAGAGGCGGTCGATCGCGGCGATGCGTTGATCGTCCTGACCGACCGCGCCATCGGTCCCGACCGCGTGCCCGTCAGCGCGTTGTTGGCCACCGGGGCGGTGCATCATCATTTAGTCAAAACCGCCAAACGAACCAAAGTCGGTTTGACGATCGAAACCGGCGAAGCCCGCGAGGTCCATCATCATTGTCTGTTGATCGGCTATGGCGCCGACGCAATCAATCCGTACTTGGCGTTTGAAGCTCTATGGCAATCCAAAATCGACGGACTGCTCGATCCAACCCTGGACGATGAAAAGATCGTCCACGCGTATCGCAAGGGCGTCGCCAAGGGAATGCTCAAGGTGATGGCCAAGATGGGAATCTCGACGCTGCAGTCCTACAAGGGTGCGCAGATCTTTGAGGCGTTGGGTTTGCAGCAGGAGATCATTCAGAAATGCTTCGTCGGCACCGCATCGCGTATCCAAGGCGTTTCGTTTGATATTTTGGCCGAGGAGACATTGCGACGACATAACCTGGGTTATCCGAAACGGGAGGTCGATCGGCTCCGAAGCCTGCCCAATTTGGGTGAGTTCCATTGGCGCGCCGAAGGCGAAAAACATGCCTGGAGTCCCGGATCGATCACGTCGTTGCAAACCGCGGCTCGGAATAACGATAAGGATGCGTACTGGAAATTTGCCGAGACCATCAACGCCGACAACCGTAACCGCTGCACGCTTCGCGGGTTGCTTGGTTTTGACGAAGATCCGTCGCAATCGATTGCATTGGATGATGTTCAACCGGTCAAAGAAATCGTCAAACGGTTCTGCACCGGCGCCATGTCGCTGGGCAGTATTTCCGCTGAGTCGCACGAGACGCTCGCGATCGCGATGAATCGGCTGGGTGGTAAATCCAACACCGGCGAGGGTGGCGAAGATCCCGTTCGTTTTCAAACGATGGCCGATGGCGATTCCAAACGATCGGCCATCAAACAGGTTGCCTCGGGCCGCTTTGGCGTCACCATTGAGTATCTGACCAATGCCGACGAGATTCAAATCAAGGTTTCTCAGGGGGCCAAACCGGGCGAGGGCGGGGAGTTGCCCGGCAAAAAGGTCGATGACTACATCGCCGGCATTCGTTACAGCACCCCAGGCGTCGGATTGATCAGCCCGCCGCCGCACCATGACATCTATTCGATCGAGGACCTCGCTCAGCTCATCCATGATTTGAAAAATGCCAATCGTGCCGCCCGGATCAGCGTCAAATTGGTCAGCGAGGTCGGCGTCGGCGTCATCGCTTCGGGCGTCGCCAAGGCACACGCCGATCATATCCTGATCTCCGGCGACACCGGCGGGACGGGAGCCAGCCCGTTGACGAGCATCAAACACGCCGGTTTACCATGGGAACTAGGTATCGCCGAAACTCATCAAGTCCTGGTGCTCAATGATCTGCGCAGCCGCGTTGTTTTGCAAACCGACGGTGGACTCAAGACGGGTCGTGACGTCGTGATCGCGGCGCTATTGGGAGCCGAGGAGTTTGGTTTCTCGACCGCACCGCTGATCGCGCTGGGGTGCATCATGATGCGTAAATGCCACCTCAATACCTGTCCGGTGGGGATCGCGACTCAAGACCCGCAATTGCGTAAAATGTTCGCGGGCAAACCCGAGCATGTCGTCAACTACCTTTTCATGGTCGCCGAGGACACGCGGCGGATCATGGCAACGTTGGGCTTCCGAACCATCGATGAAATGGTCGGTCGGGCCGACCGGTTGGCCCCTCAAGATGCCATCAAGCATTGGAAGATGGACGGCCTGGATTTGACGCCGTTGCTATCCCCGGCGGCCAAACCTCGACCGGAAGTCGAAACGATTTGCACCCGGGCGCAGGACCATGGTTTGGAAAAGTCGCTCGACATGACCAAACTGCTGCACGAAGCGATGCCCGCGATCGAATCGGGTACCCCGGTCGTGATCGATTCGCCGGTGATCAATATCAATCGCACCGTTGGCACGATTTTGAGCAATGAGATTGCCAAACGTTACGGCCAGAAAGGTTTACCCGACGGCACGATTCGTATCAATTTGAATGGTTCGGCGGGTCAATCGCTTGGCGCGTTCCTGGCCGCCGGCGTGACGATCACGCTGGAGGGTGATGCCAACGATTATGTTGGCAAAGGACTGTCCGGCGGACGTGTGGTGGTCTATCCGCCCAAGGTTTCCACGTTCAAATCCGAGGAAAACATCATCGTCGGCAATGTCTGTCTGTACGGGGCAACCGGGGGTGAGGCATTCCTGCGGGGCCGGGCGGCGGAACGCTTTGCGGTACGAAATTCCGGCGCCACCGCGGTGATCGAGGGCGTCGGCGACCATGGCTGCGAGTACATGACCGGCGGCCGCGTCGTCATCCTGGGCTGGACCGGTCGCAACTTTGCCGCGGGCATGTCGGGCGGGATCGCTTACGTTTGGGACATGACCGGTGACTTTAATTTGAAGTGCAACCTGGCGACCGTCGAGCTGGAATCGATCGATCGGGGCAGCGATGAAGACGTGCAGGTCAAGACATTGATCCAGCGTCACCACGACCTGACCGGCAGCACCGCGGCGGCCGAGGCGCTGCAGGACTGGGACGGTTTCCTGTCGCACTGCATCAAGGTGATGCCGACTGACTATAAACGGGTCTTGATGGAAAAAGCGGAGTCGAAACGCTACGAGAACCAAGCCGTCGGGGCGGGGGTTTGAATGCACGATCAAATCCACGAACTGATGCATGCTCAACCATTCATTCGATTCACGATCGTCATTGCCGGCGGCGAACGATATGACGTCAATCACCCGGAGAAGGCTCTGTTGCTCAAAAACTTCCTTCATGTCTCGGCCAACGGCGGCGACTATGCGAAAATCCTTTATTTGCCTCATGCTTGCAGTTTGGAACGCATAACTCGAGAAGCCATCTGATATCCGCGTCGTCGTTCGTCGACGTTCAACTCATCTATAACACTTTTTGAAGACAAGACCTCATGGGCAAACCCACCGGATTCAAGGAATACGATCGCAAGAAAACCCCCTGGCGATTGCCGGTCGTTCGGCTCAACGATTACGATGAAATCTATCATGACCACGACACCGAGATGCTCAAGGTTCAGGGGGCACGGTGCATGGACTGCGGGGTGCCGTTTTGTCAATCCGCGTCGGGTTGCCCGATCGACAATCTGATCCCCGAATGGAACGATCTGGTCTATAACGATCGTTGGCACGAAGCGATCGAGCGGTTGCACAAGACCAACAACTTCCCGGAGTTCACCGGCCGGACCTGCCCGGCACCGTGCGAGGGCGCCTGCGTTTTGGGCATCACCAACCCGCCGGTGACGATCAAATCGATCGAGAATGCCATTGTCGATCGCGCCTGGGCCGAGGGTTGGATCGTGCCCCGGCCGCCGGAGGTTCGCACCGGCAAGTCGGTCGCGGTGATCGGTTCGGGACCGTCGGGCCTGTCCGCCGCCGACCAACTCAACAGCGTCGGCCACAACGTCGTCGTTTATGAGCGTGCCAATCGGATCGGCGGATTGCTGCAGTACGGCATCCCGAACATGAAATTGTCCAAAGAGGTGATTCAGCGAAGGATTGATAAGCTCGTCGCCGAAGGGATCGAGTTTCGCACCGGTGTCAATGTTGGCAAGGACGTGACGCTCAAAGAGTTGCAAAAGCAGTATGATGCGGTTTTGCTATGTTGTGGGGCGACCAACCCTCGCGATTTGCCGATCCCCGGACGCGATGCCAAAGGCGTACATTTCGCGATGGAGTTCCTGACGGCCAATACGCAGCAGTCCGTTCACGGCGATAGCCTCAACGGCAGCTTCATCACCGCCGAGGGCAAAGACGTCATCGTCATCGGCGGAGGAGACACCGGGACCGACTGCATCGGCACGTCATTGCGGCACGGTTGCCGAACGATCACGAATTTTGAGTTGCTACCCAAACCACCCGAAGATCGCACGCCGGAGAATCCTTGGCCCGAATGGCCGCGGATCTTTCGCGTCGACTATGGGCACGAGGAAGCGCAAGCAAAATTCGGTCGCGACCCACGCGAATATGAATTGTTGTCCAAAGAGTTTTTGAAAGACGATGCGGGCAAGCTGCGGGGCATCCGCACCGTTGCAGTCCAGTGGACGCGAACCGGCGAGGGTGGTTGGTCGATGTCCGAAATCGAGGGCAGCGAGAAGGAATGGCCCGCCCAGTTGATTCTGTTGGCGATGGGATTCCTGGGGCCGGAACAATACCTCCCCGAATCGTTTGGGTTGAAGACTGATCCTCGCAGTAACTTTGAAGCCAAGCATGGCGAGTTCACCACCAACCTTGACGGAGTTTTTGCCGCTGGCGATTGCCGCCGGGGTCAATCGTTGGTTGTTTGGGCGATCAACGAGGGGCGCGGGGCAGCTCGGGCGGTTGACACTTATCTGATGGGATCGTCCAACCTCCCCGCCCCCGGCCAAACGATGGGCACCGCCATGGCAATGGCCTAATCGCTGGGTGACTGTCCGGGTTGTCAGCGAAGTAGGACGGCCTTTCAGGCCGTCCAAAGCATCGACGGGCTGAAAGCCCATCATACCGCTGTTGGCAATCCAAAGCAGTCGCTAGGCAATCCTGACGGATTTTCGCATCCGTGTCCCACCGCGGGACGGCACCCTGTCAGAATGATGTGCCGCCATCGATGCGGATCACCGCACCCACGGGGTCGTCGCTCAGCCCCTGTGTCCCCTCTCTAGGTTTGCCGCTCATGTTCCGTCCACTTGCGATCACTATCACTCTTGGGGTTATATCCTGCGGCATAAGGCCGTTGTTCGCTGCCCCGCCGGTTGAGCCGGAAAATAAAGGTTCGACCGATCCTTTCTCTCCTGCATCAAACTTGGCCACTGACCCGTTTGACCCATTCGAACCACGCGACGCGGATGGTGGTAACCGTCCCTCCGCGTCACGGGGATCGCTTCGAGACACGTTGAATTTGGCAGACCTATCGATGGCCGCTGCGGTGACGCAAATTCTTGAAAGTCCCGCAAGCCTGCCCGCTGACGACGACGTCACCATCGACGAATTTCGTGAGGCATTAGAGAACGTCTTCGGCGTGCCGGTGTTGATCTCCGCGGCGACCGAACGAATCGCTCAATTGAAGGACGCGCCGCCGGTCGCTGTCACCCCGGGTTTCTATCCGCTCAAAACACAGTTGCAACATCGACTCGCTCCCGTGGGCCTTCGCGCCGTTGCGACCGAAGACGGATTGGAATTGACGGCTGACACCTTTGCACTGACCCGTCGCGGTGTCGACGTCGACCAATGGGTCAGTGTTGATGAACAAACGATGACCGCAATCCAGACCGCCTTATCGAAGCCTGCAGGTTTTCTGTTCCTCGATCAACCGCTCAATGACGTCCTCAATGTCATTGGCAGCACCCACGATCTGCCGATTCGGCTGGATCGTCGTTCGATCGAAACGTTGGGTTTGACCGAAGACACGCCGATTTCAATCGCCATCAAAGGCGTGCCGGTTTATGATGCTCTATTGCGAATGCTCGGTGAACTGGACTGCACCATCACCGTCGAACATGGGCAATTGACGGTCCTTAGTCAGCAGGATGCCGACGAAAGACCGCTTTCCCGAATCTACTGGTTTGATGCGGCGCGTGCAGGCGATCGGTCGGTCGATCAAATGTTAGACAGCTATGGTCAATTGATCACAACGTCGGTCCGCCCGACCGGTTGGAAGACGTCCGGGGGCATCAACGTCATCGAACCGGTCGACCCCGGTCGGCCGGGTTTGTTGATCGCCGCCGATTACGTCACGCATGTCGAGGTCAAACGGTTGCTCGATGCGATGCGGCGATCAGGCGGGTGATTCCGACGGCTGACTGCGCCAGATGCCGCCGCGGCTGTATTGGTCCCAGCCCCATCGGAGCCAACGCAGCAGTGACGCGGATAGCCATAACGCCCATAGCAACATGGCCAGCCGGTAATACCACACCGAAATTGAAACGATCCGCACCGATGGCAGGGTGCCGTCGATCCGCGACTCAAACCAGCGGAGCGATCGGCGGGTCGATCCGTTGCCCAAAATGAACATGTCGGGATGCCCCAGCAAACCGCGGGCAACCACGCCGACGAGCACCATCAATGCCGCCGCAGTCAACAATGCGATTGCCAGTTGCATCAGGTTGAATTGCGAAGGCGATGATTGGATCACCGCCCTGCCCCGCCAACTCAGCGCGAACAACCAACCGGCCACGATCGCCGCCAGCGGCCATGGCACTTGGGTCAAGCCGATCAACAGCAGCACCCATGAAATCCGCCCGATCGGCGAGCCGGGGATCGCGCCGAGTGCCAACGCGATCAATATCGAAACCACTATGACCACCCAAAACCGGATGGCCGGTCCAAGCAGCGGGCCATCGGCCCACAAAACCCAGCGGTCGGTCGGAACGATCAACGTCCGCGATACATTGGACGCGGCAACCTCCAATCCAACCGGCTGCGGAGCAACGACGGTTTGCATTGCCAAATTGGTTTGCCACCGGACGATAACGTTTTGCTCACCCGGTACCGTGGGGACAACCAAACGGTCGCCGTCGCGGCGGACCGGCAACGGCACGGCGCCGCGCCGCAATTCAGTAACCTCGGCGTTCGGTTCCAACTCAATCATCAAATCCGTCGCCAGGCTGGGGTGAACCGATAGGTCGAGCTGGTCGGTGCGTTGACGCCGGCCCAACGTCGTGGTGTGCGCAACCCGCTGGATCGTCATCGTTTCGCCTTCCACCGCGACCGGTTGAGTCAACGTCAACGTGATCGTTTCGCTCGGCCAAGGTCGCCAGACGGGGACCAACTCGGGACCGGATTCAAAGACCGGATCGATGCCGGTGTAGTCGACATGCCAAATCGGCGACGCGCGAAGTTCATAACGTTCGACATAACGATCCGTCGGTGCCGCTGCCAACATCAACGTGCCCCCGACCGGCAATTCGCTGTCCCACTGCACGGTCGTCTGTTCGGCTGACATGGACACCATCATCGCCTCACCGGACACGTTCTGACTGGAGGTCAAAACTTGTTCGCCGGGCAGCAGGGGGATGCTCAACGACGCCGCCTTGCCGGCCGCGGTGATCCGGCGGACGACGGTGCGAACCTTCCACTGCAGCCCCAGTTCCAACTGTCGCTCGACGGCAAAGATCGGCTTGAAGTGCTCGCGATCATAAGCCGCCCCGCCGGACACACGGGTTTGCTCGCGAACGAAAAACACCTGGTCCCCCGGCACCCCGCCGGCATTGATGCCGGTATGTTTCCAGCCGGGGGCATCGATGATGACATGATGAGGTTTCAATCGGTACGTCCATTGCCAATCGGTAACATCGGGCAACAACCCCGAGACGGCAATTTGATGAACGCCCGCGGGGACACCGACCCAAAGGTAACCATCGCGGCGAATGACCGGTGCGGTTTGGGTTTCGGTCTGCGTGTCTATGAATTTGACCGAGACAGGCGACCAGGCGGGAAGTTGCCCGGGGATCGGAACCGCGACTGCGCCGGCGGCGTGGATCGTCAACGTCATGTCAATCCGGTTTTGATCAATCCGCAGAATCACCGATTCGATTTCCGCGGCGTGCAGCGATTGCGGGTCGGGCTGGATCAACCGCTCGCGAAGCTGGGACAGGATCTCCGCGTCGGGGATTTGAGCGTCCGCGGTCGTGCCAACGCCCAACTAACATGACGACGCTCGCCGCGGCCGAGGCTCCGGCGCGCCACCGGGGCCATCGCCCGGGGCGACGCAGCAGGATCGTGGCGAGCAGCAGTAACAATCCCAATCGCACGGCGGTCAGGATGCGGTTGCCGGTCATCGAAAGCAGCACGGGGGTGACGCGTTGACCGGCGGCGACCGGACCGTCCCAACGACACGTCACCGAGTTCCAATCCCACTGCGGGATCGCCGGCCCGGTTTGAATCCGACTCTTGGCATCATAAGCCATGTTGTTCGCTTTGCTGACACGGCCGTAGGATAGATCGCCGGAGCTGAGAGATTGTTCAAAGTCTCGTTCAAACCGCTCATTGCCAATGTCCGCGGGCATCGCGGCATCCATGGAGACCGTGGCGACGGTTTGGTAGGAGCGTGACGAACCGATGCGGAAAATATCATCGTTGCCGTACACATAACCACTCGGCTCCAGTTGCGGGTAGAGGATGTTTTGAGCTTGACCGGCCAGGAACGGCACCAGGAAAATCAGTAACAACACGACGGCGATGGTTTTGAAAATCATCACCCCTCGTTGCAATCGACCCGCCGGTATGACACGACACAGCGCTATCGGGATCAATAGCAGCACCCATGTCCATCGCGGCGAGCCGGGTTCGTGATAGGCGATGGCAAAGGCGAGCAGCGCCACCGCACCGGCGGTCCAGCCGAACAGGCGGCGGACCGAGAGCGAGAAGATCAACAGCAGGAACAAATCCAGCAGCGACCAGGCGGTCAACCAGTCGCCGTGGACGTCGTCGGGACCCCACACCGCCAGCGCCCGCCAACCCGGCGGCAGGTTCAACGTCCAACGCAGCGACCGGGCGTCGGCGAGCCAACCGGTCGCGTCGATTTGGTCGATCCGCTCGGTTCGGCCGACGGCGGTCAGGTTGAAATCGCGGCGACGGATTTCGACACCCGCCGCCCCGGTTGCGGGGTTGGCGGTGATCAATTGACCCTCGTCGCCGATCCGCACCGCCCCGAGTTGACCGCCGGCCGCATCGAGCCGCCACCGCCTCTGGGACTTGCCGGACACGGCGTCGCGGTACGTCAACCCGCCGCCGTCGTCGTCGAGCCAAAACTGTCGATTGATTTCGAGGCCTTCGACGCTCCGCACGCCCGCCCCCCGCATCTGCTCTCGGAGTTCAAACGGGGCGTCGGTCCGCCACAGATGGACCGGCAGGCCTCGCCATTTTTCGGGAAACGTCGTTTGAGTGACATCGACCAGCGGGATGCCCTCGATCGCCGCGACGCGAAAGGTCGGGTCGGCTTGCAGGGCGATCAATTCGGTCGGCACAATCGGCTCGGCCGCGTCGGCGAATTGCACTCGCGACTCGTTGTCGGTGCGAAAGGCGTGCAATTGTATGTTCCATTTGCCGGCTCGAACCTGGACCCGCACCCGCCCGGCGTCGTCCACCGCCACCGGCACCGGGCTTTGCACCGTCGCCAACGTCCAACCCCGCGGCAACGCCGAGCCGAGCGTCACTTCGCGGCTCTTGCCCGAAACGGTCAACTCGATTTGCGTGCGAAGTTGCAACGGGATGCCATCCTCGATCACCCGGTAAACCTGCACCCCGATCGCGTCCGCTTCATCGCTTGCCGCCGTGTCGCGCCGCAACCAAACGTCCCCGCCGGTGTCCCAACGGGGCATCGCGATCGCTTCGTCGCCGACCCGCAGGCGGAGCAATCCGATTTGCGGCGGGATCGTCAGCCGCTGAGGAATCGCGTCCCAGCGAAACTTTCCGGCAATCACATGACGTCCGACGGCCAATTTGACCCGCGGCTGGCCATCGAACCCGATGACTGCCGCCGGTTCGCCGCGGTCGGTAACGCCGGTGGGCCAAGTCGACGCGGAACCGGGCAACGGTACCCAAGTTTCGCGCAAGGCTTCGACCTCCAGCGTGAACGACCCGCCGTCATCCCCGGCGGTCAAGTCCAGCGACAACGGCCAAAAGCAAATCGTTTGGCCAGGCTGACCGTGGACCGCCAAACATTCAACGTTGGGATCGTCCCAGAGCACCCACGACTTCCACGGCTGCAGCACCTCGGGGATTTCCGGCGGCGTCTGGGCGTCGGATTGCAAGGAGGGGCCGACCCATAGCAGGCAGGCCAACCCGAACGATGCGGCGACTACCGGTAGGGTACGCTTGGGTTTGACATTTCGCATCGGGGAAAATCGTATGGGGCGGCGGGCTTATATTACCGCCATATTAATACGCCCCCGGTGGTGGCGCGGGTGGACCGTAGCGGAAGTCGCCAAGACTTTCGGCTGCGACCCGGCGAAACCGAAAGTCTTGGCGACTTCCGCTACGACAGGTGTGACCAAAGCCTGACGGCTTCGGCTACCGAAATGCGTGTCACAGCCGGCCGGACTTCTTTTTGGCTTTGGTCATCGCGCGGTCAAATTGTCGGTCGCCGGCCAACGTTGGTTGCATTTCCAATAATTTCTCGCCAACGTCGACGGCGTCGTCATGACGGCCGGCAGACATCAGGCAATCGAATTGATTGGCCAGCGGCGGGATTTGTTCTTCGGGCGGCAGCCCGGCGGCAACCATGGCCCACGCATCGGCCGCTTCGGAGTGTCGACGGACGACGCTCAGCAGCGGTGCCAAACGGCCGGCGGTGGTCGTGTCCGAAGAATCGCGGGCGACGATCGATTGCAACGCCTCGATCGCTTCGCGGCGGCGACCGGCCAACCGCATCCGCTCGGCGTCGAGCAGATCGGCGACCGCGGATTGACCGCTGGCCCGTAGTTTTTCAACGATCGATTGCAAAAATTCCGCTTCCCCGGCGTCATGCAACCAGTCGGACACCTCGACCAAAAATCGTACCGCGTCGACCGGCGGTTCGTCCGGCGCCGCTTCGGTGAATTGAACCTCCCGGCCACCCTCGATCAACGTCATCAACGCTTCGGCACAACGACCTTTCAATCCCGTCACCGCGTTTTGAAACGCTTCAACCTCGATCGTCACCGACGTGTGACACTTGGGGCAAACCTGATGAAAACGCTGTCGCGGTCCCTGGGGGATCAGCGGGACATAGTAAAGGTGCAGAAAATTACGGGCAAAGTAACTCCGCCGACGCACGAACCGACCGCAGTGAACGCAAAACCCATAAGACGTCACTGACTGGGTGCGAAAATACGCGCGGGTTCCGGCGATTAGGATCATGAGCCTTTCAATACCTCACGCAATATCCTCACCGCCGCGTCAATATGCTCGTTGGTCGTGATCGCCGGCGGGGGTAGGAACCGAATCCGCGTCGGGGCCGAGCCGCAGACGAACCCCAACAATCCCGCATCATACATTCGCGTCATCATCGTTTTGGCGGCGCCGGCCGATCCGTCTCCGGGCGTGAAAACGAACATCATGCCTTCGCCAAACGGGCCGGTGACTTGGCCCGGAAAATCGTCGGCGAGTCGTTGCAATTGATCGGCGAAGTAACGATGACGACGCATGTTTTGACCATCGTCGCCATAGCAACCCATTTCATCGAGCAAATCCAGCGTCGCCAATCCGGTGGCGATCGATGCCGAAGCGCCGGTAAAGGTTTGCGACAGGATGGGGCCGGTGGGATGGAACGATTTTCGATACAACGTCGCGCACGCTTGCGTGATTTTGCCCACCGTCACGATATCGGCGAACCGCTGCAGCCCGAAATGTTGAAACGCAAACGGCCGGGACGTGCGGCTAAAGGATTGAACCTCGTCGAAAATGATCGGGATGCCAGCCTCGCGAAGCGGGACGCACAACGACTCAAAGAACTCTCGCGAGCCGGGGTAGTAACCGCCTTCGCCGGCAATCAGTTCGGCCCAAAATCCGGCGTGGCGACCGGGGTGGCGGGCGAGCAATCGGTGCAGTTCATCGACCGCCCACCGAGTCGAACGCTCGGGATGGGCCGGATCGTAAAACGGCAGGTAATCGACCGGTAGCGCCAACGGCAGCCCGGCGCGGTAGGCGGGCCGATCGGTCAGCGCCGCCAGGGCCAGCGACCGGCCGGCGAAAGCGTTGTCAAAGGCGAGGATTCGGTCGGGACCGGCGGCGCGACCGGCCGCGGACTTGTGAAAGGCAAGTTTCAACGCGTTTTCGTTGGCCATCGCGCCCGATGTGCTCAGCAGGCCGAGCTGGATTTCCGATTCGCCGCCGCCGGCCAGTTCAATCAGCCGGGAGAGCAACCGCACGCCGGGGACGTTTTGTTGCAAATTGCCTTGCATCGGGACGTCTTCGATCGCCGCGTCGATCGCCGCTTCGACGATCCGCGGGTGGGAGTGGCCGGCTCCGTAGACACCGATGCCGCCGATAAAATCCAGCTTGACGCTGCCGTCGGCCAGCCGCACATATGGCCCGTTGCCGATGCCGCCGGATAGGTACGGCCAAATCGGCGGCGCCCCGCGGGCGGCGGTCAATGCGTCCAAATTCGATTGAAAATCGTCAGCCAACGCCGGATCGGCCGGCCGGACATCGGTCAAGTCCGCCGAAGCGTCGGCGATGGCTTCGGCGATCAGCCGTTTGGCTTGGAGGATGCGGGGGTCGTTGCTGAGGTTTGTCAAGATTGATAGATGGTACGCAAGTGACGTAGCGGAAGTCGCCAAGACTTTCGGTTGCGATCGACCGAAAGAAGTAGGGTGGGTCAAGGAGTCTTCGACGCCGACCCACCTCCGCCCCAAAAGTCAAAGGTTTTCGACGAAGGTTTAGCGATGACAGGCTAGAAGCCTATCCCACGGGCAAGGTTCGCTCGGCGGCCGCTTGGCCCAACAGCCCCTCGAACGCTTTGTCGGAGATGTCCTTGCGGCACCACGCGCCGCGCCAACGAATTTTCTGCACTGCCTTGTAAGCTTTCAACTTAGCCGCGGGGATCGTATCGCCGATCGCGGTGACGCCCAGCACCCGGCCGCCGGCGGTCACGGTGCGGTTGTTTTGAGTCGCGGTGCCGGCGTGAAAGACTTTGACGTCATCGATTGCATCGGCTTCGGGGATGCCGGTGATGACGTGACCTTTGGTGTAATCGCCCGGATAGCCTTCGCTGGCCATCACGACGCAGATCGCCGGCCGGGGGTCAAACATCATCGATTCGAGTTCCCCCAACCGCCCGTCGATGGTCGCGTCGAGGATGTCCATCAGGTCGGTCTGCAACCGCATCAGCAGCGGTTGACATTCGGGGTCGCCAAAGCGGACGTTGAACTCCAATACTTTGGGTCCGCCGGGGGTCAACATCAAACCCGCGTATAGCACGCCTTTGAACGGCCGCCGCGAACGTTTCAAGCCATGAACGACCGGCACCAGGATATTGGACTGGACCCAGTGCAATGTTTCGTCATCCAGCACCGGGGCGGGGCAATACGCGCCCATCCCGCCGGTGTTGGGTCCGGTGTCGCCGTCACCGGCGGGTTTATGATCCTGGGCCGGAGGCAGCGTGATGATTGTCTCGCCATCGGTGATCGCGAGCACCGAAACCTCAGGGCCGGTCAGTTTTTCTTCGATAATCAAACGCCGACCCGCGGCGCCGAATTTGTCCGCCTGGGTCAGGTCCTGGACGGCCTGGATCGCCGAGCCGCGGTCGTCGCAGACAATGACGCCTTTGCCGGCGGCCAACCCGTCGGCTTTGACCACGACCGAGACCGGGGCGTGGGGATCGTCGAAACGGTCATATAAAAACCGCAGCGCATCGTCGCGGGACCGAAAAGCTTGATACTCGGCGGTCGGAACGTCGGCGGATCGCAACAGGTTTTTGCAAAACACCTTGCTGCCCTCCAGTTCCGCGGCACCGGCCGAGGGACCGAAGACGCGCAGTCCGGCGGACGAAAGTTTATCCGCCAACCCGGCGGCCAGCGGTGCCTCGGGGCCGATGACCACCGTCGAAACCGCATTTTTACCGGCAAAATCGACAATGCCGGCGACGTCGTCGTCGGCCAAATCGACGTTGACCGCATCGACGGCGGTCCCGGCGTTGCCTGGGGCAACGAAGACGTTTTTGACGCGGGCGGACTGACCGAGCTTCCATGCCAACGCATGCTCGCGGCCCCCCGAACCGATCACCAAAACGCTGGTGGCGGAGTCCGCAGCCGGACGATGAGCCAAATCAGTCATCAAGTTTTTTGACGCGAATGTTTTTAAAGTGTGCGACCGATTCGGGGTCGTGAGCCTGTAGCGCGAACGTGCCGCCGTCGCCGAGCCGTCGTTCAAACTGGTCGCTATACGCCGGCCGGTCCTCCTCCTCGGTGTAGTCAACCATCGTCTTGCCATTGATTTTCAAAACAATGTGCGGCCCGCGGACAATGATTTCCTGGGTGTACCACTCGCCGTCTTTGACGCCGGGATCGTCGATGTTTTCGACCGCATACAACGAGCTGCTTTTCTTGGGGTCGCGGTGCGTTTGATTGACTTGAACCTCATACCCATGCTTGGGCCAACCCTCAGCCTGGTACTTGGTCGCGAAGTAAATCCCCGAATTGCTGCCCGGTTCGGTCATCACCTCGGCGGCGAAGTGAAAATTAGTAAACGGGGCCAGCTTGCCAATGTAAAACAGGTGCGATTTGTCGCCGACGCACGTCAGCGTTCCGTCGACGATTTGCCAAGACTTGGGGTTTTCCTCGGACACCTTCCAACCCTCAAACGTTTTGCCGTCAAAGAGCGAAACGAACCCTTGAGTACCGGCCGCCGGGGCGACGATCGCGGTCTCACCGTGAACCGGGTCGATGGCATGAGCGGTGGAAGCGATGGGGGCGACGATCAACGTCGTCGCGGCGAACAACCATTGGAACGGACGGCAGATCAACATGGTGCAATTCAAAGGAGTCGAAAACGGACAGGGGTCCGCGCATTGTAGCCGAACCGAACCGCCGCACGATGGCAACCGGTGGCGCCGCAGCCACCATCGCCGGCGCGACAGCGGTCAACGCCCGTTGGTTAGAATCGACGCATGAATCCGAGACAACTAGCAATGACGGCCGCCATCGGTTGGCTATGGACTGTGGTCCCGGTGACCGCCGAAAACCCGGTGACCGCCGAAAATCCGGCGTCCCCGGCCCGCGGCGTCCGGCCTGGACGACGTCGCAATTTCACGGCACGCCCGATCCACCGCCGCCGCTGACCGCCGAGCGGTTCGGCACGGTCGAGTTGGATCAACCGGTGGCGGTCGACCGATTGCCCGGCGACCCGAACACGCTGCTGGTCGCCCAGCGAAACGGGCAACTGCACCGCGTTGACTTGAACCGGCCGGACCGGAGCAAGCTGCTGATCGACCTCGCCGCGCTGGTCGTCAGCGAGGGGGCCGCCAGCGAGGGGGAACAATTCTCGGCGTGTCGGGACTGGGTGCCCGATCCGGGTTTTCAAACCAACGGCCACGTTTACCTGTTTTGGTCAATCAATCCGATGCTCGCCGAGGGTGGTGCCCGGGTCACGCGGTTGACCGCGGTTTTGGATGCCGATGGTCAAGTTCAAAGCGTCGATCCGGCCACGCGGCTGGACATTTTGACCTATCCGTCGGGCGACCATATCGGCGCGTCGCTCAACTTCGGACCCGACGCGATGCTGTGGATCACCACCGGCGACGGTGCCCGGCCGTTCCCGCCGGACGAATACCGCACGTCGCAGAACCCGCGCGAGCGACGCGGCAAAGTGCTGCGGGTCGATGTCCGCGGGGCAACGGCTGAGAAACCGTTTGCGATCCCCGGCGACAATCCGTTTGCAACGAGCGAGGCGATTTTGCCGGAGATCTATGCGGTCGGATTGCGAAACGGTTTCCGAGCCGCGTTTGACCCGGCGGACGAGTCGCTGTGGGTCGCCGATGTCGGTTGGGAACAGTGCGAGATGGTCCACCGGATCCGTCCGGGCGGCAACTGCGGCTGGTCGCTCTACGAAGGCCCCCACCCGATCGCGCCGGATCAACCGACCGTTTTTGGCGACGTGATTGCTCCGGCGATCGTCATGGACCGCGCCGAGGCCCAGTCGATCACCGGCGGGGTCTTTGCCAGCGACCAATTGAGTCAAAACATTCAACGGGTGCTGCGTCCGGGCGAGTACACGTTTGGTTGTTACATGAACGGGATGGTTTGGGCGGCCGCCGGGTCGGAAACCCCATTGGTCCGGCCGATCGCCAAAACCGGGCTGCGGTTGGTCGATTTCCTGGAAGTCGACTTGACCCCCGGTGACGACGACCCGGCGACGGACATCGTGATGCTCGACATGGCCGGCGGCGGGCTGCACCGTTTGGTTGTTTCCGCACCGTCGGCGACCGGCGAGTTTCCCATGCGATTGTCTCAAACCGGTTTGTTCGTCGACACCGCCGCGATGCAGCCGCACGACGGGGTGCTGCGATACGAGCCGGCCGTGACAATGGACCGCGGCGGGGCGATCACGCGGCGGTGGATCGCGGCGCCGGGCAACGAACCGTTGTCGATCCAGCCGCGCGGGAACAAACGCCCGTATGAGCCGGGCACGGTTTTGGTCAACACGATCCTCCGCGAGCTGATCGTCGACGGCCAACCGGCGATACGTCCGATCGAGACCCAGGTGCTCGTCGCCGAGGATTTGTCGTGGCAACCGTACACTTACCGTTGGAACGAGGCGGCGACCGATGCCGAATTGGTCGACGCGGCGGGGCAAACCCGGGCGCTGACGGTCAACGATCCGCGGTTCGGTCCCACGCCGATGCAGCACGTTTTTGCGTCGCGGAACACCTGCACGACGTGTCACCACGTTTTCAACCCCGGACCGCAGACCTTTCGGCCCGAGCAATTATCCGACGATTGGGACGCTCTGGCATCGGCCGGTTGGGTCGAACCTCGCGGCAACCCAACCCCAATGGCGGCTTTGACGCAAACCGATTCGTCGATTGCGGACCGCGCCCGGTCGCATTTGGCGATGAACTGTTCGCACTGTCACATGCCCGCCGGCGGGGCGGCAACAAATTTGGACCTCCGGTGGGGCCGGCCGTTGGACCAAATCAACGCGATCGGCGACGTCCCGCTGCAGGGTGATTTTGATTTGACCAACGCGAAAATCATCGCCCCCGGCGCCCCCGCGTCCTCCACGCTGTTGTACCGGTTGATGACCGCGGGGCCGGGGGCGATGCCCAAAATCGGACACCATGACGCTTCGCCCGAAGCGATCGCGACGCTTTGGCAATGGATCGAAAGCTTGCCGGGCGGGGAAGCCAAAGACGTTGACTCCAACCCGACGGCCGCGGCGATGCGGAGGTCCGCGGATTGGGCCGAACAAATCATTACCACCCCCGATCGATTGTCGTTGGCGTCCCGGATCGCCGACCAAGCCGCCGCGGTCATTGAACAAACCGCCGATGACGCGTCGGCGGAAATCATCGCCGGATTGATGACCGTGTGGTTGCCCCCGGAGCGTCGCGCGGCGACCATCGGACCGACCCCGGATGCCCAATCGCTCGCCGCGATGCCCGGCGACGCCGAGGCGGGGCGGCAATGGTTTGCCGGTTCGGCCGCCGGTCAATGCCGCCAGTGCCACCGGGTCGACGGCATCGGCCAGCCGGCCGGGCCGGACATCGCCGCGTTTGCCAAAACTGCCTCGCGCCGCGAATTGTTGCGACACATCATCGACCCCAACGCCAAAGTCGACCCGGCTTGGCGGGTTCATCAAATTTTGACCGCCAACGGGGAGGCGCTCGTCGGGACGGTCAATCGATCCGGGAATGAAATCCTGGTGACCGACGCGGCCGGCAAAGTGACTCGCCTGGACGAGTCGGACATTGAAATCTCCCGCGAATTGAAAACTTCGTTGATGCCGGTCGGACTGGTCGCGACGATGACGGCCGTTCAAGTCGCCAATCTGCTGGAGTTTCTAATGGTTGCCCCGCCCGAGACCACCACCGTCGGGACGCAGACCGATTGTCCGGTCATGATTGCCGGGTCGCACCGTGTCGTGCTCAGCCCCGTCGGTGGCCGGGTATTGGAATACAGCCTGGACGGTCAAAACGCACTGTTTTTGTCCGACGCGGATCAAAATCGACCCGGACCGACCGATGCGACGACCGGTTGGCGACACGATCCGTCGGGCGGGCGGTTGGACATCGGTCCCGAAATGGTCATCGGCCCCCGGCCGGAATCATGGCTGGGGACTTGGACCGTGCGTCGTGACGGTCCTCGGACAGTGACGATGACCAGCCCGGTGATTGAGCGGTTGGGTTTGCAATTAATCCGTGACTTTGAGCTGGATGCTGACGACGGGACGTTGACGTGCCGGCAAACGATTCAAAACGTTGGCGACAAACCGCAAACGACATGTCACTGGAGCCGAACGCTGGTCCGCGGCGGCGGCGTGACGGTCATCCCGCGTGCGGGTTTTCGGCGGTTTCCGGCCGGTTACATCCGGTTTGACCGCAACGCCCTGGCGGTGCGGCCGGAAGAACCGAACGTCCGCGTGAGCGAGGATTACCTGATCCTGACCGGACCGCCGAGCGTCCCCAAGTTGGGCATGGATACGATGGGCCGGTGGTGTGCTCAGGTTTGGCCCGATGGGTTGATGTTTGCCAAACGATACGAAACCTTCCCCGACGCGGCCTATTTGGAAGTCGGTGCAATCACGCTGGCGACGTGGGCACCGGCGTCGGGCGAGACGATCGAAATCGAACCGATCGGGCCGGGCCGGACGATTGATCCGGGCGATTCGGCGAGCTTTACCGAAATCTGGACGCTCGGCCGCCACGAAGTTTTGTCCGGCGGGGAAGTCGATCCGGTGACGGTCGAGTCATTCGTCGACCCGTAGGGTGGGGCAAGCCGCTTCGGTGCGCCGACGCACCATTTGAACCGATCGAGCGGTCGTTCGTTGCGGTTGGCGGCTCGACGCATTCGACAGTCTGAACCCTGGCGGGTCCAGCTACGGTCGGAGGCGGGTCCAGCTACGGTCGGAGGCGGGTCCAGCTACGGTCGGATCGAAATTCGAGCGTAGTTTTGAACCGGTCCAGCGGGGCTGTAAGCCGGGTTCTGTGCCGGGGACCACGCGGCGGCGGACCCCGGTGGGAACCATTGATCTTTGCACGGCGATTGCTCGCCGCCTCCACTGCGACCTACCCGGGAGTCGTCACCGCCGCGGGCCGCGACGTGTCGGGCAATGACGCCCGACTGCCCCCTGTTTGGTCTAGCTTCGGATGGGGTTGACCAAGCCGACCGGGTCACCCCGGCCGCTGGTGCGCTCTTACCGCACCGTTTCACCCTCACCACGCACCCGGACGAGTCCGAGCCGTTCGGCGGTCTACTCTCTGTTGCACTAGCCCTAGCCTCACGGCCGGTCGACGTTATCGACCATCCTGCCCTACGAAGCCCGGACTTTCCTCCAGCGGCGATTCCCGGCTTCGGTTGCCCAAAGCCATATCCCCGCCAGCGATTCCCCACC
The DNA here is from genome assembly GCA_963833245.1 of Pirellulaceae bacterium. GTDB lineage: Bacteria > Planctomycetota > Planctomycetia > Pirellulales > Pirellulaceae > Rhodopirellula. The sequence goes on from CAWHXH010000006.1 coordinate 161,106, forward strand.
CCGCTGAACCGATTCAAAACCGAAGGTGATTGTAGCGGAATTCGCCAAGAATTTCGGCGTCCCAAACTCACAACCGAAATTATTTGCCGATTGGGCTACGGAATTTGGATCGCATCGACACCCGCGACCGACATCGGTACCGCATAGACACTCGTCCGGGCCGTGGCGATCAACGTCTTTCGATCCTCCCCGGCGAACGTCACGTTGGCCGGGTGCTCGGGCAGTTCGACCACGCGAAGGATCTCGCCGTCGGGATCGGCGATCTGCACGCCCAGCGCGGTCGTGAAGTAAACGTTGCCCTGCGAATCGACGGTCAACCCGTCGCTGCCGCCGCCGGTTTGACCGGCCGCCTGCCGCAACTCGCAATACGATTGCAACGGGCCGATTTGTCCCGGCCCGGTCACGTCGGCTCGCAACATCGTCGACGATCCCGACGGGGCAACGTAGAGCGTCCGCCCATCGGGCGATAACGCGATGCCGTTGGGATTAGGCAAATCATCGGTCAATCGAACCGCATCGCCGCCGGCGGGCAGGTAGTAAACCGCCCGAACCCCTTGCGGCCACGGTTCGGGAGCGCGGAACTGCGGGTCGGTGAAATAGATCCCGCCGGCCCGGTCGACGACCAAATCGTTGCACGCGTTGTATCGTGTGCCGTCATACGCGTCGGTCAACACGGTTCGTTGTCCCGTTGAAATCTCATAACGCACCACCGCCCCGTCCATTTCACAGGCCAACAGCGTATCGTCGCCGGTCGCCCACAAACCGTTGGCGTGATTGGATTCGTCGGTAAAAACCGACAGGTCGCCCGAGAGCGTCAGGCGGTGGATCGTTTGGGCGGGAATGTCGGTGAAATAGATGTCCGGTCCGACAGCCGTGGGGCCTTCGACAAAACTCAAACCTGTCGCCAGCCGGGTGACCGGGCCGGTCGGTTCGGGCGATCCGCCGACCGCCGCGGATACCAATCCCAAGCTAACGAGCAGGACATTTGCAAATCGAATCATGGTGCGTTTCCAAAAAATTTGTCGGCCATCGCAACAAAGTCATCGTATAGCGGTCGGGGTTGGCCGGCCGCGTCGATGACGCCCGCGTGAGGCCGGCCGTGACCTCGTTGGTCGGTCAAATGATCGTACAGGATCGCGTGGACGATCGGTTTGGCCAGCAGGGTACGAACCAGCGGCGTTGTGTAGGCCGACTGATGCTCGGCGGCATCGCGGACCGGCGACGCTTCGCCGGCGGTCGGTTCGGCCGGTCCCAACCCCGCGGGCGGCAACAGCGATCGCGGATTCAAATCGCCTTCCAAACCCGTGTCCGCTCCCTCGCCGCCAACGGTTGACAATTGAACCAACAACGGCGCCCGCAACGTTGACCAGCGATCGATCGATGCGGACAAATCGACGGCCGAGCGGGGGGCGGAGTCACAAGTTTCAAAACCAAAACGATAGTTCAATCCGATGCCTGCCAGCCCCAACCCGCTGCGGAGCAACGAGTCGGCATAGTGCAGCGGCGACAGCCCTCCCGGACCCCCGGTTAAATAGTCGCCGTCGGGTTGATCGATCGAGATCAGGACCGGAACCGACGGATCGGCACGCCGGACCGCCTGCAGCACCGCGACCGAGAGCTGCATCCGTTGTTCGTCGTCGAGCGACAGCGGCCCGTTGAGATTGAGGCCCGAGGCGACATTCCAAAGCACCACGCGACCGCGAAACCGCTCGACAATCTCGCGGACCGCCCCGGCGGTTCGTTGGATCAATCGTTCCGGTTGATCTTGCATTTCCAATGCCCAGGCCGGCATTCGGCCGTGCCGCAGGTCGATCAGCGGTCCGGCGATGACCCGCAAATCCGCCCCCTCAGCCGCCGCAACGATCGATTCAACCGCCGCAAACGCTTCTTCGCCACGCTCCAAATCGAGCCAATCGACCCGGACGTTGACCGCATTGAACGCCTTGCCGAGCGTTTGAATCAACGCGGAATCGCCGGGGTCGGCTGAATCGCCCTTGGCAGTTTTCACCGCCGGGTTGATCGTCGCGGCAACCATCGTCGCGATCGGCGAGTCCGACCGATGGCGGAAACGGAGCGATTGGTCGGCGAAAAGCTCACCCAGCTCATCGGCTGCGTTTTCCAAATCGACCAACGTCCGCAGCGCGGTTTCGACGTTGTGATCCTCGTGCCCGTCGTAGGTCACTTGGATCAAATCGATCAATTTTTCGGTGCCGGCGGCCAGCAGCGATTCAAATCGATCGGACAGCGCCAGCCCGCCGCGTTGCCAGGCATCGGACTGGACCCGCAGCCGGTAGCAACTGCCGCGGGCCAATTCGACGAGCAATTCGTGGGGCCGATCGACGCTCCGCAGCGAACAGGTCGTCAGTTGGCGGTAACCGATGCCCGGCAGCGGGCAGGTGATCGACAGCTTAGCGGACGTTTGGACACCGCGGCGCAGCGTCAACAGATCGCCCTGCAGGCTGACCTGACATTCCCAGGGGACGCCTTCGAGGCCGCAGAGGTAGGCTTCGGACCAGCGGGTTTGCCGCAGGTAGCCTTCGCCACCGGGAGGGACACGAAAGAGCATCTGTCCCATGGATCCGGGCGGCGGCTTTGAACGAAAAAATGAAACGGCGGGCCGGGGAGTCTAACGCCCGCCCGCACCTGTCGGGAGGGCGACGCTCCCGCGGAGTTAGGTAGGGTGGGTCAAGCCGCTTCGGCGCCGACCCACCACCGCCACCCGGGCCCCTGGTGAATCAATCCCTAATTCTTTCTCCCCCTCGCCCCTCTTAGGGGAGAGGGGGTCGGGGGGTGAGGGGTCTTGCAGGCGTCGGACCATCGTCTCGATTCCGGGAGACATCCCCTCACCAACCGGCCACTCTCCCCTAAATGTCTGTCGTGGATAGTGAGCCGACGGCGCTAGCCGCGGGTTCCGGCGCCCTAAACCCGCGGCTAGCGCCGTCGGCTCGTTCATTAAACGTTATCCCGGACAGTCAATAAGAGGGGCGAGAGGAAGCAAAAGGAGCACCCAACAAATGCACCAGCAACGCTTTTTGTGCGTGCATCCGGTTCTCCGCCTGCTCAAAGATGTCGCTGGCCGGTCCTTCCATCACCGCGTCGGTGATTTCCTCGCCCCGCGTCGCCGGCAAACAGTGCAGCACCCGGACACCGGGCGGCGACTTGGCCAACAACGCCTCGTTGATTTGAAAATCCGCAAACGCTTGGCGCCGAATTTTCGACTCAGCCTCTTGACCCATGCTCGTCCAAACATCGGTGTACAAAACATCCGCGTCCCGAGCGGCCACGGACGGATCGTCGCAATGACTCAGCTCCGCGGCCGGGTAGCGATCGGTCACCCGGGCGAGCCAGTCGTCATCGATCTCGTAGCCCGCCGGGCTGGCCAACGTAAAAGCCGCCCCGACCATCGCGCACCCGAGCGCCAACGAACGCGACACGTTGTTGCCGTCGCCGATGAAAACCACCCGCCGTCCGTTCAAGTTGCCCAGCGATTCGCGGATCGTCATCAAATCGGCGATCGCTTGACAGGGATGACACAGGTCGGTCAGCCCATTGATGACCGGCACCACGCCGTACCTCGCTAATTCCTCGACGCGTTCGTGCGATTTAGCCCGGCAAACGACCGCGTCGACGAAGCCGCCGAGCACGCGGGCAAAGTCCGCCGGCGTTTCGCGTTGACCCCAACCGACGTCGGCGCCCAGGAAAAGGCTGCCGCCGCCCATTTGGCGCATCCCCGCCTCGAACGAGACCCGCGTGCGGAGCGATTGTTTTTCAAACAGCAGCGCGATCGTGCGATTTTTGAGCAGGTCCGGCCGCTCCCCGCGACGCACACCCGCCTTCAAATCCGCGGCCGTCTGCAGGATCTCGCCGAGTTGCTCGGGCGTCAGATCGAAAAGGGTTCGGAGGTGTCGGACCGGCATGATGTTAACTGGGGCGGTCGTCGGGATTTTGCAACACGGTGCCGACCCCGCGGGTGGTGAAAATTTCCAGCAGCAACGAATGTCGCTGGCGGCCATCAATGATGTGAACTTTACCCACCCCCCGGTTGAGCGTCGCCAAACAAGCCTCGACTTTGGGGATCATCCCGTCGCTGATTTGCCCCGAAGCGATCATCGTGCGAGCTTGATCGGGCGTCATCGTTTCGACAATCGAATCGGGGTCATCCCGATCGGTCCGCACGCCGTTAACGTCCGACAAAAACACCAGTTTCTCGGCGCCGAGCGCCTCGGCGACCGCCATCGCCGCGGTATCCGCGTTGACGTTGTAAACCTGGCCCGCATCATCGACGCAGAGCGAGGGAATGACGGGCACCTGATCGGTGTACGCCAGGCTTTCGATCACGTCGCGATCGACCGAGGTGACGTGGCCGACGAACCCCAGATCGCCTTCGGATTCGGACGCTTCGGGGTCAATCCATTTTTCACCGCGGAGCACCGGGGTGGTGTCGGGCGACAGGTTCATCGCCCGCCCGCCGATTCGTTCAATCGTCTCGGTGATTTGCTCGTTGAGTTGCCGGCCGAGGACGTCACGCACAACCTGCAGCGTCGCGGCATCGGTGACCCGTCGACCGCGGACGAACTGCGGCGTGATGTTTTGCGATTGCAGCGCCCGCGAGATCGCTTTGCCGCCGCCGTGAACGATGACCGGTTTGCACCCGACCGATTCCATAAAAATGACGTCGAGCAGCAGGTGATGCAGCGCCGCGTCGTCATCGAGCAAACTGCCACCGAGTTTGATGACGGTGGTTTTGCCGCGAAAGCGACGGATCCACCCCATCGCCTCGATCAACGTGTCGGCTTTGGCGGTGGCCGAGTTCAATGGCGTTTCCCGAGCAAAAGCGGCGCAGATTAGGCACGACCGGACGGTTCGTCAACGGTCAACGCTTGCATCGTCAAAATGCGAGCCGTAAAATTTTGTAACTGCCCCGAGCGCAGTGCTCGGGGGTGGCCCCATTTTGACACGGATGAAGCGATGAAAGTGCTAGTATTTTCGCTGGTGTTGGGATTTGGTTTCAACTCTGTATCAGCTCAGGTTCAGAACGTTCTGCCTGACTACAGTGAGTCCGAGGCGACTGCAATTGCCTTTGCCTATGTGGATGCAAAGCCTGCCTATGAGGATCCTTACTCTCCTCCGGATGTTGGTGTCGCATATTATATTGAAGACACTGACGATGTTCACGCCGTGGCGGAAGGTGGCATAGCCGACACTTCGCCAGACGCAACGGCTTCATACGACGGCGAAGCGATTGCTCGCGTCTTTCCTTCGAACGTGACCTGCGCATCGGGTCACAGTGGTTCAATTGCGAGTTTGGGCGGAGAAGCTTTGGTTAACAGTGCAGACGAGTATCTGCTTCCAAGCTTTGGATTACCAACCCAAGAGAACGCCACCGTTTCGGGCGTCTACAGTTTCGCGGTCACTCCACCGCCAGCCGGCTTTGTCTGGGTGGCCAGCGGAAGTTTCGAGTTTCAATATGTCGGTGTTTCAGGCTATCTTGGAGCCAGCGTCAGTGGACCTGGTTTCCAAGTTGGAACGGACAACATGAGTGGTTTATTGTCTGGGACCGTGGAGGACGTGCTCGACGGAGAGACTCGACAATACGAGATATGGGGTGGAAGTCAACTAAAGGATACGTGGTCGACGATTGTCGCCGTCGGACCGCAGAATCCGATCACTTTGGGAGCCGCCACAAGTTCGGGAGATTTAGGGAGTGTTCAGGGCATTGGATCTACTCACGGATTCAACGCTTCGGCGAATGCGTTCAATTCCATCGAGTCCATTCAGTTGGTTGAGGCGGCCACCCTCCCAGCGATGCAAACGGTGTACATTACGACCCAGCCGAACTGAAACCTCCCACCGTTCTAATGACTCAAAGCGATTATCTTCTGTCACCTAAAAATGACTAATAATGGCTTCAACTTGCCATTAGACTCGTCGCCACGCTCTGGTGGCCTAAATTGCGACGGTGCCGTGAAGTTCATCACCGACCCGATCGAGGTGGGCACTCAGACCAATGGCGTCGTTCAAAACGGTCAAGCCGGCAACAGTGCTCCGGGTTCAAAAAGCCCCTATGGCCTTTGGGGTGCCCTAGGGACTCGTGCTTCTAAAGAAGTGATCGACAGTGCTTTCTGATCGACGTTTCTTGAACCTGTAGCAACCAACGTCACCGCGGCGTCGGCAATCCTGCCGACGCCGTGGTTTTTTGTGCGCTGTCCAATGAGCTGTTGGTCCGCGAAGCCGTTGTTGGCCGTAACGCGGTGGGAGGCTTTGTGACCGAAGTCGTCAGGAATCAGGTTCGCTTCCGCCGATAGAATCGGCCCCGGTCCCTACAACTCGCAAAGCCTCGCTGCGGGTCGCGGCTTACCAGCGACACTGCGCCAACCAGCGTTTCTTTGTAAGCCAAGTCGTGACTGATGCCTTGTTCCACCTGATGCCCACCTGGGCAAATGCTGCCCGACTGCTTTACGCTATCGGCTTCGCCCGCCCGGGTGGTGGAATTGGCAGACACAGGGGATTTAAAATCCCCCGGACGGTTACGTCCTTGCGGGTTCGAGTCCCGCCCCGGGTATCGGCCGCGGTGGTTCGCCAAGCCTCGTCAAACCCGGTCGCACCACTCTCCGAACGGTGCTGCCGCGGCAGAGAACCACTTGGGGATTTGTGCGACGGTCAAACCGCTGGCGACCCGCCCGACGCACGGCGGCTACCATGGTGTCTTTGCTTTCTGACCCGAGAAACTGAGCGTCACGTCGACTCGCGAAGACATGTTGGAACTGCTTTCGGAAAATCTAGTTTTGGTCACCACCGCTTCGGGTGACAAGGTTTTGCTGGACCCGCCAGGGTCCAGACTGACCTGAACCCTGGCGGGTCCAGCTACGATGAATTGTACGATCTCAATAAGGCTCCGAAATTCTTGGCGAATTCCGCTACGATGGTTCCATGCTTCACACCCCGCTGATCCACCCCGAAATCCTCCGGCACCTGGCCGCCGCCGGTCACCATTCATTGGTCCTGATCGCCGACGGCAATTATCCGGTGGCCAACAAGAAAGGCCCCAACGCCGCAATCGTGCATCTGGGCCTTGCCCCCGGATTGGTCACGGTCGATCAAGTCCTGCGAACCCTCCTGGCCGCCGTCCCGATTGACGCGGTTCAAACGATGCAGCAGGAGAGCGAAGGCGCCTACGCGTTGCCGGGCGACCCGCCGGTTTGGGAAACCTACCGACAATCGATCGCCGATTCGGGATTGCCGTTGACATTGCAACCGATCGAAAAATGGGCTTTCTATGATGCCGTCGCGACGCCCGATCATGTGTTGACGATCCAAACCGGCGATCAGCAACCGTTCGCCAACCTGTTGCTCAGCCTAGGGTGCCGAACCTCCGATGCGTGACAAGACCGCTCGCCCGATGCAATTATCGCTCGGCGTGATGCTATTGATGATGTTGATCTTCGCGTTCTTTTCGGCGGGTTTTTTCTACGCCGCCAAGATCCCCGAAGTGCAGCAGGAGTTGGCGGTACTGACCGGTCGCCCTGTCGATGTCGACCGGAGCCGGCGGGGACCTCAAATTGCTTTCATCCTGTTCACGTTCACCTCACCGCTGTTGTTGGCGATGATCGTCTCGGTCGCCGGCCAGGTGATGCGGCGGGTCGACGGACGCCCATCGGTTTGAGTCGTCGCAAATCGGCCGGTCGGTCGGGCCAAATCATCGACGTCGATGCGATCGGTCGCTCGATCACCGAGTTCGGTTTTGACCAATCCGAATTAGCTGATTTGGCGGCCGCCGCGGCCGCCCGGCACGCTCGCGTGATGCGGGTTCGTCCCGACCGACAACCGCCGACCGACGCGGGCGAGCCGGTGCCGTTTTACCCGCGAGCGTTTCGGGTCGCCGCCGGAACCCCGGCTCCCTCGCGGCGGATCGCCTACGCAGCCGGCGACTACTACTTACAAGACGCCGGATCGCTGTTGGCACTCGCCGTCGCCGGAGCCGGTACCGATCGGCTGCGGGGTCAAATGGTGTGCGACCTGTGTGCTTCTCCGGGCGGCAAAGCGTCGGCGTTGTTGGAATCGATCGGCGATGGGTTTTTGGTGGCCAACGAACCGATCAGCTCGCGTTTGGCACCGTTGGCGTACAACCTGGCCCGCACCGGGTCGGACCGTTACGCAATCACCAGCCGCGATCCCGATGAACTGGCCGACTCGATGAGCGGCCGGTTTGATTTAATACTCGTCGATGCCCCTTGTTCGGGTCAAACAATGGTCGGCCGCGGCAAGCAGTCGCGGTCATCGGCCGCGGGCGCCATGATCGCCGTCAACGTCGCTCGCCAGCGACGAATCCTCGCCGCAGCGGTGCGGCTGCTGCGTCCCGGTGGCCGGTTGGTGTACAGCACCTGCACCTTCGCGGTCGCCGAGAACGAGGATCAAATCCGATGGTTGAGCCAAGAAACCGGTTTGATCGCCGACCCCCAAACGGATCTGCAACCCTACGCCAGCGACCTGGCGCCGGCCTGTTACCGAACTTGGCCGCACCGCGACGGATGCGACGGCTCATTTGCCGCGTCGATGCGTCTGCCCGCCGATGCTGCATCGTCAGTCAACGATCAATTCGGCTCCATTGGCGACCCGCTTGACGCAGCGGCCACGGCGGCGATGGCGGATTTCTATGGCCCGGTCACTTCGGCGGCGTTGATCCAGCGGGACTGGATCGTCGAAGGCTGGACTGCCCCGCCGCCGCAGTGGATCGGCCCGATCGCCGGGGGACCCGAATGGATGCACCGCAGCGGCAAGACCTGGCGACCATCACACGCCGCGGCGCTGCGATCCGTCATCCCAACCACGCACCAAATCGAATTATCCGACACCCGGGCCGCCCGCTACCTGACCGGCGAAGCGATTCAGTGCGACCGACGGGGTTGGTCGATCGTCACGCACCAGGCCCGCCCGCTTGGATGGATCAAAGGCGATGGCCGGGTCGGCAAAAATCACCTACCCGGCCATGCGAGGACTTTACGAGTCGAAGGTCCGTCGATCGACCGTCAAAGTTGAATTTGGGGCCAACTGGCCGAATCAATCCCCTAACGCTTTGTCTGGTTGAGATTCGGTCGCGATCAGTCCCTCGTTTGTGCCCACCTCACCATTCTGATCGGCATCCATCGAGTTGAGGCGTTGATCCTCAGTTGATGGGGCGGAAAGAGCCAAGAATTTTTCAGACTGTTTCTGAGCCAACTTTTGGTATTCGGCAATCTCTTCTGGAGTTGACCGATACTTGGCCATCTCACTCTCGTCGTAAATCGAATACGAAGGAGCTATCGTGTGATCCACCGACTCACCCAACTGCGATTCAGAGTTTTGACAACCTGAAGGGACAAGAAGGTGAGCAACGAAGACAGCAGTAAACGCTCTACTAAGGTTTGTTTGCATTGTCAGCGGCCGCTTTGGCAATTTCACGTCTGTCGGCAGCCGATGGTCCCTGGCGGGATGCTGCAATTTTTTCCGCGATCTCTTCGGGAGTTTCCCTGTATTTCGCCATTTCGTCTTCATCATAAACCGAGACGCTCTCGGTCCCCCTCCCACAACCACTGAGGCTGACTATTGAAGTAGTGAGGAGGACACAAAAAAACAGTTTGGGCATTGGATTCAAGGGGTGATGAGTATTCAAATGAAAACCCTTCTCAAGAGCCTAAATCAAGAGAAGGGTTGCAGTAGTCAGCGGCGTCCAATGGTCGACAGCGGTGCCTAGAACTGTTCGCTGATGACTTCTTTGTTCGCTTTGGTGCCCAAAGCGCCCCAAAGACCGAAAGAGGATTTGGTACCCTGAGTGTACCAGGGGTTCAAGATTCCAGCGGCCGAGTTACCAGCCTCGATTGAATCAGTGATGAATTTCACGGCGCCATCGGCCATTAACACGTGGGTGCCTCCTTGGTGACGACTAGAGGTGCTCGCGTTGACTCGGTCCGCGTAAGCTCCGCCCCAGTTGGTCGCCGGTTGTTCCTGGCAAATCTCGCTGTTGGGCGGCAAGACGGTGTAGAAGGCCGAATTGACCACGAATCCGCTAGCCCATTGATATCCGCGACGCGAACGGGCGTCGGGGACCGCAACGCCCGAACGCCAGAATTGGGGCCGGTCAGGATCAACCTGCCCACGACAAGACAGTGCAGTATTGTCGATCGACCCTGGTGCTCCCGGTCCCTGGTTATCTTCGACAGTTACCGTGCGTTTGTCGTTGTCACCCAAATCGGTCGCAATCTCACCACACATAATGGTGTTGGCGGTTCCATCGAGAATGTCACGGAATCCGGTCGACTTCCGAGCAACAAATGTCCCGCGACCACAACCGCTGGCATTAGGCCAACCGATGTCTTCGGACCGCTGAGAGTGATCCCACCAAATCCACTCACCGTTGGGCATCCAGTAGGAGTCCCCCATGCAAGCTGCGTAGTTGGTCCTGCCATAGGCGGGGGCACCGACACCAGGGTCGCTGGGGCATCGGAACATGGGGACTTCAGTCACATACGGTGGGTACTGGTCATGCCCATCAACGGTCGGACCCATCGAAACCCAAGGTGGATTCTTGACTGTACCGTTGGAATTGAAGCCATTGGGATTGACAATTGATTCATGCAAGGCAACCTGCTCAACGAAGGGCAGAATCCCAACGAGGAAACCAAGTTGATAAAAGTTGCTCTGTTCCTTGTATTCTTGAGGCCAGTTCTTTGGAAACCCACCTTCGGTCGGGTTCCAAGTGCCGGCGCGTTGCCGAGGCAACTGGTCAAAGGCAGCGTGGTAGTTGTGCAGCCCCAAGCCAATCTGCTTGAAGTTGTTGCTGCAGGACATGCGGCGGGCGGCTTCCCGAGCGGCTTGAACCGCGGGGAGCAACAGCCCGACTAAGACGCCGATGATCGCGATGACCACCAGCAGCTCCACGAGCGTGAAGCCGGGACGGGAACGGGGGGATTTCATGGAAGGACTCAAGTGGTACAGAGGTTCGGTCGGGGGCGGGCACTACACGAACGTGAAAAATATCGCCCCAGTGAGACGATAGTGTACCGAGACCGGTTTCAGTGTCAATCTGTATCCATTTGTTTTTTTGCGTGGTTGCGTTTCCGTCGGGTACCGGCAAGGAGAGCGTCGGTTGATTGACCAATCGCTGGGCATCAGCCGCTGTTATTGACGTCGCGTCGCTTCGGGCGAGGTGGACCAACGCTTGTTCTGCGTTGTCACACCAGCGGCTGATCTTCCCGCGGCTGACGTTGAAACCGGGTTCAAAATGAGCGGGTCAGGCTGGTGCAGCGGCCGGATCGAAAACGCCGTTGCGGAAGTCGCCAAGACTTTCAGGTTGCGTGAATCGAAACCGAAAGTCTTGACGACTTCCGATACGGGCAACCTTTAAATCGATGCCGAAAAAACTAGGTCCCCAGCCGAAACTCGATCGGCGCGTCGATCGAGTCGTGTAGCGAGGCGTGGACGGGGCAGTGGCGGGCGGCGTGCTCCAAACGCTGGGCGTCGGCGTCCGACAGCGACAAACCGGACGGGTACGTTACCACCGTTCTTAATGCCGCTATGCGGCGTACCGGCGCCGCAGCCATCTCTTTTTCGACGTGAACGCTTGTGCCGGTCAAATCCAGCGAGTGACGCTCAGCCACCAACCCGAGGATCGTCAGGATGCACGTGCCCAATGCCGTGGCGACCAGATCGGTCGGGGAAAACGATTCGCCGCGGCCGCCATTGTCGACCGGGGCATCGGTCACCAACGTCTTGCCCGAAGGACCATGCGTCGCGGTGCAACCCAGCGATCCGGTGTAAACCGCGTCGATCCGAACGCTCATTGACCCGCCGAATCCTTTTCCATCGCCTGCAGCATCCACAGGTGCTCCTCGAGTTCCTGGCCGATCGCGATCAGGTAATCGCCCACCAGCGGGTCAATGTCGTCGACCTTCGCGATCGCGTCGCGGACCGTTTTGACCGTCGTAAACAACCGGTCGCAAACCAACGTCAACGTCTTGGGAACTTTCTGAAAACCGTCGGGGTAGCTCGCCAGCGGGCTTTCGGCCACCAACGTCTGAGCGCGACCGTCGGGCGAAACCCCAAGCTGAGCCATCCGCTCGGCGATCGTGTCCGATCCCTTGCGAGCCGACGCGACCACGTCATCGAGCTTCTCGTGGACCGAGAGGAACTGCGTGCCAAAGACGTTCCAGTGCGCCTGTTTGGACATCAACGCGGTGTCGATCAACGCGGCGAGCACCTGTTGCAGCGGCTCGGTGACCTGGTGCGTTTGGGTGTCGTCGAGCGGATTGCGGGGGAAGAAAGTCATGGGGGAGTAGTTTTCAGTTAACAGTTTACAGTTGTCAGTTCAAATCTAAACAAACAGAGCGGTGTCGAGGTTTCGGTAACCTATCGCTTCGGCAAGGTGCTCCGGGGTGATGTCCGCCGCGTTGTCCAAATCCGCGATCGTTCGCGCAACCCGCAGGATCTTGTCGTGTGCCCGAGCGGACAAGCCCATCGACTCGACGCTATGACGGAGCATCGAACGGCCGGTCTCGTTCAAATCGCAGTACCGTCGCACCTGGCGGCTGCTCATTTGAGCGTTGTAGCGGATCGGCGACCCGTCAAACCGCGCCGCCTGGATGTCGCGAGCCGCGATCACCCGCTCCCGCAAAATGACGCTGGTTTCGGTCGACGGCTCACGCGAAGCCAGCTCGTCAAAGGGCACCGCGGGCACCTCAATGTGCATGTCGATCCGGTCGAGCAGCGGGCCGGAAATCTTCCCGAAATACTTTTCAACCTGCGGCGGCGTGCAGGTACACGTCCGCCGGGGGTCGGACCGGTAACCGCACGGGCACGGGTTTGCCGCGGCAATGAGCATGAAATCCGCCGGGAACGTCGTGCTCCGCATCGCCCGAGCGATCGTCACCACGCCGTCCTCCATCGGTTGACGCATCACCTCGAGCGTCTTGCGGTTGAACTCGGGCAATTCATCGAGGAACAAAATCCCGTGATGGGCTTTGGAAATCTCCCCGGGCGCCGGCGGGTTGCCGCCGCCGACCAATCCGGCGTCGGAAATCGTGTGGTGGGGCGAGCGGAACGGCCGCCGGGCCAGCAGCGGTTGGTCGCGGGTCAATTGACCGACCGCTGAATAAATTCGCGTCGTTTCGATCGATTCGGCCGGCACCAGCGGCGGCAGGATCGTGGGGATCCGCTTGGCCAACATCGTTTTCCCGCTGCCTGGGGGTCCAACCATCAATAAGTTGTGCCGTCCCGCCGCGGCCAGCGTGATCGCCCGTTTGGCCGATTCCTGACCGCGGACGTCGGCGAAATCCAAATCGTATTCGCCAAAGCGTTCAAAGATCGCTTCGACGCGGCTGGGCTGGGGCGCGATGTCAATTTCGCCGGCGAAAAACGCCACGCACTGCGACAGGGATTCGACCGCGATGACTTCCAAATCTTCGACCACCGCCGCCTCGGTCGCGTTCTCGGACGGCACGACCAGTCCTCGCAGCGTCGGATCCTTGGCCGCTTCGATCGCCATCGACAGCGTGCCTTTGATCGGCCGCGTGTGCCCTTCGAGTGCCAATTCGCCAACCACGGCGTAGCTTTCGAGCCGCTCGGTGGACAATTGACCGCTGCCGGCGAGCACCCCCAGGGCGACCGGCAAGTCGAACGATGGCGCCTGTTTGGGCAAATCACCGGGGGCCAAATTGATGACGACGCGGTCTTGGGGGCGAATGAACCCCGAATTGACGATCGCCCGTTCGACGCGGTGGGTCGATTCCCGCACGGCGGCTTCGGGCAGCCCGACAAGGATCGTCTTGGGCATCGCCGCCGGCGATATGTCGACTTCCACGTCCACCGGCATCGCTTCGATGCCCAGCAGCGTGAAAGTTTTCAAACGGGCGAGCATCAACGGGTCCGGCGGCGCGGCGGGCAAGCGACGCATCAGTTGACAATTCGCCGCGGCCGATCACAACCTGGGGTTGCGATGATGACCAATCCCACCGCCGCGGTTTACCGGTTGCTCGAAAACGAAACGTTGTGGCAAACCAGCCGCCGGGTTCGCTCGCTGCTCGACGATGCCGGCATCGACCATGCGGTGTGTGGCGGGGTGGCGGTGTGCCTGCACGGCTACCGGCGTAATACAACGGACCTGGATTTAATCATTCGGTCGGAAGATCAAACGAACGTCCGCCGGACGCTTTTGGCCGGCGGATTGCAATGGCAAGCGGATACCGCGGAGTTTATCGCCGCGGGTGGTTGTCCGGTTCAATTCCTGATCGCCGGCCAGTCCGCGGGCAAAGGTTCCGGCGTGCCGATCCCCTTGCCCGCGGGCCGGGACAACGTGGAGGATCGCGATGAGCTTCGGGTCGTGCGGTTGTCGCGGCTAATCGAGATGAAACTGGCGTCCGGTTCCTCCAACCCGCGGCGGATTCACCGCGACTTTGCCGATGTGGTGGAGTTGATCGATATTCGCAACTTGGATGCGACGTTTGCAACGTTGTTGCACCGATCGGTCCGCGATGCGTTCCGGCAATTGGTCCGACAGGTTCGTTGACATCACCAACCCCAGCCCATCGCCGGGTGTTTGTATTGCAACGGCGGGCGAGCCGAGTGGACCGAATGGTGCGGCGCATAACCTCGCAATTGCTGTTGAAAAATCGGTTCGTCGTGCAAATCGGGGGCGCGGAACCGGCCGGTCGCATACGGGTCATACGTATAACCGTAACCGGCAAACGAACCGGGATAACCATAACCGCCGCCATGGAACGTCCCCGCCGACCCATAATAAGGATTGCGGGCGGCGGCATGATGCCGCTGGACCGCGTGCGACCGGGCCGTCAAGCCTTCGGCGTGGGCCGAACCGCCACAGGAGGAGCACTGTCCCCAAGAAGATTGCCCGATCAATAGGGTCAACAGGCCGAGGGTAAGAAGACGAGACATGGAAATGCGTTTATAGGGGAAGCGATCAGGATTGCCGGGTCGACTCCCAACGGTAGGTCAGCGTTGCAACCCATGCCGCCAATTGCCTCATCACCCCTCCGTCGCTCACCGTCCGTCATGCCCCACGCTCCAGCCCCCACGGTCGTCTACCGGTCCGCCGAGCGGCGAGATTGCCGCGAACGTCGACTGGTGCTTGCCGCCGCCGGGATCGCTTGCCAAATGGATCGCGACATCGACTCCTGGCGATTGCTGGTCGACCCCACCGATGCGGCGGTGGCCACCGTTGAATTGGACGCCTACGCGGCCGAACGCGAGATCCCGCCGCCCTCTGACGTTGCCCGCAGCGGCGGTGGTGGCGGCGCGGTTGCCGGGGTGATCGGCTACGCCGGGGTTTTAATCGCCATCGCCGCGGCTTCGTTTCAACCCGGCTCGCATTCGATTTGGGCGGCTGCCGGCGGGATGTCGGTCGGCCATGTTTGGGCCGGCCAGTGGTGGCGACCGGTGACGGCACTGACGCTGCACGCCGACGCCGGGCACTTGTTGTCCAACCTCGCCTTTGGCGGATTCTACGGATTGCTGGCCGGTCGGGTGCTCGGCGGCGGGGTGGCTTGGTTGTCGATCGTCATCGCCGGATCGTTGGGCAATGCCGCCACGGCACTGTTCCGCGGGGCCGAACACGCGTCGATCGGAGCTTCCACGGCGGTGTTCGCCATCCTGGGAATGTTGGTCGCCGATGGACTGCGGCCGGTTGCCCGTGAAGCGAGGTTGTTCAAACGCATGGCCCCCCTGATCATCGGCGTTGTGGTCTTCTCCATGACCGGCCTGGGGGGCGAGCGGACCGATGTCGGCGCCCACGTCGCGGGGTTCGTCGTCGGACTGCCGACCGGTTGGCTGATCGGTCGCTGGCCGGCGGCGGGGCCGGCGCCCCAGCGATTCGCGGGGGCCGCGGGGTTGGCAATCGTCACGGCCGCGTGGGGTTGGGCAATCGTCCAAGCCGCTACGGGGTCGGCGGACTGAGGTACTCATTGAAGAATGCCAACGAAGTCTCCCGGAGCCGCTCCTGATCTTCGCCCCGCCACCCGTGCCCGGCACCGACGATCAACTCCACCCGGCCGGGGACACCCGCGGCGGTCAATTTCTCAGCCATCGTGACCGCTTGGGACCACCGGACCAGTTCATCGCCGGTGCCTTGCAGCAACAGCATCGGGGCGTCGGCGGCATCGACGTGGTGGACCGGCGAGGCGAGGGTGTACATCGCGGGCACCTGCTCGGCCGTGCCGCCCAGAAATTGCTGCGTCAATTGAGGCCCCGCCCCCGGCAAGGGCTGCGTCAAGTCCGCCGGACCATAATGCGCCACCACCGCGGAGACTTTGGGCGGAGCGGTGGTTTGGTCCCCAGTCGGTTCGTCCACGGTACCAAGCAACATAGCAAGGTGCGCCCCGGCGGAGTAACCCATCGCTCCGATGCGGTCGGGATCGATGCCGTAATCTTGAGCATGGTCACGCAGGAAACCAACGGCCGCTTGGACGTCATTCAACGCCGCGGGGAATTGATGATCGGGGGCCAAGCGGTAGGTCACCGTCGCGGCGACATAACCCCGCCGGGCCAACCACTGGACCTCTTTCATCTGCGACTGCCGATTGCCTTGACGCCAGCCGCCACCGTGAATGACCAAAATGCACGGTCGCAGCTCGCTGTCGTCGTCGGGGCTTGCCAAATCCAACGCCAGCTCCCGGTCACTGGCGGTTGTGTAGACAATGTCCGCCTGCACCCGCACCTTGGCCGGTGAGGCTGGCGGTTGACCCTCTGTCGGCAAGACAACGAAACAATGGATCGCGATCAAGGCAACCGCGTAGCGAAACAAAACAGACATGCGAGGGGTCCATGAGATTTTTTCGGCCGGATCAAACCGCCGGGTTTGACTTTAGTCCGCTGAGTTTAACCCGGCGGCCGGGCGGCGACCGCCCGGCGGTTGACGTACAATCGGTTCGCGACGCAGGTATTGGCGTCAACGATGCCGCTTTGAAAGACGTGTTCCGATGGATCCAAACCATAATCCGCTGCCGGGAATGAATCCTTGGTTGGAGCAGTTTTGGCGTGATGTGCATACGTCGTTGACGACCTACACACGCGATGCGGTGCAAGCGTTGTTACCCGGCGGGATGCGGGCGGTGGTCGAAGAATACTTGGGGGTCGTCGACCGATGGGACGATTCAACGATTCGCAGCCGCGTCGCCCCGGATGTCTCGATGCTCGGGGAGCGGCCCGGTCGGGGGGGCGGGACGGCGGTGGCGGTGGCCCCGCCGGCGGCCGGGGCCAGCGTCGGTTATGCGATCGGCCGCGGCGATGAAGCCCCGACGCTTCGTTATATCGAAATCCTTGACGTTTCAACCGGCCGGAGGCTGGTCACCGCGATCGAGTTCCTCTCGCCGGTCAACAAGTCCGGGCCGGGGCGGCGACAGTATCAACGCAAGCAGGAGAAACTGATCGCCGGCGGTGTCAATTTGGTCGAGATCGATCTGTTGCGGTCGGGGTCGTGGGTCGTTGCCGCACCCCGCTCGGCTTGTCCGGCGGTGGTGTGCGGTCCATATCGGATCTGCGTCACCCCGGCGGACGTCGACCGCGAAACGATCATGTACCCGGCCGGTTTTGACCAGCCGTTGCCGCGGATCGCCATCCCGCTGCGACCCGGCGACGATGATATTGTCTTGCCGCTGCAACCGATCTTGCAGCAGGCTTATGTCAACGGTCGCTATGGCGAGGAGATTGATTATCAAGTCCCGCCCCACCCGCCGCTTGATGATGTTCAACGGGTACAAATGAAATCTTACCTTTGACCATCAACCGACACCTCGTGATGAATCCGCAAATGAATCCGCTGCCGGGAATGAATCCTTGGTTGGAGCAGTTTTGGAGTGACGTGCATACCAAACTGACGACTTACACGTGCGATGCGGTGCAAGCGTTGTTGCCCGGCGGGATGCGGGCGGTGGTCGAAGAATACTTGGGGGTCGTCGACCGATGGGACGATTCAACGCTTCGCAGCCGCGTCGCCCCGGATGTTTCGATGCTCGGGGAGCGGCCCGGTCGGGGCGGCGGGGCGGCGGTGGCGGTGGCCCCGCCAGCGGCCGGGGCCAGCGTCGGTTATGCGATCGGCCGCGGCGATGAAGCCCCGATGCTTCGTTATATCGAAATCCTTGACGTTTCAACCGGCAGGCGGTTGGTCACCGCGATCGAGTTCCTCTCGCCGGTCAACAAGTCCGGGCCGGGGCGGCGACAGTATCAACGCAAGCAGGAGAAACTGATCGCCGGTGGTGTCAATTTGGTCGAAATCGATCTGCTGCGGTCGGGGTCGTGGGTCGTTGCCGCACCCCGCTCGGCTTGTCCGGCGGTGGTGTGCGGTCCATATCGGATCTGCGTCACCCCGGCGGACGTCGACCGCGAGACGATCATGTACCCGGCAGGTTTTGACCAGCCGTTGCCGCGAATTGCCATCCCGCTGCGACCCGGCGACGATGATATTGTCTTGCCGCTGCAACCGATCCTGCAGCAGGCTTATGTCAACGGTCGCTATGGCGAGGAGATTGATTATCAAGTCCCGCCCCACCCGCCGCTTGATCAATCGCAACGGGAGCTAATTGCCGGCTACCTTTGAGTTCTCAACGGCGAATGCGGAACCGGGTTGCGGAGCGGGGGTGGGTTGTGATAGCGGGGCGGGGCAACCCCATCGATGCCGCGCCCGATCGTGGTTCCACCCGCCCCCCCGGCCGTCCCCCATGTCCCTCCGCTTCACCGCCGCGACCGCCGTGTTGCTGAGTGCTTCGTCTCTGCTGCTGACGGCCGGTTGCCGGCAATCGGGTTTGATGACGCCGACGACAACCCGAATCGCACCGCTGCCGACCAACCCCTCGGCCGCGGCAATGCCAAGCTTCAACCTCGGGCCGTTTTCGCCCGATCCGTCCGGTGCCCGCGTCGCTCCGCCGTCGACCGGTTCGTTTGGCGGTGCCGGAGTGCCGCCGGCCGCTTATGGGCCGGCCGCCTACGGCCCCGCCGCCTCCGCTCCGGTCGGCATCGGCATCAATACGGCTAACCTGGCCGCCGCTCCGGCACCGCTCGGCCCGACAACCGGCGGGATGCGGGTCAATGACTTAACCAACGCCCCGCCACCGCCGGGCTACCCGGTCGCCGCGGCGCCGGTGTACCAACCGACACCCGCCTACCAACCAACCCCCGCCTATCAACCAACCCCGCCTTATCAACCGCCGCCGGTTTATTCAGCAACGCCGATTGTGCCGTCGACACAAATTGCGACCGGATTCTCCGGCGGTGTTCGACCAACGACCGAACCGATTATCCAGCAAACCGGCGGGCAACTGCAGTGGCAAAGTCCCTGATGAGGATTAGCCACAGAGGTCACCGAGAGCACAGAGTTGTACAAAATAAAAAACTCTGTGTTCTCGGTGATCTCTGTGGCTAGACCGGTTGGTCAATCGCGTCACGAAGCGATTTGACAAAGTCCCCGACGATCTTCGGTGCGTCCGGCCCCGCTTCGGCGACGCGGCGGACGATGGCCGATCCGACGATCAGACCGTCAGCGTGACCGGCCAATTGGCTGGCGATGTCCGGCCCGGAAATGCCGAAACCGATGCACAGCGGCAGTTCGGTTTGATCTCGCAGCCACGCCACGTTGTCGATCAAACCCGGGGCGACGACCGATCGTTCGCCCGTGATGCCGGCGACCGAAACAATGTAAAGGAAGCCCGACGAAAGGTCCGCGATCCGCTTTTGACGCTCACGCGGGGTCGTCGGGGTGACCAGTTGAATCAAATCAAACGCCCGCTGTCGGCATCGATCTCGCAGCGGTGCGGCTTCCTCGACCAACAGGTCCGGGACAATCGCGCCGCAGTAGCCCGCCCCGATTGCGGCATCCAAATAGGCATCGACGCCCATACGGTGAATGATCGAGTAGGACACCATCGTGACGGCCGGCGGCATCGCGGCGGCCTGCATCGTTTGACCGAGTTCAAAGACTTGCCGCAACCGAAAGCCGCCGTCGAGTGCCCGTTGATACGACGACGAGATGACGGGGCCGTCGGCGATCGGATCGCTGTAAGGCACACCGATTTCAAACAGATCCGCCCCGGCAGCGGCGGCCGCGGCGACCACTTTGGCCGTCACGTCGATCGACGGATCACCCGCGGTGACGAACGGCATCAGCGCCGTCCGGCCGCGGGTTTTGAAATCGGCAAACAGGTCGGACAGGCGGGTCATTGGCGACGTCGGGGGGATCAAATGGGCGAGCGATCGCGGGGATAGCCCTTGCACCCCGCCGGCGGGTTGTTCTATCGCAAAGCGGCCCCCTTCACGACTTCCCCCGGTCGATCATGTCCCCCGTCGCCCTCCCGCCGCCCGCGATCCTCCTGGCGTTGGCGGTATGCCTGGCCATCCACCCCCGCGGCGCCGTTGGGCAAATCCCCACCCGATCGCAAATCGACGCCGCCGCCGAGCTGCCGCTGCCGACCGACCCGTCGACCCCGATCGCGGTGGTTGGCAACCGCCCCGTGCTGCTTGGTGAGTTGATGCCCCAAGTCGACGCCCGGATCGCGACGGTCATCGAACAGACCGGCTCCGAAGTGCCCGAGGATCAATTGCGGTTCATCAAACTGCAGATGCTCCGGCAATTGCTCGCCAGCACCATTCAAACCCGGATGATGCGCGAGTCGTTTCTATTGGATCAAGTCGGTACCGCTGCGGCGGACAAACGCAAGGAAGCCGAACAAACGTTGTCGGCCAAAGCCCGGCAGGCTTTTTATGAGACCGAGCTGCCAAGCCTCAAGGAAAAGTTCAACGTCACCACCAATGTTGAACTCGACCGCAAGCTCCGCGAGACCGGCACGTCGCTGGGGGTCAAGCAGCGAGAGTTTACCGACGCGATGTTGGGGCACTTTTATATGAAATCAAAGATCGAGCAGAAGCCGCACGTCTCGCTGTCGGAAATCTATGTCGCTTATGAGTCCCAGCCGTTGCAATTCGCTCACCCGGCTCGCGCCAAATGGGAACAACTCAGCGTGATGTTCGAGAATCATCCCGACCGTGCCGAAGCGCAAGCGGCGATCACGGCGATGGGCCGCGAAGCCTACTTTGGCGGCAACCTGCAGGCGGTCGCCAAAGCGTCCAGCGAGGAGCCGTTCGCCGGCGACGGGGGGCTGCATGATTGGACCAACAAAGGATCGCTAGCGTCCAGCGAGTTGGAAGAACAGATCTTTTCGCTGCCGACCGGCGGGATGAGTCCGATCATCGAAGACGCCCAGGGTCTGCACATCATCCGCGTGCTGGAGCGGGAGTCGGCCGGCCGCGAACCGTTAGCCAATGTCCAGGAGGAAATCAAACAACAATTGCAACGCAAGAAGGTCGCTCAGAGTCAGCGTGATTTGATGGAATCATTGCAAAAACGCGTGCCGGTTTGGTCGTTGTACCCCGAAGATATTCCCGGCGCCAAAGCGATGCCGACGGTCGCCGCGGGGCCGGGTGGGATCCGGCGATAGCCGAAAAATCCAAGGGCATGATAAAATTGTATCGTCTCGGCTGTTTGACCGCTCTATTGCTGACCGGCTGCGGGCAATTGCTGCATCGGTTCGTCACTCCGGTGCCCGACGGTTACGTTCCCAATCCGCTGGAGCTTCCCGACGCGCCGCCGGAGTTCATTCAGCGTCAAGTTGTCGATACACTGGATGACTATTTCCGCATCGCCGCGGAGCAACCGGTCGTTCGCGGACCGGGCATCCTGATCGACGGTCGGGTCGAAACGGTCTATCAAACCGGCGGATCGATTCTCGAACCGTGGCGTAAAGACAGCCTGCCGGGGTTTGAACGTCTGCAAGGAACCTTTCAGTCGATCCGCCGGCGGGCGATCGTCAACATTCGCCCATCGCCGAACTCCTATTCGATCGAACTGATTGTACAAAAGGACCTGGAAGATCTTACGCACACCGACGTGACGACCGAGACGCAATCATCGGTCCGGTTGGACGGTTCCCGAATCAGCCGCGACGTCAATCTGATCGATCGTCCCGATACTTTGGGCTGGATCCCGCTGGGCCGCGACGTGGCGCTGGAACAAGCGATCCTGGCCGATTTGTTTGGACGAATGACCGAGCCGGATGCGGTGGGGCACCACTGATTTGTGAGATGAGGTTTTAACCGCTAATCAAAGAAATAAACGCTAATAAGAATTTTGAGGTTTTGATAAGCGTCGATTTCTTTGATGAGTGGTTCAGTTTTGTTTGATGATACGACTGATTCGGTCGGCGATTGCTAACACATAGGGACGATCAGCCACCGCGATTGATTCGATAGCCGGGAGCGGTTGGATTTCGATCGCACGATAGTGTTGATCCGCTGTCCGCAGTGCGGCATAAAAACGATGCGCCGCTTCGGACCAATTGCCCGTTGATGATAGACATAGGGTGTTTTCGTCGGTGTCCGTCCAGTTAAGCCTGATCGTTCCCGGTGGGACCGGCGTGAATGGTTCGGCCCACCGAACGGGGATCCGGGGGCTGTAATGTTTCAACCCCATGCCCGGCGACGGGGGAATTGCCCGGGATGATTTCGCTGTCGTGATAGGCTCGCCCAGTATGCGAGTGATTTGATCGACGCCAATGACGCCGATCCTTAACAGTCGAGGCGGACATTGATCATCGCCTAAGTCGACGACGGTTGACTCCAGCCCGACGCGGCACGGGCCGCCGTCGAGGATGTGTTCGACCCGATCGCCGAGCTGATCGGCGACGTGATCGGCGGTCGTCGGGGATACGTAATTGGCCGGGTTGGCGCTGGGTGCGGCGACCGGGAACGGCACCGAGGCGAGCAACCGCAGCGTCAACGGATGGTCGGGGATGCGGACGGCCACGGTTGGCCCGCCAGCGGTGACGGTGTCTAAAACATGCGACGATTTGGGGCCGACGACCGTCAGCGGGCCGGGCCAGAGGGTCGCCAAGCGTTGCAAACGACGAGTTTGGATGTCCGAAAGCGGTTGCCAAAGCCGCAGGGCGGCGGCGATGTCGGCGACGTGCAGGATCAACGGGTTGCTCGACGGACGACCTTTGGCGGCAAAAATCGCCGCCACCGCCGCCTCGCGATCGCCGCGTGCGGCCAAACCGTAGACCGTTTCGGTAGGGATCGCGACCAAACCGCCGCCCCTCAGCGTCGCCGCCGCGGTGGCAATCGACGAGTCGTCGTCACCCAAACGCATCTAACCGATCAACATCAGTTCGACTTCAAGGCCGGGGCCGAAGCCGAGCATCGCCCAAGGCTTGGGAACATTCGTTTGAATAAAACGACCCAAAATCACGCCCAGCGTCGCTGACGACATGTTGCCGTGTTGTCGCAGGACGTCGTAGGAGACGATCAAATCGTCGGGCGTCAAACTTAACGCCGATTCGACGGCGCCGAGAATGCGCGTCCCGCCGGGATGAACCGCCCAGCCGCCGATCGAACCGATGTCCAACCCGCGGTCGGCCAACCAAGGGTTCAGGAAGCCGGCCAGGTGGTGCTCGATCAGAGACGGGACGCTCGCCGCCAGCGTCATTTCAAAGCCGTGGTCGCCGATCCGCCACGTCATCGCATCGCGGCTGCGAGGAATCAGGCACGAGCCGCCGTCGCCGAGTTGAACGGTGTTGGAGGTGTCGGGGGTGTTAGGAGTCGAGGGGGGGGACTGAACCCTGGCGGGTCCAACTACGGGGCGGGTAGTCAACGCCGTGGGACCGGCGGCAACGACCGCCGCGGAGCTGCCGTCCGCGAAAATCGATCCCGAAACAATTCGTTGCGAATCGTATCCATATTGATAGTGCAGCGAGCAGAGTTCGACGCTGACGACCAACGCGATCGCGTCGGGATCCGCCGTGACGATGTCGCGAGCGACCCGCAGGCCGTTGATCAAACCGTGGCAGCCCATGAATCCGACGGCAACTCGCTGGGTTTGCGGCGACAAATCGAGGCCTTCGATCAAATCGATGTCGACGCCGGGAGCCTGAAACCCGGTGCAGGAGATCGTCACCAGGTGCGTTACCCGATCGGACCCGATGTCGGATTGTTGCAACGCATTGGCGGCCGACGCGAGCGCCAACCGAGGGGCTTCGACGCCGTACCGATCGTTCCTCGCCGCGGTGCCGGGACCGCGGTCGGCAACCATCGCGTCGGGATGATCGCCGATCGGCAACGGTTGGTAAAAATCCTGGGTGGTCCGACCTTGCTCGTTTTTTGTCAACAAAACGCTGCCGCGCCGTTCCACCCCGGTCCGACGGTACAACTTGGCGACTTTGGTTCGCTGGGCATCGGTGTGACAGGAAACCGATTGGGCAAACTCGGCCGCTGCGTCGACGTTCAGCGATTCTTCAGGAAATTGCGAAGCGATGGCCAACAGCACCGCGCCGCGGCGCGTGGTTCGGGGCGCTGACGGCTCGGCGACGACGCGGGGGACGGGGGCGGGGGCGGGGGCGGGGGCCAGTGCGTTCATGGCGGTTACAGGACGCCACCAAACATGACGCTTCCAAAGAAAAGGGAATCATTGACCCCCGGCCACCACCCGGTTGAGGGGAAGGCACAACGAAGGTATTCGGTGCAACAAATGAGCACCGACCCGCCGCACCGATCGGCGACGCAACGACGCGGTGATCGTACCGCATAAACGCCGCCGCGATCGTAGCAACCCGTTCAATTC
The DNA here is from genome assembly GCA_963833245.1 of Pirellulaceae bacterium. Lineage (GTDB taxonomy): Bacteria > Planctomycetota > Planctomycetia > Pirellulales > Pirellulaceae > Rhodopirellula. The sequence continues at coordinate 185,746 of CAWHXH010000006.1, forward strand.
GGTGGGCCAACGGTCGGCTCGATCCTCGGCGATCGCTCCCGCGGCGGCGGCTCCGGCTTGAATTGCCCACGTCATCCCCTCCCCGGTCATCGGTTCAACGTAACCGGCGGCGTCGCCGACAAACAAAACCCGTCCGGCCGCGGCGGGGCGGCGTCGCCGCAGCGGCGGCGTGACCCACGCACCGGCGACGGCGTTAACCCAATCGGCCAACCGATCCAGCTCCGCCGCCGGCCAACCGCCAACCGAACCGATGATCTCGGCAACCGCGCCGGCGGGGCGTCCACCGCGGCTCAATGCCACCGCCGCGGCGACGTCGATCGAGCCTCCGGGCAGCCGCACCAGCCCGACGTAACCGCCACCGCCGACCAGCATCGCGATTGTGCCGGGCGGCAACGGCAGACGGGCGGCCAGCGGATGGGCGGCCGGCAAATGAGCGGTCCAACCGATCGGCCCGGTTGGCCGGTCGACAAACCCGCCGCTGCCACCGGCGGCGTATTTGCCGGTCAAACCGGTCGCGGCAATCACGTGGTCAAATCGACGGGTTTGATTTGCAGCGCCGACGCCGGAAATTTGCACGCTCACCCCGCCCCCGTCCTGGTCGACGACAATCCCGCTGGCTGGTTGCTGGACGTCGACGCCTCGCCGTGTCGCTTCGGCGAGGAGGATTTGGTCCAACGACCCGCGGCCGATCGCTAACCCGGGCACCATCGGCACGTCGATCGGGCAACCCGGCCCGGCGTCAAAAAGTGCAACCAGCCGGTCGGTTTTGACCGCGGCCGATCGCACGGGTTCGCCCACCCCGAGACGGTCCAACGCCGCGACGCCGGCGGCTCCGAGGCAACATCCGCACGCCTTTTCGCGAGGAAACGTCGATTTTTCAAACAAGCAAACGTCCACCGGCCGTTCGGCCAACGTCAACGCGGCGGCCGAACCGCCCACGCCTCCTCCCAAAATCGCTACGCCGCCGCCCAAAATCGCTACGCCGCCGCCGCGAACGATCACGAAAACGGCGCCACCGGTTCGGTCGCGTCCCGCGCCAACGCCGGCACCGGCGCAGCGACGACGACCGGCAGTCCTCGCCGAGCGGGCGTCTCCGCCGTGACCCGGCGATGAATGACCGCCAGCATCCGGCACGGCGGCATCGACCGGACCGGCACCGGGCCGGGCACCACCCCGGAGATCAATTCAGCCAACTCCGACCGCGTCCAGGCCCCCCGAATGCTCGCCGCGGCATCATGGTGGACCACCGGGCAGCGTGACACCAATCGCGAGGCCGCAGAAACGATTGCCAAGTTCAGACGCGTCCGCTCCAAATCGCACAGCAGCACGGCCCGGCCGGCGACCCGTGTCATCTCGCCCACCAACCGGACAACATCGGGACCGTCCAAATGGTGCAAGAACAACGAACAGGTCACGACGTCGAAGCCACGCGGCAGCGGTTCGGTCAACGCGTTGGCTTGCCGCACGCCGATTTCCAACCCCGCCGCCTCCGCCGCCCGCCGGGTCGTTTCCAAAGCCCGATCGCAGCGGTCCAGCGCCGTCACCGCCAACGACCAACCCTGACGCCGGGCCGACTTGGCCCAAGCGATCGGCAAATCCCCACCGCCGCAGGCCACGTCGAGCACCCGAAGCGGACGCGGCGCGACGGCGGCAGCGAGTTTTCGCAATTGACCGGCCAGCAGCGGGGCAATCATCGACACCGAATTGAGCCGCCGCAGCCCCGCCAACGCCGCATCGTGAACCGCCGGATCGATCGCCGGATCGTCCATCCACTCCTCAACCCGACTACGTTTCATCGTGATCACGCCACCCCCTGCGGCTCGGCTCGCACCTCGAACTTGTCCCGCGGCAACCCCGAGGCCAACGCGTCAAGATTGTCGATCGTCGTGGCCGCAATTTGCGTCAAAGCTTCGCCGGTAAAAAACGCCTGGTGCGAGGTGACCAAGACGTTAGGGAATGTCAGCAACCGCTCCAGCGTATCGTCGTGGACAATTTCGGACGATCGATCCTCAAAGAATAGCCCCGACTCCTCTTCGTAGACGTCGATTGCCAACCCGCCCAGCCGTCCCGTCTTGAGCGCCGCGATCGTCGCGGGGGTGTCGATCAGTCCGCCGCGGGAGGTGTTGATCAGGATCGCGCCGGACTTCATTTGGTTCAAAACGTCACTGTCGATCAAATGGTGAGTGGCACCGGACAGTGGGCAGTGCAGCGTCACGATATCCGACTCGGCGATCAGGTTTTCCAACGATACGAACTTCCCATAGGCCGCCGCCGCGTCCGACGGTCGCGGATCGTGCAGCAGGACGCGGCATCCGAATCCGGCAAAGATCGCCGCCGTCGCCGTGCCGATTTTACCCGAACCGATCACCCCGACGGTGCGGCCGTGCAAATCAAATCCCAGCAGCCCATCGATCGAGAAATTGTTCTCGCGGACCCGGTTGTAGGCTTTGTGAATCCGCCGGTTGAGCGTCAACAGCAACGCGATGGTGTGCTCGGCGACCGCGTGCGGCGAATACTCGGGGACCCGAAGGACTCGGAGATTCAATTCCGCGGCCGTTTGCATGTCGACGTTGTTGAACCCCGCGCACCGGAGCGTCAACCCTCGCACGCCATGATCGGCCAGGGCGCGGAGCGCCGGACCGTTGGCGACGTCATTGACGAAAAGGCAGGCGGCTTCGCAACCGTCGGCCAACACCGCGGTGTTGCGGCACAATGACGGATCGAGAAACCGGAATTGGTGCGACCCTCCGGCGGCGGCTTTGCCGAGGAATTGGCGGTCGTAGGCTTTGGTGCTAAAGCAGGCAACGTTCATGCGGCCATTGTCCGCTCTCGTCCAATCCAATCCAAGCGGTAGGTCGCCAGCCCTCCGGTGTCTCCTCAATCTCTTAGCGGTAGGGCGCCAGCCCTCCGGTGCCCCCCCCTCTTTTAGCGGTAGGGCGCCAGCCCTCCGGTTGCGGCACCGGACGGCTTGCGCCGTTCCGCTAGAATTATGGCGGCACCGGACGGCTTGCGCCGTTCCGCTAGAATTATGGCGGTACTGGACGGCTTGCGCCGTTCCGCTAGAAAGGGGTCAGAACGGAGCGTCGGAAGGGACCCCGTTACTTCTTTTTGCCCTTCTTCTCTTCGACTTCTTCCTTCTTAACTTTCTTTTTCTTCTTCAGCGAGACTTTCGGGACGCGGACTTTGGGCATCCCGACGATCGACATCTCCTCGTCGAATTTATCGATCTGCTTCAACCGCGCAACGCGTTCGGCGCGGGTCAGAACGTTGCGGGTTTTGATCGCCCCGGCTTTCACCTTGAGGCTTTGGTCCATCGTCATGGCAGTCGTGCCGCCGCGGTTGACACGCAAGCGACGTTTTAGTCGGGGAAATGAACGAAACGGCCGCCGGGGCGGGCCAATTCAGGCAGGGCCGTGTAAGGTACTGCCGACTCCCCCCGGTGACAATGCCGACACTCTGGTACTCTGGCACGTCGGCGCCCCGGCGACCTGACCCACCTCCCAAGAGATCATGCTCGGACCTGTCTTTTTCCGCGAAGCGACGGTGGTGCCCCGTCGGTCGGCGACCTACCTCGCCCGATCGCTGTACCTGCTGGTGCTCTTTGTGTTGTTATGCACCGGTTACCTGGTGCTCGACGGGTCACGGACGCTGGTCGCAACGTCCGATTTGGCCAAATTCGGTCGCTGGATGTTCACGCTGCTGGCGCCGCTTCAGCTCGTCATCCTGGCGGCGCTGGCCGCAGTCGCGGCGGCTTCGGGGGTCGCTCAAGAGAAAGATCGCCGGACGTTGATCTTGCTTCTCATGACGCGGCTGTCGGGTTTGGAAGTGGTCGCCGGCAAAGCCGCCGCGACGCTGTTGGTGCCGCTGTCGCTGCTGGTCGTTTCGGTGCCGTTTTTCCTGATGCTGCCGCTGCTCGGGGGCGTGTCGCCGGGTCAGGTTTTCGCCGTCACCGCGGTGACCGCATCGATGATTTTGGTCAGCGCCTCGGTCGGCACCGTGGTTGCCCTTTGGCGGGAAAAAACGTTTCAAACCCTCGCCCTGACGGTGCTGGTGCTCATCGGCGGGATCGCGGCGGCCGAAGCAGTCCATCGCGCCGCCCCGGGGCCGGCAACGGCCATGTTGCAACCCTTTCGGGCCTTGGCGACCGCGGCCGACGACGGGTTTTCACCGGCGGTGATCGGGTTCGTCATCGTCGGGGTCATCGCCGCGGCGGCAACGATCGGCCTGGGCATTGCCCGCGTTCGGATTTGGAACCCGTCGCGGGAAGTGCGGCTGCGGGCACCGGAACCCGAAACGACCACGGAATTGAAAGAATCGGGAGCGGAGGTGACGCCGCAGTCGTGGAAAGTCCGTCCGCCGAGACCGGTTTGGGACAATCCGGTGCTATGGCGGGAAGTTCGGACGTGGGCTTACGGCAAAAAGGTCGTGTTGATTCGCGTGTTGTTCGTGCTGGCGTTTGTCGTCGTCGCCGGCGTGGTTTGGTCGCAAACCCAATCGGGGACCGCCTACCGGCCGGCCGGACGGATCGGCCAAACACTGCCCGCGGTGACAATGCCGGTCGCGGGTTTGGGGGTGTTGGCGATGGTTTTAATCAACGCCCTGGCGGTCACGTCGATCACCGGCGAACGCGATGGATTGGCGCTCGATCTGTTGTTGGTCACCGACCTGACGCCGACGGAGTTCATCCTGGGCAAACTAATGGGAGTGATGTACGCGGCCAAAGAGATGATCGCGCTGCCGATCGTTTTGGTCATCGCGATGGGGATCGCAGGAATTTTGACGACCGAAAACACCGTCTACACGGTGATCGGCATCATCACGCTATCCGTGTTCTCGGTCGTCCTTGGTTTGCACGCGGGGATGAACCATGTTGCCGGCCGGACCGCGACGCTGGCGAGCTTGGGGACCGTGTTTTTCCTGTGCGTGGGCATCGCGATTTGCATGACGATCATGGTCAGTTTTCGCGGCGCGTTTCAGGTCCAACTGGTGCCGTTTCTGGTCATGATCTTGGGCGGCGGGGCGGCGTTATTCGCGACGCTTGGTTGGCGAAATCCGTCACCGGCGATCTTTGCGACGTCGTTCACGCTACCAGTACTGACGTTTTACGCGATCACGCAGTTCCTGTTGCAAACCGACCATTTGTATGTCGTCTTTGCCGTCATGGTCGGTTACGGGTTCACGATCGCAGCGATGTTGGTGCCGGCGTTAAGCGAATTTGACGTGGCGCTGGAAAGTGATCGGGATCGCACCGCAGGAACGGGGTGATGTTAGGGTCACGAAATTTGGGGGCATCGAAACTATGATTCGGCTTTGGGGGACATCCCCTCACCCCCCAACCCCCTCTCCCCTAAAAGGGGCGAGGGGGAGCCAGCATTGGGTTAGCCGAAAGTGACCGGGTTCCTGCCGCCGCCCGATCGCTGGCCGATGCTCGTGGCGCTGTTGTTGCTGATGATCGTTTCGGGCTTTTTCAGCGGTTCGGAGGCGGCGTTCTTTTCGCTGACCGCCCGCGATCGACGGCGATTGGTCAAAAAGTCCGCGGGCGGTCGGATGGTCGACGCGATGCTCGGCGACCCCGAGCGGCTGCTCTCGGCGATCCTGTTTTGGAACCTGCTGGTCAACATGCTCTACTTCGCGATCGTCGCGATCCTGGCAACCGAAGTCGATCGGCCCGGGGTGCTGACGATGATCGCGTTGGTGGCGATCATTTTTTTCTCCGAAATGTTGCCCAAGTCGTTCGCGGTGATCCGGCCGGGGCCGATTGCGATTGCCTCGGTCGTGCCGCTGCGGGTCGCCCTCGCGGTCGTCTCGCCGGTGCTGCCGGTCGTCAAACATCTCAACGCGGCGGCCGGGCGGTTGATTTGGCCAACCTTCGAGCCGGAACCGGAGCTGCGAACCGATGACCTGCGGCGGGCGATCGACTTGGGCACCGGAGATTTGAAAATGATGCGGCGTCAACGGGAGGCACTCCAGTCGATCATCGATTTGGCGGAGATTCGCGTCGACGAAATCATGCGGCCGCGGAGCAAACTGGCTTTCGCAGCGATGCCGCTGTCGCTCGAATCGGTCCCCCAGCCGCTGCCGCCGGGCGGTTACTTGATGGTTGCCCCGTCGACCGATCGCATCGAGGAACCGCCGACCGGATCGCTGGCCGTCCGGTCGCTGCGGCCCAGCGCGTGGGATCACCTTCACGATTCGATCAAACCGGTGCTCTACGTCCCCTGGTCGGCCCGGGCGGCCCATGTTTTCGACAAACTGGAAGCCGCCGATCGGGACGTGGCCGTCGTCGTCGACGAGTTTGGCGACATGATGGGGGCGACCAGCGTCGACGACATTCTGCGGGGCGTGTTGGCCAGCCGGGCGCGGATCGACGAGGCGAGTGATCAAATTCAACGCCTCGGCGCCGATCACTACAAATTGCACGGCAGCACCGGTTTAGGGACATTGGCCAGGCGGCTGGACGTCGATTTGCCCGACGACCGCCCGGCCACCGTCGCCGGGCACCTGCAGCGGCACAACGCACGTCTGCCGCGGGTCGGCGACGTCGCCCCGTTGGACAAATTCGAGCTGGTCGTGATCGAAGAAGCCGACGACGGGGTGTGGATCGAGGTTTGGCGGGGACCGGACGCCGAGAACCCGTCATGACGCTGGCGGTCATTTTGTTCCTCGTCGGCTTGACTGGCAGCGCCTTTTTCAGCGGCTCCGAAACCGGGCTGTATCGTGTCTCGCGGACGCGGTTGGTGCTCGACGGGCTGGCCGGCTCGTGGGCCGGGCGAGGTTTGATTTGGCTGCTCAATCACCCCGCGATTTTTGTTGCCACGACATTGGTGGGCAACAATTTGGCCAACTACGCAACCTCGGCGGCGATCGTGCTGGGGGTCGCCGCGTGGATCGATGGCGGGCCGGCGATCGGGCAGCACGGTGCGGCCGAACTCCCGGGAGCCGGCGAACACGAGGGGATCGATCTGGCCGCGACCGTCCTGTTGACCCCCGTGGTGTTCATTTTCGGCGAGTTGCTGCCCAAGAGTCTGTTTTACCAGGCGCCTTACCGGATGCTTTCGGCGGTCCGCGGGTTGGTGATCGCCGCGGCGGTCCTGTTGTCGCCCATCGCCTCGTTGTTGGCGTTGCTGGGTCAATTGTTGCAAAAGATGACGGGCCAAACGCCGTTTCGGGTGCAATTGACGATGGGCCGGGGCGATTTCGATCGATTGCTGCGTGCCGGCCAGGAATCGGGGTTGTTGGCGGCCGGACAGCGGGATTTGGCTCAAGCGTTGTTTGACCAGGGCGGCCAGCGGGCGATCGGTTTTGGCGTTCGGCCGGACCGATTGGCGGTCATCGACCGGCGGGCCGATGTGTCGCGTGCTCGGGCCGCAGCCCGTCGGGCCAATCACCCGATCGTGCTGGTCCGTCGCGGCAAAAAGATCGTTGGCTACCACCGTTACGGCGAACTGGTCCGTCGCAAAAAACTGCCGCCGCCGCGCGATGTGATCAACGCCGACGCCGATGCCCGACACCTCGACGTGCTGCTGCGGCTCTACGCGGCCCATTCCGACGTCGCGATCCTGAGCGATGAAGCCGGACGATGGGTCGGCGTGGTGACGCGTCGACAATTGGTTGAACCACTCCTGTAATGTGGGATAGGCCTCCGGCCTGTCGTCGCAAGGCTGTGACAGGCCGGAGGCCTATCCCACACCGCTACCAATCTTCCGCGATACCCACCGGGATGTTACCGTGGCGACGCCCCCGATCGCTCCCCGCGCCCGCCCCCGATGTCGTTGTCTGACACCTCTCCCGATACGGTCCCGCCGCCGCCGGACGTGCCGGCGCCGCGAGCCGCCGAGCCGATTGCCAAAAAACGCGGGGTTCCCGAGGGTTTGTGGCTCAAATGCGACTCCTGCGGCGCGTCGTTGTACCGCAAAGAGGTCGTCCAGCGGCTCAACGTTTGCCCCAAGTGCGAGTACCACTTTTACGTTTCGGCGCGGCAGCGGATCGAACAGGTCCTCGACACCGGGACGTTTGAATCGATGGGCGAAGAGCTTCGGTCGGTTGATCCGTTGCAATTTTCCGACCGTCGTTCCTACGCTGACCGTTTGGTCGACGAGCAAAAACGGACCGGATTGACCGATGCGGTTTTGACCGGCACCGGCATGGTCCGGGCACGCCGGGTGGCGTTGGCGGTGACCGATTCGGCGTTCATCATGGGTTCGATGGGGTCGGTCGTCGGCGAACGCTTGACGCGGTTGATCGAGCACGCGACGACGCATGATTTGGCGGTCATCATCATTTCCGCTTCCGGCGGCGGGGCGAGGATGCACGAGGGGATCCTGTCGTTGATGCAAATGGCCAAAGTCACCGCGGCGTTGGCCCGTTACCACGATGCCGGTGGGCTATTCATCTCCGTTTTGACCAACCCGACGATGGGCGGAGTGGCGGCCAGTTTCGCGTCGCTGGGCGATTTGGTGTTCGCCGAACCGCGGGCATTGATCGGTTTCGCCGGCCCGCGGACGATCAAAGCGACCATTGGGATCGAATTGCCCGAAGGTTTCCAAACCAGCGAGTTTTTGTTGGAGCACGGTTACATCGACCGGATCGTCGAGCGGCGGAATTTGAAGACCGAGATCGCCACGGCGATTGATTATTGCGGCAAATAGGCGGTTAGTCCCGTAGCGGAGGTCGCCAAGACTTTCGGTCCCCCCCCACCCCTACCCCGCTGCAAGCCGCCCATGTCCAAGAAAAAAGTCGTCGTCATTGGCGCCGGTCCCGGCGGTTTGGCCGCGGCGATGCAATTGGCCCGCGGCGGGTGCGACGTCACGCTGCTCGAACGCCGCGACCGGGTTGGCGGACGGACCTCGGCGATCGAGCGGGACGGTTTTCGTTTCGACTGCGGTCCGACGTTCTTCCTGTACCCGCGTGTGCTCTCGGAGATTTATCACTCGGTCGGACGCGACTTCGTCGACGAAGTGCCGATGGAGCGGCTCGACCCCCAGTACCGGCTAACGTTCGGCGGCGGCGGTCAACTCGACTGCACCCCGGACATGGACGAGATGGACCGGCAGATTGCCAAATTTTCGCCTGCCGACGTCGGTCAATTGCGTCGCTACATGGTCGACAACCGAGCCAAGCTCGAAGCCTTCCGTCCGATCCTCGAATCACCCTTTGCCGGGATCAAAGACCTCATGCGTCCCTCGCTCATGGGGGCCGCCACCAAAGTGCATCCGCTGCGTTCGCTGGGCACCGAATTGGGACGATACTTTAGCGACCCCCGGTTGGTGATCGCGTTTGCGTTCCAGTCGAAATACTTGGGCATGAGTCCGTTCAATTGCCCATCGCTGTTCAGCATCCTGTCTTACCTGGAATATGAGTATGGGGTGTGGCACCCGATTGGCGGCTGCAGCGCGGTGTCGGAGCACATGGCCGAAGTCGCCCAGTCGTTGGGCGTCACCATTCATTGCGATCAACCGGTCAGGTCGGTCGAGATTGCCAATGGTCGTCTGCGGGCCGTTCACACCGACGATGATGTTTACCAAGCCGATGCGTTTGTGGTCGGAGCCGACTTTGCCGACTGGATGACGCGGACGGTGCCCGACGACGCGCGACGCCGTTGGACTGACAAGAAGATTGCCAAGAAAAAGTTTTCCTGCAGTACGTTCATGCTCTACCTGGGCATCGAAGGGTTGTATGAGGAACTGCCGCACCACAGCATTCATATATCGAAACAGTACGAACGCAATCTGCATGAGATCGAGGTGGCGCAGGTGCTTTCGGAAGACCCGTCGTTTTACGTTCAAAACGCCGGCGTGACCGATCCGACATTGGCGCCGGCCGGTCACAGCACTCTGTATGTGTTAGTCCCGGTGACGCACCAGAGCGACAACGTGGACTGGGACGAACGCGGGGAAGATTTCCGCGAGCTGGCGCTCGATAAGCTTGCCGACATAGGACTGCATGACATCCGCGACCGCATTCGGGTCGAGCACCGGATCACGCCCAACGATTGGCGGGATGACTATGCGATCTACAAGGGTGCGACGTTTAATCTGGCACATAACCTCGGTCAAATGTTGCATCTGCGACCCAAGAATCGTTTCGATGACATCCAAGGGGTCTACTTGGTCGGCGGCGGGACGCATCCCGGTTCGGGCCTGCCGGTGATTTACGAGTCCAGCCGGATTTCGTCGCGGTTGTTGCTCAAAGACTTGGGGCTGTCGACCGACTTCATCGACAAATCTGCCAAAGGCGTTCCGGTCGTCGAGCCGGCAGGGGTTGCGTAACGTTTGCTTTCTACCATGTCCGATCGCCCCCCCGACGAACCGAAGCCGAAGTCTAACTGGCAGAAGCTTGTCATCCTGACAGTCGTCATCGCGATCGCCGCCGGACTCCTTTACAGCTTCGGTGATTCGCTGAATTTGGAATCCTTAGCGTCCCGCGAGGAACAACTGCGATCGGTTAAAGCAACCCATCCGGTTTTATTCTTCGCCGCGGCATTCGTGATTTATGTCATGGTCACGGGGCTTTCATTGCCCGGGGCCGCTGTGTTGACCCTCTTGTACGGTTGGTTGTTCGGTTTCGTCGTCGGCCTGATCCTGGTCTCGTTCGCCTCGACCACCGGGGCAACCATGGCGTTTCTGCTATCGCGATACCTGCTGGGAGATTGGGTTCAGTCGCGTTTCGGTGATCGCTTAGGCAGTTTTAACGAAAACCTGCGACGCGAAGGTGCCTACTATCTGTTTACTCTCCGGTTGATCCCCGTCGTCCCATTCTTTGTCATCAATTTGGTAATGGGTTTGACGCCGATCAAGACCCGAACGTTCTGGTGGGTCAGCCAGGTCGGGATGCTTGCCGGGACGGCGGTTTATGTCTATGCCGGTTCGACGTTTCCTACGCTCGAGGCGCTTTCCGAGCGGGGAGCGGCGGGCATTTTGAGTCCCGGACTATTGACGGCTTTTATATTATTAGGATTGTTTCCATTGGTCGTCAAAAAGCTATTTCGCCGACAATCCCGCCGCCGCGTCCCGGTCGAGCACCCAGGTGACCGCTCGGTGCCGCCGCAGCCATGAGGCGGGGCAGGCGGCACCAACCGGTCCGGTCAACGCCGCGGCCACCGCGTCGGCTTTGTCCCGCCCGGTGGCCAACAACACGATCCGCTCGGCTTGCATAATGGTGCCGATTCCCATCGTGATCGCCCGCCGGGGTACCTCCGCGGGCGTTTGAAAAAACCTCGCATTGGCAGAAATCGTCGCGGTCGTCAAATCCACCACCCGCGTCGCCGAGTCCGCCGACGAGCCGGGTTCGTTGAACGCGATGTGTCCGTTGACGCCGATCCCCAGCAATTGCCAGGTGATCCCCGCCCCGACAACCGCGGCGTCGTACCGCGCCGCTTCGGCCGCCGGATCGTCCGCATTGCCGGCCGGCAAAACGCGTTGTTGTCCCGGCCAACCGACCGCATCAAACAGGTGCCGACGCATGTACGCGGCGTAGCTTTGCGGATGGTCCGGTGCCAACCCGACGTACTCATCGAGGTTAAAACACCCGGCCGATCCGACCGCCCAATCGCCCGCCGCATGTCGCCGTACCAACTCGGCGTAAACCGGTTCGGGCGTTCCTCCGGTTGCCCAACCGATGACGGGATTCGTCATCGTGTTGAGATGATTGACGACCAAATTCGCCACCGCGACCGCGGCGTCCCCGGCGGTCGGATAAATCAACGGTGACTCGTTCATACTTGATCCCCGCTCATGCCATCTCTTCGCTCAAGTTGTCGACTTCCCGCATCAGCAACGCTCCGGCGGCGGCGGCATCCAGCCCCGCGGCCATCCAATCGGTTCGCAACGATTGCGGAACAAAGACGCGAACGCGTTTGACATGGTTGTCAAATTGACGGTTGGCTAGCGCCAGGGCAACCGGCGAGAGTTCCCCCAACGACATCACGCCACCATCGGTCAATATATCCAGATTGATGTCCACTTCCAGTTTGACCGGCGGGGCATCGATCAATACCTCATCGGCGTCGACGACCCGTCCAATCCGGTCGCCAATCTTATGAGCCAACCGGCCGGCACACTGGGTCAACCACCAATATGGTTGCCGTGCGACCGCACCATGAACCGCCGCACCGGTCGCAACATCATATTGGGCGATCGGCCGGTAAAGCTCTCGCCGGTCGCCGAAAAGCCCCTCAATCATTGCCGCGATATTATCCCCGGCTGACCGTCCGGCTCGCCGCAATTGGTCCACCCACCGATCATCCGACAACGTTGCCCACGCCGACACATCCAGCTCGCTGGCCCGATCGTGTTGCAACCGATAAACGACCCGCTGCAACATCGCGGTCGCCGCCCGCACCGTCCGTTCCCAATACACCTCGCTGAACATGACGTAGCGAGCAAAAACCATCATCTCGGCGGCCGTCCTCGCTTGATCGGCCAAACAAAGCCGTGGCTCCCGCGGATGCGAACGTACCGCCGCCAAGATCCGGGACCGATCAAAGTTGCGTCCATATGGAACCCCCGCGTGCAGCGAATCCCGCGGCAGATAGTCGAGTTTGTCCACGTCGATCGGCCCCGACAGGCAGCTCGCGTAGAACCGCAATGCCTCCGCCGGAGCGGTCGCGGTTTCGGATTCGATGCCGCGGTCGATGACCGACAGGACATCGGCAACCGAGCACTCCCAGTCTTGATCGATAGCTTCGGTGATCGCCGGATGCGTCAAAACCTCGGCCAGGCGGGCCTCGTGCCGAACCGGCTTGCCCCCCTCGGAGGACGTCAAACTGCCGCTGATGTCTTCGGTCGGATGGCAAAACGGCCAATGCCCGGCGTCGTGCAGCAGCGACGCCAACAGAAAAGCGTCTTGGGCCGCCGGCTCGCCCACTCCCCATCGGTCGGCGGCGGGATCGGCGACCGCAGAGCGAACGACTTGAACCGCCGTCGCGAGCACTCCAAGCGAGTGTTCCAACCGCGTATGGACCGCCCCCGGATAGACCAACGATACCAACCCGAGCTGTCGCAACGACGCCAGGTGACGCATCGGCGGGCTATCGACCAACCGGCGCACCCGCGGCGTCATCGGTACATCAATGTCCGGCGGAATGCGAACCGACGAATGTCCCCCCCCGGAGACTTCGGGAACCAGAGGACCGGTCACCCGTTTAAATCCGCCAACGGCACGCCGGCCAGCAACGCCAACCCACCCGTCGCGACGATGTAAGTTGCCGCGACGACCAGCCCCGAGGTCAGTTCCAACTCGAACGCCGCGACGGCAATCATCGCCCCCAGCCCCAGCACGATGCAAAGCATGATGCCACCGGCCATCGCGGACATTTCCGACGGCGACTCCAAATCCGCGACATAGACCGGGACGAACGCGTAGATCGCCCACAGCAGCGCCATCAACCCGCCGGCGATCAGCACTCGGTTTCGCAGTTCTACGCCGCGATATGGTTCCAACTCGCGGTCATACGCAAACGCGTAGCCGCCGCGGACCAGCGGCGGGGCCAACGCCACCGCGGCGATCGCAACCGCCCAACCGGGGACGCCGCCGGGCATCAGTGTCCGCGCCGCGACCGCGAACATCAGCACAACGATGGTTGAAACGACCGTGATGATTGTGTGTCGACGCGTCCAAGCGGTGTCTTTGCGGGTGATCGGTTTGAGGACCGAGCGACCTTTGGAATCCTTAGGGCCGACCTCCTCCGGTTCCTCGATTTTGACTTCTTGCGACTTGTCGGGGACCGTGATGATCGCCTTGCAAGCCGGGCAGGGTCCTTTTTTGCCCGCGAATTTGTCGCTGACTTGAAACCGTTTGAGACACTTGGCGCACGTAACCTGGATCGCCATGAACGTTCAATCGTCGGCCTCGGGGGGCCGTTTTGGGGGAAAAGCGGAACCGGACGGCTGGCGCCATCAATACTTAGCGGAAGGGCGCAAGCCCTCCGGTGCCACCAATCTTAGCGGAACGGCGCCAGCCGTCCGGTGCCGTGTCACTCTTTCTAGCGGAAGGGCGCAAGCCCTCCGGTGCCGCCTCTTTCTTTCTAGCGGTAGGGCGCAAGCCCTCCGGTGCCGCAAAACGCTTGCCGCTCTACCGCTACCAAGGGCGGCACCGGAGGGCTTGCGCCCTGCCGCTAAGAGTTAGGGCGGCACCGGAGGGCTGGCGCCCTTCCGCTAAAGAAGATTGCAAAACCTTACCCCAAGAATCTCCCAAACGTCCGCTAGCGGTGACTGATCAACGTCAGCGTTTCTTCCAACGTCTCATCACCCGAATCGCCTGCCTCAGTCGACGCCTCGTCCGGGGTGAATCTCGCGTCCCACTCCTCCCGGTCAAAAACCATCAACCGGCATCCATCGTCAACCGAAGTGACAATAGCCGCGACTTGACCGTTGGCACGGGCTTGGCGAATCGTTTCCAGGTTGCGGCGTTGCTCTTGCCGGAACGCGTCGTCGGCATACGGCAGCAGCGCGGCAACCAAGTCGTCGGACTCCGAATCAACGGCTGAAGCGGCGAACGAGTCCTCCAGCGGTTCTCCGCCCCCGCGACCCGGTTCCCCGCCGGTGCCCGTGGTCGGCCCGCCGGAGTTGACGTTGAGAAAGTTGATAATCAATAACGCATCGAGCGCCGTGACCATCCCATCGCCGTTGACGTCATAAAAAAAGTTCGGATTGCCCGGTCCGACCGGCGAGGGACCAAAGCTGTTCAAAAAATTGATGATCGCCAACGCATCCGACGGCATCACTTCGCCGTCCCCGTTGACGTCCTCGGGCAGCGCCGCGTTGTGAAACGGCAATTCGTTCTCAAGCACTTCGATATCAAATGTCCCGGTTGTCGATGACCCGCCCGCGTTGGCCGTCGCGGTGACGCGAACTTGAATGATTTCCTGGTCAATTCGCCGAACCGAGACACCATCGGCGAGTTTCAAAACGCCGTCGGCGATGACGAATCGACCGTCGTTGACGCTCAGGGTGTGACCGTTTTGCCCCGGATTGCCGCCCACGGTGATGTTGCCGACAACCGCCCCGGGGTCCCGCTCGAGCACTTCGCCCGGCCCGGTCAGTTGCACTTCGCCGGGCACCTCGGGCGAGTCCAGCACCGTCAGCGTGATCGATTTGGTGAAGCTGTCGGAGCCGAACGTGGCGGTCACCACCAGCGTGATCGTCGGCTCGGCTTCAAAGTCCACCGACTCGCCGGTGCGAAGCCGAAGCTGGCCGAAGACAACTTCAAACCGATCGTCCGAAACCGTGATCGCGTGAAATTGGTCTTCGTCCTCGTCGATCACCGCCACGTCCGAGATCCGATCGCCGGGACGGTTTTCGCGAACCTGAGTTGAATTGATGATGATGTCGGTGACCGGATCGTCCGCATCGAGCACCGTGATGGTCCGGTTGACGATCAACGTCTCATCCGCCGCCGCGTCGCGGATTTGGACCTCCAACGGGATACGCGGTTCGCTTTCAAAATCCAGCGGCTCCGGTCCGACGAAAACGATGTCGCCGTCGCGATGGATGAATCGCGGATCGTCGATGGTGATTTGCAAATCATCGGTGCCATCGGGATCGGCCACCGTCAACTGACCGACGACGACGCCGATTTGGACCGACTCGGAGACCGGCGGGATGCTCAGCGTCGCTTCGGTCGGCCGGTCGGCGACCGCGGCGACGTCGATCCGCAACGACACGGTTCGGGTTGATCGACCGTCGTGCAGTTGAACGTCAACGGTGTCTTGGCCGGAAAAATCCGCCGCCGGGGTGTACCGCAGCGAACCGTCGACGCTGATCTCCGCCGCCCCGCCGCCCGGAGTCGTCGACTCACCGCCGGGCAAAACGACGATCCGATCGCCTTGGGCGTCAGCCGTCCCCGCCGTCAGGGTTCCGGCCGGTGCGACGAGCACTTCGTCCTCGACGCCCTGAAGCATCGGCATGGTTTGATAAACCGGAGCGTCGTTGGTCCCGATCGATCGGATTCCAAAATCCGCCTCCGCCGCATCATCAACCGAGTTGATTTGAACAACTTGGGCGACCGGCCGCCGCAGCGTCAACTCGACCGCCCCGGCCGATCCGGCAACGACGATCGCGGTCAATTGCGGGTCCAAATCGATCGCCGAAGGCACGCCGACCAACGATAAGTCCAATGCGAATTGCCGGATCAAATCACCCGTTTCCATCCCCAGCAGAGCCACCAAATTGTCCGCCGCGTTGACCGCCACGAGCATTTCGCGAACCGGATCAATCGCCAGCACGACGTCACCGCCTAGCTCCGATTCCTCGACGCGGTACAGCTCCGCGAACCCGCCGTCGACGTCGTAGCCGACCAGTTGATCACCGCTGCGGAGGATCAAAATCCCCGCCCGATCGCTGAACGCGACTAGTTCACTGCCCGCATCGACCGAAACCGGAGCGCCGATGAACTCGGCCGTCGAGTTGTTGTAGACCAACAGTTCGGCCGCTGCCCCGCCGCCATCGACCAGCTCGACCGGTTGAACCAAAATCGTTCGCGAGGCTGCCAAGACCGACGGGTTGGAATCGCCGATCACCCGGGCACCCGGCGACAAACGCGTGGTCAATCGTTGCACGCCATCGCCGTCAACGTCCACGCTCCACCCGACCCAATCGTCCGGCTGCTCGCCGGCGGCGTGACCGATCAGCAATCCCCGTCCGCCCGCATCGATCGCGGCGTCTTGAACGACGAAACCGGCCAATTCCGCGGTCGAACCGTCGACGTCGGCCGGATTAGCCAAATCGCCGCCGACCCGCAGAACTTCGGAGCCGATTTCGTCAGCGGAAACGATGACAAGATCGCCCCCGGCTAAACGGCTCAACGACACGACTGACCCATCGGCGGTCAACGAACCGCCGCCCAGCAGTGCAATCCGGTCTCCCTCGGCAAACGCCGCTGCCAAATCATCGGCCGCCGCGACAACCGCAACCGGCGGATGGTTGACTGTTGCCGAACTAATCACCCCGGCAGCAACCGGCGTCGTTTGAACCTGCGATCGGCCGCCACCAAAGAGCACCACGCGATGGTCGCCCACGGGCACCGAATCGAACCGGAACCGGCCGTCCGAATCGCTTTGCACGTACCGTTCACCGGCGTCGAGCGATTCGTTGACATTGTCGTCGATGAAAACCAACCGCCCCGCCGCCCCGACTTCCGCCGCCTCGCGAACGGAGGAATCGTTGGCGTCATCGAAAACAACGCCGGTGATCGAAGCCAAAACGCGACGTTCGTCGAGCTTTTGGAAGATCAAACGGCGTCGGGCGGCGCGGCGTGAACCGGTGCTGGGTTGCGGCATGAGGACAAGCAGAAAAGATCGCGGCGAAGGGGCGGGGACCTATTCTATCCCCCCGCGATGCTCTGTGACGCATCAAAATCGCGTTGGGTTCCCTTGTCTTTCGTAGCGGAAGTCGCCAAGACTTTCGGATTCCTTGGCAACCGGCAAAGATGCCTCCATGCCCGTCACCCCCAGCCGTCGGCGATTTGCCGAATACCGAAAACGTCGCCGCGATGCCGCCTCGGAGCGGAAGTCCGCCGACCCGACCGAATCGGCCGAAAAACACTCCCGAAAGATCGGCACCCGCGAGCGATCGTTTTGGGAACTCTTTCGCGCCTTCCTCGGACTGATTGCGTCGCAAAAATCGCCGATCATCGGCGGCCTGGTCCTGATGACGATCGGCATCGCCCTGCGGCTGATCCCGCCGCTTGGCACCAAACTGGCGATCGACAGCGTTCTGACGCGGCCGCCCAAACCGATGCCCGATTTTCTGGCGCAAATCACCGATCGTCTCGGCTACCCGTCGTTGACCGATCGACCGATGACGTTCCTGGTCGCGATTGCCGTCGTCGTCACCGTCGTGACGCTGACCGCGACGCTCATCAACCTCGCCGCGCGTTGGTTGTCGACCAAAGCGACCAACAAGGCCCAAGTCGCGATCCGGCGGCATGTTTTCGACCACGCCGTGCGGTTACCGCTTCATAATGTTTATTCGATCAAATCGGGCGGGATGGCATCGCTGATCCGCGAAGACGCCGGCGGCGTCGCGGAGTTGATCTTCAGCATGTTGTACAACCCCTGGCGAGCGATCGTCCAGTTCGGCGGCAGCCTCGTGATCCTCATGCTGGTCGATTGGAAATTGATGCTCGGCGGTTTGCTATTGTTGCCCGCCGTTTGGGTCACCCACCGAACATTCATCAATCGTGTTCGTCCGCTTTTTCGTGACGTTCGTCGTCAACGTCAACGCATCGATTCGGGGGCAACCGAAACGTTTGGCGGCATCCGCGTGGTGCGAACCTTTAGCCGCGCCCGCAGCGAATCGACCCGCTATGTCCAGGAGGGCGACTACCTCGTTCGTCAACAATTGCACACGTGGTGGTGGACCCGAATTATTGAAATCATCTGGGAGGTTTTGATCCCGCTCGCCTCGACCGGTCTGTTGCTCTACGGCGGTTATCAAATCATCAACGGTGAATTGACGCTTGGCGACCTTATGATGTTTTTGGTGTACCTCACCATGCTCCTGGATCCGCTGGCGACCATCGCCGGTTCGGCGGTGACGTTTCAAAACAACCTGGCCGGGTTGGACCGAATCCTTGACGTCTTGGACATCGACGAGGAATTGCCCTCAACATCCTCCGCGACCGCGTTGTCGCCCCACGCTCCGGTCCAAGACCTATCGCTGCGTCAGGTGAGTTTTGCCTACCCCGGCAGCGAAACGAGGGTCCTGTCGGGCATCTCGCTGGACGTCCCGGCCGGCAGCACGGTGGCGTTGGTGGGCCGTTCGGGGGCGGGCAAGACAACGTTAACCAACCTGATCGCCCGGTTTTATGATCCCACCGCCGGGGCGATTCATTATGGCGACCGCGACCTGCGCGACATCACGCTGTCGAGCTACCGCTCGCTGCTGGGCATCGTCGAACAAGACGTGTTCTTGTTTGACGGCACGATTGCCGAAAATATTGCGTATGCCGCCCGACGAACCGACCGAGATTTGGTCGTCGACGCCGCTCGGGCGGCCGCGGCCGACGAGTTCATCCGCCGCCTTCCCGAGGGTTACGACACGTTGATCGGCGAGCGGGGCGTCAAGCTATCCGGCGGCCAGCGTCAACGGCTTGCGATCGCCCGCGCGATCCTCGCCGATCCCAAAATCTTGATCCTCGACGAAGCGACCAGCAACCTGGATAGCGAATCGGAGCGTTTGATTCAAACGTCGCTGGCTGAACTATTACAAGGCCGCACGGCATTCGTGATTGCCCATCGTTTGTCAACGATCACCGGAGCGGATTTGATCGTGGTGATGGAGGACGGCCGGATCATCGAAACCGGAACGCATCACGAACTGCTCGCCGCCGGCGGCAAGTACGGCGAAATGGTCGCCCTGCAAATGACCGAATCCCCACTGGTTGGTGATCCCGCATGATCCTTTTTCGGATTGGACTGTTGATTTGCGCGTCAACCCTAATCGGGTGCAACCGTGAACATTCACCTGGCTCTGCCGCTGAATCGACTAAACGACCGCCATCCGTTTCTGACAACATGACGGATGCCATGCAAGATTTGGAAAATATGCTTTTGAATGAGCAATGGGACCGCGCATCGGCATTGGCGACCGAGTTACTCATCCGTCATCCCGGCGACAGTCGAGTATTGTTTCTACTGGCTCGCGTTCAGCACTTCAGCGGCAACGATTTGGACGCTGTCGAAACTCTGCAGGAAATTGATCTGTCCGATCCTGATTTTGGACTTTCGTCTCGCGCCCAGGCCGCCGGTTGGTTGGCTCAGCGCGGCATGCCGATAGAAGCTAAACGGTTGTATGAGGAAGCAATGTCGGCTTACCCCAACAATGAGCTGTTGCTTCATACAGCCGCTAAGTTTTACAACTCGGTCGGGTGGCGATATCGTGCCAACGACATTTTGGTTGATCTGCTGGGCCGTGCATTGGCGACCGAGCGAGAACTTCGGGCGATGCATGATGTGACCAATTCATTTGCCGCAACCCAACATTCGCACGCGGCGCCGTTCGATGGCGTGCAGGGACCGCTCAGCGCGGCCCTCGGTTGCATTCACCGCCGTGAACCGGACGCTGCAATCGCGGAGATTCAACGGCTCGATAGCGTTGACGGATTCCAGAACGATCCCCTCGCGTGCAGTATTTTGGCTGCCGCCCACGCCGAGCGGCAAGACTATGAGCAGATGGCAATCGCGATTCGCCGGGGCGGGCCGCGAGTCGATCAGTTCCCTCTATATTGGCGAGCTTTGGGGGACTTTCACCGCCAGGAGGGGCGGGTCGAATTTGGGCTGGATTGCTACGTTCAAGCCCTGCGTCTAGATAGCACCAGCGAGATCGTTCACGAACGACTGATGGCGGTGTTGCTGCAATCCGATCGGCCCGCCGAAGCGGTTCAGTTTGATAATCGCCGCGAATTGTTAGCCTCCGCCGGCCAATGTTTGGCGGCGATCGGTCCGGGACAACCCGACGATGCGGAGGCTCTGTCCGACCTAGTTGGTGATTTGGAGTCCGCCGGCTACCCGCTGCAAGCCGCTCGCTGGGCCGAAATTGCCCTCCAGCGACATCCGCAGATGGCGGACCCCGCCGTAGTTCGGACGCACATCCAACGTCTCCGCTCGATCCCGGAAGATGATATTGATGAACGTCAATTTTGCGGATTGACCCAACCGCTCACCCAATTGCCCGAAGCGGTCGAGCGGGTGGGGCAATTGGAGCAGGCGGTGCTCGAAACGCCCAACAGTTCGATGACCCGGTTGGCCCCACTTGACCAGCCGGCCGCGTTGGTCGATCTGACCGATCGCTGGCAATTGAATCATCAGTATCGACCAGCGGCGGTGACCAAGGAGCGAAATTTTCAAATCTATGAAGCCCTTGGTGGCGGCATTGCCGCTTTGGATTTCAATCTCGATGGCCGATTGGACCTCTACACCGCCCAGGCCGGGGGAACACCACCGGATGGCCCGTCCCAGTGGTCCGATCAGTTGTGGATACAACGCGATGAGAAATATCAGGCGGTGACCGAGGCCGCCGGTGTCGCCGAAGACCGATACACCGCCGGTGTCACCTCGGGCGACTTGAACGCCGATGGGTGGCCCGACTTGTTGATCGGCAACCTGGGTTCCAACCGCATCTTGATCAATCAGGGCGATGGTACCTTTATTGATCAAACGCACCGCTACGGTTGGTCCGACGAGGCCGATGACTACACCATGGGTTTGGCCATCGCCGACGTCGATCGCGATGCCGTTGCTGATATTGTCGAGGTCAACTATGTCAACGATCCTTCGATGTATCAACCGGTTCGGATTGGTCCCGACGGTGTCTTCACCGTTTTGCAGGGACCGCTAATGTTCGACTCCAATCCCGACTGTATCTGGCACCAATCCGACGATGGGATATTGAGTCGTCGGCAGTTGGGGGATCACCACGGCAATCGGGCGGCGTTTCAAGTCAATGCGTTGGACGAGTCCGCCCGACCCGGACTTGGTTTGATCGTCACCGACATCGATCAGCGGCCGGGAATCGAAATGTTCATTGCCAATGATGCCCGGCCCAACCAACTTTGGGTCAGCCGAGAGGATGCCTGGGTCGACGTCGCCACCATCAGCGGCACGAGTGTCAGCGGGCGTGGCGAAGCGTCCGCCTGCATGGGGGTTGCCCTGGATGACTTTGACCTTAGCGGTCGAGAAGATCTGTTGATTACCAATTGGTATGATGAGTGGAACAACCTCTTTTCACAAACCGCCCCGCTGCAATTCGTCGACATCGCACCGCGTGTCGGCCTGGACCAACTGAGTCAACGCACCGTCGGATTCGGCTGTCAAAGCCTCGACTACAACAACGACGGGTGGCCCGATGTTTTGATTGTCAACGGACATGTCGACGATATGGAGGTTCGGGGTACCCGTTTTCGGATGCCGCCTCAACTGCTGGTCAATCGCGGAGGTACGTTCGAACTCGCCCGCCATCAAACCACGACCGAGGCGACGGCCGCTTATTGGCAAGGAGATCATGTCGGTCGTTGCCTGATCAAAGGCGATGTCGATCGCGATGGCCGCGTTGACGCCGTCGTTGCCGACCTGCTCGAACCGGTCAGGCTCTTGTTGAACGAAACGCCAACCGACGGTCATTGGATCCAATTGGAGACGGTGGGCGTCACCTGCGATCGAAACGCCATCGGCGCGGTCGTGACCGTTCGTCAAGGAGAGAATCAATGGACCCGGAGCGTCGCGACGGGCGACGGCTACCAAGGTCGCAACGAAGCCGCTTTACACTTCGGACTGGGGCCAGCCGACAGCGATGCCGAAGTCGAGATTCATTGGCCCGATGGGATGACTCAGACCTTCGACCGCGTGCCGTGCGACAAGAGATCGCTACTGATTCAAGGTCAAAACGATCCTTGGGTTCGTCACTGAACCACTTCACGTTCCGCGATTGCCGCCGCCGAGTCGCTACCCCGCGAAAATCACCTTAAAAAACCGCTTCGGGCGCGGAATGAACCATTGCGTTGGGTGTCGCGTTGATTTAGGCTGGCGGTCTTCCCGGCGTCCAAGACACGACGCTGGTGATTTCAAACCTTTCTCTTCCTAGTTTGTCGCCGAGGCGAAGCAGTTCATGTTGAAACTTTTAAAAAAACGTTCAAACGCGGGTTTTACTCTCGTTGAACTCCTGGTGGTCATCGCGATCATCGGGGTATTGGTGGGGCTGTTGCTCCCCGCCGTCCAGGCGGCACGCGAAGCGGCCCGTCGGATGAGTTGCAGCAACAACTTCAAGCAGATCGGACTCGGTCTGCACAACTACCACGCTGCGTTTAATCTGTTGCCCCAGCATTACGCCGGACCGCACGTTCGTGGCATTTGGTTCGCCGAAAACCGACTGGAGAATGCCCACGGCAAGCTTTCCTACCTCGTTGGCCTCTTGCCCTTCGTTGAGCAACAAGCCTTGTGGGAGCAAATCAATAACCCCGGCGACATCGGGCTAGCCGTCAATGGCGGCGGTACGGGGTTGTTCCCCGCCATGGGCCCCTCGCCCGACACCGATCCGGGCGGCAACCAACGGGGCGGTCGTAATTACAAACCTTGGTTCACCGAAATTCCGATGCTTCGCTGCCCCAGCGATCCGGGCATTGGTCTGCCGGCTCAGGGTCGAACCAACTACGCTGCTTGCGTTGGAGATTCAATCGACCAGATGCATCAAGGTGGTGGACGCAATACCAACACCGGTTTGTGGCCCGAGAGCGAAGGGCGTGCGTCGCGGGCCCGTGGGTCTAACCGTGGCGTCTTCGAGCCTTACCGCGCTGCGTCGTTCAAGGACATTCTAGACGGTTTGGCCAACACCATTGCCGCCGGTGAAATCGCTACCCACCTTGGCGACCGCGATGTGCGAACCGATCCGGCGGTCAGTGTCAACATCCAGCCGGAAGTTGCCAATACCGGGATGCGTTTGGACGCCTGCGATGGCAACATCGATCAGAGCCGACCGCAATTTTGGCAGGCGGGCATCGATACCCTTTCGGCCAATGCCAGCGGGACGGATACTTGGCGAAACCGCAATGCTCGTGGTTTCATGTGGGCCAATGCTGCGGTTACCTGCTCGGCCTTCGGAACGACGCGTCCGCCGAACAAAGCGACCTGCATCGGTTGGCGCGGTCTGTCGGAACCAGGCGCGCTGTCCACCTCCAGCCGCCACCAGGGCGGAACACACGTGTTGATGGCTGACGGTGCAGTGAAATTTATCACTGACTCGATTGAAGCGGGCAACCAAAACGCCCTGTCCGTTAAAGTCGGCAATACCGTTCCCAACCCCGTGCCCGGAGACAAGAGTCCTTATGGTCTCTGGGGTTCATTAGGTACCAAGGCGAGCAAGGAAGTTATCGAGGCTCAGTTCTAATCTTTCCAGCCTGACTCTCAACTGTTTCACCGTCCTTCACCAGCTCACTGTTGGTGAAGGATTTTTTATTCAAAACACTTCACCACAAGAATTAAACCATGTTAAAAATCTTTTGTCGCTCTGCGTTCTTCACCCTTGTTTTAGCCGCTGTGACGGGCTGCCCCTCGCAACCAGCTGGGGTTGTCGCCGATCCGGACGAGATTGAGCAGTACACCACTCCCGAAAGCTACGATCCGGCTTCGGACGGAAGCCCCGCTAACGCCGGTCGTTGACGCTCGATTCCGTCACCGAAGCAGCCGATTGCCAGTGTCGCCCGATCGCGACACGGGCGGGTTCCGCAAGTCCAATGGATGCTTAGGACCGTGAGATCAACAACTGACGGGTTCGGCCAGTTCCTCTAGGCTGCGGGGAAGTCTGACTAACCATTGCCCAACGGCTCGACGAACCGACCCGTCCGATGGTCGGTTTTGGCACCGAAGCCATTGATTTCGACGGTGACGGGTGGCACGAGTTGGTCGTCGCCAACGGTCACGTCGATCCGCCCACGCGAGCACAGGATTCGCCCTATCGCCAACCGCTTCAAGTCTTTGGTCATGTCGCGGCTAACCGTTATGAACTTCTGCCCCGCGCACCGGACAGCTATGCCGCGACCGATCACGTCGCCCGTGCGTTGTTAAGTGCCGATGTCAATGGTGATCTTCGGGATGATCTACTCATCACCCACCAAACCGAACCGGTCGCGCTATTGATCAATCAATCACCTGACCAAAATCATCGCATCGCCTTCCGACTGGTCGGCGTTCATTGTGCTCGCGAGGCGATCGGCACCCGGGTGACGGTCCGTCGCGGCGGACGTCGCTGGACCGAATCGCTGACCGCCGGCAGCGGTTACCTGTGCCATAACGAACGAGTGTTACGTCTGGGGTTGGGTGGCGACGACCAACCCGTGGATGTCACGATCCTCTGGCCCGGTGGCCGCGAACAAACCCACCGTCGACTCTCGCCCGACCGATCCTGGTTGCTCGTCGAGGATCAACCTCCATTCGAGCTGGATTGATTGACTAACTCGAATCCGCGACTGAGCTGTTGTCCGAATTAGGCGACAGTTTTGGCGTCAAATGACAGCATTGCTCGATCGCGGCAGCTTCGTCAGGCGGCGCGGCGGGTGGCGTCCCCCCGACGAACCCACCGTTGACCGTCGTGAACGTGGATGGCGGTTTGGTCATGACGCAGTTTAGACGTCGCGGCGGTCGCATCCCACTGGTTGGCCCATTGGGAATCGGCGATCAACACCACGTCAGCGCGGCCGATTCGGTGGGCCAAATTGACGACGGCCCGGTCGATCGGCTCGGGCACGATTTGCGGCCGGACGGCGATGCCCCGCAGTTGCGAGTGCAGCGATTTGAGCGGCAATCCGCCACCGGCCTCGAATGAATCGACAATCGCGACGATCGGCGCGGTTTGACGATCGATAAACGCGTTGGAGATCGCCGCGAGCAGATCGGCGGCAAAGCTTCCGTCACCGGCACCGACCAAAACCACCCGGCCGGGACGTGACAGATTCTTCAAATCGGCGACCCACCCGGCAATCATCGGGTCCGGCTTGCCGCGCCGCGTCGACGGTTGTCTCAGCGACGCCGTGGTTTCAACGGCGATGGTTTGCGGAGCGACTCGCAATGGTCGAACGCCCCCCGCCGCTGGTGCGGTCGTCGGCACTTTCGGTTCTGTCGTAGCCGCCGGCGGCGCCCCCCCGAGCAGCGATCGAAAAAGTCCTTTCAATGACATCTTGAGTGTTCTCCCAGTCGCAACGAAGCCGGCGTCCGGTTTGGACATCGGAAATCCGTCACCGGTGGGATGACCCGCCAAAGTCGATGTGGGATTAGGCAAGATTGGTAAATCAAAGGTAGGGTTGCCCAGACGCTGCGCCGCCGCCCCAACCGCCACCCGCCGATGAAACCCCCAGCCCCGCCGATGAAACCCCCAGCCCCGCCGATCACCCCCGACTCGCTCGACGCCCGCGGCGGACGGGTCCAGCGGTGCGAGCCGCGGTTGGCACTGTCGGTCACGCCAATCGCCGAAGCGCTGCTGCCTTGGGGGGATTTTTGCGATGCGACGCATGAAATCGATGGGGCTTATCAGACCGATGCGGCCGATGCGACCGAAGTTCAAACGCAGTCGCTAGGCGGGGCCGAACTCGATGTCCATCGTGGGCTGCCCGCCGGTGCGATTGGGCTGGGGGAGCCTTTGTCGACCGCCCGCCGGTTGGATGGCACGGGTCAAACGCTGGCGGTGATCGATTCGGGGATCGCCTATGACCACGTCGCGCTGGGCGGCGGTTTTGGTCCCGGTTTTCGCGTCGTCGGCGGGTTTGATTTTGCCGAAAACGATGCTGATCCGTATGACGACGGCCCGGTCGGTTTCCACGGAACTCATGTTGCCGGGATCGCCGCGGGGATGGGCGTGGCACTTGACGGGACCGATTTGACCGGGGTCGCGCCGGGGGCGGATTTGGTCGCCCTGCGTGTGTTTGATGATTTCGGCCGGGGCGAGTTGGCGTGGGTTGAATCTGCCCTGCAGTGGGTCCATGACAACCAGGACGCGTTTGAAAATCCGATCACGACGGTCAACCTGTCGATCGGTGCCGACATCGCCGCGGACGGGCAAACGCTGTCGATCCTTGACGATGAACTGGCGGCGCTGCGAGAGGACAATATTCTGGTTTTCGCCGCGACCGGAAACGGATTCGGGTCGCTGCCGGGCGATCGGTTGTCGGAGATCCTCTATCCGGCGTCGAGCGAACTGACCGTCGCGACCGGTTCGATTGATTCCACAGGGTTGCTGAGCCAATTCTCCCAGCGGACCGACGGCGTGTTGTTGGCGCCCGGCGAATCGATCACCGGGCCGATCCCGCAACACGTCTTGGGACCCGACGGGTACGCCGACGCTTACACGCAATTGACCGGCACCAGCCAAGCGAACCCGCAAATCGCCGCGGCGTCGATGTTGGTTCGCCAATCGCTCGTCGACGCGGGGATCGAACCGACCGCCGACGCGATTTTGGGCCGGCTACGCGGAACGGCGATCGAAGTGGACGATCCGTTGACCGGAACGACCAGCTACCGGATCGACATCGATGCGGCGATCGCCGGACCTGCCGGCGGGGCGATCCCGACGACGGTTGCTCCAGCGTCTCGCTGGGTCGGGTTGGCCGATTCGGAAACCGCGGTGCTGGACGTTTCCGACCCCGCCGCCGCGTTTCTGACCATCGGTGACCGGCGGATCGATTTGGTCGTCGACGCTTCGGGTCAAATTCAACTTGATGCCGGTGGCGGAGGCGATTCGCTGCGGATCGTCGGTGGACCGGCCTCGGAGATGGCGACGCTGCGGCCCGGCGACACCTCGACGCTGCGTTACCCCGGCGGGGAGATTCAAATCGGCGGTTTCGAAACGATCGCGATCACCGGCGGCGGCGGTTCGGACCGCGTCGCGATGCACGATTCGGCCGGCAACGACGTGTTTCGCGGCGGCAACGCAACGGCAACGCTGAGCGGGGCAGGCTTTAGCTTTAAAGTGGACGGATTCGACCATATCACGACTCATTCGACCGGCGCGGGCAACGATACCGTCCACTTTTCCGACACCGCGGGCGACGACCGGCTGGCGATTCGGCCCGGTTTCAGCTCCATTCGCGGTTCGGGCAAATTTGTCGCCGCGTTCGGTTTTGACCGCGTGACCGCCTACGCGACCGCCGGCGGAATCGACACGGCGGATTTGGCCGACAGCTCCGGGGACGACGTGATGTCGATCTCCACCGGCCGGGCGACGATCAGCAGTCACGGCTACCGGGCGTCAGCGATCGGATTCGACAACATCACCGCCGAAGCGTCGCGGGGCGGCATGGATACGGTCAATGTTTACGTCGACGCTCCCGGCGGAACGTGGCATTCGACCGACACGTTGACGCAGTGGAACGGTGCCGACGGGACCCGGCGGATCGCCCGCGGGTTTGAGGTTGCCAATACGCATGAAACGTTCGCCGGCAACGATGCGGCCCAACGATCGGTCCCCACCGCGGTCCAGTCGTGGCAGGCGGCGTTGGCCGAACTGGACCCCGAGCGCGCCCCGGCGACGCAGCGATCGAGCCTGCGGGGTTAGATTGCGCCTCTACCGTCGCGGAAGTCGCCAAGACTTTCGGCGGCGATCCGGGAAATCCGAAAGTCTTGGCGACTTTCGCTCCCCCCTCTCAAGGAACGTCCGATGCAACCCGACCCGTCGTTTCTGGACGTTTGTTTTGCCGGACCGATGTGGCCCGCCAGCCTGCTGCTGCTGATGCTCGCCGGCTACCTCGTGATCGCGCTGCTGGGGATGGTCGACATCGGCCAAACGCTTGGGGCGGACGTCGATTTGGACGTGGACGCGGACGTCGATTTGGACCCGGGACTGGACGTCGATCCGGGACTCGACGGCGGGATCGACGGCGGCGTCGACGGTGATTTGGGTGGGGATGCCGGCCATCACGCCGACTTCCTGGGCGGGGCCGGGGGGATGACGATCCGTTGGCTCAACCTCGACGGCGTCCCGCTGATGATTTGGGGCGCGACGTTCACCGTCATCCTTTGGATCACCAGCTTCACGTTGTGGACCGGTTACGACTCGCAAACCGCCGAACTGACCACCGTGTTGTTGCTGATCGCACGCAACGCGGTTTTAGCGATCGTAGCGACCAAGTTCCTGACAAACCCCCTAAATCAACTACTTGCCCCAGGCCCGTCCTACGAGGCGACTAAGATTTTGGGGCAAACCGCGGCGATCGACACCTCGACCGCGGACGCCAGATTCGGACGCGTCAAGTTCATTACCGATGGTTCCCCTCTGTTGCTGGACGTCCGTACCCAAGGCGTGACGCTGGCCAAGGGCACGGTCGTCGAATTGATTGCCTACGATCCGAAAAAACATATCTACACCGTTCGGCCGATTGCGCCGATTGCCGCGCCCTGATCGGTCGCCGTTGCCGCCCGATCCCCCACCAACCTTTCCACCTCCCGCTTCGCTGAGTCTCATCATGACTGGAAATCCCGCCGCTGACGTGGCCATCGTGATTGCCGTGGGGTTGCTGATCCTCGGCATCACCATCGCGACCGTCTTTAAAAGTCTGTTCATCAAGGTCGGCCCTGATAAAGCGATCGTGCGGTCCGGTCAGGGCGGACTGCGGGTTGCCTCCGGCGATGGGATGTTTGTCATCCCGATGGTCCACCGCTATGAGTTCATGGACCTGACGCTCAAGAGTTTTGAAATCCATCGCCAGGGCAGCGAGGGTTTGATTTGCGCCGACAACATTCGCGCCGATATCAAGACCGCGTTCTTCATACGCGTTGACAAATCGCCGGAGAAGATGAAGGAGGTCGCCCAATCGATCGGCGCCGAACGCTGCAGCCAGATTGACACGCTGCGTGAATTATTTGATGCCAAATTTAGCGAGGCGCTCAAAACCGTCGGCAAGCAATTTCAGTTCGTCGAACTTTATACCCAGCGGGAGAAGTTCAAGGAGGAAATCCTGAAGGTCATCGGCACCGATTTGAACGGTTACAGCCTCGATGACGCGGCGATCGACTATTTGGAACAAACGCCGATCGAGAAACTTTCGCCGACCAATATCTTGGACGCCGAGGGGATCAAGAAGATCACCGAGTTGACGTCGGCCGAGAAGATCAAAGAGAACCAATTTACTCGGGACAAAGAAAAGACACTCAAAAAGCAGGACGTCGAGGCCGAGGAAGCGATCCTGGCGCTGGAACGTCAGCGGGTCGAAGCGGTCGAGAAACAACACCGAGAAATTGCCGAGATCACCTCCCGCGAAGAGGCTTCGGCGGCCAAGGTTCGCGAGGAACAACGGCTCGAATCCGAACGCGCCCGGATCATCACCGAGGAGGAAATCGGCGTCGCCGAGCAAAACCGCGATCGCCAAATTTTGGTCGCCCAACGCAACAAAGAAAAAACTGACGCCGTCGAAACCGAACGGGTCGAGCGTGACCGGGCACTCGAAGCGACCGAGCGGGAACGGTTGGTCGGCATTGCCCAGGTTGAAAAAGAGAAAGCGATTGAGACCCAAAATCGCGACATTCAAGAAGTGATCCGCGAGCGGGTGGTCGTCGAGCGGGCCGTCGTCGAAGAGAAGGAACGGATCAAGGATACGCAGGAGGTTGCCGCCGCCGAGCGGGCCAAGACCGTCCAGGTGACCGCCGCGACGATGAAGGCGGAGGAGGAGATGATCCGTCAGGTCAAAGCCGCCCAGGCCGCCAAGGAATCATCGTCGCTATTGGCCGACAAGCTGCGCATCGAAGCGGACGCGAAACGCGACGCGGCGGAGAAACAAAGCGAGGCGACCAAGCTGCTCGCCGAGGGCGAAACGGCGACCGCCGCGGCGGCCGGGTTGGCCCAGGCTCAAGTTCAACTGGCCCGAGCCGAATCGTTGCAAAAAGAGGGCATGGCCGAGGCCGCGGTGTCACGCGAAAAGTATAGCGCCGAAGCGATGGGCATCACCGAAAAAGCCGAAGCGATGAAGAAGCTCGATGGGGTCGGCAAAGAGCATGAGGAGTTCAAACTCAATCTGCAAAAAGCCCAAGCGGTCGAGATCGCCGCGATCGAAGCTCAGCGCGGCATCGCCGAGTCGCAAGCGTTCGTCGTGGGCGAAGGTTTGAAAGCCGCACGGATTGATATCGTCGGAGGTGACGGTGCGTTCTTTGACCAAATCACCAGTGCGGTCAAGGGCGGCAAGGCGATCGACCGGATGGTTTATAATTCACAGGTCGCCACCGACATCAAAAACACATTCTTTGATGGCAACGCCGAATACTTCCGCGACCAGGTGCAGGAATTGATTGGTCACTTCGGGATGGATTCCGACAACATCAAGGACTTATCGATTGCGGCTTTGATTGCCAAGATGATGGGGATGGATTCGGCCGATGGGATGCGGACTCAATTGGCCAATCTACTGACGATGGCATCGACCGCCGGGGTGACCGAGCAGAAGACCGGCCGGTTGCTCCAAGCCAAACCGGCCGTCAACGGTCGGGTTTGATTCCACACACTCCCGCCTCACCTCGCTTCGGGCAGGCGGTTAGGCCCCAAATCTTTCTCCCCCTCGCCCCGCTTGCCGGGAGAGGGGGTCGGCCCTTTTTTCTTACTCCCCCTCGCCCCGCTTCGGGGAGAGGGGGCGGCCCCCAAATCTTTCTCCCCCTCGCCCCGCTTCGGGGAGAGGGGGTCGGGGGGTGAGGGGTTTTGCAGGCGTCGGCCCCCCACACAATACTTACCGCACATCCCCTCACCCCCCAGCCCCCTCTCCCCTAAGAGGGGCGAGGGGGAGCCAATTTGTATGATCCGCTTCCCACCACCCCGGTAGCCGAAGCCGCCAAGGCTTTGGTTGGGCGTCGTTGGCCGGCCTGCCGCCCGCGCCGCTACGGTTTGAGGTTTTCCGGTCATTCGCGCAGCCATCGCCGCACGCATCAACGAGACGCTTCCCATGAGTGAAACCCAACTGACCGGCGGCACCTATGAGGTTCTCCGCGCACGGCTGACCAAAGCCGCCGACGACCTGCGCGGCCGGTTGAAGCAACTCTCGGTCGATCGGGCTGAGGTTTTCGGCAACATCGAAACCAAACTGATCGCCACCCATCGCGTGACGACCGAGCATCACTGCGTCCCGCGTGACCTAACGGCCATCGGTGACCAATTCCTCT
This sequence comes from Pirellulaceae bacterium, assembly GCA_963833245.1. Taxonomy (GTDB): domain Bacteria; phylum Planctomycetota; class Planctomycetia; order Pirellulales; family Pirellulaceae; genus Rhodopirellula. The sequence goes on from CAWHXH010000006.1 coordinate 217,361, forward strand.
TTGGATACAACGTCCAGTTCGGCCTCAAAACCGACATTCATGTTCCCGACGTGCTGTCGGCTTATAAGCTCGCCGATGATGGATTCCATCGTCAATCACTCGACCTGATCGATGACCATCGGTTTCAAAAAGACTTTGGCGAACTCTACAAGTTCTACAAAGACACTCGCTTTAGCCGCTTCCACGTCGACGGCCCGCACCTGCACATGGTGTTTCAAGTCGGGCGAACCGCCACGGATGTCAAATCGTTCAAATGGCGAATCGATGACCACCGGTTGACTTATGTTGACAACCGTTCCGATCACGAAATTCGGTTGCCGCCCCAACACGCGTTTCGCTGGACCCGAACGACCCGTGACATGCACCGTTACGGCGACCATCCGCACGTATCGATTGACGACGTCGTGTTTGTCGAAACCGTCGGCGGTGATTTGACCATCAAGGTCGAGGACAACACCGGCGACGGACGGGGAATCTATGCCGAACCGGTCGACGAAAAAGACCAAACGCTCGACGATGCCGAGATTCACTATGCGGTGCTCGGCAATCTGGTGTTGCTCAAGATTAAACCGTACCGCGAGGATAAGACGCGGCACTTTGTGTTCAATTCAAAGCTCGCCCAAGCCGTCCGGGTCGATGAGATCGCCGACGCGTGCGTGATGCTGCCGGGCGACCAGGGCGTGATATTTCCCGGCGGATATTATTTGCAAACCGGGGAGTTCAAACGGTTTGATGTCGTCGCCGGGAAAATGAAATACAACCGGATGATCGCTTCGCCCAACGGCGAAGACTATTTGTACCTGTTTTCCGACCCCGCCGGCGGGGTCACCATTCATCTGCGCTACAACCAGATTCGCCAGTCCGTCGACACGCCGTTAATCGCTGCCGGCCAAGCGGTTTTTCCGGGCGGTGAAATGGTGTGTTTCAAACCTCAAGACGAACCCGCCCGGCACCACGCATTGCAGCTTTGGCAAACGCCGTTCACCTCCGAGGAATTTCAAACCGTCACCACGTCCGACTCGATGTTGCAAAAGATCGGCAACAAGGAGATCGTCGCCGGAATGGCTGAATGTGCCGAATTGTTGCAACTGGTTGACAAGGAGGACAACTATGAGGGGCTGTATGTCGATCTGGTCAAAAAGGCCAACGACATTCTGGACGTTTATCACTGGATCGACCATCCTGAAGCGGGCAAGCTTGCCGAGCCGCTCGGGGCGATTCGCGAAGCGTCCACCGCGGCGGTCGAGGAGTTTGAAAAAGTTGTCCGCGACCGCCAGCAGACCGCGAAGCGAACCGCGGAGGTATCCCAAGCGATCGAACAATCGCGAGCCGACATCGGCCGCAGCCGGTTTAAATCGATCGATGAATTCGTCACAGCGTTGTCGCAACTCCGGTCGCTGCGCGGCCAGGCGATCGCACTGGGAGACTTGAAGTATGTCGACGCGGGCACCGTGCAAACGCTGGAGGCGTCGGTGGTGCAGTCGACCGACCAATTGTCGTCCCGCGCGGTCGAATTCCTGGCCGGCGACGCGGCGCTGAAACCTTATGAAGATCGCGTCGCCGAAATCGCCGGGCAGACCGGCCAAATCGAGAATGTCGTTGCCGCCCGAGCGTTGCAGAAACGCATCGATGGGGTCTCCTCGGATCTGGAGCTGCTCACCGACACGGTCAGCAACCTAAAGATTGACGATGCGACCCGGCGGACAACCATCATCGACGCGATTGGCGAAACGTTGGCCTCGGTCAACCGGGTGCGTGCCGGACTAAGGAATCGCACCAAGGAATTGATTGGGATCGAAGGTCGCGCCGAGTTCGCTTCTCAATTGAAGCTGCTCGAACAGACGACCGCCGGCTATTTGGAAGTCGCCGATACCCCGGCGGGGTGCGATTCCTACATGACCAAGGTCATGGTGGCGATCGAAGAACTCGAAGGCCGCTTTGCGGAGTTCGATGAGTTCGTCGAAACGTTGACCCGCCGGCGCGAAGCCGTCTACTCGGCGTTTGAATCACAAAAAGTGGCTTTGGTCGAGGCGAGAAATCGTCGAGCCGAAACGCTTGGGTCTTCGGCTTCGAGGATCCTCTCGTCGATCGCTTCTCGCGTCGATGCGATGGACCAAACCGACCAGATCGCCGCCTATTTTGCCGGCGATCTGATGGTCGGTAAAATTCGCGACATCATCTTACAATTGGAAGACTTGCAGGACTCCGTTCGGGCCGGCGACCTGCAGGGACGGCTCAAGACGATCCGTGAGGATGCGGTCCGTGGACTCAAAGACCGGCAGGACTTGTATGAGGACGGCGGGGCGATCATCAAGTTGGGTCAACATCGTTTTGCCGTCAATACGCAGCCGGTCGACCTGACCACCGTCGTTCGTGACGATCAATTATGTTTGCACCTGACCGCGACCCAGTACTTTGAAGCCATCGACGACCCCGCAATCTTGGACGCCAAAGCGTATTGGAATCGGCATCTGATCAGTGAGTCGGAGGATTTGTATCGGGCTGAATTTTTGGCAGTGGAATTGATCGCAATGTCCCGCAGCGGAAGTCGCCAAGACTTTCGGATGCAATCAGATCAGGAAGAAGCCGAAAGTCCTGGCGACTTCCGCTACGATACGAAAGCGATCTCCCAAATCATCGGGCAACGTTTGGGTGAAGGTTACACCCGCGGCGTTCACGACCATGACGCGGCGATCATACACGCCCAATTGATCGATTGGCATCAAAATCTGGGTTTGCTCCGGCACGCACCGCCCACCCGAGCGGCGGCTTGGTTTTGGTGGACATCGCTCGCCGATGCCCCCGTCGTCGATCGCCTGGGTCAATGGGTGGCGGGTTTTGCCGAAATTCGTAAGGCGTTTCCCGATGCAAAGGTTGATCCGGCATTGACCCGGAGTTTTGTATTGGCCATCGAGTCGGATCAGGATCAATTGGCGGCGGTTTATGATGAACTGCGTCCGGCGGACATGACCGATTATTTGATCGATCAATTGCTGCATCAGCCCGGGCAATTTGCGTTCAGTCCCGCCGCCACCGAGTCGCTGGCGAAGCTCCAAAAGATCAAGACGGTCAAGGCTCGGCGGCGGATTCGTGACGCGATTGATCGCAACGGCGACGATCCCGTCATCGCCATGTTGCTGGCCCGAGACTGGGTCGTGTCGGGGCTGGACGGTGCCGATGCCGGAGATTGGGTCGACGAGTGTGCCCTGGGTGTGATGCTGCGTTTGGCAGATGTAGCGGAAGTCGCCAAGACTTTCGGCGGCGAAACTGAAGAAGATAAACCGAAAGTCTTGGCGACTTCCGCTACGGTCACGCTGACTGGACTCTTGGGTGACCATCCGCGAATCGTCGACGGTCAATTAATGTTGAATTATCACGATCTGCAGCGACGTTATCGCAACCACCGCGAGACGGTGATGCCAAAATTAAAACGTTTGGCGGATACCAAAGCGGCGGTCATCGACCGAGCACGCGACGACATGCGGATCGAAGAGTTCAAACCGCGTGTGCTTAGCTCCTTCGTTCGCAACCGGTTGATCGATGAGGTTTACCTGCCGCTGATCGGAGACAACCTGTCTAAACAAATGGGCACCGCCGGGGCGGACAAACGCACCGATCGGATGGGGTTGTTGCTGCTGATCTCACCGCCGGGGTATGGCAAGACAACGTTGATGGAATACGTCGCCAACCGGTTGGGTTTGGTGTTCATGAAGATCAACGGTCCGGCGATCGGCCATGGCGTGACGTCGCTTGACCCGGATGAAGCTCCCAACGCCGCGGCCCGCGAGGAGGTGATGCGAATCAACCTGGCGCTTGAGATGGGTGACAACGTCATGTTGTATTTGGACGACATTCAACACACCCACCCCGAGCTGTTGCAGAAATTCATTTCGCTATGCGATGCCACGCGGCGAATCGAGGGTGTGCGCGGCGGCAAAACGCGAACTTATGATCTTCGCGGACGCCGGGTCGCGGTCGTCATGGCCGGCAACCCGTACACCGAGTCAGGCGAACGGTTCCAAATCCCCGACATGCTTTCCAACCGCGCCGACGTCTACAACCTTGGCGAAGTGGTCGGCGATGCGGCCGAAGCGTTCGAGATGTCCTACCTGGAAAATTGTTTGACCAGCAATCCGGCGCTCCAGCCTCTCGCCGGCGGTTCGCCCGAGGACGCCCGGACGCTGATTCGGGCGGCCGGCCGGGGGAGCATGGAGGGGATGGAAATGCGGGGAAACTTTTCCCCCGGACAAACACGCGAGATGTTTGAGGTGCTGCGTCGACTGGTCCGCGTCCGCGACGTGGTTTTGAAAGTCAATCGTGCCTACATCGCCTCGGCCGGCCAGTCGGTGGAATCGCGAACCGAACCGCCGTTCAAGTTGCAGGGCAGCTACCGCAACATGAACCGGATCGCCGGCAAGGTCGCCGCGGTGATGAACGACGCCGAGGTGCAATCATTGATCGTCGACGCCTATCAGCAGGACGCCCAAACGCTGACCACCGCGGGGGAGGCCAACGTGCTGAAGTTCAAGGAGATCATGGGCATTTTGACGGCCGACGACACCAAGCGGTTGCAGGCGATTCATTACGCGTTCGTCGAGCGAAACCGGATGTCGGGGTTGGCCGGCGATGACGCGACCGTCCAAGTGATGAGCCAATTGGCGGCGATGCGGGATGGTTTGGAGTCGATCCGCGCGGTCATTGCCCTGGCGGCCGAGCAGTCGGCCACCGGGGTGCCGCCGGAGCAGCGGGTGACGGTTCAGCACGCGGTGCCGCGGGTGATCGCCGATCTGTTACGCGGCCAATTCCATTTGATGCAGGAATGGATGCGTCCGGTGCTCGAAGGATCGATCGAGAGTTCGCGTGATTTGCATCGGCTGCAGGCTCAATTGACCGAGATGATGCAGCAGTACCGTGAGGTCGACGAGTCGCTGCGGGGGCCGGACCCGACCAACGTGGTCCGATGACGCTTGGCCAACTCCCGGACGCCAGCAATAACGACTGCTGCAGCAACGACTCAAGCAATCATCACGTCAATGAACGGGCGATCTCGACTTCCGTGACCTTTCCCCGCCGCGCCAAATGCCTGGTCCCGGTCGCGGTCACTTGGGCGGTCGCCGCCGTCGTGACCACCGTGATTGCCGCCGGGTGGTTTGGCTGGTCCAACACTGCGGCGGTGATCGACGGGGATCGCTCGCTGCGGATCGCCGTCGCGGTGGGGTTGTTGACCGCCGCAACGCTGTGGCCCTGGGTGCGGTGGGGTCAAACGGCGTCGCGGACGACCTGGTTGCTGGGTGTCGGCAGCCTCTTTCGGGTCGCCGGGACCGTTGCGTTGTTCCTGGCCGCGGGCTATCAATGGACCACCTGGCTGGTCGCCGCCGCCTGGGTTTTGACGTGGTATGTCGCGATGTTGACCGCCGAAGTCGTTGCCCTGGGACGGTTCCTCCCCTCGTCGCACCGGCCGGGTTAGCGAAACTCGTCAAGCATCCAACGACCCAATGCTCCCCAACATCCTGACTTCGCTCTCGCCGCTGCTGGCCGCCGGCATGAACCCGACCGAGCACGCGGTGCCCCACCGGCTGCACGGCAGTCCCGTGTTCTCCTTTGGCGTTGCCGGTCCGGGCACCGATCTGCCGTTTTTGGGCATCCGCGACGGCCGCTATGAGTTTTTCTTCACCAACCACACCGTGATGACACTCGTTGTCGCGCTGGTGCTGATTGCCGTGGGGATGTTCTGCGCCCGACGCATCGGGATCTTTCACGGTCAAAATCTGACTCGTTATCAAACCAAAGGCCGCGTCGCCCAACTGTTTGAGATGATCTGTTCGTTCGTGCGCGATGAGGTCGCCTATCCGAACCTCAAAGGTCTGACCGACAAATACATCTACTTCATCTGGACGGTGTTCTTTTTCATCCTGTTTGCCAACATTTTGGGGGTCATCCCCTTTGGCTACATGTTGCAATTGGCGACCGGCGATGGTCATTACGCCCACTTCGGCGGTACCGCGACGGGCAATTTGGCGATGACCGGCGTGCTGGCGCTAATCAGCCTGTTCATGATCATTTGGGTGGGCATTCGCGAGACGTCGCCCAAGGAATTCTTCAACCACTTCAACCCGATCGGCTGGGGCGGCGGAGCGGGGATGGTGGCGATCGGGCTGCTGCTCTACTTCCTGGAGTGGCTGGGGTTGCTGATTAAGTGTTTTGTGTTGGCGATGCGGTTGTTCGGCACCATGATGGCCGGGCACCTGGTGCTCGCCGCGTTCGTCGGTCTGATTTTTGTTGCCGGAGCGGCCGGGTCGGGGATGGGGTTTGCCGTCGCGGTGCCGGTCGTGCTGATCGCGATCGCGTTGACGCTGCTGGAGCTATTCGTCTGCTGCCTGCAGGCGTTCATTTTCACGTTCCTGACGGTCTTGTTCATCGCCGCCACTGCGGTCCACGAGCATCATGATGAGGACCACGACCACCAGTCGGACGCCAATCAAATGGACATGGACAAGATTTTCGACCCCGCCCGGATTTCCCCCGCCGTCGGCGCATCGCGGCCGGCAATGGCTTGAGGGAAGTGGGAAAGGGCCACAGGACCACAGGACCACAGGACCACAGGGTTTAGTGCCTCCTGTGGTCCTGTGGCCCTGTGGCCCTTTCACACTTCCCCCACTTCTTCCCCCACCCCCCGTCGCGGCCATCGTGTCGGCCCGATAAGCTGCCGCCCGACAGATGGCCGGCCGGCCGCCGGCCTGAGCACCTCTCAGTTTTTCGACCCCTTAGACCCTCCTTTTTTGCTAGTCTCGGGTTCAATCAACCCCGGGCACCCGGAGCATCGATTACATGTTGGAAATGACGACCCTGTTGGCCCAAATTGAACCGGTACAAACGGTTGCCCCGATCCTCTTTGACAAGTTTGGACTGGGTATCGGCGTGGGCCTGGTCATCCTGGGCGCCGGGCTGGGCATTGGCAAAATCGGCGGCGCGGCGGTCGAAGCGATGTCGCGTCAGCCGGAGTCCAGCGGCACGATCCAAACGGCGATGATCATCGCCGCCGCTTTGATCGAAGGGGCAACGGTCATCGCCCTGGTCTTCATCCTGTTGTTGCTGTTGTTGGGTTGATCATGTTTCGCTGTTCCCTGGCCGCGGCGCTGCTCGCCGCCCTGCTGCTGCCCTCCATCTCATGGTCGCAAGACGATGAGTTGATGGAGGTCGATGCGACGGAGATCGTTCCTTCCAAGGTCGCCCGCGACATTGAAGCGGCCGATCATGTTGGCGACCCGGCTCACGGCGACGCTCACACTGCGGTCCATCGCAGCGATTTGCATGATGGCGATCTGGTGTCCTCGGAATTGCATGACGGTGTTCACCATGGTGACACCGAAGGCCCGGGGTTGCTATCGGTCGACTTTGGTTCGGCCATCTGGAACCTGATCATTTTCCTGGGCGTGTTGGCCATCCTGTCAACGTTCGTTTGGCCTCAGATCCTTAGTGGTCTAAAGGCCCGCGAAGATAAGATCCGCGAGGACCTGCAGTCTGCCGAGGCTGCCAACAAAACGGCTCAAGCCAACCTCGCTTCCTATCAGTCGCAGTTGGATGATGCGGGCACAAAAGTGTCCGCGATGATCGCTCAGGCTCGAATGGACGCCGAGGCGGCGGGGCAACGAATCATTGATGACGCCAAAGCCGAAGCCGCCACGCAGCGGCAACGGGCGTTGGCCGAAATTGATAACGCAAAGAAGGTCGCATTGGCCGAGCTTGCCGACGAGACGTCGGCGATGGCCATGTCCGTCGCCCGTTCGGTTGTCGGTCGCGAGCTTCGGGCCGAAGATCATGCTGACCTGATTCGCGACGCGATGCAGCGGATGCCTAGTGCCAACTAAACGGTAGCGGAAGTCGCCAAGACTTTCGGCTAGCCGGTAGCGGAAGTCGTCAAGACTTTCGGCTAGCCGGTAGCGGAAGTCGCCAAGACTTTCGGCTGTGTTTCGGTTTTGATGATGTCCGAAAGTCTTGGCGACTTCCGCTACGTTCAGTCCTTTTACCTTTCAACCTTTTGCCCGCCCGAGTGACTCAAGCGACCCATTCGACCGTGCTGGACATCGGCGCCGAACAGGTCGGCCGGACCTACGCCCGGGCGTTGCTGGCGGCGTCGGAAAAGGCCGGTACAACCGACCAGGTGATGGAAGACCTCGCTTCGGTCGTCGATGAAGCGATCCATCAAAATCCTTCGCTCGCCGCGGCCCTGCAGTCTCCGCGGATCGATCTGGACGAGAAGACCCGCGTGATCGACCGGCTGTTTGCCGGGAAGGTTCATCCGACGCTGGTGATCGTCATGAAAGTCATGGCCGCCCGGGGTCGTTTGGGTTACCTGCCGGCGGTCCGAACCGCGGCCGACGAAATCTTTGACGAAGCGACCGGTCGGGCCGTTGCGGAGGTGCGCACCGCGGTGCCGCTCGACGAATCGCTCCGCACCGAAGTGATTGACCAATTGTCTCGGCGACTGGGTAAGCAGGTTCGTCTCCGCGAGAAAGTCGACCCGTCGGTGATCGGCGGCATGGTCGTTCGTGTCGGTGACACGGTGTATGACTCCTCGGTCGCCAGCCGGTTGCAAAAGATCGGCCGGGCGGCATCGGCGGGATTTGCCCATCGATTGATCGCCTCGGCGGATCAGTTTGCATCGCCGGCAGCTTAGTCATTGTTATTTAAATCAACTTTCAAACCTTTATCCCAGTGACGTCCCGGTGAAGTTCAACAGCGATGAGATCGCTTCGGTCCTGACCGCCGAAATCGAAAATTTTGACAATCGGATCGACGTCCGCGAAGTCGGCACGGTGTTGGAGGTTTCCGACGGGATCGCCCGCGTCTATGGCCTCTCGGGTGTCATGGCCGGCGAGATGGTCCAGTTTGAGAATGACGCGATCGGGTTGGCCTTCAACTTGGAGGAAAATTCCGTCGGGATCATCATCCTGGGCGATTACCTGACGATCGCCGAGGGCGAAGAAGTCCGCGCCCTGGGCACGCTGCTGTCGGTCCCGTGCGGTGATGCGGTGATCGGCCGCGTTTTGGACCCGCTGGGCAATCCGCTCGACGGCAAAGGCCCGGTGCAAACCGAGCTGACCCGTCCGGTCGAAGTCATTGCCACCGGCGTCGCCGAACGGCAACCGGTGACCGAACCGATGCAAACGGGCATCAAAGCTGTCGATGCGATGACGCCGATTGGCCGCGGTCAACGCGAGCTGATCATTGGCGACCGTAAGACGGGTAAAACCGCCATCGCGATCGATGCGATCCTGAACCAAAAGGGCCAGGGCGTTAAGTGTTTCTACATTGCGATCGGCCAAAAGGATTCGGCCGTCGCGAGCGTCGTTCAGGTGCTCGAGAAGCACGGGGCGATGGCTTATACGACCGTGATCGCGGCCGGGGCGTCGGCTCCCGCACCATTGCAATACATGGCCCCGTATGCCGGGACTGCGATGGCCGAGCACTTCATGTTCAACGGGGGCCATGCGTTGGTCGTTTATGACGATTTGTCCAAACAGGCGACCGCTTATCGACAGATGTCGCTACTGATGCGTCGTCCGCCGGGCCGCGAAGCCTATCCCGGGGACGTCTTCTACTGTCACTCCCGACTGCTCGAACGGTCCGCCAAGTTGTCCGATGCGTTGGGCGGCGGGTCGCTGACTAGCCTGCCGATCATCGAAACGCTCGAGGGCGAAGTGTCGGCTTACATTCCAACCAACGTGATTTCGATCACCGACGGTCAAATCTACGTTCAACCCGACTTGTTCTTCCGCGGCGTTCGGCCGGCGATGAATCCCGGCATCTCCGTTTCCCGCGTCGGCGGTGCGGCCCAGATCAAAGCGATGAAAAAGGTTTCCGGCGGTCTGCGACTTGACCTCGCCGCCTTCCGCGCCCTCGAAGCGTTCTCGCAAATGGGGACCGAGCTGGATCCCGAAACGCAGAAACAGGTCGATCAGGGCGTTCGGATGGTCGAGCTTCTCAAACAACCGCAGTATCAACCGATGCCGGTCGCCGAGCAGGTCGCGGTCCTGTTTGCCGGCACCAAGGGTCACCTGTCGGGGATTGCCGTCAAAAATATCCAGGCGTGGGAAAAAGAGTTCTTGCAACATCTCCGCGACAGCCACTCGGAAATCTTGTCGTCGATCACCGACACCGGCGCGATGAGCGACGAAATGACCGAGAAACTCGTGGGCGTCATCAAATCGTTCAACGAAAAATTCGTCCGGTCGCATAGCTAAACGGCCTGCCCACCGGTAGCGGAAGTCGCCAAGACTTTCGGTTTCTCCTCATTGATCGCGACCGAAAGTCTTGGCGACTTCCGCTACTCATTTCCTAACCGCTCTCTTCCCATGGCCAACGCTCGCGCACTCGACAAACGTCGCAAATCGATCGGCAACATCCGCAAGATCACGCGGACGATGGAGCTGATCGCGACGGCACGCTACAAAAAAGCGATGGACCGGGCCGCCGCGGCGACCGCGTACACCGATCAAATCACCCAAATTGTCCGTCGCTTGGCCGACTCGGGCACCGACGTGCAGCATCCGCTGCTTCAAACCCGTGACTCGATCGACCGTGCCGCGGTCTTGGTTCTGACCAGCAATCGCGGTTTGTGTGGCGGGTACAACGCCAGCGTGCTGAGGACCGCGACGACGCGGATCGCTTCGGTTCGCGGCAACATTGACCATGTGACGGTCGATGCGGCGGGCAAGCGGGGGATCGATGGACTCAAAGGCCGCGGGATGTCGGTCAGCCAAAAGTTCACCCAATTTGAAGATCAACCCAAGTACGCCGAAGTTGAGCAGATTGCGTCGGATTATTTGACGCGATACATCACCGGCGACATCGACCGATTGGACGTCGTCTATACCAAGTTCATCAGAACTTCGCGACAAACCGCGGTGGTAGAGACTTTGCTGCCGCTCGCTTCGTTGTCCGACGACGCGCCGCAGGTCGATGGTACCGGCGCCGGCGGGGCGACCGGACAATATGAGTTCCTTCCGTCGGCCGAGAGTATCTTGGAGGAGGTTGTGCCCACCTCTTTCAAGGTCAAGCTGTTCAAGTGCTTCCTCGACGCGGCCGTTTCGGAGCAGGTCGCTCGGATGATCGCCATGAAAGGTGCGACGGAGTCCGCCGGTGATATGATCAAAGAATTGTCGATGACCTACAACCGTGCCCGCCAGAGCCAAATTACCGGCGAGATCATGGAAATCATCGGTGGCGTCGAAGCGTTGGCGGGCTAAGCGTCTGGCCGAAGTAACGTTTAACGCATGAGCCGACGGCGCTAGCCGCGGGTTTAGGGCGTCGGAACCCGCGGCTAGCGCCGTCGGCTCACTATCCCGGTCAGACCTTTAGAACCAAATTGGAATGAGATGCTAAGGTTGACGCTGGACCAAATCGGCGATCGTCCGGCCGCTGCCGACTTCGCCGACCAACGTGGACGTCGGCAACATCACTTTGGGCAACGCCCCCTCGCCGGCTTGGTTGTATAGATAGACGTTTTGTTTGATGAACGCCGACGGTAGGCTGCTAGCCAAATGCCCGGTCAATTTGTCGGGGTCGACCAACGAGTTGGCGTAATTGCGGGCTTCCAAAGAACCACGGGTTTGTTGCATCAAATAATCGTGCATCGGGGCAAACTGGCTGCGATCGGTCAACCAAACGGCGATCGCCAACTTGGCCAACTCGCACGCCACCTGGCCGCTGGATGTGCTGTTGCGAGCATACGGGTTGCACGAATTGTGCAGCGGCACCGGCAGGGCCAAGACCGCCAGTCGGCCACCAAGTTGATCTTTGGCCTGCTGGATCGCCCGATGAGTCGCTTGGCAGTGGCTGCAGGTGTAGTCGAACATCTCGGCCAGGATGAACTCGTCGTCGGTTGAACCATGCAACGGCCAATCCGCGGCGTTGAGCTTGTGTTTACCGCCGACGACCGGTACCAACCGTTTGACCGGCACCGCGGCCGGTTCGGCGGCGGCGTCGGCGAGCAATGCGACCGGACCGACCGGCATCAGCGAAAACAGCGACAGCCATTGACCGGTGGCCGCGCGGCGATGGGAGAGCGGTGATTCAAATACGTCGGGGGCTGAAATTTGCTCTCGGGTTGGTTCTCGCAGCGGGCTGCTCAGGACATTGCCGACCGGCGTGACCCGCGATCCGTCGTCGGCCGAGGGAGCCTGCGAAGCCTCCTGATCGTTGGCGATCGCGGCGGAATCGGGGACCGCACGGCCGGGAGCTTCGAGCGTGGGTGCTTCCAACGTCGGCGCGGCAAGCGTCGGGGCTTCTAACGTCGGCGCTTCAACCACGGGCGAGTCCGGCAACGGCGAGTCAATCGCCGAGGGAGACCGGGGGGCGGCCACACCGGAAGAGGTTTCCGCGACGTCGTGCGTAATGATTTCGTAGGTCGCCGGCGGCTCGCTGAGCCATTGGGCACCGATCAAACCAGCGGTCGCCAGGGATGAGAACGCGGCGACACCGAGCCGGGGCAGCGGCAATTGGAGACCGGCCATGCCCCGCCAGGCGACCGCCGCGGCGACCAAACCGCAGGTGTGGGCGACCAGGCAGTAGGGACACAGATGCCCGAGGTCGAAAATTTGAAGCCCCGTGAACCAGATCGCCGAACCGGCAGCGCAGGTCGTCAGGGTCAAAACGGCGGCGGCGGTCCAGCGTGATCCGGAGGTCAACGGCGGTGCCGTCGCGTTGCGGCGCCGGCGAATCAAAACGACGACACACGCCGCGACAACCGCCCACAGACCGACTGCCGGCACCGCGACCGGGATTCCCGCGACTTTGGACCAACGACTGGTCAGCACGTGAGAACAATCGACGACTCCGCCGTCGCATCCGGCCACCGACGAACCGGTCAAACCCGCATGAGCCAGGTAAATTGAAACGCCCAACGCGATCGTGGTCACGATGGCCAGAACGGGCAACCACCAACCGGCCAGCGGGGACGAAGGGTTGGCTCCGGGATCGGGGGGGGCGGCGGCGTTCACGAGTTCTCGAAAATTATTTTGAGTCGCGGCGATGCGGCCGGCCAAAGTGGCGGCCGGCGATCACTGCGGGGGGGCGGCGGTGGGCGGAGACGTGTCATATCCTGCGGCGTGATCTCGCGAAATCCTCAGGGATTCAATTGTGAACCACAATCCCGCCTCACGTCGCCAAAATTTAAGCAACTTTAGTGCCCAATTTGCCTAAACCGCCCGCCGCGGTGGCGCTCGACATGGACGGACTGCTCTTTGACACCGAGTCGATTTACTTCGACGTCGGCGACACGCTGCTGCGAAAACGGGGCTTGCGGTTCGATGCCGCCCTGCAACGCCGGATGATGGGGCGGATCGGCACCGACGCGACCGCTCAAATGATCGATCACCACGGTCTGAGCGACACCGCCGAAGCTTTGTTGGCCGAAAGCGACGAAATTTACGCGGGACTGCTTCCGACACGACTGCGACCGATGCCGCACCTAAGCGACTGGATCGCACGCATCGAAGCGGCGGGGGTGCCGATGGCGGTCACGACCAGCAGCCGACGGCGGTTCACCGATTTGATTCTCGGGACCGTGCCCTGGGCGGCCAATTTGCAATTCGTGCTCTGCGGCGATGATTTGACCCGCGGCAAACCGGACCCCGAAATCTACCTCCGGGCGGCGAGTCAATTCGCGGTTGATCCGGCCGAAATGCTGGTTTTGGAGGACAGCCAACATGGGGTCGCCGCGGCCGTGGCCGCCGGAGCGATTGCTGTCGCGGTCCCCAACGTCCACACCGCTGAGCACGATTTTACGGGAGCGGTACTGGTTGCCGAGTCGTTGGGTGATCCAAGACTCTGGGGGATGCTGCCGGTTGAGTAGCGTTTCGTCCAACCCGGGAATTTGGTGGTAGCGGAAGTCGCCAAGACTTTCGCAATCGCCGGATCGCAACCGAAAGTCTTGGCGACTTCCGCTACAGCCGAGCCAATCAGTCCCCCCGGCTAAATCGCTCGACCTGCTGGTGCAACTGCCAATCGCCGGGGTCGTCGATCAGGCACGCCGTCTCGATCTGCAGCGCCTGACTCGACATCGCCCCGCAGGAACAGGATCTCGGCGAGCGTGTCGCGGTAAATGGTGCTGTCCGGTTCGGCGGCGACCGCTTGCCGGGCCAATCGCAAGGCCTCATCGAGCCGCTCGCCGGCGACCGCAGCGGTCCAAGCGATGTTGTTGGCCACCGAACTGTCGTCGGGATGACGACGCAGATGTTCGACGCCGGCGGTGAATATTTGATCGATGACCGCCCGGGCGGCCGGTTCGTGCTCGCTTCCCCGGTAGATTGGCAGCAATCGCTCGCCCAACGCAATGTTGAGCCGGTCGTAACTGCATCGCTTGTTCCAGCCGCCTGGGGATGCTCGGTTTTCGGGTTTCACCGACCCCCGGACCCCGCCGTGCCATCGCCGTCATTTCCGACTGGGCAATCGCCAGCAGCAACCGATTGGGGTACGACCGGCCCGGCAGCGCCAACACCAACGCGGCTTGGACCCACCGCTCCGCGTCGTCGGCCCAGCGGGGGTCGACCGGATGGTCCTGATCGGTTGCCAGGTCGCGGTACAGCCGCGCGATTGTCAGGAACGCCGCCTCGCCCGATTGACGCTGGGCGGTCTCTTGGACGACAAACGCTGTCAGTTCGATTGCCAATTCACGCTCGCCGCTGTCGATCAATCGTTCAATCAACGCTCGCCCGGTGTCCAGGTCGCGGCCGGCTCCGGCAAGCCGAATTTGCCGCGTCACATTGGCGATCGAGGTCGGATCACCGGTCCGGCGGGCCGACGACAAACGATCAACCCAAATGATCGGCCATTGGTCCGGGTCGCCCGGTGGCGATTGCGGCTGGACTGACTCGTCAATCCGCTGACCGGACGGGTGATAGACGGGATAGCCGACCCGGCCGGGCGTCAGTTGCGGCGGAGACTGCGAGCCGGCGATCGCGTCGAGCACCCCGGCGGCTTGGGGAAGCGAACACCGTTCAAACCAATCCCGCAGTTGTCCAGCGGTCGCCGGTGCGTCGTCGCCAAAGAGAATCGCCGAGGATTCATCGCTGAGCAATTCGACCATTTGCAGTGCCAACGCCGCGGATTGACGCTGAACGATCGGAGGCGGGCGATCCTCGATTGAATCGACCAGCCACCGCAATCGCCGCCGCCGGGGAACGTCGGCGTTGGCTTGTCGCAACGCAAAGTCCAGCACCGTGACCGACGATCGGGACAGGTCGTTGGTCAATACCGAGAGCATTTGATAGGTCCGCTCCGAGAGCGTTTGATCGTCAAACGCGTCGGCAATCAAATCGGGTTCCCACCGGCCCAGCCCCGCCAGGGCAATGTAATACTGCAGCAGGTAGGGGATCGGCTCGGAGTTTTGACCCGACCGCGCCGCCGCAGCGTTCAGATGCGTCGTCACCCGCCGGGCCGATGCGAGACGACCAACCACGATCGACTGGCGAATCCATCCGATCAATGCCTCCATCGGCGGCGACAGGAAACCGTTGGTGCTGTTGGCAATGTGCGTCGCTTGTTGATTGAGCGCCGCTTCGGTCAGCTCCCGCAATCGCTGCGGCGAAGCGTCGGCGGCGATGCCCAACCGGTCAAAACCCACGTCGGCCCGCCCCGCGGCGACCGCCAATTGCGCCGCCTCATCTTTGGTCTCGATCAACCGCAACGCCGCGTCGATTTGACCGGTCACGACGAGCAACTCGACGGCCGCATCCCGGATCTCCCCGGTGGGGCCGGCCTCGGCCAAACGAACAATCTGCTCCGCCGCAGCGGCCAGTTGGTCGTCGGTCCCGTTTCGCCAAGCCGCCGCCCAAACCGCACCGGCCGTGGCGATCGCCGTCTGCCAATACTCCGGGTCGTCTTTCCGGGTCGGAACTGGGCCGGCGGGATCGATCGGCGTCTGCTTCAAGAGCTGCTGCGGGTTGAGGATCAATCGTTCCAGCAGCGGTTTCTCCCCCGGCAACTGCCCCGCCGCGGTCGCGGACGCCTCAGCCCGGTGCCGGAGCCACTCGGTCGCGGTCATCGGCATCGTCGCGGCTTGCCGATCGGTCAATCGACGCAGTTGATCCGCCCAAACGCTCGGATCGGTTTCCGCGTTGCCATGTCGCCAAACCGCCAGAAACGCTTCGACTTCCCGGGGACCGCGGAGGTGCTCGACCAGGGCGACGAATTGTCGTTCAATCAACAGCCGCAGCGTCGAGGGCAGCGTCAGGCATTGACCCCGCAACTGTTCCAGCGGCGTCGGCGAGGACGGATCGGACGCGGGGGGCAGCCCCGAGGTCAAATCCAGAATTACGTCGCAACGTTGCAATAACGCTAACGTCTGTTCAAACCGCCCGTCGTGGAGCAATCGCCGGGCGACGCTCCAGAGCGGTTGGTCGGTCGTTTCCCCGGCGGTCCAACGGGTCAGCGCGTCGATCGCCCGGGACCGCGACTCGGCGCTGCCGCCCCGAAGTGCTTCGATCAACGCGTCGGCGTGGGCGATCGGATCCGCCGCCCAGTCGGCCGATTGACGCTGGCGGCGGGCAAAGGAGTCACCACCGGCGGCCGTCGCGACGGCTCCGACGATCACCAACGCCATCGCCGATCGAGTCGCCACGGCGGTCCACCAACGGCGGGGCGGGAGGTTGACCATCGAGTGGGCGGGGCGGGTGGGGAAGAATGCGGCCACAGCGGCCGGATAGATCGTAGGTCAATCCGTCCGCCGCGTCAGGTCAACCGGCCGTCATCGGCGGGCATCAACAACCGCCCCGACATTCGGCATGACCTTTGCAAACCGAAGCCATTCAAACCCCAGCATCCTAAGGGACTGGTTCAACTCACCTCGCACCTTCCAAACGACGGAACCTGAACACCCATGTCGCTCGAAACCCCCACGACGCTCTCCGACGATACGATCGACGCCCTCCAAGACCTGATCCGCACCAATATCGATTCGGTCAACGGTTTCAAAGAATCGGCCGGCGACGTCAAAGACGCTCGCGTCGCCACGCTGTTTCGCGAACTCGCCGCCGAGCGTGCCTCGCTGGCCAGCGAATTGCAAAACTATGTGGAAATGAACCATGAGGAAGCGGTCGACGACGGCTCCACCGCCGCAGCGGTCCACCGAACGTGGATCAACCTGAAAAGCAGCATCGTCGGCAACGACACCCAGGCGGTGCTCAACGAAGCCGAGCGCGGCGAAGATTATATCAAGGGCGCTTACGAAAAAGCGTTGAAGCACACTGCCGGTTCCGCCGTCAACGATGTGTTGTTGCAACAATATGCGTTGGTCAAAAAGGGTCATGATAAGGTGCGTGACCTGCGCGACGCCTACAAAGCCAAAAGCTAACAAACCTATACTCCGGTAGCGGCGGTCCGCCAGGCCGCCGATGACACGCTAACCAAAGCCTGGCGGCTTCGGCTACCGTCGCTCCGGTAGCGGCGGTCCGCCAGGCCGCCGATGACACGCTAACCAAAGCCTGGCGGCTTCGGCTACCGTCGCCCCGGTAGCGGCGGTCCGCCAGGCCGCCGATGACGCGCCAACCAAAGCCTGGCGGCTTCGGCTACCTTCGTTCCGGTAGCGGCGGTCCGCCAGGCCGCCGATGACGTGCCGACCAAAGCCTGGCGGCTTCGGCTACCTTCGCTCCGGTAGCGGCGGTCCGCCAGGCCGCCGATGACGTGCCGACCAAAGCCTGGCGGCTTCGGCTACCGGGCAGCAACGTTGACCAATGACGACATCATCTAAATGAGTGACCCCGATCCCGCCCCCCAGTCGATGGCGGGACGAACCGATTGGTTCAATACCGCCCGCTACGGCAAACTGCACGTTCGTCAATACGGGCCGCCGGCCGCCGCCCATGTCGTCGTCGTCATTCATGGCCTCGGGGATCATGGAGGGACTTACGCCCGGATGGGCCAAGCTTTAGGCGAACGTGGCATCGCGACGTTTGCCTACGATCACCTTGGCCACGGCATGACGCGGCGGGAAAACGACCACCCGCCCACCTACCAGGCACTGCTGCGAAACGTCGACGATGCGGTCGCCGAAGCCGCCGATCGTTATCCGGGGGCACGCATCCACCTGCTGGGACATTCGATGGGTGGCAATCTAATGTTGTGCTACCTGCTTGGCGGCATCCAACAGGATGACCCCGATGCGACGCTCCGCACGACGCTATCGACAACCCGTCGCAACGATCTGACGGCGATCGCGGTCAATCCTATGCTGTTGCCACCCAACCCGCCCACCAAACCGCAAATCTTTGCCGCGTGGGCGACCGGCAAACTATTCGGATGGGTCAATGTTTCCGGCGATATTGATCCCGATCAATTGACGCAAGATCCGCGAATCATCCAAGAGATGCTTGTCGATCCGCTAATGCAAGACAAAATGCGGTTGGGTTTAGGCACCGAGTTATTATCTCACGGTCAATGGTGCGTCGACCATGCCGGATCGCTGGTGACCCAAACGTTCGTTTTACTTGGTGAGGATGACGAATTATGCGATCGCGGCGCGATCGACGCTTTTACCCACCGGGCCGGTCACCGCGTCGCGGTTCGCGAGTTTGAAACTTTGCGTCATAACCTGCTGCTGGAGATCGATCGACAAAAGGTATTCGATGCGATCGTCGATTGGGTTTTGTCGTAGCAACCCGGGAGGGCGACACCGCCTCAACCCGTGCCCCGCCGCACCCGTTCGGCTTCGACTAATTCCAACAGACGCCGCATCTCTTCGTCGGGGTCGAGCGGTTGACGCAGGCCCGCGATCGCGGCGTCACGTTGAGTCAAATATTCGGACTCGTGCATCCTCGCCAGCACGTCGTTGTAACGGGCGACCGGATCAACCAACTCATGACTCCGCAACCGCTCGACGGTCTGGTCCAACGACACCAGCAGGCTTTTGAGCGATTCGTTTTCAACGAGGGTCAATAAAGTCCCGGCGTCCAAGTCTCGACCGTCCATCTCCAAATCCTGCAACGCCGAAAACAACGCCTGCGACGTCGGGCTGGTCAGCAGCGTCGCGTCGATCGTCTCGACCGCCCGGGCGGCGAGTTCGGGCGACATCAGCAACGCCTCGAACAGCTCCCGCTCCATCCCCCGCAGCGGCGGATAGGTTGCCGCCGGTCGTTTCGCCACCGCTGCAGAAGGGGCGGCAACCGGAAGTCTCGGTGGCGACGGGACCACCGCGGCCGCCGCGGGGCTGACTCTTCGTTCACGACTGCGAACCGTCTCGCGAATCGAACGCAACCTCGAAGCGATCGTCTCACGCGGCAGATCGAAATGTTGGTGCAGCCGTCCGATCATTTGTTGCACGCGGATTTCACCCCCGCCGGCAACCGGGACCGCGGCCAGCACGGTCAGCATCGCGTCGACCGCCTTGCCGACCGCGTGGGTGTCCCGGTGGGGATCGATCCCATCGGTCAACGTCGCGAACTTATGGGACAGCGCGTCGGGGGCCGACCGGGCAAGTTGCTCCAACCCCGACCGCCCGTGGCTTTGCAGGTAGTCGGCCGGATCGGCTCCCCCGGGCAACGTCAGAATCCGCAGGTCGATGTCCGCCGAGACGAACAGCGTCAACACTTCATCGGCCCGCCGCCGGCCCGCTTCGTCGCCGTCGAGGACCAGGACGATTTGGTCGGTGTACCGACGCAACAGCCGGACGTGGTTGGCCGTCAACGCCGTGCCGAGCACCGCGACCGATTCGTTCAGACCCGTCATGACGGCGGCAACGACATCGGTGTAGCCCTCCATCACCAGCGCCCGGCCGCCCCGCCGGATCGCATCGCGAGCCAAGTCGAGGCCATACAATTGATCCGATTTGCGGTACAGCAGCGTTTCGGCACCGTTGATGTATTTGCCCGGTTTAAAATTGTCATTGGGATCAATCAGGGCCGGCAAAACGCGTCCGCCGGTCGAGATCACCCGCCCGGCAACGTCGCGAATCGGGAACATCACCCGGCCGCGAAAAACGTCCTTGATTCCTTCACCCGAACTCCGGGCCGACGCCGCCCCGCACGCCACCGCCACCTCGGGGCTAAATCCCAGTTGACGCAGATGGTCGGTCGCTGTTGACCAAGCGTTGGGTGCAAAACCAATGGCAAACTTCTCGATCGCCTCCTCGCTGATTTGCCGCTGGACCAGGTAGGCCCGCGCCGCGGCGGCATCGGCGTTGTCGGCCTGCAAACACCGCTGATGCAACTGCGTGACCGACTCGATCGCTCGCCGCAGCGTGTCGCGATCGTCGGCCGCCCCCGGTTCGGTTTTGGGGCCGCCGCGGCTGGGCAGTTCGATCCCCGCCGCGTCGGCCAGTTGCCGCAGCGCGGTGGGGAAGTCGACGCCCTCACGCCGCATGACAAACGAGAAAACATCGCCGCCTATGTCACAAACCCAACATTTCCAGCTTTGGCGTGCCGGATTGATGGTCATCGACGGCCGCGTGTCGTTATGAAACGGACACCGGGCGACCAGGTTTCGACCGGCCGGCCGCACTTCCAAATCGCGTCCGATCACTTCGGCAATGTCCGTCGCCTGCCGAACCCGTTCCTTGACGTCAAAATCAGCGGCGGAACTCATGCCGCCAGGTTGCTCGACACATCCGTCCGGTAGGCCGCCGCGGCGGGTAGCAACCCGGCGATCAGCGACAGCGCAATGACCAGCGGCAGGACCAACCATTCGTACTGGGTGAACGTCAACAATCCCGCCTGAACGCCGGTTTGATCTTCGATGCGGCCCGAGGCGGCGAGGATCGCCAGGTGCGCCATCACCCAACCGGCCACCCCGCCGATGATGGCGATCAAACCGGACTCCAATAAAATGATGGCCGTCACCGTATCCCGCCGCGCCCCCAACGCACGCATCACCGCGATGTCACGCCGCCGCTCGGACATGCTGTTATAAATTGCCACCAACGTCCCGATCGCCGCAACAACGCATGTCAATATGGTGATTGCAAAAAGAGCGGTGGAGATCGGACCGATGATTTGATCCATCAATGATTGAATTTGGCCGATCGGCGCGGCCGCCTGTGCCCGCAGCGATTCGTTGATTCGGTTTTGCATGATCGGCGCCATCAGGATCATGCCGTTTCGCACTAGCAGGCTGGTCACTTCGCGTTGCGGGATCGTCAGTCCCGGCGGCCGGCCGTCGGCGGCGGGTCGGGGCGGCTGGACTATCGCATCCTCGGCGACCGGCTTGGCATGTTTATCAAGTAGATAAAAACCTTCCATGTTGACAAACATCACGCGGTCATTGGGCGTGCCGGTCGGTTCCAGCACGCCGACGACGGTGAACGGTTGGCCGTGACCGACACCCTCGGGATCGCCGTGGGTTGGAAAAATCTCATCACCCACCCGGACGCCTTCTTCGGACGCGACCCGCGACCCGACCACCGCCTCATAATACGAATGTTCGGGGGTATACGTTTGCAATGCTCGTCCGTCGGCGAACACAAACGGTTCATCGACGTCGGGTCCGTGCCGGAGAACCTCAAAGAAATCGGGGATCGTTCCAACGATGCGATACTGTTTGTAAAAATCTCCCAAACAGATCGGAATGACATAACCGCCGGCGATGAACCCCGCGTAGATCCCGTCCCTTTCCGCCAACGACGGATCGCCCCCGTAGTCTCGCACCATCGCGGCCCGTTGCTGCTGCGGCAAAAACTCCATGTATTCGGTAAAGGGCAGGTTTTCGACCGGCGGAGCCAGGTAGTACACACTGCTGAGGGTCAACTGCAGCGGGCTGCCTTTGGGGCCGACAACCAGGTTGTAGCCCACCGAAGCGTTGCGAACGAACGCTTCGTTGATGATCCCGTAGATCGCCAACACCGCGACGACCAACGCCACGCCCAAGGCTAACGAAAGGGTTGTTAAAAACGAGGATAGCGCCCGATAGCGAAAGTTTCGCCAGGCGATTTTGATCAATTGCATTACAACGCCCGATTGAGTTCATCCAGGTTGACGACCGTCGGCAATCGACCGGCCGCCGCATGATCGTGCGTCACCATCAGGAGCGAAATCTTATCATCGCGGCACGCATCGAGGATCAACTGCAGCACCGTCTCGGACGACCGCGGATCGACATTGGCGGTCGGTTCGTCGGCCAGCAATAGTTGGGGTTTCCCGGCAAGCGCCCGGGCGATGGCCACCCGCTGCTGCTGGCCAACCGAGAGCTGGGCCGGCCGATGGTTCGCACGGTCGGACAAACCGACGCGATCTAATAAATCCGCCGCCCGGGAGCGATTGATTTTCCGCCGTCCGAATGTCATGCCCAGCATCACATTTTCAATCGCCGAGAATGCGGGCAACAGATTGAAGGTTTGAAAGACATAACCGATCTTGTCGGCCCGGACGCGGTCGCGGCCCGGTTCGGATAGTTCTGTCAACTCGACGCCACCGAGGTTCACCGTCCCGGTCGTCGGCGTTGTCAGTCCGGCGATGATATGCAGCAAGGTGGTTTTACCGCCGCCGGAATTGCCGACCAAACCGACCTGCTGTCCCTTTTGGATGTCAAACGCGGGCACATCGAGAACGACCAGCGGCGAGTCGCCGGGTCGGGGGAAGGATTTCGTCAGGTTGCGAATCGTCAACATTATCGGCGCCGCATCGCTTGCTGCAGTCCCCGCTCGGTGTCGCGTTTTTTGAGCGTTTCGCGTTTGTCGTGCAGCTTTTTGCCGCGGACCAACCCCATCACGCATTTGGCCAACCCGCGAGCATTGAAATAAACCCGCAGCGGCACCAAAGTCAGGCCCCGCTCGGCGACCGCACCGGCGAACGTGTCCCGCTCGCGGGCGTGAAGCAGCAGTTTGCGTTGCCGCCGGGGGTCATGGTTCCACATTCCGGCGTTGTTGTAATGGCCAATGTCGCTGCCGACGAGCCAAAACTCGTTGCCAACGACGCGGATGTGGGCTTCCTCGATCGACAACTTGCCCTCCCTCATGCTTTTGACCTCACTGCCGCGCAGGTCCATGCCGCATTCGAGTTGGTCCAGGATCTCGTACTTGAACTTCGCCTTCCGATTTTCGGCGATGGGCGTGAATTTCGGTTCGGCCGGTCTGGATTTCCCCTTGCCCGCCTTCTTTTTGTTGCCGCCCGAGTCGGTCGGGGTCGCCTTGCCTTTCTTTTTGGACATCGAGGGCAGCTTAGCCGACTCGGCGCTCCCTTCGTAGCGGAAGTCGCCAAGACTTTCGGTTGCGACAGACGGGCCGCGACCGAAAGTCTTGGCGACTTCCGCTACGGTGGCCAACCAATCCCTAACGCCGATCGTTGCCGGTGGTCGATGCGATGCCGAAGACGGCGGCCATCGCTTCGGGGTTTTCAAAATCCATGACGACCATTTCTTCGCCCGGCGACGGTTCCATTGCCAAACCCGAGATCCGCCAACCGACGCTTTGACGGATCACCGCCCATACGACTTGGTACTGCGAGGTCGATCCGTCGGCGGCCGGCTCGGTCCAGATCGTGTGAACCAGTCGATCATCACTGCTGGGCGATCCATCGGCCGCCGCGGTCGCCGAACTCCGCGTGACCTCGAATCGCGATTCGGGCGTCCCGATCGGCATCACTTCGCGGCCCAATGACCGGAGCACGGTGCGGGCGGTCTCGGTCAACAATGCCGCGGCCGGTTGCGACTGGTCGCCGCGGCGAACGCGGTCGAGAAATTGGGCAACGACCTGTTCGGAGGGATGAATTGCCGGGGCGGCGGCCGGCGGCGGGGTCGGTTTGGCGGCCGGCGGGGTCGTCGAAGCCGTCTCTTGAGAACCGCAGCCGGACAACGAAGCCGACAGGAGGGCGAGGGTTAAAACGACGGGTAAACGGAGCGTTGCGGACATGAATTTCTTGAGCAGCGGGGGCGGGCGGGTCAGGCGTCACCGCCCCCGATAGGCGACCGGACCGCGGGCTGTCAAAGCCAGTGTGTCACCGGGTCGCAATTTGCCGGCGGAGCACCGCGAGCCGTCCGGTTGCCGCCAACCTCCTAGCGGAGCGGCGCGAGCCGCCCGGTGACGCCACCGGCGGGTTTGCACCGTTCCAACTCGACCTCTTAACGGAACCGGAGGGCTGGTGCCCTACCGCTAAAAACGAGGTGGCACCGGAGCACTAGCGCCCTGCCGCTAAAAACGAGGTGGCACCGGCGGGCTGGCGCCCTACCGCTGGGATTGCCGGCGGCTGCGGCGACGTCGGACCCAACCAGCAAAGACCAAAGCACCCATCGTACCAACGCTCGACGGTTCCGGCACAGCCATGACCTCGATGGATTCAAAACGGGCAGGACCGGCCGAACCCGTCGTGTCCAACTGGACGGCTCCAATGTTTAACGAATCGTTGAGTGACTGTGTCAGAGAAATCGAGGTCAATTCCACCAAATCGGTGACCTGCCCCATGATCGTTAGTGCCGTCGGATCGTATGTCAGGTCCAGGCGGTAATCGCGATCGGTAATGAAAGGAGTGGCTGGAGCAGCGGAAAAAACATTGGCCGCGTCGGGTGTATTGGAGTCTCCGTCAAACCATTGCAACTGGAAACGCCCGGCGTTGACACCGTTGGTAATCAGACGAAGTGCGGCATGTTCTCCAGCGTTGTTGATGTTATTCAGCAACCCGGGCTGTACGACACCTGTTTGGGTAAAACCGATGAAAAGATTGTTTGCAAACCCCGTCCCGGCCAACGTGGAGCGACCGATCGCCGAAAGCTTAACGGGACCGCGGCCGATCAGGCCAACGTCGACCCCAACGCTGCCATTGACACCGTTATCGGAGGTCCGAATCCCACCGGCGTTATAGACCATTGGGCTAAATGGACCATTGGGCTAAATGGACCATTGGAATTCCGGTAGACACCCCCGCCGAAAGCCGGCGAAGTGCCCGCAACCATAGCACCATCCACTCTCCCCGAAAAATCATCCGACAGAATGATGGCCGCCGAAGCGGATGGTCCGGGGATGCCGATCAGGAAGACAGCAGCCAACGTTTTGAGGAAATCGTTCACGTACCGTGCCTTCGCATTGGGGGGGGATCGACACCGCACGCTAGCTGAACGCGTCAACCCGGTCAAGTTCTTCGACGACTCACTCCGGGAGGGGAGTCGTGCTGCATTAACATCGTAGTTTGGATCGACCGAAAGTCTTGGCGACTTCCGCTACGGACGGGCGAGGGTTAGCCGATTTTACCGGGCGACCGACTGCCGGCGGAGCGGCGCATGCCGCCCGGTTCCGGCACCGGAGGGCTTGCGCCCTACCGCTAAGACTGGGGTGGCACCGGAGGGCTGACGCCCTGCCGCTTAGATAAAGTTATTGGGCGACCGACTGCGAGCCGCGGGGGCTGCCGGCGATCGGGGCGCCGTGGGGCATCGGGCGGGCGGCGGTGGCGAAGCCGCGGCGGTAAAGTTCCTCTTTTAACTTGCGGAATGGGTCGAAACTGTCAGGGTACACCCATACGGTGATCGTTGTCGTTGCCGGGTCGCGGCCGGCCAGTTGAACGTCCAACAACCCGCCCCGCTGTGAGATCGCCTCGTCGATCGGCACGCCGGGCACGTCGCCGGTGGGCAAAAACTCGACCAAATCCACCTGCTGGGCCAACACCATCACCGAGCGGCCGTCCCGCTGCACCCGCGTCGGACCTGACAACACGACGTAGCGGGCGATGTAGCCGTCGATCGGACCGACCGCACGCTCGATCCGGCCCTCGCGACGCGACAGCCCGGCCTGAAAGTCCTCTTTGATCATCCCCATCAGCGGCTGCAGCGGCACGAGGGAAAGTTCGCCGCCGGTCAGCCGCAAATCGATCTCGTCGCCAAAGACGATCTTGGCCATCGGCGTGGGCAGGTGGGCAAGCGTCACCGGGGCAGGCTGCTGCTTGGCCAACATCTCGCGATCGGATTGTAATTCGGTCAACCGGCCGCGCGCCGCGGCCAACCGAACGTTGAGCTTGGCGGCCGCGACGCGGTCGGCATCGAGCTGGCTTTGGACCTCGGCCCAAGCCTCCTGGACCAGAGCGACGACATCCATCAACCGGCCTCGGGCGGCGGCAATCGCCGCGATTCGTTGATCCGCCGCGATGATGCTTTGCTCCAAACGCATCGAGTCGGCCTGTGCCCTGGCGGCATCCGAGGCGACCGCGGCGAGCTGATCGGTTTGGGTTTTCGTCGCCGCAATGCTCACCGGTTCGGCCGGCATCGCCGGTAAGTCATCCTCCGGTACGACCCGCATCGCGGCGCCGGTTTGGGTGCCGACGACGACGACCAGAATGATGAGGATTCCCACCAAGTTGGCGACGATGTCCAAGAACGAGTCGTAGCCCATCGAGAGGCCGGGGCGGTCTTTGGCTCGGATACTCATGGCTGCTGATTTGGGAGATACGTTGATCGCAACCGAAAGTCTTGGTGACTTCCGCTACGGGGTGGCAGACGAATCATGGTCGGCGGAAGATTTCCACGCCGCTGCCGTTCATCAACCGTTCGAGTTGTTCAAAACGACCGTCGGCGTGCGGGGCGACGGTCACTTCCAGCCGCGGGACCCAGCGACCGCCGGGCAGCGTCGTGCCCCACGACTGGACGCGTTGCTGGATGCGGCCGGCGAGGTGCAAGGTCGCGTCGGCGATCGATTGGTTGGACAAATCAATCGTTTCAATCACCCTGCCGCCCTCGGTCAATTCCATTCGCTCGTTTCGGACCGTCAACCCGATCGGCCGAACGACTGCGGTACCGTTCATCCCGGCGAACTCACGTGGCAATGCCCAGCGGAGTTGCGACGGATCGACCCTTGGCGGCGGCGACGACGACTGGGGCGATGCCGCACCGCCGCCGGTCGGGGGCGGTCCGCCGGCCGGTGGTGACGCCGCGGCGGTCGCCGACGACTGAGTCCCACCCGGTTGGCCCCCGGCGGATGCCGATTGACCAGCGATCCGATCGTCCCCCGGCCGCTCCGGCAATGTCCCATCGGCCCGTTTGGTCTGTTTCTCCTCGGATGTCTTCGCGGTCCCATCAGCACCCGATGACCCACCGGCCGATGAATCCGATCCGCCGCGATACTGATCGACCAGATCGTCGATCGATCCCCCGCCGCCGGGCAATGGTGCCCCGCCCATTTGCGAAAACGTTGCCCCGCGAAACCCGTTGGTGACCGATTGACGGTCCAAATTGGCGGCCGACAGGACCCGAGGTTGGGTCTGCCGCTCCGGCCGCTGCGAACCGCCTCGGTTTGTTCCACCGCGGCCGGCCAGTTGGTCGGCCGTCGAACCGGCGTTGCCGTTGCCCGAACCGGACGATTGTCCTTGGGGCGTTTGACTGGACGTGGAGCCTTCGGGCAGACCGAAACCATCGGCTCCCCCGCTCCCAACGGGACCGCCCTCTCCTGAACCGCCCCCGCCCCCGCCGCGGCCCCGGCCGATGGCGACCCGGGCGCCGACCCGTTCCAGCCGGTCCGAAGCGTCGGCGAGCACCTCGGTCAACCGGCGGTGAAGCACCGGGTCGGCCGAACCGGTGGCCAATTCGACGTCATCACCCAGCAATTCATAGCCGAACTGATCGTCCCACTGGCTCATCGCCGCCCGCGTCGCGTTGTAAGTCGAGATCCCGCCGGGGCGGACGACCAGTAACGGGTAGGGTGGGGTCGAGTCGCCGGTCGTTTGAATCGTGTGCAACCGTGTGATCCGCAGCGCTTCGTCGATCGGGTTGGCACTGCGAAAGCCGTCGGCGGCGGCCAGGCGGAGTTCCTCCAGCGGCACGGCGATCCCTTCGGGCCACAGAATCGCCGCCTCAGCGGTGCATTCGATGTAGATCGGCCGGCGCGTTGTGCCGTTTCGACCGGCGTAAGGAACGATGACGACGCGATTGCGGTGGCGGCCGGGTTTGTCGCGCTCCTCGGCGATTTCGGCGGTCAACTCGGCAATCGACGCTTCGACGCGGCTGAGTTGCTCGGCCGCATCGACCGCCGGACTCTCCCCGCGGGAAAAGGCATCGATTTCGGCGGCCAAACGGTTTCGCTTTTCTTCCAAAGCGCGAAAGCTTTCCTCCAAGTGTGTTTGCATTTCCCGCCGCTTTTCCATCTCCGCTGTTTGCGCATCGCGGTGCGAGACGAGTTCGGTCAACCGGAAGGTCTCTTCGCCGATCAATGACTCGGCCGCCGCGCTGGTGAAAGCGGGTTCATCCACCGGCGGGGCAGCGTCGGGCGGCGGGGTCGCGCCGACGTCCGCGTTGCCGCCGCGGCCGGGGCGTGAGTCGGTCGCGACGATCGCCAACAGCAGGATGAGCGTTCCCAACGTGCAAACGAGCACCGCCAGGAACGGCAGCAGCGTCGGTTGCAGCGGCGCCCTGGGGCGCCGGCTCATGCGGCCGCCCGGCCGGCCATCGTCCGGCGAGACGACGCGGCGGTCGCCGCGGGCATCGCGGCGACCAGTTGATCGACCGCCCGGGCCAACGCCCGCATCGCTTCGGCACTGCTTTGCACCGACCGCAACTCGTCACCCTGTCGCGACGTCATCCGATCGGTCAATTGCGTCATCGCTTCGGTGTGCGTGATCATCGTCCGCCGGTGCCGGGTGACCTCCGCGACCACGCCGGTGATCTGACCGCCGACCGATTGGATCGCCGAGGCGGCTTCACCGATGGATTTAGCGGCAATTTGAGACGCATCCGAACCGGCCGACGCGGCGGTCGCCAATTGCCGGGCATGGTTTTGGAGCGATGGAACCAAGACACCTTGAATCGCGGTTTGCAGCGTTTCGGCCGTTCGCGCCTGCTGCTGCGTCCACGCGTCACGGGCTTCGGCGACCGTTTCTTGCCATAGTGTCGCCTGCACCGCGATCGACTGCTGAACGGCCGCTTCGATGCCGGCGCAAAGTTGCCGGATCAATGCCGGGCCGTCGTCCGCGGGCGTCGCCGACGGTAAGTGCCGCAGCAACAACGCCGACGCTCGCGAATCGACCGATTCGGCGACGCCGGAGGCCAATCGGTCGACGGGCAGTTGCAGGAAAATGGCAACGACCGAGAGCACCAGACCCAGCGCGGTGGTATCGAAAGCAACGTACAGGCCGCTTTTGAGCTGCGTCACGGCCGCTTCGCCGTTGGAAAAGTCCAGCCCGCCGAGCGTTTGCGTGATCCCGATGACGGTGCCCAGGAAGCCGAGCATGGGGATCGCCCAAATGATGGTCCGAACCAGCGACCCCGAATCGTGATCGGCGTCGGCTTGCCGGTCGGCGGCCTCGCGGAGGTCGTCGCTCAAACCGGTCGCCGAGCCGCGATCGGCTTGACGCTGCAGGACCGCGGCAAGCCGCCGGCCCAGCGGTCCACGCTGCACCGCGGCGGGCAACTGCGACAACGAAGCCAACCAGGCGGTGGCGATCGCGGTGGCGTCATGGGTTTGGCCAAACCTTGCGGCCGGGGAAGCATCCGCTTCCGGCACGGGGATCAAATCGGCATCGTCGATCGCCAGCGTGCCGCGCTGACCGAGCAACATCGCGGCGCGGATCGCCAACACCGTCGCGGCGATGAAAAAGAGCGTCGTCGCGGCAACCGCGACCGGGTGGCCCAGGAAGTAGCGGTCCATCACCTCCCAATGGCCAATGGAAACGACCGCGTAAAAGCCGCCGGTCAGCAGCAGCCCGGCGGCGATGCCGATCGGACCGGTGAAGGACTGCAGCGCGGCGGTGATGGCCGCGGGGGAACGTTGGGGCATCGTCATCGGGGTCGCGGGGGGAGACGGACCAGTTGCCGGGTGGCACGCGTCCGCCCGGTCAAAGATCCTGATCGGCCCGCACGACCGTTAAACTTGATGCAATCGAAACGTCGCGGCGTGCCGCCATGCCGCCGATCGATCGCCATCCCATCGCCACGTGCCGCGGAGCCGTCGGTCAACCATTACCCAAAGCCCGGCCGCGTCGGCTACCGCAATCCGAAGCCTACTTGCCGCCCCCATTCTTAGCGGTCCGGCGCAAGCCGTCCGGTGCCGCCCCCATTCTTTCGAGTACAACGCCAGCCCTCCGGTCTCGCTGCACCGGACGGCTGGCAGGCTGTTGATTTAATGGCGATGGAGGTCAGTCAAGATCCGGGTCGGTGATGGATAGTCCGTTTGTCGTGCAATTTCGTCGTACACGAAAGCCGATTTGTCAAAACGTTTGGTCTGGGGATTGATCGGCGAGCGGACCGATCAATTCAATTTCTTTTTCTTCGGCCAGCGATAGGTTCCGGCCAGTGGTGTAGGCACGAATGCCGCGGACTTAAGCGGAGCGGCGAGCCACGACGGTTGGAGTCTAGCCTTTAGGCGATTCTGCGGAGCACTGAATCGGCTAAAGCCTACACTCCAACGCTAAAGTCCGCGGCATTCGTGTAGGCACTGTCGGCCAACACTCGGGTGCCATCCATGCACAGCTCGGCGAGGTTGGCGACCTTCAAGTCGATGGCCAGTTTGACCATTTGTTTGAAGATGTCCTTGAGCTCTTGGGTGTGCTTTCGCCGAAACTCGCTCAGGGTGGTGTGGTCGATCGTGCGTCCGGAGGTCAGCCAAATGAAGTCGATCGAGTGTTTCAGTTGATATTCGATCACTCGACTGCTGCGGACGCGTCGGATCATCTCCTGCAGCGCGGTCGGGATGAGCACCAGCTGAGTTCGTGGCATGGGTGCGTCTTGCCAATAGTTGGCTTTGGGCGTTCGTCGACTCATGCGTCGTCCTCCATGGCCGTCAGTCTAGCGCGCTGCCCCAAACAAACCAGGTAGCAACACACCATCGGGCGGATACACTAAATCAACAGCCTGCAAGCCGTCCGGTGCCGCAGCGTCCTAGCGGTAGGGCGCAAGCCGTCCGGTGCCGTAACCGGAGGGCTTGCGCCCTACCGCTAAGATCGCGCCGCAACCGGAGGGCTTGCGCTCTACCGCTAAGATTGCGCTGCAACCGGAGGGCTGGCGCCCTACCGCTAGAAATGGAGGCGGCACCGGAGGGCTGATGCCCGCCCGCGATTATCCGACCAGCGCTTCTCGGGGCCGGGCGTTTGCCCAGGGGCGGGGAGCTTGAGCGGCGGCTGTCCTGGCGATCGCCTCGCTGTCGCCGCCCTCGTAAAACGCCTCCCACTGGCGACGGCAATGGTCCCAGTCGAAATGTTCCGCCGCCCACCGTGAACTGGCCGACTGCATCCGGTCGAGCAGCCGGCCGTCGTCGGAGAGTCGTTCGACCGCCGCGGCCAACTCGTCAATCGAATTGCCGGCAAACCCGTTTTCGTTCCAACCCAAACCACCGGCGGTCCCGTCGGACCCGCACAGGCAATCCAGGTGGGCTGCCTCACCGCTGGTCACGATCGCCTTGCCGCCGCACACCGCTTCGACCAGCACCCGCGGTAGCCGACCGGTCCGGCTGGGCAATAACACTAAACGACACCGCGAGATCCGGTCGAGCACTTCGCCGCCGGGCAGATCGTCGAGCAGCCGGACGTTTTGCGGCAACCGAGCCATTCGGCGGCGGGCGGAACCTCGCGGCGTCGGACCGCGTGTCCGCAGACGTTGACCACATCCAATCCAATCAAACCGGCGATGGGGCAGCCGCCGAGCCACTTCCAAAAAACGATCGAATCCCTTGCGAACCGTTCGACCACCAATGCCTAAAATGGTGTCGTTGAGGGCATCGACCGGCGGAGGAGCGATCAGATGGGAGGCGTCATTGATCTGCAAAACCGGACCGCCCAACCGATCCGAAAGCTTTCGCTCATGCGTGCCGCCAACGACCGTCATCGCGGCGTGGGCGGTTCTGGACTCAAGCCACCGCCAACCCCGCCGAGCCAGAACGTTTCGCTGCGGCTGGTCAAACGCGTAGCCGCGGGGCGAATAAACCGGCCGTGGCCCTTCGCCGGGCGGTTGGTGCCGAGCGATCGACTTGGCCAACAGCCCGCCGATTGTGCCGTGGCCGTGAACGACGTCAAATCGGCCGATCACGTGCTGCCGGAGGTGCCGAACGTTAGACATCCACTGGAACCGTCCGGCGGTGGGCAATTGCCGCAAGTCGAAGCCGCCGGCGGGACAAAGCACCGGGCCGAGTTCCCGCTGGATCGGTCCGCCGGGATGCCACAGTGTTTGGCCAAAATCGTCGGCGGTACAGAAAAAAACCGTCGACCGGTGCGTTTCACTCAAATCGCCGCAAAGTTGAGCGATCGCTCGGGCGTTACCGCCAGCCAAGTGATCGATCACGTGGGCGATGCGAGCCATGGCAACAACCGGGGCGGGGGGAAGAGGAACTTCGGACAAGTTGAGAAGACGGTCCGAAACCACCGCCGTCATCGTAACCTGAGTTCAACCACCGGCTTGGCTAGCATTCCGTTAGCGGCACGCAATGCAACGATCGTACCCCTAGAGGCGGCGAATGCTCAATTTTCTACTTGATTTTCTGGTGGCGACGGCCTGCCGGGCCGTCGCTACTGGTCAATTGTCGCGAGCGACGGCCCGGCAGGCCGTCGCCACCAATCACTCGCCTAGCGATTCGAGTTCGGCTTTGTACTGGTCGCGTTCCCGACGAGTCGCTTCGAGGTCAAAGATGAGGTACTTCATGTCCAGCCGCAATTGCGATAACGCTTCCTGGACCAAATTGAGGATCCGCCGCCGCCGGGTGCTGCACGCGATCACGCGGGTCATCGCCGGCGTCAACGCTTCGCGAAAATGGGTCGGCAGGTTTTCGATCGCCGTGGCCAATTCCCTCAGTTCCGCGGGGGCTTCGTCGGTCGCGGCACAATTGTCGGCGGAGTGGTTGGTGGTCGGTTGAATCATCGGTGTCGGCTGGATGGGCATGAGGAGAAGCTCAGAGTTGTCTGGAGGGGGGAGTTTGCACGTGCGATGCCGCAGGTGCGGCCTGGTGGCCGACGGAAGTGACTAAACCATTGCGACGCAGGACCTTGCGGAAAAGTTTGAAACGGGGGCGGGGGGATGCCGGCGGCCAAAAGGCGTTGCGTTGATGCAACATCGATTGGCGATGACAACGGGCGGCGTGGTGTGATAGCCACACGTGTTGACCGAAGCACTCGACTTGACCCGCCGTAGGATTGTTCCGCCGGGGTGGGGGCTGGTCAATTCAATTCAACCCACGCTCGCCCGTTGTCGCCCGAATCGGTGACGGACGATCGGAGTAGGAAAACTGTCCGCCCCCGACGACGCCGCCGACGATCGACGATCCCCCCCTCTCCCCGCTGCGGGGAGAGGGGGCCGGGGGGTGAGGGGTCGCGTTGATAGGACCGATCGGCCGGCATCACCCCGGTCGCGGTCGGACATCCCCTCACCCCCCGGCCCCCTCTCCCCTAAGAGGGGCGAGGGGGAGACCAATTTTTGGGGGTGGGTTTGGTTGAGCAGTTTGTTGGCTTTGACGGCAACCGCCGCCGGGGCTGACCAATCGACGCTGTCCGAGCCGCTGGACCTCTTCCCGCCCCGGTTTCGCGTCCCCGCGGGCGAGGACGCGGTTCAAATTCGCGACCAAGACAACGTCGCCGACCCGGCGGCGGGCGGCGGGCGGTGCGAACGATTTTCGGTGACATTTGCCAAAACGCCGGCCTGGATCATCCTGCCGATCGATCCGGTCCAACCGGTCGATGAATTGACCGCCACGCTGGCCGTCCGCACGCTGCGTCCGGGTGTCCGGGCCGGATTTCGGGTCCGATTGCCCCACGTTCGGTCGGAAACCGGGCAAACGCAAACGTTTTTTGTCCCCGGCGATCCGACGACCCGCGGCGGGGAGTTTCAACGGATCGGCATCGCCAACTTTACCCCCGCGATGCGTCAACAGATCGGCGTGCTGCGGCGGCGACTGGGGCCGCTCATCGACATCGCCGACGCCCACGTCGACGCGGTCGCGATCGACGTCACCTCGGCCGGCAGCGGGGCAACGGTGAGCGTCGATGATGTTCAAATTCGCGGCATGTTGGCGGCAACGGCCGCGCCGCCCGCCGGGCCGCCGGTGCGGTTGCCCCCGCAAATCGACGCCTCCGAGTCGGTGGGGACCGCGGCGATGGTTTTCCCCCCGGGCCGCGTCACGACGATGATCGAACACCGCGGCGAGCCGCTGGGCTACCTGCGGACGCTCGGATTTGACACCGTTTGGCTGGACCGCCCGCCGTCGGCCGCGATTTTGACCGACGCCTCGGTTGCCGGGATGCGGCTGATTGCCCCGCCGCCGACGATGCCCGATCCGCAAATTCAACCGCTGCTCGGACCGGTCACCGCCTGGATCGTCGACTCGGTGCGGTTGGACGATGCGGGTCGCGATGCGGCATTGCGACAAATTCAAACCCTCCGCCAATTGCCGTCGCGGTACCGCCGGCCGGTCGTCGGCGTGGTGCTGGAAAACGAGGCGTTTTATGCCCGCCACCTCGACGCCGTGCTGCTCAACCCGCCCCCGGCGGTCCGCGAAATCGATTCGTTGACCCAGGCAATCGGGTGCCGGCGGCGGATCGAGTCGATCGATCGGGCGGATGCCGGCGCGGCGGTCACGGGTTGGGCGATCGACGGCGGACCATCGACCGCCGCGGCGACCCAGAGCGAAGCGTTCTCGGCGGCGATGGGCACCCCCGCGCCGCAATTTTGGCGATGGCAAACGATGTGGAGCCGATGCGGGGCGGCGATCGGCAACGGCACCGCGGCGATCCTGCTTCGGTCCGGCTCGTCGCTGTCCAGCGGCCGGGCGATCGACCAATCCCGTGCCACGGCGCTGCGGTACGTCAACCGGATGATCGATTCTCTGGGGCCGTTGACCGCGATGGCCGACCGGACGGAGCCTCCGCGGCGGGTCGGCGACGCGATCGTTTACCGGATGCGGGTCGACCGTGGGGCCACCGGGCCGGGTTGGGTCAATATTTTGGTCAGCGCCCGAGACTCCGGAGCGTCGCGGGTGTGGCCCGGCAGCCCCACGTTGGCCGGCGATGGGGCGGCGGTCACCCTGCCGGTTGCGGCTTCGGAGAACGTCACCGTTTGGCGATTGACCCAACTCGATGCAGACCCGCTGCGACCGGGCGGGTCGGTCGGCACGGCCGAACTGCTCTCGCCCGACTGGGTTGAATGGACTTTGGAAACCGCCGACCGTTCGGCCGGTGGTCGGTTGGCCGCGACGCTGCGACCGCACCTGGCCGCGGCCGCCGCCGATCGTTTGGAACTGGCGACCGCGGCGATCGACAGTGTGGAGCAGACTTGGCGGTCGGCGATCGCGTCGGGCTGGGCCGCGGCGCCGCCGGAGGTGTTGCCCGCGGCGGCTCAATCGCTCGCCGCCGCCCGCCAATCGCTCGCCGGGGGGCGGCCGGCGGCGGCGATGCGGCTGGCCGCCCGAGCCGACGGCTGGGCCGTCCGGGCCGCGTCGCAGTTGCACGAAACGTTGATTGCCGGCGGCAGCCAGCCGGTCCTCGCCGGTCAAACGTCGACCCGGCGGCGGGTCTCGTTTCCGCCGGTTGCCGCCGCCGATGACGAAACGACCCTGGCCGTTTGGCGATTGTTGGCCCCGATGGATTCGCCCGCCCCGACGGCCCAACCCACCTCAGCGGCCCGCGCCGCCCGGTGGAGCACCAATTCATTGTCCGGCGGCAGCCTCGACCTGCCGCAATTGCTCTCCGGCGACGGGGCCGGCGGCGGTTGGCAATTTGGTCGTCGGCCGGCCGGTGATGCCGTCGTGACGGCGGGTTGGACCGACCGGGGCTGGGCCGCCGGCGGTGGCGCGATCGCCGCAGCGGTGCGGCCGGGACCGTCGGGCGAACCGATCGGCGGCGGCTACGGCGGCACGACGTTGATGGTCCGAAGCCCCCCGGTGGTGATCGATCGCGATGGCCCGGTGACGATCGAAGCGATGGTGCGGGCGAGCGGCTTTGGCGACCCGCACCAGGGGCTGCTGATGCACGATTCCTTGGGTACTCAAAGCCTCGGCGTGCTGGTGCCCGGCGACGGGGTTTGGACCCACGTGCGGCTGTTGCGGTTGGCGGTCGCCGGTCAACGCGTCGAAGCGATTTTTGAATGGATCGGCGGCGGCGAAGCGGTCGTCGACGAGGTCTCGATCCGCTCGTTCATCCCGCCGACCGACCGGCTCGACCCCACCGTTTTGATGCGTCCGATTTCCGCGGCCGGCGCCGCACCGGTTTTTCAACGACTTGGAATGCCCCAATGAAACCTGCCCTTCTGCTCCTGCTGAGCGTGAGCGTCACTTCCGGTTGTGTCCGCCGCCGGATGACGGTCCGCACCAATCCGCCCGGCGCGGCCGTCTCGATCGACAATCAATCGATCGGAGTTTCGCCGGCCGCGACGCCGTTTACCTATTACGGAGACCGCGACGTTCGGGTGTCCAAGGACGGCTACCAAACCGAAGTGATTCGGCAGCGGATCCGGCCGCCGTGGTACCAATTGCCCGGCGTCGACTTTTTTGCCGAAACGCTGTGGCCCGGCGAACTCCGCGACGAGCGGATCATTGACGTTCAATTGGTGCCCAAAGCCGAAGTGCCGCAGGACGAGCTGGTCGGCCGCGCCGATGGGCTGCGGATGCAGTCACGCGGTGGGTGAGCGTCTGACCGGTCGCGGAATTCGCCGAGACTTTCAGCGTCGCTGGATAAGATTGAAACCGAAAGTCTTGGCGACCTGTGCGACGCCGGCGATCATCTTGCTGCTGCTTTGGCCGACGCTGATCGGCCGCGACCGGTTGGCGTTTCGCGACGCGGGTTATTTCTACACGCCGCTGTACGGGTTCGTCGCCGATCAAACCGCCGGTCAAATTTGGCCCGGGTTGAACATGGGCGGCATCGCCGATCGGGTTTGGAACGACCGCGAAAACGGCGGGATGTCGACCGCCGGCGAGACGACCACGGCGGTTTTTTACCCGGTGCGGCACTTGGTCTACGCATTGATACCTGATGCCGAAACCGCGTTGGCTTGGTACGTCGCGATTCATTTGATGATCGCGTCGGCCACGGCCGGTTGGTTAGCCCGGCGGGCCGGAGCGTCCGATGCCGCCGCGGTTGCCGCGTCGGTGATTTACCCGCTGTCCGGCTCAGTGCTTTTCCTGGCGACCAACCCGCCGTTTTTGGTCGGTGCGGCGTGGTGGCCGGCCGCTTTCGGGTCGCTGGTCGTCCGCCCGAGTCGACCGAACGATATTTGGATCGCCGGCGGATCGACCGCGGCAATGGTTTTGGGCGGCGATCCGCAGGCGGCAGCACATTTGGCAATCGTCGTCGCGGCGGTTTGGGGGGGGCGGCTGATCTTGGATCGCCGAAACGACCCCCGACCCCTTTTTCGCGGTGGGATAGGCCTCCGGCCTGTCGCCGCAGCCGTCTTGGCCATTGCGATATCGGCCCCGCAGTTGGCCGAGTCGCTCGCCGCGGCCGGTCGCAGCGTGCGGACCGGCGACCGGCCGACGCCCGAAGCCTACGCGTTCTCAATCGCCCCCTGGCGGCACGCCGAATGGGTTTTGCCAAACGTTCACGGTTGTCCCTGGCCGGTCAACACGCGGTGGGACCGGCCGTTGTGGAGCGGCTCAGTCACACCGGTCGACCAATTGTGGACCCCGACGCTCTACGTCGGCGTGCTGCCGCTGGGGCTGATCGCCGCGGCCGCATGGCGAGGACGACGACTCAAAAATGCTCAACCGTCAATGCGGCTTTGGGTCGCGTTGGCTGCCGCCGCGTGTCTTGCCGCCGCGGGCGCCTATGGGCCGGGCTACCTGGTCAATCAATCTATCGCAGGTGCCGGGCGTCTTTTGGGGCGGAATTGGGACATGGCGATCCCCGGGGCGACCGGCGGGCCGGTCTGGCTCCTGCGGCACCTGCCCGGCATGTCGATGTTTCGCTACCCGGCCAAATGGATGCCGATTGCGACGTTGGGCGTTGCCGTGGCGACGTCGATCGCAATCGATCGGCTTCGGGGCCGATGGCCCACGCCCCAGCCATGGGGTTGGGCGGCGATCGCGATCGTCGGTGTCATGGTCGCCGGTTCGGCTAAATTTTGGATCCCCGCCGATTGGCCCACGGACATTTTCTGGGGACCGGCGCAGCCCGCTGCCGCGGCCCGCGGCGTGGGCATCGCCACGATGCACGTCGCTTTGGTTTTGGCGATCTACGCGGTGATTGCCGGCTCCGGCCGTCGGCGATGGGCGACGGCGGCGGTGGTCGCTTTGATGGCCGCCGACTTGGCGGTCGCCCACCGGCATCTGGTGC
The DNA here is from genome assembly GCA_963833245.1 of Pirellulaceae bacterium. Lineage (GTDB taxonomy): Bacteria > Planctomycetota > Planctomycetia > Pirellulales > Pirellulaceae > Rhodopirellula. The sequence continues at coordinate 255,496 of CAWHXH010000006.1, forward strand.
CGCGGATCGACCGAGATGTTGAGCAAACGCTATTGGCTGAGTTCAATCAATCCGCGGCATCGTCAATCCTTGACCAAACCTACGACGCCGGCGGTTTTGAAATCCGCCGGTACCGTTTTCCCGAACGCTGGCAGCGGACGACCGCGGCGGACCGATTGGTCAAAGTCGAAGCGGCGCTGCGGGCGTCGGGGTTTGGCCGCTGGCACCTGGAAAGACCCGGTCCGCCGGTGCTGCACGGCTTCGTTTCGGTCCAGTCCCGCGACGCCGCCGCAATGCTGCGTGACCCCGCGTCCCAACCCGCCGGCTGGGGCACCGTCCTGCCGGAGTCGTGGTGGTATCGACCGGCGGTGCTTTTGGGACTGGCCGGTCAATTGTCGCTGGTTGCCGTCCCTTGGCTCATTGCAAAATCAGAGAATTAAATCATCCGCCGGATTCCAGTCCAGCGACTGCATCCGGGCGGGCGTCAAACGAAACGCACCCCGCGACCCGTCGCCCGGCGAAGCTGCAATCGGCTGGGCTTTGATCGGTTGGTCGACGGTGGCCGTATCGATCCGCTCGCCATCGTCGGCAATCACGACGGGCCGGGCATAGCCGCACGCCGCTCGCCGGATCACCGACGCGGTTCGGCCGTCGTGCAACCGGACGCGGGAACCGATCGGATAGAGCGACTCGATGCGGAGTAATGCCCGGACGGAGTCGGGTTCCAAAACGCCGCGGCCGCCCAGGTGCAGGATCAACCCCATCGCGTCATGCGGCAACAGCGGACAGCAGAACGATGTGCCGGCGATCAATCGTAAATAAGTGTCGCAAACCCCCAGGACCCGGGCGTGGGGATGGATTCGCCCGCCGGTCAATCCGTAGGGATAACCGCCGCCGCCGATTTGTTCGTGAATCTGTTCGACGACCTGCAGCACCGCCGGCGGCAGGTCACCCATGGTTTGCAATGCCTGCCGAGAAACGATCGGGTGCTTGCGGTACTGCCACATCTGCTCGCCGTCGAGCGGCGGCCGAAACGGTGACCACAACGACGGGTCCATCCGGTATTGGCCAACGTCGTGCAACAACCCGGCCAACCCCAATTGCAACACCGAGGGGCCGTCGAAGTCCAATTCCGTGGCGACGGCCATGCCCAGCGTCGCCAGTTGCACGGCCCGATCGGTCGACGACGTCACCGTCAGGTCGCCGACGACTTCACCGATCGCGTGGTCCAAATCTTCGCAAATTCGCGAGGCAAAGGCGGCCGTGAGGTCCGCGACCGCCGCGGCGGTGCCCGGTTGACCAGCCGTCCACTGGGCCTGCAGCGTCGTGAAATGGTCGCGGGCGGCGGTGATGTTTTGGCGAATCAACCGTTGCCGCTGCGGATCGAGCGGCAGGTGGTGGCAATTGACCAGGTTGGATTTGAGCGGCACGCCGCGGACCCAATCGGCGGGGTTGCGGGTCTGGGCGGCCGCCATGTTGGGCTTCTCCGGCGATTCGGCTTTGGCGATCGCCGCGGACGCCGGGCGGCTCAATTGAGCCACCATTTGGGGCGATACCCACAATCGATCGATGCCCCGGCGGAGCAACCCGTCGATGACCGAGCGGGTGATCCGCGTGCCTTGACCGACCAACAGCACACCGCGGCTGTCGCGGAGTTCCGACCCGCACGTGACGCCCAGCCGAATCGCGGCGACGTCCAGCTCGACCGACGCGGCTTGCGGGTCGCCGGGCGATGAGGTCATCGGGGCGGGCGGGGACGGCATTGCGATTGGCGGGGCGGGGGGATCAAACAAACCTGACGGACCACGCTCAAAATTAGCTCACGCATTGGTAAGCTGGCGGCAATGACCGTTTCACCCCCCGCCCCACCAACCCCGACGTGGCAAATCGGCGGCCACACGTTGGCCAGCCGCCTGATCGTCGGTTCGGGTCGCTACGACCATTCGCAGCAAATGGTCGCTTCGATCGCCGCCTCGGGGGCTGATTGCGTCACCGTCGCGGTCCGCCGCGAAAAGCTCTACGACAAGACCGGCGCCAACATCCTCGACGCGTTGCCGATCGACCGTCTGACGCTGCTGCCTAACACCGCCGGCTGCTACACCGCCGCCGACGCGGTTCGGGCGGCGCGGTTGGGCCGCGAAATCTTGCGGACGCTTGGCAACGCCGGTGCCGATTGGGTCAAACTCGAAGTCCTCGGTGATTCGCGGACGCTGCTGCCCGACCCGGCCGAAACCGTCATGGCTTGCGAAAAACTGGTCGCCGACGGCTTCACCGTGCTCGCCTACACATCGGATTGTCCTGTCACCGCAAGCCGTTTGAAAACCGCCGGGGCCGCCGCGGTGATGCCCGCCGGGTCGCCGATCGGCAGCGGCCAAGGCATCCTGAACCCGTCCAACATCCGCATCATTTTGGAAATGCTCAAATCCGACGATCCCGACTACCCCGTCATCATCGACGCGGGGGTCGGGACCGCCTCGGATGCCGCCGTGGCGATGGAACTGGGGGTCGACGGCGTGTTGCTCAACACCGCGATCGCCCACGCCGCCGATCCGATCGCGATGGCCGACGCGATGCGGCACGCGGTCATCGCGGGGTATCTGGCCCGGCACGCCGGCCGAATCCCGCGGCGGCTCTACGCGACGGCCAGCAGTCCCGCCGAGGGCGTCATCTCGACCCGGCCGCACGGCAGCATCGACCATCAACATCACGACGCGGTGGCCGGTTGAGCGACCCGGCAATCGTTTCGCTGCAGGAACAGCTCGCGCATCTGGATCGCCGCGTCGACCAGCTCAACGACGTGGTGACGCAGATGTCGATGAGCCTGCTGCGCCGCGACCGGCAAATCGACCGGATGGAGCAGGAGATCAAGCGTCTGCGGAGCGGCGATGACGACACCCCCCCGCCGGACGAAAAACCGCCACACTATTGACGTGGGATAGGCCTCCGGCCTGTCGTCCTTCACCATCGAACCGCCCCGCTCGCCACCCCCTGCCGACGACAGGCCAGAGGCCTATCCCCCAGGAACCCCGACGTGACTGACATCGAATCCTCCGCCGCCGCTTTTCGCGACTCCTACGCCGCCGCCCGCGAGATGATCGGGCGGATGATCGTCGGACACGATGACGTCGTCGACGGCGTCCTGACGGCGATGCTCTGCGGCGGCCACGTGCTGCTCGAAGGCGTCCCGGGACTTGGCAAAACGATGCTCGTCCGCACGCTGGCCGCGGCGATGGACCTGGATTTCTCCCGAATCCAGTTCACCCCCGACCTGATGCCCGCGGACATCCTGGGCACGAACTTGATCAACGAGGACGAGCACGGTCGGCGCAAGTTCGAGTTTCAACGCGGCCCGGTTTTTACGCAAATTTTGCTCGCCGACGAGATCAACCGCGCGACGCCCAAAACGCAGTCCGCGATGTTGGAAATCATGGCCGAGGGGACCGTCACGGCGGCCGGCCAGACGTTCAAACTCAAGCAGCCGTTCTTTGTCCTGGCGACGCAGAACCCGATCGAGCAGGAGGGCACTTACCCGCTGCCCGAGGCTCAAATGGACCGCTTTTTGTTCAAATTAGTCGTCGGCTATTCGACCGCCGAGCAGCTCGGCACGATCGTCGACCGGACCACGCGGGGGTATCAAGCCGACCTGCAGCCGGTGCTCACCGGCGACCGCGTGATTGAAATGCGGCGGTTGGTTCGCGATGTCGTTTTGGCTCCCCACGTCCAGGACTATCTGGTCCGGTTGACGATGGCGACGCACCCCGACGGGCCGCACGCGGTCGACGTGACCAACCGCTCGATCCGCTGGGGGGCGTCGCCCCGCGGTGCCCAGACGTTGGCGTTGGCCTCCAAAGTGCGCGCCCTGTTGGACGGCCGGTTCAACGTGTCGTTCGAGGACCTCCGGCGGGTCTATCTGCCGACGATGCGGCACCGGGTGCTGTTGAACTTCGAGGCCCAAGCCGAAGGCACGACGACCGACGCGGTGTTGCTGGACATTCTACAGGCGGTCCCCGAAGGCAAGCCGGTGGGATAGGCTTCCAGCCTGTCAAAATTCCCTGACAGGCTGGAAGCCTATCCCACCCCCCGCCATCGCCGCATGTCCGCCACGATCGAGTTTCACAACGAGCTGCTGCGGACGCTGCACCGAATCCATACCCAGCGGGCGGATTTGCAGGCCCAACTCGACCGCGCCCCGGTCCAGCTCCGCGCCATCGAGTCGCAAATCCACGCCGCCGGCAAAGCGATCGACGAGAAAACGGCCGAACTCAAACGCACCCGGATGACGGCCGACGAAAAACAGTTGCAGCTCAAAACGCGTGAGGATCGGGTCCGCGGACTGGGTGTCAAACTCAACGAGGCGGCCAGCAACAAGGAGTTTTCGCTGCTCAAAGATCAAATCGCCGCCGAGCAGCAGGCCAACAGCGTCCAAAGCGACGAGATTTTTGAAGTTCTCGAACGCATCGACGGCATCGAATCGGACATCGCCGACCTCAAAGCCAACGCCGCAAAGATCGAGTCCGATTCGGCTGAGCGGCGGGCGACGATCGAAACCCGATTGACCCAAGTCCGCGAGGATTTGCACCGCGTCGACGCGCAACTCGCCGACTACGAATCGCGAATCCCGTCGGCGGCCAAAGCGGATTACCAACGTTTGGTCCAAGCCCGCGGTCCCGAGGCGTTGGCTCCGATCGTCGAAGACGCCTGCGATGGGTGCAACACGATGATCTCCGCCCAAACGCTCAACCGCGTGACGATGAACCACCTGACCCATTGCCCCAATTGCAACGCCTGGCTGTACCTGCCCGAAGACCGCCGGGTGCGTTGATTCCGCATGACCCAAACGATCGGCCTGATTGGCCCCCCCTGCAGCGGCAAGTCCACCGTCGCAGCCGCTTTGGTCCAATCCCGCGGCGCCGTTTGGATCGACGCGGACAAGATCGCCAAGTCGATGCTCGACCGGCCCGAGGTTCGCGGCCGCTTGATCCAAACCTTTGGCCCCGCGATCGACCACGATGGCCAAATCGACCGCCCCGCCCTAGCCGCGTTGGTCTTTGGCGCGGACGCCGACTCGGCGTTGCGTTTGAAAAAACTTGAGTCGATCGTTCACCCGCCCACCCATGCCGAACTGCACCGCCGCCGCGATCAAGCGATCGCGGCGGGGGCACCCATCGTCGTACTGGACATCCCCCTGCTGCTCGAATCCGGTTGGCAGGAGCACTGCGACGAAATTTGGTGCCTGCGTGTCCCCGAGACGAAGCAGCGAGAATTGATCGCTGCCCGCGGCTGGACATTGCAACAGTGGCAACGCCGCGCCGCCCGGCAACTTTCGCAATCTCATAAAGAAGCCGCGGCGACGCGCATCCTGATCAACGACGCCGACGCCACTGCCCTGGCATCGAAGGTCCCGTAGGGTGGGTGAAGCCGCTTCGGCGCCGACCCACCTCACCAACCAACCCGCTGCATCCCTGTAGTGGATTTTGCTAAAAATCCATCCCCCGCAGCTCCCCACTCACTGCGACGCCGCCACCAATAAACCAATCACAATCATCCCAATCACCACCCCCAGCGACACCATTGCCATTTTCCAATAACTCATCGGTGCTCGCCCATCGACCCGACCCGACTGACCGTTGATCAAAACGCGATAGACGACGCCGCGGTATTGATAGGCCAAAACCCAAACGGGCAGTAGCACCGGGTAGCTGCTCATTGCGGTGATCAAACAATTGACGTGGACATTGCGATGCCTGCCGGGCACCTGGTCGGCGGCGGCGCCCCGCTCCAGCGCCTCAATGATTCCAATGCCCAGGGGGCGAGCGAATTTGCGAGCGACGCGGAAAACCTCCACCGGCGAGTCTCCATAGTCAAATCCATCGGCTGCGACCGCCTCGTGCAAATTGAACGGTTCGATCGCGGCGGTTTCCGCGGGCGTTAACACCTCGCTGGCCGCCACCAACACCCCACCATACGCGGCCGTTCGATGTCCGTACAACGGTGCCCAATCACCGCGGCCGGGTGCCGGTTTGGCCGTGGTGTCGGCGGTGTAATGCGTGCTGACCTCGGCCTCAAAGCACCAGTAAGGCACGTAGACCAATGTCGCTTCACGCAATTGACTGACTTGCCCCAAATCGCCGGGGTGCCAAAACGAACTGCCCAGGAATTGACGCAGCCGTTGTTGGACTTGCTGTCGATCAATCCGCGATGGCACCACGGCGTCGGCGACCAGCCGCCGGGTCGGGGCGGTTGGCTGGACCGACGTCGAACCGCAGTAGGGGCAACGCAGCGAACCCGCCGCGGCATCATAAGTCATCGACGCCCCGCATTGATGACAATCAAAGGATTGTGCCATCGCATGACGCCCCGCCCGCGGGGTGGCGTCAGTGTCGGCGACAGGAACTTCCAACCCGCAGTTGCCGCAGAACAAATCCTCCGCGTCGATCATGCAGGCGCAGACTTCGCACCGAGTCGTCACATCGATCGGCGCGGGGGCGGACCGGTTCATCGTCCCCCCGCGGCAACGAATAGGAGCAATACCACCAAGATCGCGACTGCCAACACGGCTATTGCTAAAGACACCTTCGCCCCCGAAACCGGTCGGCGTCCAACGCAACGGCCGGTTTGTCCATTGATCAGAAAACGATACAGCTTGCCGCGATATTGATAACAAAGCACATGGACCGGCAAAAGCATCAGGTCTTTCGCGACGCCGGAAAACTCGCATTGCACCTGAAGCCCGGTGTGCGTGTCGCCGGGCAGGAACGCCGCGGTCAATGATCGTTCTCGGGCTTCCATCGCGGCTTGAAATGTCTTCCAGGCGGTCGGCGCATCGACTTGCGGATCCTCGGCCGCCCATCCGGCAAGGTATCCCGGGTCATAACGAACCATCGCCGGCAGATCATACGGTTGGATCGATTCGGCCTCATCCTGCGCCAGCCCGGCGCTGGCTGAAACGTAGTATCCGGTGGCATAGCGGTGTCGCCGCCCCGCCAGCGGCCACCACTCGGTTTCCTGCACCGTCCGCGTCCGCGTCACCGTTCGACCTTTCGCATCGGTCGTCGTATAAGTTTCCGTCCGGTACCAATACTCCCCGATCCGCGCCGACCAATCGCTATCGATCCGGCAGGTGAATGACCAAAACGGCAAATACACGCCCACCGCGCGATCGATCACCGACTGCTCGGCCAAGTCACCGGGGTGAAACCAACGGTTCTCGGTCAACCACCGGCGAAAGATTTCCGTGGCACGATGGTGCGTGATGGTAAAACCGATGACGAATTCCGGCTCCGGGCCGCTGCCGCGGGATTGTCCCGTTGCGACGTAGGCGGTGTTGCAAAACGGACAACGCTCGCTCCGGCGGCCATCCTCGAACCGGACCCGCGCCCCACAGGTTTGACATGCAAACGTGGTGCTTTGCGTATCAGCGGCGGATTCATCCCGGCGGGGCAGCGATTGGCGACACTCAACACAGAAGTGCTGGGACGGTCCCGCCGGAACCCCGCAGCGTTGGCATGTCGGGGCCGAGGGCAGCGGGACGGCACGATCGATCGTTTCAACGTCAATGATCGATGGCGAAATCATGAGGGTTTGGATCGTTGGCAGCAACCGCTACCATTTTTAACTTTTCGGAGGGCGAACGATTGGCAAGCTTACCAAGCGGACCGCCCCGTCCGGCGATTGAGTTCCATCAGGGGACGTTGCGGCTGGAGCATTTCCCCGACTCATGGACCGATGCCCTGGCGGCACGATTGCCGCTCGCCCGCGACAGCCGCGCCGGGTGCCACCGGTGCGATGCGATGCACGCCGCGGCGCTGCGGGATTGGTTGCGACGCGACGCTCCGGGACCATGGCACTGGGCGGTCGGTCAAAATGCCGCCGCCGCCGGTTTGCCCGACCGACGGACGTTGACGCTGCGGTCCGATCAAGCCCAAGCGGCCGATGCCTTTGAGCAGGCCGGCGGCCGCGGCGTGATTGTGATGCCCACCGGGACCGGCAAAACCGTCGTGACGATCGAAATCCTGCTGCGGTATCAAGCCAGCGTCCTGGTGGTCGTCCCGGTTCGGGATTTGATGTACCAGTGGCATGCGAAGATCCTCGAGGCGACCGGGACCGACGCCGGATTGATCGGAGATGGGGTTCATCGGGTCAGCCCCATCAGCGTGTCGACTTATGATTCGGCGGCGATTCATATCAGCCGCATCGGCGACCGTTTCGAGATGATTGTCTTTGATGAGGTTCATCATTTGGCGGGTTCTTGGCGATCCGATGCGGCCCGGATGTCGGCCGCCCGGTGGCGGTTGGGTTTGACCGCGACGTTGCCGACCGATCCCCAGCGGCTGGCCGGTTTGAAAGAGTTGATCGGCCCGGTCGTCTATCAACAATCGATCGCCGGGGCGGCGGGCCGAACCCTCGCGGCTTATCAGATCAAACGCATCGCGGTGACGATGACCGAGGCGGAAACCGCCGGGTACCGAGCGGCATCGGCGACCGTTCAACAATTCGTCGCCGACCGCCGCGAGTTGGACCCGACATTCACCTGGGAACAAATTCATGCAGTCATCGTCGGCGACGATCTTAACCGCGGCCACGCAGGCCAGAGCGGCATTGTCGGCTTTCCGGGCCAAACGCAAAATCGAGGAACAGGCGGTTGGCAAGTTTCGCGTATTGGAGGATTTGTTTCGGCTCCACATCGGCGAGCCGATCATTGTGTTTTGCGGTTCCAACGTCATGGCCCGCGCCGTGTCCCTTCGGTTCTTGGTACCCTGTCTACTATCTCACTGCGCCAAAAAGGAGCGGCGAGAATACTTGGAAGGTTTTGCCGCGGGTCGTTATCCGGTTTTGGTGGCCAACCGGGTGCTCGATGAAGGCGTGGATTTGCCCGAAGTCAAAGTTGCCATCGTGCTCGGCGGCACCGCCAGCGGCCGTCAGGCGACCCAACGACTCGGCCGAGTGCTGCGGCGGGGAACCGGGCAACGATCGGCCATCTTATACGAAGTCGTCACCGCCCAAACCGGAGAGGTGCTCCGCAGCCGAACCCGCCGCCGCGGCGACGCATTCCGACAGACCAAACACGTCTAATCCGGTTTGATGTTACGCTCCGAACATGCGATCGCCGAGATTGACCACCAGCGTCAAACGATTGATCCCGACCGATTGTTACGCCGCCGCGATGCAATCTACCTGCCGGCGATCAACGAAGCGATCGCCATCTATCGATCCGGCCGTGGCCAAGCGCGCCAGGATCTGCACCGGGCGGTCGAGGAGATATTGAGCTTAATTCCCGGCTGTCCCCCCAAACGGATCGCGGCGTTCTGCAAATTGCTCGACAACGCCTCGACCTATCCGTCCCAAGCCGCGGCCGCCGCTCGATTGCGTCGCCGCGTCTTTGCCCGGGCCGCCGCTTGGCACCCGGTCGTGCAAACCGCCGAGGGAATGTTCGATCATGACCTTGCAACCGTTCGGCAACAACTGTCGTTGTCTTATGATGCGTCGTGGGAGGACCTCGCCGATCGAATGTTCGCCGATGTGATCGAACTGCAACGTCTCGAAGATTTTGAGCACAAACTGACCGCGGCGGACCTGTTGACCCGGTACAACCTCGCTCAAGCCCAGGCGGCACTCTACCGCGCCTCCGAAGTTCGCATCGAGGCCGCCGGACATTATAAGGCCATTCTGCGAGCGGCCAAACTGGCGGGCCTGATGCACCGACTGACGCCGCGGCGTGATGCCGGCGGCACGCTGCTCGGTTATCAGTTTGACTTCGATGGACCCGCGACGACGTTGCGACAAACGACTCGTTATGGGGTCGGCTTCGCCGCACTGTTGTCCACCCTGGTGACGTGTGACCGATGGCGTATGACGGCCAACATCGTCACACCCCACCATGAACATCTGCGTCTGACGATCCGATCGACCGACGGGTTACGGTCGGACGTTGGCCCGCCACCGGACTACGATTCGCAATTGGAACAAACCGTCGCGGATCGCTGGCAACAAGACCCCATCGCCGGCTGGACATTGCACCGAGAAACCGAACTGCTGACGATCGGCCAAACCGTCTACACCCCCGACTTTATTCTTGAGCACTCCAGCGGACCAAAGATCTATATCGAATTGATCGGATTTTGGACGCCGGAGTACTTGGCGGACAAAGCCGAACGATTGCAACGTTTTCGCGATCGAATCAACTCGACCGACCGTTGGCTTTTGATGTTTGACCGCTCTTCGATCGCCGACCGTCTGGCGGAAATCGAGTCGCTCGATCTACCGACAATTGTCATCAACAAACGAACCCCGACTCAAGAGTGGATCGAAGCGGTCGGGGAGATGGGGGTTCAAATCGAATGAATCCCGTCCGGTCCCGCTACGGCATTGACAATGTTCCAACAACGTCCATGACCGCGGACGCATTGAGTTCTCTCAATGCCCCCGGCAATTGATCAATCAATCGCATCGAGACCTGGGGGTCATAGTAATTCGCGGTGCCGATTTGAACTGCTGACGCTCCGGTAATTAGGAACTGCATAACGTCATCGATTGTTGCAATACCGCCGATGCCGATGATGGGAATGTTGACAGCTTTGGCGACCTGATGGACACACCGCAGCGCGATCGGTTTGATCGCCGGACCGGAAAGTCCGCCCATGCCGTTGCCAAGGATCGGTTTGCGTTTTCGCCAATCAACCGCCATGCCGAGAACCGTGTTGATCAATCCCACCGCATCGGCTCCGCCGTCGGCCGCGCCGGCGGCGATGTCAGCGATCCGTGTGACGTTCGGGGTCAATTTAGCGACGATCGGAACGTCGCAGGCGTCTCGGACGGCGGCAACGACCCGGCGACAAGCTTCGGCATCGACGCCATAGTCAATCCCGCCGGAAACGTTGGGACAGGACAGATTCAGCTCAATCGCGTCGACCCCTTGGCATTGATCCAGCCGCATCGCCAGATCGCGAAAGTCGTCGGCGGTTCGGCCGGCCACCGAAACCATGATCGTCGTGCCGATTCCTCGAAGATACGGCAGATGATGTTCAATGAACGATTCGACCCCATCGTTGTCCAAACCGATCGCATTGAGCAATCCGGCCGCCGTTTCGACCGTCCGCCACGGCGCGTTGCCGACGCGAGGCTCCGCGGTGATCGTCTTGGGTAAAATCCCACCCAGACGCGGCAGGTCGACCAACCCCGCCATCTCGCGGGCGTAGCCAAACGTGCCCGAGGCGACCAGAATCGGGTTAGCCAGCCGCAATCGACCGAGTTGAACCGATAAATCAATGTCGGTCTGAGTTGCCGTCAACGTCATCAGGAGCGTCGGTTGCTGAGTTGTTGAACAAAATCTTTATGTTCCTTTGTCGCTAGTCCGGCGTGCAAAACTTCGAGCAGACGCCGGGTGTGGCAAGCGACCAGCGCAATCGGATCGAGCCATAATCCGGCAAACACACGACTCTTATAAATCCCATCGGCGTCAAGGTCCATACGGGTGAAGTGACCGGTTTGCAGCACCAACCAATCAACTTGGCGGTCAAAGGTTCGATGGATGATGTACTCGCGAACCCCAGCCCGCTGATAAGCGGCTCGTTTGTCATGGGAGTCATAATTAACGCTGCTAGCAGAAGTTTCTGCCATCAGTTCGGGCGCCTCGTGTAGGTAGCCGTCGATCAATCGACACTGACCGCCACTGGCTTGCTCGATACGCAAGTAGTTGTCAGGCTGAGGGGCGTTGTGGGCGTCGAGATTGACCGTGGAATTGTCTCCGGCGATGACTCCGGGCGTGTAAGCCTTGTAGGTTCCTAACCAAGTCGAAATTTCGCAATGCGGTTCGCCATGACCATCGGCGGAGACGGGGGAGGGCATATAAACACGTCCTTCGATCAACTCGGCGTGGTTGCAATCGGGCATTGCATGGTACCGACGCAAAAACTCATGCCGATCCAAATGATCGCCATTTTGCAGCCGCGGGATGATTTGCACGGAGTCAGACGAAGGTCGGGCGGGAGCAGCCGCCGGTTTTGGTTGGACGATGGTGGACATGCCGGTCATTGTACCCCCGCCGCCCCGGCCCGCACCAACCGCCGGTCGATCTGGCGGAGGATTCCGCGAGCGACGGCCGGTTTGTCGCCACGAATCGTTTCGATCAATGCCCCGCCGACCGGATCGAGCAACTCAACGTGATTTTCGACCGAATCGATCGCTTCGGGACCGTTGCTGACCATCAAATCACAACATTTTCGCTGACTTTTGACGATCGCGCGAAACCGCCGGTCATCGGTCTCCAGCGCAAAGCCGACGACCCATTGATCGGGCCGTTTGGACGCTCCCAGCGTGGCGATCACATCGGGCGTTTCGATCAATTCCAGCAACACCGGCGAACCGGTTTTGGATAATTTCCGCGTCGCCACCTGACGTGGTTGATAATCGCAAGGTGCGGCGGCACCGATTGCCCCATCGCAATCAACAAATGCCTCCGTTGCCGCACGGAGCATCTCATCGGTCGTGACAACGTCAATGATTTGGGCGGCGGCCGGGTAGGTGACCGCGACGGGACCGGAAATCAATAAAACCTCATAACCAAGCTCAATGGCCGCCGACGCGAGCGCCGCTCCCATTCGGCCACTGGACGCGTTGGTCAAGTACCGCACCGGGTCGAGGTACTGGCGGGTCGGTCCCGAGGTGATCAGAACCCGGGTCACGACGTGCCGGACGTCACTTCGGTGATGAGCGATTCGAGTTTTTCGCCGGTCAAATCCATCCGCGCTGCCGCCAGAGCAAACAGCCGCTTCTCGGTTTCGGCCAAGTGCCCATCGGCTGCCATGACGCGAATGAGGTCTTTCATCAGCGATTGTCGTTCCTCCTGACCGGTCGGCAAGCTCAACGCCGCGTCGTCCTGGAGCGCGAAATTGATCGCCGACTGCAGGTCCGACTCGCTCAGCCCCAGTTCAACGCAGCGGTCGGCAATCAGGTGAACCTCCCGCTGGCCCAGTGACCCGTCGGCAAAAGCCATCACAATCAAATTGCGCAGTTGCAACTGTTTGTCGGTCAGTCCGGTCGCATCCCTCACTGTTCAAACTCCATCTTGATGCCGCCGACGATGGAGCTGCACAGGTTATAAAACAGGGCGCCGACGGCACCACCGACGAACCCGCCGATGCCATAGAGAACCGGAACCAGGACGCCCATGAGCAGCCCCCCCGCCATCGCGCCGCCCTCGCCGCTCAGAAGGGCCAGCAGAACCATGACGACGCCGACGATCAGCCCCACCAGGACGTAGAGAAAGCCGAGCACCTTTCCGGCCGAAAGCGGATCGATTCGGCGGAGTTTCCAAGCTCGCACTTGACCACCGGCGGATCCGCTGGTGGTGTCCGTGTTTTGGTAGGGATTGGACATCGACGAACTCATCGCGGGAACCTGGATGCGGGGGCGTGTGGGTAACGTCACCCACTCTAGCATCCCGGGTCCGCGTCGTGTTTGTCGATCAATCGTCCTCTTCTTCCATTTCCAACAGGATGATCTTGCTGCCTTCGGGCGATTCAAACTCCGTAGGCCGCTGGCCGGGGGTCAGTGAATAGGCCAGCTCGAATTCGTCTTCGCCATCCAGGTCGAGCCACTCGAACTTGATGATTCCCAACGCTTGCATCTGGCGGCCCCCCATCGTCGCGACCATGTCGATTTGCATCGGATCGGTCAGGGTGTTGAGTGTATAGGTCGCTTTGTAGGTTTCCTTGTCCTCGGCATCATAAGTGGTGATGGTGTCCGCGGTGATGACGGTGACGCCTTCCAATTCATCGTCATCGACCTCCACGCCAAACTTGACGCATTCATCGGTCTCCCAGCGACCGATCAGTTTCTTCATGATTTCCGCGGTCGTCGGCGGGTCGGCCATCACCGGGGCGGCCAGGAACATCAGGGCGGTGGTTAAAACAGCGGTTTTCATCGGTAGGTTGTCCGTCGTAGGTCATGGAGCAGCCGGGGCCGGAGATCGGTCGGTCTGCGGGGCGAAGACGGCAAACGCCGTTCCTAAGAACCGCGGGATGAACAACGGAAGCATTGATCGTAGCTGGACCCGCCAGGGTTCAGGCCGGACTGAACCCTGGCGGGTCCAGCTACACCCTGGCGGGTCCCGGGCCGGACTGAACCCTGGCGGGTCCAGCTACACCCTGGCGTCACCCCATCGCCGCGATTCGATCGAGCAACCCCTGGCGAACCGACTGCGGGTTGGCGTTGGGGTTAATATTTCGCGCCTTGCCGATCAATTGTCCGACCGCCTGGGTTTTACCGGCCCGAACGTCCGCGACCACCTGCGGATTTTCGTCAAGCAGACGTCGGCACAGTTCGTCCAGGGCGGAATCGTCGACCGCCCTAATCCCCAGGGCGGCGACCGCCGCATCGACGCTTTCGCGGTGATCGAGCATCCGGTTGAAAACATCCCGGCCGCGGGTGGTATCGAGTTGCCCCGCCCCGATTCGCGAGAGCAACTCGCCCAGCTCGTTCGCACCGACGGGAAACTCACCAATGCTTTGATCCCGTTCCTTCATCGTCCGCAATACATCCTGCTGGATCCATGCCGATGCACGCTTGCCATCACCGACCGCCGCGGCGGTCTCAAAGTATCGGATCATGGCCGGACCCTGATTGACGATCACGTCGGCATCATAAGCCTTGATGCCATACTGCTGTCGCAGCCGGGTTCGCGTCGCGGCGGGCAACTCCCCCAGCGACAACCTTTGATCATTGACCCAGTCGATTGGCAATCGAACCGGCAGTAGGTCGGGATCGGGAAAGTATCGATAGTCGGCCGAGAGTTCCTTCTCACGCTGCGGCAGCGTTTGTCCCGAAGCGTCGTCCCAACCTCGTGTTGTTTTGGCGGCATCGTCGATTGTCAAACCATCCTCCTCGAACGCGATCCGTTGACGATCAATCTCATAATCAATGGCTCGCTCGACACCGCGGAAACTGTTCAGGTTTTTGATTTCCGCAATCGGCGTCGCAATCCGTCGGCTGCCAACATCCAACTTCAAATTGACATTCGCATCGACCCGCAAACTGCCCTCCTGCATCTCACAATCCGACACGTCCAAATGTAGCAGTAGGAGTTTCAGTTCGGTCAAGAAAGCTTTTGCCTCCGCTGCCGTCCGCAAATCCGGCTGAGTGACGATCTCCAACAACGGAGTGCCACACCGATTCAAATCAATCTTTGATGCACTTTTGCCGCCCTGCTCATCATGTTGACTCTTGCCGGCGTCCTCCTCCAAATGCGCCCGCACCAATCGAACACGTTTGACGGTTTCCGAATCATCGGTGTCGGCAATGTCCAAATAACCCTCGACACAGATCGGCAAATCAAACTGGCTGATCTGATAACCCTTGGGCAGGTCGGGATAAAAATACTGCTTGCGATCCCACTTGGTCATTGGCGGGATATCACAGTTCATCGCCAGCCCGGCCCGCACGGCCAAATCG
Source organism: Pirellulaceae bacterium (assembly GCA_963833245.1). GTDB lineage: Bacteria > Planctomycetota > Planctomycetia > Pirellulales > Pirellulaceae > Rhodopirellula. Next base: position 270,922 of record CAWHXH010000006.1, read on the forward strand.
ACTGCCGCCCGGTTGATGACCGGTAGCGATCCGGGCAAACCCAGACAAACGTCGCAGACTTGGGTATTGGGCGGGGCACCGAACTCGGTCAGGCAGCCGCAAAACAACTTGGTGGCGGTTTTTAGCTGGACGTGGACTTCCAGTCCAATGATGACGTTGGCGATCGAGACATCAGCCGGGGGGGCGTTGAGGCTCATGCCTGCTCCCCGGGCATAAACAGCCCGCCGACATCGACACCGGCAACCGTCCAAGCTTTCGCGGACGCTGGGGGAGCTTCGAGGACCGTGCTCATCGGATTCCATCTTGCGGGGGAACGATCTCCGGCCGGCCAAAATCGGCCACGCGGACATCCGGCAATCTAACCGAAAGAATCATCGTTGGCGTTGACCTGAAACCGTTTGGTTCAAAGCCACGTGCAACACGACGACGTGCAACCCTCTGGCTCCCCCTCGCCCCTCTTAGGGGAGAGGGGGTTGGGGGGTGAGGGGATTTACACCGCAAATCCGGCTACAGTCCGACGCCTGACAGACCCCTCACCCCCCGGCCCCCTCTCCCCGAGGCGGGGCGAGGGGGGGGATAGCAAACCTAAGTCTTGAAGCGGCACAAAGTTTTCTTCAAACTCACCGCCGAGTTGTCGCCATCAACCGCCCGGCGGTCATCTCATGCTGATGGGTGGCGTCCAGGGCGGTTCGCAGTATCTGAGCGAGCTGCGGGTCGGCATGCGTTTGAAACACTTTCATCGTCGCTCGGCCCTGCAGGTGGGCGCCCAGCACGGTGCCCAAGAACGCTTCCTCGGCTTCGCGGCCGGAATAGCGGGACAATTGAGCGGTGGCGTCGCGGGCAATTTGATCCGAAATCTCGCGGTGCAATTGCAACCAGGTTGAGTCGCCCGGAGCACCCCGGAGTTCACGATCAATCCGGTCTTCGGCCGCATCGACGACGTCACGGGTTCCCTCGGCGACGTTTCGGGCACCCTCGCCGATCCGCTCGCCAACGTCTTCCAAACGATCGGCCAAATTTTCCAGCGGCCGGCGGACGCCGTCGGCATCGCGGCGCGCATCGTTGATCGCTTCGCGCCGGTCGCGGCGATCGTCACGAACTTCGGCGCGGACGTCGCGTTGGTCCTCGCGAACATCGGCGCGGTACTCGGCAGTCCCATTGCGATTTCCCAAACGCGCGGCGTAGTTTTGCAACGACTGCACCATCGCTTCATGGTCGCGGCGGATCGTTTGAGCCAATTGGCGAACCTCCGGCCGGACGGCGATCTGCTCGCCGTATCGGGCCAACCCGATCATGTTTTGTTGATCGACGATCAACCACTGCGCCATCTGCGGCTGCATCGCCGGTGACACCGGACCAGCGTTTTGGGCAAAAGTCGTCGTGGTTAACAGGGCGGTCAAAACCGCGGTTGCGGCGATTCGGTGGAACATTGGTGATGTAGTGCGAGAGTCGGGATCGAACGGGCGGGGACCGCGATGCAACCGCGGTGCCGAAGGATCAGGGCGATAACCGCACGATTTGCCAACCTTCGGCGACGCGGCGATACACGATGCGATCGTGCAGCCGGCTGGGTCGGCCCTGCCAAAATTCGATCCGCCGCGGTGCGACGACGTAGCCGCCCCAGTTCTCCGGCGGCGGGATGTCTTGGGCGTCCGCGAATCGGTGCTGCACCGCTTCCATTTGCTGTTCCAGTTGCTCGCGGGACTCAACGATCGACGACTGGTCCGAAGCGTGCGCCCCGATTTGGCTGTCCCGCGGTCGGGTGCGAAAATACGCCGCCGACGTTGCCCGGTCGGTCTTGGTCACCGTGCCGTCGATGCGAACCTGACGCTGCCAGTGCGGCCAATGCAGGCAAAGCGACGCGGCGGGGTTTTGCTCAATCGCAACGGCTTTTTCCGACTCATAGTTGCTGTAGAAAATGAATCCGTCGTCGCTGATGCCTTTGAGCAGGACGATGCGGCCGGTGACGTTGCCGGCCGCGTCGGCGGTTGACAGCGTCATGGCGTTGGGTTCGAGCCAACCGGGCGGGTCGGCCCCGTCGGGCATGACCCCGGCCTGCTCAAACCAGCGCTCGAACTGCACCATCGGATCAGGTGCAACTTCGGATCGGCGGAGATCGCCCAGCGTATAATTTTGACGCATTTGGGACGGGTCGACCGATGGCGGCTGGCTCGGCATGGGCATTGCGATTGTGTGCGGTGAAATCAACGGACGGCCAATTTGGCAGCGGTCCAAGTGTTTTTTTGACAAATGGGGGCACAGGAAACGATGCAGTGGAACGACTCTTACACCGGTGACCTGCTGGTCGCCTCGACCGAGATGCCCGGCGGCATTTTCGATCGAGCCGTCGCGTTGCTGTTGTATCAGGACCAGCAGAGTGTTGTCGGCGTGATGCTCAACCGGCCGATCCAACCGGCCGCCGGGTCGATCACGCAACCCGGCAACGCTTCACCCCCGCGTTTGCCGGCCAATCCGACGACCGAGGACGGCGATGACCCGGCGCCCGGGTTGATGATTTCGGTTGACCAGAGCGACCCGTTGGCCGGGCAAATCATGCAAACCGGCGTCCTGCATTTTGGCGGTCCGATCACCGGTCCCCTCGTCGCAGTTCATGGTTTGGGCGATTCGGACAATCCGGCCGCCGGGGCGGGCATCGTCGTCGCCGCCGAACGTGAGCAGCTCCAAGAGCTGTTGCGGCAGCACGCCGGCCATCCAAGCCTCCGGTTGATCGTCGGGCACCTGGGTTGGTCGCTGGAGCAACTCGGTGCGGAGATCGACGGGGGGATTTGGCACCGGTTGCCGGCCACCCCCGAGGTGCTCCAAAGTGATGACGAGTCGATGTGGCCGCGATTGATTCGGCGGGCGACAGCATCTTCGGTCGCCCGCTGGATCGGTGCGGCCGACCATCAGGCCGCTCAAATGCTCAATTAGCCGAATGTTTCATTAGCTCGCCACAGATCGCGAATGTCCCCCGAACCACGTCCCCGCCGCAGCCCGCTGTCGACGCGGCCGCCCGAACCGGTAAACGCCGGGCCGCCCAAACAATTTCGGATCCAGCGGATTCGATTGGGCTGGATCATGCGGGTCGTGCCCGACAAACATATCGGGTTCATCAAGTCTGAGGATTTTCGCGAGGACGTGTTTTTCCATTGGTCGACGTGGCAGGGACCGCCGACCGAGCCGCTGGAGGAGTTATATGTCGAGTTCGAGATCGACGACGATCACTTCGAGGTCAAGAAGCAGCTCCGCGCTAAAGTCGTTCGGGTGACCAAACGGCCCGCCGGCCGCAAGCTGACCGCTGCCGATGCAACGTTTGAGTTTACCCATCACCATCCCAAGGCCCAGCGTCGAAAACCGGGTTGGCGATCGGGGGGGTGAGTCGTTCCGGCAGTAGCCGGTCTTATAAGTCCCGTCACCCTCCGTTCGTTGAGCTAACAAACGTCGGCGGATCGACCGCGACCCGCCGTGGCACAACGTCCAACACATCGATCGACGCGCAATCGGTCAAATCCGCGGTGTACCCGGCGGCGATCAAATTGCGTCCGCCGGCGGTGTTGGCCAAGACCGTCGCGAGCGTTTCGCCATCGATTACCCCGCGGTGCGTCAACGCGTGTTGCCACATCGCCAACGCCACATTCGCCTCATCGGAGTGCAATTCGAGCGGCCCGTCATAAAACCGCTCGGTGCCGCCGAGTTGACGATGAACCGCGCCGATGATCGCTCCGGCACACAAAATGTCTTCGGTCGAAATTCCCCCGTCGGTCCCGGCCGCGACCAGACGCACGATCCCTTCGCCGGCAAACTCGGCGATTCGGTCGACGACCGCCGACAAGTTGGCGAAACACGCCAGGATCATCTGATCGGCGCTGCTCGCCGCGGCGATCGCGGCGGTGCCATTGGTCGTTGTTTGAACGACAACGCGGCCGTGCAGCTTTGCCGGATTGTACTCACCCGGGGAGTTGCCCAAATCAAAACCGTCGATCGGCCGGCAGTGTCGCTCGCCGCACAGCAGCGGGCGGGTACCCGATTGCGACTCAATTTTGTCGGCCAATTCAATCGCTTGGTCAACGGTGCGAGTCGTCAACACGCGAGCGGCTCCGGCAGCCAAAGCCGTGGTCGTCACCGTGGTCGCTCGGAGCACGTCGATGACGACGGCCAGCCCGGCCGGCGGGGAGGCCGCCCGGTCGGCGGCGGTGGGGGTCAACCAGCAATCAATTTTCATGGAACAATGTGGGATAGGCTTCCAGCCTGTCACGAACCTCTCGCGGCCGGTAGCGGCGTTCCGCCAGGACGCCGAATCGAGGCGATCAAAGCCTTGACGGCTTCGGCTACCGGAGAACGATGACAGGCTGCAAGCCTATCCCACCTTCAAGCCGCTCGCTGCAGCCCCTCGGGCACCGGCGGTACGAACCGCAAGTCGATCGGATCGGAGGTGTGCAAATGTAAGTCCCGCTGTGGGAATGCAATCGAGATTCCCGCCTCGCGAAAATGGCGGTCGATCGCCATCCTCACCTCCGTCTCCGCTTTCTTCATCTGCATCACCGTCCGCGCCGTGATCCAGAAATTGACTTGAAACAACAACGCGTTGTCCCCGAAGTCGTTGAACCAAACCGCCGGCGCCGGCCGTTCCAAAACCGCCGGTACCTCCGTCGCGGCCGCCTTGAGTCGCTCGACCACCTCGTTGAGATCCGAACCATAAGCCACCCCGATCGAAATCGAAGTTCGCAGCCGGTCGTCGAGCCGGGTTAGGTTGATGACGTTGTTCTCCAGAAACTTGCTATTGGGAACGATGATGTCGCTATTCTCGCCGGTGCGAATCTGCGTGCTGCGGGCACCGATCTTGGTCACGTTACCATACGTTCCGTCCAGGTCGATCAAATCGCCTGCTTTGATCGGACGCTCGGCCAACAGAATCAAACCGGAGATGAAGTTGTTGAGGATGTTTTGGCTGCCAAAACCGATGCCGATCGCGATGGCTCCTCCTAAAAAGGTGAATACGCCCAGCGGCACGTTGGCATAACGCAGCGATGCGAGGGCAAAGCCGATCAATAGCGCGTAGAACGTCAACGATTCGATCGCATGAGCACCCGCGTCGGCGACCCCAAACGTGTCCAGCCGCGAGGCGATCAGGCGGCTGATCGTTCGCGCGGCCAAATACCCCAGCAGCAAAAATAGCAACGTGCTGACGACTTTACCGACCGTCATTGACGTGTCTTCGATGATCGTCAGTTCATAGTTCCACACCTGCACGACGCGATCCCACGCGGCGGTCAACCAATCGTTCAAACTGCGGCCCGGCCGACCCTCGATTTGAACCACCAACCGTTGTAACACGCGGCTGTCGGCTTGGATCGCGATCACGCTGCCGCCAAGCAGTTCGAGTTGACGATTGATCGCATCCCTCTGGACCGTCAACCACCGCCGGACTTCGGGTTGCCCGTCGCCGGCGGCCTGCCAATCGCCGGTCGCTTGGGCCAAACGACTGCGGGCATCGGTCAATTTGGACTCGCGGCCGCGGAGGTCTCGTTGCCATCCCTCCAGTTGAGTGCGGGTTTCGCCCAGCCAGTCGCGACGCTGGGCCGCGGTAGTTGCCCCGGCGGCGACCAAGTAACGGCGTTTCCACGAGGTTCCCAGCACCGGCAGCCGCTGCAATCGATCGCCGATCAACGCCGCTTCCAGCCCCGCGGTCGATTGGTTGGTTTTGAGCGCATCGACGCGGGCGTTGAGGGCGTCGGATGGGATGGCGGTCGAATCCACTTCCTGTCGCGCGACGAGCCAACGCCGCTCGGCGTACTGCAGGTCGCGGGCGGCACGTTCGGCCGACCGGCCAAGCTCCTGTTCCCGGGCCGCCAGGTCGGCGATTTGTTGATCGAGCACGTCCTGAGAAAAATCAACGTGGCCGTCAATCTGATCGCGGCGGCGGGTTTGACTCTCCAACTGACCGTCGCGGATTTGGCCCCGGATCGTCTCGGCCCGCAGTTGAGCCTTGCGGAGCGTCAACCATTCCTCGGCGAGTTGCAGATCCAATTCCGCAGCCGCGTGATCGGCGTCGGGTTCGCGTTCGCGAGCCAATCGCAACGCTGCTCCGCGGACGCGGACCTGCTCGGCGGCGGTTTCGACGGCTGCCCGGGCTTCGCGCTGGCTGTCGGCAATCGCTTCGCTGCGGGCCTGCAGCGACTCGATCGAATCATCCAGTTGGTCCGCCTCGATGATGCTCGGCGGCGTTTGCCCGGTCGACACGGGCGCGTCTTCGGCAGTGCGAACCAATTCGGCGAGTTGGTTGTCCAAGTCGACCCGCTCGGCCGCCGCGGCTTTCTGCTGGGCCAAGACGACGTCGAGTTGTTTGAGCAAATCGACGCGGGTTTCATCGCCCGCCGGACCGGTGCCGGGGCCGATCGCGTCGTCGTCGGCCTGTTGCCGGATCGCGATGAGCAGTTGGCTGGAGACCTCGCGGTGCTTGTGGGCCAGGTCCTCGGCGGTCGCCGCGGCGGCGAACCAGGCAACCAGCGGGAGCAGGAGCGATCGGGCGAACAATAGGGTTCTCCGTGGGGCGGACAAGCGTGCCGGCCGCGCCGGGGGCCGATCCGGCGACCGTCGCAACCCGGTCGACCGCAGGTCAAGGGTTGTTCCCTTCAATCTTCCGCCGCGGGCGTCATCATCGTCCGGGTTTCTTGAGCACCGGCCGCCGCGATCGCCCGCTTGCCTCGAACGGTCAGATCGCTGATGAAGGCGAATTGGTCACGCATTTCAAACGGATAGGCTTTCACTTTGTAGTGTGTCCCATGGGGTTGCTGGGACAGCATTACGACCACCGGTTTGTCATATTGCAAATAGGCGATCGTTAGGGCCACGTCCAATAATTTTCGACGAACCAAATCGGCATCATGATTGGGGCAAAGATGAAAGTTCGCGACGCACATCAGCGTTCGCGCCCCGTCGTTTGAATTGGTTATGTTATTGGACCAAATCCGATCGTGGGGCACCGTGACGACATCATCGGCCGGGGTGACCAACTGCAAGGTGCGCATCCCGACCGAGCGGACCTCGCCGTAGTCGCCATCGATCGTCACCCAGTCGCCGGCCCGGTAGGGTCTTTCGGCAATCGCGACGATGCCGGCAATGAGACTGCCCAAATAATCCTTGAACGCAAACCCGATCGCGACGCTGGCGGTGCCGGCGATGAACAGGAAATTCTCGATCGACCAATTAAATACCAACGGGATGATCCACAGGATCGCCGTGGTGATGATGGTCAACCGAACGATCGGCACGCCGGCTAGCAGATAGAGCCGCAGTTTGCTGGGGCCGCGTTCGGCCAACCGCGGCAACACTTTGAGAACCAGGTAGATGATCGCCCACGCGCCCGAGACGACCAGCACGATTGTCAGGAAGTCAATGTCCTGAAAGTCCTTGAGTAGCTGACCGGCGTCATCGGCGACCTTCTTGGCTCCGTCTCCCGCTCCGGTGATTGTTTCGTTGGTTTGCATGATGCTGTTCTATCCCACCTCGGGAAACCCGTCGCTTCGCAGCGCCCGTCGAATATCCGGGTAGGCTTCGGGCATGATGCAAACCTTATCATCGACGCGTCCCAGCATCCCGCCGCCGATCAAACATTCGACAATCGCCAAGTCATGGTAGATGGGGACCACCGCGGCGAGCTGCTCGTCGGTCAAAGAACCGTGGATCAACACCGCGTGCAGGATCAACGCCGCTTCCTGGCCGTAGGCGCCGGGCAACAGGAATTCCGGGAGGTCGGTTACCCAAACGGTGCCGCCGCCGGCGGATAATTGTTGGTCATCGGGCGATCGGTCGACGTCATGGTCGTCCCGCTGTAGCCGCAGCGACGCCCGCAGCCGGGACCATGCGATCCACGGAACGCCCAAACTTTCGGCCGCGAGCCTGGCGAAATAGTCACCCGACGCTTCGGGATCATCATCGGTGGGCATCAGTGTCGCGCCGGTCGTGGAGCGACGATATTGGTCCGGCGTGGCCGCGTCGATTCGCACCAACGACGCGATCCATGATTGCAAACGGTCCGCCCCCATCGCGTCGAACGTCATCGGTTTGGGTAGCCGCAAATCGATTTGGATCGACTTGCAAAGAAATCGCCATGCCCAAACATTGCAACCGATGATCAGCGGCCGGTCGTGCCGAGCGACCTGTCGCAGCAATTGACGAACCCGGTCCAAGCCGTCCGCGGTCCGCATGAACCACCGTTCCAGTCGCGGCACAACGGCCGGCCCGCGGGGCAGGATAAAATCGTCGGCCGGCTCCAAAATCTCATAATCATGCGACTTCGCCCAAAGTTCGATCAACCCCAGCCGATCGCCCGGCGGGGTGACGACCGCATGAGCCGGGTGCTCGGTCGATCCGCTGGCCCAGTCGCCAAACGTTGCATCCAAATCTTCGATCAGCGGCCGGCACACCGGAGCGGCATCAAAGCGACTTTTGAAATGCTCCGTCGCCAGCGATAACCGATCCGAATGAATGAACGGCTCCGCCTCCTCGGGCTGCTTGACCTGCCGCCATGCCCAACCAAACAGCCGCCGGGCGGCCACATCGGTTGGCATCGGCGGCCGCCGGTAGCGATCCAGCGGGATCAGCGGTCGCGGTGTCCCGGCGTCCGGTGCCGATGAATTGGTCAATGGTCGACGACCCGGTTCCGACCCGATTGTTTAGCCGCGTACATCCGCCGGTCCGCCATTGCGATCAAATCCTCGGGTGCCAATTCGGCCCGGTGGACATCTCGGTTGAACGTCGCGACCCCAAAGCTCGCGGTGACTGCGACCGGACCAACGGAGGTGTCAAATGGTTCGTCGGCTAACGCCGCGCGACATCGGCGGGCAATGCTGGCGGCATCCTCGACAGTGGTGTCAGTGAGCAATAGTAAGAACTCCTCGCCGCCGAAGCGGGCCAACACGTCATCGGGGCGAACCGCCCTGCCCAGCCGATCGCCAGCTTGCCGCAGTACCTCGTCGCCGACCAGGTGACCGTAGCGATCGTTGATGGTCTTGAAGTGATCCAAATCGATCGCCACGAGACTCAACGATCCGCCGCGGCGAACCACCCGGTTATAATCCCGCTGCAAAATTTGGATTAGAGAGCGGCGGTTATGAGTGCCGGTCAACGCATCATGCGTCAACGCCGCATAAACGATCTCGTGGTAATGCGATTCGACATCGTCGGCGGCAAGATATTTGAACAAATGCGTGCCGATTTGCACCCGGTCACCGCCCCTCAGCTCCGCCCGGGCAACGGGTAGATCGTTGAGCAGGACGCCATTGGTACTCTGCAAATCCTCCAGGATCGCCTCCCCGACGCACCACGTGATTCTTGCGTGGTGCCGGGAAACGCTTGGATGCTCGATCACAACATCGCATCCGTTGTCACGGCCGATGAGCCATTGATCAGCGTCGGGGTAGGCAACCGAACCGATGACGTTGGCCGGATAGATCCGCACCAGGCAGCCCCGGTCGCCACTCGCTTGCGGCTTTGGCGGCACCATCGGCTGCCGCAGCGTTTCCTCCGGGCAGATCGTGGCGTTCATCGATCGATCTCACTCTCGGCGGTCTCGCGTGCAGTGAATTGATCTTCCAGCTGTTGGCGTCGATCGCGAAGCCGGTCGGCCCTGCGTTGACGATTCGCCGCCGTCCAGTCGTCGGTTTGCAACTCTTCAATCAGGTCATCGAGCAGCCCGTCGACCGCCCTGCGGGTGACATCGAGTTGATGGAGCGTTTGCAGATGTTCGGTCTTGACCTCCAGGTGTGCCAACCGCTCGATCCGGTGGGCGGAGCGAAGTGTGATGGCAACGACTAAACATGTCACGCCGACCGCCACCCCGCCCGCGGCAATTGTTGCAGCCAATCCGCGGTGGCGGTCGATCCAACGGAAACTTTGTTCCCACCGCGTTTCGCGGTGGCAGACGACCCGGTCGCCAGCGATGAATCGTTTGACTTCCTCGGCCAATTCCAAAGCCGAGACCGGACGCCGCTCGGGTCGAACGTTCATCGCCCAGCGGCATAGCGAAACCAGCGGCCGCGGTGCCCGCGGGGCGGCAACGGCCAGGTCGTTGATTTCGCCCAAGCGGATTTTCGTTAACAGGGCGGTCAATTCCACCCCGCCCGCCCGGTCGTGGTGCAGTGGATTTTGACCGGCGAGGATCTCATACAAGATCACGCCCAGCGAGTAGATGTCCGACGCCTCGCCGACCCGACGTCCGTTGCCGCTGGCTTGTTCGGGCGACATGTATGCCGGGGTGCCGACCAATTCACGTTCCACACCTTTGGCGGATTTCGATTTTTGGTTGGATTTGTCTCGTCGGATGGCCAATCCCCAATCGACCACGACGGTTTCGCCGAATGCGCCGAGCATGACGTTGGCGGGCTTGAGGTCGCGATGCACCACGCCGCGGCGGTGGGCGTAACCGACGGCCATGCAAATGTCGACGAACCGGTCCAGCAGCGGCGCGATCGCTTGGCGGATTTGGTGGGCCGAGGCCAATTCGCGGCGGCTACGCAAATCACCGTGGATCCGGTCGATCGCCTGCCGCAAATTTTCACCGTCGAGCAACTTCATCACGTAGTACGATTCGCCGGCCGGCCCGGCATCGCCCAGTTGGTAGACCGGCACGATGCCGGGGTGTTGCAACTGGCCGGTGATTTTCGCTTCGTTGATGAACCGGTCGGCATGTTCGCCCGAGCCGGCCAATTGAGGCCACAAGCGTTTGATCGCGACGGTCCGTTCAAGTTGCCGATCGATCGCTTTGTGGACCGTTCCCCAACCGCCCCGGCCGATTTCGGAGACGCTCTGGTAGCGATGGTCGCGAGCGATTGGCGGCGGCGGGGGGGGCGTTGTTTTGACCAGCCGAGCGACAATCGGCACCGTCACGGCATCGCAGGACGGCGGATCAGTCGGCAACAACGTACACGGATTGTTCAACGGACCGGCCAAGTCGGGGGAAAACGACGCGAAGTTTGAACCCAATCCTACGTCACGTTTGTCCTCGTTTACCTATCGGCCGCCACGGGACCCAATCGCGACGGATCTTTGCCGCCCCGGTTCACGATTGACGCGATTGTCCACATGACTGACGCCTGCCAACGTCCTCTACCTCGACTCGTTCCTATGCCGCGACATGCTTTGGCTACTCGTGATGACATGTGCGGGTCTTTGCCTGGGCGTGATTTTCTTCACCACCTGCAACACCCCAATATACGGTCCGGCCGGTTGGCCCGCCGGATGTGGAAACCGATCCAGCGACGTTTTCGGCGTGGAAATCCGCTCGGGCCAAGTGCAAAACTGCGCCACACTCATTAGAATTTCCCTATGAAAAACCATCTTCACCTACCTCTTATACCTATGGAATTTTCGCCATCGTCTGTTCTGGCAGCCTTATTGATTTTTGTTGCCATGGCCAACGATGGCGGTGCTGAACCGGTCGCCAAACCCAATATTGTCATCATCCTGCCACGCTCAACGGCACACCCCTTGATTTTTGCTCCGGCACATAAAGCTGTGGTTCGAAGTCGACTGGTTGTTCAATATCGGTTTCTGAAAGTAGTCCGGCAGCCCCGAATGGCACTAAATAGATTACCACGCGATGACCTAACCATAACCATTGACCAGGTGCTTTCTCTTCGATGCTGCAACCGGTGTGGCGGACCAGATCGGCGAGGGCTTGCTCATCGAGTTTATCGCGTGCGATGCAGTAGGCCGCCGTGTCGGCGTTACAACGTTTGAGTCCCCGAGCGGTTCGATAGGCAATCAGCCGGGTGACCGCCCAGACGCAGCCATGATTGGTGGACAGCACTTGCGATAGAACGACCCAAAGCGTCACCGCGGTGGTGTAGATCTTTGCATTGTCGAGGATCGAGCCGGCGGGTCCGAAGGCGGCAGCGATCGTTTGTTGGTCCAGCAGTCCGGCGAAGTAGAGTTCATCGTCTTGCTGGACTTGTTCAATGCGGCTTCTGAGGCTCGCTAGCGAGCATAGATTGGACACGGGGGGCCTGCGGTTGGGTGAGCTTTGAGTTTGTGAAGATTCCCAAACTCTCCGGCGGCAGACTCTTTTTTGTCAATCAGTCGTTAGTTGCTATCAGAACGCAAGCCCCCGGAAAACATCGACATCGGTCTATTTAGTGCCATTCCCGGCAGCCCCGCAAATGTGGATTGTCCTTGCTCCGACGGTTCAACGCGGTTGTGGTCATTCTTGAAGTCTGATTCCAAAATCGCGATCTCCGCTGATTGGACCGGCCTGTCATCTACATAGACCGTCCCTTGCAGCGTCCACAGAGTTGGACGATCAAATTGAACCAAGGCCGTCAGCAAAATGACGAAAAGAATCGCTGGTCCAGTTAACTCAATTGTGAAATTCCCAAAGGTTGCTGGCCCATCCATGAGTCTAAACAGCAGCAGCGACGCCTCCAAAAAGTAGTACGCGTGACAGAAGGCGATTGGCAAAGAACCAACAGGCGATACCAGCGGAGATCAAGAAAAATGCATCAGCCACTATCAAAGCGGTTCGGTCTGACTTCCGGGCGACCGACTCTACTAGCCCTCAATCACGCGGAGTTTGATTGAGGGCTAGCGACCCGCACTTGGGGCTTAGCCGAAACCCCACAGGGGCGGCCTGATGAGGTGGCTTTCACAATTGCTTATTCCTTCCGCTAAAGGGGACTCGATCCAGCGGCATGGGACAATGCTGTCAAATCAACATCCCGTTCACCAATGTCGATGCCAGTCTGGATTCCGCCTCGCTTCAATCAGTGTCGATTGATCGTGAGGCGATGGGGCAAAACATTTTGCATCCGCAGGACGCGGCGGTGCAGGTGATACGAACGAAGTTCAGCGGTGGGGCAAAGATCAATGACGGTGGATCATTCGTTGTTGGGGTCGACCAGAACGTCAACCCAACCATGACCGACTTGGTCCAGACCGTCCTGTTTGACGATCGGTTCGACGGCCAAGGGAATGACGCACTTTTGATCGGGATGAACCAATACCGAGGCGACGGCTTGATGGGCGTACTTGGCTTTGCCGTCCCGGCTTTTAGGTTCTAAGCATTAACCGACGGGGATTGGAAACCAAAGGCTCATTGAACCGACCGACCGGTCAATTGATCAATCGCCCCATTGGGGTGTCTGGCGGTGTGTGAGGTGCTGGCAAATCCGCGTTCGTGAAACGCGGCTTTTCCGCATCGAGCGGGATCTGTTTTTTTAGTCTGTTGAGTAATACCAAAGTGACGGGGATGGCAACCCTTGAGAGCCATCACCGGGTTATGTTTTTCATCGATAATCACGGACTCCGCGGGAGTGCGTTCAATTCAAGCGTAAAGCCGTCGGATCGCACGCAGATTCATTCCATTATCGAAGCGGCCCAACTCCTGGAGGATAAGAACTTTCTTCTCGCACAAGCAGGTGCCGGGTGAAGGTGTTCCATCGACCTGCTCCCGATGACCGATGGTTCCCCACTCCAAGAATGCCGCCCCAGCGGATCCATGGCAGTAGATGTGCCGGCACATTGCGGAAAGACATCGTTCCAAGATATCCCTGCATTCGCGATCTGGTCGAGGTGCGTGACGAGGATCGAGATTGCTCGAATGGGATCAAGTCCGAATTCATGCAGACGACGTCCTTAGCGCAAGCAACCAAGCTGCGAAAATCAATGTGCGAATGCTGTGATGATGTTAGCAACGACTCCAGGACGGAGGTTGACCGCATGAACAATTCTTCAAATCGATGCGAACTATTGAATTTTGGCAGGTGCTTTGACTTCAGCATCAGAGGCGATTCGAGTTCGATATCCACTTGATTGACACGCGATTGAACTTCATGCCGGTAGAGCGACTCGAGCGGCAGTTGCTCATAGCGGACATGTGCGGCGTCGGACCAGAGCCGGCTGCGATACCCGCCAACGCATCCAACGTGAATCTGACGCAGTCGCTCGATCAACGTTGACACCTCGTTGACGGCTGCATGACCGACGAGTTGGATCGCGATTGCAAACTCAACTTTGTCAGCATCCGATGCGAGGCCGCGGAGCACTGGAGATAAGAAGCAAGCCGCCCGCATAGGCTCCTTTTGGTCCAGGCCCATTCGTGCCGGGGATCGCAGAGCCCCTTCAAATGACGCACCGAAGGAACAGTTCGTCCTCAAAAAACACGCCGCACATTGCGCTTCACTGGCCGATGCAAACTGTTTTGCAAGTCGACACAATCCGTTGGGGTCCATCGGCAAAGTGTCATCATTTCCATGGGATCCTTGGCGAATTCCTTTGATCGCCGCCAACAGCCACCCACGAATTGATGATCCCATCCATGGATGGACCGTTCCACCACAGGTCAAACGCAGCTCGATCGCTAGATCATGGATTGTGGCAATCGGGATACTGTCATTCATTCACGTGACTCGTCTTCGGTGAAGCTGAATGTGTCAAGATCCTCGCGAATCGCTTCGATGAGCCGACGGAGCAAGTCGGCAACCAATTGACCATCGCGAGTGCATAGCGGTTCAATCAGTGGACACTTCAGGAACTTATACTCGGCTGAAAGATCCCAGAAGGCTTTCTCCGATTTGGGGCCATCCTCGGCGATGTTTACCGCCAGCGCTATCTGACCGCGTGTCAGTACATCGTGAGACGCGATGTTTCGTATTTCGCGAAATGGGAGTGCTCCGGGGGTTGGGGAACCAAAAATCCGCGGATGCAGTCGTCGCATTCGTGGGTCAAGTACGGGGTCGATATCCGGTTCTTTCTCGCATGTTTCATAAAATCGCGAGGTCTCAAAAATCGCTTGCGGTAAATCTCCTCGCCTCAGTGCGTTCTCAACGGCGAGACCGGCCAAAGCCACAAAGCCGTATTCAGCGATCTTCTGAAGTGCGGTTCGAGATTCAGACGTTTTAGGTAGATGAGTCAGTCCAACATGGTCGCCGTGAAGGCATTGGGCCACGACGATCGGTATCGATCGCCAGCGTTCAAGCCGTGATGCCCGAGTTTGCATGATTTGCGTTCCAGGGATCTTTCGCCCCGTTTCACCTCTCGAAGCCAAGGCAATCCGCGCCGCGGCATCAAAGTGCCCGTTCTCGACGGCTTCGAGAACCAAGCGGCGATCGTTTAAGGATTCTTCTGGCGCAATCGAATCGGTGCTCTGGTCAGGAGACGATTCGAGCGATCTCGCAAAGAAGACCCGATTGAATCCAAAGCGTAGACGTGCCGAGGCCAGTAAAACGGTTCGGACCAACGGGATTCCGCCGCTATCATTGATCAAAACTCGCTCATCACGATTTTCGGTGGCCAACCGCTTCATGGCCTGGTCGATTTCACGAGCGCAGTCGCTGCGCATGACGGCCTGACCAAACTGATCGATTTGGTCGAGGAAGCCCTCACGTAGAAAAGTGACGTGGTGAATCAAGCTCGGATCGATTCCGACGACATCAACCAGATACCGGCGGACGACATCAAAAGCGTGCGTTGGTTCATCACGGCGGTCGGCTCGAACGGTATCCAACAGGACAATCTGCGTTATCTTCGCGTCCCCGACCTTCTCGAGAAATCGATTGGCCAGCGGACAGCAGATTTGAATCGGTCCGCCGGCACCGAAACTGAATTCCTCGGCGGTATCGTGCTCATGGCTCAGGGGTGTGGCGAGGCGTGATTGCGACGCAACCCATTCCAGCATCCCGCGAGACTCCTTCGCACTAGCGGCGGCTGGAACCCAGAGTGTCTCGTTGTCGGCCAAAAACTGCGTCACCGCCTGGATGGAATTCTTCTCGATCGGCCACCGAAGTTGACCGATCGGATCCAGCAGCTGCACGTCGTTGCGGCCAATTGAGTGAATTAAAATCATTGATCACTCCTGTGCGTGACGTTCCTTGCGATGCCACTCTCGAACCCGCTTGTGATACTCAAGTGTCGACCCACCAATGTTTCGGTAACGACGGGAAATCGTGTGCTTGGTCTGAAATTGCCGAGCGTCTAGCCATGGCGCCAACACGCCGCCGACATATTTCTTTCGATCACTAGCGGTCGTTAAGCTGGAAGAAAGGAACTCGTAGAAAGCTTGCTTGGCTTGATTAAACGATTCCGAGCTTTCCTGGCGAACAACCGGATGGCCATCGGCAAACGTCACACGGTCTTGATGATCAACGGTGACCGCCACGCTCCCCATCCCGTGCCGTCGCTGGTACCCAATCTTCGAGGCGAAGTCCGGCGTTTGTGAAGTCGATTCTCCTTCAAAAACCCAACCCAACTGCGGGATCACACGTTCGTTCGTTTGCTGGCTAGCAATGGCATTCCTCAATTTCTCCGCAGAGTCAAAGCCCAGTTTCTGCAACAGGGCTCTAGCGTCCAATCGGGTCGCCGACAAGCTGAATACAATCGCACCCAGTTCCCATAATCGGAGGTTCTCCAAACGTAAGACGAATCGAAACTCCACATTTGGTTGGCTGACCAAACGCATCAGCGGAGTCTGCGGACCCAAGATGGCGTTCGTTGCCGACGATCCAGATTCAACGTCGACGGTGCAATCAAACTCAAATTTTGGCTTGGCATGAGGGAACATCTTTCGTCCCGCCAAACGGCCCGCCAATTGGTCGTCCTCATATTCACCCCACGTCGCCATTGTCCGTGGATCATGCCTGTTATCTTCAAAGGCACGTTGATTTTGACGTAGATAGATCTCTGCCGAACTCACTTTGGGGCTGCCAACTGGGCGCGCCAGCAAACAGAACCCATGTTCGGACCGCCCAACGAACCGATCTTGGCCGTCGCGGATCACCTCTTTCGCCGGCGAGGCATGCACGCGGCCTGCAAGCCCACCGAGCGATTCGCCGATTGACTCTGTCAGAGGGTCCGATAGCCGACGCTTCGATCGTGACTCGGTGACGACGAACCCATGCATGGAGCGTCCCGCTGTCAATCGAAAGTGGTTTCCCGATGCCGGTGCTTTTTCTGCATCAAGTGGCCTAACCTCTGGGCGAATCGCATCGGGTTTCCCCAGCACGGTATCGCGGTAACGCCAAAGGTAAGATCGCCAACGTCCGAATGAGACAATGCTGCCTTGGTGAGACTCCGCCCACACCACTTCACCTTTCCTCAGACGCCTGCTCTGAGGAGCATCTGCAGCATTCATCTGTTGGGCGACATGCTTCGCCTCTTGACGATCCAGCAGGGGATGCCCGGCTAGGTGACCGACCTCGATGTCCCGCATATGATCGATGGTCTGCTCAAACCGTTTCAAACACTCGCCAGTCACTTCAACGGATTGTCCGCCTTGACTCGGTGCGACCAGAAGGCATTGATAATCATTCGCATCGCCTTCATCATGTCTTTCGAGAAATCGCCGGCTCAGCTCAAAATCCCCATCGAGATTGCCACCGTAACGATACAAGAAGTACTTTTGCTCGAGTGCATAGGAGTCTGAATTGTGTCCATACAAAATTTGATAGACCTTGCGGGTATTCGGAACGACCGTTCCGGCCCGGAGTTCGCATCGATCTGCCGGGTATCCCTGCTTGCTGGCGATTGAAACGAGCTGTTGAGCCACCGATTCTCGGGGCCATAGCACGTTGCCGGAGTCTAGCTCATCCAAAGTAACTTTCGGTTGCTCGCCGCTGTAGTCAGCCTCCGAAACGTAGAACAGCTTCATGCCAGTATCCGTCGGCGAGAAAACGCGGTAGGCGATCGTTCGCTCGGTCACTCGCTCCATTGGCGCATTGAGCAACGACTGGACCGGCGCCCGAACCAGTGCCGAATTGATGGCATCACCCGAGATGACCACCGGCCCGGGACGGTTCAGTTCACCAGCTAATGTCTGAGGTTCAACAATCTTCTTGTCGGCCAGACTTCCAACAAGGTCTGTGATCTCCTCGATTGAGAAACCATCGCGGACGTGCTTTGCCGCCGCCTCCTGCAACTCTTGTGACGCCTGTTCGACGGAGTATTGATAGCAGCCGGCCAGCGTAGGGGTCAGGCACGTCATGGTGCAGTAAAGCGATCCCGTGAAACGCGTGTCGTCTGCCGGCAGGCGATCATGGTAGGTCGGCTCCTCGGTCAGCGGGAGCCTATTGTTGATCGGAACAAATGTGTGGTTCTGCTGTGAAACCTGTGACCAAGGAATTGGCATCTTTCACCTCTTGAATGTTGGTTCTGAATGACTCTGGTTTAAACTGACGGCTGCGAATTGACCGACCCAGCGATGCAAAACCATTTCAAGTTTTGGTCGATCGAGTACCCCCACACGGTCTGCCACCCCGCCGCGCGATTGAATTGCATCTTCCGTTGTTCCCGCGATAGCTCCGTGTCGGACCGGGAGGCATCGTCGAAAAGTTTGACTTCGGCGAGTTGGCCTTCGATCGGTTGATGCGACTGAGACCATAGAGCGATTCGGGTTAGACCATTGGTGCGCGCCAGCGTGAGCTGCCAAGCCGCTCCCCACAGTGTTGCTTCCTCGATCGACACGTTTTGCTCAATGACTAACCCGGCGGCCGGAACCTCACCAAAGGTTGGCTGACGAATCCGCTGACGAGCCGGGCGTGGTTGCAGCGAAAACCAAGCACCCCAGGTGGCGAACTCTCCGGCCAATAACTCCTGAACGGTTTCTGACGTGGACGTTGTCCATAAGGTGCATGCTGTGGGTTCAGCCATCGGCGTCTCCTTGCTTTGGGTTTGATTGGGTTGGCAAGCTCAACTCGCTGGCAATTTCAGCAACCAACTTAAGTGGCTGATTCAAAGCGTCGACACAAAGGATGCTGTCGGGGTCAAACCGCCATCGCGTAAATCCCGCGACCCCCTTCTTTCCACCCAGGCCGACATAACCGAGCTGGGCGTAGTGCATCGCGGGTTTCAGCACACCGATCCACTGCATCAGCTCCTTCTGATCGGCCGCTTCGATTTGGAAGGTCAATCGAAAGTCGCCTCGAATCAGCGTGTCGCGGTTGAACTTCGCGCTGGCAAACGTGCCCGTTGTGAATTCGTCTTCGGCATGGTGCTCGGTCCGCACGATGGTCCAACTGTCGGGTTTCGCGACCGACTCCCAAACCATCAAACGCGAAGACTTGGATTCCACAGCGTCCGGCAATGACATCCAACCAAACAAGGCGGAGACGGCGTCGGGCGGTTGATCGGGGCTGTTTCTCGCCGTCTCGCGATCCTTCGAATCATTAGGATCGGGGATTTCCATCCCCTGGCCACGAGCCAGCGAGCTGGCTTTATGCCGCACCGGCCCACGGATGCCGCCTCCGGAGATCGTGGGAGTCGGTTGACCATTGTGAAAGGTCGCAGCGAAGGGGGCATCGGCTTCGGACCTGGCGGAGTTTTGGAAATGGCTCGGATAGGTTGCCAAATCAATGTCGTGCAACGACTCATGCCCTCCGACGCAGAGCGTTTCAATGCCGTACTCTTCGCCTGGCGAACCGACCGGTGTCGCACCACCACCAAAATGAAGGTCGAAATTAAACCGGGCGAAACACCATGGCGTCGCGCCGTGCTCGGTGGCTTGCTCAGACGCCTTTTCAAAACACTGTTCTAACTCAACCGGCTCGCAGACTGCCCCCAGTTTGGACGCCATCTGATCTCGACCGTGGTTGGTCGAGGGGTCGATTCCGTTATCGGGCCAAGCTTCAAATGCGTCCGTTGGTAACCGGTAGACTTTCGCGTCTTGCAATTGGAACACGCCATGCCCCCGCGTCGGGGAACGTCCGATCGGCGCGAGTCCTGCAGCCCATTGCTGCAGCGTCGCGATCGCCAACCACTCGGCGTTCGGCTCCACGGCCGTGTCGATCTCCAGGGCGAACGACCACTGCGTGCCGGCGGGGACACACTCTTGCTCAAATAAGGCCGCACTGTCCGCGCTCGTCGTCCCCGTCTTTTGAGAAATACCGACGCCTTGTTCCCAAAAGGTTTCCACCTGTTCGTCTAATGAGTAGCAGGAATAGGGATACCAAACGCTCTGGCGAAGTTCGTCATCGTCCCTTTGCTTTCGCGTTGTGAATTTGCCGGCCTTTTCGGTCACTTTGAAAACGCCTTCCACGTCATCGATCACGTCCGGGCAAACGCGGGCCGCACATTCAATCAGCAGTCCAGCCAAGCCGGTCCCGGGTAAGACGAGTCGTCCTAACCCATCGCGGTAGCAGGTTGCTTGATCCGAATCGTCGCCACCGGCCACGGTCAAGCCAGTCGTTTGGACAAGTTTGCCAGTGATGATTGTTAGATATTGGCTCATGCGAGAACCTCGTCCCTTGTACTCTCGTTTTCCAAACTCGAATCACGATGTTCATCGAGCCAACCGATCATGAGCCTCGCTACGGCTACCACAAATGTTCTGGGGTCGGTACTCGCTTCCGCCGCAGCCCTGAGCCCAGCATGCAAACCCGCACCATCGACAGTGATTGCCCACGGCGTACCAGCGTTTCGTTTCGATCGCTCCACCAAGTCGGCAAACACTCCATCAATCTTCGACCTGTTTGAGACGGACTTCACACGCCGCAGGAGTGTTTGCCATTGACCACGCGACGGGATCTGATTGGCACGGCGGGGATCACTCATCACGGATTGAGCATACGTGATCGCTGCGGCTTTAACGGCGTCGGTTGACGCCACGGTCAACGATTTGCGGCGATCGACGGAACCGTGAGTAAACGTCGACGATGATTCAAAGAGATTGATCTCAAAGCGACCATAACCTTCGTCGGTGCGTTCACCGACTCCGGTGCAACCATGTTTCGCCAGGGCGTCCTGTAATGCCGGGAGGGATTCACCCTTGAATCGAAAGACACTACCGCGTTTGATAGCGATCTGCGAGCGACGTCGTTTTTGAATCGATCCAATGAATCCGGACACGTTCGTTGTTTCGCAGACCGAATCGGTTAGCTCAATTCTCTGGGCCGTTGTCTGGTCAATGATTCCAACATCGACCAAAGCTTGCGGAGTCAACTGCTGGTAATACCCGAGATCATGGCCTCGCAGGATCCAATCGGATGACAGGTAGACAGCAATGGAGTCTTCGGTACCGTTTGTCACCGCGGCGGGCGGCTTGGCCTCATTGGCAAACCAGTCCAGCCGCACCGGACTGCCACCACGTCCCATCCGCAGCCAAGTGTCGTTCACCGTGATCGCGGTCAACAAAGTCACAATATCCGCCCGCACCGTTGAATCAGGACAGTAAAGCTTGGCAAGAAAAACCTGACCATCCACCAACTTCTCTTGTGAGAACAGCGAGGACTTTTCCGTTGCTTTCTCTTCTGGGTCGGCGGATCGCGAATCAAACTTTCGGTGCAATCTGGCCGATGGAATGCGGTTACTCATCTGGATCATGGTTTCGGCTTCACATAGCCGAAAATGTCCTTGCGATTCCCAGACGACGAACCGGTCATCACGAATGCGTTTGTAACTCGTCGAGTCGCCAACCTCCGCGTAGCGCGAGTCGCGGATTCGGAGTGTTGTATCCGTCGCAGCCCACCAACAAATATCATGGGAGGCGACCGCCGTGGTTGCCTTCTCCATTTGCATCGTCAACGGCGCCGGCACCGCCGCAACGAAGATGGCTTGTCCGTTGACAATCTGCTCGCCTGCTTCGCGATTGCCATTGTCGGCAAGTGGACAGGGATAACCGTTCTCAAAGCTGGTCTGGACGGCGACTGAATCAATGACCGAGCGATACCTCGTTTCATCCGTCGAGTTCAAACCAGCGGCATCGATCAGGCGGTGCATCGCGTACAGCAGCGATCCGCGGACGGTAGCTGCGCCGATCGACTTGGTCGTCGACATCAGGTTTTCAGAATTAGCACCGTCGACCAATAGCAAAGGCTCGAGCAATCGAAGCGAAAGCAATATCGGGGGGTCGCTGTCTTTTTGGGCTGAGTTCGATGATGCGGAGATAGGAAGGGAGACGGAAGCCGCGCTCGGTTGCATCCCGGTAATCTGAATGCGTCCCTGGAACCGTTTCTTACCCGAGCCGATTGCGGTGATTCGGCGAATCAGCTTGCAGAGTAGGTCGCATTCACCTTGGGTGCCGTTGAATCGAATCGATGCTTCAGCTACCGAACCGGCGCGGACCAGTTCGCTGGTTCGCAAGGTCATGGCTTGGGCGGCACGAGAATGAACGGGGCGAGAGGTTTGCGTCGCCAGCATGGTCGGCGGAGAGCCGTCGGGATGGCTGAATCGCCAGCTCCTCGTGATGATTCGACCACCAACGTCAGCCCCTTCTCGCCCCAGTAGCGCCGCAATGGTGGCGTCGAAGGCTGCAATCTGACCCGGTTCTTGTTCTTGAAGTACGGTGCGATAGCGGTCCCCCGAGTCGCGAATCAACGATTTGACGGCTTGCCACCAAAGCACTGGCTTTCCATCACGATCCCGCGCCAATGAACTGTCGATTCGAGCGCCGACACCAAGGCCCGACCCCAAACTGGCTTCGGAAACGAGGGACACCTTGAAACGAATGTCATGACGCTTCACTACGGCGGAAGGCTTGAGATCGCTCATGATGCTACTCTTTGAAGTTGCGAGAATGCACGATCGAGTCGAGCGAGTTCATACATTTCGACAAGGTCCAAAAGTCGCGTTGAATGCTGCCTCGCGGCCTCTGGGGAGGGTTTCCACACCGATGATTTCAAGTCGTTGCCGGACACCGGATGGAGATACTCGAGTTTCCTGAGTTGTTGCCGCAGATCGATCGGCAGATCTTGAGCCGCGATCACCGCCGAACTGGGGCCTTCCACCAGGGCGGGTTCCAGACGCCTGAGTTGCGATCTCGCAATCGTCTCATCGGAGGCCAACCGTTTCGCATCGTTCCACAGTCGATCCAAACTCCACGAATCTCCTGCATTGACAAGGTACGGTCGGCGACTGAGCAGGTACTCGTCATCACCGATCGAGGTGGCAAATTCGTTGCGGCGGCTGACATCGGGGGACTCCAACCAGGAGTTCTTGGAGATGCACCAATCGACAACGTGGGATCCGGGATGATTCGTTGCCAATCGTTTCGCGCTGCTGGCCAATTCCTCCGCCAACTCGTGGGCTCGACGAAAGGGCAGCGATGGTTTGACAAAGGCAACCCCAATGCCAAGGGCCAACGGTGCGAAGGCGGAATGAATGTCCCCCTGGAACTCGTTCGCGACAATTCCGACGCTGGAGTGGTGGGTGACTCGTTCGCAGAGTTTCAAAATCAAAGGGACCGCGATCGACGCATCGCAGACCACCAACAGGTCGTCACCTCCCTGCATCAACAATCGGATTCGCTGGTCGATGTGGTCGCGAGGTCGTTGGCCCTGGTCGTCGCCATCGGCGACCGACCCGATCGCCTCGGCAATGGCCACCCGTACCGACTGGCGAATCCGCAGGAACATTGCCTCGCAGATCGACCAGTCAAAAATCGTTCCCTGACGAATGCCCTTTTGGGACAACGCGGCACTAATCCGTTGCGGTCGCTTCCCAACACTGTTTCCGTCGGCATGGATCACCGCCAGCAATCCCGACTTGGCCAAACTGGCAAATTCCGTGACCTGTCGCTGGGTGACGGTCGGAAAGATGGAGTCATACATCATCCCCAACACGTCATTGGATGCTTGAGTGTTGAATCGATGGGCCGCCGCGTGCCTCGCCTTGACCGAGGCGGTAACCCAAATCTTGTCCTTTCCGTCTGCGATCGTTGCCTCGGCCGTTGCATGTTTGGATAGCTGACACGCCCTGGCGTCGGGCAAGTCAAATGGAACCGCGGTTGAACCATCGGTGGTCGTCTCAAAAACTTCGGTCGTCGACGCCATCCCCGATCCGTCATCCCCATCAGTTTGGGTGACCCAGCCCCCCACACCAATCTCTGGGATCAAACGCGAAACGAGTTCCTGCGCCGACTGCAGGAATGCGGTCGCCTCCTCCTGCCTCTCAAAACATGCGACGACTTGGCTGGCATCGCGGACCAAGACGCCGGTTGCCAATGCGATCACCAGGGGGGCATCCTGGGCCGTCCCATTGGTAGTCAGCGGATCGTTGTCGAGCGTGATCGGCGAAAAATCGAAATCCCCCAGGTACTCACCGAGCTGACCACGAAATTCATCTTCAAAGTCACCGCCCGGGACCCCCGGAAACTTGGAACCGAGGCGAACCGCCAGAGCCGGCAGGCTCGGTGGTGATGGGGCGTCATCATCGGCGAATGCATCCCCCAACCAAACGCCACGCACCAATTCACCGAGCCGAACATTCGCGCCAGCATGACGGAGAGTCGAGGGATGTCGAACAGGTAGGTTTGAACCCGTTTGAGCTTCATGTGAGCGACGAAATAATCGGACATTCACCGGACTCCAGCGGGCATGAGCATCGAGACTAGCATTGACAAAATTGCGGCAAATAGCAGGTAGGCCAGACGAGCGCCGGCGACGACGGCGTGCGGCTAATGCGGTTTAAACTGTAGCGGTAGATCGAAAGCCGTCCAGCTCAAGGGTGCCGATCACACCCCACCGGACGTCTTGCGTCCCACCGCTACTCCTTCGGTCGAGAGTACCCGTCAAAGCAGCAGGCGCTAGGCGTCCGCCCCAAGGTAGGCGGAGCAGTGTAGCGTAACCCCGAGACCGGGGGGGGCTTCACCGATCACCCCATTGATCGCAACTCACGTCGATCAAACGGCGACCATTCGGACTATCCGTAGCGGCGGCGGTTGAGGTCCAGCAACCGGGTGGTCAAGTCGACGATGACGTCAATGATCCGGCCGTTTTCAAATCGACGAAGCGTATTGACCGACAGGTCCGTGATAACGACCGTGGCCCCATTGCGGATCAATGACTGGTCCAATTCGGGATGGCGATAGCCTTCGTTGACCAATTCGTCGGTGGTTTGCATGAACGAAATGGGACAGACGTATTTGCCATTGTGCGTGCGTCGAACTATCGATTCCAACAGGCCGTCATCGTATTGGTTTCCAACCGGAACGACGTTGATGTTGACGAATTGGGCCAACGCGAATTCGGCGGCCTGGTCGACTTCCGCCCGGCTGCTGGCGGTCATGCCGTCGGAGAACAGCCAGATGTTGCGGAGGAACGATTTGTCCTTGCGTGCCAGCAGGCTGGTCGCCAACGTCAAGGCTGCGGCCAAATCATTCCCGTGACCCACGCGGTTGGGTAGGTCGTCGATTCGATCGTTCAGCGTTGGACTGTTGACGTCCGAGAGGTGAGCCCGAACGAAGGGTTTCTCATGAAAACCAACAATGCCAAAGCATTCGTGGGGGGCATCGGGCGGGGCGGTGGGATAGCCGATCATGGCGATTTCTGAGTCCTTGGCGACAGAAAGTGGTGAGCCGACAACAGGCCCGTTAACCTCTACCCTTTACCGCCGCAAAAATGAGCCGAACAGCAATCACGTTACCTGTCTCAAGCTAGGCAGTTTGGGTAACTGCGATGGCAAGACAGGGAGGGAAAGGGTCGGCAAAACGCGCAAGTCGTTATTTATCAACAGTTTACAATCAGAAAAATGGATAGGACAACCGACTGGTCCACCCAAAAGGCCCCCCTCCATTGAGGGGGATCGGCAAATCGCCCCTTCAACCCCTTGCACCACAGCGATTTATGAAGTCGACTGTCCGGACCTAGCCCGATAACTGTGGGCGTTCAAACTATTGGCTTTTCAAAAACACTTCTTTTTCAACCGTCCGGACCTAGCCCGATAACTGTGGGCGTTCAAACTGCAGCAGCTCGAAGAAGAGTACAAAACGGACAGTCCGGACCTAGCCCGATAACTGTGGGCGTTCAAACGTGACGCTTAGCGATGGAACCGAAGTCTCTGGTGTCCGGACCTAGCCCGATAACTGTGGGCGTTCAAACGATAACTGTCCTCGATATAAACCAAAACTGACGTCCGGACCTAGCCCGATAACTGTGGGCGTTCAAACACTGCAACTGCAGCACCACCATAAAGCACTGGTCCGGACCTAGCCCGATAACTGTGGGCGTTCAAACTTTCGAGAGCGAATGTAGCTTTCGACAGTCTGGTCCGGACCTAGCCCGATAACTGTGGGCGTTCAAACCATTCAGCAACTGGCATTGGTTTGGCTCCTTTAGTCCGGACCTAGCCCGATAACTGTGGGCGTTCAAACTTTCAAGCTATCTGCATCTGCTTTCGAATTGTCCGGACCTAGCCCGATAACTGTGGGCGTTCAAACTGGGACGATATGATCGAGGCAGGTGCCATGCATGTCCGGACCTAGCCCGATAACTGTGGGCGTTCAAACCGCCAGCAGTGCCAGTGCTACGCTAGCAGTGACTGGTCCGGACCTAGCCCGATAACTGTGGGCGTTCAAACGGTTTCCAGTGTTACGCCAGCAGTGCCAGTGCTAGTCCGGACCTAGCCCGATAACTGTGGGCGTTCAAACGGTTTCCAGTGTTACGCCAGCAGTGCCAGTGCTAGTCCGGACCTAGCCCGATAACTGTGGGCGTTCAAACCTTCGTATCCGAACCCCTCGAATCGTGGATCGTCCGGACCTAGCCCGATAACTGTGGGCGTTCAAACTTTCGCTGAATCATCTCCTTGCCGATCGAAAGTCCGGACCTAGCCCGATAACTGTGGGCGTTCAAACAGTAATCTGTTGCTCCAGCCTCCTGAGCGTCTCGTCCGGACCTAGCCCGATAACTGTGGGCGTTCAAACTTTCCTTACCGACCCACTGTTTCCCGTCCCATTGTCCGGACCTAGCCCGATAACTGTGGGCGTTCAAACTTTCCGAGATAACTCGGAACCAGCCTGTAAGGTCCGGACCTAGCCCGATAACTGTGGGCGTTCAAACTTCCGCGATGCGACCTTCCATCACGGACATCATCGTCCGGACCTAGCCCGATAACTGTGGGCGTTCAAACACGAACTTTCGTCCATTGAGCCCGTTTTCTCTCGTCCGGACCTAGCCCGATAACTGTGGGCGTTCAAACTCGAACCCTAAGGTCAGACCAAAAGCTTTCGAGTCCGGACCTAGCCCGATAACTGTGGGCGTTCAAACTTGCCAGACTGGTAGCTGTCCTCGACTCGAGTCCGGACCTAGCCCGATAACTGTGGGCGTTCAAACCATTCGAGCGAAGCCGAGTCGGTCTTGGTCTTCCCGTCCGGACCTAGCCCGATAACTGTGGGCGTTCAAACCTCTAAGAGAGTGAGAGCCACAGGCTAGAATAGTCCGGACCTAGCCCGATAACTGTGGGCGTTCAAACACTTAGTGTGGCGCAACCATTTTTCCAGCTCGTCCGGACCTAGCCCGATAACTGTGGGCGTTCAAACGGGCAGCGTCGCGGGGACGCGACAGAGTTGAGGTCCGGACCTAGCCCGATAACTGTGGGCGTTCAAACACTTCTTGATGCTGCTCAAACCACATCTTAGCGTCCGGACCTAGCCCGATAACTGTGGACGTTCAAACCTTTTCGGCATCGTGGTTGGCGACAGGCTGCTGTCTGGACCTAGCCCGATAACTGCGGGCGTTCAAACTTGCAGTATCTCTCCGAGCTCAGGAATTGCGTGTCTGGACCTAGCCCGACAACTGTGGGCGTTCAAACTCGTCACCTGCTTCGCCGATTCCTTCTTCACCTTTCGACCAAGCCCGATATCTGTAGGCGCTGAAACTCGAGGATCGCTGCATACCGAAGGTTAGCCCTGATCTGGATCTGGCCCCCGCCCAATCAACGCGGGCGTTCGGGTTGCACGAGGAGATTCTCGCACCCGTGTTGACTCGCCTAAAGGTCGCCTGTTGAACGCCGGGACTCATTTTCTCATCGTGAAAGGTAGGGCGTAACGGAAGCTGTTACCACCAGGAGCGGAAGCGAATGAGATTTGTGATCGCCTATGACATCGTCAACGACAGGGCCCGCCGGCGGGTTGTCAAAGTCCTGGAGAAACGGTGCCGACGAGTCCAAAAGTCGGTTTTTAGGTTCTCGGGGGCCTCCAGCACCATGGAATTGATACTCAAGGAGGCGATGTCACTCATCGAGCCGGATGACTCGCTTGCGGTTTGGTCGATCGGTCGTGCCACCTCGGCGGATCGTTACCCCCTCCAATCGACGGCGCGTTCCGAAGTGGCGTGCGTCGTCTTCGATGGAAGCGTCCAGCGTGTCTGCGTTGATCGACAAGCGATGTCCGCGAGGCACCCGCATCAGTCGATCTGTCATGGCGAGAACGATCGCATCTCTGGAACGTCACCTCGTCGAGCAACGATTCAGCGAACGAATTAGTCAGCAAGCGGCAGCCTTCATTCGTCAGCTGGAAATCACGGAGCCAAACGCCGTCGGGCAAGTGGTAAAAGGTCGTTAAGACAAGGGACTGCCGGTTGATCCCTCGCAGATGCCGCAGGTCAAAATCGATGTAGCCGTTTACGGCCTGCGACCGCGAACAAACTGACAAACGCTTGCTGATTGAAGCCTGGTTGAATCCGAGGGCGGCCGCCGTCCTGGAGACGTTCTGTGCTCAAGTTCGATGTGTGTCAGGTGCGAATGAATGACAGCGCTGCCAGGCTCATTTTTTGGCGACGAAGGGGTAGGAGGTAACAGGAGTCCTTTTCGCCGTTGGCGAAATTTCGGCCTCGCGGTGCTTCCTCTTAGCCCGTGGCCCAACGGACTGCTGCGTTTTCCTCCAACCCAAAGCTCTTTCAATGCCCTTTGATGATGACTGGCTGCGTGCGCCAGGTCGTACGAACCACCCAGCGGTCGACGCCCGGCAAACCGCCGCCACGGTTCCCCCACCTTTCCGTGGGCGGCAGCCCGCTCGACGCCCACCGGTACCCCCACCGATCGCTCGGCACCCACCGGTGCCCCCGCCGATCGCTCGGCAGCCCATTGCGACGATGCCCTCGCTGTGGCAACGCATTGTCAACGCCATCAATGGTCGACTTACCAACCGCTGCTCCTCCACGACTTCACGATCTGGTTCAAAGCCGCAAACTCAAGGTTGGTCGCTGACCAACATCGCCATCGTCGCTGCCTGTGCGTTGCTCGCACTGCAATGGATCCGCCGTTCGACCGACGACACAGGTTTGGCGGTTCCCGCCGATGACGTGGCGACTCATGTCGGCGTCGACTTGCAGACGGAAATTGAGCCGCCAAGCGTTGCTCAGGCTCAATCGTTTGAAGACCAGATCGCACGGTTCGTTGACCGTGAACTGCAAGCACTGGCCGACGACTGAATCGGTCAGCTAAATCAATCCCTTTGTCTTTCCCCTCTCACTACGAACATCACTCCATGTTTCGATTCTCCCTCAAAGCTTCGTTCCTGGCCGCCCTGCTGGGCCTGATCATTTTGGAACCCACCGACCGCCGACAAGTTGTCACCTCCTTCAGCAGCAACTCACTGCGTGCTACCGCCGGAATGCTCGACCATCTCGCCGGCTGGATCCAGCCGCTTGATGATGACTCGGTGGCTGACACTCGCAACGAATGAACCCACCGACATCGGTCCCGGCAGAACGACCCAGGATGTTTACGCTCGGTTGCAAGGTGCAACCGAGCGTTTATTTGTATTTCCTTCTTTTTGGGATTCAGTGGTTCGAGCAAGACTCCCACAGAAGGTTTGAAGCAGCGTTGCAATGTCCGAATGTTTATCGGGTAGCTTCGCAATTTATTAGGCGATCGACGTGATCGCTGTGAAAGTACCGAGCCGTGAATGAATTTTTGGGTATTGACCATGGGGTTATGTCGATTCCGGGTTGCAGAACTCAGCAATCCCTTGAAAACCTTACGTTTTGAAGGTTGCTCCCCAATGCCGAGAAGTTCCATCCTACACTCAATAGAAAAAACTCAATGTCTTCTGACGACGATTTGGACTGCCGAAATCACCTTCGGGGTCGCGAAAAACCGCGTTGTCCAGCATCGCGACGACTTCTGACCGCTATCGAAGCGGAACACTTCTTTGATTTGGAACGCGACTTTGCGACCGAAGATGGCCAGCCGGTTATCTGCGACCGATGCCACAAGGAGTTCTGCTTCGATGCGGAGGAAGAGGAGTGGTTACCCTTCATGCCGTACGAGAGCCAATGCCCCCATTGCAACTTGAAAATCGCCAATGAGCTTCGTGCAGCGTTCGGGCTCCCACCGTTGGAATAGCGGGATCACTCGAATTCAAGCCTGCCCTGACAGCTTCCAATCAGGCCCATTGGATCGGATGTTTTGCAAAACGGAGACACCGACCAGCCAGCAGGCGGCAACCCGGGAGACCGCCATGGCAGGCTGGGGAAGCAAAGGGTCGGCAGATTCCATAAACACCTTCTCGCAAAGAGTTTCCGATTTGAGAAACAGGCAGCCCGGTCGCACAGACCACCCGAAAGTGGGCCCTCCATCGAGGGGGTTCGGCAGATCGCTGTCGCAACCCGTTGCATTCCAACAGGTTATGAAGTCCACTGTCGAGACTCCGCCCGATAACCGTGGGCGTTCAAACCGTCTCGTTGATCCAATGGAATTGGAATCCTTTGTCGAGACTCCGCCCGATAACCGTGGGCGTTCAAACCTCGCGTTGTGCGAGGTGAGCTTCGAGGTGGGAAGTCGAGACTCCGCCCGATAACCGTGGGCGTTCAAACCCGAGCAACCCTGCTCGCACGCCCTAGGCTGTCGAGACTCCGCCCGATAACCGTGGGCGTTCAAACCATCGCGATCTGAGTACCAAAATCATCGAGAAAGTCGAGACTCCGCCCGATAACCGTGGGCGTTCAAACATTTGATTTCTCAGTTTCCAACGCCGGAGTCGTCGAGACTCCGCCCGATAACCGTGGGCGTTCAAACTTCCGAGCGATTGCTTGCAAAATCACGCGTCTAGTCGAGACTCCGCCCGATAACCGTGGGCGTTCAAACCCGTTTTCTCGCATCCAAGATCAGTTCCTAGTCGAGACTCCGCCCGATAACCGTGGGCGTTCAAACGTCTAGGTTCTTACTTACAGTCTTGGTTCAGCGTCGAGACTCCGCCCGAGGACCGTGGGCGTTCAAAAAAGGAGTTCGTCTGAGGACAGCTGTGGAGTGAGTCCAGACTCCGTTCCGTAAACGCGGGGGTTCCAATCGTTGAGAATCAAGGAATCGCTTGTCTCTCGCGGTTACAGCTTCCCCTGGGATCGGGAGTGTTCCCGCGTGGGGTTTCCCTAGGAGGCTGTCGGAATACCCAAATAGCGGTTAGCCGAAGGGCGCTAGCCTAATGCCGTCTACTTTTCGCAGTTTGTGTGAGCCGTAGGCGCTAGCCTCGGGTGTTACGGTCTTGCAAAGGTGTCTAAGAACCCGCAGCTAGCGCTGTCGGCTCACATAGTAGACGGCATTGGGCGCTAGCCCCGGTTACAGGCATGGAAACCGGGGCTATCGCCCGTTGGCTAACATTTCCGGACAGCCTCCTAGGAGATGACAGGTTGGCGCAGTTCCGTGGCGGTGTGAAAGGTGGCTCCATGAGGTTTGCTCGGTTCTGACCGGCGAAACCGCCGATCGCTCGGCAGCCCGTTGCGGCGACGCCTTCGCTTGGGCAACCCATCGCCGGCGCCATCGGTGGGCAACGCACCAACCGTTCCCTGGCGGTTCCCGGCAAGGCCGTGATGACTCGGCTGCTGAGACTGCCAACGAATGATCCCACCGCTCATTTTTTCTCCCTCAAAGGGAAGGAAGTAGAGGACGATCCCGGCACTTCAAGCCGCGGCCGTCCTCGACGTCTCTTTCTCCCTTCCCATGAGGAAACCTTTCATGTTCGATTTGCTCTTCGGCCACCCCGGTCGATCAGGCCCCGGCGGCCTGCCCTTGTTGGCCCTGCTGCTCAGCATGGCCTGCTCCATCATCGCTCACGCCGATGACCAACCGTCCAACGATGATTTGACCGCTTCGGCAGTCGACATCTTGGACCAGTACGATGACACGCAAGCAATGCTGGAAACGGCATTGACCCAATTGCAGGAAGGCCAGATCAAGCCATTCCTGGTCAGCTATGGTGCCACCGTGCATCAATATGTCGACGGGACCGTTGCGATTCGCAACTACGCTCGTCGCAGTGGCGAATCCGCCGCTGAAATCCAGTTTGCCTTGGCGTCGCTGGACGACTTGATCCAAAACGTCGCTGGCAATGACACCGACACCGACAACCGTTGGCGTCCGCAAATGACCAATACCCGGTCAATGATCTTGGCCCAACTCCAGTCGCTTCGTAATAAGCACGAATCGATTGGCGATACCCAGGATCGCCGCCGGCTTCGGGGTCAAATGCAGACCCAGATGCAACGTTTGGTCACTCTGGACCAATGGCTCCAACCCACCGCCATCGGTCCCAGCATGGCCTCGCAGTACGACTCAACGAAGTTGCAGTCGGCCAAAGATCACTTGCAGTCGATCGCCGATCAGCAACGGACCGACCATCAGTTGTTGACGTTGGCCGCCCAGATGTTGACCGAATCGATGGACAAGGCTCAAGTCGACATCGATCGTGGCCTGCAATTGATGGCCGTCCAGATCCAAATGCCCCGCGATCTGGACACCCGGATGGCCAGCACGTCGAAGATCGTTCAAACGTCGTTGAACCAAGTTCGCGAAAGTCGCCTGGCGACCCGACGCTCGATGGATGCCATGGCGACGGAAATCGCCACGCCTGATGCCGACGACCGCCAAGCGGTGATCGGCCAAGTCAATCAGCTCCTCGGTGTCGTCAATCCCCCCGCAGCCATCGTGGTGCGACCGGTTCGTCCCGCACCGACTGGGACCGCGTTGCCGGCCAACATCGCACCGGCTACCAGTCAGTCGATACTCCGCCGCGGCCGACCTATGGCGGCCACGCCCGTCTTCCGTTGCCCCCCGCCCTTGGTCAGCTCGGCACGGTAAGGAACAGGCAAGCAACGGATTCCCAGCTCGGACGGGTCGATGGACCCAACCTACGTCGCTTGGGGCCATTGCCCCGAGCGAAGAGGCTCGGTGGACAAAGATCCACCGAGCCACCGGGGGAGGCCCACGTGGCTTCCCCCTTTATTTCCTGATGGACCCACTCGTTACTACTGGAACCCAAACGATGAATCAACTGTTTCTCCTGGCTTGGCTCGTCGCCGGCCTGCTGTTGACCTTGGTCGCCACGCCGGCCATGGCCCAAACCCCCACGGACACCGACGCCAAGACCACCGATGCGGATGATGCATCCGGTCCACTGCCGACCTTGGCACAACTGGACGAAGCTCGCCGCTTAACACGGCTCCTGGCCAAGCCCCTGGTCCTCTGTCGCCAGCAGCTGGCCCCGCAGCAACTGGCCATCCAGGTCAAGCTTGGTCGGCTCGACGGACTGGAAAAACTGGCCAGCCGTCACCGCAGCAGCCTTCCCCAGGTTAAGCTCTGGAACCAAAGCATCCGTGACCAAAAACAAAGGCTAACTAGCGACTGACGATCGTCCGCTAGATAGTTGATCCTAGTCATTCACGCTTGGTCGCATCATGCGACCAAGCGTGATGTTTGTTCCTGCAAGAGAATTTGTGACAAGTCGAATGAGTGACGACGAACTAGCCGACCAGATTGAGTTCCAACAGTCGTTGCAGCCTCACTTAATCGCTGAATACAACAAGTTGCAAACCTGTTGGGCCCAACTCAACGCCGACGAACAGGGAAGGCAGCTTCTGAAGGACTTGGGAGTCGCGCCGAGAGAGACGACCATCGTCGACTTGCTTGAATCTTATGCCGGCAAGGACGTCCTAACGCTAGTTGAAAACTATGCAGTTGCTTACGACGGCTGGTTGTTGCTAGCGTCCATGTTGCTCGAAACCGAGTTTCAATTCGCGGAGCCCCGCGATGTGTGCAACTATGAAGCCGGCTATTCGAGATTTCAGGAGAAGCTTCAGCGGACGAAGTTTCTATTTTCGGCATTTCGTGAAGTGCTTCGTCTAGACCAGCGACGTGCATCCAAGGTGGCATCCGAACTCTTATTCAACAAAGCCCAAAAAGAAGCCGAATCGGACACACAAGTGGGCCACCGACAGCTCGTAGGACGCGAGTGGGAGCGAGAGGCCATCCGCGAGTTTGAGAATAGCCATGTCAATTTGGAAGACATCATTGAGGAACGGATCGCATGGCATTCGAGCCTGCGGCAGGATGAGCTATTCACCGATTCGAAGTGGTTCTTACTGATTGATAGAATCTCGCTCATTCATCCGGAATTGCATGGGGGCGAATCCGTGTGGGTCACTTGGATACGCAAGAAAGCTCTAGAGCACAAGAAGGTGACCGCGATCAGCTTAGCGGAGTGGTTGACGCCAGGACTGGACGGGTTGCCGGCCGATTCACTGTCGCTTAGTGGGCACAAGAATCATTTGATCAATTGGAACTACCTGTATGACGACATTGCGTTTTTTGTCAAGGAAAACCGGTCATTCACTCGGCACGACATCATTGCTGCTGTGTTCGGGGACCTTGATCCTCAGATCGCAAAGAGAATGGCGACGACATTGCTGCAAAACTTGAAGTATCGGTCTGACCGGCTGATGCGAGCTAGAAACTGCCACGACGGTGACATGCCATTTCCGGAGGGTCGAAAGCGAGGGCAATGTCAGTGCCAAGTTGCCTGGATTCCAGGGAACAATGTACGGCAATGGAACCTGGACCGACGGCGTCGGGTGGACTCGATACGAGGCGTGCCAGAGGGCACCCAAACCAGTGGTGAGTTGGGAGAGTGGGGTCCCGACAAGGTTCACTGGGATGAGAAGGACCTTCGCGATGGAGAACCTCCAGGACGGATTCAGTAGTTCACCTCTGAACCACAGTTCAATCCGGGTCGATCGCGATTGATCGCCACTCAAACAGCAGCCTAACACGGTCGAAATCGCATGAACGATCATTTTGTCGAGTCACGAATCACGGATGTCATTGCCAACTGGAACTCACCCCGCAACGACTTGATCGAACGAATTCATCTGTACGGTGAACTGTTTCGGATTGAACGCTCCGCCGTTGCGGACGCCGGAATCGATCTCGACGAGGTTTGGCGACGTTTAAAAGGGGAGTTTAGAGCTTCGTCGACTACGGCCATTACAGACTTCGTGGAACGGGGACGCGATGAGTTTACTTCCAGCGACCCGGTCGGCGTCGTCGTTAACACGGGTGACGAAGGCACCCGCGAACTATTTGTACGACTCGATCAATTGGAATTGGTTGCCGGCTTTCACCAGCAGTCCACTCAAACTGATGAAATTTTTAAACTCATCGAACCCCTCCGCGATGTCATTCGCCGCTCGCCATGGGTGTTCGTTCAACTGGGGGAATTCGTTCAAGCATGGGAAAAGACATTTGACGATGACGACCTAAGTCAGCCGCTGACAATTCAATTGTCACGCTGCAAATTCGAGGCGGTGGTGCGAGAGTATGAGGAAGCGATTGCCGGACTCGAAGATCAGCCAACACGATCGGCAACCGTTCGGCTTGCTACCCGTATCAACTCATTGGCGGCGAGCGAACCCGAACTCGCGGTCGCCATGGCGGCGGCCACTGACGCGATGGTGATTGCCACAACGAGTTACAAGTTTCGATCGCCCGGAGGTGAGTTTGTTGCGGAGATGACGGTTACCGTGACGCGGGGCGACGCCCGTCACGAGGCAGACATCACTATCGTTTCAACCTCCCTGGTTGCGAAAGCCAGCGTAGCACTGCTCGCAGACAAACCCATTACGTTCGGGGGGGCGAGTTCGCGTCTAACCGTTAGAGAGGATATCGCTGAGGCGACGCTCCAAGTTCGAGAGATAGGAAGGGTACCGCTTGGAGGCTTTCCATTGAAAATCGAGGGCATCGATTGGGGGCTGATCCCATCGTGAGCCTTCGCCAACTCCTAAGCACAGATCCAGACTATCAGGACTCGAGTTGGAAATTGCAACTCGCCGGTGAGATGGGAAGCCTAGCAAACTATTGGCTATGTGATGAACTCCTGGATGAGCTTCGAGGAATTACAGCACTTCGCAAACTCCTAGGGATGCAACGAACGAAGCTCAGTACTCAACCGGGAGCCTGTCACATCTTGGCAGCAGCGGAGGAGGAGATTTCGTGGACAACGGGCCCCGGCGTTGTCATTCCTGTTCAATGGCGTCACCAGGCCGGCCTTGATGATTCGGGCCACGATCTGCGTCTTCCTTTTGGATTGAGGTCCATCGCGGATTCCGTGAAAAGCGAGACGGACCAAATGTTCGGCGATGTTCACAAAAAGCTTCGCGACCCACGCGAGCGTGCGAGCATTGAGCAACGAAGAAAGTTAGTTCAGGAAAGTTTCGTTGGGTTCCAGTCCGGGTACCGATGGCCAGACCTGACCGAGTTTGATGGCGTCGCTGAAAGCTACGAATCGGCTTTTGGCGCCTTGTTCACCGGGCTTTTTGGATACCTCTACGGGCAAAGCCTTCGTCCCGAAGCTTGGATTTCCATGGCCTGGCAAGAGCGGCAACCAAAACGGGTCACGCACGTCCGCGAGAAGGTGATTGCAACGCAGCGATGGCCTCATGACAATGCCAAGCTATACGTGACCGTTGATACGGCGGCGGAACCGGGAATATCAATTGAAGTGGTTCGGATCAAAAACGAAGAGCCTGACTTGCGAGTCGCGTTGGCTGGTTTTTTAACGCAGAATTACATCGATCCGCTCCATGAAACTCCTTGGACCGAGGCAACCAGCAACGCCGAGATACGGCAGACCGCCTATAACCATTTCGAGTTGCTTCACCGAGTCGACCTGAGGGCAGGTAGTCAGTACTACAGCGACCGCCTGGTTGAAATCGTTGG
This sequence comes from Pirellulaceae bacterium, assembly GCA_963833245.1. Taxonomy (GTDB): domain Bacteria; phylum Planctomycetota; class Planctomycetia; order Pirellulales; family Pirellulaceae; genus Rhodopirellula. The sequence continues at coordinate 307,600 of CAWHXH010000006.1, forward strand.
TGATGCCTGCCGATGCGAGTTGCCCGAGCGAACTGGCTATTCGAAGAAGCAGATTGAACGAGTCGCCAATCAACCAATGGTATGCATTACGGCAACCCGGGGCGACACCGATCGACTTTCGTTATCAACTTGGCGTCCAAGAAAAATGCTGCTTGTTCACGATGGCCAGCGCGACCAAGTCGCTGAGCGCGTTAGAGTTCTCGAAGAGTTGGCGGCGAATTTAGGGATTCGGGATTTTTCAGTAACGTTCGTCTTGATTCCCAATAAAAACGATGTTTTAGATTCTGGGACCGGTGAACTTCGCAGGGCCAGGTATTCATCATCGAGCTTCATCGCGGAGATGGGGCGGGCGGTATCGACGGCATGCGAGTCGCTTCGTGGCGATGCGTCTCAAGCGATTGTCTACGATGCTTCCGGTGGAACTGCCTCAATGAAGGCGGTAATGTTTTCAAAAGTCATGAAAACGGGTGATCAAATCATCGTGCTGGAGTCCGAAAGAACGAAGCCTGGTTCCGAGTTGTATCACCTGATGCAGTTTCCATGAGAATATTGGTTTCGATTTTAGCTTCCGCGAGTCTTTGAGGTGATTTGCCCGGCAACAGGTCACTGCGTAAGGTCTCACTGACGGTAATCCGGGTTGGTGGAAGTGTCTGGTTTGTTGATGGGCAACCCTCTCGCCCCTTCATCCGCCAGTATGACAGTGTTCGGGTTTTGACCAGCGCGGATGCGCGTGATGACACCGATGACCCTAGCAACGACACAATCGAAGTCTTTGAACGCCTAGTTCGTCGACTCGGTCGATCTTGATCTGCCTGGTGGGCGAGTTCAAATCGCTTTAAAGCATCGCGGTGTGCCTCTGCAGTGTTCCGACTGCGGCACACCGTCCCTCGAGCAGAAACTGCTCCCAGGGACTTGGCGGCACCCGGACATCAAGCAGTTCCCCGGGCCGGCAAGCACTCCCGCTTCACATCGCTGTTCGAGGCCTTCGCCATCCGCGTTCTGCAAGCTGTCACCGGGCGCCTTGAAAGGGACCACCTGTGGGCGTCTGTGGTCCCTTTTGAAATGGTGGTCGTTGATCCGGCGATGGTTGCCGCTCTACCGAGTTGCTTCGGTCGCAGAGCCGGGGGGGTCTGTGGTCCCTTTTGAATTTTCCTCGACTTTTCTCAGCCGGTAACTGCGGCCAGTGATCTTCAAGATCTCCGCCGACTGGAGGAACCGGTCCAAGATCGCACTGGCCGCCGGCACGTCGCTGATCAGCTTGCCCCAGTCCTCCAGTGGTCGGTTGGTCGTCATCATTGTGCTGCGAACCTCATGACGACGCATAATGATCTCAAAGAGATACTCACCACTGCGTTTGGGCAGTTGCTTCATCCCCATGTCATCAATGATCAAAAGGTCCGGTTTGAGATAACGAGCCAAAACCTTCTCCTCTCCGCCCATCGTTTCATCATGTAAGAAGTCTCGCACCACGTCGAAAATACTTCGGTAGTAGACCACCGCACCGGACCGGATTACCGCGTGACCGATCGCCTGGGCCAAATGGCTTTTGCCGGTCCCGGGCGGTCCGCACATCAATACATCTTTAGCGTGACGAAGGAAGTGTCCGCTGGCCAGATCGAATATCTTTGTACGTTCGATACTTTTGTTGAACGAGAAATCAAAATCTTCTAACCGACGGACATCCCGAAAGCTAGCACGACGAACGCCACGATCGATGCGTCGGTCACCCCGAACGAGTGACTCATCAGCGAGGATCAATTCCAAAAACTCCAAATGGGTTAGGTTGCTCGAGGAAGCCTCCTGGAGGCGAACTTCAAGTGTTTCGGCCATGCCGCCGAGTCTCAGCTCTCGTAGTGTTTTGGACAATGATTCATTCATGGTTCTTTCTTATTTGAAAGTAATAGAAACTAGGACGGCATCAATTCCTGGACCGGGCCGCCACGAGCAATTAACTTGCGAATCGTTCGCAGCCGAAAGTCACCATGTCGCCACGCAATCTCACAAGCCTGCTCGATCTGGTCACATCGGAACTTACTGCTCATCGCGATTAAACCTTGCAGCACCCGATGACCGGCGATGCCGCGCTGTTGCATCATTGTCAGGCTCAAACGAGTGGCGTGATCGCCGATTGTCCCCGCTTTTTGAAGTAAATACGCACCGCCGCGCTCGATCGAGTTGATCTTCGCGGCGGCGATGTGCTGCGTCCGGGTGTTGAATTTCCCGGGCTCGCTGCGGGCGAAAACGGCGATGCAATCGAAGTCATTGTTGAACAAACGAACGGCTCGGCAATCCCATCGAACCCGTACCTCGCGGCCGACATACTCGGCCGGAGCACTGTAGAAGGCTCAGTCGACCGAGACGTGTCCATCGCGATTGACCTTACGCCTCATCTCTTTGAAAAGGCCTGCAGTTTGGGGACCAGTTCGGGATCATACCAATCGGGGTTTTTGACGGCCGCCCGCAGGTTGTCGATGACCACCGTTTTTGGGACGCCACCGAAGTGCACAAACGCATTCTCCAGGGCCATCAGGAAGTCGTCGGTCGTTTGACGATAGACGACCTCGGTATATCCTTTTCGTGAATGACTCAGGACAACCCTCAACACATGAGTGCGTCTTCGCCTTTGGTCATCTCCAATAATGGGAGCGCCGGTTCCGAAGTCGACTTGAGCTTCCCAACCCGGCGGCACTTCGATCCGCCTGAAGGCCGTTGGGGTTTGATGTTTGAGCTTTTTGACAAACCGCCGGACGCTGTAGTAACTCCCTTCAAAGGCATGAAGAATTTGCAGATCCTGGAAGATCCGCTGGGCACTCAGTCCGCGGCCAAGGGACTCGATGATGACGGACTCGCAGCCGCCGCATTGACCGGCCGAAGTGGTTGGCGGCTTGGTTGGATTGGCGGCTGAAACAACTGGTTGGGAGTCGACCGAGCCGGTGGGCGCGGTAGTCCCTTTTGGCGGCTGGTCCTCGTTTGGCACGGGTCTTTGAGCGGCAAGCACCCGCCGGACGGTCTTTCGATCGACTCCAAGGGCTTCAGCGATCTGTCTTTGGGACTGCCCGGTGTCGTGTAAGTGCTTGATGGCATTGGATTTAGTCACGCTCAAATGATTGGCCATTGCCCACCGCGATCCGCTTTGCGAGTTGCAAACGTTTCAACGGTAGTTAGCCAACCCCCTCACAGAGGTGGGGGATTTTCAAGCGCCCATCAGTGGTCCCTTTTGAGCGCCCCGTGACACATCCTTCAGGTAGTCGCTTCTTCGAGTGTATCTGAGTGCGGGTTCCTTCCAAACCACAGCCGGTGGCTGCGATACTCGCGGCGGCGGCGGGGCCTGTCAGGAATTTTGTGTGCGAAGGCGACTTGACAGCTACACTCCTTTCCTTTTTCACAATTGACGAGCCAAACGCATGGATGCGAAACTTCAAGAACGAGCTGAACAGTTGGCCACCGAGTTTGTCGCCGGGGCCTCCTCAATGGCCCAGCTCAACGCACTGCTGCAAACGATGAGGCAAGCGGGGGCTGGAGACAATGCTTAACGCGGCAAATGGACCACCACGCGGGCCACTGAAGACCAGACGCAAACTACCCCAAAGACCGGCCGGGCGAACTGCCGCTGGCGGTCGTTCGACCAAGAAGTTGCAAGGTGACCTTGGAAAGATTCAAGTCCAAACCCTACGCGATCGACAAGCCACTTTTGAGCCTCAGATTGTTGGCAAACGTCAGCGACGAATCGAAGGATTCGATGATAAAATCCTGACGTTACATGCTAAAGGTTTGACGACCCGTGATATCCAAGACGTTGTCAAAGAATTGTATGACGTCGACGTTTCGGCTGACCTGGTCAGCCGCGTCACCGAAGACCTGGAGAATGATCTCAAAACGTGGCAGACCCGAAGTCTCCAGTCGGTCTACCCGATCGTGTTCTTAGACGGCATCGTCGTCAACATTCGCGGTGGGGATGCCCGCGTCAGCTCGCTACTTGCGTGTACGTGGCCCCGGGGATCGATTTGGACGGCAAAAAGGAGCTTTTGCGGCTTTGGATCGCCAAGAACGAGGGGGCGAAGTTTTGGCTCAACTGCTTGACCGACCTGTCCAATCGAGGACTCAAAGTCATCTTGATCTGCTGCGTCGATGGTCTAGCAAGTTTTCCCGAAGCGATCCGAGCGGCGCACCCACAAACGCAGGTACAATTGTGCTTGGTTCATCCCCGACGGTCGCGGCGGCTGAAGAACAGCTTGATAAGTTTGGTGAGATCTGGGACAGCCAGTATCCGGCAATATCCAAGCAATGGCGTTTGAAGTGGTCGGACATCCTATCGATGTTTGACTTCCCTGAGAAGATTGGGCGGGTGACCTATACGACCAACGCTATTGAGTCACTGGGTAGCGTGATCTGCAAGTACACCAAGAACCGCGGGGCAGTACCCCAGCGAGCAGTCGGCTTTGAAGCTGATTTTCATGGCGATCCGGGAGGCGTCGAAGCGATGGACCCGTCCGATCAAGCACTGGAAGCAGGCCCTGAACCACCTCGCGATCCTGTTCCCCGACCGAATTCCCAAAGATCACCAACCATAGACAACCGTTCACCTGACACAAAAATCAGGACAGGCCCGCAGCTTGATCCGAGCCAGCGCTAACTACGCGACTTCCTTGTTGTCTTTTCCGCGAATTCGTTTATCTTTTTCGTCGAAGAGGGCTTGCCTCGTCTTCGTTCCAGGCGGGGTGAAGTACCAGCAGTCCGTTTGCTTCCAATGCCACTCAGACCCGTGCTGCCGGCGACGTAATTTTTGATTCCTTGCCGCTTTTGATTGACCTTTGAGGGTGGTCCCGGTTTCCGCCGGGGGATCAACATCCGGTTTGCCGACCGTGGTCCCTTGGATTTTTTTATGCGCAGCATGCCACATTCCGCCCATGCACTCAGATGAATCTGTTCCTTGCCAAGTCGACGATTGTTCCGGGAACCCTCGGTTGCCGCCGAGAATTCCTACGTCATTTACTACACAGAATAAGCACACTCGCCTTCGCGGCTTGCTCAGCGCTCTTCACGCAAGCTCTTTGGACACCGTCGCTTAAGGCGGAACCAAACCACCGTCCAAACATCCTTTTGCTACTTGCCGATGATCTGGGTTATGGGGACGTCTCGTGTTTCAACCCTCAGTCGTTAATTCAAACAACGCATCTGGATCGACTCGCCGCCGGCGGCATGAGGTTTACCGACGCTCATAGCCCCACCGCGATCTGCACCCCAACCCGCTACGCGTTGCTGACGGGTCGATATAGCTGGCGAACTCGACTGGACCGCGGCGTGCTGTTGGATTTCGACGAGCCGCTGATTGATGAGGATCGTTTGACGCTGCCGGCGTACCTGCGTCGTCATGGTTATCAGACCGCGGCGATCGGCAAATGGCACCTGGGTTGGAACTGGGGGATCGATGCGGAGCGAATGCCGTTATTCAAACGCCAACATGCCCTCACGCCGCCGGTGACGCAGGCCCATCTAGAAGCTTGGCGGGGGGTTTTTAGCCAACCGATTGCCGGCGGGCCGGTCGACCGGGGTTTTGATTCCTATTTCGGCACCGCGGTGCCGAACCTGCCCCCCTACGGATTCTTTCGCGACCGCACGTTGGTCGGGATCCCGACAATGATGAAGCCGCGGGGGAGTGTCTCGGACGTCGGCAACATCACCACCACCGGCCCGGCCGGACCGATGGTGGCCGGTCACGAATTTGACAAAATCCTGCCAAAGCTGGGCGAGGAAGCCGAATCTTATCTTCAACAGCGGGCCGCCGATGACCAGCCTTTTTTCTTATACTTATCGCTGACATCGCCGCACTTTCCTGTCGTCCCATCGGCCCGGTTTCGAGGACGAACCGGGCTGGGAGACTTGGCGGATTTTATCGTCGAGACCGATGCGGTTTGCGGCCGCGTCTTGGACGCTTTGAAAGAACACCATTTAGACGAGAACACCGTCGTGATGTTCAGCAGTGATAATGGGCCGGCGGTCAATTCGCGAACACCATTGAATGTTGTCGGGCATGACGGCAGCGGCGGGCTGCGGGGCAAAAAACAAAGTATTTATGAGGGCGGGCACCGGGTGCCGACAATCATCCGTTGGCCCGGTCGGACACCGCCCGGATCGGTGTGCGACGACCCGATCACGCTGGCCTGCCCGTTGGCGACAATGGCCGATTGGTTTGATGAAAAATTGCCGGTCGACGCCGCCGAGGATAGCTTCAGCATCCTGCCGGCACTCAGCGACGGCCGGGTCGATCGCCCGACGCACCCGTTGATCGTACTGGACTCCGGTGCGTCGGTCCTGGCGGTTCGCTGGCGTCAATGGAAGTTGATCGCGTTGCCCGATGGCGGTAGCGAGTTGTATCGTATGGACCGCGACCGGGCCGAATCGTTTGACCATGCCCCGGGGGCACCCAAGATGGTGGTTAAGTTGAACGAAATGCTCCAAAAGGCAATCGACCGCGGCCGGACCACTCCCGGGCCGCCTCAAAGCAACGACCGGGTGGTGCTTTCTCGAACCGCTGGCCAACCTGTCAGTGAATGAGGCTGATTGGCGGTCAGTCGCCTCAAAAATCGTCGGTGTCATTGATCTGCGGGGCGGCTTACCCGTTCACGCCACCGGTGGGGATCGCACGCGTTATCGATCCGTCGGCGTGGGCGATGGCAGCGTTGGAGCGTTGCTGGATCACTATCGCCAATTTGCGATCAAGCGATTCTACCTGGCTGACCTAAATTCGATCGAAGGACTTACCCGGCAATGGACCAATCTTACCGCAGTCTGGAGCCACCTCCGAGACGATGAGTCGATCTGGATCGATGCTGGTTGGCGGGCCGGCGAGCCGACCGAATCATTGGTCAGTTTCCTGGAAAATCCTCGTTGTGTTTGGATTGTGGCCTCGGAAACTTGTCGCCACGCCGGTGAAGCCCTGCGGCTCGCTTCGCAAATCGATCCGCGGCGGCTGGCGATCGGGTTGGACTTTCGCGATGGCGTTTTCCTCGGTTCGGGCACCCCGTCGCCGTGGATCGAGACGGCTTGCCGGGCGGGCATCCGTGACGGGTTGATTTTGGAGTTTGGCGACATCGGGTCCGCTTCGGGCCGGGGCGGGGTGAGCGGGTTGCAAAAACTAACCGCGATGCGGCCCGGTTGGACGTGGCTCTCGGGCGGCGGGGTCGGCCGGCCGCGAGATTTAAATCGATTCGTGTCCGCCGGTTGCGATGGCGTGCTGGTCGCCACGGCGTTGCTGCCGGTGGGATAGGCCTCCGGCCTGTCGCCGCCGGCGATACGAATGACAGGCCGGAGGCCTATCCCACGTCAGCGATGACAGGCCGGAGGCCTATCCCACGTCAGCGATGACAGGCCGGAGGCCTATCCCACGTCAGCGATGACAGGCCGGAGGCCTATCCCACATCTGTCGGCTACAATCCTGCCAGTCCGATTGAACAACCAACCACCCGCGCCCGCGATGAATTTGCACGCCCTGCCCACGCTGATCGCCCAAACCGGGTTCCAGGCGACCTTCAAATCCGTCGTCATCATCCTGGCGATTCTCTTTGGACTGTTTTTCCTCGCCATTTTGGGATTCTTCGTCGTCCGCTACGGCAAGCTGTGGTTCCAAGCCTACATGTCCGGGGCCGACGTGCCGCTGGCCAGTTTGATCCGAATGCACTTCACCAAAGTCAATCCGCAGGTGATCGTGCAGGGCAAGGTGATGGCGGCTCAGGCGGGGTTGAACATTGCACGCCGTGACGGAATCTCGACCCGGCGGCTGGAGGCACATTACCTCGCCGGCGGCAACGTGCGAAACGTCATTCACGCCATCATCGCCGCCCATCGCGCCCAAATTCCGCTGGATTTTGATCAAGCCAGCGCCATCGACCTGGCCGGTCGCGACGTTTTGGACGCGGTTCAAACGAGCGTCTATCCCAAGGTCATCGATTGTCCCGACCCCAAGCGTTCGGGCAAAACCACGCTTTCGGCTATCACGCGAAACGGCATCGAACTGCGCGTTTGCGCCCGCGTGACCGTCCGCACCAACCTGGAACAATTGATTGGCGGGGCAACCGAAGACACCGTGATCGCGCGGGTTGGCGAAGCGATCATTTCGTCGATCGGATCGACCGAAACGCACTTCAAAGTGCTTGAGAATCCCGATTTGATCACCCGCGTGGTGCTCTCGCGGGCTTTGGACGCCCAGACGGCATTTGAAATCGTTTCGATTGACATCGCGGACATCGACGTGGGCGAAAACATCGGTGCCCGGTTGCAGGGCGATCAAGCGGAGGCGGACACGCGGGTCGCCCGTGCCAAAGCTGAGCGACGGCGGGCTGAGGCGATCGCGGTGGAGCAGCAGATGCTCGCCAAGGTGCAGGAGAATCGCAGCCGTTTGGTATCCGCCGAAGCCGAGGTGCCCCGGGCGATGGCCGAAGCGTTCCGGGCCGGGCGGGTCGGCAGCACGCATTCGAGCAACGGCGTGGGATAGGTCTCCGGCCTGTTTTGCAAAATATTTGCGGAACCGCGCAAGCCGTCCTGTGCCTCCGATATTTTTGCAAGCGGTCCCGAATCATTGCGGCGCGGTGGTTGCAGCCCGGTGGCCTGCCCGAACGGGTAGACTCCGTTGCCCAAACCCACCAATGCCCCAGGTCACACGATGACAACTCGACGACAATTCATTGCCACCTCCGCCGCGGTCGCCGCAACCACCGCGGTCCTGCCGTCGACCGCCTCGGCTGCCGAAAAAGGCTTTGAGCTTCCGCCGCTGCCCTACGCGTTTGATGCCCTCGCCCCGGTGATTGACGCCCAGACGATGGAGATTCATCACGACAAACATCACGCCGGTTACGTCAGCAAGCTCAACGCGTCGCTTGACGGGCAGATAAATTTGGCCGGTCGCAGCATCGAGGACTTGCTTAAAAACCTCGAAAATTTACCCGCCGCGGTCCAGAAGTCGGTCCGCAACAACGGTGGCGGGCACGCCAACCATTCGCTGTTTTGGAAAACCATGCGGCCGCCGACCGAGGGCAACGCCCCGAGCGGCAAAGTTGCCAAGGCGATTGATTCCAAGTTCGGGTCCTTCGACAATTTTCAAGAAACCTTCGCCGGCGCCGCTTCGGGCGTTTTCGGCAGCGGTTGGGCTTGGTTGGTTTCCGGCCCCGCGGGGCTGGACGTGATCGGAATGCCCAACCAGGACAGTCCAATCATGGCCGGTTATCAACCGCTGTTGGGATTAGACGTGTGGGAGCACGCCTATTACTTAAAATATCAAAACCGCCGTCCCGATTACATTGATGCCTGGTGGAAGGTCGTCAACTGGGACACGGTGGCCAAGCAAATGGTTTGAGTAAACGGGTAGGAAATTCGCGGCCGTCGAAGCTGCCCGCGAGTGAAGTGTCTGGAAACATCTCCGAAGCGTGTTAGCGTCGGGTTCTGGTCGTTGAACCGCGAGCTAACGCCGATCGGCTGATTGTTTGCACTGTTTTCCAAGCAGAACCCTTTCACTCCGCATAGTCGTTAGGGTGGCGGTTTACACCACCCTGCAACGCTGGACTTCTGCGATGGACGAATTGATTCAAATCCTCACCACCAAGCTGGGCATCGACCCGAAAACGGCCAGCGCTGCGGTGGCCAAGATCATGGCGATGGTCCGCCAGCACGGTGGGGCGGAAATTTTCGACAAAATCGCCGCCGCGGTCCCCGGGGCAGCCGATTCGGCCGCCAACGGCGAGTCCAAACCGGCCGGCGGCGGCGGGATGCTGGGCAAATTGGCCGGGATGGCTTCCTCGGCGATCGGCGGCAAAGCCGGCGGGGGGTTGGAATTGACCGCCGCCCTAGCCGCCGCCGGGATCAGCACCGAACAGATCGGCCCGCTGGTGACGACCGTGATCGAATTCCTGCGAAACAAATTGGGCGACGAAACCGTCGACCAATTGCTCGGCAAGTTTCCGATGCTCAAAACGCTGTTGCCGTAGTCGGCACGCCCGCCATTATTTCTTGCGATGCCGGATCTTGGCTCTCATGCGTCGTTTCTTGCGGCCGACCTTGCGTCGTCCCTTGCCGGTTTTTTTGGTGCCCATCGGTGGTTCATTCCCCTCGTTTAATTCGGGTGCGTTGACAATCGAACGTCCCTGCCACGTCGGCTAGGGAGCGATCGGGCACCGTACCACCGCCGCGAAACCTGGCAACCCCAACGCCGGGGCCGGCGGCGGAAAATTTTTATTCGGTTTTCCATTGACGCGACCCTCGGCGGGAGTCAATGGTGAGAGTCAGGTCTCGCAGTCGATTGCCCGCATGGGTCGCCCCGCGAAGGCCCTTCGTCCCGTTCCCCCGGTACAACGAAGGTGTCCGATGTCCGAAACCACTGGCCGCTCGCAACCAACCCACCCCGGCGATCCGCCGCCCTCCGGTCCGCTGCAGCGGTTCCTTTCGGGAATCAGCGAGTCGATCTTTCAAGGTCAACTCGGCGTCGCGGACGTCGAACTGATCGATTACCTCTCCGACCTTTTGATACGGTTCAGCCGGATCGAGGAGTCGCAACGGACCCGCCGGCCCGATGGCCGACCGGCAACCGGTATTTTTGAATTGCTGATCGAGGCGGAGCGGCGGATCGGGCTGGCCCGACGCGACGTCCATCGTCAAATCGGCGACTTCACGCTCTTTTGGTCCGGCGTCTACCCCGAATCGGTGCCCCGCCAAAGCCGCGGCGGCCCGGACGCGATGTTTGATTATTTCTCGCAGGGCAAACGCGCCTACCGGATCGCCGCGACGATCGATGCGGACGAATCGCGGCCCCCGGCAACGCTTCTCGAACGGCTCGCCGAACAGTTCGAGCTGTGCGCCTACGGACTCCGCGAAGTACGACGAACCTGGGAATCGGCCGATCCCGACACCCGGTTGTTACTCAATTAGCAATTCGATTTTTGAACGCCGTCGGACGGATTTTCGTCAATTTCGCCACGCGGTTGCCAGATTTGGCTTGCCGCGTCGTCGGCGGACAGCTTAAAGCCGCAACCCTACCCGTCTTTTTCCCCAACCCCGCAGGCCCCGGATGATCCGAACGATTGCCACCGCGGCGGGTTGGTTGGCGGTGTTGATGGCCGCCGGTTGTGCCCGTAATCCTTACCTGGCGACCTCCGGCGCGTCGGCCTGGGCGCCGCAGCCCCAGCCGGTCATGCCGATCCCCGCCGGCGGCGGTGTCCCGATCGCCGCCGCCGCACCGCCGGCGGCATCGCCTCAAGGGGTGCAATTGGCGGAATTGAACCGCCGTCTGCAATTGCTCGACGACAACAACCGCCAACTGACCACGCAGTTGGCCCAGAGCGAGCAAAGAACCCAGGTCTACGTCGACGAGTTGCAGTTGGTCCGGCAACAGCTCGCCGACACCGCAAGCCAAGTCGAGGCCGCCCGGATCGCGGCCAACCAGGCTCAAAGCCAGGTGCAGGCCTATCAGGCGTCCACGACGCTTCGCGGCGGGGCGACGATCCAGCCCAACACGAACCTGGGGCGGCTCGCCTCGCGGCTGCAGCTCGGAACGATTCCTGTCATCCCCGACGGCAATTCGATCCGCGTGTCCCTGCCGCCGGAACGACTTTTTGCCCCCGGTTCGGGTCAAATGTATCCGACCGCCGAATCGTTGATTGCCCCGATCGCGACGCAGCTCCGCACGGTTTTTCCGAGGCAACGAATCGACGTCGAAGTCGTCACGGACGCCGCGACCGCTTCGGGAGCCAACCCCCAGTCGGTCTCGGCAGCGCGGGCCGGATCGCTGGTCCAATTGCTCACCACGCGTGCCGGCCTGCCCGACGCGCAGCTTTCGGGCATCACCCGCGTCGGCCCGGCCGCAAGCGTCGAGTTGATTGTGCGGCCGGAGTTGTTTTGAGGGTTCAACGTAGCGAAAGTCGCCAAGACTTTCGGTTTCGCCAAACCCACCGCCACCGAAAGTCTTGGCGACTTCCGCTACGTTTTGGAGAGAGAGACCGTTTGCCGGTGATGTTCGTACATCGTCACCGCCGCGGCCGTCGCGAGGTTCAAACATCGCACGCCGTCGACCATTGGGATGCGAATCGCTCGGTCGCCAACCTCGGCGACGATTTCGTCGGGCAATCCTGACGACTCGTTGCCGAAAACGAGCACGTCGCCGGGGGCAAAGTCGGCGTCGTAAACGCTGCGTCCGCCGAATTTGGTGACGCACCAAAACCGCCGGCCGGCCAATCGATCGAGCACCGTTGCCCAATCGGGCACGCGGTGCCAAGTGAGCTGTTGCCAGTAATCCATTCCAGCTCGGCGGAACCGTTTTTCGGCAAAATCGAACCCCGCCGGCTCGACGATCCACAGCGTCGCTCCCAGCGCGACGCACGTCCGGCCCACGTTGCCGGTGTTCTGCGGGATCTCGGGTTGGTAGAGCACCACATGCAGGTCAGCGTCCATCACCGGGGCGGGTCGTTTGGGTAAATTGCGGATCAAAACCGGTCGCGGCGCGGTACCGGTGACGCAAGATTTTAGCGGAACGGCGCAAGCCGTCGGGTGCCGCCCAATCCTAGCGGAGCGGCGCAAGCAGGCTGTTGATTTAGTGTATCCGCCCGATGGTGTGTTGCTACCTGGTTTGTTTGGGGTAGCGCGCTAGACTGACGGCCATGGAGGACGATGCATGAGTCGACGAACACCCAAAGCCAACTATTGGCAAGACGCACCCATGCCACGAACTCAGCTGGTGCTCATCCCGACCACGCTGCAGGAGATGATCCGACGCGTCCGCAGCAGTCGAGTGATCGAATATCAACTGAAACACTCGATCGACTTCATGTGGCTGACCTCCGGACGCACGATCGACCACACCACCCTGAGCGAGTTTCGGCGAAAGCACACCCAAGAGCTTAAGGACATCTTCAAACAAATGGTCAAACTGGCCATCGACTTGAAGGTCGCCAACCTCGCCGAGCTGTGCATTGATGGCACCCGAGTGTTGGCCGACAGTGCCTACACGAATGCCGCGGACTTTAGCGTTGGAGTGTAGGCTTTAGCCGATTCAGTGCTCCGCAGAATCGCCTAAAGGCTAGACTCCAACCGTTGTGGCTCGCCGCTCCGCTTAAGTCCGCGGCATTCGTGCCTACACCACTGGCCGGAACCTACTGCCCGGCGGGCAAACCGCTGCCTCAGCGGACGATCGAAAACACGACCCACGGTTGTGGTACTGCCGTACAACGGAAGGTCTACACTTGCAAGGATTGCTCGGGGTGCGAGTTGGCCGATCGCTGTCGCAAGAACCCGGAGGCCAAGCGGGGTCGCGAAGTGATGCACGACGAGCACGAAGGGTCGCGTCGTCGGCACCGCGAGCGAATGAAGACCGCTGAAGCTCAAGCGGCTTACGCCCGCCGCCAACATGCCGGCGAAGTTCCGTTCGCGGTGATGAAGGTGATGTTTGACGTGCGACGGTTCTTGTTGCGAGGGATCGAAGGGGTGGGCCAAGAATGGCGTTGGTCCTCGACCGCGTTCAACTTGAAGAAACTGATGCAGACTTGGCGACAGGTGCGCGCCGAGTTAGCGTCATCGGCGAAGATGGAGTTAATTTAGGGATCTTGGGCGAAAGCCTGCGCGATTTGACAGCCTCACGAGAGCCGCATCCGCCGGCCCGGCCCTTGCCGACGTGCTCCAGCGATGAAATTGCACGACAAACGGACTATCCATCACCAACCCGAATCTCGACTGACCTTAATCGCCATTAAATCAACAGCCTGCTAGCCGTCCGGTGCCGTAACCGGAGGGCTGGCGCCCTACCGCTAGAAGGAAAGCGGCACCGGAGGGCTTGCGCCCTACCGCTAAAAGGAAAGCGGCACCGGAGGGCTTGCGCCCTACCGCTAGAAGGGGAGTGGCACCGGAGGGCTGGCGCCCTACCGTTAGCATTTATTGGGCAACCTGCTTCGCGTTGCCGATCAACCGCCCGGCCAGCGGTCCGACGGACAGCCCCTGGACAATGATCGAAAAGATTACCACGCCGTAGGTAACCGTGACGAATAGGTCGCGGTTCATGTCGGCATTCATTTGCAACGCCAAAGCGATCGAGATCCCGCCCCGCAGCCCGCCCCACGTCATGATGGTTAACGAATGGGGGACAAAATCCAACCGGCGGCTGAACAACTTGACCGGGGCAACCAGCGATATGAACCTGGCGGCTAAAACAAAGAGGATCGCTGCCAGCGCGGCGTAAACGTAAACCAGCTCGACCCGCAGGATCAACAGCTCCAAACCGATCAGCACAAACAAGACCGCGTTCATCAGCATGTCGACCATCTCCCAAAACCGATCAACATAATCTTCGGTTTGATCGCTCATCGCCGAACCCCGGGCGGTGTCATTGCCGACGATCAATCCGGCCACCACGATCGCCAGCGGCGCCGAAAGGTGCAGGTGCGAGGCCAGTGAGTAGCCACCCATCACGCAGGCCAATGTGATGATCACTTCGATCTCATAATCATCGATCGATCGCATTGCGTAAAATGTGACCGTGCCGAGCTGCAAACCCAACAGCACCCCGCCGCACACTTCGACGCCAAAGAGCGTCGCGACCGAGCGGAGCGTTGTCTCCTGCGGAGGCGAATGGTCGGGCGGGGCGGCATGTTCTTGGGCCGCTTCGGCAGACCCCGATTCCGCCGCGTCGTCGATGTCCGCGGCCACCGCCGACTCCAGGGGTGTGGTACTGCGGTGGGGTTGCTGACCGCCGGTTGCGATGCTGAAGATCGTCAAAAACACCACAACGCCGACCCCATCGTTGAACAGTGATTCGCCAACGATCTTGGCTTCCAACTTCTTGGGGACCCCGGCGGCTTTGAGGATTCCCAGCACCGCGATCGGGTCCGTTGGCGAGATCAACGCACCGAACAGCAGGCAGTGAATGAACTGGACCTGCAACCCCAACGCACCGAAAACATAGTACGACGCCGCGCCGACGAGAAACGTCGAAACCACGACCCCAACGGTGGAAAAGATGAGGATCGGCCATCGCTGGACGCGGAGTTGGTCAAAGTTGGTATGAAGTGCTCCGGCAAACAACAGGAAACCGAGCATCACATCGAGCAGCACCTCCTGGAAGTCGATGTAGCCGATCAGCGTCCGGGCGGCACCAAGGATTCGCGGATCAAACCACGCGGTGGCAAATACCAAACAGGTCGCGATGATCGCAATCAACATTAGCCCTATCGTTTTGGGCAGCTTGATAAACCGCACATTGACGTAGCCAAAGATCGCCGAGATGACGACGACGATCGAGGTGATAGCAAACAGGTCCATGGACGGGTCGACGGTTGGGCGGCGGAGTCGGTCACGGCGGATCAACGGTGGCCGGCCAATGGTCTGGCAACTCACCTGTCAACCCCCGCACGGGGGGAATGCGGAGCGGATGGAAATTGGGACTTCCGCCAGCCCGCGGTGGCGGTATCTTGGCCCGCCCCCCACGCCAGTCCAATGGGCCACGCCGCCATGCCGACCGCCGCCGTACACTCTC
Source organism: Pirellulaceae bacterium (assembly GCA_963833245.1). Classification (GTDB taxonomy): domain Bacteria; phylum Planctomycetota; class Planctomycetia; order Pirellulales; family Pirellulaceae; genus Rhodopirellula. The sequence goes on from CAWHXH010000006.1 coordinate 323,102, forward strand.
GCCGACGACCTTGGATCGAGTCCTTGGCCGTCGCTACGGTGGTTTTGCTGCTTGTCATCGGCGGCGTTTTGACCTTTTGGGACTTCCGGCAACTGGAAAAAAACCGTGCCCGCGTTCGGCAAACCAACGCCGTCCTGCTGGCGCTCGAAGCGACCGAATCGGCGATCAAGGACGCCGAAACGGGCCAGCGTGGGTTCATCATCACCGGCCGCGAACCGTACCTGCAGCCGTTCGATGGCGCGATGCGCCACGTCGACCAGTTGTTGGCCCAGTTGGACGAATTGACCGCCGATTTGGGGGATCAACAGGACCGGTTGCTAGTGCTCGAAGCGTTGATCGCACGCCGGGTTGCGGAGCTTCGCGTTGCCATCGAACAGCGACGGACCGGGGGGCTGGAGGCGGGCAAGGCGGCCGTCGATACCGACATCGGCCTGCGAACGATGGATTCGATTCGCCGTTTAACTCAAGAAATGCGTCAAACCGAGTACGATCGCCTGTTGGAGCGAAAAGCCATCGCTGCGGCATCGGATCGAAACGGCAAGATCATGGCGGTCCTGTTGACCATGGTCGGGCTATCGCTCGTCGGCGGCGTGATCCATTTGAACCATCGAAACCGCGTCCGGGCCGAAAAAGCGGCGGCGTACACCGGCAGCATCCTCGATGGACTCTCGGAGATGGTCATCGTGCTCGACGATGCGTTGACGATCAGCACGCTCAACGCCTCGACCACCTCCTCCTTTCGTCTGGGCGAGGCCCCGCCGATCGGTCAATCGATCTATCAGTTCGCCGATGGGGCGTTGGACGTGCCGGCGGTGCGGGGACTGATCGCTCAGGTCCACTTGGGCGAGGCTCGAAGCAGCCAGGCGGTGCTCGAACGCGACTTCGCCCACGTCGGTTTTCGCGTCCTGCGGATGACCGCCCACCGGTTCGATCCGACGTTTAGCCAACGCGGCTCGGTCCTGCTGGTGATCTCCGACGTGACCGAAGAACGTGAGATTGAAAGCAAACATAAACGTTTGGATCAGCACATGCGTTGGTTCCTGGAGCAATTGCATGATTATGCGATCTTTACCATGGACGCGCAGTGCCGGGCGACGAGTTGGAATCGGGGGGTGCAGGAGGTGCTCGGCTACCGCGAAGACGAATTCATCGGCTGCGATGTTCGCAACATGATTTTCACCCCCGAATCGATTGCCGACGGATCGGCCGATGAGGAGTTCGTGACCGCCGCCCGCGACGGGCAAGCCAATGACGATCGTTGGATGGTGCGTCGGGGTGGCGTCCGGTTTTGGGCTTCGGGGGTCACCCATTCAATCGTCGATGACCACGGTCGCCTGGTCGGATTCAGCAAATTGATGCGGGATTTGACCAGTCGCAAACAAGCCCAGGATGAACTCGCCGACCTGGCATCGCAATTGTCTGAAAGCGACCGCCGGAAAAACGAATTCCTCGCGACGCTGGCTCACGAACTTCGCAATCCACTAGCGCCGATCAAAAACGCGGTCCAGTTGATGGCGATGACGCCGCTGGGGTCGGAGACCGAATGCCTCCGCCAAACGATGGCGAGGCAGATCGAACAGATGGTTCGCCTGATCGATGACCTGCTGGACGTGTCTCGAATCAGCCGCGGGAAAATCAGTCTTCAGCGGCAGGTCGTCGAACTGCGGTCAATCATCGATGCGGCTGTCGAAGCCTCCTCGGCCTTCATCTCCGAAAGCGGTCAGGAATTGAAGGTTCAAATACCCGACGAGCCGGTCCACGTCGACGCCGATCCGTCACGTTTGACCCAGGTGATTTCCAACCTGTTGAACAATTCGGCAAAATATAGCAACGCCGATTGTCATATTGAACTGCGAGTCAATGTTGTCGATGACCATGCGATCATCGAAGTGCATGATGACGGGATCGGCATCGAGGCTGATAAACTCGAAGAGATATTTGAGATGTTCTCGCAGGTCGATCAGTCATTGCAGCGCGGTTCGGCGGGGCTGGGCATTGGATTGACGTTGGTCAAGACGTTGCTGGAGCTGCACGGCGGCAGTATCACGGCGCACAGTGATGGGCCGGGCCGCGGCAGCCGTTTTACCGTCCGCCTGCCTCTGGCCGATTCGGTGTCGCTGAGCGAATCGTTGTCCCCGCGTTCCTCCGAAAGATCCCACCCGACTCGGTGCTTTCGGATTTTGTTGGTCGAGGATCAGCGAGCACTGCGTGTCGTGCTGTCTCAGTTGCTGCAGAAAATGGGTCATGAGGTTCAGGCCGCCGAAAGCGGAACCGCCGCGATCGAATTGCTGGACGATTACACACCGGAAATCATTTTCTCGGACATATCGATGCCGGGGATGACCGGTTATGAGTTGATCCGACGACTGCGGGAACGCCGCGACATGGTCGGCGTCGCGATGGTGGCAATGACCGGTTACGGTCAGGCGACCGACCGCGAGAAAGCGATGCAATGCGGATTTGACGAACACATGGTCAAACCGGTGGACGTCTCGCTATTGCAGGATTTCTTTGCCCGGTGGGAATCGCAAAATGACTTCCGGGGCCGGGAGCCTTCCACGCCCGCCGTTGACCGTCTATCGGTCGGTATCTCGTAACAGATCCGGGTATCGATCAAGACGCAAAGATGGAACGAATCGCAATATCAATTCCATTGATCGTTTCGGTCAAAGTCGAGCGAGCGGCATGGAGACTCGCCGTGGGGCGGCGGTTGGTGGTGTCAATTCCGCCAAGCCCATCGATATAAAGCACGTCAACCAAACCGGCGGGCACCTCGGTCGCGGCGCCGCCGTTGATTTGAACACTCAAACCTCCGCCGGCCAGTGGCTCGACAACGATGGTGTCGTTGCCATCGGTCCCGATCAACCGGCCGCATGAGATGCCGATCGCATCACAAACCTCCAATTGCGGCACCACGTCGGCAACGAACATTCGTTTGGTGACGCGGGTCAATCGTTCGCCAAAGTTATAATTCACGCCGGCGTCGCCATCGCTCAGCGCCACGCCGACGATTTGATTCAAACCCACCGGCGTTCCAATGGTCTCGCCACCGGGCAACACTTGGCCAACCGCGACCGTCGCGTCGGTCAATCCCGGCGGCTGGGTTTGGGTGATCGTATAAACCCCGACGGGTAGTTCAAACGCATACCCGCCATCGGCATCGGTTTCGGTTTGAAAACTTTGGGTACCGGCCGGTCCGGTCGCCGTGATGGTCACGCGCGGCACGCCGACTTCGTTGATGTCAAACACACCGTCGAAGTCGGTATCCAGAAAAACGTTGCCGGCGAGCGTGACCATTTGCGGCGGATCGACCCTTTGCACCTCAAACAATGCCCGCACCGCGTTGCCCAACCCGAGATCGACCACGTTGGTGCCGACAAACTCTCGGGTCCGAAAGTTGGCCAGCGGATCAAACCCGTCGATCACATCCCCATCGGCGACGGCTGCCGAACCGGCCAACCGGATCGAAAACAACGTCCCGGCCGTCTCCGTCAGCGCCGTCATTCGCAACAGGCTAAAGGTGTTGTCGACTAAATCGTTGAGTGAACCGGGCGTTGGGTTGGGGGCGGTTGTGCCGATGGGGCTGCCGCCGCCGGGCAGTCCCGGCACCGCGCCGCCGCGAAGTTGATCGACGTTGAAGAACTCATCGACTTGCCCGGGGGTCAGCCCGGTGATGGGATCGATCGGTAGCACGGGGGCGTCGGGACGAAAGGCCAGCAGCGATCGTGAGAGCGGGAAGCGGTCGGTCAGCAACAAACTGCTGGTACCGTTTTGCACCGGGCCAAACGCGGTCGTCGACGCGTCCGGGGTCGTCGACGGAGCCAACGCCAAGACTCCCGGATCCCAGTCGATATCAATCGGCAGCGCCGTCACGCCGGGGGCGACCGCGGTGCCGGGACGTTGGTCTTGAACGACGATCGCGACCCAAAACGTTTGGCCGGGGGTCAATTGACCGGCCATCGGCGCACCGACGGTGGAAGTGCCCCCGGTCGTCGTGATGTCCTCGAATAACTGCACCCCGGCGGCAATCGTCGCCAACACGCGTCGGTGTTCGAGCGATTCGAGGTACAGGGGGCGGCGGCGTTGAGACCGGAACATCATCATTCTCCTCAAACAACCAGCGGCGGGGGGGGACCGGTGGCACTGTAGTCGGAGCTTGGCGGGCTTCCACAACCAGTTCGCGACGCGAAACCGAAATTCCTGGCGAACCTAGGCGTAGTGGATTTTGCTAAAAATCCATCCACGGGAAGCAAACCTTGGCGTAGTGGATTTTGCTAAAAATCCATCCAAGGGAGGCAAACCTTGGATTTTTAGCAAAATCCACTACGTTCCAAAAACGAATTTTCTTAGCCAACAACGCCGCCCCCCATGAAGCACCGATCCACCCGCGACGTCGTCAATGATCTGCGGGCCGGCGGGCGGTTCGATCGAAATCGATACGCCGGTCGATCCGCATCTGGAAATCGCCGAAATCCAGCGGCGCGTGTATGCCCGCGGCGGGCCGGGGCTGTATTTTTCCAACGTCATCGGGTGCCGGTTTCCGATGGCATCCAACCTGTTCGCTTCGCTGGAACAAGCCCGCTACCTGTTTCGGCACACGCTTGAATCGGTCCGGCGGCTCGTCGAAGTCAAAGTGGACCCGTCGGCGCTGCCCAAGCGGCCTTGGCGGTACGCGGGTGTGCCAATCACCGCGGCGACGATGTTGCCCAAGAAAGTTCGACGCGGGGCGGTCATGGCGTCCAGTTGCCAGGTGGCCGATCTGCCGCAACTGAAGTGTTGGCCCGACGACGGTGGAGCGTTCGTAACGCTGCCCCAAGTCCTGTCGGCCGATCCGGCGGCCCCGGCGAATTTGATGCGGGTCAATTTGGGGATGTACCGGGTCCAAATCTCCGGCAATGACTACACCGACGATGAGGTCGGCATTCATTATCAAATTCACCGCGGCATCGGGGTCCACCACACCGCGGCGCTGGCCGCCGGGCAGCCGCTGGATGTTTGCGTCACCGTCGGCGGGTCGCCGGCGATGTCGGTCGCCGCCGTCATGCCGCTGCCCGAAGGGTTGACGGAATTGACGTTTGGCGGGGCGTTGGCCGGCCGGCGGATCGCGATGGTCATGGGGGATCATGCCCCCGTGTACGCCGACGCGGATTTTGCCATCGTCGGTCAAATCGATCCGCACGCGACCCGGCCGGAGGGACCGTTTGGCGATCACTTGGGGTACTACTCGCTGCGGCACGATTTTCCGGTGATGCGGGTGACCAAGCTCTGGCACCGCAAAGACGCGGTTTGGCCGTTCACCGTCGTCGGTCGTCCGCCGCAGGAGGACACGACGTTTGGCCAATTGATCCACGAACTGACCGACCCGATCATCCCGTCGGTGATCCCCGGCGTCCGGGCCGTTCATGCCGTCGATGCCGCCGGCGTGCATCCGCTGTTGCTGGCAATCGGGTCGGAGCGGTACATGCCGGCCACTCCCGCGGCCGGGCCGGCGGAATTGTTGACCCAGGCCAACGCGATCCTCGGCAACGGTCAATTGTCGTTGGCCAAATACCTGTGGATCACCGAGGACCGCGACGACGAGGTGGACATTCACGACGTCGGCAGGTTCCTGCAGCACTGTTTGCGGCGGGTCGATTGGCGGCGAGATTTGCATTTTCAAACCCGCACGACGATCGACACGCTGGATTATTCGGGGACGGGATTGAACCGGGGCAGCAAGGTGGTGATCGCCGCGGCCGGTCCGCCGGTCCAGGAGCTGGCCAGGACGGTTCCGGCCGATTTAAGACCCCCTTCCCCTTATGGCGGGGTGACGATGCCGTTGCCGGGGGTTTTAGCCGTCGGGGCCGGGGGGGCGGATGCCCGGGGGCTGGTCGATTGGCTGGGGGCGGTCGAGACGACCGGCGTTCGGATCGTCACGTTGGTCGATGATGCGGAGTTCGCCGCCGCGAGTTTGAACAATTGGTTGTGGGTGACATTCACCCGTTCCAACCCGGCGGTCGACATCGACGGCGCGGGGTCGTTTGTGGTCGAAAAACATTGGGGATGCCGCGGGCCGCTGGTGATCGACGCCAGGACCAAGCCGCACCATGCCCCGCCGCTAATCGAAGACCCCGCGGTGACCGCGAAAGTCGACGCGATGGCCGCCGCGGGGGGGGCGGTTAGTCGGTATTTGTAACAATAGAAAGTGTGATTACACGGCCAACCGTAGCGGAAGTCGCCAAGACTTTCGGCGGCAATCCGGCGAATCCGAAAGTCTTGGCGACTTCCGCTACCCCCATTGCCCCAGCCGCATCATCGTCCAATGACTTGGCTCACCGCCGCCCCGCCCGCCAAATTGAATTTGTTCCTGGAGGTCACCGCCCGGCGGCCGGACGGCTACCACGATTTGGACACCGTGTTCGTGGCGGTCGATTGGCGCGACCAGCTACGGATTCGGCCACGCGACGATGACCAAATCCGGCTCGCCATCACCCGCGACGAAGTCGACTGGACCGACGCCGCCGGCACGCCCGAACCGATGCCGATCCCGACCGACGACCGCAACCTGGTCGTCGCGGCGTTGCGAGCGTTTCACCAGCGGTTTGGCGGTCCGGCGGGTTGGGACGCTGAATTGGTCAAATCGATCCCCGCCGGAGCCGGGATGGGCGGCGCCAGCAGCGATGCGGCGTCGGCGTTATCACTCGCCGCGGAACACGTCAGGATCGATCGGCAATCGACGCGGCTGGCCAATCTGGCGCTTCAAATCGGCAGCGACGTGCCGTTTTTTGTCTCCGGCCACGCTGCCGCCCACGCCACCGGCCGGGGCCAGCGGCTGACCGAACTGCCGATGCCCGACTCCGCGGTCGGCTTCGTCGTCGTCTACCCGGCCGCTGAAATCTCCACCGGCGGAGTCTTTGGCCAATGCCGGGTTCCCGCCCACCCGGTTGACTCACAGCCGCTGCGGACCGCTCTAATGGGTGGACATTGGAACACCGTGGGCGATGCAATCGTCAATCGTCTGCAGGCTCCCGCGGTCGGGGGATGCCCCGCTTTACGGCAAGCCCTAGGATGGTTGGAATCGAATACCACCGAGCGATGGTGGATGACCGGCAGCGGCTCGGCGTGCTTTTGCATGGCCCGGTCGCCGGCCGATGGGCAAACCCTTGCCAATCGGCTCCGCCGGCACTGCCCTTTTCTCGCTCGGGTTCGGTGGGTTTGCCCCACGACGCCACGGATGACGGCAAACTCACACACGCACAGGGAACCGGTCACGTGGAAATCACCGAAGTCCGAGTCAAATTGATCGACGGGTCGGAGGATCGCCTGCGGGCGTTCTGCTCAATCACTCTGGACGGAGCCTTCGTCGTTCGCGACCTGAAGATCATCGACGGGGCGACCGGACCGTTCGTCGCGATGCCGTCCCGCAAATTGACCCGCCACTGCGGCCGGTGCGGGTATAAAAATCACCTGAGGGCGGGTTTTTGCAATCAGTGCGGGTCCAAGCAAGTCGTTCCCGCCTCGGCCACCGCCGATCCTCAAAAACTCTACGCCGACATTGCCCATCCGATCAATTCGGAGTGCCGCGAACAGATCCAGGCCGCGGTCGTCGCCGAGTTCGAGGCCGAATTGGCTCGCAGCCGCCAGCCCGGCTACCAATCGCAGTACGACGACGATTTCGACGTCGATTCGCACGAAGACATGGTGGGCGATCTCGCCGCGGCGGCCCGGCCGGATGTTCAACCCAACGTAGAGACAACGTTGTTTGGCGCCGGGTTGTTTGATGATGAGCAGCGGATCGATGAGTTGCCCGAGGACACACGTTTGGTCCGCGGCGACGATCCGGCGCCCGCCCCCCCGCGGCCGCACACCAACCGACCGGCCGACACCCAGCCGCAGCCGCAGCGGGTCGGCCCCGGGGGCCGGCAGCCGAGTCAACAATCCGGGCACGCCAAAGCCGATCCGCCGACCCCGCCCGCGGCCCCAACGGACGCAAATTTTGGGGCGGGGTTGTTTGACTAAAAATTTCTATTCTTTCTCCCCCTCGCCCCGCTTCGGGGAGAGGGGGCTGGGGGGTGAGGGGATGTCCGATTTACCGGCCAAACCCGATCAACCAACCCGCCGACCCCTCACCCCCCGACCCCCTCGCCCCGCTTCGGGGAGGGGGGGAGAAAAAAATCTTCCGGCTACGCGTTTCAATCAAGCCCGTAGGGCGGGTCAAGCCGCTTCGGCGCCAACCCACCGGTTGCAACGATAAAACATCGTCTCGTCGCGACAGCAGCCCGATCCATCCTCCAAAACGGAACCCTGGCGGGTCCAGCTACGTCAGGCCCGCGACCCCGGCCGCGGTGCTGCTGCCGAAGGCGTCGATTTCGACCCCCATCTGTTGGGCAAAGGTTACAAACAGATTGGCCAGCGGCGTGTTGGCCTCGGCATCTTGGGCGACGTATTGCCCGTGCCCGAAACCGCCGCCGGCAACCAGGATCGGAAGGTTTCGCCAGTCGTGGGCGCTGGCGTTGCCCAGGTTGGACGCGAACAAGACCGTCGTGTTGTCCAGCAGCGAACCGCCGGCGTCGTCGATCGATTTGAGTTTGCCCAGAAATTCGCCAAAGACGCCGAACTCGGACTCCTCGATCAACCGCAACTCGTCGATCTTCTGCGGGTCTTTGCCATGATGCGACAGCCCGTGCCAGTCGCTCTGGACGCCTTTGATTTTGGGGACCGCGTTGAGGCCCCCCAGCTCAAAGGTCACCGTCCGGGTCGAATCGGTTTGCAATGCCAAGACGATCATATCATCCATCAATCGCTGCTTTTCGATCGCTTCGGTGTTGTCCGCGACGTCGCGGGGCGGAGCCGCGTCGACGGACGGCTTGGGCCGGGTTACCCAACCCTCGCTCTGTTGCAAACGAACCTCCAACTCGCGGATCGACGCCAGGTACTCGTCCAGTTTGCGGCGATCGCGGGTGCTGACGCGGGTTTCGAGTTCCTGTGCCCGGCCCAGCACGGTGTCCAGGATGCTGCGGCCGCGACGCAGTGCCGCCATTTCCTCGGTCCTCTGGGCCGGGGTGCCCTCGGTGAACATCGCGGAGAACAACCGCTCCGGCGAATCTTCGCCGGGGATCGCCACCCCGCCGGCGGTCCACGCAAGCGAGCTGCCGCCTCGGGTCGACAACGCCAAGTACGGAAAACGAGTTTGCAAACCAATTTGCCCGGCGATCAATTGATCCAGCGAAATGGTGTTTTGAAATCCCGCCAACCCCGGACGCTGGGCTGAGGTCAAGAACGTCAACGATGAGGCGTGCCCGTTGTTGCCCTGCTGCTCGGGGTGCGACAAACCGCTCAGCAGCGTAATGTCGTCGAGGTGCGGAGCCAGTTTTTTCAAATAGGGCGTCGAGGCGGTCAAACGGCCCGGGGTTTCGGGGAACAAATGCGGGGCGTGGAACCCCAACCCCGCGTTCATCACCACCAACCGGTGCGGCGCCGCGGCGGTCGTTGCCCCCAGCGCCCGCTGACCAAGCGTCGGCCCCATCGCTTCGAGCAGCGGCAGTCCAATCGCGGTCGCCCCCAAACCACGCAGCAATTGACGTCGCGCGATCCGGCGGGAGGGAACATACTTTGGATGGTGCATAGGTTTTACTTGTTGGCAAACGTTTCGCTTAGAATGACTTGTCGCAACAGGTCGCCGGCGCGGTAACCCTCCGGTTCGGTCGCCGCAACGATCCGTTCAATGATCGGACGATCCGAAAATCCCATTTCTCGGCCGGTCGCGAACGTCAACAGTTTAGTGGCCAACGTGGTCGCCAACGTCGACTGGTCGGCGGCCAGCAGATCGCGAAAGGTTTGAAAGTCATCGAAGCGGCGTCCGTCGGCCAACTGTCCGCTGGCGTCGACCGGTGGGCCGGAACGATACCGGACCTTCCGCCCGGCAATTTGAACGTCGACCTTATCACCCGCCCCCAGGCTGCGAAACCGCTCGCGGTAGCCGCCGATCGGATCAAAACATTCCATCGCAAAACCGGGCGGATCGATTTGCGAATGGCAACTGCGACAACTATCCATGTCACGATGCTGATCCAATAGCTCACGCAGCGTTGTGGCCCCGCGAACATCCGGCTCGACTCCGGGGATGCCCGGCGGCGGTGGTTGGGGCGGGTTGCCCAGCAAACGCTCCATCACCCAAACCCCCCGAACAACGGGGGAAGTGTTTGTTCCGTTGGCGGACACCTTGAGGATACTGCCTTGGGTTAGCAACCCGCCGCGGATCGAGTCGGCGGGCAACGGAACCTTACGAAGCTCGGGACCGACGACTGGCTCGATCTCATAATGCTCCGCCAAACGATCATTGAGGATCGCGAAGTCGGAATCGACCAAGTTGGCGACCGGCAGATTCTCATCGAACAACGTTCGGACGAACCGCCGAGTCTCCGCCAACATGGAATGTTGCAAGTACTCGTCATACTCGGGAAACAGACTCTGGTCGGGGCTGGTCGCGTCGATGTCACGCAGGTTCAACCACGCGTCGCAAAAATCGGTGATGAAGCGGTCCGAACGCGGGTCGTCGAGCAGCCGCCGGGCGTGAATCCACAAGTTCTGCGGATCCCCGGTCAATTCGTGCCGATCGGCGGCCCGGCGGAGCGGTTCATCGGGGGCGGTCCGCGTCAAAAAGTACGACAGGCGGCTGGCCAGGGCGTGGTCATCGAGCGAACGATCGTCCCGGTTTGTAACGTTTTCGTTGAAATACAAAAAGTCGGGTGAACATAAAACTGCCGACACCGCCGTCCAAAGCGACTGACGAATCGTCGCACCGTCACCGAGCTGTTGTTCAAACAGTTGGATATAACGGTCCACTTCATCGGACTGGACCGGACGACGAAAGGCGGCGTTGGCAACTCGCATCAAGGTTGACCGAGCCGCGGCGGCCGGATCGGCGGCATCGACGATCAATTCCGGCTCGGCCCAACGGTTCTGATTCGGTTTGGGTTGCAGGTCGAAATCCTCATAAAGCATCCGGTGCCCACAGCTTGGGAACTCCTCACGCAGCGGCCCGGTCAATTCGACACTCAAGATCGCTGCCCCGGGACCCTCATAACCCGCGAAACCTTCTTTCTCAACGTTGTACCCGCCGGTGTCGATGCCCCAAGGGTCGAGTTCAATCATGTAGCGATCGGCTATCCAGGCTTCCAGTTCGATCGACGCCGGGTCGTTGCCGTCGGGACTGCCCGGCGGCAATTCAACATAACCGTAGGTCACTTTCTCGCTGCCCCGAGCGAAGCTGGTCCCGCCGACCCGCAGCGTGATCGGCCGGTCGCTGCGATGCGCGTAGCCGATGACGCGGATTCGGTATCGCCCCGGCGGTTTGACTTCGGTGCCGCGAAGCATTCCCGACGGGTAGCCGCGTTTCTCATAAAATACCACCGCCCCATCGGGCAGTTGCTGCCATACCTTGCCGATGAATTTTTCCCCCTCGCGGGTTTGATCGTAGGACGCGGTGATCGTTTGGGCCGGCGGCGGGGTCAACGTCGGTTCGGTCGCCGCGGCAAGAACCTCCTCGGCCGCGTCGAGGTATTGCTGCAGGTGGGTGACGGAGATCCCCAATGCCTCGCCGACATTATCAAACTCGCGGGACCGCCCATCGGCGGGCAGCCGGGTTTGCAAATCCAAGTGCGTGCCGAATAGATCATTCAGCGTGTTTTGATATTCTTGCCGGTTCAGCCGCCGGTAAGCCGTGCCTTTATTTCGATGATGAATATCGTTGATCGCACCGCCGAGTTGATCCAAGAATCCTTTCAAGTCGTCAACCGACAACGGTTCAGCGTCCGGCGGCGGCATTTCGCGACGGTCCATCCGGTCAAAAATCCGCTCCCACCGGGCGAACGTTGCCGGATCATCGGCATCACCCCCGAGTTGATCCAGGTCAAAGCCACCCTCGTCGGCGCCGCCCGCGTGGCAATCGCCGCAGTGTTGGCTCAGGAAGGCACGCACGGTGGTGAGCGACAGATTCTCCGAGGCCGCGGCGTCGGGACCGGGTCCGGCCAACAGCACGGCGGCGATGAAGCTGGGGCAGAGGATCGTCCAGGAAGTTTGATGTTGCATGGGCATGGTTGGAAACGCGAAGGCCGGCGAATTGTACCCGCGGCGGTCGATCAAATTGTGGGATAGGCTTCCAGCCTGTCACGCCCTCGGCTGACACCCCACCCGTCGCGGCGTTCCGCCAGGACGCCAAGCCGCGACCGGAACGAAGCCTGGTGGCGCGGGCGGGGGGAGGCTCGCGACAGGCCGGAGGCCTAACCCACGTTTGCGGTGGCGGCGTTCTGCCGGAACGCCGGCGGCATGCCGACCAAAGTTTGGCGGCTTCGGCCACCGAAAACCCGCGACAGGCCGGAGGCCTATCCCACGTTTGCGGTGGCGGCGTTCTGCCGGAACGCCCGCTCGGTGCCAACCACTGCCTGGCCGTTTCGGCTACCGGGGAACAACCGCAACAGGCCGGAGGCCTATCCCACCCCGGACACCGCCGGCGGCGTTGGCAATCGTTAACATGCGGCCCCCCCGCCCCGCCCGACACCGGTCCTCAAGGTTCCCGTGGACACCACCCTGACAATCGTCTCCTTCGTTTTTTTCACCGGCCTGGTCGCCGCACTGACGTGGTGGATCACCCGGCGGGATGACCACGACAGCAGTGCGGGCTACTTCCTGGGCGGCCGTTCGCTGACCTTTCCGTTGATCGCCGGTTCGCTGCTGCTGACCAACCTGTCGACCGAACAATTGATCGGACTCAACGGCGCCGCGTTCACCGACGGGCTTTGCGTCATGGTCTGGGAAGTCGTGTGCATCATCGCGCTGGTCTTCATGGCGTGGTTCTTCCTGCCGCGGTTCCTCCGCTCCGGCGTCGCCACCGTGCCCCAGTATTTGCAAATTCGGTTCGACGATCAAACGCAAATCATCACCAACATCATCTTCCTGATCGCCTACGTCATCATCCTGTTGCCGATCATCCTGTATACGGGTGCCCGGGGCATGATCGAGATCCTCGACGTGACGCCGTTTCTCGAACCCGCCGCCGCGTCGACCGGGTGGTCGGCTTACAACATCGCACTTTGGTCGATCGTATGGTTGGTCGGCATCATCGGATCGATCTATGCGTTGTTTGGCGGGCTACGCACGGTCGCGGTTTCCGACACGCTCAACGGCGTCGGACTGCTCGTCGGCGGATTTCTGATCACCGGCTTTGCACTCGGTCAACTCGGCGGCGAGGGCGGGATCGCCGCGGGGCGCAGCAATTGGTTGCCGATCAATCCGAGCGATTCAACTCCATCGGCGGCTCAGAATCTTCGGTACCTTTTGGTTCGATCTTCTCGGGCATCTTCATCATCAACCTGTTTTACTGGACCACCAACCAGCAGATCATCCAGCGAACGCTCGGCGCCAGCAGCCTGGCCGAGGGGCAAAAAGGCGTGCTGTTGACCGGGACGCTCAAACTGCTCGGGCCACTCTACCTGGTCATCCCCGGCATGATCGCCTACTCGCTATTCATGGGCACCGACATCGACAAAGATCAAGCGTATGGTCGTCTGGTCAATACGGTGCTGCCGGCGCCGTTGACCGGTTTTTTTGCCGCCGCGGTCATTGGTGCGATCCTGTCGAGTTTCAATTCGGCGCTGAACAGTTCCTGCACGCTCTTTAGCATCGGATTCTACAAGGCGGTCATCAACCGCGAAGCGACCGACGCGCAGGTTGTCAGATCGGGCAAGGTGTTTGGTTGGGTGATCGCGATCGCGGCGATGAGCCTGGCGCCGCTGCTCAATCACCCGTCGATCCGCGAGCGTGGGATTTTTGACTACCTGCAAGCGATGAACGGGATCTATTTCATCCCCATCTTTGCCGTCGTTTTGGTTGGCATGTTGACCCGCCGCGTGCCACCGATGGCTGCCAAAATTGCACTGCTCGCCGGGTTCATCACCATCCCGGTGGGCTACTACGTCGAGCCGTTCAAAACCGTGGTCGAGTCGCTTGGCAATTTTCAATTTCTGGGCATTGTTTTTGGGTGGCTGGTGGTGTTGATGCTGGTTTTGGGGGAACTGTACCCGCGAGAAACCGAGTTCACCCAGGAGGATGTTGGGGCGGTGGACATGGCACCGTGGCGGATGGCCAAACCGGTGGGCATCGCATTGATCGTCATCGTCGTCGCGATTTACGCGACGTTTGCGGACTTCTCGGTTTTGAATGCTTCATAACCCTACGGGACCAACCGTCGTCTCAAATCACGCACCCGGTCCTGGACGATCAGCGGCAGTTTGCTGCGCAGTTGCCGCGAGCCGTTGAACCAGCCTTCCGGTTCGCAGAGGATCAAATACGATTGCACCACGCTGGCCGAATCGTCGCCCGGCAGCGGTGTGATCGCCAGCCAACCGGCCGCGCCGCGGTAGGCCACCGGATTCCCCAATCGCTTTTGACCCGTTGCGGTTCGCTCGATCGGCAGCCAAACGTTTTGGGGCGGGTCCGCCTCGCTGAGTCGCGGATCGATGATCCAAGCCACCCGGACACCATCCTCGGCGCTTCGTCGTTGAACTCTGGTGACGCCCCGGACCACCACGCGGCCCAGGAGTGAGAATTGCACCCGGGCGAACGTCGATTCATCCTCCAGCAATCCCAGCGGATCCCCATCGAGTTTTTCCGCCCGGGTCGATTCCAAATCGTCTTCATCGTCACCGGCATCGCCGATCAGAGATTGCAGTGTTTGGGTATCGCGGAAATCATCGATCGGGGCGTGGACGACAAACGTGACCCGCATCCGGTGACCGATCGTTTGCCCGGCGGCATCTTTGAGCGATTCGATTCGCGTATCGATCGGCGCAACGATGCTATCGCGGGTGAACCGATCGCCGTGGCTGCCGGCGATTAATTTCAACGCGGCGTCAGCCTGGTCGCCTTGCAACGGATTGCCGTTCACGTCGATCAACGATGGCCGCGGCAGGACCGCGGCGGTTTGCTCGTCGATGACGATGCCGGTGGTGGTAAATTGATGCAGCAGGTCGTCGGCGCCGGCCGTCGGGTAAGCGACACCCATGCACAGCAGCATGATGACGACATAACTCCGTACTCCCCCGCACCCCGCCTCGGATTTGGGTAACACACCCCCCCCGAAGCGGGGCGAGAGGGAACCGGATTTTGGTAAACTCCTCACGCCAAAATCTCGTCAATGACGCGGGCGGGTTCGACGCCGGTCAACTTGACGTCGAGACCCAAGTACTTAGCCGTCAATCGGTTGTGATCCAGTCCGCAGGCGTGCAGCATCGTTGCGTGCATGTCGCGGACGTGAACCTGTTGACCGTCGGCTAAATACTTATAACCCAACTCGTCGGTGCTGCCATACGTCATGCCGCCACGGATGCCGCCGCCGGCCATCCAAAGGCTAAACGCATTGATATGATGGTCTCGCCCGGTGCCCTGGCCCATCGGGGTGCGGCCAAACTCACCGCCCCAAATCACCAGGGTCGAATCGAGCATCCCACGATCTTTGAGGTCTTTGACGAGCGCCGCGGAGGCTTGATCGACGTCCTGGCACGCCATTTCCATCGACTTTTCGATGGCGTTGTGATGGTCCCAGGCTCGGTGGTAGAGCTGGATGAACCGCACGCCGCGTTCGGCCAACCGGCGGGCCATCAAGCAATTGCTGGCGAACGATCCATCGCCAGCGGATTGGATCCCATACTGCTCCAGCGTTGCGGCGGACTCGCCGGACATGTCCGTCAATTCCGGAACGGAAGACTGCATCCGAAACGCCATCTCATATTGAGCAATCCGGGTGGCGATCTCACTGTCGCCGCGATCCGCCAAAAGCTGCTGATTCAACTGTGCAATTTGGTCCACCGTAGCGGATTGCAATCCATGGGTGATTCCCGCCGGTGGGCGGACATAATGCACCGCATCGCCCTTGGATTGGAACTGCACGCCTTGGAACCGGCTGGGCAGGAATCCGGCGGACCATTGGCGGGCCGATACCGGCTGTGCCCCGGCGCGACCTTGGCTGGTAAAGACCACGAATCCGGGTAACGAATCGGTTTCTGCACCGAGACCATACAACAGCCATGACCCCATCGACGGGCGGCCTTTTTGAATCGACCCCGAATTGAAAAACGCATGAGCCGGGTCATGGTTGATCTGCTCGGTGTGCATCGACCGGACGACGCACAGGTCATCGGCAATCGAACCGATGTTGGGCAACAACGTGCTGATTTCGGTGCCGGATTGGCCCCATTTTTTGAAGTCGCAAAACGCCCCGCGGGCTTTGAGCGTCGCGCCTTGCAATTGGGCGAGTTGTTGACCGGCGGTGAACGATTCGGGGAACGGTTTACCGTCGAGTTCTTTGAGTTTGGGTTTGGGGTCAAACGTCTCCAGATGGCTGGGGCCACCGGCCATGCACAGGTGAATGACCGTCCGGGCGGTTGGCGGGAAGTGCGCCGGGGGCCGCCGGGGCTGCCGGACGCGGACGCCTCTTTGGACAACAGCGCCGCCAGACCCGCCATGCCGACGCTGTAAGAACCGGATTGGAGGAACGAGCGACGTTGGAATTGATTGTTCATGAATACGCTGGCGAATGTGGGATAGGCCTCCGGCCTGTCATTGATTTGTCGTGTGGGTGACAGGCCGGAGGCCTATCCCACAATTGGTTCAATACCTAGTGATCGTTTCGTGCAGGTTCAGTAACACGCGGGCCAATGCCGCGGTCGCCGCCCAGTCGACCTGAGCGTCCGCATCGCCGATGGAGGTTAAATCGACGGGGGTTTGGCCGACGGACGCGAATTGTTCGATCAACGAGCGGTCGGACTCGAAAGTCTCACGTTGCTGATCCATGAATTGACATAACGATGCGACTTGATCGTCCGATGGATCGCGTTGCAATGTCCGGCGGAACATGGCCGTGACCAAAACTTCATCGGACTCGAAATCTCCCGTCATCTCAGCCGCAAAATGCACCGCTGCTTCGATGAACGTCGGATCGTTGAGCAGCGTCAACGCCTGCTGGGGCGTGTTGGCGGTCGGGCGAATCGCGACGCAATCCTCACGGCTGGGCGCGTCAAAGTTGGCCAACATCGGATGCAGGAACGTGCGTTGCCAGTGCATGTATAGCCCGCGTCGATATTGGTCATCGCCGATCGTTGCAACATAGTCCCGGTCGGGGAATTGCAGGTTGGCATAGTATCCGGCGGGTTGATAAGGTCGCACCGCCGGTCCGCCAATGTTGGTATTGAGCAGACCCGCGATCGCGAGGGCGTTGTCCCGAACCGCTTCGGCCTCCAGTCGACGCGGCGGGTGATGGGACAGCAACCGGTTGTTGGGGTCGCTGTCGGCGAACGGCTCGCGGGCGGCTGAATCTTGACGATACGTTTGGCTGGTCAAAATCAACCGCATCACGTGACGCTGGTCCCAACCCGAATCGACCAGTTCATTGGCCAGGTAGTCGAGCAGTTCGGGATGGCTGGGCGGGTCGCCTTGGGCACCAAAGTCATCAACGGCCGCTGAGAGTCCGGTACCAAAGAATTGTTTCCACAACCGGTTGACCACCACCCGGGGCGTCAGCGGGTTGTCGTCATGACAAATCCAACGCGCCAAATCCAACCGCGTCAGCCTTTCCTCCTTCGGCTCATTCTCACTGTTTTGATCTTCGTTTGACGATGCATCGAAACGTCCTAGAAACTCCGGCGTTGCCGGCACGACGTCCTCGCCGCTCTCGTCCTGCCAATTGCCCCGCGGCAGGATTCGCATGGCATAGGGTTCGACCGCGCGAGTGACCATGGTCGGCGTCACCCCATCGCGGCCGTCGCGATAGGCTTGGATCAACTCGTCAATCAGTCGGCGATCGGGATGATGATGTCCGACGGACAACAACCATGCGATCGCGACGGCCGGATGGTCCGCGTCACCGGCGGTTGCGATGGATTCCATTTCCCCCACGTCCAATGGCCGAAGCGTCGCGATGGGTGAAACGTCCACGTCGGCGACCGGATCGACGCCGCCGAAGGTCATCCGCAACCGTTCGCCGGCCGCGAGCACCGTGGGGGTGGCGAGTTGAAAGACGGCGACCGGCTCGGCGTTGCCGCCGACGCTGTGGTCGACCATCGGTTGCAGCGGGAATTGACGCTGCGGCCGGCCCAGCGAGTCGGTTGCCGGCAATGCCCAACGAGTGGCAACGTCCAAGACGATCCCGCCGACGTTGAACTCCGGCAGGAACCGATCGGCGTCGGCCCGGTAGACCGGCACCCCACGCACTTTGCCCGCAGCGTCGACGATTTCAAAACCCAATTGCACCGTTTCGGATTTTGCATCGTGTCGGGCCGGCAGCGTGACGCGAACGCTCTGAATCGGCGTGCGGCCGGGTTGCCAATCGACCACCGCCCGGCCCGTGATGCCCTTCTTGCTGTCAGCTTTATCAATCGGCTCGTCGATCTCGGTCAGCGCCACCGATTGCCAACCGGTGGGATGTCGGTCGAACCAATCTCGTATTTGTTGCCAATAGGCCGCCGGTCCGGGCAGATCCTTGATCGCTTCGACAACCCCATGCTCGGCGATATCAATCAGATCAGCGCGAGCTTGTTGTTGTTCCCGCCGAACCGCGGGTGAAATGATTTCGATCTCCGGCGGGAACGGAAACTCGTTGCGAAAACCTTTCAAGTCCGCGTTGGGTGAATAGCCGTAATCCGAATACACGCCCCACTGCTGGACGTCGGCAAAAAAGGCTCCTAGCGAATAAAAATCCTTGGCTTTGATCGGGTCAAACTTATGATCGTGGCACTCGGCGCACCCGGTCGTCAGACCCATCCATGCCATGCCGACGGTACGCACCCGGTCGGCGGCGTATTTGGTCATGTACTCCCCCGGCTGGGCGCCGCCCTCGCGGGTCACCATCCCCAACCGATTAAAACCCGAAGCGGTTAGATCGTCGGCATCGTCGCCGGGCAACAGATCGCCGGCAATTTGCATCTCAGTGAATTGGTCAAACGGCAGATTTTGGTTATATGCCCGGACGACCCAGTCGCGGTAGGGAAAGATGTTATGATTCTGGTCGCCGTGATAACCCACCGTGTCGGCATAGCGAACGACGTCCAGCCAAAACGACGCCATCCGTTCGCCATGATGCGGGCTGGCAAGTAGCTCGTCGATTTTCGTTTCAACCGCCAAGTCGGAGTCGGTTTGAAACGCCTCAACGAACGCGGTCGTTTGGTCCCAAGTCGGCGGGATGCCGATCAGGTCCAGGTGCAGCCGCCGAACCAATCGGTGCGGATCGGCGGGCGGGGAAATCGTCGTGCCGGCTTCTTTTTGCAATCGATCGATGACAAAGGCGTCGACCGAATGGTCGGCGACGGCGGGGATTTCGGGGCGAACCCGCGGGGCAAACGCCCAGTGCTCGGCGTATTCGGCCCCCCCGGCGATCCAGTCGCGGAGGATTCGCTTTTGCCGATCGGTGAGCGTTTTATGAGAATTCGGCGGCGGCATGATGACGTCGGCATCCTCATCGAAAATTCTCGCCACCAGCTCGCTGGCGTCGACCTCCGAGGGCGTGATCGCGCCGTACTCGATCGCCTCGTCTCGGATGTCCAGCCGCAGTCCGGCCTCGCGGTGCGACGGGTCGGGGCCGTGACAGTAGAAACAGTTGTCCGAGAGGATCGGCCGGACGTCGCGGTTGAAATCAACGGCCGGTGCGTCATCGGCGATTGCGGGCGCGGCAAGCAGCGCCAGCAGGATCAGGGTGCGGAACAAGGGCGGATCTCCGGGGCGGCAAAGCCGGCCATTGTAGCCGACGGCTCCAACGTTAAGGACGCCGAAATTCTTAGCGCGTTAAGGACGCCGAAATTCTTGGCGAATTCCGCTACAGGATTTACCAATCGGCCAGCGGTCCCCCGGCGTGACGTGTCAAACGGGCATGTTGTTCGTCGCAAAACGCATCGGTCATGCCGGCCAAATAGTCACCGGCCGCCCGAACCGGCGAGTGCGTCTCGGCTCGGCGGCGAAAACGCAGCGGCAATCGTTCCGGCCGCGTCGCCAGGTGATCGAACAGTTCCCGCAACCGGCCGGCCGCGGCGTCGCGGACGGGCATCAATTTGGGGTGCCGATAGACCGCCTCGAACAGGAACGCTTCGAGTTCGTCACGCTCCCGAGCGATCGTCTCGGTGTGCCCGATGCGCACCCCGGCGCGGCGAATTTGATCACACGAACACCCCGCCCAAGGCCGCAGCCGCTCGGACGATTCGGTCAACAGATCGCTGACCTGCAGCTCCAACAGCTCATGCACCAGTCCCTGGCGGGCCGAACCCCGCGGCACCACCCCGCCGCGGTCGCGAATCCGCCCGACCGCCCGTTGAACGATCGCCAAATCCCACAGCGATCCCATCGTCAACAAACCGATCTGCATCGCGTCGTCGACGTCGTGGGCGTCGTAGGCGATCGAATCGGCCGCGTCGACGACTTGGACCTCCAACCGCGGAGCCTCGCCGACGGCCGCGGCGGCTTTATCGGCCCGCGCGTCTTGGCCGCTGAGCGTCTCGGCCGACAGGTTCAAACCGACAAAATGGTCGTACCGTTGCTCCAGTTCCTCGACGATCGCGAGCGCGAACCGATTGTGCGAAAAACCGCCGTGATTTTGCAAACATTCGGCCAACACGTCTTCGCCGCAGTGACCATAAGGCGGGTGGCCGATGTCGTGCATCAACGCCAACGCTTCGGTCAAATCCTCGTTCAGCCGCAGCGTTCGCGCCAACGTCCGGGCGACCGACGCGACCTCGAAGGTGTGCGTCAAACGCGTCCGATGGTACGTGCCCATCTCGCCGGTGAAGACTTGCATCTTGCCGGCCAGCCGCCGAAACGCGCTGCTGTGCAAAATCCGATCGCGGTCGCGGGCATACGGTCCGCGGTAGGCGTGCTCGGTCTCGCGGTGCCGCCGCCCGGCGGTGTCGGCGCCGAACGTTGCGTAGGACGCCAGCAGCAAGTGCTCGCGGTCCCGCGTCCGGCTCAGGTCGATCATCGCGGGGGGATTGGCAATCAATGTGACGGTCAAACGGACGCGAGGCGATAAAAAGGCGATAACCGGAATATTTTGCCGGTCCGGGACATTTGCCGGCAATTTTTTGCAGATATGCTCTCCGGCGTCGTAACGCCCAAAGATAGCACTTGATACGCCACCTCCGAGACGAAGCTTCCGTGAATCCGACCCAAACCCAGCCGCTGGCGGTCCGCACCGCCGACGCCCCCGTTTTTGACCGCGAACAACTCGCCCGGCGATTTCAGCCCGCCAAAGTCATCGTCGCGTTGCCGGCGTACAACGAGGCCGAAGCGTTGCCGGAACTCTTGGAACGAATCGGCGAAGCGTTTGCCGACAACGGCTTGCCTTACGAAGTGATCGTGGTCGACGACGGCAGCTCCGACGCGACGGCCGAAATCTGCTCGCAGTGGACGTTTCAAATGCCGCTGCACCTGGTCCAACACACCGTCAATCAGGGTCTCGGCAAAACGTTCCTGGACTGCCTCAAGGAAGCGATCGATCGGGCCGGCGAGCGGGACATCATCGTCACGATGGACGCCGACAACACGCACCCGCCCGGTTTGATCGACCGGATGGTTCGAATGGTTCACGAGGGTGCCGATTGCGTGATCGCGTCGCGTTTTCAAAACGGTTCCCGCGTCGTCGGCGTGCCGATCGAGCGGCATTTCCTGTCGATCGGTGCCCGCATCCTGTTCACCGGACTGTTTCCCACCCGCGGCGTGCGTGATTACACGTCCGGCTACCGCGCCTACCGGGCGTCGGCGATCCGCGACGCGTTCGCGACCTTTGGCGACGATTTTGTTTCCGAACGGGGCTTTTCGTGCATGGCCGAAGCGTTGCTCAAGCTGCGGAGCCGCGGCTGCGTGTTTGGCGAGGCCCCGCTGCGGCTGCGATATGACCAAAAGGGCGGCGTGTCGAAAATGAAAGTTTTGAAGACAATTTGGTTGACGCTCAAACTGCTCGGCCGCGAGCGGGTGTAAACCCCGGTGGCGGCGGCCCGCCAGGCCGCCGCGAGAGTATCCCCCAAAGCCTTGGCGGCTTCGGCTACCGTTGTCCGGCTCAATCGTCCTCATAAACCGACGCACCGATCCCGCCGGCGACCGCCCGTTGGGCTTCGCGGATCAGAAACCGGACCGATTCCTCGCGGAACGTTTCGGCCGGGTCCAACCGCACGATCGGGTTTCGCAGCGTCCCGCGGACATCGAGCACCAACGCGCGATTTTGGAACAAGTCGGCGACTTCGAAAATCACCGGCAACGGAATGATTGCCTGCAACGCCACCCGCTGGGCGATCCGCTGCAGGTTCAATTGCAGCAGTCCGTTGCTGCCGGTGGCGACAAACAGACCCAAATTCAACCGGCCCGAAGGCAGGAACACTTGACCGTCGGCCCGGACCAGGGCGGAGTCGGACACCAGCGTCACTTCGTCGAAAATCACCGCCCCGGACGACAGGATCCCCGACGCTTCGCCGCGGTCAAACCGTGTCGTCGCCAGCGAAAGCGGCCCCAGGAAACGGCTCGCAGCGATCAACCCCGGGACCGCGGCGCCGCGGGTTTGACCCAGCCGAAAATCAAACGATCCGTTCAAATCCCGCAATCCTCGAACGCCCCGGCCGCCGATTCGTGCGGTCCCGGTGACCGTCCCGGAGGCGACCGAGACGGGCCGACCCAATTGGCTGGTCAAGCGGACAAAATCGACCCGGCGGCCGCGAAATTGACTCGATAAATCCACGCCGCCGACCGCTGTGGACTGCGACACGGCGACTTCGCCGGTGATTTGACCGCCGGCGGTTTGACCCTCGACGCGGTCCAGTTTGACCCGCCATCGTTGGCCCACCCCGGCGGTGAGGCGAAAATCGCTGTGCGCGGTATCGGCCGGAACGCCAAAAAGCAACAGTTCCTGACCCTCCAAATTGCCAACCATTCGCAGCGACGCAAGCGTGCCGCCGAGCCGAAACATCGCCGATGCGGTGCCCTGGTAGTACGTCGCGGTGGGACCGAGGAACCACAATCCGGTCTCCAAATTGACGTGCGACAACCGGACTTGGATGTTGGGCGAAAACGCATCGGCATCGACTTGGCCGGCCAATCGATCGATCTCCCCATAAGCGATGATTTGGCCGCCGGCATAGTCGCCGCGGACGTCGGTCAATTCCAAGCCACCCGCGTCGACGCGGCCGGTCACCGTCGCGGCGCGGCTGAAGACCCGTCCGCGATGGGTCAAATCGTCGGTTTGAATTTCAAAACTGACCGAGGGCGGGTCGGCCGCGGCAAGCTTGACCCGCCCCGAAAAGGTGCCGGCCAGCGACAATCGATCGCTCACCCGCGCCGACAGCAGGTACGGCACCAGCGGGGCGATCGACACTCCGTCGATCGCCAGTTCAACGTTGCGGGCGCGGGCGGGCAGGTCCGCCAGCGTGTCGGTGGCCTCCGCCGACGCGTCGCCGGCGACCGTCACTTTGCCGCCAAAGAGCGTGCCCGAACCGGCCAGTTCCAGGTCGCCGGCATCGGCCGACAATTGCACCGCCAAATCGCCGACCGGTTCGTTGCCCAAAATGATGCGGTCGAGTTTCAAATTTGCCGTGCCCCGGTGGGCCGCCAATCGCTCGACTTCGGCCGCCGGCACCCGCCAATCGACTCGCCCGCTGGCCGTCGCGGTGACGCGAGGACCGGTCGGGGAGGTCCATCGCGGCGAAATCCCGTCGAATCGCAAATCAATCGTGTGCGTCCCTGAATCGTCGGCCGCCAGCGATGCCGAACCGGCGATTTGACCGCCAAACAATTGACCGGCCAAATCCTCCACCCGCGTCGCGTCCTCACCGCTGACGATCCGCAAACTCAGGTCGCCGATGATCAAATCATCCAGGTCGGCGTTGCCGCGAGGTTTCAACTCGATCGTCCCATCGGCGACGCGAACGTCATGCTCGATCGTCCCTAAATCGACGCCGACGACCCGCAGCGACGGCGATGCGACGGCGGCATCGAGTTGCCAGGACGCAGGATCATCGAGCCGCCCGGAACCTTTGGCGATCAAATCCACCTTGCCTTCGACCGCCGAGCGGCCCGAACCGTCCGAACCGCTCGCCAAGGCTAAAACCGCGGCGGTCGGCACGTCATCGCCGCGGATGTCAAACGTCGCTCTTTGGTCGCCGCCTTTGGGCACCGCGACGGGGATTCGTGCCGAACCACTCAGCCGGATCGGTTGCCGCCCGGGGGCTTGGGCGTCGACGTCGTCGAGCGTCAACACGCCGCCGCTCAGCCGGACCGTGCCGGCGTGAAGCCCCAACGGCGGCAAACCGTCGACGATCAAGCCCCGGCCGTCGACGGCGGCGTTGAGTTGAATCGTTGACAGATCGGATATCTTGTCGACCGGACCGGAAAAACTGGCCGTTCCCGTCACCTCGCCACCGGTCACCGGCAACTCACCGCCGACCAAGTCGAGGATTGGTTGCAAATCGATCGAATCGACTTTGGCATTGATTTGCGCCGTACCCCGCGGCACCAATTGGGCCGATCCATCGGCGGCGAACTTGCCGCCGCGACCCAGCCGGCCTTCCAAACCCGAGACGTTCAGCGTGCCGTCGCGGTAGCGGATCGTCGATTCAAATTCGCTCAGCCGCAGCCCGTCAATTTGCAAATTGGGCGACGTGACGATGCCATCGACCCGGTAAGCTGCCGCGTCCCGCAGCGAAGCCATCGGCACGCCGACGCGAAACTGGACACTCACACGGCCATCGACCGGCACGCCAAGCTCGATGCCGATCGCGCCGAGCCGCCGAGTCAATTTACCGACGTCGACGTCTTCAAAAGACCAATTGGTTGTCCAGTAACGACCGGCGGGTTTGGCCGGCGCGGGGGCTTCGCCACCGGGTTGGGCCAGCACCGTGAGCAGGGCGAACGTGAGGGCGGTGGGGGACACGGCGGACTTCGATGGCAGAGATAATGAACGCAGTCATCCTAGTCGTAGCGGAAGTCGCCAAGACTTTCGGTTTAGCCAAGTCGCGCAGACCCAAAAATCGTGGCGATTTCCGCTACGCCGACCAATTCGTCAAGCCGCTCGGCGGATCGGTTCGGCGACCGGCACGTGGGCGCGTTTTCGCCGCAAATCACGCATCATTTCCGCGTTCTCGTGCAACTGGGTTTCGAGGATCTGCATCCGATTTTGCATCGCCGCGTTGGCATCCAACGAATCGTTCAGCTCCGTCATCACCGTCTCGTAGCGGTCGGTGAGTTCGTCGAGTTTGCGTCGCAGCGATTCGGCTTCGGGGGCAAACGCCTCGGCCCGCTTCAACCGCGCGGTCACCGCCGTGTGTTCGCCTCGTAGAGTTGAGAGCTGATCCTTCAAACTCGCGGCCGCCTTGTCGCCGGCCGCCCCCGCCATCGTCAATTCGTTGATTTGCCCGATCAATCCCTCCCGCAACGTCTGGCCCTCGGCGATCTGTTGACGCAGCGTTTGGGCTTCGGCGGCGTGAGCCTGGCTTTCCGCCTCTTGGCGAGTCAACTGTTGGCCCGTCAGCGTCAACTTCTCTCCGCTTTGGGCCAATTGCTCTCGCAGGCCGGCCGATTGATTTTTCAGTTCCGCCGCGGCGTGTTGGTGATTTTGGATCGTGCGGGCCGAATCGGCCAGTGAATCCTGCAGCTCCTGGATCTGCTGCTGCATCGCCGCCAGTTGGCCGCGGTTGCCCTCGATCGTCCGCTGCCGGGCGGCGGATTCTTTTTGAGCCGCCCTCAATTTGTCGCCGACCGCGTGCATGCGCTGCAACTGGTCGACCGATTGGGTGTGTTTGGCCGTCAACGTCTCGATCGTTCCCTGCCGATCGGTCAATTCCGCGTCCAACCGGGCGACGTCGCCGGTCAACTGATCGATCCGCTTTTGGGCGGCGTCCAGCTCCTGGCGATGTTTCTGCTCGTCGGCTCCCGACTGGGCGGTGACGGACTCGACCTGTTGACGCTGCGTCTCGACCTCGGTTTCGGCGGCGACGCGATCAGCGATTTCCTTCTCCAAACAGGCAGTTTTCTCCGCGAGCTGTTTGGACACTTCGTCACGCTCAAGCAGCACCTTTTCCAATGCCTGTTTGCTGGCGGAGAAATCATTGCCCGCTTCGCCGAGTTGACGCTCAAACTCCTTCCGCTGTGTCCGCAGTTCACCCTGCAACTCGTCCCGCATCCGGGTCAGTTGCTCCGCGTTGGTCTCCGACTGGACCCGTTTTTGGTTGAGTTCCTCGTTCTGCTGCGTCAACGCGTCAACTTGCGTCATCGCGGTCGCGGCACGGTTCTCCAAATGCTGTTTCTGCTGCGACCAGTCTTCGACCTGATGGTTCCAGGCCGATTGCAACTGCTCTTTTTCCTGATCGGTCCCGGCCAATTCGGCTCGGCAGGCGGTCAATTCCTCGGTCAACTCCACCACCCGACCACGAGCGCCGGTCAATTCCGTCTGGGCGATCTTCAGCGCCGCTTGGCGCTCGGTCGCGTCGCTTTGATTTCGTTGCTCAAAACCGGCGACTTCGGCGGTGAGGGCTTGAATCGTCGCGTTTTGTTCGTCGATTTGCGATTCCAGCCGGTCGCGAAGCTGCGTCAGGGCGGCAATTTGGCCAACGACATCTTCACCCTGCAATTTCACCGCATCGCGTTCGTCGGCAAATTGATCCCGCTGGGCGATCGCCGAGTTCCGCTGCGCGACGGCATGGTCGCGGGCCAATTCAGCCGCTTCGATATGCCGGTGGAGCACCTCGAGCTGTTCGCGGGTGTCGTCTTCGTCCGACGAAAACGCGTCAAGTCGTGATTGCAACGAATCGATTTGCGTTTCCAGTTCGGCAATCCGGTCGCGGAGGGTCTGTTGACCGGCGATCGCTTCGTCCCGCTGAGCCGCGGTGGTTTTCAGCCCGGCTCGCAGCGACTGAACGGTATCCTGGACCGATTGCAGTTCCCGGCCGGTTCGCTCGGTCGTGGCGTGAGCTTGCCCCAGGGCGTCTTCGGTTTTTTGGCGTTCTTTGCCGGCCGCCAACTCGGTTTGCTGCAATTGGCGGCGGATGGCGATCGCTTCGTCGCGGGCTTCCCCGGCGGCGGCTTCGGCCCGTTCGGCTTTCTGCTGGGCGGCCCGGGCATCGGCGAGCGATTGGTGGACGCGGGCGTCCATTTGAGCGTTCTCCTCGGTCGCCCGATCGAGCTGTTTGCGAGCCTCGATCCACTGCTGGCGTCGTTTCCGGGCGGTCCCGCGGGCCTGCAGGTATCGGGTATCGGGCTGACCGTCCTCGCCGGCGGTTTTGGGTCGGTACCACAACAGGTGTCCGATCAACATGCCGCCAAAGACGAACAGGATTGCGGACAGGAACGGGACGCCAATGAGGGCATGCATGGGAGAAATCGCGGTCGGTGGCAGTTTTTTGGCTCGTCGCGGTCGGTCGTAGCAACTGATCGCTGCCGGGCGAAAGGTCGCCCGGCCTATCGAATCCCGGCCGTTGCGATCAGACTGTCGGTCAGGCCAAGGCGGTGAAGGGCCCAATCGACACGCTCATCTTTGGATTGGAACGCAATGCGCTACGCTTTCCGCTTAGCCGAACTGTTGGGGCACACCCCCGACCGACGCAAACGCCCCGGCACGATCAAAGCGATCGTCGAACACACCGGGCTGGACCGCCATCAGGTCGCCTCGCTGCTCAAGAATGAGGCGAAATACATCCCGCTGGATGCGTTGTCGCGGCTTTGCGATTATTTGATCGACAACGGTCACGCGACCGCCGACGAGCTGCCCGGGGCGTTGTTTGCCGTCAACGCCGAGAATTTTTGGGAAATGTTGGCTCGCCGCGGCGATATCGAAATCGTCGTCGGCGTTCGGATGGGCGACTCCGACGCGCCGGAATCGGCGATGGTCGTGGCGAGCGATTCGGTGATTGTCGGCGAACTGCTCAACGGCGTTTCGACGCTCGGGGGGATCGCCAAACACGCCGCCTCGGGGGAACCGGGCGACGGCAAACCGCACGACGTGCCGATGCCCGACCGGGTGGGTCAAACGTTGGTGTGGAGTCCGGGGCAAGTTTCGCTCCAGGACGCTCGGACCCGCAGCCAGGAGGTGTTCGAGGGGTTCGTCGAGGCGACCGGCGACCGCGGCATGGTTTGCATCGGTTCGATCAAAAGCAATCCATGCACGGAGTTGATTTTCAGCGATGCGTTTGGCTGCATGCCGTTTGTGACCGAGGACGACGTGGACGATGTTTCGGCCCGCAGTTGCCCGTTCTTTTTGCGGTACCGCGAGAGCGATCCGAAGCCCGATTCGGCTTCCGCGGGCGTTCGGTTGAGCAAGAACGAGGACGCGCCGGAGCCGGGTTTTTACTACGAAAAAGACGACGGGACGTGGCAATACGCCGGCGGCAAGAACCAGGATTCGGCGTTGGTCTTTTACCTGTTCCGCGAGGCGCTCGGTCGGCTGGACATGGTGTTGTCGGGGTTCTCCGGTCGCGCGACGCGACTTCTGGCCAAAACGCTGGCCAACCGCGGCGAGGAGTTTTGGCCTCCGGTGTACATGGAAAACGGAATCCAGCTCGGCGCGTTCCTGGTCACCTACGAATCCTCCGATACCAAAGCCAGCCGCGACGATCTGCTGCACAATCCCGGCGGCGCGGCGACGATCATGCCGCTACCGACCAAAGCGATTGAGAGAAGAATGTCCCGCCGCTAAGGAAGTTTACAGTTGTCAGTTCACAGTTTTCAGTTAGTAGAACTGAACAGTGGCAGGTCAACTGTCGGCGTCTTCTTAAACTGACAACTGTGAACTGATAACTGTAAACTTCTTCCTATGTTCAACACCGTTGCTCTCGTTGGCGCGACCGGGGCGGTCGGCCGGATCGTGCTCGATCAATTGCTGGAGCGAAAATTTCCGCTCAAACGGCTTCGGCTGCTCGCCTCGACTCGATCGGTCGGTAAATCCGTCCGTTTCGGCGATCAGTCGATCCGCGTCGAACTGCTCGACCGCAAAGCGTTCGATGACGTCGACCTGGTCATCGCCAGCACGCCCGATGATGTCTCCGCGGAGTTCGTTCCCTGGGCGGTCGAAGCCGGCGCCGTGGTTGTCGATGAGTCCGCCTACTGGCGGATGCGTGACGACGTGCCGCTGGTCGTGCCGGAGGTCAATCCCGATGCGGTGAGACATCATAAAGGGATTTTAGCGAGTCCCAACTGCTCGACGACCCAGATGGTCGTGGCCCTGGCGCCACTGCACAAAGCCGCCGGCGTGCGGCGGATCGTCGTGAGTACCTATCAAGCGACGTCGGGGGCGGGTTTGGCCGGCGAGAAAGAACTTCGCACCAGCACCAAGGCGATTTTGGACGGAACCGAAGCCGCCGCACCGGAAGTTTTTCAGTATCCCATCGGCATGAACTTGATCCCGCAAATCGGATCGCAAAAGGAGAAAGGTTACACGTCGGAGGAGTTGAAACTTGTTTATGAGACCCGCAAGATCTTTGGCGCCCCGGGGATCCAGGTCTGTCCCACATGCGTGCGGGTCCCCGTCGCGATTGGACACAGCATGTCGGTGTTGGTCGAGACGGACAAACCGCTGACGGCCGCGGAGGCTCGGGGGCTGTTTGTCAAATCGCCGGGCATCAAAGTGCTCGATGATTTGGACGCACGCGAATATCCGATGCCGATCCACTGCGTCGGCAAAGACGAGGTGTTCGTCGGCCGGATCCGCGACGACCTTTCGGGTAACGGCGTCGCGTTTTGGTGCGTTTCAGACAATCTGCGCAAAGGCGCCGCGACCAACGCGGTCCAGATCGCCGAGCTGTTGGTCGAAGGTCAAGGGTTGGAAGGTCAAGGGTTGGAAGGTCAAGGGTTGGAAGGTCAAGGGTTGAAAGGTCAAGGGTTGAAAGGTCAAGGGTTGAAAGGTCAAGGGTAAAGGGAAGAGTTCAGATCGTCTGAATTCTTCCCTTTACCTTTAACCCTTCTACCTTTAGCCCCTCTTGAAGCAGGTCGTCACTGTCGTTCCGCCGCACCAGGGCGAGGCCCTGTTGGAGGCGTTGACGCTCGCGCCGCTCGAAGCGCTCACGGTGCGGGAAGTCCGCGGCTATGGGCGGCAGAAAAGTTACCTGGACCAGTACGAATCCGGGGAGTGGGACTCGGCGTTTGTCCCCAAACTGGAGATCACCCTTTGGGTCCACGAGGTGCGGCTGGAGGAGGTGATCGAGAGGATCACCGATGTGACGCGAACCGGATTGATCGGCGACGGCAAAATCGTCGTGCTGCCGGTCGGATGGTTTGTTTGAGCAGTGGGATAGGCTTCCAGCCTGTCACGAGCCTCCGGTAGCCGAAGCCGCCAGGCTTTGGTCGGTGCCGCTTCGGCGTCCTGGCGGAACGCCGCTACCGGATGGTGGAAATCGTTTTAGAAATTTCAATCCAGCGGCCGGAAACCGCGAATCCTGGCTCGGGGGGCGAAGCCGCGGGTGTCGATCGGCTCGTCGGTGACATCCGAAGCGGTATTGCCGGCCTCATCGACGCCGTCGACTCGTAGATGCAACAACCGAGGCAGGTTCGGATCGGCCGCCCAGACATGTTGACCTTCGGCCGGTAACCCCGCCGCAATGGTCGTCCAGGGGCCGTCGGCGGAGGGACCAAAGGACAACGTCATGCCGCGGGACCGCAGGTTCGCGTCATCCCCGCGGTAGTCGATCACCAACGACCCGACGCGATCGCCGACACCGAATTTGGCACCCAGCAGTTCGACCCGCGGCGACGTTTGATCGACGCGAACGGCAATGTCCGGCGCGTCGCCGGGTTGGGGTCGGGGGCTGGCCAGACCGCCCGCTCCGACGACAACGATGCGAAACCCAAAGTCGCCTTCCCCCGCGGTTTCGATATCAAACGGGCTTTGACGGTCGGGGTCTTCCCCCCACAACCGCCACGATTGCCCCCCGTCCAGGGTGCCGTACAGCTCGACCGTCGCCAGCCCCTGGCGACCGACCGCCTCGACCTCATATTCCAGAGAGAATCGATTGCTGTCGCTCGGTTGAATGACCACGCGGTCGTCATAAAATTGAGGCGTGGCGATCGGCGGAGCAACGTCAGCGGGTTTGAATGAGGTTTCGGGGATCACCGCCGGGGCGGCCGGTTTGGCCGTCGCGACCGCGGGCGGTGGCGGCGGCAGGTCTTCGACGCCTTGAAAAGCCGGTGGAACCGCGGGCAAATCGGCCGGCACCGGAGCGACCGCACCGGCCGCCGGCGGCAGGGGTCGCATCGCTTCGGCGGCCGTGCGAGGAGCCGGCGGGAGGGCTGGCGGGGGAGCCGCCGGCTCCATTGGCGACGCCGGCGAGGTCGGGGGATCAAACCCAAAGGGCGGCGGCAGTTCGCTGATTTGATCGGCCGAGGCGGGCGGGGGCAGCCGCAGGTGGGCGGCCGGTTGGCCAAATCCGGTCATCGCTGCCGGCGGTGCAAACGGGTCGGCGACCGCGGCGGCCGGCGGCGGGTTCCACGGCGTCGAAAACGACGAGCCGGGCAAGTGGCTTTGACCCGACGCCAAACGTCCCGGGCCGGCGGCGATTCGCGGCCGGTCAATCATTTGCGTGGTCAACGTCTCATTGCCCGCCTCGTCGACCACCCGCACCCGAACGCTCAATTGACGCCATTGATCTCGGGGCTGAATCCGAAAACTCGGCGGGCTGGCGGCGGTCGAGCCGGCCGCGT
The DNA here is from genome assembly GCA_963833245.1 of Pirellulaceae bacterium. Lineage (GTDB taxonomy): Bacteria > Planctomycetota > Planctomycetia > Pirellulales > Pirellulaceae > Rhodopirellula. The sequence continues at coordinate 354,782 of CAWHXH010000006.1, forward strand.
CGGTGCCGGCGATTCGGGGACCGGTCGGATACCAGTGACGCGTCACGTCGGTGATGTAATGAGCCTCGACGGTTTGAATCGACGTGATGTCCTCGACCAACAGCCCCACGGTGACTTGACCGTCGGCGTCGGTTTGCGGCTCCAACCGGACGACCGGTTTGGTGGTATCGACCACGACCCGCAGTTCGGCGACCGGCGGACCGGCCGGCTCGGCATTGCCGGCCGCGTCGACCGTTCGGGTGGCGAAATCGTACTGGCCGTCGGTGATGCCGGAGAGTTGAAAATGACCCCGGCCGGGCGGCTGGGACTGCAGCATCCGCCAGGCCGGCCCGCCGGCGACCCCGGGCTGGGGCGAGGCGACCAGCAGTTGAACCTCCACCGGTTGCTGCCCGCCGGCGGCGATATGAAAGGGAATTTTGAACGCCGGGGACGACAACACGATCCGCTGGGTGGGCGTCCGGGTGGGAACATCCGGTGCGGCGGCGATCGTCGACGACGCTCCATCCAATACGCTCCCGGTCAACAGCCACGCCAGCAGGAGGCTCCGGCGGCGGCGAGCTTGTCGACAAACGGTCGGCTGGTAGGCTGGCATCGCGGCGGGCATCCGTGCGGATCGTTCAAACAGGAGGGATTCGTTTAATCGGCACAACCGGCCCGGTGACTTGAGGGCTTGAACCCCGACCCAATCCCATCTCCTCGATCGCTCCCGTGCCCGCAGCGGGGCGGGGGGTGACAATCCTGCTTGACGCGGCTGATGATTCGATACGACTACGACGTCCTGGTGATCGGCGCCGGTCATGCGGGCACCGAAGCGGCGGCCGCGGCGGCTCGCTGCGGCGCGAAAACCGCCCTGCTGACGACCAACCTGGACACCGTCGGCCAAATGTCCTGCAACCCGGCGATCGGCGGGGTGGCCAAAGGTCAAATCGTTCGCGAAATCGACGCGCTGGGTGGATTGATGGGCACGGCGATCGATGCGACCGGGATCCAGTTCCGATTACTCAATCGGCGCAAAGGTCCCGCGATGCACTCGCCACGTGCCCAAGCCGACAAGAAGGCCTATCAAAACCATATTAAGTTTGCGATCGAGCAAACCGAGAACCTGGACCTGCGCCAGGAGACGGTCATTGATTTAATTGTCGAGCCGGTCACTTCGGCTCATAAGATCGAGCAGCATGTCGTTCGCGGTGTTCGGGTCGTGGGCGATGCGGAGTACCGGGCCGGGGCGGTGATTTTGACCACGGGCACGTTTTTGAAAGCCGTCATGCACACCGGCCGGGCGCAAACGGCCGGCGGGCGGGCGGGCGAAGGCACCACGTCGGGTTTGTCCGAATCGTTCGCCAAAATCGGGTTCGAGGTCGACCGGTTCAAAACCGGTACGCCGCCGCGGTTGGCGTCGCGGACAATCGATTGGTCGGCCGCCCAGGAGCAACCCGGCGATGACGAGCCGCAGCCCTTTAGTTTTCTCAACGACCGCCTGCGTCCGGGACAGCCACCGTTTGACGTTGATCAGGTCCCCTGTCATATCGTCCACACCAACACGGCGGTGCATGATTTGATTCGCCGCAACCTGCATCGGGCGCCGATGTACTCGGGCCAAATCGATAGCCGTGGGCCACGGTATTGCCCGTCGATCGAAGACAAGGTGGTGCGGTTCGCGGAGAAGGACAGCCATCAATTGTTTCTCGAACCCGAAGGCCGGCAAAACGGTGAGGTTTATGTCAACGGCATTTCCACCAGTTTGCCGCGGGACGTGCAGGATGAAATGTTTCAACTCATCCCGGCGCTGCGTCATGCGTCGATCATGCGGTATGGGTACGCGGTCGAATACGACTACTGCCCGCCAACGCAATTATGGCCTCACCTGGAAACCAAACGGGTTGCGGGTTTGTATTTCGCCGGCCAAATCAACGGTACGACCGGTTATGAGGAAGCCGGGGGCCAGGGGTTGATTGCCGGACTCAATGCCGCCCGGTCAGTCGCCGGCATGGAGCCTTGGGTCCCCGGTCGCCGCGACGCGTACCTGGGTGTCTTGGTCGACGACCTTGTCACCGCCGGCACGGATGAACCGTACCGGATGTTCACCAGCCGGGCGGAGTATCGGTTGCTATTGCGCCAGGATAACGCTGACCGCCGGTTGACGCCGCACGCCGACCGTTTGGGTTTGATCGACGCACATCGACGCGACGTGTTTGCGGAGAAGTCACGGCAGATTGATTTAGCCATGTCGTTGCTCGCCGGGCGACGAATCGAGAACGGAACCGCGGAAGCTTGGTTGCGGCGGCCGGAGGTCGATTGGCAACAGATGGTGTCGTTGATCTCCGAACTGGGACCGATCGGTCCGGTGGCCGCGATCGCGGTTGAACATGACGTCAAATATGCCGGTTATGTCCAGCGGCAACAGGCGGATGTTGATAGGGCCGAGCGGTTGACGACCAAACGGATTCCGGCGACGTTTGATTATCAATCCATCGGTTCGTTGCGGACCGAGGCGAAGGAGAAATTGTCCCGCATCCGGCCGCTGGATTTTGGACAGGCCAAGAGGATTTCGGGGATCACGCCGGCGGACTTGGCGTTGGTGATGGCTCATGTGGGATAGGCTTCCAGCCTGTCGTCGCCTCTGATGAGAGGCGAAATTCGATGACAGGCCAGAGGCCTATCCCACCTTTGTCGCCTATGACCGCCCCATCATTCGCCATGGTCACCTGTGCCCACGGCGCCCAAACCGCTGTCCAAAACGAAGTTGCCGATCAGGGTTGGCGGCTGGCGTTCTCGCGGCCGGGTTTCGTCACGCTCAAGAACGATGCCCCGGCGGCGGACCTGCCCCGCGGGGTATTCGTCCGCACCACGGCCAGATCGCTCGGGTCCGCTCGCTCGGCCGGCGCGGCGGAGCTGATCGCGGGACTGCGCGATGCGATTGGCGACGTCGACGGGCCGCAACACCTGCACGTTTGGCCTCGGGACCGCGTTGCGGTGGGCAAGTTCGGGTTCGAGCCGGGCGGCGATGAGGTGACCGCCGCGGTCGTCGAAGCGATTGAAAATGCGGGCGTCGAGTTGCCGATCAATCGGGTTGCCGGCGACGGCCAGCGAGTGGTCGACTGCGTGATGGTTGACCCGGATCACTGGTTCTTTGGCACCCACGTCGCCGGCTCGGTCGTCGGCGGTTGGCCCGGGGGGGTGCAGCCGATCGATCCGCCGGTCCCGCCGATCTCGCGGGCATACTTCAAAGCCGCCGAAGCGATCGCTTGGGCGGGGTGGGACGTCCAGCCCGGCGACGCGGCGGTGGAGATCGGCAGCGCCCCGGGCGGCGCTGTCAGTATCTATTGCAGCGCGGGTTGTGGGTCACCGGGATCGACCCCGGGGACATGGACGAGGAAGTGCTCGAGCATTCACATTTTCGCCATCTGCGTGCCCGGGCCGGCGATTTGCCGCGTCAGGAGTTCTCGGGGGCCAGGTGGCTGTTGGTCGATTCCAACGTGGTGCCCGACGCGACGCTGACCACGATCGAAAACGTGGTGACGCATCGGTCGGTCAACATCGAAGCGATGTTGGTGACGCTCAAACTGGGTCGTTATGATGCCGCCGACCGGATCGCCGGTCACGCCTGGCGGGTCCGACAAATGGGTGCCCGCCGCGTTTCGGTCCGGCAATTGGCTCGCAACCGGACGGAGGTTTGCCTGGCGGCTTGGTTTTGATCAAACCGATGTCGCGCTGGTCGCCAAGACTTTCGGTTGCGATTTGGGGGAACCGAAAGTCTTGGCGACTTCCGCTACGGGGGAATAGGGCGTCCGCATCCAGCGCGTGATCACCACCCGCTGGACGACCGGTTCGCGGAGGTGCTGCAGCATCACGGTCATCAACCGACGGCGGAGTTCCTCGTGCATCGGGTCCTCCAACCAGGGCGATTCGGCACGGCGGAGTTGTTGTTCGGCCGCCTCGATGATTAACAATCGAGCGGCTTGGACCGCCGCCCCCCCCGAGACCCGGCGCGTCGGTTCAATCACCACGTCGAGTTGAAACTGATAGGTGCTGCCGGGGTCCGCGGCGGGCTGAAAGACCACCAGCCCGACCGATTGCGTCGCCTCGTCGGTCTCACCGAGCATCGCGACGCGGGAACGGACGTAGCCGATGATCGCGGCGTGAATGCCGACCATCATCAGCACCAGGACCGGCACCCAGAAGCGTTTGATGATTGCCATGTTGAATGATTGACCAAGACTTGCGTTGACTAACTAAATCAAACTTAGGTCAGGTTTCTTGTGGGGGGGCGTCGCCCGCAGCGTCAACAGACTCAACTCCGGTGGACAACGGATGCGAAGCAGGTGGACGCCGCCCAAACCGCGGGTGACGTGCAATGTTGTGGGCCGGCGATAGAAATCGCCGCTGGCCCAGCGGCTGCCGTGGTAGGACGGCGAAAGCAGCGGGCCGGCGATCGGCAGTCGGCCTTGGCCGCCGTGGGTGTGGCCGGCCAACATCAACGTCGCCCCGATCGACCTCGCCCAATCGAATGGGTCGGGGCTGTGGGAAAGGCAGAAAATTGTCGGGGGCGTTCCCGCGACGGCCGGCCCGCTGCGTCCCGGCCGGGGCGGGGGGGAGCCGGGAGGTTTGGCAAACCACGGATGCTCATTGCCAACCAACGCAACGTCGACACCTCCGGCGGTCCGCTCGATCCAACGCCCCCCCAAATCCGTCCACCCCAAGTCGGTCATCGTCGACCGGGTTTTGCCGGGGTCGGGAACCCGGAGGTCATGGTTGCCGAGGATAAAGAATGACCCATCGGTCGGGGCGGTATTGCCGCGGCCCAGCGGGGCAAAGATCGACGGCAACCAATCGATGCACGCCGCTTTATCAACCAAATCTCCCGTCAGCGCGACCATCTCGGGCCGCCACCGGATCACTTCCTCGACCACCGCCCGCATCAACGAGGGATCGACATGACCGGTCAAATGCACATCCGACAGGTGAGCGATGCGGTAACCGTCCAGCTCCGGCGGCAACCCCGCGACGGGCAATTCAATTCGTTCGACACGGACGTCCAGGAACTGGTTGCCGGGGATCGCGGCGGCCGTTTTGGCCTTGCCCGTTGCGGCGAAGCGGCGCAGCGCCGGCCGCCCGCCGGGCGTCAGCGAAGTGATCTGCCGCCGCACCGGCACGGTTTGAACGCCAAAGACGGGTCGCCAAATCAGCCACAACCCAAAGAGCACCAAGGCGGTCGTTAGCGAAAGGCCGCCGGAGGCAAGCAACCAGGCGGGCAGGTCCGACAACGCCCGATGCCCGGCGAGCCATTCCCGCAGCGGCTGGCACGCCCACAGCAGTAGCGGCGGGGAGAGCCACATCTCGACAAACAGCGCTTTGGAAAGTGCCTTGGTCGTTCGCCGCGACCAACCGATTGCGTTGAGCCGGTTGTAGGCGGCCAGATGCAGCCCACCGTGACCGATCAACAAAACCGCAAACAACGCCGCGGCGGTCGGGTCGAGCATCAAGACGCTGCCCGACCGGGCGTCCATTGCTCGATCCAGCGGCAGCCTGCCGCCGCAAGCGGTTGCGACCAGTCGTGATCGACCTCGATGACGACGATTGCCCCCGGCGGCAGCATGGTCGGACGGCGGGTCAAACTTCCGGCCAGGTCACTGATGGTTGGATTATGACCGAGCACCAGCAACGTTTGAACATCGCCGAGATCGTGGGAAACCGCTTCGGCGGCGATGCCGTGGCGAAGTTCCGTGTCGTCGGCTTGATAGAACGCTTCGACGTCGACCCGTCGACTCTGCGGACAAGCGGCCATGATCGCCTCGGCCGTTTGACGCGTCCGCAGCGCGGCCGAGCACAGCACGCCATCGGGCAAACGGCCGGTTTGGCTCAACCACTCGGCGGCCAGTTTCGCTTCGGCAAGCCCCCCCGGTGAGAGGGGGCGGTGACGGTCGCCGGCGACGTCGCCAACGGATTTGGCCTGGCAGTGCCGCATCAATAGAAGTGTTTTCATGGGCAAACCATCGTACCGACCGCCGGGGGTCGGTCCAGCCGTCGCGGCGAGGTCCCCGAGCCGGGTCGAACGTCGTGGATTTTGCTCTGTTTGAAAACATCAGCCGCAACGCGTTAGCGTCCGGTTCGGGTCCCCTAACCTCATTTCAAGATTTCATGAAACGGTTTGACTGACAGCACGAAACATCTCCTGAACCTGACTTTCAAAAATCTTCTTCAGCGCCCGCTGGTCGTCGGTCTCATCGGCCATCAGCGCGATGCCATCCCGCAAGATCAACAGCGGGTTGAGTAGCTCGCCGGGCATGCCTTGGCGGGATTGTCGTGGGGCGGCGGACCGTGCGGGAGCGGTCAGGGTGTGGTTGATCGTCATGATGTCAGGTGTATAGATTTTGGCAGAATCTCACGTTTGCGTTGATTATGACTAATCGCCGGGGCACCCCAAAGGGCAGACTCTCCCAACCGCCGATGGAGGTTTCCCCCATTCGCCCCCTCCCCGGGGGACCCGACTCGAATGCCGTGGACTTTAGCGTTGGAGTGTAGGCTTTAGCCGATTCAGTGCCCCGCAGAATCGCCTAAAGGCTAGACTCCAACGGTTGCAGTTCGCCCCTCAGCCTAAGTCCGCAGCATTCGAGCCTAGCTCCCCTTACCCAGCACCCACTGGGTCGCGTGCTGGACCAATTGCGTCGCATGACCAATCTCGAGCTTCTGCTTGATATTCTCCTTATGACGCTCGATGGTTTTAACGCTTAGTCGCAAACTTTCGGCGATTTCCCGCGTGCTCCGACCGCCTCCGACTTGTTCAAAGACTTGCAGCTCGCGATCGCTCAACGAGTCGATCCCGCCGCCCTCGGCTTGGTGGCGACGTCCGAATCTTATGTCCAGCAGCGTCTTGGTGACCGCGTCGCTAAAAAAGTAATTGCCCCCCAGCAGTGCCCAAATCCCATCGATCAACATCCCGGGCGCTTCCTGCTTGTTGATAAACCCCCTCGCCCCGGCGGCAAGAGATCGGTGGGCAAAGAGGTGTTCATCATGAGCCGAAACGACGAGCAGGTGAATCGTCGGCAGATGTTTGGCGACCGATTTGACCAGATCCAAACCGTCGCCGTTTTGCAGCGATAGATCGACGATGGCGACATTGGGACGTTCGCTCCGGAGCAACTCGTAGCCGCTCGCCTCGTCGCTGGCCATTCCGCAAACTTCCAACCCCGGCTCCTGATCGATCAGTTGCGAATAGCCGTAGCGGACGATGCCGTGATCATCGACCACCGCGATCCGAGCCGGTTTGGAGAGCGACGGATCGATCGGTTTGTCGAGCATCAAGAAATTTCAAGCGTGAAGGTAATTCGGGTTCCGCCATCGGGTTGGGAACCGACGCTCAACCCCCCACCAATCGCCTCGGCCCGGTACCGCATGATACGCAGACCATTGCCGCCTTTTCTTTTGATCGACTGATCGAACCCCACGCCATCGTCGTCAATGCTCATGATGATGCGGTCATTGGTATGAACCCCCAGCGTGATACGTTTGGCTCGCGAATGTTTGACGGCATTATGAATCGCTTCGCGAGCGATTTGAATCATGGTCAATGCGGTCCGGTCGTCACCGATCAACGACGGATCGAACGAATCGACGACGATCTGACAGTCTATCCCAAAGCGATCGTGCGTTTCGGCCGCCGCCGCCCGCAGCGCGGGCAGCAATTCGGCGGCGCTCAGGGTGCTGAGCATCAGCCCGCTGGACAGGTGCCGCACGCCCCGATGAGCTTGACCGATAATGGCCGTCAATTGCTTCGCCGTGGCGGCTTGCGATGGCAACTGCTCCTCCAGCCGCCGCACCAATGCTTGGGCGATCAGGGCGCCGCCGGTCAACTGCTGGGCGATGCCGTCGTGCAACTCTCGGCCGATTCGCTGCTGCTCGTTGATCGCCATTTGGGCGACGATCCGTTCGAGTCGCTTGCGTTCGATGACGTGGCCCAATTGGATTCCAATGTCGGGGATGACTTTGAGCAATTGCTCCGAGGGCCGGGTGATTTGGTCGGACAGGAACTCCATCACCGCGGCGACTTCGCCATCGATCGTAATGGGAAATGCGACCAGCGATAATAGCGACGTCTGCCGCAAGCCGTCGTGTTGCAACGAATCGCCCTCGTTGCCCTCAACCCAAGTTGGTTGCGCCGATTGGGCGACCCGGCCGATCAAACCGTCACCAAAGCGGATCACTTTCTCGCCGACGATTCGTTTGAGTTCCGCGATCATTTCCGGTCGATCGTCAAAGGTCGAATCGACATGCCAAACGCCTGAACTTTCCAACGCCGCGAGCGGACCCTCCGCGTCGTCGGACGCCTCGATCGATTGCCAAACATGTCCGATGCCCCAACCGTTGTAGGAGGCGATTCGTTCCAGGGCCGCCTCCATCGCTTCGGTGACCGTTTGCGCCTCGTTGGCCGCCCGCGTCACGTCTTGCAGGATATTGAGGATCGCGGTGCGGTCGGCCACCTGTTTTTCAAGCGTCCGGTTGAGTTCGCGAAGTTGGATTTCGGCGTCCTTGCGTTCGGTCACGTCCATGACCATGCCGACGGCGTAGAGCGGACGTCGCCCCTCTGGTCGATCTCCCCAAACGACCTTGCCGCGGTCCTCGACCCATATCAGTTGCCCGTCGCCACGCCTCATGCGAAACTCGCCTCGGTACTCCGCCGCCGCTTCGTCCCGCATCGAATCGCGGCTGTGTTGGACAAACCGATCCTGATCTCCGACAACGATCAGATCTTGAATCCGCCGCATCGACACCGCTTCGGTAGGCGGCAGGCCGACGATCATCCGCAATTCATCCGACCAAACCACCCGGCCGGTCAACGCATCATAAGAGTACCATCCTAATTTGGCGGCGTTGGCGGCCAGGCGAAGCCGCTGCCGGCTCTCGTCCAACTCCGCTTGCACCGGGTTGCGATCGCCAACGTCAGTGCCTTGGATGTCGCGGTTAGTATTGCGATGGGTCATGATGTCCCCGCCGCCTTGACGTCGTGACCGAACGTCGCCGCGTGGCCACGTCCCTGTCGTCGGCGACGTCGATGCCACCGGACCAAGGGTGTGGCGGTTACCCCATGGGCGATCACCGATCCGACGACCGCCAACGACACGGCGTTCCATACCGATTGGCCTCCCAATTGACCGTCGGCAATCGCCGCATAGAAGACCGCCGCGACCCCGACGGGACCAAACCAACCGGCAAACCACGCGTCGCCCCAACGCGGCATCGCCGGCAACCAACCCAGCCGAACCGCCGCCAAAAGCAGCGGGAGTCGACGCAGGAACAATACGCCGACGACGGTTGCCAACAGCGTCGCCGGATGCCACTGGGACCACCCGTCCCAGGGCAAGAAGATGCCGATGAACAAGAAGACCGGGAGGGCAAAGAATTGGTTGACCGCCTCCTGAAAACGCTCCTCCCGCAATCGATCGGACTGATCGATTTGTCGATCAAAGGCCAGCCCGGCGACGAAGACCGCCAGAACCCCATCGGTTTTCAAACCCGCCGCGATCCCCAGCGTCAGTAACGTCAGCGCGACGGTAAACCCCAGCAGCGAGCGTTGACCAATTTCGTGCTGCCGCTCCGAGAGCTTCAATAATCGGCCGGCAATCATTCCAATGCCCCAACCGATCGCGACCGCCGCGGCAATCTCCCATAACATCACCCGGCTGAGCCAAATTTGTGCCGACGCGGCGGGGGAATGTTCAGAGAGCAGCAGGGGCAGAAAAACCAGCGGATAGGCCAAACCATCGTTGGCCCCCGATTCGGCCGAGATCAATCGCCGAAGCCTCAGCGAAAGGTTGGCCCGGGCGACCGGTCCGGTCACGATCGTGCTGGCGACCACCGGATCGGTTGGACAACACGCCATGCCGGCCGCCAGCGCCACCAGCGGCGGCAACCCCAACAAACAAACGAATAACCCGCCGCCGATCAAACCGGTCAGCGGCATGACGACCAGAATCAGCACCGCCAGCGTCCGCCATCGTCGAAAGATCGCTCCGGTCGTCAATCGCAACGCCACCCCGAGCAGTCCGATCGCCAGCGTCAACCGCGAGGCTTGTTCGAGAAACAGTCGCGAATCATCCCCTGTGACCGAGGCCAAATCCTCCGGCGACAGCCAACCCAACCCCGCCGGTCCGATCGCTACGCCGACCGACAAAGCGATCATCGGGGCCGAAACGCACGACTTGGCGATGCCCGCCGAAACCAAACCAAGCCCGACGGTCAAACCGCCCACGGCAATCAGCGTGATGTTGAGTGCATCCATCTTCGAGCGTCCGCTTGCGTCGTCGGCTCAACCGATGGCCAACAGCGACTCCTGGCGACCGGCCGGCGTGTTGTTGGCGACCCTCAAATACATCGTGTTGCCGGCGACCACGGGGGAAGCAAACACCTCATCTCCCACCTTGCTCTCACCACGCGTCTGATAACGCGACGGCGACGCGGCAAACGCGTATCCTTCGCCCGATTCGTTGAAAACATGAATCGTATCGCCCACCAGAATCGGCGAACTGCTGTAGTTGCCCCCCAACCGTTGACGCCACATCATCTTGCCATCTTCACCACGCCAACAATAGGCCACCCCCGCGTCGGCGATCGCATAGACATAACCGTCCACCGCGAGCATCGATTGCTCATAACATTTTACGGGGTTGGACCAAACCACCCGGGCCGACCCATCGCCGGCGACCGCGACGGTTTCGCTTTTGGGATAGCCACCGCTGGCGTAGATCCGGGTGTCGTCCCAAACCACCGTGCCGCACGTCGCCATGGTGGTCGCATCGGCGGCCCGCCAATTGAGCCGCCCGGTGTGCGGATCATAGGATGCCACCTGGTCGCCGCCGGAGAGGATCATCTGCGGTCGGCCGGCGACGTCGGCAACGATGGGCGACGAAAAGGTGATGCGTCCGGGCCGGTCGACTTTCCAAACCTCACGGCCGGATTGTCGGTCGATCGCCGCCAGGAAAGCGGCTCCGTCGAAATCGCCGACCACGATAATATTGTCCTGGTGCAACAGCGGTGAGGCGGCGTAACCATACTTGTATTGCTGGGGCGAGTAGCCACCAATATTGGTTTGCCAAATGATCGACCCGTCGGCGCCGATTTTGGTCAGATAGATCGCTCCGCGATTATAAAAAGTCGCATAGAAGGATTGACCATCATAAGCCAACGACGGGGTGGCTTCGGTGTTCTTGGGGTGATTCTCCGTCGGCAGCCCGCCGCGATGCACCGGCAACATCCAATCAATCACGCCATCGGCGCTGATTTTGATGACCGACTGGATCTCCAACCTGGTATCGGCGGTCGTCAAATAGGCCGCTCCGTCGACGAGGATCGGGGAGCTGTGGCCGCGACCGGGGATGTCGCACACCCAGCGGACATGATCCTGCAGCGGGGCGGGCGGCAGCGTGTTGCCCTTCGCGGCGTGATTTTGCCCCGTCGGCCCCCGCCAACGCCACCAATCCCCCGCCGGGGGCTGTGGCATCGGGGCGGCAGGCAATCCCACCGCCGTGCTCAGGGTTGCAGCAGTCGCCAGCGCCGCCGTTTGGGCAACGAAGACGCGACGATCGGTCAGTGGGGGCATGGCTCGGCCTCGGGATGGTGAAAAATTTGGTGGCCCCAAACGTAGCGGAAGTCGCCAAGACTTTCGGCTGCCGTCCGGCGAATCCGAAAGTATCGGCGACTTCCGCTATTCCGATTCGTAAGCTGGATGAAGCGTTAGTGCCGATCCAGCGGATGGATTTTTAGCAAAATCCACTACGGCCGGTGCAACTGCGTGATCTAGCGATCCGGCAGCGAGGGTGCCGCGGTGGTTTTGACTCGGCTAATCGCGCGGAGCAGTTCCAGCATCGCGGCGGGGTCGAGCGAACCGCCGCGGTGTTCGACGACCGGGATGTCACCGATTCTTGCCGGGACTTCGCCGGAACCGTCGGCGAGCAGCACCACCCGACCCCCAAACAGTGCCATCGCGGCGCCCAAGGTCATCAAAAATTGGCTTCGGCCGGCCTCGTCGCCCGCCGCCGGGATCGGCAGGATCGCCGCCGAACACTGCCGCATCTCACCGAGCAACTCGTCGCACAATGCCGGAGGTTCGCTGGAAACCAATTCGCCGGCGACGGCCTGCATTTCTCCAAACGACAACAATTGACCGATCGGTTCGGCGAGCGATTCGTGGTTGCCGACACACACGAGCACTCGGCGATCTCGATCGGTGGCAATCGCGGGGGTTGCCGGGGCGGGCGCCTGGGGCCAATCCCGCGTCACCGGGGCGGCAGGCTTCACCGGCGGCGTTTTGACGACGGAGGGTTTGGTCGCCGCCGCAGCGATCTCGCCCCCACCGCCGGTTCCTTCCAAATCGACGTAGAGTTTGTCATTGATCTTGGTAATCAACCCCACGTGATGAGCGTTGTCCAAGATCAAATGATACGTGTCCTCGGTCCGGTTTTTGGGGACACCCAGTTCAATGAGCACGTTGTACGCGATTTCGGTTCGCGGCAGCCCCGAGTGGTTGTATTTGGCTAGAAACTCGTCGATCACTCGCGGCCGCAACACCGCTTCCCGTTTGGCGACCAGATCATCCCCCTCGACGGTCGGCATCATGATCCGGCGACCGATCTCGGTCAGCGTGATCTGCGAAGCGTTGTAGCCGCCGTCGGTGATCCCATAAGCGATCGAGGCACCGCAAAGTTGCCGGAACGACCCCGTCGTCGGCTGCATCATCATCGCGGCGGCCAACTGCAGCGGCGTGACCGGACCGCCGGCGTGTTCGTCGCTGATTGCCGTGGCGACACGAAGCGCTTGCTCCAGGGAAAACGAGGGGACATCGGATTGGGAGACGCGGGTCCGGGTTTTGGACTTCGTTCTCGTCGTCGCATCCGACTCGATTTCGGGTTCAGTTTGGTCGCTCATCGGGGGCTGGCGGCGGGCTTGGGGGGCGGGAGGGGGGAACCGCCGAAGTGTACGCAAACAGCAAGCCGGAGAAAAGAAATGTCGCGGACCAAACGTGTCCGCGGCCCATAAGCCGATGCTTTCCACGAAGTCCTGGTTGGGTTCCCCCCCGGTAGCCGAGACCGCCAAGGTCTTGTTCGGGCGAAACACCAACGACAGCTCCCCCCCGCCCCTCTTAGGCATTGGTCCCTACCCGACTTTCTTTAGTCCCGATAGGGACGACATGCAATAGCCACGGACGCTAGTCCGTGGTTTTACCGAAGGTACGTGGAGGAGAGTCCCGGTAGGGACGGCAGGATTCGCTGTTGCCGTGTCCCTGCCGTCCCTATCGGGACTATCTAGCAGTCCGGTTTCTCCAAACCACGGACTGGCGTCCGTGGCTTATGGCTGCCGTCCCTATCGGGACTGAAGAGCGAACAGACTTGTGCAAAGACCAATGCCTCTTAGGGGGGCGGCGGCTGGGGGGTGAGGGGATGCTCGCCTTGAAAATTCCTCAAGAAATCACCGGTTGGGAAGCGTCAACAACGCCGGGGGGCAACTCCGCGGCCATGATGATCTTGTACAAATCAACCTCGTTGTCGATTTCCAGCTTGCTGAAAATGCTGCCGCGATGCTTGCTGGCCGTCTGGACGCTAATTTTCAATTCCATCGCGATGTGTTTGAGCGTCATCCCCTCACCCAACAACGCCATCACATCGCGTTCGCGTGGCGAAATCTGCTCAATCAGTTCGCGAGCCTGCTGACGAACCTGGTGCCGAAAACGATCGCGGTGGTTTTGACGGACCGCTCGCTCGATCGCGTCGACGAATTGCAGCGAATCGAAACCCTTTTCGATAAAGTCGAAAACGCCTTGACGAAACGCCGCGCGGCAAATTTCCGCGTCGCCGTGGCCGGTCACCATGATGACCGGGATGACCAACTCGCGGCGGGTCATCTCCGCTTGCAGTTCCAGCCCGGAGATTCGCGGCATCCGGAGGTCCGCGACCACGCAACCATAAGAATCATGATTGAGCGTTTCGAGTAACGACTCGGGACTCTCGAAGGTCCGTGTCCGCAGCCCCGCCTGCCGGCACCAACGTTCCATCAGGTCCAGTTCCACCTGATGATCGTCGACCAAATAGATCAACGGCGCCGGATCGTCGTCGGCTTCAGAAAAGAAGCCGCGGGGGGGTGAAGCCTCGTTCATACCGGTTCGTTCAGTCATGGAGAAACGGGAAGCCGCCAAGGCTTTGGTCGACATTCCGGTAGCGGCAAGCCGCCAAGGCTTTGGTTGGGAAATGATTCGGCGGCCTGGCGGACCGCCGCTACCGGGGGGCCGCCGCTACCGGAGGCCGAACAACCTAACCCTCCCACCGCCGCATGACGACACAGGCGTTGTGGCCGCCGAACCCGAAACTGTTGCTCATCGCCACGTGAACCGGCCGCCGCTTCGCCTCAATGGGCGTGTAATTCAGCCCGCACTGGGGATCGGACGTTGTCAAATTGATCGTCGGAGCGACCACGCCCGTTTGCAGGGTGCGGCAGCAAATGATCGCCTCGATTCCGCCGCTGGCGCCCAAGGAGTGACCCAGCGCCCCCTTGGTGCTGCTGATGGCCACCTTTTGAGCGTGGTCACCCAAAACGGCAATGATCGCTTCGGTCTCGGCCTTATCCCCCAGCGGCGTGCTGGTGCCGTGGGCATTGATGTAATCGATGTCCGAGGGGTTCAAACCCGCGTCGCCGATCGCCGACCGCATCGCCGCGGCGGCGCCCAATCCGTGGGGATCGGGGGCGGTGATGTGCCCGGCATCGGACGTCGTGCCGTAGCCGATCAATTCCGCGATCGGCGTTGCCCCGCGGGCCATCGCATGTTCCAAAGCTTCAATCACCAACAGTCCGGCGCCCTCGGCGAGCACGAAACCGTCGCGATCGGCGTCAAAGGGCCGGCTGGCGGTCGTGGGACTGTCGTTTCGCGTCGACAGCGCTTTCATGTTTTGAAACGCCGCCAACCCCATTCGCGTGATCGCGGCCTCGGAGCCGCCGGTGATCATCAAATCTGTCTCGCCCATGCGAATGCTTCGCAGCGCATCGCCCATCGCGTTGGTCGCCGACGCGCAAGCGGTCGCGACGGCGTAGTTGGGACCTTTGAAACCGTAGCGGATCGACAAATTTCCGCCCGCGGCGTTGACCATCATCTTGGGCACGGTGAACGGCGAGACGCGGTCGGGACCCTTGGTCAGCAGCCGCTCGATTTGCTCCTCGATCTCGTTGAGGCCCCCGATGCCCGAACCCAGGATCACACCGCAACGCTGCGACGACAGGGCGTCGAAGTCCAATCCGGCCTGCTCGACGGCTTGGGCGGCGGCGTGAACGGCAAACTGCGTGAACCGGTCCAGCCGTTTGATTTCCTTGGGTTCAACCACGCCATCGAGCGAGAAGGACGGGATGTCGCCGCCGAAATGGACCTTGTAGTGCGACGTGTCGAGGATCGACAGGTCATGGATGCCGCACTCGCCATCGATCAATTTGTCCCAAAAACTTTCCAGCTCGCAGGCCAGCGGCGTGACAACGCCCATCCCGGTGATGACAACGCGACGGACAGGATCGGCGGGGGTGGGCATCGGGGGTTTGATCAATACAGAGCTGGCGGGACGCGTCAACGTCGGGGTTGGGCAACGACATTCGCCAAGCCGTTCGACATCGTTTGCAGCGACGTCGAAATTCTTGGCGAATTCCGCTACGGTCGGCAGGGGGCTGGCTCAGCCGTCTTCGCCCTTTTCGTTCTCGATGAAATCGACCGCTTCACCCACCTTTTGAATCTTTTCGGCGGCGTCGTCGGGGATCGAGATATCAAACTCCTCCTCCAGCTCCATGACCAACTCGACGGTGTCCAGCGAGTCGGCACCCAAATCGTTGACGAAGGAGGTTTCGCGGGTGATCTTGTCTTTGTCGACCCCGAGTTGTTCGGAAACGATGTCTACGACGCGTTCTAGGATGGTCGCCATGGGCGGGGTCCGGCAGGATTGGAAGGGAAAAGGGAGCGGTTGGGGGGGAAAACGACAAACGGCGGAACATAGGGGACAGCGTCAAAACGCGTCAACCGACCATGCCCCTCACCCGACCATGCCACCGTCGACGACGATGGTTTGACCGGAAATGTACGAAGCATCCTTGGAAGCCAAGAACAGACACGCCGCGGCAACGTCCTCAGGCTGGCCGACCCGTTTGGCCGGGATCCGCTTGACGACCTCCTCCATCACGACGTCGCCCAGCTCGGCGGTCATTTCGCTGGCGATGAACCCCGGGGCGACCGCGTTGACCGTCACGCCGCGACCGACGAGTTCTTTGCTCATCGTCCGCGTCATCCCGATCATCCCCGCCTTGCTGGCCGAATAGTTCGCTTGGCCGGGGTTGCCGATGATGCCCGAGATCGAGGCCATGTTGATGATTCGGCCGTATTTCTTCTTTCGCATCAAACCGGCCGCCGCACGGCAGCACACGAAGCAGCTCGTCAGGTTGGTCGCCAACACCATGTCCCATTCTTCGTCGGACATCCCCCGCATCAGTTTGTCGCGGGTGATGCCGGCGTTGTTGACCAAGATGTGCAATTGACCATGGTCGGCGGCGACTTTCTCGATCGCCGCGGTCGTGGCCGCCCGGTCGGTCACGTCGCACGGCACCGCGGAACCTTTGCCGCCGGCGGCTTCGATTTGCGAGACCGTTTCGGCCAATTTTTCGGCATTGCGGGCAATGCACGCGACGTGTGCTCCGTTGACCGCAAGCGCCACCGCGACGGCCCGGCCGAGGCCTTGGGAAGCCCCGGTGACGATGGCGGTTTGACCCGACAAATCAGTTTGAATGGAAAGCTGCATGATGTTGTTCTGGTCGTAGCGGAAGTCGCCAAGACTTTCGGTTGTATAGATGAGAATCCAAGGCTCCCCGGGAACCATCCGATGCGACCGAAAGTCTTGGCGACTTCCGCTACCACACCCAAGAGCCTGTCAGTCGCCAAAACCTTCGCTGGGTGTTCGGCGGGCGATGCGTTTAATGGTCCCCCGGAGCACCCGGCCGGTCCCCAATTCCAAAAAGCAGTCAATGCCGTTGGCCAACATCGCGGCGATCGAATCTTCCCAGCGGACCGACCCGACCACTTGGCGGGCCAACAGATCGCGGATTTCCGCCGCGTCGGTGTGCGGCGACGAGTCAACGTTGGAATAGACCGGAATGCGCGTATCGCTCAGCGACACCGACGCGAGTGCGTCGGAAAGCTTGGAGACCGCATCGGCCATCAAATCGGTATGAAAGGCGCCGGCGACCGGCAGCGAGACGACCTTCATCGCACCGGCGGCCAACGCCGACGGTTCCAACCGCTGAAGCGCCGACAGGTGCCCCGAAACCGCGATATTGCCGGGGCACAACAGGTTGGCCGGCTGGAGCACTTCGCCATCGCCGCGGACCGAATCGCACAGCGTGGTGAGCGCCTCCAGGTCCAACCCCAAGACGCTGGACATCCCCGATTCGGTTGCGTCGGCGCACGCCTGCATCGCCTCACCGCGAGCCTTGACGACGCGAACCCCGTCGGCAAACGACATCCCCCCGGCAAAGCACACCGCGGTGTACTCACCCAGGGACAGACCTGCCGTCGCAACGACCGAATCGATCAAATCCGGCTGTTGTTGGGCGAGCACTTCGGCGGCAACGATTCCGACGACAAACAGCGCTGGTTGCGAATGAACGGTTTCCGAAAGCTGGTCGATCGGCCCTTCAAAACAAAGCTTGGCTAGATCGTAGCCGAGCACCTGCGACGCTTCGTCGAAACGAGCTTTGGCGATCGGGTGTCCCGCCGCCAGGGCCTGGCCCATGCCGACGTTTTGAGCACCTTGGCCGGGAAACAGCGCCGCCGGGCGGGCGGCATCCAACGCGATGGACACGGGCGTCGAAACCAACTCGCTCAAACGGATTCTTCGGCCGTCTGGACCACGGTTCGGCCCATGTAAAACCCGCACTTGGGGCAAACCGTGTGCGTCGGCACAGCGCCGGAGCACTGCGGGCAGTACCCGATCTGCGCCTTTTTGACGTGGTCGTGGCTGCGGCGTTTGCCGGTCCGGCTGTTGGAGTGTTTTCGCTTGGGAACAGCCATCGGTCGGTTGCGGCGGGGGGCGTGGGTCGGGAGCGTGAAAGCGGGCCGGGGATGATAGGACCCCGCCGCCGCAGCGGTCAAGGACCGTTAACGGTACGACGGGCTTTCAGCCCGTCGTGGCCGCAATCGACCGTCGGGGGGGCATTGGACGGTCTGAAAGACCGTCCTACTCATTCGACCTACAACGCGTACTGCCGAACGTCCGCTTCGATTTGAGCCAAACGTTCGTCCAATTGAGCATTGGCGGTGTCCAAGTCCGCCGACTGCTCCGGCGTCAGACTGGTGAACAGATAGAACTTCACCTTCGGCTCGGTTCCCGAGGGACGCACCGCGATGTAGTTGCCCTCCTGGCCGAGGTCCAAAATCACCAGGTCGCCGGTCGGGCCGATCAATTGATGTTTTTGGCCCGTCGCGGTGTCCAGCCGGGTGCCGGCGGCATAATCACGAACCCCGGAGACTTGCAGATCGCCCAACGTCGCCGGCGGGGCGTCGCGGAAACGTTGCATCAACGTTCGCATCGCCGCCATCCCCTCGGAACCCTCCATCATCACGTTGATCAGATGCTCGCGATGCAGCCCATGTTTTTGATAGAGCGATCCGAGGTGATCGTGCAATGATTGCCCCCCGGCTTTGACGCTCGCGGCCAACTCGGCAAACAACATGCAAGCGACCCCGCCGTCTTTGTCCCGCGCATAGTCACCGACCAAGTATCCGTGAGATTCTTCGCAACCATACAGGAAGTCGGCCGGACCCTCCCGATCGATCACCTCGGCAATGTATTTGTAACCCACCAAAAGATCGCCGACCGTGCGAACGTTATAAGACGCAGCGATGCGGCGGACCAACTCGGTTGTCACCAATGTCTTGACCACGTAGCTGTCGCCGGTGATTCGCCCGGTCCGCCGGGCCGTCGACAGGACGTAATCACATAACAATGCCGCGATCTGGTTGCCATTGAATGTTTTCCATGGTCCGGTGGGGTCCATCGTGACCGGGGTGGCGGCCCCGAGCCGGTCGCAATCCGGGTCGGTCGCCATGATCAATTCATGACCGTGTTTCTGAGCTTGGGCAATCGGGGCCTCGAAAACCTCCGTCCGCTCGGGGTTGGAAACATGCCCGGGGACATTGGGAAAGTCGCCTGATCGCTCGCGGTGCGGCTCGTAGATGGTGACGTCGTCGAACCCGTCGCGAGCCAGCAGCGGGGCAACGATCGCCTCGCCGACGCCGTGCAGCGGGGTGTAAAGAACTTTTAAATTCCGTGGTCCCGGCGTCCCGTGAGCCGCCGCGGCGTCGAGGTACACCCGGTCGACCTCCTCGGTGACGATTTGCACTCGGCCGTCGGCGAGCGCCTCGTCGAACGGCACCGTATGAATCGTTTGACAATTCATCACCCGGTCGATGATCCCCCGGTCGTGCGGCGCCAAGACTTGGCCGCCGGTCGACCAGTAGACTTTCACTGCGTTATCGCTGGGCGGGTTATGAGACGCCGTCACCATGATCCCGCAATCGCAACCGTAGTGCCGAACGGCGACGGACAATTGAGGCGTCGCGCGATAGTCGTCGACAAAGTAGACCTTCATGCCCGCCGCGACCATGATCGACGCGCACAACTCGGCAAAATGTCGCGATCGATGTCGGGTGTCATAAGCAATGGCACACGACAGACCTTTGACGCCGCCATGATATTCGACAACATAATCCGCCAGCCCCTGGGCCGACTCGCCGATCGTGCGGTCGTTGATCGCGTTGGATCCGATTTCAAACATCCGGCCCCGCCGCCCCCCGGTGCCAAAGGGGATCACGGTCCAGTAGACATCATCGAGCGTTTTCCAATCGCCCCGCTGGATATAACCGGTGACCTTCGGCAAGTAGCCGGCGTAGCGATCCTGGGTCAACCAATCGGTCAAATTTTTGGCCGCCGTAGTGGTCAAATCACCGCGTCCGGCCGCATCTTGAACGGCTTTGGCGGCCACCGTGGGGTCAAGGGATGGTGAGGAGGTCATCGACATCGTTGCAAAGATCGGGGGGGCGGGGCGTGCAAGGGGATCGGTCGATCGGGCAGACGGGACGACCGATGATCGGTGATCGGTGATTGTAACGGGGACCGTGCGTGCCTCCGATCGGTGGGGCAATCGGTGGGGCCAACCACGAATTTTGAAAAAATACCAGTCAAAAT
Organism: Pirellulaceae bacterium; assembly: GCA_963833245.1. Classification (GTDB taxonomy): domain Bacteria; phylum Planctomycetota; class Planctomycetia; order Pirellulales; family Pirellulaceae; genus Rhodopirellula. The sequence continues at coordinate 375,034 of CAWHXH010000006.1, forward strand.
GCCTGCGAAGACTTGCAAGCGGCGCAGCAATCGTTCGTAATCAGTCGCGATAGAGGGCCACCCACCATGTCGTGATTTTCCGGTCCTGTCCCCGTCTGAGGAGTCCCCCGTGGCCAAGAAGTCCACCAAGAAATCGTCCGTCGCCCCGCTCGAAAAACCGACGGCCATCGCCGCAGTCAAACTGCCCGGACCCTTGACCCGCCAACTCGGTAAACGCACCGACACCGAACTGGCCGAGGAGTTCGGGGTGCATGTCACGGCGGTACGGATCGAGCGCCAAAAGCGGGGAATCACTGCCCACAATTGGTCCAACTGGACCGCCAAAACCGACAAGTTGCTCGGCACGATGTCCGACGCCGCGGTCGCCGAAAAGTTGGGTCTGACCCCCAACGCCGTCAATCGCCGACGCAAACTGCTCGATATCCCCCCGTTTGGCCAGTCGACCAAGGCGAGCCGGCACAAATGGACCAAACGCGAAATCGCTTGGTTGGGCAAGTTGACCGACGCGGAGATCGCCCGCCGAGTCGGACTGGACGGATCGACCGTCGCCGCCAAACGCAATTCGATGGCGATCCAGACGGTTCGCAAGGGTCGCCCCAGTCGTCAATGGAGCAAGGCGGAGCTGGCGATGTTGGGGAAATATCCCGATACCCAAGTCGCCCGCAAACTGGGCATCCCGCGTCGTAAAGTCATCGCGATGAGGCAGTCACTGGACATCCAGTCGCCGGTCGTCGCGGCCAGCCGGCAGCGATGGACCCCCGATGTGATCGCGATGCTCGGTAAGAAACCCGATGTCGAGGTCGCCAACGAAACCGGGATCTCGGTCGCCGCGGTCCGCGGCTATCGCTCGCGGCATGGCATCCCCGGGCATCGTTCGCAGTATCGATGGTCGCCCGGGGACATCCAACGCCTGGGCACCGAGTCGGACCAATCGATCGCCAACGCCTTGGGCATCACCAAGGCCCAGGTGATGAGCAAACGCAATACATTACGGATCGCGGCGTTGCCGAAGGAGCGGGAAGCCCCGCTCCAAAAGGCTTCGCGTTCGGCGTCGGTCGCCGCTAAATCCGCTAAACGATCGAAGGCGTCGAAATCGAGCAAAACGAGTCGCCGCAAAACTGTGAAGGCGTGACACCCGTAGCGGAAGTCGCCAAGACTTTCGGATTCCCTGTGAAGGCGTGACAGCCGTAGCGGAAGTCGCCAAGACTTTCGGATTCCCTGCAATCGCAGCCGAAAGTCTTGGCGACTTTCGCTACGCGGACTTAGGGATCAACCACGCGATCAGCAACCCGCCCACCACGGTGCTGGCGCTTTCCCCGGCGGTCCACCACCACGGCATGCCGGATTGGATATCAATGATCGCTTGACCGATCCCGAATGCCACCGTTCCGCCCGCCAACCATGGCAACAACGGTCGGTACCTTGGCAGATCACCAGCGATCAAAATCAATGCCACCGCGACGCAACCGTAAAGCAGCGAAAGGTGGCGGGCCAGGTAAATCGGCAACCGCGCCGGCGGCATTTCCAATCCGATCGACGCGGAGATTTGAACCATCCAATCCGCGGGCATCACCGCGGCCCCAAAGGCGGTCAGCGAAAATACGCCCACCGCCATCAGAAACCAACGCAGCGGTCGGTCATCACGTTCGGTCGGATCAAACGATGGTTGGTTCGCTGGCATCGGGTGATTCTCTCCGCTCTTTGATTGCCAATACAATCAGCAAAACCAATGCCGTGGTCAACATCATTCCATTGAGGCTCGTGAACGTTTTGACCATGACCTCGCCGGGGTTAAGCCGCATCAGCGCGGTGCGGGTTGACAGATAATTGAGTGCCGGGAATGCCAACAAACCGGCAATCACGCACCGCACCGCCCACCCCCGGTTTCGCCAGGCCGGCAGCCGCCCCGCCAGGATCGCCGCGACCGGGGCAGCCATCAACAACGAGTCATAAGATTGGTGATATAGGCTGACCAACAATGCCGTCAGGATGATCGTCCCCGACAGACCGGCTAAACAATCGCACGGTTCGCAACCATTTCGGTACCAAAGCACACCCATCGGCACCGCCAGGATCGCAAACATCACCGCCAAATGGGCCGCATCGCCGGGATCCTCGCCCCGCCATTTGCTAATGATTGCGTAGAGATCCAGCCGTGTCCAAGAATGCACCGGCGACTCATCCTCCATCGCCCGGTGGACCTCCTGGGTGTGAACGATTTGATCTTTCAACACCGCCGCCCCGGCGATCATGTCGCCATCGCCACGGTGGTGGGCGATCCATGCCAGCGGCAACGCCGCACCGAGGATGCTGAGCACCGCCCCCAAGACCAGCGCCCGGTAATGACCCCGGGCGAGCATCAGAAACCCCAGCGGCAGGATATAAGTTGGTTTGGCCGAAACGATCGCCAACGTCACCGCCGAACGGACGGGGTAGCGATCGGCCCACCAGAGCGACAGATACGTTGCCAACACCAATTCAAACGTGAAATAACCATCAAAGAGGGTGATGTGTCCGCCTCGGCTAAAGACAACCAGCGCCCCGATGGCCGCGACCGCATCGAGTCGGCGGGGCATCCCGGCGGCGGCGGCCGCCAAAATCGCAATGCCCAACATCATCGCCACTTGAATCGGGACGTGGATGCACTCGGCGACCCGCAGCGGCAGGACCGCCAGCGGTGCGTGCAGCACCAGGATGATCGGCGAGAAAAACGGGATCTGCCGCGCCACCGGATAGGCATCCGCATACGGTTGACCGTAGGGACTCTCGCCGGCCAAAACCGCCCGGGCCGGATAGTAGATGCCATTGTGAAAATCGCATAACCCCTGGGCGTCATGATTGAACGGCCCGGGGGTTTGGTACTGCGAAACGATCCGCTGCAACGTCAGCCCCACGCCCAACAGCGTGATGAGCAACCCGATGGCGGCGATCGGCCGATTTCCGACCGTCCAGCGGCCGCGAAGCACGGGACGAAGTTCAGGCTCCGCCGGTCCGCCGGAGGATTGACCGTGAACCGGAGCAACCGTGGTCACCGCCGCGTCACGTTTCGGGGGGGCAACAACGACGGACAAGGGCGACGATCAAACGCGGACGGGCGGGGTCGGGGTGCCAAAGTCTAGTTCAGAAACCCCCGCGGTCGACCTTGTAAGACGGGTTTACAACCCGTTGCTGGACCCGCCAGGGTTCAGGCCGTCTGAACCCTGGCGGGTCCAGCGACTTCAGATGAGTGGCTCGGCGGGAGCCTCGCCCTCCCGGTTCGGCGGGAGCCTCGCCCTCCCGGTTCGGCGGGAGCCTCGCCCTCCCGTTCAAGCCGCTAATCCCGCTGCCGACCGGCCACCGCCTTGCGAAGTTCGTCCTCGGTCACATGATCGTCGCCATCGGTGTCCAGCCGGTCAAATCGCTCCTTCATGCCCTCGCCGGCTTCGTCGCGGCTGACTTTGCCGTCGCCGTCCTCGTCCCGCTGCATCACGAATTTAACCATTCGGTCGATCCCGCCCCCGGCAGGCCCCGCGGCGGCTTGGTCGCCATCGCGTGGGCCACGGCCCGGTCGACCCTCTCGCGAAGGCCGATCGCCATCGCGATCCCTAGGCGGCATCAACCCGCGTCCGCCTTGGGGCGGTTGGGGTCGCAGTTCCTCAAACGTCAAACTCCCATCCTGATCTTTGTCCAACGCCTTGAGCGACGCGGTCGCCGATTCGAGTTCCGCCGAATCAATCGTGCCATCGCCGTCAGCATCCAAGGCACGCATCAACGGCATCATCCGCATGAACATCTCCGGCCCCGGACCGCCCCGCTCGGGACCACCCCGCTCGGGACCACCCCGCTCGGGACCACCACCGCTCGGGACCTCGATCACCATCACGGAACCGTTCGCCGCTCCGCGGCCGTTCCCCATCGGACGGCCCGCGACCTTCCTTGGGCGGATCAGCAAAAACGGTGGCCGGCAGGAGCAGGGCGGCAAAAGCCGAAGCGGCAAGTTTGGATCGATTCATGACCAAAAGGGTGGTAAAGGAGGAGTGGTGCCCCGCCGGATATTCCCAGCGGCGACAAAACATCCAACCGCCTCGACCGCCAAAGGTTTCGCCGCGGTTTTGGATTTAACCCCCACCCTTACGACACCGCCGCCAGGACGTCCGCAAACGGGACCAAATCGCAGACGCCAAATCCCGCCGCTCGCGTCAATTTGGCTCGCTGGAACGCCGGGGTTGCCAACCCGCACAGGAATTTGGCTCGATCCCGCGGATCGGCCAGCAGTTCGCCATATTGCCGCACCGCATCGTCGATCGCCCGCCGGCCGGCCGATCCGATTTGGCGGTGCGAGGGGGCGGGGATATCAAACGGCCCCGCTCCCAGGCACGCGGTGCATTGACCGCACGACTGATCCGTCGGCTGGCCAAAGTGCTCCGCCAACCGACCCGGCAGGCAGTTCGACGCGGCGGCAAGTTCAAACACCTGGTCGATTCGTTCCGCCTCCCCGGCTTCCCGGACGACCAAACGCTCGTGATACCCGGCGGCAAGTGAGTCGACATTTCCCAACGATTTTCGCCGGCGGTAACCGTGCATCAACCCGGCGACTTGGACCTCGACCCAGCCCCGTTCGACGAAATATTCCACCATCGCAACAACCCGCTGCCGATCGGCTTTCAATTGCCTGGCCGCGACCGTGGGGTTGAGCAGCAACCACGTTCGGCCCTTGCTCAGCGTCGCGAGCACCCCGGCGGCGAACTCCCGAGGCTCCCCTTTGAGTTTTACCAAAATCTGCTCAGTACTCAAAAACGGTTTGAGCTTATATGTGTCATAACGCGGTGACGTCGATTCAATCAAACCGTCGAGTTCCAAATAGACCAGCAACGTCCGCACCACCAGGATGCGAATATTCGTTTCGCTGGACAATGAATAGTGCGACAGGTGAAACGTCTCGGGTTGACCCGAGAGGATTCGCATCAGTGTCTCGACCGATCCCAGCGTCGGCGTGTCGCCGTAGACAAAATTCTCAAGCACGATCCGGTCTTCCGGGTCGATCAACAACTCACACGTCGATGCCTCGCCATCGCGTCCGGCCCGGCCGATCTCCTGGGCATACGACTCCAAAGATTTGGGCGGGTTGAAATGGTAGACATAACGAATGTCCGCTTTGTCAATTCCCATCCCAAAAGCGATCGTTGCGACGATGGTGCTGTCGGATCGCGAGAGAAACTGTCGCTGAATTTCCGTTCGTTCTTCGGGTTTCAAACCGGCGTGATAGGCGGTCGCCTCGATCCCGTCGCCGACCAACCGCTCGGCGATTTCCTCGGCGGTACGTTGCAACGTGACATAAACGATCGTGGCCCCCGGGGGCCTGGATTTTAACCGATCGAGCAGGTGGTCATAGGTTTCGCCGGAATCGACGACGGCCGACAGTAACTGCAAGTTGGGACGATGAAACGGGGTGCAAATCGCATCGCCATCGGCAATGTCAAACGCCGCCCGGATATCAGCCAACACCGACGGGGTTGCCGTTGCGGTCAATGCCAGCACGCGGCCCGCCCCCAACCGTTTGGCCAGCTCGGCGAGTTTCAAATAATCGGGGCGAAAGTTATGTCCCCACTGCGAGATGCAGTGCGCCTCATCGATCGCCATCAACGACACATCGAGCGAGCCGACCGATGCGAGGAACCGTTCGTTGAAAAAACGCTCCGGGGCCACATAAAGCATCTTGATGCTGCCGTCGCGAATGCCCGCCATTGCTTCGCGAAATTCATCATTGGTCAACGTCGAATCGAGCCTCGCCGCCCGGATCCCCCGCGCCGCCATCGCATCGCACTGATCTTTCATCAGCGCGATCAGCGGCGAGACGATGACGGTCATGCCCGGCAGTAACTGGCTGGGCAATTGATAGCACAAACTCTTGCCCCCGCCGGTCGGAAAGACCGCCGCGACCGACTTGCCGGCCATCAACCGCTCGATCACCTCGATCTGGCCGGGGCGAAACTCCGGCAGGCCAAATCGTTCGGTTAAGCAGGCTTCAACGGCGGGGGTCAGATCGGGCATCCCGCCATCGTAGCGGGATTTTTGTGGGGTGGGTCAATGAGTCTTCGACGCCCACTCGGTTCCTGACAGCCTACTTTTTGAGCGTCTTTTCAATTTTGGCCGATGCACCTTTGATGGCCGTGACGATCGAACCGGCGGTCATTTGCTCTTTCTGAGCGGATGTCTTGGGTGACGCCATGCCCAGGTCCGGCTTGTCCCCCTTGGGCTGCATCCGCTCCATCTTGAACTTACCCTTGCCGTCAAACGATTCCCCGCTGCTCCAATTGCCTTCGGGCTGCGGTACCGAATCGTCTTTGCCAAGCGTGTAGAATGTGTAGTTGACGTTCTGATTTTCCTCCGCCTGGGGGAAATTATTGGGGATCGGATGGCAATCGCGTCCGCCGAGTTCCTCCCACGCGGCGAGCCACTGGTTCTGGTGCATCGTGTCGCGGGCGATCATGAATTGTAACATGTCCTGCATCCCCGGATCGTCGGTCATCTTATAAAGTTGACAGGCGAGCATTCGGCCGGTCGACTCGGCCATGGCATTGGCCAACATGTCCGCCGCCGTGTTGCCCGATGCGTAAACGTGGCTGCAGTTGAACGGAACGCCGGAGGAATCCATCGGCATCGCGGCCATCGCGGTGGTCAAGACATGGTGAAAGGACATCCCGCCGAGCGTCGCGGCGATCATCGGATCGGCGGCGGCCTTTTCCATCTCCAGCGGCGCCCCTTCGAGGTTCAACGCCACCGCGGTGCATAGCATTTCAATGTGGGCGATCTCTTCGGTGCCCGTCTCCAGCAGCATGTCGCGATATTTGGCCGGTCCGCGGGCGCCCCAGGCTTGAAAGAGGTATTGCAAGCAGACGCGAATCTCGCCCTGGATGCCACCGATCGCCTGTTGCAACGCTTTGGCAAAAACCGGATTGGGCTTGGAGACTTTGACCGGATACTGGAGCTTGCCGCCATCGTGGTAAAACATTGCGTCGTTTTGCTATCAAAAGGGGTCGGACATCGATCGCCAAGCATTGGCGGTGACGTTCCAAAACCGTTCAGCAAACTTCGGGCCATTGGTGGGACAGATCTCCGGCCTGACAATGCCGTCGATGACAGGCCGGAGGCCTGTCCCCCATCGTTAGAACAACGACAACTGTCCCTGTCGATTGACCGGGGGGACAAACAAATCGGTCCGCAGTGGCACCGATTCGACCGTCAGTTGATGTTTGGCCGCAAAGGTTTTGAACAACATCGATATCGTATCGGCGGCAAGACCCGTGCCCCGCATCCGGTGGCCGAACCGCGAATCGTTGGTGGCCCCGCCGCGCAGCTTCGCGATGCCCGACCGGACCCTCGACTCCGCCTCGGGACGGACCCGGGACAACCAGTCGAAAAAGACCGGCTCGACCGCCCCGGGTAGCCGCAAGACCGTGTAACCGACCGATGTCGCCCCGGCATCCTTGGCCGCCGCCAGCAGGGCGGGGATTTCATGATCGTTAAGCCCGGCAATGATCGGCGCGGTCATCACCCGGACGGGCACCCCGGCATCGGCGAGCGTTCCGGCCGCACGAAACCTGGCCGCCGGAGAACTGGTTCGCGGCTCCATGTCGCGGGCCAACTCGGCGTCGAGCGTTGTGATCGATAACGCCACATGCACCAATCCTTCCCTTGCCATATTTGACAACAGGTCAACGTCTCGCTCGACCAATGCGTTCTTGGTGATGATCGAGACGGGATGATGACATTCGCATCAACAACTCAAGGATGCCGCGAGTCAACCGCAACTTGCGTTCGACCGGTTGATAAGGGTCCGTCACGCCGGACAACATCAACGGATGGCACTGATAACGCGGTCGCAACAGATGGTCTCGCAACCGATCGACGACATGGTGTTTGACCAAAATCCTGGTCTCAAAATCCAGTCCCGCCGACATGCCGAGCGTTTCGTGCGTCGGCCGAGCGTAGCAATAGCTGCAACCATGCTCGCAACCCCGGTACGGATTGACCGAGAAACGAAACGGCAGATCAGGGCTGTTGTTTTCCGAGATGACCGAGATGGCGTTGTCATCAAAGAATTGAGTTTTGGTCGTAGGACCGCCGGCGATCGGCAAATCGACGGTCCGCCGAATCGACTCGAATCGGTTATCGACGTTGCCGATGGCGCCTCGACCGATGATCACTTGGAGACCCTAGTCTTGGGTGCCGATCGGCGGCAACGGTCGCTACAGTATTTGACGTTTTCCCAATCACGTGACCATTTTTTTCGCCATGAAAATGGGCGGTCGCACACGGGGCAGATCTTGGTGGGTCGTGGGGGCTGGGGCATGATGGTTTAATGTGGGATAGGCCTCCGGCCTGTCATTAGGTTATCGCGTTGACAGGCCGGAGGCCTATCCCACCTCAGCAATCCGTAGCGCCTCGACCAACTCGGCGATCTGCGGCGGTGTCAATGTCTCGGCGCGGATCGATGCGTCTAAATGTAGCCGGTCCAAAATCTCATCGACGGTGGACTTCTCCAAACGGCCTTTCATCGCGCTGCACACGACCGACCGCAAAAACTTGCGACGGTGAAAAAATAACGCCCGCACCGTGCTGTGAAAATAGCGATGGTCGGGGATCGCGTCGCGTCGCGACCGGTCGGTGTCGATTCGAATCACGGCGGAATCGACCTTGGGACGTGGCCAAAAGACCGTTGGCGGCAGGACGCGTTCAATCCGAACGTCGGCGACCGATTGGACCCAAATCGATAGCGCGCCATAATCTTTGGTCCCCGGCGCCGCCATCATTCGGTCGGCGAGTTCCTTTTGAATCGTCACCACGATCCGGTCGGGCATCGGGTCCTCGTGCAGCAGATTGCTAATCAATGGTGTGGCGATGTTGTATGGCAGATTGGCGACCAACATGAACCGTGCCGGGGCATCGTCATCGGCCCCCTCGGTAATCCGCGACATCGCGTCGCGAATCGAATCCATGATCTCCGGCCGCAGCGTATTTTTATTCTTCAGAGCGTCCATTTGCAGCAAACGAACGTTGGGTTGATAGCCAACCTCTTGGCTTGCCAACTCGTGCAGATTTTTATCAATCTCCACCGTCAGGATCGCGCCGGCTTGATCGGCCATGATCGACGTGAGCGATCCGACGCCGGTGCCGACTTCGAGCACCACGTCGGTCCGACGCATCTCCGCGGACCGGGCGATCAGCTCGACCAGGTTGAGGTCAATGAGAAAATTTTGGCCGAACCGCGAGACCGGTTTGAGTCCCGCCGCGGTCAAGCGGTCCGACAGGTAGCGAGCGGTTTGACGTTGGGCCGGCGAAGTCACGTGGTTCATGCCCGGATTTTACCTGCCACGCCCGGGTGGGATAGGCTTCCAGCCTGTCGAACAGGCGGATGACAACCCGATGACAGGCTGGAAGCCTATCCCACACTCCTCTGCACGTACTTGGCCAGCAGGTCGGTCTCCAGATTGACTGCGTCGCCGATGGCGCGACGGCCCAGTGTGGTGACCGAGAGCGTGTGCGGGATCAAGGCGACGGTGAACCAGTCGTCGCCGACATCGACGACGGTCAGCGAGATGCCATCGATCGCGATGCTGCCCTTGGCGGCGACTTGGACTGGTATCGCGACGGGATTAGAAAACTGGAGATTCGCCCAGGGCGGATCGTCCGCGGCGCTCCATCAATTGACCGATCGCATCGATGTGACCGGTGACGAAGTGGCCCCCCATCCGGGAACCGACCGCCAGGGAACGTTCCAGATTCACTCGGGATCCGTTGGTGAGGCGGCCCAAATTCGTTCGCGACAACGTCTCCTCACCCGCCTCGAATGATAAGAGCGGGCCGTCGATCGCGATCACCGTCAGGCAACAACCATTGATCGCGATCGAGTCGCCTGTTTTGGCATCGGTGGCCACGATGCCCGCGTCGATCGTCAATCGCTTGCCGGGCGGTTGGTCGATCAGGGCGGTCAGGGTGCCGAGGGTTTCGACGAGGCCGGTGAACATGGGGGCTTGCTCGTAGCGGAAGTCGCCAAGACTTTCGGTGGCGTGGTGTCATCGAGATGCGGATCGCCACCGAAAGTCCTGGCGACTTCCGCTACGGGGAACGACCCGACAGAATGGCCTGAACTTCCCGTTTTTTCAAATCCCACGCAACCGTCACCCCCACGCCATGACGCTGATCGAATCGATCCACGCCCGACAAATCCTCGATTCCCGCGGCAATCCGACCGTCGAATGCGAAGTGACGCTGATGGACGGGGCCGTCGGCCGGGCCGCGGTGCCGTCGGGCGCCAGCACCGGAGCGCATGAGGCGTGGGAACTGCGTGACGGCGACAAAACCGTCTTCATGGGCAAAGGCGTCACCGGCGCCGTCGCCAACGTCAACGGTAAAATCGCTGACGCGCTCGAGGGGATGGACGCGACGGATCAAGCGGCCATTGACCAGGCGATGTTGGACCTCGACGGCACGCCGAACAAGAAAAAACTTGGGGCCAACGCGATCCTCGGCGTCTCGCTGGCGACTGCCCACGCCGCGGCCGTCGCGACCGGCCAGCCGCTGTTTCGCTACCTCGGCGGCGCGTCCGCCCGGATGCTACCCGCCCCGATGATGAACATCATCAACGGCGGCGAACACGCGGATAACTCGGTCGATATCCAAGAGTTCATGGTCATGCCGCTGGGCTTTGAACGGTTCTCGGACGCACTGCGGTGCGGCACCGAGATCTTTCACAATCTCAAAAAGGTGTTGTCGAAAAAGGGCTACAACACCGCGGTGGGCGACGAGGGCGGGTTTGCCCCGGACCTGAAGTCCAACCAGGAGGCGCTTGACGTCATCATGACGGCGATCGACCAGGCCGGTTACAAAGCCGGGCAGCAGGTTTGGATCGCGCTGGACGCCGCGTCGACCGAGTTTTACGATCGCGACAACAAACAGTATGCGATTGATGGCCGAAAACTCTCGGGCGATCAAATGGTTGATTTCCTAGCTGATTGGTGTCGTCAGTATCCGATCTGCAGCATCGAAGACGGCTGTGACGAGGACGACTGGGAAACTTGGAAGGCATTGACGCTCAAGGTCGGCGACAAAGTTCAATTGGTCGGCGACGACCTATTTGTCACCAACGTCGAGCGGCTGCAGCGCGGCATCGACGAGGGGATCGCCAATAGCATCCTGATCAAAGTCAATCAAATCGGCACGTTGACCGAAACGATCGACGCGATCCAGTTGGCCGGGCGAAACGGCTACACCGCGGTGACCAGCCACCGATCGGGCGAAACCGAGGACGCGACGATCGCCGATTTGGCCGTCGCGATGTCGACCGGTCAAATCAAAACCGGTTCGGCCAGCCGGTCGGACCGAATGGCCAAGTACAACCAATTGCTGAGGATCGAAGAAATGCTGGGCGAAACGGCGCTGTACGGCGGCCCGTTGTTTGCCAAAAAGTTGTTGGCCCGGGCTTAGCTTCAATCCGGTAGCGGAAGCCGCCAAGGCTTCCGATGGAACGCCCGGTAGCGGAAGCCGCCAAGGCTTTCGGATTCGCGGGATTGCATCCGAAAGCCTTGGCGGCTTCCGCTATGGGGTTTGAGCCGAAACCAACTCGCGGATTCGCAGCCCGAATTTGTCGCCGATTTTGACGGTCTCGCCGGTCGCGATCACGTGACCGCCGGCGGCGAGCGTCAACGGCGCGTCGCAGTGTTGGTCAAACGTCAGCATCGAGCCGGGGACCAAATCGATGATTTGGCGGACGGGCACTTTTTTCTCCGCCAACGTCACCGTCACGGCGGTGCGGATGTTCAGAACTGCGGTGCGGTAGCCGGTCGGCGGGGCGGGTGCAGCGCTTGGCATGGAACGACCGTTGGACCTATGGGACAAATCGGACGCGTGAGTCACATTCGTCCTAAATGTCCCATCGGTCAAAACCGGGCCGATTCTGAAACCGGAACCGACGCATGACTGACTCTCGACCCGTTGTCCTGTTTTTTTCGGGCGATTTGATCTTCGCCTCGCGGGTCCGCGGGGCCGCCGAGATGGCCGGTTGCGAGTTCAAACTGGCCGGCCGATGGCCCGAGCCGACCCCACCCCACGTCCGCGCGGCGGTTTTGGATTTGGCAACGAAGTCGAAATCAATCGATGCGATCGTCGAAGCTTGGCGAACTCACGCACCCGACTCGCCGCTGATTGCCTATGGGCCGCATGTCCAAGTCGAGGCGTTGCGAGCGGCTCGGGCCGCCGGGGTGCCCACGGTGTTGACCCGCGGGCAATTCGACGCGGCGCTTGCGACGTTGTTTGAAGAGGTCAACGTAGCGGAAGTCGCCAAGACTTTCGGCGTTGACCGATTGGAGGAAACCGAAAGTCGGCGACTTCCGCTACGGCCAGACGACGTTGAACCGGCGGTACCAGCCCATCAGCATCGTGTGCAGCCCGAAGCACGCCAGGCCAAAGCCAACGGTACCGACCAGCCAGGGGCCGAAGGGTTGTGACCCGAGCCAATCCATCGCGTCGCCCATCCCCGAAACGTCGCCGCCCGAGCCGCCGTTGAGGCCCGTGCGGACGACGAACCAACCGATGATGGCAAACGCGATCCCGCGGGTGATCAAACCGGTACGGCCCAAATGCAACGCCGCGGTGCGAACCGACTCGCTCATTTGCGCCAAGTTGTACTTGCTCATGAATTTGGCCGTGTAACCTTTGTAAATGAAATACATCGCCACGCCGATCACGACGGCTCCGATCGCGATGTAGAGGTATTGTCCCCACGTCGTGCTGAGCATCGTTTCCTTGGCCTGCTCCTGGGTGCTTTGGCCACCCGAATCGCCGCCGGTGATCGCAATTTTGCCGGCTAGGAATGCCAGACCCAGATAAACGAATCCCGAGATCGCGTAGCCGGTCCGTTTGATGCAACCTTTGGCGTCCGTCCCCGCCCCTTCGGTGTCTTTGACCGCCATCACCAACCGCCAAATGAAGTAGCCGATCAGCGCCACGGCCATGATGCCCAGCAGGACGCGGCCAAAGGGTTGTTGGCCGATTTTGCGAAGCGCGTCCGAGGTGCTCTCGGACTCCCCGCCCATGCCAAAGGGCAACGCGAGGGCGGACAGTCCGACGATCAGGTAGAGCAGTCCTTTGGCGAAATAGCCGGCCCGGCCGAGTTTTTCGACCCACGGAGCGACTTCGCCCAGTTCCGCGGTTTTGTACGACCGCCACTCAAACGGGGCGGAGGGTGCGTTGGCGGCGGACATGGGCGGCTCGATGGTTGGGGAGGGCGGTTGGATTTTGCGTGGTCAATCGTATCATCGTCGATCGCAATCATCGTGCCGCGTCCGCCTCGATCCCCCGACAATGAGTTGTTGCCCCGATGAGTTTGATCGACGATTTCAAAAAATTTGCCCTCCGCGGCAATATGATCGACCTGGCGATCGGTTTCACCGTCGGGGCGGCGTTCACGACGTTGGTCAAATCGATGGTCAACGATCTGATCATGCCGCCGATCGGCTTGATGACCGGCGGGGCGGATTTCGCCGACCTGTTTTGGGTCATTCACCTGCCCGATGGAACGACCGAACCGACCGACGGGTTTCAAACGCTCGCCGATGCCCAGGCGGTTGGCGCGGTGACGATGAACTACGGCATCTTCCTGAACGCCTGTTTGTCGTTGCTGATTATCGCCATCGCGATGTTCGTGTTGATTCGTTTTGTCAACCGAATCGACGAAGAACTCGACGAGCATTTTGGCGAACAACCGGCTCCGTCGAGCGAACCGAGCGACAAGAAATGCCGGTATTGCCGCACGATGGTGCCCTACCGAGCGATTCGTTGCCCGCACTGCACCTCAGAGTTGGAAATGCCCGAGGACGCTGCGGTTTAATGCAATACGGTAGCGGCAAGCCGCCAAGGCTTTGGTTCGGGGGGGATCCGGCGGCCTGGCGGGCCGCCGCCACTGGGGGGGCCTTTTGACCTGGCGGGCGGGCGACGGAGCCTGGTAACACCACCGGCACCCACGCTGAAGTTGCCCCCCCCGCGGACAAAGGTCCACCGACCGTGCAAACGATCAAAACCGCCGCCGTCGTCGTCCTACTGTTGACGATCCTCTACGCCGCCTACGTGCGGATGACCGTCCCGCCGGCGCCGCTCTCGCCGGAACTGGAACAACTCGTTTTCGACGACGCGTCGTTCGACGCCGGTGGTTTCGGCGACGGTGACTTCGACGCAGGAGCGTTTGACGCCGGCACCCCGGTCGCCGACTTTGACCCCAATTCGTTCGAGGGGGCGCCGTTTGCCGACGCGCCTCCACTGGGTAGTCCCGGCATGGGCAACCCGGGCAACGGGGCGGGTTTTCAAATGAGCGACACGCCGGCCAAACCGGCCAGCTTTGCGTTGCCGCCGGCAGCCCCGGACCGATCGTCCCCGCCCGCCGGACTGTACGCCGACGTTCCCGCGGCACCATCGGAGCCGTCGATGCAGCGGTTGCCGCCCGTGTCCGGTACCGCCAACATTACCCCCGACCCGACGCGGGACTATCCGACCACGACCAACACATTTGACCTGCCCGATCCCGCCGCTGTGGTCGACGACGGCCCGGCGACCGGTTCGGCATCGACCGCGGACATCGGTTCAGCCGGTCTGTCCAACGCCATCGCGACCGCGGACCAACAATACGCGACCGACCGTCGCCGCGAAGCTTTGGCGACGCTGAGCCTGTTCTATGAATCGCCCAACCTAACCGACGCCCAGCGTGAGCAATTGCTTTCGCGGCTCGATCCGTTGGCCGGCGAAGTGATTTATTCCAAAGAGCATTTACTCGAGAAACCGCACCGCGTTGGCAGCAACGAGACGCTCATTGACATCGCCAAACGTTATGACGTTCCGCATCAATTGTTGGCCAATATCAACGGCATCGACGACCCGATCACGGTGTTGCCGGGCACGGAGTTGAAAGTTGTCCGCGGTCCGTTTCGTTGCGACGTCGACCGGACCCATAACGAACTGACGTTGTTTCTTGGCGACCTTTACGCCGGCCGGTTCCCGATCAGCATCGGTGACGACCCGGCCCCGCCGCCGGGGGCGTACACGGTTCAAGAAAAGAAGTCACAGAAGACCTATTATGACATGACCGGCAACGCGATCCCGCCGGGCGATCCGCGAAACCCTTATGGCGCGATGTGGATTGATCTCGGAGCCGGCGTGGCGCTGCACGGCAGCCCGTCGCCGGAGGAACCCGCCGGGGCCGGTTGCATCTCGGTCGCCGGCCGGTTCACCCCCGATTTGATGGGGATTTTGAGCGAGGGGTCGACGGTTTCGATTCGATAAGAAAGGGTTAAAAGGTTAAAAGGTTAAAAGGTTAAAAGGTTAAAAGGTTAAAAGGTTAAAAGGTTAAAAGGTTAAAAGCAAAGGGTGAGGATTGCAGCTCTTGATCTGCCTTTAACCCTTAACCGTTTAACCTTTAACCCCTTCCCCCCCCATCCCCAATTGTCCCATCTTTCGATACAAATTGCTGCGGTGCAGACCCAGGCTTTCGGCCGCGGCGGTCATGTTGCCGCCGGCTGATTCGATCGCCGATCGGATGCTTTGAATTTGAAACTCTCGCGTCGCATCGGCCAGGTTCAATCCCGGCGTCACGGACGCTCGGCCGGGGCGACCGGCGGTTCCTGACATCCCCAACCCAAGGTCGGTAGCGGTGATTTGATCGCCCGAACATAGCGCCGCCGCCCGGGCAATGGCGTTGCGAAGCTCGCGGATGTTGCCGGGCCAGTTATGAGACAACAACGCGTCGACCGCCGACTGGGCAAGTGTCAACTTGCGGCCCGAATGATCGATGAAATGTTCCGCCAGCGTCACAATGTCTTGGCCCCGACCGGACAGCGACGGCAACGTCAATGTCACCACGGCAAGCCGAAAGTATAGGTCCTGGCGAAAACGCTTCGCTTCGATCAATTGTGCCAAAGGTTGATTGGTCGCCGCGATGACGCGGACGTCGACCCGCCGCGATGCCGTGCCGCCGACTCGGACGACAACGCGTTCCTCCAAAACCCGCAGCAGTTTGGCTTGACCGGCCAATGACATGTCGCCGATTTCGTCCAGGAACAAAGTCCCGCCGTCGGCCGCCTCGAACTTGCCCACCCGATCGGCCGATGCGTCGGTGAACGATCCTTTTTCATGGCCGAACAACTCCGATTCAATCAACGATTCGACGATCGCGGCACAATTGACGGTGATCAGCGGCCCGGCGGCACGCGGCGAATGGTAGTGAATGTGACTGGCCAGGACCTCTTTGCCGGTGCCGTTTTCGCCGCGAATGAGCACTGACAGGTCCGTGCCGGCGATCTTGGTCGCGTCGCCTCGAAGGGCATTGATCGACGGATGGTTACCGATCAACGGCACGCCCGCGGCGGCGGTTTTGATCAGCCGGTCGCGGCTGGCCCGCAGATCGCCGCGGACTTTTTGACCCTCGATCGCCGCGGCCGCGTGGGTCGCCAGCAACGTCAGCGTCGCTTCGTCGGCGGGGGCGAAGCGGCCGGAAATGGCGTTGATCGCCTCGAGCACCCCAATCGTGTCGCCGTGGGGATCGACTAGCGGGACGGCGAGCAACGAATCGGTGCGAAATTTTTGACGCTCATCAACCCGCCGATTGACGCGGTCGCGGGCTTCGTCGATGGCAAAAAACTGCGCCTCGCCGCTTTGCAAGACCTCCCCGACGATCCCCGCATCGTCCTCGACTTCCAACTGCCCGCCGTCGATGCCGATCGCCGGGCGACCGATCAACCGCCCCCGCCGCCGGTCCCACAAGAACACCGTCGCGCGGTCGCAACGCAATGATTGACAGACGCACTGGGCTAATGAATTGAGTAGCGATTCGTCGTCATCGAGCCGTTGCCAAGCGGCGGCGGCCCGCAGCACCGTGGTCAATTGTTCGATCGAAGCGGCGGTGGCACCCGCGGCAAAAACGGCCGTCCAAACCGGAGCGATCAAGCCTGCGATTTGGGTCATCGCCGCGTCAGAAACTTTGGCCGATGGAATGATCAAAACCGCTGCGGTGCCGGCAATCGGGACCGGGGTGGCCGTTATGGATTCGCTTCGGACAGACGTCTCGCGGTCGATCGCTTCAGCGGCCAGCGACTCGAACTTGGCCGGCGGCGGACCGGCAAACCACTGCGGCGTCCAAGTCCCGCCCCGCTGCACGACCAACCCGGGCGATTGCCGGGAGCGGACGCCGGGATCGGCGACTGAATCAACCAGATCGGCCAACCAGGCGGCACCGTTAAATTCCACCGGAGGGTGGTTGGACGTTGTCATCGGCGAACAACCGGTGTGATGGGACCAATGGGACTGAGGTGACCGATAGGACGTACCCGCCGGGCCGGTTGCCGCGACCGCCGCGGGCCGCGAAGATACCCCGCCCCCGCGTTTAGCCCCACCGACCGACCCGATCCCGCCACCGCCGATGACCGCCACCGCCCCCGCCGTTTCGCCAGCCTCGGCCGCCAATTTCGCCATGGGTTCTTTCGAGGGCAAAAAAGGTTTGATTGTCGGTGTCGCCAACGACCGGTCGATCGCTTGGGCCATCGCTCAAAAAATCCTTGCCGCCGGCGGCCGATGCGGGTTCACCTACCTGCCGGACCGAGCCGATGACGAACGCCAAAAAAATCGCAACCGAGTCGAAAAAGCGACCCAAGGACATGACGGCGTTGATTTTATCATTCCGATGAACGCCAACGATGACGCGGGCATCGCCCAGGCGATGGCGGAAGTCAAATCGCAATACGGACAGATTGATTTCCTGCTGCACTCGATCGCCTTTGCCGACCGCGATGACCTCGGTCGCGAAACGCTGCACACCTCGCGGGCCGGGTTTCAATTGGCGATGGAGGCCAGCGTTTATTCGCTGCTGGCGATTACCGCGGCGGCCGAGCCGATGATGTCCGCCGGCGGCAGCGTGTTGACGATGACCTATTACGGCGGCGAAAAGTGCGTGCCGGGGTACAACGTCATGGGCATCTGCAAAGCGGCACTGGACGCGACGATGCGTTATTTGGCTTTTGATATGGGCGGCCGAGGCATCCGGGTCAACGCATTGTCGGCCGGACCGATCAAGACGCTCGCCGGGACCGCCGCGGGCGTCGGCGAGATGCTCAAAATGTACGAGCACATGGCACCGATGGGCCGCAACGTGACGCATGACGAAGTCGGCGCGTCAGGCGCCTTCCTGTTGTCCGATGCCGCGTCGGGCATCTCCGGCGAAATCCTTCACGTCGACGCCGGCTACCACGCGATGGGCAGCCCCGGACGACTCCTGGATGAAATCAAGAAGAAAAGTTGACAGTTTTCAGTTCACAGTTTTCAGTTCAAAACTTCAATCCGAGTCGATCCATATGTGACTAACCTCAACGGCTTATCTTTTCTGAAACTAATCACTGTAAACTGACAACTGTAAACTTTCTTCATGGTTCGTACCGCCTCCACGATGATGCCGCTTGGCACGTCGGCTCCCGACTTTTCACTGCCCCGGACCGATGGGGGCACCGTGTCGCTGTCGGATTACGCCGACAATAAAGCGTTGTTGGTGATGTTCATCTGCAACCACTGTCCGTTCGTCAAACACGTTGCCGAGCAGCTCAAATTGCTCACCGACGAATACATGCAGCATGGCGTTGGCGTCGTCGCGGTCAACAGCAACGACATCGAAAAGTATCCCGATGATGATTTCGAGGCGATGAAAGCCGAGAAGGAGCACCGGGGATACAACTTTCCGTATGCGCTCGATGCCGATCAATCGGTGGCGATCGCCTATGGGGCGGCCTGCACCCCGGATTTCTATTTATTTGACAAAGATCATAAGCTGGCTTATCGCGGTCAACTCGACGACAGCCGGCCCAAGACGGACGTGGAGGTCACCGGCAATGACCTCCGCGCCGCACTCGACGAGGTGTTGCACGGACGGCACGCCGCGGAGCATCAGAAGCCGTCGATTGGTTGTAATATCAAATGGAAACCCGGCAACGAGCCGCCCTATTTCAAACCCGCCTGATGAGTTCAAAACATCGCCTACCTCACTGACTTGACCCTGCGGCTGGCCGGCGGAGCATCGCGATTGGACAGCGGCGTCGTCGGGCGCCATGCCGACTGGATCGCCGCCCGGCAGCGTCCCGAAGGCGGTTTTGGCGGCCGCGAAGGCGAACCGGATTGCTACTACACCGCGTTTGCATTGCGATCACTATGGATCGCTGGTCGTTTGAATGAATCAATTGCGACGCCGGCCGCGGCTTTCTTGCGGACCGCGATGACCCGCCGCGATAGTGTGGTGGATTTGATCTCGCTGATTTTTGCCGCCGCGGTGTGCGAACTCGGCGCCGGGGTCGCGGTGCTCAGCGATGACGACGACTCGTGGCGTCACAACGTTGCGGCGATGCTCTCGACGCTGAGGACCGACGACGGCGGTTTTGCCAAAACCCCCGAAGGCCGTGCCGGCAGCACCTATCAGACATTTCTATCGGTGTTGTGTCATGAATTAATGGACGTGCCGGTCCCGGAGGCGGACCGGGTTGTCCGTTTCATCGAATCTCAGGGGATGGACGGCGGCGGCTACCGTGAGATCCGTGTTGCCAAACGACCCGGCGTCAATCCAACCGCCGCGGCTATCGGAACGCTCAAGGTTCTGGGTCGGTTGGAACCTGACCAACACTCCGAGACCGTCGAGTTTTTGGCTGAGATGCAAACCGACGACGGCGGGCTGACCGCCAACACGCGGATCCCTTTCGCCGATCTGTTATCGACATGCACGGGGTTGATCACGCTGAGCGATCTAAGCGCGACCGAACGAGTGGATTTGGACGCGATGGGTCGATACGCGTCGTCGATGCAGCACCCCGGCGGCGGCGGATTCGTCGGCTTTGAACTCGATGATACCGCCGACGTCGAATACACGTTCTACGGACTGGCAACGATGAGCTTGCTGGCATCCGCGTAGCGGAAGTCGCCAAGACTTTCGGTGGTCAACCAGGACTTTTGGTTGTCAAAAACGTGACAGATCGGCCGCGTCGGTGTGTGTAGGTTAGCGACTCCCGCCCGCCGACCGATGCTTTTGTCCCCATGTCCGACCCCCTGACCCGCGTCAGCCTGCTGCTCCGCGTCGCCGATTCCGGCGACGCGGAGGCGTGGGAGCAGTTCGTCGAACTGTACCGGCCGGTCATATGGAACCTCGCCCGGACCCGCGGTCTCCAACCGGCCGACGCCGACGATTTGGTCCAAACAGTTCTTTGGTCGGTGGCCGGGGCGGTCGAGCGATTTGATCCCAACGATCGCCGGGCGACATTTCGCACATGGCTCAAAACCATCGCCCGCCGCGCGATCGTCAACGCATTGACGCGGCGGCCCGCCGACGTCGGCGCCGGCGGAACCGACGCGAACCTCTGCTTGCAAAATCTGCCGGACGATGATCCCGCCACGCGGAGGGTCGAGCAGCAGTATCGGCGAGAAATCTTTCAATCCGCCGCCCGCCGAATCCAACCGGAGTTCACCGAATCGACTTGGATCGCGTTCTGGCAAACCGTCGTCGAAGGCCAATCGATCGATGCGGTCGCCGAGGCCAACCGGCGTTCGCGGGGCAGCATCTACACCGCCCGCACCCGCGTGCTGAACCGACTCAAAGCCGTTGTCCGAGAACTGGAGGAGGAGTGATGAGCCAAGACGATGTCGAAGCGCAAGACGATGACGAAGCATTTGCCCGGCGGGCGGCGCAGTATCTCGCTGAAGCACCGTCGCACGACTTTTCGAGTTGTAACGCGACCGGTTTAACGTTCCAGTCCGATGCATTGGGCGTTGAGTTGTCGGCGATGTTGGACCCGACCGACGACCCCCGGATGTTGGGTCGACTGGGAGGTTATGAGATTGCCGGGCTGATCGGCCGCGGCGGCATGGGTTGGGTGCTCAAAGGTCGGGACGTGTCCCTGGATCGGTTCGTCGCGATCAAAATCATGCGGTCGCATCATTTGGCGTCCGAGCAATCGCGGCGGCGGTTCGCCCGCGAAGCTCAGACGGCTGCGTCGGTCGTGCATGACAACGTGATGCCGATCTATGGCGTCTTTGAACATCGCGGCTCCCCTTATTTGGTGATGCCGTACATCCGCGCCGAATCGTTGCAACATCGGATCGAGCGGACGGCGCCCATGCCGGTCGAAACGACGCTGGAAATCGCGACTCAAATCGCACGCGGGTTGGCCGCCGCCCACGAGCAGGGTTTGGTTCACCGGGACATCAAACCTTCCAACATTCTGATGCCCTCGTCGGTATCACGGGTGCAGATTACGGACTTTGGGTTGGCTCGGGCGATCGACGACACGTCGGTCACGCAAACCGGGGTGATCGCCGGGACGCCGCAGTACATGTCGCCCGAGCAGGCCCGCGGGGAGCCGGTCGATGGCCGGACCGATCAATTTTCGTTGGGCAGCGTGATCGTCACCATGCTGACCGGTCGCCCGCCTTTCGGGACATCGACAACGCTGGCGACGCTGCGTCAAGTGATCGAGCAACCCGCCGAACCGCTGGCAACCGCCCGACCGGACGCTCCGCAATCGCTGAATCGAATTGTCGATCGTTTGCTGCAAAAAGATGCGGGGCGTCGGTATGAGTCGACGGACATCCTGGCAGCCGAACTCGAAGATTCCTTGTCGCAGTGGCGAACACAGGAACCGGACGGTACGCCAACGACGAATCAAGGTTTGAAAAAATTACTGGATGATGCGGCGGTCGGATTGCTTCTCGGCGTTCTGACCATCGGCCTGGTTGTCGCAACGGCGTGTTGGCCAAAAGTGAATGACGCCATACCAAAGACTCAACCGACCGATTCGCCGGCCCCGGCAGCGTGGCTGGAGGAGCCGAAAGGTTTGAGGGAACTGGAAGTCGACATCCGAAACTTGCAAGAAAGCCTTTCGAAGCCTTGGCACCAATAGAATGGATTCTGTTTGAAAACATCAGCCGCGGCGCGTTGGCGTCCGGTTCAGTGCCTTAACCATGGGCTAACGCCCATCGACTAAATGTTTGGATTGTTTCCCCCTCCCGGAGTATGAATGATGCGTTATGAGATTGTAGGTGGCTTTTTGGTCGCGATGCTGTTGAGCCTGGGGGTGATTGTCCTGTCGCCGGGAACTTCCGCGGCCGATGGGTCGACACAGGAGGTTGAGTCCCGGGTCCGGGAAGAATTTCAAACCCACCTGGATCGGCTTCGCGACCGCGTCGATGCGATGGAGAAGTCGTTGAGCCGGATCAAATCGGATTTGAAACGTCGGGAGGAAAAGGCGGACGAGTTGATCGCGACCCGAGTCGCTCAATTGATCGCCGATGGCCGATCCAAGCCGGGACCAACCAACACGCCGTTGATCGATTCGGCCTCCGCCCCGTTGCTCTCGGCGGAGGGCTGGAAGGCTTGGCAACAACAGGATTGGCGGACGGCGCTGCAAAAGTTTGAACTGGCGTTGAGCAAGGATCCCAAACATGCCGCGTCGCTGAATGGTTTAGGCTGGACCCAATTTCATTTGGGCGAACATGAGGCAGCGTTAACGACGTTCGAGAAAACCTTGCAAATCGACCCGGCCGCCAGCGGCGCGGCCAACGGGGTCGGGCAATGTTTGATCGCCCTGGGGCGGCTGGAGGAAGCGGAAACGAAATTGACCCGGGCCACCGAAGATTTGATTGCCAAGCATGGTCAGGGACCGGTGGTGACCGCCGGGATGACAGCCTCCTGGATGGGGTTGATTCAAGTGCTCCTGAAACGACAAAAGTATGAGGAAGCCGGTGCGTGGTGCCAGCGATACCTGCAACACAAACCCGGCGACGAGATGGTCATGGCCATGCTCCGGCAGGCGGAGGCTGGTGGTACGACTACCCCGTCGCGGTGACGTTGAAGACTCTCGCCGGGGTGCTGCTAATGTGGTCGGTCGTCCCGATCGCTTGAATCATCGAAGCATCACGTCCAGCGCGGCAAGAGCTGTGTTGGGGTCGGTGCGCCGAAGCGGCTTGACCCACCCAATCTAGGCACTGTTTGGAAACGAGGCAAACAATCAGCCGATGGGCATTAGATCTACGGTAAATGGTTTGCATTGTTTTCAAACAAGGCCTAACTGGACAGCTCCGCCTTTGGTGGCAATCGCAACCCGAAGCATCAGCGGGGAAGGGCCTTAAATAAAATTCCTCGCTTACGCGTCGGGTTGAGATCATACGATCTCTTCGCTTTAAGTGGCGCTGTCCAGCTAGCTCGGAGGCGATACCAGCGGGCGGTGTCGCGTGCATCGTCGGAGGCTCGGCTTGGTAGCAAACGGAAAAATCCGAAAATTTTTCGGTTTTCTTCTTGCATCCCCCCCTCCCTCTTGTTCCATTGGTGACTGACGCCCCCCAGTGCCTGATCTGTGGGGCCGGATTTCACCCTGTGACTTGGCGTTGCGATGAAGGTGATTGTTCAGATTCCTTGCTTCAACGAAGCGAGCACGCTGCCGGCGGTCTTGCAGGACCTGCCCAAACGAATCATAGGCGTTGATTGTCTGGAAACGCTGGTCATTGATGACGGCAGCTCGGACTCGACCGCCGCGGTCGCGTTAGCCGCAGGCGTCGATCATGTCATCCGTCATAAACACAACCGGGGATTGGCGGCGACCTTCGTGACCGGCATCCATGCCTGCGACCGGCTCGACGCGGACATCGTGGTCAATACCGATGGGGATCATCAGTATCCCGGTCAATTCATCCCAACGCTGTTGGAACCGATCCTCAAGGGTCGTGCTGATATCGTCGTCGGCGACCGCCGGCCGGTATCGGATCCGCGTTTAAATCCGGTCAAACGCGGACTGCATCGTTTGGGACAGTGGGTCATCAGCACTCTCGCCGGCCAGCGGCTGGCCGATCCGGTCAGTGGTTTTCGAGCCTACTCACGCGAAGCGATTGGGCGGACGCATCTGGTCACCGATTACAGCTACACGATTGAATCGCTACTTCAGGCGGTTCGCAAAGGTTTGGCGATCGAATTCGTACCCATTCAAACCAACCGGGTCACTCGGCCATCGCGGTTGTTCCCATCGGTCCATCACTTCGTCCGCCGCTCGGCGGTGACAACGTTGCGGGTGGCTTTCATGCACCACCCGATCGGCGTGTTTTTGACCATCGGGATGATTCTGCTAACGATCGGCACGCTGCCGATCTTGCGATTTTTGGTACTGCTAGCCGTCAATGGCGGCCAGGGACATCTGCAGTCGCTCGTTCTTGGTGGAACGTTGATTGTCTTGGCGGCTATTGCCCTAGCGGCCGGAATGATCGCCGAATTGATCGGGCATAACCGTCGCATGATCGAGTCGATCTTGGAACATTCGGCCGACAGCAACCCCGATCGCGTCACCCAAACGTTGATGGATACTGCGACCTCCCGGCCGGTAGGGTTCTCCGCTTTCCAACCGCCGCTGACCGGCGGGCGTAAGGGGTTCACTCTGATTGAACTATTGATGGTGATCGCGGTCACTGCCGTCGCGATGGCGATCCTGCTGCCGGCCATCGGATCGGTTCGCCAGTCCGCTCGAACGGTCCAATGCGGCAATCACCTGCGGCAATTGGCCCTGGGAATCGCCAATCATGAATCAAACCTTCGTCACCTGCCTTCCGCTGGTTGGGGCAAGCGATGGTCGGGATTGGCTGGGGTCGGCACCGGACGGCATCAACCGGGCGGTTGGATCTATCAAGTGCTGCCCTACATCGAGCAGGAGTCGGTCCATCGCCTGGGCGGCACTTTGGTTGCCCATCAGTCGGGCAATGATGAACGACTACGAACGCCGTTGGCGTTGTTGCACTGTCCCGGGCGGCGGGGGGCAGATCTGTATGCCAATCAGTGGGGTTGGCAACCAAGGTTTCACGCGACCGAACCTCGCGTGGCACGCAACGACTATGCCGCCTGTGGGGGGGGGCGACTGATCGCTTTTGGTGATGGTCCGGCCGATTTCACCGATGCGGCGAAGTTCCCATGGCCATCGATGCAAAACAATACCGGGATATGCTTTCAACGCAGCGAGCTTCGACTGAGCGGCATTGTCGACGGCCTCTCCCAAACGTTGATGATCGGGGAAAAGCAGTTGCCGTGGACCCGGTACGACGACGGCAAGGATCGCGGTGATAATGAGGGAGCTTATGCCGGAGACGACCGCGATACGATCCGGTACGTCGGAACGCGGTCCGATCGGCGGTATCAACCGATGCCCGATACGGTTTTGGCGGGTGTCGAGGGCGCGGTCTTCGGGTCCGCCCATCCGGCCGGATTGCAAATCGCCACCTGCGATGGAGCGGTGAGGATGCTGACTTATCAAATCGATCTGGACACGTTCGCGGATCTGGGTTCCAGGAGCGGTCATCATGGGAATCTTTAATCTTGACCGTTGCCGCCGCTGGACTGTTTTAGCAACGACGTTCCTTCTAGCGGTCCAATGGTGCGATGGCGACGATGGTTGGCGGCAACGCGGTTTGGAAAATTCCAAGCGGTTCGACAGCATTCAAAGTCACTTGATGGAGGGTGATCTGCTTGAATACAAGGCAAGCCAACCAAAGCAGCTCTCTTATGAGGCGTTCTTGAACTGGTGGCGTCAGTGGCCTGAAAGTCGTGATGCGATCGAAAAAAGCTCTTTGGAAGCGTTGCTGGGGACGCAGGGGCTTGCGGGATGCTACCTCCGGCAATTTGAGTCATTGAGCCAAGGCGACCGGGGCAAGGCGGTATCGACAACGCGTTTGCAGGAGACACCGTTAATGTTGACCAAGAGCCAAACGGCTCAGATGACCGCGGAGTACTATCACCTCGACGGGGCAATGCACAACGTCGAGACCCGCATGGCCGGGTGGGGCGGAAGCGGCAATTGGGACTACCCGATCATGGACCGGTTTCCGTGGGTGCTGCACATGCTCGACCCGCAAAAGCTGGAAATGATTGACTCCGGGCAACCCTCCCCACCCACCCTCGATCCTAACTACCTGCATTTTGATCACGTTTCGTTGGAGGGTTCGACCGCATCGTTTGTCATGGAGATTGATCCCGTCGCGGCCGTCACCGTTCGCTACGGTCACGATGCGGGCGTCGACATGTTAGCCGCCGACACACGAACGTTGAGTAACGGTTGCCGCCTACCCTTTCGCGTCGCGATCGCTTCGGTCAAGACCGTCGATGGGCAAAAGTATCTCGACGCCGTGGATTTGATCCTTCTGCGTCAATGCGTGGTCAACACCGACCTGACGCAGGCATGTTTGCATCCGGTCGGCGATCGCCAATGGATCTCCGCCGAGGGGATTGCTGTCAAAGGCGGACCTGAGTTCTTCCTCCAGCAAGGCGTCCCGGACGTCTTCACGTTCGTCGAAGGCAAGATGGTCGATGATAACCTTGCAATCGCCACACCATCACTGATCCGGGTTGCCTTGATTACCGCCGTTTCCATCGCGTTCATGCTGGCAGCAACGGCGTACGTCATTCGCTGGCATCGCAGAAAAATCACCCCTTTGTAACTCTTTTGACTCGCTAAGACTGAGGATTTTCAATGTTTCAGAAAATAACTGTATTCGTCGCGACATTTGGGATCGTCGCTGGAGTAGTTCTCGGACCAATCTCACAGGCGATCGCAGTGACCTGCACGCCATCTACGGTCGAAGATTCCAAGTGTTTCGGTGCACATAAGTCAAAGCCAAGATCGCCAGGTAAATGCAAAGTCTCTGCGGCTACTAAAACCGGCTCGGACGCAAGCAACGGCAATGAATTCTGGACAGTTGATTGTGTTCAAAGGCCAAATGCCACTGCCTGTTCGGGAAACTATGGCAGTCGGGCGGTGGCGGGACGCTGTGCGTTGGAAGGGTCTTACCCTGGACAAGACTGCAACGATCAATCAGGAATCACGACGTTGACGAACGAAGAAGGTCAATACGGGTGTCCAAGCAGTAAAAGTTACCTATTGACACCGCAACAGGACAAACCTGTCGTTGGGGGGTCATGTCCCTGCGAGACGTCGGGAGTCAAGACGGTGTCCACGACGACTGTTTGCGACTGCTCGTAGAGTTTTGCCAAAAGGAAGACCTGCAGTCAAACTTTCTTGACTTTGCAGCAGCTACTACAACTTGACTATGCCGTCAATCGATTTAGTTTGCCGAAACTTCGGACAATCAATTCGCGCAGATTTGATGTCTGTGGCAAATACACGGCATCTGGAACTGACATCCCCCCTGTCCTGGAAAACGCGAGGGGAAACCAAAGTAGTGAATTTTGACACTTCATACGGACCACTCGATAATGCGGACTGTCGATCCAATGCTGCTTGACTTCAAAAGTCCAGTGAAGTTCGCGACCTCGATCGGAATTGTTCTGACCGCCATTCCGCTATTTTTG
Organism: Pirellulaceae bacterium; assembly: GCA_963833245.1. Taxonomy (GTDB): domain Bacteria; phylum Planctomycetota; class Planctomycetia; order Pirellulales; family Pirellulaceae; genus Rhodopirellula. Next base: position 402,416 of record CAWHXH010000006.1, read on the forward strand.
TTTGTTGCCCGTTGGGTGCGGGTAAACCAACATCCAGTGCATGTTGCTAATTCGGTCACTCTGTCCAACGTTCTTATCGGTTGCGCTGTTGATAATATTCCAATCACCCCAACTAAAATAAACAATCTTGGACAAGCGACCGTTCATGGTGAGTTGTTGGACAAAAGTTGCACCTGTTTTGATGTGATTCTCGACAACCGGACTTTGCAGTCGAACGAACGTTTCACCATCCTGCCCGGTCAGTCGGTCAGAATTTATTTGCCGCTGGGCGGTGAACGTTTTCCCGGAGGCATGGATGTTGCCGAAACAAGATTTCGATTCCAAGTCGACGGTTACCCCGATCGGTTGGTCAAAGTCAGTCGCACCGTCCGGGGCCATGAACCGATCACCGTCACACCCACAATCGTCACTTTGCCGGCTGGCTTCAAGACGGCTCATCCGCCAGCCAAGCAAACGGTGGCGGTCGCATTGATGCTTTCCCCCGGCGTAACACCGGGTTCGCTGATCTGCCCGGTGGGTACCCAACGAGACCGGATGTTCCGGCCGCATTGGAAACCCGAACCGATCAGCCCCGCCCTGGTTCGTTGGCGAGGACAATTCGACGTTTCGGGTAAGTTGCTTTCCGCGGCGACGCCGGGAACGCCTCATGCGTTGGCAATCGATGTGCTCGTGACCGACGATGCTTCGGGTAAAACCGACAGTGTGCAAACACAGGTTGGTGTTCTAGTCAATGACACGAGAGCATTCTCACACCCGGAGGCGATCGAAGCATTAAGCGGTTCCTACCCGCAATCGATTCAACTGGTCGCCAATGACAAGACGCCCTTTGCAATACTGCGAGTCAATCCGACCGGTCCGATTAGGCTAGCGGCCAGCGTTAGGTCCTCAACCGCGGCCTCGTCGCACTGGATCGACCTCGTCTTCGAATCGGTCGAAGAACCTTTGGCGACACCGCGAACGCTGCGCATCACCACGGATCATCCCGGTGAACCAATGGTCATCATTCCGATTCATGCCGGAAAAGTCTTTTGAACCTGCACCGGGTCATCTGCGGGGCCATCATTTTCGTCGCCACGGTGGCGGTGGTCCGGTTGACACTCCGCGACGCGGCTTGGGTTGATGAACGCGGTCACCTGGGGGCGGGGTGTCACGCCTGGGCAACGGGCCGATTCGAGTTGTACCGAGTCAACCCGCCGCTGGTACGGGTGTTGGCCGCGTTCCCCGTCGTCCTGTCGGGATTTCCCGTTTATGGAGATGTTGCTAGCGACGTGCTGATGCGCAAAGATGCCGAAGGCTATGTCGACCGGCGAATCGTCCGATTGGAGTGGGACTATGCCAACACACTTAAACGAGCCGCCGGCGAACGTTTTGAACGTTGGATTACGACGGGGCGGTGGATGTTGATTCCATTCTTTATCGGGTCGTCGGTCATGGTGTGCCACTGGGCGACCTGGTGGGCCGGGCCGGAAGCGGGACGATTTGCTCTGTTGGGATGGTGTGGGCTGCCCGAAGCGATCAATTGGGCAGCCCGGATCACGCCGGATTCGACTTTTACCTTTTCCTTTCTGCTGTTTTGGTACCTCGGTTGGCGGGTCGCGGTTATGCCGAGTCAGTCATCGATCTTTTCATTGGGATTGGCATGGGGGCTATGTTTATTGATCAAGACCACCGCCATTATATTACCGGCAGTATTATGGGCCGCCTGGTTGTCTAGACACTTCATTCTCAAACGACCACCGTTAACGTCGATCCAGACCGATTTTAAAACAATCTCCTGCGTTGTCGCCATTGGGTTAGTGGTTTTGAACTTGGCCTATGGATCATCGCAGGCATTGCCTGCACTGGGTGAAATGGAATTTGTCAGTGCTCCGATGACGGGTTTGCCCGATGGTGAGATCGGCAACCGGTTCCGCAGTGGCGTCCTGTCTTCGGTGCCGTTGCCGCTGCCTCGCGACTTTCTGCTCGGCGTCGATCTGCAAAAAGCCCACTTCGACGCGGGGGGGCAATCTTTTTTTCACGGCATGTCATCGTCGACGGGATGGTGGTGGTACTACCTGGCAGCGATGCCATTCAAAGTGCCGCTGGGATACCTCGCCATTGCGGTATTAACCGTCGTATTAGGATTGTTTCGATTGTCCGGCGGGGCGGCAAACCGACCGGACATTGCGAATTTAATGTATTTAATGATCCCGGTGACGGTTTTGTGGGTCCTGGTCAGCTCCCAAACCGGCCACTCCCGAAATCTTCGCTACCTGCTACCCACTATGCCGTTGATGGTGATTGCTATGTCAACGTTGGTCACCAAAGGCAAAATCAAACGGCTCGCCTGGTGCCTGCTGTGTGCCGGAGTTCTGGAAACGACCATTGCGTATCCTCACTTGTTTAATTTTGCTAACATCTCGGCCGGTGGTCCCATTCAAGCTCATCGGTGGTTTCGGATATCGTCTTATGATCCCGGGATCGAGGACCGGATCGTCGAACGTTGGCGGCGACAGAACGCTGTTTGGTCACCTCGCCCTCGGTCTTACCGTCAATTGGTTGATTGCGGAGCGACTCTTTCCCGGTCCGACCGGACGCCCACGAGTGTCGATGCCGCAACAGCTTCGAATGATTCATTCGTCATCGTCAACCGAGGCGATGCTGAGAAACTCCATTGGCCGGTCAATGATGCGGTTCGGGCAATCGGTTGCACGCGACTGGTTTACTGTGTCCGCATGGAAGCGGAGGACACTGGAGTCGATTCACGTCTCGTTCCACTGCGATAATTTTATGACATTCAACCTAGACCGGGTATTTCTTGTAATTTGTCTCGTGTTATGCTTCGGCGTCGGATGCCAAAAGCCTCCCCCGCCCGGACTACCGAAGGTTCAATGCCGATGCCTCAATTCGGACCGAACCGAAGCCATGTTTGCTTGGAAATATGACCGGGTTCGTGACAAAATCATTGCCTGCATGGATCCGTCGGGCAACGAGGAATCGTTCAACGATCTGCGGCGAAGCGTCAAAGCAGCTTTCACGCAGGAGGACCGGGAGTTAATCGGCCGTCCGGTATGGGCGTTCGAGGCCGTGGTTTTGGAGATGGAGGTTCGCGGGGAGATCATTCGAACGGGACCATCCGAACGCTTGTTTCCACAGCGGTTGCGTTTGACATTGGCTCCCTAACATTCATGTCGACGAACAAGTCTCCGTTAAACCAACCGATGTCGCGCAGGGGTCGAAGCTGGCTGCTGGCAGCTTTTTTTATCATCCAAGCCGGTTTGTTGGGTTACAGCGGGCTGCGACACAGCCCCACCTATGACGAGGTGGCGCATTTGCCCGCGGGGCTGAGTCACTGGCATGGCAACTATCGTCTATTTAATGTGAACCCGCCATTGACCCGGATGATTGCCGCCCTGCCGGTCCTGGCGGTGGGGGCGAAAACGGATTGGGCGGCGCTCAACAAGCAATTTCTTGCCGGCACCCGCCAGCGAGTCGACTTCGATGTCGGTCGAGACTTCATCGCCGTCAATGGCCCCCGCGCGTTTTGGCTGTATTGTTACGCTCGATGGGCGTGCATCCCGCTGGTTTGGTTGGGCGGGTGGGTCATCCGGCAGTGGGCCAGCGAGCTGTATGGAGAACGCTCCGGTTGGATGGCATTGGCGATTTGGACGTTCAGCCCCATGGTGCTTGGTCACGGTGCGTTGATCACACCGGATGTCTCGGCCGCTTCGTTCGGGGTGCTGGCGACCCACCGATTTTGGCTTTGGGCGGAAAGTCCCGATTGGCACCGAGCGTTGGCTGTCGCGGTCGCTACCGGATTGGCAATCTTGAGCAAATCAACTTGGCTGTTGGTCTTGCCAACCGTTTACGGCTTGGCATGGATAATGAATCGGCTGGACGCCGGCCCACCGATTGTCAAACGGATGGTGTCCGATCGGCTAGGTCAAGCGGCAGCGATTGTCATCGTGACGTGGTTGCTTGTCGTTTACGGATACCAATTCACCGGGTTAATGCGTCCGATTGGTGACTACCCGTTTCAATCCGACCGATTAACGCAAGTCGATTCAAAAACCGGCATTAGAATCAACCGCTTCGCGGATCCTCTGTTCGGTCGGTTTCCGGTGCCGTTGCCCGATGAACTGCTATTGGGCATGGACGAGCAGAAAAAGAATTTCGAGAATCCGGCTCAATCGTATTTGTTTGGCGAGCTTCGTCGCGGCGGATGGTGGTATTATTATGTTGTCGCGGTGCTGCTAAAAACTCCGGTCGGTATTTTACTGTTGCTACTCACGGTGGCGATGGTCCGCATACTGAGTGCGACGCGTCCGACGTTGCAGGAGTGCTGCTTGCTGTTGCCGCCACTAATTGTCTTGATTTTGGTAAGTTCCCAAACCGGGATCAATAAGCACCTGCGTTACCTGTTGCCAGCGTATCCGTTCGTGATCATCTGGATCAGCCAGTGTGGTCGCTGGAAAACGAAGTCGGTCAAGGTGATTGTCGGTGTTTGTTTGACCTGGGCGATCGGCAGCAGTTTGTGGGTATATCCGCACAGCCTGTCTTATTTCAATGAATTGGCTGGAGGTCCCGCCGGGGGACATCGTTACCTAATCAATAGCAACGCGGACTGGGGGCAAGACCTGTTCTATCTCAAAGATGCGATGGATCGGCGCGGCTGGGATCATGTCTCGATGGTTTATTGGGGGCGTTACGACCCGCGAATCGCCGGCATCGAATTTGACCTACCCCCGCGGGGTCCGCTGGAAGTCATCCCCCCGGGACGCTATGCGATCAGCGTCAATCACCTGCGGGGGTACGCTTTCGTCATGCCGACCGGTTCAGGTGGACTGCGACATTCGTCGCCGGACGATTACCGGTATTTCGAGCGACTCCGACCGATCGGTTCGGCAGGGTATTCGATGTTGTTGTATGAGGTCGAGTGAGCCTTCGAACCGCGTAGGATATTGCAAACGCCCACGCTGCCGATCGACCACCGGCTTGTGAAGGGTCGGTGCGACAAGCGGCTGGACCCGCCCAACCTAGCCTTATTAGAGGTTGGGCGTCGTGTAGGGATCGACGTCGCCGACCATGTGGAAGTGGTTGTGGTCGATGTAGACCACCTCGATCGATTCCTCGTCATGCAGCGTGTGTGGGACCGGATAGCCGACGATTGTTTTTTCGTCAAAGTACACCGTGCATTTGTAGTGGGCGTGGTGCAGTTGGGCGGGGCCAAGCAGCGGGTAAAACCGCGGCGGGTCGACGTAATCGGCGATCTTCTCTTTGATGATCCGCACGTCGTTGCGTTGCTTTTCATATAGGAACGGGATGCCGCCCTGAACCGGCCTGGCACGCTCCATCGCCACCATCACTTCGTCGTCCGACGGCGGATCGATCGCCAACGGCGGGCCGCCGGAGGTCGTCGGACCGAGGATCGGCACGCGGTCGTACCGTTCATGCTCCCGGAACTTCTGCTCGGCCCGGAATTGCTGGTAGGCGGTCACCGGCAGCGGGTAGCCGAGGGGACCCAGGGAGATGTTTTGACCTCCCAGGCCGTAGCAACCGGTCAGCGTGGCGACCAGGCAGCCGAGCACCAGCGACCAAGCGAGTGCAAAGGTGACGCGGCCGGGGCGGTGCGACCGGTCGGCGGCAATGGCAATCGTGGCCGGGGCCGGGGCGGGGGAGAGAGGGCGGTTCATCGGAGCGACCTTGCTGTGAACGGTGAGGCAGCGACCGCGAAGGGCCGTACAACCGTTATCGTGTCAAGCCGTAACGATCTTGCGGGTAAATCGGAATTTTCCAACCTTCAACGATGCGGCGGCGGAGCGGTGGGTTGAACCACGGAGGCACCGAGAACACGGAAATCCGGCGATAGCCCAGCGTTTGGTCTTGATTGCAGGGAAGAACGTCGTGAATTTTGCTAAAAATCCATTCACCGCTTGGACCTTTCGCAGAATCCGTTACCACAAGGTCTGGTTTGGTTGGTGGGTCAGCGCGGCAAGCGGCTTGACCCACCCTACGAGGATTCAATGTTTAGTCCTGGTTGGTTTGCAGCACTGAGACGAACGCTTTTTGCGGGATATTGACGCTGCCGAATTGCTTCATCTTCGCCTTGCCCTTTTTCTGTTTCTCCAACAGCTTTTTCTTTCGCGAAATGTCGCCGCCGTAGCACTTGGCCGTCACGTCCTTACGGACCGCTGCAATCGTCGCCCGAGCGATCACCTCGCCGCCGATCGCGCCCTGGATCGGAATCTTGAACTGGTGACGCGGGATCTCGTCGGCCAGTTGCTCGCAATAATGCAGTGCCCGCGCCCGCGCCTTGTCGCGATGCACCAGATACGACAACGCGTCGACGGGTTCCTTGTTGACCAATATATCAACTTTGACCACGTCGGTCTTGCGATACTCGATCGGCACGTAGTCAAACGACCCATAACCCCGCGTGATCATCTTGAGCTTGCCGTAGAAATCAAACAGCACCTCGCCCAGCGGCATCTCGCTGGTCACCTCCACCCGTCCGGCCGACAGGTAGTTCATCACTTGCGTTTCGCTGCGATGCTCGCGGCATAATTCCATCACCGGCCCGACGTGTTCCTCCGGCGTCAGGATGCTGGCCTTGATATACGGCTCCTGACACGAATCGATCGTGCTGGGGTCAGGCCAATAACTCGGGTTGTCAACATCGAGCGTGTCGCCGTTCTTGAGTTTGAGTTGATACTTGACCGACGGGGCACTGATGACTAAGCCCAAGTCGAACTCACGCTGCAGACGCTCCTGGACGACATCGAGATGCAATAGCCCCAAGAAACCGCAGCGGAACCCAAATCCCAACGCCGCCGAGGAGTCTTTGTCATAGGTCAACGCGGCGTCGTTGATCGCTAACTTTTCGAGCGCCTTCGCGAGATCTTGATACTCATCGGTGCTCATCGGGTAGACCGACGAGAAGACGACTTGGCGAGCGGGTTGATAACCGGGGATCGGTTTGTCGGCGGGGCGATCGACGTTGGTCAACGTGTCGCCGATTTCGATATCCTGGACGCTTTTGACGCCCGCGACGATGTAACCGACTTCGCCGGCGACGAGTTGTTTTCGCGGGACGAGCTTGAGCTGGTTGTACCCCAACTCATCGACTTTGTATTCCCGCTGCGCGTGCATGAAGACGATGTGATCTTTGGGACGCATCGTGCCGGCGAGCACGCGACATTGCAGGATCACGCCGCGGAATTTGTCGAAATGCGCGTCGAAGACCAACGCCTGCAGCGGCGCGTCGGGATCGCCGGTCGGCGGCGGCAGGAATTCGACAATGCCTTCCAAAACATCTTCGATCCCGGTGCCGTTTTTGGCCGAGACCGGGATCGCTTGAAACGGGTCCAGCCCCAGTTCCGCGTCGATCGCCAATCGGGCGCGATCGACATCGGCGGCCGGCAGGTCGATCTTGTTGATCACCGGCAAGAGCGTCAGATTGTATTCGAGGGCTAAATATAGATTGGCGACCGTTTGGGCTTCGACGCCTTGGGAGGCATCGACCACGATCAGGGCACCTTCGCACGCCATCAGCGACCGGCGAACCTCATGCGAAAAATCGACGTGGCCGGGCGTGTCGATCAGGTTGAGTTGATATTCGACGCCGTCGCGAGCTTTGTAGGTCAGCGTCACGGTGTTGGATTTGATCGTGATGCCGCGTTCGCGTTCGATGTCCATGCTGTCGAGCATTTGGTCATGGAACTCGCGGTCGGTGACTCCGCCGCAGGTTTGGATCAACCGATCGGCGAGCGTCGATTTGCCGTGGTCGATGTGGGCGATGATGCAAAAATTGCGGATGGTTTTCATGGAGCCAATCATTGTCAAAAAGAGGGCGGCTGGGAATCGTGGCGGAAGTCGCCAAGACTTTCGGTGGCGATCGATTGAAGGCAACCGAAAGTCTTGGCGACTTCCGCTACGTTGGGGCTGATGTCCGTGACCAACCCCCCGCCGGCTTCGCGATTGTGGGTGCTGGTGGCGTTGATCGCCGCAGGCGAATCGATCTTTGGATTGCCGTTCCACGTCCCGCGGTTTTTCCGAACCGTGTTCGTCTCGGTGTTCGACATCTCGCAGTTTCAACTCGGCACCGCCCAATCGGTCTATGGAGTCGTGGCGATGTTCGGCTACCTCGCCGGCGGATCGCTGGCCGATCGGTTCGCTCCGCGGACACTGCTGAGCGTCTCGTTGGTGCTGACCGCCGCCGGGGGTGTTTACTTGTACACCATCCCGTCAATCACCGGGCTGGTGGCTCTTTACGCCTGGTGGGGAATGACGACGACACTGCCGTTTTGGGCGGCATTGATCAAAGCGACGCGGGTTTGGGGCGGGGCCGGGGGCCAGGGTCGAGCCTTCGGGTTGCTCGACGGCGGCCGGGGGTTGTTGGCGGCGGTGTTGGCCAGCGGGGCGGTGGCGGTTTTGACGGGGCTGGTCAATCCCGACGCGGCCGCGGGTTCGGAAATCGCAGCCGGCCAGCGGTTGGAGGCGTTGCAACAGATCATCGTGATTTACATTGCCGCGACGCTGGCGGCGGCGGGCGTGGTTTGGGTCGCGCTGCGGCCGCGGAATTTACCTGCCGCCGCCGGAGCGATCGATGCCGGCGTCTCACCCGACCGGCGGCTGCGGGCGGTTTTGTCGATGCCCACCGTTTGGTTGCAAGCGATCGTCATCATCGCGGCCTACAGCGGCTTCAAAGGGATCGACTACTACGCCCAGTACGCCAAAGATCGCTGGGGTTGGGGCGATGCCGATGCTGCGACGTTGGCCACCGCGGCATCATGGATGCGGCCCGTCGCGGCCGTCACCGCGGGGTTGTTGGCCGACCGGCTGCGGGCCAGCTCGATTGTGGTGGTCTGTTTCGCCGCCGGAGCGATCGCTTCGGGGGGCGTGGCGGTGCTGGTGCCCGGCGTCTCGCCATTGTGGCTGCTCTGGACGCTGATCCTGGTCGGAGCGTTTGCGTATTTTGGACTGCGAGGCGTTTACTTTGCGTTGATGGGCGAAGCCAAAGTGCCGGTCGCGGTAACCGGAACGGCCGTCGGCGTGGTCTCTTTCATCGGGTTCTTGCCCGAAGTGTTCCTGCCGATCGTCGGGGGAGCCTTGTTGGATACGTTTGAGGGCACCGGGACCGGGTTCGCCTGGCTGTTTGCCGGGTTGGCGGGACTGGCGGTCGTTGGGGCGATTGCCGCGGTGGGGATCAAGGTTGCAACGTCTCCAGCACCGCGCCGTCGCCCATGACCGCGACCGCGGCGCTGCCGGAATGATCGATCAGGAACGGCCCGAGTCGTTCGTCGGCGTGCAATAGCAGCACGGTCGAATCGTCAGGCTTGTGCCGCACGGCGGGTTCAAACGCGTCGTCGTACCGGGCGGACGAGGACAGCCGGACCTCATCGATCAGCCCGCGAAAACCCCGCGTCGGTCGGCCGCCGCCATCGGGGTCGGCACCCAAAAATAACGGCAGATCGTTGGTCTTGCGTTTGCCCGACGCGGCGACCTGGCCGACCGGTTTGCCGTCGACAAAAAGCGTTAGATGGGTCTCGTCGTACACCGCGGCGATATGACTCATCCGATCGGTCGGCAACTTGTCGCTGCCCGAGACGTTGCGATAGGCGCCGCCGACGTGCAACGAAAAGACCGGCACGCCTTCGTCCAAAAACAGCGCGTAATCGCTGCTCTGGGTCTTGGCGATCACACCGACGTAGCCGGAATCGCGGTCCGGCCGGATCATCGCTTCGAGCGTCATCGGACCTTGCGGCAGGGAGAATTCCGAGGAGTCGATCCGAACCGCATCGTCGTCCGCGGAGATTCGCACCGCACGGTTTTGATCGGCAATTTGCAAATCCGACGGCAATACCGACGCCCGCAACCGCAGCGGGGTGCTGACCGATGGCAGTCGCACGCGAGCCGACTCGCCAATCAATTCGGCTTGTAACGTCAATTCCGGGACCGTCACGGCGGCCAATTCCCCGGCCGGGCGAAACGCCGCGACCGTCATCGTCAACGTTTTGCCGACCGCCAATTGTCCATGATCATGGTCCGGGGAAACCCGCCAACCGTTGGCATTGGTGATCGACATGGTCCAATCGATCGGCAAATTGCCGGAATTTTTGACTTGGTAGGTGACTTCGCCGGCGGCTGAACCGTCGGCCCGCAAAGCGATTTCGCCGTCAACGCGGTTCGCGGCGATCCGCATGGCCGATTCGACGTTGGCGACGAATTCTTGGCTAAAGGTTTTGGGGTCAAACACGGCTCCGACGGGGATCGCCGCGACCGTGATTTTGTCGGGCCGGACGGTGACAACATTTAAATGATGCAACCACCCGGCGTCGGGGATCTCGGCGGCCAAGTGCCCTCCGGTCGTCGCCAACGTGTAGTAGTCGATCCCGCCCCGCCGGCCGGTCGCTTCGGCGGGCAGCGACGTCGATTGGTCAAATCGCATGTGGTGGATATGACCGGCAAAAACCGCCGTGACATTGCCGGCATCGATCAGCATCTTTTCCACCACGTCCCAATTGCCGCCGTCGTAATTGGGCAACCAACGTGGATGATGCAGGAACAACATCACATGGTCGACATCTTTAAGTCGTTCTAAAGATTGACGCAAAAAATCGAGCTGTGTGTCGCTCATTTTTTGCAGCGCCGGAACGCTGAAGTTCTTCATGTTCGTCGCCGGATCGCCTTCGTCGGTATACAGACAAATGAAGCCGGCGTTTTTATGTTCAAACGAATACCACAACGGCCCAAAGTGTTTCTCATAATTGCCCTCGTGTTGCCCCGGGGGAGCCTCGCCCTCGCCCCGCCAGTAGACATCGTGGTTGCCGGGGACCGGAAACCACCGCATGTTCAGTTTGTCCATGATCTCGCGGTACTCGGCGGCTTGTTCCAACCACTGCGGCGTATCGTTGTAGCCCTGAATTAAATCCCCAACGGTCATCACCAGGTCGGGATCGAGCAGGTTGGTATCTGCGACGGCTTGCTCCAGGACTTTCAAACCCGCCGGCAAGCCGCCGGTTCGGTCGCCGTAGATGACGAATTGGAATGCGTCGGAGGCAACCGGCGGCGGCACGGCCAGCGTGTTTGGCCGTGTGGTGAAGGTCGGTGGCGGATCGGCGGTGTGAAATTCCGGCGGATGGGCGGTCGCGGTCGCGGCGACCATCGCCAGGAGAACGATGGGGAATTGTCGAATCATGGCGGGCTGGCTCTGGCGGCGGGTTGGTCCGGGGCGTGACGTTATAATCCAAGTTGCGTCGCCGCTTGAGCCGCCGTCGACGATCTTTCATGAAACCTTCGCGAGTCGCCATGTCCACCGTCTTGAACGATCCGGCCGTCGGATGGCCCTCCGCCGGTTGTCGTGTGCCGCCGCCCGGCAGCGGGGGCTTTACGACGTTGGCCCAGCACCTCGAACGGCTCGGCAACGTGCCGCCGGACCGGATTTGGTTCACCCCGGCGGTCGGCACCGCGACGGTCGCCGACTGGGAGCGATCGATCGCCGCAGGCCATCGGCCGGAACTGATTTTTGGAACATTGGTGGAGAAAACGATGGGATGGCGACAAGGGCTGTTCGCAGCGGTGCTCATCGAGCTTTTCGCACCGGCGATTGAAAAGGGACGGCTGGGAGTTCTGGTCGGTGACCAGTCCTTCATCCGAATGCCGGACGATCATCGCCGTTCCCCGGACGTGGCTTATTACAGTCGTTCACGGCTGCCCGGCGGCAAACCTCCCCGGGAAAACGTGCCGGCGGTTTATCCCGACATCGCCATCGAAGTTCTCTCGGACTCCAACACCGCCGGCGAGATGAAACTCAAACGTCGAGAGTTCTTCGGCGCCGGGACGATTTGGTTTTGGATGATCGAACCGCAACTGCGGCGTGTCGATGTTTATGATTCGGTCGACACGTTCCGGTCGTATCGCGACGGCGATCACCTGACCGCCCCGGGGCTGCTGCCGGCCCTGTCGGTGTCGGTCACCGAACTATTTGATCGCCTCACGTAGCGGAAGTCGCCAAGACTTTCGGTCAACACAATCTGCTCAGCTCATAAGACCTGTTAAAAATTGTCTTTCGTCCTAACACCCCAGCCGCCCGCCGGTTCGCCACCCGCCGGTCCGCCGTCGCGGCTGGCGGACCTGCTCGAATCCCTCGGCAACGTCCCCCCGCACCGAATCCTGCAGACGCCTCCGGCCGGGACCGCCACGGTGGAGGATTGGCGGCGAGCGGTTGAGGCTGGATACCCGTGCGAATGGATTTGTCAAACGTTGGTGGAAAAGGCGATGGGTTGGAAACAAGGATGCCTGGCCACCATACTGTCGGCGATCTTCTATGCCGCGACCGAGCAGGGCCGGTTGGGAGTGCTCAACGGTGAGCAAGGTTTCATTCGTCTTGCCAGTGGCCACCGTCGATCGCCCGATGTCGCCTACTACAGCCGATCGAGATTGCCGGGGGGCAAGATCCCGGACGAAAAAGTGCCCGCCATCGTGCCCGATATCGCGATCGAAGTGCTCTCGGACTCCAACACCACGGACGAAATGCGGATCAAACGTCAAGAGTTTTTCGACGCCGGGACCATTTGGTTTTGGATCGTCGAACCACAACTGCGGCGGGTCGATGTTTATGATTCGGTCGACACGTTCCGGTCGTACCGCGACGGCGATCATCTGACCGCCCCGGCGCTGCTGCCGGCCCTGTCGGTGTCGATCACCGAATTGTTTGACCAAATAACGTAGCGGAAGTCGCCAAGACTTTCGGTGTCGCACCATTTTGGCCAACCGAAAGTCTTGGCGACTTCCGCGACGGTTGGATCGGATCTCATCCCGGCGACTTTGACCTGTCATCGGGTGTGGGATAGGCCTCCGGCCTGTCGTCGGGTGTGGGATAGGCCTCCGGCCTGTCGCCGGGTCAATGACAGGCCGGAGGCCTATCCCACATCACTTTGACCTGTCGGCCGGGCGGCGGCGTCTGCTAGTCGACGGGGTGCCCACGCTTTTCCCGCCGCCCCGACCTGAGTTTCGACCGATGCAACGCCGCCCCGAGACTCATCGCCTCGCCGTCTGGAGGCCGCTGGCCGCGTCAATCATCGCCGGAATCGCCGCGGCGGTCGCGTTGCCGGGTTGTCACATGGCATCGACGAGCCAAAACACGATGGGCACGGCGCTCTACAGCCAGGGTCAATACACCGCGGCGATGGAGCATTTTCAAAAAGCGATCGCCGCCAACCCCGCCGACGCCGACGGCTACTACAACCTCGCGGCGACCACCCACGCGATCGCCAACCAACGCGGCGACGCCGATTTGTTGCGACAATCCGAGGCGCTCTACAACCAGTGCCTCGACCACGACCCCAACCACGTCGATTGCCACCGCGGGCTGGCGGTGCTGTTGGTCGACACCGGGCGGACCGATCGCGGCTTTGCGTTGCTCAAAAACTGGGCCGCCCAGAACCCGCAACTTGCCGAAGCTCGGGTTGAATTGGCTCGGCTCTACGAGGAGCACAACCAACCACAGGTGGCGCTGAAATACCTCGAAGACGCCGTCCAGCAGGACGCCGGCAATGGCCGAGCGTGGCTGGCGCTTGCCCGGCTTCGGGAAACCTCCGGCGATCCGGTCCAGGCGCTGCAGAACTATCAACGGGCGTTGGCCGCCGGCAGCGGCATCCCGGGCACCTCGGCGACGATGGTATCGGAGCGAATTGCCGCGTTGTCACGTCAAATCAACGGCCAGCGAGACGCCGCCTTGGCCTCCGGGGGTGTTGGGCGGTACTAATCTGCCGCATGGAGAATCGCAAAATCGCCGACGTTTTCGACGCCATGGCCGAACTGCTGGAGTTCCGCGGCGAGAACCCGTTTCGCATCCGGGCCTATCAAAACGGCGCCCGCGCGGTCCGCGACTTTGATCAATCGCTGGCCAAACTTGCCGCCGATCCCGATGTCGATTTGGCGAAAATTGACGGCATCGGCAAAACGCTGGCCGAAAAAATTCACGTGCTGGTTCAAACCGGCACGTTGCCGCAATTGGAGCAGCTTCGGCAGCAAGTGCCCGCGGTCGCGATTCAAATGGCCCGCATCCCCGGGCTGGGGGCCAAAAAAGCGGTCCGGTTGATCGACGAACTCGGCATCGGCTCGCTCGACGATCTGGCCGCGGCGTGCCGCGAGGACCGCGTGGCGGGGTTGAAAGGTTTTGGCAAGAAGTCGCAAGCGGTGATTTTCGATGGCCTATCCCTGGCCCGGACCGCCGCGCGGAGGCTTCGCTGGGTCAACGCCGAAGCGATCACGCTGGCGATCGATGGCCACATGGCAGCCGGACCGCCGATCAGCCGGTCGGAGTGGGCGGGCAGTTTTCGCCGCGGCCGCGAGACCGTCGGCGACCTCGATCTACTGGCCGTCGCCAATGACCGCGATGCGGTGATGGATCATTTTGAAACGTTTTCCGGCCATCATCAAACGATCGCTCGCGGCGGTACGAAGATGTCCGTGATGGTCGCCGCCGGGTCTTCGATGCCCGATGGGTTTCAAGTCGACTTGCGATTGGTCGACGCGGACCAGTTCGGCGCCGCGCTGCAGTACTTTACCGGCAGCCAAGCTCATAATATTCGCGTCCGCCGCCGAGCGACCGACGCGGGTTTGAAAATCAATGAATATGGTGTGTTTAAATCCGACGAAACCCGCGTCGCCGGCGAGGACGAGGGGTCGGTATATGAGGCGGTCGGGATGCCGTGGATTCCGCCGGTGCTGCGCGAAGATCGTTATGAGTTTGACGCGGACATCGCCGAGCGGATCGAAGGCCTGATTCAATTGAAAGACATCCGCGGCGATTTGCACATGCACACCACCGCCTCGGATGGTCAAAATAGCATCCGGGAGATGGCCGACGCGGCGATCGCCCGAGGTTTGCGATACATTGCGATCACCGATCACTCCAAACGCGTGACGATGGCCGGCGGGCTGGACGCGGGTCGGTTGCTGGCCCAGTGGGCGGACATTGAGTCGATACGTCCCGAATACGAGGGTCGATTGATGCTATTAAAAGGCATCGAGTGCGACATCCTGGAAGCCGGCGGGATGGATTTGCCCGATGACGTTTTGGCACAGGCCGATTGGGTTCTGGCGAGCGTTCACTATGGTCAAAAACAACCGCGGGATCAGATCACCGAACGGATCCTCGGAGCGATCGAAAACCCCCATGTCAACTGCATCGCACATCCGACCGGCCGGCTGATCAACCGGCGGGAATCTTATGAGGTTGATTTGGACGCGGTGATGGACGCGGCCGCGGCGAACGGCACGATGTTGGAACTCAACGCCAACCCGGCGAGATTGGATTTGGATGATGTTCACGTTGCCGCCGCCGCCGCCCGCGGCATCCCGATCGTCATCAATACCGACGCGCATGTGACCGACGGGTTGGGCGTGATGATCCACGGCATTCGTCAAGCCCAACGCGGTGGACTGCGGGCGGTCGAGGTGGCCAACACGCGGGACGATTTTTGGTTCCCGTGACGATGACGCATTTGATCCGCGTGGCGATCCCGTTGATCGTTTCGCTGGCGTCGTTCTCGGTGACGCTCTTTACCGATCGCACGCTGCTGCTGCGGTTCAACCCCGTCGCCGCGGGGGCAGCGATCGCGGCGGGCAATTTGTACTGGACGTTTGCCTGCGTGCCGGTCTCGCTGGTGGGGTTTGCCACGACGCTGGTTGCCCAAAAACATGGCCGGGACGACGCCGATGAACAAACCCGCCGGCTGATCGCCGCGGGGTTTTGGTTGACGGTGCTCGCCAGCCCGATGTTTGTGCTGCTGGCCGCCGCGGCGCCGTGGATCTTCCATTGGCTCGGTCACGATGAAGCCTTGGCGACGTCCGAGGCGACGTATTTTCGCTGGATGCAGTTGGTCGCCCCGGCGGGGATGCTCGAAGCGACGCTGGGGGCGTACTTCGTCGGCCGCGGCCGCGCGGCGCCGGTGATGTGGGTCAATTTGGCCAGCAGCACGTTGAACATCGTGCTGGATGTTTGGTTGATATTTGGCGGCCTGGGCGTGCCGGCGCTCGGCGTTGCCGGGGCGGCGATCGCGACGGTTGCGGCGATGTGGTTCAAAGCCGTCGTGCTGGCCGCAATGCTGCTGCGTCAGCAACCGATCGGCCTTTGGGGCGGCGATTGGCGACCCCGAACGACGGTCCAACGAGCGATCGCGATCCCCGGCAGCACCCTGGGGTTGCAACAAATGGTGCGATCTTTCCTTTTTTCGTCGATGGTCGTCGCGGTCGGCCGCATCGGACCGGTGTCGCTGGCCGCGACCGCCGCGGCGATGAGCGTTTATCAATTGCTCAGCATTCCGCTGATCGGATTGGCCGGGGCGGTGACGGTGTTGGCCGGTCAAGCGACGGTTGGCGAAAATTCGCGGCGGCGGGTGTCGACCGTGATCCGCGACGGATTGGTCATCGGGTTGGGCTACGCGGTGATCTTGGCGGCGGTGATGACGCTGCTGCCGCGGCCGATCCTGCTGGCGGTCGCGGGCAAAGCGGACGACGAAATCAGCCGCCAAATGGTGCCCGCGGCGATCGGATTGTTGCGGCTGGCGGGTATCTTTGCCCTCTCCGAAGCGACGCTGTTGATCGTCACCGCGGTGCTCAAAGGCATCGGTCGGCCGTTTTCGACCCTCGTCGCCGCCGTGGTCGCCACATCGATCGGGGCCGCGGGGTTGGCGACGCTTCCGGCCAACGCGGAGCTGGCCGTCCGAGCCGCTTGGTGGTGGTTGATCGGCTGGTCGCTGCTGCAGTCCGCGCCGTTGGCCTTGCATTTGCGTCGTGGGCCGGTCAATGCCTGATTCCAACGCCGCTCCGACCGATGCCGCCGACCGGGCTGGATCGACGTTCGGTCAAATCGCCGCCGGGTACGGCGTCCATTTGCTGACGACATCGGGGATCATCCCCGCGGCGCTGGCGATGATGGAAATTGTGTCGGACGATTGCCGGCCGGTTGTCGTATTCGCCTGGTTGCTGCTGGCGGTTTTTATCGATGCAATCGATGGACCGTTGGCTCGTAAAGTTGATGTGTGGACCCATGCTCCATCGATCGACGGGCGAACGATCGATGATTTGCTTGATTATTTGACGTTTGCTTTCATCCCGCTGACGCTGATTTGGCGGATGGGTTGGATGCCCGACGGTACCGGGGCGACGGTGATCGCCGCGATGGGCGCCAGCCTGTTGGGTTTCTCTCATGTGCGGGCCAAAGACGACGCGGGCGGATTTTTCCGCGGATTTCCGTCTTATTGGAACGCGTTGGCGGTATACGCCGGGGTGTTTTCAACGACGATTTCGCCGTGGCTGACCGCGGCGTTGGTGTGGTCCTGCACGGTGCTGACCGTTTGCCCCGTTTGGGTGCTGTATCCCAACAAAACCGCCGGGGCGTTGGGCAAAGCGGTTTTAATTGGGTCGGTCGTTTGGACCGCCGCGATGTTGGCGATGTTGGCCTGGGATTATCCTCGCAGCCCAATGTGGTTGACAGTCGTTTCGCTCGTTTATCCGGCGCTCTACGTCTTTGCGTCGTGGCGGGCAAGGAGCCAGAATCCCAACCATCGCCCCACCGCCCCCGCCACGCCGCCGGATCGCTCTTGAACGCCCCGATTGAAACCCTCGGAATCGACAAAGGGCCGGTGGTCTCAGCGGTTCGCGCCGCCGGCGCGTCGTTGACCGGCGAATTGTCCACGATGCGGCGACATTTGCATCGCCATCCCGAATTGTCCGAACGCGAATATGCGACGACTCAATATCTGGCCGGCCGGGTCGCTGATCTCGGGTTGACCGCCCGCATTGCCGGCGACAACCGCGGCGTGATCGCCGATTGGGACGGATCGCCGGGACCGCGGGTCGTCGTCCGCGGTGACATTGATGCGCTGCCGATTCATCAAATCGCCGAGCATGATTATCAAAGTACCGCTGCCGGCGTCATGCACGCCTGTGGTCACGACGCCCACGCGACGATTTGCTGGGGCGCCGCGGCGATCCTCGGCCGGGTTCGCGACGCCGTTGCGTTGCCCGGCGGCTCAGCTCGATTTGTGTTTCAACCGGCCGAAGAAACCAGCACCGGGGGACCACACATGATCGCCGCCGGGGCGTTGGAAGACGTGGATGCGGCCGTGTCGGTTCACGTCGACCCGGCCCGCCCGGTCGGTCAAATCGGCGTCCGCACCGGTCCGTTCACCGCGGGATGCGATACGTTTCATATCAAAATCGACGGTCAAGCGGGTCATAGCAGCCGGCCGCATTTGACCGGCGATGCGTTGATGGCGCTGCTGGCGTGGATTGATTCGGCCAGCGTCCAGTTGCCGCGGTGCCATGATGTCCGAGAGCCGATGGTTTTCAACGTGGGTCAAATCAATGCCGGGGCGGCGCCCAACGTGATCCCCGCGACCGCCACGGCCGCCGGGACGCTTCGCTGCGTCAGCATCGCGGGCCGTGATGCGGCGGTCGCCAAAATTGAATCGATCAACCGTTCGATCGAGACGCGATTTCCGGTGAAAATTGATTTGCAATGGGAGATTCACACCCCGCCGGTGATCAACCATCCGACACCGACCACGGCGATCGATGCCGCCGGTCGTTCCTTGCTGGGCGACACCAATGTCGAAGTGATCGATCTGCCCAGCATGGGGGCCGAGGACTTTGCATTTTTTGCCGCCCGCGTGCCCGCGTCGATGATGCGGCTGGGCGTTGCCGGCCCGGACGTTGGATCGCATCCTCTGCATACCGGGCGTTTCGATTTGGACGAACGTGCCCTGGTCATCGGTGCCCAAGTTCTCGCTCTCGCAACGATCGAGTTGTGGGATAGGCCTCCGGCCTGTCGGTGAATTTTTTTGATGACAGGCCGGAGGCCTATCCCACTCTTTGGATCCTATCGCAGTGTTAAACTCTCCAGACCTACAGATCGGCATTGAGGAAGAGTACCAGATCGTCTCCCAATCGACCGGTCGGTTGCAACCCAAATGCAAACGGGTGATGCAACAAATTCACGCCAGGGAGCGCGTCGAAGGGATCGAGATTGCCGCCGAAATCCAACATGAACTGCACCTGACGCAAATCGAGATGGCGTCATCGATCTGTGAGACGCTCGACGACGTCGAGGCTCAAGTTCGCAAGGTTCGCAAACTGTTGTCCGACGGGTGCCACGGGGCGGGGTGCGAATTGGTCGCCGCCGGAACGCACCCGATGGAGCTGCCTGAGGGTGACGACATCACGCCCAAAGAACGCTACAGGGCGATGACCGAGCAGTATCAGGTGATCGCTCGGGACTTGTTGATCTTCGGCTGCCATGTCCACATATCGATGCCCGATCGCGAGTTGGGATTGCAAGTGATGAATCGGGTCCGGCCGTGGATTCCCATCCTGCAGGCCTTCAGTGCCAATTCACCCTATTGGGATGCCGATTCGACAGGTTATGAGTCTTATCGTCGCGAACTTTGGGTCCAGTGGCCGATGGCCGGGATTGCCGAGACGTTCGAGGACCTGGAGCATTTTCAAAGCTGCGTCGATGAATTGATTGCCGTCGGGGCGATCAACGACGAGACCAATTTGTACTGGGATGTTCGGTTGCCGACCAAAGTGCCGACGATCGAGTTCCGCGCCGCCGACGTGATGACGAGGGTGGAGGATGCGGTCGCGTATGCGGGTTTGGTTCGAGCCTTGGTTGCCAAGACCATGGAGGACATTGAGGCCGACGTGGCGATGCCGACGGTGCGTTCGGAAACGCTGCGTTATGCGATGTGGCAGGCCGCTAGGTTTGGCATGACCGGGCAGTCGATCGACCCGGTGGCCCGCCAAACGATCTCGGCCGCCGATCGGATCGGCCAACTGCTCCAGCACGTCGACGGGCCGCTGCGCCAGTTCGGTGACGTCGACCGGGTTCGGTCCGCCGTCGATCGGGTCACCGGCGGTCAAACCATGCCGCAAATTCAACGCGACGCCGGCCGGGCTGGACTTCGCGCGGTCGTCCAGCGGCTGACCGAATTGACGGCTGCTTGAGCGTGGGCCTATTGAGAGCCAATGGGACCTATAGGACCCAGGGGACCGATGGGACATTCGGGGCCATCGTCCTTCATGTCCCATCGCATTAGGAAACCCCGCTCAACCCTGCTTGACGGTCTTGCCATCCCGCTCGATCGTCTGCACCACCCGTACGGCGCCGGGTTCGGGAACGACCGGGTGACCCTTTTCCCGGGCGTAGACCTGCGTGAATTCCGCGCCGAGCAGGAAGATCATCGCCGAGTAATAGACCCAGACCAAAATGACGGCCAACGACGCGGCGGCCGATCCCATTTGGGCACCGGGGTCGGACAACGACATGTACCACGTCAAACCCCAGCGGCCCAGCGTAAAGAGGACCGTGGTGACCGCGGCTCCGATGAAGACCTCCTTCCAACCAATCGTCACGTCGGGCATGAATTTGAACAACGCCGCGAACATGACCAGCACGACCGCGAAGGAAACAGACTGGTTGATAACCGACCCGGCGAAATCCGAAACGCCCAGCACCTCGGTCATCCGCCCGGTCAACGCCGAGAGCACCGTGGTGGCGATCAGCGAGACGACCAGCAGAAATCCCAGCCCCAGGATCATGCCCAGCGACAGAAGTCGTTTGACCAGGAAATCCTTGATGCCCGACGCATCGGGGTCGGGCCGAACCTCCCACACCTTGTTGAGCGAACTCTGAAGCGCCGCCATCACGCCGGTCGCTCCAAACAGGATGCCGGCAAGGCTCAACAGCGACTTCCACCACGAACCGCTCTGGTTTTGAACCGAGTCGATCATGTCGCCGATCTGCGACGCGGCGTCATCGTTGCCGAGCATCTGTGCGGCCTGGGTTTGGACCATCGTCTCGGCTTTCTCCTGCGCCTGCTCGCTGTCGTAGAACAACCCCATGCCGAGCGAGGCGACGATCAGCAGCAGGTAGAGCAGCGGCGGCAGCGAGAAGATGGTGTAGTAGGCCAACGCCGCGGCGAGCGTGGCGCAGTCGTCGTCGGAAAACTCGGCGAACACTTTTTTGAGGAACGACATCGGGCTATGCAAAGGAAGGGAAAACCGGCCGGGGCGGCAGCGTAGCGGATCGTTTTGCAAACCGGGAGCCGAACGGCGTGGCGGCCGAGCCGAACGGCGCGGCCGCCGGAGTGACTGTCGCCGGGCGTCCGGCTTGGAGGTCGGCAGTGACCGAGCCGGAGAACACCGATTGGGAAGATTGGATGATTTGTGACGGCGCGGTCCCCCCGCTGGCATGGAGTGTGCTTGTCTGTCCCACCGGAGTTCGATCGTCGAAGTGCGGGCGGCGACCTCGACACCAATTGAATTGACTAACGCCCGCAAACCGTTTCTCCACGCAAACAGATATTTGAGTATGAGTTTCCCAAAAACCCTCCTGCCCGCGGCCATGGCGGCCCTGGCACTGACCCCCGGCTTCGCCGCCGCCGCGGAGATGTCCGATGGCATCCTCATGGTTGCCGGCGAACTGCCCGCCGAGGTCAAAGTCGGTGAGCAATTCACCTACGACGTGACGGTGACCAACACCACCAGCAACGTCACCCTTCATGACATCGTCCTGAGCCAGCGCAAAGCGGCCGGACTTTCGATCGAATCGGCCAAATTGAAAGACGCCGATGAGGACGACAACGCGTCGACCGACAAGTTCGAGATCGCCACGCTCAAGCCGGGCGAGAGCGAAACCGTTGCGGTCACCGCCACGGCCGACAAAGAAGGCGAGCTGCGTAGCTGTCTGCAAATCGATTCTTATAAGAAAGCGATTTGTTTGACCGCCAAAGTCGTCAAGCCTGAATTGGAATTGACCAAGACGGCGCCTAAAAAGGTCAATGGTTGCAAGATGATCACGTTGACCTACACCGTTAAAAACGGTGGCTCCGGCGACGTCGGTGCGTTCACCGTGACCGACCCGCTGGGCAGCGATCTGCAAACGATCGAAGGCAACAAGACCCTTGAGTTCAAAGTCGACGGCTTAGCCGCCGGCGACACCCGCAAGTTCGAGGCACGTGTTTTTGCCGTCAACGCCGGCGAGTACAGCAGCCGCGCCGAAGCCAAGGCGACCGACAGCGACTTGAGCGCTCGCAGCGCGCAAACCACCACGACTGTCGTCTTGCCGCAATTGGACGCCAAGTTGGAAGGTCCTGATCGTTTGTACGATGGCAAGTTGGCCACCTACACCGCGATGATCACTAACACCGGCAATGCCGCCGCGACCGGCGTCGATGTTACCATCAGCTATCCCGAAGGCACGTCGATCGCCGACATGGGCGAAGCGTCGATGTCGATGGATGCCGCTCCTAAGGCGGTGCAGGGTCAACCGACCCCGATGAAGCGGGATTCGGGCGAGCCGAAGGTGGAAAAGAAGAAGGATATGAAGATGGCGATGGCCACCGAATCGATGAAGATCGCAACTTTGGAACCTGGCCAAACCGCCAAGTTCACCTATGCGATCCGCCCCGGCGACGCCGAGGAAGTCAAGACCATGATCACCGCCGTGTTCTATTGCGATGTGACCCAGGCCAATGCAGGTGCGAAGTCGGAAACCGAAGCGAAGGCAACGGCGATGGCGACCACCAAGATCGTTCGCCTGCCGGCCACCCAAATCGAAGTTGTCGATGACGAAGATCCGGTCGCCGATGGCAGCAACGTCATCTACACCATCACGGTCATCAACGAAGGCGATGCGATTGACAAGAACGTGGAGATCTCGGCAACGTTGCCCAAGGGGCTTTCCTACGTCTCGGCCAACGGCCCGACGAAGGTCACCAACAAGGCTCAAGAAGTGAAGTTTGCCCCGATCGAAACGATCGGCATCGGCGAAACGGTGGTCTACACCGTCACCGGCAAAGCGACCGGTTCGGGCGACTTGCGGTTCAAGGTCAAGCTCAACACCGAAGGCCTCAGCGGTGAAGTGATCGAAGAAGAACCGACCCGCGTGCTCGAATAATTGACACCGCGTTGAGTTGAAAAACGCAACGGGCCGGCTCCCTTTTGGGAGTCGGCCCGTTTTTTGCTTTCTGTCGATCATCCGACACTCATTTAACCTTTCCCCGTAGCGGAAGTCGCCAAGACTTTCGGTTGCCAAGCACTGTCGTAACCGAAAGTCTTGGCGACTTTTGCTACGTCTGTCTCAAGCCAGCGTTACCCCTAAGACGGCATGTCCAAGTACACCCCCCAGATCGAAAACATCCTATCGGAATTGGTTGTCACGATCCGTTCGTCGGTCGATTCCTCCGATCCGCTGGACCGTGACTCGATCGATCAATTGGTCAAAGCCTTGGCGACCAACGGCTGGGAGCGTCACAACGAAGATGGTCGACCGCTGCAGGTCATATTAGAAAACCGCGTCGTCGAATCCGACAGTGAAACCCCGATGCACCATCCCGAACAGGCCAAGCAGTTGGCGTTGGAGGTCCAGAAGGCTTATGAGGAACATGCCCGGTACCAGTCCTCGGCGCCCCGTTCGGACGCACGAGAGTCGCAGGCCAAACCACCTCGTTCGTTGACCTAGGCACTGAATTGATGAGATTGGTGATGCTTGTGGGATTTGTGTTTCACCTATTCTTAGCGGTAGGGCGCAAGCCCTCCGGTTCCTTTTTAGCGGTAGGGCGCAAGCCCTCCGGTGATGCGACACCGGACGGCTTGCGCCGTTCCGCTAAAATTGGTGGCACCGGACGGCTTGCGCCGTTCCGCTAAAAATTGGTGGCACCGGACGGCTTGCGCCGTTCCGCTAAAAATTGGTGGCACCGGACGGCTTGCGCCGTTCCGCTAAAAATTGGTGGCACCGGACGGCTTGCGCCGTTCCGCTAAAATTGGTGGCACCGGACGGCTTGCGCCGTTCCGCTAAGATTGGTGGCACCGGACGGCTTGCGCCGTTCCGCTAAGATGCGAAACGATTCTAAATGACAACTTTGACTGACACCATCTAAATGCAGCCTTCCGACACCACGCCGGCGACCCGCCGGTTGCCCGCGATCCGAATCGGGGAACTGATCATCATCGGCCTTTTGTTGGCCTTTGGTATCACGACCTTCGTGCTGGCCTACGATATTTTCTTCGCCGGCCTACTGGGTGTCCTCTTTGGGGTACTGCTTCATGAAGTCGCGTGTTCGATCACCAAACGACTGTCATTTTCATACAACAAGGTGCTCGCCGGCTTGATCGCCGGCCTGATCCTGCTGGCCCTGGCGGTGGTTTGGTTGTTTGGTTCCACAACGATGCAGCAGATCGACGGATTCAAGAAACAATTCAATGAAGCGGTAGTGGACTTTCGCGAAATGTCGCAGAAGAAGCCTTGGCTGGGCGACCTCGTCAACGCGACCCCGCCACTGAAGCGAATGATTCACGGGAACCCCGATGATTTGCCCGGCGAAGCCGCCGATGCGTTGACATCCTCGTCCGGCGTGCTCGGAGCGGTGCCCTCCAACGTTGCCCAAGTCACGTCGACGACCCTGGGGATCATCGTCAACACGTTGCTGATTTTCTTCATGGGCGTTTTCATTGCATCCAATCCGGGGCTTTACCGCCGGGGATTGTTGCACCTGGCCGCGGTTCCCAACCGGGATCGCTACGACGGTTTGCTCGATCGCCTCGGCAACGTGATCTATCACTGGGCGATCGGCCGTGGGGCCACCATGCTGATCACCGGACTGGGGACCGCAATCGCGCTGTGGTTGCTCGGCCTGCCGGCTGCGTTTGCCGTCGGCGTGCTCACCGGACTGTTGGCCTTCATCCCCAACGTCGGGCCGCTGATCGGGTTCTCGGTCGCCTGCCTGATCGCCATCCCCCAAGGCATGAGCATGGTGCTGTGGGTCGCGGTCGTCTTCGTCGGCTTCCAGTTACTCGAAAGCTATGTTTTGACCCCGGTGATTCAAAAGAAACAGGTCGATGTCGCGCCGGCGCTGCTATTGTTCACCCAGGCGGTGTTGGGCGTCACGTTCGGTTTGATGGGAGCGCTGATTGCCGAACCCGCCCTGGCAATTGGCCGTGTTTTGTTACAACAACTTTACCGCCGGGACGTGCTGCACGACCCGGAACTCAACGGAGCTGAATCATGAGCGATTCCCGCAACGGTAGCGGCGTGCCGCCAAGGCCGCCGATCACGATACCCGTCGTTTTGCTAACGATGTGCCTCATTCCGTCGGCCCAAGCCCTGGAACCGGGCGCTCCGATGAAAACAAGGGTCGGCCCGCCGGTCGCCCCGCAAACCGCAGCTCAGATCGAGCCGGATAAAGTCGCACTGCAGCAGGCGGTGGATTTAATTGTCAAACAAACCAACGACTTCCGCCAAAAGAATGATTTGGCGCCACTGACGGTCGACCCGGATCTGCAGAAAGCCGCCAAGGCGTTTGCCGAATTCATGTCCGCCGAAGATCGCTACGGTCACCGCGCCGACGGCCAAACACCGGCGCAGCGGGCCAAGGCGGCGGGTTATGACTATTGCGAAGTTCGCGAAAACATCGCAAGGATCGTCGACTCGACCGATAACACCGGCAAAGGTTTGGGGGAGCAGTTGACCCAAGGCTGGATCGACTCGCCGCCGCACCGCGAGAACATGTTGGCCGATCACGTCACCCAAACCGGCGTTGGAATCGCAACGGACAAAGGGTTGACGTTCTACGGCGTCCAGTTGTTTGGCCGGCCGGCGTCGATGCGGATCACTTTTTCGATTTACAACCGGACCGATGCCGACGTGACGATGGTGATCGGGGATGCCGATGGTCAATCCGATCGCGACGAAATGAATCTGCCGCCCGGCTACGGCTATCAATTTGAACGATGCCGATCGGTCACCGCGTCATTGGTTGATCGTGACGTGACGCGAACGATTGATTCCAGTGGGAATTATGAGATTCGCCGCAAGGGTGACTCGCTGGAGTTTGTCAAAGAAGACGATATCGATCAGTTGTGAGTCCGGTCCTCGCGGTGGAGCTTTGGACCGGCGGGTTGCCGCGGATCGGATGGATCGCCGAGCATCACTGGTTGGTCATCGTCCGCGGCGACAGGATCGACCGATGGGAGGTTTGGCAAACGGCGGACTGTGGCGGCGATTCGTGGGGACATCTTCACCGCAACCTCCTGCCGCCGACCGCTCCGATCAGCCGGCGTCCGGCTCGCTGCGTGCGGCGATGGGAAGGCGCCGAAGCGACCCGGTTGGCTCAGCGGATCGAGACGTCGCCGACCCGGTACCCTTGGACGCGGTGGTATCGATACGTTCCCGGTCCCAACAGCAATACCTACGTCCAGTGGGTGCTCGGAGGTGAGTGTCGTTTGGGCCGGCGAGGGATTGGCCGCGGGTACGCGCGGCGGTGTTGAATCCGGTAGCCGAAGCCGCCAAGGCTTTGGTCGGGCACCGGTTCGGCGGCCTGGCGGACCGCCGCTACGACAGGGGGTCATCCCGCCCGCCGCACCCACCGGGCTTCGTCCCGACCATCGCCCGAGAAATCGCCGACGACCGGCAACGCATCCTCGGTCCGCTCCCCGGTCACCACAATTCGCAAGTCATTGCCGGTCAGTCGGCGGTCACCGTCGGAGTCGACGATCCAAACCCCATCGCGGATCACCCCGATTTCGTCGATCCCGTCGCCGTTGTAGTCGCCCACGATCGGCGTATCCCCGGGCTGGCCAAAGGTGACCGGCTCGTCCCGCGACGTCCATCGTCCATCGCCGTCCTCGTCCAACCGCCACTGTCCGGCGCGGTAAACGCCGATTTGATCGATCCCCTCGCCGTTCCAGTCGCCCGCCACCGGCGTGTCAGGTTGCTCCCCATAGGCAAAGACGTGATCGACGGCGTCGGCCCGCAGCGGTCCATTGCCGCGGCGGACGATCCGCTCGTCATCGCGGCTTTCGACCGCATCGGCGGGCGTGTTGGTTCGGCGGTCCAAATGGCGACGCCGCACGTTGGCCGGATCGGGCAAACCGGGATCACGGCGGATTCGCGAATCGTCACCGTTCCAACGTCGGCCAAAGATCCCGATGTCGTCTTTGCCGTCCCCGTCCCAATCGCCCACGACCGGCCGGTCAAGCTCCGTGCCCAAACGTGCCCACAGGTCACCATCGTCCCAAATGCCGTTGCCGTTCAAATCGATGAACCATTGGCCGGCGGCGAACCGAACCGCTTCATCGATCCCGTCGCCGTCGAAATCACCCGACAGGACGACAAACCGATCCCGCAGCCGATCAAAGTCACGAGCTTGTTCGCCCAAATCCGCGACGCGGTAAGCGACCGGTTGAATGGTCGCCAGCCCGCCGATCGCCACTGACCCGGCCGGAAAGCCACCATTGATGACGCTCAGGTGCCATGAGACCAGCCACTCGTCTTCGTAAATCGGCGGCGGCACGATGTCCAGCGGCTGACCAAAGGCAACCAATCGGACCGCGGGGTCAAACGTTTCCAGCGGGGTGCGAACGATCGCGACCGGCGGCGGCGGAGCGGGAGTTTGCGGAGGCAACAGCGGCGGGGGCACCACCGGTGGCTGCGGCGGCGGCACCACCGGTGGCTCCGGCGGTGGTGGTGGCGGCGGCGGGGGTGCCTGCAACACGATCTCCGAGAAGTTGTTGTTGCGTGACACCCCGCCGGGGGACAACGACACGTTTAAAATGGCGTCAAATTTCGGGTCCGTCGCCGGGTCGACCGAGAGTGTGCGGATCGAAAGGGCCACCAACTCGTTGCTTGAAACGTCCGCAGCGTTGATCGCCACCGAGGCCGCGTCGCCGGGGGTGTCGAGCGAGTCGACGAACCCATCGGGCTGGACCTGGAAGATTGAATAGACGGTGCCCGGCGCCAAACCGGTGAACTCGTAGTAACCGTCCGGCCCCGTGGTCACCGCGATCGTTTCCCCGGCGTACAAACCATCGAGTGAGAATTTGGAAACGTCCAGCGTCCGGCCCAGCGCGTTTCGCAGTTCCAACCGCACGCCGGGGATCGACGCGTCGTCCTCGGTCCTCGCCCCGTCGCGGAACTCCCGCAGCCGCGCCGGATCGGGAGCATCGGTGGCGACCAATGCCCCGCCGTCTTGGAAAACGTACCCCGAAATCGTCACCGGAATGAACTCGGGAAAATCGTACCGAATCCCCGCATCGCCCGAACCAAGCGTCACCTCGCCCAACCGGTCGGTCCCGACGATTCGGCCGACGATGTTGCCTTCGATCTCGCCGAGGAATTGCCCGCCCTGGAAGAAACCTGCGGGTTGGAACTCACGGACCTCGTAGTTGCCGGGCATCAAGTTGTCGAAACGATAGTCGCCCGCTTCGTCGGTCCGAGTCGTCGCCACCACGACGCCGGCGGTGTTGATCAAATCGATCCGAACATCGGGGATCGGCGTCTCGTCGGCATCGAACTCGAACCGCGTGACGGCCGGGTCGATCAACGATTCACTCCAAACCCGCCCGGCGATCGATGCGGGCAATTGTTCGCAAAAGTCGTAATCGGTCAGTGCCCTTCCCGGTCCGATCGTGATGTTGGAAATCAAATCGTCGACCGAGGCATCCCCGCCGCCGCTGCCGGCCATCTGGCCGCCCTGGAAATAGCCTTCCGGTTGGGTCTCGCGAACCGAGTACTGCCCGGCGCGTAGATTGTCGAATTGGTACGTCCCATCGGCGGCCGTCCGCGTGGTGGCGACCGTTTGACCAGCCGCGTCGATCAATTCAATCAATACGCCTTCGATCGGATCCTCGTCGGGGTCACGCACGCAGTCGTCGTCCAAATCGGCGAACACCAACCCGGCGATCGACGACGGCGGCTGCTCGCAGAAGTCGTAATCGATCAACGTCGCGCCGGGGCTGATCACGATTTGGGAGATCAGGTCGGGGATCGACGCGTCGCCCCCGCCGCTGCCGGCCATCTGGCCGCCCTGAAAGTAGCCTTCGGGCTGCGTCTCGCGGATGGAGTACGTGCCTTTGGGCAAACCGGTGAACCGGTAAGTCCCCTCCCCATCGGTCAATGTCGTGCCGACCACGTTGCCGCCCGAATCGATCAATTCAATGCGAACGCCCTCGATGCCGCGTTCATTGACCTGCTGGACGTAGTCCTCGTTGAGATCGGCAAACACCGTCCCGGCGATGCTCGCGGGCGGCTCTTCGCAGAAATCGTAATCGGTCAGCGACTGTCCCCATCCGATGTCGATTGCCGAGATCAAGTCGGCCACCGAGGCGTCGCCGCCGCCGCTGCCGGCCATTTGACCGCCGTGGAAGAACCCCGCCGGCTGCGTCTCGCGGATGCTGTAGAGGCCCGACCGCAGCCCGGTGAACGAGTACGATCCGTCGGCCGCCGTCCGCGTCGTCGCAACCACGTTGCCGGCCGCGTCGATCAGTTCAATCAAAACGTCCGCCAGCGACGCTTCGTCCGCGTCGCGAACGCAATCCTCGTCCAGGTCGACGAACACTTGGCCGGCAATCTCGGCGGGCGGATTCTCGCAAAAATCATAACCCGTCGCATTTTCGCCTGACCCCAAAGTGACCGCCAGGATTCGGTTGGGGCCATCGGTTCGCCCCCCCGCGGTGCCAACGGTCGCGCCGGCGTCGAAGGTGCCCTCGACCGCCCCCTCGGTCACCGAGTACTCCCCGGGCGTCAAATTTTCAAATCGGTACTCGCCGCTGCCGTCCGTGGTCGTCGTGGAGACCAACGTTCCGGCGGCGTCAAACAGTTCAATGCTTACGCCAGCCAAGGTTTGTTCGCCGGGGTCGAGCACGCAGTCGTCGTCGAGGTCCAAATGCACCCGCCCGCCGATCGACGCGGCCAACCGCTCGCCGAAGTTGTATTCCAGCCCGGTCAGACCCTGGCGCAGGACGATGTCGACCAATTCGTCGTTGTCCCCGGTTCGGCCGACCGTTTGACCGTTGAACGTGCCCGGCGTGTCGCGACCGTCGAGGTAGCCGTCCGGTTGGGTTTCGACCAATCGGTAGGTGCCCGGCGGCAAACCGGCGAACTCGTAAAAGCCGTCGGTCCCGGTCGTTCGCCGGCCCACGGTTTGGCCCGCCTCGTTGATCAACGTCACCACCGCCCCGGCGATCGGTTCCTCACCGCTTTCTCGCACTCCGTCGTTGTCCCGGTCATGGTAGACGTACCCCGACACCGATCCGGGCGACGCTTCGCAAAAGTCGTACTCGAACCCGTCGCCGCCGGCGGGCAGTTGAATGTCCCAAAGCGTCCCGCCGCTGGACGATTGTCCCGTCGCGACGGTCAATCCGCTCAGCGTGCGAACCCGCCCGGGGCTGGATCCGCCATCGATCAACCCCGCCGGGGTCGTCTCCAAAATCGTGTACTGACCGGTCGGCAGATTTTGAAAAAGGTATCGCCCATCGTTTCCGGTCCGGCGGGTCGCGACCAGGTTGCCGTCGATGTCGTAGAGCTGCACCTCGACCCCGGCCAACGGCGTGCCGGCTTCTTGACCGTTGACAAAACAGTCCTGTCCCGGCGGCGCCAGCACGACGCGTCCGGCCAGCGACCCGAGCGGCAGTTCACCAAAGTTGTAGTTGACCCCGTTGTCGCCGCCCCGCAAATCGACGTCAATGATTCGGTCCCCGGGATTGATGGCTGTCCCCACCATCCGGCCGCCGATCGTCCCGGCCGCGTCGCGTCCGTCCTGCAGCCCCGCCGGCTGCGTCACCTCGACCACCCGGTAGCGGCCGGGCATCAGACCCGCCACGAAATAGGATCCGTCGGCGCCCGTCGTCACCGTCACCGGCAACTGGGGGGCAATCGTGTCGATCGGTTCGACCAGAATCGGCACCCCGCCGATGCCGGTTTCGCCCGCATCGCGAACCCCCGAATTGTTGCCGTCGATGTAGACCCAACCGGCGATGGACGCGGGGATCGGCGTTTGATCGACGCTGCCGACCACCCCGGCCGACCGGTTGGGGCGGCTGTCGACGGAGCTGGACTCATCGGCCGGAAGTCGCAACCCCGTGCCGATCGACGGGTCACCGAACTCATTGCGAAACACCCCCGACGTCGTCGCTTCAAAGTAGTCGGGTGCGTCAAACGCGGCCGCGAACCGGACATCCTCAAACTCTTGACCCGACGTGATCACGTCGAGAGCTTGATTGAACCGATCGAGGTCGGCGTGGTTGCGGAGCACCTCGTCAACGTCGATCGTGAACTCCAACCGATCGCCGGCGAAAAAGTTTTCAAAACGTAGCACCAGCACCTGGCCGCCGTCGTCGACCGATGCGGCGACCGACCCGCCCGAATCCAGCCGCGTGATGGCAAAGGGCTGCACGCCGAGTTTGCCGCGGCCGCCGACGACGGTGTCGAACAACGGGTCACCGATCGAAATCCCGTCGCCGTCTTTGTCGGTATCGATCCGCACCTCGGTCAAAGACGTCCCCGGCGCCCCACCGGCGAACGACAGCAAAAAGCGGTCTCCGCGGGAGTCGCTGCCGACGTCCTGATCGCTCTCCAAATAGTCGGTTTCCAAATACACGACGCCGACGTGGATCGTATCGGCGGCCATCAGTCGACGCGGCTCGAGCGTCTGCACGCGGAGCGGGCGGCGGGTGGTCTTTTGGCCGGGTCGGCTAATTCGCGACATCTGTGATTGACCCCAAGTGAAAAAAGAACCGCCGACCACCACAAGCCAAAGGCTTAAAAACTAAAAACTAAAAACTAAAAACTAAAAACTAAAAACTAAAAACTAAAAACTAAAAACTAAAAACTTCTTCGCATCGCGACGTCCAAGTCCCACCGCCGAACGACCGCGTCAAACCCGCCGCTGAACAATTGGTTGTCCCCCACGGCCATCGCCTCGACGCTGCCCCGGTGACCGACCAATTGAGCGATCACGCGGCCCGGATCGCCCGGAACCGGCGAGAACTGCAACAACCAAACGACGTCGTCGCTGCCCGCCGCGGCGATCGTTTCGCTGCCGATCATCGCGACGCAAACCAACCGTCCGGTCGTCAAACGGCTGCGGGAGAGCACTCGCCGGGAGTCGACATCGATCCGGGTCACGCAGCCGTCTTCGCCGACGACAAACAGGATCGAGGACTCGCCGTCGAACGCCAAATCCCCCACCCGGCCGGTTGGCGAAATCTCCACCCGCAACTCCGAACCGTCGGCGGTGTCGATCAGGTGGACGCACCCGTCGCGGCCGCCGACCGCTAGTTGCCGGCCGTCGGACGAAAACGCCAAACCTCGCAGGTCGGCGCAATCGCACCTCACGATCGGCTCGCGATCAGCGGCCGAACCGAGCAGGTAGACGCCGGAGTCAAATCCGACCGCGGCCAGACGGTCACCGGCCGGATCGAACCGCAGCGTCGCGATCGGCGGCGTGTTGTCATATCGCCGGGCCAGTTGACCGTCGGGCGTCCAAACCAACAGCCGTCCGTCGTTGCCGCCGGTGATCAACCGACCCGAGGCGCCATAGGCCATCGAACGAATTCGGTCGGTGTGAGCGGCCGGCATCCGGCCGCTGGTTTGCAGCGTCCGGGGGTCCAGGTGGCGGATGATTTGATCATCGCCGGCGACCGCCAAACGATTGCCGAAAGGATCGATCGCCATGGCGGTGATGACGACCGCATCGTCGCCCGGATCGATCGGCCGCAGGCTCGCGGACTGATGCTCGGTGACGATGACCGCCCCGGCCGTCTCGACCCACGGCACGTCTCGGGCGTTGGCGGGACCGCCGCCGGGCCGATCGGCTCGACCGCTCACCGCGGTCAACACGATCACCGCCCCGGCGAGCCAAACGTTGACAGACATGCGGCGCCCTCCCGGCGATCAATCGTTGCGTCCGTTGCAACCGGCAAAATCCGGTCATCCGTGTCATTGATCGGCATCCAGCCGACGGTGCCCCCAGTCAAACTCTCCGCAAATCCCCGTGGCAAATCCCCGTGGCAAAACCCCGCCGGGGTTTTGCAGTCCTCTCCCGTGGCAAAACCCCGCCGGGGTTTTGCAGTCCTCCCCCGTGGCAAAACCCCGCCAGGGTTTCGCAGTCCTGCCCTGTGGCGAAACCCCGCCAGGGTTTTGCAGCCCTCTGCCCAAACAAAACCACGCCAGTCCTTCCGACCAGCCTCTAAGCCACCCAAGGATTCTCCCAATCCCCCCAGCCGTCCAAGTAGTCCGCGCACGCCTGGTTTTCTTCGCACCGTGCTTCTAACCACGCTTTGGCTTTCCGCGTCAATTCCGCTTCCTGTTCGAGCGTCGTTTTGCCGATCATCACCAAACAACGCAGGAACACGAAATACGTATCGAGCACGTCGCAGCGGCAGTAGTCGGCGATCTGCTGAACCCGCCCGGCGTCGTACTCGGTCTGCACCTGATCGCCCGAAAGCCCCATCTTGCCCGGCTTACCGAGCGTTTGGGCGGCGCAGTTCAGCCCGCCGTTGAACCGCGACGCTCCGTAGTTGGTCAGCAGCTCCTGCAGGTCCAAGTGGGCGTGGGTGCTGTATCGATTTCGCCGCGATTTGTAGCCCGATTCGTCAAACCAATCTTTGATGTTGATCCCATAGCGATAGGCGCACAGTTCCATCAAGGGAATGTCGAAAGATCGTCCGTTGAACGTCACCCACTGCGGCATGTGGTTGTTTTTCCACCCCGCCCAGAACTGTTTGGCGATCACGTGAGGCCGAAACTCCGGTTCGTCGAGCGAGACGATATCGAGGAGTTCAAAATCGCTCGAAACGGTCCCGACGACGACGGCGATCGGTTTTTGGAAGGTGTAGGGAATGAACGTGCTGCCGGACCGCTGCAGCCGTTGTTGCTGGTAGGCATTGATTGCTTCGGCCGGCGGCATGTCCGGTTGGCCAAAGACGACTTTGGCGATCAGGGCACCGTCGGCGACCGATTCGACATCAAAAACCAGGTGAGCGATCTTGGCGGACACGGGCAAAATCAGGCGTCGGCGTTATGGAAATCCGGGGCGGCAGTCCCCATGCTAGCCAACGCCCGGGCATCGACCGCAATGCCAGCCGAATCGCGGGTTGCGGTGCCAAGCCATCACTCCCGGTTTTCGCCAGCCCCGCCGCTTAATTACAAACACCGGTTGCCGGGTTGCCGCCGGATTCAACGAAGCCAAACCCGTGTGGGTTTGGACCTGACCGCTCGCGTTCAACCGGACAACACCAATCCAAACGACCGGAATGACAAATAACAGGCTTCGACCGATCGGCGAAATCGATCCCCCGCCGTCGCTGGTCCCCTCAATCTTGGCCGCCCCAACGCTTCGTTGCAATGTCCCCGATCCGTCAGTTCACCGCTACCGGATGTGACTTCGGCCGGTGTAAATTTGATTCATGTCCACTCCCCCCCCCGGCGGTCCCCATCCCTTTGGCTCGCCCGCGGCGCTGCCGGCCGATGCGGCGACCCGAAATCCTTACGCTGCCGGGACAGCGATCCCCGGCAGCCGATTGCCGGCCGGCGACGCGACCGCAGCGGATGCCGAGTCGATTCGACGTTATCACATCAAACATGAGGCGTCGGTCAAATCGATCGGGACGCTTTACATGCTCGGTGCGATTTTCCTGATCCCCGCGGGTCTTTTTTTTATCGGCATGACCGTGGCCAATGCCTGGGGTCAGGCACGCGTCGAGACCGGGTTTGCGGTGATCATTGGTGGTATCTACTTGCTCATCGGGGGACTGCAGGCGTACACCGCGCTGGGACTGCGGCGTCTCAACCCGGTCGCCCGGCGGATCGCGATCGCGCTGAGTTGCTTTGGCCTGCTGGGCTTCCCGATCGGCACGCTGATCTCCGCCTACTTCCTGTACCTGCTGCTATCGGAAAAAGGCAAGATGTTGTTCACGCCGCAGTACCATGCGATCGTCCAGCAGACACCGCATGTGAAGTATCGGACTTCGATTTTGGTGTGGATCCTGGTGGCAATCCTCGGAACACTTTTCATCGTTCTGATGGTCGCCGCGTTTACCGGGTGAGCGGCCCGGATGGTTTGCTCGAACGCAAAGCCGGATGGCAGAGCGATCATTTTTTTCCAAGTGCTTCAGCGTAGGGATGCGGCACAATACCGGCACTGGAAATGAATGAACCATCCGGTAGTTTCTCGGCGATCAACCGTGGTTTCTCTGCGGAGTTATCGAACAGGTAAGCACGGTAGGACAAGGCTAAGGCTTTGGGCAAAAGCTCCAGCGACCTTGCGTAACGTGCCCTGATTTTTTCGGCGGGGACGTCGTGGCCACCCCGGAGAACACGCTGCCTGACTCGACGGACACAAATGTCCGCAGAATCAACGCATACATAGTACAGATAGTTGCGATAACCAAGCCGCCTGGTTCGTTCGATTAACCCAATCTTGGAAGCATGAGACATGACCGTTTCGGTCGTGAAATTCTTCTGACGGGTAATGAGGCGTTCGCGAATTTCATGAGCAAGCCAAGACATGTAATAGGCGTCCGGAGTTCCACCGGTGAACTCCACCTCGCCGCCCCCGACGGCACGGCAACGCAAGTTTAGATTGGACTCGATTGCCGCCCAGTGCCTTGAACCTGCGAACCAATCATTCACATCCGATGCGGCTAGATCGAGTTGAAATGTCGACAGACAAAGCCGTCCAGTTGCCTGGATAGATCGTAGCATCTCGTCGGGGTTGACTTGATTGGCGAGCCATTCGGCTTTGAAATCCGATAGGTCCTTGATTGTCGATTTGCCGGAACCGTTGGGGCCGGCAAACATCCGAAATCGTAGGGTCCGCTCACCCATTTTTAACAATAGTTCAACTTAGTTTCGCGATTCGGTCTTGAACCCCCACCCAAAACTTGGAAGCGTCAACCGCTTGTTGCGGCGGAACCTCCCCTATCACCTCGGTCCTTCCGTCAGGGTGAAGTTGCATGAGTCGGCCGTCCTCCGAATAAGTGACCGGAACTCCTTCTCGGAGCGTCGACACGCGGGCACTTCGCAGAGCGGCAAGCATTCGCTCCACTTCCCGCCTGGATGCGTCGGAATCCGTCCGCAGCGGACGAACTCTCGACTTTCGTCGCTTTCTAATTGAGTTCATGGGATTGATAAGGTTTCAGCCGCCTGCTTTCGGTTTCGCAAAGCGTGGTGGAATTAGTTATTGTTCCCGAAAGTGTAACCAAAGCCGGCGAACGGGACGATGCCGTAGATGCCCTGCGTAAAGACCTGATCGACGAATCGGTCAAACAACCGGATCGGCATCGGGGGGACGATCACGACGTCTCCGTCCTGCAACCAGATCTCGTCGATCGCCCGGGAGTCTTTGCCCAGCAACGCGGCGCGAACGTCGAGCGTCGTGGCAATCAGTTCCCAGTGATAACCGCGTCGGAAAACCACGATTTGACGCAAATTGGCACCCGGCACGTAACCGCCGGCCAGTGCCAGCGAGCCGAGCAGCGTCGTCGGACGGGTCAAGTCAAATTGTCCCGGCGTGACGACTTCACCAAGGACGTAGATTGAATGAGGAGCCTGTTCCAATAGCACCGGTTCAATCTCCAGCCCCGCGTCGATCGCGTCGTATCGGTAATTGATCTCGCGTTTTAACTCCGAGAGGGTCAAACCTTGAGCCGGCACGGCGCCGATTCGCGGCAGCCGGATCGTGCCCTCAGGCGTGATCGTTTGCTCGGTCTGCTGGGGGTTGAAACCCTCGGAGCCGGAGATCGCCTCGCGGATCTGGCGGGCGACGTTGCCGGTCGCCACGGGAGTCACGTCGATCGATGGCTCCTCGTAATACTGCGTGTACATCTGCTCCAAAACCTTGCGGAGCTGGGCGATCGTTTGCCCGGCGGCGTGGACTTGACCGATGAAACGCAGCGTGATCGTGCCGTCGGGTTGAATTTCCAATCCGCTGTCGAGCGTCCCGCGGGTCAACTTTTCGTCGGCTTCGGATTCGATCAGCAACTCGTCCCCGACGACCAAACGGTAAGGCCCGTCGGTGCGAACGGTTTTGATCAAAAACGTGAGCTGGACCTGATCACCGGCCCGCAGTCGGTATTGAGCAATCGGGGCCAAACGAGCCGGACCGGCGTAATTGCCCGGTCCGTACACGTTGAACGGCGCCGACTGGGGGCACCGCCAGCACTGGCAGGCCGACGGCGCATCGATGCCGATCCCTTGGCGTTTGGAGAACTGCGTCACACCGATCGGTCCGTCGCGGTCGACGCAACCGCCGCACGATTGGCACCGGATCAACGAGGCGGCGGCGGCCGGGACGACCGGTTCGGGCAACGGCTGGACGCGGCGCAGCGGCGGGCGGCGGTTGATCGCTTCGGCCTGCCGGGACCCGGAATCGGTCGATTCCGGCGTTGGCAAAACGGATGGTTCCGGCGATTTGATTTCAGGTTTCGGCTCCGTGGCCTTCAGCGATTCCCCCGAACGCTTGGGCGCGGCTTTGGGCGGTACGGGGGCCGGCTGCGGGGTTACGGACGGCGGGGTTTTGGGCGGCGGGGTTTTGGGCGGCGTCAGTGCGCGTGGACGCGGCGGCGCGGCCGGCGGCTGTTTCAAATCCGGCAGGTCCGAATCGTCCAGCAAACTGTCCAACCGATCGCTGGGTGAAGCCGATTGATCTTCGTCGCCGGTTGTTTTGGGCGCCGCGTCGGCCGGGGGCAGCGGCGTCAGCCGTGGCAGACGATCCCGCGAACGTGCCTCGAATCGGGTGCGGGCTTCGGCGCGCGCTTTTTCCGCCTCGAACGCTTGACGATCAAGCTGATCGGCCCGGCGGCGGAGTTTTTCGTCAAAATCGTCCTCCCGCGGTGGCCAGACATCATCGTCGGTACCGGCCGGCAGATCGTCGAGAGACGGGATGAGTTGATCAATCGCCGCGTCGTCTCGGTTTTGCCGCTGGGCGGTGAGGGTGCCCAATCGACGTGGGGTCGGCACCGGCGGCTGCAGCGTCGAGCCGCTCCAGCGATTGCCCGTGACAAAAGGATTGTCGGTTTGCGACCAAACCGGCGCGGCCAACCAACCGCCAAGAACGACTGCGACGATGAGCGGGAGCGATGTTGGTTTGAAACGGGTCATTACCCTTCGCTCGGCAGTGGAGGTCAATTGAACGGTTTGTTTCATATCGCTCACCGTCGGCCAAAGAAGGTGCCGCCGCCGGCCGAAGGATCGACCACCGCCGATCGGATCGAACCGGCCGGTCGGATCAAACCCGGTGACCGATCGAGGTGGACCGCCGGGTCCGAGTGCAAATCGGCGATCGGGCCGGCCGGCGAACGAAGCGGGCCGGTGGCGGCAAATTGTTGCGGCGACATGACGGTCAACGGCCGCCGGGTCGGCAGCGGGCGGGTCGCCAACGCCTCTTGCAAATTTTGAGAAGTCACGTGGTCACCGGTCCGCTCGGTCGCTTGGGCCAAGGCGTAGACGTTCTCCCGCAGCGGCTGCAGCGCGACCGAACGCTGCAGCACCGGGACCGCCGCCTCGGTCAACGATCGATCCAGCAGACTGCGGCCCAAACGCCCCAGCACCGCGGCCCCGTCGGGATCGATCCGGGCGGCGGCGCGTCGATACATCAGCGAGACATCGGCCGCCAACCGCGCCGCGGCAGCCGATTGGCCATCGCCCTGATCGGCCAACCGATGCTGTCGGGCGGCCAGGTCGCCGAGGATCGAAACCGCTTCGGCGGCCAACGGGCCACCCCCGGCGGCATAAACCAATCGCCCGAGGGCAACCGTCAAATACGCCGTCGCGGCGTCGGCGGGCGTCAACGAGGTGGTGTCCAAATTGGCTGCCGCGGGTGTTTGATGAACCGCGACCAACCGCCGAACTGCCGCCGCGTCGACCCGGCCAAAACGGTCGGCGAAATCTTCGGCTTCGCGGATCGCGGTCATCGCGACCTGAAGCGCCGCGGCGTGGGTTGTCCCGCCGGTCGAGGCGTCGCGGAGCATTGCGACGGCCCGGAGCGATTCAACGGCCGCCCGGCCCGCGGTTTGATCGGCGCCACGGCCAGCCGATTGGTGGGCGAGCCTCAATTGTTCGACGACTTGATCGGCCAAATGCTGTCGCTCGGCGGCATCGCCCAGCGGATCGGCGGCCGGCCGGTGGGCGGCCGCGGGAGTCAGCGGGGTGGGTCGCGGAAGCCAACGACCTGCGTCCTCCGCAACCACCGGGTCGATCAGCAGCAAGGCGATCGCCCCAGTCGTCGCCGTTGCCAGCGCCGCGGCGATCGGTCGCGCCTTGAAAACAACCATGCTGCGATCCGTCGCGGTGGTGGTAAACGGTGGGCCGGTGCCGCGTCCCTGCAGCCCGAACCCCACCGGTTTGACCTTCGGCCGGTTCGGTCGTGCCGGTTGATCGCACCGTCCGTCCTTGGCCGATATTTGCGGTTGGCCCGTGGGCGCCGCTGTCACAGCCGTCAAAGCTTGACGGTCCCGCGTCCCCCATCCAACCGATCGCCGATCCGTGTCCGCTTCGCAATTCATCGCCGTGGTCATCGCCGTGTTGGCCGTCGTGTCGCTCGGATGCCGACCGGTGGCGCCACCGCTGCCGGATCAATCATCGGGTCAGCCGCCGGCCGCCTCCGGAATTGAACTGCCGCCGCGGGAAGATCTCCGGCGCGTCTTTGGCCGTTACCGCACCGCGGCGGCCTACCGCGACGAAGCCGTCGCGACCGTTCAAGCGGTTTCGCCGGACAAAAACGGCCGTCCGCGGACCGAGCGACGAACCGCTCCAATCCGCGTCGCTTATCGGGCCGGTTCGTCGTTGACGATCGACGCCTACGACGTCCGGCTGCGGTGCCAGGCGGTTCGGACCGATGGACGAACGCGATTTTGGCAACAAACCGTCCGGTGGCTTGATGCGGCCGACCGCAACGTCGCCGACCCGCGGCGGTGGCAGGCGGCGGCCGACCAGGCGATTTCGCTCGACGAAGTGCTCGCCGATCAAACGGTGGCCGATGCGGTCGCCGGCGGCCCCGCCGGCCCACCGCCGCAAATGGAGTGGTTGTTGGCGGCCGATCCCATGGCGACGCTTTTTGACCAACAAACGCAGTTCACGTCGCTACCGGCCAAATCAATCGACGGCCGACCGCACCGCCGGATCGCCGCGGTGACCGCCGGGCGGAGATACACGTTTTGGATCGACAATGCGACCGGCGTGATCGGCCGGGTCGAATTGCCCGTGCCGTCGATCCCGCAAGTCTCCGCCGACGACCCGGTGATCGAATCGTTGACATTGGAAATCAACGGGGCAACGTTCAGCCCGGCCAATGCCCCGTAGCGGAAGTCGCCAAGACTTTCGGCGGCGACTAAACTCACTGCCCCCTTCTCTCGGAATCTTCAAAGCTCAATAAAATTCATGTCGCACAAAAACGGAAAAGGCGCTGTCTTTCAAGACGATCGCGACATGTCGATGGACGCCGTTGCCGGCCGGCTGCGGGCGTCGTTGTTGCAGGAGCGCAAGGAACTCGAAGTCGACAAGATCTTCCGCGCCCTGGTCAAATTGGAAGGCTCCGACCTGCACCTGAAGGTCGGCCAGCCGCCGATGGTTCGCGTCCGGGGCGAACTCAAACCGCTCAACCGCGGCCCGATCGAAGCCGAGGAGATGGTCCGGCTGCTGCTGCCGACGATGGACGAGCGAAACCTGCGGATCTTTGAAGCCGAAGGCGGGGCGGACTTTTCTTATGCCTGCGAAGTCGATGGGACGAGGTGGCGGTTTCGCGTCAACCTGCTCAAATCGCTCGGCAACATCGGCATGGTGGCGCGGCGAATCAGCAATTTCATTCCCGACTTCCGCGGGTTGTACCTGCCGCCGATCATGGAGACCTTATGCCACTACGACCAGGGCATGGTGTTGTTGGCCGGGGTGACCGGTTCGGGCAAGTCGACGACGATCGGCTCGATGCTCAATTATATCAACAGTATCTATCGCAAGCATATTTTGACGTTGGAGGATCCGATCGAATTTATCTTTACCGAAGACAAATCGCTGATCAACCAGCGTGAGATTGGTCAAGACGTGCGAGACTTTGAGATCGGCATGAAGCACGCGGTGCGGGAGGATCCCGACATCATCCTGGTCGGCGAGCTTCGCGACGAGGAGACGTTCATGACGGCGATCCACGCTGCCGAGACCGGTCACCTGGTCTTCGGAACGATCCACGCGGCATCGGCCAGCACAACGATCGGACGTATCTTGGACCTGTTTCCCGAGGAGATGCACGGCGCGATTCGCTCCGCGATTGCGTTCAACATGAAAGGCATCGTGGCCCAGAAGCTGCTCAAAAGCATCAAGCCGGGTGTGCCGCGGGTACCGACCTGCGAAATCATGACCTTTAGCCCGATGATCAAGAAATTGGTGCTCGAGGGTCACGACAGCAAACTGCCCGACGCGATCCGGATCGGCGCCGAAGACGGGATGCAGGACTTTACCATGAGCCTCAAACAGCTCATTGATGACGAACTGATCGACCGCCCCACCGCCTTTGCCGTCGCGCCCAACAAGGATGCTTTGAAGATGGCGTTGAAAGGTATCGATGTCAAAGCCCCCGGTATTTTGTAGGCATTACAGCACTGCCCGATTGCGTGGTCGACTGCCATTGGTGTGAGCCGTGGGACGTAGGGAGACTTTGCGCTCTGTAGTCACCAGGTTTCATTGCGGAGGCCCGGCCCCTTCGCTCGAAGACTCGCTACGGGTCGCCGCTCACCTGCGAACACCCAAACGGGCAGTGAAAGTAGCTGGACCCGCCAGGGTTCAGGGCGGTCAGTGAAAGTAGCTGGACCCGCCAGGGTTCAGGGCGGACAGTGAAAGTAGCTGGACCCGCCAGGGTTCAGGGCGGACAGTGAAAGTAGCTGGACCCGCCAGGGTTCAGGGCGGACAGTGAAAGTAGCTGGACCCGCCAGGGTTCAGGGCGGACAGTGAAAGTAGCTGGACCCGCCAGGGTTCAGGGCGGTCTGAACCCTGGCGGGTCCAGCTACGATGAACGCCGCGGTTGTCGATCCCACAGTCCCAACCTGTGAGACGGACCAGTCAGCGTTGATAGATCGGCAGCAACTGAAAGGGCGGTGTGAGGGCGAGAACCGCCAGGGCGGTGGTGTAGGATCGACCGAGTTTGGTTTCCGACCCCCGGCCCCGCGGCCACGAACCATCTTCGGTTTGAACCGCCAGTAGGTTCCGAGCGATCTGCGGGTAAACCTCCCGCCAAGCGTCACCACCGACCTGAGCCATCGCTTGACTGCTGTAGTAGGTCGATAGGTAGTAATGGTTCTCCTCGTGGTCGGCCGGTGCCGGGTAGGTCTGCGAACGATACCAAAGCGTCCCGCCGGCGATCGCCGGGTGATCGACGCGGCCACCCAGCAGCAGAGACAACATGCCCGAACCGGTGTTGGCCAGCGTCACTTTGGGCGGTTCGACCGCCAGCGATCGGTAGGCAAACACGCCATCGGTTTGCAACGCCGGATCGTCAACGTAACACTGCGACACAAAGTCCAAACCCTCGTCAAAATGCGATTTGGGCACGTCAAATTCCGCATTCCTGGCCGATCTCAGAAACATCAACGACCACCCGGTCACGGACAAGTCGGCGGACTGTGCTTGAGTGGTATAACGCCAACCGCCCCGCTCGCTGGGATGCTCCTTGTTATGAGATTGAATGGATCGGCTGACGATCAACGCCCGCTCGATCGCTCCGGCGATTGTATCGGCGTCCTGCCGACCGGTCATGCCATACACTTCGCCGAGCATCAAGCCGGCAATCATATGATTATAAACCGCCGATTGGGACGCGGACAAATGTCCCGACGTCCCATCGGTTCGCATCATCGTAAAAACGCCTTGTCGATTTTGCGTGGCCAACACAAAAGTGATGGCGCGTCGGATTGCATCGCCGTATCGGGGCGAGTCGGGCAGGTGCCCGCGTGAAAGCATTGCCATGACAACCAGCGATGTGATCGCCGGTTGAGCCTCGGGTAGGCCCTCGAATTGGCCATCGGATCGCTGGGCGGCGATCAGCGAAGCCAACCCCCGATCGACCGCCGCCTCGATTTGAATCCATTGGCTCGCCGGGAGGGCCGAATGGAGGTCCGAGGCGGCGACGACGTTGACATCTTGACCCCGCACCGACGTCGGGGGGGCGGCCGACATTATCACGATCAGCGTAATCGATGTTATGATAATGTTGTGATGGTTGAACACTTTTAGTCGACCTCCCGAAGCAGCGTTTGATATCGCCGGATTGCTTCGGCGTATCCTTCGGGCGGGGTTCGTCCGCGGACCTGCCATAGTCCCTTTTCGAGCGTCGAGAGAAGTTTGTTCCACTGCTCGTCGGGCACCGGCTGCCCCCGGGCAATCGCGGCGATCGCCGCGGCCGATCGTTCGGCGCGGGCCAGCGCCCGCCACGCCCCGGCCGCTTCCTCGTCGGTCGCCTCGGCGATCGACCGGAGTTGTTCGATCCGGCGGCGGATTTGCTCGGCGGACGCAGGGTCCCGGTTAGGATCGGCCGCCATGGTTTCGAGACGCTGCAGGCTCTTCTCGACCATTTGTCGCAGCTCGGCCGTCTCCCCGGGCCGCGCCGAGGGTTGCTCACCATCGTCCCCGCCCGTGTTCCCATCCGAACCCGTGTCCTCCATTTGAGATGATGGCTGCCGGCCGGCGGCGGCGTCGACAACCTCATTCAACCCGCCTTGACCATCGCCCTGATGTTCCCGCCGCCACAGGATCCAGTCGGTGACGATATTCAAATTGGTCGGCCGCCGCCCCAGTTCCAATTGCCGCAGGAACTCCGGCTCTCGTTCCAGCCCGGCCAGGAAGGCGTCAAGCGTCGGGTCTTGCAAGTCCGCGGCGGTGGGCGAGCGGACCGCGATCGCATCGAGCAGGTCGACGGTTTGACGTCGAATCTTATCAAACAACGTTTCGGCCTCGGCCAACCGATCAACCGCCCCGCGAACTTGGATCGCGGCCGCCTCGGCGGTGTCGCGCGTCAGCGCATAGGACGCGGCGGTTTGATGATGGCCGATTGTTTGACACAAGGTCGCCAACTGGTCCGCCAATTGTCGGATCGATTCGGGCAGCTCCGACTCCTGTTGTTCAAACAAGGTTTGCAGCCCGCCGTCGAGGTCGGCGAGTTCGGAGAGCAGCGGTTCGGTCCGCCGGCCCAGGGCATCCTGGACAACGGCCAAGACCATCGTCAGGTCACTCGCATCGATCCCGCCGGCGGTTTGCAACCATTGATCGGCCATCGCCGCGACTTGCCGGGTCTCGACGAGGCGCTGATTCAAAAATGTTGTCTCCGACTCTTCGTCGATATCGAATTGCAATCTTTCAATCAATTGCACCATGTCGCCGGCGGCCCGGAGCAGCGTTTGGGCCTGCGGCGTCATCGGCGCCGGCGACTCGCCCCGCTCCATCCGCTCGCCGAGTTGCAAACTCACCTTGGTCGACTCGCTCGCGACGGCCGCCGAGGCGACGATCAGCGATCGGGCCGTGCCCGACGCCGCGTCCCATGACAGCGGCAATTGATTGGCGGTGCGATCGGCGATGTCGGACGCATGGCGGGTCATCTCGTCGACCGCGGCGGCACGGGCGGGCAAAAACAGCGTCCAGAGGTCGCCGCGGCGGGCCGGATCGATCGCCAGCGAAGCCTCCAACTGCTCGCCGATGTGCCACTGGGCCTCGGCCGCTTCGGTCAACCGGTCACGCAGCGAGGTTTGATTGCGGCGAACCGAGTCGAGGTACCGGCGGAGCAACCGCGGGTCGTCGGCGAGCATTCGGGCAAACTCCGCCATCATATCGCGTCGCAACCGTTCCACTTCGGCGCGGCGTTGGAGGTAGGCGTCGTCGAGTTCAAAGATGGCCCGTCGACGTCGCAGCGGGTTGCGATCGACGTCCAATTGCTCCATCAA
Source organism: Pirellulaceae bacterium (assembly GCA_963833245.1). Lineage (GTDB taxonomy): Bacteria > Planctomycetota > Planctomycetia > Pirellulales > Pirellulaceae > Rhodopirellula. The sequence continues at coordinate 447,161 of CAWHXH010000006.1, forward strand.
TCGTTGAGCCTTCTCGACGTAAACCTCATAGATTTTTGCAACCTCGGTGGCGCCGTCGGCCAATTGTTCATCGCGGATTCGATCGGCGAAGCGTTGCAGGACGTCGGCCAGGAACGTCTCGGCGGACGTGACATGCCGGATCGCGGCGGCCAGGTGGGTGTCCGGTTGCGTTATGTCATTTTCATCGGCACCGATGGATTGCTTGACCCACGTCAACCGATCGACCGCCGGCTGGATGTGGGTCCGCGAGAGGTTGAGCAGTTGCAGACCGACGAGCGCCAAATGGGTCTCGCGGCTGGATTGGTAGATCGCCCCCAGCGTGTTGTTGACGCCCCGCAGCGACTCGGTCGGGACGTCGGGATCGTCGCCGGACCTTTGAATGTCCCCCAACTGCGCGGCGACCTCCCGGAGCGTTGCCAGGACCGATTGAAGTTGCTCCCGGAGTTGCTCCGATGCCTCGGCCGGACGAGCCGGAGGTACGCCGCTCGGAGCGGACCGGGCCGCCGCTTGACGCTCACGACTGAGTATCTCGGGGTCTCGCACGATCAACCGGATGGGGGGACTTGTGACCGGTTGGGTGTCCCCCTCGCGGGGCATCGGGTCGTCCGGCTTGATGGTTGCCAAATCGGAATCGGCGCGTGAGCTAGTCGCCGCTCCGTCGGTCGCCTCGATTTCCACGCGGATCGATTGGCCATCGGGCAGGTCCAAATCCGCCAGGTTCAAGTCCGCCAGGTCCAAGACCACCGTACCGTCCGCTTGCCGCCGGCCGGATGCCGGATCGATCGCGATTTCTCGCCGCAGCAGTTCGGTCGACTCGCCCCCGGTTTGCGTCTCGGCCGGTTCGGCATAGACGACCAGTTCGAGTCGCTGAAGCCCAAAGTCGTCTTCGGCCCGGAATTGAAATTCGAGTGTCTCGTCTCGGCCGATCTGCGGAACCGGTTCATCGATGCCCTCCGCTCCCGGCGGGGCATCCAGCGACGCCGGCGGCGTCAACTGGACCGTCGGCGGGCGATCCTCCAAAACCTCCAGCCGCATCCGGTCGGCATGGGGCGCCGCAACCGCGTCGACGCTCACCAGGCGGATCGCGAGCACCCGATCGGTCGTCAACGTTTCCTCATACTCAAATCGACCATCGAGCGTGAAGGATGGCTCGATCGATTGGACCGGTTGCTCGCGTCCGGCCCCGTCGATTTCGGTGCTCTCGATTTCCAGTGAGTCAACGTTCCGGTCCGGTTGCATTTCGATCCGCAGCCGGCTGCCCCGGATGCCCACCAATCGCGGAGGCAGGTGATCGCGGATCGTCTCGGGACGTCCCAAGTGGGGCGGTGGCACCAAAGTCAGCCTCAGCGATTGGAGCCGGGGGCGTGGCAGGATACGGATCGCGTGTTGCGGCGATTGATAGTCGCCGGCGCGAATCCGGTAGGTCGCCGGAAGTTGTCGCGGATCGATTTCCCATGCAAATTGCCCGTCGCCGGGCGTGGTCGCGACCAGCGACTCGCGTTCGCCCCCGCGACCCGTCAAATCGGCGATGGCGGCGCGGGGCCGGAGGCCGTCGGTTTGAATCCGCAAGGTCACCGGATCGTTCTCGGCAACCGCGACGTCGCCGGTAATCATCACCATTTGCGTCGCGGTGACGTCGCCGCCAAAAGACCAAAATCGTTGCCACAACACCGCGGTACGATCGGCGTCGATTGCCAACATGATGATCGGCAGGGTCAACCCGAGGATGGCCGCGACGATGGCCGGCCGTAGCGACCGATACCCGACCACTTCGCGGGGCCGAACCATGGTGCCCAAAACCGAAGCCTCGGCGGCTACCTGACGAAACATTTGACGGGTCAACCGATCGTCGCGCCTGTCAATGGTTGTCCCGGTGACCGTCATCAGTCGCTGCTGCAGCGACGGGACCGATCGGTCGGCCAAGACCGCCGGCGACCGGCGACGACGCAATCGATACGCCGCGATCACCGCCCCGGCGGCGGCGGCCAACCCCAAGACCGCGGCGGTCGCGGCTAGCCGACCCGACGCGTCATAGATGGGGGACAACCAGTCGGCTGTCGTTGACGCCGACGCCAGGGCAAGCAAACACGCGGCGGCCCACAGCGTTGACCCCGCCCAGGCAATCGCGGTCTGGCGCCGGCCGACCGACCGCAGTTTTGCCTCGACGATCGCGGGGATTCGTTGGCCCGGGGGCGATGCGGTGCTCATGTTAAACCTCTTCGTTTGCGAACCCACCACTCGATCGTCAGACAACCGACCACGATCAATAACCATCGCGGTCGAACCCAGAGAGCGTCCGTGCGAAAGGACTGCGAAACGATGGGCGATTGGTCGATCAAACCGAACACCTCGGCCACGGCGGTTGGCGGGATGACTTGGCCACCGGTGGCGACCGCAATCCGCCGGGCCGTCGCCAGGTCGCATCGGGGATCGATCGTTTCCCGCGACAGGAAGGGCCGAACGAGGAACGATTCGGTCGGCGGGGGTAATTCGGATTGTTCAAGCAGCCGGCTCACCGCCGGCCCCGCGGCGGTGATCCGATACCGGTCCGGCGGCAGTTCGGTCCACCGCGCCACGTAGCGTCCGGCGGTTGCCGGATCGGCCACCGCGTCGACCCGATGCACGCCGCCGCCGTCACCCGTCGCGATCAATTGGACGTCGGCGCGGCTCAGCGGCGTTCGCTGCGGGTCGGTCAAATCGACCGCCACCACGGCGGTTTCATGTTCGTCATAACGCTGGCGCCGGGGGCGGATTTGGATCAACGGATTGCCGCCGGCCAACTGCCCCGCCGCGGTCCACCGCAGCAACTGGCCCCACAACCGATGATGGAATCGGTCGCCCCGCAGGTAACGCAACCGATAGGTCTGGGGGCCGGAAAAGTACAGCACCCGCCCGCCGCCGAGCGGCCCAAAACACAGGAACGCTTCGGCCGCGTCGGACGATGATCCCCCGGGTGACCCGCTTGCGGCTGAACCCGTGGCTGGTTCCGCGGCGATCAGCGTCGTCGCCGCGGCGGTAGGCCGGCGGTAGGGGGACAACCAACTCGCCGGGGAATTGAGGTTGACAAATTGCCAAGCCAGCTCGGTCGCCCGTAAATCCTCGCCGATCATCAACGCATGATGCCGGGCCGCCGCGGGGGTCAACCGCAGCGCGAACGATCCGCCGGCGGCCGGGGACGCAACCCGCTCGACCGGCAACATCCCCGCCAACGTTGACTGCTCGCGGTCACCGGTCGACACGTAGGCGGACGGAAGGTCATCGCCGGCGATCAGCACCAACGAACCGCCGGAGCGGACGAACTGATCGAGTGATTGTTGAGAATCCTCGGGGAATTGTTCGGGTGACAGGTCCCCCAAAATCACGACGTCGTAAGCCGCCCACTGCTCCGGCGTGACGGGCAGCGTGCCGGTTGCCGCCCGGTCGCCGGTCGCGATCTTCCGGGGGGCAAACAGCAATTCGTCGGCGATGATTTTACCGTCCCGGCGAAACAATTGGGTCAAATAGCGGTACTCCCACCGCGGGTAGTGATCGGCGACGAGCACCCGGAGCCGGTCGCGGGCAACCGTCACGTCGACATCCCGGGCGTTGTTGTCGACCGTCACCTCGGCGTCGACGCCATCGACGCGAATGCGAAACGACTGTTGTCCCAGCTCCTCGGCTCGCAGGTCGAATTTGATCCGCCGCATCGCCGAGTCGGAGTCGATCGGCAGCGACCGAGATTCCACCTCGGCTTCGCGGCCGGCGGTTTGATCGGGATCGGCGACGAGTCGGCTCAGCCGCAGCGTCAACGTTTCGCCGCGGCAACCGAACGCCTGGACGTCCGCTTCGATCACCAATTGATCGTCTTTCATCATCACCGCCGGGGCCATCACCGCCTCGATCGAGACATCGCGGCGGCGGTTGGGGTCACCGATCGGAACGACAAACACCGGCACGCGGTCGTCCGGTTGCAATGCCGCGTCGAGCGACGTCGCAGCGGTGTGCGCGACGTCGGAGAACAGCAGCACCGCGGCGATGGAGCCGTCGGCGGCGCGGTCGCGAATCCCGGACAACGTGGCGGCCAAATCGGTCGATCCGCCAGTCGTCGGCACAATGGGTGTCCCCCCGATGGCGGTTTCGCCCCCCCAGTCGATCGATTCGCCCGCCCAGCCGAACTGGATCGTCGGTTGGGGCGGAGCGATCCGGCCGTCAAGGTTGGCCAGGGCGGCGGACACCCGGGCGATCCGGCTCGGCGCCGGCCCGGCGGTTGTGGGGTCACAGAGGTCTTCGGCCAAACGATCGGCTAGGACCGCAAGTTGTTGGTTGACCCACTGGAGCGTCGTGACCGCATCGGGCAACCGCCGGGCGACGCTCAGCAGGTCGCTCTCCCCCAGGCCGGCGATCGACGGGTCGGTCAATCTCCGGGCGATCCTCTGGGCGGCCGGCCGGGGCTGGACCACCAGGATTTGTTGAACCAAAACGGAGGTTCGCTGGATCATCGCGGCCGCCGACCGGAGGTGCCCCGAGGCGATGTCCGCATCGCCCCACTGCCGCAGACCCTCCGCGGCAGCTTTCAAATGGCCGGTCGCCGCGGTCGCCGTGACCGTTGCCCGATCCGCCGCGGCAACCGGATCGATCGATCCATCGCCGGACTTCGAGTCGGAACGGCCGGCCAATTGCCAACGCCAATCCGCTGCCGGCCGCGGCGAATCGATCGTCGCCATGCTCGCCGAGACGTCCGTCACCACCGCGACGCCGCGCCCGCGGGTGGTCGTCGTCGTCCAAACCCGCGACGGTCCCAACCACATCCAAACCGTGACCGCGACGACAATCAACCGAAGAACGGCGAACCCCGGGGCGGTCGTTGGCCCCAAAGAGCGGCGTTCACGATAGAGCATCGCCAGCAACCCCGCGGCGATCAGGGTGCCGATCACCAGCGGCGGGGCGACCCCCACGGGGCTGGCCCAAGTCAAACGTTCGGTCGTCTCGGTAGTCATGCCGATCCCTGCAGTCCGGCGGGCCGGACGGTCGGCCGGGGCGTGCCGCCGATCATGGCAACGGCGATATCGGGCGTCGTTGATGAGATTCCCGTCGCGGCGGTCCGGCGGCGGGCGATTCGGTGCGAGATCAACGCATCGCCGATGATCGCGGCCAACAGCCCCGCGATGACGCAAAACCAAACCGCCCGGCCGCCCGCGTCGCGTTCCCCCGCCGCGGACGTTTCGCCGCCAACAACACCTACCGTCTGGGCCGCCGGGATCATTCGCTCGATCTCCGCCACCGATCGGTCGCTCATCGGCGTCGGATCGGACTCCCCGGCGGGGCGGCGAACCACAAACGCAATCGGCTCGCCGCTCAGTCCCACCTCCAAGTCGTACCGTCCTGAAATCTCGGTTTGGTGACTTTGGTACCGAACGCGGCGGCCTTCGTTTTGACCCGCCAAATCAATTGCCGAACCGACCGGCGAGGTCAGCGTCGCGGACATTTGACGATTGTCCCGGTCGGTCCAAGTCAATGGTTGGCCCGGATTGAGGACGTGAACCGGTTGCCGCGGCCGGGTCAAAAAGTCGAGCCAGTCGCCGACCATGACGACGAAGGATTCGGACCGAACCAACGTGCTCCAGCGGGTCGATAGCGGCAGGCCGCAAACGATCACGCGGCCTTGGCCGCTTTGATGCTCGACGACCAGCGGCTCGCCGTCGGAGAGTCCCAACCAAATCGGCGTTGCCGGCCGCAGGCTCCCGGGATCAAACATCATCCGTCCCCGAACCAGGACGTCGGCCAAATCCGAGGTCGCCGGATCGATCAACCGCCCGGTCGACTCATGTGCCCCCAGGTAGGGATTGATCGACGGCGGCGTGTCCCCCGGCCCGATCACCTGCGGCCCGACCAGTCCGACCGGCGAGAGGCCTTCGCCGTCGCGGTGGACCAGCGCGTTGAACAACCGGACGTCGGTGCGTGGCCCTAAACCGATCCACAGTCCGCCGCCGTCGCGGACATACCGCTCCAACGATTCGATGGCCCCCCGCGACGGACTGGACCAATGGGGGACAACCATGGCGTCAAAATCCTCCAGCGACACCCGGTCGATCTCCGCCGAATCGATCACCCGCGGCCGGTAGATCGACCGCCATCGGTCACGCGGTTGACCGCCCGCATCGGCCGGGTTGGCGTCAACGTCACCCCGCTTCAAGTCAACGTCGCCGAGTGCCGCTCGGGTAAAGAACGCGTCGCGGTCCGCCGGCGTCAAACCCTCACCGTCGTCGACGATCAAAATCGGAATCTGATCCACGACCCGAACGACGGTTTCAACCCAGTCGTCGGCGGGAAAGTCGTCTTGATCGTCCCCATGGATGCGAGCGGTGACGACGCGCAGCCCCGGCGAGTCGAAAGTCGTCCGCAACGTCTGGAGGTCGGCTTGCTCGGCCGTTGCCGAAAACGGTTCCCCCGTTTTGACGGGTTGTCCATCGACCGACCAAGACACCCGCCGAGTCCCGACGACCTCACCGGTGCAGCGTACCGTCGCCCGGGCCACCCAAGGTTGATCGACGCCCACGACCGGCGGAGCATCCAAATTGACCAGCGAAAGGTTGCCGCCGGGCGGGGGCACCGGGGGAAAAAGCAGCTCGATCGTTGTCGAAACCGCCGCCCGAGAGCACACCTCGTCAAACCGCCGCCAACGCATCGCGTCATCGAGCCGCCAGTCCGAAGCCGCCCGGTCACCGACAACAAGAATGCGTCGCCGGTCGACCCCCGGCGGCGGGGGGGATTGGACCGCGATCATCAATGCCGCCGCCGGATCGCTGGCGGCGGCAAGCGGTTGCAAACCGTCCGCGATCTCTGACGCTTCCAACCATCGCGGCGTTGGCGTCATCGTCATCATCCGCGACCTCTGCGATTTGTCAGCGGCCGACGTGGCCAACGTCCAAATCGACTCCAGCCGTGGCTGCCGGCCGGTTGGCGTCGACGTCGAGAGCGATTGATCGACGAGCACTAAAACCTCGGTGTCGCCGCCGGCGCCGCGGTCGACCGAACCGCCGAAGACCAGCGGCCGGGCCAGCGCGATGATCAACCCGGCGATCGCGAGCATCCGAAGCAGCACGTGGAGCCATCGGTCCAGCCGCCGCCGAGATTGCCGCTGCGTCGCCGCGGTTTGTAAAAACTGCATGGCCCCCCAACGCACCGGGGTTCGCGACCGGCGGTGCATCAGATGGATGGCGACGGGGACAGCCACCAACGGCATCGCCGCCAAAAACGCCGGACCTAAAAAATTCACCACGCCACCCCGCGACGCGATCGACCCAGCCTCGCCGCCCGGGATCGCAGGAAATGCGACAACACGTCGGCGGGCGGCTGGTCGGTCAGGACGCGGACGTAATCCCCGCCGGCCGCGACGACCGATTGGTCCAATGCATCGACATGCCGCCGCAGATTGTCCAAATACGCCGCGCGGACGGCAGCCGGATCGACCGTGATGCGGCCGTCATCCTCAAGCGATTCAAATGCGGTCCACCGGTCAAAGTCAAACCTCGCCTCGGCCGGATCGAGGATTTGAAACAGGATCACGTCGTGACCGCTGGCCCGGACCACCCGCAGCCCGCGACCGATCGATTCCAAATCGCCGAAACCGTCGGTCAGCACGATCATCATGCCGCGGCGTTTGATCCGCGACACCAACCGGCGTAATTGATCGCCCAAATCGATCTCTCCGGTCGCCGACGCCGAACCGAGGACCGACAACAGAGCCGTCAAGTGCATCGGCGACCGCCGCGGGGGCAGGTAGACCGGCTGGGTCGGCGACAGGATCGCGGCTCCGATCGCGTCGCGCTGGTGCAGCAACAACCTGGCGATGCACGCGGCATAGGTGGCGGCATGATGTAGTTTGGAAGCGTTAGGATGATGGCGGTCGCCTCCAAAACCCATCGAGCCGCTCGCATCGACCGCGACCACGGCTTGCAGGTTGGTTTCCTCCTCATACTGACGGATATGAAACCGATCGTTGCGGGCGTAGACCTGCCAATCGATCCGCCGGGCATCGTCGCCGGCCGCATAAGACCGATGACCGGCAAACTCACAACAACCGCCCTTATGAGTTGAGCGATGTTTGCCCGAGAGGAAACCGTCGACCACCACGCGCGATCGCAGCTCCAGCGACGCGATTTGGTGCATCGTTTGGGCGGTTTGAGCAATCAATCTTCGATCCCCATTTCCAGGCACCGAGTTAAAACCGCGTCGGCGTCGATTCCGGCTGCCTCGGCATTGAACGTCAACACCACACGGTGACGCAGCACCGGCAACGCCACCGCCCGCAGGTCGTCGGTCGTCGCGTGGCAGCGTCGTTGCAACAGCGCGCGAGCTTTCGCCGCCATCAGGATCGCGATCGTCGCTCGCGGACCGGCGCCGAATTGAATCATGCCCGCCAAATCGTCGGGCAGCGAATGATTTTCCGGGCGGGTGGCCCGCACAAAATCAATCGCCGTTTGATAGACGCGGTCGGACACCACCACGCCGCGAACGAGCGTTTGCATCGCCAACAATTGTTCCGCATCAATCACCCGCCGCGTCGCAAACTCATAACCGGTGGTTTGACGACGAGCGATCTCCAGTTCCTCATCACGCGACGGGTAGCCGACGTGAATCTTCAGCAGGAATCGATCGAGCTGGGCCTCCGGCAGCGGGTAGGTGCCTTCGGTCTCGACCGGGTTTTGCGTCGCCAACACAAAAAACGGTTCGGGCAACTGATAGGTTTGACCGGCGACGGTGAGTTGACGTTCGGCCATCGCTTCGAGCAGCGCGCTTTGCGTCTTGGGCGGCGTCCGATTGATCTCGTCAGCCAAAATCACGTTGCCGAACAATGGGCCTTCGACGAACCGAAACACCCGCCGGCCGGTCGTGTGATCCTCCTCCAACACCTCGCTGCCGGTCACGTCGCCGGGCATCAAATCGGGGGTGAATTGGATCCGGCGAAACCGTAGGTCCATCAGCGACGCGAGCGTGGAGACCAATAACGTTTTGGCCAAACCCGGCATCCCATGCAACATGCAATGCCCGCGGCACAGCAACCCGATCATCAATTGCTCCGTGACGTCGTCCATCCCGACGATGACCCCGGCGAGTTGTTCGCGAAGGTCGTCAAACCGGTTGGCCAAATCGTCGACGCGGTCGGCGATGTCGGCGATGTCGGTTTCGGATGTTGCCATTGTCATGATGCCTCCAAGATTGAAATCAAACCATCGCCATCGCCATCGAGTTTGGAGAACTGCTGGTCGGTCCCCAAAAACTCCGCGCGACTGATGTCGCCGTCCGCGTTGGTATCCAGTCCCGTGAACCAATCCGGCGGCGGCGGGGCCGGTTGGGTAGGGGCCGGTTGGGTAGGGTCCTGTTCGGTGGTCGGCACCCCGGCCACCCGCCGGACTTTGCGCAGCGGGATGTGGGCCGACGGGCCGCGGCCCAGCACCACGCGTACGGTCGGCGACAACTCATCGGCGGTCAATTGGCCGTCCCCGTCTTGGTCCAAAGACAGGATGCGTTTCGTTGCGCCGCGACGCTCGCGAATCGTCAACCGTCCATCCTCATCGGTGTCCAGCCATGGTGCCAGCGGATAGCCATCGGTCACGATCCCGATCGACACCGCTTGGGATGCGGCGGTATCGGACAACGAAACCGCCGCGATGCGGACCCTCGCCCCGGCGATTTGACATTCCGCTTCGCCCGCGACTTCGGCGATCGGCAAATCCGCGGCGACACTTAATACTCCATCCGATCGGTTGTATTGCAAACCAATCGTCAAAGTCGCCGCTTCAATGTCATTATCAAGCAGGGTCCCCGGCCGATCCCATTGCACCCATGAGGACGGCGACGCAACCTCATACGTCATTGCCGATGCTGCCCGTTGCAGCTCCGAACTTTCGACCACCTCGTTGCCATCGGTGTCGCACCGCTGCAGGATCGTTTCGACATCGTTCAACTCCGCGGCGGAGAGCGTGCCGTCCCGGTCGCGGTCGAGCAGCGCGATGACCGGTTGACGTTGGCCCCGCGGTCCGATCGCCGACGGGCGGACGATCATCAACGGTCCACCGCCGCCCCACCGTCGCAACAACCACGCCACCTCCGGCCGGTCCGGCTGCCGCCCGGTGGATTCGGAGTAATTCACGATTTTGTCGGCGAAAACATCCTGTTGCCAACCATCGAGTCGCTGCGTCAACGTTTCAACGCGTTGATCCCACCCGCGTCGAAACGGTTGGCCGTCGATTATGATGTTGGCGGCGATGATGACATCGCCTCGGGGCAGCGACAGCGCGATCCTAACGTCGGGATCGTCGGCCGATCGATGCAACTCGACGTCGCTGACCGGCTCATAAACGAGCGGCGGGGGCGGTGGTTGGCGATATCCCATCGCCGCGTCGGCGTTTTCCGCATCCGGCGGGACGTCGGCGGCCGCCGCCATCACGCGAACCGGGATCTCGATCGTCTCGGCGACCACCGGACAACAACACAACAGCATCGTTGAAACCATCACGGGTCTCATGAGAGCACTCCGGCAATCGGAGTCCCTTCGCTCAGCGCGATCGGTCGGCCGTCGACGTTGGTTTGATTGGCTTTGGGGTTCAAACCCAGCGCCGCGATCAATGTCGCTTGGACGTCGGCGGCGGACACTTGACCATCGATGACTTCCATGCCGTCGGGCGACGTGGCGCCATAAGCTCCGCCGCCGGCGACCCCGCCGCCGGCCATCACGCACGACCAAGCCGACGGGAAGTGGTCGCGGCCGGCGGCGGGGTTGATTCGCGGCGTCCGGCCGAACTCACCCATGCACAGGATTGTGGTTGAATCTAATAACCCGCGATCTTTCAAATCCAACATCAACGCCGACCAAGCGGTGTCGAGTTCACCGGATAAGGTCCGCACCGCATTAAAATTGTCCGCGTGCGTATCCCATCCGACCCCCCCGGCCGACGTCCCCAACGAGACTTCGACGAACGCAACCTCCCGCTCGATCAAACGCCGCGCCATCAAACAACCTTGGCCAAAGACGGTGGCGCCATAACGTTGACGAACCGTCTCGGTTTCTTTCGTCAAATCAAACGCTTCGGCGTCTGACGATTGCATCAACCGAACCGCGCCGCGGTAGACCTCCCGGTGCGCCGCCGGCGGGCCGGCGGCGTGATCGGTCAGGAAGCTGGTTTGCAGATCACCCAACAATCCCCGCCGCCGCTTGGCCCGATCGGCATCGACGCCCGCGGGCGGATCGATCGAATCGACCCGCAGGGCCGGGTAATCGCCGTCAACCGGATTGCCCGACGTTCCATCGGCCGCCCCGACGACCAGGGGTCCATACCGAGGCCCCAGGAACCCGCTGCCGAAAGCGTCGCGATTGAAAATTCGGTAAGGCCCGATACTGACATAGGGGGGCAACGCCAACGCCGGACCACCCAATTGTCGCCCAAGCGTCGCGCCGATGGACGGATAATCGACCGGTCCCATCGGCACATGACCGGTTCGCATCAAATAGGTGCCCCGGCCGTGATCACCCTCGCCGGTATTGAGTCCACGGATCACCGCCAAATGCTCCGACAGTTTGGCCATTTGCGGCAAATGCTCGCTGATCCTCAGCCCGGGCGAGGCGGTTTGAATCTCGGCAAACTCGCCTCCGTTTGCGTGTCCCGGTTTCAAGTCCCACGTGTCGGTTTGGCTCGGACCGCCGGACATCCACAGCAGAATGCAGTGCCGCCGCGGACGGTCAGCCGCCGCCAAGGTCCGCGCCAATGGAAAGAACCACGGTGACATCCCCGCACCGGCGAGGGCGGAGTGAAAAAATTGACGGCGGGTGGGGAACATCATCTCAGTGATTCATCACAAATTCGGCGCTATTGAGTAGTGACCACAGGACGTCCGCCAACGCGACTTGTCGATCGTCGGCGGCCGACAGGTAGGTTTGCAGCAACTGCTGTTGGGCGTCGCTCGGGGGACGTGATAACGTCGCGAGGTATAAGATTTCAATGCGATCGTGATCCGATAAAAACGGCGCCGCAAGCGATTGGAGCAAACCGCTGGTGGCCGAGTCCGTCGCCGATTCGACCAGCGGGCCGTTCATCATCGTCAACGCCAACGGGATGCCGCCCTGGTACCGCGTCGCGTCGCCCGACAGACCGGCAAAACGATCAATGAAGTCGGCGCGGGCTGCGTTGCCGGTCCGGCGCAATGCCTGACGCCCCCGCCCGCCGTTTTGATCCAACATCGCCGCCACCACGATGCTGTCATACACCTGGTCGGCGGTCAGCGTTTTGACGTGCATGACGGCAAAACATTCTCCGGTCGATTCATCGTCCGCACCGGTGCCGCTGGACAATCGGTAGGCTCGCGTGGCCACCAACGACCGCATCAGTTGCCGGATGTCAAATCCGCCGGCGATCAGCGACCGCGTGACGGCCCGGAGCAACTCGTCGGATACCGGCGGGTTCATATCCCCAAACCCGTCGACCGGATCGACGATGCCGCGGCCCATCAGATGCGACCACACTCGGTTGGCCGTCGCGCGGGCGAAATAGGGATTCTCCGGCGACGTGACCCAGCGAGCCAAATGTTGGCGACGGGAGACAACGCGATCCTCCGCCGTGACGGCGGCGTCGCGGTCCAAATGGTGGTTGTCCCAGTCGATGTCGGGGTCAGGGTCTTGGCCGATGAATTTGGGGACAACGATTAATTGCGACTCGGGCAGCCGGACGTCGCCCCGGTCGGTGTCATGAACCCGCATCACCGTCGAGACGCTCGTCAGGGCCGTTTGGGGCCGCGAAATCCGGGCAAACCAAGCCGCGTAGCCCCAAAAATCTTCCTGCGTGTGCGATTCAAACGGGTCGTCGTGGCACTGGGCACATTCCAACCGCATGCCCAGGAAAACCCGCGACGTGCGGGCGGCCAGTTGATCGGGATCGAGCTTCGTCGCGGCGTAGAACAACAGCGGTCCGCCGAGCGACAATCGGCCACGGGCGGTCAACAACTCGCGGGTCATCTCGTCGTAGCCGACGCCCGCGGCCCAGCGATCGGCCAGCCAGCGGTCGAACGATTCAGTGCCGCCAAACGGGGTCAAATCAACGCCATCAGGCAGCAAACTCCGCCGCCAGACGGTCGCCAGGTGCGTCGCGTGATCGCCGCCGGCGAGCAACCGATCGACCAACCGGTCATCGCGGTCGGGCGATGAATCGGCCAGGTACTCGCGGGCTTCGGCGACGCTGGGGATGCGGCCGACCAGGTCCAGGTACACCCGCCGCATCCACGTCGCCTCGTCGGCCGGACCAGCCGGCTGGACACCTTTTTGAATCCAAAGTTGATCCAAAATCCGATCGACCTCCGCCGCCAAATCGGCATAGGCCTCCGGCCGGTCGACGTTCATATCGACCCCCACCGCTTCGGGGGTTGACGCCGCGGCTGCGGCCCAGGGTTCGATCGCCGCCAACGGCACGTCGCGAACCGTCGCCGCCATACCGTCGGTCAACCAATCCCCCGCCCGCGGCACCGATCGAATCACCTGCACTGCCCCGCCGCCGGTGCGAAAAGACCGCGGACGTTGCGTTTGCCGATCGACCACGATTTGAAAAACCGTCCGCGTGCCTTCCCGATCGATCTCGACGGTCAATTCGATCAATCCCTTCGGTAGCGTCCGCCACCCGCGATCGGTCACGCCCAGCCGCGTCATCTCCGACGGATCGGTCAGACCCAGCAACCATCCGGCGAGCAATTGGCCGGCGGTCGGCGAAGCGGCGTCCAAACTCGCCCGCCGAACCGATGGCCCATCGCGATCGATCAACACACCCTTGGGCACGTCGACATAGCGTTGCCGCCGGCCGGACGATTGGCCAACGATGCCCGAGGATACCGCGATCCAGCGCCGAGCGGCCGCCGGCCGGTCGGTCGATCCGATCGGTCGCGGGCCGGCACCGGACGTCTCCAGCACGACGTTGTGCAAACCAGACCGCAGCGACCGGAGCATCGATTCCCAACCGTAGGCCGGGGTGGTCGGACGCAGCAGCAACAAGATCGCCACCGAAGCGGCAACCGCCGCGGCGATCGGCAACATTCGGCTGTGAACTCTCAAACGGCGGCGCAGCCGGGTGAAGCGTCCGTCCTCCGGCGGGGGGGCTTTTCCCCAAAACTGCAACGATTCATCGATGACCCGGCGACGAAGCGTGGAGGGTGGGGAAGCGACCGCGAGTTCGGCCCGCAGCAGATCCCGCAGGCAGCGGTCATCCTCGGCCGTCCATGGGGACTCGGCGGTGGCGGGGGGGGAATCACTGATCTGACGCGACGGATCGGAGGTCATGAGGAAACGCCCCCCTCGCCGGCACAAGTCGGCCCCGAACCCAACGGCCCCGAACCCACCGGTCCCGAACCCAACGGCCCGCAGCACGCACGCGGACCCGGCGGCCAGGCGGTTGGCAAGCGGCCCCGACGCTGCGGCAGCACCGGACCGGCGACTTGCTGTTTTTTAAAAAGCCGCCGGAACGCCGTCCGCGCCCGGTACAACATCGCCTCGGCGGCTTTTTCGGTCACTTCCAACCGTTCGGCGATGTCCCGAACCGGCACGTCGTCAAAGTATTTCCATTGCAACGCGGCGCGTTGTTGTTCGGGCAGGGCATCGAGAACGCGGAGGATTTGATCTCGGGATTCGCCCGCGGCGTGTTGTTGCCACGGCTCCAATTGCCCCGGATCGGCCTGGCCGTCGCCATCAGCCGATCGTTGATGGGCGGCAAGATGTTTGCGCATCCGGCCGACGGTGCGAAAGTGATTTTGAACCCGGCGGGTCGCCACGACGTGCAACCATCCGCTCAAACAGCGGATCGGTTGTTCGGCGGATTCGACATGCCGCAGCAACGCCAAAATCGTCTCGGAGACCAAATCTTCGGCTTGGTGTCGGTCGTCGACTCGCGAGAGAATCATTCGCCACACCGCGGGAACGTATTGATCGTAGAGCACCGGCAGCGCCGACGGTTCCCGGTCGGCCAATTGGGCAAGCAGTTCGCTCTCGCTCAATGGTCTGGCTCGTTCGGGGGGCAGTTTCGGGGCGGCGTCACAGTCAAGGTCGCCGCCGCCGGGTCGATCACGCGGTGAAAATGTCAACCGCCGCGTTATTCTAATGGCGTGACCGAGCCGCCGCCGGTGACCATTGCCATAAGGGAGGCTGCGGGAGTTCCATCCCCAAAGCCGATGCCCATGGATTTTTAGCAGAATCCGCAACTCCACCTTCAACCCCCGGCCCCCCCGGTGATGCGTTTGTCTCCCAGCCGATGCACCCTGCTGGCTTGCGCCCTGCTTGCCTTCCAGACCGGCGGTTTGGCGGCCGATCCGTTGAACATGGCCGCCGCGGTGGCATCGGCTCGCGACGGGGATTTGGACGCCGCCCTCTCGACGCTGGCGGAATTGCCCCCGGGCGTCCCCGCCGACGCGTTGGCCGCCGCGATTGGATTTCGTTTGCGTCAACAATCAACCGACGACCGCTATGAGGCGTTGCAACGCTGGACGATCGACCGTTCGACCGATCCCCCGACGGTTCGCGCCGCGACGGCCGCGTGCGGCGTGGCCGCCCCGCCGCCGGCGTTTGCCAAAGTCTTGCGGAAACGTCCCACCGACGACTTTTTCGCCCCCCCCTCGGTCGGCCCGATCAACGGCCTGCTGAGCACCGCGTACCAATTGGCCACCGCCGCCGACGCGGTGGGTCGGCTTCGCGAACTCCGCCAAACCATCGCCGATCTGCCCGGCCCGGCCGCCGAACATTTGCGTTTGATCTCCGCCCTGGTCGATGATCGAAACGCCGCGGATGCCGATTTGACCGATCAACTGTCAAACGCCGCGGAGAATCCGCAAACCCAACCCGCCGATCAGCCGCTGCGGTGGCTGGCCGTCGCGGCAGTGAGTTTGCAAAATCAACGCCCCCGGGTAGGCCGTCAAATTGCCGCGGCGGTTCAACCGACGCTCGCCGAAATCGCTCCGAGTTTGGCCAACGAAGTCACCCGACGGATCTCGCCGCCCAACGACGCGGCGACCGGACTGGGCGACGACTGGATCGTTCCCTCCGACCTTGGACGATGGCAAACCTCCGACGATCACGTGGTCTACCGCGGCGCCCCCGGCGGACGGGTGATGTATCGCTATCCCGTCACGGGCGATTTCCAATTCATTTTGGACAACGTTGCCGATGCCAATGCCGGCGCGATGCACCCGGTGGTCGGCCATCCGATCCCGATCAACGGCGGACGGTACTGGCGCGGCCACGACCGATTGACCGTCGACGTCGACTCGGCCGGTCGCCGCGTGTTGCTCGGCGGGCACCGGGTCGGCGAGGGTGAACCCTGTCCCGGCAATCCGTTTTTGGGACTTTGGGCGGCCGGTACTCGGGGCATGGCGCGGCATCCGAAGCTTCGGGGCCGTTATGAGATCCCTCGTTCGGTTGAATTGCAAATCGATCCCGCCGTTGGTTGGCAAACCACGCAATCCGGCGACATGCGGTTCTCCCAATTCCACCGCCCGCTACTGCCCGGCGAAACCTTGCGTTATGAGACTACCGGCGGCGGCATGATGCATCCGGCACTCGGCAATGTGGCATTTGTCATCGAGCCGGGCGGGGTGAGTTTGCAATGGCTCGCGGTCGACGATGCCGACTGGACCGGACTGGCCGGCGGCGATCGATTGATCGAACCGCTTGCCCGCCGCGGTCCCAACCCGCTTCTCCTGGCGGAGACCCATTCGGTGACGCTATCGATCGCCGATCAAACGCTAACGGTGTCGCTCGGCGAGACGATGGTTTATGAACGCCGGATCGATGATTTGACCGATCGCCGGTTGGGACTGGTGCATTGGGGCGGCGGCCAAGAACCCGGCATTGCGTCGATAACGTTGTCGGGCGATTGGCCCCGAACTTTGCCGTCGTCATTGTTGCCCGCGATTACTGATCCCGAGGCGATTGCGGATTCCATTGCGGCCACCGATTGGCATCATGTCATGGCGTCGACCGACTCGATGACACCGGCCAAACGTTATGAGGCATTGCTGTCGTGGGTACTGCCCTCGGGCCGCCCGCCACGGTTGGGGGGATACCATTACCCGACCGACCCCGCGGACCCCGGTGATCCACCCGGCGCCGCGGTCGCCTCGCCCGCCCTGCGGTTGATCGATGCCGCCGACCAAACCGGTCAAATCAATGACCTCCGAACACGCATCGACGCGATCGACGAGGATGATCTCATCAGCCGCCGCGGCCGATCGGCACTGCTGACACTATTGAGTCTACATGCGGGCGACCCCGAGGCGGCATTGCCGCATTATGAGACGCTCTATCAAGCGATGATCGACTCCGGCCCCATGCCGCTGGATCAGCGGTGGCCGGAGTACCTGGTCGCCGACGCGGCGATGGCCTTTCAATCGCTGCACACCATCACCTCGGACCTTGTTGCTTGGATGGACCCCAAATCGCACGGGGCGGAGGGCAATCAGATGGCGACGCAATTTCTCCGCATCCTGCTAACGGCCCGGGCGAGTTTGGACGGTGGCCCGGGTCAGCCAGCCGACGTCGCGCTCCAGCAATGGCATACCGTTTCCCGCCCCCGCACGACCAGCCGTGGCCCCGGCCGGCCAAGCCCGCGTTGGTCGGTTGCCGAAGGACGGGTCCGCATGACCGCGCCCCAGGACGAGGATTGGTTGCTGTTTTGTACGCCCATGCTCGACGACTACAGCATCGCGTGCGATTTGGGTCGTGGTTCCTATGCGGAATCTCAATTGTTCGCCGGTGGGCTATGGTCACAAATCAAGCATTGGGACAACCAAGTCATCCTGTCGACCCGCGACCGGCCGGACACCGCCATTATTCCCGCCGAGAAGTTACAAAACATTGGCCAATGGGTTCACGTCCGAGTCGATGTCCAGGATGCGGTGCGGCGGATGTTCATTGCCGGGCAATTGGTCGATACCCGCCCGGTGCCCGATTCGATGAGTCCCTGGATCGGTTTCCGAAACAGTTGGAACAATGCCGGGGAAATTCGCAATGTCGTCATCTCCGGCGACCCCGAAATCCCTCGGCAATTGAACCTTTCGGGCAGCCTGGTCGATCATTGGCAACGTTATGACGGACATTTACTGGCCGACGGCTCATGGACCTGCGCCGACGATGAGATCCGCCATCCCAAGTCGCAGCAAGCCGCCGGCTCGGCCGACGAGCAATGGCTCTATGCCCTGCGGCCGATGCTCGAAGACGGCGATATCCTTTATGATTTTTTCTATGAACCCGGCGTCAGTCTGGTGCATCCGGCGCTGGACCGGTGGGCGATGATCTTGTCGCCCGATGGCGTCGGTTTGCATGTCATCACCGACGACGGTCACGGTCCCCCGGGCGAGGACCCCGCCGCGATCCGGCCGGTCCCCGAGGCGCAACGTGGCGACCGCCCCCTGTCGCTTCGGCCGGGCTGGAACCAGGCTCGGTTGTCGATCCGCGGCGACACGTTATCGCTGCGACTGGGTGGTGAGTTGATTTATCAATCCGAAATCCCCCCCACCAATCGTCGCCATTTTGGTCTGTTTCATTTTGCCGATCAAACCGCCGCGGCGGTGCGATCGGTTCGCCACCGTGGCAACTGGCCGACGTCGCTGACGCCGCCGGCCCGCCAGGAGCTGGTTGACCCTTTTGTCCGTCAACTCGATCTCCGTCGCAACCATTTGATCGCTCGGTTTGAGCATGACTTCGCGGCCGATGGATTGCCGGCCGATCTGTTCGAGCTACAGCCCAGTCTCGGCGCGTTCATCGAACCGAAACCCGACGGAATGCGGGTGACCATTCCCGGCTTCAGCGGCTGGAACCAAAGTATGTTGGCGTTGAAACTTCGCGCGGTCGGCGACTTTGACATCACCGCAGAATTCTCGGACTTTCAAACCGACGCTTCCAAAGCCGGCCACCTCATGCTGGCCGCCTCCCACAAGGTCGACGGGGAACTTTCCGGCCGGGTCGAACGAGTCGATCATGCCGACGGCAAATCGACCCTCTCATCGACCAAACAATTGTGGCGGGGACCCAATGACATTCAACAATCCAATCACCAGGTCGCTTGGCATGGCACAGCCGGGACGTTGCGGTTGGCCCGCCGCGGCGACGTCGTTCATATGTTGATGAGTCCTTCGGCGTCGCAAGAGACCGTCTACATCGGCTCCCACCCGATCACCGCCGCGGCGACCGGCAAGAACGGCATCCGGTTGACCGGAGTCACTTTTGGTGCCGGCGTCACGGCGGTGACAATCAAAAATCTCCGGGTCCGCGCCGAAAAATTATTGGCGGTTGACGATGGCGTGGCGCCGGGCCGGATCTACACCGCCGCGGCCGATGGGACCGGAACGCGACAAATCACTCAAACCATCGGCGAACTTGGTTCGCATGGTTCCCCGGATATTTCACCGGACGGTTCGTTATTGATTTTTGATACCAACGCAGGTTCGACCGTGGGCGCCCATTTGTTCGCCGTCCGCCGCGATGGAACGGGATTGCAAGACCTCGGGCCGGGCTGTCTGCCGAGCATTGCCCCCGATTCCGCTCGCGTCGCCACTTCCGTCGGTAGTGGCGGGCTGGAGATCATTGACATCGCTGACCGCAGCCGCGTGCAGGTCACCGACTCCGGCTGGAATCTCCGTTTCCTGCCCACCGGAAACCAAGTTTCCTATCATGACTATGACGCGCCGCGGCGGTCTTACAACATTATCCGTCAGGACCTATCGACCGGACAAAAGCGGTCACTATTAACCGGGGATGACGCCGCCCGTTATCGGCAAATCTTCTGGGCCGCGGACTGGTCACCCGATGGGAATCATTACGGGTTTGTCGGTCGCCGCGCCGACGGTGATCTGGAGTTGGCGGTCCTATCAAACGGTCCCCAGCCGAAACTAACGGTGCTGCGGACGGGAAACACTTTGGGGTACGCCATTGCGTGGCACCCTTCCGGCAAACAACTCGCCTACATCCGCCCCGACGTTCAAACCGGTTTGCAGCGAGCGTTTGTGATCGATCTCGACCAGCCGGAGCAGGAGACGCTTTTTCCCGGCCAACCGACCGGCCAGGACGTCAACGCAGCGGTCTGGTCACCTGACGGAAATTGGGTGGCCTACGCCAGCCGGACGCCGGCGGAGTATGTTTCCGGCGGGCCGTAACGACGCGGCGTCAACTTGGAAACAATCGAACCATCGTGGTAATCGCCAACCCCACCACCACGATCAAACCCAGCGCCGCCAGCGGCAATACCGCCGCGGGGCGATCGGACCTCGGGACCAGCATCAATTGCCAAATCATCACCGCCGCGAGCAGCGGGAAGGTCAACACGGTGAGCGATTGGGCGATGATGATGAATCGAACCGGGGGGATGTTGCCTAGCAAACAAATCGACGCGATTGCCCAACCGGCGGCCAACATCACCACCGTCCAGCGACGGACCGCCGGGGATTGGAGGGAGACCGAACCGCCCAACGCGTCACTGCAAACGACCGCGCCGATGACGGCATTGACGACGAAAGAACTCAGTGCCCCGGCCGCCACTCCGGCACCAAAGACCCAAGCGGCCGCGGAACCAAACGCGGGTTGCAACGATGCCGCAACCGCGGCGGCATTGGTCAATGATGCCGGGTCGACTCGGCCATGCAATCCGGCCGCGGCGGTCACCATGATCATCGCCGTGATCACCGCCAAAGTTCCAATGCCGATGACCGCATCAAATAACCCAAGGCGCAACTGACGGCTGGTCCAACCTTTCTCGCGAACCTGATAGGATTGATAAAAGGCACCGGCGATCGAGAAGGTCGTCGCCACCACCGCGGCGACGGACATCCAAGACAATGCGTCCAGCCCCGCGGTGCCCTCGGCGGGCAGTCGCGGGATCAAACCGCCCGCCAGTTCGACGACCGAAGGCCCGGCGGCGAACATGGCCGCACCAAAGGCCAACACCATGGCGCCGACCAGGATCGCCATCGCTGTTTCAATTCGGCGATACAACGCTCGACGGCCCGCCAGGATCAATCCCGCGACGGCGACATTGACCAACAGCAAGCCGGTGATGGCCATCGCCGGGGTTATCAGGGTGTCGGCGGGCAGCCAACCGCCCGCGGCCATCAATAGTGCTTGATTGTTGCTGGATTGAAACAACGCAATCGCCAGGGCCAACGCCCCGCCAACCAGGATCGCCGCGGGCCGGCCGAACCGCTCCGCCACGGCGGCCACCGGCGTCAACGGGCGGCTAACCCCAATGATCATCGAGGCCGCCGTCATGCCGATCATCAGCACCCCGGCGGCTAGCACGACCCAAAGCAATGAATAGCCGAACTGACAACCCACGCGGCTGGCGGTGACGATGCTGCCGGGGCCTAAGACGACAGCCGCGACGACGATCGCCGGTCCAATGCGGCTCACCCGAACCCGCCCGGTCACCTCGGGCGGCGGGTTTGACATCGAATCGCGGGCGGCCGCCACATCACGCGGGCTTTCGGGTTGCATGGGACAGTCTCACCGGGAAGAGGTTGTGATTGCCTGTCGGATGGTTTCGGCAATCACGTCGGCAAGTTGGTCGCTGCCTTGGGACGAATAGTGGACATTGGCCGGCAATTGACCGTCAACGATGGGTGGATGCGTAGCCAACTGTCCGACCGGGTCGATTTGAATGCCTTCGTATCGCTGCATGACATTCGCCGCCACCGCGTTGTAGCGTTCGTCGTCGCCGGAGACACGTCCGTTGGAACCTTCGGGCACCGGCGTGGTTGGTCGCCAGATCACGACGGCCCCCGTTTGCGTCAGTCGCCGAGCGATCGTTTCCAGGTTTTTCTCGTATTGAATTAATGCTATGTTTTGCCGGGCGCCGGGGGCGTCGACTGCAATGAGTTGTCCATTTTTGGGGTCGACATACTTCAAGTCGTGGAGGCCAAAGTTGAAATGGATCACATCCCATTGGCGATCCCCCAGCCAATGGTCGATCTGATCAACGCCCCGCCGGGTGTCTCCGCAATTGACCGGCGGCCGATAGACGTTCGCGACGCCCTGCAATTTTTGCCGAACGGGGAGCGTGTAGCCGATCGATATGGAGTCGCCGATCAACAGAACGTTGGGCAGATTCGGGTCGGCCACCGGTTCGACAAACGCTGCCCTCTTCTGCGGCGCAGCGTGCAGGGCGGGGGCAGGCAACACCATCGCTAGGATTGTGTAACCAAATAGAAGGCAAAGGTAATTAGGGGAGCAGGTCATCAAAATTTTTGCTGAATGAAAATGGGTGTGCGACTGAATGGAATTGTTAAATGTGCGTCGGCGGCCTTTTTCGCCGGGTCGTGTCTTTATCGATCTAAACGTGCCTATTGACCTTTTGGACGGCCTGAAAGGCCGTCCTACTTGGCGGATAACCCGGATAGCCACTCAAGCCGACCATTGTAGGCTCCCGCCGGTCGGCGGGGGGGATTGTTGCACTAACGACTTAAGATCGATTTGGCAAACCCGGGACGGTTGGTGGTGATCCCCAGGGCACCTAAGTCTTGGTAGTACCTCATGTCGTCGGCATCATCGACGGTCCAAACATGAAATTCTTTCATGCCGCCGTCTTTCAATTTGTCCAGAAAGTCTTCGGTGACAACCTGACGATTGTTTTGGGTCCCCAGTCCGTCCGCGCCGCAAGATTTGAGTGCCTTGAGCACCTCCGCCGCCGTCGGTGACCATCGACCGGTGCTCCGGTCCCGGCGATAGCCGGTCAACCAGTGCGCTCGAACGTCGGGCAGCAGTTCCTTGGCTTTGGCGACGACTGTGCTATCAAAGGCAATGATCCACAACCGGTCGCGTCGCAGATGGAGCCGCTCGATTTCCGATTGGAGAAGCGGCACCAGCTCCGGTCCTGATTTGATCTCGATTACCAGCGTCCGATCATCCGGCGACTGACCGGCCCACTGGGCAAACGTTGCCAGGGGTTCACCCGCAAACCGCGGAGCCTTCCATCGGCCGTATTCAATCGATCGCAACGTTGCGAGCGTGTTTTGATTGACCAGTAATTTTTGCCCCCCGGTCCGCAACGTGTCATCATCGTGGATGCAGACGATTTGATTGTCCGAGGTCAAACGAAAGTCGCCTTCGACTCCATCGGCACCTTGACGCCAAGCTTCGGCGACCGCCGCCAACGTGTTCTCCGGAGCGTCCGACGACGCCCCCCGATGAGCGACGATCATTTGCGCCAGCCCCACGGTCGGAAACCCAAGTGACCAAAGCAGAAAAAATAACCAAAGCGGGAGTGATTGCAAATCGTTCATGGCCCGACGTTCCGCTGGCGGCAAGTATCAATCAAGCCCAACTGGACAGCGCCACCTTCGGTGACAATCGCAACCCGAAGCGTAAGCGAGGAAATGATTTAGGTTGGATCCCTCGCGTACGCGTCGGGTTGGGAAAACACGAGATTTTCGATCAAAGGTGGCCCTGTCCCGCTAGACACGGTAGATCGTCATTAGATCAGATTTGGAAGGGGATAAAAAGCGACCTGGCCGCAGCGTTCAAAACTGCGACCGAGGTTTTGTTTGAAAACAGTGCAAACAATCAGCCGACGGGCATTAGCCCACGGTTAGGGGACCCAAATCGCACGCTGACACGCTCCGGCTGATGATTATCTAACACTCTGCCAGACTGACCGGAATTTGAACCGCTAACCCGCCTTCGGACGTCTCCTTGTACTTTGAACTCATGTGCTGGGCCGTTGACCACATCGTCTGCACGATGTCGTCGAGTGGAACGCGGGCATGATCCGGGTCAGTTTGCAATGCTAGCTGAGCGCTTTGATGCCGTTTCGACCCTCATAGGCCAACCCGGCGTTGAAGCAAAAGTCAGAACTGGCGATGCGGTAAGATGCCGATTGTTATATTGCATTGATTCTATTTGAGGTTCTCCTTAAAAAAATCCCGCATCCGTCGCCGACCGTACTTGCCACCGCTACCGTGACCGACGCCGGGGATCATGAGAAAATCAAACGTCTTGTCCGCCCGGATCAATGCGTCGACCAGCCGGTAAGTCGATTCGGGCGGCACGTTGGCGTCAAGCTCCCCGACGAGCAGCATCAAATCGCCTTCCAGCCGATCGGCGTGCTCGATGTTGGAACTTTCGACATACTGATCCCCCACCGGATAGCCCATCCACTGTTCGTTCCAGATCAATTTGTCCATCCGGTTGTCATGGCAACCACACGACGCCACGGCGGCTTTGTAGAAATCGTTGTGAAACAACAACGCCCCGCATGCGTTTTGGCCGCCCGCCGACGTGCCAAAGACCCCAACGCGGTCCAGGTCCATCGCCGAGTATCTATCCGCCGCCGCTTTGATCCAAGCAATTCGGTCTGGAAGTCCGGCGTCCTTGAGATTGTGCCAGCAGACGTCGTGAAAGGCTTTGGAGCGATTGGCGGTCCCCATCCCATCGATACGAACGACGACGAAGCCCGCTTCCGTCAAGCCCGCGTCCATTGCAAAACCGGTGTAACGCTTGGGCACGTGCGAATCTTGGGGACCGGCGTAGATCGATTCCAAGATTGGATATTGACGGTCCGACGATTCGTCAAAGCCCGGTGGAAATGAAATGAATCCCCAAATATCAGTTTCCCCATCACGCCCCTTGGTATCAAAAATTGTCGGCAGGCCGTCCAATGACTTTTCCCCGTTGATCAAACGCTCGGCTACCTCCAACGTTTCGACCAGCGACCCATCGGCGGTGCGTCGCAGCTCGTGGACCGGGGGCATGTCGATTCGGGAGTAGCTATCGATCAGGTATTCGCCGGACGGTGAAAATTGAACTTGATGGTCACCGTCACCATCGGTCAAACGGATCATACTTTGCCCGTCAAAACCAATGCGGATCAAATGTCGGTGATACGGGTCTTGATCCCCGTCGATGCCGCTGACCATCAGATCCACCGTTTCACAATCTTCGTTGACGGACACAACATCGCGAACGACCCACTCGCCGCGAGTGATCGGGCGCATTGTCTGACGGCCAGTCAGGTCAACCCAGTAGAGATGACGCCAGCCGCTGATCTCGCTACTATAGATCGCCGCGTCGGAATCCAATAAGTATCTAGCGATGGGTTGGTGTGGGGAATTGGAGGTCCAGATAAACGTCTCTGTCGTCTCGTCGATCGGGCTTTGAACGGTGCCCTCGACTGGATCAATGACCAATAACCGAAATCGTTGATGCCCCCTCTCGACCTTTTGCAGCAAGATCTTGTGTCCCTGCCACCATCGAACTTTGGGCTTCAAAAAGTCCATCGTCGGTATGTCAATGGGCAGCCGTTGTTTGGTGCTCGTGTCAAGACAGACCAATTCATAGGAATCGACCGGATCACCTGGCAGTGCATAGGGGACGCTGAGCAATTTGGCGCGGCCCCCGCCTGTGGGCGATGATTCAAGCCGATGGACTAAAGGTTTTTCAGCTTCGGTCTTGACCCAGACAATCGCGACGCTGCCGTCGGGGGAGACCTCCGGCAGCACGAGCGTGCGGGTGTCATCGTTATTCCGGTCGAGCGGCAGCGTCTGCCACTGCGATTGACGGTCCCTCCGCAACTGGAGATGGCCTTGGTTGACTCTGATCAAAGGCCCGCTTTTTGGAGACTGAGCATCGGATTTCAAACGCGGCCTGCCGGGAGACGATTTTGTCGGTTTCTCGAATTCCTGATCAATCACACAAGGACCACCGGAAAGCCTCGCCACGGTACTGCCAAAGAATGCTCCGTCTTTACCGATCACTTCCCAAACGTGACCTGCGTAAGTACGGCGCTGCACCGTTTCACCCGGTTCGATCACATCGTAGGGTTGACGCCCACCGCCCGCATCGACCCAACATAGGGTGACGGTTTGGTCACTACCGTTGACGAACGTCAAAGAAGTTGGAGGGCCATCGCGGTTAGAATGCGGGACACGTCCGCCCACCAGACCCTTGGACTTCCCTCGCGGGCGAGCGGATTGTGCAGTTGATTCCCCGCTTCGCGCATTCACCGTGACTTTTTGAACCCGCCCATCGATCGTTTCGCGCTCGTAGTGAAAGACATCATCACTGACCCAGGTCGGTGTCAGTCGCATGTTGATCGTTCGTGGCGTATCGCCGGCAGCCTGTACAAGCGACAAGGGAAAAAACATTATACACAAAAAGTATCCAATAGGCCGTAAGCCGCCGAATCGAATATTAGCGGTAGGGCGCAAACCCTCCGGTTCCGCGTCACCGGACGGCTCACGCCGTTCCGCTATTAGTTTTGCGTCACCGGACGGCTTGCGCCGTTCCGCTAAAAAGTTAACTTTCTTGCCAACGTTGCCTGGACGTTCAACCTTCATCATTACCCTGCCACGTCGAGTACCACGTTTGAAAAAGTTCGAGCTGTCGCTGGGCATAGCACCGCTGCGAATCGCTCAGCCGGTCGTTGGTATCAACCGAACGAGCGTAGGCGGTGTCGCCGACCAACGAACTGAGCAGCCGATAATACAAAGTCAAATCCGGTCCCTCGTCGTAGGTCGAAAGGACTTTCAATGCCTCATCAAGTTCCATCGCCAGTTGACGCGAAACCACGTGGCCTTTCGCCGCCCGCCGTGACAAGTTGGTCAACTTCAAAACCTCTCTTGGCAGGCAATTGCCGATCCCGGTAATCGAACCGACCGCCCCGCAATGCACGAACCCGTAATAGACTTGAGTGTCAACGCCGACCAACAACATTCCGCCATCGTCGGCCGAAGTGATGTGCTCGGCGGCATAACGAAGCGACGCGGCGCCGCCAAACTCTTTGAAACCCACCAGGTTGTCATGCTTGCAACGCAGATCGAAGTACAATTCGGCTTTAGTTTGATACCCATAGTGTGGACTGTTGTAGATCACCGAGGGCAGATTGCCGCCGGCGGTCAAAACGCGTGAGAAATGGTCGGCTTGAGCGGCCGGTGAGGTTCCCCGAGACAGAAGACGCGGGATAATCATCAGCCCCGCCGCCCCGACTTCGCGAGCGTGCCTGGCGTGGTCACATGCCGCGGTGGTGTTGACCGCGCCGGTCCCCACGACAACCGGCACCCCGGCATCCGCGATCGCGGCAACCCCGCGGCGGCGAACCTCATCACTGAGCAGCGGCCAGTCGCCCATTGATCCGCAATAGACAACGCCGCTCATTCCGATTTCCATCAATTCGACCGCCTTGGCGACCAAAACGTCGAAGTCCATCTCGCCCCCCGCGGTCACCGGTGTCATCAGCGCGGGCATGCACCCCAGGAAAACGTCACACGATGCGGCCGGAGCGGGTTTCGTTTCAATTTCGGTCAACACGAACTCGGTTCAGTGGCTGTGGGATGTTTGCAGTGACGTTCAAATCGATTGAGGCGGTAGGGTCGCGGATCAATGGTGGTTTCCTCATCGCAGATCATTTGCGCCACCAATTCTCCCGTCCCCGTCCCGGTTGACAATCCAATCATGCCGTTGCCCGCCGCGATGATTGCGTTGCGTGCGGCCGGGCAACGGTCGATGCAGGGCAAATCATCCTGGACCATCGGCCGCCAAGCGGACCGGACATCCGTGGGGGATCCGACCAAAGGGGCACGCAAATAGGATTGGGCGTTGACCCGGATCGACTGCACCCGTTTGCTGTCCAAAACACGGTTGTAACCGGTCAATTGCATCGTCGAACCGACGCGAAACCCGCCCGCCAGCGGAGTGACCGCGACGTGACAATCCTCAAAGATCATCGGGATTTTGGGTAGGTGCTCGGACGTTGGAAACGTCATCGAATAGCCTTTGCCGGGCACGATCGGGATTTGGCACCCCAGCGACTTGGCAAATCGCGGCGTCTCGGCTCCGGTCGCCAAAACATACTGATCGGCAACCATCGGTCCGGCGTCGGTTTGAATCTTCGTAACCTTGCCATCCTCGACAACGATGTCGCCGACGGTCACCGATTCCCGAATATCACCGCCTTGAGCTTCGATGCAATGACGAAGACCCCTCATCAGCGACCCCGGGTCCAGGTGGCTGTCGCCGGGGAACCACCAACCGCCAGCCAATCCATCGACGAGTCCCGGTTCTAATTTGTTGATCGCCGCACCATCGTGCCGAGTGGTTTGCAAGCCAAATTCCGCCAGAAGGTTTTTGGCGACGACCGCAAAATGGTCCATCGTCTTGGCGTGTCGATGAACCATCAGCAGGCCGCGGTCGGTCCATTCGTGCCGGTTGTTGGATCGATCAATATAATCGCGGTACAACGCCATTGAGTTTTTGAGCAATTCGTGCCTGGCGACCGCCGCCCGGCTCTGGTGGCCCAAATTGCAATGGCCGGCGAATTTCACGAGCCACCGCCACAAGGTCGGATCCCAACGAAACGGGATCGACAACGCCGCATCACGCCGCATCATTTGAAACAATGCGTTGCGGATCGCGGTGGGACCACACAATGGCAACACATGGCTGGGGCAGATGTACCCGCAATTGCCCGTCGACGCGCCCGAGCCAATCCGGTCGCGCTCGATCAGTCGCACCGAGCATCCGCGACCCAGCAGGTAGTGGGCGGTCCAACAGCCGATCACGCCGCCACCGATGACGATCACGTCGGGACCGGAAGTGCCGTTGACGCGATTCATGAGGCGACCGTTCGGTTGTCGACGGTTTGAATGCCAAAACGAAACGGGTCGGCTTCGTCAAACAAACAGGTGGTTTCGCCGGTCACATAAGCACGACCGGTGATCGTCACCGCAACCCCGCGGGGCAGGGTTTGATACGAAGCGGTGAATCGACTGCCAATGATCGATTCCTGGGTCCAAACTTCGCCGGGGGCAAGTTTGCCGTCGGCGGCCAGGCAGGCAACTTTCGCGCTGGTTCCGGTTCCACAGGGCGACCGATCGTAATGGCCGCCGGGGCATAGGACAAAATTGCGTTTGGCGTCGGACAATTCGATGTGATCGATCCGCTGGCCATCCTCACCGGTGATCCCCGCACGAGTCAATTCAACTCCAATCGCTTTGCAACACCGCGTCAATCGCTCAATGTCCTCATAAGCGACTTCGGGAACTTCGACCAGGAAAAACCAATTGCCGCCGTAAGCAACGTCGCCGCGGATCGACCCTTGCGTCATCCATGGCCAACCATCCACCACGGGAATTTGAACATCGGCTTGGGTACGGTAGCTGGCGACGTTTTCAAAGGACACCGAACGGTCGCCGTGAAGCGTTGCCATCACGTCGCCGACCGGGGTTTCAAATCCGTGCCTACCGACGTCCAGCAGCCCCCGGTGGCGGAGCGTCTCGACGACCCCAATCAGGGCGTGACCGCACATCCCGAGATAACCCTGATTGTTGAAAAACACCACGCTCCCGTGATTCGACGGCGAAACCGGCGGGCCAAGCAGGGCGCCGACCATCTGTTCACTGCCGCGAGGTTCGAGCACCGTGGCGCGGCGAATCCAGTCGCCCGGTCCACGCAGCCACGCCAGCCGCTCGGTCGCCGATCGGCCCTTGACCACCGGCGATCCGTCGCTGGAAGCGTCGACCGACAAAATCGCGCGGGTCGGCTCGCCCCCGGTGTGGGTGTCGATTAGGTGAAGGTTTTGCATGGCGGTCAAGCGTAAACGCCGGCCCAGTGGCTGTATTGACCGAATTCTTAATCGATCGTTCCGTTGGCGCATAGCTGCCCGCTTGCGATCGGCTACGCTGTCGGGATGGACACCGATGCGTTCTCCAAGACGTTCTATGCCGAGCTTGCCCAACCGGCCGCCTGCGAAGCACTATTAGATAATTTGTTCAACCTGACGTTCTACGTCAAGAATCATTTGGGACAATACGTTTCGGTCAACCAAACGCTTGTCGATCGCAGCGGCAAAACGAATTAACGCGAGCTGATCGGCAAAACCGCGGTCGAGGTGTTCGCGTCACCCTTTGGCGAACATTTCCTGCAGCAGGATTTGCAATTGATCAATGATGGTCAAGCGTTGCTCGACGAATTGGAGCAGCATCCGTACCCCCGGAGGATCCCCGGATGGTGTTTGACGACAAAACTGCCGCTGCACGATCGGCAGTTCCCCGAGTGGGGCATCGAGCACAACGGGCAGGGCTGGCGGGCGGACGCCTACCGGACGAGATCAACCACCGCGTCGAAAACGAAGTCCGTCAGCAACTGACCGACATGCTGAGCTTGGACGACGACAGCGAACCGAACTTCGGCGACGCCGATTATCAATTGGCCGCCTACGCCGCGGCGCTGCGCGTGCTGACCGAAAAGCCGATCGAGGACATCGACCCGCAAAAGGAGATCAACCGGGTCCGCGGTGCATACGGTCGGCAAGACCGAAGACGTCGCGGCGGGGCTGAATTGGCTCAAGACCGAGCTGCCCGGTTACTGGGACCACCGCACCAAAGCGATCGCCCTGCTGGACTTCCCGGGCCGGCTCGACCGAGTCACCGAAATGGCCCACTGGCGTCGCGACGCCGAGTCCGCCCGCCTGCTCGCTGGCGCCCTGCACAACGACCACGGGTGAATTGACGCAGCCGGCACCACCCCCATCCAATCAAGTTCAATGAACCTGTCCATTTCGTCCAAGAACCGGCTAAGTCATGAGCATCATCCAGACCACGATTGTCGACGGTCACGTGCGGGTGCGGGTACCAGCCGAACTGGCCGATGGCACCCAAGTCGAAGTTCGAATCGTTCCTGCCCTCCAGCAGATTGGCATGAACGAATCGGAATGGCGAACGGACGGTGACGCGATTGAAGAGTGGTGCAATTGGTTGACAACGATCGAGCCAGTCGATTTTGAACCGCCTTGTGAATTTAGTGCGCGATTCCGTCAGTTCAATGTGGATGCGGTTCGCAGACAAATGTTTGGCGATCCGCAGTGAAAAGGTTTTTGCTCGATACGGGGCCAGCACAGCAATTGATTAACAATCATGCAGCCGTTCGCGCAAACGCAAAAATGCGAAGACAACGCGGTGATATCATTGGCGTTTGCGTTCCGGTGCTGGGCGAACTTTGGTCAGGCGTCGAAGGGAGCGCGTCGCGGGATAGGAATTCAATTCGGCTGCTTCATGGAAACGACGGATTCTGACCTGTCAGCCGTGCCCGGATTGTCAATCGAGGACTGGCAGCATTTGCCGTGAGTCGTGACGAAAATTGTTGGGTGCGTCCGCAGTTCTCGCCCGAGTCCCGCCGGATAGAATGAGCAGCATCTGCGCCGAAAGTGAAACTTACCGCTGCGATTGCCTTTCACCAACTCCATCACCCCACTCCGCCGTCGTTCGCTCAATCTTTCTTACGACTGCGTCATCCTGGACGAGGTTCACCGGGCGCGGCGAAAAAACCTTGGGGAAAACATGGATGCCCGGGCCGCCCAGCCTAATCGGTTGCTCGCGTTCATGCAGGACATCGCCAAACGAACCCGCAGCCTGTTGTTGGCGACCGCAACCCCGGTGCAGCTCCGGTGCAGCTCCGGCCAATTGAGGCCTGGGATCTGTTAGATATTTTGGCTCGTGATGATGTTCGTAATCCGATGCCGCCGGCGTCGGAACATCGCGACTTTGAATTATTGCGTGGCTAAGTGGTCCGGCTGACCGAAGAACTCCCGGACGAACCAATCGCAATTTACTCCGGTCCCACGACGTCCGGGATCATGGTCGGGGGCGAGTTTTACAATAAAAAACGTGACGAATTGATGCAGATGGTGCGTGACGTTGATGCGAAAATGGTAGATCACGTTAAGCGATCGAATGTTCGGTCGCTCGGCGACTCAGATTGCCATAGCGATGATAGTCGTGGCTGATGGATTGCTCGTTGAGGTATCGCAAGCCCTCGATGCGACCGTATCGGACGACGGGATCGTCGATGATGCTGACAAAGTTTTGCGCCGCCGACTTTCGCCATGCTGCCGCCGAAGTCGCCGGGCCAATGACGCGGACCCGTGTTGTGGCCCCGCACCGGAGCCTCGTGGAGAGGGCATCGTCCGTCTCGTTGGCCGCGTGGACTCGCGATGGCACCACGTCGGCGGCCGACTCGATCGCTCGTTGAATCTCCTCGGCAAGGTTCGGATCGTAGCTGACCGTCACCGCGGCCCCGACGGCGACCGTGGTGGCCATCGAGACGATCACCTCCATCGGGCTAGCTCCCGCCGCGACCCGGATGACCATGGAATCGACGGGGCGATAACGTCGCAGGTTGTCTTGGCCAATGAGATGAAACGTATCGTGCTGCTTTGTAAACTCTTGATCGACGGCGGTTTGTAAACCGGTCCAGTCATTGTCGAATGCAGACAAATCGCTTTTAGTCAGGTCACCGATTTGACCCTCCAGGACTGATGTTCTAAACGAATTCGTGACGGTATCAGCACTTTTCCTGTTTGCGGGCGTGGGAACAGGACCGTCAGGATGGCGATCGGAAACGTGGCACAGCGATAAGACGTAATGCGGTCCACCGGCTTTGGCCCCGGGACCGTAGGCACTTTTACCGACGCCGCCAAACGGTTGCCGCAAAACGATCGCGCCGGTTGTGGACCGGTTGATGTATAGATTGCCGGCGGTTGTCGACTCTCGCCACAATGCGACTTCGCGATCGTCGAGGCTTTCCAGGCCGCTGGTTAATCCATACCCCGTCTCGCGGACCCACTGGATCGCTTGTTCCAAACGGCCGAATCGCATCACGGCCAAGACGGGACCAAACAGTTCGGTTTGGTGAGTAAAACTGCCCGGCCGAACATTCCATTTGATTCCCGGACTCCACAGGTTTGGCACGCTGTCGGATTGACGGGGTTCCAATAACCATGACTCGCCGTCTTGCAGTTTTGTCAAACCGCGACGTAGGTCATCGTTGGGGGAGCAAACCAGCGGTGTGATGACGCTGTCCAGTTCCCAGGCCGAGCCGACCGGGAGGCTTTGGGCGGCATCCCGCAGCGTCTGACGAAACGACGGGTCGTCGAACACTTCGTCTTGCAACAATAGTAAAGACGTGGCGCTACATTTTTGCCCCGAATGCCCAAAGGCGGATTGCAGGACGTGTTTGATCGCCAGGTCGCGGTCGGCCATCGCGGTGACGATCGTTGCGTTCTTGCCACCGGTTTCGGCGAGCAGGTGCAGGTCGGGCCGGACCGAAAGCATTTTCACGGCCGTCTCGGTGCCGCCGGTCAAAATCACCGTGGAAATCGATGGGTTTTCAACGAGACATTTCTGAGCGACCTCATCGCTGCAGGGTGCCAGTTGCAACACCGAGCGGGGCACGCCGGCATCCCAAAACGCCTCACATAGTTGGAGTGCCGGCAACATGGTTTGCCCGGCGGGTTTGAAGACGACCGGATTGCCGGCGACCAACGCGGCGGCGATCCCACCGACCGGAATCGCCAGCGGAAAGTTCCAAGGTGTGATGACGGCTGTCACCCCGCGGGGCGTCAAGGAGATGTTGGGATCGGCGGCCCAGTGTTTCATGGTCAGCGGATAGAACTCGCAGAAGTCAATCGCTTCGCTGATCTCGGGATCGCCTTGGGCGATACTTTTGCCGGCCCCCGCGACCATGGCAACGAGCAGCTCGCCCCGCCGCGTTCGCAAGTTTTGGGCGACGCGTCGGAGCAATGCATGACGATCCTCGATCAAGGTCTCCGGCCAATCGCTTTGGACCGCCCGCCGCACCGCTTCGAATAGTTGTTGGATGGTTCCGTTCTCATAACGGCAAACCGTCACGCCTGGACGAGAAACGTCATCGTTGAATACTAACTCAGACGATTCGTTGATGGTTGGCCCCGCGTCTTCTGGTTGTTTATCAGAGACGGCGAATAACCGCTGAGCCGACGGCGCTAGCCGAGGTTTTAGCGCGGAGGAACCCGCGGCTAGCGCCGTCGGCTCACCATGCTGGGCAGAATCTAACAACCGCTCAATCCAGTCGGCGTTGTGCGGCAGTGACCAATCGGTATCCGGCTCACCTTTGAATTGCTCCCACGAGTCGGCTTCCGGTGGCATCGGCGGGGGCAACCGACGATCTTGGGTATTTCGCGGAGCGGTCGATGGTTCCCCATGGCGATTCAGTGCGTCACGGAACGCTTCAGACAAGCGATTGAATGTTTCACCCTCGGCGGTCAATCGGTAGGAATGTCTCAAGAAGTTTTCGGGGCCGGTGTTTTCGTCCAGTCGCCGGATCAAATAGCCGATCGCGTGCAGGAAGTCCTCTTTGTGACAGGCCGGAGCGTACAACAACATGTTGGCACCTCGGCCGCTGATCGTTCGGCGTTGATGGTTGGCCATCCCCTCGAGCATTTCAAATTGGATTTGGGTTCGTTTTCCCGCTTTGGTCTTTAATAGAGAGTTGGACAACCCGGCGCGATCGGCCAGGATCATCGCCAGGGCGACGTCGAACAGATTATGAGACGCGACGCCGACTCTCAGCTCACCCCGCTGGGCCGCGGCGATCGATTCGATAAGCATCCGTTTGAAATTGGCGTCGGTTTGCCATTTTTGCTGGAACGGAGCGGCGGGCCAACCGGCGATCGAGGCGTGAACCCGCTCCATCTCCATGTTGGCCCCTTTGACCAGCCGGATCGTCAACGGCTCGCCGCCGCGACGAACGCGGTCGGCCGACCATTCGATCAACTGCTGCATGACCTCGAAAGAGTCGGGAACGTAGGCCTGCAGCGCGATCCCCGCCGCAGTCCGCTCCATGCCGGGTTGATCGAGTGCCCGCCGCAGCACCTCGGCGGTCAGATACAAATCCGCGTACTCTTCCATGTCCAGGTACACGAATTTTGGCAATTCCGTCGTGGGTTCCGTCGATGCGTTGGCATCCTGATATAACGACGTCAACCGGTTCGCGACGGTTTGAATGGTTTTGCGACGGGCCAGCGGCGAGACTTGGCTGGAGAGGGTCGACAACTTGACGCTGACGCACCGCACTTCGGGCAGTCGCAGGAGGTCGCGATATTGTTGCAAACGGTGCTGAGCCTCCTGCTCACCCAGTAATGCCTCGCCGAGCAGGTTGACGTTCATCGAGACGCCTTGTTCCTGGCGGGCACGCAAATGTCCGGTCAGGTGTTTGGCATCGGCGGGCAGGATGACGTTGGCCGTTTCCTGCCGCATTTTCTCTTTGACCAGCGGGACCGAAACGCCCGGCAGGTATTCGCCAAAGGACTGAAACCCTTTAAGCATGGCCCGCTCGATCGGGCTAAAAAATCGCGGGATGCCCTGGGCATCAAGCAGGTGGACGAGTTGATCGGCGACCCGGGCCGGGGTGTGCGTGCGGAACGCCTGGTCGGTCATTTCGACCAACGTGGCTTTGTCCGCGTCATAACCGATCATCCGGTCGAGTTCGGACTGTTGCCGCCGCTCGGCGGAAGTCTGCTGGCGGGCGGCCTCCTGGACCAATTCAGCGGCCAACGAGATCGCATCGTCCGCGTCGGAACTTCGCAATAGTGACATGGATGGCTCATCAATCAATGTGGGAAGTGTTGTTGAAGGTATCCAAGGAGGTGGCGACCGGATAGGCTCACCGGCGACATTTTAAAACCGAGGACCTGGATGAAGAAAGTCGTCATTGCGTTTGATCAGGGAACGACCAGTTCCCGCGCCATTGCCTTTGACCAAACCGGGGCAATCGTTGGCGTCGCCCAGCGTGAGTTCACGCAGCACTATCCTAAGCCCGGTTGGGTCGAACATGATGCCGAGGAGATCTGGCAATCGCAATTAGCGGTCGGCCGGCAATTATTTGAAAACCTTGGACTTACCGCCGCGGACGTTGCCGCGATCGGGATCACCAACCAGCGTGAGACGACGTTGATTTGGGATCGGCAAACCGGCCGACCGATTCATCGCGCTATTGTTTGGCAGGATCGCCGCACAGCCCCGCGGTGTCGCGAGCTGTCGCAGCGGGGGTACGATGCGATGGTGGCCCAGCGGACCGGCCTGTTGATCGATCCGTATTTCTGTGCCACAAAGATCGAGTGGTTGCTCGATCATGTTGACGGGGCGAGAGAACGCGCCCGACGGGGTGAGCTGGCGTTTGGAACCATTGATAGCTGGTTGATTTGGAAGTTGACCGGCGGTGCGGTCCACGCCACCGACGTCACCAATGCTTCGCGGACGATGCTGTTGGATGTCCGAACCGCGACCTGGGACAAGGAGCTGTTGGAAATCTTTGATGTGCCCGAAAGCATGTTGCCGACCGTTCGGCCCTCCAGTCATCTGTATGGCGAAACGGTGCCGGAGTTATTGGGTGGAACCATCGCGATCGGCGGTGCTGCCGGCGACCAGCAGTCGGCACTCTACGGTCAAAACTGCACCGACACCGGCATGGCCAAAAATACCTATGGAACGGGGTGCTTTGCATTGATGAACATTGGCGATCGACCGCACGCGTCGAAATGCAAGCTTTTGACGACCATCGCCTGCAGTAATCCGGCGGACCGTCGATACGCGCTGGAAGGCAGCATCTTCATTGCCGGCGCGGCGGTCCAGTGGCTGCGAGACGGATTGGGGATTATCAATTCCGCCGCCGAAGTCGAATCGCTCGCCGCGAGCGTCGCGGACACGGACGATGTGTATGTTGTTCCGGCGTTTGCCGGTTTGGGGGCGCCGCACTGGGATGCGTCCGCTCGCGGCACGATCGTTGGAATGACTCGGGGAACGACCAAGGCACATATTGCTAGGGCGGCACTCGAAGGGATCGCGTTTCAAGTCGCGGATGTCTTGACCGCGATGCAGGAGGATTCGCAAATTCCGATTCGCGAGTTGCGGGTCGACGGTGGCGCGGCGGCGAACGATTTGCTCATGCAATTTCAAGCGGATTTGCTGCAAGTGCCTGTCGTTCGGCCCAAGGTGATCGAAGCGACGGCTCAGGGGGCGGCTTATCTGGCCGGATTATCGAGTGGGTTTTGGTCCACGCCCGAGGATATCAGCGAGGTTTGGCAGTCCGAGCGTGTTTTTGAACCAATGATGTCCAAGGATGCAGCGGAGTCTCGTCGAAAGCGGTGGCGAAAGGCTCTGGAGCGGGCCAAGGGATGGGATGAGTGAATGGTCAAGGATGTAACAAAACAGAACTGCCAAATGGATCGCGACGCGATGATCACGCGGCTCGTTGAAGCGGGCACCACTTGGGATTTATTGGTTATCGGCGGCGGGGCAACGGGCATCGCCACCGCCTTGGATGCGGCCAGCCGGGGTTTGAGCGTTGCCCTGGTTGAGCAATCCGATTTTGGCAAATCGACTTCCAGCCGCAGCACCAAATTGGTCCATGGGGGCGTCCGATATTTAAAACAAGGCAACATTACCTTGGTTCGTGACGCCTTACGAGAGCGGACCTTGTTGAAAAACAATGCACCCCATTTGGTTCGTGACTTACCCTTCCTGATACCCTGCTCGGGGCTTCGAGAACGACTTTTCTATGGATTGGGGCTGAAACTGTATGGTGTCCTTGCCGATCGACATGAATTTGGACATTCGCATGGTTTATCCGCTTCGGAGGCGGGACGTCGCATTCCAGAGCTGAAGTCAAGCATGGCCCGCGGGGGTGTGATCTATCATGATGGTCAATTTGACGACAGCCGGTTGTTGATTGCCATGGCACGGACCGCGGTTGAGCATGGGGCTTGTTTGGTCAATTATGTGAGGGTCGATGCGATCCACAAAGAATCAACGGGCAAAATCAATGGGTTGACTGCCCGGGATGTTGAAACCGGCAATACGCTTGATCTGCAATCCCGGTGCGTCGTCAATGCCGCCGGTCCGTTTTGTGACGACGTTCGGCGAATGGATGATGCCGACTGCCCGCCGATGCTCTCGGTCAGTCAAGGAATTCATCTGGTTCTACCCAAGCGGTTCCTGCCCGGTGGCACCGCCGTGATGGTCCCCAAAACCGTTGACGGCCGTGTCGTTTTTATCATCCCCTGGCGCGACCATGTAATCGTCGGAACGACGGACACGCCGATCGAGCGTCCCGAACTGGAACCAAAACCGGGACCGGATGAGATTCAATTCCTGCTGGAATCCGCAGGACAATATCTCTCGATCGCTCCGAAGATAGGAGACATCTTGAGCGTATTCACCGGAATCCGGCCTCTCGTTGGAGATGACCGCTCGGCCGGGACAGCGTCGCTCTCTCGCGATCACGTGATCAAAATTTCAAAGTCAAACCTTGTGACGATCACGGGGGGAAAGTGGACGACGGTGAGAAAAATGGCTGAGGACTGCGTCGATCATGTTTGTCAGTTATTAGATATTGACGACAAGCCTTGCATCACTCAATCACTTCGGCTTCATGGTTTCATGCAAAGCGAACCGTCTGCTCGAAATCATTACGGATCGGATTTGAAACCAATCCGTGAGCTTGAGCGGTTGGAGCCGGAACTGTCGGCCAACTTACATCCGGAGCTGGAACTGTACGGGTCTGATGTTGTTTGGGCGGTTCGTCACGAGATGGCTCGGACGGTGGACGATGTGTTGGCTCGTCGCAATCGGGCTTTATTTTTGAACGCGTCCGCCGCGATTTCGGTCGCGGACCGTGTCGCTAGATTGATGGCTCGGGAACTGGGGCGCGACGATGACTGGATTTCCGCTCAGGTGTTGGCATTCAATGAGATTGCCGGTGGTTATATGGTGAAACAGGACTCCAGCATCGTTTGACCCCAGTGCTTCAAAGGCACGCGGCGGGGTTCCCCCGCCTAGGCACCCGGTCGTGGGGAGTGGTCATGTGAAAACGATGATTGACTAATCGATTCGCCCCTGCCGGCACGCCGTGCAGGTCACCTCGCCTCGGCCTGTGCAGTGAGAGCAGGGCGATTTGAACACCTTGTTGCCGTAAATCGGTCCCGCAAATTCGCTGTAGGCGACCTGAACTCGCCGGGATTTAGAGATCTGTCCGCGTTTGCAACCCGGATGACCACAGGTTTGTCGCCCGGTGCCGCGGCACTGGACGCAGTAGGGATCTTTGAGAACCATGCCGGCGTTGATCTTGCCCGACTCGGCAAAATCGTCAAACAATTGTCCCGACAAACGATCCGCCGCCGGTGCCCAAACAAAAATCGGGACGACGGAGGGTTCCAATGATGTCGTGGCTGAGTCCGCAGGCTCCAGCGACGTGGTTTGGACCATTTCATAAAACCAACGTCGAATGGCCGGGGCGGGCAGCAATTGCCCGTTGGTTGAGTCGCCCGCGGCGTCGGAGTCGATCGCCAACGCGATGACCACGCCGGAGTCGATGGCGACCGGACCGCCGCGGTTGCCGCCCCGGACGGCCACCGTCGATGACTGCAGACGGTCGCCATTGGCCGGGGAGATCAGCCGCCCGGTCTCGGTCTCCAAACCATCTCGCAACATCGATTCGCCGCGACGAAAACCAAACAGGGAAACCATCGATCCCGCCGGCGAAGCCGTCTCGGAGATCACCGCCGGCTTGGCTCGTAAATTGGGCACGTGCAAGGCGGCCAGTTCGCCGCCGGGGGTCCCGGGGCGGGGCTTTTTGATTCGAAAAGTCGTCCAGGCCGTGGAGGATCGCCCCACCGAAGCACCCACCGCCATCCCGTCGGTCCCGATGGCCATCCCGACCGAGCGGCTCTGCGTTTGGCTGCGACCATACCGTTGATCGACCACCTCATCGGGCGTCATCAAAACGGCCCGGACAACGCGACTGTTGAACGGTTCGCCGGCCGGCGTGCCGACGGTCACCAGCACCCCGTCACGCCGCTGGGGCGTCTCGACGACGGTCCGGGAGGTCAACACCATGCTGGGAGCGACGACCAAACCGGTGCCGCTGCTGACCAGGTCCAGCCCCATTCGGGGCGGTTCCAACCCGTCGACCTTGCCCCCGGAGGAACCATCGGCGGCCGGCGTGTTGAAGTTCAACGCGTAGTACCAACCGCCGGGCATGTCGGTTTTGACCCCCGAAGTCGTCCCGGTCGCCAGCGCCGTCATCAATTCGTCGGCCGCCCGGCCGTTGATGGACAAGACCGATTGCGGGTCGCTGCCCAATTGAATCAGTTGTTTGGCGTTGTGGTTGATCAATGGCGCAACGACCGACGAAGCCGCGATCGCCTGGGTCAACGCAATTGCCGCGTTGTTGGCCGCGTGCGATTTAACGTGCAGCACCGCGAGGTTGTTGTAGGCCGATGCCAACGTCGTGCTGTGACGCTGCGGGCTGAGTGCCCGCTGGGCCACGATCCGGTCGATCGACTGCATCAAAATGGTTTTGGCTTTGGCGACGTCGTTTTCGCCGGCGGACAACCCGGCCGCCGCCCAAACACCCGCGTAGGGACTGGCCGGATACATTTGGTGAAAACGGACCAGCAACTGACTGCTGGCGGCGGGTTGTTCGAGCAGTCCGCCGAGGTGCTCACGAACGCCGTCGAGTTGACGCAGGTCTTGGTCTTCAATTGCCGAGAGCCGCGTCTGGGCGACCGAACGGGCCTGCGACTGCGATTCGGGGGAGAGTCGCTGCAGCGGCACGTCAACGGTCCGCCCATCGGTCATTCGCAACTGCACCGACGAATCGCTGAGACCGACAAATTCGGCGGTCAACGGGCGGTTTTGAACGTCGACCCAGTTTTGGGGGTTGGACTGCGCCGCGGCCGGTCCGCAGCACAGGACTGCAGCCAGCAGGAGGCTGCATGGCCGGACGCGGCCGAGAACTATCGGGCGGCGGAGTGAACGATTCATCAATACTGTCTCGTTGACGCGACAAGATCTCCCCCGTCCGGGGGACCCGCGTGCAAGGTTACCCGGACGTCAATCGCCTGGCAAGCAAGGGGGGGCCGACAGTCAATCTCATCAACCCATGATTCAGGCCGATAGTGGATTGAGATTTGATTGATCTGCCGGGGCGCCTCAGCGGGCTGCATCCGGGCGTGTGATTAATGTCATGAGGTCATCTCAAAGCATTGCGGTCGATGACTTCCATGCCCGCACGGGTTAATAGTCGGCGGAAAAGTTCGACGTCCATGTCGCGGGTCAGCACCCGGACGGCTCCGTCGCCCAGTGCGGCACCAAAACCATCGGGACCCTCGGGCAATCCCGCCATGGGGTCTTTCATGTCAATCGCCATGTCCTCGGGTTTGGACCAAATCACTGCGTGTTCAGGTTTGCTTTCGATGACCATCAACGTATTGCTCAAGCCGTCAAGGATTTGACGAAAGGTATTCTCGCCGTCCGGGGAGATCGCTAGACCTTCACCGACCAATGCGTGGTAAACCGTTTGATTATCCTTCAGACCCAAACGCCGGGCTTGGTACACCGCGGGCATTTGATTGGCCAGCGGCAGGTTATGTTCACTGTCCCACGGTTCATGCTTGCGGAATTGTTCCCACAGCCGCTGTTCACCGATGAAGGGCAGCAACGCGACCCGCCAGGACAACAGCAGTTTGCCATCATCATCGGTGATTCCGGGGCCGGGCAAACGGTTAAACGCGGAATGGTAGTTGTGGATCCCCAACATGATCTGTTTGAGGTTGTTGGTCTTGCTAAACTTGATCCTGGCGATTTCTCGAGCGATTTGCGGCATCGCGTAGCCCGCCACCGCAATCGTGCTGGCGATTCCCACGTCGCCTTGAACATCGAGCGTGACGGCCGAGCCGACTCGGACGACTTTTAGATTGTCGAGAATCCAGGCGGATGTCCGGTCGGCATAATCCCGGGCTGGTTGCTGAATCGTTTTGGGGGCGGAGTCGAGGTTCAACGCGGCGAAGATCTGCGGCGAGAGTAATTGGACCGCGGCGGCGAGTGTGTCATTCAATATGGTTTCGATTCGCCGGGCGGACGCTTCGTTAGCAGTATCAAACCTCCATTGCAGTTCGCCTCGGGTGCCGTCAAAGGCGGCGCGGATTTGCAATG
Source organism: Pirellulaceae bacterium (assembly GCA_963833245.1). Lineage (GTDB taxonomy): Bacteria > Planctomycetota > Planctomycetia > Pirellulales > Pirellulaceae > Rhodopirellula. Next base: position 488,948 of record CAWHXH010000006.1, read on the forward strand.
TTTCGGTCAGCGAGGGCAAGTCAAGAATCGGCTGCAGCGGGGCAACCAGCGCCTGCCGGCCGGCTTCGATCGGCTCGGCCAGGAGGGGACGGAGCGTGGGGACATCCAGGACAATCCGCAATTGATTGTCGGCCGGCCAGCCATTCATGACGTCCGCCGCGGCGCTGCGGCCGATCGGTGAATCCGTCAGGGTGGAAAGCAATTGGCGGTTGCCGAAGTACCAACGCGCGTCATCGACCTTGGACAAAATGACGTTGCCGCGGCGATCGACCAGGTAGGTTGACGGCTGCTTGGGATCGGCCGCATAGTCCAACGCCATCGCCATCCGGTCGACCGAGAACGGTCCGTCGGTGGTGACTAGAAGGCCGAGCAATGGTCCGGCGACCGGGTCGATGGTCGCGGCCGCCCGCAGCTCGGTGATCTGTAGGGGGTCAGTAGCAAGGGATTCGGTCATCACGGCCGAGAACATCTCGACCGGGAATCGTTGAATGATTGGCTGGACGGCCCAGCGTGAGGGGCTAAACGTTGCCATCACCATCGGTTCAACCAGCGGGGCGGCGGGGGGCTGGGCCGGGGCGGTCATGCTGAAAATAAATATCAGCGTGATGGCGGTTGATTTTGAAAAGGTTGGGCGGGTTGGCATAGGTGGTGGTGGTTGGGGGAACCAAAGCCTGGCGGCTTCGGCTACCGGGGTGTTAAACCAGCATTGTCCCACACTCGCCAAGCCCGCGGGTACACTTGCGGTCGCTTTGAATCCCCGACCGGGCTGGCAGTGAGGTTTTTTCAATGATCGATACGCTCGCCGCGGCGACCAACCATCAGTCGACCCCGACGCTGTCCGACGATGACGTCGCGGCGGTCGAAAGACTCGGGGACATTCATCGACAACTGCGCGACGAACTGGGCCGCGTGATCGTCGGTCAACAAAAGACGATCGAGTTACTGTTGGTTTGTTTGTTTGCCAGGCGGCACGCGTTGTTGATGGGGGTGCCCGGTTTGGCCAAAACGCTGCTGGTCAGCAAGTTGGCCGAAACGATGTCGTTGAAATTCAGCCGCATCCAGTTCACCCCCGACTTGATGCCGATGGACATCACCGGGACGGACATTTTGCAGGATGACGGGGCGGGGCGGCGTGAGTTTCAATTCGCGGCCGGGCCGGTGTTTGCCAACATTGTATTGGCCGATGAGATCAACCGTGCCCCACCCAAAACTCAAGCCGCGATGCTCGAAGCGATGGCTGAGCGGCGGGTGACGGTCGTTGGCAAAGGGTTCGATTTGCCGCCGCCGTTTATGGTGTTGGCGACGCAGAATCCGGTCGAGCAGGAGGGGACCTACCCGTTGCCCGAAGCTCAACTGGACCGGTTCATGGCGATCATCGAGTTGGATTATCCGTCGGAGGAGGAGGAGATTCAAATCGCTCGGACGACGACGGGCGGGGAACTACCTAAACTCAATGAATTGTTGGACGGCCCGGCGATCATCAAACATCAAGATTTGGTGCGTCGGATTCCGGTGCCCGATCATATTTATACCGAAGCGGCGCGATTGGTCCGGCGGACGCGTCCGGGCGGCGGGACGGCGCCCGATTGGTTGCCGCCGCTGGTCGCTTGGGGCGCCGGACCGCGGGCGGTGCAGGATTTGATTCTCGGTGCCAAAGCCCACGCCGCATTGTCAGGGTCGTATATGGTTCGGGGCCAGGACATCGCGGCGCTGGCCGGTCCGGTTTTGGCCCACCGGTTGGTGACCACGTTCGCCGCCCAAGCCGAAGGGATGACGGCGGGGGATATTGTCGAGAGGTTGATGAAAGTGGGATAGGCCTCCGGCCTGTCATCGAAATTGAGAAGGGGTTTTAGGATTGGATGACAGGCCGGAGGCCTATCCCACATTTTGGAGGCTTTGATGAACCGCGACTATGTTGATCCTCCCGTCCTGGCCCGGTTGGCGGGGATTCCGTTGCTTGCCCGGCGACCGATGCGGGGCAACGTTTCGGGCCGGCATCAAAGTCCCACGCGGGGGTCAAGCGTCGAATTTGCACAGTACCGCAAATACGTCCCCGGCGATGACCTCAGGCGGCTGGATTGGCGGGCGCACGGACGGTCGGATCGCTATTATGTCAAAGAGTTCGAGGCCGATACGAATTTGCGATGTTGTTTGGTCCTGGATACCTCCGGGTCGATGGGTTACGGCACCGGTGAGTTGACCAAGTTGCAATACTCGCTGCGGTTGGCTGCGGCGATCGCGTATTTGGCGGTCGGTCAAGGCGATGCGGTGGGCTTGTCCTGTTTCGCCGGCGGCGTGACCGAGCACCTGCCGCCGCGACGAAATCCGGCTCAATTGCGAGCGATTTATGAGGTGATGGACCGGACCCAAACGGCCGGGGAAACGCACCTTATTGATGTATTGCATGAACTGGCCGAAACGACCGCGCAGGCCGCCATGGTGATCGTGTTGTCAGATTTCTTTGTCGATCCGGGTCAACTGCGCGGGTGTTTCGAGCATCTGAGGTTTCGCAAACATGATCTGACGTTGTTCCATCTGCTGGACCCGCAGGAGTTGGCGTTTGATTTCCAGCGGCCGACCCGTTTCCTGGACATGGAGGGCGGCGCGGCGATGTTCGCTGACCCCAACGAGATTCGCTTGGAGTACAACGAAGCGATGCGAAACTATTTTTCGGAGCTGGATCAAGTCGTCATGGCGACTGCGGCGGACTACCACCGCGTGACGCTGGATCAATCCTATGTCGACGTGTTGACGCGGTTCCTGACCCGGCGGACGCGGTCATGACGTTCTTGCAGCCGTGGATGTTGATCGCGCTACCGATCGCGGCATTGCCGATCGTGGTGCATTTGATTAACCAGCGGCGATACCGGACGACGCAGTGGGGGGCGATGCGGTTCCTGCTGGCGGCCAACCGGGCCAACCGCGGTTATGCCAAAATCCGGCAATGGTTGATCTTGGCGCTTCGGACGTTGGTGATTGCCGCGGCAGTCCTGGCGGTCGGTCGGCCGCTGGCCGGCGGGGTGCTGGCGAGGATCGGCGGCGGTTCGGCCGAAGCGATCGTGTTGATCGATCGTTCGCCGTCGATGCAAACCCGCACCGGCCCGGGTGGGCCGACGATGCTGCAGGGGGCAACCGAGCAAATCGCCGCGACGCTGCGGACGCTGGGCACGTCTTCGGTTTGGCAGGTCGAAAGCGACCGCGTGGTAGCAACACGCTTGGACAATCTTCAGACCGGTTTGATGGTTGGCCCCTCGGACGCCCCGGCCGACATTCCGGCAATGTTGTTGGCGGCGGCCGGGGCGATCGATGCCAATCAATTGGGGCAAACCGACGTCTGGATCGCTTCGGATTTGCGTCGCGGGGATTGGTTGCCCGGCGATGGCCGTTGGGCGTCGGTGCGGCAAACGTTTGGTCCGATCGCCGAGCGGGTTCGGTTCCGGTTGCTGGCCGCCAAACCGTCTTCGGGCGGCGATCGGTCGATCCGGGTCGAGCGGGCGGAGTTGATCGGGACGGATCGCGGCGGGCGGGCGGAAGTTGAATTGAAGATCGTTGTCAGCGGAGGAAATGGGGGCAATCAGTCGGTGCCTGTCGCGGTCGATTTGGGCGGGTCGCGGTCGACGATGGCATTGGAAATCGGCGGCGAGTCGACCGAAGCGATTCACCGGTTGCCGGTCGGGCGGGATCAAACCGCCGGGTGGGGCAGCGTTTCGTTACCCGCGGACGACAATGGGGCCAACAATGTCGCTTACTTTGCTTTTGACAAGCCGCCGCCGCGAAAGACGGTCGTGGTGACCGATGATGCGGAGGTCGGCCGCGTGCTGTCGCTGGCCGCCGGATCGCCCCCGGCGGCGGGTTTGGAAACGACCGCCACGGTGATCCCGCCGGCCGATGCGGCGGGCATTGTTTGGAACGATTTGGCGATGCTGCTATGGCACGCCGCGCTGCCGGGCGATTCAGCTAACGATGGATCAGCGATCGAAACGTTTGTCCGGCGCGGCGGGCAGGTGATTTTTTTGCCGATCGATTCGCAAGGCAGCGACGGGTCGTTTGCATCGCTGCAATTTGGCGACTGGGTGGTCAATGATCCGCCCGCTTCGGTCGCCGGTTGGCGGGGCGATGCGGGGTTGCTGGCGGCTTCGGCGGCTGGGGCGGCGTTGCCATTGGGAGAATTATCAATCTCGCGGCATCGCAAAATCATCGGCGACGCGACGCCGATCGCGACGCTCGCGGGCGGCGATCCGCTGCTGGTTCGCGCCGCCACCGACGCCGGCGGAGTGCATTTTTTGGCCACCACACCTCGGGCGGCGGACAGTTCCTTGGCCGCTGGCGGCATCGTGCTTTACGTCATGATCCAGCGGGCGATCGCCGCCGGTGCCCGCGAGTTGTCGGCAACCGGTTCGCGGGCGACCGGGTCAGTCCCGGCCGATGAAGCCGCCGCCTGGACCCGGCTGGCGGGGGACGCCGAGCGATTATCAACCGATGCGGCGTTCACCGCCGGGGTCTACCGCGGTCGGTCCGAAGCAGGCGACGGGCGTGTTTGGGTACTCAATCGTGCGGCGGTCGAGGACGAACCGGCGGTGGTGTCCGACGCCGAACTCGCGGGGCTGTTTGAAGGTTTGACGATCGACCGGATCGATGCCGACGGGCCGGCGGGATCGTTGATCGATGAGATTTGGCGGGCGTTTCTATTGGCAATGTTGCTGGCGATGGTCGGTGAAGCGTTCTTGTGCCTGCCGCGGGTGACGACATGAACGTGACGTCGCGGTTGGCGTTTGATTTTTCGCCGGGGGTCGCGGGGTTGGGGATCGCGGTGATCGTCGTGACCGCGGTCTTGGGCGTGATCGCTTGCCGGCGGATGCGTTGGCGGCGGTCGGTGGTGGGGTTGGAGTCGGTTCGGTTGGCGGTGGTTTGTTTTTGCGTCGCGTTGCTTGGCGGGCCGCAGTGGGTTCGGTCGCAACGGCCGGATTCGCGGCCGGTCGTCGCGGTGTTGGTTGATGATTCGGCCAGCATGACGACGCGGGACGTGACCGGGGGCGGGGATTTGAAAAGTCGCGACGCGATTGTGGCGCCGCTGGGCGAGATGGCGACATGGGGACGGTTGGGGGAGCGGGCGGAGGTTTTGGTGCAGCGGTTTGGGGGGGACTCAAACGCGGTTTCTCCCCCTCGCCCCGCTTCGGGGAGAGGGGGCCGGGGGGTGAGGGGTTCTTCGGCAGTGAACGATCAGGGGGACATCCCCTCACCCCCCAACCCCCTCTCCCCTAAGAGGGGCGAGGGGGAGCCGGAGTCGGAGTTTGGTACCGACATCGGCGGCGTGCTTTCGGCGGCGACCTCGATCGACAATTTGTTGGGCGTCGTTTTGATCTCCGATGGCGATTGGAACGCCGGGGATTCGCCGGCGGTCGCGGCGACGCGGTTGCGGACGATGGGGGTGCCGGTCCACACGATCGCTGTGGGCAGCGACACGCGGTTGCCGGACATCGAAGTGCTGTCCTTTGACGTGCCGACGTTTGCGACCGCGGGCAAAGTTGTTCGGTTGCCGATCACGCTGCAAAGCTCGCTGCCGCGGGACCATGCCGCGGTCGTGACATTGAAAACGTCTGACGGCGAGACGATCACCAAAGACATCCGAGTCGCGGCGATGGGCCGGACAACCGACTGGATCGATTGGCAACCCGAAACGCTCGGCGACGTGATGTTGACCGTCGACGTGCCGCCACAGCCGTCCGAAGTCCGCACGGACAACAATTCGGCGACCTCGCCGATCGCGATTCGCCAAGAAAAACTTCGCGTGTTGGTGATCGAATCGGTGCCGCGGTGGGAGTACCGCTACCTGCGAAACGCGTTGTCGCGGGACCCCGGCGTGGAGGTTTCCTGCCTGCTGTTTCAACCCGGACTGGACAAACACGGCGGGGGAAACGCCGACTACATCGACGCTTTCCCGGCCACCAAAGAGGAATTGGCGCGGTTCGATGTCGTGTTCCTGGGCGACGTCGGTTTGCAATTTGACCAACTGACGCTGCAGCAATGCGAGTGGCTCGCGGGGTTGGTCCGGCAACAAGCCAGCGGGTTGGTGTTCCTGCCCGGTTTGGCCGGCCGGCAATTCAGTCTGCTTGAAACGCCGCTGGCCGAATTGATTCCGGCGGAATTGGACGAGAGCCAACCGGGCGGGTGGGGATCGCGGACCGCCGAGCATTTTGAATTGACCGAGCTTGGCCGGCGGAGTTTGTTGACCAAACTGGCCGACACGCCGGAGGAGAACTTGGGCGTTTGGCAAAACCTGCCCGGTTTCCAATGGTACGCGCCGATCATGCGGGCCAAACCGGGCACCGAAACGTTGGCCGTTCACGCCGAAGCGAGCAATCGGTACGGCCGCATCCCGCTGCTGGTAACGCGGACTTACGGGGCCGGCAAAGTGCTGCTGATGGCCACCGACGGAGCGTGGCGTTGGCGAAAAGGGGTCGAGGATTTGTACCACTACCGGTTTTGGGGCCAAGTCGTTCGCTGGATGGCGTACCGGCGAAACATGATCGGGCCGGCCGACTCGGGCGAGCAGCGGATGCGGATGTACTACTCGCCCGAGCAACCGCGGGTCCGGCAAACGATGACGTTCGAGGCCAACGTGATGGAGCGGTCCGGCGAACCGCTGGCCGGCGGCGACGTGACGTTGCAGATCCGCTGGGGCGGGGATGACAGGCCGGAGGCCTATCCCACGGGTTTGCAAACGGTGCGGTTGACGTCGACCGGTTCGGAGTGGGGGGCGTTCGCCGGCCGGTTCACGCCGACCCGGCCGGGGATGCACGAATTGACATTATTCTGCAAACAGACCGGCGACTCGTTACAAACATCGGTGCTGGTCACCGGCGAGCCGCTCGAACAGATCGGCCGGCCGGCGCGGCCGGACGTGATGGCGGAGATTGCGAGGGTTTCAGGCGGCCGGACGCTGACGGCCGACCGGACCGACGAAGTGATCGACTTGCTCGCCGCGATGCCCGACCGGCCGCCGGTCGTCGCCCGGACGGCGATTTGGAGCCACCCGGCAACGCTCGCGGTGCTGGTAGTTTTGTTGGCGATGTTTTGGATCGGGCGCAAAGCCGCCGGATTGTTTTGAAGTTCAGGCGGGATGACAGGCCGGAGGCCTATCCCACATTTAATTCCCGTTACGATTGGAAGGTCGCGATGTCACTGCAACTGCGTGTCCCCGATTCGCTGCGTCGACAATTGCGGGATTATCGCCGCCGCGTCGCGTGGGTCAAAACCGCCGAAGCGGTCGCGACGATCGCCGCGGTTTGGGCCGCGGCGCTGTTGATTGTCTATGCCGCCGATCGGTGGATTGACACCCCCGCGGCGGTTCGCGGGCTGCTTTGGACCGTCGCGGTGGTGCTGCTGGGGTTGATCCCTTGGGCGGTCTCGCGGTGGATCGTCTCGCTGCAGGGGCTGCGTCCGGTCGCCAAATTGTTGGGCGAAAACTTGCCGGCCGTCGGCGACCGGTTGCTCGGGGTGATCGAACTGGTCGACGCCGAGGGCGAACAAGCTCGCTCGCCGGCGCTTTGCCAAGCGGCGATGGATCAAGTCGCCGCTGATGCTGCCGGTCGTGATTTTTCCACCGCCACCCCGCCCCACCGGCTGCGGGCTTGGGCAATTGCGGCGTCGGTCTTGGGCCTTGCCGCGGGCGGTTTGGCGATGGCTTATCCCGCAGCGACCGCAACGGCGGCGTGGCGGACCGCGGCGCCGTGGTCGGCGACCCCGCGGTACACGTTCACGCGGATCGAGCGGCTCGGCCGCGAGGTGGTGTTGCCCCACGGCGAGACGGCGGCGATGACGGTGCGGTTGACCGATCAAACGCTACAAAAACCCGCCGTCGCGACGCTTTGGATCGATGGTCAAACGCCGCTCAAAACCCTCCGCCAGGACGACCGATACGCCTTTGACGTCCCGCCGCTGCTGGCCGATCAAACGGCTCAAATCCGCGTCGGCGACTGGTGGCACGACGTGACGCTGCGGCCAACGATGCGTCCCGAACTTGCCGCCGTGACCGCATCGGTCCGGTTGCCGGATTATTTGGGCCGTGACCAGCCGCAGGAGATCGATTCCCGTTCGGGCCGCGTCGCGATCGTCCGCGGCTCCGAAGCGGTTGTCTCGGCAACGGCCGACCGCGACTTGGCGACCGGGCAAATCAACGCCGTCCCGGCCCGACCGTCGGGCGCAACGTTGACCAGCGCCCCGGTTCGCACCGATGACACCGCGACCTTGGCGTTTGACTGGACCGACCGCGACGGACTTTCGGGGCGGCAACCGTTTGAGATCACCGTCGAGGCGATCGACGACCAGCCGCCGACGCTGATCGTCGACGGACTGGAGCGGATGGCGGTGGTGTTGGACACGCAAACGTTGACGTTCACGATCGATGCGTCCGACGACCACGGCGTCGCCCGGGTCGGGTTGATGTGGCGGGGCGTGGGGGCGGGGGCGGTGTCGCCCGCCAAAGGCGAACGGACGCTGGCCGCCGGGTCACATAAATCGACGCAATTACCCGCCGCCGCGACGTTCAACGCCGCGTCGCTGGGCGTCGAGCCGCAACCGATCGAGCTGTTTGCTTGGGCGGAGGACTACCTGCCCGGCCGCGGACGCGTTTTTTCGCCGCCGCACGTTTTATATGTTTTGACGCCCGACCAACACGCGATCTGGATGACCGAGCAACTCTCCCGGTGGCATCGCCAGGCGCTTGACGTCCGCGACCGCGAGCGACAATTGCACCAAACCAACCGCGAGCTGCGGGAACTGGACCCGGCGGCCCGCGGCGACGCGGAGGTTCAACGTCAAATCGCCCGCCAGGCCGCGGCCGAAAACGCCAACGGCACCCGGTTGGCCCGGCTCGGCGAGCTGGGCGACGATCTGCTCGTCGCAGCTCGACGCAACCCCGCGATCGGCGTCGGGCACCTGGAGCGTTGGGCCGACATGATGCAATTGCTTGACGATTTGTCTCAAAATCGCATGCCCTCGGTTGCCGATCTGCTCGATGATGCGTCGCGGGAAACGACGCAGCAACTCGCCGCCGCCCAGTCGTCCCAAGGCGGTCCGTCGGCCGGTCAAAACCGACGCTCTCCATCGGGGTCCGCCAGCGAACCGTCCCCCGAGCCGACCCCGACGCGGGCGGCCCCATCGTTGACCGATGCCGAATCATCGTTGGCCGGCCCCGATGACCAGCCCGCCGCCCCGGGCACGCCCAAAAAACCAAGCAGCCCCGCGCTGCGGATGCCGGTCACCACGATCGCGGGTCAGTCCAAACCCAAACCGCCCGCCGAAGCGAAACCGCCCGCCGCCGGAGCGTTGCCCAAAGCGGTCACCGAGCAGGAAGACCTACTGGCGGAATTTGATAAGATCGCCGACGAACTCAACGCCGTGCTGGCCAACCTGGAAGGCAGCACGTTGGTCAAACGTCTCAAAGCCGCCTCGCGGACTCAGAACGTGGTTGCGGGCCGGTTGACCGAACAATTGCAACCCGCCTTTGGGGTCGCCGGTTATGAGATTCCTAAAGCTGCCGGCGTCGTGTTTGACGAGATCAAAACCGTCGAAGCCGACAGCAGCCAGGACGTGTCTTACATCATGGACGATCTGGCGTCCTACTTTGAACGTCGGCGTTTTGCCAATTTCAAAACAACGCTCGATGAGATGAAAGACGCCGATGCGGTCGGATCGCTGCGGAATCTGTCGGATCAAGTCAGCCATCAACAGGGGTTATCCGTCGCCCAAGCTGAGTACTGGGCCGATGCGATGGACCGTTGGGCCGACAACCTGGTCGACCCCGCGTGCTCGGGTCAGTGCCCCGGCGGATGTTCGCCCGAATCGCTGCCGCCGTCGATCGTCCTGGAAGCGTTGCAGATCCTCGAAGGCGAGATTGCGCTTCGGGATCAAACCCGGGTCGCCGACCAAGCCCGCCACGCCATCACGGCCGACGACCATTATCAAACCACCGTGGGATTGAGTACTCAACAGAGCGATTTGGATCGCCGCGTGGTGGCGCTGATCGAGCGGATTGGCGAGTTGCCTGATGCGGCGAAACACTTTGGCAAGGAACTGCGAATGCTGACGCAGGTCGATGCGGTGATGGCGGAAATCGTCGACATGCTTGAGAAACATCAAACCGACTCGCCGACGATCGCCGCTCAAACCGAAGTGATCGAATTGATGCTTCGCAGCAAGCGGATCAATCCCAATGGCGGGGGCGGCGGCGGTTCATCGCCGGGCGGCGGCAGCGGCGGGGGCAATACGGTCGACTCGGCATTGGCATTGGTTGGACGGAGCCGCGATGCCAAAGCAACCGCCCAGTCTCGCAGCGTCACCCAAACCACTGGATCATCGGGGACCGAGTATCCCGAGGAGTTCCGCCATGGTTTAGATCAATACTTCAGCGGATTTTGAGCCGTCATGTGTCAACCCCATGATTCCAAACCCGTAGCGGAATTCGCCAAGAATTTCGGATGCGCTATATCAAGACCGAAATTCTTGGCGGATTTCGCGACGGCAGTTTTCATCTTATTGGCCTCATTGACCACCTTCGCTGACGATGCCGATTTGGCCCCGGCGATGGAAGTGGGCGTAGACGCGATGGCGGAGTTCGGCCCGCCCCCCGACGCCATCAAAGCGTTGATGTTGCCAATCCTCAACGCCGAGATCACACTCATTCATCATGTTTGCCAGCCGACCGAGCAGCAGTCCGCGGCGATCGTCGCGGCCGCCGCGGCGACGGTGCCGACCTGGAAACGGTTAATCTCCAATGAACAACCCAATTGGCAACGGCAGTTCGTCAAGCAACCCGACGACACATGGTTGTTGAGGATCGATTATCACACCCCCGAGGGACAAAAGTTGCAGGAGGATCCCCGCGGGCGGATTGAAAGAGATGCCAAGCGATTGCTAGCCGAGTGCCTCTCGCCGGAACAGTGCGAAAAGTATGACGCCGAGTGTGAGGCGAGGCAAAAGCTGCAGGCTCGGGTCGTGGGTGACCAGTATTTGATGATCTTGGACAACAAAGTCGGATTGTCCGACGACCAACGTCGAGAGTGCCGGGAAGTCTTCGATCAATGCCGCGGCGTGCCGGTCGATTGGTTAACGGTTTATTTGATGAATCCAACATTCTGCCCCCCGCTGCCGCCGCCGGTAACCGAGATTTTGGAGCCGAAGCAAAAGAAGGCTTGGGACTCTCAGCAGAACGTAATGATTCAACACAGTGTCCGTGTGGGACCGGAGTCTTTCGTCAAGAGCTGGGTACAATGACCGGTCAGTTTATGTGGTTTGCAAAGTTCAAATATCATCTAGCACCTGCACCGCCCCAATCTTAGCGGCAGGGCGCAAGCCCTCCGGTGCCGCTCCCTTTCTAGCGGCAGGGCGCAAGCCCTCCGGTGCCACTCCCTTTTTAGCGGCAGGGCGCAAGCCCTCCGGTGCCACTCCCTTTTTAGCGGCAGGGCGCAAGCCCTCCGGTGCCACTCCCTTTTTAGCGGCAGGGCGCAAGCCCTCCGGTGCCACTCCCTTTTTAGCGGCAGGGCGCAAGCCCTCCGGTGCCACTCCCTTTTTAGCGGCAGGGCGCAAGCCCTCCGGTGCCACCCCCTTTTTAGCGGTAGGGCGCAAGCCCTCCGGTGCGGCACCGGGCGGCTTGCGCCGCTCCGCTAAGATGGGGGCGTCACCGGGCGGCTTGCGCCGCTCCGCTAAAATCAATCACTATGGTTGGCTTGCGATACTGGCCGGCGTCAGCTTCCTGGCGTTGCCAACGGCTACCGCCCAGCAAAAGATCGGCCAAGCCGACTTTGACAATTGGTTGTTCCAAGGAACCGGAGCCAACGACGAAAAAGGAGCACTGAAGTATTTCAACCAACAGATCGAAACGCAGATCGGCCAACTAACCAAACAAATTGCTTTCGATAACAACCAGATCGCGCGGATCAAGTTGGCGGGCCGGGGGGACATCAAACGCTTCATGGACTCGGTCAATCAAGCTCGACGAAAGTTCCGAGAGGTGGCCGGTGAGGACGATGACGTTAATCTACAAGACGTTATCAGTTTGGTGACCGAGCCGCAACAAATGGTCCGTGCGGGACTTTTCGGCGAGCAGTCGTTGCTGCAAAAAGTTGCCCGGGGGATCGCGACCGGGCCGCAGCGTGGCGAGATGGAGGCCGAAAGGAAACGACGAGAGAAACTCAAGGCGACCGTCGATCTGCTCAGCGAACTGTTCAAAGTCGGCACCGCGCTGGGTCTGTCGACATCGCAGGTCGAGCAGTTATACGACCGGCTGGAACCCCAAGTTTTTCGGACCGACGAGTCGCACGCTAACGAAACGCTGGTCGGCTACCTACTCAGTCAACTCGATGCGGAGGTTGTCGACGAGATTCTCGACCCGTGGCAGCGGCCTGGGTTCGCGAAATGGTCCAAGCGGTATGAAAGCAGGAAGGGCTATTTGGAAAATATGGGACTGTTGGCGAAGGATTGATGAGGCAAACATGTTAATCAAGACGCTAATCTCAACCCGACGCGTAAGCGAGGACCGGAATCCGCAGCCCCGCCCACGCGTCGGATTAGTCAGTCGACGATTCGGCCGCATTTCTGCTAAGTGGTGCGGAGCGGAGCTGTTTCGGTTTTTCGTCGTACTGTTATTAGTTACCTTCGCATCGGCTTCGCTCAAGGTGACCCGCGCCCAAGCTCCCATCGCCCCCTACCCGTTTGCCCAAACCGGAGACGCCGTGCCGCGAGATGTTCGTGAGATGTATGAGAAGGGTTTGACGTTTTTGGCCAAAACTCAAACTGAGCAGGGCGATTGGGGGCGGGGCAGCTATGACGGTCCCGGCGTGACCGGCATGGCGGTCATGACGTTCCTGGCGTCCGGCGAAGATCCCAACTTTGGAATTTACGCCGGCAACATCCGCCGCGGGGTACAAAACATCATTGATTCGCAGGACAAATCGACTGGCATCTTGGGCGGCCAGTCGGGCCACTCCAGCATGTACAACCATGGCTTCGCGATGCTAGCGCTGGCGGAGGCTTATGGCGCGGTCGACGATTCGTCGTTCAAAGGCGGGGCCGGATCGATTGGCAAATCATTGGAACTGGCGGTCCGCGGAGCCGTCACGTCACAAAAGAAGAATCGCTACGGCGGGTGGCGGTACGGCCCCGACGCGACCGATGCGGACACGTCGGTTTCGGGCGCTGTGATGGTTGGATTATTGGCGGCCAGGAACGCCGGCATTGCGGTCCCCGACGAAGCGATCGATCGCGGCGTGGCGTATTTCAAATCGATGACCAGCCCCTCGGGCGAGGTCGCCTACGCCGGGATGGGCGGGTTCGGCGAATCAACCGCTCGCACCTCGATCGGCACTTTGGTTTATGCGATCGCAAGGCGAAAGGATATGCCGGAGTTCAAAGCGACGCTGTCGCGTTTAACCGATAATTTGCAACAAGAATCCGGCAGCTACCAACGCTACGCTCAGTACTATCAAGCCCAAGCGTTGTTTCAGGGCAACGTCGAGGCATGGGAAAAATGGAACCGCGCTTTGGTCGCCGAGTTAAAAGCCGCCCAGGGTGACGACGGCAGCTTCGACGGGAGCTTTGGCAAGTCGGTCGACACGTCGCTATCGCTGTTGGCGATGGCGTTGAACTTTCGGTTCCTACCGATTTACGAACGGTGAATGGAATGACGTCCCCCGCAAAAATTCTTTCCCCCCCTCGCCCCGCTTCGGGGAGAGGGGGCCGGCCCCCAAGGTTTTCCCCCCCTCGCCCCGCTTCGGGGAGAGGGGGCCGGGGGGTGAGGGGTCGGCCGGCGCCGGGCGCTGGGGCGGAGATTGTGCGGACATCCCCTCACCCCCCAACCCCCTCTCCCCTAAGAGGGGCGAGGGGGAGCCAGACGGTTGAACCAACCCCCTCTCCCCTAAGAGGGGCGAGGGGGAGCCAGAATGGCACTTCGGCAATCCTCATATTTGTCTTCTCATTATTTTTCGTCAGCGCCGCCCTCGCCGACCCGCCGGCCGGGCTGTTGCGGTTGGCAAACGGTGATCGGGTCGAAGGGACCTTGCGATCGATAAGCGATGATAACATCGACTGGAAACATCCTCACTTCGATTCACCGTTTACATGGCCCCGCCAAGCCGTCGCGTCGATCACCTATCCGACCGGCGAAGACCAACAGACGCCCAGTGGGGAGTGGATCATCCGGTTGCAAAACGATGATTTCATCTACGGCAATCTGCAGTCATGGGAAAATAATGTTCTGAGCCTGCAGTCGGATTGGGGATCGATCCAATTACCGGGCAACCTGCTGCGGTCGGCCGAGCGACTCGGGGACGATTCCGGTATCATCTTCAGCGGCTCCGGTGAACTAGCCGCTTGGAACGATCTCGCCACCCGACAGCAGATCCCGCGGCAGTGGGCAAATCATCCGCCGACGCGTCCCATGAATTCGCCGGACGATTGGTCCGCCGGTCAAGGATTGTTGGCATCGCAAGTTCCCGGCGCGGCGTTGTGTCATTTCCTGAAGCTGCCGGATCAATACAAAATCGCGGTCACTTTGACTTGGGATGGCACACCCAACTTTGAACTGGGTTGGGGCTATCTGAAAACAACCGTTGTCAATAATCGATTAGGTTTGAGGAACGTGCCGGTGCGGGGCAAGGGCGAACGCCCACCGCTGCGGATCGAGGTTTGGGACCAGGAGATCGTTGCGGTTTGGGAGTTGAAAGAAACGGCCAATGTCGTTTCACTGGCATCCTGGCCCCGGTGCGGCGGAGAATTGTCGGTGGAAGTGGAGGTGGACGCGGTGGCCGGGATTGCTAAGTTCGAAGTCTTGGGCGGAGCGAGTCGAACGCTGACACTCGACGTTTCCGCTGCCAAAGATACTGCGTCGGCAGCGGTGCAATTGATCAACCACTCAGGTCAAGTCGCATTGCAAAACCTGACGCTGCGGCCGGCGGTGCGATCGACCGCTGTGCCCGATCCGCCCGCCAAAGCGGACCGGTTTGTGATGATGTCGGGTGAAGTACGCCAAATCGATGTAGCCGCCCAGCGGGTCCAATCGGCCGAAGTCCGTGAGATTGTCCAGCAGACCGAGGTCTCGCAACCAGCAATCGATTTGCAACAGGTCCGAAGGATCGATTTTGCCGCCCGCGAATCCTTACAACCCTCGTCAACCACGCGGTTGTCGCAAAGCCATCGTATCCTGTTTCATGATGGTTCTCGAATTCAAGGTTCCATGCTGCGTATGGACCGGAAAGAATTGAGTTTGGAATTAGTCGATGGTTTGACGCCGCTGCCGATTGATCTGACATCGGTTTCGCGAGTCCTGATGCCCAGCGGTCAGGTCCCCCAAAACGACCCGCGGGACGGGCGGTTGGAGTCGGATGAGACGCGGGTCGCGGGGCGTTTCATTGACACCAAGGAACCGAACCGCCCATTGTGGTTTCAACCCGTCGGGGCAACCGCCGCGGCGATGGGGGATCGATTCGCGGGTCGTTATCTGGGTGCCCAATCGCTCGACGGTGACCGGGACAGTCAAGGGTTACTGCGACTGACGCCACCCAAACCGGTCCGCCCACCGCAGCGTCAACCTCGCGGGATGATGGACCTGCTGAGCCGTGCGTTTTTACGCCAGGGAGGAACGTCGCTGCCGAAAATGGCGGGGCAAATCGTTTACCTCCGTGATGGCGACGCTTTTCAAGCCCGCGTCACGGCGATCACCGAGTCGGAGGTCGGCATCGATTCGGCTTGGACGGCGGCCAAACGTTTGCCGGCCACCGCGGTCGCGACGATGCAGTTGGCGTCTCAGGATTCAATCGCCAACCTCGATGAGGTGTTGAAGCAACGTTTGCTGACCGTCCCCCGGCAGCAGCGAAAAACCCCCCCGACCGATTTGGTCATCGCACGAAATGGCGATTTGTTGCGCTGCAAAGTCATTGCGATGGATGACCAAACGTTGCGGGTCGAAAGCCGGCTGGAAACAATCGAGATCCCCCGCGACGTCGTCTCACAAATTATCCGCCTGCCGCTGCCGGGGGAGGATGCCCCGATCGACCAACCCGCCGCCGCCGGAAATCCACTACAGGTCGTGTTGAGAGATCGAACGATCTTGCATATTGACCCGACATCGGTGGTCGACGGGACCATCCGTGGCAACCATCGGTTGTTGGATGATTGTGAATTGAGTTTGGAAGAAGTCGACGTGATGTTCATTGGCCAACAGCAAACCATCCCGCCGCCGGCGGAGCAGTGGCCGTTGACTCATGCACCCCAGCCGGTCGAGCCACCGACCGGCGGCGGTGGGGAGTCGATCGCCGCGGTCGTCTCGCCATTGGTCGGTCAACCCGCCCCGGCCCTTGCATTGAAACTAACCAATGGTCAACCGTTTTCGATTGAACAACATCGCGGTCATGTCTTGGTGCTCGATTTTTGGGCGTCGTGGTGTGGTCCATGTCTGCAGGCGATGCCGATGATCGACGCGGCGGTCGCGGGTTTTGACCCGGCCGCGGTGCAATTGGTGGCGGTCAATTTGCAGGAGGACGCCGAGACGATCGCGGCGACGCTCGAGCGTTTGAAATTGACCATCGACGTCGCCATGGATATTGATGGTGTTGCGGCCGGACGGTATCAGGCGGGCGCGATCCCGCAAACCGTTGTCATTGATCCGGCGGGGACGGTCACCCATGTTTTCATTGGGACGTCGGCGAACATCGGCGAGCGGCTGCGAGAAGCGATCAACCAGTCGCTCCGACCCTGATCTCCCCCCCAGTGGCGGCGTTCTGCCGGAACGCCGCGGGACAAGCGAGCGGACGGCGGCCCGGCTGGCCGCCGCCACGGCAGGGGGCGGACGGCGGCCCGGCTGGCCGCCGCCACGGCAGGGGGCGGACGGCGGCCCGGCAGGTCGCCGCCACGGCAGGGGGCGGACGGCGGCCCGGCAGGTCGCCGACACGGCAGGGGGCGGACGGCGGCCCGGCTGGCCGCCGCCACGGCAGGGGGCGGACGGCGGCCCGGCAGGTCGCCGCCACGGCAGGGGGCGGACGGCGGCCCGGCAGGTCGCCGACACGGCAGGGGGCAGACGGCGGCCGGGCAGGCCGCCGCCACGGGGGTCATCAGCGGCTCCATTCCTGCTCATATAACCGAACCAACGTTTGATCGTTCAAACGATTGACCGGACCAAGGATCGGCGTTAAATCCGGCGGTTGTGAAAATAATTCCGGTAGTACGTCGTCCGATAGGTATCGCAGAGGCGGGTGGCCGGCGGCGAGCCGCTGCGGTATGACGAACGAAGCACCCGAAGGATCGACAACCTTTGCCAGCGCAAAGCCCCAAATACCAAACGTCGGCACTGTCGCGTGGTAGGGCAACACATCAAAACCGCTGGTCCGCAACGTTTCCAGAACACAGCCATACGACGCCGGTGCGACGATCGGCGAAGTACACTGGATCGACACAACCGCGCCCGGTCGTAACCGATCGCGGAGCATCGCATAAAAACGCGACGTGTAGAGTTTGCCGATCGAATAGTTGCTCGGATCGGGAAAATCGATCGTAACCGCATCATAAGTTTCGGTGGATTGGCCGATCCAAACAAAGGCGTCGCGGTGGATGATGGTCATCCGGGGGTCGGACATCGCGTCGGCGTTGAGTTCGACAAGCGGCTCGAAGTCGGACGCCAACCGCGTCATCGCCGGGTCCAGGTCGACCAGCGTGACAGACCGCGTGGTCGGGTAGCCGAGCCACTGGCGGGCGGCCAACCCGTCGCCGCCCCCCAGGATCAATATGTCGCTCAGTGGCGAAACACACACCGCCGCGGCCGGATGCACCAACGCCTCGTGATATCGGTATTCATCGACGCTGCTGAATTGTAAATGCCCTGACAGGTAGAGTTGAAACCCCCGCGGGTCCCGCGTCACCACGATGCGTTGATAGGGAGAGCGGTCGGCATAGACAATGCGTCCGGCCAGCGTATTTTCCTCCGCCAGCGTCGTCAACGTTGCGGCTTTGATCATCATCACCGACAGGATGACGACAACCATGATGGCGCGGAATCGCAATGCCGCAACGGCGCGGTCGGATAACAACGGACGCAGCAGTGCGGTACCCCACCATGCGACTGCGGCGTTGAGCAATCCAAACAACAGCGACGTTCGGTTGAGTCCCAGCGATGGGACCAAAAAAATCGGGAACAGCACCGAGGCGAACAACGCACCGAGATAATCAAACGCCAACACTCGCGAGACCAACTCGTTGAAATCCAAATGATCTTTGAGGATTCGCATCAACAGCGGCAGTTCCAGGCCGACCAGGATGCCGATCAACACGACCGATCCGAATAGCAGAACACGAAACCAGCCGATCATCGGAAACGCTAGAAACAGCATTGGGGTCGCTAGGCCGCCGACGAGGGCCAACGCGAGTTCGACTTCGATAAAAACCCTTGCCGCTCGCTCGTCGACGTAGCTGCTCAGCCAAGCCCCGACGCCCATCGCGGACAGATAGACGCCGATGATGAGGCTAAACTGAGTGACCGAATCGCCCAACAGGTAGCTGGCCAGCGTCCCGGCGAGCAGTTCGTAAATCAACCCACACGTCGCGACCGCCAGAACGTTGAGGTAGAGCGGCAGGAGCGGGACGCGGTTGAGCATGTCAGCCCGAGATCGCCGCGGCAATGATCAGGCTGATGCCCAGCACGATGGCGGCGACGACGATCGCGACGGCCATGTTGTGTTCCTCACCAATCTCGGTGAGGATCGAAAACGGTGTGAGCTTTTCAATTAGCGACCAGCGCCAACATGAACACGACCACGCCGATGACGGAGAAGACCGCCGCGGCGATCAGGTGTTCAAACAGTAGGTTGAGCGTCGTGCCGCCGGTCGGGACAATGACGGGAACGGCTTGGGTTGTTTCGTTCATAAGATTCCGCTTGAGGTTATTTTCCAAAACCGTAAGAGCCGCCGTAGGGCCGGCCATAGTAACCACCGCCCCCGTAGGAGCCGCCGCCATAAGAGCCGCCGGCCGGAGCAAGGTCCGGGGTTTGCCATTTGTTCACTGCCGCGGCGGTGTACCAAAGGCAAATCAGCACACCGGTGATAAGATAGAATTTGAGCATCGCGACGATTCATTCCGTCCGGTAGGGGCTGTAGTCGCTCTCCCGCCACCGCGTCACCTCGACGGAGTAGCGATACGCCAGGATGCCGCCGGGAATGATCGCCAACAGAACGTAGGCGAGCATCAAATACATCGGGTCCGCTTGGCCGGCGCGGACAAAGTCGGCGTTGGCGAAAAACATCATGGTGCAATAACCGGCCATGACGATGAACATGCCAAAGATCCGCCAGTCCAATGCGACGGGCGGTTGGATGATGCCGACGCCGAATGGCCGCGGCACGCTCTTGACATTGAAAGCTTCCCGCAGCGTTTCGACCGGAACGTAACGGGCCAACGACGTATTGATTTCCGCCTGCTCACCGCTTCCCGAACGTTCGACCGACACCATCAACGGCGGGGCAATGTAGTCCTCCGTCTGCGTCACGTCGCTGGTGCTGACCCGCCAGTAGAATTCGCCGACGACGTGGCGAACGTAAGCGTACCCTTTGTCATAGAGTTTGAACCGGATGCCGTCATGAGAAACGCCGTGGTGCCATGACGTTGCCTGGACCGGCGGGATCGGCTCGACGAAGGACCAGTGACGATTGTTGTCGACCAACCAGCGGTAGCCGACCGCCGGGTTGTAGAGCAGGTATTCGTCCCATGGAAACGTTTGCCCCTGATATTTGGCATAACGCTGCATGAACCCGATGACAACGTACTGTTTGCCATACAGCTTGCCGGTCGAACCGAGGGGGATGACCGGATGGACGGCTCGTTGTTTGAGTTTGGAGAGCACGCGAAAGCGTCCCTGCTCGGTGTCAATCATTGCCCCGCAGTTGGGACAACCGACCCGCATCGTTTGGTCGGGGGTGTGCAATTGGATCCCGCCGCCGCAGGAGGGGCAATTGAGGCTTTGGGCCGGTGTGATGACCTCGTCGGCGACCGTCGTGGTGCCTTGGAGATTCAATTCATCGACGGTGACGGTCCGACCGACATAAGCGGTGATCGGGCTGGACGAATAGTCGATGGTGGCAAAGGCGGCGGCGTGGCCGGTCATTTCGGCGCCGCCGCCGTGGGCCAACTTGTTGCCGACGGCCGATTCGGGACCGCCTTGCAGGTCGATATAACGATGCTCGGCGCCGGGCCGAAACGCCCAGGGAATTTGACCTTCGGCCGATGCCGCCGTCGCGACGCCTTTTTCGGTCACCGTCAGGTCGGTTCCCGAAAATCGCCAGGGTTGACCCATCCTCAATTCATCAAAACCCGGCATCCGCTCGGGGTGCGGCAGCGTTCGTTCAAAGGTTAGATGATATTGACCTTGAGCCTCGGCCAACCAAGCGACTTTTTCGCCGGGCAATTGCACGTACCATTCGTCCCAGGTCCCACCGGCGGCGTGTTTGTACTGGACCCGGCCGGTCACCTCAAACGGTTTGCCTCGGAACCGGCCCGTGGTGCCGATCTGAATGAGCGAGGTTGTTTGAACGATCTGTGCGACTTTGCCCAAATTTTCAAAGTCGCGATCGGTCCGCGCAATCGCCGAGTCGCAAAACTCACAGATCGCGACCATCGTCGAACCGGCCGCGAAGGGCACCGGTCCGGCGCAATTAGGACAATTAGCGACGTTGCGATTTAACACCCCGGACCTCGACCCATGACGCCTCGGTCCAACCGCCGGGCGTCGACGAGGCGGGCGCCGAAAGTGTCACCCAGCGAGTCTCGCCAGGACCAAGCCGGCAGGTCGCGGCAGCACACCAGATTGAGCGTCAACAGACCCGATTCGGGATAGGTGTGAATCGCCAGGTGCGATTGGGAGAGCAGATAGAGCGCGGTGACGCCGTGTCCGGGCGGGCCAAAGGCATGTTGTTGCGGTGGTCCCAAAACATGCAACTGCATGGCGTCGACGACGCGGCGACAGTATTGGTCGACCACGCCGAGATCACCCAGCGCCGCGGCATCACAACCATGAGCATCGACGATCCACTGGCAACCGGTGCCGGGGATCGGAGCGGATGGATCACTGGCCGAATCCATGACGTGAGCGGCCGGCTTCACGAACCTGATGTTGGCAATGGCGGCGGGGCGGATGCCGATAGGGCGGCTGCCAGTGGCGTTTGACCGGCCGGGGACCATGATGCCATGCCCGATGACCAAACCAGCGTGTCGCCGGTGATTTGGCCCGAAGCGATCGCCGACCGGACGGCGACGTCATCCATCGGTCCGCTTTGTTGACCGTCGATCGCTGCGAACCAAGACGTCGTCGGCAGCGGTGGGGGGGCCGCGGCGGTCATCGCGGCGCCCGGCGAGGGGGCGGGGGACATCATCCGCCCGGCCATCGCGACACCCATGCCCAGCCCCAAACCCTCGGACGCGGCGCCGCCGCCACCCTCGCCGGCCCCGCCCATCGCGGTGCCGAATTGATATTGTTGATAACGATTCATATCGCCGATCACCCCCATGCTGGTTCGCGTGTCGATCGCCTTCTCGACCGCTTCGGGCATGGAGATATTGACGATCGCCAACTGGGGGCAATCCAGCCCGTATTCATCATCGATCTGCTCGACGACCTGTGCCCGCAGGTCGGCGGCGAAGCGTTGATAATTGCTGGCCAAATCCAGAGCCGCAACTTGTGATTTGCCGATCAGATCGCTGAACGTCGAAATGATGATGGACCGCAGCAGCGTGGTGACATCATCGGTGCCGAAATCGCCATCGGTGCCGACGATCTCTTGCAATAGTGCCTTGGCGTCGACGGCTCGTAATGAATAGGTGCCAAACGCGCGGATTCGGATCGGTCCAAACTCGGGGTCTCGCAACATGATGGGATTGGGCGTGCCCCATTTCAAATCCGTCACCTGGCGGGTGGAGACGAAGTAGACCTCGGCTTTGAACGGTGAATTGAAACCGTATTTCCACGATTCCAAGGTTGTCATGACGGGCATGTTGGCCGTCGTCAATTCATAATGCCCCGGCGGGTAGACATCCGCGATCTCGCCTTGATAAACGAAGACCGCAGTTTGGCCGGGGCGGACAATCAATTGCGCCCCGTTTTTGATTTCGTTTTGGTGCCGGGGGAATCGCCAGACCAACGTCCGGCTGGTGTCGTCGATCCATTCGACGATATCGATCAGTTCGCCGCGAAGGAGGTCAAAAAGGCCCACGGGCAGGGTTCCGGGTTGGAAAGCAAGTTGAATGACCGCCCAAGGGTAGCGCCCCGGCGGGGGAGCGTCAATCAAACCGGCTGGCGGGGTGGGCCGACAAACTCTTAGCGGAACGGCGCAAGCCGTCCGGTGCCACGGCACCGGAGGGCTGGCGTCCAGCCGTTAAAATTGGGGCGGCACCGGAGGGCTTGCGCCCTGCCGCTAGGATTGGGGCGGCACCGGAGGGCTTGCGCCCTGCCGCTAAGATTGGGGCGGCACCGGAGGGCTGGCGCCCTGCCGCATTGAGTCGATTTGAGTGTTAACCGCATTGAACCAAAACTCCCCCTGGCTGTGGCCGATCCTGCAGTTTGCCACGCCGGCGTACCGGGCGGCGGTGGCCGCCCGCGGGTTGGCCTATGACCGCGGTTGGTTGGAAACGGTGCATTTCGACGTGCCGGTCATCAGCGTTGGCAATTTAACGACCGGTGGGACGGGCAAGACGCCGATGGTCGCCGATCTGTGTCGGCGGCTGCGGGGTGAGGGACGTCGGCCGGCGATCGTCAGCCGCGGGTACGGGGCGGGGCCGGACGGGATCAACGACGAAGCGTTGGAGCTGGCCGACCGGTTGCCTGACGTGCCGCACGTTCAAAATGCTGACCGCGTGGCCGCCGCCCGGGTCGCGGTTGAGGAATTGGAGGCGGAGTTGATCGTCATGGATGACGGGTTTCAACACCGCCGGCTGGGCCGCGACGTCGACATCGTGCTGGTCGATTGCAGCGATCCGTTTGGCGGGGGCCGTTTGCTGCCCGCCGGTCGGCTCCGGGAACCGAAGTCCGCGTTGTCGCGAGCCGATGCGATCGTGTTGACCCGGGCGGAAGGGTCCGTGGCGGAACTGGTTCGGGAAATTCGACGGTTTAACCGCGATTGCCCGGTCGCTGCGACGCGTCACCATCCGGCACGGTTGATCCGCCATGGCTTGGCCGATGAAACGATCGCATCGCTGGCCGGCCAGCGAATCGGGATGCTTGCGGCGATCGGTAATCCGGCGGCGTTCGAGGCGAGTTTGCGGCGGCTGGGAGCGGACGTCGCGACGCGGATGGTGTTGCCCGATCACGCCGCCTTTGACCGGGCGGTGCGTCAGCGTTTGATTCGTTGGGCCGAATCGGCTGGGGATTTGGACCGGATCGTCTGCACACACAAGGATTTGGTCAAACTGCGGACCGCATCGATCGGCGGGGTGCCGGTCGCGGCGGTGCAGATCGATTTGGATTGGTTGGATGATCCGGGGGGGGTGATGGGATCGATCACCGCGTAGCGGCAATCTCCGGTAGCCGAAGCCGCCAAGGCTTTGGTGGAGACCCGATCGGCGGCCTGGCGGACCGCCGCTACGGGAGTTAGCGGCATCGGGATTGCGTTGGTAAGCCCCCGGTTGTTTCACGCTGTCACATTGACAACGCGCCGATCGAAGCCCTTGAGGTAACTTAAGGCGGATGATCGGCGTCAAACGACATTGAACCAATCGGTTTCACTTTTTTGCATAAAATCTGTTTTTAATTCGATTCGTTTTCGGTTAGAACCTTAGCCGGCAACTGACCGTACCCCCCGCCCCCCCCGGAGAGCCTACGATGAATACCGCCAAACCCACCGCCACGGCTGCCATGGCCGCTCCAGGCACCCGGACTGACGAGGAATTGATCGCCCTGTACCGCGAAAACCGCGATCGCGGCATCTACGAACTGTTGATGCGACGTTACGAACGTGAGATTTTCGCTTACCTGCGGCGATACTGCGGCAACGCCGAGATGGCCGAAGACGCGTTTCAAGGGACTTTCTTGCAAGTCCATTTGAAGTGTCATCAATTTGATTTATCGCGGCGCTTTCGGCCGTGGTTGTACGCGATCGCGACGAATCAGGCGATCGATGTGCAGCGTCGCAACAAGCGGCACAAAATTGTTTCGTTGGATCGAACCGCGCCGGGGTCCGAAGGCGATCGGGGCGGTTCGTGGGGCGAGAAGCTGGAAGGATCGGCGATCGATCCGCTGACCGCTGCGAGCCGCGAGGAAGACGGCCGGTGGGTTCACGAAGCGGTCGATTCGCTCGGCAAACCGATGCAGCAGGTCGTCGAGTTGGTCTATTACCAAGGTTTGAAGTACCGCGAAGCCGCCGACATCTTGGGCATCCCCGTCGGGACGGTCAAAAGCCGGCTGCACGCGGCGGTCAGCCGCCTGACGGGGCTGTGGGACGAGTCGCACGCGGTCGTCGAGTAGGCCGAGGCTCTCGTAGCGGAAGTCGCCAAGACTTTCGGTTGGACATCAAAAGGTCGCAACCGAAAGTCTTGGCGACTTCCGCTACGTTGGTTGGGGACTGAACATGCCGGGTGACTTTGCCGTACCCAACGGCTTGGTCACTCAGTCCCCCCGCCCCCGGTTCTACTGTCTCGATGCACGAAGACCTGATCGGTTACCTGATGGGGGCGTTGGAGCCGGACGAAGCAGCGGCAATTGAACGCCGTTTGGCTGTTGACCCGCAGCTCCGGGAGGAATTGGCCGAAGTTCGCGAGGCGTTGCAAGCCTTGCCGCCGGACGACTGCGACGACGAACCGCCGCCGGTTCATTTGGTCGATCAAACGTTGCGGCGAATGTCGATGGTCGCCGGCGACGCGTTGAATTTGCCGCCGATGACGCCGGTCCAAACGGTTGTCTCGCGACCCGGCCGCCGTTGGTTCGATCTGGCGGTCGTCGCGGCTTTGGTGCTGTTGATGGTCGCCGCTGCGGTGCCGCGTCTGAGCGAGGCTCGTCACACCGCGCGGCGGGCCTCCTGTCAAAATCACCTTCGCGAGCTTCAAACCGGGCTGGTCACCCACGTCACCCGCAGCTCCCAGGCGCGGTTGCCGGCCGTCGCGGCGTCCGGTCCGCTGGCGTTCGCCGGCGTCTTTGCCCCAAAACTACGCAGCGTCGGTTGGACCGTGCCGCCGTCGACGCTTCGGTGTCCCTCAGTCGCTGTTTCGCCGCAGCAACCATCGCCGGAGGTGACCCTGGAGGGGCTGCAGCGGTTGGCTTCGCGGATTTCTCGGGGACAGCAACTCGGCGATGCCACGCCGGCTCAACTGCGGGCTGTTAATCAACTTCGGACGATGCAAATGCAGGCCGGAGGCGATTATGCTTACAACCTTGGCGTGCAGGTGGAGGATCATCTGACGGCGCCGCGTTATGAGGCCCGCAGCCATTTTGCGATTTTGGCTGACAATGTTACCCCGGCCGGGCCGCCGACCGATGGGCGACCGGCGGCGTGGCAAACCAGTGCTCATGACGGTCGGGGGATCAACGTGTTGTGGGAGGACGGTTCAGTCCGTTTCCTGCCGGTTGAGTCGTTGTGGCAGATGGCGGATCCGATTCTGGTCAATCACGCCGGCCGGGTCGAAGCGGGCGTGACGGTTGATGACGCGGCGTTGGGACCGAGCTGGACGCCGCCGTTTCATAATGCGGTGCAGCGGTGAGTCAAACCCGTAGCGGCGTTCCGCCAGGACGCCGAACCGAGCGTGAACCAAAGCCTGGCGGCTTCGGCTACCGGGGGGGGGGCCGTGACAGGCCGGAGGCCTATCCCACAACGGTAGCGGCGTTCCGCCAGGACGCCGAACCGAGCGTGAACCAAAGCCTGGCGGCTTCGGCTACCGGGGGCCGTGACAGGCCGGAGGCCTATCCCACAACGGTAGCGGCGTTCCGCCAGGACGCCGATTGGGTGCCGTCCAAAGCCTGGCGGCTTCGGCTACCGGGAGGGTCGTGACAGGCCGGAGGCTTATTCCACTCGTTTGGCCCGGAGATCGGACGCGGAATTGAACCACGCGTAGCCAATGCCAAAGAGCAGGAGCAACAATCCGCCGGCCGCGGCGGCGTAACCGATCCAGCGGACGCCGACCGGATCGGCGCCCCGGACGATTGGTTCGATCCGGCCGGCGATGATCAGCGGTGCGACCTGGCGACCCCCGCCGGCGGCGTCCATCAGGTCCGAGTCGTAACTCCACCGACGGTAAAAATAGCCCTCGACCGCGACGTCGCGTTTGGCTGTTAAAACCAGTGCCCCGCGATCGGCGCCGGTGATCGAATCGGGCAGCCTCGCGGTGACGATCGAAACCGGCGTGCGGCTGCCGATGCGAACCGGGTCGCCGCCGGGCCGCTCGACTTCGACTTGGACATTGCCCAAATCGGCGATGGCGTCGATTTGCCAAAAATGGTCACCGCCGATTTCCGCCTGACGAACCGCCGATTGAACGCCGACGCGGGTGGCTCGGATCATGGTCACCGTCGTCGCGATCCAGTCGCCGGTCGTCAGGGCCGCTGATGGACCGCCGCCAAGCAATTCCACCCCGCCGACACGGCGAAGCGATGAACGCGGCGGCCGGGTCGCCGGTTGACCGGCGGCGGATTGCGCCGCGGCAATTGCGGAGTAAAAGACCGGGGTGTCGGCGGAACCCAGCGGCACTGCGGCGAGCCGAGCGACTTTGCGGACGGCGGCCAAATCGACGCCCGCGGATCGCAGGCTTTCCAGCCCCGGGGTGACCGAGGCGGCGGGGTCCCATCCCAGCGGCCCGACGGCCAAAATCATCGGATCATCGCTGACCAACACCGCGACGCCCCGCAACCGGTCGCCGGGGCTGAGCGGCGGCAAGTCCGGCGGGGCAATCAGCGTCAACGACCGTTGATCGTCGTCGCGTATCCCGATGCGAATCAATTCCGGCAGGTCCAACAGTTCCGGCAGCGGTTCGGGCACCGCAAGTCGATCGACCGAAACGACTCGCCCGAGGACCGGTTTAAAATACAGCGGCGATGTCGGCGAATCGATTTGGGCGGCGAGCGTGTCGGCCGAAAGCCGCCGGAGTTGAAAAATCAACCGTGCCCATTCGCCGCGAACCTCCGCTGATTGGGCCAACAAATCGCCGTCCCCCATCGCTGTTTGCCGGCCGAGCTGGGCGATCCGCCGCTCGTCAAACCCGCCGAGCAGTCCGCCGGGAGTTTGAGCCAACGAGACACCGGCGGTCAGCCACGCGGTCGCCAGCACGATCCATCTCGAAAGATTGTTCACGGCAACTGCACCGTCGATTCGTGGCGGCGAGCGATCGAGCGACGGCGACTGGCGACCGCCGACCACTGCAACCAAGCGGCCAACAGCACCCCGGCGGCGACCGCGGCGACGATTGACCAAACGACCACGCCGCCGGATTGGGATGGCGGCGGGGCGGCGGCGGGCGTTGCCCCGGCGGGCAAAGCTGGTTCAACCAACGCATTGCCCCCGGCGGCAAATCGGGCGATGTGACCTGCAACGACGGGGGTCAACTCCGCCCCGGCGGCGGATTCGTATGCCAAGCGTTTGATGTACGTCCCGGCGACGACGACTTTGGGCAGCGGCGGGGCAATCTCCCGATCAACCAGCGGCATCAGCTCGAGTGGCAATTGGGGGACAATCGTCAACCAAGGCCGGTCCGAACCATCGTCCGGCCGCAACCACAGATGATAGACGCCGTCGATGCGGGTCGCCGACGCGACTTGGCCCGCCGCGGTGACGGCCGTGCCCCGGTACGCGCCGGGTTGTTGCAACAGAGCAATGACGCCGGCCGCCGGCGCGGCATCGAACCACCGCCGAAGCTCTCGATCGGTCGGTGATCGATCCTGCCGGGCCATCGCCAGCTCGCGGTGCAATTGCAACGCGGCGAGCAATCCGGGTCGATCGGCCGCCCGCCAAACGGTGCCGTCGAGGCCGTCGTCGATCAATTGCGAAACGGTTTCGACTCGCTCCCGGGCATCGTCGGATAGATCGTGCCGGTCGGTTGATTTGGTTGGTTCGATGACCGTCGACGTCCCGGCGTTTGCCGGCTCGAACCAACGATCGCCCAGCAGCGGCGCGTAGACCCCCGGTTGGCTGGCGCGAAACATCACCAGCAGCAGGACGGCGACGACGACACCCAAACGCAAGATTCGCGAGGTTGGAATCGCGGGCGGGGGGAGCGGGGGGCGTCGGTCGCCGGCCGCCGGTCGCCGCCGGTAGAGCGACCCGGGACGCGCGGAATGGATTCGCATGTTTGTTCAACGCGTCAAAGCGGATCAATTGGTTGCCGACAAGGGGGCGTCACTTTACGCTATGGGTTCAACCCAGCGAATGAATTTGAACCAAAAAATATCGCCGATGCTCGTCCCCGCGTTCCGTCAGTCGCTTGTGCCCCATTGGTCCCGGTGGCTGTTGGTCGCCCTGATCCCGCTGACCACCGCCGCGACCGAGGCGGCCGAACCGGCGGAGGATTTCGTCCGTCGGCTCCGCGCGGCCGGTTATCACGACATGGCGATCGCGTTTTTGGACCGCGTCGATAAATGGCCCGCGGTGCCGCCGGAATTTACCGCCGCCGCGGAATTGGAAAAAGCACAGACGTTCATCGACGAAGCGACCACGGCGCGTTCGGCGTCCGCCCGCGACCGTGCGTTCGCTCAAGCGGCTGCGTCGTTGGAATCATTTTTGAAAGACGGCAATGGTCCGCGCGCGGCCGAGGCACGCTCGCAATTGGGCAAGTTGCAAATGGTTCGCGGGGCACAAACGCTCGCCGCCGGATCCGATGACGCCGCTGCCAAAGCCGAAGCCCGGCGGTCGTTCACCGCCGCGGCGGAGATTTTTGACAAGATCATCGACGAACTCAAAGGCAAGTTGTCGGAGATGCAGGGGGCCAAGATCGATGCGTCGGAGGATCCCGAAGCGGCCAAGAATCGCGACCAGTATCGCTTCGATTACCTCGTCGCCCAGGCGGATTCGGGCGAGGCCCGACTGGCGATTGCCGAGACGTTTGACGATCCCGGCAAAGAAGCCAAAGCTGATCTGGAAAAAGCGCTGCAGCGGTTCACCGACCTGTCGGAGAAGTACGACAAGTACCCCGTCGGCGCGACCGCCTATGCCGCTCGCGGGCGGATCCAGGCGATGCTTGGCAAACGCAAGGAAGCGATCGAAAGCTTTGGTGAAATGATCGAGATGTTCGACGCCGATGCGTTGGTCGAGGCCAAGTTCACGGCCGGGGCGGGCTGGATCGATCTGCTGCTGGACCAAAAGAAGCCTGATTACGAGGAGGCGATCAAGATCGGCACGCCGCTGCTTGAAATGCTCCGGCCCAACAACCGAAACGGTCAACCGGCCCAGAACCTGCGGGTCGCGGTCGCCAAAGCGTATTTGGCCAAAAAAGCCGACAAGGACGTCAAAAAGAACGAGCAGACGCGGGCCGAGTCCGAAGCCCGCAAACTGCTGCTCGAAGCCGCCAAGGTGACCGGCACCCACACCCCGGCGACCGAAAAATTGATGGCCGACCTGGGACTCTCAGCCGGCGACGACACGGTCGCCGAAATGCCCACGACCGACGATCCGGCCAATTTGGACGAAGCGATCGAGGCGGCTCGGATGGTGATGCAAACGATCAACGAAGCCAACGAGAACCTTAAAACGATCGGTGATACCCCCGACGCCCAGCCGATTCGCGATCAAATCATCGAGGCTCGGCGGACCGGGATCGTGATCCTGAGGCGGGGTTTGGCCAAAATCACGGCGGATTCCGATGCCGGCAGCGTCAATGAGGCCCGCCAGTACCTCGCCTACCTGCTGCTGCTGGACGAGCAGTTGTATGAATCGACCGTCGTCGGCCAGTTCTTGGCCCGCCAAGCTCCCGGCAACGAAGTCGGGCTGCGTGGCGGGTTGATCGCCCTGACGTCGTTGCAGCAATTGATCACCGGATCGGACGCTTCAACCGCCGAACGACTGGTCCGGCAAATTCAGACGCTTGGTGATTACCTGGCCTCGACATGGCCTAATGATCCCTCCGCCGCGTCGGCTTCGAGCATTTTGATTCGGCTGGCGCTTGCCGACAATCGTTTTGACGACGCGTCGACGCGGATCGATGCCATGCCCGACAGTGCCGATAAGTCTTCGCTGTATCGGTTGCTCGGCCAAATGCTATTCAACCAGTCGGCCGTCGCAAGGAACGACGGCGACGAGGCGGCGTCCAAAAAATTGCTTGCTCAAGCCGAAAAGGCACTCAAAACGGGGCTGGAATCGATCGAGGGGGCCGCTGATCCGGCCACACTCTCGGCCGCGTTGGTGTTGGCCAAAGTCCATTTGAAAAAAGACTCGCCGGCCGCGGCGGTCGAGGTGCTAGATAATTCCCGGTACGGTCCGGTGACGTTGGTGTCCAAAGTCGATTCGCCCGGCGAATCGTTTGCCGCGGATCTGTATAAGACGGAACTCAAGGCGGTCGTCGGCAAAATGGTCGAGGGCGGCGACACGTCCGCTTTGTTGGAACGCGCCTCAGGCATCATCGACAATTTGCAAAAGACCGCGACCGACGACGCCGGGAAACAGGCGTTGGTGGCGACCTACAAATCGCTGGCGATCGAAATCCGCGAGCAACTCGATGCTGCCGATCCGGCGCGGAAAGTTCAATTGGTCGACGCGTTTAGCGTCTTTTTGAAACGCATCAGCGAATCGGCCGGCGATTCAGCCACGCTGTCCTGGGTCGGACAAACGCTCAACGGGATGGGCGAATCGTTGATGCCGCCGGGCGCCGGCAAGGCGACCGGCCAGGCCGCCGATCTGTTGACGATTGCGGCCGAGACATTCAAACGCATCTTGGAGGTCGACGCTGATTCACAAACAGCGATCTTTCAGCGTGGTAAGACGCTTCGGCTACTTGGAGATTATTCCGGGGCCATCAAGGATTTTAAAACGATCCTGGATAAGAAGCCCACCATGATTGACGCTCAGATCGAGGCCGCGGGCACTTATGAGGATTGGGCCGGGGCGCTGGAGCCTGCTTTTCAACAAAAGGCTTATACTTTTGCCATCAACGGCAAACCGGCCGATAACATTTGGGGTTGGGGCAAGATCAGCACCGCGACGATGCGCAATCCCAACTATGCCGATACCTTCTTCTTGGCACGTTATCACATCGCCGAGGCGCGGTTGAAACAAGGCAAGGCGGCCGGCGACAAACGGATCATCGACCAGGCGGCCAAAGACATCACGTCAGTCGTGGGCATTTATCCTGATTTGAACAACGAGGCGACCAAAGCCAAATTCGACGCGCTGATGCGCCAAATCCAAATCGCCCAAGGCAAAACGCCCACGGGTTTATAATGTGGGATAGGCCTCCGGCCTGTCTCCGGTAGCCGAAGCCGCCAGGCTTTGGTCGATCGCGCGTCGGCGTCCTGGCGGAACGCCGCTAACGAACGCCTCTAACGAACGCCTGGCGGAACGCCGCTAACGAACGGCTGTGCGATGACAGGCTGGAAGCCTATCCCACATTTCGTCTCGGTCACTCTACTTCGATTATCTAACCATCCAAGCACTTGTTCCTATGAGACCATTCTTCACGCTCCTGGCCGCCGCCGCCCTGGCCCTGCCCGCGGCCGCTCAAACCGATCGCGTCTATCCCTCCGGCGGCGGTTCGGCGGTGATCGGCAAAATCAAGACGATCTCGAAACAAGGGGTGCAAATCACCGCCGGCGGTAAAGACCGATCGTTCGCCGTTGGTGATTTTGATCGTGTAGTTTTCCAAGGCGAGCCGCCGGAACTGGATCGGGTTCGGATCTCGGTCGCCGAAGGTAACCTCGACCAGGCCGCCGAAGAGTTGGCCAAAATCGATGCGTCCGGTATCAAAGATCCCAACGTCGCCGCGGACGTCGCGTTCTACACCGCCGCGATCGCCGCCCGGCAGGCACTTTCGGGCAACGGCGACCTGGCTGGCGCCGCAGCCGCCAATTTGAATTTCGTTCGCGGCAACGCCGATTCGTTTCATTTCTACGAGACCGCCGAACTGCTTGGGGATTTGGCCGCCGCTTCGGGCAATGCCGAGCGGGCAGCGCTGTACTACCAGTCGCTGCAGTCGGCTCCCAGCAACGAGATGAAGTTCAAGTCGGTCTATCTGGCCGGAACGTTGGCGCTTCGGCAGGGTGATTTGGCGGGGGCCAAAAGCCAACTCGAAAAGGTGGCCGGAGCGAACGCCAACACGGCCGGGGAGTTGCGGATCAAGACGCTTGCCAAAGCTGCGATGGCGGTCGTGACGGCCAAGCAGGGTGATTCCACGGCCGCGCTGGCGGAAATCGGGACGTTGGTCGCCGAATTGACACCGACCGACACGCAGATGGCCGCGGCGATTTACAACGCCCAAGGTGCCAGTTTTGAGGCGGCGGGTGATTCGATCGGCGCGATTTTGGCCTACTTGCATACGCATTTGATGTTCAACGCGGAAGCTTCATCGCACGTCGAAGCACTCAAACGGCTGGCCGATCTGTGGGGTCAAACCGGCCAACCCGACCGCGCCGCCGCCGCCCGCGGCGAGCTACAACAACGCTACCCGGGTTTGGCGGGGTGAATGCCCCGCCCCGTAGCGGAAGTCGCCAAGACTTCCGGCATCGCTTAATCGGGTCGCCACCGAAAGTCTTGGCGACTTCCGCTACGGTTGTTTGATTTGAAACACCTCCGGCCGGTACCCGAGCCGGTCCCGCGCCGCGGAGATATCGAACCAGTGATCCATCGCCAACTGGGCGGCGACGAACCGCGTCATCGGTGGCTCCCGGTCGCCCGGCAACGTCCGGTAGGCGATTTCCAACGCCGCCCCGATTGCCGCCGCGGCCCGGTAGCTGATTCGTTTCGACGGCGGCGGCACACCGTGCAATTGACACACGACCGCGACCCAATCCCACAGCCGCACCGGTGCCCCATCGGTGATGAAAAACGCTCGACCGGCGACCCCCGGAGCTTGCGAAACGAGTGCGTCCAAGGCATTCAAATGTGCCGCCGCGGCGTTTTGGACATGGCAAACATCAACACGATTTTGACCATCGCCGACAATCCGCAACCGGCCCGCGGCGGCACGCTGCAAAATTCGCGGCACCAGGTGCGGGTCGCCCGGCCCCCAAATCAGATGCGGCCGCAACGCCACCGTCGCCAACCCATCATCGCACACGGCCAGCACTTTCCGCTCGGCGATCGATTTGGTGTGCGGATAGTGACACAGCCAACGGTCCGGGACGCCCGCCGATTCGTCGATCCCCCGTTGCGGCCGGCCGGCGAACGTCACGCTGGGGCTGGACGTGTAAACCAACCGCCCGATCCCATGCGCGGCCGCAGCGTCCAGCAATCGCTGCGTGGCGACCACGTTGTTTTGAAAATAGCGCGTCCAAGGCCCCCAGACACCCGCGACCGCGGCGGTGTGGATGATCGCGTCGATCGGCTGCCGGCCATCGGGGCGACGACACGCCGAATCGACGAAATCGCGATCGGTCAAATCGCCGCGGCGGTGGTCGATTTTCGCTGCCAAATCAGGATCGATCGCCCGCCGAGACAATCCGATCACTTCGTCGCCGCGGCCGAGCAGTTGCCGGGCAACGACGCCGCCCAGAAATCCGCTACAGCCGGTCACCAAAACCCGCATCACGACACTCCCGCGGTCGGCTGTCGGGGGGCGGCGGCGACGGCGCCGACGATTTGCAAATACTGTTCGACCAAATCGCCGAGGGCTTCGACCGGAGCGATCAACGTTGCCGGATCAGGCGGGTCGTCGGCGTCGGCCAGGCGGGACTCCAGCGACGCCGCGGCGGCAACGTCCTCGCCAGCCGCGACGTACCGGAGGCAGCTCTTGAGCGTGTGGGCGGCCCCCCTCGCCGCGGCTCGATCGGTCAATTCCCCCGCTTCGGTCGGCTGGACCGCGGTCCTCAATTTTCGCATCAACAGTGGCGCTTCGTTGGTGAACGCTTGGCACAGCGAGCGGATCATCGCGGGGTCTTGGCCGGCGAACTGGCTGATTTGATCCCTGCAACGACCGATCGCTTCGTCCTGCCAACCGGCGGGTCGTGACTTCGTTTGGCCATCGGGTTGAACCTCGACTCCCGGCGACGCTTGCACCGCCGACGATGGTTGGGTGACCGATCGGATTTCGCGGGCTAACTGGTTGCCGTCGACCGGTTTGGAGACAAATCCCGCCATCCCGGCACGCTTGCATTGTCGCCGGTGGTCCTCGGTGACGTGAGCGGTCAGCGCGATCACCGGCGGCATCGCGACGCGTTTTTGGTTAGCAATTCCCCGCAATCGGCCGGTCGTCTGGTAACCGTCCAAAACCGGCATTTGCAAATCCATCAAAACGCAAGCCCAACCATCCGGCGCGTTGGCGAATAGTTCGATCGCTTCGCCGCCGCCGCCGGCGATCACGACCTCATAACCGAAACGTTGCAACTGGGCGCCGATGACCAACCGGTTGGTCGAGCTGTCATCGACGAGCATCAATCGGCCGGCGGTCGGCGGTGACGGATCGGCCGGGGGGGCGTCCGGTCGGATCAATTGGGGTGCAAAACGCGTTAAATCAATCGGCACACCGGCCGCCGTTTTTTGGGTCTTGACCGTCTTGGGCTTCGGCGCGGTGGTGAACGTCGAATCGTCGCCCTCCCGGTCGTTTCCGGCCAACCAGCGGCCGATCAGGTCCGGCGGGACCGGCTCGATCGCCACAACATCCCGCGACTCGGCTTCCGGCGGACTGTCCGCCCCGGCCCGCTGGACCCACAGCACCCGGTCATCGGACTGTCGGCCGCGGCCCTCCCAGATCGACGCGGCTGACTCGGCGGTGACGATCCAGTCCAGTGGCCCGGAATGCCGCAGCGTCTCGGTCCAATCCGCTCCTTCGTCGTTGTCCCACCGCCCACGGCCGGCCTGATAGGCGACCGGCAGACGCGTGTGGCACCGCCGGCCCCGGCCGCGAACGGTTTCCTCGATCGCCCCGGCCACCGTGGCGTTGGCAATCGCGACGATCACCGGTCGTCGGCGCAGCTCCGGCGGCAAGGGCGGGATCGGCGCCGGGTTACCGATCGCCCCGACCGTTCGCTCGCCGGCCAAACGCAAACGCAAGTGGCAGTGAAAGACGCTGCCGCCGGGACCGGATTGGACGTCAATCCGACCGCCCATTTGCTCGGTCAAGCCGCGGACGATCGACAACCCCAACCCGGTGCCGCCGAAGCGTTTGTTGGTGCCGACCTCGGCCTGCTCGAACGCCTCGAAAATTCGCCGCAGGTGAGCCTCGGAGATTCCGATGCCGGTATCGCGAACGCTCAGGCACAAATCGACCATCCCGAGATGATTCGCCTGTGCTGCTTCGGTCTCCCCCAGCTCGACCTCGCAGGAGGGTTGCAACCGCACCGCGACCTCGCCTCGGGGCGTGAATTTGATCGCGTTGCCCATCAAATTGACGACGATTTGCCGCAAACGTTTGGGGTCGGCGATGACATGCCGTGGGGTCGCCGGATGGATCGACATCGCCAAATGGACCGGTTTGTCGGACACCCGGACCGACAACGTGGACGCGGCATCGGCGATCGTTTGATGCAGGTCGATCGGCTGGGGATCGATCGTCAACCGCCCCAACTCAATGGCCGCGAAATCCAGCAGATCCTCGATTCCCTCGCACAGCAGCGCGGTGTTGGATTCGATCAAACGGACGTAACGCCGGGCGGTCGAGGGCAATCGCATCGGCAGCAACATTTCGGTCAACCCGCGGATGCCGCCCAGGGGCGTGCGAAGCTCGTGGCTGATCGTCGCCAAAATTCGCGTTTTTGACCGGTTGGCTTCCTCGGCGGTCGCCTTGGCTTCCCGCAGCGTCCGCATCGCGTGTTGCTGGGGAGTGATGTCCCGCAATATCACCGCCCGGCCCGATTTGCTGGCGATCGGGATCGGGTGAATCGAGATTTCGGCGTCAAATTCAACGCCATCGCGGCGGACAATCCGCAGCAGCAGGCGGCGGGAAAGCGGTAGTTCCCGCCAAGATTTGGGCGTTTTGACACCACCAGCGTCACTGTCGGATTCCGTGGGGCCGTTTGGCTTTCCCGACGATTGACCGTCATCGATTCGGAACTGGACCGTCGCTTGGGGTTGCAGCCGCAGCAGCGCATCGGCCTTTTCGCCCACCAGCGGCCCCACCTCGAAACCGGCGATCTGTTTGTCTTTCTCCGGCGGAGAAAACTCCTGTTTGCCGGCCAACAACCCGACCGCCGACGGGTTCGCCTCGACCACCACGCCAGTCGCGTCGATCAACAGCACCGCGTCACCGGCGGCCTCGAACAGCGCCCGTTTGCGGAACTCGCTCTCCCGCAGCTCCACGGCGTGGCGGTGTTTTTCCGTCACGTCCCAGAAAATCACTTGAACCCCGATGCTGTTGCCGGCCGCGTCCAGGTCGGGGACTTTGAACACCTGCACAAAGCCCCGCCGTCCGTCGGGCCGGGGGTGCTCCTCGACCTGCTCGATCTGCCGGCCGGTCGCCATCACTTTCAAATCATCCTGGCGATAATGCGCCCCCAGCGTGGGGCCGAACATTTCGATGTCGTTGCTGCCGACGATCTCGCGGACGTCCATCCCCCGCGCCCGGCAGAACGGTTCGTTGGCGTAGGTGAACACGCCATCAGCGTCCTTCCGCAGCAGTTGAGCGTCCATCCGCCCGATCAGCGTCAGGAATTGCGACTCGTTGCGGTCCAGCTGATGCTGCGTCGCCTGGCGGCGAGCAACTTCATCCCGCAGCGCCCGGTTGACCCGCTCGATCTGCACACTCCGCTGGCGGGCGGAGGACTGCAGGAATCGCTGGCGAGACAAACGGCGCCGCAACCGACCCTGCAGCGCCAAGTGAAACGATCCGGTCGCCAGCACCGCTGCCAGCGCCCACCACCGGGCCGGCGGGAAGCTATCGATCCAAACCGACTCCGCCCCCGTGGCGATCCGCTCGATCGCGATCGCCAGTCCGGCCGCGGCGATCGCAAACGCTTGAACCGAAGTGACGACGGTGATGAACCGCCGGTGCAGCACCTGCCACATCACCGGCAGCATCACCAAATGAGCGATGCAAAGCGACATCCAGGCCGGGGCGACGATATCGGCGGCCATCAACGCCAGCGTCGCGGCGATCCACCATTTAGGCCGCCGCCATCGTTGCCAGGGGGTGATCGGTTGCATAAAAATTTTAGTCCGGCTCCGCCTCGCCCCGCTGCGGGGAGAGGGGGCGGGGGAGTGAGGGGTCGGCGGTCGCCGGACCAACCGTGTCCACCGGGCGATCCATGATAATGTTTCCGCGGAGGCGGATTTGAACTAAAAACCAACGGAGGGATCCGCCCCGCCATCCTCAGGTCTCAACCTGACGCCGCCGAGAGAACGATGGATTTCACCGCAATCGACTTCGAAACCGCCACCCGCCGCTCCGATTCCGCCTGCCAATTAGCGGCCGTTCGGGTTCGCGATGGTCAAATTGTCGACTCCAAGATGTGGATGATTCGTCCTCGACCGCTGGTTTTCAGCCCCGGCAACATCCGCGTTCACGGCATCACACCGGGCCAAGTCGCCGACGAGCCGGAGTTTGGCGAACTCTGGGATGACATTCGCCAAACACTCGGCGATGACGTCATCATCGCTCACAACGCGGCGTTCGATTTGGGCGTGCTGATCGGTTGTTTGACGACCCACCGCCGCGAAATTCCGACGATGCAGTACTCCTGCACCCGTGCGATCGCCCGCGCGGCGTGGCCCGACCGGCCGCGATACGGTCTCAAACCGCTCTCCGATTGGCTTGGCGTCCAGTTCCGACATCACGACGCGCTGGAAGATTCGGTTGCCTGCGCCAAAATCGCGCTCGCCGCGGCGGTCGATCACGACGCGGCGACGTTACCCGAACTTGAAACTAAATTGCAGCTCTCTCGCGGTTCGGCCGGTCCCCGGGGTCGTCGGGGTCCCAGCCGCGGGGGCCGGCGGCGGAGTTTCTACGCTCGGCCGCAAACGACCGACGTCGTCCGCGAGTCCTCGCCTGTCCCGGCGATCGATTGGCAACGCGTGATGATCCGGCTGGATTTTATTCGCCCTCTGGCTGGCAAAAGGATCGTCATCGACGGCCCGCTGCGACACTTGAGCGGCGACATCGCGACCGAATTAGTCACCCGCGGCGGCGGCTGCGTCGCCGCGATGATCGATTCGGCCACCGATTTGTGGATCACCCGTGACGGTGGGACAGCGGTCGGTGAAACGGCCGCGGTTAGCGAAGATCAATTTCTGTCAATGATCGGTGCCGCCTGATGGTCGTCACGGCTGGGCCGGACACCTTTTCCCAATCAAACTGCCCGATTGCCTCCTCGTGCAATTCCAATAAATTCAACCCACGCCGTTCTAGCCCGATCGTCCCCGCCGCCCATCGCACGATCGACTCGGCCGTCACACCACCGTCTCGGTAGGTCGACAATCGCGTGTCGCCATGACGTTTGGCCAAACGCCGGCCATCGGTTCCCACCACCAACGGGACGTGGGCGTAAGCGATTTGCCGCCATGGCTGCTGTGGCGTCCAACCCGCATCCCGCAACGCCGCGGCTATTTGCGTTTGGCGAAACGTGCTGGTCAACAAATCATCGCCGCGAACGATGTCATCGATCCCCGCGTCGGCGTCGTCGACCACGACCGCCAATTGATACGCCGGCTCGCCGGTTTTACGCGTCACCGGAAAATCCCCTAGTGACGCAGCGTCGATCGTGACCGATCCCGCCACGCGGTCGATCAAAGTCATCGCGACCGGATCGACGCGAAACCGCCAGCAGAAACTGCCCGTCGGCGGCAAAGGGTCGCCGGAGTGCCAACCCGAACACGTCCCCGGGTAGACCGGTCCATCGATCGATATTCCACCGGTCTCGTGCGGCGCCGACGCCGCTTGTTCGATGTCCCGGCGGGTACAAACGCAAGGATAGACGCGATCGCAGTGGATCAAAGCCTTCAGTGCCGCGGCGTGGGCGGCGGCCCGATGCGACTGGATCACGACCGGTCCGTCCCAACCGATGCCCAGCCAGGTGAGGTCCTCGATCGCTTGATCGGTCGCCCAAGGTTTGGTCCGCGGCGTGTCGAGGTCTTCGATCCGCAACCGTAGCTTTCCCCCGGCCGCCCGCATCGCCCAAAACGCGATCAGAAACGTGCGTGCGTTGCCCAAATGCTGTGCCCCGGTGGGCGACGGGGCAAGACGTCCGGTGGTCAATCATCTCTCCCACGGAAATCGAGGTCCATGGGGCGGGTCGATGTAAAGGTGATGCCTCGGATCAAGCTGTTCGTAGATCTTTCGAATCCGCTTGTCCAAAACTCGTTCCACAGCGTCGATGGCACGTATTTTTTCGTCGGCGGAGCCATCGCCACGAACGATTGACTCCAAAACTTCGGTTTCATCGACAGCAGGCAACCAACCCCCCACGACGTCCAACGATGGAAGAATCGCATAGGCGACAGCAAACACAGCCAATAGAATCATGGTTCACTTCATTCAGCAATGGCATCGGCGGACGGTACATTGCCGCCAATGTAGCGGCACGGGCGTCAGATCTCCGTCCAAGGCCTTGGCGGCCTCGGCTACAGGGTTCACCGCCTCGTCACCGGCCGGCTGGCAATCTCGGTCGCTTCCTCCCCCGAAATCATTCGCTCGGTCAACTTGGCACGGTATTCCATCATCGAACCGTTGCCGCGGAAACCGACCACCGTCTCGTCCCAGTCCAGTTGCCGTTCCAACAACACGCCGCGGTCGATGTCAAAACGCATCTCGCCATTGTTGAGCTGCTGGACGACTTGAGCCTTGATCGATTCCTCGTTGATCGGCGTGAGGGTTTGCGTGCGAAGTTGGATCGTGGCGATGCCCGCCGAAACGCCGGTGAGCGTATGCAATTGTCGCAGTTTGATGGTTTTGACCAACCCCGCCTCATCGCGGACCTGGATCTCGGTCGGAACCGCCCACGACGCGCCGACTTTGACCGCTTCGGGCGGCAACACCAACGCGATCCCGCCGGTGCCCAGCGTCGATTTGGAGCCGCCAAAGTGTTCGCGATCGAGTTCCTGGCCCTGGCCGTTGATCGTGATCTTGGCCAACGGATCGCCCAGGTTCGTCGCGATCATCTCAAACGCCGGCGGAGCGTCGTCGCCCGAGCGGCTGTCCCAGCGGATTTCCTCGGCCTCACCGGTCTGCTGGGTCATCGCGACCGAATCGATTTGATGCTCAAACGTCATCTTTTCATCGGTCGCGTCGGTCACCGTCCAGCGTCGCTGCGAGACGGTGTGGACCTGCGAGACTTCTTCGCGTTTATTGATCCGCGTTTTGGTTTTGGCGACGTGGGTGACTTCGTAGTGGACCGTCTCGCCGCCGGTCAATCGGTGACGCAGCAGCACGGTGTCGGTTGGCCGAGGCGTTTCAGCCGGCGTCTTGGCTGCGGCGGGTCGAACCATGATTGATTTGCCATAATCGGCCGCCGCGGCGACCGACGGGACGATGGCGATCAGGGTGGCAATCGCCTGGCGGCGGGCGGATGTGACGGTCATGGGCAATCGGTGGGCGGAGGGGGCGACATTTACCGCCGCCGTTACCGATCGGTTGTTGCGATGTCCAGTCCAATCAACCGTCGAGTTCAAATTCCCGCCGCCTGGGACGGCCGAGCAAGGTGTTGGCAACCTCATCATCAACAAACCGTTCGGCTACCGGATCCCAACGCAGCGGCCGATCGAGTTCTCGCACCAAATTAGCCAAATGACAAACCGTCGCGGTGCGGTGCCCCGTCTCGATCGTCGCGTTGGGCGTGCGGCGCGACTCGATGCAATCCATCCAGTTTTGCAAATGCGGCCTGGCGACAAAACCTTCGCCGTCCCACGCCGCGGCCGCCGCGGGATCGGGTCCGCCACCGGTCAACTCGGCCGGACGGCACACGAATTTGTTGCGGGCAATCGTCATCACGCCACGCTCCCCATGAAAAGTCGCGGTGTTGATCCCGGGTAAAAAATTGACCGTCACCCCGCCGCCGCCCCGGCGACGATGGCCGCCATCCGCCCGACCGCACCGCGGCGGTCAATCATTTCATTCGTCATCATTTTCTCGCTGGGGGGTTTTGTAATTCTTCATCGATCAAGCGGCAAGTTGAACGGCTCGCCATCGGCACCCTGAAACGTCAGCATTTTACAAACCCCGGCGGAACCAAGTTTCAAACCGGTTTTGATCTCGCCGTCCGCCGTTCCCTCTTGTAGGTAAGCGATCGGCGCCACGCACAGCAGCCGAGGAAGCCAACGATGGGGTTGGGTCGTCCTCATCGTGCCGTCCATCCGCCGTCGACGGTCAACATGCTGCCGGTGACATAACTGGCCGCGGGGCTGGATAAAAAGATCGCCGCACCTTGAATCTCTTTCATGTCGCCCCAACGCCCCAGCGCCGTCGCACCGACGATGAATTGTTTCGCCTCGTCGGTCTCGGCGATCGGTACGTTCATCGGCGTCAAAAACGGTCCCGGACAGATCGCGTTGGTCGCGATCCCATGCGGCGCCAATTCCAATCCGAGCGCCCGGGTCAAATTGACCACCGCGCCCTTGCTGGTCGCGTAAGGCGTCCGGTTGGCCATCGCCACCAGACCCAGCGTGCTGGCCATGTTGATGATCCGCCCATAATTGGCCGCCTTCATGATCGGCGCGACGTGTTTGACGCACAACCAAATCGCGTCGACGTTGATTTGCTGGACCTTGCGGAAATCTTCCAGCGAAATGTCTTCGATCGGACCGCGGATGTTGATGCCCGCGTCGTTGATCAAGATATCAACCCGGCCAAACTCGTCTTTGGTTCGCTGAACGATTCTTGCAACTTCGCTTTCCCGGGCGACGTCAGCTTTCATTCCCACCGCTTTGATTGGATATTCCGCAGCGATCCCCGCGGCGGTCGCCATGGCCTCCTCCTCATTACGGCTGACCAGCAACAGGTTGGCACCGGCGGACGCCAACCCCGCCGCTATCGCTTCGCCGAGTCCCTTGGAACCGCCAGTGACGATCGCCACCTGATCGGTGAGTTTGAATCGTACCGCCGGATCGCATCATGATGCACGCGGTACCACGGTCGACCCCTTCCTCAAAGTCTTTTGAAAAGACATCGGGCAGTCCCGGGCCACTCATGTATTGTTTTGAGTATTCCAAAAACAACGTGAACGGAAAGTTGAGTTCGGCATAGTGGTCCGGAGGTCACTCCGGCGTCCGGGTCACCAGATTGTGACGACCGTGCGGCCGGGCGACTGTCGCTGGGTCGATGGCGGTCGGCCCGATCGAGGGCGGCAAGTAGGTGAACCCCCACTCGCGATGGCGGACCCGGATCGCTTCGACTCCGGCATGATCGGCCAACGACAACTCGGCCCCGGTGGCGTAGCTGATGAGCTTCTCGGTCAAGCCGCGAGCGATTTGACACGGACCGCCCCCCGTTTGCGCGTGCCGTCAAGCTATCAACGTCACCGCCCCGTGCCCCCCAACGCCTCGAGATTGACGGCGACCTGCAACCGGCGGATTGCCGGGTAGTCCACCGCCCCGGGGTGGCCGGAAAAACCGACAATGTCCGTTTGACCCGACAGAACTTGGCAATTGGACTGTTTGGGGCTGCCGGCGGTCACGATCAGCGTTGTCGCATTGGGGCCGCCAAACGCCAAATTGCTCGCCGGGGCGACACCAACGGGCACCTCGGCGACCAATTTCCGACGCAGCGGATCGATGACCCGAATCGTCCCGGTCCGAAACAACATGGTGTAGAAGTTCCCCGCCGCGTCAAAAGCGCACCCGTCGCCGCCACGTTGATCTTTTTCAAATTCCACCACCGTCTCCGGCGGCCCGAGCGTATCGTTATCAATATCGATTCGGTATCGCTGGACATCACGACCGGCAACGTAGAGGTACTGACCCGACGGATCGACTTCTAAACCGTTGCAACCTTGATTCCAAACCTTTTGCAATCGACCCGCCGGCCCCGCGGTCAATCGGTAGATGCCCGACGCGGGAACGCTAAAGTAAATTTCGTCATAGATGCCAATGGACAAATCGTTACCCCGGCCGATCACATCGCCATCGGCCAGCAACCAAAGCGTGCCGTCGGGCATCAACCGCCGCAGACCGTCGTGTCCGACCATCAGCACCGAATCATCGGGCAGGAAGTGAACGCCTCCGGTCATCGGCGGTCCCAAAACCTCCTGCACCGTCCCGGCCCGCCCCAGCCGCGTCAGCCCGCGGACACCGGCAAAGAAGAATTGATCATCCGACGCCCGGTACGCAGGCCCTTCAGGAAACCAATCCAATTCCGCCTCAACATGAAACTCAATTTTGCCGAGTTGTTGTGTCAACGCCCGGTTCTGCGCGGCCGACGAGACGACCTCCGACCCGCCGGTCTCCTGAGCCTTCAAGTTGGTTGAACAAATAACCGTCACCAGCAGCGACAATGGTAAAT
Source organism: Pirellulaceae bacterium (assembly GCA_963833245.1). GTDB lineage: Bacteria > Planctomycetota > Planctomycetia > Pirellulales > Pirellulaceae > Rhodopirellula. The sequence goes on from CAWHXH010000006.1 coordinate 532,455, forward strand.
AAAGTTTCAAGTTGCTTGTCCAGTTTTTGTCAAACTTCAAAACACGTTTGAGTTGCCACCGCAAATCATCCTGCCGCAATCGAAGCGGCGTGACGGCTGTAGTCGACAATGTGAAACGCCTGCTCCAATCGGCAAATCATCCTTCGGCAACGGCAAGCTTCGTGACCGCCGAGGCTGCCTCTGAGAGCGTTCGCACGGGAACCGTTTCGGAGAGCACGTCGGCTCCGCGAATCCTCAGCGTGAACGTGGCGGTGCGTCTCTGCTTGACCATGATGCCACGATTGTAGCCCAAAACCTCCTTGAGCGGCGATCGCATTAATGACAGGGGGGGCCGGGGACAACGGCTGTGGCGGAGTTCACACGCCTCGCCGGTCGGGTGTCAATTAAAACTGGGGGGAGTCGCCCGGGGACCGCCAAACTCGTTAGTTTAGCCCGACGTGGGGGAGGAATCGTGGTTTCCGTTTTGGGGAGAGGACTTTGAGCGTTGGGGAAGGTTGGGGGCCGGGCAATCCGCATCCGTTGTCGACGATGCGCACCGAGCTGGTTTGGGAGGGCAAGTACGACGAGTACGGGCGGCGGCGGAGCGTCGACGCGGCGGCGCTTGCGATGCCGCTGCAGCGGATCGAGCGGATCGACCAACCACGCGACTCGGCCGCCGCAGCCGGCCAGTTGGAACTTTTTGAGCAGAGCACCCCCCGCCGCGACGACTTCCGCAACCGACTGATCTGGGGCGACAACAAACTGGTCATGGCCAGCCTGCTGGCGGAGTTCCGAGGCCAAGTCGACCTGATCTACATCGACCCGCCCTTTGATGTCGGCGCGAATTTAACGAAGGAACTTCCGATTGACGAGAGTACCAATGGTGTAATCTCACTCGACTATGAGGACTATCCAAACTAACGACCGGAGTACTTCGCGGCCTATCAGCCGATGGCGGCTCTCGCGACTGCCTAAACTTATGTACGACAATGTAATCCTTGCAAGTGTAAATCTTCTTCAATAACAATCATCTACGGAGAACCAAAGCGTGCCGGATCAAATTGGGAACTACAACGACTTTCTTCAGAGGTTCAAGCTGTTCATATCGAAAAATCCAGACTTGATTACCACAACGCTGAGCAATATTTTCACGATGCGTTTGATTGGCAACAAAACGCACGGTGACTTGGCAGAAATTGCGATTGCCGAATTCATCAATCAATTCATGTACGACTTCCGATCGTTGCATGTTGGAAAAGACCTGTTTCGCGCTAAGTCAAGCGAAGAGGACATCACGATCACGAACGAAATCTCTGGCGACAGCTTTCCTGTAAGTTTGAAAGCGTACGGACATGGCCCGCTTCAACTTTCGACCGACAAGTCGTCGCTGATGTACCCGCGCTTGCAAAACGAGGGAAGCAGCCTGATTACTGGAAAGGCACTCAAAGATATCCTGAAAGACCCCGCGTTCACCGCCTTTGATAGTATCAATGTCCTGCCGCTCATTTACGATGAACGTCGTAAGCGATGCAACATCATGGTGTTCGACTATGTCGCTGCGGTACGGGACACGGCACGAATCGCGTTGATTTCAACTGAAGGTCGTCGAAAACATCCGGTTTTTGTCTTTAAAAATTCTTCGGAGCAATACATCTGCGAGGTGCGATATGGGAACGCTCGCGCGAACGCGTTGCAGCGAGGACTTTGGACGCACACGGCGAGAGCATCTCGGCTCTTTGATAGCATTACCTTAGGCTGGATTGACTACTCGATGAATCCAGTTCTCGTTCAACTTTTTTCACACGCACTTGTTTGCACCGAGCAGGGGCATCGGAACGCATTAAAAGTGGTCAAGGCTGATATTGATAACCTCCGAAAGCAGATGGGAGCCAACGAGGATGCAATCTGAAACGCTTTTCCCTGGTATCGCTCCGGCCGCCCCTCAAACCGAAGGAATTAAGTACGCTGGCTCGAAGCTAAAACTTCTACAACCAATCCTCAATCTAGCAAGCTCCGTTCAAGCGTCTACAATCTTTGATGCTTTCTCCGGGACGAGTCGCGTGTCGCAAGCGTTTGCAAAACTGGGTTATGAAGTCATTTCAAACGATGTCGCTGTTTGGGCGGAGGTCTTCTCAAAATGTTACCTGCTCAATCGTAAACCTCGAGAGAAGTACCGAGAACTAATCGACCATTTGAACTCTCTGCCCCCCACAGATGGTTGGTTCACTGAACACTACGGCGGCGATCCCAATGCCACCGAAGCGAACACCGTGAAACGTCCTTGGCAGCAACACAACACGCGAAAGCTCGACGCGGTGCGAGCTGAAATTGAGCGATTGAATCTAGAAGATATCGACAGGGCAATTGCTATCACATCGTTGATCCTTGCACTCGACAAAGTCGACAGCACCCTGGGACATTATGCTTCCTATTTGCGAAAATGGGCACCTCGGTCATTCAAGTCACTGCAACTCGAAGTCCCATTGCTCTGGCAGAACCAAATCAGTCACGAGGTCTACCGAGGCGATGCCGCACAGACCTCAAAGATTGTCAAAGCCGATCTTGCGTACCTTGATCCTCCGTATGGCTCAAACAACGAAAAGATGCCCCCCTCGCGGGTGCGGTACTCTGCCTACTACCATGTCTTCACAACGATCTGCTTAAATGATCGCCCTGAACTTTTTGGTAAAGTCAATCGGCGGTTGGATTCCCGAGACAAAGAACACCCGTCTGCATTTGAAAGTTTTCAAAAAGACGAAGCGTCAGGAAAGTACGAAGCCGTTGTCGCGATTGATCAGTTGCTGGGAAGTCTGAACTGCACCTACGCAATCCTGTCGTACAGTTCGGGTGGTCGAGCAACAGCTAGAGACTTGCAAGAAGTGCTTGAACAACGAGGAACGATTCATGAGGTGCAGAAAATCGATTATCGGAGAAATGTGATGGCTGGAATGCGTTGGACAAATGACTGGATTCCCACCGAAAACGAGCCAAACCAAGAATTTTTGTTTTTAATCGAGCTTGAGCGATAGTTTGATGTTTGAAACGGCTCGACCGAATCTCAAGATGATTATCCGCTCACATCATAGCCGCTATGCTTTCAATGACCCTGGCACTCGCTACCGATTAGGGGATTAGTAACCGTTCGCCGGCTTCGCCCTTGGTACGATTGAGAATTTTCGTAGTTCGCTAACGGCATATTCGGCAAACAGGCAGCGGTCAACACGAGTCACCTACGCCAGGGTTATCAGCGTGCCTCAAGATTTTTGAGGAATGGCGACACAGCGGCAGTAAGACCATGGAATTGACATTGCCGCAATGGACCGCGGGTTATCAGACCTCCAAAGTTTTGGCACCGATCGAGCGGTCAGACGTTGACGTGGCGGCGGATCGGTATGGGCGGTTGCCGATCGGGGAAGCGACGTCGTGGACGGTCGATTACCGCGGCAAACATTTGGTGACCGGTGAAGTCGTCGAGGCCAGCCGGATTGAATTACCGTTGCTTCATAACCCGATGGGGGCGGTCCGTTACTTTGTCAAACAGTTTGAGCGGATTTGCAAGGTTCCGGGGCTACCCGCCAGGTTATCGCCGCTGGTCAAACCCGTCGTGACGCAGCGGTTGTTTGTCGAGCCGGTCGATTTGTTTGACAAACGGTTGGCCAAGCGGTTGGGGGATGCGGATGTTTCGGAGTTCCTGCGGGCGGTGTTCGTGCCGCTGATCCGGGAGCGGTCAACGCAGCAGCAGGACCGCATCGGCGGCGGCGGGGAGCGGCGGTTGAGCGATTGGCGTCCGTTCCAGGTGACGCGTAACGATCGGCACCCGACGCTGCAAACCGACCGAACGTTGTTCAACCTGGTGCCCTGCGACCGAGAGCTGGAGGTTGGGTTTTGCGAGTTTGCCGGCGGTGAGTCGTCGGGGGTCGCGGCGATGGCTAAGAACGCGGGGCCGCAAAAATTGCGGATTGATTATTTGTCGGTTGGCAACCGGATCGCGTTCTATGTCCCCGACTTCTTTGCCCGCGGTGAGGACGGGCGGCACTATTTGGTCGAGACCAAGGGGCGGGAGGATCGCGACGTGCCGGTCAAAGCGGCCGCGGCGGTCGCGTGGTGTCAATCGGCCAGCGGTTCGGGCACGGGCTGGCAGTATTTGTATGTGCCGCAAGATGTGTTTGAGCGGTTCACCGGGCAAACGATCGGCGAGTTGGCCGATGCGTGCGGACCGGCGCTGGCGGATTTGCTCGATGACGTTGCCGCGGCCGATGACACGACCGCACCGCTGTTTGATTACGTCCGTGCCAGACAACGCGAACAGGCGGAAGCGCCCGGCGAGACGGTCGAATCGTTCGTCGGCGACGCGGTGGCCGCCGGTTTGTCCCGCGGGGGTCGCCGGGCCGCCGAACAGTCGTTGTTGTTGCTCGCGATCCTTTCGGCGCGGGAGGAATCCAACCTCGCCACGGTGCTCCATCCGATGCTCTCGGTGCTCGACCGCAGCGCCAAAGCGGTCGTGGTGCGGCGACTGGAAGATCAAGTGCCACCGGGTTCTGCCGAGCAGGACCGGTTTTATGATGCCGATCTGTCAATGCTTACCGGCGGCAAGCGGAAGCACTATGAGCGGATGCAGCAGAATCTTGCCAAGACACTGCGTTATGACGGGGGCACGATGCCGATCGGATTGCTGCGCGATTGCATGACGCTGTCGCTGGAGGAGCGGAGCCTGAAGTTCAACGGGGTGCTCGCAGCGGCGGCATCGTCGTTCTCGTTTGCCGGGGGGCGGAAGCTGCTCGCGGAGTTGGGCCAGGTGTATGATTTTCGCAATCAGCACGTCGCTCATTCGGAAAGTTTCCTGTCCGATGCACAGTTGGCCCGTGCGGAGCTGAAACGTTGGATTGCGATGGTGTCGCGGCTGGCGGGTTTGTTAAAACCGCTCATCTCGGAAACCTCCATGCCGATGTCGATCATTCCGCATTTTCCTCTCGGCACCGCCGCCGCCGGTGGGTGATTGATGACGACGAAGATTTCAGGTCAACGATTTCGGGTGCTTCTGGGTGGGTTTTTCCACGAAACCCATACCTTCCTGCCCGGTCAGACGCGTTGGAATGCGTTCGCCGTTCATCGTGGACAATCAATGTCGCAACTGCGGGGCGATTCGTCCCCGGCGGGCGGTTTCTGGGAGGCTGCCGACCGGTTGGGATGGGACGTCCAGCCCACCCTGTTGGCCGTTGCCCCGCCCGGCGCGACGTTGACCGATGATTGTTTGATTCAATTCTGGGATGGTTTCGTCGAAACGTCCGCCGAGGCGTTTGAACGCGGAGTCGATGCGATCTACCTGATACTTCATGGCGCCGCGGCGACACAAACGCACGCCGATGTCGAAGGGGAAATGTTACAGCGGATACGAAAGATCCCGGCCGCCGCGGCGGTGCCGATCTTTGGTGTCTATGACCTGCACGCCAACTTTTCGCCGGCGATGGCCGAGCATGCCGATGGATTGATCGCCTATCGCGAAAATCCTCATACCGATGCCAAGGCAACCGCGATCGACACCGCCGAGTTCTTGCAACGCTGTCTGGCCTCCGGGCGACGACCGCGGCAATACTACCGTCGGTTTCCCGTCCTGTGGCCGCCGATCGGCACCGCCACCGCCGCCCCGCCGATGCGAACACTATTGGACCGAGCGGCGGAATTGCAAAAGAAGTTTGCCGGAATCGTCGCGATCAATATCAATGCGGGATTTTCTTATAGCGACGGACCGCATGTTTCAGCGTCGGCGTCGGTGGTGACCGATGGGTCCCCGGGCGAAGCCGGCGAAATCCTCGACGAGCTTCATGATTTGGCGGTTAAAATTGCCCCGATCGGTGATGCCGCCGATGAACCCATCGATCAAGTCTTTGAAAATTTGGGGCGTTGGCGATCGACCGGCAAGCTGGATGGATTGACGGTGCTGGTCGAACCGTCGGACAACATCGGCGGCGGAGCACCGGGCGATGGGGTCGTGTTGCTGCGTCGATTGATCGAGGATCAATACGACAATGCCGCGTTTTGTCTATGGGACCCCGTAGCGGTGCAAACGTCAGCCAATCACCGAATCGGTGACAGAGTCAGGCTATCGCTGGGGGGACAGGGTGACGATAGGTTTGGCGGACCGTTGACTGTCGAATGTCAATTGCTGCAACTCGGCAGCGGTGAGTTTGAATTGGAAGACAAACAAAGTCACCTGGCTGCGATGTGCGGCGATCGATATGACATGGGACCGTGTGCTGTGGTCGCTTGCGAAGGAGTAACCATCCTGTTGACCAGCGTTGCGACGCCGACCTGGGATTTAGGTCAATGGCGACACTTTGGATTCAATCCCGAAGATTTTTCCATCATCATCGTCAAAGCGGCAGTCGCCCATCGGCGAGCATTTGATCCGATCGCCAGACGGCAGATTTGGGTCGATACGCCGGGACCCTGCTCCAGCAACCTCGCCAATTTTCATTATAAAAACCTGACACGACCGATCCATCCGCTGGATCGTTAAATCGAAAGGCATCGGTTCCTTGCCGTGATCGGCCAAGACTCAACCGCTCGACGATCACGCACGCACCACGCGGCTTGATGCAACGCCATCGTGGGACAGATATGCCGCGGCACGCCATAGACGACCGTTGCCGGCGGGTAACGGGCGGCTTGATCGGTCCGAAGCACCAGGTGCTCTTCGCTGTGCATGATCGGTTCGGCGTCTTCCAATCCAAAGAACCGGACGCGGGGCGGGGCCATCTCCGAAGCGACCGCTTTGTGTCCCAGATCCAAACAGATTCGATCCGCCGCCGGTCGACTTATCACGCGGGTGAGTACCAAAGCGGCATGTTCAAACTCCAAATCGGGACAGATCGAGGCTTGGCCGGCATCCCACAGAACGGTGGTGCCGGCGGAAACTTCCACCATGCCGCCAGCCGCCAACACCTTGGACGTCGGCGTGCCCGAAGCGATGATATTGCCGACCGTCAAACCGTCCGCGGTGATGGCATCGCGAAGCCGCCAGACGGTTTGAAACGTCGCTTCGGTCTTGGTCACCAATGCCTCATAGTTCGCATCGGTCAAGTGGCCGTCATAAGCGTGCAGTCCGGCGGCGGTTAGACCGGGGGTGCGCGACAATAACCAGTACAATTGCAGCGCACCCTCGCCCGGTGCGATGCCGGTCCGATCCATGCCGACATTGAGGTCCAAATAGCAGGCCACGGTCGCGCCGGCCGACGAAGCCGCTTGCCCGATTTGCCCGGCGATTGCCGGGTCATCGACCAGGGCGGCAATCTTGGCGTCAGGATAGGTTTGAATCAAACGGATCAAACGATCGATGTTGGGACCGACCGGTTGATAGGCCAATACGATGTCGCGTCCACCGGACGCGGCAACCATTTCAACTTCGGCGATCGTCGACGCTTTGAATTTGGTAATCCCGGCGGCCAATTTCATCGCGACAACCCGGGGCAGCTTGTGCGTTTTGACGTGAGGCCGCAAACGCGAGGCGTCGCCGCCGGCCCACCGGATCATCCGCTGCAGGTTGCGTTCGATTCGGTCGGGATAGATCAACATCGTCGGCGACGCAATCTCGTCGATGTTGTCGATTTCAAACCATCGTTCGCGGTTGTCGATCATGACGTCCGCACCACCGCAATCGCATCGATCTCATAAAGCACCTGATCGTCCAAGCAATTGCGGATCGAGGTTCGGGCCGGCAACGGGTCTTTGAAATACTCCGCATAGATCCGGTTGTAGGCCGGAAAGTCTTCTCCACGCTGAATGTAGTTGCGGGTTTGGACAACATGTTCCAAATCGCTGCCGGCGGTCTTCAAGACCGCACGAAGGTTCTCGATCGAACGTCTGACTTGACTTTCAAAATCGTCGGAGATGACCTTGCCGGTGGCGTCGACCGATGCTTGACCGGAGACAAAGATCAGGTTGCCGACCCGGACGCAAGGACTAAAGGGCAGGTGCGAGGTCGGGGTGGTGGGGTCTAGCGGGTAGCTGACGTCGGGGTGGTTCATTGGATGGGCCGGAGGAAATGGACGTGTGGGGCCATCACGCTGGCCCCGGGTGTCTGCGGCGGACGATCGGGACGGTAAAATAGCGGTTTCCGAGGTCCGGCGAATCATTCCGAACCATTTAATCGCGGACGCTTGAGTTCCGTCAACCGGAACGATAAGCTGTCCCCTACTGGATCGTCTGTTTCATGGAATCGGCCCACCTGGTCAAAGTGTTCTCCATCCTCGAAGCCACCGCCGGGAAGCCGCAGGGCGTCGCCCTCGCCGACTTGGCGGCGACGGTGGGGTTGCCCAAATCGACCACCCACCGGTTGCTCAAAACGCTCTGCACGCTGGGCTACACCGACAACCTGGGCGGCGGCATCTACAAACAGACGGGAATGATCAAGCGGCTGGCCGTCGGGGCCAACGATCCCTACTGGGTCTCGGTCGCCGATCCGGTCATGCGGCAACTGCAGGCCCGGACCGGCGAGACGATCAACCTGGGCATCCTGCGTTTTGAGCGGGTCTGCTACCTGCACGTGATCGAAACGCAGCAGACGCTCCGCCGCAGCGTCTCGCCGCAGATGACCGATCCGTGTTTCAGCACGTCGCTGGGTCGAGCCATCATCGCGTTCTTGCCGGTGGAACGACAGGAGTTTTTGCTGCGTCACGCGACGATCGAGAAAAGAACACCCAAAACCGTGGTTGACCCCGCGGAATTGTTGAAAATTCTGCGACAAGTCAAAGCCGACGGTGTGGCGGTGGAGGACGATCAGACCGATTTGGGCGTGTCCTGCATGGCCGCCCCGCTGTTTGACGACGAAGGTGTGGTGGCGGCGATCAGTTTGTCGGCGCCCCGGGTGCGGATGGACAACGAATCGCGAGAGCGGTGGCTCGAATTGATCAAAGAATCAGCCGGTGCGATTACTAAACGACTCAAGAAATAATGATCCGACGCCCATGACGTGCCTACAACTTGAATGCCGATTTTGCACAATCCCACGGACCCGATCGTGATCGTCGATAGCTACCATGTCGGTTCCCACGCGGTGGCCAACGGTCACCATGTCAGACGAAACGTTGCCGAAAACGGCCAAAGCTCCGTCGAGCCGTTGCCGATTTCGCTGGATGACATCCGCCGTCGTTTGACGGTGCCGCTGCTGGCCGACGCGCTCGACGGGGTCGGTCTGGTCGCGCAGTGCCCACGGTTGCCGATCGGACCGCTGACCGGGACCCGGTCGCTGCTCTTTGGTCGAGCCAAAACGACGCTTTGGAGCGACATGGCGCACCAGGATCCGGCCCCCTACAAACTGGAACTGGAAGCACTCGATTCCTGCCAAACCGATGAGGTGATCCTCTGCGCCGCGGCCGGCTCGATGCGATCGGGAATTTGGGGCGAATTGTTGTCCAACGTCGCGGTTCAGCGAGGTTGCGTCGGTGTCGTCGTCGACGGCGCGGTGCGAGATCTCGCCAAAATGACCGACATGGGTTTTCCGGTTTTTGCTCGCGGACCCAATCCCTACGACAGCCGCAATCGACAGCGGGTGACCGATTATGACGTCCCGGTGGAATTGGATGGGGTGACGATCAATCCGGGTGATTGGATCGGGGCGGACCGCGATGGTTTGGTCATCATCCCGCAGCGGGTTGAGCGTCAGGTCATCCAGGCGGCGTGGGACAAATCGTTGGAGGAAAACAAGGTCCGCGAAGCCGTCCGCGGCGGGATGTCAGCCACCGAGGCGTTCGAGACTTATGGGGTTCTATGAATTTAGGTGGTTACCGGGTCAAACCAAGGCGGTACGACGGGCTTTCAGCCCGTCGCGGCCGACGGCCTGAAAGGCCGTCGTACATTCAATGAACCGCACTGCCATGCCGACATGATGATCTTCGATGCCCACCTCGATCTCGCTCTCAATGGGGTGGACTGGAACCGGGATTTGCGTCAATCGGTCGACGACATCCGGTCCCAAGAAACGACGCTGGGGATGACAGGTTTGGGTCGTTGCAAAAACACCCTCTCCCTGCCCGAACTACGTGCCGCGGGCGTTGGCGTTTGCCTGACCACCCTGCTGTCCCGGTTGGAGATGCCGATCAATCACGACTTTGGTCACAGCACACCACACGCCTGCTATGCCTACGCGCACGCTCAACTGGCCTACTACCGGGCGTTGCAGGCGGATGGTTGGATTCGACAAATCTGTACCGCCGAGCAATTGACGCAGCACGTTGCCGAGTTCGAGGCTTCGCCGCACGGCACGCCGCTGGGATATATTCTGACGATGGAGGGGGCGGATCCTTTATTGACGCCCGACACCATCGACGAATTTTACGCCGCCGGGCTTCGCTCCATCGGATTGACTCATTACGGTCCCAATCGTTATGGCGGCGGCACGCGGGCGGACGCGGGGTTATCACTCGATGCCCTGCCATTGATCGAGCGGATCGAACAGCTCGGCATGACCATCGACATGACCCACCTGTCGGACCGTTCGTTCGATCAGGTAATCGACCGGTTTGGCGGACGCATTCACGCCAGCCATCAAAACAGTCGTCGCCTGGCCGATTGGCAGCGGCAATTTAGTGACGATCAATGCCGTGCGGTTATCCAGCGTGATGGGGTGATCGGCATGGCGTTTGACGCGGTGATGATGCAGCATGGTTATGTCATCGGTCAAACCGAGGCTCGCTGCACGATCGCGACTTCGGTGGAGAATATTGACGTCGTGTGTCAACTGGCCGGTGACTGCCGGCACGTCGGCATCGGAACCGATTTGGATGGCGGTTTTGGTTATGATCAAACGCCGACGGATTTGAATCGTTATACCGACTTGCCGCCTCGGCTCGCCGAGGCGCTGTCGGGTCGCGGGTACAGCGATGCCGATATTACTGCCATTTTTCACGGCAATTGGCTGCGGTTTTTCACCGAAGTGCTCGGTCACGCATCATAAAAGCAGCACCTGCACTAAGCGTTGCAAGCTACACTCGGCCGGGTTCACCCGGGTCTCAAACGAGTAACTCGGTCAACACCCGGGCCGGTTTGCCGTCGGTAAGTGAATAGGACAAACCGCCGGACTTATAATTGAGTTCTTCGTGCGAGAGACCAAAAAGGTGCAGCACGGTGGCATGAAAGTCTTCGGCGGAGACTTGGCCGGCGATTGCTTCGTTGCCCCACTCATCGGTCTCACCATGAATCAAACCTGCTTTGACCCCGCCGCCGGCCATCCACATGTATCCCGCTTTGCCATTGTGATCGCGGCCCCAGGAGGGTCGATCGCCGGTCGCTTCGGCGGTCGGCAGCCGTCCCATCTCGCCGCCCCAACGAACGAGCGTGGAGTCGAGTAGCCCGCGTTGTTTCAAGTCGGTGATCAACGCCGCGCACGGTTGGTCGACCGCCCGGCAGGCGATCGGCAGGCGCCGGACAATTCCGCCGTGGGTGTCCCAGTCGACTTCGCCGTTGCCGTCGTGCAGCAACTGGACGAACCGGACGCCGCGCTCGACCAACCGGCGGGCAACGATGCACCGCTCGGCATACTCTGCGGTCTCCTTGATATCCAAACCGTATAGGTCGCGGATGTGTTGAGGCTCACCGGATAAATCAAACGCCTCCTTGGCCGTCGCCTGCATCCGGGCGGCGAGTTCATACGATGCAATCCTGGCCTGCAAATCCTGCTCCGCCGGGTTCATCGCCGCGTGACGCTCGTTGAGTTGCCGCAGCAGGTCGAGTTGGTCCCGCTGTCCGGCCCCGGCGAGATGCCGTGGCGGATCAAGGTTGAGGATCCGCGGTTCCTCGTTTCGCACCATCGTGCCCTGATACAACCCCGGCAGGTAACCGGCCGTCCAGTTGTCCTCGTTGAGGTAGGGCAAACCGGTCTTGGCGGTCAAAGCCACATAGGCCGGCAGGCTGTCGTTTTCGCTGCCCAGCGCATACGTCAGCCAAGACCCCAACACCGGCCGGCCGGGGGTGGGACCGCAACTGTGAGCTAAATAGGTTCCCCGGTCGTGTGCATTGGTCCCAAACTGCATCCCGCGGATATGACACAGGTCGTCAACGATCTTGGCGGTATGAGGCATCAGTTCGGACACATCCATGCCGCACTGCCCGTACTTGGCAAATTTAAATCCGGTGCTGAAAACGATGCCCGAGGCGCCGGCGGCATTGTCGGTGTCCAACTCGCCTGTGAACTTTTCGCCGTCCATTCGATCGATCAGCGGTTTGGGATCAAACAGATCCATCTGGCTGGGACCACCGAATTGAAACAGGTCAATCATGGCGGTCGCCCGGGCGGCGTGAGGCGGCCGTTTGGGGGTTAGATCATAGGTGACGTCGAAGTCCGGTTTGACCGCCGTTTCGGCCGCGGACAGATATCCCTGTTGTTGCAATAGCCAAGGCAGGGCGACCGAGGAGGCGGTGATGCCGCGAAGGAAACCACGCCGGGAGGTTGATTGCAGGTTCATGATTATTGATTAGGGAGCGTACAGGAACCGATTGGACGCGAAGATCACTTGGCACAACGACGCCAACGCTCGCCGCTGGGGCGTTCCGTCGGCTTCGATGTCCGCCTGCCGAGCGGCGGCGCGGGCCAACATCGCCGCGGCGACCTCCCGCTCCTGCCGGTCAGGAGACTGGGCATAAGCCAACCGCCAAAGCTGTTCGATTTGGTCATCGGTTGAATTGGGATGCTCGCCGATCAACCGGTCGGCCAAATGGTTGCTTTGGGCGATGACGAATTGATCATTGAGCATCATCAATGACTGCGGCGCGACGGTTGTGCAAACCCGCTGGCTGCAATTGGGTGCCATGTTGGGCATGTCAAAAGCCGCGAGCACTGAAAGGGTTCGGCTCCGCATTTGTTGAACATAGAGGCTGCGTCGCCGCGAGGCTTCGCCAAACGGCTCGACGGTTTGAACGACACCGTTGCTGGCGTTAGATAGTTCTTTACCCAGGACGATCCCGCCGGTGGGGTTGCGAGCGACCGCGGTCGGCCGGCCACCGACATGCCGAACCAATTGACCCGAAACCGCGAGCATGGAGTCGCGAACCGCTTCGGCCTCGAGTCGTTGCAGCGACATTCGCGCCAACAGGTGGTTGTCCGGATCGATCGCTTCGGCAGCGTCATTGCGGGTCGATTGACGATAGGTTTGCGACGTCATGATCAAACGGTGCAACGCCTTGAGCGACCAACCGTCGCGGACAAACCTTGTGGCCAAATAGTCCATCAGATCGCCGTGAATCGGTCGGGCCGTTCGCATCCCGAAATCATCGGAGCGATCGACGAAACCGTTGCCGAAATGATGCAGCCAGAAACGGTTGACCAGCACCCGAGCGAGCAGCGGATGTTCCCCGCCGGTCAACCAACGGGCGTAGGCCAGGCGGCGACCGGACGTCGGCAGCGAGTCATCATTTTCGGAAATTTTGGGTCGGTTCTGCACGATGGTCAAATCGCCCGGCGGCACCACTTCTTTGGGCATCGCGGGGCTGCCGCGATGATAGCGCCGCGTCGGCGGCACCTCGCCGGCCTCCTCGGTCGCGGCCATGAAGGTGCGTGATAGTTTGGTCAGGCGGATCCGCTCGGCTTCCTCCAAATAAGCGACCCGCTGGGCCTCCTGCTGCTTGCGACCGGGGATCGACCGCAGATGACTGTTTTTCTTGAAATCACAATCATGTTTTTTCAATAACTCGGTCTGCTCGTCGGTCCGCTCTTTGGGGTTGACGTGCCAGGCGACCCAGATTTGATCCTGAATCTCCTGTTCGAGATCCTTCATCCGGTCGCGAAGGTATTTGTCATATTCGGTATCAATTAAATCCTGACGCGCCTGATCGACCGATTCAGCTTTGGATTCGATGACGGCGTTGGCGGTGAGTTCTTGGGCGGTGTAAGCATTATACAACCGATTCTTGGGTTTCCGCCAATCGCGAACATCATAAACCGGCTCAATCAGCGCTCGGAGGCGGTAGTAGTCACTGTGGCTGATCGGGTCAAAGCGGTGGTCGTGGCACTGGGCACACTGGACCGTCAAACCCAACAGGGCGTTGCCGAAGACCCGCAGCGTGTCGGTCAACACCTCCTCGCGGGCGATGTCTTGGTCGGCACCCTTGTCGGCGGTTCCGTCAGGCGGCATCCGCCAGAAACCGGTGGCCGCCAGGCTGTCCCACAGCGACGGGTCGGGCACCCCTTTCGTTGCGGCGTCGTGGTCCAACCCGGCCAGCTCGTCGCCGGCCAACTGTTCCTGCAGGAAGCGGTCCCAGGGGCGATCCCGGTTGTGCGACCGGACAACATAGTCGCGATATTGCCAGGCGTTCTCACGCGGCAAATCCTGCAGCGATCCGGCCGAATCGGCATACCCGACGACGTCCAACCAATGCCGGCCCCAACGCTCCCCATAGGCTTGATCGCCCAGCAAACGATCGATCGCCCGATCCCAGGCGCCCGGGGAATCGTCGTCGACAAACTGCCGGACCACCTCGGGGGTCGGCGGCAACCCGTGCAGATCAAACGAAGCCCGTCGGATCAACGTGACGCGATCGGCCGGGGGGGCAAACTCCAGCCCGCGGCTTTGCAACCGTTCGCCGATAAACGCATCGACCGGATGGGCCGGACCGCCCGCCACGGGGATGGCGGGTGACTGGATCGGTGCAAAGGCCCAATGATTCTGTTCCTCCGGCGTGATGTAAAAGTCCGGCAACTCCTCCGGTTCGGGCCGGGCGGTGGGGAAACCTCCGGCCAACCATTGCCGGATCGTTTCAACGTCCTCGGCGGCCAGCGGTTTGCCGTCCTTGGGCATCTCCCCGGACTCGACCACGTCGAGCAGCAACGACAGGTGCGGATCGAGTTCATCGATCGTGTACGATTCAAGCATGCGGCGGACTTGACGCAGGTCGACACCGGCTTCGATGTTTTTGTCCTCGCCATGACAGTAAAAGCAATGGGCTTTGAGGATCGGTCGAATGTCCGACTCAAACGTCAGCGCCGGCGGCGAGGCGGTCGGGTTCGACTCGCCTCGGCAATGGCGGGGCGAGACACCGACCGCGGCTACAACCGTCACTGCGATGCACCAAGCGGAACGTTTCATTGGAAAATTCATGACGTGGTCGCGGGGCCGGCAAGTCCATCTCCGATGATCAAACGGAGGGAATTTTATCGTTTCGTTTGACGGAACGCAAGGGTTTGTCAACAATTCACCGCGGGTTCGCTGCGGCGGTTCCATCTCCTTGCCCCCCCTGCCGCCGGACAGGCATCTTGAGCGAACCGCGACGCGACGACATTGGCAGGCCTCAAAGCAGTGCGGGGCCTAGGACTCGGATACCCGGTACGCGGATGCCCCCCCATACGCGGATTCGGTACCGGGTGATCGGCGTTTCGGTGGCGATGGCATTTTTCCTGTATTTGGACCGCGTCTGTTTGGGCGAACTGGTCAAATTGCAGGTTTTTCTAAACGATTTTTCGGGAGCGTCGGGCGGCGACAGCGATGAGCTGAGGGCGAAAATCGGCGACACGCTCGGAGCGTTTTTTTGGACCTACGCGACGTTTCAAATCCCCGCCGGATGGGCCGCCGATCGATTCGGTGCCCGCCGAGTGCTGACGTTCTACATCGTTGCCTGGTCGTTGATGACGGTGGCGATCGGGCTGGCCGCGACGCTGGCGGGACTGTTTGCGGCGCGGTTGGCGTTGGGTTTGGCCCAGGCGGGCGCTTATCCCGCTTCCTCGGGCATCATCCGCCGCTGGTTTCGGACCCAAAACCGCTCGTTCGCCTCCGGCTGGGTGTCGATGGGGGGCCGGCTGGGCGGGGCAGTTGCCCCGGTCCTGTCGGTGGTCTTGGCCGAGCGACTCGGATCGTGGCGCATCGTCCTGATTCTCTACGGCGTCGTCGGCGTGCTCGTTGGCGCGGCCTATTACTGGATCGTTCGCGATCGACCGCGGGACCATCCCGCGGCCGCCGGGAATGAAGCGGCATGGATCGGGGTGCCGGCGGACGATCATCGATCGGAGTTGAGCGACATCGCGCCGATGATTTGGGCGTGTTGCCGCAGCCGGACGCTGTGGCTGAACTCGCTGACGCAATTCGCCACCAACGTCGGCTGGGCGTTCCTGATCACGTGGCTGCCGACGTATTTGAAGGATCGCGGGGTCGGCAACGTCAACGGCGGGTTGCTTTTGACCGGCATCCTGGCCGTCGGCATTCCGGCTCAATTGATCGGCGGGGCGATGGGAGACTGGTCAGTCGTCCGTTTTGGACTTCGCTGGGGCCGAGTGTTGCCGGTCGCCGTGTGCAGCATGATCGCCGGGGTGGCTTACATCGCCTGCGTGCGTTTCGATTCGCTGGCCGCGGTGGTGACGTGTTTCGCAATCGTCTCGTTCATGACCGACGTCAAAAATCCGCCGTTTTGGGCGTTGGTCCAAGACATTGGCGGTCGCAACACCTCGGGCATCTTTGCCTGGTCCAACATGTGGGGCAATTACGGAGCGGCATTGACGTCCTCGGTGCTGCCGCGGCTGGCGGCGCTGGGCACGTCGATGGGTTACGGCAACGGCGACGCGTTCATGTTCGTTTTCCTGGGCGGGGCGTTTTTTCTCTCCGGGCTGGCGGTGCTGGGCATGGACGCGACGAAGCTGGTCCAGCCGCCCAAGGCGTGAACGGCGACGGCTTGCGTTCTGCCACGCGAAATCTATCATGGGCTTCAGTGACTGTCCGGGTCAGTAACGGCTGTACGACGGACTTTCAGCCCGTCGGATTTGATTGTTCGTGAAACTCAACTGGCGGGGCAATGACTGCATTGACTTTATGACGCTTACTGACCCTTTGGACAGCCTGAAAGGCCGTCCTACTTTACAGATAATTCGGACAGTCGCTTACATTTCGCCCATCATTCTCACATCTTCATTTCACATTGACTAACGACCGATTCTACTCTCCTCGGCCGGCCCTCCGATTCTGCCTGGCGATGCTGCCGGTGGTCTGGACGGCGGCGGTTATCCAAGCCGCCGTTGCCCAAAATAGCGCGAACGACCCCGCCCCGGCCGTAAGCCGTCCGCCGGTCGATGGCCATCGGCTGATCGATGGGTTCATCGGTCACGGTTTTGGACCCCTAATGCCGGCGGTCGGACCGACCACCGAATATCACTACGTCCGCGAAGCGGTGCCCGACCATGGAGCCTGGTCAATCAGCACGTTCGACACCGACATGGATAGCCAAGTCGCCTGGCGGGTTATCGCCGGACCAAATGCCGGTCGGCCATCGCTCTCCTATCAATCCAAACGGTGGCGCAAGTCTTGGCATCCGCTGGTCGTGGCCGGTGACCGGACTTGGCAAGATTATGAGATCACCGCGGACATCACACCGCAAACCTCTACGGGACGATGCGGGGTGACGGTCCGCACCCGGCATGATCGGCGTCACTACTTTGTCGGTTGGCAGGACGATCATGCCGTCATCACTCATGTCAATCATGACGTCGCTTTTCGCCAGCTCAATGAAGTGGTGCTTGATCGTCACCCCGCCGCCCGGCCGACCGATCAGCCCACCCGTTTGAGCGTCCGCGTCGCCGGTAACCAGATCACCGCGACCTTGGGAGACACGGCTCTGGTGGCCGATGCGTCAGCGGAGCCGGCCGGCGGGGTTGGTTTGAGCACCGATGAGCCGGCCGTTTTTTACGACGTGGTGGTGACCTGCAGCCCGGCGGAAGCCAAACGAATCGCCGCCCGACAGTCCGCTCAAGCTGCCCTGGCCGACGCCGCATCGGTCAATCTGCCCGTTCCAAAATTGGCGACCAAAATCTCATTAAAAGATTTCGGCGCCGACCGCAACATTCGCTTTGGCGATTTGGATGGCGATGGCGTGACGGATCTATTGATTGGTCAAATTTTGCATCATGGCCCCCGCGATTCCAACAGCGAAGTGTCGTGTTTGACCGCCGTGACGTTGGAAGGCGACGTGTTATGGCAAATTGGCCAACCGGATCGTTATCGGCATCATCTGACAAACGATGTCGGTTTCCAAGTCCATGATTTCGACGGCGACGGGGCTTGCGAAGTCGTCTACTGTCGCAATCAATCGATTCACATCGCCGATGGTCAAACCGGCCGGACGCTCCGCAGCGCCCCCACGCCGATCAATCCCGCGACGACTTCGCCGGCCAATAAGTTTCCCCGCATTCTGGGCGATGCGATCGCGGTGGCGGACCTGCGAGGTTTGGGGCGACCGACCGACCTGTTGATCAAAGACCGCTACGAAGGTCTCTGGGCGATGACCGACACGTTCGAGCCGCTGTGGTCGGCGCGACTCAATACCGGACATTTCCCGGTCCCCGCAGACGTCAATGGCGATGGTCGCGACGAGGTGTTTGTCGGTTATACGATGTTGGACCCCGACGGCAACGTGTTGTGGTCTCGCCAGGAGGAATTGGAGGATCATGCCGACGCCGTTGCGGTTGCTGATTTGGCCGGCGACGGCGATCCTGAGGTGCTTTGGGCGGCCAGCGACGAGGGATTGGTCATCACCAGCACCCAAGGAGTTCCGAGGGTTCATCACCGCATCGGTCACGCCCAAAACATGACGGTCGCGGAGCTTCGGGCTGACGTGCCGGGGCTGGAGGTGGCGGTCATCAACTTCTGGCGGAGCCAAGGCATCCTGCACATTTTTAACGCCAACGGCCAACTGCTGACCGATGTTGAACCGCGGCCCGAGCACGGCAGCACGCTACCGCCGGTCAACTGGTCCGGCGGGCCGGAAGAATTGCTGTTGCTCAACGCTGATCCGGTCCATGGAGGTCTTTATGATGGTCACGGCCGCCGGGTAATGACCTTGCCCGCCGACGGTCACCCGACGTTGGCTTATGACGCCATCGATCTGCTCGGCGACGGACGTGATGAGATCGTGGTTTGGGACCAGCGGGAACTGTGGATTTATACCCAAGATGACCCGGCAAATTCTGTCATCACTCGCGATCGCAATCCGCGGTACAACGAATCCAACTATCGGGCCAGGGTGTCGGTACCTACTAAAAGTGGGATAGGCCTCCGGCCTGTCATCCCCGTAAGTTCCGAGGTGTCGGGTGACAGGCCGGAGGCCTATCCCACAGGCGACAGGCCGGAGGCCTATCCCACAGACGACAGGCCGGAGGCCTATCCCACGGATGAACCGTTCCGAGTCCTGGCGATCGGCAACTCATTTACCCGCAATGCGACGGAGTATTTAGACGACCTGGCCGCGGCGGCAGGTTTTTCGTTGCAACTCGAAAAGATCATCATTGGCGGCGCGTCGCTGCAGCGGCACGCCGATCGTCTGCTCGCCGGAAATCAGCCGCCTGAAGGCCGACGTTTTGGTCCGCCAACGGAAAAGATGTTGACGTCGCAGCCCTGGGACGTGGTAACGATTCAACAAGTCAGCACCATGAGTTTTGATTCGGAAACCTATCAACCCCATGCCAACATCCTGGCCGAAGCGATCGGGCGTTTAGCACCCACGGCCCGGTTGCGGCTGCATCAAACCTGGGCCTACCGGATCGATGATCCTTGGTTCACCGTCACTGACCGACCCGCGACCGGGCGGCCGACTTCGGCGGCTCAAATGCACCGCCGCCTGTCCGAGTCCTATCAGAAAATTGCTGAGCAAGTTGACGCGTCGCTGATCCCGGCGGGAAATGCGTTTGCCGCCGCTGCTTCGGACCCACGGTGGGGCTATCGCATCGATCCGACATTTCAATTCAATTCAGCCGACTACCCCGCCCTGCCGGATCAAGCCAACTCGCTGCACGTCGGTTGGCGGTGGAAAGCCGATGCCGACGGGCAAAAGGTTTTAAGCATCGACGGGCATCACGCCTCGATCGCCGGCCAATACCTCGGCGGATGCGTTTGGTTTGAATCATTGCTGCGACGTGATGTTCGCGACAACCCGTTTGTACCTCAATCACTCGATCTGGACTTTGCCGCGTTCCTACGGCAAACCGCCCATGACGTTGTGCAATCCTACCAACAACACCAGACGGTCTTGCCGTGACCAAGATGACATATCACGCTAATTCGACCAGTTGCAATCGCCGCGCGGCATTGAGTTTCGCTGCTGCCGGAATGGCGACCGGGGCATGGCCCTTCGGTTCGGTTCGGGCCGGCGAAGCGACAGAAGAGCTCGAAGCGTTCACCACGGGTTCGCCCGGCGGGACGACGACCACCGGGCTGACGCCGCTAAACCGGTTCCCGCGAATGATGCAGGATTTTCTGGTCCCACACGTTCGCCAAGCCCATGACCGAGCGATCGCGGCAAAAGCGGCGGTGTCGTCGGTCGCCGAAGCGAAGCGGTATCGCGCGTCGGTGAAACAAAAGATCGCCGCGGCGCTCGGACCGATGCCCCAGCGATGTCCGCTCAATCCCCGCATCACCGGCATCTTGCAACGCGATGGCTACCGGATTGAAAAGGTGATTTTTGACAGCCGGCCGGGCTTTCCGGTTACCGCAAATTTCTACCTTCCGACCGGCGACAATGGCGAATTCGCCGGCGACCGGGTCGTCGGGATGGTGGGCACGTGCGGTCACAAGGATATCGGCAAGGCGCATGATGATTATCAACGTTTCGCTCAAAGCCTGGTCCGCTTCGGCCACGCTTGCTTGCTCTTTGACCCGATCGGTCAAGGTGAACGGTTGCAATTTCCTGATGCCGACGGTGGTAGCCACGTTGGCGGACCGGTGACCGAGCATTTGCGTGTCGGCAACGATCAATTCCTGGTCGGCGACAATTTCGCCGGGTGGTGCGTTTGGGATGCGATGAGGGCGGTGGATTATTTGATATCACGACCGGAAATTGACCCAAACCGCATCGGCATCACCGGCAATTCCGGCGGCGGGATGGTGACGACGTGGATGTGCGGCCTGGATGATCGTCTTACCCTGGCGGCGCCCTCCTGTTTCGTTTCGACGTTTCTTCGCAACTGTGAAAATGAATTGCCCGTTGATACCGAACAGGCTCCGCCGCATGTCCTGGCGCTGGGGCTGGAACATGAGGATTTCATTGCCGCATCAGCCCCCAAAGCGATCCGATTGTTGGCCAAGGAACAGGATTTCTTTGACATCCGCGGCACCGAGGCAGCGTTTGAACGGTTGAAAACCTTCTACGCCCACTTTGGGGACGAGCAGGCGGAGAACATCACCATGTTCACCGGTCCGACACAGCATGGTTATTCGATAGAAAACCGTGAGGCAATGTATCAATGGATGCGGGGGATCACCGGCCGCGGGGCCGACACCGAACCGGAACTGGTGATCGAGTCGGCGGCGGACTTGCAATGCACCGCGTCGGGCCAAGTCCACCTGGGGCCGGGCGCGTCCGCTTCGATTCCGGTTCGCACCGCCGCCGCGGCCCGGCAGTTGGCTGACGATCGGCCGAGGCTGTCCGATGCGCAGCTCCGCGACGCCGCCGCCCGGCTGCTGGCATTGCCCCCCGAAATTGCCTCGGGGCATTCGGCCGACCACCCGCCCGGCTACCGCATCCTTCGAACCTTGCGCAGCCGCCGGTACCCGCGGAAATCGCAATCGACCTACGTGGTCCAAACCGAACCCGGGGCGGCGGCAATCTGCTACCGACTGGGGGACAGCCAACTGCAATCGCGACCACCCCGCGGCACCCCCGGCCGACCCGCGATGCTCTACGTTTCGCACCGGTCGGCCGACTTTGAACTGCGTCATGAAGATTGGCTACGCCGGGCAATCGGAGACTTCGGCGACGGCGAGGTTTATACCTGCGATGTTCGCGGGATCGGCGAATCGTTGCCCAACACGTGCGGGTCCAAGGGGTTCGATAGCAGCTATGGGTGCGACTATTTCTATGCCATCCACGGCATCATGCTCGATCGGCCCTATTTGGGCCAAAAGGTCTTGGACGTCCTGCGGGTGATCGATTGGTTGGCCGACCACGATCAAACCCCCATCGAGTTGGTCGCGATGAAAGATGGGGCCACCATCGCGACATTTGCCGCCATGTTCCGTCCCTCAGTGACCGGCGTGCGGCTTCATGACCCGCTGATTTCCTATCAATCGACGATTCAGGATCCCGAGGCCGCCGGTGAGGGTTTACCGCTGTCGATGATCCTGCCCAGCGTCCTGACACAGTTCGATTTGCCGCAATGCCGCGCATCATTGGGTGAGAAATTGATACTCGTTTAGGTGATGCGATGTTCCCCTATCCCAACCCCGCGTCCGACAGGTCCGACCATGAAACATCATCACTGCGGTGTCCTCTTGCTATGCGTCGGCATCATTGCCACGATGCCCGCCGTTTGCGACTCCTCACCGCCGGCAGTCTTTGAAAGTCTTGTAGCCGCCGTGGACGACGAAAAAATCCCCGGCGCGGTCGCGTTGGTCCAGCGACAGGGCAATCAACCCGATGTTTGGGCCGGTGGCCAAGCCGATTCGGCGACCGGGCGTCCAATGACGCCCCAAACGATCTGCTGGCTCGCCTCGCTGACCAAACCGTTGACCGCGACTGCCGCGATGGTGTTGGTAGACGGGGGAAAGCTGTCGCTGGAAGATCCGATCGAGAAATGGTTGCCCCGGTTTGGCGATCAGGTCGACGCGGCCGGGAAGCATCACGTCGTGAGTGTCAAACACTTGATGAACCACACCTCGGGCATCAACGACGGTCCGCCCGGACGGCCTCGTTATTTCTTTGAACCCGATTGGTTGGCCCAAGACCTCACGACGGTCGCCGACCGATTGGCTGATACAACCCTGGCGTTCGCTCCCGGCAGCGATGTGCATTATTCCAACGGTGCGCCCTACGTCCTCGGTCGCATCATCGAGCTGGCGTCAGGCGAGTCTTACTTGAATTTTGTTCAACAAGAGATTTTCGATCCGCTAGGGATGAAGGATTCGTATTTTCAAATCAATCCCGCGTTGCAAGACCGCACCGCGGTGGTGCTGCGGCATGATAACGCGGGTGTGACGGATTTCTTTCGCTATGATCCATCGTGGCGGATGAATCTTGCGATGCCCGATGGTGGATGGTTTGGTACCGCCGGCGACGTTGGCAAGTTCGCTCAAATGTTTATCGACCGCGGAGGGGCGGTTTTGTCGGACGAAGCCATCGACGAGATGCTGACGCCGGGGCAAGGCGGCTTTGGGCTGGGCTGGAACGTTCGGCCCGACGGCAGCTTTTGGCACACCGGTTCGGCCGGCACCTTCGTTTTCGGCAATCCCAAGGCTGGCACGACGGGCGTGTTGCTTTGTCAAATTCAAGACCGCGGTGTGGTCGATCCGCTACGGGAGACGTTCGAGTCGGCGGTGTTGGACCGGCCGGAGGAAGACAGCACGCCTGGCGTCCCGCGGATCATTTTCGACACCGACTTTCGCGCCGATTGTGATGATGTCGGTGCGCTGGCGGTGCTTCACAAACTTGCCGACGCCGGTCAGTGTGAGATTCTCGGGGCAATAGCGACGACGACGGGGCCGCACATCGTCGCGGCAATCGATGCGGTCAATACCTATTATGGCCGCGGCGATTTGCCCATTGGTTTATCCGCGGTCGAGCACACTGAGCACTTTGACCCTTATGCTCCGACGATCGGCGACCCGGCGTTGTATCCGTCCGATGCGACCAACGCGACCGCGCCGGATGCGGTGACGCTGTACCGACGAATGCTTGCCGATTCCCCCGACGCTTCGGTGGTGATCGTCGTCAACGGTTATGCCACCGCGGCGGCGGGTTTGATTCAAAGCGGCCCCCATCATGCCGGCGATGACATCGCGATGTCGGGTTTGGAGCTGGCCGATGCCAAGGCTCGGTTGATGGTTCAAATGGGTGGCGTCCGGCCGGGTCATTCGGACTCGTTTAATCTTGGACACGACCCCGGGGCGGCGGTATATGTCAACGAGCACTGGCCCGGACCGATCGTTTATTCGCAGCCGGGCAGCGACATACGGGCCGGCGACCGATTGACCGATCCGGCGACCAACCCGGTTGCCAAGGCGTTCGAGCTGTATCCCGGGGCCGGCCCGCGGGGCGTCATCGGCGACCGCCAGTGCTGGGACGAAATTGCAACGATCTATGCGGTCGTCGGTGAGAATTGGATGGGGCGGCAGGTTTGGAAACAAAGCCCACGGGGGGATATTCGTTTCACCGTTCGCAAGATTGTCAACCGAAAGACGCCGATCAAGGACGAGGCGGTCGACAACCAAATCCTGCCGGGTGCCGAAGTACGTTCGGATTACTGGCGGACGTACTTGATCCAGGTAGCAGATAAGCGATGGACGGCCGACCGAATTGAAACGCTGATGATTGCCCCGCCCGGACCGTCGGCTCGTTAAGCGTTTTTGGATTGGTCGCAAGGAGGTTGTCCGAATCAATCAGCCGGAACGCCTTCTTATCAGTTGGGAGGGTGAAGCTCCTGCTGAACCCTCCGACTCAAGGCTGGGAGGGTGAAGCTCCTGCTGATCCCTCCGACTCAAGGCTGGGAGGGTGAAGCTCCTGCTGATCCCTTCGACGAGTGGCTCGGCGGGTGCCTCGCCCTCCCGTTTGTTTGACCCGAATAACAAATCTCGGCAGTCAAACAGAAAGGCATCATCAGGAAGCCCCGCTGCCGAGGTTCCGTCAGGAGGAACTGAATCCTTTTCGCTTGTTCTAGGATTTTCTCCGTAGGCGGCCAAATCGGCACCACTGAAGCCGCGTTACAGGTGTCAACCCGGCGGTGTTAAAAATTTTGCAAAATTTCGTGACAATTCGAGTCCAGGCGGCGAATTGCCGCTAGAATCTTGGCGTTCATGTCTGCGATGATGATGTCGATCCGCAGCGACCGCAGTATCGGAAGGAGGCATCGCTGGCCTCTCCGGGCTTGGCCAATTCCGCCACCGGTCGCGGGTTCAATTGGGCCGCGATGACGGCTCTAATGACCCAGTTCAGCACGATCAAGCCCCCTAACACTTGGTCCGCCACCGGCAATTGGCGAAACCAGGGTCTTTACAGCACTAGCAGTCGTCATCAGGGGGGCACCCACGTGTTGATGGGTGACGGGGCGGTTAAGTTCATTACCGACTCGATCGAATCGGGTAATCAAAACGCTCGCCCCGTCTATCTGCACAACAAACAGAACCCCCCGGGATCGCCGAGTCCCTATGGCCTGTGGGGTTCGCTCGGTTCGATGGCTAACAAGGAAGTGATTGAAGGGGGGTTCTAAGGAGCCTCCACCTGCCGTGCGGCTCCGCGGGAGCGTTGCCCTCCCGAGCCGTGCGGCTCCGCGGGAGCGTTGCCCTCCCGAGCCGAGTTTTTCGTAGGGTGGGTCAAGGAGTCTTCGACGCCGACCCACCGCTTTGATCGCTACCGCGGTGGGTCGGCGCGGTAAGCGGCTTGAACCCACCCGATAAAACTTCAACCAAAAAAAACATGAAAATTGCACGAATGATGCTCGCGACGATCTGCTTTGGCATTTGCTTGGGTTGCGAGGATGGCAACCGAATGGTGACGCCGCCCGAAGGTGCGACGGTGATGACCGATGAAGAACGTGATGCTTACGATGCCAAGTTGAATAAGGAGATGCTCGGCGTGATGGCCGACGAGCCGAAACGCTGACGGTCTCAGGGAGCTTGAACCGAGGAGTTCTATTGATGAAACAGCGTTTGCACCAGTCCGTCCGCCGGCGGGGTACCAGGTTAACCGGTTTTTTATCATGGAGTTTGCTCCTCTTTGGGTTTTCGCCTGCCGGCGGTTGCCGTCAATCAAGTGATCGACCGGCCGATTCGACGGTTTTGATTGCCCCACCCTCCGGTGCCAAACCGCTCACCGAGGAACAGCGAGATGCTTATAATCGGTCGCTTGATACGATCTACGGCGAACAAGCCGACCCGATCATGCCGCGACCGACCGGTTGATCTGACCCTCGCTCTTCCCCTACCGATAGGTTTTGACCTGTGTGCTGATGTTGGACGGCGTGACGATCCGCGACGATAACGCTACGAGCGTGCCAAGTCGCCTATTTGCCGAAAGCTGTTCACCGTTGACGAGACGGCTCGAACCATCTGCAAGAATGCTACCTTAGATGGGATGCGGGGCCATGATCATTACACCTAGTAACAATGTGAAAATGATGCTGCCAAAGACTGACAACAAGCCAAATCCGACTCCAAATAGCTTCAGTCGCAAGTGTCCTTTTGCGGCAGCGATAATAGAGATGATCAAGCCGGCGGTTGACAGGGGTAGGCCTCCGAAAAATTTCATCATCACAGGCCAGCGAGAATCCCAGTGAAGGTGATTGTAGTTGACGGAGGCTATGCCAACGATGAAAAGCGACACCAATAGTCCGGTAGCGGACATTATCAGCCCGGTTCGCTGCAATTTGGTCAACGGGACTTTCGGGCGACCCGTTCCATCGATCGCAATATCGTCCTTAGCTGTGGGCGGATCATACGAAGAACCTGTTTGGGAGCGTAGACTATCTTCGTTCGATCGCACCTCGAGGTGGCGGGTTACCGCATCATCATTTTTGCCCGACATGAATCGCTGTCGGATCGCATGAGTGATGATTGCCAGAGTGATTAATGTGAATGTCCATGCCAGCAAATCGATCCCAATCGGAATCGGTGATTCCGAAAGCGGAACATATCTCCTCAGTAAATTTACGCCGTGGGTTCTTCGGATATTTTAGTGGTCGACGTTTAAGAATTAGGCATTTTCAGGCATGGCTGCGATCTCCGAAGTTGACTCGAAATGGGCAAGCCTCCGGTTCAAGGAACCCTCCGCCGGGCGGGCCCCGGCGGAGGGTCGGACGCACCTTGCCGCGCATCGCAGACCGGGTTATTGCTGCCGAAAGTTGCACCTGCCTCAGAGCTTTGTTCCGCTTCGCCTGGCCACTTCAAGCTACCAGAGTCAAGCTTCGGACATCGCAGCCATACCTGAGAAAAACTTTTGCTGTCGACAAATTGGTGGCTATTAAATTCGAAGGAAGACGGTTGGTAACATCAACATCAATAGGGAAGGCCGACCGTCACGGCGAACCCGGCGCCCGGTCGGATTGCGATTCTCCGCCCGGCGTTGCTCGCGGAGCTCATCAACCGGGGTATTCCGAATTCGCCGGCCCGCCTCGGCCGTTGGCACGGGCTGCAAGTCAAAAGCGGTAGAGTCGATCTGCGTGCCTTAGCTCAGGGCGTTGGTCGCTCGCCGGGCGGCGGTGCTATCCCTTTTGGGAGCCGAGTCGAACCGCAAAGATCAAACGGTAGATCACTTCGCTGATCGCCTCGACAGCGGAATTTAAAGTCGTCGCCGATGTTTTACAAAGCTGTCCAGGTGTGGGGCGGTATCCGTGGCGGTGCTGCTGGCCGAGCTGCCGGAGCTTGGAAATTTGAACGTGGTCAGATCGCCAAATTGGTGGGTGTGGCCCCGATGGCCTATGACAGTGGGACCAAGAATGGCAAGCGGAAGACGACCGCCGGAAGGTCGCAAGTTCGTCGGGTACTCTATATGGCCGCATTGGTGTCAGCAAAACACAACCCGGTGATGAAGCAATACTGCAACCATCTTTCGTTAAAAGGAAAACCCAAGAAGATGGCTCCGGTCGCGGTGATGCGAAAGCTGCTGGTGACGCTCAACAACATGGCCCGCGACAGACAAATCTGGCGGTAACCAAACTCCGCTAAAGCCGCCGCTTAAGGCAGCCGATGGCACCAACCGCCCCAAGGTGGGTAGCCCCAACGGCCCCAACAATCAACCGCATCCTTGCGTCCGTGTGGTCGACGGATGGAGTGGCTGCATAGTCAGTATCAGATCGCAACGGATCGATGGAGTACGAAAGACCTCCGTAGATGATTCCAATCCCTTCCGCGAAATCTTCAGCGGACCAAGATCTCAAACAAAAAATCGAACGACGCAGCTGGTTCAGTCTGGCTCACCAACCGCCTGGCACCAGGATTGGTCGTGGTGTTTCGAAGGGATTTGAAGATGATACCATTGGTTGCAAGACAGTCAATTTACCAATACCGGAGTTACTCCGGTGCAACGCCACGGTATCCGTCCTGTTTGACGCGTCGGTCACGTGGTACGAGCTTCTGCCCTTCCCTCAAAGATCGCTAACTCTTCATGAAGCCTTGAGATCAGCTTCCGAATACCAGCTTTCGTAAATCCCTTTTGTCCGATCGGATGTTCGGATTGCAGTCGCTCCAACCGTCGCTCCAAATCTCGGAGCTCGTTAGTAGCGTTTCTGTACTCTGCTTCGTTTGCAATCATAGTCGGATCTCCACGACCCCTTTTCGGCGATGATCGGCTTCCCGGGTACGACCGAAGAACTCTAGCCAATCTTCCTAATCCCGTCCATCTTCCGCGGCAAATAGTTCTTCTGGCCGTCGCTCGATCAGCATCGACTCCAACTCCGAAGCCGATGGCTCATCAGTCATCAGCCGATCAGCGAAATCACTTGGCAACCAAATTATGGCGTCGACATCGCCAGGTTCTGGCTTCGCAGTCACAAAACTTCCATCGACGAACAAACGGGGAGCCTGAACCAACCGAGCAAGTTCAATCCACCGCCGGAGTCGAAGGGCGAGCAGTGTCCGCTTCCTGCCGGCTGTTCCAAAACGAAAGGTGACTTCCGCTTCGGTTGCAGCGTGCAGGCCTTCGGGCAGGTAACCATCATCGCGAAATTCGGGAATCATGATCCCAGTATCTCTGATTGAGACCGGATAATAACCCGTTCACCGGGTAGCGGAGCCCTCCGGGTTCGGCGGTACAATGGCCGCCTCGGCCAACCGCCGAACCCGGAGGGCGGAGCTACTCCGGTGCAACGCCAAGGTTATCCGTCGCTGAATGTGACAGATCGACGGCACCAAGCGACTTCGATGTTTCGAGTTTTCGCTGCTCCGCTCTACGTCGCAAATCAGCGTGCATTCGGCGGATGTCTCCGCCAAACTCTTCGGCGTACTCAGCACGGATTCGCCGAACTTCTTCAAGGATTGGATCAGTCTTCATCGTCAGATGCCATCAGTTCTTGTGGGGTGCATATAACTGGAATGAGCAGTTCGAAGTCTTCCAAAATCTGCGATACCATTCGTCGGTTCGCTGCGTTGGCGATGTGCCGGCAGTTCCAGGTCATTAGGTAGTCGATCCGGTGGCAAGCAGTGATCGCGAGGGCCTGTCCTAAATTTTGTGTCAGGTGAACGTTTGTCTATGGTTGGTGATCTTTGGGGATTCGGTCAGGGAACAGAATCGCGAAGTGGTTCAGGGCCTGCTTCCAGTGTTTGATCGGACGGGTCCATCGCTTCGATGCCTCCCGGATCGCCATGAACAGAAGCTTCAAAGCTGAATGCTCGCTGGGGTATTGCTTGCGGTTCTTAGTGTACTTGCGAATCACGCTATTGAGCGACTCGATCGCGTTGGTCGTATAGGTCACCTTGCGAATCTCCTCGGGGAAGTCGAACATCGAAATGATGTCCGCCCACTTCAGACGCCATTGCTTGGATATTGTCGGATACTTGCTGTCCCAAATCTCACCAAACTTATCAAGTTGTTCTTCAGCCGCCGCAACCGTCGGGGCGGTATATATGTTCTTCAAGTCCGCCGCGACTGCCTTGGCGTCGGTCGTTGATACATAACGGATCGCCGACCTCACAAGATGAACCAAGCATAATTGCACTTTTGTTTGCGGGTACGCCGCTCGTATCGCTTCGGGGAAACCTGCTAGACCATCGACGCAGCAGATGAAGATGTCTTTGAGGCCTCGATTGAACAGGTCAGTCAAGCAGTTCAGCCAGAACTTCGCCCCCTCGTTCTTGGCGATCCAAAGCCCCATAAGCTCCTTTTTGCCGTCCAAATCGATCCCCAGAGCCACGTAAACGCAGTGTGAACTGACGCGGGCATCACTACCGCGAATGTTGACGACGATGCCGTCTAAGAACACGATCGGGTAGACCGACTGGAGGCTTCGGGTCTGCCATGTTTTTAGATCATTCTCCAGATCTTCGGTGACGCGGCTGACCAGGTCAGCTGAAACGTCGACGTCATACAATTCTTTGACAACGTCTTGAATATCACGGGTCGTCAGACCTTTAGCGTATAACGCCAAGATTTTATCATCAAATCCTTCGATTCGTCGCTGATGTTTGCCAACAATCTGAGGCTCAAAAGTGGCCTGTCGATCACGTGGGGTTTGGACTTCGATCTTTCCAAATTCACCTTGCAGCTTCTTGGTCGAACGACCGCCAGCGGCAGTTTGCCCGGCCGGTTGTTGGGGTGACTTGCGTCTCGGCTTCGTTGGCCCGCGTGATGGTCCATTTCAGCGTTGAGCATTGTCTCCAGCCCCCGCTTGCCTCATCGTTTGCAACAGGGCATTGAGTTCAGCCATTGAGGAGGCCCCGGTGGCAAACTCGGTGGCCAGCTGTTCGGCTCGTTCTTGAAGTTTTGCATCCATGCGTTTGGCTCGTCAGTTGTGGGAAGGGAGAAAGTGTAGCTGTCAAGTCGTCTTCGCACACAAAATTCCTGACAGGCCCTAACCCGCCGACGCCGACCCCGGAGTTACTCCGGTGCAACGTCAAGGTTATCCGTCGGCAAATCGGACCGCTCGTTCGGTTACAACTACGTATGCCCCCGATAGACGATCTGCGTAACTGGAAAGCAGTCGGCTCAGTACTTCGATCTTCGATGCTGTCCGTTCGTCGTCCAAACGCATGAAGACAACTCCAACGTGTGGAAGTCCGTGACGATAGATCAGCTCGCCAAAGTCTGAATCGTTCGTCACCACGATCCGACCTTCCTGGACAGCAAGTGTCAACAGCTGTTCGTCGGTTAATCCCGGCCCCCGCTCGTGTGCTGACCAAACATCGTGACCCGCTGCCTTCAACCAGGTTGCTACCCCCGGTCCAGTGCATTCGTCGATCAGAAACCGCAATCAGGCCGCCCCTGCCGGCAGCGGTGCGAAAGAAGTGTCCGCCATCGTGCGGGATGCGAACAGCAGGCACGCTTGAATGTCTTCCCTCGTCAGATGCTGGTATTCCGAAAGTAGCTCTTCGTGAGTCGTGCCGCGAGCCAGCACGCCCAAGATGAATTCAACGGAGAGTCGGGTGCCGCGAATGACCGCTTTTCCACCGAGGATTGCGGGATCAGCAGTGACGCGGTGCAGCAAAGATTGGTCGTTCATGGCGTCAGTTTAGCCGCCCCCTAAGTTCCATGCACCTCAGACCGGATAACAACCCGTTCACCGGGTAACGGAGGGGGCGGGCATCGGCGATACAATGCCCGCCTCGGGCAATCGCCGATGCCCGACCCCGGAGTTACTCCGGTGCAACGCCAAGGTTATCCGTCGCATGGTCAACACGTGGTCCAGGAAGTTCGTCACCGGGCAATGGTTCGCAATCCGGTACGCGGTCCAGGATCGCTTCGTAGCGAGCTCGGTCACCCATTCGACTGCGAGCCACCATCGCGGCAAACGCTTCCTCGGATTCAATCTGTTCAGTCAGAACCTTTGCTACGAGCTCTTGGACTGGCAAACCTGACCTAGCAGCCAATAATTGGTAGTGGTGTCCCAGAACGGGCGGAAGCTCTACCTGGATTGGAGGACCTGCATCGATGGTTTCCATGCTTCTTACGATAATTCGCGGAGAAATTCGGACGGGGTAATCGGCCGAACTCCGAAGCGTTCGGTTCCGGGAAAGTCTCGGACATTAAAGGTTACTATGCGATCGCAAGCCGCCGCAATCGCCAACTCCAGAACGTGCTCGTCAGCCTCGTCTGGCAGCTGCGGTCGCCAGCGATAGGGGATCCGATGCTTCACACCAACCGAACAGAAATAGTTAATGAAGTCGTCCACATCCGAAAAGGTAAACGCAAAGTGAGGGCGGTGGAGCACGGCCTCGTATTCTACCAGGAGCGACGTCGACAGGTGGACCTCGAACGACCCACCACCAACTAGACGGAGCACCTTGGCGGAAGCACCCCGCCGCGATCGCAAACCAGCAACAAGAATGTTCGTGTCCAGGACGATCTGTGGGAGCTCCATGCCCCCACGGTGACCCGGGCGGTCAATTCAGTCAATGGACGCTTAAGCAGCGGCTTGGATAAGACCGGATAACAACCCGTTCACCGGGTAACGGAGGGGGCGGCGTCGGCGGGTAAAATGCCCGCCTCGGGCAACCCGCCGACGCCGACCCCGGAGTTACTCCGGTGCAACGCCAAGGTTATCCGTCGTACAATGGCGTCCTGATACATCAACCTCATCTGCCCAACTCCGTTCCAGGACCAGCGTAATGCAGAAAGTCGATCCGAATATCGCGATTCGAGCCAAATCGATCTACGAAGCTGACTTGCGGGAAGAACTGGAAAAATCAAGCATGAACCGATTCGTTGCGATTGAACCTGATTCGGGCCATTTCTATGTCGGTGACACCCTCAGTGACGCTATTGCCAAAGCAAGGGACCAACACCCTGGGCAAGTAGTTCATGCAATTCGTGTCGGGCATCGTGCAGCAGTCCACTTGGGCTTCGCGGTCACATGAAGGGACTGATCGACAACAGCGGCCGTGCATTGGTGAAGGTGGTACTCCGACCCGATGCAAGAAGTCCTGAAATCGAAATAGAAGCATGGATCGACACTGGATTCACCGGCGACCTAGTGCTACCAGAGGCAATCATTGACAAGCTCAATTTGGAAGCCAGTGCAAGCGTTGACGCGGTTCTGGCAGACGGTTCGAGCATCGAAGTGAACACCTACGGTTGCCTGATAGACTGGTTCGGCAACACGAAACGGCTCGAGGTGATTGCGAACAACGGCGATCACGCACTTCTGGGTGTAGGGTTGCTTTTGGGACTGGAGCTTCGAGCCGACTATCGCAACCTGGAACTGAGTTTGGTGCCAGCGAAGAAACGAACTACCCAAACCGGATAACAACCCGTTCACCGGGTAACGGAGGGGGCGGGCGTCGGCGATACAATGCCCGCCTCGGGCAATCGCCGATGCCCGACCCCGGAGTTACTCCGGTGCAACGCCAAGGTTATCCGTCCGATAGTCGGTCCTAGGAGGATGGGTCTGGTGCTGTCGCATCGACGTGCGGGCGTAGAAGTCGAATGCCGCTACGTCCTGATCGGTCGGGTAACGATACAAGGTTCTTGAGACCGCTGAATCTCCAGCTTGATCATTCGCTCTTAGGTACGCTGGTCCCCAAGGAAGCGAGACATCACCTTCGGTCACCGGCCGTACCAAACAGCTCAACACGCAGTCGGCCTCTGAAACGCCTGCAACGATCAGGTACTCGGTGGAACAGCCCGGTTGCAGTCTCAATGGTCCCTTCAGGACGTGGACGATTCGTTCTGAGTAACCGAGGCTGGACGCGAGCTGCTGTTGCTGTCGATATTTAGCCACCATGTTGCTGGTGTAGCGATAAGCGGCGACTGACAACGCGGTCCCGGCAACGACGAACATCAGTGTAGACAAAGACCACTGACGGAACTTGCCGATGGTCGAGGAACCTTCGGTCATGTGTGAAAATGCCAGTGTTTCGAGCGTTGAGACCGGATAACAATGTTTATTCCGCTAGCGTCCAGGATAATGCAGGCGTTATTTCGGCAGCAAGCAGGGATAATGCGGATGGGTTCCACGTTATCCGCGATTACGGCAAAGGGGGGGGAACGGTTCTTTAGACGGGTGTGGCAAAGAACCGCATGGGGGGGGCGGCGGTGGATTTGGACAGTTTGGGGGGTGAATGGTCGAACAACGGCCGAACGCGGGACAGGTAAATCGGGCAAAAGCACAAAGGGTAGTCTCGGTAGTTTGCAGATCGCCCGAACTCCCTTTTCTCCTCCCGACCCATTTTCGCATCCATCGCCGATTCGTAGGCGGCCTCCTCGCCTCCGCACCCCGATCCGTTGGGGGCCATTTGGCAGTCCATCAGTCCAAACATTGCCTCGTAGGCCGCTTCGCTCGATTGTCGATCGCTTGCCGAGGCCCGTCGAGGTTGCCAGCGATCGAATCGTAAGCGGCTTTCAAAATCGTCGCGTGCGACGTGGACGCGGACTCGGAGGCGGTGTTGCGTGTCGTGCCGGCACGCTCGACGACCGATTCAAGCTCCTGGCGAGCGGCGGTTTTTACGGCGGCGAGGTCATCGCCGGCGGACTCACTTGGTTGGCAAGTTGCTCGTCGGTGGCGTCGACGGCCGCATCATAAGTGTTGTTGGCGAAGTCGACGGACGTTTGATAAGCGGCATCCATGAGAGCCAATTGAGTGTCCGCGGTCGATTGCAACCCTGCCAAGGTTGCTTGCGTGGCGGCATTGGCGGCGACCACCGCGGCGGCATGTGCATCGTTGGCGTCGTCCGTCTCGGTTGGGTGCTGAGCGTTGGCGGCCGCTACGGCGTCGCGGTGGTCCGTCGCCGACACCGCCAATACGTCATCGCGGGTTTGGGTCATGTTGCCGATCGACGAATCTCACGCGGCATTGGCGGCGTTGATTGCCGAATCCCGAGTGTTGTTTGCGGACAACATCGCCGCGTCGTAGGCTACCCGGGCTGCGTCGAAATCGCTTTGATGGAACGCACAAACACTCGTCACTTCGACGTTGTAGGCATCGTGGGCAGCAGTGACCGCCGCCGAATTAGCCGCTTCGGCGATGCGCGATGGCGTTAGAGACGTCGGAGTCCCGCTGGTTGATCCGCGGGTCCCGCTGGTCGATCCGCGAGTCCCGCTGGAGGACGACGCGGAAAGAATCAATGGCTCACCGGCTGCGGGTGGCGCCGTGGCGACGGTTGCAACGTTATCAACGACTGGCGTGGGTGCCACCGATGAGTCCGCAATGATCGGCCCCCCCGTCCCCAACGCAGGCGGTGTCCAAACTTCTGCGGCATCGGATTGGGGGGGCGGGCGGACCCCTGCTCGATATCCGCCGCCAATAACTGCCGAGCCGACAGCCGCTCGAAAACGAGTTACCGACGTTCCCAAGATTTGCAATTTTCAGAAGTAAGGGATTGCAGCCAATCCATCAGCCTTTCCTGCAGTTGGAAAAAGACTAGTCAATTCGAGGTCACGCAATGAGGCGGATCGCACCGGTGAATTTTAATAACAAGAAGATTCGCCACTGTACCCGAAGTTCTCGCTGCATTTCCGAAACCCCTCGTTCGACTCCCGCTGACGCAGACCCTCCAGACGAGTTTGTTCGATGGCCACCTGCGGACGTGGTCCGCTGAGTTTCCAACCTAAAAAAGTGATAATGCTTGGCAACGCGATGTCCGGCGATGCCAGCATGTCTTCATAACGGATCAACAAGGTTAGAAACAGATTGCAATTGATCCCCTAGTGATCGGCGAAGCTGTCAACATTGTCCAGCGGATTGCGAACGATGTATACGGCCGCACGCGTTAGATCGTCACGGATTAGCGGCACACCGTTAAAGGTCACTTGCCCATTATGTGTCTTGATCAATGCGTGACGCTGTTTGTGTTGCGACAGGTTCTGGGGCAGGTGCCGGTGCGGAGACGTTCGTGGTCAAGGGCGTAGGGGTGGCGGTTGAGTGGACGTTGATTGGATGTTAAACAAATGCCCCGGTGCCGAGATCGACCTGCTGTTCCTCGCCGGGACGGAGCGGCAGCGTTACAATGATTCACCCGACGCCGTTGATGGTGAACGGACTGCCGCGTTTTACTCTCCAGCAGCACTTCCATTCAGGACTTTTTTGCAGATGAATCCAAGTCGTCGCCAAGTTGTCGTTTCTCTCTCTGCGGCCTGGATTGCCGGGTCCGTCGTCCGACGCCCGGTTCTCGCGGCCACCCGCCGGGCCGCCGGCCGGCTCAACGTCGGCTTTATCGGCACCGGCAATCAAGGCATAGGACTGCTCAAACGGTTCCTGCAGTGGGACCTGGGTGATGTCGTTGCCGTTTGTGATGTCAACGAAGGCAGCTACGGTTATCGCGAACCGGATCATTTCTATGGCCGCAAGCCCGCCGCCGAACTGGTCAATGCCACCGTCGCCAAGGCTCGCGATCGCGGATCTTGGAAGGGGTGCGAAGCCTACCTGGATTATCGCGAACTAATTTCGCGCGATGATATTGATGCGGTCGTCATTGTCGTGCCCGATCATCAGCACGCGGTAATTTCAATCGCCGCGGCCGAAGCGGGCAAGCAGATCTACTGCGAAAAGCCGATGTCGTTGACGGTCGCTGATGGTCGGGCGATGGTCGATGCCGTGCAGCGAACCGGTGTGACATTCCAAACCGGTAGCCACGAACGTAGCCGACCGGAATCGCAATTCGTTTGCGAGTCGGTTTTGGATGGAGCGATCGGCCAAGTGACCAGCGTCGAAACGGTGGTCGGGTTCAATAACAAAGTCGGGCCGGGACCGGGATGGAAACCTCAACCGGTGCCGCCGGGCTTTGATTATCAACGTTGGTTGGGACCGGCACCGCAGGTTCCTTATCATTCCGACCGTTGCCTGTACCGGTTTCGGTTCAATTACGACTACTGCGGGGGCCAAATCAGTAACTTCGGTGCCCACTCGTGCGACATGGCCCACTGGGGTTTGGGCAAAGACACCGAGATGCCGAAAAGCATTCGTTGCAACCACGCCGAGTTCCTGCCCGCGGGCAGTTTGTTCAACACCGCGACGGTCACCGATTTCACCGCCGACTATGCCGATGGCGTCACAATGCGATGCGTCAGCAGCGAGCCGTCGGTTCAGGTCAAATTCATCGGAACCGATGGCTGGATGTTGACCGGTTACGGCGGCACCGAAGCGTCCCGACCGGAGCTTTTGGCCGGTCTGCCCGGTCCGACGCCCAAAGATCAAATGGACGCCCACTCGCGGCACCTTCATAACTTTGTCGAAGCGATCGCCGGCCGCGCGACGCTTGCCGCGCCGGTCCGGGTAGGGCACAACTCGGCCAACATTGGTCACGCGGCCAATACCGTCATTCGACGTTTCCCCAAACACGGCAACCAATCGCTGACCTGGAACGCCCGGGAGGAAACGCTGCTCGATCCCCAAGGCAAAGTTGCGTTGGTGGGTTGATGCAATCTTCGATTTTGTACAAATGTTTGGGTTTGGTCGTGGCTGTTGCCGTTGTGGCGGCCTCGGTGCAAATAACGATCGCGGCGGATCGGCCCAACGTCGTGATCGTGATGGCCGACGACATGGGTTATTCGGACCTGGGGTGCTACGGCGGTGAAATCGAGACGCCGCGGCTGGATCAACTCGCCGCCGGCGGCGTCCGCTTCACTCAGTTTTACAATACCGGGCGATGCTGGCCGACCCGCGCGTCGCTGTTGACCGGATACTACGCGCCGCAGGTTCACCGCGACACGCTGCCGGATTTGGGGTGGAAGGACTATGGCGTTCGGGGCGTTCGGCCGGCCTGGGGGCAATTGGTTGCCGGTCCGCTGCGGCGAGCCGGGTACCGGACATACCACAGTGGTAAATGGCACATCGATGGGATGCCGACCGAAAACGCGTTTGATCGGTCTTACTACACCAACGATTACAACCACTTATTCCGGCCGTCCAAACATTATTTGGACGACGCCGCCTTGCCGCCGGTCGGACCGGAGGAAACGTACTATTCGACCGACGCGATCACATCGCGGACGATCGAGTTTCTCAGCGAACATCAAACCCGACATTCGGATCAACCATTCTTTGCCTACGTGGCATTGATGGTGCCGCACTTCCCGCTGCAGGCACCGGCCGAGACAATTGCCAAGTACCACGGTCGTTATGATGCCGGTTGGGACGTGCTGCGCGACCGGCGGATGGTTCGGATCGATTCGTTGCTCGGTTTGCCCGCAAAATTGTCGCCGCTGGAGCCGGGCATCACGCCGCCCAATAACTACGCCGCGGCGGTCAGACAACTCGGACCCGGCGAAGTGGCCGCGGAGGTCGCTTGGAAATCTTTGACCCCCGTCCAGCGTGAGTTTCAAACGACCAAGATGGAGATTCACGCGGCGATGGTCGACCGGATGGATCAAAACATCGGCCGGTTAGTTGACCATTTGCGGGATGCCGGACAGCTCGACAATACGCTGTTTCTGTTTTTGTCCGACAACGGAGCCTCGGCCGAATTGATGATCCGCGGCGGCGGGCACGACCCGGACGCCGCGGTCGGCAGTGATGAGACTTACCTGTGCCTGGGACCGGCATGGGGCAGCCTCGCCAACGCTCCGTTTCGACGACACAAACACTGGACCCATGAGGGCGGCATCAGCACGCCGCTGATCGCACATTGGCCAGCCGGTTTGGGTGAGGCAACCCGTGGAACGTTGCGACGACAAATCTCGCACGTCATCGACCTGACCCCGACCGTCTTGCAGTTAGCCGGTAGTGACTGGGATCCTCACGGCGAAATTCCCGACGCCCCGCCACGGCCGGGAATCAGCCTCCTGCCGGCGATTCAAGACGACGCCCCGATCGATCGCGATCATCTGTGGTGGTTGCACTCGGACCACCGCGCGATCCGGCGTGGCAATTACAAACTGGTCGCCGCCAAAGGTGATCGGTGGGAATTATACAATTTGTCGGTCGACCGATCCGAAACCAATGATTTGGCTGACGGGCGACCCGATTTGGTAAATGAACTGTCAAAGCTGTGGCAGTTGGAGGCCGAGAAAATGACGCGGCAGGTGAGTCAATGATCGTTGCCATATTGCCGGCACGATCCGCCGCGTCAACCGGACCGAACCGCCGATCAAGAATGACCGCGGTGGGGTGGGCAAGTATCAGGCGTTTCCTCGCAATCGTTGGATGGCCCGGCGACTGATCTACCGCTACCTCGGCCGCCACTTTCAGTTGTCCGACGTTCATGGTGAGGTGGTCACCGAGTTGCTTAGATGATCACCGGGAGTATCACGGCCAATCCAACGGCTCGGCCATCGTAGCGTTCATCGCATCCCATGCGGCGGCGAGTTCCGCGGCGTCACGGGGGCGTTGACCGGTCAAGTCCGTTGCCTCGCCAACATCCCGCCCCAAATCGAACAACTCCGCGACCGGTGTTCGTGGTTGCCGCACCCATTTGAGATCGCCGCGACGGATGGCCGCCCCGCCGTGGGGCATCCGCCAATATAAATCTCGCGTCGGTGCCACCCGGTCGGGCCGTCCTA
Source organism: Pirellulaceae bacterium (assembly GCA_963833245.1). Classification (GTDB taxonomy): domain Bacteria; phylum Planctomycetota; class Planctomycetia; order Pirellulales; family Pirellulaceae; genus Rhodopirellula. The sequence continues at coordinate 571,464 of CAWHXH010000006.1, forward strand.
ACCATCCGGTCACATCGACACCGTCATATTCCGCCGGCAATTTGCCCAACGCCAATTGCGAGAACGTGGCGGCGACATCCAGACTGATCACCGGCCGGTCTTCGGTCACCCCGGCGGGCAACCGTCCGGGCATCCGCCATGCCATCGGCACGCGGATGCCGCCCTCATAAAGTGAACCTTTTTCGCCCCGAAGCGGCGCGTTGGAACTGGTCAATTCCGCCGTCGGCCCACCATTGTCGCTGATGAAAACCACCAATGTTTCCTCCGTCGCCCCGGCGGCGTCAACCGCGCTCAAGATTCTCCCCACCCCACGATCTAGTGCCACGAGCATCCCGGCGAAAATGCGACGCTGCGGGTCTTCGATGTGTGACAATTCCTGATAATCAGAACTCATCGCCTGCATCGGGCTATGGACGGCGCTATACGAGACAACCAAAGCCGAAGGCCCGGAGGTGGACTTAATGAACTGGACCGCTCGGTCGGTGATTTGGTCGGTCAGATATTGGGTCCAGTCCGTGACGGTGTCCCCGTCCAGAACCGGATTGTGTTTGTCATAGAGCGGCTCGCTGATCGGTGCGTAATTTCCGCGGAACAGCGAACCCTCGCGAACGAACTCCCCCTTGGCCAGTGTCCGGTCGCGAATCATGGTCCAAACATCCTGATAAGGCGGGCCGGGAACGTAGTAGTGACCCTCGTGAAGAAACCCGAAGAAATCATTGAAACCTTTTTGCCGGGGTTGCTGGGGCGGCCGGGTTCCCAGGTGCCATTTACCGATCAAACCGGTGCGGTAGCCGGCATCGGCGAGCGGCTGCAGGAACGTGGTCTGTCCCGGCGGCAACCCCGCATTGGGATGTGCGTTTTTTTCGCCTACCGGGTTATGGTCATAACCAAAGCGGGCTTGATAGCGACCGGTCAAAAACCCGGCACGCGACGGGCTGCAGTACGACGACGTCACGTAACCGGCAGCGCAACGAACCCCTTGACTGGCCAACGCATCGATCGCCGGGGTTGGGATTTGACGTTCGCCCATCATCCCGGTTTCGCCATAGCCCAAATCGTCGGCGACGATGAGTACCAGATGGGGCGGCTTGGCTAGGGCAAAGGACGCGGACGCTAAAAATAATAAGAGAACAGGAAATCGCATGAAAGGATTTGGTTTGGTTTGGTTTGGTTTGGTTTGGTTTGGTTTGAAGAATTCCAATCTTAGCGGAAGGGCGCCAGCCCTCCGGTGCCGTGATGCTAGCGGAAGGGCGCCAGCCCTCCGGTGCCGTGATGCTAGCGGAAGGGCGCCAGCCCTCCGGTGCCGCGGAAGTTTTTCTGGAAGTACCGGAGGGCTTGCGCCCCGCCGCTAAGATTGACATTGCGGCACCGGAGGGCTTGCGCCCTACCGCTAAGATTGGCGTGGAAGTACCGGAGGGCTTGCGCCCTACCGCTAAGATTGGCGTGGAAGTACCGGAGGGCTTGCGCCCTGCCGCTAAGATTGGCGTGGAAGTACCGGAGGGCTTGCGCCCTGCCGCTAAGATTGACATTGCGGCACCGGAGGGCTTGCGCCCTGCCGGTAAGATTGTAAATCGAGGGCACGCAGCATCGCGGCGGCTTTGACCCACGTTTCGCTTGTTTCCCGGTCCGGGTCGCTGCGGGCCGTTACGCCGCCGCCGACCGGGAAATGCACCACACCATTTTGCAACGTCATCGTGCGTATTAGAATGTTCCAATCCGCCTCGCCGGTTGCCGAAACATATCCCATCGATCCGCAATACGCCCCGCGGCGATGCGGTTCGAGTTGGCCAATCGTTCGCATCGCTTCGATCTTAGGCGCCCCCGTGATGCTGCCGCCGGGAAAACAAGCTTTTAATAGATCCACCACGTCGCAATCATCACGCAACTGACCTTCGACGGTGGATACCAGGTGCTGGACCGCGGCGTAGGATTCCAACTCGCAGTGCCCGGTCACGACGACCGAATTGTCATGACAGACCCGCGAAAGATCGTTACGCATCAGATCGACGATCATGGTGTTCTCCGCCCGTTCCTTGGCGTCGGCAACCAATGCTTCGCCCGCGGCTTGGTCGGCCGCCGCGTCGCCGGTCCGCGGGGCGGTGCCCTTGATCGGCCGCGTCAACACGTTGCGGCCGCGGACCCGCAAAAATCCCTCCGGCGAAGACGACAGGATTTGCCGCTCACCAGCGTCCAAAAATCCACCGTAGGGTGCCGGGTTGGACTCCCGCAGCCGCTCGTACAACAACTCTGCGGTCCCGGGCCAACTCGCCGTCAATGGTTGCGACAGGTTGACTTGGAAAGAATCGCCGCGACAAATCCGCTCGATGATTTCGGCAACCGAGTCGCGGTACCGCTCCGGGGGCAACCTCGGCAGCAACCGGGCGGCTGGCGGCACGGGGTCAGGATCGGAATCGCCGCTATTAGATTCCAAGAGTCCGGTGATTTGATCCAGTCGAGTCTCACTCCAAGCGATCAACTCCACCGTCTCGGCAACATGATCCCAAACGATCACCCAGTCATAAACGCCCACGGTGATTGTCCCGCCGGGCGGCTGGAACGCGGCAATGGCCGGATCGAGCCAACGGGCCGATTCGTACTCAATCACCCCCGCGACGCCGCCGACGAAGGGCGGCAATGTTGAATCGCGAGGCAAAGTCGGTAGCTTGCGGATCATCGCGGCAAACGCCGGCCATGGATCCCGGGCGCGGGGGATATCGAGCCAATTGACCGGATCGGCGGTCAAAAACGACCAGCGGCCACGGGGTTGGTCACGGCACGCGGCGGAATCGAGCCACAACCGATGGGGGAGTCGGCGGAGCGGTCCCGGGAGTGTTGTCGCGGTGGCATCAGGCGTCAGGACGCGACGAAACAGAGTCATGGGAACGATCAACCGAAAGTCTCGCAACCGAAAGTCTTGGCGACTTCCGCTACGGGGCATAGGGTTATTTCATGGCGACCTTGCGGGTGCCGCTGCTCAAATACGCCAGTAGGTCAGCAACTTCATCCAGCGTGAACGTGTCCAGCAAACCCGAGGGCATGGGGCTGATTTCCGACGGGATCGCTTCGAGGATATCATCGGTTTTGACCGTCGTGATCTGCGAAGGATCGAGCATGTTGGTCATCACCCGCAAATTGTTGTCGGACAAATTGACGACTCGGCCGACGACGACTCCGTCTTCGGTCAGGTATTTAGTCGATCCGTACTGATCGCTGATTTCGCGGCTCGGCTCGACGATTGAAACGAGCATGTCGCGTTGGGTAAATTTGCCCGCGGCGCTGGTCAAATCCGGCCCCAGGATGCCGCCCTGCAGCCCCATCCGGTGGCATGAATAGCACTGGCCGGCGGCAAACAATTTTTTGCCGTTTTCGATGTCCGCGACGTGATCGGAGTTAGTCAGTTCGGTGACGAGTTCGTCGACGGTCCATTTGCGAACAAAGTCCCGCTGAACCACGGCCGGCTCCGACCCCGGGCCGGCTTTTTTGATCAACCCGGCGAACTGTTTCCGCTGCGGCTCGGGAATCGACTCGACCGCGGCTTTTTGAATGTTGTCAACGAAGCCGCCAAAGGACAGCCCGCCCTTGGCCGGAGCGATTTGTTTGAACCAACCCAAGTATTGTCGACGCAATTCGGGCGTCCAACCGACCGTGACATTCCGCAGCGTCATCGCGTAATCGATCTGCGATTGCTGGCTGGGCGCTTTGGCCAATTGCTCGACGATCGCGGCGGTCGCGGAGGGGCTCTGGAGGTAAACGAGCATCTTGGCCAATTCGCGATTGACCGCTTCGTTGTCGGTCGGGAACGCGGCTTCGCAAGCGGTGCGGATTTTGGCGGCTTGCGAGTCACTGAACTCGCCCAATCGCAACGCAATCAAACCGGCGGCGCGAAGGTAGTTGATCTTCTGCTGCGGCGGCAACGAGGCGAAATCGATCGACAGCAGCGCCGAAGTCGCCAGCTCGCGATCGGCCGGCTTGCCGGTCCGGGCCAACGCGACGACGGCCAGGATTCGCGCCGGCGGCGGGGTGTCGCCGGACAACAAGTCGGTTTTCCAGGCCGCCGGGTCGCGATGCTCCAACGCGATCCGGGCCGCCGCGGCGATTGCGCGGTCGTCGTGACCGAGGTGCTTGGTGGCCAGAGCGACGGCGGACTGGACGGTTGCCGGTAGCTCCGCGTCGGTGACGTGCAAAGATTCGAGTTCGTGACGGATTGACCGTAATTTTTTAGTTGTCGAGGATTCGTCCAAAGCCTTGGCGGCTTCGGCTACGGGAGACTCGTCCAAAGCCTTGGCGGCTTCGGCTACGTAGCGGATTCGGTACAGTCCCGATTGGGTTTTGCGGCCACCGACGGCAAAGTACATCGCGCCGTCAGGATGGATCACCAAATCGGTCACCGCCAGCGGCGAGGCGGAGGCGAACGTCTCAAACTCGCCGGTGTACGTCGCGCCGTCGGGCGTCAACGTGACCGCGTGGATGTTGCCGTAGCTCCAATCGCAAATGAACAACGCGTCGCGGTACTTTGGCGGGAAATTGCTGCCGTAACCAAACGTCACCCCGGTCGGCGAACCCGGTCCGATGTCGACCGCCGAACCGAACGAATCGGGGTAGTATTCGGGCCATTTGCCGGTCCCGTTCCGCCATCCAAAATCCACGCCCGAGATCACGTGGTTGACCCGAGTCGGGCGGTACCAAGGCGTCCCGACGTCCCATTCCATGTCCGCGTCGTAGGTGAACAGTTCGCCGTCGCGATTGATCGCCATGTCATACGGATTGCGAAATCCGGTGCAAACGACGGTGATATCCGATCCGTCAGGGTTGAGTTCGACGATCCAGCCGCCCGGGGCCATGCACGCCGCGTTGTGCCCGCGGGCGTCGGGCATCCGGCCGATCAGGTGGTCTTCGTCCCAAACTTCCGGCGCCCGGCTGCGCGAATGATCCGGCAGCGACGCGTTGTTGCCCCCGATGAACAGCAACCGCTTGCCATCGGCGGTCGGAATCACCGCGTGCGGGCCGTGCTCCGACCCGCCGGTGGTTTTGATCAACTGTTCCACTTTGTCGTATTGGTCGTCGCCGGTCGTGTCGGTCAAACGATACAACCCCGAGGCCTGATCGCGGCTGTTGACGCCGGCATAGAGCGAGCCGTGGGCGCAGAGCAACCCTTGAGCACCCTGGAAGTCGACTTTGAGTTTCGCAACAGATGCTGTTTTCCCCGAAACGTCGATCCGAAACAGACCCCCGTACTGGTCACAGGTAATCAACCTTCCCTTCGGATCGACCGCCAGCGAAACCCAGGAGCCTTGCTGCTCGGGGTCGACGGTGTGCAGCAGGTCGACCGTGAAGCCGTCGGGGACTTTGATTTGGTTGGCGGGTGTGATGCCAAAGCCGGCGGCGGTAGCGTGGCCGGCAAGAAGCATCGAGGCCATGATGGCCAAAGCCAACGTCGTGGATTTCATCATGTATTCAAAACCAAACGTGGTCGGGCGGGAGGGGACCGGTGGGCGACCTTGCGGGCGGGGCAAGGTGGGGGCGGTCATCCTAAACCCGCCCCGACGAAGTTGCCACAACCGATGAGCGACAAAACGCGACCGATCGACGCAGCGTTCTTTGAGTTTTTGGAGCGTTTGGCCCAAAACAACGACCGCGACTGGTTCGCCGAGCATAAAGCCGAGTACCAGCGGCAATGCCAGGCTCCGGCGACTGCGTTGGTCGAGCGGTTGGTCCGACCGCTGGCCAAGGTCGCGCCAATGCTCAAGGTCGATCCGCGGGGCCATGGCGGGTCGGTCATGCGGGTTTATCGCGACACGCGTTTTTCTCCTGACAAAACGCCGTATAAAACGCACGTGGGTTTGGCGTTGGACCATGCCGCCGGCGGGGATTGCCAATCGGTGCCGGGCGCCTACGTGCATCTGTCGCCGACCGAAAGTTTCGTCGCGGTGGGTTGTTGGCAACCGCCCAAAGAGCCGCTCGCGGCGATCCGGGCTTCGATCGACGCCGACCCGGCGGCTTGGAAAAAAGCGACCGGGGGCAAACGGTTCCGCGAAACGTTCACCCTGGGCGGCAGCAGCCTCAAGACCGCCCCGCGGGATTATCCCAAGGACCACCCGATGATCGTCGATTTGCGTCGCAAGGATTTTGTCGCGATCTCGCCGGTCACGACGGCGCAGTGGATCGACAACGACGCGGCGGAATTGATCGTCGAAAAAATCAAAGCCGCCCGCCCGTTCGCCCGTTGGCTTGCCGACTCCGTTGGAGTGCCATGGTGACCAATGTAGCTGGACCCGCCAGGGTTCAGTCCATGACGGACGCCACCGCCGCGGTCGACGCCGCAGTACCGATCCCCCCCGCTACGTCACTTTGGACCACGTCGGTTAGACTCCCGGGCCGCCGGGCGGTTATGACCCCAGCCGGCTCCCCCCGATGTCCGCCGCCCTCCGTCCGACCCAACGCCCCGCGTGTCCCAAACCGTTTCGACCCCCGCCGACTCGTTTTTCCTGCGGCACGAATTTGCCATCCGGCGACTGCACTCGCTCACCGGGCTGGTGCCGCTGGGGCTTTACATGGTCGTTCACCTGACGACCAACTCGTCGCTTCTCAACGGCACCGCAACGTTTCAACGGGCGGTGTACATGATCCATTCGCTCGGCTCGGCGCTGCCGCTCGTCGAATGGGGTGCCATCTTCCTGCCGCTACTTTTTCACGCGGGGATCGGGATTTGGATTTCCAAAACCGGCGGGTCCAACGTGTCGCACTACCGGCTTTCGGGCAACCGCCGCTACTGGTGGCAACGCGCCACGGGGTTGTTCGCCGTCGTTTACCTGTTCTTTCATATCCTGCACCTGCACGGCGGGGTGCATTTTGAACACTATTTAGAAATCATCCGTCCTTGGGGTTTTGGTGCATTCCGGCCGTACAATGCCGCCTCGACGCTCGGCGCGGCGATGCAAGGTTACATCTGGCCGGTGTTTTATCTTGCCGGCATGTTGGCGCTGGTCTATCACCTGGCCAACGGCATCTGGACTTCCGGCATCACGTGGGGTCTATGGGTGTCCCCAGCCGCGCAAAGACGTGCCACTAAAGTCTGTGCGGCTTTCGGCATCGCTTTGGCCGTCGTCGGCACATCGGCCTGGTGGGCGGCGGTGTCGATGGATGAAACCGATATTCAATTGGCCCGTGAGGTCGAAGACGAGATGTTCGGTGCGGCGCTGCAAAGTGGCGTCGCTTATGACATGCCTGATAAACGATCCGACGCGCCGGCCGAGCCGGAGGAGTCCCAGCCGTTTGCCGGCGCCGACGACGACGGTCAAACCTATGTGAGCGACGTCCAGCCGTAGCGGAAGTCGCCAAGACTTTCGGGTACGACCGATCAGCATCGGCTCGCGACCGAAATTCTTGGCGAATTCCGCTACGTTCAGTTCCGCGAAAAGCAACCCAACGACTTCCCCAAGCAAATCCTCATGGTCGCAGCAGCCTCTTCTCCCCGCATCGTGGTCGTCGGCGGCGGTCTGGCCGGACTGGCCTCGACGATGAAACTCGCCGAACTGGGCGCCACCGTCGACCTGATCTCCCTAACCCCCGTCAAACGTTCCCACAGCGTTTGTGCCCAAGGCGGCATCAACTCCTGCAACGATCAAACCCGTCAACTCGGCGACGCGGAGTTCAAACACTTCGACGACACCGTTTACGGCGGTGACTTTTTGAATCATCAGCCGCCGGTCAAAACGATGGCCGACTGGGCGCCCAAGGTCATCGATCTGATGGATCGCCTCGGCGTCCCGTTTAACCGTACCGGCGAAGGTTTCATCGACCGTCGGCGGTTCGGCGGCACGCTTTATAAACGGACCGCGTTCGCCGGCGCCACCACCGGTCAACAATTGCTCTACGCGCTGGACGAACAGGTCCGGCGGCATGAGACCGACGGCTTGGTCAACAAGTATGAGTTTTGGGACTTTTTGGGTCCAATCGTTGATGATGGCGGAACGGTCCGCGGCGTCGTCGCCCAAGACATGCGGTCGATGGAGATTCGCTCGTTCGCCGCCGATGCGGTTGTCGTGGCGACCGGCGGCAACGGATTGATCTGGGGCCGCTCGACGATGAGCGTTTTCTGCACCGGCGGGGCGGCCAGCCGTTGCTTCCAAGCGGGTGCGAAGTATGCCAACGCCGAGTTCATCCAGGTCCACCCGACCGCGATCCCCGGCGCCGACAAGTGCCGTTTGATGAGCGAATCGGCCCGCGGCGAAGGCGGACGGGTTTGGGTGCCGCGAACCCCCCAGGACCCCCGTGAACCCAAGGAAATTCCCGAAGATCAACGCTACTATTTCTTGGAGGAACGCTATCCCGAGTATGGCAATCTTGTCCCCCGCGACATCGCCACCCGCGAGATTTTCGACATTTGTGTCAACGAAGGGCTGTCGGTCGATGAAGACCGGATGTGCGTCTATCTCGACCTGACACACATTCCCCGCCCGGAGCTGGATCGTAAGCTCGGTGGCATCTTGGAAATCTATGAGAAATTCCAGGGGGTCGATCCCCGCGACGAACCCATGAAGATCTTCCCGGCGGTCCATTATTCAATGGGGGGGCTTTGGGCCGATTATGTCAAAGGCGAGGACGGCGGGATGAAGCCCGGCGCGATTCAAAACCACATGACCAGCTTGCCCGGTTTGTACGCGATGGGCGAATGCGATTATCACTACCACGGTGCCAATCGACTGGGCGCCAACTCACTACTGTCCTGCATCTTCACGGGACTATTCACCGGTCCCTCGGTGCTCAACTATGCGACCAAACACGCCGCCGACGATGTTGATCCGATGGTTTACAAACGGGCCGTCGATGCACAAATCGCTCGGCACGAACATCTGCTCCACGGCAACGAAGGCAGCGAAGAAAATCCTTACCTGATCCATCAAGAACTCGGCGACCTGATGACCCGCGTCGCGACGGTGGTCCGGGACAACGATCAGTTGACCAAGGCGTTGGATACCGTCAACGAACTTCACGACCGCGCGATGCGGGTCCGCTGCTCCGACACCGGGACGTGGAACAATCAAAACGTGATCTTTGCCAAATCGCTGCAAGACATGTTCCCGTTGGCCAAAGCGATCCTCAAAGGTGCATTGCAGCGAGATGAATGTCGCGGTGCCCATTTTAAACCCGCCTTTACCAAACCGTCGCTGACCGGGGAGACCGAAGCGGAACGGCGGGAGCAGGCCGAGGCTTGGTGCGATGCGTTTGAACGCAACAACGAAAAGTACCTTAAAAGCACGATCGCGACCTACGATCCTCAAACCCGTCAGGTTTCGCTGACGTATGAGGATGTCGACACGACGTTGATCCCCCCGCGGCCGCGACTGTACGGTTTGGTCGGCGCCGAAGTGATCGAGGAGGTTTGGAACCAGCGAGCCAAAGCCAAGCAAAACCTCGGCAAAGCCGAAGCGGTTACCAAGCAACCGGCGCTGGCCGGGGTGTGAAAGTGGGATAGGCCTCCGGCCTGTCATTCGTTCTACCTCCCACCCGATGACAGGCCGGAGGCCTATCCCACCTGTCGCCTTTGACCTTCCAACCTTTCACCTCCCCGAATGATTGCCCTCGAACCCTCCCACGCCAAGCGTCCCACGCACATCAACGTCCGCGTTCGTCGTCAAGACGGGCCGGGGACCAAATCGTACTGGGAACATCATAAAATCGAATACGAGCCGGAGATGAACGTCATCTCGGTGCTTCAGCGGATCGCCGCGCAGGCCAAGACCACCGAAGGTGAGAAGGTCGCCCCGGTGGTGTGGGACTGTGGATGCCTGGAGGAGGTCTGTGGATCATGCACGATGGTGATCAACGGACGCGTCCGCCAATCCTGCTCCGGGTTGGTCGACAAACTGCTTGCCGAAAACCCTGACGAAATCGTGCTCGAACCGATGAGCAAATTTCCGGTGGTGCGTGACTTGATGGTCGACCGCGGCCGATTGTTTCATAATCTCAAACGCGTCAAAGCTTGGGTGCCGGTCGATTCGTACTATGACATGGGGCCGGGCGAACGCATCCTCCGCGACGACCAGGAGAACAACTACCCGCTGTCGCAGTGCATGTCGTGCGGCTGCTGCCTGGAGGCCTGCCCGCAGTTCCATAAGATTGAATTGAAGCGGGAGGAAGGCGAAACCGAAGCCGACTTCGAGGCTCGCCAACGTCACGCGTATGACCAAGGGTTTTTGGGCGCTCACGCGATCTCGCAGGCGATGTTGTTCAACAACCATCCGACCGGCAAAGCGTTGGCGGACGAACGGCTCAAAGAACTCGAGGGCACCGGCGGCGTGACCACCTGCGGCAACGCTCAAAATTGCGTCGCGGTTTGTCCCAAAGAGATCCCGCTGACCCAGTCGATCGCTCGGGCCGGCCGCGCGACAACGATCCACACCATCAAGAAATGGTTCGATAGGTAGTGGGTTAGGCTTCCAGCCTGGCATCGGCCAATCAAACGATGACAGGCCGGAGGCCTATCCCACTTTGTTGCGACCAGCGGCTCGGGCGATCCAGGCTATCAAGGCGACCGCGTACAAGGCGGCGATCGCAATTAATGGCAAAAGTAGGTGGGGATAGGTGACAAAAATCTGCTCGGAGATCGAAGACTGTATGTAGCACAGCGGCGCCATCCCCAGCCCGGTTGCCAACATTACTTTCCATACCGGGATGGTCGTCAACCCGGCGGCATAGGAGATCAAATCGCTGCTCGTTAACGGATTGAGCCGCAGGGCGAAAATGATCAGCCCGCCGCGACGCTGCAGTCGCTCCTGGACCCGCTCGATCGCGGTTGAATCGAACCATCGCCGCAAAACACCATCCCCGATCGTTCGGGTGATCCCGCAAGCGATCCCCGCGCCTAACACATTGCCGATCAACGAGTAGGTTCCCCCGGCGAGCCAACCGAAGATCAGACCGCCGGGTGCGTACAGTAACAACCCGGGGATCGGTGCAATGACGACTTCCGCGGTCACCAAGGCGACATAGACCGCCGGCCCCAACATTCCCCAGTTTGCAAAGGCAACTCGCAGGGCGGTGATTTTTTGAGCCGATTCCAGATCGCTATTCAGTACCACCGCCAACAGGCCGCCTTCTTGGTAGGACCAACAGGCACCAGCGGCGATCGCCAGCAGCATCACCCATGGGACGACGGCGGTGTGCCGAACGTTGATTATCGGCCTGACAAACCGGCGGCGATCCGCTGGGCGGAGACGAACGCTTCGTCGCCACCAAAGGCGGTGAATCCGTACATCAGGTTCGCCGTCATGCGGCATAGGATTGGATGGCGGGAGTTTCGACACGTGCCCAACATCTCGCGCCGATAACGTCGATCGCACTGGGTCTTATTACTGCCCGGGGTGTCATAACAGGCATCATGCCGGCGGCACGCGGGCCGAAAGTCAGCTCCGCCGACACCTTGAGGGATCAACATTCGAAGCGGGCCGGTCAAAGAATCGGGACCGCACGGCCGCGGACCCATGTCGGCGGCTGACGCGTCGACGGAGGCCAGAAGAACCAAAACCGCCGCGGAGGCTAACAGGCGGGGACGTGACACGATCGATTGATAAAAAGTCATGGTTAGGAACCCCGAATCATTCGGATAGCAAAGGCATGGAATAAGACGGCGGAGATCGAGAGGCAGATCAGACCGCTGAGCGAACCGAGCAGGCAGCGTTTGAGAAGCCACGAGGCGCCGAGACGAGAAATCTCCGCCTCCGCCGCGACGCTGCCGAACAATACCACCCGATTGGCGGCAAGTTCATAGGCCCGCGAATAAATTGCCGCAATGATGACAAAACAGATCGCCAGAATTCCGGTGACAACCCATCCGAGCAACAGCACGACAAACGCCGATTCGGACAGCGTTCGCCAACCGACCCACCAATCGTAGTGAACGCCGATGACCAAGACGGCCATCAGGTCGACGTAGCGTCCGGCCAAACCGCGGCATTCATCGCCGAAGTGAATCAGCCGCCGCGAGACCGCCTGGGCCGTTCCGGCGGACGGCAATTTGTGTGCAAATTCTTGGAGCCGGCGCCACACGTAGGACGCGTCGGACATCGTGAAACGAATCATCGGGAACGTCACCAACCCGCCCAAAATGACGAAATAGTTGATCATCGAATAGGTAAGGTACCATCGATACGGTCCGACTTCGTTTTCCGGGGTCGTGTCGATTCCCCGCTCGATGCCCCAGGCGGCCAATTCCGCCGGTGCCTGGTCGGCGTTGAGGTGCCGGCCGACTTCGACGGCTAGAAAAGCTCCGACGACCCCGAAAACCACCAAGCGGTTCAGGATCAGACTGGCCGACCACCGCCGAACGTTCCAGAACTTGCGAATTTCCGCGGTGAAACGAAACCCCAGCATGATGGTCGTAAGCGTCAAAAAGATCGCCGCCCGCAGCCATTCGACGATGAACCCGACACCGGTAGGCACTTTGGAATCGCTCAACAAATCGTACCGGCGGTGCCATGTCTCGGTCGTCTCCGGCCCGTAATACGCCATCGCCAACGACACCGTGCTGACGGTCATCAATGAAGTGACAATGATGACGATCCGCCGGATGATCGGCTCGGGCCGCTGGTTGATGCTCCACGGGGCAATCTCGTCCTGCTGCGGCTCCGTGCTGCGGTTCGGAGCCGGCCGGTGGCGGTCGATCCCGCAGCGTGTCCGCTCCCGCGGCGGGCGTGCGGTGGGTCTCCCATTCATCGTTGGTGCCGGACAAATGAAGCGACGAAACGCTGCCGGAGCCGCGACGCGATGGTGCCGGGGACGACGGTTTGACAATCGCTTGTTGGCACCGGATGACCGACAGCCCGACGTGATCGACCGGGCCGCAATGGTGTCGAAACGACTCGGACAACTCGGCCGCCGAACCGGTCCGCTGCCTCGGATCCTTTCGCAATGCCGCGTCGACCGATTCAACCACTTCGGGCGGCAGGTTCAAACGGCCATCGGCGTCCAGTCGCGGTGCCGGACGAAACTGATGGTCTTTCATCAACGCAATCAAACCGCCGCCGTTTTGACCAAAGGGCGGCCGTCCGGTCAAAAGTGTGTGCGCCATGCAGCCCAAGGCGTACACATCCAGGCCCGGGCCGGCGTCCGCGGCGTTGCCCCACGCTTCGGGCGCCAAATAGTGCGGCGTTCCCAACGTCGTCTCGGCGTGCGTCAACGTCGCGGTGTCGCGGTCGGCCATCGCCGCCAGCCCCAGGTCGGCGACCCTCGCGACGCCGTCGCGATCGACCAGGACGTTGGACGGTTTGATATCGCGGTGCAAGACGCCGGCCCCGTGGGCGTGCGAAATCCCCTCGCCAACTTGGCAAAGGATCGTTGCGGCGATCGGCAGCGGCAGCGGTCCGTTGATATCGACGAGTTGTTGCAAATCGACACCATCGATCAACTGCATCACCAGGTACAGTTGCCCGTCGGGCGTCACGCCGGCGTCTTGGGCGTAAATCAAATTAGGGTGCTGCAAGCTGCCGGTGAGCCGAATTTCGCGCTCAAATCGGCTGGCCGCTTCGGCACCGTGCTCGCCTTTGACCAATTTGATCGCCGAGCGGCGGCCGGCGAATTGACCGTGTTCGGCAACGAAGACTTCGCCCATCGCCCCGGCCCCGATGCGGCGGATCAGCCGATAGTTGCCGACCCATCGATCGGCCGTCGCCGGCGGAGTCGGTTCCAATCGGGTAGCATCAGGATCGGGCAAGGCTCGCTACCTCGGCGGGGGGGGCATCGCTCCCATCGTAGCGGAAGTCGCCGAGACCAACTCCACCCCCCGCCGCCGCAACTCCGCCTCTTTGTCCGTCCAATCGACGTTCACCGGCGGACCGGTGGCGACTTCGTCCTCAATCAGCCCCAGCGACAACGTCGCCATCCGGTGATGGCGGCGTTGGTCGTCGACCAGTGGAACCTCGCCTGGCGTTTGATCGGGGATCGCCAATTGTTCATCACGCCGATACCTCGCGATCCGGTGCAGCGTGACGATGCGGAGCCAATGGTACGGCCGCTCGACGCGGACGTGGGTGCGGCACCACGACCAATCTTCAAATAATCTTAAATCCGACGGACGAATCAGGAATCCGCGAACACATTCTTTACGGACCACCGTGCGGTCTTCGCACGTCAGGCAAAACAACCAACATTGTCGCGGCAGCGGCGAGACGGCCAAGGGTCCCGCCACGATCGCCTTGCTGTCGTTGAGGATTTCATAACCGCTGCGTCCGTCGGTTGGAACGATCGGTTGATTCAGTGTTGTGCGTTTGCAAAGCGTTCGCAGCGTGTTGCGGGCCGCGGGGTTGTCGTAAGCGGCGTCGACGGTTGTCCGCGAGCCGACGTTGCGGAAAAGCAATTGGACGGCACCGTCGGCGTCGACGGGCAACAGATAGTGCGCTTGAAAGATCAGCTCGTCCGAATCGCCCCGCCGCAACCGGTCAAAATACTTCAGCCGTTTGCGAAACAGTACGAACCACGATACCGCCACGCCGACGATCACCCCGATCGCCTCGCGAGCGATCTCGGCGACGATCGACCACCAGTCGAATTGGAGCAGTTGGTTCCATAACATCGCGGGGCCCTTCAATTGATCGTTGACGTCGACACGACCGTAGCGAAAGTCTTGGCGACCAGGGCTTCCAACATTGGCCTAACTTGTTTTTTCGACGCAGCTTAAAATGATGGCGATTTTTCACTCACTGGCTAGGGAGGGCTGCCATGAAAAATTCGGTGCGTCCTGCACCGCACTGCACAACAAACTGCAACGCATTGAACCACAGACCTCACGTGCCCTGGTTCAGCACAGCTATCGGAGTACCGTCGAGATTCAAAAGAGGCTCGGCGGCGTCGAGCGTCATGACGTGCCGGGCTATCAAACGCGAATCGTCGATGGAAACCACTTTGGCAAAACCGAGCACCGGCTCAAAGAGACGCGCGATCTGGTTGCCGGTCCACTGCCGGGCAAATCGTTATTAGATCGCCATCCGCCGGGCCAAGTCCGCCCGGCGATCCGGCGGCAAGCTTTCCCAAGCAGGCGTGGGGGCCGGGTCAGCGGAGGCCCAATCATAATGTTCGCTGCGGGGGGACAACGCCGTATCCTTTGGCACCACCCCGAGCCGTATCATTGAATCGAGTCGAGATTGGCGTATCGCATCCCAGCCAGCCTCATAACGATCCGCGTACTTTTGGATGTCCTCATCGCGAGCTTGCAGCGGAAAGTGCGGGGCGTTGTAGGCGAGGTACAGGAACCACGGGCGGTTCACGTCCCGGCGACCTCGGGCGAGGTACTCTAACACCCGGTCGGTCAACGCATCGGTGCCATAAAACGGCTCTTGGGTTTTGACCAGCGGCTGCTCCGGTTTGGCGATGTAATGATCCCGCCGCCAGAATGTTTTAACACTCGTCAGCGTCCCGTAGAACGCTTCAAAGTCATGCTCGGTCGGGTCATCGGTGCCCAGGTGCCATTTTCCCGATAGGAACGAGCGATAACCCAGCGGAGCCAATTGCCCGGCGATGAGCCGAAAGTCCGGATCGACGCGGCCCCGGTAACCGGGCCGGCCGATGTCCCGGGTCATGTGTCCCAGCCCGACCCGGTGCGGGTACTGCCCGTTCAACAAACTGGCCCGCGACGGACAGCACCGACCAGTGCTGTAGAATTGCGTCAGCCGAACGCCGCTGCTGGCCAAGGCATCGAGGTGGGGGGTATCGATCTCGCCGCCGTAACAACCCGGGTCACTGAAACCCAGATCGTCGGCGACGATCAGCAGGATGTTGGGCGGCGGGGATTCGGCGGCCGGGTTGTCGTTACCCGGGGCCGCCCATGCTGAGGCGGCAGTCAGCCAAAACAGCAGGGCGGGGAGGGCGGCCAACCACCGAGTAAGGTGGAGCAACAAATTGATGGGTGGCGGGAGAACGGGAATGGAATCACGCAATGATCATGAAGGCTTCCAAATCCCAACCATTTGGACAACCCACGATCCAAAATGTTTTAGAAACGCCTAATCAATTACCCGCGCCGGACGTAGTGGATTTTGCTAAAAATCCATCCACACCCGTGATCTGTAGCAAGATCCACAACGCCAAGGTTTGATTCGGCGTTCCTTGTTCTCGCCCCCGACCCGCCCCGCGAGTATCAACCCAGCTTTGCGGGTCAATATTCCGATGGGACCGGTTTGCCCAAGCCGCGAGCGGCTTCCTGGGAAGTCTCATCGGTGGTGTCTGCGGGTTCCTCCGCCGGCGTGGTGGATTCCGCGTGGGCCAACTCCACCGGTTTGTATCCACCCTGGGTTTGGTAGTAGATGAACAGACCGAGGAAGCCCAAAACCATCACCGCGGGGATGGCCGCGGTCTTATAAAGAGCGGTCCGGCCGCCCGCCAAGTTGGCGGCTTTGACGGCGGGAATGTCCACCGCGGCGTTGGCGATCAAAGCCTCACGCTGGTCGGCGGGGATCAACTCGGCTCCGGCGATCGCCTCGGTTGAGACGACTTCACCTTTTTCGCTCAGCACGACGGCCTTGGCCGCTCCGGCTTTGGCCCCATCGATCGCTCGGTAGTCATAACCCCATGAGCTTTCTTCGCCCCCGGCATAGCGTTCAAAGGTCTCGGGCGATGCAGTCTTCAGGGCCGTGCTGAAACCCTCTCCCTGCTGAGCTCCGATCCGGCCGCCGGCGACCAAACCGACGGTCAACATCCCAACCGCCCCCATCGCACCCATCGCGACGGCCCCCGACCGCGGGTACCGCTCGCCGGCGACGCCGAGCATCGTTGGCCACAGGAACGCTTTGCCAAACGAGTAGAAGGTCGCGGCGGCGAACACCATCACCAGGCTGCCCATCGGCTGGCTGAGCCATAGCAATCCGAGGCAGGAGATTACCGCGCTGACGAGCAGCAACCCGATGGGGTTGATCTTATGAACGATCGGACCGGCAAAGAATCGCAGGATGAACATCAACGCCGAGGTGTAAACTAAAACGATGATGGCGTTGTCCAACAGGCTCTCCATCAGGGCCGCCATCCAGGAATCGACGCCGAGTTCCATGTAGCCAATCAAGCCGTGAATGATCAACAATACCAGGAAGGGGATGGATGCAAAGCACGCGAACGACCCCGCCAAACCGGCATCGTCGAACGACGATGCGGTCGGCGGCATCTTTTCGGGCAGCGCCATAATGCCGTAGATCAAAACGACCACGGCAAACAGGCTCATCGCAATCTCCCAAGGAATCGCGGTGATCCACGGCTGGGTTCCCATGAACGAGGCGGCGAACAATCCACCGATGATCATCCCCGCGGGCCACCCGGCGTGCAGAATGTTGAGGTAGTGCGTTTTGTTGTCCGGGTAGAGCTGCGCGACCAGCGGGTTGATCACCGCCTCATAAAGGCCTTGGCAAACCGAGAACAGGATGGTGGATACCCACAGCAACGTCACCACGGTTTCCGTTGCGGTTGCCGGATCGGACGCTTGGGCGGACTCGAACACGGGACCGGCGGCAAAGAGCATCGCCGCGGAGATCAGGTGCAAGACGAAAGCGATCGTCAGCAAAAGTTTGTAACCGAACTTTTCAACGAGGATTCCCCCGAAAAAGATCATCGCCCCGAATCCCAGGAACCCGGCCCCCAGGATCTTGCCAAACTGCAGGCCGGAGATGCCGAATTCCGACTCCCAGGCCGGCAGGACAGCGGTCCGGGTTGCAAAACCCACCCCGGCGGCCACCAGCGTCAAAAAGCTGGCGATCATTAATTTGTTACGAGCGTAATCCACGGCGGCCAGGCTCCGGCAAGATGCGGTAGGGGGGCGTCAAGGGGTTGTCAAATCGCAGTATAGCCGGATAAAGAGACCCGCGGCAGCGGTCGATGACCGCAAGCCGGTAGCGGAAGTCGCCAAGACTTTCGGTGATGACCCAATCGATCGCCATCCCATTGCAACCGAAAGTCTTGGCGACTTCCGCTACGTCCGCATCTCAACACGTCTGAATCTCAACACTTACGGATGCACCCAGGCCCGCTCGCCGCCGACAAACGTCTCGCGTTTCCAAATGGGTACGTCGGCTTTGACGCGGTCCATGATCGCCGCGGTTGCCGCGAAACAGTCGCGTCGGTGTGCCGAACTGCAACCGACCAGGATGCTCGCCTGGCCGATCGGCACCTCGCCGAGGCGATGGACGATCACGACCGCGGCGAGTGAAAATTCCTCGGCCACGGCGGCGGCAAGTTTTTCGAGTTCCGTCACCGCCATCGACCGGTGGGCGGTGTAGGACAGATGCTCGGTGATGCGGGTGACATCACCGATGACGGTTTTGCGCCGCGTCACGCCGTGAAACCAATTGATTGCCCCGACGTCGGGGTCGGTTAGCAGATCGGCGTATCGATCGGCATCGATGAGGCTGTCGACCAATTCGACATAGGTCAAAGGGTCAAGGGTTGAAGGGTCAAGGGTCAAGGGTTTCCAACCGTTGTTTCGTGGTTCAACGTCGCTTCGCCCTTCAACCCTTGACCCTTCAACCCTTGACCCTTCAACCCTTGACCCTTCAACCCTTGACCCTTCAACCCTTGACCCTCTTCAGGCCGTTGCGGCTTTGCGTTTCTTGGGTTTGTAGATCTCCGTCGCGGTGCCGAAATGCACCTCGCCGGCGTTCATCAACGTTTCGGAAAGCGTCGGGTGGGGGTGGACCGACTCGGTCACGTCGGACATCTCACAACCCATCTCGATCGCCAACACCGCTTCGGCGATCAACTCGCCCGCCCCGGTGCCGACGATTCCGCAGCCGAGCACGCGGTGGGTTTCGGGGTCAACCAACCATTTGGTCAATCCGTTGGTCAAACCCAAGGCTTGCGCCCGGCCCGATGCGGCCCACGGATAAACCTCCACCGAGACTTCGATCCCGTCGCGTTTGGCTTCCTCCTCGGTCAGCCCCGCCCAGGCGATTTCCGGGTCGGTGAATACCACCGCGGGAATCGCAATTTTATCGAACTCCGCCGACTCGTGACCGGCAATCACTTCGGCGGCGACGCGGCCCTCGTGGGTCGCTTTGTGAGCCAACATGGGGTCGCCGGCGACATCGCCGATGGCCAAGATTTTGGGGTCGGCGGTGCGTTGACGCGAATCACAAACAATGAACCCGCGATCGTTGACTTCGACCTTGGTGTTTTCCAAACCAAGTCCGCGCGTCACCGGACGGCGGCCGACGGACACCAGAACGCGGTCGAATTTTTCATGACCAAACTTGCCCGGTCCTTCAAAGGTGACCTCGACTTTATCGCCCTCGACGGCCAGCGAACCGACTTTGGTATCGGTATAGATGCGACCTTCACAGATCTCCTCCATCCGTTTGGCCAGCGGTTTGACCAAGTCGCGGTCGGCGCCGGGCAGTAGTCCTTTGCTCCACTCGACGACCGAAACTTTGGAACCCAGGTGGGCGTAGACCGTGCCCATTTCCAGCCCGATGTAACCGCCGCCGATCACCAGCAACGTTTCGGGGATATCCGCCAACGCCAACGCACCGGTACTGTCCATCACCCGGTCGGAGCCAATATCAAAGGCCGGCGGCATTGCCGGGACGCTGCCGGTCGCGACAATGCAGTGGTCAAACGTCAGTCGGCCGCCTTCGGGAATCGAATCATCGTCGCCTTCGAGGGTCAATTCGCCGGAAGAAACAAACGAACCGCGGGCGCGGATGACTTTGACGCCGCGACGTTTGGCCAAATTGCCCAGTCCGCCGGTCAGGTTGTCGATCACCTGATTTTTGCGACCGCGAACCTTGTCAACGTCGATCGTCGGTTTGGTCGTTCCAAAATCGACGCCCCAATCGGCGCGCATCTCCTCGACTTCACTGATGACTTTGGCAACGTGCAGCAGCGCTTTGGACGGGATACAGCCACGCAGCAGGCAGGTGCCGCCGAGCCGCGGTTCGGACTCGACGATCGTCACGTCGAGTCCTTCGTCGGCAGCTAGAAAGGCGGCGGCATAACCACCGGGGCCACCACCGAGAACGACAACGGGAGAATGCATGAAGAGCAGAAGTTTTCAGTTGACAGTTTACAGTCGTCAGTTTTGAGTTCACGGTTTTCACGCCATTGCCCCGTCGGTGCCCGACCGACGATGAAACAACAACTGTGAACTGAAAACTGTGAACTGAAAACTTTCTTAGCGTGACAGGAATTCGACGACGCTGTTGGCGTCGACCGGCAACGAGATGTCGACCGCCGAGGGGATGCTCAACACCGTCGCCCGGAGTTGCTCCGAATCGAACGAAACCCAGTCGAGTCCATCGGGCGGGGAGTTGGCGATCACGCCGCGATACAGGTTCTTCAAAGCCTCCTTGCCGCGGACTTCGATCACGTCGCCGCTGCGGAGCAGGTAACCGGGCTTGTCGACTTTGACACCGTTGACGCGAAAATGCCCGTGACCGATGCCCTGCCGAGCTTGCGGGCGGGTTTTGGTAAAACCGACACGCCGAACGACGTTGTCCAGTCGCTGCTCGCACATCAGCAACAGCAGCTCGCCGGTGTTGCCCGGCTTGCGGCCGACGATATCGAAATAACGCCGCAGTTGTTTTTCGCCGAGTCCGTAGTAGTGCTTGATCTTTTGCTTTTCCTGCAGCGCCTGGCCGTAGTTACTCGGCCGGCGACCGCGGGTGTGCATCCCCGGGGGCGTGTTGCGGCGGTCCATCGCGCGGGCGGCGCCGGCGGTTTCGTAAAGCATGATGCCCAAGCGGCGATTGACGCGAGCCTTGGGACCGGTGTAGCGAGCCATGAGTAGTTTTCGGAGGTGACTGCCGCGGGGGACGCCCGGTGATCGATTGAGATCACGCAAGCCGGGCTGGACGGCAGCCCGGTGGGGTCGGTGCGAGCGATGTGGGGAATCGGGCCGGCCAGTGTCGCGGGACCGGCCGACGGCGGCAAGGGGTTTGTTGCCCCGTAGCGGAAGTCGCCAAGACTTTCGGTTTGCATCAACGAAGCGAAACCGAAACTCTCGGCGAGTTCCGCTACGGTTTGGCCGAACCCAACATCGCAAACGTCAGTCCGGGCAGCGGCTGGGCGGGGGTTTGACGCAGCGTCACGTCGTGCGACAACACCCGGTGCTCACCGACAAAGTAGCTGGCCGTTTCCTCGACTTCCAAATTGAACGTCTCGGTTGCCGGCGAATCCTCCAATTGCTCAATTGCCACCGAACCGTCCGCGGTGTGCAGCGCATCGCCGACCGACAGATCGCTCGCCCTCGTCCAGCCGCGGCCGGCGACCCAGAACAGGTGCCCACCGGTCGACGTGATTTGATCCCGGCCCAGATTGATCGTTACGGTCGGTTCGGCGTCGCGACGGGTCCGCCGCATCACCGCGGCGTAGCGAAGTTCGCCGGAATCGGTTTGGCAACTGAGCACCTGGTCGCCCGGCCGCAGCGATTCAATCGGTCGCGGTCCCTGGTCGGTCCAAATCAGCGTCGTGCCAACCAAACATTCGTATCGGACCTGCGGAGGCCGACGCCGGATCGGGTGCGTCGACATGGCACTGGTCCGCGTCATCGGCGTCGGGGTGACGCTTCGGCTGGGGGAACTGGACCGATTCGACGCCCAGGCCAGCCGCAGCGGCTTGGGCCGCACGTAGCGGTATTGATTGGAATCCAGTTCAAACCGGCGGTCGGCAACGTAGTTGATGTTTTGGGCTACGTATTCGGCGGGTCGGTCTTCGCCCAGCCGATGCCCGTTGCGATCCAACCACCAACGATGCAACTGTTCGGCCGTCGCGTCGGCTGGGTCGATGGCCGGATCGATCGCCGCTAGAACTTCCGCCACCCGACCGGTCGTCTGCATCGCTTTCCGGTTGCGATTCTGAATTTGGGTCGACAATCGATCCTGCTCCGCATCGATCCGCTGTTCGACCTCGACGTTGGCGTCCCCCGGCCGGACGGTTGCCAGGACGCGTTGATGTTCTAACCGATCGCCGTGGTCGATCACCGCGACCCGCTGGACCGCGACGACCGTGCCGTAGGCGTCCCGCTCAATTTCCTGGTCCATCGTCACCACGTCACCGCACCAACGCAGGCACTCCGGCACGTAATCGTGCGGATCGTGATCGGCGAGCGAATCGATAGCCGCCCGGCGAACGCTCCGGCTGGGGTGTTGCACCGCCAAGCTCGCCAGCGCGACCGCGGCGTCCGATTCGGTTCGCCCGGAGAGCCAAACGATCGCCGCGGTCGCCCCTTGCGGCGGCAACCGCAAGGCTGCGGCGGCCACCAAGTCGATCGCCGCGGGGTCGTCCAGCCGGCGCCACATCCGACTGGCGGCGGCGGGCTGGACGGCCTGCAACTCAACGATCCGCTCGACCAGTGGCGTTAATCGCTCTTTGGCCAACTCCACCCGCCTCGCCTCGCTCGCTTCGTCGCGAACCCCCGCCGGGTCCACCCAAAGGCCGTCGACCTCCTGACGGCCGAGTTGACGCTGCGCCGCGACGAGCGTCTCGTCCCGCTGGACCGCCAACTTGGTGTGGGTCAAAAACCGGGTGGGCAATCCGTTTGCTCGACACCACTGAGCCAGCTCCCAGTGCGAGGCGGCCGAATCGTCGATCGCCGCCCGCCGCGATTCGTACTGCTCCATCGACCGCAGTCGCTCGACGGCCAGAGGATGGTCGGCCTCGCGGTCCGGGTCGGCCATCGCCGCGGACGCCGCATCGGTCGGCCGGACCTGCCCGCGCAAACTTTGCACCCACGCGGCCGGCAGGGACGCCGGAGCGGATCGCAACAGATTCTCCCGGGCGGATTGATCGGCCGACTCGCTGGCCCGAACCAATTCGGCGATCCATCGCTGGGCCGGCATCTCGGTCATTCGCTGCTCCGCTCCGACGTCGCAATAAACCGTCAAAACGATCGTCAACGCGAATCCCCGCGGCCACGAAGCCGCGGTTAGTTTAAATGGTGCTTTCATCGTCCAGTCGATCCGTTTGGCAAACACGCGGGGCCGGTCCAGCGGTTCATCGTAACGGCGCCGACGACCGGCTTGCAAACATTTTCCCCGCCCCCTCGCTCATGACTTTTATGAAACCCATCTTCAAATCCACGCTCCACGCTGCGGCCGTTCTGGCACTGGTCTTTCCGGCCGCCGCGTCGGTGATCGCTGACAACCCCACAGACAAACCGCCCATCCGTTTCGACGTTCGGTTGCTCACCGTCGATGCCAATGAGGGTATCGCCGTCGGCGACGTTGATTTGGACGGCGTTGATGATATTGTCGCCGGACGGCATTGGTATCGCGGCGGGGAGTTGGTCGCCCGGCCGGTTCGCAACATCGACGACTGGAACGGATACGTCCGCAGCAACGGCGACTTTTTGCACGACGTCGACGGCGACGGGCGGCTCGATGTCATCGCCGGCGATTACACCACCGCCGCGGTGCGTTGGTACCAAAACCCCGGCGAAGAAGCCTTGCGTTTGGGACAACAGTGGCCGGCCAAGACATTGTTTGAATCGCCGACCCAAACCAACGAAGCGATGATCATCGCGGACCTCGATGGCGACGGGTCGCCGGAGTGGTTGATCAATCAGTGGAAACCCGAGCAGTCGGTGATCGCTTGGCGGTCGGACACGTCAACGTTGTTTGAAATCAGCCCCTCCGGTCACGGCCATGGCATCGGCACCGGAGACCTAAACGGCGATGGTAAAACCGATGTTCTGGTCGGCACCGGATGGTACGAACAACCCGCCGCCGGTCCATGGTCGGGCCACTGGAAATTTCATGACGCGTGGAACCTGCACGCAAGCATTCCGGTGCTGGTCCGCGACGTCGACGGAGATGGGGACAACGACATCGTTTACGGCCGCGGTCACGATTACGGACTGCTGATGCTCCGCCGCGTCGGCAGCGACGGCGAGCCAACTGACGCCGAGCCAACTTATCAGGAGGTGATGATTGACGAAACGTTCAGCCAAGTCCATGCGATCGCCTGGGTGGATTTGGATGGCGACGGGGTGGATGAATTGGTGACCGGCAAACGGTTTCGGGCACACAACGGCAAAGACCCCGGAGCCGGTGATCCGCCGTTGTTATGTTACTATGACGTCGACTTTTCGACCGGCCGGATGACGCGTCATGACATTGAGCGCGGCCGCGTCGGGACCGGATTGCAAATTGCCCAAGGCGATTTCAACGGCGACGGCAAAGTTGACCTGGCCGTCGCCGGCAAGTCGGGCACGTATGCGTTGTTGCAGAAACCGTAGCCGTTATCCTCGTAGGGTGGGTCAAGCCGCTTCGGCGCCGACCCACCGATCGCATCGGTGATCGCGACCGGCCGGGGGCAGCCGTGGATCACGCCGGTCGGCCATTTTTCGCAATCGTCAGGGTCGATCGGCCGCTCGCCCCGCCGGCCGGTTTCCCCGATACCATGAGGACACCTTGAACCCCAATCCGGAAGCCAATCAATGAACGCACGACGATTTCTTTGCATCGGACTCTTGCTGTCGATCCCATCGTTCTACCCGGCCGTCGGCGCCGAGGTTATCCTGGAGGATCACTTCGAGCGAACCGAAAAGGATGACACCAAGGAACAGGTCGGCGGCGGCTGGACGACCAATTCCAAGGGCCGCGCCGCGGGTAACAAGCAAGTTGACTTGGTCGACGGGGCGCTGAGCGTCACCCGGCACCCGGTCGCCGATCACGCCGTTTCGATCGTTCACGACGCTGCGTTCACCGACGGCACGATCGAGCTGCGGTTCAAGTTCGGCAAAGGCGACGCCATCCACGTCGACCTGGCGGACATGAACGAGAAGTCGGTTCACGCCGGTCACTTGGCCGTCGTTCGCGTCACGCCCTACAACGTTTCTTTGGTCGATCATAAGACCGGACCCATGAAGAATGAAATTCGCGAGGCTCGTCAGTCCGGCAGCCTGACCAAACCGATGGAGCAAATTCTCGACGAAACTCAAAACGTCATCAAACGCAATACTGCCGTCGACCAGTGGCATGAGTTGACCGTGATCGTCGACGGCGACCGAATGAGCGTTTCGATCGACGGCCAACCGGTGGGCCATTTGACCAGCCCGGGGATCGGTCATCCGACCAAGCAGAAGATTCGTTTGGGGGTCAAACAAAACGCGGTGATCGATGACGTTATCGTGACGCGACAGGTTGCCGCCCCGCCCCCGCAGCAGTCGAAGGTCGAAGGTCGTTTTGAACCGTTACCTTCCCGGCAATTGGCTACGTTTCCAAATATGGAACAAGCTCGGACGACGGTTACCGGTCTGCTCAAACTTCAAGCCGAACGGCAGCGCTACGCGATCGTCTATGGTGCTGAGCATCCCAAAGTTCACGAACTTGATGCGGAAATTGAACTTGTCAAAAAGTTCATCGCTCAATCCGTCAACGCGACCGCCAAACGACCCTCCGACCAGGCGGGGGCCAACGATCCCTTGGATGTGCAAAAACTCAACCCTGGAGAACTACGAGACCTTGTTCAAACGTTGCTCCGCCGTGTCCAAGCATTGGAGGCGGAGGTGACCACGCTCAAGCAACGTCTCCCGCGGACGGAATTGTTGATGGATTCAATCGCTCGTTAGATCGACAGAAACAGTCCGAAAGTCTTGGCGACTTCCGCTACCTTTGGGCGTTTTGGATTTGTTCAATCGCATAGCGGATCAAACTCATGGCCGCCTCATACTGGCGGTCGCCCCGGTCGGTCGATTGCAATTGCATCTTGCGGGTATGCGTTTTTCCCAGATCGCGAGCTTTGAACGAAACACAAATCACGCCGTCCTTGTCGCTCGGAGCGTCGGGTCCGAGGTGACCGGTAATCGCGATCGCGACATCGGCGTGAGGCGTTTTGTGCATCGCCGCTTCGGCCATCATCTGCGTGATCTCGGCCGATTCGGCGCTGTGGCATTGAATCACCCGCGGGTCGATGCCCAGCCACGCTTCCTTGGTAAACGGATGATAGGTCACCAACGATCCGGCGAGCACCTGTGACGTTCCCGGCACCGATGCCAATAGCGCCGACGCCAGCCCCGCGGTGCATGATTCGGCCAGCGCGATGCGGCGGTTGTTGGTCGCCAGCAGATGGAACAATTGTTCGACGATCCGGTAGTCGTCGTTGCGGAGAATGGTTGGCATGGGTTGATGATTGTGGGATAGGCCTCCGGCCTGTCGTGGGGTGCAATGACAGGCCGGAGGCCTATCCCACCCTTATATCGTTGGCATGGGTTGACAATTGTGGGATAGGCCTCCGGCCTGTCGTTGGGTGCAATGACAGGCCGGAGGCCTATCCCACCACTATCCGGCGGCGTTGAGTTGATCGCGAATCAGTTTCAAAACCCGCTCGCGAACCCGTTCGGGTGACAATCCATCGGTCGAAACGCGAATCGCATCCTCGGCCGGCCGCAGGGCACCGACGGGCCGGGCGGCATCCTCGGCGTCGCGGCGGTTTTGAGCGGCCAGGATCTCTTCAAAGGTAACTGATTTGCCGGATTCACAAAGCTGGGTGACCCGGCGGCGGGCACGCTCCTCGGGCGATGCCGTTAAAAAAATCTTGCAGGCCGCGGTCGGAAACACTTCGGTGCCCTGGTCGCGTCCTTCGGTGACGATGCATCGGCCCGCCGCGACGCGCCGCTGGAGCCGGGTCAGGATCGTTCGGATCGCCGGTCGGTCGGCGACGTGGCGTATTTGACGCGTCACCGCGGGGCTGCGAATTTCCTCCGAGACGTCTTCATCGTTTAGATACATTTGATTGCCCCGAGGCTGCAAATCAACGGCATCGGCAACCCGCAGCACGCCGGCATCATCGGCCCACGACACCCCCGAACGCATCACCGCCAACGTCACCGCGCGGTACATCGCCCCGGTGTCAAGGAACTCAAAGCCCAGGTCGTCGGCGACCGCCCGAGCGATGCTGCTCTTGCCCGCCCCCGCGGGGCCGTCGATCGTCACGGTCGTGCCATCGGTCATCGTCGACGCCCCATTTTGAAATTCAAAGCCAGTGATGCTCGCGGTACCAATCGACCGTTTGGGCCAACCGGGTGTCCAGCGACGCGGCCGGTCGCCACCCGGTCGTATCGATCAACCGCGACGGATCGCATGCCCAACCGACCGCGGTCGCCTCGCGAGCCTTGTCCCTCCCCAGGATAGGCGGTTTGCCGCTCATCCGCCCGACCACATCATTGATCGTTCCAATCAGCGGAACGGCGACGGTTGGAACCAGCAATGCCCAGGCTCCGGGCCGACCGATCGACGCGGCGATCTTTCGATTGAGCGATTTGAACGTCAAAACCTCGGGGTCGGCGACGTGAAAGGTCCCGGCCGAATCGTCGACGTCGGTTCCGCACCGCTCCGCCGAACCGGCAACCGCGACCATCGCGGCGATCAAATCGTCGACCATCACAACGCTGTAGAGTTGCTCGCCGCGACCGATAACGGCGAAGCACCGGGCGGCGCGAATGAATTTGAACCATTCCAACCCCGCGTGATCGCCCGGCCCCAGCACGATCGGCGGCCTCAGGATCGAGACCGGCACCGCGGCGGCAAACCGACGAGCTGCCCGCTCGCCGGCCAATTTGCTGCGACCGTAATCCGACACCGGCGCCGGCGGGTCGTTTTCAATTCGCGGCCGGTAAATACCATGGTCGGCAACATTGGGTCCCGCAGCCGCCAACGACGACAAGACGATCAATGTCGGCGGGGCGTCCGGCGCGGCCGCACACGCCCGGGCGATGCAATCGGTGCCCGACTCGTTGACGTCCCAAAGCGTTTGGCGATCGATCGCTCGGGTCGCCCCGGCGAGGTGGAAAACGACGTCGACGCCGCGGATCGTTTTGGCAATGGCCGACGGATCCTCCAAATCAGCGGCCACCACCTCGACCCCACGATTGGTCAACTTGTCCGCCGAAGCCGGGCGAACGATCGCGCGGACCGCCACGCCGGAAGCCAGTAATTGAGCGATCAAACGGCCGCCGATGAAGCCGGTGCCGCCGGTCACCACCGCCGATCGAATTTTTGCCGTTGCTGACATCTCGATCTGCGTCATCGCTCCAGGTTTGAAAGTTTTCCTTCGACGCACCGCCGATGCAACATTCGATCCAACCGCGTGGCAAAAGCCCGCAATCCGGCGTGTTCCATTTGCGGGGCGAACCAAAGCCTTGGCGGCTTCGGCTACGGCGAATCCCGGTGGCGGCGGCCCGCCAGGCCGCCGCAGGCACTCCCGACCAAAACCTTGACGGCTTCGGCTACCGGGGGCGTGGGCTACTCAAAAGCCGCGGCGAGGCGGCGGATCCAGGCTTCGTCGCTCAACAGGCCGCGACGGGTCTCCTTGGGGACCGCCGTCCATGTTTTTTGCGACTCGGCGGTCTTGAGCACCTCGACATGCTCGTCGCCGATGGGTGACTCGTTCTCGCTGGCTTGCAAAATCATCAGGTGCTGCTGACGGAATTTCGGGTCGCGCCAGAGCATCTCGAACATGCTCGATTCGCCCGAGATCGCGGGTTCGGACTCAAACGTTGAAATCCAACGCCGTTGGCGACCGACAATTGGCTCCTCCCGCCGTTCCGACGGAATGACCAGCAGGCCCCAGCGGCGAAAGGCCCGGCCAACCGCCGCGGATCCCATCGCCACGGCGATCGGAATCGACAGGATCCAGCCGACCACGATCGGCGAGAACCACGCCAGGATCACCGGATCGAGCCACCCCAACAGCACGGCCACCAGAACACCAAAAACGGTTAATCCGGCGAACTGCCGAGCCGCCTCGGACCATGAAACGCCGCGTTCGTCACGCTGCTGGGCGTTCCAGCGGACGTTGGTGCCGCGGATCGCCGCGATGACAAAACGGCTGTGGAAAACCGCCACCAGCGGCGCGATCAATACCGCCAACACCGTCTCGACAACTACGCCACCGAGGATTGAGGCGGCGCCGCCGTGGGAGCGTCGGCGGTTGCGATCGATCAGCGTCATGGCGGTCGCCAAAACTTTGGGTACCAACAGCATGGCCATCGAGACGGCAAAGAGCAGCAGCGCCATCCGGGCGGGCGAGTCCAGCCCGGTCGCCGCGGCCGGGGGTTGCCCGACCAATAATCGTTGCCAAATCATTCCGGCGATCGTGCATGCCAGGAACGCCAGCCAAACCGGCGAGGACACGTAGGCAAAGATGCCGGTCGCGAAGTGCATCCGAGAGATCGGATGGATGCCGCGGGCGGTCATCACGCCCCAATGCTGCAAATTGCCCTGGCACCAACGTTGATCGCGGATCGCGTAGTCGGCAATCGTCGTGGGGCACTCCTCGTAGCTGCCGCCCAAGTCGTTGGCTAAATGGACTTTCCAACCGCCGGCGACGAGCAGGGCGGCTTCGACGAAATCATGGCTGAGGATCTCGCCGCCAAACGGCGGCCGGCCCGGCAGAACCGGCAATTTGCAGTGCTCCATGAACGCCGCGACGCGGATGATCGCGTTGTGGCCCCAGTAGTTTCCCTGGTCGCCGGCCCAGGCGGCCAGCCCGTGACCGAACACGGGACCGTAGACCGACGCGCTGAATTGTTGAATCCGCGAAAAAAGACTGCCGCGGCCAATCGGCACCGGAGGCACCTGCAGGATCGCCAGTTGATCGTCCGATTCCATCCGCCGGACCATTTCGACGATCGTGTCGGCGGTCATCAACGAATCGGCGTCCAGGACGAGCATGTAGTCGTACCGGGTGCCCCACAGCTCGCAAAAATCCTCAATGTTGCCGGCTTTGCGGGCGACGTTTTTGGTGCGGTGGCGGTAATAAACCTGCACCCGGCGATCGTTGAGCGTCCCGGCGGCGGGCGAGCCGGCAAGTTGCCCGCCGGAAAGTTGATTGTCCTGCCGCGCCGGGTCGGTGGCGACTTCCTGCTGCGCCGCCCGGAGCCGCTGCAGCCGCGACCAGCACCATTCCTCTCGCAACCAAACCTCCGAATCGGTTGAATCGGAGAGCACAAAAATATCAAACGCCTCGCCCCAACCGGCTTCTTCGATTGCGTCGGCCATCGCCGAGATCGCGGCAAAGACCGTCGTGGGCGACTCGTTGTAAACCGGCATCAGGATCGCGGTGCGGGCCGCGGGGCCGGTCGCTGAGAGGTGGGTCGTCGATTGCGATCGGTTTAGCAGCCAGCGGAAGAATCCGGTCAGGCACAGCAGCAGCGAAAAGAGGATCCAGCCGAAGAGCGGCACAAAGAGGATCGTCGCGGCGACGTAGAACGGATTGGGCCAACGACCGGCCGCCGGCAGCGAACCGGCGGCGAAGAAGCGATCGGCCAAAATCCAGGTGGCGATGGCGGTTCCGATGACCGTCAACGCCAAGATCGTCGAGCGGAGCATCGTTACCGCGAACGGGTCAGGCCGGTCAGGACGGTGCGGATCGACAGCACGCTTTGGACTTCCATCGCCGGTCTCATTTCGCGTTTGGAGATCGGGGGCACCGATTGAAACGCGGAAACTCGGGGGCGCGGGACATCAACGACCGGAGTCGTCCAGTCGGTCGGCAGGATGGCGGGGGCGGCGGGAGCCGGGACGGTAAGCAAGGCAGTTTGGGTCATCAGTACGCGGCTCGCAGAGGGGGAGACGACACACGGGAAGGGATCAAAAACGAAGGTCGTTTTTCGATCGAAAAGAGAAGGCGGCCGGGATCGTTGCCGGCACGTGGGGGAGACACCATTCAAAAGGCATACCACCGGCCTGGCGAAGTATGTCCGTGTTGGGCCAACAGAGAAGCCTTAAACCGCTCAAACCGCACCCGGATGCGGGCTATGCGCGAGATTCTTCCATCAAGGCTCAACAATTGCGTCGCCAGCTCCGTACAATGGAGATATGAAGTCCGGGAATTTTCCCGGATTTTGCAACTTTCAGTTTGCTGCCAAACGGATTGCGACGGCGGGTTCCGAGGGTGGTCGGTCAAATTTTCCGTGGCTACGGGAAGACCTTTCACCCCCATTTCAGTGGCGAACGTCACCGAGGAAACACGATGAAGCGTAAAGATCAGCTTGACCGTCAAGGCCCTCCTGTCTTACCTTTGCTCAAACATCGTCACCTTAGAAAAGAGTCTAAGGGGACGATTCGTTCAGTAGGCGGGCGAACGGAATTGCGCAGCCCCCTGGATTCCTTCACTCACCCCGCAGAGTCACCCGCAATGATGCGACGAGACTTGATCAAAGCCGCCGCGACAGCGTCGGCCCTGGCCCCCTTCGGCGCCGTCACCGCTTGGAGCCAGGACGTGCCGGATTTGCAGTCAGAGCGACCGGAATCGGGTCAGCAGCCCGGCGACACGACTGCAACGGACGCGTTGCCGCCGGCCGATGCGGCGTTTTTGGACGACCTGCAACGGCGGACTTACCGCTACTTCCTCGACGCGGCCGATCCCCGCACGGGTTTGGTCGCCGACCGCGGTGCCCGGGACGGCTCGGGGATGAGCGAGATCGCCAGCAGCGCGTCGTGCGGCTTTGCCCTGGCCGCCCACGCGATTGCCCCGCGTGCCGGGTTGGCGACGCATTCGGAAGCCGCCGCCCGGACGCACCAACTGCTGCACTCGCTGCTGACCGTTGCCGAAAACGAACGCGGATTTGTCTACCACTTCATCGGTCGCGGCGATGGCCGGCGGCGGATGGGTTGCGAAGCGTCATCGGTCGACACCGCGTTGATGCTCGCCGGGGCGATGTGTGCCCACACCGCGTTTAGCGACGATTTGGAAATCCAAGCGATGGCCGACGAGCTGATCGCCCGGGTCGATTGGCAATGGATGCTCGGCGAGGGCAACCTGTTGCACATGGGCTGGACGCCGGAGGAAGGCCTGATCCCGCACCAGTGGGATCGGTTCAGCGAGCTGACGATCCTGGTGCTCATGGCGATCGGCGCCCCCAACCGAGCGATCCCGCCGGAGTGCTGGACCGCGTGGCGTCGTGACAAGGCGTTGACGCTCGACGGCGAGACGTTTCTGTCCTATCCGCCGCTGTTCGTGCATCAATATCCGATGTCATTCTTTGACTTCCGGTACGTGCGAAGTCCTTCGGGCCGCGATTACCACCGCAATTCGGTGACCGCCCATCACGCTCAAATCCGTTTTCTCAACGAGCTTGCGGCGCGGTACCCCGAGCAATTGGGGCACTACGGTGACGACCTGTGGGGCATCACCAGCAGCGACTCGGCCGATGGCTACCGCGACTGGGGCGGACCCTACGAAGACAACCGGATCGAGCCGGACCGCGGAATCGATGGGACGATCGTGCCCAGCGCCGCGGCGGGCGGTTTGGCGATCGTGCCCGACCAGGCGTTGCACACGCTGCGGTACCAGCGGGAGCATTTCGGCGACCGGGTTTACGGTCGTTACGGGTTTGCCAACGCGTTCAACCCGGCGACCGGTTGGGTCAGCCGCGATGTGATCGGCATCGACACCGGCATTTCGCTGTTGGCCGCCGAGAACCTCCGCCGCGACAGCGTTTGGGATCTGTTCATGCAGCATCCCGTGGCGATCAATGCGTTGGATCGAGTTGGGTTTGTGTCGGTTTGACGGCCCAGCGGCTGACCGTTTGGGTCAAAACCTTTTGATCCAGCGGTTTGGACAAATAATCGCTGAAGCCCGCCGCCAGGCACCGCTGCCGGTCGTCGGGCATCGCGTTAGCGGTCATCGCGATGATCGGCAAATGCACGCCGGCGGACCTGAGTCGGCGAACGGCGGTGAAACCGTCGGTGATCGGCATTTGGCAGTCCATCAGCACGACGTCAAATTGGCCCCGCTGGATTAGCTCAATCGCTTGTTGGCCGTTGCCGGCAGTGGAGACCTCGCCGCCCAGCCGCCGCAGGATCCAACTGGTGATGAAACGAATGTCGCGTTGATCGTCGACAATCAGGATGTTTCGGCCGTGCAGCGGCTGTTTGGACTCGGGAGCCTCGGGGTTCGGAACGGGCTGTGGCGTGGGCGCTTTTGCCGGTTGGTCGGCTGCCGGCGGATCGATCGGCAGCGATCGGGGGTGATTGGCGGCAATTCGGACCTCGAACGTGCTGCCGGCCTCGGGCAGGCTGTGGGCGGATATCTCGCCGTGCAGCAGCCGCGCCAGCCGACCGCAGATTGCCAACCCCAATCCGGTGCCGCCGTACCGCCTCGTGTCCGACTCGTCGGCCTGGACAAATGGTTGGAACAAACGCGATTTGAGTTCCTCGCTCAACCCCGGGCCGGAGTCGCGGACGGTGAACGTCACCGTGCGGCCATCGTCCGCGGTGCCGACGCGGACATCGACCCAGCCGGCGTCGGTGAATTTCAATGCGTTGCCAACCAGATTGACCATGATTTGCCGCAATCGCGTCGCATCCGATGTAATAAGCGGTGGGACGTCGGGGTCGATGTTCAGCCGCAGGTCCAGTTCCTTTTCGTCGGCACGGACCATCAGCCGCGAGACGACCTCGGTCGTCAATGCCGCCGGATCAAACGTCGTGAGGACGATCGGCAACTTGCCCGCTTCGATTTTCGATAGGTCCAGCACATCGTTGATGATTTGCAGCAGATGGTCGGCGTTGCGGCGGACGGTGTCGATCATTTGTTGGCGGGCGGCCGGTTCGTCCTCCCCCGACATCAAGTCGCAGTAACCCAGGATCGCGGTCATCGGGGTGCGAATTTCGTGGCTGACGTTGGCCAGGAATTCGCTTTTAGTGCGGTTGGCCAATTCGGCTTGGACTTTGGCATCGCGGAGCGATTGCTCGGCGAGCTTTTGTTCGGTGATGTCGATCACCGCTCCGAACCACTGGCGGCTGGTCGGCTCGCCGTCCCCGGCCCGGGCGATGCAGCGAATCCACTGTGGCAACGGGTTGCCGGTTGCCAAGCGAAACTCGAAATCCAATTTGCCGGGTCCCGATTCGCCGGCTTGTTGAGCGTTGACGTCGTGAAATCGGGTCGCAATTTGGACCTGCCGCTCGATCCGGTCGCGGTCGCGGGGGTCGATTCTGTCGGTCAATCCGTCGGCCGGCAGCGGCTCGTTGGCCGGCAGGTCCAGCAGGTCGGCGGCGGCCCGGTCGAGGGTCAACCGACCGTTGTCGAGATCGAAATCCCAGGCGCCCAGGTTGGCGGCGGCCAATGCCAGGTCGCGATGTCGCTGGCTGCGGAGCAGCTCGGTAGCAGCATCGCGGGGCGGGGGGGGATCGCGGGGCGGGGGGGGATCGCGGGGCGGGGGAGCACCCTCGGGCGGCGGAGCGCCAGCCGTCCGGTCGGGGATCGACGCGGTCATGGCGTCTCTCGGGTTGGTGGGCGGCGGGATCATGAATCAATCGGCCGTCATGGGCCGATGTCCTGCAAAGGTGACTCGCCCCCGGGAAACGGTCCAGTTGTCGGGACGAAATGGATGCGGTTGTCACCACCGACTACTGCATCGGGTGTGCCGCCGGGCGTGACAACCGCCCCGGAATCGAACACGCTGGGGTATCATTGCCGAATCGCTTCCCCCTTTCGGTCCGCTCCATTTTGGTCAAACCCGTCAAGCTCGCCGCGAGTTCGGAACCGAAGGGATGGGCCGACCGCATTGCCGGTTGGATCGTCAATCGGCCTTGGTGGGTCATCGCCGCTTGGGTGGTTTTGGCAATTGCGTGCCGGGTGTCGGCGCCGTCGTGGCAATCGATTGCGCTGGACGGCGACTTTGACTATTTGCCGGCAACGAGTAATTCGGTCGCCGGCGGTCGTTTGCTCCAAGACGCGTTTCCGGGGCTGCGGGCGCGGTCGGAAATGGTCCTGGTGGTTCGACCGGACGATCGAGACACGCCGGTCGACGGATCGGTGGAATTCGACCTGCTGCGGCGGTTGCACTACCAAATGGGTCAAGTCGCTTGGCGGCGGGCGATCGATTCGGGTTACCGAGGCGGGCCGGTCGCCGGACTGCTGCCGACCGGCAAAGTCGACCCGGCGGCGGCCGGGGCAACGGCCGAAACACCCGGCGGGTACGCCCTGCACGCCTACGAGGAATTTTCCCGGGCGATTGATTTAGACAGCGCCTTTTACGATTCGCTGGGCGATCGGGTGCCCGCCGGCGAGGTCACCGGCCGCCAACCCCG
This sequence comes from Pirellulaceae bacterium, assembly GCA_963833245.1. Classification (GTDB taxonomy): domain Bacteria; phylum Planctomycetota; class Planctomycetia; order Pirellulales; family Pirellulaceae; genus Rhodopirellula. The sequence goes on from CAWHXH010000006.1 coordinate 606,467, forward strand.
ATTGGCGATCGCCTACCTCGACCGAGCGTCTCTGGGGCGTCAATTGGGTTTGGATCCCGGCGTGGTCGCTTCGGACTTCGAGGCCGCCGAAATCCTTTCGCCGGGCATCGACACGACGACCCCCGACGTCGACGACCGGGAGCTGCAGGCGTGGATGCCGATGCTCGATCTGGTTTCGTGGCGGGACCCGGTGATGGGCCGGCGGCTGCGTCGAGACGACGTTCGTTTGGTTCAACTACCACTGGCGACCGATCTGGCGTCGACGGCCAACATCGCGCTGCTGGCCGAACTCCGCGGGCTGGTCGATCGGGTTGGCAATTACGCGGCGGAGTACGGCGAGACGAACCCGCCGGAAATCCTGGTGACCGGTTCCGCGGCGATCGGCGGCGACACGTTGACGGCCAGCCGCGACGCGATCGCGATGACCGAGTGGTTCACCGTCGCGCTGGTGCTGCTGATTTTGGCGATCGTCTACCGTTCACCGCTGCTGGTTGCCGTGCCGCTGGTCTCCATCGCGTTGGCGGTCATGGTCGCGACCGGGTTGGTCGCTTTGCTGGCATCGGCTTCGGCGGCCGGTTGGACCGGGCCGGTTCAGTTGCGGATCTATACCACCAGCCGGGTGTTTGTTTTTGTCATCCTTTTTGGTGCCGGCACGGATTACTGTCTGTTTTTAATCGCCCGGCTGCGGGAAAGAGTCCAAACGCAAGCTTGGGCGGCGGCGTGCCGGTCATCGCTGCTGGGCGTCGGTGGGGCGCTGATCGGTTCGGGGTTGACGACGATCTTTGGGCTTTCGATGCTCGGGATCGCCGATTTTGGCAAATTTGCGCATACCGGGCCGACGATCGCGGTCTGCCTGGCGGTGGCCCTGGCGGTCTGCCTGACGCTCACCCCGGCGTTGTTGCGCGTGCTCGGACCGCGGGTGTTTTGGCCCGCCAAGGTCGTCCCGGCACACGACCGCGGGACGACGCTAGCACTTGCCAACGTCGATCGGCCGGCGGTCGCCGGGGGGTTTTGGGCCGCGGCGGGGCGGTGGGTGACCCGGTGGCCAATCACGATTTTGCTGGTCGGTTGGGGGTTGTTGGTCGTCCCGGCGGTTTGGGGCGTTCGGGCCGAGTCCAACGTTTCCTACAACGTTGCAGCTCAACTGGACCCGGCGGCCGACAGCCGGCGGGGTTACGACGCCGTCGCGGCGGCTTTTGGCGTCGGGGAGATCAATCCGGTGACGATCCTGGCGGTTGCCGCCCCGTCGCCGACCCCATTGTTGACACGGGCCAGCGATCTGTCCGCGGCCATTTACGAGGTGCCCGGGGTTCGGTCGGTTCGTTCGATCAGCGATCCGATGGGCGATTTCCCCCCGACCCGCGAAATGTCGCTGCTCTCGCGAGACGCTTGGCGACGCCGGGCGATGCAAAACCATCGATTGACGCGGCTGCGATACGTTTCCCCCCTGCCCCTCTACGCCGACCGGTTGGTGCGGCTGGATGTGACCATCGACGCGGACCCGTTCACGCCCCGGGCAGCCGACAAATTGCGGGAAATCCAAACTCGAATCGACCGTTTCACCGATCAATCCGGCGCCGACTGGGCCGGTACCGAAGTCCTCCTGACCGGCACGACGCCGTCGATCGTCGACCTCCGCCGGGTGACGATCTCCGATACCCGGCGGATCAAATACGGCGTCATCGGGGCGGTTTTCGTCGTCCTGCTGCTGTTGCTCCGGCGAGTCGTCTGGGCAGCGTACCTGATGGCAACCGTGCTGCTGAGCTACTACGCGACGTTGGGTTTGACAGCTGCGTTTTTTGCTCAAATCGATCGTTCGCTCATCGGCGAGACCGTGCCGCTGGGGTTGGACTGGAAATTACCGCTGTTCCTGTTCGTGATCCTGGTGGCGATCGGCCAGGACTACAACGTCTACCTGGTCACCCGAATCCTGCAGGAACAGGGGGGCAAAGGATCAAGCGTCAAAGGTCGCTGGTCCGGCGGCGGGTCGACATCGCCGGCGGCGGTTCGGCGGGCGGTGGCGCGGACCGGGGGGATCATCACCGCGTGCGGGGTCATCATGGCCGCGACGTTTTTGTCGATGACCGCCCCGGCGTGGTGGCCGTCGATCGCGCCGCATTTGGGACTGCCCGCCGGTAGCGGTGTGACGCTTCGCGGTTTGACGCAACTCGGATTTGCCTTGGGCCTAGGGGTGTTGATCGATACGCTGTACGTTCGCACCGTCCTCGTCCCCAGCTTTATCGCGTGGCACCGTTGAACCCACCCCCGCCCGACCCGCCCGCCCGGACGGTTGTCTGCGTTCGCACCGCCGTCGACTTTTGGGTCGCGGTGTGTCTGGCGATCGGTCCGGGGTTGGCGTTGGCCCTAGCGATTGTCGCGTGGCAAAATGGCCGCGAGGACGAAGCCTTGATCGTTTTGGGCGTCGGGGCGTTGAGCGTCCTGGTGATGATCCCGTTCCTGGTACCGTGCCGGTACACGTTGCTTCCCGACGCGTTGTCGATCCGCTGCGGGTTGATTCACGCGACGGTTCCCTACGATCAAATCCGCGACGTGCAGTTGTCGGGTTCGTGGGCCTCGGGATTGGGACTATCGCTGCGTCGGCTGGCGATTCAAACCGACAAGCGGCGTTATTTGATTTCGCCGATCGATCGCGAGTCGTTCGCCAAGCAGTTGCGGGCGAGGCTGCGATGATCCGGTAGCCGAGACCGCCAAGGTCTTGGTCATCGATCCGGTAGCCGAGTCTATCGTTAAACGGTGCGGGTTCTGCGGGTTCTCGGTCCCGGTCCCGGCCGCAGTCGGGCGTCACGGTCGAATCGCTTTGACCGATCCCGCCGGTGCGGTCGATACGGTCGTTACCACCGGAACGCCGGTGTTCGGTCCGCCGGTTTTCCGGGGGACAGCCACTCGCCCCCCGATCCCAGGTCTCGACGATGCGTCCCCCCGGATCCCGCCGCAGTACGGTTGCCGCAATCGCCGGCTGGGTGGTTACCGGGCTGGTGTTGCCGGCCCAGTCCGCCGGGCCGACGAACAATCCCTTTGCAAACGTGAGCGATTTCGCGAACCGGGAGGTTTTCACCGCGTCGGCGTCGTTGGGCCAACCGACCACTTCGCCGATCCGCGCCACCTTGACCCCGCCGGGCAGCGACGGGCCGCCGGTCGACCAGTTTGCCCCGTTCATCCCGGCCTCCAGCCACCGCCGGGTTTCGATCGGCAGGGCGGTCGAAGTCGCCGCGCCACCGCCGCAGCCTCAACGGTTGCCTTTGCCGACAACACAACCGCCGCCCGCAAATACGCCGCCCGCCGCGACGTTGCCGCCCGCCACCACGTCGCCCGTTGCCACGTCGCCCGTCGCCGCCGCGTATTTGCCCACCCGAACGGTTCAAAACCGGCTCGCCGCCGCCGCCGAGCGGTTGGAAACCGCCCGAGTCGACCTCGACGCCGGGGCCTACGCCTCGGCCGAAGCGTTGTGTTGGGAAGCGTTGGCTTTGGCCGCCGAGGCGGTGGATTTGCAAAACGGCGACCGCGCCGCGTCCGACTCGACCGTCGCAGCCAAAACGGCGATCGGCGAAGCCACTGATTTCGTCGGACCGTACTGCGACCGGACCCCCGCGGCGGTCGCCCGGATCGCCCGCAGCCACCGCACCGACGTGGTCCGCGGCGCCTTTCCGGTCGGCTCGCCGCCGCGTCCCGGCGATGTGCCCGAAGTCGCCGTGGCGATCGACCGCTACTTGGATTTTGCCCGCGGTCATTTGGCGGCCGTCGCCAGCCGCAGCGTCGCGGCGGCTCAAGCGATCGATTTGATCGCGGCGGTGCGTTTGGCACGTGGTGACCAACAACAAATGCCCGCGGCGGTGTCGCTGTGCCTTCGCCGCGCCGCGGTCCAGGGCCAGGGTGGCAACGCCGATTTGGTGGCCAAACTCGGGATGCAATTGGCCGAAGGCGGTTTTGAACGGGAAGCCCGGTGGGCACTCGGCCGGAGCCTGCAGATCCAGCCCAATGAACACGTCGCCGCGGCGATGGTCGCACTCGATGCCGGCCGGCGACCTACCCCGGCGGTCGATCCGGTCCATCGCCGCGTCCCCGAAATCACACCGGTGACGCCCGATCAATTTGCCGCCACGTCACGGCCGCCCGCCGGCGTCTCGCCCACCGCGCCGACGGTTCAACCGGCCGGCTACCGGGAAACGGCTCCGCCACCGCCGGCTCCGACCGCGTCGGTTGGCCGCCGCGTCCTCTCCGCAATTCGTTGGTGGTAACGCTGTGCCGATGCGAATGCTTTGGTGGTTGTTTGCGATCGTCGTGGGCGGTTGGCCCAACCCGCTCCCAGCCCAATTTCCCGCCACGACCGGGCCGGTCGCTTGCCGCTGCGGCACGTGTGCCCGCTGCACCATCGGGGTCGACTGCGCCGACGCCGCCTGTGGCCAAGAACTCCGCTGGGCGGACGCTCGGCGGTTGACGATCGACGGGTACGGACCGGGCGGTTACGCCGGTCCGGCCCGGCTGCGGCACCTGGCCGAATATCGATTGCGGCCGCTCGACGAGGTGCAAATTGTCTACCTGGTCACCCGCCGCCAGAGTTTTGGCCAATATCGATTGACGCCCGGTGACGAGGTCACGATCGAATCGATCGCCGACGAGGATTTGACTCGCGGAACCCTCGATTCGGGGCTTTTGGTCCAACCCGACGGATCGATCACCGTCCGGTTGTTGGGTCAAATTCAAGCCGCCGGATTGACCGTCGCGGGGCTGCGAGAGTTGTTGGAACGCGAATACAAAGCCTATTACGACAACCCGTCGATCGACGTGACGCCGGTGCGGACCAACACGTTGGCCGAGGACATCCGCGCCGCGGTCGGGGGGCTGGGTGGATTCACGGCCCAGGCGATTACGGTCATTGTCCAGCCCGACGGTGTGATTCGGTTGCCGGGCATCGGCAGCGTTGACGTGCAAGGTTTGACGTTGGATCAACTCAAACGCGAAATCAATCTGCGCTACGCCGAGGTCGTCGTTGGTTTGGAAGTCGAACCGATCCTGACCGGGCAGGCACCGCATTTTGTGTCCGTTTTGGGGCAAGTTGCCGCTCCCGGTCGCCAGGAGATCACGACGCCAACGACGGTTTTGTCCGCGATCGCGGCGGCGGGCAGCTACCTGCCGGGGGCAAATTTGCGACAAATCGTCATCTTCCGCCGCGCCGAAGATTGGCGGTTGATCGCCACGGTATTGGACCTGCAAGGTGCCATCCGCGGCCGCCGCCCCACCCCGGCGGACGAAATTTGGCTACGCGACGGCGACGTCATCATTGTCCCCGAGCGTCCCATTCAATTGTTTGACAATTTTGTGCGATTGGTCTTCACCGACGGCATCTATGGTGTCATTCCGTTCGGTGGTTTTCAAATTCAACAGTAGACCCCAACCCGTAGCTGGACCCGCCGGGGCATCGCTCGCCCGGACAATTTCCAACGCCATCACGCGTCGGCGGGTCCAGCTACGGTGAATGGTGCAGTCGCCTCGGCGGCTTCGGCTACCGCAAACCGTTTCTGCTAAAATCGTCGCGGGTCCGCCGCCACGTTAGGCGCCGGCTCGCTCCCTCTCGGCTCAAACATCATGTCGCCCCGTCTCTCTTGGTGCTGGTTTTTCTTTCTCACTGCCTGTGCCGCCCCATCGCTCCAGGCCGCCCAGCCGCGGCCTAATGTCCTAATGATCTGTGTCGACGATCTCAAACCGACGCTGGGGTGTTATGGCGATTCGGTTGCGGTCACACCCAACCTGGATGCCTTGGCCGGTCGCGGGGTGCAGTTCAACGCCGCGTATTGCAACCAAGCGGTCTGCTCGCCGAGTCGCAATGCGCTGATGACGGGGCTGCGGCCTCAAACGTTGGGGATCTATGACCTGCCAACACACTTTCGCAAAGCCGCCCCTGACGCGGTGACGCTGACCCAAGCGTTCATGGCCGCGGGGTATCGGGCCGAAGGCATGGGCAAAATTTACCATACCGGTCATGGCAACATCAACGATGCCGCGTCCTGGACGCTGCCGTGGTTCAAACCCAAAGCCCCGTCCTACGTGGTGCCGGCCAACCTGGACGCAATCGTTCCCGATGGCAAAGGCAAAAAACGCGGGCCGGCGACCGAGGCAGCCGACGTGCCCGACGATACTTATATCGACGGCAAAGTCGCCACGGTGGCGATCAAACGCCTGAAATTTGCCGCCCGCAACCCCGATGAACCGTTGTTCCTGGCCGTCGGGTTTGCCAAACCGCACCTGCCGTTCGTCGCCCCGCAAAAGTATTGGGACCTGTACGATCCGTCGACGTTGCCGATGCCGCAACTTCACAAATTACCCAAAGGAGCCCCCGGGATGGCCGGGCATGGCTCCGGGGAACTTCGCAATTACAGCGACATGCCGCGCAAGGGGCCAATCACCGATTCCCAAACACAACATTTGATCCACGGCTATTATGCGGCGACCAGTTATGTTGATGCGCAGATCGGTCGCCTACTCGATGGATTGCAAGATTCTGGTCTGCAAGACAACACGATCGTGGTGCTGTGGGGTGATCACGGTTGGCACTTGGGCGACCATGGGTTGTGGTGCAAACATACCAACTATCAACAAGCCGCCCGGATTCCGTTGATCGTCGCCGGCCCCGGCGTCGGTCAAGGCGAGTCCGACGCGTTGATCGAAACCGTTGATATTTATCCAACGCTGACTGACTTGGCCGGCATCAACGATCCGCCGGGCATTGATGGCGAAAGTTTCTCGGCGGTAGCGGCGCAGCCGGGGCGATCGCATCGCCAATACGTCAATCACGTTTATCCTCGCGGCAAGGTGCTCGGCCGGGCGGTGAGGGACGATCGATACCGATTGGTCCAGTGGGTGGACTTTAGCGGTGGGAAGGTCCAGGCGGTGGAATTGTATGATTATCAGAACGATCCGGCGGAGACGAAGAACATCGCCGACGACGAACCTGAGGTGGTCGATCGGATGTCGAGCTGGTTGGCCGAGCAACCTAAACCAAAGTCTCCCATCTGAAAGTAGCGGAACTCGCCAAGAGTTTCGGTAGATCACAACAAACGTCGCGACCGAAATTCTTGGCGAGTTCCGCTACGGGTTGATGGGATTCAAAATAGGCGTTTCATGCTCAATCGACCACGCCCGCAAGTCACCGCCGCCGACTACGCCGCAATCGGCGTGGCGCCGCTGTTGATTTTCGTCATGCTCTCGGCGCTGGTGCATTTCCTGCTGCTGATGATCTATCACGGCGGCTACTCCGCCCGCGTCGCCTGGATCACGTTGATGGTGACGATGGGCATGGTCGCCGGGGCGAGGTTGGGGATCGAGGAGGGCCGCGCCCGATCGATGGCCTACCTGGGCGTCCTGGCGGTCGCCGGGGTCTTTGTGTTGACACGGTTCATCGGGTCGATGCCGGTCGCGATCTTATTGATCGCGGTCATCGGCATCTTGGCCGACCGGATCGTTGCCGACTGCACCATCATCGATGAGTCGGTCGATGCGTCGGGGCGTGGGTTGATTGATTTGGAGGGGCGGCGGCGGGGGGGTGACGAGACTAAGGGGACACGGGGGACCTCGGGCCGGCGGGGACACCAGCCCGGTCGGACGGTTCTATACCTGGCCGCCGCGGCGTTGCCGTTGTTTGGACTGGGGCAGTTTGGTCTTTCGGAGTCTGCCGGGGTGCGGGGGCGGTGGTTGCTCACCGCGTACCTGTTCGCATCGCTTTCGCTGTTGGTTGTCACCGCGTTTTTGAACCTGCGACGTTATCTGCGTCAGCGGGGTACCGAAATGTCGACGCGGACGACGATTGCCTGGTTGGCCGGCGGTATCGCGGCGATCGCGTTGATCTTGGCAATCGCTTGGTTGGCCCCGCTGCCGGGTCAAACGATCGCTGGTTTCCAAACGCCCGACTGGTTGAGCCAACTCGATACGTTCTCGCCCAGCGATTTGGGTTGGGGCAACGAGGGGGCGGGGGAGCAGCCCCAACCGGACGGGACCGCGGCCGCCCCGGAGGGTGAGCCGGCCGAGGAGTCATCGCCACCGTCGGGCGAAGAATCAGGTGAGGCGCAATCGCCCGCCGAAGCCAACCCGGACGCGGCGGCGGGCCAAAGCGGTGCACCGCAACCGGGCAGCGGCGGGGCACCGTCGGATCAATCCGCCGAAGGTGGTCAGGCTCCCCCAACGGAATCGTCTGATTCGGGCGAGGATTCCGGCGGCGGGGGCGGCAAAAAATCATCAAGCGATTCGGCTGGCGAAACCCAAAGTCATTCTGAATCGTCTCAACCGCCCGCCAAACCCGGGGGGACAGAGTCCGGGGACAAGCAACCGAATGAATCCGCGTCCGGCGACACAGCCAATACTGACTCGCCGCCACCGGGTGAACCCTCACCGCCCCCGCCTGACGCTGGTCAAACGAAGCCGTCGGATTCTCAATCATCCGAATCGGCAGGGTCGGAAGATTCCGGCGACAAGTCAGATTCGCCGGCCGATCGGCCCCCCGGTGACCCGCCCCCGCCGGCGGATCCCGGGACGGAGGAAGCTTCTCCGGACGAAAACAAGCCGGCGTCGACGGAGGATCCGACGGACGAGGCGGACGGCGAAACCGCCACTGCACCCGAATCGCCCCCGCCGCCCGCTTCCAATCCGATGTCGGGGTTGCTGGACTCGCTCGGCGGGATGCTGCGTTGGTTGTTTTTCGCGGCGCTGGTCGCGTTGGCCGCATGGTGGTTTTACGCCAACCGTGATGCCATCGCCGATTGGTGGCGATCGCTTTTGACCGGTCAACCAAATGACCGCGATGGCGACTCGATCGATGCCGTAAAAACCCGCGGCGGCAAACCGCCGCCGAGTTTTGCCAGTTTCCGCAACCCGATCGGCTCCCGGCCGCCCGAGGAGGCGATTCTCATCACGTTCGCGGCGATGCAGGCTTGGGGGCGTGAACATCGGCTGCCGCCGCGGGCCGGCGAAACACCCGATGAATACGCCCGGCGGATCGCCGCGGCGCATCCGGCGATCGGCAAGACCGCCACCGTGGTGGTCGATGCGTACAACCGAGTGCTCTACGGTCGGCGGGCGGGCCGGGAGTGCTGCGGTGACCCGGCGGGAACTGGCCGCCGGCGAGCAGCTTTGGGCGTCAATGACGTAGCGGAAGTCGCCAAGACGTTCGGTTGCGATCGGCCAACACAAACCGAAACTCTTGGCGAGTTCCGCTACGGTTTCTATGCAACGATTCCTTTGGTGATCGTCATGAACACGTCCTCGAGCGTCGGATCGCGATCGGCAAAGGATCGCATCCGCACCCCGCCGGCGAGCATGGCTTCCATCAACGTCGCCAACCCTTCGTCATCGGTCGCAAGCTCCGCGACCACGCGGTCGGGCAACACATCGAGATTGCGAAGGTTGGGGTCCGACCGCAGGATTGATAGCCCCGCGTCTTGGCCGGAGACGAATCGGATCTCCACCACGCGGTCGCGGCGGATTTGTCGGTAAACCTCGCCGATCGGTCCGGAGGCCAACAATTGGCCCCGCTCGACGATGCCGATCGACGTGCAACAATCGGCCAGCTCGGTCAAGATGTGGCTGCTGATGAGGATCGTTTTGCCCATGCTGCGAAGCTCCCGCAGCAGCGCCTTGACCTCCACCCTGGCCCGCGGATCCAACCCCGAGGCCGGTTCGTCGAGGATCAACACCGGCGGGTCATGCACTAACGTCTTGGCCAAACACAACCGCTGTTTCATCCCCCGCGACAAACCGTTGACATAATCATCACGCTTATGCCCCAGGTCCAATAACTCCAAAACGTTATCAATGACGACGGAGCGGGCGGCATGGTCGATGCCATAGGCGACCGCAAAGAAATCCAGGAACTCCCATACCCTCATGCCATCATAGACACCAAACGCGTCGGGCATGTAACCGATCGACCGGCGAACGGACATGGGGTCACCCATCACGTCGTGACCGGCGACTTCGCCGCCCCCGCGGGTCGCCCGCAGCAGTGTGGCGAGGAAGCGGATCGTGGTCGATTTGCCCGCCCCGTTGGGTCCGATGAATCCGAACGTTTCCCCCCGGGCAATGGTCAGGTCGAGCGAATCGACGGCGGTGAAATCACCATAGTCTTTTCCAAATCCTCGCAAACATATCATCGATCGTCTCGCGTCACGGGGCGGGTTCCTCGGCGGTGCCGGATATCGGCGGCAAGTTTTCATCGATCGACGGGGGCGGCATCGGCGGGGCCGTCAAATGACAAACGACCAGGGTGCTGACCCGGCTATCGGTCGGTGGCGGATCAATGGAAAGCCCCTCGATGGTCCCTTCGACCCGGCCGACCAACCGTGTTTGACCGGGCGAAAGGTTGGCCGGATGGGTCAATCGCCGCAGCCAGTCGGCAACCACTGCCGGGATACCCGCGGGGATGCGGGGACTGATTTGGGTATCCCAATCGATCACCCGCTGGCCGCCGGGCGGCAGATTGCCCAATGCCGCGATTTGGAACGTCCCCGCCTCGGTTCGAGCGACCACCCAAGCGTCGGCAAACGTCCAGTCGCTGCGATTGGTTACCCGGGGTGGTTGCTCGTCCGTCGGCAAATTCGTTTGCCACGACACCGTTCCGCCGGCATCGACGATCTGTTCGATATGAACGGCACGGTACGCGTTGCTCGGCACGGTCCAGCCGGCGAGCGACGCGCCGCCGGATCGCCCCAACCGTACCTCGGCGTCTTGGGTACCAAACAATTCCTCATCGCCGGCCGCCGATGACGACGCGATGGGATCGATCACCATGTCCCCGCCGGGACCGTCAATCACATAGGTCGATGCCAACGAATTGTAGATTCCGATCACTCGCGTCAAATGCGCCCGAGAATGATCGACGGGCAACTCCAACAAAGCCCATTCGTGGCGGGTGCGAACCAAACCAATGTCGACGCTGGCCGACCGCGTCATCAATATCGCGCCGCCGATCGCGATCGGCACGATCGCCACCCAGGCCCAATGCAACCGATCGAGCAGGCGGAAAAACACATAGTTGAGCGGAATCAAACAACCCAGATAGATCAACAACGATCGGGTCAATCGCTCGCGACTGGGGATCGAAACGCCCACGCCGCCACGCAATTGACGTCCGGCGGCGGCGACGATGGGGCTGGCCGCCGAAAACATCCCAAGCCCGCCGACCGGGTCGACCCGAGCGGTTGGCTCCGACCACGGCGTCACCGGACCGGCCGCGGGGTCGCTGGTCAGGTCCGCGGTTGGCGGCGGCAGAACCGCGTCGCGGGACAACCACCGAACGTTGGTGTTCCAGTGCGGTGAAGCGGTCGTCACCGCACTCCAGTCGGTGGTCGGTTGGATCACATAACTCTGTTTGATCGACACTGACTGGGGTGATGAGGAATCCTCCCGGTAAGTCTCATAAGTGCGGCCCGGTCGACCCAAGACCGCGCCGTTGACAAACGAATCAAAGCTCCGCCACCGATCGGTCCAGTCGCTTATCAGGTCGACGCGGGACTGGATCACCGTCCCCCGACCGACGCGGTGACCGGCGACCATTTGCCCCAGGCCAATCCACCGGGCGGTCGGCCGGGCACCCGCCCCCAAAGCCACCCGGACCGAACCATCGTTCAAACGCTCGGCGACCGACGGCAGGCTGGGATCGTCGGCAACGGACATCGATTTGGCCCAATCGATCGCTTCGTCGGGGTTCAATTCAACGTTGCCGGGGTCGTCGATCGGCAGCCAGCCGGGGTGCGGTCCGGCGGCGATGGCGGCGGCCGCGGCGGGGCCATCGACGACAAGTCGGCCGCCGAAATGCAACCAATTGTCGATCGCCGTCCATTGGTCGGGGGTCAACGATTCGGGCGGCAGGTCGTGCCACCACAACACGGCGGTGCTGGACCATTCCAGCACGCTGCGGCCGATTGGCAAAACGCCCTCGCCGCCGGGCAGGACGACTTCGTAATTGGGGACTCCGACATTGAATTGAACCGGTCCACGCGGCGGAGAAACCCAATCGGCCGTCGCCAGCGATGCAAACCGGTTAGGCCGCTGCGTCAGGACAACCAAGTGGTAGGTCGCCGCAGCCATCGGGGTCGCCGTCGTGGCCGGGCCGGCAATCGATAACGCGGTGGCCGCATCGCGGTAGGTCGACGCGATCCGCAGCGGCGATTTGCCCGAACGGGGCGGCGGCAGCAGCACTCGGGCGTCCAGCCGGCGGCGCTGATTTCGCGGCAAAACCGCCGTCCGGGTAACGATTGGGCCGGCCGAAGTCGCTCTGGCCGGCCAAACCGCCGGGGTCAAAGCCAGGTCGTCGATCAAGCCGTCGTCTTGCGAACCGGTCGCCGAGATTGCTTCAATTCGCAATTCCCCCCGCCGGTCCGACCGGGTGCTTTGCATCGACGTCGAAACACCGACCCAGTGCCCCGGTTTGGCCGTTGCAAACCGCCGCGCCGCCGGGGGGCTGTCCTCCGACGAGTCCGCCGTCGCGGCCGTCGGCAAACTCGCAGGCATCAAAACCGGCGGATCGGAGATGATCTCGGGGCGGTTATCCCCGCCGGTGGCCGGATCGGCCGGGTCGGTCGGCTCACATCCGGCCAGCGTCGCTAAAAACGTCGCCAAAATCAACGCCGCTGAGGCCGGCGACGGGCACTTCACCAACCCATCACCATGTTCGACTCGATCGCCCGGCGGGCCTGTTCGAGGTCGCAACCGGTTTCCATTCGGTACAACCGAATCGCGTTGACCTTGTCGCCGGCCGCTTTGCCCAAACAATCCCGAGCCGTCACGCACGGCGCGTCGCTGCTGGTCATCAACCCAAGTGCCCCTTTTGAGATCACCCACGTGTCGCGGGGACGGCGAGTCAGCCGCAGCACGTCGTCCTCCGGGTAAGCGTCGGCGACGACTTCGCGGGCGGCCGGCTCATCGGCGGCCCAGGTGATGATGATGTGAGCGGCGGTTTCGATTTCAAACAGCGGCATGGTGAGCACGGTCGGATTGGCTGATTGGCGGGCGGCCCCCCCAGCTTATCACCGCCGCCGGGCGACGCGAACGGCTTTGACGCCGATAACCCCGGCTTTAACGCTGAAAACCGCGTCCGCCGCCGCGAAATCATCGATAGTCCGCCGGCGTGTCAATGTCGCCGGTCGCCGGGCAATCGACCAATGCCACTTCACCGGCCGGACGCGACCGGAGCCAGGTTTTAGCTCCATCGTCGTCGTTCAAACTCGACAAGACTTCCTTCAAAACGCCGGCGGAAAACCAGGCCGGGACGCCCCCGCCGGATCGGTAACGCGTCGCGGCGGCCCGCCGGCCACGGCCCCGTCGGGTCAACTCAAGTAGATGTTTGGCATCAATGCCCGGTTGATCGACCAGCGTCACGACCACCCCGCCGGCGTGGCCGATCACCGCATTCAAACCAACCGCCAAACTGCTCGCCTGTCCCTGTTTCCAGTTCGCGTTGTGCGCGACGGTCGCGACCGAGCGGTCGATCATCGGCTCGACGACGTCGGCGTCGGCACCGGTGACGACGACGATCGGCGCCAGGTCCGCGTCGACCATCCGCCCGATGGCGATTTGAATCAATGTCGAGTCGGCCCACGGCAGCACGGCTTTGGCGGTCCCCATCCGCGTCGACCCGCCGGCGGCCAACAGCACTCCGGCGACATCACCCACCGGTAGCCGAAGCCGCCAAGGCTTTGGTCGGGGATGATTCGGCGGCCTGGCGGTCCGCCGCTACCGGGGATGGACGGACGACTCGGTGCGGTACGACGTCGCCCAGCGGCCCCCGCCGGTCGTGCAGCCGCCCCCCGGCCCGGCCCCGATCGATCGCCAGAAGCGCCGCGACGATCGACACCGCAATCTCCGCGGGCGTGACCGCTCCGATGTCCAACCCCACCGGGCACTGGATTTTGGCGATTTCCGAGTCGCTCAAGTGTCGGCCGCGGCCGTGCAGCCGCTGGACCAACCGCCCCAGCCGCCGTTTGGGTCCCAGGATTCCCACCGACCGGACCCCGCCGTCGAGCAATTCGGCAAGCAACCGCGCATCGGTCTCAAAATCGTGCGTCATCAACACTGCATCAACCGCCTCGCCGATCGACAGGTCCGAAGCCGCCACATCCCGACGCCCCAGCACCTCCAGCCGCCAACCCAATCCCGCGGCGGCAGCGATCACCGGTGGGACATCGTGTCCGTTGCCAAAGATCAACACCCGGCGCCGCGGCGGAATCACTTCGATGAACGCCTCGGTGACCCCCAAATGGCTCTCGATCCGCACCGTTTGAGTTTCGCCGGCGGCCAAGAACGATTCCAACCCTCGGCCGCTGCGATCGCCCAAGCGGCTTGGATCGGCATCGTCGCGATACACGACGACCGATCGCGTCGGCGTGAGTGCCGCCGCAGCGGTACGCAACGACTCCAAGGCCGGGTGCCCGGGGTCCTCGATCCTTTCGCACAACACATGCACGACGCCCTCGCAGCCGCCGGCGAGTTTCGACACCGCGCCGGGGGTCAGCGGATTGCCTCGGGTGTCAAATGCCAAACATTTGGCCCCCTGGCCGGTGACGTCAAAGGCGCGGCGGCACAGGTCCCGTTCCAAACATCCACCGGAGACATAACCGGCCCGCCGGCCCCGCTCGTTGACCAACAACCTAGCCCCGGGGCGGCCGTAGCCGCTGCCCTGCAGCCGCACGACGGTGCACAAAACGCACGCCAAGCCGTCGGCGAGCGACGCATCGGCGAGCGACAGGACCTCAGCGTGATTCACGCCATCACCGCTTCGGGCGTGATCGGCAGGTCGCGAATCCGCCGCCCCGTCGCGTTGAAAATTGCGTTGCCGATCGCCGCGGCGACGCCCGTGATCCCAATCTCGCCGATTCCCTTGGCCCCAATCGCCGAGGCGTTGAAGTCAGGTGTGTCGATCCACGAGACTTCGATGTCGGGGATGTCGGCGTTGACCGGGACGTGGTACTCGGCGAGGTTGTCGTTGGTGATCCGGCCGATCCGGTGGTCCCAGTGAATCGCTTCCTGCAGCGCGTGGCCGACGCCCATGATCATCCCGCCGATGAATTGGCTGCGAGCGGTCCGGGCGTTCAAAATCGTGCCACAGGCAAAGCACCCCAACATGCGGCGCACCCGCACCAACCCCAGCGACTCGTCCACGCCGATCTCCACGAACTGGGCACCGAACGAGTGAGCCGAGTACTTTTTGTTTTGAACCTGCGAGAATTTGCCGATCGCTGAAACCGAATCGCGATTGGCCCCGGCGATCAAATCCTCCAGCGCGATCGACTGATCGCCGGCAACCAGATTGCCGCCCGCGAAACGGACTTCGGCGTCCGCAACACCTTTCATCCGCCCGTCTTTTTGAGCCAATTTGAGAAGCTCTGTGCGGAGTTGGTTCACTGCGTCGCGGACCGCCCCGCCGAGCGATCCGGTGGTGGCCGACCCGCCCGAAATCCCGCCCGGTGGCAATTCGGTATCTCCCAACGTCATCGAAACCCGCCCGGCGGGGATGCCCAGCATCCCGGCCAACAATTGGCTTTGAACCGTCCGCGTGCCGGTGCCCATCTCGTGGCTGCAGCAACCGATCGCGGCGGTCCCGTCGGCGTGGATCGTCACCCGGGCGGACGTCGGGAACCCAAAGACCGGATACGTCGCCGCGGCCACCCCGTGACCGACCAACCAACGCCCGTCGCGGACTTTTCCCGGCGTGCTGTTTCGGTTTTCCCACCCGAACTGTTTGCTGCCCCGCCGCAAACAGTCGACAAGCAGCCGTGAGGAAAACGGCAGCCCCGAGTGAAGGTCCTCGCTAGGCTCATTCTTGATCCGCAGCTCGATCGGATCGATGTCCAACCGCACGGCAAGCTCATCGATCGCGGTTTCGAGGGCAAACATCCCCGGCGTTTCGGCCGGGGCACGCATGAACGTCGGCGACTGAGTATTGAGCCGGCACATCCGTTGATCCAGCCGCAGGGCGTCGGCGCGGTACATCATCCGCGTCGCCATCGTGAACGCTTCGTTGTACGTGTCCTGCACCGACGTCGATGAGACGCCCGCGTGAATCAGCGAGCGGATTCGGCCGTCACCGTCCGCGCCGATCGCCACCCGCTGGCGGATCGGGGTTCGGTGCCCGGTGCCGCCGTAAAGCTGCCGCCGGGTCAGGGTCAGCGAGACCGGGGCGCCTACCAATTGAGAGCAAAGGATCGCCAGCGGCGCGTGTGTCCAAATCGTCCCTTTGGACCCGAACGCTCCGCCGATGTAGGGGCAAATGACGCGAACTCGATCCGGGGACAACCCAAACATCTTGGCGTAGGTTGCCCGCGACGGCGCCAGGCTTTGGGTCGTGTCGTACACCGTCAGCATCGGTTTGCCGCCGCCGGAGGTGTCCCAGTGCGCGATCGCGCCGTGCGGTTCGATCGGGTGGTGCATGTTGCCGGCCGTCCGGTACTGGCTGTCGATTTTGCACCGTCGAGGCCGAAAAAACCTCCTCCGCATCGCCGCCGACTTCGATCAACGACGGTGCCCCCATCAACTGTTCGGGCCGCTCATCGGCTTCGGCTTTGTCAAAATCGGTTTGGTGCGGCGTCGTCTCGTAGGTGACCGAAACCGCCAACGCCGCGTCGCGAGCGGCCTCGAACGTTTCGGCGATGACCGCGGCGATCGGTTGACCGGCAAAATGCACGTCCATCGTTGCCCCGGGGATCACCCGGCTGGCAAGCGCCGACGCGAAGTTGCTCTCATTGGCCGTCTGAACCTCTTTGAGCTTGGGGCAGTTCTCCGGCGTGAGAATTTGAATGACCCCCGGCATCGCCCGGGCCACCGCATCGTCAATCGTCAGGATTTTGCCCGCGGCGATCGTCGACGTGATCGCGACGGCGTGCCGCAACCCCGGAATCGGCCATTCGGCGGCAAAGGTCGCCGCCCCGGTGACTTTGTCGCGGCCCGAGGAGCGAACGACCGAGGCGCCGACGGGACGATCGAGTTGGATGGGTTCAAACATGGCTTTTAGAATTCGTTGATCGAATGATTTCTGATGCTATGGCTCCCCCTCGCCCCCCTCCCCGCCGCGGGGCGAGGGGGAGAAAGTGAAAGTGCGACTCAGCCCCGCCCATGCTGCATCGCCCAAAGCCGCTCATCGGTCGGTGGCCCCTCGTCCCGCAGCACCTGCATCGCCCGGACGATCGTCCGCCGGGCCAGCGGCACTTTGTACTCCAGCCCCGGCGGCGGATCGGCCTCGGCCAACGCCGCCTGGGCGGCTTTCTCAAACGTCGCGTCGGTGGCCGATTGACCAATCAATGCGTCTTCCGCTTCAGGCGAGTGCCACGGGATCGATCCCAAACCACCCAGCCCCACGTTAGCCGCGGTGATTTGGTCATCGTCGATCGTCATCCCGACGCTGCAGCTTGCCAAGGCAAAGGCATAACTGCTCCGCTCGCGAACTTTCATGTAAAAGCTGTTGGCCAACGTCGGCCCCAACGGGATCTCGACATGGGTGATCAGTTCCCCCGGCCGAACGTCGACGCTGTATTGAAACTCGCCGGCAGCGGGCACATTGTAAAAATCCTGAGCCGGCACGGTACGGGTTTGACCTTCGCACCTTCGCAAAACCACCTGCCCGTCAAAAGCGACGAGCGTCACCGCGAAATCGCCGGGGTACATGCCCACCAATCGGCCGCCGCTACCAAGCACCGCCATCAGCGACGTGTCGGCCCCCCCGGGCATCTCCGGCATCGCGTTTTGAGGAAAATCGACGTGTCGGAAGTACGCCGAACGGGTCCGCTGCAACAAATTGCCGCCGATCGTCGCCATGTTTCGGATCTGCGGCGAGGCGGCCAGGATCAACGAGTGCCGCACCGCCGGAGCGTTTTGGAGCACCGCGGGATGATCGGCCAAATCCGCCATCGTCACCGCGGCGCCGACGACAAGCCGGTCGCCATCGACCCGCACGTCTTTGGGCAAACAATCGCGAACATGCACGACCCGCGTCGGGGCCAGCACGTTGAGCTTCATCAGGTCGAGCATCGTCGTGCCGCCGGCGATCGCCATCGACGAGTTGTGATCGATCTGCCGGGCGGCTTCGGCGAGGTTCCCCGCGTTTTGAAAGGTAAAGGGAACCATCAGACCGATGCCTCGATCGTTTGGAGGGCTGGGTCGACCGCCTCGGTAACCCCGGCGACCTGACGAACCGCTTCGGTGATGTTGGGATACGCCGAGCAACGGCACAGGTTGCCGCTCATCCACTCGCGGGTCTGCTCGACCGAGCCGGACGCGTGGCCTTCGTCGACGCAGGCGACCGCCGACATGATTTGGCCGGGCGTGCAGTAACCGCATTGATACGCGTCGCACCGCAGGAACGCCTCCTGCATCGGGTGCAAATTGTCGCCCTCGGCCAGCCCCTCGATCGTCCGCACGTCGGCTCCGGGGATCGTCGCGACGAGCGTCAGGCATGACAGCACGCGGCGGCCATCGATGTGAACCGTGCAGGCCCCGCACGATCCGTGATCGCAGCCTTTTTTGGTCCCGGTGGTCGTTTGGTCTTCGACCGGATGATGGTGCCGGAGCAGATCGACGAGCGTCGTGCGAGGATCGATCTTCAAATCCACCGGGCGGCCGTTGATTTTCAAAGCCACGTCGATCTTGGCCGCCGCCGCCATGTCTCGGCAAGCGGATTCAGGCGAACCACCCGCCGCGGTTCCGGCGGCCAGCCCGGCGGCCGAAACGCCTTTAAAAAATTCCCGCCGCGGCAGGTCATTGAACGATTTCATGATGAGCTCCGGAACCAAATGTGGGATAGGCCTCCGGCCTGTCATGGAGAACTAACGTTGCGATGACAGGCCGGAGGCCTATCCCACTTACGACCCGACGTAACGATCGTACAGCGTCCGACCGACCGCAACATCATCGACACCGACGATCACTGCCCGGCCATCACGGAAAAGCGTCAATGACACATCGTCCTCGGTCGTCAACCGCGTGAAAAATGACGACCGCTCGACCTCCCCGAGCGGTTCCCAGCGATCAGCAAATTTCGCCAGATCCAATTGACGATGCACCGAATGGACCTGCACGGCGCACCGGCCGCACATTTTCTCCGCCGCCACCGGCGACGCCGTGCCATCCAAAAACTCCCGCCGCCCGGCTTTGCACGCCGGACAATCCGGCGACGTGTCTTCATCCAACCGCACGTCGGTGATCCGCCCCCGCCACAGATCCACGCTGCGAACGTCCCGCGATACCGCCCCCCGGTTTCCCGACAACCACTTGATCGCCTCAGCGACCTGCAGCGACGCGATCACGTGCGTGGCCGCCCCGAGCACCCCGGCGGTATCACACGTCGCGACGGTCGACGGGTCGGGGATGTTTGGCACCAAACATCGCAAACAGGGACTTTTCCCCGCAAACAGCCGCACCTGTCCGGTCGCCCCAACGCAACCACCATGCACCCACGCTTTGCAATGTTCCAGCGACCAGTCGTTGAGCAGTAGCCGCAGCGTAAAATTGTCGGCCGCGTCGATGACCAGATCGACGTCGCCGATCGACTCGGCGATGTTGGCCGCGGTTACATCGACGACGACTTCGCGGAGGTCTAAATCCGAGCGGAGGCGACGCAGGTGCGTGGCGGCTGCCTCGACTTTGGCCGCCGAGGTCCGGGCATCGTTCTCGTCGTAAAGTGCCTGCCGCTGCAGGTTGGTCCATTCGACCAAATCGCGATCGATCAGCGTCAGGTGCGCCACCCCGCCTCGGGCGAGCAGTTCCGCGGCGACCGAACCGAGCGCCCCGACGCCCAGCACCGCGACGCGGGCGGCTTCGATCCTGGCTTGGCCGCCGACGCCGATCGGCGAGAACTGGATTTGCCGCGCGTAACGGCCTTCGGGATCAAAGGCGACGAAAGCGGTCATGGTCAAAGTACCCAAAGGGAAAGCGGGAGGATACCATCATCATCAACGATGCCGATTCCGGCGACCGGCCGTGGGTTCAGGACGCCTGCCGGCTCTTGACGCCTTCTCGTCACCGAGTTTGTGGCACCCCCGGGGAACACGGCCACTTGAATTCCGACGTTGGTGAACAACCATCCTGCATCCCGCCGATGCCAAACAACTCGTCATCCCAGTGCCACAAGTCACCGAGGAAGAATAAAAGTGTCTTTGTAATGCAAATGCTCCGTCCTACGACGAAGACGAAATTCGAGCGTTCTTTGACACCGCCATGAAGAACATTTGCGCCGCGGCGGTCAAACGATCGAGTCCGGCACTACCTGTTGTTGTCCATCGTGGACGTGGACCGCATGGGGGACAGCCCTTACATGCAGGGCAAACGGATGCAGGAAAAAATCATCGCCCGGTCCGGGCTACTCAAGTGCAGCCGCGCCGCACGGCGATTGGCATCGATCACGAAGTCGATGGTGGTCCCGGACACAGCGGCGGAGAAACCGCTGCAGGGTTCGCGGGGCGATGCGTTGCCGCAGGGAAATCGCTTCGATGTTTTTTCGTTCGGGGCAACCGAGCAGCCCGCGGACGTATGCGGCCAGCAGAATCCGGCCCCGTTGGCGAGAAATGCAATCGGCGAAGAGGACCAAAAAAGATCAATTAAACGATCCGGCGGAGAAATTCGTCAACCTCGGATGATTCGGTGGCAAATGATGTCACAAGTCGCTGCAAATGATGGCCCGGGGGAATGTGGCCCTGATACGACTTGGGAACCCGCCAGGGATAAAACGTTGCACCGTTGCCTTTAAGAGAATTCGCAACGCGGTCGGGCATGACGACGAAGACCTCATTGGTTTGATGAGACCATGGTTGCCAAACCGCGTCAAAGGCAGTGATGCCGGCAGACAAGCGATCGGCGGCATTGTTGGCCCGGGCGGCCAGGCTCAACCACAAGTCGTTGTCCAAGTAGGCATGGAATTGAGCCGCGATGAAACGTGTCTTCGAAAACAACTGCGCCGCACGTTTGCGAATGTACGGCACCTGGGCTGCCATCTCCGGTTTGAAGAATATCAACGCCTCGGCACACCAACAGCCGTTCTTGGTGCCGCCAAAGGACAGGACATCGACCCCCGACCGCCACGTCATCTCGGCCGGTGAGCACCCCAGGCGGACCATCGCGTTGGCGAACCGAGCACCGTCCATGTGCAGCGGCACGCCGGCGGCATGAGCGTGGTCGGCAATTTGTAAGATTTCCGCGAGGCTGTAACACGTCCCCACCTCGGTGCCCTGCGTGATGCTGACGGCCATCGGTTGACCATGATGGACAAAACCGGGATCGAAACGTTGCAACGCCGCTCGCAATTCGTCCGGCTCGATCTTGCCCAAGGCCCCGTCGATCGGCGCCGTCCGGGCGCCGGAGGTAAAAAACTCCGGTGCCCCGCACTCGTCTTCGATCAGGTGAGATTCGCGGTGGCATAACACAAACCCGCCGGGTCGGTTGACCGCCGACAGGGCCAAGGCATTGGCCGCCGTCCCGGTGCCGACAAAGAAGACCGCAACCTCGCGTTCAAACAAATCGTTGAAACGTTGTTCCAAATCACGATCCAAGCCGCTGGCGCCATACGCCGGGGCGGCACCCGAAGCATGACGAACCAAAGATTGCGTGATTTCGTCGGCCACCCCGGCCCAGTTATCGCTGGCAAAATTCATCGTCATTTCGTTTTTTCGGCAAGGAGCAAATTTTAGCGGAACGGCGCAAGCCGTCCGGTGCCACGGCACCGGAGGGCTGGCGCCCTGCCGCTAACATTGAATGGCACCGGAGGGCTGGCGCCCTACCGCTAACATTGAATGAAAACGAGTGTTTTTCAAAGTGAAGCTTCACGGAGCATCATTTTTGGGCCAGCGGATACGTTGGGCATCCAACGCCCCGGGAGCCGCCCAGCGGACCGCGAGTTCCTGGTACGATGAGTCGCCCAAGATCGCGCCGGCTCGCCAGAGCGTTGGAGCAATCGAACGACGCCAATCGACCGGTTGAATCTCCTGATAAGGCCACCGCCCCGCTTCCGCCGCGGTGGTCATCAAATCAATTGCCGCTCCAACACGACCGGTCGGTAGCAAGGTCGCACGGCCGGTCGAATCGGCAATCTGTCGGTCGATTTGGCAGAGCGTCAACATGGCATCGACATTGTACAAACCATAATGCCATGATTTGGTCCGCAGCCATTCAAAGGGTTGATCGCCCGATGGCAGCACCGCCAACTCCAACCTCGCCGCCGTAACATCACGCAATCGATCGATCGACGCGGCTCGATCTCCAAGCACTTCGTTGAGTGAAAGGATTTGAACGTCGTACCAGAGACCATGGTTGTTCAGCCGAACCGATTCTTGCAAACCCATCGGCGATTGCAATAACCAATCACGCATCGATCGACACCAGACATGCAGCTTTGATTGTCGGTCATCGGTCCATGCGGGATGATCTCGCAACCGGACGATCGATGGGAGGACGCGATGGGTGATCGCGAGTAATTCGATGATGCCCTGCCGGTTGCCCGCTTCGCCGCCCGGAATGCCTTGGGCGAAATTCATATTGGGGTTCATGCCGGTTTGCGGGTCCAGCAGAAACGCATCGATCCAGTCGATCGCCGTTTGACCAAATTCATCTCGACCCGTCATCGCGTAGGCGATCGCGGAGTCTTCGACCGCATCGGCAAAGCGGTTGATCCGCGGCAGGTCGTAGTCGCGAATTTCCGGGTTGCGGCGGCCATCACGCTGCACATAAGGCAGCCCGTCGTCGGTGTCCGGGTTGGGCCACCAGTAGATCGACAGGCTCTGGTAGTCTCGGGCGTCACCGGAGGGCGGCAATCGTTGTTTCGCGGTGATGATTTCTGGGACAACGCCCCGCCACCGGTCGGCTCGATCGACGATCGCTTGAATCGACCGATGGAGAAGTTCTCCGGGTGCATCGGCGGTGGCGACCGCCGAGGGATCAGCGGCCGGGGATCGGGCTTGGCCCCAAATCGCCATGGCGGCAACGATTAGAAGTCCCCAAATGATCCACAAGCCACATCGCGGCAACCGTTGATCGAGCGAGTTCATGTTGGCATCCGACATCATCGACCCGCGACCGGTTTGAATAGTCATCGTCCAGACAACTATAACGCCAATCAGATCGGATCAACCTGGCAATCGTCCAATTTGACGCTGACGCCTCGGTCCATGAAATTGACGACAACCAATAAACGCGTCGCACCGTCACGGCGGATCGCGACGCCCTCGAAACCGGCGAACACGCCGTTGCGGACACGCACCTTTTGACCCACTTCGATCCGCGATTCGACGGTCAAGGGCGCATTGATGGCAATCAGATCGCGGATTTGACGCAGGTCGGCGACCAATTGCTCGGTTTCGCGGATCGGCGCCGCTTGCAGCACGTGGCCGGTACAGATCGCTTCGTGCCGCGCAACGTCATCGCCGCGCAAAAACACATAAGTTGAAAACAGCGGAATGTAGGACGTGCGGACGCGGCCGGCGGGTGATTTGTACCGTTTGGGAACAATCGGGCCGTAGTGCGGCACTTGGGCATTCGCCAACGCACGCATGACCGCCTTCTCCTGGCGACTTTTGATGTACAGCAACCACCACGGATGTTCCCCCGCCTCTTCGTCGAGTAAATCGGGCGGGAAACAATCCGGTTCACGAGTCAAAATCGGCATCGGCCTAACGGGGTAGAGGAACGCCGGTCAACGGGTCACCGCGACGACTCGATCAATCGGTGCAAAAACGACAAGATAAGTATTGCGGCCATCGACGACATCGACATCAACCCGATCGACCGGTCCGCAAACAATCCCCGCCTGATCGACCGGGTGAAGATCCAGGACACGGCGGCCGACGGGAAGTTCAATCCGCATCGTTTGAATCTCCCGAGGCAGCAGCCCCCAGCATCGTGTGTCAACGCTTTCGGCAGCAGTCCAGGCGTTCAGCGCCGCCCAACGCGACAGCATCGCGGCGGTCCCGTCCAATCCGACTGCGTCCGATGCGGTTCGGACCGCGGCGTATTTAACCGCCCGCCGGGCCAACATCCGGCCGACCACCATCGGTTGGGCAGCGTCGGTTTGACGCCGGGCCATGTCGGCGACATCGACCAACCGCTGGGTCATGCCGAGGCTCTGATTTTCAAAATCAACGCCCAGCGTCGCGATCGGGACGTGCGGCAGATCGATTACGGGAATTTGTGCGGGCACCAGGTTGGGCAGCGCCGCGGTCGCTTCGTCGTTGTCGGTCGCCGACAGGATTATGCCCGCCACCCTCATCGCCGCTTCGGTTTTTTCGGCCGTCGCGGCCACCAACCGGGGACCGCGGCCGATCATCGCGATGACGTAAACGACCCCGTGACCGGGTCGGGAATGTTTTCCCCCGGTCGCCCGGTCCAGGTCCGCTGCCGCGGGCGCAAAACTCGGCGTGATCGCCGAAACCAGCCGGTACGAACGGGCCGCGTCGTCGTAATCGTGATGGTTGGACTCACGGAGGACGCCGCGAATGTAGGGGGCAAACGCGAGCGGCTGATAAGGGTTGGCGTCCGGCAAAAGGTCCAACAGCTCGGGTTTCTCGTCAATTTGGCGACGGTAGGCGGATTGTTTCATCGCCGCCTGGGCCGCGTAGGCTTCGGCGTCCCCGGTTCCGGCAACGAGCGAATTGATCGACAACAGCGTGCGAATCATCACCTGTTCGTGCGGAGCGGCTCGAAACCCGCGAACGGTATCGTCGGAGAGCATCGAAGCGGTGCTGGCGATCGCGCCGGCGGTTTTGTCCAAAACCCCGTCGTCCGCATCGTCCAATGCGTCACGAAGCCGCCGCAACCGGGTTTCAGCCGACGCCGTGTCGCCGGCGGCGAGTTCGAGCACCGCGAGGTCCAGGTCCGCCGCCGCGGCAAACCGGCCGCCGGCGTCGGCGACGTCGACCAAGGTCGTTCGGGCCGCGGCGAAGTCTCCGGCGGCAAACGCGTCGCGGGCGGTGTGGATTTTGGCCAACGGCGTGACGCAGCCGGTCAAAAACGACAGGACCGTCAACCAAGTCAGAACGGCTCCCCCTCGCCCCGCTTCGGGGAGAGGGGGTCGGGGGGTGAGGGGTCCGACAGGCTTCGATCGTTCATGGGACATCCCCTCACCCCCCGGCCCCCTCTCCCCGAAGCGGGGCGAGGGGGGGATATTGAACAATCCTACCGGAGGTTCATCACCCATCGGCTTGGTCAAACACCCCGAAATTCCACCACTTGCCCGCCCGGGTTTTGTGGTAACCCTTGCGGATCTTGGCCGATTCCTTGAGAAAATCGCCGGTGTGCAGGTTGACCATCTCCAGCGTCAGCACGTAGTCCCGCTGCGTCGATTTGTTCCGATCGGTCGTCCCCGAAGTGATTGTCGCAAACAGCAGGTAGTCGACCGGACTGCCCAGTTTGCCCAAAGTCGCGGCGAACAGGTCGCGGTTGCCGGGCAGGAAAAGTTGGTCGGGACGCATTCGGGTTTCGATCAACGCCGCGTCGACCATCCGACGACTGATGCAGCGGAAAGTCTCCGAATGGTTGATTTGCGAATCAATCCGCTCGTACAGTTGATCTTTGAAGTCGACCAACTCCTCGGCCGACTTGTTTTCAATGCCGATGAAACAAACCCTCGCCATGCCGGTCGCCGGCGGCTGGGAGAGGTGGCTGACGGTTTGAGCCGGGGTGCCGTCAAAGTTCGGGACCTGCCCGGCGACCGGAAAATGACCCGGGATCGGTTCGCCGACCGGCGGGCAACGGCCCAATAATTGGGCAACCGACGAATCGACCAACGGATTCCAAGTTGCCGCCCCGGCCTCGTGACTGCCAACCATGTCGACGTCGTCGGCGGCCAACAGGTGGCCGTACTGGCCGCTGCGGCACCCCGCGGCAACGCTCAGGGTCAACGCCAACGTGCTGCCGGAGGCGGTTTGCAACCATCGGCGACGGGTCTCGCGGGTGTCCAAAGTTCGGTCCATCGCATCAAATCCCGGCGGTCGGCTTGTTTTGAATCAGGCAGTTATCAAAATATCGGCCCCCCGTCGAGTCGGACCGCAGATTTGCGTTGCCGGTCGGTCGGGGTTTGCCAAGCCTTCGCAAAGTCGCCGGTTTGTGCAAAGTGCCATCGACCCGCCGCCCGCGTCAGTCCCTTCCTCTCTCCCACCGCTGTATGACCGCCACCCTGACGCCCCGCCGGTCCGCCACCGTGACTGTTTTGCCGACCCGCGAAGTGCCCCGCGACACCCCCGGCGAGCCATCCACCAGTCCAAACGTCGAAGCCGACAGCTCCGAAGATTTTCGCTACCTCGGACCATACATGGGGGACAGCGACAAGGATGTTGTTGACGATGATTTGGGCGACGACGAAGAACTCGATGACTTTGACGACATCGACGAGGACGATTTCGACGACGACTTTGACGACGACTTCGAGGAAGAACTCGAGGACGACTATGAGATTGAAATCGACGACGAAATCTCAATCGAGTTCGGTTTAACGACCGGCGACCCGGTCGAAGAGGACGAAGAAGACTTGGTCGATGATTTCGAGGATTTTGAAGCGATCGATTGATCGCCATTCAACCGTAGTGGATTTTGCTAAAAATCCATCCACACCTCGGATTTTTAGCAAAATCCACTAGGTTCACTGCCCTCGACCGGCCGCCTCATACGCATCGTGCCCGGTCGAAGTCCCCGGCAAAATGGCGTGTGGATCCTCCGGCAACCAACTCGCATGTTCGGCAATGATCGCCTCATAAGCAGGGTCACTCGCCAGATTCGTCCATTCATGCGGATCGTTTCGATGATCGTACAATTCGCGTGAACCGTCGACATACTCAATGAACCGGTAGCGATCCGAACGAATCGCGGTATTGCCCAATCCAAAGCTGGTGATTGCCGGGTGGTCCCACTCGTGCTCCGGGTCGACCATCAACGGCACCAGGCTCTGGCCCTCCTGCCGTACATCGGCCGGCAATCCGGCCAGTTCCAACAGCGTCGCGAAGACATCGATCAACTCCGCGGGCCGTGACGTCCGCTGGGCTTCGGCATAACCCGGAGCACTGATAATCAACGGCACCCGAGTGCCATCTTCCCACAGCGACCGCTTGGCCCAACGCTGCTTTTCCCCCAGGTGAAAACCATGGTCGGAGAAAAGCACGACGATCGTGTTGTCCGCGTAATCGCTGGCATCGAGCGCGTCGAGCACCCGCCCGACGCAATGATCGACAAACGTCACCGACGCCAAATACGACTGCACCGCATGTTCCCACTGGCCGGCGCCGGTCATCCACTGGTGCGTCGGCGAAACATGCATCCGGTTGGTCAAATCAATCGCATATTGACTCAAATCATCCCGGTCATCGTCGCGAACCAGCGGCAGGGCGATTTCGGCCAGCGGATGTTTGTCAAACCATCGCTGCGGAGCGTACATTGGAACGTGAGGCCGATAGAAACCGACCGCCATGAAAAAAGGCTTTTCATGCTGCTGCTTTAACTTCTCACCGGCCCAATCCGCCGCTTTGACGTCGGGCATGATCGACTCGTCCTCGGGGTAAACGCCCCAGTCCCACAGACGATGGCCGTGCGGTTGTGAGATCTTTTGTTCTGGTCGAGGGCCAAAGCCGCCGGTCGGTTGATACGTTTGGAAGAAGCGTTGATCGCCCTGATGGAAGATTTTCCCCGCCGCCATCGTTTGATACCCGGCGGCGGCAAAAACTTCCGGCATCGTTGCGACGCCTCGCAGTGCCGGTGCCTGTTTCAAATCCGGCGCCAGGAAGTAGACGCCGGTCGTGTGCGGATATCGTCCGGTCATCATGCTGGCCCGCGACGGATTGCATACCGGCGATTGACAATGGGCGTTTTCAAACAACGTGCCCCGATCGGCCAATCGATCGATGTTTGGCGTGATCGCTTGCGGATGCCCCCCCAAACATCCCACCCAGTCGTTCAGGTCGTCAATCGAAATCAACAACACGTTCGGCTTTTGGGCGGTCGCGGCAAACCCCGGTAGCAAGCCTGCGGCGATCAGTAGAGTTAGTCGAACGATCATGGAGAATGCCGGTTGAGTTGAATGAAGGACTCGGGGACGAACAACCGTCGTAGCTGGACCCGCCAGGGTTCAGGGTGATCAACTGTCGTAGCTGGACCCGCCAGGGTTCACGACGGACTGAACCCTGGCGGGTCCAGCTACGTTACGGATTGATCCCGCGGACCTCACCGCGATCGAAACAAATTGCTTTGAACAACCGCATGAATGATGGACCGAACGCCATGATCGGCTTCGGCGGTCGCCGCGACGATCCGTTCAACCTCGCGACGATCTGCCATCGTCGTGATCGCGCCGGTGCTGTAGACGACCAACCGATCGACCAGCGTCCGGGCGATTGCCCCAGCATCCTCGGCAAGAAGCTTTTTGAACGATCGAATGTCTGTGAAATCTCGACCATCCGCCAATCGGTAGGACGTGTCGACCGGCAAACCTTCGTTATACCGAACCGTTTTGTCGTTCTTTCGCAGCTCCGCCTCGTCGGGGTCGAGCACCCGGTAACGCTCGCGGAAGCGGCCCATCGGATCGCATTTTGTCCGTGATGCGACAACGTATGGTAACCCTCACTGACGTCATTGATTGGCGGGACCGCGAACCAGCCCACCGACATGACCGTTGCGATCCGGGTCGAATCGGTTTGCAACGCCAACGCGATCAGATCGTACATCAATTTGGAGCGGCCGATCGTATCGGCTCGGTCGTGGTTGTCCCGTGGCACCGCGGCGTCAACCGTTTAGCTTGACCCATCACCATGTCCATCACGCTGGCCCCCTGACGCAGCCGCGTGACCTGCTCGCGGACTTCGGCCGGCGTGCCGGGTGTGAACAATCGGCGAAATACTTTGGAGGGTGATTCGTCGCCGGGGATCGGCACCCCGGCCCGCGTCCAGGACAACGCCCCGCCGCCGTTGGCGCTGAGCACCAGCGATGGGATGCGGGTTTGAGCACGCATTTGCTCGACGACCAATTGATCGACTGAAATGCTGTTGCGAAAACTGCCACTGCCCGGGTGCGGCGCGGCGGTCAAAAACGACTTTTCGGCTGCGTGCCCTCCGTCGACATCGGGGTGCGAAACGCCCGAAAAAACCGTCATGTCGCCCCGTAAATCCCCCAGCACTTCGAGGTAGGGCGATGGTTTGTAATCAAACCCCGTGTCCGTTGGCACGAAGTAGGGCATGTGAACGCCCAGGTTGTTGCAAATGAAAACCATCCGCCGCGGTTTGCCATTGGACTCGGGGGCACCCACCCGGTTGAGCCGACTTTCGGCTTTGGCGTCCCGGGCGGTCATCAATGGCAACGCCAGTGAGACGCCCGCGGCACGCAATACCCGGCGGCGGGTTGGATCACTTTGTCTTGGCAACGGTTCTAACCCGAAGGCTCAAATGAAACGGCACGGGATGGTGGCATCGCGACGGTTGCCAAGACATCCGAACCGATCCAGCCTTCCCGTCCAGATTGTAACCCGCGATCCATCAGCCGGGGGTTGATGAATGGCATCCAGGGCCGAAACCCGTCCGCCGAGACGACCACACCAAGGTTCCGACCGGTCTGCCGCTACGGGAGACTCAAACGTCCCGCAGCGCCGCGACGGCTTCGCGGGCACGGCGGAGGAAATCGGCTTTCGGTTCGCCCGCTTCTAAAAAAATCGGCGATCCGATCGTGATGCACGACAGCAGCGGCACCGGCAGGACTTCGCCGCGGGGCAAGATTCGATTGAGGTTTTCCATGTAAACGGGCACCAATTCCAAATCCGGTCGCTTCTTGCCCAGGTAATACAGCCCCGATTTGAACTCACCCATCTCGTCACCGGCCGACCGCCCGCCTTCGGGAAAAACGATCAACGAATAGACGTCGCCGATTTCGCGAAGCATCGAATCGATCGGGCTGCGGTGGACCTTGATCTCTTTGCGGTCGATCAACAACGCGTTGAAACTGGCCGCCAGGTGCCGCCGCCACCGCGACCCCGACCAGTAGTCTTTGGCCGCCACCGGCCGGGTCAAGGCGCGGATCCGAGGCGGCAGGGCTGACCACAGCACGACGGCGTCGAGGTGGCTGGAATGATTGGCAAAATAAACCCGCTGGCACGTTTCGGGCGTGCAATCGACCCACCGAACGGTAAAGCCCGAGAACGCTTTGGCCAACAGCACGATTGCTTGCCCGGTCAGTCGGCGAAGCCAAATCCCCCGCAGCCCAGCCCCCCGCAGCCCAGCCCCGCGTCGATCGTTGGTCAAACTCATCCTTTGATTGGGGCGCTGTTTTGCCGCCACATTTTTGGCCGGACGTATCGCGAGAGCAAGCGGACGATGGAGCCGAAAAATCGCCGCGACCACCGCGCCGGGGGATCGGCCAACGATTGTCCCATCAAGGTTGCCGCCAAAAGTGCCGGCGACGTCCCCGGCCGGTCGAGCTGCCGGATCAAATGTCCGTGCCAAGGCCCCCGCCGCCGCCCCAGCCGGCTGTCGCGGACCAAACGAGGCGGCAGCGTCGCTTCGAGCCGGTCGCGAATGACGTCCATTTCTTGCTTGAAGCGATTCTCATCGTCGTTCTTGGCCGATTCAATCGACGTTTTGCTGCCCGGATGCACTCGGAACGTCGCCCCGACGTGATCGACATAAGCGACGCGGGGGTAATGAGCCAAATACCGAACCAAAAGATCCCAATCGAATCCATAGTGCAGGTCCGTTTGCAGGCCTCCGATCGCTCGCAGTTTTTCGGTTTGAAACCACAACCCCGGCTGGCCGAACGAATAGTCGTCACTTCGCAAAATCGTCCGGGCCGACAGATTTCGCTGGTCGATGACATAATCCGCACCATCGCCGACGACGGCCACGTTCATCGCAACGAGGTCATACCGAGCTGAATCAACGCGAACGAGATGATCGACCGCCCCCGGATTGAGCAAATCATCCGAGTTGATCCAACCAAACCATTGTCCGTTGGCGACGTGCAGCGCCTTGGCGATCGCATCGGATTGACCCCGGTCCGACTCGACGATCAACCGGTCCAGCCGCCTCTCCAAACGCTTCAATATCTCGACGGTCCCATCATCACTGCCCCCGTCGACGACCAGCGTTTCCGCGTCATCCCCGGCCGCCAAGATCGACTCAACGGACTGCTCGACGAAACTCCGCTGGTTATAGCTGGGCATGGCAACCGTCACCCGCGGCCGACGGTGATTTGTATCGGTATCCAAAAGCTACTGTCCAAATTAAAATCGTAGGGTGGGTCAAAGAGTCTTCGACGCCAACCCACCAGGATGCCAACCCACCATCTCAAACACGAAATCGCCGGGTCGTTGGAGCAAGAGGCTCGACCCACCCTACAACATCATCGTGTTCCCGTTTGGGTCTTGGGAGCCAGCGATTGAACGGTTTGCCAGGAAGCGTTTAACCTGACGAAGCAGCCGCAATCGATCGATCGGTAGGGTGCCACTGTAAAACAGCTGATCGGTCAACTTATCCGCATCATGATCTGCAATCATGCGGCTCGGATGACAGGTCGCCGAGTAAGCGGAAGCGTCCGGGTTGATGGCCGCCGAGGATTGATGCGTATGCGTGGCATCACCTCCAAAACCAAGGTTGAACACTAGATTCGTGTTTGGCAGCACACTCAATCCGTTCTGCATCCACACCGCGTAGGTCCAACTGAAATCCCAGGTGTCGATCCGGCCGGCATAGACATTTTCAAACACATCCTCCCAATATTGCAATTCACGACCGCTACCGCAAACCCCCCGCAACAGCCCTCGTTGTTTCACCTCCGGCCAGTCCGCGATTGAACGGTCATAGTATGACCAAGCCCTCGCCCAAGTCGCCCAACCCCAACAATGCTGGTATTTGCTAAAATAATAGCTGCCAGAGCCCCGCAGCACGCCGCTTTGAAAATTATCTCCGCTGATCGCCATTATCCGTCTGTCATCTTCGTAGTAGTGCAACAGTTCATGACAATAGTTGAAAAAAGACGGATGCGGCAGACAATCGTCTTCCAAGATGATTGCCTTGGTGACCTGATCAAAGACCTTTGTCAAACCGCTGGATAGACGTTCTCCACAGCCGAGGTTATCCTGAGCGTAGTATCGACTCACTTCGCACGGCCAGTCCACCTTGGCAACGACTTCCCGAGTCTGCTGAACTAAATCTAAGTCGGACGGTTGATTGGCACGGGGGCCATCGGCAATGATGAAAAGCACCGTCGGTCTTGCACGTCGAATAGCCTCGAAGGCGAGGGAGGTAAATCCCGGCCGATTAAAAATGAAGAACGCTACTGGAGTGGTCATCAAAATCATTTTCCAATCAGACTACCTCAATGATCGCTCGACAACCCCCGATAGCCTTCCGCAGGCTGCAATCCGCTGATTTAACGGGCGTAAGGCCGGCTTGAGTCCCTAATGCGAACATTGAATTCACCGGTCGTCACGTTTTGCGTTCCCGTTCTCAATGCGGAGCGGTACCTTGATGTCTGTCTCCGATCCATTTTCTCCCAGGATTTTGACGATTTCCAAGTCCAACTGCTCGATGGCGGTTCTCTCGATGGAAGTGTCGACATTGCCGAAAGTTGGCAGCGTCGTGATTCGAGATTGAGCATCCATCGAGAAGCGGGGAGCCGGCCCGGCGGCGTTTACCGAGCCTTCAACGATTTGATGCGACTGACCGACACCGAGTTCTTCACTTTCTGCGCCCGCCGATGACCTGATTGCTCCGAACTACCTTTCGGAGCAATTGGCAGCGATGTCGCGTAACCCCGGTGCGGGTGTCGCCTGTTGCCGCTTGCGGGTCATTGACCGCGATGGTCTGTGGGTCCATGAGGATGCCAGTCCGCCCCAACTCTATCCGGCTGGTGCGGTCGACCCCGGCCGGCACGGGCGTGGAAAAAACCGAGCGACGGCGGGAAGGGATTTGAATACCTCGTGGGTCTGGCAAACACCGGGTTTGATGACACTGAACGGTCAAAACCTTTTCGTCTCACAGAACCAACTGCTCTATCGCAGGGGGAGCATCGGGGGACGAAACTTCCGAACTGACCTTGGCTCAACCGCGGACGTCCTTTTCAACTTGCAAACCGGTCTGGCCGTCGATGTTGCCGTGGTACCCTCCACCTGGGCGGCGTGGCGACTTCATCCGGGACAGTTTTCCGCCGCCCCCTCCCCAGCTTCAAAAAGTCAGGTCTTTGAAGAGATGGTAAGCCTAGCCGTTCAGGATCATGTCAAATCCAGCCGAAGTGCTGCAGAGGCATCTGCCATTCTGTCGGTTGATGAGACCTATCGTCAACTACGGCAACTGCGGCAGAAATTTAGCTGCGCACCCAAAACCCGTCTTAACCGCTGGATCCGACTCGCCGGTGGATTGATCCTGCGTCCGCGGCCAACGATGCTTTACATTGCCGATCGTTTTACCGCTGGCCAAACTTCGGTTCGCCACCTGGCCCGTCGAATTCAGTGGCTAAACAAAAGATTCGGCAATCGATTGCCCCCCGCGAATGAATTCGTAGTCGTCCAATGCCTAGCCCGCCCCCCAGCCGAATCACCGGAGGACCTACTACCTTTCTATTCAACGCGAAGGTATTGAATCGTTACGACGCCGAGTATCGTCGCTGTGATGATACCGGGCATATCCAAGTTTCTGAACCTTACTGGCTCCCGGAGGCGTATGATGAGGCGATCACCGAACTTGACCTCGGGATAATCTCAAGAAACATTCAGAAGTCTCACATGACCATTCGTCTCATGGAAAAGCTGAATTGGTTTGATTTGGACGGACTCGATTACGGGGGGGGCTATGGCATCTTTACCCGGACGATGCGTGATTACGGTTACGACTTTGTTCACTACGACCCGCACTGTCGAAACTTGTTTGCCAAGGGCTTCGATTTGATGACGCTTGAGTCACTGGTCTCACCAAAAAATTTGGTGACTGCATGGGAAGTTTTCGAGCATGCTGTCGATCCTAATCAAATGATGGATGAATTGACGCGGTGCGGGAACAACATTCTTTTTTCCACTGAATTGATACCGGGCGAAATACTGACCAGCATTGATGATTGGTCCTACTTTGCTCCTCAAATTGGCCAGCATCTGAGTTTTTACACCTTGAAATCATTGAGCCACCTAGCCGGAAAGCACAACCTTTTTCTCTACAGCGACGGGACAGCAAATCACTTGATGAGTCAGCAACCGCTGCGACGTAATCCCTTTGATGTCTTCAAACCGGGACTTGGCAAACGCGTAGTGACCTACGCACAGCGGTTCGCTTTAACGCCTCTGCTGTCGAGGCGAACCAGCCGACTGCCGGCGGACTACCAATTAGCCCTCGAACGCCTAAAAACCGGCAAGCAACATGACTGACACAGAGGCGCGTCCACCTTCAAATCGAGAGCTGTCCAAACCTCGCCTTTTGGTCGACGGGTTCGCATTCGAGAACAATTATCAAATTGGCATTTGGCGTTGCTGGTTCGAATTCTTTCTCGGCTCGCTTCCCGCGTCGATGTGACATTGTGGTTGCAGACGTCGGCTCGGCAACCGATCCCCGATGGCATTCATGTCATTCAGACCAACCAGCGGACGCAGTATCGGATGCGTCACAAACCTCGTCAAATTCTAAATCAGCTCAGCAACACCGCTGACATGAAATGGCTGCAGATCAACGCCCGGCAGATGATTTATCATCCAACCTACTACCATCGATGTTCGTGGGAGCCGGCTGCAAAGGTTGTAACAATTTACGATATGACGCCCGAAACCCAATTTTATCAGATGGATCACTGGACCGCGCCGGAGGCTGACGTCAAACGGCAACTGGTCCGTGACAGCGATCGGGTGGTGACGAATACTGATGCGACGGCAAAGACTTTGGCGAGTTTTCTACCGGGACAGTCTGACAAAATCCGGACCGTTCATCTTAGCGGAAGTCATTTCGGCAATGCGGAGACTCAGGCTGAATCACCTTACCAAGCGGCATCGCCTTACCTGCTTTACGTTGGACCGCGACACAGTTACAAGAACTTTTCCGTTGTCCTCCGAGCGATGGCTGACCCCGGGTGGCCGTCCCAGCTAGGCGTTCATTTGGTCGGATCGCCATTGAGCTGTGCTGAAAAACGCTTGTTCAAGCAGTTGGGGGTGAACGAACGAATCGAATGCAGGGGTAAGCTATCTGATGAAGAACTGCGTCGCGAATATCGGGGGGCGGTAGGGTTTATTTACCCAAGTCAATCAGAGGGGTTTGGGCTACCACTTCTCGAAGCTCAGGCTAACTACTGCCCGGTGATCTGCAGTGACATCGCCTGTTTCCGCGAGGTTGCCGGCGAATCGGCGCGATTTTTCGACCCCAACTGCCAAGAATCATTGCGTGAGGCAATCAACCATTTGCTCTACAAATCCGAGCATGACCGGCGACTCAAAGACGGTTTTACGAACGCTCTGAAGTTTGATTGGGACGAAGCTGCTGAAAAATTTTCTTTGATTTATCGGGAGCTATGGAGATCTCAAATGTAGTGTCGATTTGTCCATGATCTATACTGGGGGGTCAGCGAATCCAGGATGGTTCCAGTTTGTCACATAAGACTTCCGGAATGGCGACAAAGTTTTGAAATTGAAAGATTTCCTCCCGCGGTGAATAATGCAATGGCAACAGCTTTGTAGTGTCAATGCGGAAAATCGCATGTTCGGTCAGCAGATCAATGAAATCACGAAGGTAAACCCGCGAAATCAAGTTCATTTCGTTGAACTCAAATTGAATAACATCAACTCTTCGCTCGACAAGGTACTGTTGCAACCCCCTCAACACCGCTAGCTCGTGACCTTCCACATCGATTTTCAGAAAGTCAACCTTCGCTATTCCTCGCTCATTCAAAAAATCGTCCAACGTTCCCAATTCGGTGATGACCTCCGTTACGACATTGTAATGGTGCAGCTTTAATGGAACATCTCTATAAATTGAAGCGTGAGCGCTCTGGGGGCTGCTATTCTGAGGCACAAACAATTTAACGGACCCCTTGGCGTCCCCGATAGCCATGTTGTGTAGGGAAACTCCAGAACCAAATCGCTGAGTCAAATCCGCAAAAGATACAGGATCTGGTTCAAACGCAAAGATTTCCGCATTTGGAAAGGCGCTTTTGAGGGCTTTGGTGTAGTCACCTCTATTTGCCCCAACATCCAGCATCACGGGTTCTTGACGAAGCAGACGCGGTAGCACCCGTTCGATTAAAAACTGCTCTCCAGACAACATGGGAGTTGCGAATTTGCCAATGCCGCGTTCATGATGTGCGGCCGTTAACAGATCGATACCGAAAACTTCTGACAATGAAAGGATCAGTAGCCGTGGCTCGACCCAACCTAGCCTACGGAGGATCCGAATGATCAAGACTAGTGAGCGAACCATTTTGACCTGGTGAGCGTCTTGCAGTGTGTGGGCAGACCAGCTGAACCGGTCCCAAAAAAATCTCCTCCAGCAACAATGAAATCAAACGCGTTTTCAACGTGATCTAGCACTTCATTTTCGCGGTGCGAGATGAATACAACCAACTGATAACGACCTTCAGCTAAGTTGAAATTCTGAATGCGGCAGACGATCTCCGCATGATCTTTTAAATCGAACCATTCGTCTTCGAAATTTGACCGAACTAACCAAGCGAAGTTTCCATCCTCATCTTTGAGAGCTAACGACACAACGACGCCGAGTAATTCAACGCCGCTGTTCACTTCCAAAGAAAGGTGAATTTCAAGATCATCACCGGAACTTACCTGGTTCAATCTTCCAGTTGTCACGGAATGAATTGAGACACTTCGCAACCGGGCAACGCCCGATCCCCCGCGACCGATCGATTGAGACAAATCAATAGGATTCCCGACTTGTTCGGACAGATAGCGTCGAACAACATCACCCGCTGGTCCATCGTCAATCATTGCTCCGTCCTTTAATCGAACGACACGTTCGCAAAGGTTGTTTACCGCGCTCATGTTGTGACTAACGAAGAGAATGGTGCGTCCGCTTTGGGCTACATCTTTCATTTTCCCAAGGCAGCGTCGCTGGAACTGAGCGTCGCCAACAGCCAGAACTTCGTCAATAATAAGAATCTCGGGTTCCAGGTGTGCCGCGACCGCAAAAGCAAGCCGGACATACATCCCACTGCTGTAGCGTTTCACCGGTGTGTCAACGAAGCGTTCGACCCCCGCGAACTGAACGATCTGGTCAAACTTCCTGAAGACCTCTCGACGTGTCATTCCAAGAATGGCACCATTTAGAAATATATTCTCGCGACCAGTCAATTCGGGGTGAAAACCTGTACCCACTTCCAGTAGGCTTGCCACACGGCCGCGGAGAATGACTCGTCCCGAAGTTGGATCCGTAATCCGACTAATGACTTTCAGCATGGTGCTCTTGCCGGCCCCATTGTCACCGATGACGCCAACAATTTCGCCATGCTTCAACGAGAATGAGACGTCTTTCAACGCCCAGAATGACTGATCGCAGCCATCGGGCGGTGAGACATGATGGGAGGTTTTTCCGAGAAGTTTGTTTGATATTGTGCGTACCCCGTTAGACAACACATCCCGGAGGGTTACTTGAACAGCTTCGTCCCTCATCGATCCGAGTTGGTAGCGTTTGCTGACCGAATCAACGACCAGAATCGGCTTCGGTTGATCCTTCGACGCTATCATATAATATCAGCGAATGAACGTTCTAATCGCCGGAACTGACGATATCCAATCCAGGAAGTCAAGAGCGACATCGAAAGACTGCATATGACGCTTGACCAGGGGAAGGGACCGACTCCCAAGAGGCACCAGCGAAAGCAATCGATGACCCCCACAGCCGGATTGAGTTCATAGAGTAGTCGCCAGCGGTCAGGAATCAAGCTGCTGCTGAAGCCAACCGGGGAAATGTAAAGGCCAAGTTGAATCATGAAAGGTGTGACGTGACGGAAGTCTCGATATTTAACATTCATCGCCGCTACCCACAACGACGGCCCCAATACTACCCAGGCCGCCAAGAAGATGAAAAGTGGCAGCAATATCACCTGCCAACCTGGCCACCATTGACACCATGCCAGCATTCCAACTGCAATGATGAAAGCAATTAATAGGTCAACCAGCGCTACGGCAATTGCTGAACCAGGGATGACGAGCCGAGGGAAATAGACTTTAGATACGAGACCAGCGTTACCCAAAACACTGCTTGAAGCATCATTCAATGCGGTGGAAATGAAAGTCCAAGGCAGCATCCCGGTAATGACCAATAGTGCATAAGGTGCCTTGCCATCGGAGGGAAGGTTTGCAATGCCGCCGAAGATTACGGTAAATACGCCCATTGTGAGCAGTGGCCGAAGGATCGCCCATGCAACACCGAGTGCCGTTTGCTTGTAACGGACCGCCAGGTCGCGACGGGCAAGAACCTGAAACAGCTCCCGGTATCGCCAGAGTTCACGCCAATCATAGACGGAAACACCTCCGGGTTCGATGACAAGCTCTTGGGTATCATTTTCGGGCACGAAGATTTTCGCAATAGCGACACTGGTGCGATCAGCCGCAGAGGTTACCGTCGGAGTCGTCAAAATCAACCGGGCGTGGCCCAGAAATCCGCCTGCAAATCTGGCAATCCTCGCGAAATTCAGAAAAAAGCAACGTTTGTTCGTTGATCTGATGTTTGACGCTGCCAGAACCCAAGGAGTATAATCGATCAGCTTGCCAGCGGTCAATCTTTCAGAACAATCCTCACAATGAGGTTCAGATCTTGGCCGATTTTGACTGACTGGCACCGGCAGCCCTTTTCTGTTTCGCACGGACCATGGTATGGATCACAACACCACTTTTGAATCTCTCCGCCGCCCCTATCGGTCTGCGTTGACACGCCAGCGGATGGCATTCGCCTGCGGCAACTTGAGACCGTTCGGCTTGCTATTGCTTCTGGCGGTAGCATGCGAAACGAATGCTTACTCCTACACTCCTGAAAGTCCGGAGGTTGTTAAGTTGGTCGATAAAGCCCTCCGCTTCATGGAGGAGGATCCCAAGGGATCGAACTACGGCGACGGGGGTTACACGCTCAAAGCCTATACCCACTATAAGGTCCATCACGACATCGGGAATTCCATGGTTCAAAAAGGAGTTGCCCAGGCGCTGGAACATGCTGGCAAACTTTCAAAGGCTGGCAAAACCTACCCGGACAAGGCGGTTTACGAGGCCTCGATTGCAATATTGCTACTCGGTGATGTTGACCCATTCAAGTACGCCGAACAGATAGCGTTGCTTCGCAAATGCCTGGAAGATTTTCAGTACAGTAACGGAGCGTATGGCTATCCCAATTGGAAGACTGGAGACACATCGCAATGCCAATACGCCATTTTAGCGAACTGGACGCTCAACGCCATCGGTTCGGACTTCGAACCCAAATCGGTTGCCGAAGTGATGCGTTGGATGCTTCGCGTGCAGGACCCGTCTGGTGCTTGGCCCTATCAGG
Source organism: Pirellulaceae bacterium (assembly GCA_963833245.1). Taxonomy (GTDB): domain Bacteria; phylum Planctomycetota; class Planctomycetia; order Pirellulales; family Pirellulaceae; genus Rhodopirellula. The sequence goes on from CAWHXH010000006.1 coordinate 645,928, forward strand.
GAATCGACCCCGGCCCCGGAAAACCGCTTATCAATCAAACCAGCGAAGTTGGGACGTCGATGGCGATGGCTGGTGGGAGCACACTGTTGATCGGCGGCGATGTGCTGGATATCTGGCCACGCCCCGAAGTCTCCGCCCAAAGCGAGTACGAAGGCATACCGAAAGCTATTCACATTTTTAACGACCAACCTTTCAAGTACCCGGAATACCGAGAAGAGTTTCAAAAACCAGTCTTGACAGCGATCGACCGCTCCCTCTCCTACCTGGGACGCAACGAACTGGACAAACACCACTTTTGGTTCTACCAACTCTACACCCTTGAACGTTACCAGGCGTTCCTGGAAATCGCAAAGGGCAAGCAGCCAGAAGTTAGCCCCGCCTGGTATAACCGCGTGATGGAGGAATTGCTGAAGCTCCAGGCACCGGACGGCTCGTTTGGAAAAAATCCTCCCGAGAAGGTATTGACCCCATCGGTCTGTTCGGCATTTGCTGTACTGTTCTTGATTCGCAGCACCCAGCGGGCGATCGCGGCGTCGAAGTCGGGGGTGGCTTCGGGTGGGTACAAGCTGCCTGATGATACGACCGACATTACTATGGATGGAACGCAAATCAAAGCGAAAAAGCCAGCCACCGAAGTTGCGGACCTTCTAAATATCTTGGAGGAGGACGGCGGTAGCAAGCTTGAAGGCAAGTCGATCTCCGAGGACCTGCAGCTCGAAACCGATCCGGAGAAACGTCGCGTTCAAATCGATCGGTTGCAGCGGCTGGTCCGTGGCAGCCAGTCGTGGCAGGCGCGACGCGTCGCCACCCGGTTGCTGGCGCGGTCCGATCAGCTCGACGTGGTTCCGACTCTGATTTTTGCCCTCTCCGACCCCGATCAACTGGTTCGAGGGTTTGCACGCGACGGTTTGCGGTTCATCAGCCGCAAATTCGATGGCTTCGGGTTGCCCGACAACCCCTCGGACTACCAAGTGCGAGATGCCATCAAAGCTTGGAAACAGTGGTACCTGACGATCAAACCGGGTTACGTTTTTCTGGACGAAGTTTGATGGCTGATGATGAGCTGGATCAGAATCAGGTCGAGAAATTGCTGCAGGCGATGGAGGGCGTCGATCCCGAAACCGGGCAGGTCGATCAGGCCGGTAGGCCCGTGACCGCAAACGATTCGGATTCCGTTAACGACGAAATGGACGATGAGGCGGTGCCGGCTGCCGGTGGGGTCGAGAAGCAATCGGCTTCGGGGATGCCGTTCAGCTTCGGTGTGCCGGCGGGGACTCGCGTCAACGCCTATGACTTTAAGCGGCCCGAACGCGTCGGCAAAGAACAAATGCGGGCGATGCACGCGGTGCATGAACAAATCGCACGCAACTTCGGCGCGGCTGTCTCGGGAATGCTTCGCACCATGATCGAAGTCAAATTGCTGTCCGTTGACCAGCTCACCTACAGCGAATTCGTCTTCAGCCTCGACAACCCGTCGTGCTTCAACGTCCTTCGGCCCGAACCGCTCGACGGCAACTGGATCCTGGATATCTCGCCGACGCTGGCCTACGCAATCATCGACCGGATGCTCGGCGGCGAACCGACGCCCGGCGAAACGATCCGCCGGCCACTGACCGAAATTGAAACGCGTTTGATTCGCCGCGTCGTCGAATTGTTTTTGCAACAAGTCCACACCGCTTGGGTCAACGTCGTCGAACTGGACGTTGCGATCGAGGCGATGGAAAGCAATCCGCAATTGGTCCAAATCGTTCCGCCTAACGAGGTCGTCGTATTGGTCGGGTTTGAATTATTGCTCGGTAAAAATCGGGGGATGATGAACCTGTGCATCCCGTTCAATACGATCGAGCGATTCAACGCCAAGCTGAGCAGCAACGGTTGGGTCGGCTACGGCCGCGGCGAAGCGACGGCGGAAACCAAATCGGCGATTGGTGGACAAATCGCGGACGCCCGCGTCGATTTGATCGCGACGCTGGCCCGGGCCAGAATCAGCACCCGAGAACTGATGGACCTGGCCGTCGGTGATGTCATCGCGACCGATCAACCGACCGATGCCAATATTGAGCTATCGGTTTGCGACGTGCCCAAATTCGGCGTCCGACCGGGGGCGCTCAAAGGCAAAAAAGCGGTGCATGTCCGGGAGGTTCGGTGAGCGTTCTCAGTCCAACCCGTAATGTTCTACCTGGGACCAATAGTCATCAAATGCGTCGGGTTCATGGAAATCCGGACTGTTGTCCAGATCATGACATTCCAGGCACTTTTCCCGGGCGGTTTCCAGCGGCAACTTCATCGACTCCCGCAGTGCGATTTTACGAGCCTCGGTCACCGTGCTGCCTTCCGCTTCGGCGGCCGAGTGTCCCGAGCCGGCGCCGTGGCAATTTTCACAGCCGTTGCCGGTCAGGTGTGCGTCGGCTTGCAAGTCCAAATACCCCGATAGATACGGGTAGTATTGTTGAGGATTCCAGCCGGTCACATGACATGACAAACATTCGGGATCAAAATGCCGGGGAACATCACCACGCTCGCCGGGGTGAACCAAGGACTCGGTCGCCTCGGCGTGCGGCGTGCCGGACCAAATGTCCATCGCGGTGGTATGGCAAGACCCGCAGACCGCGGCGCCGACGAATTGTTGGCCCGACGGATGCGGCACCGGTTTGATCCCCAAATCGGATAGCCCCAGGGTTTGCAATTGTTGTTGATAGTCGGCCATCAACCGACGCATTTCCGGCGCGTCGTCGAACCGGTCGCTCAGCGGCAATCGCTCGTATCGAATTGATAGGTCCCCATAGATGCCGACCACCCCGGCATACATCCCTTTGTTGCCGGTTAGAATGATTTGGGTGTCGGTCCCGGCGACCGTTTCGGGAGCGAAAGTCGGCTCACCAAAACCGCCGGCGACAATCATCAAGTCGATGCCCGGGACCGCCTTGGCAACCGCCCGGGCGGCGTCATCGGTCCCGAAAAATGACACGACCGTCAGCTCGGCGTCTTGGCCAACCATCTGCGGCACCACGTCCTGCAGCGCCGCGATGGGGTCGAGCAGGGTCAATTCGGCGCTGGGGGTCGACTCCAAGAATGAGGGGTCGAGCACCGTGGTGATGCCGATCTTGACCGATCCGGCGTTTTGAATTTTGAACGTCGGCATCAAGTCAGGATCCAGCACGACGACGTTGGCCGAAACATACAATGCATCGTCCGGCGTATCGGCAATCGCTTCCTGGAGCAAATCGGTCGCGCCCAACCGGAGGTCATCGGGACCAAACCCGAGCACGTCATAATCCATCGTCCGCAGCCCTTCGATCGAACGGTGGAATTTGATCTGCGACTGTGCCCCATAGCGCCGCACCAAATTACCGGCGTCGATCGGTACCACGTCCCAGCCGGCCTGGCGGACTTGGCCCAGTGCCGTCATCCGGCGGGCCAAACCACCTTTCTGGTTGGCCAAACCGGTGCAGCCACACGGTTCGATGTAGCCGTGCTGTTGACCGGTGACGAACAGTGCCGCTTCGGGCCGCGGCCACGTCGTCCACGCCATCGGCTTGGGCTGATCGGATGACTCGGTTTGATCGGTTGAGTCGCCATCGATCGGGGCGACCATCGCAACCTGCCGGATCATGGCTCCGTCGGGATTGACCGGCCCGTCGAACCCGGCCGGACGGACGGCCGGTTGTCCATCGATCGGCATCGAGGCTTCGGGCGGGCCGAAGTCAGGCAACTCCGGCGGCAGTTCCAAGTTGTCCGCCGGCAGCGAATCGGCGGGTTGGGCATCGCCGGCCAGGTCAACGTCCAACCCCGCGGCCGCGTCGCGAACCGGCCACCATCGCACGACGCTGACGCGGGCCGGCTCGCTGGCGGCGATCGGCGGGGCCGCCGGGAGCGATCGGTCCGGCGGGCGGGTGGCGGTGACGTCAATCCGCAACCCGGCCGGGAAAACAAACGGCGACGGCGCCATGACGGGCGTTTGCTTGGTCAACGTCGCGGCGGGCGCGGGCCGAAGTCGCGGGGTGGCCGACCCGGCCGGTGCCGCCTCAGCGATCCGAATGCCCAGCGGCGTGGGCACGACCTCGGCCAGGATTTCCCGCTGTGGCGGCGGCGTCGGGATCACTTCGGCACGTCGCCAATCCGACGCTGACTTTGCCACCGCGGCCCGGTGGTCTTCGGCCGAATCGAAATCCTCCAGCGTCACGGGAGCGTCGAACCGCCCGGTTTGCATCAGCAGCGACGCCGGCAGCCAACGCGGCACGATCCAGCCGCCGCAACCCGATAGGCAGACGGTACCGGTCGCGGCCAGCGCCAGCATCGATCGGCGATTCAAACACGATAGAGGTTTCATCGCGGCATCAACACAAATTTGATTTTCAATTTCAACGCCGCCGGATTGTCGGGCGACCCCAACGTGACCATGCCGTAATCGTCGTCGTCACGTCCGGTCCGTTGAACCCGCTGGGCGGCCGGGGTTAGCGACAGGTGCAGCTTGCGATAGGTGGTTGTCCCGGCGGTCGTCGGCGGGTCCAAGCTCGCGGATAACAAATCGGCTGGTTCGGCCGAAAGCACTTGCAGATCCATGTCGCGGTCGTCGCCGCGCAGCACAATCATCGCCACGCCGTCGGGATCATCGGTCGGTTCGATCCGTCCGAAATCATATAGGTATCCGCCGCCCGGGACGCCCCGGAGCCGTGAGGAATTGATCATCGAAATCTGACCGACGATGCGTCCGGTGACCGGCACCGAGACCCACATCAATGCCTCGCCCGAAACGTCTTGATCCTTCTCACCCTGCTCCGCTTCACCCTGCTCCGCCTTGGCAAAACCGATCGACAGATTGGCCGACACCGGACCCTGGGGCAGCCCCGGCCGGACCGTTGCAACGACATCGAACGCCTGAGTCGCTTTGTCGTGAATCCCGTCTTCGGCCGTCACCGGGACGGATTGAACCTCGATGTCGGCGAGTTCCTGCATCGTTTCATCGCCCAGCGTGGCGCGGCCGAAAGTCAATTCTCCCCCCGAGTGATTGTAGATTTTGGTCCGAAATTCGATCGGTTCGTTCGCCGCGACGGAATTGAATGAGACTTGATCGGGGGTCGCTTCGAGCGACCGGACAACTTGGCCTTCGATCTCGAACCGCACCGCCGGGTTTCGCGGATCGTTGGTGCGAATCTCCGCGGACTGGCCAAAACGGCTTTCGTTGGTTTTGACCGTCCACGACAGTTGAACCTGCGTTTCTTCGCCGGCCCCGAGTTCGGGTTTGGCCAGCGATCCGAGCGTGCATTTGCAGGTCGTCGCCCCGACGGTCAGCCGCAGCCGGCCCGGCCCTTCGTTGCGGATCAGGAACGAATGCTCGCCGGTTTGCTCCGGTGACATCGCGCCGAAGTCGTGTTTGCGACCTTCGGGCGTCGTCACCGTCGGGCTTTCCTCGTCCCAAACCTCCTCCAACGTTTCGCGAACGTTGTCCGCCGAAACGCGACCGTCGAGCGTCAACGGCCCAAACCGCGGCTCAAACCGGCCGTAACGGGTGTGGTTAAACCGAGCCGCCACCGCGGTCCCGGCGACCGCGACGAGCAGACAGGCGATGAGCGTTTTCATGGACAGTCAATCACAACAAAATTTAACGGACAAATTCGTACCGGCCGGCGACTCCTACGGTAACCCAAATGTAGCAGTTCGGCGTCAATTCATCTGCCACGTTCTTGACCGGCGGCCGAGGGACGGAGTTCACCCAACACCTCGTCGGCCGGCCGCCGCACCGGCGACGTCGCCGCGGACCGGCCAAATGGTTCGGCCGGCAGGATCGGTTGAAAGGACAGCAGCCGTGAGTACACCCCGCCGGCCTCGCCGAGAGCTTCCGCGATGTTCGCCAATTGCCGGCTCAGCGGCAACGGATTGCCGACCGGATCGACCAACCCCTTGCGATGGATCTGCCGCGACACGTGCTCGATGACGGCCGTCAATCGCCGACGGACTTGCGGGTCGTCGACTTGCAACCGCTCCGATCGACGCTCAATCTCCGCAACCTGGGCCATCCAACCGGCGTCCATCGGATCGAGCGACAACGCCATCGCCGACAGAAGTCTCGCTTGGCTCAAATGCTCCGGCTGTCCGGTCGCCTGGTATTGCCACAACTCACGCTGGCCAACCGATTTGATCATCGCCGGATCGGCCACCAACTTCTCGGCGTCCGCGGTCCAAACGGCCGCATACACAATCGCTGCCACCAATAAAATCCAAACCGCCCCCAGCATCGGCAACCTTCCAACCCGCGATTCGGGTGGTTCGGTTGAAATGTTTGCCGGCCAACCAATCGCCACCCCGACCGCCAAGATCGCTGCGACCCCGGGCACCGTCCAACCGCCCGAAACGCTCAGGTGCAACAACGTGGCGGCAACGCCGATTGGCCAAACGATCGAGGGGACTTCGGCAATCGACCGCCGGGCCGCCCACGTCAAACCCAATGCTACAGGGACGCCAATCAACTGCGGGTCGAGGTCAAAAACCGACCCGGTGTTGATCGAAACGACCCAGGCGACCATGTAGGCTCCGCCGGCCGCGACCCAAATCAACAGGTCGCTTCGCCGGGTTGGGGCTGGCGGTTCAATGGCTATCTCCCTTTTGAATCGCCATACCAACATCAACAAAACAAACGTCAACGCCGCCGCCGCGACCGGACCGCCGGACATCGCCGTCTCGACCCAAAAGTTATGCGGATCGGCGATCACCTCATGCGCTTCGACGTCGCGAAACGCCGGGTAGCGAACCCGAAACAATCCCGGTCCCACACCCGCGATCGGTTCGGCGGCCAACATCGCCGCGGACGTTTGCCAATAGCCTAGCCGGTATTGCAACGTCACCGGCAACCGCCCCCCGGCGATCCCATAACCGACCACCAAAACCACCAGTGCGGCTAGCACCCATTTGACAGAAGTTATGATGCGGATTTTTTCGGTGCTCAGTAGCAGCAACGACATAATCACCAAGGCCGCAGAAATCATCCCCGTGGTGCTACCGGCGGCCAAGATGGCGCCGCCGATCAAACCGGCCGCCAACACGCCCGCGGCCCGCCCCGGCCCACCCAAACACGCCCCCACTGCCACCGCCAGCGGCAAGATCAACGCCCCGGCAAGCGTGTTGGCCAACGCAAAACTCGCCGTGGGTCCGCCATCGCGGAGCCGGTCGGCAAACAGCACCCTGGCCCTCGATCCGGGCGGCGCGTCCAGCCCGATTCGCCGCAGGGTCCCGTCAGGATCGGCCTCGTATCCGGCCAACGTCGCCGGCAACGATATAAACGTTTGATGCAACGCCCAAACCGATAACAACACGCCCACCGCGACCAGCATTAACGGCCATTGACGCGACGAAATTCGCCGGGCCGCCAGGACCGCAGCGACCCCGGCCCCCCACGCCAGGGTCTCGGACCAAATCGGCAATAACGGAGGCCCCATCGGCAGCGGCCCGCCGATCGCCATCGTTGTGTTTTTCGTTGCGTGCCAAATCCCCGAACCCGCCACCGCGGCCAGCATCAACAAGCCTGCCGCATCAATCCGGTCCAACCGCGCGGTGCGAAGAAACCACCCCCCGGCGATCAACCAAAGCCCCGCGACCAACATTGCTGCAACACAAAAGCCTACCGCTCCGCCCTGGTCAACGGCGACCGAATCGGCCGGGTGCATCACGCACCAAACCAAACCCGCCGCGACCGCGGCGGCTCCTATGGTTTGATGAATGCGGGTGCTCACCGTTGCCATCCCGGTGATTCCAACAGCACCAGCAACAACAACATGCACATCACGATCCCCAATACCGCCGCGGCCTGCAGCAGCGTGACATGAGCGATCAAGACCGCGGATAGTCCGCACGCCGCGGTGATCAAATGAATCGTCGCGACCGCGCGGCGGCGGGATAGCCCCATGCGAACCAACCGGTGGGACAAATGATTCTGGTCGCCAACAAACAGGTGTTGTCCCGTCTTGATGCGAATCCATAAGACGGTTGCCAGGTCATACATCGGCACCATCATCGCGCACAGCGGCGAGAGCACCGCGTGCGGCCGGGGTTGATCCGAACCGCCCGCATAGGTCGCCATCAACATCCCCACCGCAATCAGGAACCCGACAAAATAACTGCCACCGTCACCCATGAATATCCGAGCCGGCGGAGCGTTGTGAATCAGGAAACCCAACAACGATCCGCACACCACGGCCAAAAGTGCGGCCAATAGGTATTGCGGCTGATCGGTCGCCGGGTCCGCCGTCGTCCACATCACCACCGCGACCGAGGCGGCAATGATGGCCGCGACCCCGCCGCACAGCGCATCCATGTTGTCGAGCATGTTGAATGAATTGATCACCGCAACGATCCAGACAACTGACAATGCTACGGTCAGCGGTCGGTAGTCGATGTAGGCGGTCAATTCAATATTCAAACCCAGGACGACCGCCGCGGCGACCAGGAACTGCACCCCCAGCCGCAGTGTCGCCGGCAGTTGCCAGCGATCGTCGGCCAGATCCCAATAACATCAGCGTGGTCGCGGCGACGAGCAGGCAAACCGCTTCAAACCCCCTGGCCGCGATCCCCTCGGCGACCGCGGCCAGACGATCCCCCCCGCCGGTCACCGTCAAATAAATCGCCCCGGCGATCAGCGGCAGGACCACCCCGGCGTAGATGCCGATGCCCCCGCCCAGCGGCGTGGGCGACGCGTGCGTTCGGTGCGCTCCGGGGCGGGCGAGCAGCCCCAACCGATCGGCATAACGGCGAACGGGAATCAATACGATGGCCGAGACGCACATGGCAACCGCCGCCGCCGCCCAAACGCCTACGCCGATCAAACCACGCACCGATAGATGCCCAAAGCATGGACCACCGACGCGGTCATCACCAACAAGTGCCAAACCACGTGCAGGTATTTCATGGCCCGATCATTGACCAACACCGCCACGCCGAGCGAGTACACCACCCCGCCGGCAAACATATAACCGACCATGCCCCAGGGGACCGTGCCGATCAAAGCCACCGCCGGGAACCAACCCAGGGCGAGGTAAGGCCACGTCGCAATGTTGTTGACCCGGTGCAAGTAGACCGCTTTGGAGACGAACCCGACCACCGCGGCGATCCACATCGTCGTCATCACAAACAGTTGCAGCGACGGCCGGCCAAACGCTGCGACGATTGGCGTATAAGTGCCCACGATCATCAAATAAATCATCGCCTGGTCGATGGCCCGAAACCGGGTCAACCATGGCTCGATCAGAAACGTGTGGGAACAGGTCGAGGCGACGAAGGTGCCCACCGCCGAAGCGACGTAGACGCCCACGGCGATCGCCAAACCCGTCGACGTGCCGGCCGCTTGAACGGTCAACCAAACGCCCCCGAGGACCCAACCGACCGAAGCGACCGCGTGCGTCAGCGCGTTGGCCCATTCCTGGTCGGGTTGAATCGGGGGCGCCGGCGGGTGATCGGAATCGTCGTTGGCGATCAAGCCTCACCGTCCCGCGACGTTGCCGAGCCAACCCGATTGCCGCATCCAACCGGTCACCAACTCGGGCCACCCGTCCTCGCTGCCGCCATCGTCGACCAACCCGAATCCGTGCCCGGCGCCGGTGAAAATATGCAACGCCGCGTCGACTCCGGCGGCGTCCAATTGACGCCATAGTTCAACCGATCCGGCCGCCGGGTATTTGTCATCGGAGGAATGAATCAAACACATCGGCGGTGCCTGCTCGTCGACCCGCAAATCCGGTTTTAACGTCGCCGTGACCCCCCGCCGGATCGGTCCGGCATCGACTTCTTCGGTCAACAGATAGGCGGGATAAACCAGCACCCCAAAGTCGGGTCGCCGATAAGGGTTGTCCTCCTGGTCGACAATCTCATAAAGCCATCGATCGGCCAGCAGCGCGTGGGCCGCGGCGTGTCCCCCGGCGGAGAACCCCATCACGCCGACGTGCGGCGCGGCGGTCCGGTTTCGCATCATCGCGACGGCCCTTTGCAAATCCATCGCCGGGGCAACCCATTTCGTTTCCTCACCCAATTGCCGCGTCGGGACCCGGTATTTGAGCACCGCGACGGTGACGCCTTGGGGGACCAATCGATCGGCCACCGCGGTGCCCTCGTGGTCCCAGGCGAGGATCGAGTACCCGCCGCCGGGCGCGACGACGATCACCGGCGTCTGCGCCGGATCGCCCGCGGCGGTGTAAACGTGCAGCTCGGGGTCGGTCACGCCGGTCAACCGCACCATCGCATCTTTGGACGCGTTGTGCTCGGGTCCGGGGATTTCAAATCCACCCGGCGGATCGGTTGGCCATAATTTTTCGATCTCCGGCTCCGCGGCGCTGGCGGGGACCATCAAAAGTGCGAACGCCAAAAGAAGGGGTTTGATGATTGTCATATGGAATTTCAATGGGGGGCCGGTAAGGTAGTGGATTTTGCTAAAAATCCATCCAATCAGCCAACGGTTGGAAGATGGTTTAGATTCGTTTTAGGGGTATGGATTTTTAGCAAAATCCACTACGAGAGAATCACTGAGCATCGTTTCGCAACTCGGCCAGACGGGATTTCATTTGGCTGATCCGCTCGGTTTGACCCGGATCATCAATCAGGTCATGCTCCTCTCGTGGATCATTGGCCAAATCAAACAATTGATACCGATCAAAATCGGGCCAAAACATCAGCTTCCAATCTTCGCGAACCAAAGCCTGCGACGATGGGATGAAATCGATGTCGCGAATCGTCGGATGTTCGTAGAAGAACTCGTTTCGCCAATGGTCCGGGGCTGAGCCATCATAAAGCGGTTTTAGGTTCCGCCCCTGCATCCCTGTAGGAACTTTTTGGTCGGTGAAGGATAAAATCGTCGGGGCTAAGTCGACCGACAACGTCATCGCCTCGCTCGTCGTCCCGCGAATTGATGCATCCATCCGCGGGTCGTCGATCACCAGCGGGACGCGGATGCTTTCGTTGTGCGGGTACCATTTGTCGGCCAACCCGTGCTCGCCGTGATAGTAGCCATTGTCGGTCGTGAAAATGATCAAGGTGTTCTCACGCACGCCTTGCTCGTCGAGCATGTCAATGACCCGGCCACACACCGCATCGACCTCGGTCGCCAACCGGTAGTAATTCCGCATCATCGTTTGATACTTGTACGGTTCGTCGAACCGCCAATGATATCGATTGCGACCTTCGTTCTCTTCATTGCCCAGGAAATCGGGCAACCGGGCAAACGATTCATCCGTCGCGTTGATTGGCCTTTGGACCGGATCGTTGATGTACAGATTCATCGACTGCGGCTGCGGCAGGAACTGTTCGGGGTGTCGGTCCTCGGCGTGGGTCGCGAAAAACGCCACGGTCAAACAGAACGGTTTTTCCCGGGGCCGGGTTGTTCAAAAATTCGACCGCATCTTCTTCGTTCCGGGCCGTCACGTGGATCGGCGTCCCATCGTCGCGGCGGTACCAATGTTTGCCAAAATAAGACCGGCCAAAGTCATACTCGTCGGCCGGAAACGGACCGTTGTGCCATTTGCCGACATGACCGACATGGTAACCGGCCGACCGGAGCACGCCGGGGTAGGTTTGATCAAACGGGGTGGTGAAACGATTGAAGCCGGTGCAACCATTTCGCGACGACCATTGGCCCGTCAACAGATTGGCTCGCGATACGCCACAGATCGACGTGGTCACATAATTGTTGACAAACCGCACGCCGCGGCCGGCGAGTGCATCAATGTTCGGCGTTTGCACCACCGGATGCCCGGCGACCCCCAAAGTGTCGTGTCGCCAGTCATCGGCGTACAGGACGACCACGTTGGGGGCTGCGGCGGAAACAATGCCGCCGGTCAACAGGACGGCAAGGCAGGAAAATAGTCGTCGATTCATTAATAGATTATCCCGCCAAAAGTGCTTCGGCAAACGCGTTGGGGTCAAAGGATTGCATGTCGCCGAGGCCCTCGCCGGTGCCGACAAATTTGACCGGCAAATTGAACTGTTCTCGAATCGGCAGCACCACGCCGCCTTTGGCCGAGCCGTCGAGTTTGGCCAGCACGATCCCGGTGCATCCGGCGGCCTCGGAGAAACCTTTGGCTTGGCTAATCGCGTTCTGGCCGGCTGTCGCGTCGAGCACCAGCAGGACTTCGTGGGTGCGCCCGGTAGCCGTTTCTCAACCACGCGGCGGATCTTTTGAAGCTCCTGCATCAACTTGCCCTGCGTCTGCAACCGCCCGGCGGTGTCCAGGATCGCGACGTCATAACGCTCCGTGACCGCGCGGTCGACGGTTTGATAAGCGACCGACGCCGGATCGGCTTGCGGGGGACCGGTGACGATATCGCACCCAATTCGCCCGCTCCAAACGGTCAACTGCTCGACCGCCGCGGCGCGGAACGTATCACCCGCTCCCAGTACAACGCGGTTGCCTTGACCGACCAGGTAGCCGGCCAATTTGCCGATCGACGTCGTTTTGCCCGAACCGTTGACGCCCACGACCAAAATCACCGTGGGGCCTTCGTCGGACCGGTTGAGCCACGTGTTGTCGCCGCGAAGTTGATCTTTCAAATCCGTTTCAATCACCCGAAGCACTTCGTCGAGTTCGGTGACGCGGCCGCGAAATTGTTTGCCGACTTGATCGCGGATCCGCGCGGCCGGGCCGGTGCCCATGTCGGTTCGGATCAACCGGGCGTACAGCTCGGTCAAAAATACGTCGTCGACCAGCCTGCCGGAGCCTTTGAACAGGTCGCGGATATCGGTGTTGAGCACCCGCGAGGTCTTGGCGAGTCCCGAGCGGAGTCCGGCCAACAGTCCGCCGCCGGCAGGCTTTTTCTCCGGCTTTTTGTCCGGCGAACGTTCAATCGGCGGCTGGACGCCGGGTTTGGTATCGGTCTTGGAGTTCCAAAAGGCCATGAAAGCGGGCGGGGCAGATCGTCGTCGGGGCGGATGGGGCGTCAATGTAGTCGACCGACGCGGCGGCCGGACCCGTCGGGGATTCGTTGAAATGCAATTCTGAACCCTGGCGGGTCCAGCTACGGGGGCTGGACACCTTGCCGGCACCGAGGCGGCTTTGTTAATCCCGTCGTTGGTTCTGCCGCTTTTTTCGCTCAACGTTGGCCCACCTCTGTCGTCCGTGACCGCACCGCCCGCCCCGCCGGAGACCGACATTGCCCCGCCGCCGGCACCCCCGGCGCCGGTGGTGCAGGATCCCGACGCGCCGCCCGCGGTCAAAAAACCCAAGAAACGAGCCGGCAAGCCTGACAAACCGACCTCTCTGTGGTCCCGGGCGATGGTTCACGCCCCCGCGACGCTGGCGTTGCTTTGGCCGACGCTGTTGATGCTCGGCGGTTACGTCGGATGGCACCGCTGGGGACGCGACGAAATCGGCCGGCGTTATTACGGTCTCGATCCGCAGTCGATTCAAATCAGCGACCCGCCGCCGCACATCCGCTCGGACATTGTCCAGGGCGTCTATCGCGATGCCGGCATGGACACCATTTCGCTGATGCAACCGTCCGCTGCGGCGATGATCGCATCGGCGTTTGCGACCAACCCTTGGATTCGCCAAGTCAACAGCGTCCGCAAATTGCCCGGAGGCCGCGTCGACGTGCGGTTGGACTATCGCGTCCCGGTGGCGGTCGTCGACGTGATTTCGTGGGACCCGGCCGTCGAGGGACTCGCGATGGTGCCGATCGACGCGTTCGGCACGTTCCTACCGACCGACGAGTTTTGGCGGCCGGACAATAAGGACTACCTCAACGATCATTTACATATCATCGCCCCGGGTGCCCATCCGACCGGGGCACCGGGAACGGCGTTTGGCGATGAACGGGTCGAGGCGGCGGCGATTTTGGCGGCCATGTTGCACCCCCACCGCCGGATGCTGCGGTTGCAATGGATCGATGTGGCCGGCGATCCCCGTCGCGAGCAACCCATTCGGTTGGAAATTGCCGATGTCGTCGGCGGCCGGTGGCACTGGGGCAGCGTCCCGGGCCGCGAACTGGCCGGGGAGCGGTCGGCCAACGAGAAGCTGCAGTTGCTGCTCGATGGGGTGGAGCCGGGGACGGACCTGAGTGCGATTTGAGATCCGGTAGCGGCGGTCCGCCAGGCCGCCGACGGGTTTCGCCTCCGACCAAAGCCTTGGCGGCTTCGGCTACCGGGGAGGAGTCCAAAGCCTTGGCGGCTTCGGCTACCGGACACCGCCCATTGACGAAAATGGCGGGGCGAACTTAATATCCGCCGTCCCCGTCCGTCCCTCGGGGACCCGCCAGCGTAGCTTCAATTGGCAGAGCATCGCATTCGTAATGCGAGGGTTGGGAGTTCGAATCTCCCCGCTGGCTCTTCGTGGTTGCTGCCCCACCCCCTGCGTTTTGCCAACAGGCGTTTGATGAGCGAAGTTGAACTCGAAGTCCTCAATCTGCACGACTTCGTGCTGGACCATTCCTCTTTCGGTCCCGCTGATGTCCAATCGATCCGCAACGCGATCAGCGAAAACTACGGCCATTTTGCCGAACTGCGTGACGCGACGCACGAAATGGAGTTGGACTCGTCGCTGTCGCCCGCCGGTCGCGCCAAGCTGGGCGTTTGCCAGTTCCTGATCGGCCGGTTTGACGTTGCCGAACGAACGTTGTCGACCGCCGACGGCGGTGGCATGGCGCTGTTCTACAAAGCCCGCAGCCAGTTCGAGCAGGGTCGGTACGACGAAGCGATCGCGACGTTTGGTCAAGCCAAAACGGCCGGCTACAACGAAGACTTCTGCAAGATGCGGGTCGCCGAGTGCCACCGGTATGCCGGGCGAATCGAGGAGTCGATGAACATCCTGGACGACATCTTCGGCGCCGCTGGTCAAACGTCCGAGTACCTCTACCAGCGAGCGGCCACGGCCGCCCAGATCGGTGGCCGGATGGAGGAGGCGTTGAATTTGTACAAACGCGCCGTCGACACCGATCGCAATCATGCCGGGGCGCTGTTTGGCTTGGCACTCGAAAAAGATCGCCAGGGTTATGACGAGGAAGCGCTGCGGTTATACGAACGTGCCGCTAAAGCGTTTCCGACCGGACTGGGGGCGCTAATCAACCTCGGGCTGGCCTATGAGGATAACAACCAGTACGAAGCGGCGCAGCAATGTTACAAGCGGATCCTGGATTGCTATCCCAATCATCCCCGCACGCTTCTGTACATGAAGGACGCGTCGGCCAACGGCAACATGCTCTACGACGAGGAAGCCCAGCGGCGGAACGATCGTTTGGCGCAAATCCTGTCTCAATCGGTCGGCAATTTTGAGTTGTCCGTCCGCAGCCGCAATTGCCTGCAGAAAATGGGCATTGACACGATCGGTGAGCTGACCCGGCACACCGAAGCGGAGTTGATGGCGAGCAAGAATTTCGGCGAAACATCGCTGGTCGAAATCGCCGAGATGCTCCAGCAGAAAGGTTTGTCGCTGGGTCAATTCGCCGTGGAGCGGAAGACCAGCGACCCGCCGGTCGACACCAGCCACCTGACCGAGGATGAACAGGCGTTGCTGGGCCGACCGATCGCCGAACTCAACCTTTCGGTCCGTGCCCGCAAGTGCATGACGCGGCTGCACATCAATACGATCGGCGAGCTGATCCGTAAGACCGGTGACGACATGTTGGAGTGCAAGAATTTCGGCGTCACCAGTTTGAACGAGGTCCGCGAGAAACTCGGCGAGATCGGGCTGAAGATGCGGGGGGACTGATCTCGGCATCGATTGGGGCATGACCCGGCGGCTGGTTCCCCTTTTTTTAGCGGTACGGCGCAAGCCGTCCGGTGCCGCCCCTTTTTTAGCGGAACGGCGCAAGCCGTCCGGTGCCGCACCTTTTTTTAGCGGAACGGCGCAAGCCGTCCGATGCCGCACCTTTTTTAGCGGAACGGCGCAAGCCGTCCGGTGCCAATACCGGAGGGCTTGCGCCCTTCCGCTAGAATGACGGCGGCACCGGAGGGCTGGCGCCCTTCCGCTACAATTCACCTTCTACCCCGCCGCGGTTCATGGCCTCGATTTCTCGTCGCGACACGCTCAAATCCCTCGCCGCGGCGACCACCGCAGGTACCGCGTTGGGCCAAAACGCTCCGATCCCCCCCGATTCGGACGACACGCCGCCGGTCTATCAGTCCGGCTGGGCTGGAACCCGCGACCGCCGCTGGATCGATGGCGACGTGTGGGCCAACCCGATGGAGGACTGGCGGATCGAGGGTGGTCGTGCGGTTTGCGAGAGTTCTCGCGGCCGACGGACGCTGCACCTGACCAGCCACCGGGTGACCGATCCGGCGGCGGGTTTGACGATGCGGGTCAAGGTCACGCGGTTGCAAGCCGGCAAGCCGGGCCGCGACTGCGTCGGATTCCTACTCGGTGTCCAGAGTGAATTGGGCGATACCCAAAGCAACACGTTCACGATGGGCGGGGTCGTCGTCGGGTATGGCAACGGTCAATTGCACATCGGCAATCAAACCAAAAAGTTGCCCGGCGATCAGCCGATCAATCCGTTGGAGCTGGTCGTGTCTGTTCGATCGGTCGAGGACGGATGTTTGGTTCACCTGAGCCTTAACTATCCTGGCGGCGAAGGCCATCCCGGTGGCGAAGGGTCGTTCGAGAAGGTTTTGCCCGCGTCGCGATTGATCGGCAATGTTGCTTTGACGTGCAATTTCGATCAGGCGCCCGGTTCCGGCGGCGGCAGCACGTTTGCGTTCTCCGATTGGAACGTCAGTGGAAAAGCGATGACGGCCACCGGCGATGAGCTGGGGATGATCCTTTGGACGATGTACACTGTCGACCAACGCGGCGACTCCGCAACGCTGCGACTTCAAGCGATGATGCCGCCGGTCGGGCCGGGCGACAATCAAACCGTGATGTTGGAACTACAGGGGGATGCCGCTTCGACCCATCGCGGCATGATCGAGCCGGACTCGGGAACGGCGCTGTTCGTGATCGAAGATTGGGACGCCCGCCGAGCGGTACCCTATGTGGTGACCTATGAGGAATTTCATCTGTATGGCGAGCCGACGAAGCATCGTTATTCAGGCACCATCGCCACCGCCCCGGCCGATCGACCTTTCAAACTTGCGGCGTTGACCTGTCAAAAGGACTATGCGTTTCCTTACAAACCCGTTCGCGACAACCTGCTCAAGCTTGAACCGGACCTGGTGTATTTCTCCGGCGATCAGTTGTATGAGGATCACGGCGGGTACGGTCTGGTCCGCGAGCCGGCCGAAGCGGCGATCGAGAATTATAAACGGAAATTCTACATGTTCGGCTGGGCCTTCCGTGATGTGATGCGTGATCGGCCGACGATTTGTATCCCCGATGACCATGATGTTTTTCAAGGGAATTACTGGGGCGAAGGCGGCGCGGCGATGGAGGTTGGCCCCGGCGACGGGGGGGCATCGAGCCGCGGCGGTTACCGCGAACCGGTTCGCATGGTCAACGCGGTCCACAAAACATGTGCCGGCCATCATCCGCCGCCGGTCGCCCCGGACGCTTGTGTTCGAGGCATGAGCACCTATTTTGGTGAACTCAAATACGGCGGCGTTCACTTCGCCATCCTGGCCGATCGCCAGTTCAAATCCGGTCCCGAAAAAGTCGACACCGGTCGCGGACGGGCCGATCACGTCTTGGATCCCGACGTCGAGTTGATGTCGCTGGACCAGCCCGGTCTGGAGCTGCTCGGCAAGGAACAGGAAGCGTTCCTGGAGCGATTTGCCGGCGATGATTCGCCGATCAAGGTCGTGCTCAGCCAAACGGTGCTCGCCGGCGTGGCGACGCACCACGGCGGTTATGATTCCTACCTCCGGGCGGACCTGGACAGCGGTGGTTGGCCCCAAACGCCACGCAACCGGGCGGTGGCGTTGTTGCGAGACGCCAAAGCATTGCACATCAACGGTGACCAACACTTGACGACGTTGGTGCAGTATGGCATCGATCAACCGCGTGACGCCGGTTGGTCCTTTTGCGTCCCGGCGATCGCGGCGGGTTACCCGCGTTGGTGGCGACCGGACGAGATGGGCATGGAGCACACCGACCGGCCCGAACATGGTTTGCCCAACACCGGTCAGTACCTCGACGCGTTCGGTAATTTGGCCTACGTCTACGCCGTCGGCAATCCGCAGGTGGGCAAGGCACCTAATCGTTATGATCAGGCACACGAGAAGGGCAGCGGCCTGGGCTGGGTGCTGATTGACCCGGAGGCAAGAACCTATGAGATTCACGCCTACAAGTTCCTGTCGGACCCGACCGATTCATCGGCCGACAATGAATTCCCCGGCTGGCCGTTGACGTTGACCGTTGCCGACAACGCGGGCGGCAACGTAGGCGGCAACGGGTTCGTCTCGCTGTTCGATGGCGAGACGCTCGACGGCTGGATCGGTGCGGTCGACGATTATCAAGTCGTCGACGGTGCAATCCAGTGCCGGCAGGGCCGCGGTGGAAACCTGTTGACCGAAAAAGAGTACGGTGATTTTGAAGTCCGGTTGCAATTCAAACTGCCGCCGGCGGGTAATAACGGGCTGGCAATTCGCTCGCCGATCGGCGGCAATGCGGCGTACAACGCCATGACCGAATTGCAGGTCCTCGACACTGAACATCCCAAATACAAAAACATCGATCCGCGGCAACGTCACGGATCGGCTTATGGGATGGTCGCCGCCGAGCTTGGCCATTTGAAACCGACCGGCCGGTGGAACGATCAGACCGTCCGCGTGGTCGGGTCAACGATCCGCGTGACGCTCAATGGGCACGTTATCTTGGACTGTGATTTGGACGACGTGACCGAGTTCATGGCCGACTCGCCCCACCCGGGCAAAGACCGAACTCGGGGCCATTTCGGGTTTGCCGGGCATAACGATCCGGTCCAATTCCGCGGCATCGAAATTCGGGAAGTCCAGAACCAGGGGGCTTGAGCTTAACATTCCGGTAGCCGAAGCCGCCAAGGCTTTGGTCCCCCCCGTAGCCGAAGCCGCCAAGGCTTTGGTCGGGTCGCATCAGCGGCCTGGCGGACCGCCGCTACCACACATGATGGACAATGATGACAGGCCGGAGGCCTATCCCACACTAGAAACCATGAAAGCATTCAACCAACGACGTTGCACGCCCTGCGAGGGCGACACCCCGGCGATGACATCGGCGCAGATCGCCGAGGCGATGCCGCAGGTGCCCCACTGGTCGCCGGCCAATTCCGACGATGCGATTGAACGCAAAATCAACACCAAAACCTTTGCCAAAGCACTCGAACTAATCAACGCGATCGGTCAAATCGCCGAGGACCAGCAGCATCACCCCGATTTGCACCTGACCGGCTACCGGCACCTGCGGATCGTGCTGACGACGCACGCGATCGGCGGGCTTTCGGAAAACGATTTCATCATCGCGGCAAAGTTCGATGAACGGTTGAGCCAGAACGGCCGGTGAGACCCGACCAAGCCTACGCGTTGCTCGACGCGTGCGACGGTGACGAGGTTTGGTCGGTGCCATTGTGCCGCCGCCGGGGCGTGCCGGAAGCTTGGATCGAGCGGCTCGCCGACGCGTTTGAATCCAACCCGAGCGACCCGGGCCAAACGTTGCACGTCGACGATCCGGCCGGCGGGCTTCGGACGACCAACCAATACCACGGCGTCCGCGATGTCGACATCGCTCGCGCGGTCGCCGACGAATTGGGCGTCGATCGGTCCGCCCTCGAAACCCGCGGTCGCAACGGCCGCTCGGTGGTCGGGGCGATCCGCGAGGCGATTGAGGAGATGTAAACGAACTTGCGACAAAATGGAGGATTTCTCTAAAGTCGCCGCGATCCCCCCAATCTCCCTCGCCCACGGACGACCTCGATGGCACCCGCGATCGGAATTTACCTGACCCACCCGCCGACCGCTCGCCGGTGGGTGATCGCCGCGACCGCCGCGTTGTGCCTGGCGACGGCCATCGTCACCACCGCCACGGCCGAAACCAACGGCTCGTCGGTCATCGCGGTCGTCAACGCCGCGCCGATCACCCGCGATCAACTCGCCGAGGCGACCGTCACCCGGTACGGCACCGAGTTGCTCGAAAACATGATCAACCGCGACCTGATCTTGCAACAATGCAAAGTCCAGGGCATTCAAATCACCGCTGGCGACGTCCAGTCGGAAATCGAGCGGATGGCGACCAAATTCGGGCTGACGCTCGACGGCTACCTGCAGTTGCTCCGCGACGAACGCGGGATTTCACCGGACCGTTACGCCCGAGAAATTATCTGGCCGATGCTGGCGCTGCGTCAACTGGTCGCCGACCAGGTTGCGGTGAGCCAGGATGAGTTCAACACGGCGTATTTGGCCCAGTACGGCGAAGCGGTCAAATGCCGCATGATCATGGTCGACAGCCGCGGGCTGGCCGAGCATTTGGCGGCCGAAGCCAAGGCGGATCCCGCGAATTTTGCCGCTCTGGCCAAAGCTCACAGCCAGGATGAAACGTCCGCGTCGATCGGCGGTTTGATCCCACCGATCCGCCGCAACATGGGCGATGACGCGATCGAACGGACCGCCTTTACCCTCGCCGATGGGGAGGTTTCCGGCGTTTTGCCCGTCGGTGACCAATGGATTGTGCTGCAATCGGTCCGCCGAATTGCCGCACATCAACCGTCCCCCCAAGCGATGCCGGCGATCCGACAACAGATCACCGATCGGATTCGCGATGAAAAAGTCAAAACCGCCGCCGCGGACTTGTTTGCCAAACTGCAATCCGACGCCAAAGTCATCCACGTCCTGGGCGACGCCGAACAGTCCCGCCGCTACCCCGGCGTCGCGGCGGTCATCAACGGCCAATCGATCTCCATCGCAGCGGTCGCCGGCGAAGCGCTCAAGCAGCATGGGGCCGAGGTGCTCGAGGGCGAAATCAACCGCCGCGTTCTGACTCAGGCATTGGCCAAGGAAAACATCACGGTGACGCGGGCGGACATCGACGCGGAGGTCCAAACCGCGGCCAAAGCCTATGGGTTTGCCAAACCGGACGGCTCCGCCGACATCGACGCTTGGATGGCGTCGGTCACCAGTGACGGCAAAACGACTCGCGAGATCTACGAACTGGACGCGGTTTGGCCGTCGGTAGCGCTCAAAAAACTGGTCGAACCGACGATCGAATTGACCGATGACGACCTGCGAAAAGGCTTCATCGCCGCTTACGGCCCCCGCGTCGAAGTGCTCGCATGCGTGCTGTCGGACCAGCGAACGGCTCAGAAAGTTTGGGAAATGGCCCGCGATCAACCGACCGACGCGTTTTTTGGTCAACTCGCCGAGCAGTACAGCATCGAACCGATGTCGGCCAGCAACAACGGCAAGGTCCCGCCGATCCGTCAATTTGGCGGACAACCAACCCTGGAGCAGGAGGCGTTCAAGATGCAGCCCGGCGAGCTGTCGGGGATCATCGCGACCGGCGACAAATACATCCTGCTGCGGTGCCAGGGTCACACCGAGCCGATCGTGACGGACCGATCGGTCGTCGAAACCGAGCTGCGACGCGACTTGTTTGAACAAAAACTCAACGTCGCGATGGGCCGGCGGTTTGACGAACTGCGGACCGGCTCGCAAATCGACAACTTTTTCAAAATCGAAACGTCGGCCCCCCAGGTCGCCACGCGGCGGGTCATTCAGAGGTAAACCCGTAGCGGAAGTCGCCAAGACTTTCGGTTGGCTTCGACCGATCAAAACCCGTAGCGGAAGTCGCCAAGACTTTCGGTTGGCCTTGGCCGGTCAAAACCGAAAGTCTTGGCGACTTCCGCTACGTGGGAGCCAACTCCACCGCCGGCTCGGCCGTCGTGATGTCAAACGGCAGCGTCACCCAAAAAGTCGTGCCGGACCCCAGCTCCGACTGGAAATCGACTTCGCCGCCCAGCAGCACCGAGAGTTCCTTGACAATCGACAGCCCCAGCCCGGTGCCGGCAAACTCGCGGGTCAGCCCATCCTTGTTGAGCACCTGACGGCTCTGGCGGAATTTCTCAAACACGATCGGCTGGTCGTCCGGGGCAATACCGACACCCGTGTCGGCGACCGATAATCGGAAACGACCATCGAGCAGATCGATGACGCGGATGGTCACGATCCCCCCCTCGGGCGTGAATTTGATCGCGTTGGACAGCAAATTGTTGAGAATCTGGCCGAGCTTGCCCGAATCCTGGTGGGCGATCGGCAAATCGTCCGGCAACTCCTTGATCAGCTCAATCTGTTTGTCTTCGGAAAGCGACTGGATCATGTCAACTTGGGCGCCGATGATTCGGTCGAGCTTGAATTTGGCCGGCCGGACCTCCATCTTGCCCGCTTCGACTTTGGCCAAATCGAGGATGTCGTTGATCATCTCAAGCAGCAGCCGGCCCGATTTTTGAATGTTTGACGCGTATCGACGCTGTTTGTCAGACAATGAATCGATGCCGGTCAAAACCTCCGAGAACCCGATGATGCTGTTGAGCGGCGTGCGGAGTTCGTGGCTCATGTTGGCCAAGAAATCGGTTTTGAGCTGATTGGCTTCGTAGAGTTGCAGGTTGAGCTGGGCAAATTGGTCGACCCGGCCGTCCAGTTCGCGATTGACCCGCTGCAATTGCGACTGGGTTTCGGTCAGGTGGCGGAGCATTCGGTTGAACGCGTCGCCGAGTTCGCGGAACTCGTCCTCGGTGTCGATCACCGCCCGTTGGGTCGTTTCGCCGTGAGTGATTGCGTCCGAAACGTCCCGCAGGTGCAGCAGCGGTTGCAGGACGAGGTAGCGGACGATCGCGTGGAGCACGAACAACGTCGCGGCGATGATGAGCATCGCGACGGCGACGACGATCGCTCGCATCCGGGTCATGTCGCGAATGATTTTGTCATCGGGCATCGTCACCCGCATGACCCGAAACGGCGTTTGGGCGGCGCGAACGGCGGGTTCAACCTCGTCGGACAGTGAGATCGTTTTGCCCACCGGACCGTGGCAAATCATGCACTCGGGGGTCATGAACGCGGGGGCATAGTACGTGTACCGCCCCTGGACCGGACCGGTGTAGCCGAACACCGGGCGGCTGGCCGGGCCGATCCGGGCGTTGGACGCGTCTTCGCCGAGGTCAAAGGACTGCGACAGGTCCGCGGGGTTGTCCGAGAGCAGCTGCGCCAATCGGGCACGGTAACGGGGCAGCAATTGCTCCAAAATTTCACGCTCCTGGTCGTTTCGCGGCGGCAGCGGCGTTGGCAAATTTCGGAACGACTCGGACTCCGGCAACGCCAGGATGTCAAAATCGACGTCTTCGGAGAGCAATTGGTCACGCCGTCGGGCGATTTCATCGGAGACCTCCGCCCGGTCGGCTTCGCCCAATCGCCCCCGAACGGTCGCTTCGGCGTGTTTGAGCAGTAATTCGGCCGTCGCCGCGTCGCGGGCCTGTTGCTGCGTCGTCGCCTCGACCCACGACCGGGCGAGCATCAGCACGACGCAAAACGCGACGCACATCAACACGACGAGCGCGGAGCCGAAAAACAGCAGACATTTGCGTTCCAAACTCATCGCGATCGGGCTTCCAAGCGGCTTTCGGGGACGCCCATCAAGATAGCCGGCCGTGGGTCACCCTCGTAGCTGGACCCGCCAGGGTTCAGACCGCCGTGAACCCCGGCCGGTCCAGCGACGGCAAATCCAGCGACAACCGAGACACCGAAAACTTTTCTTGCCATTTGACAAACTTGCCGTAACTTTGGCCCATAATTACAGTGCGTGTCACAAATCGCCTATTTTGACATTTCCGACACTTCGGCGTTGAATTTGTCACTTTCCCTCTCCCTTTCCGCTTCCGACCGACCGCGGTTCTCGCCGCCGGACCCCCAGACGACTGCAATTCCATGAAACGAACGTTCCAGCACTCCCTTCGTTGGTCCCTGACTTCGGCGTTGATCGTCAGCCTGGGCTTCAGCCCCGCGTCGGCGGGTTGGTTGATGAACCGTCACTGCAAACCGACGGCTTGCAAGGCTGATCCGTGCGAACCGGTCTGCGAACCGGTACCGGTTTGCGTCCCGCAGCCGGTTTGCCCGCCGGCGCCGTGCGGTTCCGGCGATTCGGTGCATGCCGAAATGTTGCCGATGTCCGGCTCCGTCGAGCATCACGAGATGGGAATGTCCCATTCATCCGGCCCGATGCTTGGCCCCGGCGAGACGATGGTGCCGGGCAGTTTGACCGAAATCTCCGGCGGTATGCCGTCTCCGGTCCAGGTGGATGCGGAACCGGTCACCGAACCGGCCAAGCCGCCGGTGTTGAACCGAGACACCGAGGATTTGGCCCCCAAAGCTCCGCCCAAGCCTCCCGCGGCCGCTCCGAAAACCCCGGCACCTCCTAAACCGGCACCTCCCAAACCGGCACCTCCGAAGGTTGCCGCCCCCAAAGTCGCTCCGACCCCGGCCGCCCCCGTTGCCCCGGCAACGCCATCGCCCAAACCGGCGCCCAAGCCCGCAGCTCCAACTCCCGTCCCGGTACCGGTACCGGCTCCGGCGGACGACCTGTTTGAACCGGCGCCGGCCAAGCCGGCGGCTAACGAACCGGCGATGAAAGCCGGTGACGATCTCTTTGGCGACGACCTATTTAGCGAACCGGCCCCCGCCCCCGCTCCGGCCGATGCGGCACCGGACATGCCGGCCGACGGTGGTCTGGACGATCTGTTTGGCGACCCGCCGGCGTCCGCTCCGGCCGACCCGGCCCCCGCCCCCGCCCCCGCCGCCCCGGCTCCGGCGATGCCGGCGGCCGGTGGTTTGGATGACTTGTTTGGCGATCCGGCCCCCGCCGATCCGGCCCCGGCGATGCCCGCCGACGGCGGTTTGGACGATCTGTTCGGCAATCCCCCCGCCGCCCAACCCGCCCCCGCGGACAAACCGGCCGGCGGACTCGATGACCTCTTTGGCGATCCACCGGCCGCTGAGCCGGCGATGCCCGCCGATGGCGGTTTGGATGACCTGTTCGGCAACCCGCCGGCCGGCGACGCTCCGGCGGGCGGCGATACGCCCGCTGCCGGCAGCCTCGATGACCTTTTTGGTCAAACCGAAGCCGAGGTTCAGCCGGCCGCCGAAATGCCCGTCAGCACCGCTCCGGTGGTGATGCCGACGCCCAACACCAATCCGTTGGATTCGACCGTCAACCGAAGCTGGGTCGACAACACCGGCACGTTCCGAACTGAGGGCCGTTTGATTGAGGTCACCGAGACCTACGTCCGATTGGCCAAGACCAACGGTCGGACTTGCACCGTGCCGTGGGACCGCCTCAGCGACGCTGACGCCGCCTACGTCCGCACGATCGCCCCGGCCGCCGGCGACGTGACGTTGGCAATGGGACGTTGAGGCGAAAACCCCATTGTCCTTCTGCGAGTACCGGCAGGGCGCCAGCCCTCCGGTGCCGCACCGCGACCGGCCTGCCGGCACGCTGGATGTCTGTCGGAAGTAATCAGCCGGCCGTGCGTTAGCGTCCGGTTCAATCCCCCTAACCGGAGGCAACGCCCCGCGGCTGATTGGGAGGGCCTATCCCCGACGGACACTAACCGAACACCCGAGAGCGAGCGGGTGCAATGATCGAGCAACTCACAATCCCCGGGAGATTTGATGCGTCACCAACTGTGGGATCGACAACTACGGCATTCACCGTAGCTGGACCCGCCAGGGTTCAGTCCTCCGGCAACCCTGGCAGGTCAAGCTACTTCAGTTGTTAAGTCGCCGAGGGTGATGACCGACGTCGCCAAAGCCGGCGGGAGCCGGCGGAGAGCATTGCCAGGGTGAGCGCCGCGACCGTTGACGGTTCGGGAACCGCAACCGGGGGTTGGCCTCCGCTGGTCGTCACGGTGAAAGTCGGGGCCGTCTCAAACAAGTCGTCCAGTGACGTGGGGTCCATATCATCCAAAATGATGTCGCCAAACTCGGTGAATGGATCGACCAGCGTGAACGTGGTGGACGATCCGGGATCGCCGGCGCTGATGATAAACGTTGCCAGTTCGATCAGCGATCCTTTGACCGCACTATCGCCCGGCCCGATGGTGCCGCCGGTGCGATAACCTTGAGTGATCCCCCGGCTTGGATCGGTGAACGGTTCGGTCGTAAACCCTGGACCGTCAAAAAAACTACCGGCGGGCAGTCCGACGACTACGTTTGGTTGCGACGTCGTTGCGGTGTAACTGAGCCCAGCCCCCACGCCAGTGAGTCCGAAATCGGTCAAGCGAGTTTCAGTGGAAAGACCGTCATCAACTTCCAATAGATAGACTATAACATCCAAGTTAAACGGTGAGCTAGCGTCCACCGAAAAAGCGTTGCCAAATGTCGTGCCTCCGTCGCCGCTGAACTGGAAGACGAGAGCCGCGGTGGCATGTTGGGATGCATAAAGTGATCCCGTAAGGACCGCCAAAATCGGAAGGAATTTTTTCATGGTCGTTTTTAATTGGGAAGGTCGAAGTATTGACGGCGAGTGCGATAGTTCCGGTTGAATAGCGTGTAGTCCGCCCCATCCACTTTATTGTCGCCGGTGGCGTCAAAGCGGGCGTCATAACCAGTGGCCGTGGAGTTTTTGCGGTAGGTGCGGTTGAAAAGTGTGTAGTCCGACCCATCGACTTTGCCATCGCCATTGGCATCGCCGTAAAGGGCGTAGAAGCGGTCGACTTCGTGGTCGCCAAAGTCATACAACCCGTCGGTATCGCCGTCGCCATCAATGTCCACTCCCGCTCCGCTGCCGGCGGCGCGGATCTTGGACTCGTCGATCAGCAGCAGGTACTCGCCGTCGATCAAACGCCCCCCGCCGGCGGTTTGCGACCCGGAGAACCGCAGCGTTACGATTTTGCCGGTTGCGTCCGGCGTCGCCGCGACGTCGACGGGAATCAACAGCTCGCCGGAAGTCAAGTTTTTTCGGACAACCCGGAACGCGCCGGGATCAAACGCAATCGCGGTATCCAACGCGAACGACAGATCGCGGATCACCGAACGCTGATTGGCGCCACCAGCTATTTGGATGAACGATCCGCCGACACCAGGGGCGGCTTCGACCAGGTCGTTGACCGTGATGGTGAGGGTCGAAAGGAACGCGTCGCCGGTGCCGCTGACCGTGGTGATCCGCACGCTGATCTCCGGGGTGGTTTCATAATCAACCGCTGTCGCTAACCGCAGATGCCCGTCAACGATTTCAAAGGGTGTTGGGTTGAACTCATGATAAAAGTTGGAGGGGAGGAAATAAGTTGCATCCTCATAACCAAGTTCAAACGTTGTCAGCGCGCCGAAGTCGACACCCGCCGCGTTTTC
The DNA here is from genome assembly GCA_963833245.1 of Pirellulaceae bacterium. Classification (GTDB taxonomy): domain Bacteria; phylum Planctomycetota; class Planctomycetia; order Pirellulales; family Pirellulaceae; genus Rhodopirellula. The sequence continues at coordinate 673,129 of CAWHXH010000006.1, forward strand.
ATTGACCGAGGTGGTCGGCAAAATCAACCCGGCGGCGTGGGTTTCAATAGTCAAATCGATGATGGCGGTCTGTACCGTTGGAACGCCACCGAGACCCAGGATTCGTAGCGATCCGGTCGGCCGAGTGATGCGGATCGGTTCAGCCCCGGTGTAAGGCGTGATGATGAGAATGTTGGGGTCGTCGACCGATTGAGCAACCACGACCGGACCGGAGTCGACCGGGACACGGAGCACCGCGAGGCCGACACTCGACACCAGAGCCGAGGCGTCCTCGATGCCCGTTAAATCAAACGTGGAGGTTTGATCGGCGTCGGTGGGCACCAGCCGCAGCCGTGAGCCGGTCGGCTCGATTGTCCATTCCAACGCCGCAAACTCACCGGCGATCGCGCTGAAGACGTCGCGGGCGTCACCACTGCCGCCATTGAACGTCCAGGCGTCGCCGCGGTGGGTGTTGGCGCTGAAATCGACCGTCAACGAATCGATTGGATCGTCCGCCCCGGTGATATTGACGACCGCCGGCAACCGCTGCTCGCCATCGGTGATAATGTTTTGGTTTTGGGTGATCGCCAACGTAGTGTCGGAAACGGTTGCGATGGTTTCCGAAACAATCGTTGATGATGCGTTGTCGATCGCAATCGCGTCATCATTGAGGATATAACCGCGTCCCTCGGCTTGACGAATCACGGCCCCAACGGGCTGACTGAGCAGGATGCGAAAGAACTCGTCGTTTTCAAAGAGGTTGTCTCCAAAAACCGGGATCCCGACAAAGCGTTCGGTTTGATCACCGGCAGCCCAGTTAAACACGCTGTGACCGGCCTCATAATCAGATCCCGCCAACGCGGTGCCATCTTCGGTGGCCCAGCGAACGCTGACGGCCCCGTCGTGATCGCCCAGCAGCGTGATTCGCAAGATCAGCAAAGCCTCGCCGGCATCGTTTTCGGCTTGGCCAAACGTGTCGATCGCGATGACCGGCGGGGCGGCAACATGGGCGACCGCGGCGTCAATTTTATTGTCGATTGCCGACAACGAATAGTCTTCTTGCAAACTCGTCGCGTTCCGCTCGCCGCGACCAAACTCGGCCAATGCAAACGTGAGCGAGCCTTGCGTGACAACTTTGGAACGGTTGATTTCATTGAGGAACGCTTCGCCATCGCCGGTGAACGTGACCGAGTTAATCGCGGCGATGCCGTCGGCGATCGTTTGGGAAACAACGGTGACATTGCCGGGCGGCAGATCGATCGCTTCGGCGTCCGCGGCGGCGGCCAGGATCGCGGCAATGACGCCGGCTTGCGTGAAATCCAACCGCGCGTCGGGACTGGCGATTAAACCGGCGATCGCATCATAAACACGCCCGCCCAGCGGCGCGACGTCGCGGCCGCTGACGCCGGCGAGGTACTGCGTCACGCCGAGCGCCGCGGCGTGCAATTGAACGTGGGCGGAATAGGCGCGAGCGGCGGCGGCGTCGTTCTGCAAAACTTCATAGAGCGACAACCCGGTGCCGATCGGGTAACCGCCCAAATTGAAAGCGTCGCCAACCCGCGTCACCGCCGTCGCAACGTCATAGGTATTGTCGGTTCGCGTCAGGCTTTCGACGAGCGTGGACAGAGGCGTGAGGTTGAACAATCCGACCGGCGCGGTCAGCGGGATTTGCCACGCCAGACCTGTGGCGGTGTCGATCCCGCCGCCAAGCACCAAACGGCCCTCGGATGGTTCAACGCCGTCGCCGTCGAGATCAAAGTCATCGAGTTGAAACGAGAACGACCCATCGGCGGCCGTTACCGTGGTTGGCTCGGCCAGTTCGCCATCATCCCACTGGCCGTTGCCATTGGAATCCACATAGTCCGCCACGCCATTGAAATTGACGTCAAAGAATGCGGTGGCGTTTTCAATCGGCCCGTTGTTGCCGGTGAAAATTGCAACGTTCCCGGGTGATAGATTGCTGTTGATGTCGATCGTCGGCAGCCCGAAATTGACACTGCCGGGGGCGGGGAACGCCCCGATCGTCGGGGCGGTATTGATCAACACCGTTCCCGCTCCGGTGATGGGTGGCTTCGGTTGGGTTGTTGGAACTTGGGTGTCCCACAACCCGAAACCGCCGGACGATCCCGCCGGGGCGTCGTCGTCGATGATCGTAAAGATTCGCTTCTGCGTCGTTTTAGGTTTGACCCCCGGCGCGGTCACCCCGGTGATCGTCACCTCGATCGTTTCATTCCCCTCGGGCCGGGTGTCGTGAAGAATCACCAGATCAAACGAAACGCGGTTTTGCCCCGCCGGAATCCGCAGTCGGCTGGCCGTCAGCGGGCTGGTGTAGTAATCGCTGCCGCGGATCGCGCTGCCGGTAAACGACAAATCGACATAGACATCACGCGTCGCGATCGTCGGCAGTTGGACAGACACCGACTGGATGCGGTTGCTATAACTGAAGAATCCTGATCGGACCCTTGATTCACTGATGGAAAGGTTGGGGGTTGCGAAAAAGGGACTGTTGACATCATCATCGAGAATGTTGACGCTCGCCGATTTTCGCAATTCAAAGCGTATCGCTCCGGTGGGAACACCCAGCGACATTGTCAAAGTTTCAGTCGACTCGGGGACCGAGTCATTGAGCATCGGAATGGTGATCAATGCCGAGGCATAGCCTGCCGGGATGTTAACGCTTGTAGCTGAAAACAGATAATCTGAACCACGCGTGGCCGATCCCGAAAGCGAGATGGGCACCACCACGTCGCGGAGCGTCGGCGCGGTCAGCGAAATTCGGTACTGAGCCAACCCACCCAATTCCGAAACGTTGGCCGCCACCGCCGCGATGCTGACCAGTGGGTCGTCGTCCAGGATGGTAAAGTCAGTCGATGAGACGCTGCCCAATCGGTAGGCCGCCCCGGACGCCGGTTCTGCAAGCGAGAACCGAACCGACTCGCTCGGCTCGTTGACATTATTGTCAACAATTTGGAGCTGCACCCCGGCGGTGACATGGCCGGCCGGGAAAAAGATGTTGGTGCTCAGCAGGTTGTAATCCGAGCCGGCCGTCGCGGCCCCCAGGCCGCTGGAGAACGTGATCGGAACCGTCAGGCCGGTTAACAGGGGACGATCCAACGTCGCGGTCAGCAGCGTCGTTCCGGCGTTTTCCCACGCACTCTCGCGGCTACGGGTCATCGACAAAACCGCAACGTCGTTGTCGAGGATTTCAATTCGCGCCGCCGGCTGCGAACCGAGGGCGTATTGACCGTTGGTCGATGAGTAAAACGTCAACACGATGTTTTCCGTCGGTTCGACGTTGGTATCATCATTGATGGTGACATCGATCGACGCGGTGCTCTGACCGGCGCAAAAACAAAATCGACTGGGCCGGTGATTTGATAGTCCGAAGGCATCGCTGCCGAACCCGAGCGGTAGGCGGGAACGGTCAAAGCATTCGTGGTATCGCCAACGCGGGTCGCGGTGACCCGAACCGTCCCCACGCTTTCGGGAACGCTAACCAATGCCTGCGACATGCTCACCGACGGCGTGTCGTTGTCGCGGATCGATAACGTGAACGTATTTTCAGACGAAGGCAGAACGCCATAATTGGGCGTGAAAAAGTAGATGATGACCGTCTCGGTCAATTCCGGGTCTGCGTCGTCGCGGAGCGGAATGATAACACGACCTTGCGACTCGCCGGCGGGGATGCGAACGATCCCGGTTGACGGATTGATGTTTTCATAGTTCGGGATGGGGCCATAGTCCGATCCCGGCGTCGCGGTTCCCGCAATGGTAAAAGGAATATCAATATCAACCGCCGCGGGCGACGACAGGATAAAGATCGGTGCGGTCGGGACGAGGAACCCCTCGGTGACGACCAGCGACTTTTCCAAGAGCCTGATCACCGGCGGATCGTCATCATCAATGATCGTGACCTGCCACGTTGAATCTTGGTCAACGATGTACTGCCCCGATGTCGCGATTCGCAAATCGATGGTTTCATTGACCTCATCAATCGGATCATCCAGGATCGTGAGCGGCGCCGAGGCGACGAATTGGCCCGCTGGAATGCGAATGAAGGTCGGTGCCCGGAAGTCTTGATTGGCCGTCGCGGTGCCGGTGGGGTCCACCGCAATGAGGACATCGATATCGACGTCGGTCGGCTGATCGAGCTGCGCGACGATCGTCTCGCTGCCGGCGGTTTCGGACCGGGTTGAGGCACTTCGGGTGAACCGAACCGTCGGCCGCACGCCGATGACGGTCAACGCCGCGCGGGCTTCAAAGGACGTCAAACCATCGCGGGTTGCGGTGTAATAGAACTCATCGGTGCCGGAATAGTTGGCAAACGGCGTGTAGGTCAAATTCGGGGCGGTGCCCGACAAGGCGCCGTGGGTCGGCGGCTGGCTAATAAAATAGCTCACCGGCCCGGCGGGTTCGGCCACCGACAGCGTCAGCGGCAGCGGGACATTTCGGTCGGTGCTGGCGGTGATGTCTGACGCGATCGGGCGAATCGGGGTTTCGTCAACGTCGGTGACGTTGATGGTAAAGACTTCCTCGTAGGACAGCCCCGCGGCGTCGGTGGCGATCAACCGAATCGAATGGCTGGTCGCCGTCTCATAATCGAGCGTCCCGTCGAGCGTCAGTTGATTGCCAACGACCAGGAACAATCCGTTGTCGGTATCGCCGGGGCCGGCGACCAGGATGATCGACGTGGTGTCGCCGAAGTCCAGGTCGGTCGCGGTCAATGTTCCGATGACCGTCCCCGGAGCCGCGTTCTCGGCGATGGTGTTGCTGGACAATTCAATGTCGTTGGGGGCTTCGTTCAGATCGGTGACCTCGATCGTGATCGATTCGTCGCTGAACAATTCGCCGTCGGAGGCGCGGACGGTGATCTCATAACGTCCATCGGCGGGGCTGTCCGCATCGCCGGGGAACTCGTAGTCAGGCGGGTTGTTAAACGACAACTGATCGCCGTTGATATTGAAGAATCCCGCGTCCGGTCCGCCGACGATCGAGTAGGTGATCGGGCCGACCGGCACGTCTTCGTCGAACGCTTCCAGCGTGGTGACGAAACTGCGATTCTCCGGCACCGAGAGCTGCGAAAACGGATTGAACCTTGGCGGAAACTCGTTGACCGGGTTGATGATGATTTGAAAGGTTTTGCTAACCGTGCCGGACGAATGTTGCGCGACGATTTCCACCGTGATGCCGTCAGTGAAGGCTTCGCGGTCGAGCGGCGCGTTGGTACGCAGTTCGTTGCCGAGAATCGTAAAGTTGGAGCTGTCGGGATACTGGTTGGAGAACGCATAGGTGACCCCCGGCGTATCGGCCGGCTCCGTCGTGAGGACGCCGACCAGCGTTCCAGCCGGTGCGTTCTCGTCGACCGACGTGCCCGACAACGTGATGTCGCTGAGCGGCGGATTGGCTACCGGGAACGTGATGCGATAGGGTTCGCTGCCGATGGCCACGTCTTGATAGATGCCGCCGAAGATGCCCGCGGGCAGGGTCGTCAGCGAACCCGCTTGGCCGTAGGCGATCAATTCGGTGCCCGCGATCGTGCCGTCGGTAAAATAGATTCCTTGCTGGGATCCGTCATTGGCCGCGAAGACGATGCCGCCCCCGCCGGCCGCGAACTTTTGCGGCGTTGAGTAGCCCGCCCCGGGGTTGACGTCGGTCAGACGGAACGTGCCGGACGTCGTGCCGTCGGTTCGCCATAATTCGGAGCCAAAAGAGTCAAAGGCTCGGAAGTAAAGTAATGATCCGATCGTGGTTAGAGCTGAAGGGCTGCTGGCGGTCGGTCCGGGGATGATATCGAGCAACTGCGCGGTGCCCGCCGCGGTGCCGTCGCTGGTCCACAGTTCCGCCCCGCCAATCCCATCGTCGGCGACGAAGTACACGCGATCGCCGAGTGCCTCAAATTCAATGGGCCACGATCCGGTGCCGCCGGGCCGGATGTCCTTAACCAGCGTCGGCGGCGCCCCGGGGGACGGAAGCATCCATAGTTCCCGTCCCAGCACGCCATTATCGCCCATCAAAAAAAGGCGGTCGCCGACTACGGTCAGGTAGGGATCGACGGGGAACGAGCTTTGCGTGCCCGGCCGGATCTCGGCAATCGCGACCGTTGTCGCCGCGGTGCCACCGGTTCGGTAGAGTTCTCGACCGGTGGCGGGATGGACGGCGGTGAAATAGAGCGTTCCGTTCCAATTGGTTAGGTGTTGAGGCGACCCGGAAGCGGTTCCGGGGTTGGAGTCGACAACGATGAAGGTCCCGCCGGGCGTGCCATCAGTCCGCCATAGTTCGGTGCCCGAGGTGGTTTGGGCGGTGAAATACAGCAGCCCGCCGGAGATCGTGAAATTGGCGGGGGAGGACGACGCGGCTCCCACCGCGATGTCGGCAAAGAGCGTGTTGCCGGCGGTAATCCCATCGGTGCGGTGCAGTTCTCGGCCGCCGGCGTCGGTCGTTGCGGCGAAATAGACGTAGTTGCCGAATTGAATCATTCCCGCCGGGGAGCTGGCGGCCGTCCCCGGGCGGATGTCGCTGAGCAAACGGGTCCCCACCGCGGTGCCGTCGGTGACAAACAGTTCGCGGCCAAACGCGGGGGTGGTCGCGGCAAAGACGACGCTCGATTCAATTTGGACGAAACCCGAGGTCAGCGAAGAGGCGGAGCCGGGAACGATGTCGGCGACCAGTTCCAGATTGGCGGCCAGCAGCCGGCGGTCTTCGAGTCGCTCAAAGCTTCGTCTGGTGGTCGGGCGGCGGCGGGCGGGTCGTTTGGCAAAGCGCGGCATGGGGGGAGGCATCCGGGGACCGCGGATCGGACCGACGCCGGGGGCAACACTCCGGCGGCCGGAAAATTCCGGGCCGGGGCATCGGACAATCCGCATGAACGGCAGACGGAGCCGAGCCTGAACTTTTTCGCGAAAAGTTTTCGGAATTAGGTAAAAGGTTTGGAGATGACAGGCCGGAGGCCTATCCCACGGTTTTGGTGATTGATCGGGGGGCGGGGCGGGCGTATCGTGGCGGGGGCATCCGCGGAGGTTTCTCGTGTCCGAACTTTCCCTTCCCACTGACGACGAATGCGGCTCGATCGGGTCGCCGGGCGGTTCGTTGACCGTGTTGATCGCGGCGGCGAGGAAGGGGTGCGGCAGCAGTTTGGGGCGGTTGCTCGAAAGCTACCGACCGGGGCTGATCCGATTGGCCGCCAGCCGGATCGGGGCGGGCGTGCGGCCGACGATCACCGAGTCAGACTTGGTCCAGGACACGCTGGTCACCGCGGCGCTGCGGTTTGATCAAATCCAAGCGGTCAGCGAACCGGCGGTGCGGGCTTGGTTGCACGAAATCCTGCGGTCCAAACTCGGCGACGGGTTGCGTCGGCACCAAGCCATCCTCGCCCAGCGACGCCGGGTCGGCGGGGCAACCGAGGGTGACGCCGTCGATCCGGGACCGGGGCCGGACGGGCGACTGGAGCGACGTGATGATTTGGAAAAACTGCGGCGGGTCATCGATGCGATGCCCGCCGACCAATCGCAATTGTTGACGCTCCGGTTTCAGCACAATTTGACGTTTGGACAAATCGCCCAGCGCCGCGGGTGTTCGGTCTCGATCGTTTGGCGGCAATGGTCCAAAGCGATCGAGCGGTTGCGGCGTCAAATGAACCAGGCCGATGGACCGGCCCGCTGAGCTGCCCGGGGCGGTCCCCGCGGTCGGCGGCGAGGATGGCACGTTGATCGAAGCGATCCGCGAGGTCATCGCCGGGGACGCACCGGCCGACACGGCCGCTTACGTTGCCCGGTTGATCGAGACCGAATCGGGGGGGCGGTACCGGTGCGGCGAACTGCTGGGGCGGGGCAGTTTCGGCATCGTGCTTGCCGGCCAAGAGGTCGCGACCGGCCGGCGGGTTGCCGTCAAAGTGTTGCGGCCCGAGTACGCCGAGGATCGCCGGTTGCGGGTCCGGTTCGGCCGCGAAGTCCGCGCCGCCGCCCGGCTCGATCACCCGGCGATCGTGGCGGTTTTGGACAGCGGTCAAACCGAGCGGGCGACGTGGTTGGTGTCCCGCCGGGTCGACGGGCCGACGTTGAGAGGCGTGCTCGTCCGGGGGCCGGTGCCGGTCGATTGGGCGGTTTCGTGGATGGTCCAATTGGCCGGCGCGGTCGGCCACGCCCACGACGCCGGGGTGCTGCACCGGGACGTTAAACCGGAAAACGTTCTGATTGACGAAGCGGGGCCGAAGGACCGGTTCGGAGCCGCTGCGGCGTTATTGAACGATTTCGGGTTGGCACGGTTGATGGACACCGACGCGACGTTGATGAGCCAAACGGGGTGGATCATCGGCTCGATGCGATACATGTCGCCGGAACAGCTATCCGGCGCCGTCGGCGATCACGGGCCGGCCAGCGACATCTATTCACTAGGCGTCGTATTCTATGAAATGCTCTCGGGGTGCAATCCGTTCGCCAAATTCAACACCGTCAATCAGCGAGTCTTCAACGCGTCGCGGGCGGTCGGCGACGTTCGGGCTGTTGCCGCCGGGGTGCCGGCGTCGCTCTCGGCGATCTGCGGCCGCTGTTTGGCCGTCGATCCGGGCGATCGGTACGCGTCGGCGGCGGCGCTGGCGAGCGACTTGGAGGCGTTTTGCGGCGGACGGGCAATCTCGACGCCGGTCCGCCGTCGGTGGCGGCCGATTGGTAAGTCCAAAAGGCGGTCGATGGCCATCGTCGCGACCGTATTGGCCGGGATGATCGTTGCCGGGCGGGTCGTTTGGCGGGAACGAGAACCGACGCAGCCCGCCTCGGCGACGACGCCGGCCGAATATATCGATCTGGCCTGGCGCCAGGGGCTGCGGGAGGCGTTTTTGGCCAACGAAGCGGGAAACTCCGGGACGTCCCGCGGGCTGCTCGCGGAGCTGGACCGACAGTGGCCTGACCGCCGCGAGCGGATCGAACGGCGGTTACTGTCGATCGACTTGGCCGGCCGGACGACGGTGGCGTTGCAATTGAACTCGCCGATCCGCGAAATCCGCTCGGTTCCCGGCACCCGCTTGATTGCCGCGGCGGCGGGTGACGGCGACGTTCACTTAGTTGACGTCGTGTCCGGCCAAGTGATCCGGCGGATCGACAGCGAGATCGAGTCGCTGCACGCTTTGGCGGTCAGCCATGACGGCAAACGAATCGCCGTGGGCGGGTCGACCGAAGGATGGCTCGATCGATCGTACCCGCGAATTTTTGACCGAGAAACCGGGCGGCGGGTGGCGAAGTTGCCCGGTCAATTGACAACGATTGAATCGTTGACGTTCACCGGCGACGACGCGGCGGTGGTTTGCGGATGCCGCTACGAAAACGCTCAAATTCTGCCGCTCGGTGGCGGTCCGGCACGGGCGATCCCGGCCGCCCGCCGACACCTCTGGCTCGACGCCGCCGATGGTCAAGTCGCGGCCCAATCGGCAGCCGCGACGATGTGGATCGGACCGGCCGATGGCGTCGGGGCGGGGCAAACCCACGTTTTGGATAGCGATTTTCGGCTCGCGGCGTTCGTTCCCGGCGGCGATCGGATACTCTTGGCGGCGTATTCACCCGAACAGGTGGAGATTTACGAGCCGGCGACGCGGCGGGTCGCCGGCCGGCTGGCGGGGATCAACAAGGAGGTCCGCAGCGTGGCCGCGTCACCGGACGGTTCGGCGGTTTGGGCGGGATTGAGCGGCGGCGAAATCGTCCGCTGGGAAATGCCGCGGTCGGATCAAACCGAAGCGACGATGCCGATGTGGACGCGAGTCGTCGGGCGAGGGGCGGTTGAATCGATGACGTGGCAGGCCGGCCGGTTGGTCGCCGCGACGGCCGAGGGCGAATTATTAATCGTCAATGATCATGGTCCCCGGGGGACCGCTGCCCGGCCGTCGGCGAGCGATCCGCTCACCGGTGCGGTGGCGCTTTGCGGGGCTTGGGAGCCGGCCGCCGCGGAGCCGACCGCGTGGGCCGGTTTGCACGACGGACGGGTGGTGCGGTGGACGCCATCGACCGGTTGGGCGACGGTGGGACGATCCGCCCCGGCCCCGCAAGCCGATCCGACGCTGGGCGACGGGTCGGTATTGGCGATCGACGTACTGCCCGGCGGTCGCGGGTCTGTTGCCGCCAGACACAACCGTGGGGTTTGGTTGGAACAAACCGACGGGTCGATTGAACTGATCCCAGCGTCCGCGATGGCGATCGATTCGGCAGGCAGTCCGGCGGGCAAATGGAATGTGGTGGCCGTTTCGCCGGATGGATCGGTCGCGGCGATGACCGGGGACAGCCGCGACGTGATGATCGTTGATTTGCAAAAACGGACCCGCCGCGTCGCGTTGCGGTTGGCCGGATGCGGCACCGCCATCGCCTGGTCGCCGGAGGGCGATCGTTTGGCGGTCGCGGACCTGTCGCCGCAATTGACGGTCTTGGAACTCAAATCCGGCCGGACGGAGGTGGCGGACATCACCGCGGCGTCGGCACGGTTGCGGTGGGACCGGACCGGCACGGAGGTCTTTGTCGGGCAAAACGACGGGACGGTGTGCCGGATGTTGCCGGGCAGCCGATCGGTCGTTTCGGTCAACGCATCGAGCACCGCGGCGATCGGCGACTTGATGTTGCTCGATGACGATCGGCTGGGGATCAGCCTCGACGTTCGCGGCGGGGCGGCGTTGTGGCGGACGGCCGAGCGGACGCCGATCGGCAACGTGCAGTTGGGGGAGACGGCCACGCGGGTCGATTTCGATTTGACCCCGCGTTGGTGGCTCGGCGATCCGGCGGCGATCTTTCGTTTGACCAGCGGGGTGGACCGGACCGTGGTCGTCGAGCGGTTTGATTGGCCGCCGGAAGCTTGACGACCCGGCGGGGGACAACCAGGGTAGTGCCGAAACTCTTGGCGAGTTCCGCGAAATTGGTCGTTCAATGCGGAATTTTCCGACCGCGACCAAGCAAGGATCTCGGCTCACGGGATACCTTTAACCGAGGGTGCTGACGGTCGTTTGGGTGTGAAGTTTGAGTTTCGAGCACCAGATCCGGGGATCTACCTTTTGAACGTCAATTGGTCTTTGATGACTCGCGACATGAAAGGAAAGGAGCCGGTGGTGCGTCAAGGAAACCCTGTTCTCCTTTTCGTTGAGCCGGCCGCGGACTTTGAGCAGCAAGCAGCGAAGCGACTAGGAGACTTTCAAGGGTTAAAGTTGCAGTCGTTCTTGGAAGATCAGTTTGAAGCGAAACGGAGTGAGTTCGACTTTGTCATGCCAAAGTTCGGCGAAATGATGTCTGATTGATGGGGGGACCGGGCGGCAGCGGCGGGTGGGCGACATCAACCGCGTCAAAACGTTGAGGCGTCGGCAGCGGCCAATGCTTTGGCAGGTCATCGATCAACCGCTGCCAGCGATGCGTGTCCCGCGGCAGGTTGATGATCCGACAAGTGTCGACAGAAAGCTTCGATCCGGCCGTAGACTTCGGCACGAGCCGCGCCGGGCATCGCCGGGGTGCTCACGCCGGAGGGCGGAACCTTGACCGCCGCGGAACTGGACGCGATCTACACCAAGCTGGCCCACGGCAATTCGAGTGGCGAACCGATCGGCAACCCTCACTTCGTCTTCACCCCGGGAACTTTGGACTACACCGACGCCCTGTTTGCTGACCGTGGGCCGGCCGCCGGTGAACCGGGGCTAACCCCCAGCAGTTCTCCCACGTCATCGATCGGCGCCCACTGCACCCCCTCGGGTGCCTACTTCAGCGGTCCCGGACCTGAAGCGACGGTCCCGCCGACTCCGGCGTTTAACTCACTTTTGGAGCTATCAAGCGGATGCAAACTGGCCATCACTTGGAATCAGTCCTATCTCGAAGGATTTGCGAATCCTAACAATAGATTTATTGAGAACAATCGGGTTACCGATACCCACAGCGGTGAACCTGAAATTGCCGCGAAAAAGCTGGAAGAGGCGACCGGGGGAAGTTTCACTTCGGCAAAAAGCGAAGGAGCACCCCCGAACCTATATTTCACTCATTCAAATGGTGTCAAAGAACTTGTCACCGAATGGTCATATGCAGACGAAGCGACTTTCACCGTTGGCGTTGGTCCATACGCCGGTGATTGGGACAAGGTTTACCTAAACGTAGAAAATGAGGGCTTTATTGTGAACGCTTACGGCCAAACCAAGTCTGTCGATGGCCTGATTAGAACGACCGCAGGCATAGTCACGAGCGACCTCACCATGGGAGCAACCCTTGCAACCGCGATAGACCGCTGGAAAGCAAGTTACGGCACAGGGGACGACAGTGTGAAAAACACAATGAATCCAGGTGTTTATAAATGACGAGCCAGTCGCGAAAATTTTCATTTAGGCCGAAGCGTCTACCATTGCACAGCTTGGCCGGGTTGTCACATCTTGTCCTCGTTTCGACCTTGCTTCACACTGCCTCCTATTTCGTTTCGTTTTACGAATCGAAACCCTTTTTGGGAAGCTTGTCTACGTCGACACCTTCCTTTTATCCGGTTATAGTGCGTGGGCTACCTCTTGCGAAGCATGTGTCTGACTTTTCGATCGAACAGGCCGCAGCTAATCAATTGTTCTGGATGGCGGTTGTTTGCTTCATTAAAGTCATTTGTCGGCTCGCTCCTTTGACGGTGTCGAAACCAAAGGTTTCAGCAATAAGCTTCGTGATCATTGCTGTCGCCATTGCAATGGTTCTTGTGTTGAGGCAGCGGGCAATTTGCCGGAAGATTGCGGAATTGAAATCGTCACCAGTCCATCCGGTGTTCGAGAATCAACTACCAAGACCTTTATCCGATTGGTTCAACGAGCCGCGTTACAATTGCTGGACGGGAAAATTGAAAATGGTCACTGTCAAAGGCGATGCAATTGAGTCGTTCCAAAATATAAAAAGCATGGTAGCAATTGTTGTTGACGGGGAATGCACGAGCCTAAACCTTCGCTGTCTCGAACGGATGCCGAATGTGAAATACTTGTCTCTTCAAACCCTGTACATGCCCGATGGCGTTGACTGGACTTCACCTTCCGCCTATCAGGACCAGGCGTATAGGCTTCCTGAATCCGCTTCCATCAAGCATCTCGGTCTGGCACAGATGATGGTAGATGCCAGTACGCTTGCAAATCTGTCTGGTCTAGAAACTTTGCAGTTTCGTGAAGTGGAGTTTATCGGCGATCCCGTTGAAGCCCTTCAAACGCTCAAGAACCTCCGATTCATCCGGTTCATGTTGCTGGACGATGACCTGGACTCCGCTTTAATACGAGATCAACTTGCCTGTAAATTGGAAGGAGTAAAGATATACGACACATTAGAAAGTGCCGAATCCCCCGGTAGCCCTTTTCGTAACGACCCGCGACGGTACTTTCCGGCGTCAGGCATTGGTGAAATCTATGATCCTACGTGAAGCAGCTAGCTCGCAGTTTGGTTTGGCTGGCTTCCTATCCCAAGAGTGGCAACACTTGGATGCGGATGATGCTGGCCGCCTATAGCTCCCCGGACCTGGACGAGCTGGAGCTTCGCGACGCTTTTCGCGTCACCGTCAACGAGTCCCGCCGCAGTGACTACGAACGCATTGCGGGGCGAACGGGGTTGAACGCGGTGGAGGTCAATTCGCTTCGCCAGGCCGTGCAGGTCGATCTGGCGCTGCGGATCCGGCCCCCCGTGCTGCTCAAAACTCACAACGCCTGACACCGCCATCGCAATGATGAACCGGACCGATCAACGCATTGGCGGCGGAGACGAAGACCTCGTCACCCAACACCTGCGTTCCTGGTCGCTGCACGTCACCTCCTGGATCGATCAGCACGCCTTCAAAGTCCATGTCGTTCGCTATGAAGATCTGTTGGCTAGCCCGGCGATCGCTTTTCGCAACGTATTGACGTTCTTGGGGTGGAACCCGGCTCGCCGCCGGGTCGAGCACGCGGTCGAGCAAACACGATTGGCACGGTTGGCTCGGCGCGAAGCGGACGACGGGTTTGCCGAACGTAGCCGTCATCACGGCACCGTGATGCAGCGGCTCGGTTATGACGTGCCGAACCGGTGCCCATGAATCCGATCGCTAGCAATTCTGCTCGGTTCCGGGCACCCGCTTGGTCGCCGCGGCAGCGGGGTGGATCGGACGGTGGTTGTCGAGCGGTTTGATTGGCCGCCGGGAGCTTGACGACCCGGCGGGGGACAACCAGGGTAGTGCCCAAACTCTTGGCGAGTTCCGCGACATTGGTTTGGCTGTCCCCATGAAAATTTTCGTCACCGGCGGCACCGGGCTGTTGGGCAACGCCGTGCTCCGCTGCCGCCCCGATCATTGGCCGACACCGTCGGTGCTCGTCCGCGGCCAACCGCCGGCCGATGTTTTTGACGATCTGGACGTCGAGCCGGTCAACGCGGACCTTTGCGACCGCGATGCGTACCTGCCCGGCGGGGCGATCGATGCAGCCGTCGGCGACTGCGACGCGGTGATCCATTCGGCCGGGTTGATCCACATCGGCTGGCGACGATTGAGCGAATCGATGGCCGTCAACGCGACGGCGACCGAGGATTTGGTCCAAACCTGTTTGCGACACGCCAGACCGATCGTTCACGTCGGCACCGTCAATACGCTGGCGATCGGCAGCCGGACGCACCTGAGCGACGAAACGACGCCCGACGACCACGCCGGCGGCCAGATCATGACCAGCTACACGGCGAGCAAACGGGCCGGCGTCGCGGCGGTGTTGAAAGGGGTCGACGAAGGACTAAAAGCTGTTTTGGTCCACCCCGGTTTCATGCTCGGGCCGTGGGATTGGAAACCGTCCTCGGGCCGAATGATCGTCGAGGTTGCCAAAGGCTGGCGGCCGATCACGGCGCCCGGCGGCATGAGCGTCTGTGACGTTCGCGACGTCGCCGCGGGGGTGTTGTCTGCGGTTCAAAAGTTGGTCGACGGCGAAATCGAGTCGGGTCGGCATTACATTTTGGCCGGGGAGAACATGACCTATTTCCAATTTTGGAAACGCATCGCCGAGCGGACCGGTCAGCGGCGGCCGATCATGCCCGCCGGGCCATTGCAGCGGTGGATCGGGACCGCTTACGGCGAAGCGATGACGCGGATCACGGGCCGGGAGCACGACATGAACTCCGGGGCGATGGCGATGGCCCGGCAATACCAGTGGCACGACAGCTCGCGGGCCAAATCGGAGCTGGGTTACGCCAACCGCGACGTCTGGACGACGATCGACGAGGCGATCGACTGGGTTTTGGCCCGGCACGGGAACAAGCAGGTTTTGCCAAAACCGTAGCGGAAGTCGCCAAGACTTTCGGATGCGACCGATCCAACCGCCTCGCCGAAAATCTCGGCGATTTCCGCTACGTTGGCTCAATGATCGAATTGACCGCCCCACAGTACGTCGCGCTCGCTGTCGGTGCGATGGGCATCGGGTTTTCCAAAGCCGGATTTGCCGGCGTCTCGATGTTGCACGTGGTGATCTACGCGAGCGTTTTTGACCCCAAAGCGTCCACCGGCGTGCTGTTGCCGATGCTCGTGTTTGGCGACGTTTGTGCGATCGGGTTCTTCGGCCGGGCCGCCAACTGGGTCCAAGTCCGACGACTATTGCCGCCAACGCTCACGGGTGTTCTGATCGGTTGGTGGCTGATGGACCGGCTCGGCGGCGGCCAGTTCAAACTCGTCGTCGGCGTGATCATCCTGTCGCTCGCGGTGGTCCAAGCGATCCGAATGCGGCGGCCGGAGGCGATGTCATCGTTGCCGGAGCATTTTGGGTTCGCGATCGCCTTGGGGGTTTTGGCGGGCGTGACGACGATGTTGGCCAACGCAGCCGGCCCCGTCGTGGCGCTTTATTTGTTGGCCGTCGCGATGCCCAAATGGGAGCTGATCGGCACCGCGGCGTGGCTGTTTTTGATCCTCAACATCTGCAAACTGCCGCTCTCGGCCCAGCAGGGGTTGATCGACACGTCGACGTTGTTGACCGACGCGACGCTGGTGATGTGGATCCCCGCGGGGATGGCGGCGGGCCAGTGGCTGGTCGGCCGCGTACCGCAAACGGCGTTCAACTGGATTTTGCTGGGTTTTACCGTGGTCGCGGCGGTCAAGATGCTAATTCCGTAGCCGAAGCCGCCAAGGCTTTGGTCTGGCAAGAGTCGGCGGCCTGGCGGACCGCCGCTACCGGAACACCGAAAGTCTTGGCGACTTCCGCTACCGGTGCGGAGCGATCATGCTGGGTGGCCCACCGTTTTGACCCTTTTCGCACGACGCCCGAGCCAATCCAAAGCCGATGAGCGATTCCGACACGCCCACGCCCGCCCATCGACCCGGCACGATGGCGATCCACGCCGGCCAAACCAGCGATCCGACGACCGGGTCTCGCGCCGTTCCCATCTACGCGACGACGTCCTATCAATTTCAAGACACCGAACACGCCGCCGCCCTGTTTGGACTGACCCAGTTCGGCAACATCTACTCGCGGTTGATGAACCCGACCGTCGATGTGCTCGAAAAACGCATCGCGGCGCTCGATGGCGGCGTCACCGGGTTGTGCTTTGCATCCGGTCAAGCGGCGATTTCGGCGGCGGTTTTGACGCTCGCCCATTCGGGTCAAAACATCATCTCCTCGACGTCGCTTTACGGCGGCACGTGGACGCTTTTTACCCAAACGCTCAAACAATTGGGCATCGAAGTCCGCTTTTTCGACTCTGATAAACCCGAAGACATTCATGGGTTGGTCGACGAAAAAACGCGGCTGGTTTACATGGAGTCGTGTGGCAATCCCAAGAACGACGTTCCGGATTTCAAAGCGATCGCCGACGCGGCTCATTCCGCTCCGCACGGGGCGTTGCCGTTGCTATGTGATAACACCGTCATGACGCCGATGTTATTGCGCCCGATCGATCACGGCATCGACGTGGTGATCTATTCGACAACCAAGTTCATCGGCGGTCACGGCACGACGATCGGTGGCTGCATCGTCGATTCGGGGAAATTTAAATGGGCCGACCAACCCGAAAAATGGCCGGAGTTCTGTGCCCCGTCGCCTTCGTATCATGGCGCCGTGTTTGAACAGCACCTGCGGGAGATGGGCAACATTTCGATGAATGTCCACATCCGCACGCATTGGCTGCGGGACACCGGCGGGGCGATGAACCCGTTCGCGGCCTTCATGTTCTTGCAAGGACTCGAAACGTTGCACCTGCGGATGCCGCGGCACTGCGAGAACGCGTTGGCGCTTGCGAAGTATTTGGAAAAACACAAAGCGGTCGAGTGGGTCAATTACCCCGGACTCAAGAGTCACAAAGACTATTCCAACGCCAAGAAGTATTTGACCGCCGGGGCCGGCGCGATCCTCGGGTTCGGCATCAAGGGCGGCAAGGAGGCGGGGAAGAAGTTTATCAACTCATGCAAATTGGCCAGCCATTTGGCCAACATCGGCGACGCCAAGACGTTGGTGATTCATCCGGCCAGCACGACGCACCAGCAGTTGGCCGAAGACGAACAGCGGCGTTCGGGAGTGTCTCCTGAATACATCCGCGTGTCGTGCGGGATCGAGGACATCGAAGACATCAAAGCCGACTTCGAGCAGGCGCTAGCCGCCACGTAGGGTGGGTCAAGCCGCTTCGGCGCCGACCCACCGTTTCCGACTCTGCGGCGGCCTGGCGGGCCGCCGCCACCGGGTTTAGGCCATCGCCGCGACTTGCAGCGGGGCAATCTGGTAGGCCCGGTTGCGGAACAGGAACTCGGTTAGGTTGCCCTCGTGAGGTTGCAACCAATTGAGCCGGTTGGTCGGGATCGGGCCGACGTTGAGCCGGTCGATGTGAACGCAAGCCCCGGCCGCGTCGATCAACGACTCGTCGCCGGTGATGACGGTGCCGACCAGCGTCGGGCCGATGTGCCGCAGCATTTGAGCCTGCGGACACTCCACGACGCTGACAAACGGGAACATGTATTCCTTGCTCGCGACCGCGCGGGTTGGTCCATCGGCGTGGACCACCATCGGCCGCAAATAAGCACAGTGGTCCCGCTCGATCAGCTTTTCACCAAACTCAGCCGTCATGTCCGTCACGCCGGACTCTTTCAAGTCTTCTTTGACCATCGCATAAGTCCCCGTCGCCATCGCTGCGACGGTGAACGCGGCCAATTTGGCGTCGGGATCGGTCGGTGACGTGACATCGACCGGACCAATCTTTTTGGCGATCGCCGCGGCAATTTCACGGGTGTGCCGCGAAGCCCAAATGCCGCTGCAGTTGATGCACGAGCGGCCGGAATTGGACAACACCGATTCGACCATGACATCGAGGTATTGTTCCCAATCATCGACGATATCATCTCCGAGCAGGATCTTTGAAAATCCGGGTCCGTGAGCTTGGACTTTAGGATTGCCGGCATGGGCCTCGACGGTTTGGGCGGAGCCGAAAATCATGCTGCGCGGGGCCGCGGTCATCAGCGCCCCGCCGACGTCATGGCCACCGGGATACAGCGAGAACGCTTCGGCCGGCACGCCCGCTTCGATGAACGCAGCGATCATCCGGTACGGCGTCCAAGGTTCTTGCGAGCCGGGTTTGAGTGCCAATCCGACCTGCAGCGGGATCGCGGGCAACCAGAGCGTATGCACGCCGGGGGAATTATTGGGCAGCACCGCGCCCAGGACCGGCGTTTGAGCCTGGTAGGAGACCGTGACGTTGCGACCTTCCTCCCCATAACCGCGAGCGAGGATGTTCAAATCCAGTCCGCGGGTCAGGCAGTCGAGGATTTGATCGATGTGCGACAACACAAAGCCGTTTTTGGCCATGTTGGATTGGCACATGTGTTCGGGCAAACCGGTCGAAGCGGATTGCTGATGCACAAAGTCATCGACACTCTGATCGCTGTCGCCGACGGTGAGCGTGGCGGTTTGAAACAGGTCGGCGGCCCGTTTGCTCATCGCAATCAGTTCGTCGGGCGAAATCTGCAGCAGCGCTTCGCGCGCTTTATGAGCTTGCCGCATGTCACGGGTGACGATCCCGCCGACGACGGTGCCGTACCGGGCGATCGGCTCGCCGGTGTCAAAGTGAACGACTTCTTTGACGTCCAGCGACTCGTAAGCTTTGCCCCAGCGGAGCGGAGAGAGGGTAATCATGGGGGAAAGTTTACAGTTGTCAGTTGTCAGTTGTCAGTTGTCAGTTGTCAGTTTGGAAGAGTTCGTTAGCAATCAACAGTTTTCTGAACTGAAAACTGAAAACTGTGAACTGAAAACTTCTTAGTAAACGCCGACGGTCGTGCCGCTGGCCAGTTCGTGGAAGGGGCGGACGGCCGAGACGCCGTCCCAGGGGAATTTGTCAAACGGTTTCTCGCGTTCGCCCTCGTCGCGTTCCATAAATCCGGGGACAAAGAACTCGTCGGTCAATGTGTAAAGCTTGACGCGGCCGGTTTCGCCGTAGGGGACCACTTCGTTGTAGTCATCGAATTTGACCACCTCGGTGACCGCCCGGGGCTGGGGGGCGTAGTACGCGATCTTGTACCCGTCGGCCGACGTGATCGGTTTGCTGCACGCCAAACCCATCAACGTGTTGCCATACGTCGGCGTCATATAAATCCCTGACTCCTTGGGCAATCCGCCGAGCAACTCCTCGACGCAGAATTTGGTCCACTGGGCGGTGAACTCGGTGCCGCCGGAGAAGATGCCCGTCACGCCGCACTCGGCTAGCGTCGTGCCCTGTTCCTCCAGCGCCTCGCAGAGCGATTCCAATAGCTTGGGCGTTGCAAACATGCATTTGACTTCGTGACCGGCCGTCAGGATCGTGACGGCTTGGTCGATGCAGTGCTTCTTATAAGCCTCCAGGTGCTCCATCCAACCTTTCTTGATGAGTTTGACGACCCATCGGGGGTCCAGGTCGATGCAAAAACAGATGCCGCCGCGGTGTTGAGCCAAATGCTCGACGGCCAATCGCAACCGCCGCGGACCGGACGGGCCGAGCATCAACCAATTGCTGCCGCGAGGAAAATACTCATCGGGCAACGTTTCGCTGAACAGCTCGTAATCCTTCCAGTGATCCTCGATCACCATGCGGCTCTTGGGGATCCCGGTCGTCCCGCCGGTTTCAAAAACATAAACCGGTTTGCCGGCGTGACCTTGGGGAATCCAACGGTTGATCGGGCCGCCGCGGAGCCATTCGTCCTGGAAGTCGGGAAATTTTTTCAAATCGGCGAACGATTGAACGTCCGTCAACGGATCGAAATTCAACTCGGCTTTTTTCTCGAGCCAAAACGGGCTGCCGGTCTCGTCGCTGAAGTGCCAGTGGACGGTCCGCCGCGTGTGCTCGTCGAGCTGGTCGGCCGCCGCGTCGATTTTGGCGGTCAAGTCGGACGACGGGGGGGCCTGGGCAACGCTCATGGCACGCGGTGGCTTGGGTGATGGGGGAACGATCAGCGGGACGGGGGCGGCGTGGCACGCCGGCACGCCATTATGCCCCCCGGGGAACCGCCGTTGTACCGGTGTAACGACTGGCGTCCGCGGTAGCGTCCCATTGGTAGCGGAAGTCGCCAAGACTTTCGGTTGCGGTCGGTTCAGCGCAACCGAAAGTCTTGGCGACTTCCGCTACGGCATACGTTGGCTAGGTTTGAACCCATGACACAACGCATTCTCTTTCGCGATGTCGACGCGGTGTTGCCCGGTGATGGTTTCGCGTCCGCTTCGGGTCAAATCCGCCGCAGCCATGTGCTCCTCGGTGACGGCAAAATCCTCGACGTCGACGCTTCCCGGAGCGCCGCCTGTGACCGCGTGATCGAAGCGGCCGGTCTGCACCTGTTGCCCGGCGTCGTCGACGATCAGGTCCACTTTCGTGAACCGGGACTGACGCACAAAGAGGACCTGGCGACCGCTTCGGCGGCGTGTGCGGCCGGCGGCGTGACGGCTTTTTTGGAGATGCCCAACACGGTCCCCGCCGCTGTGACGCTCGACGGCGTGCGGGCCAAAGAACGGCTCGCGGCCGGCAAGTCGATCGTCAATTACGGGTTTTACATCGGGGCAACGCCCGACAATGTGGCCGAGTTGGCGGCGGCGACTGACGTGCCGGGGATCAAGATTTTCATCGGCAGCAGCACCGGCAATCTGCTGGTCGACGATCAAGTGGCGTTGGAACGCATTTTTGCCGAAACGACGCTGCCGATCTGTGCTCATTGCGAAGACGAAACGACGGTTCACGCCAACGCGTCGGCGATTGGGATCAGCGACAACGTGGCCGATCATTCGCGGATTCGTGACCAGGCGGCGGCGGTGATCGCGACGCGGCGGGCGATCGATTTGGCTCGCCGGCATCGGCACCGCTTCCACGTCCTGCACGTCTCGACCGGCGCCGAAGTGCCGCTGCTGGCCGACCACGGCGATTTGATCACCGCGGAAGTTTGCCCGCACCATTTGTGGTTCAACGTCGACGACTACGAGCGGCTGGGCAGCCGGGTGCAGATGAATCCGTCGATCAAGACCGCTGATGACAATGCGGCGCTGTGGGCGGCATTGGCCGGTGATGCGATTCAAGTAATCGCGACCGACCACGCGCCGCACACGTTGGAGGAGAAAGCGAAACCGTACCCGCTATCGCCTTCGGGGCTGCCGGCGGTGGAAAACTCGTTGCGGTTGATGCTCGACGCGGCGGCGGCGGGGCGAGTTTCAATCGTGCAAATCGCTCATTGGATGTCCGACGCCCCGGCGCGGGTCTGGGGGTGCGTCGGCAAAGGTCGCATCGCGGCGGGTTATGACGCCGATTTGGTGCTCGTCGATACCGCTCAATCGCACGTCGTCCGCGACGACCGGCAGTGGACCAAAACTCGATGGAGTCCCTGGGACGGCGTGACGCTGACCGGTGGGCCGGTTAAAACGTTCGTCGGCGGGACGTCGGTCTGGTCGGCGGCAAAGGGTTTGAACCGCGATCACCGTGGGGCGAAATTACGGTTTGACCATGGCCGCGGCGGGTACTGGGCGACGGGCGGGGGAATTGGCACGTAGCGGAAGTCGCCAAGACTTTCGGTTGCGCCGAACCGATCGCAACCGGAAGCCTTGGCGGCTTCCGCTACGGGAGGTCCGCAAAGTTTGCCGGATCGGCTCAATCGTCACCGTCGTCATGGTCGATACAACCGGTAATCACAAGTTCGTGGGACCGGAGTGCAACGACGTGGCATTGAAGCAAAACTTTTGGCGAGCCGTCACCGCGGCGTGCCTAATGATCGCGCCTTGGGCGTCGGCGATGGGGCAAAACCTCAATGGATCATCGATCTCCCCGACCCGGGTTCGCGGTCAATCGATTCGGGTCAAGACCCAGGATCGTGGCACGTATGAACCGGCGGTCGCTTCGCCGGTCGCGATTCGCGAATTGCCGCCGCCGCCGCTCACGCCCGCCCCGCCGCGGTTGGTCAAACCTCGACCGGCGGTCTCACCGGCCGCACCGGCCGCGGCAATCGATCGCGTTGAGCCTGTTAATTGGGACGAGGCGATCGTCTACGAAACCGCCGGCTGTGACAGTTGTCAGTCCTCGGGATGCTGCGGCTGTGACAGCTACGGGATGACCGTCGGCGAGGACTTGGGCCGCTGCGCGATCCGGGTCGAGCCGGGACGTTGGTTCGGACGGCTGGAACTGCTGTTGCTCTTTCGCAAGGAAACGTTCGTGCCGCCGCTGTTGACGACCGGCGAAGTGACCGCCGGCGGCAACGCCGGGGAGCTTGGCGTCGCCGGCACCGAGGTGCTCTTTGGCGGTCGAGAGGTTTTGGACGACATGACCGTCGGCGGCCGCGTGACGCTGGGCACCTGGTTGGACGACTGCCGCGACCGATCGTTGGTCGGGCGGCTGTGGGCGGCGCTGCAGGCGGACGACGGCCGCTCATCAAACGATGACATTTTGGCGGTCCCGTTCACCGATGCGACCGGGGGCCGGGAGGTCAATTTGATCAACTTTCCCGACACCGCCGCGAACTTTGGCCGATTTGGTTCGGCATCGGTGGATTTGACCAGCGACGTGTATGGCGGCGACGTTTCAATCCGCCAATTTTGGACCGGCGGGTTGGGAACGCAGTGGGATGTGTTGTACGGCTATCAGTACATGGGCATGGAGGAGGATTTGACGATCCGGTCCAATTCGACCCAAACGCAAGCCGACGTCGGCAACACGCTGCGGGTCCGCGACACCTTTGAGGTTGACAATCAATTCCACGGCGGCCAGGTCGGCATTGCCGGCGGGTATCGCGAAGGCTGCTGGTCGTTCAATCTGCTGGCCAAGATCGCCGGCGGCAACCTGGACCGGGAGGTTCGGCGGCGTGGCACGCAAACGATCTCCACCGCCGCGGGAGCGAGCAACACGATCGACTCGGGATTGTTTGTCACCGATGCCAATTCGGGGACCGTCAACGACTCCAAGTTCGCTTGGGTGCCGGAGCTGGATCTGTCGCTGGGTTGGCGACGTTATGACCGATTGGATTTGACGATCGGTTATAACCTCATTGCATTGACCGATGCGGTTCAAATCGGTGGGGTGTTTGATGTTCAAACCAACCCGGAATTTCCCGCGACCGGCCCGGCGCTACCCGTCGCGAGGCTGCAGGACGAGACGTACTACGTCCAGTCGATCCAGTTCGGGGCGGTGATGGAGTTTTGACGCATTGTGATGTTTTGTAAAACATCTTAGCGGTAGGGCGCCAGCCCTCCGGTACCGCATCAACTATTAGCGGTACGGCGCAAGCCGTCCTGTGCCGCATGGTAATTCGAACCAGACGGCTTGCGTCATGCCGCAAGTAAGAGAGCGGCACCGGACGGCTTGCGCCGTTCCGCTAGAATGGGAGCGGCACCGGACGGCTTGCGCCGTTCCGCTAGAATGGGAGCGGCACCGGACGGCTTGCGCCGTACCGCTAAGAAAGGCAGCGTACCAAACGCATTCCGGTGAATTGCCAACGCGACTCGGGTGGAAAAAAATTCCGGTAGGTTGGTCGCAAATGATCCGGCGAAGGAGTCGCACATGAACCGCCCCGCAGCACGAATTGATTGCACATGAATTTGCCGTTGTACTCACCCAATGTTCCCGGCGGCGGCCGATAACCGGGATAGGCAACGTACTGGCTTGCGGTCCATTGCCACGCGGTCAAATAGCAACCCGACAGCGTCGTGGGTTGATCCGAGAGCGTCGGATGGATCGCACGTCCATCGGCGATCAAACGGCCCGCATCATAACCCTCGATCGGCTGATCGGTCGCCGCGATCTCCCACTGGGCTTCGGTCGGCAACCGCAATGTTTCCTTTCGTATTTCGGAAAGCCAACGCGCGATTGCGTCGGCCTCGAAATAACTGATATGCGTCAAGATCGATTGGGGATCGACCGGGACCGGGCCGGCCATCGTTTGATGATGCCAATCCTCATGGCTCGAACCGATTTGAAACCAATACAACGGCGCCTGCCAACCGTGTTGCTGGACCGCCGCCCAACCGGCTGCCAACCACCACTGCGGATCATGGTAACCGCCGTCCTCGATGAATAGCATTGCGTCGGCGGCGCGGACCAGATCGGCGGCGATCTCATAGTCGTCGACATAGACCCGGTGGCGTGGCGATTCATTGTCAAAGGCAAACCCGTCGCCGCGGTGACCAATCTCGTGAACCCCGCCGGCGACAGCGTGCCAACGGTCGGTCTCCGGGCGGCTTTCGGCCAACGGCGCGTCATCATAGGCCGGACGCAGCGGGCTGGTTGCCAACGCATGTTTGATATCGGTGAGCATCAACTCCTGGTGCTGCTGCTCGTGGTGCAAACCAATTTGCAAAACGTGATGTTGCTCATCGGTCAAGCCATTGTCCAATAGCTTCGCCATCGCGTCGTCGACGTATTGACGATACGCGGCGACTTCGGCCACGCCGGGGCGGGAGATCGTTCCCCGCCGGTCACGGGGCAACGGCTCCCCGACACCGTTGTAATAACTGTTGAACAGCCGCTCGAACCGGTCGTCAAACGGCTTATAACCGGGGTGCTGTTTGAGTAAAAAGGTTTCAAAGAACCAGGTGGTATGTGCCAGGTGCCAGCGGATGGGGCTGGCGTCGGGCATCGACTGGACGATTTGATCCTCGACCGACAACGGCGCCGCGATGGCTTCGGAGTGACGCCGGACGGTTTGGTAGCGGTCGGTCATTTACGGGCGAGATTGGAGAACGACGACGGCGAACGATCCGGTCGGATCAGTCACCGCGTCAACCCAGTCCCACCCGGCTGCGTCGACGCGGTTGTTCAAATCGGCAAGGTTGTATTTATGAGACGACTCGGTGTGAATCGATTCGCCGGCAGTCAAATGAAACGACCGGTCGCCTAGCCGAATGGTTTGCTCGATCGGCGAAACCAAGTGCATTTCGACGCGGCGAAGGTTGGCGTTGTAGACCGCACGGTGCTCGAACGATTGCGGGTCGACGTCGCTGTCCAATTCCGTGGCCAAACGGTGCAGCAGGTTGCGATTGAACCGAGCGGTCACGCCGGCCGCGTCGTCGTAGGCCGCCTCCAGCCGCCGCGGGTCTTTGTCCAAATCGACGCCCAGGATCAACCCGCCGCCGGGACCGGCCAGGTGGCGAACTTGACGCAAAAGCGTGTCGGCGGCCGCGGCGTCAAAATTGCCAATCGTCGAGCCGGGAAAGTAGACGACGTTGGTAAACGGACCGGCCGGCAGGTCGATCGGGCGGGTGAAATCGGCGACGATCGGATCGATGCGGACTTCGGGGTAGCTCCGCCGCAGCCCCGCGGCGGTGGATCGTAAATGATCGGCAGAGATGTCGACCGGGACGTAGGTCAGCGGCCGGATTTGCAAAGCCGCCGCGGCGTCGAGCAGCTCTCGCGTTTTGACGCTGCTGCCGCTGCCCAGTTCGACCACCCGCAACGTTCGGCCGGCCGGCCGAACGGCCCACCGGCGCAGCAACCGGGCGGCGTGGTCGTCCATGATCGCCAGCTCGCAGCGGGTCGGGTAGTACTCCGGCAGGTCGCAAATTTGGTCAAACAGCTCGCTGCCGCGGGCGTCGTAGAAGTATTTGCAGGGCAGCGTTTTGGGCGTGCCGGACAACCCGGCGATCGCGTCGGCGAGGAAGCGGTCGCGGTCGGATTGGACCTCCGCGGGCGTTGAATAGGTCAAAACGGCGGGGTGGGTGATAGACGTAGCGGAAATCGCCAAGATTTTCGGTGGCGACCGAATCCATCGCAACCGGAAGCCTTGGCGGCTTCCGCTACGGGGATAGGGGACATTAGTCCGACGTCAATTCCGCCGTCACGGCAGCACTTCGTGACCCGCCCGCGTGCTCATCGCCCGGTAGACGTCCAAATCGATCGAGTGCGTGATCGTTGCGACCGATCCGTCCATCCACGCCGCTTGAACCAACCCCGCGTGGCGGCTCCGCGACGTCACCGCGGCGTAGGTCGGCGATCCGCTCAGACCGTCCTTGCCCTCCTGCCACGAATTGAAATCGATGTCCTCCTCCACCCCGCCAAACGGCAGAATGACTTCGGTGCCCGGCGTCAACGTCGCGGTAAAACCGGTGTGGTGGACCCGCCCATCGGGCCATTCGGTGTGGCCGGTGTCTTTGTGCTGGGTCCCGGCGGCGGCAAACGCGAGAATTTCGGCCGCGCTTCCCGGCGGCGTGCGACCGGATTGATACGCCACCGGGGGGCCGCCGTTACGATAGTACGGCGTCCAAGCGCGCACTTCGGCGGCCATCAACGTATTGGACAAACCGTCCAGGAAGGCGGACATCGGCAGGAACGAATTGGGGAAAAACGCACCGTCTCCCCGGTTTTGGCTGGCCGGATCAAACACGAACCAGGGTCCGAAGTTGAACCCGTAGTTGGTCGGGTAAAGCGATGGCCGACCGTCGTCAAAAATCCGCACTTCGCCCGACTCGGGATCGCTGGGGCATTGGAAAACCGCGATTTGGACGCCATCGATCGCGTCGTGACCGACCGCGGTTTGCAAATCCCACCCGACCGACAAATCGACCGAATCGGCGACCGCGAGCTGTTCGATGAACGGCAGGATTCGGCCGTGAACGCCCCAGGCACCGTTGTTGCTTGTCGTGCCGGGCCGCAGGTCGACGACCGTCGAGGGCGGCAGTTTGGCGAACGCGGACTCGTAGTTGTGCATCGCCAGGGCGAGTTGCCGCAAGTGATTGCTGCACTGCATCCGCCGAGCCGATTCGCGAGCGGCCTGGATCGCCGGCAACAGCAGCCCGACCAGCACGCCGATGATCGCGATGACGACCAACAATTCGACAAGCGTGAATCCGCGGCGGCTCGCCCCGGTAGCGGAATTCGCCAAGAATTTCGGACGCTGCGGATTGAAACCGAAATTCTTGACGAATTCCGCTACGCACGACGATTGAGTCAAAGTCATGGCAGGTCGATTCCTTGCAATTCAAACGGGACGCGGGTCGGGGAGACCGAGGTGGCCGAGCGGTAGACGAATTTTGAACCCGGCGGGGCGGTTGCGGAACCCGAGAAATCGAAAAGATAGCCGACCCGGACCGACGAATCGCTTTGGCGACGGACCTCCAGCCCCAGCGGCCGCAGCTCGCCGCCGCCCTCGGTTTGGACCGAAACGTCGTTCTCGTACACCCACTGCCGGTGGCTCTCCAACGCTCCGCCGGCTCCGGCCAATTCGACATCCGCAACGACCTGGTGAATCGGCCCGTCGCGGCGGATTTCGACGATCGAAACGGTCATCGCGTCGATCGTTTGGCGGGCCGCCGGATCGTTCAAATCCAACTCAAACGTCCGCGTCGGGCCGGGCGTGAGGGCTTCGATTTGGCCCCGCAGCGACGCGATTCTGAACCGGCCGCGCGACGCCGAGGGTCTGACCGGCCGACGGCAATCGCAGCGGCAGGTAGGCTTCCGACTCGATGATTTCCGGCGATGTGGCGATGTTGATCGTTTCGGCCCCTTCGCCCAGCGGCTCGATCGGCGTGCCGTTGTCAAACGTCCCGGCGATCGATGACGTCGGGATCGACAACCCGATCGGTGTCCGGCCCGGTCGCCACTGGATCGTCAGCGAAACCCGCAGATCCGACAGTTCGGGTTGCCGCAGCACGCGGCGGGCGGCCAATGAAACCGGTTCGATCCGGTAGTCGCCGCGGTAGGCGGCCGAATCGACCCGCGAAGGCCGTTCGGGCGACCGCGGCACGATCGCCAGCGTCGATGCATCGCCGCCGTAAACGTCTACGTCCCCACCGGCTTGATCCAGCACGACGTCGACGGCGTGCCAAAAGGGCAAACGACCCGGCGGCGGCGTCATCGGCCCGGTTGCCGGAAACCGCGACGTGTCAAATTCGACGCCGGTCGCCGCGGCGATCATTTCGTAGGCCTGCTCGATCGTGTCGGCACCGGTCAAATCGATCGCTTCGGGCGTGGCTTCGGCCGGCGTGAGTTGTTGGACACGTCGCCAATCGGCCTCGATCGCATCGATCCGTTCGCGTGCTCCGGGCGACATCACGGCCCGGTCGGCGGGCAAATGCGGCAACCCCGGCGGGCCGATTTCTCGCAATTCCAACTCCGCGGCGCGGCGGGTTTGAGCACGGTCGGCGTCAAGGTTTTCAACCGCTCGGGCGACGCGATCGGCCAAGTCGTTGGGTTGGGCCAACGCCGTATTGACCGAAATGACCAATATTCCAATCAGGACTCCCCAAGTCTTTCTCCCCCCCGCCCCGCTTCGGGGAGAGGGGGCTGGGCTTTCACTCGTTCTCCCCCTCGCCCCGCTTCGGGGAGAGGGGGCCGAGCTTTCACTCGTTCTCCCCCTCGCCCCGCTTCGGGGAGAGGGGGCCGGGGGGTGAGGGGTAGACGGCATCAAAAATCGCGAAACAACGAAGCGGATCGGTCAGCGGCCCATTGTAACGTAGCCTTGCCGGCCGCTCCCGCCTTTGTCGATCCGCCGCCGATGCCCCGCCTCCACCCGCTGTCCGGTTCGCTCCTGGTGATGACGGTCGCCTCGGCGATGTTGGTCAGTCTGGCTCCGGTCGCCGACCCGCAAGTTCCGGTAGCCGAAGCCGCCAAGGCTTTGGTCGGGGATCGTTTGGCGGCCCGGCGGCACGCCGCTACCAGGAGTCCGGTCGCCGAAGTGGTGGAGGCTTTAGAGCCGGATGATTCGCCGGCCCGGCGGCACGTCGCTACCGGGGCAATTGACGAGCCGCAAGCCGATCCCACTTTCCACAGCGTTCAATACCGTGACGAATCGGGCTGGACCGTGGCGCTGGAACTGTTGAGCAATCCAAGCGAGCGTTTGCTGTTGAAACGTGACGGGTCGCTGGGGCACCTCGCCGCCGGCCAGCCGCCGGGCGTTTATCGCCGCACCGATGACGCGTTTCTACCGATGTCGGCGGTCGAGCTGAAACGGCAACTGCTGGACGAGTACGGCCGCGGCTACGAAGTCGTCTCGACGCCGCATTTTGTCATCGTCCAGTCCCGCGGCCGCGGCGATCGTTGGAGCGGGCGGTTCGAGGCGTCGCATCACCGCTTCCTCGCCGCGATGCGTTCGATTGGAGCGGGCACGCAAACCGGACGGTTCAAAATGGTCGCCGTCGTCCACCCCCACCGCCCGGCGATGGAAGCGGAGTTGGCCTCGCGGGGTTTTCAAATTCAAAACGTCGCCGGTTTGTACGGCCAAGATTGCAATCGAATCTTTACCCACGATCACGGCAACCCCGACTATTTCGAGGAAACGTTGCGGCACGAGGCAGCTCATCAATCGGCGTTCAATTGCGGCATCCACAGCCGGCTCAACGCCACGCCGCGGTGGATCACCGAAGGGTTGGGCCAATGGCTGGAAATCGATTCCGAATCATCGAGTCGGCATCGGATGCGGATTGGGGTCAACGCCGTGTCCTATCAAATTCTGGGTCAAAACGGCTGTTTGGATGATCCCGCCGCGTTGTCTCGGCATTTGGCATCGATCATCCGAGGCGACGAGTTGTTTGCCGATCCGTCGACAACGTCGCTGGCCTACGCGGTCGCTTGGGCGATGACGCACCATTTGGCCAACCGTTTCCCCGACAAACTGGCGACCGTCTACCGGCACACCACCGCCCGGCCGCCGTTTGTCGACTACCCCGCGGACCGACGCCGAGCCGATTTCTCGTCGATCGTTGACCCGAATTTGGATCGTTACGCGGTGTCGTTGTGGCGATATTTGCGAGCGTTGAAATAGCTCACAACGACAGGTATTCGTCGATCGCTTCGGCGACGATTTCCCGTCGAACCGGTCGCGACAACCAATCCTGCAGGGCGGCGCAGAACGATTCGACGTCCAAACCGTCGTCCGGCGCCGCGGCACGAGATTGACCGGCGAGCCAACACCAATCCCCGCCGTCGGGGTCCGGCCGCAGCGCCGGCAACCGCCGGTCAACCGGGCAGCACTTCAAGTAGTCGCAGACGGCATCGAAACAACTCGCATCGACCCAAATGCCCGCAAACCGCATTGCCGCCATGCCGTCCAGCGCGGTTGCGACGCGGGTTGGCGGCAAGTCGATCGACAACACGCGGGCATCGGCCCCGGCGTCAGCGATCGCGGATTCGGCCGCGAACTGGGCCGGGTTGCCGGCGATCGGGTGGCCCAAGATCGCTAGAATCCGCTCGGGGGCCGGGTCCTGGTCGTCGTGATTCATTCCTTTTTGCTACCGCCGCCCGCCGTGGATTGCCTTGCCCCGCCGGAGTCCTGGAACTGGACCCGGTCTCAAATCACCGCCCACCAAAACGCTCGGTTGCGGAACCTTTGGCCGGCGTTGCGGGAGCATCCACTGTACCGCAAACGGTTGGCCCGTTTCGATTCGCCACCGACCGGGGACGCGTGGCGAACGATCCCGCCGTTGACCAAATCCGAACTTGTTGTCGGCCCCGGCCAGACCTCGCGGCTCTTTACCGGCGAGCCGCGGCGTTACGTCCGTTATCATCAAACCAGCGGCACCGCGGGCCGGCCGATGCCGATTTATGACACCGCCGAGGATTGGCGATGGTGGCTCGACTGCTGGGACCACGTCCTGGCCGCCGCGGCGGTGACCGATCGCGACGTCGCGATGATGGCGTTTTCGTTTGGGCCGTTCATCGGGTTTTGGACCGCCAACGATTCGCTGGTCCGCCGCGGAGCGTTGGTCATCCCCGGCGGCGGACTTTCGAGCCAATCGCGGGTCAATTTGATCGTCGAACAACACGCGACAGTGCTGCTTTGTACACCGTCTTACGCAATCCGGTTGGCGACCGCCGCCCGCGAGATCGGCGTCGACCCGGCTCGATCGGCGGTGACGCGAATCATCGTCGCCGGCGAGCCGGGCGGGTCGGTGCCGGCGACCCGATATGCGATCGAAAACGCTTGGGGGGCTACGGTGATCGACCATGCCGGAGCCAGCGAGGTCGGCGCCTGGGGGTTCGGCTCCGCCGGCGGCGCGGGGCTGCACGTGATCGAAACCGAGTTCATTGCCGAGATTTGCGACTTTTCACAAGACTCAAATGGCGTGCCGGTAGATCCCGGCGCCGACGGCGAGTTGGTGCTGACCAACCCCGGCCGCGCCGGCGGTCCGCTGCTGCGTTACCGGACCGGCGATGTGGTCCAAAACCCCGACGGTCCGCCGCCGCCGGGTTGCGGATTTCTGCATTTGCCCGGCGGGATCCGCGGCCGGGCCGACGACATGGTGGTGATCCGCGGGGTAAACATTTACCCCAGCAGCATCGAGGCGATCGTCCGTCAAATCGACCCGGCCGTGGAGTACGAGGTGATGGTCGACCGGACCGGCGATTTGGACAATTTGTCGGTGCGAATCGAAGCCCCCCCGGCAACGGCGCAATCGCTTGCCTCGATGCTGGCCGATCGCTTGGCCGTTCGCGTCAATGTCCAGGCCATTGAACCGGGAACGTTGCCCTGCTCGGCCGGCAAAGCTCAGCGGTGGATCAGCTAAGCCTGCCGGGGGGCGGTATTGAAAGACCTCCGGCGACAACCGAAAGTCTTGGCGACTTCCGCTACTTTGGTTTACACATCATGCCGATTCGATTCGTCTACTTTGATCTCGGCAACGTGCTGATCGGCTTTGACCGCCAGCGGACCAATGCGGGGGTGGCCAAGCTCTTTGGCGTCGATCCGCTGGTCGCCGACGCGGCGGTTCACGGCTCCGGGCGGCTCGATGCGATGGAATCCGGCGAGCTGACCGGGGAGCAATTCGCCGAGCAAATCCGCGACGAACTTGGCGGTCACGACGTCGACACGCAAACGCTGCTGGACGCGGTTTGCGACATGTTCACGCCGGTGGCCGCGATGAACGGCATCGTCGCAGCGGTCCGGCAACGAGTCGGCGGCGTCGGCATTTTGTCCAACACCTGTGCCGCTCATTGGGGCTGGATCGCGCGGATGGCTTATCCGGTGATGGACACGGCGTTTGACGTCACCGTGACCAGCTACGCTCGTCGGCTGCATGAAGCCGGGCGAAGCGATCTACCAGGCCGCCGAGGACGCGGCGGCTCAATTCAACGGTGCCGCCCCCGGTGAGTTGTTATTTATCGACGACCGCCCCGAGAACGTCGACGCGGCGGTCGCCCGGGGATGGAAGGCGGAGTGCTGTTTGGGGGGGCAGGAGGCGATCGCGGCGCTGAGGCGGCATGGGGCACTCCGGTAGCCGAACCCGCCAAGGGTTTGGTTTGACTGGTTTTTTAGCCACAGAGGTCACCGAGATCACAGAGGTTTACGTTGAATAATCAAAGCCTCTGTGTCCTCGGTGACCTCTGTGGCTAAACGATTTTTCAATAACATCAAAAGGCGGCCGCAGCCCTCCGGTAGCCGAACCCGCCAAAGGTTTGGTCTGACTGGTTTTTTAGCCACAGAGGTCACCGAGATCACAGAGGTTTGCGTTAAATAATCAAAGCCTCTGTGTCCTCGGTGACCTCTGTGGCTAAACGATTTTTCAACGACTTCAAAATGGCGGTACGGGGCGCTGGCGTAGCGGAAGTCCCCGAAAGCTTGTTCGGAGTCCTGGCGGACCCCGCTACGGGTTTGATTCGCGTGCGTTATCTTGGCCGTCATGCCCGACTCGACCGCCCAGCCCGCCGGATTGACCACCCGCCGCATCCGTTTTGCCGGCGGGCCGCCCCCCTCGGGCGTCGCGATGGCGCCGCCGCGGCACGTCGCGGTCATCGACATCGGCGCCACCAGCATCCGCATGGCGATCGCGGCGATCACCCGGCCGGCCGGGGTGCCGCAGGCGACCGCCGAAATCCGCACGCTTGAAACGCTGCTGCAGCCGGTCGAACTGGGCCGCGACGCGTTTGAATCCCGCCGGTTGGGTCGAACCGGAATCGAACGGGCCGCCTCGATCCTGCGTCGATTCCGCCGCGTGTTGCGGGAATACTCGATCGAACGGCCCGAAGACATCCGCGTCGTGGCGACCTCGGCGGTCCGAGAAGCGACCAACCGGTTGGCGTTCATCGACCGGATGTTCATCGCCACGGGGTTGGACGTCGAACCGATCGACGAGGCGGAGGTCAACCGGATCACCTACATGGGGATCGCCCCGCAACTGCTCGCCCGCCGCGAAACGGCTCAAAGCCGGGCGCTGGTGATCGAGGTCGGTGGCGGCGATACCGAAGTGCTGGTCATCCGCGACGGCAACGTGCTGCATTCGGACAGCTTTCGGTTGGGCAGTCTGCGATTGCTGCAAACGCTCTCGGCCCGCGGGCTGGGGTCGGCCAGCCGCCGGGACAAGCGGTTTCGTCAATTAATCGACGCCCACCTGCGCCGCATCCTCGGCCGGGTCGGCCCGCAGTTGACCGATGACCCCGACGGCGGTGCGGTCGACAAACATCTCAACCTCGTCGCGATCGGCGGCGACATGCGTTTCGCCGCCCACCGGATGGTCGACGATTGGGACGAACGCGGGTTGGTCAAACTGCGCGCCGACGCGTTGATTGAATTCAATCGCCAAATTCAATCAATGTCCGAGGACGAGATCGTGCAGCGTTATGGCGCGACGTTTGTCGAAGCCGAAACGATGGTGCCCGCGGTGCTGGTCTACACCATGTTGGTCCAACACTTTGAATTGAAACACCTGTTCGTCTCGGGCACCAACCTGCGCGACGGATTGCTCGCCGACATGGCCCAGGGCGGGTCGTGGACAACGGCGTTTCGTCAACAAATCGTGCGTTCGGCGATGGCGTTGGCGCGGCGGTGCGACGTTGATGAGACCCACGCCCGGGCCGTCGCGGAGCTGTCGCGGCAATTGTTCGTCCAGTTGCAGGACGAGCACGAGCTGGACGGTCGTTATGAGGTTTTGTTATACGTCGCGGCGCTGCTGCATGAGATCGGATTGTTCATCAATGTTCATTCCAATCATAAACACGCGATGTATTTGATTCGACACAGCGACATCTTTGGTTTGTCAGGCACCGATCTGTTGTCGGTCGGGTTGATCGTCCGTTATCACCGCCGCGCCTCGCCGCTGCCCAGCCATGAGGGTTATGCGTTGTTGACGCGGACCGAGCGGGTCGCGGTTTCTAAATTGGCGTCCATTTTGCGGCTCGCGATCGCGATGGACGACACCCGCAGCGGCCGGATCACGTCGGTCTCCTGCACCCGGGAGAACAAACGGATGGTGATCACTGCCAAAGGGATCGGCGACGTGACGTTGGAACAGCTCGCGGTGCGGACCGCCGGGGAGCTGTTCGAGGAGATCTTCGGGATGCCGGTGCTGCTTCGTGGCGGGGGTTGAGTGGGATAGGCCTCCGGCCTGTCATCCGCTCGACTTGCTGCACCGTGACAGGCCGGAGGCCTATCCCACCTCCGTGACAGGCCGGAGGCCTATCCCACCTCCGTGACAGGCCGGAGGCCTATCCCACCTCCGGTGCTGCTTCGCGGCGGGGGGTGAGTGTTTCCGGTGGCCGAAGCCGCCAAGGCTTTGGTCGGGGCTTGTTCGGCGGCCTGGCGGACCGCCGCTACCGGTGGGTTGGTGGGTCGCTGGGTCGGCGGCCTGGCGGACCGCTGCTACGTTTAGTTCGATGCACCACGACAGTACTCAACAACACACGATCGCCGGGGCCGAAGTGATCGATGCGGGGGTCAACGTTCCCGGGTCGTCGGCCGCCGGCTTGTCGCTCGCTCGCCGGTCGGCGGCCGGTCGGATCCGCGTCGATTTGGTGCCCGCCGAAATAAGCTTCCCGGTCGATTGGTCCGTTGCGGTCCAAACCGATGATCCGGCGGTCGCGTGTTTGGGTTTCCAATATGCCGGTTGGCCGATCAACCATGACGGTTATTTCGCGATGGCCAGCGGTGAAATCCGGTCTCATCGCGGTCGGGAGCCGATCTTTGACGTAATCGCCGTGCCGGTCGATCGCCGTGCCGGGGTCATTACCGGGGTGCTCGAAGCGGATCGGTTGCCGGGCGAATCGGTTGTCTCGGAGATTGCCCGCCAATGCGGTTGCCGCCCCGGCCAGTTATCGTTGTCGATCGCTCCGGCGGCGTCGTTGGCCGGTTCGATCCAGGTGATCGCCCGGAGCGTCGAGACAGCGATGCACAAACTGCACGAGCTAAAATTCCCGGTACACAAAATCGTGTCGGCTGCCGGGACCGCCCCGCTGCTGCCGCCCGCCCGCCGCGGCGACACGGTCGGCGGGATCGGCCGGACCAACGACGCGATCCTGTACGGCGGGGCCGTCACGATGTGGGTCGACGACGCCGACGACGCGATTGACGAAATGATTGACTGGGTTCCCAGCGGTTCGTCGACCGATCATGGCCGGCCGTTTGCCGAGACGTTCGCCGCCGCGGGGCATGATTTTTACAAAATCGACCCGCTGCTGTTCAGCCCCGCGGTCATCACGATGCACTCGCTCGCCTCAGGCCGGACGTGGCGGGCCGGGGAGGTTTGCGTGGAGGTTTTGGTTGCGTCGATGTCAACCCCGATGTAGCGGAAGTCGCCAAGACTTTCGGTTGGCTGAAATCGTGTAGCAACCGAAAGTCTTCGCGACTTCCGCTACGGGGGTCAGTGTTTACGTCAACGATTCGAGCAGACGTCGCATTTTGCGCAATTCAATCCGGTGGTCGATCCCCTCCATCGGTTCAAGGTCGACCGTGAGGGCGCGATCGAACTTTTCGCGTTGCAATTGATTGATGATCTTGCCGTAGTCGACCTTGCCCTGGCCTACGGAAACTTGGAAAGCGTCCGGTTTGGTGTCCCGCAGCAGCACGTTGTGAACGTCCTTGAACAGCGGATCGAACCCTTTGGCATCGGTCCCGGTGACGATCGGTACCGACGGGTCATAGGTCACCCCGAGGTTTTCGACGTGTTTGCAAACCATCGCCAACGTCGCGGGGTCTTCGGAGTGGCAACCGACCATCATCCGAACCGACACGCGAACGCCCTGGCCCTCACCGATGTCGACCAGTTTTTTGAGGTGTTCGATCTCTTCGTTTAGCGCCGTTTCGTTCTTGTGGCCCGACGGGACCGAAATGTTGGCCACCTTGGTCGCTTTGGCGATCCGGCACATCGCCGCGAACTGGTCGTAGTGGTCCGGGCCGTAGGTTTTCAAATTGACCCAGTAGCCGCAGATGTCCAACCGGTGGGTGTGGCGGAGCAACTGGACGGCGCGGTCTTCGTCGGCGACCAGTTCCGACGGCCGGCAGTGCTCCGCGGTGTCGTCGAGCGAAATTTCGACGGAGATGAAATCGAGATCCTGAAGCATCTCGACGGCCGGCTGCAGCTCCAGGTGCGGCAGGCAGCGGGTTGAGGCGGAAACGAACACGTCACCCTCCGTGGCAAAGTCAGTGTGGGAAAATCAAGCGGCGCCATGGCATAGCATGAACGCGGTGCGGTGGCTACCGGATGCGGTTGGTCAAGGGTCAAGGGTCAAAGGTCAACGGTAGCGGCGTGCCGCCAGGCCGCCGAACGGGTCGTAATCCAAATCCTGGCGGATTCGGCTACCGGAGTCAAATCCTTGGCGGATTCGGCACCGGAGTCGACCAAATCCTGGCGGATTGGGCTACCGGAGGTGTCAGGCCGCGTCGTTGAACAATCCGCCGCGGGCGGATCGCGGGTCGGCTCGTTTTTGACCGGCCGCCGGGTTGTCATACGTCCGTGGTCCGGCCGCACCGGCCAAACGCCGCAGCGTCTCGGTCTGGGCATCGGCGAGGTGGTGTTGGCAAACGAACAACGCCATCGCGCGGCGGTGGGTCTGGTCGATCGCCTCGGACAACGCCCCGCAACGGCGAGCCAACCGGGCGTCTTCGATCCGGCGGGTGGACAACAGTTTTTCCGACAAACTCAAACCCGCCGTCGGAGCGTCGTCGGCAGCCAGCAAGTCTTGGCGGGCGACGACCATCGTTTCGAGACGCAATACGCCGTCGGATAATCGCGCAGTCTGTGCCTCGACTTCGGCCGTCTGCAGACCCCGCGTGCTCACGCGGGTCTCGTCCAGGCAATCGGTCAGTTCGTCGACCAACGCCTGCAGATCGTCGGCATACTCGGCGACACGCTCGTTCCAGGGGACCGGCGCGGAGGTCGAGCTTTGGTGGTCGGTCATGCAAACACGCGCAAACAGGAAGGAGGGAAAACGGAAACAGCGACTCAGCGACGCTGCATTTGAAACAGTTCAAACATCGGGTCGGCGACTTGCTCTCGCGACGCGTCGGCGATTTGCTCGACCAGTCGCTGATCGAGTTGCTGCTGGAAGACTTCTTCGGTCCGCCCGCCGTGCATGTAAGCCGGCTTGCCGACGCTTTGACGCATCGACGACATCAGCGTCCCGAAAAGCGTTTGGCCCACAAAGTCGCCGAACGCCTCGCGGAGTTCTTCGGAGCCGCCGGCCGATGTCGCCGGAGTCGTCAATGACGCCGGGGGGGATGCCGGGGGCGGCGTCGGCGAGGCAGCGGCGGGGCTGGCGGGGTTCAACATGTTTCTCCCCTAGCGAAAGATGACTTCGCCGTACAAGTCCCCTTTGGCTTTGAGCGTTTTAATAATCGCAATCAAATCCTCGGTCGGCACGTCCAACGCTCCGAGCGCGTCGGCAAGGTTTTTGAGCTTGGCCGCCGGCGGACCCTCGCCGGGGCCGACCGGGACGAAGCCGCCCGTCCGGCCGACCGCCCCCGCCCCGCCGCCGGCTTGGATGCGCAGGTTGCGGTGCGTCACCAGCACCGGAGCGATCTCGACGTCTTCGCCGATCACGACTACGCCGGCCGATTCGTCGATCACCACACGATTGCTCCGCGAGGGCAATTGGACCGGGATGTCCTGCAGCACCAGGGCGATGAATTTGATCGGGTTGTCGCGGTAGGCCGGCGGCAGCGTCACTTCGACGTGCAATTGATCGATCGCCCGAGCCGGCCCGGCACCCGAACTGGAGCCGCCGCCCGGTTGCCGCGGGTTGCCCGGACCGATCGCCCAACGCGCATCGCCGAACGGGTCCACGCCCTGCATTGCCGGGTCACCGGCCTGGCTGCGATCGGCCCCGGCGGTCAACGAGAACAACGCGTTGATCTCCTGCTCGATCCTCGCGGCGGTGTCAAAGTCCGCAAAGTCTCGATCAATAATCAGCGTAAAGCGGTCGCCGTCGAGAAATTGGGCCAACAGCGACGTTTCCATCTTCAAACCGCCGGGGATCGTCGCCGAGGTCGTTGTCCCGTTTTCAGCGATCCGCAGCCGTCCCGACGCCATCGCGTAGACGGTCGGGTTGTCGGTCCGCGGACCGAGCATCGGGGTCAACATCAACGTCCCGCCCTCCAGACTTTTGGCGCCGATGGCGTGAACGGCCACGTCCAGGACGTCGCCGGCTTGGACCCCGGCGGCCGGCAGTGTCGCGGTGACAAAGACCATCGCGACGTTTTTGGCATCGGCGACGTCGGCGGTCGACAAAACCCCGGCCGCATCGGTGGTCACCGGGACGCCCATCAACTGCATCGTCCGGGTCAACGATCGGGCCGTCGGCGGGGAGCCGCCGTCGCCGGTACCGCGCAGGCCCACGACCAAACCGACACCCTGCAGCGAGTTGGTCTCCTGCCCTTTGACCCGGCAGATCTCCCCCAGAGTCAACCCGCCGGCGATCGCGGCCGACGGCAATAGGGCGATCAGACAGACGATGCGAAGGAGCATGGGGCGCCGTGGTGAAATCAATGGGTAGCGGAAGTCGCCAAGACTTTCGGTGGCAAGACCGTTTGCTCAAGCCACAGAGGTCACTGAGGCCACCGAGGTTTTGTTTGAAAATCTCTCTGTGTTCTCGGTGACCTCTGTGGCTTACCTAAACTTCACGGAAGAACGAAAAGGCGGGCCGAAAGTCTTGGCGACTTCCGCTACGTTGAATGTTCTTCAGAATGGCTTGGCGCGGTCCAGCAGCCGGGTGAACCAGCCGCGGGAATAGCCGTCGCGTAGTTGTCCGCGATCCTGCTTGTGGATTTCCAGGTCAATCATGTCGCGGGAAAGCACCACGTTGTCGGGCGCGACGTCGCCGGGTCGGCACATCCCCGACAACGAAGTTTCCCACAGGTTGTCGTTGTGCCGGATCGACTTACGGGCTTCGAGCACCAGGTTGCCGTTGGGCCGGATGTCGACGATTTGGGCCGCGATCGTCATCGTCATCGACTCGCGAGCCTCCACCGAAGCTTTCGCCCGCGCGTTGTTGCGGCTCTCGGCCCCAACCGTCGGCGACCCGTCCTCTTGCAGGTCCGGCACGATGCGGAAACGGGACAGTCGAATCCAATCGGTCAAGATCGCTTCGATCAGCGACAGCCGGCGTTTCTCGGCTTGCCCCTCGGCCAACACCCGAGCAAGTTCATCGACGCGAATCGTCACCGGGTCGTGGATGCGGAATTCTCGCAGCGGGGCGGGGGGGGAGTAGGTCCACGAGACGCCCTGCAGCGGCGAGCCGGGGCCGGCCGGCGGCGGCAGGAATCCGGCCGGCGGCCCGACGTTGGCAACCGGTGGCGGGGCCGCCGACGGGGGGCGGAGCAGCGAGGAGCTTTGGGCGGCGGCGGGTTGTTGTCCCGCGGCTAACAACGCAAAGAGCGTCAGAAGCAGAGGTAGTCCCGGGACGGATTTGTTCTCAAAACGGGGTTGAGCCAAACCCGCGTTCAGCTCCCCCTCGCCCCCGCTTCGGGGGAGAGGGGGATGGGGGGTGAGGGGCCTTCGGAGTGCCGAACTCCCGTGTGCGATCTGCGCGGACATCCCCTCACCCCCCGACCCCCTCTCCCCGAAGCGGGGCGAGGGGGAGAAAAATAAATTTGTGACGTTCCTCTCCCCGAAGCGGGGCGAGGGGGAGAAAGACTGCTGAAACTTCATAATCATCGTGTCCTAACCCCATGAGCGATCGCTTCGACGACTTGCGGGCCGACGACCCGAGCCAACAGTCGACGTTTGGGCTGGAGCGTTTCAACTTCGATCATTTCATCCTCGCCGCCCTCGCCGATCGCTTTGCCGTCGGTAGTCACCAGGACCCCGCCGGCGACAACGCGGATCGAAACCATCTCGCCGCGGCGGACCCAGCGAATCGGCGTCAACAAATCGTCGGTGATCGGCTCGCCGGGCCGAAGGTTCCGCGTCGCCTCCATCCCTCGGGCCTGCGACGGATCGGAAATCGCCCCCAAAACGACCCGGCCGGCCGGCTGCGGCCGGGCGGTGAGTTGATCAGGGTGAACCGATTCGCCGCGACGGACCGCACCGGTCAACACCCAAACGGCCGGCTGTGGCTGCAGCGTGAGGCGAGCCGTACCGGCCCGGTCCGCCCCCCGTCCGGTGGCGATGAACCGGACCGACCGCTGGCTTGACGCACCCGCCTCGGTCCAGCTCGGCCATGAACCTTCGATCGAAAGTTGCTCGATTCGCAAGACAGTCGCGGCGGAGGTGTCCGGGGTTAACCGGACCGAATCCGCCGATAGGTCAAACCCCTCGGGCAACCCGGCTTCGGATTCCAAAGCGACGATGACCATGCGGCTGATTCGTTTGCCCAATTCATCATCGACCGGTCCCAGCGGTTCGGTTGCCGGTGTGGTCGCGGCGGTTTGAACGACCGCGGCGGTTGTTTGCAACGGTTCGGCGGCCGGGGCCGGTGCGGCGCGATCAACCCAAATCTCTTCCGGCCCGGCGATCACGACCGATGACGCCCCAGGCAGCCTTGCCGAAACGATTTCGATTAGTCGACGGCTGGACAACCCTGTGCGGTAAACGTCATCGCAATGAACCGCGACGACGGCCGATGACATCGACCGCCAAACCGCATCGCGGTTGGTGCCGGCGGGTGAGGAAATGGGTCGCAAGAAATCGCCGAGCCGGATTTCCCGGCCGGCCGTGGTTGCGGCGACCGCCTGCAATCGCCAGACGTCCGCGGCGAACGCCGGCGCAGCGGCAAACAGCCACATGGTTACGGCAAACAGCGACAAACAGCGAGCTGTTTGCGGCATCAGAACCGGCGCAGGTTGGAGATGTTCTGCATGATTTGGTCACCGGCCTGGACCGCCTGGCTGTTTAACTCAAAGGCCCGCTGGGTCGTGATCAAATCGATCAACTCGGTGACCGGCTCGACGTTGGACGCTTCCAAATTGCCCTGCCGCAGCACCCCCAGACCCTGATCGCCGGGACTGCCCGTTTGAGCCTGGCCCGATGCGTCAGTCGCCTGGTACATGTTTTCGCCGACTTTGAGCAGTCCGTCGGGATTAATGAACGAAGCCATTTCAATTTGACCGACATTCGCCAATTCAACCGCTCCGGGCTGGCGCACCATGACTTCGCCGTTGGTATTGATGACGACATCGGTGGCGTCGGCGGGGATATTGATCGGCGGATCGATCAACCGGCCGATCGACGCGGAACCGATCACCAGGTTGCCGTCGGCGTTGATGTCCAGATTCCCGGCGCGGGAGAACATCGTCGTTTGGCTCGACGGGTCGAGCATTTGAAAGTACCCATCGCCTTGAATGGCGACGTCAAGTTCTCGGCCGGTTTGGGCAAGCGTCCCTTGCCGCTGATCGGTCTGGGTGCTGGTCACGCGAACGCCCAGCCCGACCTGGGTGCCGACCGCCGAGGGCGTTTGCGTCGCGTCTTGGACGCCCGGATACGCTTCGGTCCGGTAGAGCAGGTCCTCGAAGTTGGCACGGTCTTTTTTAAAACCGGTCGTATTGATGTTCGCCAGGTTGTTGGCGATCACATCCAGTTTGGTCTGCATCGCCTCCA
Organism: Pirellulaceae bacterium; assembly: GCA_963833245.1. GTDB lineage: Bacteria > Planctomycetota > Planctomycetia > Pirellulales > Pirellulaceae > Rhodopirellula. Next base: position 715,208 of record CAWHXH010000006.1, read on the forward strand.
TGCCGGTGGCGGCGGTGTATAAGGTTTGGACAGACATGGGGGGAGAAGTTTACAGTTGTCAGTTGACAGTTATTAGTTTGAAGAGTTCAGTCTGCTAATTTTCGTTCTAACTGTGAACTGAAAACTGTGAACTGAAAACTCTCTTACGAAAGGACTCGGCTGATCAGGCCGCCCGAGAGGCTGTCGTGGTGTTTCATCAATTGGACGTTGGCCTCGTAGGCGCGGGAGGTTTCGATCAGCTCCATCATCGCTTCGGTCGGCCGGACGGCGGATTGCTCCAGCGCCCCGGACTGGACCACGCGGGTGCCCGGCGGTGCTTGCGGCAGCGGTCCCATCGGTTTGAACAGGTTGCCGCCGACGTGCGACAGGTCGCCTTTTTCGGGGCGGGCAAGCATGAGTTCAACGTTGGCGTCACCCTGCTGGATTCGCCCGCCGGGTGCGACGTCGTAGGGCAACCGCGGGTCGATGCGAATCGGCTGGCCGTCGGAACCAAGCACCGCGTCGCCGCCGGAGTTGACCAACGTGCCGGAGTTGTCGAACAGGAAATCGCCGGCCCGGGTGAGCAGTTGCTGGTCGCCGCGGCGGAGCACGAAAAAGTCGTCGGGGCCACCGATTGCAAAGTCGGTGGCGTTGCCGGTTTCGCGAACCGGACCGGCACGGTACTCGGTCTGTTCGGGCCGGATCGTCACGCCGCCGCCGAGGTCGTCGATCCCGCCGCCGCCGGGGAAAACCGCGCCGCGGTCGATCATTTCGGCAAAACGAGCTTGCAGCACCGTTTGTTTGGGTTTGTAACCGGGCGTCTGGCTGTTGGCCAAGTTGTGGCTCAACTGCGTCAGCCGGTGCTGCTGGGCTTGGGCGCCGGAGGCCGATAGGTAAACGCCATAGGACATGGCGTTGCCGTTACGACGGATTCGATCGTGCCGTCAAGGGGAATCCCGGTGGCGGCGCTTCCGCCGGGACGCCGCGGGATGCTGCCCAAAGCCTTGGCGGCTTCGGCTACCGTCCCTCCCGGTGGCGGCGTTCTGCCGGAACGCCGCAGGATGCTAACCAAAGCCTTGGCGGCTTCGGCTACCGGGAGAACCGTGACAGGCCGGAGGCCTATCCCACGAGGGAACCGGTGATCGCTCCGGCCAACGACGCGGCGTGGGGCATTTGCACCATGCTGTGGTGATGGCCGGAGGTCGTGACGACTTCGACCTCGCGGACCAACCGGCTCCATCCCCGGTCGGGGCTGCCGCCGACCACGACGGGCACCTCGGCGGGGCGGATGAACAGTACGGGCACGTCGATCGGGGTCAACCGATGTTTTCTGGCCACGTCCAAGTGATGATGAAACAACCCTTTGATTTGATCGATCGCCGCGGCCGCGACCGCCGGGTCGGTGCCCGGCTCGAGCAGACCCAGCCGCTGGGCGTGCTGCCACAGAATCGGCAACTGTTCGTCCGAGTTGAGTTCGACGAGTTGATCCAACGTCAATTCGATGCCGTACTCCGCCCCCGCGTCGGACGTGTCGATCTCATCAACGAGGTCCGAAACGCCTGGTGGAATGGCGGTGTCGATCAGGATCAATCGCTCGACGGTTTCGCCGGCGGCCAACAATTGCGACGCGACTTCGGCCGCGACCAGTCCGCCGATTGACCAGCCGCCGACGATGTACGGGCCGCCGGGGCGGGCAACTTGAAGCTCGCGGACGTATTCGGCAGCCATCGCCGAGAGGGTTGGCGGCAGGTCATCGCGGCCGGCTCCGTGCAAACCGCGGCTGCGGACGGCCAGCAACGGTTGACCCGGCGGCAGCGCCCCGGCCAAATCGCGATAACAGGAAATGATGCCGCCGGGCGGGTGGATCATCACGATCGGCACCGCGTCGCCATCGGGCTGAAGCGGCACGACCAACGACTGCGGCGTCGCTTCCTCCTCCTGATAAACCGACACGCTGTCAGCGCCAAAACGCTGGCGCATTTCGCCGCGGTGATGGGTGGTCAAATAGCGGGCGATGCCGACGATGTCGGAGAGGTCAAAGAGCAACGAGGCGGGAACGGGGACGCCCAGCGACTCGGAGATTCGGTGCGTCACCATCGCCGCCTGCAGCGATGAGCCGCCGGCGTCGAAGAAGTTTTCCCCCACGCCCGGCCGGCCGCCGCCCAGCACGTCGGCCCAAACGTCGACCAGGTAGGTTTCCAGCAACGTTCGCGGCGGGACGCTGCCCAGCCGCGCCCAGTCGGGCACGGTTTTGGGCAGCCGCTGCAAATCGATCTTGCCCGACGCGCCGCGTGGCAACCGGCCGTGCGGCACAATCCCGGCGGGACGTTTGAACGGCGGCAAACGCAGCGCCGCGTGCCGCCGGATCGACGCAATCAGCGACGCGTCGACGTTGGCCGCATTGGTCTCGATGTGGGCGATCATTGCGTTGCCCTCGGCCGCCGCGACGACCGCCGCGGCCGTCACCGCGGCGTGGTCGACGAGCACCGATTCGATCTCGCCGGGTTCGACGCGGTAGCCGCCGACTTTGATTTGACGATCGATCCGGCCCAAGATTTCGACTTCGCCGGCGGTCGTTAAACGCGCCGCGTCGCCGGTCCGGTAAACCCGACGCTCATCGAGTTGAACAAATTTCTTGGCCGTCAGTTCGGGGTCACCGACGTAGCCATCGGCCAATTGATCGCCGCCGATGACCAGCTCGCCGGCGACGGTCGGCGGCAGCGGGCGGCCGGCGGCGTCGACGACCGCCAGCCACACGCGGTCGGCGGGGTGGCCGACGGGCAGCCGGCGGATTGGCCGGTGGTTGTCCCCAAATTTGTCGACGCGAGCCGCGGCGACTTCGACGGCCGCTTCGGTCGGTCCGTAGACGTTCCAAACCTCCGCCCCGGTCGCCGCGGCGATTCGGCGGGGCAGATCCGCGGGCATCGATTCGCCACCGACCCAGACGTGTCGCAGGTCGCGGCACTGGTCAAAATCGGGGTGGCCGGCGAGGTGCTCGATCCACGACGGAACACCGACCAGGACGGTGACCCGTTGATCGATGATGCGGCGGATCATCGCGTCGCAGTCGGCGATCGGGGCGGCGGGCCAAACGATCGCGGCGCCGCCGGCGTGGGCCAGCAGCATCATGCCCAGCCCGGCGTCAAATCCGTGCGACAGCGGGATCAGCATCCGGTCGTCGGTCGAAAGCGGCGTGAGGCGGAGCCGCCAGTCGATCATCGCATTGATCGCTCGGTGGCTGACCCGGACCCCTTTGGGGACACCGGTCGACCCGGAGGTGTAGATCACGTAGGCCGGCGCGTCGCCGGACGCGATCGGAGGCAGCGACGGGTCGGGGCCGGCCGCCAAGTTTTTGGTCAATTCATCAAACGACAAACGCTCGATCGTCGACCCGCTCCATCGGTCGCGATGATCGACCAACGCCAACTTGCAGCCGGTGTCGGCGATCAATCGATCGGGGGACACCGACGATTGATTGGCGTCGATCGGCACGACGACCCCGCCGCCGCGCATCACGCCGCGGATCATTGCCAACGCTTGGGTCCCGGCGGCGGCAACGACCGGGACATGATCGCTGGCGGTCATCCCGCGGTCGATCAGCCGGCCGGCAATCCGGTTGACCAGCCGGTCGAACTCGCCGCGGCCGGTGTCCGGTGCGATGGCGATCGCTTGGGAACGCCGAAAATCTTGGCGATTTTCGCGACGTTGATTCCCCTCGACGACCACCCCGCCGGGCATCGCGATTGTGGAGATTGGGCGATCGGGAGCGGCGACCAACGCCGAAAGCATCGCGACGAAATTGCCGGCGATTGCCGTGGCGGTTTCGCGGCTGTACAGGTCCGCCGAATGGACCAGCATCCCGCGAAGCGAATCGCCGTTTTGTTCAAAGATGAACTCCAAGTCGTAGTGACAGGTTTGATGCGGGATGTAGAACGGCGACTCGGCCAGCGGTCCGGTCCCTTCGGGTTCGATCTCCCCGGCGGCGGGCGGGAACAGGTATCCGGCCCGGCCGGCTTCGCTGCGATCCTGGCTCGATTCAAACGTGCATGACACCTGCAGCAGCGGGCTGCGCGATGCGTCCCGCGGCGGGTCGACGTCGCGGATCAATTGACTCAGCGGGTACGCCTCGTGCTGCATCGTGTCGATCAACCCATCGGCCGCTCGGCCGATCAATTGCTCAAACGTCGGGTCGCCACCCAGGTCCGCGACGACCGGCAACATCCCGACAAAGAACCCGACGACGTCTTCCAAATCGCTGCGGGTCCGGCCGGCCGTCGGGGTGCCAACCAGGAACTTTTCGTGGCCGACGTAACGGCCGATCAGGACCTGGGCGGCGGCCAGCACGACCGCCGATTCGGTCACTTGCAACCGCTCGGCTAGTTCGGCAATCACCGCCCCGGTCGCCCGCGGGCAATCGATCCCGACCGCTCCGGCGTCGCCCGACAGCGAAGCCGGACGCGGTCCGTCGGGCGTCACTTCGATCACCGCCGGAACATCGGCGAGCGCCCCGGTCCAGAAATCTCTCAATTGCCGGCCGTCGGTCGAAGCGAGCCGGCGGCGTTGGTCGGCAACGTAGTCGTAGTAGTCGCGCGGCGGCGGGGTCAGATCCGGCCGGCCGCCACCGAGCAGCGTTTGGTAGTCGACCCTCATCTCGCGGCTGATCAAAATCAACGACCAGAAGTCGACGACGATGTGGTGCGTCGTCGCCAACACCACGCAGTCGTCGTCGGCCAGCCGGTAGATATCGACCCGCATCAGCGGCCCGGCGGTCAAGTCAAACGGCACCTGAGTCCGCACCGCGATCCGTTGCCGCAATGCCGACTCATCTTTTTGATCGGCCGGAACATTCCGCAAATCGATGACGTTGAACTCCGGCGGCAACGTGTCGTGAACGATTTGCATCAACCGGCCATCGCCGTCGTCAAACGTCGTCCGCAGCGATGCGTGCCGGTCGACGACGCACTCGAACGCTTCGGCAAAGGCGTCGATGTCCAACGCCGCCCGCATCCGAATCGGCAGGAAAACGTTGTAGGCGGTCGATTGCGGCCGGCGGCGGAACGTGTACCAAACGCCGGCTTGTTGGTCGCTCATCGCAAACCGGCTGCGGGTACCGATTTCGACGTCCTCGGCGACCGTCTCGGCGACCGCGCCGGTTTGACCGTCCGCTAATTTCGCCGCCGCGGTCGCCGCCAACGACTGGACCAGCGCCGCGACGGTCGCGCTGCGCATCAGGTCGCCGATCGCCGATTTGAGCAGCAGTTTGGACTCGATCCAGTTGCGCAGCTCGACGGCCATGAGCGAGTCCAGCCCGAGCTGCAACATCGGGACTTTGGGGTCAACCGACGACGGTTCAACGCCAAGCAGATCGGCCAACTTGCCCGTGACCGCTTCGGCCAATTTCGCGGCGCGGGCGACCGGGTCAGCGACCAACAGCGAGGCCCCGGCGGTTTCGTCTTCGCCGCCGCGAATCAGGTGGGCGAACCGCGGCGAAACGGTGCCCGAAGAGATCCCCAGCCCGCGCCATCGGGTCCAATCGATCCGCAGCACACTGCACTGCGTCGCCCGGCGGTGCAGCGCCCGGGCCAGGCACGATACCGCTTCGTCGGCGGAGAAATCCAGCACGCCCTGCCGCCGCAACCGCTCGGACAGTTCCTGCCGTTTGGCCAAATAACCGACCTGCCCGACGTGTCCCCAATTGATCACCGTGGCCGGTAGCCCCAGGTGCCGGCGGTGATGGGCCAAACTGTCCAGCGCCGCGTTGGCGGCCGAGTAATTGGCTTGACCGGCGTGTCCGAAAACGCTGGTCAGCGAGCTGAAAAGGACGAAGAAATCGAGTTCCCGGCCCGCCGTCGCGGCGTGCAAGTTCCAACCGCCCAGGACTTTGGGCCACAACACTTCGTCGAGCGTTTCGGTGTACAGGTCCGCAATCATGCGATCTTTCAAAACCATCGCGGTGTGCAGCACGCCACGCAGCGGGGGCAATTCGGCGTCGATTTTGCCGATCAAATCCGCGACCGCTGCGGCGTCGGTGATGTCGCAGGGCCAGATTTCAACGCGGGTGCCGCGGCCGCGCATCCGCTCGACCGCCCTCGCCGCTTCGTCGCTCAGCGTCGACGACCGTCCCCCCAGCACCAGGCACCCCGCCCCGGCATCGGCCAACGCCCCGGCGACGTGCAGACCAAAACCGCCCAACCCGCCGGCCAACCAGTACGTGCCGTCGTGCCGCAGCGTCAGCTCGTCGTCGGTCCGCGAGCGAATCGATGTCGGCACCGAGGTGTAATCGACGACGACTTTGCCGATGTGCTCGGCGGCCCGCATGAACGCGAATGCTTTGTGGGCGTCCCCGGCGTCGAACCGCGCCGGCGGGTGGACGTCGTATCGATCGTCATCGATTCGCGTCACCAATTCCCGCAGCCGCCGGCCCATGCCGACCGCGTGCGTTTTGAACAATTGATCCAGGTCGATCGCCGAGAGCGACAGGTTGTTGCGCATCGGGTAAAGCCCCAGCGCCGCGTCGTTGTAAATGTCGCGTTTGCCGATCTCCAGGAACCGGCCGCCGACCGAGAGCAACGACATCGCCGCGGGGATCGCTTCGCCGGGCAGCGAGTTGAGCACCGCGTCGAGCGACGTCAATTCACCGCGGTCGAGCAGTTCGCGAATCTGCCGGACAAAATCCAGCGACCGCGAATCGAACACGTGTTTGACCCCGAGGTCTCGCAGGAACTCGCGTTTGGAATCGCTGCCGGCGGTCGCGACGACGTCGACGTTCAAATCACGAGCGATTTCGATCGCCGCCAAACCGACGCCGCCGGACGCGGAATGCACCAGCAGCGTTTCGCCATCGCGCATCCGGCCACAGGTGTCGATCGCGTGATCGGCGGTCAAATACGCGACCGGGATCGCGGCGGCGTCGACCAAATCGATGTCCCGCGGGGCGGGGGCAACCAACGATTGATCGACCGCCACGTGGCTGGCGAACCCGCCCGGGGCGATCGCGATGACGGCCATCCCCGGCGACCAATCGTTCACCCCGGGACCGACCCGGGTGATGACGCCGGAGACCTCGGCGCCGAGCGAAACGGGTCCGGGCGGCAAGCCGGGGTACAGCCCAAGCGCCTTCATCACGTCGCTGAAGTTCAACCCCGCGCCGGCGACTTCGATCTCGACTTCGCCACGCCGCAGGCTGCGGCGCCGGAAAGATTGGTGGGTCAAATCGTCGACGCCCGAAGCGGCCGAGACGGCCAACCGGTACGGCGCCGCACCGCCGGCGGCGACCACCGCGGGCGGCAGCATCCGGTCGGTGTCGGGACCAAAACGATGCACCCACCGCCGGCCGCCGCGGTAGCGAATTTCGTCTTCGCCGTCGTCGATCGCCAGCTCCGTGGCCAACGTCGCGTCGGGGTCAGGATCGCCTGGATCGAGGTCAACCAGCCGCGTCCGCAGCCCACCGGTTTCGGAAACGATGACCCGGCCCAGCCCGATCAACGGACCGGCGGCGACGTCGACCGGTTCGTCGGTGTCATCGTCGACCGACCCGCCGGTGGTGACCAGGAACAACCGGTCGCCGGTGCGTCCCGATGCGGCGTGGGCTTGGACAAACGCCAAGGGGACACGGACCGATTCGTCAATCGAGTCACGCAGGTCGCCGGGCGAGTCGACGTTGCGGGGCCGCAGGCGGTGGACAAACGTCACCGGGCCGTTCGGCAAATGTGGCATAGGCCTCCGGCCTGTGATCGTTGTCGTGGGATAGGCCTCCGGCCTGTCATCCGCACCCATGACAGGCCGGAGGCCTATCCCACTTTCAACCCACCGATACCGGTAGATCAGCTCCGCGGTGCCGCGCGACTCGCCGCCGACCCGGCGGGATTCAAAACCCCGCAGCCAACCAATCAACCCGCCTTGCTCGTCGTACAAATGCACGTTGGCGAGCAGTCGGTGGTTGTCCCGAAAATAAACCTCCGCGTGAACCCGGATCGGGCTGTCGACGCCGATGCCGACCGGCAGCGACGCGGGGAGCTGGATCTCGTCGATCTCGTGGGGCAAATACAACCCGTCAAAACCGCCCGGGAATTTGGGTTCACACACCACCATCGCGTGAAAACAACTGTCCAGCACCGCGGGGTGGATGCCGTACCGCCGGGCGTCAAAGGCGGTGGCACTTTCAATCCGCTGAGCGTGCAAATGCACCTCGACCAACGACTCGCCGTCGCGGCGGCAGCCGCCGGTCACGCCCTGGAACGCCGCCCCGTAGTTCAGCCCCATCAGGTCCGCGTAGTCGTAACAGCCGTCGCGGTCGAACGTTTCGGTGCAACGTTTTTGAACCGCCTGGAGGTCAACGGTTGTCCCCCGTGGCGGTTGGGACCATGGCGACCGGCGGTGTGACGTCGCGATTCGCCGAAGCTGCTTGGGCAAAACATCGCCGCCGATCGTGTCGACCGCCGGGACCGGGCCGGCGGCGATCTCGATTCGGCCGGTCGCGGGGTCAAAATGCGTCTGAATTTGCAACGGCGAGTCGGCCGGCAACGCCAGCGCGCCGTGCAGTTGCGTCCGCGACAATCGGATCTGATCGGAGGACGGTTGTCCCGTTTGTTTGGCGGTCGTGGACCCGACGTTTCGGACCGCCGCCATCGCGGTTTCGATCGCCGCGGCGGCGGGCAGCAGCGGCGATTGGCGGACGCGGTGGTCGGACAAATCGGCGTGTCGCCGCGGGTCAATCCGGCCGGTGAACGTCGGCGACGCGTTGCCGTCGCCGCGGCCCAACAACGGATGGTCGTCCCCCGACAGCCGGCCTCGCCGCGACGAGGGCGCTTCGTACCACAGCGGCCGCGGGGCGAGCGGATGGGGTGGCAAGTCGATGTGTGTTCCGACTCGCGGGGCAATCTGGTCCCAGTCCAAATCGATGCCCACGCCGAACAGCGACGCCGCGGCGGTTTGGAAAATCGCGTCGTCATGGATCGTCCGATCGGCCTCGTCGGTTCGCCGCCCCGAAGCGACCACGTGGACGCGTTTACCCGCGTGCTCGAACCCTTCGGTCGTCGCAAAGGAGAGCACCGGGTGCGGGCCGAGTTCAATCGCCGCTTGCAAACCCATCCTCGCCAGCCGCGCCACCGCGTCGCCGTAGCGGACCGATTGGCGGACGTTTTGCCACCAATAGTCCGCCCCCAGCGAGGTGCTGGCCGAGACCGGCCGGCCCGTCACGGTGCTGATCATCGGTGTGTGGACCGGATGGGTCACGATCCCCGCCAACGCTTTGAGCAAACCGCCGCGGACCGGCTCCATCTGCGGCGAATGAAACGCGTACTCGACCGCCAGGCGGCGACAAAACACGTCATCGGCCTCGATCCCGGCGGCCAGTTTTTCAACCGCCGCGGCGTCGCCGGAGATCGTCGTGGACGCCGGTCCGTTGACCGCGGCGATGGCCACGGCACCGCTGATTGACCCCAATTCGGCGATGCGCCGCCGACACTCCACCTCGCTCAATCCGACCGCGATCATCGCCCCGCGGCTGGTCGCCAGGTCCATCGTTTGGCCCCGAAAAATGGCGACCCGGCAGGCGTCTTCAAAGCTCAAACCGCCCGCCAGGTACGCCGCGGCGATCTCGCCGACAGAGTGGCCGACCAGGATCGACGGGGTGACGCCCATCGATTTCCAAAGAGCGGCTTGGGCGACTTGGACGGCAAAGATTGCCGGTTGGGCGATCCGGGTTTGTTGCAAACGCGACGATGGGTCGGCCCGGTGCAGCTCCTCGACCAGCGACCAATCGACCCAGCGGGCGAATGTCGCGTCGATCCGGTCGAGCGTTTCGGCAAAAACCGGGCGGGCGGCGTACAACCCCGTCGCCATCATCGCGTGCTGCGGGCCTTGGCCGCAGCAGAGCATCGCGACGCGGCGATCGGTGACCGCCGGCGGCGGGTCGGCCGGCAAACCGCGAAGTTGCTCGGCCCATTGCCGCGGCGTCCGGCCGACAACGGCAACGCGGACGTCGTGACGGGTTCGGCGGTGGGCGGCCGCGGCGGCAATCGTTGCCGCGTCGTGGTCGGTTTGATCAAGCCAATCGGCCCAGGCGGCGGTTGCGCGGCGAAGCGACGCGGCGTCAGGGGCGGAGACGGGCAGCAGCGTGGGATAGGCCTCCAGCCTGTCAATCGCGGCGGTCGCGTCGGTGACAGGCCGGAGGCCTATCCCACATAAGATCACGTGTGCATTCGCCCCGCCGTAGCCGAACCCGTTGATCCCCGCCCAACGATCGCCTTCCCAGGCCGTCAGTTCCCGCGGCACCGCCAACCGCATCCGGTCGAAATCGATCGCCGGATTGGGCGTTTGCAAATTCAAATGCGGTGGGATTTGGCCGTGGTAAACCGACAACGCGACTTTGATCAACGAAGCGATCCCGGCGCCCGCTTCGAGGTGCCCCAGGTTGGTTTTGACGCTGCCGATGTGACACGGTCGGGTGCGAGAAACCGACTCGTCGAGCGACCGGGCCAACGCCGCGCCGATCGCGGTCGCTTCGATCGGGTCGCCCACCGCGGTGCCCGTCCCATGGGCTTCGACGTAGGTCAAATCCGTCGGATCGACCCCCGCCCGGCGACACGCTTCGCGGATCAAACGACGCTGCTGGGTGCCCGACGGGACGGTCAAACCGGGCGTGCGGCCGTCCTGGTTGAGCGCCGAACCGGCGATGACGCAGTACACCCGGTCGCCGTCGCGAACGGCCGCGTCGAGCGGTTTGAGCAACACCGCGCCGGCACCTTCGCCGCGGACGTAGCCGTTGGCCGCGGCGTCAAACGTCTTGCACCGGCCGTCGGGCGAGAGCACGCCGAGTTGGCTAAAGGCGATGTAGAAATCGGGCAACAACAACGCGTTGACCCCCGCGGCGATCGCGGCGGTTGACTCGCCGCGGCGGATCGCTTCACAAGCCAAATGGACCGCGACCAACGAACTGCTGCACGCCGTGTCGACGGCCACCGACGGGCCGCGGAGGTCAAAACGGTGGCTCAGCCGGTTGGCGGCGATCGAGTGGCTGCCGCCGGTGTTGGAGTACGGCGTGGGGACTTCGGGGTCGCCGTGGGCGATCGCCGCGACGGCGTAATCGATGGATGAAATGCCGGTAAAAACCGCGGTGTCCGATCCGGCCAACCGGTCCGCCGGCATGCCCGCGTCCTCGATCGCGCGGTGCGTAACCTCCAACAACATTCGCTGCTGGGGGTCCATCGCGACGGCTTCGCGGGCCGAGATGCCGAACGATTCGGGGTCAAAATGATCGATGTTTTGGACAAAACCGCCCCAACGGCTGTTGGTCCGCCCGGGAACCGAATCGCCCGGCCGATAATACGCGTCGTTGTCCCAGCGATCGTCGGGCACCTCGGAGACCGCATCGACACCGCCGGCCAACAGGTTCCAATAGCTACCCGGCGAGTCGACGCCGCCGGGCAAACGGCAACCGATGCCGACGACCGCGATCGGTCGGTCGGCGGGGGCGGGCTGGGACGGTTGGCGGTGTAGCATGTTGTCTTGGGATATTCGGTCGCCCTCACAATCGTCATTGTCATGATAGATCGGTCAACCGCCCCAGTCGTCGCCACCAAACCTTGCGTGGCTACCGCGGTCGCCAAAAATCCCCGTAGCGGAAGTCGTCAAGACTTTCGGTTGGCCCCGGCGGGGGTGACTTCGGCGGGGGTGACATGGGCGGGGGTGACATGGGCGGTGTCGCAACCGAAAGTCTTGGCGACTTCCGCTACGGGGGGGGCGTGAGCCAAAGTTGACCTCATGACGACCAAGCCCCAAACACGCCGACCGATCGCCCCGCCGCCGGACTTGCCACACGCGCAAATCTGTTATTTGTCCGAGTCGTTGCCTCTGGCCCGCGGCGGGTCGTTGCCGGCGGTCCACGTTTGCTACGAAACCTGGGGCCGGCTGGGTGCCGCGGCCGACAACGCGGTGCTGGTTTGCCATGCGATGTCGGGCGATTCGCACGCCGCCCGGCACGACGCGGCCGACGCGGATGGTTGGTGGGACGAAATGATCGGACCGGGCCGGCCGATCGACACCGATCGATTTTTCGTGGTTTGTTCCAACGTGCTGGGTGGATGCCGGGGGACGACCGGGCCGGGCGATGTCGATCCGTCGACCGGTCATTCGCCGCAACCTTACGGCGCCGATTTTCCAACCATCACGATCGATGACATGGTCGACGTGCAGCGGCACCTGGCCGACCATTTGGGCGTCGATCGGTGGCGGGCGGTCGTCGGCGGTTCGCTTGGCGGTCACCAAACGCTGACGTGGGCCACCCGCTATCCCGAGCGGGTCGGGACCGCGGTGGCGATCGCGACCAGCCCGCGGCTTTCGAGTCAATCGTTGGGCTTTGACGTCATCGCCCGCAACGCGATCGCGACCGACCCGGCGTTCGCCGGCGGACAGTACTACGACCAGCCCCGGCGGCCGGACACCGGTTTGGCGATCGCCAGGATGCTGGGGCACATCACGTATCTGTCGGTCGACGCGATGGAGGCAAAATTTGACCCCGATCGGCACGACCCGCGGCGGATCGCCGGATCGTTTGAGCAACGATTCTCGGTCGGCAGCTATTTGGCTCATCAGGGTCAAAAATTCGTCACCCGGTTTGATGCCAACAGCTACATCACGCTGTCGATGGCGATGGATTTGTTTGATTTGGGCGACAACCGATTGTCGTTGATGGAGACGTTTGACGAGACGACGTGCGATTTCCTGGTGATTAGTTTCAGCAGCGATTGGTTGTTCACGCCCGGTCAATCGCGGTCGATCGTCGAAGCGCTCACGGCGCTGGACAAACGGGTCACCTACGCCGAAATCACGACCGACGCGGGGCACGATGCCTTTTTGATCAGCCGAGTGGTCGAGACGTTTGGGCCGTTGGTTCGTCAACGTTTGACGTCCAATCCGATCGCCGAACGTCCCGACGAAGCGTTATCGGAAATCGATCGAGCGATGATCGATGGCGTTCCGGCCGGCGCCAGCGTGCTGGATCTGGGCTGCGGCGACGGCCGGTGGTTGGCCGCGGTGCAGCGGCGTGACGGCGACCGGGCGGGACATTTGATGGGTGTCGAAGTCGCTCAGGACAATATTTTGGCGACCGCGACATTGGGCATCGACGTGATCGACTATGACCTCAACGGCGGGTTGCCGGCGTTCATCGATGACCAGTTCGATTTCGTCGTGCTCAACAACACACTGCAGGCGGTCGACAACGTGGTGATGTTGCTCGACGAGATGTTGCGGGTCGGCCGAGCGGCGATCGTGCGTTTTCCCAACTTCGGACACCGCAGTTTGCGGGAAAGTTTTGTGCAGCGTGGCCGGTGCCCGCGTGCCCCGGGGATTTTCGATTACGACTGGTTCGACACGCCCAACCGCCGGTTTCCGACGATCGCCGACGTCGAGGATTTGTTGCAAAGCAACGGGGTGGCGGTATTGCGGCGGTTGTTTTTCGAGCGGGCCGGGCCGGTCAATGCCGACGCGGACCCGAATTTGAACGCCGATACCGCGGTGTTTTGGATTCGGCGGGGTTAGGGTGGGATAGGCTTCCAGCCTGTCATCAGCGTGGGATAGGCTTCCAGCCTGTCATCAGCGTGGGATAGGCTTCCAGCCTGTCACCGGTGTGGGATAGGCTTCCAGCCTGTCATCCGACCCCATGACAGGCTGGAAGCCTATCCCACCGATGTCCCTGATCATTTCCGTCTCCGGTCTCCGCGGCATCGTCGGCGATTCGCTGACGCCCGAAGTTGCGGTCCGTTATGCCGCCGCGTTTGTCGCGTCGTTGCCGCCCGGCGAGGTGCTGGTCGGTCGCGACGGGCGGGCAACCGGAACAATGATCGCCGGGGCGGTCGCCGCCGCTGTCACCGCATCGGGCCGCGATTGTGTCGATTTGGGCGTGATCGCGACGCCGACCATCGGACATTTGGTCAAAACGACGGGCGCCGCCGGAGCGATCCAAATCACCGCCAGCCACAACCCGCCGCCCTACAACGGCATCAAATTGTTCGGCGGCGACGGGCGAGTGATCAACGCGGTCGCCGGGGCGTCCGTCGGGGCGGCGTATGCCAACGCCGCGACCGCCTACGTCGCTCATGACAAGATCGGCTCGGTGACGCGGCACGATGATCCGCACGCCGGGCACATCGACGCGGTGCTTGCGACCGTCGACCGCCAGCGGATCGTCGACCGGCAATTCAATGTTTTGATCGATGCCAATCACGGCTCCGGGGCGGTTGCCGGCGTGCCGCTGCTGCGTGCCCTGGGTTGCGACGTGACCGCGATCGGCGAGCGGCCCGACGGCGGGTTCGTGCATCCGCCCGAACCGATCGCCGAGAATTTGACCGACATCGGCGAGTTCGTGGTCCAGCACCGCTGCGACGTCGGTTTTTGCCAAGACCCCGACGCCGACCGGTTGGCGATCATCGACGAAAACGGCCGGTTCATCGGTGAGGAAGCGACCGTGGCACTGTGTGTCCAGCGAAAACTGTTGCAACTGGGCGACGACGCGGCCGGCCGGGTAATCGTGATCAATGGCGCGACCAGTTCGATGACCGAAACGTTGGCCGAGGCGGCTGGTGCGACCGTCGTCCGAAGCGCCGTCGGGGAAGCCAACGTGGCCGACGCGATGTTGGCCGCGAGCGCACTTTACGGCGGCGAGGGCAACGGCGGACCAATCGATCCGGCCGTCGGTTTGATCCGCGACAGCTACGTCGGCATGGCGGCGGTGTTGGACCTGATGGCCCGAACCGGCGTGCAGATTTCGCAACTCGCCGACGCGTTGCCGCGGCGGGCGTTGATCAAACGCAAGGTCGATTTGCCGGGCGGTTCGTCGACCGATTTGTCCGCGATTTTTGACGCTGCCGGGGCCGCGATGCCCGGCGCCGCGGCCGATCGGTCCGATGGGTTGCGGTTGGCGTGGCCGGACCGGTGGTTGTTGATCCGCGGCAGCAATACCGAGCCAATCGCGCGGTTGATTGCCGAAGCCGAGACAACCGAACAGGCCGAATTGTTATGTGACCGAGCCGAAACCCTCTTCGTGGCGGCGTCCTGCCGGGACGCCGACCGTGCATGACCCAAAGCCTTGGCGGCTTCGGCTACCGGGACCGTTCAACGAACCGCCAGCGGCGTCCACCACACGGAACGATGTTCAGTCATCTCCGGGCGGCGACTTCGCCGCGGGGTTTCGTGGTCCTCGACCCGATCGGCCAATCCCTCAGGCAGTAACCGGCGATAGGCCCGGGCGGTCTCGGGATCCGAACCCGCCGCCCACCGAAGTGTCAATTGCTCGTTTTGGGTCAACCAACGGGCGGCTAGCTCCGGCGGCGGGGGCGGGCCGATGGTGACCACCCGAAGCGTTCGCGATTCGCTCAGACGCTCCCACGCCGAATCGGTCCGCGCACACCCCGAGACGTCCAACCGTTCCAAGAAACCGTGGGTTGCCAGTTGAGCCAGGATCGCGGGATCGACGTCGCAGCGGGCTAACGTCAGGTCGCCGACTTGGTCCAGCTCCGCGAGCGCCACCCCGGCCGGTCCCCGCAGATCGACTCCCGCCAGCGAGAGCCGCCGCAGCGAAGGTTGGCGAGCGAGCCAGCGGAGTGTTTCGACCCCGACGTTGGTATCATCAAAATTGACATCCCGCAGCCGGGTCATCGCCGACCACGCCGCGACCAGGTCGTCATCGATCGCCGCACCGGGCAGGTGGAGCTGGGTCAAATGCGACAGCCCCGCGATCGACCGGAGTGCCGGAGCGGTCAACGCCCCATAGGCGACCGTCAATTCGTCCAACTCGGTGCAACGCAGCAGATGCCCCAGGATTCGGTCGTCCAAATTCGGCCCCCCGCCGGCGAATTGACGCAGCTTGTGCAAGCCATCGATCTGCGAATCGGCCGGCCAATTTTGATCCAACCACAATCCCGACAGCCGGGTCGATTCGGACAGGTCCAACTGATCGACGTCGCCGCGCAGCCACAGCATTCCGCCCAGCCGCGGCACGCCGGTCAATCGCACCTGGCGGGCGTGAGGCAGTTCCAACCGGCCGAGGTTTTGAATCGCCGGGCGGTTAATTAGCGTCAGCCGCTGCAAATCATGCAGGTCCGCTTCGAGGGTTTGGAGGTGCGGCAGGTCGAGCAGCAATCGGTCAAATCGCTCGTTCTGCAGCGTGCAGCCGAACAACTGCAACGTCCGAAGTTCGGTCATCGGATGAATGAAGTCCAAATCCTCGCTGTCCAGCCCGGCGCCGCTCAACGACAGTTCCCGCAGATGCCCAAGCCCCGAAAGCGGCGTCAAATCGCGGTTTCGCAATCTCAGCCCGATCAATTCGATTTCCTGCAGCGTCTCCAGGCTGGCGATTTGACGCAACCAATCGTCGTCAATCAGACGTGACGGCCCCGGTCGGCGACGCTCAAACTCAGAGTTGAAAAATCCCCGGGCCAATGACAACCGACGGACTGCCGGCAACCGCGTCAACTCGAGCCGGTCCAAATCGTTGGCGCAAAACTCCACGGCCGTCAGTTGCGGCAGATCGCGGAGTCGCAAATCGCTGACCCACAACCCCGCCGGCAGATCGACCGGGGCGTTGAACTCCCCGGCCGAAATGCTGGGGACCTCGCCGATCGACTGGAGCGAAGGCAATTGCTCGGCGGTCAGCGAAATTTTTCGCCACCGCGAGAGCTGGACCGACGCCAACCGCGGCAGCCGACGCAGCGACACCTGCAGGGGCCGAGGGTTGATTCGCGGAGCCGCCAGAATTTCGAGTTCTTGCAGTTCCGGCCAGTCGGCGAGCGTCAACGCCGACCCGGCCGCGGCGGCTTCGTTGTCAGGCGGCGGCGTCCCGGCCGGCTCCTCCCGCCGGCCCGGCCCGGTCGTTGCCAAGTGACGCAGGCTCCGGGTCCACGGCGGTGGCGACGCTTCATCCCAACGCAGCGGCGAGTGGTAGAGAGTCAACGATTGCAGCCCGGGCAGCCCCCCCAGTTCGCCGCTTCGACCGGCGGGTGCCTCGCAACGATACAGTTCCAAATGCCGCAGCGAACCGCACCGACCGAGCGATTGAATCGAATCGGCGGTCAACTCGCACGAGACCAACCGCAGCACCCCCAGTGAGCGTCGATCGGCCCAACGATCACACTGACGGGCGGTCAATGTGTGATTGGTCAGCGTCAAATGACGGAGCCCGGGCAGCGTTTCCAACTTGGCCAATTGGGCCTCGCTCGGCTCCCCCAGCAACACGGTTTCAACGCGAAAAAACGCGTCGGCCAGCGGTCGTGGGATTCGCGAGGCCAACACCGCCGGGACCCGGGCGGTCAGCCCGACGCTGCCGTGCTGCCCCAGGGAAGCCGCGATCGCTCGATGTTGGCGGCCGCGATAAACGATCGACCCGGCCGTCGAAACCAACACCAACGCAATGATCGCCAACGCCGCGGTGTCCCAAATCCTCGGCGATGCAACCGCCCGGCCGCGAAACGCCGTGATGATCGCCAATGCGGCGGCGATCAACAGCACGATCGCGGCGTTGGCCACCGCCCGCAGCGGCAAACGGTCAATCAGCCGAACGGAGACGTCGCTGCCGCCGGCCGCCAAATGAACCACCGCCGGCCGCGACGGCATGACTTCGGGACCCGCCCCGCCGATCGGATTGACCGACGCCCGGAGGTAAGTCAACGGCCAGCCGGCGCGGATCGCGACCGCATCGTCGATACCCCCGGCCGCGGTCGGAGAGTAGGAGAATCGCCCCAGCACGGTGGTCGCGATGACTTGATCGAGGTGCGGCAGATTGACCAAAGCCCCCACCGCAAGCGTCAGGATCGCGGTCGCCAGCGGAGCGAAGGAAGCCTTCGCCGGCCGCCCTGGCAGCGATGCGGTTGATGATCTTCGAAATTTCAAAATCTCTGTCTCCCACGCCAAGGTCAGCCCGCGGCCATCCTAGCGGACCGCCGGGGGGGCAATCCAATTGATTGTCGCCTCCTCAGCCCAAACGGACCGTTATTACCGCCGGATGGTCGACTTGGACGCCTCAAGCCGCCCAGACACCCGCGTCGATCAGTTGTTCGGTCGCCTTGCGGTCCCAGCCGCGGTTGGCCGCCGGCGACGCCGGGCTGGGATGCAGGATCCGGCACAGCCGCCGTGACCCGGCCGCGACTTCGGCCGACGCCACCCGCGCCAAAGCTTTTTCGGCATAAGCCCCCACCCCCACAAGATTTTGCGGATCAAGTGCCGCGATGACCGTCGCCAAATGTTCGTCGCAGGCCTCGTCGAGCGGCCGGCGTTGCTCGATCGGTAATTTGTCCGGCGTCCGGTTGCGGCCGCCCGCCTCCATGAACACCAGCGGGCAGTAATTGAGCACAAAATGATGTTCAAAAAACCGCTCCGGCGTGCCAAATCGATCCCGCATCAACCCCCACAGCCGCGACCCGGACACCTCGCTGCGGTCGCACGCCAACCCGACGATCGGTCGCTTGGGATTCTGATCCGGCAGCGCCGCCGGATCGATTTGATCGGCAATGCCCATCCAGTCGCGAACGATCGAAACCTCGCCGAAAGGCACCCCGCACTGGGCCATCCCCCACGGTCCCGGGTTCATCCCCAGCAGCACCGTTTGACACGTCGACCGGGCAAAGTTGACATAATCGCGGTGCATCGCCGCGGCGTAACGCAGCGGATTGTAAACATGCGTGACCGGCTCGGCGAACGTCAGCGAGTCAACGCGATCGGCCAATCGCTCGGCGGCGGCGTGAAGGGTTTGATGCAGGTTCATGCGATGATCTTCACCTTCACGGACGATCTTGAATCCCAGTCGCGAAGCGACGATAGACGCTAGCCACGGACGCCAGTCCGTGGTATTCGACACAACGATCGCTGGTAGTCACGAAGTGACGGCATGAGTTTCTGTCGTCGCATCGAGATCGATGATTTTTTATTCTCACGCAACCGCGGGGGGTCTAGGCGCCCAATTCTTTCTCCCACTCGCACCGCTTCGGGGCAATGGGGACAACCCCTGATTCTTTCTCCCCCTCGCCCCGCTTCGGGGAGAGGGGGCCGGGGGGTGAGGGGTCTTGCAGGCGTCGGTCATTCGACGGGGCCTCGGCCGCCCAATCGACCCCACGCGGACATCCCCTCACCCCCCAACCCCCTCTCCCCTAAGAGGGGCGAGGGGGGGCCAGACTTGCTTTCTATTCTCTCCCCTAAGAGGGGACCGGGGGAGTCAGACTTGCGAAATTACCTAAACCAACCCCTCCAGCCGCCCCGTGCTGTCGCCGATCGACTCGGCCGGCGTGCCCATCACGTCGAGCATCGACATGAACAAATTGGCCATCGGACGCTGCTTTTCGCTCGTCAAATACCGTCCGGTTTGAATCGCCCCGCCCCCGCCGCCGGCCAAGATGATCGGCAGGTGATCGTGGGTGTGCCGGTTGCCGTCGCCGATCCCTGACCCATATAGCACCATCGAATTGTCCAACAACGTGCCTTCGCCCTCGGTCGTCGCGTCAAGCCGACCCAAAAAATACGCCAACTGCTCAATCAAGTAACGATCGACTTTGGCAAGTTTTTCAACCGTTTCAACTTTGCCGCGGTGATGGCTCATCCCATGATGGGCGCCGTCGACGCCGACTTCCTTGTAAACCCGGTTGCCGCCGGCCATGTCAAACATCAACGTCGCGACGCGAGTCGTGTCGGTTTGAAATCCGACAACCATCAGGTCCAACATCAACCGCGAATGTTCGGCGAACGCTTCGATCCGGCCGTAGGGCACGTCCATGTCGGGCATCGCCGCGGTGTCTTGAGCCTCGGTCCGCTCGATTCGACGCTCGATCTCGCGGATGCCGGTGAAATACTCGTCGAGCTTTTGGCGATCCGAACCGCCTACCAACCCCATCAAACGGTTCGCATCATGGCTGACGGCGTCCAGGATGCTGCGCCGCCGCAGCCGCTCGCGACGCTGGTCGGCCGCATCGCCGGAGCCGAACATTCGTTCAAAAGCCAGCCGCGGGATGATCTCTTTGGGCATCGGTTGCGATTCGGCCCGCCAAGAAATGTTTGACGAGTAGGCACACGAGTAACCCGAATCGCAGGCCCCGGCGTTGCGGCTGCCGACCAACCCCAACTCGATGCTCGGCAGCCGGGTTTGGTCGGCCAATTGCGTCGCGGCGACTTGATCGACCGAAACGCCCAGCTTGATGTGGCTGCTGGTTTTGACCGGCCGGGCGGCGGTCAAGAACGTCGACCCGCCGCGAGCGTGATCGCCGGCGCCGTCGGGACCCGAACGGCCGTTGTCGAGTTCCAAATCGGCGATGACGTTGAGCTTCGATTTGACGCCCTGCAGCGGTTGGAGCGACTGTGACAACTGCCATTGGCCACCTTCGGGCCGGGCCGGGAACCACTGGTCGCCGATCACCCCGTTGGGCACAAACAGGCACGCCATCCGAACCGGTGCCTTCGTTGCCGACGCCGCGGCCGCGCGGCCCAGCGTCGAACCGGTCATCGCGTCCAGCCGCGGCAATCCGACCACCGCGGTCGCCCCCGCGACGCCGCGGAGCACCGTGCGGCGGGGGATCCGGGCGACGCACCGATCGGCCGGGACAATTCGTTGGCGATGGGTCATGGGGAGACTCCGGTTTCGGGGGACGTTGGCAATGACATGGTCAAGAACGGTGGACTTTGGACGACGCCGACCAGCAGGTCGTTCATCCGGTAGCCCTTCGGCTGGGCCGAATCGACGATTGCATCGATGAAACACCGATCGGCCGGTCGCAGTTCGCGGCCGATCGCAAAACTCATCATCCGGCGCGTCGCGGTCTCGGCGATCGCCCGGGCCTGGGTCGACGCGAGCACCTCGCCCAATTGTTTCGCTCCGGCAAACGTGTGGCCGCCGGGCAGTTCGCCGTGGGCATCGGCCATCGCCGAATCATCCTGCCCGCGGGCACGCCCCAAATGATCGAATTGTTCCAATCCAAAGCCCATCGCGTCCATCACGCGGTGGCACGACGCGCACGACGGATCGGCCCGATGGACCTCCAGTTGCCCGCGCAGCGACATGCCGGCGGTTTCGGCGGCGGCATCTTCGAGCGTCGGGACGCCCGCGGGCGGTTCGGGCGGCGGGGTGCCGATGACGTTTTCGAGCAACCACTTGCCCCGCAGCACCGGCGAATTGCGATCGGGGTAGCTGGTCAATGTCAAAATCCCGGCGTGTCCCAAAATTCCCCGCCGCGGCGTCGGGGCGATCGAAACGCGGTCCGAATCGGCGTCCGGTTTCAACCCGTAGTATTTCGCCAACGGCTCGGCCGCGAACGTGTAATCGGCGGTGACCAACTCGGTCGCCGGCCGGTTGTCGCGAATCAGGTGCATGACCAGGTCGCGGGTTTCGGCTTCGAGCATATCGGCCGTCAAACCGTCCTGCTCGCCGGCCAAATCCCGTTCGCGGAGTCCTTTCAATCCGAACCACTGGCTGACGAACTCCCGACCCAGCGACTCGCTCTTGGGGTCGGCGAGCATTTGACGGATCAACTCCGCCCGGCCGCCGGGGCTGAGCGTTTTTCCACCCTCGGCGGCTCGCAGCAACCGGTCGTCCGGCGTGCTGCTCCACAGGAAGAACGCCATCCGCGTGGCGATCTCGTATTTATCGAGTTCAAACGTCCCGCCCTCGGCGATTTTCGACGCGTCCGGTTGGCCCGGTTCGCCGGGCAATTCGACCCGAAACAGGAACGAGGGGGACGACAGCACCGCGGCGACGGCCTGCTGCATCCCGGCGAAAAAACTCTCCGACCGCTTGCAAGCATCGAGCACCACGTCGGCGTAGGGCTGCACTTCGGCGTCGTCGACCGGCCGGCGGAAAGCCAAACGCATCAACGGCTTCAAATTGTTGGCCGCCGCCGCCAACAATTCCTTCTCCTGCCCGGGGCGGTAGTCCCGCGTGCTCCGAACCAACGTCCACTGCGTCGGCGGCACATCGTCGCGGCTGCGTTCCTCCGGGCCGATCACGCGTATTTTTCGTATCTCAAAAACGAACTTGTCCCGATCGTACTTGCGCGTTGTCGGCAACAACGTCTTGGGGTCCAGCACGCTGGCGGCGATCTGCTCGGCCGACAACGCCGTGACCGACTCGCTGGTCGAATCGCCCACCGTCCACTTTGGGTCGGCCTCGCCGATCTCGCCGGCCTTATCCAAGGTCGGGACGACGAAAAACCGCTGCGGCCCGGCCGGCAGGTCAAGTTTGAACGAATGACCGCCCGAAGCGCCGCCCTCCTTGTTCTCGACCGGGACGCGTTGCCGCAGCACCCCGGCGGCATCGTAAAACCCGAACATCACCTCATGTTCGAGCTTCTCGGACGTCGGTTCGCCTTGAACCTCCAACCGATACCGACCGGCAACCGGGACGTCGACGTTGATGTGATAAATCCCACCGTGGGGCACCGCGATGCCGCCAAACCCCATTTTGACCGAATCGCCGATCACCGAGAGCGACGCGTCGGAGAACTCCGCCTCCAGTTTGGGCAACTGTTCGACGTCGACGATTACCGCCCGAGCGACATCGCCGGCCGCGTCGAGGTATTTCTCCAGCAGCATGGGCGACATCCCCAGCACGTCGCCGTTGTTGTCAAACCCGCCGCCGACATCATCGGCCGGGAACGCATCGGCGGGCTTTAAACCAACGCCAAAGAGGTCGCGGATCACGTTGTTGTATTCCGCCCGATTCATCCGCCGCGCCGTCACCCGGCCGGGCCGCGGCGTGACCGAGCAGGTCGCGTGGTACGCCAATTCGTCCATCGCATCGCCCAGCGCCGCCCGTTCATCGACGTCCGGCAACGCGGCGTCTTCGGGCGGCATCGCGCCAAAACGAATCATCCCGACGACTTGGCCGACCAATTCGGGGTGTTCTCCAAACCCGCTTTCGGGAACCAGCACCGACAGATCCAACCCCGCTTCGGCGTTGTCCTCGTTGTGACAATCCAGGCAGTATTCACGCAGCAGCGGCACGCCGACCGATTGCCAGCGATCGGCCGGAGAATTGGCCGAGGCGACCGAAGCGAACATGCCCAGCAGGGCGCAGGTGACCGCCGCGAATCGCTCGGGGCGTCGCGGCGGCGTTCCCGGGGGGGAAAGCCACATGGCGGATCGGTGGGATAGAAAGGCGGGATGCGGCCGATCGTGCGACCGCACTGAATTGGGGAGGGAGACCCACTGTATCATCTTGCCGAGCAAACCGCCAAGACTTTCCGCCGCCCCGCCGTCCCCCCGTAGCGGAAGTCGCCAAGACTTTCGGTTTCTCCCGAACGATCGCAACCGAAAGTCTTGGCGACTTCCGCTACAGAAGTCCCTTCAAATCGCCCGGGGGATCAAATTTGACGCTGCGGTAGATCTCCGACATCGCCAATCGGACGCCCACGCTTTGCAGCTCGACCTCAGCATCCAGAGCGATCGTGTCGATCAACAGCCAGCCGCGTCCCGGCTGACGGACGAGTTGTTCGACCCACGGTTCGGTTTGATGAACCAGCAGCAGTTCCTGCAGCGAGTCGAGCGTTTGGTAGTGGCGGCGTTTGATTTCACGGTCGTACCGCATGGTTGATTTGGACAAAACCTCGACGAGCACCCGAGGATTGATAATCGTCTCGCCGTGAGGGTCCGCCTCGTCAAATTGCAACTCGCCACAGACGACCGACGCGTCGGGGTAGGTGTACAAACCGGTACCCGTGATGTTGATCCGCAGGTCGCTCTGGTAAGCATCGCAGTCAGTTTCTTTGAGCAACTGACGCATCTCGCCGACGACGTTGGCACCAATCAAACTGTGCCTCGCGGTACCTCCGGGCATGACAAACACCTCACCTTTGTAAAATTCGTGTTTCTCAAGGCTTTGACGATTGAACTCGAAGTACTCTCGCAGCGTGAGCGTCTTGCTCGGGGCAACTTCGGCGACGGCATCAACAACGGCGGACATGGCAAATCTCTTAGAAACGTAGGGTGGGTCAAGCCGCTTCGGCGCCGACCCACCGTTTGTCAATACAGGGTTGACCAGAGAAACCGAAAGTCTTGGCGACGTCCGCTACGTCGGGAGGGTTGCCGCAGCCAAGGTCAACCATCCTAGCCCAACCGAACTTGCTCTGGTGCTGCCGAGCCGCTTTGCGGGACAATCGGCCCGATTCCAAAGCAAATCCCCCAAGGACGGCAGACATCCATGTGCGGCATCGTTGGCTACGTCGGCAATTCCTCCGCCGGCCCATTTTTGATTGACGGCCTGCGGCGGCTCGAATATCGCGGCTACGACTCCGCCGGGATCGCGATCCAGTGCGAGGATGAACGCTTTGAACTCACCCGGGCGGTCGGCCGGATTGAATCGTTGGCCGCCAAACTCGGCAAATCACCGGCCGAGGGCACGCTGGGGATCGGCCACACCCGGTGGGCCACCCACGGCCCGGCGACCGAAACCAACGCCCACCCCCACGTCGGCGGCGATGGCGAAGTCGTGCTGGCCCACAACGGTGTGATCGAGAATTTTCAAATTCTCAAAGACGAATTGATCGCCAAAGGTTACGTCTTCAAATCTGACACCGACTCCGAGGCCGTCGCTCACCTGATCGCCGAGGGCCTCGAAAATACGCCCGATGTCGACGACCGCCCCAACGACCGATACCTCACCGCGGTCCAGTGGGCGATCGCTCAACTCCGGGGCACCTACGGACTGGCCATCGCCTTTCGCGACCGCCCGGGACTGCTGATCGCCGCCCGTTTCGGCAGCCCGCTGGTCATCGGCGTCGGCCGCGGGGAGTACTTCGTCGCCTCGGACGCCTCGCCAATCGCCGGGCGGACCGACCGAATTGTCTATTTGGCCGATCATCAAGTCGCAGTGCTGACGGCCGATGGCTTCACGGTCCTGCACCGCGACACCGGCAAGGTCCGCGTCAACATTCAACCGCTCGCCGACGATACGCAGGAGGTGTCGACCGGTGGTTATGACCACTACATGCTCAAAGAAATTCACGAACAACCCGATGCGATCCGCAACGCCATGCGGGGCCGTTTAGACGAACAGGATGCGACGGCGGTTTTCGGTGGTCTCAATATGACGCCGCAGCAACTTCGAGGCATCGAGTCGATCATCCTGACCGGCTGCGGAACGTCATGGCACAGCGCCCTGGTGGGCGAATACATGATCGAGGAGTTCGCCCGAATTCCCGTCAACGTTGAGTACGCTTCGGAATTGCGATACCGCAATCCGCCGATCGAAAACAATACGCTGGTCTTTGGCATCACCCAGTCCGGTGAGACCGCTGATACGCTCGCGGCGCTGCGGGAAACGCAGCGAAAAGGCCACCGGACGCTGGCGATCTGCAATGTCGTCGGCTCATCGATCGCGCAGGCCGCCGACGGGGGCGTCTACCTGCACGCCGGACCGGAGATCGGCGTCGCGTCAACCAAAGCCTACACGTCGCAATGCACCGTGCTGGCCATGTTAGCACTCTACTTTGGCCGAATCCGACACATTAGTTATGAGTCGGGGCTTCGAATCATCGAGGAACTCCGCCGGTTGCCTTCGGCCGTCGAGCAGGCGTTGACATGCGACTCACAGGTGCGTGAAGTCGCGGCTAAATACGCCGACGCCAGCACCATTCTATATCTTGGTCGTCAATTTAATTTCCCGACGGCTTTGGAAGGTGCTTTGAAATTAAAGGAAATTTCTTACATCCACGCCGAGGGCTACCCTGCCGCGGAAATGAAACACGGTCCGATCGCGCTGGTCGACCGTCATACACCGAGTGTCTTTATCGTGCCCAAAGGCAGCACGTATGACAAAGTGTTATCGAACATGCAGGAGGTCAAAGCTCGCGGCGGGCCGGTCATCGCTGTCGCCAGTCACGATGACACCGAGATCGAATCGATCGCCGATGACGTGGTCTACATCCCCGAAGTCCCCACATTTTTGCAGCCCATGGTGACGGTCGTTCCGCTGCAGTTGTTGGCCTATCACATCGCGGTGCTGCGGGGCTGTGACGTTGATAAACCGCGTAACTTGGCCAAATCGGTCACCGTGGAGTAGGGTTGTCAAAACGGTAAGACGGTCTTTCAGACCGTCGCTATCCGCAGGGACGGCCTGAAAGGCCGTCCTACATCCGAACCGACCTTCCAACCTTTTGCCCCGCCATGTCCAACCGAATCAACGTCCAGTCGCTGCCCGGGCTTTCCGACCGCGCTCAAAAGGCGCTACGGGTCCACATCGGCGAACAGGCCGGCCAAGAAATCGCCGACGTGATCGGGGCTTTGGTGCAGCGGATCGATGATTTGGAGCGAACCAAGGTTTCGATCACCCGAATCGTCCCCGGCGCCCCCGGCGCGGTCCGCGAATGGATCGACGAACCGGTTTGATCGTCCGACAGTCAATCGCGAAGCTGTGAAACGGTAGTCGCGAAGTGTTGAAACGGTAATCGCGAAGCGATGACATGCGCCAGCCCCGGACGCCAGTCCGGGGTCCCGGATGCCCCCCGCCCCGATAGTCGCGAAGCGACGGCATGTGCCAGCCCCGGACGCCAGTCCGGGGTCTCGGATGCCCCCCCCGCCCCGATAGTCGCGAAGCGACGGCATACGCCCCGGTGTCCCAATTCGCCCAACACGTCGGTCGAACGTCTGCCATCGCTTCGCGACTTGATATTTCGGTGCGTTCACCCGACCCCGGACTGACGTCCGGGGCTGTCAAATGGCGTCGCTTCGCGACTGGGGGGCATTGGGGGCCGGCGACCGACTGACGTCCGGGGCTATCGTCTGCCGTCGCTTCGCGACTGAGGGCAAACGTGACTCCGGACTGGCGTTTGGGGTTATAAACTGACGTAACTTCGCGACCGTCCCCCCCACGTCGCCATGTGTCGACAAGGAATCCGTTCATGTCATCTCACCACGGAATCCTTGTGCATGTGGTGTTCTCGACAAAGTACCGGAAACCGACGCTTCATGACGATTGGATGGGCGAACTATTCGCCTACATTGGGGGGACCGTTCAAGAGCACAAAGCCGCGCTCTTGAAGGCCGGTGGTGTCGCTGACCACGTCCACCTTCTCGTCAAATTTCACCCGACGTTTGCAATCTCGTCAACGATCCAATTGCTCAAAGCCAATTCGTCCAGATGGATTAATCAAACTCGCGGTTTAAAACGCAAGTTTCAATGGCAGTTGGGATATGGCGCCTTTTCGGTGAGTCAATCGATGGCCGAAGTCGTCAAACAATACATCGCCAATCAACGTGATCATCATCGTAAAATGTCATTCGACGACGAGTACCTTTCGATGCTGCAAAAGCACGGGATTGACTATGATCCCAGGCACGTGTTTGAACGTGAAATCATTGGATGAACAATCGCGAAGCGATGCCACATGCCATCCCCGGACGCCCTCCCCTCTGTAGTCGCGAAGCGACGACATGCGCCAGCCCCGGACGCCAGTCCGGGGTTCCGACGCCCCCCGCCCCGATAGTCGCGAAGCGACGACATGCGCCAGCCCCGGACGCCAGTCCGGGGTCCCGACGCCCCCCCGCCCCGATAGTCGCGAAGCGACGGCATACGTCCGAATGTCGCAATCCTCCCAACACGTCGGTCGAACGTCTGTCATCGCTTCGCGACTTGATATTTCGGTGCGTTGACCCGACCCCGGACTGACGTCCGGGGCTATCGCATGGCGTCGCTTCGCGACTGGGGGGGATTGGGGGTGGCGACCGACCCCGGACTGACGTCCGGGGCTATCGTCTGTCGTCGCTTCGCGACTGGGGGGGATTGGGGCCGCGACCGACCCCGGACTGACGTCCGGGGCTATCGTCTGTCGTCGCTTCGCGACTGGGGGGCATTGGGGGCCGCGACCGACTGACGTCCGGGGCTAGCGGATGTCGTCGCTTCGCGACTGGGGGGGATTGGGGGGCGGCGACCGACCCCGGACTGGCGTCCGGGGCTATCACATGACGTCGCTTCGCGACTGGGGGGGGATTGGGGCCGGCGACCGACCCCGGACTGGCGTCCGGGGCTATCACATGGCGTCGCTTCGCGACTCGATGACTTGGAGGGCGAATCAACATCCCCACACTACCGATCGGTAGACTCAGTGGCCCCACCCGGCTCGATCCGCCAATCGGTTTGCAACATGAAACCAACCCGTCTTCCAAACACGTTGGGACTGCGATTCTTGGGTCTGTTATTACTCGCCACGGTCCTGGCCACCCCGCTGGCTGCACAACCACCCGGGGACGCCGACCGCGTGACCGCCGAGCGATTTCTGCAGGTGCTGCGGCGGCGGCCGCGGGCCGGCACGGCGCTGGACCGAGTGATTGAATATCACGTCGCCGAAGAATCACTTGATGATCTCCTGCAAACCCTTACCGCCGAAGCCCCCGCAGATGACGCCGCGGCGCGGTTGACCGTCGCCGGATTGATCCAAGCCCGTCGGGGTCAGGCCGCCGCCGCTGCCGGGGCGTTCGAGCGCGCCGAATCGATCGATCCCGCCGACGCTTCGATCAGCTTCGAGCTTGGCAAATCGCTGCTCGCGGTCGGCAAAACCGAGCAAGCCGCCGCGGCGCTGCAGCGAGCGATCGATCGCGGACCCGACCGGTTGCAGGCCGCCGATGTGTTCTCGACGCTCGCCCGGATCTACGCGCGAGCCGGGCAGACCGATCGGGCGATCGAAGTCTGGGGCGGTCTCGAATCGATGTTCCCCGGTGATGTTCGCGTCGGCGGCCGAATCGCCGCGGCCCTGGCCGCCGACGGTGAGTCCGACGAAGCCCGAAGGCGCTATCTATCATTGGCCAAATCAGCCAAATCGGGGGACGACCAAATCAATTTCGCCGTCCGCGCGGCCGAGTTGCTCCGGGACCTGGGTCAAGCCGACGAAGCGACCACCGAATTGGAAACCGTCATGGCGCGGCTGCGGCCGGGCAGCTACCTGTATGACGACGTCCAGCGCCGACTCGAGAGCGGGTTCCTGGCCGCCGGCGATTATGATGCACTCGCCCAATACTACCGCCGGCGGATCGAAACCAATCCCGATGACGTCGCCATGCAAACCCGGCTCGGGGGCGTTTTGATGACCGCGGGCCGATTGGACGAAGCCCAAACGGTATTAAAGAATCTATTGGAACGATCGCCCGACGATCCGGCGATCACCTCATCATTAATCGATGTGCAAATCAGCCGGGGCGATTATGCCGCCGCGGCGGATCAATACCGCAATCTGCTGCGGGCCGATTCTAACAACGCCGACTATGCGTTGGCGCTGGCTCAGACGTTGTTGGCCGACACCGATCGGCCCGAAGCGGACCGCCGAAGTGACGCCGTGGAGGTTTGGCAAAAGCTTGTTGACGCCCGGCCCGACGACGCGGTGCTGATCGCCCAAGTCGCCGATTTGATGCGGGGGATCGACCGGACGGATACTGCCATTGACCTATATCGCCGGGCCATCGCGGTTGATCCGTCGTCACCTCAATACCGCGAGTATTTGGGGCAATACCTATTCAAACTTAACCGCCGTGACGAAGCCATGAATGTTTGGCAATCGATCGCCGAGGGCGACCGCCGCGACCGCGATTCACTGGTGCGTTTGGCCGAAGTCTACCGGACGTTTGATCTGGACGATCGGTCGCTGCAAACGTGGCGGGCGGCGGCCGAGTATGACTTGGATTTCGACACCCGCCTGCGATACGCCGCCGCCCTGTCGACCGCGGGCGATCATGACGACGCCATCGTGGTTTTGGAAGCCGCTCAGAGCCTCGCCGACGCCCCCGAAACCCGCGACCGATTGCTCACCGCGCGAATCAAAGCGTTCCAGTCCGCGGGCACGTTGCGGGACCAAATCCAGTCGGCGGCCGCCGAGCCGGCGACGCCCGATTCGCTCCGGCGGTTGGCGGTGATGTTGCAAGCCGACAATCAAAACGTTCGCGCCGCCGAAGTGATCGCTGATGCTGCGACTTTGGCCCCCGGCGACGTCGCGATCTTGAGCGTCGCGGCCGACATTGCCCAACGTCAAAATCAATTCTTGCTCGCCGCCGAGCGTTATGAGGAACTCGCCGACGTCGACCGACGGTATCAAACCAATCATCTCAAGAACGCCGCATCGTTGCGAATCCGTTTGGGTCAAGCCGACCAGGCGATGCGGTTGGCCGATCGGGTCGTGCAAGCCAACCCCGCCAGTCCGCAATCTTATGCGTTTTTGGCCCGAACGGCGTCGCAGGTCGGTCGCGCCGATGCGGCTGAGGAGGCGCTGCGCCGGGCCGTTCAGGTCGCTCCCCGCGACCCCGCCCCGCTGCGGTCGCTCGCTTCCGAATTGGCCGACCGGTACCGGACCGAGGAAGCGATCCGGTTGCATTGGCAAGCGATGACGCTGCACCGGGAAGTCGAAGATCGGTTGGCGACGGTTCGTGATTTGGCACCGCTCTACGTCCGCCAGGATGAACTGGAATCGTTGATCGAGCGATTGCAGGACCCGGCCGCCGTCGATGCACCCGCCGTCCGCGGCAAACCCGCCCCGGCCGATCCGCGAACGACCGGATTGATGGTCGCGGCAGCTTATGAGGCGGTGCAGTATTTCGGCCAAGCGATCGCCCGGGTCGAACAATTGTTGGCCAAATCACCCCGCGACGTCGGTCTATTGCAAACGGTCGTGCGATTGGCCGATGACGCCGACGACACCATGACCGCCGCCGAGTATGCCCGGCGATTGACTCAAGTTTCCGACACGCCGGAGAATCGAACCCGGTTGGCCATGTTGGAACTGGACGCCGGATTGATCGACGTCGGCGAAGCGTTATCACGCCGAATTTCCATTGCCAATGATCCGTCACGATTGGGGGCGATGATCCGTGGCGCCGCCAGCCGGGGTGATAAGACTGCGGTGATGCAAACCTGTCGCGTCGTCCTCGATCGCAGTCCTGAATTATGGGACGTGCGTTTGTACCTGGCCGAGATGTTGGCCCACGAGTTCTATCAAACACCCTCGACGGGGACCGAAGAGGAAATCGAGGCCCGCCAAACGTTACGGCAAGAACTGCTGGCAACGCTGCGTCAAGTTCGCGACGCCGAGGTGGAACCCGATGATCCGCCGCCGACCGGATCGGCATCGCGACGTCCCCAGAGCGTCACTCACAACAGTTGGGTGGGGCGAACTTATGACATTGCTCGAGCCTACCGGCTGGGTCAATACGGCCGATATTATTATGGCAATCAATCCAGCATTTCATTGGTCACGCCCCTCAATTACGCCCACGGCAAGGCAATTGCCGGGGCTTTGATCCTCAAGACCGAGGCCGATCATCCGGTCGATCCTACATCGCAAACCGTGGAATTTTGGACCGCGTTGTCCGGTGACTTTAGCACCCCACCCCCCGAGGACGTCGATCAACCGGCGAAAATTTGGGAAGATATTTACCTTCGCGATTTTTCCAAAGCCTTCGTGGATGCCCCCGAAATCTTTAAGGTCGTCATCAATGAGCAACAGACGAATCAAACGGCTTATAAATGGCGTCTGCTTCAACTCGACCCGGCCGGGGGCGCCGGTCCGATCGTCGGTGCGCTTCGGTTTCGATTTAACCAGGTTCACGACGACGATCCGAAAACTCAACCCACCGCGTTCGATCGGCCCGAGATCGATCAGTTGCAGCAGCTACTGGCCGAGCACCATCGCCTGTTGTCCCAACCCGCCCCGGCCCAGCGATTGTCGCACGATGCTTATTTGCAAAATGAATATCAATTGGCAGGGGCGATCGAAAAAGCCCAATCGTTTGATCTGCAACTGCATGGTGATGCCGATCCCGCTTTGATTTTGCACGCCATCGACTTGCATCAGCAGATGCACCAACCCGAGCGTGCCGACGATTTGATGCCCCGGCTGTTGGCGTCGGCTCGCAACGACGACGGAAACCCGTCGTCGGGGGTGCTGCGGAGTGTCAATGTTTCGCAAGACCACATCCGCGATTTTTTCGACCGTCATCGCCTGTCGCTGCTCGATGTCGTCGTTGCGGCCGCCGCGGCGCGGGTCGAAGCCGCCGCTTCCCAATCTCCCACCCCCGGCTCCGGTGAATTTCAAAGTTATGTCTCGTTGATCCCCGGTCAATCAAGCATCCAAGTCATGGTTAAACAACCGATCGATCCGATGATGATCCCCAATGGATTGATTGACGATTTGGCCAAGCTGGTTCCGGTCGATTCCTGGCAAAAGGGGCAGCGGCAACAACCGATCCGCGTGACTGACGCGATGCGGCAATCGCTGACCGAATCGTTGACCGACGCGACCGCGACGGAGACCAAGATGCGAGCGGTGCTGGCGGCCTACTCCCGGTGGTGGACCGACGATGCGGCGGCCTGTTATGCCGCAATTTTAAAATTGGCCGACCAGTATCCCGGTGATATCGATCTAACCATCGAACGCGCCCGGCTGGCCGCCGAGTTGTCCCAACCCGCCGAGGCACTGGCAATGCTCGATTCCTTCGAGCCGCTGGACAGCCGTATGTTGGTTCGCAAAGAGATGGCGGCAATGAATTTGGCCGGCGTGGTCGGCGATCGCCAGCGGGCCGCCAAAGCCGCCGAGCGATTGTTCGGACTGCGGATGGACCGGGACACGCAGTTATCGCTCGCCGACCAGATGCGTCGGCTAAACATGAACGATCTCGCCGATGCGATCCTACGTCGTGCCCGCGGTGGACGGACGCCCGACATCAGTACACAGTTGAGGATCGCACAACTTTTCGTCGCCGGGGAGGACAAAGAAGCCGCCGCCGAGGTCGCCTACACGGTCTTGCAAAAACTTAGCAGCGGGCGGTCCGAATCCAACCGGGATTACTACGAACGCCAAGCCGTCTCGTTGCTGCGGCAAGCCGGTCGACTGGACAACCTGTTGCAATCCGCCGAGCGTCGACTGGAACAAACGCCCGGATCGATCCGGCTCCGCAACCAACTCGCCTCGCTCTACATCGCCGCCGGTCGCCAGGACGATGCGGCGAAGTTGTGGATGTCGGCGGAATTGCAAGGTCGCCAAAGTCCCGAGCAGATGATGGCCCAGGCCAAAGCGATCGTGCGTACCGACGCCTCCGCGGCGCTGGATCTGTATCTCAAAGCGATCGCTCAAAATCCCTCGCTGTTGGACCGGGAAATCTATCAGGTCCGCACCGCGGCGCAGCAGTGCAATGGGTTTGACCGCATGTATGAGACGCTCTCCGGGATCGATCTGAGCCGCGTGGCCACCTATCGTTATGACGAACTACTGCGACTTGATTATAGGCGACGTGGCAGCGGTTTTTCCGACGCTCAGCGGAAGTTTGCCGAGCACATGGCGACCTCGGTTCGCGACCCCGGAGGCCGCGCCAACGCCCTGCGAGCGATCCCGGTAGACGAATTGGCCAAGTCCGAAGTGCTTCGTCAATTCGCCGCCGACATGATTTGCAGCCCCGAGGCGTTCGCCACCGATAGCGAATTGTGGCAAGCCAACTCCTATTCCGGGGACGGAAAACTCAATGGCGTTTTGGGACAACTGATTGCGCTGACCGAAGTCCCTGAGATTCGGAAGCGGTTCGATGACGTTGCTCAAAAAATGCTCGCCGATCTGGAAACCCGAGCCACCGCCAGGCTGATTGGCGGTTTGGTTCAATTGCAGGTCCGCGAATCGGTTGATTCGGTTGATGAGGATTTGTTGTCGCTCGCCGAACAAATCAATAACGAGCAGCCTCCCCGGGCCACGGAAGAAGATGGGTTGCCGATCAATCCTTCGTTGGCCCGATTGGCGGCACAGTTAGTTGAGGTTGACAACCATCTGACTCATCACGATCAGATCGCGGTGGGGCTGTATCAATTCGCCTCCGAGCGGGCCGCGAACCAAAGGAACCAGTGGACCCATTCCGCCGGTCCACGGTACTTGCAAGCGTTGGGCCGGGTCGGTCAGAAGCTCAAGGCCAGGCGGTTGGCATGGGCGGCCTATGATGCGATCGATCACAGCGAGCAAAGTGCTTACAACCCGGGCTATGGTGAGTCTCAAGATCTCGAGGACAAAAAGGCGGTCGCCGATTTGCTCCGCGAGATGGGTTATGCGATCGATTCCGAAATGATTTTGCGTTCGGCCCTGGCCGATCCTGAAACCTTTGCCAAAGCCGAGCGTTGGGGGAATCGTTCCCAACAGGAAAGTTTTCAGAAAGAGCTTGACGAGACTCGTAAGTTAATCAACTCCAAGGCGGCACACTTATACCTGTCCGCGGTTGCCGACCAGTTGCCCGAACCCAATGTTGACGATCGTCATGCGGGGCTGACGCGGTTGACGTTCCAAGCGACGATCACTGACCCGCAACCGTCGGGCATCGATTTGGCCGTCGAAACGTTGCGTCAGTCCGAACCGGAGGTATTGAAGCAAACCTATGATACGATCCTGGAATCCGCCGCCGATGAGGTCGATGAGGTTGCCCGGCCAACCTCCGCGGTTCTGACGCTGCTAGCCGCGGCAGTCGACGCCCCCCAAGCCGCCGAACATTTGAAATGCTTTATCGAGCTGCTGCCCCCGTTGCCGACCGTTGGCGGGGCACGCATCGATCCATCAACCCAATCGGCAATCGTCGACGCATTGATCTTGCATCGGCGGGTTGCAGGCCAGCTCGATACCCAGCCGCTGGAAGACTTCTTGACCACCGCCGCCGAAGCGTTGGCAATGCCGTCGCTGACGATGGCGATTGCCGGATCGGGCGATGACGGGGGCGCAGCGGTCGAGGCCTACCTGGAGCAACTTGCAAAGACGATTCGTCCAGGCGTCCAGCCGCCTCGGGACCAAATCGAAACCTTACTATCGATGTCCGAAACGTTGGCCCAAAACGGACGAGTGGCTTCATCAGCTCGCGCGATGGCGTTAGCGCTCTCGGGCGGACCGCCGTTGGCGACCGTTGGCAATGTCGATGCGTTTGCGATCTCGTCGAGTGCCTCGTCGGGGAACGACGACACCGGGAATGATCTGTCGCTCCTGAAATCGCGATTGATCAAAATCATCACGTCTTGGGAAAAATCACTCGGCCAGTCGCTGTTGCGGTGGCCGGAGGTCAAACCGATCGCTCGCGTCCAATCAACATCGTGGATGCAGACCGCATTCAACCTATTCACCACTGCCCCCAAGGAATCGGAGACTGGCACCGCCACGATTGCTCAGTCGGATCAGCCGGCCGTCTACGCTCAAATCTGTGATTCATTGCAGTCGATCGTCATGCCGCCGGCGACCGAAGCGGTCGTGCATGGTTATGCGATCGATACGGTGGACCCGCGAAGTTATGACAATTCACGGTTCGGTGCCGATAGCGTGCCGACGTCGCTTGCCATTGCGTTGGCCCGGTCGGCCGCCCGGTGCGAACGATTGGACGCGGTAACGGGTTTGGCCCAAACCCGAGCCGCCGCCAACCCCGTTTCGATCGAAGCGGCCGGGTTATGTTTGCAATTGGCACTCGCTGGTGACGATCCTGCCGCAGTCGCCGCCGCCGCCGAGGCACTGGCCGCGGCCGCCGATCCGGTTTTGCCGGATCAAGAGCCGGTCGATGTCCCCGATTCAGTCACGTCGATCGATTCGGCGATGCAAACCGAATCGTATGGTAAGAGCCGTTTGATCAACCAATTGCTACCCAACCTGTGGTCGATCACCGGTCGGCCCGAAACGCCCGATTCGGCGAGGCGGACGGCGGGCAAGATGATGCGGGGGCTGGTGTCGCTGATCCGGTCGGACGCCTGGACCGCGCAGCGTCATCGGGAATTGGCATCCATACTAATATCGGAGTCGATCGTGGCCGCCGCCCGAGGCGACGACGACGAATTGACCGCGATGCTAAGACGGGAAATTCAAAACTACGTCCTATCCTCCCGGGCGAACCCCGATAATTTCGACTCATCTCTAATCAACAATTTGACCACCCTGGCCTTGGGGCTGGCCGCCGATGGGGCCGTCAAAGAAACCGCTCCGATCATTCAACAACTCGTTCGCACCGAAAACTCATCGATCGGGACGCAGGGGCTGTCCAAACGGATCTATCAATACGTCGCCGGTTTGACGGGCCAAGAGCAATTTGAGTATTGGTTCCGCGTAACGCTCGACCCCAAAGCGTTGGTCGATGACTCATCGCCCAAAGCCGTGCTGATGCCACGGACCTTCTCGACAATCGATGGTCCGATGCCGGTCCAGTCCTGGAGTCCGCCACGCAAACTCACCGAACTGGACCAGCGTCAGGTGGTCACCTTGAGTCCCGATGTGCCGGTGACGGACCCGTGGTTGGCATTGCTGGATGCCGCCAAGACTTCGGGCCGGCTCAAACTCGTCCTCCGGCGGCTGGACGAACTGGCCGGTCAAACCGACGACCCGGCGGCGTTGTCCCGGCTGCAGGCGGCGCGATTGTCGGTTTGGCAACAACTCGATCCGCCGCCGGCAGCCCAAGACGCCCTGCCGGTATTTCAAGAAATCCTGGATCGTTTTGCCGCCGCCAAAGAACCCGATTCGGACGCGCCGCAAGAAAATGGAAACCACGAAGATCGCAGCTTGGATCTTTATGTGATGGTGCAGGCTGCCCGGACGGGCTATCCGGCAACGCCGACGATCGAATCCTGGACCCCGGTTCGCCGCTGGGCCGAAGCCCACCATCCGCAGATTGCCGCTCCGCTGGCATCCGTCGAAATGCGTCTGCGGGGTCTTCCAAAATGGGACAACTCGGATTTGCTGTCGAATTGGAGCGTTGCGGCAAACGCAGACCCAGACCCTCGGGCGACCGGGGGCACGGCGAGAGACCCGCAGGGTCGAACGTGGATCGACGGCGGGGGCCGGGGGTGGCAACTACGCAGTGATTTCCCGATCCGGGGAGACTTTCAATTGACCATCAATGTTCATCCCATTGAATCGACCAAGTCGTTGCTTTGCTATGGTGGGTTGAAAGTTCAAACTTTTCGGTCGCCCCCGCCCAAAGCTAAGAAAGATGCCAAAGACGCAGCGGACCCGCCGGCGGCGATGCGATGGCAAATTGTCACGCCGGCAGGAGCCATTTGCCGGTTTGATAATCCCGCCTACCGCGACAACGAAGTCAACGTGTTTGGCATCGAAGTTGTCGGTGACCAGTTATCGGCGATCTGCAACGGGCAGACTTATGCGACGCTGCCGATTGATCTAACCGATCCTTGGGCGTCGATCGAAGTGCCCCGGGCATCGATAGCGGTCGTCGATCAGTTGTCTTTCATGGGTGAGCCGGAGATCATCCAAACCGTCGACTTGATCAGTCCGACGCTTCGAGGTTGGACTCGGTTTGGCGGCACCATGTCGATGACCGACCCCGGACTGCCGGTAGATCCATCACCGCCCGGTGATGGACCCGCCAATGAGTATTTGACCGCGATGCAATCAGGCGGCTGGACGGTGGAGCCGGACGCAGTGGTGAGTTACCAGCCCAACGGCGATGAACGGTACCGCTACATTATCGAACCGTCACAGTATCATAAGCCGCTGGCCGATGGCGAAGTCTTCACCGCTGAGTTTTTGTTTGATGACACCCATGAGGTTGGATTACACGTGGCGTCGGGCTACCTGCACTTTTCAAAGACCGAAACGGTGTTGAATAGTGATACCTATAACAGCGAAACGCAAATGGAATTGGCCGCGGACGTCGAGTTTGATCCCACCAATCACGTCATCGACGGATGGAACGAGGTGACGATCGAGCGTCGCGGCGACCGCGTGCTGGTGCGACTAAACGGCCAAGATTTGCTCCAGGGGGAACCGCAAGCCGATGCGATCTTTGGGTTCTTGACGGTGCGGGAAAAACCCGCGCGGCTCCGCAATATGAAGTTGCACGGCGATTGGCCCGAGACGCTGCCGGATGGTTTCGGCGGGGAGATTGCGGCTTATGAGGATTGAGTCAATTCACGATTGACGTATTGGATTTTGCTAAAAATCCACAGCATGGGATCGGTTTCTAGCCGGATCAACCGTGTGAGGTACGGTGGAGTTGGATTTTTAGCAAAATCCACTACGGCGGAGCCGGATGCTCAACCCCGCGCGGGGCGGTTGCCGCGTTTGCGGTCGGATTCTTTAAGCCGGATTTTGCGCATCCGAATTGATTCCGGCGTGATTTCGACCAATTCGTCGTCCTCGATGTATTCGAGCGCCGCTTCGAGGTTCATGTCGCGGGGCGGTTTGAGCATCACGTTATCATCGCTGCCGGAAGCACGAATGTTGGTCAATTGCTTTTCGCGGCACGGATTGACCACCATGTCGTTATCGCGCGCGTTCTCGCCAACGATCATTCCCTCATAAACTTCGACGGTCGGAGCGACAAACAATTCAGCGCGGGCTTGCAGGTTGTTCAGTCCAAACGAGTTGGTCTTGCCGCCCACCATGCTGATGAGCACCCCGTTGGCTCGCCGTGGCACTTCGCCTTCGATCGGTCGGTAAGCCAGGAATCGGTGGTGCATGATCGCGGTGCCGCGGGTGGCGTTGAGCACTTTGGTCCGCAGCCCGATCAGTCCCCGCGACGGGATGATGAATTTGAGTAGCGAGTACTCCCCGCGGGTCGCCATCTCGTCCAATTGGCCGCGTCGGTGGCCGACCAATTCCATCACCGGTCCCATCGTGTCGGTGGGCACTTCGACACGCAGGGTTTCAAACGGTTCGTGCCGCTTGCCGTCGATCTCTTTGACCACGACCTGCGGTTTGCCGACCGACAGCTCATAGCCTTCACGCCGCATCGTTTCGATCAAAATCGCCAGGTGCAGCACGCCACGGCCGGCGACGGCGTAGGACTCGGTGCCCTCGATCGGTCGGACGCGGAGAGCGACGTTGCGTTGCAACTCCTTTTCCAGCCGGCCTTTGATTTGACGCGTCGTGACGTATTTGCCCTCGCGGCCGGCCAACGGCGAGTTGTTAACACCAAAGGTCATCTCCAGCGTCGGTTCGTCAATCTTGAGCCGCGGCAACGGGTCGCCGGCGTCGACGTCAGCGATTGTGTCGCCGATTTCGACGTCTTCCAAGCCTTCGATCGCGACAACGTCACCGGCCGATGCGGACTCAGCAACGGCGCGACCGAGGTTGTTGAACGTATAGAGCGCCGAGATCTTGCGTTTCTTGATCGTCGGCTGTTTGTTGGCGTCGATGCCCATCAGGTCGACCATCTGTCCCGACTGGACTTCGCCCTGAGCGATGCGTCCGACCGCGATTTTGCCGACAAACTCCGACCAATCCAGCGTCGTGACCGGCATCCGAAACGGACCTTCGGCGCGGATCGGCGGGCCGGGGATATGGTCGACCAGCAAATCCAGCAGCGGCAGCATGTTCTCGCCTTTGACGGCCGGATCGGTCGTCGCGTAGCCGGCTTTGGCGGAGGTAAAAATGAACGCCGCGTCGTCGAGCATGTGTTCGCCGCCCAGTTCGGCGAGCAGCTCCAGCGCCTCGTCGAGCGCCTCGTGGGTCCGCGCGTCGGGCCGATCGATTTTGTTGACCACGACGATCGGTTTGACCCCCGCCTGCAGCGCTTTTTCGAGCACAAAGCGGGTTTGCGGCATCGGACCCTCGGCGGCGTCGACGAGTACCAAACATCCGTCGGCCATCGTCACGACCCGTTCGACTTCGCCGCCGAAATCGGCGTGCCCGGGGGTGTCGATCAGGTTGATTTTGATCCCGCGGTGAGGAATCGCGATGTTTTTGGACAGAATCGTGATCCCGCGTTCCTTTTCCAAATCGTTAGAGTCGAGGATCCGTTCGCCTAGCAGCTCGGTGTCGCGAAATTGGCCCGATTGCCGCAGCAGGACGTCGACGAGCGTCGTTTTGCCGTGGTCGACGTGGGCGATGATGACGACGTTGCGGAGATCCTCGCGGATCTCGGTCGCGGCGGCGTCGGGGGACAAGGTGGCGGCGGACAAGTTGGCGGGCCGAGTGGCGGGTTGGGGCGTTTAGTTTTTCAACGCTAACACAACCGGCAAAATTTTCGTAGTCGAAGTCGTCAAGACTTTCGGTTGGGAGGGCTTGAGTCCCCGCCGGGGTGGTCGGAAGCCTTGGCGGCTTCCGCTACGGGGTTGCGGGTCGGAAGCCTTGGCGGCTTCCGCTACGGGGAATTACGGGTCGGAAGCCTTGGCGGCTTCCGCTACGGCGGTCGCGGCGGGGTGAACTTGCCGCCGGGCGGCTCGTTCGGTAGTGACTGACCTCATGGCCGCCGACCGCCCGCCGCAGATTCGTCAAACCGTTGCGATCGCCGCTGCGCTGTCGCTGATCGTCGCGGCGGCCGGCTGCGGGACGACCAAAGGCAGCCTGGCGACCGAGCAATTGGTGCTCTCCGATGCGGTTGACCGGAGCGTTTCGACGATCGATTTCCGCTCGCTGGCGGGGGAAACCGTGTTTTTGGACACGACCTATCTGGAGACCGACAAAAAGGTGATGGCGATCGTCAACGACAACTACGTCATCAGCTCGCTGCGGCAACAAATCCTCGCTTCGGGGTGCCGTTTGATGCCCAAGATCGAAGACGCGGAGCTGATCATCGAGGCGCGGTTGGGGACGCTGGGCGCGGACGATCACCGGACAACCTATGGGATCCCGGAGAACAACGTGCTCGGCACAGCCGCTTCGCTGGTCCCGGTCGCCCCAACGCTGCCGCCGCTGCCGGAGCTTGCGATCGCCCGCCGCGACAGCCGTGATGGGGCGGTGAAGATTGCCGCGTTCGCCTATGACCGCGAATCTCGCCAAGTCGTTTGGCAATCGGGCATCAGCCAGGCGCAATCGACCGCTCGGGACACGTGGGTGATGGGCATCGGCCCGTTCCAGGGCGGCACCGCTCGAGAGGGAACGAGGTTGGCGGGCAGCAAATTGATGCAGTTTGGCCGCAAGGAGACGGGTAGTCCGCCGA
This sequence comes from Pirellulaceae bacterium, assembly GCA_963833245.1. Taxonomy (GTDB): domain Bacteria; phylum Planctomycetota; class Planctomycetia; order Pirellulales; family Pirellulaceae; genus Rhodopirellula. The sequence goes on from CAWHXH010000006.1 coordinate 756,026, forward strand.
CCGGTTTTGTCCGCCCGCCGGTGGATTTCACCGCCGAGACGAGTTTTGACAACGGCTACCCGGTGCTCGAAAGCCGCCCCGGGGTGGCCCCTCCGCCACCGCCACCGCCCTGGATCGCCGACGGTCCCGATAACTCACCGAGGCGTTGATGTGGGATAGGCCTCCGGCCTGTCGTCATCCTCATCTTTCAACTCATAGCTCGGTCGACAGGCCGGAGGCCTATCCCACATTGAAACTCATGATGCTTTCACGTTTGCCGCTGGTGGCTGTCGCATTTTGTTTTGCCGCCACCGGAACGGCTCAAAGCTCGGCTCAAACGCTGCCCCCGCCGCTGCCCCGGATCAACGAGCTGCCGCCCGCTTGGGCGTCTGACGCGGGTCTGTCGCTACCGGTTCCGCTGACCGATCCGGGCGACTCTTTAGATTTGCCCGATTCGCTGGGACAATCCACACGACCGATTGGCGATTCAATCGACGAGTTCGTCGTCGAACCCCCGCCGCTGGCCCCGGTCACCACCGCCTGGTACGCGCGGCCTTGGGTTTGGCTCACCGAAGGTTGGAAGAATAACGCGGAATTGGGGCTGGACGGATCGGCCGGCAACGCCGAGACGCTCGCCACCCAGGTTGGATTGGAAATGAAACGGCTGACCGATCGGTACACCGTGGAGCTGGACATTGATTTTCGCCAAGCCAGCGCCCGAGGCATTTCGACCGAAAACAACGCTCATTTTAATTCCGATTTCGACCGGTTGCTGGGTGAAACCAAGTGGTCGGCGTTCACCAAAACGGGTTTGGAATATGACGAGTTCAAAGCGTTTGATTTGCGGCTCAATGTCAACAGCGGATTGGCTTATAATTTTATCCGCAACTCCGACACCCAATTGATCAGCCGGGTTGGGGGCGGGGTCAGCCGCGAGTTCGACTCGCCCGACGAGCGGTGGAAGCCCGAAGCGCTCTTTGGCGGCGAATTGAGTCACCAACTCAACGCCCGGCAAAAGATCAAAGCCAAGCTGAATTACTTCCCCGTCTTCGACGATTGGTCGGACTACCGAATCGTGTCGGACGCGTCGTGGGAAACCTTGGTTGGCCAGAGCGAGAATTTCTCGCTCAGGTTAGCGGTGACCGACCGTTATGATAGCACCCCGGCGGGGCGAAAACCCAATGATTTCTATTATAGCGCGCTGTTGCTGTATAAATTCTGACGCCCGACGAACCCCTCACCCCTCACCCCTCACCCCTCACCCCCCGACCCCCGACCCCCGACCCCCGACCCCCGACCCCCGACCCCCGAAGCGGGGCGAGGGGGAGAAAGATAGTAGAATCGCCCAACCTTCACGGGTCGGAGTTTATTTTGATTTCGTCGATGCCGCCAACAAGCCGGAAGTGTCCAACATCGACCAGCCGACGTTTTGTCCCTTGCCGCAGTGGACACATTTGATCGGTCCGGCCAATCGCTCGGGAGCCAGTCGTAAGGTGTTGCCGCAGTGTCGACAACGAATACGCAAATCCCCCGCCGTTGCAATCAAACGGTTCATTTGAGCGTCGTCGATGCCCGGCAATCGGATGTCCGAGGAATGCAGGTGGGTCAACGACGCGGCGTCGCCGTCAGCCAAATCGGCGACGCGGTCAGCCAACCGCCGGACGCTGTCCTCGAACGCGTTTCGCACCAACCGTCCGTTGCCGAAATGTCGATCCCGGCGGCGGTGCAATTCGGTCAGACCGACAATCATACGGTAACGAGCCTGCCAACTAAGTTTGAAATGATTTTGGTCACATAACGACTCAAAAATTGCCGCCAATTGGATCGGCTCATAATCGGCAAACTGAATCGTGGTACCGATCCGTGAAGATAATCCCGGATTGCTGCGGATCATCGCCTCCATCTCGTCGCTGTAGCCGGCCAGGATCACGGCCAGTTCACCGCGGTCGTCCTCCATTCGTTTCAACAACGTGCCGATCGCTTCACGGCCGTACTGGTCGTCGGGACCGGAGACCAACGCGTAGGCTTCATCGATAAACAGGATGCCGCCGCGGGCTTGGTCGCAGGTCGCGTTGGTTTTGACCGCGGTTTGACCGGCATACTGGGCGACCAGCCCCGAGCGATCGGTTTCGACGACATGGCCGATCGGCAACGTGCCGAGCGAACCGAGAATTTGACCGACGATTCGGGCGACGGTCGTCTTGCCGGTGCCGGGGTTGCCGACGAACGTCATATGCAAACTGACGGGCATTTGGGGCAGGTTCGCGTCCGCACGCCGTCGCTGCAGCTTCAAAAAATTAGAATGAGAACGGACCCGCTCTTTGACCTCCGACAGACCGATCAGGTCGCCCAATTGTCGCATCGCGTCCTGCAGTCGTCGCTCGGCTTCGGCCGGATCCAGTGGGGCGGGGGCGGGGGCGGCTGTGATCGCTGCGGGATCGGACTTGGCCGTTGACGGACTTGTCCACGCCAGCCCCGTCCACTGTCGAAGTTGCTCAATCGCGGAGCCGCCCGAGCGGCCTTGTGGTTGAGTGGCCAACCAATGGCGATTTTTGGCGGCGGCTTGATTGACCGCCGCATCGGAAATTTGCAGCGTCGCGGTAAGTGTGTTGCTCAATTGCCGCAGTTGCTCGGCGGCCGGCTCGCTGACCTCACCCTCGCTGCCGGCAACGATTTCGGCCAAACGCATCGTCAACCGGTGGACTTGCGGTGCGCCGGCAGCAATTGGCGGATGGTCCACCCAGGGGGTCAACAACGACTGCCAACTGAGCGAATCGGCGCGGCCGAACAGTTTTACCGCCGCATCGCGAAGATCGCCGCCGGTCAGCCGTTGGTGCCACAGGTAATCGATCATCTCGCCGGCGAGGATTTTCTCGGGCGGTGTCCAGCGATCGTCGGCTCGGACGATGGTGACGTAGGTCTTGATGACCGCGCCGTGATGCAGATCGTTCATCAGCGAGATGAACGACTGCGGGGGCCGATTGAGCAGTTCGGCGTGTTTGCGGGCCATCGTCCGGCCCGCCTCCAGGTACAACTGCTCCCCCTGCCGCAGCACGCGGCGGAGCCGTCCGATCACCGGCGACAAATCGGGAAGCGGGTTGGTCCTATTCATCGACGCATTGTAGCGACCGCTGCATCGATCAATATGACGTCTCAATCCAAGCAAAGGTTCTTCGGAACTTACAATGGCTGAGTGCGGTGTTTGCAGGGTTTGCGTATCCTGAGCGAATGAACGATCTCAACGCCCATTACCGCGACCTGCTCGCCCTCAACGATTTCTGGAGGGTCGATCGCGTCGATCTCGATCTGACCGGTCGTCAGGATGATTTGGCCGAGGGGCTGTATTTTCGCACTAAAAACGAGACGCGGTTGACGGGGCGGGCCAAGTTTGTGCGGCCGGAGTTCGTCGACAAAATCAAGCAAAGCACGCATTGAGGATGACGACGAAGACGACATCCGGGCCGGGCCGAGGCCCTCAGGGGTGTTCGATGGGCGGGTCGTCAGCGGCGTCGAAGCGGTCGACTTAAACTTAGCCGATCGAACCGGTTATATCGATGATGCCATCGAGGCGGCGGCTCAGTTGGCGGGAATCGCTCCGGGCGGACCAGTGGTGATGCTTCGTCGGGACAACGACCGCGCTTTGTCAGCTTACGAGGTCTCGCCCAACGACCCCGGCGGCGGGCTGCTGCCGATCTCGGTGCCGGGTTTGGAGCGGTCGGCCATGTCGACGTTTCTGTACATGTGGCAACCCAAACCAACGTATGTGACCGGCGGCTAGAACGCTGCCAAGCACGCAGGTTGTCAATTCGTCGGCCGACGGAATACGATGACGGCTTACCAAAGCCACCGATTGTCAATGCACCGGGTCCGATGTCTTCCTTTCTGTCGGAAAATGCTCGAATCTCCATCGAGAGTCTTCCATACCGACACCTCGCCATTGACGATTGTTTCGAGAAATCTTTGGCCGACGCACTCCGTTCGAACTTCGATCGGTCGATCCGAATCAACCCGGATCCGGTTGTGTCTATGCCGACGACACGGCCGGTCGTCAACCGGACGCTCGAAGGATGGCTCGGTCCGTGGCGTGCCTATACTATTTGAACCATCGCGACTGGCAGCCCGGCGATGGTGGCGAGACGGCTATCTACGGCGAAGATAAAAAGACAATCCTTCGCCGGATACCACCACGGGACAACACGCTTTTCGCCTAAGTTGGGATCATGTGTTCGATTTCAGCGGCACCAGTCATCAAAGGGTTTTGCACAGCGTCGCCACCGTCGATACGGACCATTACACGTTCTTGTCCAGTTCGGCGGTCGATCTGGCAACACTCGGCGATCCCTACCTGCCGATGGCACAGGAAAAATTGTGGTGTGAACACCTCATTACCAAAGGCTTCGATGCCCTGATCGTTCGCGCCGCATTCGTTTTGGGTCGTTACGACAACACGGAACGTTTTGATTGGCGAGACGGAACGTGGTTCTGGAGAGGGACTGACAACCCGGTGCGTCCGGCCATCGAAGCGACCCAGTTGTGCTCCGCGATGTTGGCGGTCGCTTTGACTCGGCACACGGGTGTCATTCGCGCCGGTTACGGCGAGGTGGAGTAGTCGGTGTAACCGGGCGGCGTGTACTTAGGAACCCCCGGCGGGGTCCACCGGCCCCATGGACCCGCCACGGCAGTGTTTTGAACATCCAACTTGGTTGGCGTATAGATACGAGCCGAATAGAACGCATTGCTCACCCGGGTTCGCGGACTGATGTGCAGCGACTTGGAGTTGATCCGTTCATGGTACTCCAACAACCGGTCGGCGGTCGAGTCGTCAAAAGCGTTTCGGATGATCGCATGCCGGTAGGGATCGTATCGTAGATCGATCTGAGCGGTCGGAGACAGGTTTGCCATGATGGCCAAGTTTTGATGTTGGGGACCCGTCAGTCAATGCCCGGGTTGGCTGGAACGTTCACGCTACCTTTGAGTGTCCGTTCGTGTAGGTCGGCATCCGAATCGCTTGATGGTAAAAATGACTGTGGCAAAAAGTGCTGGAGTGTAGATGGCCACGTAAGATCTGAATATAACACGAAAATAACGCTCGTGGTCTAAATTTCGACCGCCAAAGTGGCGTAGTTGTCGATAGATATCATTAATCCATCGATAGTGAAAGAGGTATCCCGAGGGATCGACAATCGGCAGCAAGTGAGCTGCGACCACGAATGCCCCCCACCAGGACTTCGGGTTCACACGTCCGCTGATTAATAATCCAGTGAGTATCGCGAGCAGAAGCACCCGTGTTGATTGGACAGCGCAGGTTGCCGAATGAGTTGAATACATCAGTGAAGTCACAGTTAGGGTCGAAAGTACCGTCACACCGGCAGCGATCCAAAAGCGGCGATCAAAGCAAGTCAAACGTTGATGATCCAGCATCTTCTCACCGACCGCCCCCTCGCCGGTTCGTTTCAACAACACGGTTCAGTAAAACCTTGCGGATCTGCAAGACAAATGTAACCGCCGTTGACATCGCCAACGGTATGGCAATAAAACAAAGATCAGTGGCGATTGAATGAAAATTATGGTGCAATTCAACGGACCGCGTTAGTCGACCGTGAAAGGTTCGACGCAGGATAGGAACGAGGTCTTCGGGGAGACTTTGTAAGTACGGGTCATGCACGGTTATTACGAATGAACTGACCGCAAACCAAAACCAGAACCCTTGTTCACGAGGCCATTTGACCCAGGTGATGTATGTGGCGTAAGACATCATCGCGAAACGAAGATGTCCAACCAGGAAGCTGACCCAAAGCTCCGGCGTTGCCAGCGAAGCCAGGGCGATGGCAACCAAGGTTGTGGTCAAAAAGTATCTTCGCACGTTGGGAGAGAGTTTGATGTTGTGGAAGAATCGAAGGCGGAGGTGACACCGGCAAACAGCAGCGCGAGGTAGAGACCTGACAAGGATCGACAGATAGACAGAAAGTCACGAGCGTGTAGCAAATTGCCCCCCCCCACGGCCCGTGCATCCATTCATACATCTCTCGAAACCAAGACGCCGGGAAGCCGTAGTCGGGCCAGGCTGTAATAACTAAGGTTGTCGAGGCGGTCAGGTAGGCTCGGATTGCATTTTTTCCAAAATCTCGCCGGCATTGGAGAAGCCAGACTCCAAAAATGAACAAACCAATTCGCAAGGATTGAGCAAGAAACAACATTAGCACACTTGGGTGCATCAAACCCAAAAGCGACACGGTCAGAATCACCACAGATGCCAACGCATACACTTTCACGTCATCTCCTGATGTCGGGTGTTGCATTTTTAATGAAGAATGGTGCAGATTTTTTGGTAGCCAGGATTTAATGCGTGCATGCCGATCGGTTTAACCAAATCCTCAAAGTTTAATCATCGCAAGTCGGTTTCGCACTTACCGAACTGGCAGGTAGCGAAACGTCCGTTGCAATTGACAAGATACTCTCCAAGCAAAGTCTGGACGGGGAAGTCGAACCTGTCTGTGGAATAGCGACGGACCATCCAGATCAAATCGCCTTTATGGCCTATCCGGGAGTCGTCGATTCCCAGACAGATAAGACCCGCGACGACAAATTTTTTGTTCGCGAGAATGCCGCTCCAACGATTGATGACAATCTTCATCGCATCTTCTTGCCGAGGAACGACAGAACTCTCAAGTTTCAGGGCAATCCAATCTTGTGTTTCTTCGGGAAGATCGGCACCGAGCAGATTGCCGAAGCTTGCAAACGAGCGTTCGGTAGGCAACGGCCCATTGTCCGCCGGACGCCCCAATGGTGATGTACGCAGCAGAAAAACTATACCAAGTCCGACGGTCAACAAAAACAGCGACCGCTTGTTTTTCCGACGGCGATTCGGAGGGTTACCGGGAGATGGTTGCATTTGGTGCCACTTGGAAGGAAGAAGCCATAAGATGATTTAACGTACCGGTACGGTTTTCGCGATCACCTCATCTCCCGATTGATTCATTTTCCGAATAGTCGGAGAACTTTTCCTGTCCTGGCGTTGACCCAGCACTCGGCAGAAAAGGTGGGCAGTACAGAGATGCTGATCCGTCGCACTTTTCGTACCAGCCACACGATATCTCCTGCCTTTCCGATGGCTTCAGTATCGTCGGCGATCTGAAAGGCCCCAACGGTGACGATACTCTCGTCCGCACGCAAATCTAGCGATGTTTCAAAAACCGCTTTAACGGCCGCCCGTGGATCCGCAACCTTAAGTCCGGCGAGCTTGGCAAAAATCAATTCGTCGGTCTTATGCCCATCGTTGGGTAGATGCGTGTGACCCAAGGTCGAGTCTCCGTTCATGGCAGGGCAATCAAATCCGAAACCGGGCCGTTGAAACGACATGACTAATGCAATCAACAAAAGCAACGCGACGTTCATCGAAAACCTTCTTATGCTCATGGCTCTTTGTCAATAATCGCGAAGAAAAATTGTGATCTCGTTTATGCCAACCGTGTTTCCTCGAAAAAGCATCACATCTCGGACCTTACCATAACGTGGATCAAACCACCGCTCAACTCTCCCAACAACATATCGATCGAATTGGTGATTTCTCAATAGGGATGCAGGATTATTGTTTGACTGACCCGGAATGTCGGTCACGCCATTTACCTCTGATCACCCCCATTTGTGGTTTTCTGACGCTTTTGGTTCACTCTCCTTTCTTCCACCGGTCTCGATACTTTACTCCAAACTGAGCAGATTCAAGGTGCTGCGAGTCAATCCTGCTGACCTTAAAGACCAATAAAAATGGCTACGTGGGGCATACCATGCTTATTGTTGATCTGGGTAACCGGTACGACTTCACGGCTTCCCGGTTCATCTTTCAGTTCCAGAATGGCTTCGCTTCCGAAGGGCGTCCAGCCCCTGAAATTTATTTTGACCACACCGTCCTTTCGCTCGAAGATATCCGCAACAACTTCGCAAGCGTGGCGCTGCGCACCCACATTCCCGTTCCACAGTTCCGTGGCTTCAAACGGCCCATCAGCGAGCGAAACCCATCCGGTCACCGCCCTGAAGTTCGACTTGTTTCGATTCACGATGCTTTTGGTAATCCAGGATTCGATAACCGGTCTGTTCTTCTTACTTGCAGGCACGGCGGGATCATCAGGCCATATGATCTTGACGTAAATGGGAGCCAAGCTCGTTGGAGCGGACTGCGTGGACGCGCTACCATGCGGCTGGTCCGCGGACAGGGCGATCGGTGCAATGACGCAGCTCAAAACGGCTAGGCCCAACACGAGACGGAACATCATGATCACCTTTTCCGGTTTGTAAGGGGAAGTAGCGACACTCTTTATTGCTTTAACTCCAACTGGTCTTCTCTGACTTCACCTGCTACTTTTCAACGTGGTCGCCTCCGGTCTCAGGAGACTTCTGCCCGAAAGTCCAGTGTTTGTGTTTTCCATTTGCGTTAATCCATAGCTCACCTGAAATGGACGGCAATCCCAGGTTTATGTCTTGCAGGTTAATCCGATGAATCACCCATACCAAGTCACCCCTTTCGCCCACTTGCGGATACTTCCCCGCAAGTAGAAACAAGCCGGATACGACCGCGGATTCACTCGCGAGTAAATCATCGACGTTACCGTAGAACTGGTCCAAAGCCAACACCTTGTTCTTGATTGGTTGATGGGAGAGTCGTGCCATGAGCGTATCGTGCCAAGGTGTGTCGGCTTTTAAATCCAGCAAGTTCAGACTTGTTCTGTTGACCAGAATATCGGGCTGCGATTGAGCCGAGCATGATTCAAACGAAGCCACGGCGACAGATAAAAACAGAAAAAGAGTCGAAAAGAACCTTCTTGGTTTTTGCACTTGGGATACCATTGACATAAATTGTAGTTCAGTCACTCGGCGGAAAGTTTAGGCAAAATTGAGACCTTAAGTAGCCGAACCTTCCGAACTAAACAAATGATGCGATATCAGGCAGCCAAGTCTCGCCCGGGCTGCGATCAAATTTCGTCGCAGATGGCTCGCCCGTGTACACCAGGTTTCCGTTTGGCAGCATCAACATCACCAAGGCCAGTGCGACGGCGATTTTCAGTGGGGCATTGTCATTCATCTTGTTCCGTGTCGCCCCTCGCAGCAGGGTTCTTCAACAGTATGACATCTGATTGTTCTGCGCGACTGTTTTCAGGTCCTTCAATCTTCGTCTCCAGGGACAGAAACTCGAAGCCGCCTTGGAATGATGGCTTCAGGACGGTGATCAACGCGTCGTCACTATCCAATTTGAAACTGTAGGTGACAGCGATGCCTTCTGCGGTCATCTTGACTTTGTGGAATTGAAGCTTATCCGACATAGGTCGGGCCAATCGGATTGCCCGAAAATCTCTGCGGAGAGTTGTAGCTCAACAAATAGTAGTGACGAACCGATCAAGTGTGCAAGTCCCCAATAACTTTCTGCCAAAGCTGCCACTTCAAAATCGACAAAATCAAGGTCTCCCCGTCGATCTCGTCTACCTACACAAAGTCGTTCCCCACAGACGGATCTTTCACCGATCGGTGGATTGGCCTCGATCCACAGATGAGTCTCGTAAAAATCAAGATTTTTTCCTTCGACGCGAGACTGTTTAACTAAATTTTCGAGGCGCATGACTTGAAGGACCGGCCGTCTAAAAATTTCGTTGCAAAAACCTTAGCACTAGATGCTCCGACTTGAAATCGCGGTTTCTCGTCGGCGTGCAACCGCCCCACGGATTGCCAGGCGTTCAAAACGCAGGCTGTCGACAATAAGCAAGCAGCAATTTTACGAAGAGTTGCGAGCCAGGGGTTCGCAAGGTGGGTGGCACGCACTTCTTCCGCACTTCTTCATTTTGCGTTAGTGAGCGGTGATGCGTAGCCAGCATGTTCAATGCTGATCGGCTCGGGTTCGAGACAAGATTTCGGACAACCGTCGCTGCGCCGTCCGCTGTGAGTCGTTTTGTTGCTCCGGCGGGATTGGATGTTGTTCCAGCGGATCGGCGGAGACGTCATAGAAGTCGCCACGCGAGTACCATTTGTATTGATGATCGCGGACCGAAATTTGACGGGTAAATTGGTCTTTGTCCCAGCCCGGACGCGGATCGAAATAGCTGTAGATCCATTGCCGCGGCGGAGCACCTTCGGGCGTGCCGGTCAAGACGTCGGCAAACGAGATTCCATCCAAATCCGCCGGCGCGGTCCGGCCGGCGATCGTCATCAGCGTTGGTAGAAAATCAGTCGAATCGATCAACCGGTCACTGACCCCGGCGGCGATTCGTCCGGGCCAATGAGCGATCAGCGGTACGTGCGTGCCCGCATTGGTCGTCAACCCTTTGCCGCCCGCGACCGGCCCGGAAACGGTTTGCGAGGTGATGTCAAGGTGAGTCCCGTTGTCACTGTAGAACAGCAATAAGGTATTGTCGGCAACGCCGGCGGTTTGCAAACCATCGGCAATCCGGCCGACGCATTGATCGAGATACTCGACCATGTCACCGAAATATCGGGTGTCGGCGATATGACGCAGTTCAGGGTTTTGCCAATCGTCGCTTTGAGGCGTTGGCGTCATCGGCCAGTGCGGCAATGCCATTGCATAGTAGACGAAAAACGGTCGGTCGGCTTTGCTTGTGATGAAGTCGAGAATTTGTTCAGTCCAAACGTCGGGACCGTAGCCACCGGACTGATGTTTCAGCTCGCCGTTTTGGAGCCAGGTGGGGTCGGCGTACCGCGAGCCTTTGTCTTCGGTATGCAGCGAATGGAACAGGCTGTATTGGTCAAATCCGGCGTTGTCGGGGTGCATCCCGGTACCGCGGCGCCCATCCGATCCGGGGTAGTCGGGAGGATCATAACTTTGCAATTGCCATTTACCGGCGATCAACGTCCGGTAGCCGACGCCCGATAGATAGTGCCCGATCGTTTTTGCCTGCGGATCGAGAATACCAAACGCTTTCCAATTGCGATCGTTGTATCGCCCGGTCATTAATTGCAATCTTGTGTTGGTGCATAGCGGTTGAGCGTAGGCGTGAGTGAACCGCAGCCCGGTCGCGGCCAGTCGGTCGAGATGGGGCGTCGCGTAGGACAGCCCGCCGTAACAACCCAACGTTTCGACGCCCAAGTCGTCCGCCATGATCAGCACGATGTTGGGCGGCCGCTGACCGGTGGGGGCCGGCTGGGCGGCAACAGGCGAATACGCCGCGACGGCCAGCAGCAAAAGGGTTAATTTGGAAAAAATTGAGGAAGTCATGGCGGGGGAGGGTTGGCCGGTTCCAAAAGCTGGCGGTTTGCTAGAGTATCGCCGACCCGCAAGCGTAACCGGCCGCTCGGTCGCCCGTCCCCCGCCCACCCGCGTCCATCAACCACCGCAGCGTCCATGAAACGAGCCATCGCTTGGGCGATCAATAATTCTCCAGGCATGAACGTCCTGATGGTGGCGTTGATGCTCGTCGGGGTAGCGTGTTTTTACTCGATGCGCCGCGAGGTGTTCCCGGAGTTCGAGCTGGAGGTCGTGATGGTCTCGGTGCCCTACCCGGGGGCAACGCCGGACGATACCGAAGAGGCGATTTGCCAAAAAATTGAGGAGGGCATTCGATCGATCGACGGTATCAAAAAGGTCACTTCGATCGCGATGGAGGGGTTCGGCTACGTGCTGGCCGAACTGCGGTCGGACGTCCCGGATGTGCAAAAGGTGATGAACGAGATCGACCGGGAAGTCTCTCGGATCCCGAGTTTTCCCGAATTGGCCGAGGACCCGTCGATCGAGCAGATCACGTTTCGCGAGGCGGCGATCCGCGTCGGGATCGTCGGGCCGGAGGACCGGACGCGGCGTGGCGAGTTGGCGCTGCGGGAAGTCGCCGAGAGCGTCCGCGATGATTTGCTGATGCTCCCGGCGGTTTCGGCAGCCGAAATCATGGGGTCGCGGAATTATCAAATCGATGTCGAAATCCCCGAGGCGACGCTGCGTTCCTACGGCCTGACGCTCGACCGCGTTGCGTCGATTCTCCGGGCACGCAACATTGAATTGCCCGGCGGTCAACTCAAATCATCGGGCCAGGAGGTGTTGCTGCGGGCAAAAAACAAAGGCCGTGTCGGCGATGAAATCCGCCGACTGCCGGTCATCACCCGCGAGGACGGCGTGGTGCTGACGGTCGACGACTTGGGCGACGTCCGCGACGAGTTCGAGGACGTCACCGCGATTGCCGAAATCAATGGCACCCCGGCGATGGTCGTCAACGTCATGCGAACCAAGTCGGAGGACCTGCTGGCGCTGGTCGACGACGTGCGTAGTTATGTGGCCAAGTCAACGCTGCCGCCCGGTTATGAGTTTGTCGTTTGGGGCGACACCAGCACCGACGTTCGCGACCGCATGAATTTGCTGCTGCGAAATGGCGCCCAAGGTTTGGTGTTGGTTTTCCTCGTGCTGGCCCTGTTCCTGGAACTTCGGCTCGCGTTTTGGGTTTCGATGGGCATCCCGATCAGCATCTTGGGGGCCGGGGCGGCGCTGATGTGGGGCGATCAAACGATCAACATGCTCTCGCTCTTTGCGTTCCTGGTGGCGCTGGGCATCGTCGTCGATGATGCGATCGTTGTCGGCGAAAACGTCTATGCCCACCGGCAGATGGGTAAGGATCCGATCAAAGCGGCGATCGACGGGACGTATGAGGTTTTACCGTCGGTGACCGCATCGATCGCCACCACCGTGATCGCGTTTGCCCCGATGTTTTTTGTCTCCGGGGTGATGGGTAAATTCATGGGCGTCATTCCATTTGCGGTGATCGCCATGCTGGTCATTTCCCTATGGGAATCAGCGTTTGTACTGCCCTGTCACTTGGCACACGACCATTCGGGATTCTTTCGTTTCGGCAATGCGCTAATCTACCCGCTGCGGCCGATTAAATTGTTGCTCGTCGAAGCCAATAAACGCACCAGCAGCGGGATGGAATGGTTTGCCGAGTCGATTTACGTCCCGGTACTCAAGTTCTGCTTGGTCAATCCGGTGCTTCCGATTGCCGTGGCGATCACGTTGCTGCTTGGGACCTTTGGCATGATTCGCGGCGGTGTGGTGCAGTCGATCCTGTTTCCCAAAACCGACAACAATTACCTGCAGGCGACGGTGACGTTCCCCAACGGCACGCCGGCGGTGGAAGCCGATCGGGCGACGCGGAGGATGGAGACGGCATTGTCCAAAGTGTCCAAAAATATCGCCACCGAGCGTGCGACGAGGACCGAGACCCCGATCGAGGCGATCTATCCGCCGACGACCGGTGATTATGTCGGACCGGTCAAATTGGCGTACCGCGAAGTCGGTGCGATCGCCAACACCGGCGGCCCGATGGCCGGTCAAAACGGCTCCGGTTCGGGGGTCGGGCAGGTCTTTGTCGAATTACATGACTCGACGATCCGCGAGATCGATAGCAATGAATTGATTAACCAGTGGCGGGCCGAAGTCGGCGAAATTCCCGGCGTTGAAAAAGTCACCTATGGCGCCGTCAATGTCGGACCGGGCGGCAAACCGATCGAGTTCAAACTACTCGCCGACAGCAAGCACGTCGACGAACTGCTCGCCGCGACCGAGGCGGTCAAAACGCAATTGGCCGAGTACGAAGGCGTCTTTGATATTTCCGACGACAACACGCCGGGCAAATGGGAATATCAATTTCGTGTCAAAGACGATGCTTTGGCAACGGGTGTGACCCCGATGGATTTGGGCACGACGGTTCGCAACACGTATTACGGCGCCGAAGTCATGCGGCTGCAGCGTGGCCGGCATGAAGTCAAATTAATGGTCCGCTACCCCGAAGACGAACGGACGTCGCTGGTTAATTTTCGTGAGATTCGCGTCACCGGATCCGATGGCGTCTCGCGGCCGATCGGCGAGTTGGCGGAGATCAACCTGCAGCGCAGTTTTTCGGAGATCAATCGGGTCAATCAACGGCGCAGCATCACGGTGAGCACCGACCTGGATGAGTCGGCTTCCAACGCCGATGTCATCATCGGCAACCTCAAAGCCGACTACTTGCCACAATTCCAAGAACAGTTTCCCAACATTTCGGTGCGTTGGGAGGGCCAGCAGGAACAGAGCCGCGAATCGGTCGGGTCGCTGATGGTCGGGTTTGCCGTCGCGATCCTTTGCATGTTCGTCCTGCTGGTGCTGCAATTTCGATCTTATGCCCAGCCGCTGTTGATCCTCGCGGTGATTCCGTTTGGGATGATTGGCGCCGTTTGGGGTCACGCCCTCTTAGGCTTGCCACTGACGCTCTTTAGCATGTTCGGGTTGGTCGCGTTGGCCGGGGTGGTGGTCAATGATTCAATCGTTTTGATTGATTTCATCAACGCTCGGGTCCGCGAGGGGATGCGGCCGATGGAAGCATTGGTCGAGTCAGGCCGACGGCGTTTTCGGCCCATCATGTTGACGTCGATGACGACGATCGCGGGACTGCTGCCGCTGCTGACCGAGCGATCTTTTCAGGCTCAATTGTTGATCCCGATGGCCACCAGTTTGGCGTTCGGATTGATGGTCGCGACGGCGCTGGTGCTACTGTTGATCCCCGTTTTGTATTTGATCTACCTGGTGGTGATCGAATCGATTGGGATGTCGATCACCGATCATGATGGGTGAGACGGGACGGCGGCCGCCGGGCCGTCGCTGCAGCCTTCCGAAGCCTTGGCGGCTTGGGCTAGCGGAAGTGGGCCTGCCAAGTGGAGCGGCGGCCCGGCAGGCCGCCGCCACCGTGGCGGTGGCCCGCCAGGCCGTCGGTGCAGCCTTCGGAAGCCTCGGCGGCTTGGGCTAGCGGAAGTGGGCCGGCAGGCAGCGGCGGCAGGCCGCCGCCACGGTGAAGATGAATTACAGAGCGACGATCGATAGCTTGCCGTCGGCGTCGCCGACGACGAGATGTTTGCCGGATTTCAGGAACGCCAGCGAGCTGACGGCCCGACCGGCGTCGAACGTCGTCGATCCGCTGCCGACGACCGGGTAGACGTCGACGTGACCGTCGGACCGACCGGCCGCGACAGTGCGACTGTCGCTGGAAAAGGCGACCGCCAAAATCCCCGCCCCTTGCGGTCCGGGGGCCGAACCGCTCCACCGATCGTTACGGGTCCAGTTTCGCCAAACCCTCAGTTGACCGTCGTCCCCACCGCTGGCAATCATTTTCCCATCGGGTGAAAACTCGACGTCGTTGATGCTGCCGACATGGGCACCGGAGTGACTGGTTTCGCCAATCACCGCTTTGCCGACGACTTTGCCCAATGTCAACGAACCGTCGTCGTTGGCGATGACCAATTCGTTGCCGCCGGGAGCGAAGTCGGCGTCGGTGGGCGTGGAAAACGTCAAACGCTGGACCGCAAGCGTCGAATGGGTGTCCAGCAGCGGCGAGTAGCGACGAAACAACATCACGCCATCAATCCAACTGGCAAAAACTGACCGGCCATCGTCGCTGACGGACATCAACGCCACCTCTTTGGCTCGCGGCAAAACCATGTCGATGTTTGACGCACGGCCGGTTTCGATGTCCCGGTACACGATGCTCGGCAGCGTCCCGGCACAGCGGAAGGTGACTAGGTAGTTCGATCCGGCGGCAAAATCGACGCAGCGGATGGGAAAACCATCGGTCGAGATTTCATAAATAACCTTGCCGCTGCGGAGGTCAAACATCGACATCGATTTGTCCAAACTCGCGGCGGCGAGATACTTTCCGTCGCCCGAGACGGCCATGTCCAAAATGCCGCCGGAGTGATGGTCGTAGGTTCGCACCGCGGTGGCCTTGCCGCCGGTCGACTTGCCGCCGGTCGACTCGCCGGGGCTGACCCGGACGAACGCCCGATCGCTGACCGGCCGGACCACTTCGTCGCCGAAAATCTCGGAGAATTGGTCGCTGGTCGATTCGCCCCCGGTCGCCCCCGGCAGGCGGGAGAACGGCCGGACTTCGCTGCCGGCTTGACGGATGACGCCGAGGATCGATTTCCAAGCGACGGCAAAGTTGAGGCTTTGACCGACGGTGTTGACGAACGTATTCATCGCGATCACTTCGCCGCGGGCATTGACGAGCGGTCCGCCGGAATTGCCGGGACTGATCGCCGCGGTGGTTTGAACCCAGTCCATCTCGGTGGTGTATCCGAGCACCGAATAGCTTCGCTCGCCAACCATCTGTTGCAATTCCGGGCCGCTGCGGATCGATGCCACGATCCCGTCGCTGGCCGAGAAGCTGAAACCCAGCGGGCTGCCGAACGCCGCGACCATCTCACCTTTGGCCGGTGACGTCTCGGTGCTGGCGATCGGCCGGCAACGGATCCGCTGCGGATCGACTCGCAACACGCAAACGTCGCGGCCGGGATCGGCAACCAGGAACCCGTCGACCGCGGCGGATTGTCCATCGGCGGTACTGATTTGAACCGACCGGGCACCATCGACGACGTGGAAATTGGTGACGACGGTGCCGGACGAATCGATGACGAAGCCACTGCCTTGACCTTCACCCCGATCGGTTTGGACGTCGACTCGCACGATGCTCGGCTCGACCCGGGCGACCAGTTCGGTCATCGGCATCGGGCCGGCGGCCCCGGGGCGGGAACGGTATTGATCCAGAGGCGAATCGACGCCGGGGGAATCGAAACTCAGGGCTTCGCTGCCAAATCGGATCGTTCCGTCGGTGGTTCGGGCCGGCGGCTCGGTCGAGGTGACGGCTTGCTGCGTTGGCATGGACGACCGCAGCCCCCCGCTGATGTCGGCCACCTCGACGACTTCCGGCATCGGTGAGCCGTCGTTTGGGACGGCGGTGTCATCGCTAGGCTCGCCGGCACCCACGCCCCAATCAATCGACTCATCGTCCGTTTGAGCGTCGGATTCAATGCCGGTCGCATTGGCCAACAGTTGGTCGCCGAACCGGTCGGCCAGGTTCCAGACCAGCCCGACGACGATCAGCAGGGCAACCGTCAACAGCGATCCGACGATGGCTGTATGGACCGTCTTTTCGGTCAGCGGACCCGTCGCAGCCGGGGGGCGATGGTAGGCGGCGGCGGTGCTGCCGACGGAGACGGTTTGACCGCATCGCCCGCAGCGGACCCTGCCGCCGCGGGAAGCTTTGGACGCTTGAATGGGTGCCCCGCATCGGCAACGGAACGAACTGGCGGGCATGGTGGTCTACGGTAGCCGAATCCGCCAGGATTTGGTGGACACTGCGTCGGCGTCCTGGCGGAGCGCCGCTACCGGTGACTGATAAACATACGCGACCATTTACGCCGAGGTGATCGCTTCCTGCAGCACCGCTTTGGGGCGGGGGCCGATGAACGACTCGGAGACCTCGCCGTTTTTGAACAGCAACAACGTCGGGATGCTGTTGATGCCGAAATTGCTGGCGATCCCGGGGTTTTCGTCAATGTTGAGCTTGCCGATTTTGACTGCCGGATTCTCGGCGGCGAGTTCATCGATCATCGGCGCGATTTGACGGCAGGGACCGCACCAGGGTGCCCAGAAGTCGACAAGCACGGCGCCGTCGCTTTTGATCACTTCGTCGTCGAAGTTGGTGTCGGTGAATTCGCGAACGGCTTCGGAGGCCATGGGATTGCTCGTGCTTGGTGGGGAGGTGAACGGACGGCCGGGCGCCATCTTAGAACAATGGCCAGCGGGGTCGAGCACCCGCCGATTTGGCAGGTGGCCGATTTGGCAGGTGGACATCGCGGTCGGTTGAAAAGGCAAGTTGCGGGCCAAGCGGTTGCGGGAGGTGCGACGGGCTTTGGGTCCGTCGGGGTTGGACGGCTTGAAAAGCCGTCCAACGTCAACGTTGACCGATTTCGCCGAGCAAGTCGGTGAACCAGTCGGTCGTGACGTCGAACGGTTTCCCGCCCTTGATTCGTTCAAATTCGATCGCCCGCAGCTCGTCGCCGCGGTCCTCGTCGTGGCCGATCACACCGCCGTCGCCGGCCATCGCACACTGGACCGCTTTGCGTGCGCAGGTCGCGATCAATTCCCGGTCCTGCTCGTTGGCCGGAGCGGCGCGGGCGAAATAGCCGCTTTTTTGAATCAGCGTTTTTTCCGCACCGATCATCTCGGCAAATTGTTTGCCAAACCACCGGCCGGGATTGACCGCATCGAGTTTGTAATGACCAAACGCGTCTTTGGGCACGCTTTCGCCACGCGATTGCATCTCGCGAACGATCGTTTCGACGCCCGCACCCTCGGACAGGAACACGTTGACGCAATCGATCTCGTCCATGATCGCCCGCAATCGGTCGGCTTCGGCGGCCAGGTCGAACTCCATCTCGGGAACGTAGACGCCGTGGACATCGCGGCGAATTTGGCTCAGACCGGTTTCGGGGAGGAATTGCATTTGCCCAAGCCGCTGGCGGTACGCCCGAGCGGTCGCGGCGGTCAACCAGCCGCAATTTCGCCCCATCACTTCGTGGACAATCAGCATCCGCGGGTTGGCGCTGCTTTCGGCGACGACGTTCTCAAAAAACTTCGCGCCCTCCTCGGCCGCCGTCCAGGCTCCCAGCGACTGGCGGATCGGGATGACGTCGTTGTCGATCGTTTTGGGCATCCCGACAACGGTCAATGAGTAGTCATTTTTGGCCAAAAACGCGGCAAGATCCGCGGCGGTGGTGTTGGTGTCGTC
Source organism: Pirellulaceae bacterium (assembly GCA_963833245.1). GTDB lineage: Bacteria > Planctomycetota > Planctomycetia > Pirellulales > Pirellulaceae > Rhodopirellula. Next base: position 774,583 of record CAWHXH010000006.1, read on the forward strand.
GCCCCCGACGGTGTGCAGGACGTCGACGCGGTCGGCCCGCAACCGGTCGGCGGCGACTTGCAGCGGATCCTCACCCTCCTTAACCAAACCGCGACGGACGCAGTCGGCGACGTTGGTCAATTTCACGCGGCTGTTGCCGATCGGTGACCCGCCGTGATCGTGCAACACCGCGGCGTTTTGGCGAACGTGGTCGGAGATCACGAAGCTGTCGCCGGTCAGCAGGCCCTGATAACCGGAGCGATAGCAGCGGATTTCAACGTCCGGGGCGGTGCTCGTGTAAGCTTCGATCAGCGAACCGATCGCCGAGGAAAGGCATGGGGCCAGACCCCCGGCGGTCAGGATGGCGACGCGGGAAACAGTCATGAGTGGTCAATCGATGGGTCAGCGGAGCGGATCACGGGAACCGGGGTTCGCCTGCCATTGTGCGATTTTTGCTGCCGCCGCCCATGGCCAATCGATTGCCAACCGGCCGGGACGCTCGTGACACCGCCTCCGGAAACCATCGACCGCGACGTTTTCGCCCGGCGACTGGTCATTTTTGCGTTCTTCGCCGCTTTGTTGGCTTTTGTCCTCGCGGTCGCTCACCGGCTCGATCGGTCGGTCGATGAAACGATGCCGCTGGGGTTCGCGGCCGCCCACGCGTTTGTCGCCGGGCAAATTGGCGTCTTGATGATGGCCGGCTGCGTCATTGCGGTGCCGATCGTTCGCCGCTCGGGTTGGGTCGGTTACGCCGTCGCGGCCGTCTTGAGCTTTGCCGTGCCGGTCTGGTTGCTCTTGGATGCGATCTGTTTCCACTTGATCGGCGAGCGATTGGGTTCGGCGATGGCCATCGCGATGCTTTGGACGATGTTGCCCCATTTGATTCAATACATCCCCGTGGGCAGCTACCGAACCGGCGGGGCGGTGGCGGTCGGGGCAGCCGTGGCGTTTTGGACGTTCGATCGCATTGCCGCGTGGGGGGCGCGGCGGTGGTGCAATGATCGGCCGGTGGCTGATCGGCCGGGGGACGTCGGCCCGGCAACCGCGGCGATGGTGTTGGCGCTGTCAGCGGCGGCCGGGTTGATCCCCGCGGCCGTCGATTGGCGTGCAACGACCGCGGCGATGGCCGAGCACAGCAGCCGGCATCCGTGGTGCGCTCTCGGGTTGGTTCCGCACCGCGGCGTTGGTCCGCGTCCGCCGACCGGGGCGGCATCGCTGCCGATCCGTTTGGCGGGGCTGCGGCTGGGACAACGCGCCGCCGAACAACTCGGCCGCTACCAAACCCTCGATTGGTCGGCGAAGCGTGCGACGTCGGTCGACCCGCCCCCGGACGTGCTGCTGGTCGTCATCGAATCGTTGCAGCTATCGATGGTCGATCCGCAAACGATGCCGCACACCGCGGCGTTGGCCGATCGCGGGTATTGGCTCCGCAATCATTTCACCGGCGGCAACAGCACTCCGCCGGGGATGTTTTCGCTGGTCACCGGCAAGGAAGCGGTTTGGTTCAACGCGGCGGCCGACGTGCCGGTGGCGTTGAATCGGTTTTTCAAAGCTCAAGGCTATCGGTTGGGATTTTTTGCCGGCGTGGACAGCTATTCCAACTTCGAGATGGACGACTTCATCCAGCCGGAGATCTACGACGAGTTCTTGGCCCCGGTGACGCGATATATCGAGACCGATCGGGAGGCGGTCGAGGCGGCGGAAGCATTTTTACAGCCCGGCCCGCCCGACCAACCGCCGCGTGAGCCACGGTTGGCGGTCGTTTATTTGTATTCCTCGCACTCGCCGTTTGATTACATCGAAGGCCAAGAATACTTTCGGCCGGTTTCGCCGCGGCAATTTGCCGTGCCGTTTGGACCCCACAGCCGCCCGCCAATTTGGAACCGCTACCGCAACAGCGTTCGGTCGATGGACCAGTTGTTGTCACCGCTGCTGACGCCCGACCGCGTCATCGCGATCGTCGGCGACCACGGCGAAGCGTTGCTGGAGGACGGTTCGGTCGGCCACGGGACCCGTTTGGATCATATTCAATGTCAAACGCCCGCGGTGTTGCAATTGCCCGGTTACCCGCCGCGAGCGATCGACCAACCGACGTCGCACGTGGACATTTTGCCAACCGTGATTGCCGCCTGCGGTTTCCGCTGGGACGACGAGTCGTTTTTCGACGGCGAAGATTTGACGACCGTTTCCGACCGGCGGCTGGCCGATCGACCGGTCGTTTCGCGGCACTACACCAAACCGGAGATGCTCATTACCCATGCCGGTTTGGGGGCGGGGGGTTTGGACGAGAGCGAGGAACCGCTGTTTGGCTATCGAGTCGGTTTTGATGCGGCCGCCTGGGCCGTCACACCGCTTGGGGCGGTCAATCGCCGCGGGCTGCACGTCGACGGCGAGGCCGGCCCGATGCTCGACCGCTGGTTGACCGAACGATTCGGGTTGACGGTTCAAGCGATGCAGCCGATCGAATCGTCGATCGATTCAACGGTGATCGCTTATTTGACGGACCCTCGCTGGCGGGTTCGCGAGCTGGCGTTGGCGATCGCTGCGGAAATCGACCGACCCTCGGCGGAATTGATCGCCGCGGTCAGCCGATGCACTTACGACGCGGATGAACGAGTCAAGCGGATCGCCCGGGAGATTTGGCCAACGTTGCAGCGGCGAGCGCTCGGTTCAACGGCTCGGCCAAACGCCTCCTGAAGCCGATCAAAGACCGGCCCGACGGCGTGATGGTCATCAATTCGCCTGGTCGCCGCGGCGACCAACCGATCTCGCCGCGGTTGATCGTCGAGCAAACGTGTCAATTCATCGGCCATCGCCGCCGGATCAGCCGGCGGCACCAACGCGATCGTCGGATCGTTCCAATCGGGGCTGACCTCCGGCGTCCCCCCGGCCGCGGTCGCCAGCACCGGGGTCCCGACCGCCATCGCTTCGAGCACGACGTTAGGCAGCCCCTCGAACCGCGACGGCAGGATCAACAATTTGGCGGCGGCGATCGCCGGGGCGGCATCGGCTAGTTGACCGGTAAATTCCACGACGTCCCGCAATCCCGCCCGATCGACGGCATCGGCCAACGAGCGGCGCAGCGGTCCGTCGCCGATCAATCGCACCGGGTCTCGCCTCAAATAATCGATCGGCACGCGAGCCAACGCTTCGATCAAATCCGCGTGCCCTTTTTCAACCGTCATCCGTCCAACGACCACGATCCCACGCCGTTGATCAGACTGAGGGACGCTTCGCAACCGATCGACGTCGACGGCCGAGGGCAACGGCTGGACGTGACCGGGCGGCAGGCGGTAGTAGGCTTCGGCCGAACCGGCGGCATCGGCGGAGACGGCAAAAACGTGGCGAGAACGACGGTAGGCGGCGGCGAGGCGGCGGCGCTTGAGCCAAACAAAACGCCGCTCCAGCAGCGGGACGGCCCGGTGCGGAGGACTCATCACGATCGAAACCCGCGGCAACCCCTGTCGATCGACCGCCGCGGCGGCCAGCGCCGTCATCGCAAACGTTTGGTCATAAATCAAATCAACGCGGTGCCGGCGAGCCAGGTCCGCCACCCGGGCGGCGTTGCGGGCGTGTTGCCGCCCCGGGATGTAGATCCGGCCCGGCGGGGCGGCGACCTCGTCGACCGGCACGTCGCCGGGGATTTGAGCCATCAATTCACCGGCCGCCTGCAGCACCCACAGCCGCGGGGCGAAACGGGTCCGGTCCAGGTGCCGCAGAAGCAGCAGGGTTTGCTGCTCCGCCCCGCCGCCCCGCATCGAGGAGACCATCACGGCCAGCCGGATTGGCATTGCGGCGGGCGGGTGGGGCTGGGACAACGAACCGATCGGCATTATTTGACGGTGACGAAAACGCCGAACTATACTCTCGCAGTGCGCCCCAGCCGCCTCGGCAACGGCCCTTTTCTCCCCCCTCGTTTGTCCCGCACCCCCCGGCGCCGACCATGACGCTCCTCGGAAAGTTTGTTTCCATCGCGATTGCGCTGTTGGCGTTGGTCTTCATGGTGTTGGCTTTGGCCGTCAACGCCAGCCACCGCAATTGGCGAGACGTCGTGCTGGCCCCCGATGGCCTCAAAGCTCAAATCGAACAGGTTTCACGCACCAACGAGCAGCTCAAGGAAGCTCGGGCGCGGACGCAAGCGGATTTGCAGCGCGAACAAGCCGCTCGTCGGACCGCGCTAGCCGCTCTGCAAACGCAACTCGATCAACTCGAAGGCCAGCTTCGCGATTCGGAGCAGCTCGTCCAGCAGCTCCAGGCGGTCAACACCGAGTTGTCGCAGCTCGACCGCAGCCGCGCCCAAGAGTTGAGTGATTTGACGGCGGAGACCCAGGAACTTCGCAAACAAATTCGCCGGGAGCAGCAGGAACGCGACACATTGTTTGCCAAAACGTTGCAATTGACCGATCAACTCAACTCGCTCCGCGGGACGGTGTTGACCCAGCAGGAGCGAAACGACCAATTACTGGCTCAAGTGACGCGTTATAAGGAAGTCGTCGACGCGGCCGGGTTGAACATGAACGATCCGCTCGATGGCGCCCCGCCGCAGCGCAACGGTCAGGTGTTGGTCGTCAACCGGCCGCGATCATTGGTGGAGGTTTCCATCGGTTATGACGACGGGTTGCGTCCCGGGCACATGTTGGAAGTCAGTCGCGGGGGGCGTTACGTTTCCAAATTAAAGGTTCGCGATACCGAGCCGGACCGGGCCGTTGCGGAGATCCTGCAGGATTTTAGCGAGGGCGTTGTTCAGGAAGGCGACCGCGTTGACACGAGCATTGAGTGAATCATGGCTTCGATCAATTTAAATAAAAACGGTGGACCGGCACCCGGTCCCGTCGTTAGCCCCAATTACAACCCGCCGTCGACGAAGCAGCCGCCGAGTATTTATACGGTGATGTTGTTGCTGGCGATGTTGTTCATGCTGATCGCCTGCATCGCGATGTACATGGAGCGAGCACGTTGGGGACCGGATTTTCACAATGTCAATTCGGCCCGGCCCCAAGTGATGGTGGCAGGTCCACCGCCGGCGATTTTCGCCTAGGAGGTCGTCCCGCAACATCAGCCGGCATCGCGTTAGCGTCCGGTTCGCAGCCGTCAATAAGGGTTTAACGCCGCGTGGCTAATGATTGCGCTAGTATTCGGACAGGCTCCTAACGATGGCGAAGAATAGTGGCACCGTCCAGTGGACTTGGCGGACCGGACAATAGGCGCTAAATGGTCCGCTTTGACCAAAGCCGTTGAACTCGCCCGCCGATCCGACCTTGCTCCGACGAATCTCCCCCCTGAAGTTGTTGTTGCTCGGCTACGCCAGCTACATCGCGATCGGCTGGACGCTGCTTTGCACGCCGTGGTGTCAGTCCCAAACCGACTCGCCGGCGATCGATCATCTGTTCACCGCCGTTTCGGCCGTCAGCACCACGGGGCTGGCCACGATCGGGACGCCGGACTCCTACTCGGTCGCCGGCCAGGCAGTAATCCTGCTGATGATCCAGCTCGGCGGGATCGGCTACATGACGATCGGTTCGTTCGTGTTGTTGGCCCGGCACCGGGAATTGTCCAATGAACGGACCGAGGTGGCGAAGCTGTCTTTTGCGTTGCCCGAAGGATTTTCGATCTCGACGTTCCTTCGCAACGTGGTGATTTTCACGGTGGCGATCGAGTCGGTCGGGGCGGCGGCGTTGTACTTTGCCTTTCGGTCCGCGGGGGTTGCCGATCCCGGTTGGCAAGCGACCTTTCATAGCGTCAGCGCGTTTTGCACCGCAGGATTTAGCCTCTTTGACGATGGTTTGGTTCGGTTCGCCGACAACGCTTGGGTTCAAATCATCATTGCGACGTTGAGTTTGTCGGGAGCGATCGGGTTCTTGGTAATGAGTGACGTTTTCGCGTCGTTGACCGGCAAGAAGAAGCAGAAGACGCTGACGAGTCGTATTATTTTGCGTGCGACATTCTTCACGCTCTTGGGGGGATGGGCGTTGCTGTTTCTGATTGAACCGACGCTTCGCGATCTGCCGCCGGACGAGCGGTTGATGCGTTCGGGGTTTCAGACCATGACGGCGTTGACGACGGTGGGATTCAACACGGTCGATTTTGCGGATTTCGCGACCGGCAGCACGTTTTTGATTCTGCTATTGATGATCCTGGGGGCTTCGCCCTCGGGCACCGGCGGGGGACTCAAAAGCACGAGCGTTTCGGCGGCGATTGCAACGGTGTGGTGTACGCTGCACGGTCGACAGGAGATTACGTTTGGCGGTTGCCGCGTCCCGCCGCACCGATTGACCGCCGCATTCGCCGCGGTGGTGTTTTATGTGGGGCTGTTTTTTGTCGGCGGGTTGTTGATGTTGCTGGTTCAGCCCCAGGAGATGCAAATCGTATTATTCGAGACCGCATCGGCGTTGGGTACCGTGGGAATCTCTCAAGGTTTGACCGGGGAGTTGACGCCGCTGGGCAAATTGATCGTTATCGCATTGATGTTCATCGGCCGGGTGGGACCGATCACGTTTGGTTTGGCGTTGTTTGCCGATGCCGAACCGCTGTTGGCCGTAGACGATTTGGCGGTTTGAATCGTGCTCGCGTTATAAGATTTCCAAATCGGCGACGGCCGGCGGGAGCAGTCCGGCGGTGCGGCCGAGCGAGGAGAGGGCCCCGATCGAGCGGCGGCCGACTTCCCCGAGGTCCATCGTCCAGTCGTTGACGTACAGCTCGACGTGCCGCATCAACACCGCGTCATCAAATTCGGCGGCGTAGCGACGCATCGTCGGCAGCGGGGTCGCGGGATTTCGGTTGGCGTGTCGGAGCGATTGGCGAATCAAATCAATGACAAGTTCGACGGTCGGAGCCGCCAGGTTTCGCCGGGCAAACAGTCCGCCCAGCGGCAGGGGCAGGGTTGTTTCGCGTTCCCATCGCTGTCCCAGGTCCTCGACCAACGTCAGCCCAACCGATTGGTAGGTGAATCGTCCCTCATGAATGCACACGCCGTAGTCGGCGTCGCCGGCAGACAGCGCCGGCATGATTGAGGAGAAAACCACATGTTTGCGATCTGTTTGCGGCGAGGCAAGCTGTTTGGCGTAAAAAAGCCGAAGCAGCATCGTGGCGGTGGTCAGGGCGCCGGGGGTGAGGATTCGCGTCGGAGATCGAAGATCGGTCCCATCGGCATCCCCGCCCACGACCCAATGCCGGTTCACCCCCGGCCGCCCCAGCAGCAGCGGACCGACGCCAAAACCCAACGCCGAACCGACCGGCAGGGCAACGACTTGATCGGTCAAACCGAGCGCCGCGTGGTAGCTCGCTTTGGCAATGTCGAGCGTCCCGGCGGCCAAGCGGTCGTTGAGCCGGTCGATATCCATCAGTTCGATTCGCAGCCGCAAATCGCCAACGTCGATGCGGTTCTCCAGCAGGGCCGCAAAGGCGTAAGTGTCGTTGGGGCAGGTTGATATCCCCAGCCGCACCAGGGTCGAACCGGTCCCGACGTCGACCGCGGGCGGGTCGCTCACGCCAAACCCAGAACGTCGAACATGTCGTACATCCCCGGATCGATCGCGGCACCCTCGGGACCGCGACGCAGCCAACGGGCGGCCGCGATCGCTCCGGCGGCGTACCCGTCCCGGTTGCTCGCGGCGACTCGCAGTTCGATCGTCTCGCCCATCATTCCCCACAAAATCGTGTGTTGGCCCGGATCGTCGGCGGTCCGTATCGCATGGTAGCCGATCTGGTGCCGCGGCCGTTGGCCGGTCTCCCCATGCCGACCATGGACGTGCTCGACCGGTTGTCCGGTAACCTCGGTCATCGCCGCGGCGATCAGTTCCCCGAAGCGAAGGGCCGTGCCCGATGGCGCGTCGGCTTTGAACCGATGATGCCGCTCGAGGATTTCGACGTCGACGTCCCCAACGCTGCGGCACAACGACCGGGTGATCTGCACCGCCTGGCGCATGCACAAATTGACGGCCGGCGACATGCTCGGGGCGTACACGACCGGCACCAGGGCGGCCAGTTGACGCAGCGACCGGGTCGTCCGGTCGTCCAACCCCGTTGTCGCCACCACCAACGGCACCGCGTTCTCGTGACACCACTGAATACAGCCGCCGACGGCCGATGGCAGGGAGAAGTCAATGACGACGTCGGCCGACGCCGGCCAATCGTTTGACAACGTTTCGCCGCACTGGCCGCGGCCGGCGAGCAGCCCCAGGTCCACACCCAGGTCGGGGTGGCCGGTTCGATCGACGCCGCCGGCCAGACGGACATCGCCGTTTTGCAACGCCAGGTCGAGCACGCGGCGGCCCATTCGCCCCCCCGCCCCGTGGACAACGATCGAAATGGGGTTGGCGTCTGGATTGAGAGACAAGGAATCGTCCGGGGGCCGGATTCGTTGGGGAGGACGGAAACAGGTTGCCAGCCGGGCCGGCGGGGAGTTGCCGGGGCGGCTTGGGGGCATTGTACGGCGGCGGTGGGCAAAACAAACGGCGGGCGGACTCCGGCCGGGCCATACCGGATTTGCTAGCAAAAGATTTGCGCAAATCCCTGTCGCGTCGATGGTTGCATCGCCGGCGCCAAGCCGTTTTGATGGGGTGGTCAAGCCCCCCTTTTTGCAAAGTGGAGTCGTCGATGATGGATTGCCCGCCGGACGAACCGCCGACCGATTCTTGGCACGCCACCCCGCTGATTCATCCGGCGGTGATCGGATTTTTGGCCGTCATGGCTCTCGGTTCGTGGTTTCAATCGGCCCGGCCCTCAACACGTTCCGATCTGCCGGCAACGGACATTTCGGCGGACGGGCCGATGTTGATCGATATCAACGAGGCGGACCGATCGCTGTTGGGGGTGCTGCCGGGCATCGGACCGACGATCGCCTCGCGAATCGTCGAGCACCGCGAGCGGTTTGGCCGATTCTCCCACCCCGAAGGGTTGTTGGAAGTTCATGGGATCGGCCCCAAAACCTTCGATGGCTTTCGCCGCCACGCCGTGGTGTTGGATCCGATTGTCGGCCGGGCGGGGGCAACGCTGGCCGTCGATGGGCGTTAATTTCGGGTCAAGCCAAAATCGGTTTGGTCGGCTACAATCAGGTTTGCTTGCCCCCGATTCCCGACGGAGAACTCACCCATGGCGTTGGCCGAAGACAAAGTCCGCGAAGCGCTCAAAGAAGTCATCGACCCCGAGCTGTACGTCAACATTGTCGATCTTGGATTGGTCTACACCGTTGCCGTCGGGGACGAGAAGGAGAACGGTCAACACGACGTCAAAATCGAGATGACGATGACCAGCCCGATGTGTCCGGCCGGTCCCCAGTTGGTCGCCGGCACCAAAGCGGCCGCCGAAGGGTTGGCTGAGGTTGACCAGGCGACTGTGGAGGTCGTCATGGAACCGCAGTGGACGCCGGAGAAAATGACCGACGATGCGCGGGACCATTTGGGAATTTTCTAGGCGAAGATGACCGTAGCGGACGTCGCCATGACTTTCGGCGACGAGTCAGCCGGGTGCAAACTTCGCAACCGAAAGTCTTGGCGACTTCCGCTACGGCAGATCACTGTCAAAGGGTGGGTCGTGCCCTCGGATCTCGGCCAACGCGTTGGCGGCCGCCCGCTGCTCGGCGTCTTTTTTGTTGTTGCCCCACGCGGCGGTGAAACGTCTCTCGCCGACCACCGCGGACACCGCGAAGTGACGCCGGTGATCGGGACCGGATTGGTCAACAACTTTGTAGAAAGGCGTTGCGCCGAGTTCCCGCTGCGCCACCTGCTGGAGCGATGATTTGTGATTGCCGCTGCCTTGGACATCGGCGGCCAGTTCGATTTCCGGTGCCAACCAGTCGAGCACCCGGTCGGCTGCGACGTTGGGACCGGCATCGAGGTACAACGCCCCGATGATCGACTCGAACACATCGCTGATTAGCGATTTCGGATACCCGCGGTTGCGAATCACACCGCGTCCGACGATCAGACATTCGTCCAGCCCCAGCCGCATGGCGACTTTGCCGCACGAGCGACGCGAAACGACGGCGGATTTGATCTTGGTCAATTCCCCCTCGTTGGCCGACGGGTAGGTCTCGTAGAGGAATTGGCAAACGATCAGCCCCAGCACCGAATCGCCAAAAAACTCCAATCGCTCATTGCTTTGCAGCGGCGTGTTGGCCCCCGAGGAGTGCGTCAGTGCGGCGCGAAGCAACCTTCGATCGGAGAACTGGTAGCCGAGGATTTCTTCGCACCGAACCATCTTGGCATCGGAATCCAACGGCGGCGTGGCGGTCGATTCCTCGTTCGGCGACGACGGCCACATCACCCCGGGGGTCAACCGGGGGGATTCTTCGGTATCGTCCCGATCGATCGCATTCATGGAGGTCAAAACGACAAACGCGGGGGGTGAAAGGATCGATAGGATGGGCTGTTAGACTTCATTCCGCTTTGATGGCAAGACGCATTGACCGTACCACTTGATCGCTCACCCGTCGCGACCACCGTGCTTTGTTTGGCCGCGTCGATGATGTTCGCGACGCCGGTGACGGCTGAGAAACCCGCTGAAAAACCTGCTAGTGCCGTCGATGCTCAGCGATCCACGGACCCGATCGTTCGCCGGGAACTGGAGGCGGACCTGCGTTTTTTGACCGACGATGCGTTGGCGGGCCGCAACAGCGCCGAAGATCCGATCGACATCGCCGCGGAGTATTTGCAACAACGCTTCGCCGAGGCGGGATTGCGGATCGACACCTTCGGCGACACCGCCCGCCAGCCCGTTCCGATCCCGCTGGCGGTCCGTTTGACCGAAGACGGCGACAACCAATTGCGGGTTTCCGCCGGCGGCCGGGACGTTGCCGAGGTCGAAGCCGGGGGGCGGTTCATGCCGCTGGCGATCGGTTCACCGGACGCTTCGGTCACCGCCCCGGCGGTTTGGGCGGGCTATGGGATCACAGCCCCCGAGCACGATTACGACGACTACGCCGATGTCGACGCGGAGGGCCGAATCGTTGTCATTTTGAGAAAAGAACCCGGACCCGACGACGCTGCCAGCCCGTTTGAGGGGAAAGAAAACACGACGCACGCATTCTTTGAAACCAAAGTCCGGCGGGCGGTCGACGCGGGGGCGGCGGGATTGCTGATCGTCAACGATGCGGCGAGCATCGAGCGTTCGCTCACCCGACTTGACCGTCAAATCGATGAGGAGGAGCAACGGCTCGCGGGGTTGCGTCGGGACCGCGACGCGTTGCCGCCCGAAGCCCGCAACGTTCGCGAGAGTTTGACCCGGCAAGAGGCGTCGATCACGTCGGTGATCGACGGCCGGCGCGGCGACCGGGCGGCCGCCGCGGAGGGCGTTTTGGCCGTCGGCGGGGCCGGGCGGGAAGTTTTTCGGGGGCGAGACCGACGGACGATTCCTGTCGCTTCGATCGGCCGGACGTTGGCCGACGAAATCCTGCGGGCCGGCGGCGTGGAAGCGGACATCGACGCTTTGGAGCGGCAAATCAATCGAACCTTTCAACCGGCCGATCAACCTCTAACGGAGGTGAAGATCACGCTGTCGGTGGACCTGAAAACCGAGAATGAGTCGAGTGACAACGTTGTCGCGTCCCTGCCGGGGCGGGGGCGGCTCGGCAATGAAAGTTTGGTCATCGGTGCCCATTACGATCATGTCGGCATGGGTGGCGACGGGTCGCTGGCGCCCGGGACGTTTGAAGTCCACAACGGCGCCGACGATAACGCGTCGGGCACCGCGGTGATGGTCGCCGCAGCCCGGCAAATCGTTGACTCGCTGCAAGATTCCGAGGACCACCGGCGGGTGATCTTCATCGCCTTCACCGGCGAGGAGCGGGGGTTGCTGGGCAGCGAGTACTACGTCGACCATCCTCGGTGGCCGATCGACCGTGTCGCCGCGATGATCAATTTGGACATGGTTGGCCGGCTCAAGGACAACGATTTGACGGTTTACGGCAGCGGAACGTCGCCGGCGTTCGGACCGCTTTTGGACCGGCTCAACGACCGCGCCGGGTTTGAATTGACGCGGGTCGCGGGCGGGTACGGGCCATCGGACCACGCTTCGTTTTACGCCGCCGGGGTGCCGGTGTTGTTCTACTTCACGGGTCTGCACCGGGATTATCACCGTCCCAGCGACGACTTCGAGCGGCTCAATTTGGATGGGATGGTTCGGATCACGCGTCTGGTTGCCGCCACGGCGGTGGAGTTGGCGACGATCGACCCGCCGCCGGAGTTTGCCAAAGACGAGACGCCGATCAAGATCCGCAAGCAGCGCTGACTGTGGGATAGGCCTCCGGCCTGTCATCATCGCCGGTAGCCGAAGCCGCCAAGGCTTTGGTGGGAGCTTCGTTCGGCGGCCTGGCGGACCGCCGCTACCGGTAGGGGCGACAGGCCGGAGGCCTATCCCACAAAAACGACAAACCAACCTTGCCGCCGGCCGGCCGGGCGTGCGAGAGTCCCCGGCGTCACCAGGAATCCTGGGCGCGTGGGGCCGAGATGGTCGTTCGGTTTGATCGCCACACGCGAACCGTTTTGAAAGTCGCAACCACGCAAGGAGTAGCGGACATGCGAAAATCACGTCTCTCGGCCCTCATGATGGCCCCCGTTTTGGCTCTCGCCCTCGTCGCCCAAGCCGGTGCCCAGGCCCCCGCGGCCGGCCACCGCATCGCGGTCGTCGACGTCGCCAAAATCTTTAAAAATCACACGGGCATTAAAGCCCAGGTCGAAGCGATCGAGGGCAACCTGAAGTCGATCGACGCCGAACTCAAAGGCAAGCAGACCGAACTGAAGGATGCCGCCGGCAAGCTGAAGAGCTTCGCGGTCGGTTCGCCCGAGTACACCCGCCAGGAAGAATTGGTCGCGTCGCTGGAGTCGAAATTGCGGCTCGAGATGGCTCGCAAACGCAAAGAGCTGCAGGACGCCGAAGCCCGCATCTACTACGACAACTACCAGTTAATTTCCAAGGGCGTCGCCTACCTGGCACAGCATTACAAACTCAACCTGGTGCTTCGTTACAACAGCGAAGAGATGGAACTCGAGAAAGGCGAATCAGTCCTTCGCGGCGTGATGAAGAACATTGTCTATCACGACCCGTCGCTGGACATGACCGACGCGGTGATGCAGTACCTGGACACGCAAATCGCTGCCGGCAACGCCGCAACACGTCGCTAGGACGTAGAATCAACGTCATGGATTTTGCAAAAAATCCATCCTCACAACCGACGTAGTGGATCCGGAGTAAGAGTCCATCCCTATCTTGGATTCTTAACAAAATCCACTACGTCGGGTTTGCGGAGCCTAACCATGTCCCCCCGCTTTCAAACAACATTACACCGCTCGGCGAGCATCTGCGGCCGCGGCTATTGGTCTGGCAAATCGGTCGAAGTCACCTTTGAACCTGCGGCCGCCGATACCGGCATCGTCTTTCGACGCGATGACCTGCCCGGCCGGCCGGCTGCCCCGGTCAACCCCCGGACCGTTGACGGTGCCCATTTTCGTACCAATGTGAATGTTGGCGACGACCGGGTGGAATTGATCGAACATGCCGTCGCGGCTTTGGCCGGGATGCAAATCGACAATGTCCTCATCGCCGTCACCGCCCGCGAAATGCCGGGCCTGGACGGCAGCGCGGCCGGTTATGTCGAAATGATTCGGCACGCCGGGACCCGAACCCTCCAAAGACCCCGCGGGGCTTTTCGCATCGCCGCTCCGCTGCGGATCGTCGACGGCGACGCTTGGATCGCCGCCGAGCCAAATGACAATTCCGTCTATGGTTATGAATTAGATTATGACGACGGGCCGATTCGCCGTCAGTCGTATGCCTGTCAAAAAACAATTGAACATTTTGGCAATCATCTTGCCGCCGCGAGGACATTCGTCACCGCCGACCAAGCGGCGAAGCTGCGACAATCCGGCGTGGGACTGCATGTCACGACCGCTGATTTGGTGATGATCGATGAGGACGGCCGGCCAATCGATACCACGTGGCGGATGGCCGACGAATGCGCGGCGCACAAGACATTGGATTTAATCGGCGACCTGGCCGTCGTCGGCGTCGATTTGATCGGGCGGATGACCAGCCACCGTGGCGGGCACCGTTTGAATGCACAAATGGCTCGCAAGATTGCCGAACAAATTGCCGGCGCGGCGGCCGGCGAGAATTGCTACACCGACCAAGCGGCCTGAGAGCCGGCCCCAACCCAATCCAACCCCCGCCCGGAACCCCCGGCGATCGTCGCAGAGCTAAGGATGGCTCCCCCCGGCGACCGATCGGCCCGACGCGGATCGACACCCCCCGATGGAACGAACATGAGTGTCAAAATCGCTGAGACCGCGGTGGTCGATCCGGCGGCCCAATTGGGCCACGACGTCGTCATCGGTCATTTTTGCGTCATTGGTCCGCAGGTCAAAATCGGCGACCGGACGCGGATCGAAACGCACGTCAACATTACCGGCGACACGACGATCGGCCGGGACAACCACATTTTCCCGCATTGCAGTTTGGGCAGCCATCCGCAGGACAGCGGTTACCGCGGCGGCAAGACCCGCGTGGTGATCGGCGACAGCAACGTGCTGCGTGAACAGGTGACGGTCAATCGAGCCACCGAGAAACAGGATGGTTTGACCAGCATCGGGGATAACAATTATTTGATGACCGGATGTCACGTGGCGCATGATTGCCGCGTGGGCAGCCGAAACGTCATGGCCAACAACTGCATGTTGGGTGGTCACGTGAGCGTCGAGGATGATGTGACGATCGCCGGCGGCGTGGGGGTCAACCAGTTTGGAAACATCGGCCGACTGTCGTTCGTTTCGGCGATGAGCAAAGTGTTGCACGACGTGCCCCCGTTTATGATTGTCGAAGGCGATGGGGCACGGCCGCGAGCGGTCAATTCGGTCGGGCTGAGGCGTAACGATTACACCCCCGAAGACATCGCGGTGTTGACGGCGGCTTTCAAATTGTTGTACCGCGACCGGGTGGGGATCGAGGCGGCGCGAGAGCGAATGTTCGCCACCGGCCCGATCCGCCCGGTGCTGCGATACCTCTTTGACCGCATCGACTTTTCCAAAGCCGGCCGAGCCGGCCGCGGCAACGATCGCCGGAAGGCGGCCTGAAGAAGTTTTCAGTTAACAGTTTTCAGTTTTCAGTTTGTTAGACGTGTTTAGCGACACGCCTCATCCAGTGAATCGAGAACTCAAACTGACGACGTTATGCCGATCAATTTCTACTGATAACTGTGAACTGATAACTGTGAACTCTCCCCTTCGTCTTGCTGTCATCGGTGCTGGTCATTTGGGCCGCATCCACGCCAAACTGATCACCCAAACCGAGGGTGCCGAACTGGTCGCGGTGTGTGACTTTGACTCGGCCGCGGCCGGTAGAGTGGCCCAGCCGCTGGGTGCCAAAGCGGTCGCGGACTATCGTCCTATCATGGATGAGTTTGACGCCGCGGTCGTTGCCACCCCGACGGGCACCCATGCGGCCATCACATCACAATTGTTGGCGGCCGGCAAACACGTGTTGGTCGAAAAGCCGATCGCCGACAAGGCGGCCGACGCATTGCGATTGGCCGAGTTGGCGACCCGGCACGGCCGGACGCTGCAGGTCGGTCACGTCGAGCGTTTCAACCCCGCCTTCTTGGCCGCCGTCGACGCGTTTGAAGAAAACGGCACGACCGGGGACATTAAATTCGTCGAGGCAACCCGAGCTTCGCGATTCCCGGGCCGGTGCCTGGACGTCGGCGTGGTGATGGATTTGATGATTCACGACCTGGACCTGGTGTTGTCACTGACCGACGCCCCGGTCACGTCGATTTCCGGTAGCGGGATCGCCGTGGTCTCGGATCACGAAGACATCGCCGAATGCCGCATCGAGTTTGCGTGCGGTTTGGTTGCCAACCTGCAGGCGTCAAGGGTTTCGCCAACCCCGGTTCGCGAAATGACGCTGATGGGCCGCACCGGCTCGGCGATGATCGATTTTGGCAAACCGTCGCTGACGACCGTCACCGCGTCGGACGTGATCGCTGCGGGCGGGTTTGATTTGGCCGCCGAAACCGACAACCCGCTGAAGTACGCTGACACGCTCTTTGACGAACACTTGTTGGTCGACACCCTGACGCTGGCTCCGACCAACGCCATCCTGGATGAGTTGCGAGACTTTGTTCGGGCGATCAATACCGGCACGTCGCCGGTCGTCGACGGGCACGCCGGCGCCAGGGCGGTCGCCGTGGCGGTCGATATTTTGGATTGCCTGGACGAGCGTCGTTGGAACGCGAGCCGCCGCGGCGTGGCGGCCGAAGTCGTCACCCGCCGGGCAGCGTAGTCAATCGGTAGCGGCGGTCCGCCAGGCCGCCGATTCGCCTACATTCAAAGCCTTGGCGGCTTCGGCTACCGGGATACCTCGACCAAAGCCTTGGCGGCTTCGGCTACAGCCGGGTCCGCTAACCGCCCAAGTTTGACTGATCGGCACATCATCAGCCGAATATCTTGAAATTGGCGATGACCGAAAAAACGGGGGTGTCACCCGGAGGGCGGATCCGAAAACGGGTAGGTGTCATCACCTTCCCCGATCCCGCCGGTCGTTGTCCCCATGTCTGTCCGCCAAATACTTCTTGCTTCCCGGGTCGCCGGCCTCCTGCTGGCCGCCGCCCCGGCGATGGCTCAAAATCCCGTCCTGGACGTCACCGATCCTGCGGCCTGTGCCCGGTATTCGGTGTCGGCCGCCGCGTTGGTGCTGGAGCGGGAGTCCGACGGGTCCGGGGCAACGCTGCTGGACAGCAGCGACGGCACCGAGGCGCTCAACACGTCGGACTTCAACTTCGACGAACAGTGGGGATTCGAGGTTGGCGGCGCCGTCCGGCTGTTTGATTCGCTGGTCTTCTCGGGACGATATTTTCAAATTGATGAGGACGTCCAAACCCGCAATGACGACGTTACCGGCGGTTCGTTTTTTGGCAACGCATCCGCCAACCGGCCACCAACTTTTTCCGATTGGCGGACGAACTGACCACCCAGTTCGCCTACAGCCTGGAAAGTGCGGAATTGATGATCGGGATGGCGGTCAGCGAGAATGTTGTTGTGTCGACCGGTTTTCGTCACGTTTCCTTTGACGATGCGTTCATGACCAACGCCGATACGATTGAAAATCTTGCGATTGCCATCGCCGGCAATGATCTCACGGATGGCAGGTTGCGGGCGACTTTCGGTTGATTCAAAACGATTGGCTGGCGGTTGGATTGCATACGGCCGGCGGAATTTACGGCAACGAAATCGAAGCGGGGGCGCGTGGGGAAGGTCCGACGGACGTTGCCGCCATCAGGGAGGTCAACGAGACCGCGTTCGTCGGCGAAATCAACCTCAACACCGCCCTACGATTGACCGATTGGTTGTCGCTGACGGCTGGACCGCGGGTGTTGTGGCTCGATGGCGTCGCTTCGGCATCCGACCAGATTTTGCCCGCCAATTTCACTTCAGAGCTTGTCGGCACCGACCGCGTGTCGAGCTTGCGGGTCGATACCGGCACCGAGTTCTTCTACGGCGGCACGTTCGGGGCAGTCATCCGCTTCTAAAGTCGGTAACAGCCACTCGTGCTCAGGACCGAACGCCCCGGCGATCGTCGGGGTGTTCCACCGCGGGCGTTTGCGGAAGTTTCGGACCCGCTGTTTGATCGCAAAACCTGCCTGATCGACGACGGATTGAATTTGGCCTTGGAGAGTCGGCGCCGCGACGGTCACCTCCAGCACCGGCGTCGGGTGGCACTGCAACCGGTCTTTGTACGGCTCGTCACCCCGCATCAGGTCGACCGCGGGGCTGCCGATCTCGTGAGCGTGCCGCAAGACGAAGGCGTTGAGCGTCGTGCCGGCCGAGATGGGACAGTCGTGATTGACTCCGGTGGCGTAGCAGTACAACCGGCCGTCGTCGCCGATGAAATGAATCCCGCCGGCGATTATTTGGCCATCGGAATGCAACGTCGCCAAATGCAACCGCCCGGCGGCGTGCATCGCCATGACCGCATCGTCAATCATCGCCCGGGCCGCCGCGGTGCCGAAACTGCCCGGCTCGCCGGATTGCCGCCAGCGGGCTTGGTGCAGCTCGATGGTCGCGTCGGCAAACTCGCGAACCTGATCGACCGTCTGAGCGACTTGATAGGTCAATCCGGGGTGTTTTTCATTCAACCGAATGGCGCTGCGGAGCAGGTAGCGGAGCCGTTTTCCGCGGGAGGCGACGAACGATTCCCACGTCGGCTCGCAGACGTTGACCCAGGCATGCGTTTGGCTGGTCAGCGAGACGCCGCAGCGTCTGTTTTGCAGATGGCCTAGAAGATCCCCCACGGCCCGATCACCGGCGACGACGCCATCGATCTTCAAGCGACGCCAGCCCCAAGTTCGGTCGCCGGCGCGGGCGACCAAATGGTCGGCGATGGCGGCGGTGACCTCGTCCCGGTCGGCCGGGCGGCAGAGCACCGAAACGTAATCGGTGCAAGTCCGCTCGCCGGCCATCGATTGCCAAGTTCGCGAGCCGCGTCGGCGGCACAGCGGCAACGCTCCGATCAAGGCACCGCCCCGCCGGACGGTGACGATGCCCGCCTGCAAATTTTCGCCAAAGTGTCGCCACCAGGGGGCCAACCATTCGGTGCGGCGAAACGGCACGCCGCCGGCGATTGCGTTCCAGCCGTCGGCGTCGGCCCACAACTCGGCGGGGTTGGAATCAAAAGTCGTTTGCAAACGGCCAAGCGGCGAGTCGGATTGGTTCATCCGAAAAGTTAGCTTACGCGGTGAGGCGAGTTGAACTCGTTTGAGATCCCCGGCGGGAGCTTGGGCAAATGATTAACTTGAGGCCTTTTCAACCCCCTGGCCAAAGTGACCGCGATGCTGCGACCGTTGATTTTGCTGACCCTGGTATCCCTCTCGCTCCCCGTGTCGGCCGAGATGCCCGGCGGTTGGGACCGATTCCGCGGTCCCGACGGTCGAGGCATCACCGCCGGTCAGTTGCCCAAGACTTGGGACCGGGCGGATTACCGATGGAGCGTCGAGGTCGGCGGCAGCGATGTCGGATCGATGATCGGCGTGGGCGATGACGTGGTTTTGATGACGTCCAATGTCGCCGGCGACCAGATCGCGGTCACCCGGATCGATGGTCGCTCCGGCAAGCTCGTCTGGACCGTGCCGCAAGACTATCGCCGTCGCAAACAACACAACCGAAGCTCGGTGGCGCAGTCGACCCCGGCGACCGACGGTGAGCGGATTTATGCGGCGTGGGCGGACGCGGACGGTTTGAAATTAATGGCGGTCGGTTTGGACGGCCAAATCGTGTGGACGAGGGATTTCGGCCGTTGGGAGGGAGCGCACGGTTTCGGCGGCAGCCCCATGGTGATCGACGACACCGTTGTGTTGTTTGATTCGCAGCAGGTCGATGAGTTGGCACCCGGTCAGCAGCCCGGGGCCAGCCACATGCGCTGCGTCGACGCGGCAACCGGCGTGGACCGCTGGACGACGCCTTTGACGGCGACCCGGCCATGCTACGGCACGCCTTTGTTGGTCGAGACCGCCGGCGTCCCGCGTCAAGTCATCGCGGCCAACAAGGGCAACGGGATTTTCGGGTTGGACCCGGCCGATGGTCGGATGCTGTGGTCGATCGAGGGTTTGAACAAACGCTGCGTCAGCTCTCCGATGCTTGTCCAAACGGCCGAAGGCCCGATCGCGATCGCGACGTGCGGCAGCGGCGGGGGCGGCAATCGATTGTTGGCCGTCACCATCCCGGCGGCGGGTCAATCGCCCCGCGAGGTTTACCGAATCGATCGCTCGGCCCCCTACGTGCCCACACCGCTGGTGGCCGGCGAGCACATGCTTTTGATCAACGACGCCGGCATCGCGTCTTGCGTCGGTGTGTCGACCGGCGAATCGCACTGGAGCCTTCGGTTGGGGGGCAATTTTGGTGCTTCGCCGATCGCGGTGGGCGGTGAGGCTTTGGCGATCGCGCTGGATGGAACGGCCCACATCCTGCCAATCGGCGACTCCAAACCCGCCGTTCGGAAAGTCGATTTGGGCGGTTCGGTCGGCGCCACCCCGGCGGTCATCGGCGGGGCATTGATCCTGCGAGTCGGGTCGCGGCTCAGTTCGTTGAACTTGAGAGAATCGACCTAAACGTGGGGTGGGTCGGCGCGGCAAGCGGCTTGACCCACCCTACGAAGAGCATCGAATCCTCAGTCCTCGAACTCGTCGACCGTTTCGTTGGGGTCGAAGCCGTCGTCGTCCGATTCGGTGTCGACGAAACCGAGCAGTTCGGCCTGGTCGCTGGTCAATTGGACGTAGCCGAGGTCGCGGACGACTTCGAGCACCTCGCTGCACGTTGGGAACATCCGCCCGGCGCGGCGTTTGTAATCGTCAATCGCCCGCATGAACTCGACTTCCTGGTCGGAGTAGTCACGCTCGCACGTCGTCGGGTCGATGTGGCGGCGGCGGGTCGGCTTGGGCTTGGCGGTTTTGGCGACCGGTTCGGCTCCGCGGCGCTGCTCGCGGCGGCGGTCGATCGTCACTTCGGACGCGGCCGGCGAGTGAGCCTTGAACTGCTTGCCCTTGCCGGACTTCGGGGCCGGCGGGGCGGTGGCGATGGCGGACATGGATCGGATTTCCAAGACGGGGGAAGATGGTGGTTGGGCAACCGGCGGGCAATCGAGACGCAACGCCGGGCCATACAACCAGTAGCACGCAAACGGCGGTCGAGCGGGGCGGCGGGGCAAGATTTGAGCGTTAGCGAAGCGGTGCCGGCGGTGATCGGTGCCGGCAATGCGGGTTACGCCACCGACGCGTCGGCGGGGCCTTATCATTGGGGTCTATTTGGCTCAATTGCCCCGCTCGGTCGTTCTCCGCGTGCCTGCCCGCTCCAACACCGACGGCCGCCGCGGCGAAAGCCTGGTCCGAAACCCGCTGCTGGTCCTCGCCGCCGCGGTGGTCGCCGGCGTGCTGCTGGATGGAACGTTTCCCGCGATCCATCGGTGGGCAACGCTTGCCGGTTTAGCCGCGGTGATGGTTGCCGGTTGGGTCACGCGGTGGCAACCGGCCCTGTGGCTGATCGCCGCCCTGCTGCTCGCCGGATCGTTGGCCGGTTGGCGTCATCGCACGATCGTCGACGCCTACCACGCCAATCCGCTGCCCGGTTTGGTCGGCGACGGGCCGACGGTGATGCACGCGGTGGTCGACGAAGCGGTCCGGGTATTGCCCGCGGCGGACCCGACCGGCCGGCGACCGCCACGGGTTCGCATCGTCGTGGAAGTCCGATCGGTGCGGCAACGGTTGACCGATCAAAGCGTCAATGGTCGTGCGTTGGTGACGATCGATGCGGTTGACCAGGCTGGAGGGCCGTCGACTTGGCGGCCCGGCGATGCGGTCGAGTTGCTTGGCACGCTGGAAACGTTTGCGCCACCGACCAACCCCGGCGAGTCCGATCGCCGCGAATTTGCGTTGCGGGAAATTTTACACGTTCAAATGAACGCCCAGTCGGGCCGGGTGGTCGGTTCGGGGGCGACGTGGCCCGCCGCGGCGACCCGGCCGCTCGGGTTGCGTTCGTTTTGGCGAGCGGCGCTGCGACCGGTCGCCCGATTGTCGGACGCCGGACGCCGGGCCATCGACCGGCATGTCGGTTTGGGTCAATCGGACCTGGCCGCGGCGTTGGTGCTGGGGTCGCGAGACTCGTTGGCCGAATCGTCGCGGCAGCGGTTGTTGGTCACCGGCACCGCCCACCTGCTGTCGGTCTCGGGATTGCATTTGGGGATCGTGGTGGGGTTGGTCGGGATCGTCGCGGCGGTGCTGGGCGTGCCGATCGGAGTGCGGTGGTGGTTGGTTTTGATCGTCGCGGTTTTTTACGTGGCGCTGACCGGGGGTCGTCCGCCGGTGATCCGGGCGGCGGTTTTGGTCATCACCGTCGGTGTCGGCGTTCTCTCAGCTCGGCAAACTCAACCGATCAACACGCTCTCGCTCGCCGCGATCGGGCTGGTGCTTTGGAACCCGCTGCTCGTCGGCGCGGTCGGGTTGCAATTGTCGTTCATCGCCGTCGCGACGCTATTGATGTGCGGCGAAGCGGTCTTTCGGCCGCGGACCGCCGGGGGCGTCGATTCGTCCGCAGCCGGTCGAGCGATCGAACTGGAACGGCAATTGGCGGAAATGTCGTCCGGTTCGCGGCCGGCGTGGCAGCGGCGGATCGTTTGGATCAGCCGATACGCGGCGCAGGCGGTTTGGTTCAGCGGCGCGGTCACCGCGGTGACGTTGCCCATCGTTTGGTCGCAATTCAATCTCGTTTCGCCGATCGCGGTGGTGGTCAACGTGCTGCTCTCGCCGCTGATGATCCTGTCGCTTTCGCTGGGCGTGCTGACGCTCGTGGCTGCCCCGATGGCGCCGCCGCTGGCGACCGGTTTGGGGCTGATGTGCGGCATGGGGCTTTGGGCAATGCGTGCGATCATCAACGTCGCCGCCGACATCCCGGGCGCCTACGCGTGGTTGCCCCCGCCGCCGCCGTCGATGGTGCTCGCGTTTTATGCGGTGATCGCGGGGTTGCTGATCTGGCGTCCCCGAGGGCGGCGGCTTTGGTGGGTGAGCGGATGGATTTGCCTGTGGATTGTGGCCGCTTACGTCGCCGCGACCCGGCCGGCGACATTGCCTGCCGGAACGCTCGAAGCGACGTTTGTCGATGTCGGTCACGGCACGTCGGTGATCGTTCGCGGGGCCGAAGCGGAACGTCCCGGAGCCGTTTGGGTTTACGACGCCGGATGGCTGGGCAACGCCGCCGGCCGCAGCCGACCGATTGAATCAACGCTGTGGTCTTTGGGGGTCACGCGGATCGACCGATTGTTCGTTTCGCACGCCGACGCCGATCATTTCAACGCGGTGCCGGGGCTGATCGAACGGTTCGACGTCGTGGAAATTGTCACGCCGCCGGCGATGTGGCGAGGCGATTCGTCGACGCTGCGGCGAGTTTTGGCGGAAATCGACCGGCGGGGCATTGACCGGCGAGAGGTTTCGCTGGGGCAAACGGTCGGCACCGCCGCGGTGCTGCATCCCCCCGCCGAGCCGCTCGAAGCGAGCGACAATGCCAATTCGATGGTCCTGCGACTCGACCGAGGGGGCCGGTCGCTGGTCCTGCCGGGCGATTTGGAGCCGCCGGGCACGGGTTTTTTGACCAATCAACCCAGGCCCCCGCCCGGTGGGATTTGGATGGCCCCGCACCACGGCAGCCTGCGGATGGACGCCCCGGCGGTGTTGTCGTGGGGCCGCCCCTCCGAAGTGATCGTTTCGGGCGGCGATCGGGCCGATCGGCCGGAGGTCGACGCGATGTTGTCAACGCGCGGCGCCGGGGTCCACGTCACCGCCCGCGGCGGGGCGGTTCGGGTGCGGATTTCGATTCGCGGCAAGGTGGAAATCCGGCAATGGTTGATGCAGAGTTGGTGACCAAGGTGCCCCCGCCAATCGCATCGGTTCCGATTGGCATGTGTCTCATCGGTTAGCCGGACCTACGCCCAACGCCGGCCACCGGTTAGGATCAGCCCATGATTCTCTGGGCGATCGGTTCGGTGGCGGCCATCACACTGCTGCTCAAAGTCGCCGGCGTGCGGCGGACGACGCTTGTCGATGCGTTGCGTCGACACGTCGACAAGACTTTGCCCGGGGATCGGTCGGCCGGTGACGAACCGCCGACCCGAGAATGAATTTGAAACCAGGAATGTCGGCGATGTCCAAAACGGTCTACATCAAAACCGTCGGCTGCCAAATGAACGTGCTCGACTCCGAGATGGTCATCGCCGACCTGCGGCGACACGGCTACTCGTTGGTCGACACGCCCGAGGCGGCCGACCTGTTGCTCTACAACACGTGCAGCATCCGCGAAAACGCCGAGGAGAAGGTCTATTCGGAACTCGGTCGGATGCGGAGCCTCAAGGCCGACTCGCCTGAAAAGACGATCGGCGTGATCGGCTGCATGGCCCAGAAGGACCAAAAAACCATTTTTCGCCGCGCCCCGTTTGTCGACATGGTGATCGGTCCGGGGCAACTGCACGCGATCCCCGAATTGATCGGCAAAGTTGCCGCCGGCGGGGGTCAACAGATGGCCGTGTCGCTGGGCCGCCGAGACGGTTCGCAAGCGACCATCGCCCGCAGCCACGAGACGTTTGACCCGCTCCGCGACCCGACGATGCGGCCGACGCCCTATCAAGCTTATTTGCGGATTCAAATCGGTTGTGACAAGTTTTGCACCTACTGCGTCGTGCCCGGCACCCGGGGACCCGAACAGGGCCGCTCGCCGGAGCAAATCATCGACGAAGCCAAAATTCTCGCCGATCAGGGCGCGATGGAGATCACGCTACTCGGTCAAACCGTCAATTCGTATAAGTTCAATCATGGCGATGGCCGGGTCACCGACTTGGCGGCGTTATTAGAACAATTGCATGAGATCGATGGTATCGAGCGATTGAAATTCGTCACGTCGTATCCCAAAGACATGACGCCGCGATTGTTGCAAACCGTTGCGGATTTGCCCAAAGCGAGTCCTTACCTGCACGTCCCGGCCCAGAGCGGCTCCGATGCGGTTTTGAAACGCATGAAACGCGGCTACACGGTCGCCGATTATATGGAGATGTTCGAGCGGATCGAGACCATCGTGCCGGGGTACGCCGTCAGCAGCGATTTTATCGTAGGGTTTTGCGGCGAAACCGACGAAGATTTCCAAAAGTCGGTGCGGTTAATTGAACGCTGCCGTTTCAAAAACTCATTCATTTTCCAGTACAGCGTTCGGGGCGGTACCAAGGCGGCGGAACATTATGAGGACGACGTGCCGCGGGAGGTCAAGGCGGCACGCAATCATGAGTTATTGGATGTCCAAAATCGCATTGCCAGAGAGGATAACGAGGCGTTCGTCGGTCGTCAGGTCGAGGTGCTCGTCGAAGGCCCCAGCAAGAAGGCGGCCGACGCCGACCCGCAAGCCAACCTGGTTCAAATGACCGGCCGGACGCACTGTGACCGCATCGTCGTTTGGGACGGCAACCGTCGCCAAGCCGGAAGGATGCTTGACATCATCGTCGATCAAGCGAGCAGCCACACGTTGGTCGGCCGCGTTAAAACCGTCGATGTGGTGCAAATCGGCGGGTTGGCATCGCGGCGACCAATGGCCGGGGCGGCGTCTTGAGCACCGCGACCGAAACCGACCAAACGACAACCCGCCGGCTAGCCAACGGGTTGACGCTGGTGATGCAGCCGATGCCGTGGCTGCGAACCGCGGCGTACACGTTGTGGCTGCCCGGCGGCGTCTCGGCCGAACTTTCGGTCGACCAAGGTGATGAGGATCCCGGCGAGCACCGCCGCGGATTGGCGTCGCTGGTCGCCGAGATGGTTCAGCGCGGCGCCGGTCCCTACAGCAGTCGGCAATTGGTCGCCGCGGAAGATAATTTGGGCATCGAAGGGGGCATTTCCTGCTCCACCTCACGGGTCGGTTTTTCCGCCGCGATGCCCGCTGAGACTTTGATCCCGGCGTTTGAATTGCTCGGCCACCTCGTCCGCCGGCCCCACCTGCCGGGCGATCAACTCGACGATGCCAAAGGGATGTTGATGCAGGAGGTGTTGGCCAACGAAGACGAACCGACCCAGCGGGTGATGCAGCGGTTGCGGCAGCGACAATATGGTTTAGCCCTGGGACGGCCATCGCTGGTGACCGCCGAGAGTTTGCAAAGCCTGACGATCGATGATGTCCGCGAATTTTATCAGACGCATTACCATGCCGGCGACGGTATCTTGGCGGTCGCCGGCAACATCGACGTCGATTCGGTGGGCGAGGCGATTGAACAACAACTCGGTGATTTCCGCGTCGCCGACGCCGCCGGCTTGCCCGATTCGGCGCCCATCGACGGCGCGGAGCATTTGCCGATCGACTCGCATCAGTGCCATATCGGGTTTGCTTTTGATTCAATTCCTTATGGCCACCCCGACTATTTCATCATGCGCGCCGGGCTTGGCATCCTGTCCGACGGGATGAGCAGCCGGTTGTTTGATCGGGTGCGGGAGCAGCGGGGTTTATGTTATACCGTTTCGGCCGGATCACATTCGCTGCCCTGTGCCGGTTCGGTGCTCGGGTACGCGGGCACGACGCCGCCGCGCGCTCAAGAAACACTGGATGTCACCTTCGCCGAAATTCGCGGTTTGATCGACGATCTGCAGGTCCAGGAGCTGGAGCGTTGGAAGATTCGCTGCCAAAGCAATCTTATCATGCAGCAGGAGTCCGCCCGCAGCCGCACCGGATCGATCGCCACCGACCAATACCTGCTCGGCCGCGTCGTTCCGACCGCGGAGATCGAATCGATCATCGAGTCGGTGACGATCGATCAGGTTCGCGAGTACTGGACCGAGCATCGGCCGGAGTCTTTGCGTCTGGTCGTTGCCGGCCCGGAGCCGTTGACCCTTCCATAAATCGATCACACATTTTTATATATGCAGCTCCGACACGCCAAACTGTCCAATGGCCTGCGGGTCGTCGCCGAAGTCGACACGCGAGCTTACTCGTCGGCGATTGGGGCATTCGTCGACGTCGGCGCCCGGCACGAGTGCGACCACGAAGCGGGGCTGAGTCATTTCCTCGAACACATGATGTTCAAAGGCACCGCCCAACGGACCGCCGCGGACGTCAACCGTGAACTCGATGAACTCGGTGGCCAAGGTAACGCCTACACGTCCGAGGAACAGACGGTTTACTACGCCCAAGTGCTGCCGAAGTATCAGGACCGGTTGGTCGATCTGCTGACCGACATGTTGGCCCCGAGCTTGGACGAGAACGAGTTTGACGTTGAAAAAAAGGTGATTTTGGAAGAGATCGCCAAGTATGACGATCAACCACCCTTCGGCGCTTTTGAGCGATCGCTCCAGGCCCAGTTTGGCGTCCGCGGGCTGGGTCGCCGAGTGCTCGGCACGACCAAATCGATCACGGGAATGACCGCTTCAACAATGCGAGAATTCTTTTACCGGCATTATGACGCCGGCAACATCGTCATCGCCGCGACGGGAAACGTGGACTTCGACGCTTTGGTGGCCCAGGCCGACGCGGGCACCGACGGATGGGCCGGACGCGGGGGTCAACCACCCCATGATAACGGACCGGAACCGTCGGAGTTCGTGCCGGCATCGTCCGATCCGTCCCAAGCCTACCGGATCGGCATTGCCCCGGGACCGTCGATGGTCGACCCGGACCGTTATGCGATGCGATTGGCCGCGACGATGATCGGCGATGACGGGGGCAGTCGACTGTTTTGGGACTTGGTGGACACCGGACGGGTCGAAGCGGCAACGATATGGCCCCAAGAGTTTTCCGACTGCGGCGCGCTGATGACCTACCTGGTTTGCCCGCCGGACGATCTGCAATCCAACGACCGACTGATGGCCGACGTCATCGCCACCGCGGCCCGCAACGGGTTCGAGCAGGATGAGTTGACCCAGTGCATCAACAAGACGGTCGCCGGAGCGATCATGGCGTCGGAGGATCCTTCCAATCGGTTGTTCAGCCTGGGCACGCGGTGGCAATTGCGGCAGGAGTATTTGAACCTGGACAGCATCATCGACGCCTACCGCGCAGTGGATTTGCAGGCTGTCGGAGCGGTCGCTGCGAAGTATCTGGCTGCCGATTGGAAAATGGTCACCGTCGGCGGGGCGGAGATTAGGACTCTAGCAAACGCTTAATATCTGAAGCCGATTTTTTGTAGGGTGGGTCAAGCCGCTTCGGCGCCGACCCACCGATGAGTATGTTGAGATTGGTGGGTCGGCGCCGAAGCGGCTTGACCCACCCTACATAAGAAATTCATCCTTAATCCGACAATACATAAGCCGCCGCCCCAATTCCCGCGGCCTTGCCGGTCGCAAAAGCGGCTTGAAAGTTAAAGCCGCCGATCGGTCCGTCGACATCGAGAATTTCGCCGGCCAGGAACAGCCCCCGTTGGCATCGGCTGGCCATCGTTTGACGATCGACTTCGGCCAAATCAATCCCGCCGGCGGTCACTTCGGCTTTCTCGAAACCGCGGGTCCCGGTCACCGGAAAGTGCCACGCTTTGAGCGATTGAACCACCTCATCGGCCCCGAAGCGAGAGAGTTCGGCGAGCGGTTGATCGACCGGCAGCAACGCCGCAGCCAACCTGGCGGGCAACAGACCGCCAACCACGCCGCCTACCGTTCCGCCGCCCCGCCGCCGGTTCAATCGTTCGCGAAGTTGCGGTTCGGAGACGTCGGGGATCAGGTCCAACCGCAACTGCACGTCGGTCGGGGAGGCCGCCGCGGTGATTGCCCCCGAAACATCCATCGCCGCGGGGCCGGAGATGCCAAAGTGGGTCAACAACAGGTCGCCGCGGCGTGGCAGGGCCAGCGGTTTGCGTTTTCCCGGACTTTTCCCCTCGGAGAAATCGCCGGAGAAATCGGCGGGAAAAGCTGTTGCGATCACGCCGGCAACCGCCACCCCGGACAATTCCCGGGTTGCCGCCGTGCCGCCGACCAGCGGCACGAGCGCCGGGCGGGGCCGAACGATCGTGTGTCCCAAACGCGTCGCCCACCGATAACCATCGCCGACGGTCCCGCAAGCCGGCCACGACCGACCGCCGGAGGTCACGATCACCGCGTCGGCCTCCAGACTCTCCGGCGACGGCCCGCCGGCTTCGTTTTTGCCCCCGCCGATCATCCCATCGACCCGCCAACGACCGCCAACCGGGACGATATCGGTGACGTTGAACCGCAGACGCAGCTCGACGCCCGCATCGATCATCCGCCGATGCAGCGCGTCGCGGACATCGGCGGCGCGGTTGGAGACCGGAAAAATTTTGCCGGTCGATTCGGTTTTGGTCGGCACGCCAAGGTTTTCAAACATCGCCGCAACCGCCGGGGGATCCAGTCGCCCGACCGATGGCTGCAGGAACCGGCGGGCGTGCCCGAAGACGCGGCAGATCGAGGCGGCGTCGGTCGCCTGGGTGATGTTGCACCGGGTGCCGCCGGAGATCAGAATTTTGACCCCCGTTTTGCCACTTTTTTCCAAGCAAATGACCGACGCCCCGCGTAGGGAGGCTTCGGCGGCGGCCATCATTCCCGCCGCCCCGGCCCCGATGACAACGACGCGGCGGTTGGGATTTTGCATGGGACAAGTATGGTCAATCTCGACGATTGGCCAATCGCCCGAACCGGACGCTCCACGGCGAGCTAAATTAGACGGGCTGGATCACTCACGGCGTTGGTTGCCAAGGCGTTGCGACCCCAAGGAATTTTTGACTAAGACCAACCGAAATCCACCGACCATCGCGATACCGCTGATGCACGACACCCTCACACCCACCCACCCGCGATCGACCCCAACGACGGCCGGGACGCCGATTTCCGGGACGCCCGAAGCGGCCTCGGCCAGCAAAGCAACCTGCCCGACGTTTCGTTTCTCCGAAGCCCGATCGCTGATCGCGGGGCTGGAAAAACCTAACCCTTGGGTCTACTGGAGCGATTTTCTAGCCTCCGCCGTCACCGGTCACCTGACATTGCACGCCATGTTCTGGCTGCCCCGCTGGTATGGATGGACGCCTGCGGTCTGGGTGGCGTTGGCCGTTTGCTACGTCGCCACCATCATCCTGTACATGCGTGCGTTGATGTTCATCCATGAACTGGTCCATCTGCCGGAGAAAGGCTTCAAGGGTTTTCGCGTCGCTTGGAATGCGGTTTGTGGAATCTGGTTTTTCGTGCCGTCGTTTTTGTACTACCCGCACGTCGATCATCATCGGCGAAAGCACTATGGGACCGAACATGACGGTGAATACCTGTCGCTCTCCCATGGCCATCCCGCGTTGATTTTGACGTTTGTCGCCCAGTCGCTGCTGGTGCCCTTCCTGGGCATCTTTCGCTTCGTGGTCATCTCGCCGCTCTGCTGGCTCTATCCCCCATTGCGTCCGATCGTTCACCGTCATATGTCATCGATGGTGGTCGACCCGTTCTACAAACGCAAGGATGTTTCCAAATCCGAGCGGCCGATCGTCTACCTGCAAGAAGTGTTGTGTTTTGCCTGGGGCGTTTGGTTCCTGGTTCGCGGCGGCGTGGTGCGGGGCGAATGGTTCGATCCGTTCTGGTTGGTCGCCTACAGCGTCGGCGTTGGTTTGGTCACGCTCAACGCCATCCGCACCCTGGGCGCCCACCGCTGGACCGGCGACGGGTCGGAGATGACGTTTGACGAGCAACTGCTCG
The DNA here is from genome assembly GCA_963833245.1 of Pirellulaceae bacterium. GTDB lineage: Bacteria > Planctomycetota > Planctomycetia > Pirellulales > Pirellulaceae > Rhodopirellula. The sequence continues at coordinate 804,731 of CAWHXH010000006.1, forward strand.
ACACCGTCAACTATCCTAAACATCCAATCCTCAGCGAGTTGTGGGGACCGATCGGCACCAAGTATCACGCGCTGCATCATCTGTTTCCTCGGCTGCCGTATCACAATCTCGCCGCGGCACACCAAAGGCTGACCGACGGCTTGCCCCCCGACTCCCCCTATCATCGGTGCAACGCCGATTCGTTGTGGTCGGAGATGAAAGCGCTTTGGCGGCGATCGGCTGACGCCCAATCGACCCGATCGCATGACGCGGCAACCCATGCCGCAGGCTAACCGTGCTGGTCGGTGACGTTGCGTTTTGGCAACCCGGCGGCGGGGCGGCACGATGGTGTGACCGCCGGGACATCCACCTATCGATCGACGACTTGGGATTCCGTCAAGGCGTCACGGCGGTCGAGCGATTGCGAACCTATGAGGGTGCTGCCTTCGCAGTCAATCAGCATCTACAACGCTTCGCCGCGACGACTTCGGCATTATCCATCAAGCCATTGCCGCACGATGGGCTGAGTCTGCAAATTTCCGAACTATTGAAACGCAATGCCTCGGTCATCGGGGGCCGGGACATGGGCATCACGATCTTTGCAACCCCCGGTTTGATCGGTTCGGGGCAACCGACGTGGGCGATGCATTTGAACGAACTGGACGTCGATCGGATTCAAACCCGGCGGCGTGTTGGCGTTCCGCTTCGGATCACCGCCGTGCAGCAGCCTGCCGCGGCGTGTTGGCCGCGATCGCTGAAGGTTCGCAACCGCTTGCAATACTATTTGGCGGACATGGCGGCGGGGGACGCCGCCGGGTTGTTGGTCGATGCCGATGGCAGCGTCACCGAAACGAGCACCGCGAACGTCGCGATCCTCCGCAAGGGTCAAATCATCAGCCCGCCGCCCGATCAGGTGCTGCCCGGGGTGACGATGAGCCATGCTAAACGTTTGGCGGAGTCAGTGGGAATGACGTGGGTTCACCGACGGTTATTTCCCGGCGATCTGCACGCGGCCCGGGAAGTGTGGTTGATGGGAACCGACGCGGGGTTATGGTTTGCCCACCGGGTCGACGATCGGGTCAAGCCGGAGCCGGTGACGCTGCGTCGGCTGCAGGATCTTTGGCCACCGGCGGTCGATTACCCGTAGCGGAAGTCGCCAAGACTTTCGGCTTCGACCATTTGAATTAGACCGAAAGTCTTGGCGACTTCCGCTACGTTATTCGCTCTCAGATAGAATCGATCAATGATTGTTCGCGGACCGATGCCCTGGTTGCGGTTGCTGGTGACGTTTCGCGGCAGTTCGTTGGAGCGGACCTGGAAGCGGATTGCCTCGGCGACCGTGCTGTCAATCGTTGTCACGGTCATGAGCGAAGGCTATGAGTTTGTCGGATACTCATTCACCACCGCGCCGTTTGCTTTGATCGGTGTGGCGCTGGGTATCTTCCTCGGTTTTCGCAACAACACGTCTTATGATCGATTTTGGGAGGGCCGTAAGCTTTGGGGGGCGCTCGTCAACACCGCTCGAACCATCGCACGGCAGGTCGAAACAATATTGGACCCACCCGGCGACAATCAAACGGCGGGTCTCCGGGAAACCATGACGTGGCGGACGATTGCGTTCTGTCACGCGTTGAGAATGCATCTGCGTGAGGAGGATTGTCCCGAGGAACTGATTCCATTCGTCCCATCGTCCGACTATGAGGCGATTGCCAGGGTTCGGCATCGGCCACTGATGCTGATTCGGCAACTGGGCGGCGAGTTGCGAACCGCCAAAGCCGAAGGTCGCGTTGATCTAGGTGGGTTTTTGGCGATCGAGCAGCAGCTCACTGAATTGGCCAACATCATGGGCGGCTGCGAGCGGATCAAGGCGACGCCGATTCCGTTTGCCTACAACGTCCTACTGCACCGTCTGGTGGCGTTTTACTGTTTTTTCCTGCCGTTCGGTTTGGTCGACACGGTGCATCATCTGACGCCGCTGGTGGTCTTTTTGGTGTCCCACGTGTTCTTTGGCATGGACAGCATCGGCGAGGAGATTGAGAATCCGTTTGACGATGATCCCAATGCGTTGCCGCTATCGGCGATTTGCCGAACGATTGAAATCAACCTGCGTGAGGTACTCGGAGAAACCGATTTACCCCCGCCGCTGAGGCCGATCGATGGGGTGCTGCGTTAGGGGATGATTATTTTAGCGGAACGGCGCAAGCCGTCCGGTGCGGTTTGCTTTGGCGGCACCGGAGGGCTTGCGCCCTACCGCTAAGATTTGTGGCGAACATGGGCGGCTTGCCGTCATAAGTGAGAGGCTGGAAGCCTAACCCATTTTCGTAATCGCTTCCCGAAATTCGATGAGCAGCTCCGTCTCACCCACTTCATGACGTCGCAGCAACGCAGCACGTAGTAGATCAAGAGGAAAACCGGGCAGGGCAACGCTGTCGGCTTGCTCGACATACTTTCCCGCGCTCAGCCGGTGAACCGTCAACTGTTCCGCTCGCCAGCGCCAAACTTCCGGCGCGCCCAGTTCGGCATAGATTGGCATTTTGGCGACCGCGAGCGAAGTGTGTTCGACTTCGATGACGAGGTCGGGCGGCGGGACGGATTGGAGACTGAACTCCCGCAGCCCGGCGACGATCGGTTCGTTTTGAATGTAGTAAGATTGATCGGGTTCCAACCCCCGTGCGATATCCAGACGTCGCATGGTCATCGAACCGCTCGGACGAACCGCAATTCGACGTTCCATTCGCCACACAGTGATCAAATCGTTAATGATGCATTGAATCAACTCGTGGAATTCGCTGACCGTCATGATTTCCAAATTTCCCCGGTCATAAGTCATTCGTCGATGTCGATTGTCCGGGTTTTCCCGGAGCTTGACGTAGACCGCCCAGTCGATGTTGTCGAGCTTGATCGAATGGACGACTTCGATCGGTTCGGTCGACGGCGGCCGGGCCGGCGGTGGTGGGGCCGGCGGTGGTGGGGCGGTGGCGAGTCTGGACATCGATCAATCGGCTTGACGGCGGCGGGTCCACGGGCCGACGTCGGTCGCGGAGGCTGCTATCTTAATGCCTGCCCTGCCCGTCGGTCCAGTTTTCGATCATCCCCCCCGCCGTCCAACCGCCCGCCCATGAATGCTCAAGCGACCGCCAAGCAGCCTAACGAGTCCAGCGAATTGCCGGCCGGCGCCCCACAGGAGGGCCAAAATGCCGCTTCGATGCGGGGCTATCTCGACCGGGCACTCGATACGCTCAAGGAGTTCGGCGTCTCGGAAAATACCGCGCCGCAGGAGTTGATCTCGCTGTTGGAAGGCGTCCGGCACTTGGACGAAGCCAAGGTGATTGCGATCGCCGACGTCATTAAACATATGGGGTCTTTCAACGCCCTGGTCCGCGAAAATGTTGAATCGATCGAGGTGGGGCATCGCTACATGGCGATCACCCAATTGTTTGACTCGATTCGCGAAGATTCCAAGATGCTCATCGCCCAGCTCGACGATGGCAAGATTTCGGGGATGGAGAAAGTCAATAATTGGTGGATGAAGATGCGGCGGGGCACGCCGAGCGATCGATTTGAAAAGATCGTCGGCGTCTATGCTGACGTTGCCAAAGACACCAAGGACGCATTGAAGAAGGAGGAGGCGATCATGGACGCCTACATCGATTTCCGCTTCGCGCTGAAAGAAGCCGAAGGATTGGCTCGCCAGTTGTTGGACGAACATACGCCGCGGCTGGACGCGGCCAAAGCCAAACTGGGTGATACGCAAAAGCAACTCGACGAATACTCGGGTACCGAAGCGGGTCAGAAAAGCCAACTCGAACTCCGCCGTGACGAGGCACGGCACGCCTATGAGAAAGAGGACAAGACCTATCAATTGCTCAAAGACATCGCCGAGAACCTGGAGATTGGTTATGACGTTGGCGAAACGCTAATCACCAAGTTAAAACAAACCCACGATGTCAAGGAGCGCGTGTATCGCCGGGCGGTGACTTTTTTCACCACCAACGAACACGTGTTCACCATTCTCGGAACGGTTTATACGTCACAACATGGCTTGCACGAGGTGACGCAAGCGACCGAGGCGATGAAGGAGGGGGTCAACAAGGGACTCGAAGACATCGCCGATTTGGGGCGAGAGTTGGAGCGGGCGGCGCTGAAGGCCGGTTATGGCAGCACGATCGACCCGCAATCGGTCCAGAAGCTGGTCGATGCGATCTCAGGTTTTCAAATCGAATCGCTGCAGATGATCACCGAACTGCGAAAAGAGTCCGAGGAGAGCACTCGTGCGATCCGCCAATCGGTCGAGCGGGGCAAGCAGAAGTACCAGCAGACGCTCGCCAAGCACGCGCGGGGCGAGTCGTTGACTTGAACCGATGGTGACGCCCCCCCCCGTAGCGGAAGTCGCCAAGACTTTCGGTTATCCATCGCGTCCGATCGCGACGTTGCAACCGAAAGTCTTGGCGACTTCCGCTACGTCGAGGTTCGGGGCGTCACTACGCCGGGCGGTCGCTTGGAGCTGGAACTCAGCCTCGTTGGTCGTCTTATTGGCAATCGTCACGGCGATCCCCGGGCTACAGATCCTGTCGCTCGGCTACCTGCTATACGCCGGCGGTCGAGTCGCTTCGGGTCACGCCGGCGTCCATCGACTGCCCGGGGCGGCGGTCGCGGGTCAAATCGGCCGCGGCGGGCTGTTCTTGCTGATCGCCTGGCTGCCGATGCTCCTGTTGACGCACTGGCAATCGGTCGCCGAGATCATCCAACCGGGGTCGGCCGACGCCCAGCGGTTGCGCATCGCGGCGGTGGCATTGGGCGTTGCCGCAACGTTTCAACTCGGTTGGGGCGCGGTCCGCGGCGGGCGGCTTCGCGATTACCTGTGGCCCGCTCCGCTGCAACTGCTTCGCCGCGGTTGGCGGCCGTCGGTTTGGAACGATGCGGCCGATCGGTTGTGGCGGTTGGTTTGTTCGCTGCACCTCGTGCCGTTGGCATGGTTGGGGGTTCGGGCGGCGGTGGGAACGCTGATTTGGATCGCCCCGGCCTTTGTCATCATGGGGGCAACTCGAGGCGGCCGCAGCGGGGCGGCGGGGTTGGTCGCGGTGATCGCCGCGGTGGTCTTGGCTTGGGTGCTTTCGTACTTGCCGGCTCTGCAAATCCACTTCGCTGATCAAAACCGTTTCTCGGCGATCTTCAACTGGCGATTGGTCCGCCGCCAGTGTCACGCGGCCCCGTGGGCATGGGCGGGGGCAGCGCTGGCCGGGCTGGTGATCCTGCCCACGCCGCTGTATTTGCTCAAAATCGAAGCGGTGCTGCAGGAGGTGACCTGGGTGCCCTGTGCGGTGTTTATCGCGATGCTGTTGCCGGCGCGGTTGATTCAAGGGTTGGCGCTGCGGCGGGGCCGGCGGCTGCACTCCGATCCGCCGATTCGGGGCCGTTGGTCGCGGCGGTGGGCGACGGCGTCGCGATGGACCGTCCGCTGGGCGGTGATGCCGGCGATCGTGACGACGTATCTACTGTTGTTGCTGGTCAGCCAATACGCCGCCTGGGACGGTGTGGAAACCTGGGTTCGGCAGCACGCATTGTTGGTCCCGGTGCCTTTTGAGGGTCTTTGAAGCCAACCGGTAGCGGCGTGCCGCCAGGCCGCCGACCTCCCCCCACGGTAGCGGCGTGCCGCCAGGCCGCCGACCTCCCCCCGCGGTAGCGGCGTGCCGCCAGGCCGCCGACCTCCCTACGGTAGCGGCGTGCCGCCAGGCCGCCGACCGATCGTTACCAAAGTCTTGGCGGCTTCGGCGACCGGGGGCGTCGACCTTGCCCCGCGGCCGCCGGATTTCGTAGCGGCAACGACGGGAGGCGACGCCACGGACGGCGACGCCGCGTGGACGTTCCCCAGCGGCATCGGAGGCCGACCTGGTGCGTTGGCTGATCGGCTGGTTGCTGGGCTTCAAAGAAAACGTCGGGCGGGGCCGCCGCGCCGGACGGTTCCGCTTTGGCCGTTCCCCCGTCGCGTGGCTTTTTCGCATGGTCACGCCGATCCTCACCGGCGGTTCAATTTTCACCGCGGTCGTCGCGGCCGCTTTCGGCTGGATTGACCTGCCGTCGATTGAACGTTTTCGCGGCACGTTGGAAGCGGACGTCGACACCCTTGCCCCCCGACAATCGCTCCCGCCCTCAGCGATTCGGTCGGTATCGTTGGTCCGCGGCGAAATCGCGGGCCGGAAGTCACCGACCGCGATTCGCGTCGCGACCTACAACATTCAAACCTTTGGTCCTTCCAAAGCCGACGACGCGGCAACGATCGATCGCCTGGCAACGCTGTTTTTACTCTTTGATGTCGTCGCGGTGCAGGAGATTCGGGGCGATCCGAAATTGGCCGTCGAGCGATTGTTGCGGGCGATCAGCCAACGGGGGGGCAATTATCATGCACGATTGAGCCGGCCGATCGGTCGGACGGATTCAACCGGGCACATTCGCCACTCCGAACGTTACGGTTTCTTCTACGATCAAAATCGAATTTCGCTGATCGACGGGAGCGATTACGTGGTCGATGACACCGCTGACCGAATGCACCGCGAACCCATGGTCGCGTCGTTTCAAACCCGGGTCCAACCGATCGACTCGCGGCGGCCGTTTCGTTTTACCCTTATCAATGTCCACACCGATCCGGACGAAGTGCGTGGGGAAACGGGAGCCAATGAGATCAACGTGCTCGATGATGTTTATGTCCGGGTGGCACAGTTCGAGGCGTCGGTCCGCGGCGAGGACGACGTGATGCTATTGGGCGATCTCAATGTGCCGCGGACGGGCTTGGCGGAGCTGGGTGATTTACCCGGGGTGGCCAGTTTGATCGATCCTCAGCCGACCAACGTGGCCAGGACCAAACAGCATGACCATATCTTGGTTCGTCGCGACGTCACGACGGAATTGACCGGCCGCGGCGGGGTGGTCGATGTTGCCGAAGTGCTGGCGATCGACGCGGCGGCCGAAGCGGCGATGAGCGATCACCTGCCGGTTTGGGCGGAGTTCGGCGTTTATGAGATGCTCTAAGGCAGTACCGAAGCATACTGATCGGTAAGCGACGGATACACCCGCAGGCTTCGTTTAAATCGCGACACCGAAATGTCATGTTCGATCGCCATGGCAAACGGGTGGATGCATTCGGCGGCTTGGGGACCGAGCAGGTGGGCGCCCAGGAATCGCTCGCCGGTCGGATCGAGCAGGAACTTCGCCGCGGCGCAGCGGCTGCCGAACTTGACAATCGACCCCTTGGTGCTCAAGTCTTCGTGGACAATTTGAACCTTCTCGCCGCGGTCACGAGCCTGCCGGGTCGTCAGCCCCACCGACGCGATCGGCGGGACGCAAAAAGATGCTGCCGGCAGCGTTGGCATTTTGAGTTGCCGGTCGCCGCCAAGCAGATTGTCGGCCACGACATCGGCTTCATATTCGGCAACCGGCGTTAACTGCGGATGTCCGGTGTCGGCGCAGTCTCCGGCGGCATAGATATGATGCAGTGAGGTCCGCATTGCCTTGTCAACCCGGATACCTTTGGGGGTTGATTCAATACCGACTTTATTCAATTGCAACTGATCGATCGCGGCCACGCGTCCCATCCCATGAACAACCATATCGGTTCGGTGAGTGGATTGGGATTGCGTGTTTTGGCAAGTCGTGGTGACCATCAATTGACCATCATCGGTCCGCGATATTCTGGAAACCTCGGATTCGACATCAATGGCGATCGATCGCCGTCGCAGTTCAGCGGCCAGGTGGTTGGCCAAATCGTCGTCAAACGGGTCCAGGATCGTGCTGCCCCGCTCGACGACTCGACACCGGATCCCATAAGACGCCGCGATGCACGCGAACTCGATGCTGATGTAGCCGCCGCCTAGGAACGTGATCGATTCGGGCAGGTGAGTCATCGCCAGATAGTCGGCGCTGGAGGTCACCAACTCGGCACCGTCAAAAGGGATGGGCATCGGTTTGGAACCGCTGGCGATCACCAGCGAAGCGAACCGCAACGTCCGCTCGCCGGCCCGCAGGTGATGGGGATCGATCATTGTGGCGGCATGGGGGATCAGCTCGACGCCCAGATCCTCATACTTTTGGCGGCGGGCCGGCGGCACAGGGTCAGTAAAATGCTTGGCCCACGCCGAAGCGACGGGCCAGTCCGCGGGCGTCAGCGGCACCGGATGCGACAATTGCATGTCGTCGTGCAATTGGCGTAATCGGACGGTGGCTTCGGATAGCTCCGCATAGGCTTTCTTAGGATTACAACCCCTAAGCGCGCACGTCCCGCCGACCTCGCCGCGTTCGAGGATGCCGATCCGCCGGCCGGACGATTGACGGGCCAAACGGTCGGCTACCAGCGTCGCGGCGGTACCGGAGCCGATGATCAAAACGTCATAAAGGTCGCGGGCGGGCACTTCGGCCATGTCGGGTCCAGTCCGGTGAGGGGCATCGGGGGATGATAAGCCTCATCGTTGCCGGTCGCCAAGCTCGCGGCGCGTCGCCAACCGGGTGACCCGCAAAATTGGCATCAAAGATGCAATCCCACCCCCGGTCAGCCGCCCGGCGCGGCCGTTTTCCCAATCACACCCACCAGTCAAAATGTTGAACTTTCTCGGCTTTGCCATCTTCGGCCTCATCGTCGGGGCGATCGCACGGTTGCTTGTCCCCGGCCGCCAGAACATGGGCATCTTCATGACGATGGTCATGGGCATCATCGGCTCGCTGCTCGGCGGCGCGGTCGGTTACTTCCTGTGGAACAGCGGCGAAGGTTTTTCGCCGGCCGGCTGGATCGGCTCGATCGTCGGTACCACCGCGTTGGTTTGGTTCGCCAGCCGCAACCGCACCGCCACCTGAGGTTAATCGATGTCAAAAAAATATGAAGAAGGCGATGCGGTCAAATGGAAGTGGGGCAACGGCTACGGCGAAGGGGTGGTGCAGAGCGTTTTCACGAAAAGAACGACCCGCAAAATCGATGGCAGCGAGGTGACGCGTGACGGAACCGAGGACAATCCGGCCTACTACGTCAAGGTGGAGGATGGCAACAACGTGCTGAAGCTCGGCAGCGAGCTGGAGGCCAATTAGGCTCGATCGTTAAAACCGGACGCCGTCGGCGAAATTGACCGGTCATTCATGCAATTGAACTGATTGACACGCGGTCAGCCGAAGTTAACGTAGCGTTGTCGGCTGATTGCTGTCAAAGTTTACCTATCCCGCCTGGCTCGCCCAGGCGGCATGGACTTTGCAAGCGGTTGGTTGACACTTCGCTGCGTCCACGTTGGCCGCAGGTGTTTTGGGGCGAACGGAGCCGCACCCAGTGAATCGATGTGCGAGCCTTGGATTGCACCGTTTACCCCTGAACCTTTTGGGAAATCTTGATGAAACGTGTTTTCAAAGGGGCTTCGGCCCTGGCCGTGGTCCTGACCGCCTCGACCGTCCTTTCCGCTCCGGCCCAAGCCGGCGGTTTTCTGAGCGGTCTGTTTGGCCACAAAAAGAGCAATTGCTGTGAACCGGCCCCCGTTTGCTGCGAACCCGAACCGGTTTGCTGCGAACCAGCCCCGGCCCCTTGCTGCGGCGCTGAAGTGGTTGCCGCACCAGCCCCCTGTTGTGGTGGCGACGTCGTGATGGAAGCCCCGATGATGCAAGCCCCCGTGATGGAATCGAGCTGCTGCGGCGGTTCGGTCATGTCGTCGGAGCCGGTCATGATGGGTGGCGAAATGGCCGCGCCGATGAATTCGTCCGGCTACGATCTGGCCCCGGGCGAAACCCTGGTTCCCGGCAGCGTCAACAGCGGCGGATCGGTCATGAACCATTCGGCCCCGGCCGGTAACGTCGGTGCTCAGCCGGCTCCGATGGCTGAAGGTGCCGAAATGGCTTCGCCGGCCGCCCCGGCCGCTCCCGCCGCCCCGGCCAGCAGCAGCGATGAAGCTGGTGCCGGCGACGATTCGGAAATCGGCAAGGCCGACTTGGACGGTGGCGCCCCGCCGGCCCCGCAAGCCGACAACCTCAACGACTCGATCTGATCGAGCCGGTCGAATCAAACCCCGGCAGACCGAAAGGTTTGTCCGGGGTTTTTTTGTGCTTTGGTGGGCTGTCAAACTGTTCGGCCCAACGACTTGCCGGCCGCCTCCAGCGGTCTGCGGGTTGGCTCATCATTTGTGGAAAGGGAGAAAGTGTAGCTGTCAAGTCGCCTTCGCACACAAAATTCCTGACAGGCCCGAAGCAGGCCCTGAACCACTTCTCGATCCTGTTCCCCGACCGAATCCCCAAAGACCACCAACCATAGACAACCGTTCACCTGACACAAAATTTAGGACAGGCCCGATTGTTTTTGCTTATTCGGAAACGGTGTTACTTAGATCGATCTTCGAGACGTCGATCGGGACGATTTCCAACGACAAGTCGGAGGAGTTTAATTGGAATTGGAAGTCTTCGTTTTGCGGCTCGATGAACAATGGATCGATCGCCCGACTGTTTTTGTCCGCGCCGTCGGTACGCTGACGCTCTAACATGGTATCACCGATGTCGGAATCAGCGGCACCGTATCAGATGTTGTAATCGGTGTCCGCCTCGGCGGACCGGGCCAATGATCGCGCCGGCGATCTTCGGTTGGTCTTCGTTTGCCCGGTTCGATTTCATTGATGAACTAGCACTCCCCTCTGGTGCTATAGAAGATGTTCCGCTTGATGGTCGGCGTGGCCGTTTGTTTGGATTCATTCACGGATTAAAGAGGCAGCACGTTTGCGATCCACGTATGGTGCGGACTGACGATGATCTCGCCCGGGGCAACATTCTATCCGAGTCGTAAAGAGTACGGAAACGCTTTGAAACACTCGCGAGATCGAATTTTCAAATTGCCGCTTCGGGCAACCCTGCAAGCCCACCCAAGACTTTCTGCCAGCCTTCGATCACTTGTCCGGAACTGAATACCGGTTCTTCGCCGGGATAAGCAGCGTAGGTCAGAACCGAATCTTCCTCACCTAAATCATTAAGACCGAACATCACTATTCTGTCGAGTGCGTTAACTCCTCCGCGAATGAGAACCGTCATGTCGGTGTCGTTGTTGTTCCTCAAAATGCGTACGGCATCGCGTGCCCGCTGTAACGATGCAAAAGGGCCGTTAGTTCGTTCCGCGTTTTTCATTGGCAATTTGCCTGACCAATCGTCCGATCCTGTTGGGGCAAGGTAGAAATCAGCGAGCAGCGTCGCGGCGTGTGCGGTCCGAGGAAGAATGCCCACAAGAAGGTGACGGATATCGTCGAGACTTTGGGTCCGACGCATGCAATTGCAAGCCGGTCGAAACTCTTGACGAGTTCCGCTACTCGTGCGGTGCAAATTAATATGGCCATCGTTCTCCAGTTATTTCAATAGTTCAGTGTCGAACCTTTGGCTGGCTTTTGGCGTTCACGTTTCCACCAATTGTCCGGTCCTTCTTCCTCGATGTTCGCCCAAACATCGAATAGAATCTTTTTCATCTGCTCAGTTTTCTCCGGCATTTCGCCGGATAAGTCGTGCTTTTCCTTGAAGTCTTTGTGGATGTTGTAAAGTTGAAACTTGGTTAGCGTGTCATTGCCGACGATCTTCCAATCGTCGATTCGCATCGCCACTCGGTCGCCCGCGGGTGAGACATGCGTTCGCCAAAACAGCGGTATCTTACGATCAATTAATTTGCCGCTGAAAGCGGGAACCATGCTGACACCGTCAATCGTTCGATCCTGGGGAAGCGGAATCTTCACGATGTCCAGTACCGTAGCAAAAACGTCGGTGCCGATGACGGGAGTGTCGCTGGTTGTGCCAGGCGAAATCTTTCCCGGCCACCTTGCGATTCCGGGCACACGGATGCCGCCCTCGTGGTCGCTGCGTTTTCCGCCACGAAGCCCACCGGTGCTGCCGCCGACGCCCCGAACGGGGCCGTTATCAGACGAGAAAAAGACCAGTGTGTTTTCGGCGCCCCCAATCTCGTCGAGTTTGTCGAGCAGCTTGCCGACAGCATGATCCATCTGTGTGATATTACCCATGTACTTGCTGTTCTCATGACCGTCGTAAAGGTCCGAAAATCGCTTGTCCGTTGCGATCGGTTTGTGCGGTTCGTGAAACCAAACCGATAGCGCAAACGGTTGCCCAGGATCGCGGACATCGCTCAGCCAGCGGATGGCCTCATCCGCAACAAGCGGCGCCGAATAACCTTCGAGTTTCCCCACCGGTGTGCCATTACGAACAAAGTTGACCGGATCGCGATGGCTCGGTTCGGCGTTGTTATGGGTAATCATCCAATGGTCGTATCCATGGTCGTTCGGTTGGGGAAACTCGGACCGATTGAACTGTTGTTTTGAATTGAGATGCCATTTGCCGACGTGACAGGTTTGATAACCGACGTTCTTCAACAGTGTCGGATAAGTGATTTCGCTGAACCGTAGATGTGCCTCGTGGTTGCCGGACAAGTGACGCCAGACACCGTTGCGATAAGGAGTTCGTCCGGTCAAGATCGCCGAACGAGATGGAGAGCAAACGGCTGCGGCCGAGTAGCACTGGGTGAACGTGACGCCCTGAGAGGCGAGACGTTCCAGATTCGGCGTTTGAATCTCCTTGTTGATGCCATAGATCGAAGTGTCACCCCAACCCATGTCGTCAGCGAGGATGATCACAAAGTTTGGACGCACCGGTTCTGCGCCAGAGGCCACGTTGGGCAACGATGCGACGACGACGGTCAATGCCGCCATGACTGTTTGAACCGTAGACGTTTCTCGTGTCATATCAGTGCGACTCATCGATTGTTTAACGGCTTGCACGCATGGTTGCGAAGTTCTCGGCCCAATGCTCCGGGTTGATTGTCCGATCCTAGACTGCCACCAACACCGAAGCAATCAATTAGCCTGGGATTGTTTTCGGCGAACACGACGCGGCTTGCGGGCATTCCTCACCGCTACGCTCGGATGACGCCCTCTTTCTCATTCCAGTCGTTCTTCAGATTGTACCTAGCGAGATTAGTGTTTGTCCGGATCAGTGAACCGTGGTTGAGCCGACGGCGCTAGCCGCGGGTGAAGGGAGTCAAAACCCGCGGCTAGCGCCGTCGGCTCAGCCATTCATTGCTATTCTGGACCGCCACTAAGTGATGCCAAGGGGCGAATGAGATCGGATGGAAGCAGTCAATGCACACGAGAAAGTCGACGAAATCTATCGAACACAGTCGCGGAAGGTTTTCGCTTCGTTGGTTCGACCGCTGCGTGACTTTGAGTTGGCCGAAGAAGCGATGCAGGAAGCGTTCGCGGCGGCGATCACGCAATGGGAGGCTGGTGATATTCCGGCAGATCCGAGTGCTTGGTTGATTTCGACGGGACGATTCAAAGCGGTCGACATCATTCGCCGTCGTGAGAAGGCTCGCGAGATTGCTCCCGAAGTCGCGAGACGAATTGAAGAGGTCTGCCAAGTCAATGACATGCGGGCCGAAACAGAAATCAAGGACGACCGGTTGCGTTTGATCTTTGCGTGCTGTCACCCGGCGATCGATCCAAAAGTGCAGGTGCCGCTCACGCTGCGTGAAGTTTGCGGGCTGACAACCGAGGAAATTGCGAAGGCGTTTCTGACTTCGTCCGCAACGATGGCCCAGCGGATCGTACGCGGCAAGGCGAAGATTCGAGACGCTGAAATCCCTTTTGTAGTTCCCGACCTGAGCGGTTTGCCGGGCCGCCTTGATGGTGTGCTGGCGGTTATCTATTTGATCTTCAATAAAGGCTATTCGGCTTTCAGCGGTGATTCGCTAGTTCGCAGCGACTTGTCGGAGGAAGCGATTCGCCTGTGCCGGCTGTTGTTGGATTTGCACCGCGACGCCGAAGTGATGGGGCTGCTGGCGCTGATGCTGCTCCATGAGTCGCGACGAAAGGCTCGCATGTCAGTCGATGGCGAGATTATTTTGATGGAAGATCAAGACCGCCGTTTGTGGGATCACGACTTGATCGACGAAGGCAAGCAACTGGTCGAGAAATCATTGGCATCACGTAGGTTTGAGGTCTACACCCTACAAGCCGCGATCTCGGCGGTTCACGCTGATTCAAAGGCAGCGACCGACACGGACTGGAACCAAATCGTCGCCCTGTATTCGGTTTTGATTCAGGTCGATCCTTCGCCAGTGGTTGAGTTGAACCGGGCAGTCGCCGTGGCGATGCGAGACAGCCCCGCTGCTGGAATCGAAATCATCGACGCAATCCTGTCGCGGGGCGAACTCGCCGGATACCATCTCGCCCACTCAGCTCGCGGGGAGTTGTTGCGCCGAGCCGGCCGATCAGAGGAAGCGGTTGCAGCGTTTGAGCAGGCACTGGCACTGACGCGACAGGAGCCGGAACGCCGTTTCCTGACAGAACGACTACGGATTTTGCGAAAGTCGTAGCGGCCGAAGCCACGACCTCGCAAAGAACTTTTCAGAAAAGATTCTGGGGCTGTCGATTCGCTCGCACCGTGTTCGACTACACAGCAGAACAAGGCCGAAAACGACAAGGAATGCCACCAATGACGAAGCCAGCGAAGAACACGATTTGCCTGTGGTACGACGGCAACGCCGAAGAGGCAGCGAACTTTTACGCCGTGACATTTCCGGATTCCTCGGTCGGCGCGGTGCATCGAGCGCCCGCCGACTATCCAGCCGGGAAGAAGGGTGACGTGTTGACTGTCGAATTCTCAGTGATGGGCATCCCCTGCATCGGACTCAATGGAGGACGTAGCATCGAGCACACGATGGCGTACTCGTTTCAAGTCGCGACCGCAGACCAAGCGGAAACCGATCGCTACTGGAACGCGATCGTCTCCGGCGGCGGCGAGGCAAGCCGGTGCGGGTGGTGTAAAGATAGATGGGGCGTCAACTGGCAGATCATGCCGACCGTCCTGACGCAGGGCGTCACCAGTTCCGATCCCGCAGTTGCCAAACGTGTCTTCGAGGCGATGATGACGATGCAAAAGATCGACGTCGCCGCGATCGAAGCAGCCCTTCGCGATTGACTCACAGCGTTACCCACCGCTGCAATACACCCCCCCCTACAAGACACAGGAAAGCAAATGAAGGTCGTCGTTTTGATCAAGGCAACCAGAGTTCAGAAGCCGGGAAGATGCCGGACGAGAAACTGCTGGCCGACATGGGCAAGTTCAATGAAGAACTGGCCAAAGCCGGGATCATGATAGCGGGCGAAGGACTCAAACCAAGCAGCGAAGGTGTCCGCGTTCACTTCAGCGGTGCAGACCGCAGCGTCACCGATGGGCCGTTCGCCGAAACGAAAGAGTTGGTCGCGGGCTACTGGGTTTGGGAAGTCGCCTCGATGGCCGAGGCAATCGACTGGGTCAACCAGAACCAAAGAGAAATGACGATGAAAACTAATCCTGTATGCTGGTTTGAAATCTACGTCCAAGAGATGGATCGAGCCAAGAAGTTCTACGAGACGGTGCTGGGCACCGAATTGACCAAGCTCGAATCTCCGATGCCCGAGATCGAGATGCTCGCCTTTCCGATGGAGATGGACGGCGCGGCGCAGCGGGTGCTTTGGTCAAAATGGATGGTGCCCCGTCGGGAGGGGGCGGCACCCTGTTTGGTTTGCACTCGCAAACGTAGCCGCTTGTAAGCGATACTCAGCGATGTTGTTGAGGGCTAGTGGGTACCAATGTGCCGACGATGTCTACAAGGTGGTTCCGTCAATGGCTGCACGCATGTGTTCGCCCACATGGGGTTTCTGATACACCTTATCAACCAGTTTGGTATACGTCGTTGCAAAGCGCTCGTTCGCCGCGAGGTCGCCAAAGACAGGTTTGAACCTAATGAACGACAGACGATTCTGGGCGGTGGCTCTTGCCGCCCTTTGCAAGTTGGCTTTCATTTCGTCATTGACATCAAGTGCCATGCCGTGAGCGTCGATTTGCTTGTCGCAGTAGTAACACCATGCGGATACTACCAATGTTGCGTATTTGATGCTGCCGCCCCGTGCTAGGTTTTCGCGAATGGTCGGAATCAGGAAGACCGGCAGTTTGCTGGAACTTTCCAAGCAGATCCGTGACAGCTTGTCGGCGATGCTCGGGTTGCCGAAACGCTCGATCAGCGATGCTTTGTATTCGTCCAAGTTGATGCCGGGAACGGGATCAAGCACCGGCGTCGCTTCTTGATCAAAGAATTGCTGAAGGTACTTTGTGAATAGCTCGTCTCCCATGCACTCGTCGATCGTTTGGTAACCGTGGATCGAACCGAGGATGCCGAGAATGGAGTGGCCGGCGTTGAGCAGACGCAGCTTCATCTTTTCGTAGGGCGACACGTCCGGCACGAACTGAACCCCGACGTCCTGCCACCTTGGCCGCCCGGCCGAGAAGTTATCCTCGATGACCCACTGGGTGAACGGTTCACAAGCGACAGGCCATTCGTCGTCCAGGTCGAATTCACTTCGTAGGTAGTCGACGTCGGCATCGCTGGTCACCGGGGTGATACGGTCGACCATGGAGTTGGGAAAACAGACCTCTCGTTCAATCCAATCCGCGAGGTCCGCGTCCTGCATCCTCGCGAAAGCGATCAGCATCCGGCCAGTCAGGTCGCCGTTGTGTTGGATGTTGTCACACGACTGAACCGTGAAAGCTGGCATTGCAGCTTGCCGTCGCTTTTGAAGGGCGGCGGCCAAGAAGCCGAAAACCAACCGCGGAGCCAATGAATGGCGGACGTCGTGTTGGGCATCGGGATTGGTTGCGTCGAACTCGCCCGTCATCGGATCGACATTGTATCCGCCCTCGGTGATTGTTAGCGAGACGATCTTGGTCGCGGGATTGGCCATACGATCGATGACCGCGACTGGATCGTCGCAGCCCATCAGGTAATCGACGATCGATCCGATCACCCGGGTCTCGCGACGTCCGTCCGGATGTTTGATGATCATCGAGTAGAGGTAGTCTTGCTCCTTCAAGACGGTCGCCATCCGACGATCTGACTCCCGCAGTCCCACGCCGCAGATGCCCCCAGCGGTTAGGTCACCAGACTGAAGCAATGCGTCGTGGTAGAAAGCTTCGTGCGATCGGTGGAACCCACCCACGCCAACATGAACGATTCCTGGTGTCAGCAAGTCTCGATCATAGGTCGGACGCTCAATCTCGGCGGGGAGGCGGTCTAAATTTTTCTGACTGAGGCGAAAGGTAGAACTCATGCGGTTTCTCGTTGATTATTCTTGGATCGCTGCAAAGCCCAATACGCGGCGGCGAAGTAGACCACGGTCATGGCGAAGCCCCAGGTGTAAAAGACACTGACGTAGCGTTCGTAAGCTACCATGTCGCTGCTGCCGAACATGACAACAAGAGCTAAAGTCAATGTGATTGCCAGGGCAAACCAGGCGGTGCCGGTTAAAACCTTCGACAACATGGAGGTGTCGCTGATGGATTCCCCTTCGGTGAGAGCTTGACGCGATTGAAACTCAATGATCACTGCGTCCCGTTGATGCTCGGCAGCTACTTCGGCTGGATAGCTTTCGGCTGCACCACAGCGACTGGCCAAGATCGTGTAGATCACGATCGTGAACGCCCAGGTTGGCAGGAATAGGTAGAAGAACGACATAACCTGCAAATAGTTGAGCCCGAAGCCAAAGATCAAGCCGGCGGCCCGGGAAGCGATCGCGGGAGTGCTGCGAGTCACTCCACGGTATTTGACCCAATATCGGGTCAATCCGAGGGGGGCAAAGAGAAAATGCTCGGCAAAGACGATGCCCCCGACGGGGACGACCAGGAGCCCGGCGTAGGTCAACAGCGGCAGCATTTGTTTGTAGACAAAAGGAAAACAAGCAATTGCCACGGTGGCGACGCCGACCGCCAGGGTGACCCGTCTGCGTGAGTGCCAGTGGAAAATAGCTTGGGCGGCAAGCCCGGCCCGGTAGAGATTGGCGTTCGCCGTCGTCCATCCCGCCACGATGACGATCACATAACCGGAGATCCCCAAGGCCCGGTAGGCAACATCGCCGGGGTCGAGCTGCACGATGGTTGATTGCAGCAAGACCGCCGTGCCCGCCCCCATGATGCCGGCGGCGATCCAAGCGACGTAGTGTCCAAAGAGCATTCCCGCACTGGTGCATAGTCCGTAGATCGGCTTTTTGGCATAACGCAACAATGCCATGTCGATCAGCCCAAAGTGCGTGATCGTGTTGGCCGCCCACGCAAAGCCGATCACTTCCAACAGTCCGATGCCGGGCTCGCCTTCGCTGTTGACTCCGGTCCAGATAGATTGGTCACCGATGATCATGAACTGCGAGAAGCTAGACAATTGCGTTTGTCCGATGACCGAATGAGCCAAAGCCGGGAAGAGGGCCATCGCTCCGCAGATGAACATGACGATCAGCCATGGCCCACAAAGCCCGGAGAACTCCGCCACCGCATTGAAGCCGTACATTGCGACAACAACGACAATCATGCCGACGCCGAGGACGATCAGGACAAATAGACCATCAGTTGGATACCATTGCAGTTGCGGCGGGATATCAAAAAGCAACCGAACCGCCGTGCAAGAAACCGTGATCATCGCCGCTGAGATGACGGTGAAAATCAGCACGTTGGCGGCGTTGTACAAATCGCTCATCGTGTCGCCCGCGATCTTGTGCAGGTACGTGTAGAGACTCAACCGAGTCTGCACCGCGATTGGCGTCGTGCTCAGCGTCCAACTGAGAATGGCCAGAACGTTTCCGATCAGCAGTCCGATCAAAACATCCGCGGTCTGTGCCCCCAACGCGACGAATGTTGCCCCGATGACGAACTCGGTGGCCGCAACGTGCTCACCAGCGTACAGGCCGGCGAAGTGCCTCTACCCGTGCAACCTGTGCTCCGGGACTGGCAATTGTTCGGAGTCAATGTTAGCGATGGCGTTAGTTTCGGTATCCGTCATAGGATTCGTCGTTGGTGGTTTGCGACAGAAGTCTGCCCACGCAAGCAATGCGTCATCGGTGGATGACTGGGGCCACCGTCAGCAGAAATTTTCTTCCATTCGTTGGGGCTAGCCTTCGGTTGCCATTCTTCACGTCGTGCAGCTGAAACCGGGCAGGAAAGTGGGATTGTCCGCCATTGTGGCGCATTTAAGGCCTCCCCCCAACAACCTCACAGAGTCACTTTGAATTTTCCGGGGCTTTTCCTGGCACCCTACCCGGTGCGTTGGCGCATTGAATCGCGTCGGCGAAACGCTGGCCCAAATCGCAATGCGACCCACCGCAGACTGAATCCCTCGCGGTGACGGATTCCAAGACCACCGCGAAAGAGAACACCGTCCGATGAAAGCCGCCCGAACAATCCTCAGCCGCATCATCTCGCGGCTTCGCGGAGCCAACGAGCGAAAACATTCACTTCGTCGCCGGCCTTCGCGCCGATTGCGGGCGGAGGCGTTGGAATCGCGTCAATTGCTCGCCGCGGACATCTGCATCAATGAGATCATGCCCGACAACGACGCCACGATCGAAGATCCCCAGGAGGCGGGGGCCTTCGAGGACTGGATCGAACTCTACAACCCGACCACGGAGGCGGTTGACCATAGCGGGAAATACCTCACCGACGACGTGAGCGATCCGGTGCAGTGGCAGTTTCCGACGGGATCAACTATCGCCGCCGGTGACTACCTGCTGATTTGGGCCGACGGCGACACCGATCAGGGCGACAATCACGCCTCATTCAAGTTGTCGACCGGCGGTGAGACGGTGGCTCTGTACGACAACGATGGCACGACCCTGCTCGATTCGATCAAATTCGGCAAGCAGTCGACGGACGTAGCCTTCGGTCGCTCTCCTGACGGAGGCGATGCGCTCGGTTCATTGGCAACGGCCACTCCTGGCGCCGCCAATACGACAATCATAAGTGTCAATGCCGCACCGATGGCGGATGCCGGAGGCCCCTACGTGGCAACCACGGCGGATTCGATCTCGCTGATCGCATCGGCCTCTTCCGACGCTGACGGGACCATCGTGTCCTACGCCTGAAACTTCGATAACGACGGAGAGTATGACGATGCCACGGGGGAAACCGTGGACTTCTCGTCGACAACGGCAGGGACGTTCGTTGTTGGTTTGCTCGTGACCGACGATGGCAGCCAAACCGCTGTGGACACGGGAACCATCACGGTTTCGCAGGTTGGTGACGTGCCATCGCCCTGGGACCCGGTCGTGATCGACGATGCCTCAGCCGCCTTCTTTGACGACACTTACGTCCACGAAATCCGCATCACGTTTGAAGATGACGACTGGTACGACACGCTATTTAACTCGCACGCCAATGATCCAGACGATCCTTACTTCGAGGCCAGTTTCGTTGGTGACGAAATTGAACTCGATCAGGTCGGAGTTCGGTTCAAGGGGAATTCATCATTCTCCGGCACGGGGGTCAAAAAGTCGATCAAAATTGACTTTGACGAGTTCGACGAAGACAACGACGAGTTGACCTTCCAAGGTCTCAAGAAGCTTAATCTCAACAACAACTTCAACGACCCGACGATGTTGCGGGAGAAGCTGTTCTACGACTACGCATCCAACGTTGTCGAGGGCGTCGGCCGTGCCGTTCGCACCAATGTCTATATCAATGGGGAGTTCTATGGACTGTACACGGCAGTTAAACAGCTCGACAAGACTTTCGTGCAAAGTCGCTTCGGCAGCGATGAGGATGGCAACCTCTACAAAGGGACGGCGTCCGACGACGCTGTCATCAACGATTCACAGGCTGACTTCGGTTCTGACCTGACGTACTTGGGCACGGACCAGTCTGATTACGAGGACTTCTATGAGCTGAAGACGAACGAGACCGCGAACGACTACTCGCAATTGATCGAGTTCATCGACGTGCTCAACAACACGCCCTCAGGTGAACTGGCCGATGCCATCGAGCCGCTGCTTGATGTCGACGACACGCTCGCCTCGCTGGCGCTGAACAATCTATTCGTGAACCTGGATTCTTATACCGGTGCGGCCCACAACTACTACGTGTACGATCGTGACGACACCGGTCAGTTCACGCACCTGCTCTGGGATGTCAACGAATCATTTGGCACGTTCACTCAGTTTGTCGAACGTGGACAAGACCCCGTTGTCGCAGTACGACTTGGAACCCGATTCGGTCGAGATCTTCATCAATGAAATCATGGCGGACAATGACGCGACGATCGAAGATCCCGATGAACCCGGTGCGTTTGAAGATTGGATCGAGCTTTACAATCCTGGCGAGGCATCGGTTGATCTTACTGGGTTCTACCTGAGCGATGACGTTGATGATCCGACACAGTGGCGATTCCCGAGCGGATCAACGATTGATGCGGGCGGCTACCTGATCATTTGGGCGGATGATGACGTAGATCAGGGCGATGACCATGCCTCGTTCAAGCTGTCGGCGGGTGGCGAAAGTGTGTTGCTCTACAACACGGACGGCACAACGTTGGTTGACTCGATCGCATTTGGGGAGCAGGCAACGGACGTTTCATACGGTCGATTCCCCGACGGCTCCTCCACGTTGATGGAATTATCGGCCACCACGCCGGGCGAGGCGAACGTGAACGAAAATATGCCGGTGAATTTTGCTCCGGTGGCAGAACTTGGTGGTCCCTACGCGGGGTTCGTCGGCGACACGATTGCCCTCAGCGGGGCCGCCTCGACGGATTCTGATGG
This sequence comes from Pirellulaceae bacterium, assembly GCA_963833245.1. Taxonomy (GTDB): domain Bacteria; phylum Planctomycetota; class Planctomycetia; order Pirellulales; family Pirellulaceae; genus Rhodopirellula. Next base: position 826,318 of record CAWHXH010000006.1, read on the forward strand.
AACAATTGTGACCTTTGCTTGGGACCTGGATGACGATGGCCAATACGATGACGCTGGCAGAGTGACCGTGAGCTATTCAGCTTTGGTCGCGGGAACATTCACCGTCGGTTTGCAGGTCACCGATGATTCAGGAGCGACCGACAGCAGCATTATAACGCTGACGGTCAGTGAGGCAACGACGCCAGGCTTAATTGTCACACAAACCAATGACTTTACCATTGTTGGCGAGTCCGGTCTGACCGACACCATCGATGTTTCGCTGGCGAGTCAACCGACCGCGGATGTCACGGTGGAGGTCGTCAGTGGTGATCCTGCCGAAGCTGTGATTTCGATGACCCGGCTGACGTTCACTCCCGGCAATTGGAACTCGCCCCAGTCGATCACGCTAAGCAGCGTCGACGATGGCGAGGCGGACGGAACTCAGATCTCCGTAGTGTCATTTTCGGTAACCAGCGATGACGCGGCGTATGAATTACTTCAGAACGTGGAGGTCGACGTCACCACCCAGGACGCGTTCACTCCAAGCTGTCCGACAAGGATCTACGCTCCGGAACAATTCGTTCGACTGCATGTGATTCCCGGCGATAGCACTCCCACCGCCATCCTGTTCCAAGCCATCGTGGATACAGAAGTCTCCGTGCTCCCCTTTGGTCCGTCGGATGCAGGGCAGACGATTCGCATGGTGAATGAGAGCGTTGTTGAAGTCGGGGATTCCTCGCAAGGTTTCGTGACCGCCAGCGTGTCGGCTGGGCAAATGTACGCCCTCCTCTTCGAGCCGCATTCGGAGGATCAGGTCTACAGCGTACGATCTACCTTCGGCTTTGACGCATTCATCCCGTTCTCTACCACAAACTTCCTGCAACCAACGGACACCAACGGTGCCAGTCGCACTTCGGCCTTGGATGCGTTGCTAGTCATCAACCAACTCAACGACGATCAAACGGCGTCGGGAGAACCTCTACCGACCGTGTTGATGCTGGATGTCAACCAGGACGGCAACACGACCGCCTTGGACGCTTTGCTAGTCATCAACAAACTCAATGCGCGAACTCCGACCACAGCATCGGGAGAGCCGGTCGCATTGACGGACCAGCAGTCGATTTCTGCAGTTGGCTATTTGTCGTCAGAATCGTCCGCATTGACCGATCCCGACCTCGACGAGGCGGTTGAGCCGATGGAGATGGAAAGTGTGAATAGTGAATCAATGTCTTCTTTCACGGACTCATCGCTTCAGACGAGATCCAACGCCATTGCCGAGATCGTCGAAGAGGATCGGTCAACGGTGCCAGACGTGAACTTGGAGTTGCTCGCCGCGGACTGGCTGCAGTTCCTTGACGCAGAAGAACTGTTGTCAGGCACGCCTTAGGGCGGCAGCAGTCTGGGTTGTTTCGGAATCGATATTCGGTCAGCGATCAGTTTGATTTCCAGTGAGGATGACGTCCGCACGTAGTGGGAGATCTTCCCGACCGGTGTTGCCCTGGTGCAGGGTGATCGGGTCTCCGGGGCCATCGGTGCGGATGATGTTATCGACGATCTCAATCCGAATGGCGTCCGGATTTTGGAAGCGACGCAACGTTTGAATCCCGACACCACCATCGACATTGCTAATGACATTGCAACGAATGACCGCGTTGCCGTGACCGATGGCGATCCCAACGACGCTGTAGCGGACTTTCCTAACATCTCGAATGCGGTTGTTCTCAATCAGATAGTTGCCGCTACGTGAAGGCGTTCCCTCAACGCACGCTGTGATTGCGCCGTTGTACTCGTGGTGCGTTCTAGCGATGTCGTTGTTCCGCACCACCAAGTTGTATGTCCCGGGTTTCAATTCAATGGCTTCGGCTGAGATATCTCGCAGCGTATTGCCCTCGACGACGATGTCGTGCGAATCATCACCCAGGACGGCCCCGGTCCCGATATAGATCCCTTCGCCATAAATGGCGGTCACCAGCCCGGTCCTCTCGACGCGATTGTTTCGCAGGGTGATGTGGTGCGACGCTGGACCGGCAAACCCCGCCGACGCGGTGTTGGTTTCGCCTCGACCAACGTGCAACCCTTCCTGGCCTAAGTCGTAAACGTGGCAGTCCTCGACAACACAGTGCGTACAGGCGTGCACGTGGATTCCTTTTTGAGTGTCGCGAACAACCAGACCGCGAACGACAACATGGTGGCAATCCACCAAAGTGACTCCCGTGGATCGATTCCGATGACCTGAGCTGAAGGAGGCTTTCAACGCATTAGCGGCTTCGATCACGATCGGCTCCTCCGCAGTGCCGTGAAGCCCGCCAACCGTGATGGGCCTGTATTCGCCGTCGGCAAAGACGATGCGGTCTCCTGGGGACGCATCGTCAACAACCGAGGACAGCTTCCCGGCGTCGGCTTTGATGTCTCCGGCGGACAGTTGCCACGCGAGACCGTCTCTCGGCGGCGGCTCACCGCCGACCGCCTGTTGCGACACCACCGTAATGACGAGACACAGCGAGATGGTTTTCTGCAGAGAAATCAAGGGTTATCCGCCTGAGAAGTAGTCGAAGGTTGGTCAGAGCCTCGCTAAACTATCAGAACCCTGGTCCATCCGCAGCGAGTGTAAAAGCAGTGATAGATGACTTCGGGGCTGTGTTATGGCACCTGCCGGTGAAGTCTTTTCAATACGAGTTCGCTGCCTTGGCCGTTGCGACATCTAATCAGCAATAATCTCAGCCCAGCCAAGTCAACGGCGTTGATAGCTAACGTTCTCAAAAACCAAACCGACCATAACACATAGACGCAACTTTGAAGTCAAACCTCCTGCTTTCGAGTCAAACAGGTTTGTTCATCTTCTTCGCGTGCTGGAGCGTAGCTGCGTTAAGTACGGAACCGATCGGTGATTCCCATAATACGGATGAAGTCTGGGATGGTCAAGGCAGCCTGGATGAGCGGGCGTCAGCTTTGTACGACGCCATGCGTGACGCTCAAGATGGCGACGAAATCGTCGTTCAAGCCGGGGATTTGTATGGCTTGCCAGCAAGGTTGGTTGATCGACAACATCCAGCAACCAACAAGGTGACCGTTCGTTTCCGGGATGGTGCCAGGATCATTAATCGAGCCAGCGGCGGGGCCGGTCACTATTCTGGCGTGTCGCTGGCACGATGCGAAGGGTTTCGGTTCATCGACATGCAGATTGCAGGAGAGGTCGAAGACGGACCAGCCTTACGGATAGGAACAGACTTCGGCTCGCCAATGCAAAGTCAGCAGGGTGTTGCAAAAACACGGAGGTGTGGGGCGGCAGGATCGCTGGAACCCACGATGCGGCCATCGCGTGGCGTCAATTCAGCAGCGGTCTGCATGTCGAGGGCGTGCGTTTTGGACCTGTCAGCCGGAGCACCTACGACAAGGCCGGCTCGGGAGAACACATCTACATCGGCTACGGCAACGACGTCAATCGACCTGGTTACAACGTCGTCATTCGCGGCATTACTTCGGTTGGCGCGACGAACGAGGCGATTGATTTGAAGATCCTGTCGTCGGGTGTCCTAGTCGAATACTGTCTGATCGAAGACGCTTTGGTTCACTTTCAAGGCTCAGTAGTAGTCGCGATCAATACGGATAAACCGGTCGACTACGATCCCCATTTTGCTTTGCGTCGATGCGTGTTACGTCACATCGGAGCCCGACCAGCTCGGGAAGCTGTTGGACGGGGAGACAGGAACGGCATTGTGGCCGGCAAGGGCGGCGTGACCATCGTCACCTGCTTGATCTACGGAACCGAAGGCAACCCGATCGATGGCTATGATGAGTCGAGTGAGATCAACGAAGTGATTTTGAAAGACTGCGTCATCCTCGCCACGAATCCCGGAACAAAAAGCGTTGTTGAACATCGCCGTTCAAATCCGAACCGATCTCTTAGGTGGCGGCGTAGTAGGATTGACTTTCTAATCCGGTCAAAGGTGAGGTCGGCATTGATGCCCTTTCCCAGGATGTGATGAGGGCCATGTTTCCGGGTTAAACGCGGCTATCCAATCGGAGCGATGTAGTACTGGCCGGAGATGCCCTCAATGTCGTGGTAGTAGTAGAAACTCTCCGGATCGGCCACCGGTTCCGCGTTGGGTGAGGTGGGTTCGGTGTTCAGAGGTCGCCGTGATGGCATCGGCGACCGCTTTCTCCTCGCCGGTCACGATCGCCAACATGGTAATTTCAACGCGATCGCGTAGAACAAAATTGCAAGGATCATTAGCAGGTAATGCGTTGGAATTTGAAGTCGAAGGTTCGCCTGTTGTCGTGGCCGCTTGCTACCTAAATAAGACATTTACTGCTCGGCGATGGGCTGGAGATCACTGACGTCTTTGGACAGAACCACGGCGGGGACCACGAACGAGATGCCTTGCCCGCCGCTGGTGTCAACGTTGACGGTCTCGACGATGGGTGGCGTCACGGCTTGCCCGGCCATCCATTCGACGATGAAGCACGCCCCGCTGCCGCCGTCTTGGTCGTCCTTCTCGATGACAAATTCCGTCGCCGCCAAAGCCGCAAGACGGACGGGTTTGGCGAGCAACGATCGGATCTCTCTGCCTCCGGTGTCGAAGTACCGCACGGAGGTGACAACGATTTCGTGATCGACGTCCGTGTTGCGAATGTTCAGCGTGACGGTCAACAGGTATGGCTTGCCTTCCTGGTGATACACCTGCGAGTACGCGGGGACGTACAACCGCTGGCCTTCGGCGGGTTGCCAAGGCAATTGATCCACCTCGACGCGGGCTTCATCCCTTTGACCGGGTGTCCGAAACGGATTGCTCTGCTCGATGGAACGGAAGCGAAACTCGACGAACGCGGCGAGCAGCACCGCCGGCACAATGACGATGATGGCGATCAGCAGCTTGAACCGCCCATACATCGCCTCGGCTTCGGCTTCGGTCATCCGGTTGCTCATCCGTTTGGTCCCTGGTGGTATTGTTAGTTGCTGATGCAGTAGAGCGACTGATCACTGCGGAGGTACAACCTGTCGTCGGACACCGCTGGCGAAGCATTGAAGTCGCTCTCGTCGTTCGCAAAGACATTATGGGCGACGGGATTGAAACTGTCACCGGGCTGGTAGACCAACGTGCCGCTGCGGCGGGTGACAACGTAGATGTGTTTGCCGATCAACACGGGCGAGGCGTAAACCGGGCGACCACTTTCGAGGTTGGCCACCCGCTCTCGGTAGATGACTTCTCCATCGGTGGCGGAAGTGCAGTATGCGATGCCGCGATCATCAATCCAGTAGAAGCGACCTTCGTGAAGCAGTGGGGTCGCGACGTAGGAACTCGACCGATTGGTCCAACTCACGTGGGAGTCCGTGACATCCTCTTTGCCACCGGTGCGTACCGCGATGCTGCCGGATGCTCGGTAGCCGCCAAAGCTGTAGACGGTGTCGGCATCGACAATTACCGAAGGAGAGACGTTGCCGGTCATCGGAGTGCTAGCGTACCAATTCAGTTTGCCGGTGCGCGGATGAAGCGACCAGATCTCTTCGGGGACGCTGATGACGAGCTCGGGATCTTTGTCAACAATGCCGACGAGCCGCGGCGTGCCGTAGGTCAGCGTCAGCATGTCCGCTTCCTGACGCCAATTTTCTTCGCCGGTTGATTTGTCCAACGCGATGATCGCTTGCGATTCCTCCGCGGCGTTGACGATGACGTTGTTTTCAAACAAGACCACGCTGGCGGCGGAACCCCATTGGCGGTTGCTCGACTCTTTGCCGACATCAACGCTCCAGCGGATCTGACCGTCGAGCGTTAGCGAATGCACGCCGCCCTTGCCAAAGAACACAAACAGATTTTCGTCATCGGAAGCCGGGGTGTTGCTGGCGTAGCCGTGCTCGGTGATGTAGCCCTGGAAACTGTCTTCCCGGTAATCAATCAGGAAATCGGTCGTCCATAGTTGTTCACCGGATCGTTTGTCAAAACACACAACTCGGCGTCCCGCTTGGCCGTCCGCTTCGACATAACACGTCACGATGACGCGATGACCGACAACGATGGGGCTCGAAGAACCACTGCCTGGCAGATCAACTTTCCAAGCTAAGTTCTGCGTCTCGCTCCAACGAACCGGGACGGTGTCGGTGGATCGTGCTGTGCCGCCGGGGCCAAGGAACTCCGCCCAATCGTCGGCCGAAGCGTCAGGGCATAAGACGGAACCCGTGTAAAAGAACAACACAGTTGCCAGAGCAACCAATACTGATTTGTCAAACTTCACTGGATGAGACTCAAAGAGAGGGTGCGTATATCATTGATCTTGGTTTGCATCGAATCGTCGGGGACCTGAAGAGTTCGCATCGCCTCGGAGTGAATCTGCAGTGCTTCAACCAAATCAAACCATGGGGAGCCGCCGTTGCGTTCCGGCGAGTTTTGGATGCGGTCAAGGACTTCGGCAACTGATTGGGTCGAACGCTGCATCCAGGTTTGCGACTCGCTGCGGTTCTCCAAGGCTTGATAAGCCAAAGCCAAAGGGCTTTCGATCAAATAGCTTTCCGGCCACTGCCGGTCTTTTCCCGCGGCCAAAAAATGTTGGATGGCTTCGGAAGGCTCGCCAGCCCTTAGGTACGCTAGACCAGTGACGTATTGCTGGACCGCGGGCGGGGTGCCGTCGGATCGATCGGGGCGAGAGAACCCGTCCCGCGGCGGCGGCCCCCCAGGCCCCCGCCCCGGCGGTGGCCGATCCCCCGGCGGTGGCCGATCGCCCGGCGGTGGCCTATCGCCGGGAGGTGGTGGTTGGAATAGCCCATCGAAGCCGAACCGATCCGGCGGAGGTCTTCGGTCGTCGCGGCGTCGTGGCCCCGGGGGCGGTTGCCGCAACCAATCCGTCGCAAGGGTTGTGAAGTCGGGGGAGTCGGTTTGGCTGTGCAGCTGGTTCCCCACCAGGACCCCTCGCAGCGGAAACCATTGGCTGGGCGAATCGGTTTGCGACAAGTGTTCAACGTGAAGCCGCATCAACTTTTCGGCGGCAGCCTCATGGTCGGTGTATAGCAACAATGAGGACACACCCCACCACTGCGGCTGGGACGTCGCGGCTCCGTTGTCCAACGCCATCGCATAATCATCCGCCGCTTCGGGCCAAAGTTGCAGCCGGACGTAAAGCTGGGCCCGTTGAATCCGCGGCAGGTAGTAAGACGGTTGAATTGCAACGGCGGCATCAAAGTCTCGAGCGGCTTCGGACCACCGCCCAGCGTCGGCATGCGTTTGACCGCTGGCAACCAACACGTTCGCCTGCGTCAAATCTTCCGCAAAACGTTCCACCTTCTGCCGGGCCGCGATCGCTTCGACCTTCGCCTGAGTCGCTTCCCGCAATGCGGCGTCTTTGTCGTTACGCTCGCTGATTGCGTTGGACATTTGCCACAAACTCGTGCCGGTTCCGATCAACATCGTGGCCGCCACCAACGCAGCGGTGCTGATCGCGAGTCGATGTCGCTTGGTGTACTTTTTAAGTAGATAGATCGTGCTCGGGGGGCGAGCATGAATCGGCAAGGCATCCAGGTAACGCCGCAAGTCATCCGCCATCGCGATCGCCGAGTCGTACCGGCGTGCCCGGTCCTTCTCCAGCGACTTCATGACGATCAAGTCGAGGTCGCCCCGGAGCGTTGACGACAAACGCGAGGGTTCGACCCGCCGGTGATCGGCCACGGTCGTCAACGCTTGACCGACCGTCGTCAACCGCGTGCTCGGTCGCGGCGGTTCTTCCTCGCGGATGATCCGGCGTAACTCGTCCAGACCCGCCGAGTCCAAACGCCCGCGATCAAAAGGCGTGTCGCCGGTGAGTAATTCATATAACAGGACGCCGAGCGAGTAGATATCGCTGCGAGTGTCCACGTCGAGGCTGCTCATCTCCGCCTGCTCGGGACTCATGTACAGCGGCGTCCCGATCATCGACATGAACCGCGTGTAAACGGTTTTGTCTGTCAGCTTTTGGTGGATGGCCTTGGCCACGCCAAAGTCGATCACCTTGGCAACCGGTTTGTCGTCGTGGAGCGTCACCATGACATTGGACGGTTTGATGTCGCGGTGAATGACCCCCTTTTGATGGGCATGATGAACCGCGGAGCACACATCGACCATCAATAGCAAACGCTCACGAATGCTCAACCGCTTGGCGTCGCAGAACTCCGTAATGGGTAGACCCCGGACCAGTTCCATCACAAAGTAGGGCCGACCGTCCGGTGACACGCCGGCGTCAAAGACTTGGGCGATTCCCGGATGGTTCATCATCGCCACCGCTTGCCGCTCGGCCTCGAACCGGGCGATGACGTCCCTGGACCCCGCTCCGGGTTTGATCATTTTCAACGCCACCTGGCGCCGGACGGGCCGGTCTTGTTGGGCAACAAAAACCAACCCAAAGCCACCCTCGCCGATTTGTTCCATCAGTCGGTAAGGGCCGATCTGCATCCCGATATGATCCACAGATGCTTTAAATGGAAGCGAGGGAAACATCGGCCGCGTGAGGTCCAATCCGATTGGGTTGTCCAATAATGCGGCGGGTTGCCCGTGAGCCTCCAGCAAAGCGTCCACCGACGCCCGCAGCGACTCGTCCTGGCCACAGGCCGCTTGCAGGTAGCTTTGGCGATCGGCAGGATCGTCCCGGTCGATCGCTTCGAGGAAGATCGTCCGCTCGGTGGGCTGGGGCATGAGATTGATTCAGTAGATGATCGTGGAAGTCGGCCGCGGCCATGGGAGACCGCTCCGAATTCCAATTGAGAAGAGCTTACCGGGGTCGACGCGGTCGTCCCCCGTCGCGGTCCCCCTCGCCTTCGCGTTGTGGAGGACCCCCGCGGCCTTCCGGTCCGCGTGGCGGGCGGGCTTCCCGTAGCGTGGTCATCTGCTCGTCCGTCAGGATCGAAGCCAACCGTTGGTCGACGTCGGCCTGCAGTTCACTGAGCTGGCGGGTCTGATCGTCGTTCAGGTCCAGCGATTGCATGACCGGTTCCGGTACGATTTGGCCCGGACGAGGCGGCGGGGGTGGGCCCTGATGACCGTCTTCATGATGCCCATCCTCGTGCCCATGATCGCCGCGATGGTCTGGTCCCCTCTGGGCATCGTCACGCGGCGGGCCGGGACGTCGTTCGCGACCGCCCTCGTCGCGGCGGTTTTCACGCGGCGGACCCCCGCGACCTTCTCGGCCACGCTCACGGCCTTGCGGGCCGCGGTCCAATTTTTCCAACGCGTCGGTCAATTCCGCTTTGGTCACGCTCCCGTTTTGATCAACGTCGGCTTCGTCAAACAAACGCAGGATCATCTCCGGCGGTGGGCCCGCGGGACCACGTCCGGGCGGTCCGCCGCGGCCTGGCGGTTGAGCGTGAAGTAGAGCCGGCGTCAAAGCCGCACTAGAGAGCAGCAGGAGGGGCAAGTGACGTTTCATCGTAGTGGACGCTCGATTGGGGTACGGTTTGAAAAACAGACGGCTTGGGTGTTAAAAACCCTTGCCGAGGATCAATGCGTCATTGCGAGTTCGGGGGTGCCAAAGATTCCTGAGTTTCTAACCCAAGGTAGGTGCAGCGGTGATGGGTAAAGCGCCCTGTGGTAAACTGAGCCGACGGCGCTAGCCGCGGGTTCCGGGGACACATCGGCGCTGGCTGCGGGTTCAAAACCGCTTATTTAAATCTGTACCCGCGGCTAGCGCCGTCGGCTCACTGGGAACGCTCGAATGAACGACACGATCGCTATCCTCATCACCTGGACGACTTACGGGACTTGGTTGCCGGGCGACGAACGGGGGTGGCGAAAGCGAAATGGCGGAGAACGATTGCCACAGCCCTTGCTCGCCGAGTGGTGCCGTAGGCAGATGAAAGGAGAAGCGGTGCTTTTGAAACCGCATGACCGCAGCACGATCGAAGATGCCTGTCGCAGGCACTGCGAACATCGGGGCTGGCATCTGTTCGCGGTCTCCGCTCGAACGAACCATGTCCATGTGGTTGTCGCCGCCGATGCGAAACCGCAAGTCGTCCGTGATCAACTTAAAGCCAATTGCACGGGTTCATTGAGGAGGCAAACGGTTCCATTGCAAGCTGATCGCACCTGGACCAAAGGCGGCGATTGCGAAGTCCTTGAAACGGACGACGACGTCCACGACGCGGTAATTTATGTTACCGAAGCCCAAGACCACAAAGGCTGCGAGCATTCAACTGAGCCGACGGCTCTAGCCGCGGATAATCAAGTCGAGACGGCGCTAGCCGCGGGTGATCGTAACGCAACGGTGCGATTGATAAGGATGGATGCAGCTTTTAAACCTGGTACCCGCGGCTAGCGCCGTCGGCTCATCGAGACGGACCAACCAACGACATGAAACGTGACATCACCCGAATCCTTGGTGCGATTGATCAGGGTGACCGTGAAGCGACCGATGAGCTGCTGCCGTTGGTTTACGAGGAGCTGCGCCGGTTGGCGAGCAGCCGGATGAACCAGGAATCGGCCGGTCAAACGCTGCAGCCCACCGCACTGGTTCACGAGGCGTTCCTTCGCTTGGTTGGTGGGGAGAATCCGCAGCAGTGGGATGGTCGGGGGCACTTTTTCGCGGCCGCGGCCGAAGCGATGCGACGCATCCTGATCGACAACGCTCGCCGAAAGTCCCGCACGAAACGGGGTGGGGACTTGAAGCGTCAAGAGTTGCCGGACGACGTGTCCGCGGCGGCCCCCGAGGACGTCAACGAGCTGCTTTCGCTCGACGAGGCGTTGACCAAACTCGCGGCTGAGGATGCGGCGTTGGCGAAGCTGGTGGAGCTCCGCTACTTCACCGGACTGACCATCGAAGAAACCGCGTCGATCCTGGGCGTGTCAGTCCGGACCACCAAACGCAACTGGGCATTTGCGCGAGCGTGGCTGCAACGCGAGATGGGCTAAAGCCCGTTGAGGAGAGGCTTTGGACGGCGAACTGGGACAATGTGGACGAATTTTGGCCCCTCACGTCGGGGTTTGTCGCATTGAGTTCTGAACGACTGTGACATCGGCATGGTGAAGGTCCCTTTTAAAGGAGTGGCCCACACCAAACCCATCTCACTCCCAAGCGGAACTCCGTCATGCAAAAGCTATCCAGTTTAACTCTCGCCCTCCTAATCGCCGTCATCTTTTCGCCGACCGCGATGGCTCAGCGTCCCCAACGAGGAGGTCCCGGAGGTCGAGGTGGGCCCGATGGTCAAGGAGGCCCCGGTGGGCTGGGCGGGATGCCCGGTGGGCGTCCGCCGATGAACCAGGATGGATTGGGCGGCGCCGACCAGAACAACGCGTTTCAGAACAACGCTGGTCAAGGCAACGGCGGTCAAAACATGCCCACCGTCGAGCAACTCGCCGCACAGATGCTTGCCAACTTTGACGCAGATGCAAGCGGAACGCTGGATCAGGCGGAGTTGCAGAACGCACTCTCATCGCTTCGCGACATGATGCGAAACCGCGGCGGCGGTGGGCAGGACCAAGGCCAGGGCAATCAGCAGGCCTTTGGCGGGAACGATCAGAATCAACGCCAAGGCGGCGGTCTGCGATTCGGTGCCCAAGCGGAGGACGGCAATGCGGGTGGTCGGCCACCGCGTGGTCCCCGGGGCGGGGATGCAGGCGGAGGAGGGGCCGGAAATCGATTCGGTGGGGGTGGCCGCGGTCGGTGACGTTGAAGGTCAGAGTCGAAATTGGTTTTCAATCGACCTTTTTAAACACAGAGTCACAGAGAACACAGAGGCTATTGATCAACAAACTCTGTGCTCTCTGTGTTCCAACAATCAGTTCCCTTGCCTGAAAGTCATATGCTTGCCATCCAATCGCCGAACCAACTTCAGTCATCCTGCGACGGGGCCGACTTCTCGCTGCTACTCCAGCATGCTCGTGCCGGAGATCGGACCGCGTTGGGACAACTGCTGCAATGGTATGGCAATTACCTATCCATCTTGGCGACGACGCAGTTGGATCGTCGTCTTCGCAGGCGTGTCAGTCCGTCGGACATCGTCCAGGAGGCCATGCTGGCGGCCCATCAAGATTTTGAGGCATTCCGCGGGGTGAGCCAGGGAGAGCTCCTGTCGTGGTTGCGAACCATTTTGATCCACACCCTGCACCGGAGTTTTAAGAAACACGTCAAGGTAGAAAAACGCGACATCCGCCGTGAGGTCTCGCTCGAATCGGTCGGCAAACGACTGGAGCAATCCGCCTGCAACCTCGCGGGTCTACTGCCGGCCAACGGGCCATCGCCCAGTGCCCCGATGCAACAACGTGAACAAGCCGTCGAACTAGCGAATCAACTCAGTGCTCTCAAACCGGACTACCGCGAAGTCATCGTTTTGAGAGTCCTGCAAGGTCTTTCGTTTGATGAAATCGCCGAGCAAATGGGCCGCAAATCTGGGGCGGTGCGAATGCTTTGGCTCCGAGCCCTTGGAAGCATGAAATCGAAGGATGAATGAACCAATGGTTGCCATGAACGACTCAATGTTGGATGTAGCGGAAGTCGCCAAGACTTTCGGTTGCGGTCCAAATCAACCGAAACTCTTGGCGAGTTCCGCTACGGAGGACGAATCCGACCCCAAGTTCTTGCTGGGACTCGATAAGGAACAACGACGCCGATTGACCGACTTACTGGATCGGTACCTGATCAGTTTGGAAAAAGGCGATCGGCTCGACGCGGCCGAACTTAAACGACGAAATCCCGACCTTGCTGAGCCCTTCGAGATCTACCTCACCAAGCTGGACGCGTTGTATGGCGTGTCGGTTGGCTTTCAGGTCAGCGAAACCATTGGCGCCGTCCGTCCCGCGGTCGGCATGTTGCTGGGGGACTTCCTGATCCAGCGGGAGATTGGTCGCGGCGGGATGGGGGTGGTTTACGAAGCGAATCAGCAGTCGCTGGGGCGTCGGGTCGCCATCAAATTGCTGCCGCTGGCCTCGCTGCTGGACGCCACGCAAATCGCAAGGTTCAAAAACGAAGCCCACGCGGCGGGTTTATTGGATCACCCCCACATCGTTCCGGTCCACAGCGTGGGGAGCGATCAAGGGTTGCACTACTACGCAATGCAATACATCGACGGGGTTTCCATGGATGATTGGATCGCCGGGGTTCGTAACGAAACTAATACTGACCAAAAATCCTGCCCCCCCTCGCCCCCGCTTCGGGGGAGAGGGGTCGGGGGTGAGGGGGCAACCGGAATGGACGGTTACTGCATAGCCCCCTCACCCCCAACCCCTCTCCCCCACGAAGCGAGGGGGAGAGGGGAGCCAGGCCATCGACGGAACTCCTACGATCGCTCCCTCAATTTTTCGACGACTTCTACGAATTCAGTGCTCCAGTGGGGCATCGACATCGCCGATGCCCTTCACGTCGCCCACGTCAACGGTGTCATTCACCGCGACGTTAAACCTTCCAACTTGATGTTGGATAAGTCCGGCAAGATCTGGATCACCGACTTTGGTCTGGCCCGGTGCCAGAACGATGTTTCGTTAACTCGGTCGGGGGATGTCATTGGCACGATGCGTTACATGAGCCCGGAACAGGCCCGCGGCCAATCGGCATTGATCGACGGTCGGGCCGACGTCTATTCGTTGGCCGCAACGCTGTATGAGATGCTGGCCCTACGTCCAGCTCACGAAGGCGACGATGCGGCAACCATTCTACAAAACATCGATCAGCGGGAGGTGACGCCACTGCGACAACTCCGACCCGACCTGCCGCGGGATTTGCAAACGGTCATTGCCAAAGCGATGGGCAAACGTCGTGACGACCGTTATGAGACCGCCCACGAGTTTGCGGAGGATCTCGGTCGTGTCCTTGCGGGTGAGCCGACCCTGGCTCGGCCTCCAACGGCCATGGACCGAATCGTCAGACTGGCATCGAAGCACCACCGGGCGGCCTCGATCATCTTGCTGTTTGTCACATTCGCGCTGGGTGGTTTGGCGGTGGCGAACACGAAACTAGCGACTGCCAAAGCAGCATCGGACGCCAACGCCGCGAGGGCTTTGCGGGGCGAGCAACTCGCACGGGGCGCGGTGGATCAACTCGGTTCCCAAATGGCGGAACTGCTCGACGACATCCCGGCTGCCAGCGGGGTGCGTCGTCAGTTGCTGTCGGGAACGCTCGACTACTATCAACGATTTGCATCGGAACTGGGCGACGACCCCAAGCTGCAACAGGACCTGGCAACGACGCTTGGCAAAATGGGGTCGCTGCGGTTGGAACTGGGGGATCGATCGGTGGGGGTCCATGCGTTGACTCAGAGCGAAGCGATTTACTCGAAGTTGGCTAGCGAGAAACCATTCGATACGGAACTTCAACTTCACTGGGCTACCAGCCAGAACAATCTAGCGGAGGCTTTGGTGCGAGACAGCCAGATGGAGTCCGCCGCTTCGCTCTATGCCAGGGCTCTCTCGACGCTGCATCGTTCGGCAAAACAACCCGGTGAGGAAGCGGTGACTGGTTCAATTCAATTGGCAATGGCGAGCACGCTAAACAACATCGGTCTAATGCTCGCCGAAGTTGGCGGTGCCGACGAAGCGGAACGTCGGTACGTCGAAGCCATCGAGATCCTGCGAGGCTTAGTGTCACCCCGGAATAGTGAGCCGACGGCGCTAGCCGCGGGTTTCCCCGCCGTTAACCCGCGGCTAGCGCCGTCGGCTCAGTTGCTGAAGGTCAATTCACAAAGCGTTCCACCTTCGATCGCCAAGAACGCAACCCAGCAGCTATCGGCGGTCCGCACTAATTTGAGCGGCCTGTTGGTGGATCGATCCCCGGATCAGGCCGTTCAAATTGCCAAGGAAGCTTTGGACGGGCAGTTGGAGACTCTGCGGGCCGACCGTGGGAATGCCAAGCTGGCAGCACAAACAATCGTGACGCTTAACATTTTGGGTCAAGCTCAATCCGCCGCTGGACAGGCGAATGATGCAACGTCCACATTCGAGCGGTCGATTGAAATCGGTGAGCAATTGCTTCAGCGGTGGCCGGACCAACCAACCTACCGCCGAGACCTGGTGCTCAGCCACAACCATTTAGGTCTGGCCCTGGCCAAAGCGGGCAGGGTTGATGATGCGATCCACTCGTTTCAGAACGCCCAATGCCAGAGGAGGAGCCATCGATCCAAACCCGCAGGTCAATGACGTTGCCATTGCGGACTGGTTTGGTCACGCGACCGGGTTGATCGATGACGCGAAAACCTTAGGGCAGCTTCCACTGCTCTCCACCGCGAACGAACTTTCCGTTGTCGACGTCGTGCTTCAGGCCACCGTCGGTATTCATCGCGGAGCAACATTGATCGCCGGAGAGGACGCACTGAGATATCCCGGCGACGTGAGGGAAGCGGTGTTCGCGGCATTGGCGAACGAGTCGCCGCCGATCTTGTTCGATCCCCCAACGGAACCTGTGCCTGCTCGGTTTAGCAATCTCGCCTACCCAGCCGCTGCAATCGTGGCGAGCACGGTTGCCGTGACTGCTCATCGACGCAAGTCAGTCAAACTTGAATCGACTCCGTAGCCCGTCATGGGAGTGCCGCCGCGACCCATCGCATGAGGAAGCAAAAGGATGTGGCCATTGGAAACACAGAGGCACGGAGATCACAGAGCCAGAGAGCTGGTTTGGCTCGGAAATTCGGTGCAATGCAGTTCGAGAAAGTGACACGGCGTAGCGGCGCGGTCCCTATTGAATGGAGGCAGGTTCCTTTCGAAACATTCGCAGCCTGCCCCGCCTCCTCAGCTTCTCTTCAACACCGCGAAGGCATCGTCATGGCAAATTTCTGGACCAAATGGATCGGCCCTTCCAAATCTACTAAGACATTGTCGCGACGCCGAGTTTCGGTGCAGCGCCGGCTCCGGGCCGAAACACTGGAAACGCGGAAGATGATGGCAGCAAACATCTTCCATAACGAGGCGATGCCCGAGGATGTGAATCAAGACGGGATCGTGTCGGCGCTGGATGCCCTGACAATCATCAATCAGATGAATCGCAACTCCGCCGGTGGTGAGGCACAAGGTTTGAATGCCGAGGTTGATCTCGGGCGCGGTCGAGGCCGGATGACCGACGTCAATAACGATGGTCGCAATTCGGCGCTTGATGCTTTGATGGTGATCAACCGGCTCAACCGCGAGCGGGGACAGTTTGATCGACCGGGAACCCCCACGGACAACCCGGTTCAACCCGGCGAGACTCCAGTCATTGAAGATCCGGTGACCGAAGAACCGGTCCTGGAGGATCCCGCGGTCGCCGAAGCAAACGCCGACCCCGTGCTGCTTTGGAATGATGTCTTTGGCGAAGTGTTGGCGGACAGTACGGAAAACCAGAATCCGGGGTACGCCTCCCGTTCCAACGCGATCTTGAACCTAGCAATCTTCGATTCGGTCGCCCTGGCTTCGGGCAACGCCGAAGGCACCTTTTATGAATACGACGCCAGCGTCTCGGGTGTTGCCGGCAACATCTCCGCGGAGATCGCCGCGACGGGGGCCGCCCACACGGTCCTGAGCGGATTGTATCCCGATCAGCAGGCACAACTCGACGCCGCCCTCGAAGCGTTCCTCGCCGCGATTGATTCCCGAGCGGACGTCGCCGAGAGCCTCGCTCTGGGTCAACAGGTCGCCGATCAGATCTTGGCGCTCCGCGTTGACGATGGTTCGGACGTCGTGGGTAACTACAGCTACACCGATGAGATTGGCTACTTCCAACCCGATCCGCTCAATCCCGATGTTCCTGCGTGGGGACCAGCGTGGCGGGAGGTCGAAACGTTTGCCATCGAGTCAATTGGCGACTTTGTTCCCGCCACCACGCCGGCACTCGACAGTGAAGAGTACGCTGCCTCGTACAACGAAGTCGTGGCGTTGGGTTCAGTGGATAGCACCGAGCGAACTGCAGATCAAACCGAAGCCGGCATCTTTTGGGCTTATGATCGCGAAGGGCTCGGAACCCCGTTGGCCCTATTTGGAGATGTTTTGGAAAGTGTCGCAACCCAGCAGGGCAATACCTTTGAAGAGAACGTTGCATTGTTCGCCCAAGCATCCGTCGCGATGGCCGATGCAGCGATCGTGGCTTGGGAAACCAAGTTCAGTGAGGAATTTTGGCGACCCGTCACCGCCATTCATCAAGGCGACGCTGATGGCAACGAACTGACTGAAGGTGACGCAGAATGGACCGCATTGGGGGCGCCCGATGGTGGTGATGACATCATCGGCTTCACGCCCCAATTCCCGACTTACATCTCTGGCCACGCGACGTTCGGCGGAGCCCTATTTGGAACATTGCAAGCGTTCTATGGAACCGACAATATCTCGTTTGACCTTGCTTCGGAGGAGTTGGAGATCCTTCTGGACAACCCAGATCTCCAGGAGGCTTACGGATTGGATTTGGACGACGCGACTCGGACTTTTAATTCCTTTAGTGAAGCGATGATTGAAAACGGTCGCAGTCGTGTTTACCTGGGCATCCACTTCGACTTCGACGATCTCGTGGGTCAAGAAGTGGGCCAGGCGATTGCCGCATCGGTTGCCGAAGACTTCGCAGCGTTGAACGATTCAGCCGATAGCTCCAAATCGACTTGGATGATCAGCGGCATCGTTGCGGCCGCCCCCGACTCCGGCCGCAGTGATGATGTGTCATCTCGGATTGTCAGCGACTTGGACCTCAACCTACTTGCGAACGACCAAGTCGATCGCGTTGCCGGCAACAGCGACGGCCATGCACACGGGAATGGCCGCCATTCGGATGGCCGGCAGTCCAGTGGTGCGTCCAACAGGAACATGCGAGGTGGGATCGAGGGGATCACATTGGAACTGTTGAACGACTCTGGAGAGGTGATTGATCAGACGACTACCGATGATCGCGGTCGTTTTAGTTTCGACCTCATCGAGGAAGCTGGTGAGTATCAGGTGCGAGTCACCCCATCGGACGACTGGATCGTTCTGGGTAACGATATTCGCGACGTCCTGTTGAATGAATTGCGAGACGAACATCGCGGCTTTGTGTTCCAGCTTGCATCAGCTTGATTTCAACATCAGCATCACTAAGAACAGCAGTCTGATCGATCGCCCAGGCATAGACGTTCACGACTGGGCTGGTCAACGTTCAGCCCAAATCGCAGTCTTTCGTCAGTCAGTCGTGGTGTATCCATTGTCTACAGCACCAAACAGGCCAACGAAGCTGGTCAGACGCGGCAGTTCCGTCCTGATGGTGATTCGGCAGCAATTAACCGACGGTCCCAGCGGGCTGCCAGGTCCGGGCAGTTGCCGGGCGGTTTGATCTCGCCGTTCCGCTGGCCTGCACCCGCTGCGAGGAATTTGCCGATCGTCGAGTACTTAACACAACTCACAATGGGCTGCTTCTCTGGCGGAAGGTCATTGATCTTTGCGGTGATTGGTTTGAACGTCACGGGGAAGCTCCGCTGTAGCGGTCCTTCACAGCGGACGAGATTGCCCGCCCTACCCGGCATTGTTCCGAAAAACTCTCGTTAATTTTACCTGCTGCCAAAGGCGGTTTGTCTTACTTTTGATTCATGACGGCCGGTTGTTTGATCCTGCCAACGCCCGCGGCCGCGCCGCCGCGTCGCCAATCCGCCACGCCGATCAGTTCTCCCGTGCCGATGACCCGCTCGATGCAGTGAGCGGCCCCTTGGCGGTGTTCATCCGAAAAGTCCACGACATGACCGCGGCGGATCAGCTCCTCGGCCACAGCCGCCATACGATCGCGATCGGCCGACTCGAAATAGATTACGTCGGGCAACCATTGATGATGAAAACGTGGCCCGTCGACCGCCCGGGCCAGCGTTTGACCAAGCCAAAGCCGCCGCACCAGCACCTCAGTGACCGTGTTGATGATCGACCGACTGCCGGGTGTCCCGACGATCAACCGCAACTCGCCGTTTTGGCGAACAATGGTTGGCGACATGCTGCTGAGCATCCGCTTTGTCGGGCCTACCCGATTGGGCGGCGTGCCGATCATCCCGGCCGCATCGATCACACCGGGCTTCCAGCCGAAATCACCCATCTCGTTGTTGAGCAACACGCCGGTGCCGGGCACCACGATGCGGCTGCCAAACGCTTCCTCCAGCGTATACGTGTTGCTGACCCCCATCCCGTCGGCATCCACAATACTATAATGCGTCGTCTGCTCGCTTTGGGGTGTCGGCGGGATCACCGACATATTGCCGGCAATCGCAACGCTGTCGGTCGCGGTTTGCCGATCGATCGTGTTAACCAAACGGGCGATACGCCGCGGGTCCAATAAGTCAGTGGGCAAGGGCGTGAAATCGGGGTCACCCAGGAACTCTCCTCGGTCGCGAAATGCTCGCCGCATCGTTTCGACCATCAGGTGAATTTGGTCGGTGGTCCAGGTCCCGTCGGTCGCCGGCTGCCGCGGCATCCGTAATTGTTCGATCATCGACAATTGCAACTGGACGATCGTGCCGCCGGAGCTGGGCGGCGCCATGCCAAAAATCTCATAACCGGCAAATTGGGCGACGATCGGGTCTCGCAACACCGCGCGGTACTCTCGCAGGTCCTCCTCATCGATCCAGCCGCCCCGGCGGGACATCAATGACGCGATCGCCGCGGCGACGGGACCCTCATAAAATCCGGCGGCACCGTTTTGAGCGATCAACTCCAACGTCCGGGCCAATTCGGGCTGGATCAACCGGTCGCCAGCGTGCCAAAAACCACCGTGAGGTCCGCCGTAGACCCGCCGAAATTCGGCGAACACCTCCTCGTTTTGTACTCGGTCGGAATCCAGGCAAGAGTTGAGCGAGTAGGCCAATTGACGATCGACCAGGAACCCACCAGCCGCCAACTGAATCGACGGTTCCATTAAATCGGCCCACGGCGTCCGGCCCCATTTCTCATGGGCAAGCTTAAAGCCGGCGACGGTTCCGGGAACGCCGACAAAACGAACGCTGTGTTTGGTCGTCTCGTTTTGAAGCGACGTTTCAGTGACGTTCCGCGGCGCCGTTTCGCGGTAGTCGACGCAGCGGACCGGCTGGCCGGGCGGAGCAACGAGCATGAAGCCGCCGCCGCCGATATTGCCCGCTTCCGGCCACGTCACCTCCAGGGCCATGCCGACCGCGATCGCTGCGTCGACCGCGTTGCCGCCGCCGGCGAGCACTTCGCGGCCGACCGCGGCGGCCAACGGCGTTTCGCAAACGACCATCCCGGCGGTCGACCGCGCGACGTCGACCTTGGCGCGGGGCGGGGGGTCGGGCGTCGGGTTGGCAGCCTCCAAAGTCGGGACCGATGCCGCGAGGCATAGCAGGCAGGTGGCGAGGCGGTTGGAAATGGTCATGGGTTCGGCGGCCTGGCGGCACGCCGCTACGGGTTGTTCGGCAGAGACGTTCGACGGCCTGGCGGCACGCCGCTACGGGTTTGCGTGGAAAAAGATTCGACTATAAGACCAACCCGTCGCCGACCTCACGCTCCGCCGCGGTCAGCCGGTGCATGTCGTGGATCAATTGAATGTCGTGCGGTTGCTGCTCGACTTTGCGGCGGGCAAACATGCGGGCTTGCGTGTTGACCATCACCTCGGGCGGCAGCGGCGAGGTTTGACCAAACAGCCGCGCATAATTGACATAGGACGGCACGTTCTCGGTCACGAAGCCATACATCATGCTGCACACCCCGATGATCTTGCCTGTAAAAATGCCGGTATTGATGGCCGATTTGGAATAGTCACCCATCACGCAACCAAAGAATTGCATCTCGGTCGCGACCTTTTGGTCGCCGTATTGTGCATTGATCTTGCCATAGGTATTTTTCAAATCACTGTTGCAGGTTCCCGCGCCCAGGTTGATCCAACTGCCCAGGTAGGAATGGCCCAGGAAGCCGTGATGTTGTTTATTGGTGTACGGCTCGATCACCGACGCCTCGACCTCGCCGCCGATCTTGCACGTGTGACCGATGCACACGCCGTCCTTGATGCTGCTGTGCTCGAGGATTCGGGTGCCCGGGCCGACCACCATGGGACCTTGGAGGAAACAATACGGTCCGACCTTCACGTTGTCTTGCAATAAGATTGGGCCGCCGGTGGTGTCGGTGACCACATAGTCGCCGATCGTCACCCCGGGACCGGCAAAGACGCCGGGACGGGTTTCGTCATAGTCGCCGCGGTTGAGGATCGCGGCGACATTGGGTCCGATCAACCGCATGTGTTGGGCGACGACGTCGTGGGGCCAGTGGAATCGGTCAGTGGCGGGTGGGGGCGTGGGGGGGGCGCCCGAGGGCTTGCGCCCTTCGGCTAGGAAGTCGGGGGCACCCGAGGGCTTGCGCCCTTCGGCTAGGAGGGAGAGGTGGGACTCGATGGCGGTGAAATTGGCCGGCGAAGGGATCGTGGTCGCGTCGATGGCGATGTCGCTGGCGGCGGGGGCGTCGGCCAGGACGTAGCCGGCGGCTTTGGCAACGCCGCGAAGGTGCGGGCGGACCGAGACGACCAATGGGACGTCGTATTTGGTTTGTAGACGCCGCAGGCCATCAATCAGCCGCTCGCCTCCGCACGTGATCTCAAAGGCGGGACGGGCCAACGTGATCGGCCGGAGACGCTCGACAGCATCGGTTTCTTGGCAAAACAGTCTCATCGCAGAAATGTAGCGGAAGTCGCCAAGACTTTCGGCCGCGAATTGATGTTTCGGCGGGCCGGGCCAACCCCTAAAAGCAGTTTCACAGTCGGCGCCACCGTCGGCTGCGAGAGATCAAGGACCGATCACGCCAACGCCCGCCGCCCCGATGAATCACGCCCCCCCGACCGAACCGTCCCAAGCTTTTTCCGCGGTCTCGGTGATGCTCGACCGGTTTGAAATCGATCGTCACGGGCCGTTGCACCGCGTCGAAGTCGGGCCGCTGGGCCGCGGCGTCAACGTCGTTCAAATCGCAGCCGGCGGGGGCAAAACCGCCCTGGCCCGCTTCCTCCGCGACTCACTGATCGAGCGAAATTACCCGGCCGGGATGTTTGACGCGTCGGCCGGCCAAGTCACCTGGTTGGCTCCCGGCGGGCGGCTGCATTGTCGACGACAATGCGACGGCAGTCCCGCCGGCCGGACCCACCGCCGGTTTGAATCCCGCGGCGAATCGGCTGCCCGCTGGGATGGTTGGTCGGGGTCGGTCCCCGAACAAACGGACAGCCACGTCCGTGGTTTTCAAATCCCCGAGTCCGTCGTCGATTCGGTCGTCTTTGACACCCGCACGACCGACCCGGCTCGATTGGTCGATGCGATCGAGCCGATGGTCGCGGGACTGGACCACGCTGGCGGTCACCGCCCTCGCAACACCGACGATCAAATTCGCGAGATCGCCAGCCTTCGGTCCGAACTCGCCGACCTGGAATCGCGACTGCATCGCGCGCTGGAGGAGCCGCAGCCGCTGCACCGCTGCGAAATCGATCGCGACCGCGAATCCTTGGCTCATCAACGCGACCGGTTGGTGGCGTTGCGGGACCGTTTGATCGAAAAAATGCGGCGACCGATCCCGCCGTCGTACTACTGGGACCAACCGGACACGTCGTCGGATTTTGAAGACAGACCCGATTTTGGCGACCGAAATCGCACCGAACGGTTGCAACGACTGGGCATCCAAGCCGATCGGTTGCGGAGCGAAGCGGCGGAGCTGCGACGCTGGATCGATCAAATCGATCGGCCCTCGCCGTTTGAAAGTCGTTTCGGTGATTCGCGCCGCAGCCCGGCGACCGAAGACCGCTCCGACTCGGTGGCCTGGCAATGGCGTCGGGCTTTTCACGAAATCAACGAGCTTCGTCGTTATTTGAGCGGCCCGTTTGCCGATCGTCGGTCGACGCTGGACCCTTGGCTCGACGGCCACTGGGGTCGCGACGCGCGGCTGGATCATCCGTCGCTCGCCCGCGTCCGCTATGCGTCCTTTCTGGACGCCGCGGACCACTACGGCCACGAGTCCGACGCCGCGGCGACGTATTGCCCCAAGTGCCAACCGTGGGCGCCGGTCGATGAACTGTCGCTGCGGATCGACGCGGTGCTGCGGCACCTCGACGCGATCGCCCGCCGTGCGGACTGGGGCGATTCCCCGGCGTTTAGCGATGACGTCGCGGACCTCGCCCGCGGGCTGCGGCGGGGCGATTTGCCGACCGATCGAGCGTTGCAAACGGCCGCCGAGCAAATCCGCCGTGCGGCCGGGTCGCGGCTTCGCGACCGCCGTGTTGACTGGCAAGCCGGACGGCACGACGCGCTGGGCCGGCTGGCGGCCGCCGAGTCGCAGTTGGGCGAAGTGCTCGCCGAGGCCGCGTCGCTTCGCCGGGGAGCCGACCGGTGGGATGCTCATTGGCAAATCAACGGTTTAGTCGCCAACCCCGGGCGGCCCGATCGGTTGCGTCACCGGATCGATCAACTCAGCGCCGCGATCGATCGGATCAGCACCGAACTGGCGGCCGCGGATCGCGGTTGGTCAGACCATTCATGGAGGAACTCTTTGGACGCTTGGAGTCCGGCGGTGACGCGACGCCGCGACGGAATCCTGCGTCGGTTGGAACAACTCCGCCCCGCCGCGGCACCGATCAGCACGCTGGCCGCGGCCGCGTCGGCGATGTTGATCCGGTTGTCCGGCGGCCGATTGCACCGGATCGATTGGTCCACCGGGCCGAATCGTTCGCCGCACGGCTCCGTGACGATTGTCCGCGTTGACGGTCAACCGACCGCGACGGCGCCGACCGAAGTCCGCGTATTGGCGTCGCTGGCGATCCGGCTGGCGGCCGCCGAAACACTCGCCGCGGCCGGCCGGATGTTGCCCGTCGTCGTTGAATCGACCCATTTGAATCAAACCTGCGACTCGGTGGCCACGACGCTCTCGGACATCGCCGTTGCCCCGGCGGGCGACTGGGGCGGGGAGCCGAACGTGCGGGCCGCCGGTTTGCAAATCCTGGTGCTCACCAGCGACGCGTCGTTGGCCCGGCAATTGGTTCTCCGCGGGGGACGGACGTTCAACCTGTTGGCCAGCCGCGTCGTCCGGGCCGCCCGGCCGCAGTGGCGTTCGAGCGATTGGGAGGTCGAATTTTCGTCGCCGTCGCCAGCCCGAACGCCCGGTCAATACGCCGGCGGTTTCGCTCGGACGCTGCCGGCCAATTCGTTCGACGCCGCTTACGAATCCGCGACCGGTTTGGACCGACCGAGCGGCTTCACGCCGGCCCCGTGCAGCCTCGACGCCGCCTGGAGCGATTCGCTCCGCACGCCGGCAGCCGACCGGTCGCCGACCGACGCTGCCCCGCCGCAATACGACCACCGCGACGGGCAATACTTTGTCGATCAAACCACCTCGCCGGTGCCGGGCGATTTGGCCCGCGGATTCGGCGCCTCGATCGAGCCGCTCGGCGTTGCCAAATCGCAATCGATGAACGTTGCCGCGATCGCCGCGACGACCCAAAGCCCTTATCACTTGACCGTCGACAGCCCGATCGATCACGCGCCGTCAATCGACGCGGTCGCCGCGGAGCGTTTGCGTCGCATTGGAATCTCGCACATCACGCACCTGATGGCGACCGATTCCAACCGATTGGCCGACACCGTGGGGATGGTCGGCATCGACGCCAAAACGATCCGCCGGTGGCAGGCGGAGTGCCGGTTGCTGTGCCGCGTGCCGCAACTCCGCGGGTTCGACGCCCGGGTTTTGGTCGGCTGTGGCGTGACGACGCCCGATATGCTCGCCGCGACGCACCCGGCGGACTTGTTGGATCGAGTCAAAACTTTCTTGGCAACCGAGCGGGGCCAACAGATCCTGCTATCGGGCACGTCTTATGAACTGTCACGGATCACGTCGTGGATCGCTTCGGCGACCGACGATGCGATGCCGATCCGCCGGACGTCGTCAAATACCGAATCCCAGCGGTCAAGCCGCCGATCCCGCCCGGCGACGATCGCCTACGACATCCGCAGCGATGAGGAGATGGCCAGCGACGCGATGAGCGAAACCGATACCGATCGTCAAAACCATGGTTTTGAACGTCGCGGTTCGCAGCGGTCCAGCCAACGGGCTGCACGCCCCGAACGCCGAGCCTCGACAACATCTTCGCCCCATTCGTCCTCTGCGTCTCATGCGTCCCACTCCCCCCGCAGCGAGCGAACCCCCCGCAGCGAGCGCCCCGCCCGCGGCGAGCGAACCCCCCGCGCCACGACGCGGGCGACGCAATCGACGACGACCGCCTCGACCGACCGCGAATTACGGTTCTACTTGCACAACGCCGACCCGATCGTCGACGCCCCGTCGATCGGGCCGCGGATGGCCGAACGGTTCGAGCGGATCGGCATCCGCACCGTGGCCCAATTCTTGGCGGCTGACGCGGGCGACGTCGCCGGTCGTTTGAACCATCGCCGAATCGATCGCGAGCTGATCGTCGCGTGGCAGCGGCAGTCGACGTTGATGTGCCGCGTGCCCGAACTCCGCGGCCACGACGCTCAATTGCTTGTTGCCGCCGACGTGACGACGGCCGAGCAATTGGCCGATCAATCGCCCGCCGCATTGTTTGCCAAGATCGATCCGATCGCCAACGGCGTCGAAGGCAAACGGATCCTCCGCGGCGGCACGCTGCCGGACCTAGCCGAAATCGCCGATTGGATCCGCTACGCCGGCGAGCACCGGTCCCTTCGCGCGGCCTAGAGGATTTGCCACCCCGCTTTCTTACCGGCCACAAACTTCCCATAGCATCCTGCCTCGATGGCCGCGCGGGCGTCGGCCATCAGCCGGCCGTAATACATCAGGTTATGATGGCTGACCAGGATCGGACCCAACATTTCGTTGGCATAAAATAGGTGCCGCAGGTAGCCGCGGGAGTGCCGACACGCCAGGCAGGGGCAACCCGCCTGCAGCGGCGAGGTGTCATGACGATGCACGGTGTTTCGTAATTTGACCGGGCCGGTGTCGGTGAATGCCAACGCGTTGCGACCGTGCCGAGTCGGCATCACGCAATCAAATAAATCAACGCCGCGGGCGATGTTTTCGAGCAGATCGATCGGGGTGCCGACGCCCATCAAATATCGCGGCTTGTCCCCGGGCAGGTGGATGGTGGTTGCCGCCGCGGTCTCATACATCTGCGCCGGAGTTTCGCCGACCGACAAACCGCCGATTGCATAGCCATCAAAATTCATCGATGCCAATTCAACGGCGCATTGCCGTCGCAATTCAATATCCAGGCCGCCTTGAACGATGGCAAAAAGCGTTTGGTCCTCGCGCGTCGCATGTCGCTGGCATCGCCCCGCCCAACGGATCGATCGCGCTAAAGCATCTTCGATGATCGCCGGTTCGTTGGGCAGGGCAACGACATGGTCCAAAACCATCGCCACGTCGCTGCCGAGCGCCTCTTGGATGTCGACGGCATGTTCGGGGGTCAGGTCGATGATGGCGCCGTCGAGGTGCGATTTGAACGTCGCACCGCGTTCATCGACTTTGTTCAAATCGCCGAGGGAGAAGACTTGAAAGCCGCCTGAATCGGTCAGCATCGGGCCTTGCCAGCCGCACATGGCGTGAAGCCCGCCGAGCCGGCGGACGGTTTCATGACCGGGACGCAGCCGCAGGTGATAGGTATTGCCGAGGATCATGTCCGCCCCGGTCGCGGCGACTTGATCGACCGTCAGCCCTTTGACGGTCCCGGCGGTTCCCACCGGCATGAAACCGGGCGTTTGAACCGGTCCATGGGGGGTTTGGAACATCCCGCGCCGTGCGGGGATCGGCCCGGCGGAGGAATCGGTGGCGTGGAGGGTGAAGCGGAACACGAACAACAACGTAGCGGAATTCGCCAAGAATTTCGGCCACGCCCCGGGCCGTTTGCGGTTCGATTGACATCTTAGCGGTAAGGTGCAAGCCCTCCGGTGCCGCCCCAAATTCTAGCGGTAGGGCGCCAGCCTAATGCCGTCTACTTTACTGTCATTCGGGGGGAGGGGGGGAGGGTTCTCGCGGTTCCTTCGCTTTGAAATGGACCGATTTACTTCGGCGACTGTGGGCCACTGGCGGCTACCTTCCGCGGTTTCGAGCGGTTGCAGTGCTTCTCCCTTGACGCGGCGATCAACGCGCGGGTGTAACTGGACAGCCACGATTCGTAATCGTCGAACGATTTGCCAAGCAATTTGGTCTGAAACTGCACCCAGACACCCGTGAAGCTCAGACGACGTGGTTCCACCCGTACCAGCTTCGCCGCGCGCGGCGAAACTGGACCACCAAGTTGTACGCGATCACCGACGCCGCCAGCTCCTTCTTGACCATCAATACGCTCTTGCCACGCAAGTTTTCCGTGTCCATCGTCACCTTCACGTCGCGAATGTCAAACTCAATGTCATAACGACGACGATACAATTCGGCCAAACTGATCGCATCAAACTCCATCGACGTGACCAGATAAAGCGGTTTGCCGTTTGGCAACGTCACCTCATGAATGACCACCGGCAAAATCGCGTCGGTGGGCAACTCCGGGTTGGTCTTGCGATCCTTCGCTGACGGGCTCCACTGCACCCGATAGCTGCAAAACCCCTTGCCGCTGGCGATCGGCTCGGCTCGGCGGAGCAGCGATTTGAATCGCGACGCGGTCATTCGAAACAGAAAATCATGCTTCGATAGGGTGCTATGATAGGCATCGGGTCGATTTGATGGGCGGCAATGCAGCTGCTTTGAAGTTCCGTGGCGACCAGAATTATCGCAACGGGCCAAACCGAGGTGCCGTGTTGGTTGGTCGCCGGAGGGAAAGCTTTTTGCAAAGCGGGCGTGGGCGGCAACGTGATGGTGGTGCCGTCGATCAGAAAGACGCGTCGGTGATCAAAAGGACGCTCCGCGGTGTTGGCCAGATGGTCGCCGACCAACCGGCAGAACCGCCTGATCATTTCGAAGGTCACCCGATCGCCTCGAAGGTCACGCGGTCGCGGGCGGCGGCGAAGGCGGATTTGCTTTCGCTCAGCGTGCCTTCGCGGACGCGTTTATTGTCGGGAAAAAGCTGCTCGCGGTGCTCGACGGCTTCGGCGACGACCTGCCGCAGCGAGGCTCCGCCACGAAGTCGCTGGAGGATCATCAGCCAAATCGTCACGGCGTCGGTGTAGACGACTCGGGTGTTGGATCGATGCTCCAGCTCAATGAGATGTTCGATCGCTGGGACGTTCAGGAGTTGATCCAGGAGTGTCCTGGCGGCTTGAAACTGCTGGTCGGGGGAGTCAGTGGTCTTGGGGGGAACGAGCAACGGAGGCAACCGGGTTAGCAGGGTGAACAAATGGCCACCTGGTAATGCGCAAATTCCGCACCAAAATCACTCGTTCTCCTTTCAAATCCCAAAATAGACGGCATTAGGTGCCAGCCCTCCGGTGTCGCGGCACCGGACGGCTTGCGCCGTACCGCTAAAATGGGGACGCGCAATCGGATACAGCAAAGACCAAGGACGATGACAGGCCGGAGGCCTATCCCACCATCATTCCCCCTCGTCGGCCGTCAGCGGCGCCGGCACGTCGTCGATCGCTTGGATGAAATCCGGCGACGTCATTTTGGCGTCCGACAACGTGAAAGTCACGAACAGTCCCACAAAGACAAACGAGGACAAGAACACGACGATATTGAACGGCTTGTCAAACGCCAGGTGCATGAAGATCAACATGACCAATAACGCTTTGACGGTCGCGATCCCCATCACCACCGCAATGTCGGCGGACCCCAGATCGAAGTTCGCCTGGGCGACGGTGATGATGGTCAGCACCGTCAGCGCCAGGAACACTCCAACAAGCATCCAAAGAGGCAACGGATGGGCAAAGTCGTCGGAATCGTGGGACATGAGAGTTTACAGTTGTCAGTTCACAGTTATCAGTTAAAGAGTTCAGAACGTCGTCAACAGGCAGTATTGAAAACTGTGAACTGAAAACTGTGAACTGAAAACTTCCGCTTCAGCGGATCAGATACAGCAGGGGGAACAGGTAGATCCAAATCAAGTCGACGATGTGCCAGTACAAACCGACGTAGTCGACGGGGCCAAAGTATCGTTTGTTGAAATCGTCGCGGACCGCTCGGACGAGGAGCCATACCAACACACCGATGCCGGCGAGGATGTGAATCGCGTGGATCCCGGTCATGCAGTAATAAATGCTAAAAAACACGCCGGCTTGCCGTTTGGTCATCACCTCGGTGTCGAGCGATTCGATGCCCGGATCGCTCGCGTCGATCGATCCGACGACCTGACCGCGGGCCAAGGTGTTTTGAGTCTGCAACGCCTCGATCTCGCCGCGAACGCCGGTGTTGGTCGCGTCGGCGGCCAACCGGTCGACCAGGGCGGCGGCTTCGGGATCGATCGCCATCGAATCGGCCGTTACCTTCTGCACCGGCGGAACGTCTTTGCCGACTTCGGCGGCCAATTCACCATGGCCTTCCATCACCGGCACGCCGGCTTCGGAGTGAATGTCGCCGGGTTCATCGTGGCCAACATGGTCGTGATCATCACCGTGACCGCTGCCCGCCCCGTCGTGGACCGCCGCGTGGGCCTCGTGATGACCGGCCTCGGACTCGCCGCTTTCGAGCAGGATGCCAAGCCCAACGCCAGCAAAAAACATTAGGCAGACGACGGTCAGTGGTTTGGCGACCTCGAATTGAAAATCCTTGCCGCGGACTTTGGCTAACAGTCCCCAAACGATCACCCCGATCGTCAGCAACAGGGCCGGCAGGCAGAGCCACGTCAGGTACGACCAACCGAACCACCATGCCGACTCGTAGTGGGCGTGGGGGTCGGCGGGGTTGAATTTGAACAGCCCGGCCGGCAGCAGACCCAAGCCCCATTTGTGGGTGTACTCAATCGTTTTGACGCCCAAGAAAATGGCGGCGCAGGATAACGTCGCGGCAAGGTAGCCGATCAGGTGCTTTTGTTGCTCCAACTGCGCCGCGCGGACGGCCAGGGCCATCGTCAGCGAGCTGAACAGGAGCACGCCGGTGTTGATCGCCCCGAGCTGGGTGTTGAGGAACTCGCTGCAGCCGACGAAGACCTCCGGTTTGAGCATCCGAAAGATCGCGTAGGCACAAAACATCCCCGAAAAGAACAAAATTTCGGTGACCAGGAACAGCCACATGCCCAGTTTGCCGGAATCAAACTGTTGCTCCGGCGTGTCGAAATGGTGAGCCAACCAGGCCGGCCCATGATGATCGTCGTGCCCCCCGTGGCCGTGCTGGTCGCTCAAGTGACCTTCGGGCGACGCGGCTTCGGGGTTGTGCGTGCTCGGGTTGGGCAGCGTGGTGGACATCGATGCTTGCGGGTTATCGTCGGACGTGCGGTCAGCGGCGTGCGAAGCATAGCCGATTCAATGCCAACCGGACGAGGCCGCCAGCCGGGACAATTTGGCACGTGAGGGATCGTCATCAAGCCAAGGTCATCGGTCAGATAGCGAACGGTTCGTCGTCAACGGTTCGTCGGACAAAGTCCAGAACGTCATCGCCACCACCGGGGAAAATCAATTCGGCAAGCTGATGCAACCGGACTTGGTCCAGCCGGTCGATATTGGGGCCGACAATGTTCGCGAAATCGGTTGCATCCTGTCGCTTACGGCTTCGGTGCCTGTAGGGCGAAACCATCGCCGAGTATTTCGCGACCACCGCCGCCTCCAGCGACGGGATGCGATGTCCGGTCTGCTCGTCAATGCGAACTTCGTTT
Organism: Pirellulaceae bacterium; assembly: GCA_963833245.1. GTDB lineage: Bacteria > Planctomycetota > Planctomycetia > Pirellulales > Pirellulaceae > Rhodopirellula. Next base: position 856,843 of record CAWHXH010000006.1, read on the forward strand.
CGCAAAATCTCCTTGTAAACCTCGTCGCTGGGAAGCATCAGGTCGATCACCTGCTTGATCTCCCCATCAATCCCGACTTCGCCGGGGTCGCGAAAACGAATGACCACCGATTGCGCATCGACTTGCAGCGTCGGCCAACGCTCCGAGATCGCTCGGGTCGCTTTTTTTGACTCGCGGGCGTCGACCAGGATGTCGACGTCCTGGGTCGAGCGAGGCCGAGGCAGGTAACCAACGTAGCCGTAAAGACCCATCAGGACCCAACGCTTCACCCCGGCACCGGTCAAGCAGTCGATTACTTCTTTGGGTTCCACGTACTGACTCGCCGGTCGATGGGTATTGCGATAGGACCGGAGCACCCGTGTTGACGTCGCGATGCCCGAAGCATGTCCGACCGGGCGGGTCGGGTCGCCAATGTCATGGCTGAACTCGGTCACGCCGGGATGGAGCCGTTTCAAATTGGCAATGATCCACGCGTCGCGCTGGGCAGCGGTGAGCATCGCAATCGTCCGGAAGCGGGGAAACAGGAACGGCAACAATGAACGATAACGTAGCGGAAGTCGCCAAGACTTTCGGCTGCGACCCATTGATCACAACTGAAAGTCTTGGCGACTTCCGCTACGGCGGGAGACCGGAAAGTCTTGGCGACTTCCGCTACTTCTGCCCACCGGCGTGGGCCGGGATCGGCTGCGGTTTGGGTTCGACGACCAACTCCCGCTCCGGCTCGATGATCACGTACCGCTCGTTCGCATCGTCCCAAGCCAAGTCGTGGAAATCATACGGGTCGCCGACGACCGGGGGCCGCTCAAAATTGTAGAACGGCGGCGGCGAAGTACACGCCCACTCCAGCGTCACGCCGCCCCACGGGTTGGCCGGCGCCCGCTTGCCTTTCCACAACGACATCATCAACACGACAAAGGCATACCAAAGCCCGATGCCGAGCACCAACGCCCCGACCGTCGACCACTGGTGCAACGTCGCGAACTCGGGGTCGTAGGTCGCGTAACGCCGCGGCATCCCGCGGCTGCCAAGCACGAATTGCGGCAGGAACGTCATGTTGAACCCGATGAAAATCAGGATCGCACCGATCCGGCCGTGCAGTTCGCTGTAGAGCTTGCCGACCATCTTGGGCCACCAATGGTGAACCCCGCCCAGGAACGCGATCAACGTCCCGCCAACCATCACGTAGTGAAAGTGCGCGACGACGAAGTACGTGTCGTGCAGGTGCAAGTCGGTTGCCAACGTTCCCAAAAACAACCCGGTCAAACCACCGATCGTGAACAGAAAGATGAACGACAACGCGTAAAGCATCGGCGTCGTCAACGAAATGCTGCCCTTCCACAACGTCGCCAGCCAGTTGAAGACCTTGATCGCCGAGGGAACTGAAACCGTAAACGTCAGTGCCGAGAAGACGATCGTTGTCAGGTCGGACATGCCGGAGGTAAACATGTGGTGCCCCCAAACGAGGAACCCGAGCAACGCGATCGCGATCGACGAGTACGCGATGAACCGGTAGCCGAAGATGTGCTTGTGGGCGTGGACCGAGATCAGCTCGCTGATGATGCCAAACGCCGGCAAAATCATGATGTAGACCGCCGGGTGGCTGTAGAACCAGAAAAAGTGCTGGTACGTCACCGGATCGCCGTTGTATTCGGGGTCAAAAATCCCGATGTGCATCACCCGCTCGGCGATCAGCAGCAGCAGCGTGATGCCCAGCACCGGGGTGGCCAGGACCTGGATGATTGAGGTCGCGTAGGTCGCCCACAAAAACAGCGGCATTTTGAACCACGTCATCCCCGGCGGACGCATCGTGTTGATCGTCACGATGAAATTCAGCCCGGTGAAGATCGACGAGAACCCCAGCACGAACGCCCCCATCGTCGCCAAAATGACTGACGTATCGGTCGTCGTCGAATACGGCGTGTAAAACGTCCAACCGGTGTCCAAACCCGTTCCCAGCAGCGCCGAGACGAAAAACACCGCCCCGAGACACCACAGGTAAAAGGAGCTGAGGTTGAGCCGCGGAAACGCGACGTCTTTGGCCCCCAGCATCACCGGAACCAAGAAATTGCCCAGCGCCGCGGGAATGCTCGGGATGATGAACAGGAACACCATGATCGCCCCGTGCAACGTGAACACCTGGTTGTACCAGTTGTTCGCCTCCGGCCCGGTGAACAGCCAACCCTCGGGCGAGAGCAGGTGCAGCCGGATGCCCAGGGCCAGGAATCCGGCAATGGTGAACGCCGTCATCACGCCGACCAGGTACATCAGCCCGATGCGTTTGTGGTCCAGCGTGAACATCCACGACAGGATGCCCTTGGAATGGGTCAGGTAGTTGTCCTGGCGGGTCGGAAATCCGGGGTCGCGGACGTTGCCGGGCAGTGCGGTGGACATGGTTTTGAAAATGATGCGGATGAGCCGTCGGGGTCGCTAAGGAAGTTTACCGGAAGGCAAGCGGCAGCGAAACGACGAATCGCCAAACGCGGCGACCGGTCGCAGGTCACCCGGGCTTCGTCCGGGAACCCGACGTAGTAGCGGAAGTCGCCAAGACTTTCGGTTGCGCCCCATCGGTCGCAACCGAAAGTCTTGGTGACCTCCGCTACCCGACGGCCGGCGCCGACCCACCACGGAGCAACTGCGACCGATCAAGTTAAATCAAACGCCAAGTTGACACCGCCGCGCCGCTGACCTACTGTACCACGGCACGCAGTACAGCAGGTCACCCGGCGTCATGTTCACCTTCCACGTCACCCCCGGCTCCGCCACGCCGATCTTTCGCCAGGTCATCGACCAGGTTCGTGGCGGCGTCGCGTCGGGGCAATTGACGCCCGGCGACGCCTTGCCGAGCGTCCGCAGCCTCGCCGCCGAGTTGGTCATCAACGCCAATACGGTCGCCAAGGCCTACGCCCAATTGGCCGGCGATGGGGTGATCCAGTCGCAACGCGGCCGAGGCTATTTCGTCGCTGCGGGACGAAAGATCTACACCGCCGCCGAATCCCGCCGTCGCGTCGAAGCGTCGCTCCGCCCGGCGCTTGCCGAAGCCCGTTCGCTGGGCATGTCGGCTGACCAAATTCGCGACCTCGTGGAGGAGCAATTGACCGATCTGACCCCGCCGGAGTCCCCCGCATGAGCGTCGCCATCCAAACCCGCGGCTTGACCCGCTACTTCGGACCCGAAGCGGTCGTCGACCGGCTCGACTTGACCATCCCCACCGGCCGTGTCACCGCGTTGCTGGGACTCAACGGCGCCGGCAAAACGACAACGCTGCGGATGCTCATGGGGTTGCTCGCTCCGACCCGCGGCAACTGCAAACTACTCGGCACCGACTCCTCCGACTTGCAGCCGGCCGACTTGGCCCGGATCGGTTACCTCGTCGAGGGCCACTACCTGCCGCCGTGGATGACCGCGACGCAGATCGAATCGTTCTGCGCCCGGTCGCGACCTCGCTGGGACAGCCAAAAGTACGCCGAGATCCTGCGTCATTTTGCCGTCCGCCCAGCCCAGCGGGCCGGTCAAATTTCCCGCGGTCAACGCGCCGGCGTGTCATTGGCCAGCGTCCTGGCGGCCGACCCCGAACTTCTCATTCTTGACGATCCATCCCTGGGTTTGGATCCCGTCAGCCGCCGGGCGCTCAACGAAACGTTATTAGATTTTGCCGCCGGGGATCATATTGCCGCCGGGGATCTTCGTAGGGTGGGTCAAGCCGCTTCGGCGCCGACCCACCATGGCGATGAGACCGCCGGTGAAGCATCCCGCACGATCCTTCTAAGCACCCACCAACTCGACGACGTCGAGCGGATTGCCGACGACGTCGCGGTGATGCTTGGCGGTCGGCTTTGGGTCCACGCCGATTTGAATACGTTTGAATCCCGCGTGACACGCTATTTATTGCACCCCACCCGCGGCAATCCCATCAATAACGCATCGGTGCAATCGGCGGTCACCGCCGCCGGTGCGGGCTTAGTCGAATCCCGCCCCCATCGCGAAGGCATCGAGATCTGTGTAGTCGATGCGGGTGATGCCTTCGCCGATGCGGTCTCCAAAGCAACCGGTGGTCAAGTCGCATGTTTGGAAACCACGTTGCAAGACCGCGTGATCGCATACCTGTCTCAACACCGTGCCGAACGACTGCAGACGCCCCCCGGTTCGATCCCATCACCCCCGCCCCCGCCCCCGATGGTCGCATCATGACGATTTGGCATAAAGAATCCCGAGAGGTCCTGGTCACCCTGCCGATCGCCGCGGCGGTGTTGGGTTTGTTATGTTGGAATGGAACCCCCGACCGGTCCACCTACTCCTCGCCTCACGACGTCCAAGCCGGCTCCGGTGGCGTGATGATCGGCAGCCTTTATGCCTTGGCTCGCCTTTCTACATTTCGGCCCGCTCCGCGGCGCCGGATCGGACGACTGGATGGCGACGCAACCGTCCACCCGCTCTGAAATCTTTTGGGGCAAGCTGACCGCCGCCTGGACCATCCACACGCTGGCCGTGATCGCCCCGACCGCCATCTTCTATTTCTACTGGGATAGCTTTCTCCCCGAACTGGCTCCCTTGACGGCGACCGCGCTGCTGGCCGCGACCGCCGGTTATTTGATGGGGTTTGTGACCTACCCGGCGACCGCTTGGATGTTGATCCGCCCGGCCCGGTGGTGGGCAACTAAGTTGTTGCCGCTGATCCCCGCCGTTGGTGTTGGTGCCATTAGCGTCGGATTCCTCAGCCAACCGTTCCACGCCGTCGGCACACCCTTTTTTATCATCACCTATGCCCTCCTGACCGCCTGGTGCGTCGTGGCAGCCCGACAAGCCTACCAATCGCTCGCCAGGTTGCCTCATCAATGCGATCGCCCGACGGAGCAACCCCGCCGATCCGCAGCGTCGTTTTGGGGGTTGACAATGCTCGCGGTGGTGCTGCAGTGGGCGATCGCGCTGATGTTGATATTATGGACCGTGAGCTTCTTCCGAAACAGCGACGGGACTTACACGAGCCTGGCGGCAACCCCGGACGGTCAAGTGGTCACCGCGTCTTATAAGCAAACGTTTGACCCGGCCGAAGGTTATGGAGTCGAGCCGGTCCGAGCCTATGCATTCCCCCTCGCCACGGATGCCGGGTCCTATCAAAACCTTCGACGAACCGCGGGTGCCGATTCCAAGCGTGCGATCGATCCTGCGGCACTAGCCTCCCTGCAACAAGTCTCCCCGGTGACCCGTCGTCCGTTGACCTGGCGTCCCCGTCCATTTCAAACAATTCATGATAATAACTTCATCAATCACACCACCAATCAGACGGCATGGTACCAAACCGTTGGCGGTGAGGTTTTGGTCTATCAACCCATCGTCGATTTCGACAGCGATGGCACCCTGTTGAGTGATCGCCTGCGGTGGGCCGACCGGGACAACGAAGTCTTTCGTGTTCGCGGCGCGTTGGCTCCGGTTTACGTCATGTCCGACATGGACACCTCCATCCGCCGCCGCGGATTTATGCTCGATCAAGCCGGTCTCTACGAGGTGGATTTCATCAAAGCTCGGATCCGCCGTTTGCTCGACAAACCCGTGGACACCGTGCTTTTCTCGGCAATGACCAGCTATGTCGATGGCGACCGGCAGAACGTTGATTATCAAATGCTCACCATTGCCGATGGTGATATCGCGATCCATGACGTGGTCTCGATGGACTCGGCGGTTGCCATGCCGGATGTCCCGGCATCGCGGACCAAAGATCATATATTTAACATGGATTTACCCCCGATGAGGTTGGACCAAAAGGCTCGCACGCCGTTGCCGCAAGGCTGGAATGTGTGGCCTGACGCTTCGAACCGTTATCAATCCACCTCCGGGTTTCAAACCGACTCAGGACGCATCGGACTGGTCAACCAATGTCATGGCCTCGGTCACAAATCGTTGCAGATCGATTCGCGGGGCCAACTGCATGATGTCTTATGGCATGTTCAACCCAGCGACCCGGCGGGGGCCGACGATTTTCTGCCGCTGGCCCTGCTGCCCCCGGTTGCCTCCGTTCCCGCCGTCGCCGTTGGAGCCCTAACCGGCTCCGAAGCGGCACAGCCCCCGACTTCGCTGGCCGTCCTGACGCTGGGATTAGTGATTGTGCAAGCGTTTCTGGCATGGGTAGCAACACGGTGGGTCTGTCACCGCCGGCACCTCGGCCCGACCGCCTCGCGGCGTTGGGGCTGGGCGTCGCTGCTGCTCGGTTGGGCCATTCCGGCGGTTATCGCGACGGTGTACGACCGTTTGCCGACGATGCTATGCAATCAATGCGACACTCCTTGTCGAATTGATCAAGCCGAGTGCCCCGGCTGCGGCCAAACCCGCTCGCCCCAATCACGTCAGCCGATCGATGTCTTCGGGGTCGCCGCCGCTTGAGAGTCGTCCGCGACGTCCCACCACGAAACGAAGGCTCGACCCAAATTTGTAGAAAGTGGTCGGACTCGTCCGCCGACAGATTGGACTCGCTATGAAAAAATTCCTGTGCCCGCCGACACCATTTGAACGTCACGCCAACATCCGCATCACCAACGGCGAGACGATCGTGATGACAACCAATGCCGCCGGGTAAGCGGACACGTAGGCTGTCACCGGGTCGGGCCGATCGGTCGCGGCAGTCAACACCGCCAGCCCCGGGGTTGATGTCATCCCGCCGCACATCGCTCCAAGCGATCGCCAGCGTCTCAAACGCATCATCCAAGTCGCCACCGCATAACCGGCGAACATCGGCAACACCGCGGTCGCGGCCGCGGCCAAGCACAGCGATGGCCCGGATCGCATCAGGATCTCCGCAACCCCGCCGCCGGCCCCCACACCCGCATCGGCCAAGAACAATGCCAACCCGCCCTCGGTCATCAACAACTTGGACGCCGGCGGGAACGAACCGCGGATCGGTCCCAGCTTGCGAAAATGCCCCAACAACAACCCCGCCAGCAGCGGTCCGCCGGCCAACCCCAGCGAAAAGGAAACGCCACCGATTTGAACCGTCGCGGCGCCGACGACCAGCCCCACGGTGATGCCGACGGCCAGCGACAGCAGATCGGTCTCATGCAAGGTCCGCGGACGGTGCCCGACAAACGGTGTGATTTGACTCAATGATTCGGTGCCGCCGACCAACGTCAACAGATCGCCGAACTCCAGCCTCGTCCGCGAGGACGGTACGAACTCGAGGTCGTGACGCCGGACCCGGGTGACCGTGACGCCATATCGAGACCGAAACCGCAATTCCCCCAGCGACCGACCCATCACCGCGTCGGACGTCACGACCACGTTTTTTCGCTGATGATCGCCGTCCAACACCACGTCCCCGGCCGGACGGACTTCGCCGAGCGTTTGACCCCACCGCGACAGCGAATCGCCGGTGCCGACCATCAGGACGCGGTCGCCGATCGACAACGAGTAGTCCGCCGGGATCGGCTGCCAACCGTTCTCCCGCCAAACACGCGAAATTTGACATTCCGCATGATCCGAGAACGCCAATTCACTCGGCCGCCGGCCGCCAACGGCCGGGTTGCTGACGTCGATCACGCAGCGATCGATTGTCCCCCCGGCGGCAATGGTGATCGACGAATCATCCGGCGGGCTGAAACGCAGCGTCAATTGCACCATCAGCGTCACCGCCAAGATGCCGATCGGATAGGCGATTCCAAAACCCACCGCGACGGCCGGATCATGACCCAACGCCTCGCCGATCGCGCCGAGCGCCGGGGTGCTCGTCAACGCGCCGGCCAAAACCCCACCGGCGACCGCGACCGGCAGTTTCAACGCCCAGGCCATCGCCGCGGCCGTCGCAATGCCAATCAAAACGATTCCCCCGCCGAGTACCGACAAGCTCGCCGCTTCGGACCCCAGGCCGCGAAAAAATGTCGGTCCGCCGGCCAGCCCCACGCTGTAGACGAACAACGCCAACCCCACCGTCCCGACGCCCCCCGGAACGCTGAATCCAAAGTGCCCGGCGACTAGGGCGACGAACAGGATCGCCGAAGTGCCCAGCGACAGCCCACCGAGCCGCAGCCGACCGACCGCCAAACCCACCGCGATCAACGTCCCCAAGACAATGCTTTGTTGGATCATCATTGTGCAAACATATAGTGAACCGATAACTTTGGCGGACCCCACCCATTCCTCATCTCCCCGCAAGCCCACCCCGCGATGACAAATCCACCGCCCGGCGACCCCATTTCAACTTCCGAGAACGCCGACGACGAGCGATTGTTCGATCAGGTTGGTGGCGCCGTAGCGATTGCCAAGGTCGTTGATGACATGTACTTCCGGGTGCTACAAGACCCGCAGTTGGCCCCCTTCTTTGAGGGCACCCATATCGAACGCTTACGGCGGATGCAAACCCACTTCCTAGCCTCCGCCTTCGATGGCCCCGTCAATTACACCGGTTCGGAGTTGACCGCCGTGCATAAGGGTCTGGGGGTCACCAGTCATCAATTCGCCCTGTTCTGTGGCCATTTCGCCGACGCCATGCTCGCCGCGGGCATCGATCCGGCGGTCACCGATCGATGCCTGGCCCGACTGGCGACTTTCAAAGGATCCATCACCGGGGAAGTCGGCGTCGATGGATAATCAATCCTTTTCAACCTGACAGTGATGCCGGGAAATCCAAACGCTGCACGGGGCATGACGCAGCACGTAGCGTGACGTGCTGCCCAGAAAGAACTGCTCAAAGGCGCTCATCCCGCGGTCGCCCACCACCAGCATCTCACAACCGGACTGACCGGCGGCGGTGATAAGAGCTTCACCAACATGATCCTCCACGACCACCCGAGATTCACAACGCGGGAAATGGTCGGCGACTTGACTGGCCATCCGCTGCGCCGCCTGCTCGATCGGCTCGATCTCCCGCTGCGTCACCGGCGGCGACGGGATCGCGTATCCCTCGACCACCACCGGCACCCGTTGCTTCGCCACGCTGAGAATTTCAACATGCAAGTCGCGGCTGAATTGATATTCCATCAACTCGGCAATCGCTTCCCGCGAAGCCGTTGTCTTATCAAATCCAACCAAAACCTTTTGCAGTCGATCGGCCGGAGGTTTCGATGGCCGAATGACGGCGACGGAGCAGTGGGCACGGGTGGCAATCGTGTCCGAAACGCTGCCCAACAGCACTCGGCGGACCCCCGAACGTCCCGTCGCGCCCAATACAATCAGATTAGGCTGAATCTCTTTGGCGCATCGCAAAATTTCGATCTCGGTCGTGCCCGTTTTGTGAACCGTCTCGACGGACCGGCAATGCTCCGAAAGCGTTTTTTCGGCTCGCTTCAAGATTTGCTTGGCCGCGCGATCATCTTCCTCCTCCCACTCGTCCAAACCCGGTTGCAAGAACGGATGATCCGGGCTGTAGGTGACCATCACCACGGTCACCTCGACCGGATCGGTCTCCGCCAGCGCCGCGACAAAACGCACCGCATCGTCGGCAGGACCCGAACCATCAATGGGTAGTAAAATCTTCATCATGTTGCCTATCTAATGTAGTCGATTTTGCTAAAAATCCAAAGCCGCGTAACGTAGTGGATTTTGCTAAAAATCCAAAGCGCAAATGGATTTTTAGCAAAATCCACTACTGTAGCCTGAACCAACCATCGCTAATCCGTGAAGCCTACCGTCTGCCCGGCAGCGCGACCAGACACCGCGGGCGTCCTAATGTCGTCAATTGGAACGTTCAAATGGCTCGCCAGCGCGGTCATGTAGGACGACCGGTCCTCCTCCCGGGAGAACTGCAGCGGTCGACGCATTCGCAACTCGCCCAGATCGTCGATCTTATGAGACTGCAGGTAAGCCTCCACGCCCTCAAGCAACCACTGAATCACCTCGGGACCTTTCCGATAGATCGCCGAAGTCACCATGCCGACGTCCGCTCCGGCGAGCAGGCATTTGATCAAATGTTCGGCGTGATTGATTCCCCCGGACGCCGCCAGCGGCATCGCCGGACAACTCCCGTGGACCTGCATCAACGGACGCAGGTCGGGTTGGGCATCCGGCGGTGTCAGATTCCAGCGACTGACCAACTTGGATGTGTCCAGGTGGATGTCAAGCTCCGGTTGCCGACCGAACAACACCAGCCCCTGACACCCGGATAGCAGTTGCATCGAAATGTGGGGCAGACTCGTAAAGCCGCTTTGCAATTTGACATGCAAAGGGATGGTCAACGACGCCTTCATCCGGCCGACCGCGGCCAGGATATTGGCTTCCCGATCGGCCGCCGTCTCAATCTCTTGCCGATAGGAAGGTTGCAGGTTGAACTCGACCGCCGACGCCCCGGCAGCTTCGAGTTCGCTGGCGAAATCGATCCAGTCGCCATCGGTGCCCCCGTTGAGGCTGGCGATGACCGGAATCGACTGATCCGCTCTGGCCCGCTCGATGACGCTCAAGTAGGTCTCCACGTCGGGGCAGCCCCATTGGGACTTCCTCTCTCCCGACTTCGTGGCACCCGGCACCGCAATCTGTTCTTCAAACAAAGAGGGCAAAACGATGGCCCCCGCCCCGGCCTGTTCCATCTGACGTCGCGATTGATCATTGAGCGTCATCGAACAGGCCCCGACGATCAGCGGCGAGTTCAGTACCAGACCACCGTAGTGGCTGCGTAGCGTTGTCATGTCGTTTGAATCCGAATTGGGCAGGAAAACCCCCGCGGACCCTTGCACTCACGGTGCCAACGCGGCAAACCCCATCAAACACGGGGTTCGACGCCACCCGGCACTGTGCCGCCGACGCACACCTGTGACGCCACGGTACATGAAAGTGTGCGGAAAACCAATCCGGTAGGGTGGGTCAAGCCGCTTCGGCGCCGACCCACCATCGACTGCCATCCGGGAAATCCGAAAGTTTTGGCGACTTCCGCTACCTCCATACCTGACCCGCACCTCGCCCTAATACCGGAAAATCAGATCCACCTGCAGCCGCGATTCGATGATGTCTTCGAATTCCGACAACGGGAATTGATAACCCACCCCGCCCTCGAAATGTGGTTCTTGGGACATTTTAATGGCTGATATTTGGCATCAGGTCCAGCTTGCCGCAGTAGAACAGGATCCGGGTGCGGTAATTGGCGAACTTGCGGAAGCCGCGAGCCGCTGACTTGATCGACTGGATCCGGCTGTTGAACCCCTCCGCCGTTGCGTTGGTCACCCGGTGATCGAAGTAGTTCAGCAGACCATCAAGATGCCCCCGGAGCATCTTGGCCACCTTCTCGATCGGCTTCAGCTCACAGCCCCCCGCCCACCAGTGCCACTGTCCAAAGAAACGCTTCGCTGAAGCACGATCCCCGTGCGTCCAGAAGTGACGGAAGTTCTCCTTGATCGACCAAGCCTCCCCCGTCTTCAAATCCGCCCGCTGAACCTTCGAGAGCTCCGCAAACCGGTCGTTCGAAAGGTTCTCCAAGTTGTACAGGAACAACTGCCGCAGCCCCGTCAGTGAGTCATCCCCGTCGGCCTGCAGCTCCCGGTGCTCGGCCCGCCGAACCTTGTCGACCGCTTCGCCGAGGTACTTGGCAACATGGAACTTGTCGTGAACGATCTTCGCCGCAGGCACTTTGGCCGCCGCACTGCTCATGAACGCTGGCCACATGTCCATCGACACCGATCGGACCGAACGCAGCTGCTTGCCAGTGAGCGATCCGAACAATTGATTACAGGCAACGATCGTTCGCTCGCGGACGACTTCGAGCACTCGCGATCGGTCGGTGTCGGTCAGGATCGAGACGTAGTCGTGTCCCCGGCCAAAGCTCTTTTCGTCGACGCCCAGGTTGGCGATCGGTTCGGCTTTGCGTCTTGCCAAGCCCCGCTCAACGGCCGCTTGCATGATCCGGTGGGCCGCCTTCCAGGACAGACCGAGCAACTCGGCGGCTCGTTTGACGTTGGCAGCTGACTGCAGGACGCGGATGGCAAAGGCTTCAAACATCAGCGTGAACCGCGAGTGCTTGCCAGCCCAGGGGACCGCGATGGTTTTGACGCCGCACTTTTGGCATCGGCAGCGGGGGATGGCGGCTTGGATCTCGGTGGTGAACTGCATCGTGTCTAGGTGTCGCCAAGTCCGCCGCGGGGCGGTATCGGCTCTCGGGGCAGTGGTGCTGCACCCGGGGCACTGGATCGGTCCGCCTCGGTGCTCGAGGCGGATGGTCACTTGGCTGCCAGCCAAATTCAAATCGACGTCGTCGACCCTCCAGGCGTCATCGAGTCCCAGAAGGTCACGGTAGTGGGCGTTCAGATCGTTCATCCGCCCAGAATAGACAAACCCCACGAAAACCGCAGTCAGCCATTAAAATGTCCCAAGAACCCGAAATGTCCGTTGGGTTTGTACTTCATCCCCACCATTTGCGTCACCAGGTTTTCGCCGACCACGTTGCTGCTGCCCAGGTTCAAGAGGTCTTCGCCGGCCACGCCCAGCGGCGCCCCGACGCCATCCTCCGCATCGGAGGTGTAATGGATCCAAGCCCATTCGCTGAACAGATAAAACCGCTCGGTCAACCGGGCATCCAGGTGGTGTGCCCAGTGGATGAACGCGGTTTGCCCATCGCTGTCGACCGGTTGGCGATACCCGAGATTGCCCAAATAGTGGGCGTTGCCGTTGAGAAGCCTTTGACCAAAATCGGAATCTCATAAGTGGTCCCGAGTGACAGCAACCGCCCGGCGACGGGGTCACGCAGCAGGTTGTATTTCAAGCCCGCCGACACGTCGGCAAACCCATCGTCCAGCAACGTGTCCAACGCCCCTTCGGTGTCGTCGACGATGTAACCGTCTTTGGTGGCGATCAGCGACAATCGCTCGGTCAACGCGATGCGGAACTGGGCCGCGTAGACCGCAAAACTGCCGCCCGCCGGCACGTCACTGCCGATGACGTCAGGAACCCATTGATTGATATAGATGGGTCTCAATTCAGTTAAATTCCTGGGGTCTTCAAAGAAAACCGGATCAAGCATCGGGCTGATAAAATCATCAAAACAGTGGTCGCTGCGGCGAACTAAGCCGGCGGCACCCTTGATGAAACTTTCGCAGAATCGTTCGTCGTCACATCCGCCAGCATCACAACCGCCCTTATTATAACCGCCTGCCCAGTCGCATTGCGAATCAATATCGAGCGGTCCGCCGCCAGCGGTCGTTTTGTTTGTCAATCCGTGTGGTCCGCCTGCTATCAGGGCAGCGGCCATTAAGGTGGGGGACAACCATCGTCGGGTCAGGGGCATGACTTTGAACTTTATCGTATCGCGGGGGGCGGGGGCGGCAGTCAAGAATGCAGCCGACAACCAAGCATCCATCCGGGCTGCATCGCTTCCATCGAACCCGCACACCGCCGCACGATCAGTCGCTCACCCCCGCGGCGGCACCGTTTGCCAAGGTGACACAAACCGAACGTTTTCAGCACCTCCAACGGTCAAACCGTGTCGCCATCGCACGCCGCACACGTTGGTGTCCCGCGTTTAGGCGGATCGGTGCGGTGCGGGAGATTGCAAATTGGTCAATATTCCGAGCCGCCCATTCTCAGCGAATCTTCAATTTGCAATGTTCAACTTGCAACTTGCAATTTGCAATTTGCAATTTGCAATTTGCAATTTGCAATGTTCATTCACACCCCCCCGAGTTCATCGATCAACGTCGGCAGATCGACCGGTTTGTCCAGCACCCGGCGGATCCCCGCGGCAGCCGCTTCCTCGGCCGCCCCGCCGGACGCGTGAGCGGTGATCATCACCCCGGGCAACGACGGCTGCATCGTTCGCAGACGCCGGTACAACTCCGCCCCGTTGCCACCGGGCATTTGATAATCCAACAATGCAACATCATAACGTTGCCGCCCGGCGTGCTCGATCGCCCCGCGCGCATCGATCGCCGTATCGACCCGGTGGCCGTGAATCGACAGAACATCGGCGATCGCCGCCGCGTTGTCCGCTTCGTCGTCAACGACCAGGATCGTCAGTGTCATCAGCCAACTTCCTTTCGGCGTTCCTTTGGGCGGAGGGCAACCGGACCGTCACCGTCGTCCCCCGCCCCGGGGAGCTGACGATCGACAGCCGGCCCCGGTGATTGTCCACGATGCTCTGGCAAATCGACAACCCCAGCCCCATGCCGGTCGGTTTGGTCGAAACCAGCGGCTCAGTCAACCGGCCCAACACCGCCGCATCGATCCCCGGCCCGGTGTCCCGGACGATTAATTCACCCTCCCCGCCGCGAGCCGCCACCCGCAGCGTCAACCGTCCGCCGCCGGCCATCGCATCGCGGGCGTTTCGCACCAGATTTTTGACAACAATCGCGATTTGAGCCTCATCCACCATCACCATGACGCCCAAATGAATCTCATCAACCAGTTCAATCTCCCCGGGTAAATCCAACTCCGCAGCCACCGCCCGGATCAATTGTCCCAAATCGGTCGACACCGCCGCCGGGGTCGGCATCCGGGCCGCATCGGTCAGCGCCGTGACGACCTGGTTGATCGTCGTGACCTTGCGATCGATCCGTTCCAAATGTTCGGTCACTTTGGCCGCCGGTGGCTCGGGGGCGTGCAACAAGTAGTAGGCGGATGTCTTGATCGCCCCAAGCGGATTGCGAATCTCATGCGCGATCGACCCACCCAATTGCCCCAGCATCGCCAGCCGCGATTGCCGCAATAGTTGCTCTTGAGCCTGTTTCAACTCCGCGGTTCGCTCCTCGACCAACCGTTCCATCCTCGCTTCGGCCTCCACCCGCTCGGTCGCATCGGACTGGATGCCGACAAAATGAGTCAACCGTCCCGTTTCATCATGCACCGGATCGATCTGCAAATCGTTCCAAAACTCCGTGCCATCCTTACGAACATTTCTTAGCAAAACCCGACACGGTTGTCCCGTCAGGATCGACTCCCGCAGCGTCCGCAGCGACGCTTGATCTTGGTGCGATCCCTGCAAGAACCGACAATTGGTGCCGATCACCTCATCGGCGGTGTACCCGGTCAACCTTTCAAACGCGGGATTGACCATGACGATCGGATTGTCCGGCAGGGTTGGATCGCTGACGCAAATCCCTTCGCTGACCGAATCGATGACCCTCGACTGGAGTTTCAAACGCGTTTGATCGGCGATCCGCCGGGTCAGATCACGCAGGATGCCGGTGTAGTAGATCTGCCCATCGACGACCGCTTCGCCAACGCTCAAATCCGCCTGGAACGTCGTCCCATCCCGCCGCCGAGCGGTCACTTGACGCCCGATGCCAATGATGTGAGCGACCCCGGTACGTTGATAGCGAGTTAGATGACCGTCATGATGATCCCCATCGCCACGCGTCATCAACACGGCCACATTTTGTCCGATCAACTCCGCCGCCTCATACCCAAACAACCGCTCGGTCGCCGGGTTGACGAGCTGGATGATCCCGCGTGCGTCAATGGTCAAAATGGCATCGACCGCGCCATCGAGCACCGCGCGGGTCTGGGCACGCCACAGGTTGTCTTGAGATGTCCCGCTCATAAGTTTTTCTATCATGCAAGCGATCGTAGTGGATTTTGCTAAAAATCCATCCAATGCTATCGTAGTGGATTTTGCTAAAAATCCATCCAATGCGAAAACCAATCATTGGTCCTCGCCGGAGATAGTTGATTTTGCTAAAGATTCAAGGTGTGGATGGATTTTTAGCAAAATCCACTACGCTAGTTGATCCGTGGCGGTCCTTCTTCCTGTATCTTCACGCGGAGGCAACCGTTTCAGCCCTCAAATCGCTCCAGCAACCGGTACAGTTTTCGCCGGTGGATTCCCAGCCGCCGTGCGGCTTTGGCTTTGTTGCCGTCGCAATCGGCCAGCACCCGCATCACGTGGTCACGCTGGACGTTCTCGAGCGAACCGGCATCGGCCGGGGCGGCTGTCGGCGTGTCGACCGGAACCATCGGCAACGGATCGACCGCCATCCGGCTCGGGTGCGGCACCGATGAACCGGCAACCTCCGGGGGCAAGTCCGACATGCCGATCGTTTTGCCGTCCGCCAGGATGCTGGCCCGACGTAGCACGTTGATCAACTGACGCACGTTGCCCGGCCACGGATGTCGCCGCAGCGCCGCGATCGCCGCCGGATCGACCGAAAAACCGCTGGGCAACAACGCCGCGATCAGTTCGTCGACATCCCCGGGCCGCTCCCGGAGCGGCGGCAGATGGACCGGCAGCACCGCGACGCGGTAGTACAGGTCTTCGCGGAACCGGCCGGCGGCCACTTCGGCGGTCAAATCGCGATTGGTCGCCGCGACCACCCGAACCCGCACCCGCCGCTCCTTGGCCGACCCGATCCGCCGCATCGATCCGTCCTGCAGCACCCGCAGCAGCTTCGGCTGCAGCGCCGTGGGTAACTCGCCCAACTCGTCGATGAACAACGTCCCGCCGTCGGCGATCTCAAACAGCCCCGGTTTCTCCGCGGTTGCTCCGGTGAACGATCCTTTCTCATGGCCAAACAGCTCGCTTTCCACGAGCTGTTCGGGCAGCGCCGCGCAGTTGACCGTCACCATCGGTGCCCCCGCCAAGCCGCTGGCCCGGTGGATTGCCTGCGCGACCACCTCTTTGCCCGTCCCCGATTCGCCGGTGATCAGCACCGGTTGGTCGCTTGGGGCGATCCGCGCGATCATCGCAACGACCGACCGCATCGCCGGTGACGATCCGATGATCCGCGGACCGGTTTGTTGACGGTCCAAAATAGCGCGAAGCTGCTGGTTCTCCCGACGCAGCCGCCCGCGTTGATCGGCCAACCGGCAGTGATGTTCCAAATCCGCCATCGCGCACGGTTTGGTCAAAAAATCGCTCGCCCCCAGCTTCATCGCCGCGACCGCCGTGGCGATCGTGCCCTGACCGGTCAAAAACACGGTTTCCAAATCGTTGCCGTCGTCACGGAGACGCTGCAGCACCTCCAATCCCGACATCCCCGGCAGGTCCATGTCAAAGATGCCGACGTCGAACTGCGTCCGCCGAGCGGCGTCGATCGCTTCGGCCCCGCTGCCCACGCCAACCGCGTCGTAGCCTTTGCGGGCGAACCAGCGGCAGCAGGATTCTCGAAAATCTTCGTCGTCCTCGACGATCAACAGCCGCGGCAACCCGCCCCGGTCCCCCATCGCTTCACTCATCAGATCGCCCTCCACCGAATCGACGAGCAGGCCGGGCCGCGGCGTCGGCATCGGACTTCGGAATGGGGGGGAGCGGCGGGGCGAAGTCGCGAGCATGGGTCAATCGTCGTCACCGCGGTCGGAAGTCCTAGCAATGTCATGGGGGCGGCGCGGCGGCGGATCATCAAGCAGCATCCGCACCGGCGGGCCGGTCAGATCGTCAAATTGCCCCCCGCGAATGCAACGAACGCAAGCGATCATGGCCGCCGCCCCCATCGCGATCGCCACCGGCACCGCCACATAAAGAACATTCATCGCGTTGTCCCCGCGGTGGCGAGATCTTGGTCAAACGTCCGGCGGGCCAACGTCATGGCGATGACCGTCAAGGAGCTGGCGGGCATCAGCACCGCGGCGGCCAGGGGGTGAATCAGCCCCATGATCGCCAACGATGCCCCGGCAAAATTATAAATCAACGAGACGCTCAAATTGCCGGCGATCGACCGCCGCGTCCGCCTCGCCGCATCGGCCAAGTCGATCAATCGCGACAACCGCCCGTCGCCCAGGATCACCGGGGCGGCCGCCAAGCTCGCGGACGCCCCGCCCCGAATCGCTACGCCAACATCGGCGGCCGACATCGCGGCGGCATCATTGAGTCCATCGCCCACCATGACGACCGGTCCCGGCGAACCCGCCGCCTGGCGAACCCGCCGCAACTTTTCTTCCGGCGAACAGCCACCGATCACTTCATCGATCCCCAAAACGTCGGCCACCTCGGCAACATGCTGGGGGTGGTCACCGGACAGCATGACGACCCGCCACCCGTCGTTTTGAAAACGCCGGACCACGCCGGCCGCGTCCGGTCGCAATCGATCGCTGACCCCCAACACCGCGACGACTTGATCGTCACGCGACACCCAAACCGGCGACCCACCCTCGCTCAA
The DNA here is from genome assembly GCA_963833245.1 of Pirellulaceae bacterium. Taxonomy (GTDB): domain Bacteria; phylum Planctomycetota; class Planctomycetia; order Pirellulales; family Pirellulaceae; genus Rhodopirellula. The sequence goes on from CAWHXH010000006.1 coordinate 874,830, forward strand.
AATTTGTTCGGCCAATGCAAAACCGTCATTCGATTGGCCAACGCCCTCATCTTGCAACCAACCCCATTTTCCAACCCGCCAAATCGCACCATCGACCGTCCCCCAAACTCCACACCCGAGCACAACCGTGGGATAGGCCTCCGGCCTGTCATCGGTGGGATAGGCCTCCGGCCTGTCGTCCACTGTCGGATAGGTTTGCAATCGGTTGGTTGACCGCTGACAGGCCGGAGGCCTATCCCACATTTGCTCCGCCAAACGCCCCACCGCTTGCCCCACCGGATGGCTTGACTCCGCCTCCAGCGCTGCGATTACCCGCCAAACCTCCGCGTCCAAACCCTCCCCGCCCCGGGCACGCATCCGCCCCTCGGTCAACGTCCCGGTTTTATCCAAAAATAGCGTCCCCGGACCCGAGAGTCGTTGCAGCACGTCACCCTCGCGGACCCAAACCCGCCGCCCCGCCAGCCGCCCGATCGCCACCGCAACGGCCAGCGGTGTCGCCAGGGCCAAAGCACATGGGCAAGCGACGACCAACATCGCCACCGTGTTGGAGACCGCCGCCGCCGGATCAACCGGCCACCAAAACGCCAGCGTCACCACCGCCAGCCCCAGAACGACAACGACGAACCAACCGCCCACGCGGTTGGCCCACTGCACGATCGGCGTTCGTGCCGCCGCGGCGTCGCGAACTTCCTCGGTGATCCGCCCCAACCGCGTCGACCCGCCGGCCGCGGTGACCTCGACGATCAATGTCGACCGCTGATTCTCCGTGCCTGCTTCGACCCCGTCGCCTGTCTCGACCGCAACCGGCCGGCTTTCTCCGGTCAACAAAGACCGATCGATCGTTGAACAACCCGCCACGACCACGCCGTCGATCGGCATGCTCTCGCCGGCGTGAACCGCCACCCGGTCGCCAACGCCAACGGTCGACAACGGCACGTCCCGCGTCACTCCGCTGCCATCGACTTGGCGAACGACCGCGGGCGTCAATCGCGTCAAATCCGCGACCGCATCGGCCGCCCGCCGCTGGCCGCGGGTTTGAAAATAGCGACCCACCAGCAGGAAAAAGACCAATGAGGAGATCGAATCAAAGTAGGTCGCCCGCGAGACGTCGATGACGCCCCAAACGCTCGCCGCCAACCCCGCGATCAACCCGACGGCCACGGGCAAATCCATGTGTGGGGTTCGGGTGCGGATCGAAGCGGCGGCGGTTCGCAAAAAGACCCGGCCGGGAAACGCCACCGCGGCGGCGCCCAGCAGCACACCGGCGATGCGAAAGCCGCGGGCGTGATCGCCATCGATCCCCGTAAAATCGCCCGCGTACAACGCCACCGCCAACCACATCGCGTTGGCCGCACAAAACCCCGCGACCGCGATGTCGACCAACAGCGACCGCATCGCATCATCCACGCTCCCGGCTTCGTCGTCACCGATCGCGTGAGGCCGGTATCCCAATCGATTGATCGTCCGGCCAATTGACGAGAGCGACACGACCGTCGGATCATAAATGATGTCGATCGTCCGTCGGTCGTACCGCACCGTCGCTTCACGCCAACCGTCCACGCGGGACGGCATCCGTTCGAGCAACCAAACACACGCGGCGCAGTGCAAACCGTCGATTCGCAGCCGGCTCCGCATCAACCCGTCGCCGACCGCCCGAGGTGCCGATTGACCCAACCGCACCGGTTGATCGAGCCAACCAAAATCGCCGTCGGACTCTCCGAATTGTTCAGGCATCGCACCACCGCCGCCACGAATCGCATAAAAATCATCCAACCCCCAGCCGCGGATCAATTCAAACGCGCCGCGGCACCCATGACAACAAAACGCATGGTCATCGACCATAATCTTGGCATCGGCCAACAACCCGCAATGGGCACATTCCACCGCCGCGGGTGCATCGATCATGATGGTCATGGTTTGACGCCCCCACATGTCGACGGGCCATGACAACAACACGGCAACGGCTGACCGCTCACGCCTTCGATGTTTCCAATCACATCGTTGCTTTGATCAAACGACAGCGTGGTCAAATCCGCCGCCGCCCGGCCTGTTGCGGTGTAGGTTCCAGTGCCAATCAATAGCACCGCGACCATGAGGGTGGTCAACCGCGGAGCTTTGCGAACCAACCCCGACGCGCCGATCATCACCCCGGTCAGTGCCGGCAGCGTGCCGGCCCAAAACGCGGCCATCATCATCACCGCCGCGGGCACCGAACCGGACCCGGCCGCCGCCAACACAAACAGGTACAACCAACCGCACGGCAGCCAAGTGGTCACCAACCCGCCGGCGAACGCCCGGGTCGCCGGGTCCATCGTCCGCATCGCGGGACCCAACCGACGCATCAGCGGCAACGCGACGCGATGCATCCCCGCCCCGCCAACCGCCGGCGTCTTGGCGGACCAAAACATCGACGCCAAACGCCACAATCCCACGGCGATCATCAACCCGCCAGCGACCTTGGCCGCCGCCGACTGGATCCCCGCAACGTCGCCTCCGACCGTCAGCGCCGAGCCGACCGATCCGGCCACCAAACCGGCGGACAGGTAGGTTGTCAAACGCCCAGCATGATAAGCCAACATGGCCGGCGCCCGCCGCCGTTTGGCTTGACCATCATTGGCCCCGATCGCCCAAACCGCCAGCGGCCCGCACATCCCGACGCAGTGCAGGCTACCCAACAAACTCGCGGTCATCACGGCGATGAGGATGGCGGTCATAATCCAGAATTACCTTTGGAGGGCAAAGCATAAGACTCTGGCTCCCCCTCGCCCCTCTTGGGGGAGAGGGGGTTGGGGGGTGAGGGGATGTTCCCTCGATCCGCATCCCACCGCATCGCTTTGCCATAGTAGTCATCAATTACCCGGTCCGCGTCCGGCCGCGTCGCCAGCGTGATCGCGGTGACCCCCAGCAGAATCTGTAGTCCCAACATCACCACCACCGCCCCGCCCCAGCGCCAAGCCGCTCGGCGGCTGGCGCGTTGCATTCGTTCTATATCGTTCATTGCAAGATCCAAGAATAAAATCTCATCGCCTCGGCCCCAAAAGTGTTGCCTCGACGGTTCGCTGATGCCCGGCATCGTCACGAATTAAAATTTCCGCCACCGCCCGCCCGTCGACAAACGAACCCGCCGGGGCCACGACGCTGACGGGCACCAAACGCGACTCCGATGGTTGCAATTGCACCGCCCCATCGTCTTCGGACTCCACCACAACGTCGCCGACACCAGCCAATTGCAATGACTGAACTTGATCGGTCCGGTTTGTCAGCCGCAGACGATAGCGATTGCGAATCTCACCGCTGGCGTCGCGGGAATACGGGTTGCCGGCCGCTCGCAACAGATGGGCCTCGAACGAAAACTTGGTCGACAGCACGGCAACAAACGCCCCAACGACCGTCAACAGCAACAGCGGATAAATCACCGTCCGCGGTCGCAGCTTGAGCAAACGATCCGTCTTCCCATCAGCGATCACCCCATCGCGCGGCGAATCCATTGAGGCTTGCGACCCGTAGCGAATCAAACCCGTCGGCCGTCCGACTTTAACCATGATGTCGTCGCAAGCGTCGATGCACTGGGTGCAATTAATGCACTCCATCTGCAATCCCTGGCGAATATCGATTCCGGTCGGGCAAACCGCGACGCACCGGTGACAGTCGACGCAATCGCCCAACGATTGCGAATCCTTCTGACTGACTTTGCCCCGCGGTTCGCCTCGACCTTGATCGTAGGCGACGACCAAAGAGTGCCGATCCAGCATGACCGATTGGAACCGGCCATAGGGACACGCGATCGTACACATCTGTTCGCGAAAATACAAAAAATCAAACAGCATCGCCCCGGTCGTCACCGCCATGACGGCAAAAGCGGCGGGGTGATCAGCGGGCGATGAGGTGATCCACCGGGCCAGCCGATCGGTGCCGACGAAGTAGGACAAAAACGTGTGAGCCAGCCCCATGCTCAGCACGACGTAAACCAACACCCGCGCGAATGATTTCCAAACCGGTCGCTCGCCCCGCGGTTGACCCCCGCGTCCGGTCGTCCCCTCAAACAGCCGGTCGATGGGCCGGAAGACGTATTCCATGTACACCGTCTGCGGACATCCCCAACCGCACCACAGCCGACCGAATAACGTCGTCGTCAGCATGATGACCAGGAACACCGACACCATCGCCAGCGCGAGCAGCAGCGTATCGGTTGGCAAAAAGATGTGCCCGGCAACGACCAGCCGCCGACCGGGAATGTCGACCAGCAAGGGTGGCAATCCGTTGATCCGCAGATGCGGCAGCGTGACAAAGAACGCGATCAACCCATAGGCGGTGATCCGCCGCCGTTGCCACCATTTGCCCTTCGCCAACGACGGTCGCAACCAACGCCGCGACCCATCACGTTCCAACGTGCTGAGCACATGCTGCGGCGCATCGAGCAAGGCTTCGTGCGATGTGGTGGATTTCGTTTCGTTGTCCAACGCAATCATCTATTGTTTTCAATCAAAATCTTTCTCCCCCTCGCCCCGCTTCGGGGAGAGGGGGCCGGGGGGTGAGGGGTAAACGAGCATTGAGCCGTCCGGTGCGACCGCCGCGGACATCCCCTCACCCCCCAACCCCCTCTCCCCTAAGAGGGGCGAGGGGGAGCCATGCTCATTCGATGTCATTGATTCCAAGATCCCACGGCGGCAATTCTCGCCCCTCGGGCGGTTTGCCCGCCGCCGGGACCGTTCCCCGCAACGATGCCGCATAAGCCGCCGTCAACACCAACTCGTTGGTCGACAACCGAGTCTTCCAAGCCGGCATGGCTCCGGCGGCGGCGCCATTTTGCAAGATCGTGATAAAATCACCGACGTCCTTGATGTTCTTGTACGCATCATCGGTCAGGTTCGGTCCCACCAAACCGCCGCCATCGGCTCCATGGCATGACACGCAATTGGATTTGAAGACGACCTTGCCAACCTGCAACCAGTTCGGTTTGCCCATGAACTTGACCAACGTCGCGCGGTCAGGTTGCAGCTCACCGATCTCCGAGAATTGCAATTGTAAATTCGCGGCCAACTCGGTGTCATATTGATCGGCGACGGTCCGGCCCGACGCCGTGCCGTGGTAGTACCAAAAGTACGGGGGGCAGACGACGATCGACAGCACGAACAACCATTTCCACCAACCCGGCAGCGGGTTGTCAAACTCCTGGATGCCATCATAGGAGTGGCCGGTCAACGGATCGTCCGGCGTCATCGAATCAAGCAGTGAATCGCCTCGGGCGGGCAGTTTGCCCGGGGTTCGTTCAAAACGTTCGATGTTGTCCGCACCCGGCGTGCTGCCGGCGGGGCCAAAAGCATCATTCATCGCGGGGATCCTCCACGTGGTCGCTCAGGGGAATGGAAGCGAATCGATCCGACGCGGCGCGGGACAACCGGATCGTCGCATAAGTCATCAGGGCAAAGGCGAAGCAGAACAACACCAGCGCGATCTCCGCCAAGTCGCTGTAGTCGAGTGCCCGCAAGACGTCTTTGTGCATGGGAGAAGAGGGTCAAGGGTGGAAGGGTCAAAGTTTGAAGGGGTGGGATAGGCTTCCAGCCTGTCACGGTGCAACCGACAGGCTGGAAGCCTGTCCCACATCGCCCGCCGGCGGGGCGGCGAACAAATCCACCCCCACCCGCTGCAGGTAAGCGATCAGCGCGACGACTTGAGAATCAAACGTCATTAACTCATCCCGCTTGATCGGACCGCCTTGTGAGACGATGTCGGCGGCGACCGCCTCGGCTTGCGCCCGAGCCAGGTCGGGAATCTCATCGGGTTCAAACGGGTAGTCCGCTCCCAAACGGGCCGCCGCTTCGACCCGGTCGGGAATTTTGTCAAAGTCCAAACTGGTGTCGAGCAGATGCTCATAAGACGGCATCACCGACTCGGGATTGACCGACTGCGGATTTTCAAAGTGCAGGTAATGCCACAGCGAACTCTGCTTGCCACCCTCGCGGGCCAAGTCGGGACCGATCCGACGGCTGCCCCATTGGAACGGATGGTCGTAGATCGATTCCCCCGGCTTGCTGTATTCGCCATACCGTTTGGTCTCGGCGACCATCGGACGAATCATTTGCGAATGGCAATTAAAACAGCCCTCGGCGATGAAAATATCACGGCCGGCCAATTCCAGCGGGGTGTAAGGTTGCACCGACGCGATCGTCGGCACGTTGCCGCGAACCAGGAACGTTGGAATGATTTCAAACAAGCTCGCGACGATCACCGCGCCGGTCGTCAGCAGCGTGAACTTGATCGGCAACCGTTCCCAACGACGGTGCCACGTCATCTGGCTGAACCAATCGAGCTTGTTGGCCAAACCCAACACCGGGGCCTTGCCCAATCGGTCCAAGGGGGCCGGATCATTATCATCAATCGGTTGACGACGCAGCGGCAGGGCTTGATGAACCGGAACGTCATAGTGTCCCGGACGGTTCCACCACGTCATGAAGTAATTGACCGCCATCATCACGGTACCGCCGACGAACAGCACGCCACCGAGCACCCGCAGCCACCACATCGGTTTGACCGCCGAGATCGACTCGACAAAATCGGGGTACATCAACTGACCGCTCTCGTCCATCGCCCGCCACATCAACCCCTGGGTCAACCCGGCGACATAGATCGGCACGATGTACAACAGGATGCCGACCGTCGCGGTCCAAAAATGCGTCGACGCGAGCTTCTGGCTCCACAGCTTGGTTTGAAACAATCGCGGGGCGAGCCAGTACAACATGCCAAAGGACATCATCCCGTTCCAACCCAACGCCCCGGAGTGAACGTGGGCGATCGTCCAGTCGGTGTAGTGGCTCAGCCCGTTGACCGATTTGACCGACAGCATCGGCCCCTCGAACGTTGCCATGCCGTAGAAGGTGATGCCGACGACAAAGAATTTCAAAATCGGATCGGTCGCGACTTTGTGCCAAGCCCCGCGGAGCGTCAGCAGTCCGTTGATCATCCCGCCCCACGAGGGCATCCAAAGCATGACGCTAAAGAGCATCCCCAACGTCGACGCCCATTCGGGCAGCGCGGTGTAGTGCAGGTGGTGCGGGCCGGCCCAGATGTAGATGAACACCAGCGACCAGAAGTGCAGGATCGACAGTTTGTACGAAAAGACCGGCCGATTGGCGGCTTTGGGCAGGAAGTAGTACATCAAGCCGAGGAACGGCGTGGTCAGGAAGAATGCCACCGCATTGTGCCCATACCACCACTGCATCAACGCGTCCTGGACGCCCGCGTAGATCGGCACGCTTTTGGCCAAATTGACCGGCACGACCAAATTGTTGAACACGTGCAGCACCGTCACGGTGACGATCGTTGCGATGTAAAACCACAGCGCAACGTACATGTGCCGTTCGCGGCGGTGGACCAACGTCATGAAGAAATTGACGCCAAAGAATCCCAACCACGACACGGCGATCGCCAGGTCGATTGGCCATTCCAATTCGGCGTACTCTTTGCCTTGCGTGATGCCCAGCGGCAACGTCACCGCGGCGGCAACGATGATCGCCTGCCACGACCAAAAGTGCAGCCGCGATAGGACGTCCGAATACATCCGCGCCTTGCATAGCCGCTGGGTCGAGTAGTAGATCGCCGCGAAGATCGCATTGCCGGCAAATGCAAAGATTGCGGCGTTGGTATGCAGCGGTCGCAGCCGACCGAAACTGAGCCATTCCAACCCGCCGAACAACGTCGGCAGCACCAACAGCAACGCGACGAGCAACCCCGCGGCGGTGCCGACGACGCCCCAGAACACCGTGGCGATCGCAAATTTGCGACTGATGTCATCGTCATACGAAAACGAGTCCATCCCCGGGTTGTCACCGGCGAGGGTTTGAGTGTCGAACTCACGTTTGGGATCGATCGCGACGTCCTGGGGCACGGTTGCCACTGGGCGTTCTCCGGGGAAAAATTCGGGTCGTTGAAAATTGGTTCTCGCTCGGACGTTCATTCACTCGGTGTGCCAAGCCGCTTCGGGCGACGAACCGCCGCACCATCCGACCGCCGCAAAACGGACGTTTTTTCAAGGGTTGAGCACCCGACTGCTAAACAATCGATGTTGCCGACCGACGCCACGAACCGTGCGGCGAGACAATACGCACACCCTCCGCACACATTGTTTGAACCTATCTGTCACACTCTCGTGCGGATTTGGTGTCAATATCGTGCTTTGACATGCCGGGCACGCCGTTCGCCTAACGTGGGATAGGCTTCCAGCCTGTCATCCCCCCCAACCGTAGCCGAAGCCGCCAGGCTTTGGTGCGGCTTCGTTCGGTGGCCTGGCGGCACACCGCCACCGGAAAACGTTGACAGGCTGGAAGCCTATCCCACCCCGTTGACAGGCTGAAGCCTATCCCACCCCAAGCCATCCCCATCGCCTCACCACCCGCCCCGCCGTTGGATCTGCTGCAAACCGGGTCGCCGCTGCGCGTTTTGGTGGTCGAGGACGATGTCGACACCCGCAACAACCTTTGCGACATTTTGCAATTGGATGGTTATGCGACCGAGACCGCCGGCAGCGTCGCCGAGACATTGACCGACCGCGACTGGACGACGCTTTTTGCCATCATCCTGGATCGCAAGCTGCCCGACGGAGCGGCCGACACGTTCCTGCCCCAACTCCGCGAACTCGCCCCCAAAGCGGCCATCATCGTCGTGACCGGTTATGCGGATTTGGAAGGCGCGATTGGGGTAATTCGTCACGGCATCGCCGATTTCATCCCCAAACCGGTCGACCCCGACATGCTGCGTGCCAGTTTGGCGAGGACGGTGCGGTTGCGGGAAATGGAGGAACAAACCCGCCAAGATGAGCGCCTCGCGACGATCGGTCGAATGATGGCATCGGTCGCCCATGAGAGCCGCGGCGCGCTGCAACGCATCCGTGCGTCGACGGACCTGTTGGAATTAACGTTGGAGAACGATCCCGATGGTTTGCACGACGTCGCCAGCATCCGAACCGCGGCGGGCAATCTCGAATCGCTATTAGACGAAATCCGGGGTTATGCGGCCCCGATCCAGCTCCGCCGCGAACGTTGCCGGATCGATCGCGTTTGGTTGACCGCGTGGGATCATCTGCCCCACACGCCCGCCCGGGCTGGCGCGTCGCTGCAGATTGACACGCGAATTGCCGAACCGGTTTGTGTGATCGATCCGCTTCGGATCGAGCAGGTGTTTCGCAACCTATTTGAAAATTCTATCGCCGCTTCGCGTGGGTCATGCCATATCACGCTGGGTTGTGAGGGCATCGTTTCGGGTGGCCGGCGAATGCTGCGAATTCGCATCGCTGACGACGGACCGGGTTTGACCGCCGATCAACGCCATCACCTGTTTGAACCTTTCTATACGACCAAGCCGGAGGGCACCGGTTTGGGATTGCCAATCATCCAGCGAATCGTCGACGCCCACGGCGGACGGATTCGGCTGGAAGATCCCGCGGCGACCGGAGCCGACGGTGCGTGTTTCCAAATCGATCTGCCCTGCCCCGATGACACAACTTACGACATCCCTCCCCAAAAAATTTCGGATTGATAATGCGTCGACCGACCTATTGGATTATCGTTTTGACATTGCTAAGTGGATTGGTCATTGCAGCGGCAACGATAGGAATTGGTATGTTCAACGACCAAGCGGTCACCGCCCCGGAGTCTACGCCGGAAACAACGAATCAAGACCGTGACCAATGATCTGGCCCCCCCCCCTCCCCCACGCTTCGTGGGGGAGAGGGGTTGGGGGTGAGCGGGCTGAGCAGCGACCGTCCAGTCCGTTCGCCCCCTCACCCCCGACCCCTCTCCCCCGAAGCGGGGGCGAGGGGAGACAGCCTTCTTAGCGACTGAGGCTCCTATGGTTTCTTCAGTCCTTCGCGTCCTATGATCGGATCCGTGCGGCGGATAAACTCTCATTGACTCATTTCACCCAAATTTTCATAATCAATATCATGTTCATCTGCATCCCCCTGGCCAAACTGGATCGAGCATTGCAACGTGCCGGTCACCCCATCGGACGGACCGATCTAATTCGGATGCTCTGTCGAGATTGTGACCGTCGCGAAACATGTCCGGGCTTGCCGGTCGCGTGGACCATCAGCGGCTGCGGCGGGAAATGCGGGGCACGTTGCCCCAAAGCCAAATCAAAAACGGCGACATCGACAACGTAGTGACTCTAATGTTTGATTGGACCCTTCGGTTCGGCATCGCGGCCGGATGCTTCATCGCCGGTAGTTGCTCGGCCGTAATTGGCCAAGACGACTATGACCGCGCACCAATCGATTACCAGCAGACAACCCCATCGGATCGCGTCGCTGGTCTGTTGAGGCAAATTGATGCCGGTGATCTGACATTGCTTTATGACGACCAGTATGGCTACCTACCGGCGGTCTTGCAGGAATTGGACATTTCGGTCAGTTCGCAAACGCTAGTGTTTTCAAAGACCAGCTTGCAGCTCAGCCGCATTTCCCCCCATCGGCCGCGAGCCTTGTATTTCAACGACGACGTCTATGTCGGCTACTGTCAACAGGGGGAAGTTTTGGAGATCGCGGCAACCGATCCGCGGCTCGGAGCGGTCTTCTACACGTTGTCACAGGACCCCGGCGGGGTCAAACCTGTCAATTTCCGGAGGGATCCCGGGCAGTGCCTGTCGTGTCACGCCACGCACCGGACCCAGCAGGTGCCGGGGTATTTGATGCGGAGCGTTTTCCCCGACGCCTCGGGGCGACCTCGATATGACATGGGCACGTTTAACACTGATGTCACCAGCGATATGGTCGATCGGTGGGGCGGGTGGTACGTCACCGGGCACCATGGACGAATGCGGCATTTGGGCAACATGGTTCAAGGTCATCACGAGTCGGCCGACGACAATGCCAATTTGACCGATCTGTCCAGCCGCTTCGCTGTTGATCATTACCTGTCGCCCCATAGCGACATCGTGGCCTTGATGGTGCTTGGGCATCAAACCCAAATGCACAACGCCCTGGCGTGGGCGCACCAGGAAACGCTGCGGGCGGTGCATCAGTGTCGCGAGATGAACCGGATCCTTGATCGGCCCGACGACTTCATGAGCGACAGTGCTCAGCGACGGATTGATGCCGCCGCCGACCGGGTGGTCGAGCATTTGCTGTTTTGCGACGAAGCTCCGTTGAGCGACGCGGTGACCGGAACCACATCGTTCGCCGACGATTTTACGGCCAGGGGTATCAAGGACTCGGCCGGTCGGAGCCTGCGTGACTTTGATTTGCAAACGCGACTGTTTCGTTACCCCTGCAGCTATATGATCCATTCCACCGCCTTTTCACAACTACCGGACTTGGTACGCGGTCCGGTGGTCCAGCGGTTGATGGCGATCCTTGACGATAAAGATGATTCCGGGGCGTTCGATCATTTGACCGCGGATGACAGGCGGGCGATCCTTGAGATTCTCACTGCGACGCACATCGACTTCAACGTCGATTAAACCCGGCGGCTGAGACTAACATCACCAGGCTGGACAACCCCGCGCCCAGTTGAGCGTTGGTCAGCCATCGGTCGGCAACCTCAGGATCACCTGTTGAGTTTGCGATCGCCAGCCCGACCCACGGCAATAGCGGCAGCCCGATCGAAGCGGCGGTAAGGATTTTCTTCAACCCACCGGGCGGGGCGTTGAATGCCGAGACAACCGGCAGGCACATCAGCACCCAAAAGATCGCCAAGGAGATCGACCATTCTCCAAACCACACGGTTCCCAAGAACCCTGTCGCGACCGCGGTCAGCAGAAACGATGCGATGAACATCGATTGCCAGCGTTGACCGGTTGACAACAGGTGACGACCGAAACGGTGGAAATGCAATGTCATGTTGAACAGCGGCGTCATCAACCATGTCATCAACGCCAACCCGATGTAGCCCAATTGCACAACGCCGATGATCGGTCCGGCCCCGGGATATCGCAATTGAACCTGGTCGAGGATTCGCATCAAAACCCAGAATCCAAAGAATAGTGCAAAGATAGCCCGGGTATCGAGCTGACCCAACTTGGCGTAGGCCCGGTAGAAGATTCGGTAAAGCCAGTTGCCGCTTTGAATCGCTTCGATCATCCCGTGCCGGGCGAAGGGATCGTTGGGATTGAGTCGCAAGGCTTCGGCAAAGGCCGTTTGGGCGCCGCGAAAGTCGCCAACGGCTAGTTTGGCGTGCCCCAAGGACGCATGGGCAAACGAGTTATCCGGATCGCGGCGAATCGTCGCCTCCGCGTTGGCAATCGCATCGCCCGACCGGCCGGCTTTTTCCAGCGCCAGGGATCGGAGGTTGCCGCATCCGATATGGTCGGGATCGCGAGCCAAACCATCCTCGGCCGCACGCAATGCCGCATCATAACGCTGCAGCGAATAGTTGGCCTGGGACAGCACAGCATAACAGTCCGCATCATCGGGGTCCAAAGCGATGGCGGCTTTGGCCGAGTCGATTGCCGGTTTATAGGTCTCGGCGTCATGGTAGGCAACCGCGAGCGCGTAGTGCGGCAACGATTCATCGGGAGCCAACGACACCGCCAACTTTGCTTCACTAATTGCCTCGACGGACCGTTTGCCCGCCTGGGCTAGACATAGTGCCAGGATCGCATGGGCCAGGGCATGGTCAGGCTCCTCGGCGAGTGCCCCGCGGAGTTGTTGTTCAGCCTGATCCAGACGGTGTTGAGATATCAGGACGCCGGCACGCTGGATTGCCGCTTCGGGGGACACCCCACTCATGGTTTGACACCCAAGTATTGCAATACATCGTCATACAACCCGCTTTCGTTGGCATACAGTGCGTGGTTGCGAGCCGTGGCGAACCATTCCCGCGTCGAAGGCCGCGTGGCTTTGACGGCGGTTAATAAATCAGCGGTTTCAATCGGTCGCGGTTTGCCGGTGCGGATCGCTTCGGACAATTTCGACTCGACCGCTCGGTCAACCACGGCCTTCAAATCCGCACCCGAAAAACCGTCGGTCTTGCGTGCGATCTTCTCGGGACTGACGTCGCCGAGCGGTTTGCCGCGGAGCAGGATTTCCACGATCCCGACGCGGGCGGTTTGATCCGGCGGGGGAACGAAGATTACCCGGTCAAAACGTCCCGGCCGCCGAAACGCCGAGTCCATGTGCCAGGGTGAATTGGTCGCCGCGAGGATCAACACCCCATCGTTGGAGTGGTCCGCCCCGTCGAGTTCGGACAGAAATTGATTGATTAATTGCCGACCGGCCGAACGTTTCATGTCGGTGCGGCTGGCCCCCAACGCGTCGACTTCATCAAAGAACAACACCGTGGGTTTTTTCTTACGCGCCGCGGCAAAGATCATCGCAAGTTTGCGCTCGGAGTTTCCCAGGTACATGTCCAGGACATCATTAATGCCGACGACGACGAAACCCGCGGAAACTTCCCCGGCGGTGGCTCGGGCCAAATGCGTTTTGCCGCAACCGGGGGGGCCATACATCAAAATGCCGCCGCCAATTTTCTTACCATACGCCGCGTAGACGTCGGCGTGCTCGATCGGATGAATGATCTTGACGCGAATCTCCTCCTTGATCGCCTCCATCCCCCCGACCGATTCAAATCCCTCCTTGGGCCGATCGATCGGGAGCGGCTCGTCGTCCGGCTCGCCGGCGTCATCATCCTCATCGATTTCAACCGGACCGTCGGCGGTGCTGCCCATCCGCACCGGTCGCGACGAGCCGGGAATCTGGTCAATGCCCAATAGGCTCTCCAGTTCCGCGTCGGCCGCTTCGGGATCGTCTTCAATGAGATCCTTGTACAGTGCCACCGCCGCGGGCGTATCGCCGCCGCGTTGACGCAATCGCACCAGCAGCCGGGTGCCGGCCGGACTGAGCGACCCTGACCCGGCGAGCGTTTCGAGGATCGCCAGGGCATGAGAGTCCTTGCCGCCCCGGTAGTACGCTTCGGCCAGTGCCACTTGCAAATCGCGGTGACCGGGCCGACGTTTCAAGGCTTCGGTGAGCGTCGTGGCGGCTTCCTCATGACGGCCCAAACTGGTCAATAGGCGGGCCAACTGATGAACCAAGTCGACATTTTGAGGTGCCCCGGCGACCGCCGCGCGAAGAGCTGTGATCGCGATTTCAGTGGGGTCGGGAGTGGTCATAGATCATCTGGATTTGGACTTGTTTGAACGTTGATGTCCGGGGGAAGCTTCATTTTCTCTCGATCACCCCACCCGTCCAAGAAGGCTTCCCGCACGGCGGGGTCGCTGATTTGGTCGACCATTGCCGACGTGATCTCACCGCCAAACCATCGGTTGAATGACTCACCATCGACGGTGGAGGGCGGATTGAAAAGATATTGAACCAGACGATTGTCGGGACCCAGGATCTGTTCAATCGAAATGTCCGCAATGCTCTCGCAACCGTCGATTTGTGAACCGGCTTGCCGCAACCGGAAGGCGGTTTCGCGGACCAACGCCTCGAATTTAACCAACCTGGCCCGACGATCGACGGTTGCTATTTTTTGATACCAACCGGCCGCCACAAAATTAATAAGCGTCAGGACCCCGGCCATCCCCAAGACCACCAGAATGCTGCCGCGGCCCGGTTCAAAGCGTTCAAACAGGCGGCGGGGGTCACTCATCGTTTGATTCCGCCCGCCGCATCACAGTGCAGTAGTAAACCCCCACCTCCCCGGTCGGCATGACAAAGACCGGGGCGAGTTGATGCCGTCCGGCCGCCAGGCTAGCGGTCAACGTCACCGACCGGTCGCTTTGATCGACCGGTGCCTCGCCAAGCGTATTCCCATCGACCCGCAACCGGGCTGAACCGATTGGCAAAGGCTGCCCCGGCGTGACGCGGAACGCTCGGTCGGCTCCGGGAACATTCTGGCCCGGTGCGACCGACGCGGTGATCGGCTGATCGGCTTCGGGGGGCCAACGACGTAGTTCAAATTGATAAGTGCCCGTCGAGGCGACATCGATTTGCCAATAGCCGTCGAAATCAGCTTTCGCCCCCTTGGCCGATCCCAACTTCGCGGCGCGAATGCCCGCCTGGTTCCATGGTGGCACGACATCGGTGATCCAGTCGTGAGCCGTCATTGTTACCACCGGTGCGGCCGGGTGACCGACGACGATCGGGGTGGCATTGGCAAACGTCGGCTCCAGTTCTTTCCACCAAGCCTCATAAAACACCACCAATCGTCCGGCGATCTCAGGATTCGATTCAATGATATTTTTTTGCTGACCGGGATCCTGTTTAATGTTGTATAGCTCGTTCTCGTTGACCAATCGCCACGGGCCGCTCATCACACAGCTTTGCCGCCATTTAATCGGATCTCGCACCCGCTGCGAATCGGTCACCAGGATCCGCGTCGACCAATCCTGATCCGAATCCTGCTTTTGCAATATCGGCACCAATGAGGTGCCATCGAAGGGTACGTCGGGCGAACCTTCGACGTCGCACAAGTCCAACAACGTCGGCACAAAGTCCACGGCGTGGCATAGGGTCGACTCGGTCGATGCCCCGTCGATGCCGCCCCCGGGCCAACGCACCATGAGCGGCACGCGGTGGCCGCCCTCATAAGGACTGCCTTTGCGGCCTTTCATCCCGGCGTCAAACCCTTTACCTTTCAATGCCGTACCGTTGTCGGTCGTAAAAATTAAAATCGTGTCATCTTCGATTTTCAAATCTCGCAGCGTTTGTCGCAATCGTGCAAAATTGTCATCAATGTTGGTAATCATCGCATAGAACGTCGCGATCGCCGGAGGCAGATTTTTATAACGCTCCAGATACTCCGGCGGTGCGTGTAGCGGTGAGTGGGGAGCGTTGGTCGCCAGGTACGCCAGGAACGGTTCACCTGACTTGGCTGATGTTTCGATGAAATCGATCGCCGCGTTAAAGAACACGTCGGTACAAAAACCATCGGCTTGGACTAAATGCCCGTTATGCAGATAGGTGTCGCCAAAATAGGCGTTGTCCCAGTGATCGGGCGTCTGGCCCACGCCGCCGCCGCCGTGGCGGTAGACCTCCGCGAAACCGCGATCCTCGGCCCGATAGGGAAAATTGTCCCCCAAATGCCATTTGCCAAACATCCCGGTCCGGTATCCGGCGGCCTGAAAGTAATTGCCCAACGTCGTTTCATCGCTCCGCAGCATTGATCGGCCGGCGATCGTGTGCCAAACCCCGGTGCGGTTGGTCCAGTGACCGGTCAACAACGCCGCCCGCGTGGGGCTGCACGTCGGCGCGACGTGGTAGTCGCTCATCGAGACACTTTGTCCATAAAATTCGTCGATGTGAGGCGTCCGGATCTTCTCGTTCCCGTGGCAACCCAGGTCGCCGTAGCCTTGATCGTCGGTGATGACAACGACCACGTTGGGCCGGGCCGAGGCGACTGACGCAAGTAGGACAGAGGCAACGAAGCATCGAATAAACATGAGCATTGAACGTTGGTGGAATAAAAGGAGTCGGCGTCGACCGGGTACCCCGCCGGTCGGCCGGGGCAGGTATCGTAACCCGCCCGACGCCTCCCAACCTGCCCCCACACTCGATCGTCGCCATGAAACCGTTTTGGACTGCCGTGTTGTCTTTGCCGCTCGCCGCCGCGTTGGCCACCGCCGCCGACCGCCCCCGACTACTGCTGGACGCCGACACCGCCAACGAGATCGACGATCACTACGCGGTGCTGCGGGTGATCTACCAGGAGCGGTATGAGTTGGTTGGCCTCACCTCCGCCCAGTGGCGGCACTACATGGGCGAGCCGGATTCGGTCCAGGCAAGCCAACGAGAGAACGAGGCATTGTTGAGGCTCACCAACACGTCCATCCCCGCCCCGATGGGTTCGGCCGAACCGATGGGCCGCCCCTGGGGCGGCAGCCAGCCGAAGGATTCCCCAGCCGCCCGGTTCATCATCGAGCAAGCCAACGCGACCGCACCGGGCGAACGTTTGACCATCGTTTGCATCGGAGCCTCGACAAACGTTGCGTCCGCGATTGCGCTGCAGCCGTCGATTGCCTCAAAAATCGATCTTCATCTACTAGGTTTTTACTTCGACCTTCAACATAACATCTGGAACAAAAACTCGTTCAATGTTCGTCGCGATCTCAACGCGGTTGATTTCCTGCTCAATCACCCCGACGTCCGGCTTCACATCATGCCCGCCAGCGTGGCGATCGATCTGAAATTCAATCGTACCGAGACCTTTAACCGTTTACGGCCCCGCGGCGAACTGGGTCAATATCTGATTGATCGCTGGACCGATCACGCGGGGCAGCAGGAGGAGCGAACGATCTGGGACCTGGCCTTGGTTCAAGCCCTCCTGCACCCGGAGATGGCCACAGCCCGCACCGTCACCACGCCGCCGGAGAACACGCAACGGCAGGTCACCGTCTACGACTCGATCGACGCCGACGCAATGGCCGCGGACTTTTGGGCAAAACTACCGTAGCGGAAATCGCCAAGACTTCCGGCGTCGTCCCCTCATTCAAACAGATCGGCAATCATTAACAAGGCTGCCGGCAGGCACCCGGGTGAGACGCTCTGAGTTTGATGGAACGTTGTGATCGACCGGTAAACCCCCGATGATGGATCGAGATGGATTCGCAGTTGCCGGTTCATCACGTCCAACTGCCAATACTCTCGGATGCACGCTTTCGCGTATGCCTCCATTCTTTCGCCCCGGTCCAACGCCATGCTGGTCACGCTCACTTCGACCAACAGGAAAACCTCCTCAGGCAGCGGATGACGCCGCGCGTAGGATTGCCGACGAACCCAAGCCAAGTCGGGTTCGGGCAGACTATCGATTTGTGGAATTAAGATCGGCTTTTCGGTGCGGATCCGGTAATGGGTGCCCGCCACCCGATGACTCCACTCTTCCAGCAAGTCGATCGGATCGGCGTATTGAGGACCTTGCGGATTCATATGCACGATCCTGCCGTTGATCAGTTCGGTCCGTCCCACCCGCCGGTCAAAGTGTCCCGCCGCAACAAGCTGTGCAAACTGCTCGACATTCAATCGCGTGGCCCGCGAACCCGGCGGCATGACCGCGGAGGCATCGTTGGGAGAGTCGAACCGGGCGGTGTCGGTCATCGGCCATTCCTGCGTGACGGGGATGCCCCAGTCTACCCGAAAATCGATCACACCGCCGCAAACCCCGGGGTTGACCGCCGGCGGCCGGATAACTCAATACACATCGCGGTGATACCGACCGTCCGCAGTCATTTGTTTGACATGCAATTTAGCTTCCTCGTCGTTCATTCCGCCATGTTGGGCGATGATTTGATGCAGCGCCCGGTCAACGTCCTTGGCCATCCGCGTCGCATCGCCACAAACGTAGAAGCATCCGCCCTCGCACAGCCAAGTCCACAACTCGGCCCCGTGCTGCCGCATTTTGTCTTGAACGTAAACCTTCGTTTCCCCATCGCGGCTAAACGCCGTGTCCAACCGGGTTAACAAACCCGAATCGAGGTAACCTTTGAGGTCCTCCTCATACAAGAAGTCAAACGCCTCGTGCTGGTCGCCAAAAAACAACCAATTCTTACCTGCCGCTTTCGCTTCGTCGCGTTCCTGCAGGAAAGAAATAAATGGGGCGATCCCCGTGCCCGGACCGACCATGATCATCGGCGTGGTCGGATCGGCCGGGACGGTGAATCCGGCGTGGTTAGGTTGGACAAAAACGCGGACCGTTTCACCCCCGGCGACCCGCTCGGCCAACATGGTGCTGGCGACCCCTTTTCGCACCCGTCCCTCGCGTTCGTAAGCGACCTTGCCGACGGTCAGATGCACTTGATCCCCGACTCGTTTCATGCTGCTGGCGATCGAATATAACCGCGGATTGAGCGGCGACATCGTTTCCATCATTTCCCCCGGCGCGACGGTGACGTCGGCGGCCAGCTCCAAAACATCCAGCACATCGAAACCTTCGGGCACCCCATCGGCCAACATCAACCGAAGTGAATCGATGGCGGTTTGAAGCTTCGTTCTTTGAACCACCAGTTCCAATAACTCATCGGTAGGATCCTTCAAGCAACAGTCTTGGCACAACGCTTCCAACAGCGACTTGTCATCCCCCATCGGGGTCGTCACGGAAGTCGCCGGATCAGCCCCGATCGCTTTGATAATGTCCGCGGCCAAGTCGCTGCAGTTGATTGGATAGATACCCAATGCGTCGCCGACGTTGTACGTCAGCCCGCTTCCGGCTAGATCGATGGCAACATGCCGGGTGTCTTTGGCGGACCCTTCGCGGTTGAGCTGGCGAGCCTCGATCAGCGGCGCAGTTGAAAGGATTTTGCCGCGAGTAGCCGTTCGGTTGGACCGCCCCGTTGCCGGCACCGTTTGTGCCGTTTGACGCCGAAGCTTGACTGGGTTTTTCAGCGAGGATCTTTTTGATCATCTGCTTGGTTTCTTTGCCTCCGGGGCTGCAGAGCGTGAGGTTTTTCTCCGACCCCGACGCGATCGCTTCGGAGTAGGTTTGGCAAAGGTATCCGCACGATCCGCAATCCAGTTGAGCCATTGCGGCCATCAGTTTCCGCTCCACCGGGCGGCCCTCGGCGAGTTCCATTCGGTCGGCGATTGGCAGCGATTCATCGTGCCAAGGAAAATCATCTTCCGCCTCCGCCGGCGGCTCCATCAGCGCCGTCCCGCCGCCGGACATCAACCCGCCCGCCATGGAGCCGGCCGCTTGATTTTGGGAATCGGTCAAACCCGTCAACCCGGCGAAGAAGCCGTTGAGCCAGGCGCGTTGCTCGTCGTTAAACGGGGCGGTATCGGGGATGAAAGACATGAAGATAGGATCGGGGGTTATTTGATGGGGATGTAGGGTGGGTCAAACCGCATAAACCGTCATGCGGTCGCATAAGCCAATGCTTTCAACTCTTCATCATTACATCGCCTCGCAAAATCCACGAATGCTTCCCCTCCGGTACGCTTCTCCAAATAACCCTCCACGAGCGACCCGACCAACGGCATCACTTCGTCAAAGGGCACCGACTCGAAAAGCACTCGCCCGATGCCCCGCCGGTCCCCCCAGCCGCCACCGATCGCAATATGATATCCGTCGACCATGTCGTCGCCGCGTTCGACCTGGACCCCCTGCATCCCAATGTCGCCGATGTAATGCTGGGCACAACTGTTGTGGCACCCGGTCAGGTGCAGGTTGATCGGCTGGTCGAGGTCGAATCGCGACTCCAGGTATTCGGCCAGTTCCATGGCGTTGGCTTTCGTGTCGGCTTGACCAAACTTGCAACCTGCCGATCCGGTGCAGGCGACCAGTCCGGCGCGAATCGTGGTCGCTCGGTAATCGAGTCCGCACGCCAAAATCGCGGCCGATACCGCTTCGAGGTCCGCTTCGCGGATATGAGGAATGATGAGGTTTTGCCAAACCGTCAGCCGCAATTCACCGGTGCCAAACTGTTCCGCGATCCTGGCCAACCCGCGAGTTTGATCGCCGGTCATTCGGCCCACCGGCAGCACCACGCCAACGTAGTATTTTCCCGGTTGTTTTTGTGGGTGCCAATCAACATGCGCCAACCGATCCTCGTCCCGACCGAGTGGCAATTTTTCGGTGCCGACCCTCCGCAGTGGTGAACCGTATGACTCCTCCACAAGTTTTAAAAACGAGTCGAAACCCATATCGTCGAGCACGTATTTGAGCCGCGATTTCTTACGATCGGTTCGGTCTCCGGTTTTGACAAAAACCCGCAGGATCGCACCGGCGACGTCAACGCATTGACCCGGATCCAGCAAAACGCCGGTGCTGCGGGCGAAATCCTTGTGCCCCGTGATCCCGCCAAGGGTCAGCAGGAAATAGTTGCCCGGCGGGGTGTCACCAAGCGGTTGATCCAGTCGAACGGCGCGAAACCCGATATCATTGGTGTCCTCGAGCGACGCGATCCGACCGCCGCCGTCAAAGGCGATGTTGAACTTGCGCGGTAAACCGTACAGCTCGCGGTGATTGAGGATGTAATGGTGCATCCGCTTGGCCAGCGGGATCGTTTCGGCCACCTCGGTTTCGTCAATCCCCGACAACGTGCTGGCGGTGCAGTTACGAATGTTGTCCCCACCGCTGCCCAGCGACACAATGTCCAGCTCGCGAACGCCGTACAGCATTTCCTCGGCAGCGGTCGCCGGGATTTGACGGATTTGCAAGTTCGCACGTGTTGTCACATCGACGTTGCCGCCGGCAACCCGTTGCGACAGATCGGCCAATCCGGTGAGCTGCCATGATCGGATGACCCCGCCGGGGATCCGCAACCGCATCATGTAACTGTCCTGTGCCGGTGCGACATAAAACAGCCCGTGCCATTTGGTCAGAAAAACGTCGGTGCCTTTGGGGTACTCGCCCGCACCCGCCCGGGCGGCGATCTCGTCCCACATATCCAGCGGGTTTTTTTCCTCTTTGGCCTGTTCCTCTTTGCAAAGCTTTTTGCCGGCTGCCTTGGTCTCTGCCTGAGCCTCATACGCGATCCGCTCCGGCCCCGGCGGGATGACTTTGCCATCGACCGTAGCCGGGCCGCCGCCGATCGACACCGATGTCCCGGTTGGGCCTGGCGCCGAACCGGCTAGCACCGGGAGGCCTTTGACCGCCCTTGCTACATCCGACCCCATGGTAAAGCCGGACAGGAATTGTTTTTGGGTGTCGGTGAAGGCGGTGTTGGACATGAGGGGGAAGGTCCTTCGGCGTTTTGATCTTTTAGCGATTAGCCGTTAGCTCATCGCTATTAGCTATTTTGGAAATGACAGGATTTGAAAGCTGATAGCTGGGAGCTAAAGGCCGATTGCTTCCAGCGAAACGGCGCAATCCTTGTAAGACGGTTGCCGGGAATGAGGATCGAAGTGAGACAGGGTTAATTGATTGGTGACGTCGTAGTGCATCGGTAAAAACGCTTGGCCCTTTCGGACGGTGGGGACAACCATGGCATTGACGACAATACTCGCCCGACGTGATGTCACCCGAACCGGACCGCCATGGGTGATGCCATGCGAATCGGCATCGACCGGGTTGATTTCAATGTAGGCTTCGTTGGGATACAATTTCCTCAGCACCGGACTTTGACTGGTCCGGGTCTGAGTATGCCACTGGGACACGGTCCCCCGGCCGGTCATCAACCAAACGGGGTACCGGGGACAGGTCGGCTCCGGCGGCGGGGCGATCTCATCGACGATCAATCGCGCCCGGCCATCTTCGGTCGGGAACACCCCATCGGCGAACAATCGTCGCTCGGTCGCCGGATCGCCATCCCCGCCGGCGGCCCAAGGCCACTGGATCCCTCCACAGCGGTCGAGATGTTGATAGGGAGACTCGATATCCGAACCGATGCCGGTGATGTCACAGGGCGCTCCCGCGGTCAACCGCTGCATGGACCGAAAAACATCTTCGGGCGTCTTCCATTCGGCAAACATTTCGCTGCAACCCCAAGCCCCGGCGACGGCACGAAAAATTTGAAAATCCGCCAACGCTTCCCCCGGCGCATGTTTGACCTTCTTGAGCAATCCGTAGCGTCGCTCACTGTTGATGAACGTCCCCTCCTTCTCGCCCCAACCGGCCGCCGGCAGAACCAGATCCGCCTGCATCGCGGTGTCGGTGGTGTCATACATGTCCTGCACGACCAGAAAATCTAGTTTGTTGAGCAAGTCGCGGGCATGATCCTGATCGATCCAGGAATGGGACGGATTGGTCGCGATGATCCATAGGCCACGAATGTCGCCCTCCTCGACACCGCGTAGGATGCGGTCATACGACCAACTATCCTCAGTCGGGACTCGCGACGGGTCGATGTTTAAAATGTCTGCGACCTTGGCCCGATCCTCCGCGGAAGTGAACTTGTGATGGCCCATCAAGTTGGTGGTGTTGCTCCACAACCGCGAACCCATCGCATTGCATTGACCGGTGATGCTGTTGGCGCCGGTGCCGGGCCGGCCCATGTTGCCGGTGATCAGTGCCAAATTGATGATCGCCTGGGCGGCCCGTGTTCCCTCGTAGGATTGATTGACCCCCATGGTCCACCAAAACGAAGCCGCCCGGGCACGGCCGATCGCATCGGCGGTTCGGCGAATCGTTTCGGCCGAAAGGCCACAACTTTGGCTGACGATTTCCGGGGTGAACCGCGAGACATGGCCTCGCAGTTGTTCAAAGCCGCTGGTGTGTGCGTCGACATATTGCCGATCAATCTGTCCGGCTTCGATGACCGCGTGCGTGAGCGCGTAGATCAACGCCAGGTCGGACTTGGGCCGAAGTGCCAGGTGCTGCGTCGCCGCCATCGCGGTTTCGGTCCGCCGAGGATCCAAAACGATGATTTCCGGCGAGTTCGGGTTGCGCAGCACCCGTTCCCACATGATCGGATGACCCACACATGGATTGGCCCCGACGAAGACCAAACAATCGCTGGCCTCGAAATCGGCATAGGTGTACGGCGGGGCGTCAAACCCAAATGATTCTTTATAAGCCGCTACCGCGGTGGCCATGCACTGGCGGGTGTTGCCATCGCCGTGCAACATCCCCATGCCGAATTTGGCCAATGCTCCAAGGTACGCCATTTCCTCACAAGGGATCTGGCCGGTCGAAAGGAACGCGATCGAGTGCGGTCCGTGCTTTGCCTGGATCGCTTTGAACCGCGTGGCAAATGTCCGCAGCGCGGCATCCCACCGTGCCGGTCGCAGTTGACCATCGTCGCCGCGAAGCAGTGGCGTCGTGGCGCGGTTGGGAGAGTCGAGCACCCGCAATGCCTCCCAGCCCTTGGGACACGCCATGCCCAGATTGACGGGATAGTCAGTTTCGGGTGTCAAACCCACCGCTTCGCCATCACGCAAGTGCAATCGCAACCCGCACCCGGTCGCACAAAACCCGCAAGTCGCGATGGTCGTCGAATCTGGCCGGAGCGAGTCATGAGTCATCCCAAGGCCATGGTCACCCGGTCGCAACAGCAACTCGCGTGTCATGGTGCCATCGCGTCGCTGCAAGATTTGCGGCAGGGTTGGCAGGGTCGGTAATGCTAGGCTCATGATAGGACCGTCTTACTTGAAAGTTCCCGGCATCCGGTCATAGACAACGCCCATGAAATACAACAGGCGTTCGGTTGTCTCGGATAACACCACTGCACCCACCGCAAAAACCGCCACTGCCATGCCCAGTGGATTGGGGCCGACAGCGGCGGCGGCGGTCAGCAGGATTGCCGAGGTGATCGCCGAGGCAGTTCGGGCGGTCCGTAGTCCACGTAAGCGGGTACGGACCAACAATCGGCTGCGGCGGAGATGCGGACTGTCGGTCGGTTTGACCGGTCCAAGGCCGTTCGTGTATTCCCAAAATAGCTTGACTAGACTGGCGACCGCCGCGACAACGAGAAGCGATCGCATTGCCCACGTCGTGGATTTTGCTAAAAATCCATCACCTGAATCTTCTGAAAAATCCACCACACTAAAGACCTCCGCGCTCCAGTAGACCGCAGCGACGCCGGCAACGCCGCCGATCATCGTCGTGCCGAGGCATCGCGGCAGCGTTCGGGCGGATCGCCACAAAGGTCGCCCGGTGGCGATGTAAATCATCGCGCTGCAATACAGACCGGCCAGCCCGATGGGAATGGCGGCGATCAACATGACCTGGCCCGCCCAAGCCGGGACCCAAAGATCGATTGCGTCGAGCCATCCGGCAGGCACATGACTCTGAACGATCGGCATCCCCATCAAAGCCGGCAGCCATAGCAACGCGATTGCCACCGCCAGGATGCCAATGTACTGACCCAGAACGATCGCCTCGCGGGACAACCAGCTAGTCCGCAGCCCCAGAAAAACACGCCACGCCCGCAGCGGTTGACCCAAATGCAGCGGCGCGAGGTTAAGTCCCACCATGCCGACGGCGAGCGACGAGGTTGCGACGATTGCCGAGAGCGAATCCGAACTTGGTTGACCGACTATCCAACCGATTGCCGCAACCGCACGTTCAATCAACAGCATTCCAACGCTGATTTGGGTTCCGATCAACAGCGCCGCCAGTGGCCAATGACTATCCGCGGGATGATCGATCCCATCGTCCTGAGGCCGACCAAAATGATTTTTGCGGGTCGACTTGTAGACCGTCGTGGGGCGGGTGAGGGATGATGGGGGAGCACCGGGGGCCAAACTGACCTCGCCGGCCGGGAGGTCTTGCCCATCGGTTTGAGTCGGTCGATCGGGGACCGCACCGACGTTGACGACTTTGATCGCGATCGCTTCGTTGGGGCACGACTGGACGCACGCGGGCGCTTCGCCGACGGCCAGCCGGTGGTGACACATGTCGCATTTGCGAACGATGCCAAGACGTTTGGAATATCGCGGCACCTCATAGGGGCACATCATCGTGCAGTATTTGCAACCGATGCATTGGTCGTCGAGGTGCCGGACAATCCCCGTCACCGGATCCTTGTCATAGGCTTTGACCGGACATCCGAGCAGGCAGCCCGGCTCGGAGCAGTGATGACAGGCCGTGGTGACGTGCTGCAGCGAAATTGTGTCAATATGATCCTGCTCAATCTCATCGGTTTGACCCAATGTGATCGCGCCGACCCTCCGCCACGATTCATCCTCCTCCAGACCATTGAGGGTATGGCAGGCGACCACGCACGCCTTGCACCCGCTGCAGGCGTCCAGGTCGACTTCAAAGGCGAGTTGCCGGCCCGGCCCCGGGGGGGTCGCCGGCATCAAATGGCTATAATACTTTGCCTGGGCGGGTCGAAACGACGGTTCATTGCCGCCTGGGGTCTGCGTGGTTTCTTGGTGGTATTGGCTAAATCGCTCGACCGCGGTGAGTGAATGTTGCTCTTCCAACAGCATCCCCACCAGATCAAACTCCCCATCATTGCCATCGATTGGCAACAGGCGATGCTTGGGCGGCGGGGGCTTGGGCGGCGGGAGCTTTGGCGGCGGGGCAAGCGTGGTGGACATTTCGTATTGTGTTGGTTGCCGGTGGCATAGGCCTTCCTTCCGTGCCCGCGGGGACGACAGGATGGAAGCTTATTGCACCTCTAAAACAATAGCGCCGCAACGCTGCGGAGCGTTTCGCCGTCATAGAACGGCATGGCCAGGGCGGCGGTCGGCCCCGGCGTCGAAGCCCCCGAGGGTTCACGGCCGGCCATCAACGTCTCGGACTCTTCGGTCAATATTGCGGTCCCGTGCATCGCCGCCAAATCCGCCACCGAACCTTCGGGTGCCCGACAACCGGCAGGCAAACGGTAACTGTCGCCCAGATCATGGTAGGCAGCGGTTGATAGTTCATAACCTTTTGCGTCCGCTTTCCAAACTTCAAAACCGCGAGCCAGCGGGCTGACGGTCGAGGAGATCAACAGTACCGAGGCGATCCATCCACCGTCGCCCGATGTGATGGGAAAACCGATCGCCGTCCTGAGAATCTCCGCGGACGCCCCGGCGGCCCTCAAGAAACCCGGATGGTTGGTCAGATCGTCATGAATGATCGGTAGATTTTGATCCCAAACCTGGCCGGGCAGCCCGCTACCCTTTTCAAACCTTACGAACCGGCTGACCCCGGCGAAGCGTTCCATCGCGCCGTAGGATCCCGACATCAGCGCCAGCTCGTCGTGCGGCGGAACATGTTTCCATACTTCAAACACGCCCGCGGTGGGTTGATGGTCAGCCAGTTGTGATTTGGCCATCATTGCGACGACTGAGACCACCTCACAACCACGGTGAAGCGGCACAGCGATCATGGCCGCCGCGCCCCCGGGTAGCTGTCGCGGATCGCTGCAGACTTGCGGCTGGCCACCACAAGCCGATGCCACGATGGCATCCATTCGGCTGTCACCGGTCGAATCCGTGTGGTTGCCGACGACATCCAAGATGTGCAACTCGCGGAGGTAGCTCGTCGATGGTAAGTGCGATGATTTCAACGAGGTCATCAGGTCGGGGGTTTCCAATCGGATCATGCGGGCACCAGGGCTTGATCCATCTTTTTGGCGGCCCGCTTGGCAGTATCCGCTTTTAGTTTTTTATGATCTTGATCCTCCAAGAACCCGATCATGTCGCCTCGCAGGTCGTAATAGTCAGGATGCTCCAGGACCTCGGTTCGGATGCGGGGACGGGGGAAGTCGAGACTAAAGATCCGGCCGACCCTCGCTCTGGGGCCGTTGGTCATCATCACAACGCGGTCACTCATGAAGAGCGCTTCGTCGACATCGTGGGTGATCATCAACGTCGTCACCTTGTCGCGGATCAGGATCTCCAGCAACACTTCCTGCAACTCCATTCGCGTCAGCGAATCGAGCATCCCAAAGGGTTCGTCGAGCAACAACATTTTGGGTTGGAGGGCAAACGCGCGGGCGATGCCGACACGTTGCTGCATCCCCTGGGACAAATCGGCCGCCCGAACGTGCAGCGAACTGCCCAAACCGACCAACGATAGGTAATAGCCGCTCATGTCGCGGCGTTCGGCCTTGGTGGCATGGGGATAGACCTGATCGACCCCCAACATGACGTTGTCCATCGCCGTCATCCAAGGCATCAGGCACGGTGATTGAAATACCACGCCCCGGTCGGGTCCCGGTCCATCGATTTCTCGGCCCGCCACGACGATCCCGCCATGGGTGATGGAATTTAAACCAGCCGCCATCGATAACACCGTCGACTTGCCGCAACCGCTGTGACCGAGCAGGCAGATGTACTCGCCCCGGGCCATGTTGAGATTAAAATCCTCGACGATGACGGCCGGGCCGTGGGGCGTGTCGTAGGTCTTGCCCAGACGAAACATTTCAACGTAGCCGGCCATGGGGAAGTTCTCAGTTTACAGTTGTCAGTTTACAGTCAAAGGATTCACGGAACTATATTCCGGCATCAGCCTGCAGAGTCATCAATCGCAGGAACTGACAACTGTAAACTGATGACTGTGAACTTCTTCTAAGCGGGGCTGTTTAGGATGGTTTTGGATTGTGGGCCGAGCGACATCGGCTTGATGTCCGGGCGCTGGATCTTCGGGGCGGTCGATCGGGCGGCTTCGGCTTTGCGCGATTTCTCGCGGACGGCGACTAGATAATTCGTCACCGCGTTTCGTAGCGATTTGAATCGTTCGTCGTGATTCAATTCCGTCTTGTTTCGCGGACGGTCAAGCTCCACGGTGAATGCGGGACCCAGGCTGGCTTTGGGGCCGGGGTTGAGCGCCACGATCCGGTCGGCGACCAGGATTGCCTCATCCACGTCGTTGGTAATCATCAAACAGGTTTGACGCTCCTCGCCCCAGATCTTGAGGATTTCCTCCTGCAGCACGCTGCGTGTCAGGGCGTCCAGGGCGGACAGCGGTTCATCGAGCAACAGCACTTTGGGCTTCATCGCCAGCGTTCGTGCCAGCGAAACCCGTTGCCGCATCCCCCCGGACAGTTCGTGAGGCCGGCGGTGGGCGGCGTGGGACAGCCCCACCATGTCGATAAACTTTTCAACATGCTCTTGACGTTTCGCCGACGACCAATCGCTAAATACCCGGTCGACGGACAGATGAATGTTGCCGCGGACGGTGAGCCACGGCAGCAGCGAGTAGTTTTGAAACACCATGCCGCGTTCGGGTCCCGGCCCGGTGATCGGCTGGCCCTCCATGGTGATCGTTCCGGCGTCGGGTTTGATCAGCCCGGCGAGCATTTGAGTGAATGTCGTTTTGCCGCTGCCGGAGAAACCGACGATGGCCAAGAACTCCCCCTCACGGATATTGAGATTGATGTTGTGCAGCACCTCGTTTCGCGTCAAACCCGAACCATAACCTTTGCAGACGCCGCGAAGCGAGATGATCGGCTTGGGGGCCGAGGTGGTGACCGAGCGTGCGATGCCCGGGGCGGGGGCGATGACCGGGGCGGGGGCGATCACGGGGGCGGGGGCGGGAAGCGTCGGGGTGGCTAATGCGGTCATTCTGGTGGGGTGGGTGAAGGGGGGGGATCTGCGACGATGACCCACCGTGGGGGATGATGCGGTTCGTGCAGCGGTGGGTCGGCGCCGCAAGCGGCTTGACCCACCCTACGAAGAAAACCTAGGCGGCTTGGGGGTTGCCGAAACTCACAAGGTTTCGCAGGAAGATCATGACTCGGTCGAGCAACAAACCGATGATGCCAATGATGACAACACTAAAGGCGATTCGGGCATACGTCTGGCTGGAACCGTTTTGAAATTCATCCCAAACGAATTTCCCAAGGCCAGGATTTTGGGCCAACATGTCGGCGGCAATCAGCACCATCCAGCCGACCCCCAAACTGATGCGAAGTCCGGCAAACATCAAGGGCAAACTAGCCGGAAGAATGATTTTAAATAGCTGCTGACCAAAGGAGAGCTTCAAAACCTTGGCCACATTCATGTAATCCTTGTCGACGCTGGCGACACCAAGAGTGGTATTGACCAGCGTCGGCCACAGCGAGCATAGCGACACCGTGATCGCGGAGATCAAGAACGCTTTGTCAAAGTAATTGTCTTCGGCGTTGGTACCTGAATAGAGCCAGATGATGACCAATCCGGCCAGCGGTAGCCAAGCCAGCGGGCTGACCGGTTTGAAGACTTGAACGAAGGGATTGATCGCGGCGTTGAACCACGGACTCATGCCGCATAGCACGCCGACAGGCACCGCGATTGCCGTGGCAAAAAGGAATCCGAACGCCACCGTCTTGAGGCTGTTGATGATCTGGTCGACAAACGTCGGGGCACTGCTGGGAACGTAAGTTGCCCGGCGGTCGGCTTCGGTTCGGGTTGTTTCGGCGAGGGCCAACAGTTTGGCTTTCTTGTCACCATCGACCCCGGCGGCGGCTTTTTCCGCGGCGTCCGCTTTTCGTCGAAGCTGCATCGCATCGTCCATCATCTCCTTCTTTCTGGCGGCGTCGGCACGTCGCTGGGCGAAAGACATCTCGAACAACTCGGTACCCGCGTTCCAAGTCTCCACCGGCCCGGGCAGTTTGGTGCTGCCGGTGACGACGACCTTCGAGGCGGCTGACCAAAAGCCTAAGAACAAAAGGACCGTGGCGATCGGCAGCAGGATAAATTTGCCGATCCCCGCCATCTGCTCCTTGGGGTCTTCGCCACACGCCAGGCGGACGAACGGTTCCAGGATTGGCAGGCCCGCGACGGTGCAGAATTTTAAGGCGAAGGCTCGGTATTTCATGGGATAGTTTTAGGTAGCGGAAGTCGCCAAGACTTTCGGTGGCAAGAGCGAGGGGCGGGGGTTCAATAGACGGCGGAAACCGAAAGTCTTGGCGACTTCCGCTACGTTTGTTTACTGTTGATTGCCGATCTCAAATGAGGCCAGGTATCCCAGCGGATCTTTGCCGTCATAGGTTGTTCCGTCGATAAACTCGTCGGTCGCGGGGCGGAAACCGTCGTAGTCGGGTTTGGGAATGTCGGCGGCGGCCAGCTTGCCTTCATCGATCAACAAATCGGCAGCCTTGCGATAAACATCGGGGCGGTAGATTTTCTTGGCCGTCTCCATGTACCACTGCTTGTCTTTGGACTCGGAGATCTGGCCCCAGCGACGCATTTGGGTCAGGAACCAGACACAGTCGCTGTAGTGCGGGTAGCTGGCGTTGTATTTGAAAAAGACATTGAAGTCAGGCATCTTGCGAACGTCGGTCTTTTGAAAGACAAACGTCCCGGTCATCGAACGTTCAATCACCTCGACATCCGCGCCGACATAGACCTGGTTGCTGAGGATCTCGCACGCTTCTTTGCGATTGACATATTCGCCCGCGTCATCGACGGCATCTAACCACATGCCTGCCCGCATCAACGCCTTGACGACCGCGACGTGGGTGTTGGGATGTTTTTCGTCCCAAGACTTGGTGACACCAAAGACTTTCTCGGGGTTGTTTTTCCAGACGTCGTAGTTGGTTGTCACCGGGACACCGATGCCTTTGACCACGGCCTGCTGGTTCCATGGTTCACCAACGCAGTAGCCGTAGATCGTGCCCGCTTCGAGGGTCGATGGCATGTTTGGCGGCGGGGTCACCGACAGCAGGACGTCGGCATCGATCGTCCCATCGGTGACCTGCTCGGAATACATTCCCGGATTGATGCCCGCGGCGGCTAGCCAGTAACGAATTTCATAGTTATGGGTCGAGAAGGGAAAGACCATTCCCATGGGGAAGTCTTTGCCCTCGGCACGAGCTTTGTCGACGATCGGCTTGAGCGAGTCGGCGGTGATCGGATGTTCGGGTTGGTCGACCGCCAGCTTGGGGTCGTTCTCCTGCATCTGTTTCCAAATATCATTGGACACCGTGATGCCGTTGCCGTTGTAATCAAGAGAGTAGCCGGTGATGATGTCAGCTTTGGTTCCCAGGCCGACCGTCGCGGCAATGGGTTGACCGGCCAACATGTGTGCCCCGTCGAGCTGGCCGTCGATGACGCGGTCCAGCAGAACCTTCCAATTCGATTGGGCCTCGATTTCGACATTGAGACCTTCGTCGGCGAAGTAACCCTTTTCTTTGGCAATCACCAATGGGGCACAGTCGGTCAGTTTGATAAAACCGAACTTCAAATCGGTTTTCTCGATGTCAAGGGTTTCAATTTCCGCCTCCGCCAGGAGATCATCAGTATTGAACTCTTCGGCGGCCGTCATGTCGGTCCCGGCAACGGGATCGACGTCATCGGGTGAGCAACCCGGCAGGATCATTGCGGCGAGTGATAGTGCGAAACCCAACAGCGTGGGGACAAGCCAATTGGCCTCCGAAGGTGACAATGCCGCAGACGGTCGTTGGAAACTCACGGGGTGCAGACTCGTATATCGAGGACGTGTAATCGAGGACGTAGGACGATCCCGCCGCCGGCGGGTTGCCCAAAGCCTTGGCACACACCGGGCCAAGCAGTCCCGATCGCGGACCCGGCACCCGCTTACCGATCAACGACCGTCATTAGGTTTGAGTCAGCGGGCAATGCACGCCCCTTACCGCCAGGTTGACCCAAACCGCATCGGACCGGGACCGACTGAAGCGATGCAACATGTTTGAGCATCGCTGCGCTCTCCCTAGGCAGCAGTGCTTAAAACGGCGAAGGGTGCGACTTGAGTCTTGCGAAGTGCAACCGGTGGGTTACGGCCGTGGCAGACTTTGCCAATTACGCCGTCGGATCGGTTGATGAACTTCAGAAATGGGAAGAAACATCGACTTTTCAATGTTGTCGCTGCGGCTTGGTGCTTTCCGGTCCGATAGCCCCAACAGCGAGGCACGGCGTTTGTCCATGACCAGCGGCTCAGAGGCCAATACCCGGGCGGGGGAATTTGGCCATGGTTCTGAGGCGCCGCTCGGCTCGCAGCACGTCGAAACGAATCGGTTGCCGGTTCGTCGACGGATGACTCACCGCACCCCACGCAAAGGATTTGCGAAACGATGACACTACGATTTCGGCGACGATTGTTGATCGCCTCCCTGGTCGCCCCGATGGGTGCGGCTTTGATCACCGCGCCCGCTCGGGCCGGTGATCGCGACGATTCGCTGCAGACCGTCGTGGTTCAAACCGCGATGATGCAGGAGACGCTGGGCAGCCCGATTGGCGAGGATTCGGTCAACGCCGGTGCCTTGAGCCGGGCGCTGCCCGGGGGAGCCGGTTCGCCGGGCACCGAATCGGGAGCGGGCAGCGAAGGCGACTTTGACGCCGGCAATGCCACCGTTTTTGAAGACGTCGATTCAACCTTCGACGCTCCGATCTATGGTCAACCCGCAGCCGGCGACGTCGACGCCCCGATGGCGGACGATGCGGCCGCGAAAAAGAAGGCGGCCGCGGCGAAGAAAAAACAGGAAGCACTCAAGAAGCAGATGCTTTCGGCCTATGCCGGGGTCTTCTATGCCAACGATTATTCCTACCTGCGAGATCCGGCTTACAATGGACCCTATTTCGCCGGTGATAATCTCAAAGGCATGCTCGACGGCACCCTCGATGTCGGCGGCGAAGCTCGGGTTCGTTATCATAACGAAAACGGTTTTCGCGGACGCGTCCCCGGGCTTCGAGGCACCGGCCCGTCGGGTTTAGGTTTGACCGGCAACGACGATCAATTTTGGTTGACCCGGATTCGTGCGTTCGCCAACTACCGTGTGACCGAAAACGTTCGCGTGTTTGGTGAGTATCTGTACGCCGATTCGGGCGGCGAGACGTTCAACAACCGGCCGATCGAGGAGAACCGCGGCGAGGCTCAAAACCTGTTCGTTGACGTCAAATTGTTTGACGGCGAAGCGGGCAAGCTGATCGGCCGGGCCGGTCGTCAAGAATTGCTCTTTGGCGAACAACGATTGGTCTCGCCGCTGGATTGGGCCAACACGCGGCGGACGTTTGATGGTTACCGGGGGACGTATACCAAAGGCGATTTCTCGCTCGACGGGTTTTTCACCAATGTCGTCGACCGCAGTTTCGCCAACGAAGACCAATGGGATTCAGCCGACTCGCTGCAGGATTTCTATGGCGTCTACGCCAGCATGAAGAACCTGCCGATCGGCGTTTACGAAGCTTATTATCTGGGTTACAACAACGACAACCCGGGCGTCAACAATTTCGACTACCACACGATCGGCACTCGTTTGGCTGGCCAGCGGGGCAAGTTGCTTTATGAGACCGAGAGCGGCACGCAGTTCGGCACCAATAGCGATGGCAGCGATCACTCCGCCTACTTCTTTACCGGTGGTTTGGGGCGGCAGTTGGAAATCGGCAAGTGGAAGCCGACGCTGTGGGGTTGGTACGACTACGCTTCGGGCGAAGAAGATTTTGATGACGTCAATCGCGGTGACGATGGCTTTGATCACTTGTTCCCACTGGGCCACAAGTACCTCGGTTTCATGGACTTGTATGGTCGCCGCAACTTGCATGATATCAACGGTCAATTGATCACGCCGCTGGGCGAGAAGGTCAAGCTGCTGCTCTGGTACCATCACTTCATTTTGGCCGAGGACACGACGCCCTATGATATCGTGATGCAGCCTTACAATACCAATGTGGCCGCGGCGGATCGTGAACTGGGTTCAGAAATCGACGTGCTGTTTTTCATCACCGTGACGCCGCGTCAGGGTGCGTTGATCGGCTACAGCCACTTCGCCGCCGGGGACTATTACCAACAGACGTCCAACATCGCCGGCCGCCGCGGTAGCGATGATGCGGTCAATGCGGACGCTGATTTCTTTTACTTCCAGTACCAGTGGAGTTTCTGAGTGATCTCCCCGGTTTTTAGTGACGTAGGGCGGTCTTTCAGACCGTCCAAGAGCTAACTCAACGCCGTCAGGGTAGATCCGTCGTTATCTTGACGGTCAACCTTCATCAATAGTGGAATGTCAACGTAGAATTTTAGGGTGAGCCGAACTCGCTAGCGTCGGGTATCGAGCGAAACCCGCGGCTAGCGCCGTCGGCTCAATTGGCAGACCCTAACTCTTATCCATGATTTTCCACTAGCCAGTTCCGACGGGCTAAAAGCCCGTCGTACCGCGGTCGCTCACCTCGATCGTCACCTGCGTGCCGCCGGTGCCGGAGGTGATCAATAAACTTAACCCCGCCGCCTCAGCTCGGCGGGTCATCGCGGTCAGGCCGTGGGATTGATGCCTTGCTGTGGCAACATCAAACCCACGGCCTTGATCGTTGATTTGGATCGACCAGTGTCCCGCATTGTCTGATGGCCGATTGGAGACGACCGCGGCCTCGCCCGTCCCGCTGTGGGCGGCGGCGTTGCGGATCGATTCAACGATGATTCGCTCGACCGCGGTCCTTTGCAGACCGGTGCATTGGACGCCGGCGAATGAATCGGGTTGGGGCCAATGGACGGTGAACCCGCCCAGCGACGCGGCGAGCGAATCCCATCGCCGGCGGGCAGAGTCGATCGGGTCGCCGATTTCGTCGGCCTCCGGTGAGTCATTGAGCAATTGCCGGACGATTTCACGGGCTTTCTGCAACGATTCAGTCGCCAGGACCAACACCTCGCGATCGTCGCGAGTCCGGGCGGCATGGACCGCCGCGGCGGCCGCAAAAAGCTGCGGCATCAGACGGTCGTGCAACTCCGCCCGAATCGCCTGGGCATCGGTCATGGGATGTTCAGCCGGCGTCATAATGTCGCTCCGGTGCGGCGGTCATCTGTTTTCGCATGGGGGCAACTCCGCCAAATTGAAACGGCAACTGGGTGGCATAACACTGGATCGCGTCCAATCCTACCGAGTCAAACCAATCGGCTTGTTCAGGCGGTTGCAGCGTCATGGCGGCAGGGTTGATGACCGGCGAAGCGTTTGGGTATTTGAACACATAAGGTGAGTCGCGATAAAAATACCAATGCGGCGTGACCGGCCAGGTGCCGCGGCTGCGGATCGCGGCGATCGTTTGACGATGATCGACGTGCCCGCCATATCCGGCCGGGGCGTAGACGGCCGAGGGCCGCCATTGATGAGCGGCTTGGTTGATCAGCGGAGCAACTTCGGCGGCGATCGCGTCGGTCGGCAAAAAGTCGCCAAACAGCGAGGCGGCGTCGAGGTAACCGCGGTGGGGAGCCTCCGGCAGGTCGCCAAGTTGTGACTCGATTGGATGCTCCGGCGACAGGCCCCGGTTGAGGGTTTCCAAATAGGCCGTGTCCTCGCGGCGGCGGATTTGCATGTAATCGGCGGCCGGGTCGATCCCTTTGTCGGTTTGACAAGCCATTGCAAAGCCGGTCGGGTTGGGGACCGACTGCGTGAAAATGGTCAACATGACGCATCGCCACCCGGCCGCGGCAAGGTTGCCCAGCCGCCGCGTGGCGCTGAACGCCACGTCGTCGAGGTGGGGGGAGATGAACAGGGCCGTCGGGGTGACGTGGTTCACCGGATCACCCCGGCCGAGTTCCTGGATCGGCGGTGATTGGATCGTTTTTTACCGGCTGGTCGATTCATTCGCTCTGGCGATCTTCCTGCGGCTGGTCGCCGATCTGCTGCCGCCGGGTCATCGCGGTCGGCTCGGCGGTGCCGTTTTCGTCGGTCGAGACCGCCGTTTTGGGATCAATCGCCATGTCGGTGTTTTGCGGATAAGTGTCCGCGGCGGTGTCGTCGGAGGGCGGGTAAACGCCGTCGGTGTAGCCGGCGTCGTCGCAACCGATCGCGGCGACGGCCAGCATCGCGGAAAAAAACAGGGGGGCGGCGGATTTCATTGTTTGGGGGGGCGTGAGTTGGGGTAGGACCGGTGGCGGATTCATGCGACTGGCGTGCCATCGACCGGTGGTTGGCTCGTGGAGTCGCGTTGGGGCTGACAACTCGGAGAGTTGAGCGACTGTGCTTTCGCCGCCCCGGCGGTTTGCTCTACGGTTGCCGCTGCCCCCGTTTTTTGTCGCTTCTCCCCCGCCCCGGTCCCCCCACCGCGATGCTCAAAGCGCTCGAGCTGGCCGGTTTCAAATCGTTCGCCGACCGGACCCGGTTCGACTTCCCCGACGGGATCACCGTCGTCGTTGGCCCCAACGGCTCGGGCAAGAGCAACGTCGTCGACGCGATGAAATGGGTGCTGGGGTCGCAGTCGGCCAAAGCCTTGCGCGGCAAGGACATGTCCGACGTGATTTTCAAGGGTTCGCAGACCCGCGGGCCGGCCGGGGCAGCCGAAGCGACGATCATTTTCGACAACACGGGCGGCCAACTGCCCGTCGACACGCCGGAAGTCTCCGTCACGCGGCGGGTCTACCGATCCGGCGAAGGCGAGTATTTGATCAACGGCCAATCGTGTCGTTTGAAAGACATCCGGCAACTGATCCGCGGCACCGGGATCGGCATCGACGCCTACTCGCTGATCGAGCAGGGCAAGGTCGACCGGATGCTCAACGCGTCGGCCAAGGATCGCCGGGTGATTTTCGAGGAAGCCGCGGGGATCTCGCGTTTCAAAGCCAAAAAGGACGAGGCTGAGCGTCGACTGACCCGCGTTCAAGTCAACCTGGACCGGCTCCGCGACATCGTTGACGAAGTCGGCAATCGGCTTAAAACGCTGCAGAGCCAAGCCGGCAAGGCGCAAAAACATCACGAAGCGACGCTGCGGATGCGGGCGCTGCGGACCAGTTTGGCGTGGAGCGATTGGTCGGATTTGCAAACCGCGGCGGCGTCGGCTCAGGCGGACCGGACCGCCGCGTCTCAGTCGCTGGCTGAGGCCGAGACGGCCGCCGAAGCCGCCGGGGCCGCTTCGCAGGCCGCGGAGTTGCGGATGCAATCGATCGCCGCCGAGGCTCAAGAGCTGCAGTCCGCCGCCGCAGAGTTTCAAAAACGCATCGCTCACGCCGAAGGAACCGCCGCGTCGCAGCGGACCGCCCGGATTGAACGCCGCTCCGCGGTCGCCGCGTCGCTGTGGCGATTGCGGGCGTTGGCCGCCGATCTGGCTGACGCCCGGGCCGAAGTTGCGTCGGCCACCGCGGCGACCGCGACGTTGACCCGGCAAGCTCAAACCGCCGCAGACGACGCCCGCCAGTCCGACCGGGCCGTCGCCGAACTGACCGACCGGATTGAACAGGCGGGTCAACAGAACAGCGACTTGCAGCTCCGGTCGCTCAAAATCGTCCGTCAAATTGCCGCGCAGGAAGCGGCGACGCAAAAGGTGGCCGGTCGCGCCGAATCGGCCACCGCGGTGATCGCCGAGTGCGAAGCGGCGCTGGTTCCGGCGATCGAGGATCAAACCGCCGCTCGGGCACAGGCCGATGCCGTTGCCGGTGAAGTCGCCGCGGCCGAATCCGCCATCGCGGCGGCGAAACGGGTCGTGGAATTGGCCGATGCCAAACTCGCTCAATCACGCCGGATCGCCGACCGGCGGAGCGAGGAGGTCGCGGCGCTTCGGATCCGCCGCGGAGAGATTGCCGAACGCGTCCGGCTGCTGACCCGGCTGCAGGCGTCCCGCGAGGGCGTCGATACCGGCGTCCGCGATCTGTTGACCGCCGCCACCGACCAAAAACTTCACGGCCTGGTTGGGCTGGTTGCCGATCTGGTCGATGTCCGCCCCGATGTCGCGCCGCTGGTTGACGTTTCCCTGGGCAAACATGCCCAAACAGTGGTGGTCACCGGTCCGCAGATTAGCGACGCGATTGCCGCCGGTCGCGTGAAGCTTGGCGGCCGCGTGACGCTGATTCGGTTGGACGAATTGCCCCCCCGCCGCCCCGGCGACCGCATCCGGCTCGATGGCCTGGCGGGCGTTTCGGGCCGGGCCGATCGGTTGATCGATTGCGATGACAGCGTTCGGCCGCTGATCACGCATCTGCTCGGTCACACCTGGCTGGTCGATTCGCTGGCTTCGGCCCTGGGGATGCGAAAGCTTTCGGGCGCGGGGCTGCGGTTTGTCACCGCTGACGGCCAATTGCTCGACAATGATGGATCGACCGTCGTCGGCCCGCCGTCGCCGGCCGGGGAGTTGGTCACCCGCCGCGCCGAACTATCCGCCGCCGAATCGGAGTTGAAGCTCTATGAGTTTCAAATCGACGAGGCCGAGCGTGAATTGCCCCGGCTGCGGCAACAACTCGACGAGCACCAGGCAACTTGCGGCCGGGGCGAAAACTCGCTTCGCGACGCGATCACCACCCACGCGGCGGTGACCGCCAAAGCCCACCACGTCGGGGCCAGGGCGGCAACCGCCGACGCCTCGGTGCAGCAGTGGCAAAGCCGCCGAACCGCCGCCGCCGCAACTCTCGCCGCCGCCGCCGCGGAGGCTCAGTCGCTCCGCGGCCGGATCGCTCAACTGCGTGACGACGGGCAGCGGACCGATGCGCAGCGACAAAAACTCGAGGCGTCGATTGCCGCGACCAACGAACAGCTCGCCGCCGCCCGTGCCACCGCGTCGCAGGCTTCGGTCGCCGCCGCCGAAGCTCGCCAGCGGGTTGAGTCCGAATCCGCCCGGGGACGGTCCCTGCAGGCGGCCCGGGACCGGATCGAGCAGCAGCGGCTGTCGCTCGCCGGTGACATCGACACCGATCGGCTCCGGCTGGCCGAAGCTGTGGCGGCGATCCAGTCGGCCGACACCCTGGCCGAGCAACTGCGTATTGACTCCCACAGTTCCGACGAGGCGCTTGCGAAACTTGCCGCCGCGACCGGCGAAGTCCGAGTCGCCGCGACGACCGCCCGCCGCACCCGCGACGAATCGTTGGCGGCCGCATCCGCCGCCCGCGAACAGCTGCTGACCGCCACCGCGGCGGCTGAATCGTCCGCCCAATCGGCCCAATCGCTAGCCCGGCGAATGGCCGAGGATTATCAAATCGACCTGCATGGCGACCCGCCGCCGGCCGAGGATCGATTGCCGATCGACGACCGCGACGCAGCCGAGTCCGAAATTCAGCGGCTGCGTCAAACGATCCAGTCGGTCGGCTCGGTCAACATGGAAGCCGTCGAGGAGTTGCAATCGCTGCAATCGCGATATGATCAATTGCATGGTCAATACCAAGACCTGACCGCGGCCAAAGATTCATTGCACCGGATGATTGTCAAAATCAACGCCGACTCGCGCCGGTTATTTGATGAGACGTTGGCGGCGATTCGCACGAATTTTCAAAAACTGTATCGCAAGTCATTCGGCGGCGGTCATGCGGATCTGGTATTGGAAGATTCCGCCGATCCGATGGAAGCGGGTGTTGAGATCGTCGCGACGCCGCCGGGCAAACCGAGCTTTTCCAACTCACTGCTTTCGGGTGGCGAAAAGGCGCTCACCGCGGTGGCGCTGTTGATGAGTATTTTCCAGTACCGGCCCTCGCCGTTCTGCGTGCTCGATGAAGTCGACGCCCCGTTTGACGAAGCCAACATCGGCCGCTTCGTCGCGGTGTTGCAAGAGTTTTTGGATCACTCAAAGTTCGTGGTTGTCACTCACTCCAAAAAAACGATGACCGCCGCCGATACGTTGTATGGCGTCACGATGCAGGAGTCGGGTGTCTCCAAACAGGTCTCGATCGCCTTTGAGGACGTCACCGACGACGGCCAAATCAAGGCCGCCGCGTAAGATTGCCCTTTTCAATGCTGCAAAGGTTGATCCCGGACCCAGCAGGCGGCTCGATGTTCGCCGGGCGGCAACACCGGGCGGTCGTGATCGCAGCGGTCGATCCGCAGCGGGCAACGCTCGACAAAGGCGCAGCCGGGGTACACACGATCGGGTTTGGGGACCTCGCCGTGAATCCGAATTCGGTCGCCCGCCCCCGCGGCGGTTGGGTCGGGGACCGGGATCGCCGAGAGTAACGCTTCGGTGTACGGATGAATGGGATGTTTGAACAAATCGTCGGCTGATCCAAGTTCAACCAAACGCCCCAGATACATCACCCCGACCCTGGTAGCAATGTGACGAACGACGGCCAGGTCATGAGCGATGAATAAGTAGGCCAGCCCGAGACGTTGTTGCAGGTCCATCATTAAATTGATGATCTGCGCCTGAATCGACACATCCAGCGCCGATACCGGTTCGTCACATAGCAGGATGTCCGGTTGCACAGCCAAAGCCCGAGCGATGCCGATGCGTTGACGTTGGCCGCCGGAAAACTCATGCGGATAACGATTGAGAAACCGCGGATTCAGACCCACCAACTCCATCAGCCTCAGCACTTCGAGTTGTTTATCCTTGCCGCGGGCGAGTCGGTGGATCACCAACGGTTCAGCGATGATCGACCCGACCGTCATTCGCGGGTTGAGCGACGCAAACGGGTCTTGAAATACCATTTGAATCCGGCGGCGGATCGGCAGCATTTCGGCGGAACCAAGGCCGACGATCGATTGACCGCCCAGTCGAACGTCACCGTCGGTCACCGAAGACAAACCCACGATGGCGCGGGCGGTGGTCGATTTGCCGCAGCCCGACTCGCCGACCAGTCCAAGGGTCTCTCCGGCGGCGATGTCAAAAGAAACCCCGTCGACGGCCCGGATGAAACCGCGGTCGGGTTTGAGAAGCGAACCGCGATTGAACGGAAAATGAACCTTGAGGTTTTGGACGGATAGCAGCGGGGGGGACATGTTGGCACTTGCAGGTGGGATAGGCCTCCGGCCTGTCATCGAGCGGCGAGATCGTTAGTCGTGCGGCCCGGCAGCCACGACAGGCCGGAGGCCTATCCCACCGGTGGTGAATCCAAATGACAGGCCGCCAGGTGCGACGGCTTTTCACGCTGCGTCAAAATCGGGTCGTCCGTGACGCATCGTTCAAACGCATGGGGGCAACGCGGGCGGTAGGAACAGCCTTGCAGATCTTCGGTCATGTCGGGCGGTTGGCCGGGGATCGCCCGCAGCGGCTCGGTCCCGTCCGAATCGATCCGCGGTAATGACGCCAGCAATCCGGCGGTGTACGGATGGGCGGGATTGGCAAAGAGCGTTCGCACATCGGTTTGTTCAACGATCCGCCCGGCGTACATCACCGCGACCCGATCGGCCGAACCGGCGACGACCCCAAGATCGTGCGTGATCAGGATGATCGCGGTGCCGCGGCTGGATTGCAGATCACCCAGCAGGTCCATGATTTGGGCTTGGATCGTCGCGTCCAAAGCCGTCGTCGGTTCGTCGGCGATCAATAGTTCGGGGTCGCAAGACAACGCCATCGCGATCATCACCCGCTGGCGCATCCCGCCGGAATACTGGTGGGGATATTCCCTGAGTCGCTGCTCGGGCGAAGCGATGCCGACCGCCGCAAGGCTCTGAACCGCCTTGCGATCGGCTTCGTGGCGGTTCAATGACAGGTGCAGCCGCGTCATCTCGGTCAACTGACTGCCGACGGTCATTAACGGATTGAGCGATGTCATCGGGTCTTGAAAAATCATCGCGACGTGCCGGCCGCGGATTTTACGCAAGGCTTCGGGTTTGATTTGCAACAGATCGCGGCCGTCGAAGATCGCCGAACCACGCTCGATCACGCCGGGGGGCCGGGGGACCAATCCCATGACGGCCAGGTTGGTGACCGATTTGCCCGAACCGGACTCACCGACGATCGCCAACGTTTCGCCGCGATGAACGTCAAACGACACGCCGCGGACGGCGCGGACCAGACCGTCGTCGGTTTTGAACGCGACGTGCAGGTCGTCGACGGCCAGCAGGGGCGTGGAGGGATTGGCCAAGGATGCAAGTGGTGAGGCAAGGCAATCAAGGTCGAGGCGGCGACGGTAAACTAAGTCATCGCGTCGCGGTCGACCACGCCCGCACGTTGCCATCGTTTTGAGCCAAGCCATGTCGACCGACAATCGAACAAGTCCGTTTCCGGGAATGGATCCGTACCTTGAGGCTGACTGGCCGGAGGTCCACGCCCGGCTAATTGTTTATGGTTGTGATCAACTCAACCCACAACTCGCCTCGGATTTGAGAACTCGCGTCGAGGCGACAGTATCAATCGTCGATGAAACCGCCGCGCGGCGGGTGGGGCCTGATCTACATGTTGTCGAAGATCCGACAAAGAACTTTGGTGACGGCGGTGTGGCGGTGATGGAAGCGACCGCAACCGCGACCACCCCCAAAGTCATTTCGCTGGACGAACGGTTGGATCGGCATTTGGAAATCATTGACCGCGACAGTCGCGTGATCACGGCGATCGAATTCATCAGTCCCGGCAACAAGATCGGATTACGTGATCGGAATCTGTATGAGCGGAAACAGATCGAATATCGGCGTGCGGGAATTAATTTGGTAGAAATTGATTTGGTCAGGCAGGGCGAGTACAACCTTTCGCTGCCTCAACGAATGTTAATGCCCGAAGATCTCACCGGCTACATCGCCTGCGTCTGGCGGGTCCAATCGCCTAGACATTATGACATCTATCCGATGTCGATTCAGGAGCCGTTGGCTAACCTCGCAATCCCGTTACGACCGGGTGAACCCGACGTCGTGCTGCAGCTGCAGCCGTTGATTGACGCGGCGTATTCGGCGGGTCGCTATGGAGGGTTGAACTATGCGGCCGATCCCCCGGTGCCGTTTGAGGCCGAGCAGTTGGCGTGGATTCGGTCGCATTTGCAATCGGTCGGTCGCCGCAACCGGCCGGCCGAAGCGTGAGGTGGGTCGACGCCGCGAGCGGCTTGACCCACCCTATAGCGGAAGATATTAGAACGCTTCGCCGTC
This sequence comes from Pirellulaceae bacterium, assembly GCA_963833245.1. GTDB lineage: Bacteria > Planctomycetota > Planctomycetia > Pirellulales > Pirellulaceae > Rhodopirellula. Next base: position 917,709 of record CAWHXH010000006.1, read on the forward strand.
CTCCTCGTCCGGGTCGCCGCACCACGCATTGAGCGCCTCGAGCGTCGCGTCCCGCTCGATGTGGTTGGTCCAAATCGAATCGTCGGCGTCCAGTCGAACCTCATAGTAGCCCTCGCGGGTGCAGTCCTCTTCGCCGCAGAAATGCGGCAGGTCGGCGACCCACACGATTCGGTAGAGCGGAACGTGTTTATCATCGAGTTTGATCATCGGGCTCATGCGGCTAACTCGGGCGAGTGAATTGTGGGTTAGGCCTCTGGCCTGTCGGTGCGGTAGGACGTCGATCCGATGAACCAGCGGACGACAGGCCGGAGGCCTATCCCACGCTGAGTTCAGCACTGCGGGCGGCGGCCGCAGCGACCGCCGAAATCGCCGCGGCGCGAAAACCATTTTGTTCCAGCGAGGCGACCGCGGCAATGGTTGTCCCGCCCGGCGAGCAAACGCGGTCTTTCAAAACGCCGGGGTGCTCGCCGGTTTTCAAAACCATCGCCGCCGCCCCGGCGACCGTTTGAGCCGCCAGGGTCATCGACGACGTCCGGTCCAGGCCCGCCGCGACACCGCCGTCGGCGAGCGCTTCGATCAGCATGAAAACATACGCGGGACCGGAGCCGGACAACCCCGTGACGGCATCGAGTTTGGACTCGGGCACCCGCACCGCGACGCCGAAACTTTCGAGCATCGATTGGACAAACGGTGCGTCCGACGGGTTGCACCCGCCACCGATCGCAAAACCGGAGGCTCCCATCCCGACCAACGCCGGGGTGTTGGGCATCACGCGGACAACGCGGTCGTGGCCGGCCGCGGTGCTGATTTGGGCCAACGTCACGCCGGCGGCGATCGACACGATCAGGGAGTCGGCGATCTTGTCGCGAGACGCCTGCAGGACGCCGGCGACAACGTGCGGCTTGACCGCGACGATGATGACGTCGGCGGATGCGATTTGGTCATCAAAGGTGACGCCGGGATGGTGGGCGGACCACCAATCGCCGCACGCCGGATCCAGGTCGACGACGCGAAGCCGACCGGGCAATGAATCGTCCGCGGCGATCATCCCACCGGCCATGGCGCGAGCCATTTGGCCTCCGCCGATCATGGTGATCGACGCCTTGGAACCGAAAGTGTTGGAACCGAAAATCTTGGCGACTTTCGCTACGTTTTGCTTTGGCATCAAACCATCCCCGCGGTTCGCCGGGGCGTCTCGGCGAGCAACCGGACCAGCGCCGCGCGGAGCTGTTTGACCCGCAATGGCATTGGCAGCAGCAGTCGGTTTTTGCCGCGGCGGGCCTGCGAGATGATCGTCCGCTGCTTTTGATCGACCAACAGGATCGAGGGCACTTCGCTGGTCCACTCGCCATCGGCGAACCGGTTGAACGCGTCGAGCGCTTCGGTGCCCATCTCCGCGGCCCCAAAGATCACGCAGTCGGCGGGCCGTTCGCTCGGATCGCCAAAGCGCCCCAACGCCCGCTCGGGGTCGGTGATGATCAGCACCCGGTAGCCGCGAGCCTTGAGCCGGTCGCGGACAGCGTTCTGTAGCGCCGTTTTGGACTCGACCAACATTACCGTGTAGCCCTCGCCCTCGTTGCTGGCGATCGTATCGTCGCCGACCGCCTCGGCGTCGACGGAGATGTCCGGCCCCTGCGGCGTCGCCTGCGGTCCGGCTTTGAGGACTTCGATAACGCGGCGAATTTCCGCTTGAAACGCCCCAGCCGACTGGATCCGCTTCTCGGGGTTGACCTCCATCGCCTTGGAAACAATCGCTCCGACGATCCCCGGCAGGTCGGGCACGCGTTCGTGCAACGGCCGCACCTGGCTGAACCGCGACACGTTCAACCGAGCCAACCGGTCGCGGGTTTCGGTCAGCGGCGGCTCGCCGGCGAGCATGTGGTACATCATCGCACCGGCGAAAAAAATATCGCTCCGCGGATCGTCTTTTCGGACGTTGGTGCCCCTTTCGAGCGCCGCATAATCGATCGCCCTCGCGTTGGGACAATCGGCGACCTCTTCGGGGTTGTTGCGGTCGGCCAATGCCGCCAGCCCGAAGTCGACCAGTTTGGCGACGCCATCGACGGTCGTCAGCACGTTGGACAATTTCAAGTCGCGGTGGCTGATGCCCAGCGAGCTGGCAAAAGCCAATCCGCCGGTGATGTTTTCCATCATCGACAGCGTCAATTTGACGTCCAAACGGCCGCGAATTTGAGTCAACTCGCGCAGCGTTTGGCCTTCGACAAACTCCATGACCAAAAACGGGTTCCGCATGTCCGGGACGACTTCGGAGATGCGGACGATGTTGGGGTGTTTCAATTTCAACCCCATCCGGCCCTCGCGGAGGAATTGCTCCAGCTCGCTGGGTTGATCCCGGAAACGTTTGCGAAGCACTTTAACGGCGTGAACCTTGCCGTCCTTTTCGGCCCGGTAAACCCGCGCGAACGTCCCCGCCCCGATCAGGTAGAGGACTTTGTAGTCACCATAGAAATAACCGTCGCGGTCGCCGCGGGTCAGCTTTTCGGCCTGCAGCGTCGTGATCACGCCGGATCGTTGCAACGATTCGATGATGTCCGACACGGTCGCGCCGGTGCCGATTTCCGACAATGCCGAGTCGATTTGGCGACGGGTGGCGATGTTGGCCCCGATCGCCCGGTTGCCGAACTCCTCCGGCGATGCGGGGCGGGTCATTGTTTTGACTCATCGGCTTGGGCGGCGGCGGGACGCTCGTAGGCTTCGATCCGAACGCCAAAGCTGCGCAGTTTTTCCAGCGACTCGGTCCAATCCGAATTGGCCAGTTGATCGGGCGACAAATAGAGCCGCAAATAGGGCGCAAACCGGTTGGCCGCGGGCTGCTCGTCGCTACCGGTCGCGTCGCGGCGGCACATTTCCACAAGCGGGTCCAAGTTCTCCAGCGGATTGCCCGGCGCGATCAGCATGTCCAGCTCCACCAGCGGGTCCAAACCGGCAAGTGATTGAACCTTGTTGTCGCTGATTTCCAGCGTCGTCAACCACGACAAAGAACCGGCTGGGGAGATGTCGGTCAACTGGTTGCCGGCGACGTCCAGCGACCAGATCTTGGGGCACGATTTGACCGGCTCGATCGTCGTCAATTGATTGTCGGCGGCGTAGAGCGTTCGCAGGTTTTCCATCGCGGCGATCGGCGACAAGTCGGCGATTTGGTTGCCCGAGACGTCCAATAACTGCATTTTTTCCAGTTTGGCGACCGGTGATAAATCCGTGATTTTGTTATTCGCCAACGTGACGCTTTGCAGCCGCGAGAGGCCGGCGATCGGCGTCAGGTCGGCGATTTGGTTGTCCCCCAAGTCCAGCAGCATCACGGCTTTGCAATGTTGCAGGCCTTCGAGCGACTCGATGCCCAGGTCGCGGCCGACCACGCGGCTAATCCGCTCGACGTCCGCGGCGGTGATCGGTTCTTCGTTGTATCGTTTTTCAAATACTTCGGCGCGGACCGCCTTTTCGAGCGCCTTGTCGGGAAAAACGCTGACTTCGGCGGGTTTTTCCGCTTTCGTGGCGTCCTTTTCGGCGGACGCGGGCGGCGGACATAACGCTAGGCAAACGGCGGCGGCGAGCCACCGAGCGTGAAGGATCGGACGCATCGATTTGGATCCGGGGTTGGGATTAATTAGAGGAAAATGGAAGGCCGTCTCATGATAGTCGATCGATTCGGGGTCGGCCGCGGGCCGGCTGACCTTGCGACGATCGATCGGCGGTTTCTACCGTCCGGCGACTGCCCCGCCCCCACCATCCGCCGGTCCCCCGCCCGTGTCGTTGCCGCTCCGGTCCGCCCAAATCACTCCCCGGTGCGACCCCGCGTCGATCGCCGCGGTGATGAACGCCGAATCCGCGGCGATCGCTTCGGCAATTCAAAACGTCGCGCAGGCGGCCGCCTCGGCGGCCGATCAAGTCGTCGGCTGCGGCGGCCGAGTCCTGTTGACCGGGGTGGGCAAAGCCGGCTGGATTGCTCAAAAACTCGCCGCGACGTTCTCCTCGACCGGCGCCCCGGCCCAGTTCCTGCACCCGGCCGAAGCGGTTCACGGGGATTTGGGAATCGTCACCGCGGACTGCCTGCCGATCGCGTTTTCCAACTCGGGGGCGAGCGAGGAGGTGGTGCGGATCGCCGCGACGCTGCGACAACGGACCGGTCGTTTGATCGCCGTGACGGCCGGCCGCGACAATCCGCTGGCCGCCGCCGCGACCACCGTGATCGCTTACGGTCGGCACCGCGAAGCCGGCCGACACGCGCTCGCCCCGACAACCACGACCGCCATCATGCTGGCGATCGGCGATGCGATCGCGGTCGCCGCCAGCGAAGCCCGCGGTTTGACCCCGACGGATTTTGTCCAACATCACCCCGGCGGTTCGCTGGGCCGAAAACTCACGCCGGTGACCCACGCGATGCGATCGCTGGAGCGATGCCGGTTGGTCCGCGACGGCGATTCGGTGCGGACGGCAATCGCTCGGGGCGGCTCGGCGGTCCGCTGCGGCGCGGTGATGATCACCGGCGATCAGGGACGGCTGGTGGGGCTGTTCACTGACTCGGACCTCGTCCGGCGGTTGCAAAACCCTGCGGGGCTGGACCTCGACCGGCCGGTGGGCGAAGTCATGACGGTGAACCCTTTTCAAATCGGCGACGACCACACCGTCGGCGAGGCGGTGTCGATCTTGACCACCCGTCAAATCAGCGAATTGCCGGTCACCGATGCCGACGGCCGCCCGGTCGGCATGATCGACGTGACCGACTTGATCGCCAGTGGGGCAATGGTCGGCCCCGATCAACCTTGCGCCAGTCAACCGCCGTCATCCCCGCCGCCGACGCTGCGAGCTTTTGATCCGGGAGACAGCCATGAATCGTAAAAAACGCTCCGACGCTGATTATGGCCAATCGATCGATTGTTTGATCTGCGACGTCGACGGTGTGATGACCGATGGGAAAATCACCTACGACGCGGCCGGTTTGGAAACCAAATCGTTCCACGTCCGAGATGGCGTCGGCATCCGGTTGTGGCTGGCCTCCGGTCGACGCTTCATCATTTTGACCGGCCGCAACAGCGTCATGGTCGACCGTCGAGCGGAGGAGCTGGGGGTCACGCGGGTGATTCAAGGCCGCGACGATAAATGGGCCGCCGCCTCCGAAGTGCTCCGGGAGTTATCGATTGACCCCCAAAGCGTCGGACACATCGGCGACGACGTGCCCGACGTCGCGGTGATGCGCCGCGTCGGGTTGTCGGTGGCCCCGGCCGATGCCGCCGCCGATGCCGCGGCGGTCGCCGATTGGACCACCGCGGCGTCCGGCGGCCGCGGGGTGGTCCGCGAAGTGACCGAACGATTGCTCCGAGCGGCTGGCGAATGGGAACGGCTCGTTGCCGGCGGTGCGTCGCCCGCGTGATGTCGATCCAGCGAGAACGAAAACGGGGCGGGCTGCGGGATAAAGCCGTGGCGCTGGCGGTGCTCGTCGCCGCTGCGGCGATCTATCAAGGCATCATCGCGGTTTGGTTGCGTCCCCCGCCGATGCAAGTTGCTTCCACCGAGGGGCGCAAGATCGAGGTGCGCGACAACTCGCTGGCCGATCTGTTTGACGTCAACGACTGGCAGCGCGGGCGTTGCTGGAGGCTCCAAACCGCCGACGGAACGCTGCTTTTTGAGCACTGGGAACCGACGCAGGGGTTGGGTTGGAAATTGTGGCCGGTGACGATCGTACTGGGCCGGGGTTTGGAACCGGGCGGCGATCGGCCGGACCAACCGCCGATCCTGATCGACGCCCCCGGCGGTGCACAGATCGAATTCAACGGCTCGCTGGACGTCTTCTCCGGCGTTGCCCCATCGATCCGCCGCGGCCAAATGATCGGCCCGGTGCATTTGCATCGCCAGCCGCCGGCCAATTCGACGGCGTCGCACTACCGCGACGCCGCCGACCGGGCGACCGGCCGCGACCACACGATCGATTTGCGAACAGCCAACGTCGGCCTCGACCGGACGCGAATTTGGACCACCGAAAAAATCGATTTGAGGCTGGGTCAAGCCCGATTCGTCGGCCGCGACCTGACGCTGCACCTGGCCCAGGGCGCGAACCTGGCCGCCCCCCCGCCGACCGACCCCGCGACCGCCGGGGGCACCGCCACGATTCGCCGCAGCCCGCTGGCCCGGACGCTCGACCGATTGGAACTGGTCTACCTCGACGAGGTCGTGCTGCCGGTCGGCGGTCAAGACGGTCAATCGGCCGGCGAAGTTTCGCTGACGTGTGGCGGGACGACGGAGTTCGACTTTGCGTTGGACAAATTATCGCTGCGTGACACGATCGTGCTGACGCATCGCCAGCCCGAAAACTCACCTGATGCGGCAAAAACACCTCCGTCCCCTTTTTCCGGTTCTTCCCCTTTTTCCGGTTTCGGTCTGCCGGGAGCGGATCGGTTGACCTGCGGGTCGCTCGACTTGACGCTCCGCGATCCGCTCAGCCGCACCCGAACGCGGCAGTTCGCTTCGGACTGGATCGACCGGATCGAAGCGTCCGGGCGGCCGATGAGGATCGACGCGCCGAGTGGCGGATGGACGATCGTCGCCAGCGGATTGACGCTCGATCCGGTCATGGGACTGGCCCGCATCGAGACCGCCGCCCCCGACGCCGACCACCCCAACGCCTCGATCCGCGTCGACCGGGTAATCGACGGTCAAGAAATCCACGCTGAGTTGGCACGGCTGGAGTACCGCTTTGACCCCGCCGCCCCCGGCCGACTCGGGACGCTGGAGGTTGTCGGCGGGGGCCACGTCGCGGTCCGCTCGGCCGACCTGCCGATCGATCAATTCACGTGGCGTCAATCGCTGCGAGCGACCCCGGCGGCCGGGGCGACCACCGATTCGCCCGAAGTGCCCGTCGAAGTCGCGGCACTGGGCAACGTCCGCGTCGATCTGTCCGACGGGGGTCACTTTCAAACCGATGCCTTGGAATCGTTGATCGTCCCCGTTGCCGGCCGACCGGGCCAACCAACCGCCTGGCGACCGGAGCGGCTTGGGGCATCGGGCAATGTCGACGCATTGGCCGCCAACATGTCGTTGCAAACCCACCGGCTGCGTCTGTTTTTTGACTACCTGGTGGACCCCCAAGCGGCCGCCCCGAGGCCGCCCGTTGCCGCCGCCGGATTGACGCCGCCCGCGGTTCGTCAACCCTCGTCGCCACCAATTGCCAACGGCGCGTTTGCCAACGACACGGCCGCCAACGACACGGGCGTCCCGGCCGGGTTGCCGCCCAGCCGCTTTGCCGCCGCCGAGGTGTCGGCTCAATTGACCCTCGCCGGCGCCCAAATGCGATCGATGGACGTCTCCGCTCGCGGCAACGTCACCGCCGACACCACCGTGCAACTCGCGTCGTTGCCCGCACCGGCGCCGGTGCGGCTGTCCGGCCAAACCCTCCGATTGACCCGCGGCACGCCCCGCGATGTCGTGCAATTGACCGGTGATCCGGGCGGTAAACCGATCGCCGGCCGCGACGATCCGCGTTCGGCGAGAATCGACGTCGCCGACGGTTATTTGATCGGAGAGACGATCGACGTTGATTTGACCGCCAACCGGATGGCGATCGACTCTCCCGGCCAAATCAAAATGCCCACCGCCATGGTCGCTCCGCCCGGCGGCGGCCGGTGGCGAGAACCGCCGATGCTGCGGTTTGGCGACTCGATGAACTTCGACGGCCAAACCCTCCGGCTGCTCGGCGGCATCGACGTGGCCGCTCAAACGACCGCGCCGCTGATCGACGACCAACTGCACGTTGTCGGCAACGACCTGGCGATCGAGCTGACTGGACCGATGAATTTTGACCAATGGTTGCCCCCGCCGGGCCAATCCCGCGGCCGGCCGCAACCGGTCGCGATCGATCACGCGACGCTTTCGCCGCGGGCGGGCCAGCGGTTGGCCATCGATGCCTTTCGCACCGCCGCCGATGGGCTGCGGTTGTCGATCTCGCGGCTGCGAACCGGACCGCTGCGATGGACGCCGGGAGTCGCCACATCGCCGGGGCAATCATCTTCGGCGAGTCAGTTGGGTGGCGGCCAAATCGTCGCGACCGGCGGGGGCCGATACACCGGTTGGTTCAACAGCGCCGGCGGCCCGCTGCCCAATTTGACAAGCGACACGCCCGGCCCCTCCGGCGGCGTTCGGGCGGCCGACGCAATGCTCGAGTCCGACGCGGTCAAACGTCCCACCGCGATCGATTTGGTCTACCAGGGAAATCTGAGCGGCGAGATATTTTCGCGCCAGTTGACGATCGATGGCGGCGTCCAAATGTTGCAGCGATCGGTCGGGCGACTGGGCGACCCGATCGCCGTCGACCGGCCCGGACCGCTGGCGACCGGCGACGTGACGCTCAGTTGTCAACAGATCGGCGTCGCAGCCGATCCCGCCGCCCCACCGGGACAACCGGCTCCGTGGGAGGTCACCGCCGAGGGCAGCGTGATGCTGCGCAGCCACTCCGGCGAAACGATTTTCCAAGTCGATGCCCAGCGGTGCGGTTACTCCGCGGCCAAAGAATTGTTGACGATCGCCGGCGGCCCCACCCGCCCGGCGCATTTCTCGGGGTTGGACACGGCCGGCAACAGCAAAGGCGGCGTGTCGGCGAATTTCTTGATCTTGGACGTCCGCACGATGACCATTCGCGATTCGCAGCTCCGCGGCGTGACCGTGGCGACGCCGCCGGAGTTGATCCGGGGGCGGACCCGGTAACCAATGTGGGATAGGCTTCCAGCCTGTCATCCTTCCAACCGTAGCCGAAGCCGCCAGGCTTTGGTCGGATTGAAACGTCGTTCCGGCAGAACGACGCCACCGGGAGAAAACGATCCCAATCCTTGCCCTCAATCAAATCCGATGGCCCGACTCGCTCACCAAGTCTTCTTCACGCTCAAGGACCGCACCGACGAGGCCGCCGAAAACCTGCTCGCCGAGTGTCAACAGTATTTGACCGGGCATCCCGGAATGGTCGACTTTGCCATCGGCCGCCGGGAGGTCGATTACCAGCGGCCGGTCAACGCGGATTACGACGTGGCACTGCACACCGTGTTCGCAACCCGGCCCGACCACGACGCCTACCAGATTGCCGAGCGACACCAACAATTCGTCGATCGAAACAAAGACAATTGGGCCAAGGTCCAAGTGTTTGACAGCAACCTGGTCGATTGACGCTGCCGAGCACCCGTCCTACGAAGGGCTGACCCAAACGTCTAGAGTGACTCGCCGACGAACCACTCCACCCCCAGCCCCCACCGATCGATCCATGAGCGTTTTGGTTACCCAACCGGCTCCTGATTTCACCGCCACCGCCGTGATGCCCGACGGGCAATTCAAAGACGACTTCAAACTGTCCGATTACCAAGGCCAGTACGTCCTGCTGTTCTTTTGGCCGCTGGATTTCACATTCGTTTGCCCGACCGAGATCATCGCGTTTTCCGATCGGGCCGACGATTTTGAAAAACTCGGCGTTCAAATCATTGGTGCCTCGATCGACAGCCATTTCACGCACTTTGCTTGGACCAACATGCCCAAGAATCAAGGCGGCATCGGGCGGGTCAAATTCCCGTTGGTCGCGGATTTGAATAAACAAATCTGTCGCGACTATGACGTCCTGCTCGACGGCGGCGTGGCGCTTCGCGGGTTGTTTTTGATCGATCAAAAAGGCCTCGTGCGTCATCAACTCGTCAACGACCTGCCGCTGGGCCGGAGCGTCGACGAAGCGTTGCGGATGGTCAAAGCGTTGCAGTATTTCGAGAAAAACGGCGAGGTCTGTCCCGCCAATTGGCAGGAGGGTTCGGCGACGATTAAAGCCGACGTCGAGGGCAGCAAAGAATTTTTCAGCAACGCCTACGCCTAAACCTGTACGACGGGCCTCCGGCCCGTCGCCCCGCCCCCCCAAACACCCAACCGTTCAAGGCATTCCAAATGTGGACGACCGTTGCCCCGGGGGGGTCATCACCGACCGCGGCCCCGCCCGGCTTTGACGCTTCCTGGGAAGGTCCGGGCGGATGGACGGTCGCGGCCGCCGGCGGGCGGCAACCGATTCGCATCGGCAACCGGGACATCGAAGTCCAGTTGCAACCGGTCGAGTCAGAAAACCTGCCCGCCGCGGACGAACAGTACGTTTGCGGCGACGCCTGGCATGTCACCGCGCCGCAGGGCACCGGCCCCGACGAGGATCAATTTGGTCACGCCTTGGTTTTTCGGATGATCCAAGCCGATGACCAAATGGCGGTTCTTGAGGTTATCGTTTCGATTCAAACCCGCCTCCTGGACGCTCATCCGACGATCGATCTGGTCGTCTCGCCGGGTGAGGTTTTGGACGGTGCCGGCCCCCCCGGCCGAGGCACCGCCCCGGTTCGCCGGGTCCAAACCGGCGGCGGCGACGTCGTGGTTTTGCTGGGGCCGCACGACGCTCCGTTCACCACCGACCGCTCCGGTCCGGCCGGCCTGCGGCTGCGGCTTTTTGGTGAATTTTTGGAAAAGGGAGTGATCCGCAAGTGTCGACCCTGGATCGCCCTGGCCCCCGCCGGTCAATTGGGGGACACCGACGTCGAATCACTCTATCAAAAAATGCTCTCCCGGCCGCTGCCGCTGACGCCCTAGTCGTTCATTGAAGCTTGGTTTTCGTTCAAAACCGTAGGCTGGACCCGCCAGGGTTCAGTCCACCGCTTGTTAGTCCTGGACGGGGTCGCGGCAAGCGGCCTGACCCACCCTACGTGATCAACGGCGGCTTCCGTAAATTGTGCTGCAATGGATTACTTGGTTTCATCGACCTGCCGGCGGGGAGGTCGCTTCAATTGCGTGAAATGATTCGGCAATCTGATACTTGTGCGCCACACCGGCGGGAACCAACCAACTGTCGCCGGGGCCGAGCTTGAGCGAGGAATCGCCAATTAGAAGTTCAGCTCGGCCCTGGATCACATAGCCGACCGTCTCATAATCTCGAGCGTGCATGTCCAATTCGCCTTCGCCGGCGTCTTCGATCCACATCCGCATCGCGACGTTGTCGCCGGCCGCCAATAATTTCTCGCCCATCTCGCCGGTCGGAGCGGCTTCGGAATTGATTTTGTCTCGGTTGGCAGTCGTCATCGGCTTGGCGTGGAACTTGAGATTCAGGGTAAACGGTTCGCAAAGGGTGCGAGGTCGCTTACACGCTTTGCAATCATCGTACCATGACCTAAGAGTGCCTTGCCGCTTCTTCGACGGTCTGAAAGACCGTCCTACGTTTCTGCGCTCACAATCGGCTGAGCAGCTCCGCTTTCTTGGCGGCAAATTCGTCGTCGTTGACCCATCCCTGGTCCCGCATCCGGCCGAGCTTCTCAAGCGTTTGCAAAACATCGTCGGCCGAACGATCGCCTCCTCCCGGCGATGTTGCCGGCGACGGCGGGGCGGTCGGCTGCGAACGTCCGGCGGCCACGGCATCGTCCGACGTCGGCGGGGGGGGCACGGGTTGACCATTCTTGGAAACCACCGGCAGCCGGCTCAGCGGCACCGTCCCCAGTTGGCTGCTAAACGTGATCGACGCCCCGCCGCCCTGCTGCTGGCCAAAGCCGCCGATTTGATGTTCGCCCGTATCATAAACCCAGGTGTCGGAGCCTGTTTTGACCGCCAACCGCCGTGAACCCGGAAAGTAAGCATACGACAGGTTGTTTTGCGAACCGGTCGCCGCGGGCGAACCGAGGTCGACCGGCCACCACTGCGACTGCGGATCGGGAACGAACAAACTGCTGGAGTTTTCTTGAAAATTGCCACCCGAGTTCTGCGACTGACCACCGCTGCCCGATTGGCTCTGGGACTGGGAAGACCCCCCGAACATCCCGCCCTGCGCGTCGAGCTGTCGCCGGGAAATCTCCGAGCAAATGTTGTCCACCAACGATTTGAGTTGATTGTTAAACAGATCGCTGACCATCGTCATCCCCCCGCTCATCCATTGGCCCGACCCGCCGAAATCGGGGTGACTGAACTGGGCCATGGTGCCGCCGCCGTTGCGGACCGCGACCATCATATGGATGACGCCATCCGTCGAAACGCCGTAGCGGCTCGCCAATTCATTGGCTAATTGTTGACCGGCGGGTGAAAGTTGACTCACGATGGGGGGGACCGCGGCGAACCGGGTAGTTGGGGAGAGGGGAATCGTCGATGCTTGCGACGCGGCTGGCACTACCATCGTCACCGACAGCGGGCGTTTCGTCCACTGCCAAACCCCCCAAACTCACCCTTTAGCGTCTCTTTACGGTGCGACTCGTCTTCCTCAACCGTTGCTACTGGCCCGATTCGGAGGCGACCGGACAACTGCTGACCGATTTAGCCGAAGCGGCCGCGGCGGCGGGGCACGACGTCGACGTGATTTGTGGATTTCCCAATAGTCCCGCGGCCGACCAACCGACCCCCGCGATCGGCATCACCGAGCGGAACGGGGTGACAATCCATCGGTTGCGGCACACCCGTTTTGCCAAACGGATGCCCGCGGGGCGTTTGATCAACCTTCTGACCTTTACCGCCGCGACGGATCGCTATTTGGCCCGGCGACGGCTGCCGGCCGACGTGTTGATTAGCCAGACCGATCCGTTCCTGCTACCCCGGGTCGCGGCCCGGCACCGACGACGCATCGGTTGCCATCACGTCGCCTACCTCCAAGACATCTATCCCGACGTTGCCGAAGCGATTGGCAAAGTCTCGCCGGGACTCATCACTGCGATGGTGCGTGCGAAGCTGCGTCGATCTTATCATGATGCCAATCGCATCATTGTTTTGGGCGACTGCATGAAACGACGCATCACGTCGCCGCCATGGAACCTGGCGTTTGACAAAGTTGCAGTCGTCCCCAATTGGACCCACTGTCAACAAATTGTCCCGGTCGATCGGGACCGTAGTCAATGGCGTCGTGAACAGGGGTTGCAAGATCGGTTTGTGGTGATGCATTCGGGCAACATGGGTTTGACTCAAGGCCTCGATCAACTCATCGCCGCGACGACCGACCCCGGGTGGCCCGATGATGCCATCCTGTTGTTGGTCGGCGATGGGGCCGACCGCTCGCGATTGACCGGATTAATTAAACATCCCGCGACCGACCGGGTTCGTTTATTGCCCTATCAACCCCGCGACCAACTGGTTGATTCTCTGGGAGCGGCGGACTTGCATATCGTATCGATGCACCCGGCCATTACCGGCTGCCTGTGTCCCAGCAAACTGTATGGCATCATGGCGGCCGGTCGGCCGGTTCTGGCGATCGCGCCGCCGGACACCGACTTGGTACAAACCGTCGACGGCCAGCAACTGGGTTGGTCGGTACCGCCGGCAGACCCCTCGGCGATCGCCGCGGCCGTCCGCCAAGCTCAATCCCAACCCGAGCGGTGTCGCCAGGCCGGTGACCGAGGCCGGCGGCTGGCCATCGCACGCTATGACCAGCCCGTCGTCATCGAACAGTTAATTCGCGAACTCATCAACGTTTCCACCGCCCCCCAACCTATCACCACGAATCTACCATGACGACTTCGGCCATGATCACCGGGATCACCGGACAGGACGGTTCCTACCTCGCCGAATTGTTGATCGACAAGGGTTATACCGTTCACGGTTTGGTTCGTCGCACCAGCAACACGGTTCGGACCCGGCTGGACCCGCTGTTCAATGACAAAGACGTCTACAATAAAAAACTGTTTTTGCATTATGCGGATTTGGACGACACCACCACGATTCGGCGTCTCATGGTCAAGATCATGCCTGACGAGGTGTACCATTTGGCGGGTCAAAGTCACGTCGGAGCGAGTTTTGAGATCCCCGAATCGACCTGCCAGTTCACCGCCATGGGTACGTTGGGGATTCTGGAAATCCTGCGCGATTTGGACAAAAAACCACGCTTCCTGCAAATCAGCAGCAGTGAAATCTTTGGTCGACCCGACAACAGTCCCCAGGATGAAAACACGCCCCGCCGACCTGTCTCGCCCTATGGGGTTGCCAAATCATTCGCCACCGACATGGTGCGGGTTTACCGAGACGCATTCGATTTATTTGGTTGCAACGCGATCTGTTACAATCATGAATCGCCACGCCGCGGCGAATCGTTTGTGACTCGCAAGATCACCCGCGCCGCCGCCGCGATCGCGACCGGGCGTCAAAAGCAACTATCCCTCGGCTCGCTCGATGGGCGACGTGACTGGGGTTACGCTCCCGAATTTGTCGACGCGATGTGGCGTATCCTGCAACACGACACGCCCGACGACTATGTTTTGGCGACCGGTCAAACCTATAGCGTCGAAGATTTCCTGGCCGCAGCCTTCGAGGCCGTCGACTTGGACTGGCACAACTACGTGGTCCAGGATCCTCGCTACATGCGTCCGGCCGAAGTGACACATCTGGTCGGCGACGCTTCGCACGCCGCGACGGCGTTGGGCTGGAAACCTCAAACGACCGCCCCGGCGCTGGCCAAACTGATGGTCAAGCACGACCTGCAACGATACGAAGATTCGTAATTACAAGGCTACCCACCGCCACCGGTGACCGCCAGACCCGACGGATCGCTGCTTTGAGTGTCTTTGATGACCCCCAAAACGGCCAGCGTCATTTGCGACAGACCGTCGATGCCGTCGGGCCGGACCCAGGCGAATCGTTTGCCATGTCGAGCGACCGCGACGGCGTCATTAGGAACGTCACGACGACAACCAAAGTGGACCCAGCCGGGAGCCGGAACGCTGGCCAACAAACGTTCTTTCTGCTCCATACCCCGTGACCCGTCGGCGGCTGAATCGGAATCGGCACCGGGCATCAAACTGGGCGGATCGGGCAACGGATCATAACCCAACGCGACCCGGTAGAGATCCTGCAGCATTTTGACGTCTTCGGGGTTGGCGACCGCATCGCTGCCCCACTGCTGGCTAACGGATACTTGCGCCGAGGGGCCGTAGCGATCCAGTCCCAGGGCACCATCGGTCAATTCTGAAAAACCGCCCGAACGCCCCACGCCGGCGTTGTGGTTGACCTGAACGACCCCGTTGGCGATACGCATGTGCCCGGGCAGCGAACGGGGACAGGCGGACATTTTCGCCAAATTTTGAAGGATGATCTCCTGATGTATGTCCATCACCGTGCTGGCGGCCAACGCCGTTTGCCGAGCCAGGTGACGATGGGCGCAGCCGCCACCGGCAGCCAACAGGCCGAGGACGCCGAGCCGAACTAGACAGCGAATTTGCAAGAAAAGTCACTGCCGTTGGATCGGTTGGGGTCCCCTGCGGGTTCTATCGGTTGATCCGATCGTTCGGATGAGCCGTTTCTCCGCTGGTGCCCACCCGGCAGCGGGTAGACTCACTGAGTTGACGGGCCAATGGGCGCGTTGCTTCAAACAATTAATTTGTGCCGATTCAAAGTTCCAGACGGCTATCTCCCCCTCGCCCCGTTTCGGGGAGAGGGGGTTGGGGGGTGAGGGGTTTTCCGGGTGCGGACAACCAGGTGAACATCCCCTCACCCCCCAACCCCCTCTCCCCTAAGAGGGGCGAGGGGGAGCCGGAGATGTGCATTTTCCTATCAAACAACCCATCAACCAATCGAGATCCTCAACCCTACAATGTACCTTTCAAGTCGTCCAGTCTCTATGCATACCAGAAACATACTATTCTTCCTGATTTCTTTCATCGTGATCTCGTCGTCCATCGGCTTACGGTCATGTCACGCCGACCGGAGTCAGCCACCTGCCAACGTCGTCCTGATCGTTGCCGATGATTTGGGTTATGGCGAGCTGGGTTGCTACGGCCAGCGGATTATCCGTACCCCGCGGCTCGATCAGCTCGCCGCGCAGGGCGTAAGATTGACCAATTTCTACGCCGGCAATGCCGTTTGCGCCCCCAGCCGATGTTGTTTGATGACCGGCAAGCATCCCGGCCACGCCGCCGTGCGAGACAACCAGCGGCAACCGATCGATACGCCGGAAGCGGAGCGGTTGGGGCTGGAGTTCCCGGGTCAATATCCCATGCCGGCCAGCGAAATGATGCTCAGCGAATTTCTGCAGCGAGCCGGTTATGCGACCGCCGCGTTCGGCAAGTGGGGACTGGGGCACTTCGGCAGCAGCGGCGATCCAAACCAACGGGGCTTTGACCTTTTCTATGGATACAACAGCCAATTCCACGCACATAATCACTATCCGCGATTCCTGTGGCGAAACCGCATCAAAGAAATTCAACCGGGCAATGATCGCGGGGCCACGGGCGACACCTACTCGCAGGATCAATTCGTCGACGAAGCCTGTCGGTTCATCAAACAACACCGCGACGAACCTTTCTTTGTCTTCATGCCGTTGGCCGTACCTCACCTTTCGATCCAAGTGCCCCCGGAGGATCTGGCAACCTACCAAAAGACGATTGTCGAAGCGGACCATCGTCATCGCGGTTACCTCTCGCACCCCACCCCGCGAGCCGCCTATGCCGCGATGGTCACGCACATGGACGCCGGCATTGGACGGGTGATCGATACCGTCGATGACTTGGGGCTTGGCGAAAACACGCTGATTGTTTTCACCAGCGACAACGGTCCGACTTATGATCGACTCGGTGGTTCGGATAGCGATTACTTTGACTCGACGGCCGGCCTCAAAGGTCGCAAGGGTCAGCTCGATGAGGGCGGCATTCGGGTGCCGTTGATCGCTCGGCAAACCGGTCGAATTGCCCCCGGCCGGACCAGTGATTGGGTGGGAGCATGGTGGGATCTGATGCCCACGATCTTGCAAGCGACCGACGTTGATCGACCGTCCGAACCGATCGATGGGGTTTCATTTTTATCACTGCTAACCGACGACGAACCGCCAAAGTCCGATCGACCCCTATACTGGGAGTTTGCCGGTTATGGGGGCCAACAGGCGGTGCGGATGGGTCGTTGGAAGATTATCCGCAAAGGACTCGCCCGCCGGCCGGCCAAGAACCGATCCGCGGGGTCCGTCAATTTTGAACTCTATGATTTGGAGACTGACCCGAGCGAGCAGACCAACGTCGCCAGTGATCACCCGGAGGTCGTCGCCCGTCTGGCCGCGATCGCCGCCGGGGAACATGTCGACAGCGAAGCGTTCCCGCTGCCGGCGATCGACGGTGTTCCGGGAACGCAGTGACGTTGCTTTCCAACTCGATGCGTTAGCATGGACATCCTCCCCGATGATTCCCGCCCCCCCGAATGAGGCTCGTCCGTGTCGCAAACCATCAACCCATATACGTCGCCGGCGACCGAACTGTCAGACGTTCCGACGTCCTCGGAGGCGGATCCCGATGCCCCATTGGCGGGCCGCTTTACTCGCTACGTCGCTGTGATGGTCGATGGGTTGCTCATTTGGCTCGTCTACGGACCCTACTATATCCTGAGCGGCGCGTTCGAGCGGCAGACGCTGCAGCAAGCGACCCCCATGGATGAAATCATTGGCGCGGTCGTCGGAATCGTCGCGTTCCTGCTCTTTCACGGCTATTTGCTGGTAACCCGCGGCCAAAGTATCGGCAAATGGTTGACGGGGATTCGCATCGTCGACCATCGCACCGGCGGATTGTTATCCTTCAAACGGGTCTACGTCTATCGATCGCTATGGTATTTGCCTCTGGTCATTTTGACGATCATCATCCCCGGCCAGATCGACAGCTACATCGTTGGCGTGGTGATGACCATTGACGTCCTTCTAATCTTTGGCTCCCGGCGACGTTGTCTTCACGACCATTTCGCCGGGTCGATAGTCCAGAAAGTTCGTCGATAAAGATTTCTACCGGATCGGTTGCTCCAAGCCGGATTGTAGGAACCGCAGTAGGTCGGCCATCGCAGCCGGTGTCAACAGCGATTCAAAGCCCTGAGGCATCAACGAAATGCCGGTGTTTTGCAGCATGTCAATGTCCGCCCTCGCGATGGTGACGCGGGACGCGTCGGCCAAGGCCAGCGTCACGTTGTCGCCGGACTCCTCGGCGATCGCGCCGCTGAAGACTCGGCCGTCGTCGGTGAGCACCGAATAGGTGAGGAACTGAGGATCGACGGCACGGTTGGGGTCCAGAATCGCTTCCAACAACGCTCGGTCGGTTCGATTGGTTAAATTGCTCAGACTCGGACCTACCATCCGGCCCGCCGCGTCGGGTTGGTGACAGGCGGCGCAGGCGGTTTGAAACAAGGCACCGCCCCGGACCCCATTGCCGTCGGTGGCATCGATCGCCCGGAGGTAGTCGGACACCAGCGAGTCACGATCCGCCGAACCAAGCGGTCGTAGTAACCGCGTTGCCAATGCCCTGCTGGACGCGTCGCCGATCGTTTGCAAACTTTGCTTGGCCGCGGGCGTTAATTCATGCGGTTGGATTGATCCTCGCTCCATGGCCGACAACAACTGATTTCTCCAAGGAGTCAATCGCAACATTTGATTGACCGTTGCCTCCCGGACCGGCTGGGACATGCCGCCCCAAGCTCGCAATAGCGCCGTCGCCCCGGACGGATGACCGATTTGCCCCAAACGCGTGATCGCGGCCATCTGCACCATGGGCGGGACCCGAGGCGAGATCAAATCGACCAGCAATCGCTCGTCCGCGGTATCATCCGCCAAGCCCCGGCCCATCAATGATATTGATTGGCAGCGGCGTGACGACTCCGCATTCTCATCGATCAAAATGTCGGTCGCCTCCGTGTGCAAACTTACCAACCGATGCGTTGAGCCGCCCACGGGTTGGATGTCTTTGGTCGCATCTAAATAAGCGGTCGCCAGCGGTATTGCCGGGGAGTCATTGGCCGAAACATCCTGCAGGACGGTGGCGATCTCGTCGAGCGATGCCCAATCGCCACCCGCCGCCGCGGTTTGAATCAACGACGTCAATAGATCCGTCATTGTCGCGGAAGTGGATTCCTCATCAAAGTCTTGAAGTCGTTTCAAACACGCTGACAACATCGCTGGGGCATGATGCGATGCGGAGCAGATCAAACCGCGGGTCAACCAAAAATCCTGATGGGGATCGATGGACATCCGGGCAAGAATTTTTCCGGCCGTCGGGTGGGAACATTCTCCCAATGACAGCGCCAATTGCAACTTGACGCGGCTGTCGGAATGCGTCGCCAGGACGGCCAGGTGATCCAATAAATATGGATGACTATCCAGGCGGGATTCACTCAGCAGCACGGCCGAACAAACCACTCCGAAATGGTTGTCATGCAGAGCCTCGGCAATCGACATTACATCCAAATGCCCCATCCCTTCCAAACACCATATTGCTTGCACTCGAGTGGCCGGTGAGTCGCCGGTTTTTAAAAGTTGTTCTAGCGCCGCGGTGACCGATGCCGAGGCGGGCTGCATCAACAGGAGTTGTTGGGCCAAATCGCGAACCGCGCCCGAGGGGTCCGTCAGTTGTTTGACCAAAGCCGGACCCGCCAAACCGCTGATGTCCGGCAAATGAATTTGGGGCGAACTGCCGGCCGGGGCCACCCGGTAAATCCGGCCTCGATCCGAACCCGCACGCAGATCCAAACGCGATTGCCATGACTCGGGGATCCACTGAGGATGTTCAATCACCGGACGCTGCATGTCGACCACCCACAACATCCCGTCGGTGCCCTCGATCACCCGGACCGGACGAAAATCGGGATCATCGGAGGCGAGGAACTCCTGGTTCAATTCAGCCTCGACGCGGACCGCATGATAAGTGGAACCCTCGGGAACCAAATGCGCCCGATGAATTAAATTATGAACCGGTTCGCATACAAACGCCTCACCGAGCAAAGACACCCCAAGACCGTCGGACCGAAAAACAATGCTACTGCACGCGGAGGTGAACCGGCCCGCGGTGTGCAAATCATTGAAACGGTCCGCCGTGTTGCTGATCGGATAAACCGCCGGAGCCGATGGCGGATCGAACAGTTGATGTTGATTCCCGCTCAGAGAAACCGCCCGATTGCGACGTAAGTAACGGTCCTTGATCGGGTAATGAAACATCGGGTGACTATTGTCGTTTCCAAACCATTGACCCCAATCATTTCGCGAACGGATGTACTGCGTCCGTCCACTGATTACCTCCACGGCCCCGGTTGTCGGAAATAGGCAAACGTCATGCCCCGACGCGTTGTGCGTCAAGCCGGTCCGCACCGCCGTCACCTCCCCCAAGTTGTCTCCGCTGGCGCAGTGCAGCGAATGATCCAGTCCGTAGGCGAATCCGTTGACGCGATGCTGGGGATTGGCCAGCGGGAACCCGGTGACCCAGGTCTCGCGATCGTCGGCTCGACCATCGCCATCGGTATCTCTAGCAAAGAAGATGTCCGGCGCCGCGGCAACGATGGCGCCGTCGGCCCATGGATGAACCGCGGTGGCAAAGCTCAGGTGATCCAAGAACAATTGAGCAGCGTCATAAACCCCATCGCCGTCCGAATCGGACAGAATCTTGATCCGGCCACGGCCCTCGGGGGAATCATCGGTCCCCGGGTAATCACCCATCTCCACGACCCATAAACGCCCATCGGCTCCAAAGGCAAGATTGATTGGGTCTTGAATCAATGGTTCGGCCGCAACCAATTGAACCTCCAACCCGTCGGGAACTCGAATCCCGGCACGGGCCTGCGGCGGCGTCAGCGCCGGAGGCGGTTTGTCGGATTGCAGCATTTCATGGACCCGCCCAATCAGTAAATCCTCGGTGCCTGTGGCCCAGGGTCCGGGCAGGTTGTAATACACCGCCGACCGATCGAACTCATAACCGCCCTCGGCACGCATCCGCTCGCTGGCGACGTATCCCATTACATCGTTGCAATAGGCGGAAATCCAAAGGTTGGGATCGTTTAGCTCCCGCCGCAACCGAAGTGCGTAATCCACCACCACCTCGCCCCCCAGGAACACCATGGTCATATCATCACCAAAACGCCAGGTTTGAACGGGGACCGGATAGGTCGCCGGCAACCGGCGATGTTCGGCGAGTTCCGCCATCCAGTGCTCCGCATTTCGGCGGTAATGCAAATGTTCACTTTTGGCCCGCTGGTTCAATTCGTCAGCCGTCGGCAGATCGAATGGCAACCCCGCATAATCAAAGTGACTGACGATTGGCTGCTCGACCGACGACATGGGCGTCTGGACGATTCGCATCACCTCATCGGCCAATGACATTCCATGCCGGGTCGCCAGCTCCGGCGTCCCCCGGGGTTCGGGGTTCGCATCGGCGCCGCAACCAATAGTGCAAATTGCGACGCAACCGGGATTGATCTTTTCGATTTGAGTCGAAGCGACCCCCGCCCAATCCGCATGAATTTTGTAGTACTGACCGGTCAAGGTGGTGCAGTGACACGCATAGTTAAACATGACACCGCGTAGTGTTCCATCAGGACCGGAAACTCGTAAAGTCAGCACGTCATGATCGACCGGTCCGTCGGACTGCACACCAAAGGTGACCCATTTGCCATTTCGCAGCAATCGTCGATTGACGGCAAAATCCACGGCGCCGCGACCAAAGCTGATGTCGGCGGCCGAACGATCGGCCACCGCTTCGGCAGCCGCCCGAAGCACCGCGGCATTGAGCTGCTCACTGTAGCGTTGTCGGGCTTGGGCTTCGGCATCGCTCAGCGGCGCCAGCAGGATGTTATCTAAACCATCCACCAGGTCAGGGGCGGCATGGGTGTGAGTATTGGCAAAGACAATCTGTTGGCGCTGCACGCCGAGCGACTGTTCAATTCGTTGAGCTAAATCGTTGATTCGCTTGCCCGACAAACCAATGTTCTCGATCGAAACCAGCAGGTGAATCGGTTGGCCGATGAACTCAATCGCGATCGCACGAACATGCAGTGGCGTTTGAACCCCTTCGCTGGCGTGATCGCGGTCGGCGTACCCGGTCATCCGAACCGGTTCGGATGGGGTGATGTCGATCCGTGCGAATCCCGCCCGCCAACGAGGCTCCGACGCCCCGCTGGAGCCGAGACCACAAGCCAGCAAGATTGCGAGGATTCGCGTAAGAGGACGAATCATAAAATTGGCGACTCAAGCAGTAGCGGGGAGCGGTTGGTCTACGATATTAATCCGCGTAGCGAGCCGTTGGAATCACCAAAGGTTTGAGTGGTGTTTCCCATTGCGGTCGCCAGGTCCGCGTACAGGTTGCATAGCGGCGTTTCCTTGTCGTAACTGAGGTGACGACCGCCGCGAACTCGGCCCCCGCCGCCTCCGGCCAGGATGATCGGCAGGTCATCATGATTATGACGATCGCCGTCGCTGATGCCGCTGCCGTAGACGATCAAGCAATGATCCAGCAGCGTGCCTTCGCCTTCGGGGGTCGCCCGCAGGCGTTGCAATAATTCGGCAAACCGCTCGACGTGAAAACGGTTGATCTTGGCGACTTCGGTTTGCTTATGCTCGCTGCCGCCGTGATGGGACAATTCATGGTGACCCTCGTTGACGCCAATCTCACGGTAGGGGCGGTTGCTGGCGGCGTTGGCGAACATAAACGAGATGACTCGGGTGCTGTCGGTTTGAAACGCCAGCGTCATCATGTCCATCATCAACGCACTATGTTCGGCGAGTTCCCTCGGCACGCCCGAGGGTCGGGGAAAGTCCGGCACACCGTCTTCGCCAAAGTGCAATTTATCAGGACCGTTGAGTCGCTTTTCAATATCGCGAACGCTGTACAGATACTCGTCAAGCTTGCGGCGATCGATCGCCGGCAGGTGCGGCTGCAACGCCTTAGCATCCTCCAGGACGTAATCGAGCACGCTGGTGCGATGTTTTTCGCGTTCGGCGACGGCGCGGCCGGTTTCCCGCTTGGTTTGACCGGCAAACAAACGATCAAAGACCGCCCGAGGATCGTGTTCCTTGGCCATCGGGTTGGTCGGTCCCCGCCATGACATGTTCGATGCGTAGGCACACGAGTAGCCGGTGTCACAGCGACCGGAGGTGGCCGACGGCTCCAGACCGAGTTCCAACGAGGCGAAGCGGGTTTGGGTGGCGACCGACTGAGCGATGACTTGATCGATCGAGACGCCATTTTTGATGTTGGCGCCGTCAGTTTTATGAGGGTGGGCGCCGGTCAAGAATGCGGCGACCGATCGAGCGTGATCGCCGCCCCCGTCGCCGTGGGCGCGAGCACCGTCAAGCGTCAGACCTGATAGGACGTTGAGTTGGTCCTGGTACGGGGTGAGGGCTTGGTGGGTGGCCCCCAGTCGCAGTTTTTCGCCTTGACCGACCGGTCGCCAATCGGGCATGTGGGCACCGTTGGGAGTGTACAGAAACGCCACCCGCAAGGGGGACTTGCCGGTCGCCGCGGCGGCGGCGGGACGCATCGATTGCAGCAACGGCAGGGCGACGGCGGTGCCCACGCCGCGGAGGAGGGTTCGGCGGTGGATCATGATGACTCCATTAGAAGATGAAACAAAATTTGGGATACGCCTCCGGCCTGTCATCCGTTGTCATGACAGGCTGGAGGCCTATCCCGCTCACTCGCGGTAACCCTGCTTTTGGAACGGGTCGCTTTGAATGATGCCCAGCAGCAGGTAGGCGAAACGATAGTCTTTGGGTTCGGCTTGCGACATGATCTTGTCGATCGCGCATTTGTCATAGTATTCGGTGCCGCGACCGGTCGCATAGATCAGCAATTTGTCGGTCAGGCAGCGGATGAACTGGTCCTTGCGTTGACCGGCCAACAACGTTTTCAAATCTGCGGCGCCGGAGAACTTGGTACCGTCGGGAAGCTCGCCCGACGGGTCGATCGGGTCCGAGCCGTCGCGGGATCGCCACTGTCCGACCGCGTTGTAGTTCTCCAACGCAAAGCCGAGCGGGTCCATCATCGCGTGACAGGTCGCACACGCCGGGTCGGCACGGTGTTGTTCCATCCGCTGCCGGAGCGTCCCGGCCAGCGGCCCACGGTCGAGTTCGGGGATCCCCGGCGGGGGCGGGGGTGGGGGCGTGCCCAAAATGTTCTCCAAAATCCATTTGCCGCGTTTGACGGGGCTGGTACGCGTCGGGTTGCTGGTCACCGTCAGGACACTGGCGTGGGTCAACACACCCCCGCGACGGCCGTCTTGCCCGGCCAGCGAGACGAGTCGGAAGTCGTTGCCGCGAACCCCGCGGATGTCATAAAATTGAGCCAACGGTTCATTCAAAAACGTGTAGTCGGCTTCGATCAAATCAGCCGCCGGCCGGTTATGACGAAACACTTCTTCGACAAACAACAGCGTTTCGCGTTTTTGAGCCTGGCGAATCTCATCGTTGAAACCACGATAGATTCGCGTATCGGGCTGCAGGTCGTCGAGCATCCGAAGCTGCAACCACTGGCTGGCGAAGCCGTCGACCAAACGGCGGCTTCGCGGATCGGCGATCATTCGGCCGATTTTATCGAGCAGGACCGCGGGATCGCGAAGTTTGTCTTGGTGAGCCAATGACAACAGTTCATCGTCGGGCATGCTGCTCCACAGGAAATAGGAGATTCGCGTCGCCAGTTCATACTCGCTAATCGGCGGCATCGGTTGGTTTTCCGCTGTCTCGCGGGGCCGCTCGATGCGAAACAGGAAATGGGGCGAGACCAACACCGCCTGCATCGCGACCTGAATCGATTCCTCATAACTGCCGCCACCATCACGGACGCTTTGGGCCAAATCATTGAGGCGGACCAACTCGTCCCGCCGGACCGGCCGGCGGTAGGCTCGCGACGCAAAACGCCCCATCACCGCGGCGGTCGCAGCTGCTTCACTGATATCCTTTTGCGGCTTGGTAAAGATCAGGCTGCGGTGCGTCGCGGTCGGCTCGATCGGCCGCGTGGTGACAATCTCGGTTCCTTTGAAATGCAGGTGATGGACCGTCAAATTGCGATCGATTTTTTTTCCGCCCTCCTCGCGGTAATAATCATTGAGGAACGCGATTTCAATCTTTTGAGGTCCCTCGCGGAGTCGCAACGAAACCTTCTTGTCGGCCGGCTCGGTTTCGGGAACTTCGATCTCGCGGATTTGAGACCCGACGCGAACCGCCATCCGGCACGGTTCATCGCCGCCTTGGGTGCCCGATGCGGTGATCGTCAATTCATAATGGCCGGCCAACGGGGCGTCATAATGGAGTGAGGCCGAACCATCGGAGTAGAGCAACCAGTCGCGCCCGCTCGCGGTGCCGTCGCCGTGCAGATCCGAGGCGGAGGTTTCAAACGTTGTCGTCCGCGGCGGCGGGGGGGTTTGGATCGCCATCCCCGTGATCGCTTCGGCGGCCGCCAGGTAGCGTTCCATCAGCAGCGGGGGCAGCGAGAGCACGTCGCCGATGTTGTCAAATCCGTAACCAACGTCGTCGGCGGGGAAATCCGCGGCCGGGGCATAGTCGACGCCGACGAGATCCAAGATCGTGTTACGATATTCGGTGCGGTTGAGCCGCCGCATCGCGACTTTGCCGGCGTTGGGGTTGGCCTCGCAATTGACCGCCGCGGCGTAGCGGTCGATCAAATCGGCAAGTTTGGCACGGGAATCGGCGTCCATCGGATCGCCGTCGGCGGGCGGCATCGTGCCCAGCCGGACTTGGGCGGCGGCTCGCATCCAGTGACTCCGCGACGCCACGATTTTATCAGGCGAATCGTCCGCGGCCAATGAAATGCCGCCTTCGCCATCGCTCTCGCCGTGGCAGTCGTAACAGAACGTCCGCAGCAGCGGGACCAGCTCGGTGGTGAACGAGTCGGCAGCGGCGTGGTTGACCCAAACGACCAGCAGGCAGGCGGCGAGAGAAGACCGGGAGATCAAGGCAAGTCAGGGTTGGGGGGAGAAAAACCGTAGCGGAAGTCGCCAAGACTTTCGGTTGCGGTCGATCGGGTGACAACCGAAAGTCTTGGCGACTTTCGCTACGGAAGCCAATCATACGTCAATGACCGGCGATTCGTTCCATGGCAAACGACACGTGCCCCATTGTCCCTGATTTTCATCCACGCCGACTTCGAGAAAATCCAGCCTGTCGCCAAACTGTTCACGCGTTTGGTCGCGAACCCGCATCGCGATGACGTGAGCGATCTCCTCGGCGGTGGTGTTGACGACCGGCAAAATCACGCAGTCCTCGTTGGGAAAAACCCACCGCCGGTCGCGAAACCGAGCGGTCGTTTCGGTTTCGCCCACGTCGATCTTGATCTCGGCATGACGCTCCGGCAGCAGGACGTGATGGTCCAGGGCGGCGGTCTGTTGCAAAACCGCGTCACGCAGGGCGATGAAGTCGACGACGTAGCGGTTGGCGTCCAGCGGGCCTTCGACCGCGACCCGAACGCCGTAATTGTGCCCATGCAGTCGCTCGCAGATGTCGCCGGCAAAGGTGATGAAGTGAGCCGCGGAGAACGTGAACTGCTCTTTGGCGACGTCGACGCGGAAGGTGGCGGGCATCGGGGGACCGGGGCGGGAAAATCGCTATCGTAGCGGAAGTCGCCAAGACTTTCGGATTCGACAGTCAAGACAAACCGAAAGTCTTGGCGACTTCCGCTACCTAGGACTTGCCCAACCGCAGCGTTCCGTCCCAGTCGGCCGGCGGGCGGCGGTCGTGTTGCAGAATCAACCGCATCAATACATCTTTGGGACGGTCATTGAACGGCAATTCATGCAGTCCCTTATAAGCGGTTTCCCAATCGCCCGACGCGACCGCCGCCCAAGCCTGCTCGTAAACAAGGATTTGTTCATCCCCGAGCGATCCGGTGCCCGGGACGACCCACTGGTGGATGTCGACCGGGGCGGTCATCCCCGCGACACGAACGCGGGCCAAATGGCGGATCCGCCCCCCGGGCAGGTGGCTGCCCGACGCGTTGGATCGAGCCAATTGGGCGGTCGCCCCATCAATAATGACTTCGACCCCAAACGTCTTGGTTAATCCTTCTAACCGCGAGGCCAGATTGACAACCGGCCCGAACGCAGTGACTTTGACTTGATCGGCCGTCCCGATTCGGCCCGCGACCGCGTCGCCCGAGGCGATCCCGATGCCGCACCGAAACGCGGTTTGACCGGCCGCATAGTCGTCGCGAATTGCCGACGCGGCCGCAATCGCCGAAGCGACCGATTGATTCAATGCCGACGACGGATCGTCACCCGGGGCAATGGGCCAACCCCAAAATCCCATCGCCGCATCGCCGTGAAAATCGCCGATCACGCCGCCGGTGCGGTGAATGTGACCGGTCATGATGCCCAGCGCGTCGCTGGTTTGCGACAGCAGTTCGAGCAACCGGTCGGCCGCCGCTTCGGACGCCGCGGAGAAACCCCGCAGATCGCAAAACATGACCGCCAGCGGGACCGCGCGGGGTTGCAGGACCGCTTCGGGGTCACCGCCGGCGGCATCTTTGGCGATCGCCCGCATCACCGCCGGGGCAAAGAAACCCCGCATCGACGATTGACGCCGGGCCAGTCGCTGGCTCCGCAGCAGTCCGGTGACCAGCGAGGCGACCAATTCGGCAAACTTGACATCGTCGGCCAATTCAAGTCGGATCGCTTCGGGCGTTCCTCCAAGGTCGACCGCCCGTCCGGCGACGTAGAAACCCCATCGATCCGACTCATCGCCGGCCATCGGAACGCAAAACGCCCAGTCGGTTTCAGCAACCAGGGTGTAGTCGCCGGACTCACCGGCCCCGGGACCATTGCCGCCGCGAATATGCAAAATCGATTCGCCGCCGAGGGTCGCGCGGCCGACCAACGTCTCACTGATGGCCGCCCCGCCGCCGCCCCGGTTGCTCTGGTGCAACACCGCCGCCGGGCGGGTCTGCAAATCCAAGACGCAGACCGATTGAGCGGTCTCGCAACCGCGGGCCAACAGCGACCCGACGCGAGCGACCAATTGCTCCGCGTCGCCGCTGCCCTCGATCAAATCCGGTAACCGCGAGAGCAATTCGATTCGCGAGGAGGCATCGCGAAAGGCGGCCTTGCGAAGCCGTTCGGGGGCGAACGCAAATTCGGTCAATTCCCCCGCCGCCGAACCGCTCCGGTGAGGTTCCCCGACCGGGGGTGGCACGACCGGGGAACCATCGCCAAGGGTCAACGTGAAGGTTGTTTGACCGATGACAAAATGTTCCCCGGCAACCATGTCAAATTTGGAGGCCGGTCGTCCGCGAAAAAACAATGGGTTGGTGACACCCTCGGCACGCCGCACCCGAGCGCGACCGCCGGGCAACGGCTGGACCGTCGCATGGGCCGCCGAAAGGAACCGTTCCCAAGGCAACGGCCAATCGCGTCGGCCGATCGCCAGGGTGCGGCCATCCTCGACCGGCGGCAGCGTCGCCCGCTGGGTTTGACCGACCGGTCCGGTGGCGATCAGTTGCGCCATCAAGCACTCCGGTTGGCGTTCATGGGATTTGGTCCCATCACTGATCGCCCCGCACGATCCGCCAGCAGCGATGAATCCGCCGGTTGCGGTACTCCTCGGGCAGCGTTTGTTTGGTGATTTCGCGGACGCTGATCCCCGGGCAAACGGTCAACAATTCCTCCTCGGCGAATTTGAATTGCCGATAGTTGTTGCTGAAATAAACCACTCCGCCGGGCGACATCAACCGCATCACGTCGGACAACAGTCGGACCGCGTCCCGCTGCACGTCCCAGTCCGCGGTGGTCCGTTTGGAGTTGGAAAACGTCGGCGGATCGACCACCGCCAGGTCGTAGTGGTTGCCGGCGGGGTGTTCCGCGACCCACGCGGGCACGTCAGCGACGACGCCGCGGTGATCGCGCAAGTCGATGCCGTTGAGCCGCAGATTGTCGGCCGCCCAGTCGAGGTAGTTGCCGTTGAGGTCGACGCTGGTCGTTGACGCCGCCCCGGCCGCGGCGGCGTAAACAGTGAACGAACCGGTGTAAGAGAAAAGGTTGAGAAAGCGTTTCCCGGTCGCCTGTTTGCCAACCATCGCCCGCGTGTTTCGATGATCGGCAAACAATCCCGTGTCCGCGTAATCGTCCAGGTTGACCCAAAATTTCAGGCCCCCCTCATCAACGATGATCCGGCGTCCGGTGTCGGCGACCTTGGCGTGTTGGTCCGTGCCCCGCTGCCGACCCCGCCGTTTCAAATGCACGTTTTTTGCAGGAATTTCAAGCACTTCCCCCGCAGTCCCCGCCATCGCATCGAGCCAATCGGCATGCCGCGCCGGGTCGCGGTCGTGCGGTCGTTCAAACTCGACGATGTGCAGGTGATCCTCGTAGCGATCGACAACCAGCGGGATTTCCGGCACGTCGCGTTCGTAGAGCCGGAAACAGGTGATGCCGCGGCCTGGAAATCGCCGCAGGTGTTTGGCTTGGTTGCGAAGTCTGGCGGCAAACCGCTCGGCGTGTTCGGCGATCACCGGGTCGTCCTTGGCCGCTCCAAATGCCGGGTTCCCGGCGGCGTGTTCCAACACCGCGGCATCGTCCCCCCGCCCCCGCCGCTCGGCGACCGGCTTGGGACCGAGGAACTGGAAATACGTGCATTCGATCCGGCCGTTGTACAGTTTCCGGCGTCGGTCGGCGTTGCGACCCAGGGTCGCTTCAAAATCCGGGTAGGCCGTCAGCACGTGATGTGACCACGTCGGCAGGCGGCGAAAGACCTCCGGCAGCGATCGATACAACTCATCCAACTCCCATGGCGTCCCGCCAATCCATTGACCGTAGGGTGGGTTGGTGATGATCGACCCAAACCGTCGGCTGTTGGTCAATTCCCGCACGTCGCCGGGTTCAAAATGAACGAGGTCTTCGACCCCGGCCCTGGCAGCGTTCTCGCGGGCCGCTCGGAGTGCTCGCTCGTCGGTGTCACGGCCGATGAGCCGAACCTCCCCGTCGCCCAACCCGCCAAGGGTTTGGTCCTCGGCCCGACGGCGGCCTTGGCGGCACGCCGCGACGGTGGTTGGGTCCAAAACCCCCCAAGCCTCGAACGCAAACTCACGGTTTCGCCCCGGAGCGATCCCGCGAGCGATCATGGCCGCCTCGATCACGATTGTTCCCGCCCCACAAAACGGATCGATCAGCGGCCGACCCGGTTGCCATACCGATAACTGCACCAGCGCCGCGGCCATCGTTTCCTTCAGCGACGCGGAGGATTGATGCAGCCGATAGCCGCGACGGTGCAGCGACGGGCCGGTCGTGTCCAGCGTGATCGTCGCAACATTGTTCAGTAACGACACATCGACTTTGGTTTTCGCCCCCGTCTCGGGCAGTTCCGAAACGTTGTGGTCTCGCATCAACGCAAGCGAAACCGCTTTTTTGACGCTCCGCTGAACCGCCGGGACGCTGGTGAGCTGCGATTTGATCGAACGCCCGGTGACGTGGACGTTGCCATCGGCGGGGATCCACCGCCCCCAGTCGATCGCTCCGACCGTGTTGAAAAGGGCGTCAAAATCGGGGGCGTCAAACCGGTCGATCCGCACCAGCACCCGATCGGCCGTTCGCAGCCAAACGTTGGCCAGAGCGACGGTTTGCCAGTCACCGGTGAACTCCACCCGGCCGGGGTCACCGATCGTCGCTTCAATTCCCAGGTCGGTCAGTTCGCGACGGACGACCGATTCGAGGCCAAACGCGGTCGCGGCAATGAGGTGAAATGTCATGAATTTCCCCCAACCGTAGCGGAAGTCGCCAAGACTTTCGGTGGCGTCTCAATCGGTCGCATCCGAAAGTCTTGGCGACTTCCGCTACGGTTTGGCGATCGAACCCTCACCGTCGCTTCCGGTTAACCAAATACTTCGCCAATACCGCATCGAGCCGGTCGGAGGTTCGCACCAACGTGTAGTCGACCCGCAACCGGGCACACGATCGGCGAGTCTTGTCCAGGAACTCCTCCAACGCTTTTAAGTAACCATCTCGCAGCGAGGCGGGGTTGCAATGCAACACCCCGGCGCCTTCCAAACCCTGAAATTTCGTTGCCCCGGACATGGTGAAGTCGAGTTCGTCGTCATGCAGGACATGGAACAACGAAACATCATGCCCGCGGCTCCGCAGCACTTTCAAACCATCGACGACCGAATCGACGCCCAGCAAGTCCGACACGACGCACACCAACCCGGCTCGCGGGATCGCGGCGGTCGCCTGCGTGGCGACTTTGACTAGATCGGTCCGCCCCGCCGCGGTGGTCGAACCCAGGGTGGAGAGAATGCGACGCAATTGAGCATCTCCCCCGGCGGCGGGGATTGATTGGCGGACGACGTCATCAAAGGTCAAGATGCCGGCAGCATCCTTTTGACGAATCGCCAGGTAGGCCAAACTTGCGGCGATCGTCGCGGCGGTGTCCCACTTGGACCCGTCGCCAAAGCGGGGATCCGTTTTGGAAGATTCTCGCGAGCCGGCGCCATAAGCCATCGATTCGGAAGTGTCGACGAGCAGTTGCAGCCGCAGGTTGGTTTCCTCCTCATACTGTTTGACGGTCAGCCGGTCCTGCCGCGCGTAGACTTTCCAGTCGACGTGCCGCAGCTCATCGCCTTCGACATACGGCCGGTGCTGGCGGAACTCGATCGATTGGCCAAAGTAGGGCGACCGATGGCTGCCCGACATCATGCCTTCGACAATCCGCCGAGCGGCCAGTTCGAGGCGCTTGATTCGCTCGGTGATCTCGGGCTGCAGGAGGCTATTTTGTGTCATGTGGCATTGCCGCTTCCTTGTAGGCCGCCGACGACATCCGGCAAATCCTTCATCCGGCCCCATCGTAGTTTCTGGATGACGACGTCTTCCGCCGTTGGTACCCAGACACGTTTGTTTAAGTCGGGTGAAGGTTCTTGGACTCGACGTTGAAATCGAGACTGATCAAATTCATCTTCGCTCAACTCGAATAGCTCAATTTTGAACATGCTGTCCGCCAGCTTCACAACGCTCCGGCGAGTGAAAGTTACGGGTCCGTTCAAAAGCGTCGATCAGTTTGATCAATGCTGGTTTCGGATCATAGGACGCTTCGGTCACGACGAAGGTCGTGTTGGAAGCTCGCTGACATACAAGCCGGCGTCGTCCAATCGTTCTTTGATCTTCAATCGACGCTGCACCTCCACATCAACCTGTTCTGAGGACCACTGAGGATTCATTCCGGCAATCATTCCACGCCACAGGACAGCCTGGTTTCTAAAAAGCTCCAGTCCGGAAAATAACTTCTCTCCAACGCTTTGTTTCGAGGCGGTTGCAGCCTTGCCTCGTTGGATCGATTGTTGCAGCGCCACCATTTGGTCGCGGTCGTTTGGATCAAACATCGTTCACCCCGCCAGCAAGGTTTGAAATCGTTTATCCCGCGTGAACTCGTCTTCATCGCTGGGCGTTGCGTCGATCAGTTTTTGCACCACCTCGTCGCTGGTCACGCCGTCGGATTCGGCGGCGAAATTGACCACCACGCGGTGACGCAGCACCGGGGCGGCAAGCGTTTGAATGTCCTCGATTTGGACATGATGTCGGCCTTGCAACAACGCGCGGGCTTTGGCACCGATGATCAAAAATTGCACCGCCCGCGGGCCGGCACCGACCGACACCATGTCGGTGACGAACTCGGGCGTGCCGTCGGCCCCGACGCGGGTTTGACGGACCAGACTGAGGGCATATCGCAGCACATGGTCGGACACGGGGACCTGGCGGACCAGTCGCTGCAGCCGCAGGATCTCATCGCCGGTGAGCACCGATTGGATTTCCCCCGTTGCTGTGCCGGTGGTCCGCCGGGCGACCTCGAACTCCTCGTCAAAACTCGGGTAACCGACGCGGACTTTGAACATGAACCGATCCTGCTGGGCCTCGGGCAGCGGGTAGGTGCCCTCCTGCTCGATCGGGTTCTGCGTCGCGAGCACAAAAAACGGGTTGTCGAGTTGATGTCGGGTTCGGCCCGCGGTGACCTGACGCTCCTGCATCGCTTCGAGCAGCGACGCCTGGGTCTTGGGCGGCGTCCGGTTGATTTCGTCGGCCAAAACGACGTTGGCAAACAACGGCCCGGGCATGAAACGCATCTCGCGGTGGCCGGTCGACCGATCCTCCTGGATGATCTCGGTGCCGGTGACGTCGGCGGGCATCAGGTCCGGGGTGAACTGGATTCGGCTAAACGACAGGTCGAGCGTTTTGGCGAGCGTCGAAACCATCAACGTCTTGGCCAACCCCGGAACGCCTTCGAGCAGCACGTGGCCGGCCGAAAAGAGGCAGATGAGGATCTCCTCGATCACCTCGGATTGGCCCACGATCACTTTGCCCAGTTCGGTCAACACCCGCCCGCGAGCATCGTGCAGCCGATCGGCATCGGCGGTGTCGAACGTTTCGGCGGGGTCCATGTCGACTCGGGCGGCGGCGGGGGCGGGGGCGGGGCAAGTTGAGCGTTTGCGTCAACATTGTCCGCCCCCGGCCGCCGGGCCGCTAGGCGGGGGGAGGGTCAAAGGTTGAAGGGTTAACGGGCAAGGGTTGAAGGGTTAACGGTCAAAGGGTCAAAGGGTCAAAGGGTCAAAGGAAGAAACATTCTGCCTTTGACCCTTGACCTTTCAACCCTTGACCTTTCAACCCTTGACCTTTCAACCCTTGACCTTTCAACCCTGACCTCAACCCTGACCTTTCAACCCTTGACCTTTCAACCCTTGACCTTTCAACCCTTGACCCTCTTCAAATCGCGATCATCTCAGCCGCCAGCCGCTTTCGCGCCGTGTGCAACCGCCGCTTGATCGTCCCGAGCGGAGCGTCGAACTCCGCCGACATTTCGATCAACGTTTGGCCACGCAAGTAGAACGCCGATAGCGTCCGCTGGTCCATCTCGCCGAGCCGACCCAAACCGCCGCGGACCGCCACGGCGTCTTCATGCGACTGGGCAACCGAGACCGGCGAGGATTGCTCGTCGACGCAAACGGCCGCCAACGTTTCGGGATCGCACGCGACCGCCACCCGCCCGCGAGTCGCACGGTTGATCGCCATCCGGTGCAGGATTTGCCGCAACCAACCGCCGAACGCTTCGGGCACCCGCAATTGGCCGATCTTCTGCATCGCTTGGACGAAAACATCCTGCATCAACTCTTCGGCTTCGTGGACGTTGCCGGTCCGACGGGTCGCCAGGGCCAACACCATGCCGCGGTAGCGATCAAACAGTTCACCCATCGCCGCCCGGTCGCCGTTTTGAACCGCGACGACCAAACCGGCAACGGTCATTTGAGAAACGCAAACGTCCGGGGCTAAAAATTCCGCGGCGGGGGGCCGCCGATCGATACAAACATTCATGACAATCAAACCCTTCGCGGACGTCCGGCCCATGCCGGCAACGACCACGATCGAAAGGGAGATAAAGTTAGGAAAATGCCCAAACCCAAAGGTTCAGGCTCAATCGACTCCGCGACAGGGCGCCACCGAGCGGTGGGATAGGCTTCCGGCCTGTCGTTGCGTGGGATAGGCCTCCGGCCTGTCGTTGCGTGGGATAGGCCTCCGGCCTGTCGTTGTGTGGGATGACAGGCCGGAGGCCTATCCCACATCAGCGATGACAGCTCGATGATCTACCGGGTACGACTCGGCTCAGCCGCGTCCTGATCGACGACAACTCGTCGAACGTTTGGACGCGCTGGCGCAATAACGCACCGGTTGCAGTCGCCACGGCGTGAGCGGACTTGCAAGTTCGCTTATGCCCGGACGCTCCGGTCCCATCGTTGGTCGCGGATCCATCGCGTTGTCACGACCGATCCGCACGACGACCTGGTGAGCACCCGCATTGGCGGCGGTGGTGATCGAGGCAGCGATGGAGGGGGTGGCAAAACGCATGGCAGTGACTCCGCTTGTAGCCGCAGCGGTGAGAGCCGGCGGCGCGGGGGATGGGATCGGGAGGTCGGCCAGCACCCAAGAGGCTGGCCGAGCGGACCGACGAGTTTTCCTAACTTCAATTGAATCGACGAGCGATTCGCTACAGTAGAACCGAGTCAAGGAGCCAAGGTTCGCGGCAAACCGGAAAACTTTTGCTAAAACATTTTGATGCGAGTCGCCCCCGCCGTGTTGGCCCCGCTGACGTCGCTGATTTTTCCCGCCGTTTGCCCGCTTTGTGACGGTTTGCTGGCGGCCGGCAACTATCAGCAGACGGTTTGCAACGGATGCGACCGGCAATTCGCCGCCGCCGCGGTGGGGATGGATCGGTTGTGTCCCCAGTGTGCTTTTCCGCAATCGCCGGTGGTATTGACCGACAAACCCCGCAAATGCCCGGGTTGCAAAGCGATGCCGCACCGGCCGGCGTTCGATGCCGCCGACGCGATGTTTCGCTACGACGGAGCGGTCAAACGGGCCATCGTCGCAGCCAAGTACCCTGCCAACGGGTCGGTCATCCGCTTGCTCGGTGATCGGTTGACCGAGTATTTGCGACCGCAAATCGACGCCGACGCTCCGCCGGTGCTTGTCGTCGTTCCGTCGCGATGGAGCCGCCGGGCGTCGCGTGGCGGCAGCGGGATCGGCATGATCGTCGATCGAGTTCGGCAATCGTTGCAGTTGACCCCGACGGTGCCGCTGCGAACGGTCCGCCGGTTGGCCAAGCAAGCCTGGATGGACGATCCGGGGCGTTGGGCCAACATGACCGGCGCGTTTCGGGTGTCACGGCGGGTTTGGATGCGGCCGAACGACGGTTTGGCGGGTCAAACGATCTTGCTGGTTGACGACGTGATGACCACCGGGGCGACAGCCGACGCGGCCGCCGCGGCACTCAAAGCCGCCGGAGCGGCGCGGGTCGAACTGCTGGTGATCGCCCGAGCGGTCCGGGGTTCAGCTAACGTAGGATAGGCCTCCGGCCTGTCGATGTGGGATAGGCCTCCGGCCTGTCGTTGAGCACGGTGACAGGCCGGAGGCCTATCCCACACCGGCCGGTGCGAGCCGGACTGGCGGCGTGCTACAGTTAAACGCTGCCGGGTCGGATTCGTGGCGGCGACCGACCGCCTTCGTTTTTTCCCAGTCGTGACTGCCGTGCCCCAAACGATCGACGTTGACCCCACCGACGATGATCCGGTGATTGCCCCCCCCCCCCGCCGCCGGTCGGGGGCGTTCGCCGCGCCCTGCTGCGCGGCCTGGGCGTCGTCCTGCCGCCGCTGCTGACGATCGTCGTGTTGATTTGGGCTTGGAACGCGATCGAAAACTACCTGCTCAACCCCGTTCACACGCACCTGCGAAACGCCATCGTTTGGGTCAAAAGCGATACCAAGACCCAGATGCCCGCCGGGGCGGTCCGAACGACCGAGCAAGGCGAAACCGGGTTTGTATTGAATGACCAAATTTACGTCGCCGATCCGGTCGGCCAGCGTTACCTTCCCAAGCATGTTGTCGACCGGGTCGATGCCGCAACCGACTCGTTCTCCCTGGCCGAAGGCCCCCCCAAAACCGCTCGCGGCTATTGGCGGCGTTATGTCGAAGTCCGATTCCTGCCCCGTTATATCTTTGTCCCGGTCTTCCTGGTTTGCTTCCTGGCGTTACTTTACTTCCTAGGCCGAATCTTTACCGGCGGTATCGGACGCTGGATGCTGCACTCCTTTGACTCCGCGATCCTGTCGGTGCCGGTCATCAACAAGGTCTACGGCAGCGTCAAACAGATCACCGATTTTGCGTTTGATGACCGGGCGATCGAATTCAACCGCGTCGTTGCGATCCAGTATCCCCGCGAAGGCATCTGGTCGCTCGGATTTGTCACCGGTAGCAGCCTGCGGGAAATTTCCGAAGCCGCCGGCGAGCCGATGCTCAGCGTGTTGATGCCCACCAGCCCGATGCCGATGACCGGTTTTACCGTGACGATCCGGCGATCGGAGGCGATTGATATGAATTTGACCATCGACGAAGCGATCCAGTTCATCGTTTCTTGCGGCGTGGTCGTTCCGGCGGGTCAACAAATGTTGCCGCCGCCCGAGGGGACACCGCCGCCGCGTCCGGCCCCGCGGCCGGGTATCCCGGTGAGCACCGGTTCGGCTTCCGCCAGCTACACCGCCAACCGCGGCTAAATTCCGCGACCGCCCCAACCGCCGTGACGTAGGGTTGGTCAATGTTTGCGCTGCCGATCCGTACCGCTTTCCTCCAACCCCGCCGCCGCGCCGCGGCGATGGTGGAGTTCGCGGTCATCTCGCCGCTGTTTTTTGCCATCACGCTGGGCACCGTCGAAATCTGCCGGATGATCTACCTGCGGCAATCGATCAAGATCACCGCCTATGAGTGTGGCCGGTTGGCGATCACCCCCGGCGTCACCCCCGAACACTTGCAAACCCAAGCCGACCTGCTGCTCTCCGGCCGCCGGCTGCACGGCTACTCGTTGACCGTCGATCCGCCCGATCCGTCGACCTTGCAATTCGGCGACCTGGCGACCGTGAGCGTCTCGATCGACATCGCCGCCAATTCGTTAATGGGCAATTGGTTTATTCGTGACCCGGTGCTGACCGAATCGGTCACCCTGATGGGGGAGTATTAAATTCAATGATGCGAATCCGTTCCAGCGTTGCTCCATCCCGCCGACATCGACGCGGCGCCGCGATCGCGCTGCTGTGCATCCTGTTGCCGATCGTTTTGATGGTCTCAGCGTTTGCCATCAACGTTGTTTACATGGAAATGACGCGAACCGAGTTGCAAATCGCGACCGACGTTGCGACGCGGGCGGCCGGCCGGACGCTGGCAGTCACCGGGGACACCGACGCCGCCAAAGCCGCCGCATACCGGGTCGCAGCCCAAAACCCCGTCGCCAATCAACCACTCAACCTGGCCGACGGTGACTTCATATTCGGTGCCTCGCTGCGTTCCAGCGAAAACGAGCGGTACCAATTCAAGCCCGCCGGCAAACCCAACGCTGTGCGGTTGCGATCCGAAGGGTTCGCGGCCAACACCCGAGACGGCGCCGACATCCTGTTTCCCGGTTTGTCGGCGCCGACGTCGTTCCGGCCGATCAAAACGGCGATCAGCACTCAAGTGGAAATGGACATTGCCCTGGTACTGGATCGTTCCGGCTCGATGATCGCGCCGAGCGATTCCTCGACCCGCGGCCCGGAGCACGACGGTTGGACTCAAGGAATGCCGGTGCCGCTTAATAGCCGATGGATCGACATGGTGCTCAGCGTCGATCAGTTCCTAACTGCCGTGAAGCAATCGATTCACACCGAAAATGTTTCACTGAGCACTTATAGTGCCGCCACGGCCACGGAGGTCAAATTGAGCGATCAGTACGATCAAATCTTAGTGGCCCTGAACTCGCATTCTGCTCATTTCACCGGCAAATCAACGCAGATTGGTTTGGGGATTCTCGAAGGGATCGCGGCACTCAATGACCCAGCGGTCGCGCGTCCCTGGGCCGCCCGCATCCTGGTGCTGATGAGTGACGGGCTGCCCGATCCGGGGTTCGATCCCATCGTCGCGGCGCACCGTGCCGCCGATGCGGACATTATGATCTATACCATTTCGTATTCGGACAAAGCCGATCAGACGCTCATGGCAGAGATCGCTCGAATTGGAGCGGGCAAACACTACTACGCGGCCGACGCTCGTCAGCTCAAATCGGCATTTACCGAGATTGCCAAAAGCCTGCCGACCCTGATCACGTTCTGATGACATCGATTCAACCAAAAAGCTGTCGCCGACGAGCCGCGACGCTGGTCGAATTTGCGATGGTGTTGCCCATCATCCTGTCGCTGTTCGCCGCCATGATCCAGCTCTCACGGATGATGTTGTTGCAACACACCGTCGACACGGCCGCTTATGAGGGCGCCCGGCACGCGATGGTCCCCGGCGCGACGGTCGCCGAAGCCCGCGATGTGACCGAGCAACTGCTTCGTGACGCGGGACTGGTCAGTTATGAGATTGAGATTCAACCCGACGAGCTGACCGAAGCGAGCGCATTGATCACCGTCTCGGTCACCGCCCCGATGGACGCCAACGCCTGGATCCGGGGGATGCCGATGTTCGACATCGACGTCGCCAGCGACGTGACGCTGATGTGCGAACGCCCTCCGGTGATCAAAATTAGCGCGTTGGCGGAATTGAAGAAAGTCAAAGCAGAGAAAGGAAAGAACAAGAAGGAAGGAAGAAGAGACAAGGACGATGATGACGATGATGATTAGCTTTTTGACCTTGGTTTGATCAATCATTTAGTCCCGCTTCGCATCGATTTGCCGCTGACGAGTTCGTCGACGACGACGCTGCTCCCGGGTCGTCACCGCGGCGCATCGAGGGCAAATCACCCCGGGTTCAAAATCCGGGCGGGCGGCATCGGCCGGCGCCACCGGCCAGCCGCAGCCGTGGCAAAGGCGATGTAACCCCGGTTGCAATTGGTGATCAACGGACACGCGATCATCGAACACAAAACATTCCCCACGCCATCGCGACTGATCGGCCGGGACGGTGTCCAGATAATTCAGGATGCCGCCGCGCAGGTGATACACCTCGGTGAATCCGCGAGCTTTCAAGTAAGCCGTCGATTTCTCGCACCGAATCCCGCCGGTGCAGTACATCGCCACCTTCCTGTGCCGAGCCGGGTCCAAGTTCTCATCAACATAGCCGGGCAATTCGCGAAATGATTGCGTGCCCGGATCGACCGCCCCTTCAAAACCGCCAATCGCGGTCTCATAGTCGTTTCGCGTATCGATGACCAACACTTCGGGATCGTCGATCAATCGGTTCCAGTCCGCCGGATCAACATAAGTACCGACGCTGGCGGACGGGTCGATCCCCGCAACACCCATCGTGACAATTTCTCGTTTCAAACGCACCTTGGCTTTGCGAAACGGCATTGCGTCGCATAGTGACCATTTGACATCCAAACCGACAAAGGGCTGCCCCCCGCCCCAACGCAACCGAGTCAACCAATCGATAAATGCGATCATTTCCCGGGGCGTTCCCGCCAGCGTCCCATTGATCCCTTCGCTGGCGAGCAATAACGATCCGGCAATCGCGGCGCGGTTGATCCGCGCCCGCAGCGGCCCCCGCAACGCCTCATGCTGACGCAGCGTCGTGAACCGATACATCGCCGCGACAGCAAAACGGCTTGGGGATTTCATGGGGTTGCCTTGCCTATCGTGGTCCGCACCGCCGCCCCGCCTCGACCCGCGACTCGCCATTGGTGCGGTCGGCTGGATGGGAGTTTCATTGGTCATGTTGCCGTTTCTGGCTCAGGCTGACTGGGTAGATGGCTCACCGTCACCCCATCGATCGAAGGAAAATTGCATCCGGCTCTCGGTCAATTCAACCACGGTTGTTGACACCCCCGGCGGCATGTCGAAGCCTAACGTCGTGGATTTTGCTAAAAATCCATTGTGGGGATGGATTTTTAGCAAAATCCACTACTTCAGTTAGGTGGGGATGGATTTTTAGCAAAATCCACTACTTCCGTTAGGTTGACGCGGCAATGTTGATTGGCGGTGGTGCGGTAGGCGGATGTTCTTGATCATTGCGGCGGCTCCCCAACCGCCGCGACAGGTGCCGCAAAACCACATAAAACACCGGGGTTAAAAACAATCCAAAGATTGTCACGCCGAGCATCCCGGCGAATACCGCCGTGCCCAACGCTTGCCGCATCTCGCTGCCCGCCCCAGTCGCGATCACCAGAGGGATCACGCCGAGCACGAAGCTGAACGACGTCATCAAAATAGGACGTAGCCGTAACCGGCACGCTTCGATCGCCGCCTCGATCGGCGACTTGCCCTCCTCATCCTCCTGCTGTTTGGCAAACTCGACGATCAAGATCGCGTTTTTGCAAGCCAAACCGACCAAAACAATGAACCCGATCTGGACCAGGATGTTGTTGGTCATCCCGCGAAAATAAATCCCCACGATGCCGCATAGCAAACACATCGGCACGATCAGGATGATCGCCAGAGGCAGCAACCAGCTCTCATACTGCGCCGCGAGCGCCAAGAACACGAACAGCACGCACAACGGGAAGATATAAATGATCGTGTTGCCGGCCTCCTTTTGTTGAAACGCAATGTCGGTCCATGCGTAGCCGTAATTGTCGGGCAAGTCGGCGGCCATCTCTTCGAGTCGCTCGATCACCTGGCCGGTGCTAAAACCGGGAGCCACGGTCGCGTTGATGTCCGCGGCCGGGAACAGGTTGAACCGCACGACGCGATCCGGCCCGGTGGTCTCCTGCAGCGTCACCAACGACCCCAGCGGCACGATCCCGCCGCGGTCGCTGCGGGTTCGCAGTCGCAGGATGTCGTTTTCGTCGTTGCGGAACGCCCCTTCGGCCTGAGCGTTGACCTGATAGGTCCGCCCCAAATAGTTGAAGTCGTTGACGTAGGCCGATCCCAAATAGATTTGCAGCGTTTCAAAGATATTGGTGATCGGCACCTGCAGTTGCCGAGCCTTGACGCGGTCGATGTCGGCGAACAATTGCGGCGTTTGGGTTCGGAATGTGCTGAAAGGTTGGGTGATCGCCGGGTCCGCACCCGCCTTGGCCAATAGCTCTCCCGCAGTCGCCTCCAATGCCGCCAGCGATCCGCCGGAGCGGTCTTGCAACTGCATTTTGACGCCCCCGCCGTTACCGATGCCCGGCACCGGGGGCGGTGGAATGACAAAAACAATCGCTTCGTCAATTTGCGACAACTTGGCGCGAAGGTCGTTGATGATCGTTTGAAAGTCGCGACCGGTCTCGGCTCGCTTTTTTGCATCGGCGAGCACCGGGAACATCGCCCCTTGATTGCTCGCCCGCGTCCGCGTTGCCCCCGAATAACCGACGAACTGGACGATTCGCTCGACGCCCTCGACCTCCAGCGCCATCTCGCGAACCTTCTTGGCAACCTTGTCGGTCTCAAACAGGTTGCGGCCGGCGGGAAGCTCGATCGACAGGATTACGTAACCACGATCCTGTTCGGGAATGAACCCGCCGGGCACCTGGCCAAACATGAAGTAGGTCCCAACCAGCAGCCCGACGTAGATCAACATCGCGACAAAACCCATCCTGACCACGCGGGCGATGATACGGCCGTACAGATCGCTGCCCCAGCGAAAGGATTTGTTGAACCCCTTAAAAAACCAACCCAGGATGAAGCATAGGAAATCATCGATCCGGTCCTGTTTGGCCTGACCGGGCCGGAGCAACAGTCCACACAGGGCCGGCGTCAGCGTCAGCGATACGAACGTTGAAATGACGGTGCTGATGGCGATCGTGATCGCAAACTGTCTGTAGAATTGACCCGAAATGCCCTGGATTGCCGCGGTGGGGACGAAGACCGCAATCAGCACCAATGTCGTCGCAATCAACGCCCCGCCGACTTCATCCATCGCCTGGTGGGCGGCGGCCTTAGGGTTGTTATCCGTCTTGAGGATTCGTTCACAATTTTCCACCACCACGATGGCATCGTCGACCACGATGCCAATCGCCAGCACCAACCCGAACAATGACAATTGGTTGAGGCTAAAGCCCAAGGCAAGCAGCACGGCAAAAGTGCCTATCAACGCGATCGGGATCGCGACGACCGGGATGATGGTCGAACGCCAGCCTTGCAGGAATATAAAAACCGTCAGGACGACCAGCCCGACGGTGATGTACAAGGTTGTGAAAACCTCATCGATCGATTGTTCGACAAAGTCGGTGGGATTGTAGACGATCTCATACTGCAATCCCGGCGGAAAGTCCTTGGACATCCGCTCGACCTCGGCTTTGATCTGCGTGGAGGTTTCGACCGCGTTGGAGCCGGGCCGCTCGAAGATCACCAGCGCCACGGCTTCCTTGTCGTCCAAGTAACCTTTGAGCGAATAATCCCGAGCACCCAGTTCGGTCCGTCCGACGTCCTTCAACCGAACGATGCGCCCGTCGCCGGTATCCTTGATGATGATTTCGCCGAATTGATCGGGGTCCTCCAGACGCCCCAGGGCCAAGACGGAAACCTGGTTGGCTCCCTCGGGGGCAACCGGGGGAGCGCCGAGCGTCCCGGCGGAGACTTGCACGTTTTGCTCGCGAATCGCCCGCGTCACATCACCGGCGGTCATCTCGAGCGACGCCAGCTTGTCCATGTCCAGCCAGATGCGCATCGAATACTCATCGGCCCCGAACACCCTCAAATCGCCGATCCCATCGATCCGCGAGAGCGAATCGTTCATCTGCAAAAAGGCGAAATTGGCGATGTAGAGCGGCGACAGCGACCCGTCGGGGCTGGTCAGGTGGACGACCATCAGCAGGTTGGGTGACTGTTTTTGGGTCGTCAAACCAATCTGCCGAACCTCCTGCGGTAACCGCGGTTCGGCGACCGAAACGCGGTTTTGAACCAACACCTGGGCTTCATCGACATCGGTGCCCAGCGAGAACGTGACCGTCAACGTGATGCGGCCGTCGGAGGTGCATTGGGACTCCATGTAGAGCATCCCTTCGACACCGTTGATTTGCTGTTCCAGCGGCGTGGCGACGGTTTTGGCAACCGTATCAGCGGTCGCCCCCGGATATTGACCGCTGACGACGACCGTCGGCAGGGCCACCTCGGGATACTGCGAGACCGGCAGTTGATAATAAGAAATCCCGCCGACCAGGATGATGACAATCGACAGGACGGTGGCGAAAATCGGTCGGTCGATGAAGAAATGCGGAAATTTCACGACGCGTTCCTCACGATCCATTCGGACTCGGGGACCGCTTCATATTCATTGGGCAGTGCGTCCTCCTCGCCCGGCTCGATTTGTATTTGTTCGACTTTGACCGCCGTGTCGGGTTTGAGTTTTTGCAGGTTGGTCAACACCACGCGGTCTTCGGCGGTCAAACCTTCCTCGACCTGTCGCAGTCCATCGACGATGACGCCCAATTTGACTTCGCGGCGGACGGTTTTATCACCCTCGCCGATGACATAAACGAATCGCTTGGCCTGGTCGGCGATCACGGCGGTGTCGGGGATCAGCAACGCATCGAACTGCCCCGAACCGGGGATCAACACTTCGGCAAATTGACCGGGGGCAAGGTTATTATGAGGATTGCGAAAAATCGCGCGGCCTTGGATCGTACCCGTGTTGGTATCCAACCGGTTGTCGACAAAATCCATGTGCCCCAGGTGGGGATAATCTTCTTCGCCGATGGTCCGCATCAATACCGGATTCTTAGTGTTCCGAGAACTTCGCCGCGTACCGTTTTCCTCCAATGTTTGGTATTTGACGTACTCCTGTTCATTGGCGTTGAACATGCAGTAGATCGGGTCGAGCGCCACGATTGTGGTCAGGACATCGGCTTGACCGCCGGCGCCGCCGATAACCAAGTTGCCGGTGGTGATCAACTCGTTGCTGATGCGGCCGGCA
Source organism: Pirellulaceae bacterium (assembly GCA_963833245.1). Lineage (GTDB taxonomy): Bacteria > Planctomycetota > Planctomycetia > Pirellulales > Pirellulaceae > Rhodopirellula. Next base: position 961,731 of record CAWHXH010000006.1, read on the forward strand.
ATGGGCGCTTTGACGACGGTGTATTGCAGGTCCAGCTCCGCCGCTTCGAGGTTCGCTTTGGCGGTTTCAATTGCGGCGGTCGCGGTCGCGATGCCCGCGACGGCCGAGGCAATGTCGGCATTGGCGGCTTCGACGTCGGCATCGGCTTGCAACAATTCGGATTTGCGAACATCCGATTCCTCCTGGCTCATCGCGTTGCCGGAGACCAGTTTTTCGCTACGTTTATAATTCGCTTCGGCCAGGGCAAACCGCGCGGTCGATTGACGTTTGGCGGCTTCGGCGGAGGCTTTGAGCGACTTGGCTTCCTGCACCTCCGCCTCGGCTTCGGCCACGCGAGCTTTGGCGGCCTTGACCGCGGCGTTGAATGGTCGCTGATCGATGACAAAAAGCTCCTGGTTCTTTTCGACCATTTGCCCTTCGTCAAAATGAATTTGCTCCAGGTAACCCGAAACCCGGGCGCGGACTTCGACAAAGTCGGTCGCGGTCATCCGCCCGGTGTACTCGTCCCACAGCACCGTCGGACGCGTCAACGGGTGAGCCACTTTGACCTGCGGGGGACCCGGCGGCGGCGGTTGATCCGGCTGGCCACAACCGACCACCCAGGTGGACAATGATAATATAGCGGCGGCCGCAAGCGGCGTCGTGGGTCCAAACTTGGACGTCGTGATCCGGTTTGCCACTACCAATTGCCTCGTGGGGGTGCGGGCGGGCCTTTTTTGCAAGCATCCAATCTAGTCAAGCGGGACGCTTTGGCCAGGCGGTTAGACTAGCCCAGCACCGACTCGTTGAGCCGGTAGGCGTGCCGAAGCCCCGGCCACAGCGCCGAGACGATCCGCGTTCGCAACCTCCACTGGTGACGGTGATGGTCCATCATCGATTCGCTCCGCCGGACCTCAAAACGCGGGTCCCAATCTCGGATCGTCGCCGGATCGTCGATGCCGAATTGATATTTGGCCGTCGTCGTCCGAACCGTTGCTTCCCAACGATGCGATTGATTTTTGGCCATCACCGAACAGGTATCAAACAAAAACGTGCAACCGGGGAAATGATCGGCCAGCATCGTCATCAATCCCCGAACCTGGTCGGCGGTCAAATACATGGTCAACCCGGCCGCTTGGAAAAGATGCCCCCGGCCCCCGGCCGCCTTGACCGCCGCGATCCAGTCCGGTTCCAACACCGAACCGGCAATCCGGTGCTGACGCTCGGTCGCCGGCATCAAGCGATCACGAAGGGTGATGACGTCGGGAAAATCGATCTCAAACCAATTCGCACGCCCGTCATCGTTGCGGGCCATCGTCGTGTCGAGTCCTTCGGCCAGCATCACCACGGTCGGTTGTTCGGCAACTGATAAGAATTCGCCAATCCAGCGATCAAAGATCGCTGCTCGGATCGCTGCGCCCACTAACGTATCATGGAACCGCCGAAGCTTTGAAAAATCATAATGGATCGATTCGACCAATTGATGTGCAAGCGGATCGGTGACGATCGCGTCGGGCCGGCCGAACTGGTCGGCGCGACCACACAACGGGGTTAATAATGTTTCTTGGACACCGGTCAGTTCGATTGAATTGCGTGCAACCTCACTCACGCGGAAGCCTGTTGCAATTCGTTCTCGTCGATCAATTCATCGGCCATCTGTTGTCCGGGCGACTCATCGATCGTCTTCGGCTGGTCGCCCCGCAATACGCCGACGACATGGTTGGCAAGTTTTTCGATCGTCGGTCCTTGCAGATAGATTGACATCGGCAATTCCATCTTCAGTGACGATTGCATCTTGTTGCCCAGTTCAATCGCCATCAGCGAATCCATGCCTAGCGCCGTCAGCGTCATTTGCGGATCGATCTCCGCAGAGTCGATGCCCATGATGTCCGATAGTTGTTTGGCAAAGAACGATTGCAACCGATCGCGTTGATCGTCCTCCGGCAACGGTCGCAACTCATCGATCAGCCCCAACGCCGAGGCATCGCCAGCGTCGGATTCGGCGGAGCCAACCTGCCCGTCGATCAACCGAAACTCCAGATCGCCGGACATCGTCCGCAGCAAGCCGCCAAATCGCGGCCAATCGGCTCGCAGGACGGTGATCCGCGGGGTGCCCGAATCGATCATCGGTTCGATCAACGGCAACGTTTGGTCAATCGGCAACATATGGACGCCGACCGACTCCATCTGCTGCGTCAATTCGGCTGCCATGCCCGAACCGGCGAACGCGCCCCAGTTGACCGCCACGGTGTGCCGCCCGGCAGCATTGAGTTGGTGAGTGACCCCATCCAGGAATGCGTTGGCGACCCCATAATTGGCTTGGCCGCCGGTGCCCAGGACTGACGAAGCGGAGGAGAACAGCACCAGGAAATCGAGCGGCAGGTGAGCCGTCGCGTTGTGCAAATTCCAAGTCCCGACGGTCTTGGGCGGCAGCACAAAGCGGAACTCTTCGGTCGACATTTGCGCCATCCATTTGTCGGCCAAAACCCCGGCGGCGTGCAGCACCCCGGCCAGCGGCGGCAATTGGCGATCGATTTCCGCCAGCGCGGTGCGCAGCGAATCGATGTCGGCAACATCGCCGGCGACGGTCAAGATTCGGGTCGCCGGTCCGGGGCCGGCCGCCGCGTCGGCTTCAATTTTGGCGATCGCTTGCCGGGCCGCTTCGTCGGGTTGCCGACGTGACATCAACGCCACCGCCCCGGCGCCGCGCCGGGCCAGCCAACCTGGGCCGTCGAGAGTCCCAACGCACCCAGCCCGCCGGTGATCAGGTACGTTCGGTCGCCGCGGATCGTGGCCGTCTGTTCGGCCGCGTCGGCTTGCTCGCCAACGAGCGGCGGGACGGCGATGGCGATTTTGCCGATATTGCGTCGCTGTGACATGAACCGAAACGCCGCGATCGCCTGATCGATCGAAAAGAGCGTCAGATTGGGTGGTTGATACGTGCCATCGGCAAAGCGATCCATCACTTCGGTCATCAACGCCGCGGCGGTTTCGGGCCGTTGGCGGAACAATCGGTCAAGGTCGACTGCCGAATAGGTCAGATTGTCCTGGAACGGCTGCAGGCTCAACGGCCGGCCGGCGTAGATATCCGTCTTGCCGATTTCGACAAAGCGTCCGTAGGCCGCCAGGCATTCGATGCTGCGGTCGATCGCTTCGCCGGGCAGCGAATTGAGCACGACGTCGACGCCGCGACCGCCGGTGATTTCGGCGATTTGATCGGCAAATTCGAGGGTTCGCGAGTTCATCACGTGTTTGACCCCGATCGCCCGCAGGAAGTCTCGTTTTTCATCCGAGCCGGCGGTCGCGAAAACTTCCGCTCCGATCGATTGAGCGACTTGGATGGCGGCCAAACCGACGCCGCCGGCCCCGGCGTGAATCAGCACTTTTTCGCCGGGGGCCAACCGGGCGATTTTTCGCAACGCGTACTCGGCGGTCAAAAACGCAATCGGCACCACCGCTGCCTCTTCGTGGTCCAATGGGGCAGGCTTTTTGACCATCGCCAAATCCGACGTGATGCAGTGCGTCGCGAAACCGTGGGGGACCACACCGACCACTTCGTCGCCGACGCTCAATCCGCGGGCGTCGGGACCGACCGCGGTGACCACGCCGCTGCACTCCAGCCCCAACGGCACGACATCGTCGGTGATGCCCGGATAGAGGCCCATCGCCTTGAGCACGTCGCTGAAGTTCAACCCCGCGGCGTGGACGCGAACTTCGATCTCGCGGCCGACCGGCGGGCGGCGGCGAAGTGTTTCAAATCGCAGCGAGTCGATCGTTTCGCTGGCCCCCAGCCGCAGCCGAAAGGGTTTGTCCTCGGGCGGTTTGGCACTCAACCGGACGTCGTTGATTCGCTCACCCGCGGCGGTCAATCGCGGCACGTATCGATCCGATCCGCGGTAGGCAACCGCGATTTCCCCGTCGGCCGCATCGATCGCCGCAAGCAACGTTGAGGCAGCCGCGGCGGCATCGTCGGCGGGGTCCAAGTCAACCATCCGCACGTTTTGACCCCGCAGTTCCCGCGAGGCGACTTGGGCCAAACCGCGGATCGCCGATTGGTTGGCGTTGACCTCATCCCCGCCCACGACCACGTCACCGCCGCGGGTGACCATCCAAACCGACACGCGGCCGGGCAACTCGGCTGCCGCGATGTCGACGAGCAGTTGGAACTGTTCGGTCCAGAGGTCGTGAGCGGCTTCGATCTCGGCGATCGAGCCGGGTTGCGGCGGCCCGGCGTCCAGCCCCCGGGCGAGCACCAACTGCAGCCGCTGGTTGGCCGCCGCCTCGGATCCCCAATTTTTGACGATCGTTTTGAAGTCCTCGATCGCTTCGGCGGCGTTGTCAAAACGAGTCTGTTCAAAACCGGTCGGAGGCGACTGGGCCGCGTCCCCGATTCGGACCACGTGGCTGCCCGCGGCCGGGTCGACGATTTGACCCATCAACGCCTCGGCCACCCCGCCGGCATCGGCAAAGATCAACCAGCGGTCGCCCGCCGATGGCGTTTGGACCACCGACGACTCGGCCTGCCATTTGACCTCGTAGAGCCAACGCTGAGGCGAATCGTCGGTCTCGCCGCGCGTCCCGGCCATCTTTTGAACGCGGACGTCTCGCCACGTCATCGTCGGCCGGCCGGCGGCATCGAGCAACATCACGTCGCCTTGAACCTGGTCGGGACCGGGGCCTGAATCGGGCGACGTCCGCCGCACGTAGACGCTCGCCGGCGGGTTGTCCCGATCGCCGATCGCGTGCCGCTGGACCGATCCGACCGAAATGGGCAAGTAAAGGTCCGGGCAAAACGAACCGTCGTGCTCCAATGCCACCGCCCCGGTCATCGCCTGCATCAATGCATCGCCGATCGCCGGGTGCAGTTGATATTGATCCATTTGATCGGCGACTTCGGACGGGATTCGCAGGTCGCATATCACTTCGCGGTCGCAACGATGCATCGATTCGATGACGCGAAACGTTGTGCCGTAGTCGAGGCCGCGGGCGGACACGACATCATAAAACCCTTCGTGATCGAGCATCACGCCGTGACGCGATTTGACCTCCGCAGTGTCGATCGGCTCGGTGCGGTTAACCTCGGAGCCGGCCGAACCGGTCGCGATGGAACCCGAGGCGTTGAGTTCCCAAGGTTCATCGGCTGGCGCGTCGACCGGTCGGCTGAGCACGCGAAACCCGCGGCGGGCAGCCCCGTCGCCGGTGACCATCGTTTGAACCATCCGCGGCGCGTCGCTCAGGAACATCGCTTTGGCCATCGTCAAATTTTCGACCGTCACATCGTCATTTTGAAAAACGTGGACCGCCGCGGCGATCGCCATGTCGACGTAGCCGCTACCGGGCAGCACCACGTCGTCGCGGACAACGTGATCGGCGAGCGTCCGAGGCAGTCCGGCCATCAGACGGTTTTCAAACAACGCGTCTCGCGGCGCCGGCAATGGTGAACCCAACAGCGGGGTGACGTGCGAGGTGCCGTAGACGTGGTCGCGAAAAAACGTGGTCGCGTGATCGGGCCGAAACCAATACGCATCGGTCTCAAACGGGTAGGTCGGCAATTCAACGGTTGCCGCCCGCCCGGCCGGTTGACCCGCGACGCCGTTCCAATTGACCGCCACGCCGCCGACAAACGCGTCGGCAACCGCGGTGGCGAGCGTCACCCGGTCGTCTTGGCCCGGTTTGAGCGACGCGGCGGTGATCCGGCCCAATTTCGCGTCGCACCGCCGGGCCATCCCCAGCAGGCTGGCCGACGGTCCCATTTCGATCAACGCATCGACCCCGCGCTCTCGCAACGCCGCGACACCTTCGGCAAAACGAACCGACGAGCGGATGTGATCCCGCCAATACTTGGCGTCAAAAATCGCATCGGTTTCGACGCGGCCGGTCAAGTTGGAGACGATCGGAATCTGCGGCTCAGCGTACTCGAACCCTTCGGCGAACCGTTCAAACTCGTCGAGGATCGGATCCATGAGCGCCGAGTGAAACGCATGGGAGACCTCCAGCCGCTTGGCCGAGACGCCTTCGCTTTCCAAACGGGCGAGCAACGTATCAATCGCTCCGGCGGTTCCTGACACCGTCGTGCTGGCCGGTCCGTTGTCGCTGGCGATTGACAATCGTTTTTCGTGTCCGGCGATCCAGCCGGCGACCGTCGCGGCGGGGGCGAAGACGACCGCCATCGCGCCGCCGGCAGGCAGCGCTCCCATCAATTCGGCCCGGCGACAAATCAATCGCAACCCGGTTTCCAGGTCAAAAACCTCGGCAATCGTCGCCGCGACCAGCTCCCCGACGCTGTGGCCGATCAAACAATCGGGCACGACGCCAAAGGATCGCCAGAGTGTCGCCAGCGAGTATTCGACCGCAAAAATCGCCGGCTGGGTCCAGTGGGTTTGATCGACCGAATGGTTTTCAACACGGCCGGCGATGACGTCCCGCAGCGACTGACCGCGGACCTTGCCGACGATCGCCTCGCATCGGTCCATCGCCTCGCGGTAAACCGGATAGGCGGCTTCGAGCGATTGGCCCATGCCGACGTACTGGCTGCCTTGGCCGGTCAACAGTGCGGCGATTCTGGGTGCCTGTCCCCCGCCCGCGGCTCGGCCCCGGCGAACCGACGCGGTGCGTTTTTGACCCTCCAGCGACGCCAAAGCCGCGATCAATTCATCATGGGTTTGACCGACGGCCGCGGCCCGCAAATCAAACGACGTCCGCCCGACGCCCGCCGATCGGCAAAACTCACCGGCTGTCGCTGCCGGCATCGTCGCCAACCGCTCGCGGTACCGCCCCGCCAACGTCGCGATGGATCGTTCGGTTCGCCCGGAAATTGGCAACACCAACATCGCCCCCGCGTCGTGCGGTTCGTCTTCCGAAGCCGCGTCGCCGGTCAACGCCGAGGTCGCCGCCGACTGCAGCGTGACGTGCGAATTGGTCCCGCCGAAACCGAACGAGCTGACCCCGGCGTACCGAATGTCCTCGTCCCAAGCGACGCTTTGCAGCGGGATTCGGACCCGGGCGGCGGCGGTACCCAGCCGCGGATTGATTTTCTCCAAACCGATTTGCGGCGGGATCTCACGGTTTTGCAAGATCAACACCGTCTTGATCAAACCGGCGATCCCCGCGGCGATCTCGGTGTGACCGATGTTGGCTTTGACGCTGGTCAAATAGACCGGCTTTTCGCCCGCCGCCTGACCATTGCTCGCTTCCCGGCCACTACTTGTCCCCTGGCCACTACTTGTCCCCTGGCTTCGGGGAAATAACTCCGCAAGCGCCTGATACTCAATCGGATCGCCCAGCGGTGTGCCGGTCCCGTGAGCTTCGACGTAACCGATTTTTGTGGGCGACACACCACCATCACGCATCGCCGCGGCGATCACCTTCTTTTGCGACGTGCCGTTGGGCGCGGTGATCCCCGACGTTCGGCCGCAGTGCCCGACGGCCGAACCGCGAACAATCGCCAGCACGCGGTCGCCGTCGGCCCGGGCATCGGCCAACCGTTTGAGCAGCACGACGCCGCAGCCTTCGCCCCGGACATACCCGTCGGCGTGCGAATCGAACGGACGGCACGCCCCCGAGGGCGAAAGCATCCTGGCCTTGGATAGCATGATGAATGTATCCGGCGTCAAACATATATTGACGCCCCCGGCCAACGCCGCATCACACTCACCCCGCCGCAGCGCGCCGACGGCGTCATGGACCGCGACGAGCGCCGATGAGCACGCCGTGTCGATCGCCACCGACGGACCGGACCAATCAAAGATATAGGACAACCGGTTGGCGCAAATTGACAATGCCCCGCCGGTCCCCGAATGCGCATCGAGTTGAAACAACGAATTGTCATACTGCGAAACAACACGGGAGTAGTCGGTCTGACCCACGCCGATATAAACTCCCGTCGTGCATTGGGCCAAACGCTCGCGGGTCATCGAGGCGTGTTCCATCGCCTCCCAAGCGGTCATCAGCAGCAGTCGCTGCTGCGGGTCCATCCGTGAAGCTTCACGCGGTGCGATGCCGAAAAACCCGGGATCAAAATGCCCCACCTGGTCGATCAGGCAAGCCCATTTGGATGTTGTCCGGCCGGGCGTATCATGCGATGTGTCATAGAGCGATTCGGTGTCCCAGCGTTCATCGGGCACGATGGCGGTGCGGTTGACCCCGCCTCGAATCAATTGCCAATACTCATCGATCGTCGAGGCGCCGGAAAACGGCACGCCATGCCGACGATCGCGATCGGCTCGCCGCCGATCGTGGGGTCCAGGATTCGCTCGCCACCGCCGACCGCTTGCGTCGACCGACCGTTGCCGTGGCTCTCCCCGCTTCCGTTGCTGTACCCTCGGGCGGCGGTCCGCTGAGCCAACAACCGACGCTGGGCGGGGGTGAGCGAGTCGATGCGGTCTTGAAGGTCTTTCATGGTGTCCGTGATTGAGTCCGCGATGCGGGTTCCGAGATTGCCGATTAGGCTGGCGGGGCAGCCTTGCAGCGGATCATTCGGTGACCGGTGACAGTAGTTCAAAACCCGTTTTCAAGCAACACTTTGCGACGCCCCGCCCCCCCCGCCGCCGCCCTCACCTCCGTCGTCGCGTTGCACTCCGCGACCGGCCCGGCATCCGGCCCGACGGCCGAGGTCCAAGCGTCCGGCGGCCGCTGGGTTCAAACGCTTCGACGTGGCGACCGGCAAACGTTGATCGGCTTTCCGTACTCCGGTTCCGGGGTTGCCATGTTCGCCCCTTGGAAACCCGCCCTGCCGGCGGGGATGGCTCTGCTGGCGATTTGTCCCCCCGGCCGCGAACATCGATTGCATGACCCCCCAGTCCACGACCTGCACGTCGCCGCCGATCAAATCGCCGCCGAGTTGTTGGATCAACTGCCGGCCGCCCCGATCAGCTTCATCGGTTGTTCCTTCGGCGCCTTGATGGCTTACGAGGTCGCTCGCCGGATGCTCACCGCCGGCCGACCGATCGCGCACCTGATTGCCGCCGCCGCCGGGGCACCCCAGCTCCGCCGACGCACCGGCCGATTGCACCGACTGCCCGATGATGAGTTTTTGACCAAACTGCAATCGCTCTACCAAGCGGTCCCGGCCGCGGTGATGGAGGACCCCAAACTTCGTCGCCTCCTGGTGCCGGGGCTGCGGGCGGAGTTCACGATGGCCGAAACCTACGTTCCCGGTCCGCCGGTCGACCTCCGCTGCGGCGTCTTGACGCTGAGCGGCAAGACGGACCACCTGTTGCCCAGAAAAAGCATCTATGCCTGGCGGTCGGTCGGCCGCTGCTACCGCCACCGAACCTTCGACGACGGCCACTACTTTGTCAAAACCAAACGCCCTGAAGTTCTCCAAACACTGACGGGTTATCTGACCCGTTCATCGACGAGCACAACGTAAAATGGGTCCAGCCGCTTCGTCGCGCCGACCCGCCATCACGCCCCAGATCGATAATGAGTAGGCCTCCGGCGACATCAATGATCCGTGTCCCGGCACCAAGGGCTGACCTTGGGTCAAAGGCGACTCGTTGCCCAGCCCCCGGCAAACGCCGCAGCGGGCCGGGGTGGCTTCACAGGCCGCCTGACGGGAAAAGTCGAGTTGAGAAGAGTCAGGGGATCAATCTTGATTTTTCATCTTCGGGTCCAGGGCGTCGCGGACCCCATCGCCCAGGAAGTTGAGTGCAAAGAGTGTCGTCGCCAGCGCCGCGCCCGGAAACACCACCATCCACCAAAACAGCTTGACCACCGACAACGCTTCGACGCCGTCGTTGAGCAGCAATCCCAATGAAACGTCGGGCGGGGAAACGCCCAGACCGAGGAACGACAGGAATGCCTCGAATAACATGACCGAGGGAATGGTGAGTGTCAGATAAACGATGACGATGCCTAGAACGTTGGGCACCAGGTGGCGGAAAACGATCCTCGCCGGGCTGGCCCCGATCGTCTGCGCCGCTTCGATGAATTGCTCTCGCCGCAGCGATAGCACTTGACCACGGACCACGCGTGACATCGTCAACCAATAGATCGCGCCGATGGTGAAGTAGAACAGCGTGATTTGGTTGATACCCAGACCGTTGAGGTACTTCTTGACGCTGTCCTCGCCCAGGAACGTCAGCAGGAAGATAACAACAAAGATGAATGGGATGGAATACAACACATCGACAAAACGCATCATGATCGAGTCGGTCAGACCGCCGAAATAGCCCGCGACGGCGCCATAGGTAACGCCAATGACGAGCGAGACCAGCGTCGCGACAATGCCGACAATTAACGATTTTCGCGACCCCCAAAAAACACGGGCCAGCAGGTCGCGGCCCAGTTTGTCGGTGCCAAAGAGCGACGGCAACGCATAGTTTCCAAACACTGCCACGCGGGCTTTGCACATCGCAAAGGACACCGGCCCCAGGTCGTACCAGAGCTGGTTAAAGGGATGCTCGGCGGTGATATCACCTTTGGTTTCGCCGACGCGGGTTTGATACGCCGAAAGTTCCCCGGTCAGCCGATTGTCTGCGAATTTTAACCCCGGTCGGCTACCGAGGGTTTGAGACGCCAGCGACGGCGACAGGAACCGCCGGTTTTCAATATCCTTATCAATGGGGCTTTGCAGCGGGATCAGTGGGGTCAGGAGCGTTGCAATGGTCAGCAGGATTAGAAACCACAGTGATGCCATCGCCACGCGGTTTCGCCTTAGCCGCCGCCAAGCGTCTTGCCATAACGAAACGCCGTGGACCGTCCGGGCTTCGGCCAGGACGGCTTCGAGTGATTGAGGCGATGTCATGATAATTTGACCCTCGGATCGATGACCGCGTAGGCGACGTCGACAATGGTGTTCATCAGGAACAGCAGGACGGTGTAGGTCAGCACCATGCCCATCGCCAACGGGTAATCACGCTGCGTCGCGGCGTTGATGAAATGGCTTCCCATGCCCGGCAGCGCAAAGATTTTCTCGAGCACCAACGAACCGGTCAGCACTCCCGCGGTGGCCGGTCCGAGGTAGGAGACGACCGGCAATAGCGCCCCGGGCAGGACATGTTTGAACACCACCGTCCGGTACGGCAGTCCTTTGGCCAACGCCGTGCGGACGTGCTCGCGGGTCAAAACCTCAAGCATTCCGGTTCGCATCAAACGAGCAATGTAGGCGGCCACGGGGGCACCCAAGCATAACGCCGGCAGCGCGATTTGACGCAACGTCCCCCAACCGGCGGCCGGGAACAAAGGAATGCCAAAGACAAACAGCAAGATGGCGATCGACGCGAGCACGAAGTTGGGGATCGCAATGCCCAGCACCGCCGAACCACGCAGCGCGACGTCGAACCAGGTGCCGCGAAAGACGGCCGAGACGACGCCGGCCGAGACACCCAGGATGACCGCAAAGACCAACCCGAAGATCGCCAGCGAGGCGGAGACCGGGAACCCTTCGGCAATGACTTCGTTGACCGTGTAGTCTTCCAACCGGATTGATGGTCCCAAATCGCCGCGGGTTAAGACGGCAACCAAATAGTCGAAGTACTGCCGGACCGGCGAAGCGTCGAGGTTGTATCGAGCGCGCAGTTGTTGTTCGATCGCCGGCGGAACGGTCCGCTCGCTGCTAAAGGGATTACCCGGCACGATCCGCATCAGGATAAATGACGCGGTGTAGACAACCCAGAGCGTGCCGGCCATCCACGCGGCGCGGCGGAGCAGGTAGGCGGCGAGTTCTTTCATGGAGCCACCTTTGGCCCATCGATCCGCAACAACCGTAGCGGGTGCAGGTCCTGGGCGTTGGCGAAGAAACCGCGAACGTCGGGTTTAATCAGGTTGATTGACATGTAAAAATAGATGGGGATGACCGGCATCTCATCGATCCATATCTGCTCGGCTTGGGTCAAGTATTCCATCCGGGTCCGGGCATCGCCTTCGGCCGCCGCGTCGGCAATCAGCTTGTCATAAGCCGGGTTGGTCCAACCGGTGTTGTTTTGCGGACCGCCGGACACCCATAGATCCAAGAACGTGTTGGGGTCCATGTAATCACCCACCCATCCGGCCCGGGCGATGTCATAATCCATCTGCGTAACCTTGTCCAAATAACTGCCCCATTCCATATTCTGCAATTGAATGCGAACGTTGAGGTTGTTCTGCAATTGTTGCTGGATCACCTCGGCGATCGCGCGGTGACCTTCGGAGGTGTTGTAAAGCAGAAAGATGGGCGGCATCCCGCGGCCTCCGGGGTAACCGGCCTCGGCGAGTAACCGCGCCGCTTCGGCAAGGTCGGGCTGAAATCCCGGCGGCGATTCGTAACCGGCAATGCCCGGCGGGACAATGGAATAAGCGGGGATTTGACCGGCCCGGGTGACCTGCTCGACGATTTGAACCCGGTTGATCGCCATCGCGATCGCCCGGCGAACACGGACATCGTTCATCGGCGGGCGGGTTGTGTTGATCCGGTAAAAATAGACGGTCAACTGTGGCGCGGATACGAAATCGTCGCGAACCTTGAGTTCTTCGATCAACGCGCCCGGCGGATCGGTCACCCAATCGATCTGGCCGGTCTCATACATGTTCAGCGCCGTGTTTTGACCCTCGATCGAAATCGCGTCGATGGTTTTCAGCGAGACTGAATCGGCATCGTACCAAGTTTCGTTTTTGACCAGATGAACGCGGTCACGGAGTTTGCGGTCGCCGACCAGGTAGGGGCCGTTGGAGACAATGTTTTCGGGCTTGGTCCAAAGCGGTTTGCCATGTTTTTCGACAACATGCCGCGGGACCGGAAAGAGCGGGTAGTAGGCGACCAGCGACGGAAAATAGGGCAGCGGATCTTTCAAATTAACAATCAACGTGTGCTCGTCGGGGGTCTGCATCGCCCCAAGCCGGTCGAAAGCCACCAACACACCGTGGGTTCGGTTCTCACCGGCGGCCGGCAACGCGGAATAGGTTTGACGGGTGGCCAATCCGTCCCAATCGATCGGTCCGGTTTCAGAAACATTTTGAAGCGTGTCGACGACATAAGTCCAATCCATCTCTAGGCCGGAGACCTTGGATTCATCCTCGAAGACGGATTGCCCGTCGGCATCCAGGACGTCGATCAATCGACCGTACCGAATCGTGCCGCGGGGATAGTTTTGGATGTTCGCTTGCCCGGTAGGTGACTCGCCGGGGCGGTTCCACAATTCGACTTCCACCCGTGAACCCTTTTCGACCAACGCGTTGCTGTAGTCTTCGGCGTGCGGCAGGGCAAAGAGTTGAAAGTTGTATTCGCAGGCGGTTGCCGGGTGCAACATTCGCGACCAGGACCACACGAAGTCCGCCGCGGTGATCGGCACGCCGTCGCTCCACGTTGCATCGTCGCGGAGGTGGAACGTATAGGTGCGGCGGTCGGCCGAGACGTCATATGATTTGGCGACCGCGGGGCGGGGACCCATCGGGGTCGAACCGTGCTCGTCCGGCTCGCCGATCGGGTCCATCTGCAACAGCCCCGAAAAGATGTTGAACAGGATTTGCGATTCCGGCTGGCCGGTCGCGCGGTGCGGGTCGAGCGTTTTGGGATCGGTGCCGTTTTGAAACGAAAACTCCGCCGGGGGCGTAGCGTCGAATTGGGCGGCCCAGGCGACCGCGACCACCACGACGGCGGCGGCGGCAACCAGGAACGCGCGTCGGACGGCGGGGGGCATGGCGGGGCGGGGGGTTGGCGGCAGCGGGTGGGGCCATTGTGAGCGTTGCAGCACGATCCGCGCAACCCCGGGGCAATGGGACCGATTGGGCCACCGTTTGCATCGCCTCCAGCAATCACCACCACGCATCGCCGGGGACCGCCATGCCGACCAAACGACCCGCCACCTTATTTGACGAACCCGAGGACGACGTTGCCGAGCCAACCAAGCCGCCCAGCCGGGATCTCCGGGCCGAAGTGATCGAAGCTCAGGAGCGGTTGTGCCCCGAGTATGGCTGCCCGATCGCGTACTTCCATGACATCGATCCGCTCTCGGAGCTGGTCTCCTCGATGCTCAATCACCGGACGCGAAATTCCGAAGCGTCCAAGGCTCGCCGCAACCTCATCAACCATTTCGGGTCGTGGGAGGCGGTTCGCGATGCGGACCAGGCGGAGATTGAACCGCTCATCGCGATGGTCCAGTGGCCTGAACGTAAAGCCCGCTCAATCCCGGCCGCGTTGCAGGAAATCACGCGGCGGCGGGGAAACTTGTCGCTTGAATTTCTGGGGGAGCTGCCGGTCCGCGAGGCTCGCGATTGGCTCGAGTCGATGTCCGGCGTCGGTCCCAAAACGTCGGCGGCGGTATTGTCGTTCAGCACCCTGCGGGGCCGGGCGCTACCGGTCGATTCGCATCATCACCGGGTGGTCCAGCGACTCGGTTGGATTGGACCCAAAATGGGGCCGGGACCGGCTCATCAAGTTCTGGAGGCGTTGATCCCCGAAGATTGGGATGCCCAGGCGGTGTACGACCACCACGAAGTGTTGATGCTACACGGGCAACAAGTTTGCCGGCCCAAACCGAAGTGCGACCAGTGCGTGCTGGCCGACATGTGCGATTACTTTCGACGACAGTGGGAGAAAGTGGGATAGGCCTCCGGCCTGTCATCCGTGTGGGCGACAGCCCGAAGGCCTATCCCACTTCACCCGCCGCCGACCAACGTGACGACTTCGACGCGGTCGCCGTCGTCGATCAAATGCTCGGCGTGGGTTTCTCGCGGAATCACCGTCTCGTTGACCTCCACGGCCAGGTAATTCGGTGGCACGTTGGCGGTCGCCAGCAGTGTGGCGATCGGGACCGGCGCATCGATTTGGACCGGTTCGCCGTTGATGTGGACTTGGGGCACGGGGCGGAGACGTAGTGGATCTTGCTAGAGATCGGAGGTTGGGGGGGATGGACCTTTAGCAAGGTCCACTACGATTTGTCTTCGTCGAACGCCGAGTCGAACGCTCGGCCGGAGGGACTGAAGTCGAGCTTTTTGGTGAACGCACACGCTTCGGCGGCGCCGAACTCGCGGTCCATCCCCGAATCTTCCCACTCGATCGACAGCGGGCCGTCGTAGCCGATTTGGTTGAGTGCCCGAATGATTTCCTCAAAATTCACTTGGCCCCGACCCGGCGATCGGAAATCCCAACCACGCCTCGGGTCGCCAAAGTTGAGGTGGCTGGTGTTGATCCCCGCCTTACCGTCAAGCGTGACGATCGCGTCCTTGATATGAACGTGGTAGATCCGGTCGGGAAACGCCCGGATGAATTGGACCGGATCGACGCCCTGCCAAATCAAATGCGACGGGTCGAAATTGAACCCGAACTCCTCGCGGTGGCCCAACGCTTCAAGCGCCCGCTCGGCGGTGTACAAATCAAACGCGATTTCGGTTGGATGAACCTCCAGGGCAAACCGAACGCCGCACTCGCCGAAGACGTCCAGGATCGGATTGAACCGTTCGGCCAATAGGTCAAACCCGTCGTCAATCATGGACGGCGGGACCGGGGGGAAGGAATACAGCAGATGCCAAATCGACGAACCGGTGAAGCCGTTGACGACCGAAACACCGAACTTTTGAGCCGCGCGAGCGGTGTTTTTGAGTTCTTCGGCGGCCCGCTGGTTGACGCCCGCCGGGTCGCCATCGCCCCAAACGTAGGGCGGCAGGATCGATTTGTGTCGTTGATCGATCCGGTCGAGCACCGCTTGGCCGGCTAAATGCGCCGAGATCGCGTGGCACTGCAGCCCGTGTTTGTCCAGCAACGCATGTTTGGCGTCGCAGTAACCGTCGTCCGAAAGCGCCTTGTCGACCTCGAAATGGTCGCCCCAGCAAGCCAATTCGATGCCGTCGTAGCCAAAGCCGGCGCACAGTTCAACCATTTTCTCGACAGGCAAATCCGCCCATTGGCCGGTAAAAAGCGTGACAGGTCGGGCCATGGGGGAGTCTCCAAAGGATGCAGCGGGATGGCGGTGGGGCGCCCATTGTGGCGGCGATCCTGCCGTAGCGTAAGTCGCCTGTGGGATAGGCCTCCGGCCTGTCATTGGGTGGATGAGGCCAACGACAGGCCGGAGGCCTATCCCACAACGACAGGCCGGGGGCCTATCCCACCGTCATCGTCGCTTCAGGTTCGCTGGGGGCGGGTTCGACGTCGCGATGGCGGTCAGTACCCGATCGACTGGCGAACCACCACAGCACCAACGTGACCAGCAAGATCGAACCGACCGCCGCGGCCCCTTCGGCCAAAAGGTCGCGCCGCAAACCATCGACGGGGCCGAGGATGTCGGCCAATCGGTACTGGACCAGGACCAGCAGGTCGGTGTTGGAGCGGCTGGCGCCCGACTCTTCGGCCACCTCCGGCACCCGAACCGGCTGCATCGCGGCGAGCCATTGGCCGGCAAAACGCTCGCCGCCGGGCGCCCGGGCCAGCGGGTCGTTGTAGGTCAAATCGCCGCCGTCGATTAGTTGATCGACAACGTGGCCGGGGACTTGAAACCGTTTTTCGGCCAACGCATCGCTGGCGACCGGATCGGCCATCAGCGGATGCTGCAGCACGGTGCCCCGCAGCGGCCCCTGCCGGGCTTCGACCAGCACGGCGACTTGGCTGGCCGATCGATCGTGCGATACATGCACATCGTCCCGCTGCAGCAACTCGAACTCGCCGAGGTTGATGGTTGCGACAAACACGGCGTCTGGTTGCGTTTTCCCTGACTGCTGTTTGTCCAAATAGATGGGGGCACTGATCGCCACTTTCCACGACCCGGTCGCGGTCGATTGGAAGGCCGAGGAGAGCTGTGTGTCACGCAACGGACCGACGTCGTCGAGCGAAACGGCGGGCGGCAGATCGTCCGGCCCCCCGTGGAAATACGTCCGGTAGGCGAAATTACGCCCGGCACTGTTTTGATCCCGCGAAACCGATTCGCCATAGGCAATCGCCAGCATCGTGCCGGCCGAGTCGGTGACAAACAGCGTCGCCAAACGGCCGGTCGACGTGCCGCCGCCATCGCGGGCGGTCAATCGTCCGGTCAAGTATTCGTCAAAGGCCAACCGCGAGGCGTCATCGAGCAACCACTCGCGGGCCTCACGCTGGTCGTTGGCCGCCGCCGCGGTCGGGCTGCCGCTGATGACGGCCAACGGCTCGGCGGCCGCCGGGTCGTTCAAACAGCGGCTGATCGCTTCGAGCAATTCCGGCCGCGCCGCCTCCCGCTCGATCCTGGCAAAGGACCGCAGCAGTTGGCTTTCGAGTGTCCGGGCGGCGAACCGGGCGGCCAGCCGGTTGGCCCCAAACGCTTCGTCGCGAAGTGCCCGCGTCGCTCCCTCGGTCGCCCCGTCAATGCTCCGGGCGGCGAACAGGCAGGTCGCCAGCAACAACATCAGCGGGCCAACGATCCCCAGCAGCATCAACGGCCGGCGGGTGCGGATCGCGTCGCGGCGGTCCAGGTCGTCGAGGATCTGTTGAACATTGTCGTACCGATCGGCTTGGGCCGGGGCCAGGCATTTGGCCAAAATCCGCCGCAAAGGGCGGTCAAAACCTTGACCGGCAATCGTTTTGCCGATCGGAGCCGCCGAGGCGATGGCCAGCCGGTACCGCGACAACCGCTGGGGCAGCGATCCGGCGGTGTCGAGTTCGTTGATCAGCGCCGGATCGCGGTACGGAGCGGTCCCGGTGAGCATCCGGTGCAGGATCGCGCCGGCGGCGTAGACGTCCCAGCGAGCGTCCGGCGTGCTGTCCAAATCCGCTTGCTCGGGCGCCATGTAAAACAGCGTCCCCATCGCGGGCGTTTGATCGTGCGACATGCGGCTTTGACCAAAATCCGCCAACCGCGGCTCATCATCGCCGGCGATCAGGATATTGGCCGGCTTGACGTCGCAGTGCAACACGCCGCGGCCGTGGCAGTGGTTCAAACCCGTGCAAATGCTGCGAAACATCTTGATCGATTCACCGACCGGCAACCGCCGACCGCCGGCCAAACGGGTTTCCAGCGACCCGCCCTCAATCCATTCCATCACGTAATAGGGCGGAGCGGCCTCCCAGCCGACTTCCAGGACCTGCACGACGTGTCGGTCGGCCGAGAGCTGGACCAGGTTCTTGACCTCGTGGCTCAGCAGCGACCAATTGACCCCGCCGCGGTGCAGGTAAAATTTGACCGCCACATCGCGGCCGGTGTTCAAATCACGGCCGACCCAGACTTGACCAAACGCACCGGCGCCCAGGAACCGAGCCAACCGGACGCCGGGAACCTCGCCCGGCGGAATCGTCGGATGCAACGATAATTTGCGGGACTCGGCGCGGGCCGATTGGTCTTGAACGAGCGTGTCGGACGTGGACAAAAAGATGAAGAGGGTTAAGAGGGTGAAGGGTTAAAAGGGTAAAGGGTTGAAAGGTCAAGGGTTAAGGGAAGAACAGATTGAATGCTTTCACCCCCGCGTTTTCTCTCTTGCCTTCACCTTTGACCCTTCAACCCTTCACCTTTGACCCTTAAACCCTTCACCTTTGACCCGTTTAACCCTTGACCGTCTTGGGTCTCTGCACGTTTTTGACGAGTCCGATCGCCTCCCACGACCGGATCACCCACCAACTCATGTCCATCTCCCACCAACGGTGGCCGTGCATGGCACTTCGGGGATAGGCGTGGTGGTTGTTGTGCCAGCCTTCACCGTGGGTCAACAATGCAACGACGGCGTTGTTGCGGCTCTCCTCGCGGGTCTCATAATTGCGATAGCCGAACATATGGGCAAAGGAATTGACCGCCCACGTCCCATGGAGCACAAAGACGGTCCGCACCGCGACGCCCCAAACCATCCACGAACAGTAGTATCGCCAAGCCTCCGACCAGTCGCCGCCGGACGTCAGGTAGCCAAACGCCCCGCCCGCGGTCGCAATCAACACCGCATGGCCGGCGTAGATGAAAAACCACATCATTGACCGTTCCAGTGCGAGGTAGAACGGATCGCGAAGCAAGTCACGGACGTAGCGCTCGAAATGTTTGGGTGTATCCAAATCGCGGTGCCGGTAAATCACCCAACCGATGTGGCCCCAAAGGAAACCGGCCAGCGGCGTGTGCGGATCAGGCTGATGGTCGGAGTGCTGATGGTGCATCCGGTGGATCGCGACCCAACGCGCGGGGCTGTCTTGCAGGTTGCAAACGCCAAGGACTGCCAGGCTGCGTTCAAGCCATTTGGGACACGTGAAGCCTTGATGGGTCAGCAGCCGGTGATAGCCGATTGTGATGCCGAGCATTCCAAAAAAGAAGTGCCCGGCGATGCCGACCACCAGTCCTGACCAGGTGAATAGCCACGGCCAAATCGCGGTCGCGGCGACGGCGTGCAGGATCAGCAGGACCGCCGCGTAACTTTTCATCAACTCATACGGCCGCGTCGCTTCGGGCGTTTGGAGCTGCGACGGCTGGCCGGCCGGCTGGTTTGTCATCGGGTCCGCCGGAAGCGAATCGACCGGATCGGCGGGGGCGTCGAGGACGGCGGACATGAACGATCCCGGGGGGGCGGATTGGCAAGCTGGAACAGTTGGGCAAACGCGGCCCGACACAGTTTAGTTCCAACCGGGGGCCGGGCCGCAAGGGCAACGCTCAATGTGGGATAGGCCTCCGGCCTGTCATCCACACCGTTCGACAGGCCGGAGGCCTATCCCACATCTACCGACGCAGCGTCCGGGCCTGCCGTTCGGAGAGCCGGATGCCAAATCGGTCCAGGTACCGGTCGGTAACGTCGGCAAAGTGCGGCGACGCGCCGCCGGGATTGAATTGAAACCGCTCCGGCGGGGGAGTCCGAATGCTGCGGACGGCGTGCAATTCCAGCAGGGAAATCAGCCGCCGGGTGGGCGGGACCGGGGTGCCGTCGGCGAGCGATTGATCCCCGCCCAGCGGATCGGACCAGTACTCGATCCGGCGAGGCAGCCCGGCGACGGGGTTGGCCGTCTCGTCATCCCGATCGATCACGACGACCACGCGGGTGGGCACCAACTCGGCGGCCGCGGGGTCGACGCTGCCGGCCGGCGCGATCGGGTCGCGGCGCTGGCCCGAGAGAATCCAAACGGGCACGTCATCGAGCTTGCCGCCGGCGAGCTTCAAAACGTGCGTTGCGGCGATGTCTTCGAGGATTTCGACCAAACCGCCGATCCGCGTGCTCGGCGGCAACCGCTCCTCGCGGCCCCCGGTCGTTTCGGCCCGCCACTGGTCCAGCCGCCCGACGTTGGTCCGCTCCAGGGTGTGGCCGGCACCGATTTGTTGCTGTTTCCAAAGCAGTTTGCCGTCGCTGATCTGCTGCAAGGTGTGTTGGTCACTGCCGTCGTGAATCGACATTTGCATCGCAAACCGCCCGGTCCCGCGACCGGCTTGTTCATAACGACCGACCCCGACGACCTCGCGGTTTTGGACCCAAACCCGCATCCGCAGCTTGGCGTCCAGGGCGCCGCCGTGGACCAACCGGGCAATGGTGCGGTCGATCCGGGCGGTCGCGGCGGGGGAGCTGGCCGGGGGCGGTGGGGAAGCGGCGGTTGCGGCCGGCGGGGTGATTTGGTCAATCGCTTCGCAGGCCGCGGGCCGGGCGGGGGTGATCACCAGCAGCCACAGCGTCAGGCAGGCGGCGACCCGATGGGACCCATGTGACAAATGGGACCCATGGGTCGCATCGGTCACATACGTCCCATGGTTCCGCTGGTGATAAATTGACTTCGAGAAACGCTTTAGCACGGTTATGACGGATTTGCCAAAGCTAACGGGGAAACATGCCGATGGATGCTTGCGGGCCTTGGTGCGGATGCACCGGGAAACCGGCCGCTGGCGTGTGGTTGGGACGGTAGTGACCGTCACGGCGCCGCGTCGACGTCAAAACGATACCCGCGTCTTTGGATGGATCCAAACATGAAACGAACCTTCTCGATCGCCGCGTTGGCGAGCCTCGCGGGCATCGTGGGCACCGGCTGCGTGCCGGTCCGCCACAACCTGCCCCCCGAACAACGGATGTTGCAGCCCGGTCCGGGCGTCGGTGGACCCGGTCCCGGCGTGATCCCCCCGATGCCCTACCGCGGCGCCGCGGCTGGTCCGTTGGGCGTCGGCGGTGTCTCGGGACTGCCCGCCGGCGGTATGATCGATGCCGGACCGGCGGCCGGTTCGACTTGTCAAACCACCCCCGGCTCGGCCGTTTCGCAGGTCTCGGCTGCCCGGCCGCCGGTGGAAAACGGCGAAATTCAACAGGTCGGTTTCGGCGCCGCGATCGCCGGTCATGCCCAGTGCGGACCGGACGGCTGCGGCGTGCCGGGCTGTGGCCCCGGCGGCAACTGCTTGACCGGTCCGGGATCCAACATTCCGCTTGGTGGCGGCGTCATCGGCGGGGTCGCCGGCGGCGGCGTCATGCCGATGCGGATCACCACCGCTCAAGTCACCTTTGGCAACCCGTCGGGGATGCAGGTCCGTTATGACGTCGGCGGCGCGGGGCTGTTCGACTCCGAGCCGTTGGTCGTGCCGGCCCGGCAAAACTTCCCGCAAGGAGCGTTGTACCGCTTCAAACTCACCAACATCCCCTCGCGTCCGGGTGTCGAACTGTACCCGACGCTTGAATTGGCCTACGCCAATCCGCGGACCGGGGCGTACCTGGCTCACAACTCGGTGCCGATCCAATTCCTCGAAGAAGACTTTGACCAGGTCCTGACGGGTAATTTTGTCACCAAAGTGATCTACCTGCCCGATCCCGACTTCCAGGGTCCGGCGATCGCCGGCATCGACACGCTGGTCTCCACGCGGCTCGATCCGGGCATCGACCCGATCGTCGAAGCCGACCGGCGGGGCAGCATCCTGGCGATCATTCGTTTGGGTGACAAAGACATCGAGATGGAAGGTCAATTTGGCGAAGCGATGCCGGCCGGCGGCGGTTTCTACGGACCGTCGTTGGGGATGGCCGGAATGCCCGCTCCGATCGCTCCGGCGATGACGGACGGTTGCGGTTGCGGTTCGCACGGTGGCCCCGGGGGAATGCCCGGCCCGCCCCAATTGCCCGGTTTCATCGCCGGTTACAACGCCCCGCAGTACGGGATGCCGATCACCGGCACGCCGATCGGTTTGGCCGGCCCGCCTCATATCCCGCTTGGTGCCCCGGCTGGTTTGAAAAGTCATGTGATCAAAAACCACACGCACATGAACATCCCCCGCCCGGTCGACAAGTTGCGGATCGACGTCCGTCAGCAGCCCGGCCAGAGCTACCCCAATCCGGTTCGGAACATTCACATCACCGAACAGAACATCAACCCGGGGATCCCCAACGCTCGGCCTCACTACATGAAGGCGAGCCAACCGGTGGGACCACCGGTCGGTGGCGGCTATGGACCGGGAGCCTACTGCCCGCCGCAGTAAATGAGGTGAGCAAGTTGTGCCAATGATGTAGCGGAACTCGCCAAGAGTTTCGGTTGCGATCCAAATCGTTTCCCAACCCCTCGCAACCGAAAGTCTTGGCGACTTCCGCTACGTTGAAGGATCAAGATCATGAGTCATGATCACGATGAAGACTTGGAAGAACGGCTGCCTGAGCCTTATGACGACGTTGCTCTGTGGGACCGCGGCGGCTCAAAGTTATGATCCCCCCGGCCACCCGCTGCTGCACTCCCACATGCCCCCGGGCATGATCGGGGCGTTGCAAACGACGGTGTCCCGAAATCCGATTGCCGGCTACCTGCAGCCGGTCCGCTTGGAAGGTCCCGCGGGCACCGAGTTCGCCCTGCCGATCGGCGGCGGCAGCTTCGAGACGCCCAAGTCCAACCTGATGGCCGGGCTGTTTGTCGGACCGGTCTACCGCGTCGCGATGACCGGTTTGCCCGACGCCGCCGGGGCGGAATTGTTTCCGACGATTGAGATCATTGATCGGACCTACCCGCCGCCGGGTTTGGAGACGACCTATCCGATCGTCGTTCGCATCGACGCCGACGACATCGAAGCGGCACGGATGGGTCAAATGGTGACGCGGGTGATTTATTTGGAAGACCCCGGCACGGCGGTGCCGTTGGTGCAGCCGGAGACGGGCCTGCCGCCCTCGGAGGTTTCCGCAATGCTCGATCCGATGCACGTCGCCGACGCGTTGGGCCGACCGGTGGCGATTTTGAGATTGGGATCGCTCGCCCCGCCGCGGCAACCCGCCGCGATGGATCAATTCTTCTTTGGCTACCCAAGCTGGGCCCCGGTTTATGATGTCGAATAAAAAAAGGGTGTCGGGAACTGTCTCTGACGTAGCCGAAGCCGCCAAGGCTTTGGTCCGAATTAAGGTGTCAGGTACCGTTTTGGCGGTTTGCGTCGTCGTTTCGTTGGGCTGTGCCTCCTCACGCCGGCCTGTGTCGAGGGTGCCCAATTTCACGTCCAATGATGCAACGGGGGGGGTGGGAGATCTGGCTGATCCAAGCCCTGACGGGCTTGGCTACGAGGCGGTGGCCCAAGTCGCCCACTTCACGCTGTCGGATCAAACCTGCAATGACGGCTGCGTCGCCTGTGACCCGGCAGCAGGATGTCTGCACCGCGGCAACGCATCGAACGCGTATGGCACGACCGGGATGGCCGGCGTCGGCGTCCGGGTTTATGACCCCCAAGAATTCATCTGTGACGGTGGCGATCACGATCCGCAAGCGACCGTCTTGGTCGGTCCCGGCCGGCCGCTGGGTGGCTTGAACCCCGAAGACACCATTGCGGTCTATCAACCCGAACGCGCACCGATCGAAACCACCGCATCAAACCGCGTTTGTCTCTATGCCCCGCGTTTTGGGAGCGTCCGTCAAATTACCGGGGCCGTCGCGGGCGGCCGCGCCGTTGGGGTCGTTAAAATCGATCGACCGGTCGGACCGCAAAACGTCGACCTGGATCTACCCAGCCTCGTGGCGGCCGACACCATTGCCGCGGTCCGCGAAGAGCTGATTCGTGGACCGGACAGTTTCCGCGACCATGCTCGCGGCGTGCCGGTCCAGCAGATCGTCGGGCCGCTGCTGGCCGCCGACATCCAGCCGGTGCTCGCCAACCTTCTAATCATCGGTCCAAGCAAACTCGACGCGGCCGAGATCGCAATTTTGCAACGCGGTGCGATCGCGGCCAACATCTGGTCAATTGACGAGTCGGTCGAAGTCGACATTGCATCGATCCGGCCGCCGGTCTTGACCCGCGACGAGCGGGTGGAGGAATTGGTCGTTTATGATTTTCCGGGCGCCGGGCGTTTGGAATTGATCAAACTTGCCGACCGACACCACGCCGCCCCCGGCGACACCGTGACTTTCACGCTGGTCATGAAAAACGTCGGCGACTCGACCGTCCGCGATGTCTCGGTCACCGATAATCTGACGGCACGATTGCAGTATGTCGTCGACAGTGAGAAATCCGACCGCGAGGCCGCTTTCAAAACCGTCATCAACGACGTCAGTTCGGCAACGTTGACGTGGGCGTTAGCCCAGCCGCTCAAAGTCGGCGAGTCGGTGACGATCACGTTCGAGGCGGTTGTGCGGTAGATTGTGGGATAGGCCTCCGGCCTGTCATCCCGGTTTGGATCATCGCCATGACAGGCCGGAGGCCTATCCCACAATGGCCGGAGGCCTATCCCACGTTGTAATCGATCGACCGGTCATATCGCGCCCTTTGGTAGACAGTATTGAAGACCGACTGCAGGTCCAGCGGCACGTCGGGATCGGGGGCAATCAGCGGGATGGGAATCGTCGGCAGTCGACGGTCGCGTTTCCACCGGTAAACATCCACGCCTGAACGACGGTTGCCGCGGGCAACGAACGCCGCGTAATCACCCGGCGGCATTTGGGGCAAATTCCAGGATTGACCGGCGAGCAACAGGTCGATTTCGACCAGATGCGTGGTCGTCCGCAGGATAGCGTCGCGTTTGTCGGTGTATTGTTGCAAACCTTCGCTGCCGGGCCGCTTGTTGGCCGGCGAGAGCAGTTCAATGTTGGTGACCACCCGGGAAGAATCGGCTAACCGGATTTCCAAATAGGCTTCGCGTCGCTCGACCGGCCGGGGCAGTGGCAGGGTGACCGGCTCAATGGTGGCAATCGGTGCGGTGGCCACCGCCACGGCTCCGCCATCCCATGATGGTCGTTCAACGATGCCGACGTCGGCGACGCGCTGATTTGGTGCATCCGGTGGGATGGAATCGACATAAATTCGCCGCTCGATGCGTGGCAGGTAGCGGTCCCCGAGCGGCTCGATGATCGAATCGGAGATCGTGTTGATCATTCGCGCATGAAAATCTTCCCAATCGGACCGTTCAATATAAGGGTCCATTCCGGGAAACGGACTGAGCATGGAGTTGGACCACGGTTTGGGGCGGCGGATGTAGGGTGGGTCAAGCCGCTTCGGCGCCGACCCACCATTTGTACTGGTCATTGCCGATGCGTTGAGAACGGTGGGTCGGCGCCGAAGCGGCTTGACCCACCCTACTGCAAGGACGCAGTTTAGCCGGGTTTTGTCACAGGCGTCCAACCGCAGCCCGGGGCACCGCAGACCCGCCGGTTTGGCTACACTGCCGCCCGGATCAACCGTTTCCCCCGCCCCCGCCCGCCCTCATGCCCGCCTTTCGCACCGGCACGTGGATCATCACCGCGATGGTCATCGTGCTGCTCGTCCTGCATCAAGACAATTGGTTTTGGGATTCGACGACGCTCGTCGGCGGCGTCGTTCCGATCACGCTGCTGTGGCACGCGGGGATCTCGCTGGCGGCCGGAGCGACGTGGTGGTTGGCCACCAAGATCGCCTGGCCCGCCCCGCCGCGGGAACTGGTCCAACCGGTCCAAAATGGGAACGACACGACCCGGGAGCCGTCATGATCGCTTCGATGATCGCCCCGGACGCCTGGTTGATGCTTGCTCAAGGCCCGCCGCCGGTCGACTCCGGCGGGGCCATCAAATTGGCCGTCATCGGCGTGTATCTGCTGCTGTTGTTGATCCTCGGGCTGGCCGCCTCGCGGATGTTCACCGGCAGCAGCGAGGACTACATGCTGGCGTCGCATTCGATCGGTCCGTTCCTGCTATTGATGAGCCTGTTCGGCACCACGATGACCGGCTTTGCGTTGGTCGGTTCGACCGGCGAAGCGTATCAAAAGGGGGCGGGAGTCTACGGACTATTGGCCAGCAGTTCGGGAATCATCCATTCGCTATGTTTCTTCGTACTCGGCGTCCGGTTATGGGAGTTCGGTCGGCGGCATGGCTACCGGACCCAAATACAATTTTTCCGCGACCGATTGGCGTCTGACAAAATTGGTTTGGTGTTGTTCCCCATCCTGGTTGGGCTGGTGGTGCCCTACCTGTTGGTCGGAGTGATCGCCGGGGGCCGGTTCATGGCCGGGCTGACCCGAGGCGGGTTTGATCCATCGTTCTGGACGACGCCCGAAGGTGGGGTCGCGCCATGGCTCTCGACGCTGGTGATCTGCGGCGTCGTGCTGGTCTATGTGTTTTTTGGAGGGATGCGAGGCACCGCGTGGGCCAACGCCTTTCAAACGTCGTTCTTCATGATTCTGGGCGTCGTCACGTTCTATGTGCTGGCAACGCGGATCGGCGGCGCCGAAGGCTTCATGGAATCGATGATCGAAGCGTCCAGCAAGATCCCCGAGGATCGGCTGACGCGAACCGAACATTTTGGAAAATTGCAGTTTGCGACTTATGCGTTCATTCCGCTTTCGGTCGGCATGTTTCCGCACCTGTTCCAGCATTGGTTGACGGCCAAAAGTGCCGCGACGTTCAAAGTCCCCGTCGTGTTGCATCCTATCTTTATTGCGATCGTCTGGGTGCCGTGCGTGCTGCTGGGCGTTTGGGCGGCGGCTCCGGGCGTCGTGCCCCCCAACTTTGATCCCAACAAAGTTTTGGGCTTCCTGGTCGGCAAAACCTCCCCGGTGCTCTCGGGGCTGCTGGCTGCCGGGGTGTTGGCGGCGATCATGAGTTCGCTGGACAGTCAATTCCTGTGCATCGGGACGATTTTTACCGAAGACTTCATGGTGCATTA
Source organism: Pirellulaceae bacterium (assembly GCA_963833245.1). Lineage (GTDB taxonomy): Bacteria > Planctomycetota > Planctomycetia > Pirellulales > Pirellulaceae > Rhodopirellula. The sequence continues at coordinate 988,604 of CAWHXH010000006.1, forward strand.
TCGGGACAAGTCCAAGCCGTTCACCGATGCTCAAGTGGTACTGATGGCCCGGTCGTTCATCATCGCCATCGTCGCGGCAACGTATGGGCTGTCGCTGCTCGATCCGCCTGGCGTTTTCGATTTGGGGATCTGGTGTTTTTCCGGTTTCGCCAGCCTGTTCCCGCTCGCCTTTGCCGCCGTCTACTGGCGGGGTTTGAGCAAGGCGGGTGCGTACGCGGGGATCATCGCCGCGTTTGGTTCCTGGGTTTGGTTGTTTGTCCAAAGCAGTTTTGGCAAGGATGAGGAGTTCCTGCTGACGCTGCCGGGCGGTTATGACGTTCAACCGGTCGTCGGCATGCTCGCCGCGTCGCTGACCGCGATGGTGGTCGTGTCGTGGGTGACCCCCAAGCCGCCCGCGGCCACGTTGGCGAAATTCTTTGATGAGGAAATTTCGTAGGGCGGGGCAAGCCGCTTCGGCGCCGACCCACCGGTTTGCTAGTCCCGAGTCTAGGGCCGGTGGTGGGTCGGCGTCGAAGACTCCTTGACCCACCCTACGAATTCGTTACGAAAGCACAAAGCAATCAGCGTGACGTGCTACTGCCCAATCCGCCCGAAGTCGCGCGGCGGATCAATTGGCGGTTCAAGTAACCGATCGTTCGCTCGGCCGTTCGGATCGCAAGCCGCGAGCGATCGCTGCTCGTTTCGCCTTTGGGGGCGACGACCAGGATTGCGTTGCGTTGCCATGACCGGACAAATTCTCCGGCGGACAATCGGACGTTGCCGCGGATCGGATCGGCCAGGAACACGTTGCCGTCGGCGGAGCCGCGGTAGACGACAAAGTGGTTGGTGCCCCCCAGGTTGACCACGACAATGACCGGCACCTTTGATCCGGTCAACTTGTCATAGGTGACTTCGGCCGCGGTCGCTTGATAACCCAAATCGACCGCCGCGGTCTCCACGTCGGCAAACGTCAGGCCCTCCTTGGCCCTCTCGGCGAGCGCCTCGTCATCGAGCCGGGTTTCGATCGCGGTGAGCACCATCGATTCGGTCACGTCGTGGCCCCAGTAGTAACGCAGCAATGTCGCCAGGGCGGCCGCCCCGCACGAGTAATCGCGCTGTTGCAAGACAACGTTTTGCCGCTGGATCTCGCGCCAACTTTGTACCGGGCGGGCAAACGTTCGACGGGCATCACGGACCGGCGCCCGGCCCGGCGGGGTCGCGGCGGACGCCGAGACCACGCCGCCGGCGACCAAACAACCCGCCAGGGCGATTCGTTTTAACGTGTCCATACAACCCCCAATTCAAATGAGGGAGCGGTTTGGGTTAAACCAAAGTTGACGAACGGTTCAACCAGTTTGCACCGGTGGGCGATCGTCGCCGCCATCCGCAACCGAACCGGCTCCTGGTCGGTACCGGCAAGACGATTGCCATTGAATTGAGTCTCGTCAATGTAAGAACCGATCAACGCCGTGCTGAGCGTCACCTTCTCGCTGGCCGCAAAACCGACGCCGATGTTGTAGCTGTATTGGTCACCGAGCTGAACGTCAAAGCCGTCGAAGTCGTCTTCGAAACTATGCGTGTACCCGACGCCATAGAACAACACGATGGGGTCAAACGTTTGGACTTTGAGTAAATCAAAACCCAACCGCCACACACCATTACCCAGTCCGGCGCTGGTCAGCAGCAGCGGGTTGATCGCTTCGCCGGTCGGTGCGGTCGCCCGAACCGTGCCGATCCACGAACTTCCATCACAGCGGTTTTGACATAGCAACCGTGTGGCTCCGAAGTTCAGGTCACCGATCCCCGCTCGCGATTCACTTTGGTCCTCAAACGGGTTAGCCAATTCCGTGTCCGACCAGCCGACCGGCAGGTTGGCAAAGAGTTGGGTTTGTTCGTCATAACCATATCGAACCGCCAGCGGCACGAAGAACGAGCGTCGACGAACGTCCTGGCGAACCACCGTGGCGGGACCGCCTGTTGCAGAGCCGCCTGGTACGGGGGCGGCAACGACAGGAAAGTCGCGTTCTTGCAACGCGTAGGTGAACCCGTAATCAAACTGCCATTGCCCGGAGGCGAGCAGCGGGGTGACGGTGCGAAGGAACTGGGGTGTCCGGTCCGGGGGAGCTTCGCCATACCGCTCGATCGGCGGCGTTTGGTTGCCCGAATTCGCCGACGCCAACGAATCGGACGGCAGTTCTAACGTGTTTTCGTTTTGAATCGGATCGGAAAGACCTTGGGGGGTTTCCTCATCAATCATCAAACCGTCTCGTTGAATATAATTTTCAAACGAGTCGGGCGATTGGCCGGCGGCCGAACCAATCAGGGGGGGCGGCAGCATGGCAATCGCCAGCAACACCGCCCCGAGGGATCGTCGAATGAACATGGGGAGGTCGCATCCTGCGGGGGTGGGTTGTGCGTGGGAGGCGATTGCGACCCGCCCCGATCGCCCGGCGAAATCAATTCGCCGGGACAATCGCGGCGGGGCAATCGATCGGCGTTACCAGGTAAAGCCGGTCGCGAACGCCAAACCGATCAGGTTGTAATCCTGCTCACCGCCGGTCGCGGTCGCGGTGCCCAGCGAAGCGAAGCCGGGGACCAAAACGCCGGTCGTCGAGTTGGCTAGCACGTCGCCCTGGTCGCTGCCCCAGTACTGATACTCCACCCCGACGCGGGCGAACATTCGGTTGCTGGAGTTGCGGACGCAGCGGCTGAATTGCAAACCCGCACCGACTTCGCCGATGAAACCCGCTTCGTCATCGCGGCTGATTGCACCGTTGACCGAATTGGACGAACCGAACGGACCGGCGCCGACCGATGACTGCGTGATCGCCAGCGTTTCGGCTTCGCCGAACAGAACGCTGCCGCGGAGGTTGACGTAAACGCCCAATCCGCGGCACTGGTTGATCTCGCGGACCATCGACAGGCTCGACGTCAAACCGGTACCGTCAAACTCTTCACCCGTGGTCGCCCCGAGGTTGTACGCGGAACCGTTGACCGTGCCGATCACTTGGTCCTGGCGGGTGTGGCTGATCCGCCCGTGCCGAACGCCGAAGGTGCCCAGGAAATCGGTCTTGCCGTAGCAAAAACCTTTGGTCAATTCCAAATCAATCGTATACGCCTCGAAGCTGTCGTTGCCCCCGAGCGATTGGATTTGGTTGCCGGTAATGGGATCGGGCAGGTCCAAGTTGCTGACCGCGTTGTTCAATTCCCAGTAGCGGAATTGAACCCCGATGCCGTTGTCCAAAACCCGGCCCAGAGTGATCCGGGGGGCGGCGGTCAGGTCTTCGGCTGTTTCGGTCGTCGGTCCGGTGGTGACCAAATCGCCGGTGTTGCCATCGATCAGGGTGAACGACGAGGCTCCCCCGTCGTAGAGCGGCGCCAGGTAGGTCGCTTCGGCCGATGCATACCAACCACCGCAGCTTTGAGCGAACCCGGTGTTGGCTATGCCGGCCGAAAGCACCAAAGTTGCGGCAATCAAAATCCGCTGGAGACTTATTTTCATCTCAGTATCTCGTTCCATGAGAGGGGGGGGCCATCGCGAAAGCGAGGCGTCCGACAGTTTCCGCGAACCGCGGCATTAATGCCGGGCTGCGGACACACCCCCGGCGTGGGGGTCTGTGGGAATAGGTATCGCGTTAAATTGTCCCGTAAGCGAACAAACGCCACACGCCCGGCCTTTACCGTTGTCATACCGGGAACCCCCTCAACCGGGCGGTACAGAATATCCCCGACGATCCCACCACGGGGGGCGCGCATCAAAAAAGCGGAAGCAAGTCAAAACTTGCTCCCGCTGACATATCGATCAGGATCACCGGCGGTGGGCCGGCGGGATCAACGAATCAGAAGCCGCCCGAAAGCGAGAAGCCGGCACCGAACGTCGTCGGGGCGAAGAACGGGCCGCTGGTGGCGAACGACAAGCCGCCCGAGAAGTTAGGGTTGTTGGCGAAATAGCCGTTGTTGCTGAAGGATGAACCAAAGCCGAACGGGCTGGTGAAGGACGACGACGAACGACCAAACGCGATCGCGCCCTGGCCGCGAATCTGCGAGGATTCCGTGTGGGTGATCACGCGGGCGCCGCTCAGGCCCATTGCCGAAAGCGAATCGCCGCTCACCTGGCTGCTGCCGGTGCTACGGAACGGATCGGCGGCGGTGGCGACCGACGAAAAACCAGCGGTCACGGCAACGGCGCAAACCAAGCTTAAAACTCGAATCATCAGATGTCTCTCTAGGGGGAGCCTACTTGCCAAAGAGGAGGGGGTGAACTTCCACCCCGTGGAGAAACCTCAACGGCGGTAGCATTGAAACCACCCCGCAGGGGGATGTCAACTTTTTCTGGTTGTTTTTTTCATTATTTAACGGTTTGGCAGGTTTTGTCGGCCGAGGTTTCAGGTAATTGTCCAAGGCTTGTTTGACTGACGATGACCTTCGTGGCTGGTCCAACCCGACGGGCTAAAAGCCCGTCGTACAGCTTTTATTCAGCGAGATCCCACCGCCGCCCGGCATAATTCTGCGATTCGGTCTTCGTCGTCCAAATGCGACACCGCGATGCGACGGTCAATCAACGGAGCGGCGATCGATTCAAAATCCGTCAGGTCGGCGGTGTTGATGATCACCGCCACCTCCCGTCCACGGTTGTGAAGTTGCAACAACGCTTGCAACGATTCGGCGGGGGCTTTTTGCAACACGACGATCAACGTCGTCTCGGACGAAATTCGGTCGCGGGACTCGATCAACATCTCGGCCAACGTCAGCCCATCGGTCCGCTCCAGTCGCGCCAGGGTTCGCAGGATGGACTTGAAGTGCTCCTCGTCGCGGCCCACGTCGGTAACGATGGGTCGCAATCGGTCGTTGACCCCATCGGTTCGGGCCGCCGCGGACGCTTCGGAGCGGTTGGCGGCCATCGCGGTGCGTCGATCGGTGCGGATCCGCTCGGCCGCATCCCGGCCGTTGGTCGCCATTGCGAACGGTTCCCCCATCTCATGCAATGCCGCGCAAATCGACGCCGCCGCGGTGATCGCCAGGTCGCCGCGGTGCGGTTCCATCGCGTCGGGATTGGTCGTGACGTGTAAATCCAGCAGCACGGTGGCGCCGATGATCGAGGATGATTCGTACTGTTTGGAGTGCAGCACGCCGGTCCGGGCCGTCGCCGCCCAATGAACGCTCCGCAGCGGGTCGCCAATCTGCCAGCGACGGATGCCGCGGATTCGGGTCGGGTCGACGATCGCGTTGTCGCGAATGCGAATCTCGCCAATCGGACGGCGGGAACCGATTTGGTAATCGCCCAACCGCACGACTTTGGGCAGCACCGTGACTGTCGCGGTCGCCGGATCGACCCGGAAACGGCGAAACAGACCCAGCGGATCGCCGGTTTCGAGCACCGTGGGACCAACCTCGAAGTAGCCCCGCCGGCGACAGGGAATGTTGTAGGCGAGCGATTCGGACTCGCCGCGCCCCAGCGTCATCACCGCCAGCGACGGGCCATCGACGTCCATGGGGGGTCGGTAACGCGTCCCGCCGTCCAACCGCCGCGGCAGTGTGTCTTCGGCCAGCACCCAGGCGACCGGTAGCCGACCGTTGTTTTGAACTTCGATTTCGACGGGGACGTTGGATCCGATGGCCACTTCGATCGAGTCGCCGCCGGCGGGCCGGACGCGACGGGCGGTGACGCCGCGGGACCAATCGTTGGCAACGTAGCCGGCCAAAACGACAACCGCGGCGACGGCAACCGCGGCGGTCATCCAAAGCGCCGCCCCGGCGATCATCCCGGCCGCCGCCAGGATCGCGCAAACCCCCAGCACAGCGGTTTGGCGCCCGGTCATCTTGTGGGATAGGCCTCCGGCCTGTCGATACGATCCGGTAGCCGAAGCCGCCAAGGCATTGGTCCGCATCCCGGTAGCCGAAGCCGCCAAGGCTTTGGTCGGCATCCCGGTAGCCGAAGCCGCCAAGGCTTTGGTCCGATCCGGTCGGCGGCCTGGCGGCACGCCGCTACGGGAGGCCGGTCGGCGGCCTGGCGGCACGCCGCTACGGGAGGAATGGGTGATCTAGCCCCCATCGCCGGTCCGCGTTTTGAGCCATGCCCGGACCGCTTTGCGATTCGACGGAAACGCCATCTTGCGGATGTCGCCGGCCGTTGGCACGCACCAGCGGTATTCGGTCAACTCGCCATCGGCCAAATGGATGACGTCGGTTCGTTTGACGCGGCAGGTGAAAAATAGGTCGACGACGTCAATTGATACCCCGCGGTAGACGTAATCGTTGGGACCGGTCATCAGCAGTTGGCTGTCGGCGACCCGAAGCCGCGTTTCTTCGTAGATTTCGCGGGCCAAAGCTTGGGCGATCGATTCACCACGGTCGACAAACCCGCCGGGCAACCCCCACATCCCGGCGCCGGGGTTTTTGGCTCGGCGGACCAGCAGCATTTGCCCCTCGTCGTTGACGATCAAAGCGCCGACCGCCGAGACGGGGTTAAAAAAAAATCGAAAACCGCAGTGTCCACAGATGAACGGCACGCTGCCGGGTCGATCGTTGGCGGTCCCGCAATCGGGACAGTACCGGAATGCCTGGGCCATCGAACGCGGCGGCGGGGCGTCGGAATCGGGCATCGGCGGGGCTTGAGGGTGTTGCAGAGGTGCGGGGGGCGTCAACGTAGCGGAAGTCGCCAAGACTTTCGGCCCACGATTCACCCTGTTGAACCGAAAGTCTTGGCGACTTCCGCTACGTCAGGAAACCGGCGGATAAAATGTCGCCCCGACCAATGCGGTAAATGCCGGGTCCAACCCAAACGAGTCATCGCTCGGTCGCTGATCGAGGCGTTGGTGACGTGGGCGACGATCCCCGCCGCCCCGCGAAGACCCGCCAGCCGGTCCAGCGCCGCGGCCGCGGCCCGGAGCGTTCGGTAGGTCGCGGCGTCACCGCTGCGAACCAGGTCAACGGTCAAATAGCCCGGGGCTGATCGCGGGACGTGATAATCGATCCAAACCACGTCGCCGGCCGGTCGCCAACCCGCGGCGATGCACATCGCGGTGCTGACCGACGCGGCGTGCGGCAGCAGGTGACGTTGGACATGATCGACCCGGCCGTCGCAAATGACAATTCGCCCGGTGCGGATGGTGGCGACCGCATCGGTTTGTGTCGCGAGGTCGTAACGGCCGGTGATGAGCATGGACAACGATAGGTCCTGGGAATGATCGTGCCGGAGGCGTAAATTGACAAAATGGACTCACCCGACCGCCCCCGACGCCGTTGGATTTGGCGATGGGTCCGCATCACCGTGGGCGTCTACCTGGGAATCTGCCTCGTGTTCGTGTTCCTGGAGTCGCGGTTGCTCTATCCCGGGGCGTTCAATCACACGCTGCCCGAAGTCTCGCTCAACGCGTTCGTGCCCGGCCAACCGGTTGTCGGCGAAGTGCTCGACGCCCCGGTGCCGGCGACCGGCGGGGGGACGATCACCGGCCGGATCCTGACCCCACCGGCGGCCGCCGGCGCGGTGCTGTGTTTGCATGGCAACGGCATCCGCGCGTTTGAAATGGATGGCTGGATCCACCGGTTGGCCGCCGCTTCGGGCAGCACGGTTCTGATCGCCGAATACCGCGGATTTGACCAAACCGACCTGACACCGACCGAAGCGTCGACGATCGATGATGCCCATGACGCATTGCGATTTCTAGCCAAAGCGACCGGCGTGCCCGCGGGCGAAATCGTCGTCTACGGCCGATCGCTGGGCGGCGGCGTGGCGGGCGGATTGGTGGCTCGGGCGGCGGCCGGCGGTGTCGAAATCCGGTCGGTCGTCCTGGACAGCACGTTCGACTCGGCGGTCGACGTCGGAGCGGCCAAGTTCCCCTGGCTTCCGGTCCGGCTGTTGATGCGAAATCGTTATGACAACGTTGCCGCATTGTCGGATTTCCGCGGCCGATTGGTCCAATTGCATGGCACACGCGATTCCGTGATCCCTTATGCCAACGGCGTGCGGCTCTTTGAATCGGTCCCCGCGACCGACAAACGATTGATCACCCTGGAGGGCAAAGATCACCTCGAAGCCGTCCCCGATGCGACCTTGACCGAGGTTTTCGATTGGTTGCGGCGGCCCGCCCCTTAACCTGCCGGTCTCGCTAATCTGCCTGGCCCGCTCATGAAATCCAAACTCGCCGCCGCCGCCAAATTCGTCATCCCCGCGATGCTCGTCGGCGTCCTGCTGGCCCGCGTCAAACCGGCCGAGTGGGAGGCGCTGCGGTCGGGGTCGATCAACTATGCGGTGCTGGCCGCGGCTCTAGGCGTGGCTTTGGCAGCGATCGCGCTGTCGTTTTATCGCTGGTGGCTGCTCGTTCGCGCCCAGGGCATCACGCTGTCGGTGCTCGAATCGTTCCGGCTCTCGTCGATCTGCTTCCTGTTGTCGTTCGTCTCGGTCGGCAGCGTCGGCGGCGACCTGTTCAAAGCCGCGTTCTTGGCCCGGCGTTCTCCCGGCAAACGAATCGCCGCGGTTGCCTCGGTCGGCGTCGACCGCGTCACCGGACTGATGGGACTTTTGATCATTGTCGGCGGCGGGCTTTTGGCACGATCCGCCGCCGATCCGTTCGTCGTCGCGGGTTTGGACATCGAGCGGATCAAGATCATCGTCGCGGTCTGTTTGATCGGGGGCCTGACGACGTTCACGGCGTTGATCTTCGGCGGCAAAGCGGTCGACGTGGCAATCCGTCGGGTTGCGACGATCCCCAGAATCGGTGGCCCGATCGCTCACCTGGCCGAACCGCTGCGGTCGTTCGCCAACCACCCCTGGGCCATGGTCGCGGCGTTGGTTTTGAGCATCGGCGTCCAAGGCGGGTTGGTGATCGCGATGGATTTGATCGCGCGGGCGATGTTTGATGCCCCGCCAACGCTCGGCGAGCATTTCATCATCGTCCCGCTGGGGATGCTCGCCTCGGCCCTGCCGATTACCCCCGGCGGGGTGGGGGTTTTGGAACTGGTCATCGAAGGACTCTACGAAGTCATTCCGGCGAGAACGACCGACGCGTCGGGGACGCTGGTGGCGTTGGTCTTTGAATTAGTCAAAGTCGCCTTGGCCCTGTTGGGGACGGTCTTCTACTGGACCGCCCCGGCGGAAGTCACCGCGTCGTTGGAAGGCGAACCATCACCGCGTCGACCGCACTAGCGGAGAGCTGCAGCCCGCCGCCAATGGCGTTGATGCCCGCGCCAATGGCGTTGACACCGCGAACGGCCGGCTGACGGGCGGTGAAGCTGTACGGCGTGATGCTGCCGGCGCGGCGACCGAGCATTGTAAAATTAAACCCTTCGGCGACCGCGGAGGGTGCCAGGCGGATGCCTGTCAGAGCCGTGGTCCCGTCGGATTGCCCCGCCGCGGTGCCGTTGATCCGGCCGGCAATGCCGCGACCCTCATAAAAATCGGCCGACGGCGTTTGACGAACCGTGTAGTCACCGGCAACCAAATCGGTGAACCGATAACGGCCCGCCGAATCGGTCGTGGTCTGGCGGTTGACGTTTTCGCCGATCGCGTTGACCCCCGTCAGCGTCACGGTGACGCCGGCCATGGCAATTTCGTCGCTGTCGCGGACGCCCGAGTTGTTGGAGTCGACAAAGATTTGGCCGGCGATGACCGCGTCGCCCGGATCGTCGGTGATCGACACGGTGTGGTTGCCGCCGATCGCCGTGATTGCCCCGGCGGCGTCGCCGCTGGTAATTTGCAAACCCAGAACGACGGTCTCGGTCGGTTCGAGCAAATTGTCTTGGGCCAACGTCAACCGAACCGTCGCGACAGCGCCATCGCGAGAACCGGCCGGGAACGTCACTGCGGGGGTGTCGATGGTAAAGTCGGCCGCGACGGCGGTCCCGCCGGATTCAGCGACGACGGCGAGCACCAAGGGATCACTCAACACCGCCCCGCCGGCGGTCCGCAGCACCACGTCGATGGTGTGCGTCCGAGCGGTTTCAGCCACGACGCTGGTCGCATTGGCGAACCCGATGGTTGCCGAATCATCGTCGCTGATTGTCAATGTCACCGGCAATGCGGGCAGGGTGATCGCCGCGGCAATCGTCGGCGACAGACCGGTCGGCGGCGTCAATCCGATGGTGAGCGTTTCGCCGGATTCAAACGTCCCGTCGCCAAGGATCGTGACGTCAAACGTCCGGGTTTGACCGGCCGAACCGTCAAACGTCAACGTTCCGTTCGCGGCGCCAAAATCCATCCCCACCATCGCGGTGCCGCCGGTCGTTTGATAACCCACGCTCAAACCGCCATCGACCGCCGCGGTCAACGTCGCAGTGTAGGTCACCACGACGCTGCCGCCCGTCCCGCCCGGTTCGTCCACCGTGGTCGGTCCCGACAGCGTGACCGAAGCGGTGTCGTCGTTGATGATCGTTCCGGTCGCGGCCCCGTTATCGATCGTCAATCGCGAAAGCAGTGCGTCGGACAAACCGGTGGGGACGTTCAGGGCGACCGCGAAAATTTCGTCGTTTTCGACGATCGCATCGCCAAGGATCGAGACGTTGATCGTTTGCACTTCGCCCGCGGTTCCGGCAAACACCAACTCGGTTGCCGGTGCGGCGTAGTCAACGCCCGCCGTCGCGGTTCCCCCGCCGACGGTGACCGGCAGCGTGAAGCCGGACTCGAGCTGACCGGACAGCGTGACGGTAAACGACGCCTGTCCCCCGGCCGCGGCGGAACCTTCGGCAACCGATACCGGCTCCGATAGCGTCAGCGTCGCGGTGTCGTCATCGGCGATCGTCAACGTCACCGAGTCGGCGGGGCGGTCGATTTGACCCAACACGCGATCCGGCAGTCCCGCGATTTGACCGATTAAAATCGTCAGGGTCTGATCGCCTTCGACGACCACGTCGCCGTTGATCGTCACCGTGATCGTTTGCGTCTCCCCGGCGGTGCCGGCAAACGTCAACATCCCCGCCGCCGGGGCGGTGTAGTCACCCCCGGTCGCGGTCGCGGTCCCGGCGGCCACGACAAACGGAACCGTGAATCCGCCGGGGATCGCTTCGGTCAACGTTGCCGTGATGACGACATCGGTCGTGGTACCGGTGTCACCTTCGGTGATCGTCGTTTGGTCCGCCGACAAACTCAACGTCGTGCGGTCATCATCGGCGATCACCACCGCGATCCGGCTCGGCTCGATTTGCAACACCGCGTCGGGCGATAACCCCACCGGATTGACCAATTCGACAAAGAACTCCTCGTTGCCCTCGATCACCGCGTCGCCAAGCACCGTGACGGTAAACGTTTGCGTGTCCGCGGCCCCGGCGAACGTCAACGTGCCGCTGGTCGGTTGGAAGTCCGCTCCGGCCGTCGCGGTCCCGTCAGCGGTCATGTAGTCGATCGTGAAACCATCGGGGTCACCGACCAACGTATCGGTCAATTCGACCTCGAAGGTGAACGTCGTCGTGGTCCCCTCGTCGCCTTCGTTGCGGTCCGCCGTGACGTCGCGGATCAACAACCTCGGCACGTCGTCATCAGCGATCGTGATCTCCGACGTGTCGTTCAAAATAGTGACCCGGTCGGCCAATCCCGCCGGCACGACCAATCCCGACAGCGAGACGCGAAAGGCTTCCGAACCTTCGGCGGCGGTGTCGCCCAGCACCGTGATCGGGACCGATTGAGTCGATGCGTCGCCATCGAACGTCAACGTTCCCGACGCGGCGGTGTAGTCGGAACCGGCCGTCGCGGTGCCGTCGGCGGTCGCAAAGCCGATTTGAACCCCGCCGTCGACCGGCGCCGAAAGCACGACGCTGATCGGCACGTCGGTCGAATCGCCCGCGTCGCCTTCGTCGACCGTGACGGCGGGTGGTTGCAGCGTGATCGTGGCGGTGTCGGTGTCCAAAATCGTGGCCGTCAACTGCTCAGCGGTTGGCAAAACGATGTCCGCCGCGTCGATGCCCATCGTCGTCAAACCCGAAAGCATCAAGTTGAATGTTTCAGCCAGTTCAACGATCGCGTCGTCGAGCACTGCGACGTCGAGATTGATCCGCTGGGCGGTCGACCCGGTGAACGCCCACGTCCCGGCGACCGCGTTGTAATCGGCCCCCGCCATCGCGGTGCCGTCGGTGGTCGCGTAGTCAACCGAGACGGTCCCGGCGACCGCGGTTTCCAACCGGGCAGTCAGCCGAACCAACGAGTCGAACCCTTCGGTCACCGGAGCGGTCTCGACGATGATCCGCGACGTGTCGACGTTGGAGTTGGTGACGACAACGTTTTGACCGACCACGCCCGAAAACGCCGCGTCCTCGCTGCTCGCCGGACCGACCGAGAGCGTCACCGCCACGTCGCCATCGACCACCCCATCGGCGATCCCCGTCACGGTCACCAACTGGGCGATCGACCAATTATCCGTCGTAAAAATTAGCGGCTCGGTCGGCACCGAGACTTCACCAGCGTCGCCGGACGTGATCGGGATCGTGACCGTGCCGGTCGGCTGCGTCGTCAACACGACACTAAACGTGGCGGTTGTCCCCGTTTCGTCGACTTGCAAGTCATCGCCGACCACTTGGATGCCGCTCTCGTCGTCGTCGATGGCCAGCCCGGTGACGCTGCCGATCGGCAACCCGTCGTAAACGGCATCGGCGCTGGAGGCGGTCAACCTCACGGCAAACGGGGTGTCCCCATCGTCGATCATCTCGTCGACGCCCGCGACGGTGACCGTTTGGATTTGATCAAAATTGTCGGCCGTGAACGTCAAAACTTGCGGCGTCGCGGTCGCGGTCCCCGGGGCATCAGTCGCCACCGTGATCGTCACCGGGGCGGTCGGCGGGGTGGCCAATCGCACGGTAAACGTGTCAACGACCGCGTCATCGCGGCTGCCGTCCTCGTTGACCCGCAGCCCATCGGTCCGCGAGAGCGTCACGCCGGGCGTGTCGTTGTCGGCGTTGACGACCGAAACCGGGGAAACGATCAATCCGGCGTAAGCCGCATCGTCACTGCCGCTAAAACCTAGCGAAACGGTGGTTGTCACCGGACCGTCAACGACCGCATCATCGACCCCGGTCAACGTGACCGTCTGCGGCGACTGCCAATTCTCCGGCGTGAACGTCAACACCGCCGGGGCAACGGCCACTTCGCCGACATCGCCGCTAGCCGGTGCGACGCGTACCGCTGCGGTGGGCCGGGACCGAAGCCGGACGGTGAACGTGTCGGTAACCCCCGACTCGTTGGTTTGCAGATTGTCGGTATCCCCCAAAATGACGCCGACCACATCGTCGTCGCGGTTGGTCAGCGAAACGGTTTGAGCCGTCGCGGTTGCGAACGCCGGGTCGCCGCCGGTGACCGCGACGTTGATTTGATAAGCCACGTCGCCATCAACCACCGCATCATCGACACCGACGATCGAAACGTTTTGGACGACGTTCCAACTCGTGGGCGTGAACTGAAGCGTCGCGGTTTGCGGTGTGCCCTCGGTCGCATCGCCGGTGGTGATCGTTACGTCGACCGGCGAGAGAGGTTGACGTGACAATTGAACACCCACGACCGCGGCCCCGCCCGACTCGGTCGTGAAATTGACGTCCGGCCCCGTGACGACCAATCCCGGCGTGTCGTCATCCCGATTGACCGCCGAGACAACCACCGGGGCAAGCGCCGCGTAAGCCGGATCGCTGCCGGCGGCCACCGCGATCGTCACCGTGTAGGCCACGTCGCCGTCAACGACATTGTCATCGACGCCCAAAACAGTGACCTCTTGCATCATCGCAAAATTGGCCGGTGTGAACGTCAACACCGTCGGCGCCGCGGTCGCTTCGGTCGGGTCGGACGTGGTGATGCTCAGCGTCACGTCGGACGCCGGGGCGGTCGCCAGCGACACGTTGACGACGCTGGCCGGCCCATTCTCGCGGGTTTGAATCCCCACGTTGGGCGAAACGATCAGACGCGGGACGGGCACGGCAACGTTTTGGTTGACCCCGGTGACCGGGGGGACAGCCAGTGCGTCGTAGTTGCTGTCCGCCGACGTTACGGTTGCGTTGATTTGGAACGGCTGATCGCCATCGGCATCCGCGTCGTTGACCCCCGTGACGGTCACGGTTTGAAAATTGTCAAAATTGGTGGCGCTGAACCGAAGGGTCGTGGGCGAAACGGTTGCCTCACCGGAGTCGCTGGACGCCAGCGTGATGACGACTTCGGCGGCCGGTCGCGAGTTCAAACGGACGCGAAACGTGTCAGTGCCCCCCGATTCGGTCGTCGTCAAACCGTCCGAGTCGATCGTCACGCCAACCGCATCGCCCTGGTCAGCGTTGACGGCATTCAAGACGACGGGGGGCAACGACGCATAATCCGCGTCGCTACCTGCGGCCACCGCAATCGTCACGGTGTAAGCGACATCGCCATCGACCGCGTTGTCATCGACGCCGCGGACCACGACCGGCCGGGGCACGCTAAAATTCTCGGGTCCAAAAACCAGCGTGACCGGTTCAACGGTGCCTTCGGCGGTATTGCTGGAGGCAATCGTCAAGGTCACCGGATTGGTCGGCCGCGTCGAGAGCGCGACGTTGACCATGTCCGTACCGCCGCCCTCGGTCGTCCGCAGCCCGCGGTTGGGCATCACCAACACACGCGGCACGTCCAGGTCGGTGTTGACAACGCTCAGAGGCGGGACGGACAGCGATCGATAAACGCTGTCGGACGAAGCGATGGAGGTCGTGATTTGAAATGTTTGATTGCCGTCGACCAAATCATCATCCACGCCGCGAATCGTCAGCGGCTGGGCGACCGCAAAATTCTCCGGCGTGAATGTCAACGTCGCCGGCGTGACGGTCCCTTCACCGGAGTCGCTGCTGGCGAACGTCAACGTCACCGGCGCGGTCGGACGCGTTTCCAGCCGCACTTGCACAACGGTCGTTGCCCCCGACTCATCGACGGCCAGCCCGCTCGTTGGCGTGAACCGAACCGCTGCAACGTCGTTGTCGGTGACCGTGACGTTGAAATCGGCAACCGATTGACCGGAATAGATCGGATCGGCGCTTCGTAAGTTGCTGGTCGCTAGTGTCACCGTCCGCGGCCCCGCAGCAACATCGTCCTCGACCGCCGCAACGTTGATCGTCCGCGGTCCAAAGTCGGTCGGCGTAAACGTCACGGTCGTTTGCGACAACGAAACCGCTCCGGCAACCGACGGCGTGATGTCCAACTCAACATTCGCGGTCGGTGCCCGCGACAACGCCACGGTAAACGACGCCCCCTGACCACCTTCGATCACGCTCAGGTTCTCGGTGCCGGTCAAAACCACCGTCCCTCCGGTGATCGGGTACATGTCGCCGCGGACATCAAACGTCATCACGGCGGCAAACGGCGAGTTGAACGACGCCCGCTCGTTGTTGGTCACCGCCGCGGCGACATCCAAATCCAGCGTCCCCGAAACGACATTCGTTGTCGAAAACGGCACGCTGAAGAGCAACCGTTCGGCCGCCGGATCGCCCCCGCCGGTGCTGCTCAGTCCGCCGATGTCAAAGATCTGTCCGGGACGAAGCTCGCCGATTGCCGTGGCGTTGCCGGCCGGACCGGGGCTGCCGCGAACGAAGTCCGGCCCGATCGCGAATTGGTTGGTGAAATCAACCAACGCGTCATCAAAATTGACGGTGAAGTAGGCCGACAGGATGCCGTTGTTTTGCCCCGCCGGCCGCCCGTCGCGGACCAGCGTCCGCAAAACGTAGTTGTCGGCCGGCTGGAGCGTTTGGACGACTTGGTTGGTGTCGCCATCGAGCACCTCGAAGCGGACTTCAAAACCGGCCAACAACCGGCGGTCTTCGAGCGACTGCAGCCGTGGGCGGCGGGTGGCATTTTGGACCCGGCGATGACGTTTGGACGACTTGCCCCGCCGCAGACCAAACGCATCGAGCAATCGCGAACCGGAAGAACGCATGGGGGCGGCAGGGGCGGGGAGAGTGCGGTTGGGAGAAGCCATAGACGTCTCGATCGCCGGCGATGTTCCGGCACGGGTTGCCAGGCTAGATCGCCACCCGGAACGCCTCAATCAAATATTGCCGGCGGCGGCCAACCGGCTGGCGAAACGACGCGGGCCGATCGAATTGTGCCGATCGTGCTGACAATCAACGCCGCAAACGTCGCATCACTCGCTCGGGTTGCCAAGCCGATTGATTTCATTGATCACACGCAACGCGTCAAGCGCCGTGATGGCGTTGTCGCCCGAAACATCAAAGTACAGCGATTCGTTGACACCCTCGCGGCTGGCCCCGGGACCAAAGTCGGCCGCGGTGACCTCGGCTCGCCCGCCGGCGGTCGCGTTGAGCCGGTTGATGATTAAAAGCGCGTCCAATGCCGATACTTCACCGTTGCGATTGACGTCCGCGGTCAGCAGTGGATTCTGCAGAAACGCGCTAACCACGTTGATATTGACGTCAAAGGGAATCGATCGACCTCCCTGCGAGTTCCCCACGGTGATCCGAAAACTGTCCCGGCCGACAAACCCGGCCGCCGGCGTAAAGGTCAGCCGGTTGCCCTCGAAGCCGACGCTGCCGTTTGCCGGAGGGGAGACGACCCGAACGGTCGAGGCAATCGGCGATTGACCGGGATCAAAAAAGTCTGCCAGGTTGATCCTCGACGGTCGCCCCATGGCCCCGCCGCCGACGACCGGCCGGAGCGGACCGGCCGTGTCATCGTCACGATTGGTCAACGCCACCACCGATCCGGTCAAACCGAGATAGCTCGGGTCAGCACTCCGGGTGACCAAGAAATTAATTTGATACTCAACGTCCCCATCGTCCAAATCATCATCGACACCGACGATCGTGACGGTTTGGGGCACTGACCCGTTGGCCGGGGTGAAGGTCAGGACGGACGTCTGCAAAACCCCTTCGCCGATGTCGCTCGAAGCAATAGAAACTTCGACATCGCCGGTCGGCGGACGCGACAACCTAACGCCGACCGTCACCTCCCCGCCCGCTTCGGTCGTAAAATCGACGTCCGGCCCAGTGATAATCAACGCCGGTTCCGCTTGATCTTCGTTGACCGCCGCGATCACGACGGGATCCAAGGCTGTATAAGCCGGATCACTGAGAGGGTCGACCGAAATACTCACCGTATAGCTGACATCGCCTTCAACAATATCATCCTCGACTCCGGTGACCACCACCTCCTGCGTTGTTGCGAAGTTGTCCGGTGTGAACCTCAACACCGTCGGTGCCGCAATCGCTTCGGAGAAATCAGAAGTCGTAATGTTGAGCGTCACCGGGCTAACCGGCCGCGTCGCCAGCGTCACGTTGATTCGGTCGACTACCGCCCGCTTCGGTCGTCCGCAAGCCCCGGTTGGGCATCACCAACACCCTCGGCACGTCCAAGTCCGTGTTCGTCACGCTCAGGGCCGGGACAGACACTGATTGATAGGCGGGGTCAGTCGAAGTGATCGCCGTGGTGATTTGGAACGTTTGGTTGCCGTCGATCAAATCATCGTCCACGCCCCGAATCGTCAGCGGCTGACCGGTCGCAAAATTCTCCGCGGTGAACGTCATCGTTTGCGGCGTGACGGTCCCTTCGCCCGGATCGCTGCTGGTGAACGTCAACGTCACCGGGGCGGCGGGCCGCGTTTCCAACCGCACCTGCACGACAGCGGTTGCCCCCGACTCATCGACCGCCAGCCCCGCCGCGGGCGTGAAGCGAACCGCCGCGACATCGTTGTCGGTGACTTGAACATTGATATCGGCAACCGTTTGGCCCGAATAAACCGGATCGGTGCTCGTCAACGTGCCGGTCGCCAGTGTCACCGTCCGCGGCCCGGTGACAACATCATCCTCGACCGCCGTCACGTTGATCGTCCGCGGTCCAAAGTCGGTCGGCGTAAACGTCACGGTCGTTTGCGACAACGAAACCGCTCCGGCAACCGACGGCGTGATGTCCAACTCAACATTCGCGGTCGGCGCCCGCGACAACGCCACGGTAAACGACGCCCCCTGACCACCTTCGATCACGCTCAAATTCTCGGTCCCCGTCAAAACGACCGTCCCACCGGTGATCGGGTACATGTCGCCGCGGACATCAAACGTCGTCACCGCGGCAAACGGCGAATTGAACGACGCCCGCTCGTTGTTGGTGATCGCCGCGGCGACATCCAAATCCAGCGTCCCGGAAACGACACTGGAGGTCGAAAACGGCACGCTGAAGAGCAACCGCTCGGCCGCCGGATCGCCACCACCGGTACTGCTCAGCCCGCCGATGTCAAAGAGCTGTCCGGGACGCAGTTCGCCGATTGCCGTGGCGTTGCCAGCCGGTCCGGGGCTGCCGCGAACGAAGTCCGGCCCGATCGCGAATTGGTTGGTGAAATCAACCAACGCGTCATCAAAATTGACGGTGAAGTAGGCCGACAGGATGCCGTTGTTTTGCCCCGCCGGCCGACCGTCTCGGACCAGCGTCCGCAACACGTAGTTGTCGGCCGGTTGCAGCGTTTGAACAACCTGGTTGGTGTCGCCATCGAGCACCTCGAAGCGGACTTCAAAACCGGCCAACAACCGGCGGTCTTCGAGCGACTGCAGCCGTGGGCGGCGGTTTTCCGGGCGACAGCGTTTTTTGGAACGCGAACGGAACAAACCCATGCGGACGGACCGGTGCGGGGGCGGGGGCGGGGGCGGGGGCGGGGGCGGGGGCGGGCGGGGATCGCCGCACCGATTATGCCGGCCAGCCGAACCGCCAAGTCAGTCCCGTCAAGGGGCTGCTTTTCACTCCGGGACCCGGAACCGGTAGTTCCGAAGCAACGGTAGCCCGTTGCCGGGGGCGCCAGCCTAATGCCGTCTATTTTGGGACCCGAGAGAGGGAAGGAATTAATTTAGTTCGGAATTTGCGCATTGCTAGGTGACCATTTGTTCACATTGCCGACACGGTTTCCTCCGTTGCTCGTCCCCCCCAAAACCACTGACTCCCCCGACCAGCAGTTTTAAGCCGCCAGGACGCTCCTGAAACAACTCCTGAACGTCCCGGCGGTCCAATAACTCATTGAACTGGAGCATCGATCCAACACCCCAGTCGTCTACACCGACGCCGTGACGATCTGGCTGATGATCCTACGGCGACCAGTCAACACGGCACTTCGGTTTGGCCCGTCGCGATTCAAATCGCTTCGCCGCCGGGCCGAGCCGATCGCCAGCGGCAAGGGGTTTTGCAGCTATCGGTTTGGTCACGTCGATGGAGTTTGATGCAATCAGTTTGGCCGAATTGTATCGTCGCCGTTATGATATTGAGTTTGACATTCGCGAATTGAGTTTGACTTTCGCCCCGCTGCAGCTTCATGATGTTTTTCGCGTGAGGGTCAACGAATCGCGGCGGGAGGATTTTGAACGGATTGCGGGTCAAGCCGACGGTGTTGCTTAAAACCCACAATGCCCGGCTCGGGGGGGCCTGCCGGATACCGCCAGTCGACATTACTCACCCGAACTCAGATGATACGTGTACGTCGCATACCGTGGACGTTCCGAACCCGCGTCCTCCCACGTATATCCATGATGGCCGAAATG
Source organism: Pirellulaceae bacterium (assembly GCA_963833245.1). Taxonomy (GTDB): domain Bacteria; phylum Planctomycetota; class Planctomycetia; order Pirellulales; family Pirellulaceae; genus Rhodopirellula. Next base: position 1,008,038 of record CAWHXH010000006.1, read on the forward strand.
CTTCAATCGGATGGTGGTGTCCGCGTGGATTTCATACCCTGCCATTCGTGCCCTTTGGCAGAACGCATAATCTTCCCCCAAAAACCAATGATCGTTGTCCCCCTGAGGTATGAGCATTGATAAGAAATACGGGACGACTGGTTTGCCAAAACGGCGATTGCAGGTCGGCAGTTGCTGATGCTGCTCGACCGCCTGATAAACGTCCGCTCGAACCAGCAGGAATCCAGTCGCTGCATACTGCACTTCGATCAACCCGCCACACATCGTAGCCGCGGCGTTCCAACTCAATCAACGACGCGGCGCACGCGGGATCGATGGGCCCCCCGGTGGGGACCAAAACGACGCAACCGTTACCAACCATCGATCGATTCACTTCAGATTCCTGGCACCAAAATCATTGACGTGGGGAAACGGATCCCCTGGCACCTCACATCCCAAGAACTCGCACAATGCGTCCCAGCTTGATTCCCCGGTAGCGCTGCAACACCGACAGGCGGAACTTTCCGATGGCTAGCTCGGCGAACGTTTGTGAGTCCTGCGGGTACCAAATCGTCGCGATGCCCAATGTGTTCAGCGCGGTGGCCAAACTCTTGGTACCCGTCCGGCTCAACCCAATGCCAAAAATCCGCCCGCCCAAGTGGATCGGGTCCTTGGGCCAACTTGATTGCATCAGCGTGCGGGGGTCAGGGTAGAAGTCAAGGGGGTCGGGCCGACAGCCAATGACGACAAGAGGCCCGCCAAAGATCGGTGGAACGTCCGACTAGCATAGTCGTTCCGGGGTGATGTCGGTGTGAACTCGCTCGCCCAGACGCACCTGCTCGATGGGGCGAAGATGAGTCTCGGGTTGCGATGCTCGCAGCGATGCGGTGGTCGCTTGGACTGATTCCGACTGGTCGGCAGCCGGCTCGGTCCAGAGCAGGCTGGTCAGCAATAGCAAGCTGCCGGCCAGCGAACCGATCATCGGCTTCCAGGCGGTGCGGGTTTTGGACGGGGGGGGATCGCCGGGGGCGGTCGTGGAAACTCCAGCGGTCGCCCTCCCCGACGGCGGGCGGGGCCGCGTCGACCCTCTCGCGGCGCTACGCTTCAGGAGGGTGAAGGCTGGATCGGCGTCGATGGCTACCTCATTCCTGGGCATAGTCGCGTCCTTGGCAATGGCATCAAACGCCGAGCCGTCCCCCGGTTCGGCTTCGTCTTCGGCTTCGTCTTCGCCAAAACGATCGAAGAAGTCGTCGGTGTTCTCTTCAAGTTCTTCCTCACGGCGGCGGCGTGTTGACTGGACGTTTTGGATCACCGAGGCTCCGATCACAAGGACTCCCAACGACGCGATCACTTGGCGGTTCAATTCTAAACCGGCGAGCATCAACGGGGGTTGCTGGTCGGCGTCGATCAGTTGACCGCCGGCCGATGGGTCAGGGCCGGCCATCATCACCGCCGTGCCGGCGACAAAGCAGTTTGGTTGGATCACCGGCAGGGAGCCGCCCGTTCTGGCGAGCGGCGCGACTCCTCGCAAACGTACCGTCTCGGTGAGGCTGAAGCATAGTTTCAGGACGCTTGTAAACCGGGAAGCACAACCACATGTTCGTCATTGGGAAAATACATGATCTCTATTTCGTTGTCTCTGGAACGGACGAGTATCGACCAATAGCTTTGACTTCTACGACAGAGCAAGGTATCTTTCATTGTAGACAATCTCTCAATCCAAGCGGCATCTCTAGTATCCAAGCTGATTTGCAACGTAAGAAAATCGATATAGCTCTTCGTCGCGGTGCAGAGCTGCGAAGAAACATGGGCACTTGAGAGTCCTGCGGGTTCAAAAAGGGCCAGCCAATAGTTCGCATTCGGCACCTTTGACAGAACAGATCTAATTGTTTTACAATCCAGCGAACGATTTGGTTCTTGAGTCAATGCATTACCTCCCCCTGTATTGTTCCACGGAGTAGGACCTCTAATTCCTCGAGGTATTTTCCGATGTCAGGGCGTTGCACGATCTTATCTGCCACATCGTCAGCATTGACTCGCAGGATGTAACCATTACTGCCAGCGAAACGTCGAGCTTGCTCAATTGACGTGCTCCAAGATGTCACTCCTGAAGCAATATCAGTACCTCTAACATGCCTTTCAAGAGCATCTAAGTCCAGTCTAGTTCCTCGAGGCCTCGACAAACCTTGAGCAGCGAGACGAGATCGTTCTCCAGCGTGTAACGGGACTCCCCGGTACAGGCAGTTGTTATGAACCAATAAGCCACGTTCAGTGACCCGGTAGACGTGTTCGCCCTGGACCTCCAGGTTGAAAACCAGCTCGGCGTCCTGCTGAGCAACGATCGACTCGATCACCGTCTCGCCACCCTCGACCGCTAGTCGCTCTCCGACCGCCAGCTCCCCGGCGGGGACGAAGTCCTCCCGGTCCAGCGAGTACACCGGGTGGTTGTCGGTGACGCCCAGCGGCTCTTCGATGCCCGCCAGGCGGACTCGCAGAACCCCGCCGCGGCGGTGGGCGAAGCTGCCCGTTACCACGCTGCCGCTGCCGGGTTGGATCTCGGGACAGTCGCTGACCCGCAGCACCGTTGCCGGGCCGTCGATCCCCATCTCGGGCATCACCAAATTGATCCGGCTTCCGGCGACCGCTTCGTGCTCGGATAACCAGGTTGCCGGACGCAGAAGCGAGACCGCCAGCGTGTGACCGTCCGACTTGGGAACTGAGAGGTCGATCTGTCGCCATTGTTCAGGGTCGATCTGGTGATCGGGGCGGTCCCAGTCCGGTAGCAACTCGGGATGCTCGACCGCGGTGGCGGCCTGCTCCGGGGTGATGTCGGTGTGAACTCGCTCGCCCAGACGCACCTGTTCAATGGGGCGAAGGTGAGTCTCGGGCTGCGATGCTCGCAGCGATGCGGTGGTCGCTTGGACCGATTCCGATTGGTCGGCAGGCGGCTCGGTCCAGAGCAGGCTCGTCAGCAACAGCAGGCTGCCGGCCAGCGAACCGATCATCGGCTTCCAGGCGGAGCTGGTTTTGGGCGGGGGGGGATCGCCGGGGGCGGTTGTGGAAACTCCAGCGGTCGCCCTCCCCGACGGCGGGCGGCGCCGCGTCGACCCTCCCGCGGCGCTACGCTTCGGGAGGGTGAAGGCTGACTCGTCGTCGATGGCTACCTCATTCCTGGGCATAGTCGTGTCCCTGGCAATGGCATTAAACGTTGAGTCGTCCCCCGGTTCGTCTTCGTCTTCGCCAAAACGAACGAAGAAATCGTCGGTGTTCTCCGCGAGTTCTTCCTCACGGCGGCGGCGTGTTGACTGGACGTTTTGGATCACCGAGGCTCCGATCACAAGGACTCCCAACGACGCGATCACTTGACGGTTCAATTCTAGCCCGGCGAGCATCAGCGGGGGTTGCTGGTCGGCGTCAATTAGTTGGCCCCCGGTCGATGGGTCAGGGCCGGCCATCATCACCGCGGTTCCGGCGACAAAGCAGTTTGGTTGGATCACCGGCAGGGAGCCGCCCGTTTTGGCGAGCGGCGCGACCCCTCGCAAACGCACCAAGCGACGGGCGATCGTTCCACCGATCGGGGCGAACGCCAGGGCGTCGGCGACCGTCGCGGTGCCGTCGGCCAGATGGTGAATTGCAATGCCCATCCCGGCGATCGTCGACCCCTGGGTGTACAACGACGCGATCGTTCCCGCCGTCCCGACCCCGCCGACTCCCAGCCCAATGCCGACGGCAACCCCGGCAACTTGGCCGCCCATGTACAGCCCCGAACTGGTGTCGGTCAGATGACCCACGCCAAGAGCGTCTCGGTAGGCGGCCGTCGCCCCCAACGTCAACGTGTCGGCAAAGCCGGCGAAAAAGTTGTTGGCGTGATCGAGGCCGTCGTTCCATAGATAATGACCGGTGTCGCGGACCGGCTGGATCAAATACTCAACCGCAAAGTCGGAGGCTCCGTTCCAGACTCCGACGAGTTGCTCGCCGATCGCACCGATCGCCGGACTGGCGTAGGCAATCAATTGATCGCTGAGCGATCCGTAGGCCGAGGCAACGAAGCTGAACCCGGGCTGGCCCCCGATGCCCGCGGGATTGAACTGCGTCGTTAGGATGCTGATCAACTGATCGGGGTCGCCGGTGACCGACGGGCTGGCGACCGAATGACCCGGCAGGCTCGGCACCGCGATCGTCGGCACGTAACCCCACTGCGGCAGCGACGCCAAAGATTGGGCGAGTTCATCATCGGCGTAGCTGGTTTGACCAGCAAACGACGAATCGGCACCGGCGATCTCGTCGGCCTCCTGGTCGTCGATATCCACCATGATCGCCGCGTGGTCGGTATCGACCCGAGCCAAGTCCACCGCCCGGCGATCATTGATCTCCGCGACTTGGACACCCCGGGCCGACCGGGCGTTGTTGGCCCGGGTGACCGTTTCGGCACTGTTGAACTCCGCCGCCAACGCATCCAACCCCGCGATCGCGGCATCGATTTCGGCGATCGCGTAATCGGCCGAAGCATTGATCGAAGCGATCTCATAAGCTTTCGCGGCGTTGGCTTCGGCGCGGGCCAAGCCAGCCGCGGCGATCACCCGGGCAACGGTGGCATCATGTTCCCCCTGGGCCGAATCGATTGCCGACTGATGACGATCGTTGGCCATCGCCGTGTTGTACGCATCACGGGCGGCCGATTGATCCGCCTCGGTGTCGGGTTCGACAATCGTCGCCGCCGGCGCGGAGCCGGGACCGGTTGGGGCTCCGACGCTCGCCGGAATCTGTCCGTCACGAAACGCTTCGGCGGCCCGGATCGCGGCAATATGATTTTGCTCAATCTGGTAGGCCCGTTGAGCGTGATTGGAATTCGCGAAAGCGTCCTGAACCACTTGCGTTGCCGCGGAGCGACGCTTTTCACTGGCGGAGCCGTCGTCGGCGGCGGATTTCGCTTGCGTTGCTTCCGCGTCGGCAACGGCATGATCCGTCCCGCCTCCGATCTCGATGATGCGTTGATCAAACCAAGCCCAAGCCATCGCCGCATCAAAATCGTCGAGATACTGATGGCTTGGCGGCGTGGTCAACGTTTCCCCAAACGACTCACGCAGTTGCAACACCGATTGGTTGGCCGCTTCGGCGTGCCGTGCCGCAATGGCACCCGCCCGTGCATTGTCACCCGATTGCACTGCCGAAGCGTTGGTGTTGTTGCGGGCGTCACTGCGGCTGGTGCCCGCATCAGCAAACGTCTGCAAAATGCCAGCGAACGTCGCGCTGAATCCGGCGTTGATGTCTGCGGCGGCCCCCGAGTGCGTTACCGACGCGGTATGCGTGGTGGAGACATAGTCGGTTTGGGCAGTCGCCAGATCGTTGTCGCGTTGTTCGGCGGCACCGGCAATCTCATCGGCATGATCGGCTGAGTTTTGAGCCGTTTCAGTTCGATAGGTGATGTAGATCCCCGAGGCTGAGCTGAGATACGCGACGCGGGCTGCTCCAACACGCAGTGACCATTGCTGCCACTGGTTGGGGGAGGCACCAAATTGATCGTTCAAATCGTCGACGTGGTCTTGGGCCATGGCGACATGAAAAGCGGCCTCGGCAGTGGCAATGGTCGTATTGCGACCGACGTCGGCGGCTCCTCCGGCGGCAACCGCGGTGGTCCAAGCCGCTCCGGTGGTTGCAACATGACTTGCCGCTGAACCTTGAAGATCGATGGCCAAAGTCGCCGCCGCCTGGGCATGAGCTCTCGAACGAGCCGCGTTGGCAGTCGCATCGTCGGTCATTCGAGTTGCTCCGGCGGCATGGCCGGTGGTGTCGGCCGCTGCGGTCGCGGCGCTTTGGCTGGCGGTATGAGCCTGATGACCGCCAGCGACGGAACTGACCCAACCGGTGGTCAATGATCCTTCGGTCCCCGCCTTGCCGGCAGCCGACTGCGCCAGAGCGATTTGTTGATTCTGCGAAGCCAACTGGGCGACGGTCTCATACTGACTATGAGTGATTTCCTGCAGGTGAAGGCTGGCCCTTGACCCGGCAATCTCCCCATCATAAGCCGATGAGGCCGCCACGGAATCGCCGCGGACCGCCACCAATGCACCCGCTAGGCCGTCGGAGAACGCTTTACCAGCATCCGCAACGAGGTCGGCAACCAATTGATAAGCGTCTTGATGCTGCTCGGTTTCCGTCAGGTTCGCACCCGCGATGGTGAAGACTTGGGCATTGGCATTGTTGGCCATCGCCACTGCGTGGTTTTTGTCGGCGGCGGAACGATCATTGCCGGCGGTTTGGTGAGCGTTGATCGCCGCAACGGCAAGATCATGGTCCGCGTCCGCGTTGGTTTTCTGTTGAGCGGCCCCGGCTGCGGAAGTCGATTGGGTCCAAGTCAAATCGGCATCATAATTTGCCAACACGTAGGTGGCGTAGGGAGTTCGGTCACCATCGTCATCGAGTTGGCCGGCCGCCCAGGAATCGACCGCGTCTCGTGTTCGTGTCGCTAGCGCCACCTGATAGGTCGATCCGGCGTCCGCGACCGCGTGGGCGTGGGTTCGGTCGGCTCCCGCGGCAATGATGCTAAAGCTTGCCTCGGAGGCCAATAGCTGCTGATTGAACCCATGGCCAATCGATGCGAGCTGCGTTCGCATGGACGTCAGACCGCCAGCGATGGCTGTCACCAACCCATGAGACGTTCCCGCCGTGGCCTTTTGGAAACTGGCGAGAGCTGCCGCCTCCGACTTGTCGCGGTCCTGAATCGCCGTGGCCCAATCTTCGGCGAGCGTTTGTTTGGCGGTTGACACTTCGGCCTGATAAGTCGTCTCGGCCGAGGTGGCATCGCCGACTCAACGGCCGTGTGGTAGGCATCCGCAGCCGTACGGGCGGCGGCGGTGCGGCCGCTGCGAGCACCAGTGATTCCACTCCTCATCCCAGCGAGCCAACCCGCGTGGCTACTGTCAAACGATGCCGTTTGACCGGTTGATTCGGATGCCCTGGACTGGTTCGCCCCGGTGAGCGTGTCGAATCGACCCGTTCTGCTTCCTGATTCACCCCCGCCCGCCCCCCCGCCCGATGGGTCACCGAAGGTTTCTTTGGCGATCGTGGTACGGATGGCGGCTGCCGTTTCCGCCAACGCGGCCGACTGACTTTGGTAGGCCGCCTCCTCGATTCGGCCAGCCTGGTAGTGATTCGACAACTTTGCCTGGGCTTTGCGCACGTCCTTGAGTTCGTCCGCATCGCGAGTCGTACGATCTTTCTGGACGGAAGCCATTGAGTTGTCGAACGCCGCCGCCGCATCGCGGTGCTTCCGGGCGGCAGATTCGTTAAAACCGGCCGTCGCTTCCGCATTTGCCTTGGCGGTTGTCAAATAGTTGTTTTTGAATGATTCGACCTGCGTCGCTATTTCTTTTGACTCAATCTGCCCCGCCTGGGCATCGGCTTTGTCTTGGACGGCTGTCGCCGCGCTGATCGCCAGATCCAATGCCAGGTCGGCGTCTGTCTGTTTGTCGTCGTTGGTCCGCTGAGCGTTTCTCACCGCGTCACTCAACGTCCGCTGCTGAGCCGCGGCTTGAACTTGATAGGCCGCCGCGGCGGATGAGTCCCCTGCATAGCGTCGCTGAACGGCCTCGTAATCGAGCCCACTCATTGTCGCTGAATAAGCAGAACTCGCTGCCCGATTTGATTTGGTCAACTGGGCGTCGGCTTGCAGTTTACCGTCGCGTTGAGCCTGCTTCGCATCCGCATAAGCGTCATGATACGCCTTGGCCGCATCGGCAGAGGCTTCGGCGAGAGTCTTCGCCGCATCGGCGGTGTTCAGCTCCGAATCATAGTGCGAGTTGGATTGCAAGACAGACAGCTCTTCCTGTTTGGATAGCAGAATGTCGTGCTCCGCTTTTCCTGCGTCCGCGGTTGCGGTGACGTAAGCCTTTGAGTGTGCCGCCGATTCGGTGTCTGCTGTCGCTTGCGAATCGATTAGGGCATCGTCCAGCACTTCCTGCAGGTCGCTGATGTCGATGCGGACTTGGTCCCAAATGGCATCGGCGGCTGCCTGGGCTGCATCCACCCGTGATTGCATTTGGGATTCGGTGATTTCGCCGTTTTGATAGTCGTAATAGGCATCCGACATTTCATCGTAGTGTGGCTGGCTGTCATCCTCCGCCTGGCGATAGACCGCTTCACTGTCGGTGTTGAATTGATCCTGCGCCGCTCCGTCACGATCATACTTGTCGTCCAGACTTTCCATGTCCAAGCGATAGTGTTCTTCGGAGGCCGTCGCGATGGTTGCATCGCGGGCGGTCACGTAGGCGTCGTTCGCTTCATCGATTGCATCAATCGCCGCCTGAGTATCGGCTGGCACGAAGCCATTCAGGTCATTTTGATAGGCAGCGTGAGCGGCCTGAGTTTGTTGCTGGTGAAGTGCACCGGCAGCAGCCACCGCTGTGTCGTAGTCGGCATCAACCGTGGCTATCTGCGACTGATGAGTTTGACGGTTGGAAGCGAATGCGTTTTGAAGTGCATCGCTGGCGTCCTGGCGACGCTGCTGAATATCCGGCGGATCGGCGGGATTGGTACTACTTCCCCCCCCATCACCATCGTCTGAGCTGAAGCGAGGCAGCGCATCTTGGGAGGGTACATACAGCGCTGGAGCATCGGGCCACACGCCTATGTCGACGAGCTGATAGTGATAAGAACCGCCGGCGCCCGATCCACTGCCGGCGCCCGATCCACTGCCGGAGCCCGATCCACTGCCGGAGCCCGATCCACTGCCGGAGCCCGATCCACTGCCGGAGCCCGATCCACTGCCGGCGCCCGACCCGCTGCCGGAGCCCGACCCGCTGCCGGAGCCCGACCTGCTGCCGGCGCCCGACTCGCTGCCTTCGAACGCGGCGTTAACCAGCCGCGGGCCGTCAGACTAATGCCGTCTATTTTGGGGTTTGAGAGGAGTAGGAGTGATTTTGGTGCGGAATTTGCGCATTGCCAGGTGACCATTTGTTCACACTGCCAGCCCGGTTCGCTCCGTTGCTCATTCTCCCCAAAACTACTGACTCCCCCGACCGGCAGTTTCAAGCCGCCAGGACGCTCCTGAATCAACTCCTGAACGTCCCAGCGATCCAGTAATTCATTGAACTGGAGCATCGATCCAACACCCGAGTCGTCGACACCAACGACGTGACAGTCTGGCTGATGATCCTCCGGCGACTTCGTGGCGGAGCCTCGCTGCGGGAGGTCGTCGCCGAAGCCGTCGAGCACCGCGAGCAACTCTTTGCCGACAACAAACGCGTCCGCGAGGGCACGCACAGCGAAAGCAAATCCGCCTTCGCCGCCGCCCGCGACCGGGTAACCTTCGAGACGCCCGGGTGACCGTCGAAATGATCAGGCGGTTCTGCCGGTTGGTCGGCGACCATCCCGAATAACCCCAAAATAGAAGGCATTAGGCGGAAGCCCCCGGGCGCGAACAATCAATGGACCAATAGCCTCGGCAGGGACGACAGCTTGTTGCAAACAAGCACGCGTGCCGTCGCCCCCGCCGGAACCAAGACTCCGAATGTCTTCCTAGCTAATTAGCACGATGCCGCCGAACGGGAACGAAACATTGCTGCCAAGAGTCGTCAACAAGGCTGCGTCGATGATCAGCCGGTCGCCTACCTGATTGCCGCTGTTGAGGACCACGACCTGTGACAGGCTCGTCGTGCCGGTCAGCGTCAATTCATCGGCCGCGCCGCCCATTTGAATCTCCGTCCGCGACGTCACGTTGACGTTGCGAAGGGTAACCAAGTCTCGCGAGTTGACGCCCGTTGAGGTGATCAGCAACCGGCCGTTGACCCGCAAGTCTTCCAGCAGCACTTGGTTCAACACCGTCGACGCCATTGCAAAGTTGACATTGCCATTGAGCACCGTGGTGCCCGAGATGTTGACGTTGTTGAGTCCGTTAACATTGATCGCCGAGACGACTTCGGGGTTGCCGCCAATCGTCGCGTCTTCAATATCCAGATCGCTGCCGTTGGGGTCCAATTGATTGTCGATGTCGATGCCCGACGGAATTACGGCACCACCATTGATCATCAAGATGTCCCGCTGGGTGCCGTTGATTATCGTCAAACCCTCGGCGTTTAACAGGTCGCCACCGATCACGCCACCGATGATCATCACCGTTGCGCCGTCGCCCTGGGAGTCACCGTTGCCGTTGTTGATGTTGACGCCGCCATCGATCACCGCATTGGTCAATACCATGGTGTCAAACCCGGTGCCGCTAACCAACGACACGCCGCCATGAATCCGCGGCGAAGGAACGGTAGTTAATGCATTGTTGGCAACCCGCGTCAGCGCCGGACCTTCGCCATTGTTGATGCTCAGCACCGTGCTTAAGTAGCCCGCCGCCGGCAACGGGAACGCCACCCCGCCACCGATCTCGGTGTCGGTCAACGTCAACTCATCGGTCCCGGCGTTGTTGGTGATCGACAACCCGGTCCCCAACCGGCTGCCGGTGATCGAATTGTTGGTTCCCCCGTTGACCGAGTCCAGGGTCGTTGCCCCGGTGACGGTGACGTTGTTGAGCACGCGAATGGCATTGCCGACGATACTTTGATTGACGCTCAAGTTGCCAACGATCATGTCGCTGATTTCCAGCTCACTGGCACCACCAAAATCAACGGTCAGATCACCATTGAGTACCGATGCGCCCGACTCGGCGCCGGCGAACTCCACGCGGTCCGAACCGCCGGAGGACATATCAACGACAATGTTGTTGATGTTGTTGAACGTTTCGCTCGTTTGGTTCGCCGGACGACCGGCGAACCGCGTCGCGATCCCGGTTCCGGTGTCCAGGCTGCGGACGACGAAGCTGCCGGCCGGCTGACCGGGACCTTGGGAGATCTCGATCGCGTTGGCATCGACGTCGCCGGTGATCGTCAGTGTCCCGGCGGCTTCGGTGAAAGCGACCAACCCGGCAAGCACGCGTCGGTTTTCGAGGGTTTGGACCGACAGGCGACGCGGGCGGGCGTTCGTCTTGCCGCGGCTTGGCCGGGTCGAGGTCGCGGACGATTTGCCGAAGAGTTTTTGAAGGTTGAACATCGTGCCGGAGAGACCAGGGTTGGATGGGAGGACGACTTTCCCTGTCACAGATTCGCTAACCCGCCCAATCCCTGAGTCGGTGCCGAAAACGTCAAAAGAATGTCCGGCCAGCCATTAGTACTCGGTGGCCAACCGCTCGGCAAGCAAACCCGCTGACGGGGGGATCGGATTTTCGGAAATTTGCTTGCAAACCGAATCTTGGGCAAACTTTTCCGGCCATTTGAGGATAGGATTCGCTCCCGCGAACCAATCATTGAATCGCCAATCGGAGACAATGTTGTTTGACTCCGCCGACGCTTTGGTCATTGATAGTCCTGCCGTCCTTTTCAATTTTCTGACCCCACCCTCCGCCATGCTCGGTCCGCTGACCCGCCGAACCTCACTGGTGAAACGCAGTAGCGGTCTGGCGAAACGCATTGGCGGACAATCGCGTGGTCGAACCCGGCGATTGGGATTCCAGTCGCTCGAGCACCGCCGCGTGCTGGCCAATCTGTTGGTCGCGGGCATCGACTCGCCGCCCGCCAGCGACACCAACCACGCCGCCGTTTCGATCATCGACTTGGACGACCGCGAAGTCTCCCCGGTCGTCGCATCCAGCGCGCTTCAAAACTTTGTCCCGCCGATCGGCCCGCGGATCGCCACCGAAGGGATCGCCGGTTTGGCCATTGACGCCGACGGACGACTGATCACCGTCGCCAATCAAGTTCGACCAACGCTGCGAGGTAATCCGCGGCCGACCGACCCGTTTGGCACCCCGGCCGCCGGCGGGATCAGTGACTTGGTCGTTCGGGCGTCGACGACCGGGCCGATCGTGGGCCGCATGGCGTTGCGATTCAATGGTGCCGGGGTCGAAATCGACGACCTGACGATCCTGCCGGCCACCGGTCAATTGCTCGGGGTTACCTCGTTTCGCTCGGCCCCGGGCGAGGGTTTTTTAGTGGAAATCGACCCCGACAGCGGGTTGGTGACCCCGATCGGACCGACCGGTTTAACCGGAGCGATTTCGATTGCCGCGGCCGACGACGGGACGCTCTACGCGGCGACGCAGGCTAACGGATTTTCGCCGCTCGTTTTGCACACGCTCGACCCGGCCACCGGCGCCGTTTTGACCTCGGATAACGTTGTCGACGCGGTGCCCTTTGGCGTCGTGACCGGGTTGGCCGTCGAGCCGGGCACGGGCGTGATTTACGGAGCCGAAACCGTCCTGGGGCGGATTTTTCAAATCGATCCGCTCACCCTCGTCCGCACCGTTGTCGACACTCAGCCGCCACAGCGGGGCGTGACCGGCGACTTGGCTTTTGAGCCGGTCCGAACCGGAGCGGCGATCGAGCAGTTGCTGCACGTCAATTTTGAAAGTGGCCTGCAAGGGTTCACGATCGACAACTCGATCCCCGCGGAGCTGAACGTCACCGATGGCGCGGTCCCGGGTTTATGGCACCGAACGACGGGCCGGTCCGACGACGATCAACTCAATCATTCGCCCAACCACGCCGCTTATTTTGGAGCTTTCGAGGGACCGATCGGCCGCGGCCATTATGTCCTGGGCGTGCGAACCCGCGGCGTGCTGACGTCGCCCGAGGTCGCGATTCCCGCGACTGGCACGTCCATTCTGTCGTTCAGCTACCTGCTGGACACCCGGCCGGACTTCAACCGCGACTTCGTGACCGTGTCGATTGACAACGGGGTCACCGACACCGTTGTTTTATCACGAACCGCCGGGACGTTGCCCGAGACACTGGGCGATTGGTTGACCGCGACGGTGGACTTGGCCGCCTACGCCGGGCAAACGATCCGCGTCAACTACACCTTTGACACCAACGACCCGGTACGAATCGACCCCGAAGGCTGGTACGTCGACGACGTCGTGATCGCGCACCTGGCCGCACCGCCCTCGACCGACGTCGATTTGGGCGTTGTTAAAACCGCCTCGGCGCCAAGCTTTGTGGCCGGCCAACCGCTGACCTACACGCTGACGGTGACCAACGATGCGGCAGCTCCGGCAACTGCCGACACGTTCACGGTGACCGACAACCTGCCGGCCGGTGCAACGTTTGTCTCGGCCGACGGTGGGGGGATTTTTGATCCCGGGACCAGGGTGGTGACTTGGACCGGCGGACCGTTGGCACCCGGCCAGGCCGCGACGTTCAACGTCACGATCGTTCCCGATCTGCCAGCCGCGGGCGTTGACCCGCTGGTGTGCGGCGACGTGCTGACCAACGTTGCCGAAGTGTCCGCCGGCGTCGGCATCATCGACGTCAATCCCGGTGACAACCGTTTCACGTTGGAAACCCCGGTCACCTGCGTCGACTTGAGCGTTGTGAAAACGGCATCACTGCCATCGTTTCGCAGCGGCGAGGAATTGACCTACACGTTGACGGTGACCAACGCCGCCGATGCGATTGACACCGCCGACACGTTTTCGCTGACCGACATCTTGTCCGCCGGGGTGACGTTTGTCGGGGCCAGTGGGTCGGGCACCGAAGCGAGCGGCGAGGTGACGTGGACTGGCGGGCCGTTGGCACCCGGCCAGTCCGCGTCGTTCACCGTCACAGTGATGGTCAATCAGACCGACGCCGACGATCCAATCGTATGCGGCGATATTTTGACCAACACCGCCGCGGTTGCCACGGCGGTTGGCGTCGTCGACGACGATCTCGCCAACAATCAAGTCGTCCTGAATATCCCCGCGGCGTGCGTCGATTTGATTGCGACGAAAAGCTCCAGTCCAACCAGCACGACGGTCGGCCAAGCGTTCACCTTCACGCTGGGCGTGATCAACCGGATGGGCGAGATGGACACGGCAACCGGGGTGACGGTCCGGGACACCCTGCCGGTGGGTCTGACGTTCGATCCCATTTTGTCGACCCCCGGGGCGGTGCTCGATCCGGCAAACCGGACGGTCACTTGGAACGCCCCGGATTTGGCCCCCGGTTTGAACGCGACCTATCAATTGGTCGCAACGGTTGATGGTCCGGTCCGCTTCGATCCGGCGACGTTGATTAACTCGGTGGTGGTCAATTCCAACGAGCCGGACCGGATGGAGCCGGACAATACCGCGACGATCGACGTCATTGTCGACCCAGCCGCACGACAAGCCGACATTTCGGTCACCAAGACCGCCGACAAAACCTCCGTCGTCGAGGGCGAGCAGCTCACCTATACGATCGTGGTGACCAACCAACCGCCTGCCGCAGGCGTCGATCCCGACTCACGAACCGCCACCCCCGTGACGGTCGTCGACACGCTGCCGGCCGGCGTTACGGTGGTGTCGGTCAACCGCGCGGCGGATTCGGAGACCGACCGGACCGACGCAATTTTCCCCGACACGCTGACTTGGCAGATCGCTGGCCTGGCCGTCGGGGCGTCCGAGACGTTCACGGTTGTCGTCGAGGTTCCTGTCCGGGACGACTGCGAGCGGAGCACTTTGAGCAATTCGGTAACGGCAGTGGGAACGTCGGCCGATCCGGCACTGAGCAATAATCAGGCAACGGTCACCACGTCCAAGACCTGCATCCCGCTGGTCGACTTGGCGATCACCAAACAGGTTGATGCCGCCAATCCGCTGCCCGGCGATTTGTTGACCTATACGATCACCGTCGAAAACCTATCGACCACGACGACGGCAACCGGTGTGGTGGTCACTGACCTCTTGCCCGCGGGGTTGACGTTTGCCGGGTCCTCAGTAACCGTCAACAATCAAACTTATGCAATTGGCAATCTTGATCCCGGTCAGCGGTCGGTGTTTTCGATTTCCGCTTTGGTTGACATGGCGCCCCCGGCGCTGCGATTAATCAACACGGCGTCGGTGACGGCGGATCAGAATGATCCCAATGCGGGCAACAACATGGATGATGTGGTCACGATTTTGACCCAAACGGTCCAGTTCATTACGCCGCTGGCGGTCCATCGGCCTAGTGATGTAAGAGCTTTGCCCGTGGCGCCGTTCTCCAGTCGGCCTTCGGTTGCATCTTCGACGCAGCTTCCTGCCGGCCCAATCATTTCTGGTTATTTGTGGGCGGATGTTGATGCCAATGGGTCATGGCAAGAAGGAATTGAGCAGCCTTCAGCCGGTGTTCCGATTTACTTGGATTTAAACAATAACGGAGTGAACGACCAATTTGTGGAATCGGGTGTTTCCGAACCCGCTGTCGTCACTGACCTCCAAGGTCGCTATCTGTTTGTCAATCCACCTGTTGGTGAATACACGATTAGGGTTGATTCGCAGGAGCGCCGTGGCGGTCCATTATTGGTTCCGACCTATCCGATTGCCCAATTCGAACAACCTAGCTTTACAACAAGGCCTGGTTCGGTTGCAGATCAAGAGATTACGCTACCAGTTGCGGTTGGGCACCGGATAAATTTTAAGATGGGCGACCGGATTATCGGAGAGCAGTTCCTCGCCATGGAACCCAATATCGGTCAGTTCTTCTATTCCCCGCTGACCCGGCCCGCGGACCAGTTCACAGCACTCTACACCGGTGAAACCAACGACACTGCGGCGTCAGCGATTGCCACGCAGCATCGAACCGCGACGCTCGATTACCAGACCTTTGAGTACGTCAACGATTTTGCGAGCCAGACAACGATTGAATCCATCAATGTTATGGTCGGGGTTGGTTTTGAACCTTACGTGTCGATCTATCGATTGCCAGCGGACAATGTTGGTGTTCCTACCAAAATTAACGTAGGAACCCAAAGCATCATGGTGGGTCCGGGCCAGCGGGTTCGGTTTGCCGCTGTCTACGATCCAGCGATTCGGCCCTCGGCCGGTGTGGTGTCAGCCTCCTCGCCCGATTGGGAAAATCCCGGCAGCGATGTCCATCAATTTGGTGGCACCCAGCGCATCGAATTGAATGTCTCGACGACCGGCAGCGACATCGAAACTTATCCGGTCCGATTGACGGGCTTTTCCACCTACGACAGCGACATCACCTACGATGGCGACGTTCAAGTCGACGACGTGAACCGGTTGCTGGCGTTGCTGGACAGCGGCACTGGGGTCATCCGAGAATCGGACCCCGGTTTTGACCGAACGGCTGACATCAATGCTCGACATCCCGACGGTGCCGAACAAGTCGTTGGACAAACCGTCTGGACTGAGGGGGGGCCGCGTCCGTTGCGTGAAATCGGGTTGGGAGATTACGGCCCCCTAGCCGTTGAAGCTCGACTGGCAGGCGATGACCCCGCGCTGCGGCGGCCGATCGTTCTAGATTTGGACGTCAGTAATGATCATTCACCCGGCGGCTTGGACTATGGGATGGCGGTCTCCGGCTCGGCCGGGGCGATCGCCATCGCGGACACCGATGCCTTCTTTGCGACGGTCAACAATCGCGTGATGCCGGACTTCCAAATTCGTATCCTTAACCCTTTGGCCGGCGATCGCCTGGTGTATTCGGATTCGTCAACCGCACCCGATCCGCAAAACTTTGCGGCAACGTTGCTAGAGCCGGACGCCCTAGCCGGAACGACGTTAACCTTCACCGACAAGCGAATCGACGCACTGACTTATGCGTTGCGTCAAATCACCCTGGTTCCTGACAGCGCCGCGACCGGAGTCCGAACCATCGTCATCGAGTTTTCCGGCAGCCAGTTGGCTCAGCCGGTGACCAGCCGGATCACCGTTGGTGTCGCCAATCGAGCAACGTCGGCACCCTAATCCGCGATGATCGTAGTGGATTTTGCTAAAAATCCGGAGTCTGCCATGGGGTGGATGGATTTTTAGCAAAATCCACTACTGTGCGTATCCTCGGGCTGACAAAACAGAACTTGTGGGAATCTTTGGGGATTTGTTAAAGCCGGCGGTTCAAACCTGTCGGCCCGCCGACTTTCACCCGCCAAGGATGGCAGATGAAGCCCCACGATCCCGCCGCGTCGTCGATTTCCAGCTGCAAACGCCGTCAAGCCGCTCGCCGCTTGACCTGTCAAACGCTCGAACAACGGCGGCTGCTCGCGTATGGCGCCTACCAAGTCGAATTACTCGAAGACGTCAACGGCAATGCCGGGTCCGAGTTGATCGGCCCGATCGAAGCGGGTGAGACGTTTTTTGTCGCCATCGATTTCATCGAGCGAGATCCATTTGCTCAAGGTTTGATCGCCGCGGCGGTCGATGTTCGCTGGGACAGCGGCCTGATGGAGGTGATCGAGGAGGATTTTGATCTGGACGATATTCTGACCGAGGCGTTGCCAACCGGCCGGGGCGGCAGGCTCGACAACGATGCGGGCCTAGTGAAATCACTGAGGGCCGATAACGTCTTTCGGCTCAATGGCCGGTATGGCATCGGTGACCAAGAGCGAGAGAATTTTGCCATGATCCGCATGCGAGCAACCGCTGCGGGCGAAGCCATGGTTTGGGTCCAAGAAAACCAGTTAGTCAATGTCGCAGCCCCAGCGGCGACTTGGGTGGGGTCGGATCTTCGCTGGGGCTGGACCGAGACGACGATCATGCCAAGTGACCCTACTGATTTTGAATTGCAAGTTTTACCGCAGTCAGAACCCCAACCGGAACCTGCACTCCAGGTGACATTGGCTCAGCCGTCCGTCAGGTTTGCGGAAATCGAACCGTCTTGGGATGAGTTAACACACAGCATTCAGGTTGCACCCGAGCCGATCGAAGCTGAGTCGATGCATGTTTGCATCGCCGTCGGGCCACAACAGGTTGTTGAATCTGCGAATTCACGGCCCTTGGCATCCCCAACGGCTTCTTCGCTGAAAGAGGATATAAACGTGCCAATCGTCCCCCCTGCCGCCTCGGCAACGATAGTTCCCGAAACCTTCGTTGGCCCGCTGATGCCCTCCTGGATGCGTCGCGATGCGTTTGAACTGTTGCAAAGCCTGGGACTTCGCTGGGATGCGGCCAGCGGGCGGTGGGTGACCGCTAGCCAAGGAGCCAACTCGTGAATCATACTTCCCGCCCCGGAACCATTGCCTTGGCAATGATCTTGGGTGCTTTCGTTTGCTCCGCCGGGGCACAGGATTGGTCGCCCCACCGGGGAGATTCCGATGCCCGCTCGACGGCCAAAGTCTCGCCCCGGCGGTCGCCGATTCGCGCCGTCGACGATGAGCAGTCGATCGAAATCATTCCCACCGCTCCAGGTGAACCGGTCGGCCGATCTTATAATGATGGACGCGAATTGACCCGTGGTGAGTTCATTCAAAACGGACGCGTCATCCGTGATGGCGACGTTATCTATGAGGGAGATTTCGGACCCGCCGGGCCACCGACGACCAGCCGGCCGATGATCCATCCCGGTCCGGTGCTCCATCCGGCGCCAACGGTTCCTTATGACGTCCCACCCGTCTCTTGCGAGGGATGTGCCGGCGGGTGCGCCGATTGCAATGGGTTCGAAAATTATCCTACCAGTGGTTGTGATGGATGCGTGTTGGGTTGTGATCAATGTGTCTCGCCCATGCGAGCACGGCACCACCGCCGGGCGCTAGCGATCGGCAACATCCTGGCCAATCCGATGGCCGACACCTGGGTCCGAGCCGAGTATCAACAAATGTTTTTTAGCGGCCAAGACGTGCTGCCGCTGGTGACCACCTCCACCGCCGCGACCCCCCTGAACAACGCCGGGGTGCTGGGATTACCATCGACTTCGGTGCTCTTTGGCGGCGGGGAAATCAATGACGACTCCCGGGCCGGTGGCCGCTTTGAATACGGCCGCTGGCTGATGGGCACTGCCGGGTATGGACTGTCGGTCTCCTACCTATTTGCCGAAGACGATGAGGAATCATTTACCGCCAGCTCCGAACGGTTTGGGATTCTGGCCCGGCCGTTCGCCGATGTTCTGGCTGGCGGTAACGGCAATAATTCCGAGTTGGTGGCCTTTCCGGGTCAATTGTCCGGCAACATTTCGGTCCACAGCGTCACCGAGTTTGACGCCGCCGACGTGTTGTTGAGAAAGCTGTGGATTGATTCGACCACTCGGCGGCTGCAAACATTTTATGGTTACCAATACATCGGTTTGGATGATGATCTATCGATCCGAGACAATAAAACGTCCATCGGCGGTGGAGGCGGGTTGGTCAATGGAACAAATTTGATTGAGGAAGATCGATTCACCACCGACAATGATTTCCATGGTTTCGCGATGGGTTTGCAACACCAACGCTGTTTTGGACTGTGGCGATTGGACACCACCTTTCAAATGGGGTTGGGGGTCACCAACTCAACCGTCACCGCCTCCGGCTCGACCGTGACGACCGTTCCGGTACCGGGACAAGGCGTGGACCTGGCTCGGCAAAACAGCGGTCTGTTGGTCCAGGGCAGCAATGCCGGCAGCCGCGAGGAAGACGAGTTTGCCGTCACACCCCAGATCCGATTGTTGCTCGAACGGGACCTGCCGTGGGGCTGGGATGCATCGATCGGCTATCAATTCCTCTACTGGAGCCGCGTCCAGCGGGCCGGCGACCAGATCGACCCGCTGCTGAACCTTTCGCAACTCTCGGCCGCGGGTTTGAACGGCATTGGTCGCCCGGCGCCCACCGGGGCTTACGAAGATCTAACGGTCCAGTCGATCCTGTTTGGCGTTCGGCGAGAGTTCTGAAATTCCCGCGTCTGGATCTTCGCCGACCGTCACGACTCGCCACCCCCGCTGCGTCGTTTCGGGTTCCAACATCGCCGCATCATGTACCCCCGGAACGAATACGCAAACGTCTTTCGCATCAAGCCGCCCCAGTTCCAAGCTCCCCGCCCCCCGCCATTCGTTTTCTTCGCGCCATCGACCGGCCGTCCCGCTGGCGACCGACCACCATGGATCGGTTGCTTGACTGCTCCGATCGACGTATTGCACGGCCCGGATGCCCGCCGCCCGGGCTGCAGCCTTCGCCACCGCGATGCCGTAGGGCAAGTAATCCCAACGTTTCAGATGGCTGCGATAGGCTCGCCGCCGGAGTAAGCGACCCGGATCGGAGTTTGAAAAACAAACGACTGCTGTGTCCCCTTTAGAGGCAACCGCTCCACCGACCAGTCGCCCCGAGCGAATGATCCGCCGGAGAACGTCGATTGGCCCCCGCCGCTCCGCGTCCGGCCCGCCGAGCATCAGTTCATCGCGATATTGCCGAATTGATTGACCCGGCCATGGCCCCGGGCACCCCCGGGTGCAATGCACCAACCAATCTCCCCCCGGTAGTAGCTGTCCTTCGCGAATGACGATCGCTTGCCACGCAGGCTGATTCGATTCCGCGATGGACTTTTCACCTGCAAACCATCCGATCGCACCGCGTTCGATCAGCCGCCCCGCCGCGGTGTCCTTTTGGCCGCAAACGACCACCTTGACCAATACCCCGCGCCCGATAGCCTCCGCGACCAACGAGGCGACTTTACCGCCTTTGCGGCAATACGTTACGACGATCCGGTCGGCTGCGGCAACGACGTCGCGATCGACATTACTGCCACCGTCGAGTTCAACGAGGGGGATTTGAAACAGTCCCGCGGCGTGTCGCACCAACGGCTCAGCCGCGGTCCCCTTACCGACGAGCACCGATCCCCGCTGCTGACGAATTTCCATGGCCGCCCGCCCGATCCACCGGGTCACCCGAGCGATCCGTTGCACATCGATCCCCAACCGGCTGCAAAGGATTGCGGTTTTGAGTGTTGGTTCCCCCATCGGTTCAAGATACCGCCCTGCGGGTCGCCGTTTGCGACTGGACGGCCAAAACGCCCTTGCCCCCCCGAACCGACGCAGCTAAATTCGAGTCCCTAGCGATCGGATGATCAGCAGTGTCGTTGGGCACGATCCCCGATTCAACGATCCCCTGTAGCTCAGTTGGTAGAGCAGGCGGCTGTTAACCGCCTTGTCGTAGGTTCGAGTCCTACCGGGGGAGCCTTTTCCACCACTCGACGCAACTTTGCGTCAGTGGTTAACGGAGTGGGCGATTCAGGGTCTTTCGGCCCCAACTCGGACGGACCTCCGTTGAGTCCGCCAAGTTCAGGATAAAGATGGAGAGTGTAATCAGCCCTTTTGTCTTTTTTTTCGTGGAATCGAAGTTCCAGTCCCGCGACGTAGCAGCGGACAATCTCTCGCTGCTCGGACGGTTCCGCAGTCTCAAGTAGAACCCCAACGTCGGTCCAGTCTTCAACAAATTGTTCTGCGGCGTTGGCGACTCTTTTTCCTGGTTCAGCCGATTTGGTGAGATCGTCCAATGTGCATCGAAGCAATGACTGCTCGGCTTCGAGCTTGGACAACTTCTCCGAGATGCTTTTCAACTTCGATGCTCCCAATTGAGCAAGCACGTCGGTCAGATTCTCGATCTCGGTAGTCACGGTCGTTAGCCGCTTTCGGACTGCTTCCATTTCAGCCCGAACCTTTTCACCATCGTCGTCTAATTGTTGGAACGCTTCATCTCGGATTCGCTGTCGATCCTCCACGTTCAAATTCATCGATCGAAGTCGTTCGATGGTTGCCTCGTCCAAGGCCCTCGCGGGAATCTGTGGAGCATCGCAGGTAGTGGTGCCGCGGTAATGCACTTGGTTCGTGCAAACGTAGTACGGGTAGTCGATACCTTTTGATCGACTGCCTTTTGGAGCCATCTTTGCTCCGCATCCACAGGCAACGAGTCCAGCGAGCCGGTACACATACTTGCGGTGGGTGTGCTTGGGATTTGTCTTGGTCTTTTGAGCCCGGCTGAGTTTCGCCTGCACCCGGCTAAACTGCTGTTCGCTAACGATCGAAGGATGAGCGTTCTCAACAAACACATCTCCCCAATCGATATGGCCGACATAGGCGGGATTCGTCAACAATCGACGAAGCTGCTCAATTGAATATCCTCGTTGTCCACCTCGTCTCTTGCCGGATTGTGACGCCGGTGGTTGTATCCCGAGAGAGGCAAGGTGACGCTGTAGTGCTCGAAGTGAACCGAGGTCTTCGTAAGCATCGAAAAAGTGACGCTTGATGGTTTTACTGGTCTCAGAATCCACTTCTAGTTTTCGCGACCCGTCGCCCGCCTTCACGTACCCAAGTGGTGCTTTGCCGGGCCAGCAACCTTCGGAGGCAATGTGGTCCATCGCCGTTTTCGTTCGTGTCTGAATCATGCGTCGTTCATGCTGAGCAAAACTCAAGTGCATGTTCGTCATGATCTCTCGATCCATGGACTGATGATTGCCATTTCCATCCAGAGTCATGAAGCTAATTCCATGAGCCGTGAAGAAGTCAATCAAGTCGTTTCCATCGTGGACTGATCTGGACAGACGATCGAGATGTTTGCACAACACCAGATCCACGTACCCCGACGCAACTCTTTCACGTAGACGTTGAAGTTCAGGACGGTTCTGGTCTTTGCCGCTACGACCCTCATCTATGAAGTAGTCGATGCTCTCAACCTCAAATCCAGTCGTCCGAATGAACTGGTTAATTTGAGCTTGTTGTGCAGCCAGACTTTCGCCTTCCTCCGCCTGCTTCGATGTAGACACTCTCAGATAGGCTGCGATTTTGAGTCTTCGATTCGCAATGCTCTTGAGTTTCGGGATGGCTGATTGCTTTTTCTTCCGACGATGCTGGAACTCACTCATTTCGCATCTCCCTGAACACTGGTTGTTTTGCCAACCGTCGAGCTAGCAGTTCTCGCCAAAACTTTCGCCAATACATCAATCCGATCTCTTGAGCGTTTCAATTCTCTAGTCTTATTCTCAGGAACTTGAGTACTCTCACTCATCGTAAACTTCCATCGACTTCGCTGACGCGGTCTTGGACCTGTTGATTTGCCCACGGGTTGTAACCATCCCATCGCGATCTTCGGAACGCGAACGGAACGATGAACGACATGCCAGGAGGGAGCTGTCCCCTCAGGGGTTGTCGAAACACCGAACGAGATGATCTGGAATTTGCGGCCATATTCCCTAGCTCTGATTTTGGAAACTGCGATTTACGTCAATCGCTGATGGACTGCTTACCCTGATGAATACAGGTTTTTTCCTCGTCGTCAACGCCGTAGCGACGAACTGACGGCTGCGACCCGCCTGTCCCGGAATCGAGAATCGCTCAGTTGGCGTATTACGCCTGTAGGTTCCGAAAACGCTGTTGAAGATATTTTCGAAAAACTTCCGAATTTTCGGAAAGGAATCGGACGATTTGGCTTCGCCCTACTCGTCGGCAGCTTCAGGATCGTCAACCATTCCGCGGATCACAGCCAAAAACTGCTGCAAAGAATCAGCAAACGCTTCGCCCTGCTCGAGCAGTTGCTCCGCCACGAGCTTGACCTCGTTGCGATCAGAATCCTTTTCCGGTGAATCCTGCTTCTCGTAAATTGCAGACTCAGCAAGCGGAAAACGAAACCCTTCGCGAATTCTATAGGCCCGAACCTTCTCATCAAAATGCCAAGGAACACCAGCCATACTTAACGTTGCCAGCATGCGATGTACCGTTCTTTGGGAGCATTCAAGTTCCTCAGCGAGTGCCTTTGCATCCCATCTGCCGCGTCCTGAGATGAGATGAAGCGTCTTCAACAGATTAGCCAAGCGTGCACACTGGCGAGCTCGTCTCTCAGCGTCACTTCTTTCTCGAATTTTCTTTGGTTTATCGGTTTCGTTTGCCATACCAGATCTGCGGGTCACGACTATTAGCTGGTTTACAGCAGATCTTTGCAATCAGAGGTGTCAGCTGTGGGTCACTGATCGTCGACCGTCAGTTGGCAACGGAATCCAGGTGTTTTTGCGTAATTCGTGGGGCGGATCGATTTCGATCAAATTTTCAAGCTCGAAAAATATGCCTTTTTCATGGCTGACCCGCAGCTGGCGGTACAGGCTGGCAAATTGAAGACTCTTTCGGGTTGCAGTCGTCTTGTTACCGGTCCAATGTCCCCGTTTGTAAGAACACGACATGTCTCTATTTGATCGTTGTGCAGAAGTCGTCGACCAGCATCTTGGAATCACAGATGACTGGGTTGGGATCAAACCTCGCTTCAAATCCACCACGTCCCTGTTGAGAATGACAGATGACAATCTGCCAGATGGGCGAGAACTCGTTTCCAACCTGTTTGGCCAGATGATGTTCAACTGGGGAGTTGGAGGTTGTCCGGCAACAAGCTCACTCGAGAACTGGAGGCATCAAAAGCACACTGGCTTCCAGGACGTAAAGCGGTCACCAGAAGTTCCTCTGGAAAGAACCATCGCTGCTTTGATGGATGAGAAGTGGGCGAATCAAATTCCCGTCGACTCAGGGCTTCTCGGCGGTGGAAAGACTCTTGATCTGGCATGTTTGCATGGTGACTCGATCGACCTGATCGAGTTGAAGGTGAACTCCAACACTCCACTCTCCGCAGCCGTTCAAGTTCTTTTCTACGGGCTTGCCCATGTGTTTTTCCAACTTCACCGAGAAAGAGTTTTGCCCACAGACTCGGCTTCCGATCTGTTGGCTGCAAAAACGATCCACCTTCGGGTGTTGGCACCTTCCGCGTTCTACGAACGATTTGTATCAGTCGGATCTTGGCTCCACCAATTTGAGTCTCGCTTGAATGATGGGTTGGCTAACTTTTCGGAAAGATTGACTCGGGAAGATGACCCCAAGATTGTTGGCTTTCGGTTCGATGCCTTCCCAAATTCGTTTGCATGGAATCAAGCCAGGCATGGTGACACTGGTCACCGAGAAGAGCTTCGCTCAGCAATGATCGCAAGGCATTCGCTTTTCCAATAACACTCCCGATCTGTCCTAGCTGTTCTTCGTGCGAGGGACCGCACTCCTCCAAAACATCCATGTTCACAGTATCCCCAGAGCGAAAAGGTCAAAGTTTTGATCCGTCGAAGTGTCCCGAAAGAATGGCTTGATAGCCCACCTCCATTTCTGAACTCTCTCATCGCAGACCCTGATTTGTTCCCTGAGATTCGCGATAATGGCATCACGATTTACTATCGTGGGAAGGCTCTAATTCGAGACCTGACGCTCAGGGATGGAATCGTGTCTGGTTCAGTGAATCATGCCTACATCCCAACAGTCAGGGCTGACTCCAGATACGCGAAAGTGGTTCTCGGCGAATCAGGTTTTGAATATTCGCCAAGCATTGCTCCACTTCAGTTGGGAAGCCTGGATCCCGATACCGTTGGATCATTCAAAGCTCGAATCAGAGGTGGTTGTGGTGCTGAAGGTGATCTCGTTCACCTGCTTGTACTTCGGCCCAGTAACTTGATCGTCGATCAGGAGATTGCCTTTCAAGATCCTGGGGATACTCGGTTTGAAAAGATTGATCTTTGCATCTTCGATAAGCTCGTCAGTGCCTTTTCGTTCGTGGAAGTAAAAACGCTCAGTGACCCAAGGCTGGTCCCATCATCCGAAGGGGAAGTCCCGAAAGTAATCGAGCAGTTAAGTAAATACAAGAATTGGATCGAGCAGAACGGGAAGGAGCTAATCGAGGCCTTTGCGGACGTCGTCCAGATCAAACGAAACCTTGGCATGCAGGACCGTCTTGCTGATATTCCCGAAGTGGCTCCCAAGTCGATTCTATCCCGTCCTGCTTTGGTGATCGGAAATTGCACCCGAGCCCATGTGAAGGAAATTATGTCGGGAGAAGGTGCTTGGAAACCGCTGACGGAATCCCTCCCATCGGTTGCATCTGGCCTCTTTCTTTGTGGAGATGGTGGGGCCAATCTTGAACTCAATAGTTCTGGGCGGCAGACCATCGTCTTTGATAGTGCAGTTACGCATTGAACTCTACTCACTCGGCCCGATGCCGATCCGTCGACCAGAAGTCATGCCCGAAGAAAAAACTACGATATGAACGATACAAAATTCCGAACTTCGATGAATGAACTAAATCAATCGGAAGGCAACCGTATTGGTGTGCCTGAATGGCCCCGCCTTCTGGTTCAAATGCTACAGGAACAACTGCAACTGGAGACCTCAGTCGACAGAGTTTACGCGGGGCAGAGGATTTTGATTGATCGCACTTCACATGAATGGAAGGCGGCGACTGTTCCTGAGAAGCGTGCCGTCTATGGTCTTTATCATCAGTGTCTAGAGCACAGTCATTCCGTTCTGACCATCGGGTACGACGATTTTCTCTTGCTTTCGTATGAAGTTCCGAATCAAGGTAGCCATAAGGGCCGTCGAGCCGACTTGGTCGGGATGAACATCAATGGTGGGCTAGTGGTTTTCGAGGCGAAAGTATCCGGTAACGGATACGGACCCGTTGCATCAATACTGGAGGGTTTGGACTACCTTTCGGCACTGAGAAGCAAAGCGAACTTTTCGAGGATAGAGAAGGATTTTCAAGATTTGAAAACCTCCATTCGTGATGCTGGCTATCCGCTCCCGAAACAGTTTGAGAGTGTCAAACCCTCTGCTACTGCTCAGTGCGAGGTCATTGTGTTCGCGGTAGGTGAGTACTTCGAGCAGTACGATGCAACGGCCCGCGGTGCGGGATGGCGGGACTTGAGTCGTCTTGCGTCGGGTGACCCCAGTGTTCCGTTGCGATTTGCAAAAAGTGACGTCGATGAACTCGGAGCTTTCCGGAATCCGATGGGTTGGTACCATTCCAAGGCTCACTGATTTGAGTGTTTAAATCATCGTGTTCGGCAGCAAAGCCACGATTTAAGGCTCATCCGGCTGAAGGGTGCGCGGGAGGTTTTAAAGGCATGACTCCAGTGTCCAATGATCGTTTGTGTATCGTACCCAGGATTGATCGGCTGCAGACGCCGGGAGAAATGGAGTCGAGCCGTGCAGAGGTGCAACTCGACAAGGTATATCCCGGCCGACGGTGCGACATTGGTGTGACCGGTCCCCGGTGGACTTGCGTTCGTCGGGGGCTCTTTTCCTGACAATTATTGGACACCGGAGTCATGCCTCTAGAAACCTGCATCCTGGACACCGCGCACCCTTCCGCCGGAAGAGCCCGATTTAAGCCCTTTTCGAGTTGCTTGCGACCCGGCCGTGTCAGCCTCTTGTGATATTAGTATCGGCTTTACTATCTGGGAGAGACGTGTTGCTGAAGAAGAAATGGCGAAGCGATTGGCTGGAAGGGGTTGATCCGGTCACCCGGTCTGTTGTGGTCGCAGACCATCAGAAACACCGGCACCATTTGGCGTTGAAACGCGGGCGTGCTTTCACTGGTGCGTTCTACTGGATTCCCCTCAAAGCCAATGAATGGTCAGTCGTAGTTTTCCCAAACGCCTTTTACGAAGGTGGGGAGGCCGGCCATGTGAATGTTTGGGAAGAGATCATTCACGTTCTGTCAGTTCAGCATCAACTCAGTTTCTCAGTCCTTCTCGATCAAATCGGTAATTGCCCCTATGGGCTGCCCCGTGGGCGTGTCGTCCGCATGGGTGATGGGAATTGGGGCGTCGCCCATGGCGGAGATCACCCTGATGGAACGAATCTCGAATCGAGTATCACGGAAGCCTTTCTCCTTCACAGCGTTCATCCGAAGTTCTTCTTCGATGAACATGAGCTAATGCTTCCGGAGGATAAATGCCAAGTTGAAGATTCACTTCACCTTGGCGGCAACTAGCTCAGTCGTCGGTTGCCTCTGTTTTCTTGAATTCAAATTGTCTCAACACCTCACTGATATCTTATGCCTCCTTTGTACGGCCACACTCCGGAATCCGGTCTTCATTTGCTGAAAGACGCTTGGACTCAAAAGCAACACCTTCATGAACAAGCCCTATCCCTTGCGAGCAAGTTCGATGTCGCCGTTGATGCTACTTTTGAAAAGGCTTCGATTCGCACCCAGGGTTTTGCTCTCTCCAGAAATGTTACTGTGAACATTTCTGAATCCCAAGAAGAGAGGCTTCTTGAATCGGCCATGCTGAACCGGTGGAACCAACCTGGGCTGTGGGAGATCTCCGGTGCATGGAGTCGATTGGTGTCTTTCCAAGTTCCGCTGTTCAAGGAAAAGGAGAAGAACAGTTGGGGATACATCGACTTGCTGGGAGTCAATTCCCTGGGATTGCCCGTGGTAGTCGAACTGAAGAAACCACCAAGGGCTTGCGTTGATGGCAGAACAGAAAACTCGGAGTCGCCTTTGAGAATGGTGTTGGAGGCTGCGGCCTACGCCATTTCCCTGCGTAAGAACTGGGCAGACTTCCGTGTCCAGTGGTGCTCACGGCTTGAGGAACTCGATGTTTCCGCGGAAGTAATTGATCGAGTTCCCGATGAACTTGTGGAAGTTCCGCTTGTCGCCGCTGCTCCGGCGTGCTTCTGGTTGGATTGGTTGCCGTACACCACGAAAGGTCGCTCGAAGGTTAAGTGGGAAGGATTCCGTGAGCTTCTTGGGAAGTTTGAAAAGGCTCATTTGCCCGTTCAGTTTTTGAGCATCAGTGGTGATTACTCGCAACCAAAGTCCCTGGCGGTCCAACCGCTCGATCAGCTTCCTTGGTCAGTCGATCGGGGCTAGATCACGATGGAATGGCCGTCCTCGGAAACAGTTACATTGCTGAAGTGCTCGTTGAACGTCTGTGGCTCAAAACTGTGGATGGGGATGATCCTTTTGGCGTTGATTGCCCTGGTGAAATTTACAATGTCCGACGACAGAGCATGTCCACTGGTATGGACGTGGATCAGCTCACCGCCTGTGAATTCGAGTGCATCAATCACCTCCTGCCAATCCGGACGCTCACTGTACCCTTGCCACGTCGAATAGAGGCAGAGCGTTTTAAGTGGGAACTTTCCATCAAAGTCGGCTGACATACTCGTCCGGAAAACCATGACGTAGTTCTGGGGATCTTCCAGGATTTCCGCCATTGTGATTTCTGAGTCCCGGTAAATTTCATTCGCCCGGTTTGTTCCCCTCCTTTCAATTTTCTTCTTCAGGTTGTCGGGGAAATAGACTCGTCCGGTTCCGCTCTTGAGTGGGTTCTCTAGCCGAGCGTCTGAGTCAACTAGATGAAGAACAAACGCCGTGTAGGCGTCAGCCACGAAGGTACGGTTGGTTTTCTCTGCTGCTCGAATGAAGGACCTAAGCCGGTCGATGTTCTGGGGTGAAAAGGATGCCAGGATCAAACCAGGGGCTGAATCAACGTGATGGATGATTTCCGATTCCAATCCCACCTCTGTGACTTCATTCCCGTTCTCGAAACCAAAATGAGTCCCTTCGATAATCAGGGCATCCAGATCTGAGTTCCCGAGGGCTTCAATTATTCGCTCATGTTCCTTCTGCCGTCTGCCATGGAGTCGTAGATCCCCGGTGTAGAAGATGCGTTTCCGATCGGCCTCGATCAAAAAGGAAAGGCAACCGTGAATGGAATGGTCAACCGGAAAAGCCGTCACGGTGATGTCTCCGATCGCGAACGTCCGTTCGGGTTCGACCTCTCTGAACCGGTCCCTCGGCAGTTGTTGCTGATTCGCGTAAACACTACCGGCCAACATCATCTTGCTCGTTCCCTTACTTGCATACACGGGAATGGAAGGCTTCGTGTGCTTCAGCAGCCCAACATGATCCAGATGGGCATGGGAGAGGAGAATGGCGTCG
Organism: Pirellulaceae bacterium; assembly: GCA_963833245.1. Classification (GTDB taxonomy): domain Bacteria; phylum Planctomycetota; class Planctomycetia; order Pirellulales; family Pirellulaceae; genus Rhodopirellula. The sequence goes on from CAWHXH010000006.1 coordinate 1,037,444, forward strand.
GGTGAGTCGTCGCCGGAGAACAGACCTGGAACTTTGGGGATGATTCTCTCGGCTTCAAGTTCGTCGGTGTTCATCCGCCCCAGTGTGAACCCATCGTGTGCCTGTCCGTTCTCATCAAACAGTGGCATCCCCACATCCAGGATGATTCTCGTGTCCCCCGACTGAACTTCAATGCAATTTCCGCCTACCTCGCTGCTTCCTCGGAAAATGGTCAATTGCATTGCGGAGTTCGTTCTAGTGATGTTGGATGGGTTGTTTGGAAAAAGACTCCCGGAGAACCAATGGTTGTTTCTCGCTTGACGTTGGCCGTCACCCCATGAATTGCCAGTCTGGACAGTTTGGTAGTCACGGCCTGATTGAAATCAGTGTGTGGCTACGTCTGAAAGCTGGCGGGATTGCACCAACAAGCTTCCCAAAGTGGGAACAGCCTGTCTCCGGGAGTCTGGCCATAGAATACCAGCCTCGGCAGACACGGATGGGTCAGAGGCAATCCGGAATCTAGGAACTTCTTGTCTTGGTCGCAGTGACCACAGTGAGTCGGTTCATTGGGACATCGAACCGTGGAGAATGGAACTCAACGCGGCAAGGATGAAGAAAGTCACAATGATCATGGCGAAGTTCGCCGCTGAACGCTCTCTGGGCTGCAGCATCGACGTGGAGCAAAATCCAGAAATGATGAAAAGGACTGCGGCTGTCCAGGCTCCGATGTAAGGGACAAAATCTTCACCCTGGATCATCCGATCGAGAAGAGAGGCCGCTCCACCAATCAACCCACAGATGTTGAAAATGACGATCAACACGAAGAGCCAAGCTGCCGCTGAGAATCCTCTTTGAAGTGAGTTTTCCAAAGCTTGGGAGACATCCGGACGATCAGACTGACGACGGTTCCACGGATCTTGTTGGTTCATCTCGTCACCCCGCTGCGAACGAAGGAGGTAATGTTCGCTGGCTCTTTCTTCTTCTCGATAATCCAGTCACTGAGTTCGGCATTTCGCTTTAAAAACTCCTCCTGGTTTTCCCATGGGCAAAAGCGGACGGTCGGAGGCTCGTGTCCGCATTGGACCTTCTGCAACATCGTGTAATCACAGATCTGCATGACCCGGATGAAGTTCTCGATTGCTCCGTTTGACAATCCCAGTTTCCGGAACCTCGGCTCTGCAGTTTTCTCGAAGCCCTCATCGAAATTCAGTGTTTCAAACAGAAGACGATAGGTAAAGATCACTTCGTCAAGATGGATCGGGGATTTGTCAGGCATGTTCAATCTGGCTTCAAAGGGAAAGTAGGTGCTCAACTATTTACCCCAACGAATCGACCGACTTGGGTCAGAGTCGGTCGCATCAACTTGCATTGTCTTGGATTCCCCTTTTGAGTTTTTCAACCACAGCATTTTTTAGCACGAGTGGTTTGACAATTTTCACGTTCCCCGTCCATGTGAGAATCCACCGTTGAATTTCCTCCAGTCCATCGACCGTAAAATTTAGTGTAACGTCTCCATCACGATGCGTTTTCGTTGTCTGCGTAAGGTGCCAATTGGTTTCCAAAACCACTCCAGCAACTGAGGCGTCGAATCGAAGCTCCACCTCGTAGCTTTCTGCCCCACGGAAAACGGACCAAGCATTCCCGAAGTGTTCTCTCAGATCGAAATCCTTTGGTCGGTCAGCGATGGCGTCGGTTTGCCGCAGACTCTTGAACCGGGCTGCTCGGAATGTCTTGGGGTCCGATTCGCCTTCGATGTGACCAATGACGTACCACGCCTGTTTGACCAGACAGAGCCGATAGGGATGAATTGTCAGCTTGACTGGTGAGTCTTCGTAGGGTGATTCGTAAACCCCTGTGACTTGATTCGACCCTAGCAAAGCGAGTTGGATTGTTTTCAGGATCTCCCCGTGCTTGCTATGGTCCGCTAGTTTCAAATCGAACACATCCACCAAGCTCATGGCGTCTGCGATGATCTGTTTGGTTTCATCTTTGGAAGAAGAAGCGAGCCGCGTTGTCGTGGGTGAAGCCCCCAGTCCGATGTCGAGACCAGGTGCCTTACTGATGGCGGTTGCGACTGCTTGACCAAGAGCCTCTTCGTTCGTGAGCATCAGGGTGGGGAACCGGTAGTCTGACCGTACCCGATAGCACTGTTCTTCTTCACTGAAGTAAAAAGGCACTCCACAAAATTCGAGGACGTTCAGGTCTCTGTGAACGGTACGATTGGAACACCCCAGTTCTTTCGCGATCGCACTTACGTTCCATCGGCCCCGTGACTGAATCAGATTCAGGACATGAAGAACCCTGGCGATACGCAGGCTCTGTCGAACTCGCCGATCTCCGTCCGGTCGTTCTGGGATGTTCTTCTTCGGTCCAGTTTTCTTTGCCATCGTGATTTTGGTTCCGGTGTTTCTGAGGTTTCCCCATTGGATCAAGGATGACGGACAGAGGTGGGTCACGCCCAAGATTTCATGCGAGCGGGAGTGACTGAGGTTTCTGAATCGAACGTGGGCGTTTACTCCGAATTTGTTTCGTCTTTAATTCGAGATATTCGCCGAGTTGGCACGAGATTCTTCTTTCGGCCCCTGTCATAAATCGAGAATTCTTTTCCAAGATTTCCCTGATCCCGAGGTAATTTGATGCTCCGATCACAGGACTATCGGGAAGCTCAATCAGTTCGCTTCCCGAGGGAATGGACTGAACCAATTGTGTCCGATCCCTGTATCGGTCCACTAGCGGATGTCCCAATTTTGGTGCCAATAGAATGAGCCCGAACCTTCTTCGTTCACCGTGGAATAGTTCCCCCTCTCGGAACCAGCCCGCCTGATGAAGTCCGACCCTGACGTTGCGAATCAGTTGGTCGGATGGAAAGGCTTCCGTTCCGTTGGTTCGGCTAGTCGTCCTTGACACGTCCGACCCGAGTTTCATCTCGATGAAGATAGTTGTCGCCGGATTCTCCCATCGCATTTCAACGTCCACTTCCGTATTGCCCTCACGCCAGGGAAGTAGTTCCGGTGGGAAGGGCGGTTGCCGGGACCAGAGTTTGATTTCCAGGTTCCGATAGACTTGCTGCCGGTACTCGTTGGTGCCGAGTGATCGGTTGAGGAAATCAGGAAGCCACCAGCGTGGGTCGATGAGTTGGAGCTTTCCGAAGAGTTCCCCTGTCACGACATCTTCACTGGTTTCCCGGACGTTGAGCGGGCAGTGAACTATTCCACGCTCGGCCAAGTCACAAAGGCAGCCCGCCTTTTGTCCCAGTTCAACCAGCACAGACCACCTCACGTCCCCTATGGGCTTCTTGCTCTTGCTGGATCGTGGAGCCACTTGATTTCCACTGACGGCATTCTTCCCGAAAGGGACACCCCGAACAGTTCATTGGGTTCTCGATGGGATAGAAGATCTGATTCTCGACTGCCTTTTCAACATTCTTTGCCACATCTCCGAGTCGGTCCAAATCCTCCTGTGATCTCGATGTTTTCAGCCTCTGAATCTTTGGAGTGTTCGTTTTAGTGAAGACCACGAACTCAACGGACACCCATCGGTCCAGCGTCGACAGGGCTAATTGCGTATAACAGCTGGGTTGAAGCGAACTCTCGACGTCGAAAACGGAGTACGCCTTTGCGGATGTCTTGAACTCGGTAACCTTGGTTTGTTCGGGTGTTCCGGAAATCAAATCACACGTTGCCGCCAGTGGTCGCTCCAGAACGTTGCGGTCGCTGTCGCACAATGGAACCAAAACCCGTTCCTCGACAGCCAGGATGTTCGTTGGTGGATCTTCGTTGGCGTAGAGCTCCATCATGGCCTCGCCTTTGCCGATCAGGTCCGACGCCGATTCCTTCTTCTTGAACGTAACCTGTTGATCTGAAGTGCGGACGGACCAGGATCCCAGGAAATCTGCCTTCAGGTTCTGCTCCGACGCCCCCCTGCCCAACCTGATTCGCTGGTGATGACCGGCCAGAGCATCGTGGATGGCTGATCCAAACACGAGACTGCTGCTGACAGTCTTTCGTGGGATTTTTACGATCCGCTCGAAGTAGTACTGCAGCGGACAGCGTCGATATTGGTTGATCGAACTGAAGCTCCAGTGAGGGCGTGCGATGGGTGTCATGGGAAAAGCTCCGGTGATGTTGGGAAAGTCTCTGGCCTAACCAGGCTTCTTTCCGTTTGCCGGCATGAATTGGTCGATCACGTTACCCGCTTCACGTCGAGTCATGTCGTAGAGATCGGTGTCGCGTCCGATGATGGCTTTCACTTTCTTTTCCAACTGAGGCTTGGTGAGTCCCTCGCGTTTTCCGAGAGTCAGCAGAAACTGAATCTGCTTGTTCGTCGCCGGTGGATGGAACGGCTCTTCGGCGTGGGCAGCATTGCCTTTGATTCGGTTGGTGTGATCGTTGGCACTTGCGGTGTTGGCTGCCTTTCCGTTTTCATGGTGACCGTTCTGGGGGTGACCGTTTCGATGCTGCCCATTCGGGACAGAATGAGTTTCGGTCACACCATCGTGTTGGTACCGTTCGATCTGAATCTTCAGAGATTCTTCCGCTAGATCGTAAAACCTCTTGATCTCTTCGATTACGAATTCCGGATCGTTCACCGGAGCTCCGATTTCCCCTTCCAAGTTCACGCTGAACCCGGTGCTGTTGTAATCTTTGGAAACCTTTCGGCTCATCCCGACGTTGACTTTCAGCATCAATTTGCCTCGCAGCTTGAGTAAGTGACAAACTACTTACCCAAATCAAGTCATCGTCGCGTTAGTTGATGATCTCCCCCATCTCTGTGACCTGCCATTGTTTCTTCGTTGTTGGCTTGTAGGCGGTAAGCAGTCCTCCAAAACCACATCCGGTGTCGATACAAACACAGGTTCCGAAGTCTCGAACAGAATCACCAGCCGAGTGTCCCACGATCACAGTCTTTCCACTTTCGTGGTTGCAGATCTCCATTTCATCAACTCCCGTCCGGCGGAGGATCGTCGATTGCTGTTGGCTGAATGGGGTGTACCAACAGAAGTTGGCATGGGTAAACGCGAAAGCTCCTGTTGTGTAGAGATCATGGCAAGATTCCAGAAATTCCCAGTGTGTATTCGGGATATTCTTCAGGCACTTTGATCCGTAGGAGAGCATCGTCGTGTCTCCGCCACTGGAAAGGAACCGATCGGAGGCATGCTGATCTTTCCGGCCATCGAGCATCATCTCATCATGATTTCCCAAGATGGGAATGAGCTCACACAGTTGACGAAGATCCTGAAGACAGTCAATGACGCCGCTTGAATCAGGACCACGATTCACGTAGTCCCCCAGTAGCACGAGTTGGTCGTGATACGTTGGCTGAATGGCTTTCAGCAGAGACCGCAAAGCCAAGACGTGCCCATGAATATCTCCGATCGCGATTAAACGTCCACTTGATTCTTGGTTGTGCGTCACTGAGTCCCTCCACCAGTAAAAACAAGACCGTACCGGCACCGACTGACTGTGGTGGGGCAGACTAGACAGCCAAATCCAATGCTTCGTTCCACGCTCGTGCCTTCAGGGAAGCACCACTTCCGAACCAAGCCGATTCCAAACGACTTGATGCCCGTTCACGTTCGGACTTGCCCCGAGTGCTTCGATGATGGTCCACAAACTCCGTGACCGCATTGAACGCTGCCCAGGTGGTGAGCTTCGTCTCTGGGATCTCTTGACCTCGTCCTTCCTCGAAAAGTCGGAAGAGTTCAGATCGAACGTTCTCGGCCCGTTTGTTCTTGGCTCCGTCCTGATCCGGGTAAAGTCGCTCGAAGTACGTTGTCAGTTGTTGTCGGCTTGGATAGTGATTTGCCAACTGGTTGATTCGGTCTTCCAAACTGTCGTAGAACCGTGTGGCCAGCCCGAGGATCTTTTGAGCTTCACCCACTTTCGCCGCCAAGTCTCCTTTGTGGATCACCGAGACTCCCTGTCCGCGTCCCCGTCGTTCGGCAAGCCCAAGGGTGTTCGCACAAACAACCCGGATTGGAGTGAAGAACACTCGCAATGCTGAACTCCCATCGTGAGAATTACTCAAGAGAAGAAATTGTTCCGTCACATCCTCCGAATCTTTGATCCGAATTTCTCCCGGCATTTTTGCCAGCATCCAAATCTTCTCTCCCTTCCCAAGTGCTCCAGCCGTGTGATACCGAAGCTGTCCATCCGCCACGATCGAGTCCAGAAACCCAAAGCTCTGGAAATTCTGAACCGGCTGATAGCTGTTCCCAACGACGCCAAGAACTTCGTGAGAGTCATCCCGAACGACAGCCTTCCGTTTTGGAATCAGGGTGCCATCTCCGGTGTAAATCGGCTTCAGATCAACCCGGTAATTCAGGCCAGCAGCTTCGATGGCCTCTTGGGAACTTGCTGGTTGATCGAGTTTGGTTCCGAGTCCATGCCAGGGAGTTTCCCCAGCGTACATCATTGAAACCTTGCCTTCGGTCGTGGTCGCTAAATCGTGAGCCATTCGGGTAATCCTGAGTACGAGTAAGTTGCACTCTCTACCCGTTGCTACACGTCATCGCTCGTAGGTTGTTCAAATTGGAGATCCTCGATCTGCTTTCCGGAAAAGTGATCTTGGTTCGATTTGAGAAACCAGAAGGAAACCAAACTTTCACCAGCAGGAACAAATTCGATCTTGAAAATGTCTTCTGTGTGTTCTTCGTCATACGGTGCTTTGAGCCCTTTAAGACTCGTCGCATCTCCTGCCACTACATGCGATAAATGCTTCACGGAATCCGAGTTGACCTTTTCAGTTCGGATGTCGTAGCCCAGCACCTTATCTGGGAGTAAACCAACTCGGTAGATGACGGACGACAGACTTCGTAGTAGGCAGCAGCACTAGTGGGACGATGGTAAAGAAGGTGTTGACTCGCAAGATCTTCACTTTTGACCCATGCTTTTAAGGTGGCAGTTCGATTAGCCGTATCTTCACGGTAGACCTCCAGAGTCAGGATCTCATTTGCGTACTTGCTTTCGGCAGTTCTTGGGGTGAGATCTGCTGGGGGATTAAAACCATCTACCATCAGATAGATTTTCCCGTCATTCGCCATGGCGATTTGGGTCAAGTCGGCTCGGGTAGTGATTGAATCCAGGCATGTAAAGTAAGCGAAAGAAACATTAGTAAGCTTCTTGTTGCCTTGGATGTTCCAGGGTGACCCTCGAAAGTTCCCGGAATCTTCAATCATTGGCTTAGTCTTGTCCGTGGTGTGGTGAAAAAGCTGGATACTTGGAACCCCATCTTCCAAGTGGGCAACCCCGGTTGCGTAGTCTTCCAGATCTTGCGGTCCCTTGATCTGACATTGAAATAGCTCTGAACCATCCCTCCCTTTACTGATAAATCCATCGTGCTCAAAGGTGATTCGTATTCGGTGACCGCACGAGATGTCCACGTAGAGCGATGCCATCAGCTTACCCTCACCCAAGTCTGTTAAAACGCAGGCAGAAAAAGCCAGGGGTTGAACCCAACTGGTGGCATCATTTCCCAAGAAGATTTGATCAGGAAGAATAATTGATCCCCATCTCGCGTGAATCAACTTGCACTTAACGTAGCCTTGGAAGTCTGACTCTCCTGAGAATTCAGATCCGAAGTCAGTTAGGTAATGGTTGCTGTCAGTTGTTTCTAAGCGATTGAACTGCTTGTTAACTCGTTTCAAGGCTTCGTCCTCGATGGCACTCGTTGGTTTTGCAATCTTCGATTATACCGTCTTTCGCTTCAGATGTTCGCCTGCCAACTTCTCGCCATCGGTGAGGTTGGATCAATTCGCCGTTGTAGAACATGATTCCGGTGAAGGAGAATGCCCGCTCGAAAAACCTGTGTTTCTTTGACATCCTTCCTTGGTCAGAATAGAAGTCTGCGACTTTTCGTCGGGAATGACGACCTATCGTTCCCGAAGCCTGCTTGCACCATTTGGCCTGCCACTTCTTGACCGCAGTGAAGAACTCTTCACTGGGACTCGCATCAAGAATCGTGCAGAGGGGATTCAGAAAGATGATTGCCGAAGGGTTTTGAGCCACGAAGTAGCTAGTTCTCTCTTGAACTGGATTCGTCAGGTCTTCCCAGTCGATCTCGTACCCATGATGGACAGTGAATCCCGTGTCCACTACGGCACTGGCGGCTCCTTGGGTGATACAGGATGTTCGGTTGCCTGACTTAGAACGCTGCAGATGTATTCCGTCCAAGTCATCTCGGATTGAAGTGCCTGGATCTTTGCTCGCTTGAATAGTGCCTCCGGTATCTCGACGTGAAGATACTTGGTCTTGGTTCCGGAGTGCGTTCGAATGCCTGTTTCGGTTTTCGCTTGGGTCATTTGTCTGTCGCTCTTGTCGGTTGAGTGGTTGAATCACAGGAATGGGTTTGTTTTCATAGCGTTGGGAAGGCCACCGGTAGAAAATGTCCCCCTGAGCGAGGACAGATTTCCGGATTGTTTCCATCCCGTAGGTTGCCCCTGAACTGAAGTGCCTCTCATCCCACTTCGACCGAAACAGTCCGCTCTTACGAAACAGGCGATCAATCTGCTCGTGGCATGGTCCACACCAGAAGGCCAATAATCGACAGAGACTGAGATCAGCTTCGCTTTGGTTTCCGTTGTTGAGTTCGATACTTCCTTCCCAAAGTTGTCTGAACTTTGAACCGTTCCGAGCCGTCGTTGCTTTCGTCACCACCTGCTCGTCCGACGCCATCATTAGTTTTGATTCAGTCCATTGATCGGATGACTCCGGAACAACATCAGGGAAGTAGCGATCTTGGATCCACTGAATGGCATCCGTTCCATCATTCGTTTCCGAGTGCATTCCGAGAATTTGTCCCGTCACCGTAAAGAACCTAGCTGATCGGTACACTTCCAATCCTGGCTTCGATCGTCTTCGACTTGGAAACAGGGAGTCGGTTTTTGCGAAGACCTTGACGCCGGTTCTAGACGGTGAAACTTCGGAGTAGGATCCTAGTTTGCTGACCACTTCCTGTGCCCAGGGATCGAGTCGTCCCGTTAGTTCATTCCGACAATCGTCCAGATCCACCCCAACGAAAGGATCGTTCTCGGTAAACACGAATCCGATCCCGTCCATGTGCTGGTTGGGCTGGGACGCAAATTCCAAGGCCTTATCCAAACTGGTCCAGGTAGTCTCGTCCGTTACTTTTGCGAAGCGTCCCGTCCTTGGATTCACCGGGACCTTCCGTCTTCGATCTTGCCCAGGAACTCCATCGCTGTGGTACTTCCAACAGACCCATTGATCGTACTCTCGCATGGATACTGGGATGTTCTCGACTTCAAAATGCTGTTTGATGTTCATGTGTCGCTCGTTGGTTTGAATACTGTTCATGATGATTCTGTGATCTATCCTCTAACTCTGTGAACTACTATTTTTCGGTTGGCTTTAAATTGATTTGCTTTTGAAACTTCTCTTTGTTTCATCTTTTCTTTTAGCCCTTCTTTTTGAACTTTTGATTCTAGTGTTGATTTGAGCTGAGACTCGCACGCCTTTCGGTGGCACCAATTTTCCCATCGCGGATGGACCGGCATTGGTTGCCGTTGCTTTTGTTACGCTTGTTTCAAGTGCTTTTCTTGTTTGGGTTCATTTCATCGAAAAACCCCACCAGTCACTTGGACTGAAGGGGCTGTTGAAATGCGTTAGATGAAAGCTGCTATTTGTCAAAGTCAAATTGAAACTGCTCAACCATCCTTTTCGTCAGTTCACGGTTCTTTTTTAGGTGTGCCCGATCCAGGACCTGAAGTGCCATTCCAGGTATCCGGTCGGCTCTCCGAGCGAGTAGTTTCAAGGTCTCTGGATCATCACAGGTTAAGCCGAACTGCTTGCACCTAGCCACAAGCCAAACAGCCAATTCAACTTCACTTGGTTTCTCAGTCTGGATTCGAAACGGAAACCGGTTCTGAAACATTTTGTCCAGCTTTTGAGAGCCTTCGCTGGCTGACTCCTTCACCATAGCCGACGATGCGATCCAGATTGCTCTGTACGATTCTAGTGGTTTTAGGAACCGTTCATCCAAGGATTGCCTGCTGAGCCGGTGGACTTCATCGAGATAGATAATTCGAAGATCTCCGTCATCCCAGTTTACTTCGTTCAGCAGATTCTCGATCTCTGAGGCTCCTGCTCTTGAGCAGTCCAGCGGATGATAATGAAATCGCACGGGGGTCGAGTTTTCTGACTCATCGAAGAAGGCGATATGGTTCACCCAGTCGCCCGTTCCGTGTTTGTAGACCCGATCCGAGCAGTTTACGCATTGACCACATGGAACCAGCGAGGTCCTGTCAAGGTTGCAGCAAAGAAGGGTCTTGATCAGATATTCGATCAGTGACGTTTTTCCACCTCTTGAAACGCCGGTCACGAGCATTCTAAATGCTTCTCTGGACCCTTCGTTCCGTACTCGCTCGACTAAGTCTTTGCACAGAACTGTGAATTCGTAGTTGCCAACTACGTCGTCCCAGGATTCGATCTCGAAGCCGCTTGGAAGGGTCTTTGGTTGGTGATTTTCAACTAGCGTAGTCATCATCTATCTCTTTCGTTTTTATCGTTGCGAAAACATCCTTGAGGTAAGTGTCACTAGCGTCATTGCTGGTGATGGATTGGTTTTCAACGAGACAATCAGCCTCGTCCAAAATGGAGTTGCTGCTGTCATCGACTGTCATGAGCGTCAGGGTGATTCCACGTCTGTGGCTAGTTTTGTCCCTGTGCAAAGAGACTCCGATGTGGTGAAGCTGTTCTTGGTGCTGCTTGAGCTTTCGTCCGAGTCTTGGAGCGTCCTTCGGCCAATCACGTTTGTCTCCGGCCAACCTCTCGACATCCTTTATCTTGGTGAGCGTGTCGTACAACATGCTTGCGGTGCCATCAAAGGAACCACCGGATTCTGGTGAACAAAGAAAAATTTCGATTGCCTCGGCCCAGGGTTCTGCTTCAAAAAAGTCTTCACGAGTGGGGTGAGGAACCGGTTGTCTACCCGCATGCCCAGCGAGTAACTGAACTAGCCGCGTGGTTTCATGGATGGTCAGCAATCGACCAAGATTCCCGTAAATGACTAGGGATAATTCACCACGTAGCCTCTCACTGTTGATCGGAACGTATTCTCGTTCGGCTTCTCGAACGTCACTGAGTGGAACTTTGATCTGCGTCTCACCCCGGCAGTCTCTTCTCAACTCGGGTTGGTGACGAAGGATCACCTCGGCAATCTGACCTGAAACGGTTTCCGCCGATTTGGAATCTGGGGGCCGCGAGTCATCTGATTTGTCTTCACTCGGCATTGGTCTTCGTTTGGTTGATGAATTAATTTGCTTCTATCTTCCAAGCCGGTACTCTCGGCTTTCCCAGCATCTGGAAGGTTGAGATTTGGAAGCGTCGATTTTGAAGGAGGCTGAACTGACGACCGCTTTAAGGGCACTCAGTCACGCTTGGCCCTTGAGGCGTCGGAGAACCTGTGTAACACGTGCCCGGGTAACCCCTAAATGCCGAGCTAAGGCCGCCCTGCTTTCGACCACTTCGTTGTCCAGAAGGGACTGATAGAAGCGAGCCCTCGCCATGGGATCGTGTTTAGTCCTGACTCTTGTTTTGGGGTTTAGGACCGTGCTGGGGTCACCCCAGGGGATCAAATGGACGTTCCGTTCTTTTCTACAAGTCGTTACCAGGCAAGCACCTAGCTCGGACAGAAAGAGTTGCGATGAGTGGTTGACTTGGGGAGCTCGTTGAAAAGGTTCGACCTTTTCGACACCGCAGTTAACGCCCGTATGTCAGAGATGACACACGGGCGTTTTTTTTGTTTCCGGCCCCAGTTTTCGCGGTCTTTCGCGGTCTTTCGCGATTCTCTCTCAGACTTCCAGCGGTTCTCTTTCCGAACCTCGTTGTTTCAAGAGACGAATGTAACCGGCCCGTTCTCGTTCGTCAGCCCGCTTTTTTGCCAAAACTTCTCTGTCTCTCTGATTAACAGAGACAAATAGTTAACAGACCGTTCACGTTCGCAGAAACTGAACGAAACCGGTGACCGTTCAGCCTCGACGGCCGATTTTTTTCGTCACCCCGGACGTGAACCGGGTAGATGTATCTCGGTGACAAGTCTCTTGTCAATTTTTCCGGGGTTGGTTGCTGGGCGATCTTTCGCAGGCACGAGCACGGTCTCTCGTTCTCTTGCGGAGGTGGATCGGTGGCGAAACAGGATCAATCGATTGGAACTCACGGCAACCGAGCGGCGGGCTCGCGTTGTCGACATCTTGGCTGGCGGTCTCGTCCGCCTGCAACGTCGCGGAACACTTCGCCTAACCAATACGGACGCCCAAACTTCCTTGCCAGAATCTGGCGACGGTGGCGACTCTCGGCTTGAGTCTTCGTCGAGTTCAGGGCTGACTGTCCAAAACGGTTAACGCCTCCCTGATTCTCTTAACGAAGGAGCCCCAACGATGTCATTGAACATCAGCAAAGAAGTTCGCGAGATGGAGCAACGATCCGTCCGCGAACTTCGGAAGCAATACGCCGATGTCTTCGGCGAGACGACCAACGCGGCAAACAAGCCGTGGCTGATCAAACGGATTGCTTGGCGCATGCAATCCAACATTGAAGGCGACATCTCGCAAAGAGCGAGAGAGCGTGCGGCTGACATTGCGAACGACGCCGACTTGCGGATGTCACCGCCACAAAATCTTTCCACGCCGCAACCCAAACCGAGAGCCGCCGATCGGATCAAAACTCAAAAGGTCGAGTTCAACCTCGATGACCGGTTGCCCACGCCGGGAACGGTTCTGAATCGTGAATACAAAGGCGTCGTTCACCAAGTGCGAGTGCGTGCCGATGGCTTTGAATACGACGGATCGGTTTACAAGTCGCTGACTGCGGTTGCCAAAGTCATCACGGGACAGCATTGCAGCGGCTTCACTTTCTTCAAACTCAACAAGACACAACGATGAAACAACGACAACCAAGCGACACCATCCGCTGTGCGATCTACACTCGCAAATCGACCGAGGAAGGACTCGATCAAGAATTCAATTCGCTCGACGCACAACGCGAATCGGGTGAGAGGGCATTCGGTAAGTTGGTCAAGCTGGGGTCCAGTTTTTGCAGGATAGGGGGTTTGGCCGCCGCATGGCGACGAACGGAGTCTCTAACATCTCGACACTCTCGTGTATCAAAAACTCGCCCCCGAGCAAATTTACCCCTCTGATTTAACAGATCAGCAGTGGGAATTATCTAGCCAAATCCTTCCTCCACCCCCCGGTGGAGGAGCCGCTCAACAGATCTGCCGACGCCGAATCGCCAATGCGATATTCTACCGCGAACGCTCGGGTTGTTCATGGGAAATGCTCCCCAAAGATTTCCCGTCAAAAACAACGGTTTTCGAGCAGAGGCAGAAATGGTTACGTGACGGATCGTGGCAACGGGCCTGCGATGCTCTACGACAGCAACTGCGCGTTGCCCTAGGTCACTCCGCGACCGCAACCGCCGGGGCAGTTGATAGTCAATCGCGTGCGACGACCGAAACGCCAGGCGAAAGGGGCTACGACGCGGGAAAAAAGGTCAAAGGTCGCAAAAAACACATCGTTGTCGATACTTTGGGTTTGGTCATGGCTGTCTGGATTACCGCTGCGAGCGTTAGTGATAAGGTCGGTTGTCAGATGCTGCTGGCGGGGGCAGGCGGACCTTTGGATCGTACGCGGCAGAAGCTCTGGGCCGACAGCGGTTACCAGGGACCTTGCCTACGCCAAGAAGCGGCCGATCGCGGAATCGACCTAGAGATTGTCAAACGGTCCGATGACAGGAGCGGCTTCGTCGTATTACCTCACCGGTGGATTGTTGAACGAACATTTGGATGGATGGGGCGATATCGAATTCTGAGCAAGGAATACGAGAAGACGATCGAGAGCAGTCGAGGAGATGCCTTAATCGCTATGACATATATCATGCTTCGCAGACTAACCGCATCCCCCCCGGCGGACACAAGCAATGAGCATCTCCTTGCCCATCTTCTCCGGCTTCCGGCCTAATTCGCCCCAGCTTAACGAATGCCCTCTGAGTCGTTCTCTACTGGACTTTTCGCGAATCATGGAACAGTTCGACAGGGCTGGCGTTTCCTTCATCTCGGTCACGCAACAATTCAACACGACTTGCAGTATGGGCCGATTGACGCTGAACATTCTGCTGTCGTTTGCACAGTTCGAACGCGAGATCATTTCCGAACGGACACGCGACAAGATAGCGGCGGCGCGGCGAAAAGGGAAATGGTCCGGTGGCATGCCACTGCTTGGCTACGACATTGATCCGAACGGATCGAAGTTGATCGTCGACCCAGTCGAAGCGAAACGGGTGCGAGCAATCTTCGACCTGTATCTCGAACATAGATCACTACTTACCGTAGCGGACCAATTAGCTGAACGAGCTTGGGTCACCAAGCAGTGAACGACCAAGAAAGGCACGCGGCGCGGCGGGCGACCGTTTGACAAAACGAGCTTGCATCGCTTGCTGACAAACATCACTTTCATCGGCAAGCTGCGTTACAAGGACGAGATTCACGAGGGTGAACACGAAGCGATCATCGACTTAGAAGTTTGGCGACAAGTGCAGAGTTCCCTAAATCGCAACGCTCGTTCCGGAGGCGGCGATGTGCGGAACAAGTTCGGTGCGTTACTAAAAGGCCTGTTGCGTTGTTCGGCTTGCGATTGTGCGATGGTTCCGTCGCATTCAACGAAGTCAAACGGTAAACGCTATTGCTACTACGTTTGCGGTCACGCACAGAAACGCGGCTGGGATAAGTGTCCGACCAAGTCGGTGCCTGCCAGCGAAATCGAACGGTTCGTCGTGGACCAGATTCGCTGCATCGGTCGCGACCCTTCGCTCGCCAGCGAAGTGATTCAACGGTCGCATCGAGAAATCGGCAGCCAAGCGGACGCCCTAGTCGATGAAGAGCGACTGCTTCGCCGTAACCTGGATCGATGGCAAACCGAAGTAGGTGAAACCGTTCGCAAGATCCCGGCGGGCCAGTCGAATTCTGTCTTGCTCAATGTACTGGCCGATCTGCAAGATCGCATTCGCGAGGGCGAGAGTCGATTGTTGCAAGTGCGAGCCGAAATCGAGTCGCTACGGCAAGTGACCATCGACGAACACGAAGCGGTTGAAGCAATGCGGCGATTCGATGAGGTTTGGGAATCGCTCTCGCCTCGCAAGCAATCCGAAGTGGTTCAGATGCTGGTTCGAGTGATTGACTACGATGCGTCGGTGGGTCGGATCAGCATCTCGTTTCATCCCAGCGGAATTCAATCGTTGGAAGAATCGCTTGTTGCAGAGGCTGTGTAGTGAACGATCATCTCAAAATCGAAGTTAACATTTCGTTCAATCGCGGAGGTCGGAACGCGAGCTTGAGGGCGACTTCTGACAAGCCCCTCGAGGAGCTGCAACGCGGTCGGCTGCCGAAGATCACAAAGCTGATGGCGCTGGCGATTCGGTTCGAGCGATTGCTTGCCGAGGGCGCGGCAGTGGATTATGCGGAGCTTGCCAGACTCGGGCACGTCACGCGAGCCAGGCTGACTCAGATCATGAATCTGCGTCTGTTGGCTCCCGACATTCAGGAGGCAATCCTGTTTCTGCCGCCGATCGTAAGCGGGCGCGATTCGATCATCTTGCGCCAACTCCAGCCGATTGCTCTGACGGCGGATTGGCGGCAACAACGGCGTCTCTGGAAAAATCTTGTCGCCGATGGACCAAAGGTGTCCAACGCATCTGAATAATGGTCGCTCCGCCGGAAACGATCATTTTTGGCGGTCGGAATTGTCGGCAAAAAAGAGATTTTCGGAAAGATCGTTGCAGCCGTGACCTAACGTGTCACAGCACCTCACAATGCTAGCAATACACGCGACGGGTCGGGCCGAGGTTTGGAGACCCATGGAACGGATGGATTGGATCGAAATCAGGGATGAGCGGTATGGAGACAACAAATTGGAGTTCGGCGGCGGAGTTCGGCGGTGGCTCGACCCGTCGCGTTTTTCAGCCATTCGGAATGGAACTGAACCCATTTCTTACCACGGAAGCTTCGCGATGCCCCACTGATTGATGCGTAGAACAGCAAGATGACGACCCTGAATTACCAAAATTTTACCGACATTCATTTCCTCAAAACGATCAAGCCCAAACGGCTTCGAAGATTCTTCCAGTCGTTCGAAAGCTACTTGGCGACACGCGGCTTGGAGATTCCATCGTCAAGTCGTTTGACGGACGAGCAATTCGATCTGCTTGTATCGATCGTCAAGTTTCCTGACGGCAACGCGCCGGCGGAGATGCTCGACGCACTGCATGTGGTGAACGGTGTCTCGAACCGCATCGGCGTTGACTTGTTGTTCGACCAGATATGTGCTCGGACTGGCGCAATCGGCCGCAGGTAAAGAGCGGCCTCGGAAGGCAAACATCAAGATCCTGCAAGAAATCGGGATGGCCGACTGCACAGGCGAGCGGTTCGCGTCCGGCGAAGGCATCCAAGACTCGTTATTCACGACGCCTTCGATGCTGTTTCAAACTGACGAGATCGACGGTCTGTTGCAATCCATCAACAAAGCCCGCGACGCTCGGCACGAACAGATCATGTCGACGCTGCTAACAATGTATTCGTCGGCCAACAGTGTCTATCCGATGCGACGCAAGGCTGGAAAGGAGGCCGCTGGCGTCATCAACCAGCCGAACCTGGTGATCTTCGGGACCGCGATTCCCAACCACTACTACGACGCACTTTCGGAACGAATGCTCACCAATGGATTGTTCGCCCGCATGTTGATTTTCGAGTGCGGCAAACGCGGCAAAGGACAAGAGCCAAAAATTCGCGACATCCCTCAATCGATCATCGATACGGCCGCGTGGTGGGAAGAGTACCGACCGGGGCCGCTGGGCAACCTCGTGGATCGGAATCCGACGCCAGCCATCGTACCGCACGACATCGACGCCGGACGTTTACTAAGTGGTTCGGGTGGAGTCATTCGGCATAACACTCTAGTGACGGCAAATAGGTCACTTCGCCAAAGCGGTTTAGGGCCGCGGTCAGGTCCGCCAACAAAACCTGGAAACGCGACCAAGCCGTCTCGGGAAGTAGCTGATGCTTCAGTTTTCTCCAAAAACGCTCGATCGAGTTGAGCTCCGGACTGTAAGGCGACAGGTTGTAGACAAATAGGCCAGCCTCTGCCCATCGCTCACAAGCCGCCTGAAAGGCCCCACTGGTATGGCACGACGCGTTGTCCAGGACGACCACCGTCTCGCCGTCGATTCGCTTCACGTAATCGTCGAAAACCGCAATCACCCTCTGGCTGTTGACATAACCCTTATGAAGGTAGCTGACGACCGTACCATCGGGCTGTTCAAACCCGAGCGTCTGCACGCTGCTGCAGCTCGGCCCGGCATTTGGCAAACGCCTGGGCGTCTTGTTTGGCCTTCAGCGAGCGGCGGGACCGCTTCCAACTTCGCCCCAACCGCCGGGCATACTCCCGCAGCGTGTCACGGCTGATCGTCTTGCCGGTTTTGTTCTTGAGTTCCTCCAAGACGCGGGCGGGCTGTTTGGGGAGTCTCGGTGAACGACTAGGATTTCGGTGATTTGGGTGATCGTGAACTGCCGTTCGCTCAGCAGGATCGCTTGGGCTGGAGTGCGAGTGGTGTGATTGGGGTGGGACTTCCAAAGCTGATTGAGCAGTTGGCGTTGTTTTTCGTTAACGTGAGCGAATCGTGTGGCCGGTCGAGCCATGAGTTTACCTTGGTCAGTCGTCGTCGAATTGATCCAAGGGAGACCTCAAATTGCTATCAAAACAAACGGAAGATCCCAGCTTTCACTTGAGCAAACCACTTGCCAAATTACGCCGAAACTGACCCGCCGACCCGCTTAGTCGACGCCCGAGTCAACGCAGAGGCACAGTACGAAAAAGCGGAAGAGGCGAACGATCCGGTCGGCACCACCGTTTGGGGACGTGTCAGTGAGCAAACTCGTAAACTCGCCCTGCTACATGCGGTCAGTAGGCGGTGCCGCGATCCAGTCATCGACGCCGAATCGGCTCGCTGGGCCATCGAAGTCGTCGAACACCAGACGCGGAGGATGTTGTTCATGGCTGACGATCACGTCAGTCGAAACGACTTCGACGCGATGGCCAACGAGCTCGTGCGTCAATTGCGCAATTGGAAAACCAAGAACGGTAACAAACCGATGCCCGAATGGGAACTAACACGTCGACTGCCTTGGCGTCCAAGCGACCACAAAGAAGTCATTGAACTACTGGAGCGACAGAGAATGGTCGTTCGCGAATTGCGGAAGACGGCAACACGTAGCGGCCTCGTCTACCGGTTGCTTGAAAACTGAGGAATTTAATACCTCAGTCGCGTCATTCCCAGACTGACCGCCGAAGCGGTCAAAACCTCATTGCGGAATTCAAACACCGCACCAAGTACCTCAGACCTAGAAATCGTCGTAAGTCCAAGTTGACAAGCACTTTGTATAATATAAATAATAATACATCAATCCATCAGACAAGCACGCGTATGCCTGCATCCGCGCGTGTACGCGAGAGGCCTGTCGATGTTTTGAGGTATTGCGGTATTCAAAACGGCGTCGAGCCATCGTGTTGGGACTGCCGTTTCTTTGCGCCGCCAGTCGGTGTCGACCGCATCGTTCAACCATCGGACGAATGCGCTGCCGGCGATTGCCGACGGCTCCCACCGGTCATCGATCATGACCAGCGCGACGCCAGTGCGAACTGGGCTGTGTTCCCGCTCGTGATGGCATGTGACTGGTGTGGCGAGTTCGCACCAAGACGCGCACCGTTGGGCCACACACGCGAAGACGAAGCCAACGCGGAGTTCGACGCGGCTTCGCACCAGGACTCGACTGACGCGAACCGTGGGGCCAACGTGGGCGAGTGCCAGCGTGGCAGCGCCGAGTGCCAGACTGGCACTGCCCATGCGACCGACCGGCAAACTTTAGGTACTCCGCCGGAAACCAAACGCCAATGAGGGCCGCGGGAACAGCCACCCTATTAGGCACAGTTTGTTTTCGCTGTCCGAACCGATCGACGAACCATTTCGCCTTCCATTTTTAACATTTTGCTGCGAACCTTTACCAATTCGGGCAAGTCTGCCCGATGGACAATCAACGCATCCATGGAAATCAATGAATGATTCGCAAATTTGAGTCAACCGACAAAGCAGCTATGATGCAATTTTCCACCGCCGTTGGACTGTTTCAGGCCGCAGAGCTTTTGGAGCTTGAAAATACCGTCGACAAACACATTGCCGCTGGTGACGAATCAAACGAACGGTGGTTCGTCGAAGACGACAAGCAAATTATCGGCGTTGCCTATGCGATGCCAGAAAAGATGACCGAGGGAACATGGAACTTGCTTTACTTCGCCGTACATCCCGATCAGCAGAAAACCGGACGAGGACGGAACCTGCTCGCTCACATTGAAAAAGAGCTTTCAAATTACGGCGCTCGCGTCTTATTGGTGGAAACCGCTGGGCTCGACGAATTTGATTACGTCCGATCGTTCTATAAAGCGAACGGTTACCGCGAGGAGGCTCGCATCAGCGATTTTTACACCGATGGAATGGACAAGGTCATCTTTTGGAAACGAATAAACTAGCCACGAATGAGCCATAGCCCAATTAGCCAACCGCCCAACTAATCAAGTACCGAACGACCGAACCTTTTCCGTTTCTTTACCTCGGAATAAGAACGCTGCTATGCAGGTCGAAATGTGGTCGCTTGATCGAATCAAGCCGTACGAAAACAACCCTCGCATCAACGACAACGCGGTCGATGTGGTCATTCACTCGATCAATGAGTTCGGTTGGCGTCAGCCGATCGTAGTCGATACCGCGGGCGTCATCATCGTCGGCCATACGCGGTACAAGGCCGCTCTGAAACTCGGGCTTGCCGAAGTCCCAGTTCACATCGCTCGGGATCTCGAACCGGAAGCGGTGAAGGCGTATCGCATCGCAGACAACCGAACCGGCGAGAACGCGACTTGGGACTTCGACCTGCTGCCGATCGAAATCGGCGAGTTGCAGCAAGCCGGGTTCGACTGTGAATTGCTGGGTCTCGATGCTGACGAATTGGCGAAGTTGCTCGATCCAGGCGTCGGCCAGGGGTTGACCGACCCTGACGAAGTGCCCGACCCGCCGGACGATGCGATCACGCAGCCCGGCGACCTGTGGATTCTCGGCAACCACCGTTTGCTTTGCGGCGACTCCTCGTCTCCGGCGGACTTGGATCGCCTGCTAAACGGCAATGTCATCCATCTTTGTAATACGGACCCCCCGTATAATGTGAAGGTCGAGCCGCGAAGCAAGAACGCGATTGCCGCCGGACTGAGTTCGTTCGGCGACAACGCTGCGTCCGCCAAGTTGAAGAACGATCAAGGCATGGCGGCGTTCACACATGCCATCAACCAAAAGAACAAAGCCAAGAAAGGCAGCGGAGCCGCCGTCGCCGACGCGCCCAAGCAGAAGATGCGGGCGAAGGATCGACCGCTGGCCAACGACTTTGTGTCCGACGACGAGTTCGACCGCTTGCTCAACGCCTGGCTCGGCAACATCGCTCGCGTGCTCGTACCCGGCGGCAGCTTTTACATTTGGGGCGGCTACGCCAACTGTGGAAACTATCCGCCTTTCTTGAAGAAGCACGACCTGTACTTTTCGCAGTCGATCATCTGGGTAAAAGAACATCCTGTGATGACGCGAAAGAACTTCATCGGCAACCACGAATGGGCGTTCTTCGGCTGGAAGCTCGGCGCGGGCCACAAGTTCTATGGACCGAAGAACATCACCGATGTTTGGTCCGTGAAGAAAGTCAGCCCGCAAACGATGGAGCATCTCACCCAGAAGCCGGCGGAGTTGGCTGTGCGAGCCATGCAGTACTCGTCACGTAAGGGCGACAACGTCCTCGACCTATTCGGCGGCAGCGGTTCGACGCTGATCGGTGCGGAGCAAACCGGACGGAACGCATTCTTGATGGAACTTGTCGCACCGTATTGCGACGTGATCGTGGATCGCTACCAACGCTTCACCGGCAAACCGGCGATCCTTGAACGTACCGGCGAATCACCGATCCCGATGAAGCCGCGCGAGGAGAAGATGCGATAGGAGGTCGCACACACATGACAACACCTGAGCGAACAAGACTGAAAGGAGCGTTCTCGCGGTGCAGATGGTGTAACGGCTATGGCTGCCTTGCTTGCGACGAAGAGCGACGGAAGTTTGAAGAGCAACAGTCGAAGCCGATCTTCACCGCCGATCGAAGCGACTCAGAAGATATGGAAGCGCTCAATCGCGTGTTTGGGCTGGAATCGTTGCAACATGCGTTTGGACCGGAGGGCGGCGGTATCACGGAGATCGAACGCGGTGCAGCCCTCGAGTCATTGTTGCAAGCGTTACGAAAGCAACGCTCGATACCGGCGACTGACGGAAAGGAGTCGGCCAATGGTTAGAGTGCCTTGCAGGACCAAGCTCCGTCGTCAAAGACATAGACGAATCGAGCGCCGCAGTTCCGTGCGAAGTCCATTAGCGAATCGTTGGTCGGCAACGTCGCTTACGGATCGCCATCCGAGAATCGTTCCGCTTCGCCTGTTTCGCGATTCAGGCATCGTATGTCACAGGCACGGACGAGTTCCTCGGCGGCGGATTGCGTTGGGTAACTTTGAATCAGTATATCTTCGGTGTGTTCGGGGCAACCACTCAGAATCCAGCGCAACCATTGCAAGCCGAAAAGGATGATGCGGTCGTATTGAAATACTCCGACCCGATCGCCGTACAGCCCGAATCGGCAACACGGATGCAAGTGCCCAGCGGCATTCCTGCGACCGGAGGCCAGAACGACATCATGCTGTTGTATCGAGACACGGTCACCGATGGCCCGCAATCTCGACCCCCAGCGCTCGCGGCCATTGGATGCTGTTCGGCATGCGGTTGCACGCTGACCCAGTACGGCAATTGTCCCAATGGTCAATGCCCACGCCAGCAACCTCAACAACAGCAGCAACCGCCACAACAAGAATACGGTCAGGATCGAGGCGGTGGTCTGTTTCCCAGCTTGCCACCACGCCGTGAACCCGACCAACGCCTGTTGCCGCAGCCTCGTGACTTCCTTCCCGAGCAATTGCAATTGCCAACCCTAAAAGATGCACTGCCGTGGATCATTGTGGCCCTATTCGCTCTTTTTTTGCTCTATCGCTATGTCAAGTCGCGAATCGTCGAAATCATCAACAACGCCGCTCGTCAACAGCGACTCGATGATGATTCGCGTCGATCGCAGTCGTGATGAGCGACATGCTTCATCGCGGCCAGGCGTGGCTAGCAGAGAAACTGACGAAGCAGGCGTCGCGACCCATCGTTTATCAGCGTGAAGATGTCACAGCCGAATTGACTGCCACGATCGGTGTGTCGCGTTACGAGCAAGATGATGGCAAAGGCATCGTCACTCGCGCACAAGTCCGCGACTATTTGATCGACACCCAATCATTGATCCAGTCACCGATCGGAACACTCCCTCGCCGTGGCGACCGGATCACCGAGCAAGACGGCAACACCACCTACGTCTTTGAAATTATGTCGATCGGCGGTGAACCGCCCTGGCGATACAGCGACCCATTTCGTGTCAAGCTGCGAATTCATACCAAACAAGTGGAGACGATTACTTGAGTGCTACTGTCCTTCATATTGCTGGTAGCGTCGTTGCCGAACTCAACGCGGCGGACTTGTCGATCGACAACATCGAAGCGAAACGGCTTTATGTTCCCAACTTTGATCTCGAAGACATGAAGGAACTTCGCGTCACGGTCGTACCTCGTGAGGTTGAGTATCTCCCGCTGGATCGAGCATCGAACAAGCTGCATGCGATGGTGGACATCGCCGTTCAGAAGAAATTTAGTAAGGGCGATGCTACCGAGATCGATCCGCTGGTCGCCTTCGTCGAGGAGATTGCTGATTACTTCCGGCTCAAACGACTCAGCTCGTTTATGGCAGCGCACTGTGTGAAGGTCGAGAACAGCGTTCTGTACTCGACCGAGCATTGGCTACAATTCAACAGGTTCACCAGCTTATTGACGTTGACCTTTGAGCTTGCGAAGTGATGCACATTCGCACCCGAGTGCGTTTCACTCCGGGACAACTCAAACGAAAAGTCAACGACGCCACGTTTCGTTCGCTCGGCCAGGCCGCTGGCACGATCCGATTGACCGCCAAACGATCGATCCGCAAACGCAAGAAACCATCCAACCCCGGATCACCACCCAGTTCGCCGACCGGAATGCTGCGTCGCGTGCTTCGTTACGAAGTAAATCGTGACAAACAAGAAGCCGTCGTCGGTCCCGTCAACGAGATCGCTGGCCGACTCTGGAACCTGCACGAGTTCGGTGGCGTTGTCACCAAGCGACGCAAACTAAAACCGCATCGTTTCCGCGTCGGCGAACACGGCCCGATCCGCCAAATCAGTTTAACACAATTCGCTCGAATCAAATTACTGTCGCAAGCCCAAGCAAACCACGCCACACGACTAATTCAAGAAGAGAACGAGCGACGCGGTGCAAGCAAACCTCGCCGCTATCCCAAACGACCTTTCATGCAACCCGCTCTCGCCGCTCACCAAGCACGCCTGCCCAAATTCTGGCGTGACTCAGTTCGTTAGTTTCACTGGTCCAATTCGGATGGAATCGATATGTCAGCAGAAGTAGTCCTTGGTCTCGATGCCGTCCTGACGATTGACGGTGCCGAGATCAAAAACGTCAAGGACTTGACGGTCAATCTTGAAAAGGCAGAGGCAGACGCCAGCACGCGAGCCAACAACGGGTGGCGAGCGACGGTGGGAACACTGAAGGACGCATCGATCGAGTTTACCGTTCTCAACAAGATTGGCGATTCGGCGTTTGGCATGTTGCAAGGACTCTGGAGCAGCGGCACACCTTGCGACGTGGGAATCTCGGACGCCGGTGGTTCGTTGGTGCTGACCTGCGAAGTGATGAACATCAACGTCAACCAGAACCTCGAAGAAGTGATATCGGCGGACGTGACGCTCAAACCCATCCAATTAACGTCCGGCGGCGGCATGAACGTCGGTACCTGATCGTCGATCTAACATCATTCTTATAATGGGAGGCATCATGCAGAAGTTCATTGACCGTTGCGGTCGCGTTTGGATCGTTGACATCGATAACACCACACTGCGCCGAGTGAAGACGCTAACCGATATTCGCTTGCTGGACGCGATCGATGGCGAACTCATCACGCGGCTTTCGTCCGACCCGTTACTACTTGGGGATGTTCTGTTCGCGATCTGCAAACCCCAGGCCGGT
The DNA here is from genome assembly GCA_963833245.1 of Pirellulaceae bacterium. Classification (GTDB taxonomy): domain Bacteria; phylum Planctomycetota; class Planctomycetia; order Pirellulales; family Pirellulaceae; genus Rhodopirellula. The sequence goes on from CAWHXH010000006.1 coordinate 1,061,712, forward strand.
CAACAAAGCATCAGCGATGAATCGTTCGCCGAAGGGAGTCACGTCGCCGTCTTCTGCGGAAGGCGGCCGACAAGCAGATGCTGATCGAGACCTTGGGAATTGCGGCGATCGAGAAACGGCTGGACGATCCCGCACTGGTCGACAGGATTGTCAGCGATCTGGAACGCAGACTCGCGGTCACGACGTTGAGCAGCTCGTCATCCGACTCGCCGGAATCATCGGCGTCGATCCCGGACCTTTGACGCTTCGGCAAATGGTGTTGATGGCCGACGCAAAGCGTCAGCACGACTGGAACATCGCGTCGAGCGTGATGGCGCTCACGGCAGAAATCAACCGGGATCGCAAACGCCGACGCAAGCCGTTCAAGCCAGATGACTTCAATCCGTACACGGTCAAGCGTCCCGTTCCGTTGAGAGCAACCGTCGAACAGGTTGCTCAGTTACTTGGTGCTTCTTTCCAACCCAAAGTGAACTCTCCCCCATGTCCCAAGTTCGTGCCGGAGCCGCCTATGTCGAATTGCTGACGCGAGATTCAGCGTTCGTCAAAGGACTGCAATCGGCACAGAAGCGGCTCAACAGTTTCGCCAGTTCCACGAAACTGCTCGGAACAAAGCTGATGGGCCTTGGCGTTGCCGCATCGGCACCGATCGCGGGCAGTATCGCAGTCTTCTCGAACTTTGATGATGCCATGCGAGGCGCGGCCGCGATCACGCAAGCGACCGGTACACAGCTTGAGAACCTTCGCAATACGGCAAAACATCTAGGTGCCACGACTAGCTATTCAGCCAGCAAAGTTGCATCGCTGATGACGGAACTCGGCCGCGCCGGTTTCAAACCGGACCAGATAGAGAAGATGACCGCTGCCGTGATGAACATGGCCCGCGCGACGGGGACCGATGCCACGCAAGCTTCGGGCATCATGGCTGCGACGATTCGCCAGTTCGGTATGGAAGCCGGTGAAGCCACGCGAGTTGCCGATGGACTAACTGCTGCTGCCAACAAATCGTTCAACACGGTTGAGTCGTTGGGTGAAGCGTTGTCATACGCAGGGCCGGTAGCCGCCAATGCGAACATGAGCCTCGAGGAAACGCTCGCAATTCTCGGAACGCTCGGCAACGTCGGCATTCAAGGAAGCGAAGCGGGTACGGCGATGCGCCGGTTGCTAACCCTCAGTGCCGCCGAGTCGCAGAAGTTCAAGGATGTGTTCGGTGTAACTACGAAGGACGTTCACGGTAATGCGCGATCGCTCATCGACATCCTGGGCGAAGTCGCCGCAGCCACCGAGAACATGGGCACGGCCGATAAAGCCGAAAAACTCAACGAGGTTTTTGGGTTGTTGGGCATCACTGCCGCAAGTTCAATCGGCAAGAGTGTTGCTGATACACGCGAACTCTATGACGAACTGCAAAAGGCGGGCGGTATCGCTGCAAAGACCGCTGCGGAAATGGATGGGGGACTTGGCGGTGCATTTCGCATTTTGAAGTCGTCAATCGAGGCGGTTGCGATTGCGATCGGTGAATCGCTGGAGGGCAGCGTGACCACGATGGTCCGAGCGTTCTCGCGAGCCGCATCTGGTTTGGTCGAGTGGATTGGTAAGAACCAACGCATCGTCAAGATTGCTGCCGCCAGCGCCGTCGCCATCATCGGTATCGGTGCCGCTCTGTTCACGCTGGGAAGTTTTGCCGCTGCAGCAGCGTTCGCCGTTGGCGGGCTAGCGTCGATCTTTTCGTTTATCGGCGCATCGATCGGTGTCATCGTCTCGGCGGTAGGCATGCTGTTAACGCCGCTTGGCCTAGTTGTCGCTGCGATCGCCGCGCTCGGTGCCTACTTCCTGTACTCGACTGGCATTGCAGGCCAAGCCATCGAGTACCTGAAAGGTGTCTTTCAAACGCTCAAGACAGAAACCATCGCTGCGTTTGGTGCAATCGCCAACGCACTCGCGACAGGTGACATCACCGCCGCGACTGATGTGCTGTGGACGTTCCTAAAATTGCAATGGATCAATGGCACAACCTACATCCAAGGCGTCTGGACCGGCTTCACTCAGTACATCGCCGACGTTTGGGCTGAGTCGGCCTACGCGATCAGCGATGTTCTCACCAGCGCCCTCTCTAGTCTGGCTGGTATTTGGAACAGCACACTTGGATTTATGGCCGATGGGTGGACGATTCTCACTTCCGCCGTAATGAAGGGTTGGAACACGACGATCGGTTTCCTCAAGAAAGGTTTCTTGCGACTTCACGAACTCGTTGACATCGCCGGTGATGTCTCGGTGCAGATTGGTGGCGTGCTCATCAATGCCCTCGCTGGTGTCGAGACCGCGTGGGTCGAAACGGTCGATTACTTAGCGGACACATGGAGTGTGTTTGTCTCGCAAGTCAAATTGATGTGGAACTCAACGGTTGGTTTCTTGAAGAAGGCTTGGATCAAGCTGAAGGCCCTCTTCGACGACGATATCAACGTCGATGTCGAAATGGCCAAGATCGATGCCGACAACCGCGCCGCAGAAGTTGCCGAGGATCAGAAGAAACAGCAAGCCGTCGCCGATCGGATTCAGCGGCGTGACAAACGCAAAGCGGAAATTGAATCCAGCCGTGTTGAAATGCAGAAGGGTGTCAAGCAACAGCTAGACGCCCGCCGGAAAGCTCGCGAAGGGCAAGACATTGACGCCGAAATGCGGGCGATTGACGATGATGTGGCTGCCAAGAATGCCGCCGTTGACGCTAGCGACGCCGGTAAGTTTGCGGCAAACGATGACGCTCAAGCGAGTCGTCAACAAACAATCGACGACACGACCAACAGCGTTCGATCAACCCTCGATCAAATGCGATCCGATGCGAAATCCGCTCGTGACGCAGCGAGACTCGGCCAAGATGATCGCCAGCAGCAGCGTGACCAAAAGATCGACGATGCGCAAGCTGAGTTCGATGCTGCGGTCGAGTACGCCAACAACGTCAAGTCACCTTCGGACACTTCAATCGAAGCCGCCGAAACACCACCGGTGCCGATGGTCCCACCGGCTATGCCGAAGCCGGGTGAAGTCGATATACCGAAAGTCGATTTGCCGGCGATCGATGATCCGAAGTTGAAGCCACCAAAGAAGAAAGATCTGAAGCTTGGACTTGATCGCCAGTCCGAAGATTCGCTCGACAAATTCGCAAGTGGTCCTGAGCAGCCAATTGAGCAAACCGAAGTCTCTGGCAATTTCGATGCGACTGGTCTTGGGCTGGGTAGTGGTGCATCGACCATACCAGTTCTCAAACTTGAAGCCATGCCGGAGCCGCCGGTTGAGGTAGTCGAAGCACCACTATTAAATGTCGCTCCCGATGAAGTCGCACCGGATGATCAGCCCAACCTGACGGAAGCGACAGATCTTGTTGAACCACCAACGTTTGACATTGTCGCCATCAATGCAGCGTTTGCCTCAGTCAGGCAATCACTCGCCGAGTTCGACGCGGCGCTGACCAACAGCACTTCGAATTTGACGATGCCATCATCCGTTGGCGACGGATTCAGCGAAGACATGAAGCGAGCGATCGTTGCCACAGCCGAGAACACTCGTCGCTTGGTCGAGCGTTCACAATCGGGAGGCCTGGTGTTTAGCTAATGGGGTTTTCAAGCGGGGGATACAACTTTGAAGTCGCTGCGCTGTCGCCCAAGGCAACTCGTGGCAAAGCGACGTCCGATTCAACGACCTTCGTTGCAACGAACGGAGGTCTCGTTGACGCGACTTCGGCGGCTGATGCCTGTTTAAGCTATTACCGACTCAACTATCCTGACGAGTTCCCGTTCCTGCAAATCAACAGCGAGTTTATCAACGCTCGTCACGCGATGGTAACGGCGTCGATCAACAAGTCTAAACTCGATCCCGTCTCGTTAAACACGACCGGGGCGACGACGCACCTCAATCAATCACTGTTCACTCGCGGCCGATATGCCGCGCCGGGCAAAACCGCTCCTGACTACCGAGGCGCGATCGGTGTGAGTGACTCGGGAGTGGCCGGTGTCGATATCACAGTCCCCGCGTTCGAGTTTTCCGTTCGCAAGAAGTTTGAATTTGTATCGACGGATTATCTGCTGGCAATGGTGTCGATGACCGGGCGCACGAATTCGACCTCGTGGTCAATCTTCGCACCTGGTGAAGCACTGTTCCTCGGAGGCGAAGGTGGCGAAGACGATCAGAACTGGGTTGATGTGACTTATCACTTCGCGGCCCGCCCTAACGATCTTGCACTATCGATCGGAGCGATTAGCGGCATCAACAAACGAGGTTGGGATTACCTCTGGGTCAAGCACACCGAAGAGGTGATCGGCGATCGCGTGCTACAGGTTCCTGAAGCGGCCTATGTCGAACAGGTTTACCCCGAAGCGAACTTCAATGCGCTGGGGATCACCTAAACGATGGCCCGTCGCGTTCGTCCTGGTGACAAATTCAACATCACGGCCACGGAGTACAACCGGTTACTCAGTGCGGCCGAGGAGTTGCATCGCAATCGACTGCCCGGAGGTAGCAACCCTCGCACGCACGCCCCCAGCGCCGCCACCGTTCGCGTTCACAACACATCCGTAGAAACCGTTCCGATCGGTGGTATCGTCGGGTTCGACTCACCACTAACGGACCCAAATGCCGGCGCAGCCGAGTTAGCGAGATTCGTTCGTGATGCCACCATCCAGACAGTCAAACCAAACGATGCTGAGCATACCGGTCGCATCGGAATCGCGATCGAACCGATCGCAGCCGATGCCGTGGGGCGAGTTGTATTTGACGGAGTCGTGGCCGCGCGAATCAATGTTGTCAAAACTTGGCATCGCTTCGCCGACGTGGGTGAGACAACAAGTTCAATTCTTCAATCGAAACCCGATGGTTCCGCTCAGATCCTCCATCGCAAGGACGATACCGCGACCGGGGATCAATGGGCGATTGTCCGAGATGTCCGACCAGTTGATCCTGTCTACATGGTGCAGGTTCCTCGTGGCGGTATTCCGGCCCGGTATGGAATGCGAACCGGCAGTGCCGATTGTGACCTTTACCAACTCGATTCATCCGGCGACATCGAAGCGGTCAATGATCCGGCCGGCGACCCAGTCCGAATCACCGTGCGAAACCACTGCGCACAACGAATTCGCGGCCCGACCGAAGGCAGCACGGAATCGCAGTATCTGGTCGTTCGATTCGACGGCAATCGTTCCTGGGTCGTCGATCCACCGAAGCAAACGCTTCTTTGCAAACCAACCAATCGGCTCAAGGCCAAATCGTGGGGGATGGCCCGCGAGATGCGGTTCGACGGTAGCCAGTGGCGTCCGATCGGAATCAAGGTCGCCGTCTACAACGTCTGCGACTACGCGCTGCTGACCAGTCAACAAATCGTCTGTCACTTCCATGAAGACACCTCGGCTTACTTAACGATCGGTTGCCGATGTTGCGAAGGAAGTAGTTCGAGTAGCTCGTCAAGTTCCGGCAGCAGCTCGTCGTCATCGAGTAGTTCGTCATCATCGTCGTCCAGCGATTCATCCTCGTCGTCGAGCAGTCCATCCAGTAGCAGCAGCTCATCACCTAGCAGCAGCTCATCGTCGAGTTCATCGATGAGCAGTTCTCATTCGAGCAGCATGATTTCCAACAGCTCGGCGTCATCATCAAAATCCAGTTCAAGCTCGTCGGCAAGCGCTCCGTCATCGAGCAGTTCGTCATCCAGCAGTCCGTCTTCTTCTTCTAGCCAACCGTCATCAAGTAGCTCGTCCCCAAGTTCGTCATCAAAGAGTTCATCCTCTGATTCGGCAAGCCTCAGTCCCGATTCATCGTCGTCAGACTCGTCCAGCCAATCATCTTCGAGCGAATCATCGTCCGACAGCAGCAGCCATTCATCGTCCGCAAGTAACAGTAGTCAATCGGATTCGTCATCAAGCGAGCAGTCCAGCGAATCCAGCGAATCGATCAGCGTGTCGCTGCCGAGCGTTAGCTCCAGTTCAAGCGTTTCATCAACATCATCGGAGAGTTCGTCAGGCTCTGAATCAATCGATTCGTCCGAGAGTTCGAATTCAAGTGACTCCGATTCGCAATCCTCGAAATCGGAATCGAGCGAATCCGAAAGCGGGTCGTCACAGTCGGAATCGAAATCAAGTGACTCAAACAGCGATTCGGATAGCGACTCAACAAGCGATTCTTATTCCAACGACTCGCGATCAGACAGTTGGAAAGCATCGAGCAGTCGCAGTGGATCGTATTCGAGCAATTCAACGTCCGAGTCACAATCAGAGTCTGAATCTCAGTCCACCAGCGAATCCGATAGCGATTCAACATCAACTTCAGAATCAGAACCACCGTCGCGTAGCGATTCCGACAGCGGCTCTTATGAAGACCCAAGCTATGGCAGTCGATCGTACTCAATCGAACACTCGACCAGCGCATCAGGCTCAATGTCGGATTCGGAATCCGCTTCGGAATCTGCCTCCGACAGCGATGCAAGCGACAGCAACTCGGATCAATCCAACTCTGATTCTGACGATTCAGGAAGTGAAGACTCGACGTCCGACAATTCCGGTAGCGACCCCCGAAGTGAAAGCGGCGGAGGCGGTGGGTCGTCTAGCGGTAGCGATCCGTCGGACGCATCGGAATCAGATGCATCCGAATCAGAAGACAGCGACGGCGAATCGGAGGACTCAACCGACGACTCCACTGGCGACTCCGGCGGCGGTGGTGGCAGCGGGTCGGGCAGCGAGGAACCCAGCGATGATTCTACAGCCGACTCCGGCGGATCAGACGATGACTCCAACGACGATTCCGATGACGAGGACTCCGAAGATGATGACTCAGAGGACGACGAATCCGAGGGTGATGACAGCAGTGGTTCGAGCGAGTCTTGCTCCAGCACTTGGATTTGGTCCTGTGGTTGGGAGTTGATGGACAGCGACTGCGATGATGCGGGCAGTCCGCCGTCCTCGTCGGGCAGCTATGACGGTGAAGTCGTCGAGGTGTCGGCATGATCCATTGCCCGCACCTGACACCGGACAACCAATGCGATGTCGCCCGTGCGATGGCAAGCTGCAACGTCAAGACATCGCCGTCGGCGTGTAATGCTTGCCAAAACGAAACGAATCCGCGAGCGATCAACGTCGTCACGATTGGTATGGCGTTGGTCAATAAGATGCGTCGCAAGCAGGATGTAAGCGAACTGCAATCGCTGCTTCGCAACTACATGCCAGACCAAGATGATCGACCGGCGACGATCAAGTTCGCCGACTATCGGCCTGGCCCTGGCAATGAACTCAAAAAGATGCTGGCTTGGTTCGCCAAACCGAATGAGACCTGCAATTGCGAAACGCGCGTCGACACGATGAACGACTGGGGTGTCGAAGGCTGCCTTCGCAACATCGATACGATCACGGACTGGTTACTGGAAGAAGCTGCCCTCAGAGGATTGCCACATGGAAAGTTTACTCGTGTCGTTGCCAAGTCACTCGTCCAAACCGCGATACGCAAGTTCTAAAGAAAATTCCCCGACGGAGCACCCGAGCAAGATGATGACGATGATTTCGACCGCTAATGCCAATAAAATTGTCGAACGATGCTTCCTGATGAACCTTGATCGCCGTGAGGATCGACTCAAAGAATGGATGCGACAATTACCTGATCCGTGGCCGTTTCCGCAACCCGAACGGTTTACGGCGATCGACGGTCGCCGTGTCGCAACGCCGTCGCAGTGGACGGCCGGCAACGGTGCGTGGGGTTGCTACCGATCACATGCTTTGATTCTCGAAAAGTGCTTACTTGAAGGCATCGATTCCTACGTTGTCTTCGAAGACGATGCGGGCTTTAGCGATGACTTCGTTGAGCAACTCCAACAGTACGTTGGCGAGTTGCCAGCCGACTGGGGACTCGCCTATCTCGGCGGTCAACATCTTTACGCGGGAAAACATCCGCCGCGCAAAATCAGCGATCACGTTTACCGGCCCTACAACGTCAATCGCACGCATGCGTTCATGGTACGTGGTCGTGACAACATGAAGATGTTGTATCGCCATTTGCACTGGAGCGATTGGCATCACAAGCACCACATCGATCACCACCTTGGCCGACTGACACAGCGCCGTTACGAGGCACTCGTCCAAGGCAAAAACATCACAAAGGAATCTGTTGCTGTTTATACGCCGGATCGTTGGCTCGTTGGCCAATTGCCCACCAAGTCCAACATCTGTGGCCGCAAGTGGGAACAAACGCGATTCTTCAACGACGCCAAGAACGCCGACCACTCCGACTCGCCGTTCTTCGCTGTCCTCGGGCCGCACCGATCCGGTACCTCGTGTGTTGCAATGGTCATGCACCATCTCAGCGTTCACATGGGAAACCAGCTTGGCGGATACGAGTCAACTGGCGGCGGCGAAGCTGTTGGATTGGCGCAGCTTTGCGAACGAGCGATGCGATTCCCTGCAACCGATCCGACGATGGGCGATGCACAACTTACCGAGCAACTCAAATCCTGGATCGTCGGACGCAAAGCGGAAGCCCATCGCGACAAGACTGTGGCCGGCGCAAAGTACCCGCATCTGTGCCGATTCGCGGAGCACCTCCATGCCGGACTTGGCGAGTCGCTGCGAATCATCAGTGTCGAACGCGACATCGAGGCATCGATCGCTTCACTGAAAAACCGAAGTGAGATGCACCGCGGGCAATGGTTCGCTGCCTCCGACGAAGAATGCGAGCGAGTGCAACGCAGCCTTCGCGAACATCGTGACACTTTCATTCAATCACAACCCGACGTCCCCGTGTTCCGCATCGAGTTCGCCGAACTTGTGACCTACCCCGAAGTAGTCATTCGCAACTTGATTGATTTCCTCGGCATCACGCCCAGTGATGAAGAGATCGCGTCGGCCATCGATCACGTCAACCCTGATTTGAGGAAGTTCGGATGAACGAAGCCACGGAGGTGCTTGATCGAATTCAATCACGTTATCTGTTGTTCGGTTCGTATGCCTTGCAGTTGCACGGGTTCGACTTTGATCAGTCCGACATCGACGTTTGGCTCGATCCGAAACTCAATGACGACGCTTGGCACGTAGAAGTTGAACGCCTTGGGGCCGGACACGAGATCGAATACCGAGAGCATCCCAGCGCCGAACCACCGTTTCGATTCGCTCGAATCAAGACAACGCCGTTTGTCGATCTGATGACGCGCCCGACAGGCTACGTCGATGCCGACTTCGACGTGCTTTACGACACCGCGATGGTAACTCGCTTCGGTCGCATACCGACCGTTCGCGTGCTTTTCCGCAGCAAACTGACAGCCGGTCGTCCCAAAGACCTGCGCCACACGATGCGATGCGCGAGACAAATTCTTAACGCCTGAAACCATGATTCAAGAACTAACTTACTGCATCAAGACGATTCACCGGCCATGGTCATGCCATCGGCTCGTTGAGTCGCTGCGTCAACACATCACGGACCCGAAGATCATCGTCGTCGACGATGGATTGCCAGAGTTGCGGTTCAGCGAAAAGTATCCCGACACCGCAAGAGGCTGCACGGTCATCAACCTCGAACAGCACGATGTCGGCGTCGGCGTTGAGCGGAACGCTGCTGTCGATGCCGAGCGAACCGAGTGGATGTTTTTGCTTGACGATGACCATGTTGTTACGCCGAACTTGCAGCTCGATCAACTCTGCGAACGATTCGCCAAACTGGAAATCGATATTCTTGGCGTGCGACAAGGCAGCGGAGGTCGTCCGACGATGCTGTCGCCTCTGATGAATGGAAAACGAGTCTGGATGCATCGCGGCGAAACCAAACGCAACGGCTTCACTGCTTGGTGTGATATGTCCAGCAACGCATTCCTGGCACGCGCCGAGACGATTCGCAATCTCCGCTGGGACGAAGCGATCAAGACCTATGAGCACTGGGAATTCTTCTACCGCGCATCACGAATCGAAGGCTTGAGAGTCGCTGTCGCAACGGATTGCTTCATTCGTCACGAGCACGTCGGCACAGCAACCTATCGAGCGCTGCGAACCCGTTCGAAGTTTCGAGCGATGGGACTTCGCAAACATGGACTTCACTCAATGCGTTACCCAGGGGGCCAGATCGTTCATGCGTAATGACATCACATTTTGCATCAAGACCATTCACCGGCCGCAGTGCTGTGCGGCGCTGGTGCGGAGCATCTACGAATACTGCGGCGATGATCGACCGCTGATTCATGTGCTGGATGATGGCAAGCCGGAGTTGCGATTCTCGACGTGCTGCCATGCCGAAGCGGCGATGGTCGACAGACTGATTGAGACCAAGTTCGATATTGGTCTATCCGCTGGACGTAACCGGTTGCTCGATGCTGGCGATTCGCCAGTTGGTGTTTTTACCGACGACGATCATCTGGTGACGGAAGAAACGCGGTTGCTTGTCCTCGCTGCGAAACTCAATAAACACGCCGACGTAGACTTGCTGGCCGCACTGAGCAACGACGTCGAAAAGCCGAAGTTGATGCGGGTTGACGGCAAGACGCTTCGCATTCCGCATGGCGACTATCAGCGTCGCGATTCGATTCGCCGGTGCCATTACGTCTGCAACTGCTTTGTTTCCTATCGCGACATCTTGCAAGCGATCCGGTGGGACGAGGCATTAAAGGTCGAGGAGCATTGGGACTTCTTCTGGCGGGCCAAGATCGCGGGCATGAAGGTCGCCTGCGATTTGGAGCATTCGTTCAGGCACGAACACGTCGATCCGCCTGGGTACAAGCGGCGACGTCCAGAGTGTTGGCAAGCTGGTTTACGCAAGCATGGATTGGATAAGGTGGTATGGAAATGAAACGAGTGATTGCAGTTCTGGATTTACCCCCGCGCCGTGCGGTTGAAAATGCTCGCGACAGCTTCGCTGCTGCCGCGAAGCGATGGAACGCGGATCTTCATTAGATATCCCGCCCGTTGCAGCCTTGCCATCCCTTCCGGCAGAAGATGTTTGTCTGCGGCGACGTTGCCAAGAAGTTTGGATCGTCGCATGTGCTGCAACTTGACAACGACATGCTGATACGCAGCGACTGTCCATCGCCGTTCGATCTAGCCGAGCCAGATCAATTTGCGATGGTGGCCGAACGGCAATGCGCCCAGAATCGAATTGATAACGGCGATTGGCAAAAGTCCGCTCACGAAATTTGGGCTCGTCGATGTCGCCTGAAACCCGCTCCGACCTGGATGCATCCCAACGGCGGGCTGTATCTCTACGGGACTGAATCGTTTGGCAAGTTGTTCGAGCGAATCGTTCAATACTTGATCGTCACCTTGGGAGCCAATGACCAAGCGACCGACGAGTCACTCATTATCAACCAACTCTGGCACGATGATCCCGACGCGATCACGTTCCTACCCGGCGATTTTAACGTCAGCATGTTGCAATCGCCGGAGTGGGCGACCAATCCCGTGATGCAGTCGTTTATCTACCACTTCATCGGCCCCAGCAAACCGCACCTCGAAACCTGCCGTTGGCAACGCACCGATCCACCTGAGTTACCGTTTCCAGGACACCGTCCATCCGTTGAACTCATCAACGAATGGAAACGCGATCCGCCAACACACTTCAATGTCGGCCCCGTTTTTCACCCCAACTTTGCCGCCAATCTGCTGTCGGTTTATCCAGGTTTGACAGTCTCGGGAACTTGGTCAGACGACTTAACAGTTCGCGACGGACGCCTGACGAGCATGGATTACACGTTCTCAGCGCACTTGGTGCTCACGCGATTCTTACTCCGTCTCGGCGTGAATTCTCGCCGCTTCAAACTCCGCGTCAAGGATGACACTGATGCAACGAATCAGCTTGCCAGCACTTGAGTATCACCTGGCGCACGGTTGCAACTCTCATGCCAGCAGTGTAGCCACTACAGCAACTTTCACGTCGCTGGAAAGATGCCGACGATTGAGGAAGCGGACGCCGAGTTTACGCTTTGGTCGCATCGCTTGCGTCCCAAGCGGTTTGCGTTGCTGGGTGGTGAACCACTGCTCAATCCACAAATTATCGAACACATCCTGCTCGCACGACAGCACTGGGCCGATAGCGACTTGACGCTCGTTACCAACGGATTCCTCCTTCATCGGTTTCCGCAGTTGCCGAACGTCCTCGTTGAAGCGAACTGCCGACTTGAAGTGAGTCAGCATGGAACCCACGCGGACTACGTCGATCGCTTTCGTGCTGTGAAGGAACTGGTCTGGCAGTGGCGAGTCGACCATCCCGATCTTCACATCCGTATTCGACGATTGCACCAAGGCTGAATGCGTCAATACAACGTCATTGACGGCAAGCCAATGCCGTTCGATTCCGATCCTGATGCGGCTTACCGTGTCTGCATGCAGCGTACTTGTACCCAGTTATTCCAATCGCGATTGTTCAAGTGCCCAGCGCTGGCGTACTGGACACAGCTGGACACAAAAGCCCGCCTCGAATCGATTTCGGAGTGGCAGTTGTTCCGCGACTATCAAGCCTGCTCGCCGAATTCGACCGGCGATGAACTACAAAGTTTCATCGATACCAAGTCTATCCCTCAGTGCAGCTTGTGCCCAAGCAAACGCACTGCGTTCGTTCACCCCAGTCCCTTACAAAGGAGTGTCTTGCAATGATTCGTACATACCGACCGCCGATGCCGCCTTACCCATTCATCCCGCCATTTGATCCGCCGGATGACGAACCGCCGTATATCCCGCCGGAAAGCTCCGGTTCAGATTCCGGCGATGGCAGCGAGGACTATTCCGGCGACGATCCCGGTCCACGACCACCGTGGTATCCCGAAGACTGGCCCTGGCCACCACCGCCCGATGAACCGGTCGTCATCGAAGCGCCACCGCCACTTCCGAATATCATCTGGCCGCGTCTACCGCCGCACAATCCGTATCACCTGCCGCCGGGTTATCACTACCCCGACAACCTGCCCGAAGGTCATCCGGGAAGTTACTATCCAGGAATGCCGCCCTATCCAGTGGTCGCTCCCTGGAACAAATGCCGCAAGCTTTCAGTTTGAGACGCAACGGAAATTCGTGGCAAGACCTAGTCTGAATTCTGGTGAACAGGCCAGCTCAACCGCTGGCCCGCTGAAGACGAATAACTAGATAGACGGCTTCGCGGGACAATTCAATGCCGCGAAGCTAGGATCGAGGAATTAGCCCGAGCTATGATGGGCCCTTGTTTTCGCTGGTCCACCCCAGGTCCACCCAAAATCAAGTGCCCGATCTTATGATTCACCCGAAGGTAAATTGTTTATCCGTGCTTAGTCGCACCGATTGCGGCGAAGCATGAGTTTTTTTGCAGCAGATCGACGGTGTCGAATCCGACGGACCGCAGTAAGTCGAGCTGATAGGTGACGGGCCTTGGCGAGTCTTCTTTGTCGATGTAGGCAAATACCCTATCACGATAGTCAGCACCGCCAAGCGTGACCAAGTAGTCGCTGTAACGCTCCCGCATCAAACCTTGGACGGCTTGGTTTTCGTGAGCCACTAAATCCGTGATCCAAACACTTCCTCCTTGAGCAACCAATCGATAAAGCTTGTCAAACGCTGACAACCAGTCTGTGTCGTCACGCAGATGATGCAGCACCGCTGCAGTAACGATCACGTCGTAGGCGTTATCGGAAAGGTCCGCCGCTCGGAAGTCCGCTTGAATCGTTTGAACCTTTCCATTGTTGACCTCGCGAACGCGGATCGCGGCCCGCTACAACATTGGCAAGCTAAAATTCAGCAAGGCAACATCGAAGTCGTGACCGGCAGCTTCGCGCAGTCGCAACGTGTTGTTCCCCGCCCCGCATCCGATATCGAGCACGCGGCGGATGTTCTTAGTCGACGCAACGGCCGCTTGCGTGATCAGCGTCATCGCCAGCGGTGCGTCTATCGTCGCGGCTTGGCCCGTATCCAACGACGAGAACCGTTCGACGTCTCCGTCGAAGCGAACTCGTATATCGTCGACTGTTGATTTCTGATGAAGTGGCGTGTTCAAGTTGGTTACTGTCGGCTCTCGATGCGGTACTGAATCGTGTTTGATTTCTCTCCGACGCGGTCGTAAAGACGTTGAGCGACATCGTTTCCTTGCTCGGTGTGCCAATAGACTCGCTCAATGTGTGCGTCGGTAGTCATGTTCACGACGCTCTGGATCAACCGCTCACCGACCTGCTGGCCTCGCCAACTTGGATCGACGAACATGTCTTCCAAACAGCAGTATCCGTTTAGTTTCCATGTGCTTGAGTGCATCAGGTAAGTCACAAAGCCGATGATCGTTTTTAAATCCTCATCGACTGCGAGCAAGCACTTACGATAGCCAGCGACGAAAAAGCGATGCCAAGAATCGCGAGTCACGAATTCGTCCAATCGCGTATCGTAAAACGCAAGATAGCCAAGCCATAGAGGTAGCCAGCCCTGGTAATCGGCATCACAAATTTCTCGAATATCATAGACTTTTCGGCTAGCGCTCATCGTATTGCCCATCCTTGGCGTTGTGGAATTAGGCCAACCATTTCAGCCAAACAATCATCAACTTCTTGTTGGCTGGACAAGCCTCGTTGCTCAATAACCTCAGAACCGCGTCGGTGAATAAACTCGTTCTCGACCAAGCTCATGCGTGATCCATCGCGACGCAGCAGCGCGACGATCATGCGTTTGCGGAATTTTGAATCGGGATGGGTGCTGGTCCACCAGTTGCCCATCGCTTGGTCGATTTTAGGCATCGTCTCGCCGGTGAACTCGTAAACATCCGACCAATCGTCGCCGTGTTGAACTTGGTGCATGAAGGTGGGGACCAATCGGCCAGAGATTTGTATGATTCGTCGTTTCTCGAACGGCAAATGTTGCTCGTCGCCGATCATGTCCAATCGCATCGACCCGGTCGGAGTCGAACCGCCGACGCCGCAATCGACCAACCACGGCACGCCATCTAGATCGACTCGCAAGAAGACGTGCGTTCGCGGCGGCGTTTGCCCGTTGGGCGTGTTGTACCAAACGCGAGCGGATAGATACTGAACCGCGAAACCGACCTCGGCCAGTGCCCAGCCCAGCAGATTGTTCTGCTCGAAACAGTAACCACCGCGTCCTCGTGTGACCAGCTTGTCGAAAATCCGATCCAGTTCAAGCGAGATCGCTAGACCAGCCAACACGTCGAGATTCTCGAACGGAATCGAGGTGGCGTGAGCGAAAGCGATGTCCTTCAGCGTTGACAAGCTCGGTTCGTGCGAACCGATGTACGCAATGCGTCTGAAGTATGAATCGAGTTTGTCCGTTTCAAACATAAAGCTCTCCATGCATGACCGTGACCGCTTCGCCGCCCAAGCTGACGCGATCATTGAGTATTTCCAAATAGAGCGTTCCGCCGCGCGTAGAAGCTTGGTAGGCGATCAACGAACTTTTTCCCAAACGATCGCTCCAGTAGGGACCGAGGCAACAGTGAGCCGAACCGCAAACGGGGTCTTCGTTGATTCCATTGGCTGGAGCGAAGAAGCGTGAGATAAAATCGAATTTTGGATCGTCGGACAAACTGGTCACGGCGATTCCTCGAACAGGAAATTTTGACAGCGTCGAGAAATTCGGCGTTAGTGCGCGAACCGAACCGGCGTCGTTGACGACGACGACGTAATCCAAGGATGACAGCCCGACGTCGCCGTCATCAATGCCGAGAGCGTCCAGCAGCCCAGGTGGCGTTGCGACTGATTTCATCGGAATCAACGGAAAGTCCATCCGAATCCGCGAGCCAGTTTTCATGCAATCCAAATTGCCGCATTTGGCATGAAACCGAATAGGCAGCGTGGCGTCGCACAACCGTTGATGCCAGATCACATGGGCGGCTGCCAAAGTCCCATGACCGCACAGATCCAGTTCGTTTGTCGGCGAGAACCAACGAACATCGAAACCGGCATCACTCGGCTTCACAAACGCGGTCGCGCCGACATTCATCTCCGCCGCAATTAACTGCATCCGCTGGGCATCAATTTCTGAGTCCAACAGACAAACAGCCGCTGGGTTGCCCGAAAAGGATTGGTGCGTAAACGAGTCAACTTGCCAAAACTTCATATCAACGTGTATTGCGGTTGGATTTGGGATTCGGTCTGGAGAGGGAAAGTCACGCTAATCATCTACTCGCAATCAGATGCGTTTGGTTCCAATCACGGCGCACCAAGCTTGTGCAAAGAATGCGTCCAGATCGGAACCCCATTGTCGCATGGCTCGAGCGTCGCGATCGTTCAGTTTCAAACACAGATACTCAGCAATCAACGATGCCGACTGGTAGCAATCAAAGTGCGCTGAGAATTGTATGTCGATGAAACCGGCGTCCCGAAGCAGTGCAGGCAGCTTGCGTCCGACAAAGACGTCTCCGCCGTTCTTGATTTGCAATTGCTTATAGCTGTTGATGGCTTCGTCGAGACCCGGAACATTTGGGCCGACAAGAAATCCTCCCCAGTCGGGACTACGAATGCCAACAAAACCGCCGGGCTTGAGCACTCGCTGAATTTCATGTGCAGCGCGATCCGTGGACGAGATATGCTCAAACAATGCGTGGGAGAACACGCAATCAAATGTCGCGTCTTCAAACGGCAGTTCGTAGATGGATGCAACTTCAAAGGAGATGTTGGACAGACTCCGTTCGCTGGCCCGCTTCCGCGAGATCTCAATCTGTGAAGCTTCTTGATCTATGCCAGTCACATGGCCTGTTTTCAGAAGCTGAGCAAAATCGCACGAGATCGTTCCTGGGCCACAACCACAGTCGAGCAAGTTGTGCTCAGGCCGCAATTTGGGAAGTACAAAAGCGGCATGGCTTTGCGCCGTACGTTGGGCCATGAAATCGCTGGCCGTCTTCGTGTAGCCTGGTGTGTATTCATCAGTCATGTTTTGTAGCTCTAAGGTCTCGGCATTAGGCGGCAATCCGGGTTGAAATCGTGCCCCGATTCAAAACCGAAACGGGTAGCGTCAGAATCTGATCGACACTGATTGCGGAATTGAGGTTCGCTTGCCTCGGGATTTTCGGCCTAGGAGTTCAAATCAGATTGAAGGAGGGTGTAGACTTCGCCAGCGTGTCTGTCGGGCGGGAAGACGGGGTAGAACACCTTTTCGATCGTTCCGGCCACGACGATCAACGTCAGACGCCGAATCAGCTTTCGTCCGCCGACGACAAAGGTTGGTAGCTGTAGCGAATCCGTTAGTCTGAAGTCGCAGTCACTCAAAAGGGTGAACGGTAGTCGAAGTCGGGTCGCGGCCTCGAGTTGTTGTTCTGGCGCTTGAGCACTGATTCCGAAGATCGTGGCATTCAATTTTCCGAACTCGTCGACGCGATCTCGAAATCCGCATGACTCGGGTGTGCAACCTCGTGCGCCGGGAATCTCGTTCCATCCATCGGGCAACGGTTCGCCGGGGACGCCCGTCATTGGATAGAAATAAAGCACGCTTCGACCGCCAATCTCCGACAGATTGATCTTACGTCCGTCGTGCCTCATCATCTCGATCGGTGGCAGCTTCCCGCCGACTAAGTGGTCGCATGAGTTGTCATCAATCGGAACGGGAAGGTCTTCAGGCAGCTTTTCAAATGTTGTCATTTATAGCTTTTCCTCCAAGCCGTTTGGAATCTCTCGTGTTCAATTCGCTTGGAGTGCGAGACGAGCGTTTTGAAAGTGTTTCTCGCCAGGACGCTGACAGCAGCGGACATGACGCCAATGCTTGTTCGTGGTGAGCATCACGGGGCTTGGCGAACATGATCTCGTTGGCGACTTGAATCGTCCAATGGGGAAACGGACGCTCGACGAGTTCCATAGTTTGGCCAGCTTCAATCGTGCCTTCGTTGAGCACGCGGAGATACCATCCGCTGCGACGTGTTTGTTGAACTCGCACCGCCAACTTCGGCAGGTTCCAACGACGAGACAATTTCCAGCAGGGCTGGCGTGGCTGCGAGACTTGCAACACGCAATCACCGAGCGTGAAGACGTCGCCAATGCACACATCTGCTTCAACTAGCCCTGAAAGCGACAAGTTTTCACCGAACGAACCGTTTTCCCACATCACGTTGGGAAACTCTGATCGCCAGAACGAAAAGTGTTCGCTCGCGTAGGCAAGCACTGCCTTATCCACGCCACCGTGGTGCGTCAAATCGGCTTGCCCGTCACCGTCGATGTTCGTCGTGCGAACCATGACCGGACCATCGACGGTTTGCTTGACGATACCGGAGGTCCATAGGCCATCATCGGCACCCTCGGCAGGGCCGTTGGAACTGAACTGCCGAGGGAGACCGACTTGGATCGAACTGACAACTGCGGTCAGCTTCACGCTGGAAGACTCCGTTACTTCAGCGCCGACATGTCGGCACCGTGGTTGATGTGGAACGCTTGGCCATTGATGACCAGAGCAGGTACCGATTTTACACCGGCCGCTTCGGCTTCGGCGATCCGTGACGATTGCTCGCCGAGGTGAACCTTCTCGACGTCGCCCTTGAGCGAATCGGCAACGGTTTGCTCGGCGGACACACAGACGGGACAACCGGCGTGATAGAAAATGGCTTTGGACATGGAAGTTTCCTTCAATAGGGAGACGAATCCCGCGACGAAGTTGTCTCGGGAGGCACTTCGCGATTTAAGACCAGACTTGCTCGAGCAAACCGGCCAATTCATCGCGGCGTGTTTGGGAAAGGGGACGCATCGGCGAACGCAGCGGCCCGATTGGAACGCCATCGAGTTGCAATCCGGCGGCAACGGTTCGCGGCAATCCGTGATCGACGAGGAATTTCAATAGCGGAAGTTGCTGATGGAAGACTTGTTTCGCTTGCTGCAAGTCTTTCGTTTTGACAAACGCCTCGTATAGGTCGATGTTCAACTGTGGAATCAAGTTCGGCGCGGCGGAACTACGACATCTCCGCTACTTCCTCGCGATTGCCGAGCATTCGCACTTCAGAATCGCCGCCGAAGAGCTGCTGGTTTCCCAGCCGACACTGTCTCAACAGATGAAGGATCTGGAGAAAGAGCTTGGATCACCGTTGTTTGAGCGAGCGGGGCGAGGCGTGCGTCTGACTCAAGCCGGATCATTGTTCGCTGACTACGCACGTCGAGCGATCAACGTCCTTGAAGAAGGACAGGCGGCACTGGGCGAGTTCGACGAAATGCTTCGCGGACGTTTGCGCATCGGTGCGGTGCAGACGATCGGGACGTACTTCCTGCCCGCTGTACTTTCGCAGTTTCACCGCGACTATCCAGATGTCTCCGTACGTGTCGATGAGTTGTCCGCAAGCGAAGTCGAAAATGGAGTCGCCGATGGCTCGCTTGATCTGGGAATATCGTTTGATCCATCCGGCTCGCGTGAACTCGAAAGAACGAAACTGTTCGACGAACAGTTCGTAATGATCGTTGGCAGCAAACATCCCCTAGCGAGCCGCAAGCGAATCGCCATTTCAGATCTCAAGGGTTTACCGCTGTGCTTGTTGACTCGCGAGTTTTGTACCCGACGGATGATCGACGCAGCATTCTCGGAGGCCGGATGTGCCGTTCATACTCCGATCGAACTGACCTCGGTCGAAGGCTGCCTAAGCGTCGTCCAAGCTGGCGGCCCTGCGACGATCCTGCCGCAACTGGCTTTGGTGAATCGCAAACTCAACAGCATCCGCATCGAACGCCCCGCCATTCACCGTACCGTCTGTTTGTTTTCGCCCAAATCCCGAAACGGCATCCGCGCGACCGCAGCGCTTCACGATGCGATTGTCCGTCAATCACAAAGCTTCAGCAAATAATGACCAGCAATTTCAGCCACAAAAACTATTGTTCAGCTTGATGTTCTTCGTCCGTTTCATGTCATCCAAGCCGCTGATCATTGCGTTCGGAAAGTCAGGTAGCACATGCCTCGGAGCGATGTCGTGGTTTCAAGTTTGAAACAACTCGCTGTTGCAATTTTGGTTAGCCGATCAAGACCAAGGCGTAGCTTTGGATAGCAACTGTGACGAACGCTCCACGACTCAACCGACGCACCCCGTCGTGCAGCAGCGACGGCGAAGATGCCATGGCCGCAACCAAGGTCCAGAACCTTCGAACTTTCAATCAGGTTCAAGTGCGCGATTTGGTCTGTCGCGGCGGCGACGCAGGAGTCGAAATCCCCAGTCATCCTCGAATAGACTTCGCCAAGCAGATCAGCGTAGTGTTGTTGGGCGCGTTTCCATCCCCAAATGAGACCGTTTCGATCGGTCAGAAGCGACTCACTTGACAAGCAAGAGCGCCTGGATATATTTAGCAACTGTTTAGTTGATAGCGATGTCTTTTGTGGAGCGTTGACGAGTGAAAGCGATCATTTTCGGTGCCAGTGGGAACGTAGGATCGGAGGTGGTGCGACGCCTGGACGTACCTTCAAATGAGGCTGTGCGGTTTCCCGTCAACGCCACGCGTATCCGAGCGGACGGGTTCGCCCTCTGGACTACGCGGCTTTCGACCGCGATTGGGAACCAACGCTGAGTGCTATGGACGCCGTTTTTTTAGTGACACCAATTACGAAGGATATGATCGCAATTGGTAAAACTTGGATTGATCGAATTGCTCCTCACGCCAACCTTCGAGTCGTTCGACTTTCCGCTACCGAGAGACTGCAAGGACGTGGCGTTTTCGTTGGGGATGCCCATCGCGAGTTAGATGACTATTTATTCGCACGTCGGCCAGATGCAATAGCATTACGACCGACTGGGTTTATGCAAAACATTCTAAATCTTGGGACGATGGTTGCTACGCACGGCATCCTTCCTCAGCCTATCGCAATCGACTCGAAGGACGCTTGTATCGACGCTGGTGATATTGCTGCGGTTGCTGTGGCATTGTTGAGGGAGGACCGATCGGAAACCGCATTCGCAGTGCGAGAAAACTGCGTCGAATTAACTGGCCCCGAACCGGTTTCACCGTCGGATGTTGCGACGCTCTTTTCGGAAATCCTCGCCAAGCCGATCAGTCCCTTGAATGTATCCGACGAAGACGCGAAGAATGGGATGCGTTCTACAGGTATCGACGAATGGTTGATTGATAGGATTTTGGAGATGCGGCCAGTTCAAGAGTCAGGAATCCTGGCAGCTACGAGCCAAGCCGTGTTTGAGTTTACGGGTAGCCATCCGACGACGTTGCGAGAATTTTTACAAAGGAACCGTCACAGGTTTGATTGATCCATGCCAAAGAAAAAAGCACCAGTGAATCAGGGAGACGTATCCGAGCCAGTGCGACGACGAACACGCAACCCAGTAGAGAAAAAGGATCGCATTCTCGAAGCGGCTTTGGAAATTTTTTCCAAGTTTGGATTAGCGGGCGCTCGAGTTGATGAAATCGCCGAGCGTGCGGGAGTTAACAAACAACTGATCTACCAATACTTCACCAATAAGGAGACATTGTTTCATCATGTGATGGCTTGCTTTGTTCAACGTAGTTCGGGCGCCGCCGCATCGCATGCCCAGCAACCTGGAATCCCGCTCGTTGCGATGTTTGAATGGATGCACAGTGACGAATACTTCACACGCCTGATGCAGTGGGAATCGCTGGGATTGGCTAGTGATGGTCAGATCGTCGAGCGGGAGCAACGCACTCAGCAGTTGCGAGACTTTGTTGAACTATTCCGTTTTGGTGGTAAACGTGATGATGCGGCTCAACTACTCTTGACCTGCATGGGTGCGGCCGTTTTCGCCCGCGCTTTCCCACAGATTGCCGAAATGATTACGGGACAAGCAGTCGACGAGGCGTCCTTCCTTACAAAGCGGAAACGACATCTGAAACGCTTGAGTGGGCTGATTGAAGAAAGTGGACCTAAACATGGCAAGTGAGTTTGGTACATTGGCATACCTTTACATGGGCGTTCAATCGTTTGATGCAACTCTTGCGTTTTACGAAACCATTTTCGGAGTTTCGCGTTTATGGGCGTTCGATCGGTTTGGAGCGAAGGTTGCGGCTCTTGATTTGGGCGAAGGCCCACTTCTTTTACTCGCCGATCATCTGCCCCCTGGACATGTCCGTTTCCTGTACCTCGTAAACGACATCGAAGTCGCAGAGGCGAGACTCATCTCTGCAGGTACTCGCTTTGAAGGCGAACGGATCGAAATGCCGGTGGGTCAGTGCCGCCTCTATACCGATCCGGGAGAAAACCCTTGCGGCATTTTCGTCGAAACACGCCCGAATCTCATGATGGAAGCCTACGCTGATCAATCCAATCCGGCAAGGTTACTTCGTTCCAATAGTGACAAGGCATGAATTAAGATGCAGGACCACAAAACCTTGGCGAACGTATTGCTTAGTTCGCTATCATGCTGGAAATGTACTGAGGATGATTTAACGCAAGCTGTCGAGGCTGCGTTTGCACCTGACTGCTATTACCACGATGTTCACTGTCCCGCAGCAATTCGCTCTACAGAAGCGATGGTCCATTTTCTAAAAGAGTTTCGTTCACGCTTGCCAGATATAACGATTGCACCTCATGGAAAGATCGAGACGGTGGGACGTCATGGTCGAATCAATTTTCGGCTCTTGCGCGATGGAAAGGTGTTTTCGAATGGTGTTTTCTTCGTTGAGTTTTCGGAACATGGAAAAGTCCAGCAAATGATCGGCTTTGTCGATTGATCGCGATCGAACATTCGCCATAATCGGCTCGGAAGACTCCAACTTTTTTCAAGCCCAACTCAGGCCACCGTCCACAGTTATTGACTGACCGGTGATGTAGCGATTGGACATCAGTGAAACCGCAGCTTCAGCCAGATCATCGGGCCTACCGAGGCGTCCGGCGGGTATCTTGCTAGTCGCCCAATCTCGCATTTTTTGCATCTCTTGGTCACTCTTGCTTTCCCAAACTCCCGTCTCCACAATGCCGGGCATTAGGATGTTCACTCGGATTGGGGCCAGTTCCGCAGCCAGAGTTCTGCCAAATGTGGCAACCGCCGCACTTGCAGCACTCATCACCGAAACTCCCCCTGACGCGGATGGACGCAATACAGAGATACTTGAAGTCAATACGATACTTCCGTCGGATTTCATTTTAGGGATGGCGGCTCCTGCCACGAAAAAACTTGTCCAGAATTTTTCCATTCCGCGCCTCGCCGTTTCTGTTGCCATGTCCTTCAACGGCCCCCGTAAACGATTCTCATCGGCAACGGCCGTCACGACGAGATGGTCTATTGCATCAACGTTTGCGAACGCCGCGTTGACTTGAGATTCATCAAGGCAATCGTACGGCAATATCGTGGAGCTGCCGTTGACTTCTTTTTGCGCCGTCCGCAATCGCTCTTCAGATCGACTACACAGCACAACGCTTGAACCAAGCGATACAACTAGCTTGGCGATGCTCAATCCTATTCCTGAGCTTCCACCGACAATCACGACAGTCTTGCCGTCAAAAGAGTCTTTCTACAATGTATCCATCTTACACATCTGTTAAGAATTCTGATCTGGGTTGTGGTTGGCGTTCTTATCCCATCGCCAGTGAAATTAACTGCTCGACCATTGCAATTGAGTTTGCACTACTTCTGCACGCTCAAAACAATCTTTCCTAACTGCTGGTTCGATTCCAGTGAACGATGAGCTTGAACAACCTCCGCGAGCGGGAATGTTTCACTGACGGTTGGTTTCAGACGTCCATCTGCCAGCCGCGGTAAAAGGTACTCTTTGGCGGATTGAACTTCCTTAGTTTGTTGCGGGATGCCAAGGCTGGGGTAGCCAGTGAAAGCGAACACCGTATAGCCATGAATTGTCAGCCCCTTGACCATAACCGGCATCATGGGCACCTCCGGGACTGTCATGTCAAGCAAGCCGTAGATGACGTAGTGACCGCCGGGACCGAGCGTATCCAGCAGCGGTCTTACCGATTTGCCGCCGATCGGGTCGAAGACCATCTTCACGCCGCGCCCGCCGGTGATTTCGTTGACGCGAGCCACGAGTTCTTCGTCATCGGTGACAATGACATGATTCGCGCCGGCATTGATGATGGCTTGCAACTTGTCACGCTTGCGAGTCGTTGCGATCACCGTGGCCCCCATGTCTTTGGCAACCTCGATGGCGGCAAAGCCAACGCCGCCGGTCGCCGCAGTGATCAAGACTGTATCGCCCGATTGAATCCCGGCGACTTGATTCAGAGCAAAATAGACAGTTGTGTATTGGACGCCGACACAAGCTGCTTGCTCTGCCGACAATGATTCCGGCCACGGCCACAAAGCGTTCGCTGGCACGATCGCTTCGTCCCCATACACACCGTGCTCAATCTGTGAGAAGGCAGGAATTGTCAGGACGCGATCGCCGACTTTGATTCCGCTGACGCTAGGACCAATCGCGATGACCTCACCTGCCGCGTCATATCCCAACCGCGACGGAAGCGAGGGCGATTCGATGTACTGGTTTTGCCGCAACATCGCGTCGGCTCGATTGAGACCGATCGCATGGACGGAAATTCTCACCTCGCCTTCCCGCAATTCGCGTAGTTTCACCTCGGTAAGATGCAGAACTTCGGGACCACCGAAAGATTCGAACTGGATTGCTTTTGCCATGACGTTTGCTCTCTCGCGATATAGTTAGTTGAGACAAAAAGATCGGACCTTTGTCCGATCACATAAAAAAATTTGTTCACCATCACTTTTACGCCAAGCCGCCCCGATGGTCTTGGACGTTCTTGCGAAGATGAGTCGTTTCCGGCTGAAAACGCTTATCAAAATACGCTAGAGACCTCGGCAAGCCACTTCATCTACTTGGGTTTGAACAGCTTCGTAACTTCAAAGTCCAGATACTCTCGCAGCGGTAGCTCGCTCATCCAAGGCTCGATCTCCGCAAGGCTGCTCGCGCGAAAGGTCATGAACACGCGAGCGTTAGCGTCATCCATGGCCGATCGCGAGAACTCGAGCAATCGGCCATCGCGTTTCCAATCGGAAATCACCTTTTGCTCAGCAGGCACGAGTTCGTGAAACCGGTCGTCGAATGGCTTCAGGAAACGAACGACGACTTGAAAACGATCTTTCGTGTCGACGCCAAATAGCTCAGGGAAGTCGGCTCGTGGCGGCAGCGTGAGTGGTGTTTCCTCAAACAACGACTTCATGCGTCGATCAAGCTTCTCCAGATATCCCCGTCGATCGTCATCGTGGAGATGAGCGGGAGACCACGCGATGAACGGATCGAGCGGCTGAAAACCGTTGAACCAGAAGATGCCGTGTTGAATCGGAGAGAGGATTCGATCGAGTGAAGGATTCAAGCCCCATCCGCTGTACATCCCTTCGCCACCACCGGTCGTCATCAGCACCATCCCGCGTTTGCTGCCGCCACCGATGCCGCCTTCGTACAACTTCGGTCCGCCATAGATTCGGCCCGACGTCAAAACGCGATCGGCCCAACACTTCAAGATCGCTGGCATCCCGAACCACCACAGCGGAAAGCTGAAGATGATGGCATCGGCGGCTTCAAGCTTTTGCATCTCCGCTTCGATGTCCTTCGCAAAACCATCGTTCTTGCTCGCGTGGACTTCCTCGGCTTGCTGCTTCAGGTAGTTGGAATCTTTCGTTGTCGTAAAATTCCGGCGATCCGACACAGGATCAAACTGCATCGCGTGCAAATCGCTCATCGTGACGGTGTGACCGAGCGATTGCAGAGTTGTTACAGCCCGCTTCGCTAAGGAAGACGAGAAACTGGCGGGCTCGTGATGAGCGTGGATGATTAACACATTCATGGCAGACTAAATCTCACTCATTAGACGACTATGCAATTAGGTTAGCCAGGTTCGGAGAATCGCTGTCCCAAAGTCGCCGAACCGCTCCGCCGGTTCGACTGCAAATCAGCCGACCGGCGGAGCGGTCGGGCGACAATATTTCCCGCACGATGTTTACTGAAACGAGATCGGCGGATCGTCTGCCGGACGTTCGACGCCACGCACGATCGGTTCAGGCCGAATGTTTTGCGGGAACACCCAACCGCGCTGGTGCATGTAGATCACAAGGTCCAAAGTTGTGTCGGCAACTTCCAAGCGAACAATCTTCCCGCCACGAACGGTCATGATCAGATTTTCGATCGAGGTCCCTTCGCGGCCCGAAGGTGTCAAACCGAAGAAGTCTCCGATATGTTTCCAGTTAAGGTTCACCGTCGCGACAGCCCGACCATTCCCGTTGTTGTCGACGGCATGAATCTCGTCGACCAAGTCGATTCGGGGTGCGAACGCGGTAACAAAAGCACCCGCCCAAGTCTTCAGCGCTTCGACGCCTTTGGTTCCGAACGCCGCTGAACTGTTCGTTACCACATCGGGATGAACGATGGCGTCAAAGCGGTCGAGCTCGCCTGATTGAAAGGCATCGTAGAACTCGCGAACAATTTCTTTTCCGGTCACGGCAATTTTTCTCCTTGAGGATTTTGATTGTGATCGAATGGCGTTTTTCGTATCTTAAGTAGCAGCGTTGCTTCGGCAAGGTACGGGCAAAAGAAACACCTACTAACAAAAGAGTAAGCATGGCAAAACGCAAACAAAAGTCGGTATTCAACTGCCCTGTCGAAGCAACTTTGGCGGTGGTCGGCGGCAAGTGGAAGGCATTGATCCTGTTTCACTTGTTCGATAAAGGGACGCACCGGTTCGCTGAACTGCGAAACAAGATCCCCAACATCAGCGAACGGATGTTGGTCAAACAGCTTCGTGAGCTTGAGGGTGATGGCGTCGTGGAGCGTGAAGTTTTCGCCGAGGTTCCACCCCGCGTCGAGTACTCGTTGACATCGTACGGACGCACCCTCAAGCCGGTCTCCGACGCGATGTGCAAATGGGGCGTCAAACACATGGACAAACTTTAGCATGGTGCAGCTCAGTCGATACAACGTAAGAGTCCAACGAAAGTGGTTAGGTTGACTATGTCATTCAACTTGCAAATCGCCGTATTTTGCAACGCCACAGTTGGCGGCTGGGGACTAGACGTTGACGTAGGGTGGGTCAAGCCGCTTCGGCGATGCCCCACCATCCATGGTATCCAGATGATGGTGGGTCGTCGTCGCAAAGCCTCCTCGACCCACCCTACGATGAGCTACGATTAGCGACAGCAAAGATCGCGGATCGCTTGGACCAAGAACTGCGGCCAGCCGTGCAGCAGCATGACCGTCGGTCCGTCGCCTGCAACGACATAGTGCATGTTGACTTCGCTCAGCGGTGCGATGTCATGTCGCAACGATCGGATGCTCATCGGGAATTCTTTAAGTAGACTTTGGGCGTGATTCCTAAGATGGATTTGAATACACGATTGAAGTGCGATTGGTCACAAAAGCCGCACGCCAACGCGATGTCAATCAAAGGTCGACTGCGATTGTCGAACAACAACCGTTCGGCTTGTTCGATTCGCAAACTTCGCAAGTAGCGTGCGGGCGATTGACCGGTCGAGTTCTTGAACAAACGACACAATTGAAACCGGCTCACGCCCGCCACTTCCGCCAATTGATCCAGCTCGATGAACTCACCCGAGTGCGAGACCATGTAATCGATCACTCGACAAAGCTGGTGAGTGCCTAATCGACAGGTTTTTGTAATTGCCGGGACACGCGTTCCCGAGAGCGTAACCAATCGAAGAAGTAACTCGTTGGTGAGGTCATCAACGACCAAGCGACCAAGATGTTCGTCGTGATTGACTTGAGCCCAAAGGGCTTCGATCAGCATCGCAACCGAAGCATCTTCATTCATGCATGTGTGCAATTGTCCAAGGTGTTCGACGGGCGTTTGCAACAGCGATTCCAAACGGCTCTGGGTGGTGTTCCAAGGAATCGCGAAGACGGTGAGCGGACCGCGATACATTCCTGAAAGATCCAACGGAACATTCGCTGGACCGACGGCGAACTGATTCGCACCCAAGTTATTCGCAAAAAACCGGCCATGCCCCATGTCGGCGTCGATCGCAAATCGAAGGCCCGACGGGATCAGTTGAACGCTAAGGTCGGGAGTCGCAGGATCAGGAAACACTTCCGTCAGTTGCGATTTAAAGATAGAAAAGTCGAAAGTCCTCGATGTTCTAGTTTGGATCGAGCCCTCAACAGCAAGAATTTCGCCACGTTCGTACCAATCCAAATACGAGTTGAAATTAATTGATCCCACGTTGATCCCGATGACTGCTGATTGGCGAAAAGAAATTACCGCCTACCAGATTGTACCGGCAACGGTCCGCCGCGTATTGGACGTTCTTGCGGGACGCGGATGCGGCTCGCTTAACCGCACGGGCGTCGTCCCGCGCTGCTGGACACGCGGCTCGATGGGCACGCGGTGAAACAAGTTCTCGTTGCAAGAACGTCCAATACGCTCCGCCGTTGCTCGTGTAAGATCCCCGCAACCGACAAGCAACTTTCCCTCACAAAAGCCCTGTTTCATGAACGGCAGACGCAGCTTCCTCACCCAACTCGGCATCGGATCGACAGCCGGATTGCTCCTCACGCACAAACTTGCGGCTCAAGAATCCGTCGGCGGTAGCGTCAAAGTTTCCGATCCGTTGGTCGTTCGTGCCGGCGATCGAGTGCCCGTTTGGGCGATGGGAATCCGTGTCACCGTGATGGTCACGTCCGAACAAACCGCCGGTGCCTACAGCGTCTTTGAAGACATCATTCCGCCCGGCGGAGGCCCGCCGCCGCACACCCATTCCCGCGAGGACGAAACGATCTTCGTGATCGACGGCAAACTTCGCGCCTGGCTGGGCGGCGTGCAGCACGATGTCGAGACCGGTGATTTCGTACATATGCCTCGCGGTGTCCAGCACTACTTCAAGAACATCTCCGACAAGCCGACCAAGATGCTGCTGACCTACACGCCCGGCGGATTTGAAGAGTGGTTCAAGATTGTTGGAAAACCCGTCGAGGGTGAATCTCTGGTTCCGCCAAAACTCGAGCAGGAGGACTTGCAGCGAGCCGTCGCCGCCGCAACTCAGTTCGGCGTCAAGTTTGAACCTAAACACAAATGAGTGTCGCCCGACCGCTCCGCCGGTCGGAGTATCCAACATCGAAACCGCGGAACGGTTCAGCGATCGGAATTCATCAAGTCGAACCGGCGGAGCGGTTCGGCGACAATTTAAAAGCCTAAATCCATGACACGACCCCAAGTTCCCGCCGCCAATGTCAAAGCGGATATCGGCCAATCGCTCGGACTGCAACTCTACGCCGTGCTTTCGCGAGCGACCGATCTGCACGCCGTGAAGGAACACTTGGCATCGCATCGAACGTACCTCGCCAAACTCGAAGACGAAGATGTTCTGTTCGCCGCCGGTCCGCTGTGGACCACTGACGAGCAATCCTTTGAAGGCGACGGTTTGCTCGTCTACCGCGCCCCTAACGTCGATGAAGCTCGCAAGATTGCCGATGCCGACCCACTACATTCGAGTGGGGCTAGGACTTACGAGATCATGCCTTGGCTGCTCAACGACGGCTCGTTGAACATTCGCGTCGTGCTATCGCGACCAATCCGAAGCGTCCATTGAGCACGCTGCCACATTGCGGTGAGAAATCACGCGTCACAAAACATTAAAAGGGAAAGCGATGGCTACAAAGACAATCAACGTTGAAGGGAATCGAATTGTTTATGACGAAGTCGGCAACGGGTCTCCCGTATTGCTTTTGCACGGAGCCTTTCAAACTCGCTATTTATGGCGAGTTATTGCGGAAGACCTGTCATCGGATCACCTGTTGATTGCACCCGATCTGCGGGGACTCGGTGACACCGGCGAAGCGAATCAGGACTACCGGTTCGAGACTGTCGCCGACGAGCTGATTGCAATGATGAGCGAACTGGGGCATGAGCGATACGCGGTGGTGGGTCACGACCTCGGTGGCGGTGTCGGCTATGCGGTCGCCAGCAAGGCGAGAGAACACGTGAGCGGTTTTGCGTTTCTGGACATGCTGCTGCCCGGCTTCGGGTTTGAGCAAGCTTGGATACCTCAACCGGAAGGTCACTTTCTTTGGTTCGCAGCGTTGAACGCGGTGCCCGGCGTGATTGAGACACTGCTGGCCGGACGCGAACGCGAATACCTCGAGCTGGTGCTACGAGGTGCGTTCACCGCCAATCAGCAAGCGATTTCGGACGACGACATGAATCACTATGAGGCGGCTTATTCAAGACCCGGCGCGCTACAGGCCCTCGGTGGCTATTTTCGCTCGATGTGGGCAAACGCAGACTTTGTGACGAAGAGTGCGTCGGTGAAATTGACGATTCCTGTGATGGCGATGGGTGGGCAGTACAGCGTCGGCGAAGGGGCGGCCCAGTCGATGCGTGGCGTCGCCGCCAATGTGCAAAGCGTCATCGTGCCCAACTCCGGCCATTGGCTTCCCGAAGAGAATGAATCGTTTGTCGCCGAAAGTCTCCAATCGTTTTTGAGTGAAATTAATCCTGTTACCGTCTCACTACCTTTAACTCCTGAAAGTTCAAAATGAACAAGTCCCCATTCACCGCTGCTGATTCCGCACTGCTGCTGATCGACCATCAAGTCGGAACGATGCAGCTCATCAAAAACATCCCATTGGCCGACGCCAAACGGAATACGCTCGCACTGGCCAAGACCGCCAAGATCCTCGGGATGCCGGTCGTGATGACCAGCTCGCAAGAGGGCAACGCGCAAGGACCGCTGATCCCGGAGTTCAAAGATTTGTTGCCCGACGTTTACAACGCTCGAGTGCAACGGGCGGGCATCGTCAACGCGTGGGCCGATCCAAACTTTCGCGCCGCTGTCATTGCGACCGGCCGCAAGAACCTGATCATGGCTGGCGTGACGACAGATGTTTGTCTCGTCTTCCCGGCAATCAGCGCCGTCGAAGAAGGTTTTCGGGTGCAGGCGGTCATGGACGCATCGGGTTCACCCTTTGAGCTGAGCGAGGACATGTCGCGCCGCCGCATGGAGAACGCCGGCGTGGTTCTGACGGCGACCAACACGATCATGGCTGAGCTCGCACAGGATTGGTCGCGTCCCGAAGGTGGACAATTGCTGGGCATCCTCTTCGGCGAAGTCTTGCCTTCGATGGTTTAAGAAAAGGATCGGCAACGATGCAACTCATTCGAGCTTCACAGCGGCAGTCACTCGGTCGCGGTCCATTCCAAATCCGTCGTCTTCGCCCCGGCTTGTTCATCAACAAGGGACAGGACACCGGTCTTGGGCCGCTGGGAATGATCGACCACGCCACGCTCGGTGCTGGGTTATTGGTCCCGATGCACGAACATCGCAACGACGAAATCTTGTCGTACATTCGATCTGGCACGCTGTGGCACGAGGACACCGAAGGTGGTCGATTGGCGATGACGCCCAACCAGCTCGCGATCATGAACGCGGGAACCGGCATCTCGCACGAAGAGAGCATCCCTGAGGACGGCGACCCGGTTGAGATGCTGCAAATCTTCATCCGGCCTCGCGAAGCCGATCTACCGCCCCTGTTCCAATCGCTTCGTTTCGGCACCGCAATGAACGTCGGTAGCTGGCGTTTGGTGGCCGGCCCCAGTGATACCGGTGCACCCCTGACGGTCCGCAGCGATGTCCGAGTCTACGATCGTCATTTAGTCAACGAGACCGTTTTGTTGCCGCCGGAAGCAGATGACGAACAACTTCTCTACGTCTTCAGTGGCGAAATCACCGTCAACGATAAAACACTCAGCGCGGGCGATTCAATTGTCCTCTTCTCCGATGATGCGTCTGTCGAGTTGAAGGCAGACGCAATCGCCGACGTTGTGCTCTTTCGCGTCAATCCGAATTCAACGTTCTCCCGAACCGGTACGCTCAGCGGTTGAGGGCAAGAAGCCTTTTCACGCAAACTGCCTTGACACGCCAGTCGTTTACATGTCAATTAATAGGATCGCACACGAACGAGATTTTGATCATGCCGTCCGCTTCACTTCGCCAACAACTTAAAAAGAAAGGTCCGTTCGACTCCGTCGAGCAGGAAGCGATGCTCAGCATCCTTCGCACCAGCGATCTACTGGAAAACCGACTCGCCCGATTGCTGCGTGAGTACGAATTGACGCCGTCGCAGTACAACGCGATGCGAATCATGCGTGGCGAGGGTGAGCCGATGCCGTGCCTGGAAGTCGCCGACCGAATGATCCAGGTCGCTCCGGCGATCACTCGCGTCGTCGACCAGTTGGTTCAGCGCGGACTGATCAATAAACAACAATCAAGTGAAGACCGTCGAGTTTTCCTGATCGAACTGACCACCGCTGGTGCTCGACTGCTGAAGAAGCTTGATGAACCAATCAAGTCATTGCATCAATTGCTTCTTGGCCACGTGTCTAAGTCGGACTTGAAAACGCTCAACGGAATTTTGGAAACCGCTCGCCAGGGCATGGCGGAGTAGTTTTTTATTCCACTGGTTTTTATGTAAACATAGTGGCACGTTGGTCCCCAACGTGTACGCATTCGGCTCACGTTGGGGACCAACGTGCCACGATCTCGGAGACAGGGCAATGAACGCTTCCCGACGTAACATGCTCACCATGACCGCCGCTGGACTGATCCACGTGACAGCCAACCCGTCTGAATCCCTCGCTGGTGACGCGGCGGAAGTTCAACGCACCAGCGACTTGCTGATCCGGCAAGCCGCTGAACGCGGCCATACCGACATCGGCTGGCTCAAGAGCTACCACTCGTTCTCTTTTGGCGGCTACTACGATCAACGGCACATGGGTTTCCGTAGCTTGCGAGTCATCAACGATGACAAGATCGCCGCCGGTCGTGGTTTTCCCACGCATCCACACCGCGATATGGAAATCGTCTCGTACGTGCTCGACGGTTCGCTGCAACACAAGGACAGCACCGGCAAGGGAGCGATCATCACGCCCGACGACATTCAAATGATGTCGGCAGGGCTGGGGATCACGCACAGCGAGTACAACCCGTCGCCGACTGATTCAAACCACTTCCTGCAAATCTGGATCGAACCGGCACTGCGTGGAGTGCGACCGCGGTACAGCGATAACAAAGTGACCGCGGACCAGAAAACGAACCAGTGGAAATTCATCGCCGGCCCGGACGGTTCGGGTGCGTCGGTGGGCATCTACCAGGACGCGAAGATTTTCGCCACGAAGTTGCAAGCCGGTCAACGTCTCGACTACACGCTTGAGCGTAACCGTCATGCATGGCTGCAAGTCGCCACGGGCGAAATCATCGTCAACGGCACAACGCTGAAGGCCGGTGACGCGGTCGCATCCAGCCGAGCAACGAATTTGCACGTGACTTCGTCGCGAGACTCCGACGTGCTGTTGTTTGATCTCGCCTGATCATTGTCGCACGGTGGTCTCCACCGTGTTTTTTCTTTCTCGTTCTCGGTGGAGACCACCGAGCCACTATTTCAGGAATCCAATCCATGGCCAAACTGCTCTACATCGAATCATCGCCTCGCAAGGAACGCTCGAAATCCATCGAAGTCAGCAACGCTTTCTTGGAGGCGTACAATGCAGCAAATCCCAGTGACGAGGTGATCACGCTCGACCTGTGGGACAAGCAACTGCCCGAATTCGACGGCTACACGATCGACGCCAAATGCCAAGTTCTGCACGGTCAAGGCTTCGACGCCGACCAAGCCAAGGCGTGGCAAGCCGTCGTCGATGTTTGCGACGAATTCAAGTCCGCCGATAAATACCTGATCAGCGTCCCGATTTGGAACTTCGGCGTGCCCTACAAGCTGAAGCACTACATCGACGTCATTGCCCAACCCGGCCAGACGTTCTCGTTCGATCCCGCCACCGGCTACAGCGGTCTGGTCACGGGCAAACCGGCTGCGGTGATCTACGCTCGCGGTGGAGCGTACGGCGGTGAAGGATCGGGCATGGACCATCAAAAGCCCTACGTCGAACAGATTCTCGGTTTCTTCGGCTTCACCGACATCCATCCGATCGTCATCGAACCGACACTTGCGGCACCAGACGACGTGGCCGTTACAATGAAAGCAGCTATGGCAAAGGCACAATAAATCGCGTCAACGATATGAGAGTACCCAGATGAAAATACGATTAGACACGCCTTCCAACTCCGCGATACTCGATTGGATGGGCAACACCATTCGGTTGCCCATCCGATCGGGGGACACTTCGGGCCGACTGAGCGGACAACTCGCAACGTTGAAGCCTGGCAGCGGAAACCCGCCGCACGTGCATACTCGCGAATCCGAGTGCTTTGTTGTTTTGGAAGGCGCAGTCGAATTGCGATATGGCAATGAAGCCACGCGTTTGGAGAACGGTGATTTGGTCTTCTTACCGGCGGGGCTGCCGCATCAGTTAATATCATCGCAAACGGTGACCACAAAGTTGTTGGTATTGCTAACCGGCGGCGAGATTGAGAACGCGTTCATCGCAGCGGCCGACGCTGAACCGACCGAGATGAGGTCGATTTTTGCGAAGTACGGCGTTGAACTGATGGACGAGTACGATGCGAACTATCGACCGGCCGGTTTTGAATCGGTCTGCGAGACCGATGTTGTCATCACGCGGCAGGGTGAAGGCGAGGCGGTTTGGTTGGCGGGCGACACCTACACGGTAATGTTGCCCGGTTCAGCGACCGGCGACAAGTTGGCCGTCGTGCATTTCGACATTCCTGCCGGAGGCGGACCGGTGCCCCACATTCACGGACGCGATTTTGAAGCGTTCGTCATCACGCACGGCGAAGTCGAATTGTACGCCGATGGCACGATCGTCACCGGCCACGTGGACGATGTCGCAGTACTGCCCGTGAACATTCCACATTGCTTCAAGAACCGGACCAGCGAAAATGCTCAGATGATTGCTGTCTTAGCACCGGCGGGTTTCGAGCGATTCATCTTCGAGGTCGGTCAAACGCCGATCACCGGTCAATCACCCCCGCCGATTGACGACGCCGAGAAGAAGCGATTGATGGAAGCGGCACCGAAATACGCGATCACCTTACGGCCAGACATCCATTTTTAGTTAAGGACCGCCGGAACATTAAATGGCGGATAGTCGCCGAACCGCTCCGCCGGTTCGTTCGGAAAACTTCCGATCGGCGGAGCGATCGGGCGACAATCATACCTCCGGCGGTCCTAAGTATGCGCCTGGCAAGTCTGCGATGACGCAGCGAAAATATCAGCATCGCGTCAACGATACCGAGGTTTCATTCTGTCAGTGCTTCGCTAACGCTGAACGCTCATCAGCGTCTCGGTTTACCTCAACCTAGATGCGTTTGTAGCTCGTTCTTAGCGGTTGGCAACATCGGCAGCGGGAACAGAGGACGAATCTCAGCCGTGCCGCGACGTGCATCAGGAATTTTGGCGGCTACGGCAATGGCCTCGTCGAGGTTTGCAACTCGAATCAGGAAATAGCCGCCGAGCTGTTCTTTCGTTTCGGGAAAGGGACCGTCGATAACTGTTCGATTGCCGTTGCGAACACGGACACAGGCTGCGGTGTTGGGTGGTTGAAGGGGAGCTGCTGATACAAACTGGCCGTTCGCATGCAGATGATCGCAGAGGTCGACCGATTCCGCCAACGCGACGGCATGTTCTTCTGGCGGCCAAGCCCCTTCCTCGGCGTACAACAGCACCAGGTAATCTTTGGCCTCGACCGCGTCGCTGGAACGCACACCGCTAACGTCTCCCACTGGAAGCGACAACGAATCGGGTAGCGAAAGCAGCGGTCTGATCTCGACCGCTCCTTTCTTTGCGGGCGGCAAAGTGCTGGCAATTTCAATCGTTTCATCGCGGTCATCGACGTCGATGATGTAGTAGCCACCGAGTTGCTCGGTCGTTTCAGCAAAAGGGCCGTCTGTAATCTGTTTCCTGCCATCGCGAACACGAACGCTGGTCGCCGTTGTGACTGAGTGCAGCGGTGAGGCAGCAAGCCACTTGCCTTGCTTTTCAAGCTCCTCGCTGATGCCCATCGACTCGATCATGCACTCTTTGCGTTCTTCCTCGCTCCAGGAAGACTCGGCACCGTAAATCAGCAGCATGTATTTCATAGTTCGTTCGTTTCAATTCAGGTTGTTGACTGGGCATTGCCGACGTGTCCATCCACATCATTCCCCAGACATGACCGTCCAAGTCGGTCATGTCACGACCGTACATGAAACCATGGTCCTGCACAGGATTGATGTCAGCGATGCCACCGTTCTTGGCGGCCACGTCGCTCAATTTGTCGACTTCTTCGCGACTATCGCAGGACAGAGCCAACGATACTTCGCTGGACGTCGTTGGCGGAATTGGGCGACTCGTAAAAGTTCGCCACTTGTCTTGGGTGAGCAACATCACGTGAATCGCTTCGCTCCAGACCATGCACGCGGCCGTCTCATCAGTGAACTGAGGGTTGTTCTCAAAACCCAGTGCCTCATAGAAGGCCTTCGAGGCTTTGAGATTGATGACTGGAAGATTGATAAAAATCATTTTTGACATTGGACTATTTTCTGTTTAGTTTGCTGTAAAGTTGCGAGTGATGCAGGCGGCAAAGATGGGGAGCCAAGAATTTTCAATTCCCGTTCTGGTTTGAGCAATTCCTGCCCAGGCCCAGTGCCAATCGGAAAACGTCAGGTTGGCGAAGTCCGATTGCGATCCATGCGAGTACTCCGATGATGATGATAGGAAAAAAGAACGGTTCGCCGACACGAACGTGTGTCGCGACAGCACCGCCTAAGTAAGCCGCAAGCAGGATAGCCGCGACGAATGCAGTGCGTGGAATCAGCAAGAGAACCGCAATCACCACTTCGACGATTCCAATCGTGAACATCACCTCTTCCGCCCACCCCATCTTGGCAAACATTTCGGCTTTGCCCTCCCACTGCGTGAACTTGCTCATCGCGCTTGCTCCGATCAGAATCAAGGCAATCATGACACTCAGTATCCAGCCAGCAATTTTAGGTTTTCTTGATCCATTCATGTTCTAGCCCACCTCGCCAGGAACCATCACCATCCAACCGACACCAAACTTGTCAGTCACCATGCCGTATCTCGGTGACCAGAAGGTTTTCATAAGCGGCATGTCCACCTTGCCACCTTCTGCGAGCGCGTTGAACGCCAAATC
Source organism: Pirellulaceae bacterium (assembly GCA_963833245.1). GTDB lineage: Bacteria > Planctomycetota > Planctomycetia > Pirellulales > Pirellulaceae > Rhodopirellula. Next base: position 1,098,608 of record CAWHXH010000006.1, read on the forward strand.
GGCGGCCGATTCGGTCGGAACAGATCGCGCCAAGCGAAAGCCATCGAACCTTGATTTGTCATCGCAACCATCGGATGCCATGAGGGTCATCTTTCCGATGATCAGCGATGCGTGCATGATCTTGTTCTCAAAACCGGCTTGCAACATGCCCTCGGGAACTGGATCGGGGCTCTCGCTAAATCGCATCTTCATGACAACTTTCGCACCAACCGATTGTTCGTAGAACGCCATCGCCTCTTCGCAGCGACCGCTGAAGAATAGGTACGGCTGAACGGTGCTTTCCTGCATCGCTAGATTCTCGCGAAGCACATCCTCCTGCTTGGCAATCTCTCCATCTGGATCGGTGTTGGCAAAGTCTTCGATTGCGAATACGGGGCGGATTTCGATGTCCGACTCTTCGTTCATGGGGTTGGGACAACGCTTCACCCAGTCAATCGCCTCCTCCATCGAGCGGACTTCCCAGATCCAGAATCCTGCGACCAGTTCCTTTGTCTCAGCAAACGGACCGCCCGTTACTGTGCGACTCGACCCGCTGAAACGAACGCGGACCGCTTCGCTGCTCGGCTTGAGCCCCTCGCCTGCCTTCATGATTCCAGCGGCGACGAGTTGTTCGTTGAACTTACCCATGTCGTTGAGCAGTTGCTCACTGGGCATCTCACCTGCTTCCGAACTGGCGGTAGCTTTGACAAATACGATGACTTTCATTAAGTGTGTCTCGATTGAGTTGTGTTGTTGGAATTGGTTTCAAACTTCGGATGTTTAGGACTCTGGATCGAACCCGATCTCACGGACTTCTTGTGAACAACGACACGCATTGGCAAATCGAGCCGCCCAAGTGATCGCGTCGTCGCGGGTGGGCACCTCGATGATAGAGAACCCGCCGATCACCGCCTTGGTCTCCGGAGTTGGCCCTTCAGTTACAGAGCCGCCAGCCCCGACGATGCTCGCCCGCTGACGTGGAATCCCTCCGCCGAAGATCCAGATTCCAGCGGCTTTGGCGTCTCGGGCGACGGCGTGCGCCGATTCGCCAACAACAGGCAAATCCTCCTCAGCAATGTGGTCCCTCGAACCATCGTCGAACGAGATCAGATATCGCGGCATTGTGATCCTCTTTGTTTGGCAGGTGATGTTTCAAACGAGTGTCGAAAGGAAAAGCGGTGGTAGTCGATCGTTCGATGCACGACTATTGTTCATCGGGTGTGGATTGTTCGACCAATTGAGCAAGCTGCAACAGTGACTCTTGCCATCCGTGATAGCACATGTCTGCCGGGATAAACTCGGGAAGCCCTTTGTGCAAGATCTCCAATTCTGTGCCGCAACTCACTGACTTGAAAGTAATCGTCTTCGTCATGTCAGCGGCCCAGGCGGGATCATCGAACTTGTCGCCCATGCGGATTCGCTCGCCGGGCACCAATTCCAAAAACGTGCTTTCAAACGCGTGATGATGTCCGCTTTCAAAGTTCGTAAACGACATGTGATAACTTCCACCGACTTGTACATCGATTCGATCAATACTTCCCAGAAAGCCATACGGCGGCAGCCAACGGCATAAGGCGTCGCGATCGAGAAACGCTTTGTAGACACGCTCCACCGGAGCATGCAGCACGCGGTGAAGCCGGACGATTGTCGATGAATCAGTCATGCGATTTGCTTCTTAATGAGTTGAGGTTGTTTCTAATTGGTCGAACGAGACGGTCACAGATCGACATCTTCCGTAACTTTTTTACTCTTCCGTTCTCAGGTCGTGGAACGTCGCAATCCAATCATTCCGATCAAGTCGCCAGATATGTCCATCCTCTGTAGCTACCCGCCTAAAGGCGGCACGTTCGGCCAGACGTGCCGCGACGGTGTTGCTCATGGCAGTCTGGGCAGTGATCGCTGCTAGTCGCAATTCTGAGAATGCCCAGTTGATCACCGCGATTGAGATTTCCGACGCGAACCGATATTTACCCCAATATAAGCGAGCAAGCTCAATTCCAAATTCGGCTTCGCCCGCCGCACCACAGTCTTTCCGAATCCCGCAACTGCCGATCAACTTCATGGAATAAGCCGAATGACAAACCGCAAACTGATAATTAAGACGAGGTCTTTCCGCCTGCCATGTCATGAACTTCTGAAAAACCGATCTCGCATGCTCCTCACCAAGTTCCTTGTCTGAGTAATGAACGGAAAAGCCTGGATCAGTCTGATAGTTAATAAATTCAATTTCATCCGTCATTAGGTACTCTCGCAGAACAAACCTTTCGGTAACGATCGACATGTAACGTATTCCTGCTTTTATGGCAAATCGCGACCAGGTTCGAGCGACATGGCAATGCTATGCGTCAATCTTGCTGTAGCTTCAAGACGCTGAAAAATCAGCTCACTCAATTCTTGTCGAACCTAAGTTTGAATCGCTGTCTCGATGGTTTCGATATCAATCCACTTCATTGTCATCATCGCATCGAAGGCGCGTTTGGCGGCGTTACGGTCTGAGCCGGCAAAAGCCTTCGTCAGAATGGTTGGCGTGATCTGCCAGCTAATTCCCCAGCGGTCCTTGCACCAGCCGCATTGGCTTTCCTCGCCGCCGCCCGCAACGATTGCATTCCAATAACGATCCGTTTCCGCTTGATCTTCGGTCGCGACTTGGAACGAGAACGCCCAGTTGTGCTCGACACCCGGGCCGCCATTAAGCCCAAGGCAAGGAATGCCCATCACTGTAAACTCGACGGTCAACACATGGCCTTCTTTGCTGGATGGGTTATCGCTCGGTGCGTGATGCGTCGCGTCAATCGAAGAATCTGGAAAAGTCTCGGCGTAAAACTTTGCCGCTTCGACGGCATCGCGATCGTACCAGAGACAGATTGTGTTCTTTGCTGTTTTCATCTCTATCTATTTCCTTTGCATGAGGCTACGGATCGCGGCAGGTGCAACGAATCAACGGTTCTCAAACATCGCCGCAAATCGGCGCTGCATTTCCTCACGCGAAACGTCCTCGATTTTTGAGCCCAGATACCATTCATGGCCAAAGGGGTCGATCACTTTGGACGAACGTTCGCCGTGGAATTGATCCGCCGGCTCCATGGTCAACTTGGCTCCCGCCGAGACGGCTCGTTGCGTCAGGGAGTCGACATCATCGACGTGAAGATGGATAGCAACGCCGGTAGACGTTTCCGGTGCGGGGCCATGAATTCCGTACTCAGGATATTCATCGGACACCATCACAGTGTGCGGCCCGAACTTGAGCTCCGCATGACCGACTCGTCCGCTGGGTTCGGACAATCGAAATTCCTCGACCGCTCCGAATGCGAGTTTGTAAAACTCGATTGCCGCACTGGCATCTCGAACACGAAGATACGGAAAAGCTTCGCGGATTTGATTCGGCATATCAATGTTCTCTCGCATCACTTGCTACTTGACTCGTTTCGCGGTGCCCGACATGAAGGTTACCCATTTTCCATCTGCGCCGAGCATCCGCGACGTCATCAGGATTTCATCAGCGAATTTGAACTCGTAGATGTCTTGAAACTTCGTCAGATCGCCGTCGCCCATGAAGTTCGGCCCATCCGCGTCGAGCGTCAGCACTTTCCCCGATGGATCGACGGTCCCTTCGTACTGCCACATGAAGGCCGTCATCGAATCAACCCAAGTTCCGACATACCTCTTTTTGGCCTCGTCGTAACCGATCGTCTGGACGCCGTTCATCGGCTCGCCGGACGATTCGCCTTTCATCTCATTAAGAATCCAGAATCCGCCGATTTGGCGTGACGACATCGTGCCGCTGCACTGCATCGGTGGTTGGTCAGGTACCATCATTGCCTTCAACTCGGAAGTCCACTCTCCCGTGAACTTCTGAAGCCAAGCGTGTTCCTGCGTTGGCTTGGGCATCGCCGGTGGCTCCTGCCCAGTGGCGAATCCGTCGAGACAGAACAACCCGAGGAACAGCACAAACAACATTGAGTTTTTCATGACAATCTTCTCCATGGTGAGGGATTACACAGCGCTAGAGACGCGGCAACTGCGTCGCGTTTCCAAATAGTCGATCCACGGATGCGGAGATCGACAACGGCACAGGAATTATCTCGAAAAAGTTCAGGCCCGCAATTCCGCCAGCTTTTTCGCGAGAAATCGTTGCTCGGAAGCTTGGCTGGTCAGCGACAATGCGGTCTGAATCGCCTCGCCGCCGGCTTCTACGTTCCCCAACCGCAGCAGCAACTCGCCGCGGGCCGCGTGGGCGAGCCGGTACCGGCAAAGTTCGCCGTCTTCTAGAATCGCGTCAATGATCGCGAGCCCCGCCGCTGGCCCGTCACGCATGGCGATCGCCACGGCTCGATTGAGCTGAACGACCGGGTTGGGCGAGATACGCAGCAACACATCGTACAACGCAATGATTTGCGTCCAATCTGTCTCGGCCGGTGTTGCCGCTTCGGCGTGGACAGCGGAGATCGCGGCTTGCAGCGTGTACGCACCGAATCTGCCTCCACGCAAGGATTGTTCGATCAGCTCGACGCCTTCGCGAATCATCGCGCGATTCCAAAGCGAGCGGTCTTGATTTTCCAGCAACACAATGTCGCCATCGGCGTCCGTGCGAGTTTCACGGCGTGATTCATGCAGCAACATCAGCGCGAGCAAGCCGCGCACTTCGCCGTCATCGTGCAGGCTTAAGAGCAAGCGACAAAGCCGAATCGCCTCGCCGGACAAATCCGCTCTTGTGAGCGTGTCGCCACGGGATGCCGAATAGCCCTCGTTGAAGATCAGGTAGATCACCGACAGCACGCTTTCCAGCCTTGCCGCAAGTTCGCTCACTTCGGGAATCTCGATCGGTATTTTCGCATCGCGAATCTTCGACTTGCCACGCACTAGACGCTGAGCCATCGTCTTGGACTCGGTCAAGAATGCGCTCGCGATCTCGTCGGTGGTCAATCCGCATACTTCGCGTAGCGTCAGCGGAACTTGGATCGCCGGGTCGATTGCCGGGTGGCAACAAGTGAAGATCAGTCGCAGCCGATCGTCTTCAATTCCGTGAGCGTTCTTGCTGTCGTTCAGCTCTCGAATGGCGTCAAGTCGTTTAGCAATATCGACCGCCAACCCGGCAAGTTTCGCGGTGCGGCGAATCCGGTCAATCGCTTTGAACCGTCCAGCGGAAACAAGCCACGAAACCGGGTTCGCAGGAATCCCCTCGCACGGCCACTGCGCAAGTGCCGCCGCAAACGCATCCTGCAGTGCGTCTTCCGCCAAATCAAAGTCACCCAACGACGCGAACCAACGACGCGAATACACGCCGCGATGCATGCGAGAAAGTGTCTTCAATGGCTTGCTGAACAGGTTGGCTCATGGACTAACGATGATTGCAATCTCAATCGGGATCTTCCGTCTTTTCAAGTTTCTAGACCAGCAACTATTGATCGTCACTGTCGTCGTCCCCATCCTCTTCGGGGTCCGCGGCGATCGACTGCAAGTAATCGACTCGGACTTGGGCGAGCGACTTGCGTGGCTTTTCCTGCACGAGAAAGAACCACCAGCCGTTCATCACGCCACCCGTGACGGCTTTAGCGGCTTCCGAAGGACTGGAGTAGATCGTTTCGCTGATGTCGATCCGCCCGTCGGGCAATAACACGCCTGCCTTCGCTTGGTGTTTCTTTTGTCGCGGTGTTAGCGTCATCCCCGGCTGCAGGAAGCCGGCGCTGATCAAGTCGCTCAAGTCCAAGCGATGGCGTGGGCGAACCTTGTCGGAAGTGAATCCGGATTTGTACCCGCTCGGCGTCGGCCAAACGGCGACAATCAACTGAGCGAGCACGTCGGACCGTGAGCGGATCATCGAATCGGTCCAGTCAGTCTTCGCCGTTTTCAAAAGTTCGCGGTTGAGGAACAAGACGTCGTGTGCTTCCAGCCCCTGACGCTTACCGCTTTCGCCAACCCACGGCCCGTTCGAGACCTTGGAGTTCAGTCGTGAAGTCAGCAGCGTCAGGTTGCCGATCGTGTGAATCAGTGAGTCGCGTTCGGTTTCGCCACGCGCACCGTCAGGATGCGGCCAGTGCATTGTCCACTTTCGCGGCATCACATGTTCAATCGCCAGCTTACCACGAGTGACTCGCTCGCCGCCCATCCCGTTCTTCTCGCCGATCCATCCACGCAAATGATCCTCGATCGCTTCAATCACCATCCGCAGCCGTCCCCGTCCCAACCGACGATAGGCGGGCAAAACCTTCAGTTCCTCACGCACTTCGTCGTCGTCTGGCCAATAGCGACTATCGCTCTTCTGATTCGAAAAGAACGACTCGATCTCGTCACCCACCGTCGAGCGATCCTTGTCGCCAAGATAACGCACCAACTCGGCAACGATCTGACTGTAACTTTTTGTCGAAGCACGGATCAGCATCCGCCGCACCATCCAACTCTCGATGACGCTCAGTGACTTGGTCAGTTGATCCCCCGGCACCTTCGGTTTTTCTGGGTCCAGCAACAGCAGCACGATCGGCTTGATGACTTCACTTTCGAGCACTCCCGTGCGATAAGCGAACAAACCAAGTTGGTCGATCGAACCCGTCAACTTCATGCCGTTTTGAATGAAGTCGCGATAGACGTCGGCGGATGCCTTGATCTGCTTCAGCAGCTCAGGCATCCCGATCCCAGCATCGTTGGAGTATCGCTTGAAACGGGTGAAGACTTCACGAGCCACAACCTCTTCACCGGTCCTCGCAATCAACCAGTGGTTCAAGAAGATCGACGATCGGGCGTAGCGAGTTCGACCGACCGAACTCTCGGCTTCCCAAAACGCCGACTCAAAGTCACGCCAATACTTCACATAGGCACCTTCGACATCAGCACCCGTTTCGAGCAATCGCTGAAAAATGAAGTTCTTGATCAAGTCGGCGGCTGTCAGTTGAGCGCCGCGTGCGTTGAGCGTCTCGAAAATCTCTTGTGCGTTCTCATCCGCACCCAAGTCAATGACCACGATTTGCAGCAAATCTCGCACGACCGTCTCGATAGCCGAAGCCCGCGACTGCACTTGGTCCGGTCCTTCTGCCGCCAGCCACGCACTCGACTTGTCAGCGAAGAACCGATGAGCCTGAACCATCCGCTCATCCGCAAAACCAATCGCGTCATAATCCATGGGCAGTGAAGCCGACATGACCGCGTTGAACGACGGACGATCACGATTGGTCGGCCAGACTTTGAAGTGGTCCTCGGGCTGTTTGCGAAACGCATCCGCATTAACCACCAGAGACTCCAGCCGCATCGCTGGTGCCTGGGCATTCACCGCGACCAACTGCGAGTGAAGCGCATCGAACAAGAGCTGCAAGGTCGTCAAACGTTGCTGACCATCAATGATCGTCCGTTCCTGCATCGTGCCGACGGGATTTTGAACCTGCTGCAACACCACCGCGCCCAAAAAGTGCGGAAAGTGTTTTCCAGCCGGATTCGCCAGCAACCGCTCCGTCAAACGCACCAAGTCATTCCACAACGGCTCCCACTGGTTCTCCTCATTCCAAACGTAAGGCCGCTGAAACAACGGCACAATCAACCGCTGAGGCAACATAAAAACGGTTTGAGGTGTCCGGACTTGAGTTTCCAAGGGAGGCTTTCCTGAACAGGAGGCTTGAAATATTTCGGGCAATTTTATCGACTAATAGCGCTGATGTGTTGCCCATCTGAGATCAGAGCGGCGGCGGTGGCGATCCGAACAATTCGTCAGCGGACTGCTTCAATTCAGTTCGCGGTGGCGTAAACACTCCGATCGAAAGTGTTTCGTTTTCGCCAAAATGCAAAACGAACTCGCCCATCTTCATCATTGACGCTGCTTTGATTCGGAATACGACGACTTCGCCCGCCGGCATTACGACGACGTTTTGAAACTCGTGTTCCCAAGTTTTCCCAGTGACGAAGCCAACCTCGATGGCTCGAGCCGTGTTTTCAGTCGGGATGACATCCGTTGTGTCCGGAGTTGATGGGCCGGCACCCTTAACGTCTTGCGGAACGTACTGAAGTCCGAATACCGCCGCCTGACGTTCGCCGGAATTCTGAACAACGGCCCGGAATTCCGAATCGGAAATGCGATCAAAACGTAAGGCCGATAAAAACGGTCTCTTGATGTACTGTTGAAAGTGGGCGAGGTCCGACTGATGCTGTCGATCCGTAGCGGCATTGAAGTCTGCGCTCGCCTGCGCAGCCACAGCTACGCGATTCGCTTCTTGCGATATTTGGTTCGCTTGATACGCGAAGCCAGCCGCGACAATGGATGTGACCATCGCCATCACACCGAAGCCCGCACTGAAGCAAAGGCTGATGCATCCAAGTTGCTTTTCGCTCAATCACTCCACTCCGTTTGCGAGTTCATCGATTCGATTTTGTCCACGACAACTTTCGTTTCGCAATGACTGACGCGCCCGTCACGTTCACTCTCATGCGGATCAAATCAAGGCTTACTCCATACCGCTCAGCAGCGCTCGAAAAGTCCGATCCATCTATTGCAATTTTCCTTGCAGCCGCTGCCGTAACCAGCAGAGTTGGTCCCATCCACTTGGCGTCTTCTTCAGTCATCGGATCACAATGGAAAATCAATGTTGGGGGATAAAGCAAAATAGCGTGAGCCAATTCGTGAGCGAGATTGGAACGTTGTCGCGTTGGCGCGTGAGATTCGTTGTGACATATAAATCGAGAGTGACCGAATCGACCTCCAAAGAGCGTAACGGCCGAAAAGTGTTTGCTTCCTCGCGTGAGCAGATAGCGGACGGAAGCCGGTTCACGTACTTTTGCTTCCTCGAGCGTGTAAACGGGAATCTCTAAATGGCGAGCCAAACGCCAAGGGCATAACGGCGCATCAGCCGTAAGCTCCAGCTCTTCGCGAAGCTCAACGGCGATTTTCTCAGCCTCTGTCTTGAACCCGTGGCGAAGCTTCATTTTGCTTTCTTCACAGTCGCAAATTGTTCGTAAATCGCTTTGACCGTCGCTTCGATAGCGGCTCGTGCTTCCGGAGGCAGCCGCGGGTCTTTGCGAAACTGAGCCGTCACATTGGCGAGCGAGTCAGTGGTTTTTGCGGTCTCGCCGTCAACGACCATAAAGCTGTCCGCCGACTCTCCGGCCCAAGCGAGCAACGAAGCAAGGCTATCCACATCCGGACGCTTACCTTGTGCCATACGAGTCAGCGTCGAAGGGCTTACGCCCGACTCCTTCGCAACTTGACGCCAAGTGGCGCTGCGTTGAATTCGGTGTCCATCCAGAACCGCGAAGAATCCTTCCGCGTCGAACATGCCTCTTGGCATTTTTAATCACCCAACTGCTTTCGGTGTTGCATTGCAAGCATTCATCGCTAAAATTGCGAGAGTCGAACACTTAGCCTATATCGAAACACCCGCCAACGCTAGTCAGCATTGCGGAAAATTGCCTGAAATCCCTTCGATTCTTGGTGACCCAAAGCCAGTCGGTCGGGAAGCGAAGTCGTCATCCTGTGGAAGACTGCTTTTAAACGTTAATGACGCGAGAACAACAGAATTCAAAAGATGAGCCTAATTACATCAAACCTGCTACCCATTGGATTGATTTGCATGGGTCTATTCTTCGCAGCCCTGATCCTTTGGCGGAAAGGGCACGACCCAAGAGGCGTTTTCTTGCTTTCTCTCGCGGCTTTGGGACTTCTTGCCATTGGCGTCGTGGGCGTACTCAACTCGACGCCAGGTCGGATCGACGTGATCGACGATGACCGAGGCGACGATTGGCTACCACCAGTCGTTGATGAAGACAAACTCGCTGTATTGCGAATGAACTGGGACTCGGAAGCGACTGCCGATTGGCCTGCGTCGGAACTGCTCAGCAAACTCAGTGACATCGCCTATCAGCCCTACATCGAAGCCGAGCCGTCATTTCAAGAACTCGGGTTCGATCGCGTCGTGCCGTTCAATTCGGCCACGATGTTTGGCTACGTCGCCAGCCACAAGGATGTTGCCGCGGTTGCCTTCCGAGGCAGCGAGCAGGAATTCGGCGACTGGTGGACGAACATCAGCCGCACTCCGATGCCGATCGACGGCAAAGAAATTCACTCTGGCTTTTGGACCAGCTATCTTGCGATGAAGCCGCAAATTGAGCGGGCGCTGGACCAGGCCGACGCGAAACACGTTTGGGTCTGTGGTCACAGTCTCGGTGGCGCGTTGGCCGTTTGCTGTGCCTTCGATTTCGATCGAAGTGGCCGAAGCCTTGACGGCGTCATGACATTTGGCCAGCCAATGATTGCCCGCCAGTCTCTTGCTAACGAAATCGACGACCGTCTACTGGGCCGGTACGCGCGATTCGTCAACAGGAACGACACGGTCGCCAGAATCCCGCCCAGCTACCGACCTTGTGGGCGTTTGGTGTGGTTCACCGAAGAAGGGCTGAAACGATCGCCGCACAAGCGAATGCTCTTCGATGCACCAGGCGATGCGCCACCCCTCGGCGACGCCGTGGTCGACGAGATCGAGCCGGTGACCGAAGCCGAATATCAACGTCTTCTTTCTGAGCAATCGCAGCCACAAGTGCGTCGCAACGCCAACGGCGAAATCCTTCTGGAAGGCAACTCGCCCTTTATCACCGACCACTCGATCGGCCTGTACATCGAAGAAATCCGGTCGCTGCTTAGCTGGGTTGCCCGATGAGCTTTTTGACTCAATTCGCAAAACGATGAATTCTAGGGCGTTTTCGGGACGAGCGCAACAGCACCTGCAAATTCCTCCTGCGTTTCGTCGATACGCAGCTAAAAAACCTTGACAACCGATCGACCGACGGTAAAATCGGTTCAACGTGATCTACGGCGATACGCAAATAAAAACAGCCTCGACCGCCCGGCAAGGCGATCAAAGGCTGCGACGCGGGTAGCAGGCCACCCAACGCACTTGGAAACTCGATCATGAATCGAGGCTGAGGATTGGTCAACGCCCGCCGGCGAATCTCCGAGGAGTTTTTTGTTTCCTCGTGCATACAAAGGGCACAATATGACCAGTTTCGGTTTGGAAGTAGACGTTCAGGCTGTCGGAGGCAATTCCGACAGCGGCGATTGTTTCATCATTCGGTTCGGCAACCTACAGGGGCACCGATCGGAATGGAAACTGATTTTAGTTGACGGCGGCTTCGCGGATGATGGAACGGCGGCGATCGATTTCATTCGGTCGCACTACGTCAATCATGGCAATCGCATCGACCTAGTTGTGTCGACTCATGCGGATAGCGATCACATCAACGGCATTAAGTCGGTAATGGAGGACGAATCGATTGAGATCGGCGAACTATGGATGCACACGCCGTGGTATCACAACGAAAGTTTGCAGGCCGCGCTATCCGGTGACCCCAACGCGACCAACGCAGCACAATTGACCGACAAACAACGAACTTCGTTGACGACGGCGCAGCAGGTCGAAGTGCTCGCGCACGAGCGATTCATTCCCCTAGTTGAGCCATTCACTGGCATGACCTTCGGCAACGATGCAGGGCAGATCGTTGTGCTCGGACCATCCGAGATGTTCTACGAATCTATCGTCGAAGATCTCAGTGATGGTGACCTTACAACGAATCTTTTTGAAAGCATGCTGAGCAGCTTCAGGAAATCTGCCGCAGCGGTCGCCACGCGATTGCTGGAATGCTGGAGCATCGAAACGCTGAATGATCCCAAGGATAAAGTCATCAGCCCTCGCAATTGCTCTTCGGTCATTTTACTGATCGAAGCCAACACTGGATCGGATCACACGCCCAAAACGACGAGGGTCTTGCTGACCGCGGATGCCGAGTTGTTGTCGCTGGTACAGGCGGTGGATTACGCCGAGCACATTGGAGTCGACCTTCGCCAATGCGACGCGCAGCAGGTTCCCCATCACGGCAGTCGCAAGAATGTTGGGCCGACTATTCTGAACAGTCTCATTGGCCCGAGGAAACGATTCGACGATGGCAAGTCGCACATGAACGTCATCGTTTCGTCCGCGAAAGATAACCCGGAAAAGAAGCATCCCAATCCTCGTGTGACAAATGCCTATTGGCGTCGAGGCGCGAAGGTCTTCACTACTGCGGGGTTGTCTAAGCGATTCTACTACGGTACTTGCCCCTATCGCGATGGATCGCCAGCGACGTCTTTCCCGTTCTACGACGGACCTGTTGAAACGGGAGACGACGAATGAACATTATTCCTGACGAATACACTCGCCGAGCGCGGCTACACCCCGTTGTGTTGCTGGTCCTGCCGATCTCGCTGGCAATCAGTTCGATTGTCGGTGGTCAATTGTTCGACACGATGGAGACCAAGGGCCAATGGCTAACCGGTGGAATGATGGTGAGCTTGATTGGCGGTGCGCTGTTGACGCTTGCGGATCAAGTTGGCCGAGCCGGTCGGAAACACGAACCCTTCCTCTTTCATATCTGGGGCGGAGCGCCGTTGGCGGCTGCCATCAATGGACGAGGTACCGAAGAACACCACGCCACATGGGCGCGAATCCGCCAGTTTCTGTCCGACAAGATCAATTCGAGTAGCGACGTCGCCGCCGATGCTGGTAGCGATCGATGTCGAGACCTCGAAACGGAACTGAAATCCCTGACCCGTGACAAGGTTCGTTTCCGCCGAGTCCTAGACGAAAACATTCAATACGGCTTTCGTCGTAACATGTATGGTCTGAAGTCATGGGGCATCGGATTGGCATTGGTCAGTGCCGCGATGGGCTTGCTGCTGATGTTCGCGGATTTTGGCAAACCGGTATTACCAGCGCTCCCATGGGCGACATTGATCGTTTCCCTTGTGGCCTTGGTTCTCTGGCGATTCGTGACTCCCGGTTGGGTGCGCGTGACCGCCGACGCTTACGTCGCTGCCATGCGTGACGCTGGTGTTTCGTTAGCGCGAGACGCTCGTGAGTTGTTGGCATCGAAAGCGGAAACCAAAGCAGAGGATGCGGCATGAAAAAAGTCTCGCTCGCCCAACTCGTCGATCTGCAAATCGGCTACCGTCCTTCGTCGACCCAGACGCAAACTGGCGGTCTCGACTTTGCGATTCCCGTCGCCGCTCTGGATTCGGATCGCGAACATATTGACGAGTTTGGCGTGCCGGGGCCGGGACGACTGTGGGTCGCCAGCCTGGACGCAATCGACGCGGCGGCGGGCAAGCCCGAGCAGCGTTTGCAGGAAGGCACCGTGTTGCTACTCAGTCGTGGCCGGAGGTTGGCTGCTGTTCCGATTTGCGAGGGCTACGTTGCTCCGTGGCCACCGCCCTGGGGACGCGCCGTCGTGCTGTACTACTACTACATTCTGTTTCCTAAAATAAAATGGATTGGTCCGCGATTCCTTGCCTGGCTACTGAATCATGGGCCGCTAAAACTCGAAATTGAAAAGGCCGCCCAGGGTGGCGTGATGCCGTACCTGAAAAGTCACGAATTGCTCGAACTGGAAGTGCTGCTTCCACCGCTTGATGTTCAAACTGCGGTCGTCGAAGCCTACGAGCTAATGCTCGTCGAGCAACGGCTACACGAACGAAAGACGGCACTAATGGCTGAAAAAGCCGATGCCATTTGCAACATGATATTAAACAACCAACTTCACGGGAAAACTTAGATATGGCAAAAAAGAAGGCTTCAAAAGAAACAACCAAGGCAAAGCCGAAAAGTAAGCCCGTCGACACCGAACCGGTGGACGTGGCCGCAGTGGAAGCGCCTCCGGAGTTATCCGGTTCGGACATTCAGCGCAGATCAATCGAGCGCTCTGGAATGCTTGCGACACGTTTCGCGGCGTGATCGATCCGTCGCTCTACAAGGAATACTTGTTGACGATGTTGTTCGTAAAATACGTCTCGGATTTGCATGACGAACGCCGTGCGATGTACGACGCCCGCTACAAGGGTGACAAGACGCGGATTGACCGAGCGATGAGCCGTGAACGGTTTGTTCTACCGCCGCAATCGCACTTCAACTTCTTCAGGCAAAGCCGCGTATCGGACAAGCTGGGTGATTTGATCAACAAAGGTTTGGCCGCTCTCGAAGAAGCCAATATCGGCAAGCTCGACGGGGTGTTCCGCAATATCGATTTCAATAGCGAAGCGAACCTTGGTAAACCCAAGGAACGCAACGATCGGCTGAAAGAGCTGCTTGATGATTTCGCGACAAAGGACTTGGACCTACGCCCGTCACGCATCGGTGACCTCGACGTCATCGGCAACGCTTATGAATATTTGATTGGCAACTTCGCCGCCCAGGCCGGCAAGAAGGCGGGCGAGTTCTACACGCCTCGCGAAGTTTCGACGCTGCTGATGCGGTTGCTGCGGCCAGAGGCGGGGATGCGAATTTGTGATCCAGCTTGCGGGTCCGGATCGCTTTTGATTCAGTGCGGGACGGCGATCCCCAAGGACGACAAGGGAGTGCGCAACGTTTCGCTGTACGGGATGGAAGCAAACGGCCAAACTTGGGCGTTGTGCAAGATGAATATGTTTCTGCATGACTTTGACGGCGCTCAAATCGAGTGGTGCGACACGCTTCGCAATCCGGCGTTGGTGGAAGATCGCGGCGGAGCAACGCGGGTTCGACAATTCGATCTGGTCACCGCTAATCCGCCGTTCTCTCTGTCCAAATGGGGACCGCTGGACGAGAAGGGTAAGAACATGTTGCCCGATCCCTATGAACGGTACGAGCGCGGCATGCCTCCCAAGAGTCGAGCGGACTACGCCTTCATTTCGCACATGATCGAAGCCGCCGAACCTGATCGCGGGCGCGTCGCCGTGATCGCGCCGCATGGCGTGCTGTTTCGTGGGGGAGCCGAGGGAGCGATTCGGCAGGCGATGATCGAAGAGAACTTGCTCGACGCCGTGGTTGGTTTACCGCCGAACTTGTTTTACGGAACCGGCATTCCGGCCGCCGTATTGTTGTTCGACAAAGGCCGCAACAACCTTGGTCGCAAAGACATCATGTTCGTCGACGCAAGTCGAGACTTCGACAGCGGCACGCGTCAAAACCGCTTGCGGCCTCAAGACATCGACCGCATCATCGCCGCCGTGACAGCTCGCAAGCCGATCGCGAAGTATGCCCATGCGGCATCAATGGACGAGATTCGTGAGAACGATTTCAATTTGAACATCCCACGATACGTGGACACGTATGAGCAACCCGAACCGGTTGATTTGAAAGCGGTGCAAAAAGAGATCGACGCGATTGATATGGAGTTGGAGAAGACACGGGGCAAGCTGCGAGCGCTGTTGCAGGAGGTGGGGTTGTGAGTCGCTTTAAGCAAATATCGCTGGGCAAGATCGTTGAAATCACCAATGGATTTGCATTTTCAAGCGACTGCTTTAATTCTGATCAACGTGGGTATCCTTTATTGACGCCCGCGAACTTCTACGAAGAAGGCGGGTTTCGAGATCGCGGCAAAAGGCAAGTGTGGTTCGACGGGACAATCAGGCAAGAGTATCTATTGCCTGCCCGATCACTCGCTGTTGTGATGACAGAGCAGGCAGCGGGATTGCTTGGTGCAGCTGCGATAACACCATCAGTTGGCCCACGATATTTACATAATCAGCGACTAGCTAGGATCGAACCACTCGACGCCAATTCGACTTGCATCCAGTACATCTATTGGACGCTTGCATGGTGGAAAACTCGTAAGCAGATCTCTATTCAAGCCGGTGGAACCAAAGTTCGGCACTCGTCGGTCAATCAACTTCGGCGAGTGGAAGTTCCTCTTCATTCAGTTGAGGTTCAACGTGCCATCGCGATTGTTGCAACAGACTTTGAAAAAGAATTGATTGCTGTAATGCATTCGCTGCGCTTAAAGAAATTGCTATTATCCAACCTCACAAAAGAAATTTTCAGCGGAAGTCGAAGATTCGACCAGAAAGTAGAATTCGCGAAAAAAACTCTAGGCTCGGTGGTGCTGATAAACCAAGCGACGCTATCCGAGGCAACAGATGAATCATTTGAGCTTGAGTATATTGACCTCACTGCCGCTAAATCTAACATGCCGTTCGAAAATGCTTCCCGATACAAATTTGGCGAATCGCCGTCACGGGCACGCAGGATGGCAGGCAAGGATGACGTGCTTTATTCAACTGTGCGTCCAAATCTGGGAGGTCATTTTCGGATCGAATGCGACGTCTCGAACTTAATCGTATCTACCGGTTTCGCAGTGCTAACACCGCGTGATCGCGAAGACTCGTGTTTCGTCGAAGCCATGGTTACAAGCGACATATTTCTCGGGAAGGTTATGAAACGCACCGGTGGATCAAACTATCCCGCGGTCGGTGCGAGCGATCTCGCTTCAATTAGTTTACAGATGCCCTGTTGCTCGGTCGAGCGACGGAAAGTTGGGGAAGTCTATTGTCACTTGAATAGCGAAGTAAAATTGTTGAACCGGCTCTGCTCTGCGTTGCAAAAGCAACAACGCGGCGTCATGGAGCGCCTGCTGACGGGTGAAGTGACGATTCCTAACCACGTCGTCGAGCGGCTCAATGCCGAAGCGGAACAGGAGGAGCGGGAGCGGTCGCTGCCATTCCCTGGCTCCCCTCGCCCCGCTTCGGGGAGAGGGGCGGGGGGTGAGGGGCTTTCGCGCAATCCAGAACGGGGAACCCAATCATGACAATCAAACGAAGCCGAAACCGACAACCCGAACGCATTGAATTTGCCCGCGGGCAACGACAATCCGTCAACGAATTCGCCACTGATGTGTGGCAGATGGTTCGGGCTCGACAAATCCTCAATGCGAAGTTTCGCCGTGAGTATCCACTGGGGCCGTACACACTTGATTTTGCCTGCGTCGAGTTGATGCTCGACATTGAAATCGACGGAAAGGACCATCAGTCCGATGACGGGAAACAACGGGATGCGTCACGGGACCAATACCTGCATCAACATAGATGGACGGTGTTGCGAATTTCAGGCTTTCGAGTGACCCAAGATCCGCAAGCGGTTCGGAAGGAGATTGAGCGTATTGTGCGGGAGTTGATGGATGCCGAGAAGCGAAAGTTACCCTCCAGCCCCTCACCCCCAGCCCCTCTCCCCGAAGCGGGGAGAGGGGAGCCAGAATTGGTACATGTTACTTGTGTCAATATAAGTTCCCCGAAGCGCGGTTCGAGGAGTGGGGATTTATCATGAGCGAAGAATCCGCCAACTACGAATCCAACCGCCGCCAGCCACCGGATGTTCGCGAACAGGCGGCTTCGCAGTTGCCCGCGATCCGGTTGTTGACGGCTTGCGGTTGGTCGCTGATGACGCCAGCCGATTCCGTTCGCGAGCGCGATGGTCGTGTGTCGCAACCGGTGATGATCGGTGTGCTCCGCCGTTGGTTGACCCAGCACAATCGGATTGAGTGGAAAGGCGAGCAAGCTGACTTCACGGACGCAAACATCGAGCGGGCGATTAGTCGGCTGGTCGATTCGCCTTTCGCGGGTCTGATGCCCGCCAACGAGGAACGTACCGAACGTTTGTTGCTGGGGACGTCACTTTCACAAACCGTTTCGGGCGACACCAAAAGTTTTCCGCTGCAGTACATCGACTGGGATCGTCCCGAACGCAATTGGTTTAATGTCGTTCCCGAATTTGAAATCACTCGAACCGGTTCCAGCAAACGCTGCTTTATCGACTTGGTGTTGTTCGTCAACGGTATCCCATTGGGCACTATCGAATGCAAAGCTCCTGGCGTCGGCACGACCCGCAAAACGCCAGCGGACTTGGCCGTCGAACAAACTTGCCGCAATTGGCAAATCGACTATGTACCTCGGTTATTCGGCACCGTTCAACTGACGCTGGCGGTAGCCGACACGGCTCAGGCTAAATACGGCACGGCGGGCACACCGGCGAACCAATGGGGATTCTGGCGAGAACGACAGAAGGAACTTTCCGGGTTGGACGAAGCGGTCAACAAGGCCGCTCCCGCAGAAGTCATAGCGATGCTGCGAACGATTCCAGACTTCGCAGCCAATTACGATCGACTTGACGGGATCATGACTTGTCAACGTCCGCCGACTTCTCAGGACGAATTGATCTTCGGCATCTGTCGTCCCGAGCGTTTGCTTCGCATGGCTTCACGCTACTCTGTCTTCAGCGGCGGAAACAAGGTCGTCGCGCGTTGGCAACAATTCTTCTGCGTCGGAAAGCTGTTGCGCCGTGTTCAAACGCGGTTGCCCGACGGGCGGCGAAAGGGCGGCGTTGTCTGGCATACGCAAGGTTCAGGCAAGAGCTTGACGATGGTGATGCTGGCCCGCGGCTTGGCCGAAGAGCTACCGAAAATGGGGGCGACCGATGTGCGCGTCGTTGTGGTGACCGATCGCGTGGACTTAGACGAACAGATCGGACGCACGTTCGCCAAGTGCGGCCAGAATCCCGTTCGTGCAACGACTGGCAAACACTTGTCGGAATTGCTGCGGACTCCCAAGGCTCGCGTCATCACGACGATCATCAACAAGTTCGAGGCGGCGGTCCGACATGGCGAACGGATCGAAAACGAAGATATCTTTGTTCTCGTCGACGAAGGCCACCGGACTCAATTCGGAACGCTCAGTGCACGGATGGAGCAGAAGTTGCCGATGGCGTGCATGATCGCGTTCACCGGAACGCCCGTGAACACGCGAATCAACAAAGAAAACAAATCGACGGTGCGCGAGTTCGGCGGCTTGGCCGATACCTACACGATCAACGAAGCGAACGAAGACGGGGCCGTCGTTCCGCTGAAGTACGAAGGTCGCGAAGTGCCGTTGGAAGTCGATCGGAAACGGATCGATAGTTGGCTCGATCGCAAGACGACTGGTTTGACGGACAAACAAAAAGCGGACTTGAAACAAAAGTTCGCGAGCAAGAGCATGCTGACTTCTGCCGAGCAGCGAGTGGCAATGATCGCATACGATGTCGCGGGCCATTTCCGAAGTCGATTCCAAGGCACAGGCTTCAAAGGACAATTGGTTGCACCGGACAAGGCGACGGCAATCAAGTACGGCCAACTTCTACAAGACGCGGGGATCTCCGCCGAGGTTCTCATTTCGCCGCCGGACGATCGCGAGGGCGAGGATGGCGAACTGGCGAAGCGAGCCGAAGCAAAAGCGGAGGTCCGCGAGTTCTGGAAACGGATGATGGAACGATTCGGCGATCCAGACGCCTATCAGGACAAATTGATTGCGTCGTTCTCCGCCGGCGGAGACCCTGAAATATTGGTCGTTGTTAGCAAGTTGCTCGTCGGTTTCGATGCGCCGCGGAACAGCGTCTTGTATCTGGCCCGACGACTGAAAGATCACACGCTGTTGCAGGCGATCGCTCGGGTGAATCGCCTGCATCAGGATAAAAGTGAGGGCATGATCGTCGACTACGAAGGCGTGATTAAGAACTTGGACGAAGCGATCCAGGATTACGCGAAACGGGCCGCAATGGGCGACGATTTCGACTTTGACGTGTCGGAATTGAAAGGGATGGTCGTATCGATCGAAGACACAATCAAGAAGCTGCCCAGCCTTCGCGAGGACTTGTATCGGTTCTTCCCAGGACTGGAGGATCGCAGCGACCTGGAGTCATTCGAGCGGAAACTTGATGACGTGGCCAAGCGGGAAGAGTTTTACGAGACGCTAACTGACTTCTCGCGGACTTTCGGACGCGCGATGGCGACGGTTTCGTTCTTGGAAAACACTTCGGAGAAAAACATCAATCGCTACAAGGCTGACTTCAAGTTTTTCCAAACGCTTCGCGGCCGACTGAAACATCGTCACCAGGAGGTCGTCGCGTTCGGCGAGTACGAAGCTGAAATTAAGCATTTGATTGATCAGCATGTTGGTGCGGACGAAGTCGAGACCGTTGTCCCAGAGATTCCGCTGTTTGATGATAAGCGTCGCGAGGAGGAACTGGAAAAGCTGGATAGCGATTCGTCGAAAGCAGATGCCATCGTCGGCCGGATGAAACGAACGATCTCTGAAAAGTGGGATGAGAACCCGGCGTTCTACCAACGCTTCTCGGATATGTTGACCGAAGTGATCGCGAAATGGCGCAACGATCGGCGTTTAGAAAAGGAGTATCTGGCTCGTGTTCGCGAGTCGCTTGAGCAGCTCAAGACCGAAGGTGCTGATTCCGGTCCTGCTGAACTGGAAAACCGCGACGCCGCACGTGCCTACTTTGGAATTGTTGACTCTTTGGTTGTTAGGGAGTCGGCTGGCGAACCTTTTGTGATTAGTGCCGCAAAGACGATCGATAATGCTCTGTCTGATCCGCCCGTGGATTGGGCTCGCAACCCAGATTACCTGAATCAAGTAT
The DNA here is from genome assembly GCA_963833245.1 of Pirellulaceae bacterium. GTDB lineage: Bacteria > Planctomycetota > Planctomycetia > Pirellulales > Pirellulaceae > Rhodopirellula. Next base: position 1,118,797 of record CAWHXH010000006.1, read on the forward strand.
CGCAGCAAATCGACGAGCAACTCTTCGACCTCAGTGACGAAACAGGCGTGCCTTTGACGGGTGAACAAATTGACGCGATCATCGAACAGTGCCTCGTCGTGGCCAAGAAACGAGCGGGGGAATCGTCGTGATAGAAACCTCCGACTCGGTGTTTATACTTGGTAGAGTTGCCTTCGGTGCAAGGGATTTGGAATACGAACTCCACCGTGCCGACTGTTCACGAATGTCGATTACGGTTCATCCCGAAGGTACCATCACAGTTCGTGCGCCCGAGTCGGCTGACGAAGATGAGGTGCAGCGCCGAGTACTTCGCCGCGCCCGCTGGATCATCAAGCAACTCAAGGAACTTGAGGCGTTGCGTCCGCTGCAGCCTGATTGGGAATACGTTTCCGGAGAGACGCATCGCTATCTTGGCCGCCAGTATCGTCTGAAGGTGCGACAGGGAGAGCCGCAACTGACAAAGTTGATTGGACCTTACTTTGAAGTCCACGTCCGCGATCGCCACGATAGGTCTTCGATCAAAGCATCACTCAATGCCTGGTTTCGCGTCCGGGCCCAGGCGATCATCGCTGAGGTGATTGATGAAGTGATGCAACGCCCGCCATTGACGAATGTTCAACGCCCAAGTTTTCAGCTCCGCGAGATGCACTGTCGCTGGGGCAGTTGCACCAGTGCTCGCAATGTTCTTTTCAACCCGCTGTTGGTGCGGACCCCAAAACCGTGCATTCGATACGTCGTCGCGCATGAGTTATGCCATCTGATTTCATTACGGCACGACACAAAGTTTTTTCGTTCGCTTGATCAAGTGGAGCCGCGTTGGCGACTGCTGCGGACACGGCTCAACGAAACAGATCTATAGCAAAAAAAAGGAAGTCAGTATGTCTCAAGTATCTCGAAGTTCTAATCGTGGCTTCCTAATCCGCGTATCATGTCTACTGGTTCTAACTGTTTGTTCGATTGGATACGGACAGGAGCTTGCAACTGTCGCCGTCGACACGATTCCCATCGCCGAGCCGCACGAGTCGCTCGATCGAATTCAGCAGTTGCACAGCGAGGTGTCACCGGTTCTTGTCTCGCAAGGTGAGCTGGATCAACTGATTTCGCCAGAGGGCGGTGGGGCTTGCCCGCTGGCCGCCGGCTTAATTGCGGTACAAGGACTGCGGTCGATGGCTGGCTTGCCATTAGACCAACATCCGCACCGAACGGCTCTGCGGATGTTCCAGGCTAAACCGGAATTGAAGGAAGGCCGCATAAGCAATCAACGCTTCGTCGATCTGCTCGCTTATCTTTGGAAAGGCTTTGATGAGTCACCCATCGCTATCACGACGGTCTCATCGCAAAACAGTGACCACGCAGCATCCGGATCGAAGTGGTCGGATGCTGACGGTCCTGACCTTTCGACGGATCATGGCGAGTTAAAGATCCTGGCCTACACCGTAACGCTGTCGGACGGGACCGTAAGAGGCCGACACTTCGTGTTACTGAAGCAAAGCGATGGACGAAAAATCTCATTCCTGAACCCAGGAAAACCGGAGAAAGACTACGAATTCGTCGTTGAATATCGTGGCGATACCTTTGACTCGAAACAACGAGTCTTCTTTCATAGCCCCGCTGGGTTCGACGACAAGAATACAACTTTTGAGCTAAACACCGTCTTCTCGGTTCGTCTGATCACCGATCATAAAGAACAAGCAGTCGAGGATAATGCGTCCATTCAATCAGTCAATGCGAGAATTGATGAGCTTACAGTCCGTTTGCGTGAGTCCGGCGAATTCACTTCCCCGAATGCTTGGCGGCGCAAAGGCGCATCGTTCGGCTTGCCGGGCTTAGATTTGCCAAAGCAACTCGGAGGCGGTGGATGGTCCGCGAGCGATACGATCGAAGTTTTTCGCCACGCCGGTCGCCACAATTTGAACCTCCGCGATGTTGTTGGCGGTGCTCACGGTCGTCCCCTCGCCCAATGCAATACGTCAATTGCGCAAGAAACCCTCACGAAAATCATCGCGGGCGAAGCGTACATCGCAGTCGCGATCACGGAACCGGAGGCCGGTACCGATATGAGGCAGATGCAAAGCAAGGCGGTCCGCGATGGCGAGGGCTTCCGCTTGACTGGTCGCAAGCTTTGGAACGCTCGATTGCGAGAAGCAACGCATGTCGTGCTCTACACACTTGCGACGAAAGGTGAACGCGGAGAACGCACGGCGTTCTTATTGCCAATCGATCATCCGGGATTGCGGATCGTAGACCGGCAGGCTCATGGACTAACCGGCAACTCGTTCGGCGGCTTAGAGTTTGATGACATGGTTGTCAGCAAAGAGAATTTGATTGGCGAAGACGGCGATGGCGGTAGGATCTTCGACGACCACTTTCTTTATTGGCGTTTGATGCAAGCCGCCGCTGCTATTGGTTGTGGTGAAGCTGCTCTCGACCAAATGGCCGATCGAATCGCAACTCGCGAAGTCTTTGGCGGTCCAATCGGTCGTTTTACACACTTACAACAGCCCATTGGCGAATACCTGACTAAGTTGCGGATGGCGATGGCCTTGGCTCGTGAAGCCGCGCTACTTATCGACAACGGCAACTACAAGGCCGCCGCGCCGCTCGTCAACGGGCTAAAAGCCGAAGGGGTTGAAATCGCACTCGCCGCGTGTGATGCCGCAATGCGTGCCCACGGTGCCCTGGGCTACAGCAATGAAGTCGACCTAGGCGACCGAGTGCGCGACTTGATGGGTCTGCGAATCGCCGACGGCACGACCGACGTGATGCGAATGACGGTTGTTCGCAGCAAGTATGGTGACGAATTGTGGGACATGGCTATCAGAAGCTACCGATCCGATGCTTCGAGGCAAGCGACGATCGAAGAGTGAAGCGACTGATGAAACTCTCTGCTGGGCCAAGCATTTGCTAGCAACTAGCGTGGTCGGTTCCTTGCCTGCACCGCCCACCCCATTGGTCGCGGCTGCCGAAGTCAATAAGCTAGTGTCCTTCAAGGTGATATCATGGAGGTCAGGGTTTGGAAGAACAATTTGAGACGAGCGGAACTTCGCTTGTAACGTGGGGAGGCGGCATAGCCGCCACTGCGACAGTTGGGTGGCAGGCTTGGAAGAACCATCAACGAGCCCTACGGCCCGCTCGGCAATTCACTTTGGGGCGTGAATGGCTTAGAAACGTTCGTGCTCGTTCGATCGGCGGTCCGATTAACCATTTGCACCAACTGACCCATTTGTCACGTCGGATGTCGGCGATATCCATTCAGTGCGTTCATGGAGACCTGACTGGTCTTAAGCTGTTGAGCGCAATCGCCCAACAATACTGCGATGAAAGTAGGCGGATGGTTGCAACCATCCTTGAAGACGATCCGGTAGAGATCCATGCCTGCATCAAAATGATCTACCCGGCAACGGCTAGCGAAGGTCGTGGAAGGGACGTGATCGCGACGTATTCACGAAGTTCGAACGCTGGGGCCCGCGGTTCGATCGACAGCGATGCGGAAGTTGACCAGCACAGAGCCGGTGCATGCTCAACATGGGCCAGTATCTACGGAATCAGCGATGGCAAGACAGAGTGGCAACCGCTGCGATGCTTTTGCTGTCCTGATCTTGCCGCTGCCAAGAACCAGTACCAATGCACCCGCTCCGACTGGCGTGACCGCTATTCATCCGCGTTGGTTGTACCCATTCGGTATGCCTCAGACGGGAATGCGAAGCAGATGGAGACGATCGGTTTTCTGGCGATTGACAGCTCATCTTCCGAGGGGATGAAAAAGTTACCGAACGCATTTGAGCACTCGCAAAACCCTGCTGCGTTTGAGAAAGAGCTGAAAAAGCACCCTGTATTTGACGCTGCGGCCATGGCTGCCGACATGCTAGGTTCGGCGTTCTCATATACGTTTGAGACGATGCGGCAAACCGAACCCTCAACGGCTACGATGTCCCGTGCAAGAACGCCTTCGGTATGCCGATTGCCGATCTTTCACGAGACGGAAGAAGAGAAGAAGCACGAAGCACCCGTCACGGAAGGTACCAATGATTGAACGAATGCTAGCGTCCGGCGGCGTCACTGTTGGCGAGTCATACGAAATAAAGGAAAATGGGAAGATCGTTACGGTTCGTTCGATTGGCCCTGCCCGTGATCGATCCGAGCCAATTCGAGACGAAGTCCCCAAACGTCAGTTTCAGGAAGTCGGTCCAAGCTCAAGTGTGCCCGAAAGTCGCGGAAGCTGAACACAAAGTCGCAACCGATTATCAAGATCGGACGTGACCTACGAACGAACGCAGTTTTCGCGTTTGAAACGAAGGGCGTCGTGTACGCGCTGGGTCGTGGGTAGCAACGAGATAAATGTTGATGACACTGGGTGAGTGGATCATTCGACTCTGCGATGGCGGCTTTGGGGCGATCGAGACGTTGCGTCGATTGATGGGGCGACCGAAAGTGGAGACGATCACGACTTCGGAACTTCGACTGGCACTGAACTCGGAAGATGCTTCGCCAGTGCTGGTGGATGTCCGCAGCAAAGCGAAGCGAACGGTGTCGCGAATTCCTGGTGCGATGACGCAACAGGAGTACGAAGCCGACGCCGAGCACTTTGCGGGGCGGCGTGTGGTGACTTATTGCACGGTGGGTGGGCGAAGTTATCTGTACGCTCGAAAGCTGGTTGCCACTGGCGTTGATGCGACGAACTACCGCGACGGAATTCTGCGTTGGTGGCGCGAGGGGCTGCCGCTTGAAACGCCGGACGGAGAAACCACCAATGCGGTGCATCCCTACTGGCGGATCTTTCACGTGCCGGATCAGTACGACGTGAGGATGTAATAGTTGGTCTCCCCGGACTTCGCTCTACGACGTCCGCAAACTCACCAAGAATTGGCCCCCGGTGGTTGCGATTTCTGTTTGTACTTTGAGCCCAGGCGACAGACGTGAGAGTCGATCGACGAGCCAGTCTGAAACCGCGTCAGCGTCTTGTCGGGTTGGGCATCGAGCCATCGCTTCACGGCCACCCTTTCGCTCGAGTCGCTCGGCGGCGGCGATGATCGGGGCTGGGTCGACGACGATCAGGTGGTCAGGCCAAGGCACCACGGGATCGTTGGCACCTTTGCCGGTGTTGCAACTTTTGTGCGCCAATCGCTCCGTGGGCAAGTCACTCTTGTCTTGCTTACGTTTCTTCGCGCGGCCTTTGCTAATTCGACTGTCCAAGCTGGCTCCGCGAGGATCGCCCGGCGACATGCCCGGATCGACCGGCTCGTCGCACAACCAACATCGCCAACCATCGGCTTCGCCTACGTCTTGAAGTTGTCCCATTCGCTTCTGGCGCTCCGGTTGAAATTTCTAATTCTGTTTGATTACCTTCAAATGGTAACGTTGCCCGCCAGATAGCAAAGGGTGTGGCGACCGCATATCCTTTCCCGATGAACCTAAACGACTATCTCGAACGAATTGGGCACGAGCGTTCTGTTGCCGCTGATTTGCAAACCCTGCGATCGATCGTGTTTGCCCACGCGACGTCGATTCCGTTTGAGAGTCTTGATCCGCTCGCCGGCGTAACCGTACCGCTTGATCCCAACGCGATCTTTGACAAACTCGTTTGTCGTCGATGTGGTGGATATTGTTTCGAGCAGAATGCGTTGTTGGCGTGGGCGCTGCGTGAAGTCGGCTTCGATGTCGCCGAGTTGTCGGCACGGGTTTGGTACAACACTCCGGTGGGCACGACGCCGCCACGTACGCACATGTTTCTGGCGGTGAGGATCGACGGCACACGATGGCTGGCCGATTGTGGCGTCGGTGGTTCGACGCCGACCGGATTGATGGAACTTGATCGGATTGGGGACGAACAAATTATGATGGGCGACACGCGTCGAATCGTGCCGATCGAAGGTCGGCTTGTCCCAACGGTCATGCACCAAGTGAAGCACGGCGACACGTGGAGCGACGTTTACGAATTCTCCGGCGAGACGATGCCGAATATCGACCAGGAGATGGGGAACTGGTGGACGAGTAGCGCGGTGTAAACGTCAGCGACGAAGGTTCGTTCCGTTTCCTTGGCCGCATGGATGAAGGCTCGCAAGCGGTCGGTGTGTTGTGGCGCAAAGGCGGCCAAGATTAACCCGAGCGTGTCTTCGACATCCCAAGCGATTTGGGTTTGCAGTTGCGATTCGCTGGTTGCGTTTCCATCATCGAAGCCGAAGTGAGTTCCCTCGATGATTAGGGCGTCAATGCTTAATCCTGCAATCGCCGCGATGATCCGTTCGTGGTCGCCTATCCGGTTACCGTGCAACCGCAGGTCACCGGTGTAAAGCAATCGTTTGCCTTCGGCTTCGATCAAGAATGCGAGGCAACCGTGAATCGAATGATCGACCGCAAAGGGGGTGATGGTGAAGTCGCCAATCATCACCGGCGCACCTGAACGCATCTCCCTGAACCGCCCATCGGGAATCTTGGACTGCCCCCGCGAAGACCTCGCCGACCAACATCATCTTGCTGGTTCCGGTACTTGCAAACACCGGAATCGACGCGATGGTGTGATCAAGCAGGCCGACGTGGTCGAGGTGTGCGTGCGAGAGCAGAATCGCATCAGGTTGGTTTTCGCCAGAGAACAACCCAGAAACATTCGGGGCGATCCCGTTGGCTTCAAGCTGTGCCGTTGTCATTCGACGAAGTGCGGAGCCATCGAGGGGATTCCGGTTCTCATCAAATAACGGCATGCCGACGTCGAGAACGATCCGAGTATTGCCCGATTGCACCTCAATGCAACTGCCACCGACTTCTCGGCTTCCTCGGAAAATGGTGACTCGCATTAGTAGGCTGGTTCTCGGTGATGGGTGTGAATCAAAGGAGACCCCCGGAGGACCGAGGATTGTTTTCTCGCTTATCGTTGGCCGTCACCCCATGGTTTGCCGGTCTAGTTCGCTTGTCGATCGCGGCCTGAATGGAAATCAGTTTGCGAGCGAGGCGGTCAGCCGGCGGGATTGCACCAACAAGCTTCCCTAGGTGGGAACAGCCTGCCTCCGGGAGTCTCAACTAAAGAATACCAACCGGCTCTGACACAGTTGGGACAGGGGTTCAAAAAAATTGCGCCGAGCCACTCGTCTGAAATCTATTTGTCCAGGATCGACCTGACACCGACGAGCACCGCAAAGGTCAGCACGAACTTGGCAAACTTGGCGACGGATTGTTCGCGGGGTGCAAGTAGTGACGTCGAAGCACATCCACAAACGATAAACAGGAGCGAGCCTGTCCAAACGCCGATGGTCGGCACATACTCTTCGCCTTGGATGATTCGGTCAAGCAAAGAGGCAGCGACTCCGATCACTCCGCAAACCATCGAGATGAACATCAGCAAGATCAGCCACGCCGCGTGTGAGAAAGCTCGCCCGAGCGAGTTCTCAAGTGCTTGCGAAACATCCGGCGGAACTGGCCGACGACGATTTTGAGGTTCTTGCAAACTCATTGTGCTGCTCCGGCGAGGATGAAGCACCGAATGTCCGCCGGCTCTCCACCGTGCTGGTCAAGCCAATCGCAAAGCTCGGCAGTGCGTGCGAGAAACACCGCTTGGCTTTCCCGCGGACAGTGCTCGACTGGCGCTGGCTCGGGACCGTCGTACATGCGAGACAGATACTCGGTTCGAGAGTGATTCATCACCCGTGCAAAGTTCTCGATCGCACCGTTGCTTAAGCCCAGCGATCTGAACATCAGCCCAGCCGATCTGACGATCGGTTCATCAAAGTGGAGCGTTTCATAAAGTAGGCGAATCGCGAACACAATTTCGTCATTGTTCAGTGGTGTTTCCGCGGACATACGATCAGTCTTTCTAAACGGCATGAAGGAGTACCGTACCTATGCACCTCGTTCCCAGGCTCCTGCCTAGGAACGCATTGCAACGCAGGCTCTTGCCTGAAAGCCATCAATCGGGAGGCTGGAGCCTCTAAGGCTATGTGTTCCCAGGCGGGAACCTTGGAACCAGTAGTACCTTTTAAGTGACTCGCACGTCACGGTTGGGTCAGGGATCCGAGCCTCCTTCGACATTCATTTCGATTGCCTCGCGAAGCTTCGCGAGAACCGAAGTTCGCAGTTCCTTTGGCTCGATGATCTTGACGCTTCCCGTCCAGCCCAAGATCCAGTGCTCAATCTCATCCAGACCATCGACCGTGAATTTGAGTGTCACAGTACCGTCGCGATGCTTGGTCGTTTGTTGCGTGTGGTGCCAATGCGTCTCGAGTAACGTTTTCGTAACCGACTTGTCGAATAGAAGCTCGACGTTGCATCGAGGTTCGCCACGAAAGACCGACCAAGCGTTGCCGAAATACTCACGGAGATCAAAGTCCTTGGGCCGCTCAGCGACCGCCTGCGTTTGCCGGAGACTTTTAAACCGCGCCGCACGAAACGTTTTAGCGTGCGACTCTCCGTCGATGTGACCGATGACGTACCAAGCTTGCTTCACCAGACACAGCCGGTACGGGTGAATCGTCAGCTTGATCGGCGAGTCTTCGTACGGAGACTCGTAAACCCCCGTCACCTGATTTATCCCCAGCAAAGCGAGTTGGATCGTCTTCAGGATCTCTCCGTGTTGACTGTGGTCGGCCAGTTTTAAGTCGAAGACGTCGACCAGACTCATGGCATCCGCAATGATTTGCTTGGTTTCGTCCTTGGAAGCCGAAGCCAGTCGCGTCGTCGTCGGCGTTGCCCCCAAACCGATATCGAGCCCCGGTGCTCGGCTGATCGCCGTCGCGACCGCCTGCCCAAGAGCTTCTTCATTGTTGAGCATCAGTGTCGGGAACCGGAAGTCCGACCGAACCCGATAACACTGCTCTTCCTCGCTGAAGTAGAACGGAACGCCGCAAAATTCCAGCACGTTCAGATCGCGGTGAACCGTCCGCACTGAACATTCAAGTTCCTGAGCGATCGCAGCAACGTTCCAGCGTCTTCGCGACTGAATGAGGTCCAAAATGCGCAGCACCCGAGCAATCCGCTCGCTCTGCCGAACCCGCCGATCGGCATCCCGCCGCCCCGGAATATTCGCCGGCACCGAAGTCTTTTCTTTCCCATTGGAGCATTGTACCAAGAGGTGCTGACACGGTTGGGTCAGTGGGGAACACTGCTCGACGTTTGCACGGTATGCTCGGGACGACAATTTCAATCCAACAGAGTAAGTGAAGATGAAAAAAGGCGAGTTCGAGGAAGGCAAAGGACAATGGCACAGTTGCCACATCGTCAGGATTGGACAAAAGAGTACTCGGATCTTAAAGGACGACGGAACGCGCCCGAAATTGCCTTCCAGTAAAGTTCGCGTTCTACAACCAACGTGGCATCAAACCGACGACGCAGAAGCACGTTTGCCGAATCGGATTGTTCCTGAAGTGCCTTTGCAACGTCTTTACAAAAATTTGAGATCGTTTTCAGGGTCGAAGTGGAAAATATTCGAGCTCACTAAGCAAACCATTCACGCAAAGGGCATCCCGAACCCAAGCGTCTATCTCTCTGCATTGTTCGAGAGAAGCATCGAGCAAATGCGATGTTACTGCAACGAAAATGAAGGTTTCTACCCAGTACGCCCAAATCGAGAAGGGGATGACTACAAATTTGCAAACGCATTGATTCAATCGATGGGAGACGCCGCAGTTTGTGAGTTCGGTGGAATTGAAATGCGTTTGGTCGACTACGAGATTTATCCATTGCGGACTACGAATTCCGTTCGAGATGATGGGAAGTCCGCTAAATCAAAAGCTTCAGGAACTATGGATGCGCTGCTTGCAGTATCAGTTGATGGCCTGACATTGCCAGGCGTTGGCGAGATTAAAGCCGCGACTGAGCGAGTCGGTTTAACGTTTGCACTGGTTCAAGCACTAATGAATGCTTCGCTTTTGACTACAGCGAGTCAATTTCGCCGGCTTAGCATTCAACCGGACAAAGAGTATGTCCAGAGCTTCGGAAACCTCGTTTGCGAAAACCCTAAAGTTGACATTGTTTTATTGATCGACAAACAGAGTGAACTAATCCAGGAAGATGTTCAGCTTGCGAACGAGCTTCGAGTAAGTCTTCAAAGGAGCCTTTCGGAACACATTCGCAGCATTCACTTTTTCAAAGCGACGGAAGACGCTCATTTTGAACCGTTCGTGTTCGAATCGGTTATGTGATTCCCTTTGCATCACGACGACAAGTGCGCAATTTCCAAGCGCCACTGTACATTAAAAGCCTTTCCTAACCACGCTGTCAATCTTGTCCTGCATCGACTGGTCGCGGTCGGTGCGGGTTCCGACTTTGATGCTGGTGGTGATTCGCGGAGCGCCCATCTCATGAACACGTTGGTGGCAACGCTTCACCGCGGCGAACACTTCGTCCCAGTCGCCTTCGATGTTCGTGCCGTAGGCGTGAACCTGATGATTCAGCCCAGCCTCTTTCAATACGTTTTGACACTCAACAACGTACTTGCCCACCGAGACACCAACGCCCATCGGGACGACGCACAGATCTACGATGACTTTCATTTCGATAAATTCCGTTGGTTTTGGTCGGGTACGGTTTGCTTCGCCCACAGCCTAGACTTTCCCGACGGAAATTACACTGGCTGATCTCAACCGCACGGTCTTGGCTCAATCTCGCGGCCGGCGAATGTCTTCTGCAGGTGCATCGTCAGTGATGCGACCCTGTTATCCAACGCGATCGACGAGTTTTGCGACCGCAGGTTTCGATTGCCGATATGAGACGATTCTGACATCGAGTCCACGCGACCTCGTTTTAATAAACGCTCTTTCGATCGCGCTGATGATCCAAGCGTCGTCGTTACCGAACACGCCTCCGCCGAGCAGCGTGAGGTAGACGACGTTGACGCCGGTGCGCGACGCGTTGATGACAGCGGCCAGGAGCGTGGCTTCGTAGGCGGCGTCGAGGATCAGCTTGGCGAAGTCTGTCCACAGCCCGGCACGCTGGCGACCGTACGCGACTGGCAGCGCGGAGCAGTACGCTTGGCTGACGCGATGTTCAACACCGGGGAGCGTCACGTCGGCTTGCCATTGCAGACCGATCCGCAACTCTCCGCGAAGTTTGTTGAGTTCTGGCTCGCTCGCCGATTGCAGACGATCGGTGATGCGGCGAAGGCCATCGTCAGAAGGAATAAGATAGCCGTTTTGCATCTGCCAAAGCTGGCCGTTTCCGTTGCCGAGTATTTGACCGTGGCCGGCGGAACAGTCGATTTGATGATCGGCGGATTGGCCGGTCCGATTGCCCACCGGTGCGAAGTAGTTGCGATAGATTGTGCCGGCTCCGCATGCGATCGCGCACGCCGGGCCTTGCGTTGGGTCGTTCTCATAGATGCCGACGCCACGCTCGGGCGTGACCGATGGACCGGTCATCTCCAACAGGTTGAATTGTGACGCGACTTGGAACAGAGCGCCCGTATTGGCCGGGTCCGCGTGCAAATCGCGAACGTCGCCGACGTGTTCGCGAATCGTTGATGGATTTGCCGGAACGTCATGTTGCGAAACGCTTTGGCGAAGTTCCGACAGCTTCGGTGTTTCCAAACGTCCGAACGCAAACCGTTTTCCGTTGGGACAAACGATCTGATCGCCGTCGATGGATAATTCTCGGCGAACCTGCTCGGGCGATTCCTCCTCGATTCCGGTAAGCTTTGTGAACCAAGTCATGACGTTTGTTGTTTTTTGAGACTGAATGGACCGCCGCGATGGCACACAAATTGGATCAGTTTCTTGTTGTTGATGTTGAGTTGACGTGTTGGGATGATGATGCGTGGAACATCGCGGATGTCTTGTGCCGGCTTCTTTCCAAGTCGCCAGAGATCGCACTGTGACGAAAGTCAACATCCTGTTCGTGTGCAGCAAGAACCAGTGGCGGAGTCCGACGGCGGAGGCGATTTACCGACGTGATGAGCGGGTGTCTGTTCGTTCGCGCGGTACGGCGAAGGCGGCGGTGCAGACAATTCGTTCGGACGACATCGCTTGGGCTGACGTGATTCTGGTGATGGAAGACAAGCATCAGCAACGAATCTTGGCCGACTTCCCTGGCGAGGCAAAGTTCAAACCGATGCATGTGCTGGACATCCCGGACGACTACCAATTCATGGATGACGAACTGGAGGAGTTGATCCGATCGGCGGCTGAGCCGATCATCGAGGCGAGGTTAAGCGAATGAAACCAGCTTCCATTGTTGCGTGTTTTTTCTTCATCCAAGCCACCGGCACGGCCGCGTGGTGGCTGTTGCTCTTTGAGTACCCTCCGAGTGTTGAGTGGTTTCAACCAGTCGATTGGCCGACCGGATCGCTGTTGTCGTTTTGGCTCGCCGATTTCGTTTTGATCATTACCGGTTCGATCATCGCGGCGACGGGAGTCTTGCGGCGACGGGATTGGGCCGGCAATGTGGTGTGGGGTGTTGCCGTGGTGACTTGGTATCCGACGTTGGTTTGCATTGCGACAAGCATGCAAACGGGTGAGGCTTGGATCGCGTCGTCGATGATGGTCACCATGGCAGGATTGTCGCTTGCGATGGCGACGATTCATGGAAAGACCGATCAATCGCCGGCGACGATTCGAGTGACTGCGATGCGGCGCTGGCAGGCGGTCCTTTGGACGCTGGGGCAGACCGCGATCTTCTGGGGCGTTTTTCTATTCGTGTTGCCGATGGGGATTGTTGAATTGGAACGCCACTGCGGCATTGGCAGATTCGAGCATGCGTTTCAGACGCCCGCAGCGATCGGGTTGTTTGTGATGGCGTCGTCCCTTGGCCTGTGGAGCGGCGTCACGATGGCGACACACGGCAACGGAACGCCGCTGCCGACCGCAACGGCACCTCGGTTGGTGATCGCGGGACCATATCGCTTCGTGCGAAATCCGATGGCGGTCGCGGGCATCGTGCAAGGCCTCGCCGTCGGCTGGTACTTGGGCAGCTACTCGGTGCTTGTCTATTCGTTGACCGGTGCCGTGCTGTGGCACATCGCCGTACGTCCGGTCGAAGAAGCCGACCTGCAGTCACGCTTTGATGAGACGTACAGTGAATACCGGCGACGGATACGATTGTGGGTACCTACTTTCGGTCAAAACGCAGATCAAGTCATGAGACCCGACGAACGGGACAGCAGATGATCAAAACATTTGACGACGCTTACCGATTTGTTCTGAAACAAAAAGTTTGCACGGTCTTTGGGAGCAAAGGATCGCCTTACCCTTCGTTGTGGGACAACACCGCACTGTCTGAAACGAAACCCAAAGCGGGTGGATGGAGCCCGAAGGTCATGGCGGTTTGGGATTGGAAAACCCGCATCCCGCAAACTTATTCCGATGCAGTTTTCTACGGCAAGGTCGCCGGGGGAGATGCGGTGCTGATGGAGATGCAACACTTTCGCGATGAACATTTCCCACAGTTTCACAAGCCGGTTGACGAACTGGGGCCGCTCGAGCAGCAAGTCTTTGAACTGATCCGCCTCGATCAGGGATACACGGGCGAGCTTCGCAAGCACGCGATGAACAGGCTCGCCTGCACCAAAAGCCAATTTTATACGGCGCTCAAGAAGTTGCAAATCAGTTTGAACATTGTTCGCTCGAACGACGTTTGTCATACGAATGACTTCTGGCTACTGATGAGCGAGGTCCATGCGGAGCTAGTGCAGAGGCAACTGTGACCCGGCTCAACTTGCTGTTCGTGTGCAACAAGAACCAATGGCGAAGTGCGACGGCGGAGCCGATCATTACCGACCGAATCCGAACATGTAATTTTTAAGAACACTAATTTTCTCTAATCGAACACTAATCAGGAGAACGAGATTAGAGTTCGATTAGCGGAGATGAGTGTTCCTCAACCGGTTTACAATCAACCATGAGCTGGCAGTGCGATCATGTTAGATCAGGAAGAACTTTTCTCGTTCGGTCGTCGACTCGGTGCAGTCGTGTGGTCTCGGGGGTGGCACCGTCGCCGGTTTTCAGCGAGACCAACCAGTACGGATCGTCGGGCACGTTGGCGGCGACTATGGCTCTCAGGATTTCGAGGTCATGAACGCCGTTCTCGCTGTACAGCTTCGCGTAGAACTCTTTCTCGCGGGCGATCCGGTGTTTGTCAAAGAACACCGCCGAGCTCTTCGTGCCGGGGACGACGTTGCCGAAGTGTTCAATGACGATCATGATCGCCGCTTTTTGGTCCATCACGCTCTCGGAGATTTTTGGTAAACTGTGACCTTTGTCGTTCTCTCTTCGTATCCCAAAGTCTCCAACCCGTTCTACACCAGCGAGATGACCGTAGCATTTTTGTTTGATCCATGAGTTTAAGAAATCATGGGCAATCGCGATGGAGTCCACCGAATGAACGTCGATGCCTCCAGTCGTCTAAACCAACTGTAACTGATGCGAATCGTTTCTCTTTTGCCCAGCGCGACCGAAATCATCTGTTCGTTGGGGTTGCGTGAAGACTTGGTCGGTGTGACTCATGAATGTGATTTTCCCGCTGGAGTGGAGTCGCTGCCGAAGGTGACTCGGACATTGATCCCGCATGATGCGACCAGTGCGGAGATCGACGCGCTGGTGCGAGAGCGGCTCAAAACGGAGAAGGCGTTGTACGCGCTCGACATGGAGACTTTACAGCGGATCCGGCCGGAGTTGATCGTGACCCAGGCTTTGTGCGACGTTTGTGCGGTGGCTGAGAAAGAGGTCAACGAGGCGGCGTGTTCGTTGCCCGGATCGCCGCGAGTGATCAACCTCGAACCGACCTGTTTGGAAGAAGTGTTCGATTGCATCCGAGTTGTCGGGTCGGCGGTCGGCATCGAAGATCGCGCGGAAGAGGTGGTCGCGGGGTTGAAGGCTCGTGTTAATACCGTCGTCAAACGTAGCGAATTGTTTTCGCACCGGCCTTCGATGATGTTGCTCGAGTGGATCGACCCACCGTTCGGTGCGGGGCACTGGAGTCCCGAGCTTGTCACGATGGCGGGTGGTCGCGAGGTCATCGGCGTCGCCGGCGAGCGATCGACGACGGTAGCGTGGGAGCGAATTGTCGAAGCCGATCCGGAGATGCTCGTCATCGCCTGTTGTGGGTTCACGGTCGAGCGAACACGGCAAGACCTGCCGATCTTGGAATCGTATCCCGGCTGGTCGTCGCTTGCTTGCGTGCGAAATAATCAAGTTCACATCGTCGATGGTTCGGCGTTCTTCAGCCGTCCTGGTCCGCGACTGGTCGACAGTCTTGAAATCTTGAGCGACCTGATCTGCCGTTATCAAATCAGCGGTTTGCTGACATGAGCAAGCCTGATTTGCCGATGATGGCGATCCTGATCACGGCGACCAGCTTCGCCGGGTTCGCGATCTGGTTGGGCGTCAATCCGAACGCGCCTCTGGAAGCGTTCGGTATCGAAGATCGAACGCCTCAAATGGCGACGGAGATTCGGGCGTTTTACGGCGGGATCGAAATGGCGATCGCAGTCGCGATGATTGTGCTGTGGCGTCGCGGGGATTTGTTTGCGGCGCTGTTAATCGGTGGGGTGTCGTTGTTGGGTTCGGCGAGCGGTCGTTTGATCGGACTGGTCGTCGATGGGTTTTCAGGTGTGCATCTCGGGTTCGCAGGGCTGGAACTGGTCGGTGCTGCGTTCTGTTTGGTCGGGTCGCGAATGGTTGCGCGAGTTGGGCGTGATGAGTGAAGGTGATCTGCACCGTGACGGGTTCTGTTTGTTGCGGCAGGCGGTTGATGCCGTCACCGTGTCGCATCTGTTGGACGTGTGCCGTGGTGTCTTGCAAAACGATTCAGACAACGTGCGTGCTCGGTCCAGTCGTGGACATGTTTACGCGGCTCGAAATTTGATCGAGTCGATTCCTGACGTGTCGACGGTCTGGCAAAATGATGCGTTGTTGCGATTTCTTCGCGAGCGGCTTGGAGATGAATTTGGTTTGGTGCGAGCGTTGTTCTTCGACAAGCCGCCGGATCGAACTTGGATGCTGCCTTGGCACAAGGACACGTCGATCGCGGTGAGAAACAACTCGATTGAGTCGCGTTCGTTTTCGAGACCAACGGTAAAAGCCGGCGTTCCGCACGTGATCGCTTGCGACGAGGTTCTTCGCCAAATGTTGACGCTGAGAATCCACCTCGATGAAGTCACCGAAGAAAATGGTCCGCTGCGAGTGATTCCTGGTTCGCATGTATCGAGTGACAGCGAAGGCGTGGGGATCAACTCGGCCGTTCACGTTCACGCGGCCGCCGGCGATGTGTTGGCGATGCGTCCGCTGATCAGTCACAGCAGCGGTTCATCGACACCGGGAACGAAACGTCATCGGCGAATCTTGCACTTGGAATTTGCCGCTTCGCCGAGGCTACCGGACGGGATGCAGTGGCACGACTTTGTTAGCCCGGCGACCCGTTTTGCTGGGTAGCTTTCGATGCGACTGACCGATGTGAGTTCCGGCAGCGCGGTGTCCTCGCATGCTTGCGATCGGTTTGCCGTGTTCCGCAAAACGGGTTCTGCATGAGCATCGGCCGGAGTAGCTCAGTTGGAAAGAGCATCAGGCTGCAACCCTGACGGTCACGGGTTCGATTCCCGTCACGCACCAACGCTTGGTCCAGAGACAAAGCTCTCCGAGCACGAAAGTGTTCATCATGAAGCTGGCGGGCATTCGGTTGCCTCGTGGAATCGGCTGACAAACGTCGATCGGCATCAGTCGTGACACGTTTGTCTGGCAACACGATGGTTTCACCCTGCAGGTTTGCAGACGAATTGAATTGCAAATTGCAAATTGAATAATGCAAATTGCAAATTTGGATGAAACCAGCGGACAGACGGACAATTAACATTTTGCAATGTTCATTTTGCAATTTGCAATTTTCCCAGCTGCTGTCGAAAACGCACGGCTCGAGCAGAAGCAGCTCGCGTCGATCGTTCGCGGTGGCGATGCGTTTTGTTTCCTCGACGTGTGCAAGGTCGACCGCGATCACAATGGCGTGCTGTTCTTGGACGGCCGTTATGTCGATCAGCTTGGTCCGGGTTTGTATGCGTTCTGAAAGGATGCCGGGGATGCTCGCGTGGTCGAAATCGACATGCGTGAATCACAAGTCGACGTATCAGGCTAAGAGATGTTGACCGAGGCCAAGAAGTCGGCCGCAGCCAACTTGATCTCACGTTGTGAGGAAACGGCAGCCATGCGTAGCCAAGCCAACACGGCAAAGCTACTGGCCGACAACCCAACGCTGATGCGATTGCGAGAGCTGGAGGTTCTCGAAAAAATCGCATCGGCGGGCAACATGAACATCGTGCTCGGCGAGAAGGGACTCGCCGACCGCGTCGTCAACTTGCTTTAAACATCGAAACGCCCGCGGCGGAGTGATCCGTCGCGGGCGTTCTCTATTTTCGGATAGAATCAAAACCATGAAGACTGACAAATCACTCGTTTCAACCAGCAAGTTTCTCAGCTTGGTTCTGCGGCATCAGCCCGAAGTCGTCGGCATGGAGCTAGACGAGGAAGGCTGGCTTGAGATCAACGCGTTGATCGACGCTGCGAACCAACGTGGCAATCGGTTGTCGCTCGAGTTGCTTCACGAAGTCGTCGCGACTAACGACAAGAAGCGGTTCGCGTTGAGCGAGGATGGACTTCGCATTCGCGCGAGCCAAGGGCACTCCGTCACCGGCGTCGACTTGAAGCTCGCCGAGACAACGCCGCCAGACACGCTGTACCACGGAACCGTTGCCTCGTTCATCGAAAGCATCCGGTCCACTGGCCTCGAGAAACGGTCCCGCAATCACGTGCATCTTTCAGCCGATGAAGCGACGGCCACCAAAGTCGGCTCGCGCCGCGGCAAGCCGATCATTCTTCCAGTCGATGCCGCAGCGATGCACCAAGACGGACACCGCTTTTACCTTTCGGCCAACGGAGTCTGGTTGGTCGATGTGGTGCCAGTGAAGTTCCTGATCTTTCCGACGTCAGGAGCCGAATGAAGTACGGCTTCCTCTTCTTGTTGCTGGCCATCGCGATTGGTGTGGCGGCGTTTCGTGGTGGGCCGTGGGCGTGGCTGCTCTTTTATCCCGCTTTTTCGTTTGGGGTGATTGCTGCCGCGTATCTGTTCTCGGCACCGGGTGTCTTTGGCAAGCATTTTGATGGACGTCGTTCGCGGCTTGGGACATTGCTGGTGCTTCCCTATGTTCTGTACGTTTCGGTGGTGTGGCACGTCGTCCGGTTGCTGTCGCGTGAACCGAAGACCAACGCGTTGAACGACGAGCTAGTGTTGTCGCGCCGTTTGCTTGAGCATGAATTGCCGGAGGGCGTCGCATCGGTCGTTGACTTGACCTGCGAGTTCACGGAACCCAAAGACCGATGGAGCCTTCAATCCTACCTTTGCCATCCGATGCTTGATGGAACGGGATCGACATTGGATGAGATTCGTGAATTGGCAGACGAAATCATCAAAATGCCAAAGCCGGTTCTGATTCACTGCGCCCAAGGACACGGAAGAACGGGCTTGGTTGCTGCGGCCGTATTGCTGGTGTCCGGTGAGGCCCAAACGGCGGCGGACGCAATCGCGATGATTCAGGCGGTCCGGCCCGGTGTTGAATTGAACAAGACGCAACGATTGATCCTGGAGCAAATTTAATGGACCGCGACGCGATCATCGGATGCATCTTGGGAACCGCCGTCGGTGATGCTCTCGGGTTGCCGTACGAAGGTGTCTCCGCCAAACGCGCGCCGCGGTTGCTCGGGCCGCCGGATCGTTATCGGTTCTTTCTCGGTCGAGGCATGATCTCGGACGATACTGAACACACCTGCATGGTGGCTCAGTCGTTGATCGAAGCCAACGGCGATGTCGATCTCTTCGCACGTCGTTTCGCGAGTCGACTGCGATGGTGGATTCTGGCTTTGCCGGCGGGCGTCGGCAAAGCGACCGCTCGGGCGGGCATCAAACTCTGGTTGGGTGCGAAGCCCGCCAACGCCGGCGTGTTCTCCGCAGGCAATGGACCGGCGATGCGAGCGGCGATCTTCGGCGCGGCGATCGACGACTTGTCGCAAATGCTCGAATTCGTGCGTGCATCGTCACGGATGACGCATAGCGATCCGAAAGCGGAATACGGAGCGATCGCGGTGGCACTTGCTGCCCGATATTCCCGCAGGTCTGAAGCGGTCAATGCGAACCTGTGGTTGGCCGAAGTTGTCGATGCAGTGGGCGGAGACGGTTCGGAGTTGACCGATTTGTTGCGTCGATCTGTTGATTGCGTCGCGGCTGGTGAATCGACCAAGTCGTTCGCTGATTCGCTTGGGCTATCCAAGGGCGTCACCGGCTACACCTACCACACCGTCCCCGTCGCCATTCACGCATGGTTGTCCCACCCGAAGGATTTTCAGCAGGCAATCACCGCGATCATCGAGTGCGGTGGCGACGCCGACACGACTTCGGCAATCGTTGGCGGCATCGTTGGTGCCGGTGTCGGGGAAGCCGGAATCCCGTCCAACTGGATCGACGGCATTTGGGAATTCCCACGTAGCGTTCATTGGATGCGATCACTTGGCGAGAGTTTAGCTTCGTCCGCTACGAAAGCACCGTCCATCAATCCGATCGCGGTGTTGTTCCGCAATGTGCTCTTCCTGTTCATTGTCCTCTTTCACGGCTTCCGCCGTCTCGCACCACCCTACTGAAACGACCAATCCGGGCAAATGAATCCCGACCGCGATCAAATCGAAGCGAACCTTCGCCTGCATGTCGATCGACTTGCGGGATTGATCGGCGTGCGCACTCTACAGAAACCCAAAACGATCACGGCAACGATCGGCTACATCGAAGGCCAGTGGTCCGACATGGGCTACGCGATCGACCGTGAATGCTACGACGCGATCGGTGACGAAGCGACCAACCTGATCGTCGAGCAACCCGGAAGCAAGCGAGCGGACGAAATCGTGTTGCTCGGTGCTCACTACGACACCGTCTTTTCGACGCCCGGCGCGGACGACAACGCATCGGCGGTTGCCGTGATGTTGGAAGTCAGCCGTTTGCTTCGCGATCACACCGGCAAACGAACCGCCCGCTACGTCGCGTTCGCCTGTGAAGAACCGCCGTACTTCAACGTTGATGCCATGGGCAGCCAACACCACGCCCGGCAATCACGCCAGCGAGGCGACAAGATCGTCGGCATGTTGTGTCTAGAAATGGTCGGTTACTACTCACTGCACAAAGGCTCGCAAGCCATCCCGCCGGCGATCCCCAAATGGCTGCACCGCTTCTTTCCCAAACGCGGCAACTTCCTGGCCGCCGTCGGCAACATGCCGTCATGGAAGCTCAACTGGCAATTCCGCCGAGGCTTCAAACGCGGCACCCGTCGGATGCCATTGTTCTCGATCTGCCTGCCCGAAAAAATCAACGAGATCCGACTCAGCGACAACAGTTCGTTCTGGGACCAAGGCTATCCCGCCCTGATGTTGACCGACACCAGCTACCTCCGCAATCCAAACTACCACCAAGCCACCGACACCCCCGAAACACTCGACTACCCCCGCATGACCGAAGTCACCCTCGGCGTGGCGGCCGCCATGCGGCGGTTGCTGCGGTAGTGTTACTCATGAGCCGACGGGCACTCCGCCGACTTCGCAGCGTTCAGCTCGATGAAGCTTTTCCATTGGTCCGGAACGTCATCTTCGTAGAAGATCGCTTCGGTCGGACATTCAGGAACGCAGGCTCCGCAGTCGATGCATTCATCGGGGTCGACGTAAACCATTGCGTCGTCTTCGTAAAAACATTCGACCGGGCAAACCGGCAAGCACGCTTTGTCTTTGCACCCAATGCAGGGCCCGGTCACAACCGTCGCCATCTCTGTGTCTCCTAAAGTAGAACGGTGGTCTCCACCGTGTGAAATCGAATCACGGTGGAGGACCACCGTGCCACGAAGGAAGTGAGAAAGCGAGTTTGGAACCGGACACCAGTCCCGAAGCAAAATCGAAAATCCCCGAATCGCTAACCGATCGGCCGGATGGCTGGTTGCTGCGCGAGTGGAAAACAGGGGACGAGCGAGCCGCCGAAGTCCTGTTTGATCGCTACGCCATTCGATTGGTTGCCTTGGTCGGGAGTCGTCTGAATCGGAGGTACAAAGCCTCGATTGATCCAAACGATGTCGTTCAATCGGCGATGGGCAGCTTCTTCGACGCCGCCAGGCACAGTCGCATCGAAGTTAGTCGCAGTGTTTCGCTGTGGCGTCTACTCGCGACCTTTGCTCGCCGAAAGATGGCTCGTTCGATTGAGCGTCAATCAGCGGTCAAGCGTGGTGGCGATCAGGTTCGTGTCCCCCTCGACAGCGTCCAACCACAAATTATCGGTAACCATGACTCGGACTCCGAAGATGAGGCGGATGCATTCCTAGCGACGTTGAAGGCCGAATTACCAGACGATCTATTTGTGATCGTCGAAGGTATCCTGGCCGGCCAAACGCATCGAGAGCTTTCCGAGTCGCTTGGCATCGACGAGCGAACCATCCGTCGCCGGCTGTCGCGTGCTCGCGAACGACTGGCCCCAAACGTCACCAGCACGAACGAAACCGCACACGCGGCAGACAGTCCGCCGACGTTGCCGCGAGTGAACTACAACGAGTTCGTGCTCGGCAAATTGATTGGCAGCGGTGGTTTCGGCAAGGTCTACCGTGCGAGCATGCAAGCCGATGGCCAAACCGTCGCCGTCAAATTCCTTCGCAAGGCGTTCTGGCAGAACGATGCTGCTCGCCGGTCATTCCTAAACGGAATCAACCTCGCCTCGCAAATCAAACATCCCGGCGTCATCCGCTACCTCAGTTACGGCGAATCACCGCACGGTGGCCCGTACGTTATCAGCGAGTGGATTGAGGGGCATTCATTGCAAGACGCTACAGACGCGACGCCGAATCAGATCATCCATTGGCTCCGGCAAATCTGCGATGCCATCGCGGCCGTTCATCATGCCGGACTTGTCCACGGTGACATCACGCCGAGCAACGTCCTGGTCAATGCAAACGATCGAATCACGATAACCGACTTTGGTTTTTCACAAGCATCTGTAAATTCATCATCGCAAGTCCTGGGAGGAACACCGGGCTTCGCTGCTCCCGAGCAAATCGACCCCGCGTTCGGTTCAATCGGTCCCAAGACCGACATCTACGCGATCGGCGGTCTCCTTCACTGGCTCATCTTCCGAAGGCCACCGATTAACGGCACAAGTCACGAAGAATCGCTAGCGTCAACGCTCTCGGATCTCGATCCGGAAGTCCCTGCAAACGAAGCAATCCCCGACGTACTTCGCAACATTCTCGCAGTCACGCTCCGCAAATCGCCCTCAGACCGAACCGCAACCATCGACGACATTCTGGCGATGCTTGGTCCATCAAGATGAGCGCGGGAGCAAAATCATCATGCACCGGATGGCGGTCGATAGAGATAAGCGTTCCCTTGCTTCTTGAACGGCAACTTTCCTGCGTCACGCAGGTGAGCAAGTTCGCAAGTCGTCAGATTCAACCGCTTCCGAATCTCCTCACTACGAAGCCAAGCGTCATCGGTCGATTCCATCAGTCGTGGGGCGACGTGCTCGTTCCAATAACTGGCTCGGCCGATCAGCGATTTGTCCACGTTCGGTAGCGACATCCAGGCCGCTGACCGCTCGACGCTGGCGGGCACATCGAAGCCCTCGTAGTCCTCCGCGACGAACAGCCACTTGTGGTGGTAGATGTACGGATCAGCCAGTCCGGCATGGAGCTTCACGCTGCCATCGGATTTGACGATCGCGTAGACGCTCGTGGACGGTTCGTCTGCGGTGTCGAAGTCGGGACAGTGGATGAAACTGAAGTTTCCGTTCATCTCATTCTGCTTGATGACGGTGTAGACAAAGCCCGGCGGCAAGCGGGTCTTGGCATTTTCGACTGGTTCACCCAACACCGACTCATATTTCCGATGCACGTACACCGCGCCGCCAATCCGCTTTCCCACACCGAACTTCCCGCACCGTTTGGGCAATGCCGTAGTGGATCTTGCCAAAGATCCTTTCGCGTTGGGATCTTTAGCAAGATCCACTACATGCGGTCGGGATTTCACCAAACGATGACCACGATGCTCGAAGCCCAGCATTTGCAGGTTCGTCTTCCAGGCCGACTGCGTCAGGAAGTCATCGTCCTCGTGAAGCAATCCGTGTTTAAATTCCTGTCGCGACAATTGCTCGAACTTGCCTCGTCGTTGATCCTCCGCATCCAGCATGCGATCCTTCTGGTCCAGCAGCGGCGGATTCACGCGACTGACCGTTTCATAAAAACCGACTCGCAACGTTCGCAGCCAGACCTTGGTCGTCTCCGTCGTGATCGGGTGCGGATCGCGTTCAAAATCCGGGCACGCCATGTACGACACCTTGCCCGAGAACCGATGCAACTTGATCAAGTTGGCGTCCTCGACACTGCCGATGTACGCTCGGGCGCAGCCTTCGTAAATCCGCAACAGCGGCTCGAGTTGATCGCGAACGCTGTCATGAATCCACAGCGAACTCGGGCAGAGCCGGCCAACCGCACTTCGCTGGCAAGCCGCGTCGATTTCATCCGGGTCGCCGGCGCGGAACATCAGCGTATCGGCTTCCCCGCACGCCGCCTTGTAGCTGCCAAAGAACGCCCGAACGTCGCGCCGGACCTTCCGCGAAAGATCAGACAGCTTTGGCCGCTTCCCAAAATTGGCCAGAGCCAAATAGACGAGCAAGTCCTCGCTGCGAAGGCGGCGTACCGATTCCCAATCTTCTTCCGAAGTCACTCGCCGGATCAAAGCAAACGCCCGTTTCAGCGACCCGAACGCCTCGATCACTGACGTGGCTTCTGCGAACTCGTCCGGCTCCGGCAGCCGCCCCAGTTCGGTGACCGATTCGATCAACGCATCCAGAATTTCACGATGTTCCTCGTACCGAATCTCCGCAATGCGCTTCCGCGGAGCCGCGATGAGACGCCGATACTTCGACGCCAAGTACGACGCCTTCAAATCGTCATCGCGAAAGACGTAGAAAACACCCGGCGCGGCCGGAAAGCATTCCACACCCAGCGTCTCCTCGATGTACTGCCGCAACTCCGCCTGCGTAAAGTACTTTTGAAACGTCCCGATCCGAGTCAGCACGCCATCGCCGTATTCCACATCCGCACCACTGGAATCGCTCACCACAATCCGGGCCGCTACGCACAGCACTTGCTCGGCCAGATGCCAAGCATCCCGCAAAGTCGCCGCCCGCTCGTCCACATCTTCAATGACGTTCAGGACAAACCCCAGATTCACAACCGGTGCCGCCACCTTCGCCGCATCCGGACGAAACGCTGGATCAAAACCACTACACGCTATCCCATCGGCCGCCAAGCCCGCTAAGTCATCACCGTGCCCACACCCGTAGTCAAACAAACCCCGGTCCACCGTGACCAGATGGTCCCGGAGCAGGCACTTCAACGGGACGGAATGCTCGTGTCGACGAATGGCGGCTTTGTGGCGGCGGATGGAGCGATTCATTGGATTTGCGTGAAAAGCAGGGGTGTCGACGTAGGCCACGTCAGCTTGTTTGGGCAACTTTGATCGACCATAATGCAAAGCCGCAGGGCGTTTGCCAGCGGCGAAAAGACCCACGAATCACCCGGAGCGAACGCTTCCGGGATCACAAGACAACAACCTTACCTAATTCATGCCATGCTAAGCCCCGCTTCACGATACGAGAATGCAAGGGCCGCATTTTCGGAATCAAAGGAGCACTGGCTTGCAGCGGAACCGCTCGAACGTTGGAGTCTTCCCTCCGATCGTCATCTACCATCCAGTTTGATTGTTCTGTCTCTTCGAGATGTGTTGGAGAAGCCATATCACACGTTACTGGAAACCAAAGGCGTTGGCGAATCGAAGCTCGAAAAACTGATCGTCTTGATCGAGCGAGCCTTAAAAGAGTTCGTATGCCAAGATGAAGTCGCTGAAGGTGACAGTAGTGGTACGACCCCATCCGCCGTCACGAACGACCTCGGAGGCTCGTCCCTGGGGCGATTCCCTGCCGCTGAAACCATCTCGCTCAGCGAACTGACGACAACTGCGTGGCAGCATATTTGTCAGAGCATAAAACGCCATTCGCTAGATCACTACCCCTTGGGCCGATTTTCCGAAACGCTCGACGAATTACCGCGAGGACTCTGGAACTGTCCTCTGTCTGATTTTGTTGATCATTCAATTGGCGAACTGAAACAACTCAAAGGCTATGGCGACCAACGCATTGCCAGCGTCCTGAAAGTGCTCGTCACGACCGCCAATCTGGTCGCACAATGTCCTTCCGATACTCACTTGGCAATCAAAGTTTTTCCCGCTCGGATTGAACGACTATCATCGTGGATCAATCGAGTACTGCGTGATGATCAACTGCCCGACTATTCTTCGCTATGTCAGCACTTTGTGATTCCGCTGCTACATCAGCTCGAGTTTGATCTTGGTTCTCAACCCGCCGAAATGATCGAGCGACGGTTGGGAGTTGAAAGCGAGCCTGAAACGCTCGACCAGATCGGTGAGTCGTTTAATCTGACTCGCGAGCGGATTCGTCAATTGACGCTCCGCGCTCCCGAAGTCATGGAAGTTCGGTGGCCGGAAGGCAAACATCTCCTCGACGATTTTTTTGAAAAGTTTCGTTCATCCGGTGAAGCTGTCCGCCACGTCGAACTCATTCGCCGGACGCTGAACCTGTTCTTCGATGTGGAAGCACGCAGCGGCGTGTCGCGTGAACAGGTCATCGTGGCATGGAACACGGCGGGACGACACAAAGAAACGCCGATGTCGGAAAACGAGATTCTGGTTTGGCTCGCCAGCAACTTCCCGGAACTTGTACCCTCAGCAGGGGTGAAATGGATTACCACCGATTCATTGTCGGTTGAATATGAAGGACGATGTCTTTTCTTCTCCGGCGATGAGTCCGACACGCTTTTGCATCGGCTTTACAGTACTGGCGTTGCAACGGCGGTGAATGACTTGGTCGACGCCGATGAGAAAGAGCGTCGAAATATTCGCATGAAACTTCAGCGTGACTTGCGATTCACCGAAGACGAAGACCACTGTTTCTTGCCCACCGAATTCTACGGCTTCACACGCGACTCCGTTGGCTGGCATGTCAACCTGGAACCTGAATCGCCAGGCCAGCGTTTGCGTTATCCGTTTGTCTCCGTCGACAGTATTGTCGCTTCCGCGCTGAGCGGTTTTCTGCAAGCCGGGATTGTGGATGTCACGGCGTGGGGGTTTCATCGTTTTGTCAATGAGCAACTACGCAGTCTTTACTCGGCACGCCTTCCGGATTCGATCGACGCTTTCATCCTAAGCGATATGGTTATACGCCAATCCGGCAAGCGAATTCGTCCAATGCGTCGCCGTCGCCTCCGTTGGGACACGCAAGCTCAGGGATCAGCGATCGCCAAAGGAAAGCGTGGCTGGGTCGGTTTCATTGTCAATCAGTTGGGGATTCCGATTGTGCTTGATGAACTGGCTGCAATGCTAAACCGCTACTACCAAGACTACGACTCGTATGTCATCGAACAATTGAATTTGGATGCCGATGAAGAAGGCGAGTCGGACTACGGCGTGTCATTGCACACGTGCATTGTCCACAAACTGCCACCGGTGCTCGTTCCTGACGGATGGACGTTGGATTTAAGCTGCGAGAATGTCTCCGAAGGGGTCCGGCTCTCAGTCTCACGTGCGATCGCATTCTTGCACGAAGGTCGCATCGCATTGACTGACTTGGAGCACCTTCCTTGGTTTGTGGAATTGGTGCATCGGAATTCGTACGGAGCTAATTTCCAAGCACCACAAAGAAACGGCGTCGTGCAAGGAGATAAGACTGAGCAATTACCGCTGACCCTTGATGATGACGATAGGAATCCACCAGAGATGAAGAACGGTGAGCCAAGCACGATTCAAAGCCAAACGGGTTCAACCGAATCGTCAAAGAACGTCGCTGACCTGCTGCAGAGGTTTCTGTGAATGCCACTGCATCATCGACCCTTTCGTTCGATCGACCATCCACGGAACTGGTGCGAGGTACCGACGGCAGACTCTTGCATGCCATCCTTCCCACATTCTTGCCGTCGGCCACAAAGTACCAACGCGCTGTCGGTTACTTTTCCAGTTCCGTCTTTGACGCTGATCCTCGGTCGTTCAGTCAATTCTTCGATGGCGGTGGGCGAATGGAAATCGTTTGCTCCCCCGTCTTCAGCGAAACCGATCTCAAAACGCTACACCACGCGCTGTACGGGCGGCAGCAAGGCAAACAAAGCGAGTCGTCATCCAGTCTTGATTGGACACAAAAGCAGATTCGTCATCCCGCACTCGCCTGGGCGATTCACCACAATCGCTTGTCAATTCGGATCGCAGTGTTTAACGATCAACGAGTCGGCAGCGTCTACCACGAAAAAATCGGCCTGCTTGATTTGCAAGACGGGCGATCCATTGCGATCGAGGGTAGCGCGAACGAATCCGCGAACGCTTACAAGCACAATTTTGAACGCATCCTTCTGCATGAAGCGCGTCCCGGGCATCCCCATCGTTGGGTCGATGCCATCCGTGACGACTTCGAGCGACTTTGGTGCAACCGAACGCCAGGAATCGAAATCGTTTCGCTCCACGAAGCGTTCGTCGATGGACTCTTGCAAACTCGAGGGACCGATGACGCCGCGTTCACAACTGCACTACGCGAGAAGCCGCCTCGCACCATGATCGCCCCTATCGAAATCCTAAAACGACCGCCGCGTCTTAAGCTACGCGATTACCAACAACGGGCGATTGACGCCTGGTTCGCCGCCGGAGGCCGGGGTGTTTATTCGATGGCCACCGGAAGCGGCAAAACCATCACCGCTCTCGCAACTCTGGAAACGCTCTATCGGCGAGTGGGTTCGCCGTTGGTCATCATCATCGTCGCACCGTACTTGAATCTTGTCGATCAATGGATTGATGAATCTCGTCAGTTTGGCTTGAACCCGATCAACTGCTCCGGTTCGAGCAGTCAATGGACCGCGCTGGTCGAATCCGCGTTGTATCTCAATCAAACCGAACAACGTCCAATCTTGAGCCTGGTCACCACGAATACAACGTTCGCCCTCGACCCATTCCAGCGAGTACTCGATCGACTGCGTTCTCGTACCGTCCTCGTCGGTGATGAAGTACATAACTTGGGTGCGCGACACCTGAGCCGAAAACTTCCCGAAAGAGTCAGCTTGCGACTAGGTCTTTCAGCGACTCCGCAACGATGGATGGACGAGGAAGGAACCCAAGCGGTTAACGATTATTTCGGTGATGTGGTCATAGATTTTGGTTTGGCCGATGCTCTCCAAGGCCCCAATTCCGCACTGTGCCCCTACGTCTACAACCCCATCTTGGTAAATTTTGACGACGAAGAGACTGAAGAATACCTTGCGATCACGAAGCAACTCGCTCGCTGCATGGTCGATCCACGAAGCGAAAACTTGAGTGATCTCGCGCTTGCGCTGCTGCTCAAACGTTCTCGCCTGGTTGCAAGTGCGAAGGAAAAACTCCCTGCCTTCAGACGAGTCTTCGAGCCCTTCAAGAACATGCGATTCAATTTGATTTACTGCGGCGACGGGCGTGTCGAAGTCGACGCTGCGAACACGCGAGTCAGCGATGAAGTCCCCGATCAAACCATTCTTCGTCAGGTGGACGCAGTCACGCGAATACTCGGCCAGGACTTTGGAATGAACATTACGAAGTACACGGCTGAAACCGACCAACAGCAGCGAAGGACCATTCTTGAAGACTTTGAACGAGGCGACAAACAAGCCCTCGTCGCGATCCGTTGCCTTGATGAAGGAATCGACATTCCAAAGGTACGGCGTGCTTTCATCCTCGCTAGCAGTACGAACCCAAGGCAATTCATTCAGCGTCGCGGTCGTGTCCTTCGCCGGGCAGAAGGAAAAGACAAAGCCGAGATATTTGACTTCATCGTCATTCCGCCTTTGGATCAGCTCGAACCAGGAACGCCAGAGTTCAGAACGTTGAGAAACCTCGTCGAGCGTGAAATGAATCGCGTCGTGGAGTTCGCCCGACTTGCGATCAACGGTCCTCAGGCAACCGGCAAACTACGATCCGTCTTAGAACGGTTACATTTACTTCATCTTTTATAGGAAAACAGCGTGCATACTTGGCAAGACGTGAAAGAAAAAAAGGCGGAAATGCGTAAGCAAGCCGTTGCGACCTTATCCAACGAGGAACAAGAGATACTCATGAAGGCGCTGGAACTCGAATGGGAAAATCGGCACTTGAAGTCACCAGATATTAAGCAGCCACTACGGAATTTTGTGCAGCAGGTGGTCAAATGATTTTACGAAGAATCGAAATCGAGAATTTCCGCCAGCTTTTTGGACAAAATACAATCCAATTCGCTCAGCCTGGCCCGCGTAACGTAACGGTGGTGCTTGGACAAAACGGTGCAGGCAAGACAACATTGCTCAATGCGTTTCTTTGGTGCTTCTACGATCGCCTTGACGTTGAAAACAAAGAGGAGGTGCTTTGTCATCGTGCTGTGAACGTAGCCGCGATTGGTGACAACGTCCCGCTTTCAGTTTCGGTCATTTTTACAGATGAAAAATGCTCGTATACGGCTACGCGAAAAGGGATGTACCAAAAGCTGGACGGTGGTAGTCTTGAAGAAGTCCGAGCGCCTGAGTTCCGGATTGACATACGGGATGAAGATGGAAATACGACAAAGGCTCCAGATCCCAAGCAGTTGATTCAACAGCTTTTACCGGACAAACTATCGAGATTCTTCTTTTTCCGTGGTGAAGAAATGGAAACCCTGGCGCTTCAAAGCTCAGGGAAAGATCTTGCGAAAGGCGTTGCGGAATTCCTGAACTTCACGTTGCTCGATCAGGCGATCAAGCACCTGAAGCAGGTCGGTCGTGATTTTGAAGTGGAGCTATCCAAAATCGCTGTTGGGGACATGAAACGCATTGAAGACGAGATTAGCGATGCAGTTGAACAGTCTGAAACTCTCGAAAGCAGATTGGATACCGAACAAGGCAACGTTTCTGAACTAACAAAGAACCGTGACTCGATCGAGATGCAATTGGCAGAGTCCGAGGAGGTGCGACCTTTTCTGGAACGAAAGAGCGAGCTACGACAGAAGAAAGAAGACCTCAAAACTGTCGAGGATGAAAATCGTAAGGAACTGGCGAAGGTAATATCGCGAAACGGTTTCTTGGCAAAGTCAGACTCCGTCTTTGCTGCGTTCTCGCAACTCGCGGATGCGGCAGTGAAGGCGGGAGAATTGCCCGCGAAGATCAAACCTCGCTTCGTTGACGATCTGCTCGAATCTGGGCAATGCGTCTGTGGAAACACTCTGGACGATAAATCCAAAGCGTATTTGATGAGTTGGCGAGGCAAGGAGGGACTCGCGGTTCTCGAAGAATCCATCAATCTTGTCGACAGGTCGGTGTCGGTGCTTTCCAGTCGGAAGGTGGATTTCGACACCGACCTTGCACAGGCGCGTTCTGCATGGGCTAAGACGAAGCAGGAAATTAATCAGGTTACTGGCGAGATATCGAGTATCGACTCGGAACTTCAGGGCAAAGATTTTGGCCTCGAGTATGTCCAGGCGTTGCAGAATCGCCTTCGTACGGTGGTTGACGATCTGATCAAGCAAAGTGCTCAAACTCAGCAAACTCGCGACGCAATCGCAAAACTGAGCGAAACGCTGGAGGACTTACGTGACAAACGAAAACGTCTGTCGAAAGATCAGTCGGCGGCTCAAATCATTGAGCGTCGCTTCAGTGCAACGCAGAAGGTCGTCAGTACGCTCAATCAATTGAAGTCGGATTGGCTTTCGATTGTTCAAGCGTACCTTGACGGACAGCTCACAGAGAACTGGAAGAAAGTGGCACAGCTCGACCGATTGGTCGAGTTCACAGAGAGTTTTCAGCTATCAATCAAGGAACGGGGACCGGATGGCACGTGGGTTACCTCAGCTCCTTCCTCTGCCAATCTTCGCGCCCTCGCACTGTGTTTTGTCTCCGCATTAATCAAACTCGCGGCAGAAATTGGCAGCGATGAGTCGGCAGCAGATGTTCGCAGACAGCAGCCGTTTCAAGGCGGCGATTACCCGATCGTGATGGATGCTCCATTCGCGACAATGGACGCACATTTCAAACGAACGGTGCCATCAGGGCTACGAACTGTCGTTCCTCAGATGGTGTTGATTATCAATCACGATCAGTGGGACGGCGAAGTCGAATCTGTTCTTCAGCCAGCCGTCGGCAGCGCTTACGTCCTGGAGCTACACACGCCCGGCGGTCAAGAGATGGACATCAGCGTTCCCTACGGTGGCGGTAGCTGCGACTACGTGGTAGGCGAGCCTGGAGCACAAACAGATTGGACAATTGTTAAAGAGGTGATCAGATGAGAGACCGAGTGCGCCCTCCAAAAGATCTAGAATCAATTCTCGATCTACTCAAAGACGAAGCCCAGATTTTTGAAACTAAACAAAAAGGCCTCATGTTCGCTGCTGCGGTTGGGTACGCGTTGCATCACGATAAAGTTGACTCGACGGATCTGGATAGCTACGGCGAGGGAATTCGACTGCAGTACTTCCAGTCGCAGCAAGACGATGGTTTTATCGACGCCTTAGCTGTCGCAAAGGCCAACGAACTCACAATACTTGATCCGGAAAAGCAATCCGAGCGGATCGACCTATTCGAGCGTTGTGCCTACCTCGGCTTGAAGGAAATGCAGAAGCACTGCGTTGACAATCGACCGTCAGACCCAATCCTTGGGCTGCTTAGCCTCATTGACGAGATGCAAGCGACAAGCAACGGAGCACTTCCGGGGCTTGATGGCGTTGCTGAAAAGCTGGGCGACTACCTGTAGAAGCGTTTTACAACGTGAAATTCTCACAAGCACAACGGTGAAACAGGCCATTTCCCTACTTCCAAGCGAGGTTTCAACAGAACATGATTGTCAAGTATGAATTTGTGACGGCAGGAGAGCGTTTGTTCTACCACGTCCAAACGTCGCTACTCAAAGGAGTTGACTGGGATCGTCTGTCGGCTGGATTGTTGCCAACCGGTCGGTCCGACGAACTGACGACGCTGTTCTATGAAATTGCAGTCGCAAACACGACTTGCAGGCTAGTGCAGGCAGCACGTTCTTTGCGCATTAATGCCGAAGGAAATAACCGCATCACAGATGACGCCGCGTATATCAGAGACCTGAAGCTATTTTTGAGAGAAAAAATGCTGATTCCCTCAGAAACCATCTCGCAAACGCTTGGCCTTTCGATCGAAGCAGCGAAGGCTGCCGCATCACACATAAGCAATAGGACTCGGTCAGTGTTTGTTCGGAACGCGAACAATAAAAGCTCACAGTGCTACATGTGCGGATGCACTTTGCAATTCGGTTCTGGAAAAAAAGAACACCAATTTGAGCTAGAGCATATTTGGCCGAACAGTTTCGGCGGCGACAGCTTGGAAGATAATCTTTTGCCCGTATGCCATGGCTGCAACAAGCACAAGGGTAGCCTCGCCACATGGGGAATGGCGGGAGTACAATCGCTTATACATGGAATTGACCCAAGTGAAGAAGCATTAAAAGTCAAAGGTGATGTCGCATTCGCGCTACACTACCACGCCGCGAGACGTCTTCTTTCACGGAATCCTCAAAATACACTCAAATGGGCGATGGTGAGGCTTGGACCTCGCCAGCAGACCGCACGTGTTGTTGACAGGTTTCAGCTAGCAGATTTTTTCAACCTTGAAAATCACGATCCAAAAGTCCCCTTCTAAGAGGAATCTGACATGCCGAGTTTCACGATGCCTTGTATACGATTTCGACAACGCGACAATGTCGAGTCCCCTGACTACGCAATAATGGTCGCGGATGCAGACGACGTCCTATCGTGGGCTGCCATCCGTCGCCGCGAAGACGATCAAACCGGTCCCCAGCGAAGACTAAACAAGTCAAAGATCAACGCGATTCGACGTTTTTTTGATCTGGATCCTAGGAATACAATTCCTCCAGCTGTTACGGTGACTTTGCGTGTAACGGAGGATAGCTTCACGGATGATGAGATCACGGTTTCTGTGGATGAAAATGTCACTGATGAAGCTAAACCCGGCTTGGTAATTGATGGGCAGCATCGTCTCCTTGGACTGAAAGGGCTTGGTTGTAAGGTGTCCGTAGTTGCACTCTTGAATGTCGATGACATGGAAACTGCATTTCAGTTTCTGGTAATTAATCGCAAGGCAACACCAGTTTCTCCTGACTTGATCAGAACTCTTGCTCTTGACTACAAGGAACAATCGCTGGCAAAGCGACTTGAGACTGCGAGGTTAAATTTGCACGCAAACCTGAAGTTTGTTGGGGTTATGGACAGCGATTTGGCGAGTCCATTCAGGGGGCATATTGCACTGGTTTCTGACCAGGGCGATAGTGATGCCAGATTCATTAGCCCCTCCGCAATTGAGAGTTGTGTTGCGATCGTGCAAGGGCGGAACAATATCCGAGAGCTTGAAAACGAAGACACTTTATGCGAGTTCCTTTACGCTATCTGGGGCACAGCTAAATCAGAATGGAAAGAACTTTGGACATCTGATTCAAAGCTGCTACAGAAAGCGTGCATGATTTCATTCACCACTTTTATAACAAACTCACTTATCAGCAGGTTCGATTGGGGAGAATTGGATATCTCAGATCCTGATGACGTACGGCATACTTGTCAGAAACTTGTAAGCAACATTCCGCAAGATTTCTGGACCCACCCTTGGAAAGTTAAGGTTAGCGACTCGGCATCGACGAGGGATTTGATTATCCAGTCACTGGAAGAATCCTTTAGAAATGTTCGTGCTGGACGTGAATGGTTTGAAGGTGTAGCCCTACTGGGTGACCTTTGAAGTGAAGCAATTAAAGAATGACGCGAATGCTTTTAACTGCATCGCGTAAGACTGCAAAGGCTTCCTGGTGATCAATATATGTTCCCCAGGATATTCGCACCGACTCATTAGCATCATCATCCGTCAAGCCCATT
Source organism: Pirellulaceae bacterium (assembly GCA_963833245.1). GTDB lineage: Bacteria > Planctomycetota > Planctomycetia > Pirellulales > Pirellulaceae > Rhodopirellula. The sequence continues at coordinate 1,152,757 of CAWHXH010000006.1, forward strand.
GCAGTCAGCACGTGGCTCGGTTGGTAGCGGTCAGTTGTGCAAGCCGAACCATTTGAGATTGCCAGATCCATCTTGAGCAACATCATCAGTGCCTCACTGTCGACGCCAGGAAAACGCAGGTTGACAACGTGAAATTGTGTACGTTCGCAATCGCCATTAATGAAAAACTCCAGTCCAGAAAGTTGTTCAAGAAAGGCTTCTTTGACTATTGGTAGAGTGTTTGAGCGGAACTCGATTTCAGAAAACGCGAGGCGAGCGGCTTCACCAAAGCCAACGGTGAGTGCAACTGGGATTGTTCCTGGGCGTAGTGCTCGCTCTTGCCCACCACCAAAACTTAAGGCGGATATCGGCATCCGCTTCGAGCGATTTCGGTTCACGCCTAGGGCACCAATCCCCTGAGGACCGCAGATTTTGTGCGAAGTGAAGGAAAGAAGATCGTATCGAACATCCTGCAAGTCCAGTTCCTTTGCGTAAGTTTGTGCCGCGTCAACGTGGAAATATGTTGTGCTTTCCTCAAGCAGATTTCCGACCTCTTTCACTGGTTGTAGCACTCCGGTCTCGTTGTTCGCGTGCATGACTGAAACAAGTAGCGTATCTTTACGGCATCGCCTTAAGATGTCCTCGGGATCTATGAACCCTCCTTTGCTTACCGGCACGAGTTCGACCTCAAAACCCTTTTGTGCGAGGTGATGAAGTGGCTCTAAGACGGCTTTGTGTTCGATGGCAGTTGAAACAATATGTTTCTTCCCAGTTTCTTCTCCGTGTGCCGCCAATCCGAGAATCGCAATGTTGTTACTTTCCGTTGCACCACTGGTAAATATGATCTCCTCCGGCTTGGCATTGATGACCATAGCGACCTGCTGGCGTGCTTTTTCAACAGCATCTTTCGCTCGCTGTCCGTAGAGATGCGTGCGGCTCCCTGCATTCGCGGGCGGACCGAGATACCACTCCTTCATGACTTCAAATACTCGCGGGTCCAGCGGTGTCGTCGCGTTGTAATCGAGGTACAGTGGCTGCCTTGGCTTGATATCGCTTGCCATCTTACTCCTCCTGTCTATCTACAGACGAGATTGGAACACACACTTCATAGTCGCCAACCAATCCCCGGATGCGCTGGAACGGCTCGGAGGATTGCGAAGTTATCGTCAATCGAGCAAACATGTTGGCTGGTCCGTTGCTTGTTTCGGCAGAATCTCGTAGCGACTCGCCGGGAGTCACAGTACCGCAGAATTTGCCTGGTTCAGCGATTTCGATCCGGTCGATCTCATCTCGCTTTTCCGGATTTGCCTGGAACGTTAAGCGGAATGATGCTTCGATCACCTCATGCGGACCCTCTACGACACCGACGACATATCCGTCGCCTCCGTCTTCGACACTTGCCTCGCAGCCAGGAAATTGGTCGGCGATGTGTTTGACTGCGTCTTCGTAACTCCACTTCATTTCGAAATCTCCGTTTTTGGCCTGCCAAGGGTTCGACCGCCATTGCGAAAATGGAAGTCAACAAGTATCTTTCATGGAAGTCAAGTTTAACTTCCGCCTTGAGGCGTCGCAATGCCTGCCTTTGAATACATTTTCCCTTCGATACGCGGCATTCAAGCGGGACGTGAGTACTACGTCTCGATGTGCCCGATGCGATTGATTCCGCGAATCTTCCTTTTCGATGAAGACGAATTGAAGCCTGAGCTTCGTTCTCAGCGGGTCTTGAATAAGCAACGAATTCCAGAAATGGCGGCGTACCTGACAGGGAACCCGAAGAACTACACGTTCTCGGCGCTAACAGCGTCAATCGACGGTCAGGTTGCGTTTGAACCCCTCGGCGACGAAGCGAACAGTCAAGACATTGGGCGATTGAGAGTTCCGATGAGTGCTAAATTCGTCATCAACGATGGACAACACCGGCGTGCCGCGATCGAGTCGGCGCTGCACGAGAATCCGGACCTTGGTGACGAGACCATCTCGGTCGTTTTTTTTCTCGATATCGGCTTGAAGAATTGCCAGCAGATGTTTGCTGATTTGAACCGCCATGCAATTCGACCGACCAAGTCGCTCGGGCTCCTCTATGACCATCGTGACACTTGGGCACACATTGCAAAGAGCGTTGCCGAAGGTGTTGCGACGTTCAACGGATTGACGGAGATGGAGCGTAGCACGATATCAAACAGGTCCATCAAACTATTCACGCTTAGTGGCATTCACAACGCGACGCAAGTTCTTTTGTCGGGGTTAGAGATTCCAGAAGACGAGCATGAGTCAAAAATTGCAGCGGCTTGTGAATTCTGGAACGCAGTTGCACCTCACATCCCGGACTGGGGATTAGCAAAGCAGCGCAAGGTAAGTGCGGCTGATCTTCGCCAGGGCTTCATCCATTCCCACACGCTTGCCCTTGCTGCGCTCGCACGTGTCGGAAATGCGCTACTGCTTTCCAAAGCGAATGACCGGAAAACAAAGTTAAAGAAGCTTGAAAAGATAGATTGGTCGAGGAGCAACCCGCAATGGGAAGGAAGGGCGATGAACGCAGGCAGGCTCTCGAAGCGCCACGTAAATGTCACATTGACCGCGAATCTGATTAAAACGGCTCTGGGAATCACGTTGACCCCTATGGAAGAAGACATCGAGTTGCAATTTAAGGCAGGGAAAGATGGCAAAAAGTAGTTCGCCTGGTACTTCAAGCAGTAATGAACAATCAGCCTTTGCCGAGGAAGGTCTCGCGGTCGTTGTAAAACGCGTGATCGAAGAGCTGCAAGAGTTGTATCTGTGGGACGAAGTTCCGTGGATCGTTGGCTATAGTGGAGGCAAAGACTCCAGCGCCGTGTTGCAGCTCGTTTGGCTGGCGGTTTCTAAGCTGCCGGCCGAGAAACGAACCAAGCCGGTTCATGTGATTTCGACGGACACGTTGGTCGAGCAGCCGGTGGTGGCGGCTTGGGTGGATGCTTCGCACGCCAAGATGCGGGCGGCGGCGGCTGAGCAGGGGTTGCCGATCACGCCGCATAAGCTGACGCCGGATACGAAGGATAGCTTTTGGGTGAATTTGATCGGGAAAGGCTACCCGGCTCCTCGGAAGAAGTTTCGATGGTGTACCGAACGGATGAAGATCAATCCGTCGAACCGGTTCATCCGTGACGTGGTTCGCGAATCGGGGGAGGCGATGTTGCTGTTGGGGACTCGCAAGATGGAGAGCCAGCGGCGGGCGCGGACCATGGCGGAGCATGACAAGAAGAAGATTCGTGATCGGTTGACGCCGAATGCGAGCTTGCCGATTTCAATGGTGTACACGCCGATCGAGGATTGGACAAGATGACGTCTGGTTAGTTCTTGCCAGGGAACCAGTGTTTCGGAGGCTAGTGCCCGTGTCGTGGCACGGCAGGCGGAGCTGCGGTGCATTACGTTCCCAGGCGGGAGCCGGATGAACGACAATGTGTTCTTAGGTACCAGCAAGACGAGCGGTGATCGGTACTTGGTTCGCGGTCCGTATCGTCCGAAGTGGCGGCACCATTGGTTGCGTCGGTTGCTGGAGGTGCAGCAGCAGATTCGTGAGATCGGGCCGCCGGAGGTCGCGACGATTGAGTTGATCACGATGGAGGAGATGCACGAGATCCGACGGATTTGGTTGCACGAAAAGCACGAGTTCGATGACGCGGTGCCGACGATTTACCACGAGACGACGGGCGAGGAATTTCCGTGCATTGACGCGGATGACAAGTTGCTGGGGCGTGAGGAGTGGTCGATCTTGAGCGAGATTTGCGGCGAGGATGATGAGTTCTTGCAGTTGCAAATGCAGTTGCTGGATATTGAACGAAAGTATCGCAGTATGTCGCGGCGGAGTGGCGTGTTTGATGATCTGGAGTCGTGCTTGAAGAAGGCTCAGTTTGAAAGCGAAGAGGAGGCGGTGGAAGCGCGGCAGGATCAAGAGCAACGACGTCGGCGGATTGATGACGAACACGAGAATCCGATGCCGCAGCCGGGGATGTTGTTTCAAATTGAAAGGCCGCGTGGGGTGGTGAAGTGATGGGGTGGATAGATTCGTGGCAGACTCCTGGTTTGAAGTATTCTGGCTCCCCTCTCCTCGCTTCGGGGAGAGGGGCTGGGGGTGAGGGGCGTACCGTTGTTGAAGAACGAATCGAGACACTGACGCTTCAGCATGGTAGGCCCCCTCATCCCCGACCCTTCTCCCCCGCAAAGCCGGGGGAGAAGGGAGCTAGATTCAAAGGTGCCGAAACTCCTGACGAGTTCCGCTACGGGGTGCATGGCGAGGTGTTGGTATGATTTTAGATCGACTGACGATGCATAACTTTTGTTTGTACAAAGGGCAGCAGGTGCTTGATCTTGCACCGGAAAGCCGCGATCGTCCGGTTGTGCTGGTGGGCGGTCTGAACGGTGGTGGCAAGACGACCATTCTGGACGCGGTTCAACTGGCGCTGTACGGAAGTCGTGCGCGGGTGTCGAAGCGAGAGGGGATTTCATATGAAAACTTCTTGCGCAATTGCATTCACCGCGGTGTCGATCCGACTGACGGGGCGTCGGTGGCGTTGCAGTTTCGATACGTATCCGAAGGCGAGCAGAAACTTTACGAGGTACGGCGATCGTGGTCGCAGAAAACGACGAACGTTCGTGAATCGGTGACGGTGCATTGCAATGGTGAACCGGATCGGCATTTGTCAGATCACTGGAGCGACATCGTTGAGGAGTTGATTCCGCTGGGGATATCGCGGCTGTTTTTCTTCGACGCCGAGCAGGTTCGCTTTTTGGCGGATGACGACACGTCGCACGTGGCTCTTGGCTCCGCCGTGAAATCGTTGCTGGGTTTGGATTTGGCGGAGAAGCTGATTGCCGACGCGAGCATTCTGGAGAACCGGTTATCGTCGCGACTCGTTTCGGTCAGCGATGATCCGAATTACCAATCGTTGTTGGCTGAATCGACGGAGCTTGCGGCTTTGGTGACGGCAAAGAACCGACAAGTGGCGGCATTGGAGAACGAGCGGCTTCGCGCGACGAAGGCGGAGAAGGCTGCTGATGACGAATTCAAGCAGTTGGGCGGTCCGCATTGGCTCGATCGAGAAGCTCGCAAGCAGGAACTGATTCAGACCCAGAACGATGAGCGGCAGCACAAAGAAGAACTGGTTCGCGTCGCGAGCGGGGAACTGCCGCTGATGATGATACCGAAGTTGATTGCATCGACTCAGCAACAGGACGAGAGGGAACAACAAGCCCGCGAATCCAAGGTGGTCGCGAAAACGCTGACCGATCGCGACAAAGAGATTTTGAAGCGAATGAAACAAGAGGGTGCGGATTCGGGTGCTTTAACGTTGGTCAAGAAGGTTCAGGATCGCGATCGCAAGGACAGGTCGAAGCTGGCTCAAACTCCGGTGCGACATGGTTTATCGGATCGTGCTCGTGTTGCGGTGCAAAAACTCAACGATGAGTCGGACCGTGCGTCGGCAATGGGGCGATTGAATGATTTGCTCGCGAAGCTGGAGTCTTGCCGAGCGAAACGGGAACAGCTCGAGCGTTCGCTCGAGATGGCTCCGGAGGAGTCGTCGGTTCAGGATGTGTTTGCGAAGTTCAAAGCGGCGACGGAGGTGGCCACGAAGATCAATGCAGAATCGAAGAGCCTGACCGGCGAACTGGAATCGCTGAGGAAGTCAAAAGCGGATGCGGAAGCGAAGATCAAAGCGATTCAGCGGAAAAACACCGATGGCGAGATCGACGCCGAGGAAGCGGGGCGCATGATCAAGATGGCGGTGCGGACTCAGGAGACGATGAAGGAGTATTTGAAACGTGCGACGAATCGCAAAATTGAGCATCTGTCGAAGGAAGTCGGCGACGCATTTGCGTTTCTGCTTCGCAAACAGTCGTTGATCGAGCGGGTTGAGATTGACCCGGAGTCGTTCCGCATCACGCTGTACGCGACCGGCGGCGAAGTGTTGCCGAAGGAGCGATTGTCGGAAGGCGAGAAACAGATTTTCGCAATCTCGGTGCTCTGGGGATTGGCGAAGGCATCACCAAGACCGTTGCCGGCGATCATCGACACGCCGATGGCGAGATTGGACAGCGAGCATCGCAGTCATCTGGTCGAGCGTTATTTCCCACATGCCAGTCATCAGGTGATCGTGCTATCGACGGACTCGGAAGTGGACCGGTCCTCGTATGCTGATTTGCTGCCAAGCGTCTCGCATTCGTTCCACCTTCGTTACGACGAGGATGAGAAGCGAACGGAAGTGGAAGACGGATATTTCCCGGCGTTCGATGAGGAGAAAACTTATGCTTAGTTTACTTAACTCGTTCCCAGGCTCCCGCCCGGGAACGCAAGGTCTTGCAGGCTCCCGCCTGCCGTGTGTTGATGCTCGTGAGGCGGGAGCCTCCGTTGCAGTGTGTTCCCAGGCGGGAGCCTGGGAACAAGGGGGCGCAAGATGATCCGAAACGTCAAACTGTCCAACCAAGCGCGAGATCAACTCATTCGTTTGAAGACGCGAACGGGAATCGACCAATGGAATATTCTATGTCGCTGGGCATTGTGTGTTTCGTTGAAGGAACCAACGCCGCCGACGCCGATTGGGTACCCCGCCGACAGCAATGTTGAAATGACCTGGCAGACTTTTGGAGGAGAGCATCACGAAATCTATCTGGCAATTGTAAAAGAACGCTGTGAGGCCGACGGTCTTGATTGCTACGACGAGAAGGTTGTCGGCGCTCAATTTCGTTTGCATCTGCACCGCGGGATCGGTTACTTGGCGACCCCCGGCGCAATCAAGGGCATTGATGATCTTGCCCGCCTAACTCAACCCTCCTCAAACCAAGTGGGATAACATGGCCTTTGCAACTGGTTCCCAGGCTCCCGCCTGGGAACCCGATGTGTTGGAGGCTCTTGCCTCCGCTTCTGGTTCGGCAGGCGGGAGCCTGCGGTGCAGTGCGTTCCCAGGCGGGAGCCTGGGAACGAGATTCGTGCGAAGTTGTCTGTCGCGGCACAGTGCTGAAAACCTAAACCCACACGCTTCCAAACGGAAGGTGTTCATGCAGAAGGGCGATGGTGCATACGGCTTGCTTCCTGGATGAAACAAAGACGGAGCATCCACACTGAAGAAGATCGACACAGACTATTTCGATGACGTGTAACCTATGGGCATGCGGATGCGTTGAAACGATAATTGGGATCGCTTAGGTATCGCCGGCAAGGTGATGGGTTTCGGTGTTGAGGGCGGACGGTGGTGTTTGTTGGCGAATGCGTGGATTGCGGGCCAGCGATCGCAGATGCCGTGACGACTGCTTGGGCGATTCTTCGGCTTCCGGCAATTCTGGTTCAACGCGATGGATGTTGAACTTCCAACCGGCTAGATCCGGGTGGCAGTTGCCGGCTAACTTGAGTTGCAATCGCTGGTCGATCCCATCAAGTTCAAGCCATCCGACGGTCCAACCGAGCGTGGTGTTGTCGAGTTGGCCAGCTTTGACAAGTCGTTCGGGACGCCACGCCATGTTAAACCAGCGGATGAAGGGAGTGAAGTTGAAGTTGTGGATCTTGTGAAAGATTCTTCAAACTCGGAGGTTTAGCAACCTCCACTACCAGAACAGGAGGTCTAACAACCTCCACTACGTTGAAGAAGAATGAGAACACTCAAACGGGGCGTCACGCCGGGGCCGTTTATCGAGTCCGTCTATCTCGATCACTCGCGAATCTATGACCCGACGCACTACGCGTTCAACCTGCGGTCGACAAAATCGTTTCGCAAACTCGACTTGCACCCGAAGGTCACGTTCTTTGTCGGCGAGAACGGTTCGGGCAAATCGACGATGCTCGAAGCGATTGCGATTGCTAACGGGCTGAACGCCGAGGGTGGTAGCCGGAACATGATGTTCGCGACGCGGGAGAGCCACTCCGAATTGCACAAGGCTTTGAAGCTCCGTCGATATCACGCCTTGGTTCCGGATGCTTGGTTCGTGCGAGCGGAGAGTCTGTTCAACGTCGCGACCGAGATCGAGAACCTGGGCGTCGGCGGCAGCTATGGCGATAAGTCGCTGCACGAACAGTCGCACGGCGAAGCGTTCATGACGCTGGTCGAAAACCGCTTCGGCCAAGGGCTGTACTTTCTCGATGAACCCGAAGCGGCACTGTCGCCACAGCGTCAGTTGGAATTTCTAGTGCTGCTCGATAGCATCGTCAAACAAGACTCTCAAGTCGTCATCGCCACGCACTCGCCGATCATCATGAGCTACCCGGACGCACAGATCTATTCGTTTGATGACGCCGGCATCAATCCGATCGCTTACGAAGACACCGAGCACTACCGCGTCACGAAATCGTTCTTGGACAATCCGCAACGAATGTTGTCGCACTTGCTGAGCGAGCACTGAACTCAGGTGTCCGCCGAGTTCCAAGTCGCAGAGGACGTTGGCGTTTACCAACCGCGTCCGCCGCGGCTGTAGGGCGAGTAGCCGCCATGGTGGAACTCTCCCGATTGGAAACCACCCCCGTGGAAGCCTCCGCCGTAGACCGGGCGGACGACGGGCTGGCGACCATAGAACGACTGGTAGCCATGACCGTGGTGATAGCTTCGTTGGATGTGAACGGGGGCCACGTTTTGGAACCAGTGACCATTGCCTCCTCCGTAGAAGCGATTGTCTTGGGCGTTCCCGATGGCTCGGCCCGTCACACCACCGATCAAACCGCCGATCGCGGCACCTGCGATGGGTCGATCGCGACTGCCTCCGATCAGCCCACCGACGATGGCTCCGGCGATCGCTCCATTGCGAGTCCCGCGCTGAGTAAAGTTCTGAGCCTGGACATCAGGTACCATCATGAAAATGGCAGCGACTGCGAGCGTTCCGTATTTGATCATGTTCATCGTTTTGACTTTCGAGGGAGGTTTTTTTGAGGGGACGCGAGTGAGTATTCGCATCCGCTGTACCAGATCGCTGAAAATACGGAATCACGCTGTTTTTGCGTGTTTCCCAACGAAATCCCGAAACCGGGCTGCCGTCAAACTGATGTCGAGACGACATCGCTGTGATGGCACCGAAGTAGCGTGCGTCCGTTCCGCGAAGTCTTTTCGGAAGCGCGAGGCTTGGGGATATTGCGAAGCTAACTTGAACTCGAGAGAGGGACACTAAAAGATGTCCGGCGAAACGAATCAGCGCCCACCGCAACCAAGCCCAACTCCATCTTGCGATCCCGCGTGCCCGGTTTGCGGTGGTGGCTTGGTCGACATTCGCGGCAAGTTGCAATGCACGAAGTGCCACCGGATTTGCGAGACCTGCTGTGAAGATGGTCGCGGTTAGCGATGGAATGATTCTGTTTTTGTTCCGCCCAATAGTACGTTGCCAGCCTCGTAGCGAAGGGGAAAAAGACCGCGTACTTTACCGTTATGAACTTAGACGATTACCTCGAACGAACTCGGCACGAAAAAACCACCGCCGCCGATTTGCAAACTCTCCGATCCATCGTGTTTGCCCACGCGACGTTGATTCCTTTTGAGAGCCTTGATCCGCTCGCCGGCGTAACCGTGTCGCTTGATCCCAACGCGATCTTTGACAAGCTCGTTCGTCGTCGACGCGGTGGATACTGTTTCGAGCAGAATGCGTTGTTGGCTTGGGCTCTTCGTAAAGTCGGGTTCGATGTCGCCGAGCTATCGGCACGGGTTTGGTACAACACGCCTGCGGGCATAACGCCGCCGCGAACACACATCTTTCTTGCGGTGACGATCGACGACTCGTTCCAACGTTCATGCACCAAGTGAAGCATGGCGACACGTGGAGCGAAGTTTACGAATTCACCGGCGAGACGATGCCGAAGATCGACCAGGAGATGGGGAACTGGTGGACGAGCAGCCATCCGGATTCCAAGTTCCGCAAGAACTTGATTGTGGCGCTGCTGAATCGCGATGGCACGCGGATGACTCTGGTCAACAATGAGTTTTTGCACCGCCGCGCGGCGGAAATCTTGGAACGCATCGAGATCGAAAACCGTGAGCAACTTGGCGACTTGCTCCGCGAGCGTTTCGGAGTCGAACTTCCGACCACGGCCAACGCTCAATTCCTATTCAACTGACCCAGCGCATCCGCTCGACGACGGATCACGACCGCTTACGCCACTTGACGACAAGACAGCAAATGCCCGCCGAGTTCCGAATCGCAGACGACGTTGTCTTTGCTGAACTTAATCGGCTCGGTGACCAAGTCGTCACGAATCGGAGGCAAGTGATCGCGGGATGAGTGACCTCGACGCTGGTTGTACCAGCTCTGCGTCGTGCGAAGGATTCCGTCGTGGTGCTCGTTGGTCACGATACAGAATACGTTGAGCACTTCGTGTTTGATCGTTTGAATGACACGCTCGACGTGGGCCTGCAAGTTGGGCGAACGGATCGGCGTGATCTTGATCTCGTGATCTCGTGATCTGAAGTCTTGAATACTTTATCGAACGAGTCGACGTACTTTCGATCGAGATCCCGCATCAGGATCTCGCACTTCAGATCTTTATCGTCGATGTGCATTGAAAGTTGTGCCCCTGCTGCGTCGTCCATTCGCCACTCGGGTTCTCTGTACACGGCGAAATCCAAATCTGCCGCGTGCTGAGATGAATGAAGACCATGAAGTAAACATCGACCGGATCTTTCAACGTCCACTTCTTCATGCAAGCGAAGTCACACTGCCAAAGCGTGTCGGCGTGCCGTTTGAGGAACTTGTGCCACGTGTCCGGATGATCGCCGGGCGTCGGTGCGAAGCCGGCGTCGACGATCACGTTCTTGACCGTTTGACGAGAAATGTGAATGCCCATCCGCCGCAACCCTTGCAGGATCTTCGTGTACCCGAACCCGGTTTCCTTTTGGATCCGCAGAATGGTTTCGCGAACGTCTTCCACCACCTTCGGCCGGCCCGCTCCTTTCTTCGCCGATGTCTTCGATCTTGCCGCCCAGCTTCTTGCCGTGTTGGACCAGCGTGTTTTTTTCACGATTGTCCAATGTGACGCGACCAGGTAACTTGGGACGAAGGATCCGATCATTCAAATCGCATGAAGTGGCAACGCAGAAAGACACGAAACGCCTAGGTGCAGCCAGCAATCCAACTTAATTCTCTGCGTCAGCCGAGAAACCTTGCAGAGAACGTCCTGTACGGGGAGGGGGATGCCGCTGCGAGTTGTTTGGGGAATTTTATATCACGCCGGGGATTGCGATCGAAAGTCTTGACGACTTCCGCTACGGCGATTAGATCGATTCAATATGGAGTGCCCGGCGGCGACGTTCGGCCCGGCGGACGTCATCGATCATTCCGGCGACCTCGCCGACCCGGTCGATGCCCAATAGGTGTAATACCGGATCGGAACGATCGCTGCTGATGATCTCAATGCTGCCGATGCCAAAAATTCGCTGGACCGGTCCCTGCGAATAGGAGACATCATCAATGTCGATCACCTCGATCCGGTCGGTTCGGTGGGTGACCACTCCGGCTCGGTGAATGAATCGTTGGTTGGTCAATTCATACGTGACCCCCATCCGTCGGGCGTAGTATCGCGAGAGAATCCAGACCCAGGCGGCCGCAACGACGCCCAAAGTGATCAGTAGATATTCGCGGTACATCGCCGCGGCGACGACAAGCGACGCCAGCGTCGCGATCGCCATGAAAATCCACGATCCGACCATCGCCTTGGGGCTGTAGCCTCCCCTCCACAGCGTTTCCTCTTGATGATCGACCGCGATCGCCTGGCGGCGGGCGGCCTCGGTCGCGAGGGTTCCCTTGGGGGTTGAATCAAACGATTGAGTTTCGGCGGCAAGCTTCGGAGCGGCCGAGGGATCGGCCGAATCGATGATTTGCGACAGCGTGTCCATTACAGCATTCATGGTCAAACCAGTGTTGAAGAGTCAATGTTTTGTTTAGGTGCTGTTGGGGCGGGGCGGGGGCGCTTTGGGGGCGCGATTTGGGGGCGCGATGTTTTTTAAAAACCTGAGCACCTTCGTCGCTCCGGCGTCCCGAAGGCTGCCTTGACCCCCGGCGGCGTGTTAACCTGCGGGGCCGTCTGTGCGACCGCCCCCCCTTTCCCACGACCCCCGCGGTGCCCGCCCGATCATGCGATGCCCGTTTTGCCGCGAGGATGACGACAAGGTGCTCGAGACACGCCCGACCGAGAGCGGTTTCTCGGTGCGGCGGCGGCGGACCTGTCACGCCTGTGGGCGGCGGTTTTCGACCGTCGAAGCCGTCGAGCAGTTGCACCTGCGGGTGATCAAAAAACACGGCACCAGCGAACCGTTTGAACCCGGGAAAATCCGACGCGGGGTCAATCAAGCGTGCAGCAAGCGATCGATCGAATCCTCGGCGATCGAGCGGTTGGTCCGAAACGTCGAAGCGGAGATCTACGCGACGTTTGACAACGAGGTGGCCGCCGATCAGATCGGTGAGTTCGTCTGTCGACATCTGGCGGAATTGGACGATGTCGCTTACGTCCGTTTTGCCAGCGTTTACCGAGACTTCGAGACCGCGGCGGACTTTTTGAAGATCCTCCGCGAGATGCCCGGCGGGCGGGCGGCCGGGAAAGCCCGCCGGACGACTCCAAGGCGTGCCAAAACCCGCCCGCCGGCGGCGAAAACTTCACCGGAATCGGCCAACGGCCCCGCCCCCCCCAAGGCGTCAACACCCGGAGCGGGGGGGTGAACGGACGCTGGTCATCCCGAACGCCCTTGGCACGATTCCGAACGCCCCTTGCGCGATTCCGAACGCCCTTGGCGTGGGCGAATCTCGTCGATTCGCCTCGGCGGTTGTTGTTGGCTGCCGCGGGGGTCGGTTTCGCCGTCGTGCTGATGTTCTCCCAGGTCGGGTTTTTGCTCGCCCTGCTCGATAGCCCCGGGCAATTGATTTCGCTGCTGCGATGCGACTTGGTCGCCATCAGCACCGCCCGGTACACGTTGCCGGTCTCCGCCCCGGTCGACCGGTCGCTGCTGTTGCGGGCCGCGGGCGACCGGCGGGTCGCGGCCGTCGAGTCGCTGCGGATCGAGCGGCTGGCTTCGCGGGTCCGCGTCGCCGGCGAGGCGGCCAGGCCGATTCAGGTGATCGCCGTGCCTCACCGGGCGGACGATTGGTTGAAAATCGACGGACTCGCGTCGCACACCGCAGCACTCCGCCAACCCGGAGCGGCGTTGTTGGACCGAAAGACGCGTCGGCACTTTCGTCTGGCCGATCGGGTCAATGATCCGCCGCCGGCCCGGCCGGTGGAATTGTCCGGCCACCGGATTGAGCTGATTGGCAAAGTTACCATCGGGACCGATTTCGCCAACGAAGGCACCCTGTTGGTCTCGCCCGAAACCTTTGCCGAGCTGTTTCCGTTTCGCGGGCGAGGCAATCCGTTGGGTCAATTCGACGTCGGTTTGATCCGATTGATCGATGCGGTCAGGAACGACGAGCGGTTAGTCCAGCAAACGGCCGCCGACTTGACCGCGATCGCCGGCCGGCAGTGGCAGGTGATGACGCCGGGGGCGCTGATCACCCGGGAAGCCAATTTTTGGCGAGATCAAACGCCGATCGGTAAGATTTTTAGCGTCGGAACCGCCATGGGTTTCGCCGTCGGGATTATCATCTGTTATCAAATCCTCTACACGTCGCTGCAGGATTCGATGGCGGAGTTTGCGACGCTCAAAGCGATGGGTTATCCCAGCGGCTATTTTGTCGGTCTGGTCAGCCGGCAAGCGGTTTATTTGTCCCTGATCGGATTCGTTCCCGCGATGGCTGTGGTCGCGTTGCTTTTCTTTGGATTGGAATCGATCTCCGGGTTGCCGATGAAAATCACGTTGCCACGATCGTTGATGATTTTGGCGATGACGATTGTGATGTGTTTGATTTCGGGGATGTTGGCGCTGCGAAAACTATTGCGAGCCGATCCGGCGAGTTTGTTTTGAGTAAAAATCAACAGGCATGACGATGAAAGTTAAATCCGGCGGCGGCTTTCGGGCCATCAAATACTCCTGGGACAAGGCTCGCCAGGTCGGCGGCGTGTGGAAGCTCTACCGGGCGCTGAGCAGCAAGAATGCCTGCAAGACATGCGCGCTCGGCATGGGCGGCCAAAAAGGCGGCATGGTCAACGAGCAGGGCAGTTTCCCGGAGTTTTGCAAAAAATCATTGCAGGCGATCGCCGGCGACATGCAGCCGGCGATCGAGCCGTCGTTTTGGCAAACCCACAGCATCGAAGAACTCAAGACTTGGACGCCTCGGCAATTGGAACACGCCGGCCGGTTGATTCAGCCGGTCATTGCCAGGCGGGGCGGGACGCATTTTGAGCCTATCTCCTGGAAGGATGCCAACGGTCGGATCGGCGAGGTCCTGACCGCGGTGAAGCCCGATGAGACGTTTTGGTACTTTTCGGGTCGCAGCAGCAACGAGGCCGGCTTCCTGATGCAATTGTTGGCGCGGGTTTATGGGACCAACAATGTCAACAATTGTTCCTACTACTGCCATCAAGCTTCCGGCGTCGGTTTGAAGTCGGCGATCGGGACCGGGACCGCGACGATCACGCTGGAGGATTTGGAGGCGGCCGATACGGTGTTTGTCATCGGCGGCAATCCCGCGTCCAATCACCCGCGGTTGATGACGTCGTTGATGCACGTCCGGCGGCGGGGTGGCAACGTGGTGGTGATCAATCCGGTCCGCGAAACGGGGATGGTGAAATTCCGTATCCCGTCGGATCCGCGGTCACTGTTCTTTGGTACCAAAATCGCCAGCCATTATGTCATGCCGCATATTGGCGGCGATTTGGCGATGATCTGGGGGATGATCAAACGGCTCGCTCAGCGGGGACAGATCGATGAGGCGTTCCTCCGCGCCCACGCCCACGGCGTCGATGAAATGATCGACCACGCCGGACGATTGACTTGGGATGAGATTGAAACAAAGTCGGGGGTTGCCAGGTCGCAGATCGAGGAGATTGCGGACGTCTATGCCGCGTCCAAGGCTTGCGTATTCAGTTGGACGATGGGCATCACGCATCATGCCCACGGGGTCGATAACGTTCAAGCGATCGTCAACTTGGCGATGTGCCGCGGCATGATTGGCCGGCCGGGGGCGGGCATGATGCCGATCCGCGGTCATTCCAACGTCCAAGGCATCGGCAGCGTTGGTGTGACCCCCAAATTGACCAAACAATTGTTCGATAATTTGCGAGACAAACATCATGTCACGCTGCCCGATGCCGAGGGACTGGACACGATGGCGTGCATGGAAGCCGCCGCCGCCGGAGACATCAAAGCCGGGATTTTTCTCGGGGGCAACTTATACGGCAGCAACCCCGATGCGACCTATGCCGCGTCGGCCCTGTCAAATCTGCAACTCAGCGTCGTACTATCCACAACGCTCAACACCGGGCATGTTCACGGGCTGGGTGAGGAAGCGATCATCCTGCCGGTTTTGGCTCGCGACGAGGAGCCGGAACCGACGACGCAGGAATCGATGTTCAACTATGTCCGGCTGTCCGATGGCGGCCCGCGGCGGTTGCCCGGTCCGCGAAGCGAAATCCGTGTCATTAGCGATTTGGCGGCCCGAATCGCACCCGATCGCGGCATCGATTGGGAGGCGATGAGCCACGCCTCGACACTGCGAAATTGGATCGCCGACGTCGTGCCCGGTTATGACAAAGTCGCGACGATCGATCAAACTAAACAGGAGTTTCATATCGGCGGGCGAACGTATCACCGGCCCGAGTTCGGGACCGAGGATGGCAAGGCGGTTTTGCACGTTCACGACCTGCCCGAACTCAAAGGGACCGGTGAGGCGGAGTTGCGGTTGATGACCGTCCGGTCCGAAGGACAATTTAACACGGTCGTTTATGAAGAGGAGGATTTGTATCGCAACCAAACCCGCCGCGACATCGTGTTGATGCACCCCAATGATTTACGCTCCCGCGGCTTGACCGATGGTCAGCCGGTGCGGGTCGTCAGCGAGGCCGGGACGCTCGAACCGGTGCTGGCGACCGCGTATGAGGATATCCGGGCCGGCAATGCGTTGATGTACTACCCCGAAGCGAACGTGTTGGTGCCGCGGTCGACGGATCCCCAAAGCCGCACGCCGGCATTCAAGGGGGTCGTGATCCTGGTTGAGCCGCTGGGGTGAGGACTCGGTAGCCGAAGCCGCCAAGGCTTTGGTTCACGGCTTGGTCGGCGTCCTGGCGGAACGCCGCTACCGGAGTTTGAGCGGCGTGCCGGCAGGACGCCGCCACGGGGGTTGCGGTAGCCGAAGCCGCCAAGGCTTTGGTTCACGGCTCGGTCGGCGTCCTGGCGGAACGCCGCTACCGGAGCTTGAGCGGCGTCCCGGCAGGACGCCGCCACGGGGGGGCGGGTCACTTGCCGGCTCCTATAATGGGGGCCACACCCTCCCCTGACGCCCGGTCAGACGGTCTGCCTAAGGAAGCCAGGTCCGCGTCCTGACCCGTTAAGCTCTGCAGCCCCCGGAAAAGAATGTCCGCGCTCGCTTCGTTCGATGTCGACTTCCACGTCCCCGCCCGGCAGAGGGTTCGGTTCACCCGGGACCTGGCCCGCGGGCAAATCGACGTGCTCCTGGACGTGCTCGATGGGGGGCAAGCGGGGCCGCCGCGGGTTTTGGTCATCGTTGATCGCGACGTTGCCGACGGCAGCACCCGGGTGGGCGAAATCATCGAACAACTCGACGCCTCGGGCCGCGTCCGGTTGGTACCCGGCGGGGGTCCGGGCAGCGAGCAGTTGGCCTGCCGGCTGCCCGGCGGCGAACGGGTCAAAAACACCCGCGAGCACGTCGAAACCATTTTGACGTTGATCAACGATCTGGACCTGGACCGTCGTTCCTACGTGGTCGTGATCGGCGGCGGAGCGGTGTTGGATGCCGTTGGTTACGCCGCCGCAATCGCCCACCGGGGCGTGCGGTTGGTCCGACTGCCCAGCACGACGTTGGCCCAAGACGACTCGGGCGTCGGCGTCAAAAACGCGATCAATTACTTCGGCAAAAAAAACTGGGTTGGCACCTTTGCCGTTCCCTGGGCGGTGATCAACGACGCGGGGTTGCTGCGGACGCTGCCCGACCGCGACTTTCGATGCGGATTCTCCGAGGCGGTCAAGGTTTCGCTGCTCAAAAGCCGCGAGGATTTTCAGACGCTGTGCCGCGATGCGGTTCGGATCGCTGACCGAGACATGGACATCGCCTTTGCCGCGATCCAAAGAAGCTGTCTGTGGCATTTGAAACATATCACCGCCGGCGGCGATCCGTTCGAGTCGCTGGAGGCTCGGCCGCTGGATTTTGGCCACTGGTCGGCGCATAAAATGGAGCCGCTCTCGAACTACCGGCTTCGCCACGGAGAAGCGGTCGGGATCGGCGTGGCGCTGGATTGTCTATACTCCGCGTCGATGCACGGGTTGCCCCAAACCGATGCGATGGCGATCTGCCGCTGCCTGGCCGATCTGGGCATGAACCTGTGGGACCGCACGCTCCAGGACCCCGACGTGCTGCTGGAGGGACTCGAGGAATTTCGTCAACACCTGGGCGGACGGTTGACGGTCACGATGCTCCGCGGGGTGGGTGACCCCATTGACGTCCACGAGGTCGACGCCGACGCGATGCGGGCGGCGATCGTGAGGTTACGACAGGTCGCCGAAGAACTCGGAGCGATGCCCGCGGCCAACGCGGCGCTGGTTGTTTAACCAGGATGTTGGACCTGTCGATTGAATGGACGCCGCCGAGCCAACCGGCCGCGTTGACGAGGCTGCTACGCGAGCTTGTCGGACCTCAAGCGAATCGAATCTGCGGCGTTTGAGGGGACTTTCGCGTCCAACCGGTTCACCGCGGCGCTGTCGCGGTTGACGATCGCTGCCCGGAGCGGTGAGGAAGCGTTGAGGATCGAGTCGGCGGGGTTGGCGATGGAGGAAACCGCCGCGGCGATCGTCGCGACGAGGGCCGGCGGCATGACCGCCTCGACGCTGGCGGAGCTTGGAATGCAGCCGGCCGACATCGGGCGACGTTTTGCGTCCGCTATTGATGAACACTCCGGGGCGATCACCGATGAATTGGCAGTTCAATTGCGTGCCGTCGTTGCAACGGTGCATCCGTCGTCGCCACCGCCGCCGGCGGTTCGGGCGTTGGCCCGGCGGTTGGTCACCGAGCCGAGGGCCGGAGCGACCGCGGTGGGCAAGTCGCGCGTGTTGGTTGTCCCGGCCGAAAATCATGCTGAACATTGTTATGTCACCGCGGTCAACGCCGTGGTGCTGGCCGGCGGATTTGGGGCGGACATCGGCGAGGTGTTCTTCACCGCGATGATTCACCATTTGCATAATGCGTTTCTGCCCGACGCGGGATACGGCGGCGAAATGATGTTGGGTGACCACTTGCACGCCGTCGTCGATGCGGCGAGGCAAAAGGCGCTCAGATTGTTTGCCGCCGGCGATGGCCGATTGGGCGGCGGCGTCGGCGGGTTCGATGCTGCATCTGGAAACCCCCGAAGCCGCGTGCATCAACGCCGCCGATGCGATCGACCGGGTGTTGCAAACCAGGTTCCATCAGATGATGGCGACGTTTGAGGCTGCGGCGGTTTGCCGCGATTTGGACTTGGTCCACGAGGGGCCGTTGCAACGATTTCAAAATGCGATGATCGCCGCGACCGGGGTGATGACGTGACGGCAACGGTTGGCGGTTTGCAATCACTGCGTGACCCGGTGACCGGCGATGAGCTGAGGTTCGAGCCGGCGATCGACGAAGCCACCGGGTTGTTGGTTGGCCCCCAAGGAGCCTGGCCGGTTATCGATCGTGTTGCGATGTTGCGGGTCGGTCGCGCCGGCTTGGTGTCCGCGGCGGTGGCCGCGATTAGAAAAGGGGACAGGCGTTCGGCGTTGCGAATGCTGCTCAACGACCGCGACGATTTTGATCGTCAACCGCCGGCCCCGGTCGCCGATTTGGACTGGGTGATCGAAGCGATCGACCACCGACGGCTTGGGGCTGGAAACGTTCAAGCACTGCACGCGGCATTGAGAAAACTCCGTTTTGGGCCGGTGGCTGATTATTTTGCGGTCCGACCGTCGACGCCGACTTTCTTGTCGGGGCTGCAACTGCTCGCCGAAACCGCGGGGGACACTCGGCATTTGATCGACCTAGCTTGCGGATTGGGGCAACTGTCCGGTTGGTTCGTCGCGGCGCTGCGGCACAATCGTTTGCCGGGGCCGAGCGGCGGGATTGAATTGACCTGCGTCGACACGGTGTTTAGCAAAGTGTGGTTGGCCCGGTGGCTGTACTGCGACGAAGGGCTGGCGGTGTGTTGCGACGTGTCCGCGGGTCGATGTCCGATCACCGTCGACGGTCCCGCGACGGTGCTGTGTCAGGATGCGTTTTATTTTTTGCCTGACAAACAGCGATTTTTGCGGACCGCCGCGGCGCTGGCCGGGGACCGGGGGCGGGTGCTGCTGGGACACGTTCACAACGGCGACCGTGATCCGCATGGTGTCGGCCACGCCGAATCGGTCGATGCGATGGCCGGCGATGTCGCCGCGGCGATGCCCGGGCGGTCGGTCGGTTGGGCTGACGATGAATCGTTGATCGACGGCGCCACCGGGGGGACCGTTCGCTGGCACGAGGACCCGGCGGCGGTGAAAGATTGCGAGGCGGTGGCGATCGTAATCGGGAACAGGCACCCGGTGGATTGCGACGTTTTTGACCTCGGCGGTGAAATGGTTGCCAACCCAATCGTCCAGGGCGATCAGGTGCGATGGCCCAGTGAATCGATTGCCGCGGAATACTCCCGTGATGAGTACCTGCGGCATGAGGGAGGGGGCAGCCGGATGAGGCGGTTACCAAGGCGGTTCGTGGCCGAGGTCGTTGAACCGGCCGGAGATACGGGACGATGGGATGGATCTTTAGCAAGATCCACAACGGTGGGTTTCAAAGGATCTTTAGCAAGATCCACTACCGGGAGTTTGAACTGGGCGATCGTCGGTTGCGGCTGGGTGGCGCGGGACTATGGGTTGCCGGCGATTTTGAAACATCCCGATTGCCGATTGGTGGCGGTGGTCGACCGAGATCAGGCGGCGATGAATCGAATGTTGGACGCCCACGGTGTGGATGTCCCCCGAACCGACCAGGCCGAAGCGGAGTTTTTTTCCGGCGTCGACGCGGTGTATGTCGCCACGCCCAACCACGCCCACGCCGACGTTGTGACGCGGTTATTAGACATGGGCAAACACGTGCTTTGCGAGAAACCGATGTCGCACGATCTCGCCGGGGCGGAGGCGATCGCCGCGGCCGCCGCCGGGTCACGCGCCTTTTTCGCGACCGCGTTTGACCAGCGGCATCACCCGGGGCATGTTGCGATGGCCCAAACGATCGAGCGGGGTGAAATCGGTTGGGTGACACAAATTTGGATTCACTACGCTTGCTGGTTGCCCCCCGGGTGGTCCCCCGATGACCGGCCGCACGATAATTGGCGGGTGGACCGGGCAAGAAGCGGCGGGGGGGCAACGATCGACTTGGCGCCCCATGGGATCGATCTGGTCTCCTGCCTGGCGGCCAGCCCGGTCGTGGAGGTTACCGCGATACTACAAAACCGGGTACATGATTATGACCGTGGACTCGACGACGGAGCGGTGGTGACGGTGCGGACCGAGAACGACATTTTAGCGAGTTTGCATGTTTCGTATGCTTGTCCCGACTCGCTGCCCCGGCGGCGGATCGAAGTGATCGGCACGCGGGGGATGCTCACCGCCGTCAACACCATGGGGCAAACCGCTGGCGGTCGAGTGGTCCGAACGGATGTGGACGGAAATAATCACGAGGTGGCTTTTGACCCAACCGGAACGCCTTTTGACGGCCAAATCGCGGCTTTTGTCGACGTAATCGCTGGTCGGCGGCCGCCCTACAGCCGCGTGGCATCGGAGTTGGCCCAGCACCGCATGTTGTTAAGAGCGATGGGGCGATGAGCGATCAAGCCCTTTTTGACGAGAATCAAGATCGCCAGCGGGCGGCGGCAATCAAATGTTATGAGACGGCGTTACCGCCGGGCCGAGTGACCCCTTTTCCAATCACCTCGCTGGACCGGACCGGCGTCGCCGTTTGGGTGGCCCCATTTATTTCCGACGAAGGGTTCCTGGAGGTCGGGATCGGTTATGGAGAGACCGACCACGAGGCACGTTGCGGCGCGATGGGGGAGTTGACCGAGTCGTTGCGGTCTCACGTCGCGTTGCAAACGATCGACTGCCGCGAGTCGATTTCGTACCGCGCGATGATAGCGGCTCAAGGAACCGACCGCGTGGTTGACCCGTTGACGTTGTGCCTGCCGGCGGGCGGAGATTATGACGTCGACCGACCGATCGACTGGGTGCCTTCGACGCGACATCGCGATGGTCAAACCGTGTGGGTGCCCCGCGAATGGGTGGCGACGGAGGATTCTGAGCTTCGTGGGTGCCCCCCATTGATTCCGCCGATCACCAACGGGCTGGGGGCGGGACCGACCCGAGAGCACGCGATCGGCCACGCGGTTTGTGAACTGCTGCAACGCGACGGCAATTGCACCGCCTTCCGGGCGCTGGACCGGGGCGTGCTGATCGACTTGGACGGCCCGATCGATCCGGGGTTGACGGCATTGCTGGACCTGGCGGAGTCGGAGGGCATCGAATTGTTGGTCAAACTGGCGCGGGTGGAGTTTGGTTTGGTCAACGTCTACGTCGTCGCCCGGGACCGGCGGGGGGCGGATTTTGCGTTGCAATTGACCGCTTGCGGCGAGGCGGTCGATCCCGACGCCCAGCGAGCGATTCGCAAAGCGGTGCTGGAATGTTTGGCCGCCCGTTGCCGCAAAGCGTTCATGCACGGGCCGTTGGCGGCAATCGAAGCGATCGCACCGGCCGGTTATTTAGATGACTACCGGCGTCGGTTTGATTTGGCCGACGAAGAGCCGAGGTCTTTGGCAACGATGAGCGACTGGGTGTCCCGGTCGCCGGCGGAATTGGAATCGTTCCTCGCCGACACGGTGTTCTCGGTCCAAAAGCGGGTGCCGTTGTCATCGTTGCCGACGACGATGGTCGACCCATCGCTGCAAGGTGCCGGCGAGCGTTTGTCCATTTTGGCTGATCGGTTATCGAGCCAAGGGATGGAGATTTTGATCGTTGATTTGTCCGGCGACGCGGCGGAACGAGGCATCCACGCGGTCCGGGCGATCATCCCGGGGCTGGAGTGCGAGACGATGAGTTACCACCGGATTGGACCCCGCGGCGTGTCCCGGGCGGTCCGGTCGGGTGATCGTTATGCGGGGTGGGGACCGGCGACCGGCGGTCGGCTGCCGGTGTTGATGCCGGCCGAGGACTCTGACTCATTGGGGGGTCCGGCTTGGTTGGATCCGGCGGAAGTCGACCGGATCGTCGGACCGTTGTACCCGCTGTACCGCGAACCGAGCAGCCATGCGGTCCAGATGAAGATAGCAGTTAGCGGTTAGCGGTTAGCGGTTAGCGGTTAGCGGTGATGATGACCTTCCAATTCCTAAAGCTAGCCGCTAATTGCTAGCCGCTAAAAGCTTCCTTCCCATGAGAATCTGCTTCATCTCGCGACGATTTTTCCCGGCGATTTCGGGGATGAGTGTTTATGCGCTCAATCTATTGCGGCAACTGGTTGCCGATGGTCATGACGTGGTGATGGTGTCGCAGTACCGCGGGGATGACGCGGGGGTGAAGGTGTATGGCGGGGGGCCGCCGCCGCCGGTGCCCGGGGTGGAAGTCATCGGGTTGCAAAGCCATGGCGAGCAGCGGGTGGGGGAAGGGTTGGCGGCGGATTTTGAGGCCGATTTGGCGGCGCTGATTGATGCGGTCGTCGCGGCGGATCGGAGACGACCCTTGGATGTCATTCATGCCCAATACGCGTATCCATGCGGGCTGGCGGCGATCGCTGCGTCCGGCATCACCGGAGCGCCCAACGTCGTCTCGATCCAGGGAGGCGACGGGCACTGGGTCGGCCCCTGTTGCCGAACCCACGCCGACGCCATGGCGGCGGTGCTCGACCATGCCGGCGAATTGCTGATTGGTTCGCGCTCCTTTGCCGAGGAGGTTCACGCCAACCATGGCACCGCCATCGATCGGTTCACCATCGTGCCGGGGGCAACCGACGTGCAACGATTTGCTCCCGCGGCGGGCAAACGATTGGGGTCACTGAGCGACCCGCCGACTTTTTTGTATCACGGCCGGGTGGACGTTCGCAAAGGTTTGTTGGAACTCGTCGACGCTTTTGGCCAAGTGGTGCAACATCACCCCACCGCCCGGCTGATCCTCTCGGGCATCGGACCGGACGTCGATACCGTTGCCTCTCGCGTCGACACGTTGGGACTGGGGCAATGCGTTGAATTGACCGGGTACGCCGATTATGAGACGGCCCCGGAAATCTACCATCGCGGCGATATATTTGTCTCGCCGACTTATGCCGAAGGCTTCAGTAATACCATCCTCGAAGCGATGGCTTCGGGATTGCCCGTCATCAGCACCCAAACCGTTGGGGTGGTGGACTGTTTGACCGATGGCGTCAACGGGTTGCTGGTCCCGGTTCGGTCGGTCCAAGAGCTTGCCGAGTCGATGATGCGAATGCTTGTTGACGAAGCTTTGCGACGTCACTTAGCCGAGGCGGGCTATCGCGACGTGCAGGAGAAATACTCTTGGCCGGTGGTCGGGGGCAAAATCGTGGACGCCTACCACCGGGTCGCGGGAACATCGCCGGCGGAGGGTTGGACCGATCGCTACCGGATCGATCAAGTGACGGTCCAGACCGCCGATCCGAAGTGTCGGTTTCGGCAATCGCCGCACTTGTTGTAATTCAATATCAACCGGCGATTTTAAAGAGCCGGGTTCCGGTCCGAACGATCCAGGAGTCTTGGTACACCGCGACGCCGTAAAGCGTTTCGCCGCCGAACGGTCCATCGTCATCGGACGCGTCCCACAGTTTGGATTCCGAAACAGCCTTTGGTTCGCCGACGGCATCAATGGCGACCGTCGTGCCGGATTTGCCGAAGATGAGGACCACGTCGCCGACACCGATGGGGGTCGCCCAGTTACTTTGGGGGATGCGGAATTTATCGATGGTCGTCCCGTTATCGGCGTCCAAGACATACAGGACGTTGGCCCGGGCGGTGTAGTAAGCTCGGTCGCGGTACACGATGGGGCTGCCAAATGAACTGGTCGCTTCCTCGTTTCGCCATAGCACCATCGGTTCAAATTGACCATCGGCGGTGCGGCGAATTTGCATCATCAAGTTGCTGCGGCGTGCCCCGTCGGCATCCTCGCCGTTTCGCCCCGGGGATGCACCGACCAGGAAACGGCCCTCGCCGGCATCAATGGGGGTTGGCACGGTGTTGCCCCCGACGTCGTCGAACGTCCAGAGCCGCTCGCCCGAATCGAGTCCGTAGCCATCGACGCTGCCGGCGGCCGAAACGACAATGTGCGGTTGGCCGTCGACGTCGATGATCGCTGGGGAAGACCAGGCGGTTCGCGGCTCGCGGTCGGTTTTCCAAAGAGTATGGCCGTCGGATTTGGCCACCGCGGTGAGGTAGCCGCCCCCCTCGTCATCGGCCAGGACGATGATCGCATCGTCGGTTTGCAGCAGCGATCCGCCGAGGCCAAACCGCCCCCGGGTTTGGCCATATTCATCGGCAAAGTCACGGTTCCAGCGGATTTCTCCCTCGGGGGTCAGGGCCCGAAGGTTGCCCGATTCAAAGAACGCGACGATGCCGTTCCGGTCGGCGACCGGCGTCGGGGCGGCTCGGGACGTGTAGACATCATTCTTGGCCGTTTGGGTTGCCGGCGAAGCATCACGCCAAAGCTCCCGGCCATCGGCGGCGTCGATCGCCACGATCAGGTTGGTCTCCTTGTTGGGTCCCTCGATCGCGGTGAGGTAGATGGTGTCATCGACGACCACCGGGCTGGATTGACCATAACCGGGCAGCGGTGATTGCCATGCCACGTTCTCGGTCGATGACCAAGCGGTCGGCAGGCTCTCGGTGATCTCAGCGTGTCGGTCAGGGCCACCCAAAAACGCGGGCCAATCGGCGAGCACCGATGAGGCCCACCAACCCGGGAGGCAGAGGATTGCAAGACAACGGATGGTCACGGGGCGGGCCGGTTGGTAGGGGGAACGAAATCAGTCGTTCAATCCTACCGCGAGCGGAAAGCGTCGATCAGAGGTGCCGCTTCGTCGAAGCCGCCAAGGCTTTGGGGAGGGGGAGCCCGGTAGCCGAAGCCGCCAAGGCTTTGGGGGGAGAACCGTCGGCGGCCTGGCGGACCGCCGCTACCGGTTGGTTGACATCGGCGGCCTGGCGGACCGCCGCTACCGGTTGGTTGACATCGGCGGCCTGGCGGACCGCCGCTACCGGCTAGGCGGCGATGCGAACCGAGGTGACGCCGGCGTGCATGCGATCGACGATTTGGCAAACATGCTGCACCCCGATCGCCCGCATCGCCCGGTTGGTCGCCCGGCGGCGATGTCGCCGACTGCCGGCTTCGTATTTGTTTTGCAACGCGACCGCGCCGTAGGGTCCTGAATCGCCCGGTCGGGTTGCCCCATAGAGTCCGATCGTCGGGGTGCCGACGGCGACCGCCATGTGCAACGGACCGGTGTCGCCGGAGATAAACAGGTCACACTGCTCGATCACCGCGGCAAGCGACAGCAGTGTCGTTTCGGGGGCCAATCGCGCCGCCCCATCGGCTGCGACGACGATTTCCTCGGCCATCAATCGCTCCGACAGCGTTCCCCAAACGACCAGCGATTGGTAGCCGTACCGGTCGGCTAAATACCGTGCGGTGTCGGCAAATCGATCGGTTTCCCAAAGTTTGGACGGCCAAGTGCCGCCGGGGTTGATCACCGCGATGCGGTCGGCGGGCAGGGCGGCACGCAGCCGCTTCGCCCACGTCCGGTCGGCCGCGGGCACGGGCAGGTCCCAGCGGATCGACGGGTCGTGGATCTCCAGCGGCGAGAGCAGTTCGAGCGATCGGTCGGTCAGGTGCGTCAACACCGGTCGGATGCGAACGTTGTTGAGCAGACCACTCAATTCGGTCGCGTGCCGACCGGCGTAGCCGATCCGGCGCCGGGCACCGGCCAGGAATCCGGCCATCGCGCTCTTGGTGTTGCCTTGACAATCAATCGACGTGTCGAAGCCGTGTTCCCGCAATGCACCGCGGGT
This sequence comes from Pirellulaceae bacterium, assembly GCA_963833245.1. Taxonomy (GTDB): domain Bacteria; phylum Planctomycetota; class Planctomycetia; order Pirellulales; family Pirellulaceae; genus Rhodopirellula. The sequence continues at coordinate 1,178,870 of CAWHXH010000006.1, forward strand.
TTGGAGGATGCCGGCCGGGGAGGTGAACCATCCCCGCGGCACTTCGATCACCGCGTCCAGGGCCGCGTGGTTGCGAACCACCGGGGCGGCTTTGGATTCCACGATCCAGCCCAAATAGGCGTCGGGGTACCGCTGCCGCAGCGCCCCGGCAATCGGCAGGGTCAACACCGCGTCGCCGATCGCCGAAAGCCGGCTGATCAGGATCCGAGGCTGGCGGCGGGTCGAGTCCATGACGTTCTCGGAGTCGGGGGTTTGGCGGTCAGCGGACGTTGCCGCTAACAAAGCCTGCGTTCAGCCCGCAAGAGGTTCCTACCGATTGATTTCCAGACCAAACGTTGCTCCGACGGCCAAGAAGTTCTGGTCGCGGCTGCCACCAAACCCAAGCGGCGAATCGGCTCCGCCCGGTCCGCCCCGCCAAACCCCGGTTGCATAATCGACTAACTGGAAGCCGCCGCGAACCTGGATCATCTTGGTCAACTGATAACCCAACTCGCTACGGATGTCAAAACCGATCACAAACGCTTCGTCATCGATCTCAATCCGGTTGTCGGTCACGTTAATCGTTTGAACGATGTCGGCTCCGACGTCGATGCCGTCATAAAGGGTCAATTGAGCATTGGTGCCGGTCGTCGTCTGCTGGAAATTGATCCCGGTGAAGACACGGAAGTCGGTTGAGAAGCGAAATCGATCGATAAACTTGAAGTAGCGAAACCCGGCTTGGGCCGTCAGCACGTCGTTCTCGGTATCGGCAAATTGTTCGACAACTTGCTCCCCCGCATTGGCACCGAACTCGTCGATGGCAAACGCGCCGGTGATCCCAAAGAGCGGCAGGTCGAGGAACGATCCGATGAGAATGTCGTCGACCAACGCGACCTCGAGTTGCCGATTGAAACTCCGGTCGTACAGTCGGCTGTATCGAACCCCCGCCATCGGCTCCAGGATGCCGCCATAATGGTAAGGCTCCATTCGCCACGTCTTCATCAATTCAAACGTGTTGACCGAAATGTTATTGAGCGAGGTACCCACGTCGACGAATCGGTAGTCAAACCCGAAGACATTGGCGTCCGAGGGGATGGGGGTGAATGAACGCTCCGGACCGATCTCGCGGGGCGGCAGAACAATGTCCCCGGAGAGTCCAAAGCTCAGGTCGGTGTTTTGGCGATTGAGCCGTTCCCGGCGAACGGTATCATTGGAGCCGATGTCGTATTCCGAGTAGGTGAACAGGAACCCGGTGTCGGCGTGCCGGTCCATGTAACCAAACTCATAACGGTTGCCGTTGCCGTCATCAAGCCGATCGAAGCTCCGCTGGGGCAGCGGATCGTTGGGGCCGGTGGTGATATCCAGGTCCGGCCGCGACCCATAGAGTTTGAGTTTGTCATAGGTGGCAAAGAACCCGCTGTTGGCCCGTTGCATCGGTTTCATATCGGCGATGTCGGCTCCGTAGAGCGGCTCGAACCACCGCAGGTCCTCGTTGCGGACCTCCATGGCGAACGTATCATCGCGTTCATCATGCATCGGGGCGGACATGTTTTGGGCCGTGGCGGTCGACGCGGCGGTGGTCGCCACGGAGGTTGCCGCGATCACGGCGGCGAGCCAACGTCGCAACCGACCGCGGCGATCCGTCGAGGCCGGGCGGTCGGTGAGCTGTTGGGTCTGGGGCATGGGGTTCATGGGCTCGGTCGCCGAATGGTTTTGCGTCTGGGCCTTGGCCGCTTCGCCCGCCGGGCCGTTGGCGATTGATTGGTGGATCGACATGTTGGATTTCCCTCGATCGCCCCGCTGCCGATTGAACCGGTCCGATCTCACTTGGATCGTTCCCGGTGCCATCGACGGCCCTGACGCGGTTACGGACTGTTGGCCCCCGCACAGGGACCGGTTGTGCGGTTCTTATCGGTCACCGGGGTTGCGACGGCTTAGCCGGATTGCCGTCGGAACGGTCAAAAACGTCAAAAAGCCACTCGGCGGTACAACCGGCACGCTTTAACGTGCCCGCAATTTTAACGGCCCTCGATTCCCCTTGCCGCCCGGGGACGGTCAATGCCATGGTGCGGCGGTGATGATTGATCCCGACAACCCATTTCGTTTGGCCCACGCCGGGACGCACCGCCGCGGCGCGGCCGGCAGCCCGCTGCGAACGCTTGGCCGCTCCGCGGGCATCCTAGCGGTGACGGCCGCGGCGACCGGCGTGGTGCTCTACGCGACCGACCGCCACCGGATCGCAGCGGTCCTGCAACTTGCCCAAACGATCGATTCGCCGTCTGCCGGCAATCACCGCAACGACCGCGACCTTGACCTTGAGGCCACCCGGCAATCGATCGACGAGCTGCTGCGGCTGCGTCCCCAATCGCTCGGTGCGGTGATCGAGGCGCTGCATTCAGCGAATCCTTCGGTCGGTCAAATCGCTGCGGAACGGTTGACCGTTGCGATTCGCGAGGATCTGCAGGCGGACGCATCCACCCGGACGGCTTCGATGTCGGCGCTGCTGGCGGCGTTGTCTCAAACGGCTTCGACGCCGCCGACCGCCGCTCGGCAACGGCTGCTGGGTTGGTTGACCGAGACGCTCCGGGGCCAACCGTCCCCCGACGCGGCATTGGTCACCGCCGCGGGGCGGTTGTGGTCGCGGTCACTGGGCCGGCCGTCGCTCGATCGCCAACCCGTTGGGCTGCCAGTGACCCCGAGCGAACCTCCGGGAAACCAACCCCGCCTGGTCAAATCCAACGCCGCTGCCCCACCGTCAACCTGGACCGACTGGCCGCCGGCGGGCGGTGTGACAACCGGTTCAACGGCTTCCCCGACCAACCAGCCGGCGGCGGGCACCCCGAGTCACTACGCGGTCGCTCCCCCGACCCCGCCGGTCATCCCCCCGATGACGCTGCGACCGCTGCCGACCGTCCGGTTGCGGCCCGCCCCGGCGGCAACGATCACGCCGGTCGCGGCGCGGATTGAGTTGCCGGCCGAACCGATCATCCCCCCGGCCGAAACGATGACGCGGTTGGCCGCGATGACGACCGCTTCGGTGATCGGACATTTGGCCGGCGAGTCCGCCGCGCTGGTGCAGGAAGCGACGTTGGAGTTGCGTCGCCGAGGTTTGAACGATGCCCAAATGGATTGGGCGACCGCGTGGGCAGCCAGCGACGGCGAGCAGCGGTTGCGATTGATCGAACAAGCCCTGGCGGAACCCCAAAACGACTGGTCGCGGTGGTGGCCGCTGTGGATCGGCGACGCGGACCGCGGGGTGCGGCTGCGAGCGGTCGCGGCGGTCGCCGGCAGTCGCGACGTGGCGCTGCGGCGCCAGCTTCGGGGACATTTAGACCGTGAAGACGACGCCGCGGTGGCTACGCGAATCCGCATGGTGCTGGGGCTGCGGTAGTCGCGGCGATCACTCGCGGCGTTGTTCGACCCGCATGATTTCGGCCCCAAAATGTTCGATGAACGCGAGGGTCATCGGATGAGCTTCGATCTCGCGCATTCGCTGCATCCGGTTGCTTTTGGGTTTGGCAACGTCGCGAACTTTTCGCGGCGTGGCCGGGGCAAGCACCAATTTGACGTGCATCGGCCGGCCGGCGACCCGGCTCAGAACGCGCAGAATTTCGGTCTGATGGACCGCTTGGCCGGCGGCGTTGTACGACAAGGTGGCGTCGCCGGGAAATGTCATCACCAGCGTCGAGGGGCCGTCAAAGCCGATCTTGGACGCCGCCCGGACGTGCGACAGCGTCAACGGTGCGATTTGCGGCATCGCCCGTTCCCACATCGTCGACGCGTCGTCATCGGCCGGGGTGCGAATGGTTTCGTTGGCCTGCCCGACGCTCGCCGGCGGGTTTTGCGGCGTGATCGAGGGAGCAGCGCTAGCGGGCGGCGTCAGCTTTTTTTTTGCCGGCGTCGGTTTGCAACGAGGCGGCCAGGTCGGCGATCGATTGCAAATCCGGCAGATGGCAAATTTGAATCATCGTCGATTCCAACAGCACGCGAGCGTGGATGCTGTGCCGGATCCGCACCAAGGCCTCGTCGATCATCGCAACGACGGCCAGCAGGGTTTGCATCCCCCACGCCTGGCCCAACGTTTTCAACTCGTCGGCCATCGACGCCGAAGCGTATCGCAGCAGCGAGGCGGGGCAACCGACCGCCGTGGCCATCACGTCCCGCAGGAATCCGAGCAACTGCTCAGCCAACCGACCGGGGTCCAGCCCCGCGTCGATCGCCTCGTCGATTTGCGACATCACCGCGGCGGCGTCCCGAGCGGCCATGGACGTCGCGATTGCCGCCAAACGCGTGTCGTCGGCGGTCCCGAGCATCGTGTGAACGCTGCCGGCGGTCATCCGGCCGTCGGTGAACGAGAGGACTTGTTCGAGCAGCGACTGGCTGTCCCGCATCGAGCCGGCGGCGCGGCGGGCGAGCAATTCCAAGGCATCGTCGTCGGCCGCGACGCCTTCCTTATCGACGATTTCGCGGAGCCGACCGACGATCTTGTCCGGCTGGACCGGGGCAAAATCAAACCGCTGGCACCGCGAAAGCACCGTGATCGGGAGCTTTTCCGGATCGGTGGTGCAGAAGATGAATTTGACGTGTTCGGGCGGTTCCTCCAGCGTTTTGAGCAGCGCGTTGAACGCCGCCCCGGTCAACATGTGGACCTCGTCGATGATGTAGACCTTGAACCGCGAACGGCTGGGGCGGACCCCGACGTTGGCCCGCAACTGGCGGATTTCATCGATGCCGCGATTGCTTGCCCCGTCGATCTCGATCACGTCGACGTCTTCGCCCGAATCGATCGCTTGAGCAGTGTCGCTGGTCTCGTCAAAGTCGATCGACGGGCCGCCGGGCGCGTTGAGGGCTTTGGCAAAAATGCGTGCTGTCGATGTCTTGCCGACCCCGCGTGCGCCGGTGAACAGGTACGCGTGGCCGACGCGATTGGTCTCGATCGCCCCGCGCAGCGCCGCGGCGACGTGATCCTGGCCGACCAATTCGGACAAGCCTTTGGGCCGATAGCGGCGGGCGACAACGACATAGCCATCGTCGGATTTGGAGGCGGGTGCGTCGCTCAATCGTTTGCCGTAGCGGAATTCGCCAAGAATTTCGGTTGCTCGGGCAAGCTCGATTGCCCCCGCCCGCCCGGTGGCGGCGACCCTCACACAAAGCTACGCCGCTTAGGGCTGCTCCAGTTAAGGCCTGACCCGGTTCACAACTCACAGTCGCAAGGGCCGCCACCACCGAGCGGGACCCCGGTCAAACGGTCCACCGGAGGTCGCATTAGCTTACGGGTCGATCGGCACGCCGGACAGACCCCCCGGAGAGCAATCACACGGCGGCGGAGCAACCCGCTTGTCTAAATTTGGTATAAAACGAGTTCGTGATCGACGCCCCGCCATTCTTCCCACACAGGAGCCTAACGGTGCCTGACGAAACCGAAGCCCCGGAAGGCGAACCCCAATTGGTCGGTTTCGATCGACGCAACGACTGGTCCTGGTCGGCCCTGGGGGAACGATGGAGCCAGGACCGCGGCACCCTACTGATTGGCATCGCGGCGATGATCGCGGTCGTCGGTTCGGTTGTCTTGGCGTTTCAACAAAATCGTTTTCGACCCGTCGCGTTCCCCAACGGCGCCGCCATTCAACGGTCCCGAGAACTCGGTTTGACCGACCCGTTGCCCGGCGACTTGGCCGCCGACGAGGCGGTTTCCGACCAATCGAACTCTATCGCGGGCGTTGCCTTTGAACTGCAGGGAGTGGACGTTCAACGGGGGCCGGTGCTCGTCGCGATCTTTGACCGTGCCGAAGCGTTTGACCAAAACGACTTGGCTGCCGCCGTCGCGAGATTACAAATCGCATCGGACCAGTCGGTCGCTCGCTGGCGGGTGCCCGTCGAACAACTGCCCCCGCGATTCGCCGTCGCCGCCTACCAGGATCATGACGGCAGCGGCAGTTTGAGTCGCTCGGCGCTGGGCATCCCCAGCGAACCTTACGGCTTCAGCCGCGACGCTCGGGCAACGCTTGGCCGACCGACGTTTGAGGACGCAGCGATCGATTGCCCCGGACCGGACGAGGAGCCGGTGCGGTTTTCATTGAAATAAACAACCCACCGTCGCGGTTGACTTTCGCAACGGATTTCACAGTCGGCTACGGCCGTTGGTCGGGCACCAGCATCGCCAGCGCCGCCTGATGCACCCGGCCGTTGGTGCCCAGTCCAACCCCGCCGCGGATCGTTGCGTTGCCCCGCCAATCGGTGAACCGCCCGCCCGCTTCGGTCAGAATCGGCACCATCGGGGCGACGTCCCACACGCTGCAGATCGGGTCGACCATCAATTCGACTTTGCCGGTCGCGACCAGGTAGTATCCAAAGCCGTCGCCCCAGGTTCGCGTTTGCCAACACGTGTCTTGCAACTTTTGATAGGCCCCGCCGTAGCCGGTGTCGGCGTACTTGGCGACCTCCGAGGTGACGTAGACGGCTTCGGCCAGCGTGTCGCACTGCGAGACCCTCGCCGCCTTCCAGTGCTCGCCATCGGCGGTCTCAAAACAGCCGCCGCCGGCCATCGCCACGAGCATCTTGCCCAGGGCCGGCAAACCGATCACTCCGCCGACGACCTCGTCGCCGTGTTCCAACGCTAATAGCGTCGAATAGAGCGGCACGCCGCAAATGAACGACTTGGTGCCGTCGATCGGGTCCACCGTCCAACGGTAGCCCGACCGCCCGCCGGTATTGGCCATCTCCTCTCCATCGACCGCATCGTCGGCAAATTGTTGGGCAATGAGTTCCCGCGTCAATTTTTCCGCGTTGCGGTCCGCGATGGTGACCGGCGAGTCATCGGCTTTGCGATCGATCGTCAGGTCGGACCGATCGAAATGCTCCAGCGTCGATTTTCCGGCGGCGTCGGCAATGGCGATCATCGCCGCAATCCGGCCATCGTGAGCGGTGCGCCAATCGGCGGGCAGTGAGGACATCGAGACGCGGCAGGGAGGGAATGTCGGTAAAGTGAAACGCTCGAGTGGACACCCCGGGGGGTTTGCCAAAACACGCCAAGCCGCCAGAGGATTGCAGATGCCGCCGGACCTTTCCATCGGTGACGACTTTGACCTTGACCGCGTCATCGGCATCGACCCCCGGGTGGACTACGCCTGCAAACGGGTGTTGGGCGATCCGTCGGCAACCGACATTACCGTCCATTTTCTAAACGCTGTCCTGCGTCCAAAACGGCCGATCACTTCGGTGACCATTCAAAACCCGTTGACCGGCCGCGAAGTGATCGACGACCGGGATTGCATGCTCGACGTGCTGGCTCACGATGCGACGGGTTCAGCGTACAACGTTGAGATTCAAACCGATGTGCGGCCCGGTTTGGCCGACCGGCTGACGTACTACGCCGCCAAAATCCTCGTCGCTCAATTGGCTGCCGGTGACGCTTTTCGGCTCATCGAACCGGTCGCCAGCATTTGCGTGCTGGACGGCACGCTGCTGCGGCGGCCGGAGCGTCTTCATCACGCCTTTGCATTGCGAGACGACGATCACCAAACCTTGACGCATTCCTTTCAAATCCACGTCATTCAGTTGCCTTTCATGGGACCGATCGGCGATGATGACGTTATCACCGACCCGATCGAGCAATGGGCGGCGTTCTTCAAATACGCTGCCCAGTGGACACCGCGTCAATTGCTGCATCATCTACCCGATCCTATCTTTCAAAAAGCCGCCGAGATCCTCATGACTATCGCTAATAAAACGCAAGACCGAATCGCCTACGATGCCCGAGAAAAAGGGCGTCTTGATGCAATATGGCGCCAAGAAGCCGCTAAGTTTGAAGGTCACGAAGAGGGACTTCGAGAAGGCAGAGAAGTTGGCCTACAGGAAGGTCGACAGCAAGGCCAACAGGAAGGCATCCTCATCGGTGAGATCCGAATCCTTCAGTCTGTTTTGAAACTGCCGGTCTCGGACATCGAATCGTTGACGAATCTTTCGTTGCAAGATCTGCAAACTCTCCGCACAGACCTGCAGCAAAACCTGGCGTAAAGCTCGGACTATTACCCCGCCGCCTTCTCAAGTTGTTCGGACATTCGGGCTACCCGGTCGGCCAACGACTCGCTGCTGACGCGTTCCCGAAGCCGGTCGACCAGCAAACCGAACGACATCGGCGTGACCTTGGGGGGGTCGATAATATGAACTTCCGAAGTACTGATCCGCCGGAGGGCTTCGGCAATCCGGGCGGCATCGAGCTGGTTGTCGAGCACCTCGCGGCGGGCCTGGGACAACAGCAGATTGTCCGGGTCGTACTGCGTGAAGACTTCAAAAAACAGGTTGCTGGACGCTTGAATGTGTTTGTTGGATTTCCGTGCCCCCGGATAACCGCCCTGGATCAAACCGGCGATTCGCGAGATTTCGCGAAAGCCCCGCCGCGTCATCTCGGTTGCGTTCATCGCTTCGAGAATGTCGCTTTCCAGGTTCTCAAAATCAAACAACCCGTCTTCGATGGATGCTTCCAGGTCCGCGACTCGATCGCTTGACAATGTGTAACCATAGTCGTTGCACGCCATCGAAAAACTAATCTTCTGCCGGCGGCTCATTCGGTGCGCCGTCAACGCCGCGAGCCCTTCATGGGCCAAACGGCCGGCGAACGGATAGAAAAACAATTGATAACCATCGCGTGTCTTGATCCGCTCGATCAAGAAATCATTCATCCGCGGCAACCGGCTCCAGCGTCCCTGCAATTGTAACAGTGGTTTGAGCCGCCGCATCTCCGGCCCCTTGAATTCGCCACGATGGGCTTCGTCGAGTTTTCGCCGCAGCCCCAAAGCCAATTCCCCGGACATCGGCATCCGGCTGCCGGCCCACCGAGGCACCGTGTCCGGTTTGCCGGTCGCACGCCGAACCATCGCCTGGTTGTCATGAATCTTGACCAATTCAACCAACCGCCCGCCGAATTGGAATTTATCGCCCGGTTCTAGTTTGGATAGAAAACACTCTTCGGCTGTTCCGATCGTGCCGCCTTTGAGATACTTCACCTGCATGGCCGACGCCGAGACGATCGTGCCGATATTCATCCGGTGCAATGACGCAGTCTTCTTTTCGCGAACGACATAACGACCGTCGACGACTTCGACGCGTTTGAACTCCGGATAAGCGTCCAGGGCCGAGCCGCCCCGAACGACAAAATCGCACACCCAACGCCACTGCGGGTCGGTCAAAGACTCATAAGCCCGGCTGGAGCGGACTTCATCGAGCATCGTGGTCGGATCAAATCCGCCCCCGATCGCGATGGTGACCAAATGCTGGGCCAACACGTCCAGCGGCGCGTTGATCAGCGGCCGCGCTTCCAATCGCCCCGCGGCGATCGCCTCCTGGGCGGCGGCCAGTTCGACCAACTCCAGTGCGTTGGTCGGCACGAACGCCAATTGGCTCGTCGCATCGATCCGATGACCCGAACGACCCGCCCGTTGCAACAAACGGGCAGCCCCCTTGGGCGAACCGATTTGTATGACCAAATCGACGGCCGTGAAGTCGACGCCCAAATCCAGCGAACTGGTACATACCACCGTTTTGAGCATCCCGGCCCGCAGCCCGTCCTCCACCCATTTGCGCACCGACATGTCCAGCGAGCCGTGATGCAGCGCGATCCGGCCTGCCCAATCAGGCCGGTGGGCAAGCAATTTTTGATACCAGATTTCGGTTTGATTACGTGTGTTGGCAAACACCAAGGACGTATTGGCCTGGTCAATCGTCTGAGCAACCTCGGCCAACATCCGCGTGCCGATGTGGCCGCTCCACGGAAATCGCTCGATCACCGGCGGCAGGATCGACCACAACTTGATCTTTTTGCGTTTGTAACCCTGAATGACCCGGCAATTGTCTCCCGACGCGGCGACCGGACCCACTAACGATTCAAGGGCATCGTCGAGATTACCAAGCGTCGCCGAAACTCCCCAAACGCGAAGCTGTGGGGCAAGTTTGCGGAGCCTTGCCAACGCCAGCTCGGTTTGAATGCCTCGTTTGGTACCCAACAACTCATGCCATTCATCGACCACAACGCATCGCAACCCGCTCAACTGTTCGTGCAGTTTTTCATGCGTCAACATCAATGACAACGACTCCGGGGTTGTCACCATCGCGGTGGGCAATTTTTTGAGCTGTGACGCCTTGCGTGACGCCGATGTATCGCCGGTCCGCGAGTCGAGTTTCCACGGCAAACCCAACGCATCGATCGGCGCCCGCAGTGACGCTTCGGTATCCCCGGCCAATGCCCGCAGCGGGGTCACCCAGAGCACTTCCAGCGAAGGGGGCCGCTTGGGGTTCCACTTCGACTCGTCGCGGTGACGATCAATCCAGTCGAGCAGTGGCCCGATCCAAACCGATAGCGTTTTGCCGGTCCCGGTCGCCGAATGGACCAACCCGGATTGCCCCGCTCGGTACGCTCGCCAGGTGGTTCGTTGAAAAGCGAACGGTTTCCAGCCCAGGGTCGCAAACATCGCCTCAACGCGGGCCGCGGCGGTGGGGTCGGGCACTGGGCGACGGCGAGGTAATGGGACTGATGAGACAAATCAATTATGTCTCATTTGTTACATCTGTCCTATTGGTCCCATCGGCAACATTTTCGTCAATCGGCGTCGGCCTCGGGTACCTCCGCCGCCGCCGGCGCGTCCTCGGCCGGCGGTGTCTCCGCGGCCATCGCTTCTCGGCGTGACTGCCGTGTCCGGCGGACCGGCCGCTCCGGCGCCGGCGGAGTTTCGCCGTAGATTCGATCGACCCGAATAACGATTTGATCGCCGCGGATCAACAATTCATTGGGTGGCTCATAGAATCCTAAAACCTTGACGGGATCACCCGGCTGAGCCAACGACAGATCATGGGCGCGAATCTCAAACGTCGTATCGGCGGCCAATTGCAATTGCACCGGCATTTGACCAGCCCGGACCGAAATGACTCCGTCGGGAGTCAATCCGGCGAGTTGCCCAACGACGACCACCGGTCCGGTTAGCGGCCCCTGATTGACCGGCTGGCGATCGCCGGGATTGACACCCGGTTTGTAATTAATTGCCGTTTGACCTTTGATTCGTTGCAAATCCACCGGGGTAAAAAGTTCCACCTTGTTGACCGGTGCCATTGGTTGACCAGCCGGACCGAGCGTGGTTTCCAATCGCACCGGCATCCCCGGCCGCAAGTACGCCGGCAACGCTTTGGCAATGAAAATCAACTGCGACGGATCCTCGGGAAAACTGATCTGAGCGATCTGGCCGTCCTCCCTCTTCACCTGCAACCCGACCCGCGTGGCGGCTTTGAGCGTGCCCGAAAAGTCCGAGACTTCATTGGCCGCCGCCAACGCTCCCCCGCGCGGCCGGGCGGGACGCTGGGCCGAGCACCAATTTTGACTGAGAAAAATAATCACCAGCCCACCGGCGAGGATCCAGGCTCCGGGGGTGGGAACGACGACACGTTGGCGGGCGACTGACATGATGTTCGAGCGGGGCCTAGAGAGGAAAACGTCCGACTCGCAGCGGGTCGGGGCGGCAACGAACGGTCATTCTATCCCGCCCCGGCCGGACCGGAAGGAACTTCGCCGCCCCATTTGACCAACAACTGGTCACGCTGCGCTATCACGGTTTGATCCTCGCCGGTCGGCTGATCCGGCGAGACGATCGACTGCAGCGTTGCGATCGCGGCGGGACGATCTCGGTTCAAATTCGCTTGCAACTGAGCAATCTTAAGCCTCGCCCGGTTGCTGCTCGTGCTCGAGTCCCTGGCCAACGCCTGCAGCGGCGAGAGCATCTCGGCGTAACTCTGCTGCGACTGTAGCAACTGGACATAATTCCAGAGGGTTTGCGGGGCCACGCCACCGATCAATTGAAATTGACACAGCCGCGACCAGGGGCCGGCCGCGGCAACCGCCGATCCCTGCGTGATCGCTTGACGCAGCAGGAACGTCTGTCGATTGAACTCGGGGTGTGCCGAGGGCGGTTGCCGCGGGGCCGTGGTCGTGGCGGTCGTCACTTTGGGCGGACCCTTGGTCGACTTGGCTTTCTTTGACTTTCGCCGCCGCCGCTTTATCCGCTTGTTTTTGATGATAGGAGGAAACCACCATGCCGTGATGACTGGTGGTCTTGGAACCCAGTGCGACCGCCACCGCATCCTCCTTGACCTCCTCACGATGGACCTGGCGGGCGCGTTGTTTGTCGGTGCAAAAGACCGGAGAGGCGAGCAGGAAGTCGGTGCGGGCGACCAAATCCCAACCCTCACAATCAACAATGTCCTGACGCAGCATCCAGAAACCGATCGGCATCGCATACACCACGCCGAACAACTGCATCACCTCGGCCGACAGGCTCATGCCGCTGTAGACGAACAGGAAGACCTGCATCGCGATGAAGAAGCCGGCCAGCGCCGCCAATCGAATCTCAATCGTTCGGGCAAAACGAAAAAACACCACGATGCAGTCCATCTCGTTCTCCGGCGCCCAAATCATGGCGATCATCATGATGCCAAAAATCGCGCCGGACGCGCCCATCGTCCCGCCATCGCGATCGATCAGCAGGAACATGGCCGATTGAATCGTCGCGGCACAGGCGATCAATATGGCAAAATAAATCAGCAGGAATTTCCACCACCCGCATTTGCCCTCGACGACCAACCCAAAAGCCCACAGGAACATCATATTGCCGGCCAGGTGGACCGGATCGGCGTGGATGAAGCTGCCGGTGATCCACTGCACCGGATTGATCTGGTTGAACAGGATCATCAACCATTCGACCTGCTCAGGCTCGAAACTGCCCAGGAATACTTGCAAGACCGTGGCGCAAAAGACCAACACGTTGGCGACGATCAAACCGACCGTCGCGATCGGCCAATGATACAGCGGGGCATCGGTCGAATACGGCAACAACATGGCGGGCGGCGGACCGGGCGGAGCGTGGGACCAAACACTCCGCGCCAGTCTATCGCGTCACTGAGGTACCCACGGGTCGGTCGGCCACGATGGCGGATCGTTGCCGATTTGCCTGGGGACCGAGGAGGCTTCGGTCGCCACCGGCTGCGGCGATTGGAAGAACGGATTGGACCGAATCGGAGCGGCCGGTCGAGTCGAAACCGTCGGCGAGACGGCGGTACCGCGGGTGGTCAATCCGGTCGCCGCGCCGGTCGAGACCAGCCCGCCGGGTCCCCCACCGCCGACCGTGCCGAGTCCGTCAAAGCCGTGACTCAAACCGCCTTCCAAACCACTGCCGAATCCCGAACCGAGGCCCCCGCCGCCGGTCAACGTGGTGACGTCGCCGACGGTTCCGCTCAGATCACCCAGCGAACCTTCTAGCCCCACCCCATGACCAGCACCCGGTCCCGCCACAGCGGTCAGGTCACCGGCAATCGCACTGAAGTCGGCCAAACCGTCGCCGCCATTTCCACGTCCCGCCGCCGCGTTCAAATCACCGGCCATGCCGCTGAAGTCGGCCAAACCGTTGCCGGCCCCGGACCCCGCAGCCCCCGCGGACAGGTCCAAGCCCATGTCGCCGATCCCGCCGGCCGGTCCGCCCTGCAAATCCGCTCCACCGGCGACCTGTTGGCCGACCGACACGAGTGTTCCCAAATTGACATCGTCCATCATCCCCGAAGACGCTGCCAAACCGGCCATCTTGCCGACCCCCGAAAGCATCCCCGACGCCAAATCGGCCGCCCCGAGACCATCGTCCTCCGCCGGCTCGTCGGACACCAACAACGCTTCCATGTCGATCATCGGTCCAAATCCGGCTGCTGAGGCGGCCAACAAATCCTGCCCGCCGGCGGTCAAATCGCTGGCTCCGAACCACCACACGCCCACCGCCGCGACCATCGCCAATCCAACGCCCGCCATTGAAACGAATATAAACGACAACACCGCCGCTCCGACGGCCCGGACCGGCTCGCAACGTCCGATGCCGGTGATCGCCATCGCGGTCGCCAACAACATCAGCGGCAGGGAAATCCACGCGTGCGATTGCCCCAGCAACGCGAATTGGCCAATCGAGAACGAAACGGTCAGCATCGAAGCGACCGTCGCGACCGCCGTTGCCCGACGCAGCGTGATCGATCGGCCGACCGACGCGAGTGACAATTTGATGGTAGCCCCCGGAACGAGAATTGCCAAAACGGTCAGCCCAACACCGACGGCCAGAACAATCCAAAGATGCTCGGCGAGCAGGTTGCCGGCGGCGGCCGATTCGACAAACAAATTTTCGTCTAACATGGCGGTCAATCGATGGCCCAAAGCTCGGAACGAAGGTGCGTGTTTGATGGTTCCCCAACGAAACCTAGCCCCGAAATCCCACGGGAGCCTTGCCGACACCCGGTTTTTCACCTCATCGCTGGTCATCGCAGCGTTGATTCTCGCCCTTGGCGGCTCGCCGGCGCGGGCGCAACGTGGCGGCGATGATCGCGGGGGCGGCGACCGAGGAGGCGGCGACCGAGGTGGCGGGCGACCGTGGGGGCGGGGGCGGCTTCGGTCGCGGCGGGCCGCCCGGCCGCGGGGGTTTTGGCGATCCCGGCGATTTCCTCAAACGATTGGACCGCAACGAGGACGGCGAAATCTCGCCCGACGAGCAGCAGGGGCCGGCGGGGTTTTTGATCCAGCGGTTGCAATCGATCGATTCAAAAATTCGCCCCGGCGAATCCGTTTCGCTCAAACGATTGACCAAAGCGTTCGAGACGATGCGCAGCGGCGGCGGGGGTGAGGAAGGCCGCGGTGGCGACGATCGCCGACGTGGGGACGATGACGACGATGATCGGCGAAGCCGTAGCAGCGGCGACGAGAATTTTGCCGAGGTCGCGCGGCTGGTACCCGGTTTCGGACTCGATCCGCTGCTGATGCCGCCCCCGGTCCCCGGCTTTGGTCCGCTGGCCGAGACGCTCTCGACACCGACCACGGCGGCCGACAATGAGGAAGCCGCTCAGATATTGAGCCGCTACGATCGGGACCGTAACGGGTCGCTTTCGGCCGAGGAGACCGGGCGAGGACGGTTTTGGGGCAACCCGCTGGATTTTGACCGAAACGGCGACGGGCAATTATCCGAATCCGAATTGGCCACCCGAGCTGCGGTCCGGCGGACCGGGCAGGCCGAATCCAACAACGACGACCGCGATCGCGACCGAAAACGCGACGGCGATCGGGACTCCGACGAGCCGGCCGAGGACATTTTCGGCGGCCGGCGTTCGTACCGAAATCTCGGCTCCGGTCCCGCCGGTTTGCCGGGATTCTTTACCGACCGCGATCTCGACGGCGATGGTCAAGTGGCGATGAATGAGTATGCCGGCGACTGGACCGATGCCCGGGTGGCGGAATTTTTGCGTTGGGACAGCGATGGTGATGGGGTCATCACGCCCGACGAAGCGATCCGCGGGGTCGAGAACGGTGCCACCGCATCGTCCGCCCCCGCCGGCCGCACGTCAAATTCAACAGCGTCGACCCCGGCCCCCGCAGCGACGCCCTCGTCGATGCCGCCCGACGACGGCTCTCCGCCCTCGGCCAAATCACTCGCCTACGTCCAGCGGATCATTCCCCGCTACGACAAGAACGGTGACGGCGTTTTGACCGGGGCCGAATACGGCGAAATGTTGCTTTCCCCGGCCGCCGCGGACGCTGATCGCGACGGCCGGATCACGCAAACCGAGTACGCCCGGTGGCTCGACCAGCGAGACGCCAAACGTTGATCGCTTGCCGACGGTAGCGGCGTGCCGCCAGGCCGCCGACGGTAGCAGTCAGCGTCCTGGCTGAACGCCGCTACGGGAACTCCGTCAGCATCAACCCTGCCGACCCCTAGGCGTTGACTTGACCCTTGATCGTCCGCTGGGCAACCTCCCAAGCGGACTTCAAGTGCTCGGCGTAACCGTCCGCGTCCATCAATTCGGCACCGGAGCCACAAACCTCAATCAACCAACCATCGGCATAGGGATCGGCATTGATCAACGACGGGTCCGCCAAGCAATCCTCATTGATCGCCGACAGCGTGCCGGCGATCGGCGGATACAGGTCCGACTCGGCTTTCTTGCTTTCAATCGAACCGATCGATCGGCCGATCATCAACGGCCCGCCCGGTTCGATGAGCCAGTCCAAAAAATAGACGTCCTGCAACAACCGCACTGCATAAGCGGTCAACCCGAAACGCCAACGATCGTCGCCGGCGGGCACTGCCCACATGTGGTTCTTGGCGTAGCGATAATTGTTTGGAAAATGAGCTTGGAACTCGCCCATCGCAAAACTGAAGGAATCGTTCAAGCGGGGGCCGGCTCGGTTTGATCGGTGTGGACGTAGCCTTGAGGGAAAACGCGGATCAATCGGCTACCCTCGCGTCGCCATAAACCGGTGCGGCTGACCAAGGTTCCGACCCGTGCAACGCCACAACCGATGGCCGCGGCGGTGATCCGGTCCGCCTGATTGGCCGGGGTAGTGAAGATTAATTCAAAATCCTCGCCGTCGCTCCAAGCGTGCTGCATCGGTGTTCGGCCGCTGGTTTGACTCATCGCCACCGCATCGGGATGAATCGGCAACGCTTCGATGTCCAGTTCGACCCCCAACCGGCTGGCCGCGCACAGTCGGTCCAGGTCCAGCGAGAATCCGTCGCTCACGTCGATGGCCGCGTTGACCTTGGCGACCGCATTCAAACGGGCCGCGACGTCGATCCGCGAAGCCGGCCTGAGGTGCCGGCCGGCCAAGCTGCCGCCCAGCGAGCCGGTAACGAACACCGCGTCGCCCACCTCGCCACCGGTCCGCAGCCACGGCTCATCGGCGGTGCCCAGCAACGTCACGCTGATCGCCAGCGGCCCGTCATAGGTTGTCAAATCGCCGCCGGCGATCGCGATTTGCTCCGCGGCGCACGCCTCCAGGATGCCCTCGTAAACCGCTTCGGCGGTCTCGGTCGCAGAATCTCGCGGCAGCGTCAACGTCACCAACGCGACCGTCGGCCGGCCCCCCATCGCGGCGATGTCGGACAGATTGATTGCCACGGATTTGAACCCGATATCGACGAGCGATTGGGATTGCGAATCAAAATCCACGCCATCGACGATTTGATCGGTGCAGACGAGCTGCTTCGGCCCACCTCGCCTAGACGCTTCGGCGGCATCCAAAACCGCCGCATCGTCGCCAATCCCCACGGCAACCTGCGGCAGGGATCGGCATCGGCCGCGAAGGTAGGCGAGAAAGGCGGTTTCCATGGGAACTAAACGTAGCGGAATTCGCCAAGCATTTCGGTGTCGGCAATTCGGACGCAACCGAAACTCTTGGCGAGTTCCGCTACGCGGAGGGTTCGCTCAGGCCAATTGCCCCGCCACTTTCTCCAGCAACGCCTTGCTGGCTTTGATCCCCGCGTACTCATCCAACTTGCTGCCCTCGTACTCGATGCCGACGTAGCCGTCATAACCGAACTCGGTAACAATTTGCATCATGCGCCGGTAGTCGATCGTCGACTCGTTGCCGGACGGATCAAAGTCATAGGTTTTCGCCGAAACGGCTTTGGCATACGGCATCAACGCCTGGACACCTTTATAACGATCAAACAAATCCTCGTTCTTGCCTCGGGTGATGTAGAAGTTGCCAAAGTCCGGCAACGTGCCGCAATTGTCCATCCCCACCCGCTCGATCACCACGGCCAACCACGCCGCATTGCTGCTCAAACCACCATGGTTTTCGACAATGACGTTGATGTCGTGATCTTTGGCGAACTCGGACAACGACCGCAGGCCGTCGGCGGCGTAACCGAGTTGATCCATGTAGCTGCCCGAACTGCGGGCGTTGACGCGGATCGAATGGCATCCGAGCGTCTTGGCGGCGGTGACCCACTTATGATGTTTTTTGACAGCCTCGGAGCGTCCATCAGCCGAGGGATTGCCCAGGTCACCCTCGCCGTCGATCATGATTAGCAGGCTTCGGACGCCCTCGGAATCACAACGATCATTGAGTTGTTTCAAATAAGCCGCATCGTTGGCTTTATCGGCGAAAAATTGATTGACGTACTCGACCGCGTCGATGCCGAACTCATTTTTGGCAACGCCGGGGAAGTCCAGGTTGGTCAAATTTTTGGAATCGTCTCGCAGCGTCCGGTGCAATGACCACTCGGCGAGCGAAATCTTGTACGGCTGGTCGGCGGTGGCGGCCGCGAAGGTCGGGCCGCTGGTGGTGGTGACGGCCGCGGCGGCAGCCGAAGCGGCGAGGAAGTGACGGCGAGAGAGCTGGATCATGAAGGTCGAATCGGAGGGGATGGGGAATGCCGACCTGCGATTGTAACCGGATGACCGACACCCCCGTAGCGGAAGTCGCCAAGACTTTCGGATCAATCGCGACGTCAGAATTGCCGATCGATCGCGAAATCGATCAATCGCAACAGTGACGATTTCGCGGCGCTGGGGGGCAGCGGTCGCAACGCCGCGGCCGCCGCACGGCCTTGGACCAAAGCCGCCGCGGCGGTGTATTCCGCCGCGTCACTGCCGCGAAGCAACGGCCACAGGCCGGCGAGCCGATCGGCCGGCCGCCCCGCCATCACCAAACGTGCGGCTTCGGCGATGGCCGAATTGGGGTGCTCAAGCAGCCGGAGGACCGGCAACGTGACTTTGCCCTGCAGCAAATCGGTGCCCAGCGTTTTGCCCACTTTGGATTCATCCCCCCAAAGATCCATCGCATCGTCGGCGATTTGAAACGCGATGCCCAGCCGGTCGCCGTACTCCCCCAGCGCGTCGACCGCGACCGGATCGCCCCCGACCAATTCGGCACCCAGTTGGCAAGAAACCCGAGTCAATTCGCCGGTCTTGCCACGCAGCAGATCGATGTAGGTCGACTCGTCGAGGTCCATCACGTCGCGACGCAGAATTTGACGCAATTCTCCTTCGCAAACCTTCCGGGCCGCCTCTCCGACCCAACGACAGGCTCGGGTCGAGGGCAACGTCGCGGCGAGCGAAAAGCTCTGGGCAAACAGATAATCGCCCAGCAGCAACGCGGCGTCAGCGTTCCAACGTGTATGAACGGTGGGAAATTGACGGCGGGTTTGAGCGTGATCGAGCAGGTCGTCGTGGATCAACGTCGCGGTGTGAACCAGTTCGACGACCGTCGCCATCGTCAGCAACTCGCCGCGAACTTGAGGATCGGTATCGACCACCCCGCCGCCGACGGCTCGACCGGCAAGCATCACCAACGCCGGCCGCATCCGCTTGCCGCCCAACTGGCTGCCGTGGGCCAACAGCGGCGCCAAGTCCTCGTAGCGGGATTGCAACTGGGTCGTGATTCGGCGATCGATCTCGGCCAAATCCGCGGCCACCAAGCCAAAGATCGATGCGATGGTGGCTTGGGGGGCGGGTCCGGCTGTGCGGCCGAGACCTACCGGGGCAGCGACAGCCCGGGGAGCGAGCGCTGGCAGCGACATCATGGCGGTCCGCGGTGGCCGAAAAGACGAGGAAATGATTGACTACCTTGCCAACCGTGCGTTTCAAGCCGCCGGCAACCGTCGCGGAAGTCGCTACGACTTGTAGCGGAAGTCGCCAAGACTTTCGGTTGGCCAAAGACTTCGGTTGGCCAAAGCCAGTGACGCCGAAAGTCTTGGCGACTTCCGCTACGTTGGAGGAACGCCCCCGGGCAGATCGATCGTCCCGGACGCCCCGCCGGATTTATGCACGACGCGAACCGGGCCGATCACCGCCGCCCGGTCGACCGCTTTGATCATGTCGTAAACCGTCAAGGCCGCGACCGTCACTCCGGTCAACGCTTCCATCTCCACCCCGGTCCGGCCGGTCGTCGCGACGGTAACGCGGCATTGCAATCGGTGGTCATCGAGCCATTCAAAGCCCACCTCGACGCCGTCGATCACCAACGGATGGCACAGCGGGATCAGATCGGCGGTGCGTTTGACAGCCATCACCGCGGCGACACGCGCGACCGCCAGCACGTCGCCCTTGCGACCGTCGCCCCGGCGAACCGCCCCGGCCGCTTCGTCATTGAGGGTCACGTCGGCGACGGCGGTGGCGCGGCGGGCGGTGATCGATTTGGCCGACACGTCGACCATCCGGGCGTCACCTCGAGCGTCAAAATGGTTCATGGGCATGGGATCGGTAGCCGAAGCCGCCAGGCTTTGGAGTCAACCCCCCGTAGCCGAAGCCGCCAGGCTTTGGAGCGGAACTCGGCGGCCTGGCGGACCGCCGCTACCGGAAGGCGGAAAAACGGGATCGCGGAAGCCTATCGGAGCGATGATTTGGATCGCAACGGCTGCTCCTGGTGAAACGGGTTCAAGGTTTACACCGGTTTCAAACGACATACTTCATTGGACAGTGACAACCTCGGCCCAGCCGTCGGGGTCAAAGCGGTCCGCTCGGGGGCAATTGAAACGTCCAGCAAGCTGCTTTGGAACCAGAACCCAGCGTTTTGGCAAAAGGGTGGTGCGGCGGAAGGACATCGATGCCATCGAACCGATTCGACAATGCCTTTGCGGTCGTCAAAAAAGCGAAAGATCCCTCGGGATCGCACGGTTTCATCACCGAGGCGATCACTTCGTTCGGGGGATCGGTGCTCGATGGGCGAACCTCGCGCAGCGGCACTTTCGGGTCAATCGGTTCGGCGGTCAGCGATGTTTGGAAGTCGAAGCCGCGTCGCAGAAAGCTCCCGAAAACCCAAGAAGTTCTGGAACCGATCACCCCAAGCGTTTGGCCGGCGGGCAGCTCTCCCCACGAGTCGCCCCGCCCCGGATGAACTGCCGACGGCGGTTTGGAGATAGACCTTTGTAACTTCACTAATTGCGAGAGTTCCGCATCGGCGGGCGTTCGACAGGACGTCAACCGGTTGGTCCCGACCCAATCAGCCACGGAAAACTTTTCCCTTGATTTCTCTTCGCAAACAGCCCATTGCAAACCACCGGTTTGCCCTAGCCGAGCGGGGGACCGTCCGGGGGGGCGATCCGTTTGGGTCATGGAGTCGCACGGTTCAACGCACCGAGCGGCTTCGGGACACCCTCACAGAGGCGTTTTGGAGCATTATCCTATGAAGGTCTTCACGACGGGACAGGTCGCCAAGATCTGTAAAGTCGCGCCGCGAACCGTTTCCAAATGGTTCGATTCCGGCCGACTGAAGGGCTACCGGATTCCGGGATCGCAAGATCGCCGGATTCCCCGGGAGTACCTAATTAAATTCCTCAAAGAGCACGGCATGCCGCTGGGCGACTTGGAAGACGAAGCGATGGCCAAGTGCCTGATCGTCGCCCAGGACCAGGTGCTCATTGAGAACCTCAAACGGGAGCTGCCTCCCGAGAAAGCGTTCAAGGTCGCCGTCGCCGCTTCGGGTTTCGAGGCGGGGATTCAGGCCGAGTCGTTTAACCCCGACTGCATCATCGTTGACTTTTCGATCGGCAAGATCGAGTCGGTGCAGATCTGTCAGAACCTTCGCAAAAATGTGGACTTCACCGACATCGTCCTGATCGCGCTTCTGCCCGATGATGGACAACCGATGTCGTTTGACCGCAGCAGCATCAACGAAACGTTCAAAAAGCCGTTCGACGCCAACCTGTTGGCCGAACGACTGCGAACGCTCGTCGGGGCGAAGAAAGAATTGGTCTAACGATCAATCCATCGTTCTGGCGGATCGGTCCGGCTCCGCCTTTGAGCCAACGACCGTGATGTCAAACATACCGGCGTGGCCGAGTTCCGATGAGGAATTCGACCCCGCCGGTTTTTTTATGCCTGCGTAGCGGCGTGCCGCCAGGCCGCCGAATTGAGATTACATTCGTAGCGGAATTCACAAGAATTTCGGTAGCAACGCGGATAGGCACGCTCCGACCGCTGAGACCGGCGGAAACCGAAAGTCTTGGCGACTTCCGCTACGGTTGACTCACCGCAGCGTCCACTCGATGGCCCGGTCCCGATACCCATAGCTTTTGACCCACCGCCGCTTCGGCACGGGGCCAAAGTGTCCATAGGAGTACGGCGTTTTGAACCTCGGCAGCGCCACCGCCCCGGCCACCGTCGGCTCGCTTGGTCGGGGTTGCAGATGATGATGAGCGGCCCCAATCAATTCGGGTCCTAAAGCCGACGGGTCGTTGACCACCCCGGGCGGCCGCAGCGGTTCCAGGAATCGTGTGATCCGCCCGCCACCGGCATCAGGCGGCGGCACCGACGGGAAACCCGGCGTAGGACCGATGACCACGACCGGCGGCGGGGCGGGTTGGATCATCACCGGAACCGGCGCCACCGGAAGCGGTGGGGGCTGGGCAACCGCCGGGGCGGCCGACGCCAGAATACTGATGGCAAAACGAAACGATGGTGAATTCATTCACCGCTGATACCATGGTCGGTACCAGCGGGGCCACCGGAAAAGACCTTAGCCGTCCTAACCCGACGTGGGCTGATGGGACTGCCCCTCCCGCTATCTAAGTCCCATCGACCCGATCAGCCCACGGCCCCTTTCTCGTCTTCTTTCGCCGAAGGAGTCGGCGTCGTGACCGGGCGGCAACGCCGGGGGAAAATTTTGCGAGAATCGTGTCAAGGCCCCTTGACAACTCGTTGCCGGGATCTCGAAACTGTTACGGCGGAAAGCGGAGCGGTTAATCTTACGACCTGACCCCCGGTGCTTTCTCATTTCATCAGCATCTCTAACAGCTACAGGTTTGTTATGTTGCGGTGCATTCTGCTTTGCCTTATCTATATTCAAGGCTGGGGAAATATCTTTGGCCAAGATAGTGTCTCGCAAACATCGAGCGATCAAGCCATGTCTATGACCGAAGCGGGCTTGGCTCGTCTGCCCCGAGTAGGTGAGATAAATCTAGTTGACTTTGGCACGACATCGCGTTTGGAGATAGGTAACTGCTACGTTGACACCACCAGAGCCATGGCTGTCGAGATTCTCAACTCACAGGCATCTAGTTTGAAAATAGGGTCGGTTAAGACGTCCTGCGGATGCACAGCCGCTTTTCCGCGAAACGAAGGCATTCTACCTGGTGGCCGGTCTCTGCTGCTATTAACCGTGCGGCCGGGAAAAATAGGATCATTCGGAAGCAAACTAACCTTGGTGACTAATCTTGGAGACTACGCGTTTACCATTCAGGGTATCTCACGGTCGAGGGTCAGGTTGGTCGAGAATGACCCGGTGATTTACAATTCTCAGAGCAAAGCATTCCTAGTCACATTGGCGGTGAAGGATTCATCGATTGACCCATCCACTCTGAAGTTCGTTGTCAATGGTCAGGAGATCGCCGGGACTTCAAATAAGGAATCCGTTCGGGAAGTGCAATTGGAACTTCCTGCGGTAATGGCAACCGACGTTGGGTTGACACCGGTCCAGGTCCTTGCGGGATCATTGAGCCTGGATACTCTGTTGCTGCCACTTCAAATCCCCGGCCGCCTAACGTTAATTCGAGACGAACTCTATACGGATGGAGAGGGTCTTAAATTAATGATCACTGGCGACGTTCAATCGATCTCGCTGGAGAAAATAGATATTGA
Source organism: Pirellulaceae bacterium (assembly GCA_963833245.1). Taxonomy (GTDB): domain Bacteria; phylum Planctomycetota; class Planctomycetia; order Pirellulales; family Pirellulaceae; genus Rhodopirellula. Next base: position 1,202,273 of record CAWHXH010000006.1, read on the forward strand.
AATGAATGATGTTCGTTATTCGATGCCGTGCGAAGCCGTCGTTCGTGGAAGCACGGCAATTGTTTCAATCGACGTGACTTCTGTCGATTTTAAAAATGGTCAGGCTGCGACCGCATATCTCGGTAATGAAGCATTGCAATTCAAAGTTTATCGGCGATGAAAAAAATTTCACCATCAGGCTGCCTGCTCTTCGGAGCATTGGTCTTGTGTCACTGGCAGCAGGCGACTGCCCAGGACTGGTTCGCCAGCGATACGACAGGTAAGCTCGAAGATGTGATTTTCGATTTCCGACGAAATTTGTACCAGGTCCATAATCAGCCGCGGGCCTTTGTGGTCAAAGGAGATTACCTACAAGATCGACGTAACGTCATTGAGCATTGGCCCGTTCATTTCGTGTCGGTTGTTACCAAGAACAAGCAACTTTACGCAAACTCCCGAACCGTTGCAGCGATCCATCAAACACGACTCATCGAACGTTGGGACCAGTTGTTGATTGATGGGGGGCGGGTTTATCAACGTGGGGGGCCTTACGAGGTTGAGCAGAGTCCAATGGAACATGTCGAAGAAAGTCGAGATGCGATATTGAAGCAATTCGTACGAATGGACCCGGTTGCGATGGCAGTCAGCGGGCTGCACTTTGCGCTCCAATCGGGACCGTCACCGGATGCCGACCAAATCCTCACCGCCGGCACACTGCAAAGCTGTCGTGTCGGACTGCAGGGAGACCTTCTTCAGGAATCCAATCTTCCGACCGAAGGGCTTCGGCTGGAGGTCCACTATGCCCAGCAATATGATTTCATGCCCCGTTCGTTAAGCGTCTGGAAGGTGACCGGGGATGAGAAACGCCTGTGGACTCGGACTGAAACCGATTGGGAAAAGGTTGAGGATCTATGGTTGCCAAGCAAGCTTTCACTAAAATTGTTTTCCCTTCATCACGATTCCGCCGAATCTTTTGACTTGACGGTGCAATCGAAGCTTGGCTCAGACCTGCCGGGTAAAATCCCGCTTATCCTCGAGAGCGCGGACTGGCGAGAACCTGTCCGCGGATTATTCAACGAAAATTGGCAACGCAGAGGTATCGTTCCACCATTACTGGAGAAGTCTGATGATTAAGTCGCTGGTTCGTGTCCGGGTTTTTTGTTTTTCAGTTTCCGCTTTAGCTATTTTCGGGTCCGGGGGCAAAGCCCAAGCACAGCAGTGCTACTACGACAAAAGCGTAGGATGCGATCCGGAGGGGTATGGTTACGCGGAAGTTGCTTGTCCTTCGAACTGTCGCGAAGGTGATCTGGCTCATGTCTACGGATGTACTGACGACAACGGTACCGTAGAGCACTACAGTCTGAAAAATATGTTTTTCGATAACCTGATTATGCGTTGGCCAGGTCAGGACATGTCACTTAACGCCGCTGTGTCCTATCTCCAGGATGTCAACAAGGACTGGCTTTTCAATGTTTGTCTGAGGCAGGGCACCTGTAACTGTGAATTGGTTTGGCATCCAACGGGGCTGACCGGAAGGGTCTGCAGATTGCACGAGGAATTCGTTTGGGAAGAGGGGTTTCCTCAGTTGACTCAAACAGCGTGCGATTTCCAGCTGGCGGACGATCCGTGTGATTGCCAGGGAGATCCGCAGTGTGAATATTATTGTTACTACGGCGGAGAATAGACTCAGCCCGGGAAGGTGATCGATGATCAGCCGCGGGGCGTTAGACCCCGCGCGACGGTAGTGAATGAGCTCTCGCTTGGCCGCAGAGAACCGAAAGCTAACGCAATCCGAATGGTATCTGAAAACAGAGTCTGCTGTATCGACGAACCTAAGAATTGGGGTAGCGGAAGTCGCCAAGACTTTCGGATCCGCTCAATTGCTTTCAAAAGTTCTGGCGGCTTCCGCTGCGGTTTACCACAAGATTATAAGCAAGTGAAGCACCATTAGCCATCACGGTTCGGTGGCAAGTTTGCCTCACGGCTCCCAGTGGCTGCAGATCAAGAGGAAGCCCGTCGAGGTGTCAAAACCGCAGGGCTGAATCGGCGACCTCAGCTCTGGCGAGGCAGTTCGTTACCGCCCAATTTGCCAGCGGCAATGGGACTGGCGGGCGGGTTCGCGATCGGCTAGGGTACCGCCCCGCATCTGAAAAACCCTCGCCAAGGCCAGCCGTCATGGGCACCAAGATCAAGACCCACAAGGGCACCAAAAAACGCTTCCGAATCTCGGCCAAAGGTCGCTGCATGCACCGTCAAAGCGGCACCAGCCACCTCGCCCAGGGACTCTCGACCAAACGCCGCCGCAACCTCCGCGGCACCACGGCGCTGGACACCTGCATGGAGAAAACCATCCACGCGGCGCTCAACGGCTACAGCAACTGAAAGAGGGATCAAGGTAGAAGGGTAAAGGGTAAAAGGAAGAATCTAGTCTCCAGTCATCCGCAACTCTTCCCTTAACCCTTGACCTTTTAACTCTTCACCTTTCCTCCAGCCAATTGGGTTCAACGGTCGGGCTTCGTCCCGACGACCTGAATTGAAGCCGAAAACTCAGCACTGACGATGCGTACAACGATTGGGGCGGCACGCCGCCAAAGTAAGAAACGACTTTTCAAACGCGCCAAGGGCTACCGTGGCGGTCGCGGCAATCTGACGCGAACGGTCAAAGAAACGCTGATCCGGGCCGGCGTGTATGCCTACCGCGATCGCCGCGTCCGTAAACGTGACTTTCGCCGGTTGTGGATCACCCGGATCAATGCCGCCGTGTCTGCCCATGACCTTCGCTACAGCGAGTTCATCCACGGGCTGAAGCTGGCCAACATCGAACTGGATCGCAAAACGCTTTCGGAAATGGCCATTCACGACGCTGAAGGCTTCAAAGCGGTCTGTGAACAGGTGAAGTCGGCATTGGCGGCTTAGTCTGGACACGTCAACGTAAGGTGGGTCAAGCCGCTTCGATCGCTGACTCCACCATCGGCCGGGTTCCGAGGTCGGTCCAACCGAAGCGGCTTGACGAACCTCCGAGACTACGTTTGATTCATGGCCCTGCAATCTTTCCTCGACCAGCTCGACGACCTGCGAACCCGGGCCGTTGAAGCGTTTGCCAAAGCGGCCGACTCGGAAACACTCGAATCGGTCCGCGTCGCTTACCTGGGGGCCAAAAACGGACGCTTTAAAGACGTCCAAAAATTGCTCGGCGGGATCGACAAGTCCGACAAGCCGACCGCCGGTCAACGACTCAACGAGGTCAAATCGGCGATCACCGATGCATTCGAGGCCGCTGCCGCGGCGCTTCAGGCCGGTGGGGATGAGACGGCCGATCCGACGTTTGACCCGACGTTGCCCGGTCGGCGGCCCCGTCTCGGGCATGTCCATCCGATCACCCAGACGATCAATCACCTGACCGACATCATGGGCCGGATGGGGTTTGAGGTCGCCGAAGGACCCGAGGTGGAGGACCCTTGGCATAATTTCGTCGCCCTGAACATTGCCGACGACCACCCCGCCCGCGATCCGCTGGATAACTTTTATTTGGCAACACCGGGGCCGGACCACGATGTCGGCGAGGGACAGGCACTGCTGCGCAGCCAGACGTCGACGGTCCAGATCCGCGTGATGGAAAACCGTCAGCCGCCGATCCGTATCATCACGTTGGGACGGGTCTATCGTCCCGACAAACCCGATGCGACCCACTTTCCGATGTTTCACCAGATGGAAGGATTGTTGGTCGATCGCGGCATCACGATGGCGAACCTTAAAACCGTGCTGCGAACGTTCGCGACCAGTTACCTGGGCGACGATGTCGAGATTCGTTTTCGCCCATCGTTCTTCCCGTTCACCGAACCTTCGGTCGAAGTCGATTTTTTGTGGAACGGGACTTGGATTGAGTTTGGCGGCGCCGGGATGGTTGACCCCGCCGTATTTCAGGCGGTCGGCTATAATCCGGCCGAGGTCTCCGGCTTTGCGTTTGGACTCGGCGTCGAGCGGTTGTGCATGAGGCGGCACCACATCACCGACATCCGCGATCTGTACTCCGGTGATGTTCGCTTTTTGGAGCAATTTTAATGTATCAGGAACTTCGCAACCTGCTCCGCGCTCAACCCTTTGTTCCTTTTACCATTGTGATGAGCAATGGCGTTCGCATCCCCGTCAATCACCCCGAAAATGCTTTGCTGATGAAGCATTTCATCTACGTTGCGACTCAGGGAGACCGAACGGCCCAACATTGCTATTTGCTACACGTCGCGAACATCGAGCGTGATGCGGCGATGACTCCGCCTGAACCCGCCGGCAGTTGACCGCCCGATGCTAGTATCCTGGAATTGGCTTTCAAAATATGTGGACCTGCCGCTTGGTCACGACCAACTTGTCGATCGGCTGAGTCTCTCGGGCCTCAATCATGAGGGGACCGAAACGATCGACGGTGATCGGGTGATTGATCTGGAGGTGACCAGCAATCGGAGCGATTGCTTGGGCCACCTGGGCGTTGCCCGCGAGATTGCTTTGTTGACCGGCGGGACACTGCGTGTTCCCGAAGTCGCCGCGGCAATGGGTCTGGGGCCGGCGTTGATGAAGATCGACAATCAGCACCCTGCCGCCTGCCCGCGATTCACCGCTCGGGTCATTCGGGGTGTCAAGATTGGACCAAGCCCCGATTGGATGCGGTCGGCCCTGCAATCCATCGGCATCACACCCATTAACAATGTTGTCGATGTTACCAACTATGTAATGATGGAGAGCGGCAATCCGCTGCACGCCTTCGACGCGTCCAAGATTGACGGTGATGCGATCATCGTGCGACCTGGCAAACCCGGGGAAAAGATCGAGGCAATTGACCATCGCACCTATGAGGTCGACGAGTGGTTCTGCGTTATCGCCGACCGGTCCAAAGCGATCTCCATCGCCGGCGTGATGGGAGCAGCCAATTCGGAAGTCACCGATTCGACCACCGAGGTCGTCATCGAAGTCGCCCAGTTCACACCGCTGTTTATTCGTCGTGCGGCCAGACGTTTGAAACTCAGCAGCGGTGCTTCCTTTCGTTTTGAACGCAAAGTCGATCCGGCGGGCGTGGACTGGGCGTCACGGCGGGCGTGTCAGTTGATTTTAGAACTGGCTGGCGGAACGATCACCGGCGGCATGGCCGAATCGATCGAGCCGATGATCGATCGCGACGCAATCTCGCTCCGCGACGATGCGGTCGAGCGATTGCTCGGTGTAACGATCGATAGCGACGAGTCCGACCGAATTTTGCAAGGTTTAGGCTGCGTCCGGGCGGCCGAGTCCCGCCGCGAAGCGACCGATTGGACCCCGCCGACGTGGCGACACGATTTGACCCGTGAAGTCGACTTGATCGAAGAGATCGCCAGGATCGCGGGGTACGACCGGATTCCCGAAAACGCACCGGTTCCGGTGACCGCCAGCGCGACGCGTCCGTTTGACTCGGTGCGGCGGCGAATCACCGATGTGTTGGTCGCCGCCGGTTTGACCGAGGCGATGACGCCCAGCGTTGTGACCGATGACATCGACCGGTTGATTTCACCGTTTAGCGATGACCCGCCGGTGCAAACCCGCACGCCGTTGATCGGTGGTGCCCGGTCGCTGCGTCGTTCGTTGATCCCGTCGCTAATCGCCAGCCGGTCGGCCAACTGGGCGGCGGCGTCACGGCACGCCGACCTGTTTGAAATCGCTCACGTTTATCGTCCCCCCCGACGGGAGCAGCCCGACCAGCTTCCGGCCGAGGAATATCACGTCGGGCTGGTTTCGGGGGCGGATTATTTTGAAATCAAAGGTCTCATCGCCGAAATTTTGACGCGTCTGGGAATCGAGACGCCGATGAGTGTGGAAGCGTTGGATGTCAACGGTCTGGCCGCCGGAACCTCGATTGCATTGAAATTAAATGAAACGCGGTTCGGCGTGATGGGTCGGGTCGCCAAGTCGGTGGCCGGACCGATGAAGTTGCCCGGCAAGGTCACAGTCGCGGAATTGCAATTGCCGGTGCTGGTCGAAGCCACTGATTTGGTGCCCCGACAACGCCGCGTGAGCGAATTTCCGACGATCCGTCGGGATCTAAATTTGATCGTCGGTGAATCGGTTCGCTGGTCCGATCTCGCATCGTCGGTCCGTCGCGGTGGAGGTGAATTGGTTCGCGATTTGGAGTATCTCGAAACGTTCCGAAAACCCGATGTCGACGGGCCGAACACCAAACGGTTGCTCATCAGCGTCCAGTTGCAAAGTGACCATGAAACGCTCTCGGGCGAACAAGCCGATGCGACCGTTGCCGGGATATTGCAAGCCGCCGGCCGGGACGTCGGAGCGAAGCTGCTTGGATAGCCGGTAGAATTTTTCAGCACCGATGTAAGATGCACGGTTCGAGCGTAGTCCCGCCCCCACCCACGACACAACGATGGCCGACAAGATCCCTGCTGTTTGACCGCGACCTGATCGACCGCATCACCGCCGATCACCCGACCCCTTTCGTTCTGTACGAACAAGCGGGCATTGAAAAACGTGTCGCCGATTTGATCGCGGCGTTTGACTGGAACGAGGGGTTCAAGCAGTATTTCGCCGTCAAAGCGACGCCCAATCCGCACATCGTCGCTCTGCTCGCGGCGGCCGGCTGCGGTGCCGATTGCTCCTCTTCGGCCGAATTGATCACCTGCGAGCGGCTGGGCATCGGCGGCATGGACATCATGTTCACGTCCAACAACACAACGGTCGAGGAGTTTGCCTTGGCGACGCGTCTGGGCGGGATCGTCAATTTGGATCACCCCAATCACATCGCCCAGTTGCAACAACTCGACGCACTGCCCGAGATGGTGGCTTTTCGTTTCAACCCCGGACCCGAGCGGACCGGCAACGTCATCATCGGCGACCCCAAGGAGGCCAAGTTCGGCTGCACCCGCGAGCAGATCATCGACGGCTACCGCCGCGTCGGGGAGCTGGGCGTGACCCGCTTTGGACTGCACGCGATGGTCGTTTCCAATGAATTGACCGTTGAAGCCTTGGTCCAAACCGCCGATATGTTGTTCGAGCTGGCGGTTCAAATTCGCGACGCCACCGGGGTCGAGGTCGAGTGCATCAACCTGGGCGGCGGTATCGGGGTGGCCTATCGTCCCGAGGACAATGAAATTCCGCTTGAAGCACTCGGGGATGGTGTCCGCCGAAGCTATGAGAAAATTTTAGTGCCCGCCGGTTTGGACCCGGTCCGCATCCTAATGGAAAACGGACGCGCGATCACCGGCCCTTTTGGCTATTTGATCTCCAAAGTCATCAATCAGAAAACGACTTACAAAAACTACGTCGGCGTCGACGCCTGCATGTCCAACCTGATGCGGCCGGGCATGTACGGTGCCTATCATCATATTACCGTATTGCCCGGCGACGACCGCGAATTGAACAATCATCGCACCGTCGATGTGGTCGGTTCGCTATGTGAAAACAACGACAAATTTGCGATCAATCGTCAGTTGCCCGAAACCAAGGTTGGCGATACCGTGGTCATTCACGACGCCGGGGCACACGGTCACAGCATGGGTTTCCAGTACAACGGTCGCCTCCGGTCGGCCGAGTTACTGCTGACGCCCGAGGGCGACGTTCGCCAAATTCGCCGAGCCGAGACGTTGGACGACTATTTCGCCACCGTCGACTTCGCATCCGTGCGGCAGTGTCAAACCGCCATGTCGCTATCATGAGCACGGCAACGACCTCCCGCGACGAGCTGCGGGAACTCGCCAGAATCTACCCCGGGAGCGATGGGCAACCGATGGCTGAAAGCACCCTGCAGTGGGATTGGATCGCACTGATTGCGCTGAACTTCAAGTCGATCTTTCGCGACCGAAACGATGTCGCGGTGATGAGCGACCTGCTGTGGTACCCGATCGAGGGTCAACCACGGATCTGCCGGGCGCCGGACCTCTACGTGGCCTTCGGGGTCGCCAACGTCGCGCGGTTGAGCTACCTGCAGTGGCGGGAGAAACACATTGCCCCGACGCTGACGACCGAAGTTCGCTCCGGCTCCAATACCGACCGGGAGATGGAGGACAAGCGGGATTGGTACGATCGTTTTGGGGTCGATGAGTATTATGTGATCGAACCGTTCTACCCTGAGGGTGGTTCGCCACTTCCCTTGGAAGGTCACGCTCACGGCTACCTTCGTCGCGGCGGGTCATTGCAGCGTCTGGCAACCCTGGACGGTCACGTCAGCCCCTCGACCGGTGTTCGGTTTGACCTCTCTGCCGGCGGCGTTCGGTTGTTCCGACCCGACGGCAGTCCGTTTCAGCGCTATGATGAAATCGAGAATCAAATTGACGAAGCCCAGCGGCAGCAGCGGGCAGCCCAGCGGGAGCAGAGGGCGGCCCAACGGCAGCAGCAGGCAGCCCAGCGGCAGCAAGAGGAAGCCCAGCGTCGTGCCGAACAACTCGCCGCGAAACTTCGCGAACTGGGGATCGACCCTGAGACGGTTTGATGTGGGATAGGCCTCCGGCCTGTCATCATCGTAGAGTTGCAACACGATGATGACAGGCCGGAGGCCTATCCCACGTTTAACCCAAATCCACCCGCTGCCACGCATTGTACATATAGCCCTTCCGATTCCACGGCGAACCGGGCGGCTGCGTCACGCCGCGGTTATCGATCGCCCGAACCAGCAGCGAGGCGGTGCCCTCGGGGATCTCCATCGACGCCCGCCAAAGCCGCCAACATAGCGGCCGGGCCGGCCCGACCAGTTCCGCAGCGATCCATCCGCGTCCGCCGTCGATCGACAATTCCACCCGCTCAATGACCGAGCCGGGATCGCCCGGCGGCAGCGCGTAACCCTTCACTTCGGTTCGCTCCCCGGGCCGAACATCACAAACAACCGAATTGATTGCAAACCGGTAGATTGGTGCTTTTTCGGCCCATTCGATCGGGGTCCCCTCCCGCACGATCTTATAAGCGGTCGATTGATAGTGATTGGGGTTGGGTCGATCGGCCAGCGTCATCGAACCAAGCCATTTGACGCTCCGGGCACCAATGTATCCGGGCACCACGGTCCGCAGCGGCGCACCGTGGTCGGGCGTCAACGGCTGGCCATTCATGGTCGTGCATAGCAGCGCCCCGGCTCCGCCCCAATCATCGTTCTCCATCGCCTTTTGAATCGGAATCGATGCTCCAAACCCGATTGTTTGACCATCATATTCAATCCGGTCCAGCCCATCGAACCACACATGCTCGGCCGCCGGATTAACGCCGACATCATTGAGCACATCGGATAACCGAACCCCGGTCCAAGTCGCATTGCCGATCGCCCCTTCCCGCCATGGCACACCGCTGATTTGACGCGTCTTGCTATGTTCGTACCGGCGGTTGCCGGCACACGTCATCGTCGCGGTGACATCGATCGACTCGAAGTTTTCGGTCAAATCCTGCAGTGACAACTCCACATCCGCATCGACCATTCCACCAATTTTCAAACGGAACGTTGCCGGATCGACCTCCGGGTTGGCCGCATGGGAGCGGACGTAGAACCGGTCGACCGGGGTCACCCAGCTTTCGATCAATTTCGGCAATGGCACTTCACGGTTGGCCGGCACATCGGTGTGGACGATCCAGTCGCCCGAAGCCGTCCCGGTTGTCGGCGGAATCGATGTTTGATCCGCCGATGCGTTTCGGGCCAATAGCACGATCGCCGAGGTCGCAGCGAATTGTCGACGATCAATCTTTGGAGCGTTGAGAGTCATGAAACAAAGAGGATGCGGTGAAGATGGTTGTGTTCAGGGGGATTTTAACCGCTAGCGGCCGGCCGGGGATCGACTACCCTTGGCGTCATGAAGCCACTCACTCTCGCCTGGGTCACCGTCGCCCTCAGCTTGCCAGCCGCTTGGACGGTCGCAGACGATCCGGTCCAACGCTTGACCGTAATGACGTGGAACCTGGAGTGGTTTTTCGACGATTCGACCCGGGACAACCGCAGCGAATTGGCCAAAGAGAAAGCCGCGCCCGGCCGAGACGCTTGGAATCAGCGGCGAGACGCTTTTGCCGCCGCCATTGCATCGGCCCGGCCCACGATCGCGGCTTTTCAAGAAGTCGAAAGCCAACAAACGCTTTGGTATCTGACCCGTGCAATCCAGCGCAATCACGAACTTGACTATCGCGAAACCCTACTGCAAGGTCGCGATTATTACACCGAACAAGACGTCGGCGTGCTAACCAGTCCGGACGTTTCGGTGGCTTCGGCGACATTGTTTGACGTCACCAAATCAATGCAACCTGCCGGCGACTTTGGCGCGGTGACCAAACACCTGCTGGTATCAATCGAAGTTCCCGTCGGCGATGGTTACCAAACCATTGATGTGATGGTGCTGCACCTTCGGGCACGCGATGTCGCGACGGAGTTGCGGACGGCTCAAGCGGCCAGCATCAACGAATGGCTACGGCGGCGAGCATCCACCAACCCGGTCATCATAATGGGCGACTTCAACACCGAAGAACCCGCCGTCGGCGTCAACCCGATGTCGGAGATCGGTCGGTTAATCCGTCGCGATACGCCGTCGGCGGCGGATGATTTGGTCGATTTGCACACGCGGCTATCGAGCGATCCACGCGGTTTGACCCATATCGTGCCCGGGAAGGCGTTTGACCGTATCCTGGTGTCCCGCGAATTGGTCGAAGACCAACCCGGGGTGCCGGATTTGGTGCTGACCGATGTCCGGGTCGCATCAGAATTGAATGTCCGAGCGGGCCGCGATGAAATTGAACCGCATTTCAATCACTACTGGGACCTGCCGGTCGACAAGCGGGACTTGAGTGACCATGACCCGATCATTGCCACCTTTGAAGTCCGATGATTGACGGGTTCAACTCGCCGATGATTCGGCTGGACGATTTCCTCAAACGATGCGGTTTGGTCGGCACCGGTGGGGAGGCCAAAGTCCGCATCCAAGCCGGTGAGGTGACGGTCAATGACGTCATTGAAACCCGTCGCCGCCGGCAACTGCATCCCGGTGACGTGATCACGTTTGCAGAGAAAGACTACACGGTCAAATCGCAATCGTAGCGGAAGTCGCCAACTGCGCCTCAAACGCCGCGATCTTGTCCTCATGCTGCAGAGTCGAATCAATGTCATCGAGTCCATGCAGCAGGTTGTGACGGCGGCTGGGATCGACTTCAAAAGGATGCTCCATACCCGATGCGTCGCAGACCGTTTGAGTTTCCAGGTCAATCGTCAGTTGATACGGATCGCCAGCCGCCGTCTTTTCAAACAGCGAGTCGACGACATCTTCGGGCAACGTGATCGGCAGGACGCCGTTCTTGAAACAGTTATTGAAGAAGATGTCCGCAAACGATGGTGCGATCACGCATCGAAAACCATAGTCGGCCAGGGCCCAGACGGCATGTTCGCGGCTCGACCCGGACCCGAAGTTCCGGCGAGCCAGCAGGATCGAGGACCCTTTGACGTTGATCCGGTTAAGTTCAAAGTCGGGCCGATCGGTTTTGCCGTCGTCCTCGAAACGCCAATCGTAAAATAGGAATTGCCCGAACCCGGTACGCTCGATGCGTTTGAGGAATTGTTTGGGGATGATTTGGTCGGTATCGACATTGGCCCGGTCCATCGCCGCAACGACGCCGGTATGAGTGGTGAATTTTTGCATGGGTTTAATGCTCGATGATGCGAAGAGACCGTAGATTATTTTGAATGATTTGGATTTCCTGATTTGTGATGCTTTCTCCGATGATCATCGGGTGCCAACGATCGCCCAGTGACTGGACCGTTTGCCATCGTTCTTCAAATTTCGATCGTTTCGCAATGGGAAGCGAATCAATCACTTCGGGTAACCTCGCCGGGTCCCGGTTGCGACCGAGCCACAAAAGCAGCGAATCGAAAGCTTCGATCTCCGAAAGCAGCCCGCGGGTCATCAACTGAACGTACTGCACCACTTTGCGGTTGTTTTGAGAGTTCATGGTACTAGTTCCGGCCGGAAGGTTGGGTGACTGATGAGGTTGTCATCGCGGACCAGACGTTGGTCCTCGAACCAATCGCGACGTTCAAGGTAACCACCCACCGCCGGGTCGCGGACCTTGAGGTAGCAATGCCGGTCAAGCTCCACCTCATCGTCGACCAGTACCGCGTGGCCCCGATCGACGATGGCAATGAAAGATTGAGGTTGCTTAAGTGCGTCGTCCAAGCTTCCGCGGCGTAGGTTCCAACCATTGTAAGTCAAATTGTCGTCCAGGAACGCTATCGTATCCCCCAGGCTCAGTCCGCCAGCGTTAAGACTGTGATTTTCGACGAGAGTGAAGGTCCGGTCCGGTAGCAGCATGTCCAAACACGCTGCTACGCAAGTGTTAGCCGTGGGCTGCCTGGTCACCTGGCATCGGTAAGGACGACGGTCAGGTGCAAAGGCGGAAATCGGACTTCACCAATCCCGCACATCGACAAAATGCCCTTTGATCGCCGCGGCTGCGGCCATCGCCGGGGAGACCAGGTGCGTCCGGCCGCCCTTGCCTTGACGACCCTCAAAGTTCCGGTTGCTCGTGCTGGCGCAGCGCTCGCCCGGAGCGAGTTTGTCCGGATTCATCGCCAAACACATGCTGCATCCGGCTTCCCGCCAATCAAACCCGGCTTCGGTAAAGATTTTGTCCAGCCCTTCCTCCTCGGCCTGCTTTTTGACCTTGCCGCTGCCGGGCACCACCATCGCACTGACGCGATTGTCGACCCGGTGACCTTGGACCACCGTGGCCGCGGCCCGCAGGTCTTCGATCCTCGCATTGGTGCATGACCCGATGAACACCCGGTCGATTGTGATGTCCGCGATCGGCGTGCCGGCGGTCAAACCCATGTAAGCCAGCGAATCGGCGGTCGTCTTGCGATCCGTCGCGTCGTCGTAATCCTCGGGATTTGGAACTCGGCTGGCGATCGATGCAACCTGGCCCGGATTGGTCCCCCAGGAAACTTGCGGCTGAATATCCTCGCCACGAAACGTCAACGATTCGTCATAACTGGCTCCGTCGTCGGACGGCAATTGTCGCCAACGCTCAACCGCAGCATCGAAATCCGCGGGCACTTCGGGTTTGCCACGCAAATACTCAAACGTCGTTTCGTCCGGAGCGATCATTCCCGCCCGAGCACCGGCTTCGATCGACATGTTGCACACCGTCATGCGTTGTTCCATCGATAGCGCCCTAACGCAATCGCCGGTGTATTCAATCACATAACCGGTCCCGCCGGCGGTGCCGATTTGGCCGATCAGATACAGGATCATGTCCTTGGCCGTCACACCCAAGCCCAGCTTGCCGTCGACTCGCAGTTCCATCGTCTTGGGTTTGAATTGCAACAACGTCTGCGTTGCCAGCACATGTTCGACTTCGCTGGTGCCGATGCCAAAGGCCAACGAGCCGAATGCACCATGGGTTGCGGTATGAGAATCGCCGCAAACGATCGTCATGCCCGGCTGAGTGAACCCGTTCTCTGGCCCGATAACATGCACGATCCCTTGACGGACGTCGCCGATGTCATAAAGCGGCACGTTGAATTGTTTGCAGTTTTGCCGCAGCGTCTCGATCTGCTTGCGGGAGATCGGATCGGCGATCGGCAGGCTCCGGTCGCTCGTCGGCACATTGTGATCGGGCGTCGCGAGCGTCTTGGTCGGCTGGCGGACGACGCGGCCGGCGATCCGCAGACCCTCGAACGCCTGCGGGCTGGTCACTTCGTGGACCAGGTGCAGGTCGATGTAGAGGATCGCGGGGCCGGACTTGGGTTGATGAACGACGTGGGAATCCCAGATCTTGTCCAGGAGGGTGCGGGTAGCGTTCATCGAGGGGGCTTGGATACCGTTGGGCGGGCCATGGGAAGCCCCCCAATGTCGATGCCCCGCCCGAAATTGTCAACGTCGGTGTGGGATAGGCCTCCGGCCTGTCATGTGGGATAGGCCTCCGGCCTGTCATGTGGGATAGGCCTCCGGCCTGTCATGTGGGATAGGCCTCCGGCCTGTCACCGCCGAAACGTCGAATCGAGCGTGAAGCTTGTTGTAATGACAGGCCGGAGGCCTATCCCACATGTATCGAAATTACTTCGTCTGATCGCCGGCTTCGTCGGCGACCGGTTGGCTCTCCAGTTTGACCGTGCCGCCGTCAGCGGTCGCGTACTGCGAGATCGTCTTCTGATACTCGATGAGCGACGCAATGTCGTCGTCGGATAGTTGACCTTTGTAGGATGGCATCACCGCGGGATAGCCGGCGACGATTTTCGCCGCAGGATACAAAATCGATTCGCGGACGTAGTTGTCGTCCACGTTGACGTTTTCGCCGGATGTCAAACCGTGCTCGCTACCGTAGAGGTCTTTGAACGACGGACCAACCAACTTGCTGCCGTCGACCGAGTGACAACCGGCGCAACCGCGACGTTTGTAAAGCAATTCGCCCCACTCCGCCTGGCTGACATCGTCACCACGGGCCGCAATTTTCTTGATCCAAACGTCCAAGTCGGCCTGCGTCTCATGAACCACGACGGCGGTTTGCATCTCCGAGTGGTTCTTGCCGCAATACTCGGTGCAGTACAAGTCAAAGAACTGATAACCGTCGGGCGTCACTTGAAATCGGTCGTAGTCCCAAACTCCGTCGGCATCCTTGGACTGCTGCGTCAATTTTTCCAGTTCCAAGTCATCGATCCGGCTGCTGGCGACCGTTGGCTCGAACCACATGTAGTTGTAACGACCCGGCACAATGTCCTTCTTGGCGCGAAAGGCGGGCACAAAAAGGCTATGAATGACGTCCGATGACCGCATCGACAATTTGGTGGGTTCGCCTTTCACAATGTGCAATTCGGGGTGAAAGGCACCATTGCCGTAGTCAAACGTCCAGCCCCACTTAAACGCTTGCACGCCGACTTCGTAAGAACCTTCTGGTGGGTTGCGCATGTCCAGGTAACTGACCGAACCGACGACAAACATCCAGACCAACAGGATGCTCGGACCGATCGACCAGGTGAGTTCGAGCGCCGTGTGGTGCGAGATCTGGCTTTCGGCCTTGGCACCCCGCGGCTTTTTGTACCGGTACATGAACCATCCCATCGCCGCCATCATCGGGATGAAGAACGCCAGGCAGATGTACAGGATATAGTCGTAGACGTTGTCGACGTTGGTCGCGAACGTTGACGCGTCGACCGGGAACCAAAGCCGATCGGTAAAGTCGGCCAGTTGCAAAAGATTTTGAATCATGATTGGCGGATGGTTTGTAGTGTTGGATGTTCGTTTGACTGATTCGGCTTGCGCTCTCGCGTCACCCAGTACGGCAACAGGCACAGCAGCATTACGATGACGGTGAGCGCTCCGCCCAGCCGCATCAATCTCCAGGACGCGGCGACGTAGGAGTTCGCTTCGGGGTCGTAGCTGTAACACCACAGCACAAACTGATCGACGACGCCGCCGACGTTGCCCCGACCCGCTTCGACGATCGCCAGTTTCAAATCGTCCGCCGGAAACGCGACGCCGAGGTTGTAACGCGTGATTACGCCATCAGGCGAGATGAATGCCAACATCGCCGGATGGGCATAATCGCCGGTATTGGGATCGAGCCGATATGAAAACCCGGTCGCTTCGGCCAGGCGGGTGATCTGCGGCTGGCTGGCCCGAGCGAACGTCCAACCCTCAGCGGCTTTCTTTTGATTGGGGATCTGCTCAATGTAACGCTGTTTCATCTCAGCGAGCCGTTGGTCGGTCTCGGCCGGGTCAATGGACACCGAAAGCATTCTAAAATCGTCATCGAACTGCAGCCCCAGTTCCTGCAGCGACTGTGATAATTGGTTCAGCTGCACGTTGCAGAGCATCGGGCAGTTGCTGTAGTTGAGTGACAGCAGCAGCGGCTTGCCGTTGGCCAGAAGATCCCGCAGCACGACCTTGCGACCCTCCGAGTTGATCATCGGCACGTCGGTCGGGATCGGCTCTCCCAGCTTTTGATCGACTTCGACGTCCCGCATTTCCCGCGGGATGCGATCGTTGAGGATCACGCGGTCGCCGCCCGAAATCGCACCGCTGGCCGCCGGCTGGGCCAGAGCCGCGGGGGTGCCGACCAGGGCAACCAGCAGAAGGACGAGGAAGAGGCGGGTCATCGATTGGGAGGTTGAATTAGACTTCGTCGGACTCGACTCGAGACGCCATTTGACGGATCACGCTGTCGACCGGCACGGTGATGTTACCGGTCGATTCGTCGACACCAAAGCTGGAGACCTCTTCGGCTTGCTGCGTCAACACGGCCTGCGACCGGGCATACGTCGCCTGCTCGATCTTCTGGTTCTCCACGTACTGGGCCATCGCGTAGTAGAGCACCTGGATCGCCAGGATCGTAACCGCAGTGGTGACCACCGACAAAACGCTGATCACCGCGATTCGTGGAACATTCAGGTCGTCGTAGGTAGCCATTTCTGAGGGTCAAAGGTGAAAAGGGTAAGGGTTAAAGGAAGAAAGCCCGGATAAATTTGGTCCAGGAAAGATTCTTCCCCTCGACCGTTGACCCTTCGACCTTTGACCCTCCTAAAAATTTTCAAACGCCAAAGATTCATCCAACCGGGGATCGCGGACCGGCACCAGCCGCGAGTGATCGGCCAGCCGCAAGAGCAGCCCGGCGATCAACGCGAACATGCCAAGCGCCGTCAGCACCGAAGCGACCACACCGACCAGGCCGCCAAAGCCAAGCTGGACCTCCGGGACGATTGCCCAGTACAGATCGGCGAAGTGCATGATGAGCAGGTAGGTCGCCCACGCGGCGACCGCCCACGGGCGGCGGCGGACATGAACGCTCATGATGCCAAACAACGGCACGCCGAAGTGCAGCACCGCCATGGCGATCGTGTACGGCCACCAACCATCAACCGAGCGATGGTAAAACCACTCGGTTTCTTCGGGGATGTTGCCGTACCAAATCAACATGTACTGGCTGAACGAGATGTAGCCCCAGAAACAGACGAATCCGAATATCAATTTTCCCAAATCGTGAAAGTGCTCGACGGTGACCTCATCCCGCATCGCACCATTTTTTTGAAGCAAAAAAGCCGTCAGCGCGATCAAACAATGAGCCGACAGGAACGAACCGGTAAACAGGTAGACGCCGAACATGGTCGAAAACCACATTGGGGCCAACGACATGATGAAATCGAATGCCGCCAAAGATGTCGTCAGACAAAACGCGATGATGGCGATCGGCGCCCGGCCCTGCAGTTTCTCGGTGATGGTGATCTCACCGGTTTCATCCTGCCGTTGCGACTTCATGTAAAAATACGTTGCGATCGTGATCCAAACGGTGAAATAGAGGACCGACCGGATGGTGAACCAGAATGGATTGATCCAACGAGCCTTCTCGTCCCAAATCTCCGCGGATATGCCGTGCTCGGCGGCAAAGTTCGGCGACGTCCATTCGTACAGTCCCCCCTGATGGGCGGCGAAGACGATCGGGATGAACAGGATCGCCATCGGCACGATCATCATCATCGCCAATTCAGCGATCCGCCGGACGACGACCGACCAACCGGCCCGGACCAGGTGTTGAATCAAGACAAAAAACAGCGAGCCGATCGACAGCGTGACGCCATACATCACCGCGGTCAGGTAGAGCGACATGCCAAAGCGTTGGCTGACCGAGGTTGTTGCCAGTAAGACGCCGCCAAGGATAAGTACTAAGCCGGCGATGGCCGCGGGCAGCGCGAATTTTGACAGCGTTTCCGGTAGCGCGAACGCGGGGTGATGCGTTGGTTTGCGGGCGACGGGCTGGTGGTGAGACATGCGGCGGGAGGTTGACGTAGGGTGGGTCATGGAGTCTTCGACGCCGACCCACCGTGGTTGGTGGTCTGATGGTGGGTTGGCGCCGAAGCGGCTTGACCCACCCTACAAATCAAGTCGCTTGCTGTTTGGCTTTCTCGGCTTCGGCGGCTTCCTGGAGCGTCCGCTCCACCTCAGCCTTCTGTTCTCTCAGGTTCTTTCGCTGATACATCGGAACCGCATCGATCGACGCGTTTTGGCTCGCTTGCAAGGCACGGACATAGCCGACGATCGCCCAGCGGTCATGGACCGAAATCTGCGACCCATAGCCGGACATCTTGCGGATGCCGTTGGTAATGGTGCTGAACAATCGGCCGTCAGCGTATTTGTCGGCGTAATAGTTCGGCTCGGTCATGTTGGAGGGTTGAATCCACGTTTGAGCCAAAATCTTTTGCGCCCGGCGATGGACCAAACCTTGACCTTTGCCGTTGAGACCATGACAGACGCTGCAGTAGATACCGAATTGCTGTTTGCCCTGCATCAACGTCGCCTCGTCGAGCACGAGGGGGTTCTCGGTCAACCAAGGCGTCTGATCCTCACTCGTGGCAGCGACCGGCTCATCGGCGACCGACTGCTCCGCGGCTGGCTCGGACGTCTCCGCCGGCTTCTCGTTCGACTCGATTGGCTCGGCCGGTGCCGGCTTCTCAGCCTTCATCGGCTCCGTCTTATCCTGTTTAGGGTCATCAACGGCTTCCTCCGCAGGTTTCTCTTCTTCGGCCGCGTCGTCGGTTACCTCGGTGACCGTCTGGACCATCGCAACCAATCGCTGGGCGCGTGGGGCATCGATTGCTGAGAGCGCCTCGATGTCCACGCCGGTTTGATAGTTGACGTCCCAGTCGCGGCTGTCCAACCCCAGGCCGCCGCGATGGACCACGCCGGGGACCGGCGGACGAGCCGAACGTCCATCGGCAAACAACGTCGTGATTTGCTGAGCGCCTTTGGATGGTGAAAAGTCCATGTCATAGAAAACATGGTAGCGCGGCGAACCGCTTTTGGTGACCCGCATCCGCGCGATCGAGAGCAGCGGAATCATCGACAGACCGATGCCGGCAGCCAGGCCAATCAATAGTCCCTTGGGGATTTTGGTCGGCGTGTGATCGTCAACGACCGGCGTGACGTGTTGGCCCCCCAAATCACCCATCAACGCTTTGGCACCCTCCTCGTTGAACCTCGCGTCGGTCGCGGGGATGTACAGAAAGAACGTATCGTCGGTGACGCGGTCAAACCGCTCCGAGGTGAACATCGGGTTGCTGAAACGCGGCAACCCGTTGAGCGCCCACATGCCAAAGAACGTACCGAAGGATGCCAACAGGATCGTCAGCTCGAACGTCACCGGAATGAAAGCCGGCAACGAAATGTAAGGTTTGCCCGAAATGATGTACGGGTAGGAGAAATCGTCCAGCCAGTCGCTGTTCATGCTGATTTGCATCAACAAAGCGATCGTCGTTCCGGTCAGTCCGCAGACCAGAGCGATCCACGGCAGGACGGTCGGTTTGATGCCAAGTGCCTTGTCGATTCCGTGGACCGGAAACGGGGTGAACGCATCGGCTTTGGTGTAGCCGGCGTCGCGGACGCGGCGACAGGCGGCCATCAGCGAATCGACGTCGGTGAATTCCGACACGACACCATGCACCTTGCCGTCTTTGGTGACGGTCTCGGGGGGGGCGGCGGGTTTGGGGTCAGACATGGGTTTGATTGAAGGTGGGATAGGCTTCCAGCCTGTCATTGAGTTGGATTGAAGACGGATGACAGGCCGGAGGCCTATCCCACGTGAGACTGATGCAGCTCTTTGGCCAGTGTCGCTTTGGTTTCGGCCATGTTGACGACCGGGAAGAAGCGGCAGAACAACAGGAATAGTGTGAAGAACAACCCGAACGACCCGACCAGCATCCCCCAGTCGACCCATGTCGGCTCGAAGTACGCCCAGGCCGAGGGCAGGTAGTCACGCGACAACGAGGTGATCGTGATGACGAATCGTTCAAACCACATGCCGATGTTCACAAAGATCGACACGATGAACATCATCCAGGGTGTCGTGCGAACCTTCTTGGAGAAGAACACCATCGGCGAGATGACGTTGCAGGAAATCATCGTCCAGTAGGCCCACCAGTAAGGACCCATGGCCCGGTTGATGAACGCAAACTTTTCTTCGCCGACTTGACCGTACCAGGCAATGAAGAACTCGGTGCCGTAGGCAAGCCCGACGATCAAACCGGTCGTCACGATGATCTTGCACATGTTTTCCAGGTGCCGGATGGTAATGATCTCCTCCAGATTGAAGATCTTGCGGGCCGGGACCATCAGTGTGATGACCATCGCGAAGCCGGAGAAAATTGCCCCGGCAACGAAGTACGGCGGGAAGATCGTCGTGTGCCACCCGGGCACCTGCGAAACCGCAAAGTCGAACGACACGATCGTATGGACCGACAACACCAGTGGGGCGGCGAACGCAGCCAGCAACGCGTAGGCTTTTTCGTACCGCATCCAGTGCCGCGACGAACCGCTCCAGCCTAGCGCCAAGACACCATAAAACGCGCGGCGGAGCGGGTGTTTGGAACGGTCACGGAACGTTGCCAGGTCGGGCACCATGCCCATGTACCAAAACAGCAGTGAAACGGTCGCGTAGGTCGAAACCGCAAAAACGTCCCACAGCAGCGGGCTGCGGAATTGCGGCCACATCCAAAGGTTGAGCGACGGATAGGGGGCCAACCAAAACGCCAGCCAAGCGCGGCCGACGTGGATGCCCGGGAAGGTCCCGGCACAAATGACCGCAAAAATCGTCATCGCCTCGGCGGTGCGGTTGATGCTCGTTCGCCACTCCTGGCGGAATAGGTACAAAATCGCGGAGATCAACGTTCCGGCGTGCCCGATGCCGACCCAGAAAACGAAGTTGACGATCGGCCAACCCCAGAACACCGGGGCGCGGTTGCCCCAAACACCGACGCCGGTATAGATCAGGTAGGCGATCAGCAGACCCAACATCGTCGCCAAATGCACCGCGACCAGGAAACCGATAATCCATGCTCGGCTCGGCGGCACTTCGGCGATCCGGCAAACCGCTTCGGTGATCGCATGATAGGACTTCGACTTGCCAAGCACCAACGGCGCCCGCTGGCCGGGCCGTTCGCTCGTGTTGTCCAGACCGTTGGGGATTGCCAGTGACATTAGCAGTTATAAGTCGTCAGTTTACAGTTTTCAGTTGGTAGCCGAGGCCGCCGAGGCCTTGGTTGAACCGGAAGACGAGACCTCGACGGTCTCAATGATGATTGGGCGTTCAATCGCCGCTGTAGGGCGAGTCGGTTTTGGTTTCGAGCTTTAGGTCGCCGTCCCGGGCGTGGTCTTCGATTCCGTCGTGACCATCGTGCTTGCCGATGCCCTCAAGGCCTTCATGGGATCCGTCGTGGTTGACCGCGGAGTTGTGATCGTGATCGTCGTGGCTGTCGTGATCGTCATGGCCGTGGCCATGGTCGCCATGATGCGGAGCTTCCAGTTTGACCAAATCGGTCAACTGGCGGCGGGTCATCAACGACACCGGCGTGTTGCGAATCCGCGCCATGTAGCTGGTTCGCGGTTTGACGTTGAGCGATTCGAGCATCCCATAGGTCCGCGGGTCTTCTTTGGCTTTGGCCACCCGCGAGTTCGGATCGGCGATGTTGCCAAACTCGATCGCACCGGTGGGACAAGCCGCTTGGCAGGCCGTCACGACGTCGCCGTCAACAACTCGGCCGTCATTCTTTTTGCGGGCGTTGATCTTGGCCGCTTCAACCCGCTGGGTGCAGTAGGTGCATTTCTCCATCACGCCGCGGCCGCGGACGGTGACGTCATCGTTGAGCACCAATTGCTGCAATTTGCGGTTGGCTTTCTCAATATGGGCCGGGAACGCATTCCAACCGTAGCCGACACCGACTTCCTGGTTGTAATTGAAGTAGTTGAACCGGCGAACCTTGTAAGGACAGTTGTTGGCACAATACCGCGTGCCGATGCAGCGGTTGTAGGCCATCGCGTTGATACCCTCGTTGGTGTGAACCGTCGCGGCAACCGGGCAAACCTGTTCGCATGGGGCGGTTTCGCAGTGCATGCACGCGACTGGTTCCTGGACAATATCGGCGTTGTCGGCCAATTCTGAATCGACCACCTCATCGCTGATGTCGGCTTGGAAATAGCGATCGATCCGCAACCAGTGCATCTCGCGGCTGTTGGAGACCTGTTCCTTGCCGACAATCGGAACGTTGTTCTCCGCCTGACAGGCGATCACGCAGGCGTTGCAGCCGAGGCATTTGGTCAAATCGATCGACATGCCCCACTGGGGGATGAACGGTTTGCCGTGCTCCTCGATAAAATTGATCGGCTCCTCCCAAAGCGAGCCGTCGGGACCGACCTCGGGAACGTGCGGGCCTTTAACTTCGGCAAACTGCGGCAGCTTTTTGAGTAGTGCCGTGGTGCCTTCGCGGATCAATTTGAACGACCGATCGATCGTTTCATCGCGGCCCAGCTCGTCGATCGCCCAGTGATCCTGGGTCGTGACGAGTTCGTATTCGTCAAACCGCGGACGGGCTTTGGCAACCATGAATCGCATCGCATCGGCGGTCCGAAGCGGACGGACATCGACGCCGATCGAGTCGATTTCTTCGCTCTGCATCCCCCCGACCATTCCAGCCCGAGTGCGGCCGTAGCCGAAAGCGACCGAGACGACACCGGGGGCACAGCCGGGCAGTTCGTAAACGGGCAATTCGACCAACTCCTCGCGGCCCTGCAGCGTCACTTTGACCCCGTGATGAACGCCTAAGGCTCGAGCCGTCCGGGGCGACATCAGCGCCGCGTTGTCCCACACCAATTTGGTGATCGCCTGCGGCATCTCCTGCAGCCAGGCGTTGTTGGCAAATCGACCGTCGTGAACCGACTCGCTGGGCGTGAAGATGACTTCAATTGCGTCGTTGTCGATGTCCGAAGCCGCCAGCGGTTTGATTGTCGGCAAATCGACGGTGCCGTTGATCGTGAACTCGCCGGCCGCGGCGGTCAGTTTTTCACCAAAGCCGTCGTGCAGCAACTGTCGCCACTGGCGGTCGGAGATCGCGCCGTTGACGTCATCGGCGGTGCGGCGAACGATCGATTCGGCATCGACGTTGGATTCGCCCGCAAAGTTAGCGAGCACTTCGATCGGCGTCCGGCCGCCCAGCAGCGGCAGGATTTGCGGCTGGCAAACGCCGTAGTGCCCCTTCGGTCCGACGCAATCGCCCCACGATTCGAGCGGATGAGCCATCGGCAGCGACCAATCGCACACCTCGGCGGTCTCGTCGTCGTAAAGCCCCAAATAGATCGTGTGATCGACTTTGGCGATGAGCTTGGCAAAATCGAAGTCGCCCGGAGCGGTGTGGACGACGTTGCAGTCGAGGATCAACAGCGTGTCGACATCGCCGCGGTCGATCGACTGGGCGAGCGAAAAGATCGTTTCGCGGTTTTTGACTTTACCGTCGATGGTGTCGGCGAACTTTTGAACTTTGCCAAAACTACCGAGCTTTTGATTGATCGCCATGCCGGCAATCATCACGTCGGCGCCGAGCGTCTCGCCAACGACGACGACGCCCTTGTCACCGGCGGCGGCCAGGTCGGCGGCGGCGGCGTCGAGCCAACGCTCCAGTCGCTCCTGTGGGCCAAGCTCGCTGTAGGCCAAACCGACGCCCGGCGGGTTTTCAAGATCAAAGACTTCGGCGGGACCGCGAGCCGCCTGGACCCGCCGGCCCAACTCGGCCAGCACCGCGGGCATTTGGCTGGGACGGATCGCAACCCGCGCATCGGCCGCCGCTCCGGTCGTCGTGTAGCCGCCTTCGGCGACGTACAAGCGGCTCATTTCGCCGGCCATCGGATCGCGATGTTTGGCAAACGTCTTGGCGTTTTGACCGGAGCGTTGATCGACGCCCAGAAAATCGGCCTGCAGCGAAACGATGCACTTCGCTTCGGAAAAATCAAATGACTGCGCCGCCGGCCGGCCAAACGCTTTACGGGTCGCCGCGTCCATTACCCCGCCATCAATGCTGTCGTAAACGACGACCTTGGCGGCCGGCAATTTCGCCTGCATCCGGTCGAGCATCCGAACCACCGAGGGCGACGCGGTCGGCGGCATCAGCACCGCGACCCGCTCGCCACGGCCGGAGGCTTTGACCAAATTGCGGGCGTAGTTGTCAAACGTCTCCCAAGTATCCTCCCGCAGCCGGCCCTTTTCTCGACGCAGCGGGGCGCCTTCTCCGCCTCGGAGCCGGTCGGGGTCAAACAGCGTTAACGTGGCGGCTTGGCCAAACGTTCCGGTCACGCCGCCGGCCGGGTGGGCGGTGTTGGGTTCGATCTTGACCGGCCGTCCGTCGACGCATGAGACGAGCAGGTGCAGGACTTCGCCGGCGAGTTCAAAATTGGTCGCCGTGGAGTACGGTTCGCCGGGGATCCGGCCGGCGGGGCGGATCACAAACGGGACGATCAATTCCTCGGGGTAACGACAACCGGCCACACCGGCCATCGTCAACGACGCCCCCATCAACTGCATCCACCGCCGCCGCGAGACGCCGTCGGGGAACTCCGACGCGGCGACGGGGAACTCACGATTGAGCTGGGTGTTGACGAACGCTTCGTCGGAATTGCGGTCCGCCAGCGACCGCCAATAACGCGGCTGGGATCGGACGCAGGTGCCGGCCGCGTCGTCGGCGTGCGACGGACAGGCGTCCAGATCGGGACCGCTGGCGATCGGCAGGGAAACGGTGAAGGCTTGGTCGAGCTTGGGCATCAGCGGTGGCAGACGGCGCAGTGGACTTGCGGGTTGATGTGCTTCTCTTCGATCCACGCCGAAGCGAACTGGGCCTGGGCCTCGGGGGTCTCAAAGTCCCAGTCCAACTGGGTGACTTTGTCCATCGGCACCAGGTGCTCCTCGTAGTTGCGGTGGCAGGTGATGCACCACGCCATCGACAACTGCTTGTCCTGCCAAACGACCTCCATCTGATCGATCCGGCCGTGACAGGTCTTGCAACCGACGCCGGAATTGACGTGCGCCGCGTGATTGAAATACACGTACTCGGGCAGGTTGTGGATGCGTTTCCAAGCGACCGACCGGCCGGTTTTCCACGACTCGTGGATCGGAGCGAGCTTTTGGGAATCAACGTGAACTGCCGCCAAGGCTGCTTGACCGTCGTCGCCGGCCGGCGAGTGGCAATTGATGCACGTCGCGGTCGGCGGGATCGCGGCGTGAGCGGCGTCGAAAACGGTGTTGTGACAATACCGGCAGTCGATTTTGAGCTGCCCGGCGTGCAGCGCGTGGCTGTAGGGCACCGGTTGCGACGGCATGTAGCCGACGTTGAGCGTCTCGGGGTCGGTGATCAGCCCACCGATCACGGCGGCGTAGGCACCACCGCCCAGGGCGGCCAGGGCGAAGACTCCCAGGAAGGAGTTGACCCAGCGGGGGAAAAGAAACCGGTTCATCGAATCGGGCGGTGGATTAGCGTTTCAAAGATCGACCGGGGAGTATCGGGGCGAGCGTGCCTCGGTGACAAGGCCACCGCCGCGTTGGGCGACATTGTGCCGCAGACTCGCTCGTCGTCGACCCTTTTAGGACCGCGTGATCAATAACTGCCGTAGCTGGACCCGCCAGGGTTCAGGGCGGACTGAACCCTGGCGGGTCCAGCTACGGTGAATGCCGTAGTTATTGATCTCGCGGTCTTTATCGCCGACGCCGTGGCGGTCGGGGCCGCCGTGGACCAGCGCCGGGACCGCCGCCCCGCAGCGGCGGGCTGGCGACGACCACGCCGTCGGGGGTCAATTGAAACAATCGGTCGCTGATCGGGCGGTCGGATTGCTCGTGATCGGCCTCAACCGAACGCTGGATCATCGTGATGTCCGCGTGCGCCGCGGCGATCGCCACGCACGTGTCCCGCTCGGGGATCCCGACGTAGTACGGCCCGCCGAAAATCCGACGCAGCTCCGCCTCCAAGTCCGGGTGCAGGATCGCCGAGGAGCCGGGGTAATCGCGGTCGCGAAGGAATGCCAGCGTCGGCCGGCCCGGACCGCTGCCGGCCAATTGCATCGCAAACGTCTTGTCGCCGGCCAGGTTTTCCATCGCCACGGCGTGAACCTCCGAAACGTCCCGCTCCCACACCTCCAGATCGAAGTGATTGACCAATCGCCACGTCTTGCCGAAATGGATGCCATAGACGATCCGCAAATTCAGCAGCCACGGCGTTTGAGCTAACTTGCCCGCTTCGTTGGGCGGCTCGGTCTCGCCGGCCCCCGCCCCGCCGTCCCGCCCCCCGCCGGCTTGGAGCGTCCGGCGATTGGCCCGGCTGACCGCCCGAACCTCCGCGTCGGTCTTGATCATCGGCTGGAGATTGGGCCGGGCCACCTCCCACTCGACGAACCCCAGTTGCGGCATCGCCTGCAGCGTCTCGCGGTAAATATCCGCGTGCCGCCGCGCGACCGCATCAATGTCGGGATCGGTTGCCCGGCGGTACTCGTCGAGCAGCGGCCGTAGCGAAATCGTCGCACGCTCGCCGACGACCGCTTGGCCATCGAATTTGAACGGCTCCTCACCGGGCAGCTCGTTGAGCAATTCGGTCAACCGGACCCCCAACCGCAACGCGATCAACGCCTCGCCCCGCTCGATCCGAATCGATCCGAGTACCCGCTCAAACGCCCCGATCGCCAAATGCTCATTCTCCCGGGTGTAAGAAACCAGGATCGTGACCATCAAATCCTCGACCGCGATCAGGTAATGCTCCGACTGGTGCTCCGCCTTGCCCTCCTCGTTGATCGTCGCTCGGCCGCGAACGTGGGGATAGCGCAGCACCGGATTGTCGGGCAGTTCGGTTGCCCCGGACTGCCGCAATGCGGCGTTCAATCCATCCCGCCAGTCGTCCAGCGCCATCAGCGCTTCGGTGTCGACCGCCGCAGTCATCCGTGTGATCGACAGACTCAAGTAGTCGTAGTCGTTGTCGCCGACCAACATGCCCTCCTCGCGAAACGCCGGGTCGCGGACCCAGTGGGCGGGCACCTCCAACTCGGCCCAACCCTCGGGATGCTCGATGGGTACAAAAATCGGATCCTGGGCGGTCGATTGCTCCGCTTCCGGCCCCGTCCAAACGGGTACGTATCGATCCGGCTCGCCCACTTCGGTGGCTTCAATTTGGTCAGGAATGTCGCTCATGGGCGCCAGTCTAGCTTTGTCGACGGCCGTCAATTTGAGCGATCAATCTCCAAATTCAATTTCCAGATCCCACGCCGGGTACTCGTCTTTGCCGTCCCAAACCGCGGTCTCGCCCGCCGGGGGCCACCAGCGACCCCGCTCGCCGTAGAGCCAAACCAGCCCGTCGGACGCATTTCGGGCTGACCGGAGCTGCTCGGCAAACACCGTCGCCCGGTCGGTCCGGGCCGGGAACAGCGTCCACCGCGGCACCGCGTCGGTCGCCGCAATGTCAACGAACACCGGCATCGCCACCCGCATTCGGGTGTCGTAAACGTCGCGGACCTCGGCATCGACCAGCAGACGGCCGCGTGTGCGGACGTCGCCCGCCAGTCGCTCCATGGCCGCCGGATCGGTCATCCAGTACGCGTCTTCGCACCCGTCCCAAAACGCCATGCCCGGCCCGGCTCCCGAAAGCATCCCCGACAAGAATGCCGGCAGCAGCCCGTAATCGTGGGCCGCCAGCCTCCGGTCAAAGTCGGCCGCCCGCCGACCGTCCTCACCAATTGGTGATCGGCCGCGAGATTGGTGGTCACGCACCAGGTAGCTGCACCAAAAGCACGATGCGATTTGAGCATCCGGCAAGGACTCACCGATCGCCGCGATGACTTGACGCCCCCGACGCCGCGCGGCGTCTTGATTGACCGACATCCCAAACAGCTCGTTGGCCGGCGCGGACGGATCGAACGGCGAGGCGGGCCGGTGGTAAGGCTCCGGGTCCAACCAAATCCCGGCCAACCCGGCGGCGGCCGCAATCCGCACCGCGGCACGAAAATGCTCGACGATCTGCTCCCACGCCGCCGCATCGGTCCAAGCGATTTCTCCGGGATTGCACGAGACAAGCAGATAGCTGTTTGCCGCAACCAGCGGGCTGATTGTCTTTCCGACAACCAAACAGTTGTCAAACATGTCGTCGCTCCACACCTTCGGCGACCAAGCAGCATCCATCGGGTTGGTCGATCGCCCATCGGTGCGGAGCTGGACGATGGCGCCGTCGATGCCCGGCGGCGGGTTGCCTCCGTCGCGAGCCAATTGATGCAGTGTCGGGGCGTTCCAACCGCCGGTGACGATTTTGACCGGACGATCGGCCGTAGCGTCATCGGCGGCACAAATAATGCTCAAGGTTGCCATCCACCAGGCGATCCAAGTTCGACCGCCGCCGATGGAAACCTTTGGATACGGGAAAGCGACGATGCGTTGGGCTTTGATCATTGGCGTGGTGGCGATTGCCCTAATGGCGTTCGCCGGTTGGATCCGCTTCGGCGCCCCGGGCGACAACCCCACCGTCCAATTGGACACCGACGAGGCGGCCGAAGACATCGAAGAAATGGGCGAGGCGGTCAAGGACGGCACCGCCGCGGTCACCGGTAGTGTTTCGGACATGCTCAGCGACGAGAAGGAAGTCGACAAGGTCGAGGTCAACGCCGACGAAGTTGATGTCGAGGTTGATGAAAATTCCGATGTCGCGATCGATTCCAAGCCAATCCCCGCCCCCAAAGCCGGCGACCCCCAGCCCGCCTCGGGAGATTGAGCGCTAAACAGGTAAACGTGGAACAAATCCTCCGGTAGCGGCGTTCCGCCAGGACGCCGACCCGTTCAGGACGCCGACGCGTGCCGACCAAAGCCTTGGCGGCTTCGGCTACCAGAGGTTCGCAACAGGCTGGAAGCCTATCCCACCCCATGCGCAACTATCCCTCCACCCCCGACGGGCGATATTTCGTTGCCAAAGGTCGTCTTTGGCGGCGGACCAATCCTCATTTGGATATGGACACACGCCAGCGGTGGGTTAATGAGTTGATGGACGCCCGGCGCACCATTGGCGTCGCCAAACTCGCCGGCGACGATGCCGCCGTGCGAGCCGCCCGCGACCGAGTCCAAGCCGCCAAAGTGGCCCTGGGGGAGAGAGGTCCGACGTGGTGGGACGATGAAACGGACTTCAATCAATACGCCCCCGCCAACACACCCTACGCCCGGTGGTGGCTGGACATTCGGGACCGTGTGGATACTAGCGCGACGGGTAGCCCACCGGCGCGGAGTCACGATAGAACGAACCCGAAATCAAGCAGATAGTAGAATTGCCGGCAGTGGTTCGTCAGGATTCGATTCTAAGCTGGGGAGGGTGAAGCTCCTGCTGAACCCTTCGACAAGAAGCTCCACGGGAACCTTGCCGTTCCATCTGGTTGACCCAAATCAGATTCTTAACAGTCCACCAGAATTCAATTAGGGCAAGGATCGGACCGCTAAAGCAATTTAAGGGCGAGTGAACCATTGCTAAAGTTTTGTATGAAATTCCGCAGCTTTTCACCGGACCTTTTGGGGGGACGAGTGGTTCAATGGACGTCCCTCGCGACCGCGACAGGTTGAACTGACTGCGGCGTCTTTAACGCGGGGATCCCGTTCTCTTTGCTCCCCCCCTCTAGGCAGACCCTTGAAAACACTCGTCCCTCGCCGTCCTACGCAGGGTTTCACCCTCGTCGAACTGCTCGTCGTCATCGCCATCATCGGCGTCTTGGTGGGGCTGTTGCTCCCCGCCGTCCAAGCGGCTCGCGAAGCGGCCCGCCGGATGAGCTGCAGCAATAACTTCAAACAGATCGGTTTGGCGATCCACAACTACCACGCCGCCTACAACCAAATCCCCAACCACAAAACTGGTCCCAGCGGTTTCTCGTCCGGCCCGCAAACCGGCGTTGCCGCGGATTGGACCCTTTACACCGGTGCTCCGGCATTGAATTTGAACAAGGAAAACTCAAGTTTCCTGGTGGGTTGTCTGCCGTTCATGGAGCAACAGGCACTTTGGGAGCAGATGGTTAATCCGCTGCGAGTTGACAAAAGCGGCGCTGGTCCTTTGACAGCTTATCTTCCCTTCGGCCCCACCCCCGATGGAGCTGGCATTGCCGTCGGTGCCAACAACTTCTACATTCCATTTGAAACCGAAGTGGCTGGGATGCGTTGCCCCAGCGATCCGGGCACGGGTCTGCCGGCAATGGGCCGGACCAACTACGCCGCTAACCTTGGTGATAGTCCCTACCGGTCATCGGCTGGTCCGACCAATGCTTCTTTGGGTCGCCCTCAGAATCAGGCGGGGTGGTTCCGTGCCGCCAGCCGCGGTGGATTTTCCGCCCGGACCAAGCTCGATTTTGCGCCTTCCTGGACGGCACTGCCAACACCGTCATGTGTGGTGAAATCGTTACCGACCTTGGCGACCGTGACGCCCGAACCAACCCCCAGTTCCTGACTACTTTGACGACGGGGGCAGCGACCCCAGCGTCGGCCGGCAATGGCGTCGACAACACTCGTCCACAATTTTGGGCTTCGATCGCCGCGAATGCTTTGGGCGGCACGGTACCGACCCTCGTCAATACCGGTAGTGTCGGTCGTGGGTTCCGTTGGGCCGATGGTAACCCCATGTTCACGGGATGTACGTTGATCTCGCCTCCCAACAAACCAGCGGCGGTCTGTGCTAACACGGCTGCAGTCACCACGGACGACCAATTCGTCGGAGGTGCTCCAACTTATACGGCCAAAAATGCTATGGGCTACCTGCCGGCCGGCAGCCGCCACCAAGGTGGATGTCACGTTTTGATGGCCGATGGTGCGGTGAAATTTATCACCGATAGCATCGAAGCGGGTAGCCAGAACGCTTTCCCGGTGTTCGCCGGCGGCAACCGCACCATCGCCGCCGACGGCTACACCAACTCGCCCGGCTCCAAAAGCCCCTACGGCATCTGGGGCGCCATCGGGACACGCGGTTCCAAGGAAACCGAAGGCATCGACACCCGGCTATAATGCCTGTCGTTTAGCCTTCAACCGGCTGAACGAACGATCGATCGACGACAGCCGTCGATGTTCCCCCCGCGGGGAGCATCGGCGGTTTTTTATTTAATTCGGTAGCTGGACCCGCCAGGGTTCAGTTGCCCTGAACCCCGGCCGGGCCGCCACCGTGGTGGCTGCCGTAGAGGGGACGGTCTGAAAGACCGTCCTACCGTTCATTGATTCGCCGAAGCGACGTTGACAAAGACCTTTAGCGCGTCGTCATCTTCGACCAACAGCCGCATCATTTCCTCATAATGATCCAATCCTTCGACCGGATGGGTTAGCACCTTTTCAATCACCCCGGGGAACAGCATCTCGCCCATCGCCAAGTCGCGAACGCCGGATTCAAAGTGGCCGCGGTTGCCGTTGACGCTGCCCAACAACAGCTTGTTGCCCAGCACCCACTCCAAATTGATCTCGTTGCCGGGTACCTCGAGCGTGTTGTCCCCACCGGTGATGCTGGTCCAAGCCACGACGCCGTTCTTGGCAACCAGCTCCATTGCCTTGAACGCCAATTTGGACGAACCGGTCGCGTCGATGATCAAATCCGGCCGTCCGGTTTGTTTGACCAAATCATCCAGTTCGGTTTCCCGGGTGCTGACATAAGTCGCCTCCAAACCTTCGATGATTGACGATTTGAGATTGGGGGCCTTACCGCGGGCAATCGTCCAAACATCAATGCCGCGGGTTCGCAGCGCCAACGTCGCCAAGATACCGATTTGACCGGAGCCAAAGACATAAGCTCGGGTCGGTCGCCAAACTTTGAGCCGACGCTGAGCCTCATAGGCTTGATCGATCGCTTTGGCCGCGCAGCTCATCGGCTCCATGAGCACATGGAGATGCTTCAAACCATCGGGAACGCGAACGATGAACCGTTCCTCCTCGACAAACTGTTCGGTGAGGAACCCGTGCCGCAGGTTGATGCCGCGTTCGTAGTAGGTATCCTCACTGGTCATATCGTTGGTGCCGATCCGGTCGTAGATCGAATCGCCATCGCGGCGGACCGTGGCGGTAACGTAGTCGCCGACTTTGACGCGGCGAACGTTATCACCGACCGCGGTGACTTGGCCAAAGACTTCGTGTCCAATGACGAGGTAGTCATCGCCCGCCGGAGCATTGCCGTAGAGAGCCTCGTTGATCTCACGGTCGGTCGCGTCGACGCCGACTTTGAGCACTTTGACGAGCACGCCCAGTCCGCCGTCGATATCGCTGAGCTTGGGGGCGGGAATGTCCTGCAAATGGACGCTACCCGGCGTACCGGGTCGAACCGCGACGGCTTTCATGGATGATTTCGCAAAGGGTGGGGTTGTTCGGGCGGGCAAATCGTAGCGGATCGCCGGGGGCCTTCCGACCCGGCAGTTTCCCGGTCCAAAAGGCGGCGACCGGGCTTCGATCAACGGTAGCCGAAGCCGCCGGGCTTTGGTTCGGTCAGGCTTCGGTCAACGGTAGCCGAAGCCGCCAGGCTTTGGTTCGCTACCGATCGGCCGCCTGGCGCGCCGCTACCGATTGCCTGATACCCTCAATAATTTTCGCAGCATCGGTTGTCAAAATTGCTGCCACCGCGGATAGTGGAGGGAGTGACCATTTCGACCACCCCGCCGACGCCCCCCGGGCATCCCGAAACGCTTCGCAGCGTTGATCGGTCGCTGTTGCTGTGCCTTCGTTCGGGCCAGCCGCGATCGATCGGCGAGCTGACCGAATCGCTTGGGGTGACCGCCACGGCGGTTCGCCAGCGGCTGGAGCGTCTCCTCGCACAAGGGTTCATCGAGCGGCAAAAGGTCGCCGGCGGCGGTCGTGGACGTCCGACGTACAACTATTGTTTGACGCCGGCGGGTTTCAAACGTGCCGGTGCCGACGCGACGGACTTGGCCGAAGCGATGTGGTTGGAGATTTTGTCAATTGAATCACCTAATATCCGTGAGCGGCTGATCGATGGCGTAGCCCGCCGGTTGGGGCGACAATTAGCCGTCCGCGAGTCTAACGCGGCCGATCCCGCCGCAGCCGGCCATCGGGTGGCCGCATCGCTACAAAGTCGTGAGTATCCGACGTGTCAAGCCCACGGCGGGGCGGTCATCGGCCTCGAAGCGTGTCCCTTTCCGATCCTCACGGACGCCGCGGATGATCGTCAGATGTGTCGCCTCGAGGAGAAAATGCTGTCCGAAGCCCTCGGCGAGCCTGTCCGGTTGACCTCCTGCCGGCTCGACGGTGACGCGTGCTGTCATTTTTCTCCCATCGATTCTAACGGCGGCTGAGCGGCCTGCTGTTCGTACCTTTCCCTGTTTTCACCTTTTGATCCTCTCCATGGACCACGTTCTAAAAATCACCGACCTGCACGTTCGCGTCGCCGAAAGCGAGAAGGAAATCCTGCGGGGCGTCAATTTGACGATCAATCACGGAGAAACGCACGCATTGATGGGTCCCAACGGTTCGGGCAAATCAACGCTTGGATTAGCCATCATGGGCCATCCCGGTTATGAGGTGACCGGTGGCTCGATCACGTTGGACGACGTCGACGTGCTCGAAATGGCGGCCGACGAGCGTGCCCGGGCGGGAATCTTCATGGCGTTCCAACGTCCCATGGCGATCCCCGGCGTCAAGATGGCCGATTTCCTGCGTCACGCCGCCACGAACGTCCGCAACCCCAACCGCAAGGAGGGCGAAGATTTGATACCGATGCGGGAATTCCGCAAGGAACTCAAAGAGAAAATGGCATCGCTGCGAATCGATACCGAGTTTGCCCGGCGATATGTCAATGATGGATTTTCGGGCGGTGAAATGAAACGTGCCGAAATTTTGCAACTCGCGATGTTGCAACCCAAGTTTGCGGTGCTCGATGAAACCGATTCGGGACTCGACGCCGACGCGGTGCGGTTGGCCAGCGAATCGATCGCCGACATTGGTCGTGAAAAGATGGGTTTGCTCATCATCACCCACCACGACAAATTATTGGTGCATAACCCGCCCGATTACACCCATGTGATGCTCGGGGGCCGGATCGTCGAGACCGGCGGCAAAGAACTCGCCGAGGAATTGCACGAATCGGGTTACGACCGAATCCGCGGCGACTATCCCGACGCCGATGCCGCCAACCAAGAAATGAGCACCGAAGAAGCGCTGGTTTGATTTCGTCAAAAGCTATTAGCCGTTAGCCGCTAGCTGTTAGCTTCTCAACTCCGGTTGGTAATCACCGATCACCTGCGGCCAGTTTAGATTATTCCTCCCCTGAAAGCTAATAGCTATCCGCTAGAGGCTAAAAGCTCAACCCGAAGGGTTACCCCATGTCAGCCGTCGCAGAAGAGCCGCAAATCGGCGAAATCAACAAGTACAATTTCCGAACCGAAACCACCGGCACATTCAAGGCCGAGAAAGGGATCAACGAGGAAGTTGTCCGGCAAATCAGTGCGATCAAAAACGAACCCGAGTGGATGCTCGAGTTTCGCCTTGATGGGCTGCGGCAGTTCAACGAGCGACCGATGCCCAAATGGGGCGGCGACATTTCGTTGGATTTCCAAGACATCTACTACTACCTTCGCCCGTCGGACCATCAGGGGAAAACGTGGGATGATGTGCCCGCGGAGATTAAGGAGACGTTTGATAAGCTTGGCATTCCCGAGGCCGAGAAGAAATACCTCGCCGGCGTCAAAGCCCAGTTTGAATCGGAGGTCGTTTACGGATCGCTGCAGCAGGATTTGGCCGATAAAGGTGTCTTGTTTACCGACACCGATTCGGCATTACGCGAGCACCCCGAGTTGCTGCGGGAGTACTTTGGTAAAGTCATTCCGACGTCGGATAACAAGTTTGCGTCGCTCAACAGTGCGGTGTGGTCGGGAGGTTCGTTCATCTACATCCCGCCGGGGGTGCATATCGATTTTCCGCTGCAGGCATATTTCCGCATCAACGCCGAGTCGATGGGGCAGTTCGAGCGAACGTTGATCATCGTCGATGAGGGTGCCAGTGTTCACTATGTCGAGGGCTGCACGGCGCCGATGTATACGACCGAGTCGCTGCACTCCGCGGTCGTCGAAGTGATCGTCAAGAAGAACGCACGCTGCCGCTACACGACGATCCAGAACTGGGCCAACAATATTTACAACCTCGTCACCAAACGGGCTTATGCCTATCAGGACGCGACGATGGAATGGGTCGATGGCAACTTGGGATCGCGGTTGACGATGAAGTATCCTGCGGTCCACATGATGGAACCGGGGGCACGCGGAGAGATCCTTTCCATCGCGTTCTCGTCCAAAGGTCAGCACCAGGATGCGGGGGCTAAACTGGTCCACGCGGCACCCAACACGACCGGTCAAATCATCTCCAAATCGATCTCCAAAAACGGGGGCCGCAGCAGCTACCGGGGCTTGGTCCGGGTCGAGCCGGGGGCGAAGAACAGTAAGAACAATGTCGTCTGTGACGCGCTGATTTTGGATCCCGAATCCCGTAGCGATACCTATCCTTACATTGAAATCGCCGAATCCGATGTCCAGATCGGTCACGAAGCCTCGGTCTCGCGGATCGGTGAGGAACAGATGTTCTACCTGATGAGCCGGGGGCTGAGCGAAGCCGAAGCGAGCACGATGATCGTCAACGGGTTCATCGAACCGTTGGTCAAAGAGTTGCCGATGGAATACGCCATTGAGATGAATCGGCTGATCCAACTGCAGATGGAAGGCAGCGTCGGTTAAACCTCTCCTCGTAGGGTGGGTCACGCCGCTTTGGCGCCGACCCACCGCCGGGAATCTATTGATGGTGGGTCGGCGTCGAAGACTCCTTGATCCACCCTACAAGTATTCAACCCTCACGTTCGTTTCATTGATGTCCAGCACCCTGACCGCCGCCCCCGCTTTCACCGCCGAAGGCTTCGATGCCTTCCTGTCAACTCGCGGCCGCGAGCCGAATTGGTTGACGCAATCTCGCCGTGATGCCTTTGAGTATTCCGAATCGGTCGGTTGGCCTCTCAAACGGAGCGAAGAGTGGATCCGCACCGACATCCGCGCCTTCAAGTTGGAGAAATTCACCCCCCCGGCCGACCCGACCACCACCGGTCCGGTCCCCGAGGTGCATCAGTTGCGTCGTGGCATCGATCACGTCGGCGTCATCGAGACGCTCGACTCAGCGGTTGCGTCGGAGACGCTCGACGACTCGTTGGCATCCAAAGGTGTCGTTTTTGGATCGCTGGATCGACTGTGCGACGAGCAACCAGAATTGGTTCAGAAGTATTTCGGCACACTGTTCAACTTCAAGCACGACCGGTTCGCTGCACTGCACGCGGCG
This sequence comes from Pirellulaceae bacterium, assembly GCA_963833245.1. GTDB lineage: Bacteria > Planctomycetota > Planctomycetia > Pirellulales > Pirellulaceae > Rhodopirellula. The sequence goes on from CAWHXH010000006.1 coordinate 1,238,330, forward strand.
TTCTGGTCGGGAGGTCAATTCTTGTACGTGCCGAGGAACGTCACCATCGAACAGCCTTTGTACATTGGCAGCGTGATGAGTGATGGTGGTATCGACACATCTCACACGTTGATCGTTCTGGACGAAGGCGCTGAGGCGACGGTCATTCACGAGTGCAACAGCGTCCATCCTTCGGCCGGTGGTTTGCACCTGGGGGCGGTTGAATTGATCCAAGCCGCCGAGTCCAATCTCCGTTATGTCAACATTCAAGAGTGGGGCCACAAGACCTATCACTTTGCTCAACAGAAGGGGGCGGTGGGCCGCGATGCCAATTTGCAGTGGACGATTGCGGCAATGGGTTCGGGCCTAACCAAGGTCAATCAATCGGTTGATTTGGTCGGTAAGGGTGCCTACAGCCAAGTCAATGGCGTCATGTTTACCGAGGGTCGCCAGCACCTGTCCTATCACACCGAGCAGCGTCACGTGGCGCCATCGTGCCGCAGCGATTTTCTATACAAATCGGCTCAACAGGATCAATCCCGCACTGTGTGGCGGGGCATGATCAAAGTCGACAAGGACGCACAGAAAACCGATGGTTATCAACGCAACGACAATCTGGTTCTCTCCGACCGTGCCCGCGCCGATTCAATCCCAGGGCTGGAAATCGAAGCTGACGATGTTCGCTGCACTCACGGGTCGACCACCGCCAAGGTGGATGAGGAACAGATCTTCTACGCGATGTGCCGCGGATTATCGCGCAAGGAAGCGACGCGGATGATCGTTTCAGGATTTTTCCAGCAGATCTTTGACCGGATCACGATCAAATCGGTCCGCGACGCGATGGCAACATCGATCGCTCGCCAAGTTCGCGAGGTCGCTTGATGAAATCCGGGCTGCCGTTGTCCATCAAATGCGTCGGACCGGTTTTGATTTCCACATTTGTCGGCGATCTGCGGACTTAGGACGGCTGGGCCGGGAGAAAATTACCAAGTTGGCCGGGGTCGGTCCGACTAACCGAAATTCCCTCAGAACCAACGGCAAACGTTTCATTACAGCACTGCCCGTTTACGTGTTCGTGCTGCAGCCAGCATGGGTAAACCAACCGTGTGCGTCAGATTGGGTGACTGTATCCAATGCTAGGCCAATCGCTTCGTCCAAAAAATCTCGCATCCGAGCTTTGAACGATCGCAGCTCGGATTTGACCTTCGACCACATCTCTTCGATCGGGTTGAACTCCGGTGAGTATCGCGGAATGAAAACCACGTCCGCGCCGGTCGCTTCGATCGCCGCGACCACCCGCTCGTTCTTGTTAGCATCGCCCCGACGTCCGTTCCGCCGTTGTAAATCAAACTGGGACCGGCACCCTGGTAGGTTAACGCCGAGAGCATCGTCACCGACTCATAGCGGCCATCAGGAACGTTGTCATGGACCCGTTGGCCAGCGGGCGATCGTCCATGCAGCCGTGTCATGTTAGTCTTGGCTTTGGATTCGTCCAAAAACACCAATTTGCGGGCATCGAAGCAGTCGATCACGTCGGCAAAGGCATTTCGCTCGGCTTGGACGTCGGGACGTTCGCGTTCGGCGTAGCGAATCGATTTGGGTTTTCGAGTCTGTTTGAGTCGTGCGAGAGTCCGGGAGATCGAACTGGTGGACGTTTGAAGTTCGCAGTGCTCAGCGATCTCAAGGATCGTCGCATCCGGTTGTTGGGCCAACAATGCCGCAATTTTGGCTTCCTCTGCCTGGCTGATCGAGCGTCGGCGGCCACCGGCGTGTCCCCGCGGCTGGACCGATCTCTCCTCGCATTGCTGTCGCTGCAGATGCTGAACCTATCGCTCACTGACGTCAAATAAATCGGCGACTTCGGCCTGGGTCATGCCGTCTTGGCGAGCCTTCAGAACACGGGTTCGTAGTTCAATCGGGTAAGGTTTCATGGGAGCACCATCCGTAATGCGTGTAATTACCCATCAGAGTGTGCCAGATTCCGCACGCACACGCAAACGTCCAGTGCTGTAGGATGTTGATTCGTTCTCCAAGTCGTCGAGTCGCGAAGCGACGGTAGGTGATCATTACGTTTGCCCCCAGTCGCGAAGCGACGGTAGGTGATCATTACGTTTGCCCCCCAGTCGCGAAGCGACGGCATGTGATAGCCCCGGACGCCAGTCCGGGGTCGGGTCGACGCACCGAATTATCAAGTCGCGAAGCGACGACAGGCGTTTGACCGACATATTAGGCGAATTGGGACATTCGGACGTCTACCGTTGCTCCGCGACTCTTCGGTTGGGGGGGCATCCGGGACCCCGGACTGGCGTCCGGGGCTGGCGCATGTCATCGCTTCGCGACTACAGCACTGCTCGATTGCATGTTTGGGCGACCTTCTTCACCCTCCCAAAGCGTAGCGCCATGGGAGGGTCGACGCGGCGCCTCGCCGCCGTCGGGGAGGGTGGGCAAGATCGAGGGTGGGCAGGATCGATCGCGTCAACCAACCGGACCGCACCCTCCCCGGCGAAGCGCCGACCCTCCCACGAAGCGTGGGAGGGTGAATTTCCAAACAACCCGCATAGGCAATTGGGCAGTGCTGTAGTCAGTCCGACAATTTCTAACCGCTTGACAAACGGATGCAGAATGACCGTAGCATCATTGAGCCACGAGGTGGAAATCGTCTCATCAATCAGTGATTGTTTCTCTGAGGGTCCAGCATCGGGGACTTCGGCCATTTTAGCGTTCTTCCTCGACGTCATGACGTGTGAACGATCCGCCGGTGAGAGCTTTTCAATCTCGATTCTGAATTGTTCCCCATCGCTTGTCCTGAGTATTGTTGCAAAGTCACCACTTGCTGCCTGCAGCTTGCCTTCGAAAGTTCGCTTGCCGTCAGCCGACGTCCAAGTTCGAGATTGTTCCTGAGACCAGGTCAAAGATCCTGCAGTGATCCAGAACAATATGACGAAACATGATTTTTCACAATCCAGAAGCATAGTTTTGACCTGACGAAAGACGGGTTGATGGGGCCGGATCGACAGTGACCCGGGAGCACCGAGCAAAAGCGTCCCCTGGTCGGTCTGGCTTGTGCGGTGAATGCCTGCCCTTTCGGGTTTGAACAAATTTAAAGCTCAAACGGAAGAGTTCAAGTCATGTCACTTGAGGGTGGACGGAGCGAAGTGGTTCCAGGGATATCCGGTGAAGTATTCCCTTGGTCTGCCGGATGCCAATGTCGAACCGTCCGAAAAAATGGGGCCTCGGGAAAAGGGGGCAGGCGCAATACTGTTCAGCACGATGGCTGCAAAGCGGCGACTGACAGTCTGTGGCGGTTAGGGGGTTGGTGTCGAGTTGCGATTTGAGAGCGGCTTTGGCACGCTTCGGGTTGTGAAAACCACTTCGACGTCCGACGATCCGCCTACGCTCAAAGCTTCCAATCTGTCGTGGCTGAAATTCATTCAAAAGGTCCGGCTGCTACGGGAGTGCCATCATGACACCGGCACCGATCGTGGCACCGCCAAAAACTGGAACCCGCACTACGACCAGTTTGAGGTGTTGGTGCCGACGTTGTTGTTCGACCCCATTCGAACCTCGATGCGGGGGCTGCAGCAAGCCTCCGATCTCAAGGACATCCAAGAGAAGTTTGGCGTCGGATGTGCCTCCCCGGGGTTCATTATCAGAATCGGTGACGATCTTTGATTCAGGGTTGGTCAAGCGGATCGCCGAACAAGTTGCCACCCGGATGCCTTCGGCCAAACCCTCCCGCTTCGACGTAATCGGCAAGCAACTGACCGCTTTTGGTGGCAGCGTCTTCAAGAACGCCATCCGCGTCGCCAACCTCGCTTGGCTGCCGTCCGAAGGCGGAGGGGCCACCAAAGGCTTCTTGGTCGACGGCTACCGGGGAAAAAATGGATTTGTCGGAAATTGCAATAAGGCGGGCCGTCGCTTTCTCTTCACGGAATTCCACTGAGACACAGTGCCACTAATCAAAACCGCTAATCCGCGCGAAGCGATTTGCCATTGTCCGATTGCAAGCTAGAAAACGGGATCAGTGAACAGTGAGCTCAAGCACTGCGAAGAGAATGCGGCACTATCTGATTGAATTGAACAACAGGCGAACCTTCTTAAGATCACCGCCGAAAGTTGTTGACTTCACCGGCAATCGTCTTCGTGAACGAAGTGAATAGTTAGAATGGCGAGGTAGAAAAAGCGAGAAATGGATCAACAGTCAGCGATCATGATCGTCATCGAACACTTCGGCAACGTTGCCCCGGGCACAAAGTGTTCGGCGGTGTTCTTCGACAAACACCGGATCGCCCGCGAGAAAAAGTTCTAGGCGAGGTTGTACAGCGAGAATGGCGTGCATGACCTCGAAATCCTGCGAGCGATGGTCGCCGCCAACGTGCCCGACGATCCGTATTGGTTGGTCTCGCTGAAAACCGGCGATGGTGCGACCGCCGAAACCACACGCCTGCACCGAGTCGACGACCGAACGAGAAAGGTTCTTCCTGATCCGGCATAAAACCTGACGGTTCGAGGTTGACCGAAACTCGGTTGAAGAACACTCATCTCCGCTGAGCGAACACTTATCTCGTTCATTTGGTTAGTGTTCGATTAATGAAGATTCGTGTTCCCAAAATTTGCATGTTTAGTTTCGGACGGCCAAGATCCGTTGTCGATGTTTGCTGCAAACGAACAATACGTTGACTTTCGTCACAGCGAGATGTTTCGTGACTGGGAAAGAAGCCGGCACAAGACATCAACTCTTGGCCGTCATCTGGTGAAGAGAACGATTCCCCCGACCAGAATGCGTCAATCGTTTTGGGATTCCAATGCGCTCGATACCGACGGACGATTGCGTGATCGGTGCTGAAGTAAGACCCTCCCGGAACCATGTCTTCTATCACCTGCGTGACCCCTTCATTCAACCGAAATGGCAGCGGCAAATGACACAATAATTGGTGGTTCAGTTCATGTGCAATCGCGCGTTCGTAATCATGGCAAGGCCAGCGGTCGGTTGGTGCCCCGCAGATCGACCAAAATGGATAACACGACCCTCTTGTGACCATACCGAAACGCGGTGTAGCTGTGACTGCTTCGGACCGCGTCACGGTGTCGGTCTTTGCCGTGGACGTTCTTGCCGGGATGTTCGTCGACCGTTTTGTCGCCAGCCAAATGAACCGGTCCGTCAGGCACGAAGCGGTCCAGGATGAAGCCGATCATGACTCGGTAACGGGAGCGTTTGGTCCAACGCCGGTGGGAGAAGAGTTGGTGATAGGTTGAGGGATTGGCCGGTTTGATCTGCCAAGTGGCTTAAGTTGTTCGGGGAGATCGATCATGGTGACTTCCTTTCCTTGGAGCATGGCGGTTAGAGTCCACGATTTTAGGGAGGGGAAGCCATCTTTTCACACTTGGCCGCGTGGTGGGTGTCCCGGCCCGGGGAGCACAACTCGGAGAGTTGTGCGACGGTAAGACCTAAACCGCTTAAAACCTACCACCGCCCAGCGCCTGATAAGCGTACACCATCGCGGTCAATTGCTCCTGTTTGGTCTCGATGACCGTCATGCGAGCCTCCATCAAATCACGCTGAGCGAGCAAGACTTCGATGTACTCGGCGCGAACGTTTTGGAACAACGCGTTGGCGGTTTCGACCGATTCTTCCAGGGCGCGAAGTTGCAAGATTTTGACCGACAGGCTGTCGCCGTATTTTTGCACTCGTGAGAATTGGTTGATGACCTCGGTGAACGCGTCAAGCAACGTTTGCTGGTAGTCATACAACGCTTGTAGTTGCTCAGCATTGGCGGTGTTGAATTCCGCTTGGATCGCACGCCGATTGATCAGCGGGCCAACGATTTCGCCCGCAGCGTTGTAGATCAACGACTCGGGACTATCAAAGAGGAAGCGGGTGTTGAACGCCTCATAACCCACGCTGGTCGAAAGGACCAAGCCGGGGTAGAACGCCGCCCGAGCGACCCGCAGATCCAAACCCGCGGCGGTCAATACCCGCTCCGCTTCGCGAACGTCGCTGCGGTTACGCAGCAATTCCGCCGGAACGCCGGCGCCCAGGGCCAAAAGATTCCGGTCCAGGTAAGCCGACGAATCACGCTGAATCGGTTGAGGATAACGACCCAGCAGCGAGTTGATGCGGTTCTCGGTCTCGACGATCTCCTGCTGGATGATCAATTTTTCGCTCTGGTTCTGACGCACCTCGGCTTCAAAACGCAGTACGCCCAGTTGAGTGCCGCGGGCGGCGGCCTTGAGCGCCTTGGCGGTTTGCAGGCTCTGCTGCTGGATCGCGATCGTTTGATCCAAATTGGCCAGCCGATTGTCCAAAGCCAACAATTCGTAATAGTTCTCGGCCACCTCGGCGACTAAACGGGTGACGAAGTAATTTCGCCCGTCGCGGGTACCCAGGTAACGATAAATCGATGCGTCGCGGGCGTTGCGGAGGCGACGCCAGATGTCAATCTCCCAACTCAGGTTGGCCGCGACCAGAAAGTTTGGCAGGGGTTCGGGAAAGCCTCGGCCCGGGGCGACGAGCAATTGATCCTCCACCGCCCCATCGCGGGTAAATCGGCTGGCCTTGTCGATCTCTGCACTAGCTCCCAGTGTCGCGATTGGCAGGATCGCACCGCGGCGTTCCTGAACTTCGGCGGCGGCAATGTTGATCTCCTCATTGAGGATCCGCAACTCTTGGTTGCCGACCAATGCCAGTTCGATTAGATCAAAAAGGTAGGGATCGTCAAAAAACGTATAGCGACCGGGCAGTCCGTTGGCACCAACGCCGCCATTGATGCAGTACGGCGGAACCAGGGCAACGCCGTCGCCGCCGCCGATCATCTCCTCCCGGGACAAGAGCGGTTCATCGGGCGCCGGAGCGTCCGGGTCGATCTCGCCGTTGGGGGCGGGGAGTTTCTCGTCGCTGTCTTCAATGTCCTGATCTTGCGAACCCGCCCGGGTCTTGGTGTCATCCCGCAGCACGTTGGGCAGCGAGTCGACGTCGGCAACCGTTGGTGGTTGTCGCTGCGGCGGCCCGGGGACTTTTTGCGAAGCTTGGAAAAAGCTCACCCTTTTCAACATGCGGCGAAAACTGCCGCCGGCGGATGACTCATCGTCCGGTTCGCTCAGCCCATCTTCGGCATCGTCATTGTCTTCGGTATCGGCATCCTCATCGGAAACGTCAGGGACTTCCTCCGCGTCTCGGTTCAGATCGACCCCGCCGGTACCCAATTGGCCCGACGATGCGAAGCTGGCCGGCAGCGGACGCGACGGCAGCGCCCCGCGGCGGTCCGGCACGCAGCACCCCGGCAGCATGACGTAACACCCAACCAAAGAAATCACCCAAACGTAGGGTGGGTTTAGCCGCTTCGGCGCCGACCCACCACCGACTCCCTCAACCGTGGTCGATCGCAGCCCCCGTTTCCCGGCCGGAAATCTCGCTGAGCGGTTCAAGATGTTCATCCTTGATGAGGTTTCGACCGTCCGCCATCCTGGCAAACAGGTAATACAGTCCGGGAATAACCAAGACACCGATCAGGGTGCCCATCAACATCCCGCCGACCGCGGTGGTGCCGATGGTCCGGTTACCAATTGCCCCCGGCCCGGTCGCCCGAACCAATGGAATCAACCCGGCGATGAAGGCGAACGAAGTCATCAAGATCGGACGGAATCGCAGTCGCCCCCCCTCGATCGCCGCGTCCCGGATACTCAGTCCCTGCTCATGACGTTGAACGGCAAACTCGATGATCAAAATTGCGTTTTTTCCGAGCAACCCCACCAACATGACTAACCCGATTTGACAGTACACGTCGTTGGCCAGCCCCATGAACTGGAGCAACGCAAACGACCCGAATAATCCCACCGGCAGCGAAACAATCACTGCCAAAGGCAAAATAAAACTCTCGTACTGACCGACCAATACCATGTAAACGAAGATCACGACGACGATAAAAATGTACGTTGCCTGCTTGCCCTTCTTGGCTTCGTCAAAGGACAGCCCCTGCCAGTCGATACCGTAACCGGCCGGCAGGACTTCGGCGGCGACTTCCTGGATCGCCGCGATCGCCTCGCCGGAGGAGTAACCCGCCGCCGGGGCGCCCTGGATCGGCGCGGTGGGGTACAGGTTGTAACGGCTGATTTCGTTGAGTCCCTGTTTTTTGATGACTTTCATGAAAGCCGAGTAGGGCACCATCTCGTCTTTGTCGTTCTTGACAAACATGTTTTCGAGATCCTCCGGGTATCGGCGAAACTGCGGGGCGGCTTGAACGTAAACTTTGTAGAATTGTCCAAATCGCACAAAACCCTGCTCCCAGGTGCTGCCGACGACAATCGATAGGTTGTTCATCGCGTCGGCGATCGAAACCCCTTTTTGCATCGCAACATCGTTGTCGATCTCGATCTCATACTGCGGATAGTTGCCGGCAAAGAACGTGAACAACCCTTTGAGTTCGCGTCGTTGTTCCAGCGCGGCCATGAAGTCGCCGGTCACCCGTCCGAGCGCCTCGTAGTCGCCCGTGTTGGTCTTGTCGAGCAGGTTGACCGAAAACCCGCCGGCGGCCCCGAAGCCAGGCACCGCGGGCGGCTCGAAGAACTCCAATTTGACGTTGGCAATCTCTTGACCCTTCTGCTCCAACTCCTCGATGATCTGTTTGGAGGTCAGTTTCCGATCTTCCCAGGGTTTGAGGTTGATGATGCAGGTCCCGGCATTGGAACCCCGCCCCTCGGTCAAAACCTCATAGCCGGCGATCGATGAAACCGAAGTGATTTCGTCAAACTCCTCACAAATTGCCTGCAACTCGTGCGATTTGGCATTGGTGTACTCCAGCGTCGAACCCGGCGGCGTTTGGATGATGCCGTAGATGATCCCCTGGTCCTCCAGCGGGATGAAACCGGAGGGCAGGATGTTGTTGACGTAGAAAATGCCATAGCTGAAACCGACGATGGTCAGCAGCGTCAGAAACCGCAGACCAACGATCCGTGAGACGATCCCCGCATAACCGCCGGTAACTTTCTCGACCCCGCGGTCAAAAAGATGCAGCAACCACGCCAGTGGACCGCGACGACGGTTGGGATTGTGGGGTTTGAGCAGCATTGCGCAGAGTACCGGGGTCAACGTCAACGCGACGATCCCCGAAAGGACGATCGACATGGCCATTGTTAGACCGAATTGGCGGTAGAAAACGCCGACCGGGCCGGACATAAAAGTCACCGGAATGAACACCGCGGTCATCACCAGCGTGATCGCGATGATGGCGCCGGAAATCTCATGGACGACCTCCTTGGTCGCCTCATACGGTGCCATGTGTTTCTCGTGCATCTTGGCGTGGACCGCCTCGACAACCACGATCGCGTCGTCGACCACCACACCGATCGCCAACACCAACGCAAAGAGCGTGATAAGGTTGATCGACATGCCAAACATTAGCATGAAAAAAAACGTGCCGATCAACGATACCGGCACCGCGAGCGTCGGAATCAACGTGCTGCGAAAGTCACCCAGGAACAGAAACACGACCAGCGAGACGAGCACGAAAGCTTCCAGCAGGGTGTGCAACACTTTCTCGATGGAGGCTTCGAGAAAGTTCGAGACGTCGTAGGAAATCTCATAGTCCATCCCCGGCGGAAACGATTCGGCCTTGATCTCGTTGATTTTCTCCTTGACGCTCTCGATCACCTCGGTGGCGTTGGAGCCGGGCGTCTGTTTCAAGACGATGGCCGCCGACGGGTTGCCGTCGATGTCGGAGTACAAGTCATAGAACGACGAACCCAGCTCCACCGTCGCGACGTCCCCCAGTCGCAAGATCTCGCCATTGGGATTGGCCTTCAATATGATGTTTTCATACTCATCGGGTTTGGTGTAACGACCGACCCAGGTGAGCACGTATTCAACGGTTTGCGAAGTCTTGCCGGTCGCTTGGCCCAACCGCCCCGGCGAGCCGATCATCGACTGCTCGGCGATCGCCTCCATCACCTCGTCGGACGAGATTTTGTAGGCTCGCATCCGTTCCAGGTTCAATTCAACCCGCATCGCGTAGGCGCGGTTGCCCAAGATGTTGGCCCGGCCGACGCCCTGAATCCGTTTGAGTTCGGGCAGGATATTGACGGTCGCGTAGTTGAACAGAAAGTTCTGGTCGACGTCTTTGTCGGTCGAATACACGTTGACATACATCAACATGCTGGACATGTTCTGCATCACGACGATGCCCTCCCGCTCGACGATCGGCGGCAGGTTGTTTTTGACCATTTGAACGCGGTTATTGACGTTCAACACCGCGACGTTGGGGTCGGTGCCCGGTTCAAAGATGATTTGAATGGTGCCTTCGCCGGCACTGGTCGCGTCGCCGATCATGTACCGCATGTCTTGGACGCCGTTGATGGCTTGTTCCAAGATCACCAGCGTCGAATCGACGAGGATTTTGGCGGACGCTCCGGGGTAGGAGACCGAGACGACCACGCTGGGCGGGGCGACCGAGGGGAACTGCGAGATCGGCAGGCTGGTGATTGCCAGGCCGCCCATGAACAGGATGCCCAGGGAGATGATGATGGCCAGGGCGGGCCGGTGCAGGAATCTAGCGAACATGGTAGGGGCGGTTGTTTAATCTTGTAGGGTGGGTCAAGCCGCTTCGGCGCTGACCCACCGCCAGTCGTCAAAGCATGATGGTGGGTCGGCGCGGCAAGCGGCTTGACCCACCCTACGAAGAAATTTACTCAGCGGAGTATTTGAGATGCTCCAGCACTTCGACCGGGTCCCGCATCTCATAGGTGATCTTCTCGCCGTCGCGGACTTGCCGGATGCCTTCGAGAACGATCTTGTCGTCCGCCGTCAGACCTTCCTCGATCAAATAAATATCATCCTGTTCGCTGGCGACGGTGATCCCTTTTTGGTGGACGATATCCTCCTGATCGATGACGTAAACGTACTGCTTGTCGAGCGTCTCGAAGGTCGCCCTTTGTGGAATCACGATCGCATTGGCCAACATTCGATTGATCAACACGGTGCCGGTCTGTCCGTGACGCAGCAGCCGGGTGGGGTTGGGAAAGTCGGCGCGAAAGGCAATGTTGCCGGTCTCGTTGTTAAAATCCGCCTCGATCGCGCCGATTTCGCCGGGTTGCTCAAACGTCTTGCCGTTGGCCAGGACCATTTCAACCTGCAGGTCCTGCTGCGCGTCCAGGTCGGTTTTATAATCCAGGTAGCGTGCTTCAGGGACATTGAAATATGCCCACATGACGCTGTTGTCCGACAGCGTGGTCAGGACGTCGCCCTCGGCCACCAAACTGCCCTGCTGGGCCATCAATCGGTCGATGATGCCCGAGAAGGGGGCTGTGACGTGGGTAAAGTTGACTTCCGCCTGGGCGAGTTTGACCTTCGCCTTGGCTTTGTCCAGCTTTGCTTTGGCGAGCGCCACCTCCTGCTTTGAAACGATCTTCTGCTTGTACAACCGGGCACTATTGTCGTATTCGATCTGGGCCAACTGGGCTTCGGCGGCTTCGGATTCCAGTCGAGCTTGATAAAGCGTCGGAACGACTTGGAACAACAAATCCCCCTGGTTGACCGACTGCCCCTCGCGAACCTTGATCTCTTCGAGGTAGCCGCTTTCGAGCGCCCGGACTTCGATGTGCCGCTGGGAATGGAGTTGGCAAACGTATTGCTGGGTGCTGACGACGTCCCGGATGACCGGTTGAGTCGCCAGAATTTTATGCGACGGGTGACCCTCGCCACCGTGGCCGGATTCGGAGCCGTGGCGTTGACCGCCGGCCTCCTCTTCGCCGTGAGTCGCTGGGTGGGGGGCGTGGGCGTGATCGACAGATTTGGCGGTGCCGCCGAAGTCTTCGGGCAGGTGATCGCAGCCGGACGATGAGAGGCCCAACCACAACGCCACCAGCGCCGTGGCGGCCGGGCGGCGGAAAGGAGTTTGCATCAAAAAATGGGTACTCTGAAATTTGGACGGCGGGGTGACAAAAATCGATCAAACCCGACGTGTTTTGTCAATCGCGGCGGCCGACCTCCCTTCACGCCATCGGCGACATGCGACGGTGCGAACCCAAAGCGGGCTGGCGAATCGTTAAATTGTTCGCGTTGCCGTCGATTGGGCAACATCGACTCGTTTTGATTTTCGCTTATCGGATTGGACCGCCATCATGGAATCCGGGACCGCCGGCACGCCGAAACATTCCGACGTCACAACGGATGATCGGTCTCCGCTGTGGCGCCAGATCGATGAATTGACCCACCGGGGGCAATTCCTGGACGCTTATGAGGCCGTCCGCTCCAGCGACCTGCAAAATCCGTGGCGGGATTGGTACGGAGCCGAACGGATCGAGGTCGCGTTTCTGATGAGCGAACTTGGGGCACCGCGTCAATCATTGCGTCATCAATTGCTCGCCCACCGCGAGGCACCCGGCGACTGGGACGTTCGCAATAACCATGCCGGGTTGATGCTCGGTGACCGGGGGCCGATTGAAACGCTCGATTGGCTCGAATCCTTGGGCGAGCCACCGCAGCCGATGATCGACGGGAACGCCGCAGCGGCCCGGCCGGGCGATGGACGCCTACATGCAATGGTTGGCCATTCATGTTTCAATTCGTGGCGGACTCAGGGATTTTTCGACTGCCGCCGATTGGGTTCGTCGGATTGAATCGACCGGGGCGAGGCCCGATGCGGTCCTGGTCATCCGGGCGGTGCTGTTGATGCAGCAGGATCGTTATGAGGAATCGTTGCAAACGGTGCGTCAGGCCGATGCAATCCGCTCGACCCGGCGGACGGTTCAAATGATCGCCCACCTGTTGTCGCTCGCCGGCCGGGACGACGAGGCCGAGGCGACGCTGGTCGAAGCCGACGGTCGGCTGCAGATCGCTTCGATCGCTGGTCAATTGGCGGGCATCGCTTATGAACGTCGCGACTGGGAGGCGGTCGCGGATTGGTTGAGCCGTTTTGAACAACTCTCGCCGCTGGCCGAGCGAGCGTTCGCCGACGAATCGTTGCTGCTGCGCAGCGAGGTCGCCCGTCGCTTAGGCAATGATGAGCGGGCGATCGAATTGGCCGCCGCCAGCCGGACCGCGTCGGGGCGGCGGATTGCCAAGTCGCTGGCCGATCCGGCCCGCCGCGACCGGTTGGATGTGATCCTCGACGTGCCCTTTGTTCGCCAGCACGAATTGACCTGCGGGCCGGCAACGCTGGCCGCGATCAGCCGCTACTTCGACCAACCGGCCGAACATTTGGAAGTCGCCGAGGAAATCTGCTACGCCGGCACCACCACCCACGCGGAGCGGAACTGGGCCAAGCAGCAGGGTTATGTCACCGCCGAATTTACCGTCACTCCCGAAGCGACCGAGACATTGATCGCCGCCGGACTGCCCTTCACGCTGGCAACCCGCGGCGCCGATTCGGGGCACCTGCAGGCGGTCGTCGGTTATGACGGCCGAACCGAGTCGGTCGTCATCCGCGATCCGACTTATAAGACTCGCGGGTCGGCGGATTTGAAAGAACTGTTAAAACATCAAGCCGCTCACGGACCCCGCGGGATGGTCATGGTGCCGCCGCAGTGGCGGGGGCGGGAGGATTGGGACCGTTGGCTGGCCGATCAATCATTGCCCGACGCGGGATTGCATGATTTGCTGCATGAGTTCGACGGGGCGCTGATCGGTCACCGGCGTGACGAAGCGGTGCAAAAGCTCGCCGAGATGCGTGATGTTGACCCCGAACACCGTTTGACATTGACCGCGGCTCGGCAATTGGCCGGTTATGATCAAAACCTGGTGGAGATGGAGCGGGTGATCGATCGGTTGCTGTCCCAGTTCCCCGAGGACAGCGGGTTGCGTTTGACCCAAGTCGCGGTGCTGGAGCAACTCGGACGGCCGACCCGGCGGCTTGAGAAACTGCGCGAGTGGACCGGCCCGAGGGACACGCACCCGTTGTTGACGCTCCGGTTGGGCCAGGCGCTCGCCGAGGACGGCCGGACCGGCCAGCGGGCCGCCGAGGTGATCGGCGAAGCGATTCGGCGGGGGCCGCGGATCGCCGAAGCCTACGCGGCGCTGGCGGATTTGTGGCAAAGCCGCGGCCGGCGGATCGAATCGATGCGACCGCGTCGGTTCGCGGCCTGTTTGGAAGATACCGACGAGGGCAACGCGTTGGCGTACTTCGAGGCGGCACTGGCGACGGGCCAAACCGACGTCGTGCTGACTTGGTTGCAAGAGCGGTTTGAACGCTTCGGCGGTCGCTCGTGCCAACCGGCGATCACACTCGTCGAAGCGCTCCGGCGGCTTCGGCGGACCGACCGTGTGATGGAGGTTCTGGACCGCCAGACCGAGCGGCGGCCCGACGACCCGCTCTGGAAACTGTATCTGGCGCGGGCATTGATGGATTTGTCGGGGGAGAACTGGCCGCGGTGCGATGATTTGATTCAACAAACCGCCGGCGCCGCCCCCCCGCGAGCTTGGACCGGCACGGCGGCGCACCTGGCCATGCTCCGCGGCGACTTGGCCGGCGCCCGAGAACTTTGGCGGGCACTGCTGGGCATCGACCCGCTGGCCGTCGGCACGCTGGGCGAGATCGCCGATTTGACCCATCAAATCGACGGCGCCGATGCGGTCGTTGACCACTGGCGGGCGGCCGTGCAGCGGTTCCCGCACCACCGACCGATTCGCACCCGGTACGCCGCGGCGCTGTCGGGGCGGTCGATCGACGAGGTCCGGCCGGTCTTTGAATCGATGCTCGCCGACGAACCCGACGACGCTTGGGCACACCGGCAGTGGGCCGACCACCTGTTGCAAGCCGGTCGGTTGGACGAAGCCGAAATGGCGACCGACCGAGCATCACAACTGGACGACGTTCATCCGTTCATCGGTTATTTGAAAGCGTCCATCCTGTTTCGCCGCGGCGATGCGGATGCGGCCCGCGAGGCATTGCATCGTCAAATTGACCATGACATCAATGATGAAGCCTCCGTCGGGTTGCTATTGCAACTTTGCAAAGACGCCGCCCAAACCCGCTTGGAGCTGGATTGGTTGCTACCGCGGCTTCGGGCCGGCACGTTGACCGGCGACGTCATGGTCTTGTATGTCGATGCGGCGTTATCCGTCGTGCCGGCCGAAGAGTTATTGGCCGAGGTTCAATCAGCGACCGCCGCGCGGCCGGAACTGTGGTCGATGCACCATGCGCTGATTCGTTTGTTGCGCCGCCTCGATCGGCTCGACGAAGCGGCGGTGGCGGCCGATGCGGCGGTGCAAAGATTCCCGATCGATCCGGCGGCTTTATACGCCCGTTTGCAAGTTGCCCAGGCGGCCGGCGACCGGGACACTCAGCAAGATTTGCTCGACCGGCTGCGGGTCCTGCGGCCCGGCAACCCCGCGGTCTTGCAGGCGATGGCCAACCTCGCGGCCCAACATGGCCGGCTCGACGAAGCGATCGAATTGCTCACCGAACTGGTCGCTGCCTCGCCCACCGATCCAATCAATCGCGGTCACCTGGCCGAACAATTGACCGAGGACGACCGGCTGGAGGAGGCGATCGAGCACCTGATCACCGCCGTGACGATGGAGCCGGAATATGACTTCGGGTGGGGCCGGATCGCTCAAATCGCCGAACGGCTGGACGAGCCGGAGCGATATGAAACGGTCGCACGCGAAGTCGTGGAGCGTCGCCCGCATCAACCCAACGCTTGGATTCAGCTCGCGATGGCGTTGGCCCAAAAGGGGACGGCCGGTGATTTCGAGGAAGCGCTCTCGCACCTTCAAACCGCCGAATCGATCGATCCGTTTCGCGTCGACGTGCATCAAATCCGCTCCCGCGTCTTGCTCGCCTGCGGGCGGGTCGAGGAGGCGGTCGCCGCGCTACAGCCGGCCGTTTACCCGGCCGGCCCGCCCGCCGAACTGCAACTCTCGCTCGCCGGGCTGCGGTGGAGTATGGGGCATCACGCCGAAGCGATGCGGATCGCCCACGAGGTCGCCACCGCCGACGTTCGCAACACGCAGGCGTGGCGGTTGGTGCGACGCTACGCGGGCGAGATGGGTGACAACGACAAGTTGGCCGAATCGATCGAACGTCTGATTGAAAATGATCCGCATGACCCCGAAGTGCTCGACGCGGCCGCCTCGGCGTATGTGTTTTTGGAACAGGAGGATCGGGCGATCGAACTGTACCAGCGGGCGGTCGCGATCGACCCGGGCTTTGCCGGCAGCCGATGCGAAGCGTTCGATCTGTTGGCCGGCAAAGACCGATGGGACGAAGCGATCGCGATGGTCACCGGGTTGCCGCGCCAAGACGATCACCCCGCCGTGATCGCGCGGCGAATCATGGCGACCGAGCACACCGGGGCGGACAACGATCGGCCGGATCGGCTGCGGGCGGGCATGGAAGAATTGTTAGCCAAAGAGCCTCTGCACGATTGGTCGTTGCAACAAACCGAGGAGGTTTTTGAGCGTCAAGGTTTGGCCAAGGAACTCGCCGCGCGGTTGCGAGATGAGTTTGACAAAACGTTGGGCCGGGCGGAGCAGATGGACATTGACGCGGCGGAGGATGGCGACGCGTCCGGCGACCGGTTGGACCGCGAAGCGATCGAGCAATTTGACCGGACCTTGGCGATCTTGGCCGACCGATGGATCGCGACTCAATTAAAACCCTCCGGGGCGGTCGTTTCGGGCCGCCGGCGGATCGCCGAGCGGCTGCGGCGTTGGACCGATGCGGGGCCGCGACAACGGGCGCTGAGCCATGCGTTGTTGCCCGCTTATGTGGAACGGTTGGCCGATCAATTCAGCCCCAAACTGATGGCCGAATTCATTTTGGAAAACGAGTCTTGGTTGCGGGCGGATATTAACCACTGGGGGACGTTGTGTTATACGATGATCCGTCACCGTCGCAGCTTTAGCAAACGCGTCATGCGGCGATGGGTGGACGGTTATGAGGCTCGCCGTCCGTTTGACCCTTGGATTGCCGATAATGTGCATGAATTGTTGCGATGGTTGGGCCGCCCTGCCGAAGCGAAACAGTTGGTGCTTGACGCTTTGACGCAGCCGCCCGACGGGGGACGATCTTCGTTGTCGTTGTGGGCGTCGATGGACACTTATGATCCGTCCAACCCCGCCGCGGCGATCGAGCACTTCATGCGGGCCGATCCGCCGGAGCGGCTTTCGTCGGTCAACCGGCTGCTGGGGAGCTGGATCGAGGCGGTGTTGGCGGTCCACCAGAGCGACGACCGGGCGGCCACCGCTCGCGAAATGCTGAAACAGATTTCGCTGACGCCCGAGGTCCGGGCGCTCGTCGCGGCCGACCCGTCGCTGTGGGATTGTTATTTGATGACCCGCCGCCGGATCGCGGATTTGGTCGGCACCCGCGGCGTCCGGCTGTCGGTCCAAGTCGAGCGGGTGAGAATGTTGTGGGCACGAGGTCAATGGGAAGGCCAACCGGTCCGCTAGCGCCACTGGAACGACATCTGCTGTATCAATCTCAACGTCGGTTGAACGGCCCGCTGACGATCAAGCTTCAACGAAGCCAAACCCCGAAGGGTTTGGAAGGCCCAGACAGGGAAACGATGACCACAATCGCCGAACGCTTCAACGAAGCCAAACCCCGAAGGGTTTGGAAGGGCCGATGGAGGCGGGCCGTTGGTACTGGATCGGCGGGCTTCAACGAAGCCAAACCCCGAAGGGTTTGGAAGGCTGAGAGCGAGACGGAAAGCGAAAACGACGGAGTAAGCTTCAACGAAGCCAAACCCCGAAGGGTTTGGAAGGTCTGGCCGAAGGTCGTTCGGGAGATTACTCGTCTCGCTTCAACGAAGCCAAACCCCGAAGGGTTTGGAAGGGTATTGGTTCTTGGTGGGACACGCGGCTGCACGTGCATGCTTCAACGAAGCCAAACCCCGAAGGGTTTGGAAGGCCTAGCTGAGTGACTATCGACACCACCGCAGAGAGCTTCAACGAAGCCAAACCCCGAAGGGTTTGGAAGGGTGCTCGAGTGTGGTCACGATCGATGTCGACGAAGTCGCTTCAACGAAGCCAAACCCCGAAGGGTTTGGAAGGCGACTGTGCCGTTCGGTGTTCGCGTGGGATCAGTGGGCTTCAACGAAGCCAAACCCCGAAGGGTTTGGAAGGGCGGCACGTTGAGTTCCTTCGCGATCAGACAGCTTTGCTTCAACGAAGCCAAACCCCGAAGGGTTTGGAAGGTCAGGCGAACCTTGCGGGTCCGGGTCGATTGGCCAAGCTTCAACGAAGCCAAACCCCGAAGGGTTTGGAAGGACAAATGCCCGCGTCTCAAACCTACGCCGACGGCACGCTTCAACGAAGCCAAACCCCGAAGGGTTTGGAAGGTCGAGCTTGATCAGCCGGATGGTAATCTCCGAGCTTCAACGAAGCCAAACCCCGAAGGGTTTGGAAGGAGACGGCAGTCGACGATCGGCAGCTTCAACGAAGCCAAACCCCGAAGGGTTTGGAAGGCGTAGTCGGACTTGGTGTCGCAAATAGGGATGGTGCGGCTTCAACGAAGCCAAACCCCGAAGGGTTTGGAAGGCTCAACCGTGAAGCCCCGTCGGACTAGCTAGCCCGAGCTTCAACGAAGCCAAACCCCGAAGGGTTTGGAAGGTGCGAAAGTCGCGACCGCCGCCGACGGCCGCAGCTCGCTTCAACGAAGCCAAACCCCGAAGGGTTTGGAAGTCCTCACCGCCGGAAAGCAGCGAACCGACAAACGACGCTTCAACGAAGCCAAACCCCGAAGGGTTTGGAAGGTTGAACGTGGGCGATCGCACCGATTACGATGAGACCGGGCTTCAACGAAGCCAAACCCCGAAGGGTTTGGAAGGCAAATCGCAAAGGTCGCCAAGCAGACTGCTGCCGAGTGGCTTCAACGAAGCCAAACCCCGAAGGGTTTGGAAGGTTAAGCTTGGCGATTTGGGCGATCGCGTCGCGGTGGCTTCAACGAAGCCAAACCCCGAAGGGTTTGGAAGGCGAAGCGGGGTTGGTCGAGTCAAATACGCTCTCAAAGCTTCAACGAAGCCAAACCCCGAAGGGTTTGGAAGGCCCCATGGACAGCTCGCCGCGTAAACGGACGGTGCGCTTCAACGAAGCCAAACCCCGAAGGGTTTGGAAGGAGTACGGCATTCGCTGATCTATTCCGCATGCCTCCCACGCTTCAACGAAGCCAAACCCCGAAGGGTTTGGAAGGACGCCTGCTGAACATCCGCCCACGCTTCTCGGCTCCGCTTCAACGAAGCCAAACCCCGAAGGGTTTGGAAGGTGCCCGGCGCGGTTGAATCCGGAACGATCGTTGCCGCTTCAACGAAGCCAAACCCCGAAGGGTTTGGAAGGGTCCAGCGATGTACTGGGCGGGCGGGGTCGTTCGTGGCTTCAACGAAGCCAAACCCCGAAGGGTTTGGAAGGGGAACGGACTCTTCGCCGTCGTCGTCCAGGTTGCGGCTTCAACGAAGCCAAACCCCGAAGGGTTTGGAAGGGCGAGTGAACGCCGACGTTAAACCACACCGGGCTGTGCTTCAACGAAGCCAAACCCCGAAGGGTTTGGAAGGGGACCTTGACATCCGAGCGATCGCTGGTATCTGATCTAGCTTCAACGAAGCCAAACCCCGAAGGGTTTGGAAGGCATTTGAAGGTGGCTCGACCGAGCCGAAGACGGCGGAGCTTCAACGAAGCCAAACCCCGAAGGGTTTGGAAGGAAAAGAACGCCGGAACGCCGGCGATCTCCGGCCAACGGCTTCAACGAAGCCAAACCCCGAAGGGTTTGGAAGGAACCAGGTGATTCGACCGGCGGGGTTCAGCATCCCGCGAGCTTCAACGAAGCCAAACCCCGAAGGGTTTGGAAGGCTGCGATCGCCCGGTGCCTATCGGCGTCGATCCTGGCTTCAACGAAGCCAAACCCCGAAGGGTTTGGAAGGCGATGCGGTCTCGGTCGGAGCGGACCTGACGTTGTGGCTTCAACGAAGCCAAACCCCGAAGGGTTTGGAAGGAGCGATGCTCGGATGGTGTCCCAGCATCGTCTGGCCGCTTCAACGAAGCCAAACCCCGAAGGGTTTGGAAGGGCTGGGCGGCCTCGACGGTGGTGATCCCGATGGGCGCATGCTTCAACGAAGCCAAACCCCGAAGGGTTTGGAAGGCGCAGTCAGGCCAACGAAGGGCGAATCGAGGAACCAGTTGCTTCAACGAAGCCAAACCCCGAAGGGTTTGGAAGGATGACCTACGCCGGCAATGGCCCCTCCGCAGGCGATCTGCTTCAACGAAGCCAAACCCCGAAGGGTTTGGAAGGCCGGTCCGCCGCAGCGTTGCGGTGTGAACGCCGCCCGCTTCAACGAAGCCAAACCCCGAAGGGTTTGGAAGGATGGCTAAGACGTTGCGAGCGCAGATCGAGGTGATGGCTTCAACGAAGCCAAACCCCGAAGGGTTTGGAAGGTCGACCCGGCTCGGGTGAATGGTTCATCACCAACGTGTGCTTCAACGAAGCCAAACCCCGAAGGGTTTGGAAGGTCAGACGGCTAGCACAGCTGTCGCCGGAGGAGGTCACCGCTTCAACGAAGCCAAACCCCGAAGGGTTTGGAAGGGCGGACGAGGCTTGCGAGCCTGCCCGGAGACTGGAAGCTTCAACGAAGCCAAACCCCGAAGGGTTTGGAAGGCCGGCCGTTGGCTTGGCCGCCAACCGATTCGCTCATGCTTCAACGAAGCCAAACCCCGAAGGGTTTGGAAGGTGCGAATTGATCGGCGACTCATGGACCTCAGCGAGTGGGCTTCAACGAAGCCAAACCCCGAAGGGTTTGGAAGGTAACAGCGAGAGATGCAGGGAAAGTTCCTGACCATCGCTTCAACGAAGCCAAACCCCGAAGGGTTTGGAAGGTCTTGCGACGCAATTTGCCCGTCCCGATGGTCAGGTCTGGCTTCAACGAAGCCAAACCCCGAAGGGTTTGGAAGGAGTGATCCGGGTCGCTGACACTACACCGACTCGCTGACGCTTCAACGAAGCCAAACCCCGAAGGGTTTGGAAGGGTCGATTCCAGCGGCGAAAGGAGTCGTCTGCGGTCTCAGCTTCAACGAAGCCAAACCCCGAAGGGTTTGGAAGGTCAGAGTCGGTGACAGTCGCTTCAACGAAGCCAAACCCCGAAGGGTTTGGAAGGCACGACGCGCTGCCTTCGCCAGCTTCAACGAAGCCAAACCCCGAAGGGTTTGGAAGGTGCAGTTGGCCGAGGCGGCTTCGCGAGAGGCGACATCCGCTTCAACGAAGCCAAACCCCGAAGGGTTTGGAAGGGCGCGACTGGTGATCGCGTTTGAGCCGGCCAAAAGCTTCAACGAAGCCAAACCCCGAAGGGTTTGGAAGGGTGACCACTCAACGCCGGCATCTCGCATCCGCAGGCGGGCTTCAACGAAGCCAAACCCCGAAGGGTTTGGAAGGATACGCCGTCAACCAGGTCACAGCGGCCGTTCCAGCACACGCTTCAACGAAGCCAAACCCCGAAGGGTTTGGAAGGTACTGGCAAGTTCGGCGTGTTTCTGTTGCAAAGATCCGGCTTCAACGAAGCCAAACCCCGAAGGGTTTGGAAGGTCGATCGGCAGCTCGCCAGGTCGCAGCAGGAATCCAGCAGCTTCAACGAAGCCAAACCCCGAAGGGTTTGGAAGGTCGCCGGTCGACGCTGGACGATCGTCGTACTTCGGCAGCTTCAACGAAGCCAAACCCCGAAGGGTTTGGAAGGTGTCGTGTCGTTGAAGTTCGGCCGGCAAACGCGCGCTGGCTTCAACGAAGCCAAACCCCGAAGGGTTTGGAAGGCTGGCAACCCCGATGACCGTCGACTCGAGCGACGAGGCTTCAACGAAGCCAAACCCCGAAGGGTTTGGAAGGTCAAGCGGCTCGCGCACGGACCTGGCGCAAGGATCGCAGTCGCTTCAACGAAGCCAAACCCCGAAGGGTTTGGAAGGAAGCTCCGCGATCCTCGGGCCGGAGCGTCGCTCGAGCGTGCTTCAACGAAGCCAAACCCCGAAGGGTTTGGAAGGATCGGCGACGGGACGAGACGATACTGACGGTCGATCAGCTTCAACGAAGCCAAACCCCGAAGGGTTTGGAAGGGTCTGCAATCGACGTGCCGATTTCGCGGATCAGCGGCTGCTTCAACGAAGCCAAACCCCGAAGGGTTTGGAAGGAGCGAGTCGGGTCGGACGACACCGCGCCGTCCGGCGCTTCAACGAAGCCAAACCCCGAAGGGTTTGGAAGGTCAGGATGCGATCCGAGCACGGCTCGCGGCTGCCGATCGCATCGCTTCAACGAAGCCAAACCCCGAAGGGTTTGGAAGGCGGTGCCAGCCGGAGTCGCCGGCGATTCGACGACGCTTCAACGAAGCCAAACCCCGAAGGGTTTGGAAGGTCGTCGCCAGTCGAGCGACGTCAGCCAGCATGCCGACCGCTTCAACGAAGCCAAACCCCGAAGGGTTTGGAAGGACGACCGCGGCATCGGATCGTCGAGCCGAAACGTCGCTTCAACGAAGCCAAACCCCGAAGGGTTTGGAAGGCACGCGGCGAGCCAGTTGAACGGCACGGGATCACCTGGCTTCAACGAAGCCAAACCCCGAAGGGTTTGGAAGGCCTAAGATCAATTGACCCGTGCTTCAACGAAGCCAAACCCCGAAGGGTTTGGAAGGCTCGCCGTTCATCGCGTGCTTCAACGAAGCCAAACCCCGAAGGGTTTGGAAGGCACACGGCCTCGAGCACGCTGACTCGAAGCCAACCGATTGAGTCTCGAATGCGATAGCTTCAACGAAGCCAAACCCCGAAGGGTTTGGAAGGATCGATGCCAGACGTTCGACGTCAGTCGCCGCGCTTCAACGAAGCCAAACCCCGAAGGGTTTGGAAGGTGTCGCGCTCGGCATGGTCACAGCCAGCCCGCCGCTTCAACGAAGCCAAACCCCGAAGGGTTTGGAAGGTGACGGCACGAACGTCGAATCGTGCCCGTCACTCAAGCGATCCGGCTTCAACGAAGCCAAACCCCGAAGGGTTTGGAAGGCCGGCGAGCTCGGTACTTCAAGACCACCTCGACACGCTTCAACGAAGCCAAACCCCGAAGGGTTTGGAAGGCGACGGTCGTTGGCGACGTCGCATCAACGTACGCCAGCTTCAACGAAGCCAAACCCCGAAGGGTTTGGAAGGCTGGCGATGTCCACGCAACGCCGCAACGCAGGACGAGGCCAGCATCCGGAACGCTTCAACGAAGCCAAACCCCGAAGGGTTTGGAAGGAGGACGTTGGGAAGGTGACGCCCGCGCTCCGAGCTTCAACGAAGCCAAACCCCGAAGGGTTTGGAAGGCGGATCGTCCGGAGCCGTGATTCCAAGTCGATTCGCTTCAACGAAGCCAAACCCCGAAGGGTTTGGAAGGGGCCGGGGTCGCAGAGTTCGGTTTTTGCCGGAAAAAACCATGGGTTTGCGAGCGGTTGGTAAAATTCATCCCAAAGACCTGACTGATTGCGACCGTTAAACCTGTTTTACCAAGTCAATTACTCGATTGCGAGCGGTTCCCGGCAATCGATCACCACCTGACCGCTCGCAGCCGAAATCGACAAGGATGTTGGCTGACGACCGGGTTGAGAAAGAACGTGCCCGCGATCATCCACGATCCCCTCCGGTTTTGCCATGCCCTCGCTGCCGACGACCGAGCGACAATTGCAGTTGCTCCGCACACTCGCCGCTCATCGCCGGGGATGCTCGGTCGCTGATTTGGCCGACCGGTTCGAGACCAGTCTCAAAACCATCCGCCGCGATCTGACGCGACTTCGTGCCGCGGGTTTCCCGCTGCACGAGACCACCGAGCAGCACGGTCGACGGCTCTGGTCATTGCCCGGATCCGATCTGCTGGGCGGCGTGCTCGGTTTTGACGAAGCCTTCGCGTTGCACATCGCCGTCGCCGCAATCACACCGCTGGCGGGCACCGAGATCGGGGAGGCGGCCGCCTCGGCGATGGACAAACTTGGCGGCGGACTTTCGGCGACCGCGACCGACTATTGTCGACGCCTCGCCGGGGCGGTGGTGCTGATGCACGGCCGCGAAGTCGATTACTCGCGGCACGGCGACATCCTGGCCGAATTGATGCGGGGGCTGGAGGAACAACGCAGCGTCTACATCGCCTATCAATCCCGCACCGCGACCGAGCCGATCTCCTACCCGCTGCATCCCTACGCGATCCGGGTGTACCGAGCGGCGATTTATATCCTCGGTCATTCCGAACAACACGACGCAGTGCGGCACTTTAAGCTCGACCGGATGACCGAAGCCGAATTGACTCAAGTCCAGTTCACACGCCCCAAAAATTTCGACGCCGAGGAGTACCTGGCGTCCGCCTTCGGGATTTTCGGCGGCGATCCGGTCCAGGTGACGTTGACCATTGCCCCGGCCGCCGCCCGCCCGATCACCGAAAGCCGCTGGCACGCTTCGCAGCAAACCCAGCGGCACGCCGACGGCAGCGTGACGCTGCGTCTGTGCGTTGCCCTAACGCCGGAGTTGGTCGGTTGGATCATGTCCATTGGCCCGGACGCGGTCGTCCTGTCGCCCGCTGAATTGATCGACCAGGTCGCCGAACAGGCCATCGCGATCGCCAACCGATACGCCACCGTCGGTCGCTGAGCCAACCGAAGCGGCGTGGTCGGATTCCCGGGTGCAGCATGGGTTGAAAGCAACCGGCAGGTCGTCCCGTCGACCCGCGTTTGGCAAACCGCACCGTTTGTCAAAATTTTAGCTTCCGCCCCTGGCAGCTTGGACACCCCGCGCCCACCCCTCGCGTTACGGTGGTCGCCGTCATGCAAATCAACGCACTCTCCCGACTCGTCATCCGAAGCCGGGCGGACCGGGAGTCATTCGAAGTGATAACGTTTCAACCGGCCGTTCGCGGCCGAACTCAACTCCTTCCCCCACTAATAGGATCGCGTTGTTTCAATGACACTTCCAGCTCCAAACCCAACCCCTCGGCGTACCGAGCCAACATCGCCAGCGTCACGGTCGGATTGGGCTTTTGCTCAAGGTATTCGATATCCCGAATGCTCAATCCGGAGTCGCAAGCCAATTGTTGGGTGGTCAGTCCCGCTTCTTGCCGGGCAGCGGTGAAGCGATCAAGCATTCGTCGGGCACGCTGGACTCGAGCTTGGATCATCGGCTGGACTGCTAACGCATCGGCGGAGTTCGCCGCACGCCCCAACCGTTCTTCCGCAACGGCTGCAGCATGGTCGCCAGACGACATTGGACCTAACAGTTCACCGGGGATCGGGTTCATATGCGGTAATGGGTTGAACTTGATTTTTCGACTGGCCGCCCCACTGCAGGATGCAGATCAGGTAACGTCCGTCATCAGTGTACCCGCGACACAACGGACGACCAGATTGACGGCTGACGCCCCATTGCGATTCGCGGCCGTTGACGACCTGCTCGAACTCTTCGGGGGTCAGTTCTGAACAACGTGCTCAAAACCTAGCGGCGATCACCGTCTGTTTCGGCGAATCCACCCGATCGCCTTTAGCCACAATCGCCGCCAAACACCATACCATCAATGAATTTCAGTTCTTTCTTCACTTTGGCTACCGGCGGGCGGCAGCCATATCCGTATCAACAGCAGTTTTTTGCCGCTTCTACCGAGGTACCGGTGGTACTGTCGGTTCCGACCGGCGTAGGAAAAACGGCGACGGCGGTGTTAGGGTGGTTATGGCGTCGTCGCTTCGCGGCGGATTCTGTTCGGTCCGTTACGCCGCGGCGATTGGTTTACTGCTTACCGATGCGGACCCTCGTTGAACAGACCTATCAAGAATGTGAACGTTGGTTAACCGCAGCAAACCTGTCGCCGCAAGACGTTGGGTTGCATGTTTTGATGGGCGGCGCCACGAACCGAACGACGCCCGTGGTACTGACAGTCAATGGGATCAGCACGCCGAGCGAGATGCAATAGTAATCGGCACTCAGGACATGCTACTCTCTCGAGCTTTGTGCCGTGGTTATGGGATGTCACGGTACCGGTGGCCGATGCATTTTGGCTTGTTAAACAATGACTGTTTTTGGGTTCTGGATGAGACCCAACTGATGGGCGTGGGGCTTACTACTTCGGTTCAACTCCAAGAGAACGGTGTTTCGAAATCGGCTATCGACTTACCAACCCGTTCATACGCTTTGGATGTCCGCGACGCTTGACGCAAAAGGTTTGAACACGGTGGATCATGCAATGCCTGCAAAATCTGCAACCCTCTCGCTCGGGGAAAGTGATTTCACAGATGGTCGTGTACAGACACTTCTGAACGCTGAAAAGCCGATTCGGCTGGCAAGTTTGGTTTTGGGTAAGGAAACTGCTAAAACCTACGCTTCAGATGTAGCTAGTAGATTGTGCTCACTCCATCAAGAGGGGACGTTGACATTGGCGGTGATCAACAACGTAGCTCGAGCACAGGAAATTTTCGCCGCTTTGCAACGCCACATTGCAAAACTACAAAAGCCGGCGGAGGCTTTTCTGGTTCATTCCCGTTTTCGTCCATTTGATCGTCAATCGATTCAAACGACTGCTTTGGATGAAAAGACTATTCCGGCGGGGGGACGGATTTTGGTGGCCACCCAGGCAATCGAAGCTGGCGTTGACGTGTCCGCGACAACGTTGGTCACCGAACTCGCACCTTGGGCTTCTTTAGTCCAGCGATTTGGACGGTGCAACCGCCGGGGTTTGTGCGGTCGTAACGGAACCTCAGCGGCAACGGTGGAGGTTCTCGATATCGAAACTCCCGATGACAAACCGAATGGTTTAACGTTGCCCTATGAACCCGACCAACTAACGCTCGCCCGGGAAACCCTGGCTCGATGTGATGACGTTGGGCCGAAGTCGCTCGAACAAATGCAGGTCGCCATGCCGGACCCGGTGTTTCACGTTCTGCGCTGCAAAGATGTATTGGAACTCTTCGACACCACACCCGACCTGTCCGGAAAGGATTTGGATGTCTCGCGTTACATTCGCGAGGACGGCGACACGGACGTCAAAGTCTACTGGCGTCGTTGGAGTGAAGTAGATGGACGGCATGACCCACCGAAACCGAACTTGGGATCGGATGGTTTTTTGCCGCCGCGGCGAGTTGAACTATGCAGTGTGCCGATTGCAGCGATGAGAAAGTTTATTGGCGATTTGGGAAAATCAGATGGTTTGCATAACCATGCGTGGGATTGGGATCCGTTATCGCGTTCTTGGCGACGTTTGAAAAGCTCGGACATGAATCCGGGGATAGTGGTATTGTTGCATGTCGACACCGGTGGTTACAACCCCGAACTCGGCTGGACTGGAAACCGTTCCCAAATTGTGGAGCCGGTTGCTGACACCGCTGGCAATTCAGCAGTGATTAACGGCGGTAAGTCACTCGACGAATCAATGTCCGATGATGACCTTCGCGGGCGAGGTGCGCCATTGATTATTGAGACTCACCTGGCGGATGTTTTATCGAGCGGCTCAGCGGTTGTTGCAACACGATCTGGTCCCTGCCGACGCGATGAATTTGTTATCGGAGGCAGCCGCATGGCATGACGTCGGCAAAGCCCATGAAGCATTTCAAACCGCCATGCGAGATTTCGATACAATTCCCGGTGATTCCAGTCAGCTTTGGGCGAAAAGCGGTTGCGATGGCATCCCAAGATATCGTGTTGCCTTCAGCACGCCGTTAGCCAAACATCGTGGTGATACCGATTCCGACCCCGTTTATGAATCACGAGCAGGCTTTCGCCATGAACTCGCCACGCATTGGCTTTTCTCAACCACGCGGCATATCAAAGCGATACGCGGACTGATTTGATCGCTTATTTAATCGCCTGTCATCATGGAAAAGTCAGAATGAGCCTTCGGAGTTTACCTGATGAAAAGCCGCCCAAGGATCGTTGTGGCGGTTCGCTCGTGGCGTTCATGATGGCGATAAGATCCCTTCGGTGACTCTGCCCAGTGGCGAAGCCTCCCCGGCGTTTTGTATCGACTTGTCTTTAATGGAAATGGGTGACTCCGACAAAACCGGCCTCAGCTGGGCTTCCAGATGTTCGCAGCTTATTAATTCGACAAACCATGGCCCCTTCAGACTTGGATATCTAGAATCACTCATCCGAATAGCTGATGAACTTGGCAGTTGTGAGACCGAGGCCGGCAAACGACTGGATCAACCTTGATGTTCGACAGTCAACTCAAGAGAAGTTCCGCTTGTGCAATAAGCAGCCCCGTGGCAGCGGAACGTCGTCCCAAACGCGATAGTGAAGCCGCGGCTCGGAGGCCGCGGAAGTTGGCCCGTCTGCAGGCAGACCTACGCCAATCGCATAGCTTCAATGAAGGCCGAACGGAGTGGTTCGGCTGGGAACAAACGTTCCACCACCAGCGGAACGCAAACAACCATCCGTCAGATTTGCCCTGTCAGAGGCTGCATCTGCCGAGCGGCATTGGCAACGGCACCGGCAAGCGAAGTAATCTTCGGGAGGCAGGAAATTGTCGACCAGATCGAGCGAATGACGTCCGCGTTTGGCTTGGATCGCGAAGCTGCGCCTGGATGGCGTCAATATCAGCGACCGCGTCCATCTTTTGAGTAGAAGTCATTTCCGCAGAAGCTTTGATGGCGGCGGACAAGGCCGCCAAGCTGTTCGCTTCGCTGGCGTACTCACTCCGCACCTGATTTCCATCGCCGACGACCACTACGCTCTGCGAGCCGACTTGGATGCCACTAAAGCGGTCTCGGATGGTGAATTCACCTTCCCCATCAATGCGATCGACGCCCGAAGCAGTGATCTGGTAGAAGGTTGTGACCGACGGAACCGTTCGGCCAGCAGCGTTGGGTACCAGCCGCGACTGCTCCTCCTTCGAAACCCATCCCTGGTCGATCAGGTAGAGCAGGTTACTGACGACCTGCTCGCGTGTTTGGTTGTGTTCCTCCTTCATTTTTCTACGAAGGTCTCCGATTTTTGTGGCGGCTCCGCCTTTGCCATAAACGCTTGTCGCATGATCATGGCGGTGGTGCAGGTGGCGAAGGATCTGCCAGCGGAGCTGGTCTTTTTCGTGCTTGGTCATCAAACTATCTGCTCGTTCAAACGGACGAAATGTCGGGCAACTGCTGCCCGATTGCGGCGGGTCGCCATTCCTCGGCTTCAAACAGGGGATGGCGGCCCGTTTTCATTGGTACCGGCTCGACACCACGTGTCAAGCGGTAATTCATCAGGTTGCTTACGCCAATTGCATAGAAGCTGCCATCGCGTTAGCTTTGTCGGACCGAGACTTCGCCCGTTGAAGATGTGCGGTTTGATCGACTTTCCTTTCACCGAAGGTAGCCAACCTTGAAGTACGACGTGACGCTAGGCGGATGTCGGCCAGTGCCCTTAGCTGGGTATTTGCAGGCAATGGGTGCTTTTCGCTCGGTGACCGAACAATGCGACCGCGACGCAGCCGCGTGGTGGGACCAGGACCGATTCGTCCTGCGGTCGTCGCTGAATTCGCCTGCACTGGTGCAGTTTTTTTTACAGCGGTACGCCCCGGCACCAATTGTCGCTCCATCGGTGCGCGATCCGGCTTCTACCCTGCCGCGTCCGAACGTTCGGCACGTGAGGCGATTGAAGCGATTGAGGCCACCAACCAGCCTCGGCTGCAGGCATTGCGCAAGGTTTTCAGTGTCACACGCGAGATCATGGCTCAGGCTGGCATCGTTGAAAAACCGGAAAAGGGGGCCGCCAATGAACAGTTGATGATGCGACTCCGTGGCCGCGTTGCCCGACAACTCGCTTCGGTGGCTCGATGCCGTCTTTGTCCTCTTGAATGATCGAACTGCGTTTCCTCCGCTTCTCGGAACCGGCGGAAACGAAGGTAGCGGCAGCTACACCAGTAATTTTTATCAAACCATCGTTGCGACGATCATTAGGCGGCAGCATGACGACGCCCTATCTGCCGCTCTGTTTGACCAACCCGGAGAAGCGGGGAGCGGGAAACTCGGCGCCGGCCATTTCGACCCCGCCGCCAGCGGTGGGGACAACGCAGCCGCAGGATTCTCTGGTCAAACCTCCATCAATCCGTGGACTTTCCTGCTGACATTAGAAGGCACCATGTGTTTCGCCGCCGCCGCGGTTCGCAAGTTGGAGTCGGGCAACAGCGGGTCGATGACCTTCCCTTTTGTGTCCGCCCATCTGCGGCAGGCTACGGTACCGCCAATCTATCGGACAATCAAACCTGCCGATCGGGGAGTTTGGTTGCCCCTTTGGGACCAGCCCGCCCAGCTTTGACGCCGTCGATGCCATGCTCTCGGAAGGACGCGTCGACGTCGGTTCTCGGTGCGCCGGCATGCAGTCGACTTCGCCAGGGCCATTGCCAGCGTCGGAATTGACCGGGGCATTTCTCAGTTTCACGTTATGCGTTTCATCAACGCAATGGACTGTGCTACTTTGCGGTGCCGCTTGGCCGTTATTCTGTCCGGGATCCGGCTAACCCACCCGTTCGCTTTCCTCTTTGGATCGGTGGCTGGATCGATTTCGCCGAGCCGCCAGTGACAAACACGCCCCGGCCTCGGCAGCCCGTGCTTCCCGCCGTCTCGATGAGGCGATCATCTTGGCCTGCGAGCGAGATGACGTCGCGGCGGCTCGAGGGCTATTAATCGCGTTTGGGCAGGCCGAGCGTTGTCTAGCAACCACGCCATCAATGCGTTCAGGCGAGCTAGTTGTTCCGCCAGTACCCTTATTGCCACCAAATTGGCTTGGGGCTTGTTACGCCGCAGCCGAAAATGCCTTGGAATTTCGTCTCGCGGCGGCAATCGCCGGAATCGGATCGCCAAGTGGAATAAGGGTTGATGGTCAACTCACTAGCGATCCTGTCGGGCCATTGAGAAGGCATCTTGAGCCGATTCAATGGCAACGCTTGCTGGGGGGCAATCGCCTCGCCATGTGGGCTGAAAGTCTACTCGACCCCTTCAATCGTTTGGACTTCGGGTGGCTTGATTCGCAGTCTAATTGCGGTTTTGCAGCGACGAATCACCGACATTCTGGTCGAAGGTCAAGGCGAACTATACGCGCCGTTTGACGGCCGGTGCGTAACGAGGTTGGAGGATGTTGCGGCGTTTATTGCTGGGGAAGCGAATCTGGACCTAGTCAATTATTTAGTTGAAGGATTGATCTTGATTGATTGGCCAGCTGTGGCTCGCCGAGACATCCCCTGGTCGGCGAAGCGGCCCACAGGTGTATCCCCCGGCAGCCTATATGTTTGACAAGCTATGCCTGTTGCCCCACCCTCTTCCAAAGCACCACCGGAGGGCCGTCGACGGCAAAGGCGATAACGACTCTGTCACCATTCCACTGATCCCGCGAATTGTCCGCCGCGTCGCGGCAGGAAATCAGGCTGAGGCAGCCGAACTGTCTATTCGCCGACTTCAAGCCTGCGGTTTGCGTCCGATGGTTACGGCAATCCCCGACACCAATGCCGATCAAATGAAGCGCATGCATCGGCCGCACTGGTTCTTCCAATCGATCGCGATGATGTGGGAAGGATTATGTCGCGAGTTTTGGAGCAAGAACGCGACGATACAGCCGGCTCCCGCACACCAGACGTAACATCAGCGTTCGCTTAAACGATTTATCTTCAACCAACTTCGTTACTTCAACCTTAGGATCACTGTGTCTCACGATTCTGTCATCATTGAGAGCCTCCTCGCGGCTTTTGCTTGAATCACCACTGCGTCCGGTTCAGGATCATTGAGTCGATCCACCGCATCTCCCGATTGCAACATTCAAACGGTTTTCCCTGGCCGGGCGCGCACTGGAATGTTTGGGTTCGTCGCCCACTCATGGCCAATCGAATGGAAGCCGTTTGCTGGGATGAGGCGGCGGGGGATTTGATTGAGCCACTTCGTGGGCTTCCCTACGTCCGCTCTACTTTGCCTGACGGTACCGTGACCGACTCGATTCGCGAGTCGACAGTTGCTCAATTCCCCTTAACTGGTTCGATCCGCCGGGTTTGCGGAGAAATCGAACCTGAGATTGGTTTCGTGAGAAATCAGCCCTTTGATCGGCGACGGTTGGCTGCGCGGCTCTCCTGAAGTTTGATCCGTCGAGCCTGCTTCATGGCGTTTTTCTCGAAAAGGTAGGCGGCGTCGTCCGGTTGCCACGTGTAGTCAGCGGTTTCATCGAGGCTACCGAGGTCGAAGCGGTCGAAAGCGGCGGGGTGAAGATCGATCGGGTGCAACCTTCTTCAGGTGAGAACACACCTTACGGCAAAGCGAAAGATGGCTATGGAAACGTTCCGTATCATCGCACGGATTACGCGGCTAAAAGCATTACTGCGTACTTCAATGTTGATCTTTCTCAGCTTCGTGGTTACGGGCTGGAAGAGGAAGCGGAAAGTTTGCTGACAACTTTGGCGTTGCTGAAGATCCGTCTCCTGCTTGATCAAGGACTTAGATTGCGGACCGCGTGTGATCTGGAGGTCATCGAAGACACACCAATGACCTCGCGTCCGGACGGCTATGAGCTGCCACCGCGGCAAGACTTGGAATCCGCGATGCCGAAAGCCATCGCGGCGAAGCCAGTTCGCCGACCCACCGGTGACCGACGTTGTTTACATGTCAGGAAACTGAAGATAATCGCAATTATATATCTGGCACATTGATCTGCTTCGAGCCGGACGTCATCCACCCACGCCTTGGGACCAACATGTCAATGAAGGCGCATGCGAATGGCCACCCTCGCCATGGCGACTGCTCAGGGCAATGCTAGCGACCTGGCACCACAAATTTCCCTCAGTCCCCGCGGAACAGGTCGAGGCATTGATTAATAAGCTAACTGACCCGCCATCCTACCGGCTGCCGGTTTCCTCCACTGGTCACACGCGACACTACATGCCAGCCGGCAATGCAACACCGAAGGTATTCGATTCGTTTCTAGCGGTGAGGAAAGATAATCCGGTCAATATCTATTGGTCAAACGTCACGCTTACGAACGATGAACAATCGTTATTGCAAGAACTTCTAACCACGTTGAACTACTTCGGGCGAGGCGAATCATGCGTTCTGGCAAGTTGCACCAATTCATCCGCGGACGAAATCAATGCTTGGCCACTGGACCAGGGCGGTGTTGCTGAAGGACAAATCCTTCGCCGTACCTTGGCCGCTATGGATTCTAGTCTGTTCGAGCAATGGCGAACCGAACAAATCCGCAACCGGTCCAGCAAGGTGATTGAGGCGAAGAAACTGCTAGCCATGTCGAAAAACAAGCCGGTTGCCAAATTGAAATTGACAGCGAAAGAACAGGAGAAAATTGGCGAACAGCTACCGGCAAGCCTTCTGGAAGCCCTGCATGTCGAAACGACAGCTTTGCGGAAATCCGGTTGGACTTGTCCGCCGGGCGGCCGGTGGATCGATTACGTCCTTTCGACAACGATCTCCCACTCTCAGTCGATGACGTTCCCACTTGCGAATAGGCAGCGGCTATCCTTGCACGGTACGCGGTATCGGATCCGTCGTTCCGAGTTTGACCGAGGCCGTGCGGTTAGGCGATCGCGTCCACCGAGCTAATGGGATGTTCGAGGAGAGTCTCAACCGAGGACGAAGCTTCATCCGTCTTTAGTGGGCGTGGGTTGAATGGTCAGCCGCTTGAGGGGGCACATGAGCACGCACACTATTTACCGGAGGCATGCGGCAAAGATGGTCGGATCACAAACGTCAACGTCTATTCGGCGGCCGGTTTTGGCGAACAGGATGTTCAGGCGATTCATCGCTTCAATCGGACCTGGGGCGACGGTGGTCACGATTTGCAATTCGTCCTAATAGGAACGGGGGCTCCTCAAGACTTTGATGCCGACGAATCAAGCGTTTCAAATAATCGGCCTTTGGCCACATCAACCACCTGGGTATCCAGGACTCCTGTTGTGCTCTCGCGCTCACTTAAAAGTCCGTCGCAGCGAAAAACGAGACCCGTTGCAGATGGAACAGGCAGTCGTTCGCGAATTGATTGAAGCAGTCCGTCGCGAGTTGAAAGAGCGTTCAGCCACTGCACATCATGCCGCCGTCGTTCAAATCACACCGCTTCTGGTACCAGGGAACTCTGGAACGTACCTGGGCGGCCAGCGGACACCCTGGTTGAAATTCATTCGTCAGCGTCCATCTGGTGGGGGTAGCATCGCGGACACGACTGGCTATGGTTTCCATTTGAGGTTCCCTGCCCCCGTTTTCTTGGACCAATCGCAATCGGATATGCGAGTCATTATGGTCTCGGCCAATTCGTCGCGATTGACGATGAGCCGGCCCAGGCTGCAAATTCCGTTAGCAACTCTCCTCGACAGGCGATGACGGTATGAACATTGCTGAATGTTCAAGGGTGAATCCTTGGGCGATCTTTTCATTCGTTTTCGCAGCCTATGTCCGCCGATTTGATGCTACAGGTGGTTATCTGGGGCGGTGATCAGTACTACGTACCTTCAGTTCGGGTGGCCAGCGTCTGTGTTTCCTAGCGAGCAGAAACGCAACGACAAGTATGTCGACTTTAGCAATCCAACGGTGCTTTCGTGATCGCCCACAGTTCGTGGCAAGTCGAAGACCCTCGATCTCAGACCATTGGTCAAGTGGCGTTTTCTGCCGGGCACTCGTGCGGTCAGTGAAGAGAATCGGCGATTTTCTTTCTCTACGTAAGAGCTTAGGTAGGCATGCTTCCATAACCGGCAACCTTCAAAAAGCTTTCCTGTTTCTTCAAGATTTCACCTAGGGCTGCCCATGTGGTCAAACGACTTTCCCGCTGAAGCATCGCGGCAGCTTGTACAGCTTTGGTTTGCCGAACCAATCGCCGATCTGCTTGCGGAGCTTTCGGGTGATGCAGACGCTGGCGTTTGTGCTCGAATCACCGAAGTGATGAAGAGTGATGAAACTCACCTTAATTGAAATCATCATTGTAGCAAACTGTACTGGTTGGAGGTCGTTGCCATGCGTCGAATCTACCTGATCACTTACGACGTGTGCGATGCCAAACGGTTGCGGCAGGTTTTCAAATGCTTGCGCAATTGGGGCGATCATCGGCAGTACAGCGTCTTTGAATGCCAGTTAAGCGAATCGGATTTGATCCAGTGCAAAGAGCAACTTGTCGAAGATCGTTCACCACGGTCAGGATCAGGTGCTGGTCATTGACCTGGGACCGGCCGCGGCTCGGCGGGAAGATCTCATCGTTGCGATCGGACAACCGTATTCGGCGATGGCCGCACCGTGCATTGTGATTTAGGGCTAGCTATTAGCTTCTAGCGACTAGCTGCTTAGCTTTTCCTGTGATGAAACGAAAGGACAGCGATGAATGATGACAACAGCGGCGACGGACCGGACTACCTGCCGGCTCGCATGATCAATGAGTTTGTTTACTGTCCCCGGCTGTTCTACCTGATGCACGTCGAGGGACAGTTCGCTCAGTCCTTTGATACGATCGATGGCAGCATCGTGCACGCTCGGGTTGATTCTGGTTCGGGGGCGTTGGCCGCGCGTCCGCGGTGAGACTGGTTTGATCCCGCCGGCGGATCGGCAAGACGAAGTGGCCCCGCCGGTTGAAGTCAAACCCAAGAACTCGTAAACGCAAACGAGTGGTCCAGAGCGAGACGCTTTTTGGTGGGATGAAGGTGCTGAGGACGGCGATGGAGAGGATGATAAAGATCAAGAGGAAGCGGACTTGCGATTCGAGGAGGATGGCAGATGACGACGTGCCGGGAACCCATCCATGCTCGCAGCGTGACGTCGTCCAGCGATGAACTGGGCGTGATCGCCAAGATGGACCTCATTCAGGCCAATGGGGATGACGTCACGCCGGTGGACTACAAACGCGGTTCGCCGCGACGGATGGCAGCATGGGACGCTGGGGGCGTGGGCACCCGAGCGGGTTCAAATCGCATTGCAAGCCCTCGTGCTGCGAGACAACGGGTACCACTGCGACTCGGCGGTGTTGTATTTCAACACCACGCGCCAGCGAGTCCGCATTGAAATGGATGAACAATTGTTGACATTGACTCGCCGATCGATCGTCGCCGCTCGAGCCTTGCAGATGTGGCCTCAGATTCCTGAGCCGCTGGACAATAGCCCCAAGTGTGCCCGCTGCTCTTTGGTCAACATCTGCTTGCCTGACGAAACCCGGGGCGATGGCGCGGCGACGGAGAACGGGACAGAACGGATCGAGCGAGCCCGATCAGCAGTTCGGCCGATGGTTACCGTTCGCGATGAGCGGCGACCGTTGTATTTCAACCAACAGGGAATCCATGTCGGCAAGAAGGACGAGGTGATCGTCGTCAAACTCAAGGGCCCCGTTCTGCAGGAGGTTCGGTTTCGTGAGATCAATCAACTCAACCTGTTCGGCAACATTCAGTTATCGACCCAGGCATTGCAGACGGCGATGAACCTGGACATTCCAATCGTTTACTTCACCCAGCGGGGTTACTTCTATGGCATCACCCATCCGCTGGGGGTGAAGAACATCCACACCCGTCGGCGGCAGTTTTCGCTCGCCGACGACTCCGTCTTTTGTCTCGACATTGCCCGAGCGTTGGTGCGGGGCAAGATTCGCAATTGTCGCACGTTGTTGATGCGAAACCATCGTGACCCGCCCGCCGAAGTGCTGCGGGACCTCAAACGGGCCGCCGATCGAGCCTTGCGGAGCCGATACGTTGGCCAGCCTGCTGGGGGTCGAGGGCACCGCGGCGAGGTTGTATTTCAGGCAACTCGCCGGGATGCTCAAAGTCGATTGTGAGTTGGACATTCACCCCGGGCGGCGTTGGATCCGCCAAGCGGCCCGCGTTTGACTTTCGCGGCCGCAATCGCCGGCCGCCCCGCGACCCGGTCAACGCGCTATCTGTCGCTGGCCTATTCGCTGTTGACCAAAGATTGCTTGATTGCCGCCACGGCGGTCGGGCTGGATCCGTATCTCGGCTTTTACCATCAAATCAAACCCGGCAAGCCGGCGTTAGCGTTGGATTTGATGGAACCGTTTCGACCGCTGATTGCCGACTCGGTGGTTTTGTCAGCGATCAATAACCGAATGGTGACCCCATCGCACTTCATCGTCGCCGGCAAATCGGTGGTGTTATCCGATGCCGGCCGCAAACACTTTTTGCTCGCTTATGAGCAACGAATGGATGCGTTGGTCACGCACCCGTTGTTTGGGTACCGGGTCAGCTATCGCCGGTTGCTGGAGATTCAAACCCGGTTGCTCGCTCGCCGATTGACCGGAGAGATATCCGATTACCCGGTCTTTGAGACCCGGTAATTTGAAAACCTCGTGAAATGCGAGACCCGGCCGGGGCCTCTTATACGCCCTCCCACGGCAACGGTACCGAGGCGGCGACGACCAATCCTGCGCTCGCGGCCTGTGGAATCGGTATCGCTTTTCGCCGGGACAAATCGACAAAAACCCACCGGGTGGCGACCCGTGCCAAGACCGTCCGGTCCGCCGGGCGGCACACCGCGTATTTTCGCGTTGAGGAAAACCGACCCAGTTCCTCTACCCAGGTTCGCACGACAACTTCATCGCCGGCCAACGCTGAGGCCCGGTAAGTGATTTGGTGGTCGCGGACGACCCACCCGATGTGGTCCTGTTGCAAGGCTCGCGGTGAGTCCCAGCCGCACGCGGCGGCGTGGTCGCGGGCGGCCCACAACGTCCACTGCAGGTAGCGGAGATTGTGGACGTGGCCCTGGCCATCGATTTCGTCGTCCTCGACGCGGTGGCACAGATCGAAGAAAACCGTCAAAATCTTGGCTCCCGCCGAAGCGTTGAAGTGGGAAAACAGTCTCGCCCCGGCGGTTACCCCGCTGCCGGGGCGACCCGTTGTGCGACACGCAGCGTAATCGATCGCAACCGACCGACGTGACCGCCGGTTGAACACTCACCACCCCCTTGCCGAGGCGAAACGATGACGTCCCGTTCCCACCGACCCTGTGCGACCGCTGTGGCGATCGAGCCGAAAGCCACCGCCCGCCGATGGATCGTCGCCCTGTGGGTTGTGGCGGCCCTCGCGATGGCCGCTTCCCTGTTCCTGCCCGCCGCCTCCCGTGGAGCCTCCCCGGTGTCCGAACCCAATCCCAACGAAAAAGTCGCTATCTTTGCCGGTGGTTGTTTTTGGTGTACCGAAGCCGTTTTTGAACGGATGAACGGCGTCGGCGACGTCGTCTCGGGATACATCGGCGGCCGGGTGGTCGATCCGTCCTATCAAGCGGTCTGCACCGGCCGGACCGGACACGCCGAAGCGGTTCAAATCTACTACGATCCGTCGGTTGTCACTTATGAGGAATTGCTCGAAGTTTTCTTCAAAACCCACGACCCCACGACGCTCAATAAACAGGGTGCCGACGAGGGGACGCAGTACCGCAGCGCGATCTTTTACCAAGACGAAGCGGAGAAGGCCAAGGCGGAGGCTTACATTCAAAAACTCGACAACTCGCGAACTTTCAACCGCCCGGTCGTCACCTCGCTCGAACCGGCGACCAAGTTTTACGTCGCCGAGGAGTATCACCAGGACTACTTTGCCAATAATCCCGACGCCGGATACTGCCGAGCGGTGGTGGCGTCGAAGGTCAAGAAGTTTGATGACAACTTTGGGGACAAGAAGAAAGCGACGGCCAATTGAATCTTATGTTTTCAGTGGTCCGTGGTGAATCTACTGTCGCTTCGCGGAGCAGCGCCCGAATGCCCTTTCCTTCTTTCTCCCCCTCGCCCCTCTTAGGGGAGAGGGGGTCGGGGGGTGAGGGGTCCGGGAATGCTGGATCTCGAAGAACATCCCCTCACCCCCCAACCCCCTCTCCCCGAAGCGGGGCGAG
Source organism: Pirellulaceae bacterium (assembly GCA_963833245.1). Taxonomy (GTDB): domain Bacteria; phylum Planctomycetota; class Planctomycetia; order Pirellulales; family Pirellulaceae; genus Rhodopirellula. Next base: position 1,277,027 of record CAWHXH010000006.1, read on the forward strand.
GGGGGGCCGGACTTGGGGCACGCTGTTAATTTTGGTCATCCTGAGTCCACCGGCCTCGGCTCAATTGCCCGCCACTGTCCAACTGCCCTCCTTCCGCGTCTTTTCCTACAGCGGTTCAGTGTTGGTTCCCGACGGAGGAACGGCCTATTTAGGAGGTGTCAGCCGCTCCGCTTCGTTTTCGCGTTCCCGCGGATTTGGACCCTTTCAAAACCGCTCGGCCGGCTACGTGGCGAGTTCCTCACAATTGACCGCTTCGGCGACCATCATCGATTTGAATGAAATCGATGAAGCGATCCTCGGTCAAACGCCCCGGCAAATTCGCGAGCAGGCGATCGCTTCGCGGAAACCATCGGCCGGCGAGGTCGCCGCCGAGGTCATTGAGCGGTCCAAACATCTCGTCCGTTTGGCCCGAGGCTACGTCGATCAGGGCAAGTTGCCGGCCGCCCGGTCGACCTACCTGGCAGCCCTGGACCGGCTCAGTCGGATCGATGACGCGGCTCACCGGCAAACCGCCGCAAGCCTGCATCGATACGCGGCGGCCGAGTATCAACAACATTTCGGTCAACCCGGTCAATCGCCGGTGCAGGTCGCGACGCGATGAAGTTGACCGCGGCGCGAGATTTCTGCCGCCGGATGGGCGTGTCGCTCCGGGCCGGGGCGGACTTGATGAAAATCCTCGATTCCGAAACCCGGCACGGTCCGCCGCGGCAACGCAACGCGATGCGCGGCGTCCGCGACGCCGCGGCGGTGGGCACCGAGATGTCCGCGGCGATGAAATCGCAGGGCAAGTTTTTCCCCCGGTTGCTGATCGCGATGATGCGGGTTGGCGAAGCGACCGGGCGGTTGGAACGGACGCTATTACAACTGGCCGGTCATTATGAAAATCAAGTTCAATTACAACGTAACTTTTTCAAAGCAATTGCCTACCCGGCGATCCAGTTGTTCATGGCGATCGGGGTGCTGTCGCTGTTGATTTGGATCATGGGTGTGTTGACCCCTCCGGGCGGCGGCGAGATGGCCGATATCCTCGGCTTTGGGCTGCGGGGCACGTCGGGGGTGTTATGGTTCTGGTCTTACTTGGCGGTCTTGTTCGGATTCATCGGATTGGCGATCTACGGTTTTCGTCAAAATTGGGGCGGGGTGCATAACCTCATCCCCATCCTCTATCAAATCCCGGTGGTTGGTTCGGCGATTCAAACCATCACGCTGTCGCGTTTCGCATGGACGTTGTCGCTGGGGCTGGACGCGGGTTTGAATCCGATTCCGGCAATCCGCTTGGCGCTCGACGCGACCGATAGTGATTATTACCGATTGGCGGGCAAAGAGGGCGAGGCCGCAATCCGCGGAGGAGCCACCCTGGCGGGGGCATTGCAGAGGATGGAGTTATTCCCCGACGAGTTCATCACCGGCGTCGAAGTCGCCGAGATGTCGGGCACCGACGCCGAATCGATTGACCATTTGGCCCGCGACTACGACGAGCGTGCTCGGGCGGCGATGAAAACGCTCGGCGGTATCGCCACCGGCATCGTCTGGTTGTCGGTCTCGGGATTTTTGATTTTCATGATCTTCCGCCTGGCCAGCTTCTATCTCGGCGCGATCGACGACGCGATGCAACCGATGTGAGGGAAGAGTTTACAGTTGTCAGTTCACAGTTTTCAGTTTGAATCTGTGAACCCTGCAACTTTTTTTGAAAACTGTCAACTGAAAACTGTTAACTGCCAACTTGCTTCATGACTTCCAACGCCTTTTTCGTCGACCGCAACGCCCCGATCAATCGCCGCGTCGATCATCCACGCATTGAAGCGGCGGTGCGAGAGATCTTGATCGCCGTGGGCGAGGACGCTGATCGCGAGGGCTTGCTCGAAACGCCGGCAAGGGTCGCGAGGATGTATGCCGAGATGTTTGCGGGGCTGCACAGCGATCCGGGGCGGCATTTGGAGAAGGTTTTCACCGAAGATTATGATGAAATCGTGCTGGTTCGCGACATGTCGTTCTGCAGCATGTGCGAACATCACCTGTTGCCGTTCACCGGCAAGGCGCATATCGCTTACCTGCCCAGCGGCAAAGTCGTCGGGCTATCCAAACTCGCCCGGGTGGTCGAGGAGGTCGCCCGCCGGCCCCAGGTCCAGGAACGGATGACGCACACAATCGCCAACCTAGTCGAGGAAAAACTTTCGGCTCGCGGCGTCGCGGTCATCATCGAATCGACGCACAGTTGCATGACAATGCGGGGAGTCCGCAAACCGGGCAGCCTGTGTCTGACGTCGGCGATGCGGGGCAGTTTCAAGACCGATCCCAAAAGCCGGGCGGAGGTCTTGGGGTTGATCAATCGCATCGCTTCCTAGAGGTCGATCGGGGATATTGTGGACGTAGGACGGCATTGGAGGCCGTCGGGTGGTTGCTGGTGACCGATAGGTCGACGGGCTGAAAGCCCGTCGTACATGGTCTAGGTCGACAGGCTGGAAGCTCGTCGTACAGGTGCCGCAATGAGCCGGCGTTCACCGAGGTCGACGGCGGATTGATTCGGCGATTTCCGCCCGATTGAGTTGCAACCCCGCCCACGCCGCGGATTTGCCGATTTGTCCCTGAACCGCTTGGGCCAACGCCGCGCCGTCGTTCAAAGCTTCCGCGACGCGTGACCCCAGCGTCAGCGTTGCCGGCGAGCCGTCCGCTGCGACAATGACCAGCGACTCGCCGGGCTGCAGCGTCGTTTCGCCACGACCGCATCGCAGCTCGACGTCGCTGCCCAACCCATCGCTAGTGGCCGGCCCCGGAATTGGCCGGTAGCCGCGGCGGGATCGAACGAGAATCTCCCATTGACCGACACTGGCGATGCGAGTCCGACCGTCGACGGGATCGACGTGGGCGTAGACCATCGCGACGCCGACAGGACCTCGGGAGGGCGGTTGACCCGGATCCAGCAATGTTTCGCACCGGGAGGGCGCGGCCATCGGATCGATTTGCAACAGCGTGTCGTTGACCCGCATCAACGCGTCGGCCGGTCGGTGCCGGTAACCGGCGTGAGCGATCAATGCGGCTCGGGCCAAAGCGGTGTTCATTAACCCTCCGGCGTCCCCGCATCCCCCACGAGCCACCGCGATCGCCAACGTTCCGTCGGGCAGAACGTCCCAATGCGTCCAGTGATCCTCGACCGCCGCCCCGCTGTGGCCTCCCCCGGCGACGTGCCAACCGCGGGCCAGGCAGCTGCCGGCCGGGCGGGTGGCGGTTTGCCAGGCACCAATTTGGTCGGCCAACGAATCCGCCGGCTCCGGATCGATGACGGCGAGTGTTGGTTGGGTGGGGGTCGGTTGGGGGGTCGCCCGGACAGGCTGGGTTTGCAGACACCGGGAGATCAATTGCCCGCCGATCCGCGCCGCCGCGACTTGGCCGGAGTTGAACGCCGCGGCGCTGGACGAATGCAGCCAAAACGTGCCGATTGGCATGTCGTCCCCGCCCAGGGCCACGCACACGCTCGAAGCGAAATCCTCCGGCGCTGAGTCGACGTCGATCGGGCAGGCGGCACGGTTCTCGTACTTCACCAATCCTCCCACCATTGCCTCCAAATCACCGCGTGCCCCCCGAAGCGGACGGACCCGCCCCAGCCGTCCGGTCGGTGCCAACCCGAAAACGAACCGGGTGGTCAAATGGTCGGTGTCATCGTCGAGCAGGTCGATGTGGGCCGCCACGCACCCGCACGCCTCGGTCGTATCGGCCAAAATTTGCTCAATTCGCTGAGCCGTCACGAGGCCTGCCGAATGACTCGCCGATTGAGTTGCCGCCGCCGCGTTGATCGCCAAGCCGGCGTGGTAGGCCTCGATCTGCCGCTGCTGCTGACCGAGGTGACCGGCCAATTTCGCGGCCGCTTCGGCCAGCCGCCGGGCGCCGGAGGTGGACAACATCTTGCCGCCACGCGGAACGCCCGTCCCCGAGTCCACCAACGAATCGTCGTTCGTCGCATCTTCAACGGCACCCCGCAGATCCGTGTCCGCCAACGAATCGGTCGATTGCCAACCGGTTGTTTCCGCATAGGTTTGCCAAAAACCGGTGACCGGATCGACCCGGCGTGCCCCGGTCGTGACCCTTGAGCCGGGCGGAAGAGGACCCATTGGTTCGTCGACCGAACAGTCGGCGACGTCTAGCAAGCGGAGGTGGGAGGTTGACATGGTGGGGGCCGCGGATCGCCGCGTTTGATCAAAAGACAGGCTTCGTTGCCGGGACAGCTTCAATCCTTTGCCGAACCTCATCGCCATCGTCGCAATCGCGTCGCCTTCCCCAGGCGAAAGCGCCTTACTGAACGACCCAAGTTAACACCCGCCCGGTCGATCGGATCAATCGCTATGTTCCGTAGCGAAAGTCGCCAAGACTTTCGGTTGCTCGGTTTGATCGTATTTCGCAAGACAATCCCGCGAAGCAATTCCGCAAGGTGCCAGCCATGTTGACTCCCATGTTGACTTCCATCACCCGCCCGCTGGGAATCGTCTTCTGGATCGCCGCCCTGTCAGCGGCGGCGTGGGGCTGGTCGCATCGGCCTCGGGTCCAACCGATCGCGGTGAGGCTCGCCCGGACCGAGGCGTCGATCGTCGGCGGCGGCGCCGTGGCGTCATTTGGCAATCAAAACACAACCACAGCGATCGACCCGACCGGTCGCCACCGCCCCGGCGATCCGGTTTTCGGCCAATCGGTCAGCGGCCGGGCGGTTCAAATCGGCCACGTGGTGTCGGTGTCGCCCGGCGCCCCAGCCTCTCGGCAAATGACCGCCCCCCGGCAAACCACCGCCCCCCGGCAGATCAATATCGTGTGGTACGTCGATGCCGGACCGACCGACGATTGGCAATTGACCAGTCACCGAACCACCGGCGGTCTCGACGAAGTTGCCGCGATGATGCTGCCGCGGGAAAAACGTCAACGCATCGCCGACCGCGTCGCGTTGGCGATGCGGCAGCACGGTGAGGCGATCACGGCGGCGGTGACGCCGCTGGTGACCGAAGCGGTTCGGCGCAGTTTGCCGGTGATTGAGGCCGAACTGGCGAAGTCGATCGACCGGCACCGCGGGGAGATTGATGCGTTGACGCAGCGTTATCAAAAGGAAATCGTCGCCGAGCGGTTGATGCCGCTGGTCCGCGAGGAGGTGTTGCCAATCATTCGCAAACATGGCCAACCACCGGCGGAGGAAATCGGCAGGGAAATCTGGGCACGCACCCCGGTTTGGCGGTTTGGTCTCAAAGCGATCTATGACAAGACGCCGTTGCCGGAGCGGGACATGTTACGCGAGGAGTTTGACCAATTCGTCGAAAGGGACGTCGTGCCGGTGATCGAAGATCATGCCGACGAGATCGTCGTGGCGATCCAGCGTTCGTTGATGGAGGCATCGGCCAATCCGCGGGTTCGAGCGGCGATCCGGGCGTCGGCCGAGCAGATTGCCGCCGACCCGCAGGCCCGAACCCTGGTTGGGACGATCATGCGGGAAGCGATTGTCGAGAATCAATCTTTGCGAGAGGTCTGGGCATCGATTTGGTCCGACCCGCGAACCCGGGCGGCGATCGGCGAGGTCTCCCAGCGGATCGAGCCGGTCCTGCGGGGCATCGGCGACGACTTGATCGGAACCCCCCAAAGCGGCATCGACCCCGATTTTGCCCGCGTGCTGCGAAACCAAATCCTCGGCAAGGACCGTCGGTGGATCACCGCAGTGCACAAACCAGCCCACTCGCCGGCCGATTCGGCCGACCCGGTCATTCGTCCGGCCGCAACATTTGAACCCTACCCGGTGATCCACCTGGTGGAAGCATCCTGACCGGGGAGGTCGACGAATTGATTCACCGGCGAGTCGATAGCCCCATCCAGTCGTACCACACGGCTGAACCCACCGTTGTCAAAGACATCGCTGTCGGGCGGCGTGGCTCCAACGAGCACGACCACCGGGTCATCCCAAGCGTCGGCCAGAACGTCGGCGAAGCGGTTCAACCGATCGTCGGTCGCTCCGACCCGCCGGGAGGTACCGACGGAGGCGATCCGCCGAGCCAACCACTCTCGCAGCACCGCGTGACGGTGCGACGGTGAGGTGCGTGGTTGCCCGCCGGAGGTCAACAATTGATCGATGGTTCGTTCTAAACCCGGCGCCGCGTAAGCCCGTCCTGCCCCCGGCGGGCCGGCACCCAACGACGCTCCGCCCCGCCCGGCCAGGAAATCGTTGTGCAATGCTGCCGCGACCCGCAACCTCGCCTCGTCATCCGGCCCCCAAACGACCACCGCCGGGGCGTGGCCGTGCGGCAGCGGCGGGCCGGCGACGTCCATCGCGTCGGGGAACCAGTTCTCCGGCAGCGGTTTGCCTTTGATATTGCTGATCCCCGCGGCTTGACCAACCAACCATCGATCGGGGCAATAAACCCCCGGCATCGCCGCGTGCAGTTCGCCAAACCGATGATCGACGTGCCCCCGCGGCCCCCACGCTTCGCGGGTCCAAAGATGCCGCACGACCGTCTCGATCGCTCTTGGACCAATGACGTACGCGTGCGCCCGGTGAACGTTGTGCGGCCGATAGACATGGCCGGATACCCGTTGCGGCACCCCGCCGGCTCGATCGATGTGTTGACCGCCCAAATACACCCATTGCCAATCGTCGGGCAATTCTTCGGTGAACTTCCGCAACCGCTCGTCGAAGTCAGCGGCGAACACCGCGTCGTCTTCAAAAACCGCCAGGCTTTGAACGCCATCGCGATACGCCTGCTCCAGCACCGCCAGATGCGAGCGAAAGCACCCCCACGCTGCCGGCCCGGCTCGCCACCAAGCGGGCATGATGATCTGCGACCCGTCGACCGCATCAAACCTTCGGGGCTTCGGCCAGCCGGTGTCCCGCCCCGCCGTGGTCCAACGATCTTCAAACCCGGCCCATCGAACAACGTCCCGAGCCAAATTGATGACCGCGAGCCGATCAACAGCAAACTTCTTAGGGTGCAAATTGAGCATTGGCTTGGCGTTGGTCCTTGCGGTCGTTACAACCGTTGAAGTTGTCCTGAGCTTTCTGTTTGTCGCCGATCGGAAAAGTGTTGATGGTCCGCAAAGTCTCCCGCAAAAAGGTCCGCCGACACCTAAAGCACGAGTCGCTGCAACCGCGACAGATGCTCGCCGCGGACGCTAGCCCGACGGCCCGCAGCACCACGCCATCTTACGGCCCTGCGGTACCCGGTGCGTCCGATGTTTCCGCTGGTTTAACGACCGCGGAACTGGATGCAATCTATGCCGGGTTGACCGATCCGGCTACTGACCCCGGCCCGGTGATCGGCAACCCAAACTTTGTGTATCGTTTGGGGGTGCTGGATTACACCCCGGACAGTTTCGCCAGCAGCCGGTCCCCGGCGGGTGAACCGACAGACGGCAGCAACGGTGTGATCAGCGGCAGCTACTGCACCCCTTCGGGCCTGTACGTTCCAGTCGTGCCCTCTGGCGGAGCAACCGCCGCCTTATCGGCCAGCGGCCCAACGAGCGGCGGCGTGACAATGACGCCCACCAGCAGCGGCACCGCGACCAGTCCGACTTCCGGCACGATCAGTCCGACCTCCGGCACGATCAGTCCGACCTCCGGCACGATCAGCCCGACCTCCGGCACGATCAGCCCGACCTCCGGCACGATCAGTCCGACCTCCGGCACGATCAGTCCGACCTCCGGCACGATCAGTCCGACCTCCGGCACGATTAGTCCGACCTCCGGCACGATTAGTCCGACCTCCGGCACGATTAGTCCGACCTCCGGCACGATTAGTCCGACCTCCGGAACGATTAGCCCGACCTCCGGCACGATTAGCCCGACTTCCGGAACGATTAGCCCGACTTCCGGTACGTCCAGTCCCACCACTTCATTCTGCCCTGCCGATGATCCGTTGCTTGATGCAGAACATGGCTTGACCTCAGATGAGTTGGCCGATCTTGAGATAGAACTATTAGCACTCGGTTTAATAGGTTCAACACCGACTTCAAGTCCGACGATAACCTCCGGAACCAGTTGCTATACTCCAACTAGCTCAGCAACTCCGACATCTTCGTTGTGCGGTTGGAGATGGCCTTGGAGCGGCCCAGAACCAGACGGGTCACCAAACCCACACCTTCCCAATCAGCCTGGTGTCAAACCGACAGTCCCGAAAGCACCCGGAGCGGGCAAGCCAAAACCGAAGCTTCCAACTGTGAAGCCAAGTACTCCCGGACCCGCTGCTCCTGACGTCCCGGACACGATCGATGACTGGATCGACAAAATAAAATCTTGCCCCAAAAGAATACGAATATTTCCTTTTATTCTTCCTGTCTTTCCATCTACCCAGACCCCCGGGGGTCGCCACATTGCCTAGTTCCTTTAGGTGGTTTTTGAGCGCCGTGCAATGCCTTAAACACCCCGTGAGCTTTTCAAATATCGAAAACAGGCAGCATTGAATTATGAGCAGAATCATACTTAAGAGGGTTCAAGCGGGATTATCGGAAATTGAATCTATTGATAAGCTAGCAATTTGCGATCAGACGCCTCAGCGGTTTCTGTCCATACTATTGCGAACGCAGTTTGACCGCGGGAACACCACGTTTCAGGTCAACGACGACTTCTCTATTGAGGGGTGGACGATGATGTCTGATGGTCAATTCGATCGCGAAAAATTGCCTTCGGTCCCAAGGGACACTCAACATTCATTTTGGAAGCAAGCGTGCGACAATTTTCCGAGTCTTGGAGAAGGTTTCGATGTATTAATTGATGATGACGAAGACGGATCCAAGCTGGTGCTCGTGCTCCGAACAGAGCAATTGGACACGTGCTGGTGGTTCTATCCTTCGGATGAGTCGTTCGTCTTCGTCCAGTCCACCGTTCAAGTCGGATCCGAACGAAAATCCGCCAACGAAATGACATCGATTTGAAGGTAAAAGTTGACTTCAAAGAGAAAGTTCGAGGTTTTTTAAATGCCGTTGTTTTGTGAATTCGGAGTTTTTTTTACCGACTCACCGATTCAGCGTGTGCGTTTTGACCTATGGGGAGCACGCGAATTTGGTTGAACGTTGTCTGGCGTCTATTGCCGCCAGCCTCGATGAACGTAGCGTTCGGTGGGTCGCGGACGTTCGCATCGGTCTCAACGCCGCCGGGCAGTCGTCGCTCGGCTTAGTCCGGGCTTGGTGCGAGCAGCTAGCTCGGCAGCACGGAATCCCATCAGTGCTTTACCTTACCGATCAGAACGTTTGCAAATATCCGATGATGCGGCGAATGGTCTTCGATGACGCTCGACCACCGGCGGAATGGCTAATGTGGTTCGACGATGATACGTTTCTGACAGCCGGTCCGGCGTGGTGGGATCGGGTTGCTGCGGAAGCGGTTCGGGCGGATCTGGTTGGGGCCGTTCACTGGGCCACCCCGCTGCGGGGGCAAATCTACCAGTGGATCGGGCGTCAGCCCTGGTCCGACGACACGCTGCCCCCGGCGACCGGTAGTCCACGTTTTGGGCCGCGACCCTACATCCGCTTTCCCCAGGGTTCCTGGTGGGTGCTGCGCCGTGACGTCGCTTGGAGATTTGATTACCCGTTTCGGGAACTGCGGCATCGCGGCGGGGACGTCTTGCTCGGCGAACTCGCTCGGCACCGAAGACTGCGGCAGCGTCTGTTTACCGAAGGAGTGGTGATGAATGCGGACGCTGGCGGCCGGCCGCAATCCAGCCGGCGGCGCGGCGTTGACGAACCACTTTTGGGCGAATCATTCGATGCTAATTGTCCGCCGCCGGTGTCGCACCAAAACTTTGAAGTCCTCCGCGAGTTGATTCATTGACCGACGGACCGCCACGCAGCCTGGTTTGGTTAGCGTCGTATCCCAAAAGCGGTAACACGTGGATGCGGATGCTGCTGGCCGCCTACGCGGCCCCCGACCCCAACCGGCCGCTGGAACTGCCCGACGCGTTTCGGATTACTCGCAACGAATCGCGACGGGAGGACTACGTTCGTCTGGCAGGCCGCGAGGATTTGACCGCTGCGGACATCCATTCGCTTCGCCACGCCGTGCAGCTCGATTTGGCCCGCCGTGTTCGGCCACCGGTACTGCTCAAAACCCATAACGCCCGCTGCATCGTCGGCGGCGTGCCGATCATCCGCGATGAACTGACCCGCGGTGCAATCTATATCGTCCGAAACCCGTTGGACGTCGTCGACAGCGTTGCCGACCACTGGGGCGTCGATCATGCCAACGCGATTTCGATGATGGGCCGGACCAATCAATGTATCGGGGGACCTCACGAGACGCTCATCACTCAGCACCTGCGCAGTTGGTCGTTGCATGTGACCGGGTGGACCGAGCACGCGGCGTTTCCGGTTCACGTGATTCGCTATGAGGAACTGCTCGCCTGCACCGCCATGACGCTTCGCAACGTATTGACTTTTTTGGGGTGGCCGGCCGATCGGCGTCGGATCGATCATGCCGTTGAGCAAACCCAACTGAGCCGATTGGCCGATCGCGAAGCGGCCGGCGGTTTTGCCGAGCGGAGCCAAAGGTCCTCCGGCGGACGTTTCTTTCGGCATGGTCGTTCGGGCCGGTGGGCGGATGTTTTGACCGGTCCGCAGATCGCGACGGTTCGGCACGATCACGGTGCCGTGATGCGGCGATTGGGGTATTGATCGATCCTGACCGAATCGTTGTGGGATAGGCCTCCGGCCTGTCAACGGGGCGGGATAGGCGATGGTGACAGGCCGGAGGCCTATCCCACATTGCCGGGTCTGCATCACGAGCCAAATGGATGACCGCGAGCCGATCAACAGCGAACTTCTTAGGGTGCAAATTGAGCATTGGCTTCGCGCTGGTCCTTGCGATCGATACAACCGTTGAAGTTGTCCTGAGCTTTCTGTTTGTCGCCGATCGGAAAAGTGTTGAAGGTCCGCAAAGTCCCCGTCAAAAAGGTCCGCCGACACCTAAAGCACGAGTCGCTGCACCCGCGACAGATGCTTGCCGCGGACGCTAGCCCGACGGCCCGCAGCACCACGCCATCTTACGGCCCGGCGGTATCCGGTGCGTCCGATGTTTCCGCTGGTTTAACAACCGCGGAACTGGATGCAATCTATGCCGGGTTGACCGATCCGGCTACTGACCCCGGCCCGATGATCGGTAACCCAAACTTTGTGTATCGTTTGGGGGTGCTGAATTACACCCCGGACAGTTTCGCCAGCAGCCGGTCCCCGGCGGGTGAACCGACAGACGAGAGCAACGGTGTGATCAGCGGCAGCTACTGCACCCCTTCGGGCCTGTACGTTCCGGTCCTGCCCTTTGGCGGAGCAACCGCCGCCTTCTCGGCCAGCGGCCCAACGAGCGGCGGCGTGACAATGACGCCCACCAGCAGCGGCACCGCGACCAGTCCGACTTCCGGCACGATCAGTCCGACCTCCGGCACGACCAGTCCGACTTCCGGCACGATCAGCCCGACCTCCGGCACGATCAGTCCGACCTCCGGCACGATTAGTCCGACCTCCGGCACGATTAGTCCGACCTCCGGCACGTACAACCCGACCTCCGGCACGTACAACCCGACCTCCGGCACGTACAACCCGACCTCCGGCACGTACAACCCGATAAAATGCGAAGCGGGATTGACGTTTTGCAGCATAAAGCCAGATCCACCGATAATTACCCCGCCCCCCCCACCGCCGCAGTTTCTTCCTATTCCGTCACCGGTCCCTGTGCCAACAGTAATCCTGATTCCAACTCCGTTGCCACCACAGATGCCTCCGATTCCACCAAATGGTCCGATTCAGGGCATTCCTCTTCCCGTTCCAACATTTATGCCACCCGGTCCACCAGGATTAAATCCCTGGGGGCCTGCACCGACATTGCTGGCTGATGCCAGTCCATCAAGCAGTTCTACTGCAACGCAGTCGCCAACCTCCCAGACGTTCGTGTAAGCCGGTGGGTGTGAATAATTTCACGACAGGTCGCAAGCCTCAAACCCCATTGGACAAATCCACACCCTAGGTTTTGCCGCCGCTCAAAGAGAGCTCGCCATCTGTAAGCATATTGAATTGCTATCATCTAACGCAGATTAAATCTTTTCAAACAAGCTGCCGAAGGAACACTGAATCCATTCGTTGTCAGCCATTTAGCCACTCAAAATCTCAGCAGCCGGCTGCCAACAGAATGATGACCTACCCGTGGGCCTATCTCCAATTTGCAATTCTCATTTTTTCGCCCCCAGTCTACGGTCCCTGGGCGGTCGAAGACTATGGCAAAAGACGTTTCAATCGCGATTTACAACTAAGTAACACGTCAACACGAGATCACTTTGATTGCTGGAGTATTGAACACACCAACCAATCCGCGGTGGAATGCTGCGACATAGCGTATTTCGTTCCAAAGGATACAGCGCCCACCAGCAACTATGCTGCTAAGGTAAGCAATGTCGCACGAGCGATTGAGCAATTTTTTGCGTCGGATCTCACCCGCAAAGAGAAAATGGGTCTTGGAATCAAATTCCGACGCGATCGACAGAATAACATCAATGTAAAATTGATTCATGGCAAACTCAACCGAGACGGGTACAACCCTTCCGCGGCTTGGCAGGGCTTAGGGCACTGGGATGCCGTCACCAGGGAAGTCGCAAGCTCTTATGAAAGTCAGCCGCGAATGTTGATGATCTTCTCCGAAACTTATGGCGAGCAGTTAACAACCCAGCCGTTTTGGCCGGGCCATTTAGCGCTCGGCCTCAATACCGCTGGCAATCGTGGAGTATGCGTGTTTAGTAGTTGGATCCTCCGCGACGAATTGATGCCGCCCGATTGGCGTGGTTTCGTGGAAGGTTTTGAAGACGAAACACCAATCGTGGGGCGAAGGGCGGCTGGGTATCCATCGTACAACGCTCCCCGACGGGAATTACTCGAAGACGGGGTGGGGGGGTGCCTTCACGAGGTCGGGCACATGCTCGGTTTGTTTCATCATATAGATGCAGAACCTAGTCGAAATGTCATGTACCAGGGTTTCCGAAGGCTCCGTGGTTGCATCCAAAACAACCGCTTTGTTTCGACTGACCAGGTTTGCTTCTCTGAAGAAAGCGCTGCCATCCTAGCCACTTCTCCTTTTATCAATCCAAGTGTTCGATTGCGATCGACGGCCCCACCCCGCGTGGCGGCGGATGTCACGCCTGGCGGTTCATTGACACTTAGAGCACAAGACCCCACCGGGATACAATTAGTGTTTTTGTTGAAGGCGACCTCGGACCGGAGTTGGGTATTTGATCGGATCGTCGCTTCTCACAATTCACCGAACGATATCGTTCGCAACCTATATCTGTCGCTCGATGACCAGGACTTAGGTGACATGGCCGCAATTGCAGTAAACCTAGCAGGTGAAAGAGGTTTTTTCAAATTCATTTCGAAGAAACCTATTGGCAGAAATTGAGCTTCAGCGTGTGCGTTTTGACCTATGGGGAGCACGCGAATTTGGTAGAACGTTGTCTGGCGTCGATTGCCGCCAGCCTCGATGAACGTAGCGTCCGGTGGGTCGCGGACGTCCGCATCGGCCTCAACGCAGCGGGGCAGTCGTCGCTCGGCTTAGTCCGGGCTTGGTGCGAGCAGCTAGCTCGGCAGCACGGAATCCCATCAGTGCTTTACCTTACCGATCAGAACGTCTGCAAATATCCGATGATGCGGCGAATGTTCTTCGATGACGCTCGGCCACCGGCGGAATGGTTAATGTGGTTCGACGATGATACGTTTCTGACAGCCGGTCCGGCGTGGTGGGATCGGGTTGCGGCCCAAACCGCCGGGGCGGATTTGGTCGGGGCCGTTCACTGGGCCACTCCGCTTCGGGGGCAGCTCTACCAGTGGATCGGGCGTCAGCCATGGTCCGACGACACGCTGCCCCCGGCGACCGGTAGTCCACGTTTTGGGCCGCGACCCTACATCCGCTTTCCCCAGGGTTCCTGGTGGGTGCTGCGCCGTGACGTCGCTTGGAGATTTGATTATCCGTTTCGAGAACTGCGGCATCGCGGCGGGGACGTCTTGCTCGGCGAACTCGCCCGGCACCGAAGACTGCGGCAGCGTCTGTTTACCGAAGGAGTGGTGATGAATGCGGACGCTGGCGGCCGGCCGCAATCCAGCCGGCGGCGTGGCGTTGACGAACCCCTTTTGGGCGAATCATTCGATGCTAATTGTCCGCCGCCGGTGTCGCACCAAGACTTTGAAGTCCTCCGCGAGTTGATTCATTGACCGACGGACCACCGCGCAGCCTGGTTTGGTTAGCGTCGTATCCCAAAAGCGGTAACACGTGGATGCGGATGCTGCTGGCCGCCTACGCCGCCCCCGACCCCAACCGGCCGCTGGAACTGCCCGACGCGTTTCGGATCACTCGCAACGAATCGCGACGGGAGGACTACGTTCGTCTGGCAGGCCGCGAGGATTTGACCGCCGCGGACATCCATTCGCTTCGCCACGCCGTGCAGCTCGATTTGGCCCGCCGCGTTCGGCCACCGGTACTGCTCAAAACCCATAACGCCCGCTGCATCGTCGGCGGCGTGCCGACCATTGGGGCGTCGATCATGCCAACGCGATTTTGATGATGGGCCGGACCAATCAATGTATCGGGGGACCTGACGAGACGCTCATCACTCAGCACCTGCGCAGTTGGTCGTTGCATGTGACCGGGTGGACCGAGCACGCGGCGTTTCCGGTTCACGTGATTCGCTATGAGGAACTGCTCGCCTGCACCGCCATGACGCTTCGCAACGTATTGACGTTTTTGGGGTGGCCGGCCGATCGGCGTCGGATCGATCATGCCGTCGAGCAAACTCAACTGAGCCGGTTGGCCGATCGCGAAGCGACCGGCGGTTTTGCCGAGCGGAGCCAAAAGTCCTCCGGCGGACGTTTGTTTCGGCATGGTCGTTCGGGCCGGTGGGCGGATGTTTTGACCGGTCCGCAGATCGCGACGGTTCGGCACGATCACGGTGCCGTGATGCGGCGATTGGGGTATTGATCGATCTCAACTGAATCAATGTGGGATAGGATCAGTTGGTGTCACCCACCTTGCAGTCTCTCACCGACGTCAAAACGCTCCGCGGCGTGATGGTCAGGCATCCGAGTACCGGGTCATCGCAGTCAACGCCACCGGGCTGGCATCCTCACCGCGGTAACTTGGTGGGTAGACCGTTTCCCCATCCTCCTCCGAGATAATGCAACGTTGTTTAAAGAAGTAAAGTTCGGTAGCTTCACGCGGTTGTTGTTTGTCCGTTCGTGGTTAGTCCCACAACGCCATTGGTTGGCCAATCCATGCTGATTCCTAGTTCGCGACTTGAAGTCCCTGACCACTTGTTTATGCAGGCGATGCTGAGTGACTCGGTTTGGCGAGACTATCATGATGGTGTCGATGACCAAACCAGGGAAGGGTTGATTGGCGAGGCACGGCGCGAATTGGATCAGATGGGTTCTCCGCGGGGGGTATTTGGTTCCAGCAGTGTTAACCGTTTCGTCGCCGACCGGGCGGAACGTTACTGCCAGGTGGTTCTGAGCATGGATACCGCCAACCTCCGTCAGCGATGGGATCAAACCAAGCGGCAAGTTCGGGGACTGGTCATTGTGTCTCTGCTATTGTTCTTTGCCTTTATGACGTTATTTGGCCCGTTTATTATCTTCGATGAGCATGGCCGGGCCAACCTCACCAAGCTATTCATCGGCTTCGCGATTTCCTTGTTTTTTACAACGGTGCCGATGATTTCATTAAGTTGGCTGTGGATCCGAAGATGGTGGCGGCCCGCCAATGACGCTGCCGAAAGTCGGATGGGCTGGTTAGCTTGGGTGGCTTGGTCTGGGATCGAAACTGGTCTTCGGCTGACCCGACGGTCGGTCGACGATTCAATCGAGAATCAAGTCGAATTAGTAGAACGATTGAGAGCATTGATTCATCGACAACGCGACTTCGCCGCCTGTGTGATCGGTTTTTGGGCAAGCCTTCTGGTAGCAGCTTCGTCGATTTTTATTCTGTTAGGATTGCTGTACTATCTGAAAACCGAAAACGTCTCTTACGCAATGCCCGGGTCGCTGGATAATCCCGAGCAGCGTGGAGTACTGGTCCGATTCTTCGCCCTGCCGGTGGAGAAGTTCACTACTATTGAGACCCCATCCGCCGAAGCGATCTCATGGGTCAGCGACGCGGATCTTACAATTGCAAATGCTTCCAATACCGCATCTGGCATTGGAGTTGAAGACCATTTTGCAACGGGCGCTCAGAGGTTGCGATATCTTCAAGACCACAGACAAATTTGGTCGTGGTTTTTGATCGGTTGCTTCATGACTTGGGCGGTATTGCCGAGGTGCTTCTTCGTGTTTCTTTTCGCGATGTCAGCATGGAGAACCAGCGGTGATCCGCTGCCCCACCGGTCAGAGATTTTCGCTTTAATCCGACTGGCGGAAGCCAACGACAAGCTTGAATCCGCCCCCCCGATCACGCCGCCCCCGATCACGCCGCCCCCGATCACGCCGCCTCCGATCACGCCGCCCCCGATCACGCCGCCCCCGATCAAGCCGCCCGCACCCGAGCCGCCCACGAAGGTCCATACCGATACGCACAAACCCTTAACGATATTGGGGCGTTTGGCCGGGGAATTTGAGCACGCTAAAAAAGCTTTTCCACCAATTGATCACGCGATTGAAAAAACAACCGTCGAAACCATCTTGATTGGCTATCGATTGAACAACGAATCGTTCCAATGGGCCCAAAAACTTTGCGTCCGAACCAGGGGACTGACATGCGGTATCAACGTTCAGAACCTGGATGATGAAGAAGAAGTCGTCGAAGCCGCTGACCCCCAACAGCGGCTCTTTCTCATTGCTCCCATCAACGCACTGCCTGACGACAACTACCGCGAATTCTTGGGTGATTTGCGGCAAAAGGTCGAGCCGACGGTCATCTTGACCGATGACAATCACTCAGTAAATAATGAAACCGATCAGGCGAACCGGCAGGTCGCCCTCGACGCTTGGAAAACCATGACACTTCAAGCGGGCGTGCCCGCCTCACGATTCCGAATTCAAAGTTTGTGCAACCCGGAGGGTATTGAATCATTGTCGGCGTGGATGATAAACGCAGATGCGAACTCATTGGTTAAAAAACCACGTTTAGTCGGCCGATATCAGACCGCCGCAAGATGTCTCTCTGAGGCGACGACGTTGTCCATCCCCCAGTCCAATGCAATCGACGAGGTTTTTGAAGCATTGGCAGAGTTATATGCCCCTGAACGTCAAAGCCTCCTGGATCAAGCATGTTCTGCCATGAATCGTTCAAAACTACCGGAGAAGGAGTCGCTCCGAAAGGTCGCTCGACAAGTCCAGTCGATTGATCTGCAACAAGTCGTCCAAACGCCGTGGGCCGGACTCATCAAGCATGCCATCGGATCGGCTTTCAGGGAAGTCCCGGTCGGCTGGACGCTGGCGGGCGGGTTCGCGGGGGCGGGGGCCGTCGTCGCCACCGGGGTGGCTGCCTTCGCGACCGGCGGGATCGCGATGACCATCATTCCCGCCCTGGTCGCAACCGTTCCCATTGCCGGCGTATCCGGGGCGGTCCTGTCGACTGCGACAAAAAGATGGTTGTCAATGCAACGCCCCGAAGCGGACCTCACCGATATTGCCGTCGATGAACCATCACGGTTACTACTTGTGAAATCGGGCATTTTGCAAATCATGCTTTATGAGCTACGAGGCAATCCTGAAGAATTGATTCGGGAAACAATCAAAGTTGTCACCAATCGGTTGGATGATCTGCACCCGCCGGATGGTCCGTCCATGATCGCCAGTTTTGTCAACGAAATGAACCTCCTAAAGGGAACCCAGTGACTCCCAGCCAAATCGAGCAACTTCATCAACAACCGATTCAAATCGCAGTGGTCGGGCACACCAATGCAGGAAAGACCACAACGGTTAGGACTCTGGTCTGCAACGAGAATGTCGGTATCGTTTCAAATAAGCCCAACGTGACCGATTACTTAGAGACTTACCCCATCACTTCCCCAGCCGGGAAGAATCGGTACACCGTCTACGATACCGCGGGGTTTTCGGGTTTTAGTCGTCGGATGCGAGCTTACAAAAAAGAAAATTCGGGTGCGTCCCCGACGCTAAAGCAGTTTCAAGAATTTTTGGTCGCCCAGAAGGAGGCTATTTACCAACACGTCGCTAGTTCTCTGCAGAAAATCGGTGAAAGCGATGTGATGATTCTGGTGATCGATACGACGGTCGCGCCAGACGATGAACGGAAGGAAGAGCTGGTGTTTTTGCAACGATGCGGCACGCCGATGATCGTTTCCCTCAATTGCCTTTACGGCAGGGGAAGCAATGAAAGCCACTGGCAGCAATGGCTCGAACAGCTTAAAGATTTGGGTATCAGCACGGTTGTCAAATTTGATGCCCACCGTCTAACTCTGGTCGATGAGAAAAATTTGCTTGTCCTAATTCAAGGCGTTCTTCAACAGCAATTTCATAAAGATTTCATAGAGTACCGCATCGAGCAGGAACGATGCGACCTAGACGACCGTGATCAAAAGGCCGTTGACATAGCGAAGAAGTGTGTGGTCGATCTAAAGCGTTTCAGAAAGGTTCATCATGACGTGGAGGCTGAAGAATTCGATCGGATTGAAAAAGCATTGGCGGAAGAATTCGAGAAGGAGTTACAAGACAAGATTTATGACTGGATCGTTCGCGCAGTAGATTGCTACCAGATTTCAAAGAGGCATCTTCCCAACGATCTGACGATGGCTAAGCAGGGTCAAGCCCGTGGGGAAACCTCCTGGATTCCCACCAAGACTCAAACGGGAGTCGGCGGGGGAGCGGTCGCGACGGTCGCGGGCATGGAGGCCCTTGGTGGATTCATCACGCTCGGTATTCCAACGGCATTGACTGTCCTGGCGTGCTACACTACCGGCAAGATTTACGAAGCGCGAACCAACCCCAAGGGTACCTCGGTGGTCGTCGAACTCAATGATGACCAGGTCGTTGAGTTTGCGAGTATTTTGCTTAACGTCGTCCATGAAGCGCGGTTGACCGGCCGCGGGGCTTTGCCAGGACCGAGAGATCCCGTGCAAACACGCCCCTTGCGAATTACAAACGATTCCAAAGTGAAACTGGAGCCACAGCTAAGAGAAGCATTGGTTCAATACGCCCACTCCCCCACAAATTCAACGCCTTCGCTCGATTCGGCTTTGATTTCGGTATTGAAGCACTGAGCGATCAAATTATTGAGGGGAATCCATGGGGGCGGGCATGATGGAGATTTGGTCGATGCCGACCATCCGCCGCGGAGCGGCGTTGGGGTTGAACCCGGTGATGCGAAATTCGATGGGGAGGATGTTTTGACCCTCCGGCACGGTTGCACGCAGAAAGACGCGGGGAGCCGGGATGACCCGGCGAGCATATAAGTCAATCGTTGTCTCGGGTTGCGAACCGGTGGTCCCGGCGCGGACCACCACCCGGGCATAGTCGGGGGCGGCGGTCATTTGGATCGCCACCGAAACCTCGCCGGTCAATTCGGTGGGCACCCGGAGCGTCAACGCATCGCCGTCGCCCGCTCCCCGCCACCACAATTGGCGGTCGCCGGACCAATGATCTCCAAAGGACTTCATGCCTTGAACCGATAATTTGCCGCCGGTCACCGACGCAAACGGCGTCAGCGACTCGGCCTCCACCCCATCGCCCGCGGGTGTCGGACCGGCGCCCGAAAGGTATGCGAATAGGTCGCCAACCTGGTCCGGCGTCATCGGCTGGAGTTGTCCTTCGGGCATCAATGAACTGGGCGACACCCGCTCGTCCTCAATGTCCTCCCGAGCGACGACGACCACGCTGAGCGGCGTTTGCAGCGTCACGGCATCCTCGTTGCGATCGGTCACCAGACCGCTGATCACGCGGCCATCGACCGTCAGGACGGACACCATTTGGTAAGCGTTGCCGACCACCGCACTGGGATACAGAATGTTGTCCAACCAATACCTCATGTCCTGACGGTTGGCACCGGTCAGGTCAGGGCCGATGTTGCCACCCTCGCCAAAGAGTCGATGACACTTGCCGCAATTGGTGTCATAAAGTGCTTTGCCGGTTGCCGGATTGGCGTTTCGCAATTTCTCCGGCGTCACGATGGCCAGGTATTTCTCATAAAGTTTTTGATCGACCGCCTGCGAATTGCCAATCCGCCCCCAGACCGCTTCGAGTCGATTGCGCAGCGGCCCCTCTGGCTGAAGCGTAAGGATTTGCTGAATGATGTAGGCGGGGACCGACGCCGGATCGATTTGGCCCGACTCCATGGCGTCAATCAATCTTTCCGCCGAACTGACCCGCGTCGATAATACGTTCAATGCCTCCGACCGCCGCGAGGTCGGCCAGTCCTTGTAATGACGGATCAGCGTTTGATCGGCCGAGGGATCATCAAACGCCGCCAGCGAACCGATCGCCTCGGACGCCACCGCGGGATCGTCGATCAAATCGATCAATAAATTTGGCAAACGTGGATCTTTGAATTGCGAAAGCGTTTGCATCGCTTCGAGTCGTCGCTGCGGATCGCCGGCCGGATCCGCCAACATTTGACGCAGCGCCGGAAACGAAGAGCGATCACCAAACTGAACCGCCAAGTCGTTGACGACCTCGGTCAGCTTGGCGAGTTTCAGATCACGCAGCGCCGCAGCGGCGCCGGGCCAGGAGGGCGGCATGGCGACCCCCGCCCGGCTGCGAGCGGTGCGGAGCAGTTCATCTAGTATCAGTCGCCGCTGCTCCGCGACCGTTCGATCTTCGCCGGTGAGTTGCATCAGCGATGCCACCAACGCCTCACGACCCTCCGGCGAAACTGCGGTCCGGCGAATGGCAAATTGCAGCATTTCGTCCCAACCGCTGCCGTGGATCATCGACAGGGCACGCTGGGGATCGGAGGCGACCAACGGCTCCAATCCATACCAAACCAGCGACGGCAGGTTGATGTCGTGCCGATCCACCCGGCCACCCAACAAACCATCAACGATGTCCCAACGCTGCTCGGGTGGGAGCCTTTGCGTCAGCGACGCGAGTTGACGACGGACGGGAAGGTCCCTCTCGCGGGATGCCATGTCGGTCAATTGAGCGAGTGTTTCGGCGGTGACGGCCCGGGGTTGATCACCCAGCAGTCGCACGGCCCATCGGCGAACCAACGGATCGGAATCTTGCAACAATGTTGCCAGATCACGCTCGCTCAAACCACCGATCGCATGAGCGGTCCAAACGGTGCGCAGCCGTTGCGGAGGTGTCCAATCGGCATCGCGACCCGTCACGATCGGCCGCAACGATTGCATCAACGCGGCCGCGTCGACGTCGCCCAGTGACGACACGTTCTTGCAGCAGTCGCTGGGCGCGGACGCGAAAGAATTGATTGGGGTGACGCAGCCGGTCGATCAATTCGTCGTGACCGAGTCGGGTAAGGTCAAATGATTGGGGTTGGGCGGCGCCATAGCGTATGCGAAAGATTCGCCCATCGGTTCGGTCCCAAATTTCGGGGTTTCTGTCGTGACAGGTCTGCGGATCGTGCCAATCGGAGGTGTAGATTGCCCCATCGGGACCGACCATGATGCCAACGCCAATTTGGCGATGATCTTCGGACATGGCAAAGTCGGGCCGGTGGCGTCCGACGAAGCCCGATCCATCGGTCTCGACATGCTCGCGGACGACGCGGTGACCATGCAGATTGTGAAAGAAGAGGTCGCCGTCATACCGCGCCGGAAATTGACCGGACTGATAGATGACTAAACCGCAGTGCGCGTGTCCCCCGCCGACTTCCGATGTCGTCGCTTCGTTGCGACGCACCAAGTCGCGGTCGACCTTGCCGCCTTTGGATGAAGCAAAAGTTCCATCGCCATAGTGCAGGTGATCGGCGATCGTTTCGATTTCGGTGTAGGTATATGGGTCAAAGTGCTTGCCCGCTTGCCGGATGTAGCGTCCACCTTGAGTCAGGTGGAACAAGTGGGGGATAACGCAGGCGGTGATGAAACATTCGCCTTGAGCGTCAAAGTCGACTCCCCAGGGGTTGCTCGTTCCGTGGGCGAACACTTCAAAATCATGGGTCACCGGATGCAGCCGCCAGACGCCCGCGTTGATCCGAATCCGTTGGTCCTCCGGGGTCCCCGGCCGGCCGACGACCGAATGGGTGAACACGCCATGACAACCATACAACCAACCGTCCGGCCCCCAAGTAAAACTGTTGAGCGTCTCGTGGGTGTCCTGGTAACCCCAACCATCGAGCACGACCCGGGGCGCGGCGTCAGGAATATCATCGCCGTCGGCATCGGGAATGAATAGCAAGTCGGGAGCCGCCCCGATCCAGACGCCCCCAAAGCCGACCTCGATGCCCGAAGCCAGATTCAAACCTTCGGTGAAAACCTTTCGCGTCTCAAAGCTTCCGTCGGCATCCTCGTCCGACAGGATCAGCACGCGATCTTGCCCCTCACCCTCGGCCGCTTTGGCCGGGTAAGTGTGACCTTCGACCACCCACAGCCGGCCGCGATCATCAAAGCACATCGCGATCGGTTGAACCAAGTCCGGCTCGCAGGCGATCAGATCGACTTCAAACCCATCGGGTACCCGCATCGAGCGTGCGGCATCCTCGGGCGTGCGTCCATCGACGTAATCGGAGACCGGTGTCTTGGCCGTCCGCCATTTTTCAAAATCATTCGACGCCGGCCCAGCCTGATAATGAACCGCCAAACCCGCCTTATTGGACGAAACGACGTCGGGGCGTTGGTCACCATTGAGATCGGTGACCAGGACTTCGACGCCCACGCCCGAAGAATCGTCTATGAGATGAGGGCGGAACTCGACTTCCGCACCGGGGGACCGAACGCATTCCAACCAAGCGACCACGGGGGGCTGCAGCGATCCGGGGTCTTTGCCCCCGTGGGCGAAATACCGTTTGCCGGTGACGATATCTTTGGCCCCGTCGCCGTCGATGTCGACGACTTCGGCGGCGTGCAGTTGTGAGACGGCAAAGCCATAAGGATTCTCGGTGGATGACTCGCCCGCGATCGCGTGCCGTTCAAACCGGCCGCCGGGTTGTTGGGCGTACCAATCCAACCCGTAACCATGCGCGTTGCGGGAGGTGATGATGTCGGCATCGCCATCGCCATCGACGTCGGTGACATGAATTTGAGCACCGCCGGAGCCATCGTTGGTCGATCGCCACTGGTTGCGAGTCCAAACATTGCCGGTTGCCGTTTCGGGTTGCCGCCACCAGTATTGTCGGTCCAGCACGTCGGGCCGCCCATCGCCATCGACATCGCCGCACCCGAGTCCATGGCCAAACGGGTCCACCGCCGTGCCCGGGGTCGACACCGCGGTCCAGTTCCACCGCTGCGTCGGATCGTCGCCCGCCGCATAGTAACCATACGCTCGGTCGCGAACGCATAACAATTCGGGCAGTCCACCGGGGATCAAATCAACCAGTTGCGGCGACTCGTTGGAAACCGCCGGAGCGATCACGCGGGCGGGCCAATGTTGCTCCACGTTGCCGCCGACTGGACCCCGCGACGGATTCAAATACAGCGTCGCGGCGCGGCCGGGGAAGCCGACATCCAAAACGTCCTGATCGCCATCGCCGTCGGCATCAATAACAAAGCTTAAGAAGTGTCGCGAATAGCCAAAAACGTCGACCACTGGCGCGTCGGTCAACTCATGCCGCCGGGTGAAATCGGGACCCCGGTACCAAACCGGTCCGGTGATCAAATCCACGACCCCGTCGCCGTCCAGGTCCGCCGCGGCGGCTCCTTCGGTCAAGAAATCGGAGTGGATTCTTTGAGTCTGCCAACCGATCGAGTCCTCGCCCCGGGCTGGACCAAGGGGCAACCCCGGGGCAGCCAACGCTGCCGCCAAGGCAGCGCAAGCCATTGAGTTGATTCGATTGGACATGATTGGATGAATCTGTTGGGACCCGAGACCGGGAGGTTTCGTGAGGCTGAGATTTTCGAGTCGCCGCCCGGAGCGGACCGGCGGAGTTCCAGCATAAACCCGTAGCGGCGTGCCGCCAGGCCGCCGACGCCCAACCATTGATCCGGCGGCCTGGCGGCACGCCGCTACACCCTCCCCGTTCCCATCGCCGACGTGACGGCGTGTAAATTGGTCAGACCGTTCCCGTAATTCCGACCCTGTGAATGCATGTCACGAACCCATTTTCTCCTCCTGTTGCTTGCCGTCACCGCCGCCGGTTGCTCCCGCGCCCCCGATTCCGCATCGAGTGACGACCGCCCCAAAGTCGCCTACGTGACCAACTGCGTCGCGTCGTTTTGGGTGATCGCCAAAGCCGGTGTCGAGGCGGGTGGCGAGGAATTCGACGTCGACACCGAGACCGTGATGCCCACCGGCGGGGGCACCGATCAACAACGCATCATGGAAGACCTCGTCAGTCGCGGGTTCGACGGGATCGCCGTCAGCCCGATCGACCCGGACAATCAAACCGGGTTGATCGACGACCTATCGGCCTATACCAATATGATCACGCATGATTCGGACGCGCCCGGATCCAAACGATTGTGCTACATCGGTGTGGACAATTACACCGCCGGGCGGATGTGTGGCGAATTGCTCCGCGAAGCGATCCCCGGGGGCGGCAAGTTCGCCCTGTTCGTCGGACGGTTGGAACAGGATAATGCCAAACGTCGACGCCAAGGCGTCATTGACGGGTTGCTTGGCCGCCCCGAAAAACCCGATGATGTTTATCCGGTCAATGAGGAAATCATCGATCAAGGGTATCATTTGGTCGGTACCTACACCGACCAGACCGATCGGCCGACCGCCAAAAGCAACGCGGAGGACGTGTTGTCGCGGCATCCTGACATCGCTGCGATGGTGGGACTGTTCGCCTACAATCCGCCCATGATCCTCGAAGCCTTGCGCCAGGCCGGCAAAACAGGAGATGTCAAAGTGATCGGGTTTGACGAGGCCGACGAGACGCTGCGGGGCATCCGGGAGGGCGACGTCTACGGCACCGTGGTGCAGAATCCTTATGAGTATGGCCGGCAAAGTGTGCGAGTGCTGGCGGGACTTTCCCGCGGCGAGACGTTGGAAGATCTCGGGATTGACAAGTCGGGAATCTTGCACATCCCGCCGCGCCAGATCCGCACCGACAACGTTGATGCGTTTTGGGAGGATCTCAAAGCCAAATTGGGGGAGCCTTCCTGAGGTGGGATAGGCCTCCAGCCTGTCAACAGCCTTCACAAAGTTGCCGGTCCATGACAGGCTGGAAGCCTATTCCACATTTACACCATGACCGAATCCCTCACCGTCACCGACTTGCACAAACGCTTTGGCGGCGTCCATGCGCTGCGTGGTGTGTCCGCCGACTTCCAACGCGGTACCGTTCACGCGGTCGTGGGCGAGAACGGTGCCGGCAAAAGTACCCTCATGAAAATCCTCGCGGGGGTTCAACGGGCCGATGCCGGAACCGTCACGCTGGACGGTCGCAGCGTCGTTTGGCACAACGTGCATGATGCGATGGCGCATGGCATTGCGTTGATCCACCAAGAACTCAACCTGGCCGACAACCTGGACATCGGCGGCAACATCTACTTGGGCCGCGAACCCACGCGTTGGGGACGGATCGATCGTCGCCGGATCGCCCGCGACGCCCGGGAGCAACTGGCCAAGGTGGGATTGAAGGTCGACCCGCGGTCACCGCTGGCGGGATTGACCATCGGCAACCGCCAATTGGTCGAGATCGCCAAAGCTCTGTCGGTGGGGGCAAACTATTTAATCATGGACGAACCGACCAGCAGCTTGACGTTGCACGAAACCGAAAACCTGATGGAGGTTGTTGAGTCGTTGCGAGCGGCCGGAGTCGGTGTGATCTATATTTCGCATCGGTTGGCGGAGGTCGAGCGGATCGCCGACCGCGTCACGGTCCTTCGCGATGGTGAAAATGCAGGCGAACTGAAACGCGGGGAGATCAACCACGACGGCATGGTCACACGGATGATCGGCCGATCGGTCGAGGCTTTGTATCAAAAAGCACCCGCCCCAATGGGTCCGGTCCGGTTGAGCATTGATGCGGTGCAAACGGCCGCGTACCCCGATCAAAAGGTTTCGCTGCAGGTCCGTGGGGGGGAAGTCGTCGGATTGGCCGGTTTGGTCGGTGCCGGCCGCACCGAACTGCTGCAAACCATCTTTGGTAAAGATCGACCGGCGACCGGACTCATCGAAGTCACCGTCGACCAGAAAGACCATCGCATCCGAAGTCCACGGGACGCCATTGCCGCGGGCATCACGCTGGTTCCCGAAGACCGAAAATCCGACGGGGTGATCTTGGACTTATCGATCCGCGATAACATTGCGTTGCCAAACCTGAAACGACACGCCGCCGCGGGGGTGTTCGTTCGGCATCATCGACACAACAAGGATAGCCAAACACTGATGCAGAAACTTTCAATTCGTGCCGGCGGTGACCGGGCGTCGGTCGGCACGCTGTCGGGGGGCAACCAACAAAAGGTGGCACTGGCCAAATGGCTCACCAACGACCCGGCGGTGTTGCTGCTCGATGAACCAACGCGGGGCGTTGACATCGGAGCCAAACAGGAGATCTATCAACTGATTGAACAACTCGCCTCCCGCGGGGTGGCGGTGCTCTTTGTCAGCAGCGACATGGAGGAGGTTCGCGGACTGGCCGACCGCGTGCTGGTGATGCACGAAGGCCGGATGACCGCGGATTTGTCCAGGTCCGAGGCGACCGAGGCGGCGGTGATGAACGCGGCGGTTGGATTGTCAATCGGATCGGCGGCATGAAACAAAACTTAGGCATCCTGGGACTACTCGTCTTCATCGTCGTGGCGACGGCGCTGATGAGCGATACGTTTTTGACTCGCTACAACCTGGAGAACGTCGTTCGCCGGACCGCCGAGTTCGGCATCCTGGCCGTCGGGGCGGCGTTCGTCATCATTGTCGGTGGGATCGACTTGTCGATCGGATCGGTCGTTTGTCTGGTCGGTTGCCTAACCCCTTGGATGTTGACCGAGTTGGACTATCCGATCGCCGCGACGCTGCCGCTGATGTTGGCGATGTGTTTGGCGATCGGATGGCTGCATGGCATCCTGGTCACCAAAGCCCACATTCAACCGTTCATCGTGACGTTGTGCGGTTTATTGTTTTACCGCGGCTTTGCCCGGGGAATGTTGGGGGACACCGAGCAGGGGTTTGGCGGGCAGTACACGGGGTTGCGATCGCTGGCAACATCAAAAATCCCCCTGCCCGGCGTTGACTTTGCCCTGCCCACGTCATGTTTGATCCTGGCAATCGTCGCGACCGCCGCGGGCGTGTTTTTGAACCAGACGATCTATGGTCGGTACATGTTTGCCCTCGGTCGCAACGAGACCGCCACCCGTCTGTCGGGCATTAACACGGATCGAATGACGATCGCGGCCTACATGATTTGTTCGGCACTCTCGGGGCTGGGCGGATTGTTGTTCATCCTGGATTATAACAGTGCCCAGCCGAGTGATTTTGGTAATTTCTATGAATTGTTTGCGATCGCCGGTGCAGTGCTGGGCGGTTGCTCGCTACGCGGCGGGTCCGGTTCGATCGTCGGCGTGGTGATCGGCATCGCGGTGATCCAGACGCTGCGAAACACGATCAATCAAGTCGACTGGATCCCGACAAACATTGAATATGCCGTGATCGGCGCGGTCATCTTGGGCGGTGTGGTCACCGACGAGCTGGTCGGTCGATACGCTGCCGGCCGCCGCCGGTGATGACCGTTGGATTGAACCTTGACTTTTTTACTTTCCCAAACCAATACCCGACCATGTGTCTAGCAAGATTTGCACTAACGACTTTCGTCCTGACGTTGGCGATCAACGTTTCAACGTTCACCGCCGCGGACGACTGGCCCGGTTGGCGGGGTGCCGACCGTGCCAACCGGTCGGGCGAAACCGGATTGTTTGACGGCTCGGTCAGCGCCCCGGCCAATGCCGCCCCGCCGTTGGTTTGGAACGCCGATGGTTTGGGCAGCGGCTACGCATCGGTCGCGGTCGTAGACGATCGGATCTACACGACCGGCAATTTTGACGAGGGTCAATCGGTCATCGCACTCGATGCATCCGGGGGCAAGGTTGTTTGGAAAACGGCGGTGACCGAGGGTCCTCCCAAACATGGTTATGACGGCAGCCGATCGACCCCAACGGTTGACGACGACCGTCTGTACGTTGTCAGCAGCGATGGAAAAATCGTTTGTTTGAATACCCGAGACGGATCGGAGGTCTGGAGCCGCGACTTCGATCGGTGGGGCGGCAAGATGATGAGCGGATGGGGTTTCAGCGAGTCGCCGCTGGTCGATGGCGATCATGTGATCTGTACCCCCGGCGGTCCATCGGGAATGTTGGTTTGTTTGAACAAGATGACCGGTGATGAGGTTTGGGCCGCCGTGATCCAGACCGACGGGGCCGCCGACGATGCACTGAAGTCCGGGGCCGGTTACGCGTCCCCGGTGATTTCTGTTGGTGGTGGCGTCAAGCAGTACGTTCAATTGGTCGGCCAAGGTCTCATCGGCGTCCGCGCGGCCGATGGCAAGGTGTTGTGGCGTTACGCCCGGGTCGGTAACACAACGGCCAATATCCCAACAGCGATCGTTTCGGGCGATTATGTGTTCACCAGCACCGCGTACAACACCGGTTCAGCCCTATTGAAACTGATCGGCGATGGTTCGGGCGGGGTCACTGCCGAGGAAGTCTACTGGCTCGACAGCCGCCAGTTGCAGAACAAACATGGCGGCATGACGCTGGTTGATGGCTACATTTATTGCGGCCACGGCAACGGTGACGGCAAACCGATTTGCGTCGAGATGATGACCGGTGAGGTCGCCTGGGGGCCGGAGCGTGCGGCGGGCAAGGGTGAAACGAGCCTGGTGTACGCCGATGGTCATATCGTCTGGCGGCGTGAGGATGGCACGGTCATCATCACCACCGCGACGCCGGATGCGTTTGAAGTCGTTCAAACGTTCCAACCCTCCTATCAAAAAGGAAAGACTTGGCGCATCCGGTGATTGCCGGTGGGCGGTTGTACCTCCGCGAGCAGGACCGATTAATGTGCTACCGGCTCGGCGACGACTGATGGTCACGGAGTGGGTTCCTCTCCCGGCGATACGGCGCAAGCAGTCCGGTGCTCCTCTCCTAGCGGAAGGGCGCAAGCAGGCTGTTGATTTAGTGTATCCGCCCGATGGTGTGTTGCTACCTGGTTTGTTTGGGGTAGCGCGCTAGCCCGGAAATTGCATCCGCGGATTGCGGGGGGGGGCATAGCGCGAGAGCCTTAGTCTTTGTTATCTTTGGAGTTGCGACACTTCCAAGACAAAAAAACCAAGGCCCTCGGCTGTGACAAAGTGTAAACCAAAACGACCCGCCTTGAAACGACTGCGACGACGGGCCGTCGACGTTAATTTCAATGGCGGAACGCTCACCTCCGACGGCGGACTGCGGCTGCTTCGCGAAGTCGATCGGCGACTGGGACTGATTGAGCGGATCGATGCGATCATCCCCGATCCGCAAGATCCCTTCTTCACCGCCCATCCCCAAGCCGAAATGCTCACCAGCCGTGTCTTCGGCATCGCCGCCGGCTACGAAGATGGCAACGATCACCAACAGCTCCGGCACGATCCCGCCTTCCAAGTGGCCGCCGCAAGAGTCCCCGCTCAAAACCAATACGACAACGACGAACACTTCCCCCTGGCCAGCCCCTCAACCCTGTGCCGCCTGGAAAACCGGGTGTCCGATAAGGTTTGTTTGAAACTTCATGAGGTGCTCGTCGACACCTTCCTGGATAGTCACCAGCAACCGCCTGAAGAAATCATCCTGGACATCGACGCGACCGATGACCTCGTTCATGGCAACCGATCGCGTTGGCCAAATGTGAAAATCATCCTGCGTGGCGACAGCGGGTTTGCCAACGAACGGCTGATGCGATGGTGTGACAAGCACGACGTCGGCTACGTCTTTGGATTCCAGAAGAACAGCGTTTTGAACCTGGAAATCACGTGCGAAATGACGCGGGCGAGGATCCGGCACGGGCACTTGGGGGGTACCAAAGCGTGTTGTTTCAAATGGTTCCGCTACCGAGCCGTGTCCTGGGACCGTCACCGCTGGATGATCGGCAAAACGGAGTTTGGCACCAAAGGGGCCAACCCGCGTTTTGTGGTGACCAACCTTCCATCGAGCGAGGGCATTGTGGACACGACTTATCACCGTCGGCGAATCGACGGCAAGCAGGTTGAGTGCATCAAGGAACTGGGGACGCAATGTTCGGTTGCCCGGGAGCCTGAGTCGTTTTACCGCCGGATGTATTGTCCACGTGGTGAGATGGAGAACCGGATCAAGGAGAAGCAGTTATGTTTGTTTGCTGACCGGACCAGTTGCATGCGTTTTGTGGCCAATCAGTTTCGGTTACTGCTATCGTCGTTTGCTTATGTTTTGACCGATGGTTTACGTCGATTAGGTTTGGCGGGCAGTGTTCAATCTCGTTGGCGGATCGACACGATCCGGCTTCGGTTACTAAAGATTGCCGGCCGGGTGCGGGTCAGCCATCGTCGCGTCGAGTTTGCGTTGGCGAGCGGTTGTCCGGCCGCGGGAGTGTTCAATGCGGTGCTGGGTCGACTGATCGAGAGCGGCTAGCGGGGTTGCAACGACGACTAATTCGTCGCTCCGGCCTTTGAATCGGTTTGGGGGGAAGGGGGCGTTTCGCCTCGGTGCGGCCCCAAACCGCCCGGACATCCGGGACCACACCCAGATCCGTTCAAACCGCCAAAATCAAAACCGCGGATGCAATTTCCGGGCTAGACTGACGGCCATGGAGGACGACGCATGAGTCGACGAACACCCAAAGCCAACTATTGGCAAGACGCACCCATGCCACGAACTCAGCTGGTGCTCATCCCGACCGCGCTGCAGGAGATGATCCGACGCGTCCGCAGCAGTCGAGTGATCGAATATCAACTGAAACACTCGATCGACTTCATGTGGCTGACCTCCGGACGCACGATCGACCACACCACCCTGAGCGAGTTTCGGCGAAAGCACACCCAAGAGCTCAAGGACATCTTCAAACAAATGGTCAAACTGGCCATCGACTTGAAGGTCGCCAACCTCGCCGAGCTGTGCATGGATGGCACCCGAGTGTTGGCCGACAGTGCCTACACGAATGCCGCGGACTTTAGCGTTGGAGTGTAGGCTTTAGCCGATTCAGTGCTCCGCAGAATCGCCTAAAGGCTAGACTCCAACCGTTGTGGCTCGCCGCTCCGCTTAAGTCCGCGGCATTCGTGCCTACACCACTGGCCGGAACCTACTGCCCCGCGGGCAAACCGCTGCCTCAGCGGACGATCGAAAACACGACCCATGGTTGTGGTACTGCGGTGCAACGGAAGGTCTACACCTGCCAGGATTGCTCGGGGTGCGAGTTGGCCGATCGCTGTCGCAAGAACCCGGAGGCCAAGCGGGGTCGCGAAGTGATGCACGACGAGCACGAAGGGTCGCGTCGTCGGCACCGTGAGCGGATGAAGACCGCTGAAGCTCAAGCGGCTTACGCCCGCCGCCAACATGCCGGCGAAGTTCCGTTCGCGGTGATGAAGGTGATGTTTGACGTGCGACGGTTCTTGTTGCGAGGGATCGAAGGGGTGGGCCAAGAATGGCGTTGGTCCTCAACGGCGTTCAACTTGAAGAAACTGATGCAGATTTGGCGACAGATGCACGCCGAGTTAGCGTCATCGGCCAAAATGGAGTTAATTTAGGGATCTTGGGCGAAAGCCTGTGCGATTTGACAGCCTCACGAGAGCCGCATCCGCCGTCCCGGCCCTTGCCGACGTGCTCCCCCGACGAAATTGCACGACAAACGGACTATCCATCACCAACCCGAATCTTGACTGACCTCAATCGCTATTAAATCAACAGCCTGCAAGCCGTCCGGTGCAGCGAGACCGGACGGCTGGCGCCCTACCGCTAACATTCGTCCACCGACAGGCCGGAGGCCTATTACAACCCGGCCGGGTCGCCGACCTTGTAGACCACCCCGGCGGAGCGGAAACCGGCTCGGCGGTACAGTCGCACGGCCGATTCGTTGGCCGTGGTGACTTCCAAATGGACGCGGTCGACGCCGATGCGGTGAAACCCGGCGGCGGCGGCGGCCAGTAACCACCCCCCAAGCCCTCGACCGCGGTGGGCAGGCAACACGCCGACGTTTTGAATCGCTCCCCAACCGGCGTCCAGGATGCCTTGAATCGTCGCGACCGAGGTGGGGCGGCCACCGGTGCGGTCGCGATGTTGGATCAACCAAGTCGCTTCGGGAACAAACTCCGGCCGCGCGGCAATCTGCTGCATCAACCGGAGGCAACCGTCCCGCCGACCCAGCGCCGGGAAGATGTCGCAGTCCATTTGGTCGGCAAAGGCCGCGAATTTCACCTCCGCGTGCGCCCGGATGAGCGACTCGGCGAACGGGACCAACTCATACCCCTGCCAGGCAACGAGCGGGGATCGGATCATCATCGCTCCAACGATGCTCCATCCGGTAGCGGCGAAAGTAAGTAATGGCCATGGGATACGTCGGGTGACAAATCGCGATTATGCTCCCCCAATCTACCTTGCTTGTCCCCGCCGCCGCCGTTTGAATTGCCGTTTTCCGCCTTTCCGCCGCTGATCGATCGTTGCATTGCGCTGACTGGGGTGACGGGATCGGGCAAGTCCGCCGTCGCGATGGCTTTGGCCAAAGGGAGGGACGACGTTGAAATCGTCTCGGTCGATTCGGTCGCGGTGTACCACGGGATGGACATCGGATCGGCCAAACCAACGCCGGCCGATCGGGCGGCGGTGCCGCATCATTTGATCGATCTGGTCAACCCCGACGCGGAGTTCAATATCGCCGAGTACCTTGCGGCCGCTCACCGGGTGGTCGACGAGATCACGACGCGGGGCCATGTGCCGCTGCTCGTCGGCGGCACACCGCTTTACCTCAAAGCGATCCTGCGGGGCTTTGACCCCGGCCCGCCGCCCGACGAGGCGTTTCGTCAATCGTGCGACGAGGACGCGAAACGTTATGGACTGGCGGCGCTGCACGAGCGATTGGGGCAGGTCGATCCGGTGGCGGCCAGCCGGATCGACGCGGCCGACGGTCGGCGGATGATCCGGGCACTGGAGTTCAGCCACGCGACCGGCGGCCGCCGGATCAGCGACCATCAGGTGCAGTTTGAGTCGGCGGAATCGCTGGGATTCGGCCGGGTGTTTGCCGTCACGCTTCCGCGTGGCGAATCAAACGAGAGGATCGACGCGCGGGTCCAGTCGATGATCGACGGAGGTTGGGAGGCGGAAGTCCGCGGCTTGCTGGCCCGGTATGGCAAGTTGTCCAAAACCGCCGCCCAGGCGGTCGGCTACCGCGAGCTGATTGATTGGTGCCGGGCGACCGATCGGCCGGTCGACAAACCGTTGATTCAGGCGATTCAACATGCGACGCGGAAGCTCGCCAAACGCCAGCGGACGTGGTTGCGTTCGTTGGGGGAAATTCAGGAAGCGTCGCCTCAAAGGTTGGCGTTGGCGGTGGGATAGGTATCCGAACGATCCCGGTAGCCCGGTAGCCGAAGCCGCCAAGGCTTTGGTCGCTGTCGCGTCGGCGGCCTGGCGGACCGCCGCTACCGGGGGGATGTTCCTGCGGCGGGTTGGCGGACCGCTGCTGCCGGGGGGATGTTCGCGTCGGCGGGTTGGCGGACCGCTGCTACCGGGGGGATGTTCGTGCGGCGGCCTGGCGGACCGCCGCCACCGGGGGACGACCGCCGAAAGTCTTGGCGACTTCCGCTACAACAGGGCCATGAAGCCGGACCCCACGATTAGCCGCGATGATGTTGCCGCGGAATACTTCGAGTCGCTGCCCTACGAACCTTATCCGGTCCAGGAGGAGGCGCTGCTGGCGTATTTCACCGGCGAAACAAGCCAGAACCAACACGGCGTGCTGGTTTGTGCCCCCACCGGGACCGGCAAGACGCTGATCGCTGAAGCGGCCGTCTACGAGGCGCTACGGACCGGAACGCGGATGTACTACACCACGCCGCTGATCGCGCTGACGGATCAAAAACTTGACGAACTTCGCGAATCGGCGGTCCGCTGGGGGTTTGACGCCGATCAAGTCGGACTGGTGACCGGAAACCGGTCGGTCAACGCCCGGGCACCGGTGTTGGTCGTCGTCGCTGAAATCCTAATGAACCGGTTGCTCTCGCCGGAGGACTTTTCGTTCAATGACGTTTCATGCGTCGTGATGGACGAATTCCACTCGTTCAACGATCGTGAGCGGGGCATCGTTTGGGAAATGTCGTTGGCGATGCTGCCCAAAAACGTCCGCACGCTGTTGCTCTCGGCGACCGTCGGCAACTCGCTGGCGTTCACCTCGTGGCTCAATCGATCGCACGGCCGCAACTTAAAATTGGTGCAGGGAACCGAACGAAAAGTGCCGCTGCAGTTCGAGTGGGTCGGCGACGAGTTGCTGCCTGATTTTATCGAACAGATTTCCGCGGGCGATCCCGAAATGCGCCGCACCCCGGCGCTATTGTTCTCGTTCTCGCGGAGTCAATGTTGGACCACCGCGGAGCTATTGCGAGGCAAATCCGTCGTCGGCGGAGAACGGCAAAAACAATTGGCGGAGTATCTGAACGCCGCGGACATGAGCCGGGGGGTCGGTCCGAAACTCAAAAGCATCCTGATGCGTGGCATCGGGGTTCACCACGCCGGTGTGCTGCCGCGGTACCGGCGGATTGTCGAAGACTTGTTTCAACAGAAACTGCTGGGCGTTTGCGTCTGCACCGAGACGCTCGCCGCGGGCATCAACCTGCCGGCCCGCTCGGTCGTGTTGCCGTCGATCATGAAAGGCCCCAAAGACAAACGCAAACTGATCGACGCCGCCCAGGCACAACAGATCTTCGGTCGCGCCGGTCGGCCGCAATTCGACGACCGGGGTTATGTGTACGTGCTCGCCCACGAGGACGATGTGAAGTTGCATCGTTGGCGGGTGAAATATGACGAGATTCCCGAGGACACCAAAGATCCGGGGCTGATGAAGGCCAAGAAAAAGCTTAAGAAAAAAATGCCCAAACGGCGGGAGGGCGAGACGTATTGGTCACAAACCCAGTTTGAACAATTGCAAACCGCCAAGTCCGCGGACTTGGTTTCCCGAGGCCGGTTGCCATGGCGGTTGCTGGCCTATTGGTTGGCCAAAGATCCGCAAGTCCAGCCGATCCGTGATCTGGTCGGTCGGCGGTTGATGGGACCGACCGATTTGGAGAACGCCGGCAAGGAACTAAACCGGATGCTCATTACGTTGTGGAAGGGCGGGTACGTCGAGTTGGAACCGCAGCCGGTCGCGGCGGTCAAGAAGGGACCGCCCAAGAAGGGGGAGCAGGCGGCCGGGAAAGAGGGGCAGGGGAAAGAAGGTCAAGAGAAAGAGGGGCAAGGGAAAGAGGGGCAAGGGTTAAAGGGTCAAGGGTTAAAGGGGCAGGGGTTGAGGGAAGAGGTTGGGACCGGGGGGGTGTTTGGAGGGTTGTTGGATTTAATGAGGGCTGAGCAGGATGTGGGGGGCGGGGATCAGGATGATGAGAAAGATCAAGATGATGAGGTGGGCAAAGAGGTTGGCGTGAAGCTGGGCGTCGGGGATTATGAGGTTGAGGAGTATCGGCCGGTGCGAGCTGTGCCGACCGAGACGTTGGGGGATTTGGTTCAACTGCGCAGCGTCAATCCATTGTTTGGGGTCTTTGTTGCCAACCATCTGGCGGTTGCCGACGAGGAGGAACGGATCTTGGCGATGGAGTCGATGTTGGAGGTGCCCGGGACCGTGGCGCGGTTCACCCGGGTCCCGCGGCTGGACGAAATGCCTGCCGGGACGTTGGCGACGACGGTCTTGGATCCCGAATTGTTGCAACGCGGGCTGGCGACGAGCGAGGAGATCGCCGGAAGCCAGGAGACGGACGAGAACGACGGCAAGGACCGCGGTTTCGGGCGGGTGATGTTCGACGAGCCGCGGGTTTGGCCTTTGACGCTGGGAGAAAAACTGTTGCGGCTGTTCCGTGACGACTTTTCGCGGGTCGATGACGTCCGCGTCACGCCGGTTTGGATTGCGGGGGAGTTGTTGCAATTTGGTGGCGATTTCGACGCCTACGTGACTGCCCGAAAATTGCAAAAGGAGGAGGGCATCCTGTTTCGACACCTGCTGCGGATGATTTTGCTGTGCGGCGAGATGGCTGAGATCCCGCCTGAGGGTACGACGGTCGAGACGTGGGAGGATTGGCTCGATGGACTGGCGGACAAATTGACCGCGACGTGCCGCGAGATTGACCCGCAGAGCACCGACGAAACGCTTGCCGCCGAGCGAGCCAAACGCGATGGCGAGGCTGACGACGGCGGCGATTGGTGGTTGCCGGGCGGACGCCGAGGGGGGGCAGGCATCGATGCGACCGACCGCGTATCTTAGTCCCAACCGTTGACCTTCCACCTTTTGACCCTTGACCCTTGACCCGTCCTCATGGCCCACTGGTTCATTCGCGGCGAGGACGAGGCGGAAGTCGGTCCGGTGTCGCCGAGCGAATTATTGGGGATGGTCCGCGAGGGCCGCGTGGTGGCCACGACGGTGGTCCGCAAGGACGATTCGGCTTGGTTTCCAGCGGCCGACGTCGGCGGGCTGTTTGAGGCCGCGCGGCGTCCGACGATCGAGCATTACTGCACCCGCTGCGGCGCCCGGGTTGGCCCGCCGCCGGTGACGTGTGGCAAATGCGACGCGGATTTGAGCCAAACGCGTCAAAAGATCATCGAGCACAGCGTTGCGGGCGATCCACAGAAAAAGGCCGACGACTCCGGCAAAGCGGGATCGTCGGCCAAAAGCTGGCTCAACCGCCGGCTGGGCCGGGGGTGAGCGTCCCCGCGGTGGCGGCGGCCCGCCAGGCCGCCGCTCGCCCCCAACTCGCGAATCTCCGGTAGCGGCGTGCCGCCAGGCCGCCGAAGGTCCCCAACCAAAGCCTTGGCGGCTTCGGCTACCGAAGAAAGCGTAGGGTGGGTCAAGGAGTCTTCGACGCCGACCCACCATCGAAAGTAGTCAGATGGTGGGTCGGCGCGGCAAGCGGCTTGACCCACCCTACAGGACTCCAAAATCAGAACCGGTAGGTTGCTCCTGCGGTAATCCCGTAGAAGAAAACGTCGTCACTGATGTCGACTTCGTTGCGAAAGTTGTCGTCGATTCGTCGACCCAACGGTGCGGTCGACGTCGCCACCCCGGTGAGGTACCAGAACTCGCCCCCGGCTTGCAGTGACAGTGCTTCGCCAACCTGATAACGAAGTCCCGTTCCGAACTCAAAGAAACCGGCGATGTCGACATCGTCGTCAGTCAGCGGTAAGCGATTGTTCAACCCAGCCGCCCCGTCGCCGAAGAGGCTGAAGTTTAGATCCGCGTCGGCGGCGTTGAGGTAAACCCCGGCCCGGCCGCGGATATAAGTCGAGCCAAAACGACTGACCGGATTGAAAATGTCGCCACCAACTTGCAATCCAAACAAGTCGTTGTCCGCTTCGCTACGAAGCAATTGCACATCGTCGGCGGCAACCACCGGGGTGGCGGGGTTGAGCACCACCGGAGTCACGCCAGTGGCGGGGCCAACGGCGGTGCGAGCGAAGTTGAACTCATCATTGTATTTGATGTATCGCCCTCCGATCAGGATGCGGGCGACGTCCCAAGCGTACAGCACCCGAGAAGCCTCCAGCGAGTAAATTTCCGATTCCTGGTTGGCAACGGTTTGAAACGATTGAAAATCCACATCCGCAATCGGTACCGCAGGCGGCACAAAAACCGGCGGGGTGGTACCGGTGGTCAACACCGTGTTGAGTTGAGCCGATGTGAGCAGCCGTGATGATAGGGCATTGCGAAGGCGAGAGGAATTTCGCTCTAAATCACCCAAGTACATCCCACTGATTTCAAAGCCGGTTGTGCAATCGGGAATCGAACCATATGTCGCACGGAAACCTGGCTCAAGATCATAGTCATTGAACACGAAACGATCACGTGCAAACCCCGACCTGTCATCATCGTTATCGTCCCGCGTCATGTACAAAGCTTCAAAGCTAACGTACTTATAAGGTTGACACGTCGGACACGGGATCCCGCCGGCTGCCGAGCCGCAGTTGCCGTTGGCGCAGTAGCCGCCGTAGCCGGTCAACCCGCCCATCGACGGATCAAAATCCGAGGGGACGTAGCCGTTCAAATCCGCCGTCATCGGCAGCCCGCTGACCGCGCCGTCGCCGACGATCGGCGAATCGAGCGATGGACCGTACTCGGCCGATCCCGGTCCGATCGGCTCGCCGACCGGTGCGGCTTGGGCCAAGAACTCCTCGTGGGCGACCAGCGAATGGGTTGGCCCGGCAACCGAGGCGGCCCGTCGAGACAACGCCGCGCTCTCGGATTGGCCCGGTTTGACGACCGTGAACTGCTGGCCGTTGTGGCTGAGCATCGACGCGGCGGCGGGTTTGGGTTTGGACGAACCAAACCACTGGGCGGATGCCTCGCCGGCGGGGACGGCGGCAGTCAGGACGGAGGCGGCGATCAAGCCGGCCATTCGGGTCGATCGACGCATCGGTCGGTTTCCAGGTTGGGACAGGGGAGTCGGGAAAGACAAATCGGGGGACGGCGGCGAACCAGCCGAGCATTTCGACATCGAGAAAGCACCGGTCATGGCACGTCGCGGGTGAAGGGAACGGGTCGGGGACGGGGTGGGCGGCGGGGCCGCGAGATGGGATCGGTTCATGGCAGCGAGATCCGGTCAACGACCGGCTCCAAACTCTCCGCCCGCAGCCAGCGGAGAACTTTGACGGCCATCCGGCGATCGGGGCAAACCCCGTGCAACACCAAGCCGTCTTCGCCGTCGACGAGCCAAAGCTGGGCTTCGGGAAATTGCTCGCCCAGCGACCGGCTCCAGCCGACCATCGCCCGTTGCCGGGGCGTCGTCGCGACGGCCGGGAGCACTTCGGGGGCGAGCGCCGGTTTGACGGCCGCCGGCCGTTGTTCGACGGCCGGCGATGGTTCGGTGACCGGCGATTTTGAGGGGGCAACCGAGACCGCCGGGTCGTTGACCAAATGGCGATCGGAGCTTTGACTCGCCAACCGAACCGGCGGCGTCACGCCTTCGCTCAACTGTGGTTCGGCGGCTGCGGCCCGGCGGCGGGTGAACGCTCGGCCTGCCGGCGAGACGTCCGGTTCGTTGATTTTCACGGCACCAGCGGCCAAGGCTCGCTCGGCGGCGACGATTGGTTCGGGGGATCCGGTTTCGATCGTCAAATCCGCGGCGGGTTGGGGCGGGGTCGGCGGCGCGTCGGTTGCCAGCGGTCGACTCGGTTGCGACGGAGCGGCGGCGATCATGATCGGTCGCGGCACCCCCCCGGGCGTCAACGAATCGACCAACGGGGCGGCCGGGGATGGCGATCCGCCACCGCCGGACGATTGGTCGTCCACCATCATCGACGACGTATTTTCGACTTCGTGCATCGACGAAGCTTCATCGGGTTTGGGCACCCAGCGGACGACCTGCCGGATCGGATCGGCCGAAGCGGTGCGGCCCGGGGCCGCGGCAACCGCGACGGCCGGGCGGAACCACGGTTTGACCGTTTTGGTGGTCGGCGGCTCGGCGGGCTGGTCGACCGGCAGTTCAACCGGCAGCTCGGCGACTTGATCGATCGCCGGTTCAACCGCCGGGACGATCGGCGGAGCCGTGACGGCTTCGGGGACTTGACACTCGATCGACGCGGCCGGCTCGTTGCAAGCCGCAATTGCCTGGCGGCCGACCGATGAATCGATCACCACGGGGTGATAGCTGGTCGGCGGCTCGGACTCGACGTCGCTGAAAGAGAACTGAGTTGGCGGGGCAGCGGCGGGTGGCGGGGCCGGCTGGGTGAATTGGTTGATTTGCTCCGCCCCGACGGTTGCCTCGTTGTGAAGCATCAAACCGGGCGGCGGCGATTGACCGACGGGCACCAAGCCGACGATCCGACCGGTGCGGTGCAGCCGCGGCTCGGGTTGGGGCCGGATGACGGTGGCGGGCCGCTGCATCTCGGCGGCATCATCGCGGTGATCGTGGACCGCTTGACCGGTCGGAATGATCTCGACCGGCACCGAGGCGATGATGACGGCCGCCTGCGAGGGACCAGCCGCACCGGCGGGACCGTCCGCCGGTTGTTCCGCCGCGGTTGGGGCGATCGTTGCCGGGGTGATTGCAGCGGCGGCCCAAACGGTGCGGGTGACCGGTCCGGCGACGAACGGGTTGGACCGGATCGTTGAAACCGGACCCTCGGCGATGGCCGAGGACGACGCCAGCCCCGTGAAAACGCCCAAGACCATCATCAGTCGGCGGCGCCGGACCGCTAGCGGCGTGGTGGTCCGCGACGGGGTGATCCGCAGCGTGGTCGCCCGGCAAATCGCGGGAACCTTGGCCGGTCGGCCGCTAATCGGTTGGCGCTTCGGGCGTGCCATCGTGTCATCCGTGACCAGAGGAAAGTCAGCGGCCGGATCCAAATCGTCCTTGATTTTGATCGCCTCACCCGCGGGGCGCCAGCGGTTCCGATCGACGACCGGAGCTGGCGACGCGGTGCCGCATCGGGGGTATCGTCCGGCCGCGAAGCCGAACTGCAGGATTTCTCACTCGTTGTTGACACCCGGTCAATCCATCAGCGATCCAATCACCCGGCTCGGCATCGTTGGGCCATCGCCAAAACGATCGCCGCGGTGACCGACACGTTGAGGCTGTCGACACGTCCGCCCATCGGGATTTGCCAAGCAGCAACGGGGCAATCGGTCTCCGATCGCCACCGGTCGCCCAAACCGGTTGCCTCGCTGCCCAGCACCACCGCGTCGGAGCCGGTGATGGTTTGATCCCAAAGCGACGTCGATGGTTGTCCCGGTCCGCGGCCGCCGACCGGCGCCGCCTCGACCCGCATCGCGGCGATTCGCCAACCCGTCCGTTTCAAATGATCGCGAACCTCGTCCCGGCTCGCCGCGACGGTCGGGACGGTAAAGACCGCGCCGAGCGATCCGCGAATCGCCGCGGGGTTGAACCGGTCGGTCGGGCAATCGCACAGCACCACCGCGGCGGCCGAAAGAGCATCGGCGGAGCGAAAAACCGCCCCGACGTTGCCCGGTTTTTCAACCCCATCGAGCACGATCAGCGGCCCGGCGGCCGGATCGGGTGCCGGCAGGTCGGCCAACGATGTTTGGGGTGCCGACACGACCGCGACGCACCGATCGGCCGCTTGACCATAGCAAATCTTGGAGAACGCTTCGGGGGACACCCACGTCACCCCGCTTCGCGATTGCACGTGTTGCCAAACCCGCCGGACGTCCGAATCGTCCGGGTCGCCGAGTCGCTCGATCCCACCGCCGCCGCCGCCGCCGCCGCCCCCGCCGTCGTCATCGCCGACGGCCAACCGGCCGGCCGGGGGCAGGTACAATGCGTCCACGACACAGCCGCCATCGATCGCCCGGGCGGTTTCACGAACACCATCGACCAACACCGTGCCCGCCGCCCGCCGC
The DNA here is from genome assembly GCA_963833245.1 of Pirellulaceae bacterium. GTDB lineage: Bacteria > Planctomycetota > Planctomycetia > Pirellulales > Pirellulaceae > Rhodopirellula. The sequence continues at coordinate 1,318,550 of CAWHXH010000006.1, forward strand.
CGGCGGTGGCTGGACCGCAGCGACGCGAGGTGGCGGATGACCGGATTGCGAACGCTTTGAATCAACATGATGCCAACTATCCCTCCCCGTCGCGGGACTCGCCAGGGTTCCAATCTTACCAAAGTCAAACATGCTGAACCCTGGCGGGTCCCGCGACGTTTGGGTCACTTCCTCGCCGCGGTGATTGTTTTAACGACGATCCGCCCCGCCCCGGCCGACGACCGCCCCAACATCCTGGTCATCATGGCCGATGACATGGGGTTTTCGGACATTGGTTGCTATGGGGGGGAAATCGCAACGCCCAACCTCGACGCGTTGGCAGAATCGGGCATGAGGTTTCGACATTTTTATAACAATGCCAAATGCGAACATACCCGCGCGTCGTTGTTGACCGGTCACTGGTGGCAAACCGTCGGCGCGTCGCCGACGGTGCATTACGCCGCCCCGACGTTTGGCGAGCGGATGTTGGCCGCCGGTTATGCGACGCGAATGGTGGGTAAATGGCACGCCGGTCAATCGCCTTTTGAACGAGGTTTTGAACATCACTATGGTTTGATCGATGGGTGTTGCAATTTTTTCAACCCCGGATTCGGCCGACCCGACGAGCCGGAACCGGCCAGAAAGAAGCTCCGGCGATGGGCAATCGATGGTGACCGAATGCTTGGCTACACCCCGTTGCAAACCGATTTTTACACCACCGACGCGTTTGGTTCCCACGCGATTGATTATGTCAATGAATTGGCCGGTGACCCCCGGCCGCTGCTGCTCTACGCCGCGTTTACCGCCCCGCACTACCCGATGCACGCTCCGCGGGAAGCGGTCGAGCGGTACCGGGGCACTTATAAAATCGGATGGGATGAACTGCGACGTCGCCGGTTTGAGCGACAACAAACATTGGGGGTCTTGCCGGCCGGTGCCGAGCTGTCGCCGCGCGACCCCAACCTGCCGGCTTGGGAGGAGATCGCCGACATCGATCGCGATCGCTGGGATCTTCGCATGGCGACCTACGCCGCGATGGTCGACCTGCTGGATCATCAAATCGGTTTAATCCTCCAGTCACTTAAAGATACCGGGCGGTTGGACAACACGTTGGTGATGTTTTTTAGTGACAATGGTGCGTGTGAGGAATCGTCCGATCGTTCGACCGATCCGGCCGCGATGCCGTGGGAACCGACCAGCTACTGGACTCAAGGTCGCGTTTGGGCCAACGCATCGAATACACCTTACCGGCGTTATAAGACAACGTTGTCCGAGGGCGGCATCAAGACACCGATGATCGCCGCCTGGCCCGGACGCATCGCCGCGGGTTCTTACAATGACACGCCGGCACACCTGATCGACGTGCTGCCGACCATGTTGGACGTCGCCGGTCAATCGATCGATGATTCGCTGCCCGGTCGGTCGCTGGTTGGGACGCTCACGGAACAGACGGATTTGCCCGCGCGGGCGTTGTATTGGCGGTTTCGCGATGAGGCCGCGGTGCGTCGAGGCGGCTGGAAACTGCACACCGCCGGCCGGCCCAAGTCCGAACCGACGTGGCAGCTCTATGACTTGGCGGCCGATCCCACGGAGTTGATCGATCAATCGGACAATCAACCGGAATTGACGTCTCAAATGACCGAGGATTGGCAGCGGTGGGCCGCTTCGGCCGGGTCGGTCGGATCGGTCGGATCGGTCGGATCGGTCGGATCGGTCGGATCGGTCGGATCGGTCGGATCGGTCGGATCGGTCGGATCGGTCGGATCGGTCGGATCGGCTGAGACAAAATGAACATCGACCTGGTTGTCAATCGGCCCGATCGCTAATGTCGACCGCGCCTGCCGACGGATTTCATGGATCGAAGTCCAACACGACGGCTCCTATGGCAAAATCGTTCGGAACAGGAAGGGAATCCACGATGAATGACGTGCAAACCGCCACCCAAACCGCTCACATCCGCTGGATGATTCGCCGCGACATGCCGGCGGTGCTCAACATCGAGTCGCAGTGTTTTGAATTTTCTTGGACCGAGGAGGATTTCATCGCCTGCCTTCGTCAACGCAATTGCATCGGCATGGTCGCCGAAGTCGACGGCAACGTCGTCGGATTCATGATCTACGAACTGCACAAAAACCGACTGCACGTGCTCAATTTCGCTGTCGGTTCAGAATACCGTCGCCGCGGGATCGGATCACAAATGGTCGGCAAACTGCTCGCCAAATTGTCGACCGAACGACGCAACCGCGTCATGCTGGAAGTCCGCGAGACGAACCTGGCGGCGCAATTGTTCTTCAAATCGCTGGAGTTCAAAGCCGTTTCGGTGCTGCGTGAGTTTTATGACGACGCGGAGGAAGACGCGTATTTGATGCAGTACCGTTACACGCCGTCCGCCGAAGAGTTGGCGGCCCCGGCCAACCGGATCACGCGGTTGGCGGGTTGACCCAAATGTGGGATAGGCTTCCAGCCTGTCTCTGGACAATGCGGGATAGGCCTCCGGCCTGTCACTGGCCGATGTGGGATAGGCCTCCGGCCTGTCATTACTCCTGACAGGCCGGAGGCCTATCCCACCACCGGCAACGAAGTCCGGTCGACCGTCGCGGTCCCGCCCGCATCGGGATCGACATACGCGCCGGCATCGAAATGCTGCCCATACGCGCCGAAATCATTGAACGCATACTTTTTGGCCCAGCGGTAGACCAAACTCCGCTCGGGGATTTCATCGCCGGGTTGATATTGGCTCCGCCGCGGTGTGATGTTGCGTAGTTCGTCCAAAACCCCGCCGCGAACCGTCGTGTCGCGGGCACCATGTTTCTCGGCCAACTCGATCAGCAGATCGGGCCGTTCCATGATGACGCAGCCTCGCGTGTGTTTGGCGGTCAATTGACGGAAATCGGTCAAGAACGCTGACTCGTTGAACGTTTCGGCCAACGGCTTGGCGTCATGGATCGACTCGGTCGCCAATTGAATGACCGGGCACGGCTCGATGTCGCCCCAGGGACCGATATGATGCGTGAACCCGGTCGCCGCGGGGCACAACGCGTTGCCCGCGTCGTCATGGTAAGCGTCGATGACGACGATCGGTTTGGTCGCCCGGGTGTCGACGACAAATTGCCGGACGCGTTTTTGCTCGGCGCTGGACAAGGCCAATTGCGCGTTGGGTTCGGGTCCGACCGGTCGGTAGATGTGGAACCAGCAATACATGACGCCCATTTCGATCAACCGGTCGACCCAGGCATCGCGGACCAGGTCGTCGATGTTGGTTTTGCAAACCGACGTGCAAACGCCGGTGAGCAGTTTGTGTTTAATCGCTGCCTCGATCCCCGCCATCGTTTGGTTGTAGACGTCCCCGCGGCTGCCCCGGCGTCGCTCGTCCGAAATGATCTCGGTGCCTTCGACGGAGATCAATGGCGTGACGTTGCCGCAATCGCGAAGCCGCTTGGCGACGTCTTCGGTCAGGAAGTGGCCGTTAGTGAAGACTTGAAAATAGACGTCCCGGTGGCGTTCAAAGAGCGTCAGGATGTCTTTGTGCATCAACGGCTCGCCGCCCAGGATGCCGAAGAACGAATTGCCCATCGACTTGGACTGCTCGATCACGCGGGATAAGGCGTCCAGTTCGATGCGGTGCTGTTTCTCGGCGACGTCGACCCAGCAGCCTTGGCAGCGGAGGTTGCACGAATTGATGACCGACAGGTAGACGAACGGCGGAAAAAATTCGCCTTTTTTGAGCCGCCGCTTGTGCCGGTGGACGCTCCGCAGCCCTTTGACGCCGAGCATCCAGACGGCTTTGGCCAACAACCGCTTGTCGGTCTCGGTGGCGAACCGGCGGGCCATTTTCAGGTACATGCTTGTCGCCCTGGCGGGCTGGGTGGGGTTACAATCGGATGACCGTAGCGGAAGTCGCCGAGACTTTCGGACCGCGATAACGGAACAATCGGACGCCCAGCGTCCTACTAACCTCCGTGACGTCGCCGCCGAAAGTCTTGGCGACTTCCGCTACGTTCTTGAACTCCCGATCAAGCTTAACCCACCCCGACGATTCATGCTTCCGACCAAGATTTCTCGCCGCTCGGCGCTCGCCGGCGTTGCCGCCGCCGCCGCGACCCCGTATTTCCACAATCGCGCCTCGGCATTGGACGCCGAAACGAAGGCCAAAAACGACCGCATCCCGATCGGCCTGATCGGCGCCGGCGGGATGGGCATGGGCAACATGCGGTCGGCATCTAAATGGGTCGACGTCGTGGCGATCAGCGACGTCGACTCCAATCGAGCGGCCAAGGCGAACGAGGATTTGTCGGGGGGCAAAGCGTCGCTGCACCACGATTATCGCGAAATCCTTGACAACGACGACATCAAGGTCGTTCACATCGCCACGCCGGACCATTGGCACACCAAGCCGGTCGTCGAAGCGATGCTGGCCGGCAAGGACATTTACTGCGAAAAACCGCTGACGTTGACAATCGACGAAGGCAAATTGATTCGCAAAATTCAAAAACAGACCGGGGCGATTGTTCAGGTCGGCACCCAGCAGCGGAGCACGTTTCCGTTGTTTGTCAAAGCGATGGCGTTGGTCAATGAGGGCCGGTTGGGCCGAATTAACCGCGTCCAGGCGGCCGTCGGCGGCAACGGCGACAGCGGTCCGATCCCGGTGGTGACCCCGCCGGCGTCGCTGGATTGGGAACGTTGGTTGGGACCGACCCCGGTGGTCGATTACCGACTACAAAAAAGATGCGATCGCATCACGGCAAAACCAACGGCCACTACGAGTTTCGTTGGTGGTACCAGTTCTCCGGCGGCAAGTTGACCGATTGGGGCGCCCACCACGTCGACATTTGCAATTGGGCGTTGATGCTCAACGGTCAAACCGAGGGTCCAAGCCGAGTGACCGGATCGGCCAAGCATCCCGTCGATTTTGTCGATGCGATGCCGGTCCGCGACGATTGCTACAACACGCCGATGTCGTTCCAGTTCACCTACGAGTTCCCCGGCGGGACCGAGTTGGTGCTCCGGGACGACACCGACAACGGCTGTTTGATCGAGGGGGACAAGGGCCGGATTTTTGTCAATCGCGGCAAATTGGTCGGGGCACCGGTCGATGAATTGGCCGACAACCCGTTGCCTGAGGACGCGATCAGCAAGGTGTACAAAGGCCTGCCGATCGAAAACAACGAGCGATCGGCCCACTGGTACAACTTCCTGCACTGCCACCGCGAGCAGTTGGAGCCGATCAGCGACGTTCATTCGCACATGGCGATGCTCAATCTGTGTCACCTGGCGGGGATTGCCGCCCGGACCGGTCGCGATTTGGCTTGGGACGCCGCGGCCGAGCAAATCACCGGCGATGAGCAGGCCAACGCAATGCTCTCGCGGGATTATCGCGAGGGGTACGAGATTGAGATGTGAGGGGAGGGTAAGAGGGTAAAGGGTTAAAAGGTCAAGGGTTAAAAGGTCAAGGGTTAAAAGGTAAAGGGTTAAAAGGTAAAGGGTTAAAAGGTAAAGGGTTAAAAGGTAAAGGGTTAAAAGGTAAAGGGTTAAAAGGTAAAGGGTTAAAAGGTAAAGGGTTAAAAGGTAAAGGGTTAAGGGAAGAGCGGAGGTTCTTGTTACTTCCCTTTACCGTTAACCCTTCAACCCTTGACCCTCTTCCTCTTCCTCTTCCTCTGCCTGCGACAACTTGTGGCGTTGCGGACTTCGGATCGCTGTGGCATAGTCGGACGCCGTACCCGGCCCGACTCGCCACGCCCCGCCGCAGATGCCTGCCACGACCGCTGCCCCGACCACGACCCGAATCCGATTGGGTCTGGACCTGCCGATCCTCGGCTGCCCGGAGCAGCGGATCGAGATCGCCCCGGCGGTCTCTCGCGTCGCAATTTTGGGCGACGACTACGTCGGGATGAAGCCGACGATGATGGTCACCGATGGCGATCGCGTCGAAATGGGTGCCCCGCTTTTTGAAGACAAAAAGACGCCCGGGGTGATGTACACGGCCCCGGCCGGCGGGACGGTCGTCGAAGTGATCCGTGGGGCCAAACGCAAGTTCGAGTCGGTCATCATCGACGTCGATGCTGATGGCGAGATGAACCATCGGGTCCAATTTGACGCCGCCGCGGGCAGCGATCCGTTGTCGATCGGCCGAGACAGCGTCGCCGAAGTCCTGCGGGTTTCGGGGCTGTGGCCCGGTTTTCGGACCCGGCCCTTTGGCAAAGTCCCGGTGATCGGCTCGGCACCCGCGTCGATCTTTGTCACCGCGATCGACACCAATCCACTGGCTGCCGACCCGTCGGTGATCATCGCCGAGCGACCCGACGCGTTTGTTTTGGGTCTCCAAGCGATCACGACGCTGACCGACGGGCCGACGTTCCTTTGCAAATCCGACACCGCGACGATCCCCGGCGGCGATGTCCCCGGCGTTGTCGCCGCATCCTTTGCCGGTCCCCACCCGGCCGGGCTGCCCGGTACGCACATTCATTTCTTGGATCCCGTCGGCCCCGGCAAGACCGTCTGGCACATCGGTTATCAAGACGTCATCGCGATCGGTGCGTTGTTTCAAACCGGTCGGCTTGACCCCCGCCGCGTCGTGTCGTTGGCCGGACCGATCGTCAAGCATCCCCGGTTGATCCAAACCCGCATGGGGGCGTGCGTCGATCAATTGACCGATGGCGAGATCAAGGACGTTCAGTTCGGGGCACGATTGATTTCCGGCTCGGTCCTGGACGGTCACGCCGCCAAGCATCCGCACTGCTTTTTGGGTCGCTATCACAACCAAATTTCGGCGATCGAGGAGGGCATCGAACGCGAGTTCCTCGGTTGGCAGATGCCCGGGTCCGACAAGTACTCGGTCACCAAGGTGTTCGCCTCGGCCGCGACGCCCAATAAAAAGTTCGCAATGACCAGCAGCACGGGCGGTTCGGAGCGAGCGATGGTGCCGCTGGGCACGTATGAGAAAGTCATGCCGCTGGACATCCTGGCGACGCAGCTACTGCGCGGCTTGATCGTCCGCGACACCGATTCAGCCCAACAGCTTGGGGCACTCGAATTGATCGAAGAAGACTTGGCGCTTTGCACGTTCGTCTGCCCCGGCAAGTACGACTACGGCACGCTGCTGCGAGACAATTTGTCGGTGATCGAACGCGAAGGCTAATCGGTTAGGTCGACAGATCGTTCGGAAACTGAAAACTGAAAACTAATAACTGTAAACTTCTTCATGAAACCCATTCGGGACGCGTTTGACAAAGCTCATCCGTACTTCGCCAAGGGCGGGGTGCTGGAGAAGGCGTATCCAATGTACGAAGCATTGGACACGTTCCTGTACACCCCCGGCGAGACGACCAAGGGTCGCACTCACGTCCGCGACGGCATCGACCTGAAGCGGATGATGATCACCGTCGTCGTGGCCTTGATCCCGGTAACGTTGTTTGGCATGTGGAACATCGGTTTCCAAGCCAACACGGCGATCGAAAAGATGACCGCTGCGGGCGTCGATTTCGACTGGGATTGGCACCATACGGTCCAAGCGGCGATCGGCTTTGGTCACGACTCCGGCTCTTTCGTCGACAACTTCGTCTACGGAGCGTTGCACTTCCTGCCGATTTACCTGGTCACGATGATCGTCGGCGGCAACATCGAGGCGATTTTCTCGGTGCTTCGGGGCCATGAAATCAACGAAGGTTTCCTCGTCTCGGGGCTTCTGTACCCGTTGATCCTGCCGCCCAACATTCCGCTGTGGCAGGTCGCACTGGGGATCGCCTTTGGGGTCATCGTTGCCAAAGAAATCTTTGGCGGCACGGGGCGGAATTTCCTCAACATCGCGTTGACCAGCCGGGCGTTTTTGTACTTCGCCTACGCTCAAGACATCTCAGGCGACGTTTGGACGGCGGTCGATGGATTTTCCGGCGCCACGGCGCTAGGTCAAATGGCCAACACGGCGGCCAATCCGATCGAGTCGCTCACCCAAGTCCAGTACGTTTGGGGTGCTGAAGAATCGATCACCCAGCTTGGCAACAGCCAGTGGGATGCTTGGCTCGGTGCGTTTTTGGGCGTCATTCAAGGATGCTGCGGCGAGACGTCGGCGTTGCTATGCCTGGTCGGCGCCGCGGTGTTGATCGCCACCGGGATCGGCTCCTGGAAAATCATGGCCGGTGTCGTCGTCGGCGTGATCGCGACCTCGGGTTTGATGAATCTGGTCGGCAGCGATTCCAACGCCATGTTCGCAGTGCCGTTTTGGTGGCACCTGGTGATCGGCGGCGTTGCCTTTGGTTTGGTCTTCATGGCCACCGACCCGGTATCCGCCTCGATGACCGAAACCGGCAAATGGGCCTACGGCATACTCATCGGACTGATGACGGTATTGATTCGTGTGGTCAATCCGGCCTACCCCGAAGGCATCATGTTGGCCATCCTGTTTGGAAACGTGTTCGCTCCCCTGATTGACTGGGCGGTGGTCCAGTCCAACGTTCGCCGAAGGATGGCTCGATATGCCCCAGCGTGATTCACTTGGCTATACGATCGGCGTCGCGACGGTGCTGTGCGTCATCTGCTCGCTGGCGGTCTCGGCCGCCGCGGTCGCGCTGCGGCCGTTGCAGGAAGCCAACAAGGTGCTCGACCAGCAGAAAAACATCCTCGACGCGGCCGGTTTGGCGCTGGGCGAATACGGACGCCCGGCCTCGGAACTGGACTCCGACCAGATCAAAGGTTTATACGAATTGGTGTCCGAGAAATTCGTCGATTTGGATTCCGGCGAGTACGTCACCGGCGACACCGATGGGTTTGATCCCGAAACCTACGACACTCGCAAGGCGGTCAAAGATCTCGACATGTCGATCGAGATCACCGAACCGGACTTTGACATCGGCGTGCCGCGACGGGAGAAGATCGCCAAGGTCTATTTCGTCAACGATCCCGATTCGGGTCAATTGCAACAGGTCGTGCTGCCGGTTTACGGCAAAGGTTTATGGTCGACGCTGTACGGATACTTGGCTCTCAAAAACGACTTAAAAACTATTCAGGGTTTGACGTTTTATCAACACGCCGAAACGCCGGGGCTGGGCGGCGAAGTCGACAACACGAAATGGAAAGCCCAGTGGGTCGGCAATCTGCTTTACAGTCCCGAGGGCAACATTGCCGCCGGGGTTGCCAAAGGCCCCGCGCCGGCCGGCAGCCAGTTCCTGGTCGATGGGCTGTCCGGGGCAACGATTACCTCCCGCGGCGTGACCAACCTGGTTCGCTACTGGGCCGGACCGAATGGTTACGGTCCGTTCCTGGAGCGACTCGAAACGCAGGTCAACGCCGTCGGCGGCAGTGCCGATGCGGAAATCCCTCAACCGTTATTGCCCTCGGGCGTGCAGCAGTACGACCGTGACACCGCGGTGGCCGACCCGGTCGTTGATGCCACGCCGTCGACGTCCGAGAATGACCATCAAGATTAAATGTGGGATAGGCCTCTGGCCTGTCATCCCCTGAACGCTATCAACTCAAGAAGGAAAGGATGAAAGCCGGTTGTCCAGACGGATGACAGGCTGGAAGCCTATCCCACCTCCAACCACCCGGCACCATGGCCGCATCCTCGGTAGGCAAAGTCCTTTTTGGACCGATCGTCGACAACAACCCCATCGCCTTGCAAATCCTGGGGATCTGCTCCGCGCTCGCCGTGACAACTTCGATGACCCAGTCGGCGGTCATGTCGATCGCCGTGATCGCGGTCGTCGCATTGTCCAACGCCGCGGTCTCGATGATTCGGTCGTACATCCCCAGCAGCATTCGGATCATCGTCCAGATGACCGTTATCGCGTCGCTGGTGATCGTCGTCGATCAGATCCTGCAGGCGTTTGTTTACGACATATCCAAACAGCTCTCGGTCTTCGTCGGGCTAATCATCACCAACTGCATTGTGATGGGTCGTGCCGAGGGCTTTGCGATGAAAAACAGCGTCGGGATGTCGTTCCTCGACGGGCTGGGCAACGGACTGGGGTACGCCGCGGTGCTGATGATCGTCGCCTTCTTTCGCGAACTGCTCGGGGCCGGGTCGCTGTTTGGTTACACATTGATGCCGCTGGCCCGAGACGGCGGTTGGTACGACCCCAACGGCCTGATGACTTACCCGCCGTCGGCTTTCATCATCATCGGCGGATTGATTTGGTTGATCCGGCTAAACAAACCTGAACAAATCGAAGAATCCTGATGGACATCGAACTTTACCTGAGCCTGTTTCTCAAAGCGGTTTTCGTCGAGAATCTTGCACTGGCCTTCTTCCTGGGCATGTGTACGTTTTTGGCGGTTTCGCAAAACGTCAAAACCGCCATCGGGCTGGGCATCGCCGTGATCGCCATCGAGACGATCACGATCCCGGCCAACCAGTTGCTCTTCACGTACTTCCTAGCCCCCGGGGCAATGACGTGGGCCAACTCGTTCATTCCCGAATCGACGATCAACTTTGCGGACGTGGACCTGAAATTCCTCGGGTTCATCTCCTACATCGGCGTCATCGCGGCGTTGGTGCAAATCCTGGAAATGTTCCTGGACCGGTTCGTCCCGTCGCTCTACGCCGCGCTTGGCATTTTCCTGCCGCTGATCACGGTCAATTGCGCGATCCTGGGCGGTTCGCTGTTCATGGTCGAACGTGAATACAACTTCCCCGAGTCGGTCGTTTTCGGCTTCGGCTGCGGCGTTGGTTGGGCGCTCGCGATCGCGGCGTTGGCCGGCATCCGCGAAAAAATGAAATACTCCGACGTTCCCCCACCGCTTCGCGGTTTGGGGATCACGTTTGTAACGGTTGGATTGATGTCGCTGGCGTTCATGTCCTTCTCGGGCATCCAGCTTTAAGGAGTTTACAGTTGTCAGTTCACAGTTTTCAGTTTGTAAGACTGAACATGCTGAACTGTTATTTGGAAACTGTGAACTGAAAACTGTCAACTGAAAACTCTCTTCAAAAGCGAAGCTTTCCTCCATGTGGACCATCACCCTCGGCGTCGTGATGTTCACGCTCGTCGTGATCGCCCTGGTGGGCATCATCCTGACGGCCAAGAATTTCTTGGTGGCCTCCGGGCCGGTCAAGATTTTGATCAATAACCAAAAGGAAATTGAAATTCCCGCCGGGGGCAAACTGCTCGGCGCGCTCGCCGACGCGGGCGTGTTCGTCTCCAGCGCCTGCGGCGGCGGCGGGACCTGTGCCCAGTGCGAGGTCAAAATCCTCGACGGCGGGGGCGAGTTGCTGCCGACCGAAGAAAGCCACATCAACAAGAAGGAAGCCAAAGAAGGCAAACGGCTCTCCTGCCAAGTCGCCGTCAAACAGAACATGGTCGTCGAGGTCCCGCCGGAAGCCTTCGATACCAAGAAGTGGCACTGCACGGTCAAAAGCAACCACAACGTCGCGACGTTCATCAAAGAGTTCGTGCTGGAACTGCCCGAAGGCGAAGACGTCGATTTCCGGGCCGGTGGATACATCCAAATCGAGTGCCCGCCGCACACCGTCGCGTACAAAGATTTCGACATCGAAGAGCGGTTTCGTGGCGACTGGGACAAGTTTGACGTTTGGCGGTACGTGTCCAAGGTCGAAGAGCCGGTCGTTCGGGCTTACTCCATGGCCAATTATCCGGGCGAAAAGGGCATCATCATGCTCAACGTCCGCGTCGCTTCACCGCCGCCCCGCGGCCCCGAGGGTATTCCGCCGGGCAAGATGTCGTCCTACATCTTCGGCTGCAAACCGGGTGATAAAGTCACGATCTCCGGTCCCTACGGCGAGTTCTTTATCAAGGATTCGGACGCCGAGATGGTGTACATCGGCGGTGGGGCGGGGATGGCGCCGCTGCGAAGCCACATCTTTGAATTGTTCAAACGTCAAAAGACCGATCGCAAGGTGTCGTATTGGTATGGTGGTCGTTCGATGCGGGAGCTGTTCTATGTCGATCACTTCCGCAAGATCGAGGAGGAGTTCCCCAACTTCCAGTTCAACATCGCGTTGTCCGAACCGGCGCCCGAAGACAATTGGGAAGGCTACAAGGGCTTCATCCACCAGGTGCTGCTGGAGAACTACTTGAAGGATCACCCGGCCCCCGAAGACATCGAGTATTATATTTGCGGCCCGCCGATGATGAACGCGGCCGTGTTTCGGATGCTCGATGATTTGGGCGTGGAGCCGGAAAACATTGCTTATGATGATTTTGGAGGGTGATACCCCATGGCGCAGCGTATCGCCAGTTGCCGATGGGACCTATGCGACGCATGGGACCTATGTGACATGCCTGTCGCATCTGTCCTATTGGTCTCATGCCGGCTGATTGCGATGAGAATATTGCTTTTTGTGTCGGTGTGCTGCATTGCCCCGCCGGCGTCCGCCGAATTGATTTCCTTCGGCGGCCAAACGATGGGGACAACCTACTCGGTCAAAATTTTTGATCCCCCCGCCGGGGAAGCATCGTGGCAGCTCGACGTCGATGCCGAACTCCGGGCGGTCAACGATCAAATGTCGACGTACTTGAAAACGTCGGAAATCAGCCGGTTCAATGCCTCGGAATCGACCGATTGGTTTGAGGTTTCCAAACAGACCGCGATGGTTTGTCAAACCGCGCTGGAGATTGGCCGGGCATCGGGCGGAGCCTTGGACGTGACGCTTGGCGGATTGGTCGACCGCTGGAATTTCGGGACCGCCCGACGGGATCAAACGGTGCCCACAGAGGGTGAAGTCAAAAGGCTCCAAGCCTCAACCGGTTTGGACAAATTTCACGTCCGGCTCGATCCGCCGGCGATTCGCAAAGACATCCCCGGTCTGAAAATCGACCTGTCCGCGATCGCCAAGGGACACGGGGTCGATCGGGTGGTCGAACTGTTGGAAAAACATGGGGCGACTAATGTCTTCGTCGAAATCGGCGGTGAGGTCTGCGTTGCCGGCGATAAAGGCGGGGAGCCATGGCGGGTCGGCATCCAGCGACCGGACGTCGCAGGCTTGGACGCGATGATCGCCCACCCGATTCGCGACGCGGCGATGGCGACCTCAGGCGATTATCGCAACTACTTCGATGCCGATCGCAAGCGATACTCGCATACGCTCGACCCCTCGACCGGTCGGCCGGTGGTCGATCCGGTCGCTTCGGTATCCGTCGTGGCCGATTCGTGCATGATCGCCGACGGGTGGGCGACGGCGTTGACGGCGATGGGGCCGGGGAAGATCGATTTGGCGGTCCAAAGCAATCAATTGGACGCATTTTGGATGGTCCGGTCGGCGGGCGGCCTGGTCGGTCGCGGCACCGGTCGATTGGCGGAGTACGCGTTTTCGCCGACGCCGGTCGTCACGGTCAGCGAAGTCACCGAGGCACAGGCGTCGTTTTTGACGCAAATGCTGCCGCTGGCGGCGGTCACCGCGGCGGTGTTGCTGTTGGTCATCGGCGGCATGGCGGTTGGGGCAATGGCGGGGCGGCAATCGATCGGCGGGTCTTGCGGCGGTTTGAACGCGAGGACCGATCCCGACGGCGTTGATCGTTGCAATGTCTGCAGCACCCCCTCGACGGCGTGCAAAGAATTGCGGGAGAAGGTCTCCGGGTAGTTTGGTCGTCGCATTGTTGCCCCCGCCCTGGGCTGGCGGGCATTGCGGCGTAAACTGGGGTTTGCCGTCGCCCTCAATCGCCGCTCAAACCCGCCCTTGCCGGGCGGGGAAGACTTTCCATGGCCCTGATCGTTCTCCGCGTTTTGTTCCTGATGTGCGCCGGCGGCGTCACGGCGATCATCAACTCGTCGCTGCCCCCGGGAACCGCCTCCTCGGTCCCCTGGGTGACGTTCGCGATCATCTTGGGCAGTGCGATCGCCGTCGTCATCGGTGACATTTACGTTCCCAGGAAACGGATCGACACGATCACATCGGTCTATTTCGGCGTGCTGATCGGGGTGTTGTTGACGTACATCCTGGTCATTGCCGCGGCGCCGTTGTTGGCTGAACCGACCAACATCCGCACGTTTGGTTTGGTTGTCGGGCTGATCCTTTGTTACATCTGCACGTCGTTGTTGTTGCAGACCAAGGACGACTTCCGGTTTTTGATTCCCTACGTCGAGTTTGTTCGCGAAGTCAAAGGGTTCAAGCCGTTGATCCTCGACACGTCGGTGGTGATCGACGGCCGGATCGCGGATTTGGTGTCGACCGGGATTTTTGACAATCAACTGATCATGCCGCGGTTTGCGTTGTCGGAACTGCAAGCGATCGCCGACAGCAGCGACAAGTTGCGCCGCACCCGGGGTCGTCGGGGGTTGGACGTGCTAAACCGGTTGCGAGCCGATGAGAACGTCGATCTGCAGGTCTACGATCGCGAATTGCCCGAGATGGCCGGACAGACGGTGGACCTGAAACTCGTTTTGTTGGCCAAGCATTTGGAGGGCAAAGTCGTCACCGGCGACTTCAACCTCAACAAGGTCGCCAAGGTTCAAGGCGTGGCGGTGATCAATTTGAACGAGATTTCCAATGCGCTGCGGCCGGCCTATCTGCCCGACGAAACGTTTCGGTTGCGGGTGGTCAAACCCGGCGAGGGTCCCGAGCAGGGCGTCGGCTACCTCGACGACGGCACGATGGTGGTGATCGAGGGTGGCCGCAACAAGATCGGCCAGGAGGTCGTCGCACGGGTTACCAGCACGTTGCAAACCAATGCCGGCAAAATGATTTTTACGCGGGTCGATGGGCGGTGAGCTGGAAACCTTCGACTGGCTCCCCCTCGCCCCTCTTCGGGGAGAGGGGGCTGGGGGGTGAGGGGATGTCCAAACCGATCGATAGTTGTGACCGACGCCTGCCGGACCCCTCACCCGACGCCTGCCGGACCCCTCACCCCCCGACCCCCTCTCCCCGAAGCGGGGCGAGGGGGAGAAAGAGAGTTTTTTTTCCTACGGCCTCCCGGGAATCGGAATCGCCTCGGTTATCTCGGACCCTAAATGACTGATCCGGTCATGTCCGATCGGTCGCTGGTGGTTGTCCACGACGAACCCCAGCGGTGCCCTTACCTGCCCGATCGCGTCGCTCGGATGCCGCTGCACGCTTCGCTCGGCGGCGTCTCTCCGGCTCACTTCGACGCGTTGTTGGCGGGCGGTTACCGGCGGACCGGCGTCTTTGTCTATCCAACCCGGTGCAGCGGCTGCGACGAATGTCAGGCGACCCGCATCGTGGTGCCGAATTTCCGTTGGGGCCGGTCGTTCAAACGCGTGCTGGCACGGGCCGATCGGGAAGTGACCTGGCAATGGGGCGAGCCGCAAGTCGATGAGACACGCGTGACGCTTTACAACCGCCACCGAGTCCTCCGAGACCTGGTGGAGGCGGGCGGGCGTCCGGTCGACGCGGCCGGCTACGAATCGTTCCTGGTCGAGTCGTGCTGCCAAACGCTGGAATTGGCCATTCACGCCGGCGATCGGTTGGTCGCCGTTTCGCTGATGGACCTCGGAGCCGAGTCGATCAGCATGGTGTACACGTATTTTGATCCCGACGCGGCACACCTGAGTCTGGGAACGTTGGCGGTGTTGCGACAAATTCTTTGGGCAATCGAGCACCGACGGCGTTACGCTTACCTGGGGTTTTACGTCGCCGACAACCCGCACCTGAACTACAAGTCGCGATTCACGCCGCAGCAGCGGTTGCACCGCGGCGTTTGGCGTGACGTATCGGATGGGGTGTGAGTCGTCGGCAGGCCGTGCCCGTCGACCCGTGGCTTTTCCACTCTTTTCTCGGTGCTGACGATGTTGCTTGGACGCTTCCGGACGTTCGTTCTGCTCGGATTGACCATCGGCTGGCCGATCGGGGCGTTGGCCCAATCCCCCCCGAACCCGGCCGGGGCGAGCACCGCCGGGGCGGCCGCCGGTTATACCGGGTCGCCGGCCGGTGCCGGGGGCGGTTCGTTGGCGGATTTCACTTCGCTGATGAATCTGATTCAAACGACCGTCGAGCCGACGACGTGGGAGGCGCTCGGGGGCACGTCGACGATGAGTCCGTATCCGGCGGGCATCGAAGTCGATCCGGCAGGATTGATCCGCTCGACCCGACCAACTGTTGAGGCCGGTAACCGAGCCGCGACGATCGCCGCGATGCTTTGGGATGGTCAAAACGACGGCAACGGTGACGATTGGCGGACGCCCGCGGCGATTCGCTGCGTTTCGCTCCGGCGGATGCTCCAGTCGCTTGCCGGCGGTTCGCCCGATTTGGACGCGATCGGATCGATCGCGGGTCTGTCCCGGGTCCGAGTCGTCTTATTGACGCGGGATGATTTGATCCTCGCCGGTTCTGTGGGAGGCTTCGTTGACGTCGGTCCGTGGTCGGTCGATCGGGTTTCGGGGCTACCGCCGCTGCGGCCCGCGGCGTTGGCCGTCGGGCTGTTGGCGTCGCGGACCGATGGCCCGTTTGGCTGCACCATTGATCCGACAACCGAGGGTTTGCGGCGGGCGGCGGCGTTTGGTCAATCGATCGTCTCCGGTCAATCGCCGATCGGCGGAGCGGCTGACGGGTTGGCCGCGGCGCTGGGTCGGCAAGACGTTCGTGTGTTCGGCACCGGGACCAACCATGAAGTCGCGTGGTTGATGGTCGAAGCCGATCGGCACATGAAACAACTTGCCCTGGGTTTTGAACCGATGCCGCCGGGGGTGGATGCCTACCCGGCGTTCATCACCGCGTCGGCCGCCCCCCCGCCGACCGATCTGTTGCTGCGGTTATGGTTCACCGGCCAACCCGTCGGCGCGGCGATGGCCACAGCCGATGCAGTCACCGTCGTGCGATTGACCGGCGATCCGATTCGTTTGTCCGGCGCCAACGAGCGGGCGGCGGCCGACGGCTCCCGCGGCGATCACCTGGTCGATCCGGTAACACAAAGTTTTATCAAACACTTCAACGACAACTTTTCATCCATTCGGTCGCGATACCCGATCTATGGGGCGTTGCAACAAATCTATACGGCGTCGGCGATCGCGGAATTATACGACCGGTTGCTGCGGGATGCCGATGGAATCGACGCCGAAGCCCACGAGACGATTCGGCGCGGCGTGATCCAGCTTGTCGCCCGGCACAGCCCGGTGATGGCGACACCGCGGCAGGTCGATTCGATCGCGATTGCTCACAACTATCGAGCCGGCCGCCGCCGGCATGATGTGTTGATCGCTTCGGGGGGTGTAATGATCGATCCTACTATGTTGCTACCCGTCAACACAACGCCATATGCGACGTTGGCCGATCAAGCTGCGTTGGCCGCCGGGCCGGCGGATCGTTGGTGGTGGAACTCGCCGGGGGCCGCCGGTCAGTGATGATCTATCACGCATAAACATCCGGCTTGTCAGGACGAACCAGTTTGACATTTTAGCGGAACGGCGCAAGCCGTCCGGTGCCGCAACAATCTTAGCGGAACGGCGCAAGCCGTCCGGTGCCGCAACAATCCTAGCGAAACGGCGCAAGCCGTCCGGTGCCGCAACAATCCTAGCGGAACGGCGCAAGCCGTCCGGTGACGAGAAACCGGAGGGCTGGCGCCCTACCGCTAAGATTGTTGCGTCACCGGAGGGCTGGCGCCCTACCGCTAAAAGACAATTAAACAACTAAATCCGGTAGCCAATCTCTCGCAACTTACGGCGCACCCCATCGACGTGGTCACCCTGCAGCTCGACCGTGTCCTCTTTGCTTTTGACTGTCCCGCCGCCCCCGGTAACGGTTTGCAATTGCTTCAGCAGCGAAGGTAAGTCGTTTGCTGCGGCGGTCAGCCCGGTCACGACGGTGACCGACTTACCACGGCGTTTTTCCCGCCGGACGACCGCCCGCTGCTGCTCAGGCGGCTTGCGTGCGGCGACGCGATCACGGTCGATGCGAAATTGGGTCAATTCCGCGTCGGTGCATGGACACTCCGCTTGCACTCGCTCACAGCGTTCGCACTTGGGCGGAATGTAGAACTCCGTTCCGGCAAACAGACTCACGGGTTGAATCGCCCCGAGAGCGAGAAAAACTCGCGAGGGTTGTCGTACACAACTTTTTGGATCAATTCGTCGGCAACCCCACGGCGACGCAGTTCAAAGATCAAGTCCGGCACCGCGGTCGGACAGCTCGGCCCCCAGTCGCCGGCCGAATTGGCCAACAATCGCTGCCCACCGGTCCGCTCGATCATGTCCGCCGCCCGCGTCGGCGTGCATTTGGTCAGTGGATAGAGTGTCATGCCCGCCCAATGACCCGCGTCCAACACCACGTCGATCGTGTGTTCCTCCACGTGATCGATTAGGACTCGACTGGCCGCGATTCGGGAGTCGCCCGCGACCATATCGAGGATCATACGTGTGCCCTGGTATTTGTCCTCCAAGTGCGGGGTGTGCACTAAGACCAATTGCTCATGTTCGGCCGCCAGTTCCAGATGTTCCAAAAAGATGGTGGCCTCGTTTTTGGTGTTTTTGTTGAGTCCAATCTCTCCGATGCCCAGCACCCCCGGGCGGTCCATAAACTCGGGGATCATCGCAATGACCTCCCGCGACAGCTCAACGTTCTCCGCTTCCTTGGCGTTGATGCACAACCAGCAGTAATGATCGATGCCAAATTGGGCCGCCCGAGCCGGCTCGACCTCGGTCAATTGCCGAAAATAATCGCGGAACCCATCCACGCTGCCGCGATCGAATCCCGCCCAAAACGCCGGCTCGCTAACCGCGACGCATCCCATCCTGGCCAACGCCGCATAGTCGTCGGTCACACGGGAGACCATGTGGATGTGCGGATCGATGAACGGGATCACGACTTTGCCCCGCCGAGGTTCATCCGCTGACGCCAATCTTCGTCATAACGTTGAGAAAAGACCATTTGAATTGCCGCCGCCCGCCCCGGCTCGTTGGCCGCCAAGACGGCGATGGCTTCCTCGATCTGTTGCCGCCGCAGCGACGGTCCGTTGGTTGCCGCTCGGTCCATCCGGTCCAACGCCGCGGCGATTTCGATCAACTGATGCCGCACCGCCAAGAACGCATCGTCGATCGGATGTTCGGGGGCGGAGAACGGCATGATGTCAGCAAAAAAAACATTCAAACGTAGCGGAAGTCGCCAAGACTTTCGGTAACCCGACGTCGATCGCCACCGAAAGTCTTGGCGACTTTCGCTACGGGACCATAGTCGTCAATTACCAAAGTCGGGCAACCCGGCGCCAAAGTCCGGGGTCGCCGGTTCGTCGTCTGACTCGGCGGCGAACAACTCATCTTCGCTGACCTTGAGTTTATTGTAGGTTGACTCGGGGATCACGTAATACCAATCGGCAAACCGGTCGTTGAGCGATGTGACGCGGCGGCCGGCGGCGGCAAGTTTGTCTTTGCGGGCATCGATTTGACGTGTGTTCTCCTTGGTGATTTTCTCCTGTTCGGCTTCCAAACGCTCTTCCTGCTCGTTGGCCGGCAATGCCTCAAACTCCTGCAGCGGCGTTTTGGCGGGTTCCGCCGTCTCAGCTTCCGGCCCTGCATCGGCAACCGCTGGTTGCTCCGCCTCGGGGGTCGGTTCAGTCGCCGGAGTCTCGGTGGGGTCTTCGGTCTGATCGGGCGACGGAGAGTCGTCGTCGATGCCTTGCCCTTCGGCGGCGCCTTCGCCTTGACCCTGCGTGTCGACTTGCCCGGAGGGTTCTTCGGTGACCTCGGTCACTTCGGCCGGCCCGTCAGTCGGCTTGTTGGTTGGTGCCGGTTGAGGGTCTGCCGGCTCCGGCGATGCATCATCCGGTTTGGGCTTGTCGGGCTTGGGGTCTTGGGGCTTGGGGTCTTGAGGCTTCGGGTCCTCAGGCTTGGGGGCCTCAGGCTTTGAGTCTTCCGGCTTGGCGACTTCGGGCTTGGCGACTTCGGGCTTGGCGACTTCGGGCTTGGCGACTTCGGGCTTGGCGACTTCGGGCTTCGGCTCGGTAGTCATTTCGCCGTCCGGCTTTGTCTGGTTGCCGTCGGAGGTTTCCGATGGTGCCGGGTCGGCTGGCGGGGTCGCCGCGGGTTGCTCTGGTTGGGCCTGATCTTCCGGTCCGGCCATCATCGCTTTGAGTTCGTCAATCGACTGCGGAATCGGTTTCAAATCCGGCGGCGGGAATTGGCTTTCATCAATCCGCGTTGTGACCAACAGATAGCGGTTCAGCCCCGTGCCGCCGGGTTCAGATGCGTCCTCGTCGTTGTCTTGGGCCGCATCGTCGGCCGATTCTCCAAGGCCTTCGACCGAGCCGAACCGCAGCACGTACTGCACACCGTCGTCGAGCGTCGCGGTCAACTCGCCGTTACCCGACAGGATTTCGACGCCGCCATCAGCGGTCCCGACCGGCAAAAATCCGCGGGACACCAACGAACTGATCGCTTCGTTGTCGGACGCCAATTCAGCGGTCAATCGCAGGTTTTCGCTCATCCCCTCGGGTTTGCGAACGACGTCGACAATTTTCAAATCGTCCAACGCATTCTTGATCTCGTTGAGCTTCGTGTCGTTGATCGACTTTGCGTCCGAGAGGTCCTCCGCGGTGCCGGGGTCGGATGGGTTGCCGGGATCGTATTTAACTAAATTCTCCAGCGTCCAATCGCTGCCCTCGACCGCCAGCGTCGCGTCATAATTGCGAGACAATCGGACGCCGCCGCCGGCAACCATGGATGCCGAGTAGTCGCGGATGCCGAGTTTTTCGACATCGATGCTGCTTAACTGCAACAGGTCGTCCTCGATCCAGTCTTGAAACTTGGTGCTCAACACGGTGTCGTCCAGCTTGACGACGTAGACCGGGTCCTGGCCCGGCAAGCGGACGTACACCTGGTCCTCCGAATCGCGAACCTTGTTGCCCAAAATCACCGCGGCGAGCGTTTTTTGGCTGCCGTCCTTGAACGTCACCATTCGGCCGACGCCTTCGTCGCCCGCTTCGAGGTCCTCGAACTTCGGCTCCACGACCCCGAACGATTCATGGTCGGCCGATTCGGCTTGAATCACGTCGAGGATTTGTAAACCAACCAACGACGTGGCGGCCTCCTTCATCTGATCGACCGCGTCGGCCGGGTAGCCGCTCCGCGAGGGGATCGTCCACTGGCCGGTCTCGGCGTCTTTGCGAACCTCAAAAGAGTCCAACGATCCCTGCTCATCGTCGAACGTCACCAGCTTCATGCTCGCCGCGGCGGACGGATCGTTGAAGCCTTCGATCAACGGCGTGCCGACAACCGTCGTCAGGTCGGAATCCGAGGACGGCGGCAGTGAGACGAACACGCCGATCGCCAGGGCGATCAACGCCGCGACCCAGTAGATGCCGGTTTTGGTGGTCTCGTTCACGGGGTAAAAGGTTGAGGGTTAAAAGGTTAAAGGTGAAGGGAGGAACAGGATGCGGATGTAAGGTCGTCAGGCAGGTTTCCAGAACTGGTTCTTCCCTTAACCTTTGACCTTTTGACCCTTAACCCGATTACTTCAGCCGCGACTTGGTGATGTTTTCCCGTTCGCGAAGACGTCGCGAAGCGAACACCATCACACCGATCAGCAGCGGCGGGATGCAGGGCAAAACCACCGCAGCGGCTTTGACATAGTTTTGAATTTGCGTGACGTTCAACTCCGCTTCGCGGCGTGCGTCCTGGATCTTCTGGTCCCGCTCCCGTTCGAGCTTTTGACGTTTGATCGCCGCGGCCCGCTCGGCGTTTTCACGTTTGATGCGGAATTGCGTCAACTTGGGCGTCAAAACGCTATCGGGCACCTCGCCGGTTTGATTCTTGGTCTGCAGTTCCTCGACCTCCTTTTGCAGGTCTTCCAAATCTTTTTGAATCTTCTCCTGCGTTTCGCGGATGGTTTCGTCAAACTGCGTTTGGAATGCTTTGGACTGCTCGCGGACCAAACGCTGGGCGGCTTCCTTTTCCGAATCGATCATTCGCAAACTGGCGTAGACCGGTTCGTGATTTCTCACATCGATGAATGCGGTCTCGCCAGTCAGGTAGTCGATCGCATTGAGAACAAACGTGACGTTTTTGAATTGAAACTTCATGTCGGCGATTTGATCGGGGTCGGCCCGGATCAACAGGAACTCCGGCAGGATCAAATCGGTGTCGCTGATGTAGATCGCGCGAACCGGTTTGGTCTCCGAATCGCCTGCGGGAGCCTTGCCCTCGATTTGCATCGCGATCGTTGTCGATGGTGACAGTCCATCGACCGCGGCGGCAAAATTGCTTTGACCCTGCAACACCGCTTGTGCCTTTTGCGGGTCGACGGTGCCCGAGATCGGACCGGTCGTCAGCAGCGGGGTGTAGGTGAATCCTGTCTTGCCGTTTGGCTCAATTGCCCCGGCAACGATCGCGAGTATCTGCTGCAGCCCCTCGGTGACGATCGAATCGTCGCTGAGCGATCCGCCCGGCAGCGTCGCGACCGCTTCGTCGATGAATAGCCACAACGGGTTGGCCGCTTCGAGGTTGGGGTAGGGGTTGTAGTCCTGCCAAACCAGGTTGGCGTTGAAAAGCGTCGGGTCCTGCATCGAACGTTGTCCGGGGATGCGAACGCCAAGGGTTTGCCACAACTGGTTGATGTCCCCCTTGGGTTGCGGACCGCCGCCGCCGAACATCCCGCCGGGCGATTGTTTGGGGTCACCGGTCGCGGTGATGTAGCTCGCCCCGATCGGCCGGGGGTCTTCAAAGATCACCGCCGGCACTCCCGCTGCGACCGCGGCGTTGAAGCGATCGAATTGCTCCGGCGAAAGCGACGACGGCTGGACCGCGACGAGCGCATCGAACGTGCCCGGCGTGATCGGACCGTCCAGCGTCACCTCCTCAACCTCATATTGCCGCGATAGCTCTTCGATCAACGGATGCTTTTCAATCTGCCGCATCGACATGCCGCTCATCACCGTCCCGCCCATCAACCGAGCGTCGGTAGCCAGAACACCAACGCGTTTGCGTGTCCCCCGAGCGACGGTATTGATCGATCGGACCAATTCATATTCGACCGGAATGCCGTACTGGAACAACGGGATCGTGACTTTTTCAAGGCCCGAACGGATGGCCGCCCCGAGGATCAATTCCTTTTGGGTGTACGCGCCACGCTCGCGGAACATCCGCTCGACCGGTTCGATTCCAAAACGCTCCTTCGCCAAAGCCGCTTCGTCGCTGAACAGCTCGATGCCGTCATACAGATTGACTTCGATCTCCTTACCCGCCGCAGCCGCTTCGGACCGGAACTCTTTGAGCAGGTTGATCAACTCGTAACGCGTCTTGGCGTAGATCTCGGGGATCTCCTTGGAGATGAACGCATCGATTTGAATCGGACGATCGGCTTCCAGGTCGCGGATCAGGGTTTTGGTCGAACTGGCCAGCGACGACACATTGCCTTCGGTCAAATCCATTCGCACCGGGTCTTTGTCACGAAACAACAACACCAGACCGACCGTCAACGCCACCAACGCCAACGAGCGAGCGACATAGTGCCACATCATCGCGTTTCCATCCCGGCCGCCGGTCCAGTGTCGCCGGCCGATCAGCACCATGCAGACATACAAGGCGACGGCGGCAACCAAGAGGAAATAAATCAGCGAGGAGAACGACATGACGCCGCGGCCGAAAGTCATCAAACGGCCGTGCGATGCCTGCCCCCTCGACCCAACGGGCCAGCGACCGCGAAGGGGAAATCGAATCGGCGAGCGATGCAAAGGCGAGCGGAGCATTGAATAACGCACCAAGGATGAAACCGACCGTCAGGTTGCCGGTCAGGAACGAGGCGATCATGCCGATCGCAATCATCGCCAACCCGACGAACCAGTAGCCGAGGTAGGTTGTGAAAATCAGTCCGATGTCCAGGCTGCCTTCGGTCAATATTGCCAAGGTTGTGAACGTGCTGATTTGGCTGAACAGCAACGACGCGGTGAAAATCAGCGTCGCCGATGCGTACTTGCCGATCACGATGTCAAAATCGTCGGCTGGCAGGGTCAGCAACAGTTCGTCAGTGCCTTGGCGTTTTTCTTCCGCCCAAATGCTCATGGTGATCGCCGGGATGAACACCAGCATGATCATCGGGAACCATGTGTTGAGCGAGTCGAGCGTGGCAAGGTTGGAGTTGAAAAACTCATAAGGCCAAAACGCGGCGACCGACGTCAGGAAGACGAAGATGCACAGGAAGACATAACCGGTCGGATTGGAAAAATAGCCGACGAAGTTGCGTTTCATGACCGCATAGGCGGCCTGCTTGGTCGCCGCCAGCAGGGCGATGACGGCCAGCAGGACGAGCAGAAAGACGAGGTCGTAACCCAACAGGGTGACCAAGGCGGCGGAGACGTTTTCGAGGGCCATGAGTGTTGGTGGTGATGGTTGAGGTGGGATAGGCTTCCAGCCTGTCGTTCACACTTGCTGCCTCACGTATGCGAGGACTTTTGAGAAGAGGGGGGGGTGACAGGCCGGAGGCCTATCCCACATCAGATCGCCGGGTGCCCGCCGGCCGGGCGGACCGGGACATCGCCGTTGCCGCCGGTTGCCGCCGATGCGTCGTGGCCGGTCAGGTGGTGGAAGGCTTGATCGAGGTCGCCGTGGCCGGTCGTTCGCAACCCCGCGACGTCGCCGTCATACACCAATCGGCCTTCATTAATTAAGATAACGCGATCGGCCATCGCTTCGACCTCTTGCAGGATGTGCGTCGAGAGCAGGATGGTCTTGGTCATCGACAGCTTTTTCATCGTGCGGCGGACGCCCAAAATTTGGTTGGGGTCCAAACCCGCGGTCGGTTCGTCGAGGATCAAGACGTCCGGCTCGTGCAGCAGTGCCTGCGACATGCCAACCCGCTGCTTGAACCCTTTGGACAGCTTGCTGATCGGCTTGTAGGCAACGCTTGAGAGGTCACAAATGTCGATAACCGCTTCGATGCGATCTTTCTTTTGAGCGGCCGACATCCCACGGGCTTCGGCAAAGAAATCGAGCATCCCGGTCGGGGTCATTTCGGGATACAGCGGCCCGTTCTCGGGCAGGTAACCCAGGCACCGGCTGCCGGCGATCCGGTCGGTCGTCATGTTGTGCCCGGCGATCCGGGCGACGCCTTCGGAGGGGGCGATGTAGCCGGTGAGCATCTTCATCGTCGTGCTCTTGCCGGCCCCGTTGGGTCCCAGGAACGCGACCAACTCGCCTTCCCCGACGCTAAACGAAACGTCGCGGGCGGCGGCGAAGGGACCGTAAAATTTGCTCAGCCCCTCGGCCTGGATCATCGTCCGGCCATTCGCTTTGGCCAAATTGATCGGCTGGGCGGCGGGTTGAGCCGTCGGTCGATCGGCAACGGCGGCGGAAGAGTTCTCCATGGAGCGACGAATCTGATGTGGGGGGGGGCGAGAACGATACTTGCGGCGTACGGAAAATTTTCGGCGTAGCGGAAGTCGCCAAGACTTTCGGTTGAGCAGGCCGCCGGATCGCAGCCGAAAGTCTTGACGACTTCCGCTACGGCGTCTTGGCCGCCGGATCGCGACGAACTACGTCGCGACGTTGAGAGAGGTTCAGCCGGCGGCGACCGACAATCTCACTCCCAGCCTTCTCGTTTGATGATTTCGTCGGCCCCGGGCGTCATCCGGCGGAGTTTGCGGGCCGCTTCGGTTTTGTCCAACGAGCCGGCTTTGACTCGTTGCACCATTTCGGCGGTCTTCTTGCGTCGGGTTCGCAGGCGACGAATTTCGCGGCGGCGTTCGGTTCCGGCCATCGGTCTCTGGGGGGGCTGGCGGGGCTTGTATTGGGATGGGGGCAATGATTATGCCCGCGTTGGCCCACCCGGCTAGGGGCCTGATCGAACCAACCGCACAGCGCCCTTGCTTGACTCGTTAGCCCATGCCTGACTCGTTGGCCCACGCCTGACTCGTTGACCATGCCTGAATCGTTGATTGTTGCCCCCGGTCCGACCGACCGCCAAGTCAAACTGCCCGACGGGACCGTCGCCAAAGTCCCGCCGCTTTGGATCCTGCTGCCGCCCGGCGACGCGGGGGTGACGCGTCGGGTCAAAGCCGCCGGACCGACTTGGACGGTCAAAGCCAAAAAGGGCCGGCGGGTGATTTCGCTGGGCGTTTGGGCCGACGCGTCACAAATCCAAACCGCCCGGGCGGCAATGCAGGCGACCCGGGCGACCGCGGCGCACGCCAAGGGGTTGGAGCGGTCCCGCAAGACCCGCGAGGCCAAACAGGAGCAGTACGTCGAGGACTTCGAGTCGGCGATCCGGCTGTTCTTAAATTTTGACCGAATGCACAAACCGATGGCCGACCGGCTCGCCCGGGCCGTCGCCGATCACGCCACGCCGGTGGGCAGCGGCACGGTCGCCCGGACGCAGCGGATCCCGATCGAGCGGCGGGCCGAAGCGGCCGTGATCGCTTGGATGCGTCACCAAACGACGGCCTACGATTCAATGAAAATCGCTCGCGTCAAAGGGGAACGCCGCGCCGTCCGGCGGCAATTGGCCGATCGGAGCCGCGAGGTGCTTGATCGTTACCGACGCGGCCGGGTGGCCGACCCGGCCTGCCCGCTGGCGATAGCGTTGCAATCGGGCGACGGAATTTAACCACAGAGTTCACCGAGGGCACCGAGATTTGAGGCCACCGAGATTTCAACTCGGTGTTCTCGGTGGCCTCGGTGGCAAAGTCGCCTTGGACTTGAGTCGTTCTGATATCGGCGTCCCGAAACGTTCAATCGCCAAACCCGCCGCTGACTCTCCGCCCGAGCCGACAAAATTTCCATTGCCGCCACGCCGGTCGCCGATCTAAGACGCATCGATTGTTTGATTCAATCAAACCACACCGTCCCAACGCACCACCCTCCCAGCGACCCCGGCGTCCAACTCGCCAGGCAATTCAAATGAACGCGACTTGGACTTCACGGGCCGCCGCAGTGGCGGTTGCCGCCGCCACGCTGGCCGCCCCCTCAGCCGCTCGGGCGCAAACCGGTACCCAGCGCGGTGCGACTTGGGGCGGGCTGACCGGGGCAATCGCCGGGGCCATCATCGGCGAAAATAACGACGAAGCGGGCGCCGGAGCGGCCATTGGCGGCGTCGTCGGGGCGCTGGCCGGCGGCGTGATCGGCAACGCCAACGACAAAGACGCTCGGGCACGGGCGGGCTACTACAACCAGCGAACCTACGCCGCGCCGACGCAGGTCTACGCCGCGCCGCAACCGACCTACGCCCCGGTTCATGTTGCCGCCCCGGCGCCGGTCCAGTACGTCTCGGGAGCCGTTTCGATGGCCGACGTCGTGGCGTTGACCCGCAGCGGCGTGGGACCGTCGGTTGTCATCAACCAAATCAACACTCGCGGCGTGGTTCGGACGCCGGACGTGTCGGACATCCTGTCGCTGCATCAATCCGGCGTGCCGGAGATCGTCATCACGGCGATGCAGCACGCTCCGGTCGGCAGCGGCGGTCCGGTCGTCGTGTCGACCCCGCCGGTCGTTGTCGTTGACGATCGACCGCGGCACTATCACCACGGTGGCGTCTACCGGGCACGCCCGCACTACTACGGTCCCTACGGGCATTGATTGATTAATTGTTTGTTGATGAACGCAGGCGTAGGGTGGGTCAAGCCGCTTGCCGCGCCGACCCACCACTGACGACAAACCACAAGGCATCATGACGGGACGACCATTGACCCCTTGACACGCATCGCCGGGAAGCTAGATTTCGGCCGAAGCGTTTTGAAATGCTTTGGGGGAAAACCGTCGCTCGGTTCCTGTTCGGTGCTCCGGCTCCGGCGAGAAGACCCAGCCGCGCTGCCCCGGCCCGTTGTTGACAACCGGCTGGGCAATCGCCCATCGTTTGCACTTCAACGACGGTGCGTCTACCAGCACAGTGGTTGCCTCAATGGCAACGCATTGGCTCGGCAGACAGACCGGCAAGCTGCCCTCCGGCGACACTTGAGATCTAACTTGGTGATCGTTCGCCGGGCCGGGCAACAAAATTCTCAGATTGGTTTTTAGGCCGATCGATGTTGGCGGATGGGATCGTCCCGCAGCAACAAACCCGTGTTGGGTTTTGGCGGACGGTTCGCGAGCGGAGGTTTTCGGTGGTGTTTCAACCATCGGGGTCACCCACCCACATCCCCCTACGTCGCGGTTTCAACGTGCTCGGATTGATCGATGCCGAAAAAGAAAAGGGTCCCGCGGGACCAGGATGGTGGTGGTGGTGGCGGCGAAGTTGGCTTCGGCGACGCAGGGGGTGAAAACAACAGCAACAGCAGCGGGGGCGGGGGCGGTCCCTCGGCCAATAACGGCAGCGGCGGGGGTGGCGGCGGACGCGGCTACGGCGGCAAACCCCGCGCCCGGCGGCGTCGACGCGGCGGCGGCGGTTACAACCGCGGCGGCGGCGGCGGTGGCAACCAGAACAGTGGCGGCAACCAAAATAACGGCGGCTACGGCGGCGAAGCGGACTTCAACCTAGACGCCCCCGAGGAAGAATTCAAAGGCATCCTGGAGATGCACAACAACGGCTACGGATTCCTCCGTTCGCCGGACAATCATTACGCCCGCGAACGGTCCGATCCGTTCGTGCCGACGACCATGATTGAAAAATTCGGTCTGCGGCAGGGTGTGATGATCACCGCGATGACCCAGCAGACCAAACGGCAGCATGGACCACGCGTCAAGGAGATTCTCGACGTCGACGGACGGATGCCCGAGGACTATTTGAAGGTTCCCAACTTCGATCAGCTCACGCCGATCAATCCCGAGGAGTGGCTCAATCTGGAGCACGACCCCCGGCCGCTGACCAATCGCGTGATCGACCTGTTGGCCCCGATCGGTCGCGGCCAGCGGGCGCTGATCGTTGCCCCGCCGCGTTCGGGCAAGACCGTCATCCTGCAACACATGGCCGAAGGGATTCATAAGAATCATCCTGATATCAAGATGATGGTGTTGTTGATCGACGAGCGGCCCGAGGAAGTCACCGACATGCGTCGCAACATTCTGGGCGGCGAGGTGATCGCCAGCTCGTTGGACGAAGACGTCGAGTCGCATGTCCGAATCAGTGAATTAGTGATCGCGCGGGCCAAGCGGCTCGCCGAATCGGGCCAGGATGTTTTCCTGATGCTTGACTCGATCACGCGAATGGCCAGGGCTTATAACAAATGGGTATCCAAGTCCGGCCGCGGCGGGGCAACCGGCACCGGCGGTCTGGATACCCGAGCGATGGACACGCCCAAAAAGCTTTTCGCCTCCGCGCGGGCCTTTGAGGAGGGTGGATCGCTAACCATCGTCGGGACGGCGCTTGTGGAAACCAACAGCCGGATGGACGAAGCGATTTTCCAGGAGTTCAAAGGCACCGGGAACATGGAATTGGTCCTGGACCGGCGGCTGGCCGACCGGCGGGTTTACCCGGCGATCGACATCAGCATGTCGGGCACCCGGCGTGAGGAGTTATTGCATGACGAGGAGACGTATGAAACGATCACCATGCTCCGCCGCACGTTGTCCGAGATGCACCCGGTCGACGCGATGGAGCAGTTGACCAAGCAGCTCAAGCGTTTCGACACCAACGAAGATTTCCTGAATCTCATCGCCGGTGCCAAGACGTAAAACCTCCGACGTAGCGGAAGTCGCCAAGACTTTCGGTTGCGATAAATCCCGGGGCGTCCGCGAAAATTGCGGCAGCGTGCGTTATGCTCAGGCCCCCCTTCCCCAACCGGCGGGGCCAGCCGACAATGGCGACCCCAATCCGGAGGATAAGCGAATTGGTGAGCGGCCTCACTGGAACTGAGGTACCCCGTAAGGGGCTGCGGGTTCGAGTCCCGTGTCCTCCGCTTTTTTCAAAAGACCGGCGGCTTCGGCTACCGGGATGACCAAAGCCTTGGCGGCTTCGGCTACCGGGGGGCCGTTATGCCAGGACCTGGTGGACGAACTGGATGCAGATGCTGCCTTCGCCGACCGCCGAAGCGACGCGTTTAACACTCTCAGCTCGGACGTCGCCGATCGCAAAGATTGCCGGCAGGCTGGTTTCAAACAATCCGGGGTCGCGGTCGGTCAGCGGCCAGCGACATTGTTCCTTGGTCGCCGCGCCGGTGCAAATAAAACCTTTGTCATCGGTTTGAACTCGGTCGGAAACCCAACCGGTATTGGGCACCGCGCCGATCATCAAAAACACATGCTCGATGTCGTGATCCGACTCGTTGCCGTCGGCGTCGGTCCAGGTGACCGATTGCAAATGACCGTTGCCATGCAGCGCGGTGATCTCGGTGCGGGTGTGCAGCGTGATGGAGTTGGATGCGTCGATGCGGCGGATCAAATAATCCGACATGCTCGATGCCAATGAATCACCGCGAACCAGCAGGTGGACGTGGGCGGTGCGTTTGGATAGATAGACCGCCGCCTGGCCGGCTGAATTGCCGCCGCCGACAACGATCACTTCCTGGTTCTCACATAACCCGGCTTCGATCGCCGTGGCGGCATAATGGATGCCGCATCCGTCAAACTCGTCGTCATTGTGTAACCCGAGTTTTCGATAAGTTGCCCCCGATGCGATGACGATTGATCGGCATCGAACCGGGTCGAACGCGTCGACATGAATTTGATAGGGAGAACCGTCGCCCGTGATGCCGGTCACTCGCATGGGCAGGGCCAACGTGGCGCCGAACTTTTGGGCCTGGACCTGGGCACGGCCGGCGAGTTCTTGACCGGACAATCCGTTGGGAAAACCTAAGTAATTTTCAATCTTGCTGCTCGTGCCCGCTTGGCCGCCCGGCGCGTTGGATTCGAGCACGATGGTTTTGAGACCTTCGGAGGCCGCGTAGACCGCCGCGGCCATCCCGCCGGGACCGCTGCCGATGACCGCGACGTCATACGTGACCGCCGGGTCGGGTGATTCAAGGATGCCGACGGTCGCAGCGACGTCGATGATCGACGGGTTTTTCAAAACGTCTTCGCCGTGGCACAGTAGCACCGGCAGGTCGGACTCGGTCAGGTCGTGTTTGTCCATCACGCAGGCGGCGGTCGAGTCGCCATCGTCACCGAAATAGGCGGTTCG
The DNA here is from genome assembly GCA_963833245.1 of Pirellulaceae bacterium. Taxonomy (GTDB): domain Bacteria; phylum Planctomycetota; class Planctomycetia; order Pirellulales; family Pirellulaceae; genus Rhodopirellula. Next base: position 1,349,397 of record CAWHXH010000006.1, read on the forward strand.
GGCCGGGTAGCCGTTTCGCCGCAGGAACGACCGGATGCGAAGCGTCGCGGCGTCGGATTTGCGCCGATCAGCAGCGCCCCGCCGAGGTTGCCCTCCAGGATGCCGATCCGACGGAGGATAAAGGCGCGGATGACGATGTCGCCGACGTCGGGTTCGGCCGCGAGCATTTCGCGAAATTGGTCACGGCCCAGCCGCAGGACTTCCGAGTCGCCCGCGATCCGGCCGCCGACGAGGACTTTGCGGTCGGAGAAAAGGTCGATCTCGCCGGTGAATTGACCGTCGCAGTGGCGGGTGAAGACGTGCGGCTCGCCCTCGCAGTCGAAGTCGTAAATTTCGATGCAGCCGGAGACGAGCACAAAGAAATCGGCCAACCGCTGGCCTCGTTCAAAGACCACGTGCCCATCGCTGAGCGTTTCGCGGGTGCCGAAAGCGGCGACGCGATCGATTTGATCGTCGCTCAGGCGGGGAAAAGCTTGGGCGTCGCGGCCCTCGGGGGCAGCCCGAACGTCGGGGGCGATAGCTGGCATGATCGGCCGGGTCCAAAAATTAACGGAATCCGAGCACGGGTGGCGGGTTCAAAATGCACCCTAACGGTCCGTCATTGTTAAGCTAGGCAGCTTGCCTACTGTTTATGACGACCTTCGGGGCACTTTATTTGCTCGATGGTCGTCGGATTCTTCATCCTGATCTAGCCCTCCATTCGTCTGTACCCCCGCTTTGGCCATGAAACGACTGCTCCAACGATTCGCCACCGGTCGCGTCCGTCCCTCCAAAGCCGCCCGCGACCGGGGCAATCGTTCCCGCGGCGGTGGCCGAACGCTGGGGATGCAGGCACTCGAAGCCCGCCGCGTGCTGGCCACTTACGTCGTCGATACGTTGGCCGACGACCCCGCGGCCGACGCGACGGTGATGGATACTTCGTTGAGCCTGCGGGAGGCGATCAACGCGGCCAATAGCAACGCGGCTTTCGGTGACGCGCCGGCCGGCAGCGCCGATCCGACCGCCCCCGACACGATCACGTTCGCGGCTTCGTTGGCCGGCGGGACAATCACGCTGGGCGGCACCGAACTGGCGATCACCGACGCGTTGTCGATCGCGGTCGGGGATGCCGCGGGTTTGGTGATTTCGGGGGGCAATGCGTCGCGAATTTTCAATGTCAATGCCACCGGGGTCTCCATCGCCGGGTTGGGGCTGAGCGACGGGGCGGCGGAATCGGGTGGAGCGATTCTGGCCGGTCCGGCGGCGGAGTTGTCGCTGACTTCGTTGACGATTACCGATTCGGTCGCCACCGGGGACGCGGCGACGCAGGGCGGCGGTGCGGTCTTCATCGACACGTCATCGGTCACGATCACCGACTCGACATTGAGCGGCAACACCGCGACCGGGGCGGCGGGCAGCGGCGGGGCGTTGTTCAATTCCGGCGGCACGTTGACCGCCACCGGCACGTCGATCACCGGCAACACGGCGGTGCGGGCCGGCGGCGGGATCGAGGCGATCGGCGGCAGCACCACGACGCTGATCGACATCGACCTGTCGACCAACACCGCGACCGGAGTCGGGGCACCGGGCAACGGCGGCGGCCTGCACGCCGGCGGCGATGCGGTCGTTGAACTGTTCGGCGGCAGCGTCAGCGGCAACACCGCGGTCGAAGGCGGCGGGTTGTGGATCTCAGGCACCGGGACGCTGACCACCAGCGTGCTGATGGGAACGACGACCGGCACCGCGATCGCCGACAACACTGCCACCGGAGCGGACCCCGACCAGGGCGGCGGGGGGATCTACAACGTCGGCGGTGCGGTGACGCTCTCGGGCGGTTCGATCACCGGCAACATGGCAACCGGCGCCGCCGGCTCGGGCGGCGGGATTTTCCACGGCGGCGGGATGCTGATGGTCTCCGGCGTCAGCATCGACGGTAACACCGCCAACCGGGCCGGCGGCGGGATCGAAACCCGCGACGGTTCGACCGCGCGGATCGCGGCGAGCAATTTGACCAACAACGTCGCCGGTCCGGCCGGCACTGCGATGCCCGGTAATGGCGGCGGTTTGCACGTCACCGGCGATGGCGACGTGACGTTCGTCGGCGGCTCGGTCGCCGGCAACACCGCGGCCAACGAGGGCGGCGGGCTGTGGAACGGAGCCGGCGAGATGTCCGTCAACGGCACGACGATCCGCGACAACACCGCTTCGGGGGCCGGAGCGGCCAACGGCGGCGGCGGCATTTTCAACCTGTCCGGGTTGTGTCGAACTGGACACGGTGTTTGTCACCGGCAATACCGCCGATGGTTTGGCCGGCTCGGGCGGCGGGGTTTTGAACCTCGGCACGCTCACGGCGATCAATTCGACGTTCGCCGGCAACGTCGCCAACCGTGCCGGCGGGGCGATCGAGACCGTCGGCGGGACCAACGTGATGCTGGACCGCGTAACGATCGGCACCAACGCCGACGGGACCGACGACGCGGCCGAAGCCAACTCGGTGGCCGGGGCCGGAGCCAACCCCGGCAACGGCGGTGGGTTGCACATCGGCGGCGATGGCGTGGTGACGATCAGCGATTCGTCGATCCGCGGCAACGCGGCGGTCGAAGGCGGCGGGTTGTGGAACTCACCGGCCGGGACGTTGACGGTCACCCGTTCTTTGATCGCCGACAACACCGCGACCACCGGCGGCGGGGTTTACAACGAAGCCGACGCCGCGGGTGCCGGCGGCATGGTTGCGCTTGGTCAACACGACGATCTCCGGCAACACCGCGACCGGCAGCGGCGGGGGCGTGTTCACCGCCGGCGGCGATGTTTCGCACGTCTCGGTGACGATTGCACTCAACACCGCGGCTGATGGCGGCGGCGTGTTCGCCGGCGGCGGCGAGGTGACGGCCGACAACACGGTGGTGTCGCAAAACACCGGCGGGGACGTGTCAGGCGATCTGACCGGTGGCGTGGGCAACTTTGTCGGCGGCGACCCGCAGCTTGCGCCGTTGGCGTTCAACGGCGGTCCGACGATGACGCACCTGCCGGCCGTCGACCAGCCCGCTGATCGACGCGGGCGTCAACTCGGCTTCGGCCGGTTTGGACACCGACCAGCGAGGCGGCAACTTTTTTGAAACGTTCGCGCGGATCGTCGACGGCGTGATCGACATCGGTGCAGTGGAAGTCCAAGACCCGACGGCCGGCGGGGGATTGGTGGTCAATTCGTTCGGCGACACCGCGGATTTGACCGACGACGTTCAGACGCTGCGGGAAGCGATCATTGCGGCCAACGGTCGGGCCGGAGCGGACACGATCACGTTGGCCGCGGGAACGTATGTTTTGGACCTTGCCGGGGCTGGCGAAGACGACGCGGCGACCGGCGATTTGGACATCACCGACGCGTTGACGATCGTCGGCGCCGGTTCGGGCCAAACGATCATTGACGCTTCGGCGTTGTCCGATCGGGTTTTTGAAATCTTTACGGCAACGGTGTCGATCACCGGCGTGACAATCACCGGTGGCTCGGTTGCCGGCGATGGCGGCGGTTTGGCCAACCGCGGCGGCACGGTGACACTCGACGACGTGCGGATCGACGACAACGCGGCCAACGGCGACGGAGCCGGCATCGCGGGTTCGGGCGGCGGGATTTTCAACGACGGCACGCTGACCGCGACCGGTTCGTTCGTCTCGGGCAACACCGCCCGGCGGGCCGGCGGCGGGGTCGAGGTCGCTGCCGGGGCCGTGACGACGTTGGACGATGTTGATTTGATTGACAACTCGGTCGCGGGTGATCCGGCCCCGGGCAACGGCGGCGGGCTGCACATCTCGGGTACCGGCATGGTGACGATCTTGGGCGGCAACATTACCGGCAACACCGCGGTCGAAGGCGGCGGGGTTTGGAACTCGGGGGCCGGACGATTGACGATCGGATTGGATGCCGACGGCGACGGGACGCGAATCAGCGGCAACGACGCGGTCCGGGGCGGCGGCGTTTACAACGACACGTCGGCCGACGTGCAAACGTTCACCGCCGATTTGCAAACCCTCAACGCGGCTTACGGCAGCACCGCGACGGGCACCGCGACGTTGACGATGGATACTTCGGGCGTGACGACCGATGCGGCCGGTGTCCGCAGCGGGATCGCGACGATCCGGGTTCAAATCAACGCCACCGGGCTGCAGGATTTGACCGGCGTGCCCGGCGGCGTCCACGTCGCTCACATCCACGGTCAATTCGCCGGCAATGCGTCGCGACCGTTGGCCCAGCAGGGCGATGGACCGTTCTTTGACGGGGCCGGTGGCGTGGCGGTCAATTCCGCCCTGCCGACGACGGCCGGCGATGGTGCTTTGAACGTCGACGAGACCGATCGGTTCGGCGCCGCGGAGGACTACCTCGATTTCTTCGAGGGCCGCCCGCAGTACGGCCCGGTGGTGTTGAACCTGACGGCCGAGCAGTTGGAAAGCGCTCCCGACGGCGTCGCGCCGCTCAACTTTTTCTTTGCCGAAGTCATGGCCGGGCGGATCACTCCGACCGACCAGTTCCCATCGGGCACCGAGTTCGTGCGGGATACCGTCTACAGCTTTGATTTGTCCGACCCCGACGCGGCGCGGCAATTCAACAACCTCAATCCGCTGTCGACCCGCGAGATCGTATTGCACGGACTGTTGATCCCGACGGAGATCTCCGACGCGATCGACGCGGCAACCAACGCCGCCCCCGGCTCGCCGACCGCCGGCGTGCCGATCGACGACGGCGACGCCGATCCGACCAACGATCAATCGTTCCGGCGGACCGCACCGGTGGCGGCCGGTGAGATCGTCGCCGCCAGCGGGGTGGTGTCGATCACCGGGGCCAACATCAACGCCAACCGGGCGACCGGCGACGCCGCGACCGATGGCGGGGCGGGCGTCTTCAATGCCGGTGCGATGACAATCATCGACACTGAAATCAGCGGCAACTCGGCGACGGCCGGCTCGGCCAGCGGCGGGGGGATTTTCAACGCCGGCGGACAGCTCGAATTGATCGACTCGGAAGTCACCGGCAACTTGGCCAACCGCGCCGGCGGCGGGATCGAGACCAGCGGTTCGTCGACGACGTCGCTGACGAACGTCAATTTGGACGGCAACACCGCCGGGTTGATCGGCGCCGCGATGCCCGGCAACGGCGGCGGGCTGCACGTGACCGGACCGGGGACCGTGACGATCACCGGCGGGACGGTGGAAAACAACGCCGCCGCGGCCGAAGGCGGTGGATTGTGGAACAGCAGCACCGGGACGATGACCGTCGCGGACGTGTTCATCAGCGACAACACCGCTTCGGGCGATGATGCAACGATGGGCGGTGGCGGACTTTACAACGACGGCGGCTCGGTCACGCTGACCGGCGGCTCGGTCGTCGACAACGAGGCAACGGGCGACGCGGGCAGCGGCGGCGGCATCTTCAACGCCGGTCAATTGACCGCCACCGGCACGGCGATCACCGGCAACACCGCGGTGCGGGCGGGCGGCGGGATCGAGGCGATCGGCGGCAGCACGACGCGGTTGGTCGACACCGACCTGTCGACCAACACCGCGACCGGAGTCGGGGCACCGGGCAACGGCGGCGGGCTGCACGCCGGCGGCGATGCGGTCGTTGAACTGTTCGGCGGCAGCGTCAGCGGCAACACCGCGGTCGAAGGCGGCGGGTTGTGGATCTCAGGCACCGGGACGCTGACCACCAGCGTGCTGATGGGAACGACGACCGGCACCGCGATCGCCGACAACACTGCCACCGGAGCGGACCCCGACCAGGGCGGCGGGGGGATCTACAACGTCGGCGGTGCGGTGACGCTCTCGGGCGGTTCGATCACCGGCAACATGGCTACCGGCGCCGCCGGCTCCGGCGGCGGGATCTTTCACGGCGGCGGGATGCTGATGGTCTCCGGCGTGAGCATCGTCGGCAACACCGCCAACCGGGCCGGCGGCGGGATCGAAACCCGCGACGGTTCGACCGCGCGGATCGCGGCGAGCAATTTGACCAACAACGTCGCCGGTCCGGCCGGCAGTGCGATGCCCGGCAATGGCGGCGGGTTGCACGTCACCGGCGACGGCGACGTGACGTTCGTCGGCGGCTCGGTCGCCGGCAACACCGCGGCCAACGAGGGCGGCGGGCTGTGGAACGGAGCCGGCGAGATGTCCGTCAACGGCACGACGATCCGCGACAACACCGCTTCGGGAGCCGGGGCGGCCAACGGCGGCGGGGGCATCTTTAACTTGTCCGGCTTGGTGTCGCTCGACACGGTTCTGGTTGCCGGCAACACAGCCGATGGCTTGGCCGGCTCAGGCGGTGGGGTTTTGAACCTCGGGACGCTCACGGCAATCAATTCGACGTTCGCCGGCAACGTCGCCAACCGTGCCGGCGGGGCGATCGAGACCGTCGGCGGGACCACCGTGACGCTGGACCGCGTGACGATCGGCACCAATGCCGACGGGACCGATGACGCGGCCGAAGCCAACTCGGTAGCCGGCGCCGGAGCCAACCCCGGCAACGGCGGCGGGTTGCACATCGGCGGCGATGGCGTGGTGACGATCAACGACTCGTCGATCCGCGGCAACGCGGCGGTCGAAGGCGGCGGGTTGTGGAACTCACCGGCCGGGACGCTGACGGTCACCCGTTCCTTGATCGCGGACAACACCGCGACCACCGGCGGCGGGGTTTACAACGAAGCCGACAACACAGGTGCCGGCGGGACCGTTTCATTGGTCAACACGACGATCTCCGGCAACACCGCGACCGGAAGCGGCGGGGGCGTGTTCACCGCCGGCGGCGACGTTTCGCATGTCTCGGTGACGATTGCGCTCAACACCGCGGCCGACGGCGGCGGCGTGTTCGCCGGCGGCGGCGAGGTGACGGCCGACAACACGGTGGTGTCGCAAAACACCGGCGGGGACGTGTCAGGCGATTTGACCGGGGGCGTCGGCAACTTGGTCGGCGGCGACCCGCAGCTTGCGCCGTTGGCGTTCAACGGCGGTCCGACGATGACGCACTTGCCGGCCGCGACCAGCCCGCTGGTCGATGCGGGGGTCAACTCGGCTTCAGCCGGTTTGGACACTGACCAGCGAGGCGGCAACTTCTTTGAAACGTTTGCCCGGATCGTCGACGGCGTGATCGACATCGGGGCCGTCGAGGTCCAGGACATCAACGCCGGCGGCGGGTTAGTCGTCAACTCGTTTGGCGACACCGCGGACCTGAACGACGGGCTACGGACGCTCCGCGAAGCGATCATCGCGGCCAACGCCAACCCCGGCGCCGATACGATCACGCTGGCCGCGGGAACTTACGTCCTGGGCAACATGGGAGCCGGCGAGGATGCCGCGGCGACCGGCGATTTGGACATCACCGACGCGTTGACGATCATCGGCGCGGGGATGGAGGACACGATCATCGACGCCTCGGGGCTGGATGACCGGGCGTTTGAAATCTTTCGCGACAACCTTGTCACTGTCCGGTTTGACGATCACGGGCGGCCGCGTGATGGGCGACGGCGGCGGGATCGCGGTGCGGCCCGGCGGGACGCTGACGGCCGACGACATCGCGGTGTTGAACAACTCCGCGGTGGCCAACGGACTGACCGGCGGCGATGCGATCCCCGGCTCCGGCGGCGGGATCTTGAACGATGGCGGAACGATCACCGTGACCAACTCGACAATCGCCGGCAACACCGCTCGGCGGGCCGGCGGCGGGATCGAAGTGACACCGGGGTCGATCACGACATTGACCAACGTGATGCTCGGCGTTGCGGGCAACGGCAACTCGGTTGCCGGCGACCCGGCCCCGGGCAACGGCGGCGGGTTGCACATCTCCGGCGACGGCGAAGTGACGATTTCCGGCGGTTCGGTCGCCGGTAACTCGGCGGTCGAAGGCGGCGGGTTGTGGAACTCACCGGTCGGGACGCTGACCGTCTCGGACGACGCGGTGATCGAGTCCAACACGGCGGTCCGCGGCGGCGGGATCTACCAGGAATCGGTCACCGATCCGATGCCGACCGACCCGATCGCGCTGGCGATCTCCGACACGATTATTCGGGGCAACCGGGCGACCGGGGACGAAGTGACCGACGGCGGCGGCGGGATTCACAACGCCGGGGCAAGGGTCCTGGTTACGTCGTCGACAATCTCGGGCAACGTCGCCGGTAACCGCGATCGCGTCATCACGACAAGTTTCGCTTTGGACGGGACCCAAGAGAACCCGCCGGTGACGACCGATGCGACCGGCACCGCGGACTTCACTTACAACGCCGACGCCGGGACGTTTGATTTGACGTTGACGGTCACCGGGTTGGACTTGGACACCGACGAGACCGACGGTGCGTCGCAATTGACGATGGCCCACTTCCACGTCGGCGCCGTCGGGGTCAACGGACCGGTGTTTGTCAACTTGCTCGACGACGACGCGTTCGTCGACAACGGCGACGGCACATTGACGCTGACGATCACCGGTGACGAGTTCCCGGCGAGCTTTGTCGACGAATTGATCGCCGGCCGCGTTTACTTAAACGTCCACTCGGTCGCCAATCCGTCGGGTGAAGTCCGTGGCCAAATTGTTCCGACGGTCGTCGGCGGGATGTCGGGAGCGTCCGGCGGCGGGGTCTTCAACGCCGGTCAATTGACCGTGACCGGATCGACGATCTCAGCCAACGAAGCACTTCGGGCCGGCGGCGGGATCGAAGCGATCGCGGGTTCGACCACGACGTTGACCGATTCGGATTTGACCGGCAACTCGGCCGGCAGCAGCCCCGGAAACGGCGGCGGGCTTCACATCACCGGCGACGGCGAGGTGACGTTGATGCAAACCGACGTGACGGGCAACTCCGCGGCGTCGGAGGGCGGTGGACTTTGGAACAGCTCGACCGGGACCTTGACCGTCACCGGCGGGACGATTTCGGGCAACGTCGCTTCGGGAGCCGCGGCCGACAATGGCGGCGGCGGTGTCTTTAGCGACGGCGGTACCACGACGATCACCGGCACGACGATTTCCGGCAACATCGCCGACGGGGCGTCGGGCAGCGGCGGCGGGATTTTCTTTGGCGGCGGGACCGTCACCGTCGACGGCGGGACGATCTCCGGTAACCGAGCCAATCGGGCCGGCGGCGGCGTGGAATTGATCGCCGGAACCGTCGCGACGTTCACGGACGTAACGATTTCGGGCAACGACGCCGGCACCGGAGCAGCGACCGCGGCGCCGGGCAACGGCGGCGGCGTTCACCTCTCCGGCGATGCGGTGGCGACTTTCAGCGGCGGCGAAGTCAGCGGCAACAACGCGGTCGAAGGCGGCGGGCTTTGGAACTCGCCGACCGGAACGTTGACGGTCGCCGATGGAATTTTGATTGAAAACAACACAGCCGTTCGCGGCGGCGGGATTTACCAGGAAGCCGGCGACCGCGTATTGGGACCGCTCACGCAAGCTTTGTTGGTGACCGGTGCGACGATCCGTGGCAACACCGCGACAGGGACCGATGCGACCGACGGCGGCGGCGGGATCTACAATGCCGGCAACGCCGTCCGACTCGGGGCCGCGACGATCGCTGACAACGTGGCCGGCGTCGGCGATGCATCGTCGGCTTCGGGCGGCGGGATCTTCAATGCCGGTGAGCTGTTCGCTGGCGGCACGATCATCTCCGGCAACTCCGCAATGCGGGCCGGCGGCGGCATCGAGGCGATCGGTGGATCAACGACAACGTTGTTGACCGCCTCGTTGACCGGTAACTCTGTCGGCAGCCGCCCCGGCAACGGTGGCGGATTGCACATCACCGGCGATGGCGAAGTCACGATCACCAGTGGCAGTATCACCGGCAACACCGCGGCCTCCGAGGGCGGTGGGCTTTGGAACTCCGCGACCGGAACGTTGACGATCAATGGTCAAACCACGATCTCCGGCAACACCGCTTCGGGTGATGACGCGACCAACGGCGGTGGCGGCGTGTTCAACGATGGCGGCACGCTGTCGATCGCCGGTGCGACAATCACCGGCAACGCGGCCGACGGGACCGCCGGTTCGGGCGGTGGTTTGCTCAGCGTCGCTGGTGACGTGACGCTCAACGGCGTCACGTTCGGCGGCACCGAAGATGGTGCGGGCAACACGGCCAACCGCGCCGGCGGGGCGATCGAATTGATCGCCGGCACGTTGACGATGACAAGCGGTCAGATGGTTGGCAACTCCGCGGGCATCAACGGCGGCGGGTTCCATTCCACCGGAGCGGCCGAGGCGACGTTCAGCAATCTGACCGCGACCGGCAACACCGCCGCCTCCGAGGGCGGGGCGCTTTGGAACAGCCTGACCGGCACGCTGACGGTCAACGATTCGTTCATCACCGGCAACACCGCTTCGGGCGACGACGCGACCAACGGCGGCGGTGGGATCTTTAACAACGGTGGTTCCGTCACGGTCGCCGGCACCACAATCGGCGACAACGTGGCCGACGGGGCGTCAGGCTCGGGCGGCGGGATTTTTAATGCCGGAACGTTGACCGTGACCGACTCGTCGATCGGCGGCAACACCGCCAACCGTGCCGGTGGCGGGATCGAAACGATCGGCGGAACGTCGGTGACTTTGACGCGGACCGGATTGGTCGGCAACGAAGTCGGCGACGCGCCGGGCAACGGCGGCGGGCTTCACGCCGGCGGCAATGCGGTTGTTTCAATCGCCGAATCGTCGATCACCGGCAACACCGCCACCGAGGGCGGTGGTCTTTGGAACTCCGCGGCCGGCACCATGACCGTCACCCGGTCGCTGGTCGCGGGTAACTCCGCCGACGCCGGCGGCGGGATCTACAACGATGGCGACGGCGGCACGATCACGCTGATCGCTTCGACGATCTCGGGCAACTCCGCCACGACGATCGGCGGCGGCGTGTTCTCCGAAGGCGGGACGGTCGAGCACACCTCGGTCACGATCGCGATGAACACCGCCGCGACCGGCGGCGGGATCGCCGTGACCGGCGGAACCGCGACGGCGATCAATACGATCGTCGGATTGAACATGGCCGGCACCGGCCCGGACGTTTCGGGGACACTCGCCAGCGGCGGGTTCAACCTGATCGGCAACACCGCCGGAGCCACGATCGCATCGCCGATGAGCACCGACATCACCGGCGTCGATCCGGGACTCGAAGCGCTCGCTGACAACGGTGGGCCGACCCGGACCCACGCGCTGGCGTCGGGCAGCCCCGCGCTGTCGGCCGGGACATTGGCCGGCCAAACGCTTGACCAACGTCGCTTCGTCCGTCCGCAAGGTGACGGTCCCGACATCGGCGCGTTTGAATCGGCACTCAATGCCTCGGTCACCGGCGCGACGACGCTGGCGATTTCGGCGGTCAACTCCAACCGCGTCGAAGGTGATGCCGGGGTGACGAATTTCACGTTTGTCATCACCCGCGGCGGAGCGTTGGGCGTGACGACGAGCGTCGATTTCGCCGTCATGGGAACCGGATCGCTAGACGCCGCCGACTTTGGCGGCACGCTGCCCTCGGGCACGGTGACGTTCCAGCCCGGTCAGGCCTCGGCGACGATCAATATCCCGGTCTCCGGCGATAACGACGTCGAAGCGTCCGAGTCGTTCACTGTCATGTTGTCCAATTCAACCGGCGGGGCAACGATTTCGGTCCCCACCGCCGGCGGAACGATCGTCGACGACGACTCCATTTTGACCAACGGCACGCGGCTACTTGCCCCGCCGTCGATCGTCCGGCTGCACGTAATCCCCGGCGACGGCATCCCGACGGCGATCCTGTTTGCCGCCGTCCGGTCGACAATCGTGACGGTGGCCCCGGCCAGCAACGTGCCGGCGGGCAGCAGCATGATTCGGTTCCTGGCCGATTCACCCAGCGGCGGTCCGGTCCCGGCCGGCGGCAACGTCAACGGCGTCGCAACCTTGGCCGTCGAAGCCGGCCGGTTGTACGCGATCGTGTTTGAACCTCAAAGCAGCGACCAGGTGTTCAGCATCCGGGCCGAGGCCGGGTTCAACTCGCTCTCGACCGGCGTGTTCACCAACATCCTGCAACCGACCGACGTCAACGGCAACGGCGAAACGTCGGCGCTGGACGCGTTGTTGATTATCAATCGTATCAACGAGACGGCTGGCAACACCGCCCAGCCGACCGGCGGGCAGGGCGAAGGGGCGTTCACGACGACCAGCGGCGGATCGCGGGTTTACCCCGATGTGACGCGGGACGGACAGGTCACGGCGTTGGACGCACTGCGGGTCATCAACCGGCTCAACGCCCAGTCGCCGACGCAGTCCGAACCGATCGTCGCGGCGTCGTTTGTCGCCGATACGCCGTTTGTCGCCGAAACGGTGGCAGCGGCGACGTTGGCCCCCGAAGGTTCCGCCGCATCGACTGTGTCCGAGGCCGCCGATACGCCGATCGAATCGTTCGACACGGTTGCCAAAGCGATCGCGGCAGTCGACGATTTCGTCGTCGAAGCCGACGAGATGTCGTTTCCTGCCGAAGACGTCGATTCGGTCTTTAGCGAATCCGAAGACGACGAGTTGTTGACTTTGCTGGCCCGGTAAGGCAACCGCGGCAAGTACCGTAGCTGGACCCGCCAGGGTTTAGTCGTCGGGTGGGTCCAGCCGCTTGCAGCGTCGACCCATCGCTTGAAATAAATTCGTGTGGTGGGTCGGCGTCGAAGACTCCTTGACCCACCCTACGAAGCTAGCTCACCCCCGCCGACCGGCGGCGGTGAGGATTTCGTTGATCCGTATCGATTGCGGTTTGTCAAAGGGCACACCCGGGTCGGCGGTATAGTCGGTTCGCCAATAACGGCCATCGCGGTAACAGGCGTCGATCAACTCTTGCAATTGCAACACCGCGTCCGGCTCGCCCAACCGCAGCGGGACCGGCAGGTTGGGCAACGGCTCGTCCAGCGGGATCGCGAAGTAGTCGATTTCGTCCGTGCCATCGACACGAACAACGCACGCGGCGTAGGGGGTCTGGTGAGACTCGGGGATGTCCGTCACCGGGGCAGTCAGGATGTAGCCGCCATGCCGGGTCAAATCGATCTCCACCAGGTGAACGCCCGCGTCGCGGTAGGTGAGTTGTTTGGCCCCATACTGGCTCCGTGCCTCTTTGCCTCGTTTGTTCCAGGGACTTAAGAACTCAATGGCCGTGATAATCCGGCCCCCCGGACCGACAATTTCCACGTGTCTGAGCGGCCGGTGGACCACACGCATCCGCAGCGACTTGGCGACTGTCACCGGTGGGGCCAACACCGCCGTGCCCCCGGAGTCCGGATTGGCGTCCGGCCGGTCCTGCAGGTTGAAATCATTTTCCCGGACATCGACATCGGATCGAAAGTACCTCGGGGAACCGTCGCTGACGCCCAATACAGACACACCGCGCTCGATATTGGCTTGCAACTCGTCGGGCAATTGAGCGTTGATTTGATTGCGGGCATACACAATCAAACTGGCGTGAACCTCCGGCCAGCGGGATTCCATGTAGGGATCCATGCCGGGAAAAGGACTCTTTTTTGATTTGGACATGGATTAAGACCACGGGGGAAAGAGATCGGCCACGGGAAGGCTCAGCCCCGGCAGGAGCGGCTCTTGAGTGATCGTTTGATCGCGATTGAACATGGTGGCGTTCTGTCCGGCAACGTGAACACGAACGGTTTGAAACGACGGGTCAATTTCCCAAACCGCTCCCACGCCACGGTCCAAATACTCATCGATTTTTTCAACGATCAAACCGTGCCGATCGCTGGGCGAAAGGATCTCGACCGCCAGTTTGGGCACGCCGATGACCATACGAGATGTGTCGCGTTGAGCTTTGAGCAAAGCGAGATCAAAAACAACGACATCGATTCCCACGGCGGTCGATGGATCGCCCGTTAGGGCTACGCCGACCTCTCCGGAGAGTACGTCAAATTGCGTTGGCCGATGCTGCAAAGTCCAGCTTCGCAAGGCATAGGCGACACGAGCCTCAGTCCCGGCGTGGATTCGGCTGCGTCGTGTCATCTCGATTTCCCTCAATTCACCGCGAATCAAATACTGTTCAATACCCTCGCGTTCGGGCAAAGCCTCGAACTCCGCGAGAGTCATCAGCGATGTGGCAGTGCTCATGGGGAAGAACTTTGGCAACGGGGATGGCGGCATAGGACATTGACCATCCTAGCCGGTACGGCCCATCGCCATCGGCGGGTCGGTCGGGTATCAAGGGGCGATCGGATCCCTGAACTGCCCCGCGCCCGCCTCGCCATGTCCACCGCCGAAATCGATACCACCGTCGGCCACGTTTCCCAAATCATCGGTTCGACGTTTGACGCCCAGTTCGCCGACGGCCACATGCCGGCGATCTACAATGCGTTGACCGTCAAATCGCAGCACAAAGGGATCACCGTCGATCTGGTCGGCGAAGTCCAACAGCACCTCGGCGGCGGCAAAATCCGCGCAATTGCCCTCGGATCGACCGAAGGGATGATGCGGGGCATGGAAGTCATCGACACCGGCAAACCGGTCACCGTCCCGGTCGGCAAAGCGACGTTGGCACGCGTTTTCAACGTGTTGGGCGAACCGATCGACGGCCGCGGACCGGTCCAAGCCGACGACTACTGGCCGATCCACCGGCAAGCCCCGCCGGTCAACGAGCTGTCGACCAACACCGAAGTTTTCGAGACCGGGATCAAGGTCATTGACCTGCTCACGCCGTTCGTTCGCGGCGGCAAAGCGGGGCTGTTCGGTGGGGCCGGACTGGGCAAAACCGTCATTTTGACCGAGTTGATCGCGCGGATCGCGACCGCCCACGGTGGTTACTCGGTCTTCGCCGGCGTGGGCGAGCGAACCCGCGAGGGCACCGACCTGTGGCTTGAAATGCAGGAGGCCAAAGTCGGCGATACCGGCCGATCGGTCCTCGAACAAACCTGCATGGTGTTTGGTCAAATGAACGAGCCGCCCGGCAGCCGGCTTCGCGTCGCGCTGTCAGCCCTCACCATGGCCGAGTACTTCCGCGACTCGACCGGAGCGGACACGCTGCTGTTTGTCGACAACATTTTCCGCTTCTCCCAAGCCGGTTCGGAAGTGTCGGCGCTGCTCGGTCGGATGCCCTCGGCGGTCGGTTACCAACCGACGCTGGCGACCGAGATGGGGGCACTGCAAGAACGGATCACGTCGACCAAGAACGGCGCCATCACGTCGGTTCAAGCCGTTTACGTGCCCGCGGACGACCCGACCGACCCCGCCCCGGCGACGGCGTTTGGCCAGCTCGACGCGTTCATTTACCTGGAGCGATCGATCTCCGAAAAAGGGATCTATCCGGCCATCGATCCCCTGGCGTCCAACTCGCGAATCCTCGACCCGCAGTACGTCGGCGAGCGGCATTACCGGATCGCGCGGCAGGTTCAAACCATCCTGCAGCGGAACAACGAACTGCAGGACATCATCGCGATCCTGGGGATCGACGAGTTGTCCGATGACGACAAGACGTTGGTCGGCCGGGCACGGCGGATCCAGCGATTCCTGTCCCAGCCGTTCCTGGTCGCCGAAGTGTTTACCGGGAAAAAAGGCGAAATCACGCCGCTTGAAGACACGCTGCGGTCGTTCGAGGAAATCTGTGAAGGCAAATGGGACCACCTGCCCGAGCAGGCGTTCATGTACGTCGGCTCGATCGAGCAGGCCGAGGCGCAGGCCAAGAAGATGGCTGCTAACGCCTAGCTTGTGGGATAGGCCTCCGGCCTGTCTTTCAAACCGTCGACAGGCCGGAGGCCTATCCCACCTTCAGAGTCCCCATGAAACTTCACTGCAAAGTCGTCACGCCTGAGAAAACCGAAGTTGATCGGTTGGCCGATTCGGTCATCCTTCCGATGGTCGACGGTTCGCTCGGCGTGCTCCGCGGCCGGGCGCCGATGATCGGACGTCTCGGTCACGGCATTTTGAAATTGACCAAAGCCGGCGTCGAACACCGCTACTTCGTCGAAGGCGGCTTTGCCCAGGTCGAAGACGATACGATCTCGATCGTCACCCAGCGTTCCGTGCCGTTGGAATCGCTCGACGTTACTGCGTCGGAAACAGGTTTGAACGAGGCACTCGCGATGCCGGCAAGCTCTCCGGCCCAGAATCAACTCAAAACCGACGCCGTCGCCCGAGCACGCGGCCAGCTCCGGGCCGCCCGATCGGCCAGGTAGCGGAAGTCGCCAAGACTTTCGGTTTGCCTCCATCGGTGCCCGCCGAAAGTCTTGGCGACTTCCGCTACGGCAACACGCCGCTCACGCCGCCCGCGCCGGCGGGTCGCGAACCAACAACCCCGCGTCGCGAAGGTTTTTCCGGGTGATTTGCGACAAATCACGCCGCATCCGGTCGGCGTCGCGGGATGATTCAATCCAAGCCCGCAGCTCAATCCGCTGGGACCGCTGAGCGACGCAAACCAACGTTGCCTGCGGAGCGGGGGACAACAGCACGTCGGGTTGCTCGATCATCAGCTCGGTCAATGTCCGGCAAACGTCCGCCGCCCGCTCGTCGCGATGCACCGAGACCTCGAACGTCACCGCGGTCAAACGTCCGGCACCCATGTGATTGACGACTTCGCCGGCAATGAACGCTTTGTTGGGCACGATCACCTCGCGGCCTTCGTCGTCCGTCAACGTGGTCGTCCGCAGCCGCTGCATCAGAACCCGGCCGGTCAGTTTGCCCACCGAGATCCGGTCGCCCAACGCCGCGGGCTTTTCAAACAGCACGACCAGTCCGCCAACCAGGTTGCGGATCAAATCCTGCAGTCCAAAACCGATCCCGATCGTCAATCCGACGGCCAACCACTGGATCATCGCCCAGCGGAGTCCGACCAGGCGGCTGGCGACCAGCAGCCCGACGCCAAAGATCACGCAGCGGCTGCCCAGAAACAGAACGTGCTCCATCGCCTCGTCAAACGACACCCGCTGCAACACCAGGGCATCGAACAACGCCGGCAGCAGTTTGGCCAGTTGAAAGGCAATAAACAGCGTCCCCGCGGCGATTGCCAGGTGCATGGCGGTGACGTTTTGAGCGTCCGCGTCTTGGCCAACCGTCCAGAGCACCGGATTGCCCAGCCCGGCGACCGGCAGCGCATCGACCCAAAGCCAGGCGGCCGCCCCGAGTCCGGCGACGATCAGCGAGCACTGGGCCAGGAACGCGAATTGATGTTTGAGTTCTAAAAAATGACTCGCCAGGTGACCCGAGACCGCCAAGTCATCGTCGGGATGGGTTGACGTCAACAGTCGCCAGCCATGCGAGCACGCGGTCGAAACCCCGGGCCACAGCAGTGCCGCGGTTCCGCCGGCGATCCACGTCAACATCACCCGGCGGAGCAGCTCGGTCGCGGTGTAGCCGAAACCAAGACCCGCCAGACCGATCAACCCCGCCGGCACCCCGATTCCGGTCAGATACAGCAGCAGTCGGAGACGATGGACGACCCGGCCGCCGAATTTGGCAATCAACGGCTCGGCGAACCCACCGGCCGGTTTCAACGTGCGGTGAAACGTCCAAGCGGCCAACAACATCGCGAGCATGAACCCGACCCGCGGCAACGATCCTCGCCACGCCCCCGCGTCGACCCCTTTGCCGATCGTCACGACGTAGGCGGCGACCATCAATCCGGCGCCGATGATGGCGATGAAATGGTAGGCCCGGCGGCGGCGAGGCAGTTCGAAACCGAGGTGCGAATCCGCCAAACCACCGTTTCGCAGCGATTGACGAGGCAGCTCGACCACCCAGGCGACCAGCGCCGCGGCGGCGGCCCCCGAGGATGCGTGCAGCGTCGCTTCGGAGACAATGCCGGAGTCCAACCAGCGGGAGATCGCGTAGAGAATCGCGGGTAAACCGGCGGCCACCGCGGCCGTTAACGCCGCCGCGGTGCCGGTCCGAGCCGCCGGCGTGCGGTCGCGCATCGTCTTGCCCAAACCGATCGCTTGCATCGCCGATTTGGCCCGCCAACGGACTAGCAGGATGATGACGATCAACAGCGCCAGCCCCATCGTTTCGCCGCGGGCGGCCGCCCATTTGCGACCGATCGTCACGCCGATTGCCTCGCTTCGAGCGGGCGAAAACAAAGCGTCGGCGGCTTTCGGCAGGTCGGTGAACGTTCGCAGCGAAATCGCGTCGTTGGACCGAATCCACAGGATTTGACGTTCAATGAATCGGCTGTAGTCGTCGCCAAGTTTCGCGGTCGCTTGCCGGGCGGTGTCCAGCCGTCCGATTTCCTCGGTTTGGCGGGTATAACGGTCCGACGTCGCGGCGATCCATTCGTACCGCCGCCGCAACATCGCTTCGAGGACCGCCAAGTCGCGGCGACCCTGCCAGGAGTCGGGATCGACACCGGCGGCCACCAACCGGGCAACAGCCTGATCGCGCGGTTCGGACCCGTCCTCGTTGGTCATCTCCAGAGCCAATCGCCGTTCGCGAACCGCGGCCAAATCGCGGTCGGCCAGTGTGTTGGCCTGCGTCGACGCCCGCCATCGTTGCAATTGTTCTTTCTTGTGCCGCAGCAGCAGCCCGACGGTGGTCGTCAGCCCGTATTGTTCCAGCTTCGCCTGCGTATCGCGAAAATCATCTTCGGTCCGCCGCAGTTTGTCTTCGGCCGTGTCAACTTGATCGATCAAATCGCCCAGCTCGCGATGGGCAATCAACCACTCGGTTATTAAATCAACGTTTCGCTCGGCGACATCACGGACCGGCGAGCCGTTTTGCCCGGCGGTTCGGCGAAATTCTTCCAAAGCCGATTCGGCCCGTCGGAGTTGCTCCGACCAGGACATCGGTCGCTCGATGGCGACGGTTTGAATCGGAGGCTCGATCGGCCTGAGGGCCGAGGCTTCAATCAATCCAGCCGACGGACGCAGGCCGCCGGGCCACGGCCCGGGGCGTTCGCGAATCTCAGATTTTTCTCGCGGCTGGGGCCAAACCGGCCGCGAAGCGACTGTGGGCCGTGAAGCGATGACCGGCGGGGTCGGCACCGTCGGCGCCCGCGGTGTCATCGACGAATCGACCGGTCTGCTCGTCGAAACGACGCGGGTGCTGATGATCCGTTCAGAACCGGGGATCGGTTGGCCGACGACGACCGCGTTGTTGCCCCATTGCCCGCGGTCGGGGACCGCCCAGCCGTTTTGAGCGACCGCGGCGGTCGGCTTGGCGATCACGACGCCGGCGACCAGCAGCAAGGTGGCGGGGCGAAGCGACATCGGGAGGCGAACCGGGGCAGGAGCGGGCGAGGCGAATCACCTCGGACCCGCCTTCCCCAACGGCCATAGCAGGTTGTTCCCAGGCCGGGCCACGTCAAATCGCTCGGCCCCGGCGGCGACCGAAGTGAAAGGCTTCCGGGATCTTCTGCGAGGACTTTTGAATTGCCGTCTACCAGCGGAGTCGATCTCGATCCAGGAAGCGAAACATTCCGTTCTCAAGCCCCAACATCAAACCGGGACCCTCGGGATTCCCACGGTCCCACACGGCGGGTCCGCACGAGTGTTGACCCACAAAGATCGGTTTCCCGTCGTATTGGAGCATTCGCGGGAACTCATAGCGGGGCGCCGCGTCGGTCGCGGCGTTTCGCAGAAAGAGCACCGTGGAGCCGGAACCTTGGTGGCCGGAACCCTGGTGGCCGGAACCTTGGCGGGGTGGGTGATTCCAAGGCAACCCGGTTTCAGGATCCGGAACGCTGCTATGGCGGGCGGTACCGACCAATAGGTCCAGCACACCATCGCAATCCCAGTCGACGATCTCAAATTTGAGCCGTCCGGTTCCGCCAGCTTTGAGGAAATTGCCACGGATCGGCCGGCCATCGATCAGTCGAAGTTTGAAACCCTCTCGCAGGTTCTGCTCATCGACCTGCCAATAGAGATGAAACTCATCATCGTCGTCCAATGTCACGTAAACCATTTGATCGTCGACCACCGCCACGCCGGGGCGGCACCGCCAAGATCCATGCAGCTCTAACCCCTCTAAATACAGGGGTTGTTCATGAGCGAGCCGAGGCTGCCCGGCGGTCCCCGTGTTTATGTACACGCTATGGCGACCGCGGCTGTCGCCCATGACGATGTCCAATCGTTGATCGAAATTCCAATCGACAACATTGGGACAGGTATAACCCCATCGGGACTCTCCCGGTCCTTGGATGTCCTCGCCATAACCAGGTTGAATCTCAATCGGTCTACCCCCGGCGCTCAGCGGAACTCCCGTGACGATTCGTGGCGACACGTTATCACCGCGGTTGCGAAAGAACAGCACTTGTCCCATCGAATTTCCCGCGAGCATGTCCGTCCGTCCATCGGCATCCCAGTCGACCATGGTCGGAACGACCAGGGATCCACCTTTTAGCTTGGGCGAGGTTCGTAATAGCGGCTGGGCCGTCGCATAGACCGGAGTCTTACGGTGTTGGTTGTACCGCAAGAATTTGTAATAGTAGATGCCACCTTCGCCCGCGACGATCAGATCGGCAGGCATGGGGTTCAATCCCGCGTAGGCGACCGGGGTGGGGTTGATGGTGGGGTGACGGATCGCGATGCCGTCTTCGCCGACGATCAAGGATTCGGATACGACATCGCCGCGATCACCGAATTGATGAAAAGCCAGATTTCCGTATCTCGAGCCGCTGATCCATCCGGAGACTCCCCCCGGGAACTCAACCGCCGTAAGGTTCTGATGGCCTCGCTGAGTTTTGACTTCGCCGGACGTGACGATTGCCGCCGGCGTAGTGACGTGGGTGAAGTCGGCACTGACCGACAAAGCGATCAATTCGCTGTAGGAGGTACCCCCGTTGTAGACGCCTGATGGACTGTAGGGTCGATAGTCCGCTGATCGCCAATCCCCTGGAGCACGCGTTTGAACGCCATCGCTGATCGAGAAGGTGAACCGAAGATTGCCGTCGCTTGACCTCAGGACGGCCATGGCGGAGGGCGGTCGCGGCAGATCGATGGGCAACTGGTCGGTTTGGACAAACTCAAAGGTTTCTCGGTTAAAGAGGCTTCGAATCAATTTCCCCTTCTGATACCAAAACCCTTCAATTCGGTCGTCATGTTGACCAAGACAACCGGGAGCTTGGTTATCAACCGGAATCTTAAAGGTCCGCCTCCGGGAGAATACAGGCGTGCCCGACTCCGACATGAACGCGAACTCGTAAAGGTCGTTGCCGGGATACCACCGATCGGATCGCAAAAATAGATCGGGATGCTCGGGATGGGAAAGCAACGCGGCGCCAAGAGGTCGGCAGCTAATGCCACGAAAATCAAGCGGCCCGACGCCCGAAGCGTCTTGGTTGGATACCACTTCGCCGATCGATTCCCCGCTTTGGACCCGCGGTTGAAGGGTGGCGATCAACACGAGGCACCCAAAGAGGCTTTTTGGATAACGCATGAACGATCTCGGCGGTTGCGGGGTTGCGATCGGAAGTTGTCTGCATTGAGACGTTAAAAGCCGCCGTTGATAACTTCTCTCGCTCCTCGGGTACCCAACGCGCCCCAGAGTCCAAACGGACTGGAAGAACCCGGGACGGTCGACCGAGTTGGTTCAGCCGTGGAGCCGCCCACTCGGACGGTCGCATGAGCAGGGCTTCCCGCCTCGATGGAGTCAGTGATGAATTTGACCGCTCCGTCGGCCATCACCACGTGGGCGCCACCTTGGTGACGACTACTCGCCGAGTAAACCCCCTCGCCCCAATAGGCGGCGGTGTTTGAACTGCCATCAGGCAGAGTCCAATTTGACGCGCAAATTTCGCCGTTGGGAGGCAGGATGGTCTGAAAGCCGGTGTTACCCGCGTTCCCAAAGGCCCAGCAAAATCCACGCTGGCGATCGTCCGAACTCGCCTCGGTATAACCACCGGTCAACGTCGCTCGCCAGAATTGGGGACGTTGCGGATCCCGCTGGCCGCCGCAGGTCGCCGGATTCGTCCGGATCAGGTCACCGGTGGAGGTCCCCACCAACATCGTCGAAGCATCGCGATCGCCCAGGTCCGTTTTAATTTCTCCCATAAGGATGGTGTTGGCCGTTCCGTCGAGGATGTCGCGAAACCCCAGGTCGGTCCTGGGTGCAAAAGCCCCCCGGCACGACGCCCGTGCCCACTGGGACCAATCGGTGTCCTTGGCTCCGTTGACGTTCTCCGGTCCATAAGCCGACTGGGCAGTCGCATCACCCAGGCAGAGGGCATAATTTGTCCTTCCCAACGCGGGCAAGCCGGTTCCCGGATCGCTGGGGCACCGCAATGTCGCAATGTTGGTCAACCATGGTCGATACATCGAGCTTCCATGGCCCTGCGAACCGGTGCCTAAGCCCTTGCCCGGATAGGGACCCATCGGCGAGAACAAGCGCCCGGCGCCCGGGTCCCCGATCGGAATGAGATAAGGATTGCTGACCTGCTCCCACAACGCCTGCTGCTCGAAGAACGGCGTTAAGCCCACCAGGCCGCAGAGCCAGAGGCGATTATTGCCGCCGGCAACCGTCGTGGTTCCCGCATCGCGAGCGGCCGAGGCGTTGCCCGAAACCTGAGCCGATCCGCCCATCTGTTTGGGCAACTGATTAAAAGCGGCATGGTAGTTGTGAGCCGCCAAACCGAGTTGTTTGAAATTGTTGCTGCAACTCATTCGTCGAGCCGCCTCCCGGGCGGCTTGCACAGCCGGCAGAAGCAAACCGACCAAGACGCCGATGATGGCGATCACCACCAGCAATTCGACCAGGGTAAATGCATCCCTTTGTTTCATTTTCGACATCGTCAAACCTTAAGTGGATTAGCTGCGAGAACGGATAGTGAGGGGGGGGCCTGCCCCGACGTGAGGCGTTGCCGGAGAACTTTGCGAGTCATGCGGTCAAAAGTCGGGAGGACCATCATCACTGGGGTGATCGATCTCCGGATGGTCCTTGAGATACTGCTCGTGCTCGCTCAACGGCGTCACGGCGCCGTCGCCGCGTTGGCGATCGCAACCGCTCATCGCGACCGTTAGCAGGCAGCCGATGAGGGGGAAGACGAAGAATTTGATCTTGTTCATCGGACCTTCGGGGAAGCTGAGGGCGAAGCACGTCGGTAGTCTATAGACAACACGCCTGCCTCACGATAACCTCTGCCACTACCCGTTGCAACCCAACTAGGGGGAAAATCACCCTACGCCAACCGAAGCTTTCACTTATCCACAGCCGATTCAGTGTCTGTCCGGAGTAACGTTAAACGGGTGAGCCGACGGCGCTAGCCGCGGGTTTAGGGCGTCGGAACCCGCGGCTAGCGCCGTCGGCTCACTATTTCGGACAGACACGCGAGTAGTCTGCTCACGAAACGCAGTTCGCCTAATCCGCCCAGCTTCAACTTTGACGGAAGAAATTTGTCGTTGTCGTCGGGCGGCGGAGACCGCTCGGATTGACGTTATTGCGAATGAGGTTTTAGATTGCGGCGTTCCCCTGCACCCGCCCGCCAACTTTCGACTCGTTTCATGCCCAAGCGGCGTCCCAAATCACGGCCCGCCTCGGTCGCTGCCCCCGTTAATTCCCCGGCGACCGCCACGGAATCGCCAACGGCAGCTAATCCGTCGACGCCGATCGTCACCGGGCAATCCAATTCTCTCGCCACCCCGCTGCCGGGCGATGACGGCAGCCCGGTCAATGACTTGGCTCGCAAGATTGAGCCGTACACCAAACCGATCGCCATCGCGGTGGCGGTTCTGGCGGCCGCCGTTGTCGGGTTCACGCTCTACCGATCCCGCCAGACCGAGAACCGCTCCGACGCGACGTTGCAATTGGCACGGGCCTCGGCAACCGGCAACACCGATGATTTGACCTCGATCGCGGCAACCTACCCCGGCACCCCCGCGGCCGCTTGGGCGCGGCTGTACGAAGGCAGCACCAAAATGGCCGCCGGGATGACGGCCCTGTTTGAATCTCGCGATGAAGCCGAGGAGTTGTTGTCCGACGCCGAAGCGGCCTACCGGGCGGCGCTACAAACGTCCCGCGACCGGGTGCTGCAAAGCCGGGCCCACTATGGGTTGGCTCAAATCGCCGAAGCCCGAGGCGAAGTCGACACGGCGATCACCAGCTACGAGGCAGCGATGTCGGCGGGCGAATCCGACGCGATGGTCGAAGTCGCCAAGGAGCGAATCACGCTGCTCAAGCAACCCCAAAGTCAGGAGTTCCTGGCGTGGTTCAAGGAGCAAGATTTCTCGCCCGCCGAGCCATCGCTACCGCCGGCATTGCCCGAACTGGGCGACCTGCCCGACGAGCCGGACTTGGGAATGCTCGATCTGGAAATCCCCGAGCCGCAGACCACGGAGGATCAAACGGACGCCGATCCGGCCATGACGGCTGAAGAAATCGTCACCGAGCAACCCAAGGTCGAGGAACCCAAGGTCGAGGAACCCAAGGTCGAGGAACCCAAGGTCGAGGAACCCAAGGTCGAGGAACCCAAGGTGAACGAACCCGTCGTCGATGAAGTCCCGACGCAAGAACCCGCCGCCGAGCCGACGATCGCGGACGCCGACGAGGACTCTTGAGCGTCGCCGATCCCGCGGACCCGCCGGTCCGTTTGATCTCGGTTCCCGAAGAATACGCCGGTCAGCGGATCGATTCGGTTCTGACGGCGATGTGCGACGGTTTCAGCCGCACGCAAATCCGCGATGCGATTCAAAATGACGCCGCGGTCGTCGACGGCAAGCTTGTACGACCGTCGTTCAAAGTGGTCGCCGGCCAGTCGATCCGGTTCACCCTGCCGCCCCCGCCGGTTGACCACAACCGGCCCGAAAACATCCCACTGGACGTCCTGTTCGAGGACGATGGGTTGGTTGTCGTCAATAAACCGGCCGGGATGGTCGTCCATCCGGCCAGAGGTCATTGGTCCGGGACGCTGACCGCGGCGCTGGCCTATCGATTTGCGGCGCTTTCGGATGTCGGCGGTCCATCACGACCGGGGATCGTCCATCGCCTGGACCGCGACACGTCCGGCGTGATTGTTGTGGCCAAAACGAATGCCACGCATTTGCACCTGTCGACCCAGTTTCACGACCGCCAAGTGCAGAAGGAATACATCGCCATCACCGCCGGCCGGATCGATCGGGATCGTGATTGGATCGATGCGCCGATCGGCAAACATCCATATCAACGCGATAAAATGGCGGTTCGGCCGGGACACGATACCGCCAAACCGGCGCAGACGTTTTATGAGGTGACGCGGCGGATCGGCCGAATCTCGCTGGTCACCGTCCGCCCCAAAACCGGACGCACCCATCAAATTCGCGTTCACTTGGCCCACGTCGGGTGCCCGATCCTATGCGATCGGCTTTACGCCGGTCACGGATCGATCACGTTGTCGGACCTGAAACGATCCACCGGAGTCGAATATCCCGGCGATGACTCAACAAACATTCTCGAACGTCACGCGCTGCACGCTCATCGGTTAACGATTACCAATCCCCGTTCGGGTTGTGAACAGACGTTTGTTGCGCCGCTTGCGGCCGATATGCAGTCCGTGATCGATCGCCTCCAATCGTAGTGGATTTTGCTAAAAATCCATCCTTGCTAGATCCAAACCCACATGTTTGACCAACTATTCTCCCTGCCCGGTTTCTTCACCCTGTTGATGCTCGTGCTGCTACAGGCGGTGTTGGGTTTTGACAACCTGCTCTACATATCGATCGAAAGTAAACGGGTTGCCCCGGAGAGGCAATCTTACGTTCGCAAGATGGGCATCGGCCTGGCGGTCTTTTTTCGCATCGGGCTGCTATTTATCGTTGTCAATCTGATCAAACGGTTGGAAGCCCCATTCTTCAGCTTTGAAACGACCGCGATCGGTGCCCAAATTTCCGGCCACGCGGTGATCGTTCTACTAGGTGGTGCGTTCATCTTGTGGACAGCGATCAAAGAGATCTACCACATGCTCGCCGAACCGGACCTTCATGCCGGCGAAGCCAAACCGAACGCGTCGGTCGCCAAAACCATCGCGTTGATCGTGGCAATGAATCTGGTCTTTTCCTTTGATTCGATCCTCTCCGCGTTGGCGTTGTCGGACGACATGGCCATCCTGACAACCGCGATCGTCATCGGCGGGTTGCTAATGATTTTTCTGGCCGACCGCGTGGCGGACTTCTTGGCCAAGAACCGAATGTACGAGGTTCTGGGACTCTTCGTCCTATTCATCGTCGGCATCATGTTGATCAGCGACGGAGGACACGAGGCTCACGTCCACTTGTTCACCTACAATGTCGAACCGATGACCAAGAGCACGTTTTACTTCGTGCTTATCGTGTTGATCATCGTCGACGTGGTGCAGAGCCAATATCAGAAGAAATTATTGGCGAGAAAAGCGGCATCCGAAGTGAAACCGACGGCTGGTTAAAATGCTTCGCTGATGACTTCCCGGTTGGCCCGCGTTCCGAGTGATCCCCACAGACCAAACGGGCTGTTCATGCCGGCTTTGGAATACGGTTGGTTGGAACTTTGACGAACCGCATCACCCATGCACGCGGCGTAGTTGGTTCGACCGTCCGCCCGACCCATCGGGGGCCAAAACCCACCGGTCGCTAAGACCGCGGGATCAACAACTGCGGTATTGATCGAAGCTGGACCCGCCAGGGTTCAGTCAGCCCTGAACCCTAGCGGGTCCAGCTACTTGGCGTGCGGCTGTCATAACCGGAACCCGACTGGCCCGGACCGATGGATTGATTGACAAACTCGTGGCCGGGGCCGCTTTGGTGACCTTCAATTGTCGCAGCGGGACGGGTCGGGAGCGTCAGGCTTCTCCCCGCCCCGCGTCAACTCACCGCCGGTCACCGCCTTGAATTTCCCGCTAACGAACGTTTCATCGCGACGAACCGAGCGATTCGTCGGGGCGGGCCGCGCGGTCGAGGCAACCCCGTGGTGGGCCGGTTTGGCCGACCATGGCCGGGCGATCGCCTGGACCATCCTGGCGTCATCCTTGATCTGCACCGCAGTCGCCTGGAAACTTTCCAATCGATACCTGCAGCGCCAGGCTAGTGAGCGATTTGCGTTGCGATCGGCCGAGGTGGGCGAAGCGATCCTGGCCCGGATGGAAGCCTACCAACATTTCCTGCGGACGGGGGTGGCCATTCATGTCGCCGACCCCCATATCACTCGTGCTCAGTTCAAGACATTCGTCGATCAGCAGGAGTTGCAAACGCATTATCCCGGCATCCAAGGCTTTGGTTTAAGTCGGTTAATCGAACCGCAAGATCGCGAGGCGTTTGTCGACCGCCTTCGACAGGAAGGCTCCCCGGACTTTGCCATTCATCCTCCGGGGCAGCGGCCGATCTATTCCGCCATCACCATGTTGGTGCCGCTGGATTGGCGAAACCGCCGAGCACTCGGTTTTGACATGTACAACGAACCGGTGCGCCGGGAGGCAATGGACCGCGCGATTGCTACGGGTCAACCGGCGGTTTCGGGTCGCGTTCGTTTGGTTCAAGAAACCGATGTCGATGTTCAGGCCGGATTCCTGGTCTACCTGCCGCTCTACCGTCCCGGCCAACCGGTCCAGACGGCTGAGCAGCGGCAGGCGGCGGCCGACCGGTTCATCTACGCGCCCTTTCGCACCGGCGACCTGGTCGGCGGCATCCTGCGAACCAAGCGGCCGGATATCCACTTCGCGATTTACGATCAAACCATCGCGTCCGAACACCTGCTCTATGCCAGCGACCTCGACGCCATCTCCACCGCTCGGCAGGACCGCATGTTCTATGATCAACAGCATTTGCGGGTGGGCGGGCGGACGTGGGTGTTGCAATTGGCGGCCGATTCCTCGTTCATCAATCCGCTGGAAAAATCCGCGTCGTTGGGTGTGGCGATGGGAGGGGTATTGGTCGACGGATTGCTATTTTTGATCGTCGGTTCGCTCGGACGGCGGCAACAGCGCGCCCAACAACTGGCCGAGCGGATGACGCACACCATTCGCGGTCAAGTCGAAGAGCTTCGCCGCATCAATGGGGAACTGGACGACTTTGCCTACATCGCCAGCCATGACCTCCGAAGCCCGCTGCGGAACATTCGACACCTGGCCGACTGGGCAATCGAGGACGCCGGATCTCATATCCCGCCGGATGTCAAAGGGCATCTTGATACGCTGCAGGACCGCGTTGCCATCATGGATCGGTTGCTGACCGATCTATTGCAATACTCGCGGGTCGCCCGGGCCGATGAACCGATCAAAGCCGTTGACGGGGAGATATTGATCCAAGACGTCATTGCCTCAATCGGTCCACCCGAAACGATGACCATCGTGCGAACCGGAGCGCTGCCGATGCTGCACACCGCCGGGCGACCGCTGGCGACCTGTTTACATCATTTGATCGCCAACGCCGTGCAACATCATGACCGCGCGGACGGTTGCGTTGAGATCCGTTGCCAAAGTCAAGGCAATAGGTTGCGGATCGAGATCCGGGACGATGGGCCGGGGATCGATCCAAAATTTCACCAGCGAATTTTTAAAGTTTTTCAAACATTGCAACCATCCGGTGGCGAAGATCGTTCGACCGGCATCGGTCTGGCGATCGTCAAAAAAGCGGCTGAGAGTTACGGCGGAACGATTGAAGTCCAATCGGCGGTTGGCCGCGGCAGCACTTTTACGCTGACCTGGCCGACGCAAATGACGACCGACCCGGCGACGCCGGAACCCGCCTTGATGGGTTGACCAAACTTTCGGGTCTTAACGGTCGATAAAGTTTTGCGGGGGGAGGCGAGTGAATCGATTGCCCGGTCCCGCAGAATCAAAGGACCGGTGCGATGAGCCTGTTTGGAACCATCAATCAATCCGCCGGGGCGCTGCAAGCGGCTCAGATCGGGCTGCAGGTGGTTGGCAACAACATCGCCAACGCCAATACCGACGGTTACATCCGCCAGCAGTTGCAGCAGACGCCCGCGGTCGCTTCGCGGGTCGGCAATTTGATTCTCGGTCAGGGCGTTCGTCCCACCGGGGTGACGCAGGTGATCGACCAGGCGTTGGCCGAGCGGATGATGAACGCTCAAACCGCCGCCGCCGGGGGAGCCGAACTGTCCCGTGCCTACCGCCAATTGGAGCAATTGACCGGGGATTTGGATGGCGGCGGGTTGTCGGCTCAATTGACCGCCTTCAACAACTCACTGCATGAGCTTTCGACGCAACCCAACGACGCCGCGGCGAGGGAGTTCGTGGTCCTGCAGGGTCAAACGCTTGCCGATTCACTCCGCAACGCGACAGCCGCAGCGGCGGATTTGACCGCCGCGACGGACAATCAAATTGATGACATCGCCGGTCAAATCAACCGGCTGACCGATCGGATTGCCAAAGCGAACGTTGAGATCGCCACGATCGAGGGGGGCGGGTTGATCGGCAGCGACGCCACGGGGCTGCGCGACCAACGCTACCGCGACCTGGAGGAACTCGCTTCCTATGTCAACATTAATTTCCAGGAGCAGGCGACGGGTAACTTTGCGGTCTTTGTCGGTGGCGACTACTTGATTTCCGGCGGCACGCGGCGGGAAGTCTATGCCGCCCACGATCCGACCGGGGACCGCGGCAGCGAGGTGCGAATCCTGCAAACCGACGCGCCGCTGGACGCTAAAGGCGGACGTTTGGGAGCCATTGATGCGATCCGGGGCGGCGTTTTTTCGGACTACATCGCGTCGCTCGACGAGGTTGCCGCCGGGTTGATCGCCGGGTTCAACGCCCTGCACACCTCCGGCCAGGGCCGCCGCGGTCACGACGCGGTCTTGTCGACCGCCACCAGCGAGCCGGGCGTCCCGCTGGCCGACGCCGGATTGCCCTTTGACGTTCAAAACGGGTTCTTTCGGATCGACATCGTCGACAACGCCGGCGGGTTGGTCAGCGAAAACCGCATCCAGGTCGCCAACCTGGGCCGCGTCGGCGACGACACGGTTGGTTCCATCGTCGCTCAAATCGATTCGGTCGATGGTGTCACCGCGACGGTCACCGCCGACGGCCGAATCTCAATTTTGAGCGATTCGCCCGACTCGCGTTTTACGTTCGCCGGCGATACCAGCGGTTTTTTGGCGGCGGCGGGCATCAACACATTTTTCACCGGCACCTCGGCCGGCGACATCGCGGTCAACGAGTCGTTGATCGAAGACGCGGATCTGCTGGCAATCTCCACCGGCGGGATCGCCGCGGATACTGACACGCTTTCGGGACTGGTCGACCTGATCGACCGCCCGTTGGGCAATCTATCCGGTCGATCGATTCGCGGTTTGCACGAACAAACGATTTCCAAGATTGCCCGTGAAATCAGCACCCAGAGCAGTGCCGCCGAGGGATTGGAAGACGTCTATCAAACGCTCCGCAGTCAGCATTTGGCGATCACCGGCGTCAACATTGACGAAGAATCGATTCGCATGATCGGCTATCAGCGAGCGTTCCAGGCTTCCAGTCGGGTGATTTCCACCGCCGCGGAGATGCTCGATATTTTGGTCAATCTGTAGTTCGGGGTCACCGTCGGACGCGTTGTCTTGCCCGGGTTTAGGAGGTGATGAGTCCCCTACGTCGCATCAGTCCCCGCAATGCGTTCGTCATCGGGCCGGCGGGCCTCATTGACGGTAACGCGGAAAGCGTCCCGAAGCTCCACCTCGTCCAGGTTCTGGAAGGTTTCATTCGCGTCCCGGATAACTGTCCGGGTTTCCTGCACAGCTTGGCAAATCCAGCGCCGCCGGCCCCGGAACGTCCCACGTTGCGTCGATCTCCCGGCCGGTCGCCGAGCAGGAGGCGATGACATAAACGCCGCCGACCATCGCGACCGCCACGGTCGCCAACCAAGCGTGCCATAGAATTTGGATGAGCCAGAAATCGGGTTCCAAGTGACCAATCAATGTGGCTTGCATTTGCCCGGTCATCTCCACCGCCAACCGGGCCATGGCATTCAAACCCATCAAGATTAACACTCCCAACGCGACCGAGACCGCGACCAACGGAAGCCGACGCAACAACGCCTCGGTGCCCCGCGACAAGCAGTCGATTGCATCAGGAACCGCTTCGGTCACCAACGCCGTCAAAGCAAACGGGACTGCCCCTCGGGCGATCAATCCAATAATCACCACAACTAACATCATCAATGCCGCGACCGGCAGTAACGAACCACCCATCCGACCGATCGCGATAATCAACAGGTAGGGAATCAGCAGCAGCAGCAACGGGGTGGCGACGATCAGGTACCCCGTCCCAAGTCGCTGTCGGACCAATCGCCACGTCGCTCGCCAGGAGGGCAATGGTCCGCCGGCGACCAATGACGCTCCGGCACGCAGCAGCGCCATCACCAACGGCGTCCAAAGGACGAAGCCGATTACGCCGACGGCAACTTGAACCCCCGTTCGCGGCCCGGCGTCGACGATCCACTCCGCCGGATTGGCCAACAATCGGTGGTAGCCCAACGACATCGCGACCGCCGACTCCGGCGAAAACCAGCCGGCCGGGACGAAGGACTCCGCACCGTCGGGTGAAATCGTCACCGGGCCAAAACCGCCAATCAATTGAACCAAGCCTTCCCAGACCAACATGGCCGTCGCCGTCGTGGCGATCCAAAGCGGCGCCGCGGCGATACGCAGCACCCATGCCAGCCGCACCGGGGGGATCAAATCGACCAGCGACCGAGCGACCAGCCACGGTGTCTCAGGCCCCGGCGGATGCTTGATCGGCGGGGGCAGCGACGGGTCGATCGAGGTCATTTCAAAACAAAACGGGTCCAGTCGGCCAACCGCGGCAGGGCGGCGATTGGCTCTCGGTCGCCAAAACACGCAACCGCCGCAGCGTACTCCGGCGGCTCACCAATCGTCAGCGGTCCCAGTCCCAGCGAATCCAACCGAACGGCCAATTCCAAGGTCGAGTCGCCGCGATCCAAAGCAACACGGTGATGCACCCGCGGCGTCCACGGCAAAACCCCATCGACGCTGGTTTGAACCGATCCGTCGACACCGATGGTCAACCAAAACGAGCTGAGCGGGTCGTCGTCGGTGTCGATCAGCACCCGAAAACCGCCGGATGGCCGCCGACAAGCGACATAGAGGTACTCGCGGTCGCCGGCGATCCAAACGACGCCGGCCGGCCCGCCGTTTTTCAACGCCGCCGACCAGAGGGCGTCATCGACTTGACCATCCAGTCGCGGCCGAATCGTCGTCAATGCCGCGGTTTGAACATTGGATTCGGAACGAATCCCGCGGCAATGTTGAACCGCCGGATGATCGCTCCACTGCGGCCGCTCCGGCGGGCCGGCGACCGGATCGGGCTGCGGCGTCGCCCGCTGCGGCTGGACGTAGCTGACCGGGGCGATTTGAAACGGCGAACTCGCCTCGCCGCCGCCGGGACGGCCCCATTGGCTCAAAACCACCGGTCGCGGCGTCCCCGGTTCCGGTCGTTTCCAGTCCTCCGCGACGTGCCGGCGTTCTCGGCTGGATAACAGGCTCTGCCGACGCAGTGCCGCGTAACGGCCAACGGCCGGGTGCGCATCGCCGCCGGCCAGCAGCGACATGACGGTGTCGCCTTGCCGCGGCTGCGACCAGGCCAATTGCCAAAGCCACCGCAGCCGCGCGGCCGATTCGGTTTGGCGGACCAACGCGGCAAGCGAATCGTCCCGCGTCGCCGACTGGCCGGCGATCAGCTCGCCGGCAAGCCGCCGTTGGGTTTGCCGAGCGGTCGCCAATTGCAACCGGTGCCGAGAAGCGTTGGCGGCGGCCGAACCCGACCGGCGGCACTGGACCGGCAAAACCATCGACTCGGTTAAATGCCGCCGCGGCCCGGGGTGTTCATCGGCCGAGCGAATCGCCACCGCCGCCGGTGGCGGGGTCAGCGGGTCAAGCATGAGTTGAGCATCGGCAACCAGGTCGCCAGCCGGGACCGCCAAATCAACCAGAATCGCATCGTGGTCCAACGTCAACGCTGCGCCGCCGGTCGATTGAACCGAGTCGCTATTTTGGGCGACCATCAAACGGGGGCGTTCGCCGGATTCAAATTGCTGCAGCGCCGCCCGAATTAATTCCAAATCATCAACATCGCACACCACCGAAGCCGGTCGCCCGCGGCGGATGTGCTCGGCGATGGCACCGGCGTTCCAGTCGATCGCCGCGATCGACCCGGCGCCCAGTCGCGAGCCGCACCCGATCGTTTGCGGCTGCCACGTCGCCGCATCACACGCCAGCGAAACCCGCTGGTCGTCGCAGAGCGATTGTTGACCGAGGATGGCCCAGGGCAGCCTCGTCGCCCGGCGAGCCAAAAACAGGGTGGCTGCCGTGGCACCGTCGTTTCGCACAGCCGTCCACCGGTCCTCGGCGAGCCGCTCGATCACACCAAGATCACCAACCGCGACGGCGACTTCCCCCCGCCGCACCGCCGGCCAGCCAAACCGGGCGTTGCCGCGATCGACCGACAGCGGCGGGACAAACGTCTCGGCCGTCGGCATCCAGTGTCCGCCCCCATTGATGCTTTCCCAAACCTCGGTCCCGGCGACCGGGTCGAAATCCGACGTCGCCAACAAGGCTCGCCCGTCGGCACTTCGCTGCACCGCGGTCAACCGCGGCAGCCCGGCGTCGTCGCCGCGGCTCCAGGATTGTCCGGCGTCGTGGCTAAGCAAAACCACCGCGCGGCTGATCGCGGTGACCGGCTCGAACCCGCCCCCAACGGCCACGACGGTTTCGGGTCCCGTAAAAATCAAGTCATGCAACGTCACGTCGGCCGCGGTGACCAGCGACGCGGGCGGATCGACCGGCGTCCACGTCCGACCCTGATCCTCGGACCTCAGCAGCGTGCAGCCGTCGCCGGCGGCAACGGCGACCGGTCGCGACGGCCAACCGCCGACGGCGCGCAAGCCCGCATCGCCACGCAGTTGCCTCGCCCCGACCGGCCCCGGCGGCATCCAGAACGCCTCGGGAACCGACTCCTGTTTGACCACCGGCCGCAGGAACCCCGGCATTTCCGCCAAGCTGTTTACGCAAACAACAGCCAAACAGATGCCAAACAGCAAGCGGAGAATTGTTGTCTTGCCGGTCCACCTCATGACGCCACCCACCAACCGGCGGCGACCATCGCCGCGGTTCCGAGCAACAGGTGAGCAGCCAACCACGCGGCGGCGATGCCGGCCGAGCCATCACGTCCGACCATCAAAATCTCCGCAATGAATGTCGAAAACGTTGTCAGCGATCCCAGCACGCCGACGCGAACCATCAACCAAACGTCCAGTCGCCCGGCGGTCCAGCCGTCGGGACGTGTGGCCAGCCAAGCCGCCCCGGCCCCCAGCGCGGCGCAGCCGGCGACGTTGACCACCAGCGTCGCGGTCATTGCCGGCACGCCCAGTCGGGCAACGGTCGCCGAAGCGATGACCATGTTGACCGCGTGCCGCATCGATGCACCGATCGCACCGCCGGCGGCCACGGCGGCAAAGTCCGTCAGTGGCGCACTCAATGGGCCATCCCCCCCGTCGCGGAAGTCACCAAGTCTTTCGGTTGGGGCACAAACGATCCAAACCATCCGAAAGTCTTGGCGACTTCCGCTACGGTCACGGTTGAAACGGTGAAGTGCCAATCGGCGGTGTCGAGTTTGACCATTGTCGATTTTTGCCGCGGGATTTACTCTGGGGATTGGCTCGCTAAGCCTCCCAGCGTCGCAAACGGTGAGCTTGGGGAGCAAGGTCAGCCGAGTCTTGAACCCGCCCCCCCCACGTCCCCCCTTCGCTGATGAGCACCGCGTCCCACGCGCCCTCGGCAGGCCTGCACCCGAAGTCCACCTCGCAATTGACCGGCGCCGACGTGCTCGTCAAATCGTTGGTCGACCACGGCGTCGAGCTGCTGTTCGCGTACCCCGGCGGTTGCTCGATGCCGATGCACCAAGCCCTCACGCGGTACGGCAATTCGATCCGCACGATCCTGCCGCGGCACGAACAGGGCGGGGCCTTTGCCGCGCAAGGTTATGCCCGGTCGACCGGGAAACTGGGCGTCGTGATGGCGACCTCCGGCCCCGGGGCAACCAATTTGGTCACCGCGATCGCCGACGCCAAACTCGACTCGATCCCGATGCTCTGCATCACCGGCCAGGTGCCCACCGGGGTGATCGGTACCGATGCGTTTCAAGAAACGCCGATGGTCGAAATCTGCCGCGGCATCACCAAACACCACTACTTGGTTTCCGATGTTGCCGATTTGCCTCGGGTGATGAAGGAGGCGATTCACGTCGCAACCTCCGGTCGGCCCGGCCCGGTGCTCATCGACATGCCCAAAGACGTCCAATTGGCGGTCTTTGACCCCGACGAGTTGGACCCCCCAATGCGGTTGCCCGGCTACGACCCGGCCCCGCCGTCGGTCCATCACGATTCGATTCGCCAAATCGCCGCGGCAATCAAATTGGCCCGTCGTCCGGTGATCTACGCCGGCGGCGGCGTCGTTTCGGGCGAAGCATCGGGCGAACTGCGGGATTTCATCGCCAAGACCGGCATCCCGACCGTCACGACCATCATGGGTTTGGGGGTTGTGGACCCCGATTGCCCCGAATCACTCGATTGGCTCGGGATGCACGGAGCCGCCTACGCCAACTACGCCGTCCGCGATTGCGATCTGCTGATCGCGCTGGGCGTTCGGTTTGACGACCGGGTGACCGGCAAGGTCGAGGCGTTTGCCAAGGACGCCAAAATTATACACGTCGACATCGACGCGGCGGAATTGAACAAGAACAAGACCGTGCATATTCCTATTCGCGGCGATGTCAAAGCCGTGTTGACGGAGCTGAACAAGATCGTCCAGCGGCCCGAGATCGCCGCTTGGCGAGATCATTGCGCCGAGCTGAAGTCAAAATACCCGCTGACGTATGACAAAGATTTCGACGGGATCTTACAACAACATGCGATCACCGAATTGCACCGGCTGACCGCTGACCGAGACACTTACATCACCGTCGGGGTGGGCCAACATCAAATGTGGGCCGGCCAATTCTATCGGTTCAAGAAACCGCGGCATTGGTTGTCCTCCTCCGGTTTGGGCACGATGGGTTTCGGGTTGCCCGCGGCGATGGGTGTGCAAGCCGCCCATCCGGGCGCGTTGGTCGTCGATATCGATGGCGACGGATCGTTCCAGATGAACATCCAAGAACTGGCGACTTGCTATTGTGAGAAATTGCCGGTCAAAACTCTACTGCTCAATAACCAGCATCTTGGGATGGTGGTCCAGTGGGAGGATCGGTTCATGGATCGAAACCGGGCGCATACTTATTTGGGTCCGATCGATCATGAGGAAGCCCGCGGCCCGTCGGATGCGGGTGAGCACGCGTATGCCGACGCCCGGTACCCCGACTTTGTCAAGATCGCCCAGGGTTACGGATGCGGCGCCGCGACGGTCAAAGCCAAAGGCGATTTGACCGCGGCATTGCAGGAAATGATTGATTATGACGGACCGTATTTGTTGGACGTCCAGGTGCCGTATCAGGAACATGTGTTGCCGATGATCCCCGGCGGCAAGACGGTCGATGATATGTTGTTGGCTTAATCAACCGTAGCGGCGGTCCGCCAGGCCGCCGAATGTAATGCCAACCAAAGCCTGGCGGCTTCGGCTACCGGAATGGTCAACCAAAGCCTGGCGGCTTCGGCTACGTTTGTATCCATGACAGGCCGGAGGCCTATCCCACATCATGCTCGACGATGATTTCCTGCACCTGCTTCGCGGATTGGTCCGCGAACCGTCGATCGTTGGCGAAGAGGACGCGTTTTTTCGTGTCCTAAGACGCGAGCTGGAGGAATTGCCCGTCGCCGTGACGCGCTATCACGGGTTGTTAGTCGTTCAAGGCAACGACCCCGACGGCGAAATCCTGTCGGCCCATGTCGATCGTCACGGGTTGCTATGCACCGGCCCCAACGAGTTCCAGTACGCAGCGTTCATCGCCGGCAATACCAATGATTTGACCGGCGACAGCGTTTCGGAACAGATGCTCGATATGATCGGCGATCGGTTCGTCGGCCAACGCGTCCAAGCTCACATGCCCTACACCGGCAGCTACCTGGGCCAGGGCGTGATCACCAAAAGTGAGAAATGTCCGTTCCGGCGAACGATCAATTTTGAGGTCGACGGCTTGGCGTTCCTCCAGCCCGGAGCGCCGGTTTCGTTCCTGGACCGGCTCAAAGTGACCCGGCACGAACTGGCCGCGCAGCTCGACAACGTGCTTTCGGTCGCGATCATCGTCCACCTGTTTCGCCGCGGTTTTCAAGGCACCGGGTTGTTGACCGCCGGTGAGGAGGCGGGCCGGAGTTGGCGGTATTCATTGGATTGGTTTTACCGTCAAGGCCGCACGACCCAGCGTTTGATCGTGCTGGACACCAGCCCGTTTCCCTCTCGCGACCAGCTCGAAAACCACGACGTGGTGCTGCGTCGCCGCGACGCTTCGGCGACGTTCGCCCCGGGGATCACCGAGGAATTGCGTGAAGCGTGCGTCAACTCGCGAATCTCGACGATTTTCAAGGACGAATACGTCGAGCGGTTGAATTTGACCCGCGAAAAACCGATGTCGCTGGGCCGGACGGAGCTGGGTCGACTGGCCGTCGCGACGGCCGGGGAGATCAACGGCACGACGCTGCAGGTCCCCACGACCGGCTACCACACCGCCCAGGAAACGGCACGGATCGCGTCGGTCGCCGCGGTGATCGAGCTGTTGATGGGGTACGTGTAGGGCGGCTTTGGTAGATGCACTCCAGTTGCACCTGGTTGGCGACCGAGTAGAATCCCGGCCCGCCAAATCTTCACCCGGTGATCTGTTTGTTTTCAACGTCCGCCCCGATTCGATCGATCCGACCGACCACGGCCCCGGCCGCGGATTGGTTTGGCATTGTTTGTTCGGTCGGTTGTGCCGTTCACTGCGCCGCGATGCCGGTGCTCATCGCGGTCGCTCCGTCGGTTGCGGTCGTCGGCTGGATGGCCGATCCGTTGTTCCACCAAATCCTTGCGATCGTGTGCGTCGCGATGGTCGTCCGCGGCGTCGCCCCGGGGTTGCGGCAACACGGCAGCCCCACGGTCTTTAACGCCGCCTCGGTGGGCGTGGCGTTGATTTTGATCGCGGCGTTCGTCATTCCCGATCAATGCTGCGACGCCGCGGCCGGTCACCACGATCCGGCGCTGGGGGCAATTTTTTCGGTTCCGAGGCTGCAGCAGTGGTTTGGTTCCCGCGGAGCAGGATTTTTACTGGCGATTCAGCCGTGGATGACGCCGGCCGGGGGCGTGGCGTTGGTTGTCGCCCATTTGACCAACATCCGCCTGCGATGCTGCAAACGCGGCGGTTGTGGGGCATAGCGATGCGACGTTCCCCGTAGCGGAAGTCGCCAAGACTTTCGGTTGCGACCGATTCAGCCAAACCGAAAGTCTTGGCGACTTCCGCTACGGTTTAACCGTGGGACCGTCGGTCCGCAGCAATTCATCGAGTCGCGCAACCACTTCGGGCTTTTCGTCGGCCAAGTCATGCGTTTCGGCCGGGTCGGCCGCCAGGTCATAGAGCTGCACGTCGGGCGTATCGGCCGGGTGAACCCACTCGTAGCGATTGACCACCCCGCCGTAATGCCGGATCAGTTTCCAATCACCGGAGATGACCCAGCGATACATCAATGTCTCGGACGAATCGTCCAAATCGATGATGTCATGGCTAAAACCTTCGCCGAAGATCACGTCTCGGTCGATGGGTGTGCCGGTGGACAGTGCCGGCACGAGGTTTAACCCCGGTAGATCGGTTGGGGCCTCGACCCCGGCGGCAGCCAACATCGTCGGCATGATGTCCAAACTGGTGGCCAGTTCGGTTCGCTCGGCTGGCGGAAATTTGGCGGGCCAGCGGTACATGATCGGCGTCCGAACGCCGCCCTCGTATGGCGTCTGTTTGCTGCGGGCGGCGAATCGATTGCGTTTTTCCGATTGAATCCATCCGTTGTCGGTCAAATAAACGACCAGCGTGTTGTCGGCCACCCCGGCATCGTCGAGCCGATCGAGCACCTCGCCACAGGTTTCATCAAATCGTTCGCAATTGGCGTAGTACCGCGCGACCGGATCGCTCAATCCCATCGCCTTGTATTTGGCGATTAATTTAGGTGACGGATCGTGCGGGGCATGGGGCAGGAACGGGGCATACCACAGAAAGAACGGCTTCCCGGCCGCAGCGGACCGGGCGATAAAGTCATCAACCGGCTGCATCGTGTCGCGACCAATTTTCAGACCATCGTCGCCGTGCCGGCCGCCCGGTTTGGGGAAACCGCGGGTCATGCCGGCCTCGAACCCGCCACGCTGCGGGGTTCCCTCCCACCATTTGCCGGTTTGAAACGTTGCGTAACCGGCATCGGACAATGCCCCCGCCACCGTCGTCAAACCATCGATTTTGGCGATCAACTCCGCCCGGCGGCGATCGTCCTCCGGCGAGCCGGTCGGGGCGACCGCGGGCGAAGGATCGTTGCCGGTCACGCCATGGTCGGACGCGTATCGACCGGTGATGATCGTCATCAGCGACGGCCGGCACAGCGACGTGGGCACGTAACCGCGGCGAAACACCACCGACTGGGCCGCGAGTTGATCCAGCCGCGGGGTGTCGATATGGGGGTGGCCCATGAACGAGTAATCGGTCCAAGCCTGGTCGTCCGAGAGGATTAGCACGACGTTGGGCCGATCATCGGCGATCAACGCCGGGGCGAATCCCCAAAGGATCAAAAAGGCGGCGGTCAGGTTTCGCATCATTCAAATTTCAAGGGGTTGAGGTTCAAACCGGGGCGGGACAACCGCGCGATGCCGGCGTCGGTGATCGCGGTCCGCTGGACGTCGAGCGTTTTTAGCCGGGTCAGGCCGGAGAGTAGGTCGATCGAAGCGTCAGTGATTTTCGTGCCGGTCAAATACAGCGTGTCGAGGTTGATCAAGGAGTCGAATTCCGAGAGAAAATCATCGTCGATTGCGGTCCAGGATACATCGAGTGACTGGAGCGATTGGGCCGCGGCAATCGAGGAACCAAGGGCGGACGTGACCGCGGTCCGTTCCAGCGACAACTGCTCGACCGCGGGGCTGGAATCCAACCACCGCTCAACCATCGCGTCGGTCGCCGGCAACCGCGATACATCGAGCCAACGCAGCGGCGGTCCGGTCGCCAGCGTCCGCAGAGCGGCAGCACTGATGGGCATCCCGGCCAGGCAAATCGCCGATCGGCTGGTGGTAGTTTCCGTTTGTTCAACCAAGGAGCTGTCGACGGTCAAAAACGCTGTTGGGTCGATGGGGGTGTCGTTGCCGGCCGGTTTCAAACCGGCCGCACCACGCCAATCGGGCACCCGATAAACCGTCGCCAAGCGGTCCAGCAGGTCGACCCGCGGCCGGCCGCCGGGATCCATCGCAGCGTGAACTTGCGTGATCGCGTCGCGATACCAGGTCGCCAGATTGTCACGCTGCTGGACGGTCCGGCGGTCGCCGCGGAGTTGATCGATTGTTTTCACCGGCTGGCCGGCGATCACCGCCGCATAGCGAGCGTACTGCAGCCGGGGCGAGTCCCAACCGCCGACGCTGGCCAGGTGGCCGATCGTGGTCGTCGATTCAAAATGGCCGGCAACGCCCTCGACCAACCAAAAATCTTCGTGATCGGCTGCCGACTGACCGTCGCCGGCCGTCGCCTCGGCGAACAATTGATGAACGATTTCGTGCCGCCGGGCATCGGGGTCGGACTGGGGGTAAAAGAACGACATCCGCAACCGGTCGCTGTAAAAACCGGTCGAGGCCAAAACCGTCCGGCGGTCCCCCGCGGCGATTTCGGGATTGGTCAGCGTCATCGCGTAGCGGCGGGCGTCGGGCAACAGAACCACGGTGTGCCGCGAGGCCGGGTCAACGCCGTCGCGGCCGGCCCACAACGGAAAATAGAGCTGAGTCCAAACCGCCCAAACCCGTTCCAAGTCCACCGCGACGGCTTCGGTCGATTCCCGCTCGGCTCGGCTGAGCAGGTTGAAATGCCGAGTTTGCAGGTGCTGGTAACTGCCCGGCCGCCAAGCCAAAGCGGTGACCGGTCGCCGGGGCGGCAGGGCAACCGCGACCGGCGCATCAGCCGGCGGCAAGCTCAAGGAATCGCGAATCGAATCGTCCGTGGGAGAATCAGCCAATTGTCGCCAACGGTCCATGGACCGCCGCCATGGCGAGCCGTCGACGCAGATCTCGTCGGGCCAATGGGCTTGGGAGGCCGCAACAGGTCCCGCCGAATCCGAATTCGTCGGAAACGGGTTCACCGCAGCAATTCGATCCGCCGCGGTCGCCAACCCTGGCAGCCACATCAATGCGGTCGCCAATGCCACCGTAGCGGAAGTCGCCAAGACTTTCGGCTGGCTTCGTTTGTGCTCGCGGGGGACGAGACCGAAAGTCTTGGCGACTTCCGCTACGGCGGTCGGCGTTGACTTACAATCGGGCGGGTCTGTCTCTGTCTCCATTTGCAAGATTGTATGTCAAACTTCCTCCGCCGCGGCGGCCCGTTGCTGCTGCTGTCCGCCTGGTGCTCGATTGCCGCGGCCGCCGATCGGAACGTCATCTTCATCATCGCCGATGACCTCTCTCCCACCCTGGGTTGCTATGGCGACCGGGCTGCCCACTCACCGGCGGTCGATGCATTGGCCGCCGACGGCATGTTGTTTCGCAATGCTTATGCGACCACCGCATCATGCAGCGCCTCGCGATCGGTGGTGCTGTCCGGTTTGCACAACCATCGCAACGGTCAATACGGGCACGCGCATCACTATCACAAGTTCGCGTCCTTTCATGACGTTGCCGCGTTGTCATTGCCGCTGGCGATGTCGCGGACCGGTTACCGGACGGCGATCTGCGGCAAATTCCATGTCGCCCCTGAACCGGTCTATCACTTTGACAAGACCATCGGCGCCAACAGCCGCAACGCCCCACAGATGGCGGACCATTGCAAGTCGTTCATCACGGCCGATTCCGATCAACCTTTCTTTCTGTATTTCGCCACCTCCGATCCGCACCGTGGGGGGGAGGATGATGAAACATCCGAGCTGCAGTTCAAACCCAACCTGTTTGGCAACAAACCCGATGGCGGGTCGTATGAGGGTGTCGACGAAGTGCGATTCGATCCGGCCGAGGTCGTCGTGCCGCCGTTCCTGCCCGACACGCCCGAAACCCGCGCCGAGCTGGCGCAGTATTACCAATCGTGCGCTCGCATCGATGCCGGGGTCGCCCGATTGGTTGAAATCCTCAAAGAAGCCGACTTGTACGACAAAACGCTGATCGTATTCACCAGCGACCATGGGATGGCGTTCGCCGGCGGCAAAACCACGGTTTACGAA
This sequence comes from Pirellulaceae bacterium, assembly GCA_963833245.1. Classification (GTDB taxonomy): domain Bacteria; phylum Planctomycetota; class Planctomycetia; order Pirellulales; family Pirellulaceae; genus Rhodopirellula. The sequence continues at coordinate 1,391,571 of CAWHXH010000006.1, forward strand.
GGTGGATTGCGGGTGCCGATGGTCGTCCGCGACCCTTACCAGGAGACCCGAGGCGTCGAGTCGGATGCATTGATTTCGCATATCGACATCGCACCATCGCTATTGGATTTCGCCGGTGGTTTAAATCCAAAAACCAACGGTCCCAAGGAAGCGTTGGACGTCGACAAGTATTGGAAAGATCGTGGGGAAGCGTTGGCCGAAAATCGTGACGGCGGCTTGCGGTTCAAGAGTTACCACGGCAGGTCGTGGATGCCGGTGCTGGCCGATCCTGACAAGACGCATCATCAGGAAATCTTTGCGTCCCATACCTTTCATGAAATTCAGATGTACTATCCGATGCGGGTGATCCGCGACGGGCAGTACAAACTGATTTGGAACATTGCCCATCCGCTGCCCTATCCGTTCGCCAGCGACCTGTGGGCGGCGGCGTCATGGCAGGCACAATGGGCCAAGGGGCCGGACGCTCCCTATGGCAACCTGACCGTGGGCCGCTATGTCCAGCGGCCCGAATTTGAACTATTTGACATCGCCGCGGATCCGAACGAGACAACCAATTTGGCCGATAGTCCCGGCTACCGGGATGTGCTGGAGACCTATCAGGCCAAACTCAAGGCGGTCCAAAAAGAGTATCAGGATCCGTGGGTGATGAAGTGGGATTACGAGTGAGGTGATTTTCTTCGGTAGCGGCGGTCCGCCAGGCCGCCGAATCAGGTTCGACCAAAGCCTGGCGGCTTCGGCTACCCGGTCGGCGTAGCGGCGGTCCGCCAGGCCGCCGAACCGGGGCGGACCAAAGCCTGGCGGCTTCGGCTACCCGGTCGGCGTAGCGGCGGTCCGCCAGGCCGCCGAACCGGGTTCGACCAAAGCTTGGCGGCTTCGGCTACCGAAGAATTACTCAAACGTCACAACGATCAACTGGCTGCTGGAGCCGCGTCGGACGATCAACCGCAACGGTTTTTTGTCCTTGCGGGCAGCGTTCATCGCGTCGGTGAACGACTTGACGTCCCCGGCCGCCTGGCCACCGACTTTTTCAATCACGTCGCCGGCTTGCAAACCCGCCTTGGCGGCGACCGAGTCGCCGTCGACGGAGGTGACCAGCAGCCCGGCATCGACGTTGTCATAACCGTACTTCGAGGCGTTTTCGGGCGTGATCGGTTCGAGTTCCAAACCGAACGGCGTGTTGCCGCCGGCCGAACCGCCGCGGAACATCGCCATTACGTCGCTGTTTCGCTCCTGCAATTTGACGTCGACATTGATCGTTTCGCCGTTGCGGTCGACGTTCATCGAAACGCCGTCGCCGGGTTTGCGGGAGGCGATGTAGTTGACCAAATCGCTACCCGATTCAATCTCGCGGTCGTTGACCTTGGTGACCACGTCGCCCGGCTGCAGCCCCGCGTTGGCGGCCGGTTGACCGTCCAGGACGCTTTGAATCAACGCCCCCTTGGTCGCCTGCAGACCGTAATCCTCGCTCGTCGCGGGGGTCACATCGGCGACCGCGGCGCCCAGGAATCCGCGGCGGACTTCGCCGTTGGCGATGATTTCCTCGAAAACCGGTTTGGCCATTGCAACCGGGATGGCAAAGCCGATGCCGGCGTTGCCGCCCGATCGCGACAGGATGGCGGTGTTGATGCCGACCAATTCGCCTCGCAAATTGACCAACGGACCGCCGGAATTACCCGGATTGATCGCCGCGTCGGTCTGCAGGAAATCCTCAAAGCCCTGGCCCGAGGCGACGATGCCCTGGCGGCGGTTTTTACCGGAAATGATCCCCGCGGTGACGGTTTGGTCCAAACCAAAGGGGCTGCCGATCGCCAACACCCAGTCGCCGACCTGAATGTCCTCGCTGCTGCCCAACGCCACCGGTTGCAACCGGCCGGCGTCGACTTTGAGCACCGCCAAGTCGGTCTCCGGGTCGGTGCCGATCACCTCGGCGGTCACTTCGCGGTCGTCGGACAACTGCACGATCACTTCGTCGGCACCGTCGACGACGTGGTTGTTGGTCAAAATGTAGCCGTCGGCGCGGACGACAACGCCGGAGCCTTGACCGGAACGCTGCGGCGTCGCTTCGGGCATTTGGCCACCACCGCGGCGGCGGGGCATTTCAAAGCCGGGACCGAAGAAATCTTCAAAACCCCGCGGCATTTGGTTGCGGAATTCCGGCGGCAGTCCGCCCATGCCGCCACGTCCGCGACCGCCGACCGCCGCAGTTTTGGTCTGAACCGAAACGACCGAGGGCCGCATCGTTTCGGCGACCATTCGGAAAGAACTCGACAGGTCGAAAGCGGTTTCGAGCTTCGCGCGGGCTTCGTCCGATTGCAGCCGCTGGTCGGCGTAGACGCTGTCCTGCAGTTGTCGCGGCAACGTGATGACGACCGCGGTGACCAGGGACGTGACGAGGCAAAGCCCCAGCACGACGGAAAGGCGTTTGGTTTGAACTGGCATCAGTTTGATTAAAAGTTTTGGGGTCAAAGGTTAAAGGGGATCAGACCGGCAATTGATGCCGGTCAGGGAAGTCATTAGTGCCGACAGCGGCGAACGGTTCGGTCAAATTGGCGGTTTTGACGTCCGATGGCAGCAAGTTTGCAAAGCCGATGCCGTCGCACGGACCTACCCCGCCCCCTCCGGTCAACGCACAATGGACGCCATGCAAAATATCCTCGCTGTCGTTTTGGCCGGCGGACGCGGCTCCCGGCTCGATCCGCTCACCCGTGACCGCGCCAAACCCGCCGTGCCGATCGGGGGCGCCTACCGGATCATCGACTTCGTTTTGAGCAATTGCGTCAATTCGGCGATGCGGCGAATCCTGGTGCTGACCCAGTACAAAGGACAATCGCTCGACCGGCACATCGGCACCGCCTGGCAACGCTACTTTTGCCGCGATTTGGGCGAGTTCATCGAGGTCGTCCCGCCCCAGCAGCGGATCGACGAGCAGTGGTACCGCGGCACCGCCGACGCGGTCTACCAAAACATCTACTCGATCGAGCGGCAACGTCCCGACCTGATCGTCATCCTGGCCGGTGACCATTTGTACAAAATGGACTACGGGCGGATGATCGATGCTCATCGCGACAAGGGGGCGGACGTGACGATCGGAGCGCTGCGGGTGTCGATCGACGAAGCCCGTTCGTTTGGGGTGATGGAAGTCGATGACGAACAGCGACTGAAGCGATTTGACGAAAAACCGCCCCACCCGCGACCCTCGCCCGACGATCCCAACGTCTGCCTGGCTTCGATGGGAATCTACGTCTTTTCGGCGGATTTCCTGTTCGACCGGCTCTGCTCCGACGCGACGGACCCGGCCAGCAGCCACGATTTCGGCAAAGACATCCTACCCGGCGCGATCGACAACGCCAACGTTTTCGCGTTTCCATTCACCGACGAGAACGCCAAAGCGTCCGCTTACTGGCGTGACGTCGGAACGCTGGAGGCGTACTACGAGGCGAACATGGATTTGATCCACGTCGATCCGCAATTAAACCTCTACGATCGCGGTTGGCCGATCCGCAGCTACCGGTCAGGCCGCCCGCCCGCGAAATTCGTTTTCGGCAGCGAAAATCACGCGACTCGCCGCGGCGAAGCGATCGATTCAATCGTTTGCGAAGGTGCGATTTTGGCCGGCGGTCAAGCGATGCGGAGCATCATCGGTCCGGGCGCCCGGCTGCGGTCCTATGCCCGGGTCGACGAGTGCATCCTGTTTGACGATGTTGAAATCGGACGGCACTCGCGGTTGAGGCGGGCGATTTTGGACAAAGGCGTGCGGATCCCGCCGGACTCGGAGATCGGGTACAACGCCGACGCTGACCGCGCGGCCGGCTACACCGTCACCGACACCGGCTTGGTGGTGATCGCCAAAGAGCATTTTGCGTCCGATTCGGTGGGATAGGCCTCCGGCCTGTCATCCCGCCGGACCGACAGGCCGGAGGCCTATCCCACAGCCGACCGACAGGCCGGAGGCCTATCCCACAGCCGACCGACAGGCCGGAGGCCTATCCCACAGCCGAACGACAGGCCGGAGGCCTATCCCACTTTTGGAGACTGCCGTTGTGATCGGCCCCGCGGTTGACGACTTGTTTTTGAAATCCGCGGCGATGGGCGGTGGGTCGGCCACCGTTGCGGCCGCCGGCGGATTCGCCGCGTTGCTGTTGGCGATCGGCTACTGGGCCGGCCGCGGTTTTTCGATTCGGCGAACCAGCCATCCGGCCGACCGTGGTCCGGAGGCCATCGTTTCGACCCTCGTCGAGGACGATCGTCAACGGATCGCCGAGTTGTTGCAAAACCTCGCGGCGTGGACGTCGGCCTACACCGGATCGGTGGGGCAATTTGACCGTGAAGTCTCCGACTTGTCGCGGATGGTCAGGCCCGGAGGCAGTTCCGTGACGATGACGACCGACCGACTGGTATTGGCAATCGACCGGATCATCGCGTCCAATGCTCAATTGACCCGCGACTTGGACCGGGCCGAACAGATGCTGGCCGACCAAACCCGTCAGATTGAAACCTACCTGTCCGAAGCCCGGACCGATCCGTTGACGGGGCTGGCCAATCGGCGGGCGCTGGACCATGAGTTGGACCACCGGTTCGCTCGATTTCGCGGCGGCGGTCGCGGTTTTACGCTGATTCTGATCGACATCGATCATTTCAAACGCGTCAACGACACCCACGGTCACCCGGCCGGCGACGAGGTGTTGCGTCAATTGGCCGGCCGGTTGTCGAGCACTTTTTCCGGTGCCCTGGTGGCGAGGTTCGGCGGCGAAGAGTTCGCGGTATTGACCGAAGAACCGATCGGGGTAGCGGCCGATCGCGTCGATTCGCTGCGTCGGGCGGTGGCCGATTGGGCGGTCGTGTTCGAGGGTCAAGAGATCGCCGTGACGCTTTCGGCCGGGGTTTCGGCGCCGGGTGACGAGACCCGAGTCGGGCCGCTGGTCCGGCGAGCCGACCAGGCCCTCTACGCGGCCAAACGGGTGGGGCGGAATCGGGTGTACGTCGACCCGGGGACCGGACCGCACCTGTTGGGTTCGCCTGAGACGGCGTGAGCCTTCATTCAAATTTACCGCATAATTCTGCCGGAGTTCCCAGTCCTGAAGGGACATCAGCCGAATGGCACGTACTTGACTTTGCCGACAATGATTTCTCCTTCCCCCCTCTCCCCGCTTCGGGGAGAGGGGGCCGGGGGGTGAGGGGTATTTACCCTGGATCGCAGCGTTTAGGCACACTGTAGGCCCCTCACCCCCCGACCCCCTCTCCCCGAAGCGGGGAGAGGGGCGAAAGAATTAGGGGGCGGTTGGCCTAATCAGAGTCAAGTAAGTGACATTTGGGCTGACGCCCCCGGCAACGAGCTGACGTCCCCAGCGGGACTCAAACCCTCGAACACCATCGAGTTGGAAAGTGATGTTGAGGTCTAAAGCGCCAGCAGCAATCGGCTGGGGGCCTGCAGCAACGAGATCACATCGTTGAGGAACCGGGCGGCCGCCCCGCCGTCGACCAAACGGTGGTCGTAGGACAGGCTCAGCGGCATCATCAGCCTCGGCTGGATGCTGTCGTCAGGCATCACGACGGGCAATTTGCGGGATCGGCCGACCAGCAGGATCGCGACCTCGGGGACGTTGACGATCGGGGTGGAGTACTGCCCGCCGATCGCACCGAGGTTGCTGATCGTAAACGTGCCGCCTTTCAAATCAGAGCCGGAGAATTGGTTGTCGCGAACCTTGCCGGCCATCGCCGCCAATGCCCGTGTCACGTCGGGAATCCCTTGTCGGTCGACGCCCGGCATGACCGGCACGACCAACCCGCGATCGGTGTCTACGGCAATGCCGATGTTGACGTAATCGCGGTAGATGATCTGGTTGTTTTCGGTATCAAAGACGGCGTTGAGCGACGGGTGACGCCGCAGTGCCGTGGCGACCGCTTTGATCAAAAACGGCATCGTGGTCAGTTTGAGTCCCTGAGCCGCGTAGTCGTCCTTGCTCGACTGCCGCAGCCGCTCCAGGTCGGTGATGTCGGCATCGTCAAAGTTGGTGACCCGCGGGACGGTCGACCACGACAGGTTCATCTGGGCGGCGATGGTTTTGCGCATCCGGTCGATTCGCTCGACGCGGATCGGCCCAAAGTCGTCGGCGTCGGCGGTTCCGGGCAGGCCTTCGGACTTTTTACCCGGCGATTTGGCGGCCGGAGCTTCGTCGGCGTCGCGGGTCGGGGCGGTTTTCGTTGCCGCTTGGCTGGCGGCGCGAACGACCGACAGCACATCGGTCCGGGTAATTCGGCCGCCATCACCGGTGCCGGACACCGCGGCTAAATCAACGCCGACCTCGCGGGCAAAGCGGCGGATCGCCGGGCCGGCGGGAATGACGGTGCCGGCCGACGAGACCGCGGCGGTGGCACCCTTGGTCGGCGTTGCCGGTGCGGCTTCGGCGGCCGATTTGGTGGCCGACTCCTGCCGGGTGTCGGTTGCTCTAGTGGCCGACACCTGCCGGGTGTCGGGCTCCGACTGAGCCGCCTCTTGGCGAGAGGCGGGCACGGGGGGCTTCGGCTGAGCCGCCTCTTGGCGAGAGGCGGGCACGGGGGGCGCCGGTTGAGCCGCCTCTTGGCGAGAGGCGGCCACTTCGACCTCCAGCAGCACGCCGCCGACGGGCACGGTATCGCCCTCGGCAACGTTGATCTTGGTCACCTTGCCACCGACCGACGAGGGCACCGGGACGGTCGCCTTGTCGGTTTCCATTTCAACGATGTCGTCGCCTTCGGCGATCACCTGGCCGACCTGGACGAACACTTCCAAAACGTCGCCGGATTCGATGCCATCGCCCAGTTCGGGCAGTTTGACTTGGGTGGCCATGGGGAGGGGGTGAATGGTCGCGAGGTGGGGAGGGAAAGACAACGTAGCGGAAGTCGCCAAGACTTTCGGTGACGCTGAATTGATGGCAGCCGAAAGTCTTGGCGACTTCCGCTACGTCAAGAATCAGTTAAGCGAAATAGGGATTGGGTTTGTCCGCGTCATAACCCAGATCGGCGATTGCCGCGGTGACGTCGGATTTGGCGAACCCGCCATCGCCGGCACGAGCCAGCCGCGACAACGTTGCAATGACGATCGATTCGGCATCGACCTCGAAGTGTCGACGTAGGGCTTCGCGGGTCTCGCTGCGTCCCATCCCATCGGTCCCCAAAACGAAATAGTCGCCGGGGATCCATGGCGTGAGTTGCTCACCCAAGGCGCGGACATAATCGGACGCGGAGATGAACGGACCCTTGGTATCCGCCAGCGTGTCTTCGAGGTAGCTGATTCGCGGCGTTTGATCGGGGTGCAGCATGTTCCAACGCCGCACGTCTTCGGCCTCGCGGCGAAGCTGGGTATACGACGTGACGGACCAAACGTCCGAAGCGACGTTGTATTTCTCGGCCAGGATCTCTTGCGCTTTCAGGGCACAATTCAGGATCGCGCCGGAGCCGAACAACTGCACGCGAGCCTTGGCTCCGTCGACATCTTTGGACTTGAACTTGTACATCCCTTTGATGATGCCTTCTTCGCATCCGCCGGGCATCGCCGGGTGTTCGTACTCTTCGTTCTCGGCGGTGATGTAGTAGATGCACTGTTCGCCATCGGCGTACATGCGCTGCAAACCTTCCTGGACGATGACGACAACCTCATAAGCCCACGCGGGGTCATAAGACCGCACGGTCGGAAAGGCGATTGCGTTGAGCAGCGAGTGACCGTCCTGGTGCTGCAATCCCTCGCCGTTGAGGGTCGTGCGGCCGGCGGTGCCGCCGACCAAAAACCCTTTGGCCCGCATATCGGCGGCGGCCCAAATCAAGTCGCCAATCCGCTGGAACCCGAACATCGAGTAGTAGATGTAAAACGGAATCATATTGATCCCGTGGGCACTGTATGCGGTCCCGGCAGCATTGAACGATGCCATCGAGCCGGCTTCGGTGATCCCCTCTTCGAGAATCTGACCGTCCTTGGCTTCCTTGTATTTTTGCAACGAGGCCGAATCGACCGGCTCGTACAATTGGCCCGAATGCGCGTAGATGCCGAACTGCGCGAACATGCCTTCCATGCCGAACGTTCGCGATTCATCGGGCACGATCGGCACGACGTTTTTGCCGATCTTTTTGTCGCGGCACATCGCGATCAACGTTTGAACACAAGCAAACGTGGTGGAGATTGATTTGTTCTCCATCCGCGAAATCGTCTTGCGAAACTCGTCGAGCGATGGCACCTCGATCGTCGGGTGCTGCGTCGGCCGCGTCGGGACGCTGCCGCCCAGCTTGGCACGGCGTTCCTTGAGGTATTTGATTTCGGCGGAGCCTTCGGGCGGTTTGTAGAACGGCGCCTTGCCGACTTCGGCGTCCGAGATCGGGATGCCGAACCGCGTTCGGAATTCCAGCAATTCCGCCTCGTTCATCTTCTTTTGGTTGTGGGCGACGTTGCGTCCCTCGCCCGCTTCGCCGAGGCCATAACCCTTAATAGTTTTTGCCAATATGACCGTTGGCATCCCATCGTTGTCTTGGGTTGCCATCTTATAAGCGGCGAACATTTTTTCGGGGTCATGACCGCCGCGTCGAATCGTTTGCAATTTCTCGTCGGACATGTTTTCGACGAGCTTCAATACCTCGGGGTATTTGCCAAAGAAATGTTCGCGAATGTATTCGCCGGACATCGACGTGTACTTTTGGTACTGGCCGTCGACGACTTCGCCCATTCGTTTGGCCAGCAGCCCGGTTTCGTCTTTGGCCAACAGCGAATCCCACTCGCCGCTCCAGACGACTTTGATGACCTTCCAACCAGCACCGCGGAAGATCGATTCGAGTTCCTGGATGATCTTGCCATTGCCGCGAACCGGGCCGTCGAGACGCTGCAGGTTGCAGTTGATGACAAAAGTTAAATTGTCGAGCTTTTCGCGCGACGCCAAACCGATCGCGCCGAGGGTTTCGGGTTCGTCACATTCGCCATCGCCCAGGAAGGCCCAAACGCGTTGTTTGGAGGTGTCTTTGAGACTGCGATCTTTGAGGTATTTGTTGAACCGAGCTTGATAGATTGCCATGATCGGCCCCAGCCCCATCGACACAGTGGGATATTCCCAGAAATCGGGCATCAACCATGGGTGCGGGTAGCTTGACAGACCGCCGGTGGGGGCCAGTTCGCGGCGGAAGTTTTCGAGGTGTTCTTCGTTGAGTCGACCTTCCAAGAAGGCGCGGGAATACATCCCCGGCGAAGCATGGCCTTGGAAATAGATTTGGTCGCCCGAATAGCCGTCTTCGCCGCGGCCTTTGAAAAAGTGATTGAACGCGACTTCATAAAGCGTCGCTGACGATGCGAAGGTCGAAATATGTCCGCCGACGCCGCCGGGGCGTTTGTTGGCCCGAACGACCATCGCCATCGCGTTCCAGCGGATGATCGATTTGATGCGTCGTTCGAGTTCGCGGTTGCCCGGGTAGGCGGGCTGATCGTCGACGTTGATCGTGTTGAGGTAGGGCGTCCGGGTTCGGGCATCGAGCTGCACGCCGCGGGCGGCGGCGCGGTCGCGGAGCGAATCGAGCAGGAACTCGACCCGCTGCGGGCCGCGGCTTTGCAGAACGTATTCGAGCGACTGTAACCATTCGTGCGTTTCGGCTTCGTCGACGTCCACCGGATCGGCGGTTTCGAGCTGGCCGACGGAATTGGCCAGTTCATCCTGAGCGACTTCGACGTGATCCTCGGCGGCGGGATCCTCGGATTCGACAACCGTTTGCGGGTCGGACATGGGGGGAGTCCTCAAAAGAAGTCGGAAAGATGGGGGAAGCTGGTTGGGAAAGCGAGCAACCGCGAAAGCGTCGGTGAAGTTCACCTAATCGGCCCGGTCAATGTAGCCGGCGGTCGGAGGGTTGGGCAGCCGACCGACCGGTCGACTGCGTCGCGGAAGTCGCCAAGACTTTCGGAACTCCGTTAACCTTTGGAACCCCGTTACCGATCGCAACCGAAAGTCTGGGCGACTTCCGCTACGTCGGGGCGGGCGGTATACCTTGCGCCCCACTGATGCCTCGCAGCCGTCCCCGGGGGGGAGGACTCGGCCCCGCGGCGTCGAACCATGTCTCCGCCGCGGCGTTGTCCACCAACGCTCCGTAGGCGGTTCCTGACGATTCAAAACCACCCGCCGGCGCGATCCACCCGCAGCCGCCCCCTGACAAGATCATGCCTGATAACTGGAACATCCTGGCCTCCCTGCTGGGCAATCCCCAGCCGCCCGAACCCCCGGCCACAGCGGAAAAGGAACCGGAAAAACCCACCGCCGCCCGAGCCGCTCATCAACCGCCGGCCAGTCCATTTGCCAAAAGCGGACCGATCGATCGCTCCGCCGACGATCACGCGGTGCCCGCCGGCGGCCCCCCCAAACCCGCCGTCAGCGACCGTTTGGCTGACGATGACGATGACGATGACGACGATGATTCGGAAGATGATTTTGACGACGACGAGCCGGATGCGGACGACGACGACGTTGATGTGCTCGATGCACTGACGTCGGTCAAACCACCCCCCAAGCTGCCCGGTTTCGGCGTCCCGGCTTCCAAACCGGAAAAGTCGTCGTCCACCGGTTTCGGCAAAGCCGCCGAGTCGATCCGGCGGCGTGACGATCAACTCGGGCGTGGCGGCGATGAATCGCCCGCTCGCGGCCGCGACGATCGTCAACAACGTCCCACCGAACGTCCGCGAACGCGGCGGGGTGGAACCCTGGATTTGGGCGACGATGAGGAAACGTCAACGTCCAGCCACCGTGAGCCGGCACCCTCGGGTGGTCGGCAAGAATCCTCCACGCCGGGCGGGCGTCGAGGTCAACGACAACGACTGGGCGACGGTCACGAGGAGGGTTCGGGGGCAACCCCCAGGGCGGCAAGGGAGAGTCGCGCCGAGCGATACTCGCCGGAAGAAGCGGACGCCGCGCCTCGCCGCGGTGGGAGCAATCGCCGCAGTCGTTCCGAGGATGCGGTCGGCTATGGCGATGCCACCTCCGTCGATCGTGACGAACCGATCGAGGGCAGCCGGGGTCGCGGTCGCGGTGAGTCGGGCGATGATGACACCGACAGCACCTCCGATCGACCGCGTCGACGCCGCCGCGGGTCACGCGGCCGCGATTCCGAAGATCGCACCGGCAGCGGCGGTTCCCAAAACGATCGCCGCCCGCGCGACGATGATGAATCGCAGGTCGTGGCATCGCGGCGGGACACCGCCCGATCGAGCGGCGGGCGGGGCCGTGACCGCAACGAACGGGCGGACCGAACCGAACGGGCGGCCGCCGATGGCGATTCGTCCGGCTCACCCAGACGACCGCCCCGTTCATCGCGGAGTGAATCATCGCGGGTTGAGGAGAGTCCGGTTGCCCGACGGCCGGCGGCTGGACCAGACGAAAACGATGACGATTTCGGCGGATTCGGTGGAGGGCTGTTTGTCGACGATTTGGACGAAGACGACGTGGATGATGTCGACGCGGTCGATAACCGTCGACAGACGGACGATTCCTCGTCGGCCAAGCGATCGGAGCGGCCGGAGGACTCCGACGACGACGGCGATCGTCCCCGGCGGCGGGGACGACGCGGGGGTCGTCGCCGGCGAGGGGGTCAACGCGACGAACCACAACCGGTCGCGATCGACGACACCCCGCCCCGGCGCGGCGACCGCTCGACGGAGCCGGACGACGACGAGGATTTGGACGACGACCTGGACGGTTTCGGCCCCCACGCGTTTGTCGACGACGACGCGGACGACGATTCACCGGCCGCGGTCGATGACGATAACGATGACCGGCCGCGGAGCCGGGGGCGTGGTCGCCGTCGCCGCGGTGGGCCAGACGCGCCACGAGGCCCTCGACCGGTCCGCGGCCGAGCCTTTGACGAGGACGATGACGACAGATGAGCCGGTCATCCGTCAGCCCCGCGATCAGGACGTCCCGAACTGGAAGACCGTCGTGGGCGACCTGGTCGACGCGAACTTGAAAAATCGCGGCAAGGGCGGTGGCGGTCGATCGGGCGGGGGCGGCGGCCGAGGCCGACGACGTTAGGCCCGCATTTCCCCAAGTAACCCAGACACTCTTTTAACCTCATTTCACTCCCATGTTGAAAAACTTTTCCCCCGCCGCCCTGGGCATCAACGGTCGCCAGAGCGAGATGATCGAACTGGCGCTGACCTACGGCTTCGCCGGGTTGGACGTCGACCTGCACGACATGTATCGCCGCAGCCTGCGGACCAGCTACGAGGACGCGGCGAAGTACCTCGCGGCCGCCGAGATCGAGATCGGAATCTTTGAACTGGGCATGAACCTGGATGCCGATGACGCGACGTTTACCGCGGCGCTGGGCGGATTGCATCCGATGATCGAAATGGGTGAACGGCTCCACATGACCCGCGGGGCGGTATGGTTGCCGTCGGCCTCCGATCGCGTCGGGTTCGACGACTATTTGCCGATTCAAACCGTCCGCATCGCTCAAATCGCCGAACTGCTGGCGACGCGGAACATGAAATTGGCGGTCGGCATGACGGCTGCCAAAGACGCGCCCGGCAGCCGACAATTTCCCTTCGTCAACACGGTCGAAAGGTTTTTGGAAGTCGTCGACGGCGTCGCGGCGCAAAACGTCGGCTACCTGATCGACACCTGGGATTGGATCGTCGGCGGTGGGGCAATGGATCAACTCAGCGAGATCCCGGTCGAGAAGATCACCGCGGTGCGGTTGGCTTCGGTGCCGGCCGAGATCGACCTGGCCGATGCGAAGCGGACCGATCGGATCCTCCCCGAAGCCGACTCGGGGATGCCGCTGGTGAAGGTTCTCAAGCACCTCAAGAAAATCGGGTTCGCCGGTCCGTTCAGCCCCTCCTGCTCGATGAGCCAGTATCGCGGCAGCACGCGGGAATTTGTTGTTCAAAAGTCACAGGAACAACTCGACGAATTGTCCGTCGCCGCGGGCATCGAAGTCGCACCGTTGCCGTCCGAAGGCATCGAAGACATTCCTTACGAACCCAACCCGATCTGACCCGATGGCCGACATTCATTCCCGCTACGCCGACGTTGAAAAACTGATCGACGACGAACAATACGAAGCGGCGATTCCCGAATTGCAGTTGATCCTCGCCGAGGATGAGTCGTTCGTGCTGGGGCATTTGGCGCTGGCCCGGTGTTGCACCAAGGTCGGTCAGCACGAGGAAGCGATCGCTCACGGCGTCAAGGCGACCGAGCTGGAGCCGACCGATGCGTTCAATTTCACCGCGTTGTCGGTGACGTATCAGCGTGCTTGGGCAGGCACCCAAAACCAGGCCTACATCGGAGCGGCTGAGGACGCGATGGCGCGGGCCAGTCAATTGGCATAAAGATCGCGGCAGCAGCCACCGTAGCTGGACCCGCCAGGGTTCAGTCCCGTCTGAACCCTGGCGGGTCCAGCTACGTTTGTCGTCCCGCCTGAACCCTGGCGGGTCCAGCTACGTTTGAGCCTTCCCAACGCCATGATTCAACCTTTGCCCCCCCGCTTCGTCGTCATCTTGTTGATCGTCGCGGCCGCGCCGATCGCCCGCCCCACGCCGGCGGCTGCCCAGCGGGGTCAGTTGCTCGGGGAAATTTTGCGAAACGTCGGCGAAATCGCTGCCGAATCGGAGCGGCGAAAACGGATCGAGGAACAACAGCGGCTCGAACAGATCCAGCGTTTTCCGCAGCCGCCCCAACCATTGCCCGTCGACGTCCCGCCCGGCGTGCTGGCCCGGCCCCCGATCGGCGGCGATCGGCAGGGCACTTCGATCAACGTCGGCAGCCGTGAGTCGGCGGAGTTCATCCGAGATTTGGTGTCGTTTCGGCAAACGCTTGATGGACTGATCGATGATCTGCAAAATCGGTCGGCCCCCAGGCCGGTGCGGTTGGCGATCCCGGAGCTGATTCAATTGTCGGCCCGAGCCGGGGGGCTGATCGAACGGTCCGCCGGATTGCTCTCCCCGACGCACGTTGCGGCGGACTATCAATCCATCGACGCCGAATTTCGCACCCTGGCGTATCGGCTGCAGCCGTTTGCCGAATCCGATGCGAGCCGGGCGGCGAGTTGGAACGAACTGCAGCGGTTGGCCGATGCGATGGCTGCGGCGACCGGGACGACCCCCGGTTTTGACCGCCCGGAGCTACGCCGGTTGATGCACTCGGCGTCGGCCCATTTGCTCGACCTGCTCGACGACATGCAGTTGGCCCGCCGGACGTCGGTGAGCGACCGTGTGGCGCATCAAATTCGCGTCTTGCAACAGCGTTTGGTCGTCGGCGCCGATACGCTCGATTCGCTGCCGCCGGAGGAAATCGTCGGCCGGTACAACGACTATATCCGGCAGTGGTCGTCGCTCTCGGGCGAGTTGTCGTCGATGCGAGACCCGCACATCGACTTGCGGGTCGAGCGGATTCGGCAGGTCGGACTGGAAACGCACCAGGTGCTGCGAATCGATCCGCCCCAGTCGTTTGTCAATCTGCCCGCCGTTGCTCAAAACCTCTACCACGACGCCGACCGGTTGGCCGATCGATTGACGCTCGGCGGGATGCGGTCGCTGCCGATCGATGATCAACTGCGCGCCCTGCGGTTGGCCCGCGACTTTGAATCCGATTGCCGGCAGTTGACGCAAATCAACGGCGGCGACTACCGCTCGGCGATGGCGACCGCGGCGGAGCACTGGGGGGCGCTGCGGCCGATCGCCGGACAGTTGCCATCGATCGATCAACAACTGCTCGGCTCAATTGATGGGCATTTGGGAGAACTCGGCGGGCCTTCGTATTCGCTCGCCGGCGGTGGGTTGACGTCGACGTTTAGCCCCCAGTCGCTCGCGTCGTTGGCCGCGACGGTCGAAGGCGGCACCGAGTCGATTCGCCGCGACATTGATCAAATCGATCGCCGGATTCGTTCGGCGTCCTACCTGAATCAGCTTGACCAAGCCGCGCGTGAATCGTCCCGCCACGCCGAACGATTGCATGACGAATTGACCGAGCGTCGACCCGACCGCGACGACATCGATCGGGAGGTTCGCGAACTGGCGCAGAACTGGCAGACGCTGGGCCGATTGCTCAACGAATTGCCGCAGCAGGCCGGCAATGACCGCTCGGTGCAGCGAATCCTGGGTCAACGCCAGCAGTTGGAACCGGCGGTGGCACAATTGATCACCGGGCTGATTGAATAACGAATCGGGTAGCGGAAGTCGCCAAGACTTTCGGTTGCGATCCAGCGAATCCGAAAGTCTTAGCGACTTCCGCTACCGCCCGACTTACATTGAGACTCGATGACGCATCGAGTCAAAAGACGAACAGGAACTCGTTGCGGTTGAGCACGCTGACGACCAGCAGTCGTCGGGCGAGTTCTCGATCCAATCCGTCGTCGTTGAGCCACTGACCGATCAAACTCACCCCGCGATCGATTTCGCCGGCGGTCGCGTCGCGGCGCAGGATTTGACCGATCACCGCGGCGACAAACGGCGCGTCATCGCCGGGTAGGCGGTCGGCCAGCTCGCCCGCCAGGCGGTGAACCAGGTCGCCGTTGACCAGCGCCAAAGCTTGGCCGGGCTGGAGCGTCTCGAACCGGGCTTCGCACGTCGTGTCGGGTTCGGGATAATCAAACGCGGACATCATCGGCAAAATCAGCGACCGTTTGACGTGGACGTAGACGCTGCGTCGGTGCCGGTCGGCCGCCGACGAATCGCCCCAACCCTCGCCCGGTCGCGATTGGCCGGCGGTGACCTCGGGTGACAATTCGGGATACACGCTCGGCCCGCCGACGCTGCGGTCGAGCATCCCGGTGACCGCCAGCAGGCTGTCGCGGACCTCCTCGGCGGACAGACGCCGCGGGTCGAATCGCCAAAACCGATCGTTGACCGGATCGATCGCCGCGGAGCTTTCGACGCGGTGGGCCGAGCGGCGGTAGGCGTCCGAGAACAGGATTTGGCGATGAATCGGGCCGGCGTGCCAATCGTGATCGGTCAATTCGGTGGCCAGATGATCCAACAATTCGGGGTGGGTCGGCGGCGTGCCCAACCCGCCAAAGTTGTTGGGCGTTCGCACGATGCCGCGACCGAAGTGGTGTTGCCACAACCGGTTGGCCCAAACCCGGGCGGTCATTCGGTTGCCCGGATCGGTGATCCAACGAGCCAGCGACAGTCGGCGATTTCCCGTGATTTCCGGCGGGTTCTCGCCGTAAATCGTCGGCACGTCAGGAGCGACCGGATCGGTCGGGGAGGCGGGGTTGCCGCGAAAGAGCACGAACGTCTGCTCGATCGCCTGTTTGCGAGCCAGGCCAAGGGTCAAATCGCGATCCGGCAGCGATTCGCGGTGCCGACGAGCGGCGGCCAACGCCTCGCCCAGTTCGGCGTAACGACGGTTTTGGTCGTCGGTCAAATGCTCTGCGAGGTTTTTCCGCAGCACTTTTTCCCGGCGGGGTCCTTCGGTCGCCCGCTGGTCGGGGGCGGACATCTTCAGGATGCCGGCCTGCTCGATCTCCCGCCGATCGTTTTGAATCTCGTTAATCTTCGCGTCCCAGCGGTCGTACTCGGCAACCACTTCGGGCGACGAAAGGTCGACCTGATTGTTGCCGGTCGTGTCGTGTCGCTGGCCATAGGGCGTCACGTCGGCGAAAAATGCCAGCAGCGAGTAGTAGTCGGTCTGCGGGATCGGGTCGATTTTGTGGTCGTGGCACCGGGCACAATTGATTGTCAGTCCGAGGAACGATTGGGCGGTGGTGGTGACCAAATCGTCGAGTTCGTCGTACCGGGCTTGCAACGGATCGGCCGGCTCGTCGTCCCAAATCCCCAGCCGGTAGAAACCGGTCGCGATCCGCGAACGGCGGGTTGGCGATTCGATTGCGTCGCCGGCCAATTGATCGACGACGAATTGGTCATACGGCCGATCCTGGTTGAACGATTCGATGACGTAATCGCGGTAGCGATGAGCGTTGGGTTTGGGGCCATCGCGTTCAAAGGAATTGGTTTCGGCGTAGCGGACGAGGTCCAACCAGTGTCGACCCCAGCGTTCGCCGTGAGCGGGGTCGGCCAGCATCGCGTCGACGCGGCGGCGGTAGGCGTCGGGCCGAGCGTCGGAGGCAAATTCGCGAAGTGCCGCGGCGGTCGGCGGCAACCCGGTCAAATCGTGGGTCAACCGGCGGAGCAGCTCGTCGTCGGTGGCCGGGCCGGCGGGGGTCAGCCCGGCGGCGTCGAGTTGTCGATTGATGAATTGATCGACCGGCGTCGACCCGCCGGCTGTTGGCACCGCCGGGCGACCGATCGGCTCAAACGCCCAGTGCTTTTCGTACTCCGCTCCGGCGTCGATCCACCGCCGCAGCCGGTCGACTTCCTCGTCGCTGAGCGGTTCGCCCTCGCCGGGCATCCGTTCAAACTCATCGTCCGAAACGATGCGGCGGATCAACTCGCTGGCATCGGCGTCGCCCGGAACGATCGGCGGCAGCCCCGATTCGGATTCGGCGATCGCGTTATCAAACGAATCGAGCGCCACGCCCGACTCGGCCACGTCGGGACCGTGACAGGCGAAACAGCGGGCGGCGAGCAACGGTTTGATGTCGCGACCGAAGTCGATCGGATCGTCGGCCGATGTCGGAGTCACCAACAGGGTCAGACAAATCGTGACCACCAACGTAGCGGAACTCGCCAAGAGTTTCGGTTGAGTCGGAACGTGTCGGTGGGGGTTGGATCGCAACCGAAACTCTTGGCGAGTTTGGCGACGGCGAGTTTGGCGACGGCGAGTTTGGCGACGGCAAGGTGTGCCCGGGTGACTCGTTGATAAACTGGAACGGTGCATTTTGATCGAGACGAACTCAGGGGATTCGTTTGCCATTTCAACTTAACCGCCGCCAAGTTCTGGCGTTGACCGTCGTTTGCGGCTTTGGCTCCGTAGCCGCGGGGACCGATCGGACGGACACGGATTTCTTCGAGAGCCGCATCCGGCCGGTTTTGGTCGAGCACTGTGTCGAGTGTCATTCGATCGAGCACAACGAGACGGCCGGGGATTACCGTTTGGACGATGCGGCGTCGATGCGTCGCGGCGGTTTGCGGGGGCCGGCCATTGTAGCCGGTACGGCTGATCAAAGTCCGTTGATCGCAGCGATTGAGTACGAGGACGATGATTTGCAAATGCCGCCGGCGGGGCGGTTGCCGGCCGAGGTGATCGAGGACTTCCGCCGCTGGATCGACCGCGGGGCCACCGATCCCCGGCCGCCGATCGACGGGGCGCCCGACGCCCGGGCGGCGGACGGCTACGCCCGATCAATCGCCGATCATTGGGCGCTCAGGCCGCCGACCCGTTTGCCGCCGGCCCGCCGTTTGACCCCGCTGGATGTCGACCCAATCGATTCGGCGGTGGGGCGAATCGCCACGGCGGCGGGTTTGAAACTCGCCCCGCCGGCCGGCCGCGAGGTGTGGTTGAGGCGACTGCACTTTGATTTGACCGGGTTGCCGCCGACCGCCGAGCAGCTCGCGGAAGTCCAAACCGATCCCCGCCCCGATTGGCAAACCCGGTGGATCGACCGCCTGATCGCCGATCCCGGGTACGCCGAGCGGATGACGCGGCACTGGATGGACGTCGCCCGCTACGCCGACACCGTCGGTTATGCCTTGGCCAACCAACCTCGGGAGATCGAGGGCAGTCACACTTACCGCGATTGGTTGCTGGCGGCTTTTGGCGACGACCGGCCGTTCGGCGAGTTTGTCAAAGCTCAAATCGCCGGGGACCGGATGCCTGAGCCGGCCGACCGCGATGCGATGGGGTTCATCACCATCGGCCGGCAGTTTTTGAACGGCCACGACCGGATCGACGACCGAATCGACGTCGTCACGCGCGGGTTGTTGGGGCTGACGGTGACCTGTGCCCGATGCCACGACCACAAGTTTGACCCGATCCCGACGGTCGACTACTACCGGCTGTACGGGATCTTTCACCGGTCCGAGGACGCGGAGGACCCGGAGCATCCGCTGGCGCTTCGAGATGCCAAAAGCGGTTACAAATCCAAGGTTTTTCGCCGCGGCAACGCCGGTGACCGCGGCGACGTAGCCGATCCCGGCTTCCCCGTCATGCTCGCTTCGGTCACCCGGGAACCGTTCGGCGATGGCGCCGAAGGTTCCCCGTCGGGGCGTTGGGAATTGGCGACCGCGATTGCGTCGGACCAAAATCCGCTGACGCATCGGGTTTACGTCAACCGCGTTTGGGCACACCTGATCGGCCGTCCGATTGTCGACACGCCGTCGGATTTTGGCGTTCGGACCGCGCGACCGGCGTTGGCACCGGTGCTGGATGATTTGGCCGCGGAATTTCGTGACGTCGGCAGCACCCAACGGCTGGTTCGGCGGATCGTCCGCTGCCGGGTCTACGGCGCCGACAGCGTGGCCGATCCGGCGGCCGCTCAAATCGATCCTGACAATGCGTTGGCGTCACACGCCGCCCGCCGCCGGCGGGATTTCGAGTCGCTGCGGGATTCGATGCTCGCCGTCGCCGGGCAATTGGACCGCCGCGTCGGTGGGGTTTCGGTCGCGATCGACGATGCCGATTTGGCCCCGCGGCGGACGGTCTACGCTCACATCGACCGCCAAAATCCCCCGTCGCTGTTTCGCATTTTCAACGTTGCCTCGGCCGATGCCCACGTCGAGCGGCGGCACGAAACCACCGTGCCGCAACAATCGCTGTTTTTGATCAACGATCCGATGATTGCCTCGGTCGCCGCGGCGGTCGCCGATCGGGGACCGGCGGGGTCGGACGATGCGTACATTCGCTGGCTGCATCAACAGATTCTTCGCCGGCCGGCACCCGATCGGGTCGTCGCGGCGTTGACCGATTGGTTGGCGGGGCAGCCCGACGACGTGCTGCCGCCGCACTCGCGGCGGTGGTCGGTGGGGCGGATGTCAGTCGATGACGATGGCGATCCGACTGGTCCTTGGGTACCGTTGACGGTTTTCAAAAAAGATCGCTACGTCCCGGCGATGGACTACCCGGACCAGGAATTTGGTCACCTGGCAATCGACGCTCGCGGCGGGCATCCGGGTCGGCAACACGCGGCGGTGATTCGCTGGGTGGCCCCCGAAGCCGGCAAGGTCCACGTTCGATTTTCGCTCAATCGTCCGTCCGACAAAGGCGATGGGGTGATCTACCAGCTCCGCCGCGGCGACGAGGTGCTGCATCGTCGCGATGCGGCGACCGGCGGGTCGGGGGGGCACATCGACGTCGACGTGCAGCCGGGCGATGCGATCGACTGGATTGTCGCGGCGGGGCCGACGGACAGCTACGATGGGTACCGCCAGGAACTCGTCGTGGAGATCGAGGGCGGCGATGGTCGCCGCCAGCGTTTTGACTTTGCCACCGATTTTGGACATCTGGACGATCCCCCGCCGGTGCGGCTGGGTCCGCGGGCACAGTTGGCTCAAGTCCTGCTGATGAGTAATGAGTTTGCATTTGTTGATTGACAATCAAACCAACCGCCGTGAAATCCTGCGTCGTTGCGGCATGGGGATCGGCTCGTTGTCGCTGCCGGGACTGCTGGGACAGGCGACCGCCACCGGGCCGCACTTTGCCCCCCGTGCTAAACGGGTCATTCACATCTTTGCCAACGGCGGCCCGTCGCAGGTCGACACGTTCGATCCCAAACCGGAATTGAAACGGCTCGATGGCAAACCGCTGCCGTCGGGCAATTTCAAAACCGAACGCAAAACCGGCGTCGTCATGGCGTCGCCGTTCGAGTTCAAACCGCGGGGTCGGTGCGGCACCGAGGTCTCCGAGCTGTTTGAAAAAACCGCCGAGCACATCGACGACATCGCGGTGATCCGATCGATGACCGCCGACGTGCCCAACCACGAACCGTCGCTGATGCTGATGAACACCGGCGATGCCCGGTTGGTTCGGCCTTCGATGGGTTCGTGGTTGACGTATGGATTGGGTTCGGCCAACGAGAACCTGCCGGCGTTCATCGCGATGTGCCCCGGCGGTTACCCGATCAAGGAAACCGAGAACTGGCGGTCGGGATTCCTGCCCGGATCGCTGCAGGCGACCTACGTCGACACCGACGCGACGGATGTTTCGCGATTGATCGAAAACATCCGCAGCACGTCGGTCTCGACCGCCCAGCAGCGGCACCAGCTCGACCTGCTGGCGTCGCTCAACAAGCAGCATTTGCAAACCCGCGGCGGCGAGGATGCGGTGGCCGCCGGGGCATTGAGCAGCCGGATCGAGTCGTTTGAACTGGCGTACCGGATGCAGTTTGAAGCGTCCGAGGCGTTTGACGTCCAGCGGGAGACCGCCGAGACGTTGTCGATGTACGGGGTCGATCGGCCCGGCCGCGGTGGCACGCATGGCCGTCAAATGCTCATCGCCCGGCGGCTGGCCGAACGCGGCGTGCGGTACATCCAGTGCTGGCACGGCCAAGGCCAACCGTGGGACCATCACGACGGGTTGGCCCGGCGGCACCGCGAGTTGGCGGTCGAGTCGGATCAACCGATCGCGGCGCTGCTGTCGGATTTGAAACGCACCGGATTGCTCGACGACACGCTGGTGATTTGGGGCGGCGAGTTCGGACGCACGCCGGTCGTCGAATTGCCCAAAAAAGGGTCGAACAAGGGCACGATGACCGGCCGCGACCACAACCACTATGGGTTTTCAATGTGGATGGCCGGCGGCGGGGTTCGCGGCGGCACGGTCCATGGGGCGACCGACGAGTTCGGGTTCAAAGCCGTCGAAAACCGCGTTCACGTTCATGACTTGCACGCAACGATCTTGCACCTGATGGGTTTCGACCACGAGCGGCTGACCTATCGCCACGCCGGCCGCGATTTCCGACTGACGGACGTCCACGGCCGGGTCGTTCGGGAATTGGTGGCGTAAATGTGGGATAGGCTTCCAGCCTGTCGGCCGACCTAACGTCGCGGAAGTCGCCAAAGACAGGCCGGAGGCCTATCCCACAATCAACTCGACAACCGTTTGCCGCGGCGCCGGAAGCTTGAGCAACGGCGCGAAATCGGCGGTCTTTTCGTCCATTTCGCCCAAAATTTTGAGCAGCGATTCGCCTGAAAGGTCCAGCACCAACGAGGCGGCGGCACAAAACTCCGCCTGCTCGCCCCACTCCGAATCGCTGCACGAGGGCAGCATCGAAGCGATCGCGACACAGGCGGCGCCCATTTGAGCGGGATCCGACGGCGCCGCGCCGTTGTCGAGCAACGACTGGAGGTTGGTGTGACCGGCGATCAGCGAAACGAACGACTCGGGCAGCTTCCAACGCGTTGCCAACATCGCGGCCGCTTCGGCATGATCCCAACCAAACAATTCGGTCTCCAAACCCGACAGCCGCAACCCCTCGGCGGCCCGGCGCTCCATCAGGCTTTCGTATTGCTCGGGCAATTCTTTGAGTAGCAGCGGGATGGCCATGTCCTGCAGCAACGCGCCGGCGAACAGATCCTCGGCGGCGGCGAGTTTGAGGTGGCG
The DNA here is from genome assembly GCA_963833245.1 of Pirellulaceae bacterium. Classification (GTDB taxonomy): domain Bacteria; phylum Planctomycetota; class Planctomycetia; order Pirellulales; family Pirellulaceae; genus Rhodopirellula. The sequence continues at coordinate 1,413,998 of CAWHXH010000006.1, forward strand.
ACCGGCCAGACGGGCGAATACACCCCGGCGGAGCGAGTCAAGCCACAGAACTTTGAGGTCAAAGGGGCCGAACTGCGGGTTGGGAATGACGCTGAAGACCGCGTTCCAAAGCGAAAAGTTGGTGATCGCCCGGGCACCGACCAGCGTGATCGCTTGGGGCACCGACGCGATCTCGCGGCTGAAGCCGAAGTACGACGAATTGACGAACCGCAGGACTTGGCCCATCAGCCCCGGGTCCGCTTCGATCGGCCGGGCAAAGTCCGCCGGTCCAGCGTCGCCGCGTTGGCTCAATTGCAACAACGCGATCGCGCTGCCGGGCAGGGCGGGGAGAATATCGGACGACAGGACATCCTGGAGGCTGATTTGGGCAGCGGCGGCGGTCATGGCTTTGGCGATCTCAATCGGGGCGAAGGTTGGGAGGCGATGAAACCTAGGTCAGGACTGATCGCGGGAGCGTCGTGTTGCTCAAAAGCCACGAGTGACGTGGCGTGGTTGAAACGTCTTATGTGGCCGCCAAGCAACGGCCGGCACTGCATCGCGTTGATGCTATTCGCCTTAACTCATTTCATGAAAGATGCTTAGGTTGGTTTTAGACACGTTGAATCGTTGTTCGGCCCACCGCTCGCGATTGAGGTGGGAGCATGAACCCAACGCCCCCCCGCCGCCCCGCCCGCCCGCTTCACCCGATTTTTGCCCGAGCGATTCGGTTGACCACCGGGTTGATCGTCTTGCAAATCGCGATCGCCGTCGCCGACGATGCCATTCTAGCGGTAGGGCGCCAGCCCTCCGGTGTCGCGGCACCGGACGGCTTGCGCCGTACCGCTATTAACGGAATGGCACCGGACGGCTTGCGCCGTGCCGCTAATAACGCAGTGGCACCGGACAAAGTTGTGGCGGTGGCTCCGACCGGGTGGCGGCGGACGGCGGCCGGGTGGGAGCGGGCCGGCGATTGGATGCAGCCGACCGCCGAAGACCTCTCGCAACGGGTCGTCGATCAAATCCATCGCGAACCGGCGGTGATGCGAAGTTCGCTGGGGATCATCCGGCGAGTTGGACCGCTGGGCTTTGCGGCCGGACAAGTCGCTTTTGTAACAGCGTTGATTTTAATCATGAGCGGCCGGACCAAACGTGTCCAAGACGGCGCGTAAACTCTGCAGCACCGCCGCCGGATTGATAACATCATGACCGCGGCGGGTTTCAGTTCAGAGTTAACGAAGTTTACAGGGATAGGACAATGGCCAAGAAAGCACGCGTGGCGACCGCCGACGCATCCAAGGGCGTCAAGCTGGATCCGGGCATGAAACGGATCCTGGAAAAGGAACCGGGCCTGAAGATCACGCTCCAGCAGATCGAGAAATCGTTCGGCGAGGGAGCCATCATGCCGCTGGGTGCCCAGACCAAATTGACCATCGACGGCATCCCCACCGGGTCGCTGTCGCTGGACATGGCGTTGGGCGGTCAAGGCATCCCGCGGGGGCGGATCATCGAAATCTTCGGCCCCGAATCGTCGGGCAAAACAACGCTGGCGTTGCACGTCGCCGCCGAAGCTCAAAAGACCGGTGGGATCGCCGCGATCATCGACGCCGAACACGCCTTTGACCCCGCTTGGGCCAAAAAGCTCGGTGTGGAGTTGGACAGCCTGCTCGTCTCGCAGCCCAGCAGCGGCGAGGAAGCGATGCAAATCTGCGAAATGTTGGTCAAATCCAACGCGGTCGACGTCATCATCATTGACTCCGTCGCCGCGTTGGTGCCCAAAGCGGAACTGGAGGGCGAGATTGGCGACAGCCACGTGGGGCTGCAGGCCCGGTTGATGAGCCAGTCGATGCGGAAACTCACCGGGGCGATCGCGCGGAGCAAGGCGGCGGTGATTTGCATCAACCAAATCCGCGAGAAAATCGGCGTGATGTTTGGCTCGCCCGAAACGACCCCCGGCGGCCGGGCGCTGAAGTTCTACTGCTCCTGCCGGATCGATGTCCGCCGGATCGGTGCCCTCAAAGATGGCGACGAACAGGTCGGCCAGAGGGTCAAGGCGAAGATCGTCAAGAACAAGGTTGCCCCGCCGTTCCGCATCGCGGAGTTTGACATGATGCACAGCAACGGTATCTCTTATGAGGGCGACTTGCTGGACCTGGGGGTCACCCACAAAGTCGTCTCGCGGTCCGGTTCGTGGTTCAAACTCGGCGAAACGTACTTGGGTCAGGGCAAGGAGAAGGCTCGCAACTTCCTGATCGAAAACCCCGACGTCGCCGAAACGATTCGCGACGCCGTGATGGCCGCCGGCGGCTATCACAGTCCGCAGGGGGAAGGCTCCGAAGTCGAAGAGGACGAGATGGCGGCCGAGGAAGCCAACAGCTAAGACTGTGTTTGGCGACAACCTTTGGGGAAAAAAGCTCCCCTCTCCCCCGCGCTTCGTGGGGGAGAGGGGTCGGGGGTGAGGGGGCAACTCGGTTAGGGGGCAATTTGCGATGGATTGATGCTACTGACCCCTCACCCCCAGCCCCTCTCCCCCGAAGCGGGGGAGAGGGGAGCCGGATGTTCCGTTACAATTGATAGCGGTAGGGCGCAAGCCCTCCGGTGCCGCCGTACCGGAAAACTCGCGCCGTTCCACCAAAATCGTTGCGGCACCGGACGGCTTGCGCCGTTCCGCTAACTATTTGTTCCAATTCTCATTTGAGACATCGTGTCGACCGGGCGACTGGCCAACAACAACGACGCGATCCAAATCAACGTCAACGTCGCCGGGAAAACCTCCAAAACGGTGTCCTCGACGAACCCCGATACCAGCACGTAGGTCAACACGGCAGCCACCCACGGCGGGGCTCGATCGACATCATACCCCCGACCGCGAAAACGCTCGGCTAACAGCGCAAACACTCTCCACGCCGACCATCCCAGCAGCACAATCACCAACATTCCGGCGATCACACCGCCCGAAAAGGTGACGTGCAACACCAGGTTGTGAGTCGCCGTCGCATTGGCACTCAGCAAACTCGCCGCGGTGTTGATCCCATGGCCAATCAGCGGCCGCCGGGCGATGAACTCCAACGCCTCCGCCCAAATATCCGTTCGGCCGGTCACCGACGTGATCTCGTTGACATCGCCGGACTTGGTGAATCGCGCGGCGTCCAAATCTCCGCCGCCGGTCAACGAAATGATCAACAGTCCGATCGTCGCGGCCATCCCCGCGGCGGCCACGGCCAGCACCGCGGTGCGGCTGGTGATCCGGTCGACAATCAACGTCATCGACGCGGCGACGCCCGCCAACATCGCCGTCCGGCTGATCGTCGCCGCGACCGTCGCCAGCCCCAACGCTATCCCGGCGGTTGCCAACGTCCGCCGCAGCCGCCGACGCCGCGGCGACCCGTCGGCGGTCAACCAAGTCGAAGCGGAGAACAGGAACACGCTCATCGCCAGCTTGCCGATGTGGTTCGGATGACTGGTCCCACCCATCCGCTCGACCGTCTCCCCCCCGCCGACTTGCTCGACAAACGTGCCCAATTCCGGCTTGAGCAAATAAAGCATCCAGGTCGCCACCAGGAACATGGACGTCCCGGTAATCATCGCGACAATGAACCGGGAAAAGCCCAAAATTGACGAGGCGACCATGACGAACGCGAGGTAACCGACGTAGACAATCGACGAAACTCGCCCCACGTTAGCCACTTCGGGATCGGCGATGATGCCCGACACGATGAACAGCCCGCCCATGGTCCAAAGGATCGCCCCGGGAATCGTCGCGACCCAGCGACGAGCACGACCGAGGACTCCAAAGCCGATCAAGCCGATGCCGATGGCGACTGACGAAACCAGCAGTTTGAAAAGCAACACCGGCTCGGACGCGCTGGTTTTGCGAACCACCTCGGCGCTGGTCTTGAAGTCGATCGGATTGACCATCGCCGCGACAACCACGGCCAAGAAAATCAGGTGATGCAGGCGACCGGTGTACATGGGCGGCCCAGGATACTCGCCGACCGGTACGTCATACGGAAACTTCGATCACTCGATCCTCCACGCACAGCCAAACGCGGTCGCCGCGGCGAACCCGCACCCTCGCCGTGCCGGTGAAACGCCCCACCGCGGGCAGGACCAAACAGCCGCGAGAATGCCAAAAACACGGCAACTTGCCGCTGCGTTGACCGCCGGCGACGACTTCGTGACCGGGATGCAGGTGCCCGCCGATGAGCAGCCGCGACGGCTCCCACGGCATCACCGGTTCATGGCACAACGTGATCTCACCGACGTTCAAATGCCCCGTCACCAGGTCCACACCCCACCGCCGCGGCAGCCGGCCGACTGACCGATCATGGTTGCCTTCGACCAACGTGAACGCGACCGCCGTGTGATTGGCCAAGAACGCTTCCCAGGGACCGATCGTCGATGCGGCGAGCGAAGATTTGGCGTGAAACAAATCACCCAGGAACATCACTTCGGCAGCGCCGGTCCGGTCAATCATCGACGCCAACGCATCGAGGGTCGATTGATCCGGCCCCGTGGGAACGCCGATTGAATGGGCACGAAATGTCGCGGCTTTGCCGAGGTGCAAGTCCGCCACCAGCAGTAGGTTCGGACCCGGCAGCCAGGCTCCACCGCCGGGCAGCAGGACAAGCTCTTGACCGCCGATGGTCACGGCAACGCCGCCAGCCAGGGCGGGATGAATTACGTCGCTGGGCATTAACACAACGTAGCGGAATTCGCCAAGAATTTCGGTTTCAATTTGTCGAAACACTCCGAAAGTCTTGGCGACTACCGCTACGTCCGGGCCGGACCGAAGGACCCGACTGGACGGTCCAGTTCGGCGATTTGTTCGTTGAGCGTCAGGATGTCGTAGATCCAACCGACGGTGAACAACCCGCCGGTCAGCAGGTAGAGCAGCCCGGAGGGAAATTTGCCCATGTAGAACCGATGCACGCCGAAAACGCCCAAGAAGAGATTCAACGCCCAAGCGAGCGAATAGTCGACGTGCATCGGCGGATAGCGCCGCGAAGCTTGGGCCGCCATCGCCGGGATCAGAAACAGGTCAACGATCCAGCCGATCAGGAACAACCCGCCGGTTAGCGCCCAAATCGCTCCGGTGATCGGTTTGCCAAAGTAGAAACGGTGTGCCCCGACAAAACCGAGCAACCAGAAACAGTACCCGACGACGGCGGGGTGGGTTTCCTCGGCAACCGCCGATTGATAGGCATTTGACGGGTTGGAATAAGGGTCCGAGTAGGTGGTCGACATGGCGGGAGCCTCCGTGGTGGGTGTGGCGAACACCAACCCCGGCAGCAAAACCCGCTCCACCGGGGCGCCAAAAATGCCATTGCCTCGCGATGAAAGTCATCAACAGCGTCCGACTCTCCGTCGTCTGCATAGAGGCTCACCCCAATCGCTCCGCCCAAACCGCCATCTGTTCGCGGACCCGCGGGGGTGCCGTTGACCCTTCGGAAACAAACGCCCGGACCGCCGCCGGAGCACCCAGCACCGCATAAACCGACTCGTCGATCAGCTCGCTGGCCTCGCGGAACACGTCGATCGGCAACTCGGCCAATGGCACGCCCCGTCGCATCGCTTCGCCGACGATTGAACCGACCGAGTGATGCGCCGTCCGCTGCGGCATCCCCCGGGCGATCATCCACTCCATCAGCGTCGTCGCGTCGAGGTAGCCTTTTTCGATCCTCGCGGCGATCGACTGGCGTTTCAATTGAGCACCCGCGACGATCGGCGCGGCCAGTTGCAGCATCGCGGTGGTCGTATCGATCGCCAAAAACAGCGGCGGTTTGTCCTCCTGCAAGTCGCGGTTGTAGGCCAGCGGCAGGTTCTTGGTGAGCAATTGCAGCGTTCCGACGGCGCCCATCACGATCGCCGCCTTGCCGCGGGTCAGCTCCAGCGTGTCGGGGTTGACCTTTTGCGGCATGATCGACGACCCGGTGCAAAACGCCTGCGGGATTTGAATGAAGTCGAACTCCACGGTGCTCCACAGGATCCATTCCTCCGCCCATCCGGCCAGGTGCCCCGCGATCATCGACAACACAAACGCCGTCTCGAGCACGAAGTCCCGGTCGCTGCTGGTGTCGAGCGAATTTCCCGTCACACCATCAAAACCAAGCTCCGCGGCGGTCATTCGCCGATCGATCGGCAGCGTCGTGCCGGCGACCGCGGCAACCCCCAGCGGCGAAACGTTGACCCGCCGCCGGCAGTCGCCCACCCGATCGCGGTCTCGCTGGAACTTTTCGATATAAGCCAACCAGTAGTGCGGCGCCAGCACCGGTTGGGCGCGTTGGAGATGCGTGTAAGCGGGCATCACCACATCCAAATCGCCCTCGCACCGCTCCAAGAACGCTTTTTGCAAATCCAACAGCAGCCCGTCGATTCGGTCCAGTGCCGCGCGGACAAACATTCGCGTATCGGTGGAGACCTGATCGTTGCGGCTGCGAGCGGTGTGCAGTTTCCGGCCGACATCGCCGAGCCGCTCGATCAACGCCGACTCGATGTGCATGTGGATGTCTTCGAGTTCGATCCGGTGGGGCATCTCACCCCGCTCGATTTCTCCGCCGATTTCTCCGAGGGCGGAAACGATCTGTTTGCATTCTGTTTGCGTGATCAAATCGACGCTCGCCAGCATCTTGGCGTGGGCGATCGAGCCGGCGACGTCGTGCGGGGCTAGCCGGTGGTCAAAGGAGATCGACTCGGCGTAGGCCTCCAGTCGCCGATCGGTCGAATCATCAAACACGCCGCTGCGGGAGGGACTGGCCACGTGGGAAAACCTTGAACTTTCGGATCAAAACCCCAACTATCGCCGACGCGTCGATTTCTTCGTAGGGTGGGACAAGCCGCTTCGGCGCCGTCCCACCGCGCACCCGCCCAACCGCATGATGAACGCCACCGCCAATATTCAGCTTGACCGCAAGGTTTTCAAAGTTCGATGGCCGGTCGGCGTCGAAGACTCATGGTCCCACCCTACGTGCTTCGCCACCGCGACGCTCCTACTGCTGTTTGCACCGGCCGCGGCAGCCCAGAGCATCAACCTACAGTCCGCCGCCGCGACGCCGTTGTCGGTCGCCTCGATTGAACTGCCGCTGGCCCGCCCGCTGGTCGACGACGCACCTTCGACGTTGACCGCGCGGGACGACTCCGGCCGGGTGTTCTATCCGGTCAGCCAAAACGTCCGCGCGACCTCGCCGCTGCCCCCACCGTCGGACCAACCGCTGCCGGGCATCGGCGGCGGCCGGCTGCTGGGCCGACTGGGCAATTTGATCCGCGAGATCGGCGCCGGCGAAGCGGCAACGCAGCCGGTGCTCGCCCGCCGCGTCTATTTTCTGGTCGTCGGTTCGGGGCCGTTGACGGTCCAGCTACTCGACGCGGACGGGTCGATTGCCCGCTACCCGATCACGTTCCCGCCCGACCCCGCGGCCGCCGAGACGCTGCTCTCCGGCTGGTGGACCCTGCAAAACCAAACGCTCAAAGCCGCGATTGACCAAACCCCGTTTCCGCCCACCGCGGAGATTTATCAAACCGCGATGCTCTCAGGCCGCCTCGGTTTGCCGCTGCCGGCCTGGTACGACGAACTGACCGCCCCGGCCCCGGACGAAGACGTCCTGTTGCAAACCGCCTCGCTGTTGACCGGCGGCGGCACGCTGGACAGGTCCATTTTCGCGTCGGCGGCCGCCGGTACCCCGCCGACCGCCCCGACCGCCCTGCCGCTGCCGCCCCCCCCCGTCTTCACCTCCTCGCTGGAGCGTTCACCGGCCAACCCTCCCCCATTGGAACCCCTCGCCTCGGCCATCCCCGCCGACTGCTTTTACCTCCGCTACGGGTCGTTTGAAAACTACCTTTGGTTCAAAGACCTGTCGGAGGAATACGGCGGCGATCTGGCTTCGATGGTGGTCACCGGAGCCTTGGCCGACAACGCCACCCAGCGTTTTGAACAACAACTGGGCGTCAAAACCAACGCGATGAGCCGAATGCTCGGACCGACGGTGATCGAGGACCAGGCGATCATCGGTCGCGACCTGCTGCTGGGCGATGGTGCGGCGATGGGCGTCGTCATGCGGTCGCGAAACGCGTATCTGCTCCGCAACTCTTTGACCGGCGACCGACAAGCCGCGGTGTCGGATCAAACCGGCGTGAGCCTCCAAAACGTCGAAATCCGAGGCCGCCGGATCCCGCTGCTTTCAACCCCCGACAACCGCGTCCGCTCCTTCCTGGTCGAGCACGACGGAACGTTCCTGATCACCAACTCCCGAGCGATCGCCGACTCGTTCCTGGCGGTTGCCGATGGCGATGCCCCCGCGCTGGCCCAGACCCCCGAGTTCGCGATCGCTCGTCGCGACATTCCCATCGAACGAAACGACTCGATCTTCCTGTACGTTTCGCCCGGCGTCCTGCAGCGATTGTTTTCGCCCGAGTCAATGATCGAGCTTCGCCGCCGCATTGCCGCCCGGGCCGACATTCGCTTGGTCCGCCTGGCCCGCCACGCCGCGTCGGCCCACGGTCAACCGACCTCCGACATCGACCGGTTGATCGACGACGGTTTCCTGCCGCAAACCTTTGGCAACCGCCCCGACGGCTCGGGCACGTTTGCGATCGGCGAAACGCTGTTGGACACCGCCCGAGGCCTTCCGGGCGTTTTCCTGCCGATCCCCGACGCCGAGATTCAAAGCGTCACCGCCGAAGAATCCGCATGGTACGCCGATTTTTCCGCCCGACTGACCTCCCGGCTGCCGTCGCTCTCCCCGATCGCCGTGGCGGTTTCCCGTCAATCGATCCCGCCGGTCGAACCGCCCGCGGGCGAACCCCCCGCCGGCACTCCGTTGACCGAAACGCTCGACATCACCGCTCAAGTCTCACCGTGGGACCCGGAGATTCTGGGCCAATACGCCAACCAGCTCGGACCACCCACCAACGTCGCGATGCGTTTTGCCCCCGATGACGTTGCCGCGGTCCAGGCCCATGTTGCCTCCGACGCACTCGGTCCGCCAACGCACCTGTTTGCTGCGATTAAAGATTCCGAGCTGCCGCAACCGGAACAATTCGACGGCATCCTGAGCACCTACTCGGCCGTCCGATCGCTGCCGGGTTACTTGGGGGCATGGCCCAACCCGGGAATGCTCGACCGGTTGCCGCTGGGTTTGGGCCGTGGCCGACCGGTCGGTCCAGGCCTCTCGGTGCTCATCGGCGGAGTGTATCGATATACCGGTGGCGGCTTCTCGATCCTGTCGTTTGATCCCGATTTGATGACCGCGGCGCTGCCGCACTTGGCCGCCGAACAAACGCCACATCAGGCCCAAGTCCGCGGCTACGTCAAAGACCTCACCGGCACGCGGCTGCGTGCCTGGGTCAACGACCAATTCTATCAAATCGCCGCGTCCGAATCTCAAAACGGAGTCGCGGCGATCAACCGCCTGACCGGGTTGTTGTCTTTACCCCCGTCGGAAACCCTCGACATCGCCACAACGCTCTACGCGGGCCGTCCGCGTTCACCGCTGGGCACAGAATATCAATACAACCCCACAACTGGTCGCTGGACCGATCCGGCATTGTCCTCGACAATTCTTGCCGTCCCCATTGTCCCCCCGCCGAGCTACATTCATCCAATCCTGACGTGGTTTCGGGGGTCTGATTTTCGTTTAACCCAAACCCCCGGCCGCCTTTGGGCCGACGCCGCGGTCACGATCCAGCGTAGCGGAAATCAACCGTAGCGGAAGTCGCCAAGACTTTCGATTGCGATCCAGCGAATCCGACACCCTTGGCGACTTCCGCAACGTCACCGGCACGCTCATATCACCGCAGTGAAGCTTCGGACATCGCAGCGATACCTTGAAAACCTTCCGATGCCGATCAACCAACGGCCACTCAAAGGTCCGGAGAACCATGAATCTAGAAGTCTTTGTCGAGGATTTGAACGTCCACGCCTCCCGCGACTACTCCGCCAACCTATGCAGCGGAACGAAGATTGGCTGGTCGGCAATAGCTCGCCAACGACTCAACGCCGCCATGCCGAGCCGGCGGCAAATCCTCGCCGTCGTGATGATCGCCTGCTTTTGCCAGGGGGTTGGTGCCGAGGAAAACGTTCCACCCAACCGCCCCAACGTGCTGCTGATCGTTTCGGACGACCAGGGTTATAATGATCTGGGGGTGCTGGGCAACGGCATCCTCACCCCGACGCTCGATCGACTGGCCGCCGAGGGAACCCGCCTGACCAACTTTTATGTGTCATGGCCGGCCTGCACCCCCTCGCGCGCCTCGATCTTGACGGGACGCTATCCCCAACGAAACGGGATTTCCGACATGATCCGCAACGAGGCGCCCGACTATGGCTATCAATACCCGCCGGCGGAGTACGAGGTTAGCTTTGAACGAATTGGCGGGATGGACCTTCGCGAGGTTCTGCTGCCGCAACTGCTGGGGCGTGGCGGTTACCAAACCGCGATCTACGGGAAATGGGACCTGGGCACGTTACGGCGATTTCTACCCACCTCTCGGGGATTTGATGATTTCTATGGTTTCGTTAATACCGGCGTCGACTACTTCACACACGAACGGTACGGCGTCCCAAGCATGTACCGGAACTTCCAACCAACGGAGGAAGATCGCGGAATCTATTGCACCGAATTGTTTGAACGCGAGGCAGTCCGATTCCTGGGCGAGCGTGATCGCAGCAAGCCGTTTTTCCTCTATCTGCCATTCAATGCCCCTCACGCATCCTCGTCCCTTGACCCGGCAATTCGATCAACGGTCCAGGCACCCGAACAATACAAGTCGCTATATCCGCCGGTTGAAAATGAAACACGGACATCAACCACGGCCTACGCTTATGCGAGTCCTTCCGCCACGATAGCCACGGCCGAAGCCCGCCAGCGGGATTATCGGGCTAGCGTGACCTGCATGGACGACGCAATTGCCCGGATCATCGACGTTTTGCGAGAACAAGAATGTTACGATGAAACCATTGTCATATTTTTCTCCGACAATGGTGGTGGCGGCGGCAGTGATAACTCGCCGCTGCGGGGCAAAAAGTCTCAAATGTGGGAAGGCGGGATACGAGTTCCTTTTATCATGAGGTGGCCTGATGGACAGATCCCCGCGGGCGTCGTAAGCGACGCTTTCCTGTCGTCATTGGATCTGATGCCGAGCGTCCTATCGGCTACCAACACTCCAGCGCCCGATGGAGTGATCTTTGACGGAAAAGATTGGTGGAATTGCCTGCGAAATGGAACGCCATCGCCGCGGAATCAAATGTTCTGGCAACGCCGGGACGAGAAGGCGGCACGCGTGGACGATTGGAAGTGGGTTGATGTCGGCAACGGAAATGGCGGCCTGTTTGACCTGTCAAACGACGTTGGCGAAAATCGAGATCTTTCGGAGCAGCGACCGCTAAAGCTCGCCCAACTCCAGGAGGCATTTGGTGATTGGCAGCGTCGCATGGCTGCGGCTGAACCACGCGGACCGTTCCGAGACTTTTAAGTCCGGTACCGCAATCACTACTGCGGAAAACAACAACAAGGTACCTAGGGCAACGTAGCGGCGGACACCACGTCTTCGGCGGTTCGTTATACGACTGCGGGAAGGGCTATCGTAGGGATTCGTCAGTTGAAGTCCTCCCGGGCCGCCGCTCGTGGTAGCCTGCACTGCGATAATCCTTTGTAAAACCTTTTGCCGGCACGAGTTGATCATGACGCGAAACGACTTGCTGGATCGGATGAACGAAAGCCCCGTCCTGGTGACCACCCACAGCGGTGACCGCGTGCTGGTCGATCCCGAGGAGTGTTTGGTCTCCGACACCGCCGTCATCGTCCTGAAGCGGAACGAAAGAGGCAAATTGCAAACGCTAACGGTTCCCTTGCGGGCAATCAGTTTGGTCCAGGCGGTCACCGCCGTCCCGGACGCCGGCTGAGAATGACAGCGATTCCCAAACGATAGCGGCAGAGGGATTCGAACCCCCGACACGCGGATTATGATTCCGCACGATAGTACCGTAAACCCCAGGGAAAACGAGGCTTTGCCTTTCGATGGGTCCAATATGGGTCCCGTTGTCGAATCGGACGTACGCGAGTTGCTCGAATTGTGGGACCAACTGCACCCCGCCCGGCAAGCCGAATTGCTGACCTACGCCCGAGCGCTAACCGGTCGCCGGTGAGTTGTTTGCGAATTGCCCGTTCGTCTCAAACGTCGATTGGGTAGAATCGTGATTACTTGCAACTACCACCGCTGAGGCTTACCGATGGACCAACCAACCACCGCCGCAGACCTGACGGGTTTAATCGAGTCGCTTCAACAGCTCGACGATCCCGACGTATACGGTCCAACAATCGCGTCGATGATCGGCATGGGCGTTCGGACCGCCACGATCGCATTCAAGGACCGAACGAAGCTATCCGACGGTGACCGCCGGGCATTGCGGTTGCTTGATGAAGTGGCCCAGCGTTCACCGTTCGCCGCCTGAGGACACCCCTGCGGGCAAGACGTTCTCCAGACGCAGACCAAACCTTCCGAAAGGTTCCGCAAAATTGATCCGGCAGTTTGAAGCCGGCGTCGTCGCGAGTGTTCCGCTCCGGCTAGTCGGCATCGATACCCCCAAGACCGGGCAACCCGGTGGGGACGCCGCTACGGTCTACGCTGCGGCGTTCTGCGAAGGATGCCACGTCACCATCGAACACGACGGAACGGACGCCTACGGGCGAATCCTGACGGTTCCGCTTCGGGCAATCAGTTTGGTTCAAGCGGTTTCCGCTGCGACCGATGCGGGCTAGTCGGTCACCGAGGCACACAAGCTCAACGCAGCACTTGCAGCAGGGCCGGGGCAGTAGCACCAAGCGCCACAGCGACAGGGCAGCGGCGGCAACGATGAAGGGAGGGGGGGCAGGCAGGGGGGCAGCGGCAGGCGGGGGGGCAGGCAGAACCGATGCCCCAGGGGAAACCGCCCCCCCCCCCCACGGGTCCCTCCGGCCGAAAATTCTTTACCCGGCGGTGGGTGGCTCCGCTGTCAGGTATCTAGTGGTCCGCCACAGACAAACCCAACGACTTCGCACCCCCCAAGCTCGAAGCCGCCACAGAAAAACGTTGCCACTTGGGTGGGGCCTTTCAAAATCGGCATCCCGCCAAAATTGCGTGAGCCTCCGCCGCCACCTATCGGTCGGCCAACGTGCGATGTTTGCCCAGCAGTGGAGAGGAGAAGAAGAATCGGCGGCGAAAGAACGCCTCAAAGAGTCCGGCGAGAAACATGGAAAGGGTGTGGCAGCATTGCCACACCCTATAGAAGATACCGGCAAGACTCGCGACAAGCTGGCCAACAAGGTCGGCGTCGGCGGCAAAGCGATCGACAAGGCCCGAAAGGTGAGCGAGCAAGCATTCCAGAAAAACGTTGCCGATTGGGCTGGCAGTTTCATAATCGGGCAACCCGCCAGACTGTGCGACCGAGTGTGCTATGGGAAAGCACATAGCCCGCATGGGGGGGGGGGGGGGGGCGGTTTCCGCGGCATCATAGCCACAGTCCGATAGGTAGAAGACGCTCCGGTGGGGGTGGGTTCGCGACAATTGCGGCAGGGCATCCAACAACGGAGCCACCCGAACCACAAGCCGAGATTGACAAATGCCCCAGGGCGATCGCCGGAGAAAGACGGTAGGCACACGCCGCCGCAAGACATCCGAACAAGAGCGGGTCACGCAGTATCCCGACGATCACTTGATCGCCGAGGACGACGAGGGGCTGCGGAACCTTTTGACGGGGCTGGAGGCGAACGAGAACTACGCAATCGCTGCGGCTTCCGACGTTGAGGGAATGAGTCTCAAGGGTGCTCAAGCGGCCGGCATCGCATCGGGCATCGCCCGGCCCATCATGTCCATGGGCCAGAGGGCATCACGATCAGTAGGCGTTGACCTTGGCGACCCGGACGCAACCAACCGAATCAACCAAGCGGTTCAGGGGGCGGTCGGTCGCCGGACCACGCAAGACCTTGGGGCCACGGCGGGCTACTGGACCAATCAAGCCCGAGGCGTTGCCCAGACTGCCCCGCTGATTGTGGGACTCGGTGCTGGCGGTGGCGTTCCGGCGTTGGTGACCGCGTTCGGAAGTCAGTCAGCCAACGAAGCCTACACCGAGGCAATTGACGCGGGACTGGACAACGACGCGGCGTTCAACCGAGCCGCCGAAGCGGGTTTGATTGAAGGGGGCGTGACTGCCGCGTTCAGTGCGGTCGGAGCCGGCGGGATGGAGTCGCTTGCCACTGGCATTGGCAGGCAGCAGGCCAAGCGGACAATCGCCAAGAACATCGCCCAAAGGGGTGCCGAGGGCCTGTCAGGAATTTTGTGTGCGAAGGCGACTTGACAGCTACACTTTCTCCCTTTCCACAAATAATGAGCCAAACGCATGGACGCGAAACTTCAAGAAGGGTGCCGAGTTCATGGGGCGGAAGCTAGCCCCCGAGTACGTCGAAGAATTGACGATCACCGCCCTGGACAACATGAGCCGAGCACGCACCGGCGTTGATCCCGAGGCGGGTTCGCTGGCCAACCAAGGGTCCGATGCCCTCGACACGCTGGCGGCAACCACGCTCAACGTCGCGGGCTTTGGTGCTGGCAATGCAGCGGTCAATCGAGCGACCGCACCGAAACGCCCCAAGCCGCCAGAGCCATCGGGCCAACCGACCGAAGCCGCAAGCGAGCTAGACGACGCTGGTCGATTATCGACCACCCGTGACCGATTCATCGAAGGCCAGCTAGCGGCCGGACGCAGTGGACCCGCGATCCTCGAAGCCGCCGTGGCAGCCGGGTTTGAACCGGCCGACGTGCGGCGCGGCATCGCTGAAGCGTTGGGCACCGAGCCGACTGCACCCGACCAACCCAATCGAGTTAATGGACGATCCCGCCAAGACCTGCCGCCGGAAGCTCCCCAAGACCGGGAGCCGATCGACGCAGCACAACGACCACAGACGGCCAATCAAGCCAGCCCGCCCAACCTGCCGCCCGGTGGGCAAGGCACGCGGCAAGGGGCCACGGGGGAAGCCACCGAGCTAACGCAGCCCAAGCCACCCCCACGGCGGGACCAACAACCGGAACCCGTGGTTCCCGGTGTCGATCCCGAGCGACTTCGGATCGCCACCGAAGCGTTGCGGGAGGCCGACATCCCGGAGGCTGTCATCGCGGACATGCACCCCGAGGACATCATCGAAGCGGCGGACGTTCCCGACGTACCCCAACCAGAACAGCCAAGCGGTTTTGACCCAACGTCGCCGGTTCCTCAACTGCCGGCGCCCATCAAGCCGCCCACCAAACCGGTCGCCCAGCCGGATCAATCGAGCACCGGACCGCCCCCCGCCAACGTGTCCCCTGTCAGCACGGACGGCGGGGCGGCGGCACCGGTCAACACGGACAACGACGTTGCCCAGCCCGCCGAGCAAACCGTTCTCGACCCCGAAGCGGTGGGACGGATCGAAAGGCTAGCCCAAGTCCACGAGCGATCCGCCCAGCGATCCGAGGGCGGTACCGGTTACGGTGTTGGCGGCGGCGAGATTGACGCCCGCTGGAAAGCCGATGGGTTGCGATCGTTCGTTCGTCGGGTCAATCAAGGCGAGCCAATCGAGTCTGCCGCCCGAGCCACCAAAGCCGAGATGGCCGGTTGGGTGGAGCGTCACAACGAGCAGCGTCGGGGCGACATCAACTGGCGACGCGATCCGCAGTCGGGACAGCGGACGATTGACACCGCCGTCGCGATGCTCCGGCAGGGCGGGGAAAATCCCCAACCCAAAAAGACCGTCGGTCAACGCATTGCCCCAGCCGAACTGGCGGATTCCGCCAAGCCGAAGCGGACCGTGGGCCAGCGGATCAACCGCCAGTCAGTGCCGGAAACCGGCAGCGCCGAGGGCGACGCACCTTTCACCGCTCAGGACGTAGCCCCCGGCGTCGTGTCTAACGCATCAACCGCCCCGGAAGCCGTCGGCGGTACACCGTCAGCCAGTCAGCCCACAGCGTCGACGACAGCAGCCCAACAAAGCCGTCAGCGGTATTTTGCGGAGCAACCGCTAGCCGATCGGGCCGAGACCGGCCCGTCGGTGAGACTATCCCGCCAGCGGATCGAGCGGGAGCGACCGCTGCGGGGAGAGGAGAGCGAAGCCGGCACGTCCGCCCAAACGATCATCGGTGCGTGGTCGCGGGCGTTCCGGGTTCCAATCAATACCGGACGGATGCCGGCGATTCCCAAACGCTTGGGCAAGGTCCAAGGCATTTATGACGGACTGGACCCGAGCGGCCCCGTTCCGCGATCCATCCGGCTGGACAATCAACACGCGGTCGACTTGCTGGTTGCGGCCCACGAGGTCGCCCACCACCTCGACCGAGTGACGGGCATCACGACGCCCAGCCCCCAGCATCCCAAGCCGTCGCTACCGGATCGGTTGCACGATGAGCTAGCCGACCTGGACTACTCGCAGAGCGGCGACGTGTCCGAAGGTTGGGCGGAGTTCCTGCGGCTGTGGATGACCGAACCGACGGCCACCGATGCCGATGGCGTTGCGATCACCGGCCCGACGGTTCACGCGCCCCAGACGACCAAGTGGCTCGAACAGACTTGGATGAACGAACCGGCCAACAAATTATGGGCCAAGCGGCTACGGGCGGCCCGGGGTCAAGCCAACCGCCATAACGCTCAGTCATTAAACGCACTGGTCAAAACCATGATCGGCAGCGACCACCGCGAGGAGATGCCGCTAGCCGACCGGATGCGGCAGAAGTTTGGTAAGCTGGCCCGGACGATCAGGCGTCATGCTTACAACGTTGACGGTCGATTCGTTGATATGTTTCGGGATGCTCAAAAAGCGGGATACAGCGGCATCAATCCCGAAACGATCGTCAGTTGGGCACGTCACAGCGTCGCCCCGATGGCTGACCGGGCCATCGCCGATGGAGTACACAACATCGCGACGGGCAAACCGATTGGCGAAGCCAAGGGACTGGCCGAGCGATTGACCGGTCACCTTCGCAGCGACATCGAAGTTGACGAAGCGATGGAGTTTGGCTTAGCACGGCACACGTTGCACATGGCCGAGCGGAATCCCGGCTACCGGTCGCCAATGACCCCCGAGCAAGCCGAGCGTTATATGTCACAATTCGATGACGACACGCGGCAACGTTATGAGGAAACCGCCAAGCAGATCAGCCGCTACGGTGATGAATTATTAGACATGCGGGTTGCCGCCGGCAGCTTGACCCAGGAGTCAGCCGACCGAATGAAAGCGGCCTACGCCAATGACAACTGGTTCCCCATGCAGCGGGTTCAAGACGGGGACGCGCCGATGGGAAGCAGCTCGCCCCGGTCGATCGTTCGCGGGCAACATTCCATCCGGCGACGAAGTGATACCGGGAGCGACAAGCCGATTGTTGACCCGGTGGAACAGCTAATCCGGCGGACGCAGCAACACTATGCCACCGCCGCCAAGAGTCGCGTTACCCGCGTGCTCAAGGACATGGTTGACAGCACCGAGGGGCTTGGGTGGTTCGGTCGCCCGGTCAAAGCCGATCAGCAACCGACCCGGCAGGAGTTGGGCAAAGTCGTCGATCAGTTGGTCAAGTCAGGCATCGTTGATCCCCAGGACGCCCGAGCCGCCAAGATCGCCAGCAAACACCGCGACGGCAAACCGCTGGAGCCTGACGAAGCGGCGTTGTTGGCGGCACGGCACGGCTACAGCGGGGAACTGTCCCCAGCCGAGCTAGACGGCATCGTTGCACTGGAGCCGGACCTATCGGACGTTCTCGAAACGTGGGCGCCGAACTATCAGCCGGACCCGGACCGGAACGTTGCGGTCATCGTTAGCCCCGATGGGTCAAAGCAACTGTATGAGTTTGACCCCGAGTTGTACGCGGCGCTCGAAGGATTGACCCAGCCGCACCTACACGCGGCGGCCCGGATCATCAAAGCGTGGTCGCGTGGTTTCAAAGCGGCGACGGTCGGCATGAACGCGACGTTTGCCGCCGGCAACCTGCCGATGGATACGTTATTTGCCAACGTCGCGACATCGCGTTACATGGGACCGCTCGAAGCGATCACGAGTCCAGTGAAAGAAGGCATCGCGGCGGCGGCGGACAAGGCCAAACGAGCCACCGGACGGCAACGCGAGATGACATCGCTTGGGCTTCTGTATTCCGAAATCACCGGCGACCAAACCAGTGAGATGACCGGCGGCGGGGCCAGCGTCCAATCACATGCCCGCCAGATCACCGGCAAGAGCCTCAAACGACGGTTGGGCTACGATCCCCGCTTTCCAATCACATCGACCGCCAGAGCGATCAAGTCGGCAGCGGGACGCCCTCTAACGGCCATCGAAGCCGTCGTTGCGTTGTCGGACGTTCCGGCCCGCCGAGCCGAGGGCAAAGCGTACCTGCGCGAAGCCGGCTATCAGGATGCCGGCGGTGGGCGTTGGAAGAACACCCGCAGCGGCAAGACTGTCGATCACCTACCCGAAGAAGTTCGGTTGGGATTCCTCGACGCGATCAGCGAAGTGACAACAAACTTCCGCCGTCGCGGCAAGACGATGGCCTACATCGATGTTATCAGCCCGTTCACGGTGGCCAGCGTCAACGGTCAGGTCCGTTACCTGCGGGCGGCGATGAACACCGCGTCCAAGATCAAGAGCGGTGACGTATTCGCTACCGCCGCCGGTAAGAGAACGCGAAGCATTCAGGAGGCCGGCGACATCCGCCAAGCCCAGCGGTTCATCGTCGGTCACTCGGTGCTGTTCGGAGCGGGGTTGCTTTACGCATTGGCCCGTGGCGACGACGAAGACTACCAAGAGCAGCCCCCGTGGCTCCGGCGGGACTACTGGACGTTCACCGATGGCGAGGGGCAAACCACGTTCTCCATGCCCAAACCCCATGCGTTTCGGTCGATGCTTGCGGCGCTGGAGGATCAGGTAGCGGACCTTCCCGCGAGTCGTCGCCGGTCGATCTTGGGACACTTGTTGCAAGAGGCGTTGAACTGGATTCCCGGCGGGGGCGGCCCGATCAAAGCCGGTGGCGAAGTCATGATGAACGAGGATCGTTTTACCGGCCGGGAGATTGAGCCGAGCTACCTGGACGACGGTAGACCCGATTCGATGATCGCCGATGAAAACACCACGTGGGCCAGCATCCAAGCCGCCGCCATGCTTGAGCGGGTGGGACTGGACGACATCAGCCCGATGCAGCTCGACCACCTAGCCGACGGCACCACCGGCGGGGCCTACAACAAAGCGGTCGGAACGGTCCAAAAGGTCAACGAGGGACGTTACGGCTTGGCGGACGTTCCCGGCGTCCGGCGGTTTTGGAAGGATCGTTCGTACGATGCCAGCGTTCAGGATTTTTACGACACAATCGAGCAGACCACGGCGGACGCTTACCGAGCCGAAGCCGCCGGCCGGGGCGATGAATTGGCCCGGCATGAAAGCAAGCTTGCCAAACTGGATACCGCCAAAGGATTGTTGCGGTCGATCCGCCACGCGGCCCCGACGGATGATCCGTACCGGTTCACCCCCCAGCGGGTCGGCGTGGCCCGCGAAGCGTTGGGCTATTCACCGCTCAAAAACTTCCCTGCCCCATGGGACATGGAAGACCCGCCCGAGGCGCTGGCCGAAGCCGTCAAACAGCACGCGGCGGCAATGACCCCTAAAGCAATCTTGGGCACCGGACGTCCCCAGTCGGTCAGCGACAAACTCCCGCGATCCGAGCAGGCGGCAGACCTGAAAGCGCGGCAGACGGCATGGGACGAAGCGCGAGAGACCGACCTAGCGTGGCTTGAATCTCACAAGCACAGCCAACCGGTACGCGACGCAATCACCGAGGCGACGCGATCGGACCGCTACCGCAAAGTCGCAAGACACCCGGCCGGGCGTGGCAACCGGTCGTGGGACACGTACCGCCGTGTCATGCTTGACTGGCAGCGGGCAAGGGAAGCCGCCGACCGGTTGGGCAAGTGAGCGTTCATCGCTTCCCCGAAACTTTTGCCCCAGCACCGGGGAACCGTGGTTCCCGGTAGTCAGTGGACCGGCGGGCAGTCATGGCCCCGTTGCGGCCCAACGGATCAAACCGAGGCAGGCAGTGGGCAACGGCCGACGACGGTTTGCATCACATCAAGCACCCGACGATCAGCGTCGGATAATTCAGCGTCGGCAAGTTCGTCAGCCAACGATTCAAAACCCACGAGGATCAAGTTAACCGCCGATGCAGGATCGCCAGTGGCGTGGGCACGGTCGCGGCAAAGGTCAAAGAAGGCGGCAAGTTCAGCGGCGGTAACGTTCATGGCAAAAGCTCCGATCCAAAAGCCGACGGCGGCGGTTTGGAAACCGCCACAATCAACGGCCCGGCGTGCATCACTCCCCCGGCTACCCAGGATCACAGCTACGCGAACGCACAACGCCACCGCCGGCTACTGGATTCCTCAAGAAAGATTGTGCCCGCTACGTCGCCGTCCACCGAACAAGTTGGATGGCCAAGTCGGGAAGGTTCCAACGCCTTCGCGACAGCGGATCAGGAACCCGCACCATTGCCACTACCCGGCACCACGTCAAGCGATCAACTGCCGAGATTGTGCAAGATTGGGCGAAATTGTGACGTTATGGTTAGTTTGCACTTTGAGGATGGAGCGGGGGGCAATCTACGCACCCAAACACGCTCCCGAGTTCGTGCGTGACGGGGTGACCAAATCATGGGTAGCGGGAATTGTGAACCGCCAAAACTCCCGTAGAACGCGGGAGATTGCACGACAAGAAACGGGGGACAGCCCCGGATCGGGGGTGCTCAACTCGTGACTGCCAGTACAATGCAGTCAATTAAACGATTCATGCGGTAGCCGGTTGATCCCCGGCGGCATGGTTGCCGGCGTTGGGCCACCTTCTCCCCAACGTCGGCAGCCGTGGCCGCACTCCAAGAGAAGGTAAAGCGATGGATGATTGGCGTACGCGGGTAATGGCCGCGACCGAGAACCCCAGGTTCCGGCAATGGATCGGTGAGGCCCTCGACCGGGTGGCCCAGCGAGTCAAGTTTGATCGAGTCGCCCAGCGGGCCGAACATGCCGAGCTAACGCAATTGCTGGACGAGGTGGAAGCCTCCGCAAGCCCGGATATGGACTATGAAGATCGTTGCCGAATGGCCGCAGCCGAGGACGACGTTGCCATATGGGCGGAGTGCTGGTTGGCATGGACGGCGGATAGCGCGGCGGCGGTGGCGTATAACGGTGAGCGGTCCCACGAAGCACTCAAAACCAACCTGCCGAAGCTGATTGCTGCAATCCGAGGCGGGTGCGGCACCGACTACAACGTAGCCGTCACGGCGGTGCTGCAAGCCATCGACGAAGCCGTTGACCCGGACGCCGGAGCCGTCCCGACAATCCGCGATCTTGCAGACCTGGACGATGACGAGATGGCGGCGGTGCTGGCACTGCGACTGGCGACGATGCGGGACAGCCGGCTACTGCGGGCATCGCAGCGAGGCGACTGGTTGCTAGATCAATTCCGCAGACTGGATGACCGTAAGCAGAGCATTGACCCGATTGCCGAGATTGTTCTAGCCCGGTGGGGAAGCGTCGCGACGGACCGGAAGGAGGAACCCGAAGAAGCGGCCGAACCGGTAAGCGAAGCGTTGAACGTCGTGGACACCATCGCCAACCACCTGACCAATGACCCCCGAGACATATTCGTTGAGTTGGCCAAGCACAATCACTGGGTAGATGTTCAAACGCTCCGGGAGAATGTTTGGGAACCGAAGGGTAGAAGGCGGCTTGCGAAGGATCGGTCGATCATCAGGGCGGCAACCCGGTTGAACACAATTCTAATGGACGTTCAGCAGCAGATCGGCGGGCCATTACCGTCGGTTGAGCGAAGTCGTTGCGGTAAACGCTTCAAGCTGACGGGACTTCCACACCGGACAATCGAGACAAATAAGAGGACAACATTGTCGCCAGATTTGTCCACCGTCTAAGCGAAGGTTTGCGGCATTGGATTCAAACCCTTTGCCGGAGACCTTCATGGCAACCAACCCCATGCCCGATCATCAATTGATCCGGCAAACCATTGCCGCAAGAGTTCGCGAGTTGCGAGCGTTGCGGACGATCGAGCGAGCGTTACGGCAGTATGCCAAGGACTGCGAATTGTCCGCTCGATTGCGGTCGATCAAATCCCCCCCAAACCGCGAGGGGGCGGCCCAGTGACCACCGCCACACCTACCACCGTCGTTGCGGCACCGATCGCAGTCCGTCCCGATACTGCCGCCGAGATGCTTGCCATCGGTGCGACGAAGCTATGGGAAGTGACCCAACCCCGTGGCCCGCTGCGGTGCATCCGCATCGGGCGCGGCGTCCGCTACCGGGTGACCGACCTGGACGCCTACGCGGCATCGCTGGCCGGGGAGGGTGGGCATGAGTGAGTCCGCCCATCCCGAGCGGACCGACCACAGACGGCCCCCAAGCGAACGTCGCCGGATGCGTCCGCTACTGCGGATGCAGGCCCTAACACTGGCCCGCCATCGGGGCCTGAAATTGACGCCCGCCAGCAAGTTGCCGCGGCGTCGCGGTGACCAAACCCAACCCCCCAAAGAGGACGACACCCCATGAGCACCCCACCCACCTACCCAGTGCAAGACGTCTTGATCGCCGACATCGTGTTCGACGACCGGACCCAATCACGCGAAACGATGGATGCCGAAGCCGTCGACAGTCTCATTGAGTCGATCACCGCCGCCGGAACGGGCTACCCAGACTGGCACCTGCCGATCGTTCTGTTTGAAGACGGCGAGAAGTTTGCCATCGGCGACGGATGGCACCGAATCGAGGCCGCCCGGCAGCTTGGACGAACCATCATCGTTGCCCAGGTACGCCCCGGCGGGCTGTCGGCTGCGAGGGAGTTTGCCATCGGTGCGAACGCGACCAATGGACTATTGCGGACGAAAGCGGACAAGCGGCGAGCCGTCCAAATGGCGCTCGACGACCACCCCGAGAAGTCAAACAGGCAGTTGGCCAAACTCGCCAACGTCTGCCGGTCGATGGTTGACGACGAGGTAAAACGTAGGAAGACCGCCGCGGCAAAGGCCAAAGGGGTGGCGGTAAACGCCACCCCGCCAACGGGGGGAAAGGGTGCGGCCGGCCGAGCATCGGAAACCGTCGAAGCCGCAACCCCCGAAGCCGATCGGACCACGCGTCAAGTGTCAAAATTGACCAATGACGCACCGGACACGACGCACCCGGAAGCCGCACCGGACCGGCCGGAGCGTGGTTCGGTTCGGACCATCGCCCCGCCCAGGGAAACCGCCCAACGATTCCTCCAAGCCGCAATCGTCAACAAAATCACCGACACGATTGAAGACATTGACCGGGGCACGCCGGGCGGTTGGAAGCACTGCAAAGCAGCTTTTGAACACGAAGACGCCTTACTGAAACTCATTGGTCAGGTTCGCGATCACGGCCCCCAGTCGGCAGCCGGCGAGCCGGTGGACAGCAAACCCTTTTGATCGGTGCCGAGTCGTCAACCATTGAAGGTTGCCATCCCCAGGAGGATCGTTGACGCCCTGCCGGACAACGCGGCGGGCAAGCGGCAAGCGATCTTCGTTGCCCGCCTGGCGACGATGGCAATGGCGCAGCGGAGGGGGCAGGAGGGGCGGTTCCACAACTACCACCATAAGACCCTCCGGCCAATGCTTGGCGGTAACTACCGGCAACACATCCGCGAAATGATCGACGCCGGATTCATCGAACCGAACAAATCGAAAGACGGCAGGCGTGAGCCGTACCTGCCCGGAGTGTTGGCCAAGCGGAAGGGGAAGAAACCTTTCAGCAAGAGCTACCGGCTAGTGAGGCGGTATCTGACCCAGCCGTTCACGACCGTCGACATCACCGGCAAAGAACAACAGGCGATCGTCCGAGGCCATCGGGCGTTTGACCGCGACAACCTCAAAACCGGCGGTTTGCACTACGTTTCCCAATTCCCGCAATTCAGCATCCACCCATCGTTTCGGACCGACACGACGCTGGCAAACCGGTACACTCAGGCGTCAGTTGTCAAAGTCGCAAATCGGGACCATTACGCCAATCGTTGCGATTACGGACGATTGCATACCACGTTCACCAGCTTCCCGTCCGATGCACGGCGGCACCTGCGGGCAGGCGGCAACCGGGTGTCCGAAGTCGACATCGGAGCAGCCCAGTTATTGCTACTCGGTTTACTGGCGGCGGTGGCGAGTGTGTCCCAAACGGGGGTGCAGGACGTGCCCCAGCCCGGCCCCAACCCGACAAACTCCGCGGACCCTCTACTATCAGTTGCTGCACAATTCTCACGCCGAGATTGGCCCCAAGACGTGAGGCTTTGGACGGACCTTTGCGAAGCCGGAACGGTCTACGATTACCTATTGCTCAGCGTCGTGGCGAGCGGCCAAACCAAGAGCCTTCATCGGGCAGCCAGCGGCTACGAATATCCCCGAGACCTGCGGGAAGCCGGCCGGGCGGAAATCAAGCAAGCAACCATCGTCGCGTTGTTTGAGCGGGTTGGGGCGATGAAGCGGTCACCGGTTTACTTAGCCATCGAGCGAGAGTTCCCGACGATCGCCCGAGTCATGCGTGACGCCAAGGCGAACGGCCATGAGGCGTTGGCGTGTCGCCTCCAAAGCTTGGAAGCGGCGTTGATGATTGATCGACTTGGCGAACTACTTTCCAAGAATTACCCGGATGAGCCGGTATCACCGATCCATGATGCGTTGTTGGTCAGGCAGTCGTTTGCCGAAGAAGCCGCCATGTTGATCCGCCAAGTCTTCGCGACTGTCGGTTTGATCCCGGCAGTCAAGATCGAACGGCTTTGAAACCAGCTACATTCACACCGCCACGGCTAGGACCGTACATCCGAAAGGCCGGCCCATCACCGGCCCCGCCGTGGCGTTTTACTTTTGATGACAAACCCGATGGAGTTTGAGCGATGGGACGAATCTTTAAGCGAAGCGACGAACGGGGGGCACCCTACTACGTCGAATGGCGAGTCACCCAACCCGATGGCCGGCGGGTCAAGCGCAAGCTGTCCACCGGGCAGACATCCGCCAAAGTCGCGAGAGACATTCTCGCCAAGCACGAAGCCGACGCCGCCGTCCGGTCGCACGGGTTGGTTGATCCGGTGGCCGAACGAATCCAGCAGCAAGCGGCCCGCCCAGTTGCCGAGCACGTCGAAGACTTCCGCGCTACGTTGGAGGGAGCCGGCAACACCGCCAAGCACGTTCGCACGACGACGAACCACGTTGACGAATTGATCGGGTTCGGCACGCTCAAGACCGCTGGCGGGATCACCGCCGACATCGTGACACGTTGGTCCGCCAAGCTACTCCGCGAGGGGATGGCAGCTCGCACGGTCCAGAGCCGCCTGACATCGGCCAAAGCGTTCACGAAGTGGTTGACCGCTGGCGAGAAGCTTCCCCGCGATCCACTGGCCATGATCGCCAAACCGAACCCGGACGCCGACCGCCGGGTTGAACGGCGGATGCTCAAGCCGAACGAGTGGCGATGGTTGATCGGATCACTTGACGGCGCCAACGACTTCCGAGGGACTGCCCCGGCAGTCCGAGCAGCCGTCTACCGATTGGCAATCCAAACCGGCTTGCGGTCCGCCGAGATTCGATCATTGACCCGTGGCAGTTTCAATTTGACCGGGGACCGCCCCTACGTTCGCATCGCGGGCCGTTCGGCTAAGAACCGACGCGTCGGGCACCAAAGCATTGACGCGACGTTAGCGGCCGTCCTAAGAGACATGCTGGCGACGAAGATGCCCGGTGCCCCAGCGTTCGACCTTCCCGGTGAGTGGGCAATGGCGACGATGCTACGGGAGGACTTGGAGCGGGCGCGGCGTTCGTGGCTACGGTCAATCAAAGGCACCGAGGAACGGACCACGGCAGAGGCTACGCGGTTCCTTGCCCCGGTCGACGATGCCGGGCACGTCTTGGACTTCCACGCCCTGCGGCACACCTGCGGGGCGTGGCTGGCAATGCGAGGGGTACAACCGAAGGTGATTCAATCGGTGATGCGGCACAGTTCAATCAATCTGACGCTGGACACCTACGGCCACCTGATTGACGGGGCCGAAGCGGCGGCGGTGACCGCAAACGCAGACCTAACCGCCGTCGGTTCGATCATCGAAGCGACCATCGCCGAACCGATGGCTCAAGCCGCCGGCGGGGAAGTCGCCGGCACCGTGGGTCCCATTGGGTCCACCGCTTCGGCAATGCAGCCGGCCCCCGTCAATGTCAGCAGCGGTCAGCCCAGTGGGTCCCGTGGGTCCAATATGGGTCCCATTGCTGCGGCAAAGGGCGGTAGCGGGGCGAACCGCGGCGGCACGAAACGCGGTCAATCAGTACCGTCGGGGCAAAAGAAAACCCCGCGATTTGCGGGGCGGGGCGATGCCGGGCGGGGCGTGGCGGGCGATAGCGGCAGAGGGATTCGAACCCCCGACACGCGGATTATGATTCCGCTGCTCTAACCGACTGAGCTATGCCGCCGTGCGATCCGGCCGGTGCTGCGACACCGATCCGACACCCAAACAGCTTAATCCAATCGGGCCGATCGACGGAAGACCCGATCGGGCCAACCGCCCGTGGTACCGGCGGGCGGCACTTTGAGCGGGTCAGCGGCTGGCCGCGACGCCCCGGGCGACCGGCGGCTGGTTCAACCCGCGGAGCTTCGTATCATGGGGGGCTTTCCAGTCGGGCCGAACGGACCGATCGGGCCAAGCGGCCAAGCGGGCCAAACGGACCGATCCGGCCCCGGCCAGCCACCGAAACGATACGCCCCCGCGATGACGACCGACGAACTCCGCGAAAAATACCTGCAGTTCTTCGTCTCCAAAGGCTGCACCCGACAGCCCTCGGACGTCCTGGTGCCCACCTGGGACCGCTCCGTCCTGTTCACCCCGGCGGGCATGAACCAGTTTAAAGACCACTTCCTGGGCAAAACCACCCTCGACTTCACCCGCGCGACGACCTGCCAAAAATGCCTGCGAACCGGTGACATCGACAACGTCGGACGGACCGCGTTTCACCACACGTTCTTTGAAATGCTGGGCAATTTCTCCTTCGGCGACTACTTCAAAACCGAAGCGATCACCTGGGCGTGGGAGTTCCTGACGGACAAAAAATGGCTCGGCCTGGACGCCGACCGGTTGACGGTGACGGTTTATAAAGACGACGACGAAGCGGCCAAAATCTGGCACGAAACGATCGGGCTGCCAACCAGCCGGATTCGCCGCGAGGACGAAGACGAGAACTTTTGGCCTGCCTCGGCACCGTCCGAAGGTCCCGACGGAGTGTGCGGGCCGTGCAGCGAAATCTACTACGCGCTGGACACCGACGACGGCCGCGGCAACAAGGAAGTCGAGATCTGGAACCTGGTCTTCACCCAGTTCAACCGCATCGGCGATCCGCCGGACAATTTGCACCCGTTGCCCAGCCGCAATATCGACACCGGGATGGGATTGGAACGGACCGCCTCGGTGCTGCAGGGCCAGTCGACCAATTATCACATTGACATCCTAAAACCGATCGTCCTGGCCGCCGCCGAAATCACGGGGCGGGAGTATGACGCGGCCAGCGATGACGGCCGGCGGCTGCGGCGGATCACCGATCACGCGCGGGCAGCCGTGTTTTCCGTTCATGAAAACGTCAATCCCGGTGCCAACGGTGCCAAGTACGTCATCCGGCGGTTGATCCGGCGGGCGGTTTTGGACGGACATCAAATGGGGATGCGTGACCCGTTTTTGAATCAACTGGTCCCCGCGGTTGTCGAGCAGATGCGTGGCCCCTACCCGGAATTGGCCGAGACCGCCGACCGCGTCGCGCGGACAATTCGCGGCGAGGAGGAACGGTTCCTGGGCAACCTCGACGTGGCGCTGCACCGAATCGATTCGATCTTTGACGACATGGATTCGTCCGGCAAATCGCTGATCGACGGCGCCGCCGCGGCCGACCTGTACACCTCCGCGGGCGTGCCGCCGGAGCTGTTGCAGCAAATGGGCGCCGAGCGGCATTTTACGTTCGATTGGGATGGCTATGCCGGGGCAATGGACCAACACGCGATCGATTCGGGTGCCGGGCAGAAGGAACTGTTTGAGACCGGGCCGATCGAATCGCTCAAAGCGTCGCTGCGTCGGACCGAGTTTTTGGGCTATGAAGCGTTGGTGTGCGACGCGGCGGTCAAAGGCATTGTCGTGCCGGCCGAGGAAGATGACGAAGACCAAGACGGTCGATTGGTGTCCCAGATGTCAGCCGTCGGCGGCGACCCGATTGAGTTGTCCGTTGTATTGGATCAAACAACGTTCTATGCCGAATCGGGGGGCCAAGTCGCCGATGCCGGCGAGATCGTCGGCGATGATTTTCGGTTCACTGTGACCGACTGCAAAAAGCAGGGTGATCTGTTCATTCATATCGGGCATCTGGCGTCCGGCACGATTGCCGATGGGGCGGCCTGTCAAACCCGCGTCGACGCCAAGCGACGCGACGCGATCCGGCGGGCACACTCGGCGACCCATTTGTTGCATCATGCGTTGCAAACCAATTTGGGGCGTCATGCCCAGCAGCAGGGCAGTAAGGTGGAGCCGGACGCGTTGCGGTTTGACTTCTCGCATGGCGAGACCATTCAGTCCGATCAACTGCGGACGATCCGCGACATGGTGTTGTCGCATGTCGATTCGCCCGATGAGGTGGATTCTCGGGTCGTGCCGCTGGCCGACGCCAAGACCGCCGGGGCGATGATGTTGTTTGGCGAAAAGTATCCTGATCCGGTGCGGATGATTTCGATCGGGGAGTACTCTCGCGAGCTTTGCGGGGGCACCCACGTTTCGTCCACCTCGGAGATCGAGGCGTTTGAGATTACGACCGAGACGCTCGTTTCGGCCGGCACGCACCGCGTCGCGGCATTGACCGGTCCGCGGGCGGTGGCGCACCGGCAGCAGACGATCGAGTCGGTTCGCGAAGCGTGCGAGAAACTCGACTGTCCCCCCGCCCAATTGCTCGACGCGGCCCGACTGTTGGCCGCCGATGTGCGTCAATTGAAAAAAGATTTGACGGCTGGGCGGGCGGCCAGCCAGTCGGTCGCGACCGGGACGGGAACGGCCTATAACGGGGCAGCGATCGAATTTCCGGTCGCCGACGAGATGCTCCGCGGCGTCGCTCGGTTGCTCAACGTTGCCCCCCCGGCGGTTGTCGAACGGATCGGCGGTTTGATCGAGGAGCGTGATTCGACGCGTCGGCAAATCGCCAAAGCGACCGCCGGCGGCCAGGTCACGGCGGAGGATTTGATCGAGGGCGGGACCGTGATCGGCGACACGCTGATCGTCGTCGCCGAAGCTCCGGGGGCCAATCCGACGGTCATGCGGGGGTGGATCGATCAGATTCGCAAACGTACCCGAGGCGGGTCGGCGACGTTGTTGGCGACCGTTTCGCAAGGCAAAGTGATCCTCGTCGCGGGCGTTTCGCGGGACTTGGTCGCCGCCGGGTTGTCGGCCGGAGCTTGGGTGTCGGAGGCTGCGGCGGTCGTCGGCGGCGGGGGCGGGGGGCGGCCTGACATGGCCCAAGCCGGTGGGAAGTCGCCGTCGAAGTTGCCGCAATCGTTGGCCCTGGCGATCGATTCGATGAAACGGCAAGTGGAGGCATTGCCGTAGCGGAAGTCGCCAAGACTTTCGGCTCGCCGGCGGTTGATGGAACCGAAAGTCTTGGCGACTTCCGCTACGGTTCGCCGGCGGTTGATGGAACCGAAAGTCTTGGCGACTTCCGCTACGGTTCGCCGGCGGTTGATGGAAACGAAAGTCTTGGCGACTTCCGCTACGGTTCGCCGGCGGTCGATGGAACCGAAAGTCTTGGCGACTTCCGCTACGATTCGCCGGCGGTTGATGAAACCGAAAGTCTTGGCGACTTCCGCTACGGTTCGCCGGCGGTTGATGGAACCGAAAGTCTTGGCGACTTCCGCTACGGCTCGCCGGCGGTTGATGGAACCGAAAGTCTTGGCGACTTCCGCTACGATTGAAACATGAAAGATCACGTTCTCCGCCAAGTTTCCTTCATGAGAACGACGCTGATCGGGGGCGTCTTCTTCCTGCTCCCGCTGGCGGTGATCGCCTACCTGGTCGGTTCGGCCGGGGCGGCCGTTTACGCGGTTTATCCAAGTTTGCCGACGCTCGGCGTGGTGGTCTACACGTTGATTGTCGCCGCGGTGCTCGTCGCGGTGATCGGGGCCTGTTTCGTCGCCGGGTTGTTCGCCCGGCGGTCATTGGCGAGGCGGCTGATCCGCTGGGTCGAAAAGTACCTGCTGATGCTTTTTCCCCGTTACGCGATTTTTCGCGAGCAATTGTCGGGCAACATCGGCGGCGAGGTGGCGAAAAACCGGCTTCGCCCGGTGCTCGTTCAAATGGCCGGTCACCGCCGACTGGCACTGGAGGTGGACCGCGACGCGGGGATGGTTGTCGTGTTCTTGCCCGGTTCGCCGGACCCGTGGTCGGGGGAAGTGGTACTGATGGAGCCGGCAAGCGTCGAGCCGGTGGACGTGCCGTTTGCCGATCTGTTGGGGGTGATGGAAACGCTCGGCACGGGGCTGTTGCCGCTGATGCGACGGGCCGGAACCGATTGATTAAGTCAAAACCGCAACCGGATCCAACAACGCTCCCTTTTGCGGCCGGCCGCCGTCGACGTCGATTTGGATGGTCAAATGACGACGCCAATGTTCGTCGTCGGGCAGCGGATGGTCGCTGCGAAAATGCACGCCGCGGGACTCGGTTCGCACCGTCGCCGCGTCGGTCATCGCCGCGGCAGTCGTCAGCATGTTTTGCAATTCCCAACCGGTTCGGTCGTTGAATTGATGATTCAAGACGTAGGCCGACAGCGCGGCGATCGACCGGGAGGCTTCCCGCAGACCCTCGGCGTCCCTTTGGACCGCGACGTGACGGCCCATCCAAGTCTTGAGTGACGCTTTGACGTCGGCGATGTCGATCGACTCGGCCGAACCGCTGGCGGCGTGTTTGATCCGGTCGGCGATCATCGGCCGCGGGTCTTCGGCGGCCGCCCGCCCGGCGGACTCCCCGGCCGCGGCCCCGAACACCAATCCTTCCAACAACGAATTGCTGGCCAAACGATTGGCCCCATGCAGCCCCGAGCTGGTCACTTCGCCGGCCGCCCAAAGCCCCGGCAAACTGGTCCGACCCATCGAGTCGACCGTTACCCCGCCGACCATGTAATGCGCCCCGGGGCGGACCGGAATCTTGTCGGTCGCGATGTCGAGGCCAAACTTCTGACACGTCGCGGCGATGCCCGGGAACCGAATCCGAACCTCCGCGGCGTTCAAATGGGACAGCGACAAATAGACGCACGGATGCTCGGTGAGCTGCATCTGCGAGACGATCGACTGGCTGACGATGTCCCGCGGGGCCAACTCCGCGCGGTCGTCATAGGACGGCATGAACCGCTCGCCGGTGTTGTCGATCAGGTGGGCGCCTTCGCCGCGGACCGCCTCGGTGATCAGCGATCGGGAGGCACCGGCCATGTACAAAACCGTCGGATGGAATTGGACAAATTCCATGTCGCGGAGCTGCACCCCGGCCCGGTAGGCGAGCGATGTGCCGTCGGCGGTCGCGACCGCGGGGTTGGTCGATTCGCGGAACACTTGACCAATTCCGCCGGTGGCCAGGATCGTTTGTTTGGCCCAAACGACCGTCGGACGATTGTCCGCGCCGATGATCAACGCCCCGCGGCACGTTCCGTCGAGCGTCAATAGATCGACCGTGAACGCGTTTTCCCAAACGTCCAAATGAGTCGCGGCTCGGGTCCGGGCAATGACCGCCCGCATGATCTCCGCCCCCGTCGCGTCGCCCATCGCGTGGACGATCCGGCCGTGCGAGTGACCGCCTTCGCGGCCCAGCGCCAATTCACCGTCGGTCAAATCAAATTTCGTGCCCCACCGAATCAGCTCCTCGATCCGGTGCGGTCCCTCCTCGACGACCCGCCGAACGACGTCGGGATCGCACAGGTTGCCGCCGGCGGTCAGCGTGTCGCGGACATGATCCTCAAAGGTATCTTCGGGGTCCAAAACGCCCGCAATGCCGCCTTGAGCGTAGTGAGAATTGGACTCGGCCAGCTCGGTTTTGGTCACCACGAGTACCGAGAGACTTTGCGGCACCGCGTGGGCCGCTCGCAGCCCCGCCAACCCGCCGCCGATGACCAGAACGTCGGTAAACCGGTGCATCGCCCGCCGCGTGTCAAACGGCATCAGGTAGCGGGGCGTGTTCACGGGCGTTCAGTTAGGATGTTGGTCGACTCGACAGCCGGGCATCTTAACCAGTATTTTACGTCCCATGACCCCGCCCGCCTCATCGACGATTGACGAGGCGGACGAAGCCCCGGTCGGTTCGGCCGCGCACGGTTCGGTCCCGGCCGGTTCGGCCGCCGACGCCTGTTCGGTGCCCTCGCCGGTCCGGCTCCGCCCCGGCGGCGTCGATTCGACCCCGCCGATGGACCCCCAACTCCGCACGATCCAGCCCGGCGGCGGGGTGGTGATGTCGATGGAATTGGCTTGGGGAAAGCTCCGACGCGCGTATTTGCGAAAATTTCGCCGCGGCTTCACCGCCCGAATGCTCGACCGACGCCAGGGGACCGCCGGCGACGTGCCGATCGATCCGGTCGATCCGCGGGACATGAAGTACTACGCCAACCAGGATTCGTACTGGTGGGCCGACGCCGACAACCCGTTCCTGTGGCGCGATTCGTTGCCGTTTGTCCGCGTCGGACTGGCCGAATTGATCGTCTTGGGCGGCGGATTTTTGCTGTTGTCCATCGTGTTGGGACTGCTTTGGTGGCCGTTAGCGTTGCCGCCGCTGGTCATCGCCGGGTTGATCGCGTGGTTCTTTCGCGACCCCAAACGCGAAATCCCCCAAACCCTCGGCACGGTCGTCTCGCCGGCCGATGGCAAGCTGGTGGCGATCGAGAAGATCGACGACCCGGACCTGGGCCGATGCATCCGGCTTGGCATTTTCCTGTCGATTTTCAACGTCCACGTCAACCGCGCGGCGCTCCCCGGCCGGGTCATCCGGGTCCGATACCGGCCCGGCAAGATGCTCAACGCGCTGCGGCCCGAATCGGCTCGGGAGAACGAAAACCTCGACGTTGACCTGGAGTGTCCGGGGCTGCAGCAGATCGGACTGGACAGCTCGGTGATCCGCATCCGCCAAATTACCGGTGCGTTTGCCCGGCGAATCGTCTGCTGGGCGCGGGTCGGCGACGTGCTCGGCCGCGGCGAAGTCTATGGGATGATCAAACTTGGGTCGCGGACCGAGTTGACGCTGCCGGTCGACGACCGGTTGCAAATCGTCGCCAAGCTGGGTGACAAGGTCGAGGCGGGCAGCACGATCTTGGCTCGCTACGAAATCGACCTGTCGCCGG
Source organism: Pirellulaceae bacterium (assembly GCA_963833245.1). Taxonomy (GTDB): domain Bacteria; phylum Planctomycetota; class Planctomycetia; order Pirellulales; family Pirellulaceae; genus Rhodopirellula. The sequence goes on from CAWHXH010000006.1 coordinate 1,447,379, forward strand.
AGGTCTCGTAGGGTGGGTCCAGCCGCTTCGGCGCCGACCCACCACGGCGACCAGCCGGATGGGGATAGGGAGAGCCAGCCGGTCGATGGTGGGTCGGCGCCGAAGCGGCTTGACCCACCCTACAAAAAATCTCGGCGTCGGTTGCGGCGGACCCGGTCCGGTCGCCGTCCCCGCCGCGTCACGTTGGCGCTGCTGCCGACGCTGTTGACGCTCGGAAATGGGGTCTGCGGCCTGGCAGCGATCGCAATCGCGGTCTCCACCCCGGCGTTGGACTGGACCGATTCGTCCAAACTGTTTGCCGCCGGGCTGCTGATTTTCGGCGGGATGCTTTTCGACGCGCTGGACGGATCGGCGGCGCGGTTGACGGGCGCGTCCAGCCGTTTTGGCGCCGAACTTGACTCGCTGTGCGACGCGGTGACCTTTGGTGTTGCCCCGGCGGTGATCGTTTGGCGCATCAGCGACGTGTTTCCCCAGCGGCTGACGTGGGCGATCGGGGTGCTTTTTGCCCTATGCGTGCTGATTCGGTTGGCTCGGTTCAACGCCGAGACCGGCGAGGAGGACGACCACTCGGGCTTTGAAGGGCTGCCCTCCCCGGCGGCCGCCGGGACGCTGGCGGCGATGGCGATCGCGATCCCCGACTTGGCCGATTTTGCGACCGGGGCGAACTATCACGTCGCGATCCAGCGAACTGCGTCGCTGGTTTTGGATACGACTCATCTGCTGATCCCCGGCACCGCGCTGCTGCTGGCCGCGCTGATGGTGTCGCGATACCGCTACGCCCACGTGTTTGGCCAAATCGTTCGCGGCCGTCACGCCCCCCACCGGGTTGGTCAAGCGATGTTTGTCGTCGTCGGCATCGTGGTGCTGCACTGGGTGGCATTGCCGGTGGTTTTTCTGTGCTACGCGTTTTGGCCACCGATCGCATCCCATTGGCGGTCATGGCGGGCCGAACCGACGACGGACTCGGCGGCGTGATCCGCTGGTCGGTCGGTGTTTGCGTCGGGACACTGCTGGTTGGCGTTTTCTCTCCGCTGTTCGTCCGTTCGTACAACCCGCGGGTGCTCGATCCGGTCCGCGGCGTGGCGGTCTACCGGCCCGGTGAAACGATCCGTTGGCGGTCCGAGGGTTACGCCCGATCGAGCGTCGGTCCGATGGGAATGGTCGGGCAGTTGTCGATCGACAAAACCGCCCGGAGTTGCGTGGTGTTGTGGGGCGATTCGCAAGCCGAAGGCGTCTGCGTCGCCGACGATGAAAAATTGCACGTGCAATTGCGATGCGTGGGGTTGGGGCAAGTTCTGCCGATGGCCCGCAGCGGCGACCGCGCGTCTGACTGGATCGCTCAAATGCCGGCGGTCGAACGATTCCTTCGCCGCGGCGGCTGTCGATCGGTCCGGCACGTTTGGTTGGTGTGCGAATCATCGGATTTGACTCCAATGGATGGCCAAACGGCCGGAGCAACGCCACCGGCCAATTCTCTCTACCGATTGCCGGCATTTGTTATTCACGCCGCGCGGCGGGTGATGGAGGACCCGCGGACGGGGGACCGGCGAGGGTTACGATTGGGGGTGGGGCCGGTGGGTAATGGGACGGATGGGACTGATGGGACCAATCTTGTCGGTGGGTCCCATGCATCCCCTGGGTCCCATTGGTCCCATCACGCTGTACCGAACCTCATTCTCCTGGACGCCCGCCCGCCGGGCGACGACATGCCGCTGGATCGTTTCCTCGACGCCCCGGTGATTGATTGCCGGCCCGCGCTGGCGGCGGTCGGTCCGTTTCCGGCCCGCGGGTTTCATAACGGCACCCCCGGCGCCGGGCACCTCAACGCCGCCGGCTATCGAGCGATCGCCGCGGCCGCCGCGGCCGGTTGGCCGCGGTGAATTTCACCCGGGCGGAGTATCCGATTTTCCTGGCCGTGGTCCTGGTCCTGGCCTGGTCGGTCCGCCACCGAACCGCCCGCCACGCCATCCTGCTGGCCGCCAGCTATTACTTCTACGCCTACTGGGATTGGCGTTTCCTGACGCTGCTGGTCGGGTCGACGTTATGTGATTATCTCATTGCCCAACAAATTCACCGTCACGGAAGTCGCCGAGACTTTCGGTTGCCAACCTCGCGAACGAGTCAAGCCTGGTTGGTCCTCTCGCTAACGATCAACCTCACCGTGCTGGGGCTTTTCAAATACTTCGACTTCTTCATCGACTCGGCCGCCACGGTGCTGGGACGTTATGAGATTTCCACCGCGTCGCTGGGCTGGATCCTGCCGGTCGGCATCTCGTTTTACACGTTCCAAACGATGTCTTATACGATCGACGTGTACCGTCGTCGGATTCCGACGGCCGACTCGTTGCTATCGTTTGCTCTCTACGTCGCGTTCTTTCCGCAACTGGTCGCCGGGCCGATCGTGCGAGCCTCCCAACTGCTGCCCCAATTTGGATCGACGCCAACTTTTTACCGGCGACGTTTTATCGGTGGGCTGCAGCAACTGCTTCGCGGCGCGTTCAAAAAGGTCGTCGTTGCCGACCGTTTGGCCGAGACCGTCGACGTCGTGTTTGCCCGTCCCGAAGACTTTGCGGCGATGACATTATGGATCGCGGTGATCGGTTATGCGTTTCAGATCTATTATGATTTTTCGGGCTACACCGACATGGCGATCGGGTCGGCCAAGACGCTCGGCTACCGGTTTCCGAGGAACTTTCGCCACCCGTACCTGGCGACGTCCCCGCAAGATTTCTGGCGGCGGTGGCACATCACGCTTTCAACCTGGCTGAGGGACTATCTGTACATTCCACTTGGCGGCTCGCGGTGCGGTCCGGCACGTCGTCGTTTCAATCTGATGGCGACGATGACGCTGGGGGGGCTTTGGCACGGAGCGGCGGGCACGTTCGTGCTTTGGGGCATAGTCCACGGTGCATTGCTGTCGATTTGGCCGCGGCGACTTTGGGGTTTGGGCGGGTGGGCGATGACGATGATCGCTGTCACGGGGCTTTGGATCCTGTTTCGATCCGGTTCGCTGGCCGTCGCCGGCGAGATGTTTGCCGGATTGGTCAATCCCACCGCGGGGCGGATCGTCTGGTTGCCGCCGCTGGCACTGTTTTGGATCGCCGCCGCGTTGCTCGATCACGCCACCGCCCGGCCACGGTGGGTTCGGCGGCGGCGGGCGGCGGGCGGACTTTGGACGACACCGGTGATGACCACCGTCATGCTTTGGTTGCTGTTGCTGGCAGCCCCGAGCGGCACGTCGCCGTTTATCTATTTTCAATTTTGAAATGACGATCATCGGCCCCACGAGATCCGAAATCCACCGGTGCCGATCGAGATCGCCGGACGATAGCTTCGCGGGTCGTTGTAATCAACATCATAACCCGGGGTCGGCACGGGGTAGGCCGGCGTGAAGCGGCCGCTGTGGTGAACATCATGACCACGGGCACCGATCAACGCGTTCATTTGATCGACCAGTGGAAAGGCTTCATTTTGAATGATTGACCGCATGTGAACGATATGTCGATAGTCGGCCGGGCACGCACCATCATAACCCTGGTGCCGCAACTCGTTGTCCAACCGAGCGATCAACTCGGCGACTTCGCGGATGTCCGATTCGACGTGACGACGCAGCCGCGTGGTTACCGACGGGCAGGAGGCGGCTTCATGAAGCACGTCGTGCAGGTGATGTTGCAACTGTTCGGCGGCGGCAACGTAGCGTTTGACGGCTGCGGTGTGACGGTAGGCAGGCGACAATTCATAGGCATCTTCGTGAAGATGCGACAGCACCGCGGCCAATCGATCGGCGGCGCCGTCCAGGGCGACCAGGTTCAACGTGTCATGGTGGGGTGACCGGTAGCTGCTGCGGTATTGACCGGGAAACGGCGGGAAACCGGCCGAGGCGATCGAAGCGGTGGTCAGGACGGCAGCGAGTGCGGCGGCGGGGGTGATGATGCGGAGCATTGGTTCGGTTCCTTGGTTTTGAATGGTGGTGAGTGCCTCTTTGGCATCGTTTGGTGAGATAATGCGAGTGTGGGGCCGCTCGTAAGCGTTTTTTCTATAAGTGCTTTCTTAAAAGACACTTGCGGAATAAAGAGAATCGCGGGGTGTTGTCAGTTTGATTGTCGGCCGCGTCTGACTACGTTTGAGGATTGGGGTCGGCGGCCTGGGGGCACACCGCTACGCTGGTGGATCGATGATTGCGACCCAGACCGAATTACCCGAAGCGGCCCGGCGTTTTTTTCGCCGGGCACTGCACGACTTGGCCGCGCCGGCCCGCCACGCCGGTTCATTTGCCGGTTTCGCTGTCGAAGCGATCGATGCCCAACCGCCGGACCTGGCCGAAGCCCGCCAGACGCTCTCGACGGTCGTCACCGCCGCGACGCAAATGCAGCGGATTTGTCGCGGATTGTCGACGTATCTCCAACTCGGCAATGCTGCGATCGAAGAGCAACCGGTCCTGATGGCTTGGTTGGTCAAGCGATGCTGGAACGAGACGATCCGGGCCAAGGGCGTCGATGCGGTCCGCGGCGACGGGGAGCTGAAAATCCGCGGCGATGCGACATGGTTGGCCGATACTCAAAGTCTAGCCGTCGCGGTCGAAGCGTTGATTCAAAACGCGATTCGTTACACCGCGGTCGATCAGCCGGTGCATTTGGATGTCGAAATTCGAGGCTCGCGTATCGAATTGACCGACCGCGGCATCGGCATCGACCCGAAATACCTGACGCGGGTTTTGGAGCCGTTCGAGCGATTGGGACCGGCCGCTGACGGGACCGTCGGGGCGGGCTTGGGGTTGGCGATTGCGGTTGGGGCGGCCGCGCGGACCGGGGTGACGATTGATCTGCGATGCGGTGAAGAAGCCAACGGCGGGGTCACCGCGATCGTTGAAATCGCCGCCGATCGGGTTAGCTAGGTAGGGTGGGTCAAGGAGTCTTCGACGCCGACCCACCGTCAATCTTGGAAAATTGGTGGGTCGGCGCCGAAGCGGCTTGACCCACCCTACGTTTCGGCCGCCCTACCACCACTCGGCTTGCCCGGCCGCACCGCCGGGTCTAAACCTTTCCTCCCCCATCCGTTGACCCTTCGCCCCTTCACCCCCACGGCCCCATGCCCGCCACTTCGATGGACGACCTCGTTTCGCTGTGCAAGCGACGCGGGTTTTTGTTTCAAGCCAGCGAGATCTACGGCGGGCTGCAAGGTTTCTGGGACTACGGGCCGCTGGGCGTTGAGCTTAAACGCAACGTCAAGGACGCGTGGTGGCACGACATGATCGCCGGCCACAACGAACGCGTTGCCCCGCCGTCGGCCCCGGCGACGTTTGAAATGGTGGGGTTGGATTCGACCATCATTCAGCATCCTCAGGTTTGGAAAAACTCCGGGCATTACGACCTGTTTCATGACCACATGGTCGATTGCCGAGTGTCAAAAAAACGTTATCGCTTTGATCAAATTCGTGGCCGCTGGGCCGAAGCGAATGAACAAAAAGTGCTCGTCACGTCGATGGCCGAGCAGGAGACGTTTGCCGACGACGTCCGCCGCCGGGCGATGAAGTTCTACAAATTCCGGCCTAAGGACGCGGACAAATTAACGCTGGGCAACGAAGACATCGCGGTTGACTCGCTTGATGATTTTGACAACGTGGTGGCGCCGGATGTTTATGAGACCGGGACGCTGACGCAGCCGCGTGAATTCAATTTGATGTTCAAGACAACGCTCGGGGCGCTGGGTAGCGAGGAGGACGCCGCGTTCCTGAGGCCTGAAACCGCCCAAGGTATCTTTGTCAATTTCAAGAACGTGGTCGACTCATCTCGCGTGCGTGTCCCCTTTGGCATCGGCCAGGTTGGCAAGAGTTTCCGAAACGAGATTACGCCGCGAAACTTTACGTTTCGCTCGCGGGAATTTGAGCAGATGGAGATTGAATTCTTCTGTCACCCCGAGGCTTCGCAGCAGTGGTATCGCTACTGGCGTGACCGCCGGATGGCTTGGTACCAAACGTTGGGGCTGTCGCAGGAGCGGTTGCAGATGCGGGAGCATCACCGGGAAGAGTTGGCTCACTATTCGGTCGGCACCGCCGACATCGAGTATGCGTTCCCGTTCCTGCCGGCCGGTGAGTATGGTGAACTCGAGGGCATCGCCCACCGCGGCGACTTTGATTTACGCTCGCACATGGAGGGCAAGCTGGATCCCAAAACCGATCCGATGACGGTCGAGTTGAATGAGCACGGCAAACCCAAGTACCGCGGATCAGGCAAAGATCTGACGTATCGCGACGATTTGACCAACGAAAAATATACGCCGCACGTGATCGAACCGTCCGCGGGCGCCGACCGAGGGGTTTTGGCGTTCTTGTGCGAAGCCTACACGGTTGATGAGGCTCCGGACGAGAATGGAAAGATGCAATCGCGGACGGTGATGAAACTGCACCCGCGATTGGCACCCGTCAAAGCCGCCGTGTTCCCACTGGTCAAGAAAGATGGGATGCCCGAAATGGCGGAGTTGTTGTACGGCGAACTCAAGAAATCATTCAATGTTTTTTATGATGAAAAGGGCGCCGTCGGTCGTCGCTATCGCCGCCAGGACGAAGCCGGCACGCCCTACTGCATCACCGTGGACGGTCAATCATTGACCGATGGGACCGTAACGATTCGCGACCGCGATACGCTGGAGCAAATCCGGGTCAAGAGTGACGAGGTGCGAGGGGTCATTGGGGAGCGGATCGGCTAACTTTTTGTTTCCTCTCTCTCGCCCCGCTTGCCGGCAGGGTTCTTCGGCACTTTTAATGGCTCATACACGGCATCAGGTCGAGCTTGCCGCAGTAGAACAGGATTCGGGTGCGATACTGGCGAAGTTTTGGAAGCCTCGGGCGGCGGACTTGATCGACCGCCTCGCGGCAGGTACTTGGAGATGTGGAACCGAATCAGGCATGATGAATGCTGCAACCTAGCGGTGGCGTTGAACCGTTTCACCCCGCCGTCGCATTTCACCCCGCCGTCCGCCCAACCGTCATGCCGACCACCACCGACGCTCCTTTTGAGAAAAGCTACTCCTCGACCAGCACGGGTTTGCTGCATCAGTGGGTCCTCGCCGGGATCGCGTCCGCGGCCGCCCGGTTCATTCCCGTGCCCTTTGTCGACGACATGGTTCGTGACCGTGCTCGGCAATACGTGGTTTCCAAGACGCTCGCGGCGCACCAAACCGCCTGGACGACCGACGATTTGGAGGCTCTGTACGGTGGCAAATCACGTGGTTTGATTGGTGGCACGGTCAACAAATTGGTGCGATTGCCGCTCAAATTGGCCTTCTACCCGATCCGCAAGTTCGTCAAGATCGCCGGCAGCATCCGCGGCGTGCCAATGGACGTCATGAAAACGGTGCTGATCGGCCGGACCCTCGACCGGCTGCTGGCCGAGGACCGATTGCCCACACCCGGCCCCGACCGGGATGCGCGGGCGGAGCAGGCCAAACGGTTGACGTCGGCTTTCAATGAAGCCTTCAAGGGCATGGATTTCATCGCGGTGTCGGCCGCGATCCGCGACACGATTGATTCGGCCAGCGAGTGGAAAGCCGCGTCGGCCGAGGCCGCCGCGGCGGTTTTTGGCGGCGACAAACCGATGCCGCAAACGCTCACCGGCGAAATCACCGTCAAAGCCACCGCCGAGAAAGTCGAAGAAACGCTGGAGCAACCGGAGACCAAAGCCCTGTTAACGACCTTTGACCAACGCTTCGACGCCGCGTATGCGTGAGGCTTCATCCAGCCTGGGGATTGGGGTAGCGGAAGTCGCCAAGACTTTCGGATTCGCTGGATCGCAGCCGAAAGTCTCGGCGACTTCCGCTACGTCGAGCTTGGAAGATCCGGACGGTTGGTGCGGACGGTTGGTGCCACCCAGCCTGGGGAATGGGGTAGCGGAAGTCGCCGAGACTTTCGGATTCGCTGGATCGCAACCGAAAGTCTTGGCGACTTCCGCTACGTCGAGCATGGAGGATTCGGACGGTTGGTGCCTCCCAAGAACCGAGACGGCCGAATTAAAAATCAGCTATTCTGCTTTTGCTCGTTTACGTAAAGCAACCCGCCGCCCAGGCTTGACCGCGGTGGAAGCGGTGACCGGTCCGCTCCGCCTGTGCCCGCATTGACTCGGAGCGGCCCACGCAGCAGCAACGGCCAAAGTATCGCTGCCAGTTCCACACCAGTTCCCGCCACGTCGAAGCATCGATGCCGATCGACCCAAGCCCACCCGCAGGATGGGTGGCACTATCCGTTCCCTACTATCCGTTCACTCATTCGTTGCCCGATGCAAGTATCTCAATAAAATTGTCACAGATCTCGCGTTTGACGGTTTTGGGCGTCCAGCCCGAATCTCGCAATTGAACAAGGTTGTCGATCTCCGGGGCGGCGGCGGTCGTCGGCTTGGGGGCGGTGGCGGTGGACACGGTGCGGGTTCGGCTCCGGCGGGGGCATGATTGGGGTCGGCACACCAGAGGCGGCGGGCAACGACGCCTCCCGCGGTAGCGGCGGTCCGCCAGGCCGCCGAACGAACTCCCGACCAAAGCCTTAGCGGCTTCGGCTACCAGAGAGGACCAAAGCCTTGGCGGCTTCGGCTACCGGAATCTACACCAACCGGTCCAGCACTAAACCGCCGAGCGTGCGCGTCGTCGGCAGCCTCGCTGCGGTTCGGTTTGTCAAACGAGCGGCCGCGTCGGTGGCGATTCGCAGCGTCCGGGCCACGTCACCGGCACCGGCGGCGTACTGCCCCCCGGTCCGCAGTTCCAACAGATCGGCCAAAATCGTTCGCACCGCCGCCGCGTCCGACTCACCGAGCGGCTCCGCGTCGGTCGTCACGTCCGACAGGTCCGCTCCGGCGAGCACGGTGACATTTTCAAACGAACCGGCGAATTGATCATCTCGGTCGATCGCGTGAACGTCATCGGGTCAAACGAACCGATGTGCCCGGCGGCGAAATCGATCGTGAATTGGCCACCGTCAACGTCGACGTTGAACTGCCCGTCGGTGCCGGTGACCGCCACACCGTTGATCGTCGCAAGCCAATCGGTGCCCACGGCGTGACCGGCTCCGTCGCCGCCGGCTAACTCAAACGGATCGGCGTCCGACCGCAGCGTGATCGGATCGAGCACCCCGGCAAACCCGTCGGCCACGGTGAACGCGAGATCGATGCCCCCCTGCTGGATCCGAAAATCGTTGCCCAACCCGGTGATCGTCTGTCCGTCCAACTTCAAGAGGGCATCGACGCCGACGGCCGCCCCACCAAAATCGCCACCGATCAGCTCAAACGGTTTGGCCTGTGACGTGACCGTGATGTCAGTATGTCCTTTTTGTCCGGCGGCCAACGTCAATGCGTATTCGTTCAGCCCATCGCGGTACGTCAGTTCATTGCCGGTCGCCGCAACGCTTTGACCGTCGATTCGGACGTCCGCATCGGTTCCCACCCCGTCGCCGGTCGTCGCAAACGTTCCCAACCGCTGCTCGACGCGGACTTCCGCATCGCTGCCGTAGTCCACCGTTTTGAACGTCAACTTGTTGCCCTGCACCGACGCGGTCACCTCGGTTTGATCGGTCAGCGCGTTGACCCGATCGGCGACCGACGCGAGCGTCTCGCCGCGGACAATTGACACGTCGGCCGAACCGTCCGAACCGGTCAATCGAAAGGTCGCGGACCCGTCGACGTTGCCCAACCCGTCGCCGCGATATCGCAAGGCGGCCGCCGATTCGACCGAATCGAGTGAGCCGGACAACGTGACGCTTTGGCCGGCCGACAACCCGGCCGCGGTCGCCGAGTCGATCTGTGACGCGTTGACGCCGGCGACCGTCGTTTCGCCGGGCGTGGTCACGGTGCGTTTGGCCTTGGCGGTCACTTCAAATCGTGCCCCGCGACCGGTCTGATTGGTCGTCAAGTTCAACCGCCCGCGATCGACGGATGCTCTCACGCCCAACTCGCGGCCGTTGATCGTCCGAGCCAATCCGTCCAGCGACGTTGGGCGAACGTTGATCGTTTCCCGCCGGCCGCCAACGTCGATCGTCAATTGACCGCCGTTTTGAACGACTTGCCCCGCCCCGGCGATTTCTGCGATCGCCGACCTGGCCCGCGAAACGGTCCCCGAAAACGTCTCGGACGTTCCCGGCGGTGCCGACCGGACGGCGACGTCGCGGATTTGATCGCGGTCGATGCCTCGCAGCAGCGCCGAACCGGTCGCGACGTTGGGCCGGCCGATCAGCAATCGGATTTCCGCGAGCGTCCGGTCGACCGACGATTGCAAATCCGACGCATCGCCGGCGGTGGCCGCATCGAGCGTCCGCTCGGCGATCCGGTCAACGAGTGACCGGAGCCGCGAGATCGTCGGCGACACGTTCGGTGTCGGTACCGCCGCCGCCGCGGCAGACTCGTCAGATCTCGGCCGCCGGAGGGCGATTTTGAAATTGTCAATCAGCAGCCGGGAGCCGCTTATGGCCGGGATCGCCATGGAGCGTCGGTGGTTAAATCAGGAGGCGTGCATCACCCCCACTCCCGCGTGAACCTTAGGTCACCAATTTGGGATAGGCCTCCGGCCTGTCATCGGGGCATCTAAAAAACGCTGATCCCGCCAATCACCGGTTCATTTTCCCCGACCGGTCCCGATCACCGCCGCAGTCGTCTGTCGACCGGCCAACCGATTCGCAGGGTCTGGTGGGAAACACCGAGCAAACATTGAAAACGCCGCCCCGCACCAAAGCCCCTGGCCCAACATCGCCGCCAGCACCGACGCGAAACTCAGCGACGAATCCGGCCTCGCCCCGTGGTGGGTTTGCGAAGGCAGCAAATTCCAGCGTTTCGTTTTCGAGGTGCCCACCAGCGAACAGAACCAATGGCTGCACAAAATGAAAGAGTAACGACTTCTCTACCGTCTCGCCCTCGGCCAACCCAACCAAGAAGATCTCCCAGAAGTCCTCGCCAGCAAACCCATCACCCCCGAAGCCCTCCGAAACGCCGTCATTGACTTGTCGCCCTGGTTCGGAGGGTAGACGAATAGAACGTTCGTCACCCAAATCCGTACAGTTCAAACGCCGAAACCTGATTTAAAGAGATGCATCTGTCAGTGCCAAACAACTTCTTTTTAGCATCATTCAACACGCGTGCCCTTAAAAATGGCGACCGAGACCCGGAATAATCATGTAGAACCATCAAGCCGCGGACCAGTTCTGCGGCAATCTGGCTGGCTTCCGTATCAGCGATGGGCCATTTGGCAGAAACAACGGTTTCGCATCCGTTTGAGGCAAGCTCAGCGTACAAGCCAGCGATGCTGCTTAGCTTCTCTTGCTCTACACGCCCAACCGCGCAAGCTGCCAGCACCAAAACTTGGCCTGGAGAAAATGCGATTCCGCCTCCGTTCCATAACCCATCGGCGAGTTGAATCCCAATCGCATCGGTGCTCCCATGTCCGCCAATAAGCAGAATGTTGGAAATGCTTTCCTGGTTTTGGTGAGCGGCTAGGTTTTCGCAAGAAGCCTTCGGGTTTTCAGCCAATCCGACCACTTCCCAGCCAAACATACTAGCCGACCGCTGGATGGATTCATGCAGCATGGACAGACCTTTCATCGGTCTTCGCCAATCTGTTTCACTCAACCAATGCGCAGACAAGATTCGTTTTGCTTCGCTTCTGAAAGACTGATCTGCAAATCGCAAATGTTCATTCATCCAGGTCAGCGAAACGACGTTGGTAATTGAACGAACACGCAAGAAAAACGGCTTTCCTGAGACACGCGAACTCGAGATCGGTATGCTCCAAAGCATCCATTGCATTTGAAAAATGACGTCTTGGTCGCCCCAGTCTACGACTGACTGGGTTGCCGAAAACATCTCGTCGATAGATACCTCTCTAGCCGCATCTTCGCAAAGTGCTCTGGTCGCTTCATCAAGTTGCATGCGTCTGCATTCTTGCTTGCTTTGTCGCAAGGTGGACGATGAATTTCGGATGTCACGAAGGCAGTCCAACCAGATTTGAACCGCACCTTTTTCGAGTTCACTCCGAGATCGTTGTCGCCGAAGCCGAACGTCCTTGATGACGGCAACCAAGATTTGAAAACCAGTTCGGCTCAGAACTGGAAAAGACGTTTCCAGCTTTTCCAATAGGGAATGAATGACATTTAAGGCAGCCTGTAAGTCATCTTCATCCTCGATTGACTGATTCCCTGATCCTAAGTCGCCAAGAAAGTTCAGAATGTCGAATTGCTCTGTATTCAGCACCACCTTTGTCGGTGGTGTCATGGCAAGTACCCAAGCCCTCTCAACTGCAAGGTCGAAGGCAAGCACTGCAAGACGTAGCCGTCCAAACGCATCTGGCTTGCTAGTCTTCTTCCAAAGAAATCGCAGTCCGTCAGCCGCTCGCTCAATTGCCCAAAAATGAAGCCTTCCGTCGCCATCGAACAACGCGCGAAAGAGAACAGCATTTTGTGGAATGAGTTGGCAAAGAGATTTTAGCCCTGTAAGTTCGATGGAATTCGCTTGAGCGTTCCTTCCGGGATCCGCTTGCGTGTGTCGCGGGTCTTGCGTGTCAACCGTGCTGGCCACTCTCGTCTGAAGTGGTTGCGCCTGAGTATCCGTAACGGGGAGATAGCCGTCACGGAAATCTGTATCATTGGATCGCGTTGCAAACGCGAAAGGCCAATCGCTTTGATCCAATTCTTGATCGTTGTCAAATGAGCGGTTCCGTTTGTTCCGCAGGGATTTTTCGACGAAAATGCTGTTCTCGAACAATTCGGCCCATTCCAGAGTCTTCCTCTCGACCGACTCGGCTTCGTCTACGCGATTCCGTTTACGCAAATGCATCGCGTGTTGCAGGCTGCTGCTAATAATTCGCTGGCCAAGCGTCGAAACGCTGGACAGGAAGTCCTCTTGGTTGGGAGGAGCGGACCGAAGAAGAACGCGATGCTCGTAGGCATAGTCGACAACTGCAGAACAAACTTCCGGGATACGTTTGTCTTTCGCCGCAGCGCAACGCAGCCAGGTTTGGGCAAACCCCATCGCCGTAAACGGAGCAACATTTGTCAATCGGTCGGAAGACGCAAAGCGTTCGACGTACGTTCCAAGCCAAGTCTCGAGCAAGTTCGTGATTTCCCGAGCTTCACGTTTTGAACCCAAAGCTGCCGCGGCCAAGTTCAAAATCAGCAGGTTGTCAGCAGGATCGTCTAGGTCGCTAAACCGCTCCCTCAATTCATCACGACTTTTAAAAGAATCGGCTGCAAGTCCCAACTGGGCCAATAGCACAGACTCGGCCAAGTCGTTCAAGTGCGGAACTCTCCGAGCCTCGTCGATCCAATGTGATGACAGGTGGTTTACAACCGACGCGGCGTATGTAGTCTTGCCAAGCGATGCTTGGAGCATCTGGATAAATTCGCTAGCTGAATGGCCAGCCGAATGGAAGAATTCAGGCTGTATTCCAATCCACTCGCGAAGCCAAACTTCGAGCAATCGGAATGCATAGGATCGTCCTCTCGTTCGGCTTCGGCTCAACGACATGGCGAACGTAGTGATTGTGTTACCCCAGACAGGTTGGTGTTTCACTTGAGCCAGGGGGCTCTCACGCAAAGCACTGATAAGCGCTGATGGAGTCTCGTAATCAGTCTTCTCAATTCCGGTCCATGCCTCCTGCAAATCTGCGGCGAAAGCAAACGCGTCTGGGGTTGCGACCGCATTGAGAGCGTTGGCAAGAAGTTCAACCAAAAGCGTCTGGCAAGTCTCAGGGAGTCGTCCCAACGGACCACTCAAAATTTGCTTTCGTAGTTCAAACGTATCTTGATAGCATTTCCTGTCCACTTGCATCCAGCATTCAAGCAAGAGGACTGATTGCCTTCGGCCACGGGTCGGCTGCCTTTGAACGGAATACGCGATCGCATAGATCAGCATCGCAACGTGAAGCGGATGGTCGAAGCTGTTTATAAATACATCGAGTCTTTGCTTCAGTAGTGCCGGATCCGCAAAGGCGACGGCATCAATTCCCGCAATTGATTCGCCAAGCAGAACTGCAGCGCAGTGCGCACTTGCTGAATGAAATGCTAGCGTCACACAAAGAGGTTGCCAAAAAGTATAAACAAAACGCTCCGAATCACCTTTTTCCTTCCCATCGAGTGGAAGGATGCACCAGGCAATGGTCAATGCGATGATTCTTTGCTCGTCGGTCGCTAAGTGATTTGGCTGGAACGACGGAGCGAGTTGTTCAAGCCATGTTGCGACATTCTCTGGATCAATATTTTGCAGATCGAGACCGATCGCGACTTCGCCGAATGTTGTGTATTCATCGAGGACGGAGCAAAGTTGCCTTACCCGGTCGGATAGACCCTCCGGCAGCAAGGCGAGACATTCCTGAATCAACTCCAAGCGAGACCTTAAAGCCTGACGGTCAGCGTCAGAAGTTTCTTCCCACTTGATGAGCCGAATCGTTTGCCGCTTCCAGATTCGCGGCAGAAACCAAGCTTGTTCTTTTACAATCTTTTCGAATTCAGTTCTTGCGTTCATTCGTCTCGATCATTGTTGCGGCAACTGTCTAGTGAACGCTTTAGGTTTCGACCATTTCTATTTGAATGACACTTTCACGAAGCACTCCCAGGCTTTTTGACCCGCTGAAAATCTCTGATGGGTTATTTCCAGATAGTCGCCCGGTTTTGGACCATCTGACTCGGTCACCTGAAGTCGAATTGGCTTTGGAATCAACGGCTGGGGTGATATCCCCTCCGAGATCAGTCCTCCCGACTTATCCTTCCACCGAACCTTCACGACAAAGCCTTTTCCACGTCGGAGCAGGTTGTGTGTCTGCACGATCAGTTCATGAGATGATGTCCATTCAATATCAATCGCTGCATGCTCGGTCGTTGGCGATCCCTCTCGCCACTCGATGAGATCCGCCGAAACCACGAGTCGATCCCATTTCCTGGGAGAAGCCTGACTAAATTCTGATTGGTCCAATGGATCTTGGAGCGGCAAGGCCAAATGCAACTCGTTTTCCATTTCGGACTCTGCCACAGGAAGTTCCAAGAATCCAAAATCTGAGTCTTCGCCGTTGTCCTCAAACTCAGCGAAAGCCTCCTTGATTCGCTCGCCAAACGTCGAGGCTGCTTCACTCGTTGTCGAATATTCACGAAACTCCGATTTCACTATGCCAGGGTTGAGCAAAACTTCGGTCACCTCACGTCGGATTGCGACTGGCTTTGATGGCGATTGCTGTTCGTCAATCAAGCCTTGCAAGATGCGATGTTTGAGCGATGTCTCCGAGAGTTCTTCATCGAATGCATCGAGGTCGACACGGTATGAATCAAGCATCGCTGATGCGAAGACTGCGGCCGACAGAAAAACATTGGGATGGTCTGCTAGAAAGTCTTCCGCGGCACCAATTGATTTCTTCAGCGCAATGAAACCTTGGTGCGAAACGATAGCTGGCCGAAGCTTTTCCATTGAATAAGCCGTCAAACTTGCTCGATCAAGAATTTTGAATTGCGCGCGAAGACATCGTTCTATCTCGTAAATCGAATCATCGTCGGTGACATAATCCCACGCTTCTTCTAGCTGAACTGATGTGTCCATCCAATCTGCAGGGAACTCGATCTTCATCGCCATTTCGCAGACGGCGTCATGTTCATCGTCGATCAAACGGTTGAAGCGCTCGGGCAGCTCAATGTCGAGTGATGTTGGTGTAAAACGGCGAAGATGCCCCCAAACTGAAAGCAGACTGAACGCTTCGTCGGGGCCGAGCGAATCGTCGTTGCGCACATCTGGCCAGAACGAGAGCAATGCGTCTGCTTCCGTCAAAATCAAAGATTGAGCGGTCGGTGGATCGGTGGGGCTGTTTTGATAATGTTTATTGAGCATGGTTTAGCTCGCTTCGTTGGGGAAACTGCCATCGGCGTTGCTGACCAAGGATTTCCACCGCGATTTCGGTATTTGCGCGTCATCAAAATTTGACCGGGTAGTCAGAACCCTTCCCTCTTTACACGCTGCGAAATACTCGTATCTGACAGTTAGCCAGTTTGCTTTGAAAATTTTGTAGCGTTTTTCCGGCGTATCCGCATCGAGCATGCTGAATTTCGGCCGTTTCAGACTTCTCGGGCGAGGGTTGTCCAGTCGGTCGCGATGCGAAACAGGCACGACCGGCGGTTTTGCCGCGGAAAACGGCAGCATTCCAGATACCACTGTGTTGTCGCCCCAAATGACGAAAACCCCATCGGTTCCGATTCCGAAGCATCGCGTACCATTGGACCGAAATTCCTCCCAAAACCAACCAAGGCTAATCGAGCAGACCAGCGAGTTGGCAATAGACTCAGCGTATTCATCGTAAAGATGTTGTGCTTTGTCGAGTTTCTCGCCGTGCCAAAATGCGGTCGCTAAGTTGTCAAGGTCTATGTCTTCTCTGGGGTCGACGATCTTCCGGTAGCCCGCGATGAAGATCGACCAATGGTGCGACTCCTCGCGAGTCAAAACGTGATCGCAAAGGTGCGCAAGCGCCTCCTCATGCGACGCGAACAAGCGAACGTCTGCGAGGGCTGGCGGATCAAGCGTCACGTTGCTCAGTACGATTTTGCACACGATGTTCTCAAACTCCCTTGGGCCGTTGTGATCGGTTCGGTTCCGTCTGGAAGAGTCTCGCGGGCCAATACGGGAATAGTGCCTCCGCCTTCCCTGCCCCGGCGAACCGCACAACACGTTCTCGGGCACGCTGGACCCATTTGTCCCAAGTGTTTCGAGGTATCCGCAAACACTCGGCAATCGAGTAACCGTCCGCACCAAACGGAACGCTGAAGATCTCAGGAACAAGCAATTCCCAAACGATTGATAGTGGTTCGTTCACTTCAGGAATCGAAGTTGACGCTTCTTCGCTGGACCACGGATGCAGAGCAATGACTGCTTCCTGGACTTTGGCGAGCTCGTCGGCTGAGGCATCGTTCCGGCAATGGCTCGTGGCAAAGCTCTCGGCCAAGATCAATCGCTCACTAAGTAGCAGAACTTCTCTTTGTGGGACCACCGCTCGCGATGGAACCGCAAACGTTAATCGGATCACAGATAGTTGTTTAGAAAAGCGAAGTGTTAGATCAGCAGCAGCTTCTTCTGAATCCAGTTTTGAGGAGATATTTCCCGTATCTTCGATCGCATCAGCTTGGGGCGTCGATGATCCTTCAAACCGCTTTCGACGTCGGTGAAGGCTGTTGCAATAATTTTTGAGGCTATCGAGCAACCTTGGCGTCAACGGCCGCCGCCCTTCTGCAACGGGGCCGAAAATTCGCACCGGCCGATCCAACAATTGACTCAAGTAGAAGCCTTGAACGATGTCGTCACAATCAAACTCCGACCGTAGTTTCGATGACCTAGCTCTTTTCCCTGATACATCGACGATCATTTCCCGGTATTGAACGTCGAAACGAGCCCATGCACCTTCACCGCTTGCGAGTATAGCTCTCGCAATCGACTGGCCTTCAATTTGCTCGTCAACTTGATCCATTCGGGTTCCTCGACGCGGGGACGTGCGTTGCCGATAGACTATACCGAAGTCAAAACCCAGCCACCATCGGGGCGACCAGAGGCGGGTTCAAAAAGTTCCTATGTCGATTGCACAGCGAAAAGTCGCGAAAGTTTTTGATTGGCCTGTCAGATCACATGCACTTCGGTTGTCCATCAAGAGGTTAGCCACAGTGTTTCACCGAGCTTTGCCGCTCGCATTTTGGCGTACGCTGGAAATCCAGGACTGTTGTGCCTCAGGCGAATTTCGATTCCATCGCTTTTAACTCGACGACTCTCGTTGCGGACTGTCACTTAACGTTGCCCGCTTCCCGTGTCGCGAACGTTCTATTGATTGGCGTTGGGCCGCATGCTCGGCGGACGTACTTGCCGCATTTGATGAGGCTTGCAACAGAGTTGGGGGTGAGGTTGGCGGCGGTGGCGGAGTTGGATTTGAGGCAGGGAGAGGAGACGGGGGCGGCTTGCGAGCGGCATTGGTCGCCTGCGTGGCGTTGCTTCGTGCGGCCGTTTGATGGGGAACTGCCGGCGGAGGTGCGGCGGGGATTGGATGCGTTGGTGGTTGAGTAAAGGATCAACGCGGTGATCATTGGCACCGAGCCGCTGGTGCTTGGGGCTTACTTGGAAAGAACGATTGAAACTGGGTTGCTCGTGCGGGTGGACAGGCCGCTGACGACTCGGCGCGATGTGGCTCACGATGTCGAGCAGGTTCTCGGGCTTTGGCGGGATTACTCACACGTGATGGAGCGGTATCGGCGGGCACAGGCTCGCGGTGCGAACACTGGCTTGCTGGTCAACAGCCATCGCCGTTTTCATCCGGGGTTTGAGCATGTGTTGCGGTCGATCAAGCAGGCTCGTGACGAAACCGGTTGCCCGGTGACCAACTTCGCGTCGGAGCATTGCGATGCGGTTCGGGCGGAGACTACTTTCGCCGGGGCAAAATCGGGGATTTGCGTGCAATGCGGGCGAACTTCCCTGGGAATCTACCGACGGTTGCTCGGCGACTTGTCCCGGTGACCCGGTGTCACCGTCCTTCAAGTGACGGCGTGATCATTAACCAAGGGGCACCGGTTTGTTGCCGCGTTGGCGACGGATCTGCATTGGTAGCCAACCGACTCGAAACCGGTGATTCAGGACTCGACGATTCTGCTGCGGTCGGTGTCCTATCACTGAGTGAATCAAACGCCGGGTGGCGTCGCGGCTTTGGAGTGGATGCTGCCGCAGCAAGTTGCATCGGAATGATGATGCATCTGAGAAAAACCCGGGTTCTTGTTGTCACACTGCGGGACCGTTTGGCGTGGTCATCCATAGCGGCAGCAAGAAGCAAACGCCAAACGAGGAGGAATCACAAATGAGCAACGAGGTCACGATGAAGATGATTTTGAACGTGTCGGCGGAAGGGCCGGCGTTTCACGACAAAAACGGCAAGTACGCGCCGGAAGCAGCGATGGCGGAACTCCTGGAAGACGTCGCCGCTCAACTTAGAAGCGGGACCAGGATGACGGACCTGCACGGCGACAGGCTGAAGGCCTGGAACGGGCAACGAGTCGGCGCGGTGCTGGTGTGTGACGGCAAATCGACGCTGAGCTGACCAACCGCTTGGCAAAATATCTCAATGCCGCTCGGGGTAACCCGAGCGGCCATTCACCCAAAAGGGAAACGATGAAAAACCAAATTCAAATTTGCGAGTACGAGATGGACTTCTTCTGTCCGATGTGCGGCAGCAAAGTCAACGACATGTCGAAGCCGGAGATCCAGCCCTGCAAACATTTGCGGTACGCCTCGGTGTCCGAAGCACCGGGGATGCCCCAATACGTCCACGCAAGCCTGAGAGATCGGGAACTCGACGAGTGCAACGAATTGGCCAACGTCGACGCGATCACCAAAGCAGTGAAGGGGCCGACGATGCGGTTCACGCTGGGCGGAGGCAATGGACACATCGACTTGTATCTGATTTTCGAGGTCCTCCACGAGGACGAATAAGAACAACACGATCACGGAGAACGAATGAAGAAAACAACCATCAGGCAGCGAATCAGTTTCCGCTGGATTCGCGACGATGAACTCGAAGCGGTGATGGACATCGCTGATGCGTGTTTTGCAGAAGTCGGCTTGGTAGCCGCCGGAGAAAGCCGACTGCCACAATGGAGCATCGGCTTGCCCCTGTGGGACCAGCCGGTGTTGATGAACTACCTGGAGACGAAGGACCGTATCCCCAAGGTCATGACGGTGAACCGCGACGTTGTCGGGTACCTGTTTTACACAATGAAAAAGAAGGTCATCGTGATTGACCAGATCGCGGTAGACCCTGAGCACTGGCGGCAAGGATATGCCACTGGAATGGTGCAGAGACTCAAAGACACGATGCCAGGATTGCGAAGGCAAATCATCGGCGTTCGTGTATCCGAGATGAATCTCGGAACGCAATTGTTCCTGCGGGAAAACGGCTTCCGATGGATTCGGACGCTGACGGATTCACGTTCCGGCGAAGATTTTTACTTGATGCGTTGGAAAGACACGACCGCATAGCTCCCGCGCGATCACGAACGCAAAGCACTGGTCGCCTAGGGATGGGTTGACCAGTGCCAGCGGCGATTGGCGGTTCGTTCGTTGATTTGCATCGTATTTTGTGGCGAAAGTTGCCCCCGAATTCGGAGTGCGGTCACCAACGATGCCACATGTCGGCACGAGGACGGTAACCGCCAAGTTCCGAATCGCAGACGATGTTGTCTTTGATGAACTTGATCGGCCCGGTGGCCAGGTCATCGCGAATCGGCGGCAGGTGATCGCGGGATAAATGGCCGCGGCGATCGTTTTACCAACTCTGCGTGGTGCAAAGAATTTCGTTGAGATGCTCGTTTTTCGGACGCCCGGTGCCGCGTTTCGCTGACTCTTTCGCCAGCGGCGGCGTGTCGTCTTTCAACTTGCGAACCCCGCGTCGGAACGTCGAGTACGAGACGATTGTCATCACGTCGTTGATCTTCCCGCCAATCCTGTTGACATGTTTGACTAGCGTGTTCCTTTCACGATTGTCCAACGTGACGCGACAGAGAACAACGCGGCTAATCGTTGACCGTCACCCAGCCGCAACCGCCGCGGAAATCGATTCCTCATAAGCCCGCTCATCGGCGGCTTCCTCGCCGTCGCGGCGGTGCAGATGTTTATCCACCGCGATCTGGTACAACGATTGACCTTCGGCGGTCGGGTAGCCGCCGCCGACGCAGGCGCGACATAAATGATCGGCCGGTAAACCGATCGCGCGAGAAATCGCTACGACGGGCAAGTATCGCAGCGTGTCGGCGCCCAATTTGTCCGCCAACGCCTGCTGAGCCGCGTCGGACAAATCGCCGTCGAGACCAAAGTACTTTGGTCCAATGAGCTGCTCGATCGTCGTCATATCAATCCCGTAATAACACGGCGCGATGATCGGCGGGCAAGCGACGCGGACATGAATTTCTCTGGCCCCGGCATCCCGCACCCGGGTCAACAACGCGTTCATGGTCGTGCTGCGAACGATGCTGTCCTCGACCAAAAACACTTTCTTGCCCTCCAGCACCTCCCGCAGCGGCGTGTACTTGGCCGCCGCGGCGGCTTTGCGACGCGGCCCGGTTTCAATAAACGTTCGCCCGGCGTAACGGTTGCGAATCAGACCTTCGCGCGAAGGAATTTTTAATTCATACGCCATCGAGTCGGCAGCGGCTTTGGCCGTGTCGGGAACCGGGACAACGATCGTGTCCTCGTCGATGTCGACCTCGCCAAACGCCCGCTCCGCGGCGGCCAGCTCTCGGCCCAAGTTGTTGCGGGACAAATAAACGCTGCGGTCGTCGAGCGTCGACGCGACGCTGGCGAAATAGATCCATTCAAAGAAGCAATGTTTGGGCGTTTGCGGCGGAGCGAATCGTTCGATGCGAAAACCTCCCACGGGGTCAACCATCAACGCGTGACCCGGTGGCAGCGACCGGATTTGGTCGGGTTCAAATCCGAGATTCAATAGCGCCACCGATTCGCTCGCCGCGGCCATCAGCGGTCCATCGATCACATAAGTCATCGGTTTGATCCCCAGCGGATCGCGGGCGATGATCATTTGACCATCAGCGGTGAGCACCGACATCGAATACGCCCCGTCGAACGCCGATGTCGCTTCGCGCAAAATATCGATCCAGTCGAATCGGCCGTTGGTATTGGAAAGCAACCGGCCGAATTCATGCAGAATGATTTCGGTGTCGGTGCCCAGCGACAGGTGATGGTCGCCGTTGGACAGCAGCCGCTGGCGGAGCTGGACGTAGTTGGCCAGTTGACCGTTGAAACCGAAGGCGAACCATTTGCGTTTGTGAATGTGTTTGCGTTCAAACGGCTGAGCGTAGGCCCGCTCGTCCTTGCCGCACGTCGCGTAGCGGACATGGCCAATCGCCGCGGGACCGACAAAGTCGTTCATCATCGCCCGGGCTTTGGCGGCGTGATTGAGCCGAAAGACCTCGGCGACCATGCCGACGTCGCGGTGCGTTTTAAGCAAATCGGCATGCGCCGGGCGGTAGGTCGACATCCCGGCGGCAAGCTGGCCGCGGTTTTGAACGTCGAGCAACATCTGCGGCATCAACCGGCTGATCTCCGACGGACCCCCGGCCGGGCACGCGGGATGTTGGTCGGCACCGGGCAGGTGGTAGAGCGCCGCGACGCCACATTCGTGATTCAGCTCGGCCATGGATGCTTGATTCCAAAAGTGGGACAGGCTTCTAGCCTGTCTGATGGTCGATGACAGGCTGGAGGCCTATCCCACGTCAGTCGATGACAGGCTGGAAGCCTATCCCACAGGTTAACTGGTCAATCGTCCCGACGCCGCCACCAAATGCCTACCGCGACCAAGCCCGCGACGATCGCCGAGAGCATAATCGCGACAACCCCCGGGGATACCGCCGGCAGCAATATCAGCGGAATCGCCACGGTCAAAATGCCCCCGCCGATGAACGGAGCGGACAACGGAGCAGCCAACGCGTAGTCTTCGGCCGCGCCGCTGCGAAGGCTCGGGTCGACCACCCGCAGCAGCACGAAGCCGGTCGCGGTCGTGCCCGTCGACATGCCGAAATTGATCAATCCCAACGCGAACCAGCGGTCGTCCGGCAGGATTCGTTTGGACAGCACCAGCAGGCAGACGCTCGACCAGATCAACCCGGCGGTAACGAAACAAACCACCGGCAGCCACAGCGACTGGGCCGCCCGCAGGTCCAGCGTTCCGACCGCGGCGATCACCAATACATCCATCGCGGTCGATGAGACGTGTCGGATGGTCAAAGCGTCGATCCGATCGGCCGAACCGATCGTCCGCAGCCCCCGGCCGACCAACCATCCGCCGGCGAGCGTGTAAATGAACAGCGGCATCGAAGCGGCCACGCCGGCGAGCGACATCTTTTGGCTCAACAAAGTTTCTCCGCCCGTCGTCGCGCCGGACGAAGCGATCGCATCGACGGCCCCCCAAATCGCCACGCCCACGCCCATCGCCAGGGCCAACCACATCAGTTGATAGAGCAGCGGATCGGTCGCTTCGGGGTCGACCCGCGAGGTGCCGATCGACGTGCGGCCCTCCTCGGTTAGGTCATCGATGTCCGATTCGGACCACCGCTCGTCGACCCACCCGGCGGCCCGCCCCGCGGCGATCCACGTCATGCCCAGCAGCAGCCCGCCGGCCAGCCCCGCGGTGGCGATCAACAAACCCAAATCGAGGCCTTCCTCAAAGAAAATGGGAAAATCGTCCAGGACCAATCCCATCGCGGCGGCCGTTCCGTGACCGCCCGCAAAACCGGCTTCGATCAACATCCCGGCGGCCGGTGGCAGCGGCTGAAATTGATTGACGACCAAGCACAACGTCGTCATTCCCACCGCGGTTTGACCCAGCACGATGATCCAAACCATCAGTCCCTGGCGAGCGACGTCCGAAGCCCGATCGATGCGTTTGAACCGACCGGATCGCTGCGGCAACAACATCGCGGCGAAAACAACCGCGATCAGCGGCCCGGGCCAACCGGCGAGCGTGTCGACCAGGGACTGCAACGTCGCGTCGCCCGGCAGAATCCCTTTGACCGTCTGGATGCCGATCAACAACAACACCCCGGCGATCAGGGAGGCGGGGATTTTCGCCCGTTCAAACATCGGCACCATTGAACGGATCGCGATCGCGACAAAGAGGCTGACCGCCACGGCGCTGATCGCGATGATGGTCAACGGGCAATCAACGCCCGATCCAGACCGCCGCGGCCTGGCACTGCGGCGTGACGTTGACGCTGACGAAATCCTCCCCCGCGGGCACCCCGCCGGAGGTGACCGCGTTGATCGGGCAACGCTCGTCGAGGTCGGTCAGATTGGCAATGGGAAACAAATCGCCGCCCAACGACGCGAGGCTGGCGACGATTTCGACCATCCCGCCGCCAGCCGCCAGATTGCCGAAGTGCCCCTTGGCGGTCGTGATCGGCGGCTGCTCGCCCGGGCGGCCGAAAACGTCCGCGATCGCCGCCGCCTCCGACTCGTCCGACTCCATCGTGCCCAACCCGTGGGCGTGGACATGGCCGGGCCGGCCGCATCCGGTGCCGCGGATGGCGTTCGCGATTGCAACGCGGATCGGATCCTCGCAGTGCCGGTGGCCGGCCGCGGCGGTGGAGGCGGAGAGGACGCGGCCCAAAACCGTTGCCCCGCGGGCGGCGGCGTTCTCGGCGGTTTCCAGGATCAATGCCGCCGCCCCCTCGCCCATCACCCCGCCATCGCGGCTGGCGTCAAACGGCCGCGCCATCGTCGCCGGGTCGTCACGGTCGGCCGCTAAGGTCTCCTGCATCACGGTGTGGAGGCTTCGCAGCGGGTGGATTCGCGATCCGGTCGCCCCGACGATCAGCACGTCGGCGTGTCCCCGACGCAGCGTCGAGACGGCTTCGGCGATTGCCGCCCCGGCCGACGCCTCCCGCATCGTGATTGAATTGTTCGGTCCCCGCAGATCGTTGTAGATCGCGATGTGGCTGGCCGGCATGTTGGGCAGGTACTTGAGCAGCCACAGCGGGTTGACTTTGGGCAATCCCTCCTTGCCCCACACGGAGAAGTCAAACGCTTCCCGGCCGTTTTTGGCAAAATCGCTGCACGCGGCGATCGCGTCGGCGTACTCCTCCGGCCGGCTCATGATGTAGTCGCACCCGAACGTCACTCCAATCCGGTCACGGTTCGTTTCGTCGATCGTCAAACCGGAGTTGCCGATCGCACGCTGGGCCGCCGCGACGCCCATTTCAATCTCTCGGCACATGACCTTGGAACCCTTGCGGATCGTCCGCTGGACCGCTTTGTCCAACGGCCCGTAGTCGTCGATGTGGCCGGTGAAACTGGTCGCCGGAGCACCAAAATTGACCGGCAATGCCCTCGCGGCGATCGAGTCGAGCGGTCCGATTCCCGAAACACCCGCGCGGAGTTTCTCCACCAAACCGGCGACGTCGTTACCCAAGGGGCTGATCAAACCGATGCCGGTGATGACCACGTCAACGGATGGGCCGGAAAAGTCGCGGTTCATTCGGTCGGGAAAAAACGGTGGCGGCAAGGATTGGCGGGCGGCGGGGCAGGATAGCAGTTTGCCCCCGGCGGGTCATTGTGGGATAGGCCTCTGGCCTGTCATCGGCATCAACGACACCTTGGGGCAGCCGCAACCGA
The DNA here is from genome assembly GCA_963833245.1 of Pirellulaceae bacterium. Classification (GTDB taxonomy): domain Bacteria; phylum Planctomycetota; class Planctomycetia; order Pirellulales; family Pirellulaceae; genus Rhodopirellula. The sequence goes on from CAWHXH010000006.1 coordinate 1,472,521, forward strand.
GACAGGCCGGAGGCCTATCCCACATCAGAAGCCTATCCCACCGATGAATCTGCCCGCCCCGCCGATCGATCAAATCCCCCTGGTGGTCCAAACCGCCTTGGGCCAGATCGACTTTACCCGCCGTTACACGCTGGAGCTGCTCGCCGCGACCCCGCGGGATCGTTGGTACGAAATCCCCGACGGCTACCCGACCCACGTCGCCTGGCAGGTCGGTCACCTGGCCGTTTCGATGTACGGGCTGCTCATGTTTCGCATCCGCGGGCGGCGGCCGGACGATTTGACGTTGATCCCCGGCCGGCTGCGAAAACCCTTTGGCCGCGGCGGCACCCCGCCGACCGATCCGGCCAAATCGCCCACCGCCGACGAATTGTTTGACAAGTTGGCGACCGTTTACGAACTGGCGATCGCCGAAATTCGCGGCACCGACCCGGCGGTGTTCTTGGAGCCGGTCGAGATGCCCTACGCGGTTCACGAGTGCAAACTCGGAGCGTTGCTGTTCTGCCCGATCCACGAGCAATTGCACGGCGGCCAAATTGGACTTCTCCGCCGCGGCTTGGGACTCGATCCGATCCGATGACAGCCAACCCCGAAGTCATTCACGAGTCAATCTACGACCACCCCAAGTACTACGACCTGGTGTTCGGCGCCGACACCGCGGCCGAGCGGACGTTCATCCGGGACGCCGCGGAAGTGTACGCCGACGGCTTGGCCGACTGGTTTTTTGAACCCGCCTGCGGCACCGGGCGGTTGATGTCGGCGCTGGCCGGTCGCGGATGCCGCGTCGCCGGTTTGGACCTCAACCCCGCGATGGTCGACTTTTGCAACGCCCGGCTGCGTCGCCGCGGTTTTGCCCCCTCGGCCGTCGTCGCCGACATGGCTGACTTTACCATCGACGATTTGGCCGGGGTGCCCGACGTCGGCGGCCGGCCCCGCCGCTGCGTCGCGTTCAACACGATCAACTCTTTCCGGCACCTGGCGACCGAAGCGGACGCGAAGTCCCATTTGCAATGCGTCGGCCAAATTGTCGGCCCCGGCGGGCTGTATCTGTTGGGCATCCATCTATCACCCACCAAGGCTCCACCGAGCGAGACCGAATCGTGGTCGGCGTCCCGCGGCCGGTTGTCGATGCAAACGCATATGTGGACGATCGAGCGATTGCCCAAAAAACGCCTTGAACGTTTTGGCATCTATTTCGACATCACGACGCCGTCGAAAACCTTTCGCATCCAGGATGAACTGGTGCTGCGAAGTTACACCAAGCCGCAAATGCAGCGTTTGATTGATTCGGCTGGTTGTTGGGATGTCGTCGCGGCTCACGATTTTGGTTATGACATCGAGTCGGCGATCACGATCGATGCGACCACCGAGGATGTGGTTTACGTGCTCCGGCGGCGGGATTGATCGTAGCGGAACTCGCCAAGAGTTTCGGTTGGTCGTGATGGTGGTAAACCGAAAGTCTTGGCGACTTCCGCTACGCCATAGTTAACCAACATTCTTATTAGGGTTCAATTTCTTTAATTAGTGGTTCAATTATCCTTCCTCCGCTGCACCGCCCGGTCGGTTCGTCGCCGGACCGCTTCGCCGGCCGCCGACGCCATTGCTCCGGCGAGCACGACGGCCATCGGGTTGTCAGCGATGTCGGCGGCCCGCTCGGCCAGCCCGGGGCCTTGGTCGTGCATCCGGCGGATTGCCTGCCACAGCTCGTCGACATCCGACTCCGATTGAATCTGATCCAACCGCGAATCGAGTTTCAAACGGTCGGAAAATACACTGCGGCCGGTGTCATAACGAGCCGCTCGGAACCGCTGCACCAGCCGCCCCAGGGCCGAATGGACCGACTCGGCCGCGGCAACGGACTGCTTGTGTTGTTTTTGTTGATCCGCCAACGTCTCAATATCACGATCGACGCCGCGCAGCGTGGCGACGATTTGATCGTCGGTGATCTCCGGGGTCGCCCGAGCGGTGCGTTGCAATTCGTCAATGTCGATGCGTTTTAGTACTTCGCGAAACTCGCTGACCGCTTCGTCATAAGCGTCGCCGCGAACGTCCACCGCCCGGCGGTGCTGTTGGTTCAATTCATTGACGCGAAGTTGTGATTGTTCCACCAATTGGACGGCATCGTCGCGTCGGGCTTCAGCCGCCTGCCGGGTCGCGATCGCTTCGGGCAAACCGGCCCGGGCCGCCGCGGCGTCTCGCATCGATTCGACTTGCCCCATCACCTGATCGAGTGCCTCGCGGTCCTCCGCGATGACTTTGGCCATCGTTTCGGGCGTGCGGGACAAGAACTCATAACCTCGCTTTGCATCCCGAAAGCCAATGTAGTCGGCCAACCAACGATCGATCCGCCGCGTGACTCCTTTGGAACCATAGCGGGGTGTGCCAAAGCCGCGATCGTATAAGTATTGAAACAACCGATCGTCATAAGCCGGCAGTTTCTCTTCGGCTTCGCGCAGGATTTGCAATCGGTTCTCCTCGGCCCGCTGCAGCGCCGACTCGGCCGCCGCGACCCGGCCGGTTAACTCAACAAATTGCGGGTCGGCTTGCAGATGGGCGGTCGTTCGGTCGGCGGCGATTTGTTGCCGATCGGTGGCTGCGTTCAGCGCATCATCGGCGGCGGTCAACGCATCCTCGGCCGCCCGCAGCGTCGTTTGCGCTTCGGCGAGTTCTTCACCGACCCGCTGGATCGTCGCTTGATTGCGCATCCGAACCTCCCGCGCCGCCGGCCGGACTTCGACCCACGTCGCCGCGATCGCTTCGGGGGTCAATTCCGGCAGGTAGTGCTCGGCCAAACGACGCAATGTCTCGTCACGGCGGCTTCGCAGCGACTCGTCCTGCTCGAAGAACGTTTCCGCCGCGGCGCGGAGTTCTTCCAACTTCGCGGCCGCCCGCCGCTGGGCGTCGATGAGCCGGCGGTGGACGTCGGCTCCGGTTTGAACTTGCGTCATGTTAAAAGAACCAAAGTGCCCCGCCGATCGTGCCGGCGCCCACCGCCGCGGCGATCAAGGCGTTTCGCCAAACCCAAGCGGTCGCCATCATGCGTTTGAGTCCCGGCCCGGGCGGCTCGTAGCGGTGCAGCGAGGCGAGGTATTGATCGATCGCCGCGTCGATTTCCGACTCGCTCACCCGGTCGCCCGACAACGCCGCGGTCCGCATCAATTTGTCGCGGAGGTTTTTTCGGACCGAATCGACGCGGTACAACTTTTGAGCCGTTTCGCGGTCGTCCCGCAGACTCCGGGCGACGTCCATGACCCGCAGCGTTTGATCGATCGTCAGATGTTCGCCCGGCAGCGGGGCGGTGGCGGTGGCGGTGGCGGTCGCTTGTGCGGGCACGAAAATCATTTCAAAGGGAACGTCGACACGGACAAGCCAGTTAAACTAGCGTGACATTCCTGTAGGGTGGGTCAAGCCGCTTCGGCGAAGACCCACCGACCTTAGACTTCTCACTAAATGTGAATGGTGGGTCGGCGCGGCAAGCCGCTTGACCCACCCTACGACCTTGATCCCTCAACTGCTCATCACCGACGACGACCCGGCGTTTCGCGACGCCGTCGCCGAAGCGTTGACGCGTCGCGGGCTGGGGGTTTGCCAGGCCGCCGACGGCCGGGCCGCGGTGCGGATGCTTTGTCAAACCCGCGTCGACATGATCCTGATGGATTTCAACATGCCCGGCGGGGAGAACGGATTGCAGGTGATCGAGCAATTGCCGGCCGACCGCATCCCGCCGTGGGTGTTGGTTTCGGGGCAAATCGACGAAACGATCCGCGCCGAAGCCGCGCGGCTGAGGGCCTACCGCGTGCTCGACAAACCGGTGCGGCTCAAACAGATCAACGATGTCGTCTGCCGCGGTCTGGCGGAGGTTTACGGCTGGGTGGCGCCGGCGGCGTAACCCCTCGATGCTCAACCGTAGCGGAAGTCGCCAAGACTTTCGGTAATGGACAATCAAGCGGAACCGAAAGTCTTGGCGACTTCCGCTACGGGGTTTCCGGCAGCCGCCAGTCGACCAACTCGACCTCGACCCGTTTCATCCCGCGGTACTCGTTGATTTTGGGTTTGTAAACGACCTCGATCGGCCCGCCGGCGGCGTTCAGCGCGTCGACCCAATCGGCCCGGCCAAAGGCGACGGCCCGCAGCTCGGTCGGTCCCTGTTTGATCTTGACGGTCAAATGTCGGTCGCCACCGCCCATCGTTCGGGCCGGCTCGCCAATCTCCACGTCGCGGGCCATCAACACCGGCCGCGGGTTGCCGGCGCCAAACGGTCCCATCGTCTCGATCTGCTTGAGCGTCGCCAAATTCATCTGACCCAGCGGCGCCTCGGCGTCGACCCGCAGCGCCGTCGCGGGGTCGGATCGGTTGGTTTGGGTCGTCACCGCTTCGCAAAAATCACCGCGAAACGCATCGATTTCCGATTCGCGGATCGTCACCCCCGCGGCCGCGTGGTGACCGCCAAAACGCACCAGCCGGTGGTCGCATTGTTGCAGCGCGGCGTACAAATCGACGCCCGACCCGCCGGCCCGGCCCGAACCGACGGCGTCGGCTTTGCCCGTCGTATCAAGCGACAAAATGAACGTCGGTTTGCCGTGCTGCTCGGCGATCCGGCCGGCGACAATCCCGATCACCCCGGCGTGCCACCCGACACCCGCCAAGACGAACGCCGGATCGGCGTCGGCATCGTATTGCTCCTTGAGCTGTTTGGAGGCGGCCAACTGGACGCTGCGTTGCAACGTTTCCCGCGTCCCGTTGAGGCCGTTGATGTAGTCAGCCAACGACACCGCCCGCTCGCCCGCGTCGATCGTCAATAATTCGATCGCCAGTTGAGCTTGGCCCAACCGCCCGGCCGCGTTGAGCCGAGGGGCGATCGCAAATCCGATCGTCTCGGAGTCCATCGTCGCAGTCATATCCACGCCCGCTTTGGTCATCAACTCGATCAACCCATCGCTCGGATCGGCCGCCAACGTCCGCAGCCCATGGGTGACCAGCACGCGGTTTTCATCGACCAACGGCACGACGTCGGCCACCGTCCCGATCGCCGCAAGCGTCAATGATTGCATCAACAACCGGCGCATCGGCGGGGTGACCTTTTCGCTCCCGGCGGCTGATTGGCACAGCGACCACGCCAATTTGAACGCCACGCCGGCACCGCAAAGCTCGCCAAACGGGTAATTCGTGCCCGGCAACCGCGGGTGGACGACGACTTCGGCATCGGGGATCGTTTCGCCGAGTCGATGGTGGTCAGTGATGATGAGCGACAACCCGAGTTCCCGGCACAGCTTGGCACACTCGATCGAAGCGATGCCGCAGTCGACGGTGACCACCACTTTCTTATCCCGCCGAGCGAGCATCCTCAGCGCGTCCTCATTGAGTCCGTAGCCCTCGTCCAACCGGTTGGGCACGTGGTAGGAGACCTCGGCGCCCAATAGCCGCAACGTATTGACCAAAATCGCTGCGGCGGTCATCCCGTCGGCGTCATAATCGCCGTAGATGACAATGGGTTCTTTGGCCGTGATCGCCGCGATCAACCGCGCGGTGGCCTCCGGGACGCCGGGCAGCAACTGCGGATCGCGAAGGCTGGTCAGCTTCGTGTCCAGGTACGCGGCAGCCTGGGCGGCGGTCCGCATCCCGCGGGCGACGAGCAATTGCGAGACGACCGGCGGCAACCCAGCGGTGGCCATCATCGACTCGACCGCCGCCGAATCGTGCGGCGTGATCTGCCAAATTCGGGGAAGGTGCGTTGCGGAAGAAGTTGAAAGGGGCACAGGACCTCAGGACCACAGGTAATAATTCGGCATAGATCTGTGGTCGCTGTGGTCCTGTGGTCCTGTGGTCCTGTGGTCCTGTGGTCCTGTGGTCCTGTGGTCCTGTGGTCCTTTGTTACTTCTTCTTCTCGTTATGCACGGTGTGCCGCCGCAGCTCGGGGCAATACTTTTTGAGCTTCAACTTCTCGCCGCCGGGTTTGCGTTTGAGCGAGTAGTTGTATTTGCCGGTTTCCTCACAGACCAGGAAGATCGTTTCGGCTTTCTTTTTGCTTTTGGCCATCGCGGCGGAATCGGTTTGGGGGGCGTCGTGTGAGTGGGGCCGCGAAGTATGGCAGCGGGAAGTTCACTTTGGCAAGGTCGCCGATCCTCCGGTAGCCGAAGCCGCCAAGGCTTTGGTTCCTATCCGGTAGCCGAAGCCGCCAAGGCTTTGGTTCCTATCCGGTAGCCGAAGCCGCCAAGGCTTTGGTTCACGCGACATCGGCGTCCTGGCGGAACGCCGCTACCGGTTTTTCCGATACGATCAAACCCATGGAACGCCCCACCCTGTCGCTGCCCAAAGCGTCGCTGCACTCGCTGACGCCCAAGCTGACGCTCCGCACGCCGATCGTGCTGGGCGTCGTATTGATCGTGCTGATCGTCGTGCTGGCGGTGCTTTGGATCGGCGGTCTGGTGCTCGCGGCGATCCGCTCCAACACGTCGCCGGAGCTGTTCTACGCAATGCTCGCGGCCGGTTCGGTGTTGCTCGCCGGGGTGCTCGCCGGCGTCATCGCGTACCTGTCGCTGTCGGTCAAAGCGTTCCAGCTCAATCGGCGGCAGAGCAATTTCATCGACGCGGTGACGCACGAGTTAAAAAGCCCGATCGCGTCGTTGAAACTGTATTTGCAAACGATGTCGCGGCTGGACGTCGACGCCGACCGCCAGCGGGAATTTCACCGGATGATGATGGGCGATGTCCGGCGGTTGGACATGCTGATCGACCACCTGCTCGATGCCGCGTCGATCGAGCGGGCCACGCCGTCGGCGGAGACCGAGACGTTTGACCTCGCCGCGGTGCTGCGCAGTTGCGCCGAGTCGACGTGCGCCCGCTACCACGCCCCGCCGCAAACCGTGACGGTCGATTTGCGACCCACGTTGATCGACTCGCTGCCGGTCCAGGTCGAGATTTTGTTTCGCAATTTGATCGACAACGCGGTCAAATACGGCGGCGACCCGCCGCGGGTGACCGTCGCGGCGGGACTGCGGACCGACGACGATCCCGCTCCGGTGCCGGGCACCGTGACGGTTTCGGTTTGTGACAACGGTCCGGGCATTCCGGCCAATCTGCGGCGAAAAGTGTTTGGTCGCTTCGTGCGGCTGGGCAGCGAGTTGGAACGCGACCGGCCCGGCACGGGGCTGGGCCTGTACCTGGTCCGCGGCGTGACGATGACGCTGGGCGGGCGGATCAACGTCCGCGACGGCGACGATGGCATCGGCACGCGAATCGACGTCACGCTGCCGATCCGTCGCGTGACCGCTGGCGCTGAGTCGACGTGATCGGCGACCTGGCCGCCGACGACGACCAAACCTGGACGGCTTACCACGAAGCCGGCCATGCCGTGGTCGCGTGGGCATTGGGGGCAACGATCGATCAAGTGTCGCTGTCGGCCGCGTCGGCGTATGACGATTTGGACGATGGCCCGGCACGTTTCGGCGATTGCCGGGTCCGATGGCCCGGCGGCGGGCAGTCGTTTCCCGGCGACCCGATGTTGATCCGAGAGTTGTTGGTGCTCGTCGCCGGCCCGGTTGCCGAGCGGATGTACCGCGATGATGACATCGACGTCGCTTCGGTCGCGTCGTGGCAAGCCGATGCGGCCGCAGCAACCCAAAAAGCCGCGTTGTTCCTGGACGGTCGCGGGTCCGGCCACCCGCGGCGTTTAATCGCCGCGGCAATCGAGCAAGTCCGCGGCTTTTTGAACCGGACCGACGCCTGGGCGGCGGTCGCGGCGTTGGCCGACGAGATCGAAATCGGCGACCCGATCGAAGCCGACGCCGCGGAGGAAATCATAAGCTTCTGGTTCCGGGCATCCCCGTAGCGGAAGTCGCCAAGACTTTCGGTTGCCAGGCAGTCGAATGAATCCGAAAGTCTTGGCGACTTCCGCTACGAATGAGGGTCAATCCACGACGCTGCCCCACCAGTCGGCGTTGGGTTGCCAGTCGGGTTGCAACATCGCCGCGGCCTGATTCTCGAGTCGCTCCTTGAGTTGTCCATGTTGGTTGGCCAAACGCCGGGCCGCAGCGATGGGGTTGAACCGCGGATCGGCTTCGGGAAATTTGGCATCGACCGATTTCAAATACGCCACCAACTGCTCGGTCATCTCCGAGGTGCGGCCGGGCATTTGGTTGGCCAAATCATGTTGCTCACCGATGTCGTTGGACAAATCATACAATTCGCTGTGCCCGTCGACATGATACAGGATGACTTTGTAGTCACCGATGCGGATCAATGACGACGGCTCCCCGCCCTGGTTGTCATAATGCGGGTAGTGCCAAATCAATGGCCGTTTGGCCCAAGTCGGGTCGATGGTTGATTCGGTTAACAGCGGCACGATCGACCGGCCATCGAGGTGTTGCCCCGGCCGTTCGTCCAAATCACAAACCTGCAGGACCGTCGGATAAATATCCGCACCTGACACGGCGACATCACAGGTGCTGCCCGCGGCGATCATCGGCGGATAAGAAATATAGAGCGGCTCGCGAATGCCGCCTTCCCACTGCCGACCTTTGCCGCCCCGCAGCGGCAGGTTGGACGTCGAATAATTATCCCCCGACGAAACGCCCCCGTTGTCGCTGGTAAAAATCACCATGGTATTGTCGCGAATCTCGGCATCGTCGATCGCCGCGAGCACATCACCGACGGCCGAATCCATCGCTTCGACCAACCCGGCGTACACCGGATTGTCCTGCACCTGACGAACGGGCAGCGTCCGGTCAATCGCATAACGATCGCCGCCCGCCGCCGGGGCGGCGTCCCGATACTTCCGCCAGGTCTCGCGGTCGGTTTGAATCGGAGCGTGAACGGCATAGAACGCCAACATGGCAAAGAAAGGTTTTTCGTCGTCGGCTGAATTGCGAATGTAGTCCGCGGTTTCGCGTCCCAACCGCCGGGTCAAATTTTCGCCCGGCGGGCCGTCTTTCATTTTGGGATTTTTATAAGGGACAAAAAAACCTCCCGGCGGGCTTCCCCGATCATGCCCGCCGACGTTGACGTCAAAACCGTGATCGGTCGGCAACGATCCGTTGCCGCCCAAGTGCCATTTGCCGGCGAAGAACGTTTGGTAACCGTCCTGCCGCATCGCCTCGGCCAACGTCACATCGTCGGCCGGCAGCTCGCGGCGATACTCCGCGGAGAGCAACCGGTCGCCACGGTTAAAATCCATGCCCGATTTGCCGCCGATGAACTGGGTGATCCCGTGGCGGGCGGGAAATTGCCCAAGCAGCAGTGTTGCCCGCGACGGGCTGCACACCCGGCTGCCGGCATACGCATTGGTAAACCGCATCCCCGAAGCGGCCAAGGCATCGACGTTCGGCGTCCGGTAAAACGTGCTTCCCTCGACCCCCAGGTCATGCTTGCCCAGGTCATCGACCAGGATCAACACCACGTTGGGCGGAGCGGCGGGTAAAGTGTTGACCGAAGCGGTCAGCACAAACAAGAAGGCGAAGAAACGAAACATGAGCAACCTGTTGCGAAGAACAAAACGAGACGGCACCGGCCGCGGCGATAGTTTATCGCAAACCCTGCGGGTCGCTGTGATCTTGGTGGCAATGGGTGGCCCGGCGACGAGTTTCGCTGCCGATCCGTTACCGCCACGCCCCAACGTCGTGCTGATTTTTATGGACGACATGGGGTACGCTGACATTGGGCCGTTTGGCTCCGCGGTACCGACGCCCAATTTGGATCAACTTGCCGCCGACGGCCGGCGGTTCACCGATTTTGTCGTCTCCTCGGCGGTCTGCTCGGCTTCGAGGGCGGCGCTGATGACCGGCTGCTACCACCGCCGCGTGGGCATCTCGGGGGCGTTTGGACCGGGCAGCGATACGGGGTTGGACCCGGACGAAACCACCGTCGCCGAAATCTGCAAATCCGCCGGCTATCGAACGGCTTGCTACGGCAAATGGCACCTCGGGCGGTCCGAAGCGTTCCTGCCGCATCATCAAGGATTCGACGAGTTCTACGGCTATCCCTATTCAAACGACATGTGGCCGCTGCATCCCGACACGATCCGCCGCCAAAAGATCAACCCGTCCGATCCCGGCAACTGGCCACCGCTGCCGATCCTGCACGGCGTCGCGGGACGAGATGTTGAAATCATCAATGACAACGTCATGCCGGAGGATCAAAAGCGGATGACGGGTGAATTAACCCGGCGGGCGGTGGAGTTCATTGCAAAGAAATCCGACGAGCCGTTTTTCCTTTACCTGCCCCACCCCATGGTCCACGTGCCGCTGTATTGCAGTGACGAGTTCGCGGGCAAGTCCGGTGCCGGGTTGTTCGGCGACGTCATCATGGAGATCGATCACAGCGTTGGCCAAATCGTCGATGCGATTGACGCGGCGGGGCAAACCGACAACACGCTGGTGATCTTTAGCAGCGACAATGGGCCGTGGCTGGCGTATGGATCGCACGCCGGTTCGGCCGCGCCGCTGCGGGAGGGCAAGGGCACGATGTTCGAGGGCGGTTATCGCGAACCGACGCTCATGAAATGGCCCGGTGTGATCCCGGCCGGGACAAGCACCGATACGTTGTGCAGCAGCATTGATGTGCTTCCCACGATCGCATCGATCATTGGGGCGGAGTTGCCGTCCCGCAAGATCGATGGACATTCGATGTTGGGCGTGATGACGGGCCGGGATGATACGCCGACGCATGAGGCATTTTTCGGGTACTACGGCGGGGGCCAATTGCAAATCGTTCGCGACGACCGGTTTAAATTGGTGTTGCCGCATCGATACCGAACACTTGATGGTAGGCAAGGCCGCGATGATGGGATACCGATTCATTATAAGAATGTCGATGCACCTCAAGCGTTGTACAACTTGGACGCCGACCCCGGCGAAACGACCGACGTCGCGGCCGAGCATCCCGAGGTCGTCAAGCGACTAATGGCCGCCGCCGAGGAGTTTCGCGGGATGTTGGGTGACAAATTGACCGGCCGGGAGGGTGCGGAGGTTCGCCAGCCGCGACGGGCGGCAAATCCGTAGCCGTAGCGGAAGTCGCCAAGACTTTCGGTTTCAACATGACGGTTCACAACCGAAAGTCTTGGCGACTTCCGCTACGTCGGCCGACCTAACCAATGGTCCAATTGATCGGCCGTCGGCAACGGGTACCGCTCGGTCCGCCGCCGGCCGATGCTCGTCAACGACCAACGTCGCAGATCGGCCACCAATCCGACCGTCGACCGGGCGGCAACCGAAGTCGCGGTGCGGTGACCGCACGCAACCAGTTGCCGAGCCGCGACCAGCGGTAACCCGGGGAAATTTTGTTTTAATCGGATTGCACGCCGTGGTGGGCGTTTGCGTGGGGCGGCGACCGGGACGACCGCCGGAGGTTTGTCCACCGCGGCGGGCAGCCAGCGGCCGGCAAGTTTGAACAATCGCATGATTTGATGAATCCTTTCAAACGTGATTTTCGTCGATGTGCGGCAGGTCTTCTGCCGAATCGAGTCCCAACAATTCCCACAATCGCTCGGCCGGATCGTAAGTCGCCGGACCAAGCTTTGCCTTTGACTTGCCGGCCGGAATCGTCGGTCGCGAACAGGTCAACAACCGGCGGCGGACCATTTGATTCAAAATCGACGCGGAGTCTTCGCCGCGTTGTTTGGTGATCTTTTCCGCCGTGATGCCGGGTTGGTAGGCGACCAGCGAGAGCACTTCGATCGCCGCTTGGGGCAGCGTCACTTCGCGGACCTTGCCGGTGAATCCGCCCCGCAGATCGTCGACCGACGCGGCCAATGTGAGCCGGTAGCCGCCGCCGTCGGTGACGATTTGAAAACCCGAACCGCTTTCGGCGTAATGGTCGTTGAGCCGCGTAATTGTTTGGTCAATCTCGTCGGGCGTGACATCTCGCATCAGCGATGCCAACCGGGCGGCGGTGAGCGGTTGGTTTTTGGGATGACCGACAAACAACGCTGCCTCGACGATCGCCCACTCGTCGGGCATCCGCGTGTCGTCCAAATCATCCCGCAGCGCCGCGAGTAGCTCATCGTCTTGGTCCGGCGAGGCGTCGTCGACGTCCGGCGGGGCGATCGGCTCGGTGTCCCCCGAGATCGCCCGGGCGTAGGCGGCGCCGAGTTCTTCGAGCGAAAATTCGGCTTCGGGTTCGTCGTCGGTCAAGGTTTTGGGGGGGGCTGCGGTAGCCGAAGCCGCCAGGCTTTGGTCGATCGGGATTCGGCGGCCTGGCGGACCGCCGCTACGGGGGATAGGTTCGGCGGCCTGGCGGACCGCCGCTACGGGGATAGGTTCGGCGGCCTGGCGGACCGCCGCTACCGGGTGAGGCTGGCTCGCAGCGACTTGACGCCGCGGTGGATCAATCCGGCGATCGCCCCGGGGGTCTTGTCCATCACCTCGGCGACCTGTTGCAACTTCAATCCGTCCAAATAGTGCAATTCGACCGCCCGGCGTTGATCTTCGGGTAACGAATCGATCGCCGCGACAAGTTGCAAGACCGCTTCGCCGGCCGCGGCGTGAACGCTGGGCGTCGGCCCGTCGCCAGCCAACAATGATTGCAGCCGCAGGGAGGATTGACCGGCGGCGGCTTCCATCGATCGCTCGCGGTCGACGTTGCGGCAATCGCGATGCAGGTCGCGGTCAAGGTGACAAATTTGCCTCACCAGGATTTGCCGCAACCACCCCCGGAACGCTTCCTCGCCGTCGCCGCGAAATTGGTCCAAATTCTCGACCGCCGCCAGCATCGTCAACTGAACGACGTCCGAGACGCCGACTTTGGCTTTGAGACCCGAACGGAACCGCGACCGCGCGATCACTTCGAGGTAACGCTGGTAGCGGGCGACGTCATCGGCGGAGACTTGCATGGGGGATAATCTAACGTCCACCCACGCAGGGTGGGTCAAGCCGCTTCGGCGCCGACCCACCGATCGTTTCAATGCCGCGGTGGGTCGGCGCTGAAGCGGCTTGACCCACCCTACGCAACTCGCCACCATCGCTGCCCATGGCCCGCGAAGCGATCTACCAACGTGACGGCGACGATGAGCCGCCGGTACGACCCGAAGGCGAGGTTCTCGCCCCCCCCGAGGGTGACGGTCGGCTGCGGCCGCGGCGGATGTCCGAGATGATCGGCCAGGCCGACGTGATCGCGCGGCTGCAAATTGCCATCGAAGCGGCTCGGTTTCGCGGCACACCGCTGGGACACATCCTCTTTGACGGCCCCCCGGGGCTTGGCAAAACGACATTTGCGACCGTCATCCCCGCCGAGATGGGCACGACGGTTCAAATGGCCAACGGCGCCGGTTTGTCCGCCCCCAAAGACCTGTTGCCGTACCTGACCAACGTGTCGGAAAATAGCGTCCTGTTCATTGACGAGATCCACCGCGTCCCCAAAGCGATCGAAGAATACTTGTACACCGCGATGGAAGATTTTCGGATCGACATCGTGTTGGGTGATGGGGTCAACGCGCGGACGATCAATTATGAGATTCAGCCGTTTACGTTGATCGGCGCAACGACCGCGCCGGGATGTTGACGGCGCCGCTGACGCGATCGTTTCCAAATCCGCGAGCACCTCGGTTGGTACACCCACGCGGAGCTGGCCAAGATCGTTTTGGCCAACGCCAAGAAACTCAACCTGAAAATCGATCAAGCCGCCGCCGACATCATCGCTTCCCGGTCACGCAGCACGCCGCGGTTGACCAACAACCGTTTATTATGGGTCCGCGATTATGCGCAGAGCCGCACCGGCGGGCGGATCGATGCCGACGTGGTGACCGCGGCGTTGGACATGATCGGGATCGACGCCAAAGGTCTCGATCGCCAAGACCGCAACTATCTGGAAACCCTCATCCGTGTTTTTCAGGGCGGCCCGGCGGGGTTGGAAGCGATCGCGCACACGATGAACGTCTCCGCTGATACGCTCGAAGACGAGGTTGAACCGTTTTTACTTCGCAGCGAATTGTTGATCCGCACCCGCCGCGGTCGGTTGGCGACCGACAATGCGTACACGCATTTGGGTCTCGAAAAACCGTAGCGGAAGTCGCCAAGACTTTCGGTTTCAACATGACGGTTCACAACCGAAAGTCTTGGCGACTTCCGCTACGGTTGCGGGCGGTCGCTGACCTGATCGACCACCGCCGCCACGCGGACATCGGGTCAGACCATGGGTTGTTGCTGCGGCACCTCCTGACAACCGGCCGGATCGATTTTGGCCTGGCGGTCGAGAAAAACATTCAACCCTACCAAAACTCCATCGCTGCGCTATCCGGGTTGAATGCGGAGGTCGTTCTAGCCGACGGGGCAGCAGGCTTGCAAAACCACGAGGTCGACGGCATCAGCGTCTGCGGCGTGGGCGGTCGGTTGGCCGCATCGATTGTCCTGGATCGTGACATCGTATTGCCAAAGATCGTGTTGCAACCCAACGATCACGCCGCCCACGTCCGTCGCCGGATGCACGCGGCGGGTTATCATTTGACCGCCCAGGTTCGCACACAAGGCCGGAGGGTCTTTGACGTGATGAGATTTGATCATCGACCGGCGTGTCGCGACCCCGCTTATGCACCGATGGCGATGGAAGATCAATTTGAACTCGGGCCAGCCGTTTGGGCCAACCGATCACCTCGGCAGCGGCGTGAACATCAAAACGAGTTGGCGTATTGGGGCCAATTCATAATTTTGACGCCCCAAGCCCGCCGCCGCGTTACCGCATTGGTATCGCGGGTTTAAGCGGCAAACCCCGTAGGGTGCGTCAAGCCGCTTCGGCGCCGACCCACCCTACCTGTTTACGAATCGAATTTGTCCGGTTGATCCCTCATCTTCGTCGATCAACGTCCCGAGCCGAATGGATGACCGCGACCCGATCAACAGAAAATTTCCTAGAATGCAAATTGAGTGTTGGATTTGCGTTGGTCCTTGCGGTCGTTACAACCGTTGAAGTTGTCCTGAGCTTTCTGCTTGTGTTCAGGCAATTGATGCGGGCGGAAATTTTGCGGCAACGCCATTGATCCGGCTGCCTGAAATTTCGTTTCGTTGAACCCATTGAGCAGGTTACCAAGTGTCTTTCAGAACAATCCTAACCCGATGCGTCAGCGAGGCACCCACCCGGGGAGCCTCGCTGACGCGTCAAGTTAGGACGAAGAACACCTCGCGACCTGCATAAGGGGCGAACGAGGATTCGATCGAACGTTGTTTAAAGTCAATCGTCCACCGCCGACCAAGACCTTGGCGGTCTCGGCTACCGGAGAAATGTCACATCTCCGCGTCGGGCACGGTGGTCAGTGGATGACCGTTGATTTGGTTAATCAACATTCGCAGCCGGCCGAGCGAACGGCGGTTGAATTTAAATACCAAACGGGGCAACCCGGCCAGTTGCGTCTCGCCCGATTCCGCATCCAGCGGACCGCGTTGCTCGTATTTGCCGCCGGCCAGGATGTCGGCGAAGTTGAACTGAATCGACTCGAGCTGTTCGTCGCTTAACTCTCGCTTGAGCCGCAGGACCAAACGGTCACCAATATACCGCATCGAATGGTAGACATCATAAAATTGCAGCAACTCATCGACCGCCGCATCGACGCTGTCGGTAATTTTGTACAACGCCACGTCCTCAGCCGAGATTAACCCGCCGCGAAGCAGATGGTTGCGGAAAAATGTGCCCAGGTCATGCCAGTAACTGCCGCCGGGCGGATCGACAAACACCAATGGCATCATCGTCTGTTTGCCGGTTTGCAACAGCGTCAACGTCTCCAACGCCTCGTCGAGCGTCCCAAAGCCGCCGGGCAAACATGCGACGCCCGAGCATTCCTTGACAAACATTAATTTACGGGTAAAGAAATACTTGAGCGTCACCAATTTGGGGTCCCCCTCGATGAACTCATTGCTGCTCTGCTCAAAGGGCAGCATGATGTTGAGTCCCATTGATGCGTCGCGGCCGGCGCCTTTATGACCGGCTTCCATGATCCCGCCGCCCGCCCCGGTGATCACCATCCAGCCGTGAGCGGCCATGCGGCGGCCCAGAGCGACGGCGCTGTCATAAGCCGGTTGGTCCGGCGGCGTCCGGGCGGAGCCAAAGATGGTGACTTTGCGGCGGCGGCGATACGGCCGAAAAACTTTGAACGCGTACCGAAGTTCGCGGATCGTCCGCGAGAGGATTTTGATGTCGCCGCGGGCGGTTTGGTCGTCCTGCAGTTTGTCGATCGTCTCGCGCATCCGGGCCAACAACTCAGCCGATACGCCGTCTTCGGGCGACTTCCAATCGATCGGATCGTCGGCCGGTTGGGGACGATCCAGCTCGTCTTCGCCAACCGCTTCGTCGGGCAGTTGGACTAGTTCGGGATTGTGCATGTGGGTCATTCTCTAGGCCGGGTGCGCCCGGCGGGGATCGCGGGTCCGGGAATCTCGTCGGTGCTGCGGATGCCTACCGCGCGGGCGATGCCGATCGCCAGGGGGGCGGCGGCAAACGACAACAACGCCCCCATCTTGACGCTGTCGCGGACCGCCCCGGGCGTGGTGAATGCGGCCACCGAAACAAACAATGCCACGGTGAAACCGATCGCCGCGATCACCCCGAGCACAAAGACATGACGATAGGACATCCCGGCGGGCATCTGTAGTCCAAACCCCTTTTCGGCCAGCAACGTCATGCTGACGATGCCCAGCGGTTTGCCGATGATCAAACCGGCCAGGACCAGATACGTCCCCGCCCCCAGGGAACTGAAGACCACCCCGGCGTTGACCAATCCAAACAGCCCCAAAAAGTATTCGACCGGCAGTTTCCAAAAATGCTCAAATTCGTTGAGCGTATCGTTGCGACCCATCTCCTCGCGAGCGAATAATCCCAGGTCCGTGTTGGCGTGTGGCAGCACCGGAATGATGGGGACCAATCCAAGTGCGGGATGGATATGAGCAAAATAGAGACTCAACCATGACAGCACGCCGGGACCGAGCAGGTAGGCCCAGTGCGTGTGGACTTTCATCTTTCGCAACGCGACCGCTCCGAGCACCGCCGCGACGGTCGCCAATAACCACAGCGGCTCGATCGGAGCCTGCGGGTAGGCGATCGCCAAGATGACCAACCCGGCCGCATCGTCGGCGATCGCCAACAGCAGCAGAAACGCGATTGCGGGGTGGGAGGAGCCGAAGATGAACTTGGCAACCAGGTAGGAGAAAGCGATGTCGGTGGCGCAAGGCACCGCCCAGCCATCGGCGAAAGTGTTAAAAATTTCCTCGCCCGAGAAATAGGCCAGCCCGAGATAGACCAACACCGGACCGAGGATGCCGCCGAGGGTTGCCAACAGCGGCGTGGCGGCTTTCCTGGGGTTGGACAACGCCCCGCCGGGCAGCAGCGATTCCCAAACCTCTTTGGCCGCGATCGCAAAAAATAGTGCCATCAACACATCGTTGACAATGAAATGCAATGTCAAACCGTGGGCGGCGTGGGCTGGTTGGGCCGCATCGGGATGGGACAAATCGGATATGTCGGCCCCATGGGACGTCATCCCATCGGTTTCATCGGTCGCATCCGTCCCATGCGTGCCATCGCCACCAGCCCAGAGGGTCGTGAAGTCAAACTCCGTGAACGATTCATAAGAATGACTACCGGCGTCGGCGGCCCAGTTAGCCCAAACCAACGCCACCGCGGCACCGAATATCAACAAGAACGAATTGTCGACCAGGGTGCGGACGACGTTTCGCCGTTCCCCTCGGTGCGAGTCATGCCCGTGAGAGCCATGCCCGTGCGAAGTGTCCGAACCGCCGTGGCTGTGAGCCGCGTGGGCGTGGAATTGCTTGGCGGGCGATGGTTCGGGCTGCGTCATCGGCGATCAATTGGGCAAAAGTGCGAGCGAATCGGTCGCTCCGGCGGCCGGTGAAAACGTCGGGGCGGGGCACGACTATAGCGAATCATTGACGACCGCCAGGGTCCGGCAACGCTAGCTCACCGAATGCCGCTTTCCCCGACTGGGCAACCCATTCAAACGCCGCCATCATCCCCAAGCGTCCCGATAATCGTTGCCGCCGTGCTCAAAAGTCGTCCCTCCCAGCCTCCGCCATGACCAAACTGCTTCATTTTGAATGCCTCTCGGGCATCGCGGGCGACATGACCCTGGCCGCCTTGATCGATGCCGGCGTGGACGTCGAACTGGTCCGCCGCGGGATCGACTCGATGGGGTTGCCGGACGTCCGGTTGGATGTCCAGACGGTCAAAAAGCATGGATTCGCGGCGTTGCATTTGAAAATCACGCACCCCGAACAAAAGGCTCATCGCCATCTCCATCACATCGAAGCGATGATTGACGGGGCAACCGAGATCACCGATTCGGCCAAAACGATTGCCAAACGAATTTTTCATACAATCGCCACCGCCGAGGCCAAGGTCCACGGCAGCACGCTGCAAAAAGTGCATTTTCACGAGGTCGGCGCCATTGATTCAATCGTCGACATCGTTGGCGTGGCGATCGCGATCGATCATTTGAAACCCGATCGGATCACCTCGTCGGCGATCCCGACGGGCACCGGATCGATCACGATCGACCACGGCCGGGTGCCGGTCCCGGCCCCCGCAACGATCCACATCTTGTGCGGCGTGCCGATCGCCGCCAGCGACATCGAGGCGGAATTGACGACGCCGACCGGCGCCGCGATTGTCAAAACGTTGTGCGACGGATTTGGACCGATGCCTTCGATGACCCCGACGGCGGTGGGTTTGGGGGCGGGGACAATGGATTTGCCCGGCCAAGCCAACGTGCTACGCGTTGTTCTCGGCTCCGACACGCAAACCGCCATGGGTGACACGGTTGTTCAGATCGATAGCAACATCGACGACGCGACGCCGCAGGACATCGCCGCGGCAGCCGAAACGTTGATGGACGCCGGGGCATTGGACGTTTGGCAAACGCCGGTGACGATGAAAAAAGGCCGCGCCGCGGTGACGTTGTCGGTCCTTTCACTCCCGCAACTGGCCGACGAATTGTCAAACCTGATGCTGCAACACACCTCGGCGATCGGCGTCCGGCGGCACTCATGCGACCGGGTGAAACTGCGGCGTCAGCCGGTGACGGTGGAAACAACGTTTGGACCGATCGCCGGCAAGGTCGTCGACCTTCCCGGCGGCGGCAAACGATTCACGCCCGAGGACGACGCGATTCGCCACTTGACCACCCGTGATCGATCATCAAACGATCTCCGGTTGGCCGCTCAGAACGAATGGGCTAAATCGCATAACGATTCAAGGTAATAACTGTGGTGCAAACCCGCGGATCGATTTAGGCAAAACTCAGCCGGGTCGAACCTGACCTTATGGTTGGATCAAATCTTCCGCTCCAGCCCCTCCGGCGTCACCGTTCCCCTGCTGTGGTGGTTCAGTTTTCGCGTCGGCGGTGCCTACTTCAATCGCCTCGGCCGGCGGATCCTTCGGTCCATCGATCGCTTCCTCCTTTAACCGCATCCGCACCACTCCGTCGCGGACCTCAATCGTCTCGAACTTCTTCAACATCGCCGCGTTGTCGGGATCGTTGTATAGATCCGCCGCCAAGTTGTCCGCCGATATCGCGTCGATGAATTGTCCCGGCAGCGGTTCGCCTTTGACTTTGGCATCGACCAGGCGAACGATCAGCACGCCGCCATCCATCGACGCCCGCAGCTCGCCGTCGACGTTGAGGAAGCGGCCTTTGCCTCCGGGGATCGCATCGGTCGGAAACGACAGGTGAGCAAGTAATTGATCGTCTTGAATTTCAATGAACGCTTTGCCCGCAAACGTCTCATCGGTGGAGATCAAAGCGTTGATGTCATCGGCCGTGAGCACCAACTCCCGCAGCGGCTCGGGGGTATCGGCCGGCGCATCAGCATCGGCGACCGCCTCGACAACTTCGCCCTCGCCGGTTGTCTCGCTATCTTCGCCGATCCCCGCGGTCGCCTGGAACCGTTCGATCCGCTCCTGAATCGCTTCGATTTCCTCCTCGGTTGCTTCAACAATCGGGAAGTCTTGCGGGGTCGTTTCGGTGTACTTTTTGACCTGCCCGGTCAGCGCGTAATAACCGGCGAACCCAAGGCCAATCGTCAATAGCACCGAAACCAGGACGGTCCCCAGACAGCCCCACAGCAAGCATCCCCAACCGCTTTTGGCCGGCGGGCCGGGGCGTTGATCCAAACCGCCGGGACCCCCGTTTTGGTAGGGTTGATTCGCCCCGGCCGTCCCCGGCGGCTTGGTTCGGACA
The DNA here is from genome assembly GCA_963833245.1 of Pirellulaceae bacterium. Lineage (GTDB taxonomy): Bacteria > Planctomycetota > Planctomycetia > Pirellulales > Pirellulaceae > Rhodopirellula. The sequence goes on from CAWHXH010000006.1 coordinate 1,492,685, forward strand.
ACGGCATTGGGGTTGGGCGGTTCGGGAACGTTGGTCATGGGCGGGAGATTTTGGGTGTCAGATGGCCACGGGACGATTCAAACAATGTAGCCGAGACTTCTCTGCCGTAGCGGGACCCACCAATATGTTGCCTCCCTTCGAGCTGAAATTTGGCCGAACTATTCCGCCGACCACGCTCGTCGAAGCGACTTGCTCGACCTTTCTCGCGCCGATTAATTCTTCGGCGTTCCTAAATTCACCTTTCGCAATTCTCAACCGCTTTGCTAGCAATGACTTGAACGGAAACGGCCCCCAGGTTGCAGGCTTGCACCCGTGTTAACCAACCAATCACGGAGGCCGTTCCCAATGGACATTCCTACAACTTTCATGCCGCTGCTGGCTGTCTTCACCAACGCGATGACCAAGCCCACCGGCGAATCCTTCCGGCAACTGATTGCCGGTTGGATTTTTGCTCCCCGCCGTGCCATCCCGGGTGCCTTGCGGGCGGCCAATCCCACCAAACATCATTCCGCCTATCACCGTATCTTTGCCTCCGCCCGGTGGTCCACCGACCAAGTCGGACTGGCCGTCTTCGATCTCGTCGTCCGGCTCACCAACCAGACTCAATACTACCTCGTCGGCGATGACACTTTGGTTCACAAACGCGGACTCAAAGTCTACGGCGCCGGGATGCACCGCGATGCCTGCAACAGCTCTAGCGGCTTGACCAGCTTTCGCTGGGGACACTGCTGGGTCGTCCTGTGCGTCTTGGTGCCCTCCCGCAAAGATCCCAACCGCAATATCGGAACCGACGCTCGTTTGGTTGACCCTCCGGCACCCCGGAAGAAGGGCCAGCGGGGCCGGACCGCCCGCCGCGGTGCGGTGTTGCCCAAGCCCAGCGAGATGCTCAAGCAGCGGGGACTTCGCCGATGCACGCTGAAACTTTACCAGAAGACGACTTATAAGGTCCGCATCACGTCGAAGGTTTGTCGGCTCTACCTGGCGCCGGAGCGGGAGGTCAAAGTGGTCGCGGTGGAGCACCTGCGGGGCGGCCGGGGCACTGAGGTGTTCTACAGCACCGAGGTGAGTTTGAGCGAGGAGGAGGTGTTGGCGAGTTACTCGTTCCGATGGCCAGTCGAATCGACGTTTGAGCACACCAAAGGTCACCTCGGTTTGGGCGAAGCTCAGAACTGGGGCAAGCGGGCAGTGCGTCGGACCACGCCGTCGACGCTCTACCTGTACGGCCTGATCGTTTTGTGGCACGAACAGGTGCGTGCGGAGCCGGGAGGGTTTGTTCGAAATTGGCGTGGGAAAGAGCACGCGTCGTTCGCGGACATGCTGGCGACGCTTCGCGGCGACAGCCTGAGGGAAACGCAGTCTCGCTATTTCTCAGCCGGTGGTCTGACACCGGCGGCTGAGAAACTCCTCCGCCCCCTGCGATCGCTGCTCTCACTGGCCGCCTAAACTGCGAAAGGTGAACTAAGCCGATTTAGAGAGTCGATAACGCTGGCTTCCAAGGCATTGCTTCAAGAATTGGAGTTAGACCCGCAAGAGCGTGGAACGCACCTGTCGGAAGGCTTGTATTACTACGACGCTGTGCCGCTGCGTGGGTATCTCGTTGTCGACGATGAGCATTGGGAAGTAGAGATCACGGATGTTTTGCAGATTTGATGAGACCAGACAATTTGCTTTAAACTCAATTTCAGCAACATAGGGCATATATTTACTGTTTCACCCCCATTCACCTCGATCGAAACAGATCGCTTTGAACAACCGCATGAACGATGGACCGAACGCCGTGATCGGCTTCGGCGGTCGCCGCGACGATCCGGTCAATCTCGCGACGATCGGCCATCGTCGGCGTCGCCCCGGTGCTGTAGACGACCAACCGATCGGCCAGCGTCCGGGCGATTGCCCCAGGATCCTCGGCAAGAAGCTTTTTGAACGATCGAATGTCTGTGAAATCTCGACCATCCGCCAATCGGTAGGAAGGGTCGACCGGCAAACCTTCGTTATACCGAACCGTTTTGTCGTTCTTTCGCAGCTCCGCCTTGTCGGGGTCGAGCACCCGGTAATGCTCGCGGAAGCGGCCCACCGGATCAAAGCTCTCCAGCGCCACGCCGGGCGGATCGATCCGAGCGTGGCAACCGGCACACGATGGGTCGGCGCGGTGTTGTTCGAGTTGCTGCCGGATCGTGACCGCCCCGCGAATGTCCGGCTCGACCGCCGGGACGCCCGGTGGCGGGGGCGAAGGCGGCCGGCCCATGATCCGCTCCAATACCCATTTGCCGCGAACGACCGGTGACGTGTTGGTTCCGTTGGCGGTCACCTTCAACACCGCCGCCTGGGTCATCACCCCACCGCGAACGCAATCCGCCGGCACCGGCACGACGACCGGCTTCATGCCGACGGCTCCCTCGACCTCATAATGATCCGCCAACCGACGGTTGACGACCAAAAAGTCCGACTCGACCAAATTGGACGCCGGTAGGTTCTCATCGAGTAGATGCCGAAAGAACGCGTGCGATTCCATCAACATTGAATCATGCAACACGTCGTCGTATTCGGGAAACAAATGGGTGTCAGGCGAAGTGAACTCGATCTCATAAAGACCCAACCATTGGCCCAAGAAATCCTCCACGAAACGCGTCGACCGGGGATCGCGGAGCAACCGTTCGGTCTGTTGCCGCAAGATTTGGGGATCGTCGAGTGCTCCCGAATGAGCCAGTCGCAACAATTCCTGGTCGGGACCGCTGCACCACAGGAAGTAGGACAATCGCTCGGCCAGGGCAAACGGATCGGCTCGGCCCGCCGCCGGGTCGGCTGGCAGCGTCGATTGGTGATACAAGAAGGCGGGCGAGGTGAAGATCGCTTTATAACCGGTCCGCATTGCCGACTCGAACGATACGCCTTGGTCGATCCAATCATGGGTGAACCGGACGTAGGCTTCCGCTTCCGCCGGCGGCACGCGGCGTCGGAAGGCCAGCGGCAACATGCGGCGAATCAACCGCGCCGCGGCGGCTTTGGGATCCTCCGGTGCAAATTGCCGCGTCCGCACCAACGGGCCTGGTTGAGGAGCGTTCTTGTACATCAACTCGCCTCCATAGGTCGGCAGCGGCGATCCCGGCGGCAGTTGATCGATCGGCTTGGCGTTCTTGGGCGGCCAGTTGGTGGGTAACCTTTTCGGATTCCGCTGTTTGGCCGCCACCGTCGGCGGTTGCCGCAGTTGTTGGTTCAAGTCGACATTGAACGACCCATCGACCGGTTCGGTTTCAACGTCGCCAAACAAAGTCTCCTGTCCCACCGGCGGCCAATGGTCAACGATCGGCCCTTCGATCTCCAACCACTGGACGCAAACCCCCGGTCCGTCCCATTCCAATTGTCGATATGGCCCCGCGGGGAAAAAACGATGAACCGGTAGCTCCGCCGGGTGCAGATGCAGGAAGTGCCCGCGGTCTAATTTGCCTTCCCACGTGTGCAGTTGAGGCTCGTCCGAATCGACTTCAAAGTGCTCCAGCAATCGGTGCTGAACCGCCAAACTCTCTTTGTGTCCGCTGCCGCCAACCCGCATCGTCAGGGCGATCGGTCGATCGGTGTTGACGCGATACGCCGAGACTTTGATTCGATAACGACCATCGCGGGGAACAACGTATTGACCCCACAACGCATGATGATGCGACATCTCTTCCCGCGCATACAGATTCATGCCGTCGACCACGGGCAGTGCCGGATGCTGTGGCCGATAGACTTGCATGTAACCCATGTTTTCCAGCAGCGACAATCGAAACGTGTCGGTCTGCGGTTTTTCCGTCAACACGACGGATTGGTCAATCGCCGCGTCGATCGCCTCCATGTAGGCCTGCATTTGCACGCTGCTGATGTTGAGCGCCTCGCCAACGGTCGCAAAACCTTCTTTCTCCGCGTCGTCGGGCAAAAGGTTGGCGATGCTCAGCGGCGTTTGCAGTAAGTCCGATAACGTCGTCTCAAACTCACGGCGGTTGAGCCGCCGCGCCGTCACGCGACCTTGTTGCCGTTGCAATGCCGCCTGCGCTTCGGTGAGCGATTGCAGCAACGGTTGCAACAGTTCCGACCGCTCCGCGTCGGTGGGTTGTTGATAATCATGCGGCGGCATTTCGGCCGACTCGACGCGGTGATGGACCAATTGCCAAGCCGCAAAATTGTCCAGGTCCGCCAAATCATCGGTTAACGTGTCTAACTCAAAACCGCCCTCATCCGCCCCGTCGCCATGGCAGTCGCCACAGTGCCGCTGCAGGAAAGCGTCGATCGGTGCCCGCGGCAAATCGGCGTGGGCCGTTGTCGTGATCGCGGCAATCAACCAAAGACCCCTCACCCCCCAACCCCCTCTCCCCGAAGCGGGGCGAGGGGGAGCCGGAGAATTGGTTGCAATTTTTTGAAGATGATTCACGAGGCAAACTCCAATCCACGCATCGTTCCGGTGCTGCTGCCGAATCGTTCGACCGGCAACCCCATTCGTTGCAACATGCTGACGTAAACGTTCGACAGCGGTTCGTTATGCGATGGATCAAACGCCAAATGCTGGCCATGTTTAAAACCACCGCCGGCCAACACCGCCGGGACGTTGGTGTTGTTATGACTGGACGCGTTGCCGATGTCGCTGCCGAACAACACCATCGTCCGGTCGAGCAATGTTTCACCGTCCTCGGGTGTCGAACGCAATTTGTTCAAAAAGTCACGCAACAAACCCATGTGCTCTTTTTCGATGATCGCAAGCTGAGCTAACTTCTCCGCATTTTGTCCATGATGCGACAACGTGTGGTAACCCTCACTGACGTCATCGATGGGCGGGACCGCGAACCAGCCCACCGACATGACCGTTGCGATCCGGGTCGAATCGGTTTGCAACGCCAACGTGATCAGATCGTACATCAATTTGGAGCGGCCGATCGTATCGGCTCGGTCGTGGTTGTCCCGTGGCACCGCGGCGTCAACCTTTGGCTTGGGCGTTTTCTCCCACTCCTGTTGCCGGACCATCTCCTTTTCGACCTCCCGGACGCTGGTCGTGTACTCATCAAACTTATCACGATCGGGCGGCGACAGATCATCCCGCAACCGTTTGGCTTGCCCCATCACCATGTCCATCACGCTGGCCCCCTGACGCAGCCGCGTGACCTGCTCGCGGACTTCGGCTGGCGTGCCGGGTGTGAACAAACGTCGAAATACTTTGGAGGGAGATTCGTCGCCGGGGATCGGCACCCCGGCCCGCGTCCAGGACAACGCCCCGCCGCCGTTGGCGCTGAGTACCAGCGATGGGATGCGGGTTTGAGCACGCATTTGCTCGACGACCAATTGATCGACTGAAATGCTGTTGCGAAAACTGCCACTGCCCGGGTGCGGCGCGGCGGTCAGAAACGACTTTTCGGCTGCGTGCCCGCCGTCGACATCGGGGTGTGAAACGCCGGAAAAAACCGTCATGTCGCCTCGCAAATCCCCCAGCACTTCGAGGTAGGGCGACGGTTTGTAATCAAACCCCGTGTCCGTTGGCACGAAGTAGGGCATGTGAACGCCCAGGTTGTTGCAAATGAAAACCATCCGCCGCGGTTTGCCATCGGACTCGGGGGCACCCACCCGGTTGAGCCGACTTTCGGCCTTGGCGTCACGGGCGGTCATCAATGGCAACGCCAGCGAGACGCCCGCGGCACGCAGTACCCGACGCCGGGTCGGATCGGATCGTTTTGGCATGGGGTTCACCAAGGTGTAGGATGATTGTCGATGGGAAAGAGATGTTTTGCAAAGGTTTGAGCCGAATCACTTTCGGTCAGCACGCGGATTTGATCGATCGAAGCGTTGGTTCGCATCGAGATGCCCAGTTGCCGGACATGGCGATCGAGGATCAATCCGTCGGTACCGATCGAACCGGTCAAACCTAGTTCCAAACCGCGTTGGCGGTCATTGGGATAGGTTGTTTTGGGATGCCCAAATAAAGCATCCGTTGCGTTGAGTTGACGGGTATCAATGATCAAACCGACGATCGTATGAGGTAACTGCAAGGTGCCCGATGCAAACATGCTGCGACTCAAACCATCGGCGTGGATCAAATAGGAGTCGACCACGGTTCCGGCCGGCAACCGCGATCGCCTGATCGATGGCCGCGTCTTCCCATCGCCGACTTGTCCGGGTGCAGCGGTGACGATTGGCAACGACTCGGTCAACCGCACGCCGGTGGCTTCGCGAAAAGCGAGGATATAATCGTGTTCAAAACGTCCCGCCGTCAGACCGGGCGGCGGCTGTTGCAACCAACGCACCTGGTCGGTGGTCGTCACCGGATCAGCGGCGACCGGGTTGGCAAACTTCGTTTGATCCAAAGGTGACTGAGCCAGCCGGCGACCCTGGCGGTCCCATCGCCCGGTTTGATGACGGGTCAACAACCGATTCGCGGACTTGTCGTCGGTCCCGCGTTTATTGACCCATTGCACTTCGCCATCATAAACATGGACGGCGGATCGACCGTCGGCCTCGGCGTTGACGGCGAACTCGGTTCCCAAATCGACCACTTCGATCGAATCGGTTTCGATGCGAAAACCTATCGCGTTTTGCGGCACCCGTGCGAACACTTGGCCCCGGCGCAATTGAGCGTGATCGGTTTGCAACAGATTGAACTCCCCCGGCCCGACCAAAGCCAACGCGACGCCGCTGTCGAGCTGCACCTCGGTCCGGCCCGGCGGCAATTGCCAACGCCCCAGCCGCAACCCATCGCCAACATGGCTGACGCGACCATCCTGCCGAATGCCCCCCGGGTCGCCGCCCCTGGTGACGACCGCGACCAAATCGCCTGGGGATTTAGATCGATCCATTGATTGAATACCGAGCGCCAGCAACAACACCGCCGCGGCGGCAACCGGCCACCATCGACGCCCCCGCGATTTTTGGTCTTCGGTCCGCGTCGATGTTGTCACCGCGTCCGGCGGCAAAGGATGAGCTTCAACACTTTCGAGCGATGCGGCGATCATCGCCAAACGTCGAAAAGTTCGCCGTGCGTTGGCATCGTTTGTCAAACGCGATTGCAGCGAGGCAACTTCCGGCTCGGTCGGATGACCATCGAGGTAGCGATTGATCAATTCCGTCGTTGGAAGGTCGTTGACGTTGTTCATATTGAACCTCCCACCGCGAGACGTTGTTCGATGCAGCGGAGTAATTGCAACCGAGCGCGGTGAACACGCTTATAAACCGCGGCCACCGACGCCCCCATCGACTGGGCCACCGATTTGACCGAATCGCCGCTGCGATGGACCGCCATCACGGCCGACCGAGTTACAACCGGTAATTTTTGCAAACAATGTTGCAGGGCATCCAGCTCGGCCTGACGGTCATCGACTTCATCGAGACCTTCGTCCGCGATCAGCGACAACACCGCATCGCTCAAAGCCGCGGGACGTCGGGCGGCATCGCGGGCGTACCGCAACGCCTCATAACGCGCGATCACGCACAACCAAGTGCCAAACGACTCGATCGGTTGACTGGCGCGATACTTCTGCCAAGCCACGGTGCTGGTTCGCTGCATGACTTCGTCGACTTCCTCCGCCCCCATCAACATCGATCGCAGGAAGCCGCGCACGTTGGGTTCATGCCGCAACAGTCGTGGGATGAAGTCAGCGGCCGTGTCGTCGTCGTGGGTCAAATCAAACCCTCCACACCGGAGGTCACCACGCCGTTGAAATCATCGGCTTCGATGCCGTAGATTCCCGCCAACGACATGTGCAAATTGGCCAGGAGCGAACCGTCGGGACACTCCAGCCGGCGACCGCCCCGCAGCCCAACGCCGCCGCCGCCAAACAGGGCGATTGGCACGTTCTTGCGCTCGTGAACATTGCCATCCTTCATGCCCGAACCGAACAGGACCAGGGAGTTGTCCAGCAGCGAGCCGCTAACGTCTTCGATCTCCGCCATCCGCTCCAGGAAGTAGGCGGCCTGCTGAGCGAACCACCGGGTCACCAGGTTGTAATGTTCAATCTTGGCCGGATCGTTGCGGTGATGCGACAACCCGTGATGGTTGGTTTTGATCTTTGAATCAACAAAATCATAAACCACCCGCGAGATGCTGTGTCCCATCACCATCGTCGCGACCCGCGTGCTATCGGTTTGAAGCGACAACAGCATGATGTCCATCATCAACCGCATGTGTTCGGCGTAATCGCCCGGCGTGGCCGCGGAGCCGGGACGGTTGTTTTCAAACAAGCGATCGGCCCGCCGCCGAGCGTCTTCGTCAATCGACTTGGACAACTTTGTCTGCAGCGCCCCGACGCTGGCGGTGTATTGATCCAGCCGTGCTCGGTCCAAATGACTGACCCGCGGCTGCAGCACTTTGACCTGGGACCAAACCTGATCGACGATCGATTGCCGCCTCCGGGCCGCCTGCCGCCCGGCGGTCGATTGCCCAAAGAACACCTCATCAAACGCCTGCTGCGGATTGACCTGCGGTTCAATCTTATGGGTCGGGCTGCTCCAGGAGATCGAATTGCCGAATGAACGCGGCCGGTCGCCAAACGCCCCCTGGCTGGGCGGCTCCATCGCGAGGTTGAGCGACGGCAGGTAGGTCTGCGACGCATGACGCTCGGCGATCATTTGATCGAGCGACTTCTTGGCGGTGATCACGCCGCCCTCGCCAGGCTCAAAATCATGCCCGCTGAGGAACCCGCTGGTTTGCCCCAGGTGACCGGGCAGCGGATGGTCGAGTCCCTCCAGAATCACACCGCGATCGGCAAACGGCCCAAGCGGCGCGAGCGTGCCGCCGAGTCGCAACTGATCGCCCGCCTGCTGGCTCTGCCAGGCGTCGGGGTAGACCCCATTGGGAAAGAACAGCGTCACAAACCGCTGCGGGTCACGCGGCGGGGTAGCCGCGGCCGCGAAACTTTCCAGCCGCGGCAGCAGCACGCTGGCGGCGGCGAGTTGGCAAAGGTTGCGGCGACCGCGGTTGGGACGAACTCGATGGGAAGTCATCATGATCCTTACCGGCGGCTTTGTTTGATGAAAGCGTCTGAGCGAACGATCTCGCGGAGCAAAACATGTGACCGAAAATCGTCTTGGGCGAGCGATTGCGTCGTTTGTTGAATCATCGCTTCGTCGGAGTATTGCATTTCCCGACCCAACGCGAACTCATACAACCGTGTGACCAGGTTGCGGACAAAATCATCGCGGCGGGCACCGAGTAGATGCCCTTTCAAATCGTCCAGTCCGTTCAGCCTTGAACCGTCGACCAGGGTGGTCGAACTATCGACCGGCTTGCCCGCCTCGCGGTCTCGCCAACGACCATGCAGGTCAAAATTCTCCAGCACGAACCCATAAGGGTCGATGCGGTCGTGGCAACCGGCACAGGCTTTGGATTGACGATGCAATTCCAACGCCTCCCGCACGCTGGTGGTTTGTTTGGCGACTTTTAGTTCCGGCACCGTCGGCGGGGGCAACGGCAACTCTTCGCCCAGCAGAATCTCCGCGACCCAAGCTCCACGATTGACCGGGCTGGTCCGCTGCGGCGTCGACGTGGCGACCAGCACCGCCCCCATGCCCAGCAGCCCCCCGCGATGGAAATCACCGGCGCTCAGCTTTCGCACCTGCGAACCGACCACGCCCGGCATGTCATAATGACCGGCCAATAATTCGTCGACATACGAGTCGCGGCTGCTGATCAATTCCAACACGCTGCGATTTTCGCGAAAGATGTCACGAATCAAATAGCCCGGTTCCCGCAACATCACGTCGACTAACTCCGCCCCCAGTTCGCGGGACGGCTGGACCTCATCAATGTCGAGCCACTGAGACGCAAAGATCTGACAGACCTCCTCAAACCGGGGATCGTCGATCAAATGCTCCAACACCGGTTGCAGCGCCTCGTCCGAAGCGTCACGCGGGTGCAGTTTGCCCTGCTTTGCAGCTCGCAGCAGAGCGTCATCGGGAAGGGACAACCAAAAGAAGTGAGAAAGCCGCGAGGCGTATTCGTCGTCATCGACTTTGCCGTCCGGCCCCCCACCCTCCTCGGTGAAACGCAGCAGGAATTTGGGCGAGATTAGCAACGCGACCATGGCGTCACGCAGGCCTCGACGGTGCGATTGAACATCCCCCGAACCGGCGGACGTCTCATAAACCGTCATCAGCGTCGCAAGCTCCGACGAACCAACCGGACGCCCGTAAGCTCGGGTCGCCAAACGGCATAAGACCCGTTTGGCCCCGGCCGGTGTTTCGTCCGCCTCAAAGATCCAGCCGGGACCATCGGTCGCCGACGTCAACACCGCCCGCGAAGCCCGCAGCGATCCGGCGACCCGTTTCAATCGCTCGGGGAACTTCTTTTCATAAACGCGACGATATTGACCCAAAGCATCGACGAGCTGGTCGTATTCAAATCCGGTTTGCTCCAAGATCGTCGCCTCCAACCGCTTCTGCGGGATCCCGGACAACTGAGCGACTTTGCCCGCAGCAATGTTCAACGCCACTTTGGCGGGTTTGAAATTCGCCAACTTGGGATGAAGCGTGTGTCGATCGTAGACGACCTGATCGGTCTGGACCAAACGCTCCGCCAGCCGCCGGGTCCACCAAAAACTCTGCACCACCGACTGCAGGTTCCGCAAGCTCTCGCGACCAACCTTGTTATCAGGCAAACCGGGAACTTCAATCTCCGCAATCCGGTCCTTTTTGATCTCCGTTAACAGATCTTTGGGCACACCGTTGGGTTCAAAACGCGGTTGGATTAAACCCGCGTATGACGGATCGTGGCTCAGCGTAATCGTCCGACCGCCGGCCGGTAGGTTGAGCCGAATCGTTTGAAAATCAGTCCCCACGGTGCTGATGCGTTGTTGATCGACCGGGCGACCATCGATCAACACTAACAACCCCGAGGACTTGGTCCATCGCCCGCAGCCACAACTTCCGCTCCTTGAGCAGATCCAAATGCGTCTGGCCACCGGTCAACCGCACCCCGGCCTCGGCGGTGGACCCATCATGACAGTCGGCGCAGTACCGCGAAACGAACGCCGCCACTTCGACCGACCGGTCGTCCAGCGATTCTCCAACCGCCCGGGATGGAGACGGCACCCAAACCAGTGACATCAACGCGATGCCTTTGGCAAACGGGCCGAGGCGAAACGCCAGCGAACGGAGCGGTTTGAAACGAGTCACGGCGGGTGGGGTCTCCCGGGAAGCGAGGCGGTGCCGGTATTCAATGGCTTCCCGAGGCGTCCAAATTGGACACGCAATTTCTTATTTTCCCGCGGACGGTCGCTGGACGCTGCGTATCGTGACTCCCCGCCGTCGACGCCTCCCGGAGGATGGCAATGCACCTGGTGCCAATCGAGTGCGCGTTTGGCAGTCCTCGACTCTGGCCTATTTCGGCGCTTTGGCCGGGAGGTAGGGAACCTCGTAATCATCCGGCAGCGGTGTGACCTGATGATCCCTTGCCCACTGGTTCCAATCCTCGCTCAATCGATCGACGACTTTGGGGCGTTGGTTGGCTAAGTCGTGGATCTCGGTGCGGTCGGTTCGCATGTCAAACAACTGCCACGGTCCGTCGCGAAGGGCCACCCATTTCTATTGGCCATCGCGAACCGCCCGGTTGCCTTCGTGTTCAAAAAACAATTGGCGGTCGTCGATTGACTCACCTTGGAGCAGCGGTAACAGGTTGACGCCGGGCAGCGCAGCTTCCGCCCCGGCGGCGGCCAGGATCGTCGGCATGACATCGATCAGGTGCGAGGGGGTGGCGTTGATTTGCCCGGCGGATTGGTTGAACCTCGGGTCAACGATGATGCACGGCACCGCGATGCCGCCCTCGTGGTTGTAATGTTTGTACAACCGCCATGGCGTGTTGGACGCTCCCGCCCAACCGCTGCCGGCGCTATGGAACGTCCCGTCCGAACCCATCGAATTTATCCGCTCGCCGCGGTGCAAACGATTGGTTGGCCCGGATTGGTTGTCAAATCCGAAGGCGTCCCACTCGGCACACGCCCCGTTGTCGGAGGTGAAAATGATCAGCGTGTTGCCCGGGTCGCCGTGTTGTTTCAAATCATCGAGCACCCGGCCGATGCCGCGGTCCATCCGGTCAACCATCGCGGCATAAGTGGTTCGGGTGGAGTCATTCGGCATAACACTCTAGTGACGGCAAATAGGTCACTTCGCCAAAGCGGTTTAGGGCCGCGGTCAGGTCCGCCAACAAAACCTGGAAACGCGACCAAGCCGTCTCGGGAAGTAGCTGATGCTTCAGTTTTCTCCAAAAACGCTCGATCGAGTTGAGCTCCGGACTGTAAGGCGACAGGTTGTAGACAAATAGGCCAGCCTCTGCCCATCGCTCACAAGCCGCCTGAAAGGCCCCACTGGTATGGCACGACGCGTTGTCCAGGACGACCACCGTCTCGCCGTCGATTCGCTTCACGTAATCGTCGAAAACCGCAATCACCCTCTGGCTGTTGACATAACCCTTATGAAGGTAGCTGACGACCGTACCATCGGGCTGTTCAAACCCGAGCGTCTGCACGCTGCTGCAGCTCGGCCCGGCATTTGGCAAACGCCTGGGCGTCTTGTTTGGCCTTCAGCGAGCGGCGGGACCGCTTCCAACTTCGCCCCAACCGCCGGGCATACTCCCGCAGCGTGTCACGGCTGATCGTCTTGCCGGTTTTGTTCTTGAGTTCCTCCAAGACGCGGGCGGGCTGTTTGGGGAGTCTCGGTGAACGACTAGGATTTCGGTGATTTGGGTGATCGTGAACTGCCGTTCGCTCAGCAGGATCGCTTGGGCTGGAGTGCGAGTGGTGTGATTGGGGTGGGACTTCCAAAGCTGATTGAGCAGTTGGCGTTGTTTTTCGTTAACGTGAGCGAATCGTGTGGCCGGTCGAGCCATGAGTTTACCTTGGTCAGTCGTCGTCGAATTGATCCAAGGGAGACCTCAAATTGCTATCAAAACAAACGGAAGATCCCAGCTTTCACTTGAGCAAACCACTTGCCAAATTACGCCGAAACTGACCCGCCGACCCGCTTAGCCGTGCTGGACCCTCGATTCAAAGCCATCTGCGATTTTGTCCCCATCGAAGACGGCTACGCCCAAGAACTTTCGGGTCTCGATCAGATCATCCAAACGCTTGCGGCCAAGCAACTTTGGATTGAATTATCGCGACCGCCCGAAAGTGGGGACCGCGTTCTTGCACACCACGCTACATCTAAACTGCGAGATTGACGAACGGTCCACGTCTCAACGAAGCGATTACTCGATAAACGCAGGGAATCGTGATGTTGGAAGCCCCGGTCTTGGCGACTTCCGCTACGTGGTGGAGCGATCGACCGCGACGCCCAAGGCCGCCAGTTGAACCTGCGAATCACCCGCCGCTTGCAACACCGTCAGCGTGCCCTCGCTCTCCAAAACCACGGCGTCGACTTTGTCGGGGTCCGTGGCCCCGGCCGATCGCATCGCCGCGAAAACCTCATCGCGGGTGATCCGTTGGCGGCGCATGACGTTTTCCAAAAACTCGCCGCGATGATAGAGCAATTGAGGTTCGGACTTGAGCAACCGGCGAAACAGATCACTGCGGACCGAAAGCGCGGTGGCAATGAATTGCAGTCCCACCAATAGCGCCAGCGCCGCGATTCCCTGGGCCAGCGAAACGCCTTTGCTCGTCAACAGCGCCGCCAGGGTCGAGCCGAACGCAACGGTCACCACAAAATCAAACGCGTTCATTTTCGATAGCGTTCGCTTGCCCGAAACGCGCAGCAGGATCACTAAGCCGATGTATCCCAGCGTCCCCAAAACGAGGGTCCGAAGGATCGGTTTCCAGCCGTCGAAGAAGAGTTCGGGGGTCACGATGGGTTCCGGGTTGGAGTTCGGTGTTGGCGGGGGGAGTCGTTACAATGCAAACCGCTGACCATTCCGTTTCTCCAATTCACAGGGTGCCTGTCGTGATTGTCGGTGAAAAGTTGATGACCCACGAGGAGTTCATGGCGTTGCCCGACGATGGGGTGACCCGCGAACTTTGGGAAGGCGTGCTCAAGGAGTTTCCTCAAGAAAAGGTCGATGGCGTGCCGGTCCGAAATCGTTTTCACTCCTACGCATCAACCAAGGTGAGCAAAACGTTGGACAACTGGGTCGACGACGGCGGGCAAGGGGGTCAGGTCCATTCCGGCGATGTCGGTGCATTGCTCCAAAACGAACCGGACACGACCGTTGGCATTGACGTCGCGTATTTCTCAGCCGACACGATGGCGCGTCAAACCGGAGCCTCGACGATCATCGTGGGTGCCCCGGTGCTCGCCGCCGAAATCAACTCGCCCGGCGATAGCATCGAGGGGGTTCACCAGAAGGTCCAAACGTATTTGAAACACGGCACGTCGATCGTTTGGATCATCAACCCTTACGCCCGGACGTTGCAGATTTTCCGGCGGGGTCAGCCGCCGGTGACGCTCAACGACACGCAAACGTATGAGAACGAAGAGTTGCTGCCGGGACTGCGGTTCGCGGTTGCGGATTTGTTTGTTGCGGTGGGATAGGCCTCTGGCATGTCATCACGACGTTGACAGGCCGGAGGCCTATCCCACGTTACTCGTCGGTCACGCAGCCTTCGGACGCTGATTTGACGGTCTTGATGTATTTGTAGAGCGTCCCTCGGGTGGCCTTGTAAGGCGGCGCGGTCCAGGCCGTCTTTCGCTCGATCATCTCGGCATCGGCGACTTCGACATCCAGCGAATTGGCCTCAGCGTCAATTGTCACCGTGTCGCCGTCTCGGATCAAACCGATCGGCCCGCCGTCTTGAGCCTCCGGCGTGATGTGGCCCACGATAAAACCGTGGCTGCCCCCCGAAAACCGGCCGTCGGTCAACAACGCGACGTCGCTGCCTAAACCGGCGCCCATGATCGCCGAGGTTGGTGTGAGCATCTCGGGCATCCCCGGTCCACCCTTGGGACCCTCATAACGGATCACCACCACGTCACCCTTGCGGATCTCGCCGCGTTCCAGGGCGGCGAGCATCAGTTCCTCGGAATCATAACAACGCGCCGGCCCGCTAAATTTCAAACCCTCCTTGCCGGTGATCTTGGCGACCGCTCCGCCGGGGGCAAGCGACCCGTGCAAAATGCGGATATGACCGGAGGCTTTGATGGGTTTCTCCACCGGGGCAACGATCTTTTGGCCGTCTTTGAGTCCCGGCACTTCATCGAGGTTCTCCGCCAGCGTCCGGCCGGTGACGGTCTTGTGGGCACCTTGGATCAGACCCTTGGACAACAGGTATTTCATCACCGCCGGGGTGCCGCCGATCGACTGCAAATCCTCTTGGACGAATTTGCCCGAGGGTTTGAGATCGGCCAGGTAAGGGGTTCGGTCGGCGATCTCCTGGAAATCTTGCAATGTCAAAGGCACGTCGACCGAGCGGGCCATGGCGATCAGGTGCAGCACCGCGTTGGTCGAACCGCCGGTCGCCATGATGACCGCGATCGCGTCCTCGAAAGCACCGCGGGTCATGATGTCGCGGGGTTTGAGGTCGAGTTCGAGTAGTTTCAAGATCGCTTGGCCCGCCCGGTGACACTCATCGACTTTGGCCGGGTCGGTCGCCGGAATGGATGCGGAATAGGGCAGCGACATGCCGAGCGCCTCGATCGCCGTGGCCATGGTGTTGGCGGTGTACATCCCGCCGCACGCGCCCGCCCCGGGACAGGAATGTCGGACAATGGCCGCCCGTTCGTCCTCATCGATCTGGCCGGTGATGAATTGACCATAGCACTGGAAGGCCGACACGATGTCGAGTTTTTCGTCCTGCTTGCCCGGGCGTTTTCCCGCGGCAATCGTCCCGCCATACACCATGATGGCCGGACGGTTCAAACGTCCCATCGCGATCAAACAACCCGGCATGTTCTTGTCACAACCGGGCAGCGCGATCAGCGCGTCATACCACTGCGCGCCCATGATCGTTTCGATGCTGTCAGCGATTAAGTCACGGGATTGCAATGAGAACGACATGCCGTCGGTTCCCATGGATATGCCGTCCGAAACGCCGATGGTGTTGAACCTCATGCCCACCATCCCCGCATCGGTGACCCCCCGGCGGACCTCGGCGGCCAGGTCCAGCAGGTGCATGTTGCACGAGTTACCCTCGTACCAAACGCTGCCGATGCCGATTTGCGGTTTGTCCATGTCCGCCGGTTGCATTCCGGTGGCGTAGAGCATCGCCTGGGACGCGCCCTGGCTCTTGGGCTGGGTGATGTGCCGGGAGTAGGTGTTCAATCCGGTCACCGCGGGGGACGGGGCGGAGGGCGTCAGCGTCGTGGACATTCGGCGGCGAAGGGATGGAATGCGGAGTCGGATCGGTGGCAGTATGATCGTGCCATGCAAACGACAACACCCACCCGCCGCGCGGCGATCGCCGGCCTCGCGGCGACCGCGCTGGCGATGAAACTCAATCCCGCAGCCGCGGCGCCGCCCGAGAGCGATTTAGCGGGTCTAAACGAATCGCCGTCTCAAAGCGAATCATCTTTGTACGATGACTCGCAGTTCGAGGTCCGGTGCCGATCGCTGATCCCCGGTGACACCCTTGCCGGTTGGGAGGGCGAGGGCTATTGGTTTCGCCGCGAAGACGTCGATGGCGAACCGGTCGTGGTCGCCGGACGGATCGATCGCCCGATTCCGGGCAACCGGTTTCTATGCAACACCGAGACTTTCGACAATTTTGATCTGCGGTGGTCCGCCCGGATCGTCGGGGCCGGGGACAATGCGGGGGTTCAATTTCGCAGCCGCCGGGCCAAGAAGTCCGATGACGTTCCCGCGCATGAGATGATCGGTTACCAGTGCGACATCGGCCGAGCTTGGGACCGGAGCGTTTGGGGGGCCATTTATGATGAATCACGGCGGCGGGTCATGCTCGCCCAGCCTGATCCGCCAGTCGTTGTGCCGCCGATCGCCCGGCCGGACCAACCGCCCGCCACGCGGTGGGTGTCGATGCGCGTGGTCGCCGTCGGGTCACGCATTCAAACGTTTGTCGATGATCAAAGGTTGGTCGACTACACCGAAGCCGACCCTTCGATCCCCGCCGGGGGTTTGATCGGGTTGCAAATCCACGGCGGCCCCCCGGCCGAATGTTGGTACCGCAACGTGCGAATTTTGCCGCTGCTGGGGTAGCGGGCTGGAGTTCGGCGGCCTGGCGGTACGCCGCTACATCAACGGCGGCCCGGTGCGTTCGGTACGGTCCTGGCCTACCCTGGACAACTCCGCCAATGGCCCCCCGTC
Source organism: Pirellulaceae bacterium (assembly GCA_963833245.1). Lineage (GTDB taxonomy): Bacteria > Planctomycetota > Planctomycetia > Pirellulales > Pirellulaceae > Rhodopirellula. The sequence goes on from CAWHXH010000006.1 coordinate 1,509,879, forward strand.
CGCAAACTCCCCCAAATCTGACATGCGTTTGAACCAACGAATGACCACCCTCGCGGTTGTCGGACTTTTGACCGTTCCCGCCGCCGCCGACGACTGGCCCGGCTGGATGGGGCCGCAGCGTGACGGCGTGCTTCGCGAATCGGGCCTGGTTGAATCGATTCCCGAGACCGGCCTGCCGGTGCTTTGGCGGACGCCGATCGCGGGCGGTTACGCCGGTCCGGCGGTGGCCGACGATCGGGTCTACGTTTTCGATTACCAACGGACCAGCGGCAAGGCCTTTAATGACCCGGGCACACGGGCGACGCTGCAGGGCGACGAACGGTTGACGGCGCTGGAAGCGAAAACGGGCAAGCCGATTTGGCAGGCGAGTTACCCGTGTCCCTACAGCGTCTCGTACCCGGCCGGACCCCGATGCACCCCGACGGTCGATGGCGACCGGGTTTATACGCTGGGCAGCGAAGGTGACTTGCACGCATACGAAACACAAACAGGCGAACGTGTTTGGGCTGTTTCCTTCAAACAGGACCTATCGGCCGATGTGCCGATCTGGGGCTTTGCCGCCCACCCTTTGGTCGTCCGCGACCTATTGATCACGATGGTCGGTGGCGAGGGTCAGTGCGTCGTGGCGTTTGACAAGACGACCGGGGAGGTGGTTTGGAAAGCCCTCGATGGGCCGGCGGGGTACTGCCCGCCGTCGATCATCGACTTTGGCGGCACCGAGCAATTGATCGTCTACTCGCCCGGCGGTGTCGATTCGCTCAATCCGGCCGATGGCTCGCGTTACTGGCACATCGACCTGTCGCCGATGTACGAGATGTCAATCACCCGGCCGGTCGTCGACGGCAACCTCATGTACGCCTCGGGGATCCGTACCCAGTCGGTGATGATTGAACTGGACGAGACCCGCCCGGCGGCCAAGGAATTGTGGCGGGGCGAGGACCGTCGCGATCTTTTCTGTGCAAACAGCACCCCGCTGTTTGTCGATGGAATTGTCTACGGCACCGATTGCAACGCCGGGTCGCTGATGGCGATCGACGGTGAAAAAGGCGGCCAATTGTGGGCCACGTTTGAGCCGACCGTGCCGGGGGAAAAGCGTTTTGTCAAACACGGCACCGCGTTCATCACTCGGATCAGCGACACCGACCGGTACCTGCTCTTTGGCGAGACCGGACTGTTGACGATGGCCCGGATGACCGCCGGCGGGTTTGAATCGCTCGGGGCGATGCAGGTTTTGCAGCCGACCGGCGAAGCGTTTGGCCGGTCGGTGGTGTGGAGCCACCCGGCGTACAGCGACGCGGTGGCCTACATTCGCAACGACGAAGAAATCGTGGCGGTCGATTTACGAGGTAATTAACCGTCGACGACGATTTGCGCGGCGAGCAACCAGACGGCGGTGAACGCCAGCCCGAGGGCGGCGTGGATGGCTTCGAGCGGCATGGCGGGGACCTTGGGGAGCGAAAAAGAGACAGCGTTCAAGCCGTTTCCCTGGCTCCACCCCCCGCCTGGCACACCCTCTTGGGGGTGCCGGCCGGAGAAGACCCGATTCCTATCGGGTCCGTCAGCAGTCATCGGCAATCCCCCGCTTCGGTGTTGACCCATCAGCACGACGCCCGCACGGTTTAACGGAGCGGTCCAATTGGACGGCGCCGCGGAATGGGACCTAGGGGACAGATAGGCCCCATGGGTCCCGGGCGTCTCATCAGTCGCCTAGGTCCCATCGACCCACGACCGGTGACATTCAAACCGCCCCCAAGAGCGTCTCGACCATCGACCCAATTCGCTCAGCCGCCGTCGCGTTGGCCCGAACTAGATCGACCGACAGCGGCGTCAGGCAGTGACCCAACGACAACCCTCGGGTCGCCGCGGCTAGGCGAAAGCCCTCGGGGAACTCCGGGACAGCCAACATCGCATCAAACAGTTTCAACAGTTCGCCCTGCAACTGAAGGGATTGATCCCACTGCCCACGATCAAATCGCCGGTTGATCGCCGCGGTAACCTCGGGGACCACCCCGGCGCTGGCGACCATCCCGCCGTCGGCCCCGACGCCCCGCATCGTCGACAATAAACCGTCAAAGCCGGTGAACAAGCCAAAGTCGGGTCGACGCGGTCCAATCGCGGCGACCATTCGCATCATGTTGGGGACGCTGCCGGAGCTGTCCTTGATTCCAACGATGCGGTCTTGAGTCGTTGCCAAATCAACAACCGTGGCGACGTCGATCGGCGTGGCGAAGACGGGGATGTTGTAGAGCAACAGGTCCAGCGGCGAAGTCTTGGCGACCGCCTCGAAGTAGGCCGCGACGCCCGATTGCGACAGTTGAAAGTAGAACGGCGAGACGACAATCGCCGCGGTGACGCCGATGTCGCGATAGAACGCGCACGTTTGCACGGTCGTTTGGACGTCGACGTCCCCGACCCCGGCGACAACGGGAACCCGGCCGGCGGCTGCTTCGACGACAATTTGGGCAATTCGACACCGTACCGCGGGGGCAAACCGGGTGAACTCTCCGGTGCTGCCGTTGGCAAACAACCCATCGACGCCGCGATCGATCAACCAATCGACATAACGGCGCATCGCGTCTTCGTCAAAACGCCCCGCGGCGTCGACCGGGGTCATCAACGGCGGCAGGATGCCGGTGAGTTTGGGCATGTGGGATAGGCCTCCGGCCTGTCATGGGAATGGGGGTTCAGGCGGATGACAGGCCAGCGGCCTATCCCACTTCACGCGGGTTGGTGATACTGCAGGCGAATTCGAGCCGCGTGGTGATTTTGCCGTCAAGCGTCATTTTGCCGGTCAGGAAGTACGCCGTGCCGAGGCGTTCCTTCATCGTCACGTGAATGTCAACGGTGTCGCCGGGGCGGACCATGTTTTTGAATTTGACGCCTTCCATCCGGGTCGCCACCGGGACGCTCGAAGCCGGCTCGTCGTCACCGGCCTTGATCGGCGGGGTGTGCTCCCGCAGCAGGATCGCACCGGCCTGCAGGCAGCACTCGCACTGGATCACGCCGGGCACCAGCGGGTAGTCGGGAAAATGGCCCTGCAGGAAAAATTCGTCGGCCCGAAAGGTCTTGCGGGCGTGGATGGCGTCGGCGGTCAGCGAGACGACCTCATCGAGCAACCGCATCGGCGGTCGGTGCGGGATCGCCGCTTCGATGGCGGCCGCGTCGAGGGTTCGTGGTTCGGTGGGATTCATGCCGCGTATCAAACGGCCGCGGGGGGTCGGTCGTCAACGGTAGGACGATCGACCCGGGGGTGATGGGACCTAGGCGACGGATGGGACCGATGGGTCGAGTTCGTCTCATCGGTCTCTGCCATTGCCTAGGCCGCCGGCCGCCGACAGTTGATCGACAAATCTTTCGGTGACATCAACTTACGTCGCGATGAACCGCCCCGGCACAGCGGTTGCGACATCGGCCCCACGCCAATGCCGGCTGCCATTTTGGCTCGCCGTCTAGGCCCACCGCTGCCAACGTTGGCGCTCCCGATGCGGTCGGACCACCCGAATCAACTTGCACCTTCCACTTCCCCCCCCACCCCCACAGGTTTTCCCGAACATGGCGACTGCGACCAAAAGTGCCACGAAATGCCGACTTCATCCCGTCGGTGAACGGATCGTCGTGCAACGGCAAGAGAGCGAAGAAAAAACCGCCGGCGGCATCGTGTTGCCCGATTCGGCCAAGGAAAAGCCCGCCCGCGGCAAGGTCATCGCCCTTGGCAGCGGCAAGTTGCTCGACGACGGTTCGCGGTCCAAGAGCCAGTTGACCGTCGGCGACCACGTCCTCTTTAGCTCTTACGCCGGGGAAACGATCGAAGTCGACCAGGTCGAATACCTGTTGATGCGAGAAGACGACGTCCTGGCCATCGTCGGCTGAGGAAGAAGTTTTCAGTTGTCAGTTCACAGTTTTAAGTTCTGACGACTGAGTTCTTCTCCTTTCTTTAACTGAAAACTGTAAACTCAAAACTGTAAACTTCCCCCCTATGTCCAAAATCATTGCGTTCGATCAGGAAGCCCGCGAAGGGATCCGCCGCGGGGTCGCCAAATTGGCCCGCACCGTCAAAGTGACGCTGGGTCCCAAAGGCCGAAACGTTATCCTGCAAAAATCCTTTGGCAGCCCCACCGTCACCAAAGACGGGGTGACCGTTGCCAAGGAGATTGACCTCGAAGACCCGTTTGAAAACATGGGCGCGGATGGTCCGCGAAGTCGCGTCCAAGACGTCGGACGTCGCCGGCGACGGCACGACGACCGCCACCGTGATGGCCGAAGCGATCTTTAACGAAGGCCTCAAAGCCGTCGTCGCCGGCGTCAATCCCATTCAAATGAAGACCGGCATCGAAAAAGCCGTCGCCGACATCACGGCGCAGCTCCATTCGATGGCCACCAAGGTCAAAGACGAAGAGGCGATGGCCAACGTCGCGACCATCGCGGCCAATAATGATCGCGAAATTGGTCAGTTGCTCGCCGGCGCCATGTCCAAGGTCGGCAAGGACGGTGTGATCACCGTCGACGAAGGCAAGAGCCTGCAGACCGAGCAGGAGTGGGTCGAGGGGATGCAGTTCGATCGCGGCTACCTGTCGCCCTACTTCGTGACCGATTCGACCAGCATGGAAGTCGTCCTGGAGGACGCCTACATCCTGGTTTATGAAAAGAAAATCAGCAGCATCAAGGACATGGTTCCGATGCTCGAAAAAGTTGTTCAGCAGGGCAAGCCGCTGTTGATCATCGCCGAAGACGTCGATGGCGAAGCGCTGGCGACGTTGGTCATCAACCGCCTGCGTGGCACCTTCCAAGTCGCCGCGGTCAAAGCCCCCGGGTATGGCGATCGTCGCAAGGCGATGATGGAAGACATCGCGATCCTGTCCGGCGGTCAAGCGATCTTCGAGGCCTTGGGCATCAAACTCGAATCGGTCGATTTGCCGCAGCTTGGCCGGGCCAAGAAGGTCATCATCGACAAGGACAATACGACGATCATCGAGGGCGCCGGCGAATCGACCGCGATTCAAGCTCGCATCGGTCAAATCCGCCGCGAGATTGAAAACAGCTCGTCGGATTACGACCGCGAAAAGCTCGAAGAGCGTCTGGCGAAGTTGGCCGGCGGCGTGGCGAAGGTCAACGTCGGTGCGGCCACCGAATCGGAAATGAAGGAAAAGAAAGCTCGCGTCGAAGACGCTTTGCACGCGACCCGTGCGGCGGTCGAAGAGGGCATCCTGCCGGGCGGCGGCGTTGCGCTGCTTCGCGCTGCGGGTAAGGTCTCGGCCGCCTCGGATATGAAGGATGACGAAAAGGTTGGTTACAACATCGTCCTTCGTGCCTGCCGCGCCCCGCTGACGATGATTTCACAAAACGCCGGTCAAGACGGTGGGATCGTTTGCGAAAAAGTCCTCGGCATGAAAGGCAATCACGGCTACAACGCGTTGACCGATGAATATGAGGATTTGGTCAAATCGGGCGTCATCGACCCGACCAAGGTGACACGCACCGCGCTCGCCAACGCGGCTTCGGTCGCGACGTTGCTGTTGACCAGCGACGCATTGATCGCTGACAAACCGGAGAAGGGCAAGTCGGCCGCCGGTGGTGGCGGCGAAGACATGTATTGAGAATGACGGTTCCGATCGATCGGAACCGCTGATTCCATCCAACAAAGACCCCGCTCGCCGCCTTGGCGTGTGGGGTTTTTTGTCGCGCTGTCCGGCCCGCTCAAACCGTAAGACGGCCTTTCAGGCCGTCCGGTGGCTCTCGCCTCACCTCCAGGTCGATGTCGTCACTATCCTAAGGGTCGCTTTTGACGATTGGTCGGATTCGACGGGCTAAAAGCCCGTCGTACAAACGAACCCCGAATCCTCTATTGAAAATCCCATCATGCTTCGATTATTCGCTCTCGGCTGTTTACTGATCCCCTCGTGGACGTTCGCTCAGACCGAGGTCGTCATTGGCCCGGCGGTTCCCAACCCCGGCAAATCAGCCGCCCCGGGGGAACTGGAAACGCCGTTTGCCGTCGCGTTTGAAGAAAACGGTGACATGTTGATCGTCGAATACACCGGCGGCCGGGTGTTGCGGCGGACAACCGATGGTCAATTGCAAGTGCTCGCCGGCGGAAAACCGGCCGGATACGTCGATGGACCGGCCGAAAAATCTCGTTTTCATGATTTGCATAACCTTGTCATCGGTGACGACGGCCGGGTGTACCTGTCAGAGCACAAAACCAACGTCGTCCGGGTCCTGGACCTTGTGAATCGCGAAGTGGCAACGTTAGCCGGGACGGGCGGGGCGGGGGATTTTGATGACGTCACCGATGCAAAGAAAGCGTCATTTAACGAGCCGATATCAATCGCCGCGGGGCCGGGAAAAACATTGCTGGTCGCCGACATCAAGAACCATAAGATTCGGCAAATTGACCTAAGCGAAGCCCGACACCGCGTGACCACGATCGCCGGCAACGGGGCGGCGGGAGTTCCGGTTGATGGATCAATCGCCACCGACGCCCCGCTGGTCGATCCCCGGTCGATTGCGACGGGGCCGGCCGGGGAAATCTACATCGTCGAACGCAACGGAAACGCGCTGCGGGTAATCCGCGACGGCAAGATTTTCACGGTCGCCGGTTCAGGTCAAAAAGGCAACCGCGACGGGGCGGCCGATCAGGCCAGGTTCAACGGACCCAAACATATTGATGTTGCGGCCGACGGAAAGGTCTACATCGCCGATGACACTAATCATAAAATCCGTATCTATGATCCGGCCGATCAAACCGTCCGCACGCTGGACACGTCGCCTTATGTTCTCAACCGGCCGCATGGGGTGACCGTGCGAGGCGATTGGTTGTACATCGCCGATAGTTTCCATCACCGGGTGCTGCGGACAGCGATCGATTAGGTCGGGCGTGGGATAGGCCTCCGGCCTGTCGATATTACAGATGACAGGCCGGAGGCCTATCCCACAACGGACTCGGCGCGGTCGATCAGTCCGATGCTTTGAGCGTGTGAGGTGATCGCCGCCGAATCGGGCAGCAGCATCATTGGGGCACCGCCGTCGCGGGCCGCGGCCACTTCGGCAACAACGCGCTGCTCGGGCATTCGGCCGATCCAGCGGATGTAGGCCGCCAGGATACGACCGGGAAACTCGCGTGCGATTTGGTGATAAATCTCCGCATCGTGTTGGCCCGCGTCGCCCATCAAAATAAAATTCATGGCCGGGTAAGTTTCCAAGATGTGGCGAATCTTGACGGCTTTATGAGAGTGGTCGCCCGGCGTGGTCGCCGACCCGCCCAGTCCGAGATCACGGAGGAACAGGGGGCCAATGGGTAGTCCCGAGCGGCGGATGAACTGGGAGAGCATCGGGTACAAATTCCACGGACTGCTGGAAACATAAAACGTCGGTCGCCGGCCGAAGTCCGTGAGCTTTTGATATAGCGGAACGACGCCATTGATGAACCGCCGAGAAAACGAATTGTGCAGCGCCACCCAGTAGATCGTCCGCAGCGGCGAAGTCGCTTCAGAGTGCAGCACCGTGTCATCAATATCACTGATCAATCCGACGGCACCTTGACCATTGACACCTCGTCCGATTGCCCAGCCGCCGATCGCCGCAGCCGCGTCGGGGCGGATCGCGGTGGTGATCGAGGCGTGTTGGTGGGGCCGGCCCATCGGCGTTTGGACCACCCGATATTCCAACCGGTTGTGGCCCGGCCGCGGTGGAGGATCGATCGCTTCGAGCGAACCGGACGCGTAGCCCTCCTCATCGGTGATGAGCGTCGCGGTTCGCAGGCCGTCGGTGGCCAGCACCGTCGCCCCGGGCACTTCGTCGGATTCAAACTGTTGGTACACATTCCAAACGTTTCGCCACCATGGATCGCCGGCGGTCGGTTCGGTCAGTGCCGTGCGTCGCAGCACCCGGCAATGCAAATCGATCCGTCGGTCGGTCGCCATCGTCCGGTAGGGTTGGATTCCGATCCGCCAATGATCCGTGGGGGTCCAGCGACGGGCCAACGCATCGTATCCCCGCTCGACATCATGCAATCGGGCCAGCAGTCGGGAGCGTTGGGGGATCATAGGTGACACGAATTTTGCAAACCGCGCACCGAGCGAGCTTGCCGGCTGTCGATCCGTTGGAGATAGTTCAACGCAGTTGTTCGACCCGGATGTCGGCGACGGTGACCTCCGGCGGGTCGGCGTCGCGGATCGCTTGACCCACCCCCCCAAGACCCCGAAAGACCCGTCACCGCGTGAATGACGTTGCAACCACGCTGCGGCGGCACTACGGGCTGGAGCTGCCGGCGGAGATCGCCACCTGGTTGGACGATCAGCCGGAGGTGGTCTCGACCGAAGCGTTGACCGGCGATGCCCCGCCGATGATTTGGCCGGCGTTGATGCCCTGCCACCTGCTCCCCGTCGTGCCTTGGGGGCAAGGCGATTGGTTGGCGTTGCGTTTGGAGATTGACGTCGCGGCCCCGGCCGTTCCCCTGGTCGATGTGGTCCTGTGGTCGCACGGTGGCGGGGATTGGTTGCCGTGGCCGGTGCCCGGCGGCGGCGGGGTGGACGTTCCCGCCGCGGTCAAAACGATCGCGCGGGCGATCAGCCCCTCCCCATCCGTTTCCGGGCAAAATCTCGCGGATGGAGCATCCGGCGATTGGCTCTCGGCTGGCCAAATGGCTCAATCGGTCGCCGACGAACACCCCGATTTGGCGTGGACGCACGAGATCGCCGGTCACGCCGCCGGGGGAAAGCACCACCACGCCGCCGCGGCGATCCGGTGCAGCAGCTTCACCGATCAATCCGTCACGTTGGGCACGCACTGGAGCACCGCCGGCGACGAGCGGCCGCTCAAAGGTGCCTGGGCGGCCGGCGATGTGACCCGGGGGGCCGGCCCGCTGCCCAAGCGGTTGGGGATCGTCGCCGACCTGTCCGCACAAGCGTTTGACCAATACCGCCGGGTCGTCGAGGGGACGCCGACGACGCCCCCCCGTCGCTCGGCGGTCACCGACTTTTGGTTGCAACGTTATGACATTGCCGCATCGATCGGCGACTGGACCACGGCGATGCGAGCGGCTTGGGCGGCGGGTTGGGACGTCGGCGGTGAACCGATGGGACGGTATGCGATCGTCATCGACCGATTCGTCGCCGCCGCCGGCCATGGCGGCTATGCCGTTCACCACCGGTTGGCGACCGCCCATCGTGCCTGTTTGAAACAACGATTTGGACTGTAAAATTGACTGACGCCGCAAACATTGTCTGGCACCCGCACGCCGTCACCCGGGCCGATCGCCAGACGCTGCATGGTCACCGGGGCCGGGTCGTCTGGCTGACGGGATTGTCCGGGTGCGGCAAAAGCACGATCGCCGGGGTGCTCGAATCGATGCTGCTGCAGCAACGTTGGCCGACGATGCTGCTCGACGGCGATAACGTCCGGCACGGGTTGTGCGCCCCGCCGGAGCGGTTAGCGACCGATTACGGGGATGCGTTCTCCCGGCGGTTCGGATTGGGATTTAGCGAAACCGATCGGACCGAGAACTTGCGGCGGATCGCCAGCGTTTGCTCGTTATTGACGTCGGCCGGTTTGGTCACGATCGCGGCATTTGTCAGCCCCATGGCCGATCAACGCGCCGCGGTGCGAAGGATCATCGAGGACGCTGCGGACGCCGGGCCGGGGGATTTCGTCGAGGTTTACGTCGACACACCGCTGGAGGTCTGCAAGGCCCGCGATCCCAAAGGTTTGTATCAAAAAGCGATCGCCGGGAAAATTCCCGATTTCACCGGGATTTCGTCGCCTTACGAGCCGCCGCGGTCGCCGGAAGTGCATTTGAAATATCAGTCCGGCCGCACGCCGGCGGACGATGCGGCGGTGATCCTGGCGTATTTGACCGGGGATGGATCGGCCCAGTAAATCGCCGGTGGGGTGAATCGCCGGCCCGGTGAATCGCCGGTGGGGTTGCGGCGGGCGGGGGGCAGTTCGTATCGGCAGGCTTGAGCCTGTTTGATTTGCCCAGTCCGCGTCGCCCCGTCGCTGCCGTGTCCCCACGAACCTCCGCCGTCGCCGACCGTTTGACATCCTTGACCGGTGGTTCGGGGCGTCCGCCGATGCCCAAGCTCGCCGCTGCCAGCCCGGGGACCGATCGGTTCGTCGCCCCGGTGTTGTTGCGGCTGCCGGATCTGGAGGCGATCGCGCTGCGAGCCTCTGCTGCCCAATCCGCGGCCGCGGCCGAGCGATCGCCCCGCAGCGAGGCAATTTACTCGATGTCCGATCACCGGGCTGAGCCACTGAAAGAGCCAACGGAGTCAAAATTGCCGGTCCCTGATCCGCCCCCCCTCCAAGCGGCTGGCCAACCGGTCCCCGCTCCGCCGCCGACCCCACCCACCGCCCCGGTTGTCAAAACGGCGTCTCAACCGGTCGGCCCGACCATGACCGCCCGTTTGGTCCAATTCGCAACGTCCCGAACCGCTTTGGCGTTGGCACTCGTCGCGATCCTCGGTTGGGCGTTGCTGCGGCCCGGCGACGGTGAATCCTCCGAAGCGAACGATTTTCCCATCCCGCCGTTTGACGCTTCGGTATCGATTTCGGGACCGGCGGCCGGCGGGGCTATTTCCAAAGACACGTCCGCCCCGACGGCGAGTGCTCCGTCGCCGGCGCAGCGGATTGCGACGCTCGGCGCCCCGACCTCACCCCGGCTGACCGATGTCTCCTCCGACGGACCGACCGGTTCGGTGGCGTCCGTGCCAATCCAACCTCCCCCGTTTGATTCGCCTTCGAGCGTCGCGGCGGTCAAGATTCGCCAGCCCCCCACCGGCGCCGGCGAGCCGCGGACGGCGTCGGATCGTTTGACCCCGGCCCCGACGCCATCGCAGCCAATCGCCGTGACAAGTCCGGCCCCAGCCCCGGCCCCGCCCAAACCACCGGCCCCAGCCGACTCGCAGCTTGTCCGCCGGACCCGAACGCCACAGCCGATCGTCGATTGGAGCCGCTACCTACCCGGAGGTCCCGAAGGTGCCGCGCCGCTTCAATCCTTGGCGACGAACTCAACCAAGGCCGACCCCACCGGGACGTTGCCGTACCCGGCAACGGACCAACCGGTCGCCCCGTCGTTCGATCCGCTCGGAGCCGGCCCCTCGGGGTTGTCCGACGGTTCGGGTTCGGTTGCTCCCAAGCCATCGGCGGCTGAGCAGTCACCCACCCCCCGGGTTGCGATGCCCGAATTGCCGTCTCGTTGGTGAATCTCCGGTGAGGGGTTGATCTTTCGGCCCCCCCGCCAACCCGAACCACCACCGCCGCCGCCCGGCGGCCGCCTGTCCCGTCATCCGTGTGCTGTTGCTGATGAAACGATCCAACCCTTTTTTCCAGACCCACGCACGAGGCCGCCGATCGCAACCCGAAGCCGGTCCCGGGGAATCGTCACGGGAAGCTCCAACGGCGTCCGTGGTCGCCCCGGCCGCGACCTTCCCGTCGTCGCCGAGCCGGCCCAAGGGCGGGTCGCCGGGCCGGTCAAAAACCGCATCGCCGGGCCAGCCCAAAAACATCTCGCCGTTGTCGCTCGATCCCGAAGTGATGAACCGTGCGTCGCTTTGGAACGAGCCGATCGCGGCGCCGCTGACGACCCAGCCGACGGATCCCCCGCCGCCCAATCCGCTGGATCTGACCGCGACCGAGGCGGCTTGGTTGGCTCACTACAACGACGCGGTGACGTTGGCGGTTGCCGAGCACAATGCCACCTCGGCGTCCCGTCCCACCGGCGGGACGATCACCCCCGAAGCCGGCTTGAGACCTGACCCACCGCGACGCGACGACGCTGGGGTGAACGCCCGCACGGCGACCGATCACCAACCGGCGACCGATCACCAACCGGCGACCGATCACCAACCGACGGCCGCGACCCCAAGCGGCGTAGAACCCGTTGACCAGCCACCGCACCCCCCCGGCCGGGAAGTCCCCGCCTGGGAAGTCCCTGCTTTTGACATCCCCGACGTCGTTGACCAATTGTTCAGCGACGAGATCCGCCGCCAGCTCGCCCGCCGCCTCGGTGCCGCTTCGGCCGCCGGGCTTCGATCGCTGGCGGTGACCAGCGTCTCGCGGGGCGAAGGCCGCACGACCGTCGCGATCGGCTTAGCTCTCGCCGCAGCTTCGGCAAACCTCAACGTCGTGCTGCTGGACGCCGACACCGATGGCCCGTCGCTGGCCAGCCGTCTGAGGGTCGAAATCGAACTGGGTTGGAACGAAGTGGGCGACGGCCCGATCGCCGAGGCGGCCGTTGCTTCGCTGGCCGACCGCATCACCTTGCTGCCGATGCGTTCGGACAACGAATCCCCGCTGCGACCCTCGGATTTATCGGCGGCGATCGGCGAGTGTCAACCGGCCGCCGATTTGATCATCGTCGACCTACCCGCCTCGGCAACCGCCATGGCCGCGGTCTGCGACACGACGGCGTTGGTCCGTGATGCAAGCCACCAGGATGACGCGGCGATTGAATCGATGGCGCTGACGCTTCGCCGCGGGGGCCAACAGGGCATCGGCGTGATCGAAAACTTCTGCTCACCGGCACCGCATCCGGTTTAATCAACGCGGGTTCAGTGGCCTGCACGATGAGTACATCCCCGTTTGACTTCGCATCATCGAAGGTTGGAGTCTTGGGACAATCACTCAATCACCGACCGCGGCGGAAGCTTCCCAGATTAAAGTTCCCCTCATCGGCCGCATCGACCAACACCAGCACCGGCGATCCCCAGGCCCCAGGTAAATCACCGGCCAATCGGTCCAGCCGGTTATCGGTCGCTCCGACCCGCCGATTGACTCCCACCGCCGCGATCCGCCGGGCCAACCACTCCCGCAGTATGGCATGATGGTGCGGCGGAGAGGTCATCAACGTACCGTCAGGGGCCACCAACCGATCAATCGTTCGCTCCAGTCCCGGAGCGGCATAGGTCCGCCCCGACCCCGGCCGCCCGGCTCCCATCGACGCCCCATCGCGGCCGGCCGAAAAGTCATCATGCAGCCCCGCGGCAACCCGTAGCCTGGTTTCGGGGTTTGGCCCCCAAACGACCATCGCCGGCCAAACGCGGCCCACCGTTCGGTGTCGCGGTCCAGGTTGATGACGACGGTTTGATCGACGTTCAAAAAATTTTCCAAAAAATTTCTCTGCGATCCCTTACCGCCGATCAGCGGGTCGCTACAACTATTGCCGTGTGGTCGACATCCCCTCCGCCCGATCGGAAACCCCGTCATGGTCCGCAAAGTCGCCCCCCCCCCGCAAGGTCCGCCGCCGCCTGCGTCATGAGCCGCTGCTACCGCGGCAATTGCTTGCCGCGGACGCCAGTCCGACGGCTCGCAGCACGACGCCCTCTTACGGCCCGGCGGTCGCCGGCGTGTCGACCGCTTCGGGCGGGTTGACGACCGAACAGCTTGATGCGATCTACGCCGGACTGACCGATCCGGCCGCTGATCCCGGTCCGGTGATCGGCAACCCGAACTTTGTCTACGAGTTGGGGGTGATCGGCTACACGCCTGACCGGTTTGCATCGGACCGATCGCCATCGGGCGAACCAACCCCAATCTCAACCGCTTCGCAACCTCCGACGGGCAGCTATTGCACGCCTTCGGGAGCGTATGTGCCAGCGGTCTCCTCCGGAGGATTGACCGCATCGTTGTTAGCCAATAGCCCATCAAGCAGCGGCACAACCACGAGCTTCACCTCCAGCACCATCAGTCCAACCTCCGGCACAACCAGCCCGACCTCCGGCACGACCAGCCCGACCTCCGGCACAACCAGTCCGACCTCCGGCACGACCAGTCCGACCTCCGGCACGACCAGTCCGACCTCCGGCACAACCAGTCCGACCTCCGGCACAACCAGTCCGACCTCCGGCACAACCAGCCCGACCTCCGGCACGACACTCGTGTCAGTCCAATTGCCTCCCGAACCGAGAGTACCCCCACCGCCACCCTATTTTGGCCCTCCTGCGGTGCCAGTAATGCCGTTGGTGCCGGTATTGCCCGGTCCGTTAAACCAGGGCAACGGCCTACCCGGTCCTAATCCATTCCCTGTCCCAACCTTTTTTCCAGTTCCACCAATTCAGATCTTTCCAGCACCTCCTATAGTGATTCCTCCACCAATCGTTCAGCCACCAATTATTCAGCCGCCGTCACCAACTTCTGGCCCTGTGGTGACACCATGGATGAATCAGTTGCAAAATCCTAACCCGGGTCCCTTGACGCCATTATTTCCAGAACCGGACGACGGGGAAGTTGAGTTTCCGTTATAGTCTTGGCTAATTAGGCTTTAGTGAGTTTCTGCGATATTTAGACGCATGGGACAAAGTGGGCTGCTTACGCGGAAGTGGTAGGCTAATTCGCTCCACGTAGCTGCGAAAACAGGATCGCCGAGAGGGTTGAAGGAAGTTTGGAAATCAAAATGGCATGTGCGTTAAAATCGCACCAAAACACATCAATTTCAAAGGCTAACGCCTGATGATAGGTTGCATTACAACATTGGCTAAGTGGCGGTGTTTAGCTTTTGCCTTGGCGGTGGCCGCGTTTTGCGCCTGCATCTTTTGTCCTTTGAGTGGCGCTACGGGCACAGTGCTTGAAATTGAATTGGTTTACTTTGTTCCGCAGGATCGTGAACCTGTAGAACAGTATAAAGAGAAGATTCAAAGAATTGCGGAACTCATGGAATCCGTTGTCTGCAACGACCTAAGTGATAAGGCCTACCGACCGGAAGGTCCACGATTTAGAAGAGACGGCGGGGGCCACGTGATCGTTGATGTGATCAACGGCGAAAAAACTGCGGCCTTTTACAGTCAAAACTTCGCGTGGAAGGCTATTGAACATGGGGTTGCGATATTCGATGAAGTTCACAGAAGGCGTGGACCCATTGAACGGCGCATGACGTTTGTATTTTGCGAAACTTATGGAGCTGGCCCTTCGGCAAAGCTGTGGCCGGGTCATATTGCATTGGCCCAGCCAGCTCCACCGCGTGGTGGGACATGTGTTTTCAGCAGTTGGATCTTGCGAGACGAGTTTGCGTCACCCAACGCTAAACTATTGCGACGCCGATTTTTCGATCCCACGCCGGTCGACGGACGCTCGGCACTGGGTAGCCGCGGCTGGACTTCTTCAGTATCCGATTTTATGGAAGACGGGGTGGGCGGTGCCGTTCATGAATTGTCGCACCTTTGTGGACTTATGCATCATAGTTCCGACGACGTCGATCGGCGAATCATGGCGCAAGGTTTCCGCAATCTGAGGTGGAACGTCAACGGCGTCAAAGAGCCGCTTTTGGGAGCAACTTATTCTCGTGAAAACGCGGGCATCATGATGACTTCTCGTTACATCAACCCACGGGTGGATCACTCTGATTCTATCCAACCGTTGACAACGATATCATTCAATCCCGATTTCTCCGGAAATCGACTGCTCCTGACGGGACATGATGAAAGCGGCTTAGCGAGAGCAATGGTCATCCAAAACATCCCAGTCCGCGGCGCGGAACTGCTTTGGTCCGAGTCGCTTGACGGAACGAAGTTTAGCAGAGTTCTAGAAATAGAGACAGTGCAGCCGGAATATCTTCAAGGCTCTGCATCTATCCAGCTTATTGCGATTGATAAGGGCGGGAACTTTGGGTATTCAAATCTTCTACATGTTTCTCGTTGAAGCTTGTTGAAGGAAAACTGTCCAGGACTCTAAAGTATTGAAGGAAGTGCTGTGAGCGACGTGACATTGAAAAGAGTTCCAACCGAGCGAGTAAGAAGTCAAGACGAATTTTTAAGCAACGAAATTTCCGCGAAGGACTTTCTGACGGCTCTGCTGCATACCCAAGTAGATCGGGGGAACACTACCTTACAAATCAATGACGGCTTTTCTATCGAGGCTTGGGCACTAGACCCACGGGATCAATTCGAGCATGAAACGCTGCCAACGGTTCAGTTAAGTCTGCAGTAATCGTTTTGGCCCGAAGCGAGTCGCGAATTCTCATGCCTGGGCCATGGGTTCTCAATAGCCATCGATGACAATGAAAACGAAACCAAACTGGTGCTCGTGTTGGAACACGGGGGCACTGACTATTGTTGGTGGTTCTACCCATCCGAAAGGTCTTTCGTCGCCGTGCAATCATCGGTTTCATTCGGAATGCAGCGAGCGGTCCATGCCCGGTCATCCGTTTAGGACCATTGATTGACACCTTCACCGTTTGCATGCTGACCCATGGGCAACATTTGAAATTAATTCGTCGGTGCGTGGACTCGCTGAGCGGTTCGATGGATGATGCATCTGTTGAAATGATCGCCGATGCCGACGGCAGGTCGTTCGCCAGCGCCCGACGCGGCTACCGCGAACCGGACGCCGGCACCGACTTTGACCCCGACCAGCCGCCCGACGATTCACACCAGTTCTTTGAATGCCGCCGTGAGGTGATCGGTGGTTGATGTCAATCGAAACAACCCACCGCGGAGTCTGGTTTGGCTGTCTTCCTATCCCAAGAGCGGCAATACGTGGATGCGGATGTTGTTGGCCGCCTACGCGACGCCTAACTTGGATCAACCGCTGGAACTGTCGGACGCTTTTCGCGTCACTCGTAACGAGTCCCGCCGGGAAGACTACGTTCGCATCGCCGGACGCGAAGACCTGACCGCCGGGGACATTCTTTCGCTGCGTCACGCGGTGCAAATCGATTTAGCCCATCGGGTTCGGCCGCCGGTGTTGCTCAAGACTCACAACGCCCGGTGCGTCGTCGGCGGCGTGCCGATCATTCGCGATGATATCACCCAGCACCTTCGTAGTTGGTCGCTGCACGTGACCGGATGGACCGAGCACGCGGCGTTTCCGGTTCATGTGATCCGTTATGAGGAACTGCTCGCCAGCACAGCCACGACGCTTCGCAACGTGTTGACCTTCCTGGGTTGGCCCGCCGATCGGCGGCGGATCGATCATGCCGTCGAACAAACTCAGATCAACCGGCTGGCCGATCGCGAAGCGGCGGGTGGTTTTGCCGAGCGCAGCCAAAAGTCCGTTGGCGGACGATTCTTTCGCCACGGCCGTTCGGGGCGGTGGCAGAGCATCTTGACCGGCCCGCAAATCGCCACGGTTCGGCAGCATCATGGCGCCGCGATGCGGCGGCTTGGGTACTAGTGCGGCCGCCGGATTGCTTGCCGTCGATCACCCCGCACCCGGGCGACTTGGGAATAGTTCTACCCCCCAAACGCCGCGGCCGATGCGTCCGACGGCATTCGCCAATCGCCTCGCGGGGACAACGACACGCTGCCCACTTTTGGCCCGTCGGGCACGCAATTGCGTTTGAACTGATTGGCAAAAAAACGACGCATGAAATCGTCGAGTGTCCGATCAATGGTCGCGTCGTCATACGACACATCAAATTTCGCCTGCCGCGCCATGTAGGCGATCTTCGGTGTCGTGCAACCGCCACGGACGAAGTGGTACAGAAAGAAATCATTGAGTTCATATGGCCCCACCGCCGCCTCGGTCGATTGTCGAATTTCTCCGGCCCGAGAGGGCGGTAGCAATTCGGGGCTGATCGGCGTGTCGGCGATCGCGTGCAGCACGTGTCCCAGGTCGGCATTGGTTTGAGCCGAGACGAGTTGATCGGCCGCGTGCCGGACCAAAAACCGGACCAACGTTTTGGGGATCGAAGTGTTGACATTGTACATCGACATGTGATCGCCGTTGTACGTGCTCCAACCAAGCGCCTGCTCGGACATGTCCCCGGTACCCAGGACAAAACCACGACTCATCAACAATAAGGTTCGCGTCCGCGCCTGAACATTCTCAAAGACCAAATCTTTTGCATCATCGGGCAGGGCAACGAGGCGCCGTTGAAACGCGTCGACATCATCATCACCCACGATTAGACCAAACGGGTGATGCCCCATCGCTTTGAATGTTTCCAAACACATCGCGCGGATATCAATCCGCTCGCCGGTCAGCCCATAGTCATCGATTAGTTTTTGTGCGTTGGTCTCCGTCCGCCGGGTCGTTCCAAAACCCGGCATGGTCATCCCGGCGATGACGCTGCGGGGTCGATCCAAATGATCCAGGGCCTCACAGGCCACAACCAATGCCAGCGTGCTGTCCAATCCGCCCGATACGCCAATCGACAGCGTCGTCTCCCCGGGCAACTGACGCAGCCGCCGGACCAAACCGGCCGACTGGATCGCCAGGATCTCACTGCAACGCTCCGCCCGTCGGGCCGGGTCGGCGGGCACGAACGGGTGGGGGTCGACGTGACGCCGCAGTTCACCGGCATGGCCGGGACCGCCAAGGTTTTGGTCGCCGATCGGACGGCGGCCTGGCGGCACGCCGCTACCGGAGGTCAATTCAATCCGGCGGTACGTCCGGCCGGCCACCGCGTCATCGAACGTCCCAACGACCCGCCGGTCGTGCTGCAGCCGCTGCAGGTCCACGTCCCGGGTGAGCGATGTGCCCTCGACGACCGTTGGCGATTGCCCATCGCCAATTCGCCGTGACTGACCGAGCAATCCACCGTTTTCGGCAATCAAACAGTGTCCACCAAACACCAAGTCGCTGGTCGATTCGCCGATGCCCGCCGACGCGTAGACATAAGCGGCGATCAGCCGCCCGGACTGGCTCTTGACCAATTCCCGCCGCCACTCGGCTTTGCCAATCGTCTCATTACTCGCCGACAGGTTGACCAGCACATTGGCTCCCGCGACCGCCGCGTCACACGATGGCGGCACCGGAACCCAAAGGTCTTCGCATAACTCCGCGGCGATAACCGCATCACCACACGTGAACAACAAATCAACGCCAAAGGGCAATTCGATATCTCCGACGCGGACCACCGGCGGGTCGGACACCCCCGCGGATTTGAAATGCCGCGCCTCATAGAATTCACGGTAGTTAGGCAAAAACGTTTTGGGTACCGCCCCGGCAAGTTTGCCATCGAAGATGAACAAAGCGACATTCATTAGCGACGGACCGACCCGCAATGGCGTTCCGACAACGACAACCGGTCGTTTGCCTACCGAGTGGTTGGCAATTTCCAACACCGCCGCTTCACAACCGTCCAGCAACGTATCGGCGGCGAACAAATCGCCGCAACAGTAGCCGCTGATGCATAGTTCGGGCAGCACAACCAGGTCACTGTCGGCGTGCTCGTCGATCGCTCGGCAGATCGCTTCGGCGTTGGCGGCGGGGTTGGACAGGTGCTGGGGCGGGGCGGCGGCGGTGACGCGAAAGAAGCCGTGTTCGTTCATGATGTTCTAGCAGTAGTGGGATAGGCTTCCAGCCTGTCGTCGGCGCGAGACAGGCTGGAAGCCTATCCCACATTGGTTCAACCCCGCCGCGCCATGGCCCGCCGGACCATCGCGTATCGAAAGATCCCAAAGAACAGCAACAACGCCGCGGCGGCAATCAATCCGACGCTGAACCAGTCCCACACCCCGGCGGATAATTTCATCAACGTCACCCCTGAGGCGACTAGCATCAAGGCCGTCCGCCCATAGGCAAGCATGGTCCGTTCGTTCGCCAAATTGGTCCGAACCGCGGCCAGGTCGGTCCTTTGAGCGGCAAGCTGATCGGTCGAGAGGGGGTGACTCATGGGGGCGTGGCAATGAGCAAGGTTCACGACCGATCGCGTGCTGTAGATCTTCGCTCTTTTTCTTCGATCCAACGGAGCAACTCCTCACGCGGCATCGACAGCAACTTCGATTCCTCCGGGACCGCCTCCCCAAGAGCCTGGCACGCTATCTCAGCCCTGAGCAACAGGCGACCTTCTTCGCGTCCCGTTTGCAGTCCCGTTTGCAGTCCCGTTTGCAGTCCCGTTTGCAGCCCCGTTTGCAGTCCCGTTTTCAGCCCCGTTTGATGTCCTTCTTGGCGGCCTTCCTCAATTAGCGCATCGGCGACAGAAATCATTGCATTCTCGTAGGTTGGGGGTAGAACTCGACAGACCGCATCGATAACCGCCTGGCGACCATCCTCGTCGACGCTCCGCAGCAGGTACGAAAGCGACGCATCGAGCAACTCCGCTTCTCGAACATTGCCGGTCAATTGCAGCCGGCTGAACAACTCCGCTGCCCGATCGATCAAATCGCGGTGGCGAGACCATTTTAGCAACAAGCAAGCGGCGGTTAAAATCGATCCGTCATGCAATTGGTCGTCATCGACGCGATTCAAGTCGATCAGTTGCAGCTCGAAGTCCGGGATGTGACGACGCAGCGACCGCGGCCCGCCGACGTACTCGGCCACGCTCCTGGCAACCGTCCAAGGACGCCGGCCATGGTAGAACAGAACCGGGATGACCGGCACTGGATGGCGATTCTCCTGCAACTGCCGGCGGCCGTGGTCGACGACGTAACCAAGGATTTGAAAGGCGGCTGCAGGGTCCGGCGAGGATTTATGTTCAAACAAAATGGCGATCACGACTTCGCCATCACGCCGAGCCTGACGGGTCTGAGCGGCTTGCTTTATCAAACTGACTCGAAAAACTAAGTCGCTGAATGTGCCCGACAACGACGCGTTGACGAATGATTCCGGTTCGAGCCTCAGAGTCGTCAGGTCCAATACGGCAAGGACGTCGTCAGCCAAAAAGCGGGACAGCAGTGCTGCGGCTCGCTCCGGTTGGCTCAACAGGTAGCGGGCGAACCGGTCGTGCGGGTTGCCGGACCAGTCAATTGGCCCCTTCACTGGATCAGTCAAAACAGCCGGTTGATTCCGTTGAGCGCCGCCACCCGATACGCCTCGGCCATCGTGGGATAGTTGAATGTCGTTTCGATAAAATACTCAATGGTGTTCAAGTCACCCGGTTGATTCATGATCGCCTGTCCAATGTGGACAATCTCCGACGCATTGGCCCCGAAACAATGCACCCCCAAGATCTTCAAACTTTCGCGGTGAAAGAGTAGTTTCAACATGCCGGTCGTTTGACCGGTAATCTGCGCCCGGGCGAGCGAACGGAATTGAGCCTGACCGACCTCGTAAGGCACACATTCCTCGGTCAGTTCGCGTTCGGTCTTGCCGACGCTACTGATCTCCGGCGACGTGTAGATTCCCGTGGGGATGTCATCGAGCCGCAGGTTGCCATCGATTTGGCCAAGCAGGTGCATCCCCGCGGCGCGGCCTTGGGTGTACGCCGCGGACGCCAGCGAAGGGATACCGATGCAGTCGCCGACGGCATAAATATGAGGCACGACGGTTTGAAATTGTTCATCGACCTCGATTTGCCCCCGTCGGTTCGGTTCGATCGGCAGGTGCTGCAAACCGAGCGACTCGGTGTTGCCCTGCCGACCGTTGGCCCACAGCAACACGTCGGTCTTGAGTTTCTTGCCGCTTTTGAGCGTCAACACCACGCCGTCGCCATGCCCCTGGATCGATTCCATCTGCTCGTTGTGACGGATGATGACGCCTTGGTCGCGTAGGTGATACGACAGCGCGTCGATGATTTCATCGTCGAGGAACTCCAGGAGTTTGGACCTCGTATTGACCAAGTTGACTTTGATGCCGAGGTCTCGAAACATCGAGGCGTATTCCACCCCGATGACGCCGGCGCCATAGACCGTGATCGACGACGGTTTTTCCGCCATCGAAAGGATGGTATCGCTGTCAAAAATTCGCGAATGATCAAAATCGACATTCGGCGGCCGGTAGGGACGGCTGCCGGTGCTGATGACAAACGCCGCGGCGGTGATGCGTTCGTGATCGTCGATCATCACGGTGTGCTCGTCGACAAATCGTGCCTGGCCCTGATGCACCGGCACGTTGTTGCGATCGTAAAACGACTGCCGCATTTGCACCTGCCGATTGACGATCGCCTGGGTGCCGCGCTGCAATTGATCCATCGAGGGCGACAGGTGGATCCCCATCGCGCGGACGACCGGGGAGGAGAGTGCCGCGGTGGTTTGCGAGATTGCGTACCGCAGGGCTTTGGAGGGGATGGTGCCCCAGTGAGTGCAACCGCCGCCGATCTCGCGGTAACGCTCCGCCACCCCGACGCGCAATCCACCCTTGGCCGCCTGCATCGCCGCTCCCTCGCCCCCCGGCCCGGTGCCGATGACGAACAAGTCGTAGTCGTACTTGGTTTGAATCTCCTGTTCTTTGGGATCCGACTCGGGCACGACCTGGGTGTGCGGCGAGGTGACCACTTCGCTGCCCGACGGAGCGGAATCGACGACCGACTGCGTATGCACGCCGATGGGCGATTCGGCTTCGGCGGTCGTCGAAGCTTGCGGCGACACTTCGGTGCTTGGCATCTGGGTCATCAGGTCGGGTCAAAAAGGGTAGCTTGACGGGTGAAACCGGCGACCCCTCCAGGCTCCCGGCGGCCGCCGGTTTTGTCAACGTCGCCGACGCTCGAACAACTCTCCGAATTGTTCGACTGTCGCCCACCCACTCTTGTCCGCCACCGATTTGACCGCCCATGAAAATTGCCGTCGCCCAATTCGACGTCACCCTCGCCGATCTGCCCGCCAACCTCCGCCGCGTCACCGAGTCGATCCGCCAAGCCAACCGAGACGGGGTCGGACTTCTGGTCGTCCCCGAATGCGCGTTGACCGGCTACGGCTTCACCAGTCGCGACGAAGCGATCGGGCACGCGCTACCAACTGACCACGACGCGTTTTCGCAGCTCCGTCAGGCGGCCGGGGCCGCGGATTTGACCTTATGCTTTGGAACATTGATCCGCGACGCTGATGGCTTGTTCAATTCCGCGTTCCTGATCGACGGCACCGGCGTGCTGGCTCGTTATGACAAAACTCACCTGCCACAACTCGGCGTCGATCAGTTTGTCGACCGTGGTACCGGCGAGATGTCAGTCACCCAGATCGCCGGCGGCGTCCGTGTCGGCATGGCGATTTGTTATGATTGTTCGTTTCCTGAACCGATGCGAGTCCTGACGTTGAAAGGTGCTGACGTTATCGCATTGCCAACCAATTGGCCCGTCGCCGCCCACCGCACCGCCGAGGTCATTCCGGCGGCGCGGAGTATCGAAAATCACGTCTACTTTGCCGCCGCCAACCGGATCGGCACCGAGCGAGGGTTTACCTTTGGCGGTCAAAGCTCGCTGCATGGTCCCGACGCGGAAGTGTTGGGTTTTGCCGGCGACGGACCGGAAATGTTGATCGCCGAAATCGACGTTTTGCACGCCAGAAACAAAACGATCCACCGCCCCGGTGGCGGACATGTGATTGATCGGATCGCTGATCGCCAACCTCAGTTTTACGAAAAGTTAATTCATTAAATTTTGTCTGCTGCTTTCCTTTTGATAGCGGAGCGGCGCAAGCCGCCCGGTGCCGCCCTATTCTCGCGGAGCGGCACAAGCCGCCCGGTGCCGCCCTATCCTCACGGTGCGGTGCAAGCCGCCCGGTGCCGCCCTATTCTCGCGGAGCGGCACAAGCCGCCCGGTGCCGCTACCGGAGGGCTGGCGCCCTACCGCTATAATACAGTTACATGGCACAAAAATCTTCAGCCGACGATAAGTCGGCACCCAAACGGCTTGACCCACCCTACCACAAGCTGCGGCGCGTCCTATTGGTCCTGGGCATCTTGTTCACGATCGCCGTTCCCGCCGTCATCGAACTGCGTTTCCGCCGCCCGATCGGCTCCGGCCCCGCCGGCCCGGCGGTTGACACCGAACCCTTCCAAAGCCCCTGGACCAACCGCCGGGTTCATTTGCTGGGCATCGGCGACAGCGTCACCCGGGGGCTGGGGGCGGACAGACAAAGTCACACATTTTTCAATCGGTTGCACATCAATCCGGCCGATGAGTGGCCCGACATGCGGGGCAAATCCCTCTCGGCCGTATTGCCCAACTTGTCGCACGAGAATATCGCGATCTCGGGGTCGACATCGATTGATCACGCTCGCGTCATTGACGAATTGCCCGCCTACCGGACCGATGTTTTCGGTTTGGTGGTGATGACCAGCGGCGGCAACGATCTGATCCATCCTTATGGCCGTCGACCACCGTCGGAGGGGGCAATGTACGGGGCAACCTTGCAACAGGCCGAACCGTGGATCGACAACTTTGCCAAGCGGTTGGCTGGCATGGTTGACAATCTCAATGCCAAGTTTCCCGGCGGCTGCGAAATTTTCATCGGCGACATTTATGATCCCACCGATGGTGTCGGCGACGCCCCAAGCATTTTCCTGCCCCCGTGGCCTGACGGATTGGCGATCCACGCTCGCTACAACCAAACGATCCGCAACGTTGCCCGGCGATATTCAAACGTCCACGTCGTACCGCTGCATGAGACGTTCCTGGGCCACGGTTCACACTGCCGCCAGTTTTGGAGATCGACTTATGATGCCAGCGATCCCCACTATTGGTTTTTCACCAACATCGAAGACCCCAACGACCGGGGCTACGATGCCATCCGCCGAGTGTTCCTCGGTGCGATCGCCGAGCGACGGGGTCGGCTAAACCGCACACCGTTCTAGTCGGACTCGCCGTTGACCCGCAGCGTCCCGCCCATGACAACCCGCGCCCGTAGCCCACCGCGAAAGTGCTCAGCCAAAAACGCTTGGGTACCGTCGTCAACCGATCGGTCCATCCAGTGGCACGGGGTGCACTCCTGGCTGCCCTCAAACACCACACCCTGAAATACGAACCGACGGCCGAGCCAATCGGCCAGCCGCACGCCGCGGACGATCAGGTTGCGACGGAAGACCGAAGCGGGCAGTTGGGGCAAGCGGAACTTTTCGCGGACCGCCTCGACGACGTCGGCGTCAAAAAACGTCACCTGCCCCTTGTGACCCGGTTTGCTATCAAAGTAGCGGTCGCCCATTAGCCCGCGATCGGCGACCGCTTCAACGGACCGGACCGACTCGA
The DNA here is from genome assembly GCA_963833245.1 of Pirellulaceae bacterium. Taxonomy (GTDB): domain Bacteria; phylum Planctomycetota; class Planctomycetia; order Pirellulales; family Pirellulaceae; genus Rhodopirellula. Next base: position 1,534,648 of record CAWHXH010000006.1, read on the forward strand.
TGCCGTGCTGCAGCCGCCCTTCACCCCGGCGGCCCCAATAATCGTGACCGCCGGAGATGAAGATCGCTAAAAGCTGGGCGTCCCAGGCGGGCAGGGCGTCGGTCGGCTCAAAATTTGCCATCGGCACGGTTGTCAAACGGAGGGGCGGGCGGTTGGCACGCCAAGCATTGTTACGAACACGGAAACTACATGAAATCAAAACGCACCGAAGCGACTTCGTCCACCAGCTTGTCGGATTTAGCCATCGTCGGCTGCGGCGCTTCGACCGTCTACCTGCTCCAAAACCTCACCGAACACCTCGCGATGTTCTCCCGATCGATCCGGACGATCACGATTTTTGAAAAAGGGGACCGGATGGGGATGGGGATGCCCTACAACCCCGCGACGACCGATCGGTTCAACATCTGCAACATCTCGTCGCTGGAAATCCCCAAACTGCCCTCGACGTTGGTCGACTGGCTATCGAGTTTGGACGAAAACCGTCTGGCGGAGTTCGATCTGACCCGCGACGAGATCAGCCAAAGTGAAACGTACAGCCGTTTGGCGATCGGCGACTATTTTCAAACCCAGTACCATCGCGTCGTCGACCGATTGCGGGACGCGGGAATTGAAGTCATTGAACGATCCGGGTGCGAGGTCAACGACATCGCCGTGGATCGATCCGCCGGCAAAGTCACCATTGTCCAGAATTGCGGCCAGGATCGCTTTGATCGGGCCGTGATCGCCACCGGCCATGCGTTTACCGACCCCGATCAACCCGAGTCAGGATTTTATTCCTCCCCATGGCCCATTCAAAAACTTCTCCCTGCCGATGGGGAGCATTACAACTTTACCATTGGTACACTCGGCGCATCGCTCAGCGCGTTTGATGTCATTACGTCGTTGGCTCATCGACATGGAACATTTCGTGATGCGGATACCGGTCTGACCTTCGAGCCTGCCGCCGGGACCGATGATTTCAAGATCGTCATGCACACGTCCAACGGTTGGTTACCGCACCTGCAGTACGAGCAGGAAGAACCATTTCGGGAGGTGTACCGTCACGTTGACCGAGACGCCATGCTGGGGCTTCGTGACGATGATGGTTTCCTCACCCTGGATCGATACTTTGATGAGGTCTGCCGTGCGGCCTTGCAAAAAGCCTTTGCCGCCGACAACCGCGACGACTTGGTTCGCCAACTGGACGATCGATCCTGGAAGTTCGAAGACTTGGCCGAGCGGATGGAGTCGGAACATCACTACGACGATCCGTTTGGCGGGATGCGAACCGAGATGCCTCAAGCCGTTCGGTCCGTCCGCGGCGGCAAACCCATTCATTGGAAGGAAACACTCGATGATTTGATGTACACACTCAACTTTCACGCTGAATGGTTGCCGGCCGAGGATCACCTGCGGTTTCGATCCGTCGTCATGCCCTTTCTGATGAACGTGATCGCCGCGATGCCGCTGCAGTCCGGCCGCACCCTTTTAGCGTTGCATGATGCCGGCAAACTCGACTTGATCCCCGGCCGAATCACCGAACAAAACCAGGTCGATGGCGAAACCATCGTCACGGTCGAGCATCAGGGGCAGACGACCGAACATCGGTACCGCATGTTCGTCATCTGCGGCGGTCAAAAACCTATGTCGATCGACGAATTTCCATTCGAGTCATTGGTCAAATCCGGTGTCGTCCGCGAGGCTCGGGTGCGGTTCCATTCCTCATTGTCAATCGACAATCTGGATGAATCAGACATGGAGCATGTGATCCAAAGTGACGGCTGCCCGATGTATCAACCCGGCGGACTGGACATTGATGCCTACTACCGTGTGATTGGTAAGGATGGTCAACCGTGCATGCAGCTACATAACATAGCGTTTCCTCACACCACCGGCCTTCGGCCCTATTCCTACGGTTTGCAAGCTTGTGATCAAACCGCATCGATCGTGGTGATGTCTTGGCTCGAAGAACTTCGCGATGGACAATCCGGTGATGGATCGGTCGACGAAGCATCGGAACTGTACGAAGTGGCCATCGACTAGGCGGTGCTCCCAATGGCTTCGATGGCGACCGCTTAGGATGGGTCAATGCGAACACTCATCAAAACCGTCTTTTGGACAACGTTGTGGCTCTCGGCCATCTTTTCAACCCTCGGGTTGTTCATCGCCGATCAAAATTGGTGGGCGCTGCTCGTCGGGATTGGTTGGGCAATCGTCGTCGTCGCTTCGCTCACCGTCTCGGATTGGTTCTTTGGCATTCGGCGGCGGGTCACCAGTCATTTGGGCGTAGCAACCGATTCGGCAACCTTCGTCACCCGCGAGCTGGGCAGCAGCCGCCTGGTCGATGTGCTGCTGGCGATGGAACGTTTGCGGGACCAAAATCCGATGCCGCGTCTGGGCATCACCGATCACCTTCGGCTCGATGACCTGCGGCAAGGCAACGCGCCGGCCCAGCGGTTGGTGTGGCGAACCGAGCGGGCGGGACCGGACGATCTGGTCAACGTCCCTGAAAACGCGGTCTATTTGGCTGACATCGACGGACTGAAATTTAGCCTGCGGGTCGCGTTTGCCAAGCAGCCGCAATTTCACGGCGACGAGAAGACGTTCGTCACCGGCCGTGGCAACCAACTCCAGTTGGTCGCGGCGACTTTGGACGACGCCAACGCGGCGGTCCGCTGGATTGAACAACAATCGCCACGTCAATCGATCTATCGCGGGCAATTCCTGCACGTCGCGACGCCCGAGGGCGGCGCGGGCCAAAGTATCCGAATGGTCCCGCGACATCGGGTGACCGCTGATCGCATCGTCCTGAACGATGCGATCTTGATGCAAATCGATGATTTGATCGGTGGCGTCAGCCGGCACGCCGCCGCC
>CAWHXH010000006.1:1542500-1975318 GCA_963833245.1 Pirellulaceae bacterium
CCAAACGCGACGCTCACTCCCGCGACTTCGCCAATGGCTGGACCACTCAATAGGAGATTCTTCGTCGAATTTAATGACCACCAGTTCGTTGATCGCGAAAGGTTTTTGAGGCAACTCTGCGATGTCCGAAGCTTGACTCCGGTAGCATGACGGGGCCGGGCGGAGTGCGGTGCGTCCGACCCTCCGCCGGGGCCCGCCCGGCGGAGGGTTCCTTGAGCCGGAGGCTTACCCATTTCGAGTCGACTTCGGACATCGCAGCCATGCCTGAAAAAACCTGATTCCTGAACGTCGGCCACAGAAATGTCCGAAGAACCCTGCAGAGAGGTGAAGGAGATGAAGGGTCGTTGGTCCCTTGAAAGGATCTTGTTGGCCGCACTGGTTGTCATGCTCGCCGCGGCTCCTATCTTGTACGTCATGGCAGCCATGGCCCCCGCCCCGGTGATCGATCGCGAAAGGATCTTTGACATGAAAAAGCATGAATGGCGAGAGACGACTGAGGACAACAAAATTCGTTTGGTGTGCGTCACTCAGCACGCCGGCAAGTGGAAGTTGCGGCACCGACTGAAGTCGGATGAGGAGTGGATTTGCGAAGACAAGATCGATGTCGATGATCTCGAATCATTGTTGGGGATCATTGAGGGCAAATATCGACGTCGCCGAGTGCCGCACGCCCACGTACTGGAAGTCGAGGCGCTCCTCGCGTCCGCGAAGTCTGCCAGGAAATAACGCTCGCCAGACCAAACCGTCGGTTCATCATGAGCCAGGTGGAGGAAAGGTGTGCGTCATCGATTAGGCTGCCACGACCGTCGCGGCGGCATGAACTTTCTTCAAGTCGGCCGCGACCGACTTGGCATCACTCGTCGTCAAACCTTTAATATAAAACCGTAACTTCTGTCAACATGAAGCTATCTGCTTAAGCACCCTTTTCATTCCATGTCACCTAGTGCGACTCCATGAGATCCAACCCCGTCTTGCTGCCGATGTTCGCAGCGATCCTTACTGTCAGCGTAGTTGGAGCGGACGAGTCATCGGACGCCCCCGTCAATTGCCAAACGTTGACCGGCAAAGTCATGTGTGGTTACCAAGGCTGGTTTCGGGCCGACGGGGACGGAACCGGCATCGGGTGGAAACACTGGACCCAAAACACCTCCCGCCCCCCGGCCCCCGACAACTTAACCGTCGACCTGTGGCCCGATCTGAGCGAATACGGCGACGACGAATGCTATCGCGTGGATCTAAAACACGCCGATGGACGCATCGCCCGTGTCTACAGCAGCGATCACCCCGCGACGATCGACCGCCATTTCGACTGGATGGCACAGTATGGTATCGATGGTGTTTTTATGCAGCGGTTTGCTTCGGAGGTGGTCCGGTCCCATCATGGCCCCAGCCTCGACAGCGTTTTGTCCCACGCTGTCACCGCCGCCAACAAACATGGTCGGGCCATCTCGCTGATGTACGACCTATCGGGCTTACGGGCTGGGGAAGTCGATAGCGTTCGAGACGACTGGCTGCGTCTGGAAGCGGAAATGAATTTGACCGGCCAACAATCGTATCTGCATCATCGGGGGGCACCCGTCGTCTCGATCTGGGGCATTGGATTCAATGACGGCCGGGGGTATTCGCTCCAGGAGTGCGATGATTTGGTCACCTGGTTCAAATCTCAAGGTTGCACCGTGATGATCGGCGTCCCGTCGTTTTGGCGGGAAGGAATCCGAGATGCCACCGACGATCCGTTGTTGCACCGACTGGTTCAAAAGGCGGACATCATCAGCCCTTGGAGCGTGGGCCGATACGCGACGCCCCAGCAGGCCAGCCGGCACGCCGACCAGGTTTGGGCCGCCGATCGACAATGGTGCGAACAACGAGGACTCGACTACTTCCCCGTCGCTTTCCCCGGTTTCAGTTGGCATAACATGAAGCCCGATTCGAAGTCCAACGTGATCCCGCGACTAGGTGGTGATTTCCTGTGGTCCCAAGTGGTGGGGGCACACAAAGCGGGCGCGAAAATGTTATACGTCGCCATGTTCGATGAGGTCGACGAAGCCACCGCGATCTTCAAATGCACCAACGACCCGCCCATCGGCGATGGGTATCAGATGATCACTTATGAAGGCCTACCGAGCGATCACTATTTGAAACTGGTCGGCAAGGCCGGCAAGTTGATGAGGCAAGCGGATTGACCTTACGGCAAATCCACGACGTCGGGACGGTCAGTCGTCGGAGAAGGTCTCGATCCCACTGCTGAGCTTTTGCAGCTCCGACTCGTCCAAAGCCCGGTCAAAAATCACCAATTCGTCGATGCAGCCATGCCAGAAGCCGGGGTTGGTTTCATCAGGCTGGCGTCCATCGGGGCTTAGTTTGGCGGCGATCCCCATCCGCTCGGGGCCATCGACCGCCACGCCGTCGCACGGTACCGATGCAAGCAATTGTCCGTTGCGATAAAGACTCAACGCTTCGTCATCGACGATGAAGGCGACATGGTGCCATTGATGAAGCGGCAGCGGCACCCCTTCACGCACCTCGGCAATTTTGCCGTGCCGATCACGAACTTGGACCTCCAAGTCACCGTCATCCCTGTAGATTCCAAAGTGGAATTGCCCGCCAAGTCCCTGGTTGCCGATTGAATCCTCGGTCAATTCCACCGCCCAGTTCTTGGCGATCGCGCCCCAACGTGGACGACTTTCGGGTCGCACCCAAGCGGCCACGGTAAGTTGATTGGTGGTGGTTTTAGGATAGTCATCGATCCAAGCGTAGGACCTCGGTTGGGGGCCGCCAAAACAAACCGACCCTTCAATTAGACCCGGCGAGAACGGTGGGTGTCGCATACCACCAGGCTCAATTTGACCGCGACATCCGACCGTCCCGACGCTTCGTAGCGACCGACCGTCCTCGGGAATGTTCATACGCAAAAACACCGTCGGCTTCAATGATTCAACATAACTTGAATAGGCTTTTTCGGCGGCATCGACTTCGCCAACTTTTCGAATGAACCGGCCGTGGTCCACATCTATCCCTTGGGGAATCACACCGGTGGGATCGACTCGGGTGGCCCGATCGGTCTTCAGCCGAACCACCGCGGTGTTCGGCGGGGCGTGAACCGGCCGGACGTCGACCACCCCTTTGAAAACATGCACCTCCCCGCTCTGGTCTTCGGAAACCTGTACCCCGAACTCCGTTCCGTAATCGACCACGCTCATCGTGGGTGTGTCGACGACAAATCCTTTTCCCTCGGGCGAAACCTCCGCCGCCAAACTACCTTGGTGCAAAACCAATCGCATGGCATGGTCGACTTCGAATTGCGAGGGGGCTTTCACCGTGATCTTGACCCCCTGGTTAAGTTGCAGTTCGACAATCCCTTCACGAAGCTCATAGAAGCCTCGGCGAGCGACGTCGCCAAGCGTCAACGGCGTGTTGCAATTGCGGGCCGTCAGATGGCCACCGAAACTCTTGGTGACGGTGCCAATCGCCTCCCGCTGGTTCCAATCGATCCCCGGCGGATCTGTCGAATCGAATCGCTCGGCGAGCACCGCAGTGGGAGGGGGGACCGGGACGCTGGTGCGAAATGTTCGCATGGAGACGGCCAACAACAAGCTCGCCGCGATCGCCCACCCAGCCCAACGTAGCGACCAGCTCCACCTCGCCGGCACCGGTAAACGTCGTCCGCCGTGGAACGGAACCTCCGGCAGCACGCCATGTTCCCAGGCCAACATTGCGTGCAATTCGCATTGCTCGACGTAGAAACGGCGAGCCTCAGGATCATCTCGGACCAAATCCGCCAGTCGCCGCCGGGTCGCATGATCGGCCGACCGATCGACCTGCAGTTCGACCAGTTCGACTAACTCTTGACGCGTCTGTTGATTCATGATGATAAGTCCCGTTGAACACCCCGATTAATGCATTCAGTCAACGTGGTTCGAGCCCGGAAAAGAAGTTGCTTGACCGCATTGACGGTCATTTCGGTTTCTGCGGCGATCGAATCCAGGGTGGACCCGACGTCGTAACGTCGTCGAATGAACTCACGCTGCCGCTGGTTGAGTTTCTCAAGACACCGCCGCATCATCCGCTGTCGGTCCTCAAACGTTTCGCTACTTTGAGTCGCCGTTTGAGCGATATCGACTAGCAGGTCACTATCGAACGCCAACTTTTCGCGTTGCATTTGCTTTCGTTGTGCCAACACTTGGAAATACGCGATCCGAAACGACCAGGCGATGAAATTGGTTCCGATCTCGAAGTCGCTCTCCTTTTCCCACAGCACGACATTGGTCTGCTGCAACAAATCGTTGGCCAAATCGGGGTCGAACACGAGGGACAACAGATAGCCGTACAGCCGACTTTGGCTGCTGGTTAGAAGTTGGATGAACTCAGGCGTGCGTTTCATGTTGAATCCACTGGGTCGCGACTGTTTTGCAAACAGCCAAACTCTGAGGGTGGGTTACGGGTGAAATGTCCCCAATTGAACATTTTCCCCGTTGCCATCGACGCGGACTCTCCCCTGGCGCTTTCCCTTGGCAACCCTGGCAACGAATTTTGCTCGTTCCCTTCACGGTCCGGCCCTCCACCGGCGGCTCATCGAGCGCCCCCGTGGCTCATCGAGCATTTGACAAAACTCCTAATCTTCTCCGTAACCGGAGTAATCGATCGGCTTTTAGCTCTACGAACCGAGCGAGAAGCGATGCCCCCCCGCGGGGGGTTTGGCTTGAATCGGTTTTGGGAATTTGATCTTTCACTTGGCTCAGTTTTAGGATGAAAAATGATGTTTAGAAGACACCGATCGGGGTTCACCCTCGTGGAGCTTTTGGTGGTGATCGCCATCATCGGCGTGCTGGTCGGTTTGCTGTTGCCGGCCGTCCAGGCCGCACGTGAGGCGGCACGTCGGATGAGTTGCAGCAACAATTTCAAGCAAATTGGGCTGGCGCTGCACAACTATCACGCGGCCTACGATCAATTGCCCCGGCAGGGGACCGGGACCCGCGATGACTTTGACTGCGGCGGCGGTGGCGGCAGCAACACCACCGGCGGGGGCCACAACCAAATGCGATTGAGTTTTCTCGTCAGCATCTTGCCGTTCATGGAGCAGCAGGCGATTTGGGAACAGGTCGTCAATCCGCTGCGTGAGCGAACGGACGGTCAAAACAATCTGATGACTGGTTCCTGGTCGGCGATGGGGCCGGTTCCTTGGCAGACCAACTACCCGCCGTGGATGACCAACATCCCCACGCTTCGCTGCCCCAGCGATCCGGGCGTCGGGTTGCCCGGGATGGGCCGCACCAATTACGCCGCCAGCTACGGCGATTCGATGCACTTTGCCCATTGGGGCAAGAACTTCTGCTTCGGCTCCGGGACCCCTTTTTGGCGACCCGACACGAACCTCGCCCTGCGGGTTCGTGCGGCTCATCGGGGGACGTTTCAATATCGTCAAAATGCTAAATTTCGCGACATCCTTGATGGTTTGGCCAACACCGTGGCTGCTGGTGAAATCGCCACTGGTTTGGGCGATCGCGACAAACGAACGACCCGCAACGAGGGCAATGGCGGCAGCGGCAGCTACACCGACGCTAACGCCATCATCAACAACCCGCTGGCCTGCCGGGACGACCTCGACGCGGCCCGACCTCAATTCTGGGCACCAACAGGCGTGACCCTTGACACCAATGCGGGCCGCGAGCGAGGCTTTCGATGGGCCGTCGGCAGCATCATGGATAGCGGTTTCGTGACGATCCTGCCGCCCAACACAGAACTGTGTTCCGGCGATGGACCCGAGGGCGGGCTGATCGCATCGACGAGCAGTCGTCACCAAGGCGGCACGCATGTCTTGATGGCCGATGGGGCAGTGAAATTCATCACCGACTCCATTGAGGCCGGCAATTCCAATGCCCCGATGGTTTGGGTGGAACCGGCACCCAACACCAGCACCACCCCGGCGGGGGCCATCAGCCCCTATGGGCTTTGGGGATCCCTGGGGACCCGAGCGGGCAAAGAAGTGATCTCCGAGAGCTTCTGAACTCCGGCGTCTATCGATGAACTTACCGACGGCGGCCCCAGCGGGCCGCCGTCGTTCTTATCCCACCCATCGCTCCCTCACTATTCGTTTGAAGAACATGAAATCCACCCAACGATTCACGTCCGCCACGATCCTGGTCGCTCTATCAGTTTGTATCATCGGATGTGGTTCCACCTCCGAGAGCATTCCGACGGTCGACGAGAACTTTGCCGCCGAGCAAGAGATACAAATGGAGGAGATTGCCAAGGAGCAGGAGGAACAAATGCGACGTGAGCAGGAAATGATGCGATAAGAGATCCATTGGCTTGGGTCGCCATTGGTTATCTCCGCGGTAACCCACGCCGGATACCCCGCGAGGTTTTTTTGGGTGGACCGCAAAGCCGCCCGGCGACCGGCAGCCAACGATTTGAATCGTTCCCGCCGTGATGGAGGAACCTGCGACAGAGGCACACCATGAAGGGATGTTTGACCGTTCCTCATAACATGGAGTCTTGCATCACGTAGTGACAGTAGTTCATCATGTGGTGCCACCCTGTCGGACGGTTAGCCACGACCCTTTTGCTGCGCAACGCATGTCCAGAAATCATAGGCGGCGCCCCGTTGCAGCAAGCGATCAGCCCAGCGGGGCCACATGGCATTGATTCCAACCAACATGACGGGCGTATGAGGATTGATCATCAATTCGGCAATGTCTTGTTCGATGCAGTCGATGATTCCCCCGGCACATCGCTCCGCGGTGACAACTCCGCCGGGAAAGTCTTCGACCGTTCGATTGGTCCCTTCGAGACATCGCACCCCTTGACCCTCGCCCGCAATCAATCCGGGGATAACCACTGAAACGCCGACGCCGGTTCGATCAAGCTCACGTCGCAGCGAACTGACGAAACCGATCGATCCGGCTTTGGCGGCAGCGTATGGTGCTTTGCCTCCCAAAGGCAACTTTCCGGCCATCGACGAAACGATCACCACATGTCCGCGACCACGCTGTCGCATTGATGGTAGCAGTGCCGCGGTCAACAGCATCGGCACCTTGAGATGGATGGCCAGTTGCTGTTCGATCTCCTGCGGGGTCACGGTGTGCATCAACGCAACGATTTCGACCCCGGCCGAGGAAATGAAAACATCGACTTCGCCGAACCGGTCTCGAACCCGCTCCGGCAAGCCTCGGACCTGTTGATCGTCCATTAGATTGGTCAAGAAACAATCCGCCTCGAATCCGGATCCGTTTAATTGATCGGCCAGTCGACACAACGCCGGTTGATTGTTGTCGACCAACGCCAGACGTGCTCCCCGGTGAGCCAACTGAACAGCCGTCCGGCTGCCCAGCGCGCCAGCCGCACCGGTCAGCAAGACAACGGCCCCCTGCAAGGATCGACCCTGCCGGCCGACGGTTCGAGAGGGGGTTTCAACCCGGCACCAGTCGCGGAATCTCACCGCCGTGCGACGTGGTAATTCAAACATCGCTGAAGACCGCTTCAACGGCTTGGCCGACCTGTCGCTCCAATTGGACACCGACACTATTGAGCACCCCGGCCAGCGCCACGTAACCGCCAACCATCAGGGTGAACTCGATGAGAAGACTTTCATCAAAGTGTTTGGCCAGCCGCTCCCAGACCCCACTGGAGATCACATGGTCGTCGACCCATTCATCGACGCCTTCAAGGATGGCACACTCGGGATCGACCCAGCCGCCCAGCTCACCGCCCCGTGCTACCTTTATGATGTCTTCGGCGGTCAGTCCGGCTCTCGTGCCGATGTCGACATGTTGGCTCCACTCGTAGTAACATCGGGTTTTCCAAGCGACCCGGAGAATGGCAATTTCGGTCTGCCGGCGGGTCAATTGCCCCCCCGGCATGACGGTGGCATTGAATTTAAGGAACGCTCTGAAAACACGAGAGTTTCGCAGCAGGGTGCGGTACAAATGGGGACAATGAGCGGTCCCCGATCGAAGCATCTGCTGCAATACCAGGCGGTCGCGGAGGCCCAGCTCCGAGACCTCCAGCGGCTCCCATTTAGGCTGCCGGCCGCCACGCCATCCGCCGGGGGGGACTGGCGTTTTGTGGTCCTGCGGTATGGGCGTACAGGGATCAGGAATTTCGGGCATGGTGGAGCGTTCGTGGCTCGGCGGAAACAGCAGATCGTGCCCGTTGGCACCTATTTCTGAAGGGAAACAGGAATGCCTATCGGCGGGATCAATCGCGGTTTAAGACCATCGCTAAATCGGGGGGATGGCAAGTGGCCCACATTAGCTGGCATGAACACATGCTGCAACCCAAAGTCCAACATCTCACCGGCAAGCTTCACACCACGATTCAGGTTTCTCACGACGCCGGCCGGCAAGTCCGATGTCATTCGGGAGATGCTCCGGGGTGCGACCCGGGGGGGGCCAGCTACGTCGTCACAACGCGTTCAGGAGTTCCCGGCAGCGACGGCCGGACCCAGCCGGGCCGCTTCGGCTGCGTCGGCGGGGACTTCGATGCCCATTCGGTCGCACACGTAAGCTTGGAATTGAAACACCCGCTCCTCCCTGGCCCCGATCACCCCGGGGTGCGGGCTGCTTTGTAAACCTAACTGCTGGGCAGCGTAGATCGTCCGGTCCTCGGTAAAGATCTGCTTCATCACCTGTCGACCTTTGCGCCACGAAACGTTTTTGACCAACGACGCAAACGCACCCTTTTTTTGTACCCCATAACTAAACATTCGCGTCCGGCTGCGGCACGTCGTCGGCGACGTCGGGACGTGTGTCGCCAAATAATTAAAGGTGTCGGTCATCGCAAAGGTCATGTTGGGATACACCTGCCAATGACGGTAGTACCCATGCGGCTGGCCCCCCAAATATCGTTTGGCCCATAACCAGGACGGCAACGCCGCCCCGGCATAGTCCAATGTCGAATAGCTGTCCAGCAGCGCGTGATGGGTGTTGGATTCGGCCGGCAGGTTGCCGCCCATCCAAGCCGGATGGACCTCGGCGATATGATACGATTCCAGCGTGTTCTCGACCGGCACCTTCCAATTGCAAGGGTTGTCAAACTCCCACGAATCGACGTGACGCCAATCGGTCGCGTCATAGTTTTGCTGCAGTTCATCGTGCAGCGGCCCCAACCACTGCTTCAAACCGGGGGCCTGGTCACTGATCGCAACAAACAACAATTGACCGACTTGATCGACCCGAACGGGGACAAGGTGTGAATTTTCTCGGTCCCAGGGGCGAAACGCTTTGGCCTCGGGAATTTTGCCGGTTCGTCCTTCGACGTTGAACTCCCAGCCGTGGTATTGGCACCGGAGCGTGTCGCACCGACCGGCCGGTTCGCTGCGAAGGATCGCGTGGCGGTGCGGACAGACGTTGCGAAACGCTCGGATTTCCCCGTCAAAATTGCGGATGATCACCGGGACGCCGAAAACGTCCAGCGTCACGTACTCTCCCGGCTGGCCCACTTCGTCGCGGCAAACGGCAAAGTGCCACGCCGGAACAAACAACGCCTCGATCTCGCGATGATAGTACGTCGGATCGACGTAGTGCTCCGGCCGCAGCAAGTGCCGTAAACGATTCTGATGGACGAACATTTTCAACCCCGCCGTTTGCGAACGCAACGAACCATGGTAATCCCCGTTTGGAGCACTGGGTAGTTTAGACCGGATGGACCATCCGCCCGCTACCGAACCATTCGACGAAAAGGCAAATTTCATCGCTGATCCCCGGGGTCAGCCCCTGCCCTATTGCCAATCGCGTCGTCGATGGGTCCGGGTAACCCTGGCGACATTGATCGTCGTTGCCGGAGCATGGCTTCGTTTTCGATCCACGCCGCCGGCGACCCGCATCGAGCGATTGTCCGCGTCGGCGGAGGAGTACTTTGCCACCGACGCCTCGATCGAGCGGATCGCGACCGGTTTTGAGTTCGCCGAAGGCCCCCTGTGGTGCAAGGACCCCGGGGGCACCGCCGGCCTGCTGATCTCGGACATTCCCGCCAACGTCATTTACCGCTGGACCCCCGATGCCGGCTTGAGCGTTTGGATGCGGCGGTCGGGTGGCGAAGGCGTCACCGCCGCCGGACCGCGGCCGGGCAGCAATGGGCTGGCGGTCGGTCCCGACGGCCGGCTGTACCTGTGCGAGCATGGCAACCGCCGCGTCTCGGCCGTCAACGCCGATGGCACCCGCCAAACGATCGCCGATCGCTTCGAGGGACGCCGGTTGAACAGCCCCAACGACCTGGTTTTCGATGGTCATGGCAACCTGTTTTTTACCGATCCAATCTACGGGTTGGCCGGCGGAGCAGCCGACCCCGACCGAGAGCTAAATTTTTGCGGCGTTTTTTGTGTCGACCCCGCCGGTCGTGTGAGTTTGTTGACCGACCATGTGACCATGCCCAATGGCATCGGCTTATCGCCCGATGGCCAAACGCTTTACGTCTCGCAAAGTTCCCGCTCATCGGCCATTTGGACCGCGATGACCGTCCGCCGTGAGGGGGAGCGTGTTGTGGGCGCCGATAACCTTTGCGTAATCGCCGACGCGACCGATCAGGTTGCCACCGCGTGGGGTCTGATCGGACCGGCCGGGGTGCCCGATGGGTTGGCGGTCGATTCGGCCGGGACGATTTTCGCCAGCGGTCCCGGGGGCGTTTGGGTGATGACCAACCAAGGCAAACAGATCGCGTGTTTGCACCTGCCGGGCACAACCAGCAACTGCTGTTTGGACGTCGACGAACACAATCTCTACATCACGACGGCGGATTCGCTGTACCGGGTGCCGCTGCGTGGCCGGTAGGTGCTGCGGGGTCATCGCCCAGTCGCCACAGATGCCAACCGCACGACACGACGCCGATCGCCTCGGCCACGATCACGATCCAGTGCAACGGCGTCGCGTCGCCGGATAAACATCCGATCGTCCGCGCCGCGGCGCTGCCGGCCAAAATCGCCACCGCCAAAATAAGTCCCTCGCGGTACCGCCGCCTGGTTGTCATCCACCCCATGGCGATTGCCGCACCGAGTTTGAACCCACCGCTGCTGGCCCGAAATTCCGTCGCGTAGCCACCCGTCGGCATGGCGTCGGCACCATGGGCGTCGCGTAAGTCTCCCGGCCTGGCGATCAATCCCACGGCAAAAAACGCGATCAAACTCGCGGTGATCCAAAGGGCGATGGCGGCGGGGCGGTTCGGATCGGTCATGCAGCTTACTATAACCGGAAGCCGGAGCCGCCAGGCTTCGCTTCATCCTTCCCCCCCCGAGACGATCTTGGATGCCACCAGGAAGCCAACGACCGGTCGCCGTTGCCTTAGCGCTGCTGACGGTCTCAATCACCCTGATCGCCTACTCGCCGTCGATGGGCGGCGGATTTATTTGGGACGATGATGATTATGTGACCGAAAACCCTACCCTGCGAGACGTCGGCGGGCTGGTTTCGATTTGGGCGGATCCGACCGCCACCCCGCAATATTACCCTCTGGTCCACAGCTCTTTTTGGGTCGAATATCAACTCTGGGGCCTCAAACCACTGGGTTATCACCTCGACAACGTGCTGATCCACCTGATCGGTTCGCTACTGCTATGGCGATTATTGCACCGATTACAAGTTCCCGGAGGCTGGTTGGCCGCAACGATCTTTGCCATCCACCCGGTCCATGTCGAATCGGTCGCATGGATTACCGAACGAAAAAACGTTTTGTCGGGCATGTTTACCATGTTGGCGGCCTTGTCTTTTTTGCGATTTTATAATTTTGCTCGATTGGACGAAGACCCTCGCCCACGTTGGCGATGGTACCTCGCCGCGTTTGCCGCATTCATCGCCGCAATGTTGTCCAAAACCGTGGCGGCAACCTTTCCCGCGGCGCTGTTGGTGCTGATGTGGTGGAAAACCGGAACGCTGCGGCGGCGGTGGTTGATTTGGATGAGTCCATTTCTGATCGTCGGCGTCGGCATGGGATTGATCACCGCGTGGCTCGAGAAATCTCAGGTGGGTGCTCAGGGTGTCGATTGGCAACTCTCACCGATCGAACGTTGTTTGATCGCCGGTCGAGCGATTTGTTTCTACGCGTCCAAACTCTTGTATCCCGTTCCGCTAATTTTTAACTACGAACGGTGGAGCGTCGATGACACTCAAGTTTGGCAATATGGGTACCCGGCGGCGGTGTTGATAGCGCTGATCAGCCTATTCGTGCTGCGTCATCGAATTGGCCGCGGGCCGTTCGCCACGTTGGCACTATTTTGCGGATTGCTGTTTCCCGCCCTCGGGTTCATTGATGTTTACCCTTTTCGTTTTTCGTTTGTTGCCGATCACTTTCAATACCTTGCCAGCACCGCGTTGATCGCTGGGGTCACCGCCATGGTTGTCTCGACGTTTGGGCGAACCGATCCTGCCGATCGGTACCTGCCGCGGTGGTGGTTGCAACGGTCGCTACCGGGACTCTACCTCGTCTTTCTCGCCGCCCTGACCTTTCGACAAGGCTTCGTTTATGAGGGTCTCGAACCGCTGTGGCGCGACACGTTGCAAAAGAACCCCGACTCGTTCTTGGCCGGGACCAACCTCGGCGCAATCCTCAACCGCCGCGGCGAAGCGACCCGGTCCGAACCGCTGCTTCGCCGCGCGATCGAGATCAAAGCCGACTTCCCCGATACCTATGTCAATTTGGGTAAGTCACTAGAGTTGCAGGGACGGCTGGAGGAGGCGGAGGCGACTTACCGACGAGCAACCGAGGTCGGTCCCGGCCTCGCCGCCGCCTGGAACGGACTGGCCGCGATGCTTGGCACGCGGGGTGACTACGCGGGGGCCGAAGAAGCTTTCCTGCGTGCTCAGAGTTTGAACCCCGGCGACATCAACGTGGCCATCAATCTGGCGACGCTCTATGTCGCCACCGAGAAACCGATATTAGCCGCTTCTCAATACCAACGAATCTTGCAACTCGATCCCAACCACCTGCCGGCTCACAAAGGCCAAGCGGAGCTTGCCGCCCGAGTCGGCGATTTCGGGGCCGCGGAGAAAAGCCTACGAACAGCCTACGAACTTGCTCCTCAAGACATTGAAACCCTCTTCGGGCTGGGGGCAATCGCGGCGATGCAGCAACGTTGGCCTGAGGCGATTGACTATTACCAACAAGTTCTTCGCCTGCAGCCCACCCTGGGTCAAGCCAGAGCAAATCTGGCGGCGGCCTTGCAAGCCGATGGCCAAGACGAAGCGGCGCGGCAACAACAGGAGATTCTCCAAAGCCAGGCCAACGCGACCCATTAGGCGATGGACGTTAGCTTGGGCGTCAAAAAGTTGCTATTGACATGGCATTTCTCTTGCGCCAGTTCGCTTCCTCATAATTGATCTCCCCCGCGCCCCGTACCCCGTACCCCTCACCCCCCGACCCCCTCTCCCCGAAGCGGGGAGAGGGGGAGAAAGAAAAATTAACCGATCAAGCCAGGATTGGCTTGATAACATCCCCCTCCACGTCCGTCAGCCGGAACTCGCGGCCTTGATAACGGTAGGTTAGTTTCTCGTGATCGATGCCAAGTTGATGCAGCAACGTGGCATTGAGGTCGTGGACATGCACGCCGCCCTCAACGATGTCCATACCGAAATCGTCGGTCGCACCGTGATTGACCCCGCCGGCGATCCCACCACCGGCCAAAAAAACAGAGAACGCGTCTTTATGATGATCGCGGCCGGGTACCGATTGCCCCTCGGTTCGCTCCCCCTGGCAGAGCGGCGTGCGGCCGAACTCCGAACCCCAAACGATCAACGTGTCGTCGAGCAGTCCACGTTGTTTCAAATCGCCAATCAAGGCCGCGATCGGTTGATCGATATCTCGGCACTTTTTGGGTAACGCGTTTGATAAGTTGCGGTGATGGTCCCAGTCCGAATCGTATAGCTCAATCATCCGCACACCCCGTTCGACCAATCGCCGAGCCAACAGGCAATTATTGGCGAACGAAGCGGCCCCCGGTTCCGCCCCATAAGCCTGCAGCGTTGTCGATGATTCCCCATTGATCGTCATCAGATCGGGGACCGACGACTGCATCCGAAACGCCATCTCATACTGCGCGATGCGGGTGCGAATTTCGGGGTCGCCGGTCGCCTCCAGGTGCTCGGAGTTGAGCGTCGCCAGGGTGTCCAGGACCCGCCGTCGGTCGCCGGAGCTGTGGCCTTCGGGGCTGGTCAAAAACAGGACCGGATCGCCGGCGGAGCGGAACTGGATGCCTTGATAGACGCTGGGCAAAAATCCGGTCGACCACAGGCTCGTGCCCGCCCCGCCGGGTGGGCCGCTGAGCAGCACCACGTAGGCGGGCAACTCCTCGTTCTCGCTGCCCAAACCATACGTCACCCAAGACCCCAGACTCGGCCGGCCGCCGCGTCCAAAACCACTGTGCAGGAACATCTGCGCCGGCGCGTGGTTGATCTCCTCGGTGTGCATCGACCGGATCACCGCGATATCATCCGCGACGGTTGCCAGGTGCGGCAGCAGTTCCGAGATCGGTTGGCCCGACTCGCCGTGACGGCCGAATTTCCAAGGCGAAGCCGCCAGGGTCGACGTTTTACCGATGAACGCAAAATCGCGTCCGTCGGTCACCTCCGGCGGGCAGGGCCGGCCATCCCAACGGGCCAACTCCGGTTTCTCATCAAACAAATCGAGCTGCGAGGGCGCCCCGACCATGTGCAGGTAAATGATCCGCTTGGCGCGGGGGGCAAAGTGGGCGGCGCGGGCGGCCAGCGGGTTGGTGCGATCGGTTTGGCCCGCGGTCGATGGCCGGCCACTGAGTAGCTCCGCCAACGCGATCGAGCCAAGCCCCACCCCCCCGGCGCGGCCCAATCCGAGCCGACCAAAGTCTCGGCGGCTGACTGGCGAGGTTGCAATGCTCATGAGTTATTCTTTAGTAATCGTTTCATGCAGATTCAGCATCACCGTGCCGATCGAAAACCACGCAGCCGCGGCCGGGGCGTCGATATCATCGGGCACCGTTATGTCGCCGACCAACGTCTCGGCTCGACCGGGGTCCTGGTCAAATTGTTGGAATTGTGCCTCATACAACGCCTCCAACGCGTCGACCTCCGGTTCGGCCGGTTGCCTGGCGACGCACCGACGAAAAACTTGACGGATGGTCGAGCGGATTGATTGATGTCGAGCGTCCCCGGCGGCGGCAATCGCGATCGCCCACGCCGACTGGACATAAACCGGGTCGTTGAGCAACGTCAAGGATTGCAGCGGTGTGTTGCTGCGGGAACGCTCGACGACGCAGGAGAATCGATTGGTCGCGTCGAAATTGATAAAACTCGGGTAGGGCGATCCCCGTTTGATCACCACGTAGACACCGCGACGATATTTTTCGTCTCCCGGCGAAACAACATAATCATAACTTTGGCCACCGACCTTGGCCCACAACCGATCGGGTTGCTCGGGACGGATCGGCGGGCCGCCGGGCCGAAGGTTCACCAGACCGGCGACCGCCAGCGCGTTGTCGCGAATCATTTCGGCATCCATCCGAAATCTCGGCCCGCGGGACAACCATCGATTCGGATCGTCCGCCTCCAGTTGCTCCGGCGTCGTGGCCGACGATTGACCATAAGTGGACGAGAGCACGATGTCGCGCAGCGTGCGTTTGAACGACCAATCGTTTCGGACAAAATCATCGGCCAGGAAGTCGAGTAAATGCGGATGGGTCGGTCGGTCGCCTTTGAGACCAAAGTCTTCGGGGGTGCCGACCAGTCCAATACCAAACAGTTCGGCCCACCACCGGTTGACCGTCACGCGGGCGACCAGCGGATTGGCGGGATCGACCAACCAGCGGGCCAAGTCCAATCGATTGGCACGGGCTGAATTATCGGAATCGTCGCGAGAAAGATCGATGTCCAGCGGGTGCAGCACCGCGGGGACACCGGGGGTGACCGGCGATCCGGCCGTGCGGTAATCGCCCCGCGTGAAAACATAAGACGACCGCGGTTGATCCATCTCCACCATCACCTGCGTGGTGTCCGCGGCGATCTGACGGAGCTGCTGATCCAGGTCGGTAATTTGATCGTTGATGCGGATCATCGCCGAGTCAGTTTCGCTTTGATAGTCCGCCAGAATCTCGCGGTCCCGGTCGGTCCAGCGCTCCGGCAACTTGGCGAGTCGTTTGGCCACCGCGGCGGGCATCGACACGGCGGTGACATCGCCGGAGATGGCGGACAGTCGAAAGCATCCGATCGTTCGCGCGGCACCGAAGTTATGATTGATGACAAACCGCAGTTCCCCACCCCCGGTAGCCGAAGCCGCCAAGGCTTTGGTCGGAGACCCGGTAGCCGAAGCCGCCAAGGCTTTGGTCGAAATCGGCTTGGCAAGCACAAACGTCGCGTGATGCGATTTGCCGAATTGGGGAGCGATCGCCCAACCGGTTTTGGGATCGCCATCGACCGCGCCGGCGACATCGTACCCGGACTGCGAAAAGTCAGCGGTCGCGGTCGCAAATTCAACGGGTTTGCTGTTTTGATCCAACGGCAAAAACAACGAAAACTCACTCAACACAAAGTTGGTACGTTTGGCATCGCCACGCCCCGGGCCGCCACCGGGCAATGATGAATCGGTCAACACATCCAGCCGAATCGCGCTGATTTCGTCCGCTTCGATTAGGTCCGTGTCGACCCGCCCGGTGATCTCATAACGGTCCCGCGCCGGCGGATCATTGCCCACCAACAGCACCGCTCCATCGTCACGAATCTGATGCGAGTCCGTTCCGCCCTCCGAGACGAACGAGGTGATGTTGATCGGGTGGGACTGGGGTCCGTCGGCGAGCCGTCGTTGTGCCGCATTAACCCATTGGTCAAAACCGGCTTTCAGTTCGTCCTGCCGCCGCGTCCGTTGTTGTACCAACAAACGTTTTCGAGTTTGAAGCGTCGTTCGCTTGTCATCACGAACCGGATCGGGCAGCGTGATCGAGGAACCCGTGAAACCGATGGACGACACCGATTCGGGATTCTTCAAATCGGCTTCCAGCGGCGTGTGATTGAAAAACGCGAACAGCCGGTAGTATTCCTCGGTGGAGAAAGGATCGAACTTATGGTCGTGACATTGGGCACACTCGATCGTTGACCCCAACCAGACCGAGGCGGTGGTGTTGACGCGGTCCAACACCGCTTCGACGCGGGTCTCCTCCGGCAGCGATCCGGCTTCGACGTTTGTCGGGGTGCAGCGATGAAATCCCGTCGCGATTCGCTGCGACCGCGTTGTCTCGGGCAGCAGATCCCCGGCAATTTGTTCGATGGTGAATTGATCAAACGGCATGTCGGCGTTCATCGCGTCGATAACCCAGTCGCGGTAGGCCCACAGGTCGCGCAGATCATCGCGTTGAAATCCGTGCGAGTCGGCATAGCGAGCCAAATCGAGCCACGGCCTTGCCCACCGTTGGCCAAATTCGGGCCGGGCCATCAAATCATCGACCACCGCAACTTTCGCCCGATCGGCTATCACGCCGCCAATTTGACAAGACGTCTCGAAGGCGATGATTTCCTCGAGCGTCGGCGGCAACCCGATCAAATCTAAATGCACCCGCCGCAACCAAACCGCCGGATCGGCTGGGGGCGAGGGTGTCAACGCCCGCTGGTCCCGGGCGGCTTGGACGAACCGATCGATCGGCCCGGCCGCCCAGCGGGGATCGGCCACCGGCGGCGGCAACGGGCGGACCGGTGCGACGTAAGCCCAGTGCGGCGGCGGGACAAATCCATCGGGCCACGGTGCCCCGTCGTCGAGCCACCGCCGAAACCGATCGACTTCGCGGGACGTCAGCGGCTCGCCGACGACCGGCATGACTTCGTCGTGCCCCCGCGGCAAATCCATCCGCCGGACCAACTCGCTGGCTCTTAGATCGTCAACGTCGATCACCCACGACTCGGCGAGGTCGGATTGTTGATCCAGCCGCAATCCCGCCTCTTGAACCTCCGGCCCGTGGCACTCGAAACAGGACCGAGCCAGCACGCCATAGATATCGGTTTGAAAATCGTAGCCGACCTCGCTTGGCGGCGAGGCATTGGCGGCCAACGACATGATCGGCGCGGACACCAAGACCCGTGCTAACCAACAGGTCATTGAATGTCGACAAGTCCGAACGAACATAGATGTCGAGGTCAGTAGGGAGGTAAGACAGCCAAGGGTTGAGGAGCCGATTGTATCGCGAATGCCGGGACCAAGGGACGAAAATCGGCTGTTATGTCCTGACAATCGCGGCGGGGGATGACGACCGCCAGATCGCGGTGCATAGCGGCCAACCGGCGGCAACCTCGACCGGATCGACCGGCAGATCGGTCAACTCCACGCCCGCCGGCGCCACCACCCGATCGGCGTCAAAATGTTGGTCGGTGACCGCGTAGAGGATCCGTTTGTGCCATCGCGGCGGCGAAGCGACCGGCGGAATATCGTAGAGGCATCGCTCGCCGGTGATCGCTCGGCAATGCCAATCGATCAGCGATTGGCGGGGTGCCAATGCCCCGGCCGACCGCCATGAGCGCTCGATCACTTCGCAGGAGGCGGTTGGCCGATCGTTCGCTTCGAGCACCCACCATCGGACGCCGTTGACGACGAAATCAACGTTGAACAAACCTCGCCAACCTGTTGCGTCGGTGATTCGGTGGCCGAGGGTTTGTAAACGGCTGGAGACGGCCGGATCGATCGGCAACGGACCGGAGGAACCGGCGTAGACATAGGGTCGATCGCCGATGCGGCGGTGGTGGCTGCGGCAAACGGCCAGGAGCCGGACGTCGGCGGCGTCGGCCAGCCAGACGGCACCGGCGGGTCGGCCGGCGATGCGACGCTGCCAGTAGGTGGACCCGTCGCGGAAGTCGCCAAGACTTTCGGCATCCTCGCTCCTCCGAAAGTCTTGGCGACTTCCGCTACGGCGGACCCCCAAACCGCCCGAGCCGCCGGATTTTGTCAACCAATCGCCCGGAGGCGGGGTTTGGCGGCGAGTTTCCGGGACGTCAAAGCCGCACGCCGCGGCAATGTTTTGCAACCGGCACAGCGGCAATCTCGCTGAGTCGACCCGGCGGGAGGAGCCGCCGACCCAAACGGTTTGATTGTCCGGCGTGTGCTCGCTCAGCGGCGTCCAGTGCCTCGCGGCTGCCAGGGTCTCTCGGTCGCCAAACTCATCGGCCGCGTCAACGACCCGCCCCGCCGCGACAGCCGACTGGACCGCCCAGCGGACCGAGGCGCCCGCCAGGGTAAACGGCTTTGCGACGTGCGGCGGCTTTGATACCGTTGACACTCTCACGGACACGTTTTCTCGACCTTTGGCCTCCGCAACAACATGCAATTCCACATCGGTGAATCCCTCGTCGGCGACGGCAACGAAATCGCCCACATCGACTTGATGATCGGCTCCAAGGACGGACCGGTGGGCACCGCGTTCGCCAACGCCTTGGCCAATCAAAGCGAAGGGCACACCAACCTGCTAGCGGTGCTCGAACCCAACGTCGCGGTCAAACCCGCCACCGTGATGGTGACCAAGGTGACGATCAAGGGGATGAAGCAGGCGGTTCAAATGTTCGGCCCCGCTCAGGCGGCGGTCGCCAAGGCGGTTGCCGATGCGGTTGCCGAGGGGATCATTCCCAAAGACCAGGCCGAAGATTTGGTCTGCGTTTGCGGCGTTTTCATTCACCCCGAAGCCGACAACGACGAAAAAATCTTTAACTTCAACCACCAGGCGACGCTCGAGGCGTTGCGGTCGGCGATGGCCGGCAAACCGACCGTCGACGACATGCTGGAAAAGAAAGACACCGCGGCCCACCCGTTTCGCGGGTTTTGAAGAAGCGGTTAGCG
Source organism: Pirellulaceae bacterium (assembly GCA_963833245.1). Classification (GTDB taxonomy): domain Bacteria; phylum Planctomycetota; class Planctomycetia; order Pirellulales; family Pirellulaceae; genus Rhodopirellula. The sequence continues at coordinate 1,562,262 of CAWHXH010000006.1, forward strand.
GTTAGCGGTTAGCTGTTTCGTGGTCAAGCGGCGCGTCGTTGACCGACGTCGTTGCAACGTTGCATCTTCATGCCAACCGATGCGTAGGTCCGGTTGAACTCCAGGACGAACCGGTAGGCGGTCGGGCCGGACATCGGCAGCAACACGGGGCCTTTGGCGACCGGCGCGGTCGACGCGCCGGGCTGTTCAACCGACCGACCGATTCCCGTCGCCGCTCGCTTGGACAATCGCGTCGTCGGATCAATCATCCGGGCGGGCGATGGGACAGCCCGGGGCGTGACATGAACCACCGCCGTGGCGTCCTGGGGGCGACTTTGGCGGGGGCTGCTCATGGTGATGATTCTGGCGAGAAGGATGAGCCGAAAGCGAAAGCTTTGGCGGATTTTACGAAATGCGGGCGACCGCTGCGTTTCCCGTCACGACCCGGTAGGAATCGGCCGGGTGAGGGAAACCGAGGTGCTTATCGACCCGATTGAGCAGCGGTTGTGAACGAAAATACCTCTCAAAATTTAGGCACGCCAAGTCCACCGTATCGTCGACCCGGCGGGCCGATTGCGCCCCCACGTGCGGCGTGATGAGCACCCGCGGGTCGTCCCACAAGGGGCTGGACGGTGGCAACGGTTCGACCGCGGTAACGTCCACTCCGACGCCCGCCAACCGCCCGGCGGCCAGCGCGTCGACCAAATCGGACTCGACAATCACGCGGCCGCGGGCGACGTTGATCAAATAAGCCCCCGGCCGCATCGTCGAAAGTCGCTTCGCGTCGATCAAACCGGCCGTCGCTTCGTTGAGCGGCAGCGTCAAGATGACGACATCGGATTGTCGTAGGAGTTCGTCCAGACGATCGGCCCCCCACAGTTCGTCGACGCAGTCGGGTTTGTTTTCGGGGTAGTAATCGGTGGCGAGGACGCGAACTTCCCACGGAGCCAACACCGCGGCAATCGTTCGGCCGTTGCCGCCCAGCCCCACGATGCCGACGGTTTTGCCGCGGAGGTCGTCGGTTGGTTGACGGGTAAAATCGCGGACCGGCCGCGAGGACTCGAACGTGCGAATACGCCGGAGCAATCCAAAGAGCAACGCAAAGGTCTGCTCGGCAACTTGGGGGGCAAACAGACCCGAGGCACTGCAGACGACGATCCGGTCGTCGGCGATCACGCCGGGCACCAAGCAGTGATCCAGCCCCGCGGCCGACGACTGGATCCAACGCAACCGGTCGGCCGCCAGCACGCGGTCCCAATCGACGGGGACTTTGGCGTGACCGACGAAAATGTCGGCGGTCGGCAACAATTCGTCGATCCGCTGTTGGCCCGCGTCGACAATTTCAGGAACTTTGGTCAGCGGGCAGGCCGGATCGTCGACCAATCGCTGCAGCGTCGCGGCCATTTGGTCGACGTGATGATCGAGCACGGGGAAGCACAGCACGAGGCGGCGAATCGATTCAAAGCGGTTCATGCGGTCAATCCTGCATCGGTTAAGCTGTCAGCAACAGCCCCGTTCGTGGGATAGGCCTCCGGCCTGTCGTCGGCATCGTGGCCATTTCAGAGCGTTCATCCCGCCGAGGCGACAGGCGACAGGCCGGAGGCCTATCCCACATTTAACCATGACCACCATCGACCAATTGATCGAGCCGCTGGCGCACTCGCCGCTGTTGCCCCAGGTCGTCACCCGGCTGCAGGACCAACTGCGGGCGGAGAGCCGGGCGAGGCAGCGGTTTTATGAGACGATGACCGATGAGTTCAAAATGGAGTTCATCGATGGGGAGATCATCATGCACTCCCCCGCGGCCGCCAAACATCTGCGAATCACCAAATATGTTACCATTTTACTCGAAGACTACGTCGATGAGCGATCGCTGGGTGAAGTCCTGTCGGAGAAATGCCTAGTCGTCTTTCCGCGAAACGACTACGAACCCGATGTCGTTTTCTTCAAACCTGAAAAAGTTGCGACTTTCAAACCGAACACTCGACGATTCCCGCAACCAGACCTGGCGGTAGAGGTTCTGTCGGATTCAACCGAGCATCGCGACCGGGGTGTTAAATTTGAAGATTTTCAAGCGAATGGTGTCGGCGAATACTGGATTGTCGATTCGGACGAGGAAATCCTGGAACAATACTTGTTGGGTTCTAAAGGTTTCGAGGTTATCAAGCATCGCAGCGGCAACGTGCGAAGCCGAGTCATCGAGGGCCTTAAGTTCGATGTCCGCGCCGTCTTCGATCCTCGAATCAATCGCAAGGTTCGGTACGCGATGAGGTTGACATGAGCGCGACATTGAAAACCCATACCCTGGGTTGCAAAGTCAATCAGTATGAGACCGAGTTGGTCCGGCAGGGGTTGGCGACGATCGGTTATCGCGATGCCGACAAAAGCGAGACTGCCGATGTTTGCATCGTCAACACTTGCACGGTGACCGAAACCGGGGACGTCAAAAGCCGTCAAATCATCCGTCGAATGGCCCGCCAAAATCCGGGCACGCGTTTGGTGGTGATGGGATGTTATGCGACCCGGGCGCCGGCGGAAGTCGCGGCGATCGAAGGTGTCACGGAGGTTTTGATCGACAAACGTGAGCTGCCCGACCTGATGGGCCGCTTTGGGGTCGTCGACATTCCGACCGGATTGATGGGACACACCGGGCGGCGGCGGGCGTATGTCAAAGTCCAAGACGGTTGCTTGTTGCGATGCAGCTACTGCATCATTCCGGCGGTGCGGCCGAACCTGGCCAGCCGCCCGGTTGCCGACATTGTCCGTGAGGTCCAATCGCTGGTCGATGCCGGTCACCGCGAAGTCGTCTTAACCGGCATCCATTTGGGACACTACGGCGTCGAATGGAATCGTCATAAGCCGCGGCAGGACTGGACGCGGCTGGCGCATTTGATCGAAAAGCTCATCGACGTGTCCGGCGATTTTCGCATCCGATTATCATCGATCGAAGCGACCGAGGCGACGCGTCAACTGATCGACGTGGTGGCCGGTTCGGGCGGTAAAGTCGCCCCGCACTTTCACCTATGTTTGCAATCGGGCAGCGACTCGGTGCTGCGGCGGATGCGGCGTCGTTGGGGGACACGCATGTTTGTTGATCGATGCAATCTCGTTCGTGAGAAGCTCGACCGGCCGGCGATCACGACCGATATCATCGTCGGGTTTCCGGGCGAGACCGAGGATGAATTTGAACAGACGTTGGCGACGTGCCGAGCGGCGGGGTTCTCTAAAATTCACGCCTTTCCATTCTCCGCTCGCCGCGGCACCCCGGCAGCCCAAATGCCCGACCAGGTGGATGTCGACATTCAGCAGTCCCGAATGAATCGGCTATTGGCATTGGAAACCGAATTAAAGCGATCTTATGGTGAAACGTTGGTGGGGTTGCCCGAACAAATGATGGTCGAGCAAATCGACACCAGCGGCGTGGCGGTGGGCACGACAAGTCGTTATGCCGCCGGTCAAATTCGCGGCCGTTATGAGATCGGCGACGTGATCCGCGGAACCGTCACGATGGCCGACGAGCGTGGCGTTTGGTTGGACGGCCAATCGTGAATGACTTGCCGGCTGGCGATGCCGACACAACGGTCGATCAGCTCAAAGCCGTGGTCGCGGAGTTTGTCGAGGCTCGGCGGTGGCAACGATTTCATGACCCCAAAAACCTTGCGATGTCCTTGGCGATCGAGGCCGCCGAATTGATGGAACATTTCCAGTGGCTTTCGGGTGAAGCATCGGAGCGAATCGATGCGGGCCGGCAACAGGCGGTCGCCGAGGAGATGGCCGATTGTCTGGCCTATCTGCTGGCGATCGCCAGCCGGTTGGATATCGATTTGAGCAAGGCGCTGCGGGACAAGATGCGGCTCAACGCGATCAAATACCCCGTCGAACGGGCCGATGAATTCCGACCGTAGTGGATTTTGCTAAAAATCCATGGTGGGGATGGATTTTTAGCAAAATCCACTACTGTTGGATGTAAGGGGGATTGGGGCAAGGTCGATGAGGGAAAAGTTCGTCTACCCCCACCGATTGATCTGCCGTGATGCTTCCCACTGACGCCCCGCCCGGTTTGGCGGCCGATTTGCGATCGCCGCTGGCCGGCATCGCGGCCAGTTTGGAGTGGGTGCGGCACCAGGCGGCTGACCGGCTCGACAACCCGCAACGTCGCTCGCTGGAAGAAGCGTTGCGGTTGTGTCAACGGGCGGCGGCTTTGACCCACCAAATCGACGATGGACTCGGACCCGCGTCGACCCGGCCGCAAACGCTGGCGATTCGCCGGGTCCGAATCGACGCCCGGACGCTCCGGGGGGCAGTGGTCGAAGGCCTCAGCGTCTCCCTGGCCCAGCGGCTGCGTTGGAACCTCGGTCAAATCGACGCCCACGCCGACCCGGTGTGGCTGGCTCGAACGTTGGTCCGGATCATCGGCGCAATGCAGTCCGCGGAGCCGGGCAATCCGCGGACGGGTGAAATCGTGATCGAAGCGGTCGATCAACCAGAGCAGATGGTCACGCGATGGCGGGTCAGCCGCCCGGAGCCGGCCGCACCGGGCGGGCCGGCGATGATCGCGGCGGGCGGGCCGGCGATGGCCGCGGCGGCTGAGGCGGCGGCTGCGGGGATGAGCGATTTGGTCATCGATCGCGATGGATCGGTGACGTTCATCACCCCAAACCATCATCATTTCGCGATCGCCGCCGCTTATGCCCGATGGCGATTGATTGGCTTGGGCCAGTCGCAGCGTCCACGGGTGGCCGGGCTGTCGTCGACCGCCACGACGACGCCGGAGGTGCTCATGTCAACTGGTTCCCGGCCGCGGCGGCCCGACCGGGTCGCGATCGGATCATTAATCGCCGGGGCGGCCTGTCACCGCCGAACGCTCGAACGCCTTGACCGGGCTTTGAGCCAATCGGCGACGGTGTGGGAATGGATCATTCGGGTCGACACCCGGACCTGGGTTTGGGCGCTCGATGCCGACCACCGGCTGATTTCTTCACGTTTGCGTGAACTCCGCGAGGTGACCGATCGCCCGATCGAGGGGTTGCGGGTGACGTGGAGCGAGCCGGCAATCGTTCCGGTGCGGCCGCGGAGCCTGGAAACGCGGTTGATCGATTTGATTGCCGCCCGTTCGTTGGCCGGTGATTTGGGCGGACCGGCGATGGGATTGAGCATTGACCCCAATCGGGTGCGGGCGGGCACCGAGCCGATCCGCAGCAGCGACGTTGCGGGCCGCCGATTGGAGGCGGAATTGCGGCGGATGGCCGGTCGGATGCGGCAACAAACCGGGCGACTGCGGGAGCGGAACCGGCAGTTGCGACCGCCGAATTGAAGTCGCCGAGCCTGCGGAAGGTTTGGCTTGGGGGGGACTGAACCCTGGCGGGTCCAGCTACGGGGTTGGTGGATCCAGCTACGGGGTTGGCGGATCGACCTGACCGGTGAGGATCCGAATCGCTTTGGGAAAGAAATCTTTGCCGTAGGTCAATTCGCCGCCCTGATGACCGACCAGTCCGATCAACAGCGCCACGGCCACCAAGCCGGTTTTCCAGATCGGGTTCAAGCCGGGACGATTTTTCAAAACCGCGATCGCCGCGATGATGGCCGAGACGACCGCGACCAGCGTGACGATCATTGCGCTCCAGCGGTGCCAAAAAATCTCCGAATCAGTGTCGACTTTGGCCCACGAACCGTAGCCTTTCTCGACTGCAAAGGCCCAACCCATCATGCAGGCGACGATCGCCGTGGCCGAGCCGATCCACAGGCACGCCAGCGGGACCTGCGTTCCGATCACGGGCCATTTAAATCCCAGCGCGACAAAGACGCCGCCAACCAGTAGCAGGGCGATGGGAAAGTGGACCGTTGCGGGGTGAAAGAAACCTTGAAATGTCCAAACCCGCTGGCCCAAACCCATCGACGCGATTGAAACGACGTCACGCTCCGGCAACGCTTCGCCCGACCCGTCGACCATCGCATCCTCGGGCCAATCGGCACCTTCCTCGATCCACAGCCGCACCAAGGCCAATTCCGCCGGCGGCAATGGACCGCCGTGACCCGGCGGCGGCATCAGCAGGTCGGGGTCTTCGGAGAGCATGTAGTCGACGTACATCGAACTGGATTCGACATCGCCGGCTTCGACGTAGGAGAACACCGAATCGGGATCGTCGATCCGAAAGTCGTTGCTCGCTTTGTCCTCGTTGTGACACTCCAAACAGTGGGTTTTGAAAATCGGCACGATGTCGCGCCCGAAATTGACGACGCGGCCCTGGTCGTCGACCGGCGAGATCGGGTCGTCGGCCGGCGGAGTTGGACCGTCGGCCTGGCAGGGGATAAACCGGAGGGCTAGGAAAACGACAAGGGCGGCGCGATGGATCAAAACGGGTCGGCAAGGTTGAACGACAATCGGGGGTCACCTCGGGGCGGGGCGTTCGCGGTTGAACGAGGTCGGATGACCGGGGGGGTGATTATTTTACCGTCCAAACTTCACGCGAACCAACCGATGTCGACACTCGTGAATATCCGGCGAATCCGAAAGTCTTGGCGACTTCCGCTACAGGAACCTGCTAACGCGTCTTCTGCCCCGCCAAACGTAGCCCGCGGAGCACTTCGTCGCGGATCGCTTCGGGATCGGCGGTTCGGGCGACGGCCAAATTGGTGCTCCATTCGGGTCGCAACCGGCGGTCAAAGAGCGTCATGCCGCGGGCAATCGTGCCGGAAACCTCGACGTCGCCCGCCATTTCCTCCCACTCGAATAGGTCCGGCTGCGTCACCGCGACGATCGTCACCGCGTCCTGCAGCGGGATGACCTCGCGGCCCAGCCGACGGTGGGCGGTGCGGAAAGCGAACGGCAGAATCTTTCGCAACAATCCGCCCGCTCGGGTCGAGGCGGATGGCAATTGGTCGACCAAATCGACGCCAAACGTGATCTGTTCGGTCATGTCCAACGGGACCAACGATTTGGTGGTCGCCGAGGCGAAGACGGTTTTGGCGGCCGCGGGGTCGAAGAAACAGTTCATCTCCGCCACCGCGGTCGCATCGCCGGGATGCGAAACCGATCCGCCGGCGATGACGACCTGATCGATCAACGGCAACACCGTCGGGTCGCGGCGGATCATGCGGGCCAAATTCGTCATCGGCCCCAGGCACACGATCGTGACCTCGCCGGGGTGACGGCGAACGATTTCGGCGATGACCTTGTCGGAGGTATGGTCGTTGTGTCGGGTCGCTTGGGGTAGGTCCAAACCGCCCAAACCGTCGGCACCATTGAGGTGGCTGTCGTCGAGCACCGGGGCGTCGGGGGGATCGAGCGCCCGACCGATTTCGGGGTACCGTGGCGGGTCGAGCAGCGTGACCAACCCGGCCGCGTTGCTGGTCGCGCGTGTCGCGTCGACCGTACCCGCCGCGGCGGTGATCGCCAACACTTCGAGCCGAGGATCGAACAACGCGATGGCGACCGCAACCGCGTCGTCGATGCCCGGATCGCAGTCGAGAATGATTTTGCGAGACATGCGGCAAAATTTACCGCAAAAACCGGAGCTTGGTCAGGTCGGATATGATCGGTCAAAAACCTTGGCAAAATGAACTGCGACCCGGATATTGAATCGATGATCGCCAGCGCCTCCGCTGGCCACGACCTGTCCGCCCAGGCGACGGAGGCGGTGATCGATGCGATGCTCCGCGGTGAGGTGGACGATGCGGCGATGGGGCAACTACTGCTGGCGCTTCGGGCCAAAGGTGAAACGGCTCAGGAGTTGGTCGGGGCGGCGATCGCGATGCGGCGGCACATGACGCCGATCTCGCATCGACACGACGTGCTGCTGGATACCTGCGGCACCGGCGGCTCGGGCACCGGGACGTTCAACATCTCGACCGCCGTGGCGATCGTCGTCGCGGCGTGCGGCGTCGCGGTGGCCAAACACGGCAACCGGGCGGCGACCAGCCGGACCGGTTCGGCCGACGTTTTGCAACATTTGGGTGTCAAAATTGAATCCGAAGCCGATGCGGTGGCCGAGAAACTCGACCGGATCGGACTGTGTTTCTGTTTCGCTCAAAAACTTCACCCCGCGATGCGGCACGTCGTTGCGACCCGCCGGCGTCTGGGCGTCCCGACGCTCTTCAACCTGCTCGGGCCGTTGTGCAATCCCGCCGGCGCGACGCACCAATTGCTCGGCACCCCGACGGAGCCGGCTCAGCACAAGGTTGCCGATGCGGCGGGTCAACTCGGCACCACGCGAGCCTTCATCGTCCGCGGCCGTGACGGTCAGGACGAGGTGTCGCTGGGGGCGGGCGGGACGCACTGCATTGATGTTGCGGCGGGCCGGCAAGCGTCGCCGCTGAACTGGATGGCGGATGATTTTGGACTGCCGGTGGTCGACGCCGAGTCGCTGCAGGCGGCTGATCCGGCCGACAGCGCGGCGATCATTGGAGCAATTTTTGACCGGCAGGACGGTCCGCCGCGATTCGCGGTGTTGGCCGGAGCCGCCGCCGCGTTGGTTTTGACCGGAGCAGCCCGGTCGCTCGTCGACGGGGTCCAAATGGCAGCGACGGCGATCGACAACGGAGCCGCCGCGGCCAAGCTGGCGGCGCTGCGGTAACGATCGCAGCATCAACACCCTCGTAGCTGGACCCGCCAGGGTTCAGGCCGAACTGAACCCTGGCGGGTCCAGCTACGCTGAAGGCCGGGCCGAACTGAACCCTGGCGGGTCCAGCGACGCTGAAGCGCTGCCCCGGTAAATCGCTTCGGCGTGCCGGCGGTACCACACCGCGGCCCCTCGCAAACACTCCGCGGTCGGCCCCGGCGGCGCGACCGAATCGATCCGGTCGGCGAACTGATGGAGCGTTTCGGCCGGCCGGCGGGTCAGCCCCCACTGGGCGGTCCAGCGATCCATCCGGCGACGTTCGACGACCAATCGATCCTCCCCGCGGTGACCGGACCACTGGCGGCGAAGGAACCAAACGACCAGCGCCAGCAGCAACGGCCATTGCAATAGTTGATAACCGCCAACGATCACGTCGGCGATGCGGAGCGATCGCAGCCGCCCGATCGCTTCCTCCCACCACCGGCGCCCCGTCTCATCACCCGAACGGTCCACATCGCCGGCCGACGATCCACCGGCGGTCGCGGCATCGGCGTCCGGCCGCAACGATTGGTAACGCCGCCCCGGGGTCGATTCCACCGCCACCCAACGACCCGTGTTGTCATCGAAATACTCCACCCAGGCATGAGCGTCGCGTTGACGGGCCAAATAGACCATCGATTGGTCACTGTATTCAATCATCACGTAACCGGTTCGGTACCGCGTCGGCAGGCCCCCGGCCCGCAGCAACATGGCGGTGCCGGTGGCAAAGTACTCGCAGTGGGCGGGGTGCTCGGTGCGGAGGAAATGCACCAGCGGATCGGTCCCGGCCGGGACACGCACCCCCCGCAGCGAGTACTCAAAGTCGGCAAAGTGGTTGGTCACTGCGGCCGCCTTTTGAGCCGCCGTCGGCTGCCCGGCAAAAAGCCGCCCGGCGATCGAAGTGACCGTCGGCCGGATCGCCGGCGTGATCCGCAGCATCAACGCCCGATCGGCCGCCGAGAGCCGCTCGGCGGGAGGCGTGGCGGTCACTCCCAATCGGTAGGCGACGTCTAAATTGACGCCCCCGAGTGGTTGACCATGGGCATCGATTTGCAACGATTTGGCTGCCGCTTCGACCCAAACCGCCGACGCGGGGGCAAAGATCGCGGTGCCCATCATCGGCTCGCCGCGGAGCTGCAACAACGCCGGGGCGTCGATCTGCGGGTCCCCCCCGGCACCGGAAGATGCCGACGGTGAGTTGGCCCCATCGCCGGTCGCCGCGGACCCGATCGTGAACCGAGGCCCGATCGTGAACCGAGGCACCCCGCCGGGCAAATTAGCCGGCTCGCCGGTCGGCCGCGGCGTCTCGGTCGCTCGATCGGCCGGCTCCGGTGACCAACCCTGCTGCTGCCAGGAACGTTGGGCATACGTCGGTCGCCGCCGCTGCCGATCATCGACCGGCTCGTTGGCCAAACCTCGCCGACGCCGCGTCCGCCAATTTCCCGCCTCGTAGTCGTCCAACACCCGGCCCGAAAGGTACCCGGGTTGACGCTCGCTCTCGCCACGCAGCGCCACGACCTCGGCCGCCGACGTCATGTGATCGCGAATCGATCCTAATCGCGACCCCGAGACATACTTGCCGGGACCCGCCCACCCCAACTGCGGGCTGTTTTCGAGCCGATCGCGAAGCCCCGCGAGCACGCCGGCTCGGATTTGAGGCAACGCCCCCTGCAGCCCCCGGGTCGTCAACGTCGCGGTGAGCAACAGGATCGCCAGCGTGATCAGGTGCCCGGCGTGCATCGGCGTGGCGTGCATCGGCCCAGCGTGCATCGGCATGGCCCGCCGTGACCCCGATAACTCGGTGGCCGGCCCGGTGGTGGGCCAAACGACGATCTCCGACCGCCCCCCCCGGCGGGGCACCGGAATGATTTGACAGGCGGCGGCAAAACCGAGCACGCCGACGATCGCGATGACCGATTGTCCCGTCAGCGTCGACGAAACGCCCCCCGCGGCGATCGCCATCATCATCGCCAAACACGCCAGGCTCAACATCAGGACGTGGCCCCGAACCGGCCAGTGGGTCCACAGCAACAGGCACAGACCGATCGCCAGATGGCTGAGGATGTCGATGCCGGCCATCAACGGCGTGGTTGATAAATCGCCAAGCGTCGGCATTCGGAGCAAAACGACGACGACGGCGATTCCGGCAGCCCAAAAGGCGAGTCGAAACATCCAAATGCTTTGGCTGGCGCGGGCGGGATCGGACGCCTCGCCCCAACCGATCCGCCGGGTTTGCCACGCGACCGCGGCGGCCGCCAACGCCCAACCGCCCAGCACCGGCGGTGTCGAACGGAACGTCGAGCCGACCAGCGCCGAGACGACCAGCGACAACGCCGCAAGCCAAACGCGGGGATCGGTCAACACGCTCATGCCATTGCCTTGGGGGTTAAATCCGCGATTTTGGACGGCTCGGGTCCGTACCAGCCAACCAGGGGGCTGGAGATCAAGTGTCGCAACCTTTCAATCTGTCGCCCGTCGGTCCGCTCGCTCCAACGCTCCGGCGGCCGGGTCGAGAGGATCAGGGTCGGCCCGCCGCCGCCGGTCGGTCGAGCCAGGCAGTCGATCAAGTAGCGATCCGCCGCGGCCGCGCGGACCGGAACCGCCCCGGCGATCGCCGTGGCGATGGAGATACGATCGCTGTGCCCGGCGGGGTTCATCTCGCCGGCGTCCGTCGCAACGCACACTTCCAACCCCACGCCCGCCCCGCCGAGCCGCTCGATCGCCATCACCGCTCGGGCCAAAACCGCCTCGACGGCCGCGTCCTCCGCCCCGCCCCGGCGGCGGCGTCCCGACATCCCGGTCACATCAACGATCAACCGCACCGACGCGGTTGCCGGGGCGCTGTACTGACGAACGATCGGCCGGCCCAATCTCGCCCACGACGCAAAATCCCACCGCCGCACCGGCATCCCCATCCGATACTCGGTATTGCCGACGTAGTTCATCTGATCGCCGCCGCGGTGCCTCAACACGATCTGCTCGACGGCGCGGGCGACCGACCCGGCGGCCGGGTCGACGCGGCTGTCGGCCGGCGGCGGGGTGACCGCGACCGATCGGTCCGAAGCCACACGGTTGAACGTGCGAAACAACCGGAACGGAAAATAGCTTTCCACCCGCACCGGCGGCGTCGTCCAAATCCCCCGCCGGGTGAACGCCGTTTGAAACGACAACTCAATCGATTGCCCCACGCCGACGCTCGATGCGGTAAACGACTGGTCGCCGGTTCGGCCGACCGCCGGATCGATCCGCGGCGTCAACCGCAGGTCCAACGCCGACCGTGGGCCGGGGTTTCGCATCGTCGCGACCACCCGGACCGGTCGGCCGGCCATCGCCACCGGTTCGACCCGCACGTCCATCGTCAACCGCGGTCGCACCACCGCCGCGGCAATCCCGCCGACGATCATCAACGACAAACACGTCGAGAGCATCCCGACCCACGGCAGCCCCCAAATGATGTTGAGCGACAGGATCGCCAGGATCAGCAGGGTGATCGACCCGGGGGTCATTCGCCGCCGCAGCCCCAGCCACCAACCGACCGGCGAGAGCCAAAAGATGCGTTGGAAGAAAGTTGTCAGTTTACAGTTAACAGTTGACAGTTTTTATTCAGACCGGTACTGGCGTTGATGCGATCGTCTCGGTGATCCATCCGGCGATCGTCCCGGCGGTTTCGGCCGAGCGACGAGCCGTCACGCGGTGGCTGAGCACCGACGCGGCGACCGATTGAATGTCGTCGGGCAGACAATAATCACGCCCCGCGACCATCGCCCGAGCCTGCGCCGCCCGCAACAACGCCTTGCTGCCACGCGGCGAGACCCCGATTCGCAACCGCTCGTCCCGCCGCGTCCGGCCGACCAAATCGACAACGTACTGCGCCACCGGCCGCGACACCGCGACACCGCGAACCCGACGCTGCAGCGTCACCAAATCCGCCGCCGACATCACCGGCATCAAATGATCGACCGGATCCTCGTCGGCTTGGTCTAACAATAAATCGACCTCCGACTTGGCATCGGGATAGTCAATCGATAACCGCATCAGGAACCGGTCCAACTGCGATTCGGGCAACGGGTAGGTGCCTTCAAAGCCGGCGGGGTTTTGCGTCGCGATGACCATGAACGGTTCCTCCAATTCGTACCGCGTCCCGTCGATCGTCACCTGCCGCTCAGCCATCGCTTCGAGCAATGCCGACTGCGTCCGCGGGCTGGCGCGATTGATCTCGTCGGCGACCAACAAATTGCAAAACACCGGCCCGGCGCGAAATTCAAACGTCCCGGTCGCCGGTTGATAAATCGAACCGCCCAGGATGTCCGCGGGCAATAGATCGGGGGTGCATTGGACGCGGCGATAGTCCAGTTCGATTAACCGCGCCAACGATTTGGCCAGCGTCGTTTTACCGACCCCGGGAACGTCTTCGAGCAGCACGCTGCCGGCCGCCAGCACCGCGGTGAGCACCGAGTCGATCACTTCGGGTTTGCCCCGCAAAACGCCCCGGAGTTGGTCGCCGACGGTTTGCAGCCGGCCATACGCGTCGTCGCTCGCAGGTTTGAAATCGGTCGTGGCAGCGGTGGCGATCGACATCAAGCTCGCGGGGGCGTTGGGGACGGGGACCGCACACATTATCCGGCCGTGGGCAGACCGCTACCGCCCCGGCGGCAACCCGCCAAGATAACCGCCATGAGAAAACGTCACCGAGTGCTGTCTTTTCGCCGCCGCAAACACCACCGACCGGCCCCCGGATCGGTCCCCGGCGCCCTGCCGGCGGCCGACCGGGAGCACCGCGGCCGGCTCCGGGTGATCCAGTACAACGAGGCGACGATCAACGACGACGTCGCCCCCGACGGCAAACGAATCGCCAGGATTAAACGGATGGCCGTTGCGTCGGCCAACGAATCGAAAGAACGCGTTACCTGGATCGACCTCGACGGACTGGGTGACACCCGGCTGATCGCGGCGATCGGCGACGCTTACGACCTGCACCCGTTGGCCCTGGAGGACGTCACCGGCGACCATCAACACGCCAAGCTGGAGACCTACGACCAGACGCTGTTCTTTGTCGCCCGGATGCCTTGCGGCGACAACGGATTTGATACCGAACAGGTTTCGATTTTTCTGGTCAACAACACGGTCGTCACGATCCAGCAACGAACCGGCGATTGCCTCGATCCGGTTCGCATCCGGTTGGAAAACGCCCTGGGCCGGATCCGATCCCGCGGGGCCGATTACCTCTTCTACTGCCTGATCGATGCGATTTTGGACGGCTACTTCCCGCTGCTCGACCGGCTCGGCGACCGCTTGGAACGAATCGCCGACGACCTGGAAGACTCCATCGACCACTCGCTGCCGGTGCGGCTCCACGCGGTTCGCGGCGATCTGTCAGCGATCGGCAAAGTCCTGCGTCAACACCGCGACGCGATCACCCGGCTGCAGCGGGAAGCCGTCGGGATTGTCCAACCCGACACGCTGCTGTTCTTTCGCGATTGCCAAGACCACCTGCACCAATTGATCGAGGAAACGGCGACCGACCGTGAAACGTGCGGCGAACTGCGCGAGCTGTATTTTGCAATGCTCGGCCAACGCAACAACGACGTGATGAAAGTGCTGACGATCATCGCGACGATTTTTATCCCCATGTCGTTCGTCGCGGGCGTCTACGGAATGAATTTTGACCCCGGGGCTTCGGAATTGAACATGCCTGAATTGCACTGGTCGCTCGGATATCCCTTCGCATTGGCGCTAATGGCAATGATCGCGGTCGGATTCATGGTCTTTTTCTACCGCCTCGGTTGGCTCGGCTCGATGACGCCGCGGGGTTGATTAAGCTCTGGCGGACCTAACGGCCTGACTAACTTACCTACTCCTCCCGCTTTTCCGCGATGAAACGAACCACCCAGCCGCTCAGGCGGTTCTATTTCCTAATTTTTCCCACCGTTTTGACCCTCGCCGGCTGCGGGGTTTCCGAATCGGAGATGCAAGCGGTGCTGGCTTCCAAAGCGGAAGTCGACGGGCAGCTCCGCCAGAGCGTTGCCGAAAATGAATCCCTCCAAACCGAACTCCGCGAAGTGCGGACGGCCGGGGATGAAGTTCAAAACCGCCTGAAAATCGTTGGGGACGAGACGCTGGCGGCCCAAGAACAGTCCAAGGCGATCGGCCTTGAACTTGCCGCGGCCAAGCAAGCCGCCGCCGAAGCTCAGCGGAAAGCCGCCGCGGCGGAGAAGGAAGCAGCAACCGCCAAACAGGAAACAGAGGCCGCGATGCAGGAAGCTGTGTCGTTCAAACAGGATGCCGAAGCCGCCAAGCAAAAAGCTGCATCGGCTAAACAGGAGGCCGAAGCCGCCAAACAGGCAGCCGACAAAGCCAAACAAGATTCCGAGAAAGCCAAACAGGATCTTGCCGCCGGTCGCATGGCCGCCGAACGGGCCAAGGCCGAGGCGGCCGAGATGAAACAAGCCGCACAGCAACAGGTCGAGCTGGCCGAGCGCAAAATGACCGACGCCGAAGCCGCCCTCAAACAAGCGGAGGTTGCGAAAAATCAGGCTCAGATGGCCAAGAATCAAGCGGAGGCAGCAAAAAGTCAGGCCGACCAAATTCGGCAGCAAAGCGAAACTTCCAATGCGGAAGCCAAACAGCAAGCAGCGGAAAAGTTGGCAGCCGCTGAGAAAACGTTGGCGGAGGCTAAACAGGAACGAGAGAAAGCGGAGACCCAGCGGGCTGCCGCGGCGGAAGACCTAAAGACCGCTGAAGCCAAACGCCGAGACCTCGATCAACGGCTCGCCGACGCCGCGGCCACGTTTGAAAAATCCCGTCAGGCGGAAGCGGAAGCCCGAGCGGCTCAGAAGAAAGCGGCCGAGCAAAAGGCCGAGCTTGACCAAACCATCGCCAAGGTGGAGGCTGACCGTCAGGCCGCCGAGCGGGCCAGGGACGAGATCAAGTCGCTGCATGACTCGCTGGACGCCGAGCGGCAGGCCGCCAAGGCGGAATTGGAAGCGTCCGGCGCCGCGGCCGCCGCGTTGACCGCCCAGGCCAAAGCCGCCGCCGACGCTCGCCAGGCCGCCGTGGTGGCCAAGACCGAGGCGCAAAAAGAGCGTGCCCGCAGCGAAGAGCAACTCCGAGAGGCACGCGCGGCGATCGCCGCCGCCGAGGCGCAGCAGCAGACCGCCGCCGAGGCGCAGGCCACCGCCCAGCGGGCCACCGAGCTGGCCAACCGCTCCGGCGAGCAAGCCGCCGCCGCCGCCGCCGCGGTCACCAAACAACGCGCGGCGTTGGAAGAAATGAAGTTGGCCGTCCAGCGCGAACGTGAAGCCGCCCGGAAAGTCAACGAAGCACTCGCCGATCAGCAGGCCGCGGTCCAGGCGGCCGAGAAAGCTGCGCAGGCGGCTCGCCAAAGCATCGTCGACGAACGCGAGCAACTCGCCGAACAATCCGCCACCGCGGGCCAAGTCATTCAAAAAGCACGAGTCGCCGAACAGGCGGCGATCGACGCGCAGCGGCAGGCCAGCCGCCGCGGCGCCGAAGCGGCTCAGCAGGAAAGCGCCGCCGCCCAGCGGGTCGCCGAGGCCGACGCCGCGATGGCCGATGTCGAGCGACGTCGCGCCGAGCTGCAGGACTTGATCGCCCAGGCCAACGATCAACTCGATGCTGCCCGACGGCTCAAAGCCCAAGCCGCCGCGACGAGCCGGCAGTCCGAAGCGATTGATCAATCGGCATTGGAAAAAATCGATCAAGCCGCCCAGAAAATCGAAACGACCGTCGAGGAGGTTGCGGAATCCACCGAACCATCCGACGCCGAGTCACCGCCGCAGGACGCCGATTCACCGCAGCAGTAAGACGATGTTTCGGAATTAGCCCTCAAACGAAACTCCGGCTCCCCTCTCCCCCGCTTCGGGGGAGAGGGGCTGGGGGTGAGGGGGTCAGCAGCATCAACGCAGGGCGAATTGCCCCCTCACCCCCAACCCCCCCCACGAAGCGCGGGGGTGAGGGGAGCTTGTCCAGTCGCTGGCCGGTCCCGCTACATTGATGGCGGCATGACTCCCCGGCACCAAAAACTCATCGACTGGACGCTCTGGTCGGCAACCGCCCTGGCCGTGCCGCTGTCGTTCATCGGCGGTCGCTACCCGGTTGAACAAACGCTGCAACATATCCCGACGACCGTGGCAATGATCGGCATCGGCTGGTTGATCAGGGCGCAGCGAATCAATACCGCCTGCCTGCTGTGTCTATTGGTTTTTGCTTGGCTGCATATCCTGGGAGCCAGATGGATCTATTCGATGGTGCCCTACGATGCTTGGGCCGAGGCGATCACCGGGACCAATCTGTCGGATCGGTTCGGATGGCGGCGAAATCACTATGACCGGCTGGTGCATTTCGCCTCGGGCGTCTTGTTCGTTCCGCCCGCTGCCGCGTGGCTGCGGCGGGGTCTGCACCTCTCCGCATGGCCGGCCGCGGTGTTGGCCATCGCCATCGTGATGACCATCGCGGCGGTTTATGAGATCGCCGAATGGACGCTGGCCGTGACCATGTCGCCGAGAGCCGCCGAGGCGTACAACGGCCAGCAGGGTGACGTCTGGGACCCGCAAAAGGACATGGCGTTGGCGCTGGGGGGGGCAATCGTCGTCGTGATGGCCAAACGGCTGTGGAGCGTTACGATTGACGATGCCCCTCCGATGAATCCAAGCCCCCACCCCGCTGGCCACCATGTCACCCGACCCGACCGAGCCGGTTGATCGTGATTTGACCGACCCCGTGCCTCTGACCGATCCGCTGCCTTTGACCGACCCGCTGCCCTCCGATGATCCGCCCGGCGGCGGCCCGATCCCCACCGACTCGGCGGCCGAGACAGCGACGGATCAAGCCGCCCGGAAAATCGTCGCCGGACACGCCGTCACCGACGGCCAAGTCGAAGATTTGGAGGTCAAAGACGCCCAAGTCATTTTCAACACCGTGTGGACGGATCTGGAGGAGGAGATCGGCCACGAAAACCTTCGATTCACCAAGGAACTGATCCTGTTGGGCGGTGCTCCCGGGGCGGGCAAAGGGACCAATAGCAACTTCATCGCCAAAGCCCGCGGGTTAACGTGTGAGCCGATCGTCGTCTCCTCACTGCTCGACACGCCACAGATGGAGCGGCTCAAGGAAGCCGGCGCGATGGTCGGCGACACCGAGGTCGTCGGCATCCTGTTTCGCAAACTGCTCGAGGAAGAGTACCGCGACGGCTGCATCCTCGATGGGTTCCCGCGGACGCGGGTGCAAGTCGAATGTTTGCACCTGCTGATTCAAAAGATGAACCAGCTCTACCGGGAGTATCATAACACGCCGCTGGCGATCAATTTTCGCAAGCCCACCGTCCACGTCGTGGTGCTGTTTATTGACGAGCGGACGAGCATCGAACGCCAGATGCGGCGAGGCGAGTTAGCCGCCCAGTACAACCAGCGGGCGATGTCCGAAGCGTTGCCGCTCCTGGAGATTCGCGTGACCGACATCGATCCCGACAAAGCGAAGCGGCGATACCGGGTTTTCAAGGAAAAGACCTGGGACGCGCTGCAAAGCCTCAAGGAAATCTATCACTATCACTTCATCGACGCCGGCGGCCCGGTCGATGAGGTCGAACGAAATATCCTTCGCGAGATGGCCTATCAATCTTCGCTGGAACTGGACCCGGAGACTTATGATGCGATTCGCGGTTTGCCCCTGGCGTCGGAACTGGGCGTCCACGCTCGCCAGGAACTCGTCCGGCGAATGGACAGCTATCAGATCGAGCACCGCGTGCTGTTTCATCAAATCATTGATTTGATTCGAACCCGGTTCATGCCCATCGTCAGGCGACATTCCATCGCCGGGATGGCGGTCGTCAACAGCGAGGACGCGGTGTTCGAGGACCCGTTGGCGTTGGCGATGGTCATCGATATTTTCGCCGAGCGTGGTTTCGTCGCGGTAGCCAATGTCAATCGAACCGAAATCCCCTACCGGGTGGATTTGCAAACCGGCCAGATCGTTTGGGTAACCAAAAAGGTTTACCGGTTTCAAATCCGGTTCGAGGGTTCAGAGATCCGGCGCGGGATACGGTGAAAACGCTCTGGTTGACCCCGACCGCGGGGGAGCGAGAGATCATCGCCGTCGCGGGGTTGCCGGATGTGAGGGTGACCGGATTCGGGTTAGCCGCCGCCGGCGCGGTCGCGGCGACGTTAATTGCCCGGCACCGTCCCCAATCGGTGGGATTGATCGGGATCGCCGGGTCGTTATCGACCGGGGCGGTGGTCGGCCGGGCTTATGAGTTCGGCGTCGTCCGGTGCGATGGGATCGGGGCCGGCGAGGGAGATCAATACCTATCGGCCGAGCAGATGGATTGGTCGCATGTCGACGGCGAACCACCGATCGGCGATCTCATTCAAATTGGTCCGTCAAAACACTGTCTACTAAGCGTCACGGCCGCCTCGGGCGATCAAAAACAGGCGGACCGGCGGCGAGGATTGTTTGAGGAACAGTCGCAAGTCGTCGCGGAGGACATGGAAGCTTTTTCGGTGGCGATTGCTTGTCAATTGGCGGGGAAACCGCTGCGGATCGTTCGCGGAATTTCAAACCACGCCGGCGATCGCGATCGATCGGGTTGGCAGGTCGTCGCGGCTTTGAACGCCGCGGTGCGATTGTGCTAAACCGATTTTCCACTTTGAAAAATAGGTTGCCAACACACCCAAACCGTAGTGGATTTTGCTAAAAATCCAGAGCATGCCCGGGGTGGATGGATTCATAGCAAAATCCACTACGTTATTGGCAACGCGGGTTCGTAGGATTCAACGATCAGGTAGCCGTTGACCCGGCCGCCGATGTCGCTGCTGATTTCGATGAACACCGGTTCGCCGGGGGTGACGGCGTAACCGGCGATCTCATAACGGTCGCTGTCCCCGAAAAACTGCGGCGTCTGGGTTGGACCGATCGGACCCCGCGGCACGTCGTTGCCTTGCCCATCGGTCACGCGGTACTTAAAGATGCCTTTTTGCTGCGACTCACTGAAGTGTAAGATCAGCAGGTTGAGTGTTGGCGCAATAGGAACGAAACGATAAACGTCAATGTCCGTTTCGCTGTTGATGTAAACGGGCCTACCACCTCGGGTTTGGTTTTCCTCGAACGTCAAATTCGAGGCGGTCTCGCGAGTATCGCCAACGATGTCCTCGCCCGTCGGAGGGTTGGGCACCGGCGGTATCGTCGGCGGGCGCTGCGGGAAACCTCGCTCGAAGTCGGTGGGCAGCGGTGCCGGTTGGCCCGCGAAGAGGATGGCAAGCTCATAGTCCCCGACGCCGCCCAATGAAGCGATTTCGACAAAGACCGCATCGGCGGAGTCCGGGTTGATCAGTGCCCCCAGGTTATAGGTGCCCAGTTCCGAGTTGGAAGGAAGCTGCAGCGTCGTCGGCTGTTTTTCAAATGGCACCCCCGCCGAATCGGTCAGGGTCAATGAGATGCCCTCAAAGCCGCGGACGATCAACGAACCGGACATATAACGTGGCAAACGATAGACATCGACGTCGCCGGGGCTTTGGATCGTGGCGATGAACTCGGCCCCCGCGGCCGGATCGACGTCGATGTCGCGAGCCGTGCTGCGGGTGTCCCCGATGTCTTGACCAATCTCTTCGGCGATCGGCAGCGCCCCGGACAGCCGGAAGCGGGAGGGGTCGAATTGATAAACACTGACGACGTAATCGGTGGCCGCCGCCCCGGGGTTGTCGCTGGCGGCGACGCGGATGAACACCGCGTCCTCGGCCGATTTGGCCAAACGGATGCCTTGGAAACCCGAGCGACTCCGCTCCACCGTCCCCAGCGTGCCGCCGGAAGCGTCGGTCAACGTGAACTCGATCGGGTTGCCGGCGGTGTCGACGACCGACACGACGACGCCCAATCGGTCGGGGTCAAACACAAATTGATCGACGTCGGTCGCGGAGTTGAGCGTGCCGGTGGCGCGGCCAAAGTTGTCGACCAGCGTGATCGGGGTGGCACCGTCGCGGTCGTCGGCATGATCCTGCTCGATCGGTTCCCCGGCGGCGGCAACGCCGGACAGCCCCGCGTTGAGCTGATTGATCACCCGCAGCGCGTCCCGCGGGGTGACTTCGCCATCGCCGCTGGGGTCATAAAATGCGGGCGGATCGGTCGTCAACGCATCGTCGCCCAGAATCGGCGGGGCGACGCGATCGGCCAACGAACTGCCGTCGGAGCGGTTGAGTTGATTGATGATCGCCAAGGCGTCGCGGGGCGTGATCTCGCCGTCGCCGTTGACGTCGGTCGGTCTGACAGGGTTGGTCCACGGACTCGCGGAGCCGAAGTCACCGGCCAGCAGGCATCGAGTCTCCAGCGGTTGGCAGGTCAGGGTTCGTTTGCGGATCACTATCGTGCCGGGTTTTTTTTGGAGTGGGGTTCTGCCATGATGGACCGGAGGATGGCTCGTTTGTCACGATCATTTCGGAGATGTCGATCCAAGCTTGCCGGATTCGGTCCAACGCATCCTCACCCTCCCCAGCGGCGTAGCGGACGACGGCCTGATCGGGGTCCGCGGCTTGATCGGGGTCCGCGGCTTGATCGGGGTCCGCGACTTGATCGGGGTCCGCGGGCCGCGGCGGGGGTGGCGGCAGGCGGAAGGTGGGCAATTGCAACCGAAATTTCGACCGCGGCGGGTCGATCAATGCGGCCACCATGTCCTCAATGGAACCATCCAATAGGTCGCCGTTCCAGTGGAGCATTTCCGAGAACGCCTCGGCCAGAGGTTTCGCGGCTGCCTCCTCGTCCTCCGGTTCGTCCACCTCATCATCAAAGATGTCGAGCCATCGCGGGGGGCCGGGTTGCCATGACGGTCGAACCGAATCGATAGAAGGTTCGGTTCCAACAACGCTCACCAATCGATGGCTCAACGGCTCGGTCAAAGCGGGCGAACGAGAGACCATCGGGATCAATAGTCTCATAGAAACCAATGGCACCATGACGGTCGCCGAGTTTTGGATTTGCGGATCAATGCCCGCGTCGCGGTCGATGTTCAATGCGGCCGGTCGGCCGGCAAACTGGAGCCGGGTGGTGGGGATGTTGGGCGCACCCAGCGGCTCGGCGTAGCCGAACACCAGATTCTCCCCGCCCACGTCCGAAGGGGCCACCGACAAAGTCGTCAGTGCCACGTCATGCGTGATGGTAAACGGAATGCTGGCCAGGAGTTGTTCATCCCGGCCGGTCGGCTGGAGGGTTGAACTGATCGCCCCCAGACGGACCGAGGATGGATGCCGATCAAACGTTTGGGGTCGGTTGTTGAAATGTTCGCCAAAGACGATCGCGTCGCTGAAGGCGATATTCTCGCTGAATTGAACGTTGACCGCCGCGGCAAAGACGCCGTAGGCTTGGTCGATCGTGTCCAGACGCACGTCGCGAACGTGGATCGCGGCGGTATAATTTTGACCAGCCTGCAATTGAGCGGCTGGAAGATTTTGGTCGTTCAAAACCGACAAGCGAAGGGCGATGACGGGACCCGGCGGCGGGGTTGGGTTTGGGATTGGGATTGGGGTCGGGGTCGGAATCGCAGGCGTTCCCGCCCCGGGTGGCTGTTGCAACTGCTTCAATTGGTCAAAGTAGGCTTGCAACTCGGGGGTCAACCGCGTTGACCCCGACCGCGTCAACGCTTCAATTTGGTCGGCGTACTGCGATAACAATTGCGAAGCGGTCAATCCGGCGGCCAGCATCCGCCGAGGCTCCAGGGAGTCGAATCGCAATGGGCGGCGGCGGGCGGGTGACGTCACTGTTCCGCCAACCGGAGGCCGCCAAGCGATGGGTGCTGGCGTGCGGATGTCAGTTGCCGGCGATTGGATTGCAATGCCGCCAGAGCGTTTTGGTATCGGGATTCTCGCGGACGCAACCGGGCGAGCCACCGCAGATGTTCCGACGCGGCGTCGAGGTGATCGTTGGCGGACGAAAGGTCTCGCTGCTCGACCGCCAGTCGTGCCCAATTGTTATGAAGCATTGCCAGGGCTTCGGTCCAATGGACCGCCGTGGGCTGTTGCTCCAAGAGCTGGTCGTATTGACCGGCGGCGTTGGCATAAGCCGTGTGGGCTTCGGGCAATCGGTCGGCCCTTTGCAGCAAGACGGCGTGGTTGGCCGACGTTTTGGCGATGGATGATAATATGACCGGCCCGGGGTCATTGACCGTGTTGAGGGCGTCCAGCGCGGCTTGGGTTTGGTCGATGGCGAAGGTCAGATTGTCCGCCAGCGCCGCTCGTTGGCTCAACAACATGGCCAAGGTGAGGATTGCGTCTTCGTGAGTCGATTCTTTGCTGGCGGTGCGGTGCGGTCCGCCCGGTGGGGCACCGGGGGTCTGGCGCCCTGCCGCTGATATTGGTGTTGGCGTTGAGTTGGTCGGGGCGGTTTCCAGGCAATCGCTCAAATCCGCGATCGCGTTGTCGATTCGCAATTTGGATGACTCGATGTGACCGCGGGCTTGATCGAGCATCGCCCAGTCTCCCATCCACTTCGCTCGCGTCAAATGCTCGCCGGGGTCCAATCCGGTGGTGGCCCGGGCATAATGTTTCTCCGCATCCTCATAACGACCGGCTTCGGCCGATAGCAACCCGAGGCGGTGATGACATCGTGCAAGTTGCAATGCGTGGCCGGACGCATTGATTTTAAAGATTCGCAGTGCCCGCTGGGCGGCAGCGGTCGCTTTGTCGGCTTGCCCGATTTGATCCAAGATCTCCGCCGCCCGCAGGTAGGTGTCGGCACGTTGAGACTCCAGTGTCACATCGCCATGGTCACTTTGGACGAATTGTTCATAGTAACCCAGCACGTCGGCGACCAAAGATTGTCGCAGCGGTTGGGCGCCGGCGATGCCCGTCAAACCTTCCGCGGCCGCCAACCCAAACCGATCCAGCACCAGGCGGGTTTGTTCAAACCGCTGCTCGGCGAGTTGCCGCTGGGTTTGCACTTCGGTCAGCGCGATCGCCAACTGGGCACGTTGGTGCGTCAAATGGGTGGTCATCACCAGCGAGCCGGTCAGGGCGATGATCAACAACGAGGCTGCCGTCGCGACGGCCATTCGGTGCCGCGCCGCCCACTTGGAACCTCGGTCCAGCAGCGTCGGGGGCCGGGCGGTGATCGGTCGCCCGGCAAGCATGCGCCGCAAATCGTTGGCCAAATCCGCAGCCGATGGATAGCGATCGGCCGGGTCGTGGGCAATCGCGGTGAGCAGGATGGTTTGCAAATCCGACGACAACTCGCGGCGCAGCCGGCGCGGGGGAACGATCACCGACCGCGTGCCTGTCCCCCAGTCGGCCGCGGGTCGGCAGTCGACGCCCGTCAGCCATCGGTAGAGCGTCGCGCCGAGTGAGTAGATGTCGCTGCGGTGGTCCACCGCGGCGGGGTGGCCGGCGGCCTGCTCGGGGCTCATCGTGCGGCGACTACCGACAACTTCCCCGGTGCGGCTGACGTCGGACCGTTGGCCGATTCGGGCCAGCCCAAAGTCGGTGATCCAGATTTTGTCCTCCACGTCGATCATCAAATTGGACGGTTTGATGTCGCGATGGATGACCCCGCGGTCGTGAGCATGATGCAGGGCGTCGGCCGCATCGGCGATCAACCGACAGGCTCGGCCGATCGCGACCCCGCCGGGGTCACCCGCGTTTTGTTCGTCCTCGATCGATCGACCGTCGATGCGGGCCATCGCATAGCAATGCACGTCGTCGACGACCCCGAACCAATGCACCGGGACGATATGAGGATGATGCAATGACGCGGCGGCGTGGGCTTCGATCGAAAACCTCGCCACCTGATTCTCATCAAGCGTCGCGGGGCCGGGAAGCACTTTCAAAGCGACCGGGCGGCCGAGCGAGGATTGATGAGCCGCGTAGACGATCCCCATCCCGCCCCGACCAATCTCCTCTCCGATCAGGAAATCTCCCAACCGCCGACCGGATAGTTTTGGCGTCGGCGGCTCGAAGCCATAAAGTCTGTCAACCGTTGGCAACGTTAAAAGCAGTCGCTCGGCGTGCGGCGGGTGCCGCCCCGCAAAATCTTCGTGGTCGATGGGCTTTATCTGACGCTCGGCGATGTACTCGTCGAGCAGTTCAACGATCCGTTCTTCGGTCAGCTCCGCGT
The DNA here is from genome assembly GCA_963833245.1 of Pirellulaceae bacterium. GTDB lineage: Bacteria > Planctomycetota > Planctomycetia > Pirellulales > Pirellulaceae > Rhodopirellula. The sequence goes on from CAWHXH010000006.1 coordinate 1,586,942, forward strand.
TCATGTTTCCGCACCAAATTGATCTCGGAGTCGTTCGATTGCCCGCAGCCATAACATACGCACCGCCCCGGAGGATCGCCCCATGATGTCGGCGACGTCGGCGAACGCCAGCCCTTCGACGCTTCGCAGCATCAGGACTTCGCGGTAGTCCGGCGGCAGCGCCGACAGGGCTTCGGCGACCGCGACGGCCGATTCGGCCGCGGCAACCTGCTGGGGCGGGGCGGGATGCCGGTCGACGAGCACCGAAGCGAGCCGCCGCGTCGATTGTTCCAGCGCGTTGTCACCCGCGGCGATCGCGACTTCCCGCCGAACGTCTCGCCGCTGGGCCAGCACGTGTTGTTCAACGAGGTGCTGCAGCCGGCTGTGCAGGATCGTGCGGAGCCAGACGACGAACTCGCCGCCGGCGTTGCCGCGAAATTTGCCAAACTCCTGGGTCGCCCGCAGCAACGTTTCTTGGACGACGTCCGACTCGCTGGCCCGGACCCGCAGTCGGGCTCGCAGTTGCCCCGCGGCGAGCAAACGCAGGTAGTTTTGGTACCGGCCGAACAGTTCGGTCAATGCCGACTCATCGCCGCGGCGGGCCGACTGGATCAACGTTTCGATCGGGGCCGGGGTGGACATGAAGACAGAGACCGGAACCGAACGGAATTGTCACGTTGAGTTTTGCGAGAATATTGTGGGGTCGGATGGTTCGTTTGGATTTTTAGCAAAATCCACTACGGGTTGCTTGCCCCCCGGGCCAGGCTGCGGCCGAGGGGACTGAGGACCAATGCCGGCAACAGCACCACGTCGCTAAGCAACTGAGTTTGACAACAACCGTTTTGCACTTACCTATTCAAGCAAAGCAACCTGCCGCCGATGCTTGACCGCGGTGAAAGCGGTGACCGGTCCGCTCCGCTTCCGACCGCATCGACTCGGGGCGGCCTATGCAGCTGCACCGGCCAAAGTATCGCTGCCAGTTCCACACCAGATCTCGCCACATCGAGACGTCGATGCCGATCGAAACAAGTAGTTCCGCCAGGCTCGCAGGTACCTTCGATCCCAACCCATCGAACGATTGCTTCGCAGTCCAACGCAACAATCGCAGATAGTCCGAGACAGAGAGATTCAAAAAACCCTTATCGCTTCCCCGCAGCCCGTCGGTGTGAACTTCCGGGTCGGATGCCATGGCGGCCGGCAACAACGTCAGCGGCGAAAGCCAACCGTCGCGGCGAACCCGCCGGCCGGTTGGGCTGCGTTTCTCCGCCCGGCGCTGCCGGCGAAGCTGATCGACCGGGGTGTCGCGAATCCGCCGCCCCGCTTCGGCCGTCGGCACGGGCCGCAGGTCAAACGCGGCCGAGTCGATCTGTTTGCCCCGGCCCGCTTCGATCCGGTCGTAGGCGGAGGTATGCACCGACGTGTCAGGGCTGTCGGCGATTGCCGCCCGGACCGGGTTGAGGTCGACATACATGCTGCACGCCAGCAACCCCGCTTCGTCGACGATCCGCTGGGCTTTGAAGCGACCTTCCCAAAACCGCCCGGTGCAGTCGTCCTGCTTGTTGGCCATCCGGGCAATCGGCTCGGACAACGCCCGCATGAACCACGAGATGTCCGACAACCGGGTGCGGATGACGGCCAACCGCTCCTTGTCATTGCAAAGCGTTGCCACATCGTTGTCGGTCGGTTCGGCCAGGTGTTCTTCGAGCCTGCGTCCGGGGAAGACGCGGAGCCAGCGGATGGCGACTTCGCGGTCGGTCCAAGCGGCCACGACGTCGGGCCGGTTGCGGAGGATTTGGTGGAGGTGGTTGCTCAGGATGGCGTAGGCGAGCACGTCGACGGCAAAGACGCTTGCTAAGGCTTCCATCCGCCGTCGTATCCATTCTTTGCGAAAAGAGAAATCCTTTCCGGAGATCGAATCGACGCCCGCCAGCCATGCACGGCGGACGCACCGTTGAACGACATGGCTGATGCCGATTTCATCGGGGTTGAACTGTTCGGCTCGTCGCGGTCGAGGCATGACGTGAACCTGGCGGTTGGGGGTCAGGGCAGCGGAGTCGTCAAACTAGCCAACATCGTTGCGACCCACAAGGTGGGTGGCACGATCCATTGGCCATCACTCAGACCCACAAGGTGGGTGGCACGATCCATTGGCCACACAAGGTGGGTGGCACGATCCATTGGCCATCACTCATGTGATCGACAAGATGCCGATTAATTTCCGGCACCTGGGCTTTGCCGTCAGCATCCTGCCTCAACTACGTGTCATTCATTTGGTGCGTGATCCCCGAGATGTTTTTGTGTCTTGTTTGCGACAGAATTTGAAATGGCCTTTCTGTGATCCTGACGCCTTGGCTGATCGCACGGTCCTCCGGCGAATTCGGTTCATTCCGGCTTGCTCAGTTCTTAACCTTTGAAGAATCAATCAACCGGCTCGCGGCCGGGGTTTTGGCGGGATGGTCGAAACATCTGAATTAATAGAATGACGCCGCCCAGTCCGGCGACAACGCTGCTGATCAACCACATCGGCGGCAAGTAACCATGGGCCGCGGTGATATTAATTCCCCGGACCATGCCCATCCACGCGGTGTGAAGCGTTACCGCAAGAATCATCATGACCGAAAGGGGGCGCCTTATCAGCGAATTGATTTGGCGGCGCGTCAAAAGGTATAACAAACCCGCCGCGAATGCTCCCAATGCGACGATTAACTCGCCGCTGCCGGTCATCCGTTGATCGCTTTGAAAAAACTCTTCGAAGTAGCCAGGCCGCAGCAGGTTGACCGACATCAATATGTGGATCAATGATCCGACGACGCCCGCCCGGAGCCAAGCGTCGGATCGGCACGGGACCTCGCCGCCAGGCTCGCTTCGGCGAGTACCCCTTTGATGCCAAAAAGCGATGGCAAAACTGAAAGCGGCACCCATCGAGATCGCTTTGTTGGCAATAAAGAGCGGCACGTGGTGCAAATGATCGGGCTGGAAAACAACATAACGTATCGCCGCGTAGGCGGCGGATCCCGCAAAGAGTAATCCAATCTTCCAAACGACGCTCAACTTGCCATCGACATCGATCAATTTCTTATTGCCGGTTGAAATTCAATCGATGTGGTCACCATGGCTCCTCGTTGGTCGGTCAGCGACAGGAACCACGTGTTGGCGTCGCTTGGCGGCAGTGGGGATGAGATGGTGGACCCCCGGATCGTCGCCGGGATGCTTTGCCAAGCCCTTTCGGATCGAGCTTTCGTGTCAATTGTGTAGTGCAAACTCGCACTGGACGCGGGAACTTCGCTTTGGTAGGCAACCATTAACGAACCGGACTGAATTTCCGGCGTGCTGACTTTGGGTAGCGGTACCCCGCCTCGACAGAAGGAATCGATGAACAAGCCAATCTCCGGCGGCGCCCAACCGCTGGGATGACTGTGTCGCATGTTGACTTCGATTCGCATTTGCTTGAAACCGGCAACCAAATCGTAGGACTTTTGGTAGCTGTCCAGCGGGTAATGTTTGTCGTTGGTTCCATTGACAAACAGGATGGGTACCCGGCATTCGCCCAGAAGGCTGGATGGATCGTAGGCCGCGATCCATGCTTCGCGGCGATCTCCCAGCTTGTCAATCGACGATTTTTGCACGGACTCGCCCTCATGCAAAAATCCGCAACCATAGACCGGCACGGCGGCTTTGAACCTGGGATCCAGCGAAGCGGCCAGGCAGGTGGTGTAGCCCCCCCAGCTAATGCCGGTGACCGCGGTTCGTTCGGGGTCGACCTCCGCAAATGAACGGATCAATGAATGCGCCCGCAACACATTGCCGACCGCGTGCCGAGGCCAATCATCGGACACGTCGCCGCCGATCGAATCAAACTTTTCACCAAGACCATGGCGGGGTCCACCGTCGGGCAGTCGGGTTGGGGCGTTGCCTGCGGTGGCCCGGTGAGTGACGGGTCGACCGGCGGCATCATAAATGGGATCGGGCGGACGCGAACCGGATAGATCCATCGCGATCGCGGCGTAACCCCGGTTGGCCCACAACCAAACCCACTCGGCAAACGCTGTCCCCCCGCCACCATGGATCAATACCACGGCGGGATATTGGTCTTCCGGTTGATGATTATCATCGCCGATCGTCGCCGGGGAGGCGTAAAAAGCAAAGACGGATGTTGGTTGCCCGTTGTAGGACTCGCCCGCATAGGTGAGGCTGTCAACGGGACCTTCCTGGTCGATCCACTTCATCTCGGGTGTTTTAAAGGCTTCTGCAGCGACCGTCCGCAGCGCAGCCACCGCATCGTTGCTGGTCGATGCCTTTGTGGGTGGCGCCCCCGTGGGTGGTCCGGCATCCAAACCTTGGGTTTGGTGTAGAAGCCAAAGGATCAAAAAGAATCGGTTGAACATGAATTACCCGTGGACGACTACCCGTGGACGCTGACCTTGAAACGAACGTCCGTGATTTTAGCGGCCGGGTGATCCGCCTGAATCCGCTTGACCAACGCGCGTTTGGCAAAAGACAGCTCCTGCATCGCAGTACTATCGCCTGCCAACAGCATCAACGTTCCCCGACTGATCTTTCCGACCTGAACGCTACCGGCCATGGAGGGACCTAAGACCGATGCGATCGTGCCTGCCAATTGCTCGTCGGCGGTGACCGATGCGTAGCCCCGCCGCGATAGCAACTGCGAGACGATATTGCCGAGACGCTTGGGAGGCACTGAAGCAGTTGAAAGGTTGAACGGTCGAAAAAGCAAAACTGAAGACTATCAACTGACGGCTTTTAACTTCCTAGCGATCTTTGGCCATTGGCATGATCACGTAACTGTAACCATCGTCGGTCGAAAGTAGCGCCGGCGATTTGCCGGTTTCGACCTCAAAGATAAACGATGCCTCGTTGTCGATCACCTTGCAAAAGTCCGCCAGGTATCGGTGGTCAAGGGTCAGGGTGATCGGGTCGCCGTCGTAGGCGATCGGCAATTCAACCTGCGATTCGCCCAGGTCCGCGGTATTGGCTTCCATCCTGAGTGTCCCGTCAGCGAACGTAAAATCGATCCCCCGGCTGTCCAAGTCCGTCACAATGGCCGCCTGACGCAGCGCCGCGAACAATGGCCCGACCGTCATATCGAGTTGGACTGCATCATCACGTTTGGGAAACACCTGACGCCAATTCGGATAACGTCCTTCGACCAACCGCGTGAAGATCACAAACCGATCGGTGCGGATCATCAAGTCATTCCCCCCCGTGGCAACGTCGACCATCTCCTCGGCTCCCGAATGCCCCTTTTCACCCAACGCCCGTTCGACCAACTGAATCGCCCGTGTCGGCACAATGGTCGACATCCCCTCGGTCTTGTGTTCACCAAACGACTCGCCTTTGCCGCCCATCCGGGCCAGTCGCCGGCCGTCGGTGCCGACCGCGAGCACCTCGTCGCCTTCCATTTCCAACAGGACGCCACCCAGGGCGTAGCGGCTTGACTCAGCATCGGTGGCAAACGACGTTCGGCGAATCATTTCGCGGAACGTTCGCGTCGCGATGCGGTGAAACTTCTCCCCCTCGAACTCTTTGACCGTGGGAAACTCGTCGGGGTTGGCTCCGGGCAACCGAAATTTCGATCGACTGCCGGTGACGCGAATTCCCGAGTCGTCGGTCTCGATCCGAATCGTCTCGTCGGTCGACTCCCGCAGGATCATGCCGGTTCGCTGAACCGGAAGCAACGCGGAACCTTCGACCTCGATTTCAACTCCCTCGGACACCTGCAGCCGGATGCCAACCTCCTGGTCGGTCGCCATCAGCGTCAACTTGCCGCCCGAGGCGATGACTTTGACGTTTTGCAAGATCTCCTTGGGGCTGCGGGCCGGGGCAATCGATGCGGCCAGCGAAAAAGCTCCGACCAGGGCGTCGCGTTGGCAGGAGATCTTCATTGGTGACGGAGCAGGCGGGGTGGGGCGGACGAAGATTCGTTGGCAGCGATTCGTTGGCAGCGATCGATCGACAGCAACCGTTGTAGTCACCCGCCGCCGGGACCGCACCCCCGACGCTCCGGTTGGCCCGGCAGCCCGCGGGTCGAACCCGCAAGGGTGCCGGTGATGCTTTGCTAGCATTACGGAAGATTATTGGTAAATCCCGTCGTCGTCGTAATGCGGTCGCTTCGATGGTCTCCAACCGGTCGCCCCAGCCACCCTAATCGCTCCGTGCGTTGGTTTTGGATCAAAACAAGAACGGTGGATAACCTGTCCGAGGACTGTCACAAACCTGTCACTAACCGGGTCACTTGCAGACAGTTGATGACACACCCTTTTGGAGTCGACGCCAATTGGAGACATTTGGTGACAGTCAACGGACACTGATTTGACAGGTTTTCCACAAGATTTGAGGGTGATTTTGCCCGGCAAATCAAGCGTCATCGGTCCAGTTTTCCATCCTCCATATTTTCAATCCCATGGACATCGCGTCGTCTCAACCCGATCAACCGCGACAGCTTGTCGTGATTTGGACCACCGTCAGCGGGGAGGAGGATGCCCAGCGGTTGGCCGCCGGGTTGATTGAAGCCCGGTTAGCGGCGTGCGTTCAAACGGATTCGGTGTCGACGAGCGTCTACCGGTGGCGAACGTCGCCGGAGGGCGACGAGACGGTATGTCGTGACGCCGAAGTGCGGCTTTGGGTCAAGACGTTCGCCGACCGGGTCGCCGCGGTTGAGGCGTTTTTTGTCGACCATCACCCTTACGAATTGCCCCAAATGGTCGTCGTCGACAGCGACCGCGTCGGACGCCTACCGGCGTTGGGCAGACGCGTCGGCGTAACGTGTCCGAGTAGCGGAAGTCGCCAAGACTTTCGGCTGCGGTCGGGCGAATCCGAAAGTCTTGGCGACTTCCGCTACGCTCTTTCTATGGTTGGGAGGGTGAAGCTCCCGCTGAACCTTTCGACACGAGGCTCGGCGGGAGCCTCACCCTCCCGTTTGTAGGCTCGGCGGGAGCCTCACGCTCCCGTTTGGTTGACCCTAACTTATTGATTTTGACGGTCCGCTAGCCATACCGAAGCTCGCTGTTGGGCGGTTGGCCGGGGTCGATGGTTCGGCGGTATACGCCAATCCGCTGCAACGCGAGCAGCGAGAGGTAGGCGGGATTGAGGTACAGGTAGCGTCGCCACAACCGTCCCGGCTCGCGAAACAGGCGATAGAGCCACTCCAGCCCCCGGTCCTGCATCCACCGGGGGGCTTGAGGAAGTTGCCCGGCGTGGAATGCAAACGCTGCCCCCACGGCAATCAACGGCATGCCAAGCCGATCTCGCATTTCGTAGGCGAACACTTCCTGGCGGGGGCAACCCAGCCCGACGAAGCAGATCTTTGCCCCCGACGCCCGAATCTCGTCAACCAACTCCTCACGTTCGGCAGGGGAAATAAGCCGGAAAGAAGACTCGCGTTTTCCCGCCACCTGTAAATCCGCAAACATCGTTCTGAGGTTATGCTCGAACCGATCAAGCATCGTACTGGTTGCGCCAAACAAAAACACGGGAATCGTCTGTTTGGCGGCTGCTTGGCAGATCCGCAGGGTCAGTTCGGGGCCATAGACGCGGTCGGGCAGCGGGTTGTTGTCCAGGGAGCGTCGGTGCAACCGATTGATCGCCCAGCGGACCGGTTGGCCGTCGGGGCAAACCAGGTCGAACTGGTTGAGCCGGTGACGGTGCTGGGCGTCCAGTGCCCCGGTCATGACCCCGTGGACCGCCAGGGCGGTAACCGCATAGGGCTGGCCGTTTTTTGCGGCGGTGACGACTCGGTCCACCGCGGCGTCGTAGTCGATCGCGTTGACGCCGATGCCCAGGATGTTGCGTTTGCCGTGGTCGATCATGGGGGGCTTGCGGGGGGAATGGGGCGGCGGGCGGATGGTGTAGCGGAAGTCGTCAAGACTTTCGGACTCACCGGATTGCAGCCGAAAGTCTTGGCGACTTCCGCTACGGTTGAGCAACACCCGTGGAATGCAGGAAACGATGAGCCTGGGTGAGCAAGCAGTCCACCTGGAACTGCCGTGCGAACTTGTCCAAAGCCCAGTCGATGAAACCTAGCTTGGCATTGCGATCCATTTTCATGCCGGGGAAGTAAGCCATGTCGGCATCGTCTTGGCGACCCAGAAAATCCGGCGGGTGCAGCAGCAGCGACGGCGGGGTGCCGGTCCGTCGGCAAGCGGCCAGCGACGCGGTGAAATACGATTTCGCGGCCGCGATGCTGAAGCTTGCCAGGAACGTCACGTAGCTGAAATGGATCGGCGCCCGGGTCACCGGCATCACCGTGACGGGAATTTCCACCAGCCCATCGCGGACGAAAGGTCGGTTGGGTTGCCGCATCGAAGCGAAACCGCCGTAGAGCTGTTTGGCGTCGTCTTTCTGTTTGCCACGCAAACCCGATCGAATCAGAAACACGGTTCGAGCCATCGGGGCCATTGACGTCGGGAAAACGGAAGCATCGTAAACATAGTCGTGCTGTTTGAGCTGTTTGATCACCGCTGGCGGGCAGGAAAAGCCGGGGCCACGGAACCCACGCGGGGCGACGCCGAAGTGCTCTCGGATCGCTTCGTGGGGTTGCTCGATTTCCCGAGCCACCTCATCGGCGGACATCGTGTGCATCCACGGCAGGTGGGAGAGCGAGTGATTGGCCGGTTCAAACTGCCGCAACGTCCGCAGTGGCTCGATCGCCGCGAGGTCTTCGTCGCGAACCAGATCGCGGCCGACCAGGAAGACGGTTAGTGGTAGGTTGTGTTTGCCCAAGATCTCCGCAATCCGCCCGCAGGCGACTGGTAAGTAGCTTACCGCCTGGTCCCAATCCCGTCGGCCGGCCGCCCGGAGGTAGGCCCATTTGTTGTCCAGGTCCAGCGACAGGCTCGCGGCGGGGCGACCGGAGGGCTTGGCAGCAATCATGCCGATGGCCGGTTGGGGGCAGAAGGTTGTACAAGGACCGATAGGACCGATAGGACCGATAGGACCGATAGGACCGATAGGACCGATGGCAGGCTGGTCGTAGTTGGTCCTCGAATCCCATGAGTCCCACGGAGTTGGAAAAACCTCCGGGCGTCAGCTGATGCCATCAAACCCCCGATGCGACAACGCTGCTGATTGCCGCGAGCAATCCCGACGCGGAGGATTCGGGGGTCCGGCCGGCCACCGCAACGCGGCAACGGTCGGACATCGCCCGCCACCGGGGCGTCGATAGACTTCTTAATTGATCCAGTGCCGGGTCAATTGAACGATCCCGCAGCGGATCGTATTGCCAACCCGTCCGGCCGCCGTGAACCAGGGTGGTGACCGCCTGAGCATGCACGCTGCCGATCACCGGCACCCCGGCGTGCATGGCTTCATCGACGACCAGCAGCCATTCGTCGGCTAAGGTTGGGGCGACGACGGCGTCGTGCCGAGCGATCAAACCGGGGAGCTGTTTGGCTGGAATGTTGCCAAGCAAGTCGAGGAAAAGTCCTGTTTGCAATCTGTTTGCATTCTGTTCGTCCCGCCGGCGTTCCAGCCGCTCCCGCAACGGACCGCTGCCGACGAGCGTCAAGTGGACCGCTGTCTGTTGGCGGTCGCAGTACTCGGTAAGGCTTTCGACGAACGGCAAAACACCCTTTCGCTGGGAAAGCTGACCGATGCAAATCAGCCGATTTCGCAGCTCCGACCCCGTTGGTTTAACCTCCCGCCAACCGCACCGATCGTCCGCCGCGTAGGGAAACGGGTAGATGTTCGCCGGGTTGGCTCCCAGCCGACGCAGCACCGCATGGCAGGAGGGACCGTTAGCGGTCACCGCATCGGCCGACGCGATTAATCGTCGACGCAAGGACTCGCGAAACCGTCCGCGGCCCCGCTCGGTGTGCTCGGACATGAACGTCGCGAGCACTAATTTGGCCCCCGAGCGGTGGCAGTATCTCGAAGCGAGCATTGAGCGAAAACCGAGTTCGTGCGACACGACCACATCGGGCCGGATTTGTGCCAGTCGACGGTCGGTATCCAGCGGCAGATGCACAAAGAGCGGATCAGCAAAGCCGGCGTCATGTTTCCAGCGTTGCCGCATCGTCCACGTCCGCTGGACCGAGACGTTCAGGCCGGACCAATCGGGTTCAAAGTGCCGATTCGGCTCGATCGGTGTGGACAGCAGGATCTGGAAATCATCGATTTGCCGCGTCAGTTCCTGCAGCACCCGGACCATGTAGAGCGGGATGTAATGCGTCAGAAAAACGACGCGCAGCGGTAACCGTTGGAGGGCGGGTGGCTCAACGGCCACGGGGGTATCAGCGGTCGCGGTGGGAGCAAGCGGAGGCATGGCCCCCTAGCATAGCTCACCGTTTGACGCTCCAGCGTCCGACCCGGGGGGTGTCAGCGGCTGGGGTCGAGGCCGAACGTCTACCGGGATCAGTTGGAACAAGTTGCGGAGAGCTTGTCTCCAAACAACTTAAACCACTCCGAGACCAGACCGCAGACGTCTTCGATCGGCCCTCGACCGCCCGAAAGTTCCTTTTCGCCATCGCCACCGCTGTCTTAGTGTCTGTCTGGAGTAACGTTTAACGGGTGAGCCGACGGCGCTAGCCGCGGGTTTAGGACGCCGGAACCCGCGGCTAGTGCCTAATGCCGTCTATTTTACGGTTATTCGGGGGGTGGGGGGGTGCTTTCTCGCGGTTCCTTCGCTTTGAAATGGACCGATTTACTTCGGCGACTGTGGGCCACTGGCGGCTACCTTCCGCGGTTTCGAGCGGTTGCAGTGCTTCTCTTTTGACGCGGCGTTCAATGCGCGGGTGTAACTCGCCAACCACGATTCGCAATCGTCGAACGATCTGCCAAGCAATTTGGTCTGAAACTGCACCCAAACACCCGTGAAGCTCAGACGACGTGGTTCCACCCGTACCAGCTTCGCCGCGTCGCGGCGAAACTGGACCACCAAGTTGTACGCGATCACCGACGCCGCCAGCTCCTTCTTGACCATCGATACGCTCTTGCCACGCAGATTCTCCGTGTCCATCGTCACCTTCACGTCGCGAATGTCAAACTCAATGTCATAACGCCGACGATACAATTCCGCCAAACTGATGGCATCAAACTCCATCGACGTGACCAGATAAAGCGGCTTGCCGTTTGGCAAAGTCACCTCATGAATCACCACCTGCAAGATCGCGTCGGTGGGCAACTCCGGGTTGGTCTTGCGATCCTTCGCCGACGGGCTCCACTGCACCCGAAAGCTGCAAAATCCCTTGCCGTTGGCGATCGGCTTGGCCCGGCGGCGCAGCGATCTGAATCGCGACGCGGTCATCCGAAACAAAAAGTCATGCCCCGACAGAGTGCTGTGATAGGCCACCGAAAAGATGCCATAGTTGCTGTCGGCCATCACAATGCTGTGGGCCGGCAACTTGGGCACGAGTGCTTTGAATTGCTTGGCCTCACTGCTGTTGGCCGGGCCATACATCGGGTCGATTTGATGGGCGGCAATGCAGCTGCTTTGCAGTTCCGTGGCGACCAAAATCATTACAACGGGCCAAACCGAGGTGCCGTGTTGGTTGGTCGCCGGAGGGAAAGCTTTTTGCAAAGCGGGCGTGGGCGGCAACGTGATGGTGGTGCCGTCGATCAGAAAGACGCGTCGGTGATCAAAAGGTCGCTCCGCGGTGTTGGCCAAATGGTCACAAACCAACCGGCAGAACCGCTCGATTGCCTCGAAGGTCACGCGGTCGCGGGCGGCGGCGAAGGCGGATTTGCTCTCGCTCAGCGTGCCTTCGCGGACGCGTTTATTGTCGGGAAAAAGCTGCTCGCGGTGCTCGACGGCTTCGGCGAAGACCTCCCGCAGCGAGGCTCCGCCACGAAGTCGCTGCAGGATCATCAGCCAAATCGTCACGGCGTCGGTGTAGACGACTCGGGTGTTGGATCGATGCTCCAGCTCAATGAGATGTTCGATCGCTGGGACGTTCAGGAGTTGATCCAGGAGTGTCCTGGCGGCTTGAAACTGCTGGGCGGGGGAGTCAGTGGTCTTGGGAGGAACGAGCAACGGAGTGAACCGGGTTAGCAGGGTGAACAAATGGTCACCTGGTAATGCGCAAATTCCGCACCAAAATCACTCGTTCTCCTCTCAAACCTGAAAATAGACGGCATTAGGCTAGTGCCGTCGGCTCACTATCCCGGACAGACACTTAGAAACGCCGAATCAATAATTGGCGTAGTGGATCTTGCTAAAGATGCGGAGTATGGATAGATTTTTAGCAAAATCCACTACGTTCGGCGAGGCTAATTGATTCGGCGTTCCTTGGTCACCGGCAATCGAATCGTCTAGTTCAATTGGCCGGCAACGAAATCGTCGACGAACACCTCGGCAAGAACGTCTACGGCAAAGACCGGCGCCGAGATGCAATAACCGGCCGATGGCTTTACCAATCCTCGTTTCGCTATAGGACCGCGGAATCACTATCTGACGTAGCTGGACCCGCCAGGGTTCAGGGCGGACTGAAACCTGACGGGTCCAGCTACGATGATTATCGCAGTTGTTAATCCCATGGTCCTTACCACAAACCCAAACCGGCCGGTCAATTGGTTCGAGGGTTCGATCCGCTGCCGGCAGCGACTCGGTGCCGGCGGCGAAGCCAGGTCGCCGATCCGATCAGGGTCCACAAAGCGATGCTAGAAGGTTCCGGCACCGCGGTCGCATTGTCATTGCCGAGCGAAAGCACTCCGGTGGTATAAAGCTGGGTCGTATCCCAGGCCGATCCCGCACCGATGGTCGGTAGAGTAATCAGATCAAATTGGCCGTTGAGCAGGCCGAAGTCAAATAAGTCGAAACTGTCTCCAACCGATGCTGCGAATCCATCGCTAAGAGGGTATTCGTTAAGCTGGGGCGAATTAGGCCGGAAGCCGGAGAAGATGGGCAAGGAGATGCTCATTGCTTGTGTCCGCCGGGGGGGATGCGGTTAGTCTGCGAAGCATGATATATGTCATAGCGATTAAGGCATCTCCTCGACTGCTCTCGATCGTCTTCTCGTATTCCTTGCTCAGAATTCGATATCGCCCCATCCATCCAAATGTTCGTTCAACAATCCACCGGTGAGGTAATACGACGAAGCCGCTCCTGTCATCGGACCGTTTGACAATCTCTAGGTCGATTCCGCGATCGGCCGCTTCTTGGCGTAGGCAAGGTCCCTGGTAACCGCTGTCGGCCCAGAGCTTCTGCCGCGTACGATCCAAAGGTCCGCCTGCCCCCGCCAGCAGCATCTGACAACCGACCTTATCACTAACGCTCGCAGCGGTAATCCAGACAGCCATGACCAAACCCAAAGTATCGACAACGATGTGTTTTTTGCGACCTTTGACCTTTTTTCCCGCGTCGTAGCCCCTTTCGCCTGGCGTTTCGGTCGTCGCACGCGATTGACTATCAACTGCCCCCGGCGGTTGCGGTCGCGGAGTGACCTAGGGCAACGCGCAGTTGCTGTCGTAGAGCATCGCAGGCCCGTTGCCACGATCCGTCACGTAACCATTTCTGCCTCTGCTCGAAAACCGTTGTTTTTGACGGGAAATCTTTGGGGAGCATTTCCCATGAACAACCCGAGCGTTCGCGGTAGAATATCGCATTGGCGATTCGGCGTCGGCAGATCTGTTGAGCGGCTCCTCCACCGGGGGGTGGAGGAAGGATTTGGCTAGATAATTCCCACTGCTGATCTGTTAAATCAGAGGGGTAAATTTGCTCGGGGGCGAGTTTTTGATACACGAGAGTGTCGAGATGTTAGAGACTCCGTTCGTCGCCATGCGGCGGCCAAACCCCCTATCCTGCAAAAACTGGACCCCAGCTTGACCAACTTACCGAATGCCCTCTAAGCGTTACAAACAACTGGCTGCCGGCGTTTAGATCGAATTGATTGGCGATCAGCCGGTCAAAGTCGCCGGGCGACGTTCCTTGCAGTTCCATTTCCAGCACGCTGGCGGATTGCGTGTAGGTACCCGCGATGGTCGTTGTCCCGGGGGATTGGCCCGGTGCCAACGTGCCGCCGGTCATTCGCAGGTCGCCCGTGACGGTTCCGTTGAGTCGGGTGAGACCACCGGTAATCGTTAGATCGCCATTGATGTCACCGTTGAAGGCGAACAGCCCATCATTGACTGCGACGTTGCCGGTGATGCCACCGCCGGTTTCGATCGAACCAGCGTTGAGCGTCAACGTTCCGGTGGTTTGAATCGTGCCGCCCATGAAGGCGCGAACCGTGCCACCGTCGAGCGTCAAATCGCCCAGGTTGGCGACGCCATCCAAAACACTCAGCGACGAACCGGAATCGATCGTCGTCAATCCGGAAACATTGAGTGTCCCGTTGTTGATCACCAACGAACTGTTGACGTTGGTCGATCCCGACATCGGATCGGATCCCGGTAGAATCGCCGACTGCAAGCTCAGTGACTTCGTCGTGACGATCGAACCGTTTCCAATCGTGCCATCGGCAGCCGAAAAGTTCAATTCACCGGACGATCCGGTGGCTCCCCCGACGGTCACCGATGCCGCCTCATTGAATCCGCCAAACATCAACTCTGCATTCTGGGATGGACCTCCGACGCCGCGAACATCGATCTGTCCAGTTTGCACGCTGCCTCCGATCACCGCCTGGCGTTCAACGCTGATGGATTCCGCGTTGATGTCCGAGGCGATTGAGACGCTAAAGGGTGCGTTTTGTATGGTTGCCTCGATGGCCAATTGACCGTCAACGTTCAGTTCAAAACGTTCGGCCGGGAGGTTTGGGTTCTGCGGTCCGGTCGCTGCGCCGGACAAACTGCCCCGGTCGCCGACGGTGAGATCTCCAGCGACGTCGAGTCGTCCGACCGGCCCCAGGGAGACATTCCCACCGATGATGTTCAGCTCGCCGGCGGTGACGGTGGAGGTCATGCCCGATTGAGTGCCAAGGCCAATGCCGAGTTGGTTGTTTTCGCTGGGACCCAGCGTGATCGCGCCGGCGACCGCCAAATCGCGAGCCTCCACCAATCCGCTGGGGCCGCGATCGGGTTCGCCGGGATTTTTATTGGTGGTCTGTCGGCCGACGATCAGATCGCCCGAAACGGTTGCGTTGTCGACGCTGAGCACCCCGCGGTTGCCGCCGCCGGTCACCTCGACTTGCTCGGCGACCAATCCCGGGGTCGCGGAGGTCGCGGTGCCGCTGGGTCGGTTGCCGCTCAGATTGACCGCCCGGACGCTGCCGCCCTGGATCGTCAATCGATCGGTTTGCAGCATCGGCCCGGCGTGCGAACCGTCGGATTGCAAGAGGATCGAACCGGGGGGGTTGCCGCCCGTGCCGCCGATGCCGGCAATCGTTTCGCCATTGACCCGGACCCCGCCGGTGGAACCCTGGATTGCGACCGTGCCGCCGCTGCCGACATCCAAACCGCCGGCCCCGACATCTAAATTGGCGACCGGACGCATCTCGGCCAAACCGGATCCGTTGAACGCTTGAACGCGGTAGACCGAGGTCGCCGTGCGGACGACGATCTCCGGGTTGCTCGAACCAAAGAAACCGCCAATTTGGGCGGTGTCGTTGATTCCGGGGATCCCGGGCATCGGTCCACTGGGGCTGAACCGAGTCCAGGTCGCCGCATCGTTCCAATCACCCGGATTGGAACTGAAATAAAAATCCCCCTCCTGCGAGCGGGCGTGGGTGGTCCACCCGCACCAGACGGTGGCGACGATCAAAAATTTCAAAAGCCGGGGAAGCCTCATCGCGGACAAACTCGTGGTGTCGGGACAGGGACGGAACACCGCAATCGCGCCGGTGCCTTCAACATTCCCTTCGTCGGGGTGTGACACCCCAGTGCTCACGTCGGTCAAGGCGTGCCCTGCCGGCCCGCCGTTGATGCTGGCGGCGGTATTAAAGAGCGACGGGTCAACCGAATCGACGACGAAATGCACCGAGCCGTCGCATCGCGGCGTCATCATTCCGCCGCCGTGTCGGCTTGGCGTTGAAGATCACGTTCCCGACCCGTCTCGGATCGCGTCGTCGTCGGCCGGTGGGACGACTTCCGTCGGCGAGATCACTTGCAACGGCAGAGCCGAGGTGTTGTTGGGCGGCACGAGCAAATCAATCATGCCGGCGGGCAGCAAACCCGGTTGGGTCTCAAATCGCCACTGCCCCACGCTCAGCTCATCGCGTTCGAGCACCG
The DNA here is from genome assembly GCA_963833245.1 of Pirellulaceae bacterium. GTDB lineage: Bacteria > Planctomycetota > Planctomycetia > Pirellulales > Pirellulaceae > Rhodopirellula. Next base: position 1,603,037 of record CAWHXH010000006.1, read on the forward strand.
CGTCGGCGACGTCGAGTTTGGAGACGACAAAGTACCCGCCCGGCGGCAGCGAGCGGGGCACCGGGATCGTCATCTCGACCGCCCGGGAGCCGCCGGCATCGATTGCCGGGATCGCGACGCGGCCGTCGATCGCTCCGAGTCCATCGGCCGCAACGGTCAAACCGGCGGCCAGTTCGCTCGCCGGGGCGTTGACGGTGCCGACGTTTTGAATCGTCAACCGCAGCATCACGCGATCGCCGGCATGGACTCGCTCCGCGTTGAGGGTGGCGTCGCGAGGCACCAAGTCGGCGTAGGCGAACAGGACGATGACGGTGTGCGTGTTGGCCAGCGGCTCGAACGAGCCGGACGAATGCGGCGGTCGCCAAGCCGGTTGAACGCTAATTTTTTGGGTCCCCTCGGTGACGTTAAAGGCGACTTCGGGTGGCTGATCGGCGGTTCGGACCGCCAGCGGGGCGGTTTGAACGGTCGAGGAACCCGCCGACAGGACGCCCCGGTCGCCGTTTTGACAGAAAAACAACCGGGTGGCGGGATCGGACAGCCGCCCCCGCCGATCGGCTCGGACGCGCAAAACGTATCGCCCCGGCGTTGCCTCAAAAGCCAAACGGACCTTCTCGGGATGATGACCATGGCCGCGAAAATCGACCTCCAACACCCGGTCCCCCGGAGCAAACGGTGCGTAACCGGCCGAACCGCGAACCAAGGCAATGTCCGACGCGATGGCCGTTCGGTTGGAACCCGGCCACGAGGCGGCGCGGACCGTTTCGCTCAGCACGGTGGTCGGATTCGCTGTGGACTTCGGGCGAACGGTCCAGATCAGCGAGGCGACCAAACCCGCCGCCACGAACCACTTGACCGCCCCGCGGCGGCGGGGTTTTTGGGGCTTGCCCAGATTCAACAAAACGCCGGACAGATCGACGTCGGGCACATCGACGTCGGGCATTGGCGGGTAGGTCAACGCCGCCCGATATCGATCAAACACCGCCATCGGCGATTCGATCTTCGCGGGCCGATCATCGGGCCGCATCGCGGACATCGACCGGAGCATCGCCGCCAGGTCCTGCGGAACATCCGGCCGGCGATCGATCCATCGCTCCTGCGACTGGACGGCCGCCGACAACGCCTGTCGTACCGGATCGAGCGAGCGATCAACACCAACGGGGTGCTCGCCGAGCAGCAGTTGGATCAACGTCACGCCTAGGGCGTACAGGTCCGACCGAAAATCGACGCTTTGGCCGCAGAGCTGCTCGGGGGCCGCGTAGCCGGCCGTGCCCATCGGTGAACTCATCGCGTCGCATCGATCGACCCAACCGGCGAGTCCAAAGTCGAGGACTTTGACCAACGTCAAGCCCGATTCGCCGGCGGTCAGCATCACGTTGGACGGTTTGATGTCGCGATGAATCAAACCGCTGGACTCGACCGCTCGGAGCGCCCGGGTGATTTGCCAACCGATCTCGCAGGTCGCCGCGACGCTCGGCATCGTTCGCAGCCGGTCAAATGCTCGGTGACAGCATTCAGTGCTCGGTCACCGAGTTGACCGTCGACCAACGCCGCCAACACCTCCGGGTCCGGGCAGCCGCCGGGGTCCAACGAAAGCCCCGAGTCGTCGGAGCCGGATGATGACGGATCAACGGTGGTGGTCATGGCCGTCGCCGCGGAGTTGATCGATGCGGTTCTCGACGCGTTGCCGCAGCCGCCGGGTCAAACGGCACTTTTGCTGGCGGACGGCGGCCACGTCGGCCTGGACGTCCGCGGCCACCTCGCCGCTGGGTCGTTACTCCACGGCGGTTTGCCAAAACATCGTCCACGATCGCGCGGTGCTGGACCGTCGCAACGACTCGACCTCCTGCAAGAAGACGCGGCGGACATCGATCGTGCCCGCCGACGGGTCGGAGTCCTCCGGGGCGATCGCTTGGCGGTACCCGGCGGTCACCGACAGATCGGCTTCGCAACGATCCAATTGACGCCGGCGTCGTCGCTGTTCGTCAGCCACTTTGTGATCGACGATGCCCATCAACCAGGGTCGGAACCGCTCGCCGACGCGGAATTGACCCAGCGATCGATGCACCGCGACGAACACCTCCTGGCAAACATCCTCCAGGTCCCGAGCCTCGACGCCCCGCCGGCGAACCCGAGCGACGACCATCGGAGCGTAGGTTTGAGCGAACAGGATCCAGGCGTGCGGTTCACTCCGGCCGACCGCGGCGATCATCGACGTGCAAGTTGACTGCGTTGCCATGAAAGCTCGTGCCCCCCCGATTGGTCGGAATTCCAGCGATGCCGGACCGCCGATGGGGATGTCACTCTCCCCCCGCCGGCCGATCAAATCGCCGGTTGTCGTCCCCCCGGAGAATGGCGGCCCGCGACGAGGGTTGCCGGACACCTTACTACTTCGCTCCGCTCCGAATTACTTCACTCCGCTCCGCGGCCCATCAGCGGGACCGCGACGGTTTGGGCAATCAATCGAAGGTCGCCGATCAGCGACACCCGATCGATGTAAGCCAAGTCCATCCGCATCCAATCATCAAACGTCACCGCTTTGGCCTTGTTGACCTGCCAAATGCAAGTCATGCCGGGTTTGACGTCCAACCGGCGGCGGTGCCAGCGGCTGCAGGCCCGCGATTCGTGCCAGGGTAGCGGACGAGGACCGACCAGCGACATCTCGCCGCGTAGCACATTGATCAACTGCGGCAGTTCGTCCAAACAACTGGTCCGCAAAAATTGACCGATGCGGGTGACGCGGGGATCGCGACGAATTTTGAATGCTGGTCCGTCGCGGAGGTTCTCCGATGCCAAGGCCGCCTGGGTCGCCTCGGCATCAATGACCATCGTGCGAAGCTTGTAAATTGTGAACGGCCGGCCGTGAAGCCCCTCGCGGGTTTGACGGAAAAACGCCGGACCGCCGTCACGGCGAATCAAAATCGCTGCGGTCGCGACGATGGGACTGGCCAAGGCCAAGCCAGCGATTGCCCCGGTCACGTCGACACATCGTTTGAGAGTGACCCATGGTTGGACGACGTCGCCGGGTTGACCGTATTGAACCGACACCGGTTCGGAGGCCAGGGAGGTGATCGGGCGGGCAATCCGCGGGTCGGTCAAATCATTTCGCCGTCGGCCGCTCGGGGTGACTTTGGGCGGTTCGACGTCGTTGCCGAATCCTTCGGGGTCATGGACTTGCAGTGTGATGTGCAGGTCCAAACCGGCCTCGGTCGCCAGGTGCTGGAGTCGGTCAAGCGCCGCCCGGCCGCCCATTTCGGGGGTATCGACCAACAAGACGCCAAATTGATTTAACCCGGTGACGCCTTTTTCGTCGGTCACTCGCAACCGATGATGCAGCAACGAGATGAGCGTCCGCCGGTGAGCGGCTTTGACCCGTCCGCTCCCCGTGGAGAACCGCAAGTGAATCGACAGGATGCAAAACGGGACGCTGCGGCGGGTCGCTCGGATGCGTTCCCGAGCGATTTCGCGTTCCAACTGGCGAGCGGAAAGCAACAGACGCTCGTGCCGCCGCCCGGTCGGCGAGAGTCTTCGGAGCGGCGAGGTGAGCAGTTCAATCACGGCAGCGGTATTCAAAGGTGTCGGGAATGTCGGTCATGGACAACGCATCGAGCGAGGTTTGGCGATGCGTTTTTCGGTCAACAATTCAACCCTCCTTGTTCTTTCAACGGCGTTCTATTACCGACGCGGCGTCCCTTGGCTTGACGCCGCGTGTGCCTCAACGTGTCAGCGGGGATGCGACGTCGCCAACGAAGCCGTGGCCGCTCCGGTCGTAACCGCCGCGGTCGGCAACCCTTCGGTCGGCAACCCTTCGGTCGATGGGGGCGGGTCGGTGTCAAGCTCCGCGGACGGGTCAATCGCCGAGCCGGCCGACTCGCCCACCGCGGCCGCTGCGGGGCTGTCCCGCAGGATTGCTTGCAGCATCCCCAGCGATAGGCCCAACATCAGACCGACGATCGATAGCAACCCCCGCGGCGGGCCGGCTTTTTTGAGGTTCAACGACGCCGGCTGGATGATCGAAACGTCGGACATGTGCTCAGCGTCCAGGGCCGTATTGACCCGGGCCTCCTCCAGCGATTTGGCGTGATCGCGGTAGGTTTGCTCGGCCAGTTCGGCTTCCCACTGAAGCTGCGACAGCGTTGTTGAATCGTCGTTAAAACGCGCCATGTCGGTCTGCGTCTGGGCCAAACGTGACTCAATCGCCTGACGGCGGGATTTCAGACCGACGGCTTTGGCCCGAACGGTTTGAAACTGGGTCTCGAGTGCCTGGTAAACCGGATTGATCGCCTCCATTCGCAGCTCACGCTCCGTATTTTCGGTGTCGACGATCTGGCGCCCGGCGTCCATCTTGGCTTTCAACCGGCGATATCGGGGGTGATTGGGCGAGAGCTTGGACAGCTCCTCGCCATCGACGACCTCGACGCCGTAGAGCTGGCTGCGCATTTCGTCGCCGGCGGCGTTGGCCACCCCGGAGGTGGTTTCGGTGGGGATCCAGGGTTCGGTGACGACGAGTTGGCGTTTGAGTTCCTCCGCTTCACTGACCGCTTCGGCCAGTTGAGCGTCGGTTTGATTGAGGCTCGCTTCCAGATCGATCAACCGTTCGCGGAGCGTTTCTTCGGCCGAAACGATCGACAGCCATCCCATTTGATTTCGCGTGTCCTGCAGCTCCTTTCGCGACGAACGGGCCAATTCACGCGAGTCGCGAGCCTGTTTTTCAAAGAAGTCCTGCGACCCTTCGGCCTGGTGAGCCTCGACGTGGTAGCGGCCGTATTGATCCATGATCGCCTGGACGATGGATTGGACTAGGAGCGGATCGGAGCCTTTGCCGGCGATCGCGACGGTGTAGCCGTTTTTGGCGATTTCCACGTCGGTGGAGTCCTGGACGGTCTTGATCGCTTTTTCTCGCTGCAACTGGGCGGCGACTTGTCGGGGCGAATAGTCGCCGACCGCGTCCGGCTCGTTTTTTGGCAGAAAAGCGGCGATCGTCTCGTTCGATTCAAGTGTTTCGCCAAAGTCCTTGAGCGATTTTTGCAGCCAATTACGCGGCTGGTTGATTTCCTCGACGCCGACGCGATCGACGGCGCGTTCGGCGATTTCGCGGCTACCGATCATTTCCCCGATGCTGACGACCTCCGCGGTGCGGCTCTCCTGCATCGATACCGGCGACGACGTCTTGCTGGTCGGATCGGTGCCGATCGCGCCGCGGCCCAGACGGACGTACATCAGCCCCTCGCTGACGTACTGGTTGGGCCAAACGATCAGCAGGGCGACGACGGCGGCGGTGACGACGAGGGTGGTGAAAATGACCGAGGGCATCCGGCGACGAATCGTTCGGACGACATCGCCCGGGGTGACCATCGACCACGCTTCCTCGGCCGACACCCGGCGGGTTCCTTGGCCGGGACGATTGTTTTGGTTGGTGCGATCGCTCATGAATCCGCCGGTTCTTGCCTTGCCCAAAGTCCTCAATTTGACAAACTTGACCCGTCTGTCAGGTCAATGCAAGCGTCAGGGTGTCTCTAAGTCGCCTAACCGCTCGATTCGTCGTCAACGTCCCGCATCGTTTTAATTGCCCTCCAAGGGGATGGGGCCGGGTTTTGATCGTGAATTTTGGCAAAGACGGCTGGACATCCCGAAAATACAATCTGTGGGGGTCAGGAGGGCGCCGGGCATCGGGATAGGCTTCCGGCGTGTCGCCGGTGGGATAGGCTTCCAGCCTGTCGTCTGCCCAGCCTGTCGTCAGTCTCGATGACAGGCTGGAAGCCTATCCCACTCTGAAGGCCAAACCTGATGCGGACCTACCTCGACCTGCTCGCCGAAGTTCTCGACCGCGGCATCGACCGTCCCGACCGGACCGGCACCGGGACCCGCGGACTTTTTGGTCGCCAAATGCGATTCAATCTCGACCCGGCAACCGGGGGCGGCTTTCCGCTCCTGACGACCAAGCGGGTCCATTTCAAGTCCGTCGCCCACGAATTGCTGTGGTTCCTCCGCGGGGAGACCAACGTGCGGAGCTTGCAGGCGGCCGGCGTGCGGATTTGGAACGAATGGGCCGACGCCGACGGAGAACTCGGACCGGTTTACGGGCACCAGTGGCGTTCGTGGCCCGATGGCTCCGGCGGGGCGATCGACCAAATCGCGTGGGTCGAAAACGAAATCCGACGCAACCCGAACTCCCGGCGGTTAATCGTCTCGGCTTGGAACCCCGCGGACGTTCCCGACATGGCACTGCCGCCGTGCCACACGTTGTTTCAATTTTATGTTTCGCCGGATACCGGCGGCGGGCCGCCGCGGTTGTCATGCCAGCTCTACCAGCGATCGGCCGACATCTTTTTGGGCGTTCCTTTCAATATTGCCTCCTACGCCTTGTTGACACGAATGATGGCTCACGCGACCGGCTTGGCCCCCGGGGATTTTGTCCATACGCTCGGTGACGTGCATTTGTATCACAACCATTTCGATCAGGCCCGCGAGCAGTTGACGCGATCACCCGGTGCTCAGCCGCAACTCAGGTTGGCTCGCCGGGTCAATTCCATCGACGAGTTTGTGTATGAGGATTTTGAGCTGATCGGCTACGCGCCGCTGCCGCCGATCACCGCCCCGGTGGCCGTTTGAGCGGTATGTCCAAGAACTTGGGACCGCGGGTCGTTGCGGTCGTTGCCTGTCCGCCCGGGGGGGTGATCGGACGCGATGGCGGGATGCCGTGGCGGCTGAGCAGCGATTTGCAGCGGTTCAAACGCATGACGATGGGCGGAACGCTGTTGATGGGCCGCCGGACGTACCAGTCGATCGGCCGACCGCTGCCGGGCCGCCGAACCTTGGTTTTGACCCGCGATCCCGATTGGTCCGCCCCAGGCGTTGATGTGGTCCATGACAACAGCCATGTCCTGCCGCGGGTCCGCACCGCGGACCTTTTTATCGTCGGTGGCGGCGAGATCTACCGCCAGTGGTGGGATCGCTGCGACGAGCTTTGGTGGACGTGCATCCACGCCGACGTCGACGGCGACACCCGGGTCGATTTGCCGTTGGACCGGTTCAAAATCGTCGAGCGGTTGTCGGTCCCGATGACCGTCCGGGACGACTATCCGACCCAGTGGCAACGGCGGGTGGCTGCGTAACGGCACGGTAACACCTAAGCCTGCCGACAAATTCCGCGCCGCCCCCTTGAGCAAAACCTGCCGCTCCGGCTATCGTTCCCGACCCGCTCCCCAATCACCGAGGCCGCTGCGCCGCGATCGGTGGCTTGTCCGGGATGCTAGCAAAACAGAAAAACCCTGCCCACCGCTCTCTTGGAGCCTCGCCATGCCCCGTTTGATGGGCGTTGACATCCCCAACGACAAACAGATCCAGTACTCGCTGACCTACCTGTACGGGGTGGGTTTGGCCCGGTCGCGTGAGATTTGTCAAAAGCTGGGCATCAAGCCGGAGACGCCGGCCAGCGAGATTAACGACGAAACCGTCGTGCAAATCGCCGGGATGTTGGAACGCGATTACACCGTCGAAGGCCCGCTGCGTCGCCAGGTGACGCAAAACATTTCGCGGCTCCGGGAAATCAAGGCTTACCGCGGGATTCGCCACCGCGTCGGACTGCCCGTCCGTGGCCAGCGGACCAAGACCAACGCCCGGACGCGTAAAGGTCCCCGCAAGACCGTCGCGGGCAAGAAGGGCGTCAAAGACCTGCGTTGATCCTGTGGGATAGGCTTCCAGCCTGTCATCTCGCATCGGACGACAGGCTGGAAGCCTATCCCACCTTTATTACCCTTCACCTTTCAACCTTTTACCTTTCCTTTCTGTGGCCAAGACCAACAAGAAGAAGCGGGTTCGCCGCAACGTGACCGCGGGCGTCGCACACGTCCACGCGACGTTCAACAACACCACCGTGACGATCACCGACGCCAAAGGCGATGCGCTGTGTTGGGCATCGGCGGGCACGTCGGGGTTCAAAGGCAGCCGCAAGAGTACGCCGTTTGCCGGCCAGTGCGCCGCGCAGCAGGCTGCCGAGAAGGCTCAGAAATTTGGGATGCGGGACGTCGAGGTCCGAGTCAAAGGCCCCGGCAGCGGCCGCGAGTCGGCGATCACCGCGCTGCAGGCGGCTGGTTTGAACGTCAAATTGATCGAGGACGTCACCCCGATCCCCCACAACGGCTGCCGCCCGCGGAAAAAGAGAAGAGTCTAAAAGGGTGAAGGGTTGAAAGGTCAAGGGTCAAAGACAGATCCATCCTCCAGCCCACCCCATTTGTATTGTCTTCTCTTCACCTTTGACCCTTTTACCTTTCAACCTTTGACCTCCTATGCATATCCGATGGCGAGGCATGGAGCTGCCCAGCACGCTCGAAGTCGACCAGAATTCGCTCTCGCAAACCTACGGCAAGTTCACCGCCGAGCCGTTTGAACGCGGCTTCGGGGCCAGCGTCGGCAACTCGCTGCGCCGCGTGCTGCTCTCCAGCCTCATGGGTAGCGCGGTCACGCAGATCAAGATCCGTGGCGCCCAGCATGAGTTCACCTCGATGCCCGGCGTGCTCGAAGACGCCACGGCAATCGTGCTGAACGTCAAAAGCCTGATCGTCCGTAATCGATCCGAAGCGACGCGGGTCATCACCGTCGAGTCCAACAAAGCTGGCGTGATCACAGGGGGCGACATCGATACCGATGCCGACGTGGAAATCATCAACAAGGATCACGTCATCGCGACGCTGACTGATGATGTGCCGTTCATGATGGAAATGGTGGTTGAGAATGGCCGCGGCTACGCTTCCTCGACCGAACAGGGCAATGTCGATCACGAGATCGGCATTATCCCGATCGACGCCGTTTTTAGCCCCATCACGCGGGTTCGCTATGACGTCGAAGCGACTCGGGTGGGTCAGAAGACCAACTACGACAAATTGAACCTGGAAATTTGGACCGACGGCACCGTGACGCCTGAAATGGCGCTGACCGAATCGGCCAAAATCCTTCGCAAGCACCTCAACCCGTTCGTGCAGTACCGCGAGCTGGGACCGAGCATCTTTTCGGCCGCCCGCGGCGGTACCGGCTCGCCCGAGGCCCAGTTGGAACACAAGCTCAACATGACCCTTGGCGAGCTTCGGCTGTCGGTTCGGGCCAATAATTGCCTGGAGTCAGAGAACATCATGACGGTCCGAGATCTGGTCATCCGAAATGAGGATCAACTGCTGGAGGTCCGCAACTTCGGCGACACGACGCTCAACGAAGTCCGCGAAAAATTGAGCCAGCACGGTCTGCACCTCGGAATGCGAGTCCCGCAGCAACCGCTTTTTTAAAGTTGAAAGGGCCACAGGACCACAGGGTTCTGGCGGCTTTGACTCGTTGGGGTGGGTTACAGACTCGGCCCACCCATTTTCATCCGTTTCCATCCGGCCTGTGACCCTGTGGTCCTGTGGCCCTTTCCCCTTCTTCGTCATGCGTCACCGCCGTAAAGGTCGCGTCCTCGGCCGCAGCCCCTCCCACCGCAAAGCCCTGTTCAAAAACATGCTGGCCGCATTGTTCCTGACCGAGCGCGACGCCTCGTTAGATGACAACGCGCCAAAGGTGCCCGGTCGAATCATCACGACGGTTCACAAGGCTAAAGAAATCCGGCCGATCGTCGAGAAGGCGATCACGATTGCCAAAAAGGCGGTGGCCCACGCCGAAGCGGCTCGGCAGTTCGAGACCTCCGCCGACCGTGGATCCGACGAGTACCGGAATTGGCGCAAAAGCGACAAGTGGCAAAAGTGGGCCGCCGAGCGTGCTCACGTCGTCAACGCTCAGCGTAAGGTTTTGCGGATGGTTGGTGATCGCCAAGCCGTCGCGATCCTGTTTGATACGATTGCCGAACGTTATGTCGCCCGTCCCGGTGGCTACACCCGAATCTTAAAGTTGTCCAAACCGCGTTTGGGTGACGCCGGCCAGCGAGCGATCTTGGAGTTGGTCAAAGACGATGATGGACGGAGCAGACCGGCCGCAAACCGGCCGGCCTTCGAGTCCGCGCCGTCGTCGTCTAACGAAGACGCACCTGCCGAAAAGCAAACCGAAGAACCTGCGGCGGTTTGATCGGCTTTCCTGCGGTTTTGACGTCGCGGAACTCGCCAAGAGTTTCGGCTAAATCAACTTCGAGGTGCTACCCGGCCGGAAGTCCTGGCGACTTCCGCTATTTTGTGGCTCAACCCAAGTCGCCTCAATGCTGACGGCCCGCGTCATTCCTTGTTTGGACGTCCACGAAGGACGGGTCGTCAAAGGCACCAACTTTGTCAACCTTCGCGACGCGGGCGATCCCGTTGCGGTTGCCAAACGTTATGAGGACGAGGGCGCCGATGAATTGGTGTTCCTGGACATCACGGCCAGCCACGAGAAACGCGATATTCTGCTGGACGTCGTTCGGCAGACGGCCGAACAGGTGTTCATGCCGCTGACCGTCGGTGGTGGGGTGCGGACGCTCGAGGACATTCGGGCTTTGCTATCGGCCGGAGCCGACAAGGTTTCGATCAATTCGGCGTCGGTTTCCAACCCTAATTTCGTCCGCGCCGCCGCTGACCGATTCGGCCGTCAGTGCATTGTCGTCAACATCGACCCCAAACGGGTTCAAAAAGACGGGCGGGAGTTTTGGGAAGTCCACGTCAACGGCGGTCGGGTCGGCACCGGACTCGAAGCGGTTGACTGGGCCAAGAAAGTCGTGCAGCTCGGCGCCGGTGAGATCGTCCTGACGAGCATGGACGCCGACGGAACCCGCGACGGTTACGATTTGCCGATCACCCGGGCGGTCGCCGACGCGGTCGCGGTGCCGGTCGTCGCGTCCGGCGGGGCCGGATCGCCGGAGCATTTGATCACCGCGATCCGCGACGGTCACGCCTCGGCGGTGTTGGCCGCAAGTATTTTTCATTTCGGTCAGTTCACGATCGCCGAAACGAAATCCGCGATGGCCGCGGCCGGTTTGCCGGTGCGAATTTGACGCCCGCCGCCGGATCGATCAGGCTGGACTGGTCTCACCGCTTCCTCCATCCGGTCAAGTTTTTTTGATGGATCAACCCAACACCGAGTCTGCTGTCGATCCGGTCGACGTCGGGGGGCCGATTCCCCCGGGCCACTGGGCGTATCCCGACCTGACCGACATCCAAACCGAAGATGGAGCTCCCGTGGATAGTTTGTATTCCGAAAAGCAGATGCGGATGCTCACCGTGCCGCTGTGGGACAATTGGCATCCGGAGGACCCGTTTGCCGTCTACGCCAATGTCGGACTTTGGTTGCAACTAAAGATCCCGGCAATCGTACCCGACGTAATGTTGGCCTTTCACGACCCGATGTATGTCGAGGAGACGTGGACCAAAGAGAGCCAAGGTTTCTTTATATGGGATCGGAGTCTGCCTCACGTGGTCATTGAGATTGTCTCACGAACCCCCGGCGGCGAACTGGGCAAGAAGAAAAAGCGATATGCGGAACTGCGAATCCTTCACTACGTCATTTGGGACCCCAACGGCTATCTATCCCCAACCCCGCTGCGGTACTTTGCCCTGGTTGGGGGCGGTTATGAGGAAGGCCCGATGCCGACCCGAGCACTCGCCGGGGTCGGTTTGACGTTGAAAACTTGGACGGGCAAGTTCGAGGATTGGAACCGAACCTGGCTGCGGTGGTGTGATGGCGAGGGAAATTTAATCCCGATGGCCGCCGAAGTCGGGCGGGTTCAGGAGGAGAAACTGCAGCGGGAAGCCGAGCGGGCCAACGAAGCGACCGAGCGGGCCAACGAAGCGACCGAGCGGGCCAACCAACTGCAGGCCGAACGGGATCGGATGGCCGCCCTGCTTCAAGCCGCTGGCATTGACCCAAACGGCGGGGGCCGTTGATCGGCTCCCCCCGATTCATTGACTGCGGCCTAGCCGGTACCCTGGGCAAACCCCCGCCCGGGCTTAACTCTTTCTCCCACCGGATTCCCGCCCGTGACCGACCTTGTTCCCGTCCGAAACGCGCTGATCAGCGTCAGCGATAAGATGGGGCTGGGTGACCTCGCCGCCGGGTTGCAGGCCGCCGGGGTGACGATTTATTCAACCGGTGGGACGCGGGCGCACCTGATGCAATGCGGCATCGAAGTTCTCGACGTCGCCCAATACACCGGTTTCCCCGAAATGATGGGCGGCCGCGTCAAAACGCTGCACCCGCGGATCTTTGCCGGCATCCTTGCTAAACGTGATGACGAAGATCATTCGGCGTCGATGTTGCAGCACAACATCGAGTATTTCGACTTGGTCGTTGTCAACCTCTATCCGTTTGCCGCGACGATGGCCCGCGAAGGGGCGACTCGGGATCAATGCATCGAGCAGATTGACATCGGCGGTCCGTCATTGGTCCGCGCCGCGGCCAAGAATTATAATGACGTCGTCGTTGCGACACGGCCGGAGCAGTATGGCGAGATCGTCGAGCAATTGGAAACCCGCGGCGGCACAACGTTGAATCTCCGCGAGCAGCTCGCCGGCGAAGCGTTTGAACACACCGCGACGTATGATCGAACGATCGCCGACTACATGCGGGGCGAGCGGGCCAACGCGGATTTCCCCTCGACTTTGACGTTATCGATGCGTCGCAAAACGCAATTGCGATATGGTGAGAACCCGCACCAGCGGGCGGCGGTCTATGCCGACCCCGGCGACCGATCGGCCAACGTCATCTCGGCCCGACAAATTGGCGGCAAGGAGTTGTCTTATAACAATTTGTTGGACCTCGACGCGGCACTCGAGATCGTTCGCGGTTTTGCTCAACCGGCCGCCTCGGTGGTCAAACACAACAATCCATGCGGAGCCGCAACCGGGGTGGATCTGGCCGATGCGTGCGAGGGCGCGCTATCGGGTGATCCACAATCAGCCTTTGGCAGCGTGCTGGGCTTCAACCGGACGCTCGATTTGGAAACCGCCGAATTGTTATGTGAACCGGGATTATTCATCGAAGCCATTGTAGCGCCGGATTTTGAAGCCGGTGCGGTGGGACTGCTGACAACCCGGCCCAAATGGCGGGACAACGTTCGCTTGATGCAGGTCGGCCGGCTGACCGATCGCGGCACCCGGGTGTCTCGCCGTTTCGTTGGCGGGGGGATGTTGGTCCAGGATGCCGATCGGCTGGCCAGTTCCTCGTTGCAGTGGGAGACGGTGACCGAGGTGGAGGTCGACGATGAGATATGGGACGACATCTCGTTCGCCTGGGAGATGGTCCGCCACGTCAAATCCAACGCCATCGTATTGGCCAAAGACACGGCGTTGATCGGCGTGGGGGCGGGCCAAATGAGCCGCGTCGATAGCGTCAAGATTGCGATTGAAAAGGCCGGCGACCGGGCCGACGGGAGTGTCTTGGCATCCGACGCGTTCTTTCCGTTTCCCGATTCAATCGCCGCGGCGGCCGACGCGGGCATCATCGCCATCGTTCAACCGGGTGGGTCTCGACGTGACGAGGAGGTCATCGCCGCATGCAATGAGCTGGACATGCCGATGATTTTCACCGGCCGGCGGCATTTCAAGCACTGATCAAACCGGCCGCCCACCGCGTGTCCGCTTTGGACAGCGTTGGTGCCAGCGGCAAATCATAGAATCCTACCCCACCATAACGCCCCGCCCGGTAGACGCGATCGACCAGCGACTGCAGGTCCAAAACCAACTCGCGGTCGGCTGGACGCAAAGGAATCGGAATTCCGTTAAGCCGCTGGCGAAGGGGGAGTTTGTGATAGAAGCAGCTATCGGGTCCCGCAGCACGGCGAACCAGTGCCGCGTAGACACTTTTTTGATCGGCAGAGATAGACGCAATAGGAAAGATTAATGACCGGTCTCCCGAGCGTGTCAAATCAATCTCGACGAGGTTAACCCCGCCCTGATGGCATTCCGCTTGTTTTTGTTGGTATTTTCTGAGTCCGTCGCCTGGGCGTTTGTTGACGGGGCTTACAAATTCGATGACCGTGATCAATTCGCCACCCGAACGCATGTCGCGAATCTCCAGATAGTGTTGTCGAAACTCATACGCATCCAGCTCGATACGTACCGCTTCGGCGATTGCCACGGCGGCGCCCGGCTCGACGTTGAAGGTTGTCGGCTGACTGGTCTGGACGATCGAGGCGTCCGGCACAATGCCGCGATCACGGCCCTCGGAGCGGCAAATAACCATTCGTTGCTCGGAACGGCATACCAAATCCGATGGCAAACGTTCATTGAGTTGTTCTTTGGCAAACGTCGCTAGGCTGCTATGAACGTCCCCCCAGTAGGCTTCGAGGTAAGGGTCCATGCCGGGAAACAGACTCCGGGTTGACATTGATTGGTTCATTGAACGGACTTCAAATGCGGATCACATACTGACCGGACACCCGGCGGATGAACCGATTCATTTCCAGGATCGTCAATGCCGCGTTGATTTTATGAACCGGCAGACTGGTGACTTGGACGATTGAGTCGATCGACGTTTGGGTGGCTTGGACAGCATCATAAACGGTTCGCTCGGTCTCCCCGAGTTTGGAAGCGTCCGGTTGGGCGGAGGTTTGAACTTCCGCCGGTTGGGAGTTGATCCCGATCAACCCGCCGGCCGGCTCGCCGATTGGCCCCAACGCTTCAAACACATCGTCGACATGCCGAATCAACGTCACGCCGTCGCGGATCAGATCGTGGCAACCCTGCGACGCACGGCTGTTGACCGGACCGGGCAGCGCCAGCACGTCGCGTCCCAGTTCGCCAGCCTGGCGCGCGGTGATCAGCGACCCGCTCCGCTGCGGGGCTTCGATCACCAGCGTGACTCTTGATAGCGCCGCGATGAGCCGATTTCGCTGGGGAAAATTGCCCGGCTTGGGTTTGCTCCAGGGAGGCATCTCGGAGATCACCGCCCCATGGTCGCCACCATCCGCGGCGATCGCATCGACCAGTGGAATGTTCTCGGGCGGATAGATTTGACCCAAACCTCCGGCAAGCACCCCGATCGTCCGGCCACCCGCATCCAAGGCGGCCTGATGAGAGATCGAATCGATTCCTCGGGCTAGTCCTGAAACGATCGTCACCCCGCGGCGGGCCAGGGCGTCGGCGATCTTGGCGGCCTGGTTGATCCCATAGGGCGTCGCGTGGCGGGTGCCCACGATGCCGACGGCTAGCGAGTCAATCGGACGAATTTGACCTCGGTAGAACAGTACCGGCGGCGGGTCCTCCAAATCGTGCAGCGACGCGGGGTAGTGCTCCTGGTGCGAAAACATCGCCCGAACCCGGTGGTCGCGACACCATTGATACAGGCTGTCGACACAGACGTGATCGTTGGCATGGGCGATCGCATGAACGATCTTGTCTCCAACGCCCGGCAGTGATTTGATCTGCATCGGGTCCGCTTTCAAAGCCGCAGCGGGATTACCAAAAGCATCCAACAACACCCGCAGTGTCCGTGGTCCAATGCCCGGCAACAGTGACAACTGCAACAGCGCGTCGTTGCTACGATCGCGTTCCGGCGGGGTGGTTGGCGGCGACAGCGGGGCGGCGGGGGAAGTTGGCATGTTGATAAATCGTAGCACGTTGGTCCCCAGTGTGAGCGTTCATCCCCCAAAACCAACTTGCTACAAACGCCTATCCCACGCCGCTCGAACCTGCTCGGCGGTAAACACCCGCACCGTCGCCCCCACCTCCGCCGCCGGGGCCAATGATCGGAGATGACGCATCAACCTTGCATTGGGCCTCATCGACCGTCCCGATCCAACCTCGACGCTCGAGTCGTCACCATGGAGCAAACCGGCCGCGACGGCGTACCATCCATCGAGCACCGGCGGCCGCGACGATCGCCCAACCTTTTGGGACAACGCCGCTTGGGACAACGCCGCGGGCCACCGATCAAAACGCTTGCCATACAAATCCGTTGGTTCATACATTGTTTCGGGGAAGGCAAGGAACACGGGGTGAGCATCAGCGTGTTGGTCAGCCCACCGAGCCAATCGTCCCAGGTCTTGGCCCCAGTCGACGTTGCTGCCGGCTAAGTGCCGGGGGCCGGCGACCAGCCCGCCGGAGGGTTGATTGAAAAAGGCGATCGAGTGTGGCCAGGCCATGCCGCTCTCGATCACCGTGGCGGCCAACAGCACCGTCGCCAAGACGCGTCGGGGCCCTGGCCAAGCAAACAAGCCGCCCACCCAAACGTAGAGAAACGGCAGGCACGGCAGAACATAACGCCCGTGTTCGCTGAAACCGCTCTTAAAGCTAGCGACCGCGAAGATGATCGCGGGCGGGGCAAGCACACACAAAGAATCGGCCCCCGTCAACCCAACGATCCGCGACCTGCCAGTGAGCCGTGACCCGGAAGTTGGCTTTGCGACCGTCGGGGCCGGGTGCCAGCACCACATTGACCGAACACCAAACCCCGCAGTCACCAAACCCGCGATTGTCAACAACCCCAACGTGCCGGTCGGCAACTTGACCAGCAACACATAACCGTAATACCACCACCAACCGGACTCGGACCATTGCCCACGAACATAAGAACGGTTGAAGTAGCGTTCAAAGTCTCGCTGTTGAACGTCAATGCCAACGACGTAGTGAGCCGGCAGTGGCACCGGCAACGATGCAAGCACCGAATCGGCAAACCGGTTGCGGCCGCCGGGAGCAATGGATTCGCGATCAACCCCCGAGAGCAATTCGCTAACGAAACGGAACTCACCGATCGGCGTGCCAAAACCTTGCCCCAAATACGTCATGTTCAACACGTACAGCGCTAAAACCATCCGCACCACCAACATCCCCGCCTCGGGCCACATGCCCTGGCCGCCCCCAATCCATCCTGGCCCCCCTCGCCCCGCTTCGGAGGTCGTGCGGTTTTTTTGGTGTTCCTCCCGGCTGGTTAGCCGCAACACGAGGCTTTGCGAGTGGCCGGATGGCGGTGTCGGTCGCTCGCCGACGGGGTCGTGGGGAGCCCGGCCACTCGCAAAGCCTCGTGTCGCGGCGAGCGAAGGCCGCGCGACCGCTTCGGGGAGAGAGGCCAGGGGTGAGGGGCCGGCAGCCTGGAGCGAACGTCTTTGACGCCACCGCACCGCCACCCAAATCAGCGGCCACAGCGGAATCAGCAGCACCATGGTCGTCTTAGCGGCTTCGGCCAACCCCAACACCAAACCCGATATCAATGTTTCCCCCCAGGTTGGTCGCCGCAACCATCGCCAAAATGTGTACCCAGCGGCCACTCCCAAACTGGCTGCGTGAGCGTCCGGCGACATGAGTGACCCGTGCCCCAGCACAAACGGCTCGGCGGCCCACAGTGCCGCCGCGGCCAACCCCGCCGCCGGGCTATCAAATATCTCTCGTGACCACCGATAGCAAACCACGGTGCCGAGCAGCGTCAGCGGGATGACCGCCATCCGGGCGATCGACAACAGGAACATTGTCCGCGGTCCATTGGCGGCCACGAGGTCCGACCCCACGGCAAAGGCCGGCCGGGCACCGATGCCCTCATACACCCCCGACCAATCCGCCTCATAACCGACCACCGCGACCGGCACCGCCGCGATCGTCCGCACCAGCGGCGGATTGACCCGGTACATCGAAAAGTCGCCGGTCGCCAAATGATGCAGTCCCGCGGCCAAGTGGGCGGGTTCATTGAGCGTCGGGCTGTGCGTCCAAGCCCCGCCGACCAGCAGCGTGGCCTGGACCAGCAGGATGGCGACCAACCCCCCGATGGCCGCCTTTGCCGCCGTGGGCTTGTCCGATGCTTTCATGCCAAGCCCAAGCTTGAAGGTTTTTTGACGCGGTGATTTCCACTCCGGTAGGCTAGCGGCAACCCGCACCCCCGTGTCGTCCGCGTCGCCGCCCTAACCCAAGCTCAATGTCAACGCCAGCGGAATCCTCAGCCGCCGGGCGTTAACCCCCGGTCCCCGCCCCAAAACCGGACACCGATGCGTTCCCGATCACGTTTCAAACAGAACCCAGCCCCTCCGCCGCGATGTCAAAAGCTACCCCCCCCCCCCCCCGCAGTTCGGAGTCAGCCATGGCTGACGGTAGCACGACCACCGAGCCGTTGACGCTCCGACTGGCCGAGGACCTACAGCCCAAGTCGCCGATCGAGCTGATGCGACACGCCCGGTCGCTGATCCCACGGGTGCTGGAGTGCGACGACCCAGCGGTGTTGGCGGCAACGATCAGTCGCGCTGGGCAGATCGACGACCGTTTGCGGTCCTTTGACGTCGCGAAGCGCAACCGCAACGCGGCGGCGGAGCTGAAACTGTGGGCGATGTGGCGACTGGGCTGGTGGCTGGTCGTCGCGAACCTCCAGGGTGGAGATCACACGATGGGCAATGGCCAAAGCCATTGCGGGATGGACGCGATCCTTTCGAGCAGCGGGCGGGGCCGCTGTCGGCAGTTGGCGAAGCTGTCGCGAGAAGTTTTGGCAACCCGACTGGAGCAAATCCAAGCGGACGCGGAATGCGTGTGCCTGGCAAGTGTCCTTCGCAGCGGGGCCGGCGAGCCGGCGGAAGTTCCACCGATCGATCTAGCCAGGCCACAGGTAACAGCGAAGCGACGGGCGAACACCGCTACCGAATCGGACCTGGCGGTGTTGACCGGCCACATCGCAATGATGTCCCAGTCGCTGGAGTCGGTACTCGATCAGGCCCGCCAGTCCAAGCGGATGCGGCATCGGGAGTCATCGTCCCGCCGCCAGCTATCGCTGCAACAACTGGACATCGACATGGTCGAGCACTACTTGAGGGAGGTACAACAAGAGCTGGAACGTTTGACAAGTCGCGATGAACGGACATGACGACTCCAAAGCTTCCGGCGGCTGAAAGGTTCACGCGTCTGTCCAGGGCTGTGCATTTCAACGCAAGAAAAGCAAACTCCCAGGGAGTTTGCAAAATGTTTGGAGGTTTCTGAAAGAACGCTAAAATGTCGAGCTGCGGTAGGTTGAAAAGATCGAGTCGACGTTTAGAGGAACCTTGGATGAAGCAGACTGCGATCTTAAGGCTGTCAATGGGTACAGGATACTTTTCATCCTCCCATCTTTTCACCCTTTGGGGGATGGTGAGGAAACCGCAAAACGCGACATGGTCCGCTAGCGGTGGGATTGTGAAAAGTTGGACACTAAAGTCGAAATGGCTATGAAAAAAAGTTTGGCGATTTTCGGATCAGTGCTACAACGACGAGACGACCGAAACAAAGGCTTCTGGTTGATAATAGGTGCTTTCCGTCGGTCGGTCCGCGAAAACGCACCCAAACCATTCCCCAGAATTAGTCGACCAGCCCGATCTGCATTTTCTCATATGGGCAATCCTCTTGCGGGACCTTCGGCTGCCGAGTTAGGTTCCTTTGGAGTCGTGATGTCAGGTATATGGTGTCAATACGTGGCTTCATGCCGACTGGAGCATTTGCATGGGGAGGCTGCCCATGGGAGGATTGGCGATAAAATTTCTTCGCGGACGAAGTTTGTGTCAACGGTTGTCGTCGCTGCGTTGGCCGTCTTATGGTTCGTATCAGCGGCTGGATTAGGTTTTTCGAGTATTTTCGACGAAAGCTCTGATCTGCGAGTGAGGGTTGACGGCAGGTACGCAGCCGTGCAGGCTGGTTCGTCTGATTCCGAGGTGTTTGGGACTTACAAAATATCCAATTGCACGGGGATAGATCTCAAGATTTTAAAGGTAGTCAAAAGTTGTGGTTGTCAGCGGGTGGGTTTGCGAGTTGGGGAAGTGGTCCCTGCCGGGACAACGCGGAGGTTTACTTTCGGTTATTGGGGATCCGACCTAGTGGCCGCTAACGCAAGGTTGGCAGTGGTAACCGATTCAGTTGAGCCAACGTTGAGAGAAATGCTTTTTAGGCTCGATGTATATTATTAAACGTCCTTGGACGGGGGGAGATGAGTAATACTAAATTTTCGCTACTTGGTTGGGAGCCAGTAGAGCCGGCTCTCCATTACAGTCTTTACACACATGCGCTAGGCTTTCGGTGGCATAGAAAGGTGCGTTTACGTCAGAGCGATTTCGCTGAAGATCGAATTCTTGGATTGTCACTGGAGCAAATACATGGTAGCTACTGCTCGGGTTTTCTTTGTTTTAGCATGGTTTGCAGTAGCGTCTTTGCTATTTGCCGAGGAGTCCTCACCAGAATCTACAGTATTAGAGAAAAGCCGTCGTCTGATGCTTCCTCCAGTCCGGTACCGAGCTGAGGCGGGTCGGTTAAAGGCCTTAGTATACGTTGGTAAGCTTACGAATGGCGAAAGGGTTACCAGGACTCAAATGTCGTCTCCGGCGATGGACATGCTTTCAAAGTCCGGGGTTCATCTTGAAGTCCTCCATAAGTCAGAGGTTGTTATCGATAAGTCCACTATTCTTAGCAACGGAAAACCTCTCAAGGACAATGTTGCGAAGCGATTCATTTTTGGCAAATCATTAGTCTGGGAATGGATGGGTCCAGATGAGGTAAAGACTAGGTCGCTTCGTATCGTGATGGAAGATGGCTCTGAAAGTCTACTGATCCAAAGTAAGTTATTGCTACCTGGGAAGGAGCTGTCAAAACTGTTGCCGTCTGCCTCGATCTATTTCGACGCGGAGGTCCAGAAATGCATGGACCAGGTGATCGATGTAGCAACCGGCAGCCCTAGGAAGATGTACATGAATTCCTGTGGTAATGAAAGAATTCTCAAGCTTGAAATCATTGATGTTCAGAAAGACGAAGATCGGCCCGATTCTTTTTTCGACTCACCAGATGGTTACAGTGTTTATTCTCCAACTACGTTGCGAGAGTATCGTTTACTTCATGAACGATTCACAGTTCCGGGTTTGAAGGATAGCAGTCCGCTCAAGGTTAGTCTGCCGTTATTCACCAACGCTCAAGCAAAGCTCGAAAGACAGATGCTTCAACTGACAGAAGACATCGAGGTCGTAACTGATCCGGCCACAAATGTCCATCGTCGAAAGGGCACCTCTAAGGAGCGCGCTGAACAAGCTGCAATTGAGTCTCGGCGTCTGTTGTATCCACCGCTAGTTGCAGACACAGACTCGTTAAGTTTTTCACGTGCCCTTTTCCTTGTCACGAACGCTGTGATTCTTTGCGGTATAATTTTTCTATGTGCCAAACGATTCTTCGTCAACCGCCGGGGCAGCAGGGGTGGCATCGACTAGGAATCATGCTGCTCCCACAGTCTCTCTGTTTCTTCATTTCATACATCTAGCTATCCGTTATCCGCGGTGCCATATCTTGCTTTTATAGCCTACCAAGTTTCGAGAACAGTTGATTTTATCTGCCGAAACTTCGTTCCTGTTATACCGTCCTTCCCGGCCTAATATGAAATCCAAACTGTTGCTGTGTTGAGCCTATGGTTGTAAGAGCCAGTTTTGCCGTGTGCCGTAGGCTTTTGTGACTTGGATCGTCTCGATTTGGTAGTATACTCAAGGCCGGACGGTCCAGTGTTCCATAAGCCATTTTCGTCATCGCCAATGCTCCATTGGTCAATGCCCCATACATTGCGTCTTTACAATTGTCTTTAGCTGTCACCCTCTATCTTTAAAAGGTATTTCGAATGTTTAAGTCCCCAAGTTCTATCTGCCGTCCTTTCCTAGCAACAGCTATGCTGATGTCGATCAGTCATCAGTGTTACTGTCAAAATACACCTTTTGGCCCTTGTCCTGGAGCAACCACTGCAGCTTCGCAAGCTTGCGGCGAAGCTGCCCAGGCTGCCGCTGATCTGCTGTACGATTATCTTCAGGATCAACTTGATTCACTTGAAGACGCATTTCTTGAAATCGAGAATCCGACGCCCGAAGAGATTCAGCAAAGTAACGACGATGCTGATGCTCTAATTGAACTCGGTGACACTCTCGGAGATGCAATTAAGGTTGCTCAGGACCTCTGTTTAGATGCGGCAAATGGTCTATGTCCTCCCCCTGAAATGTTCGCTAGCTACGAAGTTCAGCATGATATGGATCTACCTGTGGACGCGTTTACTACCTTAGCGCCAGAAGTGTGTAGCCGGTCAGGGAGAGTAGAGGGGGTTGGGAAGCTCTTGGATAAAACCGGTTTTGGATCGAGAATGAAAGTTTTTCACGAAGGAAAGCAGATAATAGGGTCATGTTTGTTTGTTGACTTGAGACCCAGCATCTACCTGGTGGCATAGGCAACTACCGTTTTAATAGAGAGGAAGATGGCGCCATCCATCTTGTGGGCTTATCTTATGGGCTTCGTTGATACGGGCTAATTTGATGATTCTGCTGCCCAGCTGCCTGTCCACCACGTTCGCCTCATGCCTCGTCCGCAACGAGCCGAATAGTCCATTGCGGAACAGTAAGTGCCACCCACCTTGCAGGTCGTCCAGCCCAAAGGAACAGTAAGTGCCACCAAGGAACAGTAAGTGCCACCCACCTTGCAGGTCGTCCAGCCCACAAGGAACAGTAAGTGCCACCCACCTTGCAGGTCGTCCAGCCCAAAGGAACAGTAAGTGCCACCAAGGAACAGTAAGTGCCACCCACCTTGCAGGTCGTCCAGCCCACAAGGAACAGTAAGTGCCACCCACCTTGCAGGTCGTCCAGCCCACGGCTATTCTCTGACTCGGTTCAGCTAACCCCCCCGCCAATGGTCTTCACCATGCCCCGGCCCCAACGCTGCGAACAGTTCGACGCCTCCGAAATTGGGATTAGCCACGTCGTGCAGCGGTGCGTCCGGCGGGCTTGGCTGGCTGGCGTCGATCCGGTCTCCGGCAAGGATTTCTCGTTTCGCAAAGAATGGATTCGCCGACGCATGGAAGCCCTCGCCAGCGTCTTTGCCGTCGACGTGCTCTCCTACGCGATTCTGAGCAACCACCTGCACCAAATCCTTCGCAACCGGCCCGACGTCGTCGCCGCCTGCAGCGACCGGGAGGTCGCCATCCGGTGGTTGCGGGTCTTCCCCGGCCGCAGGCTCGAGGAACACCTCGCCGAACCGACCCAAAACGATGTTGACCAGTTGTGTCGTGATAAGGAACGCTTGGCGGTGATCCGAACCCGGTTGTCGGACATCTCGTGGTTCATGCGGGCACTGTCGGAGCCGATCGCCCGGATGGCCAACAAACAGGACGACTGCACCGGGCGGTTCTGGGAAGGACGTTTCAAAGCACAAAAGATCGTCGACGAGGCCGGACTGCTGGCGTGCAGCATGTACGTGGACCTCAACCCGGTCCGGGCGGCGATTGCCCAGACGCCTGATGCTTCGGTGCACACGTCGGCCTACGACCGGATCGAAGCGGCCAAGGGCGGGACGATCGACTCGGCAGCCTTTGACCTGCGGCCGGTGCCGACGACCGAAGCGGGTCGGCGAATCCGGGAAACGCCGGTCGAACAACTTCGCCAAGAGCGGCGAGCGGAGAAACGCAATCCGACCGGCCGCCGAGTCCGCCGCGACGGTTGGCTCTCACCGCTGACGCTGGCCCCGGCCAGCCAAGCGTCCGACCCGGAGCTTCACACCGACGGGCTTCGCGGCAGCGACAAAGGGTTTTTGAGCCTATCGATCACCGACTACCTGCGGCTGCTGCGCTGGACGGCGGGGCAATCGGTCGCCGAGCCCGCAACCAAGCTGCCCGCTTCGCTGGCCAAGTTGCTCACGGCGATCGGGATCGACGCGTCGATGTGAAGGAACAGTAAGTGCCACCCACCTTGCAGGTCGTCCAGCCCACGGCTATTCTCTGACTCGGTTCAGCTAACCCCCCCGCCAATGGTCTTCACCATGCCCCGGCCCCAACGCTGCGAACAGTTCGACGCCTCCGAAATTGGGATTAGCCACGTCGTGCAGCGGTGCGTCCGGCGGGCTTGGCTGGCTGGCGTCGATCCGGTCTCCGGCAAGGATTTCTCGTTTCGCAAAGAATGGATTCGCCGACGCATGGAAGCCCTCGCCAGCGTCTTTGCCGTCGACGTGCTCTCCTACGCGATTCTGAGCAACCACCTGCACCAAATCCTTCGCAACCGGCCCGACGTCGTCGCCGCCTGCAGCGACCGGGAGGTCGCCATCCGGTGGTTGCGGGTCTTCCCCGGCCGCAGGCTCGAGGAACACCTCGCCGAACCGACCCAAAACGATGTTGACCAGTTGTGTCGTGATAAGGAACGCTTGGCGGTGATCCGAACCCGGTTGTCGGACATCTCGTGGTTCATGCGGGCACTGTCGGAGCCGATCGCCCGGATGGCCAACAAACAGGACGACTGCACCGGGCGGTTCTGGGAAGGACGTTTCAAAGCACAAAAGATCGTCGACGAGGCCGGACTGCTGGCGTGCAGCATGTACGTGGACCTCAACCCGGTCCGGGCGGCGATTGCCCAGACGCCTGATGCTTCGGTGCACACGTCGGCCTACGACCGGATCGAAGCGGCCAAGGGCGGGACGATCGACTCGGCAGCCTTTGACCTGCGGCCGGTGCCGACGACCGAAGCGGGTCGGCGAATCCGGGAAACGCCGGTCGAACAACTTCGCCAAGAGCGGCGAGCGGAGAAACGCAATCCGACCGGCCGCCGAGTCCGCCGCGACGGTTGGCTCTCACCGCTGACGCTGGCCCCGGCCAGCCAAGCGTCCGACCCGGAGCTTCACACCGACGGGCTTCGCGGCAGCGACAAAGGGTTTTTGAGCCTATCGATCACCGACTACCTGCGGCTGCTGCGCTGGACGGCGGGGCAATCGGTCGCCGAGCCCGCAACCAAGCTGCCCGCTTCGCTGGCCAAGTTGCTCACGGCGATCGGGATCGACGCGTCGATGTGGCAAGACCTGGTGTGGAACTGGCAGCGATACTTTGGCCGCAGCAGTTGCGTCGGCCGCCCGGAGTCAATGCGGGCCGACGCCGATCGAACCGGCCACCGATACCACCGCGGCCAAGCGTCGGCGGCGGGGTGTTTTGCGTGAGGGTTTGCAATCACGCCGTGGATGTCTACGAAGATTGGCCCCCCGGTTCTTGGGTGGAACCAATTGCCAGAACCAATTGCCAAATTGCCGAATGCCCCACCAATTGCCCCATTGCCCCTTACTAATCCGAACTCCAAGACTTTCCTGCTGGCGGAACCTGCCAACCAGTGTGAAGGCGACGTAATGTAGCCGCTCGGAACCACTGCGGGTCCAGCCCCCCCCGGCCCAGTGGTTCAATTTTTGCGTTCAGCGAACGGCCGGGCAGGGGGCCGGAAATTTCCAATGGTGGCAGGCTACCGCCTCAGATGGACGAATGTGGGGGGGGCCAGCAGCCGCCGATATGGCATAATCGTTAGCTGTCGCGTTCTGACAGTGTGTCGCAGAGCACCCGACAAGGTCGCTGAGGCCTGCGTTAAATCGCAGACCACCACATTGGACTTTTCTAAAAATTGCTGCACCTTCCTGAAAACACCCTGTTTCAAAGCGGTCGATTCACCGTAGGAAAGCTCCGCGATGACAACGACCGGAACCCATAGGTCAACGGTGCCGTCATCAACCTCCTCGGCGATCGAGTTGATGAAGCTCAGGTACGGTCCCGGCTCCTGTTTCAACAACGCGAACCAAACAGAGGAATCCCAAGCGATCGGACTGTTCATCCCCAATGCCCGCGAAGTTCATCAAGCATGAGGTCCTCGTCCTTCCACGCTCCTTTCAAGCCAAAGAGCAACCCCGCACCGTCGGTCGAAGCAATGGCTTCGACCGCGTCGACGGTGATAGATTCAACGCCGGTCCCGTCAGGATGCCGACGGAGATGGCCGGTCACGCGAACCCGTTGATCGAAAAGTCCGAGCATTTGACGATACAACTCTTCGCTACCGACCGAGCAACGAGTTGCCAGGTCGTCACGACCATAGACTCGGAATTCCCGACGATTGTGAGAATTACGCGCCTTGCAAACGTCCGGTCAGCGAGCCCAGCGACCGGGGGGCGTTTTCAATCAGTCGATCGCAATGAACCACGAAGTCTGGAGCAAGCGTCAAATCGCCAATGCTTATGGTTTGCGTCCGCGACTGGAGCACATCGGCAGTTCGGCGGTAAACGCGGACGTCGTCGCCGGTGAGCGGTCCGGTGGGCAGTTCCCCGGACGCAATCGTACGGAGTGTCTGGGTGTAACGCAGCAAAGTATCGATGGCGACCTGGGTCGCCTCAGGCCTGACATCGACGATGGCCGAACCGCTCTGTAGATGCGACGCGACGAACCGAGGACTCCCACCGCGACCATGAAAGCGTCGATGGGTACGTTTCAACCCATCGCGGACTGCCGCCAGAAACTGGGCCAGATCGTCGAAGTCAGGAGGACCCGCCTCGCGATCAATTCGGCAACGCAGCGGGGGCGGGGTAGGGTTCATGCGATCTAGTTTACCCATCGGGCGACACGTTTGGTCCAGACCGATTGCCCGCTCACCTCCCGACCCCCTGTCGATGATCATTTCGGCGGGTTAGCTGCGACACGAGGCTAACGAAAGCTGCACGACCTTTGAGTCGGGGCAGGGGGAGATCGAAGAGCGGAGATTGACCGCGACGGGGTCAAATAGCAGCCGTTAGGACAGCCACCGGGAGGTGCCGCCAGCGGTGGGTTGGGGAATGATCGTCGGTCGAGGATGACAGTCGGTGTCACCCAAGAACCGAGACGGCTGGATTTGCACCCGCCATTCTGCTCCTGCTTGTTCACGCAAAGCAACCGGTCGCCGATGCTTGACCGCGGTGATAGCGGTGACCGGTTCGTTCCGCCTCCGCCCGCATCGATTCCGGATGATCCCACGCAGCTACCGTGGCCAAGGTAACGCCGCCAGTTTTACTTCATATCCCATCAAATGGGGACCATAGGGTAGCTGGCACCAACCCGACCCTTGAAACCTTTGCATTGAAGTCGCTTCGCAACAACGCGGAGGACATACTCTTGAACAAGTTTGGCATAACAATAGCCTGCTTCACCGATTTTATCGACGAACATGGATTCACTATCCTGGCTGTCTTAATTCGGTTACATCGGTTTGGAGGTCGACCAGGTTAGCCGACTAATCGAAGACGTCTACTCCCGTGGCGGCACGATGTTTTAGGCGATGGGGTTCCATTTGGCATGGGGCGCGGCTGTCTTGCTCCGGTTTCGTTGGTTGGCCACCGAAGACACGCTCGCCAACCGGATGCTGACCAAACTGCCGCGACG
The DNA here is from genome assembly GCA_963833245.1 of Pirellulaceae bacterium. GTDB lineage: Bacteria > Planctomycetota > Planctomycetia > Pirellulales > Pirellulaceae > Rhodopirellula. The sequence goes on from CAWHXH010000006.1 coordinate 1,630,067, forward strand.
ACTGCAGGCACGATCGTATCCTATTTCAAATCACTGGTCGTCGGACCGCTTCAATCGTCGCCATCTGACTGGGGATGGGCAGTTGGGTCGGACCGAATCGCGTGCTCGACCATGAGGCTGCCGCAGACGATCAGACGCTCAACCGCCGGGTACGAGTCTGGAAACGCACCGGCGAGTTCCTGTCGGCGCTATTGATCCTTATGTGGCTTTGGAGGGGGTCTGGATCTTGGCGGAAAACACCGAATTGGTCTCGATGTCGAATTACACCGTTTGGGCCTTTTCCGTCCTCGCACCGGGATTCTGCTTTCTCGCCGCTCTCATCGATTCCCTACATCGAAACACTGTTTGGCCATGGCGTTTGATTGCGATGCTATTGATCTTCGGTCTTGCGAGCCTGCCAAGTCACGTCGATTTGACTCGGGACGGGCAGGCCGTCGAGATGATTGCCAAGGCCGTGGACAGTGGCGGGTTTGTCGGTCAATCAACACAACAACCCTCAGCGTCCAACCAGCAATCAAGCGAGGCATTGTGGTTGGATGCGGCAATGAATCGACTCAAAGAACTTTTCGACTCGCTGTTTCCGAAGGCTATTAAGACCGAGAGGCATCATCAGTTTGCGCTCGCTCGCGTGAACGTGATATTCGCCGCGTCGCTGACGATGGCGCGCCAGCTTCATGAAAAACTCCGTATTCCGGCGAATGGGTTGCTGAGTCAGACCAGTAGGCGACTTCCTAATGACGACGACTTGGATTGAATTACAACGCCGTCAAACTGACAAAAAATAAGTGTCTCTCTACGAGACAGACGTCACAGTGCAGTCGTCATAGGGTTGTTGCAGGGCGTCCGGCACCACCCGCCGGATCCGAATGCCTCCTCACCGGCGGGGTGGGGCACCGGCGCTTACGGGGTGGGGCACCGGCGCTTACCTAGACCAAACGACCGGACGCCCCCATAATGGTCGCCGGTGGTTCCCAAGGCGGGGTGGGCAGGCCGAAATGCTCGCTTTTTCACGGCCCTTTCCCTATTCGTGTTTATGCAAACCCAGTCGCAATCGCAAAATTCCACCGCCGGCGGGATGTCCCAGTCGCAATCCCAAGGCTCGGTGCGGCTGCAGGGCTACGAGGTCGGCGACTTTTTTGACGAACTGATTCATCCCGACGGCACCGCTCGGCCCGATGCGGTGGCAATGATCGCCAAGCTCAATGATTTGCCCGAAGGCGAACTTTCTCGCCGTCAAACGGCGATCGAAAAAGCGTTGTACTCCATGGGAATCACGTTTACGGTCTACTCCGACGCGGCGGGCACCGAAAAAATCATGCCTTTTGACGCCGTTCCGCGAATCCTGTCAGCCGCTTGTTGGCAACCGATCGCCGACGGCCTCAAACAACGCATCCGAGCGCTCAATCGGTTCCTGACGGACATCTACAACGATCAAAAGATCCTCGACGACGGCGTGGTGCCGCGGTCGTTGATCGAATCCTGCCCCGCGTTTTTGAAACAATGCCGGGGTTTGCGACCGCCCGGCGATGTTTGGTGCCACATCACCGGCACCGACATGGTTCGTGACAACGCGGGGGATTTTTACGTGCTGGAGGACAACCTGCGAAATCCATCGGGCGTTTCGTACATGTTGCAAAATCGCGTGGTGATGAAACGCAATTTTCCTCAGCTATTCGGCAGCACCCGGGTTCGGCCGGTCGGCGACTATCCGGCGCGGCTCTACAAAATGCTGCGAAAAGTCGCCTGCGATGGTGTCGATGAACCAACCGTCGTGGTGTTGACGCCCGGAGTCTACAACAGCGCCTACTACGAACATTCGTTCCTGGCACACCAAATGGGCGTCGAGCTGGTCGAAGGTCGCGACTTGGTCGTTCAAAACGAACGCGTCTTTATGAAAACAACCTATGGGTTGCGTCAGGTCGATGTGATTTATCGCCGGATCGACGATACGTTCATGGATCCCGAAACCTTCAATCCCAAATCGCTGCTGGGCGTGCCCGGGTTGATGAAAGCCTACCGGGCGGGCAACGTGACGCTCGCCAATGCCCCGGGCACCGGTGTGGCGGACGACAAAGTGATCTACGCGTTCGTTCCCGAGATGATCCGTTACTACTTGGGTGAGGAGCCGATCGCCAAGAACGTCCCCACCTATGTTTGCCAGCGTGAAGACGACCGCGACTATGTTCTGTCCCACCTCGATGAATTGGTGATCAAAGCCGCTGGCGAGTCGGGCGGTTACGGCATCCTGATCGGTCCCCACGCGAGCGACAAGGAACGCGAGGAGTTCGCCGACGCGATTCGTAAAAATCCGCGAAACTACGTCGCCCAGCCGACGTTGCAACTCTCGCGAGTGCCGACGATTTGCGATGGCAACCTGGAGGGCCGGCACGTCGACCTGCGACCGTATGTTTTATGCAGCGGCGATGAGTCGATTCACGTCGTGCCCGGCGGCTTGACTCGGGTGGCTCTTCGCCGAGGTTCCTTGGTGGTCAACTCGTCCCAGGGCGGCGGCAGTAAAGACACCTGGGTCGCGGCCAAGGCGGGTGAATCGGTCGCGAAGGTTTAGGCAATGACGATGTTGGCTCCAACAGCGGGGGCTGCATCACGTCGACACCACTGATCATCATTTCGCGGTCGTCGGCATTGAAGTCGAACCGTAAAACCCACTTGAAATTCAAACGCCGAAACTCTTGGCGAGTTCCGCTACCTAAACCTATCAACCATGCTCTCTCGCGTCGCCGAATCGATTTACTGGATGGCTCGCCAGGTCGAGCGGGCCGAAAATACAGCTCGCTTCCTCGAAGTTACCCTCAACTTTATTCTCGATCAGCCCGAAAATATTGTCGATCCGTGGGAACCGTTGATTCGGGTCACCGCCGATGATGAGCTGTTCAAGGAACGCTACGGCACGCCGACGGCCGAATCCGTCGTTCAGTTCCTGGCGTTCGACGCCGAGTACGGCAATTCCATGGTCTCCTGCCTTCGGGCGGCGAGAGAGAACGCTCGCGGGATTCGGGAGCGGATGAGTAGTGAGGCGTTCGAGCAAATCAACGCTTTTTACCACTTTGTCAAAGACGCTTCGGCCGAAGCGGCGGCCGATCCGACCAGCCAGTTTTTTGACAAAGTTCGCAAACACACGCTGTTGTGGAGCGGTATCCTGCAGGGCACGATGACCCACGACACCGGTTGGCACTTTGCCAATGTCGCCCGGATGCTTGAGCGAGCCGACAAGACGTCACGCATTTTGGACGTCAAATATTACAACCTCCTGCCGCATGTTCAGGACGTTGGCACCGCGATTGATGATTTGCAGTGGGCCGCGATCCTGTCGGCCATCTCGGGATTTGAACCTTACCACGCCAAATATCATTCAATTGACGTCGAAAACCTGATTGAGTTCTGCCTGCTGGATGCGGAGTTTCCGCGTTCGGTGCGCTACTGCATCTCATCGGCCCGCTGGTCGCTGGACCAAATCCACAATTCCGGTCCGATGACGGCCGAAGGGGCCGCGGAGGTGAAACTTCGCAAGCTCGATACGCATTTGGACCAAACGGTGGTCCACCAAATCATTGCCCGAGGGGTCCATGAATATGTCGACGAACTCCAACTTCGTTTGAACGACATCGGCACGGCCCTGAACAACGAATACTTCGACCCACCAGTTTACGCATGACGATCCGAGTCGCTCTTCATCATAAAACCGCCTACCAATACTCGCGTCCGATCATGATCGGGCCGCAGGCGGTGCGGCTCCGTCCGGCTTACCACAGCCGCACGCCGATCGTCGCGTACACCATGGCGGTCAAACCGGCGGAGCATTTCCTCAACTGGCAACAAGACCCGTTTGCCAATCCGGTGGCTCGGTTGGTTTTCGAGAAACCCGCCAAGGAACTGTCGATTACCGTTGACTTGATCGCCGAATTGACGACGATCAACCCGTTTGATTTCTTTGTCGACGAGTCGGTTGAAACCTACCCGTTTGAATACAACGAGATCACCAAGCGTCAACTCGAACCGTATTTAATCAACGAGGAGATGACACCCAAGTTTAAAGATTGGCTCGACGCGTTGCCCCAAACCGGGGTGCGGACGATCGACCGATTGGTGGACTGGAACCGATCGACCCAGCAGACGGTTGGTTATACGATTCGGATGGAACCGGGGGTTCAAACGCCCGAACAAACGTTGACCAAAGGCACTGGTTCGTGCCGCGATTCGGCGTGGTTGTTGGTCCAGGCGCTGCGGCATCACGGCGTTGCGGCTCGTTTCGTTTCGGGTTATTTAATTCAACTTTCCTCGGATCAAAAATCGCTGGACGGGCCTTCGGGACCCGAAAAGGACTTCTGCGACCTGCACGCTTGGACCGAAGCCTACCTGCCCGGGGCGGGCTGGATTGGGCTGGATCCGACCTCGGGCCTGCTGGCCGACGAGGGTCACATCCCGCTGGCATGCACACCGCACTACAGCGACGCGGCGCCGATCATCGGTGGTCACGAACCGTGCGATGTCGAGTTTAGTCACGAGATGTCCGTCACGCGGGTGCATGAGGATCCCCGCGTCACGCTGCCTTATGATGAGGAAACGTGGCAGGACATCGTTGCGGCCGGCAAGAAGGTCGATGAACGTTTGGTGGCCGGCGACGTCCGTTTGACGACCGGTGGCGAACCGACATTTGTCTCGATTGACAACATGGATGACCCCCAGTGGAACACCGAGGCGGTCGGTGAGGAGAAACGCGTCCTGTCCAACGTTTTGCTGCGAAGGATGCGAGAACAATTCGCTCCCGGCGGGATGTTGCATTATGGCCAAGGCAAATGGTACCCCGGCGAGTCGCTGCCGCGTTGGGCACTGACCTGCCTTTGGCGGACCGACGGCGAGCCGATGTGGCATGATGATGATTTGATTGCCGACGAAGGCAAAGATCATGGTCACACGCATGAGGACGCCAAACGATTCGTTGTCGAGCTGTCCAAACAACTCGATGTGCCGATCAAATGTGCCTTCCCGGTGCATGAGGACGTCTTTCACTATCTGTGGAAAGAGGATCGGTTGCCGGTGGATATCGATCCCAGCGACCCGAAGTTGGATGATCCCAACGAACGGTCGATGATGATGCGGACTTTTGGCACGGGACTGAGCAAGCCGGTCGGTTATGTCCTGCCGCTGCGGCGAGCCTGGTGGCAGGCCCAGCCGGGGTGGATCTCGGGGCGTTGGCCGGTCCGCAGCGAGCGGGTTTATTTGATCCCCGGTGATTCGCCGATCGGGCTGCGGTTGCCGCTCGAATCGTTGCCGGTCGCGACCGCGGGCGTCTCGGCAACCTACGCCACGCCGCTGGACCCGACCCGGCCGACCGATCCGTTGCCTCACCCGCCGCCGCTTCGCCGCGAAATCGACCGAGGCAATGAACCGGTTCGCGATGGTGTCAACCGCGCCGACGACGAGTCGGCCGACCGGTTGCCGGTCAATCCGCAGGCCCTCGACGAGGAAGATGACGAGAACCTGCCATCGGTCACGGACGAAGTCCGAACAGCATTGTGCGTGGAGTGTCGCTATGGCCGGCTGCACGTTTTCATGCCGCCTACGCAGCGGGCGGATGATTACATCGACCTGGTCGCGGCGATCGAACAAACCGCCGCGGCGACCGAATTGCCGGTGATCCTGGAAGGCTACCTGCCGCCGCCGGACGACCGGTTGCAATACTTCAAAATCACGCCCGATCCCGGCGTCATTGAAGTCAATACGCAACCGGCGACGTCGTGGGATCAAACGGTGCATTTGACGGAAACGTTGTATGAGGAGGCTCGGCAGTCGCGGCTGGGGACCGACAAATTTGATCTCGATGGGACGCACACCGGTACCGGCGGGGGCAACCATTTGGTTCTCGGCGGCGCCAAACCGCTGGACAGCCCGTTCCTGCGCCGGCCGGATCTGCTGGGCAGCGTCATCAAAATTTGGAACAATCATCCGTCACTGTCTTATCTGTTTAGCGGCAAATTCATTGGTCCAACCTCCCAGGCCCCGCGTCAGGACGAAGGTCGGCCCGATGCGTCTTATGAAATGGGCATCGCGCTGCAGCAATTGCCCGATCGTGATGCCTACACGCCGCCGTGGATGGTCGATCGTCTGTTCCGCGACCTGCTGACCGATTTGACCGGCAATACGCACCGATCGGAAATCTGCATCGACAAGCTGTATTCGCCCGATTCATCCACCGGGCGGTTGGGGTTGGTGGAGCTTCGCGGATTCGAGATGCCGCCGCACGCGCGAATGTCCTTGACCCAGCAATTGCTCATCCGGGGGATCGTCGCTGCGTGTTGGGATAAACCGTATGACAAACCGCTGAGGCACTGGGGCACGCAGTTGCACGACAAGTTCCTGCTGCCGCATTTTGTTTGGGCGGATCTGTGCTCGCTCATTGACGAACTCAAAGCCGAGGGTATCCCGATTGAGTCGGAGTGGTTCCGCGTCCATCATGAGTTTCGCTTCACGCCCATCGGCGAGTTCAGCATTGATGATGTGCGGGTGCGGCTGCGCGAAGCGATTGAGCCGTGGTACGTCATGGGTGAAGAACCCGGCGGCGGCGGCACGGCCCGTTTCGTCGATTCGTCGCTGCAGCGACTCGAAGTCCTCGTCGATGGTTATGACGCGGCGCGTTATGCCATCGTTTGCCATGGCAATGAGGTGCCGATGCATCCGACCGGTTCGGCGGGTCAAGCGGTTGCGGGGATCCGCTACCGAGCCTGGCAACCGCCACGCTGCCTGCACCCGACGATCGGCGTTCACGTGCCGCTGCGGATCGAGTTGGTTGATCGCTTGGCCCACCGCAGCATTGGTGGGGCAACGTATCACACGGTTCATCCCGGCGGATTGTCGCACGAGCGGTTTCCGATCAACGCCAAGGAAGCCGAGTCGCGGCGGGCGTCGAGGCTGCAGGTCGGCACGATCACCGGCGGTGATATCCACCTGCCGCCCCCGGTTCCGGCCAATGGTTACCAACCCTTTCCGGTAACGTTTGATTTGCGTCGGACGTAGAATGATGGAATCATCCTAGTCCGTCATTCGCAAAACCAACGTCCGCTTCCTTTTCGACTTGCCGAAGCTATGCCATGTCAACCGTTCCGAAAACCGACCTTTCGCACGCCGAGTACCTCCGGCGTGAACGGGCGGCGGACTATAAGAGCGAGTATTACAAGGGCGAAATGTTCGCGATGGCCGGAGCGAGTCGCAAGCACAATCTGATTGCGGGCAATCTGGTGCGTGAGTTCGGGAACGAACTTAAACTTCGGTCTTGCGAAGTTTATCCTAGTGACATGCGTGTCAAGGTTGATCCAACCGGGCTGTACACCTATCCCGACGTGGTAGTCGTTTGCGACGAGCCGAAGCTGGAGGATGAGCATTTCGACACGTTGCTCAACCCAACGTTGCTCGTCGAAGTGCTTTCGGATTCAACCGAGTCGTATGACCGCGGACCGAAGTTCAAGCAATTTCGCCGCATCGGTTCGTTAAAAGAGTTCGTTTTGGTAGCTCAAGACCGTATTAGCGTGGAGTGCTATGTGCGGCGGTCGGATGATACCTGGACGCTGCGGGATTACGATGCGATTGAAGAGATAGTACGTTTTGAGTCGCTCGGGGTGGAGGTTGCCATGGAGGAAATTTATCGGAGGGTGACCGTTTCGATTTGACCCATCAACCGTTGACCTTCGTCCGGGTTGGTCATGCCGATGTACGCCGCCCAACCACGTAGCGTGTCGATCGACTCGCCGTCGCGGAGCGGTTTTCCGGCGTTGAGATTATGGATCGCCGCGCGCAGGCGGCGTCGCAGGTCTCGCGGCACACGCGGGGCGGCATCACCGTTGACAATCAACCCGGTCACCTTTTGACACCCGCCGGTTCGGTTGACGCGAGTTTTATCGTCGCGAACCGCGAATCCCTCTTCGGTGGCGATCCGTTTGACGGTGCCGATGAGTTTGCCGATCCGCGGGTGACCCTCATGGCCCAGCGGCAGGGAAAATGTCATGTCGTCGGCGTATCGCGTGAATCGGTACCCAAAGGCGGCCGCCAGACCGGTCAAACGTTGGTCCAGCCGCAAACAGATCGCGTTGGTAACCGCGGGACTGGTCGGTGCGCCCTGGGGCAGGCACCGGGGACCCAACGCGATGTAGTAGGTTTTGCCATCATGATTGACGACTTCGCGGGGCGGTTCGGTGCATAAGAGTGCCAGCAGGATGGCGACCTGTTCGCGGTAACCGGCTTTGCGAAACATCCCTTTAACCCGCCGGAACGAAACGGTGGGAAAGAAATCTCTCAAATCCATGTTGACGACCACCCGCGATCCCGTGTGATGGACCGCGCCGGACAACGTCGATCGACCGGCAACGAACCCATGGGCGGCCGCATGGATCGGCAGACGCTCGACCACGTGTCGCAAAATCCAAGTCTGGACGGCTTTGAGTCGCGGCAGCGGCGCCCAGATCGGGCGGCGACCGCCGGAACGTTTGGCAATTTCAAAACGGCGGTAATGAATCGACGTGGCCGCCTCGCGGTGGTAGGCCAACCAACGAAGCTGCGGGATGGTCAACCCCATCGCTTCGGCCAATTGTTGGGGGGTGTCGAGTTTGGGTAACTCGTTTTCCGCCGCACGTTCTTCGGCGTGCTCCAGATCCCAGCGATCCCAATCGTCGGAATCGTTCCAGTAGATCCCTTCGCCGACGTGAACGATATGTTGAGTTTTGTAAGCCGACCATGCGTCGGCGGCCAGGCGTTTTTTCTCGGCCGCCTCCCGTTTGAGTTCTTCCTTGTAACGTTTGAGTTCGCGAGCCGACATGTTGTCGGTCGCCCGTCGTTCAATCAGGAATCCATGTTCGCGCAATTGCGTGTCGACGTAGGCCTGGACGCTGCCGGCTTTCTCGATCTCCCGCCATACTTTGACAAAATCCATGTTCAACTGCTCGCGTCCAGGAATCCGCCGGCAACCAGGCGGTCGATTCGTTGTTTGTAATCATTCCGCGCCGCCGTTTCAGTTGCGTAACGGAATTGTTGGACCCGAGGCGGGTCGCCGATCCGTCCCCAGCGGATCTTTAACTGTTTGTGGTCGAGCATTAATTGATATTCGTCCTGTCCCGAATCGTCCCGCCGGCAGTAGGTTCGCGTTTCGACCGTCACCGGTCCGCCACGCCCGGCCCGACGCTGCTGTTGCCGTTGGCCGTGGGCCAGCCGCAGGGCAATCAAATGCGTGCAAGGTCCGGCTTTCAAGCCCGAGGTGCGGTACTGGTTGCAACTACATTCCGCCCGGCTGACGAATCCCTCGTCGCCGATCAGCATTTGAGGCCGGTACTCGCGGCGGTCCTCGGCGACTTTGGTCCGACCAGTCAGTTCCAACCCGGAGCCGGCGATGCGGTTCTCGCGGGTGATCGCGACGGCACCCTTACGCGATAGCAGATCAAACGCGAGCCGTTCATTATCGCCGCGGTATTGCAATCGTGGCAGGTCCAGCGGTTGGTCCATCAAGGGTCTCAGCCGATAAACGCGCCGCGGCAAATCGACCATGATTTGACCTTGCTGGCATCCTAATTGGACGTGGCCCACCAGGTCCTCACCGGTCAGCTTGGTGGACTTGGACAATTGTGCCAGGTCCGCAGCCCACTGTTTGGACAAGACCTGCAGGATCTTTTTGAGCGGACCGTCGGCTTCGCCGGGTGCCCGGGGCAGCAGCAGATCGAAGTCCAGAGCCTTGGACCAATTGGATGCCGTGAACCCGGTCAAACCCATGGTGAACGTCATAAGCTCCGATCGCAGCACCCAGAAGCTCGGCAGGCCGCTGCCGGTCAAATGCACATCCACCGAGCGGGCAATCGGCAGCATCCTGCGCAAGAGCGACAACCGCCGCCGGCCCCAAACCCGGACGACTTTAGCCGTCGTGCCCGTATAAACCCCGGCGGTCGATTCAATGACCGTTTCCCAAGGTTCGAGCACCAGCCGCGGTCGTTCGCCGGGAACCAGTTCGACCCGCACGCCCCGCCGCCGACCTTTGATGTCGCGGTGCATTCGCAGATGCCTCAGCGCGTTGTAAAGGTCGATGGGGGAGAGTGATAAGGTTTCGGTCGGCAGCGATGCGGCGGACTGGACCTGCAGGAACCCCCGCAACCATGAATCGGGCACCGCAATCTTTTTTTCCAAAACGGTGCCCACGTCTTGGGTTTCCAGCTCCACCGCCTGTTGACCGATCGTCAAACGGGTTTGTCGGTAGCTGCGGAAACGTTGAGTGTTGTCATGCAACCGCTCGCTGAAATCGATATTGGTTGTGCCGTAGGTCGGTTGGGACGTTATGTCAAAGGCATCGGCGTGAATCGATAGGTTTGCATAGGTCGATTCATCCTTGCTGAAGACTTCAAAGAAGATTTGATCGGGATGCACCGTGATGACGGGATCGAGGATGCACCACGCCAGCGGATCGTTTCGCCAAAGCCAATCGAAGTAGGCCTGTTGCGCCCGCCACGCGTCCAGATTGGCCGATTGGCGCCGCATCCGCTGGTAGGCGTTATAAGCCGTGCGGTCCCGCGGAACGTAGCGATAGTCACTGCCGACGACGGCGTGGAGTGCCGAGAGGGCTTCGCGGATCGGTAGCGGATCCTTGAGTCGACCGTCAAAGGAAACCGGGTCGCGGGCAAGGTTGCCAAATAGCGCCAATCGGTTCCCCGATTCCGATTCCCGCAGTCCGCTGGGACCGGCGTAGCGAAGCGAGACCGAGGTGGCGGTGGGGGCGGTGGGTGGTTCGTTTTCCGGCATGTAACACGACCGATAAGGTTTGGTTTTCCGCCGCGGGGCTGCGGGGGGGGGTGGGGGATTTTTGGGGTTAGGTGGAAGACCCCTCACCCCCCGGCCCCCTCTCCCCGAAGCGGGGCGAGGGGGAGAAAGATTAGGCCGGCCCCCTCTCCCCGAAGCGGGGCGAGGGGGAGAAAGATTAGGCCGGCCCCCCCTCCCCGGGGCTGGGCGAGGGGGAGAAAGATTGGGCCGGCCGGCTCTGCCCGGAGCGGTTTGGGGGGGATTCGGCGGCTTGAAGCCGTTTGCAACGCCGCAGGGCGCGAAACGTCGCTTTGGTCAATTCCTCGTCCAGTCCGCCGGTTGCTGCAATTTGGCTCAACGTGGCCGTTGCATCGTCGGTCGGGATTCGCGAGATCGCTTCGATCGCTCCCAGACGAGTCGCGTCGGGCAACGATGCGTCGGTGGCCACTTCGGTCAACCGAGCAATGTCACTGGCGGCAATCAATCGCCGCAGCACCATGGCTTGATGATGCGGCGACGTCGCGGCGGATTGGATCAAGGGTGAAACATCGTGCCCGCCGCTGGCCAAACGTTCCAAAACGTGTCGGTCCGAGAGAACGGCTTCGGAAACCCGCGTCAAATCGGCACCGGCCCAGTGCCCCGCGGCCGCATCGCGGATCGACGGGGATGGGTCGGTCAACAACACGTTCAGCTCGCGCCGATCTTTGGCGGTCAACGTTTGGCCATCGAGCGCTTCGATTGCCGCCCGGCGAATCGATGCCGAACCGGGGGGCAGATCGGTGCGGGTCGCCAGCGACAGCAGCAGCGGTTTCGCGACGGATAGCCGCCCGGCGGCCCAAACCAACCGTGCGACGGTGTTGATTTCATCCCTCAGACGATCCCGGGCGGCCGAGTTGGTCAAAGCAGCGGCGGCGGATTGCTCCAAACGATCCACCCAGCTCGCCAGCGCCGTTTCGACCGAACCGGCCGAGGATGCCCGGCCTCCACGACCGAGCAACCCCGCCGCCGCGATGACCGCCGCCGGCTGGCGACCGGTGATCGCTTCGGTTGCCGCGTCGACTGGCGGCGGGTCACGACGCAGCAACGCATCGACCAGGACGGCGCGAACGTCGGGTTCGGCCGCCGGCAGGACTTCAAAGATGCGTGCCGGTTCGCCCCGCCGGACGACCCTCGCCACGCAGTCGACCGGGGGGTCGCGCTCAACCGTCAAGTCAAAGGGACGTGCCGAGCCGATCACCGCGTAGTCCGGCTCCAGCGATTCGGTCCCCAGGCATCGGCGGGCCGCCGCGAGCCAATCGGTCTGCCATCGATCGGTCCGCAGCAATTGCAACAGGACGTCGCCGGTTGCCGGGGAAGCGTCGTGAGCGAGTTGCCGGACGATCAAATCGTGGTGCGGATCGTTCAAGTTCGCGGCCCGGCGGCGAAGGATTTCCCAAGCCGGATCGGTGCCGAAGTACCGCAGCCCGACGACGGCGTTCTCGGTCGCCGAGTCATCGCCGGAGGCCAACCGGCGCAGCAGGTCAAAGATGTCACCGGCCCGGTCGGACGCGCCGAGGTGCCCGATCGCTTCGGCCGCCTCGGGTTGCAAAGCGTGTTCGTGATCGCCGGCCAATTGAATCAACGTGTCCAACGCCACCGAATCGGCCAACACACCGACCGCGGTGACGGCGCGGCGACGCAGAGCCAGGTCGGGCAGCAATTCAATCGCGGACATCAACGTCGCGGCCCCCTCACCGCGGCCCGCCAATGCCAACCCCTCGGCGGCGAGGAACTGGGTCGTGGGATTTTTATGTTGCAACGCCGACAGCAACGGCGTCGGATCGGACGCTCGGTGCCGAACCCGCCAGCCAACATATTGAACGGCGGTGTGCCGCAGCGAATCGTCGGCGTGGGTCGTCAAACGGGTCAACGCGGGGTCAACGGCGGCGGTTTTGGACCAACGGGCCGGCGCGATCAACGGCAAAAGCGTGCGTGGCGTGGATTCCAAATCGAGGTGCCGGTCGATCAACGCCGCCAGCACCGCGTCGTGCCGCGGGTACTGGTCGGCCGGGTAGTCGTCGGCCGGCCGATCGAGATGGGCGGCGGGGCCGGGCGGTTGATCGTGACCGCTGATCGTCAAAACCGTGTCGGTCAACAGCGTGCGGCCTTTGGCGTCGTCCATCAACGCCAGCAGCCGCGGGACGTCGTCGGGGTTGCGGTAGCTGGCGACCAGTTGCAACAGCATCGACCCGTCAGCGTCCCGGGCCGGATCGTCTTCGATTCGGCTCAGCGCCACGCCCGCGGCGGCGGGGTTTCCCAGTTTGGAAAAACCCTCGACGGCGATTCGCTGATGATCGCGGATCAGGGTCCGCAGCACCGTGAATGCCCGATCATCACGCCGCTCGGCCAAGACAATCGCGGCGGTGGTGCGAACGTTTTCAAACTTGCTGCCGACCGCCTCGCCGAGTTTCGCTTTGGCTTCGTCGCGGTCGTATTCGACCCCCAGCCACCGGACGGCTTGAACCCGCAAATCCGCTCGCGGGGCGTTGACGGCGATCGAAGCGGCATCGATCGGGCCAAACCGTTGGGCCATCAACCGCGCCGCTTCCTCGGCCAACCGATCGGTCCGGCCGGTCACCGCGTCGGCCAGGATTTGCCGGGCCGCCGCGTCGTCATCCCCCTCGATGAGCAATTTCATGCCGGCGACGGCCAGGTCCAATTGACCCGACTCGATGCCCGCCGACGCTCGGGTCGCGTCATCGACGCCTAATCCCGGCAGCGAATCGAATGCCGCTTGGCGGACTTCGGCATTCGGATCGCCCAATGCTTGGGTCAACACCGCCGCCGCCGCGGGCCGCCGGGCCGGGTCGTCGCCGGCGATGCTCAGCAGCCGCCGCACCGCGGTGGTTCGGACATGGATCGACCGCTGCGACGAACCGATTCGGGAACGTTTGCTCGGGGCATCGCGGACCAGCCCGACGTAGGTCCCAAAGGCAACCTCGGTCCGCTCCCGGAGATCGCCGGACGGCTCCGGCAGCGTTTGACCGGCCAACGCCGCGGCGTCGATTTGATCAGCAAACCGCGACTCAAACGCACGCCAACGCAACGACCAGGCTTCGGGTTGATCGGCCAAATGCTCCAAACACTCAACCGCTCGCAACCGAATCGGGCGCGGGCCGTGGACCAACACCGCGATCAACCGCCCGACGACCTCGGCGTTGATTTTCCACTCGTGTTTGTCCTCACGATCGTTGACGTGATCGGTCAACAGCGCGATCACCGCCGCAGCGTCGCCAAACCGCTCAGCGGCTCCGGCGGCGAGCAAACGAATCGCGGGCGTTGCGGCTGCCAGCGCCATCGTCGTCCGCCGGGGGATGCCGTCGTGGTCGACGACGTCGCGTCCGATCAACGTCAACGCCGCGGCGTCGCCGATCCAATCGGTCGAGCTGTCCAATTCGGCGACCAATCGCGACTCGCCGGCCGGTCCCAACGCGATCCAGCCGGCCAACCATGCCGCATCGCCGGCGGCCTGGCGGACTTTCGGTTCCGACAACCAAGTCGTTGCCGACGCATCGCCGGCAATCGCCAAACCCACCGCGGCGTAGGCTCGGACGTCGAAGTTGGGCGATTTGACCCACTCGCGGAGCCTGTCGATTGGCAAATCGCCCAGCGTGTGAATGATCGCTTCGGCGGCCGCGGCGGCGATCGCGTTGACGTTGTGAGAAACCAACGGCGTCAACGTGGCAATCGCCGTCGGATCGCCCAACGCCGCGATCCCGCCGATCGCTTCGACGACGCGTTTTTGCCAACGGTCGCGGTCGGCGGCATCCTGCGGAGCTTCGACGCCGATGATTTGCGTCAACGGTGCCAGCGCCGCGGCGTCCCCGGCGGCGGCCCGCGCGACCGCCGCGGCCAGGCGGACGTCGTCGTGGCGGCTGTCCATCGCCGCGGCCAGCGGCCCCGCTGCCCCGCGATCGACGGTCAACCCGTGATCGATGATCGACCGCAGCGCCGCCAGGCGGACGTCGGCGTCGTCGTCCGAAACTGCCCCGGCAAGGACCTCTTGGGCCGCGCGGCTTGACATTTTGATCAAGATTTCGACCGCGCGGCGCCGCGTGTCCGCGTGCGGCGACCGCAACGCCACCCGCAACGGCTCGACGTCGCGGCGGCGGGTTTTCGCGACCGCGTGCTCCAACGCCCGTTCGCGAAGCTGCGGAGCGGCATCGGCCAGGAACTCCAAAACCAACGGCCACGCCCACGGCTCCTTGTCCCGCGAGATCGCCTCGGTGAGCACTTCGCCGCGGATGTCGTGAAACGAACTGGCCAGACAAAACCGCAGCGCCTCGTCGTGCTTCGGCTCGATCGGCAAATTGATCGCCACCTTGAACGCTTCCCGCCGAATGTCCGCGACCGGATCGCTGAGCGTTTGAATCAACAACGCGCGGGCGGCGGGGTTTTGACGATTCGATTTCTTGCGACGCAGGAACTCCGCGACCGCCTCGAATCCCGCCCGCCGGACGTCCTGCTGGCTCGCCGCCAACGTCACCGCCGCGACCGCCAGCGGATCGTCCGGCTGGAGCGCCCGCAGCGCCGCGGCCGCCGACCCCCGGACCGCCGCGTCGGCATCGTCCAAAAGGGTCCGCAGCCGATCGATGGCACGGACATCGCCGAGCGTCGCCAACCGTTGACACACCTCGTGCCGAACGCCGGTGTCGCCGTCGCGGCTGAGTTGCAACAGTAGGCCCAGCGCCCGCCGATCGCCGAGGCTGGCCAACCCCGCCGCCCCCCGCAGCGCCGTGTCGGTCGCCCGCGAGGCGATCGCCTCGAACAACGGTTGTCGCTCGTCTTCGCCGGGCGATTTGGGGTCCTTGGGCGGTTTGGGCAGGGACTGAGCCGATCGCTTTTCGGCGTCGAGGTCAAACGTTTCGATTTCAAAAAGCTGCCGGTGCATCACTTCGTCGACCGCCCGGATCGACGCGGCGAGGCCTTGGAACGCCAAAACCGAAACGCCAAACGCCGTCCGCCGCACCGATGCGTCGTCGTCGTCCAGCGCCCGCCGAATCGCCCCGCGGACCCGAACCCGATCGGTCAAACCGCGTTGGTGCAGCCGGATCAGCGCCAACGCCCGACCATCGGCCGCCCCGGCGGCCAGTGCCAACAGATTCGCCTCGGGGCTGTCGTCGGGATACGCCGATTCCAATGCGACTTGAGCCGCGACGCGAACCTCCGATGACTGCGTGATCGAGCGCCGCGGTCAACCGAGCCAGCGCGTTCTCATCGCCGGCCGCCAGCGGCGTCAACCGCTGCACCGCGGCGACCCCGACGGCCGCTTGGCCCACCGACAACGCGTCGTCGAGCGGCTGCAAATCGCCCGGCGGCGATCGATCCAGCAGCCCGTCCAGAGCGATCAGTTGCACCGTTTCGCTGGCGTGACCGAGCAGCGATTGGAGCCGTTTGCCGGCCAGCGGATGCTTTGACGCCGCCAAGATCTCGGCTGCGTGCCGCCGCACGGCGTGGTCGGTTTCCTGTTTCAAATGATCGGCGAGCATGTCGACCGATCGAGCGTCGTCGTACTGACGCAGATTGGTCAGCCCCTCGCCGCGGCCTTGAGCATCGGCTCGGCTCAGTTGCCGCGCCGCCATCGCGTAGGCGTCGTCGATTCGATGCGTTGGACCCCCGAATTTCCCGGCCGCGTCGAGCAGGAACACTCGAATCGAACCATCGGTGCAAGCGATCGCCAGGTGCGGGCGGCGGTGATGGACCACGGCCAAATCCACGACTTTGCCCACCCCGTCGGACAACGTCGCCGGCTGGGTCGCGGCCCCGCGTGCCCAAGTTTTGCACGTTTTGTCGGCCGCCCCGGTAATGAATCGTTCGTCGTTGGGCCAAACGATCGCCGCGACCGGGGAGCCGTGCATTGATGTTCGGCCGCGATCCTCCGGTTCCAGCCGACCGCGGGCGTGCGTGGAGAGCAGCTTCAGGTCGCGTCCGGTCGACAGGAATCGCAGCTCATCGGGTTCAAACGACAGCGCCGTGACCGGTCCGGTGTGAATGACCGAGGACTCGGATAATTCAAACCCATCGTCGCCGCGTTCGGTCGCCGACTCATTTTCGTAAACGCTGACGCGCCCCTGGTCGTCGCCGATCGCAATCCAGTGTCCGGTCGGATTGACGGCCGCGGCGGTCGCTTGGCCGGTCAACTCAATGATTTGCCGCGTTTTTCCATCGCCGGCGTCGCCGATCACCGCGACCGAGCCGCACAGCGCCAGCACCCGCCCCCCGAAGACGGTCAACCGCGTGGCCGGCGCCGGCAGGGTCGCCAGTCGCTTAGGTTTCTTGGCTTTGGGCGAAACGCTGTGCAGTCCACCGTCGGCATCGGCGACCCAAATGGTTTTGCCATCGGTCGCCACCGCCGCCCCGCCGCCGCCCGGGTCGACGGTCCGATGTTCCAACGATGCCAAGTCGAACCGATGGATTTGCGTCGGCGCACCTTCGCGGTGCCGGGTGATCCAAATCAATTCGGACCCGATCGCCACCAACCCCCGGATATCCCCGCGATAGGGCAAACAGATTTCCTGCTGGCTCATGCGTCAGTCCCTCTTACGCCAGAACTTTGATTGTGATTCCGGCTCCCCTTTGCCCCGCTTCGGCGTTTGGGCTTCTTCGGTTCTTTCTCCCCCTCGCCCCGCTTCGGGGAGAGGGGGGCGGGGGGTGAGGGGTTTTCCGCACCCGGTCCACTCGCCCCGCCGTCCAAACCCTCACTCGCGCCAATGCGCGAATGCTCAATCCGCGTGACCGCCACCAGGCAGGCCGCCTGCTCGCTCTTGCCCCGCGAACCCAAAAACTCTTTCAACACCGGGGTCACCGCGTCGGCGAACGCTCGGTCCTCGATCGCCAACTGCGTCACCGTTTCGATCAGGTTGAGTTTGGCGACCCGGGCCGGCAGCCGTCGCAGTTGAACCGAATCCCCCGCCGATGACTCTGAATTACCCCCCGGCCGACCGGGCGGCAACTCGAAAAGCACCCGCCGCAGCAACCCCGAAATCGGGTCCGACCCGGCCGGCGGGGACGGCGGCCGCGGGGGGGGGCCGGGACCAACCTGAGCCAAAATCTCCGCTTCGCTGCGAGGCTTTTTCTTGATGCCCACGGTCGATTTTTCGGGCCGCGGCGACGGACTCCAACCCCGCCGGATGCCGCGGTCGCGATACATTGACCAAAATCCCCGCAGCACAAACGCGCGGACCTTCGCATCGGGACTTTCGGTCAACCGAAACAGCTCTTCCGGTTGGCCAAAACGCGGGTTCTGTTCAATCAACCACATCCCCAACGACCGCGTCCGGTCGTCTTTGGCCTCGCAAAACGCGTAGGCCATTTCCGGCGTCAGGCTGGCCGGATCGACCCGGACCCGGCGGTGCTCGGGCGAATCCTCGCAGGTCAACGCGTGGGTGACAAAGGCCCGGACCGCCTCGTCTTTGGCCCCGCACATCGCCATCAACGCCTCCGCCCCCGGTTGCCACCGGGCAAACTCATGCTCGGCCAAATCCAGCGCGAACTCTCGCAGTTCCGCCCGGTGGTCAGTCATCAACGGCAACACGCGGTCGGCCGTCAGAAACTCCGCCGGGATTTCCGCCCCCGGGTCGACCGGCCGGTCGGTTTCCTTCAAACCAATCTCGGGATGATGTCGGCGAAAATAGTGCATCGCAAATCGGGCGGCGGGGTCCCGAGCCGATTCGGGGTCAACCATCATCGACCACAACCGCTCGCACCCGGCAATCGCATCGCCGGCGGCGAACTCACGCTGCTCGCCGGCGAGTCGCTGCAGGAACGCGGTCTCGGAGATGATCCGCATCGCCGAGCCGTCGGCGATCAACTTTTCGCCCTTGAGTTGTTTGCTGCCCTTGCGACCTTCGCCATACAAAGGTGACCCCTCATCGCCGATCACCAAGTAATCGAGCTTTTTGGTGACTGAATTGGAATTGGCACCACCCGCGTCGGTCACCTTGGCCTGAGCCTCGCCGCGGGACATCGTTGCCAGCTTGCCGGTGAACACAAAGGTTTCGCCTTTCAAATCAACCGCCGCGTCGGTCTTCGCAACTTTGCCGGATTTTATATCTGCCGATGGATTGGGCGAGACGGCAAAGTCCGCCGGCACGAACGATCGCGTCATCACCAATACCGCGAAATCATGATAACGTCGCTCGCCCCGGCGAACCAACGTCATCAACCATTCAAACCCCAGATCATCGGGAGTGAACGACCGCACGTCGGCGAGCCATGTGAGCACGTCGCGTGATAGATGCATCGTTATAAACCAAAGGGGCTGCCGGCATCCATTCCCCCGCCGCCGCGATCAATGGTTCGTCGCCCCAGGTTGGATGAAAGGCGATCCGTTTCAAAAACTCCGCTCCCAACGATTTGGCGGCGAGCTTGCCATCGTCAACCCAGTGGGTGACCCCACCTCGCGTCACCGGGTGCAACAATAGTTTGTCAGCTTGCGTCGTGTCGAGCTTTTCCGGCCCCACCGCGGCAACCTGATCGAGCACGAACTTTCCGGCCCGATGAGCCGAGGATGCCTCCGGATCGATCCGCGTCAACAAATCGACGAAGAATCCCGTGCCCAGTTTGGCCACCGGATGCAATCGCGGCAGCCGGTCGATCGCAAAGCCTTGTGCCTCGCGGTTGTCCGACACCACGCGGTCGGCCAACCAATTGGCCGTCAACTCTTTGGCGGTGAAATATTTGCCCAACGCTTCGGTCGCCATCGCCGTCGCGGCCGGCAGTTCCAACAAACGCCCCCAACCCTCCAGTCCCACGTCGCGGCGAGCGTCGCGGCCACCGATCAATCGCATCGCCGCATCGCGAACCGACCGATGATCGCCGGCCACCAGGCGAATGACGACCTCGGTGGGTAGATCCGTCGCATGGTCGAGCACGTACTGGGCGGCATATCCGGCGGCGGCCGCCGATGGCGAATCCAATAACCGCAACACCGCATCATGCAGCCCCAAGGCTTTGAAGTTCGCTCGTTCAAACTTGGGCACGTTTTGCAACATCCAAACGGCAAACTCATCGACCGCCCCGCTGCCGGTGCCCATCAAGCGTGCCACCCAAGCCGCATCGACCTCGCGGAGCGAACCGCGAAAGTCAGCTTTGAGCGCCTCGATCGCCGCGGTGCGAACGATCTCGCACCGGCCGCGCTGCAGCAAATCAAACAACGGCCGCGGCGACCGGCCCCAAGCATCCGCGAACGCTCGATGCTTGACCCAGTCGGACGGCCGGCGGATCATCTTATGTTTGCGATACGTCCCAAACAAAAACCGGGTGCCGCCATAGCTCCCGGTTTGATGGAAAAAGATATGGTTAAAGATCCAACTCTTTTGCAGCGAACCGGCATCATGACCGGTGCGGTAACGACATAGAAAATCGACCGCCGTATCGGGATAAACCGCCGGCAGCGTTTGCCCGGTCCGCCGCAGGTAGCGCCAAGCCCGCCGGACCAAATACGCCAACGTGCGAGGGCTGCAGGCGACGTCGGCAGCGTGATGACCCCCGAGCCGATCAATGGCTTCGTCAAACCGGGCCGCCAACGCCCCCAGGATCACGGTATCGTTGTTTTGTTCGGCGTCTTTAAAGATTGCCTTGAGCGCCTTGATCGGTCCAAAGGCCAACGGGATTTCATCAATGATTCGCAGCAAACAATCGCGGCCAAAACTGTCGCCGCGTTGCCACAATTCGGTGATGACCTCGTGGGATCGGTACCGATCCCCGGTCGCATCGTCGGGGCAACGTTGGCGGAGTTCATCGAGCCGCTGACGGCGAATGAGTTGCTGTTCCGCCCGCGGCCGTTTGCGAAACTCGCGACTGCGAATTTCCTCGAAAAATCGATCAAACGAGTCGCCCGGTTCGCCGCCCGGTTCGGTCGGGGGAACAACCGCGTTCGGGTCGTTGGCGTTGGCGTTCAATTGCCCGGTGGCTTGTCGGGGACGCGCCAGGTCCGCGGCCACCAAGCGAACGAGCAGATCGACGACGAGCGGATCGCGGGCGGCGGCGGCGGCCCGGACGTGATCCAAACGCACTTCGGTCGCCGTCATCGGTCGTTACCCGGTTGGATGCCAAAAGGTCAAAACCCCGGCCGGCCCGTGGTGTGGCGATGGCGGTTTAATATGAAGTCACAAACAAGATCGACGGACTACTTCAAGACCTGGAACATGGAAGGCTCACTGGCTCGCCGACCGGTGACGCCCTATCCGGGGCGGCGGAACGACGATCGGCGAGGTTGAACCAGGCCCGCCGCCCGGATAGGGCGTCACCGGTCGAAAGCGAGCCTGAAACAGCCTTCCTTGTGAAGCGATGAGAAGCGTGACGCTCGGGCGGCGCAACGCCGCCCCCGGTGCAAAACACCAAGCTAGACCTGCCTCTTTCTTGTCAAACCAATAAGAGAAAACCCTGTTTGCGAAATCATGGACCACCACCAACCGCCCCCAAGGGCCGACCGGGAGCCATTGTCTAACGACCCTCCACGCCGCCGTCAAGCAAATCAAAATCGAAAACGCTCCGATGCGTTTGCCGCGGGAACTAACCGATGAAACTTTGGACGTTTACCAGGCCACGTTGTCAAATCCCAATCCAGCGATAGTGGTCGAGATGGCCGATTGGCTCAAGCCACTTCGAGCACCCTCCGCCAGCGGCCCGGAACGCCGTGATAGGCTCGCGCGTAGCTTTCGGCCAATGGTAGGGGGACATAATGTTCCTCGGTCAAAAATAGCGGCATGTCAATGAATCGGTCCCGAAGCGCCATCGGCTCGATCCAAGCACGAATCGGGTAGCCGGCCGTGTAGGAGACAAGCGTTTGACGTTTACCGGCGGGCGGTTGATACACGCCCGAAAATAGCCGGTCCCAAATGATCGCGTGGATACCGTCGGGGTCAAAAGATCCGCCGCCGAAAGGATCGATGATAACGACGTGGATTTGATTCTCCAGGAACTCAATCACTTTGTCTAAAAATTCGTCAAGCATTTTCATGCTCTGGCGATTGCCCGGAGAAAGGATTTCGACCATGGCCACAACACGGTCGCCGCTGACGTGTCGGATCGCCAATCGCCGTTGTCGCCGGGTGTAGTAGCGGGCGTCGTTGACCCCCTCTTGTTCAATGGAAACTGCCGGCGGGGCATCAGCCAGAGCAACGATGCCACCACCGGACTGATTAGGTGCCCACGGCGAACCCGTAAGGTTGTTATAAGGATCAGATCCTTCGTTGGCGTCGGCATACTGCAACGCCAAGACGTCGGGACCGAAGCTGCCCGCCCGTTGTTCCCCGAGAGCATAGTAAGATTCCGGCAGGCCCCCCGTGTTAAGCGTTTCGCTGAGGTGTGTGATCCAGCGACAGTGAAAATCATGAAAGATTCCCGACGCGACACGCGACCAGTCGTGCAGCAACGCGTTTTCGGGCGGGGCGGGGGAGGGCGGCATGGCGATCGACCGGATGGCGGCGCGGAATGAAAGGGTCGTCATCATACCGGACCGCGGAAACCCGCGATTATTTTCCCGAGTACCAAACCCCCCGCAGCCAGTTGTGCCGGCGGAGTCGGACTAATAGCTCCGGCGGCAACTCGGGTAGGTCGGCGGTGCGGCGGTTCTTTTGAACGTGATCGACCGACCGCATCCCCACAATCACCGACGTGACCGCGGGGTGAGAACCGGCAAAGCGGATCGCCAAATCCGCCAGCGTGTAGTCGTCATTCAAATCGTATTCTATCAAATCTTCGCGAATCGCGGCAATCCGATGATTGGTCCGTGCCAGACGATCGCCCTGAAAATAGCCGCTGCGAAAATCGTCTTCGGGAAACTCATGGTCGTCGGAGTACTTACCGGTCAGCGAACCTTCGTCCAGCGACACCCGGACGATCACCCCGGTGCCGGTTTCGGCGGCGACGGGCAGGATTTGGGCCGCGGGTTCCTGTTCAAAGAGGTTGAAAATGATCTGCACGCAATCGACCAGCCCGCTGCGCATCAACTGGACAACGCAATTTTGATCCTGCTCGGGCGTGCATAATCCGATGCGGCGGATCTTGCCCTCTTGACGCAGCTTTTGGAGAACCAGCAGCGGTTGCGGATCGTCGTTCCAAGCCCGCGTCCAGGAGTGCAGTTGCAACAAATCAAGGCAATCAACGCCGAGGCTGTGCAACCGCTGCTCGACATTGGCTCGAAGGTAGGCCGCCGAGTAGCGATCCTGCCAGCGGCAATAGGGTGAGGGTGGCCACGGTCCGTCCGCCGGAGGCGTTTTGGTCGCGATGCGGATTTTTTGACGCAGATCCTTTGGCAATGCTGCGACCGCTTTGGCAATCACTCGTTCGCTGCGGCCGTCGCCGTAACCCGGCGCGGTGTCGATCAGCGTGATGCCCGACCCGGCGACCGCCTCGATCACGGCGATCGATTGTTCATCGTCCGCCCCGCCCCATTGGCCACCCAATGCCCAACCGCCCAGCCCCAGAGAAGAAACGTCAAAGCCGTCGTGGCCCAGAGGTCGGTACTGCATCGATGCTTGAGACTTTTCGGGAAAACGACGCAGTTTAGCAAATGCCCCCGCCCGCGGGCGACTGGCGGGCCGGGCGAACCGTCAGAATCCGAATCGAGACAAAACCGTTGGCCGAGGGTCACGGCGTTGTCCGAAGTCTAAACGGACTCACGGATCGGGTCGAATCCTCCGGGCCAGCCCCGGGTGCAGGACGGTCAAACTGGCCGCCGGGCCGATCCATTCGACTCCCCCGGTTTCCCAGCAGGTGCCCCGGTGCCACGATTTCCCGCCGGCCCCCGGTTGACCGTTTTGGTGCCCCACGGCGGCTCCGACGCCGCCTTCGAAGACTCGTTGGCCAGCGTGCTGCAGCACCGCGGCGACGAGACCGAAGTGATCGTGGTCCACGACGGTCAATACGCCGACCCCTTCGATTTGGCCGGTGAAGTTCGATTCGTCGATGCCGGAACCCGCCGTTTGGTGTCGCAAATTGCCTTGGCGGCCGACGCCGCGGCGGGTCAATTCGTTGCAATCGTCGCCGATGGCCATCGGGCGACGGCAAATTGGTCGGAGGCGGCCTGCGAGGCGATGGACGATGCCGACGTCGGCTGCGTTGCCCCGTTGGTCCGCGACGCGAAAACTCAACATGTGATCCATGCGGGTTGGTGTTCCTCGATCCGCTCGGCTTGCCAGCCGATCGGGCAGGGGCAAACCGACGCATCGTTCAACTCACCGAACCAACCGCTGGGGGCATTTTTGACCGCCGCCGTCTATCGCCGCGACCTGCTGCGACGGCTTTGTCGGACGTATCGGGGCGATGATGCGACCGAAGCGGCGGTGACTTTTGGTCTCACAATGGCCGCGGCCCGCTGGCAAACCCAAGCGGTGCGGGCGTGCGTGTTGAACGCCGGGCCAAACCACTCGGTCGCGACCACAAACGCTATCGCCAAAAATCACCGCCGGCTCCAGGCGGTTGTCGATCATTTCGGCGGCGCCGCATCGGTTGGCACGCGTGTGGGGCGTTTTCTGGCGACCGCCGCGGCCGGATCGATTGGCGAAGCGCTCGCTCGGGTGACCGCGGGATGGGCTGCTGAAGCGGTCGCCAGTTCCATCCATGCCTTCGCCGAAGAATCGGTTGAATCGGCAGCGTTGCCGATGCCTGAGCCGACGATCCGAATGGCCGCTTGAAAGATTGCCGTAGCCGAAGCCGCCAGGCTTTGGTCCCCCCGGCTGGTCCAAACTCTGGCGGCTTCGGCTACCGGAGTGAGGCGTCAGAAAATCCGGTCACCGGTGCGGGTGTAAGCTTTCCCACCCATCCGGCCGAGCGTGTCGACCCGAGAGGAATCGATTTGACCCTCATCGTCCAGCAATGAATCGTCGGCATAAATCGCGACGATCCGACCGATGACCAAATTGGCAGCCGAAGGGCCGGCGGCTAGTTGAATCGCCGAGTGCAGTTCGCACTCGATTGCCGCCCCCACGCCCGCGACCCGCGGCACATCGACGACGACCGACGGCGCCTGCGACAACCCGGCAAGTTCAAACTCATCGGCGTTGACATCGGCGGAAGTCATCTTCATCGCGTCAAAGTGGGGGCTTTGTACCAAGTTGACGACAAACTGACCGGTCTCACGGATGTTGCGCAGCGTATCTTTGGGCGTCCCGTCGGGGCGATTGACCGGGCAAAACACGATCGTCGGCGGGTGGATCCCGACGCCGTTGAAAAAACTGTAGGGGGCCAGGTTGGCGGTGCCGCCGGACGAAAGCGTCGAGACCCAAGCGATCGGGCGGGGCGTGATGATCGCCGTCATCGCGTCGTAGAGCTGTTTGGCCGAAACGTCGTCGGGTCGAAAATGCACGGCCAAGCCTCCGCCAGCGGTTTGGATTATCTTTTGCGGCTGTTGGTCGGTCACCAAACGACCCCAACGGACCATCCGCTTCCTTTCGCAGGTTCCCCCACATGACGATCCCCCGCAACCTCACCCTGACCACGATCCTCGCCGCCTGCATCGCGGCGGTCGCCGTCGCTGACCAACCGGCCACGCAAGTCCTGTTCGACGGCACGTCAACGGACGCCTTTCGCAATTACAAAAAGGAAGGGGTCAATTCCAAGTGGCAAATCATCGATGGCGCATTGACGCTGACGGGCAAAGGCGGTGGGGATTTAGTCACCAAGCAGCAGTATGAGAACTTCATCCTGGAACTGGAGTTCAAAATCTCTCCGGCCGGCAACAGTGGGGTGATGTACCGGGTGACCGAAGACAATCCTCAGCCCTGGAACTCGGGGCCGGAAATTCAAATCCAAGACAACGTCGACGGTCACGATCCGCAAAAATGCGGTTGGCTGTATCAACTGTATCAAGCCGACGTGGACGCGACCAAACCCGCCGGGCAGTGGAACTCGCTCAAGGTCGTGATTAGCCCCGACGGTTGTCAACACTATGTCAACGGCGTGCTCTATGTCGAATATGTCATCGGTAGCGATGATTGGAACGAAAAGGTCGCTGCCAGCAAGTTCTCCAAATACGAAGGGTTTGGAAAAGCGGCACGCGGTCATATTTGCCTGCAGGACCACGGCGACGAGGTTGCCTACCGCAACATTCGCATCACGCCGCTGGATTGAACGGTGGGATAGGCTTCCAGCCTGTCACTGATCCAAACGTAGCCGAAGCCGCCAGGCTTCGGACGGTATTCGTTCGGCGGCCTGGCGGCACGCCGCTACGGGAGTTAGCCCCCCACCCCCAAATCCTCGTCGATCGCCGTGAGGATCAATTCCAACTCCGCCTCCTCATGGCTTTTGAAATCTTGGAGCCATCGGCGGTAACGCCGCAATAACTTTTCCTGGGCGGTGGTGACTTCGGGCACCGAACCTTCGACCGCCGGATCGCCCTTCGACGTCCGAGCCGTCGCATCGACCAGGTGACGGACCTGCTCAAACAATTCCGCGTGTTGACTCTTGAGTTCCTCTGCGGCGGCCATCAGCGGTCGATCGGCGTCGACAATCAGGTCAAAGTACCCATAAGCCTCCTCAAGTCCGAAGTGCATCGCCAATTGGTCACGAAGTTCCGACCACAACCGGGTCAATTCATCCCAGTGGTTAGCCGCGATGGCGGCTGACCCGGTGGTGACGGCCAACCGATCGACGATCCGCTTGAGATCATGGTTGTCCTGCTTGATCTCCTGCAGGAACGCGGGGTTGATCGGCAGGTCGGACGCACCGGCGGTGGCCATCCGGCTGGGTCTGGTGGGGGCAGCAACGAGCATCGCAACGACTCCTGGTAGAAGAGGGAGACGCCGGCAAAGCGGTTGTCGGCATCCTTAGCGGCCTGTGCGGAGCTTCCCGGCTCCATCGGCCGAACCGCGACATTGTAGCGACCCCGTCGGCCGCCGCCAACTTTTCTTCTCGACCTACCCGGATTTGTCGACCGGCACCGGACGGCTTGCGCCGTTCCGCTACTAATTTCCGATTTTAGCGGTAGGGCGCAAGCCCTCCGGTGCCTAATTTCCGATTTTGAGCGGTAGGGCGCAAGCCCTCCGGTGCCGCCCCAGTCGGGAGGGCAACGCTCCCGCAGAGCCGATTTAGGAACGTCGAAACAATAACTGGCGTAGTGGATTTTGCTAAAAATCCATCCAAGGGGGGCACACTCTGGATTTTTGGCACAATCCACTACGTTCAGCGCGGATTGTTAACTCGGCGTTTCTTAGACAAGGTCCGTGTGAGGTTCCGCAGCAGTATGAGGCTTCGCGGGAGCGTCGCCCTCCCGGCAATTGCGAACCCATCTTGAATCAGCGAAATCGACCTACGCCTTGCGGTGTACCAACGGTCGGCGGCGGTTCGGATAAAGCGTCCGGCACAGCTCACACCGTGTCCCGTCACAACCCCGGGCGGTGCAGTGCTCGCGACCATAATAGATCAATTGCAAATGCAATTTGACCCACGATTGGACCGGAAAAGCTTTCTTTAAATCCCGTTCGGTTTGAACGACGCTTTGGCCGCGACTCAAACCCCAGCGTTGGGCCAAACGATGGATGTGCGTGTCGACCGGAAATGCCGGCACCCCAAACGCCTGGGTCATGACCACCGAGGCGGTTTTATGACCGACGCCCGGCAACGATTCGAGTTGCTCGAACGTGCCGGGGACTTGGCTGCCAAACTCGTCAATCAATTGTTGCGATAACTTCGCCAAGGCTTTGGCTTTCTGCCGCGACAAACCCAGCGGCCGAATGATCTCCAGGATTGCCGCTTCACCCATCGCCGCCATCGTCGGCGGCGTCCCGCCGACGGCGAACAGCGCCGGCGTCACCTCATTGACCTTTTTGTCGGTACACTGGGCCGACAATACCACGGCGACCAGCAACGTGAACGGGTCGGTATGATCCAACGGGATCGGCGGGTCGGGATACAACTCACCCAGCCGCCGCAGGATCACGGCGGCACGTTCCTTTTTAAGCATAATCGTGTGGGATAGGCTTCCAGCCTGTCATGAGACTCCGGTAGCGGAAGCCGCCAAGGCTTTGGTGTACGCACGTTCGGCGTCCTGGCGGAACGCCGCTACGGAATGCACGTTCGGCGTCCCGGCGGAACGCCGCTACGAAATGCAGGAGCCTAGAGGAGCTTCTCGATCTCGCCGGTCAATTCTTCGCCGGTCGGCTTGGTCTTGGACTTATAACGACCGACCAAA
This sequence comes from Pirellulaceae bacterium, assembly GCA_963833245.1. Lineage (GTDB taxonomy): Bacteria > Planctomycetota > Planctomycetia > Pirellulales > Pirellulaceae > Rhodopirellula. The sequence goes on from CAWHXH010000006.1 coordinate 1,658,022, forward strand.
TTACCTTCTCGGTTGATCAGGAATTTCTCGAAATTCCAAGACACCTTGCCGTCGCCGGCCGGGGCAGCGGTCTTGGCCGTTAGTTCTTTGAACAGCGGATCGGCGTTCTTGCCGTTGACATCCACTTTGCCAAACATCGGAAACGTCACGCCGTAGTTGGCTTTGCAAAACTCGGCAATTTGAGCCTCGGTGCCCGGCTCCTGGCCACCGAATTGATTGCACGGAAATCCGAGCACGACCAAACCCTGATCCTTGTATTTCTCATGCAACGCCTGCAGCCCCTCGTACTGCGGCGTGTAGCCACACTTGCTGGCGACGTTGACAATCAACAGCACCTTGCCTTCGTATTCGTGTAGGTCAACGGTCTGGCCATCGATCGTTTTGACCTCATGGTCAATGTCACATTCGTGGGCGTCGGCGGGCATGGCGGCCAATAGGAGGGCGGGCAGGGCAAGGGCGGCGAAGATTCGATTCATGGCGAGCTTGGGGGGTTAGCGGAAAGGGAGACGACGGGGCCGATTGTAGCGACTGGAGCAGGTCCGCCGGGTCGCTCCGTCGCGAAAGTCGCCAAGACTTTTGGTCACCAGCGATGTGGAGCCGAAAGTCTTGACGACTTCCGCTACAACATCCATTCACCAACCCCCCACGATCCGAAAATACCCATGGATTTGCAAAACAAAGTCGTCGCGGTCACCGGCGGCGGCACCGGAATCGGCGCCGCGATCGCTCGGGCGTTGGCTCACGCCGGCGCCAAAGTCACCATCGGCGGCCGGCGAATCGAGCCGCTGGCCCAACTCGCCACCGAAGTCGATGCGACCCACCTGCTGCGTCCCCAGCCGATCGATGTTGCCGACGATGACTCCATCGCCGCGTTTTTCGACGCCATCGAAGCCGCCGACGGACCGATCGATATTTTGGTCAACAGCGCGGGAATTAACATTGTCAACCGACGCATGGACGCGATGCAGCCCGATGATTGGGACCGCGTCATGCGGATCAACGCCACCGGGGCGTACCGCTGCATCCACCGTGTCCTGCCATCAATGCGGACCCGCGGCGACGGCCTGATCATCAACATTTCCTCGATTGCCGGTAAGCGGGCGATCGCGCTGGGCGGTGTGGTTTATTGTGCCAGCAAGTTCGCGATGACGGCGATGGGGACTGCGATCGGATCGGAGGTCAAGAACGAGGGGGTGCGGGTCACCAACATTTACCCCGGCGAAGTCAACACGCCGATTCTCGAAAACCGCCCGGTTCCCGTCTCCGAAGAACATAAGGCTCAGATCCTCCAGCCTGATGACGTCGCCGCGATGGTTTTGACGATCTGCCACCTTCCCCCCCGTGCCCATGTCCCCGAACTCGTCATCAAACCCACGACCCAGGACTATGTCTGATTCATCGTTTGGCCGGTGGGTCGACGTTCGATTCGACTGCTTGCCGCTGCGCAGCGTCGCCCGGATCGACGTGCCGATCGACGCTTCGCCCGTCTATGAGGCCTTCGTCAACCGGGTCAAAGGTGCGATTACTAAACACGGCACGTTGAATAGTTACTATTTACATCAAGCCTCGGTGACCTACCACTTGACCAATGACCCGGCCCGGGGCCAGGTCCGGTTTCACGTCGAGGGCACGGTCTTGACCGACGGCAGTGACACGCAAACCCGCTCGGTCGATTTAGCCGTCCGATTGGAAAGCGAAACGTGCGGTTGGCTCAACGCTCCGACCGTCGAGTTCCTCGCCGCCTCGGCCCGCCAGGCCGTCGTTGTGGAGTTCGATCGCTACATTGCCGCGGGTGATTTGAACCAAACCAAAGCTCGCGTCGAAGCGAACGAAAACGAGGCGGATTTCCAAGCGATGTATTTGTAAAACCGTAGCGGAAGTCGTCAAGACTTTCGGCCGCGCTGAAAAAACTTGCCACCAAAAGTCCCGGCGACTTCCGCTACGTTTTTTCAGACGGCCGGACTTCGCCGGGAAGCTAAACTACAGGATCAACCTCCCTGCCGCCCCCGGTCACCCGTGATGCCTCGTCTACCGCTGCTGATTTTTTGCTGCGTCACAACCCTGACATCTGCCGCGTCCGCCCAATTCGGTTTTTTCGGCCCGCCGTTCTTCGGCCCGCCGCCGCCATTCTTCGGCCCACCGGCACCACTCTTTGGCGGCGTCCGGCTGCAGCGTGCCTACCCGCTGCCGGCGGTTGTCCCGGTGCTGCCCTATGGTCACGCTCCGATCTATGGCGATTACTTACCGTACCCGCCGTCGTTGGCTCTGGGGCCTTATGGTTCCGGCGGCGTTTCAATCCGCACACCAGGCTTCTCGCTCGACGTGCCCTCGCCGGTCGCTTCGGCACCGCCTGTTTATGCCAACCCCTACGGTTACAGCGACGGCAGCTACGATGCTTACGCTTATTCCGATCCGGTGCAGGCGTTGCCGATCGAGCCGTATGGTTATGATGTTCCGCCGGCTCAAAGCTACCTGCCCCCGGACGTTTCGACCGGCCCGTTGACGCTGACCCGAGAATTGGCGATCGATCGATTACGCTTATCCGCTGCCCGATTGGCGGCGGCACTGTCGACCCGCTCCGACGCCGAAGGTTGGATTGATTACCTGCAACCGACTCGGATCACCGAGCTACTACCGGCGATCGAAGCCGGGGACCTCGCCGCATGGTCGGAACTTCGCGGTTTGGAAATCAATTATGCCGGGGTGATGCAAAACGACACGCTGGTTTGGCTGCGACAAACCGATGGGTTCGCCGGCACTCGGTCAGCCCTGGCCAACCTGTTGGAGTACGAACCGCAGCCGATCGTCGTTCCCGATGCATTGCCCCCGATCGACCTGGATGGTCCCGAGGAACTCCCCACGCCGCGGCGTGAGCGGGCGTGAAAGGGATCGGCATCGGCCGTAGTTCGCGCGAGTCTTGACGACCTACTTGGTTGGATCGTGTCCCCAATTTTTGAGGGAATAACACCACCGAGTGTCTGACACGTCGCCATCGGGCCGTTGCTTGCTGTGTCGGGCGACGTAGCTGTTGACTTTGGCCATGGCGTCAAAGTCGTCATCGGTCAAGTCTGCTTTCTTGGTCCGTTTGATTTCCACGATCCGGCCACCCATCTTATGGCCAACCGATTCATCATCGTCACCTTTGGTCTGACCCACTGATTGGGACTCGTCGGTCTCCAGCCAATCCTCGATCTCCTTGGGGGCCATGTTGACCGAATCTCGAAAGTCATTGTAAATTCCCTGCTGATCGTCAGTGATTGCCATCAAATCATCTCGCTTCGGAAAAATAGGTTAGCGGTTGACCCCACTGCGATTTCGATGCCAACCAGCCAAGTTCAACTGCTCGACAAGACTTCGCGACTTTTAGAGCGACTGCATGTGGCTTACATGGTCGTCGGTTCTCACGCGTCGAGTTTCTACGGTGAGCCGCGGACGACTCACGACATCGACATGTCGGTATCCCTGACCCCGTCGGCGATCGAGCCGCTCATTCAAAGTATTGATCCGGCCGAGCTGTACCTGAGTGAATCGGCGTTACGCGAAGGTAGGATGGCCAACCTTATCGAACTGCGTACCGGCGAGAAGGTGGATCTGTTTCTGGCAAACAACCAAGTGGCTTCCATCGAACTGGGTCGACGCCGGCCGGCAATGATCCTGGGAGTCAGCACGATGGTTTCTTCGCCGGAGGATTTGATCCTGGCTAAGCTTCGATGGAATCAATTGCTCGGTGGGTCCGAGCAGCAAATGCGAGACATTCGTCAGGTTTTGATTCGTCAAAAAGATCGGTTGGATTGGCATTGGATCCGGTCGGGAGTCCAACGCGATAACACGCAATCTGATTGGGATTTATTGCAGAGAGAAGTCGAAGAATGAATCGTTTTCCATCGTCCATTAAGTATGAAGAGCGAATTGCCATGTCGACCGCCGCGGGGCGGGAGGCACTGGCAATCTACCATCGTATCCTGGACCAAATGACGCCGCAGCAGCGTTCCATTCGGGCGATGGAGATGATCGAAGGGGCTGAACAAACATTTCGAGCCGGGTTGAAAGACCAGTTCCCCGAAGCGGACGATCAACGAATCGACGAAATGGTGCGTGACCACAAACTTGCACGACTCGGACTGACGATCGAAAAGATTCGTCAATTGCAGGCGGCAGAAAACTCGTAGCGGAAGTCGTCAAGACTTTCGGTTTTTATGACGCCGCCGCAACCGAAAGTCTTGGCGACTTCCGCTACGAGGTCATTCATTTCCGCGACTAAATCACTAATTCGCATCTTTGGTCGACGACTTGCCGGTCGAACCGCCTTCGGACTTGCCCCCACCGCTTGGTTTGCTTTCGGCTTTGGGCGAACTTTCCGACTTCCCGCCCCCCGAATCGGATTTTTTGGATTCCGAACCACCCTCTTTCTTGTCTTTGGGTTTGTCCGCTTTCTGGCCTTTTTTATAATTGTCCGAACGATAGTCGGTCTGATAAAAACCGCTGCCTTTGAAGACGATGGCGGCTCCGGTACCAAACTGTCGCTTCAAATCGTCCTTGTTGCACTCGGGACAAGTTTTCAAAACATCAGCGTTGATCGACTGAAAGACCTCCATTTCGTGGCCGCAGCCTTCGCAGAGGTAATCGTAGGTGGGCATGGATAACTCATGGACCGGAAGTCAGGACAAAGGAATTGAGGTAATGATGAAGTTGAACAGCTAGGAAGCCGGGCCGGTACTGACGATCACTTGAGCCGGCCGGACAACCCGGTCGTGCATTTGAAATCCGTCGACGGCTACATGAGCGATCATCCCCTCGGCGACGTCAGCCGAGGGCATTTGAGAGATCGCTTCGTGAACGTTGGGATCAAACAATTCGCCGGCTGCCGGGATCGACTTGATATGATGTTTGGCCAACGCATCATCGAGCTGTTTGACGACCATCGAAACGCCATCGACCAGCCCGGTTGTCGCACCGCCGGCTTCGTTTCTCGCTGCTTCGACGGCACGCAGCAGGTTATCGCGGACCTGCAGGACGTCGGCAATCACCGGCATCGCGGCGTATCTAACTTGGTCCTCGGTGTCCCGCCGCATCCGTTTGCGAAAGTTGTCTGATTCGGCTTGGGCCAATAGCACGCGTTTCTCGGCCATTTGAACTTCGCCCCGCAGGCGTTGCATCTCCTCGTCGCGGGTCTCCGGCGGCTGGTCGACCGCAAAAGCTTCGTCGGTGGCGAGGTCATCGCCGTCAAAGCGTTCAGCTTCCAATGGTTCGTCGGTGTGTTGGTTTGGATCGGGCATATCAATTTAATCGTGGTTGGTTTGACTCTCGTAGGGTGGGGTCGAGCCGTTTATTGCGCCGACCCACCATCGGGATTTTCATTGCGGTGGGTCAGCGCCGAAGCGGCTTGACCCACCCTACAAAATCGCAAAGCCGGCGACAGGCTGGAAGCCTATCCCACTTCGTCGTCGGGATCGAAAAAGTTTTTGATCTTGTCCAAGAAAGAGGTTCGCTCCGGCAGAACCGCGTCATGATCGATGTCCGCAAGTTTGCGAAGTAGTTCCTTTTGATTGCCGCTTAATTTCTTAGGCACTTCGATATAAACCTGGACCAACAAATCGCCTGTCCGTCCGCTACGCGGATCAACCACACCCTGGCCGCGGATGGTAAAAACCTCGGCACTTTGCGTGCCCGCGGGGATGACCAATTTGTGGGGTCCGTCGAGCGTGGGGACTTCGATTTCTGCGCCGAAAGCTGCCTGCGGGAACGAAATGGGCATTTGCAGCACCAAATTGATGCCGTCGCGATGAAACAGCTCGTGCTCGCGAACGGTGATGAAGCAATAGCAATCGCCCGCGGGCCCGCCGTCGGGTCCCGCCTCGCCCTCGCCGGCCAGCCGAACCCGCATCCCGTCATCGACCCCGGCGGGGATATCCACGCTCAATTCGGCGGTCTCGTTTTGCAGTCCGCTGCCGCGGCACTCGCCGCACGGATCGCTGATCTGCTGGCCGCTGCCACCGCACGTCGGGCAGGTGGTTTGAACCTGCAGAGATCCCCGCCCGCTGGATCACCTGACCCCGACCACCGCACATGTTGCACGTCGTCGGTTGCGATCCGGGCCGGGCGCCATTGCCACCGCACGTTTCGCAAGGCACGCGGCGACGGAATTTTAGTTCTTTCTTGCAACCGCGAGCCGCTTCCTCCAGCGTCAGCGTAACGTCACAACGAACGTCCGCTCCACGCCGGACCTGGCGGCCACCGCCCCGTCGCCCGCCGCTTGAACGACCGCCAAACAGGTCGCCGAAGCCGCCGAACATGTCGCCAAAGGCTTCGAAGATGTCTTCGGCATTGCCGTACTGACCGGTTTGCCCCTCGACGCCGGCGTGACCATATTGATCATAGCGGGCACGCTTTTTGGGGTCGCTCAGAACCTCATAAGCTTCGGTCGCCTCCTTGAACTTCGCCTTGGCATTGTCATCCGACGTATTGCTATCGGGATGATACTTGACCGCCAGTTTGCGGTAGGCGCGATCGAGATGAACCTTGCTCGCCGTCCGCTCGACCGACAGGACTTCGTAGTAGTCGACCTTGGTCGCCATGGGGAGAAGTTTACAGTTATTAGTTTTCAGTTAACAGTTGAAAGCAAACGCGATCGGGGGAGGGCGGAGTCCTCGACCAGCCCTCCCCCCTACGATTTGCATCTTCCTTGGTTGTTAGCTCACAGTATTCGTCAAAGAGGCAACCTATAAACTGCCGAATCCTCTGAACTAAAAACTGTGAACTGACAACTGTAAACTTTCATCAAGCGACCACGCCTTCGACGGCTCGCTTCTGCTTGTCTTCCTTCTCGAAATTCGTCACCAGCGCTTCGGTCGTCAGCAACAATCCGGCAATGGAACCGGCGTTGGTCAATGCCGTCCGAACGACTTTGACCGGATCGATGACGCCGGCGGCCAACATGTCGCCATATTCGCCGGTGTTGGCGTTGAAACCGGTATTGATGTCGGTCTTGCCGCGGACTTCGTCGACGACCACCGACCCGTCAATGCCACCGTTGTCGGCAATTTGCTTCATCGGCGATGCCAACGCGTGCAGCACGATGTCGACGCCGATCTTTTCATCGCCTTTGGCCTTCTTCTTGGCCGCTTCGACCGCGTCGTAGCATCGCACCAACGCCACACCGCCGCCCGGCAGGATGCCTTCCTCAACCGCCGCACGGGTGGCGTGCAATGCGTCTTCAAGCCGAGCTTTGGTCTGCTTCATTTCGGCTTCGGTTTCGGCACCGACCGAGATCACCGCGACGCCGCCGGCCAACTTGGCCAACCGCTCCTGCAGCTTCTCTTTGTCATAGTCGCTGTCGGACTGTTCGATCTGGGCGCGGATTTGAGCGACCCGTTTATCAATGTCGGCTCGTTCGCCGGCACCTTCGACCATCGTCGTATTGTTCTTATCGACGGTGACCTTTTTGGCCCGACCGAGTTGCTCCAGCGTGACGTTCTCAAGCTGGATCCCAAGGTCTTCGCTAATCAGCGTCCCGCCGGTCAGCGTCGCCATGTCGCCCAGCATCGCTTTGCGACGGTCGCCAAAGCCGGGAGCTTTCACCGCACAGACATTCAATGTGCCGCGAAGCTTATTGACCACCAACAACGTCAAGGCTTCGGCATCAACGTCTTCGGCGATGATCAACAGCGGTTGACCGGTTTGAGCGGTCTTTTCAAGCAACGGCACCAGGTCGCGGATGTTGCTGATCTTCTTCTCATAAAGAAGGATCAACGCGTTTTCAAGCTGCGCTTCCATCGACGCCGAGTCAGTGATGAAATACGGCGAGATGTAGCCTTTGTCGAACTGCATCCCGTCGACGTATTCGACTTCCATCTCACGGCTCTTGCCTTCCTCGACGGTAATAACCCCGTCCTTGCCAACCCGCTCCAAAGCATCGGCGAGCATCGAGCCGATCTTGTGGTCGTTGTTGGCCGAAATTGCGCCGACGTGGGCAACTTCCTGCTTGCCGGAAACCGGCCGGCCCATTTCGACTAAGCGATCACAGGCGGCATTGACAGCTTTTTCGATCCCACGCCGGATCGCCGCGGGGTTGGACCCGGCAACGATATTACGCAGCCCTTCCTTGAAAATTGCGCGAGCCAATACGGTGGCGGTCGTGGTGCCGTCGCCGGCCAAGTCGCTGGTCTTTTGAGCGACTTCGATGACGAGCTTGGCGCCCATGTTCTCGAACCGATCTTCCAGTTCGATTTCCTTGGCGACCGTCACGCCGTCCTTGGTGACGGTGGGACCACCATAAGATTTATCGATGATCACGTTGCGGCCCGTGGGACCCATCGTGACGGCCACGGCGTTGGCCAACTTGTCGACACCGGCGAGCATGCGGGCACGCGCCTGATCGTCAAAAAGGAGTTGTTTAGGCATGGAAAGTTTTAAGATTGGGTTGGTTTGAATTGTGGGATAGGCCTCCGGCCTGTCGCGACCGATTGGGAGTCCGGCCGGATGCCTATCGCAGGATGGGTTGGATGACAGGCCAGAGGCCTATCCCACCGATCAGCTATCCAGCTTGGCCAGTATGTCGGACTCGCGGAGGATCTTCATTTCCTCCCCGTCGATTTCGATCTCGCTGCCGCCGTACTTGCCATAGATCACGACGTCGCCGACGGCGACCGTCAGTTCGCCGCGGTTGCCGTTGTCGAGCAATTTACCCGGGCCGACGGCGACCACGGTGCCGCGCTGCGGTTTTTCTTTGGCGGAGTCGGGCAACACGATGCCCCCGGCCGTGGTTTCTTCGGCTTCGGAAGGTTGGACAACAACGCGATCGTCAAGCGGACGCAGAGAAACGGTAGTGGTAGCCATGATAAAGTTTTGAGTTTTAAGTTAACAGTTTACAGTTGAAGAATTAAATGCAGTGGGGTTGACGATGTCAGTCCATCACAGCGTTCAGCTCTTCTGAACTGAAAACTGTGAACTGAAAACTGACAACTTCCCCCTACATCATGCCGCCCATACCACCCATGCCGCCCATTCCTCCCATGTCCATGCCGCCCATTCCTCCCATGCCGTGGTCATGGTGGTCTCCGCCACCGGGTTCTTCTTCGACGGGGATGTCACAAACCAAGGATTCGGTCGTCAGCAACAGCGAAGCGACCGATGCGGCATTGGTCAACGACGTGCGAACGACCTTGGCCGGGTCAACGATGCCGGCTTCGACCAGGTTGCAATACTTCTCGGCGTTGGCGTCATAACCTTCGGCATCGCCGGTCATCCGCAGCACGCGGTTGACGACGACGGCGCCATCCAAGCCGGCATTATTGGCGATTGCCCGAACGGGAATGTCGAGGATGTTGCGGATGATCCGAACACCCATTTTCTGGTCGCCTTCGGTCTCGGCCTCAAGGGCTTCGATCACCGGGCGACAGCGGAGCAGGGCGGTGCCACCGCCGGGAACGATCCCTTCCTCAAGAGCGGCTTGGGTTGCTGCCCGAGCATCGTCGATCAGAGCTTTCCGCTCTTTCATTTCCGTCTCGGTCGCCGCACCGACGTTGATTTGAGCCACGCCGCCGGCCAATTTGGCAAGCCGTTCCTGCAGCTTTTCGCGATCGTAATCGCTGTCGGTGCTTTCGATCTCGCGGCGGATTTGAGCGACGCGGCCTTCGATATCCGACTTCTTGCCCGCCCCGCCGACGATCGTGGTCGCTTCGGAGGTGATGCGAATCTGCTTGGCCCGACCGAGGTCGGACAGTTTGACCGACTCCAAGTCGATGCCGAGGTCCTTGAAGATCGCTTTGCCGCCGGTCAGCGATGCGATGTCGCCCAAAATCGCTTTGCGACGATCGCCATAACCGGGAGCCTTGACGGCGGCGACGTTCAGGATGCCACGCATCTTGTTGACCACCAACGTTGCCAACGCCTCGCCTTCGACGTCCTCGGCGATGATCAACATCGGTTTCTTGGACTTCGAGACCGCTTCGAGCAGCGGGATCATTTTCTTGTTGTTGGAAATTTTCTCTTCAAACAACAGGACGTAGCAATCTTCCAGTTCAACCGAGACGTCATCTTGGTTGGTGACAAAGTGCGGCGACAGGTAACCGCGATCGAACTGCATCCCTTCGACGACGTCGACGTAGGTTTCGCCCGAGCGGCCTTCTTCGACGGTGATGACGCCGTTCTTGCCGACCTTGGTGAACGCGTCGGCGAGTACCGCACCGATTTCCGGGTCGTTGTTGCCGGCGATCGTGGCAACTTGTTTGATGTCGTTCTTGTTCTTCTCATCGACCGGCTTGGCCATCGTCGCGACGTGTTTGGTCACGGCCGTGACGGCTTTTTGAATGCCGCGAGACAATGCCATCGGGTCATGCCCGGCGGCAACCATCTTGAGGCCTTCGCGGTAGATCGCTTCGGACAAAACCGTGGCGGTCGTGGTGCCGTCGCCGGCGACATCGTTGGTCTTGGACGCGGCTTCTTTGACCAACTGGGCGCCGAGATTCTCGAACGGGTCGTCCAGGTCGATGTCTTCGGCGACGGTGACACCGTCTTTGGTCACTTTGGGCGAACCCCAGCCTTTGTCCAGCACGGCGTTGCGGCCGCGGGGGCCGAGCGTGCTGCGGACGGCGCGGGCGAGCTTGGAGACGCCGGCGAGCAGGGGAGCGCGGGCGTCGTCATCAAAAACGATCTGCTTTGCCACGTGTTACTCCGGGGGAGGTTGGTGGGAGGTTTGGTTTGAAAAATCGTGTCCGGGTGGACCGGTGGCAGTCCGCCTACCGGCCGGCGGGGCGGTGTCGCAAGGATTGTGCCGGGAAGGACGGTGGTGTCACAAGTCGCTGCGCCGTTGGGGTTTGAAGTTTGTGCCGACGATTGGTCCGGTGGTGGTTCGGACAATTTGGCAGGCGGCGACAAGACGATGGGACTTATGCGACGGATGGGACCCAATTGCCCCCCCGTCGGCCCCCCGCGTCGACGCCCGCCGGCTGGATAGTCCGCCTAATCGCGCCATCCCGCCGCCGGCGTCCGCCAAATCGGGTTTGAACGCCGCGTCGGATTTGACCGGCGGCCGGACATGACGTTCACTTCAACCGTAACAAAGCAGATCCGTTTGCCCGAAGGCCGTATGTCCACCGCTCGCCGCCAACTCGCCGCCCAAATCGCCCTTGCCGCCGCCACGTCCGCGGCGGTGGCGACCCCGGCGGACGCCTGCTGCTTGACCGACTACCTGTTCGGTCGCTCCGCCGTGCCGGTCGCGACGATGCCGGTCCCGATCACGACCAGCCAGCCTTACGTTACCTCGGGTCAACCGTTTGTCGCCGGCCGGGCGCCGATCTACGCCGGGCCCGCGGTCGGTTCGTCGGTGCTGCCGCTGGCCGGCAACAGTATTTTTGACACTTCGCCGGCCAACGTCCTGCAGCGTCCGGCGATCGGATCGACGTTTGGGGCGGTGCCGCTAGATAATCCGTCGGTCTACACCGGACTGCCGGTCGTCAGCAACTATCGCGGCGTGGCGACGACGTCCAACCCGTTCTACGGCACCGGTAACATTTACCCCGACGCTTACGCGGCCGCTCGCCCCGTTTATGACACCGGGTACGCTTATGACACCGGGTCGGTGCAGACGCTACGCGTCCCGGTCGTGCCCGTCACGCCGGGACCTCGGGGCGGGCTGGCAAGATTCTTTTCGTCAATTTTCGGCACTAATTATCAGTCGCAGTACGTGCCGGCGGAAACGACCTATTACCGGCCGCAAATCGCCTACAGCCCCGTCAATCCCGCCCCGACGGTGATCCAGCAGGGTTGCACGTCGTCAACGGATTTATTGCAACGGTCGGCGATTACCTCGTTTCAACCCGCGGTGCTGCCGCCCGCCCCATCAACAATCCCGTCTTACCCGCCGGCGGCCGGCGGGGACTGCGGCATTGGGCAGGTCCAATATAGCGAGCCGTGTGATGCCGCCCCAAGCTATGCACCGGCTCCCAACTATGCACCGGCTCCCAACTATGCACCGGCTCCCAACTACGCACCGGCTCCCAACTATGCACCGGCTCCGAATTATTCCGCCCCGCCGACCTATTCGCCTGCTCCGGGCGGCGGTCAAAACTTTGGGGGCGGGGGTGATTTTCAGCCCGTGCCCGCCCCACAGTTGAACAACCGTCCGACGCTGGCGCCGTTGACCGGCCCACCGGCTCAGACCCGTTACGACGACTATGCCGGACCGGCGGCGTCGTTGCCGGCCGATGATTTTCAATCCGCCCGGCCGTCGGTGCCACCAATCACGCGTGAGATTGCGCCGCTGGAGCCGCCGACAACGACCTATCGCTATCAGGATACCGGTGAGTTATTGGAGCGGTCGCCCTTTGAAGGGACCGCCGACCGGCTGGACCGGCCGGTTCGTCAGCCGCGGACCGCGTCAACTGATCAACCTCGCGACCGCCGTTACGTCTCTTCCGAAGCCGAACCGCCAATCCGCCAGCCGGTCAAGCCGATTCCGATGCCTGGGGACTATCAAAGCCCGCTGCCCCCGGCCGGTGACAATCCGTGGCGGGACATTCGCCAGGTCAACGCCGAGGAACCATCAACCGAACCGCTTGGTCGGCCGGTGGTTGCCGATCGTCTGCCGTTGCTGCCGGCCCCCAGCCGCACGGCCTCCCCATCGAGCTGGACGCCCGCGGCGGTGCAACAGCCTTGGGTACGGGAAGCCTCCTCTCGCGAGCAATCCGCTCCGGCGGTAAATCAACCCCGCCGCCCCGCCCGGTCACCCGAAACCGGCTGGCACGCTTCGTCGTAATTACCGCCCCCGGAATCGGCGCCGCCGCCCCGTCGCGGGTATCGCGTAGATTCTCGTAGGGTGGGTCAAGGAGTCCTCGACGCCGACCCACCATCAAGTCAGGTGCCCCAGCAATCAACCTTTAGGTCCACTGGATCCAAAGGTTGATTGCTCGTTTCTCAACGCATCTGACTCTCGGTCCCGCTACCCCAACCTGATCCGCTACCTCGACTGGTGCCGGCCGTGGGGCTGCTACACTGCGGACCTTCCGTTCAGGCATGAGCTGAGCCGGGCGATCCGTTTCGCTCGGTTTTATTTTCGGGCAAAAGGTGATCAATGATGCGCCAGCGGACTTCGCGGACTTCCGGGCGGGCGATCGCGATTAGCCTGGTCTCCTGCGGCGTCACCGTCGCGGCAAAATTACCTGCCGAGCGTGCGGCGGCAGCGGCAATGCCCGGTCATCAATAGCAAACAACCTACCTCCGCATGTCAATCGCCGTCGCCCCGCCGCCCGCCCCCAAAATCACGCTCCTGTCGCAGGTGGTTTGCCCCCACTGTTGGCACAACTTTTCGGCCGAGGATGCGGTTTGGATCGCGGCCCATCCGGATCTGCGGGGCGATGCCAAACTCGGTGATACGGCGATGCGTCGGTTCCTGCCGACCCGGTTCACGCCCACCGGCGAAGCGATCGATCCGCATGGCAGCCGCTCGACCGATACCGCATGTCCCCGATGTCACCTGTCGGTCCCGCGAGTGATGCTGGAGTGCCCGTGCGTTTTCTTTTCAATCCTCGGTGCCCCGGCCAGCGGCAAAAGCTACTTGCTGACGTCCATGGTTTGGCAAGCTCGCCAGGTTTTGCCCGAAACCTTTGATCTGCGTTTCACCGATGCCGATGCGGCCGGCAACGGACGTCTCAATGAGTATGAGGAACAACAATTCCTCGCCGAAGATCCCGACCGGTTGGTGTGGTTGGCCAAGACGGAAGAGCAGGGCGATCTGTATGATCGAGTGAGGCTCGAAAGCCGCGACATTAATTTGCCGAAACCATTCCTGTTTTCGTTCGGACCTGGTGTTGGACACGCCAATGCCGAGAAAGCGTCCCGGTTATCACGGGTGATGTGTTTATACGACAACGCGGGCGAATCGTTCCTGCCCGGCGCCGATGAGTCGACCGGGCCGGTGACCGGGCATTTGGGCCGTTCCGAAGTGCTGTTCTTTTGCTTTGATCCGACCCAGGACCCGCGGTTTCGCCGGGCGTGCGAGGGTTTGTCCGACGATCCGCAAATGGCCGGCAACCGCGGATCCGGCCGGGGTGGGGCGGTGCGTCAGGATTCGATCCTCACCGAAGCGGTTTCGCGGGCACGACGTGGGGCTTCGATGCGGGACGATCAAAAGTTGCCGGCGCTGTTATGTGTTTTGGTGACCAAATGGGACGCCTGGGAAAAATTGGTTCCCGAGATATCCACCCGCCCTCCTTATGTCACCCCACCGGGCGCCGAAACGATGATTGACGACGACCGGATCGAGCAGACCAGCACGGTCGTTCGCAAACTATTAGCATCGACGTGTCGCGAGTTGGTGTCGGCGGCCGAGGCGTCGGCGACCGAAGTCGTCTACATTCCGGTCTCGGCCACCGGGATCAAACCCCAGCGAGACGACACCACCGGTCAACTGGGCATCCGCCCTCGCGACCTGGCCCCGCGATGGGCCGAAGTCCCGATGGCTTACGCGTTGTCCCGCCGAACCCGCGGGCTGGTCGGCTCCGCTCGTCGGGTTTGATGTGGGATAGGCCTCCGGCCTGTCATTACCCCCCCCCGACTGCCTCAATAACATTCCATGACAGGCTGGAAGCCTATCCCACGCCGATGCCGCACCACGAACTGATCTACACGTCCGCTCCCCGCGGCCTGCGAGCGGGCACGCGGGGGTTTTGCACCGTTGCGATGACCGCCGGGATGCCAACCGGTTTGATCGGCCCGCTGGAAAATCTATCGGGCTATCGCCACATCGACGGCCAATCGCCGATCAACTTTCTGCACGCCAAATTAAAGGTCGCCGGCCGCCCGGTGACGGTGCTCTCGCGGGTCGGTGACGCGGGGGCCGACTACACCGGCCGGACCAACAAGCTGGCTCATCACGTCGTCGTCGACCCCGCGGCCCGTCCGGCCGGCGGGCCATCGGCAGTACTACGGTCGTCGTTGATGCGAACCACCTGGCAAGGCGAGCCGACCGAATTACCCCCGCTTAATGTCGCCGCGGCTCCATCCACGCCCCGCATCGCGTCACTTTGGGCACAGGTGGCCGGCGACGCGGGTTGGGGCGGTGAACTGGCGAGCAAACTGGCCACCGGTCGCGGAGCGATTTGGTTGATCCACCGCCCCGATCAAAACGCTCATTTGCTGGAGATGATCGATGAGTCGTTGTCGATCCTGCCGGAGCGCGATCGTTGGGACGCAACTTTTGCAACCTATTGCCCCGAGCTGCCGCCCAGCGTCACGGTGCGGCTCCGCTGCGTCCTGGCCGGTTCGCCCGAATCGCTGGCCGCCCATGGCGACGTGATCGATCTATCAACGGCCCGATTAGGTTCCCCCGCTGAAAACCCTTATGTCAACGCCGCCCGCCGCGGCGTGTTGGTCCCCTCGGCGGTCCAACCGGCAACGTCCAAGAGCCGACCGGGTGCTCCACCGGATGCTTCGTCAGGGTCGCACCCCGCAACCCCGCCGACGGTCCCCGGCAGCGTCCCGGGGATCGAGCTTGACGAATTTAACATCCCGGACGAATTCAACATCCCGGCCCTACCGCCGGCCTTGAGAACCCCGGGTCACGGCCGGCCGGCCCCCGAGAGAATCAAACAGCCCCTGGGACCATGGATCGCCATTGCCGCCGCGGCATTATTGCTGCTTGGGGCCAGTGGGTATGGGCTGATGAAAGCGACTGACACTTCACAATTTCTAGCCGGCATCAATCAAACCGCGGGGCTGGATCCGGCGGCGACCGCGGAATTGGTGGATGAAAGAAAAGCCAAAAAAGATGCGGATGCCGACCCTAAAAATGATATGCGGCAAAAGGACAATCAATTCGAGGGGCCAAAGAACGGAATGTCATCGGATGCTAATGAAGAATCAGGAGAAGCAATTGATATTCAAAAGGGTGCAAAAAAGCTCCGGTCCGAAATTGTGAGTTCGATTTCATCTCTCGATGGTCGTTATGGGGAGCAGGTGAAAAAACTGGAAGCTTTCAACGAGACCAATCAAAAGACGAAGGAAGAATTTAGGGGAGTGCTAGAGAAACTTTCCGACGCCGTGAAGGATATTTCACCGGAGGAAAGTCGAAGCGATCAGGATTTTGCCGAAGTCGCACGCTCAAAATTTGATGGGGAGTTGAGCCGGATTGAGAAAAGCCTGAAATCTGAATTGGATCAACGAAACGAGATCTTGGAACTTTTTGGGCAAACCGAATCAGATTGGACGGAATTGCAGGCAAAATTGAATGAATGGAATAAAATTCCCGATGACATGAAACCCAAAGAGTCAGGAGAAAAGCCTATCCCGACTCTAGAATCATTGACCCGGAAATGGAGTCGCCAGCAGAATGTTACCTCGTATTCCCTTGCGAAATTCACGCGAGACGAGTTGTCAACGAGGTGGAAGCAAGAGGTTGATGAGCTTTATGGCGACTGGGCCGAGTCACAGAAGGATTCTCAAGGGCACCTCGCGAAGGTCTTCGTTTTTTCAGAGTCCTCCAGCGCCGTTCCCCAACTTCGCTTTGATGTCATTTGTTCGGTCATGGATCCAGAGATCATTCAATCACCTAACTTCTTGTTCAACGGTGAACTGCCCTCAAAGTCGATGCCAACCGATGGCAAACCCTTTTCCGTAAAGCCGGACTGGCAATTTATTGCCGAGGGCAATGGCTTTGCCTTCAAGCTGGCGACGGTTCAGCCCCCCGACAAGGCACCTAACGAAATTCAAAAGCGCATTGAAAGTTGTGCGCAGGCTATCAAGATTTGGATCGATCAGTGCGAACAGTTGAAATCTGGTCCCACGTCCAAACTGCCGAGTTTGTCCACGGAGGCTGTCAAAGTGGACGCCGGCGTTTCAACGAAGTTTGTTTCCCTCAGGGGAGCTGCGGCGAGCTTAAAAGCAAAGATTGACGAAATGTTGTTGCCAAGGGGTTTTGAGCAGAGTTTTAACAACCAACGAACTTCCGAGTTCAAAGTAGTGATTGACAACATGCGGGAATCAATTGGTTCGCTGATGCGATGGTATGAAGCGAAATCATCGGAAGCGGCTGATAAGGCTGTCAAGCAAGATAAGAACCAAACGGCTACTGCTGAGAAGTTTTTTGCCAACGAAAAACGCAAAATCGAATCGGCCAAGCAAGAAATTATAGGTTTGGCTAAATCGCATGAGCGAGCTGTTAAAAGATTAAGGCAAATCGCGGAGGACGGGCCTGTTGACTACGACGCGGCATTACACTTTTCCATGGCTGATGCGTCGGCAAGCCAACCGGGAGTCAACGACTCCGTCATGCCCACCCTTTCGCAGGCGGGGCCGCGGAAAGTTTACGATTTGAAATTCACGCCAACGATTGTGTTTGGCTTGGCTTCGGGTGGGGGTTGAAAATATCTTGGCTAGGTTGGCTATCTTGGCTAGGTTGGATCAATGAGCGATCCACGACACTGGCAAAACATTCGGCTTAGCATCCTCGACTTCGCATTCTTCATCTTCTGATTCCATCATGTCCCCCATCGTTCGACGCATCCTGAATCTGATGGACGCCTCCGGGGCGCTGCTCGAACCGGGGTCGATCGAGGCCCTCGTCCAGGAGTACACCGATGCGGTCTTTGAGGTCAACGAACGGCTCGAGCAATCCGCCGACCTGGTTCGCCGCGGGCTGCGCAGCGAAGCGATCGCCGCGGCCGCGGGGCCACCCTCGGTGATCGATCAAGCCATCGAGCTGGACTTTGACCGGTTTGATGAGTTTTGCGAACTGATCGGCTTCTATGACCTGCCGCTGCCGCTGCGGATCGATCACGAATCGATCGCGCTGATCAACGACGCGATGGTCGAGATCCAGCCGATCGAGAAACTGTTGCGGCGGCAACGTCAACTTGCCCTCGCCCGAGCGCCGCTGGCTTGGCGGCTGCGAACACTCCGGGCGATCTCCGACGCCGATCCGATGACGATGCACTGGCAGGATGACATCGCCGCTTGGGAAAAAGCTCGGCTGTCGCAGCTCGAAGCCGAAGTCCCCGCCGCGATCGCCGCCGGCGATCCACAAAAACTCGGCGAACTGCACCGCGAGTTGACCGATCCGGGGTGGCAAACCGACGTGCCGGCCAAGTTGATCGGATTGATCTCCGGTCATCAAAAGTCTCAGCGGATTGCTGAACTGACGGCTCAACTCGCCTCTGCGGCGGATCGGTTGGTCGACGCCTCGCAACAATTTGACGAGGACGCCGGTCACGCCGCCGCCGCCAGCTACCGCGATCAGACGGCAAAATTGGCCAAAGTCGCGGGCGGGGCGGCAATCCCGGCAACGATCGCGGCCAAAGCCGCCGGACCAATGCAATGGGTCGAAGAACTCGAAGTCGAGGCCCAGCGGCAGTCGCAGCGAGCCGCCGCCCTGGGTCAATTTGACTCCGTGCTGCACCGCCGCGGTGATGGGCAACTGTCTCAAATCGAGGATGCCTACCAACGCGTCGCGGCGTATGATGAGCCGATCCCGCCGGAATTGTTTAGCCGGTACAACGTCCTGGTCGACGAACTGCGGACCGGGGCGAGCCGCCGATTTGCCTTGATGATCGCCGGCGTTGCCGCCGCCACTTTATTGGTCGTCGGATCGCTGGCGTGGTTGCAAATCCAGCGTTCTCATAACGGACGCGTCGCGGCGGTGAGCGAACAACTCGCCGCGTTGCTCGACGCCGGACAACTCGATCAGGCCGGTGCGTTCATTGACGCCGTTGGTAAACAACAACCCGCCGTCGCAGCGGAATCTTTGGTTACCGAACTGGTCGCGCGGCACGCGGACATGACCACCCGCGAGCGTCAACGAGCCGACCGTTTCGCCACTGATCTGCTGGTGGTTCGAGAGACCGAAGACTCTCAGTTGCAATCCGGCGACATCACCCGGC
Organism: Pirellulaceae bacterium; assembly: GCA_963833245.1. GTDB lineage: Bacteria > Planctomycetota > Planctomycetia > Pirellulales > Pirellulaceae > Rhodopirellula. Next base: position 1,676,891 of record CAWHXH010000006.1, read on the forward strand.
TCGGGGAAGCGGCCACGACCGATGAGGAACAAATTGCCGCCCATCAACAGCAGATGCGTTATGAGACCTTCTTGGCCGATCGGATCAAGGATCAAACCAAGCGGTTAGCGGCCGCGTTGGTTCCCCACCGCGAGCGGGTGCAAGGGTTGGTTGCCGCCAACGCCGAGGTCGCCGATCCCGACGAGTTGCAATCGATGGTTGGTCAAATCGATCAGATGACCGATCAACTCACCGAGTTGCGGCGGCAATTTGCGGCCGCCGACAGCGCGATGTTGGCCGAAGCGGAAACGCTCGCGCGGCGGGCCGGTTCGCTGCGAAAACAACTCGCCGCAGGGATGGCACAATCGTTGTTGGCTCAAACACAACAGCAGCAGGTACTTGCCGCTCGCTCGCCGCGTGAGCTTCGCGAAAAACTGTTGGCGTATACCCAAGCATTGCCCGATCACATCCGCAGCGATGATTATCGCCGCGTGCTCGACTCGGCGGAGTTGTGGGACACCGCCGATGTTTGGAACGAACATTTGCAAGCGATCAAAACGCTTGTCATCAATCTGGCCGACGATGCGTCCCGCAAACGTCTGACCGAATCGACCGAAGCGTTGCGGCAACAGGTTGCCATTGCCCCGGCGGAATTGCCGCCGTCGGTCAAAGAACTGATTGAGATGCTACCCAAACGAACCGAACTGTTGACGCAAACCACCGGTGGGTTCAACGATTCACTGTTCGGGCAATTGATCAGCGTCACCGAAGACGACGGGATGGGAAAGCGATATTTCGTCTATCAAACCTACTACGATCGCAACCGCGACGATTTTGTGTTTGGGGCCAATGAATCGGCAAAGACCAAATTCCATGACGTTTTGACGGCTGCCGATGGATCGGTTGCGAAAACCAAATTGCGGGGCGATTTCAAAATTGAAACTGAACCTAAAGCAACCCTGGACTTGCTGCGTTTGTCGATGAGCAATCGGCCGGGCGAGTTTATCGTCGATTGGGATCGGAGGATGTTGATGTTGTTGGCCGACATTCGGGGCCGCACGGAACTTGATAGCAACATCCGGCAAATGCTCACTTATGATCTTTTGAAAACAACGATCGCGGGCAGCCGCGTGGTGGCCGCGACGTTGCAACCGGTCGTCACGACGATGCAGGGTTCGCTGCCCGATTGGCGTTCCTGGTACGCTCCCGGGGAACGCCAGGTCCGGATTTCGCCAACGATGACCGGGGTGGTTTATCCCGCGCTGAGCCGAGCCTATGCCGCCCGGCGGCCGCTGGTGACCAGTGAACTGGATCAATTCCGAGTGGCCGCCGTTGGGGTCGCGGTCGCTCCTCCGATCGACGCGGCCAACGTATCGCGGCGTCCGGCCGAGGCGGTGCGGTTGTGGAAACCCGCCGCACAAATGCCGGCCGGGGATTTGATGGTGGTCTCGCGAGATAGCAACCAACCCAAAATGGCCGCTTGGACGGTGATTGGAACACTCGCGGGTGGTCATTATCAACCCACCGCTCAGGCACCCGCCCCCATCCCCGGGCAGTTAGTCTTTTTGAAGCGAAGCGAGAAGCCGTCGACCACGGCTCGGCTGTCAAATCCCACACCTCTGCGTTAATGTTTTTCGCAATAAGCTATGACGCCATCCTGGATGTGGGATAGGCCTCCGGCCTGTCATCGGCGTCATGACAGGCCGGAGGCCTATCCCACCGCAGGACGCAACCGAATGATTAGAACTCATGCAATACTACGTCCGTTTTAAAGGAAAACGCATCGGTCCGCTGGACCGCGGGCGGATCGACCAATTGATTAGCCGGGGTCAATTGACCGCCCATCACGAGATCGCTGGCGAGGATGGCCAGTGGCAACGGATCGGTCAGTGGCGAGCGGAGCAGGCGGCGCCCAAATCCGAACCCGCCGATGCGAAGGATTTAACGCTGGAGGAACCCGGCGGATCAAGCGAGGGCGCACCCAAATCAGTGTCCGGCGGTGACCCACAGTGGTATGTCGCGATCGATGGACAACAGAGCGGTCCGCATGACGAAGCGTCGCTGGGGAAAATGATCCAAGCCGGCCGGGTCGTCGACAGTACCATGGTGTGGCGTGAATCGATGGACAGTTGGCAGCGAGCCGACGCGGTGTTCCCCGGCGTGTTGGCGAAACTTGCTTCCGTTTCATCTCCCGATCCGACCGAAGATTCCGTGGTGGAACAGCACTTCGGGACACTGGTGTTTTCGCACAAACCTTGGATCATGACGCTTGCCGGATTCTACTACTTCTTCATGTTGGAAAGCTTTAGTCTGGCCGCGCTGTTGTTTTACTACTCGACAGACGTCAAAACGCTGGGTGATATCCGGATGGGGCCAGCCGTAAAGTCGGTGATTCTATGTGTTTCAGCCGTATTGCTTGGCCTGGTGGCAATCTGTTTGACTAGAGTTGTTTTAGGTATGTCCAAAAACCGCGTTGCCGGAGAATTGGTCGACCATCGAGCCTGTTTTGGCGATCTTAAAAAGTATTGGATCGCGATGGTGGTTCTCTTGGTCTTCAATACCGGGCAGCAGATGTTTGCCATTGTGCAATTAATCCTCGGGATTCAAAATTAGGCTTTTGATGAATAGTGCAATGTCTCCCAACCCACCCTCCACTCGATTATCAATCCGTCAGGGCGACCCCGAAGCATTCTTTGGGCTGATCCCCACCGGCGGCACCGGCGTGCGAACGGCCTTGGCGGGTTTGATAGGTCTAGTGCTCACCGCGATCGTGTATGGCATCCTGCTGGCACTGCCCCCGAGCACCTTCGTTGACATGATGACCAATCGTGGGCCGACCCAGTACGTGGCGGTGTTTTTTGGTTTGTGGGCCGCCGTCATCCTGCTGTTCAAACGTCAAAAGCTCGCGATCCAGCGGCGGGCATTGAATCATGCCGTCATTCCCGAAAACCATGATTTCGTTTTGACCCGCGCCACCGCATCGGACATCATCACCGCGATCTATGCGATTGCCGACGCGCCGGAACGGTTCATGGTGTTCAATCGCATCCTGATCGCATTGTCAAGTTTGAGAAATCTGGGACGTATCGGGGATGTCGATGACGTGCTGCGTTCGATGGCCGAGCGGGATGAGTCCGCCTCGTCGACCTCCTTTGGTATGTTGGCGGGATTCTTGTGGGCGATTCCTGTGTTAGGTTTCATCGGGACGGTCCTGGGCCTGGCGACCGCGATTGGCAATTTTTCATCTTTGCTCAACGATCAAAACGATGTCGCCGGCATCATCGGTTCGCTCAAGGAGGTGACTGGCGGGTTGGCCACGGCGTTTGAGACAACGTTGGTGGCGTTGATCATCGCGTTGGTGTTGCAACTTTGGATCACGGCGCAGCGAAAGAGTGAGGAGGAGTTTTTGGACCGTTGCCAGGACTATTGTCTACGTCAAATTGTCTCCCGGATGCGGAGCGAGGAGCCGGCCGGACCGAGGCGGGGACCACCGGTAGGGGTGGTAGGGTGATGAGAAGAAACCCCTACTCGCGAGGCGAAGCGATCAACGAACATGGCCCCCCCTCGCCCCGCCTCGGGGAGAGGGGGCTGGGGGGTGAGGGGATGTTTGCTGGAGTCGAGCGATCGTTGGGTGCCTACCGACCCCTCACCCCCCGGCCCCCTCTCCCCGAAGCGGGGGGAGGGGGAGAAAGTTTGGTGGGCCGGCCCCCTCTCCCCGAGGCGGGGCGAGGGGGAGAAAGCTTGGTGGGCCGGCCCCCTCTCCCCGAGGCGGGGCGAGGGGGAGAAAGCTTGGTGGGCCGGCCCCCTCTCCCCGAGGCGGGGCGAGGGGGAGAAAGTTTGGTGGGCCGGCCCCCTCTCCCTGGGACGGGGCGAGGGGGAGATAGTTTGGTGGGCCAGCCCCCTCTCCCCGAAGCGGGGCGAGGGGGAGATAGGTTTGGGGGGCAGTCCCATGCCGCGTAAATACAACCCCCCTGGCGTCTCCTTCTTCGCCTTCCAGGACATCATCACCGCGGTCGTGGGGATCTTTATCCTCATCACGTTGATTATGATCCTGGAGTTAATCGAAAAGGTCGAAGCGGCAGCCAACTCCCCGGCTGGCGACATCGCGGCGGTTGAGCGATTGATCGAGCAAATGCGAAACGAAGCCGCGGAGATCGAAGCGGAATTGCAGCAACGGACCGCTCAAATCGACCGCGTCACCGAAGCGGTCAACGCCACCGCCACGGTCACCCCGGAAGAACTGAGCCGACAAATTGAGTCACAGCGGCAATATCAAATCGAATTATCTCGCCAGCTCGAGGCGGCAATGAAACAGCTCGAAGCGGCCGGCGGCCGGCTGGCCGGCGTATTGCGGATCGATGCTGAATTCCGCCAAAAAGCCGAGGACGAGCGAGACGACTTGATGGCGAAAATTGCCGAGTACCAAAGCCTGCTCGACAAACTCGCCAACACCACGGCGCCGCTTTATAACGACACGCTTGGTGATGGCCGATCGTTGGTCATCATTCGCTTGGGAGATCATCCCGGTTCGGCGGCGAGGATCACGGTTCGCGATGGAGAATCAAAAACCCGCGAGGTTTATAAGGATGTCTCCAAGCTGATCGCTGACATGCGAACCTGGTCCAACCACTCGCGACACTACATGATCCTGATTGCCCCAGGCGGAGCGGCGGATTTTAAAACCATGCAGGAGTCGCTTGCGGTCGGTTTGATCCCCGGCGTGCGTTTCGGCTTCGACGTCGTCGGTTCCGGCGACGAAGTCATGTTGCAATTCGAGTTGGATTAACGTCCCGTTGGCAAAGCTGGTCAAACCGCTAGGCTACTGACTTTGACTATCCCCATTGCGTGCTTCGCTGATGCCCGAGATTGTCAACCGCCTGCTCGATCGGCTGCGAAACGACCCGCGGGCGTTAGCGACGATCATCGAACAATGGCAGGACGCGATTCGCCGTAGCGAGTCGATGCCCTCGCTGCTGATCGACCGCCGCGAGCAAGATCGCGTTTGTCGACAATTTTTGGAGAATCTCGCGGAGGGTCTGGCCGGGAATCCCGGTGCGGGGATTGATGACGCCGTCGATTCGATTGAGGGGGAACATTGGACCGGGCTGAGGTCGCTGCTCCGCGAAGTCTCCGCGACGCACGCCAAAGCGGGTTATTCGCCATCGCAAACGGCAAAGATGGTGCTGCTCGTCAAACGACCGCTTTGCGATTCGATTGGCGACGATTCGCTGGCCGAGGAAGCCAGGTGGCCGCTGCAGAATCTGATTGATCGTTGGAGCGTTTTCACCACCGACGTTTTCCTGCAAACCCGCGAGTCGTTGATCGTTCGCCAGCGTGAAGAACTGATTGAATTGTCCACGCCAGTGATCCGTCTGTGGGACGGTGTGTTGGCGGTGCCGTTGATCGGGACGCTCGACAGCGAACGGACACAGGTGATGATGGAGGCGTTGTTGACGAGGATCGTCGAAACCGAAGCTCATTTTGCGATTGTCGACATTACCGGCGTGCCGACCGTTGACACGCTGGTCGCCCAACATTTGCTCAAAACCGTCGCCGCGGCGCGGTTGATGGGGGCGGACTGCATCATCTCGGGCATCAGTGCTCAAATTGCTCAAACGATTGTCCAGCTCGGCGTCGAACTGGGCGATGTGTTGACCAAACCGACACTGCAGGCGGCGTTCGCCGAGGCGCTGCGTCGGCTCAACTCGCCGCTGGTGTCGCATGGTGTCCGCTCCGAGTCGCCCTTTTGAACGGAAACATCCCCGTCCTGCGGATCGGCTCGACGTTGTTGGTCAGCATCCAGGGCGAGCTGCACGATGAGGCGGTCGATCAACTCCGCCAGGACCTGCTGGACGCCATCATCCGGCACGGCGCCGATGGGGTTTTGATCGACGTTTCGTCCGTCACCGTGGTCGATTCGTTCGTCGCCCGGATGTTGGCGGGGACCGCGACGGCAACCAGCATCCTGGACGCCACGACGGTGATTGTCGGGATCCAGCCCGCCGTCGCGATCACGCTGGTCGAATTGGGCGTGACCCTGCCGGGTATTCAAACGGCGCTGAACATTGATTATGGGCTGCAATGGCTGCAGCGCCACAAGCAAACACGATGACGCCGACGCCGGCCGACGTTGCGTTTGAACAGACCATCGAGCGGAGCGAAGACATCGTCAAAGTTCGTGCCCAAGTCCGGCTGCTGGGCGAGTCGCTGAACATGCCATTGGTGTCGATGACCAAATTATTAACCGCGACGAGCGAATTGGCCCGCAACGTCCTCGTCCACGGCCGCGGCGGTCGGTGCCGCGGCTGGATCGTCCAAAACGCTGGCCGTCGTGGGGTCGCGGCCTCGTTTGAAGACAACGGCCCGGGCATCGCCGACTTGGCCCGAGCGATGACCGACGGATTCACGACCGGCACCGGCATGGGCTTGGGCCTTGGGGGGGCGAAACGTTTGGTCAATGAATTTGAAATCGAATCGGAGGTCGATCACGGGACCCGCATTCGGATCGTCCGTTGGAGTTGATTCAAAAGATCGTCGAAGTGGGTGACCCGGCGGACGTCGCGACCGCCCGCCGCCAAATGGTCCGAATGCTCGACCGGGTGGCACCGGAGATCGACATCGACGCCGCTTCGTTGATCATCACCGAGGGAGCCACCAACTTACTAAAACACGCCGGCGGCGGTCGGCTGGTGCTGCAGATCCAGCCGGTCGATGATGTGGCCGCCCGCCGAGCTTGGTTGCTGTGCCTCGATGGGGGTCCGGGCATGGCCGACCCCGCCGCGGCGATGCGGGACGGGTTTTCGACCGCCGGCACCTGCGGCAACGGCATGGGGGCGATCACTCGTCAATCCGCGGGGATGGGGGTCTTTTCAGAAACGGACTTTGGGTTGGCCATTCATGTCTCGCTGCGACCATCGACTGTTAAGTCGGTAGTGGATCTTGCCAACGATCCATTCGCGGGATGTCGACCAAATGAATCGTTGGCAAGATCCACTACGGTTGACGGGACGTTGCAATTCGGTGGGCTTTGTGTCCCCCACCCCGGCGAAAGCCGCTGCGGGGATGGTTGGGCGTTTGTGTGCGACGGCGGTTTAACCACCCTGGTCGTCTCCGACGGATTGGGTCACGGACCAATGGCGGCCGACGCGACCGATGCGGCACTTGTTCAACTGAACCGTCACCGGGCGGGTCCCCCGGAAGATTTACTGGCCGCCATGCACCAACATTTGTCGTCGACCCGGGGGGCGGCGATCAGCGTGACGACCTGGGATGCCGCCGCGTCAACGATTTGTCACGGCGGGGTCGGCAACGTCGCGGCCTGCCTGTGGCGAGACGACACGCCGCACGGATGGCTCAGCCACAACGGCGTGGTCGGTCATCAAGTCAAACATTTGACCAGCGAGACGAGGCCGTGGTTGCCCGGCGACCGGCTGATCGTGTCGACCGATGGGCTGCCCCGGTCGACCAAATTGCGATTGCCGGCGACGATTTGGTCAATGCCCAGGCCGCTGATTGCCGGGGTTTTGGTCCAACGATATGCCCGCGGCCACGACGATGCGACGGCCGTCGTGGTGACCTCCCCCGCCGTGCCGCCCCCATGACCCGCTCATTAGGCACCGTCGCTTATCAGACCGTCGCCGATGCCGTTCGGTGCCGACAACTGGCACTGATCGTCGCCGAGGCGATCGGCTTTGACCTTTCGGGCCGGACCCGGGTCGCGACGATGGTTTCCGAAGCGGTTCGCACCCAACTAGCCGATGGGCATGTCGGCGAAGTGCGGTTTGAGCTTGATGATCGGACGAAAGCTGAGTATCTGCAAATTGAGATCCTGCCGCAGCGATTGCCCAGCGAAGCGATCCGCGAGCGATCGGACAATTATTGGAACCTCGCCGATTCCGCCGCTTGGATGGTTTCCGGGCAAATCGCCCGTTTGACGCTCCGCCGCCGATTGCCGGCCAATCATCCAACGCCTACGACCGCCAACTTGGCGGAATTGCAGCAGGAGTTTCGCCGCCAAATCGCGATCGGCGAGATCGACGCGTTGGAAGCTCACAACCGCGAGATGATTGCCGCGTTGGCGGAATTGGAGGAACGTCGCGACCAACTCAAAAGCGTTAATCGCGAGTTGGAAGAGACCAACCGTGGCGTGATCGCGTTGGTGGCGCAGTTGGAATCTCAAGCCGAGCGGCTGGAGCGTGCCGAAGCCGACCTGCGGGTCGCCCTGGCCGCTGGCAGGATGGGGACGTGGCGGTGGGTCACCGGCAGCGATCATGTCACGATCGATCACTTGGGGGTGGTGCCGGACGCATTGCCCGGCCCTCCGCCGCCCGATGCCCAACCGTGCGATTCACAGCCGTCGTCGCGGCAAAGTTTGCAAAGGGTGTCGACCGGTCAAATCCTGGCGCGACTGCCCGAAGGGGATCGCCGTCGTTTGGCTGCGGCCCTTGCCCGAGCGATGCGTGATGGCGGCAGCATCGATGTCGACGTCCGAATCGTTGCTCATGCGGACCGGGATGACTCCCCGCCGGAGGAATCATCTTATGAATGGTTGGCAATTCGCGGGGCAATTTCCTGCGATGACAACCAGCGGGTCAACGGCGTCGCGGGGGTGCATTTTAATATCACCAAAACCAAAACTTACGAACAACAATTACGCGTCGCTCGCCGCGGGGCCGACGCCGCCAACCAGGTCAAGAGCGATCTATTGGCCAGCGTCAGTCACGAGCTTCGCACGCCGCTGGCGGCAATCATCGGCTATGCCGACCTGCTCGACGAGGCGCCCCGCCCGACTCAAGACGTCGAACATATCGACACCATTCGGCGAAACGGACGCTACCTGCTGGAGATCATTAACGACATTTTGGACATTTCCAAAATCGAGGCGGGACGGTTGGAAATCCATGTTCAAACGCTTTCCCCATCACAAATTCTTGACGATGTGCGGACGTTGATGTCCGTCCGAGCGGAACAAAAAGGTCTGCGATTGATCACCACCGCAGTTGATCCCATGCCCGCGACGATCCGCAGCGACCCACAGCGGCTGCGACAGATTCTGCTCAACCTTGTCGGCAACGCGATCAAGTTTACCGACGCCGGCCAGGTCGAGGTGTTGCTGCGGATGGAGCCGGCGGGCAGCGTCCAGCTGCGGATCGATGTTGTGGACACCGGCCCGGGGATCGCCGGGGACCGGATCGACCAACTCTTTGAACCTTTTTCTCAAATTCACCACCGTGGTCGCCAGCACGTCGAGGGGACGGGATTGGGATTGGCGATCAGCCGCCGCTTGGCCCGGCTGTTGGGCGGCGACCTGCGAATCGAAACAAACCCCGGGGCCGGCTGCCGGTTCACGTTGACGATTCAAACCGACGCCGCGGCAACCGATGACACCCCTGACCGCCCGGCGGTTTATTCAACCACCGGCGACGCGTTCGGTGGCCAACCGCTCTCGGGCCGAATGGTGTTGATCGTTGACGACGATCGATCGATGAGATTCATTACCCAAAACATCATCACCAAGGCAGGTGGACGAACCGCAGTCTGCGAGAATGGCCAACATGCGGTTGATTGGATGCGTTGCCGCCCCGGTAGCGACGGCGAGACGGTCGACGCGATCATCATGGACATGCAAATGCCGGTAATGGATGGATATGAGGCCGCCAGTATTCTACGTGCCGAAGGTTATGAGGGTCTGATCATCGCGCTGACCGCCGGCGCGATGCAGGACGAACGTCTCCGCTGCACCGCCGCGGGCTGTACCGATTACCTGACCAAACCCGTCAACGCGTTTGACTTGATCGGCAAGTTACAGGTCAAGTGATAATTCAAAGAAGAACCCTGTTCATTATTGATTGACAATCGAAGTGTTCAGTACGAACCAGAGATCCCGATAGGTGTCCACGTCGGGATACCCGTCGCTCTGCGGAGCCAGTTGCCATCGAGCATCGCCGTCCGGCAGCATCGATTCGGCCAACATGTCGGCACGAAGTTGGGAGCCTCGGGGTGGTTCGGTCGATTCAATCAAGGTGGGTTTGGGCATCCCGCCGCCCTCGCGGCGAATCCCCCATCCGCCCACAGCGCTCTCGGACGTCAACATTTGCGGAACCGGCTCGGGACGCCAGGCGCGGTTGTCATTGGCCAGCGTGAAGCCGCTGTCTGGTGCCGGATTGACCAAGCCGACGACAAAAGCATATCGATGACCTTGGACTAAGCGAACGCGATCCTCCGGCGGGAAATCAAACTGTAGATGACACAGCCGGGAGTCGGTCTGCCCGGTGGCGTTGCCTTGCCGGTCGCGGGTGGCCGCCAGCGGCGGAAATTCGGCTCCGCGGTGCAGCATGATCGGTTGATACGTGACACCTTCGATAAAATCATCGCAGCGATGGTTTTTTGAAAATCCATGCAACGATTCGGTCCCCTTCGGCGTGCCGTTGTCGTTGACGATCGGTTCGCCGGTCACTTCCAGCCACTGGACGAACAGTTCCGCACCGGCGGTTCCGGCCAGCACCGCGGCGTCGGTATTGCCGGTCCGAAGGATCAATTGTGCGATCTCGGCATCCCGGGGGGCAACGAAGACTTGGCCCAAATCGCGGTTGCGTTGAAAATAGCCACTACTTTTGAACTCCAAGTCCGATGCCGGAACGTTACGAACGCTGGTGCTGCCGGCCATGTCGGCATCGGTTTGCTTCAAAAGGGCGTCGGCTGGAGGCGTGTATTGGCGGCCTATCGATCTGACGGTCATGGTCCCGACGGTTGGTCGCGGGGACTGAGCGAACGTCGTTTGAATAAACGCCAATTGAATCAAAATCAGCAGGGCAGGGCGGACCAATGTACAACGTGTCTGTCGTAGATTTGGCCGGCATTGATGGGGTGGGCGGTGCAAAACGGGCGTCCTGATTGGTTGGTCAATGGGAGGGGCTTCGGTCCAGCGGTCTCGATTTAGACCACGCGATGATCCATGATAGGACCGCGGGATTGGTTTCTCCAGAATTTTAAAGGTGCAAGCATGAGCCGAAGGCAACGAGACGACTCGGACAGCTTTGACCTGTTCCTGGACACGATTTGCAACACGTTTGGCGGAAATGTTTTCCTGGCGATCCTGGTTGCGCTGTTGGCCAAGGTTCGATCGGGCACCGATTCGCCCGACGGCCCGCCGCCGGCGTCCCCGGCCGCGGTTCGGGCCGCCGAATTGAAATTACAGCAAATCACCGTGAACTGGAGCGAGCCAACACTCGCTAAAGAAGTAGCCTAAGACAGCCGATGGCACCATTCATCACTATGGTGGACAATCACACGCATTACGGATGGTGCCCCCATGAAACCTTACCCGATTGAGCTACGAACCCGTGTCCTGAAGGCTCGCCAAGACGGCATGACCCGGGCGGAAGTCGCCGATTTATTTGACGTCAGTGAGCGATGGGTTCAGCATCTGCAGCGACAGCAACGCGAAGAAGGATCCGTCCAGCCGCGGGGACACTCCGGAGGCCGCCAACGCTCGATCAGCTAGGCCGACGAAGCCAAAATTGCGGCATTGTTGGCCCAAAAACCTGATGCGACGATCCCCGAAATCGCTGAGCACTGCGAGCTTCAAACGTCCACCAGTTCGATCTCCCGGACTCTGGCACGACTCAATCAGACTCGAAAACGCAAATCGATTCGCTACGCCGAACGCGAACGTCCCGACGTCCAAGCCGAGCGAAATGCACGGCTGTATGGACGATCGCCCGCTGGCCAACGGGTCTATGACAGCGTTCCTGATGGCCGCTATGAGTCGGTGACGATGCTCTCGGCGTTAACCTACCAGGGTGGTGGTCCCAGTTTGGTTTACAACGGCGGAACGGACGTCGGGGCGATGCTAACCTACGTCGAGCAGTTTTTGTCGCCAATCTTATCGGCGGGGATGACCGTGCTGATGGACAACCTATCGACTCACAAGAACGAGCGGGTGGTCGCGGCGATCGAAGCGACCGGCGCGGACGTGGTTTTCATTCCGCGATACTCACCGGAGTCTAACCCGATCGAGGAGATGTGGTCGAAGGTCAAATCCAAGCTGCGATCTTTCAAAGCTCGGACGCGAGACTTTCTGGACGAAGCGATTGGTCTAGCATTAGAGACGGTCACCCCATACGACGCCCACGGCTAGTTTGCCGATGCCGGTTACAGCACGAACACGTAAACGGGCTTTGCTGTAAGGCAAGCGGCAGGTGGATTTAAACTAACCCGACGCGCCAGCGAGATGCCATCCTTGCTGGAGCGTCGGGTTAGGATGGATACATTTTCATTTACCGCTCGCCTAACGACGGCGACGGCGACGCCGCAAACCCTCGGCGGACTTGTTCTGCGGAGTAGATCCGTACGGAATATCCTGCCCTTCCAATCGGTCGTTGGTGACGTAAAAACGCAAGCGGGCGGACTTCGACCCTTGACCGGTTGCCTTCGACGTTTCGGATCATCCACGGAAACTCATACAGTAGGTTGACGCTGATCGCGTAGAGTCCCGGCGGCACTTCGACCGTTTCTCGACCCGGTGTCAACGGCCACGACTGGATGCCTTCGATGTCCAAGTCGAACGGATTGAAATAGCCATAGTACGCCAAATGGACTGGCCCCCGATGTTTATCCTTGTTCTGTTCGATCCATCTCTCCAAAAACAACAAATCCTGGCCCCAATCGATGTTGCTGTTAAGTAAATGTTCCGGTCCCGCGGCCGGACCACCGGACGCCTCGTTGAAATAGGAAATCGAGTGGGGGTACACCCGCAGGCTGCTCAGCGTGGTCCAACTCAGCAGAACGCCCATCACCAACCCGAGCCATCGCGAATGATCCGGGCAAGCCTCCGACCACACAAGGTGCCGTGCCAACCCGCTAATCCAGATGAATACAAACGGAACGCAGGGCAGAATGTACCGGCTATGATGGCTGAACCCAAACTTCGAGCTTGCGACGATGAAGATCACGACCGCCGGGGTGAGCAAGATCATTCCGTCCCGACGCTTCAATCGCGGCCCATAACGAATGCACGATGTCACCGCCGCCAATGCGATCAACCCCAGCGTTCCCAAGGGGGCTTTGACCGCGATGGCGTAGAGGTAATAGTACCACCACCCGGTGGATTTGTACTGTCCCCGCAGATACGATGGACGCGAAAAATCCTCGAAATCTCGCTGTTGCACGTCAATGCCGACGACGTAGTTGGCCGGCAATGGCACAGGCACCCCACCAAACCACGATCTGTCAAACCGGTTACCGCCAGCGGACCGGCTTCTATCAGCCGAATGGGCAGCATCCGCCGACCGTTCGCTATCGGTCCCGCCGAGCATGTGACTGGTGAAACGAAATTCTTTGAGCTTTGTAAAACTCCCTTCGCCGAGATAACCAAGGTTGAGGACGTACAGTCCAATGAGCATTCGAAGCAGCAACATGCCCGCTTCATCGCGCCAACGCCCCAGCGTCATGACCCCGCGGTCCGGCCACCGGTCCAGCAGCCAAAGCAGGGGCCATAAAGGATAGAACAAGATCATGGTGGTCTTGGATAGCTCCGCCAATCCCAGAACCAAACCGGTCAACGCCGCTTGACGCCAAGTTGGCGTTCGCAGCCATCGCCAAAAGGTATAACAGGCCGCCAAACCCAAACTGGTCGCGTGTGCATCGGGCGCGATCATCGATGCGTGACCCAGCACCATCGGTGAAAAACACCAAAGCGTCGTGGCCATCAAACCCGAAGCGTTTCCAAATAGATCCCTCGCCCAGGCGAAACAAACCCACGCCCCCAGCAGGCTGAAGGGAATGCACACCCACCGAGCCAACCGAAAATACAGCATCGAGCGACGGCCATTGGCGGCGATGAAGTCCTCTCCCATCTCAAAGACCGGTCGCGCCCCGACAAACTCATAGTATCCCGACCAATCCGCCTGGTACCCGGCCAAAGCCGTCGGCAATGAAGCGACCAGCCGCACCAGCGGCGGATTGACCCGGTAGAGCGTGAACTCACCGGTCGCCCAATGATGCAGCCCCGCGACCAGGTGTCCGGGTTCATTGAGCGTCGGACTCTGCCACCAACCGCTGAGGGCCAACAACACCGCATGGCATGCCAGGAGCAACCCCAAGACCCAACCGTATCGCTTCGATTTGGTGGATGGAGTCATATTTGCTATGGTGGTCCGGTTGCCGCGTCAATCCCAACTGACGTTTATCGACCGCCGCCGCGATGCTAACGACTATCTGCGAAACTTCCAATCAAACGTCCAGTCGCTACACGCGACTTGGTTTGCCCTTGAGGCATGTTCCAGGCCGACTCTTAATCGGCCTATTAGCGATCCAAGCGGCGTTGCTGTCTTTCTGCGTGATTTATCAATCGCCATGCAGTGACGAATTTGGACACGCCTACGCGGGTCTGCGGTACTGGCAAACCGGCGATCAAGAGAGCTTCAAGGTCAATCCGCCGTTGATCCGGGCCATCGGATCGTTGCCTTTCTACATTTCCCCGCTGCCAAAGCAACCTGCGGCCCGGGAAAACCACCCCTATTCACGTCCGGAGTTCCAAGCCGGACGGGAACTCTACTCCCTCAATGGGCAGGCGTTCCGAATCCGGCTGATCTTCGGCCGGTTTCTTGTCGCCGGTTTCGCCGCTTTGGGTACCGTGGCCTGTTATCGGCTCGGCAACGATCTGGCCGACTGGCGGGTCGGCCTTGGGGCTGCCGCGTTTTGGACCTTCCAGCCGCAAATCCTCTCCCACGGGGCACTGATTACCAACGACGTGCCCGTCGCAGCGACCATGTCATGGGCGGCATGGTTCGCGATGCGTTGGGAACGCGATCAGTCCTGGCCACTTGCGATCGGCACCGGGGTGGTGACCGGCGTTGCTAGCAGTTGCAAATTCACCGGCCTGCTCCTGTGGCCGATCTTGATTCTATTGATCGCCGGCGTCTGGTTGAGAAGCGGCAGGAAGCCGAGCTTGGGGCAAGTCTTGGGAATCTTCGTCGCCGGTTGGCTCACCATGCTGCTCCCTTATCAATTCATGGCAGTGGGGACACCATTGGGGGAGTACACGTTCCTGAGCGACTCATTGTCGGGTTCCGACGGTTCGGCGAACCGTTTCAATGGTTCATGGCTGCACCAACTGCCGGTTCTAATGCCCCAGCAGTGGCTCCTGGGGCTAGACCGCCAGCAGGTCGACTTCGAAGTCGGTCTGGTTTCTTATGCGATGGGACAACGTTCCTCCCATGGTTGGTGGTGGTTTTACCTCTATTCGATGGCAGTCAAACTTCCGACGGGGACTTTGCTGGCCATTTTGGTGGGATCGATCTATTGGGGCCGTGGCGCAGCCCGCGGAATCCGGGGTGGGTTGGTGCTATGGCTGATCGCTCTAGCGGTGATCGAAGTCACCGCGGCCAAGAGCGGTTTTGCCCAGCAGCACCGGTACATCTTTCCGCTCTATCCGCCCCTTTTTGTCCTAATGTCGGTCCCACTGCGCCGGCAGTCAATCAGAACGACCGGTCCAACTCAAATCGTTGGTTCGACGGCGATGACGGAATCAAATACCGAGATCGCCTACGTTTCCAATTTTCAACGAAACACTCGACGACTGATTGGCGTCGGCCTAGCGGCAACGGTCCTGGGCGGGCTCGCCTCGGCCCCGGACTTCTTGTGCAGCTTCAATCTCCCCTCGGGCGGCAATCAAAACGGACACTTCCATTTGTTCAACGACGCGACTGACTGGGGACAGGACGCTGACCGCGTGAAAAGGTGGATCGACGAGCATCCGGCAATGCGCCCATTGCGTCTACATTCGCTCAATAGCTGCAGTGGCATTGCCCCGGAAACACTTGGCATCGACCAAGAAATCTTCGCAGCATCGCAAGCCACGATCGATCAGGAGCGGGCGAAGAATCACTATTGGCTCATCAGCAAAACCGACCTGGTGATGAGGGAGGAGCTTCGATCACGATTCTTTCATCGTCCTCCCGACGACATCATCGGTGCAACCCATCTCGTTTTCTACCCATCCGCCGTGAGTCCAGAATGATAAATGGCTATCTTTGTGGGCCGAATGGCGTAGGGATGCATTGCGACCGAAGCCGCCGGACCGGACCACCTAGCCACGCTCAACCCACCACCGACTCGGCCGCTTCCTTCGCCCAATCCATGATCGCCTCATTCAGATATAGTTTTTCGTTAGCCGGCAACGCAGCACGTTGGTCTCCATGGTGAGCGGACTCGTTGGAAGACAAACGAGCTGCGATCTGCGAGCCGAAGATCGGATCTGGACCAAGCACAGAACGACTTACCACACCCAACAAAAATTGAATTGACCGAGCAGAACACTGATCCAGAGATAGCCTCAACGGGAACCGCCCGGGACATTCGGATCGATTGGCTGCGCGGTTTGGCTGTCTTGATCGTCTCCATCGACCACGCGGAGATGTTGATGGGGGTGCAGTGGATCAGTCGCTTCACTTTGGTGGGCATTGGTTACAGCGACGCTTCGGATGCCTTTGTCTGCCTCTCCGGCATCTCCTTCGGAATGGCTTACTCAAAACGACTGACCCGGGACGGACTGCTGCGTAGCACTTGGCACGCGGCAGTCCGAAGTTTCCAACTGCTGATGGTCTTTTGGTTGGCGTGTGGGGTGATCGCAGCGGCTTGCAATTTCATCCCGTCGCCCCCAACGATGCTCCTGGCCGCTGCCCGTGGTCGGCCAACCCTCGACGTTCCCTTCATTTGGCAGGTCATAACGCTGCAGTATCAACCCTTTGGTCTATCGATCCTCGTTTTGTACGGGGTGCTGTTGCCCATCATGCCGCTGTGGCTATGGACGTGGCGGCGCGAGCCCGTGCTTGCGTTGGGCTTGAGTCTGTGGATTTATTTGCTGGGCCAGTGGCAAACCGTCAGCGGGGTGGGCGTTTGGATCTTCACCCCCAACGTCGAGTTCAATCCGCTGGGATGGCAGCTACTCTACTGCGTCTCAGCCGTTGTCGGCGCTGGCTGGTTCGTGGTGAGCAAACCGGCAGGGGAGCCAACATCGAACCGTCACCCTTACCACCACCATCTAGCGGGATTCCGGCCAGCAATTCCCCTCGTCGCTGGTACAACGTTGCTCGCGGTAGCCGCCCTCCGGCTGCTTCCAGAGTTCTGTGACGTTCATTCACTGTCAATCGCCCCACAGATACGACCTTGGACAGCGACCGTGCCCCCCTGGGGCGGACGAAGTGCCTGGCAACCGATCCGAGCGTTGCACTTCGCCAACGTCGTGGCGGTGACGTGCTTCGGAATCAAGTCTATGGAAAAGTATTTTCTAAAGGGAAACGGAGGCTGGCTAGGTCACGTCGGACAAAATTCGCTGCGGTACTATCTCGGAGGTTTGATGTTCGCCTACCTCAACGCGGCAAGCGGCACTGCTCGTCCAAACTAATCGACACGCCGTGTCGTCCCTGAAGCATAAAAAATACATCGCCACGATAGGTTAAGCGAGCACATCGACCGCAAAGATGCTCGCCGGCGCCTCCATCCGCCTGCGAATCCACTCTCGACGGTAGGCGAAATCGACTCACGAGATCGGATCGACGCCAGCGAGCCAAGCCCGGCGAACGCAGCGTTGCACGACGTGGACAACCGAGACTTCCGCCGAATCAAACTGTTCAGAGCGTTGTGGACAAGGCATGTCAGGGGCTTGGGAAGGGAGGTGCAGCCGATCAATTCACCGTGAATTCCCGGGCTTGCATCAACCCCGCAAGGTGGGTGGCACTCAACGCTCTCGTTCCAAAGACGGTGGCGATCGTCTGCCGGTCGAGCAGTCCGGCAAAATAGAGTTCGTCGTTTTGGTGGACCTCTTCGATGAGGCTTTTCAGGCTA
Organism: Pirellulaceae bacterium; assembly: GCA_963833245.1. Lineage (GTDB taxonomy): Bacteria > Planctomycetota > Planctomycetia > Pirellulales > Pirellulaceae > Rhodopirellula. The sequence goes on from CAWHXH010000006.1 coordinate 1,694,717, forward strand.
GCGATCGGGGGTAGATTGGCCACGGGGAGCCTGCGGTCGGGGAGGGTTCGGGTTTGTAGTGATTCCCAAACTCTCCGGCGGTGGGCTCCCATCGGTCAATCATCCTTCGATTGCTATCAAAACCTAAGTCGAAAGCAGCCAACAGCTTCGGCCTATTTAATGCCATTCGGGTTTGACCCATTTGATTTTCTCGGTAGGTGAGGTGGCGACGAAGATGCGAGTGGACGACGTGGTGGAATGCCGCCAGTCAGGCACTTGGAAGCAAAACAGCTATCTCACTGGTGACTCTACCTATTTGAACCTTCAAAAAAGTTGGCATTTCGACTTTCTCTGACCGGCGTAGCTGGAATCGCAAATCCAGTCGCACGACTGTTGGGCTCAACCTTTGTGTCTTGGAAACGCCTACGACACCGGCTGCATCCCATTCCAATAAAACGTCTTCGATATCGAAGTTAGTAGAACGCAAAAAAAACAAGGATCCCTGGTATTCGCCAATCACTCTCTCTTTAAGCATAAGAACCAGTGGGCTAATCTGGGTTTCAGCTCCTGCCTCAACATGAAAGGGAAGTTTACGTCGATATTTAGAGGCTCGCTCAGTCTTAGAGTCAACTTGAAAAATAATATCGCCAGACATTGGCAAGACCAGCGACTGATGGTTGAAAGTAATAGCAACTTCACGAGAATTCATCTGGTTTTGAGATGGCCTTATCGTCCAAATGATCGAAGCGTCTGAGGTTTCGCACTCAAGCGAGTCCCAATTCACGGCAACATCCGAAGTTACTTTTACCAGCAATGCCTCGGAACTCTCCAGATCTGGTTGCGAAATGTAAAAAGAGTCCGGATGCAAAATCAATGAACTCGGTACGGTTCCCGAAACATTCATTCTGCAATTTACCAGATCCTTATCTTTATCTATCCAGCGTACTATTGCAGACTCTTGGAACTCACCAATCTTCATGCTACAGTCGACAGTGATTAGGAAGTCTGTCCGTTCGCCAGGTGCTAGATCCCATTTGCTCAATTCATATGACGTGCATCCGCAGCTAGTAGATATATCGCTTCCGTCTTTGACATACAGTCGCGAATTGGTTTCGTTGACAATCTGAAAGGAATGAGAGATTTTGTCTGCCGAGGCGATCAAACCAAAAGAGTGGGTTGCTCGCGCCTCGACTCCCGCTTCAGATAGGAACGCTGAACTGTCAGCTGCATCGCTGTCCTCGGTCGATTTCAAGGACGAATAACTTTCGCAGCCGATCGGCGCGAAGAGACCCAGTACGGCCAGCATTTTTAAAATGAAGGTTCGCATGTACAGAGGACTCAGCTGAGTAGCAGGTGATAGCGAAAATTGGCTAGCCAAGGCGTGCTGGTTCAGCGGAGGGTCTATCACGGTTCCAGGGTGTCTTAACAGTCAGGCACGCAAGTAAAGCCAACAACATGACCACGCCCACGACAATAATATCATGGATCCCAATTTCAGAAACACAAGGCACAATGGCGTTGCCCTGCCAAATTTTACTTAGCCTGACTCGAGAGATCCTTTCCACCCTAAAGGACACTGGATCCCAAATGGTCGCTGACGCCTCGTCGGGCAATGCCTCTAGCGTAATGCAGTGTTGCGATTCGTTAACTATTAGAATAGCAGGCAGTGGAAGCTTCGACAGATCCCTGTCTGCTTGATTGATGCCCTGGCAATGCCATCCAAAAAACTCTCCCACGTCTATGATTTCTTCAGCCCTTACCCCGTTTGCGGTCCTCGACTGAAATTTTCCAACCACCTCCTCGAATGGGTCGTTGATCCCATCTATCCTCATTGCTCGAGCTAGCGACAGCGGTCCGCAAAGCGTTAGTACGTCGTTTCGAGATCGTGATTCATCTAATACTGCACGTAAACTCTGCGTTGAAATCTTGTCGACGTCATTGGTGGCTACCAACGTTAAAAAGAGCAAATAGCGAAGCATTAGTTGGTTACCTTAGTGACCCCGGGCGGCTTGGCCTTTTGACTTTTGTCGATGAAACCAGGCAATCAGCAAAACCGCGAATAATAGATTTAATCCCAGAAACCAATTGCGTACCCATCTTTTGCGGGCTACTAGATTACCAGTGTCCGTCGATCCCAGTGATTTTTCAATTTCCTCAAGCCCCGCCGAGGACTCGCCTACGCTAAACACTGCTTCACGCCCAGGTAGACGACTCCTGACTCTTGTTCCTTGCGGGACTGAAATTTCAAATGCACCCTCTGAAATAGGCTCATTGACATTCTCTATCGAATTGATCTGGTACTCGTATCGCAGTTGAGGCGTCCCCTCGACTTTCTCAAACACCGAATGACGCGGGAAATAAATGCCGCCTCCAGCGTCCTGGTAGTCGCTGGAAGAAAAGCTGCAAGTGACCTCACCTTCAATTGAGGCGAACTCAAGCCTGGGAACAACATAGCCAAGGTCCGTCGAGACGTAGACTCGGAGAAGTGCAAAATCGGCGGTGTAAAACGAGTTAAACACCAGTTTGAATGCTGAAGAATAGTGGCTCTGAGGTACCTTCCATTGCAGAACGGTCGTCGTAAGGCCATTACAAATCTCGCTGCCAAGCACCTCGCCAGCAGACTTGTTTTCCGAAATGTAAGTCAAAACATGTTTTATCGGAACAACACCGATGCGAGGAATAACCAGATCTGGGTGTTCCCAGAACTCGTCTGAGAGGCTGTGGGATGAGGGCGCCAAAGAAAGAGACCTCAAGATATCAGACCCTTGATTTTCTGTATAGACGGCCTCGAACGCGTCCGTCACAACCCTTTTGTTGGGAATTCCGACAAAAGACCGGGCCCACTCATTGCCTGCTGTAGAGAGCTTAAAATGAGTTTTGACGACATCGTCCTCTCGTAGCGGCTTGGCTCCACTGTCGGATTTTGAAGCACTGGGTTCCCCGAATACTGCGCGAATAGACTTACCGCCGTCAGGACCATCGATCTCCATAAGCAGTGCAGGTCGATCCGGCCTGTAGCTGTAAGTCTTGGTGAAAACGCAATCTATTTCTGCCGCCTGGATCGCCTGTGATCTCGCCAGAATACCTTGGACAATGCCTGAAGCCTCTTCACCCTCGCAAAGCTTAAGCTGCAAGGTGATCAAGGCAATAATAGAAAAGGCCTGCAATGGCCGGCATCCGGCTTCCGCTATTCCCAGGCTCCGCTTAGCAGCCTCAAGACGCCTGTAGCCTAAAGCAATTAGTCGCATCAAAACGCCCTTTAAGATCGTTATCACGTATTGAGGCAAGTGTGAAACGAGCCTCGCACCGGGTGCCAAGCAATAACCGCCAGTTAGTTCCCCAAGCAAAAGCAAGCAGCCTTGGCTATGACCAATAAAGCCCCGCGAGATAGCACACCGTATGGTGGGCATCGGAGCGAAGGAATGCCTCGCTTCATCGACAAACGATGGTGAATTGCCCACCCAGGTATCAAGACTAGCCCTCGCAGACACTATATGAGTAGGAGCAGACCCCTGACCCCACTTCGCACACATCAACATCAACGGTATTATGACCAGGCTGATCCCAATCAGTTTGGCTGGTGCTTGTGCACGTCACCATTTGATAATGGCCCCCGGGATAATAACTTCCATTGCAATAAAACGGATCGGGAACATCCATCGTGCCGCATCCGGTCATCGTGTGGCCCACTATGTTGCAGGTGTTAACGCCAACAGTATACGGAGAGTAGGTGCAAAATTCACTCGGAGGGGCATCATTGCAAACTGCAGTTTCACATCTAGCGTCCCTCGGGCCGGGAGGGCAGTCAGGGCAAACCATGCATCCAAAAGCTCCATTACCATAGCCATCTTCACAGCCCCAACGCCGCCCTGGCTTGCAGCACTTTCCGTCAATCGCACCTACCTCTCCCACACCAACGAACGTGGGCGATGGCTCCGCCGAGAAGAGCAGCAAAAGAACGCCTAATGCAACAACATTAAATGAAATCCACCATGAAAAAACGCCTTGTAGTTTCACCTCGTCACCTTCGGTATTGATTGTTGTGCGTAGCTGACAGAAACTGCTGGACGACGACGTTATAGACTGTCCTTAGTCAGCTGTCAAGGGGGAGATAGGGTTTCTGACGAGGGGGTGCATGACCGGATTTGCGGGTTCGGATTGGAGTCGGCATGGAATCGGTCAGGCTTGGCAATTTCAGGGGCTCAGTCAGTGAGGCTGGGAGCTTTAGGGCGGCCCCAAAAGGAAATTTGCCATGGACTCGGCACCGCGCAGCCCATCCGCAGGCGAGATTGCTCAATTAGTCATCCAATGGGAAAGAAGCCAAAGAAGCCAAATGAGCCAAATGAGCCAAATGAGCCAAATGAGCCAAATGAATGAGCCAAACGGGTCGGGGAGTGCCGGGATAAAACCGGTTTTGGATCGAGAATGAAAGTTTCTTACGAAGGACGTTTAGCCGACGACTTCGGCCTCCAGCGGAGGTGCGGATCGGGCAACCGGTCCGTGTTGAGCATCCGCCCCGGAGGGAGTGTAGGCCAGCCATTGAGCTCCCCAGCAATCATTGAATAGGGCCTCAATCTCGCGTGCCGACCTTGTTTTGACAGGGGCAAGGCAACATTGCGGTGCTCGTCATCCGGCGAAAGCATCGTGGACGCGGCGGAGTCTGAGAACCTGGGCACGAACTCGATATCCAAAACACGCCATTTTCATTAGTCAACGGGGCGGGAGATCCGATCGGTCCGAAGTGCCAAACCCACCATCAGAGCCAACGCTTGCCGCGGGCAGGGAACCACCCCATGGGCAAGCCTGCCATGAACATCGGTCGGAAGTCAGATGCGTCCATAGTACCGTCGAATCGGGCGAACAACGTGGGAACTTAACCCGCTGCGAAGTCCGCCGAGGGCAGTGGGGCAGTTGGTGCCACCCAGGTGGGGCAGTTGGTGCCACCCAGGACCTGATGAGCTTTGTCTTGCACACGTCCTGAATCCATCTAAAACCTTCAAGCGAAGCCGCCTGACGTAAAGACTTGTCTCCGGTGGTAGGTGTCGGACTTGGTGCCGTCCATGAAATAGAGCAGCCTCTTTTGGCTTAGAGGATATTGTGCTTCCCCTTGCAAATCACCTCGACGCAAACTTTTGACACCGATAACTGCGGTGACCGGATCGTTTTGCGTCCGCTTGCTCCAAATCCGAAGGGTCTATGCGGCTGCTACGACCAAACTACCGGCAAACTACCGACGTCCCTACGGCTTGTTCTTGAAGTGTTTTGATGACCACCTCAACATCCTGAAAACCTCGTTGGCAATCCTCCTTTTCGCCACCGCGGGATTGAAGGCTCTCGATGCCAGTCGGCTGTTGCACTCCGATGGACTCTTCGCCGTTGCCGGTGTGCTTCCCTTGGCGATCGCCGCGGAGGTTGCCGTTGCCATCTTTCTCCTCCTGGCACCGCCAAAGTTTGCCCACCCGGTGGCGATCGTTTGGTTCACCATCTTGGCCTGTATCGCTGCGGGGACTTGGTGGTTGGATGCCGATTGTGGCTGCTTTGGGGCGGGGACGCCCAAAGGGTTACCGCTGCTGATTGATCTGGGCGTTTTGTTGCTGCTGATCGGCCTTTGGCCGCGGGTGGGGCAGCGGCGGGGCGGGGTGGATGGCAAGGTGGCTTGGCGATCGACCGGTTGGGCGCTGGGTTTGGCGGTCGCTGGGGGGATGGTGGCCGGGGGCGGAATGACTTGGAAGATCCAGTTGTTGCCAAGCACCGGGCCGGTGCCCGCCTGGCTGGGCCGGGAACTCGTCGGCCGACCGATGCCCTCGCTGGGGAGCTTTGATGTTGCCGAGTTGATTGAAGGGCCATCCAATCAGCTCTGGGTGCTGCTGCGGCCCGATTGCGATCACTGCCGAGAACTGGCGGATCGATGGCGGCGGTCGCCGCCGCCGTTGCCGGCGGACTGTCTGATCGTCGGCGTCAGCGTTTCAAACGGCTCCTGGACCGTGATGCCGAGGATGGTCTCGGCTATGTCTTCAAATAGCTTTTCGCTTTCCACAATGTAACGTGCGGTTGCCGGCCCGGTCGCGTCGGCATCAATGATATTGCAACCCGGCGAGCAGCGGGGCGAGGATTTGGAAGTACTTCAAACCCTGGATGTCGGAGGCTTTGACCTTGCCCGCCGTCGTGGTCGCCGATGCGTCACTGGCGGCTGGTGGTCTGCGTCGTTTAGGGGGGGCAGCGGGCGGCTTAGCCATCGGTTTTGGATCAAAAGCGGCCAGCGGGTGCCAGAATGGCTGTTGAACTGTGCCGGTTAGCAAATGCGCAAATATCGTACCGAACGCTATTGCTCCCGACCCTTTGTTTCTCTCGACCCTTTTTTCTCTCATCTGTCCTCACTGACGATTACCCCTAAATAGCTATTCTGTTACCTGACCCCCTTGGCCTGGCCCATCTGCCTGCGAATCCACTCTCGACGGTAAGCGAAATCGACTTACGAGATCGGATCGACGCCAGCGAGCCAAGCCCGGCGAACGCAGCGTTGCACGACGTGGACAACCGAGACTTCCGCCGAATCAAACTGTTCAGAGCGTTGTGGACGAGGCATGTCAGGGGCTTGGGAAGGGAGTTGCAGCCGATCAATTCACCGTGAATTCCCGGGCTTGCATCAACCCCGCAAGGTGGGTGGCACTCAACGCTCTCTTCCCGCGGCGACCAAGGAACGCCGAATTAACAATCCACGCCGAACGTAGCGGAGTTCGCCAACAATCCGAGGTGGGCGTCCTGTAGATGGATTTTTAGCAAAGTCCACTACGTCGTTTATTGTTTGGAAGTTCCTGATGAGATAACTCGGCAACTGCCTGTCCGCAGTTTGTAAGCACTTTGTCAATGACTCAAGCGAATATTTCCGCGCACCTGAACATCGCCGATCACTCGCTCTTCGAAGACCAATTTTAGTTGCCAGCTATACTGACCTTCTGGTTGTCCAGGAACCAACAACCGAATAAGTGATTGATCACTATCTACGGTAGCAACGACACCCTCCGTTTCACAGATGACGTCAACAGATTTGGTTGAAGTCGGAACTTGTATTCTGACAGGAATCAAAATCTCAAAAGGCATCTTGGCATCGTGAGTTTCGACATAGACCAATTCCTCGATGGGTGACAGTGGAACCAGGTCCCTAATCAAAACCTGAACTGAATCCCGAGACATCGGATTCACCCAATGGACGTGAACAAGGATCGGAATGAACTCATCGCTACCACGTTGCCGTTTTGCTGCCACAACATCGAGCGGAATTTCCCAGGTATCCACAACGGTCGAACCATTGCCTGACTGATTCGCATTTATCGGTTTTGACTGCATTTGCAAGTGGCGACCGTCGACATTGGCGGCACTTGAATTGTCAATCACCACTGATCGAATTGTGGGTTGGTCCATTTCCGGAAGACGCGTGTAGGAGCACATGATTTCACAACGGCCATGTCCCTGCTGATCGATCCAACACGTCACGTCTTTGGATCGGATCCCTGGACTTCGATGCACAAACCCCTTTGAAGTTAGGTGAAACGTGTGTTCACGCGACGTTCCCCGGAAACGAAGCAGCATGGATTCAGAAAAAAATCCAACACGATTATCGATACCGATTCGAATAGGAATTGAGATTGAATGTTTGGGTGCGAGCTTGACATCTTTAAGGTCCTCACGAGTAGTAACGCAACCGCAGGTTTTGCTGGAACTCAGGAAAGAAATTTCCTGGTCGGATGAGTTTGCTATTTCAAATTTGCATATCACATAGTCGACTTCAGGAGTTGTCTTAACAATTCCAAAATCGTGTCTTAAGAAAATCATAGATCCCAGGTCATCGGAGCTCGTCGAACACCCTGACATAGCCAGCACGGGTATCGCCAAAATGACAGAAAGTGAAATCCGAATTAAATTGGAATGACAAACCACCCGCAGGCACCTCTTGCCGAGAACGACTAAGAGGGCAGTGATGCATGTCATAGCAATGAGGATAGCAGAGACCCTAGAAATTAACGCATCTTTTCGGCTTATGACAATCGCATCATTCCAGCCGGATAGAAATGCAACCTCGACTAATGTTTGTAGCTCCAGATCGGGGCCATCGCGAACTACAACCTCACTATTCACCCGATCTGAGAGCAGAACGACGTGTCCAACCCGCGATTCAAGGGATGGCGGTATAAATAAAATTGCGGGCAAAACTAAACTGTCAAAAGCTACGTGGCGGGCGTACTCAGCATCGCACTCCAGACCACCAGCACGAAGGATACGAATGCAGGAAAGTAAATCACGACTACAGGCCTTCTTCTGAAGGCCCACCGAAGAAACCAAGTTGAGATATTCCTCCGATGTCCGAAGTTGTCCAGACTTTCTCAGCAAGTGGAAGCTGCATCTATCCACGCAATTTACCAGGTCAAATAATTCTGCCCCTTGGACAGCTATGCTGCAATCTGCTATTAAGAATAAGCTGAAAGTCGCTGAGATGACGTGAATCGGTGTCATTGCTCGGTCTTTAAACACGTTTACGCTACGTGTGACGAGGGTTGATTTTGAGATATGCAAAACGACTCAATATTGCAACAAGAAGAAAAATACTAGCGGTCCAAAAGTATTTTTGGCCGTTGTTTACGGCGGCAACTGGAACATCTTCGGGTCCGTTGAGTAGGTTCTCCGACTCCTCTTTAGAAACTCCATGGATGGAGAGCAATTTAGTATCCGCATCCAACACGCCGGAACGATAGGGCGGATCGATCCATAATTTTGCATCATGGGGGCAGTCTGACACTACCGAGAGCTTCCATTCCCGATTCGACTGCAACTTGAACTCCGTTTCATCGACAAATTCACCAGTTTGTAGAAAGTGTTCGACGACTTTATTTGGGTCGAAGGCGTCCCGCAATGGATCTTTCAAGCCGTATCGGCACTCATAACCTGTCTCGGGCAAAATATTCCCACGATCGTCTATTAAAAAAGTACTAGCTCGATACTCCAACAGGCTGGGTATGCGGCCGGCCATTCGGTAAGGGATTAAAGCGTTTTTGAAGCTGAATTCTGCATTCCGAATTATTCTTACAGGAGAAAACTTTTCCGTCGGCACAGTCGAAAACCAAGCATCCCATGTTTGGTTCACGGCTAATGGCTCGTCATGGCCTTTCAAAGGGAAATGTTCAGTTCGGAGATGCCGGATCCGAACAAAATAGCACTCGGAACCCTCCAGTTCAACGAGAATCGGCTCACTCCATTTCTCGAGTGGTATCCCGCATATCACCTCTGGTGCGAAAGCGGTAGAAGAATATTCTTCCGGAACCCAAGCGCGATTCAACTGCACCAGCGGGAGATCGATCACTTGAGGCGGACGGAGTCTTCTACTAGTATTGTATAGAACATCAAACCCCCTGGACGGGTCTTCAGACAATCGCGACTCAGCCCAAACATAGCCGCCACTCTGTCGACAGCAACCAACGACGCCGTTAGTTTCGGCTAAATCTGATGGCCCTAGGGGATCCGTTCGCATGGGAATTTTAACACCACGCCAGTCGTCTCCATTGATGGAATTAGTAATGTCAGAAACTTGAAATTGGCACTCGTCCCCCCGCAGCCAGACATCAACAAATCGGACCGTAGTATCCTCCAAAACCCCATTGCTACTTCGAATAACTCCCGAGACGCGGACGTTGCGGATACTCCTAACCGTCGATTTTAACGCGGCGTAGATATCAAGCTTTGAGATATCTGGCAACTCAGCTTTCAGTTGATTTGTTGAACAGATGGCAGCCAAGATAAATAAGACTGCCGACACTCCTGAGGAGTTGAGACAGCTCACCCTTAGCACCCTCCTGCAGCAGGCCCGGCTGTTGCAACGCAACCGCCTCCGGCGCAACCCTGCCCCGCTCTTACGCAAGCTCCGACGGGCGCGACCGGAGTGCCGCACGATTTACCAGATGCATTGCAACTTAACGTAACTCGGCCTGAGCATGTACCGTAGGTCACCGCCGGGGCAGAAACACCAGAAGCTCCTCCAACCGCAGGATCACACACGAATATTCCTTGCAAGCCGTTAATTTGCTGCCAGCGAACTGCGGGACACGTTCCAGCCACGCAGGCGGCACCACACACTGCGGCTCCGGCGCACTTCTTCTTAAGCAGGCCTGCTGCCTCACTTGCAGCGAGTGTAGTGTCGGTGGGTGTCCTGGCCCCCCCGGCAATGGAAGCAGTGCAGCCAATCAGCTGAACTGCAAGCATCATCCTCAAACTACGATCTGACCAAACTTTTTTGAGATTAGGCTGATGCATAACAACTTCCATTAGACGGAGCGACATGTGAAGGAGTAGTTTTACAACGACCTCTGACCTTAGGTCAAGTCTTCAACTTCAGGCAGGGAATCTCTCGAATGATCTCGAAACTCAGAATAGGGCTGGGCGATTGAAATGGCGAAATCGGTTCCATCCGTGACCCAGATCAGCCTGTCGTGGCTCGAAGGAAACTGTGCTTCCTCTTTTGATACAATTTGTCTCAAAATCCTGCATCTGATGATAGCGGTGACCGGTTCCCGTAGCGTCCGATCTCCTCGGATTCCAAGGACCTGCGCGGACGAGGCAGTCAAAATGCCGCCGCCCCTCTACGACTTCATCCCTGAAGTGTTGTGATGACCACCTTCAACATCCTGAAAACCTCGTTGGCAATCCTCCTTTTTGCCACCGCGGGGTTGAAGGCTCTCGATGCCAGTCGGCTGTTGCACTCCGATGGATTGTTCGCCGTTGCCGGTGTGCTTCCCTTGGCGATCGCCGCGGAGGTTGCCGTTGCCATCTTTCTCCTCCTGGCACCGCCAAAGTTTGCCCACCCGGTGGCGATCGTTTGGTTCACCATCTTGGCCTGTGTCGCTGCGGGGACTTGGTGGTTGGATGCCGATTGTGGCTGCTTTGGGGCGGGGACGCCCAAAGGGTTGCCGCTGCTGATTGATCTGGGCGTTTTGTTGCTGCTGATCGGCCTTTGGCCGCGGGTGGGGCAGCGGCGGGTCCAATCGAGACGTTGCCCCGGTCGAACCCGAGGCCGGCACCCGGTCGATTTGAACTCGACTTGGAAATGAAGGTTTAGTGGTTACGTACCATTGCTGAATTTAGAAATGGACTGCCCCGAATCACCTCTCGACTGGTCGTTTTGGGTCAGCTCCCGGGAACGTCCTCCAGCCAACCGCCAACCGCCGGCCCTCCCACGAATCGAGGGTGGGCCAAGAGAACATGGCACGACCTTGTAAACGGACAGACTTGTAATGGTTAGGCGGAGACGTCTTCGATTCAGGGACCGCTGATTCGATGCCATCTTGAGACATCGCAGCGAAGCTGTAAAAAGCTGGCTTTTGGACGTCGGCCACTCAATTGTCCGAGCAATCGTGTAAGATAACACTCTTTGTGGTTTTATTCACATAATTCAAGACGTGGACGCTTTGGAACTGGAACGATGAGCCGACGCGACCGAAACGATTCGGACAGCTTTGACCTGTTCCTGGACACGATCTGCAATACGTTCGGGGGGATTGTTTTCTTAGCGATCCTGGTCGCGCTGTTGGCCAAGGTTCGATCGGGCACCGATTCGCCCGACGGACCGCCGCCGGCGTCCCCGGCCGCGGTTCGGGCCGCCGAATTGAAATTACAACAAATCACCGTGAAATTGGAATCGTTGCGTTCGACGCGTGATGCACTGCCGCCGCCGGTCATCGATCCGGGGGATGCCCAATTGGTTGCCCTGAACGATCAATGGGTGCAGCTCCGCAAAACGATCGCCGATCAAACCGAACGGCGAGACGATTTGGCCGAAAAGTTGCTCGAGACGATTGAACAAACCCGACAGGTCGAAGCGGGACTGGAAACGATCGATGACGGGGTGGTCGAGGCGAGTGAGAAATTGGTGAGTACGTCCAAACGTTGGGATGATGCCAAGGACGCTGCCAGCGAAACGTTGAGCGTCCCCCGGGAGCAATATGGTGCCGGGGCACGGGCCATGATTTTATTGCAGGCCGGTGAGTTGTTTCTGGTCGCCAGCCCCGATGATGTCGACGGCCAATTCTTTGAAAAACACGTCCGCAGCCGCCGGGTCGGTCCTGAATCGTTTGTCATCGAACCTCGCATCGGCGAAGGATTACCGCTGGGCGGGCCGAAATCGATCGCCGCGATCCGCGGTACCGCCGAGCGGATTCGCCGCGGCGGGGGGACATTGATCATCGTCGCCTATCCCGATACTTACGATCAATTCGCCCCCGTCCGCGACGCTTTTAAACAGGCCGGGATGTCGTATGAATTGTGGGTCAAAGAGGAGGGCGAAGAATTGAGCTTCAGCTATGGTGCGGGGGCCGGGCGGGTGCAGTGACCAGCCGGACCGCCGGGTCGCCGATCAGCACCGTGCTGCGGACGTCCCGCATCGATAGCCGCAAGTGCAAGAGTTGTTTCAATAGTAGATCTGTCCCTTCGGTGGCGTAACGCTCCTGGGTTGTTTCATATTGACCGGCCAACACCCCCAGCCGCTCCCAAATCCGCGTCAGCGATCGGCCGATGGTGACACCGCGAAACAGATCATCATAAAGTGATTCAATCAGGCGGTGGGTGGTCTCCGTTTGATTCACCGCGTTTTGTAAGGTCCAGTTGAACGTCAATTCAACTTGGCCAATGAACCCGATCGCCGGTGTGGGGCTGGACAGCATCGCGTGGGGCACGGCACCCACGTGGTCGCCAAAGCTCGCCATCGTTTGCAATTGATGACGCAATGCCGCGTGGCCGGGGCCGGAGAGCAGATCATCGTAAGCGGTTGTTGATGACGAACCCGCTCCGCAGCACGAGTGAGAGTACCACAACCCATCGCTCAATAACCCGTCACGGGCAATTCGTTCGGTCGCAAAGGTTCGGTTGGCGGTGTCGACCGGCAAACCCAAGTGCGTTGGCATTTGGTCGGCAACGACGGGCGCGAGTCCGTGATGAGTGGTCACGACCATCCGGGGCCGATCGCTCGCCAGCCGGTTGGAGAATTCGTCCACCGAGACACCGCCGTCGGCCAGGTCGCTCAAATGCACATCGGGATCTTCGGCGTAGCGGCGGGCCAAAGGTTGGGCGATCGCGCGGCGCATCAGCGGGGTGATGGCGTCGGCGTGGTCGGTTGCCCAAACCAACGCCTTGCTGCCCGGCAGCGGGGGCGGATCGGACCACCGGTCGATCACGCACCGGAGGTATCGGTCCAAGGTCGCCCCGGCGATCGGCAATCGGCCGACGGCGCGGCTGCCGTGGAGCGAGAACTGGGTTTGCCAACTGATTTGCCGTGGATTGGCGATAAAGAGAACGAAACGGGGCAGTTGACCGCGACCGACGCCAACGGGATCGTCCGCATTGACCGGTTGGTCGTCCCCAACGCCGATCAATTCGCCGCCAGCGGTTGCGTTGAAGATTTTGCACCGGCCGCGAAAAGGGGCAAATTCGCGGACCGTCGGCGACATCGCCGCGAGCGTTTGACCGGCTGGCAGCACGATCGCGTAACCGACCCGAGGATCGTGTGTGTCGTCGGGGTCGGCTGGCGGCGGCGGGGCGGCCAATCCGCCGACGTCGCGGGGTAGCGGTTCATCGCGGGCAAATCGTCGCCAGTCGCCGGTCACCTCGGCCGGCGGCAGCGGGCCGGAGGGCAGGGCGAGGTTGGATTGCAGCGGCGGCAGCGGATCGGGCATGAGTCCGGGAGGGGTTAGGTGTCTTGCAATCGACGAATTTTCAGCTCGATCGTGGCCAATTCCATCGCGACGGCCGTGAGCGTTTGGCTGACCGTCGGTGTTTGCGGACCACCGATCAATTCAGCGAACCGGCGGGCGAAAACCTCTTTCTCGCTCAGCAACATTTGCAACTCGAACTGCCGACGGGGTTCGCGAATCCGGTAGGTCAACGTCGCGGAGGTCCGCCAATGCAGCGGCAGCAACCACTCGGCGCGATCGGGCGTTTTTCGACTCAATCGCCGGCGGATTTCGCCAAGGCCATCGGACAATGCATCGAGCAGCGGCAGCGGTTCGTCCTCGCGGCGGAGTTGCAATGTAGTGTCTCGCCAAAACTGGCCGAGGTGACGCAGCACCACGCGGAGCGTGCGGACATGCACGGGGGCGGAAAATCCGACCGCCGAGGGAAAGCCAAGTTCGACCAATTGACGGGCCAACGACGAGGCGGTCCCACCGGACGGATCGCCAACCCCGGGCAGCCCGACGTCGCAGGCGGCCAGCACGACGCTGGCCACCGAGTTCCTGGCCGATGAGGGGGACGCCCCGGTGCCCGAGCCAACCGCCGCGAACCAGCCTGCGTCCAGCACGATGGGGCGGCGGGGAACCGCTGCCCACGGGTCCGGCCGGCCGGCAAAATTGACCACCTCGACCCCGCCCAAGGACACATTGCCGTGGCCGGCGACCACGACGATTGACGGACGAATCCTCCGCCACAGACTCCGGAGGTCCGATTCGTCTTCAAAGCCGTGCAGATGGGTGTGCGGCGGTCGGTTTGCGTCAAACCAGTCCCGCAGCGGTACGTTGCCGGTCGCCAGGTGCAATTCAAAATCGGCCCCGCCGGGTGGGTCGGCGTCGTCCAACCCCAGGCTCCGGTGAATCGACTCGCCAAGCGATTGCATGTCCAAACCATCGGCTGCCAAGATCGCCAGCACCACGATCGGCAAATCGATCGCGATCGGGTCGGTCGCTGGCGGATGGTTGAGCGATGATTCGACCGTCCGGCAAACCGCCGCGGCGTCGCGGATCGCAAAGTGATCGCCGGGATCAACGCAGAGACTTTCAAACGGGATCGACTCGGCCAGCGGCCCTTTGAGCCGCAGCCGCAGATGCCAGGGGGTATTCGGTTGGTCCCGCCACTGGTCGATCGCGGTCCGGGCGTCGTCATTTCGCCGGAGTGTTTCCCGCAAATCGTTGCCGGCTTGGGCGGCAACCAACGCGCTGTCGATTGCCCCGGCAAATTGCACATTGCCAGGCGACACTTCCCACGAAAAAAGCTGGCCACCGGTGCCGCGGGGCCGGTCGACCAGAAACCCGCCGACGGTCGAGTGTCCTGCCGATCCGCCGGAACCGTCGCCATCACGAAACGTGAAAATCGTGCAATTCATCGTCGGGAAATCACGGGGTCCGGTCGGCTTCGTCGGTCCGATCGGGATCCATGCGATTCGTGCCTGAAACCGCGGCTTGGATTTGGGCCAACCGAGCGTGGGCATTGAATTGCCCCAACCGTCTAGCCAGCCGCATCATTTGACCCCGACTTCGGTTCTCGGCCGCTGATTCCAACCGCCGAACCAGCGGTCCCTGCCCGCCGCTGGCAATTCGGTCAACTCGGTCGGTCCAATCAAACGACTGTGGCAGCGACAATGCGGTGCGATAGGTTGCCGGCCAGCTTGAACCCGCCGCGTTATCGAGCGGGGCGTAGCGGCCACCGATCGCCCAGGGCGGCGTGTCGTTGGTTTCCCGCCAGGAAAAACCGCCCGGGACCGACGTCAGGCGGGCCAATTGATCGGCAAACGCGGCGACTGCCGAGGTCATCACCCCTTCGCCGGTTTCGATCAATTGCCAACGCCCGATCGATCGCGTCGTCAAAACCCCGGCAACTTGCAGCGGTTCGAGCAACGCGGCGTGATCGGCATCGCCCAAATGCACGACGACGCGATTATCCATTTGGCGAAATTGACCGGCAATGATGGCTTGGCTGCCGGGGGATGCCGGTCCATCCGGCGGGGCGGCGGCGACGGCTCGCACCATTTCTTCGCCGGCCAACCAAGGCGAACGTTCGATCGCCGGCGTGTCCCGCCATGGCAGCGCCGAAGCGGCATCGCGGTTGATGTGACAAACCAGCAGCGACTGCGAATCGGCCGAATCGACCAGTTCGCAAAGCTGCGCGTATTGACCCGGCGGTAATCGCGAATCGACCGACGCTCGTAGCGATCCTGAGGTCACGTCGCCAATCATCCAAGTCGAATCGAAACCTGGATTCTCGTCCCCCCGTTGAAGGTCGGACAACGCCTCAGCGGGCGCCTGAGAGACGCGATGGTCGATCGGTGTGTCGGCCAAATGGAAAATCCATTCCCAGGCGATGGACGCCAATTCCGGGGGGCCGTCCAGCAGCAACCGGGGCCTTCGTTCGCCAGTGGCCGAGCGGTCGCGAATCCAATCGATCAGCCGGGTCGCCGAATCATTCGAGGATGGCGATTCAAACAAAGCGTTTGGCCGGGCAACCTCCAACACGTCTCCGACCAGCGACGTTTGGTCCCCGTCGTTTTGAATTCGCCGGGCGATCAACCGGGCCGCATCGGTGCCGGGAAGTCCGCCAACCGCCGCGATCCAGTACACCGTCGAGTCTTGCATTGAGCGTATGGGGCCGGGCAAAACACGGGAGTCAACCACAATCATGATTGGATCGCCCATTGACCAGCGATCAGCCGCCCCACCGCTTCACCGGCGACATCGTTGTGGCCCGCGATCGCGGCGTCGGCGTTGACGCTGACCATCCCGCCGGGCAATTCAATCGTCCCGCTTTGAGGCAGCCGGAGCGATTGGCAATCAACCGGCAGCGGTCCCCGCGGTCCGTAGCCGCCCAGCGCCGCATAGTCGCCGTGAAATCTCGGCGGTCGCCTGGCCACTTCGCTTGCAGAGAGCGCATCGGCTGCCACCGAAATTTCCCCGATGTCTTTGTCGCGGGCGACCATCCAGTGAAAATAATCACTCAAAGCGTCGTCGTTTTGACTGTGCGTGACCACCAACGACGACAACCCGCGGTGACCGATCGATTGGGCAATTTGGGCAAAACCGCCCGCCCGACCGTCGCCGACATCGGTGGCAAAGCACAACGCGTTGACCGCGGGCTGGAGCAGCAGGATCGACGCCGGCCCCAATCGCCGGTCGCCCGCCGCAACGTTTAAAGCATTTTCGAGCACCCCGCGGGCGGCGGTCAGCACGACCCGCGATCCAAAGGAGTGGCCAATCAATTGAATCGGAATTTCGGCCGCGGCGGTCAATCGCGATACCAGCGGCCCGACGCCGTGCCACCCGACCAGCCCCGCCCGATCCTTCATCCGCCACACGCTGGCTTTGCGAATTGCCCACCGGCCCGGTCGCGGCACCCGGTTCCAAAACGAGGGCGTCCACCCAGCCGTTTCCAAGCTCGACGCCGACAGGGGGGCGGTTTCCAAACCCGAACCCGCCGCCGCGTTATCGCCAAACAATTCGCCGGGGACGCCAGGCCGCGGGGGCGTCGATATGCCAGGCGGTTGAAATTCGACGACGCCCCAATCCTCGATCGGCGGTCGCCCACCCGGCGGACTTTCCCCCGGCGGAACCGCCGGTGCCAGTTCGCCAATTAACCCAGCCAACTCGCTCGCTTGGTCGTTGTCCAATTCTGGTTGCCGGGCTAACTCAACTAATCGCGAGACTTCCCCCGGCGGCAGATCGACGGCCACCGATACGATTTCCTCCATCGACGGCGGCGTATCGTCCGGCAACCACCAATCCGCCGTAGCGGGGGCCGCCAAGGCCCCCGAATCTGCGTTCCCACTTTCCAATCCAAAACCTTGGCGGTTTCGGCTACCGGATGCCGACGCAATGACCGGCCCGGTTTCCGCGTCACTGCTGATCGCCACCGCGGGCCAAAGCACACCGACCCACAAGGTCCGCACCGCCCGGTCAACGCCCCCGGCCGCCGCCGCCACCCGCATCCACTGCCGGTACAAATCCACCGCGTCGTCGAACGAGTTGTTCCACCCGTGCGACAGGATTGCGACGCGATCAACGTCCCCGCCGCCAGCGGTTTGAACAATTGATTCAGCAGCCCGCGGCGAGACCAATCGCCCGGCGGCGTCGAAGCGAATCAGATGCAAAATCGCCGAGCCGCCCCGCCCACCCAGTTCAACGTCGATTTGACCGGTGAAGCGGGGAGCACTTGGCATTGACTCGGTTCTCAAGGTTTAACGGCGACCACAACCATCGTCGCGGTCCCCTGGACCGCAACGTCGGGGCCTGATCCGACCGAGATCGTGGCATTGACCGACACGACAATCGGTTGGCCCAGTCTATCGGTGTCCCCCCCGACGGTGGTGATTCGTTTGCGATTCAAATCAAACGCCACGTACCCGCCCAAACTTTTGGTCAGCGAACCGCTGGTGCCGACTTGGGCGGTCAACTGCGGCAACCCCACGTCGTAACCGCCCCCGCCGCCAGCCACGTTGTCAAAGACCACCGCCGGCAAATCTTCACCCTCGATCCGCGGCAACAACGTGATCGTCGCGGTCGGCGTCGGTCCGGCCCCGCCCAAACCCACCGACGGCGGCACCGTGATGCGGAATAACCGCCCGGTTGCCGGCACGATCGGCGGATCGACCACCCACGCTTTATCAGTCCCCTGTTTGACCGGAACACGAATTAAAGCGTCAAATCCCTGCAACCGAGGACGGAGCGCCGCCACGGCCGGGGTGGTTTTGAGTGACGGGATCAGTAGATGGCCGGAAATCCCATAGGGGGTCGCGACGTGAACATCGACAAACCCGTCGTAATGGTCCAAGGGTGTCGCCGCTTGCCCGGCGGGACGCACCGGCGCGATCGCCAGCCGCTCGTCGGGGACCACCGGCAACCCCGGCGGCAGCGTCACGCGGAGGATTTGACGCGACAACAAATGCGTCGCCACACCCCGAGTGCCGGCGATCGCCTCGGTCTCGTGAACGCTAAAATTGTCGCCCACTAAAAAGAATGTCTGCTCGCCGCCACCGCGATCGTACCCGGGGCTGCCATACCACCCCAGCAGCTCCGGCCCCAGCTCGCGGGTGCCGGAGGAGAACAACTCGAACCCACCCAGCGAATTGGACGCCGGCACGGGACAGGGCAGCGTTTGCAGTGGCAATTCGCGATCCAACTGCGTCACCCGCGAGAGCAACCGATCGGTCTCGCCGGCCCGGTACAAATCCGGCCGCCGGATACAAGATTCGGCCGTCCGTCGCATCTGCACGATGCTGCGGCTCAACCGCGTCGTCTCACGCATCGAAAGCGCGGAGTGTGATGGTTTGTCCAAACAAAACCAGTTGGACCGCGACTCCAGATTCAAATCATCAATGAAGGAGGGTGCCAACACCACCGCGGTGCATTCCCGCATCCCCGGCTCGATCTCGCGGGTTCGCAATAGTTGCCGATCGGTCGGCCCGCCAACAATGAGGTCGCGAAACAACACCACCGCGTTGTTTTGAACCGGTGGGGTTTGAAACCGCGGCGCAAACCGCCACCCAAACGTGTCGCTGCCGTGAGCGAACCCGACCACGGTTCGGTTGACATCAATCGCCGCGGCGTCGCGCTGCAATTCCCGAACGAACCGCATCGCCGCATTGCCGTTGATCTCGCCCCCGGCAACCGCCAGCGCCGCGGCCAATTGCATTTGCCGATAGATCGAAACGGTGTCGGCAACGTTCTGTTCGGTCACCACCGGATCGATGGTAAAAACCCGCAGCGGCCATCGAGCGGCAACGTATTGGGCAAACAACTCGCGGCACTCGACCGTTGGGTTGGGACCATAGAATTGACAGCCCGAACCCTCCGCACAAACTTCATCGTAATGTTCCGGCAACACATGATGATGCCTCATGTCCTCGACGAGCCGTTCGTTGATCAAACGCGAAACGAAATGCACGCCCCAAACCAACGTCGCGGTCGCCGAGGCGGCCGGGTTGCTCCCCAATCGACCCAGGATGCTGTTGCGGTGCGTTTCAATGGCAACCAAATCGCGGGTGCGAATCGCCGTGGCTAAATCGACCACCTCGCCCGCCGGCATCATCAAACCAAAACCCGGTTGGCCGACGATCGGCAACCCCATCACGTCATGCGTAACGACCGCGGTTTGATCCAGCGGTCCCCAAAGGTCCGCAAGCTCTGGCCGTTCCGCCCATGTATACGCCGCGGATACTTCCTCACGCAGAAAAGCTTGGACATCCCCCAAATGAATGATCTCGCGATTGATCGTCGTTGAGCGAAACGCCACTTGCATCGCGTAAGCCAAATGCGCGATCGGTTTCATGCCATAGACTTCGACCAACTGCGAAGGGGGCACCGGCAGCGTTGAGCGGCGGGTCAGCGACGATTGGTAGCCGGTCGATTGGCTAACCAGATCACTCGACAAAGCAGCGATCCCATTGACCGCATCCAAGAGCGCCGCGGTGCGCTCGATCGCCGCCAAACGACCATCGGCGGCGTCAAAGACCGCGGCAACCTCCAGAACCTTTTGCGCCCGGGCGGATTGGATTTGAGCGGGAGTTCCTACGACCGGTAAGCTTTTCAATTTTTCCGCGATCGAAGGAGCCACCGCTTCGAGGGCTGACAGACCGGTCGCTTGGATTGGCATGGCGCTCGGACTTGCCGCCGCGCGAAGTTGCTCGCCGGCCCCGCCGGGTGCCATGAACATCGAAATCTCGCCCGGAACGTTCCCGGGTGGCGGCAGCAATTCGACACTGCCTTCGGTCACAACCGCAACCGGAGCGGCGGAAGTCAGATTGACCACCGCAGCCGCTTTGATTTTGCCAAACAGACGATCAAAAACCGCCAACTCCCCGCGGAAACGATCGATGTTGGACGCATCAAAGGGTCCCACCACCGCGATCGCATCGCGTCGCAAGACCACATGTTGGTTCAAAGCGATGTTGAGTTGTTCATCGGCATAAAGTCGGACGATGTCCGCCGTCAGCGCCGTATCATCAGTCAGCAACGGTGAGGACACGACCAGATGATTGAGCCTGGGGTACCCACGGTTTTGCTCGTCAAACCCTGTCAATAGTGTGTAAACCGCCTGCGGGTCGCTGTTGAGAAACCGCGTCATCGGCAATGCCAACGAATCGACCACGTCGTTGATGACCAAGTCCCGCATCAGCCGCGGCAACATATCCTCCCGGTGCGGCATGGTGATATTGAACGTGATCTCGGCCCCGTGGCCGGCACGGGTGTGCGTACCCGGCAGGATCGAGACCGGCAGCCGCAACAGGTTGACCGAATAACCGGGGGCATCGGACGCATCATCGCCCTCATTGATCCGTCGCAATTCCGCCAAGTGATCGAGGTAGCGTTTATGTTGATCGAGCACCGCGGTCTGTTCGAGCTGCAACCCATTGTCACCAAACAAAACCTGTTTATCCGAATCAATCAGACCAAACGTATTGAGTTCATCGTTGGCATTGATGCTGGCGCTGTTGATGATCGACGTCGCATCGCCAAACAACCCACCCGCATCGACCGCCGGTCCGCCCGACCCCAGCGAAACCGCCGCGGCCAGTAGCGCCCGGTCGTTGACCGATGAGGCCGCATTGATACGTCCGGGATCAAACCCACCGAGTTGCTCACGAAGTTGTTCTTCGACTTCGCGGCGATACTTGGTCAATCGTGCTTCGCCCCAAACATCGGGACTTTTGGGCACGATTGACCCCCACCGATCGATCGCGTGCTCCAGCCAATCGACGTTGGCGGCGAGTTCTTCGACTGCCGGGTCGACACAAGTCTCCGGCGCGTGCCCATGTCGCCCCAGCGGATCGAACAACCGTTCAATTAACGGCGGCGCGGCAACGGACCCAACGGCCGTCGCCAATGTCAGCACGTAAATACTCATCGATCGCACAATCATGGAGCGATTCATCACAAATTCTTCCCGCACAATGCATCAACAACCAGCGCTCCCCCCGCGGACCGCTCGTGCCGATTGTTTCGGTTCTGTGGTAGCATCCCCCCCAGCAGATGATGCATTTAAACGCGCAAAGCGAGGTTGCCTGCCCCGATTCCTTGCCCAACCCCTCAACTCCTCGGTGCTCTGGTCTCCGCATCGCCCCCCCCGCCGTCAATCTCACCCATCCTTGAAACCTACCAGGAAATTCTCTTTGACTTGGTAACCATCGACCCCGATGATCCCGCCGTCGCTTGGGCGGAAATACGGCGACATTGCGACAATCGGCTCACTCCGGCCGGCGAGTCGGCATGCATTTTGCCGATTTTGAGTCGGTCGATGGCACGACCGGTTCGCTGCAAGTAGGCTGAACGAAAAGGTTTCAGGCTGCCACTTTTCCTGAGTACCGACACAACCTGGGCTGTTGAAGATGACGAAGACCGAAGGCCGGATTCGGACCATCGCTGAAGTTTTGGACGAAGCCCGCCGGCGGCACCCCCCGGCTGAGTCGTTGGCGATGACGATGACCTACGAGGACTTCTTTGCTCCGTTGGAAAAAGCGAGTCTGCAACGGCGTCGGCAACAAGAAGCCGAATACGCTCGGGTTGAGAACCAGGTGGTCGGCAACTGTCCGCTGTGAACGGTGAAAACCTGATGTCTCAATCAGGTCAACCCAACGTTGTCACGGACTTCTCGAAAGTCAATCGAGAGGGCCTTGCGAAAGAACAGCCAGGAACTCGGTTCCCCGTCACCAGCAATGGATGCCTGCGAACAACCCGACTGATCGATAGTTAATTGGCTTTTCAAGTTCGGTCCCTTCAGTTCGTTAATTCTGGGGAGTCACAGGGGACCGGTTCGCCAAACTCCATCGATCATCCGAAAGGCTTCGCCGGTCGGGGCGGCGTCTTGAAGCAGCTTTGGCAATCGGTCCGCTCGAACGTTATCAAAGCTGGTCAATTTACCAAAACGGATCAATGAGGCGGGGATCCCGACGCCGGTGAAACCGGGGTGGCCGGTGCTGGGGTAGGGACCACCGTGGTTCATCGCTGGCGAAACCGCGACGCCGGTGGGCATCTTGTCGTTGAGCAGTCGGCCGACTTTGGGTTCCAACTCAAAGGCAAGTTTCTCATAATGTGACTCGTCGGAACCACCCATCGCGGTGTAGATACAACCGGTCAGGTTGCCCTCGACGTGTGAAAGGCATTGCGTCAATTGATCCACATCATCCGCGACGACCAACAAGCCCGCGTTGCCGAAGGCTTCGGTTTGAAAACCGTCGGGGTCGGACAAGAATTGTTGACCGTCGATTCGTAGCAAGGTGTTGGCGACGGCGCATCGGTCGGTTTCGGCTGCGCCACCGCCCGCCAATATCTCCGCACCCAAACGATTGAGTTTTTGCACCGCTTGGGTCAATCCTTTGGCGACCGCGGGGGAGAGCAGGGTGCCCGCGGCGGCGGATTTGAACCGCTCGGTGACGGTTTGGATGAAGGTCTCGGTGGCTGTGTCTTTTACCAAGAATACCACGCCGGGGTTGGTGCAAAATTGACCGGCCCCCATTAGCACGCTGGTGAGATATTCCTCAGCAATCTTATCACCGCGTTCTTGTAAGGCGGCTGGGGTGATGACGACCGGGTTGATGCTGCTCAATTCCAAATAGATCGGAATCCCGGCGGCGTCCGCGGCGACTTTGAGTTTCAACCCCGCGGCGCGGCCGCCGGTAAACGCGACCGCCCCTAGCCGTTTGTCCGAAACCATCCTGAGCCCGTCTTGCGGATCCATGTGATAGATCAATTGAACGGTCGCGTCGGGCAGGCCTGTCTGCTTAGCGGCTTGGGCGGCTAGTTCGCACAACCGCCGCGTGGTGCCGGGGTGTCCGGGATTGGATTTGACGATGACCGGGTTGCCCGCCGCGACGGCCGCGGCAAAGTCGCCGCCGGACGCGCCGTTGAACGCGAACGGAAAATTGTTGGGGCCGAAAATGAGCACCGGCCCGATCGGCCGGTAGCACGACCGGATGCCCAATTTGGTGTCAATCGTCGGCATCGCCCACGAACCCGACCGGCAAGCCGCGGCGGCGGCGCGGAGTTGATTGAAGGTCCGGGGAATTTCAACGTCGGCCAGCCGCGGCGATTTAGCCAAACCGGTTTCGGTGAACGCGGTTTGGGCCAACTCCTCCCGGTTTGCTTCGATGCGATCGGCGTAGGCCTCCAGGAACTCGGCGATCCTGGCGGCCGGCAATCGACGCATTTTCCTCGCGGCCCCGGCGGCGGCCTGCAGTGCCGCTTGGCAGTCCGACCAGCGGCTGACCGGGTATTTGTCGCCGAGTGGTTGGTTGCGGCTGGGATCGGTCGACTGAAACGTGTCAGCGGCGTCGGCGGCTCTCCATTGATCACCGATCAAAACGTTTTGCGAATCAGTCGTGGCGTCGGGCATGGTTGTATTGGTGGGGTGCGGGGGCTTGAAGGGTCGTAGGATGATGACCCAAGAGAGCCGGTGGGCAAACCCGCCACCGGTGAGCCGTTGGCCGAACGCGGCGCTTCGCCGAGGAGGCCACGGGTAACGCGGCTGGATTGGCTGCTAAAGCCATGATCTTACCCGGCCACTCCGCTCGCAAAACCTCGCATCCGGGTCGCGGCTCACTTGGGGACGATTTTGGAACGGGACAACGATTCATTCACCCTATGCGAAGCGGCGTGGTCCATCGTCCGAACGCCTCCGGTTATCTAAGCTTGATACCATCATTGTCCTGCGTTTAACATGGTTGCCAAATTGCCATCGCAAAAGCCCCGCGAGATCCTGCACTCCAAACGCGGTCACCTGGAATATCTCGAACACTGCCGCGTCCTGGTCAAAGGCGGGCGGGTGGTTTTTCTGCAGCCGGATCGACAGGGCAAGGTCAGCAACTATTGGAACATTCCCATCGCCAACACCACCGTTGTGTTGATGGGTACCGGAACGTCGATCACCCAGCGGGCCGTCGCGATGTTGTGCGAAGCCGGGGTGATGGTGGGCTTCTGCGGCACCGGCGGGACGCCGCTGTACGCGGGAACGGAGGTGGAATGGATCAGCCCCCAGTCGGAATACCGTCCCACCGAGTACGTCCAGGCTTGGCTTGGTTTCTGGTTTGACGATGCCAAACGATTGCAAGCCGCCAAGACGCTGCAACACCGGCGACTGGACTACCTGCTGTCAAAATGGCCAGCGCAACCTCGGTTGGCGAATCATCAAATCTTTGTGGACGATCGACTTATTAGCAGCTCAATCAAAACGGCCCGCCGCGACATCGACCGTGGCGAGACGACCACCGATCTGTTGACGGCCGAAGCGAGATTGACCAAAGCCCTGTACAAATACGTTGCCCGGTCGACCGGCCACCAGGATTTTACCCGCGATCCTCAGCAACCCGATCCCGCCAACCGATTCCTGACTCACGGAAACTACTTGGCCTATGGTCAAGCGGCAAGTTGTCTATGGTGCCTGGGCATTCCTCATGGATTCGCCGTGATGCACGGCAAGACGCGACGCGGAGCCTTGGTCTTCGACATCGCGGACATCGTCAAAGACGCATTGGTGCTACCACTGGCCTTCATCGCTGCGGCCGAGGGTTGGGATGATCAAACCTTTCGGCAAGCGTGCGTTGAAACATTGACGCAGCATGAGTCGATGCAACAAATGTTTGAATCCGTCAAAGCCGTCATTGACCAGATGGGGTCGTCGTCGTGATTGTCACCTTCGTGTCGGAATGTCACGGCAAATCCATCCACATTACACGCCGGGTGCTGGACATGTATGCTCAACGCATCGGTCGTCGAACCTGGCAAACCAACCTCACCCAGCAGGGACTCGCGGCGGTGCGGGATCGTCTGACCCGGACCGCCCGGCGCAGCACCGCGGTGGCATGTCACCGGCCAAGCAATCGCCGGCAAACCGAGCTGGTTTGGATCGTTGGCAATCGACGACACTTTGACAGCATCGGTCGGGTGCCGATTCATCGCACGCGGTTAAACCAGAGCCGGTATCGCGATGGCGGTTGGGATCATCTGCCGCTGCTCGATGCGTTGGTCCAAATGGCGGCGCTGTGGCATGACTTTGGCAAAGCGTCCAAGACGTTCCAGGAAACCCTGCGCAGCAACACATCCAAAGATTCGTTGCGACATGAATGGTTGTCGCTGCTGTTATTCCACGCGTTTGTCGGGCAACGGACTGATACGGCGTGGCTCGCGGATCTTTTGGAGATCGACTCATGGCATGACGATCGCAACCGACAGCAGCGTTGGATCGAGGATACCATCGGATTGATCCGCGAAAACAAAACCATGGGTGCTGCATCGCCGGAGCCTCTGGTTCGGTGGATGTCCTGGTTGATCGTTTCGCATCACCTGTTACCCAGTTTTGACAACCAAGATGCGCGGGCCGGTTGGTTGGGTGACCGCCGGCCGGATTGGGATTCGATTGCCGGCTCGGTCACCTGTCAGCACGGTTATCTCAAAGGGGACAGGCAGGCGAACATCGCCATGATTCGGTCGACCATTGAGTTTCCAACGGGACTGCCCACTGAATCGCTCGCTTGGCGGGAGCGGGTCAAGGGGGTCGCTGGCGATCTGGCTAGGGAGCGGAACCGCGACCTGGATCGAAGATTCACCGAGCCGGGCCGATCCGAAAGGTTGCTGTTGACCCTTGCACGGGTATCGCTGATCCGCGGCGATCATGCTGCATCCTCAATAGATGCGAATCCCGATTGGAAGACATCGTTGGACGTTTATGCCAACACCGCCAAACGCCCGGGCTTGCGATCCCCGGCGAACCCGGCCAAACGCCAACCGGGCATGAGACAGTATTTGGATGAACATTTGGACGCGGTAGCCTCTCACGCCTCGGCCATGACCCGCGGCCTGTCGCATTTCGATGATGGGCTGCCCGGATTGATTGTTCCCTCGGCCCTGCGAAAACGCTCCGCCAAACCATTCACCTGGCAGAATCTCGCGGTCGATGAAATCCGCGTCATGCGATCCAAAGCGGCCGCAAATTCGAATGCCAATGGTTGTTTGGTACTCAACTGGGCGGGGACCGGGACCGGCAAAACGCTCGCCAACGCCAAGATCATGGCGGCATTGTCTCCCGATCAAATGCGGGTTTCATTCGCGCTGGGTTTGCGAACCCTGACGCTGCAAACCGGCGATGAGTATCGCACGCGTCTTGGGCTGGATCGCA
Source organism: Pirellulaceae bacterium (assembly GCA_963833245.1). GTDB lineage: Bacteria > Planctomycetota > Planctomycetia > Pirellulales > Pirellulaceae > Rhodopirellula. Next base: position 1,721,597 of record CAWHXH010000006.1, read on the forward strand.
ACGACCTGGAGGTGCTCATCGGCTCCAAGGCGGTCGCGCAATTGCACGATCAACGCGAGGATAAAATCGATGAGCACTGGAGTTTGGGACAGGACACCGACGAGGGTGACGAAGAATACACGTTTGAACCATCGTTTTTATCCGATGCTCAAGACGAAGTGGTCCAAAGGTTATTCATCGATACCGACCACCGTCGATTCTTGACGCCTCCGTTCTTGGTCAGCACCATCGATCACCTGATCCCGGCGGTCGATGGTACCCGGGGGGGGCGTCATATTCTGCCAACGCTTCGGCTAATGTCGTCCGATTTGGTGATCGACGAGATCGACGATTATGACGTCGGTGATTTGCCGGCGGTGATGCGTTTGATTCATCTGACCGCGATGCTGGGTCGTAATGTTTTGGTCTCCTCCGCAACGCTACCGCCGGCAATCGCGTCAGCCGCTTTTCTGGCCTACTCCTCCGGTTGGTCGCAACACGCGGGGCTGCACCGGGCGAGAGCGGAAGTCGATGTCCTGTGGGTTGATGAATTTCACGCCAAAAGCGGATCGCATCGTGACCTGAAGATGTTTGAGGAACAACATCATGGGCTTGCCCACCGCAAGGTGAAGGAGCTGGATCGAAGTCGCCCCATTCGACGAACCGGCAGGGTGTTCGCGATTGCTTGTCCGTTTGGAGACGCCGACGCCGGGGAATCAACGGTCCAAAGTCGTGAGGACACGTGGCTGCGTCACATGGCGGCGGCGGCGGCGGAGGCTCACGGCGATCACCATGACGCCCAAACGCATCCCGGCCGGCGCGTCAGCGTTGGATTGATCCGGTTGGCCAATGTGAGCCCGTGCGTTGCGATGGGACGGCATCTTCTCAACTGCGATTTACCGCCAGGGTTTGACATTCGCGTGGTCGTCTATCACGCCGCGCAGGTGTTGCTGCTGCGTTCACAAACCGAAGCGTACCTGGACCGGGTGCTCAATCGTAAAGCTTCCGAGCCGTGGGGTGACGCAGTGATCGAGCAGCACCTATCGCAAACCGATGCGACCGATGTTTTGTTCATCGTCGTGGCATCACCCGTCGCCGAGGTTGGCAGGGACCACGATTATGACTGGGCGATCGTGGAACCGTCGTCGATGCGATCGATCATTCAAATCGCCGGCCGGGTCCGTCGGCACCGCCACACGCCGCCAAACCCGGGCACGATTGACCGGCGGGCACCGAACATTCACATCGCCGATCGGAACCATCGAGCCTTTGTCAAAGGGGAGGATCCACCAAGAACCTGCCCAAAGATCCTCGGCTGGGGGATTGGTACGACAAACTCACCGCCGTCGATGGATCAATTGTCAGTGCTTTGCCGTCGATGCTTGCTGCCTCAGTACTGAAGCAAACAACCGGCACCGGCTTGGTTCAGTGGCGACTGCATACCCACTTTGAAGTCAGCAACCTTCTGCCCGCTCGCATCGACGTGACGCCCAACGGAGGCGGGGATTTTGATGAACGTGCAGTGATGGCCAAAGCGATTGGAGCCGATCGACTTTATGTGATGGATCGAGGCTATGCCAAGTTTGGGTTGTTTAATGCGATCGTCGCTGGGAAGAGCAGTTATCTGTGCCGGCTACGGGATAACACGGTTGCGGAAGTTGTCGACGACCGCCCCTTGAGCGATGGGGATCGAGCCGCTGGGGTGGTCAGCGATGCAATCGTGAAGATGGGGGGAACCAATAAGAACCGCGTCTCCCCGGATCACCCATTTCGCATCGTGCAAGTTCGATGCACCCCGCATCAAAACCGCACCGGCGGCAAAGCGAAAGGATCGACGGCCCCAGGCAGCGATGGGATCTTGCGGATCGCGACGAACCTGTTGGACGTCCCCGCTGAGATTATCGCGTTGATGTACAGTTACCGGTGGGCAGTTGAGATTTTCTTCAGATTTTACAAGCAGTTATGTGGTGGTTCGCACCTGATAAGCCACAGTGCCAATGGAATTGAGATTCAAGCCTACTGCAGCATGATCGCGTGTTTACTGATCAATCTATGGACCGGCCAGCGTCCCAACAAGCGGACTTTCGAGATGATCAGTTACTACTTTCAGGGTCTGGCGAGCGAGGAGGAGTTGATTGCCCATATTGAAAAGGTGCGTCTGGCGGCGGAGCGGAAAGCGGCGAAGGAGGCGGCAGCCCAAGAGGCGGCGGCAAAAACAGCCTGAACCGCATGAAGGGGAGTTCTACGAATAACATTCGCCTGGGTGGACGCATGCGCGGTGATAACTTTCACCTGGATGGATACGTTGCAAGCGCGTTTATCCGGCCTGGTTTCGAGGAGGTTGGCTTCGTTTCGTCTCACAAACGTCGGCTGCGGACCAAACGTGTCGGCGAGCTGGTCAATCTGGACGCGATGCAAACCCACCTTCACGCCGGTCCGCGAATCGCGACCGTTGATAATCCCGATCCGAACGGGTCGCTGGCCGACCTGGAGCACGCGGTGCTCGGCGACGTGGTCGCGTCGGATTCGCGAGCCGCCTATTCGACGCGGGGCTGGGCCGAGGGTGCCTACTACCTGACCGACCTGTCGCAACGAATTTCTGGCTTTCGTCACGGCTCGAAGCAGACAACGCGGGTATCTGCGGCTGGTTGATGACGATCCTATCTTCTGGGTCGATGGCGACCGCGACACCGCCGGCGTCGCGATGGACGGGATCGTCATCGACGAATTGGAGGCTGCGGAGCTGACGCGGCTGTGGTTGCCCCGGCCCGACTACGCCGCCCTGATCGCCGACCAATGCGAGCGAACCGGATTGACGACCGAACAAGCGTGCCGCCGCTTTGGACGAATCGAGTTCTATCCCGCACCCGGCGGACAGGATCGAACGTGGATCCCGGAACTGGGGGTGTTCTGATGCCTGAAGAATCAACAAGCTGCCTGAATTTGAACCACGGAGGCACGGAGTCCACGGAGATGGAAACATATTGGCCGCTCTGTGAACTTTGTCCCTCTGTGTTAGAAGAAATTGTAGTCCCATACGTCATGTGATCCAATGTTTCCTGCCTGCGCTACCCTCGTCCCAAAACATTTGACAAAACGAAATAACGAATGATTAATCCCCTGATCGCTTTTGTCGAGGAGCGGAAACTTGCGAGGGTGAAAAAGACGAAAGGCTTTGATGCGATCGCAAAACTTCACGGCGAGTACGAATTTTTGACCTGGGTGGAATCTGCCGCCGACCGGGCGGGGCAGCTCAATGTTGCATCCCATCCGGGTTCGTTCAGCCATCCCGATGCTAAAATATCGCCCCTGCTCTCCGGCGGCTCGCCACGCCAGGTCGATGGGTACGTCCGGTCCGGCAATGTCGACGTCATACCTGACGCATTTGGCAACGCCGCGGCGCTGGACGTTCTGGCGTTCCTCAAACTCGTTCTGGATGACGGACGCACGGTGCTGGATCACCTCACCGAGGGGACACCGGGGTTGCAACATCTGCTGGGAGTTGACGACGTCCGATATCAGTCGATTCGCGAGCGTTTTTTGCGAGTGCTCGAAAATAGCGGTGACTTGCCGATGACGCGGGAGGAGGTCAAACAAGTCTACTTTCCGCTCCCAAACGATCAGTACCATCTACTCTCGCTGGTCGCCCCCTCGGGTCTGATGCGTGAACATCGAATTCGGATCGCCGAAGCGGAGCGGGGGGAATCGGCCAAGGAGGCTCGCGAAGCTCACACGAAAAAGGTCGTATCGGAACACCATTACGAACGATTCCCGAAAAAAACGGACTGGAAGCTTGGTGGGGCGAACCCCCAAAACGTCTCGACTTTCAATGCCGAATGTCGCGGGTCGTGGCCGCTGTTGGCCTGTTTGCCGCCGGAGCTTCGCACCGATTATCTCCCCCGCCCCAAAAGCGACTATTTCGACGACCAGCTGCGTTGGGATGGTTATTGGCGCAAGCTCTTTGGGCTGCTGGATGAGATGTTTCGGATGGATCGCAACAACATTGATATCCGCGAACGTCGCAAGGATTTGGTTGAGCGGTTGTGGACCTGGGCTTCGGCGTCCGCGATGCCATTGCAGTCACTGCCGGGCGGCTGGACCAACGATCAAAAGTCAAAGTTGCCGATGCACCAAAAGGTTTGGCTCGATGCGGCCCACGCGGAGCAACGGGGCAGCGATGATCGATGGCGATCGCTGGTGGCCAATGATTTTGCCGTCTGGTTGATGCGGTCCTATGAAAAAATGCAGTTGGAGGGGCAACCACCGGTGCCTTTGGGGGTTGTCGAAAGGGTCCAGTTTCGCGACGAGGTGGCGCAGATGCCGTTTGATGCACAGGAGTGGCAACGATGGGACACATGATCTTGATTCGCCAATTGCGGGTCGAATCGGCCAACGCAATTAGCAGCCCGATGACGTATGGGTTTCCGTCGATCACCGCGTTCATGGGATTCACCCATCAACTGCAACGCCTCGTCAATCGCGTTGCGGGCATGGAGGACTGGCGGGTCGATGCGACTGCGGTCGTTTGTCATCAATTTGATGTTTTGGACCAACCCGTCGGCTACGGTCGACGCAAGTTCCGATTGACCGGCAACCCCTTGACCCAGCAGGGCAGTCGGCCACCGTTCATCGAGGAGGGACGTTGCCACTTGCAGGTTTCCTTGTGCCTGCAGTGCCGTGGTGAGTTGGCCGGTGGTGATGTTTTGTGGGTGGAAACCATCCGCAATGTCATCATGGGTCGGATGCGGTTGGCCGGCGGAACAATCGTCAATGACACACCGATCGATGTGTCCATCGTGCAGGATGATCGCCGGACGCTGCGGCGGATGATGCCCGGCTACGCCCTGATCGAAAGGCGAGATTTGATGATGACTCACATGCGGGAGGAACCCGATGCGTTGGCGGCATGGCACCGCGCATTGGCGTTGGAATTTCGCAGCAATCAATCCGACTCCGGCAAGGTGACGTGGGCTGGAAAACGAAGCCAGACACGGATTCATCGTGCCAATCGCAACCGGCTATCAAGCCATCTCGCCGATGGTGCCCAGCAACAACGCCCGCGACCGAACCACGCCCCACCGGATGGCGGAATCCGTCCTGACGTTGGGCGAATTCATCCTGCCCACCAATGTCGAATGTCCATCGAAATTGATGTGGCGATATCACCATGACGGCGACCTGTACGTCTGCCGGCAATCTGACCCCGTTTCCACTGACCTTTGAAGTTTCCCACTCCCCAAGTTGATTGATGGCAAAAAAAACAAAAGCCGAGACGCTGACGGTTCCCGGCGTGCTCTCCTTTGAACGCAAATTATCCCCGTCCGATGCCAGGATGTTCTCATCCCGCTGGGATGGTGGCGACCCAACGCCCCGGCCGTTGAAGTTGAGCGAAAAATCCGTCCGCGGGACGATCTCCAATCGGCTCAAGACCGCCGCCGCGGACGACCCCGCCAAGATTGACGCGGAGATGCGGAAACCGAATCTGCAGCGGGTTGATACGTGCAACCTGCCGGAGGAGCACGACACGCTGGTGGTGCGGCTGACGGTCAAAGTTCAATCGCAATTGGGTCAGCCGACGGCTTGCAACAGCTCGGAGTTTCGCGAGTCGCTGGCCGCCCAGGTCGCCGGTTATTTGGAGCGAACCGGCGCCCGTGATCTTGGGGTTCGCTATGCCACCAATTTGGCCAACGGGCGATGGTTGTGGCGAAACCGCGTCGGGGCCGAATTCATCGAGGTCACCATCCAACAACTCGCTGATCCTTCGCCGGCGGGGCCTTGGACGTTCGACGCCGCGTCGTTGGGACTGACTGATTTTGAGCACGAAGACGCCGGCATCCTGCAAATGGGTGACCTGATTGCCAAAACATTGACCGGTGATCGTGACTTCCTACTGTTGGACGTCACTGCCCGAGTGAAATTGGGCGCGTCGCAGGAGGTCTATCCCAGCCAGGAGATCATGCAGGACGCACCGAGCGGCAAGGGTGCCAAGAGCAAGTTCTTATATGCCGTCGACGGGGTGGCGGCGATGCATTCTCAAAAAATCGGCAACGCGATCCGAACGATCGATACCTGGTACACCGACGAGGTCGACGCCCGACCGATCGCGGTGGAATCGTATGGTTCGGTGACGACCGAGGGGCGGGCGTACCGCGACGGCAAGGCGGCCGATCATTTTTATAAACTGTTTGACCGCTGGAGCACCGGTGGGCCGATCGATCCGCCGCAGGAACACTACGTGGTGGCGATGTTGGTCCGCGGCGGGGTGTTTGGCAAATCGGAGAAAGAGTCGTGAGCGGCGTGGTGACTCAAGGCGTCGTCGGCACACTCGCGACGCATTACATCGAGATGGAGTGTTTGCCAAATGCCGAGGTTTCGACCGGGTTCCTCATAGGTCGCCTGATGCACGCGATCCATTTGACGTTGGTCGAATCGACGCCCGCGGGTCAGTCATCAGCCGTTGGAGTATCGTTTCCCGACTATCGGCTCGGTAAACCCGGCGTCCGGGGCCGTCGCACCGCCGAGTCTCCGCCGGGCGAAGAAGGCGTGGCGTTGCAAGTCGGTCCGCCGATCGGTGCCCGAGTTCGGTTGTTCGCTCGCGATGCCGCCACACTGGGCGGGTTGCGTTGGTCGCGATCGATGACCGGTTTGGGCGACTACATTGAGCGGACGGCCCCCCGGCCGGTGGGCGACCGGGTGACGCGGTTCGCGGCGTTTGCCCGCCATCAACCCGGCGGTTCGCCGGAGCGATTGATGCGGCGGGCCATGCGTCGCCACGGTTTGACCGAGGCTCAGGCTCGGCAACGCTATGCCGGCTACCGCGACCAGCGGTGTGATTTGCCCTACGTGGACATGCGAAGCGAGAGTAGCGGCAGCCGTTTCCGTTTGTTCATCGAGCGTCGCGAGGTGCCGCCGAGTGACCGATGGGGCTTCAGCACCTACGGTTTGAGTCCCCACGTCCCCCTGCCGCTGTTTTGAACCCTTTTTCTGGGGCTCCTTCAAAACCCAGCCAAAGAACAGGCTTTCGCCCCAACTCCCAAAAAGAGGGTCGATCACCCGTCTTCGCCGCAAACCCTCGTGTATAGGGGGGTTAGGTCGAATTTCCGCAAGTTCGCTGCCGAATACGCAGCTCAGAAAAGACCGGCGACTGCTCAACGCGGCGATCGACTGTTCGCTGCCGAATACGCAGCTCAGAAATCGATGGCCGCAGCGACCGCGGCGCAACAGGTGTTCGCTGCCGAATACGCAGCTCAGAAATCTTGCGAAATCGTGCTGCCGCTCAAAGGGCACGTTCGCTGCCGAATACGCAGCTCAGAAAAGCGGAAGCGTGGCATCATGAGACGTTACGCGAGTTCGCTGCCGAATACGCAGCTCAGAAAACTACGGAGCGTTGGCGGTTGAGCGGACAGATCGTTCGCTGCCGAATACGCAGCTCAGAAATGCCAGCGTGAGAGTCGATTCGGCTGCCGGTCGTTCGCTGCCGAATACGCAGCTCAGAAAAAATGACCCGACCGTCACGTTACCGTCACGTTCGTTCGCTGCCGAATACGCAGCTCAGAAAGCCGATGAAGCCAGCAGACGCACTCCGGCTTTGTTCGCTGCCGAATACGCAGCTCAGAAAAGTGACCGCAAGAACGAGCGAGCGTTCGTCCGGTTCGCTGCCGAATACGCAGCTCAGAAACGTGGCACGTCGTGCCACCCTCTTTTGACCGCGTTCGCTGCCGAATACGCAGCTCAGAAAAGTGGCGACGATCGTCAAATCGATGGCGGCGGTTCGCTGCCGAATACGCAGCTCAGAAAGTCGACGACGCCGGCGGCAACAGCGAATAGCACAGGTTCGCTGCCGAATACGCAGCTCAGAAAGCCGCGAGCGTGGCGCAGCGTCAACCGGCGTGTAGATGTTCGCTGCCGAATACGCAGCTCAGAAAATGTCGGGCAGGACGTCCACGACTGAAACTTTTCGTTCGCTGCCGAATACGCAGCTCAGAAAAGCAATCCGCGGCGGACCGGTTGACGCGATTTTGGGTTCGCTGCCGAATACGCAGCTCAGAAAACGTCGACGTCGGACCGGCAGTGACCCGTCGATCGTTCGCTGCCGAATACGCAGCTCAGAAAGATATTGGCCAGTGTCAGCTGGAGAGCGGCGAGTTCGCTGCCGAATACGCAGCTCAGAAAGACCCGCTGATGAGCCGCCCGGCGGGGTGGCGAAACGTTCGCTGCCGAATACGCAGCTCAGAAAAGCGTCAACGACGTTGTAAATCACCGGCCGATGTTCGCTGCCGAATACGCAGCTCAGAAACATCATCACGGCCATTGTCCCGGCCACGGCCAGTTCGCTGCCGAATACGCAGCTCAGAAAGATCCGCAGGCCAAACTCACGGTGCCGCCGACGTTCGCTGCCGAATACGCAGCTCAGAAATGCAATACGGCGGCGACGTTTGGACCGCCGACGTTCGCTGCCGAATACGCAGCTCAGAAAAGCATCCCGGTTTGGTCGATGTAGTCGGCGGCGTTCGCTGCCGAATACGCAGCTCAGAAAACCGGGGACGTCGGCGGTCCAAACGTCGCCGCGTTCGCTGCCGAATACGCAGCTCAGAAACTTCGCAAATCGACCGCTGGCCAACGACCACCCGTTCGCTGCCGAATACGCAGCTCAGAAATACCGAGTCGGTGAGCACGACGGGGCACGACGGTTCGCTGCCGAATACGCAGCTCAGAAAAACTGGGGTGACAGCCAGCCCGGTGGCTGGTCGTTCGCTGCCGAATACGCAGCTCAGAAAACGCCGGGGCAGACGTATCGCGAGACGATGACGTTCGCTGCCGAATACGCAGCTCAGAAAACCCGGCTACGTGTACATTGCGGCAACGGGCCGTTCGCTGCCGAATACGCAGCTCAGAAAAATCTGGCCTTGGTTCTCAACTTGCAAGAATCGTTCGCTGCCGAATACGCAGCTCAGAAACCGCCGGACGTCCCGCCGGGCCAACCGCTCGACGTTCGCTGCCGAATACGCAGCTCAGAAAAGGTCAAACATGGGACCGCCGCCGGGTCGACCGTTCGCTGCCGAATACGCAGCTCAGAAAAACGAGGACAATTGGACCGAAGAGTGCGAATCGTTCGCTGCCGAATACGCAGCTCAGAAAGCCATGGTCGCGGTCGCTTCGTCGCGGTCGCTCGTTCGCTGCCGAATACGCAGCTCAGAAACAATCGGGGACGCGGTAGGCATGCACCAGTCGCGTTCGCTGCCGAATACGCAGCTCAGAAATCATATCGCGATCGAGGACCGCGGAGACCGCTGTTCGCTGCCGAATACGCAGCTCAGAAAGATATGAGGTTGCGACCGTCGGTCATCGCGGGTTTGCTGCCGAATACGCAGCTCAGAAACAGCCGCAGTCGCCAGTCCGCGACAATTGACGGTTCGCTGCCGAATACGCAGCTCAGAAAATACCAAATCCCCCGGCAGCTCCTCCGGCCATGTTCGCTGCCGAATACGCAGCTCAGAAACGACTGCGATAGCGTCAGAGGAAGAATAGACGTTCGCTGCCGAATACGCAGCTCAGAAAAAATCGGACAAAAACAATGCGTGTCGTGATCCGTTCGCTGCCGAATACGCAGCTCAGAAAGCCAAGCCGCCGAGGCGACCGGCGTGAGCTCGAGTTCGCTGCCGAATACGCAGCTCAGAAAATCGACGTATGAATCCTTCTGCCGGATCAAAGGTTCGCTGCCGAATACGCAGCTCAGAAAATCAAGCCGAGTACATTGTTTGGGGCACCCGCGTTCGCTGCCGAATACGCAGCTCAGAAAATCCTGGCGAGGCCGATGGTGGTCAGCCAATCGTTCGCTGCCGAATACGCAGCTCAGAAAGTTTGCGTTTGAGTGCGGGGATGGTGGTTGCCGTTCGCTGCCGAATACGCAGCTCAGAAAAGTCGGTGAAGATCATGACGTAGCCGCCCGGCGTTCGCTGCCGAATACGCAGCTCAGAAAAATTGCGGCACGTGGTCGACCGGCTCAAACCCGTTCGCTGCCGAATACGCAGCTCAGAAAAAGACTGCCGACAAGTACAAACACGTTCTCGTGTTCGCTGCCGAATACGCAGCTCAGAAAATCTTGTGCCAGTTTTGCGAGTGCTGCGAAGGGTTCGCTGCCGAATACGCAGCTCAGAAAACCCAATGGCCAAAAGGGCTTCCGTAGGTGTCGTTCGCTGCCGAATACGCAGCTCAGAAAGCCATGATCGTGATGACGACTTCGCCCATCGGGTTCGCTGCCGAATACGCAGCTCAGAAAAACTTTGGCGGACCTCAATGCTGATGACGACCGTTCGCTGCCGAATACGCAGCTCAGAAAGACCGAAAGGTTGCCGACGAAAAACGAGCCGCGTTCGCTGCCGAATACGCAGCTCAGAAACACAACGTCGATTTTGACGCGGACGTGATTGGGTTCGCTGCCGAATACGCAGCTCAGAAAAATTAGACGCCGCTTCGCTCGCGTACAACGAAGTTCGCTGCCGAATACGCAGCTCAGAAACTCTAGCGTCACTGATGCCCGCGATGCCGCCGGTTCGCTGCCGAATACGCAGCTCAGAAAAATCTAGGGGAAGCGAAGAAGCAGCAAGTCGAAGTTCGCTGCCGAATACGCAGCTCAGAAATTCGTGCCGATCGCCGGGGGGACGCGTCCTGCGTTCGCTGCCGAATACGCAGCTCAGAAAATTGCCGTTGTGTTAACGCGACCGGTTCCGGCGTTCGCTGCTGAATACGCAGCTCAGAGAAGCAATGTCGATTGCATCCGGCAATCGCGTCCGTTCGCTGCCGAATACGCAGCTCAGAAAAACGTGTCCGGGGAGGGTGACGGCACGGTTTAGTTCGCTGCCGAATACGCAGCTCAGAAAACGATGGGCCATGATGCCCTGCCAAACCAACGTTCGCTGCCGCCTACGCAGCTCAGAAACAACAAGTGCCGCACCGCCCAAATAAAAGAACGTTCGCTGCCGCACACGCAGCTCAGAAATCCTGCTGCCGGGCGGCCATCTTGCAAAAGACGTTCGCTGTCGCACACGCAGCTCAGAAAGCTTGCCGGATTGTTTGGCAGTCAACGCACGGGTTCGTTGCCCAAGACGCGGCGTCACCTTTCATTACTTCTTGGGAGGGTTCGCGCTTCGCCGGGTAGGACTTTTGATTAGCTCTTCTATCCGAGGCACTCCGGAGCGGCGGCTCAGTCGGCCCATCGGCGAAGCGATTTGTTGACGCATCGGCGGCTTCGCAGCGGGAGGATGGATAAGAACGCTGCGCTCCCTCGAGTCATTCAAGTTAGCGATCCAGGGCGGTGAGCCGCTGGTGAAGTTCATCATGAAGGATGAATGATTTAACCCGACCAGTCGCTTGGATCGCCGCTGAACCGTGCGTCCTGCATCGCGTCCCAGTCGGCGAACAGGTCGGTGACCGCGACAGTGAATCCCGGTAGGACATTGCCGCCGCTGAGTTGATCATCGGCGCCAAATAGCTCGAAATGATCGGGGGTGTCGTAAACCGCGATCGAGTGGGCGACCGGATCGACGATCCAGACGACTTGCACCCCGACGCTGAAGTATTCGCGACGTTTGATCGTCATCTCACTGGCCGTGTTGCCGGGACTGAGAACCTCGATGGCCAAGTTGGGGGGCGCCGGGCCGGCCGGGCCGCCGGTAAACGTTTGAGATCTCATCCGGTCGCGGTGGACAAACGCCACGTCGGGGCCCCGGAAGTTGCCCAGCAACATGCGGTACATCCCGTCGGGACCGGAGACAAAGCCAAGACGGTGAGCGGCGACGAAAACCCCCAAAATGCGGATGATTGTCGCACCTATCAAAGACGCTTCGTAGCTCATCGCTTTCTCCACCAGGGTTGCGTCGATCAATTCAACCAATTCGCCGGCTTCGACCCGCCTCCGCCAATGCTCGGCGGTCGCGGTGCCGGGGGGCGGGTCGGTCAACACGCGGTCCAGCGGGATGTCGCCAAGGTCGCGTATACGTTGAGCAAGCGTGTGGCTGGTGGTTCGGTGGGCAATCATGCGACGCATCCTAGAGGATTGTTGACGACAAAGCGCGTTGCAAAGTATCGTTGGGCCACAACGCGGCGGTCAATCCAATCACATGGTCCGACGCGGTGTTGACCCCGGCGGGCGGCGGCGGCAGCCACTCGTCAAGGACCAGACGACGGTTGGGCAAGTCGGTCGTTCGCCCAAAGAACTGGTGCATCGCCCAGCGGAGGGCCGGCGCGGTGATTCTTTGCGGCCCGGCGGTAGTAAAGTCGATGATTAAAACTTGGCCGGATGATTGGACGCCATCGAGCCAAATTGGCAAGTGCCGTCGGAGATCAACTAGCGTGAAGCAGTCCAGAAAACATATCATCGCCGCGGCATCAAACTTTCCCGGCGGCGGTTGATAATCGCGGGCGTCGATTTGAATCCAATCAACACGGACGGCGGCTTTGGTCAAACGACGACGCTGAGCGGCGATCATCGCCCCGCTGCGGTCGACCGACGTGAATCGGCAATCGGGGAACCGTTTCGCGGCCGCGACCAAGAACCGTCCATCGCCGTCACCGAGCACCAACATGGATGCCGGCGTTGACATTTGATCCAACAACGACACCCGTCCGCGTTGCAATCGACCGCCCATCGCCATGATCTCGATCAACCGGTACCAGCGCGCAGCCGATCGTACCCACCATCGGGTCCCGTAGCGGATTTTGCTAAAAATCCATCCCCTTGGCTCGCAGCATTATTCATCGGAAACTTTGCGGAGGGCGGATGTCAGGTGGATGGATTTTTAGCAAAATCCACTACGGGTCAGGTGAATGGATTTTTAGCAAAATCCACTACGGGTAGGTGTTTGCAATGAATGCGGGGACAGCCAAGGAGAGGTCGGCCCAAAAACTCACGGGGTGCCAACGAATCAACGTTGGTTTGGACTCGGTTCGCAACGGCATATCTCTGACAATTAACAACGCCGCAATTGACCCGGCTGCGGCGTAGGTGACCGCGGTCATCCCGCCGGCACGAACCAAGGCCACCCAAAGAAGAATGCTGACGGTGGCGGTCAGGAAAACAGCGGTCCGATTGATTGCCACACCGCGAAGCTGTCGGCGATCAAACATTGAAACGATCAGGCAATTGAACACACACAACGACGCGAACATCGCAATCTTCAGGCCATCGTTGATTGTCGCAAATGTGATCCCAAACCAAAGCGGCAGCGAAACGCCGAGTGCGAACAGCACGCCGGCCACATAAGGTTTGATCGATCGCCAGGCTCTGATGTTCGTTCGATGCGTGATCAGAGCATAGATCAGTACACATCCAGCCAAGGCGGCGCTGTGCGTTATCAGTTGGCGGGGCAGGGTGGTGATTAGGCAGAGGGTGACGGCTGCGATCAAACACCACGCTAAGCGGATGGGGTGTGCGTGACGGGCGGCGAAATCATGACGCAGCATCCGGGGTTCGCCCCAGCTTAAACGCCGTGCATCGAGCCATCGGTCGGCGGTGTAGACCAACCAAACGATCAATGCCAGAGTGATCGTTTGACATCCGTTGGTTTGATCGCCGTCCAATAGGAGGTGCCAGGCGACTGCGACCGCGACCGCATCGAGGGACAATGCGTTGAGCCATTGTGGGATAGGCCTCCGGCCTGTCACGGGAACCAAAGCCCGGCGGCTCTGGCGACGGGGGGGCCATGACAGGCCGGAGGCCTATCCCACATCAGACCAAATAATCCAATACGACCGTCGCCATACCCAGCACGCAGAAGAATCCGCACATGTCGGTCACGGTGGTCAACAGCGGGCCGGAACCGACGGCGGGGTCAAAACCTAATTTTCGCAATAGCAACGGCACCATGCCGCCAATCGATACCGCGACGACGGTGTTGACTAATAACGCCACCCCCACAACGACGCCAAGCATGGGATGGCCGTCCCATAACCACGCGACGCCGCCGACTAACAAACCCAATACCGCGCCGTTGATGAGTCCCACGCGGACCTCCGCCCACCAAACGCGGAGCCATTCGCTGGGGCGGACCAATCCGAGCGATAACTCTCGCATTGAAACCGCGACGGCTTGATTGCCTGAGCAGCCGGACATGTCCGAGATAATGGGCAAAAACACCGCTAGCGCGATCACTTGAGCCAACGTGTCCTGGAAAGTGGCGATGACGACCGCGGCGCCGATGTTGAGCACAATGTTGATCGACAACCAAGACAGCCGCCGCTTGGCCCGCAGCCACAACGGCATGCTGCGCAGTTCCTCCTCGATGATCCCCTGGCTCTTGAGGTAGTCCTGTTCGGCGGCCCGGACCGACTCGTAGTCGACCGCCCCGCGATGCACGACGCCCAGTAGCTTGTTGTTGCCGTCAACGACCGGCACACCCAGGAAATGGTGTGAGTCAAAGAAATCGACCAGATCCTCCAGGGAAGTTGTCGCCGGTACTGACAGCGGATCGGGGATCATGATGTCCGCAACCGGCTGCTTTCTTTTGGCAAACAGCAGATTTCTCATCGGAAGCACGCCAACCAGCTCGCCGCTGTTTCCGGTCAGGTAGGCGTACTGGACGTCGTAATCGCGGAACTCATCGGCGTTTTCTTGCAGCGTTTCAACCACGTCGGCGACCGTTGCGGTGGCGGGGAACCGCAGGACTTCGCGGGCCATCATCCCGCCGGCCACGTCGTCGTCGTAGGCCGTCAGTTCGCGGCACGCGGCGGCCTGGGCGGCGGGCATTTCTGCCAAAATCGCGTCGGCCCGGTCCTGCTGCAAATCGCCCAGCAAGTCAGCCTGTTCGTCCGACGGCATCGCTTGGACGATCGCGGCGGCATCGGCGGCGTTGAGGCCTTCGATGATGTCGGCCGTTTGAGCTTCGGAGAGATGCCGCAGCAGATCGGCGGCTTCCTCGGCCCCCAGCGTGTTCAAAACCGCGGCGTGGTGGGCTTCGTCGAGCCGGTCCATCGCCAACGCTTGATCGCTCGGTGAGAGCGAGTCGAGGTAGGCTTCCAGTGCCGCCGGTTCGCCCGCGTCGGCGAGTTCCTCCAGCCGCTGCCAGGGTCGTTGTTGCCGCAATTGCTGGTCGGTTTGATCGGCCGGCCATTCCTCGCCGCGGCCGCCCGGGGGCGGGTCGGCGATCGCCGTGGCGGTCTGCATCGCGTCGTCGGTCGGCAGGGTTTGGTTCGGCTCGTTCATGCGGCCAAGCGTAAACGTTGACTCCTCGTAGCGGAATTCGCCAGGAATTTCGATCGCGACCGATCCGCGCCGAAATTCCCGGCCAACTCCGCTACCTTGGGAGACCATGAACCCCACCGACCTGCTTTCAGAGTTGATTGCCCACCCCAGCGTCTCGGATCGCTCCAACGAAGCGATCACCACGTTGGTCTCCGACCGGCTCGGGCAGATCGGTTTTGATTGCCAAGTTGATCGGTATTTGGACCCGGCGGGCGTTGCAAAGTTCAATCTCGTCGCCCATCGCCCGGCAGCCTCGGTAGCGGCGTTCCGCCAGGACGCCGAATCCTCACCGGCCGATCTATTGTCGGGGTCTGCCGATCGGCGGCCTGGCGGCACGCCGCTACCGCAGAGGGAGGATCGGCGGCCTGGCGGCACGCCGCTACCGGAGGGGGAGGATCGGCGGCCTGGCGGCACGCCGCTACCGTCGGCGCGGACTAGCGGGTTGGCCTATTTCGCCCACACCGATGTCGTTCCCGCGATCGCTTGGACCGGCCCCGGCGGCGATCCTTTCGCCGCGGTTCAACTCGACAACAAGATCTACGGCCGCGGGGCGTGCGACATGAAAGGCTCGTTGGCGGCGATGATCGTCGCCGTTTCGCAAATCGACGCCGCCGACCAAACCGCCCCGCTGTGGATCGTCTGCACCGCCGACGAAGAAACCGGGTTGCACGGGGCCAGGCGGTTGGCGGCCAGCGACTGTTTCAAACCCATCGTCGCCGCCGATCCGTTGGCGATCATCGGCGAGCCGACCGAATTGTCCGTCGTCCATGCCCACAAAGGTTTTGGCGGTTTCAAACTCATCGCCCATGGAGCGGCCGCTCACAGCAGCACCGGCCGGGGAGACAACGCGGTCGCCAAGATGCTGCCCGTGCTCGCGGCGGTTGAGCAAATCAACGCCCGCGTCGCGTCGGACTCATCCCTGACCAACGATTCGTTCGATCCACCGACGATGACATTTAATTATGGCATTCACGATCGTTGCACGGCGACCAACATTGTGCCGGAGCATTGTGAAATTTGGGCTAGCTACCGGATCATGCCCGGGGTCGATTATTCGTGGATTGAAACGGAGATCCGGGGTTTGGCAGAACGTCATGAGTTGGAATTGCAAATCAAACGGACCGCGATGCCGATGATCACGCCCGCCGACAGCGATGACGTCGCTGAACTTTTTCAATTGTCGCAATCAATTGGCGGTTCAACCGTCCGCGTCACGACCGCGCCCTATGCGACCGACGCGGCGGAGTTGACCGGACTATCCCGACGAATTGTTTGCGGCCCCGGCAACATTGCTCAAGCCCACACCGCCGCGGAATTTATTGAAGTCGATCAACTCGATGCGGGGGTTTCGCTGTACAGGGCGGCAGTCAAGCGGTGGTGCTGCTAATCGCGATGGGACCAAAGCGACAAAGGCGACCGGAGAGACTCGTCCGGTCCTACCGGTCGCCTTTGTCCTATTCGTCCCACTGCCCCAAGTCGGCCTACGCCGGATCATACGCATCGCTGCCCAGCCCCCGGCCCCGGGGCATCAACATGCACATTCCCACGCCCAGGGCATACAATACGCACAGCGGGATCGCCAACGCAAACATGCTCGTCGGGTCGGCGGGCGTGACAATCATGCTAATGACGAAAATGACCACGACCGCCACACGCCATGAATCAATGTAGGATTGCGTTTCGATGATTCCGATTCGTTGCAAAAACAGCATCACGATCGGCAATTGGAACGCAACGCCAAAACCCAACGGCAGCAACAGCACGAAGTTGACATAATAGGTCAATCGCGGCTCGACCGAGACGTCCATCCCGTCGTTGAACGTCAATAGGAATTGCAGCACGAATTGCAACACAAAGAAGAATGCCAACGACACCCCGGCAACGAACAGCCCGACGCTGATGGGCAGGTATAGATAAACATAACGCCGTTCGTGCGAGTGCAACCCGGCCGCGACGAACGACCACAGGTGATAGAACACCGCCGGGCTGCTGACGACGGCGCCGATGATCAATCCCGCCTTGATCCAAATCATGAACGATTCTTCGACCTTGAACGAGGAAACGCCCTGCGGGTTTCGTCGAAGCAACAACTGCGGTTGCAGTTCCGACGTATCAGGCAGCGTTTCGGGCGACGCCAAGACGTCGGCCGAGAGCTGATACACCTTTTCGGCGACGAACGGCCCCGAGAGCAGGAAGGCACGGAACGGCTTGACCAGCGGGTCGTCTTTATCGAGGTCGTATTTGGCTAAATCGCGATCGGCCCGGTACTCGGCGATCGCCTCCTGCAGCGGCACCTGGATGTAGCGGACCAGGTCGTTGGCAAAGAACAACCCGATCGCCATTCCGGCCAGCAGCCACGCGATCGCTTTGACCAGGCACGCCCGGAGTTCCTCCAGGTGCTCGCCAAAGGTCATCGTCGAATTGTCGAACAGGTCGTCTTTGGGGCGGGCCAGGGCGTCCACGGTCGGGCGATGCCAGGGAATGGAGGGGACAGGAGAAAACGGTAGCCGAGGCCGCCAAGGCCTTGGAGCAGAAAACGGTAGCCGAGGCCGCCAAGGCCTTGGAGCGACGCCGGGTCGATCAAATTCCGATCCTCCGCCGCCTGCGGCCAGTCTAGCTGCCCGATCGATTGGCGGACCTGATCGTCGGGATCATCTTGACGCTCCCGGCCCGATCGGCCTAGCGTCCGGTCGTCATGCCGCCACCATTCCCCCGGCCCCGCCCCGCAGCTTTGTTGACCCGCCTGATCGTCCCGTCAGGCCTGCTGGCGATGGTCGGTTGCGGTTCTTTGCCGACCGGGGCCGGGCGATGGGACGTCGAACAGGCAACCCATCCAACCGCACCGCCGGAAGCAGGTTTTCAACAAACCGCCCGCCGAATGACCGCGGCGACCGCCGGCCCGACGATCGACGTGCGGCTCTCGCACCGAACGCTCGACCAACTCGGCGACGAGTTTTGGGAACGTGCCGACGAGACCCGACTGCCCGGATCGGTGCGACGCCATTGGCTCGAAAACGGTCTGCGGGTGGGGGTGCTGCTGGGCGACGCCGATGCGGTTGGCCAATCGGATGCTGTCCCCGCCGCTCAACAATTTCTGGCCGGCGCCGGGGTCTTGGGATCGATGTCGACGACGCCGCAGACGATTGTTTTACCGCCCGGGGAGCAACGATTGTGGCCGATTTCGCCGTCGAGAACGGATTCGATAGCGGTTTTGGTTCAAACACCTGCCGGATTGACCGGACAGACGCTCACCGGACCGCAATTAGTGTTGGAGCTTTCGTCACGGCCACCCCGCCGCGATGGGGCGGTGGGCATTGCAATCCATCCGCAAATCCGCCACGGGGAAGCTCGTCAGACGTTCGTCGCCGGCTCCTCGGCGCTCCGCGTCGACACCGCCCGGCCGTTTCTGCCGTTGCCCTCGATGCACTTCGACTGGACCGTCGCCGGCGGGCAATCGATTGTCATCGCCCCGGCGCTGCGTGAGATTGCCGGTGAGTCGACGGCTCAACCCTACGGGCTGGGCGAACAACTGCTTCACGACACCGGTCACATCGATCAGGATCAATACCTCGTGGTTCAAATGCGGCTGGCGTCGCGGGGAACCGACAACCTCCCGTAGCGGAATTTGCCCTCCCGTCACCAACGTTCATGCCCAACCCTCCCCAGCCGCCCCCTAGTATCAATTTTCGTGTCGCCAACCCTGCCGACGTGCCCGCGATCCACGCGTTGATGCGGCCCTATGTCGCCCAGCACCTGTTGCTTTCGCGGACCGAGGGCGAGTTGGCGGAGTTGACCCGTCACGGCTTCGTTGCCGAGGTTTCTCACCGTGCCGCGCACCCGCCAGGTGCGGAGCTTTGCATTGATGATCAGGCACGGCTTTCGGCAAAAGCCGGCCACGGTGCCCCGCACCCGCCCGGTGCGGAGCCTTGTGTTGACGATCAGGCACGGCTTTCGGCAAAAGCCGGCCACGGTGACCAGCAGCTGCCCGGTGCTGAGCCTTGCATTGACGATCAGGCACGGCTTTCGGCAAAAGTTGGCCACGGTGGCCAGCAGCTGCCGGGTGCTAAGTTTTGCAGTGATGATCAGGCACGGCTTTCGGCAAAAGCCGGCCACGGTGGCACGCAGCTGCCGGGTGCCGGCTCCGCCTCGGCGACCGACCCCCAGCCGGGGTTGGCCCCGCCAATGCAACTGCTCGGATTCGCGGCGATCGAAGTCTACAGTCCCAAGTTGGCTGAACTGCAGTGTTTGGCGGTCCATCACGAGCACCGCAACACCGGCATTGGCAAACGATTGGTTGCCGACTGCCTTGACCGTGCCCGGTCGCTGAACGTGATGGAGGTCCTGGCGATCAGCAGCAGCGAGGATTTCCTGCGGTCGTGCGGGTTCGATTATTCACTGCCGGATCAGAAGAAAGCGTTATTTGCTCAATTGCGGCCAAGAAATTTTGAGGATCGCTAATTGATGGGATTGATCCAAACGTTCATGAAAGCTTCATCAGCATTGGACTTGTTCGG
This sequence comes from Pirellulaceae bacterium, assembly GCA_963833245.1. GTDB lineage: Bacteria > Planctomycetota > Planctomycetia > Pirellulales > Pirellulaceae > Rhodopirellula. The sequence goes on from CAWHXH010000006.1 coordinate 1,741,328, forward strand.
CCGGATCGATCAGCGATCATCCCGTGATGCCGTCCACCACGCCGCCGACGCCGCCGACCAATGTCTGGGTCGTCGTGGCCGCCTATCAAGAATCCAAACGGTTGCCCGGCACGTTGAGCAAACTCAGGCACGCGGGCAAATATCAAATTGTCGTCGTCGATGACGGCTCCGGTGATGGCACCGCCGCGGTCGCCGCCGCCGCCGGGGGGCCGGTCTGGGTGCTGCGGCATCCGATCAATTGCGGCCAAGGCGCGGCGATTCAAACCGGGATTCAGTTCGCCCTCGACCGCGGCGCCGATGCAATCGTGACCTTTGACGGCGATGGACAACACGATGCCCGCGAAATCAACGACGTCCTGCTGCCGATTGACCGGGGCACCGCCGATGTTGTCCTGGGTTCACGATTTTTCGGCGCCACCATCGCGATGCCGCTGACACGTCGCGTGTTGCTCAAGCTCGCGATTTGTTACACCCGGTTAACCACCCGGTTGGCCGTCACCGACACGCATAACGGTTTCCGAGCCTTCTCCCGCCACGCCGCCGGTCAAATCCGAATCCGCCAACCCCGCATGGCCCACGCTTCGGAGATCCTGGAAGAGATCGTCCGTCATCAACTCCGATGGACCGAGGTCCCGGTAACGATCCGTTACACCGGCGAAACGCTTGCCAAGGGTCAAAGCGGTTGGGATGCGCTGCGAATTGCCGGTCAACTTGCCCTGGGGCGTTTCGTCCGATGATCGCCGCATTGACGCCGTTCCAATGGATCATCATCCCGATCCTCGGGTTCTTCCTGGCACTGGAAGTCCACGGTCTACGAAGCGGCCGGATCCGGCGAAGTGTCCGGTTAGCCCGGGCGGTTCTCTGGGCCGTCGCCATCCTGCTGGCGCTGTTCCCGGATTTGACCAGCCAATTGGCGCAGCTTGTCGGTATCGGCCGCGGTGTCGATTTGGTCGTTTATCTATTCATGGTCACCACCTGCGTCGCCTGGCTGCACATGCAGACCCAACACCAGCGTCTGCAACGAAACATCGTCAACCTCGCCCGCACCCAAGCGATTCGTTATCCCATCCATCAACCCGACGATGACTTGAAAACCTAAACCGCCCTGAACCCCGGCGCTGTCCAGCTAATTTTTTTGGTCAATCACCGAAATCATTTGCCCGAACTCTTTGTCGAGGCGTTCGACGGTTTGAGACCAGGTGAATCCACGAGACCTCGACAGGGCCGCTTCGCATCGTGAAACAGCCGAGGGATTGAGCGGACCAGGTTGGAGAATCCGCTCGATCGCCGTAGCAATCAACCGGGCGTTGGGGCGTTGGATCAAAATCCCCGCCGCGGTGTCGGCAATGATCTCCGGCGGACCCCCGCGATCAACCGCGATCACCGGGGTGCCCAACGCCAACGACTCCACGACCACCAAGCCGAAAGGTTCCCCGTCGCTGGCCAAAATGGAAGCCCGGCAACCGGCAACGATCTGATCTTTGGCCCCCCGCGGTAGTCGGCCGTGAAAATGAACCTCCGCGGCGATCCCCAAACGTCGGGCCAAACGTTGCAGGCTCGACCGCCGATCGCCATCACCGATGATGTGCAGCGGCCCGGGGTCCGAACCCCGGCGACGGACCAGGTCATAAGCTTCCAGGACGAGATGCACGTTTTTAAAACCCGTCAACTTGGCAACCGAGACCAACCCGTGGCGACCCGCGTGGGGGTCAATCGCTATCGATGAGTCCGGGGGAGCCACCCCCAAATGAATCACCTTGACATTCGATTCCGCGTAGCCATAAATCATTGCGGCGTGCCGGGCGGTCGCCTCCGAATTGCAAAGCACCCGGCCAAAGCGACGGCACAGCCGAACGTCCACCCGGCGGAGGACCGGGCGTAGCAGTCGGGCGACCGATCGTTGCGGCTGGGGCAGAGCCGCGATCCACGCTTGGCAATGAATGAACGCCGACGGCTCCTGGCAAAACCAAACGCACCGCATCGACCGACGACGCAGCAGGCCCGCGGCCCACCAATTGGCCGGAAAAACTTGGGGGAACAGGACCGTTCGCTCCGCAGGGATTGCATCCTCGTCGGACACGATTTGGTCCACCAAATCAGTCAATTGTTCGACCACGCGGCGGATGCTCAGAAAGTGCCGCGGTGAGGATGTCAACGCTCCGCCGATTTCGTGAACGCTCACCGACGGCATCCGGAGTTTCCATTCAAAATCCGCGGCGATGCAAATCATATGCACCCGCCAACCATGACGCACCAAACCATCGGCCGTCCAAACGCAAAATTCCCCGGCGCCGCTGGCGGCCGTCAGGTGCGGATGCAAATAGATGATTCGCCCCCGAGTCGGCGGAGCCTCATCGACAATGTCCCGCTGGTCCGGTGGGGGTTTCATCGCCGATCCGAGTCAATGATCATGTCGTCGCTCCCACCGCTCAAGCATTCGGTAAACACCCACCGCCGCCGCATTGTGCAACCGTTTGGTCAACTGACCGGCGGCACCGGCTTGGCCGTGACGCAGCGCAATTGTCAAATCTTCGGCCGATTGAGCGACATAGCCGCGACCGCTCTTGCTATGTCCGTGCCACCGAAACGCCGCGATGGGTCGATCGAGGTAAACCGGTTCAGCGACCGCCGCCAACCTCAACCAATAATCATAGTCAAACGCCAGCGGCAACGACTCGTCGAGCAACCCCACCTTTTGAATGATCTCACGCCGCCAAAACACCGTCATTTGACTGATAAAATTACATCCCAACAATCGCCGACGGCTATACCGCCGGGCGTGATAGCGTTTATAAGCCGTCACCATCGGACGAATCTCACGACCGCCGGCATCAATGATTCGGCAACCCCCGTGGACCCACATCACCGCCGGATCGGCAAACGCGTCGGCGACGGCCGTCAGCGCTCCCGGCTCCAGCACGTCGTCGCTATTGAGCCATCCAACCACTTCCCCCCCCGCCTCCCTCAGCCCCCGATTGATTGCATTGATCTGACCGCCATCGGGTCCTGACCGCCACCGCAGGCGATTGCCAAATGCAGCCGCGACGTCCGCGGTCGCATCTGTGCTGCCCCCATCGAGAACCTGATAGTCCAGTTCAAAATCACCCGCCTGGTCCAAAACGCTCCGAATCGTCTGGCCAATGAATCGGCCCTGATTGAGCGACGGAGTGACCAAGGAAATACGCATGACATTCATGTCCAAACGTGTTAGAGACTCAGGACCCGCCGATAGACTTCAATCGTCTTTTGGGCAGTTTTGTCCCAAGAGAATTTGGCGGCTTGAGCGTAGCCCCTTTCGATGATCGCTTGCCGCTGCGACGGACTCCAATCCAACACCGTTTGCATCCCATGGGCGATTGATTCGATATTGTAAGGATCGACGTAAACCGCCGCGTCTCCGCCAACCTCCGGCAACGCCCCGGCGTTGGAGCAGACCACCGGTACCCCAGCCGCCATCGCTTCGAGCACCGGAAGCCCGAATCCCTCGTACAGCGACGGCATCACCAGGGCGGTGGCATGACGAAGTTGATTGACGAGGTTCGGCTCATCAATGTGTCCCAAGAAACGCACTCGACCGCTCAACCCCTCGCTCCGGGTGAACGACAGGAGTTCATGGTGGGCACCCCGCTTGGCTCCCGCGAGGTGCAACCGGGTCAATCCGTCAAGGTCACGCAACGCTTCCAAAAGTAGCCGATAGTTTTTGCGAGACTCAAGCGTTCCAATCGCCAGAAAGTAGCTCTCACCGGAACGAGTGGATTGCACACGGCCCTCGTCGGTCGTTCGTCCCGAATTGACTTTCGGCAGGGCCGCCGCAAGCGGGGTCACGGTGATTCGCTCTGCCGGGATGATCAAGAATTCGCGGACATCCCGCGCGGTCGCGTTTGAGATGCATAGAACCTCCTGCGATCGGCAAATTCGATCTTCCAGCGACGCAAACATCGCGGATGATGTTTGCCCGAGTCGATTGTTTGGTAACCGACGCCACGCCAAATCATAAACCGTGGTAACCAGCGGTACCTCAAACCGGGTGTAAGGACAGGTGGTGTTGGTGCAGTGAAACAGGTCCATCCCGCCGTCTTTGTGCAGCGTTCGATTGGTTCGCAGCATGACCTCCGAACGAAGCGATCCCCAATTTGATTGAATCGACAGTCGTTTGAGTGCCTCCGCGGAAAGGCTTTTGGACAAAACCCACTGGGCCAATATCTTCGAGGGGATCTCGCTGTGAAACGGATAGACCATGCTCGCCGATCCCAAATGGGGCTGCATCGAGTCAACGAGCCGGGCGATCGTGGCGCCAATGCCTGTCTTGGCATAGAACAAAGGATTTAAATCAATGCCGATCCGCATCGGTTTGTCGACGTCGTGGTTCATCGAACCGCCACGGCGGTCCGGTAAACCGCTAAGGTTTGCTCAGCGGTTCGTTTCCAGGTGAACTGAGCCGCTCGCGCCTTGCCGTCAGCGACCAATTGTTGACGAAGCTCACCGTCGCGGACCCTGATCACCGCGTCGGCGATGCCATCGACATCGTCGGGATCGAGCTGAATCCCGGCCTCCCCCACCACTTCGGGTAGCGAGGTGGTGTTGGATGTGATCACGGGCACCCCGCAAGCCATCGCTTCGAGTACCGGCAGACCAAATCCCTCAAACTTTGACATGAAAACGAACGCGATGGCGCGTTGGTAAAGCTCAATGAGCCGGTCATCGGGAACATACCCCAGAAAATGAACGCGATCGAGGATGCGGGCGGGGGTGGCATCTAAGATCATGTTGCGGGAGCGTCGCGTTTGATTTCCCACTAGCCAGAGCTGAATGTCCGGCTCCCCCAAATCAGTCAACCTGTCGATAGCAGCGACAGCCGCCTCCAGGTTCTTGCGAGGCTCGCTGGTGCCAACACTCAATACATACGGAGGGAGTTGCTCGTTTATCTGAATGGAAGACTGGTCTCGAAAGAATTTCTCGTCCACACCCAATGGCGTGGTGATGACCCTCTTCGGATCAAGGTTTGCATTCTGACTCAGGATGTCCGTTCGGGTAAATTCAGAGATGCATAGACACCAATCATCTTGATTCAAATCCTTGCACAATCGCTGGATCATTCGCCAGTGTCCGGCCTGCCGTCGATACCAAGGCAGGTGAACCGGAATGAGGTCATAGATGGTTGTGATCCGCGGGCAATTTGGATGGCTCGACCGTAGTGTAGGCGGCGGCGGGTGAAAGGTTGAGTGAAACACATCAGCCGTCTGTTTTGTCCGGTCGTGCAATGCGTCCGAATCATCAGGTTGATCTCGCCACCGCATCAGGGCAGCGGTGACCGCCGATTGCTCGCTAATAGTCCATGCTGCCGCGGTGGCGTATCGCTTGGTCCAACCCGCGAGGCGACCTAAACTCTCGATACCCTTCCTGTGCTGCGGAAATTGAAATTCCGAAAGGGTCGGATCACTCCCCCAAATTCGACGCAATGCCGATGCCGCCAACCGACTGTGTGAGCAACACGGCAAGATTTGAATGTCGTCAAATGACTTCAACCCCCGCATCAACTGCATCGCGTACCGGGAGACACCGCTGCCTCGATAACCCACCATCGCTCGAATACCTTCCTGCGAAATGTCGTAGAGAACTTTCACGATGCTTGGGCGGGGGGCTGAGTGTCCAAAACGTTTCCACCGCGACGGACGATCAGCCCAACCGACGTCGTGACGAACCGTCGCAGTTTGATCCTCAAATGGGGATTGTCGCGGTAAGGTGGCAGGTCAACAAAGGGACCGGAGCCATCGGGCTTGAATGCACCAAACCAGTCAATGATGCGGTGCGACCGGGTAATGATGGTGTCACGGACCGCAGTCGGGATAACTCGTTTCAATAGCGATTTCACCGTGGAAGAATTAGTGGGTGTAATTGGGTGATTCAATGGAGATTGCCGACTTCAGGCGAGCCTTCAAGCCAGATTGGAGCCAGGATGATATCATCGCCATCCGCATTGGGGTGATCCAATGGATGCGGTAGTTCAGTCACCGGCCGTGGGGTAACGTAGCGGTCGCGCCGAAGAAAGGTCACTTCCAAAGCGGTTGGTAGAGTGATGCCGTCGATTGTAAGCTGACCGGCGCAATTGTTGGGGTGCAGATGTGCGACACGGTGGGTCCGCAATAACCGTTGAATGACAGGACGTCCAATGCTGTTGAAAAATTGTTTACTGAAAAGAAGCTCCAGATTGTGAAACTCGATGACCAGGATGCGGCATCGCAACAATGATTCACCTGACGCTTGTATCAACGTTGACCACTCATGCCCCTCAATGTCCAGTTGCAGCAATATATCTCCTTTCGGTTGATATTTCGCAAGCCAATGATCGATGGTTTGTTCGTCGGCCGTGTCTTCAATTCCGAGATTGAGCCGCTCGAAGGTGAATCGTTCATGTTGCACAGCGGGGCCGGCCACGGTTGCGTCGGTCAGAAAAACAGCGATGCCACGATTCGCCAAGTCCGCCTCAAAACCTGATTGGGGGCCAACGCCACCCGAAAAGCAAGCAACGAGATCAGCCAAATCGTCCGGTACCAAGTAGCCGCCGTCCGAGGGCGGTCCAAGTCGCAGGAGCGGCTTCGATGGTTCTTCCACGGGACGAAGACGGCTGATCAAAGACTTTAATTCATCGCTGTCGGTCGCGACGGTCACCAATCTGTCTCGCCAAGGAACGTGTTGAATGTGTGCATTTTGAAAACCAAACCATCGGGAGAGGATGTTGTCGATCAAGCCAAATTGAATCATCGGGGTGCCTCCCGCGGTGTGCCGAATCTGAGCATTCGTTCTTTAATCATCATCTTGACTGCTATTAAGCCCCCACTGTCGCCATCGGCATAGGAGGTTGAGTTGCCATCGTCTGAACCAGCCGAGATTGTCGGGGAAGTGTTGCAATCTCCGGGGGAGAAGCTGCAGGTGCCGGGCGTCGATCGGCACACCGTGCCATAACATGGTGGACCGACCAGAGAGGTGGACCGCCCCGTCGTAACCGTAAAAGATATGCGTTACCTCGGTTTGAATCCCACATTCTGATGGCGCAGTGTGCCCGGCCGGTAGTACGTTCTCCACCAGTTCATTGACGATAAAAAATAGATTGAAAGCGGTAGACGCGATTAGCCGATAGCCTTTCTGATTTGCTAATTCGACCAGGGAGGAGGCGCTTGATCCCTTCATCGTCGCCGGGTCAGCCGGCTGAACGAAATAAACGCCTATCGCGATGGTTGGATTGAACTCGATGCACACAATTTTTGGTCGATAATTTTTGATCGCGTTCCAGACATGATAATCGTTGCCGTCAATATCGATGCTCAATAAGTCGAAATTTCCGGGGATCGAAGTGTTCGCGAGAAAATGTTCCAGATTATCAGCAGCGTCGAATCCGACGTAGCCGAGCTTCTTGATGACGTTGTCGCCAGGATGGTTGTTCTTTAATTCCTCGAACTTCGCAAGGTCGGCTTCGATCATCAATGCTCGATAACTCTCCTGCTCGATCAAACGATTGACGTTGCTGAGGTAACGGCCGTCCCAGGCTCCAAATTCGACGCACCAGCGATCGGTCTGCGGTAGACGGGACAGCAGGGCAGCGATGATTCCGTCTTCGCCGTTTTGACTGTACACGTCGCGGCGGTGATCATCGGGTAGGCCCGATCGAAGTTGTTCCGGGTTGGGAAAAGATTGAGTCGTCATTGGGTCGGACAATCAGTGTTGCCGGATGCGATCGCGAGAACCGATGACCGCAGGCTCGACCTGTTCCCAATCGACGACCAGTCCCAAAACGCCAGGACGTCGAACGTCGTTGAGCGGCGATGGCCCTGGCGCTCGGTCAATGTTGGCGGTGACCGCGACCTGATGGCTAGCCGGTCCCATGTACCACTCCCGGCCATAGACCCCCGCGATCATCTCAATCAGGTAACGACCCTCGGCCAGCAATCGCCGTGGCAGCACCGCGGTGTAGGTCTGAACGCCCCGCCGATGACTGGGCCAGCGATCGGGATGACCATCCTTGGTCATGCAGTACATCAATATCACACCGGAGGAGTCGTAAATAATCACACCCAGATTGAGACCAGGTTCGGGTTCCAAAATTTCCAAGGTGAATGAAATTCTGGTTTGGTCTTCGGTGGTGATGCGGTGGCTACCGTCGGCGGCGGTGACGCATAGGTTAATGGGTCGAACTCCCTTGAAGTCGATATCCGATCCATCGGTCTGTGCGTCCTTGACGGACCAGCGATGGGGGGCCGCCATCCGCGACGTCGAGACCGCCGCGTTCCAATAGACTTCCGTTAAATCTCGATAGGGCCGGTTGAGTAGGGACGTGACTTCACCTTTTCTCAAAACCGCGACACGATCACAAATTCGTGAGACTGAAGCGAGGTTGTGACTGACGAAGACGATGGTCCGTCCGCTGGAACCTAAATCGTCCAGCTTGGATAGGCATTTTTCTTGGAAGCCAATATCGCCGACGGCCAAAACCTCGTCGATAAATAGAACCTCGGGATTCAGGTGGGCGGCAACGGAAAACGCTAACCTGACCCTCATGCCGGTGGAATAGCGTTTGACCGGTATGTCGAGAAATTCTTCGATGCCGCTAAACTCGGTAATTTGATCAAACCGCCGACGGATGTCACCTTTGGTCATTCCAAGGACCACGCCGGAGACGAAGATATTTTCGCGTCCAGTCAATTCGGGGTGAAAGCCGGTGCCCACCTCCAACAAACTGGCCGCTTTGCCGCGGATACCGAAGCGGCCTCGCGTCGGCTCGGTGATCCGCGAGAGCACCTTGAGCAACGTGCTTTTGCCGGCACCATTTTGACCGATTACGCCCAAAACCTGACCGCGTTTGACCTCCAAATCAATGTCTTTGAGAGCCCAGAACCCTGCTCGATCGGGCGATGCTGATTCGTCAACGGGCACGGACCGGTCGGTGGGCGACGATCGAAGGCCATTGAACCAACCACGGCCCCAATTGGACAGCGTTTCGCTCAATCGGTGGTAGGGCAGACCGGAATCCGTCCGATACCATTTGCTAAGATTTTCGACGCGGATCGCAGTATCTGATAACATGACTGACTTGGCCCCTCAGATCCGGTCCGCGACGGTCCGCTCAACATGACGAAAGTAGATCAGTCCGCCGATCAACATCGACAAGCTGACCATTGTGGAGAGAACGATGCTATTGACCGGGGGGGAGGGATGCCCCAGCAGGGACCAGCGAAAACCTTCCAACGGGCCGACGAGCGGATTGAGCGAGTAGAGCCAACGCCAACCCTCCGGTACGACGGCGTTCATCTCATAAACCACGGGGCTGACGAACATTCCGGCTTGAAGCACGAAAGGCACCGCGTACTCGACATCACGATAGAGGGCGTTGGCGGCCGATAGCCAACTCGATAAAGCCACCGAAGCGATCAGGGTCAGCAGGATGAAGATCGGCGTGGCCATCAATCCAGCGCTCGGCACGATTTGGTACCAAGCCATCATCATCCCAAGCACACTGAGTGAAACGGCAAAGTCAACCAGCGAAACACCCAGCGGGATTAGTGGGAAAATGATTCGCGGGAAATACACCTTTGATAAAATTGCCTCGTTAGCCACCAGGCTGGACGTTGATTTAGCAACGGAGCTGGCGAACAATTGCCATGGCAATAGTCCCGCATAGAGCGAAACCACATAGGTTCCCGGATCCTCCGCGGGCAGGCGGCCGAGTAAACGGAACAGCGAGGTGAAAATAATCATCAGGGTGACCGGCCGAAGAACCGCCCAAGCGACCCCAATGATTGTTTGCCGGTATTGAACTTTCAAATCCCGTAACATCAATGACCACAGGACGTCTCGGTAGGCGAATAGTTCGCGAACGTTCAAAAGCTCCCACCGACCACGCTGCCCGTACCAAATCATCGGTTGCTCGACTTTCGAGTCATTCGGGGGAGCCGTGGATGCGATGATGTTTCCAGGGGAAGTTTGTGTGGTCAATGGCTGTAACCGTGACGCCATGTCAATCTTTGTCCCCGGGCGAGAGTTTCCGCCCGCCCCGGTCGATTCCGACGGTAATTGCCCCCGTTGACCGATGAACATACGCGGCAATCGTCGATTGGACCGGGCAAGGGCACCGGCAAAGCGGCGGCGGTAATTCGGGTGTCAGTGTCACTGGATGGCTGTCGGCTGATCAAACCGGGATGGGTTGATTTGGCCCGGCAGTGTAGAACCGCCCGGTCCAATCCGTCGAGGTTTTGAAGGTGTTCTTCGTGCGATCTTCACAGTCGCGTTGACCGGACCGGAGACCCTCGAGCACATACGAATGCATCCCTTTGACAATAATTCACGCATCTCCGCACCGATGATCCGACGGCGATGACATCAACGATCTTGGTCACCGGGGGGTGTGGGTTCATTGGTTCCTGCTTCATTCGGCGGTTGCTCCGAGGCGGGGATTGCCGCGTGGTGAACTTGGACAAATTGACCTACGCGGGATCGACGCACAACATTCCCGATCCGCCCCCGGACCGGTACTCGCTGCATCGGGGTTGCGTTGGCGATGGTCCGATGGTGCGGCGGCTCTTGGATCGCGTTCGGCCCGACGCCGTCGTTCACTTTGCGGCGGAGTCGCACGTCGACCGATCAATCGATGGCCCCGCCGCGTTCGTTCAAACCAATGTGGTCGGGACCGCCACGTTGCTGGAACAATCGCTGGAATATTTCCGGTCGCTCGACTCACGCAAAGCCGAGTCGTTTCGTTTCCTGCACGTCTCGACTGACGAGGTCTACGGTTCGCTGGGGCCGGAGGGGCATTTTACTGAGACCACCGCGTATGCCCCCAACAGCCCCTACGCCGCCTCCAAGGCAGCGTCGGACATGTTCGTTCGGGCGTACCACGAAACCTACGGCTTGCCGACGCTGACCACCCATTGCAGCAACAACTACGGACCCTACCAGTTTCCCGAGAAGCTGATCCCGCTGATGATCCTCCATGCCGCCGGGGGGAGGGAACTGCCGGTTTATGGGGATGGTCAGAATGTTCGCGATTGGTTGCACGTGGAGGACCACTGCGAAGCGATCGACGCGGTGCTCCGCCGGGGCAGGGTGGGGCAGACTTACAACATCGGTGGCAATTGCGAGCAATCCAACCTGCAAGTTGTCCAGGCGATTTGCCGACACGTCGATCGTCACGTAAGCCCCAGCAAACCGTCGACTGGTTTGATCCGTTTCGTCACCGATCGGCCCGGTCACGACCGACGCTACGCAATCGACTGCACCAAAATTCAAACCGAACTCCAGTGGCGACCGCGGCACACGTTTGAGTCGGGTTTGGCCCAAACGGTTCGCTGGTACCTGGCGGACAATCGGTGGTTGTCGACGATGGACGGTCAAACTAACCCGCCGGCGGCCCGCAAAGCGGAAACGTCGTAGCGGAAGTCGCCAAGACTTTCGGCCCGGCACGATCACCGAAACGATCACCGGCGCCTGATCATTCGGGGTTATTGCCGACAGACACCCAATGGACGGCCTGCAACGTCATCCCGGGAGTCGAGCTGATCGACGATGACGATCTTGGCCGAAAGTCTTGGCTTTGGCCGAAAGTCTTGGCGACTTCCGCTACCACCAAATTCGGCTCAGCCGTAAAGTTGCGGTCATGAACGCACACGAATTTTTTGACCAAGCCATCCTGACGCCCAGCCCCTCCGGCTACGAGGAGCCGATCCAGCGACTGATTCGCAACTACCTGTTGGAATCGGGCACCGACGTTTCGGTCGATGTTCACGGCAATTTGACCGCCACGACCGGCGATGCGGCCGGCCCGCGGTTGATGCTCGCCGGGCACTGCGACCAAATCGGGATGATCGTCAGCCATATCGACGACGAAGGGTTCGTCTACGCTCAAACGATTGGCGGCTGGGACCCGCAGCAGTTGATCGGCCAGCCGATGAGCGTTTGGACCGACGACGGCGAAGTGCCGGCGCTCATCAGCCGCAAACCGATCCACCTGCTCGACCCCAAGGAGCGGACCCAGGTCGTCAAGCTGGAGCAGATGTGGTTGGACATCGGCGCTACCGATGCCAAGCAGGCTCGCGGGATGGTGCGGATTGGCGACCCGGTGACGCTGCGGCTTCAAATGCACCAGCTCGCCGGCGACCGCGTTTGCGGCCCCGGGATGGACAACAAGACGGGGATGTGGACGGTGATCGAGACCGTTCGCCGTTGTGCTGCGGAGACTGCAAAACATCCGCTGCGGTGCCAATTGCATGGTGTCGCGACGGTGGCCGAGGAGATCGGGTTGCGGGGGGCCAAAACCGCTGCGGGCCGAATCGCCCCGCACGTCGCGATTGCCGTCGACGTCACGCACGCGTCGGACTGCCCGACGATTGACAAAAACATGCAAGGCGATATCCGCATCGGCGGCGGGCCGGTGATCGTCCGCGGCCCCAACGTCAATTCCAAAGTCGCGGCTCGGTTGATGCAATTGGCCGATGACAACGACATCGATTACCAAGTCGCGGCGCTCGGCCGGGCAGCGCCGAACGACTCCAACGTGCTGCAGATTTCCGGCGCCGGGGTCGCGACCGGGTTGATCGGGATGCCCAATCGCTACATGCACTCGGCGGTCGAAACGATCAGTCGCGGTGACATGGAATCGATCGCCAAATTGTTGACGTTGTTTGCCCAGTCGTTGACGGCGGACTGCGACTTCGTCCCCGGTTGACCCGTGCCCCGGTTGTGCCGCAAGCGGGCGTCGGGCTGATGGCGGTACTGACTTTTGGCAAAAGTCAGTCACGTGCCGCGCTTGTGCCGCAAGCGGGCTTCGGGCTGGGCGTCGGGTACTGACTTTCGGCAAAAGTCAGCCACGTGCCCCGCTTGTGCCGCAAGCGGGCTTCGGGCTGGGCGTCGGGTACTGACTTTCGGCAAAAGTCAGCCACGTGCCCCGCTTGTGCCGCAAGCGGGCTTCGGGCTGGGCGCCGGGTACTGACTTTCGGCAAAAGTCAGCCACGTGCCCCGCTTGTGCCGCAAGCGGGCTTCGGGCTGGGCGTCGGGTACTGACTTTCGGCAAAAGTCAGCCACGTGCCGCGAGCGGGCGTCGGGTTGGGCGTCGGGTACTGACTTTCGGCAAAAGTCAGCCACGTGCCGCGAGCGGGCGTCGGGTTGGGCGCCGGGTACTGACTTTCGGCAAAAGTCAGCCACGTGCCGCGAGCGGGCGTTGGGCTGGTGACTGACGCCGACTTTCGGCAAAAGTCAGCCACGCAGAACCGCTTCACCACCGATCCAAGGATAGACCTCGCCCGGCCGCACCAAGCCCGCAATCAACGGGTTGCGATCGATATAGGCGACGATGCGCTCGTCCTGCTCGTCGGACCGAGACCAGTGATCGAACCATTCGGTTTGCCAAAACCGGTGCCCCGCCAACTGGGGATTCAATCGGGTTGCTCGATGTCCGGTCCAGCGTTTGAATTCGGATAGTTCCCGTTTCAAACTCCGCTCCGGGTCCAGCTCCAAGAACAGGTGAAGATGGCTGGGCATGACGACGAAACGAAACATTTGCCAGATGCCTCGCCGACAACGAGTGTCAATCGCTTCGACGACCATGTTGGCTAGTTCTTGATGCCGCAGATGAGCGGTGTCGGAGGAGCGGTCCAGCCAGAGTTCCATCTGTTGAAAATAGATCCGGCTGCGACGTTGGACCGCCTCAGCGTCGCCGGGTTGGAGGGGTTCGTCGTGGAATTGCTGGATCAGTTGCCGAAGACGGAGACGGCCGGCTTCGGGGATGGCGTTTTTGAGATGGATAGTGACAAAGTAGCGGCCGTCTTCGACCTGCCAGTGCGGCAGGTCTCCTCTCCAGAAATGCAGTGTTTTGGGTCGGCGAGTTGGAGAGGTCATGCTTTCGTTGTAACGGATCGAGTGCCCCGCTTGTGCCGCAAGCGGGCTACCACCCTGACTTTCGGCAAAAGTCAGTCACGTGCCCCGCTCGTGCCGCAAGCGGGCTGCCCCCTGACTTTCGGCAAAAGTCAGTCACGTGCCCCGCTCGTGCCGCAAGCGGGCTGCCCCCTGACTTTCGGCAAAAGTCAGTCACGTGCCCCGCTTGTGCCGCAAGCGGGCTGCCCCCCTGACTTTCGGCAAAAGTCAGTCACGTGCTCCGCTTGTGCCGCAAGCGGGCTGCCCCCTGACTTTCGGCAAAAGTCAGTCACGTGCCCCGCTCGTGCCGCAAGCGGGCTGCACCCCCTGACTTTCGGCAAAAGTCAGTCACGTGCCCCGCTTGTGCCGCAAGCGGGCTGCCCCCTGACTTTCGGCAAAAGTCAGTCACGTGCTCCGTTTGTGCCGCGAGCGGGCTGCCCCCTGACTTTCGGCAAAAGTCAGTCACGGGTTCAAAACCCAGTTTCGTGAAGACCGCGTGAAGATCCCGGTGGGGTTCGCATGAAAGTTGGTCGTCGCGGCAGCGGTTGCGGTTGTCGCCGGATCGCGGAAGGGCAGGATGTTCGCCGAGGACCCTTCCACTGCCCTTTTTCGCCGCACCCCCACCACTGCTTTGACCCATTTGCACGGCGGCCACGATGCTCGTTCCCCTCGGTTGATGGCGGTGGTCGACGGCGCCCCGCGGGGCTTCACGCTGGTCGAACTGCTGGTCGTCATCAGCATCATTGGGGTGTTGGCGTCGTTGGCGTTGCCGGCGATTTCCAAAGCCCGCGAAGCCGCCCGGGCCGCACAGTGCCAAAACAACCTGCGTCAATTCGGGATCGGGTTGCTCGCCCATGCCGGTCGCGACGCCGATGGCCGGTTCTGCTCCGGCGCGTTCGACTACCTCCGCGACGGCGTGCCGACCGAAAAGGGTTGGGTTGCCGATTTGGTCGATCAAGCAATCCTGCCGAGCGAGATGTTGTGTACGACCAACTCAGCTAAAACCAGCAAGACGCTCGAGCAGCTCATGGAGATCCCGCTCGCCGACATGGCCGTCACGCCGTGTGCGGACCTGCTGGGTAACGAACCGTTCGTCGACGCGATGGGTTTTACGATCCGCAACGTCGCCAGGGAAATCGAAGACGCCGCGGCGCCGCCACAGTCCGTCGACCGGGCTGCGATCATCGAGAAAAAAATGCTCGAGAAAGGCTTCAACACCAATTATGCGGCATCCTGGTTCTTGGTCCGCAGCGAGTTCGTGCTCAGTTCCAACGGTAGCCCGCAGACGACGTTGTCCGGTTGCACCGACACCGACCCCCGCGGCCGCAACGTCACCCGCGGACCGTTGACGACTCGGTTGCTCGACGCCGGCAAGGTGATGGCCAGCACCGTGCCGCTGCTTTGCGATGCCTCGGCGACCGGTCAACTCGGCTCGGCGATCGGCGAGATGCCGTCCGGGGCACCTTATGTAACCACCATTGTCGGCGGAGCGATCGGGGCGCGGGATCAGATCGATGATGATGCCGACGGGGTCGCCGACGTCATCAATCCGCATTTAATGCAAACCCCGACGTTTGCCGCCGGCACGCCGCGGGAGGGGCCGACCGGATGGCTGAAGGTTTGGAACCATGACACGCGCAGGATTACCGCGGGATGGCGACGCTTCACGGCGGTACCTGCAATGTGTTGATGGCCGACGGTTCGATTCAGGTACTCGTTGACGGTAATGGGGACCAGTTCATCAACAACGGATTCGATTCGCAAAGTCCCTTTTGGACCGAGGATGAGATGGAGGCCGATCCGCTCCAACTGGCCAGTTATTACTCGCTCACCAGCAAAGGATCGCAGCAGTGAATGGTAGCGTGGGTCAATCCACATCGTTCGTCATTCAATTGCGGACAATCGAGAAGACAGTTGAAGATCCGATGAATTTGGCGAATTGCTCCTTTGCGAATCTCGGCCATCGTCTAAAACACCGCCAGACAAAACATAAGACCGAATCGATGGCGATTCGGTCATTTTGAACCCCGAATTTTAGGAGTAGCAAGACCGTAATATCTGCAGTCGGTGGTTTGGCGACCCTGGTCCGGTCTCCCCGCACTGCGCCCGGCAATTTGGGTGTCAGCCCGTTGTCGGTTCCTCGTTAAAAATTGATGAAGTGGGTGGTTCAACCTCGTCGCGTTAGAAGCCGCTGGCACGGTGGGCGCAATGTTTGAATGTTGAACGATCGGCTTTTGGATGAAATGGAATGTTTCCCGCGTTGGGGGGCGTTCAGTCTTACAAACACTTTAGAATGAGAATTACGATGAAGAAAAAGGGTTTCACCCTGATCGAGCTGTTGGTGGTCATCGCCATCATCGCTCTGCTGGCCGCGTTGGCGCTGCCGGCCCTTGCCAAAGCCCGCGAAGCGGCCCGCCGCACGGTGTGCAGCAACAACCTGCGTCAGTTCGGTCTTGGTTTGACCGAAGTTGCCGGCCGTGACCCATTGACCCGCATGTGTACCGGTGCCTCGGATTACTTCCGTGACGGAAGCATGGATACCTACGGTTGGGCCGCCGACCTGGTCAACAGCGGCAACGGTAATACCGGCGACATGTTGTGCCCCAGCAATCCGTCGAAGGCTTCGGAAAAGCTCAATGAGTTGCTCGGCAGCACCACGGGCAACACGGAACGTCCGGCGGTCGGCAATACGCACGAGCGTATGAACGCCGGAGCAGGTGATTTGTTGTTGACCTCCGATGCCCTGCCGGATCGTGTTGCCAACTGTACGTTTGCAACTTCGATCACCCTGCCGGCCAGCATGCGCCCGTGCCGGTGAAGTGCTCGCCCCGGCCGCGTATGTTGGCGAGTATTTTGTTGACCGCGGTTACATGTCCAATTATGCCGCCGGCTATCACTTGGTCCGTTTGCAACCGAAGACCTCCGCTCCGACGGTCAGCAACGTCGAGTACGTCGTTGCCGCCGGCGGTGCGTTCAAGGAACGGGGCGACACGATCGGCCCGCTAACGCAAAATCTGTTGGACAAAGGACGCGTTCCGGCTTCGAGCATCGGAATCCTCGGCGACGGTGGTCCAGGCGACATTGACGAAGCCATCCTGGTTGCCGCTGTGCCTAACGCCAAGGTCGAACTGCCCCAGGGCATGTTGCTGTCCGAAGCGTTCAACGATGGTCCGGCTTGGTATGATGGCACGGCCAACCGCTTGATCCTTCTCAATAATGGTGCGTCGCTCAACGCACAGCGCAACTGCGAACGCGGCGAAGCGACCACGGTCGGATGTCCGTTGCCCGGCAGCACCCAGGATGATGGTACCGAGACTGGCCAGACCGCGGCCGACAATGGAAAGTTCTATCTGCAGGACACTCGGGATTGGTTTGCCCATCACCTGGGTACCGGCAACATTTTGATGGCGGACGGTTCGGTCAAATTGTGCTACGACACCAACGGCGACAGCTACTTCAACCCGGGCTTCCAAGTATCCGGCACCCTCACCGAAGAGCAGTACGCTCGAATCGGTTATGAGTCCTCGGAAGTTGAAATGTCGCCGGACGCGTACTTCAATGGGACGTTCATCGACGAAGGCTACTTCAAGGGTCGTTTCGAGGAAAACTGATCCTCGTTG
Organism: Pirellulaceae bacterium; assembly: GCA_963833245.1. Taxonomy (GTDB): domain Bacteria; phylum Planctomycetota; class Planctomycetia; order Pirellulales; family Pirellulaceae; genus Rhodopirellula. The sequence goes on from CAWHXH010000006.1 coordinate 1,758,844, forward strand.
TTTGGACGTTTGAAAAATTGCGACGCGGCGACCAAATTTTGGTCGCCGCGTTTTTTTACTATGGCATAGGCTTCCAGCTTGTGTAGTCGCCATCACAGGCGGGGAGCCTGTGCTGCGGGATCGGGGATTGACAATTGCGAGATTGGCCCTTGTCGTCCCATTCGTTAAAACTGTGTGGCTTTTTTGGTAGGGTGGGTTAAGCCGCTTCGGCGCCGACCCACCAATTCGCGGTGGGTCTAAAGCCTTTTGGTTTTGGTGGCCCCCGGATAGAATCAGACCGTTACGTTTTCCCAAGGTGTTCCCGGTGTCAAACGCCAGGACAGTCTGACGGTTTGCGTTCGTCGACCGATGTTGAATCTGAATTGAACCGAAAATAGTATGTTAAAAGCAGGTGTAGCGGTCGTCGTCTGCGTCGCGGCGCTGACGTCGATCGCGTTTGTCACGTCGGTGGTGACCTACAAGCCGTTTGGCGTCCCGGATGTCCGCCGGGAAGAATACGACGCTAAGGTCGCACAGTTGACCGAGCACCAAAAGGTCGCGCAAACGGATCGTCCGCAGTGGAAGGCTTCGGGAACGGTTTGGGATTTCGGATACTCCGAGCCGGGCCAGTCAATGGAGCATGTCTTCTCCATTTACAACGACGGTCAAGTGACGCTAACACTGCAGCGGGGTTTTGAGTCGCCGGGCATTGAATGCCAACCGAAGACCGCCGATGTCCCGCCGGGGCAGTCGCAAAAGATTCGATTGGTTTGGGATGCGAAGATTCAAGGAACGGCCGAGGCCACCGTAATCTATCAAACTAACGACCCCCTTTCCCGAGAGATCACGTTGCGAGTCACCGCGAAGGAGCGGAAGCCATTGATCGTTCCCAAAAAGTTCGATCTGGGTCTCTATTCCCCGGAGAAAGAAATCGAGGTTCCATTCTATGTCTACAGCCAAACGGAGAACGACTTTTCAATCTCGAGTGTTTCGACTCCCGTCAACGGAGTCACCTTCGAGATCGAAGGGTTGGCGGTGTTTCCCGCGGAGCTTTCGGAATTAGCGGTCAAATCGGCTTATCGGGTAACCATGCGAGGCCAAGTTGCCGACACAACCCGGTGGCCATCGCGGGTCGAAATCGGTTGCCTGTTGGGCGATCAGGAAGTTCAGCGAACCGTTGAGTTCGTGGGAAAGCCAAAGTCCGCGATTGTCTTTGAGCACCCGGAGATTCACGTCGATTCAGGATTTTCGTTGGGGACGGTGTTGTCGGACCGAGACAGGACATTTGCGGTGACGGTGCGGCAACGGCGGAAACTGGACCGGCCGATTGAGGTGCTCGATGTCCAACCTCCGTTCATTCGGGCGACACTTGATCCCATTGAGAACCTGCCAGGTGTTTACCGACTGGCGATGACGATCCCCGCGGGCACGCCGACGACAACATTCAACAACCAGAAGTCACAGGGCTACGTGAAGGTTGGAAATGCCGACGATGATACCCTTAGCGATTGGTTGCCGATCACCGGAGCAGTCGTCACGCAGTGAACTTGAAGTCGCTTGATCCGGTGGCACGCCCCTGCTTGCCTGAAGGCGCTTGATGCCAAACGATCCCACGGATGCTTCGGTTCGTTGGGAACACCGACTCCGTTTGGGACGCGAACCGCAAATCATGCGGGTGCAAAACCAAATTGTGCTGTTGAGCGAAGATGGGCGTCTGGCACGGTTGGATGTCGCAACGACCCCCGCGGGTCTATCTGTTTTGACCGACCAGCCGGTTGTGGATGGACCCTGTTTTGTCAGTCCGATATTCTCGGATGGTTCGCTGATTGTTCGAGGATTGAATGAATTGGTTTGTTTGGAAAGTGCCCGCTGAGGTCTTCAACTATATCGTATCGGGTGCTGGGCGGCGTTCCGGCAGAACGCCGGCACGGGGGGGGCGGGTTAGCGGAGGCGGCTGAGGAGGTCCCAAACCTTGAGGCGGTTTTCTTCGCCGACCGTCACCGCGTATTCGGGGACTTGCAGCGTGGCGTCGGTCTCGGAGATCGCGACGCCGACGATGGGGCCGGAGTGGGCTGGACGGCCGTCGGTCGTCAAATCCGTAATCGTTCCGCTGCTCAAATTGCCGATCCGGACGTTGCCGCGGTCGTCGCCGGTGATCACGTAACCGCCGTCGGCCGTCACCGCGTAGTTGTAACGGCCGGCCGAGGAGAGCAGATCGATTTTACGTAGCGGATTGCCGTTGCCGGCGTTGACGACCTGCATCGATCCGCCGGTGCGGAACGCAATCTGGGTGCTGGTGGCGTAGCGTGACGGATTGGTCCGCCGCTCCTCGGGCGTTCGCGTTCGGGAGACAAAGAACAGCGGGCGGCTGCCCGATTCGTCGAGGAACGGGGCGTCCCGCTCGACCGGTCCGACCAGCTTGGCAACATCACTGCTGCCGGGAATGCCGTCGCCCCAGCGGATTCGGTACCCGGTGTAAGTATATTTCTCGTCACCCATCCGCGAATGGACAATCAACAGGCTGTCATCGGGCGAGAAGGCGAGCGTGGTTGGACCGGGCGCACCCCGATTCCCCGCGTCGCCATCCTCATCGGGCGGCACCAGCCAGGGCCTGGTCAGCTTGGTCTCCTCAATCACGCTGATTTGACCGACCCGCAGCGTCGCCGGATCGGCCAACAGCAAACGGTAGCCGTTGCGCTCGCGAACCGAGAACGCGATCGCGCGGTGGTTGTTGGCAAACGTCATCGCCGTCACCTCGCTCTCAAAACCCGACAACGAGGCAACCGGGCCGGCCGAGGGACTCATCAAATCGCCGTACTGATACACCTGCAGCATCGACGCTTCCTGACCGGCCAGTCCCTGATTGGCAACCGCGAACAAACGTTGTTGGTTATAAGTCTGGTCGTCCGGCGACGTGGCGTAGCGGATCGCCGAGGTGATCGGGCGGGATGTGCCGTCCTGCGAAAAAATCCTCAATTGTGGAACCGAAAGAACGCCTCGGCCCTCGGGCAGCGCAAACAATTCGTTGATTTGAAGCGACAGGTCTTTCCACGCGTGGGTCTGGACCCCCGAGACGCCAAAGTCCCACACGTAGAGCGAACCGGGCTGACGCGAGGCCGACATTGCGGCATAGACAAACCGCCCGCCGCTGATTTGCGGATGGACGGTTCTCAAACCGGCCGAGAAATCAAATTGCGTCTTGGTACTGAACAGGAGGTTGGATTGGTCGTCGGCAAACGTCCTGGCCCCGGCGACCCGCTGGAGGCTGGTGAGCGATCGGCGCTCTTCATGAAAATCCTTCCTCGCGGCGATCAAGTCTTGCATCGCCGCGGCGGCCACCGACGCATCGGCGTTATGCGTTTTCTCTTCCAAATCTTGCAGCCGCTTGTATTTCGCCGCGACGTCGCGTTTGTCGGTCGTATTGTCCTCGAAGAGATCAAAGACTCTCGCATCGGTTGTCACCCCGTCGCCGGCCATCAGCGCCGCACGGACTTCGGCAAACGCATCCTCCTCGGCCGGTACCTCAGCGACTTCGGCGAGTTTGGCGTTGGTCAAATCGGTCGCTTCGACCGGGGCGGAGCGGGGGATTTCGCCATCGGTGCCGGCTAACGACGCGGCCGGCAGGCTCCATCGGCGGACCGATCGGTCGGCCGACACGCTGACCATTTGATTGCCGCCATCGGCCAACGCCAGCACCGCGACCGGGGCGGTGTGGCCGGCAAACTCATAAGCCGGTTTGCCGCTGGCCAAATCATATAACTGGATCAAACCGCTTCGTTGACCGACCAACAGTTGCGTCTTGGCCGCGAACGTCATCGCGTCCGTCGGGGCGGGCAGGTTGATCGACATCGAGGGTTGAAGGGCGGTTCCCCACGGGGCCGAATCGAATTGCCAAACATCCACTCGCGGCGGGTCAGCGGCAAACCCGACGGCGACCGCAGCCCCATCGCCGCGAACCGCTCCGATGACCGGTTGGCCGCCGCCATGTTGCAACGTCACGGGGGAGCGATCCTCGCCCGGCGGTGAGTCCGGGTCACTGGTTTGATTCAAGGGAATCAATCGGATCGTTTGGGACGTCGTCGCGAGGGCAAAGGTTGGCGACGTCGCGATTAGGTCCGTCATCGGTTGGCCGTCTCCGGGAATCCGCAGCGCCAGCAGCTTGGAGAGCGATTGCACGGTGCCCGAATCATCGCCGACCCAAAGCTCACCCGCGGGTGAGATTTTCAGCGTCCGCGGAACCGCATCAAGGGTGAAATTTTCCAGCAGGGTTCCTGAACTCGCCTCATAAGAACGAACCGACTTGTCGGATAAACCAACCCAGAGCGTGGTTGCGGCCGGGTCGAGCGTTAAACATGTCGTGCTGCCGTCCAGGGCGATTTGGGTCGCCGCGGTGTCGGCCTGGCCGAGCGTCCAAATCAACGCAACGTTGGACCCCGGCCGGTTGGCTTGTTCGGCGATGGCCGCGGCGTGAGAACCGCTGGCGTTGATCGACAAATCCGTCAAGGTGTGCCCATCGACCGCAAAGGAACGTTGTCGGCCGCTGGCCAGGTCCAGCAGCGACAATTCAGTCCCCCGGGCGATCGACGCGACGGCGTTGCGACCGGGCACCGCCGCCAGATCTTTGATCTCCGCGGCATCGATTTTCAACCCGCGACCGTTTTGATCGATCGGGACGATCTGCAAGCTCGATTTGCCTTCGGCTTGGATCAACAGCGTGGAGTCATCGATCATCCGCACCGACTGGACTTTGGCATCGGCGGGCACGTCGATCGGATCCTGACCGGGTTGATGCACGACGATCGCGCCGTTTTGAGTCACGATCGTGACCCGTTCGCTGCCCGGCAACGTGTGCAGCGACGCGGCCGGCGGCAACGAGGGCTGCCAGGCGGTCGGCGCCGCCGGATCGACGCAATCGAGGATCTTGCCGCTCTGCTTTTCGACACTCAAAAGATGGCGAGCGGGACTGGCCCCGGCGGCGGCGCCATCGGCAACAACGGCGGAAACGAACGATTGGTCGGTGCATTGATGCGTCGCGGTGACCGATCCGCTGGCCGCCTCGACGATCCAAATTTGACCGGTTTCGGTGTACGCGGCCAGCTCGGCCAATTCGGGAGCGTCGGCGGCCGGTCGTTCGGTCCAGGCGTTGATGCGAACAGGATCCTCGGCTGACCAACGGAAACCGGCCAAACCGCGTTGGCGAACCGTTCCGTCGGGTTGAACCTGCAGCGCCGTTCCGCCAACGGTCAATCGCAAATCGACGACCGGGGCGGACTCGTCATGAATCGCCAACACCGCGTGGGTCTCGGCGGACAGCGTGATGAGCTGGCGACCGCCGACGACCACGACTTCGTCGGCCGCCGCGTTCCAAGCCAACCGGTCGGCGGTGAAATCGGGCGGGAGCGTTTTGACCGAAACGATTTGTTTGTCGCCGGTGAGCAGCAGTTGGCCGTCGGCATCGACCGCCGCGACGCGGTTGCCACGGGGGGCGGCCGATAGGCGAACGATTTTGGTTTCCGGGGGCAGGGCATGGGTGACCGGCTCGTTTTCGCCAACGGTCACGATTGAATCGGCCAGGGCAAACGCGACGATCGACTCCCCGACGGAGGCGGCGGTGACCGGCGCCGATGCGGAGTAGACCGCCGCCGGTTGCCCACCGGACTCGACGGCTTGCTCCAGGTTGATCAGATAGGCATGGCCCGCGGTGTCGGCGACTCGTACCGTCGTGCCTTGGGCAAAATGCAGGGCGGCGACCGGGGCGGCGTCGGGCAATGCGGCAACGCGGATCGGTCGACTCCGGCCCGCGGCGCTCCGCCACAGCCAAATTTCACCTCGATCGTTGCCAAAGACGGCGACGCCGCCGCGAAAATCAACGCCGGTCAGTTCGCCTTCGATCCCCGCCAACGAGGTTGAACCGGCGATCCGGCCGGTCGCCAAGTCGTAGACGCGGGTCAACCGGTTGCCCGCGGTGATGACGATTGCCCGCTCCTGGACCGCATCGGTGGCCACCAGCACCGCCCCGCCACCGCCGCCGGCCCCGGTCAGCGGCCGGGACGCCGAGGGGGTGTTGAGCCGCGCCATCCGGCCGCCTTCGCACGAAACCACCACGCCGGCCGCATTGGCCAGCGGCTGCAACGCCAGCACCTTTTGGCCAAGCGTCATTCGCCCCATCGATTGACCGGACACCGAGTCGAAAAACTCAACATCACCGATGTCCGACGTCACGACGATCGGCAGCGAAGTTCCGCCGGGCAAGTAAATCGCTTTGTCGACCGATCCCTCGCCGGTCGGCGCCAACCGCAGCGTTGATTGACCGTCGGCAATCCGAATCGCGACGACCGACCGATCGGCGGTCAACAAGGCGGACGCCCCATCGGGGGAGCGGTCGGCCAGGCGGAAGTCGGGGCCGGGAAGGTCAATCGAACGTCGCTCGACAACCGGCAACGTGAACCGTCGCACGTTGCCAACGGCATCGGCGGTCACAATCCCTCGGGCTTCGGGCAGAAACGCCAAACCGGTGATCGGGCGGTCCGACGGCTTCAGGACGCTATGGCGGATGCGACCACTTTGGGCCGCCCAAACATGCACCGTGCCGCTGGAATCGCCAACCGCCAGCCCCCCGCCGCCGACCAATTGCGTCATGCGGGTCGGTTTTCCGGGCAACTTTTTGTAGCTGCGTCGGCTCTCGGGGTCCGGTCGACCGTCGGTCAGCCGCCAGTAGAGGATTTCTCCGGCCCCGCCGGATTCGACCGCGGCAAAGAGGAATTTCCCGTCGCCGTACCACTCCAGGCCGCGGACCGCGCCATCGCCGGTAGCAACCGGTTTGGACGCGGGCGGGGGCGGATTCCAAAGCCGAATTTCCCCCGAATCGTCGCCGGTCAAGTATTGACCGGTGTAGCCGACCGGGGCGATCGCGGTGATCGGCCGGGGGTGGGCAAAGCGATCACTGCCGCCCTTTTCGCGGCTGCGGCGACGTTGTTCAAACGCGTCGAGGCCTTCGATTTGATCGATCGGGAAAACTTCGGTGCGACCCCGACCGTCGGCGGTGAGCAATTGCCGACCGCCGGGATCGAGTGCGAATTGGGTCGGGGTGTAGGTCGAATCGCCGATGTCACGAAGCAGTTGCTCTTTGGTGATGTCGAACAATCCCACCGTGCCGGCTTCGCGGGTAAAAGCCAACAAGCGGGCGGCATTGTCGATCGCCATCGGCGGCGGGGCGGGGACGTCCAGGGCAATCGCGGTCGGGGGAACCGGCGGCGGCGCGAGTGGCTCGTCGTCAGCCGCGGCGGCCGGCGGCGGGCTAGCGGCCGGCGGCGGGCTAACGGGGGCCGCCGCGGGCGGGGGCGGGGCGGCCCGCGGAGACGCTTCCTCCTCCTCCGCGGCGGCCTGGTTGCGGGCCGCCTTGGCCCGGGCGCGGGCCATCATCCGGTCCTCCACGCTCTCGCTGCAACCGACCCAGGTGGGCAGCAGCAGCGACCCGGCAAGCAACCAACGAGACAACCGGCGCGGGTGTGGGGGGGCGGTCACGGGTTGAAACAACGCGGTCTCGGGGTTGGGAAGGATCAAACCGTTCATCCTAAACTTCCCCGCCAACGATCGGCAGACAACCTGCCGGATTCCCGCTCATCTTCATCAAACCTGAACATCCACCGTCATTGATGACACAAAATCTGCCCCCCCCTCCTTACGGGGGTAGCTCGAACACTTCGATCGCTTCGACACGTTGGGTTTCCATTGGCACGTCGTCCGCGGACCGTGCCGCCGCATCTTGAGGCATCTTGATGATCCAAAATCCTAATAGCGGCAGCATCACCGCCACCGCAATCGTCGCGACCACTTTGACAACACTCGTCAAACCTATAGGCGGTCGATTGACCCAAGTGACCTGATCGATCGGCAACCGAGCGGCCACGGCAGCCAAAGCATCTTTGGGTTGATGGGGGAGACGCAGCAGGGCCAAGTCCGATACGATTTGTTCAACCGTCTGCGGTCGTACCTTGGGGTCCGAATCAACCCACCGCGTCAACGTCTGCATCCACGTCTCCGAAAGCCGTTGTTTGATGATCCGAGGTTGGCCACCGCTGACGGCCCAGATCAGCAGTCGACCGACAACGAAGCTCATCGCCGGTCCGCCGGTGGGTTTGTCACCGGCGAGGATCTCCGGGGGCACGAAAAACCGATCTCCCGGCCGCAGCACCGTCGGTGAGTCACTGGACAACCGCCGTCGACGATGAAATAGCTGAACGAGCAGATCTTCGGCATCGACAATCTTGACCCCACCGCCGGGCGACAGGACGACTTGATCGGGACGTAGTCCGACGCGAATCTTCAAAGGCATGTTGCGCATCGCGGCAATCAAACCCTCCGCCAGGTCGATCGCTTCGGGGGCGGTCAGAACCAGTCCTGCATCAATGAACTCCTGCAATGTGGGGCCGGCGGCGGCGGGGCGGACGACACGCACCGTTCCGCGATCTTCAAACACAACTCTTCGCCCCACCGGAGCGTTCAGCGACCCGGTGGCGGTGTCGCCCGATCCCATCGCCGGGCCGACGATCGCCTGATAAGATTCCGCCGTCAAATTCAGTCCCTGATGGTAGGACCGCAGCACATCGACGCGACCCGACGGCAGGTGCCGAGCGGAATGAAGGGTGACATAAGGTTTTTGCTGGATCAATGATTCAATCAACCATTGGCCAACGAGCAAATTGTCCGTCCGCTTGTTTTTGACAAAACTTCGTTGAGTCGGCGTGGGCACGGGTTGCTGACCGGCGGCGGGCCGGCGGACAGCGAGTTTGTAAAGCGATGCGGCATCGCGGCGCCAGAGAGTCGATATGTTCATCGCGACTCCCCCGGGCCGGAAAATGACCGCAGTTGACGCTCAACTTCGGGCCATCCCGGTTGCAGCTCCAATGCACGCCGGAAGTGAACGGTCGCCTCATCAGGTCGTCCGCTGCGGGCAGCAATGTCGCCGGCGATCGCGCGTGGTTGAGCTAAGGAATCGTCGATGGCAAACGCTTCGTCCAGTCGCCGCAGCGCCTCGTCGGCTCGACCCTTGGCGGCCAACGCCAGCGCCAGATTGATTCGATGACCGGCGATGTCTTCGGCCACCACCGGTCCGAGGTATTGATTCTCCAGCAGTTCGGGGGTGGGGTCATCGTCGACCGCTCGGCGCAGGACGTCATAAGCATCATCAATCCGTCCGGCCTTGAGCAATTCCTCGCCGAGTCGTCCCATGACTACCGAACTTACCATTCGGGGGTGGGATGAGTTGACCAGAGTTACATAACGACCGATGAGTTCTTCCCCGCGGCCTTCTTGAACGGCGGCGTGGGACAAATTTTGGGCCGCGCGTGGATTGTTAGGATTCAATTGCAACGCCGATTCCCAAAGCGTGACGGCCGAAGCGTATTGGCCCGCCCGGTGATGAGTTGCCATTGCCAAACCCGCGGTCGTCAGTAACACCACGATGCACAGCGTCCATTGAATCCGCGAACGATTCGTTTGTCGGGACATCGCGGCCATGGGCGGTGTCAAGAGGATCCCCGCCCCCATGACGATCATTGCCAGCGGTAACCACATCCGATGTTCGACCATCAAATCCGCCGTGGGGACGATGGTCGAAGTCGGCGACAGAATGACCAACGGGGCCAGCATGGTGAAGCCAACCCGTCGCCGACCCGAAAACCACGCGGCTAATCCCCCGACAACCCAAACACTCACCAACGCGATGGACGGCCAGACTGCCAACCAATCCGCCGGAACTTTCAAGCCATGATCGAGGCTCAAATCGGTCGGCCAAACGATCCGGCGGGCGTATCCCAACATCGCCACCGCCTGGCCGGCCAGGTGACGGTCGACCGGCGGCGCGTCGTCACCGAAACCAACGTGGGCGCCACCGATCAATAATGCCGGCAAGATCAAAGCCGCGGCAACTCCCCCCAAAACAAGCGGAGGCAAGTAAAACGCTCCCCGACGCCTGAGGGTTTGGAGAACCGAATCGTTCAGCCATGCTCGGTCCATCAAGTAGCCGACCGCCGGGGCAGTAATCATCACCGTCTTGCAAGACAGCCCCGCGGCGAAGGCGACCCAGCCCAACGTCAACCAGTGCCACGATGGACCGGTGGCGTGCCTGACAATGCACCACAGGTAGATCAGAAAACACAAACCCATCAACGACTCATACCGCTGTACGACATAGGCGACCGCCTGGGAGGTCAGCGGGTGAACCGCCCAGATCGCGGCAATCCAGAGCGGCACCGTCATCATGATGTTGTTGCCCAATCGAACCCGTCGGACGGACATCAGCCGACTCGCCAGGTCAGCCAGCACGATGAACGAGACCCACTGGATCATGACGTTGGTCAGTCGGTAGCCCCCCGGCCACTGACCCCAAATGATGCGGTCGATAGCAAACGTCGCCTGTCCCAACGGTCTTGTTTCAGGACGCCACCATTGTAGTTTTGGCGGAAATGACTCGATCGCCGGATTGTCGAACACGTGCCCCCGGTCATCGTATAAAAACGGACCGGGCATTGACGGTGCGTAGATCGTCAACAAAACGATCAGCATGATTGCTGAGCCAACCCACAACATCAGCGGCCAACGATCGACCTCGCCGTCCGCGGCGGAGACTGGGGCGTCCCCCGATGCCATCGTCACGGGAGCTGGTGCTGCTTGACGATAGCGTGGGACCATCATCGGTTCGTCCAAGACGGCGGGACCGAGTCAACGGGAGGCTTCGGTGGCGTCGTGCAGTCTAGGCGCGAAGTTGTCAACCAAGCAAATCATCAACATCAAACCTTCATATGGCCAACTAAATGCTTCCCGGACGTAGGGTGGGTCAAGCCGCTTCGGCGCCGACCCACCACCGAATCCACGGCCACGGCGGGTTGGTCGCCGCGGTGGGGAAATCAAACTTGCGCGGCGACCGTTCGCAGGCGCAGTTCGTTGAGCTGGCCCTTGTCGACCTCGCTGGGGGCGCCGGTCATCTGATCGGTCGCCTTTTGCGTTTTCGGAAACGCGATGACCTCGCGGATGTTGTCCAATCCGGCCAGCAACATCACCCAGCGGTCGACGCCCAACGCGATCCCGCCGTGCGGCGGGGCGCCAAAACGCAACGCGTCCAGCAAAAATCCAAATCGGTCCTGGGCCGTCTCGGCATCGATCCCCAGCAGCTCGAACACCTGCGACTGGGTCGCCCGGTCATGAATACGAATCGTTCCCCCGCCCGCTTCGGAACCGTTGATGACCAAGTCATAAGCTTTGGCCCGGCAGTTTTCCGGATCGGTCGTCAGCTTTGGCAAATCCTCGGCCAATGGCGCGGTAAACGGATGGTGCATTGCGGTGACCGACCCGTCGTCGTTGCGCTCGAACATCGGGAACTCCGTCACCCAGGAACAGTTCAGCTCGCCCGGATCATAGAGTTTCAACTCCGCGGCCAGCCGTTTGCGAAGCCCTGATAAACCTTTGCAAGTCGTCTCCCAAGTATCCGCCAGGAACATCAATAAATCGCCCGTCTCGCCGCCGAGCTTGGCTTTGATTTCGGCGAGATGTTCGGCGTCGAAATTCTTGGCGATCGGACTCCATAGCGTCCCATCGTCTTCGACCCGGAACCACGCTAAACCTTTGGCCCCAAAGTCCTGTTTGACATACTCAGTCATTTCATCAATTTGACGCCGGCTGAATTTCATCGCCGCGTCCTTGACGTTGATCCCGCGGACAAAATTCCCGGCGTCGGCGGTGCCGCGGAAAACACGAAAGTCGGTTTTGGCGGCGACGTCGGTAACGTCGACGATTTCCAAACCAAACCGCAGATCCGGGGCGTCGGAGCCGAATCGCCGCATCGCGTCGGCATAAGTCATCCGCGGCAATGGCGTATTGATTTGACGACCCAAGACGGTTTGAGCGACATGGGCCACCAGTCCGTCAATCACGCCAATGATGTCGTCTTCGTCGACGAACGACATTTCCAAATCGAGTTGGGTGAATTCGGGCTGCCGGTCGGCTCGAAGGTCCTCGTCGCGGAAACATTTGGCAACTTGGATGTAACGATCAAACCCGGCAACCATCAGGATTTGTTTATAGAGCTGCGGCGATTGCGGCAGCGCGTAGAACTCGCCCGGATGCACGCGGCTGGGGACCAGGTAGTCGCGGGCGCCCTCCGGCGTGGAGCGGCCCAGGATCGGGGTTTCCACATCGATAAAATCACGCTCGGCGAAGTAGTCCCTCATGCACTTGATGATCTCGCTGCGGCGAATCAACGCCCGCTGCATCGCCGGTCGACGCAGGTCGAGGTAGCGGTATTTGAGCCGCAAGTCTTCGTTGGGCAAATCCGCTTGCCCGGGGGTGAACGGCGGGGTGTCGGCGACCGACAGGACCTCATAATGTTCGGCGCGGACTTCGATCGCTCCGGTTGCCAACTTTTCGTTGGTCTTGCCTTCCAATCGATTGGCCACGGTGCCGCGGATCAATACCACCGATTCATTGCCGACATGGCCGGCTTTTTTGATCAACTCCCCGCTCGCTTCGGGCGGTCCGACGACGACCTGGGTCAACCCGTACCGGTCACGAAGGTCGATGAACACCGCCCCGCCGTGGTCGCGATGATTCTCCACCCAGCCGCACAGCGTCACGGGGGTGCCGACGTCGGAGGCGCGGAGTTGGCCGCAGGTGTGGGTTCGGAGCATGGCGGGCGGTGGCGATCAAATCGTGGGCTTGGCAAAAGTCCCGCGGAGGATAAACGCTGCGCCGCCGCCGGGGCAGGGCGGTTAAAAGCTACATGTCGCGGCCGTAGCGGCGTTCCGCCGGGACGCCGACTCCCACGCAACGCCGGTCCTCGATGCCGGCAATTGCCGTTTGTCAGACCGATGGTGGGTCGGCGTCGAAGACTCCTTGACCCATCCTACGGTGATGATGTTTGCGGCACCGGACGGCTGGCGCCGTTCCGCTAAAAGTTGCGGCACCGGACGGCTTGCGCCGCTACGCCAAAAGTTGCGGCACCGGACGGCTTGCGCCGTTCCGCTAAAAGAAGAGTTACCGCCGCGGTTGGCCTTGCGAATCGGCGACTTGGGCGTCGGCGGGGGGTTGGTAAGGCTCGCGGAACACTTTCCAGTCGGCCGGCGGCGTTTCATCGATGAACGAATTGACAAATCCGCGGACGCGGTGCGAGAGCGAATTGCGAGCGATGTCGGCGAACTGGTAGTGGTCCCATTTGGGAGCCGTCTTGGCGTCGAAATTCGGGGCATACATCAGCAGGGCTTGCGGCAGCAGCGTCTGCTCGTCGAGCGCGATTTGCACCAACTTGTACTGCGCCCGATCCTCCTGGCGTTTCGGATACGCTTCGATCAGCACCGTGCCGGGATTGCGATTGGCGACGCGGCGGACCCAGTAGCGTTCCTTGATTCTGGCGGCGTCGAGGTTGAAAACGAAGGGCAGGGGGGATTCAAAAATTCGTTGACCCCGCATCGCGGGGGGCAGTTCGGCGATGCGGCACTGTTTTTGGGCGTGGTCGAACTCCAGCAGCTCGTTGCCGTTGCAAACCCAGTGGTCGCCGTCCTCGGTCAGGGCCTCGCTGTACTGGGCCGTCGCTTCCTGCATCCCTTTGAACAGGTGGCGGGTCTCGACTTTGAACAAGCCTTTGTCCGGCGTGGCGTATTTGATCACCCCCTGAGACTTCTCCGCTGCTACCCCGGCCGGGGCGGCGAAGCTGTCAAAGTGCCACCGGGTGAACTGGCACTCCAGCGTCCGCGTTGCCTGGCTGTGGGTTTGCCAACGGACCAAAAAGGCGTCAAGAGCCTGTTGCTCGGCCGCGCTCGAAGGGGCAAAAGGGGCGCCGGCGAGGGCGGGATTGGCGGCCCGGAGCGTCGTTGAACCAACACCGAAAGCGGCCGCGGCAATCGCCAAACCAATGGCGGTCAGAACCAGTCCCGAGGGGCGGGCGTCGGCCGCCGGGGCGGCGGGGCGGGGGGTGGGGGGCATCGCGGAAACGGCAGCTGGAGGGTTCGGAAAGCGGGCAGCCGGCGAGCACCAGCGCCCGCCGCGACCGACCCTACCGACCGCCGCGAGGCAAACGAAAGGTCGAAAAGCGGTCTCCCGGCCGAACCGATCCACCTCGACGTCGCCGGCGTCGAATTTTCGGTGCATCGATTGATGGACAAAACACCCTCGGCTTTGCGTATAATGACGGACCCTCCCGACAGCCCGTCGTCGACCGAGAAGCCCCGCGGAATGAAAATTCCCGGCCGCTTGGTCTTTCGATCCTCCCTTGGCTGCCGACCCTTTTCCTCCCCGGAAACCCCCGCTTTGATGTTTGCTCGATGGAACTCTCGTTGTGTCTGCCGGTTCGTGCTGGTCGGGTGGCTGGCGATGGTCAACGTTGCCGCCGCATCATCGGCCGAACCGGACGCCGCGTCGGCCGAAGCGATCCTGGCTTTGGGCCAGCGGATCTACAACGACACCTGCCTGGATTGCCATGGGGCGGATGGGGTTGGGCAAGCCGATGTTTACGACCAACCGCTGGTCGGCGACGCGTCGGTCGGCGAGTTAGCGCAAATCATCGCCGAGACGATGCCCGAGGGCGATCCCGACGCGTGCGTCGGTGACGAAGCCGCCGCGGTTTCGGCGTACATTCACGCAGCATTCTACGGCGAAGCCGCTCAATTGCGTCGTCGCCCGCCCCGAGCGGTTCTGCAGCGACTGACCGGTACCCAGATGCGTCAAAGCCTGACGGATTTGTACGCCGCCACCGAACATACCCTGACGACCGCCCGGGAAACGATGCAGGCCAAACAGGGACTCAAGGCAACTTACTTTAACGGGCCACGATGGGACAAAAAGAACTTGAAGATCGAGCGGGTCGATCCTGTCGTCGACTTCCGGTGGGGGCATGATAGCCCCGGCGGAGACATCGGCGCCGAGGAGTTCTTTGTTCACTGGGAGGGTGGGCTTCGGGTGCCTCAGACCGGTCGTTATGAGATCGTTGTCCGCAGCGACTGTTCGTTTGAGCTGAGTCTCGGTGACCGCGACGACAAATTGATCGATAATCATGTTCAATCCGAAGGCCGGACCGAGTTCCGTCGTTTCGTCACGTTAACAGGCGGACGGGTTTATCCAATTTGGATCGATTTAAATCAACGCAAACGCAAGACGGAACAACCTCCGGCCAATATAACGTTGGCGTGGGTGCCGCCCGGCGGGGTCGAACAGGTCATCCCGGCAACGCACCTGTACAGTGACTGGTGCCCCAACGTGCTGCGGCTGGAAACCGAATTTCCGCCGGACGATCGCAGCTATGGTTTCGAGCGTGGTCTGTCGATTGATGCAGCCTGGGACGATGCCGTCGGCGCGGCCGCTTTTGAACTGGCCGATCGGTTGATTACCTATCAATGGGAAGGGTTCGCTCGGCAGGCGGAGAAGAAAAAACGCTCCCGACGCGAAGCGTTGCGTGACTTCCTGACCCCGTTGATGGCCGCCGCCCACCGGATGCCGGTGGCCGCCGTCGGACCGCTGCTCGATCGCGCGGCCGGTGATTTGGTGGATGAAAAGGAAATCATCAAACGCACGGTCTTGATGGCCGTCAAAAACCCCAGATTCCTGTATCCCCAGTTGGACTTGGATCGCAGCGTTTCGCAACAGGCCGTCGACCGGTTGTCCTTGGTGTTGCACGATTCATTGCCGGCCGAACCCTATGTGATCCAGGAAATTCAGAAAGATCGCTTTACCACCCCCGGGTCGCTCGATTGGCTCATCGACCGGATGGTCGATGACAGCCGCACGCGAGCTAAAGTACGGGACCTGTTCACACAGTGGTTGGAACTGGACAAACATGAGGATCTTCGCAAGAGCGAGGAGCGGTTTGCCGGTTTTGGCCCCGAAGTGATCGCCGATCTTCATGGATCGCTTGAAACATTCCTCGACGCGACGCTGTGGAGCGACACCAGCGACTTTCGACAATTGTTGCTCGCCGACTCGATGCCGACGACGCCATTGTTGGCACAGTACTATGGCGAGGCCTGGCAACCGACCGAGGCCACTGGCGCTACCGGGCAGCCGGTTTTACCAAAGCCGTCGGGATGACCTAACCCATGTCGGCCTGATCGCTCATCCGCTGATCATGTCATCGTTGGCTTATCACGAGGAAACCTCGCCGATTCATCGGGGCGTGTTTTTGATCCGTCACGTGATGGGCCGAACCCTCCGTCCGCCCAACGCGGCGTTCACCCCGTTTGATGCCGAGTTGCACCCATCGCTGACGACTCGTGCCCGGGTTGAACTACAAACCGGCGAACAAAACTGTCAGGTCTGTCACCGGCGGATTAATGGTTTGGGTTTCGCCCTCGAAAATTATGATGCCACCGGGAGGTTCCGCGTGACCGAACGTGATCAACCGATCGATGCGACCGGCACCTACCTGACCCGAACCGACGAGACCGTCGAATTTCGCGGCGCACGGCAATTAGCCCAAATGGCCGCCGCCAGTCACGACGCCCAGTCGGCTTTTGTCACCCGCGTGTTTCAACATCTGGTCAAACAACCGGTCGCCGCCTACGGAGCCGATCGTTTGGAACAACTACGCCAGGACTTCGAGGCGTCCGGTTTTAATGTTCGCATGTTGATCAAATCGATCGCCAAAATCGTCGCCACCGAGCCGATGCAATCGGCGTTGGCGGGTACCTGAACGCCCCCTCACCCACCACTGACCGGCCTGGAAGGCCGGTCTACATCAAAGACACCCATGAACATTTTTAACAGCTATACCACCCGCCGCCGGTTTTTGCGTTCGGCCGGTTTGTCCGCCGTGGCGGCCAACTTCGCCACCGGTTTGCCGTCGTTTGCGTCGACACCCGGTCCCGCCAAAAAACGTCTGATCATTGTCTTCAGCCCCAACGGCGTGATCCCCGATCATTTCTGGCCGACGGTCAGCGACGATTCGTTGGAACTCAAACGAATCCTCCAGCCGCTGGAGCCGTTCCGCGATCGAACGCTGACGCTGCATGGCGTTCATAACCAAATCAAAGGCGACGGCGATGGCCACATGCGTGGCATCGGCTGCCTGCTGACCGGTATCGAACTGTTTCCCGGTGATATTCAGGGTGGATCGGACACCCCGGCGGGATGGTCGATGGGCATTTCGTTGGATCAATACCTCAAAAACCAACTTCAAGCCGATCCGGCAACCCGGACTCGCTTCGGGTCGCTGGAGCTTGGCGTGATGGTGCCCGAGCGAGCCGATACTTGGACGCGGATGTCCTACGCCGGCCCCAACCGCCCCGTGGCTCCGATTGACAATCCTTACAAGGTTTTCGACAAGCTGTATGGTCAGTCTGCCAACCGTGAGATGCTTCATAGTGTGTTGGATGATCTGTCCGAAGACTTCAAGAAGATCGAGTCGATGGTCAGTGCCGAGGATCGGGCAATGTTGGACCGCCATGCCGCGCTGGTTCGGGAAATGGAGAAAAACTTAAAAGTTGAACTTTCCGCCGCTCAAGACACCATCGGTCACGCGGTCCCCGAACTGCCGCCCAATATCGAACAACAAAACGACAACATGCCGCAGATCACGCGGATGCAGATTGAACTGTTGGTCAACGCATTGATGGCGGACTTTGCACGCGTTGCGACGTTCCAGATCACCAATTCGGTCGGCCAACCCAAAATGAAATGGCTGGGCATTGACGAGGGGCACCACGGCATCAGCCACGAGCCGGACGGCAACGCGGACGCTTATGAGAACCTGATCAAGATCAACACGTGGTACTGCGAGCAGGTCGCCCACCTGGCCAAACGGTTGGATGAAACGCCCGAACCGGGCGGCGATGGCTCGATGCTCGATCACACCACCATCCTGTGGACCAATGAACTCGGCAAAGGTAACTCGCACACCCGCGACAACATCCCGTTTGTCTTGGTCGGCGGTGGATTGGGACTCAAAACCGGGGTCGCCCGAGAGATCGGTGGGGTGCCGCACAACCGGTTGTTGATGACGTTGGCCGAGCGGATGGATTTCCCGACGGAATCGTTCGGCAACCCCGACTTCTGTGGCGACGGCGTGCTGACCGGTTTGGGTTAAACTGCCGCGGCTCCATCCCCGGTCAACCAATGCGATTTGCGATCTATTTTTTGGCAACGTCCTGTGCGTTCGTTGCTCCGTTGTCACGCGCCGAAACGGTCATCGAAGATTCCGACCCCGCGACCATGAAGGTCGGCGGCTCGCAGCCGGTCCAAAAGCAACTGGTTGAGGGCATCGACGGCCGGCCGGCCCTGCGAATTGATATCGATCGACCCGGCGATCCGGCTTGGGCGGTGGTCTATCACACGCCGACCAACTCCGCACCGATTCGGTCCGGCGACACGTTGGTATTCAACATCACCGCCCGCGTCACCGGAAAACACACGCGGGCAGGACAATTTCGCATCGCTACCGAGAGCGCGGTGCCGGGCAAAGCGGGGTATGCGGGCGATCAAATCACGCCGACGACCGAATTGCGAACGCATCGCGGCAGCGTTGTTGCCCCCGGTGATTTCGAGCCGGGGGAGTATCGCATGGCCATCCATTTGGCCGCCGTTGTCCAGGAGGTTGAATTATATGACGCTTCGCTGGAGCAGTACCCGGCTGAAACACCGGTCGACCAGTTACGGCTCAGCCAAACCGACTGGGATGGCCGCTCCATTGATGCCCCATGGCGCCGGGCGGCGGACCGGCGGATCGATGCACTTCGCAAACAAGATCTGACCATCAAAGTTGTCAACGCCGACGGCGAGCCGATTGCCGGGCGCAAATCGCGATCGATCAGCAACAACACGACTGGCGGTTTGGCACCTTTGTCGGCGGCAAAATGCTCGCCGATAGCGACGAGGGTCGGCAATATCGGGCGGCGGTTTTGGAACAATTTAACACCATCACTCTGCCCGCCTACCAGGCCGATTGGGGTTGGCTCGATGATCAAAATCGCCGAACCTACTTTGAGTTGGCTGACTGGGCACAGGCCCATGACCTTCCCGCCCGCGGGCACCTGTTGGTTTATCCCGGCTGGACCGCGTCGCCGAGCCGATGGTTTGAATTGCCAAAAGACGAGTTGCGGGCCAAGTTGGAACAACACATCCCGCGGGCAATTCGATCCTTTGCCGGCCGCGGCGTGAGCGAATGGGACGTTACCAACGAGCTTGGCATGAACGCCGCCTTCATGGAAGAACTCGGCGGCATTGAAGTGGCCGCCGATTGGTTCAAAACCGCCGAGGAGAACTTGCCCGGCGGCCAGTGGTACCTCAATGAAACGTTTATTCTCTCCGGCGGTGGTCAGACGGGTACCAACCAGGATCGATACGAAAAACAAATTCAACAATTGCTTGATGCCGGTGCCCCGGTCCGTGGCATCGGACTGCAAGGGCATTTTGGTTCACAATTGACACCGCCGCAGCGGTTGCTTGAGATTCTCGATCGATTCGCCAATTTCAACCTGCCGATTCTGATCACTGAGTTTGACATCGATATCGATGATCCGATTGCCAAAGCGGATTACATGCGGGATTTCTACACCGTGATGTTCTCGCACCCCGCGGTCGTCGGCATCATCCGATGGGGATTTTGGGAGGGTGACATGTGGAAACCCCGAGGTCATTCATTGACCAAGGATTGGCAGACGACACCGATGGATACGACCTATCGATCGTTGGTACGCGGCCAATGGTGGACCGCCGAGCGTCAAACCACGGGCGTTTCCGGCGAAGTTCAACGGCGAGTCTTCAAGGGACAACAAAAGGTCACGGTCGCCGTGGGTGACTATCGTTATGAGACGATTGTCGAAGCGGGAAATTCGGCAACGCATTTGGAAGTCGTCATCCCGTAGTGGATTTTGCTAAAAATCCATCCGACCCTCCGGCCTCCCGATACACCGCCACGCCAAGATCAGCATCAATCCAACGACCAGCAGCCCGGAGATAAAAAGCAACGCCAGTCCAATCGCCAATGCCACCCAAAACCAGACCGAGCCGCCAAGACCAACCAACATGCCGTTGCCGCCGGATTCATCTTCGGGCGATTGATCACCGCCCGGCGGGGGAGCCTGGTCCGGCAGGCTCGGAAAAAGCTCGCTCCCGCCGAGTCCCCGGCCAAAGTCGGGTACGTTTTCAAACCCCGGCCCCCCGGGGTTGGGACACCGCCCGCCGGGGCAACTGAACCGCACCGGGCGGGGGCACCAACAGCACCGTCGATGTGCTTGTGCGACCGGACAGGCCGGCCCAAACCTCCTGGTGCGTCATCGCAATGCCGTAGCCATGGGTTTCACCACGGCCGTCGAGACCGTGATCGCCTTCGGCGGAACTGCGCCAAGCAATCAGACCAACAATGTGAGGCTCCGGCCCCGATAGATCAAACAACGCCGAGCCGGACCGTCCCCCGGCGGGCACCGGCACAAAATGCACCGTGTCGCCACCGGATTGGTTGAGACGGAACGCAAACCCTTCAAACGCCCTCGGCCAACGACATCGGTACAGCCGTCCGAGCACCGCACCGCAGACGAGGTACGCGTGCGTGCGGTTGACATCGGATGGCCGCACCACGGCGTCGTTGATCCTCCGAGGCGGATGTAGGTCGAGGCTCGGATGCTGCCCGCCCAGATAAATCAAGCTGTCCTCGGACCAACCTGTCGGCAGCGAACCGAAGAACCCGGTCATCCGCTCGACCGATGGTTTCAACCAATCCGCATCATCTTCCAGAATCAAAATCGACCGCCGTCGCTGATTAATGCCTTGTTCAATCACTCGCAAGTGCGACTGATAACAACCCCAGGCCCCGGCCCCCTGGCGCCACCAACGCGGCGGTCGGCACCGGCGTCCGTCGATCGCATTGACCCGCCGCGGGAATACGAATGGCCAATCCGGTTGGCCGGTCATCGTTTCAAATCGGCGACGCCGCTCCGGCCGCCGACAGCAACCGGATCGGCCGGTTCCAATCTCGGTTGTCCGCCCCGACACTTCGGCATGTCGCCTCATAAGCGTCCTTCATCGCCGGATGACCGCTCGGCATCTTCATCAAATTGCCGACCACGGTCGGGGTCAACGGACCCCCGACCCACAACGTATGCACGTTGTTGTTCATCACAATCACCATTGAAGTTTGAGAAACGGGAAAATTCATCTCCCGCGTGTTTCCCGCACCCCCGAGTTTTTTGACATTTGCCGTCGTCGATTTGGCTAGAGATTCATAGCGTGAATGGATTTTTAGTAAAATCCACTACGGTGGTTACTCTGCAATCTGCCGCCCCCCCATTTTGGTTCGGAGAAGAAGACAGGCCGGAGGCCTATCCCACATCAAAATCCTAAAAATCTTTTTCAAAACCTGTCAAACTCGGACCCCTGATCGGAAACACCAGTGAGTCACGCAGTGCCCATTGCACAGCGGACGTTCACCTTTCCTTCACGGATACCCGATCGGCCTGCACCGTCAGCCCCACCGATAGCGCCGAACCGATCCGATATCATAACGGCGAAATTAAACTCTCCGTCGATGATTTTGCGGGGCTGGACCTTGGCGGCTTCGCTCGTCAGCGACGCTCCTACAGCAACCGCATCGGCGGCCGCGATGCAGGCATCGGACCCGGATGGGTCCTCGCTTCGCATCCCTCGCTGGTGCGAGGCCCTGACGATTCAATCACCGTGCTGCGTGGCCCCGGACGCAACCTGTTCTTTGACCGCGGCGGATTACCAAGTCGCTCAATTCGCTGATTACTGCTTCCAGTACGACGACCAACGCCGCGTCACCCGCGAGATCGTTCGGGCCGGGGCGATGGCCTACTCGTTCGCTTATCAAAGCAATGATGACGGCGACGGAGGTCCCAACACTTGGCACCGACGGACGACTGAAACCCGCCCCGACGGGTCGCAGAACATTGTCTACACCAACCGGATCGGCCGGGTATTGGTTTACGAGTTCCGCAAGGGCGATGAGTCTTGGACCCAGGCTCATCGTTATGATGATCGCTGGCGGATGATTCTGCACGCTCAGCCGTCGGCGGTGACCGGTTATGACGACTCGGTTGCGGATTTGAACGTCAGCCTCCGTGAAATCTCCGGCGTTATTCACCGGTGGGAATACTATGGCGAGGATGCCGACGGCGACGGGGCCGCCCCCGGCCGGCGGGCCGCGACCGGGTAACCGACGCCCCCGAAGGTTGGCGAACGATCGATGGTGGTGGCGAGCACTTGGTCTCGGATTTCCGGTACGACACCGCCGGCCGGCGGACCGAACAACTCGGTCCGGTTCATAACGCCATCGTCGACAACCAAACGCGATCGGTTCGCACCGCGACCTGGACCATCCACCGTGACGACGATCAAGTCACGATGACGGCTCGAGGGTACTTCGATGTTGCCACCGGCCGGCGGGTGCTGCTCAACCCCGTATCGATCACCCGGCGGGACTTGGCCAGCCATGTCTTGGAAATCATCGCCGCGGTCCGCGACCTCGCCGATGGGCCGCTATCGATTGACGACCGTTTTGAACAGTCCGATTACGTCGCTTGGACCACTCACCAGTACACCGATTGCTGCACGTTGGCCTCCACGCGGAGCTACCACCGCATCCCCGCCGCTGGCGATGGCGAGGTCGGCACGCACTACGCCCAAAGCGACTTCGGTTACGACTCGCTCAAACGCCGCGTCCGCACGGTCACCCCCGGCGGCCGGATCGATCGAGTCATGTTGGACGCCCGCGGCAACGTCATCGCCCAGCACGTCGGCACCGATGACTCAGGCACTGCGAACGAGCTTCAATAGAACGAAGGTCAATCGACGTCCACGATTTCTCGAGTCAGCAGAATGTACATCGCCGGGATGATGGCTAGCGAAAGCACGGTGCTGGCGATCAGGCCAAAGATGATCGCAAAGCACAGCGGCTCCCACATTGCGTCGCTCAGTGCCAGCGGAATAAGGCCAATGATCGTTGTGATCGACGTGCTGAGGATCGGACGCAATCGGTCCGCCCCACCGCGAGCCGCCGCTTCGATGACCTCATAACCACGACGTAAATAGTCGTTCATCGTCTCGACCATCACGATCGCGTCATTGACCACGATGCCAATCAGCGACACCACACCGATCACCGCGGTAAATGAAAACGGCATCTTCAGCAGATAGAAGCCAACGAATGTTCCCGTCAATGCCAGCGGAATGGTTAGCAGGATAATGAAGGGCTGAGCAAAGGAGCCAAACAACATCACCAGCAGTGCGAAGACCAAAAACAACGCGATGACCATCGCATAACCCGCGCTGCCGAACGCCTCGGCCGATTCCTCCGCCTCGCCACCAAATTGGTAGCGGTAACCGGAGGGCCATTCGCCCGCCAGCTCGTCAAGTTTCGGCGTGACGTCGGCGATGATCTCCGACGGCAGCCTCGTTCGATTCTTCGATGAAACGATGATGCTGCGCTGACCTCCCTGCCGGGTGATGGATATCGGACTGGTCCCGACGTTGGAGTCCAAAACCGCCATCGCCGGGACCGTGTGACCGTCTGTTTGAAAAACCCGGACCGAGACCAGTTCGCTCAAACGGGTCGGTCCGCCCAGCGCCCCCTCGCGGCTGGGCCACGCCAGTCCCATTCGTATCTCCAAGTCATCGTCATTGTTACCGACCGCAAACTTGCCAATCTCCTGATCACCCATCGCGTAACGAACCTGCGACGCCAGTTCCTCATGCGAAATGTCGTAAAAGTCTAGTGCCTCACGTTTGGGGTGCAATTGAATGTCAACCTGGACATTGCCAAGATTATCGCGAACGTCGACCGCCCCGGGGGTGTCCCGTAATGAGTTTTGAACCTGTTTGGATAACTCTCGCAGTGTTTCCATCGAGTCGCCAACGATTTCGATCTGAATGGGGTCACCCGCCGACGGCTCGCCGGTCTCCGCCTGCAAGATGATATTGGCACCGGCAAATTGTCGATCGACCGCCCGGGTCAATTCATCCCGCAGTCCATCGACGTATTCGTGCGCGGGCAGGTCGCGATCTTCACGGGGTAGGAATCGACAGGAGAAACCAATCAAATAGTCCGCGGTCGTCGGCGCAAGCGAATCCCCCAATGAACCTTGCACCATGGGACTTTTGCTGCCAACCAGTTTGACCACGTTTTCCAAATACGGTTGCTTCCGTAGGATCTCACCAACCAGGTCGGCCGCCCGCTGCGACTTGTCAAGCGTCGACCCCGCCGGCAACTCAACCGTCACGCCCAGATTGCGGCCATCTCGTTTGGAATACATGGTCGATGGCAACGTCGATAATGCAAAACCTCCAACGACAAACAACAACATGGCCAGCAGCGTGCTGGCCGCCGCGGTCCAGCGATTGCGAATCGTCCACCGCCGGCTCCATCGGGCCAACCAGGCCGATACCCGCATCGAGAGCCGATCGACAAAACTATGTTGATCCTTTGATTTTTTGCTCCGACGCAACGGGTACCGCGACAGTGGAACGTCGATCGCAATCGCCACGATGAAGCTGCAGATCAAACAGGCGATCGTCGTGATGGGCAAGATGCGAATGAACTTGCCCGACGTGCCGGAGATCATGATCAACGGGGCCAACGCCAGGATCGTCGTCATCTGGCCCGCGAACGCCGGCAAGGCGAACCGCCGAACGGTCCACATCGCCGATCGGGAGAACGACAGTTTTTCGACATAAACCCCCTCGTGCATCCCCTCCATCATCAGAATGAACACGTCGACGAGCAGCCCCAGGGCCAACACCATGCCGATGAGCACCATTTCGTTGAGCGTGTAACCGAACATCCAAATCAACGTCAACGCCCCCATGAACGCCACCGGAATGGAAAGGCCGGCGATGAGGGCTTCCCGCCAGGAGAGCATCAGCAATAAGACTGAGAACACGCAGAGCATCGCTTGCCAGCCGTTGTTAAAGACCCGCAGCAGCGACTCCCAGATTTGCTCGGACTGATCGGTGGTGACGCGGACCTTCATGCCATAGGGCCAGTCGACGCTGCCCTGAGCATCGGCAACGGCGGCCTTGGCATTTTGGATCGCAATCAACGCGTCCGCCGCCGGGACTTTCGTCAACGAGATTTCAATGCTGCGTCGAAACGGTTCCCCCTGGTTACTGAGGAAAGCACGCGTTTCCTCACGTTCCAAATCACGGCGAACGTCCGCGATTTCCGACAGGCGAATCACTCGACCGGATTGGCCCAACCGATCAATCGGCAGCCGGCGAAGTTCCTCAACGTCACGAAATTTACCCACCATCCGCAGCGCTCCGCCGAGTTGATCACTCTCGATCTCACCCCACGGCATGTCGCGGTTAGCCGACTGGATGCGGTCACGAACCTTCGTCGGCGATATACCAAGGGCGATCAATCGCTCGGGTTGCAACTGGATACGGATCGCTTCCTTGCGAAGGCCCCCGATTTTGACTTCGTTGACGCCGGCAACTTTTTCCAGCCGATCCTCCAAATCCGTGGCGGTTCGGCTGAGGATCGCGGCATCGACGTCACCGTAGAGAACCAGCGTCAGCATCGGGCGATCGTCGACCGAGATTTGGTTGACGGTCGGTTTCTCCACGTCGCGGGGTAGTTCGGCCTCCGCATCGTTGATTTTCGACCGCAACCGCTGCATGGAGTCGTTGATGTCCGCGGTGGCGACGAACTCCACGGCGATCAATGAATAGGAGTCAAACGAGGCACTGCTATACTTCTTGAGTCCCTTAAGGCTCGATAATTCATTCTCAATCTTATCGGTCACCTCCTGTTCGATCGTCTGCGGATCAGCCCCCGGCCAAAACGTGGAGATGGTCGCTTGGGGGATTGCCAAATCAGGCAGCGATTCCTTGACCAACGACACGTAAGCGAACATGCCGCCGACGGTGAAAAGGACTAATAAAAGAAGCCCCACCACCGGCCGGAGGATGAAAAAGCGTTCCAGCCCGGTGGCTTCGGAGACTTCGGGGATATGTTGTTCGTTCATAATGCAAAAAGAAATTTGAACCACAGAGACACGGAGGGGCACAGAGAAATAAGAAGAAGCGGATTTAATGAAACTCTGTGTTCCTCCGTGTCTCTGTGGTAGAATTCGCCACGCTTAGTTTTTAATTGGCCATGCGTTTGATGCCGTTTTTGAGCAGGACGACGTGAAAGTTGATTAGCAGACCAATCTTTCGCTGCTTCAGTTTCAGGTAGGATAGCAGTTGAGCTTCGAAGAGCGGAATCATCTGCTGGACCGCCTTGAGTTCAACGATCACATCATCCTCGACAAACAAATCGATTCGATATCCCGCGTCCAGCGACACCTCCTCGTAGATCACCGGCAACACCAACTGCCGCTCGACCTTCAACCCGCGTTTGCGTAACTCGTAAGCCAACACCGTCTCATAAGCTGACTCCAGCAGTCCCGGCCCCAGATGCCGGTGAACCTTGATTGCCGTATCAACAATTTGGCCGGTAACTTCATTTGTCGTCATTGTCATTTCTTATATCTAAACCACGGAGTCACAGAGATACACAGAGATTCAATTTAACGCATCCTCTTTACTCCGTGCCCCTCCGTGACTCCGTGGTTAGAACCTTTTCAGTGGTTTCGAACTCCTCAATCGTCTGAACCGGGGTTCCATCGACCAATTTGTAGCGGCCATCGGTGACAAGCAATTCATCGGCCTCAACGCCACTGGCGATCTCATACCTCGACAATCCGCGGATTCCAAACGTGACGATTCGTCTTTGCACGGTTTGCGATTCCGGCTGGTAGACGAAAACAAACGGTCCGTTTTCCTGGTAGAGAAACGCATCCAGCGGGGCGACGATTGCTTCGTCGGATTCTTCCGTTGCGATCCAGCATGTCACGAACATGCCATCACGCAATTTTGAAACGTTGCCCCGGGTGCGAATCTTGACCTGGACGCTTCGCCCACCGGGGTTGATCGCCGGATTGACCGCGTAAACCTCCGCATCGGCTTGCCATGCGACTTCGCTTGGATCTCTATCGGCTAACGACTCACCTTCCAATACCCCAAGCACCGTTTGGTCCGCGGTGCCGCCCGGCAGGACGATCACTTTTTGTCCCACCTCGATCCGCTGGGCATCAAAGGATGGGACGTCGACGATGACCTCAAATTGCGAGGGATCGATGATGACGAAAGGAATGGACGTGAGGGCTTCGGACTCATTGGACGTCTTGACCATATTTTGGGTGAAATAGAATCCTTCCTCGATATTCATGTAGGCGACAATGCCATCGATTGGCGACCGAATCTCCGCGTTCTCGAGGTAGACGTTGGCTTGCTTCAATTTCGCCTCGGCGACGGCGATGTTTGAGTTGACCGCTCGGCGCGAGCTTTGGAGGCTTCGACCGCCGACTGAGCGTTTTCCATGGCGGCTTTGGCCTGTTCCAAATCCTCCCGTGACGAAGCGTTTTGGCGATACAAACTTTGGGCGCGCTCGTACTGACGCTGCTCCAGGGTGGCGGAGGTTTTGGCTTGATCCGCATCCGACAGTGCCGCCTCGACTTGCGTTTTGGCATCCTCGATCGTCGCCAGGGCCGCATCGACGTCGGCGACAAAGGTGCGTTTGTCGAGCGTCGCGAGCACTTCGCCCGATTTGACGCGGACCCCGGGTTTTTCGGGGCCGACAAAGGTGACCCGCCCGGTCGCCTCGAACGTCAAATACTCCCGCTGGACGCTTCGGGAGGTGCCTTCGGCAAACACCCACGCCTGGATGGGACTTCGCCGGGCGGGTGAGAGTTTGACCGACAATCGAGAGATCGGCGAAGCGGTGTCCGCCACCTTCGGCTCGGTCGTCGCCGCCTCGCCGGGGGGCATCCACCAATAGACGGCAGCCAAAACCGCCGCCGTTGCAGCCACCACCGCCATCAATATACTAATGCGTTTCATTTCAAATCCTCAAATTATACAGCGGGGGGCAGCCATCTTTTAAACCACAGAGTCACGCAGGTCACCTTGATAGACGCTCAGCCCCGTCAGAAAAATATCCATCGCCGAATCGACCCGAGCCACCAACTTGGACTTGCCGCCTTCGAGGCATCCACTGATGATGCTGCCATAGATCAAATCCGCATAAGCGTTGGTGGCGATCGCCGGATCAACCTTTCGTATCTGCCCCTGATCGATTGCCGCTCTGATCAATTCATCAACGCCGGATCGGTTTTCGGCGCGGTGCATTAAATGCGTGGGGAACACCGTTTCGCGAAATTCCGCGCGTTCCTGGATCATGATTTCAATCGCCTGCGGCGTTTTCTGGTAATACATCGCGACGGCGGTGGCGACCCGTCTAAGCGTTTCGATCGCCCCGACGGTCGATGGCAACTTCTCCGACGCGTCCTGGCCACCGAGTTGCTTGACAACAAAGGCGCCAAGCATGTCAAGGCAGTGTTTTGCGGTTGCCAAGAACAATTGCTCCTTATTGCCAAAATGTCGGTACACGGTTCCTTTGCCCACACCGGCCAAGTCCGCGATCACCTGGACGTCGGTGCCGCCAAATCCCTCCTTGGCAAATACATTCATCGCGTTGACCAAAATGACTTGCCGTTTCTCCTGAAGCTTCGGGGATAGCTTGACCTCAATCTTTTGCGTCATTTCGGCAGCCGGGATACAAACCGATACGGGGGTGGAGGGCGAAACGGACTTGTCCGTCCGATTTCATGACTGTACCATCGGCCCCGGTCAGGTCAAGACTGAAACGGATTCCAATCGCACCTCCACCCCAACAACCAAGGCTTCCGCATGTCCAACGGCACCCTTTCCACCACCATTCCACCGCACGTCGTCACGATCAAGCTATCGGGTACCGTAACGGCAGATGCTATCGGCGACTTCACCCGTCGCATCATTGAATCGCTCCAGCAGCATGACCGAATCGGCATTTTGGTCGACGTCACTGATTGGTCCGACATGACCGCCGATGCGATCACGGCGGACGTCAAAGGCGAATTGAAACTGCTGCCCAAACTGCGGCGAATCCCGAGGATCGCCATCGTGTCGAACAAGCAGTGGTACAACGCATTGGTCAAATGGGTGCGACCCATGATGTTCACCACCGACATCGAAGTCTTTGATCCGTCATCGCCGGAAGCGCACTCCAAAGCGATCGCCTTTGCTTCGGATGTTTCCGGCAAGAAAACGCTAACCGGCCAACCGCCTTCGATCGTCTCGCTCCCGACCGACCGCGACGACCTGCTAGCGTTCGAGTACCGCGGGCATCTGCGTAGCGAAGACTTGGATGTCATCATGATGCCGCTGAAAGAAAAAATGGCTCAACACGAGAAGATTGATCTGCTCGTTCGGATGGATCATTTCAGCGGGTTTGACCCGTCGATTATCTTCAAAGGTTCAATGCTTTCGCTCAAGATGGCGACGCTCAAAAAGCTTCGTCGTTATGCAATCGTCGGAGCGGGGGACTGGATCAGTGGTGCGGTCAAGATGTTTGACCCACTGATTGGTATTGAAATGAAAACATTCGAAGCGGAGCGGGAATCGGAGGCTTGGGACTGGATGCGTTCCTGAAGCCAATCAAAGGTCAATAGCAACGCCCGCTCACGTTCCTGATTTTACCTCACCGCATGCGTTCAACCGCCTGACACCCGCCGCCAAAGTCATGGAGGACTTGCAATGAAAACACAACTGCTGGCGATCGGCTGCGTTTGGATCACAATGACGTCAACGATTCAGGCGGCGAATGCTCGGGTCGAGCGGATACGCCACACTGGCGTCCGGTCAACCTGGTTGCTTGGACCCGGCGAGGACACATTGAACTCGGGCGAGATCAATTTGCGTAGCTCGTTCGTTCTGCCTGCGATGCAACCACCCGCCGCGTTGACGCTCACGCCTGCGGCAATGATCACCCTGCTAGGCAGTCCCAAATCTTTTGAGATTCCAGATTCGCTTTTTCGCTTTTCAGCCGGGCTAACTTGGAGCAATCGAGTCACTCAAGACTGGGATGCATCCCTGGCGATTGAACCCGGGATATCGACCGATATGAAGGGGGCGGAGGACGCGTTTCGCCTGTCAGCCGCGGTGGCGGCCAACTATGCACCCAATGATTTGAATCGCTGGACGCTAGGGCTGTTGATGACCGGGCGGGAGGACCTCCCGGTGCTGCCACTGGCAGGCGTGACCCTGACACCAAACCCTGACACCCGGATCGAGCTCTTGGCACCGCGTCCGCGTTACGCTCGACGATTTTATCCGCCCGCACTCATCGCTCCTTTTGATCCCTCCGTCTTTGAGCATTGGGTTTATTTTTTGGGCGAACTGGGTGGCGGAACCTGGGCGGTGCAGCGAGAGGCTGGCCATGATGACTTGTTGACCCTTCGCGACTTTCGGTTGGCCGGTGGATTCGAGGTCATGACGGGGCATCGGTTCCACACATTTCTGGAGACGGGCGTCGTGTTCTCGCGAAAGGCCGAGTATGCGAGCGACGGATCGAGCTTTCAACCATCCGAGGGGTTCCTGTTTCAAGCGGGGCTTTCCTACTGATGCTCACCCAACCAAACCATCGCAACCAGAAATTACAACCTCGAAATTGGAAAGCCAATTTTCCCATCGGAGTTGCAGGAGAACTATCGCAGTTTGGCCGATCAAAATCGAGGTGCCCTTTAAACGAACACGCCGATTGCGTTTCGGCCTACCTCAGGTCGGCCGATTCATCGCTGCGGCTTTCAATCAATGGTGTCGGTCGATGACCAACCGGGATATTCGATGATTTCTCTGCAAACACGGATGGTTCTTGCGGCGACTTTATTGATCGGTGGGTGCGCCCGGGATCGATACCGATATGGACTGGATCGCCGGGCGGTACCGCCATCGGCTCCGCAAACCGGACCGATCGCGGTGGGCGGCGTCCACCCCCGGGTCGATCGAGTCGAACGGGTGGTGCAGGCCCCGCGTCAATGGATTCGCAAAGTCCGCGGTCAGCCGGCGATGATCGACGATCAGCCCGGTCGTGAAGCGGCGGTGCAATCGGCAGCCCGGTTTTTGGCGGTCAACGGTCTGGAGGATGTCTGCATTGATGTTCGGCGCTATGAACCGGCCGAGCAGTGGTCGCGGTTGCTTGCCAATGACCGAATCGCACCGGCATGGAAATACACCGGGGGCGTGTTGAACTGGGTCGGGTACACGCTGTTGCCCGGACGCGCCTTTCACCGCGACAACTACAGTCCCTACACTAACACCCTAAGTATCAATTCGACCCGTCCGTCGAGTGCTCTTTATGAGTCCGCCGAGGCCAAACAGTATGCGCGTCAAGAATGGCTGGGAACCTACGCAATGGCGCAGCGGCTACCGCTGGTGCCGCTGTGGCACCACGGCCAAAGCTCGACCGATGTTCTGACGTATGCCAAAGCCATTGACGATTGGGATTTGCAACAGGAACTTTACGTCCGAACGTATTCGCGGATGGGAGCCGCGGCGGTTTCGGAGGCCATGATCCTATTGCCTTCGATCTCCGACGGTCCATTTTACGAAGGGATGGCGGTCCAAATCGCTGGCAGCGTGAGCGGCGCGACGACCGGAAAAATGATGGCTCGCCGGGAGGAATCCAAACGCCGGGCGTCGAACCATCGGTAACGATTTGGGCAACCATGGACGTTCGGCGACGGCTTGATACACGCTGATACAACGCAACGCGATAGACTGACGTCCGCCCGCCGTAGTCCGCCACACGAGTTGCTCACCATGTTTTTAACCATTCGATCGGTCCTGCAAGCCGCTCTGCTAGCCTCTTTTGTATGGGCGGCGGCTTGCCGGGGGGCGGACGTCACCAACCCCTCGATGACCCCGGCGAATTCATTTCCTGATACCACCATCGTGTATGCGGAGTTCGAGGATGTTGGAAGATCAATCGACGCAATCCTCCATCATCCGCTGGCCAAGCGACTCCAATCACTGCCAATTTATCATGCCTATCAATCAAGCGATCAGTGGAATCAAGTTCAATCCGGGGTTGCAGGTTTCGAAGCGACCATGGGGACGCCTTGGGCGGAGGCTCTGGCAACGCTGACCGATGGCGGTGTCGGCGTCGGGTTGGACCGCTCTGGTGCCATTGCGGTTGTTCTCAAGTCATCCGACGAAGAAAGGTTGCAGCGACTCGTCAACCTTTTGCTGGCGATATTGCCCAAGAAAGAGGGTGCAGCGATGCCGCGGTCGCGAGAATACCGAGGCGTCAATGCTTATGAACTCAAAGGTCTGCTGGTAGCGCGGACCGGGGGCACCCTGATGATGACCAACCGACCGGAGATGGGCAAGGCGATCATCGACCGGACACTAGGCGAGGGCAATAGCCTAGCCCAATCGCCATCCTATGCGATAGCTCGTCGAGAACGCGTCAATGTCGACAAAGCAGATGTCACATCGTTGGTCAATGGATTTGTTGACATGGAATCCATTCGTCCATTGGGCGTCGGCAAAGAAATTTTTGCAGAGAAGGTCAATAACTTTTTCGCCGAAGTCGTGCTCGGCGGCGTATTGGCCAATCTGCGATCCACGTCGCGGGTGAACGCGGAAATCGGTTTGGATCAACACGGGCTGATCGCGCGAGTGTCGGCCCCGCATCGACAGGACTGGCAACCGCCGCGTGAGTATTTCTTTGGGGACGGGCAGGTGGCGGTCGCGCCGCCTTTGGTCAAGGTGAACGATCGTTTGTTTGCCGTGTCGGCCCACCGCGACCTATCCCAGATGTGGCTCCGCAGCGGCGATATGTTGTCCGATCAGGCGGTCGACCGTTTGGCCAAAGCCGATTCGCAACTGAGCATCTTTTTCTCCGGTCGTGACTTTGGCGAAGATATCTTGGGAAGCTTCGGCGACGACATTCGATTGATCGGCCGCGTGCCGCCCCCAACCGATCGGCTGCCCCAGCCATCGATCAAGCTACCGGAGTTCGCGATGGAGTTTGAGATGAAAGACGTGCAATCAACCCAGCCTGAACTACGGCGGATCTTTCAAAGCCTGATTGGGTTTTTCAACGTGACTGGGGCAATGAATGGCAACCCCCAAATGGACCTGGGTTCCGAAGTCATGAAGACCGATGTCGGCAACGCGGAGCTTTATTTCGCGGACTTCGTTGCAACCGAGGGTGAAGCGGATAGTCGATCGGCACCCATCCAGTTCAATTTTTCGCCGACATTGGCATTCTCGGGAAAACGAATGATCCTGGCAAGCAGCACCGGTTTCGCCAGGGCATTGATCCACCCGGACGACTCCATCCAACAACGCTCGACCAGCAATACGATGCTGGTCGTCGAAGCAGCGGCCTTGCAGGCGATCCTGGACCGCAATCGTGAGCAGTTGACCGTCAACAACATGCTGTCCAAAGGTCAAACCCGAGAGGAAGCTAATGACGAGATCGGATTGCTACTGGAACTCGTCGGCCTGTTGCAAAGCCTTCGCATGGATTTAAGCTTTGACGATTCGCGAATGGTTGTCGATGCAAAATTGCAGGTGCAGCCGTGAGTGTCAGTATGATCGGTGGCGTCGATCCGGCTTGGGCTTGGCAACCGTACAGGCCAACCGACGACCATCCGTGGGATCATCGCCTCGCCTCGCACCTCTACCGCCGTGCGGCTTTTGGGGTAAACGTGGCCACCCTGGATGCGGCCACCCACCGCGATTGCGGCGAAATCGTCGATGAGCTGTTTGGGGCCAGCCCCGATGCTTTGAAGGGCGATGAGGCTGCCATGTCGATCGCCAACTCGTTAGCCGAGGCGACGTTGGCTCGCAACGACCCCAAACGGCTAGCGGCCGCTTGGGTGTATCGAATGGTGACAACGCCGCGGCCGCTGCGGGAGAAGGCAACGTT
Source organism: Pirellulaceae bacterium (assembly GCA_963833245.1). Lineage (GTDB taxonomy): Bacteria > Planctomycetota > Planctomycetia > Pirellulales > Pirellulaceae > Rhodopirellula. Next base: position 1,792,613 of record CAWHXH010000006.1, read on the forward strand.
GTTTTGGCATGGCCACTTTGCCACCAGTGCCGACAAAGTGGACGATGCCAAATTGATGTGGCGGCAAAACCAATTGATTCGCGAACATGCGTTGGGCGACTTTTCGGCATTGACCCAGGCGGTCGCCAAAGACCCCGCGATGTTGATTTACCTCGATTCGGCGATCAACCGCAAGGCTCACCCCAACGAGAACTTTGCACGAGAGTTGATGGAACTATTTTGTCTTGGCGAAGGCAATTATACCGAGACCGACGTGCAAGAACTCGCACGCTGTTTCACCGGATGGGAGATCAAAAACGAGCGGTTTCGCAAGAACCGATATCAACAGGATGCCGGCAGCAAAAGGCTGTTGGGGCAGTCCGGTGAGATGGACGGCGAACAGGCAATCGATGTGGTGCTGCGGCAGCCCGCCACCGAGTAATTTGTCGTTCGCAAACTGTATCGATATTTCATCGCTGATGAACCCGCCCCCAGCCATGAGTTGCTCCAACCGCTTGCAAAGATTTTTCGCGACAATGATCTGCGGATCGCTCCGGTGCTCGATGTGATGCTGCGGAGCAACCTGTTCTTCTCGAAGCACGCGATCGGACGTCAAATCAAATCACCCGTCGATCTGGTCATCGGGATGTTGCGGTCGCTGGACGCCACGACCAACATGGACTTGGTGGCCGAAGGTTTGCTGAACAATGGCCAGGGTCTGTTTTATCCACCGAACGTCAAAGGGTGGGAGGGTGGTCGGGCGTGGATCAACTCGTCGACGCTGCTGGGACGCACCAATCTGTTTGCCAAACTGTTGGCGGATGACGCGACCCGTTTTGGCGGAACCACCTTGGTGCAATACCTCGAGCGATACGGTGCCGAAGACGCTGAATCCGCCCTGCATCATTTTGAGACCTGCCTGCTGGCGATTCCCCTGGATTCCGAAACAAAGCAGCGGTTGCTTGTCGCCTCGATGACGGACAAGGCCGATGCGGAAACGTCGATACGATCGCTGCTTCATCGAGTTCTATCCCTCCCTCAAACCCAACTCGGTTGATGACGTCATGATTATTGTTCCTTCATCCAGTCGACGCCGGTTCTTGCAATCGTCACTGGGGGGTGTTGCCGCTTTGGGGATTGGAAGCGGTTTGCCTCAGTGCTTTGGCGAAGCCTCCCGAGCAATCGTTTCGAGCAACGAGCGCGTGCTGGTGGTCATTCAACTTTCCGGCGGCAACGACGGTCTCAATACGGTCGTTCCTTATCATGATGAACGTTACCACGCGGCTCGGCCCAAGCTTGGGATCGCCGCGGCCGACGTCCTGAAGTGCAATGACCAAGCCGGGTTTCACCCTTCGCTCTCGGGCGTTAGGGAGCTGCTCGATGACGGCAGGCTGACGGTGGTCCAGGGCGTCGGGTACGATAATCCTAATCGGTCGCACTTTGAATCGATGGACATTTGGCACACATGCCGGCGCAAGGAGGAATCGCGTCCCGACGGTTGGTTGGGTCGTTATTTGGATGCCGCCGCCGGAACCCCCACCACCAAAAACCAAGGCGGGGATGCTCCCGCATTGCACCTGGGACGTGAAGAACAACCTTTTGCCGTCGCTTCGCAGTCGATTCGCGTTCCGACGGTTCGGGACATTGCGGAATTTGAGTTACGCGGTCGGGATCGACAGTCGCTTCGCGACCTACTGAGCCGCCCCGGTGCTGGAGCGTCGACGCCCAATGACCTGCTGGATTTCCTGCAATCGAGCACCACCGCCGCGATGGCCGCCAGCGACCGGGTCACCCGGGCATCGTTGAATTACCTTAGCGATGTGACCTATCCCGCCTCGGGGTTGGGGCAGAAGCTTCGCGTGGTCGCTCAATTGATCGATGCCGGTCTGAGCACGAAGGTTTACTACGTCGTGCTCGATGGTTTTGACACCCATTCGCAGCAACCCGGTGCTCATGCCGTTTTGCTCAAAGAATGGAGCGACGCCATGACGACTCTGATTCGCGATCTGGAAGCTCACGGACACGCCGATCGGGTCTGTGTGATGACATTTAGTGAGTTTGGTCGTCGCGTCGCGGAGAATGCCAGCGACGGAACCGACCATGGGGCGGCTGGTCCGATGTTTTTGGCTGGGGGCGGTTTGAAGGGGGGGATGTTTGGTTCCGCACCGGACCTCTCGAATTTGCAAAATGGCGACTTGCAGCATGAGTTCGATTTCCGGCAGGTCTACGCCACCGTGTTGCAAGATTGGCTTGGCGTTGATTTCAGAAACATTGTCGGTGACGGCTATGAAACATTGCCGCTATTTAAAGCATAGATTTTGAACCATAGAGTCACGCAGGTACACAGATTTAAGATTAGGTTCTGAATCGCTCTGTTCATCCGTGACTTTGTGGTTGACCTTTCACCTTCGTCAACCGAATGACGAATCTCGCCCCGCCCAATTCGCTCTCACCGACCGACACTTCGCCACCGAGTCGTTGACAGATACGGCGGACCAGTGCCAATCCTAAACCCGTGCCGGGTTGCTTGTTGGCTTGAAGCCGTTTGAAGGGTTCAAAGATTAATTCCTGGTCCTTGCCGGAAATACCCGCTCCGTCATCGGCGATCGCTATGACTACGGCACCCTCATCGGTGCTGACATCGATCACCACCCGCGACCTGGCATACTTTCCCGCGTTGCTGATCAGATTGCCGATCGCTCGGTGCAGCGCCGCCCGGTTGGTGTCTATCTCCTGCTGTCGGTCACTTTGTCCGATTTCAAATCCGATGTCGCAATGCAGGGGAGCTTGAATTTGCACGATTTCCTCAATCAGCTCATGAACGTTGAAGACTTGTTGCTCCACGGCTTCGCCGCCTGAGTCATGACGGGTGTAGTCCAATAGTTCTCCGACCAGGGAGTTGAGCTGATCGGTCGCGTCGTCGATCGAGTCGATTCGCTTTTGCCGAGTTTGATCGTCTTTGGCAGAACGAACCAATTCAGTCGCAAATTTGATTCGGGCCAGCGGCGTGCGTAGTTCGTGCGAAACCGCTTGAAGCAGTTCGCGTTGGGAGCGCAACAGCGATTCGACGCGATCAGCCATTTCATTGAATGCAGTGACGATCGGTAGCGATCGCTTCTTGCCCCCGTCGATCCGGGCCGACAGGTCCCCCGAGGTGATGGCGATGGCGGTTCGTTCGACGGTGCGAAATTGACGGGCAATCGGTCGCAACAGGAACGCGATCGCGACCGCAACAAGCAGGAAAACACTGCCGAGTCCTATGAGTACGTCGCGAAGGGTCGGCCCGGCGAATTGCGGCAGCGGACCGAACTCCATCAAGCGGTCTGCGTTGGTCATTGCCACGAGGATGCGCCCACGTTGATAGACCGCTTCGCCGCGATCGAGCCTGTCGACCATCGGCGGCGGCAGGTCACGATCCGAACGACGAACCAGCTCGACGGGGTAGGCAAAACGCTGTCGAATCTTATTGATTGTCGTTTCTAAGTCACCGGTGCCGGTTGACATCAACTCGTCTCGCGCAACAACGCGCCGCCACCCAACGCATCCTCGATGACTTTGATGTTTTGTGCTTCGGTGCTGCCTCGGAATACATAAGCCTGGATCAACCAGGCGGTAAAAAGGATTAGGATAATCCCAAGGTAGAACTGGATGAATAGTCTCGTCATGGGACCGGTGAACTCGATCGCGATTGAGGGGGTCGGTGGTTACGCTCCCCAATTTCCTTCGTCAATTGTGTTTTGGCAATTCAAGATCGGTCAGTGTTTCGCGGCGATAGAATGCGCTTTGAAATTCATTCGGGTTTGGCCATCAAATAACCCACGCCCCGAACCGATTTGATGCGGGTCGGTTGGCTCGAATCATCACCCAGTTTCTTGCGAAGCCGTGAAACTCGCAGATCGATGCTGCGGTCCAGCCCGTCGTAGGGCAGTTCAAGCAAATCGATGTAAACGGCTTTGCGATCGACCACCGTCCCGGCCCGTTTGGCCAAGTAGAGCAGCAGATCAAACTCGGCAGTCGTCAGCTCGACGTTGGCTCTGTCGATTGAGACATTACGGTTTGATTCATCGACTTTCAGGTCACCGACGACCACGGCGGCGGTGCCATGGCTCTCCGGCGGGTCTCCACGTCGCAAATGCACCTTGAGCCGGGCCAGCAACGCCCGCGGCCGCACCGGTTTGGACATGAAATCGTCCGCCCCGACCTCCAGCGCGATCACCTCGTCGATCTCTTCGCCGCGGGCGGTCAGGACGAGGATGGGGCCGGCAAAAGTTGGCCGAATCGATCGGCACACACCAAAACCATCGACGCCGGGCAGTCCGATATCCAAAACGATGGCATCGAATGACTCACGTTCGATTCGCTCGATCGCGTGCTTGCCATCGCCTTCGATCTCCACGTCGAAGCCGTTCTCCGATAGAAACTCCCGCACCATCGTCGCCAGTGCGGCGTCGTCTTCGACCAGCAGCAGGCGTTGATTCAATACGGTCCTCGGTTTTGGAGTTAGGTGGTCCGCAGCATTCTATCCAAATCGCCCACCGATGTCGCGCTGGTTACATTTCGATACACGGTTGCGACAGACGCCGACTTGCACGGAGGTTAGCTTGGGTTGAATGAAAACGATCTTCAAACTGCTGAAGGTTGGTGATCGGCATTGCCGCGGTCACGACCATCGTCTCGATCGGCCAGGGGGCCACCAAGCTGGTCAGCGGTGAATTTGAAACGCTCGGAACCAATGTCGTTTTGGTACTGCCCGGTCAGAGTCGACGCGGTGGCGATCGGCAATCGGGGGCACCGACCTTGACCGCTGGCGACGCCGATGAGATTGGCGAAGTGTGCCCCGCGGTGCTGGCGTGTTCGCCGATTGTCAGAACGGCGGGGCAGATCATTTATAGAAACGAAAATTGGAAGACTCAAAAGATGCAGGGCGTGGGGGCGGGCTACTTGGTCGTCCGCAACTGGGAGCTGGAAGCGGGCGGTTTTTTCTCGCGGAATGATATCGAAACCAATGCGAAGGTTTGCGTGATTAGCCAAACGCTGATCCCCAAGCTTTTTCGAACCATCAACCCGATCGACGAGACGATTGGGGTCAATAACCTGCCGTTCCGCGTGATCGGCATACGGATGGCGATTGGGGCACGGGGCAAAGACATACTGCGTCAATTTCCTATCGAGTCGGTGGTGTTGTCTTGCATTGGCGGTGCGATCTTACAAAACCACAACGTCGTGTTCTTTGAAGAACGGTTCCAGTCGATCGGACCGATCGGTCGACTCGGCCAACCCGCCTGCTACCCTCGCAGCCAGCCGCCATCGAGCACGGCGGGGCGCCGAAGAAATTGAACCCGGACAGATCGATTTGGACGAGGAGGTTGAGTTTGAAAAAATCGATGAGAACCAGGACGGTAGGATGTCCGACGAGGCGATCGATGAGCTTCTGCGTCAACCGCGTGCCAGCCGGCGGCTGATCGACTTCCTGAAAGCCCCGTTTGTCAAAAGGTAGCTATGGGGAAAGTCGTCTAGAATCCGGCGTCACCGAGGGGAAAGGTGTCCGACAGCGGATGGGGTGGGATTCGAACCCACGGTAGAGTCACCCCTACGGCAGTTTTCAAGACTGCTGCCTTCGACCACTCGGCCACCCATCCGGCAGAAAACGAGTGTAAAGCCCCGCCGCGGATTCGCCCAGGGTTCGCAGGTGCATCGGGTCAGTTCCGTGGTCATTCGCTCAAGTTTGCGGGCGAGCGAGCCGATTGCAGGAGGTAGGGGTTCGGAGGACGCGCGTGCCAACTCGGTTTGGGACGCCCGGCGATGCATGCTGTCAAAACGATCGTCGCCGCGGCGTTGCTGCTCAGCAGCGGCTGCGCTCTGATTCCCCAAACCCGCACCCGCGACGTGCTGCAGAACCCGTTTCCGCAGTTGCAACGGGTTGCGGTGTTGCCGTTTTTCAACCAATCGGAATCGCCTCACGTCGACGGCGTGCAGGTTGCCCGGGCGTATTTCGCGGCGTTGCAGGCAATCGACGGGTTTGAAGTGATGCCCGTCGGCGTCGCCGAGAACGCTTACCGACGCTACGCCGCGGTCCATGGCGAACCGACCACCGGTGCGCAGTTCCAAGAACTCGCCCGCGAAATCGGTGCCGAAGCGATCGTTGTCGGGGCGGTCACCGATTACGATAGCTACTACCCGCCGCGGATGGCGATGAGCGTCAATTGGTATGCGGCCAACCCGGGGTTTCACGCCATCCCGTCGGGTTATGGTCTGCCGTGGGGAACCGAAGCCGAAGAGAACATCCCCGCCCGAATCGTCCGCCAAACCGAGTTTGAACTTGCGCGGAGTCAACTGGCGACTCAAACGCCAGCGGTCGTGGCACCGCCGGGAACTGCAACGCCGGCCGCGTCGTTGCCAATTCTTAATCAAAACGGCGAGGAATGGATCGATCCGGCGCTCGCCGGATCGCTGCCGCCGGCCTGGCCCAATGCGACCGACCTGATTCCCGATCCACCGTCGCCGGTCCCCCCGCCGGTGATCGTGACGACCGAGCCGGTGCTGACACACACGAAACTGCACCGGGGCGACGATCCGTACTTCACGGGCCGGTTGTCCGATTACGTCGAGACGGCCGATGACGCCCGCGGGATGTCCTGGCGCGGTTATGTCAAACGATCCGATGATTTCATTCGTTTCTGTTGTCACCTCCACGTCGCCGAAATGTTGGAAGCTCGGGGCGGCAGCCGCCCGGCGAACCTCATCGTTCGACTGCCGGTCGACCGATACTAATCCCGGACAGGGATTGGTAACCGAGCGACTTTGGGCAAGGTGGGCAGTGATGGATCAAGAAGTCAACGTGTTGGCGCTGGTTAAAGGCGATCAGCGTTTCGTTTTCCTTTTTGACGACGAAAACGGCGACGAGACGCTGCGTCAACTGGCACGCTTTGCCGCCAACCCCGAGCTGGATTTCTCCTGGTACGACGCCGCAATGTTGTCCCAAAAGATTCGCGAAACGGTGCAAACCGTTAGTGATGATGAGATTGCCAGCGAAGAGTTTGATGCCATCTCGATCGAAGATTTTTCTTAGGAAGAAAGCTGATAGCTCTTTTGCAATGAATACGGCGATCGCACGTTTTCTCCGATATTTGGCGACCGAGCGTAATGCTTCGGAGTTGACCGTCAAAGCGTATCGCGAAGATTTGATCGGTTGTGCGGATTGGTTTTCGGCGACGCGGGGCAAGGTGCCGCATCCGCAAGACTTATCCCCGCGCGACATGCGAGCCTTTCAAGCGGCGCTATCGGAGGCGGGTTATGCCAAATCGACGATCGCCCGCAAACTCGCCTCACTGCGGAGTTTCTTCAAGTTTTCGATGCGCGAAGGCATTTGCACGTCCAACCCCGCCGAGCCGCTTCGCAATCCTCGCAAAGGCCGGCACCTACCTCATGTGCTGGACACCAACGAAATCGGCCGGTTGCTTGAGTCGCCGCCGATCGATGAGACGGCGGGTTTGAGGGATCGCGCGATATTGGAAACGATCTATTCAGCCGGACTGCGGGTCAGCGAGCTGGTGGGACTGCAGGACGGTGACCTGGATTTTGAGTCCGGGGTCATTCGCGTCCGCGGCAAAGGGCGCAAGGAACGGCTCAGCCCGCTGGGATCGTTTGCCATCGCGGCAATCGATGCCTATTTCAGGAAAAGGATTCGGTCCAAACGATCTGAGGACCTGGGTCGGCAAGCTCCGGTATTCGTCAACCGATTCGGCAATCTTCTGACGACGCGGTCGGTCGGCCGGATGTTGCAAAAGCATTTGGCATCGGCGGAGCTCGACGCCAGGACCAGCCCCCACACGCTGCGTCATTCGTTTGCGACCCATTTGCTTGACGGTGGGGCGGACATCCGTAGCGTGCAGGAACTACTGGGTCATAAGTCGTTGACGACGACGCAAATCTACACGCACGTGAGCACCGAGAGCCTCAAAGCGGTGTATGAGACCGCCCACCCGCGGGCGCGTCGGGCGGGTTAGTGACTGTCCGGGTTTGTCACGTAGGACGGCCTTTCAGGCCGTCCAATGAATCGGAAGGGACCATTAGGTTAATGCGGTCATCATCCTGACAGTTCAATTTCAAGACCAATCCAATCCGACGGGCTAAAAGCCCGTCGTACAGATGTTGCTAACCGTGGGCTAACGCCGATCGGCTGATTGTTAGTATTGTTTTCAATCTCTGACCGAGGTGACAGTGATGGGGAGATCAAAATCTCCGGTCAGATCACGCAGGTTGCTATGAAGATGATTGGCGACGTTGCCTTGCGGATCGGGGGCGGAATTGACCAACTCAATCAAGAAGCTTTTGCCTTGGATTCGGTAATAGTGCCCGATGCCCGGCTCGGTCGCACCGGCCCAAGCGAAATGCACGTTGTCCCAGCCGTCGGCGGCAATGATGTCTTTTCGGTTGTCCGCGATGTCATCGCTGGCGACGTCGACGTACAACATGACGAGTCGACGTAGCAACTGGCGCTGCGTGTCGTTCATCGCCGAATAACGTAAACCTTCGGGACGGCCGACTTCGGGCTGGACCGCCCCGGCAAATCGCAACTCCGGCGGGGAAGTGTCCGCGATGATGGCTTGTTTCTGCTGGGCGGCTTCGAGGTCATTGATCAATTCAAACCCAATCTGTTCCTCGTCATACAAAACGGCCGAACCGACCGGGTAACCCAAATCGTTGGGTGTCTTGATGATCGCGGGGTTGGACGCCAAGAATTGCGGTGTGCTGTCGACGACTTTGCCGTCGCGGATGACAAAGTTGAGCGACACGTGGTGCCCCTCAAAGCTGATGCCCCAGTCGTCGTCGGTCGCCGGATCGCCGAAAAGCGTCATGTAATACAATTGCGAGTCGCGAGGCCAGTTGCGATCCTCGCCTTCAAGCTCACGGAGGACCGATTCCAAACCCATGATGCGTCGCGTTTTGTCATAACCCGTTTCGCTCAGTGCGGCCCGAACCAAACGCAGCGATGCGGTCCGCTGGGCGTCGTTCATTTCGCCAAGCGTCAATCCTTTTCGGGTCGGTTTGGGAATGAAATGCCACCCGGTTCGCTCGGTGGACTCATAAGGCATCATCGCTTTGATTTTCTGATCGGCATCGAGCGTCGCGATCAGCGAAGAGGCGTAGGTCGATAGGTTGGGGGCGGTTTCACCGGTGCGAAACGCGGTGGTGACGGTCAAACCGAGCAGGACGAGGACGAGCAGGCAGGTGCGAAACATGGCGGGGTCGGGGCGGGTTGAGGCGGGGGGCAAACGGCGGGGCTGCCAATTTAACTCAATGCGTGTTCCGTGACGGCACCGGTAGCGGAAGTCGCCAAGACTTTCGGTTTGCAACTGTTTCCGCGCAACCGAAAGTCTTGGCGACTTCCGCTACGTTGATCAATCAGTTACGCAAAGACTCGGTGGGGCCACCATGCTCCGCGTTTGACGCGAATGATCGCGATCAATCGATTCTCCAGCACCGCGGCGGCTTCGTCACCCTCCCCGGTCCACTCGATCGGTTGGCCGCGGGTCAACGCCACCGCTTGATGGGGCGAGCAGTCGACGCGCGACAGGTGGGGCAGGGCGGTCGTCATCGGTAACAGCCACGGCGTCCAATCCTTCGCCGCGGTGAGCGTTTCCCAGCTCACCGCGTCATCGATTTTGAACGGTCCAACCTCGGTGCGAATCAACCCGGTCATCAATGCCGTCGATCCGGCGGACTCGGCCACGTCGCGGCCGAGCGTCCGCAGGTACGTGCCGGAAGAACAAACGACGTCGAGTTTGAAAAGCGGCGGGTCAAAGGCGATCAGTTCATTGCGGTCAATTCGGACGCGGCGGCTGGGCATTTGGACATCTTCGCCGCGACGGATGCGGACATGAGCACGCTCGCCGTCGATCTTGATGGCCGAATGGGCCGGCGGCGTCTGTTCGATTTCGCCGGTCCAAATCTTAACCGCCGCCTCGATCGCCGCACGGGTCGGCAGCGGTCGGTTGTCCGGCTCCGCGGGCGTTTCGGTGTCGCCCGAAAGGCTGTTCACGCCCAGTTGAAACGTGCCGGTGTAGCGTTTGGCATGGTCCAAAACCCACGGCGTCAACCGCGTGGCGGCTCCGGCGGTGATCACCATCACGCCGGTGGCCAGCGGATCGAGCGTGCCGGTGTGGCCGAATTTCCATTTCCTGAGACCCGCGGCACGCCGCAGCGACCACTGGATTCGATTGACCACGTCGCGTGACGTCATCCCGGCGGGTTTATTGACGTTGAAAAAACCGTCGACCGGGGGCGAGTTCATGCCGATGGACCTACCCAACGCAGAAAGGACCAAGCAGCCAGGGCCGCCAGCGATTCGACGGCGATAAACAGCAACCGGGCAACGACGACTGACAACAACGCGGCGGTGGGGCCAACCGCCGGGGTGAGAACCAGCAGTGAGATCCACTCGCGGACCCCCGCCCCGCCGGGCAGCAGCGAGACGAATCCTAAAACCATTCCCAAACAGATCGCGACGGTCGCCGACGGGTACAGATCGATGAATCGATGGTCGCCGAACGAGACGACGATGCAGGTCATCGACGCTCCGATGAGCGTCCAGCCAAGCGATTGACCGACCCAACCGACGGTCAGCAGTCGCCACGTGATTTGATCGATCGGCACGTCGGCCACGTTTCGTTTTCGGGCCAGTCGCCCCAAGACACGCCGAAGCACCGGCGGGCAAACGGCCACCGAAGCGGTCACGGCGATACCGACGATGGTTGCCCGAACCCAAAACGGCAGATCAATGCCGGCGGCGAGTATTCCGGCGACAGTTGCCCCGACGGACATCATCAGCAGGGTTTCAAAAAACACCGCGATCGTCGCCGGTGCCATTCGTGATCGATCGTCCGTTAGCGACCGGACCCGCAGGACGACGACCATCGCTTTGCCGGGAACGTATTTGCCCAAATGACCGAGAACTTGGGCCGCCAGCGATCGGGGCAGGGCGGCCGGCAAACCAAACGCGGACGCGGCGCGGTGCAGCACCAGGCCGGGGGGTAACAGCGAGGCGGCATAAAAACCCGCCGCCGCCAGGAGCCAACGAGGCGCGGGCCGCAGGTCGGTTTGACCCGCGGTCGCGTCGTAAGTCGCCAGTGCCGAGCGGACCGCCAGGGCGAGTCCGGCCAGCGTGATCGCGGCAATCGCCAGCCGCAGCGCGATTTTAATCAGCTATCGGCCAACGGCTCTTTTTTCTCGGTGATCACCTCACATTCCTCGCTCATCTTGGCGTTCAGCTCGATGTAGCTGGTCCATTCCTCGGGCAGATTATCCTCGTGATAGATCGCTTCGACGGGACATTCGGGCACGCACGCCTCGCAGTCGATGCACTCCTCGGGGTGAATGTAGAGCATTTGTTCACCCTCGTAGAAACATTCCACCGGGCAAACGACGACGCAATCGGTGTATTTGCAACCCGAGCACGGTTCGGTCACGACGTGCATGGCAGTAGACTCTCAGTAGCTAAAAAAATTGAACACCCCGGGCGGCCGCCCGCGGCCGCGGGGTTGACCCTTGCAGTATCGGCACCAACAGGCCGGTCGCTTTGTTACAAAAACGCCACGGCCATGACATTGAACGACACAATCGACGCGACGAACAGCACCGGCGTCGCCGAGCCACCCGGCAATGCGGCCGATTCGGCATCCGATGCCGGTTCTCCAACCGTCAGCACGCTGCGGACCAAACCGCGCCGCCACATGCCTTTTGTCCACCGTCATCCGTGGGTTCACGCCCACGCGTTGGCCGATCCCGGCGAGGGACTGGTCCGCGGATCGGTGGTTCGGTTGGACAGCGCCGAGGAGCGATTCTTGGGGTGGGGGCTGATCAATCCCGACTCGCGGCTCCGCGTCCGGCTGCTGTCCTTTGACGAGGACCGGCCAATCGACGAGTCGTTGTGGCGGGGCCGGATCGACGCGGCAATCGACCGTCGGCGGTTGGCCGGGCCGGGGGAGCCGGAGGGTGGCGAGCGGCTGTGTTTCAGCGAATCGGACGGGTTGTCGGGGTTGATTATCGATCGTTACGCCGACTGTTTTTACGTCCAAGTGACCTCCGCGGTGTGGGCCGGGCGGCTCGACTCGGTGGTCGATCAATTGCGTCAATCGGCCGCTCGGGTCGGTTTGAACGTTCGACGGTTGATCGTGCGGATCGACGAAGCAACCGCGAAGCTGGAGGGTTTGGACGAAGCCGAAATCGAAAAAATCGAGTCGCACGGCGACGGGCACACCGAGGGCGGGTTGGTTTGGTACCGTTCGGGCGGCCGATGGATGCCGATCGATTTAGATCATGGTCAAAAAACCGGCGGCTACCTCGACCAGCAGCAGAACCATCAGCTCGCCGGCCGATACCTGACCGGCCGTCGGGTGCTGGACGTGTGCTGCTACACGGGCGGTTTTTCGTTGGCCGCGGTCGCCGCGGGGGCGGAATCGGTCATCGCGGTCGATAGCTCAGCGACCGCGTTGGAATTGGCCGGGCAAGCCGCCGGGCGCAACGGCGCGGACCTCGAGTTGGTTCAGGCCGATTGTTTTGACGAGTTGAAACGCCGCGGGATGGCGGGCGAGAAGTTTGGCGGCGTGATCTTGGACCCGCCGCGTTTCGCCGCCGGTCGGCACCAGGTCGATGCGGCGATGCGGGCTTACGGGCGACTCAATTCCATGGCCGTTCGATTGATCGAGCCGGGCGGAATCCTGGTGACGTGCAGTTGCAGCGGCCGGGTCTCGCGAGCCGACTTTTTAAACATGCTCGCCGATGTTTCCAAACGCTCGGGCCGCGAGATTGTTATTTTGCATTGTACCGGGGCGCCGCCGGATCACCCGATCGCCGCGACCTGCCCGGAGAGCAATTATTTGAAATGCGTCGTCGCTCAAGTCGTCTGAAAGTTTTCAGTTACCGTTTCCACTCCATTGATGCCGTCGCTGGTCGATGATTCCTCGCGACGGCCTACAAGATTCTCCCATGGCGACTGTCTCGACCGAAGTGACGATCCGCATCCTTCACGGGGCCGATCGCGGACAGGTTTACGATCGGCTGCGAGTGCCGTTGACGATCGGCCGCGAAGAGGGCAACGAGATTCAACTCAACGACGAGCGGGTCAGCCGTTGCCATTTGAAAATCCAGCGCGACGGCGATCGTTTGGTGTTGACCGATTTGGACTCGACCAACGGGACGAAGGTCAACGGCGGTCAGTGCTATTTGAAAATCCTGCGGCCCGGCGACCTGATCGCCGTCGGCCGGAGCCTGTTGCTGGTCGGCGATGAGCAACAGATCGCCGATCGGTTGCGTCGGGCCGGGGCAGTCGATCCGAACGTTTCGGCCGGCGAGTTGGTGGTCGCCGAGCATCGCAACGGGGAAACCGACGCGTGCGATCCGGCGGCGATGACGGCCGAAGCCGATTGCGGCGATTGGCGGTTGTTGCAGCAGTTGCCGGCGGTGCCCGACGGGATGACGCCGGGCCAAGTCGCTCAATTGTGTGAGTGGTTTGAGTTCATCCAAAACCGATTGTCCGACGTTATCGAGTCGGCCCGCGTGGGCAATCCGGCTAGCGATCGGGAGGCCGAGGCGGCGCCGGCGGACGATCCGGCGCTGCCGCGTTGGGTTCGGATCGATCCGGCCGCTTGGCAACAGTTGTTGCAACTGCAGGCGAGGCTGGGGATCGTCGAGCGGCGGATCACCAATCCCCACTGATCTGGCAAAATCCCCCGTAGCGGAAGTCGCCAAGACTTTCGGTCTGTCGAGGGTTCGGCTTGGGGTTCGGCGGGAGCCTCACCCTCCCTTTGCCTGGGGGTTCGGCGGGAGCCTCACCCTCCCTTTGCTTTGGGTTCGGCGGGAGCCTCACCCTCCCCTTGCCTGGGGTTCGGCGGGAGCCTCGCCCTCCCTGTCCAGCGTCGCCACCGAAAGTCTTGGCGACTTCCGCTACGTCTTGATGCCGGGGGGTGGTTTTCGGTGTGCCACAATATGGTGATCCCGCCTCCCGTCGCCTTGATCCGAGCGATCCCCCGCGTGCCCGAACTGCTTTCCCCATTGTCCCCGTCGTTGACCCCCGATCCGACGACCAGCCAATACCGCGGCTTTCGCGCGCCGGTCAACCACGGCGAGGCGTTGATCGATCCGCCGGCCCGCCGCTGGGACGACCTGGTAAACACCAATGTGGCGGCGGCGGAAACCATTTTGGCGGGCATCGGTGGCGACTTCTGGCGGACGCTGCGCCAGGACGCTCGGACGCAGTTGATCGACGACGCCCGTCGCTACACGTCCGCGTACCGCAACGTGCCCCCCGAGTCGGCAAATCGAGGGGCGTCACCGATTTGGATGGCCGGGCATCAACCGACCCTCTTTCACCCCGGCGTTTGGTTCAAAAACCGAATGCTCGCCGAGGCGGCGGAATCGACCGGCGGTTTGGCCATCAGTTTGGTGATCGATAACGATGTCGCCTCCGGCTCCTCGATTCGTGTCCCCGTCCGCGGCGATTCGGTCGATCGGCCAACCCGTTTGGTTTCGGTTGCGATGGATGCTCCCGCCGGTGGCGTGCCCTATGAACAGTGGGAGGTGACCGATCGCGAATTGTTCACCTCGTTTGATCGCCGCGTTGCCGAGGCAATCGGACCGGCGGTGGCCAACCCGTCGGTGTGGCAGTTGTGGCCGCACGCCCGGGAGGCGTTGCATCGTTGCGGCGTTGCGGGTTGCGCCTTGGCCACCGCCCGGCACCGGCTCGAAGCCGACCTGGGGTGGCGGACGCTTGAATGTCCGCTGGGCGTGGCCGTCCGGGGGCTGCCGTTCGCCCGGTTCATGTCACGAATCCTCGCCGATTTGGACCGGTTTGTTGAAATTTACAATGCCGCCGCAGTCCGTTACCGCGACGCTCACGGTATCCGCTCGGCCGCCCACCCGGTGCCCGACCTCCGCCGCCGGGATGGATGGACCGAGGTGCCGCTGTGGGTTTACGGCAACGCCTCGCCGGCCCGTGAACCGCTCTGGGCCAGGTCGGTCGCCGGCGGGTTGGAGTTGAGTGATCAAAAGTCACGCCGGATCCTGCTCAACGGTGCGGCCGGGGACGGTTGGGCCGAACAATTGGCCGACGCGGCGGGGCCGGAGTGCAAAATTCGGCCGCGGGCGTTGGTGACGACGATGTACGCCCGCACGGTTCTCTCGGACGCCTTCATTCACGGCATCGGAGGCGGGAAATACGACCAGGTGACCGATGAAATCATCCGGCAGTTTTTTGGGGTGGCCGCTCCGTTGATCGCGGTGGTGTCGGCGACGATCCGTTTGCCCGGCCATCGACAACCGGACCATGCGGGCGAGCGGGTCGCGGGGCTGCAACGCGACCTCCGCGACACGCGTTTCTCCGGCGAGCGATTCCTGCCGGCCGGCGACCCGCTGGCGATCGACAAAGCCGTGCTGTTGCGGCGTCGACCGACAGACGGTTCGTCGGCCGTCTGGCACCGCGAAATGGTTTCAATCAACGACAAAATCGCTTCGCGGCTCGACGGTCAACGCGATCGGCTGCGTCAGGAATTGATTGCCGCGAAAGCCGATCGGGCGGCGTCGTCGATTTGGACCGGCCGGGAACACTCGTTTGTCCTGCACCCTTTGGATGATCTACGCGAGCAGTTCGATGCGATGGCATCGATGTCGCCAACGGATTGACCTAGCCGCCGGGTCCGCCGGGCGGTTACAGACCAGTCCGCCGACTCGGTGGTCGGTCCCTTTCCGCGTCACCCCGGTCGGATTTGCCCGTGTTTGCCGTTTCCGCGAAAATCCTTGCCAGCCTCGCGGCGGTGTTGCTGTGGGTCGGGTCGGCCAACGCCGCGGCACCCGGGGAACCCGACTTTGAGCCAAACTTCGTGCTCGTCAACGAGCTTTTCGAGGGCGACGCGACGCAGCCCTACAGCGTTCATCGAATCGTGTTTCGCCACAATGCGGACGGGCTGCGGTGTTACGATCGCGACCCGGGCCAACCGTCCCGCACGACCGTTTTTGACTTTGGCGAGCAACTGGTCCATTTGATCGACCGTTCGTCGCGATCGACCACGACGCTGCCAATTGCCGCGATGGTCGATGCGACCGCCCGTTTTGACGCTCAAGTGGCCGACCCACAGGCCCGCGTCCGTCTGGGTTTGGACACCAACATCGACGCGGACGGTGACGGTCGGCTGCACGCCCGTTTCGGCGATGTGGCCTACGAAGTTCAAACCCGATCGGCCATCGATCCGGCCGAAGCGGCACGGATTGGACAATTTGTCGACGCAGCCTGCCGATTGAATTTCGTCCAAGGACTCGGATTGCCACCGTTTGCCCGGTTGCGTCTCAACGCCCAAATCGTTCGCCGCGGTCGCGTTGCAACCCGGACCCACGTCACCCTGCACACCACCGGTGAAACCATTCGGATGCAAACCGAGCGTCAAAAAGCCACCGCCGCGGACGTGGCTTGGAGCCGGGACGTCGATTCGTTGCAGTCGCTGTGCCGGGTCACGTCGTTGGACCAATACGCGCAGGCGACGCGGCCCAGTCGAATTGAGGCTCGTCAATGATGTTTCGATGGTTGACCCGGCGGACCAAACGTGACACCCGGCGATCCCGAGTCGACGCCGGGTCGCAACCGTTGTGGCACCGAATGGTCGGGCACGCGATCGCCAGGGGGTTTCGCATCCTCCGCCGGACCGTTTGGATCGACGTTCAAGGTGACATTCGCCCGACGCTGCGGGCTGAGGGCCAGCGGTATGTGATCGCCATCCTCCACGCCAACCAATTCGCAGCCCTGGCGCTGCACGAACCGGAGGCCGGTGCGTTGGTCAGCCGCAGCCGCGACGGACAATTGCTCGTCCCGACGCTGCAGGCGTGCGACTGCGTTCCAATTTGTGGCAGCTCCGGGATGGGCCGCAAGGGCGGTGGCACGGCATTGAATCAGTTGATTCGCCACGTCCGCGGCGGTCGTTCGGCGGTGATCGCCGTCGACGGTCCCAAAGGTCCCCGGGGAATCGCCCAGCCGGGCATCGCGATGACGGCGATCAAAGCCGACGCGTTGATCATCCCGGTCATTTTGATCGCCAACCGGCGGTGGATTTGGCGTCGTTCGTGGGATCGGCTGCAACTGTTCAAACCGTTTTCCACCATCCAGGGACGCTTCGGCACCCCGATCGACCCGTCCGGCCGAACCATCGCGGATCTGACCGACGAGGTCACGCGGTCGTTGGCGGAGTTGGAAGCGATCGTCGACCCGGCCGAAGCGGCCGTCACCGCCGGCCGAAGCGTTCAATCAAGCCCGGCAGAGGTGCTCCGCAAGGCGGCTTAGAATCAACTGATGTCGCTGGACCCGCCAGGGTTCAGTTATTGGGAGACCAACGCTCCCGCCAACCGGACACGCCAAAATTCCCAACCCGGCGAGATCCGCCGCCCCCGCTGCGCCGCCTTGGCGATTGACCGTAATCGCCTAAAATCGGTCGCGTTGATTCTCAACGCCTGCCCCGCCCGCGCCGTCGACGGATGTTCCCGTGCCCGAACTGACCCATCACTCCCTGGACATCAAACGGGTGGCGATCCTATTTGCCGGTGGTCCCGCCCCGGCCGCCAACGCGGTGATCTCCACCGCCGCGTTCTCGTTTCTCGAAGAAGGCGCCCAGGTCTTTGGCATCAAACACGGCTACTCGCGGCTGGCCGAGTACACCGCCGCCGGGCCGCTCAAGGAGGGCGAGGACTACCTGCACTTCAGCCACGACATGCTCACCAACGCCCGGTCCAGCCGCGGGATCATGATCGGCACCGCGCGGACCAACCCGGGCAAACACGTCTCGGCCCCCGAGCACCTCGAAGATCCCGAACTCGTCGCGCCGCTGCGGCGGGTTTACGAAGGGCTGTGCTCGTTGGAAATCGATGCGCTGATCTCCATCGGCGGCGACGACACGCTCAAGACCGCCAACAAATTGAAGATGTTCCAAGACCGATTGCCCGGCGACGCCCGCCGCTTTCCGGTCATTCATTTGCCCAAAACGATCGACAACGATTATTCGGGCATCGACTTTACGTTCGGCTTTTTTACCGCCGTCGAGACGCTCGCCGCAGAGATTCGCAACCTCAATTTCGACGCCGCCGCCGGCCGAGCCTACTTCGTTTGCGAAGCGATGGGTCGATCGGCCGGTTGGCTCGCCTACGGAGCGGCGATTGCCGGCGAAGCGTCGCTGGTCCTGTCGGTCGAGGACATTACCGGAGCGTTGGCCGACGAGGAGACCAACTCACAAACCGGTCAGACGCGTAAGATCATGAACGTCGACCGCGTGATCGACCGGATGGTCGACATGATGTTGGCCCGCGAACGCGACGGACGTCGGTACGGCACGATCGTCATTGCCGAAGGTCTGGCGGAGTTCCTGCCCAGCCAATATCTCGAAGGCGTCACCCGCGACGACCACGGCCACATCAACATCTCCGACATTCACCTCTCGGCGTTGATTTCCAAACTATTGGCCGAACGTTACAGCGACCGGACGGGACGCAAACGCAAAGTCAACGGGCTGCAGATGGGTTACGAAGCCCGATGCGCCCCGCCGACGGCCTACGACATCATGCTGGGCAGCCAACTTGGCGTCGGAGCGTTTCGTGCCCTGGTCGAGCAGAAACTCAACGGCGTGATGGTCAGCGTCTCAGGTCAATTCGACCTACACTTCGTACCGTTCGAGGATTTGGTCGATCCGCAAACCTTGGTCACCAAGGTTCGCTTCATTCAACCGGACAGCGACTTTCACAAGCTCGCTCGGTTCCTCGAAACCTGCACCGATAATTGATCCCCCCCGTAGTTGAAGTCGCCAAGATTTTCGGCAGCGACCGGTCAATCGTTTGACCATTGGAACCACGACCCATGTCAAACTCACCGTCGCTACGATTTTTCACGGCGCTGCTCCTACTGACCCTCGCGGCCGGGTCGTTCACCGACGCCAATGATGCTTTCATCACGATCGGCGGCGGACCGGAACCGTCCAGCAACCAGGTGTCGTTGGAAAGCAACGTGCGATTCTTTCAGCGGACGCTCCAGACAGCGTTGACGGAAAAGCCCGCTCACGATCTGTACTTCGCCGATGGTGATATTGCCAAACGTGATCTTCAGTATGTCGATCCGAATGTAACTCTGACGCCCGGCGCCCGCTGGTTGATTGACCTTTTTGGTCAAACCGATCAAGCCACCATGGCCTATCGCGACACCGACCTGCCGGGGGTGACCGGCCCGACCCGCAAAGCCGTCTTGCGACAGCGGTTTTATGAGTTAGCCGATACGCTCGGCCGCGGTGATCGGTTGTTCATCTACGTCACCGCTCATGGAGGACCGGCTACCAGCGAATCAGACTACTACGAGTATGACCCGGAGTATTATGAAGTCCCGCCGACCGATGAAAATCGTTTCAATACCACGATCACGCTTTGGAACAACGAGGACCTTCCGGCGGCGGAGTTTAGCACGTGGTTGAACGATTTCGATCCCGAAGTGACCGTTGTGATGGTGATGGCACAGTGTTATGCCGGCGGGTTCGCACGAACGATCTTTCAACATGCCGACCCGGCGGCCGGTTTGGTCAACGCCAAACGTTGCGGATTTTTCTCGCAGCGGTACAACGCCCCCTCGACCGGTTGCACGGCGCTGGTCGACGAAAGCACCTACCGCGATTACAGCACCTATTTCTGGGAAGCGATCGGGGGCCGGAGCCGGACGGGTGAACCGGTCGGTTCGTGTGACTTCAACGGCGACGGGTTGGTCAGTTTCAACGAGGCTCATGCCCATGCGATGATTGTCGCCGACTCGATGGATGTCCCGGTCCTGACCAGCGACGTGCTGCTGCGCCGATACAGCCGGATCGCTGAAATAACGCCAGCGGAACCGGTCGAAGAATCCACCGAGAAGGAGCCTGGTTTCTTTGCCTCTCTGTTTGGTGCGGAAAAAGAGGAACCCAAGCCGCCCCGCCCGGTCGAGTTAACCGAAACGCTGCGTTCGCGGGATCAAACGATCGATCAATGCACCGCGATGGCCCGGCCGCCGCAGGCCGCCGTGATTACCGCTCTCTCCGACGTCTTGAAGATCGATGGTTCGACCACCGTTTCGGATGTTCAAAAGCGATCGCGGTCCATCAAAAAACGCTTCGACACCGCTCAGCAGAATTGGATCAATCAACTAACCGTCAATTCCACCGGTTTGGAAGAAATCCGCAACGCGGTGATGCGGCAATATCCTGAATTGCAATATGGAACACTTCATCCGCTGATGACCAAACTGATGGTTCCGTCTGCGGAGTCGGACCAATTCGTCGCCTTCATCAATGACTATCCCATCACCGCCAACTATGTCGAGGGTGTCGCCAAGGCGGAACGGTTGCGAGCCAAAGCGGAGGCGATGGAAAACCGGCACGCCAAGTCTGTGCGGCTGCGTCGGACGCTAGAGACCGTGCTCCTGGGCGCCAACCTACCGCAGGTCGCATCGCCCCAGCGAGTGAAAGCTGTCGAACAACTGATTTTGTTGGAATCGGTTTCCTTGACCCCGTAGCGGAAGTCGCCAAGACTTTCGGTGGCGACGCTCGACAGGGAGGGTGAGGCTCCCGCCGAACCCTAAGCAAAGGGAGGGTAAGGCTCCCGCCGAACCTTAGGCAAACCGAAAGTCTTGGCGACTTCCGCTACGGATAACCCCAAAAACATAGGCTCGATGAAGCCATCGGCTTCAGGAGAATGAGTCTCCGGGCGGAAGTCGTTGCAAATCCAATAGGTCGATTGGTCGACCGATCGCCGCCTTCATCCGTCTCAAATGCGGAATGCTGGCGTAGGGCCTACCGGCAATCGTTACGGACTGTTCGATCAATTCCCGCACCGTTATTTCCGGTACGCCCGGCACGTGGTCAAACAAATCGATGTAACCATGATCGGTCCCCAGCATCATCAGTCCACGACTGCGGATGTACTCCAGATTGACCGGGTAGATTCTTTCGATTCCCGTTTGCGGATCGATTTCGTTGCCAATCCAAAATGCGTTGACGGCCTCGAGAACCTGAAGCAATTTTATCGTTGATCGGTCGTCTTTGATCCAGACGACATCGACGTCCTCGGTGCTTCGCAAAAAGCCGTGAGCGTTGACCGCATGACCACCAATGATGACGAATTGGACATCGTGATCGATCATCCGGTCAATGACGTCGAGTAATTGACCCGTCAAACGACCGGCCCATCAGCGTCTGGTTTCATTGGTGGTATATCAAGCGAACGTCTCGCGTGATGATTGCGGCGGATGAACGCATCCCAAGCTTTGGGGTTAGCTCGCAGCAACGCGTAAGCCTGAAGTTGCAATTGCTCACCTAAACGGACGCAATCCTCCGACGATCTCAGTGCCCGGTTGCGGCGCTGACGCTTGGACTCTTCGGCGGCAATCTGCTCACTGATCGTCATGGCGATAGTTTTTTCGTAGGGTGGGTCAAGGAGTCTTCGACGCCGACCCACCATGGAGTTTATCGCGGGTGGTGGGTCGGCGCCGCAGCGGCTTGACCCACCCTACCCAAAGCAGGCAAATCCTCTGAATCGGACCACTCAGTTGAGTGAAAAGTCGATGATCGGTGCCGCCGCAGCGTGCTGAACCGCCGAAACGTCAGTGGCCACGTTGGCGCCCGGGCTGATAATGGTTTCAAAGATCCAGCGATCGATGGCGGCAAACGATTCGACCGCGATCGATTCGTCCGACACCGGTCGATCGACCTGCAATTGTACCTCCAAGCGACAGCACACCGACGCAGCCACTTCGATTTGAGTCTGCAATTTTGGGGTCACCAAACAATCCTCGGTCGTCGGCATCAACCACAACATCGGCATTTGGCGGCGACGCAAATCCTCGTATCGCTTCAGCAGCCCGCCGCCGGATGGAAAATTTCCTCCGATGCGGACCACGCCGGCAAATTGATCCGGGGCCGTCATCGCCGCCCGTATGGCCGCGGACGCTCCCCCGGTCCCGTGTCCGACCAACACCACGCGTGAGGGATTGACCGAATACTCGCGGCCAACCCGATCAACCGCGGTCAGGATTTGATCGGTGACCGACGCTCGGGCCGACCATACAAACCGATGACCGCTCAAATCCGTTGCCCGATCGCCCCGAACCCCCACGGCCAGGTGGTTGCGGGTGCTGATTAGCGGCAATGCTTCCTCGACCTGCTGTTCGTTGCCGCCATCGGCGTGCAACCACACGATCAGCGGATAGTCGTAAGATGCGGTGTAACCTTGCGGAATGACGACGTGATGCCGTCCCCCGGCCGCCCGAGCCGCTCCGGCCGGATCGACTTCAAACGGCACCCGATCGGCGACCGACGGGGGGCTTGGTTTGTCGCTCATCAACTTCTGCCGGGGAAAATTTCGGAGGTCAGGGTCTCGGTCTTGGCCAATCAACCGGTGCGGGGCGAACCTAGCGACCGGCCCGAGCGAGTGTCAACGGCGATGGCCCGACTGCGGCAATCGTTCCGCCCCCGTCCAATACCTCTCCTAAGAAAAAGACTCCCCGATGACTCAAACCACGTCCACTCCGGTCGGTCCCTGCCGGATTGGCATCCTGGGCAGCGCCGCGATCGCCCGAAAAGTGTGGACCGCGATCGCCCGCAGCCAGAACGCCACCGTCGTCGCGGTCGCCTCGCGGGAACTGGCCAAAAGTCAAGCCTTCGTCCAATCCTGCAGCCTGTCGGTGCCCATGGTCGACGACGCAAAAGCGATTGTCGTTGACGCCGTCGGCGGTTACGCCGATCTGCTGGCCCGACCCGACATCGACGCGGTTTATATTCCGCTGCCCACCGGGCTGAGGAAACCTTGGGTGCTGGCGGCGATCGAGGCAGGCAAACATGTGTTGATGGAAAAACCATGTGCCGCCACCGAAGCTGATTTGCGGGAAATGGATGCGGCCGCCACCACCGCCGGGGTGACTTGGATGGACGGCGTGATGTTTGAGCATTCATTTAGGTTACAAGCGATCCGTCAAGCTTTGGCGGACCGTGTGCTGGGGGATCTTCGCCGCGTCGTCACGCATTTTTCGTTCAACGGCGGCGACGCCCGGCAATTTGCTCAAACAAATGTCCGCGGTGATGAAACGTTGGAACCGCATGGCGCATTGGGAGACTTGGGATGGTATTGCATCCGTATGATGTTGCATGTCGCCGGGGGCACCATGCCCATTGCCGCCCGGGGCGAAACGACCTGGGACCTCAACGGTGTGCCGGGCGAGTTTGCCGGTGCGTTGCGGTTTGCCGATGGATGGACCGGAGAGTTGTTTTGCTCCTTTCGGACCGCCAACCAACAAACCGTATGGATCAGCGGCAGCGAGGCGTACATGACGATTGACGATTTCGTATTGCCATTCAACGGTGGTTCGGCGGACTATCGGATTCACCGCAACGAGCTGGACATTGACCGATGCCGATGGCTGCATAACCCCAGACCGACGCAACATTCGTCCGCAGAATACTCTCACGGCGAGTCGACGGCCCAGGAGGTTCGGATGATCGAAACCTTCGCCGCTCGTGTTATGAATTCATCAACGAACGATCGACACCTGCAGGATATTGCTCTCAAAACCCAACGTTGCCTCGACCACCTCCGCCACAGCGAGCGAGCGTCGGGCAGTTGGGTAACGATCCACTAATCTTCCGTAGTGGATTTTGCCAAAAATCCATCCTCCCAATCTCCCGTAGTGAATTTTGCTAAAAATCCATCCTCCCAACCTGAGTTAAGCGGGATCGGTCAAGTCGCTTCAGCGGCAATCCACTTTTTAGGTCAATGCGGTGGTGGGTCGGCGCCGCAAGCGGCTTGACCCACCCTACGGGCCTTTCTCCACCTCACCTCGCCCCGCTCGCCGGCAGAGGGGGCCGGGGGGGTGAGGGGGCTTCGAGGCATCGGTCACCCCGTGCCCCAAAAAATCCGCTTGCACTCACCTCGCCACCTCACTAGCTTGATAGGACACCAGCAACCCAGCCGCCAGCCAACCGCCGCGTCATGTTCTTCTCCATCGAGCCTTCCAACGGCGTACCGATGTACGAGCAAATCGTCCGGCAGGTCAAATTCTCGGTCGCCTCGCGAACACTTCGCCCCGGTCAAATGCTGCCTAGTGTCCGAGAACTGGCGACACAGTTAGCGGTCAATCCCAACACCGTCTCCCGCGCGATCGGCCAGTTGCAGACCGATGGGGTCGTCGAATCGCTCCGCGGCCGCGGCATGGTGGTTTGCCAGGAAGCACCCGCCCAGTGCCGACGGGAGCGTCAGACGATCGTGGCCCAAAGGATCCAGTCGGTCTTAGAAGACGCCGTGCAGGCGGGATTAACCGTCGATGAGATCGAAGCGATGGTGCGAACTTCGATGCGGGCGTTGCCCGGCGACACGGCACCACAGTCTCCCCCATGATGCCCGTCTCGTTCTCTCCTCCTCTTGTTAGTCAACTTTCGGCGCAATTTCATGAACGACGACTCAAATCAACCGGCAATCGAGATACAGGACCTTCACGTTCGCTTTCGCCGAACCGAAGTGCTCCGGGGGGTGAATTTGAGCATTGCCCCGGGGACCGTCTTCGCATTGTTGGGTGAGAACGGGGCGGGCAAGACGACACTCATCCGCTCGATGACCGGGTACCAAAAACCCAATCAGGGAACGATCCGCGTCGGCGGGCTTGACCCGGTGAAGGATCGTTTGGCAATCCGCCGCAATGTCGGTTATGTCTCCGACGCCCCGGCGATGTATGACTGGATGCGGGTCGACCAAATCGGCAGCTTCGCCGCAGCACTCTATGGTGGTGATTTTTATCAGACCTACCGTCGTCAAATTGAACGTTATGGCCTGCCGCCGGACCGCAAGATCCGCCAATTGAGCAAAGGTCAACGTGCCAAGGTCGCTCTATCACTCGCCGTTGCCCACGACCCCGGTCTCCTCATCATGGACGAACCAACTTCGGGACTCGATCCGATGGTTCGCCGAGACTTTTTGGAGTCGATGATTGACCGGGCCATCACCGGACGCACCGTGTTTCTGTCCAGTCATCAAATCAATGAGGTCGAGCGGGTCGCCGACACGGTCGGCATCCTGCACGACGGTCAAATCCGTTTGTTTGGTTCGCTTGAGGAAATCAAGCAGACCGTGACCCGATGGACGATCACCGTCGATGATCCATTGACCGCCGTGCCGGCAATTGCGGAGGGTGATTTTATCATCGCCGAGCAAACTTCCGGCCGTCAACGTCAAGTCATCACGCACCGAGTGACCGACGCACCGGAGCTGGCCGATCATCCCAACGTGATGTCGGTGACGGCCGAGCGGATGAGTTTGGAAGAGATCTTCATCGCGGCGACCCGGGGTTTAGACGCCCCCGGTCGTTCGCCGGCGGTGATCGATTCCACCAATCGACCCGCCGCGGAGGTGCTGTGATGAACGCCACCGTTTGGACGCCCGCGACGTCTCCCGTTCCCCCGGCGGCCACCCGGGCAGGTGCGTTGTTGACCTTGGCCGTCAAAGAAGCACGTCAGTTGATGCCGCTGGTGGCGATGTTATTGGGCGTCGCCAGCTTCCTCGCCCTGGTGTTGATGCTCAGCAATTCGGCTCAAAGTAATCATGAAACGTTCCAGGTGATGCTCGCCTTCAGCCCCGCGGTGCTGTTGGCCGTCGGAGCCGGATCGATGTCGGTGGGACAAGAGAAAGAGTCCCATTCGTTGCCATGGTTGTCGTGGCTGCCAGTCCGACCGATCGATTTGATTCTGGTCAAATGGTCCGTCGCCGCCGCCATGTTGTTCGCCTTGCTAGTCGGTGGCAGTTTGTTCGTGCCCCCAAACTGGAATTGGTTTGGCTACACCGACCTTTCCTCCACCACTTCGATCCAATCGATCGCGCTGCAGTCGTTGCTGTTGCTTTCGACCGGGATGGCAACCGCGTGGGCATTGCAAAACACGTTTGCGTCGTTGATCGCGGTGATTCCGGTCGCGCTGACCCCCTGGTTGCTCAGCTCCGCGGCCGCGTGGTCGGAGCGGGGAATGTTGCCGCAAACCGAGATGAATCTATTCAAGATCTTTACTGCGATCTTGGCTGTTGTCATGAGCGGTTTGGTCCTGTTGTTCGGTACCCGCCATCTGCGTGGCCAGACGAGTGGCATCTGGCTGCCCATCAAAAACACGCCGACCGACACGACGCGAGGATTTGAAACACCGCCCGACCCCGGATATCATTTGTGGCCCGCTCCGCCGGCCGATTCGCTTTCGGCCATGACGTCATTGTGGTGGTCTCACCACCGCTGGTTCTTGATTCTGATCGGAACCATGCTCGCGGTATCCGGCGGTGTGCTGGTCTACATGCTTCGCAGCCAAGAAGATTTAAATCAAATCGGCGCCTATTTGTTGTTCGTTGTACTCGCCCCAATGGCGGCCGCATGGATGGGCTTGGCCAGCTACCAGAGTGATGGTTCGACGCAAAAGACTAGATTTTTGTCGGACCGGGGTGTCTCCCCCACCGCGATTTGGGTCGGTCGTCATCTGCCGCCCGTTATCATTCTGATTAGCTGGTCAATGCTTGTCTTTGCGGCATTGTTGTTTCTTCGATGGGGACAGTCCGACCGCCTGTCATCGCTTTCGCTACTTGGATGGACCGCGTCGGCGTTGATCATCTATGGCATCGCTCAATTCGTGTCGATGGTATTTCGCCCCATCGCCGCGTCGGTCCTGCTGGCCCTACTACTCAGTTGGCTGGGACTTGCCGCACTGGTCGTGGCCCCCGCTGCGCTGGGGACACCACTTCCACTGCTGATCATCGCCGCATCGCTACCGTGGATCGCTTCTTGGGTCATGATGGCAGACCACGCCGACGACCGGCGGGGCCTTAGGTTTTGGGCGACCGCCGGTGCCGCGACTTTAGGATTCATCATTCTGCCGGCTTGGCCGATCGTTCCCGTCATCTTGCATCGCAGCACCACCGATGCGGAAAAGATCGCGATTTGGAATCATCGAACGTTTGATGGACCCCACTGGACCCCGGTTCAATTCCACCATCGGGTGCCACCTCAAGACGTCATCGAACCCACGTTGTCGCAACGTGTTGCGATCGCTTCGGCACTGCCCATCGACGCCGACAGCGTTCTGCGGGTCAATGATCCGACTGCCGACATGCCCAGGGCAATCGGAGCATGGGATACCGTCAAACTTGACCGGTGGACTACCGAAAAGTTTCTGCAGCATCTGACCCTATGGACCGCTCAGTTACGGCTAAACGCCGACGATTCGCGGATCCGCCAACAAACCCAGGATTGGTTTGTGGGACTGGGTGACATCGTCGCCGCCGTCCGCCGCGGGGATTCGCTCGAATCGCAAGGTTTTGCCGATGCGTTGGAGATCGAATTGGTGCGTCAACTCGTCGACCTTCGCCGGGCGGCAGTGATCGACAACCAATTCGCCAGTCCGCTGGCGTCGGTACTCGCCGACGCTAAGAGGCGGCAAGACGGACGGCGGCGGAGCGTGCTGTTTGCCAGACATCAAACGAAGCGTGAGATGCGGGACGGAACCTACAGCCGAGAGTTTGGTCGGACCAACATCGCCGCGTCAGTCGAAATCCCCCCGGGACTATGGTACTGGGTCAAATCGCGATATGTCGACGAGTTGACCGATGCCCTATTGACCCTCGCCGCGGGCGAATCATCCGCGGAAATTGACTCCGCCCTGCACCGGCTTCATGTCCTCAACTTCGACGATCAATTTTCTTTTGATCGCGGTCCTTACGGTCCCCTGTTCCGCATCGATGCCGCGAAATCAATCCCGTCAATACCTATCACCAGCAACTATGCGGGAATCCATTGGTCGGGGACCTGGGAAAAGACCGCCGCCGAGTTGTTTCAATCCGGGGGAATCGTGCAATGAACCGTTCCAATACAACATTTCACGACGTCCGACCGATCACTTGGTTTGTCTGGTCGATCGTGCCGATCGTTCTGGCGATATCGCTGCTCATCGGCGTGGTCATTAAAGTCCGAAGCTCGCGAGTGGCTCGGACAATCCAAGATGACCTATTCGGTCGAGAAGCTTCCGAAGGATGGCTCTCGATTGCCGATCGGTTGAACGCGGGTGCCAACATCGATGAGCAGAATCGGTGGCGGGAGATCCAGCGCATCGCGTCGGTCGCGCTGATGCCTTGGATAGAGGCTCAAGAACGCCTCGACGACCGCGAAATCGTCCCCACCCCGGGCGGGGACTGGGCCTTGGAACCGTTGGCCGAGCCGCTGATTGAACTGAGCGAACCGGCGGTCGCAATGATCGAGCGGGCGGACCAGAGCAGCTTTCCCGTATGGCAAAATGTCCTGTTCGAAGGCATTCAAACCAACGTGAGCGAAGTTGCCGATCGCAGCCGAACGGGTCAATTGCTCAAACGGCGTTTTTATATCGCGATTCATCGAAACGAACCTGCCGAGGCGATGCGGATGCTCGTCCTCAATCGCCGAGTTGCCGCGACTCTCGATACGCAGGCGATGTTTGTGACCGAACTTTACCGGCAAATTACGCTATCCTACGGGCATCAGGCGATCGGCGAGTCTCTCCGGTTCGATTTTTGGAGTCCGGAACAAATCACGCAACTGCGAACCATGTTGCAGTCCGATGTGCCGTCCCCACAACATTTTCGACAGGTATTTCTAAACGAACATTTGATGTGGAGTGCAACGTTGAACTCGGCCATGGCCCAGAGCGAGGATCCAACCTTGGACCATCTTATCGAGTCATCCGTCCTGCGGGCGCGTTACTGGGACCGCGTCGACCGGGTTGCCAATCCTCAACTCGATCGGGACCGTCAGATTTTCGGCGGCGATTCGTTTTTGTCACTACCGACGACCGGGGTGGAACTTCGGCACTCGTTTGACAGCGATGGTACACGTTTAATGATCACCAGCCGAGAATTCATTGACAGGATTGCCATCGTCGATGCGGCGTTGGCGACCAAAGAGTACTGGATGAGCCAGGGCCGCCGTCCGACAAGTGTTCAAGACTTGACCACCGTTGGTTTTGATCCACAGCGATTGATGGCGACAGGCAAGACCAATGGATCGGTCAGCCTGATCCAGTTTGA
This sequence comes from Pirellulaceae bacterium, assembly GCA_963833245.1. Classification (GTDB taxonomy): domain Bacteria; phylum Planctomycetota; class Planctomycetia; order Pirellulales; family Pirellulaceae; genus Rhodopirellula. The sequence goes on from CAWHXH010000006.1 coordinate 1,821,698, forward strand.
ACTCGTCGGCGACGATCAGGTTCGTTTAGTTCAGCGGTGGATTCGGAGACCGGAACAAGTCATCGCCATGCCGGAGAGTTCAGACAATGCGCTGGACATCATCGTCTCGCACTGAATCCTGGCGGCAGGGCACGAGCCCTCCGGTGTCACCATTGCTAGCGGTAGGGCGCCAGCCTAATGGCACTTAATAATTTTTCCTTCCCCCCCTCTCCCCGCTTCGGGGAGAGGGGGCCGGGGGGTGAGGGGTAGGCACCCTGGATCACAGCATTTGGGCACACCGTAGGCCCCTCACCCCCCTACCCCCTCTCCCCGAAGCGGGGAGAGGGGGAGAAAAAATTAGGGGGCGGTTGGCCAAATCAAAGTCAAGTAAGTGCCATTAGGCACAAGCCCTACCGCTAAGGATGGATTTTTAGCAAAATCCACTACGGGTTTGGTTTCATTAAATACGACAGCAATTCGTAGATTTCATCCTCGGTATACAGATCCATGATCGCCTTGGGCATCGGCGAGACGTCGGTGATCACCATCTCCTCAATGTCGTCTTGCAAAATGATCGTTGGCTCTTTGGCCAAAGCCCCGGCCCAAAGTTCCACCGAGGTGTCGGTTTCTTTGGACACATAACCCGACAACGTTTCACCGTCGACAGTCAAGATCAACCGCGTCTTGTACTTATCCTCGATTGTCTTGGAAGGCTCCAGGATATGAAGCAGCACTTCACGGGCATCGCCCTTGTATTTCTCGGCAATCTTATCAAGCGCCGGTCCGACTTGACCACCCTGGCCGCCCATTTGATGACAGCCCAAACAGGTCGCTTCGGCAAAGATCGCTCCGCCAATCGACGCGGTCCGGCCACGAAGCTTCTCGTCAAGCGGCGAAGGGAAATCCTCAAGCTTCCAGTTTTGAACCAACGATCGATTGTTGCCGATCGGGTCCGCCGGTTCGATCGGATCGGCCAGGTAAGCGTCCAGATCCTCGACGACCACCATGACACCATACATCCGGTACCAATGCTGAGGAAACGTGCATACGAACGGGTACTCGCCGGGCTGCGCCGGCGCGTCAAAGGTCACCACCGCCCGGTCGCCGACATTGGCCGTCCCGCTGGCAGCGAGTACATCAGGGTGTTTGGGCACGTAAGCCATGTTTTGATAGCCACCGCGCGGACCGGTCGCTTCGCCGGCAAAGGCGACCTCCTTGAGTTTGCCCGGGGTGGTGATGACCAAATTATGGGGCATCGCATCGGGGTTTTCCAAGACAATTTGCACCGGCCGGCCCGCCTCGACGGCGAACGACTTGATGTCATAACGCATCTCCTCCTCGACCGCTCGGATGCGGACCAGCCGGACCGCAATCTCGCGTAGCCGGCGGCGGTATTCGCGAACCTGCTCGATCGGTAGTTGGGGCATCAATCGATCGGCCAGCAGAATCAAATCACCAAAACGGTCATCGGTCCGTTTGGCTTTGGGGGTACGCTCCGCGGCGGCAACGATTTGTTCGGTCAGCTTCGCGGCGGTGGTTGAATCCATTGCTTTGGCCGGCACTCGCAACAACGTCGCCACCGCAGCCTGACGCAGCTTTCCATTGGAAAAACCACGTGCCGCTCGGTCGAACGTGTCGTCCATCTGGTCGGGGATCGACCGCAACGCCAGCAGCGCTGCGGATTGCACGGCGGGGTTGGTCGATCGATCCATCTTTTCAATGATGGGGGAACGTTGTCCGCTTCGTTGGCCTACGTCGGGCACCTTGGGAATCGCCCGCAACAGAGAAATTGTTGATGAATTATCGGTCGCCATCACCCAAGCTCGATCGGCCATCGATCCGGCAATCAGCGCGGCCATCGCCGACTCGGCCAATCCGCCGTTGGGGCTGGAAGCGAGCGTGGACAACCGCTCGGCGTGGGAACGCAACTCGTCGGCCGGCATCGCGATCAGCAGATTGGCCAGCGGAGCATTGACGTTACGTTTTGAATCCGAGTCTTGTAATAGCTGCATCAATACCGATGTTTGATCCAAACCTGACATCTCGCTCAGGGCGACCAACGATGCAGATCGAGCCGCGGGCGTCGCATCGGGTCGGCGAACGATCGCCGCGTGGACCGGCTCATAAGCCGCCGCCTTGCTTTGACCGACCAATCGTTCCAACTGCGATGTTGAAAGCCGACCAAGTTGATAGGCGACCGCGGCGGGGGACAAATCCAACTGGACCGGCAGGTGCGTTTCGCCGCCGCCGACTGCCCCGAGGTCACCATGTTCCCGGCGGACCGTCGATGGTTGCGGCCCGGGGGATGACGCGGGCGCCCGGACCAATGTTTTTGGCGACTTCGGGGCGCCAAACCGGCCCGCCGGTCCGGCCGACTGCTGCCTCAGCACCTGCTCAAATCGCCGCATCGCTTCGTCAACGGTGTACTGCAAATAGTCATCCATCGGTTGATCGAGAACCGATAGGGCAATCCTGGCAATCTCCTCATCGCGTCCCGCCGCCCACGGCTGTCCGGCCGCGTGGGTGGTGACGCGGACCGCCTCCAGGCGAACGCGGGGATGATCGTCGGCCGCCAATGCCCCCAGCACCGTCAACGGACCGTCTACCCGATCCATCTGATACGAAAGCACTCGGGTGGCGGCCGCCCGGACGCGGTGATCATCGGCTTTCAATAGCGACGCCAGCAACGCTTCGTCGACCCGGTTGTGGGCTTGGTGCAGCCATAACATTTCCAACTGATCATGCTCGCTGAGCGACGGTTCGGCCAATCGCCCGGTGACGGCGGCAATGACCTGCTCGCTGTCGCGTCCGGCCAGTTCGCGGCGGATGCGATAGGCGTGTCGACCATTGGATTGACCCCGTTTGGAGATCAATTCGGCGACCAAATCACTGGTCGATAGATCGGCGATCACCGGGGCGTCGACCAACGGACGATCCCGGTGCGTCACCCGCCAGATACGCCCGTGAACATGATCGCGGCTGGGGTCACGCAAATTATGTTGCAGGTGGCCGATCAACGCATTGTGCCAATCGATGATATAAAGCGATCCGTCGGGAGCAATGTCAAGGTCGACGGGCCGAAAGTTTCCATCCCCGCCGCCAATGAGCATGGGTTCTTCGGTGCCCAGGAACCCGCTGTCTTTTTCGTCGATTCGGTGCGTCAACACCGCGCGGTCGCCGATCACGTTGGTGACCAAGAACCGGTTTTGAATGTTGTCGGGGAAATGCTCGGACTTCAAAAATAGGCATCCTGCCAACGGTCGGATGCGTTTGGGGTAGAGCAGGGGGATCGAGACGTCGGCGTCGGTGTATTTGAAATCTTTGGCAACCCGTCGGTGCTGGGACCCGCCGGGGTGTTTGAGCGGATAGTCAATCCGGCCGCTGATCGGCGCCGCCCAATAGGCGTGCCCCGGGGATGCGTCGCCGATCATGTCTTGACCATAGTCGTCAAAGGCATAACCCCACGGGTTGGCGAACGCAAAATTGACATGTACCCCAAAGCGTCGCGTTCGCGGATCAAATCGCCATACGCCGCCCTCGTGCAGCCGCGTCAAACCATAAGGGCTTTCGATTTGCGAGAACTTGAACGTGCCTTCCTGAAAGTGCAAACCGCCGCCCGGCCCCCATTCAAACGCCGCCATGCCGTGATGAGAATCGGCGGTGTCAAAGCCGACCAACGTTCGCTCTTTGGTGTCATAACGATCGTCATCATCGGTGTCTTTTAGAAACAAAATGTCGTGCTGGTTGGCAACAAACACACCGCCGCGGCCCAGCTCGAAACCGGTCGGTTGATGCAGCCCATCGGCGAACGTCGTGCATTGGTCCGCGGCCCCGTCACCATCGGTGTCGGTCAAAATCAAGATCTTGTCATTCATGTCCGACTTGGGCTGCCAGTGCGGATAGGACGGCATGACCGATACCCATAACCGGCCCTTGGCGTCGAAATTCATCGCCACCGGATTAGCGAGTTCGGGGAACATTTCCTCCGACGCGAATAGCTTGACCTGATAGCCATCGGCCAAATCGAAGGTCTCCAGTTGCTCGTCGGTCGACAAGTATTCCAGCGACCCGAGTTTGCCACGTTTGGCGTTGAGGTCGTCGGGTCCACCCACGTTGGTTTTGGGCCGGATCATCGGCAGCGTGCCGGAGTCATCGACGGGCTGGTCAAAGGATCCGCCCGCGGCGATCGCCCAAACCCTCGCATCGCGAATCGCGGTCATTTCCTCCAAGATTTCCAGTTCGCGGTTCATCACATCGCGGTTGCGATACGTGCCGTCAAAACCGGCTTCGCCACGGGTGCCGTAGATCGAATAGCCGTTGACCGCGCGGTAGCGGTTGAACCAATGGAAATTTTTGTCGGCAACCGCATCATGAAGCGTTGTCAGGTCCGCCCCCGCCGGCTCGGCTTCATCACTCAAGGCGTGAGCTAACAGCGGAGCCAACATCGCGTAGCCGGCATCGCCCAGATGCCCCCCATCGATCGTCAATCGCTCGGGGTTTTGTTCAAACGCCTTAAGCGTTGGCGTGAACAGATCAACATAATTCACCCCGGTTTGATCGGCAACTTTGGTAATCGCATCGTTGATATGCGCAATTGATCGGTTGCGGACCGCTGCAGTGGGCAGGTTTGGATCGCCGGTTTCTTCAAACGCGATGGGCGAGACCAGGACGATTCGCGGTGCCGACTCGCCGTTGTACTTTTGAGACTGCGTGTAACGAACCAATTCGGCGAGGCTATCACGGTAGGCCGACAGTCCGGTCTGCAAGCCTTCGCCGGTCAATCCGTCCAGTGCGAACGACTCGTTGTACCCAAAGAAAAATAGGATGACGTCGGCCTCGCTGCGGGCAAGGTGATCGTCGGGGCTGCCGAACGCCTCGCTGCGAAGCCGCACCCATGGTTCATCGCCGGGAAAGCAAAGGTTGCGAACGACCAATTGATGATCGGGCAACCGATGGTGCAGTAGCGTTTCAAAGTGATTGTGATGCTGCATCCGTTCACCCAGCGCGTTGCCAATCAGGCAGACGTGGTCACCGGGTTGCAGCAGCGTTTCCGCGACCGCCGGGGTGGAAGGGGCAGACGTTACCCCGATCGCCAGGACGATCAGGCACAGGTATCGGACGGTGGGCGGCACGGCGGCAACTCGGCGGGTCGAGGACAGCGGATCGAGGCAAAGGTTCATTGAAAACCCCTACCGAAGCCGCCAGGGTAACCGGTCAACCGTAGAGTTTGAAATGCCGGGCCGTCCGTCGCACCACTGTCCGTGATGTGCTGCCGCCGGCAAACGCAACTCGGATGCTGGACTCGCGAGCAGACGCGACGCTTTACGATAGAGTCATTACGGTTGATTCGAGTCGACGACGATCCGGGGTGGAGTACATCATGAGCCTAACGATTCTGGTTGGAACCCAAAGTCAACTGGCCAGCGGTTTGCCTTGGCTGGAAAAAATCGCCGATTCAACCGGTTACCGTATCAATGCGGTGGTTTTAGGCATCGAGCACCGGGCGTTGGCCGTCTCAACGGCAACGGCAATTGGCAACCTTCCCGATCAACGGGGCGGCACGGTGACCCCGGTCGAGGCGACCGCCGAAGCCGTTGTTGACCAGCTACGCCAATCCAACTGCCGCCTGCTGCTGATGATTGACGATGTGGACGATGACCGTCTGCAAGCCGCCGTGTTCGAGCGAGGAGGGATTCGGACCGTTTGGCTGAACGTGCGGTCACCCCCACCCCAAACTGATGACCATGTCTTTACGCTGGATGATCGCTCGATTCGCAATGCCACCCTGGTCTCACGCCGACTTCTGGGTCTCAAACCCGGCCTGCAGCTCGGACATCATTGGCTCGATCTCGCCGGGGGTGACCCCGAGCGGTTGACTCGGGAAGCGTTGCGGATGGAACGTCAAAGGTGTGACGGAGGCGATTTGATTTGGATTCCCTTTGGGGCTGATCCGAGCCAGGAGCCTTTGTATCCGATTGCCCGTGGCTTGTTTGCCAACAGTTGCAATGCATCGATTGGTTTGGTCAACCAAAAGCAGGGTTGGGATCGCTCGCTGCTCACTCGCGTTCGTTACGCCGCCGGTCGAGTTGCCCAACCGATGGATCGCGAGGCTCGGTTGGAGTTGACGCAATCGTTGACCAAAGGCTCCCAACCCAACCTGGAATTCTTGGGGTTGATTTCCGCTTCCGCCATGCTAGCGGCCTTTGGGTTGTTGCAGGATTCGGCGTCGGTGATCATCGGAGCGATGCTCATTGCACCGTTGATGACTCCCATCATGGGCGCAGGATTATCATTGACCCATGGAAATCGTCCGTTATTTCAAACCTCGCTATTGACAATCAGCATCGGATTCATGGGCGCTTTCTGTTCGAGTTTTTTGTTTGGACTATTGGTGCGTTTGGTCCAGACGCCGGTCGTGACGGATGAAATGTGGGGTCGATGCAACCCATCGCCGTTGGATTTTTGCGTGGGTTTGGTTGGCGGCATGGCGGCATCCTACGCGCGAACCCGGCGGCATTTATCTTCCGCCCTGGCCGGCGCGGCGATCGCCGCGGCTTTGGTCCCACCGATTGCGACCGCGGGCCTGCAGTCGGCTTTCGGCATTTGGCAATCGACCGACCGAGGTTGGCCCATCATTGGGCCATTGATCTTGGTCAGTGTAAATGTCTTGACGATCATGATCGGGACCTCCTTCATGCTCTACGCCCGAGGTTTGCGAACTGATTCGACGGCGGGTCTTTCGTCACGCGGCGGGACAAACCAATCAAGGTTCAGCCGCTGGGAAACCCGAATGACCGTGAGCCTGCTGACGTTGGTGTTATTGGTTCTGGTCTGGTTGCTGCACCCGGAAAACCTGTTTCGGTGACAGCCGCGGATTATGTTTGTAGCGGATCAACCGCCCGGCCGCATCGTTTTGAGCCGCAAGGTTGCCGATTGCATCGTAAGCGTACCGGTCGTTGACGTTGATCGTCACGGCCGGGTTGGCCGGGTTAGGGATCGTTCGGGTCCGGCGGATCTTGCGATCATCGTCGTCGAAGCCGAACGTCGTGATGTTGCCGGCCGGGTCAGCGAACGAGGTCACCCGCGAACCGCGGTCGTAACCATAGACCGACAAACCGGTGAACCCCTCCAGTGAACCTTCCAAACGCCCCAGCGCGTCGTAGACGTTCATTTGCAGGTCGATGTTCAGATTGCTGGTCGCCGCGGCGTAGCTGCTCGGTACAAAGTTTACCGAACCGTTGACGCGGCGGATCAGTTGCCCGAAACCATCGTAGTCGTACCCGTTGCGGATGATGTCACCCTGCCGCACCACGTCGGTGACGTTGCCCCAGTCGTCGTGCCTGAAGGTTGTCGACCGTCCGTCGGCATCGAGTTGGCTAATCATTTGCCCGGCCCCGTCGAACACCGACCGGGTGGTTGGCCGGGTCGCCTCGGTGGTCGTGACGCTATTGCCGTCGAAGCGGACGACCTCGATCGGCGGCAGCATCGTCACATCGCGGCGTCCGAGGTAATCGTAGCCAAAATCGGTGACGAAGCCGCGGGCATCGGTGGCGGTCGCCAATTGGCCGTCGGAGAAGTAGGACATGCTCCGGGTGGCGGTTTGGTCGATGTCATCCCACTGGTTGTTGCCATCGAGATCTTGCAACAACGTTTGCTCGGTGCGGGTTCGCCCGTCTCGGTCGTTCAAAATGCGGGAGCCGGAGAGCAGCTTCGAGTTGCCGAAGACCAGCGTGGTCGTCTGCCAACCGACGTTGTTGGCGGTGCCGGCGGCCAGGTCGGCACCGACTTGGGCCGAAAGGTATTGGTGGGTGATCCGGTGCGACTTGCTGGTTAGCGCCCCGGTGGATTGCTGCAGCGGACGGCCCCAGATGTCGTAGATCGTTTCGGTTCGCAGTCCAGACGGGTCAATCACCGCGTGCAGCGGGCCGCTGTCGTAGTGTTCATAAGTTGTCGTCGGTCGTTGCAAAACCAAAATGTTATTGACGAGCACCTCGATCTCCGGCTGCTGCACGGAGATCAACCGCCCCAGCCGGTCGTACTGGTAATCGGTCACCGCGGTCGTCGAGGGACCGATGCCGTCGGCAACGGTGCGAATCATTTGAATACGCTGGCCCAGATCATCGTGGACATATTGCGTGATCGGACGTCGGCCGGCGTGCTGAATCGTCGTCAAGTCGAGGGTGTTGCCGTCGGAGATTCGCGGCTGCTCGGCGGCCGGATCGACCACCGCGTTTTCCTCGTTGCTCAGCGAAGTCGTCGGCAACGGTTCGATGATGCCAACCAGTCGATTGGCCGAATCGTACCGATAGGTCGTCACACGGCTTTGGCGGATGATTTGGGGCGTGTGAAACGTTCCCGCCGCGTCATTGACGGTGTTCAAGTCGAGTGTCGAGCCGGTCACGACGGTTTGAAAGAGATTGCCAAAGGCATCGTACCGATAATCGGTGATTGTTGAGCCGATCGATTGATTGTTGGCGGCACCGCCCAACTCAAAAACACCCACCGGAGGTGTGGTCATCTGCGTCACGCGGCCCAGGGCGTCATGTTCAAAGTGGGTGGTTCGTCCCAGCGGGTCGGCGATGCTTTGGACGAAACCGTTTGAATCATAGGTGTAGGTGGTGACCGCCGCGTTGACGAAATTCGGGACGGTCGCGTCGGGTAGCAGGTTGGCGGTCACGGTGGCGCGAAGTTGTCCGTGGTCGCCGCGGTTGGCGTCGTCAAGGTGATAGACAAAAAACTCCACCAGGTCGCCATCGTCGGCGTTTTCGGCCGGGTCATCGGCGCCGCGGCCGGTCGAGGTGATGCGAGCGCCAAGCAGGTTGGTTTGTTGAAAAGCCGGAGAGATCGTTTCGGCGACGATTCGCGGATTGCCGGCGACCAGCGACGCGAGCATTTGTGCGTACCGCGGGGATCCAACATAAATGAGTTCGGTCTGTTCATAGGCATCCTCGGCGTTGTTCACGGCGATGCGTTGCGACCCTAAAGCTTCGCGTCGATTGAGTTCGTTGATGATCCGCAGCGCGTCCAGGGCAGTTACGCGACCGTCAGCATTGACGTCATAAAACTCGGCGCCGGCCGGCCGCTGGGGCGTCTGGAATTCCCCGTTTGGTTCTGTTGAATGGGTGCGGCTGTTGAGTTCATTGATGATTTGCAAAGCATCGTTGGCCGACACCAACGTTGGGTTTTCACCGGTGACGTCAAAGCGTTCGGACGGATTGGTCCAACTGGTAATACGGTTGTCATCAATGATCGGTACCCATTGACCATCGGCCCGCCGCGTGATTTCGACCGGGTTGCCGTTTGAATCAGTCGCGATGAGGGTGTGGTTGCCCAGCTCGTCCGAAAGCGAGGTCGGTCGCCCGGCAACGTAACTGTTGCGGGTCATTTGGTGATTGGTTTGGCCGGGTCCGCTGAGGGTCGGCAGGTCGATTGACTGGACGAACGGGGTCCCGTCGTCGTAACGGTAGCGGCTGACCGGAGCAGTGAGCGGTCCGTTGAATCCGCCCCGCCGGTCGGGATCGGGACCGGTGGTTTGTTCGATCTGGCCACGGTCGCGTTTCAGGAGGCCGGAATCGGGGCCGATCGGTTCGGTGGTGCGAAGGTGCCGTGTGACGCCGGAGTTGGGGTTTTGGCTGGCCAGCAGCCGGCCCCGACGATCCAATGTGACCTCGAAACGGCGGGGGTTGGTCGCGTTGTTTTGCGACGAAATCACGTAAGACGCGTAGTTCTCGAAGTCCGCCAGCCCGCGTCGGGGCAAACGTTGCAACTGCTCGGCGACGGCAACGGCCCCGGCGGAATCGGCCGGATTGGTCGGGTTGACCGTCCAACCCTCGGCCCAAAACGAAGTGGTCAGTTGATTCAGGCGCCAGCCTTGCCAGGGGCCGGCAACGCCGCTGGAGCCGACCGGCGGTTGGTTCCATTGGTTTTGATTGAACCAGCGTCCATTTTGATCGGGCAATGCGTCATCGAAACCGGGGGTTTGCAGCGTAAACGTCTCTCCACCCGGCTGCGTCAGGCTGCCGACCCTTCGGATGACGCCGCCGGGACCGTAGCCCCGATATTGGACCGAAGTCGTTTGCGAACCGCCGCCGACCGCGGTCCTGGTGTGGCTGATTACCTCGCCGGGACGCAGCGGATCGTAGTCGAACCGTTCGATCATCGCCGGACCATCGCCACCGCTGTATTGAATCGCCACCGACGGCGTGGAGCCGATGGCGCTATATAAATACGTTGCCGTTCGGTTGTGATGATCGGTGACGATGAGGCGTTGACCGTGAACAAGATCGGCCCAGTCATAGCGGGTCTTTCGGCCCATCGGATCGGTGACCGATTTGATCCGGCCGTTCTGATAGCCATAAGCCGTTCGGTTGCCGTTGGCATCGACCATTGCGGTCACACGGTGAATGGTTTGTCGCCCGTTGATTTCGGTCGAGCCTCCGGTGCCCGAAAACTCCATCACCGAACCGTCCGGTCCGGTCACTCGGAAGCCGATACCGGCTGACTGAACCGTCTCGAAGGTATCGACGGCTTCGCCGAATCCCCCCTGTTGTCCGGGAAAGTAGCTGGCCGATTGGTTGGGCCGGAACAGAGCCGCACCGTAGTCTTGCAAAACGTTCGGATTACCCCCGCCGATGGTTCCGATCACCAGCTTGTAGTCAAAGGGCATGGCCCATCCGGGGGCCAGGTCGTAGTTGGTGGTCAAATCATTGACCAGCATCGGGGCGGAGGCTCGCCAAACCGCCGAGGTGGCATCCCCGGTCCTGGCAACGCTCTGCGTTTGCACGCGGTAGAAGCCGGTGGGGGTTCCCGCCGGCAGGCTGGCGGGCAAACGAACCGCAATGCTGCCGCTTTGGCCCAGTACCTTATGGTTGCTCGGCAGTTGCAAAGTCAAACGATCGGTCACCGGCTCGGTGACGGCCGGCTGACCGGGGTTGGTCCAGGTGGTGGCGACCGACGCGGTGAGGTTGATTCGGTCGGGCACTTCGCCAGCGGCCCCGGTAATGTTGTCAAACGGCATTGCCAGGGCGAATGTTTGTTGACTCGACAAATTTCCGGGGGAGTGAAATGAGGGTCCCTTCGCCGCGACCGGTGAACCGCCGCCGGGGCCGAGGGGCCGGAGGTTGACGGCGGCGTCCATCAGTCGGATCGGAACATCGCCGCTGCAAACGGTGCAGGGACAGTCGCAAACGCCGTCGGGCTGCAACTCGCCATCGCCCGAGGGGGTTTGGTTGGTAACATTGTCGTCGTCATCATCAACCGTCTGGTCGGGCGAATCGACGATTTCCAGCGTTTCGCTACCGAGGTGAATGTAGTTGGTCAAGAGAGTTTGGCCGCTGATTGAAGCGATGCTGTAATCCAGCGGGACCTCGCCCTCGGCATGGATCGTAAAGCTTTCGATTCCTTCATCTAGACTGTCAACGTTTGGGTTCACCACCAACTCAAAACGATCCCAGATTCCAGTATCAGGGTTACCCCCCACCTTGATCCAATCATCGTTGGGGGTTAGGTCCGAGACGACGTAGTACAGACGATTGGCTTGGCCACCGGGAACCTCCGCCAGCGACAAGGTCTCAATCTGCAGAGGAACGGGTGGGGGCAGTGTTTGATCGGTCGGTTTGGAATCGTCCGGGTCAATCACCGCGACGGCCGCCGCGGGGTCGGCAAGTGGTTGTCCGGTAGCATTCTTGAATCCCGCCAAACGTCGTGAAAGCGTGAAGTCCGCCAGGGGATCGGCATACCCATCGGCGACGACACCCGGCTGACCATTCGCCTGTGGCACTTCGATGATGAACCGGATGCGTTTGTCAAAATAATTTCTGGCTTTTGAATCCCACGAATAGTGCGGGCTATTGATGACCAGGCCTTGGGGGATAGGTTGACCAGAACCGGAAGTTTGGAAAGTTAGCGTTCCTTTGGTTGCCGAAGTGGTTGACGTGGCTTCAATCGCTGAGGTGGCGCCGGTTAGCTCAAACGGCTCTTCGTTGTCCAACAATGAAATCGTCTTGACATCCGAGGCGTCCGAGGAGTCATCGGGTGGGGTGATTGAGAACCGCTGACCATTTCCAGCATCAATACTTCCGCTTGGATCAAAGTAGACGATTTGAACCTGCAGACGTTTTAGATCGAGGGCTTCGCGCTGATCCACCGATGCCGCCACAATCTTTACATTTCGCCCCGGGGAATCCGTTTCGAAGCTGAACCCGGGCTGAATGAGGAATTCCGTCGTGCTGATCTCGTATCGACTGGCCAACTTAGGTGTATCGATTTCATAATCAACGCTGTAAAGTTCCCGATCAACGCCGGTGAAATACAGCCATGGCACGGCAGCACCAGACTCCGACTCCTCTCCATAAAACTCTAGCCTCAGATAGGCATCATCAGTAGTAGGAATTTCTGATGAATCGAAGTCGAGGCCAATGGGGGTGGTTCGAAACAATCGATTGGCTTCGGATGCCGCCTCCGGCGTGGTGTCGATTCCATCGGCATCAGTGCTATCGGAGAACTGCCAACCTTCGCCGGTGGAAGCCATCATCGGCGAAAAATTCAACGTACTGGATTGGCCGGAGTTGGTCGTCGCGATGCCCGAGGCAGTCGGTGGCGGTGCCATGCCGGTTGCGGGGGCGTTGATCGAAAAAATCGGCTGAATGAAGTCCACCGAGCCATCGGTGTAGCTGGTCAGCGTTCCCCGACTAGGATCTTGAAGCAGCAACCGGTCGATCTTTTGATAACCGAAAGGTCCTTCATCCGGGATTTCAATTTTCAAACCGGGATCGCCCGCGGCGACGACTTCAAACCGCATCGCGGCGATCTCCGCGGCCGCCGCGTCACTGTATTGAGAGGAATTCCCAAAGGCTCGGATTCGATCTCGCCTTACATATCCGCTGCCATTGAGCAGCGTGTAAGGTGGTCGGGAATAGGGCCTGCCGATCGGGCGGAGCACTTCACGATTGTAGGCCAAGTCGATATGGGCACCCCAGATTTCGACCGGCAGGTCAGTTTGAGCATACGTGGCGACCACGATCTGTTCGCCCACCGACGCGGCGCTAATCGCCTCGCCCGCCGCATTGGTGATATTCAAACTCATCGTTGCCGCGGTCGGTAAATCCTCCACCCCAAATCGGAATTGGTGATTCGAGTGGTTCGTCGCATAGACCGGACCCGCCGGGTGATCCGACAGGGAGTAGCCGAACTGATGCGTTCCGGTCCCCTGCCGGCCGGGCAACGGAACGTAACGAAGACGCGCGACGTCGAGGGCAGCGACATTGAACGTTTTGCCGACCTCGATGGGACCAAAATAATCATGCAGCGTTCCATGCTCTGGAAGTGATGTGATGGTCATGTATTGATGATTTCCGCTTCCTGGAAAGCCGGTGATGTCCTCGTTCCTTAGGTAGAACACCTCGTCCTCCTCGAACGTTCCACCCGGGGATAGGCCATGATCGGCATAGTAAGCGATCTCCGCGGCGTCCATTGCCCGGTCCACCACGACAAACTCATCGACCGAAAAGGTTGCTGTCGCGTCTCCAAAAGTGAACGGTCCGTCGGTGCCCACCGACGGGCCGCTGAGTCCCTGCGTCGCCTCGTGCCGTCCGTTGACATGGACCGAGAACTCGCGGCCCTGCTTGACAATCGTCACGTGCGACCATTGGCCGACGGTGAATTCGGTCAGGGTGGTGACGGCCGTCCAGGTTCCTTCCAACTGGATCGGCATATGTAGCTTCTGAGTTCCCGGGACGATGAACACCGCCGGGGCGCGGTCGGTGGTCGAACCGGGTTTGTGGAGGATGCGTTGCCAGTGAGGGGACGGCTGGGAATCGGGCCGGTACCAGAACGCAATCGAGTAGTCGCCGTCATCACGACCAATTCGGTTACTCCGAGGCGTCGCAGGCAGTTGTGTGAACTGACCGGCGGGGAACTGAACCGCCCGGCCAAAGGGACCATCGACGCGGTTGAACGTTCCGTCGGCTATACGATAGCCATCGGGATCAAAAAAGCGGCCTGCGTGATCTGATTCAAACGGCAATTTAAAGATCGCTGAACGATTAGTCCCGGGGAGACCCGCCTGATCGTGGCGGTCTCCCCGATAGATTTCCACTTCGTCGAGACGAAAGCTGCCCCCAGTTGAAGTCAATCGAACGAACCTCCCATCGGTGAGAGGAAACTTGACTTCGAAACTCGACCCGGCCACGGCTGATCGCAGACGAGAATCAGACACGGGCATTGAAGTTGTGTCGAATACAGTATCGAAGTGAATGCCATCGCTTGATGTCTCAATCAAGAGGTTGTCAAGACGGCGACTATTGATCCCACCCTTTCGATCCTGTCCTAAAACGATTCGATCAAAGGATTTTTGCTGCCCCAAATCAAACTCCACCTGCGACCCGGAATAGCCGGAGACAAACGCACTTCCATTGCCATACGCACCATCGGTTAACAGATTCGCCCCATGCCGTGGGTCGCCCAGTGGCGAAGTCGCCGTGACGGAGGCACCTAGTGCCAGATTATCGCGGTTTCGATAACGGATCGTCGAAAAAGCGGCGACACCGGGTGTCAACGGTGAGTAGCCTTCGCTGCCGGGGATCAAACCTGTTGGTATTACCTCCCGCAGCCCCTGACCGGAATCGCCGTTGCCGGCACCCAGATAAACTTCTAGCTCGTCAATTCGATAGCGCTGCGACGAATAGAAGCGAATATGCCGCGCCGTGACCGGATCAAATTGGGCGGCGAAGGTGTCGTTGAGTTTAGAGGCGTAGGGGGCAATTGTTCCATGGATGACATGTGATGAATCATAGATTGTTTCAAAGGATGTTCCGTCGTTGGAGACCTCTATGGTGAAGTCGTCGACTTTCATGTCATTGAATCGACTCAATCTGTCTTGGCCAAAATGCAGACGATCAAAAGTCACCGGGCGGCCCAGATCGAGGACCAAATCCGATCCACCGAAGTTCGCCACGAAAGCACTGCCGTTGCCGTAAATCCCATCGGTCACCAGCGAGGGGTCGTGGGCGAAGTGCGGGTAGGTGGCCGAAGCGGTCACCGTTGCCCCCGATGCCAGATTGCTGGGGCTATCGTAAGGGACCGTCCTGAAATCATCGTTGCCTTCCTGACCGGTCAGAAAGCCCTGTCGCGAAAGATCGATCGCCGAGGAGGCAACCTTATCAATCCGCATGGCCGACTGAGCGTTTCGAGAACCGTTGTAAACCTTCAGTTCATCGATGCGAAATTGCATGGAAGAATGAAGCCGGAGGTAACGAGCCGAGCGGCTAGGGAAAGCCAGCTCAAAGGTCGCTGAAGCGCGATCAAGGCTTCCGGCGGCAACCTGCTCGGAACTCAACAAAGCTTCATGAAACGTTCCGTCGAAGGAAGTTGAAAATTCGAAGTTTCACAGCGGCAAGGTTGCATTATGCCCCAGCCGGTCCTGACCAAAATGGATGCGATCAAACGTCTATACGCTTCCAAAGTCAACAATCACCTCACCGCCGCCGGCTGCCGATGCGTAAGCCGCACCGTTACCATACTGACCATCGGTCAAATAGGACGCTTGGTGAATGGAGTTTGGGTAGATTGTCGAGGCCGCGACCGAGGCCCCGGCGGCCAAGTTGCCGAAGCTTTGGTAGGGCACTCTGCGGGCACTCGGGTTCCCCTCATAGCCGGCGTGGAAGGAGACCTGGGCCGGATCAATGTTGCCGGCCGAGACCACCGAAAGAACAGGCTGAGCGGCCAAGAGACGCCTCGCCTCCAATCGTTCGCACAATCAACGCCGTTTGGCGATCCTTATTGCTCGGCGGCTACCTTGCTGCAACTGACGACGATGATTGTTGCGACTGCGGTTGAGGTAGAGACGATGAAGCACAGCGAATTGGTTCTCGAAAGTGTTGAAAATCCTGGTGGCTGGACAGATTCCGATTCCGAAGTCTGATGCTCAGGCACGTAGACAGGCAAAAGGATCAAAGGCACTTTTTCAACCAGAAATATCAACTTGAGCCCCAAGGGCCTGTCATGCAACACAATCGAGTGATTGGCGGGAATTGTCTCCCCGTAAAAAGCGATGGCAATATCTTGGCATCGCATTGTCGACCGTTTTGCCGACTGTGCTCAATGGTCATTGAGATTGATCCGGCCATTGAAGCTCAGCGGATCACCTAACCCAGCGGATCACCTAATCCGTCGACTGGACGATCGGCAAACGTGGGGGGTCGGGGTCGGTGGGGACAAATGACGGGATCTTTAGCGTCGAGATCAGATAACGGACCCAGCGAAACATCTCTTCGCGAACGGTTTGTTCGTTGATCGTTTCGGCATTGACGTGGTGCGGATTGCCTTGGCAAATCGTGTCCTCCCAGAGCGTCCGCGAACCGTTGTCCAACGTCAGTTTGCCCGTCAACGTGCCGACCGTCTGACGTACCCGCTGGCCGGTATCGCGACGACGCGGTCGGCGTCCAATCCAATGGCCCGGGACGGTCACAAACCCCCGCCGCTCGAGCTTCCATACGGTCGATCCGATTGGCCGATCGACCAGCCGGCCACCCATGAGCGAACGTTCCAAACGACCAAACGTTTTTTTTCCGGCAAGGTGCCAACAACTCCGGCGGGGAAAGTCCATGGCGAGGCGGCGTGATTTTACCTTTTGTATCAAAACGTCGGGGCATCGTTGAACTGAGCTAATTGACCGAGCAAACTCGTGCGTTGTCGAGGTCGCATCACGCTTTTCAAATGTTCCCGGTGGCAATGCGTTACACTGAATTTTCATGAACGCTCTCAAAGCCGCCCTGTTGACCGCCGCAAAGATGACGCTGCTCGCCGCGGTCGGCTTCACCGTCCTGGCAACGCTGGTTTCGGGCCTTGGACCTGAACTCTCCGGCCGCAACACTCCATCCGACGATTTGCCGGTTGTTCGGCAGGTTGCATCATCGGACCGGCAAACCGGCGTGCTGCTCAATCAACTCCGCCGCGACCGATTGAGCGACGAGGGTTTGACCACCGCGGAGTTGGCCCCCTGGTTGACCGTTTGTCGGCGGTTGTCGTTGGCGCTCGTCGGCACCGGCGTTTCGCTTGAGGAGATCCGTTCGCTGCAGCGACTATCCGAAGCGGACCGCGTGGCGGTTCACCGAGAACGACTGTTGGGCGATTCGCGGCATCACGACTATTGGGCCGAACGGTTGACTCGGATGTGGGTTGGCAATGACGAGGGGCCGTTTCTGGTTTACCGGCGGCGAAAATTTCGGACCTGGATCAGCGATCAACTCGCCAAAAACGTTGCCTACGATGATCTGGTTCGGCGGTTGATCACCGCCGAAGGTCTTTGGACCGATCGGCCGGAAACCAATTTTTACACCGTCACGTTTGACTCCGGCGACGATGGGCCGGACCCGGTTCGGATGGCCGCCCGAGTCTCGCGAACGATGCTGGGGATGCGGATCGATTGTCTGCAATGTCACGACGATTTCTTGGGCAACGTGACGCTGGGGGAGCAGGGCGATCGGCGTTCGGGCCGTCAACAGGATTTTCATCAACTGGCGGCGTTTTTCACCGCGGCTCAAAACGGTGGCCTGCAGGGACTTCGCGGGGGGCGAGCCGACTACCAGTTCCAGTACCTCGACGCCGAGCAAGAAGTTGCCGTCGAGCCGGCCGTGCCGTTTGCCCCCGAGTTGCTGCCGCCGCGGGGAAAAGGCAAACAGGACGAGCGGAAACGGTTGGCGGCTTGGTTGACCGACTGGCGCAACCAGCAGTTTTCCCGCGCCGTGGTTGTCCGTGTTTGGACGCTGATGTTTGGTCGGCCGCCGGGTGGGGGAGCGGTCGATGACCTGCCGCTGGACGCGCCGGTCGATCCGGTCGTCGCGGCGCTGGCGGAAGCCTTCACCGCCGGCGGCATGGACCTGCGGCAGTTAATCCGGTCGATCTCTGACCTCGATGCCTTTCGCGTCGACAGCCGAGCGGGGTTTGAAATCGGCGAAGCTCATCAGGCGGCTCAAGCGGTTTTCCCGCTCACCCGGCTTCGCGCCGAGCAGGTCGCCGGGGCGGCGCTGCAGTCCGCCAGAATCAAGACCATTGATCGCCAGTCCTCGTTCGCCTCGCAAATGGAACAATACGGCCGGATCAATGATTTCCTCAAAGCCTACGGCGATTTGGGCGAAGACGAATTCATCGGCGGTGACGACACCGTGCCCCAGCGGCTGGTGATGCTTAACGGTCAATTGGTCAATGAGTTGGCCGGCAAGAACCCGGTTACCAACGCCTGCAGCCACGTCGCGATGTTCTGCGACGGGGACGCCGAGTCAATTGAAACGATGTACCTGTCGATCCTCAACCGCCTGCCGACGCCGCGCGAGCAAACCGTTTGGAACGAGCAATTGGCCGACGAATCGGTCAGTCGCAATCAAGTCCTACAGGACCTCGCCTGGGTGTTGATGGGCAGCAGTGAATTTGGTTGGAATCATTGACCAAGTCCCCGTAGCCTCGTGCCGCCAGGCCGCGGGGCAGCCCGGCTCCAAAACCTTGGCGGTTTCGGCTACCTCCCAGATAATCATGAACCTGTGCAATCCACATCTCCACCATTCTCGCCGCACGCTGCTGGGGGCCGGGACCGCGGGGTTGGCTTCGATCGCCACCCGGTTGGCCCATGCGAGCGAAAATCGTCCCGATCCCGGCCGCCCGCCGCTGAGCGTCATCCTGCTGTGGATGGAGGGCGGACCGAGCCAACTGGACACCTTTGACCCGCATCCGGGATCAAAAATCGGCGGCGACGTTCCGGCCGTCGATAGCCGCATCGCCGGCGTCCAGTTGGCCCAATCGATGCAGCAGACCGCCGAGGTGCTCCATCATGCCACTTTGGTCCGTAGCGTCGTGGGGGTCGAGGGCGATCACGAGCGGGCGGTCTACCACACCCGGGCCGGTTTTCGGCCCGATCCGACATTGATTCACCCGTCGATCGGTGCGGTGCTGTGCGAGGCCGACGAGCGCGGGGCGGACATTCCGCGGCACGTTTCAATCATGCCGGGGCGGTGGCCGGGGCGGGGCGGTTACCTGGGTGGCCGTTTCGACGCATTCAAAACCGGCGATCCGGCCAAACCGGTCGGCAACGTCAAAGCTTGGGTCGACGACCCCCGGCTACGCAGACGATTGGAATTGTTGACCGACTTGGTGGAGCCGGAGTTTGCCCGCGGACGGTTGGCGGACCCGACAATCATGGCGGCCACCACCACCGCCGCGGCCCGCAAAATGATGTCCAGCGATCAATTGGAAGCATTTGAAGTTCAAAACGAGCCGGCTGCGGTGCGTGCGGCCTTTGGCGAAACCCCCTTCGGTCGCGGCACCCTGGCCGCGGCCCGGTTGATCGAGGTCGGCGTGCGTTGCGTCGAAGTCACGCTGAGCGGGTGGGACAGCCATGTGACCAACGACACGCTGCAAAAGTCCAATGCCGAGGTGCTCGACCCGGCATTGGCTTCGCTATTGACGCGGCTATCCGATCGCGGGTTGCTGGAGGACACGTTGGTCGTCTGTGCCGGCGAGTTCGGCCGAACGCCGACGGTCAACCCCGCCGGCGGCCGCGACCACTGGCCCCACGGATTTTCGGTGCTTTTGGCCGGGTTGGGACTGCGTCGCGGTTACGTTCACGGGGCAACGTCCGACCAACGACCCGACGACAAGCCGGCCGAGGCGGTGGTCGATCCGGTCACGATCGCGGAATTACACGCAACGATTCTGCACGCGTTGGGACTCGACCCTGGCGTCGAACGCGATACACCGATCGGCCGACCGATGTACCGCAGCGAAGGTCAACCGGTCCGTTCGTTGCTGACGTAGCCGCGACAGGCTGAAAGCCCGTCCCACCACTGCCGGTAGCGGCGATTGCGCCGGGACGCCGGTTCATGCCGACCAAAGCCTTGGCGGCTTCGGCTACCGGAGATTGGCGACTGCCGGTAGCGGCGCTTGTGCCGGGACGCCGGTTCATACCGACCAAAGCCTTGGCGGCTTCGGCTACCGGAGATTCGCGACAGGCGTCAAGCCTATTCCACTAGAGTTAACGAAACACGAGCATTTGAAAATAAAACGCTGCGGCACCGGACAGGTATCCTAACAGCGCCAGTGGGGCGATCGTTTTGAGGTACCACATGAATTCGATCTTTTGTAGCCCCATCACCGCCACCCCGGCGGCCGAACCGATGATGCTGCACGATCCTCCCGTCCCGGCGCAATAAGCCAACAACATCCAAAAGTCGTCCCCCTCGGGAACGTCATACATCTCGATCCCCGCGGCCACCATCGGCACATTGTCCACCATCGCGCTGATGATCCCGATCAACAAAGCGACCGTTTGACGATTGGGTAAAACGGAGTCCAACCAACCGGCCAGGTTTTCCAGCAAACCAATCGACGCCAACGACGAGACGGCCAGCAGGATTCCTAAAAAGAATAGCACCGAGGAGGTATCGATTCGGGTCAGGATTTTGAGGATCCCGATTGATGAACGACGGGATGGATGAATCGTATGAGCGATCAATTCCGAAGCGATCCAGACAACCGACAGGGCTAGCAGCATGCCCATGAACGGCGGCAGGTGCGTGAGCGTTTTGAACACCGGCACCGAGAGTAAACCCAGCGTCCCGACGGACAAAACCAACCACTGCTGCCATGGCTGAATCTCGTCTTCGCGTTGCTGCTCACGCATTTCGGTCGACTCGATCGGGCCGCGAAACCAAAACGACATCACCACCAACGGCACCAGCAGGCAGACGATCGATGGAAGGATCAATTCGATCATCACATCGACGGCGCTGATGCGATGTTTAATCCAAAGCATCGTCGTGGTGACGTCGCCGATAACCGTCCACGCTCCGCCCGCGTTGGCGGCGACAACCACCATGCCGGCATAGATGATTCGATCGGGCCGGTTGGGGACCAGTTTTCGCAGCACCGACACCATCACAATCGACGTGGTCAGGTTGTCCAGGATGGCGGACAGGAAAAACGTCACCCAACATACCACCCAGAGTAATTGAGTCTTGTTTTTGGGCCGGATCAATTCGGTGATCGGACGAAAACCTTCGTGGGCATCGACGACTTCGACGATCGTCATCGCGCCCATCAGGAAAAACAAAATGCCGGCGATCTCCCCGACGTGTTCGAGTAATTGATGCTCGGTCAAATAGTGGATGGCCAGGTCCGCCGATTGACCCTCCTCGGCGACCATCCGAACCACCTCGGGCGGGATCAACTCGGTGCGAACCATCGACTCGGCGTTGAGCGCGTAGATCGCCCAGCACACCGAGCCGATCAACATCGCCGGTGCGGCTTTGTTGATGTGCAGCGAGTGCTCCATCGCGATCGCGAGGTAACCGAGTACAAAGACGACGACGAGCAGGGTGGTCATGGCGTTGGGCGAGCGGGCAATTTGGCAGATTTCTTTCGCTTCGCCGAACTTATAGGCGTTTGCCGGGGGATGGCGAAGCGGCAAGGCTCCAATCGGCTGACCGGCGGGGTGCCGCGATGGGGCAATCCATTGCCAAATCAAAACTCAACGGTCGCGTTACCGACCACGATGGGTCACAATCGGGCAACCGACACCGCAATCGGTTTTTGACCGCTTTTCCCCAGTCACCTGACAACATGCCGTCCCGCCTCGTTGCCCTGCTGCTTTGCATGTGTGTGGCGGTGGCGGCGGGGCGTGCGGCGGACAAAGCGAGTGCGGCCGACGCCAACGTTGATTTCAACCGCGATGTTCGGCCGATCCTCTCGGACAAATGCTTCGCCTGTCACGGGTTCGATGCCGGCTCCCGGCAAGCGGATTTGCGACTGGACAGGCCCGAGGAAGCCGCCGGGGTGCTGGTGGGCACGGGGGCACCCGGCGCCGATCCGCGACAGGGCAGTGAAGTTTGGGCGCGTTTAATCTCCGCCGATCCCGACGTTCAAATGCCACCGCCGGAGTTTGGCAAATCCGTCACCCCGGCGGAGCGGGAGACGCTCGGTCGTTGGATTGACCAAGGGGCGGCCTATCAAACCCACTGGGCATTTGAACCGATCCTCGCCCCAAACGCTCCGCCGGGCAGCGCGACGTGGATCGATGGCTGGATCGACGAGGGTTTACGAAAAGAGGAACTGCGGCCGGCCCCGCTGGCGTCGCCCCATTCGATCGCCCGCCGCGTCGCCCTCGACCTGGTGGGGCTGCAAGCCGACCCTACGGTATTGACGGAGTATCTGGAGCAACCGAACGAGCGGGGCTACCGGCGGCTGGTCGACCGGTTGTTGGCTGACCCCGGTTTCGGCGAGCATCAGGCGAGGGCATGGCTCGACACCGCCCGTTACGGCGACACCCACGGCATGGCCCGAGACGACGAGCGGTCGATTTGGCCCTACCGCGACTGGGTAGTTGCATCGATTAACGACAATCAGCCGATCGACCGGTTCACCGTCGAGCAACTTGCCGGC
This sequence comes from Pirellulaceae bacterium, assembly GCA_963833245.1. Taxonomy (GTDB): domain Bacteria; phylum Planctomycetota; class Planctomycetia; order Pirellulales; family Pirellulaceae; genus Rhodopirellula. Next base: position 1,844,102 of record CAWHXH010000006.1, read on the forward strand.
GATCGGCTGGACCAACCCACGTTGTCGCAAATCGTCGCCACCGGTTTCTTGCGTTGCAATGTTTCGACGGCCGAGGGAGGGTCGATCGAGCAGGAATTGCGGGTCCGCTACGCCGGCGACCGGACCGAGACGCTGGCGACGACCTGGTTGGGGCTGACGGTCGGTTGCGCCGCGTGCCACGATCATAAATTCGATCCTATCTCGCAAGTCGAACATTACCGGCTCGCCGCGTTCTTTGCCGACATCGACGAGGAGGCGATGAACGGCAACGCGTTGGCCCCATCGCCGACGGTGCCGGTGCCCAGCGATGCCCAAGCCCGGCGCATGGCTCGAATCGAGTCGCAAATGGCAGCCATCGCGGCGAAGCTAGCCGTGATCGAGCCGCCGGCCGGTTGGTCAATCGACGACATTGCGTTCAGCGGATCGGCCGGGGGGTGGCAACAGTCCGGTCCGTTGACCCCCACCGACAACACCGACGCGTACTTTGACACCGCCGGGGCGGGCGAGCAGGCCGATTGGCGAGACGTCCAGGGCGACCGGGTAACAATTTCCTCGGACAATTCGGCAACGATGCTCTCTCGGGAGTTGACCACCAGTGTCGCCCGCAACGTGCAACTGCGGCTGGCGAGCAACGAGACGTTGTGGAAACCGCTTCGGATCACCGTTTGGGTCGGCGACCGGCTGGTCCATTGGCAGGCCTATCGTCAGTCCGACGTGCCGTTTGACCAAATCATCGATCTGCCTTTGAACGTCGGCGTCAACCGAGTGATTGTCCGCGTGTCGCAGTTCGGTGGCCCGGTGCGGGCGACCGTGGAGCTGGACGCCGGCCAATTGAACCATCTGCCGGTGGATGACGACGCCAAACACCATCGGCTGTTTGTCGATGTTTGCGGCCGGGAAATGTTCGGGAAATGGCTCCAGCGGCGTGAGGCCTCGTTGCGGCTGGCCCGCGAAATCCCGGTGACGATGGTCAGCCGGCCGGCAGCGACGCCCCGGCAAACCTACGTGCTTGCCCGCGGTCAATACGACCACCCGACTGATCCGGTCACGCCCGCCGGTCCAGCCGTCCTGCCGCCCGTCGTCGCCCGAAATGGTGGGGTGCCCGACCGGTTGGATTTGGCCCGCTGGTTGGTCGATCCGCAGCACCCGTTGCCCGCCCGGGTTTGGGCCAACCGGTTGTGGCAGTCAATTTTTGGTCATGGTTTAGTCTCGACACCCGAAGACTTTGGCACCCAAGGCCAACCGCCGACGCACCCGGAACTGCTCGACCGGCTGGCGACCGAGTTGATTCGCACCGGTTGGGACCGCAAACGGATGCTGCGACAAATGGTGCTCGCCGACGCTTACCGGCGTCGCTCCGATCATGACGTCAAAGTCGACGATGCTTGGCAGGATCGCGATCCGGAGAACCGCTTCCTGGCCGCCGGACCTTCAGGTCGACTTTCCGGCGAAACGCTGCGGGATACGATCCTGCAAGCCGCCGGGCAATTGGACCGGACGATCGGGGGTCGTGGCGTCAAACCGCCCCAACCGCAGGGGCTGTGGGAGCCGGTCAGCCAGCCCAACAGCACCACCGCTCGTTTCGTCGCCGACCGCGGCGGCCAAGTCGTTCGCCGCAGCCTGTACACGTTTTGGAAACGCACCGCACCGCCGCCGATGATGGCAACCTTTGACGCCCCGACGCGGGAGAGTTGCACGGTCCGCCGCAGCGTCACCAACACGCCGATGCAGGCACTGCTGCTGCTCAACGATCCGCAACTCTTCGCCGCCGCCGGCGGTCTGGCCCGCAGGGCCAGTGCTTTACCCTCCGATACTTTCTCCCCGAATTGGAGCAAGGGAGATAACGACGAGGATCGGTTTCTTGCCGCAGCGATGGGCTTTGCGCTGGGACGAACCGCCGATGGAATCGAGCAGGACCTGCTCCGGCGTAGTCACGACGACTACCACAACTATTTTGTCGAACATCCCGACTCTGCCAATCAACTGGCGAGCTTGGCGGACTTGAACCTCCCCCCCGCCCAAGCCGCCGCCCGCGTCATGATGGCCCACACGATTTTTAATCTCAGCGAAATGGTGACCCGGCCATGAACGTTGCGTTTGACCAATCGGCCGTTGAAGCCCACCGGCAATCAATTTTGAGGCGATCGTTGCTCGGCACCGCGGGACTGGGCTTCGGCGCCGCCGCGGCGGGGACGTTGTTGGCCGGGCAGGGCGGGACGCCTTCGCCATCGGCCCGGGCCAAACGAGTCATCTACCTGTTCATGGGCGGTGGTCCGTCGCAGATGGACATGCTCGAGTACAAACCCGAACTGCAACGACGGGCCGGCACCGAGTTGCCCGAATCGGTGCGACGCGGCCAACGGCTGACGACGATGACGTCGGGCCAAACGTCGCTGCCGATTGCACCGTCGGCATTCAAGTTCGCCCCCGCCGGCCAACGCGGTCACCACGTCAGCGAGCTGCTGCCGCATTTTGCCGGGGTGATCGACGACGTCGCGATTTTGCATGGTGTGCATACCGACGCGATCAATCACGATCCGGCGATGACGTTCTTGCAAACCGGCCACGAATTGCCCGGCCGACCGTCGCTGGGTTCTTGGGTTTCGTATGGTTTGGGAACCGAGAATGATAACCTGCCGACTTATGCGGTTTTACATTCCCGGTGGAGCGGCAGCCTGTCGCCCCAGCCGATTTTCTCGCGGCTTTGGGGCAGCGGTTTCCTGCCATCGGCCCATCAGGGCGTCGCGCTGCGTTCGACCGGCGATCCGGTGCTGTATCTGTCCAATCCCCCCGGCATCGATCCGGGCCTGCGGCGGATGATGCTCGACCGCGTCGGGGAACTCAATCAGCATCATTATCAAAGTCACGGCGACCAGGAGATCGCCACCCGAATTGCCCAGTATGAGATGGCGTTTCGGATGCAAACGTCGGTGCCCGAGTTGACCGATCTATCAGGTGAATCCCAATCGACGCTTCGGTTGTATGGTCCCGATTGCATGACGCCGGGAACCTTTGCCGCCAATTGTCTGCTGGCCCGCCGAATGGCCGAGCGGGGCGTGCGGTTCACGCAAATCTTTCACCGCGGTTGGGACCAGCACGGCAACCTGCCCAAAGACCTCGCGTTGCAATGCGGTGACATCGATCAAGCAATGGCGGGCTTGATCACCGATTTGAAACAACGCGGCCTGCTGGAGGACACCCTCGTCATTTGGGGTGGTGAGTTTGGTCGGACCGTCTATAGCCAGGGTGACCTGACGGCGAATAATTATGGCCGAGACCATCATCCGCGCTGCTTCACCATGTGGTTGGCCGGTGGTGGTGTCCGGCCGGGCATCACCCACGGCACGACCGACGAATTTTCATACAACGTGATCGATGGCGGCGTCCACGTTCACGACCTCAACGCCACGTTGTTGCATTTGATGGGAATCGATCACCGGCGGCTAACGTATCGTTACCAAGGTCGCGATTTTCGATTGACCGATGTTCACGGGGAGGTGATCAATGATATTTTGGTTTAATAGGTATTGCGTTTTGATGGCGTTGGTCGGGACATGGATGATCGGCAACGGACCTGCCGTCGGCGATCCGCCCGCCGCCCATCCGCCGGTCGGTTCACTTTACCGCGAGTATTCCCTGCACAACGGGGGCAACAACGATTGGCGAGTGACCGATGACCAGGCGGTGGTCAAGTTCAAAGCCGCCGAAGATCATTTGCCCAACCCGACCCTGCGGTTGACCATTGACGACTTGGAACATGCCACCGCCGCGGAGGTCATGATCGACCGATGGGGCGGCCACCGCGGCACCATCAGCAAACGGATTCAGTTCAACGGTGGCGACTGGATCATCATTCCCGAGATCGGCCGGGACCAGTACGGCTCGTTGCCGGAGAACCTGCGCGGCGAGATGCTGATGTTCCAGGACAATCCGGTGGTCAACGTTCCACTCGCCGATCTCCATGAAGGCATCAACGAACTACTCGCCGATTGCGACGAGTCCGGCGGGTTCGGCTGGGGACAGTGGGGTTTGTACAGCGCCACGGTACGGATTTACTATGATCCCGAGGCCAAAAGCGAGTTGGGTCAAATCGATGGCAAGATTGTCTATCCGTCAAGTGACGCGGCGATAGGCGAAAATCCCGAAATCGTCGTCGATGCCGATGCGGCAATGGGCGTCTCGCGGATCGATGTGCTGGCCGGCTACGACGGTTATGATGAGGACGGTGATGGCGATCACGGCGGCTATCACGAGGGACACTTTCAACCATCGGTCGGTGCGGCCAACGAGATCGCCTATCATGTGGGGACCGTCATCGACAAACCCTATCGTTTGAACTGGTCGACCGCCTACGTTCCCGATCAACTGGAAAGTCAGGTTTGGTTGATCGCCCGGGTTCAAAACAGCCGGGGCTATTGGACCGTCACGCCGCCGGTGACCGCGACGCTGCGACGTCCCGGCACATCGGTGCGAACTTTTCATGCCACCGATGTGCCGGAGGATTTTGCGGTCCGCGTCGGCGAAACAAAGAACTGCGTTATCCACGTTCCCGATGATGGTTCCCTCGACAACGCGACCGACGCGGTCTTGCACCTGCGGACCTGGCACGGGTGGGACGGGCATCATCAACCGCTCCGGTTCAATGAATATGAATTTCCGGTTGATGGCAAAAATCACCACTTTGACTACGACCGATTGCCCATTCCGATTTCCGCGATTCGGCCCGGTCAAAATATCTTCGCCATCCACAGCGACACCGAGCACCATATGCTCGAGGTGTTGTGGCCGGGGCCGTCGCTGACGATTCGCTACGCCGATCCTCCAGAAGTGCCGCAGGGGGAAGTTTCGATTCAAACGAGTTCTTATGAGGGTCGGCCTCACCATGTCATCACCACCCCGGCGGCCACCTATTGGCTCGACGACGCGTCGGGCGGATTGTCGCGAATGATTGCCCCCGACGGTCGCGACTGGATCGGTTTCAAAAAAGAGCCTTGGAACCGGTACCCCGCCAGCGCCGCGTCGTCCTATCGCGGGTTGCCAAACGCATTGCATGGGGGCGAGTCTTCGGGATTTGGTCATCCCGGCTGGGATGTCGCGACCACGCAGGTCGTTGGCGAGCGGTATATCCGCAGCATCAGCGACGACGGACAGTGGACGTTGCATTGGCAATTTGAACCGGATCACGTGGACCTGGCCGTGACGACCACCGACGCTCAGCGACCCTATTGGTTTTTGTATGAGGGACCGATAGCCGGTCGGTTCGCCCCGGGGGAACAACAGATCGTTATTGAAGGTCACGTCGGCGACCCATCGTTCATCACCAGCGATGATGAACTTGATTTCTATGCGGGTCGGCGGTACTACGGCCGAGCACGATCAATGACGTTGACGGACCAGACCAGTGACTATCATTTGCGGATTGAGCACCGCACCGCGGACCATCAAATCGATACGGCCTCGTATTTGGGTGATACCGAACGAGGCATCCGGTCCGACGGTGGCATGGTCGTTGTCGGCTTTGGCCGAGGACGGGGAACGCAAAGCGGCGGAATCGAACCGCTCCTGCGAGGACCGCATCAATTCAGAATTCAAATGGAGAATGCAGCACGTGATTGATCCTCAAGCGAAACAGTTTCTCGCCGCGGTCGCGGCGATGGACCCGCCGCCAACGCCGTGGGAGCGGATGCCACCGGCCGAAGCTCGAGCCGCGTTCAAGGGACTTGACCATTTGTTTGGTGACCGCGTCCCGATCGGCAGAGTGGAGGATATGATTTGGGCCGGTACGCCGGTACGTTTTTATGATGATCGTCCGCAAGGCGATCAATCACCGCCCGGACCGGCGGTGATGTACTTCCACGGAGGTGGTTGGGTGCTGGGGGACTTGGAAACCCATGATGCGCTGTGTCGGCAACTAGCCAAGCAGAGTGGATTGCCGGTCGTCTCGGTCGACTACCCGCTCTCGCCGGAATACCCTCATCCCGCCGCGATCCACACTTGTTACGCGGCAACGGAGCATTTGGCCAATCACGCCAATGATCACGCAGTCGATCCAAATCAAATCGTCCTCGCCGGGGATAGCGCCGGCGGGCACCTCGCCGCCAGCGTCGCGATTCGGATCCGAGACGAGGCCGCGGCCGGACGTTTCGCCGGGCGGGTGGTGATGCAGGTGCTGATCTATCCGGTGATCGCACCCGACTTTACAACCCAAAGCTATCAGGATTTTGCTACCGGGCATGGTTTGACCCAAACCGAGATGCGGTACTTTTGGGATTGCTACGCCGGTGCGGACGGCGACCGGCGCGGAGCAGGGCAGGGCGGTCAATCAGAAGTTCTGATCAGCCCCGCCGACGCCGCGTCGCTGACCGGATTGCCCGAAGCGATAATTTTGACGGCGGGTTATGATGTCCTGCGCGACGACGGTATCGGGTACGCTCAATCACTTCGCGAAGCCGGCGTCACCGTCGACCATCAAAACTACGATGGCATGATCCATGCGTTTGTCCACCTGGCGGGCGTCTTTGATGCCGGGCGGGCGGCAATCGATTCCATCAGCCAACGTCTATCCCGTTTAGCCTCCCAAGATTAGCTACCGACGTCGCTGGACCGGCCCGGGTTCAGCCCGGCCTGAACCCGGGCCGGTCCAGCGACGGTGATTGCCGCTCGAGCGAATGGCTTCCTCGTTTTACATTAACATTAACCCCCTAACTCCTCAGCCTTTCCTACCATGACCTTTCATCGTCTCACACTCTCCGCCTTCTTATTGTTCTTAGCCGCGGGGGTCACCGCCGCCCAAGACGCTTCGGACGGTTTTGTCAGCCTCTTCAACGGCCAAGACCTGACAGGCTGGCATGGCGATGATCGCTTTTGGAGCGTCCGCGATGGAGCGATCATTGGTCAAACCACGGCGGAGAATACCGCCGAGCACAACACGTTTCTGATTTGCGACGCGGGACAGTACGGTGACTTTGAACTGCGGTTCCAGTATCAAGTCGACGGATTCAATTCCGGAATGCAGTATCGCAGCCATGAGGGGGATGATTTTGTCGTTTCCGGGTATCAGGCGGACTTCGAGGCGCGGTGGCATGAGGACGGTACCCGGGACAAGTTCACCGGCATGGTGTTCGAGGAGAACGGTCGCATGTTCCTGGCCCAGCGGGGTCAAATGACGCTGGTCACCCCGCCAACTTCGGCTGACAAAAAAGCGGGGGTCGAAATCATCGCGAGCGTTGGTGACGAGGCGGAACTGGGCAGCATGATTCGACGCGATGACTGGAACGACTACACCATCATCGCCCGGGGGTATCAATTCACCCACATCATCAACGGCCGCGTCATGGCCCAGGCGATCGATGAGGACGTCGATAGACGCACCGATCAGGGTGTCTTTGCCATTCAACTGCACAGCGGCCCGCCGATGAAAATTCAAGTCAAAAACATCCAAGTCCGTCGCCTTCGGTAGTGAATGTCACTAAGGAACGCAGGGACAACAAGTGACGACTTCAGTTGTGGCAAGCGACAGGCGGTTAGCCGCGACGCGAGGCTTTGCGAGCGGCCGGGTTTCGGCGGGGCACTCGTGCTCCCGGCCCGGCCGCTCGCAAAGCCTCGCGTCGCGGCTAACGGGTCAACCCATCCAGCAAAGCTCAATATTCTCAGTCACACAAAGTCACTTGTTGTTCCCGCGTTCCTTAGTGACTATCCGGGTTGTCTGAGAAGTAGGACGGTCTTTCAGGCCGTCCAAAGAGTTCCATTAGGCCAATGAAGTCATTGCTCTAACAGTTCAGATTCACGAACACTTAAATCCGACGGGCTGAAAGCCCTTCGTACATCTGTTGCTAACCCGAATCGACACGAAGGACCGTCCCCTCCGCCGGGTCTTTCGCAATATCCACTACGCCGAATATTTTTATGCTTACGTCGATTCGATTCTCTCTGCTCATCCTGATGCTGCCGTCGCTAGCGGTGGCCATCACCCCGAATGACTACCAAAACGCGGCAATGTCGCGTCCGGGCGACGTCGCCAACGGTTTAAAAATCTATCGCGACGAAGCCCGGGCTAAATGCGTTGTCTGTCACCAGGTCGAGGGTACCGGCGGAAAAGTGGGACCGGACCTCTCCAAAATCGGGGGCAAGTTTGACCGGATTCATTTGATTGAATCGTTGCTGCACCCCTCCGCTCAGATCGTCGAAGGTTATCAGACCAGCACAATCCTGACCGCCGATAGTGAAGTTATCGCCGGGATCATTAAAGAAGAAGATCAACAGTTTGTGTCGCTGCTCCTGCCGACCGGCCAAAAGCGGACGATCGCTCGGCGGGACATCGACGCCATCGAACCGAGCAAGGTGTCAATCATGCCTGCGGATTTGGCAACGAATTTAAGCGTCGATGAGTTCGTCGATTTGGTCGCCTATCTCGCAACCCTACGTTCAGGTCAGGATGGTGGGTTCGGCGGGGGGATTTCCGGTCCTATTGGAGTCGCCGATGGTTTGAAAATCCAAACCGTTGCTACGGGGCTGGACGCCGCGGTCGCACTGGAAACATTGCCCGATGGCCGGGTGCTGGTCTGCGAACAACGCGGAACGCTGCGAGTGATTAAAGACGGCCAACTATTGTCCGAGCCGATGATTACGATCGATGTCGAAGACAATTGGGAACGGGGTTTCATTGGTGTAACGGTAGCCGATGATTTTGAGGAGGATCCGTGGGTCTATGTTTGTTATGTGGTCCGCGAACCATTCACGCATCACGTGATCGCTCGCTACCGCGTCGACGGAGATGTCGCGATCCCGGCAAGTCGGCAAATTTTACTCGAGGGGGACGACCAGGAACTCACCGGAGGATTCAAAAAATCCGGCCACCAGGGTGGCGGGATGCACTTCGGCCTCGATGGGTGTTTATACGTTGGTCTGGGTGAACAGACCGCCAAGACACCGGCTCAAGACCTGTCGGCGCTACAGGGCAAGATCTTGCGAATAGGCCGCGACGGCAGCATCCCGGCGGACAATCCTTTCGTCGATCAAACAACCGGCAAATATCAATCGATCTGGGCGATGGGATGTCGCAACCCGTTTAGCTTTGCGATCGACCGTCGCACCGGCCGGATGTTGATCAACGATGTTGGCGGCAAGTTCGAGGAGATCAACGTTGGGCGTCCGGGTGCCAATTTCGGCTGGCCGGTGGTCGACCATGGTCCCCCGTCGGTCAACTGCCGCCCGTTTGACTACCCAATTCACTACTATCCCGAGGCATCAGTCTCCGGTGGCGATTTCGCACCCCCCACCGCTCCCGCATTTTTGCGGGGACGGTATGTGTTTGGCGATTTTGTTCATGGCTGGATTCATTCACTCAATCCTGACCTGATCGGCACGACGGCCGCCTCAACCGATCGGGGTGTTCCGGCCGCCGAAGTCGCCACGGGATTGAGGCGGTTGTGCGATTTGCGATTCGCGGCCGACGGCGATCTGTACGCGTTGTTGAGAAACGCTTGGATCCTGGATGATAAACTCGAACCGGCAACCGGATCGGTCGTTCGGATCTATAGCGAATAGACTAATTCGACATTGACCTTCTCTGCGTACTGGTCGGTTGGGACCTGGACGATTGCGAAAAAAGACCTCGCTTCCTCGATGAAAGGTTTCCCGAGTATTGTCATCATTCGGACACGATGGCGATGCCTTCAAAACCTTTCCGACCGAACAGCTTCATCTTCTTCGCCGACCCCTCGGCGATATCCTGACCGCCGGGGATGCGGTTCCTGTCGCTCCGCCAAGCTTTCGCTTCTGCCGCTCGGTTGATGTTTCAGTTCTCAGGGCCGGACCCGAAGCTGCTATCCCCTTGGCCGATGCCTCCGATGGCCGGTTGGGCGCACAGGGTCAATCAGCCCGTGGAGGAGCGGTAGCTCAAAGCGGTTCGAGTCTCGGCACAGCGAGGCCGTCCGATGGGCGAGTTGATTGAGTGGGTCATTGGCCGCAGGCGATTTGCCGATTTTGAAAAATTCCTCGCAAACTTTGGCTCGCTGGCTGAAGTTAGGTCAACATCACGAGTCACTGTTCACGTATTTTGAGGAAAATCATCATGTCCGGTCGGATCCCAAGACGGGGGCGTCGCCGTCATCGCGGCTTCACGCTGGTCGAATTGTTGGTCGTCATCGCGATCATCGGCGTGCTCGTGGGGCTGTTGCTGCCAGCCGTCCAGGCGGCCCGTGAAGCCGCCCGTCGGATGAGTTGCAGCAACAACGTCAAGCAGCTCGGTTTGGGGATGCACAACTACCATGCGGCGTTCAACCAATTGCCGATGCAAATGGGGGGGACCGCCAATCCCAACGTCAATGACGGGTTTGCCGTCGCGACCGGTCACAACCAAAGCAGCCTGTCGGCGCTGGTGGGGCTGACACCGTTCCTGGAGGCGTCGCCGTTGTGGGAACAGATCTCCAATCCCTACCGGACCACCGGCGGCGGGATTTACCAAGCGATGGGTCCCAATCCCGAAAAAGATCAAACCGTCGGCGACGCCGACGCTTACCCGCCGTGGCTGACCGAACTGCCAACATTCCGCTGTCCCAGCGATCCCGGCGTTGGGCTGCCCGCTCACGGCCGCACTAACTATGCCTTGAGCCTGGGCGATGCCTCTGACCGGACCCACGAGGGGGTCGGTAACAAAGCGGGCGTTGTCAATTCCAACCGGGCGATCGCGACCCGGGCGTCGTGCCGCGGCATGTTCGTCCCCCGGGTCGCGATGCGGTTTGCCAACGTGACCGATGGGTTGGCCAACACGATCGCGGCGGCCGAAATCATCACCGACCTCGGCGATGGCGACACCCGATCGGCGGCCAAGAACAACGCCGACGGGTTGAACATCGAGTTCTACGCCGCCAATGGCTCGATCCAGTGCCGCGGGGCAATTGACGCCGCCCGGCCGCAGTTTTGGGCCGATCCGACGTCGACCGTCGGGGCCGATGACTTCAAACGCGGTTTCCGCTGGGCTTCGGGCCGGCCCTATCAAACCGGCGTGATGACGGCGCTGCCCCCCAACGACGAAGCGTGTTTGAACTCGGCGTTGAACGTCGGCGTCCTGCCGCCGTCCAGCCGCCACCTTGGCGGGGTTCATGTTTTGATGGGCGATGGGGCGGTCAAATTCATCACCGATTCGATCCAGGCGGGTCAGGCCAACGGGCAACAGGTCCAGGTCGATGGCACGGTGGCGAGCACCACCGACGGGCTGCCGCCAGGATCGCGAAGCCCGTTTGGGTTGTGGGGCGCCCTGGGCACCCGAGCCAACAGCGAAGTGATCAAAGACTCGTTTTGAGCGACGCGGCATCGCCGAGCGTCTTGATCGCTCGTTACATCGCCTTGGAGCAACCCCGACTGCGTGGTTTCATCCGCTCTTCGGTCTTCAATCCCTCGGACGTCGACGACGTGCTCCAAGACGTCGCCGCCGCGGCGATGGAGTCGGTCGACCGGTACGATCCGTCGCGGCCGATCGAGGCTTGGGTCTTTGGAATCGCGAGGATCCACGTGCTCCGCTACCTCGATCGTCACCGGGCCGGACGGGTGGTTTTCAACTCCGACGTCGTCGAGCTTTTGAGCGTCGATGCGATCGCCGAAGCCACCACGGGATTGCGGCAAGACCGATTGGAATCGCTGCGTCGGTGCCTCCACACGCTGCCCGCGGACCGCCGCGATTTGGTGATCCGACGCCACCGCCCCGGCACGACCGCTCGTCAACTGGCTCAGGAGATTGGTTACACCGACTCGCGGATGAGCCGGCTGCTCGCCTCGCTGTACCGAACGTTGCTGCGGTGCGTTGAAAATTCGGTGGCGATTCAATGAGCAAACCAAACGACACGAAACGATTGATTGATTTGATCAACCGGGTTTCGGACCCGGGCCTCACCGCGGCGGAATTGAGCGAACTGGAGTCGATGCTGCGGGGTGGACGCGGAGCTCGACAAACGTACCTACGCGTCATGTCGATCCATTCGGACTTGGACCAAATCGCCAAGATGACTCTGGACGAGGCGGCGGATGTCGACGTAGCGGAAGTCGCCAAGACTTTCGGATCCCGTGCAAGACCGGCCGAAAGTCTTGGCGACTTCCGCTACGGCAGGCTCGTTTGGGGGGCCATCGCCGCGACCGCCGCCGCAATGCTCCTGTTCCTGTCGCTACCGGCATCCGATCAAGCGATTCGCATTGCCGCGGTTCACCGAGCGGCTTTCGACGGGGCCGAATTGCCAGCCATCAACCAAACGGTCAGCGGCGATGACCAGCGGCTGATCTCCGGGGCGGTGACCCTGGCGTACCCGGACGGCAGCACGGTGTTGATCCAGGCACCCGCGGAGTTTTCGGTTCCGTCACCACGGTCGCTGCGTCTGGACCGCGGCACCGTGACGCTGCGATCCGACCGGCCCGGGTTTGTCGTCGTCGTGCCAGCGGGGCGGGTGATCGATCGGGGGACCCGGATCGGCGTCCAGGTCGACGACCAACAAAACTGGCAGGTGCATGTTTTGGCCGGCCGAGCGAGCGTCATGACCGACGGCGGAGCCAGTCAACCACTCGAAGCCGGCCGGGCTGCGATGTGCTCAGCTTTGGACCGACAAATTGAACCGATCGCCTTCGCCGCGAGCCGGTTCACCCCCGTGGGGTTGGATCGGCTGCCCCGGGTTCGCGGCGACATGCGGCTGAACCTCTGGCCACCCGACTCGGTTCGGCGAACGGGTGATCTGACCGAACAACGTCCGCAAATTGTGATGTTTGCCGAACGGTTATCGGTACCAGTCGATGCGGCGTTGCAACGGCATTTGAAGGCACTCGGCCGCCGGGGCGGGTTGGTTGGCGATGATCCGCTGGCGACTGAGGCGATCGAACCACCCTCGGTCGACAGCTACCTGGTCCATTTCGCGGTCCCTCGTCCACTGCGGGCCAACGGTGGATCGTTCACCGCCCACGGGGAGATCACGTTCGATCAACCCATCTGGTTGGTCCTCCAGCGGCAATCCACTTCGCTCAATGGTCAACTGGGGCACCCCGAAACCATCTACCCGAGAGATCAGCGGACCGGCGCCGAGATGGACCTCGACTCCGGCGGGGGCAACTCGGCTGACGCGCCGGTCGACCGCATCGTTTTGTCCTCTGACCGACGGACGCTGCACGTCCGTTTGAACGTCCGCGGCCGTGGGGTGCCCAGCCAAAAAGACACGGCGGGTGACGACCAACCACCAAGCAGCACCGACTACATCGATCAATTCCGCATACTTGTGATGTCTCCATGATACGAAACCTTCTGTACTTATTCGCCGCGGTGCTTTTGTCGTCGGCCGGTTCGGCCCGCGGACAGTCTGCCGCCCGGCACGTGCTGTTGATCTGCGTTGATGACCTGCGTCCGACGCTGGGTTGTTATGACGACGCGGTGGCGATCACGCCGGCGATCGATCAACTCGCCGCCCGCGGGGTGCGTTTTGGCAATGCTCATTGTCAGTGGCCCGTTTGCGGTCCCAGCCGCGCGTCGATGATGACGTCGCTGCGTCCCGAAGCGGTCGGCGTGATGGATTTGAAGACGGACATGCGGGCGAAAAACCCCAAAGTCATGTCGCTGCCACAGCACTTTCGAGGTGCCGGTTTCACGACCGCCGGGGTTGGCAAAATTTATGATCCGCGGTGCGTTGATTCTAAAGCGACCTGCGACGCACCCTCCTGGTCGCTGCCATTCGTCCGCCCACCGCACCGCGGGGTGCTGCACGGCAAAGTGGATCAGTATGCTTTGGACCCGGAGGTCGACGCAGACCGGCTGACCGACGGTGCGATCCTCGGCGAAGCGATCAAGTTGATCGATCAACTCGCCGCGTCCGCCGACCAGGAGGATCAGCGTTTCTTCCTGGCGGTCGGTTTCAAAAAGCCGCACCTGCCGTTCGTTGCCCCCAAAGAGTTCTGGGACTTATACGATCCGTCCAAATTGCCCGTGGATGTTTACGATGGTGGGATCGTCGGTGACAGCGGTTACGTGCTGCACGAGAGCTCGGAGTTTCGCGGCTATGAGGGAGTCCCCCAAAGCGGCCCGATCGACGAAGCCACCGCGAGGCGGGCGGTCCACGGTTATTATGCCTGCGTTTCTTATGTTGATTCGCTGATTGGTCGCTTGATTGAGCGATTGGAAAGCCGCGGTTGCGGGAAGCAAACCGCGATCGTGCTGTGGGGCGACCACGGTTTTCACCTGGGCGACCACGGCATGTGGGGCAAACACAGCACGCTGGAGATGGCGACCCGCGTCCCGCTGATCATTTGTCCCGCCGGGGCGGGGCGGCCAGCGGTTTGCAATACCCCGGTCGAGTCGATCGACGTATTCCCAACCTTATGCCAGTTGGCCCAAATCGATTTGCCCTCCGAGCCGCTGGCTGGGCGTTCTTTGGTGCCCATTATGACGGGCCAACAGGATCGCGTCCGTGACGGCGCGATGACGGTGTTCAAGAACCGCGGCTCCCTGGGGTATTCCTACCGAACCGATCGTTACCGACTGACCCAGTGGGTCAACAAAAATGGCCGGGTCGTCGCGGAAGATTTATTTGACTACCAGGCCGATCCGTCGGAGACGACCAACCTAGCCGCTTCGGCATCGCACGATGAGGTTCGCCAGACATTGGCCGACCAAATGTTGGCCGATGGCGATGGTGCCCAGCGATTGAAGATGACACAAGATTGACCACCCTGACGTTGAGTATGATGATGATTAGATTTTCTTTATTCGCCGTTGCCTTCGTTGGCTGGACGCTGGCGACCGCCCCGCCGCTGCCCGCGGCGGCACCGAACATTGTTTTATTTTTTGTCGACGACCTGGGGGCTCGCGACCTGGGTTGCTATGGCAGCGACCTGTATGAGACGCCCCACATCGATGCGTTGGCTGCACAAGGGATGCTCTTTACCCGTGCCCACGCCGCTTACCCACGGTGCGTCCCATCACGTCAAGGCTTGCTCTCGGGCAAATATCCGGCGCGGGTGGAAAGTGAAAAGAATCGCCAGGGCAGCCCCCATTCGTTGCCGCTCTCGGAAGTCACCTTTGCCGAAGCTTTGGCCGGGGGCGGCTACCGGACCTGCTACCTCGGCAAGTGGCACCTCGGCAAAGCCGGCGGCGGGCCGGGCGACCAGGGGTTTGAAACCGTCATCCACAGCGGTTCGGCCGGAGCGACGGGCAGCCACTTCGCACCCTTTGGGGTCGAAAAAGGACATGAGGTCGACCACCCTATTGTTGCCGCCGATGGCGACTATTTGACCAAGCGTTTGACCGATTCGGCGGTCGATTACATCGCGTCCTCGCCGGCCGATCAGCCCTTCCTCATGGTGCTGGCCCATTATGCGGTTCATACGCCGATTGAGGCTCCCGAGGAGGTCAAGAAAAAATATCAAAAGATCCTCCGCAAGTCCGGCCGCGAGGTTGGCGGCAAGCGAGATGACCCCGACCTGGTGACCGACCGAATGGGACGGGTCAAAACCGCCCAGAACAATCCGATGTACGCCGCGATGGTCGAAGCGGTCGACGATTCGTTGGGCCGTGTCGTCCAGGCGATCCGCGACCAAGGCATGGAGGACTCCACGGTCATCATTGTCACGTCCGACCATGGCGGATTGTCCACCCGGGGGCTCAATCAAGGGCGAGCGCTGGCAACGTCCAACGCACCGTTGCGGCAGGGCAAAGGGTCGATTTTCGAGGGCGGAACGCGGGTGCCCCTGATCGTGCATTGGCCTGGCGTCACAATGCCAGGTTCGACCTCCGGTGCCGCGGTCGGCGGCACCGATCACTACCCCACGTTTTTGGAGATCGCCGGGCAACCGTCGATGCCTGAGCAACATATCGACGGTTACAGTTATGTTGCGGCGCTGCGGGGCGAACCGCACCATCGGCCGCCGCTGGTTTGGGTCAAATGGATGGCTCGGCCCGAAAGCACCGGTGACACCCGAGCGGTCTCCATGATCGACGGCGACTACAAAATCATCCGCTGGACCGATGAGGATCGCGTTGAGTTGTTTGATATCAGTCGTGATGTCGGCGAAACGACTGACTTATCAGACCAAATGCCCGAGCGAACCAAGACGATGTTGACCCGACTGATTGCTGCCGAGCAGGAGCAGGGCGATCATGAAGACCTTCGCCGCCGGGGTGAGAAGACGATGCAGCGACGAGCCGAACGTAAAGCAGCCGGGGCGGACTCATGAGCGGTCAACCTTGCCATTGCGTTTGGGCGGTTATTCTTGTCTTCCCCTTGACCCCTGGAGCAATCGGTCAATCGCCGCCTGCACCGCGGGGAACGCCGCTGCGGGTTTTGGCTCCGATCGATGGTTCGGCCGGTTTGCTGGTTGGCAGGCCCACGTCGACGTCGAATTTGAAAAAGACCCTCAATGTAAACGTCGTCCCAGCCAGTTATCCCACCTTTCCCAGTGTGGCGCAATCGCCCCGTCCTGTGATGGCGTTTGGCAACAGCGACGGCGACAAGGGGATGTAGGCATTTTGCATTGTTCCTAAACAGCCAATTCTTCTCCCGACCGCTTTTCTGCTCACCGAACGACGCGGGACCGACCAAGGTTGCAGGCCGACAGAACCCCGGCCGGTTAGGAACGCAGGAACAACAAGTGACGACTTCAGTTGTGGCAAGCGACAGGCGGTTAGCCCATCCAGTAAAGCTCAATATTCTCAGTCACACAAAGTCACTTGTTGTTCCCGCGTTCCTTAAGCGGTGGTCCATGCCGCTGTGGTTTGTCCCGCGGTCCTTGTCCCTTTTTTCAGTTGGGAGGATTGGCACGGGATCCGTCGGTTGGGTTTACAATCCTTGAGTTGCCCGCGTCCTCCACGCACCTCACCGGATGTCATGCCAGTCGCCCAATCCTGTTGCCGGTCCGCACGTTGCCGCCGGCCCAATCGCTCAATTCTCCACACGTTCGCGGGGTTGGCGGCCGGGTGGTTGATCGCCATTGCCCCGGGGGCGACTTGGGGCCAGGACCCGTTTAGCGACCCGTCGGCCGGTGCGACGTGGAGTTCCCCCGCCGGGGTGCTGGGGACGTTGCCGGAGAAGAATTCCGCGGTCGTTTACGCCAGCTACCCGGGCACCGCGTTGGCGTTTGGCAAGGATTCGATCCAGGTCGTCGAATGCTCCACCGGCACCGAGTTGGGAACCGTCCCGGTCGAGCTGGCGTACTCGTCGACCATCGCGGCGCTGAGTCCCGACGGTTCGGTCTTGGCCGTTGCCGTCCCCGGGGAGGGTGGCGGCAGGAGCCAAGCGTTGGCGGTTTTCGATGTCAAAACCGGTAAGGAGTCGTTGAGGCTCTCGGCGAGCGATCAGACATTCAAGGACATCAAGTACCTGGAATTCACCAAACACGGTTACCTCGTGCTGGTCGGCGAGGGTGGCAAGGGGAGCGTGGTCCAGGTGCTCCGGGTGCCCGAGGGCACAGCCGTCTCGAGTTTTTTCATCGACAGGGTCAACACCATTCGGGGGCGAATCGCGGTGAGCACCGATGGCCGTCACATGGCGGTGGCCTACTACGAGGGGCTGCTGGTGTTTGACATCGTCAGCGGCAAAACGGTCGCCCGCATGTCCAAACCACCTTCGGATTCGGGGGTCAACCCACTGAGCTTCGTCGAAGGGATGGCCTTCTCGCCCGATGGGACGGAGCTGGCGGTTTTGGTCTCGATCGGCAAGAAGCGTCTGATCGTTTTCAACGTGCGGGGGGAAGTCGTCGAGGACTTCGGTCTCGGATCGCAGCTCTCGGTCACGCAGTTGCAAGGCGATGCGGTTCAATGGTCGCCCGACGGACAGAGTTGGTTGCTGATGGGCAGCCGGTTGGTCGATCGGCGGGCCAAAACGACCGTTTGGAAACTGGAGCGCCGTGGGTTCGTGACCGTCGGAGGCCGGTTCCTCGATGCCGGCCACGTCGTCGCCGGCCGCTCCAGCGGCAACACCGAGGACATCGTCGTGATTGACATTCCCCGGCAAGCGATCGACCAGAGCGTCGCGGCGATGACCGGGCAGAACGTCCGGTTTGGACCCGGTGCCAAGGTGCAGGTCAACGTCACCGTCGACTCGGTCTCCGGCGGCAGTGCCAGCGAGATTGAAACGGCACTTCGCGAGACCGCCGAGAAGCGATTGAGCGAAAACGATTTGGTGATCGAGCCCTCCGCCGACGCCGCGTTGACGATCAATTATTCCGAAGCGGCCGGCGAGCAGTTGCGAATCGTCGAGGGATCGTTCATCTCGGGCCGCGACACCGGCCAGCGGGTGCAGGAGACCGTCGGCACGCTGACCGGACGTTTGACGATCAACGGCGGCAGCGAAACGCTGTGGGAGCAGTCCATTCGCAAGGGCAATCCCCACCACGTCAACGCCGAAACGGTCAACGCCCAGACGGTTCGCGAGGAGATGTTCAAACGAATCACCTACCTCGTCTCGACGCTGGACATTCCTTACTTCGTGGCCGGCGACGCGGACATCGCCTCGTTGCCGATCGCTGAGTCGACCGATTGAATCGCCACCCGCCCCCGTCGGTGCGCTGAATCGCCGAGTTGATCGGCGTGATCGCTCGCAGCCGCCCGTCGACGTGGACTTCGACCTCGGCGATTTGAGCTTCTCGGGTGATGAGAACGCAGTGGCGACCCGGAGCGAATCGTCGGCTCGCCGTCGCGCCTGGGCGGTCGGCACCCCGGGCCGCCGGTAGGGGCGGCACAGCGGATCGCCGACGATCAGCAATCCACGAAGAAATGTTCGTCATCCTGAATAGGGAAGCTTTTGAAACGGCCCTGATAAAGGTGCCCTTTTCCAGTCATGTGATGGTGGGCATTGTACCGCATCGTGTGCGTGCCACCGACCCATGCGTAAAGCTCCACCTCAAAAAGTTGCAGTGCTTCGTGGAGGACTTTCTCGAAAGCGACAAAATCGCCCTTCTTGCGAAAAATCTCCGCTCCCGGGTTGGCCCGGTTGAGGGCTTGATAAAGCCCACCCGCTTCGTCGGCTCGTGGTGATCTAGGCATCTGAGCAGTCTAACCGACCACTCGTTCGCAACAATGAGGTTTGACCCATTTGATTTCCCATTAAATTAGCAATCAGTGCGTCTTATTGACTCGACGTTCCTTAGTGGTCGGATTCAAAAGTCCCGCAAGGATTCTTTCGTAGGGTGGGTCAAGGAGTCTTCGACGACGACCCACCGCTCGACCAGCCAAGCGGTCGTAGCCAAGCACGCAGGCGGCACTTGAGAAACCTTTCGAAGATCAGAATTCTTCACCGATGACTTCACGGGACGCCCGAGTGCCCAAACTGCCCCACAAGCCGAAGGGACTTTTGGATCCCGGGGGTAGGAAAGAGCCGCCCTGTCGTACGCTGGCGCTGGCCGAATTGCCCGCTTCGATTGAATCGGTAATGAATTTGATCGCACCGTCGCCCATCAAAACGTGGCAGCCGCCTTGGTGACGACTGGATGGCGGGACGATGCCCTGCGTGATGTGCATATTGGTTCCGCTGCCGGCGAAGCAAATCTCCGCATTGGGCGGCAAGTTGGTCGAAATGCTGCTGTACAGCGGGTGACCGAGGGCCCATTTGAATCCACGGTTTTCCTCGCCCCGGGTGGTGCCATTGGTCAGTTCGGTCATGCCAGTGAGCGTGGGACGCCAGAATTGAGGTCGCTCGGGGTCGATGCCGTCGCGGCAACGAAACTTGCCGTTGGCGGCATCGACGTCGACAGCACCGGCGCTGGGGGCGACCGGTCGGCTTCGTTTGTCGCGATCCCCTAAATCAGTGATCATTTCTCCCCCGGCGATCGTGTTGGAGAGACCATCGAGAACGCCGCGGAAACGGGTCACGCTTCGTGGTTTAAACATTCCCCGCATCGCGGCGGTTCGGTGGTTGGCGAACCAGGACGGCGTCTGCGCGGCAGTGCCTCCCTGGACCGGAACGTTGGAACTATTGGGAATTCCGCCACCATGGTTCCAAAGGGTCGTGTCACCAACGCAAGCGCCATAATTGGTTCTCCCCATCGAGGGCAGTCCGATCCCGGGATCACTGGGGCAACGCAGGGAAGGCAAATCGGTCATCCAGGGGGGGTAAGATTGATTGTTCTCGTGACCAAGGGATCGGCGAGGCCCCGGGCCCATCGGTGGGAACAGTCCCGACGGCGTCGACGGGCTTTGCAGCGGATTGCTGATCTGTTCCCACAACGCTTGTTGTTCAAAAAAGGGCGTTAGGCCAACGAGAAAACTCATCTCATTGACGTTGTTTCCTGTCGTCGCGTTTGCCGCGGAGTTGCCATGCCACTGGGCGCCCGCATAGTGCAAGGTCCCGCCGAGTTGTTTGGGAAGCTGCTTGAAAGCAGCGTGATAGTTGTGGATCGCCAGTCCGAGCTGCTTGAAGTTGTTGCTGCAGCTCATCCGTCGGGCTGCCTCGCGGGCTGCCTGCACTGCCGGCAATAGCAATCCGACCAAAACGCCGATGATGGCGATGACCACCAGCAGCTCGACCAATGTGAATCCGAAGCTGTTTTTCTTCATGAGAAACTCTGTTTGAACAAATGAGAAACGAAATGCCGACATTCGGCAGCGATGAGACGAAGTTGACCCAGCCAGGTTCAAACGCTTTGGAGAAGATCAACTGCTCCAAAACCGCTTCATATTACGGTTCGATGATAGCATCCATCGAGGGATCCTCGGTCTCGGCCGTGGGGTTTTCCGCGACATAAGACTCTAGCTCCCCTGGGGAGGCGACCGTTGAGGAGCCGCGTTCGCCACAGCCAAGGAACATCAACGGCACGAAAAGCAGAAATGAACGAAGCATGGATAAAATCGCCAAAATGGTTGCCTAGAGGTGGACAAGCCCCCTCAAGGTAGCAGCATCGGCCTGCTAGGTCAACCTTTGCTGCACCGCAGATAAAAAAAGGTATCGGACACGAATGCCGCGGACTTAGTGAAAACTGGCCACCGTTAGCGTCTGCCGGCGACGCTTCCCACTAACGGTAGTGCTAGCAAATAACGCCACCGTATGACAGCAAATCGCGGACCGGCCCCAACCGGTTCAAAACATGACGGGGCAACGCTCCAATGGGTTTCGCACTACCAAAGCCCTCTCACAGCGTGCCCCGCCATGGCCATCCATCCTACCGCTTCCTTGTCTAAAATCGCAAGCCAACTGGTCGGCCCCGCCGAGCAGGGCCTCCTGTTCGAACGATTCCTTCCCGCAGCAGTGATACGTCAAGCTTGCAAACGGTATGGCTACGACTTCCGGGATCGAATCTTCAGTCCCGTCGTCACGCTGTGGATGTTCCTGGGCCAAACCCTCTCGCCCGATCACTCCTGCCGCGACGCGATGCACCGCCTCAATGCTTGGCGGATTGCCAACGGCAAAACCAAAGCCGACTCAAACACCAACGCCTATCGTAAAACACGTCTTCGGTTGCCAGAGGAAGTGCTTGACGATTTGACCACCCAAAGTGGCCAGCGCCGTGCCCAGGCCGCTGGCGATCGTTGGCGTTGGAAGGGCAAGACAGTCAAGGTCGCTGACGGAATGAGCTTGACAATGCCCGACACACCGGCCAACCAAGCCGAGTACCCGCAGGCGAAGACGCAAAAGCCCGGATGTGGCACGCCGATCATGCGTTGCGTGATGATGTTCTGCTTGCACACCGGAGCGGCGCTGGGGATCTCCATGGGACAGTACGCAGGCAAGCTGACCGGCGAAACCAGTCTGGTGCAGGCCCTGCTGAGCTTGGTTTTAGCCGGAGAAGTGCTGCTGGCGGATCGATACTACGCAACGTTTGGCATCATTGCCAAAGCCTATGAGGGTGGCTATGACACCCTCATGCGGGTTCATCATCGCCGCAAGGTCGACTTTCGGCGTGGCATCAAGCAGGGACCCGGCGACCAGGTGGTCGCATATAAGAAACCCAAGAAGCGGCCGGGGTGGTTAAGTCTCGCTGAATACGAACGGTGGCCCGAAAACATTCTGGTCCGTCACGTACGTTTCATCGTTGATATCGACGGTTTCCGAGCCAAGAAGATCACGCTGGCCACGACGTTGTTGGATGCGAAGGTTTATAGCCGCGAAGACCTGGCCGAATTGTACGGTTTGCGGTGGCAAGTGGAGTTGGACATTCGGAGCCTCAAGACGCACATGCAGATGGAACACTTGCGTTGCAAGACGCCTTCAATGGTCCGCAAGGAAGTGTACGCTCACCTGATTGCCTATAACCTGATCCGCGACCTGATCGTGACGACAGCGATTCAGGTAGGCAGTAGTCCGAAGCAGCTAAGCCACAAGGGTGCGGTTCAGGCGTTGAATGCTTTTAGCGAACGCCTGGAATCGAGCAGCGAACGTTTAGATCAGATGGAGGCAGCATTGTATGAGTCGATTGCCGAACACCCCGTCGGCGACCGCAAGCCGAGGTTCCATCCACGGGAGATCAAGCGGCGACCAAAACCCTACAAGCAAATGACCCGCCCCCGCCACGCTCGCCGAAGGTCCGCCGCGTGAAGGACTTACGCACTAAGTCCGCGGCATTCGTGTCCGACACCTTTTCTCGTTCAACATGGAGGAAACCATCGCCGAGCTTCGCCTTCTGGTCGAGCAGCTGCGCGAAGTCATCAAGCGGCAGGCACTCGAGATCGAGCAGCTCAAGGTGCAACTTGCCAAGGCAAACAAAGACTCCTCGACCTCGTCGAAGCCGCCCTCCAGCGACATCGTCGCTCCGCCCAAAGCCAAGCGTGACCGGCGTAAGAAACCCAAAATCGGCGCTCAGAAAGGACACAAACGAGCTCTCCGAAAGCCCCTGCCGCCCCAACGTGTCGACGTGGTGATCGATCACACGTTGGACGATCAAGCAATCAAAGCCCGGCAGTTGACCCCAACCGGCAACTTTCAAACGTTTCAGCACGTCGAGCTGCAGGATCTGCCAATCCAGGTCACCGAAACCAGACGACACGAGTACGTCGATCCGGCCGGCAAGCTGGTCTATCCCGACGTGCCGGGGTGGAACCGTGGACCGATTTTCGGCCCCAGAATGCTCGCGACGATCGGCTACCTGAAGTCCCGCTGCCACTGCTCTTATACGACCATCGAAGCGTTCATCGACGACGTCTTGAAAGTCCCCGTCTCCCGTGGCTATCTCGCTAAACTGTGCTGGCGGGGTGATCTCCGAATCACTGGCCCAAGCTCATGAGGAACTCAAAGCGGCTTTGCCGAGCCAGGAGCAGATTGGCAGCGACGAATCATCGCTCAAAAACAACGGACGAATCCACTGGGTTTGGTGCCTGACCGCGGCCACGTTCACCGTTTCCCATATTGCCAATTGCCGAGCCCGCCGGGTGATGGAGGAATTGATCGGTGAAACGTTTTTGGGTTGTCTAAACTGCGACTATTTCTCAGCCAATCTTTCGTTTACGAAGAACTTTCCGGCCCGGGCTCAGTTCTGTTGGGCTCACTTGATCCGGGACATACGGTTTTTGACGAAACAACCTTGCGAAGAAACCCGGCAATGGGCCGAGCAATTGTTGGATCGTTCACGTCGGATGTTTGTCGCTTGGCACGACCGCGAGTCGATGAGCGCTGACGGATTTCACCGATCGATGATGACTCATCGCCGTCGTTTGCCTGGAAGTGACTGGCGAGGTGCCCGATCGCCAGGCGGCGAGGGTGCTGGCGGCTCGTTTCGCGGTGGTTGAATACACCGACGGATCGACGATGGATCACTCATGGGATTACTTCAGGTTCATGCTGGAACCGGGTTTGGAGCCGACCAACAACCACTCCGAGCAGCAGGTGCGTCATTGCGTGATCGATCGGAAGATCACGCAGGGCACGCGTAGCGAAGCGGGTCAGCGTTATCACGAGCGGATGTGGAGCGAAATCGCGACGTGTGGCAAGACAGACCGCAACTTTTTCACCTACCTGCTCGATTCGGTAACCGCCAAGCTTCAGGTCGAACCCGCCCCCAGTCTGCTATCGAACTGAGCGGCCGCTGATCGCTCGCCTCGACCGTTCGCGGCCGAAGGCCGTGAACGGTTACGGCACGTCTAGCCCTGTTTCACTTCGGAGGCTTGAACGCTCGGATCAGCGTCCAGGCAGCTTCATTGTCTAAGCCCAATGAATCGTTCACGTACTTTTCAGCTGACTCGCGAGCTGTCATCGCCTGCTGCAAAAGACTGTCGGCATTTTCAACGGCTTGAACTGCCTTCGATACAACTTTTGGGTCAGGAATAGGCAGCTTTAGGTTTTTCGCATTTGCCCATTCAACTCTCGTGCGACCAATACCAGAAGCAAGAACGACAAGATCAGACCTCGCCTCAGGTGACCGTACAAGTAACCAAACCAACCGTGGATCAGTACCAGGTTTCGCCCTGCAAATAGTGTATTCGCTCGAAACGACGCATCCACTCAAGCTACGGGGTACAACTGCAATCGCTCCATGTACGGCATTGATATTTGAAATGACGATGTCGTTCTCGTGTACCCGCAACAGCACAGAATGGATTGTGTTGCTTGCGTCGATTTCATCACCCATCTCGGCCTGTCCGTCATATCGAACACGCAGGAACGTCACTCGTTCCTCTGAATCTGCGGTGTAAACCACATCATCATCGTTGAGATTGTCTTCATCAAACACATCGACTAGGTCACTTAACGTTACAACTTCGGTGCCATCTTTCTTCCAGCCCGATACCAATCGCTCTGGTTTGGGAAGGCAACTCTTTACATCTAGGTGATCGGTCAGAACGGATGCTGGGACGACCCATTCTTTGGCTTTGCCATTCTTGAATTGCTCATAGAGCTTGCTCACAGATTTAATTTCTTCGTGGGCAATCTTTCGATTCTCTTGGTCAATCGGCAATGAACGTTGCCGTGGACTGTCGTCTATCCCGACTGTCGTGCAATAGTACAGGAACACACCGGGTTGCGATTCATCAGGGTCCGTCTTCTTCCGCATAACAAGAACCGAAGTCTTGACGCGTGCCTTGGAACGTTGGAATGCATCGCCCGGTAGCGAGACCACTGCCTCGATGATGTATTTCTTCCGAAGGAAGTCTCTTGTGTCTTTGTGCGTCTTGCTGCCAAGAATGCTGTCGTCAACGATCGCGACGACTCTCCCATGTTCTTTTAACAAATCCCAGTAACGTTCAAGAAAGAGAACACTCGATTTCACTGACGACTTAGGAACTTTGATGCCCTTCGTCTTCTGTGTACCTACATCATACGACAACAGCACTTTCTTTTCAGGATCATGCTTTGATTGGTAGACTTTCGAGAACGGTGGGTTGGTCAAAATTACGTCAGCGACTCCTCCATCCTCGCCGATCATTTCCGACAGTTCTCTCAGTTCTTTCTTCTTCTCCGCATCAAGCCGCGATGCAATCGAAACATCTTTGTCGAGTGAGTCAATTTGATAGATCCGGCTTCCACCATCGCCGTGGAGATACATGTTTATCCTGGCTAACCTCGCGATTGGTGGTTCCCGCCCAACGTCAAGACCGACAATATTGTTCTGAGCGATCGAGTGTTTTGCTTTTGACTTTTGTCGATCAGACAGCGAATCGTTCCCGTCAACACAACGCCAAAGACTCGCAAGAGCATCAATCAGAAATCCCCCTGATCCGCAACAAGGGTCCATGACCACCGGCGGATTCTTCGTGTTTTCAATTCCATTTAATCTTGACATTTGAATCATCAACTTTACGACGCTCCGAGGCGTGAAGTACTGACCAAGGTCTTTGCCTCGCATCGTCGCGTTGAGGAAAGTCTCGAATAGGCGTCCATTCAAATCATGGTCAATGCTGTAGAGGTCAACATTCTCTAGTTTCTCAACTACTCCCTTGATCGTCTCCGGTGAAAGCAGGAGAGTCTCATCAGAATCGAACATCCGCTTCTTTTGACCTTCAGTGATCTGCTCTTCAAGGCTTTTCCGAAGTTGAACAAACGAGATGTCAGCAACGGGGTTCTCAGTTGCACTTTCGAGTCGTTCAATCCACTCAGTCGAAAATGTGACTGATGTAGCTGGAACCGTGAACGCTTCTTTTTCCATTGCTGACGTATCATGTTCATCGTGAACTCGGCGGTCAGACAGCAGCTTCAGAAAAGTCAGTTTGATAAATCCATTGAATGCAGCGGCCTGGCTGAGATTGTCTTTTTGTAGATGTACTGGTGGCACCATGCAAATGCGGCATTGATATCGTCGATTCCGTGGCGACGAAAAAGATGCTCACCCTCGCTTGCTTTTAGCTCACCTGATGAGTCGTTTTCAACTCGCTCCTTTACCCGAGCTACTACGGATTTTTCACCGATCAGTTTTACTAATTTTTTGTATTTTGGGTTGTCGTCTCGGAAGTCTTCAAACGAAAGCGTCAGCAGCGGTTTCTCCTGGTCCCATGCGTAGACTTCGGTCTTAAATCCATTCGTGAGAACGAAGATGCTTGCTGGGTTGGACTTAAAACGCTTGTTGATTTCGAGGCAATAGCTCCCGCACTGGCCTACCCAGTCCGTGATGTCTTCGGAGGTTGCTTTGGCGTCGATCACAATTCGCGGACGCCGGCGTACCGTCACAATGTAGTCTGGCTTGTACTGAACTTTGCGTCGCCCTTGGGATACCTTGATCGACTCGATCGACTCTTTTGAGCTGATCTGGCTGTCCGAATAACCGAGCGCAGCCAAAAGCCGGGAAACGAAAAAGTGTTCTACTGAACTTTCGTTTCCAAGATCGTTTTCATTGCAAATGTCGTTTTTCATTCTACAAAACTTCCGAGGACGTTAGACGGCGCAAGCCAGCAGCCCAACGAGATGATTCAAGTGTTCCAAGAGGCACGCGCAGAACCGAACGGACGGGGCGAACCGTCTACAGGTTGAACTACCAAATCTGGCAGGTTCACCGCCACCGGAGAAATTTGGAGCGAAAATTGCAGCCCGAGTACGTTTGCTAGAGTAATCACCGGGAACAGATGGCAGTGATCGCAGAGCGTGATTGATCCGACCGAATCACTTTTTTCGGTCATTTAACGTCGCTTAGTGACTGTCCGGGTTGGCCGGGACACCGGAGTCATTGGCCGGCGAAGCGATCCGGCGGAGGCAGGGTTGGCTCTGTGCTCCGGAGAACCCGCTGGGGCGGTCGAGCGGTTGATCAGGGGGGGCGCAAGTGGCTTTGCGTCATTGCTTGACAAACCAGGATTCCGGGTGGCCCCTTCTTTCCCCTTCTTTCCCCACCGTCGGTTCGTCCACCGAGTTTGACGAAGTTTTCATCGCTGAGATCGACGACCGTGCTGATGTGGACGCATCGCGAGTTTTCGCTACGAATCCACGCGACCTATCGCGTAGCGGCTGAACATCCAGCATGGTACACTTGGTTGTCCCGGCGTCGACACCTATTGAGCGTTATACGTTGTCACCGAATCGGCCAAGGGACAGCGGTTCCGACCGTTTGTCAGTTAGAACGGTGGGTCGATGACTCGCGAAGGGATCGATGAACCAATACGAGAACTCAATGACTAGCAACAAAATCGATCGTCGTCACGCTCTAAGATCTTTGTTGGCTTGGGCAGGTGCCGCTGTCTTGACGACACGTTCTGAGCGAGCTTTAGGATTCACCAGCGCGAACGATCGGCCTCGGGTCGCCGCGATTGGGACCGGCAGTCGCTGGTTCATTCAGGCGACGGGCGTGGACCTTCCCTATGGCTCGGCACCCGAGGTGCAACGATTCGGAGACTATGTTGCGGTCTGTGACGCAGACCAGGATCGCGCCGGCGCGGCGGCAAAGTTCGTCCATGGTTGGACGGGTAGCGAGCCAGCCGTCGTGAAGGACTATCGCCAGATGATTGATCGCCCCGACATCGACATCGTTCACATCTCGACCCCCGATCATTGGCACGCGAAGATTGCCATCGAAGCGATGTTGGCCGGCAAGGATGTGTACTGCGAGAAGCCGATGACGCTCACGATCGACGAAGGAAAATTGATGAGCGAAGTGTGTCGCAAGACAGGTCGCGTCGTTCAGATTGGGACGCAGCAGCGCAGCATCCCGAACTTCATTCGAGCCATTGCGATGATCCGCGATGGAAGAATCGGCGAATTGATCAAAGCGACATGCAGCATCGGTAGTCCACCGACGAGCCCTGCGATACCCATCTCCGAGGTCCCCAAATCGCTTGATTGGAACCAGTGGCTCGGTCCGGCTCCCGAGACTCCCTTTCGTTACCTGGCGAGCAAAAATGGGGAAACGAACAGTTTTTCTCGGTGCCATTACGAGTTCCGTTGGTGGTACGAGTACTCCGGTGGCAAGCTGACCGATTGGGGTGCCCATCACGTCGACATTGCAACTTGGGCACTTGGCAAAACGGAAACGGGCCCCGTTTCAATCAATCCGGTGATGGTGAAACATCCGGTCGACTTCATAAACGGCTACCCTACCGACCCGTCGCGATACAACACGGCGACGGAGTTTTTGATCCAAGCAACATTTGATGACGGCAAGATGATTGAAATCCGACATGGCAACGACAACGGGATTCTGTTTGAGGGCACCGAAGGAAGAATTTTTGTCAATCGCGGTCGATTGAGTGGGTTGCCGGTGGAGCAACTGGCAACGCATCCGCTGCCCGACGGGGCGATGGAGAAAGTTTACAAGGACCGCCCGCTGGCCGATCACTTTCAAAATTTCTTTGAAGCGGTTGCGGCAAGGCGGGAGCCCATCTCCGACGTTCATAGTCACCATCGATCGCTAACGACGTGCCATCTTGCTGGCATCGCATCCCGGTTGAATCGAAGAATTCGCTGGGATCCAACGGCGCAAACCATCGACGGCGATGCGGAGGCGAAGAATTTTCTAAGTAGAGAATACCGCGAGGGCTTTGCAATCGAAATGTGATGCTCGGACCTCGCGTCTTTCGATGTAAAGACAGGCTGGTAGCCTGTGCTACGTTAAATTGGAAAGACAGGCTGGAAGCCTGTCCCACGTCACAATGGAAAGACAGGCTGGAAGCCTGTCCTACGCCTAAGCAAATAACTATCTAAGCCACCATCATGAAACACTACCTACTGCTCGCGTTCCTATTCCTCACGGTCCCTTCGCTGGCGGTTGGCCAGGAAATGACCTTCATCGATCTAAAACGGCCTGTCGGTTTTGCCTTCGGATCGTTTCAAGACCATAGCATTGTCGATGGCGGTGATCTGCACCTGACCGCTGCGACGGGGCAAGGTGGAGTTGGTTGGACACGCAAATTCTCTGCGGAAAAACATCGAGATGATTCACCCGTCTTGGTCGTGCAGCGAGGTGAAAAACATGCCGCAACGAAATTGGTTCTGAAGATCAAAGACGCTAGCGAACAGGAGCGTGTTTTTGAGTTTGATCTAACTCCCTTAACGCCAAACGAGGAATCGGTTGTCTATCCGATCGGTTCGTCTCCGTTGTCGACGTCCGTAACGGGTAGCGATGACGAACCCTTCGATCCCGCGAGAATCGTAAGCTGCTTGTTGATGGGCAACTGGCAAAAGGAACGGTTCGATTTGATGGTTTCCGCGATCGAATTGCGGCCACCGACCCAAGAGCATTTGCAACAGCGGGCTGAGCAAATGGCGGTGATCCAGGCAGAGCGAGAACGGCAACGTTTGATGGACCAACAGCTTCGTGAGCTTCGCCAGCGGATCGTGAAGGAGGGTGCGGAACATCCCGCCGACGGACCCCAAGTGACGGCGATCGCCGCACTTTCACCAACGATGCTGGCTGTGCGAATCGAGCAACAATCGATTGCCCACGGGGGACAACGTGCTTACGTTTCGCAGCCCGGTGATAAAGCGATTTCGGAGGGCAAGAAAGTATTGGCATGGCATGACGGCGAGCCAGCCGAAGTCTCGTCTTCACAGAAGCTCCGACGACAGCAACCGGACAGCCAACAACAGCGTGAGATCGGCAAACTACTGGCGGATGGCAAAACGCTGTGGGTTGACAACACGCTCGAGGGCGTGGAGCTGACTCCCGAAACGATCATCGTGCCGCTGGCTTACCGGTTGCAGTCGCGTGATGATTTCAAATACGCTCAGCCCGTTTCTCCGGTCGAAGTCTTTCACAAAGCGAAGCCGGTCGGTCGCAGTGATCGTGGTGGTGCGGTCGAACATTGGATCTACCTTCGATTCGAGCATCCTTTGACTCAAGGTCAAGAATACTCAATTGAATTTCACGCAATCAATACTCGCGATGCCGAATCGCAGTTTGTCTTCGACAGCTCGAAAATGTGGAGCCCGGCGATAGAGGTCTCGCAGGTCGGTTATCGCCCGAGCGATCCGTTCAAACAAGCGATCCTTTCGCAGTGGCTTGGCACGGGAGGCGCGTATGCCTTCGATGCCACAACATTTGAATTGCTCGACAAGTCGGGAAAGTCAGTTTTTCAGGGCGATGTGAAGCAGGTGTTAGCAGCGGATGAAACCGAGAATTTGATCGGCGGCAAGAATCGAACGGGCACTAATGTTTACGCGATGGATTTCGGATCGTTTTCTCAGGCAGGAAGCTACCAAGTGCATGTGCCGGGCGTGGGCGTCAGTTATCCGGTAACAATCTCGGATGAGGTTTGGCGTGAAGCGTTTTCATGTGTTGCTAAAGGGCTGTTAGCCCATCGAAGCGGTATTGAATTGCCCCAATCGTTGCTCGGATACGAACGCCCGCGACCGATGCACCCCGACGACGGCTTGGTTGTCTTTCAAACCGAAGTTATTCGTTGGGACGGCGAATCCAAAGCAATCCACGATAGCTTGAAACGTCAACTGGGCAAGCCAATGGAAACGTCTCAATTGCAGCGTGTCGACAATGCTTGGGGAGGATACATGGACGCTGGCGATTGGGATCGACGAGCGCAGCATCTTTGGGTTTCGTATCGTTTGTTGGAACTGTATGCCATGTTCCCCGAATACTTTGATGACCTGAAGCTGACTGTGCCCGTCGACGAAGTGACCAATCAAATTCCCGATGTGCTCGATGAAGTGGACTGGAACGTTGCGTTTTATCAGCGAATCCAACGCGAAGACGGAGCGATTCGCGGCGGCGTCGAATCGACCGAGCATCCGCGAACGGGCGAGGCAAGTTGGCAGGAATCGCTGTTGGTCGGAGCGTTCGATCCGGACCCTGAGGCGTCCTACCTTTTTGCCGCGACGGCTGCGAAATTGGCGGGTGCCCTCCGGTCATCCGACACCGAATTGGCAACGAAGTACCGCCGCAGTGCGATCGCTGCATGGGATTGGTCGATGCGAGATGGCGATGTGGTGATTGAAGCGGCAAAGTTGCGAGGTGTTAAGGACGCCGACAAACTCGATTCTCGCGTTAGCGATGTTCAATCGCTCGCAGCGATCGAATTGTACCGACTGACGGGTGACAAGAAGTATCACGATGTCTTTGAATCGGCATTGACGTTAACAAACACCGGCATTGGCGATTCTTCGCTCGACGTTGCGTTTGCTTATGCAACACTTCCCAAGCCGCTCGCCGATGCGACGATCGGACAGCGGGCCGAGGCGGCGGTCATCGCAGCGGCGGACTTGACGTTGAAGTTTGGCGATGGGAACGCCTACGGGATTTCCCATCGTGTATCAAATCTGCCGATGCTCGGTTTCGTTGCTTACTATTCCGTACCCGAATCGGTGCTAGGTCCAACATTGCCGCGAGCGCACTATTTGACCAGTGAAACAAAATATCTGGCCGGAGCACTTCGCGCGACGAACTATGCCGTGGGCGCCAATCCGATGAACATGACCATGACCACGGGACTGGGCCAAGTCAGTCCTCGCTATCCACTGCATGTCGATAGCCATGCGACAGGCCAGCAGCCACCGCCGGGAATCGTTGTCTACGGGTCGCACGATCCCACTCGAGCTCCGGGGTACATCAAACAATGGTCGCTGCGTGGCAAGCTGGTTCCCGAAGATGTGGGATCATGGCCGGCGGCGGAGTCCTATTTGGACATCGGCAATTGGGTCGAGATGAATGAGTACACGGTGACGCAAACCATCGGTCCTACCGCGTACTACTGGGGCTACCTCGCGGCGCGAAACTGAGCGGTAGCGAATCAATGAGATTGATTGCGTTTACTCCGAAGGAATCCGAACTTGTCATTTAAGGCTACACGCCGTGACTGGCCCGGGCAGTCTGCGACCGCTTCGATTACAGTTGCCAGCGTCGGAGGCGTTGCCAGTGCGCAGACACAAGAGCAGACACAAGAATTGTAGCGTCCTTTGTCATCCGAAGCAGGCTCGTTTGAGGAGGAAGAAGGGGCCACTCCAATTCTTCACCCTCTGGGACGCATTCGGTGCGCTACCTGGTTCGTTGATCAATCGCGTCCCCTGTCACTTCCATGGGTTTACGCTGATGCCTCGCGAAGCTCGCTAGGTGCATCGATCCTGATGAAGTCCAGGTGATTCATGCCTGTACCCGCTGCGTTCGACGGGCTTTCCTGTGTGGCGACGACCCGCGCAACGGACAGTCCTTTGGCGTCGATTGCTTGACGTGGACGGCGATCGAGTAATCACCTGCACGCGGTTTTAAGATCGCGGCCCGATGTCGTTGCCACCTGGAGCGATCAGGAAGTTGCCCGGCGGGCAACGTGTTACCGAAGCGATGACGACGTGAAAGGGGCTGCAAAGTCAATCACGAAGTTATTAGGGGCCGGATAGGAGCTGTTGAGTTGTCCAACCGATCGGTCACTTCGATGCCGCAACCTGAAGTCTATCAATTCAATGGTTCCATCGCTGATTTCTAAGATGAACGACAGCGTGTTCCCCCTCCATCATCAACTTCGCGACCAGCCGGATCGCGGTTCGGTACGGTGGGGCGAGCCGCTTCGGCGATGACCTACGGTTGAATGGTAGCGACGGTGGGTCGGCGTCGAAGACTCCTTGACCCACCCTACAAAGAACCGTTGAAAGGATATGGTTGTTGATATTTGTCGGTCAATGGTTCCTAGGAGATTCACCCCGTTGTCGCGGCGACCACCGCTTTGCGAACGACCGGCAAAACAGAGGATTGGGCTAACTTCAGGCCGCCGTCGAAAAAAGCACCTGCGGCCGCCTTGTGTCCACCGCCGCCGAAATGCCGAGCCACTTCGTTGCAATCCATCCCGCAACGGCTGCGAAACGATAGTTTGTAGCCGCCTTTGAGTTGTCCGACAAAAATCACCGCTGCTTTGGTCCCGCGAATCGCTAAGGTCAAGTTGATGGCGTCCTCGGTGTCGCTCGGCAGTGCCCCCACCGCCTCGAAATCTTCGGCGTTGACATACGTGTGAACCAATGCCCCGTCGAGTTCAGACTCGGTTCGCGAGAGGATCAAACCCCGCAGTTTGAGTCGACCGAGGGTGTCTCGCTCGTATAGATCGCCATAGATCTCCGCGGGGATGGCTCCGGCCTCGTTGAGCCGAGCGATGGTTTGAAACATCAACGGGGTGACCGACCCAAATCTGAACCACCCGGTGTCCGTTGCAATGGCCGCAAACAATGGTACCGCCATCGCTTTGGTGATCGGCACCCCGAGCGCATCGGCGGCCTGGACGACCAATGACCCGGTCGCTTCGCTGCGGGTGTCCTTGTAGAAGGTTGCGCCCAAATCGTCTTCGCCGACGTGATGGTCGACGACAATCTTATCAGCCCGGTGGCGTCGAATCGCGTCGCCCATCTCGCCCAGTTGCGCCGAAGCCGAAGTGTCCAGAACCATGATGCAGTCGGGATGAAATTCATCCGCCTCGACATCGTCCCCGAGGACCTCGATCTTATGATCGGGGTCGAGAAATTCCAGACTCGGCGGCGTTCGGTGGGCATTGATGATCCGCACGTCTTTACCAATCGCGGTCAAGACTTCGGCCATCCCCAACTCGCTGCCCAACGCATCGCAGTCGGGGCGGATATGGCTGACCAGGACGAACGATTGATGACGATCGATGTGGGATTTGAAATCGTTCCAGTTAATGCTCACGACGACCCGATGGAAGGCGAAATGGGGGGCGAGGTGTCGGCGAGGTGCCTGACACGGGCGATATCTTGATCGAGTTGGCGACGGAGGTCCTCGACCGAATCGAACCTTCGGACCGGACGGATGCGGTCAAGAAAGTCGACCCGAAGCGACGAATCGTAGAGGTTACCGGTAAAATCCAACAGATGGACCTCGATCTTGTCCTTGCCGGACCGCTCGAACGTTGGATTGGGACCGATGTGAACCGCCGCGGGGCAGGGCAGGGGACCGGTGGCGTCGCCGATCGCCATCGCCGCGTAAACCCCCTGAGCGGGAACCATCACGGCAACATCGTCCAAATTAGCGGTGGCAAATCCCAACGTCCGCCCGCGACCTTGACCGGCAACCACCCGGCCGGAAATCTGGTGATTGGCCCCCATCATGGCCGCCGCCATCCCAACGTCTCCGCCGGCGATCGCCTCGCGGATCCGGCTGCTCGAAACCATTCGTCCATCATCAATCAAGGGTTCGGCAATTTGCAGTTGCATGCCGTCGCGGTCGCATAGCCGACGCAACAATTCAATATTGCCGCCCCGGTCGCGACCAAAATAGAAATTAGGTCCCTCGACCAATGCTTTGGCCAATAGAATCTCGCCGACCAGGAAGTCGAAAAACTCCTCGGCGGTGCGATTTAAAAATGATTGCGTTGTCTCACAAACCAGTAGCCAGTCGATGCCGACGCCGCTCATCCGCTCGGCCCGGGTCGTCATGCTACTCAGCGGCGTGGGTGCCCCGTGAGGCCGCAACACCGCCGCGGGATGCGGATCCATCACCACCGCCACCGCTGGACCCCCGACGCGGTCAGCGATCCGACGGGTTTGCCGAAGCAACTGTTGATGCCCCCGATGAACCCCGTCGAAATTACCAATGCTGGCCGCCGCCCCGGTCACGCGATGCCGAAGGGATGAATCGCGTCGCAGTTCGGACAGACGAACGATCTGCGTCATCTTTGGGTGGCCACCATCCGATCGGCAACCCTAGCCAGCGTTTGGACCAAATGCCACGACGTCATCCCCGCAACGCTGGTCTCGGTGGCCGCGGCGTTCCCGGCGACCCCATGGATCCAAACCGCCAGTCTCGCGGCATCGAATCCGCTTAAACCTTGACCGAGCAGCGAGGCGATGATCCCGGTCAGCACGTCGCCGGCACCGGCGGTCGCCATGGCGGGATTGCCGGTGTTGTTCTCGACCACTTCTCCGGTGACGGCTTCGACGATCCGCGTCGGACCTCCTTTGACGACGATGGTGACCCCGCACTTTTGGGCCAACTTCACTGCCTCGTTCAACTGCCGCTCCTGCTGATCGGCGGCCACCCCGGTCAGCCGCTGCAACTCACCCGGATGCGGGGTTAGGACGATTGGGCCGGTCCTTTGTGTTGGCCAATCGTCGCCGCCCAACCAGTCCTGCCGGGCGACGATGTTGAGCGAATCAGCATCAATCACCAACGGCATGTTTGCATCGATCAATCCTCGGACAATCTTGCGTGCCCCGCCATCGGTGCCGATCCCCGGCCCTACCGCCAAAGCGTCCGCGTCACCGATTCGGGGCATTAGAAACGACCAGGCCGATCCATCGAGTTGTCCGCCAAGCTGCGGCAACCCCAACGTCATGACCGAGGGGTGGAACGCGGCCACGGTTTCCAAAATCACGTCGGGCACCGCGGCGGTCACCAGCCCCGATCCGGTGTGCAGCGCCGCGATCGCCGACAGGGCAACCGATCCGGCCATGCCCCGGCGACCGCCGACAATCATCACTCGGCCGAACGTCCCTTTGTGAGCGTCAGCCGCCCGAGGCGGTAGGGCGAATGGGGGGGAGTCAGGCATGTTGGCTCCGGCTGGCGATCAATCCGGCCAGATACCCCCCTTTAAAACCCGCGTCGATATTGACCACCGCGACATTGGCGGCGCAGCTCGTCAACATGCTCGCCAGCGCTGTCAGCCCCCCAAAGTTGACGCCGTAGCCGATGCTTGTTGGCACTGCGATGACGGGCACGGCAACGTGGCCGGCCACCGTCGGCGGCAGTGCCCCCTCCATCCCCGCGATCACGACGACCGCGGCGGCCTGGCGGATTTGAGGGACGATTCTTAGCAACCGCTGCGGGCCGGCGACCCCGACGTCCTCGAAACAACGCTGCGGTACCCCCATCCACCGTAATGTCTCCACCGCTTCCCGGGCCACCGCCGCGTCGGTGCTGCCGGCGGTCAGTACCGCGACGTGACTTTCGCCCGACTGGATTCGCGACTCGTCGGCCGAATCGTTTTGAATTGCCCGGTTGCAAACCCGAAGCGTTCGAGCGAGCGGATGATGCACGACATGTTCAAATCGACGCCTCAGATGAGCCGCCGCGGTGGGGTCGATCCGCGTCACCAAACAGTCCTGACCTGCTCGAAGCTGTTTGGCGACGATTTCACCGATCAGCTCCGCCGATTTACCCTCGCCAAAGATCACCTCGCCAAATCCGCACCGGACTTGTCGCCCCAGGTCGATGACCGCCCCGTCAATCGCCTCGACGTGGTGTCCACGGCCGGACGCATCGTTGGGGTCCCCGGCCGTCGGGTTTCCGGCCAGCAGATCGCTGGCCGATTGGGCGGCCCGCTCGACCGATAGCTCTCCCGCGGCGAGCTTCTGCAGCAGCTCCAGGAGCGCGGGGGGGGGCGACATGTGCGATGGCAGGGTGGGCGGGGCGGGGCGGATCGGTTGGCTTGCGTCGATCCGCCAACCGGTCTTCAATGCCCCCGGTTCGGGGCGGTTGTGGTGATTGTCGCACGGCTGCCCCTCCGCGACGACACCCCCCCCGCATCTACGATTGAACGATGAAATCCTGCGTTTTGGCTTATTCCGGCGGTCTGGACACCTCCGTAATCCTCGGCTGGCTCCAGGACCAGGGCTACGGCTGCCACGCGGTTTACGTGGATCTGGGTCAACCCGGGGAGGACCGTGAGGCGACGATGCAGAAAGCTCGCGACTGCGGCGCGCTGTCGGCCCAAGTCGTGGACGTGCGGGAGGAATTGTGTCGTGATTTCGCATTTCCCGTGCTCGCTTGGCAGGCGAAGTACGAACAGATTTATCTGCTTGGAACGTCAATCGCCCGACCTTTGATTAGCAAAGTTTGTTTGCAAATCGCCCGCGAGGTTGGCGCGACCGCTTACGCTCACGGTGCGACCGGCAAAGGCAACGACCAATGCCGTTTTCAGTTGGCTGCCGAGGCGTTGGATCCCAAAATCCAAATGATTGCCCCATGGCGAATCAAAGCCTTTCGCGACGCGTTCCCCGGCCGGACCGAATTGATCGCCTACTGCCAGGCCAAAGATATTCCGGTCAAAGCGTCGACGGCCAAGCCGTACAGCAGCGATGAGAACGTCCTGCACATCTCTTACGAAGCCGGCAAGCTGGAGGAGCTAGACGTCAACGGCGTGGAGTTGGTCGATTTCGGCATGGGCGTTTCACCTCAACAAGCTCCTGACAAGAAGGAATCGGTCACCATCGGGTTTGAAGCCGGCGTGCCGACCATGCTCAATGGTCAAAGCGTCACGGCGTTGCAGATGGTCGAGGGACTCAACGCCATTGCCGGTCGAAACGGCGTCGGGCGGATTGATATGGTGGAAAACCGATTCGTCGGCATGAAGAGCCGCGGTGTTTATGAGGCTCCCGGCATGACGGTGCTCTACAACGCGTTGATGCACGTCGAACAATTGACGATGGACCGTGATTTGATGCACTTGCGGGACCGGATGGCTCCCGAAGTCGCCGAGATGGTTTACTATGGATTTTGGTACACGCCCAAAATGGATGCGTTGATGTCATTCATCAAAGAAGCTCAGCGATCGACGACCGGGGAAGTGACGCTGGATTTGTACAAAGGCAACATTTCGGTCGCATCAAAATCCGCCCCGGCGAGTCTCTACGATGCCGAGATCGCGACGATGGAGGGCGGCGGTTCGTACAATCAAGACGATGCCGAAGGTTTCCTGCGGATCATGGGCCTGCCCGGGCGGGTGCAGGCCGCGGTCCGCCCGCGGACCTATTGATTAACCCGCAGGATTGCACGACAATGATCGCGGCATCAGGAAGCGATGATTTCATTGACGACGTGTCCTTTGACATCGGTCAAACGCATGTCTCGACCCCCAAAGCGGAATGTTGACCGGGTGTGATCGACGCCCAGCAAATGCAACAGGGTCGCATGCAGGTCGTGAATTTCTGTGCGATTCTCGATCGCCTTGTAGCCCCACGGATCCGTCGCGCCGTGAACGCAACCGGCTTTGACCCCGCCCCCGGCGATCCAGATGCTGAAACCGAACGGATTGTGGTCGCGCCCGTTTTTGCCTTGAGCAAACGGCGTCCGTCCAAATTCACCCGCCCACACCACCAACGTCTCATCGAGCAATCCTCGCCGGCGCAGATCCTGTAACAGTGCCGCAATCGGCTGGTCAACCGCCAACGCATTGTTCTCGTGACCGTTTTTAAGGTTGTGATGTTGATCCCAGCGATCACCTCCCACCCGGGGACAGGTCAATTCAATGAAACGAACGCCCCGCTCGACCATCCGACGCGCAATTAAGCACTGGGTCGCATAGATCCGTGTCGGCTCGAACTTTGACTCCATGCCGTACATTCTTTGGGTGGCGGCCGATTCGCCGGCAAGGTTCATGACTTCCGGCACCGCCAATTGCATCGCGGAGGCGAGTTCATAATTGGCGATGGCCGACTCGACGCTATCGTGTCGACGAAAACTCGCGTCGGCTAGGGAATCGAGTCGATGGATCAGGTCCAGCTTGCGCCGCTGGTGAGCCGCCGATCGTTCGGTCGGCTGGATATTGGCGATGCCGCTTCCCGACGGTTTGAAGAGCGATCCCTGGTAGCTGGCCGGCAAGAAGCCGCTGCCGAAACAATCCAGGCCGCCCGGCGGGATCAATCCTCCGTTGAGCACAACAAAGCCGGGCAGGTTTTGACACTCACTGCCCAAACCGTAATTGACCCACGCCCCCATGCTCGGCCGGCCTTGCAGCCCATTGCCGGTGTGCAAAAAATAATTGGCAAAGGAATGTTCGGGAAATTCCGACACCATCGAACGGATGACCGCCAGTTCGTCAACGCAGATCGCGACGTGCGGGAACAGTTCACTGATGGGGATCCCCGACTGCCCATGTTGTTTGAATTTCCAAGGACTCGCCAACATATTCCCGTTGTTGTTGAATTGGGTCGGTTCGACATTGAACAGGGTCGCCGGATCCTTGCCGTTGTATCGATCCAACATCGGTTTGGGGTCAAAGGTGTCGACGCTGGAGGGACCACCATCCATGTACAAGAAAATGACGTTCTTGGCACTCGCGGGATGATGGGGTACATGTCCGGCCGATCCGGTTGATTCCGTCGCCGAAGCGGTGGCCCCGTAAGCCGGGTCTTGTAACAACGCCGCCAACGCGACCGAACCGAAACCGCAGGCAGCTCGCGACAACATATCCCGGCGGGAAACCGAGGCGGCTTCGATTCGATGACGGGGGTGGGCCATGATTTGGTTCATCGCAGGAAGATGAATTCCTTGGTGTTCAAGAGGGCGTGAGCGTAATCGGACCATGCCTGAGCTTGGGCCTCGTCGGTCGGAATGCCCAGCGATTGATTATCCGCGGAGGCTTTGAGAATCCACTGGATCGCGGTTTGATGCTCCCGCTCAGTCGCATTTCGTGCAAACGTGGTTTGGTACATCCAATCAATGCGAACATTGTCATCGGGGTGATGCCGCAGCGCCCTGCCGGCCCAATGACGAGCCGATTGAATTACCAGAGGATCGTTCATCATGATCAACGACTGAGCGGGAACATTTGACACATTTCGGCGACCCATTGTGCTGAAGGGGGTTGGGGTGTCGAAGTTCACCATGAGCGGCGAGAGGAAGTTGCGACGAACCGAAACGTAGATCGAACGCCGTCCTCGCCCATCCAGCGGTCCCGACTCGTCCGGTCTCCCGCGGCCGTCCATGAAGGGCGTTAGATGGATGGGGATTGGCCTGCCAAACGCCTCGGCATCAAGCCGCCCCGAGAGGGACAGCAGGGAGTCGCGAATTGCCTCGCCCTGCAGCCGTTTGGGCGGTCGATGATGCCACAACCGGTTTGTTGGATCGATTTCCATATTCGCAGATTGAACCTGCCCGGACATTTGGTAAGTCCGCGAAAGCACGATCGCCCGGATCAATTGTTTGATGCTCCGACCGCCATCAACGAAGCGGGTCGCCAAGTGATCGAGCAACTCCGGGTGGGTGGGACGTTGTCCCAAAACGCCGAAGTCATCGGTCGTCGCAACGATGCCGCGGCCTAGAAGATGGTGCCAGATGCGGTTGACAATCACGCGGGGGGTTAGCGGGTTGCCGGGATCGTTAATTAAATTAGCTAGCGCCAACCGACCACTACCGGAGGCAATCGGTAGAGGCTCGTCGCCGGTGATGGCCGTCAAAAAATGACGCGGCTCGACCGCACCGGGTTTGGATGAATGACCTCGGATCAAAATCCGACCGTCCTCCCCGGGGCCGTCGTTCATGGCCATTGCCAACCGTGACGATTTCATCATCCGCGACTGAAGTTCGGCTCGGTCGGCGGCCCACCGACGCGCGATCCCATCCTTTCGATCTTCCAACGTCTTCAAAGCTCGGGCGGCAAAACGTCGTGCGTCGTCAGCAACCAGATCTTCGTGCGATTGGAGTCTTTGATGGACTTGGGGCGTCGCTCCTTGGGTTACCAACAACACTTGCAGTTCGGTTTCCCGGGTGGGTGTGAATTCCAAGTGCAACCGATGACCAATGTAACGGTCCAGATTCAGATGAACCCAGCGATCTTTAGGTCCGAAAGATTGAATGGTTTCGCCGTGAAGCGGTCCGGCGATCAGGCGGTGTGAATCGACACAGGCGAACACATGCCCGGCACCATTGACGCGACAGTCGACCGCACCATCGGTCAATGTAAATGTGGGGGTGCGAAGTGTTCGGCCACTGCGATCCAAACGGCTCAGTTCATTACGATCCGAAACCGTTCCCTCGGTCAACGAGTCGAACCCGTCCCAAAAGCGATCATAAACCGCCGCGGCCTGAGTAGCGAATTGAACGGTCGGCTTGGTGACGGAACCCTCGCCTTGTACGGATGGATGCGTTGACAAAAACGCTTCGCCGAGACGCCGAGGGCGGGGGCCAAATGTAAATCCGTCCTGCCAATGCTCCGCCGTTCCCGTCACTCCATAGTCAACCACCACATGAGCAGCAAGCTCCTGCGGGAGCCGTTGGGCAGTTGGGGCAAAAAGGCCTTCGGCCGAAAGCAAAGCATCTATTTCGTTTAGGTAAATTTCATCCAAGGCTGACAACTGTTCGGCGATTTGGCGATTGTGCTGGAGCGACTCGAACCGCACTTGCCGGTAGTCACTGCTTTGCAAGAACCCTGTTAGGGAGTAATAGTCGGCGGTCGAGATCGCGTCAAACTTGTGATCGTGGCATCGGGCGCAAGCGACCGTTACGCCCAAGAACGTTTTGGACATGACGTCGATCATGTTGTCAAAACGATCCGCTTCGTCTTTGAGGATATCGACCGGGGAGTGAACCCATTCGCCCAGGAACCAAAAACCGGTCCCGAGGATTGATTCGTTCGACCGCCATTGGGGGTGCAATCTTGGCTTCGGAAGTAGGTCGCCGGCAATGTGCTCTCGGATCCATTGATCGTAAGGGACGTCCTCGTTGAACGCCCGAATCACATAATCCCGATACTGAAACGCGTTGGGCGTGTCGTTGTCAAACTCATGTCCTCGAGACTCCGCGTATCGCACCAAGTCCAACCAGTGCCGTCCCCACCGTTCACCGAAGTGGGGAGAGGCCAGAAGTTCATCGACCAAAGCGGCGGTCGCGGCGGGGGAATCATCCCGGACCAATCGGTCAACCTGCCGGGCGGTTGGCGGCAGGCCGATCAGATCAAACGCAAGCCGCCGCGCCAGGGCAGGGCGGTCGACGTCACCAGCGGGATTGATCTCGGCCGCCTCAAGCTTCGCCAAAATGAATCGATCCAGCCGGTCGCGGGACCAGTGGGAGTCAGCAACCTCCGGTATGTCAGGCTGGCCGATCGGTTGCCAAACCCAATGGTCCGACTTTCGTTGTTGTAGATCGAAAGACGGTGTCGGCGGATTCTTGAACTTCGCCTCTTCCTCCGGCCAAGGACTGCCCATCTCCACCCACCTCTGAAGCGTTTCGATGTCCTCCCGGGGCAGTTGACCGTCCGGCGGCATCTGATAACTTTCATACCGAACGGCCTGGATCAGCAGACTCGCGTCCGGATCCCCCGGCACGATCGACTCGCCCGAATCACCGCCCCGGATCATCGCGGCGCGGCTGTCGACGAGCAGCCCCGCCTGAACCTTCTCCGCCGATCCGCTGTGGCAGTCATAGCAATGGTCGATCAGGAGCGGTCGGACTCGCTTTTCAAAAAACTCAACCGCCCCCGGATCGGGCGGATTCTGATCGGCTCGACCTTTCCGGCCAAATGAGACAATCAGTAGGATCACTATCGACCCGGCTAAAACATTTCCTTGAAAACTCATCGCGATCCATCCGGTCGGGTACAGCGGGTGCTTATCGATGCCTCATTGGTGAAGTTCTCCCGGGCCAACCGTTGGATACCGAGCGAATCAATGTACACCGTTGCTGGGGGGCCGTTGCAAGATTCCGCGAAACAAATCAATCGATTTGGAACATCTCAGCGACTGATAATTCCATCGTCGGTTGGATCTCGGGCAATACCAACGTGTCGGACGCCTCCAACTGGGCGACCGAACCGTCGATTCGGAACACACGCAGACTTTCGGTTTGCGGATCGGCCACGACGACCACCGCGACGCCCGCCGCCAGGTACTCGCCTGCTTTGGC
Source organism: Pirellulaceae bacterium (assembly GCA_963833245.1). GTDB lineage: Bacteria > Planctomycetota > Planctomycetia > Pirellulales > Pirellulaceae > Rhodopirellula. The sequence continues at coordinate 1,886,966 of CAWHXH010000006.1, forward strand.
CAACAATTGCGGCCAGTACTCGGTGAACGATTTGACTTCGATGACGAGCCTGGGCGGGAAATCCAAGTAGCCGATCCGTGGCAATGGCCCGGCGGGAACCTGATCGGTGGTGTAAAACATGACGTCCGGCCCCCGAACGGAGTCAGGCCCCCTGCGAGTGATCACTCCGCTGTCGTTGCTGATGACACGTCCCGATCGATGCTTTTTTGCATGAGTTTTGAGCAGGAAAACGATTTGGGCCGCGACTTCACCGTGGCCGGCACTTGGACGAGACAATTCGATTACCTTTCCTAAAACGAGTTCGCACGGTTCGGGAAGGCCTTCGGCAACCGCGAATTGCTCCGCGGTCATTAGCCGAACGTCAGTTGGCGGCGGGGCAGTCGACGGCGGGGCAGGTGGCGGGGCGGTGGACATCGTCTTTATTCCCATTCGATCGTCGCGGGCGGTTTGCTACTGATATCGTAACAGATGCGGTTGACCCCGGCGACTTCGTTGATAATCCGGGTGCTGATCCGGCCCAATAACTCATACGGCAGGTGACTCCAGTCGGCGGTCATGAAGTCATCGGTGTTGACGCACCGCACCGCGACGGCATTCTCATAAGTCCTCGCATCGCCCATCACGCCGACGCTTTGAACCGGCAGCAGGACCGCGAAAGCTTGAGAGGTTTTTCGATACAACCCCGCCGCCTCGATCTCGTGGACCACGATCGCGTCGGCTTCCCGCAGGACCGCGAGTTTTTCGGCCGTCACTTCGCCCAAACACCGAACCGCCAGCCCCGGGCCGGGGAACGGATGTCGCCATACTAACTTTTCGGGCAATCCGAGTTCGAGACCCAACCGGCGGACTTCGTCTTTGAACAAATCCCGCAGCGGTTCGATCAACTCAAAGCCAAGTTCTTCGGGCAGACCGCCGACGTTATGATGCAGTTTGATGGTTGCCGCCGGCCCGTCTCTGTCCGCTCCCGATTCAATAACATCGGGATACAACGTTCCTTGGGCCAGGAAGTGGGCGTCGGTCACCTTGGCGGCTTCGGCTTTGAAACATTCGATGAACTCCTTTCCAATCCGGCGACGTTTTTCCTGAGGTTCATCAACACCGGCCAATGCGTCGAGAAATTGAGCTTCGGCGTCGACGACGTGCAGATCCGTCTTAAAATGACCTGAAAATTCTTCGATCACCAATTGCTGTTCGTTTTTTCGCAGCAACCCGTTGTCGACCAAGATGCAAGTCAATTGCGACCCGATCGCTTTGTACAACAATGCCGCGACGACGGCGGAGTCGACACCGCCGGACAACCCGCATATCACGCGGCGGTCGCCGACCCGGCGGCGGACTTCGGTGACCGCCGCGTCGGCAAAATCTCCTAAACGCCATGATCCGTCGCAGCCGCAGATGTCAAGCACAAAGTTGCGCAGCACCTGCCCGCCGCCGGGCGTATGTGTCACCTCGGGGTGGAACTGCATCCCATAAACACGTCGTGTCCGGTGGGTGATCGCCGCGTGGGGGCAGGTCGTGGTTTTAGCAATGGTGACGAATTGATCGTCGATCGAGGAAACCTGGTCCCCGTGACTCATCCAAACCTGTTCGGTCGGTTCGAGGCCGTGGAACAGATCGCTGCGGTCGATGAATTGACACTCCGCGCGGCCATACTCCCGCGACGGGGTGTTGTCGACCTTGCCGCCGAGGCTTTGGACGACCAGTTGCATCCCATAACAAATGCCCAGCACCGGGATGCCCAGTTCAAAGATCGCCGGATCGCACTGGGGGGCGCCGGGGGCGTAGACCGAGTTGGGACCGCCGGACAGGATAATGCCCGACGGGGCCATCTCGCCAATCCGCTCGGCGGTCAAATCATGCCGCACGATCGCGGCGTAAACGTTTTGCTCGCGGACCCGGCGAGCGATCAATTGAGCGGTTTGGGAACCAAAGTCGAGCACCAAAATTCGCTGGTCGGCCAGCCCGGTGGCGGCGGCCAGATTCTCGGCGGCGTTGTCAGCGGTCATGGCGCGGGGTCGATCGTGGTGGATTGAAAACGCGCCAGTTTAGAAGCCCCCCACCGTTGGCATAGGCCGGCCCGGAGCGTTCAATCCCGGTGGGGCCATTCCGCTCGGTGGGTACACCGCGCCGGCACCCCGCGTTCGTTTGAGTGAAAACGTCCGAAGCTTCCACGGTTAAACTGGCATCATGATTTCACCACGACCGTTGATGGCTGTTTTGTTTGTCGCCGTTTTGAGCGTCCCGGCCCCGGCGGCGGAGTTGGCAACGGTCGATCGTCAAATCGTTCGCGGCATCGAAGCGGCGATTCGCAAAGCCGGGTCGGCCTATGGTGCCGGCAATCCGGTCGTTGCCGGCGAGTCGCTCGCCGACGCGATCCGGCGGCTCGACGTCGCGATGGCGGCCGCATCGCCGGATCTGTACGACGCATTGCAACCGATGCGGTCCAAATTACTGACCGCTCACGCCTTGATTGAACTCGATGGCGTTTCGCTGCCGCCGGTGCGGGTTTACGAGCGACCGGCAGCGACCCCGGTGGCCAAATCCGAGCCGGAACCGGGCCCGATGCCGCCCCCCGCCCCGACCGGCGGCGTCAGTTTTGTCTCCGACGTGGCGCCGATGTTGGTCGAAAAATGCGGTCGCTGTCACATCCAAGGCGCTCGCGGCAATTTTGCGATGCCCAACTTTGCTGCATTGATGAAGGGACCGCCCGAAGGCGTGGTCGTTTTTCCCGGCGATCCGGTGGGCAGCCGGTTGGTCGAGACGATCGAGTCGGGCGACATGCCGCGGGGCGGGGGCAAGGTTTCGGCCGACCAATTGACCGCTTTGAAGCAATGGATTGCCCAGGGAGCGAAGTTCGACGGACCGGCCGCGGACACGCCGCTGGACACTTTGGCGGCGGCGGGGCAGCCGGCCGAGGCCACGCCCCCCCCGGTGATGGCCAAAGCGGCGACGGGGAAGGAGACCGTCAGTTTTGCGTCGCAGATTGCGCCATTGTTGATTGACAATTGCACCGGGTGTCACATCGACGCGATGAACGACCGCGGCGGGCTGCGGATGGACACGTTGGCCCAACTGCTTCGCGGCGGCGACTCCGGTTCGGTGGTCGCCCCGGGGCGGGGCGAGGCGAGTTTGTTGGTTCAAAAACTTCGCGGCACCGTGGGTGACCGGATGCCCGCCGGCGGCCGGCCCCCGCTTTCCGACGACGCGATCCAATTGGTCAGCACCTGGATCGATGAGGGGGCAACGATCGATGTCGGGACGCCGCAGGGACCGATCGACAGTCTCGCGGCGACGGCGTGGTTGCAATCCGCTTCGCCGGAGCAAATCACGCAGCGGCGGGAGGAAGTCGCCAAAAAACATTTCGCCTTGGCAAGCGGCGCCGCGGCGCCCACAACGGTCCAAAATGAACACTTCATTGCCGCCGGAAACGTTTCCGAATCGACATTGCAAACGGTGTTGGCCGCGGCGGAGAAACAATTGGAGCGGGCGGCAACGTTGGTGCCCAAGATCGACAATCCCGAAGCGTATTTCGGTGGCAAGGCGGCAATTTACGTCCTACCGCAGCGGTACGACTATTCGGAATTGACCCGAATGGTCGAGGGTCGCAGCGTGCCGACCGATTGGCAATCACATTGGCGTTACGACGGCATCGCCGCTTATGTCGCGGTCGTCGCCGGCGGCGGTGATGAGCCGGAGGTGATCGAGGAGCGGTTGCTGGCCCCGGTGACCAGTTTGGTTGTCGCCAGCCGATCGATGGACGTGCCGGCGTGGTTGGCTGAGGGCGTCGGCCGGGCAACGGCGACTCCGCCGGGGCGAGCATCGACGGCCAGCCAATCGCAAAAGGTGGAATTAGCCCGGCGGATCGGTTCGCTCAAAGACGCGTCAGCGTTCCTGGAGGGCAAACTGCCGCCCGATGCCTCCGATGCGATGGCCGGCGGCATCGCATCGACGATGTTGGACCGGACCAACCGGCGAAAATTGACCGGGACGCTGCGGGCAGTGGCCGGGGGCACGCCGTTTGACCAGGCGTTTGCTCAAAACTTCGGGATGCCGATGCCCGCATATGTCGACGCATGGCTGGCGTGGGTCAAATCTTAGTGACTATCCGAAATAATCAGACGGGAGCGTGCTAGCGTCCGGTTCAATACCCATAACCGTGGGCTAACGCTCCGCGGCTGATTGTTTGGGCCTTCCCCGGACAGACCTTAAGTCCAACCGAAGCCCATTGGGAAAGGGTTGCGTCGGCAACCGCCGATTGCCTACGTCCTTTGCATGGACGCCATTCCACTCTGCTCCTATCGGCTGGTAGCGGCTCGGCTGGTAGCGTGTCGCTTGGTAGCCGGCGGTGCGGTGCTTTTGGGTGGATGCGGGCTGCCGACAGGCCTGACCCGCTCGCGATGGGCGATGCAGGATGACGTCTACGCGGCGAAGTACCGCCAGGGTGCTTCCAAAACCGACCCGGTTGGCAAAATCAAACAGGCATCGGATGCCAGGTTCCTGTCGGGGGTCGATGGAGGTTTCGTTTCGGCGGGATTGAGCAATCATCCCGACAGCCGCGCCGGCGGTTTTCTGGACGTCGGCCGGGAATGGTATCACGCTTCATATCTGACCCAGCGGGTGTCGATGATGGGCGTTGCGACTCCCGACGAGGTCACCGTCGGAGCTGACACCGGCGTCCGTTTGCAAACCCCCACCCGCTTGGCGCCGTTTGTTGGCGTCGGTGGCTATGCCGGCATCGACTGGGAAACGGTGGATGCCTCCGATGACGGGGCGGACAATGACGACGATGGTTCAATTGATGAACCGGGGGAGGAGGACGTCGACTTCACCGCGTTATTTGCCACCGTCTATCCGGAGATCGGATGGCATTTTTGGTGGACCCCACGGGTGCGACTCACCGGTTCGGGCCGCTACTGGATCACGACCGATGGCCGAGACTCCGATGGTTGGGTCTACGTCGGCGGGCTGGCCATTTTCAGCCGCCAACCCTAGGGCGTCACAGAACCGGCGGTACCAGGAAATGTTCGCCCTCGGTCCGGGGGGCGTTTTGTAAAGCCGACTCGCGAGGCAGCGACGGGGTAGGGCAATCGTCGCGAAAACGATTGTCGATATCCAACGCTGTGGTCATCGGCTCGACGCCGTCGGTGTCCAACTCACCGAGTTTGCGAACAAACGCCAAGATGCTGGCCATTTGCGGACCAAGTTCGGCGGCTTCTTCGAGGGTCAGATCGAGCCTCGCCAGATCCGCGAGTTTTCCGATGTCGACCGCCGGAATGCTCACTTCTTGCCGCGGGAATTGGCACCGGAGACATCGAACGGTTTGGTCTTGACCGTCTTGCGGATACGGCCTGAACGGATGCACTGGGTGCAAACCCGCATCGACTTGTTTTGACCGGAGGGCAGCGTCGCGTGGACGGTCTGCAGGTTGGGGACAAACTTGCGGCGGGTCTTGCCGGTGATCTTGGTCCCCACGCCGCCGAGGTACTTCGCTTTACCGCGGGTTTCGATGCGGTTGCCCATTTGGACGCCTTTGCCGCACGCTTCGCACTGTCGGGCCATGGTCGGGGTCGGAAAACAACGAGGGATCGGATGGTTTGGTTTTGGGCCGCGGAGGATAACGGACTTCGATCGCCAGCGGAAGCCGCATCCTGAGGTCGGTGGACCCGCCGTCAGCCCGCAAAGTTTACCCAAGCGGTACCCGATGCAGCGGTCGACCAAATCTCGTCGCGGTTTGCCGCACTGACCCTGACCCCGGGGCCGCCAACACACCGATTGCCCTACTGGCGAAGCGATGCGCGACCGAAAGGCCTAGCACCCGCGACGTCACGGAGACCTGAATCCAATCGCACCCGGGAGCAATTCCGGTGCGGTCGGGTGAAGGCGACGGTGAACGGTTCAAGTCGTTTCGACGCCTTGGAACAACGTGGCGTGTGCGAGCGGTCGCACAACCCGCTACCCGCCGACATTCAATTGAAACTGACCCCAATCGGATCCTTGGGAAACTAAAGGAAATAGCAATGAAGCTTCGAAAACTGGCCCTCCTTGCGGCCATCGCCGGCGGATTTTCCGTCGCCGGCTCGTCGGCGTTCGCCGGCGACATTCAGCAGGTCTCCTGCGGATGCACTGACCCCGTTTGCGGCTGCGAGCCGGTTTGCGCCCCGTCGTGCGAACCCGAATGCGGATGCGAAGAAGCGGCCGCGTGCTGCGATTCGTCCTGCGACAGCGGTTGCGACTCATGCGGCTGCGGCGTCGGCAGCTGCTTCGCCGGCCTGAGCGGCCTCGGTGGCCTGGGCGGCGATTGCTGCCACGGCGACCCCTGGCAACTGTTCGGCAACGTCGGCGGCATTGATGTCGGCGGCTGGGCGTCGGTCGGCGGCCATTCCGCGGCCCTGCCGTTGTTCAACAGCCGACCTGATGAAATCCAACTTCACCAGGCTTGGTTGTACGCCGAGAAAGCCCTCGATACCTCTTGCGGGTTCGATTACGGCGGGCGGATCGACTACATCTACGGTACCGACGGTCCCGATACTCAAGCGTTCGGCATCGCCAACGACCACTGGGACAACGACTTTGACAACGGTGGCGACTACGGTCACGCCATTCCTCAGTTGTACGGCGAAGTCGGCTACGGCGACTTGAGCGTCAAGCTCGGTCACTTCTACACCATCATCGGTTATGAAGTCGTCGGCGCCCCGGGCAACTTCTTCTACAGTCACGCCTACACGTTCTACAACTCGGAGCCTTTCACCCAAACCGGTGCTTTGGCGACGTACAACGCGACCGACGACGTGACGCTGTGGGGCGGCTACGTTCTGGGCTGGGACAGTGGCTTTGAGGACAACGGCGACGCGTTCTTGGGCGGGATCTCATCCTCCCTGACCGACGATTTGACGCTGATCTACACGGCGATCGGCGGCCGCTTTGCCGATGGAAACTTTGGTCGAGCCGGCACAGGGTTCAACAACTTCAACGGCAACGTCGGCAACGGCGAAAATGGCTACATGCAGTCAATCGTCGCTGACTGGGCAGTCTCCGACAAACTCAATTACGTGTTCCAAACCGACTTCCTGGATTCCGAAGATCGCGACGGCAATGCGGCTCGCGAAACCGTCGGCATCAACCAGTACCTGTTCTACACGTTCAACGATTGCTGGGCGTTCGGACAGCGGTTCGAGTGGTACAACTCCGAAGCCGGCGTGTACAACGGCAACAACGACATCTACGCCTACACCGCGGGCATCAACTACGCCCCGACGGCCAACTTCACGCTTCGTCCCGAAGTGCGTTGGGACTTTGTCGATGGCGACCCGACGGACATCCTCGAAGACAGCGACGATGACCAGTTTACCTTCGGCATGGACGGCGTGTTCACCTTCTAAGAAGTTGACAGTCGTCAGTTGACAGTTTTCAGTTTCTCAAACTGTGAACTGAAAACTGTGAACTGAAAACTCTTCTTGACCGGTCGGTTCGGGGCGATTGCTCCGGGCCGGCCGGTTTTTTCGTGCGCCCAACCGCACGACCTAACCCGCACAGTTTGACGCGGGGGCGGTTTGGGGCCGAATAATCCGCAAAATTGCACCATCGCCCGCTCAGACCGCACGTCCCGAATCGTCGATACGTCTTAACGGGTGAGAAGCGATCACCCGGCGCCAATCATCGCCCGGGCTGTACCGGAGCGTGAAGGCGAACGAATCAACTCCGGGAACGCAGGGAAGCCAACCGATGTCCAAACGAACCGCACTTTATCTGGCGTTGGGCGGACTGCTCGGCGCCGCCTCCGCTCCGTCCGCCTTTGCTCAGGCCGCGACCGCCGCGGACAGCTTTGTCTCCGACGCGTCGTACCAACAAACCGACTCGACGCTACCGCAAATTCAGCAAGTCGGGTTGTTCGACGGCCCGGCCCGCGGCCACGGCTGTGCCGAGTTTGTTGATCCGGCCTGCGGTTGCGAAATCGCCCACTGCGGCGGCCAATGCATCGGTGGTTGCGGCGGGGGGGTTGGCTGCGGCAACGGATGCTGCGGCGATGCTGATTGCGGATGCGGCGATTCGTGCGGCCCGCTGCTCGATTGCAACCTCGGCGACCCGTTCTCGCTCTTTGGCACCGTCGGCAACTTTTCAATCGGCGGGTGGGCGAGCCTCGGTTATCACAACAACGCGTTGCCGATTTTCAACAACCGCCCCGATGAATATCAACTGCATCAAGCTTGGGTGTACGCCGAGAAAGCGATCGACACATCCTGCGGTTTCGATATCGGCGGCCGAATCGATTACATCTACGGCACCGACGGCCCCAACACGCAAGCGTTCGGCATCGCCAACGATCACTGGGACAACGACTTTGACAACGGGCCGGACGATTCCGGCTACGGTCACGCGATCCCGCAGCTCTATGTCGAAGCCGGCTATGGGGATTTGAGCGTCAAAGCGGGTCACTTCTACACCATCATTGGTTATGAAGTCGTCGCCGCGCCGGACAATTTCTTTTACTCACATGCCTACACGTTCAACTACTCCGAGCCTTTCACCCACACCGGAGCGTTGGCAACCTATGGATTGTCCGACGATTTGGAAGTCTACGGCGGTTATGTCTTTGGTTGGGATAGCGGCTTTGAGGACAACGGCGACGCGTTCCTGGGCGGAGCCAGCCTGACGCTCAACGACGACGTCTCAATCACCTACGCCACCGTGGCCGGTCGTTTTGGCGACGGCAATACCAACCGGATTCTTGATGATGGCCCGCCGGTCGTTCGTGGACTCGGTGAAAACGGCTACATGCACTCGATCGTCACGCAGGTTGCGTTGACCGAGAAGCTGCAATACATCGGCCAAAGCGATCTGTTGACGACCGAGAACCGCACCGGTGCCAAAGCCCGTGAAACTTACGGACTGAACCAGTATTTGATCCACACGATCAATGACTGCGTGGCACTGGGTGCTCGGTTTGAATGGTACGACGCTCAAACCGGTATCTTTGCCAACGACAACGTTGATATGTACGCTTTGACATTGGGCGTCAATTACAAACCGCACGCCAACGTCCTAATCCGCCCGGAGATTCGCAGCGACTGGGTGGACGGTAACCCCGCGGAGATCCTGGAAAACGACGACGACGACCAGATCACGTTCGGCATCGACACGATCTTTCTGTTCTGATTGGACGTCTATCGGTTAGACTGACGCGACGGTCGATTTGCCTGGGCGGCATTTTGGCCGTCGTTTCGTTGACCTTTCGTAGCCAAGACCATGATCACCATCGCTCCGCGAACCGGTCCGGGAACGACGTTTCCCGCGTCCATCGGCCAGTCACTTTGTGAGTTTCGTCGGTGGGTCCGCTCGCCCGAAGCTCCGGATCGAGGTCGATTCACTTTTTTTCAAGGAGAGGTGTTGATCGACATGGCCGCTGAACGATTGATCGATCACAACAATCTCAAAGGCCGTATCTTCACGGCCATCGACGTTCGAGTGATCAATATAGACATGGGTCGCACCCATGCTGATGGTGCTTGGTACACCGACGACCAGGCCGAACTGTCCAACGAGCCGGATGCAAGCTTTATCTCTTGGCAATCGCTGGAGTCCGGTCGTGTTGAAATGATGGAAAACGAAGATGCCAACGAAGATGCCAACGAAGATGCCAACGAAGATGCCAACGGAGATGGCATTGAGTACCGCGGTGGACCGGATTGGGCTCTCGAGGTTGTCTCGGGCACCAGCGTGATCAAGGACACGCAGTGGTTGCCGGTCGCCTACCACGCCGCCGGTGTGCTGGAGTATTGGCTGATCGACGCCCGCGGAGCTTCGATCGACTTCACGTTGCACCGCCACCGGCCCGACGCCTACGAGGTCGTGTCGCCCAACCCGCAAGGGTGGCGGCGCAGCGAACTGTTCGGTTGCGACGTGCGGCTGAGCCGATCGCGGGATCGCGTCGGTGGGTGGCAGTACGAATTAGAGCTTCGGTAGATCTCGTAGGGTGGGTCAAGCCGCTTCGGTGCCGACCCACCGTCAATCCAGAGGCGGGCGGTGGGTCAGCACCGAAGCGGCTTGATCCACCCTACAAAGAAATAAACCCGCCCAGCCCGCAAAGTTCCCCTAACCCGAGCCGGCTGCCCGGCCCGATACCTTAGCTGTGGCGGGTTTCGTTCGCGCTAATTCAGGCGGTCGGGTTGAATCTTAAGTTGACATCGACGAACGGGAGCCATTCACCCCTGCGGCACCTGACGTTCCGTTGGGGTTCGGCAATCGTCGACGCTGTGACCGCCGTCGGTGACGTTTCGATGTTTGCCTGGACGATGTTCGGGTGGATGTTCACCCACCGGCCGAGACGCGGCACGGTGTTGACCAACTTTTACCAGGTCGGCGTGCTCTCGCTGCCCGTCGTCGCGCTGACGGGCACCTTCATCGGCATGGTTCTGGCCGTCCAGAGCTACTATCAATTCAATGCCATCGGATTGGAAAGCCGGCTGGGGGTGGTGATCAACACGTCGCTGGTGCGAGAACTCGGCCCCGTGCTCGCCGCGACGATGCTCGCCGGACGCGTCGGTTCGGCGATGGCCGCGGTGCTGGGCACGATGCGGGTGACCGAACAAATCGACGCGCTCACGACGATGGGCTGCGACCCGATTCACTACCTCGTGGTGCCGCGGTTCCTGGCCTGCATCCTGCTGATTCCCGCGCTGACGATCATGGCCGACTTCATGGGCATCGTCGGCGGGTACTTCTATAGCGTCACGATTCTCGGCATCGACCGCGCCGCGTACCTGCACCATTCCCGCCAAGGCGTCGTCGGATTCGATTTGTTTACCGGCGTGTTCAAGAGTTTCTTCTTCGGCGGCATCATCGCGGTGATCGCTTGCTATCGGGGTTTCAATTGCGAACCCGGCGCCGAGGGCGTTGGCAAAGCCGCCACGACCGCCTTTGTGTATTCGTTTGTTTTGATCCTGGCAATCGATCTGTTCCTCAACATTGTGATGGACGCGGTCTACTTCATGCTCTATCCCGAGGGCACGGTGCTGTTTTGAACGAAACACCCAACGAAGAAGATTTGATCCTGGTTGACAATGTCGACGTCATGTTCGATGGCAAACCTATTTTGCAGGGGATCGATCGAACGATTCGCCGCGGCGATACCGTCGCGGTGATCGGCGAATCGGGATGTGGCAAGACCGTGTTCATGAAAACGCTTGTCGCGCTGGTCGCTCCGACCGCCGGCCGGGTGCTGTTTGATGGTCAAGACCTGGCCAGACTCAATGGCGAACAGCTCGCCGCGACCCGCCGACGATTCGGGTTTGTCTTTCAACATGCCGCGCTCTTTGACAGCATGAGTATCTACGACAACATTGCGTTTCCCATTCGCCAAAACGAACCGGAAACGGTTGACGACGAAATCGATGCCCGCGTCCGCGGTCATTTAGCCGAAGTCGGACTGCCGGCCGAATCGCTCGATCGTTTTCCCGCGGAACTGTCCGGCGGGATGCAAAAACGCGTGGGTTTGGCCCGCGCCCTGGTGCTCAAACCCGAATTGGTCGTTTATGACGAACCGACCACGGGGCTGGACCCCATCATGTCCGACGTCATCAATGAATTGATCCTCGCGACGCGGCGAAATTATCCCGTCACTAGCGTCGTGGTCACCCATGACATGCACACCGCCCGCAAGGTGGCCGACCGGGTGATGATGTTTTATCCTCGGCGGCGGCTGGAACCGGGCGAGTCTCAAATCCTGTTCGACGGCCCGCCGGCCGATCTCGAACACGCCGACGATCGTCGGGTCCGCCAGTTCGTCCGCGGCGAAGCGGGCGACCGGATCAAAGAACTTGCCGCTCGCTGAGATCAATCATGGACGAAAATAAACTCAAGTTCGGCGTCGGGGTGTTGGTCATCGCCACGATCGGCATCGGCATCATCCTGACGTTCCTCTTTGGCGCGTTTCCCGCCGTGCTGGCCCGGGAATATGATTTGACCGTTTGGTTCCCCTCCGCCGAGGGCATCAATACCAATTCGCCGGTGTATCGAGACGGGGTCAAAATCGGCCGTGTCGAGCAAATCGAATTGCAAGACGGCGGTGGCGTTCACTTACGCTTGTCGCTGGATCAACAGTACCCGATGACGCATGTCTATGTGCCGCAAATTGGGCTGGGATCGCTCATCACCGGAGACTCCAAACTTGAGTTCGTCCGCGCCGAACGAGCGTTATTGAATCGTATCTATGCGACTAATGAGGATCTGATCGATCAACCCTACACCGATGACGAGTTGTTTAAATTTGGACAGAAGATGGCCGACCCGTTCAGCGTGCTTTTTGGCATGGAAGACGAACTTCGGAGCACCTTCGGCAGCGTTCGCGGTGCCGGTGACGCGATCCAGGACATTGCCGGGTCGATCAACGGGCTGGTCGGCGACGTGCGAAGCTTCATCGGCTCGCCCGAGAACGGGGTGCCGCAAGCCCGCCGTCGACACCGCTCGCCGATCCAGTTGGCGGCATTTCAGACCCCCGGCGGCCGGTTGCCCGGCGAAACTCCGCCGGGCGGCGGTTTGGGAGGGCTGCCCCGAGGTCAGCGTGTTGAGCCGCTGCCACCGCCCGCCGCCGCCCCGGCCACGCCGCAAACACTCCGAGAGTTGATTCCCGAGGCCATTCAAACGCTCGAGGAATTTCAACTCGCCGTCCGCGATGTTCGCGGCATCTTGAACGATCAACAACTGCGGGCCGACATTGCCGAGACGACCAAGCGAATCCCCATCTTGCTGGACGACGCCTCCGAAACGCTCCGGTCGACGACCGAAACGTTTGATACTTTTCGCGACGTCGGCGACCAATTTGAACAGGTCGGCGTCGTCGCTGAAGATGCGGTTAAAACGGCTCAAGAGACGATTGCGTCGTTTCAATCAACGGCCGAAAACATCGAAGCGTTTACCGAGCCGCTGGGCGATCAGGGCGGCGTGTTGGTCGAACAAGCCCTCAAAAGCCTTGCAAATTTGGACAACGTGTTGTTGCAAGCCGAAACGTTCACCACGGCGCTGAACTCCGGCGATGGGACGTTGCGGCGGCTGATCGAAGAACCCGAGCTTTACGATCGCATCAACCGCACGGTCGAAAACATCGAAGCGGCGACGGTCCGCATCCGCCCGATCCTTGACGACGTCCGCGTCTTCAGCGACAAGATCGCCCGCGACCCGCGTCAACTCGGCGTCCGCGGCGCCGTCGGCGGACGCTCGACCGGCCTGGGTTTGAAATGACCCCCGTCGTGGAAGTCGCCAAGACTTTCGGATTTGACCCCCGTAGCGGAAGTCGCCAAGACTTTCGGATGCGACCCCCGTAGCGGAAGTCGCCAAGACTTTCGGATGCGACAGATCCTCGGGCTTCGAGTTGAGGATAAAAAGTCCCGGCCGGTCGGGTACGGCGGCCGGGGCTAGTCGAAACGCCGTATTCAAACCATCATCGCACGCGGTTCACCAGCCGCCCCCGTGCCGCCCCGCCCGCGATGATCACTCCCACCCCCGCCAAACTTGTTCTCGCCGATGGCCGCGTTTTTCCGGGCGTTTCGCTCGGGGCGACCGGCGAAGTGACCGGCGAGGTTGTCTTCAACACCTCGATGACCGGTTACCAGGAGATCCTGACCGATCCCTCCTACCGCGGTCAAATTGTCGCAATGACCTACCCGGAGATGGGCAATTACGGCGTCCGGGGCATCGACGTCGAACATAAAAAGCCGTCTTTGGCCGGGTTCATCGTCCGCAACGAATCGCGTGTTCATAGCAACCCGCACTCCGAAGATTCGCTCGGCAATTTTTTGCGGCAACACAACCTTGTTGGCATCGCCAGCGTCGATACGCGGGCGTTGGTCCGTCATATCCGAACCGCCGGGGCAATGGTCGGCATCGTCTCGACCGAAGACCTCGATGACGCCTCTCTAGCCGCCAAAGCCGCCGCCGCCCCGGGACTGCTGGGCCGCGATTTGGTCCGCGAAGTCATGCCGACCCAAGCGACCAAGTGGACCGAGGGCTTGCACGATTGGGCTGCTGCGGACGTCCGGTTCCGCCGCTCCGGCAACGTGGCCGCCCCCCAAATTGACGCCGACGCCGGTCCGCACGTCGTTTGCATGGACTTTGGCATGAAGTGGAACATCCCTCGCCATTTACGCAATCAAGGCAACCGCGTGACGATCGTTCCGGGCACCATGCCGGCCGAGGAAATCCGCCGTTTGGAACCCGACGGCGTTTTTCTGTCCAACGGTCCCGGCGACCCCGAACCGCTCCAGTACGCTCACCAAACAATTTCTACGCTACTCGGCGAAGTCCCCATCTTCGGCATTTGCCTGGGACATCAATTGTTATCGCTCGCCTGCGGTGCCAAAACCTTCAAGCTCAAGTTCGGTCACCGCGGGGCCAATCAACCGGTCATCGAGTTGGCAACCGAGAAGGTCGAAATCACCACGCAGAACCACGGTTTTTCGGTCGACGACAAAGATTTGCCCGATTGCCTGGAGGTCACCCACCGCAACCTTAACGACGACACGATCGCCGGCGTCCGCCACCGCGATGCCGAAGCGTTTGCGGTTCAGTATCACCCCGAAGCCGCGTCAGGCCCCCACGACAGCAGCCACCTGTTCGCCCGATTCCAGGGGAAGTTGTCAGTTCACAGTTAACAGTCGTCAGTTTGAAGAACCCCAACCCTCAGCATTTTGACGGTCATTCAATCCTGAAACTGTCAACTGAAAACTGTTAACTGAAAACTCCCCGCCCATGCCTAAAACCGCCATCACCCCCACCCGGACCGAAAACTACCCAGAGTGGTACCAGCAGGTCATTCGGGCCTCCGATATGGCGGAGAACTCGCCGGTCCGCGGCTGCATGGTGATCAAACCGTGGGGCTATCGGCTGTGGGAAAACATGCAGCGAGCTTTGGACGACATGTTCAAAGCCACCGGCCATCAAAACGCGTATTTCCCCCTGTTCATTCCGATGAGTTTCCTCGAAAAAGAAGCGGAGCACGTCGAGGGGTTTGCCAAAGAATGTGCCGTCGTCACCCATCACCGCCTGGAACCCGACCCCGCCGGCGGTTTGCGTCCGGCCGGCAAACTTGACGAACCGCTGATCGTCCGACCAACCAGCGAGACGATTATCGGGGCGACGTATGCCAAATGGGTCGAGTCCTATCGCGACCTGCCGATCCTGATCAACCAGTGGGCCAACGTCGTGCGCTGGGAAATGCGGACCCGCATGTTCCTGCGAACCGCTGAGTTTCTGTGGCAGGAAGGTCACACGGTCCACGCGACCGACACCGAGGCGATCGAAGAAACGCGGCGGATGATCGGCGTTTATAAGGATTTTGCCGAGAACTGGATGGCGATGCCGGTCATCGTCGGTGCCAAAACCCCCGGCGAACGATTTCCCGGGGCGGTCGAGACTCTATCGATCGAAGCAATGATGCAAGATCGCAAAGCTTTGCAGGCCGGAACAAGTCACTTCCTGGGTCAAAATTTCTCCAAAGCCCAGGAGATCAAATTCCAGTCCGACACCGGTTCGATTGAGTATGCGTGGACGACGTCGTGGGGCGTTTCAACGCGTTTGATCGGCGCCTTGATCATGACGCACAGCGACGACGACGGTTTAGTGTTGCCGCCCCGGCTCGCCGCGGTGCAAGTCATCTTGCAACCCATCTACAAAGACGACTCAAGAGCGGATGTTTTGGCGGCCGTTAAAACGTTGCAAAGTCAGCTACAATCTCAAACGGCCTTTGGTGCTCCGATCCGCGTTGAAATCGACGATCGCGACATCCGCGGGGGCGACAAAAAGTGGTATCACGTCAAACGCGGCGTGCCGATCCGTATTGAGATTGGCCCCAAGGATTTGGCTGGCGGTACCGGGTTTTTATCGACACGCACCGGCGGCAAGTCCGAATCGGTGCCGACCGCCGAGATTGTTGCGACCGTCTCAAAACGCCTTGAATCAATGCAACAGTCGATGTTCGATGCCGCTTTGGCTCATCGTCGGGAACATAGCGTCTCGATCACCACCGAAGCGGCGTTTCGTGAATTCTTTGGGGGAGCCGAAGACGGCATTTCCGGTGGATTTGCGACCTGTCATTTTGCCAGCGAGCAAGCCTGGCAACCGCTGCTCAAAGAACTCAAAGTGACAATCCGTTGCCTGCCATCGGATGCGACGCCCACCGGAGGCACTTGCTTTGTCACCGGCGAAAAGACAACGCAGTCAGCTATCTTCGCCAAGGCTTATTAAGCGTCACCGGCGTAGCGGAAGTCGCCAAGACTTTCGGTTTTGCTGTCGGGTTCGCAGCCGAAAGTCTTGGCGACTTCCGCTACGGGTGGTTCGCCCGATCCGAATGTCCCAGCGACCGATCCGGGGCAATGACATCGCGCACCCGTTGCTTGAGAACTTTGGGTTCGGGAAACCCACCGTCGCTCGCGCGGTCCCAAACCACTTGATCGCCAATTTGAACAACATAAACGCCCCCGGACCCCGGCCGCAGCGTCACGCCATCCACCTCTGATTCAAACGTCGTGAGCAGTTCTTGGGCCATCCAAGCCGCCCGCAGCATCCACCGGCAACCGGTACAGTAGGTGATCCGGATTGTCGGTTTGCTCATCAGAAAGAACCTTCAATGACCTCCTGACTCGCGCGGGTTCCAAGCGATCCCCACAGTCCAAAAGGACTGGGGCTACCGGTGGGAAGAAATCCCCCAAGCCACGTCACTTGAGGACTCTCTAAATTGCCCGATTCAATCGAATCGGTGATGAATTTGACGGCTCCGTCACCCATCAAAACATGACAGCCGCCCTGATGCCGGCTGCCGGGAGGATACATGCCATGATTCAAGGTGTTCAGAATACCGCACACCTCGCGGTTAGGCGGCAGGATGGTGGTAAATCCGGTGAAGAACGGTGAACCCAAAGCCCACTTAAATCCGCGTCTTTCTTCGCCACTACCATTCAAAGCGATCGGGGCCACCATCGGTGAAGCCCAAAACTGCGGCCGCAGAGGATCAACCGAAACCGAACAAGACGTCGCAGCACCGGCGACCCAGGGATTGAGGTTGGAGATGGCCAAATGACCGCGTTTATCCTGGTCTCCTAGATCAGTAATGATTTCCCCGGCCGCAATGGTGTTGGACAAACCGTCCAGAACATCCCTGAAACGAGTGGTGGTTCGTGGAGCAAAGATCCCCCGCTGCGCGGTGCGGGCACGCTCCTCATTCCAGGTGTTGGCCGGATTTTGATCGAGTCCGAAATTGGTGATCTGCGGACCGTGATTCCAATCCGCAGCATCCCCCAAACAGGCCGCGTAATTGGTCCGGCCCTGCGACGGCAAACCCTGGCCGGGGTCACTGGGGCAACGCAGCGTTGGGATATTCGTCAACCAGGGCGTGTATTCCGCGGTCACGTGATTAGCGATCGTCCGGCGTGGTGAGGGTCCAAAGGGGGGGAAAACCGCGGTGGTCCCGGGCACCTGGAACGGGTTGGACATCTGTTCCCAAAGCGCCTGCTGCTCGAAATACGGCGTTAGTCCCACCAGCCAACTCATCTCGTAAACGTTGGTGGCCGTATGCACCAACGCGATGTTATTCCCCGGCCAATTCGACCCGGCTACCAAGAAAGTTCCCGTCATCTGTTGTGGCAAACTATCGTAGCTGGAGTGGTAGTTGTGCATCGCCAAACCGATTTGTTTGAAATTATTGCTGCAGCTCATCCGGCGGGCCGCTTCCCTCGCCGCCTGGACTGCCGGTAGCAACAATCCGACCAGCACCCCGATGATCGCAATGACGACCAACAGTTCCACCAATGTGAAGCCGCGTCGAAGCGAGCGACCCGAATGAAAGAAAGGATTCATGATGAAAGATCAATTTTTGAGTAAGGAAAAAGATTCAAAAACAAAAGTAATCGCCAAGTGTCAGTGATCTTCCCAATCCAGCCCAATGGGTTCGATCCCCGGATTTTCTTCGACGTAGCGGACCATCTCCTCGTGATCAGCGACCGCACCGGCACCGGGCTGGCCACAGCCGCCGACGGTGACCAACAAACAACAAAACGCTGCAAATTTCACGGAAGTCACCTCGATGCCCGAGAGGTTAGCTGGACTCGGCCGCACGTATCACCGGCGAAACGAACAGCGTTGATAGCAGTCTAACACTGCTGCCGGCGGGGTAAACCCTGAATCAGAAATTTTCAGGACTCATCCTGCCGCACTAGGCTCTGCTTGAAAACATTAGCCGGCAGCGCGTTAGCGTCCGGTTCGGGTTCCTCAACCGTGGGCTAAGGAACGCGGGAACAACAAATGACGGTCTTTGCCTTAATGCATTGAACCTTTCAAAATAGGTCAAATCTTTAGCCGCGACGCGAGGCTTTGCGAGCGGCCGGGCCGGCAATACAGACGACCCACCGAGTACCGGCCGCTCGCAAAGCCTCGCGTCGCGGCTAACTGCCTCGGCTTTGCCTCGACTAATACCGTCACTTGTTTTTCCCGCGTTCCTAACGTCCCGCGGCTGATTGTTTGAATTGTTTTCAAGCATGGCCTAGCGACCGGCTCAAGTTGGACAGGGTTCTGCAACTGAAATAGTCCACTGCATCGTTGTTGTGGCGTTGAATGTCGAGCGACGTTGATGTTGGATGTCAAATTGTCTTGCAACCCGACCCCGGAGTTACTCCGGTGCAACGCCAAGGTTATCCGTCCGATGGTAGCCGATCTCAGCCGGATCGCTACACTCGAACCGATCATGGCCAAGCATCCGAACAAACACATCCGCGAAGCACTGCAGTGCGCGGAAGTTGCGGGATGGAATGTGCAGAAAAGCGGCCCCCGAGCCCACGCTTGGGGTACGATACGCTGCGGGTTCGGGCACCGGCCGTGCTGGATGGCGATTAACTCGACGCCCCGCAACCCGGAAAACCACGCGAAGCATATCCTCCGGAAAGTCGACGCGTGCCCCGGTCCTGACGACGAAGAAGAAGAAAACGATGGAACAGTACAGCTTTCGGGTAGTAATCGCTCACCAGGTGGACAGCAACGAGGCGATTTTGGAGTTGACCGACCGGCTGATGGCCGCCGGGTGTGACGATGGCAGCCTCTGTGGACACGCCGAAGGGCTGGAGGTAATCTTTGACCGGGAGGCAACTTCCCGCGACGAAGCGATGCGTTCAGCAGTCCAGCAGATCGAGAGTTGCGGACTCACGGTCAAGCGAGTGGAGTTGGATCGTGAAGCGGTCGCAGCCTGAACTGTTGAGACCGGAGCTACTCCGGTGCAACGCCAAGGTTATCCGTCCGAAGTTCAGGAAGGATGACGGCACCGGAGCGATTAAGTCGAAGCGGTTTCTTGCGGCACTGTCGGTAAACTTGGAGATCGGCCTACGAGCATGGCGATCGCCGTAAACGACAGTCCAATACCGGCTGTAGCCCAAATGGTGCCGTGCGGAAGATTAATGTCGTTCGGCAACACTGCTGACAGTCTCGCCATCTGCGTGTAGCCAAGCACCACCCCGATCAAACCAATGACAAGGGGAAGCAAGGTAACAATTGTCTGCGTCCAGCGTGCATCGGGGCGGATACGAACAAGGGGTGGCTTGCAAGCGGCGACCATCGCGGCAAAGCCGGTTCCGAACAGCAACACGCCGTAAAGAATTCCAACATCGTTCAAGATTTCTTCGAAGAAGGAATCCGGTCTAAAGCCGACGATAAGCTTTAGGGCTACGAAGAGGATACTTCCGATTACAAACGACAAGCTGTAGTAGATGGCGAACTTCACGACATTACCCTCATTACTTTCGGAGTTAGGGACGGGGAATTTGCTGGTGGCTCGAACAGCTACCGCAGTGTAGCGGCTCTGCCCAACCGCGGAGTTACTTCGGTGCAACGCCAAGGTTATCCGTCGATGCCACAGCACCGGAGGGTACAATGGACCACCCCAACCACGGAGAATCAATCGATGGTCCAACTCGTCGTCACCCCCGAACAAGCTTCGCTGCTGCGTACCGCTACGGATACCGTTCTTATCGTCGATTCGGAAGGCAACCGCCTCGGATCGATCGCTCCACCTTTTACTGCCGAGGAAATTACCGAGGCCAAGCGTCGGGCCGCCTCAAATGAGCCGCGAAGATCGAGCGAACAAGTCTTTGAGCGTTTACGTAGCCTGGAAGCTGCGGGATGAATTTTGAAATCAGCTGGCTTCAAAGCGTCGAGAATCGTCTTGCCGCCATATGGGAAGCGGCACCAAACCGAAAATCGGTCATTGAGGCAGCTTATCAAATTGAGCAGGAACTGAAGCGTAAGGGCGAAAGGGCAGGTGAACCGTTGTCCGAGGGGATGCGAGTTTTAAATATTGAACCTCTCCGTGCTCTATTCACCGTCGAGGGCAGGATTGTTGAAGTGGTGTCAATTAAGACGATTGAGACCGCATAACAACCCGACCCCGGAGTTACTCCGGTGCAACGCCAAGGTTATCCGTCACGGTCTCGGAATTTGCAGCTGGTCACAAACTTGGTCGCACAGAAAACGTCCCAATTGCCGGTGCCGGGGGACAGCCGAAACGCACGGAAACTTTGGGTTCAAATACAGGGTGTGGCTTCCGCCTTCCCGGAAGTGTTCACAACCGTAATCCAGTAGGTGACAAATGAAGTCACGACGTTTCACGCTGCCGACAGCTCGAATGGCTCTTTCTCGAACTCCTTGCCCTCGAGCCCTCGCTGAGCCAGCTCTCGGTTCGCTTCCAGCACCATCTGAACGGCTTCTTGCAAATTCTCGCGGGCTTCCTCCAGAGTGCGGCCCTGGGTGTTAGCACCCGGCAGCTCTTCCACAAATCCTACGTAGCCCTCCGGGCACGGAAGAAACACGGCGGTCAGTTGCATCGCAGACTCCTGGCGAATGACGGGGAACGGAGATCGTGGAGTGTAGCAGGTTTGTCAGAGACCGGATAACAAGCCGTTCACCGGGTAACGGAGGGGGCGGCGTCGGCGGTACAATGCCCGCCTCGGGCAATCGCCGATGCCCGACCCCGGAGTTACTCCGGTGCAACGCCAAGGTTATCCGATTTAACACCACTTCTCCGAGCCAGCTTAACAACGCACAAGTTCTTAATTTTTACAACATCGAAGGCCAAGTGTTAATTATTCAAGCTTTCCGATGGCAAGCAGGAACCTTCGTCCATCCTGCTTTAATCGCCAAGTTCGGTTCGATTCATAGAAGCCTTGCTCAGATTCTACAAAATTTCGATTTATCAGCTCTTCAAGAACGTACTGGACTCTCTGAGTTTTCATTGACAACTGCTGGAGCAATTCTCCTTGCGACCATTCAAAGCGATCCCCAAGTAATTCGAGCACCGCAAGCTCATCTGGCGTCATAGAAGATGACTTGAACTCATGGGAATCAGAGACGTCGAGTGATTGAAGTTCAATCTCCAGCATTGTGCATTTCGCTTCTGCTTCTTCTGCCCGCTTGGTTTGATTGGAAAGTTCTTCTTCGAGCTGTTTGTATCGATCCTCGATCAACTTGATCCGCTCTTTGAGAATGCTGGCAGAACCATGCTCATTGATCAGCTTCTCGACGGCCCCAAACAAATTCATCGGCTCTGTTCCAGTAGGTTGTTCGCGCTATCTTTCGTTCGCACTTCAGCGATAATTGTAGCACCTGTCATCCAACTTGACAGTCGTCTAGGGTTACGTTATCCGCGAACGTCGATCGCAGTGTTTCCTAGTCTCGTTCATACAGCCGTTCTTAGTAACTGAGCAGCCTTCGCAAATCAGATAACAACCCGTTCACCGGGTAACGGAGGGGGCGTGGTCCGGCGATACAATGGCGAAGCCATCGCCGGGCCGCGACCCCGGGGTTACTCCGGTGCAACGACAAGGTTATCCGTCCCTGTAGACGTGTCGACGCTATCGGATCCAAATTCGGAAGTTTGATCCGCCAATGCCACGCTTATGATAACTGCAAGGCCAGCCACCGGTTCGGTAAGCAGTGAACAAGCGTTCAAAAAAGTTGTCGCAACGTCCGTTGAATGCGCGATGTTTGCAACACTCAGTTATTCGACAAACGACATCGTTGACGATGTAATCGCGGAAGTAGTTTTGGCCTCCATCTGGTCCAGTCGGACCGCTCGGAAGCTTGTGAACTAAATGGTCCAACAGGAGGGTTGGACTTTCATCAGTGAACTGACAGGAAAGATTCTTCAGTTTATCAATTTGCGAATGGTTTTCGTCGCGGAAGTCATACCAAGCACTGACCTGTATTTCGTCGGCTACCCGGCTGCCAAGAACATCGAGCCAATGAGACCTCGGACCACCAGCTAGATCGACTGCTTCGACCATGTCTGAGACGACCCAGGGTTGGCCTCGCACATTTTCAATTGCATCTGCGCGAAGAAGATCAGCCGAAAAAGCGAAGTCGATCACCTCCATTACGGCATCGGCGTTCGGTCCGGTGTAAACGTGTTCAGCAGGGACGGTCAATTTCAATCCTTGTTTGAGACCGGATAACAACCCGTTCACCGGGTAACGGAGGGGGCGGGCATCGGCGATACAATGCCCGCCTCGGGCAATCGCCGATGCCCGACCCCGGAGTTATTCCGGTGCAACACCAAGGTTATCCGTCGAAGTGGGTTGAGGTTCGGTCGCAATCGGATGCTCAATCCAGGTATTGAGCGTTCCTTCATATTCGTGCTCAGCCTGTCTCTTCGCTGCGATAACCGATTCGTGCCAAGTATCGGTGACGGTATTCCATTCGGCATCGCATCCGAAAAGGTAAAACCCTTGGTCGGAACCACCCCCGTAGTATGCGATCACCAAGCCATTCATTGGTCCCTGTAGCTCGTTGTATTTAATGTGTCGGGTTCCCGCGGTGTGGCGATGTCTCGAATCTATCGCTGTGTAGCAGACAACCGTCGCGGAATCGATTTGCTGCGGCGGTGCTGAACCTGGAATGGCATTCATAATTGAGACCGGATAACAACCCGTTCACCGGGTAACGGAGGGGGCGGGCATCGGCGATATAATGCCCGCCTCGGGCAATCGCCGATGCCCGACCCCGGAGTTACTCCGGTGCAACGCCAAGGTTATCCGTCCAACTATTGTCCGCAACAACGACATACATTTTGGTTCGTTGTCACGTAGGAAGCCTGCAAACGGGCGGAAGCTGACTTCGTCATTCGAGTGATCTCAGTACTCACCTCTTGCTCCAGGAACTTGTCGGCAGGATTTCGGCTACCTGTACGCATGGCTAACGCTCTGTCTGTCCCGTCGAATCGGTTGTAGTAGCTCAGAAGCCGAATAAGATCACTCATCTCATCATTCGGTACGTCTTCCAGCAACTGTTCTGCTAAACGAATCGTTCTACTATTCATGTTTAAACTCCACAAGTTTTACAGCCGTATCCCGGCAACCACGTAAATTTAGCTCTTCGATTGGACTCGACAGACCACTGCTTCCCACATACGTTACACACAACTCCTCGGCTCATATGCAAGTTGCCTATGTGCTGAAAGCCTAACTGCATCGCGTACCCGGATACTGTAGCAAGCGGTTCTTTTCTTTTCTCGTCAAACTCAACAGCGTCGAGAAGCCACTTTTGAACTTTAGGCTGATCGACGGGGCGAATAGCAACAGCTTTTTTGTAGGACTTCTGCAGATCCTTCGCTGCGGTGGATAATTGCTGCATCGATCGAGACTTAGCCTTCCATTCGGACATTGCACTCCAGATAGATGCGAATATGACAAAGAGCGATAGTAGAGAACCTACCTTGCCAAGGACGCTTTGCAAGATCTTCTGACTGTCAGGGACACTGGCCTGGAAATAGAGAAATAGAACCGCAATCACGACTCCAGTGTAGTCGAATAGCAGTTGCTTGTAGCCGAGCACTCTGACGGTGTAATCGTAGGCGAATTCGTAACTTTGGATCTTCCAGAATACCGTTCGTGCTTCGGTAAGAACAGCAATATCGGACTCGCTGAGATCCATCGTGTCAGACGGACTCTCCAATTCGAGGTCTGATGACGGTTCCATTGCGAATCTGCTATAACGCGGAGGTTGTTTCGACTGCTGGCACCGCTGCTTTGAGGCTTCAACGTCTCTGACAAGTCGGACCCAATGTAGCGACAGACTGCTGTTATGGAAGGTGCCGCCTGGCAATTGCCCACGGTTAAGGCCAGCGGTGTTAGAAACTTTGCTTAGTCATTCTAGTTACTGTAGCGTTTGATAGTCCGGCCGTAAAGTCTTCGGAAGTTCGTCCTGTTCTTCTTCGCGTTTACGATCGAGATTCCAACGACTGAGACCGGATAACAAGCTTTACTTCAGACGAGAAGGAGATAATGCGGAAAGGGGGCCGCTTTGTCTCCGCTAACGTCAGCCGGGGAAACACCGGTCAATTCCTTCGCCGCGAACCGAAATGATACCTGTATTGTCCGAGGTGGGGGGAGCGAAACAATCCGACTCGGCGAGGCGGGTGGAACTGAAGTACGGGTGGAACAAACACCGGAGACGCAGGTAACACACCGAGTCCCGGCCGCTCGCAAAGCCTCGCGTCGCGGCTAACCGCCGGTCGCTTCCAGCGGTTGAATGCATCCGTTGTTGTTCCCGCGCCGCTTAGCGATCGTGGTCGGCTAGCCTGTCGCGGCGATCCACTGGTCAGCGATGTTGTGTTCGATGACTCCCTGGGCACCTCGCCAACCGGGGACGGCGTTGACTTCGATCAATTGAGCGGGGCGGGTATCGGTCGCGGGTAGGAAATCGACGGCGGCAACGATCAAACCCATCGCGGCGGTGATTTGCCGGGTCCAGTGCAAAAGCTGCGAATCGAAGTCGATCCGCCGGCAGACCCCGCCGCCGGCGACGTTGGCTCGAAAATCTGTCGGGTGCGTGCGGCGTATGACATGAATATGTTCGCCGATAACCATGTAGCGGTGATCAATGCCGCCCGGTGGGATGAACTGCTGTTGATAAATTACGGCGCCGAGTGTTTGCAACGTGCTGAAAACGGTCCACGCAGTTTCGCGATTTTGGACCCGCATGATGCCTCGGCCCTCGCCGCCAAAGAGCGGTTTGACGAGGACGTCGCTCCCAAGTTCATCAAACGCGGCCAGGGCGGCGGTGCGGGTTTGCGTGACGGAGGTCGGGGGGACGGGAATGTTTAGATGGGAGGCGAGCGCGAGGGTGGCGTATTTATCGATCGCTAACTCAAGGGCGGCCGGGGGGTTGATCCATTGAGCATCGGGGGAGAGGCGGCGGGCGGCGTGAAGGGCGGCCAGGCGAAAGGTGATCTGCTCCAACGTCCCGGCGGGCATCGTGCGGGTCAGGATGGCGGAGAAGTCGGAGAGGGCAAGAGACCCCTCACCCCCCGACCCCCTCTCCCCGAAGCGGGGCGAGGGGGGGAAAGATTGGGTGGAACCCGGCTCCCTCTCCCCGAAGCGGGGCGAGGGGGGGAAGGATTGGGTGGAACCCGGCTCATCAACTGCGGGGCGGGGCGGGGCGGAGATGGTCGGCTGGAGACGGCGGACCTGCAGGGAGTCGTAGGGTGCGACCGTTAGCGAGACGTTTTGGCGGGCGGCAGCGGCCTGCAGTTCGCGAAGGTGCCAGCCGGGGGAGGGCAGGGGGGAGGTGCCGGTGAGTAGGAGGACGTTTTGCATCGCAGGTGAAGATGTGCAGCAGACCTCGCATCACCTAGGGGGCCGTCCGAATACCGGTGCGATTAGCCTCCAATGCCTCATTTCGACGTTGGATGACAGGCCGGAGGCCTATCCCACAAAAAAACCGCGTGCGTCCCGAGGGGGGACGCACGCGGCCGGGGGGGGTTACCGATTAACGACTACTTGAGTCGTTTGGACCGATTTCAATTGCCGCAGTTGGTGCAGCCGGCGCCGGTCGCCATCGGAGCCGGAGCGGCTTCGTAGGACATCGCAGGGGCCGATTCGTAAACCGGAGCCGATTGCATCATCGGAGCCGATTCGTAAGACATCGCGGGAGCCGATTCGTAGGCAACCGGACGGCAAACTTGAACCGAAACTTCTTTCATCGTCGTGACCGGAACGCAAACGCTGTAGGTTTCCGGCACTTGCTCGGTGACCTGGTCGTAAACCGTCACGTTGTAGGTCCGGGTCCGCTCTTCGGGAACGTTGACAGTGAACTGAACGTCACGCGACTGCTGCTGGGTTTCGTAACGGGTCTTGTTGATCGTCCGAGTGCGCTGCTCGGTCGTCATCGTCGTTTGCGGCACCATGCGGGTCCGCTGCTCTTGACGGGTCTTGTTGACCGTCACCATGCGGGTGCGGTCTTCGACGCGGGTCTTGGTGACCGGCACCATCTTGGTCCGCTGCTCGGTGCGGGTCTTGGTGACGGTGTAGTCACGAGTCCGGTCTTCGACGCGGCTCTTCTGGACGGTGACCATGCGGCTACGCTGCTCGGTCGTCATCTCGGTGTAATTAACCGTCCGGCTGCGTTGCTCGGTGCGGGTCTGGGTGACCGGGACCATGCGGCTGCGGGTTTCGGTCTGCATGGTGCAAACTTGATACTCGCGGGTGCGGTCTTCGTAACGGGTCTTGGTGACCGGGACTTCGCGGGTCCGCTCTTCGGTGCGGTACTTGGTGACGGTGTAGTCACGCGTCCGCTGCTCGGTGCGGGTCTTGGTGACGTTGACCATTTTGGTCTGCGTCTGGGTCGTCATGCGAGTGACGGGAACCTGACGATCACGCGTTTCGGTGCGGCACTTGGTGACGGTGTAGGTATAAGGAACCTGCTCCGACTGCATTTGATACGAGGTCGTGGGGACCTGCTCGGTGATCGTCTGGGGGACGTAAACCTGGCGGTAGGAGACCGTCGGGGCACAGGCGGCTGCCGGGGCGGCGGCGTAACCGCCGGCCGAACCACAACCGCAGGCGTCGGCACAGCCGCCGCACGAACCACATCCGCCGCAGCCGCCGTCGCAACCGACCGAGCCGCCGCAAGCGCTGCCGGCCGACATGCTGGCGTAAGAAGCGGCCGGAGCCGATTCAACGGCCTGGCACTGATAGCTGCCGACCTGTTTGGTGACGGTTTGCATCGTCGTGACCGGAACGCACTTTTGAACGTTGCGATAGGACGTCATCGTTTCCTGATAAGGAACCTGGACGGTGTACGACTGGGTCGTCATCTCGGTGACCGGGACCTGGACCGTGTAAGACTGCTCGACCTGCTCGGTGTAAGGAACCGCGACGCTGTAGGTTTGCGTCATCGTTTCCTGGTAAGGAACCTGGACGCTGTACGACTGGGTGGTCATTTCGGTGTAAGGAACACAAACCTGGTAGGTCTGGGTTTGGGTCGTCATCACCGGAACGGTCACCTGGTAGGACTGCTCGACCTGTTCGGTGTAAGGAACGCTAACGGTGTAGGTTTCTTCGCGGCTCTTTTGAACCGGGACCTGGACCGTGTAGGTCTGCTCAACCTGTTCGGTGTAAGGAACGTTGACCTGGTAGGTCTGCGTCATCGTTTCTTGGTAGGGGACCGTCACCGTGTAGGACTGCTCGACCTGTTCGGTGTAGGGAACCGTCACCTGATAGGACTGTTCGACCTGTTCGGTGTAGGGGACGGTGACCGTGTAGGACTGTTCAACCTGGTTGGTGACCGGGACTTGAACGGTGTAGGTTTCTTCTTCGGTGTAGGGCACGGCGACCTGCACGTCGTAGGTTTCCGTCCGCGTTTGCGTCTGGGGAACGTTGACGGTGTAGGTCTGCGACTTGGTTTCGACGCGGGCGACGCACTTGGTGACGTCCTTCATCCGCGTTTGGGTTTGCATCTGGTAGCTGGTCTGGGGGACCATGCGGGTTTCGGTCACGTATTGGCTACGCATCGCCGGGGCGGCGGCGTAGGAGACCGAACCGCCGCAACCGGCCGAGCCGGCGGCCGCACCACCGCAGCCGTCGGCGACAGCTTCGGTGGCACATCCGCCGCCGTCAGCGCAGCCGCTGCAGCTGCCGCATCCGGCGTGGGCTTGGACGGCGATGAGCATCGCCGCGGCAAGTCCGGTGAGGGTTCGTAAAAGGGTCGACTTCATTGCAGAGAATCCTTGGGGGGGTGCTCACAGCCAGTGAGACAAGTAAAGGAACACGGGTGGTTTTTAACGGCTGCGCAAAATGGGCGACTGATTGCCCACGTGTCAGAATGTAAGTCGACGGCGGGGCATGTCAACAATGTGAGCGGGTCGGTTCAGAGAAAAAACGACATTTTTGCGGTGAATCGCCGGATTGCCCTTGCGGCCACCCGATTTGTCGCGCAGCGATGACCGTTCCGGCGCCAGTTTGGTTGACAACGGGGCAACCGTTGGCCGCTTTGGAACCGCTAGCCCCCCGCAGTTTTGATGCTGCCAAAACGCGATCCGCAATTCCGCCGAAGCGTGCGTCCGCAGAAGTTCGGGGGGGCCGGTGCGTTCAAACGAACCGATCACTATGTTCAGGGGCTTGTGGATCGGTTTGGTGGCAGCGGACACCAGTGGTGGGAGCGGCGGTGATGTCAAAAGTAATACGAGTGACCCACGGTGATCGACCTCCGTTGACTGAAACGACGGTTCCTCCCGGCGAGAACGTCACGGTCGATTGCCTCGCCGACGCCTGGTCGATGCTCGGAGATCCCGCCGTCAGCGGCGTATGGCTGGACCGGGATTGCTTCCCCCAGGTCGGTGAAATCAGCGGGCTGTTGCACAGCCACCTGATGCTCCGCGACATGCCCGAAGGCGTCGCGTTGTTGGACGCGGATTTGAAAGTCCTGTGGGCCAACCGGCGATTGTTGCAGTGGGCCGGTCAGCCCGAGGGCACGCCAATTTCCATGACTTTTTTCCAACTGCTACGCGACCCGGAGATCATGGGGCCGGACTTCTGTCCCTTTCACACCGCCCTGGCGACCGACGACGACGCCCATTCGCAGTTGCAGAGCGATGACGGGAAGTATTTTCAAGTTCACGCCGCAGCGATTCGGTCCCCCGGTTCGGAACCGCAGCTCATCGTCACGGTCACCGACATCACCGAGGAGATCCTGCAGCAACAAAAACTCGCGGCGATCCACCAGGCGGGCCGCGAACTAGCCGACATTCGGCCCGGCGAAATTTTCATGATGGATGTCGACGACCGGATTGCACTGTTGACCGGCAACATCCGCCGCCACCTGGCCGAATTACTCAACTTTGAGTACATCGAAATCCGAGTTTTGGAGCAATCGACCGGTCAGTTGCTGCCGCTGCTCTCGGTCGGCATCGATCAGGAAGCGGCCAATCGCAAACTCAAGGCGGCCAGCACCCATAACGGGATCACGGGGTTCGTCGCCGCCCAGGGTCAATCGTACATTTGCCCCGACGTCTCGGTCGACTCGCTCTATTTGACCGGCATCGGCAACGCTCGCAGCTCGCTGACGGTGCCGTTGATGTTGCACGATCAAATCCTCGGCACGATCAACGTCGAGAGTCCCGAGGTCGCGGCGTTTTCGGAAACGGACGAAAAATTTTTGGAAATCTTTGCCCGCGATGTCGCCGTGGCGCTCAACACACTGGAATTGTTGGCCGCTCAGCGTGCCGACACCGCCGAGCAGTCGTGCAACGCGATTCACAGCGCGGTGGCGTTGTCGGTTGATGAAATCCTCAACGACGCCGTCTCGGTCATGGAGGCTTACGAGGAGCAGGCCGGCGAGCAGACGCCGACGGTGTTCATCGAGCGTTTGGGCAGAATTTTGCGAAACGCTCGGGAGATCAAAGACACGATTCAAGAGATTGGCCGCCGGCTCTCCCCGGCCGAAGCGGTCCCGGTCTCCGAAGCCGGGGCGGCCCACAAAGTCTTAGTGGGCAAACGGGTGCTCGTCGTCGATGCCGACGATCAAGTTCGCGCCAGCGCCCATCAGTTGTTGGAACGTTACGGTTGCATCGTCGAGACCGCGCATGACGGGACCGAAGCGTTGTCGATGGCGCGGACGAGTCGAAACAGCCGCGGCGGGTTTGGCTACGACGTTTTTATTAGCGACATCCAGCTCCGCGAGTACTCCGGCTATCAATTGATGCGGCGGCTGCAGACGATGATCGACCCGGTGCCGATGATCTTGATGACCGGGTTCGGCTACGATCCGGGGCACTCGATCGTGCAGGCCAAACAGAACGGGCTGCATCCCAAGGCGGTTCTGTACAAACCCTTCCGGCTGGATCAACTGATCGAGGTGCTCGAAACGGTGCTGGAGGCGACCGCGGGGGAGGGCCGCTCGGGTTCCGTTTCGGCGTAACGTAGCGGAAGTCGCCAAGACTTTCGGACGGAGTGCAACCGAAAGTCTTGGCGACTTCCGCTACGCTTGGTAGCGATCCAGCGCCATGAGCGTTTGATCCAGGTCCGCCATTGCGGCCGGCAGTCGATCACCGATCAGGTCTCGCAGCGCAGCGATCGCTCGGCGAAATTCTGCGACTTCAACCGCCATTTGGGCGGCGGAGCGTTTGGCCAACTCCGTCCGGCTGCGACAGAACCTCAATCGATCGCGTGCCCGAGCGACGTCGGCGACCGCATCGTGGTTGACCGGGGCGGAACCTCCGCGGGAACTGCGGCGGTTGGTTTCCTCAAGTCTCAACTGAGCTTCGCGGAGCAGTCGTTCGGCCAACTGCTCCTGGCGGCGCCAGTACGCCGGCCAATCGGTCGCGAACCGCTCGGCGATGCGGTGAGCGGTGATCGACAACGCCGATTCATCGGCGGCGGCGGACTCGTTGAATTTAAACAAGGCCGCCCGCAGCCGAATCAAATCCTCGAGCCGGCGGACGTCGGCGGCGGTCATGGTTGGTCGTTGCCCTGTGTCAATGGTGCGGAGAGGCTCAACGTAGCGGCGTGCCGCCAGGCCGCCGACACCCATGAATCGGCTCGGCGGCCTGGCGGCACGCCGCTACCGCCAACCGCAGCCAAACGCCTCAACCGAAATGGCTAAGCGAATGCGTCGAGCATTCGGTCCAGGGCCAAATCCATTTTTTCGGGCGTGTCGTAACCGCCCGCGGCGATTTGGCGACGCAAATCGGCGACGCGATCGACACGGATGTCACCGCCCGCGGAGCTGGTCGCCGACGGGCCGGACGTCGCCGCGGTGCTGGCCAGTGCGGACAGGTCCAGTTGGTCGGTCGGACCGATTGACCGGGGGCCGGAGTCGGCCGGTTTGGAGCCGGCGAGCCTCGAAGCACCGGCCGAGGGTGTGGTCGGGGCGGCGGCGGAAAGACGGAAAGGGCCGTAGATTTGCATAGCGGCGAATGGATCCCGGGGAGGGGCTGGACGCTCCGAGCGTTTCGATCCCCGTGACGATCAACGTCGACGGAGAGTCAAAACTCGCGGGGCGAGCGACAGGTTTGTACGGAAAGTGACGTGGTGACGACCCGAGTCGCAGAGCTTCGATGTCCCAAAACCTTGTATCCGCAACGCCGATCAATGGCGAGTGCAGTTTGGCGTTTTGGGGAAGTCCACGAGGCTCTTTGGTCGGGTCGTCGGCGCCGCAATCCATGTCCCGGAATGCAATCCATCCTGTATTGGTAGAGACTTCGCGAAACGCAAAAAGTCGACCAAGAGCACAGGAGATATCGGCCGGCCGGCGGTCACGCCGTGAGCCAAAATCGCAGTCCGGTTCAAACCGATGGGCACATTAGGCGGGTCGGCCGGGGGGCGGCAAGGTTGATCGGTCGGATTGTCGAAATCGGCTCAAGTTTCGTCGGTAGCGGCGGTCCGCCAGGCCGCCGATCGGAGCGGGACCAAAGCCTTGACGGCTTCGGCTACCGGGGAGGACCAAAGCCTTGGCGGCTTCGGCTACCGGAGGGGGACCAAAGCCCTGGCGGCTTCGGCTACCGGATTAGGACGCTGAAGCCGGTGAGGCGGCCGGTTTGGGCACGCTGAAGAACGTGTTGGCCCGGCGGACGCTCTCGGGATCGACCTCCATCAGCTTCTGCAATGCCACCTCGGCCTCGGGCAGCGGGCACGCTCGCAGGTAATTGACCGCCGGCACCCGGACCCAGTTGTTGTCCTCGTCAGCCTCCAAAAACAATTGTTTGATCGTCTCGACCTGGCTCCAATCCTGCCACCGGGCCAGGTCGGGGATCACCAAATCAGCTAACGGCTCGCGGTGCAGCACCGGGTGCAGGGCTTCGGCCAGCGTGCTGCGGGGCAACAGGTCGAGCGTCCCCAAGTTGCGAATCGCCGCGATCGCCGCGTAAGTGTCAGCGTAGCTGGCCTGTTGGTTGGACAGGAATAAACGATCGATCAACGGCAAACCATCGGTCCCGGCCAACGTCAGGTAGCAACCGATCAACGCGTCCAAACCCGCCCGCGAGGCTTGCGAGGTGCTTTGGAGCATCGATTCGAGTCGTGGCAAATCGTCCGGGCCGCCGACGATCCCCAGCAGCGTCAGGTAGAGCCGCCGCCGGTCGACGTTGATTTCCGGGTCGTCGATCCAGGTCAACATCTGCTCGCGGTCGATCGTCTCGGCGATCGCCCGGACGTCCTCGTAGGGCGTAATCGCGAACTCGTCGTAGGCGTCCCGGGCGAGCATCGATTCGCTCGACTCCAGGTAGTCGTAATAAAACCGCAACCGCGCCGCGCCATCATCGACCGGCAACCGGGCGACGGTTTTGACGTAATCGACCGCCATGTCGGTCAGCGGCAGGCAGGACCACTGCATGTCGGCCGGGTCGACGCCCGAGAGCATGAATTGACGACCGGCCTCGACCGAGCCGTAGTAAACCGCCACGACGCTCCGGCCCGCCTCGATCAAGTCGTCGCCTTTGAGCACGGTGTCGACCCGCATTGTCACCGTCCCGGCATCGACGTCCCGATCGGCATCCCCGGCGACCGCGGTGGCGACGACGACGGCATCCATCGCCGCCATGTCTTGACGGAGGGTCTGCGACAGGGCGGTGCAGAACGGACAAGCCGCGGCAATGGACGACGCTACGGCCGATCCGAACAGCACCGCGGCGAAGATGGGGAAGGTTTTCATGGTTGAAACGTTAAATTAAGAGGCGCCGGGTCGAAACAGTTGAGCCGATGGGGCCGGTTGTGCCGATAGCTGGCGGTAGCAACGGCTCCGCAAGCCCGATCGAGCGAACGAGCCGATCGAGCGAACTGGCCGATCGAGCGAAGACCCGATCCAGCAAAAAGCGACCCGACGGAATAAGACGATGAAAAACATTCAATGGTTTGCCGCCGCCCTGATCGCGATGGTTTTGGCCACCGCGACGGTTTCGAGCGACGCGACGGCCGGCGACGCCGCTTACGGTCAAGCGTGGGGGACGTCGGCGGGCAATGTCGATTGGAACCGATTTTACCACTATCCCTACGTTTACTACCCGCAAAACTTTTGGGGCCAGGAGTACTACCGCTCCGCCGACTCGCTGTATCATCGCTACCCGCCGGAGATGCAAATCCCGGTGTACAACAAAAAGTGGCACAACTACTACCCGTCCAATCGGCGGTTCCACATGGGCCACCATTTCTTGACCGACACGTTCTAAACGCTGCCGGGTCCAGCGACGGTTGATATGCCAATTCCCTACCGCATTATGTGGACGAAACCGGATTGACCGCCCCGCCGGCTCGCAAACGAACCCGGACGCTGCAGCGGCTGCTCGAGGACGGCGGCGTCGCGGCCTGGTTGATCGATGCCGCCGGGGTGATCGTCTACCTGTCGCCGGCGATGGCCGATCAACTCGGTCACCCCGCCGACGATATACTCGGCCGGTCGACGCTCGCAATCGCCGGCCAAGGGGATGCACCGACCGGCGAGGTTGCCGGAGTCGCCACCATCATTCCACCTTCCGATCCGCTGGATCGATTGGCATCATTGCTGGGTCTTTCGGTTGCGGCGGCCGAGCGTGGCTACGAGACCCGCGAGCTACCGTTGCCGGCCGGTTCGGGACCGCCGATGCCGGTGGCCGCCCACTGGGTGCGACTGCAGGCCGACCCGCCGCTTGTGCTGGGAATGTTGGGCGATTTCTTGCTCGACACCGAACTCGACGCGTCGGATTTTCAAAGCCCCGCCGGCATCGGCGGCCGAGCCGCGATCGCCCGAGCGGTTGACCACTGGCATCAAAAACACGCCGAATTGTCGGCCGCGTTGCTGCTGGGCCAATCCCCGGCCGCGGCGATCCTGATCCGTCGCAGCGAACTGGCCGCGGCGGCGCGTTGTTCGATGACGATCGTTGGAGGGCCGGGGTGCGGTTGGCGGTCATTGGCGATACGAATTCACGCCGCCTCGGCCCCCGGCGAACCGGTCGCCAGCGTCGACGGGTCGTTGATGGATGCCGAACTGATGAGCGTCTACGCCGGTCCGATTGCCAACCAAATCGAGTCTGACCCGGCCGGCCGCGGGACGCTGTTGATCGACCGGATCGAAGACCTGCCGGCCGATGCCGCCGGGGTCGTGATGGCTTGGTCGGAGCGTTTCGGTGATCGTTTGCGGCTGATCGGTCGCCGCCGCTGCGACTCGGCAACCGAGTTGCCACCGGGATTGGCCGGGCCGCTGGCGACGTTGCAGTTGATCATCCCGCCGCTGGCCGACCGCATCGCCGATTTGCCGCACATGGTTCAAAAGTTAACCCGGGGGGCGGCGACCGGCACGGCCCCGCCCCCCTGGTCGGCCGCGTCGCTGCACCGACTATCGGTCTACCCGTGGCCCCACCAATTCGATGAGCTGGTCGACGTTGTTGCTCATGCCGTCGACCGACATGCAGCCGATCGGTCGTCCCCGGCCGCGATCCAACCGGAGCATTTGCCGCTGCTGGTGCGGTCCTACCGGGCCGGGGTGGCCTCGGGCGATACCGCTTCGGCAAAGCTGGCCGGCAACCGCCCGCCGGCCACGCTGGACGAACAACTCGCGGCGCTGGAGTTGAAATTGATCGACGAGGCGGTCCACGCGGCCGGGGGCAACAAAGCCGAAGCGGCCCGCCAATTGGGGATCTCTCGAGCCAGGCTGCTGCGGCGGCTTGATTCGTGACCCGCCCGCCGATGACGTTGCGGTGGGTCGTCGCCTTGCCGACCGGCGTCGGCTCCGGCCCGGCCGATGACTGGTCCGAAGCGATCGCGGTTTCTTGTCAACGCTGGACGCCCGCCCTGGTCGACCGCGGGCTGCTGGAACGATACGAAATCCGTTTCACCCGAGGGGACGACCTGGTGCCGGTCGCCGAGACGTTCGGGCCGCTTGCACCAGATCAACCCGTGATTTTCATTTGGGAC
Source organism: Pirellulaceae bacterium (assembly GCA_963833245.1). Classification (GTDB taxonomy): domain Bacteria; phylum Planctomycetota; class Planctomycetia; order Pirellulales; family Pirellulaceae; genus Rhodopirellula. The sequence goes on from CAWHXH010000006.1 coordinate 1,922,146, forward strand.
CGGCCCGCTTTGCCGATGCAAATTCCCCCGACCGACGGCAACACGCTGTGGTTGATCCGAAGCGGGAGCCGAGCGGCCGGCATCGCGGCGGCGGCGGTGGGTTGGTTGCCGATCCGCTGGACTGGTGAACTGATCAGCCTTGAGCCGGTGATGACCAAATTCTGCGAGCGGATGGGCTGCGGGGATGGTTGACGGTGCCACGCCAGTTTGAGCGATCGACGCAATTTGAACGCATGACCGGGCGCGGCCGCGGAGCCGTTGCGGTCGTTCGGGTCAGCGGCGTGTCGATCAATCAAGTGCTACGCCGGTGCTGGCGGGGAACGTTGCCGGTGGGCGATCGGGTTCGTTACGGGCTATGGGTCGGACCGTCCGGCCGGAAGCCCGGCGAGTCCGTCGTGGTGTCTCGATCGACCGACGGTTCATTGGAAATCTGCTGCCACGGCGGCGTCGCGGCGGTGGACCAGATCGCCCGAGATTTGATCGATGCCGGTGCCACCGAGGCGGACCACCGGTCCGGCGACCTGTTGATCGATGAGGCCGACGACGTGCTGCGGCACTGCCAAACGTCGGTCACCGCCGCGATCGCGATGACGCAGTCCCGGGGGGCATTGCGTCGATGGGCCGATCAATCGCTCCAGGGAAAACGCAAACAGCTTCAGGGAAATGACAAGCAGGCGGGGGAAATCGCCGGGCGGTGGCAGTGGAGTCGCTTCCTGTCGCGGCCCGCCCGCGTGGTCCTCTGCGGGCCTCCCAACGTCGGCAAAAGCAGCCTGATTAACCGGCTCATCGGCCACCGACGCGTTTTGACCGACGCGGTCGCCGGAACGACCCGAGACGCCATTGATTGCGACACCGTGCTGTCCGGTTGGCCCGTCCGATTGACTGACACTGCCGGATTGCACCTGACCGATCAGGCGATCGAACAGGAAGGGATTGAGCGTGCGATGCAAAAACTCCGCGCCGCGGACTTGATCCTCCGGGTTACTGACCCGGCCGCCCGCGGGGATGCCATTGCCGAGTCGGCACGGTCGATTGCGACCGGAAAACCGTCGCTGCGGGTGGTCAACAAGGTGGACCCCGATCGGTACACCGGCCCGGACATTGCCACGCGAGCCAATCCTTTGGCGGATGATTCCGGGCCACCGGACTGGTCGCTTGCCGACGACCGGACCGATGGCATCACCGCCTTGGCCGACGCGATCGCCGCGACGCTTTTTCCCGCCGGACCGTGGAGCGAAGTCCCCGTTGCGGTCAATGAGCGTCAGGCCGGTCTGATCTCGCAGATTGCTCAGGTCGAAAGCCGGGATCAACGGGCGGCGCTGCTCCGCAAATTGCTGGGTCAACCGTGAGCGAAACGTTCACCGACGCCGACCGCGAGTGGGTTTTGAAGCTTCTGGCGGACCCCGAACGCGGTCGCGTTTTGGCGGTTTCCATTGACCCGCGACAGCGTTGGTTGGCCGATGTCGCAAGGCTGCAGCCGGCCGCGGTCGCCAAACTCGGTCCGCCCCCGGCGGGGATTTGGTGGGTGACCGATCGCTCGTTGCAGCAGGCGACCGCCGGGCCGGTCGCGGAATTGAAAGCCTCCTGGAGCCGCGACTTCGGCGGGCAAGTCGCCGACGTTTGCTGCGGCATCGGAAGTGATTTTGTCCGGTGGGCCGCCGGGCGGCAGGCAATCGCGGTAGACCGAGACCCGAGAATGTTGGCGATGGCGGCAGCCAACTTGGAGGCGGACGCCGCGTCAAAAGCGACGTTTCAAGCGATCGACGTCGAGACAATCCCGGTCGAAGCCTGGATGCCCGCCGGGGGAATGTTTCATCTCGATCCCGATCGCCGCGCCGGCCGAGCACGCCGAACCGATTGGCACCAGTTCTCTCCGGGGCCGGATTTCTTGGAGCGGCTCAACAAGCGTTCGGCCGGGGGCGTCGTCAAACTCGCTCCGGCCACCGAATTACCCGACGATTGGTCCGACCGGTCTCACCGCACGTGGATCTCGCTGGGCGGGACCGTTCGCGAGCAATCGATATTGTTGGGCAACGTGCTGGAGGGGCAATTTGCGGTCGGACACGCATTGGATTTGGCCGGTCGGTCCGCGATTTCGATTCGCCGCGGCCGGACGGATGTCTTGGTCAATGATCCCTCGGACCCGGATCCCGGCGCCGAGGAAGCCGACCGTTTGGGCCGTTGGATGATTGACCCCGACGCGTCGGTGCGGGCGGCGGGTTTGACCGCCACGCTGGCCCGGCGGTGGTCGGCTCGCACGGTGGGCGGATTGCCCGGTTTCCTGACCGCGGATGAACTGTTGCCGGAGCATCTCGACAGCTCCCTGGCGATCGTCCGGCGAGTGATCGAGCCGGTGCCGGCCCAGCTCCGGCGGATGCGGCGTCGCTTTCGCGAGGCGGGCTGGTTTGCCGAGGCGGTCAAAATACGCGGAGGCGGGGAAGATCCCGCCGAGGTCCAACGATCGTTGCGAGTCGGCGACCGGCCGGTTGGATTGTGGCTCGGCCCCGCCCGCCGCGGCCGCTTGGCGGTTGTGACCGAGCCGATCGCGACCGTGCCCGCGGCGACCGATTTGGACTAGAATCGACCGCCCCGAGCACTTTTTCGTTTGACGTTCCTTTCGATCGACCCCCCCGGCCATGGGCATCCGCTTCGCCTGTCACGCCTGCGGCAAGCGATTGAACATCAAATCCGAGTTGGCCGGTCGCCGCGGGGTCTGCCCGGCCTGTTCACAGCGGTTCCGCATCCCTGCTCAGGACGCGGCGACCTCCCGACCGATCGACCGCAAGTCCTCCGGCGGTCAACCTCATTCTCAACCGGCGGTCACCGACGGCGCCGCGCCGTCCGGCGACACTAGGGGAACCGCTTCGCGGTCGACCGGCGGCAGTGACTTCCAGTGGGGCAACGCGGAAACCACCTGGTACGTTCGCCCGTCGACCGGTGGCCAATTTGGACCCGCTGACGGTCCGACGATGCAGCAGTGGTTTCGCGAGGGCAGGGTGGCCGGCGACACCCTGTTGTGGCGAGACGGATGGACCGACTGGCGGCACGCCGAGTCGCTCCGGGTGCCACAGCCGCCGACGCCCCGGGCGGTAGAACCGGCCGCGACGTTGCCCCCGGCCGCTCCCGACGCCGATCTGTCCCCCGACTCATCGCGTCTGGACGGGATCGTCCCGCTGGACGCCAAAGCCGACCGGAAGCGGACGCTGCGTGGTTCGCGGGGCAAGGTTGTCAACTTTGTGCTGATTCTCATCGCTGCCGGGGCGTTGGGAACGCTCACGTTTGTGTTGATCTCCGCGTAGCGGAAGTCGCCAAGACTTTCGGTCATTCCCCGTAGCCGAAGCCGCCAAGGCTTTGGTCCCCCCTCCGGTAGCCGAAGCCGCCAAGGCTTTGGTCGAGCCATCTTCGGCGGCCTGGCGGACCGCCGCTACCTCCGCGTGTCATCTTCGGCGGCCTGGCGGACCGCCGCTACCGGAGTTACATCCGCGTGCTGGTTCCTTTGGTCAGCGCCATGAAGGCTGACTCCAAGTCGAGTTCCTCCTCGCCAAATCGTTTTAAAGAAACACCCTGATTGATCAACAAGGTCGGAAGATCGTCATACTCCTGGACGCCGGCTCGCAGAATCACGCGCACGGTCCCGTCGCCGGGTTCGCAGCGGTCGACTTTGGGATGATTCTCAAACAACTCCGCGACGCGGGGCAGGGCGGTGCGGTCGGCCGGAGCGATGACCAACACCGTATGTTGACGAACCATGCGGATGACTTCCGCTTTGGTCGCGTTCTGTTTCAACTCGCCCTTATCGATGATGCCGATCTTGTTGCATACATCGGCCAACTCCGGCAGGATATGACTGCTGACGATGACCGTTTTGCCCATCGTGCCCAGCCCCCGCAACAGATTCCGCATCTCGATCCTCGCCCGCGGATCGAGGCCCGAAAGCGGTTCGTCGAGCAACAACACCTGGGGGTCATGCAGCAACGTGCGGGCCAGTCCCAGCCGCTGGGTTTGGCCCCGCGAGAGCGTGTTGGCGAATGCGTCACGTTTGAAATCCAAATCGACGACATCGAGCATCTCGTCGACCCGACGCCGCCGGGCTTCGCCGCGAATGCGGTAGGACGCGGCGAAAAACTCCAGATATTCGACGACCGTCATGTCATCATAGACACCAAAAAAGTCGGGCATGTAGCCGACCAATCGGCGGATCTCCTTGGGCGCCGTATGGACGCTATGGTCACACACGTAAGCCTCGCCGTGGGTCGGTTCGAGCAGCGTGGCGATGATGCGCATCGTCGTCGTTTTACCGGCCCCGTTGGGACCGATGAACCCGAATAGGTCGCCGGCGACGAGATCGAGGTTGATGTCCTTGATCGCATAAGCGTCGCCGTATTGTTTGGTCAGGCCGACGGTTTTAATCATGGGCGAGACTCCGAGGCGACCGGCAAAATCAACCGGACAAAGTTATGAGACAAGATCGAGGCGGCCACGTTGCCGGCGGTCGGACGAACGGTGAGCGTCATCAACGGCTCTCCGGTTCGTCCGATTAAAATTGCGCGATCATCGACCAGCAGGTTGGACAGATCCAGGTGGCCGATCCGCCGATGGGTCAATCCGGTGTAACGGTCCCCACCGGCGGCATCATGAAACATCAGCATTTCGGCCAAACGCAGCGGATCGGTCGACATCACCCGCCACGGCTGAGATTCGGAGGCACTTTGGAGCGCCTTTTGGCGGGTCAATTGCCACCGAAAATTCTTCTGACGCAGCGTATCGACATCGGCGATCCGGCCCCCGGCCGGCAACCGGGTGGGCAGTAAGTACGCCCAATTTTTGTAAATCAACATCCCATCGAGCAGGTCGACCGGCAACGGATTGGTCAACGATCCGCGAAGCAGTTCGGACCCACCTCGCCGGCCGATCGTCATCGGCTCGATCGCGGCGGTGAATTGACTCGAAGCGACCACCGAGCGACTGCCGCGGGGCGGCAGGGTCAGCGAATCGATTTGGCCGACCAATCCCGCACCAACCTTGTCGACCATCGACACCGCCACCCGGCCCCCCAAATCGATATTGATCGATCCATCGAGACCTTCGGTCGAGTCCAACGGTGCCATCAATCGTCGCGACGTCCGGCGGATGATCGGCGACCACGCCGCGGACATCTCCGTCGACAACGCCAGCGTGCCCCCGTCGTGGCTGAAGGGAACGGCCCACTGGGTCGATCGACCGTAGCCGCTGTTTAAATCAATGTCGATGAACTCCATCGTCCGCCCCGAAAAGGGTTCATCGGGACCGGCTACCGGACCGGCGGCGAGCACCAGTCCGACCGACAGCAGGACCGAGGCTCCCACCAGCGTGGCCCAACCGGCCAGCGGCCGGCCGAGAACTCGACGCACCAGTAATGCGTCGATCGGTCCGACGATCGCGATCCAGCCCATCACCGCCAGGGCCACGACCGAAAAAGGGATCGAACGTTTGGCGGCAAAACGATCCAAGGTGCGGCGGGTTTGACCGGCCAAATCTCCAAAACCCGAAACCCGCCGCGCGGCGTCGGTGTCGACTTCGGCCGGTCGGTAGACGTCCCCGGCCAGTCGATCGAGCAGATCGAGCCGTTGCGGCCAGTCGGCGAACGGGGCCGCGTCGAGGTCCGCGGCGATCACCGTGATCGAGCCGAATGCCACCCGATAACGCACCGCCAGCGGACTGGGGGCGCGGCGGGTGGTTCGCCCGGCGAGCAGGGATTGCCCCCCGGCCCTGGGCAACGCAATCGCGTCGAACGGCTCCAGCGGCGTTTCGCTGTTGGTAAACGTCTCCAACCCCGACGGATCAAACCGCACCGTCGACCCGCCCTCGGTCCACGGGGATAACGCATCGGCCAGCCAGGGGGCCGACCGAAGCGTTTGGCCGGCGGTGCCGCCGAGCGTCGTGATCACCCGCCCTCCGCCGGCGAGCCAATCGGCGATCGCGTCGTTTTGCCGGTCGTCCAGCTCCGCGAGCAACTCCGCACCCCGCCCGGTCACGATCAAATAATCGACCGCCTCCAGCCCGATCGCACGGTGCGGGATCATGCCGGGGTCGTCCACCAAAACCAACGCGGTCGTTGGATCGCGCTGCAAAATCTCGTTGGCCCCAATTCGGTCGATGCCCAGGGGGTCGCCAAAGCACAGTCCCAGCGGTGTGCCCGGCGGCACCAGTGCCGGTCCGGTCCCCGGCGACCCGGCACCGGGCAACTGCATCTGCAGGAGGGTTGAGCCGTCTCGCCGGACGCTCAACTCCGCCGCCTCGGTCCCCGCGACCGCGTAGAGCATCCCGCCCGGGCCCGCATCCTGCTCGTAGGTGACCTCCGCCCCGCCGCCGTCTTGAGTCACCACCGACCAACGAGCCGACGGCTGGTCGCCGAAAATTTGCAAATCATCGACGCGAACCGGCATCCAGCGGCCAATCCGGTACCGACCGCCCAGCCCGATTCGGCGGGCCAAAGATTCGTCGTCTTGGGCTAAAACCCTCACGGGAACCGAGGTGGCGATGATCGCCGCGACCAACCAACCGACTGCCAGGGAACGCGTCACGGTTTTTCACTCAAGTCGCACCGGCAATCCAACCGGCCGCAACCGGGACATCCGCTGCCGTACTTTTGCTGCAATGCCAGGTCTAAATCAATTTCCGCGACGTTGGCGATCGTCACCAACCAGGCGATCACGTCGGCGAATTCCGCTGCCAAATTTTCCCGATCGTCACCCCGAAGCGCCGACGCCAACTCGCCGACCTCCTCGATCAACCACATGAACGTGCCGTCGACGCCCCGGGCCACGTCCTTGTCGTGGTACATCCGGCGGATGTGCGACTGCAGCCCCGCGATGGTCAACGGCGGACCGGACGAGGGCGGAACGGACGAGGGCGTCGAATCGGAGTCGGCGGTAATCGACATTAAGGGCGAGCGGGTGACGGAAAAGGAACTTGGCGGCGGGCGTTGGGGGGGGCGGCCGGCGGACGGATCGTCCACGATGTCCCAAAGACGCCGTGGATTCTAGCCGCTAGGGTTGTTCGGAGCATCGGCGGGCTGTCGATGACGCCCCGTTTTGAACATCGACGTCCGGCAATCCCCCCAGCCGGCCCCCCCCCAGCGATGGCCGTTGCCGGTCCCACCATGTCGCCCCCCAAACGCGATCCCGCCGAGCCGAAGTCCCCCGAGCCGAAGTCCCCCGATCCGATCGCCGCACCGCTGAATCCCTACCCGCTCTACAGCCCGCGGTTTTGGCACGGGATGACGTGGAGCGTTTGGTGGCGGCTGTTGGCCGACGGAGGTTACCGAATCTCGCCGAGCCGCCTGCCCATGGCGGCGGGCATCACCATTGCGGCGGTTTTTAACAGTGCCCTGGCGGCGGTCGAGCGAATCATTTTTCGCCGCCGCATCGCCGACGCGTCGCTGCACGGTCCACCCGTTTTCATCATCGGTCACTGGCGCAGCGGCACGACGTTGCTGCACGAGTTGCTCGTTCGCGACGACCGTTTCGCCAGCCCGACGACGTATCAATGCTTTGCCCCCGGGCATTTCTTAATTTCGGAGTGGTTCTTTCGTCGTTTTGCCACGTGGTTGCTGCCCGGTCGCCGGCCGATGGACAACATGGCCGCCGGCTGGGACCGCCCCCAGGAGGACGAGTTCGCGCTTTTGAATCTTGGTCAACCGTCGCCCTATCGCCGCATTGCCTATCCCCGGCGCGGCGCGGTCGATTTGGACTACCTGGATTTTGCCGGCGTCCCGCCCCGACAGGTCGAGGACTGGATCGGGACGCTGCGGGGTTTCATCCACCGCGTTTCGATCGCCACGACCCGGCCGTTGATTATCAAAAGTCCCACGCATACCGGTCGTCTGGCGGTCTTAGCCGCCGCGTTTCCCCGGGCAAAATTCATTCATTTGGCCCGCGATCCCGCAGCGCTCTACCCGAGCACCTGTCGCTTGTGGCGCAGCCTGGACGCTGACCAAGCGTTGCAAACGCCCAAGTCGACCGATGAGATTGAATCTTATGTATTGGAGTGCCTGCCGCGGATGGACGATGCCTACACGGCGGCCCGAGATGAACTGGCCCCCAACCGACTATTGGAGATTCGTTATGAAGACCTCGTCGCCGATCCGGTGGCGACCTTGCAGCGGATCTATGACGAATTGAGGTTGGCCGACTTTGAAACGGTGCGTCAATCGCTTGAAGATTGGGCGGCAACCGAACATCGTCAATATCAACCCAACACTCACCCGTTGAACCAGCGGGAGGATGATAGGATCCATGAGGCTTGGTCGAATTATTTCGCGAATCATGGGTACAAATAATTCTGCGGGAAGCTTCGGCAACGCGAAACGGCCTTTGAGGCCGTCGATCGACGGGCTGCAAGCCCGTCGTACTTGATGTCCCTAACGGGATGCCGTGTTGAACTTCCCCCGCGGAGCCGCGACGACTTTGCCCCGTGTGACCGTGACGCCCTCCTCGGCCAGACGTTCTTCCTGCAGTCCGGGATTGACCGGTGGCAAACGACCATCGTTGTAAACCACCCGCCACCACGGGAGCACGTCGTGGGAGACCGACAACAGCGAACCGACGGCGCGGTGTCGACGTGGATACCCGGCCTGCCGGGCGACATCGCCATAACTGGTCACTTCACCCGCGGCGAGCGATTCAATGACGCGGCAGAACGCTAAACGCATCGCGTCGGACGTGGTGGCTTCGCGGTTGAGAGTCATGGAGTTCTGTCCGGTGGGGCCGAAGCCGCCGGGCTTTGGGACTGGATGAAATCGGCTGGAGCGTCGGCGGCCCGAATTAGGTGATCTCTGATCCGAAAAGCCCTCACCCCCGACCCCCTCTCCCGGCAAGCGGGGCGGGGGGGGGGAGAGAAAAAGTTCATCTTCCTACTTATTCTTCTTTTTGCGTTTGTCCCGGCGGTCGGTCTTGCGTTTCGTCTTATAATCCGACTTTTTGGGTGATCCCGCCAGTTTCTCGCCGTCTCGCTTGTCCGAGTTGTGGTTTTTTAACACTTTTAAGTGCAGTTGCCGATCAATAAGATCGACGCGATCGATCTGTACCGTCAACCTGTCGCCCAATCGGAAACGGTTGCCGTCGCGGAATCCGATCAGCATTTGACCGCGGCGTTCAAAACGATATTGATCGGCCGGCAGCGTCCCGACCGGCACATAACCATCGACGGGCAATTTAATGCAGCGGGCGTGCAGGCCGTCGGGGAAAACCCGAGACACCACCGCCTGCAACGTTTCGCCGACTTTCTTCTTGAGGAAATGCAGGAGTTTGAGTTCGATCAGCTCCCGCTCCGCCTGCGCCGCGTTGCGTTCCCGGTCGCTGCAGTGATGCCCCAGTTTGACCAGTTCGGCGAATGAATCATCGGGCGTCTTGACCCCCTCAATCAGCCGGCCGATCAGTCGATGCACCGACAGGTCGGGATAACGGCGGATCGGGCTGGTAAAATGGCAATAGTGCTGCATGTCGAGCGCGTAATGTTCCTCTCGGTTGGGCGCGTAGACCGCCTTGGACATGCTTTTGAGCACCGCGAAGTTGACCGCGTTTTCCAGCGGCGTGTCGGCGACCTTGTCGAGCACCGCCTGGATCTCGAACCGCGACTCGACGTTCTCGATGCCCAACCGCAAATCTTTGACAAACATCGAAAGCTGCCGCAGCTTGCGACGGTCGGGGGCGGGGTGAACGCGGTGCAGGAAATGCAACTCCAGATCGTCCAACCACGTCGCAACCGCTTGGTTGGCGGCCAACATGAACTCTTCGATGATCTGATGGCTTTCGGTGTTTTCGGTTTGATAGGCTCCTTTGACTTTGCCGGACCGATCAAGTTTGAGTTTGACCTCGGGCATGTTCATCGAAATGCTGCCGCGTTTGAATCGCCGCCGCCGCATCTTCATCGCCAACGTGTGCATTTGGGTGACCAGATCGCATACCTCATCGCCCCAGATTTGACGGTAATCACCGGGGGAAGCCAGGAATTGATCGATCTCCTCATAGTTAAACCGGCGATCGCTGTGGATCACCGCGTTGTGAACCTGCGTGTGGGTGATCGTCAAGTCATCGAGGATTTCGATTTCGACGGTTTTGACCAACCGGTTCTTGCCCGGCTGCAGCGACGCGAGGTGGTTGGAGATGATTTCGGGCAACATCGGCACCACGCGGTCGGGCAGGTAGACGCTGGTGGCGCGGTTCTTGGCGTCCGCGTCCAGCGGTCCCCCCGGGGGCACGAACGCGGTGACGTCGGCGATGTGGACCCACAGCCGCCATCGACCTTCCTCCCGCTGCAGCGAAATGGCGTCGTCAAAGTCGCGGGCGTCGTAGGGATCAATCGTCACCGTGAGCAAGTTGGTCAGGTCCAACCGCTGCGGAGAAAAGTTTTCTTCGTCAAACAGATCCGCCTGTTTGCGAGCGTCGTTCAAAACAGCTTCGGGGAATTCGTCCGGCAACCCGTACTGCCGCATCACCGTTAGCGTGTCGATCGCCGGATTGTTGCTGCTGCCCAGTCGTTCCAGGATCACCGCCTGGCCGCCCCGGCCGTCCTCGCCGGGGAACTCGACCAGCTCGACAAAAACCTTGTCCTTGTTTTCCAGCGGCAAACCGCGGATATCGCCGATACCGATCGGTTGGTCAAACGGAACGCCGTCGAGAATGACGCCCGGACCACCGGTGGCGTCGGTCTTGGCCAGGTACGTTGCGGCGTATTGACGCCGGCCGCGATCGACGATGCTGACGACGACGCCCTCGATGCCGCCCCGCCGGCCGGGGGAGATTTTGACGTCGACGGTGTCGCCCTCCATCGCCCCGGCGGTCGAGCCGGGCGGGACAAAGATATCGTCGGGCACATCGGAGTCCGCGTTGCCGATCCGGCCGGTCGGACGGACGAATCCGAAGCCGCCCCCGACGGCCCGGCGGAACGTTCCCCGCAGCGTTTCGGCGTCGGCCGCGGAGGTTGAGGCCGGCAGGACCAGATGATTGCCGCCGTAAAAGAGCCGCCCCTCGACGACCAGTTGCTTGACGATCCGGCGGACTTCGCGGTAGCCGTCAGCGTCCAGCTCCAGCGACTCAGCGATCTGTTTGGGTTTACCGGGGCGATATTCCGCTCCGTGGACGTGGGCCAGGACGCGGTCGGTCAATGCGGGATCGATGTTCATCACGCTAGCTTAGACACCGCGGGGAGTTTTCGGGGTTAGATCAGTTTGGTTGCCGGGATGGCACGCCGGTTGCGTTACCTCAACGCTTGCATCGCCTGATGGCGATCCCATGATGCTTTTGGTTTCCGCGAAAAAGTGGCCGCCGTTGCGGTTTCGTTTTTCAAAAACCCGCCCGTGGAGTTTGTCATGTTGAAATCTTCCCCCCCGGCCGCCGCAACCCCCGCCCGCTCGGGAACCCCCGCCCGCTCGGGCCAATCACGCGGCGACGCCGTTTGGTCCAACGCCGCGGTCCCGCCACCGGTCGCCCCCCTGGGACCGCTGCCCGAAACCGCTGCCGCCCCGCCCCAGTGGCATTTTGAACGATTTGACCCGTCCGAGGCGGGTCGCCTACGCCGCAGGATGGCCCGCAGTCTGGATCATCCAACCCGGCCGCTGTTGGTGGTCGATGCGGTGACGACCCCGGCGGCGGATGTCGAAAGCCTGCTTCGACGCTTTCAAACCAACTCGTCGCTGCGTTCGACTCACAACTTGGTCGTTCTGGTTTCGCCCGATCGCGACTGGCGACGCTCCGATATCGCCGAAATGGTCGATTTTCATCGCTGCGAAGCGATCGAAGCCGGCATCGACGGGTCGATCGCGTGGCTGTTGACGGTCGATCGGCCCGCCGACGTGGCGCTGTTGACCGATTTGGTCGACGAGCTGCAGGGGGCGGCAACGAGTCAAACGATCGCCGCGGCGACGGCTTAAGATTCGTCCGGCTCCGACTTTAGTTTCGGGAGGGCGAAGCTCCCGCTGAGCCATTCTTTAGTTTTGGGAGGGCGAAGCTCCCACTGAGCTTTAGTTTTGGGAGGGCGAAGCTCCCGCTGAGCTTTAGTTTTGGGAGGGCGAAGCTGAGCCATTCGGCTCGGCAGGAGCCTCACCCTCTCGTTTGGTCAAAGGCTCGGCAGGAGCCTCACCCTCCCGGTTGGTTGATTGTTTTGCAATAATGATGTGCTGCCAGGCCGCCGAAGGTCCACGGGATCTTCGGGGTAGGGGGATAGCGGCGGCCCGGCAGGCCGCCGCCACTACCGTTGAGATTCGTTAACCTTCCGGTCATGCAAGTCGTTCCTGATCCGGCCGGTCCCCGCGAGCACGTCCACTGCATCCGTGTTCGCTATGACGAATGCGACCCGATGGGCTTCGTCCACCACTCCAAGTACCTGCAATACATGGAGATCGGTCGCACCGAGTTCTTGCGGTCGGCCGGCGGGCGATACCGGGAAGTCGAAGCGTCGGGTTTTTTGGTGGTCGTCGTCCGTGTCGATATCCGCTACCGCAGCCCCGCACGCTACGACGATCTAATCGACGTCACAACGCGGGTGGTCAAAGTTTCGGCCGCCAAAATTTTCCATGAATACGAAATTGATCGTGATGGCCAGCGGCTGATCGACGCATCGGTGACGCTCGCGGTGATCGACCGGCAGGGCAGGGTGCAACGAGTCCCCGAGGGGCTGATGTCTTGACCCCGGTTCACGTCGCCGTGATGCCGCGGGAGGTCGTTCACTGGACAACGGAAAATCGGCCGGCAGTCATGGTTGACGGCACCTACGGCGGCGGGTCGCACACCCGGTTGCTGACCGAGCACCTGCCGCACGATGGTCGATTGATCGCGTTGGATCGCGATCCGGCGGTGATCACCCGAGAGGAATCGCGAACCGATTCGCCAACGCGAGACCCGCGGGTGGACCTGTTTTTGGGCAGCTACGAAAAAGCCCCCGAGGCACTGCGTCGCTGCGATTTGACGACCGCTGATGCGTTGATTTTGGATTTGGGACTCTCCAGCGATCAATTGGCCGATCGAAACCGGGGGTTTTCTTTTCAACACACCGACTCGGAGTTGGACCTGCGGTTTGATCCCGAAACAGGCCAAACAGCCGCCGACTGGTTGGCGGGAAACGAAGAGAAAACGATCGCCGACACGATCTATCAATTTGGTGAGGAGCGGTTTAGCCGGCGGATCGGCCGGCGGGTCGCCGAGCGGAACCGTGCCCGCCAGCCGGTCAGGACCGTCGGTGACATGGTGGCGATCTGTCGTGATGCGGTCCCGCGGTCCAAGAATCATGACATTCATCCGGCCACGCGGACCTTTCAGGCGTTGCGGATCGTGGTCAACGATGAGCTTGGCGCGTTGACGCGGACACTCGCCTCGGCGGCCGATTGGATAGCCCCCGGCGGCCGCGTGGTGGCGATCAGTTTCCATTCTTTGGAAGATCGAATCGTCAAACACGCCTTTCGCGACGATGATCGGTGGGATGTTTTGATCCGCAAACCGATCCTGCCGGGCGATGAGGAGGTGTCGGCCAACCCCCGTGCCCGCAGTGCCAAGATGCGTGTCGCTCGGCGACGCCCACCCCCGTAGCGGCGGTCCGCCAGGCCGCCGAACGAATACCAGCCAAAGCCTTGGCGGCTTCGGCTACCGGAGCATCGCGTCGATATTCCAAACCAAACGTCGTACCCGGGTCGCTGTGGAGATCGCCAATCGAGCCAGCGGACCGGGCGGCAAGTCTCGGCTGCGAGCGGTTTGAATTGGACCGAGTCGCTCGGCGGGGGTGAAGTTGGGGTCGGTGTTGTCGTCGATCACCACGGTCCCATGCTGTTTGCGCAGCAAGCTGAAGATCGATTGGTCATGGCGGTGCTCGCCGAAATTCGCCGGGGGCGGCGTGGGAGCCATCGCGTCGGTAAATAAAATCGAATGTTCGGCGGCAAGATCGCAAAAGTCATCAACCAACCGGCGGGAGCCTTCGCAGACGCGGAAAAAGACCATCGTGGCCATCAATTGGCCGCTTTGACCGGCCGGATCATCCGCCGAGGTTCCAAAGTGCTCCAAAACCTTCGGAGCGGTCCATTGCCATTCGGGCAGGGGCAGCCGCAGCGACAACGTCCCGCTGGCGTCGTCCCCGAGTCGGTCGAAATAAGGCTGCAACAACCCGCCGCCGGGGATTTGACAACCCGCATCGGCATAGACCAGCCGATCGCCATCGCTCAAATCCCGCATCGCCGCCCGCATCACGATCGGTTTCCACAACCAGTACCCGCCCCCCCGACGGGCGGTCAAATGTCGACCGACGCGGCGACGAAAATCTCGCGGCACATCGGCGGGGGTGTAACCGACGACCCGATCAAACCAACCGGTCGCATTGGCCTGGTCGACTAACCGGCGCCTGGCACCGGCAAACCGTTCGTCGGCGTAAGTTGCAAACGCCGTAATCATGGTTCAGCGTTATCCATCGTCACTCGCCATCCGGTCGGCGGGGGCGGCAAGTCGAAGGCTCGGTGGTAGTCGCGACGGACCAATTCGATCCAAACTACGTTCTCGCGGGCCAATTCGGTCATCCCGGGGGCCAATGTTGACCGCACGCCGCTGGCCCGGCGAAGACCTTCGTCGGCCAACCGCTCCGCCTCGTCAAAGGATTGTGACGCGACGGCGGCAACCGAAGCGTTGATCCACGCGGCAGCACAACTGGGGTGGTCGCGGGTGACATCGAGCCAAATTTTTTCGGCGGCGGGCCAGTTGCCGGCCGCGGCCAATCGATTGCCCCGCCGCACCGCGTGGCTGCCGGGCGTTCCCCTCGGCCGAGCCAACGCCGCCCGGTCTCGGCGGATCGAAGCGGCCAACAGGGCGCGGGTTTGAAAAGCTGCCGCCCGGCGAAGTTGATCGTCGCGATCGCCCGAGAGCAGCAGGTGGGGATACTGGTTTTTGACTAATTCATCATCGACATGGACCGGCCAGCCGCCGGCGTATCCCCCCTCGTCCAACCCGGTCAAACGCCACGAAACCGTCAGGCCCGCGTCCGGGCGATGACCGCCCCCGCTCGCCTGGATCACCTCACCGACCAACAGGTAGCCGGCGCCGTGACGTCGAGCGGCCGAGGCCAGCAGCATTTCGCTAGGCAATTCCTCGCTCGCGGCGCCCGGCCCGCGACCGGCGGGGCGGCGGTGGGAGGCCAGTTGCATCAGCGGTTGCGACCGCATCGATTCCGCGGCAATCCAAACCGGTTGGTGATCGGCGTCGGCGACGGTCTCCAACAGTGCTCTGCGAAGCGGCCCGGCGACCTTTTCGGGACCGCGAATCCTGCCCAAAACGATGGTTTGCCCGGCCGGATCGACCAGCCGCGGCGGTTGCCAGCGGGCGACCGAGGCGGTCGTTCGACAGCCCGGCAACGGACCACCGACCAAAACGATCAGCAACCAAATCGTTCGGGGGGGCAGCACCATGGCCTTTGGTTAGCATGACGCGTCGGCGGCGGACAACCCGTTTTGAACCGTCATCGACGGCTACGATGTTGTTCGGTCGACCAGCCGGTCGGTCGCCGGTTTCCGCGTTTTGCCCGCCCCGAGAAGCCCCGCTGCGAGAATGCCCGAAGTCCCGCCCCCGCCGGCCCCGCCCCCGACGCTGCGGACGATCCGCGGCGGCTCGACGGGCAGCCAAATCCGACTCGCCGGGGCGGTCACGCGAATCGGCCGGGACGCGGCCTCGGAGCTGCACCTTAACGATCGCGAAGCCTCCCGGCGTCACGCCGAGATCCGGCAATCGGAGGCCGGGCTGTGGGAGCTGGTCGATTTGGGCAGCAGCAATGGAACGTCGGTCAATGGGCGGCGGGTCTCGCGTCACACGCTGCGACACGGCGACCGGATCGCGATTGGAGGTTGCGAGTGGATTTTTGGTCCCGGCAACGCTCCGCCTGCTCCAGGCCGGGCCGCGGCAAGCGACCGCACCGTTTACAACGTCAAAATCAGCGACACCGCGGGCGATGCCAGCCAAATCGTCGGCTCGCTGGGACCGTCCCGCACCGCCGGCGACCACGCGACCCGGACGGCCGCCAACGACGAAGCCGACCGATCGCTGGAGGTGATGCTGGCGACCGCCGCGGCGGTGGGCCGGACCGAAGACGTCGACGAAGTGCTCGATCGGGTGCTGCAGATCGTCTTCGATTGGGTCGTCGCCGATCGCGGCTGCATTGTTTTGAGGGATGAGGAGACCGGTCGTTTGCAACCGGCGGCGCGTTGCGATCGGCATCATAATGATGCAACCCAACCTGCCGGCGGCGGGGCCGAATCGCCCTCCGGCAACGGCGTCAAACTGGCACCCGGCCAAATCGACATCAGCCACACGATCCTTGACCATGTGTTGAAAAATCGCCAGGGCGTGCGGACCAGCGATGCGATCGGGGATGACCGGTTCGCCGAGTCCGCCTCGCTGGTCCGCGGCGGCGTCCGCGAAGCGATGTGCGTGCCGCTGCAGGGTCGCCACCGGCTCGTCGGTGCCCTCTACGTCGATACCTACACCCCGCCGGGCCAGTGGTTGCCCAGCCACCGGGGCGGGCATCGATTCAACGACCAACACCTGCGATTGATCACCGCGATTGGATCCCAGGCGGCGCTGGCGATCGAAGACACCTTTCACTATTCCGCGCTGATGCGGTCCGAACGGTTGGCGACGATGGGCCAAACCATCGCGACGTTATCGCATCACATCAAAAACATCCTGCAGGGCGTCCGCGGGGGCAGCTACCTGATCGACACCGGGCTACGACGGGAGGATTGGGAGGTTGTCGGCCGGGGATGGCAAATCGTCCAAAAGAACCAGGAGCGAATCAGCCATTTGGTACTCGACATGTTGACCTACAGCAAAGACCGCACGCCCCAGCGGGTCGATGCGGAGATCAACGACACCGTCGAGGAAGTCGTGCAGTTGATGCGTCCGGCGGCGTCCCAGCGAAGCGTGCGTTTGCAATGTTGTTTGGGTGAGTCGATGCCGCCGGCGTCAATCGATCCCGAGATGATTCACCGGGCGGTGTTGAATCTGGTAACCAATGGACTCGATGCCGCCAAGTCGTCGGTCACCGTGGCGACCCGTTATGATGCGGTTGACGGTTGGACGCTGGAAGTCTGCGACGATGGCGAAGGGATTGCCGTGGAGCGACGCCGCGGCATCTTTGAACTGTTTGAATCCACCAAAGGTGCTTCGGGGACAGGCATCGGGCTGCCGGTAACCGCTAAAATCATCGCCGAACATGGCGGGACGATCGATGTCGGCGATGCCCCCGGCGGTGGGGCCAAGTTTTGCATCACCCTGCCGCACGGCGGAGGTGATACGATCGCCTAACGAAACCTATTGAACTACAACAAAACCCATCCTTGCCCCCGGTTGCCCAATGAATTTCTTCCTTCTCCCCGCACCGCTGCGCCGAGCCGCCGTTGTCGGCTCGATCGTCTTCGCACTGGCGTCCAGCCAACGCAGCGGGGCGGTTGAATCCGCTATCGCCCCCACCGCGTTGACTGAACTAAACCAGGCGTTGCAAACATTGGGCGCCGAGGGCGTCGGTCACGACGCGGTGATCGCCGCGATCGACGCCGTTCTGGTCGATCCTCGCTTGGCGGCCGATTGGCCGGCCACCCTGGCTGGTCTCTCCGATGCCGATCCGCGGGCGGCCAATTGGCGACGGATGCTCGCCGCCCGCCAACTGCAAATCGACGGGCGAAATTCAAAAGATTTGCCCGACCGCCTGGCCGCCTACGTCGACGATCGCAACAACGATCCGGCGGGCCGCTACCTGGCCTACCAAACCCTGGTCTCCGAACAACCGGACCGGCGCGGCGAGATCCTCGACGGTGCCACCGATGACCCCAGCCTGCCGCTGCGGTTTCTGGCGATCGATCGGCGGCTGGATCAACTCAAAGACGAGGACACTCTCCCCGCGGATGTCCAGTCGTCCTATGAAACCCTCCTGCCGCTGGCCCGCCACCCCGACCACGTTCGTCAGGTTGCCTTTGAGTTAAAAGACCTTGGGCAAGACGTCAATTTGGCGGCGACGCTGGGGATGTTCAGCCGCTACCTCGCCGTCGCCGGTTTTGAAAATGCCGAAGGTGTCGGGTTTGAAACCGTCTATGGACCCGAAGCGGAGTATTTGAAAGATCCACTTGCTGAGATCAACACGCGGCAAAATTATTCACTCGATTCCAACCAGGTTCGGTGGCAACCGATCGCGACTGAGGAATCGATGGGGATGATGGATTTGAATCCGGTTTATGACAACCAAAAAGATTCGGTCGCCTATGTTTTTGCCCGGTTCGATCTGGCCGATTCCGTCTTGGAAGATGCGAGGTTGACCGGGGGTACCCAAGCGAGGTTGGGTTGCATCAACGCCAACAAGGTCTGGATCAATGGCGAGTTGGTATTGGCCAATGAGGTCTATCATTCGGGCACCAATGTTGACCAGTACGTCGGCGGCTGCGATTTGCGTGGTGGGCTTAATACTGTGCTATTGAAGATTTGTCAAAACGATCAAACCCAGCCTTGGGCACAAGACTGGAAGTTCCAATTTCGCCTCACCGATCAAACCGGCAAAGGGTTGCCGGTCACCATCACCCAACCGGAGCCAACCAATGAGTAAGCGAACCGAATCCCAAACACCTCGATTGCCTCAACATAATTCTTTCTCCCCCTCGCCCCTCATAGGGGAGAGGGGGCCGGGGGGTGAGGGGATGTCCGCTGAACTCGCGGTCGACTTGTCCGACACCCGTTGGCCCCCCAGCTTCGGACGTTCGTTCCCAGCTTTTCATCGAGGCAATCGCGGACTTGCATTCATCCTTCTCCTATCGCTTGGATGCCTCATTCCAACCAATGCTTTGGCCGATAACTGGTACGCCTTCCGCGGTTCCGACACCCGGGCCGCTTCGGATGCGACCCTGACGATCAACCCTGACGGGACGATCCCGGTCGCCTGGTCGACCGAGACGCTCGGCCGCGGCATCAGCAGCCCGCTGCTGGTCGGCGGATGGGTCGTGGTCACCGGCAGCGGGGGTCAGGACGAACGCGACTTGACCATCGAAGCTTATGATGCCGCCGACGGGCACCGGGTTTGGGTGCAGCGGGGCATGGCGACCGGGCGACCTTACACCCACCCGACCAGCGCCAATGCGTCACCATCGCCGGCAACCGACGGGCAGTCGATCGTTGCGCTGTTTAGCTCCTGCGATTTGTTATGTGTCGGGGTCGATGGTTCGCCGCGTTGGTTTCGTGCTTTGGCCGTCGACCATCCGCAAACCGGCAACGATGTCTCGATGAGTTCGTCGCCGGTGATCCATCACGGCGTGGTGGCGGTGCAGTTGGAAAACCAGGGCGATTCGTTCATCGCGGGCATCGATTTGACCGATGGCCAAACGTTGTGGACCCGGCCCCGCCCCCGCCGCTCGGGCTGGACGTCGCCGATCGCCGTCGATCTGCCCGACGCCAATTTGCCCGGCGGGAATCAAACAACCCCGGCGTTCATTTTTAAGAACGGAGACGGTTTGGAAGTCGTCGCGGCACGTTCGGGGGAACTGCTGCGATCATTGCAAATCAGTGCCGGCGGATCGTCGTCGACAACGCTGGTGGCCGACCGCGACGCCGCCCCGATGCTGTTGGTCCCCGGCGATGGGGTGACGGCGCTGGACCTGTCGTCCGGCGACTGGCCGGAGCTTTGGAACAACGACCGGTTGAGCAGCTCGGGGGCATCACCGGCCGTCGGGGCAAGTAGCGTGTACACCATCAAAGGCTCCTTGTTGGTCGCCGCGGATATTGAAACCGGCGAGCTTCGGTGGCGCCAGCGATTGCCGGACATCGGATCGGTATGGTCGACGCCGGTGGTGACCGGTTCGGGCATTTTCATCGCTGACCAGTCGGGCCAAATCGCGGTCGTTGCCGACCGCGACGACGAGGCCGAAGTGATCGGCTCGATCGATTTGCAGCAACCGGTTTTGTCCACCCCCGCGGTCGGCAGCAATGCGATCTACATCCGCGCCGATCGCAAAATCGTGTGTTTGGGCCGATCGCCGAGCGTGAGTTCACGTTAAGGAGAGCGGCAGATAAGGTCGCCGGGAAGGACCGTGAGATCAAAGACGACAGCCTTCATCGTCGCTGGACCTGACACGCTTCAGTTTGTTCTGAAGCTTTGGGTTGGGGGAACCGCGTTATTTGTTGATCCCACAGCCCTGAGGTGAGAATCACACGCCTTGCAGACGAATCAATATTTGCCCTGAGTTTCGACGACCTTTTTGACTGCCGCAAGTTTGAACTCGCGTGTGAATGTACGTCGGTTTTCCATCGGTGAGGTTCTCCAGTGCCAGCAGTCTGACATCAAGTGACTCACTGTCCACCAACTTTGGGGAAGTCCACTTCCTGCTGATGTCCGCGACGCCGCACAACGGCAAGGAAGAAGATTTTCAATTGTTCATGGCGTTGCTCGACGGCGACCGGTTTGAGAACCGATCGCGGCAAGGCGTTCACACCGTCGACGCCAGTGACATGATGCGGCGGATGGTCAAGGAACAGCTCTATAAGTTCGACGAAACCAAACTGTTCCCCGAGCGGATCGCCCACACGATCCGCTACCGGCTCAGCGATGACGAAGCCCGTTTGTACTCACTAGTCAGCGACTACGTTCGCAACGAATTCAACCGCGCCGCGGCATTGGAAAACGATGGCCGCCGCGGCACCGTGGGGTTTGCCCTGACCATCCTGCAGCGGCGGCTGGCCTCGTCACCTGAAGCGATCTACGAGTCGCTGCGTCGGCGGCGTGAACGACTGGGCAACCGCATCCGCGAAGTGGAATTGGAAGCCCGCGGGGCGGCGTTGGTCCAAGACTGGACGCTGCCGTCGTTTCAAGATGACGATGACATCGAGGACTTCGAAGACTCACCCGGCGGCGAGTACGAGGAAACCGAACAGCGGATCGTCGACGGAGCCACCGCCGCTCAAACGATCACCGAGCTGCGACTGGAAATCGAGGCCTTGCGAGACC
This sequence comes from Pirellulaceae bacterium, assembly GCA_963833245.1. Classification (GTDB taxonomy): domain Bacteria; phylum Planctomycetota; class Planctomycetia; order Pirellulales; family Pirellulaceae; genus Rhodopirellula. The sequence goes on from CAWHXH010000006.1 coordinate 1,943,131, forward strand.
TGCAGTCGCTCGCCAAACAGGTTCGCGACAGCGGTCAGGATTGCAAATGGGAACAGCTCTCCTCGCTGCTCAGCGACGAAGAGACGATGAAGGACCAAACCGGGGCCCGCCGTAAGATCGTCATCTTCACCGAGCACCGCGACACACTGAATTATTTGACCCGCCGAATCCGGCGGTTGTTGGGCAGCGACGAGTCGGTCGTGACGATCAGCGGGGGGATGTTGCGGGAGGAACGCCGCAACGCCCAGGAGCGATTCACGTTCGACGAGGATGCCAAAGTCCTGTTGGCCACCGACGCCGCCGGTGAGGGGATCAACCTGCAGTGTGCCCACCTGATGGTCAATTACGACCTGCCTTGGAACCCCAATCGTTTGGAACAACGATTTGGCCGAATCCATCGCATCGGTCAACGCGAGGTGTGTCACCTTTGGAACCTCGTCGCCGGCGAGACCCGTGAGGGCGCGGTTTTTGAACGACTGCTCGAAAAACTGGAGGTCGAACGCGAAGCCCTCGGCGGGGCGGTGTTTGACGTGTTGGGCCAAGCGATCGATGGCAAACAGTTCCGCTCGATGCTTCGTGAAGCGATGCTGTACAACAACCTGCCGGAGGTCAGAGCCAAGTTGTTTGAAAAGGTCGACGGGGCGGTCGCTCACGAACGGTTGCAAAACCTTATCGAAAACCAAACGCTGGCCAGCGAGTCGATGGACACCAGCCGGGTGCGGGCGATTCGCGATGACATGCAGCGGGCCAATGCCCGGCGGCTGCAACCTCACTACATTTCATCCTTCTTTCAATCCGCCATCACGCGGCTGGGCGGACGGATGCGGGAGCGGGAGACCGACCGGTTCGAAATCAGCCTGGTGCCCGGGGTCGTTCGCAGCCGTGACCGCATCTTGGGTTCGCGCGAGAGCGTCCAAAAGAAGTACCAGCGGGCGACGTTCAACAAAGATCTCATCAACGTTCAGGGCAAACCCAAAGCGCTGTTCATCTGTCCCGGTCAACCGATCCTCGACGCGACGATCGACATCATCCTGGAGCGGCACCGCGACCTGCTTCGCCAGGGCGCGGTGTTGATTGACGAGACGCAGTCGGGGGAAACGGTCCGGGCGGTGTTTTGTTTGGAGAACTCCATCCAAGATGGTCGGCCGGTCGCGGGCACGTCGCGGCGGCGGGTCGTCAGCCGCGAGTTGCAGTTCGTCTCGATTGACAAAAATCAAAGGGTGTCGATGGCCGGTTCGGCTCCGTACCTGGACTTGCGGGGGGCCACCGAGCAGGAGCGCGAGCTGGTCGAACCGGTCATCCAAGAGGACTGGATCAACGCCGATCTGGAAAAGCGAGCGATTTCCTACGCGATCGCCGAGCTGGTGCCGCGGCACCTCGGTAGGGTCCAGGAACGCCGCGAGTCGTTGGTCGATAAAACGAAAGTCGCCGTCAAAGCGAGGCTGACCCAGGAGATTGCGTTTTGGGACCACCGTGCCCAGGAACTCAAGGCCCGCGAGGACGCCGGCAAACAGCCCAAGATGAACTCGATGGCCGCCCAGGGCAGGGCGGACAAGCTGAGCGATCGGCTGGGCGAGCGGATGCGGGAACTGGAGGAGGAACGCAAGCTGTCGGCGGCGTTGCCGATTGCCCACGGCGGGGCCTTGGTGATCTCGATCGGGCTGCTGCGGTTCATCGAGGTCAAAGGCCGGATGTTGGGGGCCGAAGCGGTGACGGTCTCGCGAAATGAGATCGTCACAGGGGTCAACACCGCCGAGAGCTACATCCTGGCGATCGTCCCGATCGACGGCGACGCGGCGACCGAGCCGATCTACGTCCGGGCCCCATTCGCGAGGGAACCAGACTTTGGCGTCACCCGAAGCGACTACAAAATCAAAGACATGATCAGCCGCGGCGGGCCACCGAGTTAAAAAACATTCGATAGGGCTCAACCGCCACCGCCACCCTTTGGTCAACGCTGTGCTTTGACCGCCCCCCGTGGGGGAGAGACATCGGACAACACTCTCCCCCCTCGGGGGGAGACGGCGAACGGCGGAGCCGTGAGCCAGAGGGGGACCTGCTCGTCTGAAAAAGACTACAATTGCCTGCATCGTCAGCTTCCCGCCATGGTCGATCGCTTCCCCCGCAGGCACCCAATGACGATGCGCCCCCCACCGGAAGCTTTCGATGCCAGCGAGATATCGGGCGAAACCTTCGACCTGCTCGACTGTGCTTCGTCAGAGTTGAACAAGGTGGTCTACAGCATCGCCGAAACCTTCGCTCGTCAATCCGGCAGGCTCAACTCGCGGGGCGTCATCGATATACAAGCCGCCGATGTCCAGAAGGCCGCCGAAACCATTCTCAGTGCCATCCGACACAGCGAATCAGTCCCTCTCGAAGGCGTCGCGGAGGCCATCAAAGCCTACAACCACGTGTTTAGAAGATACAACCTGCCGTTGCGGACTCGCTGAATTTAACGGCGGCGACCCTACCCAAACACTCTTTAACCATTTATGACACCGGAGTTGTTCAATGAATGTGATCAACGTCTACCCTCTGAACAAACCATCAGACGGCGCACCGATCGATAACGAAATGCTTCATCAATTCACCGCAAATAGTCTGACCCCGCGTGCTTCTTTCCGAAGACGCGACGATCACATCTACGGAGACATCCTGACAGCCGCCCCTGCCTCATCTCTCCAGCAGATCACATTGTCGCACGACGATCCCGAAGAGACCGTCGACAACGAACGACGAGAATTGATCCAACAGTGGGAGTGCGTCGTGCTCGAGATTAATGACGACGTTGTCGGCTGTCAGATTTCGGACTTAACAGAGCCCATAACGGATCCCGAGTACGCGGAAGTTTTTTGGTGGTGCTTTCGTCCGGGCGATCGGGGCAGGGTACGCGTCGGCAGCGTCTTCTACTGGAGCCTCGGGGATTTGACGACTGATGGAGTCAAAGTAGGGGCTTTTGCCGAAATTCGTTTGCGTCCCCAGATGCCCCTACCCCGCTACAAACACAATCAAATCCAACGACGGGCCAGCAGACTGACGGCGATCTTTCAGAAAGCGGACACGGCGTGAAAGGCGGTGTCGGTTCTTACCCCCCATCCGTTTTCGACAGCTCGTTCCATTCAGTCCGCCAAGCTGCCCCTGTTTGAGATCCCGAAGCCCAAGTTGGCCCCCAGGCTGCATATCGCGGACTGCTGCAAGGCAACTGCAGCCAACGCGACCCGCAGCCATTTTGGCACCACGGTTGATCATTTAACGGTTAGCGAGTTTTGTCTTTACCATGCAATTGCCAAGTCCGAACTCTCCAGATCATTTACGCGGCGGCAAGCATCTCGACGTGCTTGGTGCTATGGCACACTGCTAGAAGACATTTTCGATTGGTCGCAACCGATTTTAATGACGAAGTCTGGGGCAACTGGACATCGTAAGGACTCGGCTCGAACCGCTTTGGCTGGTCAGCTCGGCGAAGCAGGAACGCTGTTGCTAATGCAGCACCTTGGTTACCCATTTTGGGACCATTTGCCGACGCTATGGACGAGGGTCAAGGGGGTCACCGACCACGACGAGCAGGTCAATTGGCCCTCGGCAGTGCGGAAGGATAAGCACCCCCAACGCGAGCCAGACTTCGTTGTCCAACAGGCAGCAGCGGGCGGCTTTGCACTGGCCGAATCGAAAGGTCATCTCGTTTCAGCGAACGGCTTTTCTGGTAGCCGCAAAAATTCGCTTAACGAGGGTTTAGATCAAATTCGCGGTTGGAGCAGCTTCTTGCATCCAGTTCCCATCGGTTGCTACGCCGTTTCAAATTATTTTCAAGAGTCCAACGCACTTAACGAACCATCGTTGATTGCCTACACCGATCCGCCTGGTAAGAACGGCGAGGAACCGGAAAAAATCGCGGAGCTGCAACCCGATGAGGTACGACGTGGCAATTACGGATCTTGGTTGATCGGCATGGGACTCGAAGTTGCCGGCAACCGGTTACGGACACGAACCGCTTTTCGGCCGCGGACGCTCAGCCTGGCAATCCTGACTGTTCACGGACAACGATACGCTGTCGTTCTCAATCAGATGCTTTGCCCATGCCTGGTCGAGAAGACGTATTTTCAGAACTGGGACGAGCCATCCAGTTGGCACATCAATCGACTGCTGGCAAAGATTCTTTGGGGGGCGTTGCCAGTCATCGGTATCCGCGAGGATATCCTTCGCACCATTGAGCGAACATTCACATCGAGTGATGATACTCGTTCGTTAATGGACCTTCCGATGGTGCCACGTAACGCTCAAACCGAAGCAAAGCAAGACGGCAAACAAGACCAAATGGCCGTCAGCCTCTTTGATGATGGGACGCTGTTTGGATTCGTGGGCTTAAAGGCTGAATTCTGGCAGGAACAATTGACCAAAGAATTTAACTTGGGCGATTTGGACCAAACCACCTAAGGCCTGCAGCTACCGAGCTATTGCTACCAAATCCCGCCCCGGCTAAATTCGGCCTCCGTCGCAGCCCGTCGCGAAGCCCCGCCTCAACCCCTCCAACCCGCACGACGGTGCTGTCGATTGTCAACCAATTTGATCCGCGATCCGGTCCACAACCTGATCCGGTTTGACTCCAGCGAGACCGATCGGTTGCTGCTGAAACTAATCAACACCAAGGAGTTTCAGCGGCTCCGGCGAATTTGCCAATTGGGCGTCACGCCGCTGGTCTTTCCGGGAGCCAATCACACGCGGTTTGCTCATTCGATTGGGGTTCTGCACGTTGCGCGGCGGATGCTCGACCGCCTTCAGCGTTTGGACAACGTTGAGATTACTGAGAATCAGCGACGGATCGTTCTGGCTGCCGCCCTCCTTCATGACGTGGGACATGGTCCCTACTCACACGCCTTTGAATCGATCACGGGGGAAAACCATGAACGCCGGACGGCGGACATCATTCGCTTTGAAGAATCCGAAGTCAATGAAGTTCTCGTAAAAGTCGATCCCGATCTCCCGTTACAGATTGCCAATATCATTGTCAAGGACCTGGATGCCTCGACGCCGCAGGTCGAGATGGTGCCTGATTTCCTATCGGATGTCGTCTCGAGTCAATTGGACGCTGACCGCTTCGACTACCTGCTACGGGACGCCTACTGCACCGGTGCGAGCTACGGGGCATTTGATATCGATTGGCTCATCGAGCATCTCATTTTTGATGATCAACGCAACCGCGTTATCTTAGGATTAAAGGCGATGCACGATGCGGAGGCATACGTCTTTGCTCGTTACCGAATGTATCGAAATGTTTACTTCCACAAGGCCACTCGCTCGGCGGAAGTCATGCTCCGTTTGGCGTTTCGGAGGTTCCTTGAGCTGTTAGACAATCCGGATGCACCCCTCGAAGCTTCCCTGCCCAAAATTCCCGAGTCATTACGTCGGGCCTTTGGTGTCCAGGCCGATGGAAGCCGGATCGAGGGAAAGATGCAGCTAGCGGATTACCTACTGTTGGACGATCACACGGTGACCGAATTCTTCAAGGTCGCTGCGGTTTCAGCCGATCCGACCTTAGCGGAACTCGCCACCGGCTTGCTCAGTCGGAAGCTGTACAAGTCGATCGATGTCACGGACATGCAGCCGATCCAACTGACGGAATTTCACCACCGAGCCAGGGTGGAGGTGACCAAAGGTGTCGACCTGCCCGACTACTGTTTCGCTTCCGACTCCCCGAGCGACCTGCCTTACAAGCCGTACAACCCCGACGATAGCAATCCAGCGACGCAAATTTACATCGAGCAGCGTTTTGGTGACCCCGTCGAACTGGCAACCATTTCTAGGTCGGTTCAAACCCTTCGAGACCGTTGGGCGATGACTCGCTTCTACTTTCCCGAAAACCTTCGCCCAATGATCGACGAAGTGGCCCATCAGACCAGTCGCTAAGGACCCGTCCATGAAACCTACCAATTTCGAACTGCTGGCCGCCGTGATCGCCGCCCACACCAATGGTGAGTTGGTGGGACGGACTCGATTACAGAAAACGGTCAAACTGCTCCAGCGTCTAAAGTACCCCAGCCGGTACATTTACAAGCTGTCTCACTATGGGCCTTACAGTGAGGGTGTCCAATCGGACATCTCGGTGCTTGAAATGTTCGGCTTGGTCAACGAATCCGAACGGGGAGGGGACCCTCGGAAGTACTTCGTGCTCAAGGCTAGTGACAACGCACGGCTGGAAGCGACCGATCCATTCGCCGACCGGATCTTGCGGATGGAGGACACCGACGCGACGGTGCTGGAGCTGGCGGCGACCTACGACGCCTTCCGCGAGTGGGACCTCAACCACGAGCAAGCCCTGCAGAGCCTACGGGCCAAGAAGGGTCCAAAGTGCGATGAAGGCCGTGAAGAGTTGGCCTTGGAACTGTTGCGGGAGCTTGAGCTGCCGGTTGGGTGAGCGTTCGGGGGTCGGTAGGATTCGTTGCTGCCGCGGGGGTTTGGTGCCGCTGGCGGTTCTGCCCCACCCGTCCAACCGTTCGGCCCGCCGATGCCCGCCTCGTCCACGACCGATTCGGCTGCCGCGACCTATCGCAAGAAACTCATCGAGGTGGCGTTGCCGCTGGAGGCGATCAATGCGGCTTCGGCGCGGGAGAAATCGATTCGCCACGGGCACCCCTCGACGCTGCACCTGTGGTGGGCCCGCCGGCCGCTGGCCGCCTGCCGGGCGGTGCTGTTCTCCTCGCTGGTCAACGACCCCGAAGACGATCCGATCTATGGCGTCGACAAAGACATCGCGTACACCGAGCGGGCCAAGCTGTTCGATCTGATCGAAGAGCTGGTGCTGTGGGAAAACAGCAACAACCCGCGGGTGATCAACCGGGCGCGGCTGGAGATCGCCCGCTCGATCGCCGCCAACGGCGTCGCCGAGGGCAAACTCGACGCGGACGCCGGGCTGGTCGCGGCGGCCCCGGCGTTGCCCCGGGAGCAGGCAAAGTACCTGCCGGCGGCGCCGCCGGAGTACACCGCCGAGCAGGTGCGGTTCAAAATGCCGGGGCTGACTGCCGAGCAGGTCAATCACTTCCTGGTCCATTATGCCCCGCCGGTGCTGGACCCGTTTGCCGGCGGGGGCAGCATCCCGCTGGAGGCCCAACCGCTGGGGCTGCGAGCCTACGCGAGCGATTTGAACCCCGTGCCGGTGCTAATCAACAAGGCGCTGATCGAGATCCCGCCGAAGTTTGCCGGCATGCCGCCGGTCAATCCGGACGCTCAAAAAGGCAGGCTGGCGGCCAAGACGTGGCGCGGCGCCGAGGGCTTGGCCGAAGACGTCCGCTACTACGGCAAATGGATGCGAGACGAAGCCGAAAAACGCATCGGGCACTTGTACCCCAAAGTCGAAATCACCCAGGCGATGGTCGATGACGGACGGCCGGATCTGGAGAAGTACGTGGGTCAGGAGTTGACGGTGATCGCATGGCTGTGGGCGAGGACAGTAGAATCCCCAGATCCGGCCCTGACAAATCGTCTCTCCCTTGATCAAAAGCTATTGGCTGTATTCAAGAAACCGGTCAAAACGGCGTATTTGAAACCGGAAATCACAACCCACCGGGATGAGAATTTCCGATTCAAGGTCGATTACAGGAGAGTCCACCAATTGACTGGGATCCTGAAGAAGGAACCGTCGCACGCAGTGGCATCCAAATGCTTATTAACACAATCACCCGTACCTTGAACACATAAAGGTCAGAAGGCAAGGCTGGCAGCTGTGAAACGATTAACGTCTATCGTTGTGCCTTGGTGAACGCCAAAGCGGTGTTTTTGTCGAACCACTACAGAACCAGAGAACAAGTTGCGTTCGAGGAAGTGACAAGCGACTACCCGTAGACGACAGCTTCCCAAGCAAGCACTTAGTTTTCGGGTTCAAGGCTATGGCATGGTGGCATTGGAAGTTGTTCAGCCAAGGCAGCTGTTCTCTTTGTCGAGTTTTCAAACTGGTATCTCTGCCAGAAGAGCAAGGTTCTCCTCATGCCGGCTCTCACGAAAAGCGAAGGACTATCCAACGCAATAGCCACTTACCTAGCATTCGTCGATTGATAAGGCGGCAGAGTCAGCGAACAACACTTTGCGCTATGGGAAGCCGACTGCCATCGAAGCTCCATGTAGTCTCCACGTTTGGTCGCCAAGCAGCTCCCGATGCTTTGGGACTACGCAGAGAGCAAATCCATTCTCTGAGTCGGGCGGCAACCTGGAAAGAATGTCTTCGCTTGTTGCGAGAGTGCTAGCGATCTGTTCGTGATAGCAGTCGGTCGGCAAATCTGTCCAGGAAGACGCCACCAGCGCAAATGCACGGAACCCTCCGGTGATTTCCGACCGATCCACCATACTACGACAACATCGGTTATGCAGATCTTTCAGACTTTTTTTACGTCTGGCTTGCGAAAGAGCATGTCGTACGCCTATCCAGGCTTGTTCGGCACCTGCTCACACCGAAAAGCGATAGGAGATAATTGCGAACGACCGTTTCGCCACGGTGGGAGCCAAGAAAAAGGCCAGGGATTTTATCGAAGACAAGTCTTGGGCACTCAATTCAGAACGATGCGAAAGGTGTCGACGAATGATTTCCCCGTCACGATATACTATGCCTTTAAGCAGGCAGAAACTGAAAAAGCGAAGGCGTTGAGTCTTCGACAGGTTGGGAGACGATGTTGAGCGGTGTGATCGAAGCAGGCTTTGCGATTTGCGGAACCTGGCCAGTGAGAACCGAACAAGCGGGGGACTTTCGCAGACAAAAGTCAAATGCTTAGCGTCATCGATTGTTCTGGTTTGTCGCCCAAGCAGTAAAGCTGCAAAGTCAGTAACGAGGCGTGTCTTCGTTGACGTTTGTTACAGCAGGAACTACCTGACGCCATCGCGCACCTCCAGTCCGGTAACGTTGCCCCGGTCGACCTGGCCCAAGCGTCGATTGGCCCCGGGATGGCGGTGTTTAGTCGTTACTCCAAGGTCGTCAACGCCGATGGGTCGGCGATGTCGGTGCGAGAGGCGTTGCAGTTGATCAATCAGGTGCTCGATGAATCGCTCGCCGAGCAGGAGTCGGAGCTGGATGCCGACACTCGGTTTGCGCTGCGGTGGTTTGAGCAGTTTGGGATGGGCCAGGGGCCTTTTGGCGATGCCGAGACGCTCGCCAAAGCGATGGCCGTGTCGGTCTCGGGTATCGCGGACGCGGGCATCGCGGTCGCCGGGGCGGGCAAAGTCCGGTTGCTCGCCCGCGACGAACTCGACGAGCACTGGGACCCGGCGACCGACGACCGCGTCGCGATCTGGGAGGTCACCCAGCACCTGATCCGCACCCTGGAGAGCGGCGGCGAGTCGGCCGCCGGGGCGTTGTTGGCCCGCGCCGGGGTGGCCCCCGGCGAAGCCGCCCGCGACCTGGCCTACCGGTTGTTCCAAACCTGCGAACGCAAAAAACTCGCCGAGCAGGCCCGGGCCTACAACGGCCTGGTCGTCTCCTGGCCGGAGATCCTCAAGCTGGCCCGCGACGCCGCGGTCGCCGGGCAAACTGAGATGGAGTTCACCTCGTGAGCGGGTTGCATCAGACCACACCGACCTCTTTCTCCCCCTCGCCCCGCTTCGGGGAGAGGGGGTCGGGGGGTGAGGGGTCGGCGGACGCTGGACGGCACGGTGGACCCCGCGGCGGAATCAGGGGCACATCCCCTCACCCCCCAACCCCCTCTCCCCTAAGAGGGGCGAGGGGGAGCCAGAGTTTTAGCGCGGAGGCACGCTGATGTTTACTGAATTGTCGCTGACCAATTTCAAGTCCTGGAAACAGCTCGACGCCATGCGGCTGGGGCGGATCACCGGGCTCTTTGGCACCAACAGCTCCGGCAAGTCCAGTTTGATCCAAGCCCTGTTGCTGCTCAAACAAACCGCCGAGTCTAATGACCAAAATGTTCCACTGCAGCTTGGCGATGATGACTCCTACGTGAATTTGGGGAGTTATGCCGAGGTGGTGCATGGGCATGATGAATCGGCAGCGGTTGGGATTGGCCTGAAGGTTCGCCTGGGAGATGGCTTGAGTTTTCGTGATGACCTAAACGCACCTTCGCTTTGGGGTGATTCGATCCAGGTAAGTTTAGAAGTCGCCCAAAGCCATCACCTCGTTTCGCTGACCAGTCTTCGATACCAATTTGCGGATCATGCTTATGGCGTCGTAGTGACCGAACAAGAAGGAATGGGAGAAGCCTACCAATTCATGACGTCCGATGAGCGAGTAGGCGAAAAAGTCTCTCGCACAGCCTTTTTCAATTCCAATCCTGGAAAAGGCTATGCGATCCCGATGAACATTCTCCGGACTTCTCATAGTCTTTTATTTTTGAAAGACTTGGAAAACCTTTTTGAGATCGAAGTTAAGGCGACGTCCTATCTAGGACCACTTCGTGAACCTCCGAGTCGAGAGTACCGTTTTCGCAACTCTGCGCCGTCAGACGTCGGCGTCCGCGGCGAGTATGCGATTGCAGCTTTGGTGGCCAGCCGCAACCAGCCCCGACTTGTTGAGGAATACAATCCGTTCAAGAATCCTCTGGAAGCGATCATCGCCAAGCAATTAGTCCGACTGGGGCTACTGCACTCATTTGAACTCGTCAAAATTGAAGGCGTCACCAACCTCTACCAAGTCCGCGTCCAGCGCGAAGAAGGCTCCCCCCAGGTTCTGATCACCGACGTGGGCTTTGGCGTTTCGCAGATCCTGCCGGTGTTGGTGCTGTGCTACTACGCCCCGCGGGGCTCGACGATCATTATCGAGCAGCCGGAGCTGCACATGCACCCGCGGGTGCAAACCGAACTGGCCGATATCTTCATCGAAGTCGCCCAGCAGCGCGACGTCCAGATCATCCTCGAAAGCCACTCCGAACATTTGTTGCAGCGACTGCAGCGACGCATCGCCGAAGAGAAACTTGCACGCGAAGACGTTGCGTTGTACTTCTGCTCCCAGTCCCGCGGGGAATCGGTTGCCGAAGAACTTAAACTGGACCCATACGGCAACATTCGCAACTGGCCGCCAGACTTCTTTGGCAACGAGTTTGCCGAAATGGCGGCGATGACCGAGGCCGCCGCCAAACGCAAAGCGGCAAGGGGCAATTGACCGTGGTGGTGGTCGACACCAATGTCCCCATTACCGCCAACGACGTGGATTCGGACTGCGGACGGGCCTGCGTGGCCGCTTTGGAATCAGCGATGGCGGGCGTCGTTTGCATCGATGAGGGGCTGCGGATCTTGCAGGAATACATCAACAACGTGGAGTTGCCCGGACAACCTGGCGTCGGGCATGCGTTCGTCAGGCGTTTGCATCAAATGCAGGCTGTCGAGACGGTTTGCCGGCAGGTCCGCATCACGCCTTGTCACGGCTCCAACGAAGCGGAGAACTACGTAGAGTTTCCCGGCGATCCCGACTTGGAACGGTTCGATCCATCGGACCGAAAGTTCGACGCGGTGGTGATCGCCAGCGGCGTGAGCCCACCGGTGCTCAACGCGACCGATTCGGATTGGTGGGACGACCGGGTGGCGCTGCATCGAAACGGCGTGGTGGTCCAGTTCCTGTGCCCCGAGCGGTTTGAGGGGCGGGGGGCGGTTTGAGATCCCTGTAGGGTGGGAACAAGACGCTTCGGCGCTGACCCACCCTTGTGACGGGCCAGCGGTGGGTCGGCGCCGAAGCGGCTTGTCCCACCCTACGAAGATTGACGACGCAGCGGGTAAATTGTTGGCTAATCCCCCGTTCCCGCTGACCCACCCCCACGCCACCGATGGCCAAAAGCAACCGCAATCGCGTCGGCGATGCCCTGGACGTGTTCCTCGAAGGCATGATGCCCTACGTCATCCGCGAGATGCAGCATCGGCACGGTGATCAGTGGGAAACCAAACTCCGCGACATCCTGCGGGGCAATCCGGCGACCAAGAACAAAGCCGACGCGGCCAACATCCCCTGGGACACCGCCCTGGTGATCAGCGTCCTGCTGGCCGAGTGGCGATACCTGTTCTCTAAAAAGCTCGGCAAGGGCGAGCAGGCAATGATCCATGAGTTGTCGAGCATTTGCAACGATTGGGCGCACCAACAGTCCTTCAGCACCGATGACACGCTTCGGGCGCTCGACACGATGCACCGGCTGTTGTCCTCGGTCGGGGCCGGGCAACAGGCCGCCGAAGTCGATCGGCAGAAGTCCGAAGTCATGCGGGTGCGGTTCAAAGAACTGTCCCGCCGCGAAACCGATCGGGCCAGCAAAGAAGCCTTGGCCGGGCAACCCTCCGGCGGGCTGCGGCCGTGGCGGGAGATCGTCACCCCCCACCCCGACGTCGCCAGCGGCCGGTTCACGCAGGCGGAGTTTGCCGCCGATTTGGCCCAGGTAATCCGCGGCGACGCGGCCGCCGAATACGGCAACCCGGCGGAGTTTTTTCGCCGCACCTTCATCACCCAAGGGCTGCGCGAGTTGTTGCTCGGGGCGATCGGCCGGCTGACCGGTGGTGGAGGCGATCCGGTCATCGAGCTGCAAACCAACTTCGGCGGCGGCAAAACGCACTCGATGCTCGCTCTGTACCACCTGTTCTCGGGCGTCAACGCTTCGAATCTGGCCGGCGTCGACGTGTTGCTCAAACAACTCGGGGTCGACCAGCCGCCGACCGCCGCGAGGGCGGTGCTGGTCGGCACGGCGTTGTCGGCTGGCCAGTCGCACACCAAACCCGATGGGACGGTGGTGCATACGCTGTGGGGCGAGATGGCCCATCAATTGATTGGAGCCGAAGGTTATGAGATCGTCGCGGAGTGCGACCGCAGCGGCACGGCACCGGGTTCAGATTTGTTGTCGGAGTTATTCAAAGCGGCCGGGCCGACGTTGATTTTGATCGATGAGTGGGTCGCTTTCATTCGTCAAACGTATGAGACCCCGGGGCTGCCCGGCGGCAGTTTTGACGCCAATTTGACCTTTGCCCAATCGCTCACCGAGGCCGCCAAGAGTCCGCGGGTGGTAGTCGTCGCATCGTTGCCCCAGTCGCAGATCGAGGTTGGCGGGGAGGCCGGTCGCAAGGCGCTCGACATCCTGCAAAACACCTTCACGCGGGTCAAATCCTCCTGGCGGCCGGCGACCCAGGAGGAGAGTTATGAGATCGTCCGGCGTCGACTGTTTGAACCAATCTCGGGTGAGAACTTTGCCGCCCGCGACGCGGTGCTCGAAGCGTTCAGTGGGATGTATCGCAAACAGGCCGCGGAGTTTCCCACCGGGGTCAAAGAGTCCGAGTACGCGCACAAGATGGAGGTCGCCTACCCGGTCCACCCCGAATTGTTTGAGCGGTTGTACAGCGACTGGGCATCGCTCGAAGAGTTCCAGCGGACCCGCGGGGTGCTGCGGCTGATGGCCTGTTCGATCTACTCGCTGTGGGAGGGCAACGACAAGTCGCTGATGATCCTGCCGGCGATGATCCCGATGGACGATCAACACGTGCTGAGCGAAATCACGACCAAGAGCGGGCTGTCGCCAGCTTGGACGACGGTGATCGAGCGGGACGTCGATGGCCGGGATTCGTTGTCGCGCAAGATTGACCGGGAGATCAGCAACCTGGGGCGGCTGTCAGCTTGCCGCCGGGTCGCCCGGACGATCTACATTGGCAGTGCCCCGATCGCCGAGACCGCCAAACGCGGCGTCGACGACCGGCGGGTCAAGTTGGGGTGCGTCCAGCCGGGCGAGAGCGTGCCGATCTTTGGCGACGCATTGCGGCGATTGACCGACCAGGCGACACATTTATATGTCGACGGGTCGCGGTATTGGTATTCGACCCAGCCCAGCGTGACGCGATTGGCCCAGGACCGGGCGTCGCAATTGCATGAGGACGATTTGATCAAAGAGATCGAATCGCGGCTGAGCAAAGAGAAGCGATCCAAGGGTCAATTTTGTGCCGTCCACGATTGTCCCGAAGCGTCCTCGGACATCGTCGATGAACCCGAAGCGAGGCTGGTGATCCTGGGGCCCCGGCACCCGCACCGGTCCAAGGTAGCCGATTGCCCGTGCCTTCAAACGGCGACCGAGATGTTGCAACAACGCGGTAACAGTCCGCGTTTGTATCGCAACACGTTGGTGTTCTTGGCCCCTGACAAAACGCGGCTGGACGAGTTGTACGATGCGACGCGATCGTATCTGGCGTGGAAGTCGATCGTGGCCGAGCAGGTGGCGTTGAACCTCGACACGTTCATGAAGCAGCAGGCCGAGACGAAGCTGCGGGAGTCCGACCGGACGGTCGCCAGCCGGTTGCCCGAGACGTATCAATGGTTGCTCGTCGCCGAGCAGCCGGTGCCGACCGAGCCGTTCACGTGGCGTTCAATTCGTCTGGGGGGCCAGGGCGGGGCGGGCGGCCAGGGCGGGTTGGCTGAGCGGGCGTCGCGGAAGCTGACCAGTGAAGAGTTGTTGTTGCCCAAGTACTCCGGCATCCGTTTGCGAATGGACCTTGACCGCGTGCCGCTGTGGCGGGGCGACCACGTGTTGGTCAAAGAGCTCGCCGAAAACATGGCCCAGTACCTGTACCTGCCCCGGCTGACGAAGCGGGAGGTGTTGATCGCCGCGATCGAGGATGGGCTGGCGACGTTGACGTGGCGGGACGAGACGTTTGCCTACGCACAAAGTCATGACGAAGACCGCCAACGTTATTTAGGTTTGATCGCCGGCACCTCGGGCAGCGTCAGCGTCGACTCGGAGGCGGTGGTGGTTCGGTCCGACGTGGCCGCGGAGCAATTGGCCAAACAACAACCGGCCCCGGGCGTCGATTCGGGTGGTGGTTCAGATAGCCGGGGTGGCTCGGTGGCCGATCCCGACAGCGATTACCAGTCGCAAGGTTTGGGATCAAACGGAGGTTCCGGCGGGGCGGTGTTGACCAAGGCGGTCCCCAAGCGGTTCTACGGCAGCGTCAATCTCGACGCGACGCGGGTGGGCCGCGACGCTGGCCGAATCGCCACCGAAGTGCTCAGCCACCTGACCGGACTGCCCGGAGCGAGTGCTCAGATCACGCTGGACATCGAGATCGACGCCCCCGATGGTATTAGCGAGAATGTAGTCCGGACGGTGATCGAGAACTGCCGAACGTTAAAGTTCGAGGATCACGGGTTTGATGAGCAGTGACCGAATCGATTAGCCAGCCATTGCGAGGTGAACAATCTCAGACGTATGGACGGTTTGGAGAACCACCTACCAAACAGCCGAGTGTCAGCAGATTGACGCGGGGTTGGTCGGGCGACGCCCTGATCGTTGAACTGATCGCCGCGATCGCCGTGCGAGACCTCAAGTTGCGTGATGACCTTTGCGTGATCGGCCATGAGGGTCGCTAAGTAGTCGGCGATCAAATGGTCATGCCTGAGAATCCCTCGATAACGAATCCATCCCCTCAACTCGAACGCGACTAGAGACGATTAGAACACTAAGATGGCGTCCATGCCAAAGGTCGTTTGGGTCGTCCGGTCCTGCTCGTTGATGCCGCTGTCGAGGTTGTTATCATAGTCGACACGGACCTCCGGGCGGACGACCAAGTTGTCGCCAAAGCGGCGGTTGATTCCAAACGTCACGTCGTAGATCTCCTGGTTGACATCGCCAAAGAGCAACGGCTCGACTTCGCGGTGGAAGTACTCAAAGCGGGTGCCGAAGGACGTGTTGCAGTCAATCTCGTAGAACAGGTAGTTGTTCCAAGCGAAACCGTCACGTAGAGCAAAACGCGTCTCGTCAATCTCGGTGTCGATCACATCAATGTGCGACACCCATCGCAGCCGGTCGGTGAGCGTCGTGTCCAACACCACGCTGTTCATGTACCCGTCTTCGACCAACCCTTCGATGTTGCCGAACTGGACGTTGGTATTGAACGTCCCGGCGACCGAGGCATACGTCAACGTCACGTCTTCGGTCAACGCAATCGAGCTGCCGCCCAGGTAGCTGTCGCCGTTGTCCTCGAAACCGCTGTCCCAGCCGAGCGTGTAGCCGCCGTAGGTGGTCCAGTTCTCGGTGACGCGATACGTCGCCAGGAACCCGGTGTGCGTGAACGGCTCGTTATTAAAGAACGAGTAGTTGTGAGAGTAAAAGAAGTTGTCCGGTGCGCTGACGGTCTCATAGCCAATGATCGTGAAAAAGTGCCCGGCTTTGACGGACAAATCCCCATAAGCGGCTTCGGCATAGAGCTGGGGAATAGCGTTGCCGTAGAAGCCGCCGTTGTCCCAGTCCTGATCGAAGCTGTCGTCGTTGGGACCAAACGCTTGGGTATCCGGTCCATCGATGCCGTAGACGTAATCGATCCGGCCGCCGATGTCCAAACCGCATGACCCATCGACCGCTTTTTCGGCATAGAGCCAAGCTTGATGCAACCGCACGCCGTCGGGGTTGTCATTGAATCGATTTGAGGCACCCTGGCTGTGATAACCGAGCTGCAACCAACCGCCAAAATCCCATCCGCTGTTGGCACTCAGGGGGTTGAAAGCGTCCAGCGACGACAGACAACCGTCATGGCAATCACCCGCCCGACTGTCGCAACCGACAACATCACAACAGGAGGTGTCGCAAGCAGGTTCGACGTTGATGCAACCGACCGGTTGAATCGAATCACCCGGCAGCGGCACGTCGGCCATCGTAGTGGATGCCGAAAGGAGACCGCCTAACATGGCGGCGAGCAGAGTTCGTTTGGAAAATTGCATTGCAAAACCGCGGTCGGGGTTGGCAGCCGCGTCGATTCAATCGTCCTGATGATTCGCCGCGACAATGACTTGTCAGAAGACTCCATTCGGCAGCTTGTCAAACGATAAGACCGCGGTTGACTCGATTCCGAGCGAACGCCGATGGTTGGGCAATGGTTGTATCAAATGGAGCGGTTAAAAGCTCAGCTCGACCGCGGTGCCCGGCGGGATGGGTGGTTCGACATTATCAAAATCAACCCAGACTTCGACGTCACCGTTGACGCGGTCGACGGTCAAACCGACATGCGTCAGCGCCGCATTGATCAAATCCGGCCGGCCCCGAAGATGGATTTGCACCGGCCGGCCAACCGAGTCGGCGCTCAGTCGATCGGCCGGCACGTAGGCTTCGACCCGGAGCCTTTGCAGATCACCGATTCGGGTCACGGTTTGACCGGTTCGCAACCAAGTGCCCACCGCCGGCGGGTCGCTCAGGATCGTGCCGTCGATGGGGCTGGCCAGCCGCCCGCGGTCAATTTGAGCGGCCACCCGATCGGCCGCCGCGAGCGTTTCGTTGTGTCGCAGCCGGGCAAGCGATTGGTCGCGGAGGGCCAATTGCCTCGACGCCCGCAGTCGATCGATCTCCAGTTGTTGTTCGTCGATCTCGGTTTGGGTGTAGGTTCGCGACGCCCCACGATTGGCTTGCAAATAGCGAATCAATTTCGCTTCGGCGACCGCGATCGCTTTGTCCGCGTAGGTCACCTGAACCTGGTCGTCCGCCTCGAATGCCGCGGTCGCCGACTCAGCACGGGCGACGGCCAGGTCGGCTTCGCCGGTTTGCCCCGCAATTTGACCCATCATTTGCCCCGCCCGCACGCGGTCACCGACACCGGCGGTGATCGACTGGAGCACGCCGTCGATCCGGGCGGGAAGCTCCACCGAGTCGATCAGCACGACAATCCCGGGGACGGGGATGGCGGCAGCCGTTGGCGAGTCGGCGACGATGCCACGCGGCTGGACGACGCCGACGGCAAGCCAGCCAACCAAAACGAGTGAGGTGATGGGACGGGCGGGCATGGGCGTCGGACGGGCGGGACGGTTTGGCATCTCAATTCAAAGGCTAGCACGAGACCGGTTGGGCCGTGGCCGGTTCAGGATTTGCATGGCGATTATCAGGGTCAAATCAAACCGGTAGCAATTAACCTACTTTTCAACGCCGCCGTCCCCGTCGCCTCCCGGGTCGACGGATGGTCGTCCCCCGCTCTTTCATTCACGCCCTATAAGTCCATGCCCCGCCCTCTCCTGACGTCCCGCCGCCGCGGGCTGCTCCGCCTGATCTCCCGGTTCGGTCGCGTCGATACGCCCGCGTGCCGTCAACCGCTGCGGATGGCCGGCGGATCGATGCGTCTGGAAGAACGACGACTGCTGGCGGGTTTCAACGCGCTGGAACAACAGTTGATCGCCGAGGCCAATGCGAGTTCACCCTCGGGATTGGCGGGCAACGGCAACGCTCCGACGACGGATTTCAAGGCGCCTCAGGCCGGGGTGATCACGCTGGGCCAAGTCGGCGAGACGGTGACGATTTCCGGCGACGGTGCCGGCACGGTGACGGTCGTTTCGTCGACCGGGGAGAAGTTTCGCGTCCGCGATTTTCCACAGCCGCTGACGGTCAACGCCAGCGGCGGGGACGATGTGATCCGCGTCGAGTCGGGCGTGACCGACGGGTTGGACGCCGGTTTGACCATCGACGGCGGGTCGGGCACCGATGCGGTCAATTTCGCGGCGCCGACGCGGTTTGGAGCCGGTCAAACGCCCGGCGATTTGGCGGTGACGGCCGAGGCGATCGATATCGGAGCGGACATCCGAACCGATGGCGGGACCGACGGCGGCAACGTCAGTTTCAACGGGCCGGTGACGATTTCGGGCGATGTGACGATCGATACCGCTTCGGAGGGCGGCGACGACGGAAATTTGAACTTCAATCAACCCGTCAGCGCCGCCGGCACGACGCTGACGCTCGATTTGGGCGATACGAACGCCAATCTCGGCAATACGCAGAACGACTTCGGCACCGTGGCGATTCGTTCGGCGGGCAACGTCTCGATTGGCGATGCCAACGATGTGACGCTTGGGCCAATCGACGCGGCGGGCAATTTGACCGTCAACGCCAACGCCGTGCAGGTCGATGGCGAGGTCCAAACCCGGACCGGCGGCAGCATCACGGTCAACGCCACCGGCGACGCACCCGGCTCGGGCGGCGTCACCGGCGGGGGTTCCTTGAGCACGACTGACGCTTCGACCACCGCTGGTTCGATTGAAATCAACGCGGCGTTTGTCGACATGACCGGGACGCTGGACGCCTCGGGCGGGGCGGGGGCCGATGCGGCTGCGGGGGCGGCGGCGACTGACGGCCAAAACGCGGGCAGCGTGACGTTGAACGTCACCGGGCAATCCGCCGCCGGGGTGACCGCCGGGGTTGGACAAATCATCACCCGCGGCGGCGATGGCGGGTCGGATTCGGCTGGCACGGCCGGGGCCGGCGGTACCGCCGGCTCCGTGACGATCAACGCGACGGGTGCCGGGACAGTTTCGGCTGGTTTGGTCGACACCGCCGGCGGCGACGGCGGAGCCGGTGGAACGGGCGGCGCCGGCGGTTCGGGGGCCGGCGTGTTGGTTGAATCATCCAGCACCGCGGCGGCCGCCATCACGATCGATCAATTGCAAACCGGCGGCGGTGACGGCGGTTCGGGTTCCGGCTCGGCCGTCGGAGGTGACGGCGGCAACGCCGGCAGCGTCACGGTCAACGCACCGGCCGGCGGGGCAACGTTGAGCAGTGTCGACGCCAGCGGCGGCACCGGCGGATCGGCGGTGGGCGGTTCCGCCGGCAGCGGGGGCAACGCGGCGAGCGTCACGGTCGATACCGCCGGCACGCTGACCGCCGGGTCGGTGATGGCCACCGGCGGAAGCGGGGGGCAAAGTCAAACCGGCGGCGGTGGCGACGGGGCGGCCGGGGGCACCGTTGGCCTGACGTCCGATGTCGCCGTCATCAGCGGGACGGAGTTGATCGCGGGCGGGGGTAATGGCGGCAGCACTTTGGGCAACGCCGCGGGCGGCGATGGCGGCAACGCCGGCAGCGTCGAGGTGACATCCACCGGCGGATCGACCACCGAATTGAACGATGTTATCGCCGGTGGTGGCGACGGCGGGGCCAACGCCGCCGACAGCCCCGCGGCGGCCGGGGCGGGCGGTTCGGCCGGATCGATCGCGATCAACGCCAACGGAACCGGCGGCCTCGTCGCCCAAAACTTGCTGGCGATCGGCGGCAACGGTCCCGGCGGGACCGGCGGGGGTTCGGGGGCGAGCGGTTCGGGCGGGGCCGGGGGCAGTGTTTCATTGAACGCCGCGGGAGTTGCCGGAACGGTCGATACCGTCGTTGACGTTTCAAACATCAATGCTTCCGGCGGCGTTGGCGGCACGGCGTCCGGCGGCGGTACCGGCGGCGACGGCGGCAACGCGGGCGGCAGCGTGACGGTCAACGCGACGGACGGAGCAACCGTCATCACCACGTTGACCAACGATGGCGGTCGCGGCGGATCGTCCAACACCGGGGTCGCCGGTTCGGGCGGTAACGCGGGCGGCGTGACGGTCGCTTCGACCGGCGGGATGGCCGGCGAAGGCATCACGTTGACCGACGGATCGGCCTCCGGCGGCGATGGCGGCGGTTCGCAGTCGGGAGCCGGCGGCCAGGGCGGAGCCGGGGCAACGTTGTCGGTCACCGCGGATCAATCGGTCGTCAGCACAGGGTCGCTTGTCGCCGACGCCGGCGATGGCGGATCGACGGCCGGCGACGCGTCCGGGGGCCAGGGCGGCAACGCCGGTCAAGTTTTGGTCACCGGCGGCGGGACCGAGCCGGTGACGGTGGATTTGCAAATCGCATCGGCCAGCGGCGGGTCCGGCGGCGATGCCGGCAGCGGACCGTCGGCCGGCGGCGGTGATGGCGGCAACGCCGGCACCGTCGATGTTCAATCGACCGAGGGTCAACTCAATGCCACGCGGTTGCTGGCGACCGGCGGCGATGGCGGTCAAAGCGGCGGCGGCATCGGCTCGGGCGGTTCGGGCGGCAACGGCGGGTCGCTCTCGGCGACAGCCCAGTCGGACGTTTTGGCAATCTTGGCGCTCGCCTCGACGTCCGGCGGCAGCGGGGCGGACGGGTCCGGCGGTTCGTCCGGGGCCGGGGGCGGCGGGACCGCGGGGGCACTCAATTTGACGGCTCAAAGCGTGATCGATACGACCGCCGCGACGATTCAAGCGACCGGCGGGACGGCCGGATCGGTCGCCGGGGGGGCGTCGGCGGCCAGCGGCGGGGCCGGGGCGACGGTCACGATCGACGCCGGCGGGTTGGCCCGACTAGCCGATCTGCTCACCACCGGGGGCGGCGGCAGCGGTCCCGGCGGCGCCGGCGGGGCGGTCATCGTCAACGGCGGCTCGATTCAATTTGCCAATGTCAACAGCTCCGGCGGTGATTCGACCTTCGGCTCCGGCGGCGGCGCCCAATCGGTCACGATGCAAACGCCCAACAGCAACGGATCGATCGACGGTCAAGTCGTCACCGCCCTGGGCGGCGTCGGGCCGCAGGGCATGGGCGGCAACGCGTCGACGACGTTCGCCGGCAGCCCGGTGCAAATCACCACCGTGCGGGACGCGACCAGCCCCAACGGCCGGACCGTTAGCCAGCCTTGACCACGCCCGCGGGGTTAACCGGGCCGACCGAAGATCGGTCGTTGGTCGTCGTGGCCCAAGCGGCGGTGCAAATCGATTCCGACCTCGCCTTCTACCGGCGATGGTTGGCCGAAGCGGTCCTCGATCCGGCATTAAGGGCCGGGGCCGTTTTCGACTCCCGCGGCAATGGTTTGGCCGAAGACTTGGGCGATCAACCTCGACCGCCCGATTGGTCGACGCTCATCGACGGCGACCCCGCGACGTGGCGGCAAATGCTGGCTCAATCGCCCGACCACGCCACCGGGATGGTTCATTACGACGGCCGGAGCGGCGTGCTGATCGTGGCGATGGCGGACCGCGATGACGATCAAAACATCCCGGTCGCCGCATTTTGGCTGGGGCCGGGCTATGGCCCCGATGCTTACCAGCGGATCATGCTGTTGGTCGGTCCGGCCAAAATTTTTCACCGTTTGCACACCGGCCGCCAAGCCGTTGCGGAACTGCGGCGGCGTGATGACCTCGACTCGTTGACGGCCCGGCTGTTGGCGGCCGAATCGTCCGGGGAGGTCTATTGTCAGATCGTCGACGATTGGCCGTCGGTGATCGAACCGGCGGTCGCCGATCGGTTGATCGTGTTGCCATTGCACCGTGGCCGGCCGGGTCGCTGCCACATCGGCGGCGGCGGGGTGGTCGATCCGCGAAGCCCGCTGGTTCGCTCAGCCGAGCGTCTGGCCGCGGCGGTTGCCCGGGGTCAAATCGATGTCGTCGACAGCGACGAGGTGGACCTGGCGCCGCAAATGGCCGACCCGATCGAGGCTCACCGCGACATCGCGGGTGCCGGCGGGATGTCGATCCATGTGCTTCGTCGCTCGGACGAAGCGTTGGCGGTCGTGATCGCCGAGCGATTTGGCGGTCAAGCGGAAACGACCGGGGCGACGGTGCCGTTGGAACGTTGCCTGCCGATTTGGACAACGGCGCTGGGGCGGGCAATTGATCGCGAAGAAATCTTTCTGCTCGGTCCGATGCGGCGGCTGGGCAAAGCCAAGTCGTCGCTCCGGACGGTCCGGGGTTGGATCGTGTTGTCCGCGGTCGTCGCCGCGGTCGCGGGCGGACTTTGGTGGGCCAGTCAGCCGGCCACGCGGGTCGTCCACGCCGATGGCAAAGTCATCCCCGCGGTCCGCCGCGTCTTGCACGCCCCGCGCGACGGGGTGGTCGAGCGGCTGGTCGTCGGGCCGGGCGAAGCGGTCGCCGTGGGCGATCCGGTGGTGCAAATGCGGAGCGACGAGTTGCAACTTCGTTTGAGCGATTTGGAGGGTCAAATCGATGTGATTGAACAACGACTGGCCGCCGCCCGGGCGCAGCGGGGTCAAACGGTCGGCGACCGGGGAAGCGCGTCGAGCCAGCGGATTGACGAGGCGACGTTGCGGGGATTGCGGGGCCAGCGGGATTTGGTCGCGTCGATGATCGATCAAATGACGTTGACCAGCCCGATCGACGGGCGGTTGATTTCACGGACCGAAAGCGGGCAGATGGACAACCGTCCGGTGCGTCGGGGCGAGTCGCTGGCGACGATCGCTGACCCCGACGGCGATTGGCAAATCGTATTGGATTTGGATCAACAGGCCGCCGGGCATCTGCTGCGGCTCCCCGGCGGCGGCTTGAATCAACCGGTTCGTTTTTACACGTTGCGAGACCCTTCCCGGACCCACGCCGCGATCGTCGACCGCATCGATCCGGTGGTCGATCCCGATACCGACGCGGCGGTGCGGGTGCGGGTTTGGGCAATGATCCGGCGGGACGACGACCTGGCCGATCGTTTGGCGGGCGGTCAAATTAGTGCCGGTCAAACGGTCGTCGCCCGGATCGACGCGGGCTTGGCGAGCAACGCGGACGTGCATTTCGGCGATCTGGTCCGTTGGGTTCGCTACCGAACGGCGTTCTGGTGGTGATGTCTTGACGGCCAAAGCGTTGCCGCCGGCCAATCGGTCCGATCCGGTGATCGGTTGGCGGACTCGACCGGGATTGACCGATCGGCCCGATGACCGCGGTTGGCGGGTGGTCCACGATCCGGTTTCGTCGGCGTACCACCGGATCGATCCGCTGCGGTGGATGGTGTTGGAGGTGCTGCGCGGGCCGGCGAGCCGGGATCAATTGCGAGGCCGGATCGAATCGGCGTTTCGGCCGCGGAAAATCAGTTTGCCGGAAATCGACCGGATTCTTGCGTCGCTGCGGCAGGAGCGGTTGATCGTTCCAACCGCCCGCCGTCGCGGAAGTCGCCAAGATTTTCGGGGTCAACCGAGCGAAACCGAAAGCCTTGGCGACTTCAGCTACGGTGGTGGCGGCCTCGGGTTGCTGGCGATCACGCTGCCGTCAATCGATCCGACCGCGATCGTCGAGCGGCTGCAACCGGTCCTCGGCCGGCTCTTCAGCGTCCCGGCGGTGATCGCCGCGGCAATGGGACTGGGCCTCTCGCTGCTGTGGTGGTCCGGGTCGGCCGATGCCGCGGTCGATCGTCTGACCGACGCGTGGGCCAATGTTTCGCTGTTGGGCGTCGCGGCACTATTGATCGTCATTGCCTTGACCAAAACTTGGCACGAGCTGGGTCACGCATCGGCCTGTCACCGCTTCGGCGTTCGCTGCCGCGGGATCGGTGCGATGTTGCTGGTCGGGGTGCCGACGCTGTATTGCGACGCGACGGATGC
Source organism: Pirellulaceae bacterium (assembly GCA_963833245.1). Taxonomy (GTDB): domain Bacteria; phylum Planctomycetota; class Planctomycetia; order Pirellulales; family Pirellulaceae; genus Rhodopirellula. The sequence goes on from CAWHXH010000006.1 coordinate 1,967,182, forward strand.
CTGGATGCTGCCGGGACGCTGGCGGCGGTCGGCGACGGCACTGGCGGGCGTTTACTTTGAAATTTGGTTAATCATCGCGCTGACCGCTGTCGTCGCCGGCACCCGGCCCGGCCTGGTGCATGATTTGGCGCTGGTGACAATTACCGGATCGATCGCCGCAACGATCTTGGTCAACCTCAACCCGCTGCTGCGTTTCGACGGCTACTACGTGCTCTCGGATTGGATCGGGGTGCCCAACCTGGCGTCCCGCGGCCGAGCGTTTTGGGCGTCGCGGATTGGTGGCTTGATCGATCCGAGCGGATCGGCGGCGGACGATTTGACGACGCCGCAGCGATTCGCGGTGGCGGTTTACGGAGCCGCCGCGGGGGCGTTTCGCATCGTCGTCCTGGGGGTCATCTTCGCAATCCTGGCGGTGGCGGCGGATTGGTTGAACCTGAGCTTTCTCGTCCCCCTGATCGCCGCGGCGTTGGTTTTGGCGATCGTCGGACCGGCCGCCCGGGGTCTGATCCAATCGGTCCGGCGTCGACCGGTCGGGCGGGTGGCCGCGGGTCTGCGGGCGGCGGCGTTGTTGCTGACAATCGGTGCGGCGATTTGGACGACGGCGACATGGAGGTTGGATCGGCACGTTGTCCAAACCGGGGTCCTGCGGCCGGCCGACTCGGTGACGCTGTTCAGCCCCGCCGACGCGGTGGTCGAGCGTTGGCATGTCGCGGTCGGTCAATTGGTCGCCGCCGGGGATCTATTGATCGAGCTGATCGACGACGACTTGCGACTCCGGGCGGCGGAAGTCGAGCAGCGTTGGGCGACCGCCGACGCAAGGTGGCGAGCGGCAATCCGCAGCCGCGGCGGGGCCAACGATTTTAACGTCAACGAACCATCGATCCCTCACCTTCGATCGGCGGTCGATCGGTTGACCGAGCAACGTCGACGGCTGCGGGAGCGGATAGAGCAGTGCCGGGTGGTCGCTCCGATCGCCGGCATCGTCCGGTCCGCCCGCTGGACCGCGACGGCGGCAACCAAATCGACCGCGACCGGGGCGGGCACGTTCGGCCGGGCGGGGATCGATCCGGTCCACGTTCAACCCTCCGTCACCGCCGGTGAACCGTTGGTGGTCATCGAAAGTTCCCGCCGTCCTCGGGTGCTCGTTCCGCTGGACCGAACCGCCGCCGCCCGCGTTCGAGTCGGGGCGGCCGCCTCGATCCTCCCCCGGGCGATGCCCGAGCAATCTTGGTCAGGCGTCGTGATGTCGATCGCGCCGTCATCGACCGACCGGCTGCCGTCGTCGTTGCGAACGCTTGTCGGCGAAAGCGTGGCGGCGAACGTTGCCGGGGACGACAACGGTGACGTCGGCCGCGTCGATGACCGACCGATGATTTCGTCGCCCGGGTGGCTGGTCACCGAAATCGAACCCCAACCCGGTGGGCATCGAGCCGATGGTGGCCGGTGGCTGTCGGGGTCTCATGTCGCCGTGCGGATCGAGGCGGAGCCGCGAAGCGTTTGGGAATTGCTTCGCGACACGTGGCGACGGCACCGGCGGCGGTAGCAGCCACCTACGGCAGCTCACGCAGGTAGATGTTGCGGAATTGGATCGGACTGCCCTCGGACTCCAGGCACAGGTGGCCCGAGGCGGGGTTGCAATCCCGACCGCCGGAAACCTCCGTTCCGTTGACCCAAAGCCGGATTTCGCCGTTGATTCCACGGACGTAATACTGGTTCCACTGACCGGCTCCGTTAGTCGTTTGAGCCGTCGGGAAACTGCGGCTGCCGTTGGGCGAGAGCGGCGGGAAAGGCTTCATGGTCGAATTGGCGACCGGGAAAATGTCCCCGTTGGAGGTGAACCAATCGGTCGGCCGGCCGGCCGCGGCGGCTTTTTCGGTGTAACCATGGTCGAGCATTTGGACCTCGATGCCGGTCCGCGGCAGCTCACCGGGTTTCAATTCCGCTAACGCCTCGATCGGCACCCAAGCGAACACGCCTGAATTACCGGCCGGTTTCTGGTGCATCCACTCGATGACCAATTCAAAATTGGTAACCGGATCCTTGGTCCGCGTCACCCCGATCGGCGTGCCGCTGCCCTGAGCAACGCCGCCGGTCCAAACCAACGTTTGATCGTCACCATTGACCCGGACAAAATCATCGCCGTCGAGTTGCCGCCAACCCGGGGCGGCGGTGTCAAACATCGTCACCTCAAAACTCGCCGGGTCATCCGCCCGCAGCGTGGTGACGGTCAACAGAAGCAGGCAAATCGGGAGGCATTTCATGGCGATCGGCAACGGAGTCGTTGTAGGGTGGGTCAAAGAGTCTTCGACGCCGACCCACCCTACATCAAAACCGATTACCGCAGTGCCGAGCCGAACGCCGTGCGGAGTTTACCCAAATACTTGTCGGCCCCGCCAATTTCCGCGGCGACCTTTTGGTCCATCGCTTCGATCGACGCGACCGCTTTGGCCAAAATCGACTGGGCCTCGGCCTGTTGGGTCGACAACCACTCACGCAACTTGAGCGTCTGCTCGCGATGTTGGCGGTCGACTTCGGCCGTCAATCGCTGACGGCTGTCGGCGAGCTGTTGATCGACCGCTCCGTGCAGCGCCGTGTCCAAGATCCCGCCCAGATTGGTGTTCAGGTCCAAGTCCAAGTCGTCCCAACGACCGTTGAACGTCGCTTCGATTTCGACATGGTTGACCTGGGCCAACGAGGCGTTGATCGCCGCGGCCGCCGGAGCAGCCAAGCCCGCTTTGGGGGCATCAAATTGCATCCGAACGCCCTCGGTGCGGCTGACCAACCGGCCGCGAACGTCCTCGCCCCGCATCACGATTTGCAACCAAATTTCGCGTTGTCCGCCATCGACAAGCACTGCCGCCGAACCCCGTTTGCCCATCCGAATCGACGACGCGGGGGTCGCCGGCAGGTGAACGGTGACGCGATCGAGTTCCTGTCCCCCCCGCCGGTCGGCGGTGTAGTCGATTTGAACCGTTTCGGGACCTTCGAGCGTCAATCGTGCCCGCGTCGGATCGGTCAAACGATGCGGCTGGGGCGTCAAGTTTTCGACCACCCCGGCCAACGTGTACGACTTGCCGTGGTTTCGCAGCAGCCCCGAGACTTCGCACCGGGCGATCATCAACGACGGCGGGTTGGCATCACCAAGCAAGTCGTAGTCGACGCCGCGGGTTCGCTCGGTGGTCGGTTTGACCACGGTGTAGCCGGCGACCGATTTGCCGCCGTCGATGTAGCCGCGAAGCGTCCGCAGGCTCGTGCGAACCGAATCGGTGACCAAATCGACGCCCAGACCGCCGGGATTGCTCAATTGACCGGGCAACAGATCGTCCAGCCGCCGCAGGTCCGCCTGCCGGGCCGCTTCGAGCGACTGCAGGTCGGTCCGCAGCCGCTGCGGCAGTTCGTCCAACGACGAGCGAACGGCGATCAATTCGTCGCGAACCGTCTTGGCCTCGGCAAGCGTTTTCTGCAGCTCGGGCCAATCCCGCAGCGGGTTCTCAATCCCGCGGGCGGTTTCGGTGATGACTTTGACGCGGCGTTCCAAATCGGTCGAACGAGCCAGCAGATCGGTGTAGCGAGCCTCCCATTGGCGACGGATCAACTCGCCCTGACGGGTCGTTTGCAAATCGCGGCCGATCGACTTGGCACCTTCCTGGATCGAACCGCCGGCGTTGGCGAGCCATTGGCCGATCATCGACGGACCGGCGTCTTGCGGCTCGCTTTGCGGTTCAAAATGACCATCGGTCTCGCGGTCGCTGCCGATTTGCAAACCGGTCAGTCGGCCCGAGCGGATGACCAAACGGCGACGCAGCAGCGAGTCGCCGTCGACGACCAAATCGATCGATTCGGCCGAGACGGCGTTGCGATGCCCTTTGCCGCCGCGAGGGTCGGCGACATGCACATCGCTGTAGATCAACCGCGGGGGGAACAATCCCACCCGGGTTCGGCCAATGTCAACCTTAGCCCCGACCGCCGATTGCAAACCGGTGGTGGTGACCAAATGCATCAACGGCCCCAGTCCGACCCGCAGGACGGTCAAGATGGCCAAGGCGACGACCAGTCGCGTCAGGACGAAACGCCAGCGAATCATGCTGCATCCTTGTCGTAAGAATTGCGGAGTTGGCGCAACAGGTAGTTGAGCGCCTCGTCGATTTGAAGTTGTTCGTTGGGATGGCCCTCAGCCGGCTGGGGCCCGTCCGGTCGGATCCCGGCCGCATGGGTCCCGCTTCGGCGGCTCTCGCCCTCACGCCGCGGCGGTTGGGACCGAGGGTCGTCCGGGGCTGTGGTCACGCGGCTTGCCGCTGCCGTTTGAAAACCGGCGACTTCGGCCGCCGGAGCGTCCGGCTCGGCCCCGACCAGCGTCAGCGGACGCGAATGGGGTTGGGATCGGTGCGGCGGCCGGACCGTTTCATGAGCCGGTTCGGATCGTTCAACCCAGTTGCGGCTTGCCAATGTCGTCGCAACGTCGTCAAAGATCGGTGGCGTTTGAGCGGCTGCGAGCGTCGGGGCCGGACCGGGCGGCGACTGCATCGCCCAAATCCGGCACAGTGGCAACAGCAACGCGACGGCCGGCCCGATCACCACCGCCCCGACGACGAAACTGCCCAACATCACCGTGTTGTTCAAATCCGTCCACGGCACCAGCGGGTATTGCCAAGCCGCCGATAGCGTGTCTCGGACCGAATCGGTCGCCAGCATCCGGTCGCCGACGCTGTGGAACAATCCGTCGGCCCGCGACGCGACCAGCGTCACCGCGACGGTCGTTAGCGTTGCCGCGGCGTGATTGACGCGAACGCTGAGGATCAACAACCCCAACGCCACGGCGATCAAATTGCCGTGCGGGATCATCCCCAACCAGATGCCCAGGCCGATCGCCCAGGCCAGTTGGGTCGGATGTTGACGACCGGCGACGGCCGTTTTGAACATCCGAAAGAGCTTCCAGGACCACAGCAGCATCGCGGTCGTTCCTTGCGGTCGGGGCATCGGTTGGCGGACACCATCGGCGTCCGGCACCGTCCCTCCATGGACGGTTCCACGATCCTCTATCGGCTACCGACCGGCCCGGCGTGAAGAACAATCGTCAAAATTGATTCAACCGGCACGGCGTCGTTCATGATCCTCCGGGTAGCCTCGAAACCTTCCGCAACGATTCACCGGACCTTCACCCGCCCAATCGGCGACCTCGCTAGGATCGGCCACGCAACCGAAATTCCCGTGCGGCCATGCAGTTGCCTTGACCATTAAACTCCGCCTGACCCCCACCAACGGCCCACAACCGGGCGAGCGAATCCGTGTCCCCGGACCGACATTTCTGATCGGTCGGTCCTCTGCCTGCGACCTGACGGTGACCAGCGGCACGGTCAGCCGGCAACACGCTCGGTTGGAAATACGGGGCGAGGAGGTGTTGGTGACCGATCTGGGCAGCCGCAACCGAACAACCGTCGACGACATCCCGCTGCCGATCGAGCGGCCCAAACGATTGTGGCACGGCCAGATGCTGAGGATCGGCAGCCGGAGATTTCGCGTCAGCCTCCGCGACGCTCAAACCCGCCAGCCGCACCGTCCGCCCGGTCTGTTGAGCGACGATCCGTTGATGAGCGAGCTGGACGAATTGGCCAATACCATCGCCACCGACGGACCCATCGCGTTGTCCCCGGTACCGACCGATCCCGATCCGTCATCGGGCGCCGAAACCGAACTGACAATCAGCGACGATCCGAGAGCACACGAACAATCGCCGACAGTCGACGACGTCGATCGCTACTCCAAAGAACCGATGCGAGAAATTCGCGGCATCCCCGGGCACCTCCGGCCGCCCGGTCCAGTCGATTCCAAAGCCGCCGCCAACGAGGCGTTACGGCGACTGTTCAGCCGCTAAGTTGCATGATCCTCGATCCACCGAATCAACGACCGTACCATTACCCCGGTCGCCCCGGCATCACCATAAGGTTGAGCCGATTCGGCGAACGACGGTCCGGCGATATCGATATGCGTCCAAGGCACATCGCCGACGAAATTCTCAAGAAACTTGGCGGCCGTGATCGCTCCGCCCCAGCGGCCCTCCCCGACGTTTTTAATATCGGCCACTTTACTTTTAATTTTCTCGTCGAAAATATCAGTCATCGGCAGTGGCCACACCCATTCGCCCTCGGCATCGGCCGCCGCCCGCACCGCCGCCTCGTTGCCCGCGTGGTTACTCATCAATCCCGCCGTCTCCATCCCTAGCGCCACCATGCACGCCCCCGTCAACGTCGCCAGATCGACCATTGCCGAGGGCTTCATGCCGATGGTCACATCCAGCGTGTCGGCCAACACCACACGGCCTTCGGCATCGGTATTGAGGATCTCGATTGTCTTTCCTGAACGCGTTGTGATGACATCCCCAAGTTTATATGAGTCGCCGGAAATCATATTTTCGGCCAAACCACATACGCCTACCACGTTGCGCTCGATCCCCAGCCGAGCGACCGCGTGCATCACGCCGACGACCGTGGCCGCCCCGCCCATGTCACATTTCATGTCTTTCATACCATCGGACGGTTTGAGCGACAGCCCCCCGGAATCAAACGTCACCCCCTTGCCGACGATCGCCAGCGGCGGTTGATCGGCCGGGCCGCCGTTGTGTTTTAAAATCACCAGACGCGGCGGTCGGCTCGAACCGGCTCCGACGGCCAAGATCGCCCGGCAATTTTCCGCCGCCAGCTTTCGCTCATCCCAAACCTCGCACCCCAACCCCACTTCCTTGGCCATCACCCCGACGCGTTCGGCAAACGATTCCGGGTAAATTGTTCCGGCCGGTTCATTGATCAACCGGCGGGTTTGGTTGATCGACTGTCCGATCGCTTCCCCGCGAGTGACCGAGGCGTCGCCGAAACCAATGAACCGCAACTCGGCGGGAACGTGCAGCGATCGTTCGTGACGATACAGATCTTGCGTCTCACAACCCGACAACGCCCCGGCGACCAGCGCGTCTTGGCAATCAGCGGGGATCGCGTCGGCCACATCAAACGTCACCGCGGAACGTTCTTTCGTGCAGAGCGCCCGGATCGCGGCCGCTCCCAAACGATACGCCGCCATCCGGTTGACCGGCTTTTTGATCGTATCTCCCACGCCGATGGCCATCACGACGGTCACGTCCCCCTGCCCGGGCATCGTGGTCAATTCCAACGACTTGCCGGTAATCTGACCGCTCGCCTTCCAGCGTCCCGCGGCCCCCGCGGTCGCGCGATCAATTGCCGGGGCAACCGGTTCATTTTCGCTCAGGGCGACCACCAAAGCTCCGGCGGCGGAGTCAGCCGGAGCGGTTGCGACGTGGGGGCAGGGCAGGGGGGCTGGCTCAAACACGGAGGTTCCCGGCGAATCGTTGGAAAGACACCGTTGTACCCTCTGCCGGGTTTTGCAATCAGCCACCTGCGAACCCGTTGGTGCCAACGCTTCCGTGGCTGGCGTCTCACCCGAAATTCTGCAACACATCAATCACGATTCGGATATCACGTCACCGCTGAACCTGGATGTTGAATCGGTCGTCGAGCGTGCCGGCACGACATGAAACACGGCGCTGCAGGAGGCCGGCGAGACGCTTGCGAGCACCAACCGGTCGGCTCACGACGACTACAGCACCGCCTCCAAGTCCGCCGCCAAAGCGCACACAGCGACGGTGAAAGCCGCCTACGAATCGATCGCCGGCAACCTTGACGGACCGCGGCAGACGACCGACGCCGCCAACGAAGCTACCGACGAGGCGATCTCCCACCTGATGGACTCCCAAATCAACCCCAACCAATTGGGCCACGGGGGCCAGGGAGCGACTTACCTATCGGCGGAGTACGAAAATGGGTCAGTAGGAGTAAAAAGGAGTTTGGGCGATCTGCAAACCACCCACACTACCCTCTACCCTCTACCTCCGAGCTTTTGCCCGGTTCTCCTGTCCCGCGTTCAGCCATTGCTCGACCATTCCCCCCCAAAATTTTCCAATTCACCGCCACTCAACATGCGGTTCTTTGCCACACCCGTTTGGTGATCCCTGTCCCCCCCCTCTGCCGTTGGCGTCGAAAACGTTGAACCCATCCGCATTGTCCCCGCTTGCTGCCGGAATAACGCCTGCGTTATCCTGGACGCTAGCGGATTAAACGTTGTTATCCGG
>CAWHXH010000007.1:0-291545 GCA_963833245.1 Pirellulaceae bacterium
TAACGGAGGGGGCGTGGTTCTGGGCGGTACAATGGCGAAGCCACCGCCGAACCGCGACCCCGGAGTTACTCCGGTGCAACGCCAAGGTTATCCGTCGGCATGGTCATCCTGAACGTTTGAGTCGCTCGACGCTGGTTCGGAACGATACGTGAAGTCCACCACTGCGTCGGCGCCGTAGAGTAGCAGCAATCCAATCACCGAGTAAGCCGCTACGTAGAGAAGATATCCGACTTCAACTGAATGCTCCGGGTACCCCTGCTGATTCGACAACTGGAAGCAGATGTTGTTGTAGTACAAAAGGTGAACGATGGCTTCGAAGCAACTGTACAGTCCGAAGCTTCGAACGACGATGCCGAAGATTAATTTCGGTTCAATTGTCACTGCAATGGAGGGATTAGGGTCTGGTTAGTTACGATGGATGGTTTCATGGCTGGAATGAACAGAGACCGGATAACAACCCGTTCACCGGGTAACGGAGGGGGCGGCGTCCGGCGATATAATGGCCGCCTCGGCCAATCGCCGGACGCCGACCCCGGCGTTACTCCGGTGCAACGCCAAGGTTATCCGTCGAGATGTTCGGGTACGCAGAGCGGCAGTGCGAGCAGACTTCGTCCACTTCGGTGACGCGACGGGCATCAATCCGGGGCAGCATGTGGCGGTCACCCAACATAGGGGATCGCGGCGGTCGTTACGCGAACCAATCACGAAAAGTCTGGGATGGGCAGTCAGCAACCCGAAACATCCTGGGCGTTGGTCGTCCGGGGCGTTGGTCGTCCGGGGCGTTGGTCGTCCGGGGCGTTGGTCGTCCGGGGCGTTGGTCGTCCGGGGCGTTGGTCGTCCGGGGCGTCGGTCGTCCGGGGCGTCGGACGATCGCAGGCGTCGGGCAATCACGGCGTCGGGCAATCAAGGGTGCCGGTCAATTGTGAGAATAAGATGTTCGCGAGCGATCGTCGCATCAAACAGTAGTCAGTGCGGTCCAAATGGCGTCGGCTTCGGCACAGATGAGACATCAGCGTTCAAGGGGTCATGGTCCAGTATGATTGAGACCGGATAACAACCCGTTCACCGGGTAACGGAGGGGGCGGGCATCGGCGATACAATGCCCGCCTCGGGCAATCGCCGATGCCCGACCCCGGAGTTACTCCGGTGCAACGTCAAGGTTATCCGTCGGATCGTTCTGGACATCTGCCTCGCCAATCTGGCTTCGGTGACTCCAATCCAACTCGACGTGGTCCGCTCGAAGCTTCAAATGATCTGTCTGCGTAATGACATTACCAGAAAGGATCACGCGGTGTGTCTCACCTCCCTGAATTATTGCTCGGTCAGCAGTGAACAATTGCGGTCCAATTTGGAAATGGCAGTTCCCGTTTCCGGTCACATCCAACATTCGCAGATTCGGTTTAGCAAGTTCACCCTGTATCGAAATTTCAAGTGAGTCACAGGAGAGCGATGCGTCTAGGTCATTGACTTCCCGAAGCACTACCTTCGTATTGCCGACGACAGTCAAACGAGTGTTAGTGCCGTTCGGTCGAGAGTAGAGACCATCTCCTCTGACCTCCACCTCACCAATGGTAATCTTCGGTGAATTCGATTCGCCCTCGGCGGATGGCTGTTGCGGCATCAGACACACGACCGCAATGCTGAAAACTTTGATCACGACTGAACTCCGGGGAATGGCGGACTCACACATGGCGAATAGCAGACCAGCAAATAGCAGACCAGCAAACGCCAAGCAACACCGGAGCAACAAAGACCGGATAACAACCCGTTCACCGGGTAACGGAGCGGGCCGGCGTCGGCGGGTATAATGGCGAAGCCACCGCCGACGCCGGACCGCGGAGTTACTCCGGTGCAACGCCAAGGTTATCCGTCGAAATGTTCGGGTACGCAGAGCGGCGGTGCGAATGGACTTCGTCCACTTCGGTGACAGGGCAGTCATCGTTCCCCAGCGCTGTCGTAGGGGGAGCCAGCATAACGGTCCACGGCGATCCCCGCACAAACCTCTGTCCAAAACATCCTAGCGGGGCGGTCGTCTTCCGGCGTCGGACGATCCGAGGCGTCGGACACCACGGGGGCGTCGGATAACCGGGGAAGTCCGTTAACCGGGGGAGTCGGACAACCGGGTACGTCGTACCGCAGGGGACGTCGGACGGTCACCGCGTCGAATGTCGGTAGGCGATGGTCATCCCAGTATCCGAACAGCGAAGTGGCAACCAAGTCCACTTCCGCGGGGGTGAAGCAAGACCGTTGGGTCGGATGATCGTCGGCACGGTTGAGACCGGATAACAACCCGTTCACCGGGTAACGGAGGGGGCGGTGTCGGACGGTATAATGGCCGCCTCGGCCAACCGTCCGACGCCGACCCCGGAGTTACTCCGGTGCAACGCCAAGGTTATCCGTCGGGAGTGGCACACCGCACAGCAACGTCGGACGTCGCCGATCAGTCTCAAAGTCCGTCCGGCGATAGTACGGCCAGTAATCACGCTCAGCACCGGGGTTCAGGTCCGGTGGCTGGAATAAGCCGAGAGACAGCACCCGTAGAAGGCCCTGTACGAAGCCGAGTGACCGGTACTCGTAGTCCCGTTCGCTGCGTAAGAACATGACCCATCTGGCGACATCGCGGCGACCTTCGGCGGTCATCCCGTGTCGACGTCCCATCCAATGTCGAGTCAGGTCATCGTACGTGAACCAGACCTGAGAATGCACGCCCCAGGTGGCGGCGTCGGAAGCGTCGAGCACCTCATCAGAAGCGTCTTCGTAATCCCAGTTGGTCATCCGACCAGACATGAACTGCCGCAGCAGTTCGGCGTAGCGTCGACGGTTGTTCATTCTGCTGATGGGTAGGTAAGACCGGATAACAAGGCGTTAACCGGGTAACGGAGGGGGCGGTGTCGGACGATACAATGGCCGCTTCGGCCAATCGTCCGACGCCGACCCCGGAGTTACTCCGGTGCAACGCCAAGGTTATCCGTCGGCTCTTGGACCCAGCCGATTAGCTTAGGGCAACCCTCCGCCCTCGTGCGATACATTCGGTTCTTCTGCACCTCAACCACCCCCATGTGTCCCGCAAAATTGCAGAAGTCCTTGAATCCGTTTAACCTGTCATCAGCGCAAAATGACTGGACTACCATAGCGGCAACTTTAGTCCCGAATCGTTCCTGCTCAATGACTGCAGCCGCTAGCCGATGTAGTAGCTGATAACGGACCAGCTCTGGCCAGTCTGTACCTACCCCGAGTTTTGAACACATCTGCGACCAACGTGCGGCACCTCCCCGTTCTGATGTTTTCGTCTTCCATCCGGCAATCGTCGGTCCGAATGATTCGTCCACCTTTGCCTCGACCGTCAAGGCAATCACCCCAAGCGCGGCTCGCACGAGACAGAAAACATCGCTCTGTGATCCAGCATTTCCACCGTCTAAGGCCGTTTGGTACTCGGGGATCGCAACTAGCAATTCCAAATTACTGTGCCCTCCGGTGGTGTCGCTTGCGTCGAAGGCGTCTCGAATCGAGTGAGGCAATCCACTAATTGATTCGAAGGCTGAAGTGCAGAGGATGGCCGAACGCCCAGGTTTCCAGTGCAGGTCCGGCTTAGCAAGAAGCCCTTTCCAGTCTTCCGTGCCGGTGGTAGGGGTAAGTATTCGTTTTTGCATAAAAAGTTGTCTGAAATGTTTGAGACCGGATAACAACCCGTTCACCGGGTAACGGAGTCGACGCGGTCGGACGGTATAATCGCGAAGCGAACCGTCCGATCGCGGCGACGGAGTTACTCCGGTGCAACGCCAAGGTTATCCGTCCGAGGTGGTGCCGACGGAGAGGGCAGTTCAACCGCGTGCTCGACATAGTGTGATCTGAGATACTCCATCCAGTCATCGTAGTCGGTAATGAACGGTAAGCTTCGGTATCCGGCGTGGTGCCTTCCGTAGCCGTCGCGTCCAGTGAGTAAGTACAAAATACGTGCCCCCATCTCCGCAACGACTCCACTTCGTCCATGCAGCTTCAGACAGGACAAGCCGTCCTTCACGGTAATGCGGTCGTCGACTTCGCAGTGAATCATGAGAAGCTCTGCAGCCGATAGTAGGGAGACGAAGTCAGTGCGGCTCGATGCGGTTCTGATCGTGTGCAAACTGCTGGGCAGGGAGTCAGCAGTCCGCCGACGTGTGGCTTCCAGCTGTGCGTTCATCAGGGTTTACGTCCATTTCGATTGAGACCGGATAACAACCCGTTCACCGGGTAACGGAGTCGACGCGGTCCGGCGGTACAATGGCGAAGCCACCGCCGGACCGCGGCGACGGAGTTACTCCGGTGCAACGCCAAGGTTATCCGTCGGTGCCGGTGGCGTCGGATCTCGGTGCGGCAGCGGGTGTTGCGGTGGTTGATAGCGGTGACAACCGACGCCACCGAATCATGGCGGTTATTGACACAGGTAGTAAAAAAACGTCTATCGCGAAGCCAGCCAGAATCAGCAGGAAGATCATTTCCGGTTCGTAGGCAATCGGGGCAATCTCAGCTATAACAGCCACGGCTCCCATTGCAACAGTGAGACAGACGCAGCAAACGTGAGCTAGGAACAGCCCTAACAGACCCAAAGTCCGAGGAAGCAGCCAGCTGGCACCGAGAACGGCAGCAATTAGTCCGGTTTCGGCAACGAAAACAATCGCCGTCACGGGTTACAAAAGTGCAAATTCATCTTGCGGTTGGTTTGCATTTAGACCGGATAACAACCCGTTCACCGGGTAACGGAGTCGTCGCGGTCGGACGGTATAATCGCGAAGCGAACCGTCCGACCGCGGCGACGGAGTTACTCCGGTGCAACGTCAAGGTTATCCGTCGATCCGATCGGAATGGAAGTAGTGACCGTGCGATGCCAGACGTGTCACTGGCAGACCCTCAACGCGAAGGGCGGACGGTTCTGATCTGAAACAACTGGGGAGTGCAGCACGAAGCACGGTAAGCGAGCAAGAAAACGATTACCCCAATGGCCCGAAACCGTCAGGGCAAAAGGTCGGCTAGCGAAACGGTCAGCGTTTACTTCGTCCACTTCGGTGACAAAGCGGCCAACCATTGGAAACGGTGTTAATGTCTGTTCAGGTGCAGGTCTCATCACGACGCTCTAATTTAATGGCCAAGTTGCTGCAAACGCCGCTGGAGCATAGAGGGCAGCGGGCAAGACGGGCGGGAGCAGGGAATAGGGCGGAACCAGCGTCCACGTGAGACCGGATAACAACCCGTTCACCGGGTAACGGAGGGGGCGGCGTCGGCGGGTAAAATGCCCGCCTCGGGCAACCCGCCGACGCCGACCCCGGAGTTACTCCGGTGCAACGTCAAGGTTATCCGTCCGTCGTTGGTTTCACTGCCGGTACCTGAGTTACGTCGTTATCGCACGTCTTCGGACGTCCTGCTCGATCATGTTCGGATCTTAGCTTTCGACTGCGAATACGCTCAGCAAGGATGTATCCCACTGCTCCAATAATAAGTCCGAGAAAACCGCCAACTCCCCCACCTCTCGAAGTTCCGTCTGGATCGCCGACCGACCGTCCGACGATACCTGGAAGCAGGATCATTCCAAGGTTCATTCCTGCGGTTGCTGGGACGACGAACCACCAATAACCTAGACCGCCCCCATCTTTCCGAACCTTCGTTGCTCCGCGAGAACTGGGGCGGTAAGGGTTCATGTCGTGTGCAATTGAGAGCGGATAACAACCCGTTCACCGGGTAACGGAGGGGGCGGTGTCGGACGATATAATGGCCGCTTCGGCCAATCGTCCGACGCCGACCCCGGAGTTACTCCGGTGCAACGCCAAGGTTATCCGTCGTAGATCGATCATCCGCCCGCAGTCCATTCGTACTGAGCAACGAGCCCCGTCGGCGACCCCTCGAACATGTGACGAAGCCGGTCTGTTTCTGAAAGCGTTGTCCGGATAAAACCACATCTTCGCAACAAATTAACGCAACGGAGATTTGTGGGTTGAGTCGATGCTGTAAGCCGTACACTTTGCTGGGTGGTGTTGAGTTCGGAAACTACGACGTTAACCGCCTTCGTCATGATCCCCCGCCCCCAATAAGCGGGGCAGAGATTCCAGGGAAGTTCGCACCGCTTCGGGAAGCCCTTCAACTCAGGATGCCAATGGAGCGTGATCTGACCGACGATTGTTTTCTGAAGCAGGATGGTCCGAGATCGGAAGCAACTGCCATCGAATCCCTCTGGAGCTCCCATCGCTGCGGCGTACTGGACTTCGGTTCGGTAGGGATTCGGTTCATATTGAGTTTGAAGAACCATTGGATCGGTCCAAACACGCATCAACTGCGGCACATCATGGGGCTGACTGGGACGGATGAAGGGTTCCAAGAACTGAGACCGGATAACAACCCGTTCACCGGGTAACGGAGGGGGCGGGCATCGGCGATAAAATGCCCGCCTCGGGCAATCGCCGATGCCCGACCCCGGAGTTACTCCGGTGCAACGCCAAGGTTATCCGTCAGTAGATAGGAGCAGCAAGCATGGTTGACGTAACGCAAACGACTTCAGTAGCTGCAAGGATACAGTCTGGCAGTCGTGCCGACGGTAGGGTTCTACGTCTGAAGACGAACGCCGCCAATGCGTAAGATGCAACAGCCGCAGCCATCAGTCGACCAATCACGGCAAATGAAAGGGGATGGTAGCAGCTTCCGCTCCAGACTTCGGACCAAGCGGAGGGAACGTGAGCAGAAGTCCATGTCAGCAGAAATATGTAATAGATAACAACGTAGACGAGGATGACAACATGGCAAAATGATTGTTGGTATGTACGACGTGAGGACGGTGGAATGTCGGCGTCAGGAAACCGGGGCTGAGCCATCGAATCAACCGCCCAAAGCACGGCTGTGGAGAGAGTGATTGCGGCAACCTGCAATGCAATGACCATCTTGAGATCGACTACGACCGGATAACAACCCGTTCACCGGGTAACGGAGCGATCGCGTCGGCGGTATAATGGCGAAGCCAACCGCCGACGCCGGACCGCGGAGTTACTCCGGTGCAACGCCAAGGTTATCCGTCGGTACTCGATCTCCTGACATCGCGGTCCAGGCAACGATCGAAGAATGCTTCCAGCTCCGCCAATCGGGTCGCTTCGATCTCCAACGCCCAACCGTGAATCTCGTCGTCTGGAAAGACGCTGTAGATGCTCTGACACCGGTCAAGTAGGTCTGACGCTTCGTAGCAATCCAGCATACCGAGAGCCTCGGAAACGAAGTCGTCGGTGTGCCGTGGGTCATCGAGCAGGCGGTCATAGCGGTCTCCATCCTCAAAGTGTTGAAGCACATATCCAGCGACTTCACGCTGCAGGTGAATGGTCAGCATTCCGGGATCATCGGTCACTTCGTCACGAAGCAGCCAATCCATGGCAGCGTCAGCTCGTGTGATCTGTTCCAGTTCGCGTCGTCCCTCCCCCAATTGAGTGCGAAGCTCACCGATCAGCCGTCGATCGCGGACCTGAGTGAGGATTGCCACTGCAAGCAACGACACAACGACGGTCGCTAGCAGCAGGTGGGAGATTCGGTAGTTCATAGGCGAACGGTGACGTCGAACCTATCTACGAATGAGACCGGATAACAACCCGTTCACCGGGTAACGGAGCGGGCCGGCATCGGCGGTACAATGGCGAAGCCACCGCCGATGCCGGACCGCGGAGTTACTCCGGTGCAACGTCAAGGTTATCCGTCGATCCGTTCGGGATGGACGAGGTGACCGTGCGACGCCAAACGTGCCGCCGCCAAACTGCCAACGTGCGGGACGCAAGTCTCTGATCCGAAACCATGGGGGAGGGCAGCCTGAAGCATCGGACGCGAGCAACAAAGCGGGTTCACGAACTGCCCCCAAGCGTTCAGACAAAAGGTCGGCTAGCGAAACGTTCAACGCCTACTTCGTCCACGTGGGTGAAACAGCGGGCAACCATTGGAAACGGTGTTGCGGTCTTGTCAGGTGGAGATCTTATCGCGACGGTCTGGTACAGTGGCCAACCTGCTGCCAACGCCGTTGGGGCATGGAGGACAGCGAGCAAGACGAGCGGGAGGAGAGAGTAGGGCGGAACCGGCGTCCACGTGAGACCGGATAACAACCCGTTCACCGGGGTTCGTGGACGTTCGACGTAGGCGATACAATGCCGAAGGCAATCGCCGAAGTCGGACGGCCACGAAGCTCCGGTGCAACGTACAGGTTATCCGTCAGGCGGCGGGGCGGGCATGGTGAGGAATTCCAATCGCCGTCGATCGGGCAGACTACCAGGCAGAGTTCGTCTTCTTCGATGACCGGAGGCCCGATGAGCGTGTCAGCAACATGGGGCGTGAGGCGGTGGAACGGCTCCCACTCTACTGGGTTCAAAGTGCAGCAGGCGAAGGGGTCAATGCCGACGGGCAATCCTCAGTCGTCCGTACTATTATGCGATGGACGTTCCTTGCGTGGGGTGTCCCCGGCCTCGCTTCATGGCAACGCTCGACAAATTCGCAAAGCGATATTCTCGCTAGAAGCAATCGGCTAGAATCGAATCTCACCGGGCGTTGGTTATTAACAGGCGTTGGACGATCAAGCGTTGGCGTGCGGTCGCCTACGACCGGATAACAACCCGTTCACCGGGTAACGGAGGGGGCGGGCGTCGGCGATACAATGCCCGCCTCGGGCAATCGCCGATGCCCGACCCCGGAGTTACTCCGGTGCAACGCCAAGGTTATCCGTCCGATAGTCGGTCCTAGGAGGATGGGTCTGGTGCTGTCGCATCGACGTGCGGGCGTAGAAGTCGAATGCCGCTACGTCCTGATCGGTCGGGTAACGATACAAGGTTCTTGAGACCGCTGAATCTCCAGCTTGATCATTCGCTCTTAGGTACGCTGGTCCCCAAGGAAGCGAGACATCACCTTCGGTCACCGGCATCGGTACCAAACAGCTCAACACGCAGTCGGCCTCTGAAACGCCTGCAACGATCAGGTACTCGGTGGAACAGCCCGGTTGCAGTCTCAATGGTCCCTTCAGGACGTGGACGATTCGTTCTGAGTAACCGAGGCTGGACGCGAGCTGCTGTTGCTGTCGATATTTAGCCACCATGTTGCTGGTGTAGCGATAAGCGGCGACTGACAACGCGGTCCCGGCAACGACGAACATCAGTGTAGACAAAGACCACTGACGGAACTTGCCGATGGTCGAGGAACCTTCGGTCATGTGTGAAAATGCCAGTGTTTCGAGCGTTGAGACCGGATAACAACCCGTTCACCGGGTAACGGAGCGGGCCGGCGTCGGCGGTATAATGGCGAAGCCACCGCCGACGCCGGACCGCGGAGTTACTCCGGTGCAACGCCAAGGTTATCCGTCGTAGCTGGTTCGTAAAGCGGTACTTGATAGGGTTTGGATCGGACAAGAGTTCCACCGGTTACTGGATCGTATCGATCGGTCCAGGCAGCTGGCACATTAGGATCATCGGGTATCTTCCGATTCCGTTTGCTTCGATTCCAAGCTGGGTGTAACAGACGTATGGCTTCAGTTTCGACCATCTCGTGAGCGGTGACGTCAAGTTCAAGCCAGTGAAGAGATACGTTCCGAATCTCCAAACATCGCATCATATGCTGATGGGCTGGCATCCGCACGTATCCGTTCCCACCCAAAGACCTCCAGCGTTTCCGAAGGTCTTTCGCCTTACCAACGTAGAGCAGGCGGTACACTGGATGGTGGAGAAAGTAGATGACGCTAGTCCTTGCTGGCAGTTCATCGCATGCCCCCATTGTATCAATAAAAACGGACGGCAGCGACTGCAGGTCGACTTGCGACAGCTTTGAGGCAATATTCTTTTGAGCATCTTCGACGATATTTTGCAGCTTCCCTGCAAGCTTCTTCGGTTGCATATTGCTGGCCTCAAGACCGGATAACAACCCGTTCACCGGGTAACGGAGGGGGCGGTGTCGGACGATACAATGGCCGCTTCGGCCAATCGTCCGACGCCGACCCGGAGTTACTCCGGTGCAACGCCAAGGTTATCCGTCCATCGGGGGTGCCGGGGGCAGCGGCCTGGAGCCGTGTAGCAAAGTCAAGATGAATACCGCCTTAGGCGTCACACGATGCAACATGCGGTAGGACCGGACAAACACTTCGCGGATAGCAGGATCCTGATATTCGGGCACCATCTGTCCGGACTCTGGAAAGGCTTCAAGCTGTTCGCATCGGGCTCGAAACTCTTTGGCAGTTTGTTGTGCGAAGAACTTCGAGTCTCGGGCGATGTAGCGGACGATATCCTTCAAGTCAGCTTTTGCGTTATCGGTCCAATGAATCTTCAATCGTCAACTCCTAGGCTTCTCATGACTTCGATAGTCGTCGAAACACGCCCCGCCTCGACGTCGGCTAGGCCAGCCTCGATCTTCTGCCTGACGTACAAACGATACTGAAGGTCGTCCCAGGTCGCGTCGTCGTCGATCTGCTGGACTACCTGGAGAGCTGCTTCACGAACGGAATGGGATGCTACTGGAGTCACGATAAATCCTGATTTCGGGGGAGTAGTCGAAGTCTACCAACGCCCCTCCTCTCGGTCGACCTCAAGGCGAACGGAATTGAGACCGGATAACAACCCGTTCACCGGGTAACGGAGGGGGCGGGCGTCGGCGATACAATGCCCGCCTCGGGCAATCGCCGATGCCCGACCCCGGAGTTACTCCGGTGCAACGCCAAGGTTATCCGTCCGATAGTCGGTCCTAGGAGGATCGGTCTGGTGCTGTCGCATCGACGTGCGGGCGTAGAAGTCGAATGCCGCTACGTCCTGATCGGTCGGGTAACGATACAAGGTTCTTGAGACCGCTGAATCTCCAGCTTGATCATTCGCTCTTAGGTACGCTGGTCCCCAAGGAAGCGAGACATCACCTTCGGTCACCGGCCGTACCAAACAGCTCAACACGCAGTCGGCCTCTGAAACGCCTGCAACGATCAGGTACTCGGTGGAACAGCCCGGTTGCAGTCTCAATGGTCCCTTCAGGACGTGGACGATTCGTTCTGAGTAACCGAGGCTGGACGCGAGCTGCTGTTGCTGTCGATATTTAGCCACCATGTTGCTGGTGTAGCGATAAGCGGCGACTGACAACGCGGTCCCGGCAACGACGAACATCAGTGTAGACAAAGACCACTGACGGAACTTGCCGATGGTCGAGGAACCTTCGGTCATGTGTGAAAATGCCAGTGTTTCGAGCGTCGAGACCGGATAACAACCCGTTCACCGGGTAACGGAGGGGTTGCGGTTCGGCGATACAATGGCGAAGCCATCGCCGGACCGCGACTCCGGAGTTACTCCGGTGCAACGTCAAGGTTATCCGTCCGACGTTTCAGCAAGGTCCAAACGGTCAAGGTTACACGGATGAAGGACAGCAAGACTCCTATGCCGTAGATCGCATGAAAGACGTGTTCTGAACCGCTGGCTATGAAAGCGATTAAAGCAATCGGCGCCATTAGCACAGTCATAAGGGCCGAGAGGAGCCAACGTCTCTCGAAAGTGGGTAGTCGTCGGATGTCGCTTCTCAAAGTCGGGGACGTAGCGTCGTTGCCCCCGCTTCGGTTGAGTGATGCTTCGATCGTACGTGCATCACGATGGCTCCCAACAGACCATCGAAGAACAACCATCCGATTGCGGCAAGAGGCAATATGTCCATAGCGAAATCTGCTTTTGGGGTCGGAGTTCGGTGAAGGGGTGCGTCTGGTGTTGACCGATCGGGAACAGCTTACGAAGACCGGATAACAACCCGTTCACCGGGTAACGGAGGGGTTGCGGTCGGCGGGTATAATGCCGAAGGCAACCCGCCGACCGCGACCCCGGAGTTACTCCGGTGCAACGCCAAGGTTATCCGTCGGTGTGGTCCACCAAAATGGACTGGTCGATCTGGGCCCGCTCCGTCCACAACGCTAGCGGCTCGATGTCAGCTACGAAGCTGTAAGTCGTTCCTCGGAGATCTTCCGACTTCCAATCGAAAGTCCTGACAGACTCCGATCGGATAGCAGCAATCTCCGACTTACTAACGGCAACAAGAAAGAAGTCTTGTCCGGGGAGATGTGGATACTTCTTGCGATATTCGATCCCAAACTGATATGTGGGATCGATGCGGGCGTTTGCGATCGGGTAGGCTTCGACAGCGAGGTGACGTTCGTAGCCCCAGTGTGTGTAAGTGATAGCGGCTCCGCACAGCACAAGAATACCCGAAACGGCGATAAGAAGACGAGCTTTCAATTTCGGCATGAGTCAGTCCTTGGTAACGAGATCGAAAATTATGAGACCGGATAACAACCCGTTCACCGGGTAACGGAGGGGGCGGCGTCCGGCGATACAATGCCCGCCTCGGGCAATCGCCGGACGCCGACCCCGGAGTTACTCCGGTGCAACGCCAAGGTTATCCGTCCCCGGTTCGAGTATGGGGGGCAGTACCGGCGGAATCAACAGACCAGCCTCTTTCTGCTGGTTCGGGAGCGTCCTGGGCCCCCTGGTGTCAATGAACTTCGTCCCTTTCGGTGACGGTGAAGTCATTGTTCTAGCTCGGGGGTGCCGGGGTGCGACGTATTGTGTTCCAAGCTGGAAGGCTCGATAAAGACAACCGTCGAGCTCGAAGTCCTGATCTCGAAGTCCTGATCTCGAAGTCCCGAAAGCCGAAGCAGCGGGCATTGGAGTACGAAGCGTTCAGGCGTTGGTCATGGAAGCGATCAGGCGTCGGACTGCCAGTCACCAGTAAGACCGGATAACAACCCGTTCACCGGGTAACGGAGGGGGCGGTGTCGGACGATATAATGGCCGCCTCGGCATCAATCGTCCGACGCCGACCCCGGAGTTACTCCGGTGCAACGCCAAGGTTATCCGTCCGCACGATTAGGCGCCGGACGACCGGGCGTCGGTTACAACGCCTTCCGCTACCCGACGCGAACCTTCGTGCAGATAGAAGCGAGTGCCAAGCAGGACTCGGGTAAGCGGAATGAAGGCGACGTGACGTTCATCGGGGAAGAAGCGGGCGTGCAGGGGTCGATCCGTCGGGAGTGCTTCATCGCTTGGCAGTTCGCTGCGTGTGAAGTCAGGTCATAGGCAGAAGAGTCGCGATGCGAGCGGATCTTCGGCCAGTGTGAAGTCCCAGCGGATGCCGAGGAATGGGGGGGCGGACCTGCTGCCCTGCTCCGCAGTGTAGATCCAGACATCAGCGTCAAAATAGCAGCGTCGGTCGTCAGGGCCAGCGAACTGTGACATCACTACTGAGACCGGATAAAAACCCGTTCACCGGGTAACGGAGGGGGTGTGATCGGACGGTATAATCGCGAAGCGAACCGTCCGATCGCGACCCCGGAGTTACTCCGGTCCAACGCCAAAGTTATCCGTCCTTCTTGCTCTAGCGGACTTACTCGAGTCTGTCCCATTCGTCCTCCAGCTGGTGTTTCAATCCGTCGATTCGTTCGTCTTGATATTCGATTCCCATCCTGTCAAAATGATCTTCGAGCTGTCTTCGATCTACACCGCCACCATCACGTTGATAGCCGGCTGACCCACCGTTAGATGGATTGTCATAAGAGGATTTATCTGAATTGTATGTTGAAGAGTCAAGTAGTGCTGCAGCGAATGAGCTAGCAAGCAGAAAAACAAAGAAAGCTTTGAGAGGGGAGATCTGCAGGTCTTCCCAAATACTGGACGATGAAGCTTTGGTAGGCGTTGCGGTTGATTTGACTGCTCTCTGCCTCGTTGCATGTGATCCACTTGTTCGCTTCGATGATGAGTTTCCACTGTAGAAAGAACCGTTGTAAGGGACGTTGTCTATCGGGGGTTTATCACGCACTGGGTTAATTCTTCGGGTGTTTGGTAAAATAGAGGCTTCTGAACATCTCAGACCGGATAACAAGGTTTATTCCAGATCCGGGGGAGAAAATGCTGGTTTTATGGCCGGTGAACCTGGAATAATGGGGGACGGGGGCGGGAATGGTCCGGCTGGGGGAGATGGGGGGGACTGGGGGTTCCCCGAAAATTTTTGGCGGGTAAAAGATCGTTTTATTACCGGCTGGACGCATTGCCAAGTGGGGCAATGCTGCCCCGCGCCAGCGATCCATCCTGGACTTCTCACGTGATCCTTCGTGCCTTTTTGCGTTCCCTGCCGGCACAGACACGTAGAGACGCGGACGCCAAGTGGTTTCCAATCTGGCTCAAACGGTACGCTCAACACCTTGAGATGTCTCTCGACGACTCGCTCGATGTTCAAGCCGAAACGGTCATCGCGTTTCTGCAAACGGTCAAGAAAATCGGCGTGCCGGCTTGGCAACGCGCTCAAGGTGCCCGGGCCATCGCCGCTTACCAGGCCGCCGAAGCGCCGCCCGATCCGCGGTTGATCGAAATCTGCCGGACGCTGAGGGATTTTTCCGCCCGCCAAGGTACCGGGGGACGAGACGCAGCCGAGCGAGAAAGTCATTTTCCGCATGACGAGCCGGTCGCGTTGTGGGAGCTACGCAAAGTTCTCCGGGTTCGACGCTATAAATACGACACCGAAAAAGCTTATGTCGGTTGGGTCAAACGGTTGATCGAACGATTCCCCGGTCAAGAACTCCACGAAATGGGGGAGACGGAAATCCGCACCCTGTTGACCGAAATGGCGGTCGGTCCGGGTGGCGGTCGGGAAAAGATCGAATTGGGCGGCGGGGGGGTTTCGGTGAGCACCCAAAACCAGGCCAAATGTGCTTTGGTGTTTTTCTTCAACGAAGTGTTGGGCAAAGACCTCACGCTGCTGGAGGTCTCCGCGGCCACCAAACCGGCTCGGCTGCCGGTCGTATTGAGCCGGCCGGAGATCAAGTCGCTCGCCGAGGAAATGACCGGAGAGACCTATTTGATGTTCGGATTGATGTACGGCGCGGGGCTGAGGCACAAGGAGTGCCGGCGGTTACGGATCAAAGATTTGCAATTCGACGAAGGAACGATCCTGGTCCGCAACGGCAAGGGGGATAAAGATCGCATCACGATGTTGCCCGCACCGCTGGGGCAATTGCTCCGCGAACAGGTGGAGCGGCGGCGGGATCGGCACCGGCGAGATTTGGAGCTTGGGGAGGGGGAGGTTTTCTTGCCCGATGCTTTGGCGAGGAAGTCGCCGCGGGCGGCGTTCGCGTTCGCATGGCAATGGGTGTTCGCATCGCCGAAGATGCGAACCGATCCGCGGAGCGGTCGGCACTGGCGGCATCACGTCAGCGAGGAGTATTTTGCTCGGCATTTTTCAATCGCGTTGGGGCGGACCGGTTGCTCCAAAACTGCGGTCCCCCACAGCTTGAGACACAGCTTTGCGACGCATCTGCTGGAGGACGGCATTGACGTGCGGACGGTGCAGGAATTGTTGGGTCACAAGGACATTTCAACAACGATGCTATATCTGCACGTGATGAATCGTCCGGGACTGGGGGTTCGCAGTCCGCTGGAAGGGCTTTTGCAGTCCGCAGCGGGGGACTGGGATGATTTGGGCGTGAATGAAGGACCGACGGCGACGGAGAGCCAGCCGGGGCGGTTGTATTCAAGTCGCGGTCCGGACGGCCTTCGGCCCCGTCGGTGACCGGAGCGTCCGAAACTCGTGGGTGATTGTACGGGGGAGTGGGCCGGTGGGCAAATATTGGCGGCGGGTTGGCTGGATGGACAACCGCTCGACTCGGACTGCTTAACTACGGGGGGGGCTGAGTTTGTGGGGTCCCGAGTGGTCTTGCTCGGAGCGGGGGGGGATATTGTTAGGGAGCGAAGACCCCTCACCCCCCGACCCCCTCTCCCCGAAGCGGGGCGAGGGGGAGAAAGATTGAAGCTCAGACCCCGACCCCCTTAAACCGAAGCGGGGCGAGGGGGGAGAAAGAATTGGGAGACTCCAATTGCCTCTGACCGAATGGGGCTGGGGGGAGACGGATTTGTGGGGTCCCGAGTGGTGTTGCTTGGAGCGGGGGGGATATTTGTTGGGAGCGAAGACCCCTCACCCCCCGACCCCCTCTCCCCGAAGCGGGGCGAGGGGGAGAAAGATTGAAGCTCAGACCCCGACCCCTTTAAACCGAAGCGGGGCGAGGGGGAGAAAGAATTGGGAGACTCCGACTGCCTCTGACCGAAGCGGGGCGGGGGGGAGACGGATTTGTGGGGTCCCGAGTGGTCTTGCTTGGAGCGGGGGGGGATATTTGTCGGGAGCGAAGACCCCTCACCCCCCGACCCCCTCTCTCCGAAGCGGGGCGAGGGGGAGAAAGATTGAAGCTCAGACCCGACGACCCCTCCCCGAAGCGGGGGGAGGGCGAGAAAGATTGAAGCTCAGACCCCGCCCCCCCCCTCCCCGAAGCGGGGCGAGGGGGAGAAAGATTGAAGCTCAGACCCCGACCCCCTCTCCCCGAAGCGGGGCGGGGGGGGGAGAAAGATTGAAGCTGATGCCCAGACCCGGCAGGTGATCGATTTGCAGCATGTGGGTGTTATAAGCTTTGTCAAATGACGCCCAATTGATTGAGCACGGTCCAGACGCCGGTGGTCAACATGGCCGCGGCGCTGGTCCAAAGCATCGTATCCCACAGCCGTCCGGGACGAAGTTCCTCGGTACAGCGACGGTAGCGGAAATATAATGCGGCGGCGGCCAGCATCGGCAGCATCAAGCCTTGAAAGACGCCGGAGATCAGCACCAGTTTGGCAGGGTTGGGGAAGTATAAGAAAATGATCAAACATAGAATGGGGAATACCCCTGACAACCGCCGCACCCAGCGGCGGTAAGCGGTCTCGTCGCTGCCGATCCAGCCGATCACGTGCATCGCGTCAGCGAACGTTCGGGCGTGACAGGCGTTGGCGACGAAGAACGTCGAATAGAGAACAGCAAAGGCACCGAACAAAAAGATTTGGGATGCCCAGGCGGAGAAAACTGGTACATACATCACCGTTAGCGTTCGGATCATGTCATCACGCTGAGGGTTGAGTTGCAAACGGTGCAACGTCGCGGCGCCGAGCAGGTAGAACGCGACGGTTGCGAAAGTATAAACGACCATCGCCGCCCAGGCGTCGATCCGCATGATCCGCATCCAACCCCGGGCGCGATCGTTCCAATCCTCGGTCGC
Organism: Pirellulaceae bacterium; assembly: GCA_963833245.1. Lineage (GTDB taxonomy): Bacteria > Planctomycetota > Planctomycetia > Pirellulales > Pirellulaceae > Rhodopirellula. Next base: position 17,060 of record CAWHXH010000007.1, read on the forward strand.
TGCGCGGTCGGCCGCATCGGGCCGCGGGCCGACAAAGCGGCCGTAACCTTTTTCCAGACACCAGTAGGGATAGACGACCAACTCGGCCGCCCCAACGCCGATCAAACCAAACGTGGCCAACGCGGTGCCGACCGGGTTGGCGTCGCCAACGGCGGTCGGCAACCGCCCCCGCAGTCCCGACCAAAACTCCGCCGCGGTGATCGCAAAGTCGGGTCGCTGCTGCAGCCAAAATAAATTGCCCAACGTCAGGACCGTGAACGCGCCGACCATCGCGGTGGCGAGCGTTTGAATCAACGTATAACGACCGCTGACGAGCATCGCGGCGGTACCGACAGCCAAAATCGCCGCCCAAACGGCAGCGTCGACCGGTCGATGGCTGTCCCCGTGTGTCTCGTTGTATTGATCCGACAATTGTTGAATTTTTGAGGCATCGACGGCGGTGGGATCGATCATTCGTTGGCTTCGCAGGTCAGCGATCGCTCCGGCGTCGCGGCCCGCGGCGGTGACCGGCATGGCGATCGCCATCGCCTGACCGACGCCGCCGATGATGCCACCGAGCTGCGCGATCCCGGCGATGAACATCACCACCCAGTACCAAACGATCCAGTTGCCCCGCCGGCCAAACCGCGGTCCGGGCAATTCGTTGATCGCCCGCAGCGTCGTTTGACCCGAAATGATCGCGTAACGCCCCAGTTCGACTTGGACGAAGATCTTCACGACGCAGCCCAGCAGGATTAGCCACAGCAGTACAAATCCGGCTTCGGCACCGGTTTTGGTCGTCGCGATCAGCTCGCCGCTGCCGACAATCGAACCGGCGACGATCAATCCCGGTCCCAGGCAGCGAAGGATCGCCAGTGGCCGGGTCGGGGCGGGGTGGGGGGCGTCGGTCATGCGTCAAAGCGTAACGCAATCGGCGGGGCACTTTGGGGCCGAGACGACGGGCTGAAAGCCCTTCGTACCGTTGAGCCGACGGGCTGGAAGCCCTTCGTACCGCTGGGCCGACGGGCTGGAAGTCCGTCGTACCATTCCTGCGAAAATGTTGGAATCGTCGGAACCCCGCCCGCAAAATCGGGTTCAATGGGCAACCCGACGCCACTGTGGCGATTTTGCGGGTTGTTCGTTTTGTCGCTCCAGGTAGCACCAGGTTTCCCCCCATGAAAATCACTTCCGCCGTCGCTTCGTTGTCTTTGGCCCTGCTGATCGGTGTCGTTGCGTTGGCCGACGACGGTTTGAAGCCCGCCAAAAAGGGTCAAGGGAAGGCCCAGGGCAAGCAAAGTCCCGTCGTCCGCCGCCTGATGATGCCATTCAAAGACGTCACGATGCAGGAGGAACAAAAGACGCAGGTGATGGCCAAAGCTAAGGAATCGGCCGCCAAGATCGAGGAAATCAGCGAGGCCCACGGCATCACGGCCGAAGTGATGAAGGCCCGCGCCGAAGCGACCAAATCGATGAAGGACTCCGAACTCAAGGGCAAGGAGCGTCAGGCCGCCGTCAACGAGAAGGCCGGTTTGACCGCCCAGCAGACCGAGGGGATGGAGGAAGTCATGACTGCGACCCAGAGCTTCCAAAAGGAAGTGTTTGCGATGTTGACCGACGATCAAAAAGCGTCGGTGCCGGAGCGGTTAGCCAAACAGCTTGGGGCCAAAGGCAAAGGCGGCGGCAAAAAGGGCAAGAAGAACAACGATTGATCTTGCGGCCGCCGGCCGTCAGAGCGGACAGGACGGGACGACCCGATGGTTGGGTCGCCCGTCCGACACGCATTGCCGAGAATCACGATGATTCGCTCGATCAACCGCTCCCTCCGACACAATTGCCTACTCGTTTGCGGATTGGCGTTTGCGTTGACGGCCCCGCCCGCCAACGCCGCCGAACCGGGCGGCAGCAAACTCAACCCGGCCAATTGGTCGATGCCCCAAGCGTTCCGATTGCCATCGTTCCTTGTGCCCAACGAGGATCAGGACCGGATCGTCAAACGTAAAACCGGATTGATGACCGACGTCAAAAACACGTCGTCGCGGACTTGGCAGCGGACCAAGACGGCGCTCAACCCGGCTCGATTTAACCCGATGAATATGTTCGCCGGCGGTGCCGCGACGCCGGGACCGGGCGGGGAGAGCAAACCGGGATTTTTCGCCAACCTGTTCGGCACCGCCCCGGCGGCCGCGGAGGGACCGGACAGCCGAATTGCCGGAGCGGGCGGGTTCATCGGGCAAGACCGGCCGGAGTAAGATGTGGGATAGGCTTCCAGAGTGTCGTTGATGTTCATGACAGGCTGGAAGCCTATCCCACAACGAAGTTTGTCATGCCCCTGCCCCCTTGGACCGTCGAGGCGCTTCGGCGCGGCGCCGGTGAGATCGCCCGTCAAGTTTCGCAGCAGGAATCGGTTGCGGAATTGAAAAGCTCCGCCACCCGGATCGCTTCGCAATTGCCCGGCCGGGCCAAGGCCAAAGTCGACGAACTGCTCAAACAGGTCGAGCAGCGGACCGAGCCGCTGCGGGCCGCTTGGTCGACGAAATTCAACGCCCCCGCCGCGGTGATCAATGCCGCCGGGCGGTTGGACGATCCGGCCGGCGCCGGCGTGCCGCTGGCCGACGAAGTGCTCGCCGCCGGACTACCGCTGCTGTCGCTTTCGCCCGCCGCCGAAGCGACCGCTCGACTGGCCGCGGTCCAATCGATTGGCCGGCAACTGGGCCTGCCCCCCGCGGCGGTGACGATTTGCAGTTCCCCCTCGGCGGCTTTGATTCGGCTCGACCGCGGTGGACGGCCGGGTCGGTGGTTGATCCCGCGATGCTGTGGTGCGGAAGAGACCGGGGAATCGGATTTGGCCGACTGGATTGAAACGTGTTGCCGCGGGTCAATCCGCGAAATCGGGGCGGCCGGGGGGCTGACCGCCGACGCGCTCCGGGCGGCTGTATCGCGGATGCCCGGCCCGCCGGCCCGGTTGGTTTACGAGGCGGGTTGTTTGGATGACGACGTTCTCGCGGTGGCCGCGGAATTGGAAGTTGAAACGATCGCGATGCTGACGTCGGGCCGGTTGATCGGCCACGATGATTTGTCGGCCCAGTCGCTGTTGACGGCCGCGCACCGGCCCGCGGCGTTGTTGATCGCCGGCGGGGTGATGTCCGGCACGCCGCCGGTGGGCATTTTGCTGCGGCCGACGGCTGCCGGAGAGGCATCGGCACGAGACGCGGCGATGGACGCGCCGGCGGCTCAGACCGCGATGGTCGCCGCGGCGATGGAACTGGCCTTACGCGGCGAGCTGCCCGTGGACGCGTTGGCGGCGGTGTCGATTGACAATTTGCAAAGCCGCGCCGACCGGCTGGCGACGCAATTGCAAGCCTCCGGGCAGGTCGCGGCGGTTCGGATCACCGATCATCCGGCGATGTTGCCGCGGATCCGGCGGGGGGGCAACGACCGGCCGATCGAATCGCGGCAAGTCGTCGTGCAGCTCGGCGAGGGGGCGACGGTCGATGCGGAAACACTGCGGCGCCGATCGCCTTCGATTCTTGCACGGATGGTTGATAATGATTTGGCGTTTGACCTGCGGTTTGTCACGGCTGAGGGGCAAGGGCAAATCGCTGCGGCTGTGGGATAGGCTTCCAGCCTGTCGTTCCCAAAATGACAGGCCGGAGGCCTATCCCACATCATGACAGGCCGGAGGCCTATCCCACCAATGACTGATCCCGCCGCGGCCATCGCGGAGCTGACCGAGCGAATCCGCCACCACGACCGGCGGTACTACACCGACGCGGCGCCGGAAATCTCCGACGCCGAGTACGACGCATTGATGCGGCAATTGGTCGATTTGGAAGCGGCCCACCCGCAGTTAATTGCCCCCGATTCGCCGACGCGTCGCGTCGGCGGCGAGGTGGTCGATTCGCTGGTGTCGGTTGCCCATCGGCAATCGATGCTGTCGATCGACAATACGTATAGTCAGAACGAATTGCGTGATGCGTTGGCCCGGATGGTCAAAACACTGGCTGACGATCCGGCGACGGCGGGCCAACAACCGGCCTGGGTCATGGAATACAAAATCGACGGGGTTGCCGGATCAATTCGTTATGAAAACGGCGAGTTGATGCTTGGATTGACCCGCGGCAACGGCGAAGTCGGCGATGACATCACGCACAACGTGCGGACGATCCGCGACCTGCCGCACCGGTTGATCGGCGACGACGTGCCGGAGGTTTTGGAGGTCCGCGGTGAGATCTACATGACCGAGGAGGACTTGGCGGATTTGAATGTTCGCCAAGTGGCCGCGGGCGGCGAGGCTTACAAAAACACGCGAAACGTGACCGCCGGGACCGTCCGGTTGCTCGACCCGGCGATCGCCGCCGATCGCAAGCTGCGGTTCCTGTGCCACGGCGTCGGCGAAACGGTGGGAGTGACGGCCGAGACGCACATGGAATTTCTGCGGCAAGTTGCCGATTGGGGGATTCGCCCGACGCCCGATGCGGTGCGGTTGGAGTCGATCGACGCGGTGATCGACGCGGTCGCGCTGCTGGAGGAACAGATGCCGCCGCTGCCGTTCGAGGTCGACGGGATCGTTTTTAAAATCGACGATCTGGCGATGCGGGAGGTTTTGGGCGTCCGTTCCAAATCGCCGCGATGGGTGATCGCGTACAAGTTTGAACGCTACGAGGGGGCGACGCGGTTGCTGGGCATCGACGTCCAAGTCGGCAAGACGGGGACGATCACCCCGGTCGCGTTGCTCGCCCCGGTGGAGATCGCCGGCACGACGGTTTCCCGCGCGTCGTTGCACAATGCCGACGAGATCGAGCGGCTCGACGTCCGGGTCGGCGACCACGTCGTGGTTGAAAAGGCGGGCAAGATCATCCCCAAAGTGATCCGCGTCGAGAAGGAATTACGCACCGGGGAACTCGCCCGATACGAGTTCCCCACCGTCTGTCCGCAGTGCGGCGGCGGATTGGTCCGCGACGAAGGCGGGGTTTACATCCGATGCGTCAATCCGGCGTGCCCGGCGCAGCTCCGCGGGAGGTTGATCTATTTCGGATCGCGGCCGGGGATGGACATCGACGGGTTGGGTGAGGAGGTCGTCGACCTGTTGATCGCCAAAGGATTGGTCCGATCCTACGCGGATTTGTACCGGCTGTCGGCCGACGGACTGGCCGAATTGACGTGGCCGAAAATGCGAAAAGGTCGGGAGGGGGAGATGACCGAGGTGGTTTTTGGCCGCAAAAACGCCGAGACGCTCGTCGGCGGGATTGAGCAGTCAAAAACGCGGGGGCTGGCGCGTGTCCTGTCATCGATCAGCATCCGGCACGTCGGACCGCGGGTGGCGCGGCTGATCACCGCGGAGTTCTGGACGCTGGAAAAACTCCGGGCCGCGACGCCCGAGCAGATCGCCGCGATCCACGAGATTGGCAGCCGGATCGCCGAGAGTTTGCATGCGTTTTTGCATTCGGATGTCGGGATTCAAACGATGGATGACTTGGCGTCGGTCGGTGTGGTGTTGGCCGACCCGGAGCCGGTGCCGGCCGACCAACTCGACGACGCCGATCGGCCGCTGGCGGGCAAGACCGTGGTCGTGACCGGGACGTTGCAGCATTACAAACGCGATGGGATCAAGGCGTTGATTGAAAAACTCGGCGGCCGGGCGGCTGGGACGGTTTCGTCCAAGACGGACTTCCTGGTCGCCGGGGCCAAGGCGGGCAGCAAACGCGAAAAAGCCGAGCGGTTGGGGATCGAGGTGATCGACGAAGCGGCGTTTCGCGACCGGTTTGAAGCCGATGCTCGGTAGCGGCGGTCCGCCGGGTCGCCGAATCAACCCGGTAGCGGCGGTCCGCCAGGCCGCCGAAGGAATGCTCGACCAAAGCCTTGGCGGCTTCGGCTACCGGAGCGGGGGGAGAGTTTCGTCATCCCGGCAAGCCCACTACCATGCCGCCGCTTGAATCGATTGCCCCCCGCTTGGATTTGAATTTTGACCGCCAACGCTGAACCGATCACCCGAATCTGCTGCATCGGAGCCGGTTACGTCGGCGGGCCGACGATGGCGATGATCGCCCACCAGTGCCCGGGCATCGAAGTCCGGGTTGTCGACATCAACGCCGACCGAATCGCGCAGTGGAATTCGATGGAATTGCCGGTTTATGAGCCGGGTTTGTCGGAAATCGTCACCGGTTGCCGCGGCAAAAATCTGCTGTTTTCGACCGACGTCGATGAAGCGATCGATTGGGCACAAATGGTGTTCATTTCCGTCGGCACGCCGACCAAATCGTTTGGCGTCGGGGCTGGCCGGGCAGCAAACTTGGAGTACGTCGAAAAGTGCGCCCGGCGGATCGCCGAAGTCTCCTCGGGACACAAAATTGTTGTCGAAAAATCGACGTTGCCGGTCCGCACCGCCGAAGCCGTCCAGACGATCCTGGCCGGTGCCCCGTCGGGTGCGACGTTTGACGTGTTGTCCAACCCCGAGTTCTTGGCCGAAGGAACGGCGGTCGAGGATTTGAAATGCCCCGACCGCGTGCTCATCGGCGGTCAACGCAAATCCGCCGTCGACGCGTTGGTGGAGGTCTACGCCCAGTGGGTGCCGCGGGCACAGATATTGACGACCAATCTGTGGAGCAGCGAGCTGTCGAAGCTGACCGCCAACGCGTTTTTGGCTCAGCGGGTGTCGTCGATCAATTCAATTTCTGCGCTTTGCGAAGCGACCGAGGCGGACGTCGACGAAGTGGCTCGGGCGATCGGAATGGACAGCCGCATCGGGCCGAAATTCCTCAAAAGCTCGGTCGGTTTCGGCGGCAGTTGTTTTCAAAAAGACATCCTCAACCTCGTCTACCTGTGCGAGTACTTCGGTTTGCCCGAAGTCGCCGCGTACTGGAACTCGGTTGTCGCGATGAACGACTATCAAAAACGTCGATTCGTCACCCGGATCGTTCGGACGTTGTTCAACACCGTGTCGGACAAACATTTGGCGATTTGGGGGTTTGCGTTCAAAAAAGATACCAACGACACGCGGGAATCGGCGGCGATCTATGTCTGTCGCGACCTGCTGCTCGAAAAGGCGAAGTTGATGGTGTATGACCCGCAAGTCGACGAGCGGCTGGTTGTTGCCGATCTGACCGCGGCGTTGCGGGAGGTGGGGTTGGCCGATGGGGACATCAAAAAGCTGCTGGCGGAGAATTTGAAAGTCGTCGATACCGCCGCCGAAGCCGCCGATGGGGCGCACGCGATCGCGGTGCTGACCGAATGGGACGAGTTCCGCGACGTTGACTTTGCGGCGATCCAAGGTTCGATGAAAAAACCGGCGTTCCTATTTGACGGTCGCAACCTGCTCAAAGACCTCCCGTTGGCCGACGCGGGGTTTGTCTATTCGGGCATCGGATTCGCCTCGCCATCGTCGCTGTAGCGGATTGGCCATGACGACACGCATTTTGATCACCGGCGGGGCGGGCAACATCGGCGGCTCGCTGGCCCGGCGGCTGGTCGCCCGGCCGGACACCGAAGTGACCGTCGTCGACAATTTGGTCACCGGCAGCGTCGACAAATTGCCGCCCCGCGACCTGCCGAACTTTCGTTTCATTCAAGCCGACGTCAACGACGCCGCAGACATCTCGCCGGTGATGACGGCCGGCCGGTTTGATCACGTTTTTCATTACGCCGCGCTGGTCGGGGTGCAGCGGACGTTGGCCCACCCGGTTTCGGTCTTGGCCGACGTTGATGGGATCCGCAACGTTCTGTCGCTTTGCAAAAACACCGGGGTGCGGCGGGTATTTTACGCCAGCAGTTCGGAGGTGTACGGCGAGCCGGTGCATTTGCCCCAGCACGAGCGGACGACGCCGCTGAACAGCCGGCTGCCGTATGCAATCGTTAAAAACGTGGGTGAGTCGTTTTGCCGGGCCTATCACCAGGAGTATGGGCTGTCGTACAACGTCTTTCGTTTTTTCAACACCTACGGTCCGCGGCAAACGGTCGACTTCGTGATCCCCCGCTTCCTGGCCGCGGCGATCAACAACGAGGATTTGCAAGTGTACGGCGATGGATCGCAAACTCGGACGTTTTGCCATGTCGACGATAACCTCGACGCGACGCTGGCGGTTTTCGACGACCCGGAATTGGCCTGCGAGACGATCAATATCGGCAGCGACGTGGAAACCACGGTGCGGGAGCTTGCCGAATTGGTGATCGAGTTGACCGGCAGCCGCTCGCGAATCGTCCACCTCCCGCCGCTGCCCGAGGGCGATATGACCCGTCGTCGGCCCGACATCACGCGGATGCGGACGCTGCTGGGGCGGCAACCGCGTTCGCTCGCCGACGGGTTGCGGTCGATGTTGCCGTTCCCCCAACGGGCGGCGACGGCGACGTGAGAATCCTGCACGGCATAGCCGAGGCGTTGGTTTGGATCGCCGCGGTGGCGTTGTTGCTGTTGCCGGCCGTCGTCGCGATCGACCGTGGCGGCGTGCTCCACTGGACGCAATACGCGATTTGCTGGGCGGTGCTGCCGATCGCCGGGCTGAGCCTGCTGGCATTTGTCAACGCACACGACCGGGTTCCCCCGGGGGCGTTGGCGATCGTCGCGCCGCTGGGATCGATCGCCGCATGGGCTTGGTTTCAAACCGTGGGGTTGCCGCCGGGCATTGATGCGATTCTGGCGGGCGGCACGTTGACGGTGATCGACGACTGGTTGATCCCGATTGTCGGCGTCGAGGCGGCCACCGCGGCGCGGCGCAGCATTTCGATTTCGCCGGTCGACACCGGACACGCCGCCGCGATGCTGACTCTGCTGGTGCCGGTCGGTTTGGCCGCGTCGCTGGCGATGCGAACCCGCGCCCGTCTGACCATGCTGCTGATGGGACTTGCGCTGTTTGGGGCGTCGGTCGCGGTGCTGGGCATCTATCGCCAATCGTCACCCGACGGTTGGCAATACTTGATGGACACGCCCTACCCGTTCGGCGGTTTTGTCAATCGCAACAACGCCGGTTTGGCGCTCAATATCGGGTTGGCCGCCAGCCTGGGGATCCTGGCGTGGCGGATGGTTGCGATTCACGAAGTTGAACTTGACGACCCGCAAAACGACTGGGGCGACCTTTTAGGGTTGATCCATGACCAAACGTCGATGCTGGCGGCGATTTGCGGATCTGCGTGCATCGCCGGGCTACTGATTTCCGGCTCTCGCGGCGGGCTGGTCGGGGCGTTGGCCGGCGTGCTGATCGCCGCCGGCTACATCCGCACGCGGCGGGGGCTGATGATCGCCCCGGTGCTGTTTTTGTTTTTTGCCGCGGCGGCGGCGTTGTTGTTTGCGCCCATCGAATTGCCGTGGCTGAGCGTCGAGCGACTGGGGGACTCCGACCCGGGGCTTGCGACGCTCATCAATGACGGACGTTGGTCGCACTGGCATGATGGCTGGGCGGCCGGGTTGGCCCACCTGCCCGCCGGCAGCGGGATTTCGACGTATTCCTACGCCTACCTGCCGCACCAGGACCACTCGATGACCGGATGGTTTCAACACGCGGACAATCTGTGGCTGGAAATTTTCGTCGAAACCGGATTGGTCGGCATCCTGTTGACCGTCGCGACGATGGGGCTGTGGGCCTGGTCGCTGCACCGTTTGGTCGATTCGCCGGACCCGATCGACCAAGGCATTCGTGTCGCCGGTTGGTTCTCGCTGGCGTCGCTTGGCGTCACGCAAGCCTTTGATTTTGGACTGATTCTGCCGGCCAATGCGGTCGCGGTGGTGGTGTTGGCGTCCGCGGCGATCAGCCGGGCGTGCTCCACGTCGATTCATCGCACCACCGACTCCAACGTGCCGCGGCCCCGGCTGCGGCTGCAAAGCGATCGCGGGCGATGGCGACGCCGCGTGGCCCTGGCGACGATCGCGGCCGGGACGTTGGCCGCCGGCGGCGCCGCGACGTGGCGTTTGCGCCAGGACGCTCAGGCAGAATACGCTTTTACGCTCATACGCGCCGTGGGGCCTCGGGTCCGATTCGATGACGAAAAACTCCAACGTTTGAATCAACCGGCAATCGCATCACTCGCCCGGCGCTCCTACCCGGCCGTCGCCCGGTGGCTGTCCGAATCCCGGATCGATCGTGGACGGCTGCTTGAAACGCTTGAAACATCGCCGGCGACCGTTGCCCAGTTTGAGGAGCGATACGGACAATTGGTCCCCGGCGAGACGACCCGGCCGTACCGCGGTGCGGAGTTGCCGGACAGTCCCGAGACCAGCCGAGCGGTTTACGCCGCGGCGACCGATTCGGCCGTCGCGGGGCTGTGCGCCTGTCCGCTAGACCCTCGCCCCCGCGATCTGCTCATCGCCCTGCACCGAACCAACTCCGCGGCTGGTCGGCCGGGCGAGTGTCGACGAACCGCCCGATGCCGCGGAATGCATTGTTCAATTGGCGAAATTTTACAACAACGATCCCAAGCGGCTGCGTCAACTCGGTGACCGGGCGATCGTCGCCGGGTTTGATGCCTTGGCGGCGGAGTGTTTCGCGGCCGCGATCAACTTGCAGCCCGAGACGACCGGGGAAATCGTCCGATCGCTGGTCGCCGGCGGACATTTGCAAATCGATCAATCCCCCGGGGCCGGTCGGCTGCGGTTACTCGACGTTTTGCCTCCACGTTCAGAACCGATGCGTCAGGCGGCGGTGATGTTGATCGATCGACCCAACCTCGACCCCGAATTCCTCCGGGCGGCGAGCGAGCGGATTGTTTGTTCGGCCGAGACCGCCGCGGAGCGAGCCGACTGTGAAGTGCTGTTGGCCCGAATCGCGATGCGGTTGGAGGAACCGGCCGGAGCGTTGCAGCGGTACAAGAATGCGATTTGGTTGCAACCGGCCGAGGTTCGATACCGTCTACCGATGATCGAACTGCTCGATTCGTTGGGTCGCACCCGCGAGGCGGACGCAGCGATCCGCGAAGCGTTGCCCAAAGTGGACGATCGGGCGACGCTGGAAAAAATGATCCGCGATCGTGAGGACACGCCCAACCCGTAGCGGCGGTCCGCCAGGCCGCCGAAGCGGCACCCTCCGGTGGCGGCGGCCCGCCAGGCCGCCGCCGGAGCGACCCCCAAAGCCTTGGCGGCTTCGGCGACGGGACTACTCGTCGCCGGCTCGGCTGACGGGGGTCAAAACCGCATCGAAGTCGCAGAAATCCGCGTCGTCAAAATACAACGCCAATTCACGGGCGGCTGATTCGGGACTGTCCGAAGCGTGCACCAGATTCATCTGGCGGCTGGATGAAAAGTCGCCGCGGATCGTGCCCGGCTCCGCTCGCAGTCCGTTGGTGGCCCCCAGCATGGTGCGGACGACGGTGATCGCCTCGAGTCCCTCCAAAGCCAACGCGACGACCGGGGCCGAAGTGATGAACTCCTCCAGAGACGGATAAAACGGTTTATCCGCGTGTTCGGCGTAATGCTTTTTGGACAGTTCGGGCGTCACGCGGAGCAGTTTCATCGCGACGATCGCAAGGCCTTTGGATTCAAAGCGGCGAATCATTTCCCCGCAAAGTCGGCGTTGGACGCAGTCGGGTTTGAGCAGGACGAGGGAACGTTGCATGAATCTTGGAGAGAAATCGTTGGTTGTTAGACGGGTAAAATCCGTGGTCAAAGAATTTGACGCTTCGGCCAACCCATTACAATGCCGGGATGATCTTCCGACTGTTCTCGTTGATAGCTCTTTGGCTGGTCGCTGCGGGCAGCGGACTGTCACTCGCCCGGGCCGTTGATTTCGAGCGGGACATCCTGCCGATTCTGGAGTCCCGTTGCCTGGGTTGCCACAACGACAACATTGCCAAGGGGGAGCTGTCGCTATCGACGCCCGCGGGTTTAATTGAAAACGACTGGCTGACCCCCGGATCGCCCGACACCAGCCGGTTGGTCGCGGTCGTCGCCGGCGAGCAGCCGGAGATGCCGCAGCAGGGCGATCCTTTGACCGGCGAGCAACAACGGTTGATCGCCGACTGGGTGGCCGGCGGTGCGGATTGGCCCGCCGAACTCGAGCTTCGGGAACGGTCCGCCGCCGGCCGCGACTGGTGGTCGCTGCGGCTGATCGCCGATGATCTGCCACACCGGAACATCGATGGTTTTATCGATGAAAAGCTCGCGGCCGCGGGGCTGACCGCCGCACCGCCGGCGGATCGCCCCACCTGGCTTCGCCGCGTCACGATCGACTTGACGGGGCTGTCGCCGACCATCGCGGACGTCGGTTTGTTTGTCGATGACCCCCACCCGGCCGCTCACCGTCGCGTGATCGATCGGCTGCTGGCCTCCCCCGAATACGGCATCCGCTGGGGTCGACATTGGCTCGACGTCGTTCGCTACGGCGAGTCCAACGGGTTTGAACGCAATATCCTGATCGATGATCTGTGGCCGTTTCGCGATTATGTGATCGATTCGTTCAACGATGATAAACCGTTCGATCAATTGGCGATCGAACATCTGGCAGGCGATGCGATCGGCACCCCGGAGGCGACCATCGGTTCGGCGTTCCTGGTCGCCGGACCTTATGACAACGTCAACAACCAAGACCCAGTTGCCGCTCGGCAAATTCGCGTCAATACGATCGACGAAATGGTGCGGACGACCTCCGAAGCGTTTTTGGGGCTGACGGTCGGTTGTGCCCGATGCCATGACCACAAGTTTGATCCAATCTCACAACAAGATTACTACGGTCTGCAGGCGACCTTTGGTGGCGTTCGGCATGGGGCGGCCAGCATTGAAACGCCGCAGGAGCGTCGGCATCGAATCGACAACGAAGCGGACCTGAGATCGCGAATCGACGACGCCGCGTTGGCGGTTAAAAACCTTCGCGAGTCGATCGAGCGGCGAGGTGAATCAAGCCGGGCGACGATTGAAGCGTCCTGGACGCGTCCGCCGGTTGACCGCCGCGGCACCATCGAAACGTTCGGACCGGTGACTGCCGGTTGGGTTCGATTGGTTTGTCGATCGACCGATGTGACCCCGGCCCGAACCGGTTACCGAATCGAGGAGTTTGAGATTTGGAGCGGCGGCAAGGATCCGGTCAACGTCGCACTTGCCTCGGGCGGAGCAGTTGCCGAGGCACCATCCCGTCAAAGCGAAACCGCCGCGGATGCTTATGACGTTTCTTTGGTCAACAATGGCCAAACCGGACGGACGTTCATTGCCGCTTCGGACCGGTTGACCATCCGCCTGCCCCAGCCCACCGAAATTGAACGTGTGGTGTTCTATTCAGCCAGGGAGCTGGAGGACGCGTCCAACCGGCGGTTCATGTTTGTCGGTGAATACGACATTCAAACCAGCCTTGACGGCGAGGTTTGGCAGACGGTCGCCAGCGGCGATGACCGCCAGCCGCCCACGCCCGCCCACGCGGCCGCGCGGCTTTTTGAAGCGACGATTCAGCCGGATGAACGCAAAGAATTGGCCAAGCTGACGGCGATCGAAAGGCGTCTGCGGCGGGATTTGGCGGCGATGCCCGCCCCCCGGCGGGTCTGGGTCGGCAACCACGTCGCCGCCGACGCCGCCGGCCCATTCCACCTGCTGCTCGGCGGCAGCGTGACGCGGCCCGGGGCGGTGGTTTTTCCCGCCAGCCTGTCGACGCTGCCGGACCTGGAGGCGAGCTATCAATACGACGCCGGGCAAACCGCCGACGACCCCATCGGGCAGCGTCGCCGGATGGATTTGGCACGCTGGATCACCGCGCCGGACAATCCGCTTTGGCGGCGGGTGATCGTCAACCGGCTGTGGCAACATCACTTCGGCACCGGGCTGGTCGCCACCCCCAACGACTTCGGATCGATGGGTGCCCCACCGTCCGACGCTGCGTTGCTCGACTATCTGGTGACCCGGTTGGATCGGTTCGGTTCGCATTTAAAACCGCTGCACCGCGAGATCGCGCTGTCGGATGCCTACCGCCGCTCGTCGGATTTCGATCCCGCCGCGGCGGCCGTCGATGCCGACTCGCGGCTGCTGTGGCGGTACCCGCCGCGGCGGATGGATGCCGAGTCGATCCGTGACACCTTTTTATCGACCGCCGGAGTCTTGCGGCGAGAAATGGGCGGCCCCGGTTTTCAACTTTATCGGTACCTGCAAGACAACGTCGCGACCTACCTGCCGCTGGACCAACACGACGCATCGACGTATCGCCGCGCGGTTTACCACCGAAACGCTCGGGCGTCGCGGATCGATTTGATTAGCGATTTCGATGCTCCCGACTGTGCGTTCTCGACCGGCAGCCGGGGGACAACCACCACGCCGCTGCAGGCACTCACGGGGCTGAATCATTCGTTTACGCTACAAATGGCCGCGGCGCTGAGTGATCGGGTCAGCCGCCGGGCCGGTCCTTCGCTGGAAGACCAAATCGACCAACTGTTTAAACTGACCTTCGGCCGGCCGCCAACTCCTGAGGAGTTGGACGCCGCCCTCCCCATCGCTCGACAACACGGTTTGGTCACCGTCTGCCGAGCGGTACTCAACGCCAGCGAGCTGATCTATGTCCGGTAATCAATGTGGGATAGGCCTCCGGCCTGTCACCACAATTAATTGCGGCGAGATTGCCGGGCCGCCGATCGGCTCGCGACCAAAGCCCGGTGGCTTCGGCTACCGATCCACTCGCCGTGATTGGCTCGCCGAGGCCGCGTCGAGTCTCGGCTCGGTGACCTCGGCGATCGCCGGGCTTGGCCTGCTGGACCTCCAGTCCGCTGGCGGCTCGACCGACCGGTCATCCTCACCGATCGCCCCACACCACCGGCCCCGCGCCCGCCGCGTTTTGCAGGTTTTCTGTCCCGGCGCCGCCTCGCACCTGGACCTTTGGGAGCACAAACCGGGCCTCGACGCACGACACGGAGAGCCGCTACCGGGCGGCGAGAACGAGTCTTCGTTCCAAGGCAAAAACGGCAACCTGATGCGGTCGCCTTGGAAATTCGAGCCGGCCGGCCGGTCAGGCAAGATGATCTCCACGCTGCTGCCGAACTTGGCCAGCCACGCCGACGACATTGCCTTTTTCCACGCGATGCAGTCCAAAACCAACACGCACGGCCCCGGCTGCGTTTTTGCCAACACTGGTCACGACACCGAAGGGTTCCCGTCGGCGGGTGCTTGGGCGTCGTACGCGCTCGGCAGCGAGAATGAGAACCTGCCGGCCTACGTTGCGATTGCCGACGTTCGCGGCGAACCGCCCAACGGCAAAGCGAACTGGTCATCGGGCTTCCTGCCCGCCCGCCACCAGGGCATCCAGTTGAGCAATCAGTCGCCGATCCGAAACCTCCGCCCCCCGGCGGGCACCTCCGCCGAAGCCGACGCCGCGGCTCACGATTTGGTCGGCCGGCTCAACCGCCGTTACGCTGACCGTCACCCCGAGCATGACGAACTCCGCGCCCGCGTCGCCGCGTATGAATTGGCCGCGCGGATGCAAACGGCCGCGCCCGAGGTTGCCGATTTGTCACGCGAGACCGCCGCGACCCATCGTGACTATGGCACCGATGACTCCAACCCGCTGGTCGCCGGCTACGCCCGAAACTGCCTGCTGACCCGGCGGTTGCTGCAATCGGGCGTCCGCTACGTCAACCTGTTTTGCGGCTCGCGAGCTTCCGGCGTCGACGGGCTACTCAACTGGGACGCTCACAAAACGCTGCGGGCAGATTACCAGCGACATGCCGAAATCTTTGACCGCCCCACCGCGGCGCTTTTGACGGACCTGAAGCGGACCGGTTTGATCGACGACACGCTGGTGCTTTGGGCGACCGAATTCGGCCGAATGCCGACGCACCAGGAGGGTACCGAGGGCCGTGACCACAACCCCGACGGGTTCACGATGTGGATGACCGGTGCCGGCGTTCGCGGAACCTCGTATGGCGCAACCGACGAGTTCGGACGCCGCGCCGAGCAAAACCCGACGACCGTTTGGGATTACTACGCGACCGTGCTGGACATTCTCGGTTACGACCACGAGCGACTGACGTGGTACCACAACGGCCTGGACCGCCGCCTGACCGACGTCCACGGCCAAGTCGTGCGTGAGGTGTTGGCCTAAACAAGACCTTGTTCTAACAAATTGGTCAGCGATAAGGCTGCTTTTAATGTTTCCGTCAAGTTGGTAAATATTTTGGCACCCCGCACCGGCCTCCAACCAAGTTTGGTCACCTGGTCTCTTCTTCGCCCGCCCCACCCGTCGCCTTCAGCCCGATCGGCTACCGCTGGCTGATCGATCGCTTTGGATTGCGGGTGCCGCCGCCGCTGCGGGCCGCGACGAGGACGGCGGCCAGCGGCAGATCTTTGGAAACAACGACGCTCGGACGCGAGGAATTTTTCCCGGCTCGTTTCTGGCCCGCGGAGACCGAGGCGGGACACCTGCGTTTTGCGCTGAAGCACCAATGGGTTGACCTGAGCATCTTGCGGGCGTATTTCGACGCTGCCGGTTCGGCTGCAATCGCCCAGATGTTGACTGACCAGCCGACCAGTGTCCCGGCACGTCGGTTGTGGTTTTTCTATGAATGGATGACCGGTCGAACGATCGACTGTCCTGACCAACAGCAGGGCAACTACGTCGATGCTTTGGATCCGACGACTCATTACACCGCCCCCGCGCAACATTCACCCCGTCACCGGGTTCGAGATAATTTGTTGGGGAATCCGGCGTTTTGCCCTTTGGTTTGGCGAACCGAATCCATTGAAACGATCCTGGGACGTCAGCTAGATCAAACGTGTCGTCAGCTCATGCAGGATTATCCGGGCGGTCTGATTTCCCGAGCCAACGCCTACCTATACACCAAAGAGACGAAGTCGTCGTTTGCGATTGAAGATGAACTGCCGACGGCGGACCGAATTGAACGATTCGTCATGGCGCTGCGACGAGCGTCGACGGAAAATTTCTGCGAGAAATCTAAACTGATTGCCTTACAAAAGATCATATTGGACCCGCGGTTTGCCGCCTCAGATTGGCGAACCAATCAGGATTATGTGGGACAGTCCGTCGGATGGACCGAGGAGAAGGTTCACCATGTCTGCCCCCGCCCCGAGGACCTGGCCGAGTTGATGGCCGGATGGGAGCAATGCCATCATCGATTGGCTCGAGCGGGCAACGCCATATCGGCGATTATCACAACGGCAAGCCTTAGTTATGGTTTCGTTTTTTTGCATCCGTTGGCCGATGGCAATGGTCGCACCCATCGACTTTTAATTCATAACTTGCTGGCGCTTGCAGGTTTCGTCCCCCCCGAAATGATCATTCCCGTTTCGGCCACCATGCTCGATTCCCCCGAGCGTTACGATCGGTCCTTGGAATCGACCAACTGTCCATTGATGGACTGCATCGATTATGAACTTGATACGACCGGCAAAATGTCGGTCAAGGGCCAAACGATTGATCTGTATCGTTATCCGAATTTCACCTTCGCGACGGAAGCCCTCGCTCATTTTATCGAATTGGCGGTCGAAAAAACGTTACGCGGGCAAATCCTCTTTTTACAGCGTTACGATGCCGCTGCGGCGGCCATCCGTGACATTGTGGATTTGCCCGATCGCTCCCTTGCCAACATGGTTCGTTTTACCTTGCAAAACGGTGGTCGATTGTCCCAAAACAAACGTCAACGATACTTCGATGTTTTGACCGACGACGAAGTCCGGGGGATTGAAACGGCCGTCGCCGGGGTGATCGATCGCTTTGGAGCGGACGGTCTCTAGTCCAAAACAACAACGTCATAGGGGATCACTTGATCGGGTAATAGTCGCGGCGAGGTCAATTCAACGTCGCCGACAGTCGACGCAAACTCGATCACCTCGGATTGTCCGGGGCCGAGAGATCTCAAACTCACCGGATCACCGCTGCCCAGACGTACCCAAGATCGGGTGCGGGGGTGCGGCAATGCCGATGTTTTTGATCGTTAGCCGCGTTGCGGCACCGTTGGTCCGGCGGGCCGTCAATGCCAGCCGATAACCCAACGATAACGATGCATCCTTGATTCTCCGCATCGTTTGGTATCGCGGTTGATCATTGCCGATCATGAACGATATCGCAAACCGCTCCGCTGCGTCCCGGAGCGACTCGCCATGAGGCCCCGTCGGCGAGAGTGCCATCTTCTGGTCGCGGCCCGTGTAATAACTCAGCTCGCCGCCGCGGTACCGATCCGGGCCGGTGGATGTCAGCGTCCGCCAATTCGGTTCGTTCCATCGCGAATGTTGTTTGCTCAAGAATGAATCGTCGAATAATCCAAACTTCAGTTGCAACAGCGACCGGTCGTCGGCCAAGGGACTGAGTTCATCATCCGCCGCATCGATCGAAATCATCCAGGGCGTGTGATGATAGGCTCGATCGAGCGTTTGTAAAAATCGCGATTGATAAGATTTGTCCGGGAATGTTTCGCCTAATCTTTGGGGGCCGTCGTAGATGTGATACTCGCCCCACAACCCAAAGCCGACCTGCACCGCCGCCAGACGCGAGTCCGAATCGAAACGACCGGCGAATTCGCGGTGAAAATCCAGCACCCAGCTCCGCAGCGGCTCGTGGTTCCAATCGACGAATTCGGTGCGTTCCCCTTCGCTCTTGGCCCAAATTGGTTGGTAGTCGCTGGTACGCAGGTGCCGGGGCACCGAGGCGGGTTTGCCGGGGTAGACGAAGAAAAATCGCAGCACCGACTGATGGCCCCGCCCGGCCGCGTCGCTCAGCCGCCGCTGCACGGTGGTCCAGTCCCACCGGCCGTCGTCGGTGACGCAGTCGCCATAGCCGACGTAGGAGTACTCCATCGCAATCGCGTCGGTCGCCGCGTGCTCACTGTCGTGCCACAGCACCACGCCGGTCCAAGGGCGAACGACGTGGCTGGTCGATGGCGTCAATGCAACGTCTCGCCACGGCGGAGCGACTGGCGAGGGCGTATCACCGGGCACGGAATTGACGCAAAGCAGCAGCCACAGCGGCGTGATAAGCAGATTTTTCAAGAGCGATTGGATTGCGAGAGCGAGCCGGGGAAGCATTTTGAACCTATCGGCCGGCGGGTTGGGGCGTCATGCTCAAGGCCGAGTGTAACAATTGAGCCAGCCTTGCGTCCGACCGAAGATTCCCATGTCCCCGCCCAAGGCCCCCCTTCTGCTCCTCGCCGTTGGCTGTTTAATCGTCGGCGACGTCGCCGCAGCCGAGAAGATGATCGACGCGTTCCCCGACTCGGCCGCCTCAGGCTGCATGGCTTGTCACGCCGATTTGGAACTGATTCGTCAAAAGGATTCCGGCATGATGCAGCAGATCATGGCCCGCGGTCAATCGATGGGTGACCCGGCCGGATGCGTCGTTTGCCACAATGGCGACCCCGGCGAGCGGACCGACAAAACCGTTGCTCACGGCGACGCCGGGCCGCACGGCGAGTTCTATCCCGATCCGGGCAGCCCTTGGATCAACGAAAACACCTGCGGCCAATGTCACGGCGAGCATGTCGAGGTTCAGTGGCGAAGTCTGATGATGACCGAGGCGGGCAAGATCCAGGGCGTTTGCTGGTCGTTCGGAGCGTTGACCGGTTATGAGGCCAAATACGCCAACTACGCGGTCGAAAACCCGACGGATCCCGAGGACCGACTCGGCACGCCGGCCTACAAAGCTTACATGACGCGGCTGAAGCAAAAGGAACCGCAAGCATTCGTCGACCGACACGAAGCTTTGCCCGAAGCCCTCCGGGCCGACGAACTCCACCGGCTCAAAGATGATCCGACGCTGGCCGCCTTCACCTACATTCGCCAGGAATGTCAACGTTGTCATCACGCGGTCAAAGGCCGCCAGAAACGTGGTGATTACCGCGGCATGGGCTGTTCATCGTGTCACATTCCCTATGGCAACGAAGGATTCTACGAAGGCGATGACCGATCGGTGCCCACCGACCAAACCGGCCACATGTTGGTCCACTCCATTCAAGGAACCCGCGAAGCCAAAGTCACCGTTCATGACCAAACGTATAGCGGCATTCCGGTCGAAACCTGCACAACGTGTCACGACCGCGGCAAAAGGATCGGCGTATCATTCCAAGGACTGATGGAGACGCCGTATGAGTCACCCTATCAAGACGCTAACGGCGAGGGGCAACCGTCGCTGCACTCCAAACATTACATGGCGATGCAGCAGGACGTTCATTACCAAATTGGCATGACGTGCCAGGATTGTCATACGTCGATCGATGTCCACTCCGATGGATTTCTGGCGGGCGCGAACCTGGCTGCGGTGCAGATTGAATGTAGCGATTGCCACGGCACCCCCGACGCGTACCCGTGGGACCTGCCGCTGGGTTACATGGATGAGTTCGACGACATCGCCGCGTCGGGCGACGCCCGCGGACTGGCGACCGAGCCGGGCCGACATACGCTCGCAGGAACGATCTATGACGCCCGAGATGGCTACCTCCTGACCGCCCGCGGCAATCCATATGGCAACGTCGTCAAGGATGGGGCGGACATCATCGTTCACACCGCCGCCGGAGCGGATTTGCGGATGAAGCCGCTCAAACGGATCAAGGAGGAGGGGGCGTTGTCGCAGCGTGGACTCGTTTCCATGTCGGGCATCGCCGGGCACCTGGAAAACATGGAGTGTTACACGTGTCATGCGTCCTGGACCCCGCAGTGCTATGGATGTCATGTGAAGATTGATTTTCGACAGAAAGACAAATGTCCCGAGGTGCAAAAGGACCAGGTCAATTTCGACTGGGTTGCCGCCGGTCGTCGGCACCGGCAACCCGAGCACGCCGCCGATCGGGGCGAGTCGGCTTATGATGATCTACAAATTCCCGGCAAGATCACCGAGCAGCGCAGCTACCTGCGTTGGGAGGAGCCGATGCTTGGCGTCAATGGCGAGGGCCGTATCACGCCGTTGGCACCCGGTTGCCAACCCTCGGTGACGATCCTGGGCGAGGACGGCGAGGTGATCCTGTCCAATCATATTTTCAAGACCCCCGAGGGGATGGAAAATGATCCGGGCGGTGGCCAGTCGGCGATCGACATGTCGCCGACGCAGCCTCACACGATGACCAAGAACGCGCGGACATGCGAGTCGTGCCATTCATCCGAAAAGGCGTTGGGTTATGGCATCGACGGGGGCCGATCGATGCGTTCGCCCGGCGATGAGTTGATCGTCGACATTGAAACCGTTGACGGTACGATCCTGTCCAACCGCGCCCGGCCCCAACTCGCCGCAGTCGACAACATCGCCGCCGACTGGTCACGAATCGTCGACGAAAACGGCAATCAATTGCAAACCATCGGTCACCATTTCAAACTGTCACGGGCACTCAACAACGACGAACGCTCGCGGATGTCGCGGCAAGGGGCTTGTCTGGCGTGTCATCAGGACATTCCCGACGCGTCGTTGGCGGTTTCGTTCCTGCATCATGTCGCTCGTTATACCGGTCAAATTCCGGTCTCGGCGACCGATCATAACGCTTTGGTTCACAAGATCACCATGATGAGTGCATGGACCCAAACGCTCGCGGCGATCATGTTTCCAATCTTTTGCGCCGCGACCGCCTACTGGTTCCGCCGCCGCGGGGCCGTGGGATAGGCTTCCAGCCTGTCAAACCTCCAAACCGTGGGATAGGCTTCCAGCCTGTCAAACCTCCAAACCGTGGGATAGGCTTCCAGCCTGTCAAACCTCCAAGCCGTGGGATAGGCTTCCAACCTGTCAAACCACAAGCGACAGGCTGGAAGCCTATCCCACAACGATGACCATTCTCGACGATATCCTGGTTCAAACCCGCCAAACGATCGCCACTGACCGGCGAAAAGTTTCCGCGTCCGATTTGCGCGACCGAGTCACCGCCTGTCCCCCCGCACGCGACTTTCACGCCGCGCTGGCTGCCACCGACGCGGTGCGGTTGATCGCCGAAGTCAAACGGTCTTCCCCGTCGGCGGGTTTGATTCGAGCTGATTTCGATCCGCCGACGATCGCGAAGTCCTATCGGGCGGGCGGGGCGGCGTGCATCAGTGTCCTGACCGACGCACCGTTCTTTGGCGGGCATCTGGACTTTCTCACCGCCGTCCGGGCGACCGTCGATTTGCCGGTACTGCGAAAAGATTTTATTGTCGATGAATATCAATTGCTTCAAGCCCGCGTTGCCGGAGCCGACGCGGTGCTGTTGATCGCCGAATGCCTCTCACCGACTCAGCTCAGCGATCTGACCGACGCCGCGTTCGCGATGGGGTTGCAGACGCTCACCGAATTGTATGAACCCTCCAACCTGGACGCGGTGCTCGATACCCAAACTCGACTGGTGGGGATCAACAATCGCAATTTGCACAATTTTGATGTCGACCTGCGGCATTGCATCCGCGTCGCGGCGGATATCCCGGCCGATCGCCTGGTCGTCGGCGAGAGCGGCATCCGAACGCCGCAGGACGTCGCGCTGCTTGCCGCCGGGGGAATTAAAGCGATTTTGGTCGGTGAATCCTTGATGCGTCAACCAAACATCGAGCTAGCGACACGGATGCTATTGGAGCAGCTTCCAAGCGAAGAATTGGGGTAGTGGATCTTGCTGAAAGTTCATGCGGTATTTGAATTTTTAGCAAAATCCACTACGTTCCAAGCGGGCTAAGACGTCATGCAAACGATCGCGTGGATGCTTCCTGTCGAGCCAAGACCAAATCGTGGTCGACCATCAATTCAGCTAATTCTTTGCACGACGTCGTTGCTTCCCAGCCCAGTTCGTTTTTCGCCTTGGAGCAATCACCCAGCAGCAGGTCCACTTCGGTGGGCCGGAAGTACCGCGGATCGATCTCGACGTACTTGCTCCAGTCCAAATCCAAATGGTCGAACGTGTAGTCCAAGAATTGGCGGATCGTGTAGGTCTCGCCGGTCGCGAGCACGAAGTCGTCGGGTTTGTCATGCTGCAACATTCGCCACATCCCTTCGACGTAATCCTTGGCATAACCCCAGTCGCGTTTGGCGTCCAAGTTGCCCAGGAACAATTTCTCCTGCAGGCCGCATTTGATCCGCGTGGCGGCCCGCGTGATCTTTCGCGTCACAAACGTTTCGCCTCGGCGGGGCGATTCATGATTAAAAAGAATGCCGTTGGATGCGAATAGATCATACGCGTGGCGGTAGTTGACCGTCTGGTGAAAGGCGTAAACCTTGGCACAGGCATAGGGGCTTTGAGGTTGAAACGGCGTCTTCTCGGACTGCGGCGTCTCCAAAACGTCGCCATACATCTCACTGCTGCTGGCCTGATACACCCGAACCTCTTTTTTCTTTTTGAGCTGACGGGCGGCTTCTAAAACGTTCAACGCCCCGATGCCCACCGACTGGACGGTGTAGACGGGGCAGTCAAAGGAAACACGAACGTGGCTTTGGGCGCCGAGGTTGTAAATCTCGTCGGGTTCGACGTTGAGCACCAGGTTGGTCATCCCCTGGCCGTCGGTCAAATCACCGTAATGTAGAAAGAGCCGTCGCGTCGCTTTCGTGCGGATCCTTGTAGATATGGTCGATCCGGTCGGTATTGAACGTCGAAGAGCGGCGGACGATACCGTGAACTTCATAGCCCTTTTCGAGTAATAACTCGGTCAGGTAGGATCCGTCTTGGCCGGTGATGCCGGTGATGAGCGCGGTCTTGGACATGCCGTTTGGACTTGGGGGGAAAGAGGATGCCGTCAGTCGGGGGGCGTTAAAACGCTCGAACGGTCCGGGTGGTTTCGTGCAGTAGAAAATCTGCGTAGGTCGATCGCAAGCCGTCGACCAGTTCAATCGTCGGCGACCAGCCGGTCGCCACGATGCGGGATATGTCGGTGCGTTTGATCGGCGTGCCGTCGGGTTTGTCAGGGTTTTGGACGATTTGGCCCTCGAAACCAACGGTGGTGGCGACGTGGCGGGCCAACTGGGCGATCGTCAGGTCGACCCCCGTGCCGACGTTGACCAGGTTGGGCGGATCGTCCAGCGTGACCAAGTGCAGCAGCGCGGCGGCGAGATCGTCGACGTGCAAAAATTCCCGACGCGGCTTGCCCGATCCCCAAACCGTCACGACCGGATCGCCGGCTTGCTTGGCATCGTGAAAGCGTCGGATCAGCCCCGGAATCACATGCGAATTTTCGGGATGATAATTGTCGCCGGGGCCGTAAAGGTTTGTCGGCATCGCCGAGTGGTACATCACACCGTGTTGACGTCGGTAGTACTCACAGAGCTTCAGCCCCATGATTTTTGCCAAGGCGTAGGCTTCGTTGGTCGGCTCCAGCGGTCCGGTCAACAACGCGTCCTCGGTCAGCGGCTGGGGGGCCATCCGCGGATAGATGCACGTGCTGCCCAGGAACAGAAATCGTCCCACGCCGTGACGGTACGCCGCGTCGATCGAGGCGGTGGCCATCATCACGTTATCGCGGCCAAAATCGGCTGGATAGGTAGAGTTGGCGTGAATTCCGCCGACTTTGGCGGCGGCGAAGATGACCGCATCGGGGCGGTGGGTTTGATAAAAATCATTGACCGCCGCCGGGTCGGTCAAGTCCAGTTGTTGCCGCGTTGCGATGATCGGATCGGTGCCGGCGGCGGCGAGTTGCCGGCAAACCGCGGACCCGACCATCCCGCGATGTCCCGCGACGTAGATTTTCGCGGGCAGGGGGCGGGGCATGCAATTTTTCGGCGGGGTGATCGATGCGGACTCGGCTACAGGATACCGCCGGGTTACGCCATCTCCAGGCCCCGAATCGTCGTCGTGCCCGACGCGAATCGGTCGGTCTCAATCCCCATCCGCTGCAGCATCGAAACGTACAGGTTGGCCAGCGGCTCGTTCCGCTCGCGATCAAACGCCACGTGCCCGCCGTGACGGAACTCGCCGCCAGCCAAAATCGTTGGCAAATTTCGATTGTCGTGGCTGTTGGCGTTGCCCAGGTTGCTGCCGTAAAGCACCGAAGTTCGTTCCAACAAGTTGCTGCCGCCCTCCTCGGTGCTTCGCAATCGGCCCAAAAATTCGCCGAGCACCTTCATTTGGTTTGATTCGATCGTCCGCAACTGCTCGACCGATTCTTTTCGCCGGCCGTGGTGAGTCAGCGAGTGATGATTTTCGTTGACCCCCGGCAGGTTCACCTTCGGGTTGCTGTTTTGGTCGATGATCAACGTCACGATCCGCGTGCTATCGCTTTGGATCGCGAGCGCCGCCATGCGGAACATCAACTCGGTGCGGCCGATCAGTTCGGCGCGATCATCGATATCGACCGGCTCGGCGAGGTCGACGACCGGTTTGGGCGTTTGGCTCCAAGCTTCCGCGCGGTGCAGTCGCCGCTCGGCTTCGCGGACGCTGCCAAAGTACTGATCGAGTTTTTGGCGATCGGCCGACGAGACCTGACCGGCCAAACGTTTGGCCCGCTCTCCGACCAAATCCAGCACGCTGCGACCGTCGGCGAGCCGCTGGACCTGCGCGGCGACTTCGGCGTCGCTGCCGCGGACGAACAACTGGCGAAAGACGCGTGACGGTTGGCTTTCGGAAGGGATTTTGACGCCCGAGGCGGTCCACGACAGCGTTGCGTTCTCGTTGCCGACGTTCAACGCGAGGTAGGGAAAGCGGGTTTGAAACCCGATCCGCTCGGCCGCGTACTGGTCCAACGAGATTGTGTTCTGAAAACCGGCGGTCGACGGGTGCGGGGCGGCGGTCAGGTAGCTCGGTTCGGCGTGATGGCCGCCATCGACGTCGGGGTGCGAAACGCCCGAAAACACTGTGAAATCATCGCGAAACGGCTGCAGCGGCTCCAGGTATTCGCTCGCCGCGTAGTCGCGTCCGGTGCCTTGGGGCCAGAAGTATTCGGGCATCATCCCCATGTTGCTGCAAACGCAAACCATCCGCCGCGGTGGGGCGTCGTGGGTTTGATTGGCCAGCGTCCGGCGGGGTCGGACCGATTCGAGCATCGGCAGCGCCATCGCGACGCCGGAGTTCAGCAGCAGACTTCGTCGATTGATCATGTGGGATAGGCCTCCGGCCTGTCATGGAGTGCAAGAATGGAGAATCGCCCCGCAGTGGAGCAGCGTTTTGACAGGCCGGAGGCCTATCCCACGGTCATTTTTTCAAAAACAATTCGCTATCGACGACCGCGTGGATTAGCGACGCTAGACCGTAACCGTTTGGCTCGGCGTTGTCCAAAATCGTCTCGACGGCCGGTCGATCGGAAAACCCGATTTCTGCCCCGGTGGAGTAAACCACCAATCGCTCGGCCAGGTTTCGAGCCAACTGGCGTCGGTCGGATAAAAGTGCCCGCCGCAGCCCGGCAACGTCATCAAACGCCACGCCCGCGGCGGTTTGGCCCGACGGATCGACCGGCGGACCGATTTCGTAGCGGACCGACCGGCCGCGAATCTTGTCGACGTCCGGTTTTACCCCGCCGCCGCGGACCCGGTAACGCTCCCGCCACGCCCCGGTCGGATCGAAACTCTCCAACGCGTACCCCGGGGGGTCGATTTCTCGGTGACACGCGGCGCACGAATCGTCTGCTTGATGGCGGGTCAATTGGTCCCGAATCGTCACGCTGCCCCGCAAGTCCGGTTCGACCGCCGGGATGCCCGGCGGCGGCGGCCGGACGGGTTTGCCAAGCAACCGGTCGTTGATCCAAACGCCCCTGGTGACCGGCGAAGTCGTCGTGCCGTTGGCGGTCACTTTTAAAACCGCCGCGGACGTCAGCAACCCACCGCGAACGCTGTCGGGGGCCAGAGGAACCTCCCGGATCTGGACGCCGCGAACCCCCGCGATGCCGTAGTGCTCCGCCAAGCGAGCGTTGATCATCGCGAATTCCGCGTCCACGAGGGCATCCGGTCCCAGGTCACGGTCGATCATCACGCGGACGAACGCTCGGACCTCGTCGACCATCGCGGCGAGTAATTGGTTATCAAACTCCGGATACAACTCCTCGTCGGGATGCGTCACCGCGATTTGGTCCAATCCCAACCACTGGTCGCACAGCGATTTGATCAGGCGGTCGGACCGTCGATCGGCGAGCATCCGGTCGACTTGCCGGCTCCGCGGTGCCGGATCGGTCAACCGCCCGGCCGCCACGGCCCGCCGCAGCGGCTCGTCGGGGGCGGTGTGGTGCAGGAAATACGACAACCGCGAAGCAATCGCGGCGTCATCGAGCGGACCGACCGGCTCGTCGAGAAACAGGAACTCAGGGGAGCAGAGGATCGCTTGAAGACCCAACTTCATCGCGTCGACAAACGCCCAGCCCTCGTCGATCCGCTCTTTGACCAATCCGGCAATGTCATCGACCGCCGTCGATTGTTCCTCGTCGATCTGCCGAAACGCTCGGGCAGCGAATTGCCGCAGTAAACGCTGGGCATCGGCGTGGGGTGCATCGGTCAGGACCGTTTGAACCGGATACTTTTTGACGTCGACGGGCTCCAAGTGCGCCCGTTTACCCTCGTTTTGAACGATCGACAGCGGACGAGGCGGGATCGGCGAGCGGCTGGCGTTCCAGCGACCGACCGGCAGTGTGCCGAACAATTGTCGATAACTTGCCGGTGGCCATTCCGGAGCATCGGCTCCGTCGTCGGCCAACGGACCATTCACCTCGATCCAGTGGACCGCCAGACCCGGCGCGATGTACTGCTCTAACGGTGTTTTGCCAAGGTTGCGGTCGTCGAGCGTCTCGATCACGAACTGCAAAACATCGCCGCGTCGCAGCATTGCGGTGAACTCGTGGGTGACCGGATCGTCGGCATCGTTCTCGGCGGGCACCCCCAGCCGGGCCAATTGACGCATCGTTGTTTGATGTACCGCGTCATAACGAATCACGTGGTCGACGTCGGCCGGGCGAACCTCGCCGCGGTCCCAAACGAATCCGTTGACGGCCATCCGAATGTGATAAATGCCGTCAACCGGCTGGCGAATCTGCGACCACGTCCACTGGGCTTGGGCGGTGTTGGGTTGTCGCAGCAACCCGACGCCGCCGCCGACAGGAACGGCTTCTTTGCGTTTTTCGATCAGTTTGGCGACGCGACCATTCTCTCGGGCCAGCAGCCTCAGGTCGATCGTCGGCGGTCCCTCCGGGTGCAGCAGCACCGGATCGATCGCGGCATCGATCGCCGCCTCCGCCGCATCGAGGTAGCGGGCGATTTGAATGTGCGACAATTGCAAAGCAGCGGCAACTTTGTCGGTCCCTGACGCCCGGCCATCGGGCGGCAGCATCGAGGCGACGTCGAGGTGCGGCAGGTGCAGCAAGTCGGCGAGCGTTTGCTCATACTCGCTGCGGGTCAATCGCCTCGCTGCGGTCCGGCCCCCGGTTCGTCGTTGAGTTTCGGTGTGGCGTATTTCCGCGGCCAAATCCTCCAACGACGCCTTTAATTCCAATGCCTCGGGCCGTTCGACTTCCGCCGGCGGCATTTCACCGGACAATACCCGGTCGTGAACTCGGACCAGAGTCGCGAAGTCGGCCGGGTCGCCCCCGTCCAGCGTCCGGTCCAAATCCAACCCGCCTTCACCATCGGGGCCGGAGTGGCAATCGACGCAGTAATTTTGCAGGAACTCGCCGGTCAAGTCGCCTGCGATCGCCGGGGCAATCAACGCCGTGAACGCGATGAACGTCGTCAAGAAAACGGAAAGTCGAATCAATGTCTTGGCTACGGATAAAAGGAATCGCCGGAATTTGAACCGCCGCCGGTTTCAAATGTTCCCCGAATTTTGGGTTCCTTGTTTTTTTGACCGTCGATATCACCGCTTATCGTACCGAACGCGATGGACCGGGATCGCCAGCTCGCGGCTGCGTTTTTCAAAATGCGTGCGGTAGTCCCACGGATCGTCGGCCGGGCGGACCGTTTCGGGACGGGGGCAACCGAATTGCGGCAGGATTTCGGCGATCAATTCGATCGTCGATTCAAAGTAATCCAGCACGTCGGTCCAAAAATGAAACCGCCCGCCGCTCCGCAACACGCGGTGAATGCCATGCAGGTTCGCTTCGGAAAGCACCCGCCGGTGCCGGTGGCGTTTCTTCCACCACGGGTCGGGAAAATAGACGTGAACCGCTGCAAGCGAACCGTCCGCGATACCGGCCAGCAACGGCGTGGCATCACCGGCAATCATTTTGGCGTTGGACCGCGAGGCTTTGGCCAACCGAGCGGCCGCGTGGGTGGCATACTTCGCCGCGATTTCGATGCCCAGAAAATTGTGCTCCGGCCGCCGCGCCGATTCCGCGGCGATGAACAATCCCTTGCCACTGCCGATCTCCAGCTCCAGCGGTGCGTGGTTTTGCCACAGCGACCGGCTGTTGATTTGCGGCGGCAGGTCTTCGGCGTCAAAGAAATGGCCCGATAGGTCGAGGTCGGGCGGCGGTTTGCGGAGAGCGGCGCGGGGCATCGGGCGGCAGCGGCGGGAGGACGGCCCACGGGCGGGCAGCGGTGGGGGCGGGGAGCGGTGGGGGCGGTGCGGGATCGGATCGGTAAGGTATCTTCCCCCGCGATGTTTTTGACCAACCCAGGCCTTTTCCAAAATCGTCCCCCCATGAATTTTGACGGTTTGCACGTCGCTGCGCTCGAAAGCCGGCGGGCCGACGATATGACGCGGCTGATCGAAAAGTGCGGCGGCGTGCCTCACGTTTCGCCGTCAATGCGAGAGGTCCCGATCGAGCCGAACCGCCCTGCGATCGATTTTGCTCACCGCGTGATGGTCGGCGAAATCTCCGTCGTCGTGCTCAATACCGGCGTCGGGTTTCGCTATTTGATGAAAGCGATCACGCCGCACGTCGACGCCCAGCGATTCCTCGACTCGTTGTCGGACATCACGACCGTTTGCCGCGGCCCCAAACCGGTCGCCGCCCTGCGGGAGTTCGGACTCCGGCCGACCCACCGGGTGCCCGAACCCAACACGTGGCGAGACGTGTTGCAGACGATCGACGCTCACGTGGCCGTTGCCAATCAAACCGTCGGCGTCCAGGAATATGGTGTCTCCAACGCATCGTTGGTCGCCGGGCTGGAAGCTCGCGGGGCGAGCGTGCAAACGGTCAAAGTCTACGGCTGGGAATTTCCCGAATCGACCGATTTGTTACAGGAGAACATCACGGCGATCGCCGCGGGTCAAAGGGACGTCCTGCTGCTGACCTCCGCCCATCAAATTGTCAACATCTTCCGCATGGCCGAACAGATGGGCATCGCCGATGGTCTTCGTGATGGTTTGAGCAGGGTCGTCATCTCATCGATTGGACCGACGACCTCGGCGATGTTGTCCGAGACCGACCTGCCGGTCCATTTTGAACCGAGTCACCCCAAGATGGGACACCTCGTGACCGAGACCGCCAAAAACGCTTCGGAATTAATGCAAAAGGTTAAACCCGCCGCTGCTAAGATTCGCACTGCCATGAAACCGATTGACAATCACCCATCACAGTCCAGTTTGTTCATGATGGCGTGTCGGGGCGAGCCGACGCCGCGGACGCCGGTTTGGTTGATGCGGCAAGCGGGCCGTTATATGGGCGAGTACCGTGAAGTCCGCGCCAAGACGACGTTTTTGGACCTCTGCAAAAACCCACCGCTGTGCAGCGAGGTGATGTGTACGGCGGTCGATCGACTGGGCGTCGATGCGGCAATCATCTTCTCGGACCTACTGCCGATCCTCGAACCGATGGGGTTGGACCTGGAGTTCCTGCCCGGCGACGGACCGACGATTCACAACCCGATCCGCTCGGCGGAGGATGTTGGCCGTGTTCAAACGTTGAAGGACGACGGGTCGCTGGATTTCGTCTATGAAACGGTTCGTCAAACCCGTGCCGATCTGCCCGCCGACATGCCGCTGATCGGGTTCGCCGGGGCACCGTTCACCCTGGCGTCTTATGCGATCGAGGGCGGCGGCAGCCGGACCTATCTTCACACCAAACAGATCATGCGGTCCTCGCCGGCCGCCTGGGCGACGTTGATGGAGCGGTTGGTCGACGGCATCACGATGTATTTGAATCATCAAATCGCTGCCGGCGCCCAAGTCGTCCAGGTCTTTGATTCCTGGGCCGGTTGTTTGAGCACGGCGGATTATGAGACCCATGTCCTGCCGTGGATGCGGCGTCTGATCGGCGGTGTGACGCCCGGGGTGCCGGTCATCAACTTTGCAACCGGCAACCCCGAGTTATTATCCTACGCAAAGATTGATGACCGTACCGTGGTCGGTGTCGATTGGCGAATCGATCTGGACACCGCTTGGCGGCGGCTCGGTTATGAGACATCGGTCCAAGGCAACCTCGACCCCACCGTGCTGCTGTCGGACCCCGAAACGATTCGTGAGCAAGCCAAACGGGTGCTCGACGCGGCCGGGGGACGTCCGGGTCATATCTTTAATCTTGGCCACGGCGTGCTCCAGCAAACCCCGCCGGAGCACGCGATCGAGTTGGTGCGATTCGTCAAAGAGTATTCGGCACGGAAAGACCCCTCGTAGTGGATTTTGCTAAAAATCCAGAAGCGCCACCGGATCGCCCGGGGGATGGACTTTTAGCAAAGTCCACTACGTCAGGGGTATGCCCACTATGTCCGGTTCATTGCTACGACGTGGTTATCCATGGTACCGACGCGGGATTGCAAATTAAGGCGGATGGTTGCCCCATTGCGGACCGGTTTGTTCATCATCCCGATCTTAAAACACCGTTTGATTCGTTCGCCGGAAAACTGATCGCGACCGCGGGCGTGGATTTGGTGATCGCTCGCGAGCTGGAACGCCGGGATGCGGCAGGTGAGATTCGCGTTGCGTTGATCGAAAATCCGTCCATTGCCGCATTTCAGACCGCGGCGATAAGCGACGGAACGTTTGCCGCCACGATTGGTGATATCCGTGCTCACGCCGACCGCGTGTTGTTGCTGGGGGAAGTCGAAAAAACATGGCCCCGGCTGCGTCATCATTTGACCGACCCCGATCGTCCGAGTCAGTTGATTGATACGATCGGTCAGCTTGATGCCGACGCGGCGGCCGGTTGGCTTTGCGGCGATGTGCCGACGGTTTTAGACGGGGAATTTCAATACGCCGCGGTGGTTGTTGGACCCGATGCCTTTGCCGCCGGCGAAGAAGATTTAGTTGCCGCCATGCTGCATCGTTGGCTACGAAGCGTCAATCAAACCCGCCGCGCGGTGGGCATGACGCTCGACGCGGCCGCGACGATCCGCAGCGTTTGGTTATGGCGTCGCAACGTATCACCGCCGCCGCTGGGCAGCCGGACGGCCGACGTATCACTATCACCGGGCGATGGCCATCCGGTCGGAGGATTGGATTATGATTCGGTTGTCATACGGGGCGACGGGTCGGTGACGTTGCCGTTGAGACTCCCGGCGTAGCAGAATTCGCCAAGAATTTCGGTTTGCAGCGGAATGGGCCTCCACCGAAACTCTTGGCGAGTTCCGCTACGTTGAGTCCTTTAAAGTGTTCCAATGAACAAGATGACAACCGCACCCCCAATCAGTGGATGGAACCGGGTCGCCGACGCAATTCGTAAGGTCGCCGAGCGACTTCGCCGCACCACGCAGACGCTCAACGACGCCGGCGTGCCCTACGCGGTGATCGGCGGCAACGCGGTCGCCGAGTGGGTCGGGCGGGTCGATTCGGGGGCGGTTCGGTTTACCAAAGATGTCGACATTTTGCTGCGGCGGGAGGACTTGCCGGCGGCGATCGCGGCGATGACCGCCGCCGGGTTTGAGCACCATGTCACCTTTGGCGTTGACATGTTTTTAGACGGCCCGGACGCCAAACCGAGCGAGGCGGTGCATGTCCTGTTCGCCGGCGAAGTGGTCAAAGAGACCGATCCGGTGCCGACGCCGGACGTCGATCAGAGTGAAATGACCGAAACGATGACCGTGCTCGATCTGGCGTCATTGGTGCGGATGGAATTAACTTCGTTTCGCACGGACAATCGGATGAACCTTCAAGACTTGGTCAATGTCGACTTGATCGATGCCACATGGGTCCGGCGGTATCCAACACCGCTTGCGGATCGGCTTCAAGTGATTTTCGATACCCCGGAGAACTGAAAATCTCGGGTGTCCCACGACGTGGTCGGGCCGGCCCCCTTGGGCGGCATCGCCCCGGCGGTCATCATCGGCCGGGTCCCCATTGCTCACCCCCCGGAGTTGCCGCCCGCGATGTCCACCCGCACCGAACATGATTCGATGGGACCGGTCTCGGTCCCCGCCGACGCTTACTACGGCGCCCAGACGCAGCGGGCGGTCGAGAATTTCCCGGTTTCGGGCCAGCGGTTGCCGCCGGCGATGATCGCCGCGATGGGGCGGGTCAAATGGGCCGCCGCGATTGCCAACCGTGATTTGGGCAAATTGACCGGATCGGGCAAGAACCCGCTTTCGGATCGGCAAGTCGAGTCGCTGATCGCCGCGGCTCGGCGGATCGCCGATGGCGAATTGGCCGACCAATTCCCGGTCGACGTCTACCAAACCGGCTCGGGAACAAGCAGCAACATGAACGTCAACGAGGTGATCGCCAACCTGGCGATCCAAATCGACGGCGGTGACCGGATGGCGGCCGAAAAGCCGATCCATCCCAACGATCACGTCAACATGGGCCAGAGCACCAACGACACGTTTCCCACCGCGATTCACGTCGCCGCGGCGGTGGCGATCCAGGGCAAGTTGTTGCCGGCGCTCGCCAAATTGCACGCCGCTTTGACCGAAAAAGCCAACGCGTGGGACAAGATCATCAAGATCGGCCGCACGCACCTGATGGACGCCACGCCGTTGCGGTTGGGTCAAGAGTTCGGCGGTTTTGCCCGGCAGGTTGAATTGTCGATCGGCGGCGCGACCGCGGCCCGCGACGCGGTGCTGGAGCTGCCTGTCGGCGGGACCGCGGTCGGTAGCGGCATCAACACGCACCCGGAGTTCGGCTCGCGGGTGGCCAAACATTTGGCCGAGCAAACCGGGGTGGGGTTCGTCGAAGCGGCCAATCATTTCGAGGCCAACGCGGCGCGTGACGGGTTGGTCGATTGCCATTCGAGTTTGAA
This sequence comes from Pirellulaceae bacterium, assembly GCA_963833245.1. GTDB lineage: Bacteria > Planctomycetota > Planctomycetia > Pirellulales > Pirellulaceae > Rhodopirellula. The sequence continues at coordinate 50,886 of CAWHXH010000007.1, forward strand.
AACCGTTGCTCAAACGTTGCTCGGACTGGCCAACAACATCCGCTGGCTCGGCTCGGGGCCGCGGTGCGGATTCTTTGAAGTCTCGTTGCCCGACCGCCAGCCGGGATCGTCGATCATGCCCGGCAAGGTCAACCCGGTGATGTGCGAATCGATGATGCAGGTCGCTGCCCGGGTGATCGGAAACGACGTCACCGTGACGACTTGCGGGGCGACCGGCGGCAACTTTCAGCTCAACATCATGATGCCGGTGATGGCGCAAGTGGTGATTGAGTCGATCGAGATCCTCGCCGGGGCGGTCGACGCGTTCGTCGAGTTCGGCATCGAGGGGATGGAGGCCAACGAGGAGCAGTGCAACGCGTCGGTCGAACAATCGTTGTCGATGTGTACGTCGCTCAACCCGCTAATCGGTTACGAGAAAGCCGCGAAGCTGGCCAAGCAGGCGTTTGCATCGGGTCAAACGATCCGCGAACTTTGCCTGGCCCAAGGCGTACTGCCGGAGGATCAACTCGCCGAAGCGCTCGATCCGTGGAAAATGACCGAGCCGCAGGCTTAGATGGCAATGAAAGACAAACCACTGCAATTCTCGCTCAGGCAATGCTTCGGTCAGCGGGGGAATAACAAATCTTTCTCCCCCTCGCCCCGCTTCGGGGAGAGGGGGTCGGCCTCTACTTCTTTCTCCCCCTCGCCCCGCTTCGGGGAGAGGGGGTCGGGGGGCGAGGGGTCTTCATGCGTCGGACGAGTTGAAGCCGGTTCAGCGGACATCCCCTCACCCCCCAACCCCCTCTCCCCTAAGAGGGGCGAGGGGGAGCCAATATTATTGCCCCGCCCCTCCCCTGAGCGAGGCAACGGGGGGCCAGTATGTCTGACCGCCTTCTTATTGACCGTAGTCGTCGCGATCGGTTGCGACGCTCCGCCGCCGGTGACGACTTACCGAATCCCCACGGTGATGCCCGCGGCGCTGCTGCCGGAGACCAACCGGATGGTCGCGGCGATCGTGCCGACGGACGATTCGGCTTGGTTCTTCAAAATCCTTGGTCCCCAATCCGCCGTCGATCCGGTCGCCAAAGATTTGAAAAACTACGTTCAAACCGTCGAGTTCAAAGACGGTAATCCGGTGCTCACCGACCTTCCCGAGGGTTGGAAAGTGGGTGGCGCCCGGCGAATGCGGTTCGCCTCGGTGACGATCGATACGCCGGGCAAGCAGCTCGATTTGAGCATTTCCAAACTCGGCCGGCGGGGGGATTGGGACTCGCTGGTCGCCGACAATGTCAACCGTTGGCGGGGCCAAGTCGGACTTCAACCCAGCGAGGAGAAGTTCGCCGGCGCAGAACTTCTGGACCGCCCCGGCGATGATCCGTCGATCTGGGTCGACGTCGCCGGAGAAGTCTCCGCGTCCGGGCCGTCGATGACGCCGCCCTTTGCCCGGTCACCGCCGCCCTTTGCCGCCGCCACGCCACCGGCCGGCGATCCGCACGCCGGATTGCCCCGCAACGTCCGGGAGGCCGCCGCGCAGGCCAAAGCCGAAGGCCGCCCGCCGCCGACGTCGATGCCCGAGCCGACAGGGGCCGCGTCGCCGCTGCAAGTCGACGCGCCGACCGATTGGCGACCCGGCCGGATGTCGACGATGCGAATGGCCGCCTACGATGCCGGACCTGAGGACGCCGCGGCCGAGGCGACCGTGATCATCGCCAGCGGTGATTTGCGGAGCAATGTCGCCCGGTGGATCGGCCAAGTGATTGGCGACTCGCCGGACGACGAATTGGTTGACCGGGTGATCGAGCAAGCCGAAAAACGGACCGTTAGCGGACGCGACGGCCAACGGTTCGTCTTGATGCCCGACGACCTTGGAAAGCCCGATGCGACCACGGCGATCGATGCGACCATTGTTCCGATCGAGGGCGGGCAGAGTTTGTTTATTAAAATGACCGGCCCGCCGACGACGCTCGCCGAGCAATCCGATGCGATGGGCACGTTCCTGGATTCGGTTCGTTATAACCCGTAGATGTGGGATAGGCCTCCGGCCTGTCGTCGGCCTCTGCTGATCGCCGTGACAAGCCGGAGGCCTATCCCACACGGATGACAAGCCGGAGGCCTATCCCACACGGATGACAGGCCGGAGGCCTATCCCACACGGATGACAGGCCGGAGGCCTATCCCACTTTTAGAAGATGCCCATGGCCACCGCCCCGACGACCGCCCAAGCCCGAACGATTGACACCAGCGGTGCGAGGTCGATCGCCATCGATGTCGGCCGCGCCCTCGGGTCGCTCAAACTCACGGTGGTGTTGTTTGCCCTGTCGATCGTCATCGTGCTGGTCGGCACGTTGGCCCAAGACCAGCAGAACATGCAGGAGGTCAAGGATCGCTATTTCACGTCGTGGATCGCATGGACGGTGCTGGACGACTTCGTTCCGCAAGCGTTCTGGATTCATGAGACGCCGATTCGCGGGGTCATCCCGCTGCCCGGCGGGGCGATGATCGGCGCGTTGCTGTTGGTCAATCTGATCTTTGCCAAAGTCACGCGTTTTCGCATCCATGCCAAAGGGGCAAAACTGTACGCCGGCATCGCATTGATGCTGTTGGGGACCGCGGTCGCCGCGGCGGTGGTGATGTTGGGGCATAACGACGAAGGCCTGCAGGGAACGCCGCCGATCACTTACAACGCCTTGTGGAACACCATGTTGGGTGTCGCCGCGGCCGGGGCGGCGGTTTTAGCAATGCTGGCCGGTTCAGCCAAAACATTGAAAACCAAAGCAACGTTGTTTGGCACCGCGGCGTTGATCGTCCTATCGATCGCGGTGCTGCTGGCGACCGGTTATCGGATTGGTGACCCGGGGCTGCGGATCGTTTGGCAATTGTCCAAAGGTTTGATCGCCGGACTGGTGCTATTGGCCGGTTGCCAACTGTTGTTTGCCAAACAAGGCGGCAATGTGTTGTTGCACCTGGGGGTCGGGTTGCTGATGGTCGGTCAATTCGCCTTCGGCGACCGCCAGCAGGAAATGCGACTTAATTTGGTCGAAGAAACCGCGACCAATGCGTTCGTCGATTTGAATCAAACCGAATTGCAATTCATCGTCAACGACGACGAAGCGATGGAGGTCATCGCGGTCCCTGAACAACGGCTGACGGCGGCCGAATCCAGCGGGGAAACGATCGACGATGCGGCGTTGCCGGTTAAACTTCGGGTGCGGCGTTACTATCCCAACAGCCGGCTGGTGGATTTGACACCCGGTGGTTCCAACCCGGCGACCACCGGCATCGGGACCGAGGTCGCCGCGGACGAAGCCGACACGTCGGGCGGGGCGGATTCGGCGATCAACCTGCCGGCCGCTTATGTTGAATTGCTCGACAAAGAGTCCGGTCAATCGCTGTCGACGCATTTGGTGTCGCTGGCGATCAACGACCGGGAGGTGATCGCGGCCGGTTCGGGTACTCCCGACATCATGGATGAGATCACCGCTGGCGGCGAAACCTATAAGATCGGTCTGCGGCTGCACCGTGAAGTCAAACCGTACTGGGTTTATCTCAAGGACGTTCAGCAAATCAACTACTCGGGCACCACGACGCCGCGCGACTACAGCTCTTATTTGCGGATCATTGAGACCGATTCCGGCGACGAGTTCAACGAGCGGGTTTGGATGAACAACCCGATGCGGTACCGCGGCGAGACGTTTTATCAATCGAATTACACCGACCTGCCCTCGGGCAAACAACTCACGGGAATTCAAGTCGTTCGCAATTCAGGCTGGTTGATCCCTTACATTGCCTGCAGCATTTCGGCGCTGGGCATGATGGTGCATTTTTGGGGGACGCTGACGCGGTTTGTCGGCCGTCGTCGCCGCGAAACCGCTCGGGCGGGGACCACGATCGATTTGGCCAAAACCGACGCGGGACCCTATGCCGATCTGGCCAAATCGCAAGTCGCCGATCCCGACCGGCCGACCGGGGCGCCGCCGTCGGGTTCACCATCCAAATTGCCGGCTCTGGTTGTCCCCATTTTGCTCGGTTGCCTCGCGGTCATCGTGGCGTTTGCGTTGATTCCGCGCAGTGCGCTGATGAACCGGATCCGACCGGCCGGCGACCGACCGAAGTTTCAACCTGTATGCCGCCGGTCAAATTCCGGTCCAAGCCGGTGGGCGGATCATGCCGCTGGACGCCTACGCCCGGCAAACGCTCAAGGCGATGACGAACAAGGAGTCGTTACCGCTGCAGGACGCTCCGGCGGCGGTCTCCAAACGGGCCGAGGGCCGCAAACTGTCGGCGATCCAGTGGTTGTTTGAGGTCGCCACCGACGAACCAACGCTGGATTACTTGCCGATGTTCCGCGTCGACGCCCCGGACGTTCGCAACGAACTGGACCTGCCGCGGCGGGAGACCAAGTTGGTCTCGCTCGATGAGATTCGTCGCAACATCGAGCGGTTTACCGGCAAAGTGGATGCGGCTCGTGAGAAACCGCAGGGGTCGGAAGATTTTACGGACAAGAAGTTCATCGAGTTGGACATGCGGACGCGGTCGTTCACCGCCGCGGCGGTCGCGATGGGGTTTCCACAACCGGACAACATCCCCGATTCGTTCTTCCCCGAAGACACCCCGCAGTCGGCCAAAGATTCGTTCATCGTCCAGCGGTTGCAGCAGAAGATGGCGGCGATACGGGAGATGCCCGGCCCGTCGGTGATCCCGCCTGCGGCCGAGTCATCGTTGCCCGGGACCGGCGAACCGGTTTGGCAAAAGTTTTCACCCGCGTTCTTTGACGCCGCCGCGACCGGGGCCAAGTTGCCGGCGGTCGATACCTTCGCGGCGATCATCGAAGCTTATGAGGCGGGCGATCCGGCCAAATTCAACGAGGCCGTCAAGGCTCATAACGCGTTGGTGTCCGGCGACGGCGTTGCATCGTATGACCGCGGCAAAGTTTGGGTCGAGTCATGGTTGGGTGCCGCCGGACCAACGGGGACCGCCGAAGCCTTGTACCTGTTGGCGTTGATCCTGGGTTTGATTCACGTTGCGACCCAGGCCGATCGGTTTGGCAAATTCGTGTGGGGCACGGTGCTGATCGGGTTCGTCGTCCACACGCTGGTGATCCTGGCCCGGATGTACGTCACCGGGCGGGCGCCGGTCATCAACCTGTATAGTTCCGCGGTCTTCATCGGCTGGGCCGCGGTGTTGGGCGGTTTGGTGATGGAACGGTTGTACCGTTACGGCACCGGCACCGTGCTAGCCTCGGCCGCCGGGTTCCTGACCCTGCTGCTGGCCGATCGTTTGACGCTCGACGCCGGCCAACAGGACACCATGCCGGTGCTTCGAGCGGTTTTGGACACGCAGTTCTGGTTGTCAACACACGTCGTCAGCGTCGCGCTGGGTTATGTCGCAACCTTGGTCGCCGGACTGCTGGGCATCGGCTATTTGATTGCCGGATGGTCAGGGGCGAGCACGACGTTTCGCCGCGATTTGTATCGATGCGTTTATGGCGCGTCGTGCTTTGGAATCCTATTCAGCTTCGTCGGCACGGTGCTCGGGGGACTATGGGCGGACGACTCTTGGGGTCGATTTTGGGGTTGGGATCCCAAAGAAAACGGCGCGTTATTGATCGTGATTTGGAACGCATTGATGCTTCACGCTCGGTGGGACGGCATGGTGGCCGGCCGCGGGTTCGCGGTCTTGGCCATCGTCGGCAACATCATCACCGCGTGGAGTTGGTTTGGGACCAACGAACTCGGCATCGGATTGCACTCCTATGGGTTTACCGAGGGGATGCTTCGTAACCTGGCAATCTTTGCAGGATTACAAATGGCGTTCATCATCGCCGGGACGTTGTTCCCGCCGCGAAGCCCTAAGCCCCAGCGGATCGCGTGATGCGGGTGCTGATGTTTGCCGGGGCCGCTGAAGCGGCCGGAGACGTGGATTTCGTCGACGTCGAAGTTGCCGATGGATGCGACGCGGCGGCGGTGTTGGCGGCGATTGCCCGGCAGTACCCCGACGTTGCGGCGATTTGTCAACGCAGCCGTCTGGCCGTTGACGGACGTTACGTGGGGCCGGGCGAAGCGGTACCGGCCGGGGCGGAGGTCGCACTGATCCCGCCGGTCAGCGGAGGTTGAGCAGATCGCATGAAAGTCATTCGGCTCAATTGATCTGAGTTAGCGACAGATGTACGACGGGCTTTCAGCCCGTCGGATCCTAACAACTACTGGATCGTCATGTATAAGAATTAGAGTCTGCCAAGTGAGCCGACGGCGCTAGCCGCGGGTTTCGGTCGATACCCGACGCTAGCGCGTTCGGCTCTCAAATCAAAATTCTACGTTGAAATTCTACTATAGTGACCCAATGGCGCCTTTAGGTTTTTGGACGGCCTGAAAGGCCATCCTACATTCAAGCGGGTTTCGCTTGATACCCGACGCTAGCGCGTTCGGCTCAATTGAAAAATCTACGTCGACATTCCACTACAGTGACCCAATAACGCCTTTAGATTTTCTGGACGGCCTGAAAGGCCGTCCTACATCACAGACTAATTCAGACTAAAGTCCGGGGGGAAGGTTCGACTCGACGCCCTAGAATCATCGGCGACGAGCGTGGACAAATCGTCGATCTCCATCGATTGGGTCTGCAGGCTGAGCGAACCTAAATCAACCGCGCCGGAATTGAGCAGTTCGATCAACTCCCCGGCTCGGTCGTCAACGTTTCCAATGCCAAGCAACCGCAATTTGTCATCGGTCTCGAACGGTAGCGTGTAGGCGATGATGTCGGTGATCGGGCCGATCGTCATCTGGCTGGCCATCAACGCGTGCAGGTTCGATTGCGTTTCGGATGACTGGGGGATGATTCGACCAAAGGCGTCGAGCAACTGGCGTTTAAGGCGTTCGCGGCGGCCGGTGGACACCGGCGTGTACTGATCCTCGATCACCTCGGTTTGAGCGATGCGAAACGAACGGTCCAGGTCCAACTCTTGGCGGATCGTCGCCCGGCGGGCGCCGACCAGCAGGATGTTGTGGCGATCGTCTTGCAGTTCGGAGTGCGAGACGATCTTGCCGATGCAGACGGTCGATGAGATCGGCGGAGGACCAAACGACAGGTCGTAGGTATCGACGATCGTCGCCATGGCAATCAATTGATCGCTCGCCAGCGACTCGTGGAGCATCTCGACGTACCGCGGCTCAAAGAGATGCAGCGGTTGCATCGCGTGCGGAAAAAGCACCAGTCCGGGCAGGGGGAACAGACGGACGCGTCCATCGAAATCATCGGGCAGCGACGTGGCGTCCATCATAATAAAATTTCCCCCGGGGGCGGCCGGTGCGACGGGTCAATCGCGCGAAGCCAACATGATGTGAAGGACATAGTAAAACAGCAGGGCAACCGAGCCGAATAACGCCAGCGCCGCGGCGACGTGTTGATCGGTGCGATATTGATGAATGATGTTGGACGTATCATACAGGATGTAACCGCAGGCCAAGGCAACCAGGGCGGCGGAGAACCACAGGCCCAGCGAAAATCCGAAAAGGATGCCGCAGACGACTGCCCCGATGGCGACCAATCCGGCCAGCCCGAGGTATTTGCCCCAGCCGGTCAAATCAACGCCGGTGATGAACACAAAGGCGGTCAGTCCCGCGAACGCGGCCAGCGTGATGCCGCCGGCAAAGATCGGCAGCTTGGGATCCCCGACGACCGAGATCGCCAGGTAGAGCATCGGCAGCAGGATGACGGCTTCGGCCAGGACGTAGAGGCCCAGCCCGGCGTATTGCATCCCGCGGGACGCGTCGCTGGAAGCCCACGAACGAGCCATCCACGAGACCGCCATGAACGCTCCGATGACGATCAACCAGCCGTAGCCGCTGAGCATCGTTTGAACCAAGCGGCCCATCGTCGCTTCGGGAACGAGGCTAAAAAGCGCCGTTTCCAAAGCGATCAACGCGACGACGGCGCCGGTGAGGTGGGCATAAGTTCGTTTGATGAACCCGGCCCGAGCGTCGGTGTCGGCTTCGGCTGCCAACAGCCCGTAGGAACTCGATTGATAGGGGTTACCGGAACCGGACGGAAAGTTGGACATCGTGGGTCGCGATCAATGAGAGGGTGAGGGTGTGCTCGAGCGACGGTTGAAGCAACAGTCTAGCACTTGAACAAGCCGCCGGTGGAATGTATCCGCGTAGGGTGGGTCAAACTTTCCCCATTGCCACCGCTGGACAAACCGCTATGATCGGAGCGACTCCGACCAACCCTCCCCCCCGAGCTTTCCGCCACGAAAGGATTTCGATGAGCACCCGCATCCCCCTGAGCCGAGCCGACGAACAAGCTCGACTGCGTCGCGAACGACTGGACCTCTCGATCGCCGAGATGGGTTTGTCGGTTCGGACGACCAATTGCCTCGAAGAAACGGGGATTCTGACCGTCCGCGATCTTCTGCACGCGACGCCCAAACGGTTGCTTCGAATCAGTAATTTCGGCGAGAAGACGCTGGAAGAGGTTTACGACGCGCTGTCGATGCTCGGATTCTACCGCCCCGGTAAGAAACCCGAACTGGTGTGAAGCCTCTCGATCGGGTCCGCGTGCTGCTGCGGCCGTGGACCAAAAAAAGTGCCCTTCGTTCGCGGACTAACCCCGCGACGGGCATTTTGACGGAAATTGCGTTCTATTTGACGCTTGTTTTCGCGGGTTTTTTCGTTCTGTCGCTCGCTTTGTTGTCGTGGTGGATGCACCCGGCGACGACCGCTTCGCTGCCCGACGAAGCCCGCCGGGTGCTGCAATCGGAGTTGATCGGCGGCGGCCGGCATCTGGGTCGCTGGTTCACGCTGATCCTTTCAATCGCCTCGATCGCCTCAGGCATCGCCGGGCTGGCCTTCCGACTCAGTCACCTGGGCATCAGCCGCGAGCGATTGATCTCGGGCCGTGAACGGATCCTCGGGGGCGGCGACCCGGCCGAATCCGCTTCGCCGAGGCGACAGTCCGATTGGGGAATTGAATCGCTTCGGCCAACCCCGGAGCGACGATCCGCCGGAATCGATGCCCGCGACCCTGCCCCAGTGGGCGACCTGCGACGTGGGCGTTCGGCTGCGGCACCGTCTGCCGGCAACCAACGACGGGCGACGACGTCTGCTGGGCATCGCGGCGCTGGCCATCGTTTGGGCCGCGACCTGGTTCGTGCTCCTGGCCGTGGTGGTTGCCGGTTATTGGGGCGGTCACCCCCGGCCGATCCTGGCGATGCTGCTGATCCCGTTCGCGCTGGTGTCGTGGTGGTCCAATCGTTTCCTATGGCGTTCGGTTCGCCAACTCGTCGGGGTTGGCCCGACCTGGGTGGAGTTGCAGGACCATCCGCTCCACCCCGGCGAAGCGTCGGAGTTGTTCATCGCTCAATTTGGTCGGCTGCGGCTCAAAAAATTGACGGTGGACTTGGTTTGCGAGGAGGAATCGGTTTTTCGGCAGGGCACGGACGTTCGGACCGATACACACGTCGCCTTTCGTCAACCATTGGCCACCGAATCGTCGGTGCGAGTTGACCCGGCCCGTCCCTGGACGCAACAATTCACCTTCCGCATGCCGCCCGATGCCATGCACTCGTTTTCCGCCGCCCACAACGCCGTGCGTTGGCGGGTGGTCGTTTCGGCCCAAAGTCGTCCATGGCCATCGTTCTGCCGAAGCTTTCCGTTGCTCGTCCACCCGGTCGAGCCTCCCACGACGCGCACCCCGCGGTAAACATCACGCTGGAGCCGTCCGGCGGCCCGCTTCGTGGCGGGGGTGATGCAAAGTATTCCGCCGGCGAGATCCTGCGTGCCCGGTGGTCGGTTCGGCGGGTCGCTTGCGAGCGATTGACTGGCGTAGAGGCGTCGATCCTGTGGCAAACGATCGGCAAGGGCGACGATGATCTGGGCGTGTTGTGTTTTCAACGTTATGAACCCGCTGAATTGCGAGACGGCGGGTTGTGCGACGGGCACCGGATCGAAGCGAAGCTGCCGGTCGCGCCGCTGACCTACCATGGTCACCTTTTGCGGATCACCTGGTGCGTTCGCGTTCGACTGTCGCTGACCGATCGCCGCGACGTCGTGGCGGAGTGCCCGTTTGATTTGGTGTCCGCGCCGGTGTTGGCCGAAACGGTCGAGTCCGCGGACGTTTCGCCGCCGGAGCCGCCCGGCGATCTGTCTCCGCGGTCTTGGAGCAGGCCGTGGACCCGCGGTTTGGGACGTTTTGGCGGGGCAATTCGGCGAAGGCGTTGAACCTAAGCCCGTTTGGCACGCGTCAAAACGCGGCCGACGGGGCTGGCCACCAACGCCGGCAGCAGCACGACGTCGCCGATCAATGCCGCGACGAGCAAGCCGAGCATCATCACGGCGAATCGCTGGGTCGGGATGAAGTCGCTCAGCCCATAGACCAGCGGCGAGATCGCGCAAACGGCCGTCGTTTGCCACATCGCTTTGCCGCAGTGATGCAGCCCCGAGAGCGTGGCAGCGGCGCGGTCGCGGCCGGCGGCGACTTGACGTTGAATTTGCGACAGTAGGTGAACGGTGCCGTCGACCGCGATGCCCAGCGCCACGCTGGCGGTCATCACCGAACCGACGTCCAGCGGCACGTCGAGCAATCCCATCGTTCCAAACAACGCGATGGTCGGGAACAGGTTGGGCAGCATCGCCAGCAACCCGCCCGAAAGGCTGCGGAGTTGAAAAATCATCACGACGGCGACCAACCCGAAGGCCGCCAGGAAACTCTCGAACAGGTCCGACAGCAGGATGTCCTGGGTCAGCGTCGTCAAAGCGATGCCGCCGGTGTACTCCAGCCGCACCGGTCGTCCGGTCGTTGGCGGCTCGGTCAGTTCCGGGAGCAGCGTCTGCTCCACGTGCTGCAGGCCTTCGCGATAATCAATTGCCGCGTCAAAAGGAAACCGAAAGGTCACCCGCCAAAGCTCGTCACCGACATCGTTGACGGCCAAAAACCCCGAACTCCGCAACGCCGAGTCGGCTTGCTCGACCTGGGCGCGGATCGACGACCGCAGGATCGCCTGGCCGATCGTGCTGCGGCTTCGGGCCGGCGGCGGCGGGAGGAACGTGCGAGCCGACACGACCCCGCCGACTTCTTCGATTTCGCGAACCGCTTGATCGATCCGGCGGACCAGCTCGAACCGTTCGTAAGCATCGGTCAAATCGACGGACGATTGGGGAGGAGCCGGGTTTTCCCCGTCGGCTGTTTGCGTTTTCTCCGCGGCGAGAAAGCGAATCATGACCTCTCCGTTGATCGTCGGGCCGAGGTGCTCGCCGAACCAGTCGTAGTCGGTTTGCAACCGGCTGGCGGGCGGGAACATGCGGGGGATGTTGACGCTCGTCCGCAATCGCGTCAGGCCGACGCCGGTGACCGCGACAATGACCAAAAAGAAGGTCACGGTGAGGACTGGAAATCGCAGCACGACGTGATTGAACCGGTCAAAGGCGGCGATCAACGGCCGCGTCCAGGCGGCTGGCGGGCGGGGCTGGGGGTTTTTCAAACGTCGACGGCGGCCGGTCCAAAGCATCGCCCCGGGCAGCACCAACAGCAGCAGCCCCAAGGTAACTGCGACGGACAACGCGGCGATGATGCCAAAGGTTTGAACCGGCCACATCCGCACCATCGCCAGCGATCCTAAGCCGATCACGGTCGTGCCGGCCGCCAGCGTGCAGGGCCACCATCCGGCGGCGATCGCCGCGTGCGTCGCGGTCAACGGGTCGCAGGGGGCAGTGGCCGAGCCGGCAATGCCCGAAGCCCCCCGTTGGCCCGCCATCGCCTCCAAAAAGTAGTTGCACAGGTGAATCCCGGCGCTGGCGGTCAACACGAAAACGAGCGGCGGCAGGACAATCAGGATCGCGTTCATCGGCACTCCCTGCCAAGCGACCGCGGCCAGGGCGAAACCTTGACCGATCAGCGCGATGGTCAAAACCGCCGCCGAGAGCACCCATGAGCGAAGGCAGATCAGGCAGATGACCACGCCGACCAGGAACGAGGGCAACGCAAATCGCTCGACAGTCCGCAACGCTTCGGAATCGATTGCCGCCCCATCGACGGGGGTGCCGACCATGTAAACCTCACGGGTCGATTTGCCCACCGCCGCGGCGACGGCGATTCGGACGTCGTCGACGGCTTCGCGGCGGCGATGCAGCGAGCGATCGTCAAAAGCCGCCAGCAGGCAGGTTTGCTCGCCATCGGGGCCGACGAACGAGCCGGCGTAACGAACCCGCGCGGTCCGCTCGGGCAATCCGATCGGCGGCTCGGTCAGCCGTTTGACCAATTCATCGCCACCGACAACGGCGCTAAACAGCGGCGGCGACCCGTCGGCCCCCGGCCGGGTGAAGGGTCGCAGCGAAGCGATCGCCGCTTCGATCTCGGAAGAACCCAGGACGCAGCCGTCCCAGGAGATGAACGCCACCTCCTCGGCGGGAAAGAGCGAGATGAACTCGTCGAACCGTTGGCGGATGGGTAAGTCCGCCGGCAGCCAAGTCGACGGCAGGTTGAACATCGTGCCCAGCGCCCGCTCCGAATCGCGAACCGCAAACGGGGCCAATGCCGCGATCAGGGCCACACCGACCCAGAACCGGATCCAAATCCCGCGAACCGAGCGATCGTTTGATTCGCTCATGCCCATGCCCCCCCGGCGATCGGCACCCGGGGCGGCCGCGGGTCGGGGAGCAACGAGGCGGCCAACCGCAGCACGGCGGCGGGTCGCTGAAGGGGGGCGAAATGGTCACCGTTGAGCATTCGGGTCCGAAATGCGGCGGACGTGCGGCTTCGCCAACCGTGCAACGCCGCGGCGTCGACCGCCGGGTCATTGGTTGATCCCACCGCGATGATCGGCACCGGCAACGGGGGCAGGGGCGGTCGTTGATACTGTTCGTAGAGTTTGAAATCGCCCCGCAGGGCGGGCAGGAAAATCGCCGCGAGTTTGGGATCGTCGCGGATCGCCCGGGGCACCCCGCCGTAGCGTCGGTCGATCCAATCCAAAAACTCGCCGTCGTCCAGCGAAGCGGCCGATTGGTCGGATTTGGCATCGGTCGCGGCGGCGTTGAGCACCACCAACCCCACCGGACCGGCCGCTCCATCGCTCACCCCGCAGGCTCCGCCGAGCCGCCGGTGAACGCACAGGCTGGCCAACAACGCTCCCCAGGAATGACCGATCCAGACCTCCGGTCCGATCGTTGGCCCCGCCTGTTGGTCCAGTTCATCGATCAATGCGTCGACCGAGGCGGGCATCGGTTGACCATACCGGCCCTCGCGACCGGGCAGGCCGGCGACTTGCAGCCGGGCGGCCGCCGCGGCGATCGATTCGTCGGCATGGTCCAAACATGTGGAAACCGCGCGGATCACCGACGCCGCCCCCGAACCGGCGTGCGGCAACCAAAACAGCCGGCTTTCGGAGTGAAACTTCGAGGCGGTTCGTTGGCGATGGCGCGACCGGCCGATCGGTTGCCACGTGCCGCCGGCGTCGGTTGAATCGAATTTGTCGGTTAGCACGTTCGCACGAGAAGGTAAACTTTAATGGTTCGGGTAGCTGGCCAAGCTCCGGCTTCCGAACGCGGAGCGTTAAATTACAGTACCAGGGCAACCGCGTCACTTTCCCCCCGCCACGGCCGATCTTTTGAACCATCGCCCAGGGCTGTCCAGTCTGCTTGATCCGGTGTCTGAAGCGTCCCTCCGCTCCCGGCACTCGTTCGCCGCAACCGGCGTGGCCGTCGCTGGGGGCGTTGTTGGCGGATCGTTGTGAGCGGCATCCCGACCGGCCGGCGGTGACGTTTCTACCCGATAGCGTCTCGGAGGAATCGTCGTCGACATCGACGTTGACCTATCGCGACCTGCACGATCGCGTCGCCGAGTTGGCCGGCCGGATTGCGGCGGTCGGTCAACCGGGCGATCGAGCGGTGTTGCTGTTCCCCCCGGGGCTGGATTTCCTGATCGGGTTTATCGCCGCTCAAGTGGCCGGCCGGGTGCCGGTCCCGACGTCGTTTCCCAAACCCGGCCGCGTGATGCCGCGGCTCGATTCGGCGGCAACCGATTGCCGCCCCACGATCCTGTTGACCGACCAGTCGACTGCCGCGGGCATCGATCCGCAGCGGGTTTGCCAAGCGGTGCGGGATGCTCAAATCATCGCCGTTGATTCGCCGGACGATTCAACCGACGCCGACCCGGCGGTGGCCATCGATGCCGCGGTCCCGCCCGATTCGCTCGCCCTGCTGCAATACACCAGCGGTTCGACGTCGGAGCCGAAGGGCGTTCGGATCAGTCACGCCAACCTGATGGCGAATTTGGAGCAAATTCGCCGCACCTTTGATTTGCCGTTTGAATCTGACGATGCTGAGGAACCGCTGCAGGGTGTCTTCTGGTTGCCCCCGTATCACGACATGGGGCTGATCGGCGGGATTCTGGAGCCGCTCTACGTCGGCGGTCACGCGATCCTGATGTCGCCGCGTCAATTCCTGTCGCGGCCGATCGCCTGGCTTCGGGCGATCGATCACTTCGGGGCGCAAATCAGCGGGGCACCGGACTTTGCCTACCGTTTGTGCGTCGACCGGATCGACCCGGCGGTGGCTGAAACGTTGGACCTGAGCCGCTGGACGTTGGCATTTTGCGGCGCCGAACCGATTTCGACCGAGACGCTGGACCGGTTCACCGAACGTTTCGGCCCGTCAGGGTTCGGTGCCGGCAGCTTCCTGCCGTGTTACGGGATGGCCGAGGCGACGTTGTTGGCCACCGGCGGTCCGCGTTCGTTGCCGCCGGCGAGGATCATGGTCGATGTTGACGCGATTCAGCACGATCGGATCGAATTGGCCGATCCGGCGGTCGCCACCCGGACGCAAACGCTCGTTTCCTGCGGTCAACCGGCGATGGGCATGTCGATTCAAATCGTCGACCGCGCCGGCGGGTTGCTTGGCGAAAACCGCATCGGCGAAATCCTGCTGGCCGGCCCCTCGGTGTGCGACGGTTACTGGGAGCGACCGGAATTGACCGGGGCGATGTTCGTCGACGTCGGCGGGCGGGCGCACCTCCGCACCGGCGATTTGGGGTGTTTGCACAACGGCGAGCTTTACGTCACCGGACGGCTCAAGGACCTGCTGATCCTGCGGGGCCGCAATTTGTATCCCCAAGACATCGAGGCGGTCGTCCGCGCCGCCGGCGCCGAGCTGCCCGGCGGCCCGATCATCCAGCAGGTCGTTGCCGTCGGCACCCCGACGCCACGCGGCGAGGCGTTGGTGTTGATCGTCGAAATCGATCGGCACGCCGACGTCGCGACCTTTGAACCGTTGGTCCGGCAAATTCGCCAAGCGTTGTTGAGCGAAAACGAACTGGATGCGCAGACCATCGTCCTGGCCCGACCCGGGGCGATTTCGCTGACGACCAGCGGCAAGGTCCAGCGGGGTTTGACCGGCCAATCGCTTGCCGACCAAACGCTGACGCCCTGGTACCGTTGGGATCGGCCGGGGTTCGACAACCGCGACGACGCCCGGTGGCCGCGGCTGAGCGATTCGGTCCGCCGGGTCGTTGATGACAACAACGCCGGCAACCCGGTGGAATCACTGGCCCATCAACGAGCGTCGCAGTCGGCCACCACCACGGTCCAACGTTGGCTGACGGTTTGGTTGCAAACCCGGACCGGGCAGACGTCGCATCCCGATTTGCAGCGCCCGCTGGCCGATTTCGGACTCGATTCGCTCGCGGCGGTCGAATTGAGCGGCGAGCTGGAGGATTGGCTCGGTTTGGAACTCAGCCCCGTGGTCGCTTGGAACCACCCGACGCCGGCCAAACTGTCCAGCTACCTGGCCGAGCGATTGGTCGGTCCGGCGCCGGACGATTCGCCGGAAGACGACTCGACCGCCGATGATTCCCCCGACGACGAATTGGCCCGATTGTTGGCCGAAGTCGAATCGATGAGCGACGCGGAGGCCGACGCAGCGTTGGCCGACGAGGACGCTACAGCACCCCGCCGTGAACGCGGACCGGGGTCAGGTGCGAGGGTTGGTCGGTGAACCAGAAGCGTTCCCAGGTGTCGGCCATCGCGCGGAAGTTTTCCGAATCGTAAAGCAACTGCTGGATCCGACGCTCCGGCCGGGCGGAGTAGATCGGGATAAAACAGCCGGTGGCGACGGCGATCATGCCCATCGCCATGATCGCGGTGCTGATCCGAGTGATTCGGCGGCTGGCGGCGGGACGGGCGGCGGGGGTGGACGAGGTGAGCATGGTCGATTCCTCCATGAATCGGGAACGAAGTCGGATCAGGCGTGTGAAGGACAGGATTAGTCGGTGTCCCAGCGACCGCTGAGCTTTTCGTCGGCGATCAAACCACCGCCCGGCGTGTCGGCGGCTAATTGATCGCGGGTTGGCGGCGGGGTGGTGGTCGGAACGTCGAGGCAGTCGTACCAATCCGGCGGCAGGTCGGTCGGATCGATCGCTTCGACGCGTTTCTCCATGATTTTGCCGGGTTTGAACGTCACCACGAACCGCTCCGGTACGGTGACCGCTTGACCGGTCATCGGGTTGCGGGCGGTCCGCGAAGCTCGGTGTTTAACCTCAAAAACTCCAAAGTTGCGCAGTTCGATCCGGCCATGGTTGGCCAGCGTTTCGATGATTTTGTCCAACGTTAATTGGACGATTTGTTTGGTCGCCGACTGCGTCAGGTCGAGTTCCTCGGCAATCTGGCGAACGATTTGTTTTTTGGTCATGGCCACGTCGACTCGGATGGATCGCAAACCGCTGCAAACGCAAACGCCGCAGCCGGTTACGTCGCAAGCTTGGCTCGCGTCGGCGATCCGGTCAAGTGTCCCGGCCACCGGTTGGATCGACCGTCACGACCGTCACAGTCCAATTAAACCGAACGTTTTCGTCGTTGAATTTCAATTTGGTCGATCGGCACCAGCGTCCCGGTGCCCGCTCCGGGGCAAACCCGACAGGTTTCGGCCCAAGAATCAGGCGAATGCAGCGTGCTGTCCCAAAACGGCCACGTCCGGCACTGCACCGGGCGGACGTGGTAAGCGGAACATTTCCGCGTTGCCGGGTCCAGCAGCGTGCAGTCGCCGTTGGGGTGTTCCCGCAGGCTGCGACCCCCGCCCACCCGGCGAACGTGCATTGCGGTGAATTGCTCGGCGGTCAAATCGACGGCCTCGGCCAGCTCGGCAATTTCCCGGTCATCGACCCAAACGACGCCGGGGTCGCCGCCGCAGCACAGCCCGCACTGCGTACATTCAAACCGCAGTCCATCGGCGTACCACGGTTGAGCGTCGTTGGGCGAAGGCATCGTCGGGGTAAGGATCGAGTGGTTGGCGGCACCGGAGGGCTGGCGCCCTACCGCTAAAATTGAGGCATCTTTTATAGCGGAACGGCGCAAGCCGTCCGGTGCCACCCCCAACTTCTTAGCGGAACGGCACAAGCCGTCCGGCGCCACCCCCAACTTCTTAGCGGAACGGCGCAAGCCGTCCGGTGCCGCCCCCAACTTCTTAGCGGAACGGCGCAAGCCGTCCGGTGCCGCCCCCAACTTCTTAGCGGAACGGCGCAAGCCGTCCGGTGCCGCGAAACCGGACGGCTTGCGCCCTACCGCTAATGTTTGCGGCATCGGAGGGCTTGCGCCCTACCGCTACGAACTCCGACCGCTACAAAACAACGAAACCCTGGCGACCGTCCGCCGTCAAAATCCCCGACCCCCGTGGCTGGCGGGCGACCGGGCGGGTTAACTAGGGCAGCCCGCCGCCCGCCCCATCCGACGCCCAGTGTTGCCATGCCGATCGTCAATTCCGCCGGTCAATCGCAAACGATCGCTTCGACCAAAATCGCCACCCCGCCAGCCGCCCCGAGTCGCTCGGCGCCGTCATCGCCGCCGGCCAACCAACCCTCGTCCCGTTCGCCCGGCGATTCCTTGCTGAGCGACTTTGACCGCTACCTGCTCGGCGAGGGCAAGCATTTGAAAATGTACGAGTGCCTCGGTGCTCAGCTCCGGACGCTCGGCGGGGTCGACGGGGTCAATTTCGCCGTCTGGGCGCCCAACGCCCGGTCGGTCCAGGTCGTTGGCGACTTCAACGGCTGGGATGGACGTAACGACGTCGCGATCCCGCAAGGCAGCACCGGGGTTTGGGAGAAATTCATCCCCGGCGCCAAAGCCGGTCAGAAGTACAAGTTCCGAATACTCTCGGAGCATGGCCACTGGATGGACAAATGCGATCCGATGGCGTTCGCCGCGGAGTTGCCGCCCCAAACCGCCAATATCATCGCCGATCTCTCTTGGCACACATGGAACGACGGTGAATGGATCGCCCGGCGAAAGCAACGCGATGCGATGCACGCGCCGATGAATGTTTATGAATGTCACCTGGGTTCTTGGCAAAAAGGCCCCGGTCGAACCCACGGCTGGCTCGGCTACCGCGACCTGGCCCGGCGGTTGGCCGATTACTGCCGCCGAATGAATTTTACGCACGTCGAATTGATGCCCGTCTCAGAGCATCCTTTCACCGGGTCCTGGGGCTATCAAACGGTCGGCTACTTTGCCCCCACGTCGCGTCACGGGTCGCCCGAGGACTTCATGTTCTTCGTCGATCATCTGCATCAAGCCGGCATCGGAGTAATCATCGATTGGGTCCCGGCGCACTTCCCCAAAGACGACCACGGGCTGCGGCGTTTTGACGGATCGGCGTTATACGAACATGCCGACCCGCGCCAGGGCGAGCATCCCGACTGGGGCACCATGATTTTCAACTTCGGCCGTACCGAGGTTCGCAACTTCCTGATCGCCAACGCGTTGTTTTGGCTCGATAAGTATCATATCGACGGGCTGCGGGTCGACGCCGTCGCGTCGATGTTGTATCTGGATTATTCCCGTGAATCGGGCGAGTGGGTGCCCAATCAATATGGCGGCCGCGAAAACCTGGAGGCGATGGATTTCTTGCGTGACTTTAATGTTGCGGTCCATCAAGAATACCCCGGCGTGATCACTGCGGCGGAGGAATCGACCGCTTGGCCGGGCGTTTCGCGGCCGGTTTATGATGGCGGACTCGGGTTCACTTATAAATGGAACATGGGTTGGATGAACGACACGCTTCGCTACATGCGAAACGAGCCGATCCATCGGCGGCATCATCAAAACGAACTCACGTTCAGTTTGATCTATGCGTTCACCGAAAACTTCCTGTTGCCGTTGTCCCACGATGAGGTGGTCCACGGCAAAGGGTCGCTGATTAGTCAGATGCCCGGCGACATGTGGCAAAAGTTCGCCAACCTGCGCCTTTTATACTCCTACATGTGGACGCACCCCGGCAAGAAACTGCTGTTCATGGGTGGTGAATTGGCTCAGTGGACCGAGTGGAACCACGACGACGGTCCGCAGTGGGAGTTATTAGATTTCGACACCCACCGCGGTATTCAACAACTGGTTGCCGATCTCAATAAACTGGTGCTTGAGAACCCCGCCCTGCACTATCACGACTTCCATCACGAAGGATTTGAATGGGTCGATTGCCAAAACGATCAGGACAGCGTGCTGGTTTATTTGCGCAAAGGCCAACCGGGCGACCCGCCCATCCTGGTTTGCCACAACTTCACCCCGGTGCCGCGCCAGAGCTACCGGGTCGGGGTGCCCAATGCGGGTTATTGGAAAGAGATTTTCAACAGCGATTCGACGACCTACGCTGGCAGCAACCTGGGCAACTACCCCGGCCGCAAATCGACCGGCGTGCCCCATCACGGCCGTCCCGACAGCATCGAGGTGATGATGCCGCCGCTGGGATGCACGATGTTTCGGCTGGAGTGAGTATTTATTCAAACTCGAACGGACTCGTCTTGGCGGCGTCATAGAACCGTTTGGCACGAGTCCGATCCGACTCGGACAATTGACGGATGCCGATTTTGACCGTTCGCCCGTCTTGGGTTTCCAACACCACGCGATCGCCGTCCACTTCGACGTATCGGGCTTCGATTTCGTGCCGGCCGCTGGCGTCCCGCCATGGGTAGTAGCCTGCCGGGTCCGTCTCCTCAGGCATTGCTTCGACAAACGGGGACGGGGTCGAAGCCTCCGGGGTGGGAGCTTCGAGGGTCGAGCGGGACCGCGAACGTGGCGTCGGGGCGGACGGTTGCGTCCGCCGGTATCGCGACAACGTGGATGAATCGATCGCCAACTGTTGGCGAACGATCCGGCAATCCCACCCCGCCCCATACTTGTCCCATCGAACCGGCACCGGATCTTCGGTGGTGTCGGCCAAAACCGTCACCTCCGACCAGTCGTGTCCCCAAAACGCCTTGAGGCCCGAACCCTCCGGCAGCGGCACGCCCGGCGGCAGCATGACGTGTCCGTGCGGCGGCGGATCTTTGACGCGGTAGTCCTTGACCCGCAGCTCGCTCAGCTCGGCGGCGGTCATTTTGGTCGCTTCAGCCAGACGGGCGACATAAGCCGGGTCGTTCAGTTGAGACACGACGTCGCGGTTGACCAGCACGGTGTCGATCGCCGTGGTCGTCTCGCGGCTTCGGCTGCCAAAACGGACTTTCAATTTCGCCTGGCCCCGTTCCAAGCCCAAATAAATGCCCTCGGAGAGCGAATTGCCCGAGACGTATCGGACGGGCATCCCCGGCGCGGGGTTGGGCACCTGTGGCAAACGAACGGTGTCTTGCGGCACCAAAACAATGGTCCCCGGCAGGACGTCGATTGATGGGGACAACGAGCCGGGATTGGTCATCATCTGTTGACGCGTCGCGGAGTCGGTGGCGATCCAGGCCGGCCCGCGCATCACTTGCAACCGGTCGCCCAAATTGACAAAACGCACCGTGACGCTGGTCGGTGGTTTGACCGCGACGACCTCCGCGTCCTCCCAACCGCCCCGCCAACCGGCTTTGACCATCGCGCCGGCGACCATCGGCGTCTGTTCGGTCGCGACGGCGTAACCGTCGGGGGCGGACTCGGGGGGCGTGTTGACCAGCTTTGCCTCGGCGATGTCCGCACGCTCCGCATCGGTCAGCGGCCGGGGTTGGATCGGCGGACCGGCTCGGCCCAGCGAGACGACGTTGGACACCAGGAACGAGGCGCCGCCGGGGCCGGGGATTTCAAACCAAAACTCATAGTCGTCCATCGCTCCGATGCCGAACATCTGCGACAACGTTTCGGAGCCGCTGGTCCCGTTGATCGACCCGCCAAAGGTGATGTCGATTCGATTGCCGCGGTGGCGACCGCTCAATCGAACCGACGGATTGGCTGTCGGGGGCTTCGTCCGAACCCAATCGATCGCGATGCCGCTGCGACCAAACCGCGAAGCATCGCCCCGCGGCGGGTTCAACCGGTAAACCGGCATTTCAGGCAGCGGCTGGAGCAGATCGACGCCTTCGCCGCGGGCAACGGTGCCCCCCGGCCAGAGGCTGACGGCCAGGCAAACGATCGCCGGGACCAGCAATGATTTCGTCAAACGTCCAGTGACTTTCATGAGGGTGACTCCGGGAATTGATGGCGCCGAGCCGCAGAGGATGGCGACGCCGGCTGATTCTAAGGTGGCTGGCCCGCTTCGGGGCGGCGGCTAAACTTCGCGACATGCACGCCCCCACCCAAATTGTCCCCGTCGATCAAACCCGCGGACCCTACTTTTGGGGCGTCGACATCGGCGGCACCGGCATCAAATGCGGACTGGTTTCGGAGGCGGGCCACTCGGTGGGGTTTTACCGAATCGACACGATCGAGTCGGCTGGCCCCCGGTCGGCCATCCGCCGCGTCGCCGAGTTGATCGAACAGGCCGAAAGTGAACTCAACCTCGTCGGTGCGGTTCCGCGGATTTGCATCGGGGCGCCCGGACCGATGGATTTGCCCCGCGGACTGCTCGTCGCCCCGCCGCAACTGCCCAGTTGGTGGAATTTTAACATCTGTGCCGCGTTGTCCCAAGCGACCGGCCGGCCGATCTCGTTCCTCAACGATGCCAACGCTGCGGCCTACGGAGAGTTTTGGCTCGGCTCGGCCCACTCCGATCGCTCGATGGTGATGCTGACGCTGGGCACCGGGGTTGGCGGCGGCATCATCGTCGACAATGAATTGATCAACGGCGTCAACTCGTTTGGCTCCGAGTGCGGTCACATTTTGGTCGACACGTCGCCCGACGCCGCCCCGTGTGGCTGGGGCGGCGGCCATGGTCAACTGGAAGCCTACGCGTCGGCGACAGGCGTCGTGTTGCAAACCGTGCGGCTGCTGCCCGACTATCCCGACTCGCCGCTGCACCGGTACGACCACGTTTCGCCGACGGCCGCCGATGATGGCGAAGCGACATCGATCGAGGCGCCGCGGTTGACCAGCAAAGCGGTCTACGACGCCGCGGTCGCGGGCGATTCGCTGGCGCTGCGGATCATCGACGATACCGCCCGGTGGTTGGGCATCGGTGTGACAACGTTGGTCCACACGATTGATCCGGGGTCGGTGGTGCTTGGCGGGGCCATGAATTTTGGCGGCGACGGCTGCGTGATCGGACAACGATTCATGACGGGTATTCGGGAGGAGTTCCGCCGCCGGACGTTCCCCAATGTTTTTGCCGGCACCTCGCTCAGTTTCGCTTCGCTCGGTTCGGATGCCGGCTACCTCGGCGCGGCCGGCTACGCCGCACACGCCCATCGGCAACAAACCGGCCAATGACTCTTTCTCCCCCTCGCCCCTCTTAGGGGAGAGGGGGCCGGCCATCGTCTCTTTCTCCCCCTCGCCCCTCTTAGGGGAGAGGGGGCCGGGGGGTGAGGGGGTGTCCACACCAATCGCACCTCAACGTCCGCCCCCTCAGCCCCCCCCCCCCCCCCCCGCAAGCGGGGCGGGGGGAGAGATATAAAAGCTTTTGCTGCCAGAAAATGAACCGATCCAACATTCGCAATTTCTGCATCATCGCCCACATCGACCACGGCAAAAGCACGTTGGCCGATCGTTTGCTCGAAACGACCGGCACGGTGGCGTCGCGGTTGATGAAAGAACAACTGCTCGATGATCTCGCGTTGGAGCGACAACGTGGTATCACGATCAAAGCTCGCGCCGTCACGATGCCCTATGTCCACAATGGTGTGACGTATGAACTCAATTTGATCGACACCCCCGGACACGTCGACTTCCAGTACGAAGTCTCCCGCTCGTTGGCCTGTTGCGAGGGCGCGTTGCTATTGGTCGATGCGTTTCAAGGGGTCGAAGCCCAGACGGTCGCCAACGCCTACGCCGCGATGGAGCATGACCTGACGATCATCCCGGTGATCAACAAGATTGATTTGGCCCACGCCCGGCCCGACGAAGTTTCGCTGGAAATGGAAACGGCGCTGGGCACCGACCCCAAAGAGTGCGTCCGGGTTTCCGCCAAAGCGGGCATCAATATCGACGGATTGTTGTCGACGATTTTGGAACGAATCCCGCCGCCGACGGGTGACGAAGACGCGACGCTGCAGGCGATGGTGTTCGATTCCAACTATGATGATTTTCGCGGTGCGATCACCTACATCCGCGTCATGGCGGGCACCGTCAAAAAGGGCCAAAAGATCCAATTCATCCGCGCCGGCAGCGTCCACGAAGTCGTCGAGCTGGGTCAGTTCACGCCCGCCCGAACGCCAACCAAACAATTGGTTGCCGGCCAGGTGGGTTATTTGATTTGCAATATCAAAAGTCTGTCGGACGTTCACATCGGGGACACAATCAGCATCACCGGCGACAAGGCCGCCCCGCCGCTACCGGGCTACGACCGCCCCAAGCGAATGGTCTACTGCGGGTTATTCCCCTCCGACGGCCAGGACTTCAGCGACCTTCGCGATGCCCTGGAACGGCTGTCGATCAACGACCCGAGTTTTGAATTTGAACCCGAAACCAGCGAGGCGCTCGGTTTCGGTTTCCGCTGTGGTTTCCTGGGGCTGTTGCACATGGAGATCGTCCAGCAGCGACTGGAGCAGGAGTCGGACGTCGACCTGGTTCAAACCGCCCCCAACGTCACCTATGAGGTCGTCACCAAACGCGGCGAGACCCGGACGATTCATAAACCGCAGGACGTGCCCGATCCCGGTGACATCGAAGAGTTTCGCCAACCGATCGTGCGTTGCAACGTGATCGTGCCGGAGGAATATATCGGCGCGGTAATCAAGTTGTGCCAGGAACGTCGCGGATTGCAAAAGAACCATGAGTTCCTCGCCGCCGGACGGGCGATGTTGACCTACGACATCCCCCTGGCCGAAGTGATCTACGACCTGCACGACAAGATCAAATCGCATACCCGTGGCTATGGGACGTTGGATTATGAGATGGTCGGCTACGAGGCTGCGGATTTATGTCGTTTGGACATCTTGGTCAACGGCTCCAAAGTCGATGCTTTGGCGATCGTTTGTCACCGCGCCGACGCCGATCGCCGCGGCCGCGCGGTGGTCAAAAAACTCAAAAGCGAAATTGATCGACACATGTTCGAGGTCGCGGTCCAGGCGGCGATCGGCAGCCGCGTGATCGCTCGCGAATCGGTCCCCGCGATGCGAAAAAACGTCACGGCGAAATGCTACGGCGGCGACATCACGCGAAAACGCAAGTTGCTGCAAAAACAAAAGGAAGGCAAGAAACGGATGAAAGCGGTCGGCAACGTTGAGATCAGCCAAAAGGCCTTCATGTCCGTCCTTTCGGGTAGCGAACCGGGTTAAAGTGGGATAGGCCTCCGGCCTGTCGTCCGTCGTTGGACGCAAAGAACAGCCGCGGTGCGTTAGCACCCGGTTAAGGTTTTTTGATATTGCCTTCCGATTCTTTGGACGGCCTGAAAGGCCGTCCTACATCATTGATCCCGAGAACGCCATGACCCGCTCCACCCCGCCCCGCCTCACGACGATGATCGCGGTGATGATCCAATGCAGCGTCCTGCTGGCCGAGGATTGCAACACCGACCCGGCCGCCGGGGCGATCGCGTCGCTACCGGCGATATTTGACGAGTCCGATCCATCCTCGTTGACCGAGGCACAATTGGCGGAACTCCAAACCCGCTGGCTCGCGACGCTAACGGATCAAATCTACGGACAAGCACCGTCGCACGGCTGGGACCTTTCAACCGAGTCGTTCGATCGGGAATTGGTGTTTGGGGGTCGAGCCGAACGGCGTCAACTCCGCAGCACCATCACAACGCCAGCCGGCTCGCTGACGTTTGATGTCCTGCTCGTTCAACCCGCTGACCCAAAGCCGAATTTGATAACATTCGTGGGTTTGAACTTCTTTGGCAATCACACCACGATTGATGATCCTGCGATCGCGATCCCATCATCCTGGTGCCGCCGCAGCGATGAGAAAGGGGTGGTCAACCACCGTGCCACCGAAGCGGGCCGTGGCACGTCGTCGAGTCGCTGGCCGATCGAATCAATTATCGATTCCGGCTGCGCCGTTGCGACGATCTACTGCGGCGACTTCGATCCTGATTTTGATGATGATTTTCAAAATGGCGTTCATGCGTTGTTCCCCGGCGATCAACCCGGGGCCGACCGTCCCGCGGCCTGGGGCACGATCGCCGCCTGGGCATGGGGATTGAGCCGCGCCGTTGACGCGATGGAACAAACCGCCGACGCGTCGGTCACGGCTCGCTACATCGCGATTGGCCATTCACGACTCGGCAAAACCGCTCTTTGGGCCGGCGCGACGGACCACCGTTTTGTTGCCGCAATTAGCAATGATTCCGGCTGCGGAGGGGCGGCGCTGAGCGTCCGCCAATGCGGCGAAACAGTTGCGAGGATCAACAAATCCTTCCCACACTGGTTTTGTGCTAATTTCAAAAACTACAACAACAACGAGCAGGCGTTGCCGGTCGATCAACATCATTTGATCGCCTGCATGGCGCCCCGGGCGGTGTACGTTGCCAGCGCCAGCGAAGACGTCTGGGCGGATCCTCTGGGTGAGTTCCAAGCGACCCGATTGGCCGGCGAAGCCTACCGCCGGATCGGGCTGCCGGGGCTTCAAATTGACACGTTCCCCGCCCCCGACGAGTCATCCATCGGACCGGTTTCCTATCATTTGCGAGCGGGCAAGCACGACATCACGTCGTGGGATTGGGATCGCTACCTCCAATTCGCCCAACAGATCATCGACCGTCACTAAGTAACGATCCGGGTTCGCAACCGCTGTACGACGGGCTTCCAGCCCGTCGAATTTGATCGTTCGTGAAACTCAACTGGTCGGGTCCAGACATTCCGGGTCATCATGCCTGACCGAATTGACGCGGCGACTGATTTCGGTTGACTCAAGAAAATCGTTCGGGGCGGCACCGATCAGCGCCGCCGCTTGATCCGCATCCGTTTGCAGGTCAATCCACTGAACCGCCTGACGGGCGTCCAAAATGACCGGCATCCGGTCGTGGATCGATCGCAACGCGTCGTTGGCAGCGGTGGTGATGACGGTGGCCGAGCGTATTTCGCCCGCGTCGCCGGCGGCTTGGGTATTGCGTTCCCATAAACCGGCCATCCAAAACGGCTGGCGGCCGGGGCGAGCGATCAGGTGCGGTTGTTTATCGCCCGATCGACCCGTCCATTCGATATATCCATCCGCGGGGATGACGCACCGGCGTTTGGCAAAGGCGGAGCGAAACGCCGGTTTTTGCTGCACCGTTTCACCGCGAGCGTTGATCATTTTAGCCCCGATCGAAACGTCTTCGGCCCACGATGGGACCAAACCCCAACGCAACTGCGATGCTTTGAGGCGAGACTCCGATTGAGCAACCGCCCAGATCGACTGGGTGGGGGCAATATTGTAACGCGGGCGTTCCTCGGGCAGCTTGGGCGGCCACTGAATCGACGGTTCGGTTTCGGGATGAAACGACGCAAAAATCTCGGCCAACTCCCGCGACCATTCGGCACGCACGGCGCCGAGAACGAATCGTCCACACATTGAATCATTCCCACTGGGTGCCGAACCGAAAGTCTTGGCGACTTCCGCTACCGGCGCGCCAACGGCGACCTATTTTTGGAAACCAAGCCCGCCCATCCGCTCCAACACCCGCCGCCGTTTCGATGCGAACCGCCACCGCCCCCCGACCTTCCGCCGGAAACCGAACCGAACAGTTCGAGGAAATCAAACGGCGAATCCACGGCAAATTGGTCGACAAACTCGACCTCTCCCGCGTCGGTGACATGCAGGGCGAGACGCTCAAGCGGGAAATCCGCCTGGTCGTCGAACACCTCTGCGACGCCGAAGACACGCTGCTCAACCGTCAAGAACGCGAAAAGATCGTCGACGAGGTGCTCGACGAAACCTTTGGACTCGGCCCGCTCGAATTGATTCTCAAAGATGCCGAAGTTTCGGACATCCTGATCAACGGACCCAAAAACATCTACGTCGAAAAAAACGGCCAGATGCAGAAGTCCCCTGTCGAGTTTCGCGACAACAAACACCTGTTGCAAATCATCGACCGAATCGTTTCCAAAGTCGGTCGGCGGGTCGATGAGACCTGCCCGATGGTCGACGCCCGGCTCGAGGATGGATCGCGGGTCAACGCGATCATCCCGCCGCTGGCGCTCGACGGCGCGGCGGTGTCGATTCGCCGCTTTGGGTCCAACCCGCTCAAACTTGAAAACCTGCTGGCCTATAAAGCGTTCACGCCCGAAATGGTGATGTTGTTGGAGGGTTGCATCAAAGCCCGTTGCAATATGATCATCGCCGGCGGAACGGGTTCGGGCAAAACAACCCTCCTCAATACCCTGTCATCGTTCATCGGTCACTCCGACCGGATCGTAACGATCGAAGATGCCGCGGAATTGCAATTGCAACAGGACCACGTGGTGCGGCTGGAAACCCGGCCGCCCAACATCGAAGGCTCCGGCGCGGTCTCGGCAACCGATTTGGTCAAAAACGCGCTTCGGATGCGGCCCGAACGGATCATCATCGGCGAATGTCGCGGTGGCGAAACGCTCGACATGCTGCAAGCGATGAACACCGGCCACGACGGGTCGCTGACCACCGTCCACGCCAACACC
Source organism: Pirellulaceae bacterium (assembly GCA_963833245.1). Taxonomy (GTDB): domain Bacteria; phylum Planctomycetota; class Planctomycetia; order Pirellulales; family Pirellulaceae; genus Rhodopirellula. The sequence continues at coordinate 78,759 of CAWHXH010000007.1, forward strand.
CCTCGCGACGCGATCGCGCGGCTGGAAACATTGGTGATGATGTCGGGCTTTGATTTGCCCGTCAAAGCGATCCGGCAACAGATTTCCGGCGCCGTGCATGTCTTGATCCAAGCCAACCGGCTGCAGGGCGGTCCCCGCCGTGTCACCGCGATCACCGAAGTCGTCGGGATGGAAGGCGACACGATTGTGTTGCAAGACATTTATCGTTTCCGCCAAATCGGCATCAATGGCGACGGCAAGGCGCATGGGGTGTTCGAGTGCCCCGGGGTGCGTCCCGGATTCATGGATCGCCTCGAAGCCGCCGGCGTGCGACTGCCCAGCAGCGCGTTCCGCGAACGAGTGATGATGGAAGCGTAAGGAAGAAGTTTTCAGTTTTCAGTTCACAGTTTTCAGTTGAAGACGAAATTGAACACTGATTTCTTCTGCCGAATTGCTTCCTAAAACTGTCAACTGAAAACTGTGAACTGAAAACTTCTCCCCATGACTCCCCTGATCATCATCATCGCCGTTGGGTTGTTTGTGACCTCGATGTTCGCGTTCGCGGCGTCGATGTTCATGCCGACGGAGGAAACGACCGCGACCGAAGACCGGTTGACCCAATTGGCGACCGGCCGACGCGGCGACGCGGGGGAGGATGCCTCCAAAAAATCACTGCTCACCGGTGATCTCGAAGGCGCGGCCTCGGTCGTCGACCGGTTCCTGGAGCGTATCCCGGCCGTTTCGCAAATCCTGGTTCAAGCCGACGTCAATTTGACCTCGATCCAGTTGCTGGGCATGTGCGGCGGCGCGTTCGCCGCCGGCATCGTGATCTGCGTCATCACGCCGGTGCCGGTGCTGCTGGGTCCCGTCCTGGGTCTGCTATTGATGGGCGGGCCGGTCTTCTATGTCCTATTCATGCGCAAAAGGCGGTTGGCCAAGTTCGGCACACAATTGCCTCCGGCCCTTGAGCTGCTTGCCCGCAGCCTCCGCGCCGGCCATTCGCTCAACGCCGGATTCGGACTCGTCGGCAGCGAAATGCAGGCTCCGTTGGCGACCGAGTTCCAACGCTGTTTTGAAGAACAAAAGTTCGGCATCCCAATTGAAGAAGCGATTGAGGACATGGCCGACCGGGTGCCCAACATGGATGTTCGATTCTTTGCCACCGCGGTCATTTTGCAACGGCAAACCGGCGGCGACCTGTCGGAAATCCTCGATAAAATTGGACACTTGGTCCGCGAACGTTTGCAAATCCAAGGGACCATTCAAGCCCTCACCGGTGAGGGGCGGATGTCCGGGGCGGTGCTATTGGGGCTGCCCCCGGTGCTCTTCATCGCCATGCTCAAACTCAATTACGACTACGTCATTCAGCTTTTCACCGACGAACTGGGTCAATACATGATGGGCATGGCCCTGGTCACGCAGTTGCTCGGAGCGATCTGCATCAAAAAAATCATCACGATCAAGGTTTGAATCTCATGCACACCCCCCTCATGATTGCTCAGGACGTTGCCGCGACCGCAGCGGCCGCTCAGGCCGACTCGCTGGCCACCTACGTGGTCATGGCCGCCATCTTCGGCGCCGTGACGATTGGTAGTTGGTTGGTGATGAACCGATTCGACGGCGGCGACTCCGCCCCGGCCGAAGATCGACTGGATCGGTTAAAGAACCCTCGCGCCGCGGCGGCCGCTTCGGTGACCGACAAGAAAACACTTAGCAAAAACGAGGCACTCGCCGCGGCGTTGGAAAAAGCCGGCAACCGGATCGAGTCCAAAGTCCAGGGGACCGAGGAGGAACTCGGCAAGCTGCGGGAGAAGTTGATCAACGCCGGTTTCCGCCGCGAAACCGCTCCGTTGATCTTCAAGATGATCCAGTTGATTAGCACCGCGGTGGGGTTGATGCTCGGCGGAGTAATGGGGTTGCTGCTCGATGGTTTGAGCCAGGGTTTGATTATCAAGTTGGCGCTGGGCATGATCGGCGGCTTTGGTATTCCAACGATGATGTTGGGCATGATGGCTAAAAAGCGGATGGAGAAAATTTTCTTGGGCCTGCCCGATGCGTTGGACCTCATGGTCGTCTGTGTCGAAGCCGGTTTGGGGATCGACCAGGCGCTGCGAAAGGTCGCCGATGAGATGTCCAAGTCTCACAAGGACATTGGCGAGGAGTTCACCATTGCCAACCAGCAGTTGCAACTCGGACGGCCGCGAGCCGAGGTGCTCACGGCGCTCGGTTATCGCTCCGGGGTCGATGATTTGAAACAATTGGCCAGCATCCTGATTCAAGCCGATAAGTTCGGCAGCAGCATCGGCAAGGCGCTGCGGGTGCAGTCCGATGCGATGCGAACCAAACGCCGTCAGATCGCTGAGGAAAAGGCTGCCAAGACGGCCGTGAAGATGATCTTCCCCATGGTGTTATTCATCTTCCCGGGGATCTTCGTCGTGCTCGTCGGCCCGGCAGCGATTAGCATGTACCGGCAACTGCTCAGCGAGTAGCGAGTCGTGTAGGACGTCCTTTCAGGACGTCCAAAGACCGGTGGGCTACCGCCGGGTCGATACAATCAATGTCCCGGTTGCCAAGTGTGATGACTGATCCAATTCGACGGGCTGGAAGCCCGTCGTACCACGTGGACGGATGCCAAGAACGATTGCGTCGGTTAAAAACTTGACGTGATTTATCTGGACCACCACGCGACGACTCCAATCCGCCCCGAAGCACTCGCGGCGTTTGTCGACGTCTCGCAAAATCATGGCGGCAATCCGCATAGCGACTCGCACGCCGCGGGGCGAGACGCGGCCGAACAGCTTGACGCATCCTTGAAGTTGATCGCCGGTCATTTCGGCGTCGATCCGGCCAAACTCATCATCACTTCGGGGGCAACCGAGAGCAACAATCTGGCGATTACCGGGGTGATGACCCACCCGCGTCAGCGAAGGACCCGCGTGGTGACGCCCGCGACCGAGCACCCCGCGGTGCTGGAGGTTTGTCGGTCGCGTCCGGGCGGATGCGAATGCACCGTTGTCCCCGTTCTCGGTGTGGAGGCAGGCGAAGACGCCGGTCAGATCGACTGGGCCGCTTTTGAAAGGGTGTTGGATGATTCGGTTGCAATGGTTTCGGCCATGTGGGTCAACAACGAGACCGGCGTCGTCCTGCCGATCGCCGAGATTGCCGCCGTCGCCCACGCCGCCGGCGCCGTAATGCACTGCGACGCGACCCAGGCGGTCGGCCGACTGCCGATTGACCCCACGGCCGCTGGCGTCGACCTGTTGAGCTTCTCGGCTCATAAGTTTGGGGGACCCAAAGGGGTTGGGGGTCTTTTGGTGGGGACCGGACCGATGCGGGTCCGGTTGAAGCCGCAAATTGTGGGCGGGGGACAACAATCCGGTCTCCGCGGCGGGACGATGGCCCCGGCGATGGTCGCCGCCATGGCCGCGGCCCTGTCGGCGTCCCGGTGCGATGATTCGGACCGCGTTGCGGCGATGCGGGATCGGCTTTGGTCGCGGCTGGCCGCGGGACTACCGGGTCAGTTGACGATCAACGGACCGCCGCCGGGTGGATCCAATCGGGTGGCGGCAAATTTGAATTTGCAAACCGCCGCTGTCGAAGGGGAGGCCTGGATGGCGGCAACCCCCGGCGTGGCGCTGAGCAGCGGTTCGGCGTGCAGCAGCCGCGATGGGCTGCCCAGCCACGTGCTGTTGGCGATGGGGCTGAGCGAATCGGCAGCCCGCCGATCGGTGCGATTTGGGATCGGGGCAACCAATACGCAATCGGAAATCGATCACGCCGCCGACCAATTAATCGCCAGCTATCGCAAACTGGCGGTCAACATCCCACGTAGTGGATTTTGCTAAAAATCCATCCCCACATTTGAAGTAGTGGATTTTGCTAAAAATTCATTCCCACATCATAAGCAGTGGATTTTGCTAAAAATCCATCCCTACATCTCAAGCAGTGGATTTTGCTAAAAATTGATGTCGAAAGAATGGATTTTTAGCAAAATCCACTACGTTCGTTCTCGGGCGAGGGATAAGTCGCGGCGGATTGTTTTGCCGATAAAATATTTCGCCGGGACGAACGAGTTGCGATCGACGGGGACGTCAATCTGAACCGTCACCCGGGTCGCGTCTTGTAGATTGGTCGGGGTAACGCGAACGTCATAACCTCGCAGCCCGATCGTGCTGAGCACGCGGTCAGCTTCGGTTCGGACATCCGCCGCGGTCGCGCCCGGAACGATCCCAACCCGTGCGGCTTCGTAAACCGCGTTGTCGACCGTATGCCGAATCATCGAAACCCGGCACATTTCAAAGGCACCGAAAAAGAACAAAAATACTAACGGCGCAACGACCGCAAACTCGACCGCCACCACGCCGCGGCGTTTTTCAATGCAACGCTTCTCATTGCAAGGCTTCATTGGGTCACCAGCGTTCCAAGGGTCAGGGCGATTTCACGATACACCGCTCGCAATTGGGCACCGTTGTCGGCATGGAAATGACGCCCGTCGCCAATATCAGCGATTTCGATCATTCGCGGCCGATCGGCGCCAACGCCAAACGTGATGGTGTGGATCGTCGTGTTTTCGCGGGCCAATTGCCGAGCGACCGAGCGGGGTTCGGGACCGGTGTTATGACGTCCGTCGGTCATCACAATCATGGTCCGCTCGACAAAATTGGTGTCGCGCCCCCGCCGGGCGATTTGTCGGCCGGCTGACATGCCGCGTGATATGCTCGTCCGGCCGCCGACCGGCAGACGCGTCATCGCGGTGGTGATTTCATTGAAATCCGTGGTCAATTGAACATCCTCGGTGGCGTCTTCACTATACGATGCCAACCCGACGACTTCGCGAACCGGCGTCTCGGCCAACAGGTCGACAAAGATGCCGATCGCCGCGGTCAGGTCCACGAATTTTGTACCAGCCATCGAACCGGACCGATCGATCACCAGCGTGATGTCCCGCTGCAGGAACGTGGCGGTCGCGGTCAATTCGGGCGTGAAAACTTGGGTGCCGGTCAAATTGCCAAAAAACAGCGGCACCGGTCCCGAAAGCGATCCGTCGGAACGGCGACCGTCGACACGGACCGAATTGGTCGTCGCCGCGGCGGGGTCAAACACAAATCGTCCGTCGCGGCCGCGGACCGAAGCTCCGAAGCTGAAGTCGCCCCGTGCGAGCGACAACGGTTGGCCGCCGACGGGGTTTCGGACCGCCATGCGTTGCCCCGCCGCGATCGCGGCATCGGTGTCCAGCGTATCGGCCAACACGGTCGCGGCCGCTTTGGCCGCCGCGTCGGTGCTGGCGCGAAGTTCCGAGCGTGTCAGGTGCATGTAGGCGATGTCGATTGACATCGCCACGGTCATCAGGAAGGCGAAAAGCATGATGACCAGCAGGATCAACATCGCCCCACGCCGGTCCCTCCGGTAGCCGAAGCCGCCAAGGCTTTGGTCCCTCCGGTAGCCGAAGCCGCCAAGGCTTTGGTCCCTCCGGTAGCCGAAGCCGCCAGGCTTTGGTGCAGTCGCGTCGGCGGCCTGGCGGCACGCCGCTACCGGATGTGGATTGGCGGCCTGGCGGCACGCCGCTACCGTTGGAAACGCCGGAAGTGAAACTTTCATTGTTTGATCATCTCCACCGACGTGGTGACCAATCGTGGGGGCAGGAATTGACCCAGCAGCGGACTGTTGTCCCCGCTCATGGCCGTCGCGGTGACGCGAATGGGGGTGCCGCGGGTGACGGCGGCGGGATCGCCACCGGGGAAATCGAGGTCAAAGCCAACGACACCGCGAGAGTTGAGAATGTCAATCGCCGCGGCGGTCGCGGACCGCTGATCGGTGCCCGGCTCGACGGCCGCGCGAGCCGATTCATAGGCGGCGACGTGGAGCGATTGTTTTAAAAAGATCAGGGCGCTCGCCTCAATGCTACCGAAAACCAGAAGCACCAGCAGCGGCAGGCAGACGGCGAACTCGACCGCCGCGACCCCGCGACGTTGTGGCATAGGCCTCCGGCCTGTGAGGGGTCCTGCGGTAGCCGAAGCCGCCAGGCGTTGGTCGGGGCTGGATCGGCGGCCTGGCGGCACGCCGCTACCGGAATGGATCGGTAAATTCGGCATCGAATCAGCTCCGCGCCCGGGCTGCGGTCGACTCCGCCCGCTCCAACCGATCGACGATCCGGTTGAACGGCTCGGCGATTTCGGCAAAGTAGTCGCCGGTTCGGAATTTCAATTTGTCGACCGGTTGACCGGCCGCGGCGCGGTTCAAGTCGCCGCGAAGCCGCCGAATCGGGCCGGTGATCCGGTTGGTCAATTTGAGCGTGTCGACGACGAAAGCCGGTAGGACGGCGGCGGTGATCAAGAAAAACGGCAGGAAACGTTGCATCACGACGGCGGCCGATTGGCCCCACGGTTGATCGGGCAGTTCGAGCAGCCGGACCCAAAGCAACAAGCCGACGGCGTTGCAAGCGAAAAGCAACAACCAATGGATCGCGATGCGGCGAAGCAGCCCGAACTGGACCACGGGATCGGCGACCAGGGTCGCTCGGCGGGGTTGGCCCGCCGGACCGGTCACGTCGGGGGTGTCAGATTGGGGAACGGGGTTGGGCATGAACACTCACCGAAAGGGCTATCAAATGGGCAAGCGGCAGATCGCTCCGGTCAACGCTACGTCGCGGCGCGGCCGCGGGCGGGTAATCTGGGCCACGTGGCGACCAAAATTTTCCTCCTCCGACGGCGGCTGGCGATTTTCCCGTTGCTGTTTGCCTGTACCGTTTCGGACGCTCAACCGGGGCGGCCGTCCGATTGGACCGAAATCCAACCGCCCGAACCGCCGCCGCCGGCGGCTGAACTGATCGAGCGCGGGGGGGTCACGTTTGTGACGGGGGAACCGACCGCCGAAGATCGGTTTGACGGCAAAACGCACCTGGCCGCCCAATTCCGCTTCGACGCCTCGCACCGCTGGCGGGTCGCGGGCGGGAGAATCAAGATCGACAGCGATTGGCATCGCGTTCAGTGGGCCGCGTCCCACCGGGTGTGGCTGCGGCATCCGCCGCCGCCGGGTGAGTTTTGGACCAGCCGGTTGGTGCGGCACGAATTGCAACACGTCGAAATCAGTGCCGATCCCCGGTGGGACGATCGATTTGCCGACGCCGTCCGAGCAGATCCGACCACGACATTGACCGCCGGGCAGCTTGGTTTAACCCGTTCGCAGCTCCGCCGGCGAGAGGCGATCGACGCCGCGGTGGAAGCTTGGGCGACCCGGCGGGTCCAACGAATCTTTGACGAAACATTGGCGTTGATCCAAATTCGATACCGCGAACTGGACGATCGGACCGACCACGGCAGAGTCCCGTAGCCGAAGCCGCCAAGGCTTTGGTCCCCCCTCCGGTAGCCGAAGCCGCCAAGGCTTTGGTCCCCCCTCCGGTAGCCGAAGCCGCCAAGGCTTTGGTGGGAGTCCCGTTCGGCGGCCTGGCGGCACGCCGCTACCGGTTGACCCGTTTCTCCACCTCGCCCTTCATGAACGCCAACCCTTCGGCGGCCAGCGTCATTTCGTCGGCAAACATTCGTCGCCAAATTTTCGTCGCATCGGCGATCTCCGGCAACGCCAATCCGAACGCTTCGATCACCAACCAACCGTCGTAGCCCGCCCGGGCGATCGCATCGAAATTCTCGTCCCAGTGGACCAGCCCCGCGCCGGGGGTGCTGCGATCATTCTCGGAGATGTGGATGTGGTACAGCTTGTCACCGCCCGCGGCGACGGCGTCGGCGATCGATTTCTCCTCGATGTTGGCGTGAAAGGTGTCGTACATCATCCCGCACGCCGGGTGGTCGACTTCGCGAACAAACCGCGTGCTGTCGGCGTGGATGTTGAGCAAAAAACACTCGAATCGGTTGAGCGCTTCGACGCCCAAACGAACCCCGACTTGTCCGGCGTGCTCGGCGACCGCCCGCATCGACTCAACGCCCCATCGCCACTGGTCGGCGGTTGGCCCGGCCCCCGAGAAAGTTCCAATCGCCGAATGATACGGCCCGACCAACGTCTCGACGCCCGCGGAGGCACAGCAGTCGAGCGTCCGCTTGGTTGCATCGATGCCTTTTTGACGAACGGCGGCATCGGGCGAAATCGGGTCGTCCTCGGCGGTCCGAATCGTCACCGCGGTCCGGCCCAATCCCAAGTCGTCGAGCCGCCGGCCGATCGCGGCGTAGTCAAGGTCGAGGTTGAACATCGGCAGTTCGACGCCGTCGTAACCGATTTGACGCAGTTGCCCGCAAATCGGCATCAAATCCTCGGTCACTTCGCCTGCCCACAGCAGCAGGTTCATTCCGTACTTCATCAAGTTGCCAGCGTTAGGGAAGCTAGGAGGGCCGGAGAACGCAGAAAAGACGCCAAAAACCCCCCACCGGTGGGGTGCGGTTGATTCAGGCCGCAGTTACATTACCGACCACCGCCACTGGCAGACAGGGGCCGTTTCGCATCCGTTGATCTTTCAAAAGTTGGACACCACGCACGATGTGCTTGCTCGCCGTTCAGTACCGGCTGGTTCCCGAGAGTCCTATTCTCGTGGCCGCCAATCGTGAAGAGTATTTTGACCGCCAGAGCCAACCGCCGTCGATCCAGTCGGGCAAACCGAGAATCCTGTGCGGATTGGATCAAAAAGCGGGCGGCACCTGGTCGGGGGTCAATCAAAACGGCCTTTTTGTCGGTTTGACCAACCGCGCGACGGTCCGTCCGTTGTTCGGCCAACGCAGCCGCGGGCTGTTGGCGATGGACCTGCTTCGCTGCACGTCGGCCCGCAAGGCGCTCGACAAAGCTCATCAGGAGTTGGCCAAAAACCGTTACGAGGGTTGCAACCTGATCGTCGCCGACGCCAAAGCGGGGTACTGCATTTACGTTGACCAGCGCCAGGAGGTGGTGCCGCTGGAGGAGGGGTTGAACATCATCGGTGCCCGCAACCTCAACGACCCCGAGGACGCGCGGGTCCAGATGGCTCGCCGGCTGTTGACGCTGCAGCAACTCGATTCGCCGGTCAAGTTCTTGGCCGTCGCGTCCAAAGTATTTGCCCGCGCCCGGTCGGTCCCGGCCGTCCGTCGATGGTGATGCGTGGCAGCGACTACGGCACGGTCAGTTCGTCGCTGTTGGCATTGGGTGTCAAACCCCGCGACGCGATTTTTCAATTTTCCAGCGGCGCCCCGGACCAGCACAAGTACGAGGATTACTCGCCAATGCTCCGCGACATCCTCTCGCGCGGCCTGCGGGAAGCCCGGACCAAGACCAAGGTCTAATCCCCAAAATCCCGTAGCGAAAGTCGCCAAGACTTCCGGTTGCGTCCCAGCCATCCATCGTAGCGGAAGTCGCCAAGACTTTCGGTTGGCCGCAATGCGACGCATCCGAAAGTCTTGGCGACTTCCGCTACATCAATCGACAGCACCCGGCTCACGGCGCCCCGGCGTCGGAATGATTGGCATCGACGTCAATTAAGACGCCAGGATTATCCCTGGCAAAGTCTGCGATTTCGTTGGCGGTCGTTGTCTTGGGTTCCGCCGAGGTGGAGCAACCAAGACAACCGATAGCGGTTAAAAATAATAGAACGAAAATAGGTTTCATTATCCGGGTCGCGTCAAGTCGGAAAGGGTAAATAGGCGTCGAACCCCGTTCGGGGATGTATTGTAGCGGTAGGGCGCAAGCCCTCCGGTGCCGCACATTCTAGCGGTAGGGCGCAAGCCCTCCGGTGCCGCAAGGCCCGGAGGGCTGCGCCCTACCACTACAAAGAACATGCGGCACCGGAGGGCTGGCGCCCTACCGCTACAAAGAACATGCGGCACCGGAGGGCTGGCGCCCTACCGCTACAAAGAACATGCGGCACCGGAGGGCTGGCGCCCTACCGCTACAAAGAACATGCGGCACCGGAGGGCTGGCGCCCTACCGCTATAAAAAGATACAAAACCGGAGGGCTGGCGCCCTACCGCTAAGATTGCACTGGCGATCATCCAATCAAAAGCTTTCGCTGATGACTTCTTTGCCCGCCCGCGTTCCCAGCGATCCCCATAATCCGTAAGGACTTTTGGCACCCGCTTGGGCCAATTCGACCTGGGGCGAGTTTGAATTCCCCGCTTCGATCGAGTCGGTGATGAACTTGACCGCCCCATCGGCCATCAACACGTGAACTCCGCCTTGGTGGCGAGAGCTTGGCGGGACAACGCCGGCCGACGTCCAGCTCGTTCGGCTCATGCAGATCTCCGCATTGGGCGGCAAGATCGTATTGCATTGCGTTTGAAAGGTTTGGCCGGCGCTCCATTTGAGTCCACGCTGGTGCTCGCCTGATCCGCTTGCCCCGGTGCCCCAGAACTGCGGTCTCAGCGCGTCAACATTCCCACGACAGGATAGCACTACCATGCCTACGCCCTCCTGGTCCTCCGGGCTGGTCCCGCCGGCGGTGCCGACGTTGAGGTGGCTGCGTTTGTCGCGATCGCCCAGGTCGGAGATGATCTCCCCGCAGGCGATGGTATTGGAAGTGCCGTCTAGGATATCGCGGAACTTCATCGTCTTTCGAGGCCGAAAGACTCCACGACAACCGGCGTTGGCCTTTTGAGCCGCGTCAGCGATCAATGGCGTGTTATTGTCTTCGATTCCTCCTTTCTTGCCGTAATAGCATGAGTCGCCGGTGCAGGCGGCGTAGTTGATCCTTGCGGAGGCGGGCAACCCGTCGCCCGGATCGCTGGGGCAACGCAGTGTCGGCAGTTGGGTCAACCAAGGCGCGTAAGGTTGCTCAGCGGCCGGATTGGCGTCCTGATAGCCCAGTTCCAGCGAACCCCACAGCCCCATCGGCTGAAACGTCACGCCGTTGATCAACAATGGGTTACTGATCTGTTCCCACAATGCCTGCTGCTCGATGAACGGGGTAAGCCCAACGGCGTAGGAAAGCCACAGACGGTTGGAGAATGGACGGAAGGCGTAACCGCCGGAAGCGTAAACCGGTTGGTGGGTGCCGCCCATTTGAGTCGGCAATTGATCGAACGCCGAGTGGTAATTGTGTAGTCCCAGCCCAATCTGTTTGAAATTGTTGCTGCAGCTCATCCGCCGGGCGGCTTCGCGAGCGGCTTGGACGGCCGGCAGCAGCAGCCCGACGAGCACGCCGATGATGGCGATCACGACGAGCAACTCGACGAGGGTAAAGGCATCCCGGGCTGACCTACCGCGGCGGGGCAAAAACATCTTGGGCATCGAAAAACCTCGGGGACAAAGGGGAACGGGATGCGACATCGCCAATCCGGCCGGGCTGCAAGCCAGCCTCCGGCAACCGTATTCGTCCCCAAGGGCGGCGGACCTACCACAATTTTATTGAACAAAAATTGCCCCCCCCGGTAGTCGCGAAGCGACGGTAGGCGTTGCAGGCTCGTCGATCGCCGCTGATGGGTGATAACGCCTGTCGTCGCTTTGCGACTTGAGGCATCGTCGGGGATGCTGACCCCGGACTGGCGTCCGGGGCTATCGCATGACACCGCTTCGCGGTTGGGCTATCGCATGACACCTCGCTAGCGGTTGAGGGCCGAACTCAAAGCAGGTGGTAGGATTTCCGACGGCCGGACGATTGATGAGTGAACCGCCAGGCCGCGGTGAACCCGAATTTTCCCCGTTTCTCCGGCCGGCACCGACGGCGGACCGACGTGACCCCGAGCGATGATCGATACGAGCTGTTCCTGCAGCATTTCTGCGTTCATTCCGAACGACTGATGATCTACATTCAATCGTTGTTGCCGCACCGGGCCGACGCCGAAGACGTCTTTCAGAGAACCAGTTTGTTGTTGTGGCAAAAGTTCGACAGTTACCAACCCGACCGACCGTTCCTGCCGTGGGCCTTTGGCGTCGCCTTTTATGAGGTCAAGAATTTCCTCCGCTCCGCCTCCCGCGACCGGTTGCAATTCAACGACGAAATGATGGACTTGATCGCCGCCCGCCGAGTCGAACGCGGCAGCCGCGGAGATCGACGCGGCGAGGCGCTGCGTCGCTGTTTGCAGCGGTTGGCGTCCAAAGATCGCGAACTGCTCGCGGCCGCTTACGGCGACGATTCGTTGATCGAGCACGCCGCGGCGACCGGCCGGGCCGTGCAAACCCTCTACAACCGACTAACCCGACTGCGACGACAACTGATGCAGTGTATCGAATCCCAAACAAGCCCCGCCGACACCATCCGGGGAGTCGCCAAGTGACTCATGGCCAACCGCCCGGCGGTCAGTTTGATCAAAAGCTCGACCAGCTTTTTGCCGGTGAACTCTCCCCCCATGATCATCGCGGGCTTGCTGATTCGATGCGGGAGGATCCCCGGCAACTGGATCGCTACCTCGACCGGGTCGATTTGGAAGCGGGTTTGGCCGGTCAATTCCGGGGCCATCGGTTGCTTGACCAGCCGCCCGGTCGATCGGTCCGGCGTCCGCGGCGGCGACTGCCGGGTCGTTGGCTCGCCGCCGTAATCACGATCGCCGCGTCGATGCTGCTGGCAATCGGTTTCGCAACCGGATGGAGGTCCGGTCAACCCGTGCGGGTAGCACAGCTTGACACGCCGGTCGTGCCGGTGCCGCCGGTCCCCGACGGACCGGTCGTCTCGCAGGTTGCCGCCGCGACGCTCTTTGGCCGGCCCGCCCCGTCGCTGCACGAGCGGTTGCCGATCGGCCGGGAATGGGTGCTGACCGCCGGGATGCTGCAGTTGACGTTTGGTTCGGGGGCCGAGGTGATCGTCGAATCGCCCGCGGTGCTGGAGGTCGTCGCCGCCGAGCGGTTGGCCGTCGGCGTGGGCCGGCTGTCGGTTTACGCCCCGCCGGGTGCCGAGGGGTTTGAGATCATCACCCCCGAAGCCCGCGTGATCGATCGCGGTACCCGATTCGCTTTGACCGTCGGCGAGATCGGCGAAACCGAGGTGCAGGTCATCGAGGGGCAAGCCGAGTTGTGGCCGACGGCCCAACCACCGTCGCTGACCCGGGCCTCGCCGGTCGGCCCGCGGTCGGTTCATTTGATCGACGGTCAAGCGACCCGCGTTGACGGCCCCACGACCCGGCCGATCGCCTACGACGGCGACGACTATCGGTTTAGATTGCCCGATCGCGTCATCGATTACCAAACCGCGATCGATGACCGGGGGCTGGCGACCGACCTGCGACGCGTCACCGTGCAGCGTGGCGGCCGGTTGCAAACCTATGAGCCGCGGCAGTGGATCGCCGCGTCGATGGAGTCATTCGATAACGGCCCCAGCACCGTGAATTTTGTCATGCCCCGCGGACAAACCTTTGACCCGTCGCAAACCTCCACCGTCAATCGAACGTCCCTTTTGACCGGATGGATCAACCCGGCCGAGATGACGGTTCGATTCGAGCAATCGGTCGTCAATGGTCCCGGCCAAGATGTTCTGTTGTTTGATTTGCAATCGATGATCGACCCGGCCGGCGGAGATGGATTTTATGTTCGCCCGGCCGGCGATCGCGATTCGGACCACGACGTCCACAGCCCCGGCTACGATTTGGTGATGACCACGCCGGGGCTACCCGAATTGGCACCGTTTGATTTGATGCAGTGGCATCAACATAACGTCGACGCCCCGCAATTATTATCATCCAAACCGTCGCTGCATCGTTCGCGTTTCAAATTTTGGGCGTCGGTCGTCGGGCTGGACCTGTCGTCAATGGGCGTGGCTGATGGCGAAGCGATTGACCGTTTGGTCTTGCGGGATGATTTGCAGGACGAACACCACCTCGACCCGGTTTTGATCATCGGTCTGCCGCCGATCGACACCGGCATACCGGCAATTCAAGGGGATCAATCATGAACGGTTTATTTCGTATGCTGTCAAACCTATCAAGGCTTGGCCTAGCGGTGATCGCCTGTCTGGTCCTACCGGTCGCGGCGAGATCGGCGACCCCGGCGTCACCCGCCGTCGCGGGGACCGATGATTCGGCGATGCGTTTTTTTGAATCTCATGTTCGGCCGCTGTTGGTTGAACATTGCCTGGAATGTCACGGACCGGAGGAGGCCAGCGGATCGCTGCGTCTGGACAGCCTCGCGGGCGTATTGACCGGGGGCGATTCGGGACCGGCGGTCGTTGCCGGCGACTCGGAGGCCAGCCTGCTGCTCGCCGCGGTCCGCTACGACGGTTATGAGATGCCGCCGTCGGGCCCGCTGCCCGCCGAGCACGTCGAGGTGCTGCGGCAATGGATCGACGCGGGTGCCCCATGGCCCGGGGCATCGCCCGGCGAAGTCGTCGATCGGCCCGCGGCGGGTCCGAAATTTACCGACGAAGACCGCCGGTGGTGGGCGATCCAGCCGCTTGCCGATCCCGCCCCACCGCCGGTGCCGGCCTCGCTGAGCGGTTGGCCGGCGGGTGATTTGGACCGCTTCGTCGCCCAAAAACTCGACGACGCCGGGCTATCCCCCGCCCCTCCGGCCGACCAAATCACGCTGCTTCGGCGCGCGTTTTTCGACATGCTCGGGGTTCCCCCATCATCCGACGAAGTCGCAACGTTTTTGAACGACGATCAACCGGGGGCGTGGGATCGTCAAATCGATCGATTGCTCGATGACCATCGATACGGCGAGCGGTGGGCTAGGCACTGGTTAGACCTGGTTCGTTATGCCGATTCGGATGGATACCGCGCCGATGAGGTTCGTCCCAGCGCCTGGCGATACCGCGATTATGTCATCGATTCGTTCAACGACGACAAACCGTATGACCGGTTCATCGCCGAGCAGATCGCCGGTGACGAAATGTTTCCGGGCAATATCGACGCGCTCGTTGCGACCGGTTATCTGCAGCATGGCATCTATGAGTGGAACAGCCGCGATGCGGTCGGCCAACGCGACATCCTCATCGGTGAAATCACCGACGTGACCGGCGACGTGTTCTTGGGTTTGGGGATGCAGTGTGCCAAATGTCACGATCATAAATTCGATCCGATCCTGCAAAAAGACTACTTTGCACTTCGGGCATTCTTTGAACCGGTGCGTCTGCATACCGACTTTCCGATCGCGACCGATCGGCAACGACTCAAGCACCAGGCGGCAATGCAAACTTGGTTGGATGCGACCGCATTGATTCGCAGGCAGCTCGCGGACGCCGAATCGCCTTACCGCCAAAAAGCTCAAAAGGGGGCGGTCGGACGGTTTCCTGAGTCGCTGCAGGCGATGTATTGGATGCCGCCGGAGGACCGGACCGCCGAGCAACAACAACTCGTCGATTTGATCGAGCGCCAGGTGCAATATGATTACGACCGAATGGATCGCGATTTCTCGCCTGACGATAAAGTCGCAATTTTGGAATGGCGAAAGGATCTCGCGGCGTTTGACGACCTCAAACCCGCCGATTTGCCGACCGCGCGGGTGGTCACGGACGTGTCCGATCAGCCGCCACCGACGACCATTCCCAAACGTCGCACCGACGTCTCCCCCGCGTTTTTGACGTTGATCGGCGATCCGCCACCGACCGTTGCATCCCTGCCCGGCTCGACCGGGCGGCGAACGGCATTGGCCCGTTGGCTTGGCCGCGACGACAACCCGCTCTCGACCCGCGTGATCGTCAACCGCGTCTGGCAATATCACTTCGGCCGCGGATTGGCGGCCAACGCCAGCGACTTTGGCCGTTTGGGCGAACCGCCCTCACACCCCGAACTACTCGACTGGTTGGCGCAGCGATTGGTTGAAAACGATTGGCGGCTCAAACCGCTGCATCGAATCATCCTGGCGTCGGCCACCTATCGCCAGTCCGCCGTTCACCCCGACGCGGCAGCTCAGGAACCAATCGACCCGACCAACCGATGGCTTTGGCGGGCTGATACCCGGCGGCTGGACGCCGAACAGATCCGCGATTCGCTGTTGGCGGTCACCGGACGGCTGTCCGACCAACGCGGCGGACCGGGTTCGTCGGCGTCCGGGGACCGGCGATCGATCTACACGATGATGCGTCGCAACAGCCGCGATCCGCTGCTGGAAGTCTTTGACCTGCCGCGGTTTTTCACCTCCACCGCCAGCCGCGACCGGACGACCTCACCGCTGCAATCCTTGCTGCTGATCAATTCAGCGTCAATGCTCGGTCACGCCGAAGCGTTGCATCACGAAGTGACCAAACAGGAACGGGATAACAGCGAACGCCAAAGTGCAACTGCGTTATGGGAGCGAGTCTTCTCCCGGCCGCCGACGCCGGGGGAAGTCGACATGGCTTTGAATTTCGTCAACGTGCAAGCCGCCACGATCGCCGGTGAGATCGCCGCGGCTCAAAGTGTTGCCCGGGCACAGTCAGTGCCCACCGACACGATGCCGACCCGCGACGGAGCGGCACTGCGGGTCGACGCCAAAACCCCTCCGTCGCTCGCGGCGGTCGATCGCCGCTTCACGGCGACAAGCTTTACCATCGAGGCGTTCATCGTGGTCGATAGCATTTACTCCACCTCCGAGGTGCGGAGCATCGCCAGCACGCACAGCGGCAAGTCGAGCCAGCCGGGTTGGACCTTTGGAGTGACCGGCAAGGGATCCCGGCGAAAACCTCAAACCCTCGTCATGCACATGTTTGGTAAAGACGCTCGGGGTCGGCACCGCGAGTCAGCGGTCTTTAGCGACCAGCATATTGAATTGAACACGCCTTACTATGTCGCCGCATCGGTCACGACGACCGATGAGGGTCAGAGCAGCGTGCGGTTTATGTTGAAAGATTTGTCCGACGACAACGAGCCGATCAGCGATGTCGTCCACGACCACGACTTGGCCGGCGATCTGTCGACCGATCGGATGACGATCGGAAACAAAGGCAACGGTTCGGCGGTATTTGACGGTTTGATCGCCGATGTCCGCTATTCCGATTCCGCCCGAGTGATTTCCAATTCGTTGTATCAAAGCGACAGTGTTGATGATGCAACGATCGCCTATTGGTCATTCGCGTCGGCCGCCGGCGTGGACCGGTCCAAAAACAAACTCAACCTGCAATCGGTCGCCGACGTCATCCGTCATGGCGATCCGCGGCAGGCGGCATGGATCGATCTGGCCCATGTCCTGCTCAATAGCAACGAATTTCTTTACGTCCGCTGATGTGGGATAGGCCTCCGGCCTGTCATCGATCACCACCCCCCGAACCCTGATTCCTGACAGGCCAGAGGCCTATCCCACCATGCACCTCGACCCCACCCTTCTGCCGCCCTCCCGCCGCGAGTTCCTGTCCCGCAGCGGCATGGGATTCGGCTCAATCGCGCTGAGCAGCCTGCTGGCCGGCGATGCAGCGGCGTCGACAACGATGCTCGACCCCGCTCCGCATCATGTTGGCACCGCCAAAAACGTCATCTTCCTATTCATGGAGGGCGGACCGAGCCATCTGGATCTATTTGACCCCAAGCCGCTGCTCAACGAACTGGCCGGCAAACGATTGCCCGAAAGTTTCGGCGAGGTTATCACGGCGATGGGCGAATCGGGCGCGCCGCTATTGGAATGTAAACGCTCCTGGGCACAACACGGCCAGGCCGGGACTTGGGTATCCGATTGGTTGCCCCACACCGCTCAAATGGTCGACGACATCGCGGTGATTCGTTCCTGCATGGCCGACGGGATCAATCATTCCTCGGGCGTCTGCCAAATGAACACCTGTTCGATTCTCGGCGGTCGGCCGTCGTTAGGTTCATGGGTGTCGTATGGATTGGGGACCGAAAATGCCGACCTGCCGGCGTTCGTCGTGATGCAGGACAATCCGGCATCGGTCGTCAACGGACCCCGCAACTGGGGCACCGGATTCATGGAGGCGGTCCATCAGGGCGTCAAATTGGACCAAGGAGAACAGCCGATCCCGAATCTCAAGAACCCCAACGGCGTCGGCGACATCCGACAGCGGGGGAAACTGGAGTTGCTCGCTCAGTTGAATCAACGCTTTGCCGACGCCAACCCGCAGCAGAGCGAACTGCAGGCCCGGATTGCGTCTTATGAACTCGCCTACCGGATGCAGGCCGTGGCGCCCGAAGCGGTTGACCTATCAAGCGAGACCGCGGCGACCGAAGCGTTGTATGGTGTCGACGAAAAAGAAACCGAGTCGTTTGGAAAGTTATGCCTGCTGTCGCGTCGATTGGTCGAGCGGGGCGTTCGGTTCGTGCAGCTCTATCATGGTTCGGGCAGCAAGTGGGATTCGCATTCGGGAATGGAAGCGAATCATTCGCGATTATGTCGTTCGATGGACAAACCGGTCGCCGGGTTGCTGCGAGACCTCAAACAGCGCGGCTTGCTGGATTCGACCTTGGTGATATGGGGCGGTGAGTTTGGCCGCACGCCGATGAGCGAAAAGGGCGACGGTCGGGATCATAACCCCACCGGTTTTACGATGTGGATGGCCGGCGGCGGGGTCAAAGGCGGCCGGACGATTGGCGCGACCGACGAGCTTGGATTGCACGCGATCGAGGACCGAATGCACGTCCACGATCTGCACGCGAGCATCCTGCACCTGTTGGGCATCGATGCGTTGCGTTTAACCTACCCCTACAAAGGCCGCCCCGAACGACCGACGATCAACGAGGGGCGGTTCAATTCAAAGCTGGTTGGTTGAGAACTGCGATCAACGCCAAAACGTAGGACGGCCATTAGGGCCGTCCAATCATTGAACCCATTCCCCGCCGACCCGATCATGGACATCGCTTTTCCCATCGCCGCGATCTGCCTGACCGTGCTGCTGGCCGGCGCCGCGGCGGCTTGGTTTTGGTTCGTTCGCCGCGACGACTGAATCCGTTGGCGTTGCCGGGCGGCGAACCCCCTTTAACCCTTGCGACCGGCACCGCTACACTTCGCGACCCCCAAAAATCGGCGTTTGGTTGCGTCCGATTGGTCAAACTTCCGCTCCGCCGCGCGTCGACCCCGACCGCGATTGCCACCGCCCATGTCCACGTCGCTCCAAGATCCGGCCGCTGACGAACTCGCCGCCGCCGAAGACCTGACGCCCGCCGAGCCGGAGCTGCAGTTGGAAATGACCGTCACCAAACCGTCGGCGTGCCTGCGGGCGGTCGTCGTGTCGATCCCCCGCAGCGAAATCGATCGCTATTTGCAAAAGGAATACGACGGGTTGGTCGGCGACGCCCAGGTGCCCGGATTCCGCGCCGGTCGCGCCCCCCGCAAGTTGGTCGAAAAGCAGTTCAAGGAGCGTGTCCACGACCGGGTCAAAGGCGCCCTGTTGATGGACAGCCTCGCCAAGGTCACCGAGAGCGATGAGTTTTCGGCAATCGGCGAACCCGACTTTGACTTTGAATCGATTGATCTGCCCGACGAAGGCGAGTTCAAATATCAATTCAAAATCGAAGTCCGCCCGGAGTTCAAAACCCCCGACTGGAAAGGGCTGGAGCTGAAAAAGCCCGTCGAGGAGATCGGTGACGAGGACGTCGAGAAAGCGACCACGCGGATCCTGACGCGCTACGCCACGCTGGAGGCGACCGACGAACCGGCCGAACCGGGCGACACGTTGCTGATCACCGCGGTGTTCAAAGACGGCGAAACACTGCTCTCGGACATGGACGAAGAACGCGTCACGCTGAGCACCCGGTTGTCGCTGCCCGACGGCATTGCCGAAACCTTTGGCGACGTCATGGCCGGGGTCGTCGAAGACGAAACGCGGACCGTGCCGGTCAAGTTGTCCGAAACGCACGATAACGAAGAACTGCGTGGCAAAACGATCGAGGCCCACGTCCACGTCGTCGAAGTGCTCCGCAGCGAATTCCCCGATCTGACGGCCAAATTCCTCGACGAATTGGGTGAGTTTGAATCCGAGGAAGAACTCAAGGACTTCGTTCGTTCGTCGTTGGAGCGTCAAGCTCAAGCCCGCACCGACCAGTCGTTGCGCAGCCAAATCGTTGACAAACTCGCCGGCGATGTCAACTTTGACCTGCCCGCCGAGTTGGTCCGCAAACAGACCCGTCGCGAGATGGAGCGGAAAATGCTCGAATTTCGACGTTCAGGGTTCGACGACGACATGATCCGCCGTTTCGTCAACTCCAACCGGCAAAACTTGCAAGCCGGTACCGAAGCGTCGCTGCGGGAACATTTCATTCTGGAGCAGATCGCCGACGAAGCCAAGGTGGACGCTGAGGCGAACGATTACAACACCGAAATCGACTTGATCGCCGAACAGTCCGATCAATCGCCCCGCTCGGTGCGTGCCCGGTTGGAAAAGTCCGGCCAAATGGACGCCCTGCGTAACCAAATCGTCGAACGGAAGGTGATCGAGATGATCGTCGCGGCCGCCAACGTCACCGACGAGAAAATCAAACCGGGCGAGACTGCCGAACACGAGGAATACGCGATCGATCATGAAGTCGTCCCGGTCAAACAGACCGACTCGATCCCCGAAGCGAAGTACGACGACGTGAAAAAGCAGAAGGGCGAGGAGGAAGACAAGTAGTTTACAGTTGTCAGTTCACAGTTTTCAGTTGAAGAATCTACGGCAGCGTTTGGGTTTCGCGCTTGCCGATGCTGTCGCCTTCCATTGCACGCTTTATCTTAAACTGAAAACTGTCAACTGATGACTGTAAACTCTTCCCCCCGCAGGCTTCTGATCACCGCGGCTCTGCCGTATGCCAATGGTCCGATTCATATCGGGCATTTGGTCGAATATATCCAAACGGATATTTGGACTCGGTTCCAAAAGCTACGCGGTCGTCAGGCACTGTTCGTCTGTGCCGATGACACCCATGGGACCGCGATCATGCTGCGGGCCAGGGCCGAGGGTCGCCCCGAAACCGCTTTGATCGCCGACATGTCGGCCGCCCATCAGCGGGACTTCGCCGGATTTGGGATTGAGTTCGACAACTACGGCAGCACCCACGCCGACGAGAATCGTCAACTGTGCGGCGATTTCTGGCGGGCGCTGCGGGACGCCGACTTGGTGGTCGAGCGATCGATTGAGCAACTCTATGACCCCGAGGCGGAAACGTTTCTAGCCGATCGGTTTGTTCGTGGGACCTGTCCCAAATGCGGCGCCGCCGATCAAGCCGGTGACAACTGTACCGTCTGTGGCCAAACCTATGATCCGACCGATTTGGTCGATCCCAAAAGCACCATCTCGGGGGCCACGCCGATTCTCAAGGATGCTGACCACCTATTCATTGAACTTGAAAAACTGCATGGTTTTCTGAGCGACTGGGTTGATACCGCGGGCGCTTTGCAACCCGAAATTGCCAACTACCTGCGGGGCGAGTTCCTGTCTGACAAGCTACGCGACTGGGACATATCACGCCCCGCCCCGTATTTCGGTTTTGAAATTCCCGACTCGCCGGGCAATTATTGGTACGTCTGGTTCGACGCGCCGATCGGCTACATCGCCTCGACCCGCCAGTGGTGCGACGCTAATGGGGGCCGTCTGGAGGACTGGTGGAAGTCGGACGATTGCGAGGTGCATCATTTCATCGGCAAAGACATCACGTATTTTCATACGTTGTTTTGGCCCGGCATGTTGCACAGCGCCGGATATTCATTGCCCACCGCGGTGCATATTCACGGGTTCCTCAACGTTGATGGACGCAAGATGTC
Organism: Pirellulaceae bacterium; assembly: GCA_963833245.1. Taxonomy (GTDB): domain Bacteria; phylum Planctomycetota; class Planctomycetia; order Pirellulales; family Pirellulaceae; genus Rhodopirellula. The sequence goes on from CAWHXH010000007.1 coordinate 100,230, forward strand.
CAAACGCGATGGGACATTAATTAAAGCCGAAACCTTCCTGCGTCATGCCGACCCGGCCCACCTGCGATACTTTTACGCGTCCAAGCTGACATCGCGGGTCGAGGATTTTAATCTCGACTTCGATGAGTTCACCGAGAAGGTCAATTCCGATCTGGTTGGCAAGGTCGTCAACCTGGCATCACGCGTCGGCAAGTTCGCTCACGATACCGGGTTGTCGGAAACCTATCCCGACGACGGCGGGTTGTTCGCGTCCGGGGCGGCGGCGGGTGAAGAGATCGCATCCGCTTATGAGGCTTGTGACTACGCTCGAGCGATGCGGCGGATCATGTCGCTTGCCGACGCGGCCAACCCGTTTGTCGAACATGCCCGGCCGTGGGAGATGAAAAAGGACCCGGCCCGCGGTGACGAATTGCGCGACACCTGCACGGTGGCGTTGAACCTCTTTCGCCAACTGGTGGTCTACCTCTCGCCGGTGCTGCCGACGTTGGCGGAGTCCTGCGGGGAGTTGTTGGGCGATCCGATCACCGACTGGTCCCAATCGCAGGCCCCGTTGCTCGGCCGCCCGGTGGGCAAATTTACCCGGATGATGGACCGCATTCAAAAGGAAACGTTGCAGACGATGATCGAAGAATCCAAAACCGAATCGGACGCCGACGCCGCGGCATTGGCGGCTCCCAAATTCAACGACTCCCCCCAACCGCTGGTCGACGAGCCGATCGCGGACGAGATCACGATCGATGACTTTGCCAAAGTCGACCTGCGGGTTGCCCGGGTACTGTCGGCCGAGCAGGTGCCCGAAGCCAACAAGCTGCTCAAGTTGACGTTGGGTTTGGGCGGTGACGAAACGCGTCAAGTTTTTGCCGGGATCAAAGCCGCCTATGCGCCGGAAGATTTGGTGGGGCGTTTGGTCGTGATGGTTGCCAATTTGAAGCCGCGAAAGATGCGTTTCGGCATGTCCGAGGGCATGGTCACCGCCGCCGGGCCGGGCGGACCGGACGTCTTTGTGCTCGGCGTCGATTCCGGGGCCGTCCCCGGCCAGCGGGTACACTGAGCGTCTCCGTCGAACAACGTAGCGGAAGTCGCCAAGACTTTCGGTTGCGAGGCGTTCAGCGCAACCGAAAGTCTTGGCGACTTCCGCTACCTTCAGGATCCCCCCATGACCACGCTCGTTCTCGACCCAACCGTCAGCGAACAACTCATCGCTCAGCGTCGGGCCAGCGGTTCGGACCGTTACGATGAAGTTTGGAATGGGGAATACGTCATCATGCCGCTCGCCGATCTTCAGCATCAAGACCTGGTGAGCTGGCTGGTCCACATCTTTCGACTTGTCTGGGATGACGTGGATCGGGGGAAGACCTACGCGGGAGCCAATATCAGCGGCGACGCGGAGGACTGGACGCAAAACTACCGCATCCCCGACGTCCTAAGTCTGACCAAAGACACCAAGGCCATCGACCGAGGCACTCACCTGCTGGGCGGTCCCGAAACCGCCGTAGAAATCGTCAGCCCCGGTGAGAACCCGCCCGACAAGTTTGACTTTTATGCCTCCGTCGGCGTTCGCGATTTGCTGGTGATCGAGCGGAATCCTTGGCGATTGACGCTGCACTCCAATGTCACAGCCAAGCAACCGCTACATGCCATCGCCACGAGCACCGAGGCCGACGGCCATTGGATTTCGCTCAATATCATCTCGGTTCGGTTGCGCATCGACGCTGCGGCCGGCGAGTTGCAAATGCAATGCGATGACCCCGAAATGAACCGCCGTTGGTTCTACCGGTAGGTCAGGACTGGCTGAGAAACCATTGGGGTAGCTGGATCCACCAGTGTTTAGGCCTGTCTGAACCCCGGCGGGCCCTATGGTAAATTCGGCGGTGGCCGATTTCGTGGTCCTCTGGACCTGTTTTTCCGCCTCCGGCGAGGCTCTGCCCCCCCAATCCAGCCAAAATCCGAAAATCCGCTCCAATTAGGGGGTCGAGTTCCTCAAACCGATCGGTTAGCCTTAGAACGCCCCCCCAATCGGGGGTTTCCTGCTGGCCGTTGAACCCCGGCTGCCGGCTGTTGATCATTGGCGGTTGGGAATCTAGCGTTGAACATCACACGTCGCCTCCTCCCGTTGGGTTCTCCAAACAACCGGCTATGGCCGGAGGGACTGTCCGTCATCCTGTCGGTCACCACCAACTCGTGCCTGTTGGTCGCCATGCTGGCCGCCACCGGACTTCAAGCCGCCGAGCTGGCGCTCGCCGAACAAGCCATCGCAATCTTGGATCAAAACTGTTCCGGGTGCCACGACGGTCAAAGTCATTCGCTCGACGTGTTAGACTTTGACGACTTAACGGCTCAGAGGCCCGGAGGGCGTGATCGATTCATCACCCCAGGCGACCCATCGACCTCCTACCTGTGGCGGTTGATTGAGACCGACGTGATGCCCAAAGATGGGGAGCCGTTGATCGAGGAGGAAAAGGAGATCCTCAAACAGTGGATCACCGCGGGCAGCGACTTTCCCGACTACGGCGGCGGGACCCGCGAGTTCATCGGCGAGTCCGACGTGCTCGCGGCGATCGAAACGCACCTCGCTCGCACCAATTTGGAAGAACGTGAGTTCATTCGCTATTTCTCGCTGCACACGTTGGCCAACAATCGGCAATTGACGGATCAAAAACTGCGTCTCGCCGCCGCCGGTTTGGCCAAAGCGATCAACAGTGTTTCGCTCAAACGCAATCTGATCCAGGTCGAGGCGGTCGACAAAGACGCCACGATCTACGCCGTCAACATTCGCAACCTGGGGTGGGACGAGGATAACTTTGCCAAATGGCAATCGATCCTGGCGGTCTACCCCTATGGTTCCAAACCGCTGCGGGGGGAAAGCCAAAACAGTTTTCAAAACATCAAGGAGCTATTTGAGATTCGTGGCTTCTTCGACGGTTTTCCCTACATCCGTGCCGACTGGTTCGTTTCGGAGGTGCTGCGGCCTCCGCTGTATCACTCCTTGATCGACTCGCCCCAAACCGTTGCCGAATTGGAGGAGCAGGAGGGATTCGATCACGAGCAAGATTTCCTGCGGGATCAATTGGTCCGTTCGGGGATGCTCAAAAGCAACATTTCGACCCAGCCGCGGATGATCGACTACCACGAAGGCGAGCGGGGGGTTTGGATGTCTTACGACTTCCTGGCCCAACCGACCGAGGACCCCGAACGAGGGGACATCATTCGATTCCCGCTGGGGCCGATCTTTGACGACAATCCTCACAACGCTTCGGCGTTCGAGCACGCCGGCGGCGAGGTCATCTATCCGCTGCCCAACGGGCTGCACGCTTACTTGCTGCTCGACGGCAAAGGCGGTCGGATTGACGCGGGGCCGATCGAGATCGTCGCCGACCGGTCGATGATTTCGGGCACCCCGGAGATCGTCAACGGCATCTCCTGCGTGTCGTGTCACCGTCATGGCATGATCGATTTCAACGATCAATTATCCGTCGGTCACGCAATGACCAGCCGCGAGGACATTGTTAAAGTCGACGCGATTTTTGATGACAAAAAAATGAAACGTCGGATGGACGACGAGCGAACCAACTACGTTCGCGTTCTGAAGCGTTTGATCGGGCCGATCCTGCAAGTCGATGAGGACGAGGACAAGTCGATCGAATCGTTTCCCGAGCCGATCACCGCGGTCGCCAAGATGTATCAACGCGATTTGGACGCCGATCAAGTCGCCGCAGAACTGGGTTTATCGGACCCCAAGTTCTTGATTCAAACGATCGAGAACCAAACCGAATTGGTCTCGCTGGGGCTGGGCGTGCTGCCCCGCGGCGGGACGATCAAACGCGACCACTGGGAAGCCCGCGGTCGCAACGCTCGCGAATCGATTTTTCAACGCGCCTCCCGCAAGTTCGGTTTCACCCCCGTCTCGCGTTTGGCCGTCCAGTAGTTCCGCTCCACGTAGTGGATCTTGCCAAAGATCCAACCGCTGCCCCTCACCCACTGGATCTTTAGCAAGATCCACTACGTTCAAACATCATGCGATTCAAAAGTTCCGGTGCCCTCGCGTTCGCCTTCGCGGCGGTGTTTTTGGTCGCCACCCCGGCACCGGCGGCCAACACGATCGACATCGTCATGGAGACGCTCTCGACCGAGATCGCCCGCTACCTCAATAACAATGGTCAGCAAACCATTGCGGTCGACTCGTTCGATTCCCCGTCTAACGCCGGCACGAACTTGCAGATCGAGCGGCGGCTCAAAGAGCATTTGGGCAAATCCGATCGAATCGACTTGATCGACGAGACCGCGATCGTTCGGCCCGATTGCTGGTCGATCCGCGGTTCCTACGCGATCCGAGACCGCGGGGAATCGACGATCGCCGAAGTGACCGCGAGGATTTTTAACGAGGACAACGTCGAGCAACATGCCTTCGTGCCGTTCCCCTTCAACATTGATGATGTGACGGATCTGACCGTCATCTCGGCGGCGTCTTATGACGTTGAGGAGGCGTCCAAGTCCGATGGGATTGCCAAATCGACGAATGTCGCCAAGACGTTGACCAGCGCGATCGCCAGCCCCAACGTCGCGGTTTCGGGCGACGGCCGGATCACGCCGACGGCGACGAGCCCCTACGGCATCGAGTTGTTAATTTGCGACGGCAAGAACTTTCCGCCCAAACGAAAAGATTACGAGTCGGCGCCCCAGCGGATTGAGAAGAAAGAGTTCAAACTCAAGGACGGCGTCAAAGGTTTTGCCATCGCCGACTTGCAGCCCGGCGAGTTCTACGCGGTCAAATTGTCCAACGATTCCGATCACGACGCCGCGGTTCGGTTGTGCGTCGACGGGCTCAGCTCGTTTGAGTTCTCCGAAGTCGCGTCTTATAAGAAGACCGATCACTGGATCGTGCCAAAACACAGCACCGGAACGGTGTTCGGCTGGCACCGGACCAATGACCACAGCGACTCCTTTGAAATCGCTCACTTACCCGACACCGCGGTTGGCAAAAGCGGTCGGTCGGCCAGCCGGATTGGGATCATCCAAGCGGTGTTCTTCAGAGCTTGGGCGCAGGGCGAGACGCCGCCGGAGGGCGAGATCACCCGCGGCGGTTTGCCCGGCGATGCCCTAGGCACCAAGCAGGGCGACGAAATTCAAACCAGCTACGCCGAGACCCGGCGGTTCACCGGTCGCAACCCCGTCGCCGCGGTGTGCGTCCGTTACGCCAAACCACTCGACGACCTGCCCCCGCCGATGGGCGATTGAGGTGTTTTGGCCAAACCCCGTCGCGGAAGCCGCCACACCTGTAGCGGAAGTCGCCAAGACTTTCGGCCCCCGCCCACAAGACTTTCGGCCCCCGCCCACCGGCCCCCCCAAAGGTAAATCCATCCAACCATGAACCGATTGACCCTTTGCCTCCTCACAATCTTGGCCGGCCTCGGCCAGATCCATCTCCGCGCCTCCGCCGATGCTCCGGCGCCCGGAACTCGCCAAACGCTTGGCGAATTTGAAGATCACCCGACCCGCGGATACTCGATCGCCACGTATCACTACAAACCTTATGCGGCGTATCCGGGGCACAAGTACCACTATTTGATCCGGCCGGTCAACGAGCCCGGAACGATCTACCTGTACAATCCTTATGCCCGCGTCTTTTACGCGAAGCTGGATCGCCAGGTTGATGAGGTTCGGTTTTGGAACCTGTCACCGCCCGATCGTCAGCGAACGATCAAGACGATTGACGAGAATGCCTTCCAGGTCGCCGACGCACCCGCGGTCCCCGAGTCGTCCGATGGTCTTGCGATGTTGTTACCCGATGCCTCCGCATTTGGTCGTTGATGCTGACGTGAGATAGGCTTCCAGCCTGTCTCGGTTTGACGTGGGATAGGCTTCCAGCCTGTCTCGGTTTGACGTGGGATAGGCTTCCAGCCTGTCTCGGTTTGACGTGGGATAGGCTTCCAGCCTGTCTCGGTAATTTGCGGTGCGTTCAAAGTTCGCGACAGGCTGAAGCCTATCCTACCCCTGACGACACAAGGTTCATGATGATCCGATTGATCTTAACGCTGCTTTGTGCGACAGCCGTTGCCTCCAACGCCGCGGCGGAGAATCTTGCGCTGCTCATTGGCGTTGGCCAGTATGAGTCCGAAACGATGCGCCCCCTGCCTTACAGCATCGCGGACATCACGGCGATGGAAAAAGTATTGTCCGAGCGTGGCTACCAGACCGAAGCGTTGTATCTCGATCCTTCGGACCCGACGACTTATCGCAGAGTGCCCAATAAGGAAAGGGTAGAATCTCGTATCCGGGAGTTCCTCCATCTGGCCGGCCGCGGCGATTCCCTGGTGCTGGCGTTTGCCGGCCATGGCGTCAACATTGACCACGAGGCGTACATTTGCCCCTACGACGCTCGGCTGCGTCCGGTGAAGAACCTAATCAGCGTCGAAGCAATCAGCAAGCAAATCGCGGCGTGCAAGGCAACCCACGTCACGTTCTTTTGCGATGCGTGTCAGGAGGACATTAGTTCCGATACATCGATTACCCGCGGTGCCGGAGCGACGTTGGAAAGCGGGTTGGGTGACCGCCAATCGTTCATCCAAACGCTCGCGGACTCCGAACTGGGGCTTAAACAGCAACGCTTCGCGATCCTTCAAAGTTGTTCCCCCAACGAAGTGGCCAGGGAGGATGAGGATCTGAAGCACGGCGTGTTCTTTCACTACTTGATCGAGGGCATCAAAGGCCAGGCGGACGAGGACTTCAACGGCCGCTTGGAGCACGAGGAACTCAATTCATACGTCAAGAAGAATGTTTACCGCTACGTGCGTCAGAAGTTCGACGGCACCCAAACGGTCATGATGTCCAACGTCGGCAACAGCGAATTGCCGCTGATGCAGTTCGAGGGACGGCCCACCTGGTTGCCCAAAGGTTTCGTGCCCGCCGAGGGAGCCCGGTTGGTCGAACCGACCGTCTTTGGGATCGCCGATCGGCTCTACGACCGGGTGGTTGCGTCCGTCCCCGGCCGCGATGACGTGGTCCAGTTTGCCCTGGTGCCGCGGCTGGACGTCTCCGATCCGGCGTCGTTTTACATGTCGATCGACAAGATCACCGCCGGGCAGTTCGCCGCCTATGCCCAATCGGTTCCCGAGAAAATGGACTCCAAAGCCGCCGCTCGCCGCGAGCGTTTGAACGCCGACCCGTCCACGCCCGCGTTTCATGTCACCGGGATGGAAGCGATGCGGTACGCCCGCGACGTTCACGGCGGTCTATTGCCCACCCCGGCCCAGTGGGATGCGGCGTTTGGCAAACGACTCGACCCCGCCGCTTATCAAGCCGCACGGTATGAACCGTGGCAACCTCCAACGGCCGACTCCGGGACGTGGGCGGTCGCGGTGGTGGCCCCCTCGCCGGTCGATCGACCTGAAAACCCTGACGTGTCCCCCTTTGGCATCCGCGACCTGGGGTCCAACGGGATGGAGTTCACCCGCTTTGACGCCGATTGGCAGCGGATGATCCCACACGACGCCGAGCCGTCCTCGATGCAGCTTCGTGGTCGTTCGTACCGCGATGCGACCGGGCCGCTGACGGTCGATTCCTGGCGGGGGGCCAACATGCCCGACGACATTTGGTTCGGGGCCCGGGGCGTCAATCAATCCAGCGACGACATTGGTTTCCGAGTCGTTCTCAATAGGCACTGATGTGATGATGAAGACTGAATCTGGCGTAACGGATTTCGCCAAGACCATGTATCAAAATCGATTCTCAGACAAAGGCTCCCCTCTCCCCCACGCTTCGTGGGGGAGGGGGGCTGGGGGTGAGGGGGCGATTTTCGTTGGACACACGCTGCCGGGCCCCCTCACCCCCAGCCCCTCTCCCCCGAAGCGGGGGGGAGGGGAGCCAAATGTTTCGCTAAACGTCAATTCCGAATTGCGTTTTGAGATTTTATCCACTGCACGACCCCCATCAAGCGGCGGGCGATCGGGCCAAGGCAATGGATCTTTTGCAAGATCCACTACGGTGGTTTTGGCGATGATCGTGATGTTTGCCGCGGTTTTGCCAGCCGTCGCCCAGCAACCCGCCGACCCGCTGCCGGTGCTGCGGCTGCGCCCCGACGGCGTTCGCGAATCGATCAACCACCTCGCTTTCTCCGCCGACGGGAAAACTCTGTTTGCGTCGGGCTACAACAAACGGGTCGATGTTTGGGAATTGAAAGACGGCGAGTTCGTTCGCGACCATTCGCTCTGCCTGCGTCACGCGATCGGCCCCGGACCGACCGGCACGATTTTGGCGATGGACATCAGCGCCGACGATCGGTTCGTCGCCGTCGGCGGGATCGGAGCGATCACGGACGGGGCGGACTTTCGGACCGAAGGCATCGTGATCCCGGCCCACGGGTTTGGCCGTAAATTGTTGGGGCAACTCGGCCGCGTGACGCTTTTTGATCGTCAAAACCGCAGCCGCCGGGCGGTGCCCAGCCACCTCGGCTACGTGTTGGCGATCGACGTGGTCGAAGTTGCCGCCGACCGCCCGACGCTGCTGGTAGTGCTTGGCAACGACGAGGTCCCGATGCAGTGCGATGGCGGGGCGGCCGGTCAAGCCGAAGAGGTCGGGCGCTCGATTCGCGTGATCGATCCCGCCGATGGCCAACAACTGGCCGTTTGGCCGGTCCCGGTCGATTCAATCGCCCCGGCGGTCGCCGGATGGTTGACCCGGCCGGGCGACGTCGACTCGCTGTGCGTGGCCACGTCGACTTCCAACGGCCGGTCCGGCGGGGTCCGGATTTACCGGATGGGTCGCGACGATTTTGATTCCATCGAAGACCCGCGGGCTTTGGCGATCACCGTCGCTGGCGGCAATTTGCTGCTATCGCAAAACGGTGTTTTGGGCAAGGTCGACATCGCGACGCGAAACCGCTCCGGCGCGATCGGTTTGGGAGGAAACCTGTCGCCCGCCCAAGTGATCTACCGCGTTGCCGCTTCGGCCGACGGGTCGGTCCTCGCCATCACGACCCGCGACTTGTCCAACCCGACCGCGGGGCACCAATTGCACCTGGTTGATCGGCAAACCAGTCGGCTCGTTGGCCGGCCGGCGGACATTGGCAAAGCCCAAAACCCCGCCGTGGCGATCGATCCGGGGGGGCAATTCATCGCCGCGACCGCCGACGTCGCCGCGGGGCTGCTGATTTTTCGGGTCGCCGACCTGCGAGCCGGTCGGACCGAGCCGATGCAGCGGATCGGGTCCGACTTCCTGCCGATCGAGCGGGCGGCGCTGGCGCAAAACGGCGACCGCATCCAAGGGCTGCGGCTGCTGCGTCGAGACCAAACTGGCAAACCGAGCCGGTTGGATCTGATCGGGGGCAAGTTGCGTCCGGTCGACTCGGCGGCGTGGCGCAGTTTCAATTCGCCGATCGCTTTTGACCGTCGTGGCAAAACGGCAACGGTCCAGCCGCGTGGCTCGGTCGGCGGGCGGGCCTTGGTTTTGCCCGAAGTCGAGACGATGTTGCCGCCGGTCGGGGCCGCGAGCGTCAACGAGTCGCTTGGCGGGGTGCCGATCGCCGCGGTCGGATCGGTCCCCGCAACCGGCGAGGGTAGCTGCCGGTTGGAACTTGTCGACGGGCGAAACGGCGAGGTCGTTCGGCAACTCAACGGCCACGACGGGGCGATCACGTCGATCGAGTTCTCCAAAGCCGGCGACCGGTTGACCACCGTCTCGGCCGATGGCGTGGTGTGCGTTTGGTCGCTGGACGATCTTGGCGACGTCGTCGATCAAATGGGAACGCTGCGGGGCGTCCAGTTCTGTCACGACGGCCGGTCGCTGATCGTTACCAAAGTCGACGACGACGCCCGGGTGCCGCTGCGGGTCGGCGATGCGGTGGCGGGTTTGGTCACCGGCGACGATTTGCAAACGTTCCCGACCGTCGCCACGATGCTGCGCGGGTTGTCGTTCTTGGCACCGGGCTCCGACGCGATTCTGCGAGTCGGTCGCGGTGGCCGGTCGATGGACTTGGCCGTCCCCTTGGTCCAGGGCACCGACGAGCGCAAGCCGCTGTTCTCGGTCGTGTTGCGATCGGCACCGGCGGACGGTGACGAGTCGCTGCACTGGTTGGCGTGGTCGCCGCACGGGCCGTTCGAGGCCAGTGACGAGGCGATTGGCCAACGGGCCGGATGGCACTTCAATCGGATCGAGGGCAACGAGGAGATTCGCTTTGCGCCGTTGGCCGAGTACCGCGAGCGGTTCTTTGGCCGCGGGCTGATGCACTCGCTGTTGACCGCCGGCCGCGTGCCGGACGTTTGGCCCCCCGCGGCGGTGCCCGGCGTCACCGCGGCGATCGACATCGGCGATGGCAACGACCTGTTTGCCGACGGACGGCGTTTTGACCTTCCCGGTGGCAAGATCGCGTCGCTGCAAATTTTGGTCGACGGGATCGCTCCGACGTTGATCGACCGGGTCGAGGTGTCGATCGACGGTGGTGAGTCGCAAAATCTGTCCGCCCTGGCGTCCGATCCCGAGTTGTGGCGGATCGTTTTGCCGCGAACGTTTGACCCCGAAACCGAGCATCAACTGCACGCCAAAATTCACTCCGCCCGAGTCGCCGGCGGCGTCCATGCCGACCAATGGCTCATCGCGGTGCCGCCCCAGCAACCGCCCGCGGCACCGCGCCAGCCCGACATCGCGAAAATTGAAATCGATGGGGATGATCCGGGCGATTTGAAAGTCGACTTGGAACCCGACCCCCAACCCGCCGCGTCGTCGTTGCCATCGGTTCGCATCGTTTCGCACCGCGACCGCAGCGTTTCGCAGACGCCCGCGGGCTGGGACGGCGATTTGTCTCTCACGCTGCGGGCCCGCGTCGAAGCCGCCGCGATTGATCCGGCCTGGGAGTTCACCGCCGACGTCGACGGTCAAATCCATCCGCTGACCCATTTAAAAGTGTCCGAGAACCTGATCGCCGGCCAAATCGAATTGCCCGTCGGTCGGCACTTCGTGACGTTGCAATTGAGCGACGGCGAGGAGACGGTCAAAGGCGAAACGGTGCTGATCCTCCGCCGCGACCCGCCGGAGATCGAGTCCTTCACCGCGACGCTCAACCCCGATTCGCAGTCGTCCGCCGACGCGGTCTTGGTGGTCCGCTCGGGCCAACCGCTGCTCGACCGCCAGTTCGAAACGCTCGTCGAAGGCATTGGGTTTGACCACATGCCGATCGACATCGCAGAAGTCCCCGGACAGCCCGATCGCTACCGAGTGACCATCCAATCAATCCCGCTGTCGCTTGGCGAAAATCGCATCGAGTGTCGTGTCATCGGCGACGACGGTTCGGCCCGCTCGCCGGTCGAGTCGATCGTGGATTACGAACCGAGGGTCGAGCCGCCCGAGTTATTCGTGGGCCTGGATCAAACCGCCGCGGTGAACCTGGCTTTAATTGAGTTCGACGTCCGCGTCATCGACGAAGCCCCCGTGAACGTCTCGGTGAGCGTGTCGGGCAAGTCGATTGACGTGCCGGTGCCGCAGATGCTCGACGAGCGGACTCAGCGGACGCAATTAAACGTCCCGCTGGGTTACGGAGCCAACCGGATCGTGGTCACCGCCACCCGCGGCGATCAATCGGCGACGTCGGTCCACGACGTTTCGCGGATCGAGCCACCCTCGCGAATCGAGATCGACCATTTGTTGACCGACGATGGCCAACGGATCGAAGTCGCTCGCCGCGGCAATCGATGCGTCGTCGACGAGCCGTTGCCAACCGCCGGGCTCACGCTCATTGGCCGCGTTGGGTTGTCGTCGGCGACCGGGGCCCGCCCCGAAGCGGTTCGCGGATTCGTCAACGGGTTCCTGCAAAGTACCGTGGCGCTGGACGTGCAAAACGTCGGCAACGGCGAGTTTCGTTTGCCGCTGACGCTATCAGCCGAGCAATCGGTCGTCCGCGTCGATTTGCCGGGGTTGCCCGAGTCGGAGGACAGCCACGCGGTCGTTTCGATCGGTTGCACCGAACCGTCGACCGACCAGACATTGCATTTGATCGTGATCAGCACCGAGGTGGACTTCGTCGACCGTCAAACGTTGGAGGATCAAGTCCTGACGACGTTCCAGGTTCAAAACGGCGTCGCCCCGGCGTTCAGCCGCGTGGTCTCGGGCGTTCCGACGTACCCGACGCTGACCGGCGAAGTCCGCAGCGACCAAATCCGCTCGATGCTGCGTCGGTGCAAGCTGCAGACGAAGGGCCGCAACGCGCAAAACGACGTCGTGCTGTTGTATTTCCAGGGCCAAGACTACCGGGCCGACAACGACGACTTTGGCTTGGTCACCTATGACGTTTTGGAGGACATGCTCGACGACAAATCGATGATTTCGGGCAACTACTTGTCTCAGGAATTCCGTTCAATGCGTGGTGCCCACCTGTTGTTCATGGACGTCACGCCTCACCCGCGAAGCGTCCCCGAGACGACCGCCCGGGCGATCACACGGCCGTACCTGGGCGTGCTGCGACTGGCCCGCGGCGGCACCGACGACCCCGATGCCTCGGTGTCGTCGATGCTCGACCACGTCGAGCGTTGTTTGCCCCAGGTCGATCGCCTCCGCGACCTGGCCGAACAAATGCGATCGGCCCCGACCGCCGGCGACACGCTGGTCTTCGAGGACGTGATCCCCGAAGACCTCATCGGCCTCCGCTTCGGCGGCGGCGGGCTTTTGCAACCGTAGGGTGGGTCAAGGAGTCTTCGACGCCGACCCACCAAAGACATTTAACCCGGTGGGTCATCGCCGAAGCGGCTTGACCCACCGTGCAAAATGGAATCTCTCTCAAAAAAGCGTCGGGAGACCTCGTCCAAACCCGCCGGGATAGTAGTTCAATTGAACTTGCAATTCCCAATCAAATAATTTGTCGCCATCGTCACGTAGTGGCGTTGCAATGGCGGTCCCAAGCGTCATGTTACGGCGAAACTGTGTTTGAAGTCCGGTCGTGAAGTTCAACACATCCAAACGGTTGTCCGTGTTGCCGACCACCACGTCGCCTTCGGGGGCGAACCTTCGAGTTTGATTGTTGAACGCTTGGACCTGGAAACCATTGGCATCAAGTTGCTGGAACGTCGCCAGATCGGCGTCGTTGAGCGTCGTTGTGTAATGCAACTCGTTGACCCAGGCGACCCGTTGCACCCTGGAATACGGGCTACGAGCTTGATGCAACCATGTGCCGATGGAAACATCGAAGGACAGTAGGGTTTGTTCGCGAATCTGACGTTCCTCGGTCAGCCCGGTGAACGTTCCGAAACTGCGACCGGAGCCATCGGTTGGTGAAAACGTTCCCGACGGATTGAGGATGAAGTTGCCCTGACTATCTTCGCTCGCATCCAGGAAATTCTCCGTGTATCGCACCTGATCTTGACCGATCGGCACTTCCAAGGTCGAGAAGGCGTTGTAGAAGAAACGGCGTCCCAGCGTTCCGGCGGTGGCCAAAAAGGGCGTGATCGATACCGTTTGGAGATCGGTTTCGATGTCCCGAATTCGAAACTGAGTCAAAACCGGCTCGTTGGAGAATCTGATTGGTGTCCCGTCGGGTGCAAAGGTGGTCGTCGGTGTCAGGATCGGGTTGCCGAAGGGATCGAGCTGACTGATGCCGTCCAAGACTGAAACGGAACTGTCGCGACCGGTGGGTACCCGAACTCCCAAACCACCGCTGACGATCATGTTGCGTTGGCGGTACAACGCGGCTTTGGTAATGAAAGAAATGTCCCGAAACTCGAAGTCATAGGCTCCCAAGGTTCCACCGGGAGTGGAAAATCCAAACAGGTCAGGATTACCGGGAGGTCCGTCGCCGATGGACAACGAATTGAGTTCGAGATTGGAATCCAAAGTGGCAATCATGGGGATCCGCATCTCGAATGAGATGTCCTCGGTCAGCCGTCTTTCAAAGCCCGCTTCAAAGACGTGCGCATCAAAATCCCGAGTGACAGATTGAACTTCGTTTTGGGTGGCAAAGAAGTTTTGCGTGACCAATCCCCCCATGCCATTGGGCACCAGGGCGGGAGCTTGGATTTCCAAAGTATTCCCCGTCGGTTCGGCACCGCGTAGTTGAGCCCCGTCGTCAAACCGGTTGTATCGAAAGAAGACTCGGTCCCGGGGAATTGCCGAATTGTTGTCGCTGATCTTCGAGTTTCGGAGCGTCGAACCACCGGCGATGACGGTGGGGTTTCCGTCGCCAGCGAGGTTGAAATTGAAACTCGTGTTCCTGCCACTCCCCAGAAAGTCGCCCATCATGTTGGGCGTATTGGCCAGGGCTAGTGAACCGGCTCCGGCCGCGGCGGTGCTGGCAAGGCCGGACGACAGATCAAAGTCCGCCGCATCGACCTGGGACTGCGTGATCGGTTCGGGCACTGAGTTGGTGTCGTTCAACGCGTCTTGCAGCGGAGCGGAAAGCGTTGGCTCGCCGGCGGCTGATTGGTCAGTCGACGGATCGGTCAACGGCTGGACCGGCGGGGCGGTTTGCAGCATGTCGCCGAACGCTCCTTGTCGTTCAGCCGGGACGATGGGCGTGGCCCTGGGCAGTGATTGATAGCTCGGGGGGCACGACAGGTCTGCTGGCGGGGGGAAGACGACGCACGGCGGGGCCGCGGCGACGATGCCGGACGCGGCCAATGCGGCGGGTGCCGCGATCAAGGCCGCTAGGATTTGGCGACGAATCGAAACCGATCCGAAGAATGAACGTCTTGCTCGGGGTGCGGGTGCAAACATGGCTTCCGGTGCCTGGGGAGGGAGTTGGGTCTTGCTAACCAGGGGGGTGGCTGCATCGCCATCACCCCCGATGGAGGGGATCGGAACACCCTTCACCGTTTGCAAGTTGTTTCCTCCCCGATGTGGGGATTTGCCCAAGCTGGGGCGCGATCGTGCGACCGGTGCCCGTTGTTCCAATTAATCCGTTTGGATTGAACCGCTCCCGCCCTCCCATTGAGGCATTGCCGATTACGGGGCGTCGGTGGGCGTTTCGGCGGTGGGAAGGTCCTCCAAATTCGGGGGATTCATCTTTTCGCCCGAATCGGAGTCGGGGATTTCGGGCATCTCGCCCGGCTCCGGGAACGCCGATTCGGGGATGTCGTCGAGTTCCGCCTTGCGGTCCTTGGTCTCAAGCAGCGAGTAACCTTTGGCTTCGGTGTCGTAACGGCCCCAATAGACCTGCTTGACCGGGTTGTAGTAGTACACGTAACGCGGCTGCGAGGGACGACAGACGCAGTAGTGATAGCTGTGCGTCGCGGTCACCGTCGGCGCGTAGGAGTACCGAGTGTAGTGGTAGCTGCGGGTGGGGTGATAATTCCACGACGAGTACGACTGGTAGTAACCCGCCTCGGCGGTGGAGCTATCGCCCACGCTAACGAGTAACGCCGCGGCGGCCATTGCCGTGGTCAATCCGATGGTTCGGACACGATTTTCAAACAACATTCACATCACCTTGGCGGAGAGGACCGTACCGATCACCCAGATTGGGGGGTATCGCTTCAGTCATCTTGTACCACCGACGGGGGGGACGCAAGCCGTTGGTTGGAAGTTTAGAGAAAAGTAGGTCCAGCATTAGCCTGACGGGCGTAGGTCAGGTCTTGACCTGACGGGGGTAGGTCAGGTCTTGACCTGACGATCCGGCGAGGCTTTGCGAAGCCGCCGGCATCGTGCCGTGTGCCGCGTGCCGGCATGCCATCATCGCCGCGAAACGCGAGCGGCGTCTTGGGGGCTGTCAGGCTAAAGCCTAACCTACGCGGGGATGAGTTCGGGCTCTTCAGTCGGCTCGTAGGCTAGGTTGGGACTCAGCCAACGTTCGACCTCCGCGACCGGCAGGCCTTTACGGGTCGCGTAAGACTCGACCTGCTCGCGCGTGATGCGGTCGACGGTGAAGTAGCGAGCCTCGGGGTGGCCAAAGTACAACCCCGAGACACTCGCTCCGGGGGTCATCGCGTAGGAACTAGTTAGTTCGACGGTGGTGTTGGCCTCGGCATCGAGCAGGTCAAACAACGTGCGTTTTTCGGTGTGGTCGGGGCACGCCGGGTAGCCGGCCGCCGGTCGGATGCCGCGGTACTGCTCGTCGATCATCTGCTGCGTCGTCAGTCCGTCGGCAAATCCCCACTCGTCCCGCGCGATCGCGTGCATCCGCTCGGCCAACGCTTCGGCCAATCGGTCGGCAACGGCCTGGACCATGATCGCGTCGTAATCGTTGTGTTCGGCTTTGAATTTCGACGCCAACGCTTCGGCGCCGATGCCGGTGGTGACCACGAAACCACCTAAGTAGTCATCGCGGCCCGAATCAACCGGAGCGACATAGTCGGCCAAACATCGGTAGTCGGTCGTGCCGCGGCGCTGCCACTGTTGACGCAGGAAGTGCATCCGGGCGAGTTCCTCGTCCCGCGACTCGTCGGTATATAGCACCACATCGTCGCCATCGGACGCGGCGGGCCAAAACCCGATCGCCGCGTGAGCGGTCAGCGAACCGGCCGCGATGATATCATCGAGCATCGCATTGGCTTTCTCATAAACCTCGCGGGCCGGTTCGCCAAACTTGGGATCGTCCAGAATCTTGGGGAATTTACCTTTCAGCTCCCAGGTCAAAAAGAACGGTGACCAATCGATGTAAGGCCGAATCTCATCGATCGGAATGTCGCGGAAAACCCGCGTGCCGGTGAACGACGGTCGGTCGATCCGAACGGTTTTCCAATCGGTTTGAAACGGGTTGGCACAAGCCTCCTCATATGCAACTAACGTTTGCTGACGGCCTTTGTAGTTGGCGACCAACTCGGCCTGCGCAACTTCGTTCGCTTTGGCGAAAGCATCACGATGTTCGCCGATCAATTTTTCGACCACGCCGACGCTGCGTGACGCGTCGTTGACGTGCAGCACCGGGCCATCATAAACCGGGGCAATCTTGACCGCGGTATGTTTGGCCGATGTCGTCGCACCGCCGATCAGCAGCGGCATCGTCATGCCGCGGCGTTTCATTTCGCGAGCAACGGTCACCATCTCATCAAGCGATGGTGTGATCAGACCTGACAGCCCGATCATGTCGACGTCGTGTTTGACGGCTTCGGACAAGATCTTCTCGGTGTCGACCATCACCCCCAAATCGATGACCTG
Source organism: Pirellulaceae bacterium (assembly GCA_963833245.1). Classification (GTDB taxonomy): domain Bacteria; phylum Planctomycetota; class Planctomycetia; order Pirellulales; family Pirellulaceae; genus Rhodopirellula. The sequence continues at coordinate 117,297 of CAWHXH010000007.1, forward strand.
ATAGTTGTTGCACTGCAGCACCACGCCGACGATGTTCTTGCCGATGTCATGGACGTCGCCTTTGACCGTGGCGATGAGGAATTTTCCCCTCGCGGCGTCATTTTGTTTGCCGGCCAGCCGTTTTTCTTCCTCCATGTACGGTTCGAGGTAGGCGACGGCTTTCTTCATCACCCGGGCCGACTTGACGACTTGGGGCAGGAACATTTTGCCTTCGCCAAACAGGTCGCCCACGACCTGCATCCCGTCCATCAGCGGTCCTTCGATCACGTCCAAGCATTTGTCAAAATGCTGGCGTGCTTCTTCGGTGTCCTCGACGATGTATTTATCGATCCCTTTGATCAACGCGTGCCGCATCCGCTGAGCGACATCGCTTTCGCGCCACGACAGGTCTTCGCCTTTGGCTTGAATGCCGGAACCTTTGACCGTCTCGGCGAACTCCAACAATCGATCGGTCGCGTCGGGGCGGCGATTGAACAGGACGTCTTCGACCCGCTGGAGCAATTCCTTGGGGACTTCGTCATAAACTTCCAACTGCCCCGCGTTGACGATCCCCATGTCCAAACCGGCCTTGCCGGCGTGATAGAGGAACGAAGCGTGCATGGCTTCGCGGACCCGATCGTTGCCACGGAAGCTGAACGAGATGTTGGACACGCCGCCGGACGTCTTCGCGCCGGGACATTCTTTTTTAATGCGCCCAACGGCGTTGATGAAATCAACCGCGTAGTTATTATGTTCCTCCATCCCGGTGGCGACCGTCAGGATGTTGGGGTCAAAGATGATGTCCTCGGGCGGAAAATGAACTTCGTTGACCAGGATGTCATAAGCCCGCTTGCAGATCGCGACCTTGGATTCCTCGTCGGCCGCTTGACCTTTTTCGTCAAACGCCATGACGACCGCGGCCGCGCCATACTGACGCACCAATTTGGCCCGGCGGATAAATTCGGCTTCGCCGTCCTTGAGCGAAATCGAATTGACGATCGCTTTGCCTTGCACGTTTTTAAGGCCCGACTCGATCACCTCCCAACGGGAACTATCGATCATCACCGGCACCGTCGCGGCGATGTTGTCGCCGGCAATCAGGCGTAGATAACGCTCCATCGCCTCGGGACCGTCCAGCAGCGCGTCGTCGAAGTTGATGTCGATGATCACCGCGCCGTTCTCGACCTGCTGCCGCGCAACCTCGACGGCTTCCTCATACTTTTCGTCGCGAACCAATCTTGCAAACATGCGGCTGCCCGAGACATTGGTTCGCTCACCAACGTTGACGAACGGAATCTCGGGCCTCATCACGAACGGCAATTGACCCGACAACCGCGTGTAAGGTTTGGACCGGGCCGAACGTTTGGGTTTACAATGTTTGATTCGCGCGGCGATCGCGGCGATGTGGTCGGGCGTCGTGCCGCAGCAACCGCCCAGGATGTTGACCCAACCGTTCTCGGCATACTCACCGACTTTTTGCGCCATCGGTTCGGGACCCAAGTCAAATTGCCCCATTTCGTTGGGCAAACCGGCATTGGGATGGCATGAGATCGGAATCCCGGCGACTTTGGACAGTTCCTCGATGTGCGGCCGCATGATGTCGGGACCCATCGCGCAGTTCATCCCCACCGAGAGCAGCGGGAAATGATTGATCGCGGTCCAAAACGCTTCGACCGATTGAGCCGAAACAAACGTTCGCCCGCCATCCTGGAACGTTCCCGACGCCATGACCGGCACACGGCGACCGCCGGCGTCGAAAAAGTCTTGAATCGCGAACAGGCACGCTTTGAGGTTGAGCGTGTCGATCGCCGTTTCGGGCAGCAGGATGTCGACGCCGGCACCCACCAACGATTCGACTTGTGCCCGGTAGGAATCTTTCAACTCATCAAAGGAGCTGCCACGGTGGGCGGGGTCTTCGGTCGTCGAGATCGCCAATTGACGCGTCGTCGGACCGATCGACCCGGCAACGAACCGCGGCTTGTCCGGCGTCTTTTGGGTGAACTCATCGGCGGCTTGGCGGGCACACGCGACCGCGGCGATATTGATTTCGTCGACCATCGCCAGCGGCAGGTCGAACTCGATCATCCCGATCGGCGAGGCGCCGAAGCTGTTGGTTTCGACGATGTCGCTGCCGGCGGCGTAGTAGGCCCGGTGAATGTCGGTGATTTTCTCGGGATGCGTCAGGCACAGGATGTCCGAGAAATTTTTCAAATCGCGGTGATGGTCGGCAAACCGCTCGCCGCGCACGCCGGCTTCGTCCAGGCCAAGTCGCTGAATCATCGTCCCCATCGCCCCGTCGAGCAGCAGGATTCGCTCGGCCAGGAGTTGTCGCAGTTGGTCGGCGACCACGTCGGTTTGCGGCATCGTCGGCCTTGGGGCATGTAGGGCGGGGAACGAAAAGGTGAGTCAATGACCGGTCATTGTCGCCTCGCGGTCGACGGGCGGCAAGGCGAATACGATCGCCCCGGGCGGGGATCGATCTTGCGCGGATCGATCTTGGCGGAGCTCAGGAGGGTTTAAACATGCGATGATCTCGGACGACTATGTTTGCGGTTTCGCCGATCCGCCGGGTCGGTCCGCATTTTCGTGATCGGCGATTTCATCCCATGCATTGCACCGAAGAATTCTCCGAGACGACGTGGCGGGAGATTGGCAATCGGCTAGATCATTTGCAATCGGAAGCTAAGCGTTTGGCCAGCGAATTGAGCCTTCACGCGGAGTGGTTGACCGATGGGGCAGTGCCTGACGTTCAAGACGTCTTGGAGGCGTTGGGCGACTACACAAAACGCTTCGACGATTTGAGGGACTTCGCCGATGAGATGAAGGTACACCTCCAACGTCGATATTTTGATGCGATTGAGGGTCAAATTGATCGAGCCGCTCGGATCGAACCTTTGGAAATGGGGTCCGACGCCGACGCACTGGCCGAAGCGATCGCGGGGGAATTGGAGAACATTCGTCAACGGATTTTTGACGCGGCCGGGTCAGCCTCGCCGCCGCGGGGTGTGATCGAAGAGCATCCGCTGCTGGCCCTTTTGTCATTGATTGAACAGTCCGAAACGTTAACGGACGCACTGCCGCGACGCTTGGTCGAAGTTCATCGAGCGTGCCGACGGCGTGATCCAGCCGCTATTGAGTTGCGATCCCCCATTGAGCGGATTGGATATCGAGCTTCTGGAGTCGGAGGTCCGCCAAATCAATGCGATGTCGCTGAAAATTTTCGACGATGGCGAGGTCAAACACAACGATCGCCGGACTGCGGACCGGACCGCCGACCGCATCCGAAAATTAGCCATCAACGCGATTCGAGCCGTCGCCGAAGTTCAGCAACACAGCGATGCGGTCGCGCCGGTCGCCTTTGACGCGTTGCCCAAAGCCGAACTGCACGAGGTGCTCCAGCGGCGTGAGACGCTCGAAGACTTCAACCGATTGGTCACCCACGTTTTGAAGGTTCTCTTTGCCAACCCCGCGGAACGACCGGTGCAGTTGACACCTGATTGGACACTGAAGTCGTCCGATGTGGTGGCCTACCCCGACTTGGTGGCTCTGATGGACCCTCAGGAGCTGAGTGAATCGATGGCCATTGCCGGTGGCAACCTGAGCCGGCCGGGCCGAGCCGCGGTTCGATAAACATTGCACTGATTTGTCGCGGCGGCTGGACCAAGCGATTACGCGAACCCGAAGACGCCACCGCGACTTGCAACAACTGGCGCACCCGTCGGCGAGCGAAGTGTTTGAGGTCGTTCGGGAGTCGGAAAGCCAGCGGGATCGGCTGCTCGGCGAACAGGTGGACTTGCCCATGCTGCTGGCGTGGCTCGGCGAAATCGAGCGGCGTTGCGACGTGGCGATCAATCAATGTGCTGCCGCGTTGGAAACCGCCTCCGAGGGGTTGGATCCGCCGCAAAGGACCGCCGTGCTGGGGGATTTAAAAGCGGGGCGGTATGCCGAAGCGATGATGTTGCTGGGCGGAAAAGTCAGCGAGTCGGATTGGGAGCGAGAAACCGCGTTTCGTGACGAAGCGAGTCGTCGATATGAAGATCCTCGCAAAACGATCCTGGACGCGCTGTCAACCGACGAGGAGGCCCAGCCGCTGCTGGACCATTGGCTCCGGGGCATCCAGGGACAACACAACGACGATCAAGCACTCAAAACCAAATTCGCCAAACTGATTTTCGCCTCCAGCAAGAGCGATAAGTCAAACAAACCCAAAGGTGAAAATGATTCCAAACGGTTCCGGGTTCGCTGCCGATCTCGGACAACACGCTGCGGGTGCTCTACGTCAACGGGGTCGGGGCGGGGGAGGAACCCGAAGTCGTCGATCGCTTGACCGAAGCATTGGCCAGGGACACGGGGTTTGAACTCCACGCCGATGATCTCGGACAAACCGCTCCGAGCGAACGATTGGTCAAAACCTTCCGCCGGTTTTGCGACCAGCGACCGACCGAAAGCCTGCTGGTGCTCTTCGATGAGGCGGACCTTTTCATGGAACGTCAAATCGCCGACTACGATCGCGACAAGGAGCAGCAATTGAGCTTCGCAATTCGTTCGCGAGTCGAGGAGCAGAAGGACGCCAACGGTTTGCCGCGGGTCCGCTTCTTGTTCTCCGGCTATCGGGTGACCCATCGCAGCGAGGGCGCGTGGACGGGGGCCTGGGGCGACGTGCTGCGGTTGACGCCGTTGACCGACGAGGAGGGCATCCGCCTGGTCCGCGGGCCGCTGGAGCGGATTGGAATCCCCGCCCGCGACCTGGCACCGGCGATCGCTTGGCGTTGCGGCTATCAACCGGCGCTGATCATTGGGTTTTGCCGCCAACTGCTCAACCGCCGGATGCCCGAGCGGACCATTGACGATTTGGCGGTGGCCGAGACTTTTTCCAGCGGGGCGGTCGTCGTTAGCGACGCAATCGATGACGCCGCTCCTCTGGATGAATTGTTTGGCAAGCGGCATCGAACCGAGATTCGGGCGACCGCGGCTAACCTGGATCGATCGATCGCCGACGCGACTTTGTTGGCAATCGACGCGGCCGATGCGACGACTCTCAAGCGAGTGGCCCACCGGTCCGGTGGGCTGCCCCCGCCGGTGCTCATCGGGCCGATATCACTCATCCGAAGCGCCATCGCGGCCGAGAACGCGGATGAAATTTATTCTATCCGGTTGACCACCGGCCGATTGAATCGCTCGGCCATTGAATGGTGGTTAACCCGAAAGCGTGCGGTCGAGTTCGACGGCGATGGCCTGGATCGAATTTTAGTCGCCACTTCGGGCATTCCCGCCCTGGTCGGTCACCTGGACCGACTGCTTGTCGAAAGCAAACCCGATGGCGGAGATCTCAATGAAGCCGGCTTGAGTGATCTATTGGAGAAGTTTCATGCTCAAATGAACCTGATCGTTCACCGCGCCTTTGACTCCGCCGACGGACTCAATGGCCGAGAGTTGGAACTGATTCAAATGGTGGTCGCGCTGAGCAATCATGTCGAACCGGCCGTGGCGTTGCACGATTATCTCAAAGACTACGACAGCTTTCGATCGGAAGACGATCCGGAACTGTTGCCCCCGACGCCCCGCGATACCCCATCGATCCGATTGTTGGAGGAGCTTGGTTGGCTGCCCTATCGCGAGACCTCGCCGGTCGGTGAAATTCGCTTTCTCTCGGTTGCCCCCGGGGATGCGATCCGCAAGATGATCGACGTCCGGGTCGCCAGACTTCAAGGCGAACGCCTTGCGGATTGAAATGACGTTGGGCGGTCATACCGCCGACTGGTGGCTCGATGGCTCCGAGGGGTTAAATCAGTGGCTGCGTCGCGGTCATTGGCATCGCGAGGGCGGTTTGAAACTCGTTCACTGCGCCGCCGATTTGATACCGCTCATCGCCGAACGTCTGGAGGAATTGTGTCGCGAGGGTATGCATCGTCAGGACGTCCGGGTTCATGCCTTGAGCGTCGCGGGGAGCGAGCGGGAAAACGAGGGTGGGACCGGAAGCCCGAGTGCGATCATTGAGGCAATCGAAGGTTGTTTGGGAATCGATCCGGCCGCCTCCCGGGTCAAACGGCTCATGGAAGCGGGCAACCGAATCCGCCTCCGTCCCACCGCGTTGGTGTTGCGGACCAATCGGGCGACCATGGTGGTCGAACAGCTCGATCGTTGGATCGATGCGGTGGAAAAGCTCGGCGGGACGCAGCGACCGGCCATTGTCCTGCTTTCTGATACCATTGCGACCACACTGGCGACGACTTACCGGTTGCAAAGGGGTCATCCATTGGCCGTCGAACTGTGTGATGTCGACCTGACCACGTCGGAGTGTTGGCGACGATATTTGCACCACCGGATCGCCTTTGAGACCGGTGGCCGCCTGGATCAAAGTCGTCGGTGGGCATCGGATCTCGACGGGCTGCGCCACCGTGTGGGGGACGACGACTCCTTGGAACGGGGTCTCAATCATCTCGCGTCGACTCGGTTTGCGGACGTCGACGAGTCGTTGCGGCATTCGTTTCTGGAGTCGCTCATGGGTATAGCGAGCGAACCGTCGATGCCAGCCGATCGCTGGGCGTTGGAAGCCGAGAACTTGGTCATCCGTGCTAACGACCCCACCTCGACGTCCGCCTGGGCGGCTCGAGCCGTGTTACTGGCCCAACGCGAACACGCCGCTTCGGACCATCTCCGCTGGGCGATGTCATGCCAACCGTTGGCTCAACAGATGCTCTCGCGGTGCTTCGTCCTCGAAGCGAGGCATCGTGTGGAATGTTACCGGGACATGCCCGGCACCGATTTGGCAGACGACCAATCTCATAGGGACTATCAAAAAATTTCGACCGAAGAACTCCGGGAAAGCACAAGATTGCTTCCGCTGGAGTGTCCCGCGACGGTTCGGAATGTTTGGCAGGCCGCTTCCTTTGGCGTCATCCTGGATCGGACACGAATCGAACGCGGCATGCGGCATCACGATCGTCATTCGATTCGAACGCTTCGCAACCGGCTCGCTCACGGGCACTACCCCAGTTGGCGAATGCTCACCCGGCTGCGGGGCTTGCTCGCAAGGTTGTGACATTCGCCGCCTAGCGATGGACCCCAGCGGTGATCCTGCGGTCCCTACCCCTCGAGCACCGCCCCGAATCGCCGCGGGAATCCCTCGTAGGCTTGGTCGTAGGTCTCGGCGAGCGGCAGCGGGATGTAGTGTCCCGGCCGCAGGAACAACGGCAGCGGCGGTCACGCGGGTCCAATCGTGCAGCGGCATGGCTTTGGTCGCGGAAGCGGGGCAGGGGACGTCGACCGCTAATTTACGCCGCCGGGGCGGCCGCGTCCGGGCAGCGGAACGTCGGCGTTGACCGGCACAACCCGAGTGATTTGACAGTCGATCTCTGCCCCGTCCCAGCGGCCGGCGAACTGCCCCGCGGACAACTCGTCGGGGAACCACGCGAAGACGCCCGGTCCCCAGCTCGATTGACCGAAATGCTGAACTCCGAGTCGTTTCAATCGATCGATCGTCGCGGTCGCCGCCGGGCTGTAGGGGCCACCCTGAGCGGCGGCGAATAATTCGCCGGAGCGTCGGTTGTAGTCGCTCACCGCCGCGGCGAACGTTTTAAAGTTACCTACCCGGGCGGCCGGTAGCATGTCGCCGATAAGTCGTTGACGCAGTTGATTTCGCGTTGCCGGAGCGATCATCGGCAACCGCTTGAAAAGACTTTTTTCGACCGAACCGGCAATCGGGTCACCGGCAACTCGGGGTGTCAAAAGAGCGATCCGCCACGGCTCCGGCAGTGCAACCACTTCGTGCCAACCACCGTTGGCGGCGTCCTCGACGACCAGCCCGCCGGTTCGATAACCAATGCTGCCGACCGCCGAACGAAGCCCTCGGCCCGCCCAATGTTGAATTTGATCGTTGCGGGGTTGGCCGCCGGTCGCACGATCGATCGCTTCGGCGACTGCCAGACAGAGCTGCGTCCCCGAACCGAGGCCACAATGACTCGGCGAGCATCGTGGGACACTCACCGCCACCGACGGCCAACGATCGCCGTGGTCGCCAGCCCAACGCCGGGCGATTGCCGTGATCCGGTCAGGCTGGATGTTGCCGGGGTCAAACCGGTCGGCCCGACTGGCGATCACCTCGGTCGCCGGATCGACGATCATGATGCCCGCCCCGCCAAACGGCGGACGGACGTCCAGCAATCCGAAATGCAGGCGTGCCCCAGTCACGACTCGAACCGTACCGGTCAACGCAACCGCTCGGTGACGTGGGCGAGCAGTCGGTCCCAGGCTTGGCGATCGATCGTTAACGCAGTTTTCTCCACCCAAGGTGACAACCAATTCATTTGCCGACGAATTTCCGACGGGTCAATCCGATCAATCCGGGTCGCCAAAATAGCTAATTCAATCAATGCGGATTTGGCGCGATTGAACCCGAAAAAGGGGTCGACCACGCCGCTGTCGATCGTCTCCGCTGTCAAATGATGCAGCGGCCCCTCGGCGTCGCGGTCGGTGACCTGAACCGCGAACCAGCGGTGGCATCGGACCAATCGATGATGCGTCTGTTCCAAACCATCGACCGGCCGAGTCAACGGCGGTCGGTCACCGAGGATCAAACCAGCGATCATGGCCGCGTCGTCGGTCACATGGATGACGGCGTTGCCGGAGCGCAATAGGTTGTCGCAGGTATTTGAACCCTCATAAGGTCGCAATTGAAACGTCGGCGGGTCGTTGGAATGATTTAACACCCGCGGCCCCAGCGGCGCCGCGTGGACGCCGCCGTCGGTATCGATCGTTGTGGTGATCGATTCGAGGATTGGGGTCGATGACCAATCGATGGGACTGTTGTGATTCACGGGACGAGTTGTCCCACCGGTCCCCTATGTCCGATCAGTGACATCCTCCGTTGACCGACCAACGATACAAAATTATCAACCATCCGCTGACCAAACTCGGTGAGCATCGACTCGGGGTGGAACTGCACACCATACTGCATCGCCGAATCGTCGCGGATCGACATCACGATCCCGTCTTCGGTCATCGCATCGATACAAAAACGGGGGTGGATCGATTGGGCAACGACGTGCAAAGAATGATACCGCCCGACGTCGATGACCGGGGGACACCCCGTGAACAAGCCGCCGCCGTCGTGCGTGATCATCGACGCCATACCGTGTCGAGGGGGACAACGATCGATCGTCGCTCCGGCCGCCGCGGCAATCGTTTGATGCCCCAAACAGACGCCGAGCATGGGGATTTGTCCGGCCAATTCGCCGGCGACCGCCAAGCAGCAACCGGCCGACGCCGGGGCGTGGGGACCGGGCGAGATCACAATCGCCGCAGGTGCCAGATCGCGAATTTGATCCACATTGACCGCATCGCTGCGAACGACCTGCGTGTCCGCCCCGGCGATCCGCAAGTACCTTGCCAGGTTATGCACAAAGCTGTCCTGGTTGTCGAGCAGCAGGAACATCGTGTGGGATAGGCCTCCGGCCTGTCGACGGACGCTGATGACAGGCCGGAGGCCTATCCCACCTAGGTTCGTGGTTTGGCGAACTTAATCTTTTCGATCAATTTGACGATCTGGTCGCCGTCCTTATAACCCGACACCGCGGTGATCGCTTGGATCGTCGCGCCATAACGAAGGTTGTAGTCGGCGTCGATCTCGATCTCCGGCCCCTCACCGGCTTCGACCGCGACCGGGGCGGCGGTGCCGATTTGACCGATGACTTTAGCCCGCAGCCGCTCGAACGCTTCGCTGTCGTTGCCCAAATCGGTGCCGCCGAGCGCCATTCCGGTCAACGAACCGGCGGCGTTGGCGGTCATGCGAAGCTTCAGCGGCAAGTCGGTCGGATCGCCCGGTGTGCCCTGGCCGGCCAGCGGCATTTTGATTGAAAAGTCGCCTTCCAGCTCGACGATCTTGAACGTCATCACAAAGAAGATCAGCAGCAGAAAGACGATGTCAATCATGCTGGTCATGTTGAGTTCTTGTTTCTCCGCCTGGCGGCGATTGCGAACCTTCATGATCGGTCCTCTTTAACCCGCAGGGCAAAGTTCTCGAGCTTACGGTCCTGGCAGACCCGGATCACCTCCTGAATTTCGCCGGTCGCGACGTCGCGGTGACCTCGAATGATGACATTGGCGTCCATCGGCGAGCCGCCTTCGGCCCGGACCACGGCCAGTTCCTGGTCCAATCCGATTCGCAGTGTTTCGGTGGTGTAATCGTCTCCACCAATGTAGATCCGCCCGTCGGCGCCGACTTGCAAAATGATGGCGTGTTCGATCGGCGCCTCGGGCGGTTTGACCAATTGGCTGTTGGGCAGCACGACGTGATCGTTGGCCTCGGTTTGGGCGAAATTGATCAGCACCATGAAGAACGCGATCAATTGAAACGTCATGTCGATCATCGGCGTCATGTCGCCCTCGGCCATGTCCGGGGCGGTGGATTTGACTCGCATGGGTGGGATAGGCCTCTGGCCTGTCTTACGTGGAATTTAACGATAATTGGAAGAGATTGCGGTGACAGGCCGGAGGCCTATCCCACATTAAGAGGTCGCCCGCCGTTTGGGGGAAACGTCCTCGAACCGGCTCATTAGGTTTTCACTTTCTACACCGACTTCTAATAACAACCGAGCGACGCGGTTTCGCAGAATGTTATAAGCAGCGATCGCGGGGATCGCGACGGCCAAGCCGACCAGGGTCGTGAACAACGCGGTCGAAATCCCGGCGGCCAGATCCGAAGGTTTGGGCGTCGAGCCGCCGGTGGCAATCACTTGAAACGACGCGATCATTCCCTGCACCGTGCCGAACAATCCGATCATGGGAGCGAGGTTTCCAATCAACGCCATGTAGGACAACCGATGCTCCAGCTTCATCGATTCCTCCTCACCGACCTCCTGCATCGCTTCGATCGCTTTGTTGTAACCCTTGGAGACTTTGGCCAATCCGGCGGCGAGAACTTGACCCAAGACCGACTCGTCGTTTTTGGCCAAATCATAAGCGGCTTGATTGTCGTTCTCGGCCAATCGGGCACCGAAGTCGTCGATCAGTTCTTGGGGGCATAGCGTGTCGCGGCGGGCGGCCAGCAGGTTCATCACAAAGAGAGATACCAACGTGATCGATAACGCCAAGAAAACGATCACGTAGGGAAGGCCGAGGGACTTAAAAACCCAAACCAGCAGGCTTTCTTCCGGCTCGGTCGCGCCGCCACCGCCGGCAGGTGCGGCCGGAGCGGCCGGAGCGGCGGCGCCCGCGGCCGGATCGGCCGCCGGGGCGGGTGCATCGACGTCGCCGAACTCGGCTTCGGCGTCTTGACCCCGGGCGCTCGGCGCGGCCACCGCCCACGGCACGATGGCGACCAGCAACAGGGCACAGAGCACGGGAAAGCGGCGGGGAGCCGGTGCGAGGGAGGGGAGCGCTTGCGACACGGCGAACGTTGAAATGACGGGGGGTGACTAGGAAGCGACCCTTAAGATACTTCCGCCGCACGCCGGCCGCACCTCCCCGGCCGCCGGACGACTGAATTGACCCATGGATAAAAAGTTGCCCCCGTTGATGCCATCGAACAACTGCCCGCCCGCTCCGGCGCCGCCGTGGCGAGCCGTGGGGGACCAGCCCGGGCTGGCGGAACTGCTGGGACATTGGTTGCCAAGGTCCGGTGATTGTCAATTTCAACCCGCTCCCGGCGGATTGACCCGATCGATCGTGCTGCGGGTTCGCACGACTGGGGGGGCGGAGTTTGCCCTCAAAGGTTATCCGGTGGGGTCCGATTCGGGATCGCTGCGGGAGGCTTCGTGGAGGTTAGTTCGGACGGGGTGCGGGTTGTTGGCCGTGCCGATCGCGGTTGGGGGGGCGGAACCGAAAGTCGGGGGGGCGGAGCCGAAAGTCTTGGCGACTTCCGCTACGGGGGTTGGGGGGGAGTATGTTGAAATCGCGGACGGGCGGTCGTGGCAATTGTTTGACTGGCGGGCCGGCTCGGCCGCCCGAAGGGATGCCGGCGATGCGTCGTTGCACGCCGGCGGGGCGGCGATTGCGGAAGTTCATCAAGCTTTCGCGGTATCATGGGTCGCCCCAGAGGTGCCTTTGGATCAATTGGCCTGCGTCGTCGATCGCCGGTCGGCGATCGATCGTTGGCGTACCGCCGCATCGGAGCACCTCCGGCCGCCGCCGCTGGCGGTGCTGACCGGCCGGATCGCCAAACAGCTCGGCAATTCGTCCGACCCCGCGGCCGCCTACCTCGCTTTTGCCCTGCACGACGCCTACGACGTCTTGGATCAAACGTTGCGGCCCGCGATCGCCGCTTTTGAAGCGGAGATCGACGCTCTGGACCGCTGCGGCGTGCGGCCGACGACCGGCTGGACGCTGCGGGATTGCCACCGGGAAAACTTGCTGTTTGCGTCGGGAAAAGTTTCCGCCGTGATTGATTGCGATGCGATCCGCGTCGACGCGATCGCGATGGACCTGGCCCGTTGGGCGGTGGATTTTGACCCGGTGGCCGATCCCCGCGACCGGTTGGCGTCGGCGGTGGCGGGTTACGACGAACATGCGAAATCCGGTGGGGGCGTGCCGACCACGTCGGTCGACCGGCGGCTGGCGGCGGCGATTTTGAACATCAGCCGGCCGTTGACGCTCGTTCACTGGTTGGTTTGGCTCGTCCGGGACCGCGGGTCCATTGGCGTCTCGGCCGGGTCACTGGCCGACCGAATTGGCACCGTGGTCGCTGGGATTCGAGCCGGGCCGGTTGGATCGTGAAGAAGGATGCAATTCCGCCGGCGTCCGCAGATTTGATAAACTGACCAGTCGATCCGACCATCGGCTCTCCTCCCTTTGAATCCAACGGCCATGGCAACACTGCGATTCCGCCCGCGTCCGACACGATTAGGCGTTGCATTCCCGCTGCTTTTGAGCTTCGCCGCGGTCATGCTGATCGCCTCGGCTGGTGCTCAGGGGCAGGGGGCGGGGGCGGGGGCGGATTTGTTTCCCGAACTGGACAATTCCCAGTTTGGGGCCGGCGGGTTTGGCGGCGGCCGGTATGGCGACGTGGGGGACCCGCCGGCCGGGCGGGTGGGTCAACCCAATCCGGCCGATTGGACGGCAACCTACGTTTCCGACCCCGCCCGCGACGGGGTGTATCAAGTCCGCGTGACCGCGCGGCTGCAGCCCGGTTGGCACGTCTATTCCACGACCCAGCCGCCCGGCGGACCGTTGCCCACGCGTTTGACGGCCACCTCGGCGGCGGGGCTGCGGCCGGCCGGCGACTGGTCCTCCACGACGCCGCCCCACATCACGGTCTCGGACGTTTTTGAAGGCGTTGCGGTTGAACAATTCGACGATCAAGTCACCTTCACGCAGCTTTGGCGCTCCGGCGGCGAGAAGCCGTCGGGTGATCGGGGACCGATTCAAATCGAGGTCAAAGCGCTCGCCTGTGGCGATACCGGTGCGTGCCTGCCGATCGACGAATCGCTGGTGGCGACCTACGAAGGTCCGGCCAAGACTCCGATCGGCGGACCGATCGCCGAACCCGCCCCACTGCCGGCGACGTTTCGCGATGAGGGGGCGGTGGTGCAGTGGACCGCGTCGATCGAGCCGGCTGTCGTCCCGCCCGGCGGCCGGGCGGAGTTAATCTTTACCGCCACGCCGGACGCCGGTTTTCACGTTTACGCCTCCGCGACGACCGATGCGGACAACCGAACCGTCTTTGTCTTGACCGACAAATCCGACCTGCGGGTTGGGACGCCGGTGACCGATTCGCCGGCGTTGCCCTACGAACTGTTGCCGGGCGTGACGTACCACGACGGCGTGGTGACGTGGCGGTTGCCGATCGCGGCGCCGGCGGATTTGACCGTCGGATCGCGGCGAATCGCCGGGGCCATCGCCTATCAAGCCTGCACCGATTCGAGCTGCCGCCAGCCGCGGGGGCTAGCCTTTGAGACCGAATTGTTGATTGATCCGTCGGCCGGCTCGCCGCCGGCGACGTCGTTGACGTTGGCCCCGGTCGGAATGCGGTCCTACAGCCGCGCCGAAACGATGGACATGGCCGCGGTGCTGTCTTGGGTTGACACGATTAATGTAAAACCCGATTCGATCGCCGCGACATCGCCGTCGACGCGGCCGGCCGGGTTGGCCGATCGGTCGATTGCCGGAAGCGACGCGGAGGACGAAAATCTCGCTGGCGGCGTCTCGCCCTCGTTCGCCTGGATCCTGCTGTTGGCCTTCGGCGGCGGCATCATCCTCAACGTCATGCCCTGCGTCCTGCCGGTGCTGGGACTCAAAGTGATGTCGTTTGTCAAACAGGCCGGCGAGGACCGCGGCCGCATCCTGGGTCTGAATCTGGCAACCGCGGCGGGGATTTTGGTCGTTTTTGCGGTGTTGGCGGTTTTAGCCGGGGCCGTGCGATTTTCTTGGGGCGAGCAATTCACCTACTTCCCGGTGCGGCTGGGTTTGACCGTCGGCCTGTTTGCGTTAGCGCTGTCCTACCTTGGGGTTTGGGAGATCCCGGTGCCCGGGGCCGCGACCGGCGGGGCCGCGGCAAGTTTGCAGTCTCGTGAGGGCTACCCCGGGGCGTTTTTTAAAGGCGTCTTCGCCACCATCCTGGCGACGCCCTGCTCCGGGCCGTTGCTGGGATACATCTTTGGACTCTCGCTGAGCCTGCCCGGGCCGCTGCGGGGCCTGGTGATTTTGACCGTCGGGTTGGGCATGGCAATGCCGTTTCTGGCGATTGGATTCTTCCCGGCTGCGGCGTCGTGGTTGCCTAAACCGGGAGCTTGGATGGAGACGTTCAAACAATTCCTGGCCTTCCTGTTCCTGGCCACCGTTGCGTTTTTCTTCTTTGGCTTTCGCCCCGAACAGCAACCGCGGCTATTCACCGCCTTGATCGGTGTGTGGTTCGGATGCTGGATCATCGGGCTGGTGCCGATGTGGAAACCGATCGGCCAGAGGCTAGCCGCGTGGGGCGGCGGGTTGGCCGCGGCGATCGCGATCGGCGTCGCGGCGTTTACGCTGGGCACCGGGCCGACCGACGTGACGTGGCAACCGTATTCCGAAGCAAAATTGAAGCAACTGCAGGCCCAGGGCCGCACGGTGATGCTCGACTTCACCGCCGCATGGTGCGTCAATTGTAAATTCAATACCAAATTAGCGATCGACACTAAACCGACCGCCCAAATGATCGCCCGGCTGGACGCCGTTGCGATGCTCGCTGATTGGACTGACCAGGACGCGGAGATCAAAGCCAAACTCAACGAGCTGGACAGCGACTCGATCCCGGTGCTGGCGATTTATCCGGGCAATAACCCCGGCGAACCGATCGTGCTCCGAGACCTGGTGTCGCAGTCCGCTGTGCTCGAAGCGCTCCAGCAGGCCGGCCCCAGCGTCGGTAGTTCGGGGAGTGACCAAACCTCGGCGACGGCGCGGCTGGGGGCGAACACTCATCGGTGATTTTGAACCGCTAATCTAAGAAATTGAACACTAATTTGCTCAGGCTTTTATAGAAAGGTATTAAATTAGTGTTTCATTTCTTTGATCAGTGGTTGAGCCAAATTTGATCGAGACCGACTCGACGATCGCTGCGATCGCTTCCCCGCCCGGCCCGGCGGCCCGCGGGATCGTGCGGATGTCGGGGATCGACGCACTATCGGTGCTATCGCGATTGACCGGCGGCCTGCCCGCTCCCGGCCGGGCCTCGAGATTGACCATTCAAGTCGACGTCGGTCCGCCGATTGGCCAAGTCCCCGCCGACGCGTTGATTTGGCCCGACACACGCAGCTACACCGGTCAACCATCGGTCGAAATTCACACGATCGGCTCTCCGGGGGTGCTCATCGCGGTCCTGGCTGCCGCAGTCGCTGCGGGGGCACGACCGGCCGGTCCGGGCGAGTTCACGCTGCGGGCGTTCCTGGCCGGGCGGCTGGATTTGACCCAAGCCGAAGCGGTGCTCGGCGTCATCGATGCAGCCGATCCCGATGCGCTGACGTCGGCCCTGACGCAATTGGCAGGCAACTTGGCACGCGGGTTTGAATCGATCCGCTCGGACCTGCTGGACCTGTTGGCCGATGTCGAAGCGGGATTGGATTTCGTCGATGAAGACATCGCGTTCGTCACCGCCGCGGAGGTTCAGCGTCGGCTGACCAACGCCGCGACGCAAATTGCCGCGATGGCCGGTCAATTGAGCACCCGCGGCGGCGGCGGGGAATTTTTCGACGTCGCGATCGTCGGACCGCCCAATGTCGGCAAAAGCAGCCTGCTCAACACGCTCGCCGGCCGCGACGAGGCCATCGTTTCGGCCACCGCCGGGACGACGCGGGACCGGGTGCAAGCCGTGCTGCCCGGTCCGGTCCCGATCCGTCTGACCGATACCGCGGGGATTGAATCAGCCGATCCGGCTTCGGTCTTGGGACGAGCGATCGATCAAGGCCGCGACGCTGACCGGTCGGCCGATCTGGTGCTGTGCTGCGCGGTCGCCGGCGAGCGGGTTTCGGCTGACGCGGGCAGTGACCAGCGGCGGTGGCGGGTTTGGACCAAATGCGACTTGTCAAACGTCGACCCGCCGCCGGGAGTTCCGGCCGTTAGCAGCCGGACCGGGGCGGGGATCGCCGAGTTGATTGAACGGTTGCAAAGGGCGGCAGCCGATCATTTTCGGTCCGAAACCGCAACCGGGACCGCGGCCCGAGCTGCATCGAGTTTGACAGACGCTACCGCCGCGATCGCCGCCGCCCTGGACGCCTCGATCAGCGACCGGGGTGACGAGTGGGTCGCCGGCGAAATTCGATTGGCCGTCACCGCGATCGGCCAAATCACCGGAGCGGTCCACACCGACGACCTACTCGACCGCGTCTTCAGCCGGTTTTGCATCGGCAAATGATGTGGATCGACTTGCCGTCCTCGCTGAACGTCACTTCAAAATCCACCTCCGCCGAACCGACGGTGATCCGCAACTGCCCCGTCGCACCACGGTATCCGGCGATCGGCAGGTGGGCCAAGATCGCAATCCTGGCCGCCAGCGCCGACCACAACCGCGACGGGGCACGTTCCCGAGGCACGATCGATCCGTCAATGATGTAGTCGATTTCGATCGCTTCGTCGGTCCGCCGCAGCTCGATGGCTTCGGCACCAAACTGCACCGCTTCGGCGAGGATCAACTGGACCAACCGCACGATGGGCGTCTGTTCATGAGGCGATCCGCCGGCGTCCGGCGCGGCAGCTTTGGCCCGGCGGCGGATCGGTTTGGAGGGCGGTAAATCGCGCTGGGGGGGGGCAGCCATCAGCGGGGGAGCCAAATCCCCATCCCAACCCGCATCGGCCGCGTCCAGCGTCCCGCCATCCATCATCGGGGACGCCGCCATGAAATCGCACGTTTCGGTAAAGTCGATCGCCGTGTCGGTAAACTCCTGCAGCATCGAATCGGCCGATTCGCCGTCGATTTGACCGTAGTGCTCGTCGATCGCTTGGCCAATCGCGTGGCGGTCGGCAGTTTGAAGGCGAACGCGACGGTTGAGGATGAACCGCAGTTTTTCCGCAAGTTCGACGTCATCGGCGTCGGCGGCGGCGAGCAACAAAGTGCCGTCGAGCAGCAACCGAACCGGGATCACCGAATTTTCCCGAGCCACCGATTCGGGGATCAGTTCCAGAGCATCGTCATCGATTTCAATTGTAAAACTTTTCGCGTCGAATTTAACTGCCGCTTCGGCTTGATGAATCGCCGCCCAATCGATCGCCGGGACCGCAGCGATCATCCAGCCGAGCCGCCGGACCCAACCTTCGGGATAATGCAGCGGTTGGTCGACGGTGATCGGCCAACCGCCATCGGTGACTCGCTGTGAATCGTCGACCGCAACAAACGCGGTCAAACGGCTCAGCACGCCGGCGGCCAGCGACGCGTCGATGATCGCCGATCGCAACGAATCGTCTCGCGTTGAAACCCACCGATCTTCGAGTTCCCGAACCCGCGTCCGGCCGTGCAGCGACCGAAGCATCGGCCGGGCGTCATCGGGTTGGTCGGCGGCCAAATGAGCGATCCGCCGGGCGCTCCAAACCTCCCCGCCCGGCCGTTTGCCGGTCACCCGAACCGTCGGCGGCCACTGACGGACTTTCATTCGGGCGTACAAAGTGACCGCGGACCCGGCGTAGACCGCCGAAACCGATCGCGGTGACGGTTCGCTGATTTCGTCGTCCGCTTCAATTTTGACGTCGGTCAGCGACGGGTTGCCGATCCGCGAACTGACGTTGCCGATCACTTCGGCCAACCTCGCCGGCGTTTCGGCGAGTTCAAACGTCCCGCCGGTTGCCGCGGCGACCCGGCGGAGCACGCTGGCGTTGACCGCACGGTCGATCCCGATCGCGTGCAGCCGCGGTCGACGGTGCTCGGGGATCGCCGCAAGCATCGCGACGCAACCGTCTTCGTCGGTGATTTGACCGTCGGTGATCAAAACGATGGACCCGTGATTTGATTCAACCAGCGGCCGCGTCGCGTGCTTGATCGCCGCTTCCATCTCGGTCCCGCCGGTCGTCCGGCGCCGGCGCAGCCACCGGACGGCTCCGGCGATCGCCGCCGGTGTTGCCGCACGCAGCCCCCAAGAGCCGGCCCGCCGCGAATCGGCAAGATACGGATGCAAATTGTGACAAAACCCCAGGACGGCGAATTGGTCCCGATCGCTCAACGATTGGAGCACCGAGACGGCCGCATCGATCGCGCTTCGCAGTTTCCAGCCCTCCATGCTGCCGGATTGATCGATCAAGACGACCACATCCCGCGGGGCGGCCGGCGGCGGCGGCGGTGGCACCAAGTCAACGGCCACCGTCACTTCGGTCGCATCCTCGCGATCGGGTTGGAAGATCGCCGAGACGGTTTCGTCCCCGTCACCGGCCGGTCCCCGAAGGATGAAATCGCGGTCAATTTGCTCGCAATGCTCCAGCGTCACGACGACCGGAGCGGCCTCGGACTTAGAGAACTCGGATTCTTCGGCGTCCCCATCGATCACCGTGCTGTGCAGCGTCGTGCTCAGGCCGCGATACCAATCGGCCGCGTTGTGCATTGTCCCCGGATCGACCCGCACCGCGATGGCCAAATCGACCGGCGCGGCGTTGCCGTCCAAATAAGTCCGCCCGGCCGTTTCGATTTCCGTTTCCGGCCAACGCATCGCCCGGCGATACCGCGGGGCGATGACCAGCGGCAGCCGCAATGTCCACCGGCCGTCGGCGACTGGCAGCCGCGAGACGGTCGTGATCCGAACGCGGACCGATCCGCCCGGCGGCAGGTTGCCGATCGACATTTTGAACGTTTCGGGCTGATCCTCCTCCAGCAGCGTGGCGCGGTAGCCGGCCGCAACGGCGGTGCGGTAATCCGCCCTGGCCTGCTCGCGCTCCTTCAGCCGGGCGCGGATCACCCGCCCGTCGACGATCATTTCGCACGCGGTGACCGCCGCGGTGCCATCGAGCGGGAAGACGTAAGTCGCTTCGATCGGCCGGGTCGAAGGATTGATAAAGGTTTGAATGATCGAGGTTCGACACGCCAAACCGGTGATGTCCGCAATGCAACCAAGTCCAACCAGCGGTAAACAGCCGTCGGCTGTTTCAACCCGCCCCGGCCCCGGTGACGGCTCCGCGGCGGTGTCGGTATCAGTCTCGGGGATTCGATCAAGCGTCATGGTCATCACGGCAGGCTCCGGGTTCAAACGGGGGACGAGGGATTGGGTGGGGGATCGGACGGGGCAGTCGCCGACGGCGAATCGACGAGGCCTTGGTGTTGCAGCTCCGCGATCAGTGACCACGCGGCAGCCGAGAGGCGAGCGGTATCGATCGGTGTCGGGGCCGGTGATTTGCCCGGCGGGGTGTCGGGGGGCAATCGACCGTCGCCGGGCAGGTCAAGCACCAGGCGAACGCCGGGGGCGAGCTGAATCTCCCGACTCAACCGAACGCTCATCGCCGGTGTTGGCGACGAACGATCCGGCGGCCGAGACGGCAACCGATCGGGCGGGGCGATGTCAGCATCGGTGTCAGTGTCAGAAGCCGCCACCGAAAGCACACGGTTCTGGATATCTGACAGTGACAGCCCATCCGCCTGCATCCGTTTTATCGCGACGATTTGATCGACGTGCCGTTGGTCGTACAGCGCGGTCCGTCCGTCCATCGCCGCGGGTCGGTCGATCAACCCCAACGTTGTGTAATACCGAATCGTTCGAGTGTCCGGGACAGCCCGGATGCGGCCCGAGGGGGGCGGCTGGTAGTCGCTCCGCTGCAGCGCCTCAGCGACGTGGTGACCGAGCTGCTCGATGGAAAAAGTTTGCAACATCCTCGAAATTTAACAGTGTCACATGTCACTGTAAAGCACACTTCCCGGTTTTTTTAGGTCATGCCATTGCGAAATTTTGACCGCCGAACCAAACTTGGTTGAGAACCAGTCGCAATAGTCGGTTGGGTTCATCGTCGACGCAGCAAGCGACCAGGTCGGCCGATCCCCGCGGATCGCCGTTCCTCGATAGCCAGCCACGCGCGATCGGGTCCGTGAAAAGAGTTTCCCGGACTGATCCCCCCTGCCCGTGTGCCCCATCGTTGCTTGAGACATTGCCCATGTCCTGTCTGTTTGTCCGCGCGTCCCTTTCCCGGCGGCGAGCGTTCACGCTCGTCGAGTTATTGGTCGTGATCGCCATCATCGGCGTACTGGTCGGTTTACTGCTTCCGGCGGTCCAGTCGGCCCGCGAAGCCGCCCGCCGCATGAGTTGCCAAAACAATATGAAGCAGTGCGGCCTGGCGCTGCAGAACTATCACTCGACGTTCCAGCGGTTTCCGGGGATCGGACGCGACTCGACCAACGCGTTTTCCGTCCTGGCCCAGATTCTGCCGTATGCCGAACAAGCCAACCTGCAGGATTTGATTGATTTTCAAAGCCCGATCTACACTCAGCTCGGCCATGGTCCCGCGGCGGTCCAGTCGATTCATCCGGGCAATTTGGACGCGGCCCAGACGTCAGTCGCGATGTTCCGCTGTCCCAGCGAAAACGCGGATGACCGATTCTCGAACTACGACTGCGACAGCACGGCCGGACAGTACTATCGCGGCACCAATATGGTCACTTGCACCGGTTCGGGTCGCGACGACAATTGGCATTTGCTGCCCGCCGGCGACCTGAAAACCGACGGCCTGTTTTATTATGACTCGCGAACCGCGTTTCGCGATATCCTTGATGGTACCAGTCACACGACGGTGTTTACCGAAACGTTGATGGGCGGCGGTTCGACGCTGCCGGCCGCACCGGCCCAAGACCGTGATGCGGTCGCATGGATCCACCGATACCCGGAACTGGAAAATCCTAATGTCGAGGCGGAAACCAAAGGTGCCGTCTTTGGGTGGTTTGGTTACCGCGGCTACGCTTGGATTTCGGGTAAGGCCTACGCCAGCACGTTTAGCACCTACATTGCGCCCAACCCCAAACATCCCGACTTGGCTCAATCGGCGTTTGGTTGGTTTAGCGGCCGGAGCAATCACACCGGCGGCGTCAATGTCGGGTTGGCCGACGGCAGCGTTCGCTTCGTGACCGAGTCGGTCGACTTGGAACTTTGGCGAAACACCGGTTCGATCGCTGACCGCGAAGTGTTGGACGGTTCGTGGTGACCTCGCTGCACGAAACCGCGACGATAACCGTCGCGTTGTTCACGCTGCTATCGATCGGGTGCCAACCGCCGACGCCCGAGCAATTGCCGAGAGCGGCGGTCTCGGGTCGCGTTTGGATCGATGGCAAACCGCTCGATGGGATTGAAATTGTTTTCGAGAGCGATCCGGTCCCGCCAAGCGACCGAATCCGAGCGGTCTATGCGACCATCCATGATGGTCATTATTCGTTGGACGCGACCGAAGGACCCGCCGTGGGTCATGCCACGGTACGATTGTTGGATTTGCCCGACAGCCGCGAGGCTATGGAGGCGGAGTTGAATCAAAACAGTACCCGTCGTCGCCCGCCCCGCCCCAACGCCTATCCGGTACCCGAACAGTTCGCGTCGGGATCGACGTTGCAAGTTCAGATCGAACCGGAGGTGGTCAATACGCATGATTTTGATTTAAAGACCCCTTAACATGTGGGATAGGCCTCCGGCCTGTCTCAGCATTGATTTCCAAGGCAGGCAGGAAGCCTATCTTCACGTTTAAAACCAACAACCCGCAACTATTGATGAAACGCTTTGCCCTGACAATCGCCGTAGGTGTGACGTCCTTGATCGGCAACCCTGCCGATGCCCATTTCCCGTGGTTGATGACCGATGATGCCGGTCACGCCACGTTGCATTTCGGCGAGTCGATCGAGGATCGAACTTACGCGATGCCACCGGCGGTCGCGGGAGCCCAAATCCTCACCGGCGACCGGCAAGTATTAAAAATGAATCCCGTCGAAACCGATGATTTTGTCGGTTTGAAATCCGCTGATCCCGTCGCTGCCCCCGCCGAGTTATCATCAAAAATCGTCTACGGCAATTACCACGGGACGGAGCTGATCTACACCGCCCAGCACTTCGCCGGCCGGTTGCCGTCGATCGATGCGAAAACCCAAAGCACCGATCAAGCTTCCACGCCGCTGCACAGTCATTTGCAGGATACCGACACCGGGGTGACTTGCACGGTGGACTGGAACGGCAACCCGCTGGGCGGGGCCGAAGTCAAGCTGTTTGGCCCAGACGGTCAACATGATGCCACCGCGACGACCGATGCTTTGGGCCAGGTCTCCTTTACCGACGAACAAGTCGAGCCGGGTCTGGGGGCTATCATGGTGGGTCGCCGCGTGGAACCATCGACCGATGCCGATGGCAATCCGGTCGCCGGTCAATCGCATTACTTGACGGCGACGTTTCGGCATTCTCAAGACAATTCGCCGCCGCTCGTAACGTCTCAGTCCAAAACAAAATCGATGTCCAACCCCGTGACCGTGCCGGATGATCTGGTTGACGTTAGCGTCGATGACTATCCGGCGATCCCCGAGTCGGTCACCAGCTTTGGGGCGGCGGTTTGCCAAGGTTCCCTGTATATTTATGGCGGTCACACCGGCGACGCTCATCACTATGACGATCAGACGCAAGCCAACACGTTATGGCGTCTGCCGCTGGACCGATCCGCTCGGTGGCAATCGATGGGCACCGGTCCGCGTCTGCAAGGTTTGGCGATGGTCTCGACCGGCGACAAACTCTATCAACTCGGCGGATTCACGGCCAAGAACAAGGTCGACGAGGAGCACGATCTATGGTCACAAGACCGCGTCGCCGCCTATGATCCGCAGACGCAAAAATGGTCCGACATGCCATCGCTGCCCGAGCCGCGGTCGTCGTTCGATGCCGCTATCCTGGATGGTCAAATCTATGTTGTCGGCGGTTGGGCGATGGCCGGCGATGCGGATGCCGATTGGTTAAAAACCGCCTATCGTCTCGACCCGTCGGCCGACTCGCCGCAGTGGGTCGCGCTGTCGCCGCCACCGTTTCAGCGACGCGCATTGTCGGTTGCCGCCCACGACGGAAAAATCTATGCGATCGGGGGAATGGGCGCCGATGGCGGACCGACCACCGGCGTGGACATTTATGATCCGCAGACCGATGAGTGGTCTGCCGGCCCGTTGCTGCACGGCGAACCGATGGATGGCTTTGGCAGCGCCTCCTTCGCGACCGGTGGACGGTTGTACGTGACGACCTACAGCGGGTGGCTGCAACGACTCAGCCAAGACGGATCACAGTGGGAGGTGGTCGCGAAGCTGGATCGCGATCGATTCTTTCATCGGCTGCTTCCGATCGGCGAAAACAAGTTGGTGACCCTCGGCGGAGCCAGCATGTCGTCGGGAAAGTTCGAGGAGATCGAGGTGCTGACGATTCGTTGAGGCGCCCCGGTAGCGGCGGTCCGCCAGGCCGCCGACCCATCCCCGGTAGCGGCGGTCCGCCAGGCCGCCGACCCATCCTCGGTAGCGGCGGTCCACCAGGCCGCCGACTCTTCCCCGGTAGCGGCGGTCCGCCAGGCCGCCGACTCTTCCCCGGTAGCGGCGGTCCGCCAGGCCGCCGACCAAAGCCTTGGCGGCTTCGGCTACCGGGGGGGACCAAAGCCTTGGCGGCTTCGGCTACCGGGGGGGACCAAAGCCTTGGCGGCTTGCCGCTACCGGGTTACGCAAGGATCTCCGTGGCCACGTTGCCATGCACGTCGGTCAGACGAAAGTCACGGCCGGCGTAGTTATACGTCAGCCGGGTGTGGTCCAGTCCGAGCAGGTGCAGGATCGTCGCGTGCAAATCATGGGTGTGCATTTTGCCCTCGATCGCCTCGCGACCAAACTCGTCAGTTGCCCCATACGAAAATCCCGGTCGAACCCCGCCGCCGGCCATCCACATCGTATAACCCTTATGGTTATGATCCCGGCCGTCGGTTCCTTGCGACACCGGCGTGCGGCCGAACTCACCGCCCCATAACACCAGGGTGTCATCGAGCATCCCGCGTTGTTGCAGGTCATCGAGCAACGCCGCGATCGGCTGATCGATCGCTTTGGCATTCCGCTCGTGATCGGCTTTCAAACGACTGTGCTGATCCCAACCCTCCTGGTTGATCTCGACGAACCGGACCCCCGATTCGAGCAGCCGGCGGGCGGTCAAACACTGTCGCCCAAACGTTGCCGTCTCGGTTTGGTCTAGCCCATACGCCGTCCGGGTCGCCGCCGACTCGCGATCGATCGACATCACGTCGGGCACCGAGGTTTGCATCCGAAACGCGAGTTCATACGATTCGATGATACCGTTGATCTGCCGCTCATCGCCACCGTGATCAATATGTGATTGGTTGAGCGTTTGAATAAAATCGAGTTGTTCACGCTGACCGGCGGGCAGCAGCCGATCGTTGGCAATGTTGACAAATTTCCCGCCGCCGCGGGTCAGGTCGATCGGCGTTCCCTGATAAACCGCCGGCAGGAACGAACTGCCATAATTTTGTGCCCCGCCTTTGCTCGATGGGGGCGAAAGGCTGATGAAACCCGGCAGATCTTCGTTTTCGTTGCCCAAGCCATACGTTGTCCACGCACCCAACGACGGGCGAACGAATTGCGAGCTGCCGGTGTGCAGTTCCAAAAACGCTTGCGGATGGGCTGGCACGTCGGTCTGCATCCCTCGCAGCAAACACAATTTGTCGGCTTGGGTGGCGAGGTTGGGGAACAGATCGGAGATCCACAGTCCCGAATCGCCATGCTGTTTGAATCGCCACGGCGAAGCCATCAGCCGGCCGTAGCTGGCCCGCGAGCCGGGCAGAAACATGTCACGCCCGTCGTTGGCCTGCAGTTGCGGTTTATAATCAAACGTATCGACGTGCGACGGCCCGCCACCCATGCACAGGAATAACACCCGGCGGGCGGTGGCCGGGAAGTGCGTCGGTTGGGGGGCCAGCGGATCGGCCGCCGCACCGGTGCCCGCCAGCCCCGCGAAAGCCAGATAACCAAAACCGCAGGAGGCGGTTTGGAGTAGGTGTCGGCGGTTAAACATGAGGATTTTTGCTAGTTCGTTTTGTGAAATTGAATATTAAGCATTTTTTCTCCCCCTCGCCCCGCTTCGGGGAGAGGGGGCCGGGGGGTGAGGGGCTTGCGGTGTGAAAGTGAATGGATCGAGTTGGGTGGACATCCCCTCACCCCCCAACCCCCTCTCCCCTAAGAGGGGCGAGGGGGAGCTAGCACGGTTAGCGCGTAAGCCGAAACTCGGCGGTGGCAAACAGCGATTGGCAAAACACCGACCAAACCTTGGGGTCATCGGCCGCCCCCCAATCCTTTAAAAATTGGATGCTGGCATTTATCTCATCGCCGCGGGGGGGGCGTGATAAGGTTCTCACAAACGTTTGATTGATTCGATCTTTCATCGTTTGACCGGACGCAATGATGTCGCGGGCCATCGCATCGGCTTGTGCGATCACAAAATCATCATTCATCAGATACAACGACTGCGAAGCGACGGTGGTTGTCTCCCGGCGGCCGGTGACCAGCGATGCGTCGGGACAATCAAACGCCCCGAGCGATTCGCTGGAACGATCGCGGATCACCGGCAGGTAGACCGAACGGACGCCCGGCGGGATCACCAACGTTGCCCCCCGGCCGGGTTGATCGAGCACTTGCGTCCGGCCGGCTCCCAACCGCGTTACCGGCGAACCGACCGGCGGGACCGGCCGCAGCGTCCCGGCGGCCACCAGCAGGCTGTCGCGGATCGATTCGGCGTTCAAACGACGCGATGTTTGACGGGACAACCAGCGATTGTCCGGGTCGATCCGGCGTTGATGTTCGGTCGTCTCGGTGCCCAGCCGATAGCCGCGACTGGTCACAATCCGCCGAATTAGTTGTTTGATAGACCAATCATCCTGTATCAGCGACGAGGCCAGATGGTCCAACAATTCGGGGTGCGTTGGTAACGAACCGGTCGTGCCAAAATTGTCCGGCGAATCGACCAAGCCGACGCCAAAGAGGTGTTGCCAAACTCGGTTGGCGATCACCCGGGCGGTCAACGGGTGGGCCGGATGGGTGATCCAGCGGGCCAATTCCAACCGGCCGCTGCCCTGGTCGATCGCCCCGGCGGTGGGGCCGTCGATCACCGCCGGGAAGCCCCGCGGGACGTTTTGGGAAGGCCGATCCAGTTCCCCTCGCAAGAAAACCGGCAGGTCGATCGGCGTGCCGTCGCGAACGGACATGATGAGGTTGCGGGCGGTGCCGTCGGTCTCATAATAAGACAATTGAGCCTGGATCGTCGTCAACCTTGCCTGCCGGATCACCGGTGGGAGACTACCGCCACCGCCGCCGTCGCGAATCCGGTCCACCTGTCGCTGCAAACCGGTTCGTTCCAATCGCGACATCGGTTGCCCCGGCGGCAACCCCGCGGTTTTGGGTAACTCAATCAAACCGGTGGTCCGATTGATTTGAACCTGGCGAGCGCCCCCAAAGAGTGTTTCGGTGCTCGCAAAGATGCCCGCCAGGGAGTAGTAATCGCCTTGGCTGAGCGGATCGAACTTATGATCGTGGCAACGGGCGCAGGCCACCGTTAAACCCAACACGCCGCGGCCGATTGCGTCGACTTGTTCGTCGGCAACGTCGAGCAGGAATTGCCGCGTGTCGACTTCGCTATGTTGTTTCGCTCCGATCGCCAGGTAGCCGGTGGCGATCAGTTGTTCCGCCCGCTGGCGGGCATTTGGGGCCGGCAACAGGTCGCCGGCGATTTGTTCGGTGATGAAACGGTCATAAGGTTTATCGGCGTTGAATGCGTCGATCACATAATCGCGGTACCGCCACGCAAACGGGTAGAAGATATTGACATCCTTGCCGCTCGATTCGGCATAACGGGCCACGTCGAGCCAGTGCCGACCCCAGTGTTCGCCATAGTGTTTGGATTGCAGCAATCGATCGACCGCATCCTGATAAACGGCGGCATCATCGCGGGGATCATTCAAATAGTCGGCGACCTGAGCGGCCGTCGGCGGCAAACCGGTCAAATCCAACGACACCCGCCGCAGCAGCGTAGGCGCGGTCGGCGTCACCGACGGGCCGGAGGTCATGGTCGATCATCGCGGCATACAGAAAACGATCGATGTCGGTTTGCGACCAGTCGTCGGTTTGGATTGTCGGCGGCTTGGCCGCGACGATCGGACGCAAGGACCAGTGCGAGCGTCCGGCCGTTATATCCAACGTCGACTGGGGGGCCGGCGGGCGGTCGGCATGAGGCTTGGGGGTGCGAGAATCGGGGACGCCCATCGACACCCATTGTTGCAACAATTCAATTTGATGTGGATCGAGCGGAGCCTTGGGCGGCATCAACGGCATCCCCTCGCCACGGATTGCCATGATGAGCAAATTCGATTCGGCGTCCCGGTCGAGCAACTCGCCGCTGGCGCCGCCCCGCCGCAAATCCTCATAAGAATCCAGCCGCAACCCGCCGCGAACATTCTCGCTCGCCGCGGAGTGACAGCCGTAACATTGAGACTCCAGAATTGGCAGAACTTGATGTTCAAAAAAAGCCAGTTGTGAGGGTTCCCAATGCGGCACATCATCAAGGTCCGCCGACGAAGCGACAACCGATCGCAGCGGGTTGGCGGCCACCGGTCCGGCCAGGGGATCAAACGTTTGCCGACCGGCCGATGGCGAATAACGCCGCAGCGCCCCGCCAAACTCTTGGCGATCGAGCGTTCCGTCATTGTTAAGATCACCGGTCGAAAAAATGGCGCCCGAGACATTTTCGGCCGCAAGCCGCGGGATCGTTTTGCCCAGGGAGCGAAACTCCTGCAGCGTCACTTCGCCGTCGGCGTTCTGATCGACGGAGGTAAACAGGAAAAACGGATTGGGCGGTTGAGCGTTGGCGGAGACGCCGGCGGCGATCATCAGGGCCAGACATAAGGTCAGGGCCGGGCGGTCGGCGACCGATTTGAAAATGACCAACATGCGTACAGCCCGCTGAAAAGGAAAAGCAATGGACCGGAGCGATGGCGGCCGCGGTCAGTTGTTCCAACCCCCGGACTCGGGCGGGGTTTCGGGGGTAGATGGGACAAGCCGAATGTCTTGGCGACTTCCGCTACAGTGATCGTGAGGCTTCGGACTCGGCGGAAAGCAGGCGGCGATACAGATTGAGGTGTTGGTCGATCATCCTCTCGATCGTGAATCGCTCGGCGACCATCCGCCGTCCCGCCCGTGCGACTTCGGCGGCCGGCTCGGGATGCTCCAGCACCCAGCGGGTCCGCGTCGCCAGCTCCGCTTCGTCGCCGACCGGAAACAACCAACCGGTTTGACCCGGATCGATCAAATCGCGGTTGCCGGCAATGTCGCTGGCGATCACCGGGACGCCGGCCCGCATCGCTTCGAGCACGGCGTTGGATTGACCCTCATACTCGCTGGCGATCCAAAACGCCGACGCGTGGGGCAACCACCGGGCGACATCATCGCGGCCACCGGCAAACCAAACCCGGTGCGGAAACGTCACGCGGTCGCGGTGGCGTATCAACGCATCCCGCTGAGGTCCGTCGCCGACAATCACCAATTGAACATCCTCGATCAGCGTCGCGACCAGTTCGGCGGCCCAAATAAGATCGCGAATGCGTTTTTGAGGCCAAAGGCGACCGACCGCGACGATCAACCGGCAATCGGGAGACACCCCCAGACTTTCGCGCGCTTCGGCCCGCGGCATCGTCGGCGGCGCGGATCCGATCGCGTTGTCAATCACGGTAAACGCTTCAGCGGGGACGCCCACCGACCGATAGAACTCCACCACGCCCGGCGAGTTGGTCGTCAACGCATCGGTGACTTTCATCAACCGGCGGTCGACCGAGTGTTGCCAACGGGCTTTCCACGGGTCGACGCATCGCTCGGAGCCGATGATGACGGGGACACCAACCGACGCGGCGGCGGATCGACCATAAGCGTTGGCGGCGAACAGAAAGGTATGCACAACGTCGGGGCGGCGGCGGGCCAGGTACCGACGCAGCCGCCACCAACAGGCCGGATCGAACTTCAATCGCTTGCCGATCAAGACTCGGGTGACCCCCGGATGATCGAGTTCCGTTTCCCTTGGCCCGCCGCGGGTCAACAACACCACGTCGACCTCCACACCGCGGTCGGCCAAACCCCGGGCCAGGATCGCGACCTGTTTCTCCGCCCCGCCGCGGTCCATCGTCGGGATGATCAATGAGACTTTCATGTTGGTTCCCCGCCGCCAATCCAATCGACCCACCGTCCCAGGGTCCGGCGCAACACCACGCTGTCTCCAATGGCCGAAGCTTGACCGCACGTGTTTGATTGGGCCAAAACGTCATCGATCATCTCGACGATCGCATCGTGCAGCCGCCGCCGGGTCCGGGGGTCGTACCACCGGACCTCGCCGGCGGGTAGCTGCCAGCCGGCCATCGCATCCCGGGCAACCGCACCCTCGGGCACCAGCAGCGGGACGCCGGCGATGACGGCCGCGGGGCCGAAGTGACGCCACTGCACATCGTCGGTCAAAATGGCCAGGTCCGCCGCCGATAGCAGTTCGTCGAGATGGTCAAAAGTGCCCGGAATCGCCACCGATCGCCGCACGCCCTCGGCTTTCAGTTCGCTGTGAATCCAGTCGCGGGCACGTCCGTCGCCGTGCAACCAAATCCGCAGGTTGGGCCGTGCGGCAATCAAACCGCGAGCCGCAGCGACCATGCGGTGAACCCCTGGTCCCCAATCGCCGGCGTCGCCGGGGCGAGTCGGTGCGGCGGGGCCGGCCATCGGCATCGGACCGCTCCACAGCAGCACCGGGTCGCCGGCGTCGGTTTGCAAATCGGTGTTGACCGCCGCCAGCGTTCGCCGGGCGTCGGATTTGTTGATCCGTTGGATGATCGGCGGAAGCGGTGGGAGCGTTTGGACCGACGACGGGGCCAAGCCGCCGGCGACCATCGCCCGCCGCCCCGCGGGCCCGGCGACCGCCACGCCGTCCAGGCCGGCGGCGGCCGCGAGGTGGCGCCCGGCCGAACGGTCGCTGCCGCCCGCGGGCCAATCGCAATCGCCACCCCAACCGGTCGCGATGGCGAGCGAACGAACGCCCGGCGTGACGGCTTTGGCGACCGCGGTTGACTCGTCCCCCAGTCCCACCGCGACCGCCGAGTCGCCGGGCGCAATTGGGATTCCAGGTACCGGGCCAGGCCCGATTGATAACGAGACGTCGTCCAGGTCCGGCGCGGCGGACCGATGGGCCGATCGACCCGGACCGATCCGATTTGAACCGTCGCGGCCCAGCGGGAGGAGGTTCGCGGCGTCACCACGTGAGTTGACCATCCGGTCGAAGCCAATTGCCGAGCGATCGTCATCGCTTCGGCGGCGCGTTCGCACGTGCCCGATGCCGCGGGCCAAAAGGTTCGGGTCACCAGGAAAACGCGGCGGCTCAATCGTTCAAATCGGACGCCGCCGGGCCGTCCACCGCGGCGACTTGGGCCGGATCGAGGACCGCGACGTGGGGCAGGTTGCGATACAGATCGTTGTAATCCAATCCGTACCCGACGACGAACTCGTCGGGGATCTCAAAGGCGACAAAATCGGGTTGCAAATCCACCGCCCGCCGGATGTCTTTTCGCAGCAGCACGGCGGTCGTCACCGACGAAGCCCCCAATCGCTCGATCGCCGCGACCAGCCGCGTCAGCGTTGCCCCGGTGTCAAAAATATCGTCGACCAACAACACGTCGCGGCCGGTGACGTCGATGAGCATCGACGGATCGATTTCCAAACGCCCCGCCGCGGTGCCGCCCCGGTAGGAGCTGGCGTGAACGACTCCGACACGAACGGGCATCGACAGCCGGCGAATCAAATCGGCGAACAGCACCAACGATCCGGTCATCACCGCGACCACGGTGATCGGCTGCCGGCCGTAGTGGCGATCGATCCGGCCGGCCAAGTCCGACACCCCGTCGGCGATCTGTCGTTCGGAAAGCAGGATGTGCATGGCGTGGAGTTTAACGACTGTGCCGATTCTCGCACTCCCGCCGCCGCGACCCGGCCGCATCAATGCAAATCGGATCGTTTGATCATCAGCCGGCCGCCGAAGTCAAAACGGGAACAACCCGCATCTCCGGCACAGGCGTTCGATCATGTCCACCCACCAGCAGCTCGAATCGTTCCGCGGCCACTGGACCCGGTGGCTTGGCGACCAGGGGGTGGCGGTCGAGGACGGTCAAGACGAATCGTCCGTGGTGCGGCTGCGGGAGACGGTGTTGATCGCCGAGGGCATGTATCGCGGTCGCCGGTTCATCGCCGACGGGTTTGACGCGGTGTGGTTTTTCGAGGAGCGTCAAATCAAAGTCCGCAACGCGACCGGGGACGTTGTCGCGGTTTGGGAACCCGAGACGTTTGACACGCCGGTGCGGGACGTGCCCGAGGGACCGCAGCCCCGACGCGAGGTACCGATGATTGCCGGCCAAATCGTGGCGGCCGATTCGGGCGAGCAACGCCGGGCGGCGTGACGAAATATCCAATGGGACCTATGAGACATATAGGCTCCAATGCGACGCTCGGTCCCATCGGTCCGATGTGTCCCATCGGTCCCATGGCAGTCAAACCGTGACGTCAAACCGCCCGGCGGCCGCGCCGCTGGACGGCGCCGCGGTTTGAGCGGCCGCGGCGGTCAACCGGTTGATCGCTTCGCCGGCGTCACGCTGGACATCGAGCTGTTTTCGCAGCAGGGTGACATTGAGTTGAGAACGGTCGGCGGCTCGTTGAGCTTCGACGACCGCCAAAGTGGAGGAAATGGACGACATGGTCACGGCCCCAGACGTAGGGTTGGCGGGCGGAAAGGTGCTTGGAAATTCGTTCCCGGCTTTATCAATGACCTCAGGCCGCCGGGACGTTGCAAGCGTTCGTCGAAAAACGGCCCGCGTCGTCGGAAAATTGCCGACCGACGCTGCAGTCGGCCGGATTGAAAATTCATTTTGACGATTGACGCGATTTTACCGATCGCCGCTCAAACAGAGTCGGCCGCCGGCACCACGTAGCCCGCCCGGTAGTCACGCTTCAAAAACGCATTGGCCCGCCGGGCATCGTCGCCGACAAACCGCTCGGTCGCCGGATCGTGAAACAACCGAGGTGACGCGGCGAGAGAATCAAGCGTCAAATCGAACGCCTTCAAATGGGTCGCAAAATCGTCGACCAGTGCCCCCAGAACCGGTGGCGCCGCGTCGCGGCCGATGGACTTCGCCGGATCAGCCGCGGCAACGCGGTGGGCGACGTTGGCCAAATTGCACCATCCGGAGCTGTGGTGACCGGTCAAAATCGGCGCCGCCAGGCTCGCAGCGTCCCGCGAGCGGACCGCGTCGATGAAATTGGCCATATGATCGCGGACGGTGTCCGTTTTTTCTTGAAATTTGCGGATCGTTTTGCCATTCAAATCCACCGCTTCGCCCCGACCGCGTTGACCCAAGTAATAGCCGCCCTCGCACGCGATCACGTAGCCGCTGCCCGGGCCGTTGTGCGGCAAGCCCGCGGCACATTGCCACGATTTCGCTTTGCCGGTCGGGGAGGTCGGCAGGTTGGACAGGGCGACGAACGTTGGAAACGATTCGGTTTCAAAATGAACGACATGCACGTTGGGCGTCGTGCCGGCATCGTCCCAGGCGACTCGGCCGGCCAGCGTCGTGATTGCAGTGGGGGTGGAGACCGAATCCTGGTACGCGACATTGCGAATGTCGTCGAGGATATGCACGCCCCAGTTGCCCATCTCCCCGCTGCCGGTGTTGAAATTCCAGTGCCAGTCGTAATGCAACTGGTCGCGAAACATCGGCTCATCGGCTGCCGGTCCGAGCCAAACGTCATAATCGACCGACTCGGGGATCGGCGTCGGGGTGTCCCGTTTGCCGATCGGTCCGCGGACGCCGAGTCTGTTGGCTTTGACAAATTTGACGGCTCCCAGGGCGGCTTCGTCGTGCAAAAACTTCCTCGCCTGCATTTGAATCGGATCACTCCGCTGCTGGGTGCCAAGCTGGACGATTCGTCCGGTTGCCGCGGCGGCATCGGCGACTTGGCGACCTTCCCACTGCGAATGACCCAGCGGTTTTTCGACATAGACGTCTTTGCCCGCCGCGATCGCCCACATCGACGCCAAACAATGCCAATGGTTGCACGTCGCGACAACGACCGCCTCGACTTTGGGGTCGTCAATCAACTTGCGGAGGTCTTGATAAGCGACGGCACCATCGAATTTCCGCGCCAACTTTTCGGCTCGGTCGAGGTCCGGGTCGGCGATCGCGACGACGTGGGCCGCCGAGATCTTGGCCAACGCGTTGCTCAATTCCCCGCCACGGCCGCCGGCACCGATTATGCCAACGCGTACCCGCTCATTTTGGCCGGGAGT
Organism: Pirellulaceae bacterium; assembly: GCA_963833245.1. Classification (GTDB taxonomy): domain Bacteria; phylum Planctomycetota; class Planctomycetia; order Pirellulales; family Pirellulaceae; genus Rhodopirellula. The sequence continues at coordinate 151,043 of CAWHXH010000007.1, forward strand.
GTCGGTGGCCCCGTGGACCATCAACGGGGTGGCGGTCAGGGCGGCCGAAGCGCCGAGGGTTTGAGATAGAAAGCGGCGGCGGTTGGTATCGGGGGGTGTTATGCGATTCATGATGTTTGTGGTGTTTGGGAAGAATAGAAGCGTTCAATTTTAAGCGATTCGGAACGCCGAATCAATTGGCTGGGACAAGTGGATTTTGCTAAAAATACATCCATACTCTGGATCTATAGGGAGATCGACTACGCCAGTTATTGATTCGGCAGCTGCTTGACCAACCTTACGAAAGCGGCATCACAAGGCTCATGACGATCGTTGTGGTCAAACCGCCGACTGACAAAACCGCCAGCAACGGCGTCCAGCTCCGCAGCGCCTCGCCCTCGGTCAACCCGCCCATTTTGCAGAAGACCCAAAAGCCCGAATCGTTCATCCACGATCCCATCAACGATCCGCTGCCAACGGCCGTCGCGACGTAAACGGGGTTAAATGGCGGCGGCGAACCGGCCGTGATCGCGGCCATCAACCCCGCCCCGATGATCATCGCGACGGTCGAGGACCCTTGAGCGACTTTCAAAACCGCCGCGATCGCCCAGGCCAGCAGCAGCATCGCGATGCCCGTCGCGCTGCGTCCCTCGAAGATGGCGGAGATCGTCGATTGTATCCCTGAATCGGTCAGCATCGCGCCGAACGCTCCGCCGGCGGCGGTGATCAAAATGATCAAACCGCCGGACATCAACGCTTCCTCGACGTCCGTGCCCAGCGCCGACCAGGACAACCGCCGCACGATTTTGAGCGTTCCCATCGCCACGATCGCCGCTAAAAGAAGGGCAAAGTTAGGATTACTCCACAACGACAATTTCTCCGAAACCTGCCGCATCGGGGTTTGCCAATCGTGGGCGGCAACCAAATCCGGCATCGACGCTTCGAGCAGCAACCGGTTCATCCGCCGACGATCGACCGGCTTCATCCGCAACTGGTTGGCCCCCCGCAACTTGTTGGCCGCCTCGGGAACGTCAACGCCCACGAACGCTTCGGCATCATAAAAATCCGGGGACAACAACGCTTCGTTGATTGCCGGGTAGAAATCATCATCCCCGGCGGGAACCTCGCCGCCGGCAAACAGCCGCGACGCCGGGGAGCCGGGTTGGGCGTCGGCGATCGCCCTGCGAAACGCCGGTAGGTCCTCGATGTCGCCGGGCCGGATCCTGGCGGCGTCCTGGCGATCGGCCAGCGTCGTCGTCAACGTTCCCGCCCCGATCAGGGCAACCGGCAGGATGACGGGCAGCAGCGATACCCAAAGCGACGGCAGTCGGTCGGCCGGCAGCGGTTCATGTTTGTCTTCGCCGGCCCCCAAAGGCCGCATCGGAACGGGCATCTTTTTGTCGATCAAAATCGAAAACGCCAAACCCAACAAAGCCGAGGGAACCGCGACGGCCGCCCCGACGAGCATCATCACGCCCAGGTCGACGTGCAAAATCGCCGCGACCAACAGCGGTCCCGGCGTCGGCGGGACCAACGTGTGCGTGATCGCCCCGCCGGTCGCGATCGCCATCAAATAACGCAGGTAGTAGACGCCGGTTCGCCGGTGAAGCGACCGAGCCAGCGGCACCAGAAGGTAAAATACCGTGTCAAAAAACACCGGTATCGCGAGCACGAAGCCGGACACCATCAGCCCCAGCGACGCCTTGGACTCGCCGGTTTTATCGACCGCGGTCGTCACGATCCGGTCGGCCGAACCCGAGTCCAACATGCACTTGCCGATCACCGCGGCCATCGCGATGACGATCCCCACGCCGGCCGCCGAGGAACCGAACGCCGAAACAACCGCGTTCATCCGCTCGCCCGCGTCGTCTCCGCCGATCGCCCCGACAAGCAATGAAACAACGATCGCTGAGATGATTAACGCCAAAAATGCATTGAGCCGCAGCGCGATGATCATCGCCAAAACGGATACGATGCCGACGCCGACGATCAACGCCGGTGTCCAATCAATGGTGGCTAAGATCAACACGAATTAAATTTTCTGATGGGTTGGGCTATGGTTATTCGTCATCGTTTTGTCCCATCCATGATCCATCGAGGCCATAGAACTCCGCGGCGGTGGTGCCGAAGATGTTAGCCCGTTCATCGGAGGTCAATTGTGCCGTCGCTTCTTCGAGAGCGTCTTTGACCGACCGGTAATCCCCGGCCAACCGGCAGACCGGCCAATCGGAGCCGAACATGCATCGGGCCGGCGAGAACGCTTCGATTGCAATGTCAATATAAGGTTTCAAATCCGCCGGGGTCCACGACTGCCAGTCCGCTTCGGTGACCAACCCCGACAACTTGCAAAAGACATTGGGAAATTTCGCGGCCGCCTCGATCCGCGGTCGCCAAACCTCTAACCCGCCGCCGGCGACGTCGGGTTTGCCCAGGTGATCGAGCACCATGGGAAGCTCCGGCAACCGGGTCGCAAGCGTTTCAATGTGGTGCAAATGTTTGACATAAAATAGCAGGTCAAAAGGCACCCAGTGTTTTTGCAGCACCTCCAGGCCTCGCAACACATCGGGCCGGATAATGAAGTCGTCGTCCGGTTCATCCTGGGTGACGTGCCGAACGCCGACGAACTTGGGATGTTCCAGAAACTCCTGCAATTGGTCCTCGCACGCCGGACTGGTCAAATCCACCCACCCGACCACACCAGCGATGAACCGATTCTGTTCGGCCAGCGACAGCGCCCACCGGTTCTCCGCCAAGTCGTGCTGCGTCTGGACGCAAACGGTTTGATCGATGCCGTTGGCTTGCAGAATCGGTTTGAGATCGGCCGGCAGGTGGCAGCCGGCAATGGAGGCTTTCTCGGGCGCATCGAGCCACCCGTATTGAAACGGCTGGCGGCGGTCCCAGAGGTGATGGTGTGCGTCGACGATCATGTTGACCAATGTAGCGGAAGTCGCCAAGACTTTCGGTTGCGACCTCACCGGTAGCGGCGCTCTCGCCAGGACGCCGAACCCGCTTCCGGTAGCGGCGCTTTCGCCAGGACGCCGAATATGTCTGCCCCCAAAGCCTTGGCGGCTTCGGCTACCGGATTCTCTCCTCCAAAGCCTTGGCGGCTTCGGCTACCGGATTCCCCCCTAAAGCCTTGGCGGCTTGCCGCTACCGGATGGAACTACATCCCGGCAGTCAACGCCTCCAGGTGCCGGCTGAAGTGATCGGCCAAGACCTCACGGTAAGTCCCCGGATTGGCCACCAGAACCTCCCGCACCGCCGGACCCAGCTCCGGGTCGGTCAGCGTCGAACCAAAGGTACAGTGAAGGATTTGCCGCCCCGGCTCGGTGAACCCCCGGCCGGCGGGCACATCGGCCCAACGTTCCAGATAAACCCTTTCCAAAGCGTCCCGGTTCAAACTGGAGTCATTCGCGACGCCGTCGCAGGTCGCCGAGACATGATAGGTCGCCCGGTCGACGTCATAGCGATCGCGAGCGAAGCGGACGATTCGCCGAAATAATCTCTCGTCATGCCGGGCGACGACCCGCAACGCTTCGAGGTAACTGGTGCCCGCCGTTTTGACGTGGAAACAACCCTCGGTCGCGCGGGCCAGGGCGGTGTACATTGACAACTTATCGCTGCCCGAATGGAGGCTGAGCTTATAGGGTCCCAGCAATTTCGCGATTGCCGCGTGGTCGCGAAGCGATGATTGCAGTGCATCGACATCGCCTTTGTAGTCGACCCCTTTTTCGAGTTCGCCGATGAACCGCGGGGCCAACGATACAAGCTTCATGCCGCCGGCAATGCACTGGTCGGCGATGATGTAATGCTCCGCCAACGTCGTCGGCTGATCGGTCTCGTCGACGGACAGTTCGATCTCATAACCCCGGCCCGCGGCGTCGTTGACCTCGGCGATGTATCGGCCCAACTCCAGCGCTCGCTCGATCGCGGCGCCATATTTGACCGCCGCCCTCATGCAGGCTTCTTCGGTCAGCCGAATTTTTGTACCGGTCGACAAATCAATCGATCGCCCGACGTAGGAGTCGTACCACGGGGCTGCGGACTTGCACTCGTCAAATTTCCGCCGCAGCGTCGACTCATCATAATCATCCGCTTTTTGATCAACGTCGCCGGACGGATCGATGGTAAAAAACGTAAAACCCGCCGCGGCGGTGACGTCGACGTCTTGACGCGTCTTGAGGTGATCGGCATCGGCGCCGATCGGACCGTCCCAACCCTCGGCCGCCGCCGCGTCCATCGCATCGGCCATCACCCCGGCGGCGTTGCGACCGGTCCGAGCCATCTCGCGGATTGATTGTTGCGGAAAGATCGGCAGGATCGAACCGCCGGCCCGCCGCATCGCCGCGACGTGACCGGGCGTGGCCAATCCGATCCGGTCGCCAAAACCAAAGCTGGGGGCCAAGCCTAACGGGGTGCAATGTTGGGTGGTCATGATGTGGGATAGGCTTCCAGCCTGTCAGCGGATTTGAATCTTGGGTAATAAACTGCAACTGAGCCGCAACGACAGGCTGGAAGCCTATCCCACATCAAACTACCTCAATGATCGCTTTGAGCACACCGGTTTCCGGCCGCGTGAACGACTCGAAATCATTCATCACATCATCAAACGTTGTCCGATGGGTAATCCACGGGTCCGTATTGATCACCCCAGTTTCAATCAAACGAATGATTTGAACAAAATCATCCGGCAACGCGTTGCGGGCCGCCTTGATCGTCATCTCCGGCCGGTGCATCGCCGGATGGGCAAACGTCAGGTTCTGGGTTGTGATGCCGACATAAACCAATGTTCCGGTCGGCGCCACATACTGCAGCGCCCCGGACATCGAATGATGGTTGCCGGTCGCATCAATCACCAACGCGTATTTGTCGCCTCCGGTAATTTCGGCGATCGCGGCGATCTCCGAACCGTTGCCCTCAAAAAGCACGGTGTGGGAAACGTCGTAATGCTCGCGAACAAATTGCAACCGCGACTCGGCCATGTCCATCACGGTGACTTCGGCGCCGGTCAGCCGGACGAACTCGAGCGTTGCCAATCCAATCGGACCGGCCCCGATGATCAGAACATGGTCACCGGTCACCGCGCCTCCGCGGGCCGACGCGTGGCAGCCGATCGCCAACGTTTCGACCAACGCCAACTGGTCGAACGTCAATTGTTTGGAAACATGAAGCTTGTTGGCCGGCAGGTTGAATCGTTCGCACAACCCGCCGTTTTGCATCACGCCGATGACTTTCAACTCGGTGCAACAATTGCCCGCTCCGCGGCGGCAGGGATAGCACCGGCCGCAGTTCAAATACGGCTCGACCGAGCATCGGTCGCCGACCGAAACGTTGCTCACCTCCGGTCCGACGGCGACGACCTGGACGCCCAACTCGTGACCGGGGATTCGCGGGTAGTCAAAGAACGGGAATTTACCCAGGTAGCAGGACACGTCGGTGCCGCAGATACCCATCCGGTGCGTTGCAACGGTGACCTGGCCCGGCCCCGGCGGCGGCGGGGCGTCAATCTCGATCCGCCGAAACTTTTGGGGTTCGCACAATTCAATTGCGTGCATTCGTCAACCGACCGTGAAATGTGGGATAGGCCTCCGGCCTGTCTGACGACTCCGTTCCTTCATATGGGTTTCGTGCTGTTATGTTCAACGGTAGCGGCGGTCCGCCAGGCCGCCGATAAAAGCTCGACCAAAGCCTTGGCGGCTTCGGCTACGCAGGAGCAGCGACAGGCCGGAGGCCTATCCCACATGACTTAACCCTTGGCCAATGCCGCCTGGGCCGCCGCGAGCCGTGCGATCGGCACCCGGAAGGGGCTGCAGGAAACGTAATCCAATCCAACCCGGTCACAAAATTTGACCGAGGCCGGATCGCCGCCGTGCTCGCCGCAAATGCCCAGTTTGATCTTATCCTTAACGCTGCGGCCTTTCTGGACCGCCATCGCGACCAGTTGCCCCACGCCCGACTCGTCGATCGATTGGAACGGATCGGACTCCAAGATTTGACTATTGATGTATTCCGGCAGGAACGAACCGATGTCGTCCCGCGAATAACCAAACGTCATTTGAGTCAAATCGTTGGTGCCGAAGCTGAAGAAGTCCGCGTGCTCGGCGATCTCTTCGGCGGTCAAACAGGCCCGCGGGATCTCAATCATGGTGCCGATCAGGATATGAAGTTCGCCCTCATACTTTTTGGCCGTCTTGGTATGCTCGATCGTCTCCTCGACCCGTTTGCGGAGGATCGACAATTCCGCCGCGGTGCCGACCAGCGGGATCATAATTTCGACTTGAGCGTCGATGTTCTTCTTGGTGCATGAGATGGCCGCTTCGACGATCGCCTGGACCTGCATCTCAAGGATTTCGGGATAGGTGATCGACAACCGGCAACCGCGGTGGCCGAGCATCGGGTTGGCTTCGTGCAGGGCTTCGGAGCGTTTTTTGATCTCAGCCGGTTTAACGCCCAACTCGTCAGCGAGTTCTTTTTGCGCCTGTTTTTCGTGCGGCAGAAACTCGTGCAGCGGCGGGTCGAGCAACCGGACGGTGACCGGCAATCCGGCCATCGCCTTGAAAATGCCCTCGAAATCTTTTCGCTGGAACGGCAGCAGTTTTTTCAACGCCGCGCGGCGGCTTTCTTCGTTGTTGGCCAGGATCATCGACCGCATGTGGATGATCCGGTCGGCCTCGAAGAACATGTGTTCGGTGCGGCACAACCCGATGCCCTCGGCGCCGAACTCGCGGGCACGTTTGGCGTCGGCGGGCGAGTCGGCATTGGTCCGAACGCCGAGCTGGCGATATTCGTCGGCCCAAGTCATCAGTTTGGCGAAATCGCCGGACAGTTTGGGTTCCTGCGTCTCGACTTCGCCGGCCATCACTTCGCCGGTCGTGCCGTCCAGCGAGATGACGTCGTTATGCGTGAACGTTCGGTCGCCGACGGTGATTTTTTTGGCTTTCTCATCAATATGAACTTCGCCGGCACCGGCGATGCAGCACTTGCCCCACCCGCGGGCGACGACCGCCGCGTGGCTGGTGGCCCCGCCGGTCGATGTCAAAATCCCGACCGCCGCCGACATGCCTTCGACGTCCTCGGGTGATGTGTCGCGGCGGACCAGGATGACGTTTTCACCTTCGGCAGCTCGGTCGCGAGCTTCGGCGGCGGTAAAGGCCAGCTTGCCGACCGCGGCGCCGGGTGACGCGTTGAGTCCGCGGCACAGAACATCGGCGGCGTTGCGGGCGGTCGGTTTGAACGACGGCAGCAGGCAGTGGGTCAGGTCGGACGCGGGGACGCGGCGGACGGCGGCCTTCTCATCAATGAGTTTTTCCTTGACCATGTCACAGGCAATTTTTACCGCTGCCAAACCGGTCCGTTTGCCGGTCCGAGTTTGCAACATGTAAAGCTTGCCGCGCTCGATCGTGAACTCGATGTCCTGCATGTCGGTGTAATGGTCTTCAAGCGTTTTCTTGATCTCCATCAATTCCTTATGCACCGCCTTGTTCCATTTGGGCATCTCGGCGACCGGCTGGGGCGTGCGAATCCCCGCGACGACGTCCTCGCCCTGAGCATTGATCAAAAACTCGCCGTAGAACTTGTTCTGGCCTGTGTTGGGGTCGCGGGTGAAGCCCACCCCGGTGCCCGAGTCCTCGCCCATGTTGCCGTAAACCATGGCCTGGACATTGACCGCGGTGCCTTTGAGCCGCGTGATTTCAATGTTGCCTTTGGCACCTTCGATGCGGCGATAGGAGATCGCTCGGTCGGCCATCCAGGATGAGAAGACCGCTTCGATTGCCAAACGCAATTGTTCGATCGGGTCTTGAGGAAAATCGTTGCCGGTCGATTTCTTATAAGCCGCCTTGTAGGCTTCGCACAGTTCTTTGAGGCCCTCGGCGGGGACGTCGGTGTCCTCAGTAACGTTGTATTTCTTTTTGACCTTATCAAAAGCGGCCTCGAACGTGTGATGGTCCATCCCCATCACAACGTCGCCGTACATATTGATCAACCGGCGGTAGGCATCATAAGCGAACCGTTCGTTGCGGGTCGCTTTGGCCAACCCTTCGGTCGCCGCGTCGTTGAGGCCCAGGTTCAGGATGGTGTTCATCATGCCGGGCATCGAAACCGCGGCGCCGAACGGACCGAGACGAGCAGCGGGTTGGAGTCGTCGCCGAACTTTTTGTCAAGTTCTTTTTCGAGCGTCGCGACCGCTTCGTTGACCTCCTCCATCATCCCGGCGGGCATTTGTTTGCCGTGCTCGTAGTAGGATGCGCAGACTTCGGTCGTGATGGTAAATCCGGGCGGCACCGGCAGCCCGATCGAGGTCATTTCGGCGAGGTTTTTGCCTTTGCCGCCCAGCACCGCCTTGTTGCTCTGCAGCCCTTCGGTCTTGGTCGACCCGAAGTAGTAGACCATTTTGTCGGGGATCGATTTGCCGGAGTTGGAGCTGCTGGAAGTCACGTCGGCTTTCTTTGCCATGGATCGTTTTCGTCGGTCGCGTAAATGCGTGGTCGGGCAGCGGGCGGAAACATGCCAGGCCGCTGGCGGTTAGGGCCGCAGAAGGTATTTGCAAGCAGCCGGGGGGTCAATCCGGCGGGTGATCCGGTAGCGGCGGTCCGCCAGGCCGCCGACTTCGTCCAATCCGGTAGCGGCGGTCCGCCAGGCCGCCGAAGGGACGCTCGACCAAAGCCTTGGCGGCTTCGGCTACCGGAGAAGGCCCAAAGCCTTGGCGGCTTCGGCTACCGGAGTAGGACCAAAGCCTTGGCGGCTTCGGCTACCGGGGGCGGACCAAAGCCTTGGCGGCTTCGGCTACCGGGGGCGGGACCAAAGCCTTGGCGGCTTCGGCTACCGGGGGCGGGACCAAAGCCTTGGCGGCTTCGGCTACCGGAGGAGGCCCAAAGCCTTGGCGGCTTCGGCTACCGGGGGCGGACCAAAGCCTCGACGGCTTGCCGCTACCGGCGGGCGGCCAGAACCGCGGCGGCCAGCGACGCCAGGCCGATCCCGCCGAGCACCAACGCCCACGTTCGCCACTGGTTGGATCGCGTTTCAATCGCGTGGTACCCGTAGGCTCGCGGCAACTCGATGCCGTATCGGTTGATCGACTCGTACTCGCGGACCAGCTCCGCCGGCGATGCTTGCGGGTACGCCTCAGTCACCTCGGCGATGTGCGACGCGGTGGTCGCCGGCACGTCGATCGTCAACCATCGCAGCGTGCAAAAGGCGGCGGCCAGGATCGTGATCGCGGCGACGGTCGCGGCGACCAGGAACATCCCCCCGCCGCCCGATTTCCTGACAACCGCCGGACCCTGACCTGACCCGGCGAGCGGTTGTTGACGCAGCTCGCCGAGTTTGGGAACGACGATGGCCTCGCCGCAGTCGTCACACGCCACCTGGCCACCGGCCCGGGCCGTGCCGACGGCTTGGGGGTGCTGGCAGTGGGGGCATGGCAGGAGGTACTCGGCCACGTCGGCAGGCGTCCAAACAGGAGGGAACAATCACGCCGCGCGGTTGGACGGCTTGTTGGACAACCGTAACAATCCGGCCGGGCATTTGGACAGCCTTCGACTCGCAACCGCACTTTGAATCCTATCACGATCCTCCAACGACCGGTTACGATCCGCCGCTTCGGAGCGGTCGACGCAGACCGATCGAAGCCCCCGGTCGGCAGACTCACCGTAATCCTAAAGCGTTTCCAAATGGCGATTTACGACAGCCTGTCCGCCCGCCGAGTTGTAGCGTTGTCCAGACCCGAACCACGTCGGTTGCCCTCACGTCTTTTTAGAACCGGTTTTGCGTCGTTGATCGTCCAAATCGATCTGCCGTGCGTCAATCGGCGAAATCCGGCTGTTCGTTGCAATGCATCGAATTAGGATTGCGACCGGAGACCTCGCCCCGATCGACCGCTGACCACCCGTCATTCCCCCACCTATTTCGCCGGCCGCCGACGCGGCCCCAGCGACCACCTCACCCCCCCACGAAGGAGCCGGATTTGTTCGATTCAGTAATGGACGATTTTGACGAAGGTAACGCCACCAGCGAGGACGTCGTCGGCGGCAGCTTTCGCAAATTACCGGTAGACGACAACGAAGACGACAACGGGGTCACGGTCGGCTCGGCGCCCGATGGCGAAGTCCAACTTGACAGCCCCGACGAACTGCTCACGCTCGATGAATCGGACACGTGGAGCGATGATCCGGTCCGCATGTATTTGACGCAAATGGGCGAAATCCCATTGTTGACGCGTCGCGAAGAGATCGAGCTGGCCAAACGCATCGAGGAAACCCGCCGCCGTTTTCGCACCAAATTGCTGGAAAACCACCACGTTTTGGTGGAAGCCTACAAGACGCTGCGAAAAGTGTACCGCGGTCAGATGCCCTTTGACCGAACGGTGCAGGTTTCGGTCACCGATCGTTTGGAAAAGGAGCAGATCATCGGCCGGTTGCCGCACAACCTGCGGACGTTGCGAACGTTGCTGGAGCGGAACCGCGCGGACTGGAAAGTCGCGATGAGCAAGTCGGCGCCCAAACGCCGCCGCGCCGAAGCTTGGAAATCCCTCGCCCGTCGCCGCCGCCGCGCCGTCCGGCTGATCGAAGAACTCGGGCTGCGGACCCAGCGGATCGAGGGACGCATCACGTTGCTCGAAAAATTCAGCCATCGCCTGCGTGAAATCGACCAACAGATCGGCGAACAAAAACGCACCAAACACGGTCGCGAAGTCCGCGAGCAATTGCTGGCCGAACGTCGCCAGATTCTGACGGCTTGCCAAGAGACGCCGACGTCTCTGGCCAACCGCGTCGAAATGCTCGGGCGCGTTTATTCCGACTATCAGCAAGCCAAACGCGAGCTATCCGAAGGGAACCTGCGGCTGGTCGTTTCGATCGCCAAAAAGTATCGCAACCGCGGTCTGTCGTTCTTAGATTTGATCCAGGAGGGCAATGCCGGTTTGATGCGGGCGGTCGACAAGTTTGAGTATCGTCGTGGGTTCAAGTTCTGCACGTATGCGACGTGGTGGATTCGGCAAGCGATCACGCGGGCGGTCGCCGACCAATCGCGGACGATCCGTATCCCGGTCCACATGGTCGAGACGATGAGCCGGGTGCGAAACGTCGCCCGTCAATTGTTGCAGGAAATGGGCCGCGAACCGACCATCGAAGAAACCGCCCAGCGGGCCGAAGTGACGATCGAGGAGGCTCGACGGGTTTTGACGATGAGCCGTTTTCCGATCTCGCTGGACCGTCCGGTCGGCAACAGCGAAGACAGCCAGTTCGGCGATTTGTTGCCCGACGGGACGGCCGAAAGTCCTCAAATCGGCGCGACCCAGGAGATGCTCAAAAGCCGCATCGGCGGGGTATTGGAATCGTTGTCCTATCGCGAGCGAGAGATCATCAAGCTGCGATACGGGCTGGGCGACGGCTATTCGTACACGTTGGAGGAGGTCGGTCACATTTTCAAAGTGACCCGCGAGCGAATCCGTCAAATCGAAGCCAAAGCCGTTCGGAAACTGCAGCAACCCAGCCGCAGCCAGGACCTGGTCGGTTTCCTGGACTAGCCCCCCGGTAGCGGCAAGCCGCCAAGGCTCTGGGGGATCCCGGTAGCCGAAGCCGCCAAGGCTTTGGGGGATCCCGGTAGCCGAAGCCGCCAAGGCTTTGGGGGATCCCGGTAGCCGAAGCCGTTAAGGCTTTGGGGGATCCCGGTAGCCGAAGCCGCCAAGGCTTTGGGGGCAGGCTCGTTCGGCGGCCTGGCGGACCGCCGCTACCGGACTGTGGATTCGTTCGGCGTCCTGGCGCGAGCGCCGCTACCGGACTGTGGATTCGTTCGGCGGCCTGGCGGACCGCCGCTACTGGACTGTGGATTCGTTCGGCGTCCTGGCGGAACGCCGCTACCGGACTGTGGATTCGTTCGGCGGCCTGGCGCAAGCGCCGCTACCGGAGGGGGGGCGTTCGGCGTCCTGGCGCAGGCGCCGCTACGGGCAGATTCGTTAGGAATCGACTTCCTGCGTTTGCTGAAACCCCGCCCGCCGATAGTGCGAGACGATCCGGTCCAGCCGGTCCCAATAATCCGCGTCGAACGGTTTGAGTTCCGGGTACCCGGGCAGTAAGCAACCGGTGAACTTCCACAACCGATAGCCGCCCGCAGGAACCAGGCCGGCGCGTTCGGGGTTGCGTGCGATGTAGTCGCACGTTCCGCGAAAATGCACGTCCTGTCGCTCTTCGCCCTGCAGCACGTGATCGTAAGATTGCCGCTGGATCGTCACGCCGACTCGCGTCCAAGCGTCCTTGAGCCGTTGGCGAAAATGACGCATGGCGTTGATCTGATCGCAACCGCGACCGACGGCCATCCACATTAGGTGGATGTGGTCGGGCATGCAGCAATATATCGGACAAACGATCCCATAGCGAAATAGGGTGTGAGTCAGCAGTTCGCGGTAGCGATAATACAACGCCCCCGCCCACGGAATGTCCGCTCGGGGATCGTTGGTGATTGTCCAATGGACCAAGCTGTCGTCTTGGTAAAACCGCCGGGCCAGCCGTGTGAGACTGCCCTTGGGGTGGTTTTGTTTGGACATGCCTTGATCGTAGCCGAAGCGGATGAGGATTTGGTGGAAAGCTCCGGTAGCCGAAGCCGCCAAGGCTTTGGGGGATCCCGGTAGCCGAAGCCGCCAAGGCTTTGGGGCAGACTCGTTCGGCGGGCTGGCGCAGCGCCGCTACCAGTTGACGGTAGCCGAAGCCGCCAAGGCTTTGGGGCAGGCTCGTTCGGCGGGCTGGCGCAGCGCCGCTACCAGTTGACGGTAGCCGAAGCCGCCAAGGCTTTGGGGCAGGCTCGTTCGGCGTCCTGGCGCAAGCGCCGCTACCGGAGGGTGGGGCGTTCGGCGTCCTGGCGGAACGCCGCTACCGCAGGGTGGGGCGTTCGGCGTCCTGGCGGAACGCCGCTACCGGAGGGGGGCGTTCGGCGTCCTGGCGCAAGCGCCGCTACCGGAGGGGGGGCGTTCGGCGTCCTGGCGCTACCGCCACGACCGGGTTTGATCGGCTACCATCGACGCCATGAACCTCCGACACGATCTGCCGGCGTCGATCGCCGTTTTCCTCGTTGCCCTGCCGCTCTGCCTGGGCATCGCGTTGGCCTCCGGCGTGCCGCTGGGGGCGGGCATCATCGCTGGCGTCGTCGGCGGGATCGTTGTCGGCGCGCTCTCCGGCTCGCACCTGTCGGTCTCCGGTCCGGCCGCCGGGTTGGTCGCGATCGTCATCGATCAAGTCACCACACTGGGCAGTTTTCCCGCCTTCCTGGTCGCAGTCGTCTTCGCCGGCGTCCTGCAAATCATGCTGGGGCTGATCAAAGCCGGCGTGATCGCCTACTACTTTCCCTCCAGCGTCATTCGCGGACTGCTGGCGGCGATCGGCGTGATTTTGATCCTCAAACAAATCCCGCACGCCTTTGGCGACGATGCGGACGTCGAAGGCGACTTTTCGTTCCAGCAGGGCGACGGCGAGAACACGTTCAGCGAATTGCTGCGGATGTTCGACCAAATCGAACCGGCCGCGATCGGCATCTGTTTGGCCGGACTGGTGATCCTGCGGTTTTGGCAAAAGAACCAAAAGCTCGCCAAAAGTCCCGTGCCCGGTGCGTTGGTCGTCGTCGCCCTGGGATTGGCGATCAACGAATTGCTCATCAAGTTCGCCCCCGGTTTGGCCCTGGGCAGCGGCCACCGGGTGCGTTTGGCGATGTCGGCGAAAGCTCGCCAGGCGATGCAAACCGAAGCGGCCCACGAAGCCGAGGTGATCGCCAGCGAGGCGGGCGGGTCGGCCGGCGTTGCCTTCGAGGCCGCTGGCGGGGCGGGCGTGGTCGATCCGACGCCGGGCGTCTTCGACTCGGTGACGGATTTGTTCATTTTTCCCGACTTTTCGGTGCTCGGCGATCCGGCGGTTTACCTCGCGGGATTGACCATCGCGATCGTCGCGTCGCTCGAAACGCTGCTCAATCTGGAAGCGGTCGACCGGTTGGACCCCCAGCAACGTGTTTCGCCGCCCAACCGCGAACTCGTTGCGCAAGGCTGCGGCAACATCGTCTCAGGATTGGTCGGCGGGCTGCCGGTGACCAGCGTCATCGTTCGCTCCTCGGCCAACGTCTACGCCGGTGCCCAAACCAAAGCGTCGGCGATCCTGCACGCGGTTTGGTTGTTCGCGGCGGTCGCATTTTTGCCGGACCTGTTGCAGCGGATTCCGCTGGCGGCGCTCGCCGCGATCCTGTTGATGACCGGCTACAAGCTGGCCAACCCGACGATTTTTCGCCAAATGTACCGTCGCGGCTGGGACCAGTTCCTGCCGTTCATCGTCACCGTCGTGGCGATCGTCTACTCCGATTTGTTGATCGGGATTTGCATCGGATTGTTCGTCGGCATTTGGTTCGTGCTTCGGTCGATGGAGTCCTCACCTCTACTGGGCGAGCAGACCAACCCGGTTCGCGGCAACCAATCGCGACTCAAACTCGGACAACACGTTTCGTTCATTAACCGGTCGAGGCTGCAGAGCCGGTTGGACGCCTATCCGCCGGGCAGCGAGGTGATCATCGACGCCTCGGCGAGCCAGTACGTCGACCCGGACGTGGTCGAAATGATCAAGGACTTTGAAAACCATTCGGCCCCGCGGCGGGACATCAAATTGTCGCTGATCGGTTTCGGCGACAAACAGGACATCGAGGACCGCGGCGAATACGTCGACACGCTGACCCGCGAAGCTCAAACCGCGGTGACGCCCGGCGAGGTGATCGCGATGCTCAAAGCCGGTAACGAGCGGTATCGGTCGGGTCAGATGCTCGACCGTGACTACGGCCACCAGCGGTCCAGGACTAAGGCGTCTCAGCATCCGGTCGCGGCGTTGTTGTCGTGCATCGACTCGCGGGTGCCGGCCGAATTGGTCTTTGACACCGGGCTGGGCGATATCTTTAGCACCCGGGTGGCCGGCAACGTGGTCTCCGACGATGTGCTGGGGTCGCTGGAGTTTGCCGGCGCGGTCGCGGGGGTCAAATTGATCGTCGTGCTGGGCCACACCAACTGCGGAGCGGTCGGGGCAGCCTGCAACGGCGTGCGGCTGGGGCACATCTCGGGGTTGATCGAAAAGATCGAGCCGATCGTCGCGGCGGTTCGGCAATCCGACGGCGACTTTGATCCAAAAAACTATGGGTGCGTTGACCGGGTTGCCGCCGCCAACGTTCAAAGCGTTACCGCGGAGGTGGTGGATCGGAGCGAAATTTTGGCCGGATTGGTCGCTGAGGGCAAACTCGCGGTCGTCGGCGGGGTGTACGACTTGGACACCGGTGAGGTGCGGTGGCTTTAGCGGAGCTGGACCCGCCAGGGTTCAGGGAATGGTCAACTGAACCCTGGCGGGTCCAGCTACTGCCAAACGGCGAGCAGCGAATCGAACGCCTTGCGGACCGGCTGGGCGGCGCCCAAGCGATCGCCGGTGCCCGGCAGGCTGGTGATCAGCACGACGCCGGCCGCCAGAGCCGCGGCGATTGTCAACGTTGTGGTCGGTCGCCGGACCAAGCGGCTCGGACGTCGGCCCGGTTTGGTTTGACCGACGAAGCAATTCACACCCCGGGCCGGGCCGGTATCCAGACGCTGCAGCCCGACTTGGACCGGACCGTCGGGCGATTGATAGAACCACCGGGCAAGCACCGGCAGCGTCGAGCCGTTGTGACGCAGCGACCAGCGGCGACCCAGCCGCAGCCGTGGGGCGTCGGCCAAGCCGATCATGACCGTGAACCCGTCAATCGACGCTTCGGCCACCGACACGTCGATTCGGTGCCGGCCCAATCGCCAACGACAATCGATCGCCAGCCGGCCCGACTGCTCGCTCGTTTGAACCGGGATGGCGGCGTAGGTTGGTGACGGACCACCGTTTTGCGACATCATCATGGGGGTGCGTGGGCCAGGGGATTGAAAGGTGTCCGGGGAAACGTAGCTCAAAAATCCACCCGCAATTTGCCGCCCCGGCAGCGTCAAATGGGCAATCGGTAGCGATCTTGACGGTCAATCCGATCGTGCCGTTGGCAACGGGGTGTCGTCGGGAGCACAACCGATCCGGGCGGCACCGCCGATCAAACCGGCATGTCCGCACCGACCCCACCAACCGTCGCCACGCTCCTGTGGGTCGCCCTGCTGGGGGGACTGACGCCGACGATGTGCCTAGCCCAGGCGACACCCGATCCGCTGCTTTCGATCGGACCGACGGCAAATTCCGGTAACCGAAGCCGCCAAGCTTTGGAGGATCTCGGTAGCCGAAGCCGCCAGGCTTTGGAGGGGAACTCCATTCGGCGGCCTGGGGGCACGCCGCTACCGGGGGGCGGGGGTCGGCGGCCTGGCGGCACGCCGCTACCGGGGGGGAACGTTGATCCGCACGCGGGGCTGTGGCCCGACGACTGCTACCCGTCGGCCGATGCCTGCCGGGCGTGCCATCCGCAGCACTACGACGAATGGCGATCTTCGGGACACGCCTATTCCGCGGTCTCGCCGATGTTCCAGCGGTTCGAGCAGGCGATGACGGAGTTGACCGAAGGTTCCGTCGGGTCGTTCTGCGTCCGCTGTCACCTGCCGGTCGGCATCCAGTTGGCGTTGCCGCGGACGCTCTCGGTGCTCGACGCCCCGCCGGTTGTCCGCGAGGGGGTGACGTGCATCGCTTGCCACCGGATCCGCGAGCATTACGGCCGGACCCACGGCGACCGCCGGATCGAGCCGGGGTCGATTCATGATCCGGTCGGCCGCGGGGGACGATGGGACGCTGGCGGTCCAGTCCCCGGGGGGCCGGGACCGGGGTTGGCTCGGGTGCTCGCCGATCCGGCCGGTCACAAAGTCAAAGTTCACGGCGGGGTGACCGGTCCGGGCCAACCGATTCACGCCGGTTCGTACTTCTTTGAACCGCTGAGCAATTCGGAGGTCTGCGTCTCGTGCCATCAGGTCGCCGTTCACCCGGGCATTTGGCTCGAAATCGTCCACGCCCAGTACCGCGCCTCGCCGGCGGCGGCGTGCGGCAAGACGTGTGTCGATTGCCATATGGGGGCGGTGCCGGGCAAAGCCGAGGGGTACTCGTCGATCCACGTCGCCGAGTTGGCGGGCAAACCCTACGGCGAGCCGCGCAAACATGCCTACCACGGATTTTGGGGTCCGGGCTACTCGATCGCCCATCCGGGGATTTTTCCGCATCATCCCAAAGCCAATCGGTTCACGCCGCGGCAATGGTTGACGTTCGAGCACGAGGCGGGGTGGGGGAAAGAGCTGTTTGAGAAGTCCCGAGGCAAACAGCAAGTTTTCCCGGCCGAGTGGGCAAGTGTCGACGACCGGATCGACGCGCGAAAAATCGTCGATGCCAATTTGGCGGCGGCGATGGACAAACGCGGCGCCGCGGCGATGACGATGGGCGGGGCGTTGACGGTTTCCCCGCCGGGATTGGCCGGTCCGCCGCGGGTCGGCCAGCCGCTGCGGGTCGCTTTCCGGGTCGACAACGTTTCGGACGGGCACAACGCGCCGACCGGGTCGCTGGGCGCCCAGCCGCAGGTTTGGCTCAACGCCGTGCTGGTCGATCCGGCCGGGCGGCGGGTTTGGGAGTCGGGCTACACCGACACCGCCGGCGACCTGGCCGATTTGCAGTCCGCCGACGTCGCGACCGGCCGGGTGCCGCGGGACGGGCAATTGTTCAACCTGCAGACCAAGTTTTTGATCAACAACGTCCGCGGGACCGATCGCGAGGTGGCGTTGCCGGTCAATTTCTCGCTCGACCAGATCGGGTTGCTTCGGCCCGGCGCGGTTCCCGTCTCGGTGCTGCACCACCCGCCGTTGATTCGGATGGAGGCGCACAGCATCCCGCCGCTGGACCACCGGATCGCTCGGTACACGATCCCCGCGGCGGCGTTGTCGATGCCCGGGACGTACCGGATCAGCGTTCGGATGCGATCGCGGCCCGAACCGTCGTATTTCATGCGATTGATCGGGGCGACGCCGACGATGATCCGCCGAATGAACGCGGGGATCATCGATTTCTCGGCCGCCAGCTACCCGGTGGTGGTGCGATGAGGGGGGTTTGGCTGGTCATCATTTGGTTCCCCGCGGCGGTCGGTTTCGCCCAAACGAACTCCCCCCCGCCCCGCTTCGGGGAGAGGGGGCCGGCTGCCTTGTCTTTCTCCCCCTCGCCCCGCTTCGGGGAGAGGGGGCCGGGGGGTGAGGGGTTTTCGGGCATCGGACGTGACACCGCGATCGGTTGGGACATCCCCTCACCCCCCAACCCCCTCTCCCCTAAGAGGGGCGAGGGGGAGCCGGACTTAGGGTCAGTACCCCCACCCATCTGGACGGATTTCTCGCCCACCGGGCTGCCGGTCCCCGGTGACCGTGCGGCCGAGGAATTGTCGGTCTACGACGACAAGTCCGACGTTCCCACCCAATTGCCGATCATCCAGTTCGGCCGGGAGTTCTACGGCACCGGGATCACGCCGGTCGGACGCGACTGGTTTGGCGACTACAACGCCATTCGGCCGGAATTCTATGTCTATGGCGATCTGCGAAGCGGCGCCGCGGCGGGACGCAACGCGATCGGGAGGACCGACAACTGGGCGACGCGGCTGAACCTGGACCTGGACCTGCGTCTGACCGCCACCGAACGCTTTCACGGCTTCATCGGGCCGCTGGACCGCGGCGGCCAGTTCTCGCGGGTCGACTACGACGACAACGATCTGGATCTCAATCTGCTGTTTGACCCCAATTTCGTCACCGCGTTTTTCGAGGGCGATGCGGGGGCGATGTGGGGCGGTTTCCATGACCGGCCTTCGCCCGCGGAGATGCCGTTTTCGGTCGGACTGGTGCCGTTGATTTTCCAAAACGGCATTTGGATGGAGGACGCCGGGGCGGGGATCGCGGTGGCGCGGCCGGCGCAGCACTCCCGGCTGCTGAACTGGAGCAATTACGACGTCACCGCGTTCGCGATCTTTGACCGGCTCAACTCACCGGCGTTCGCGTCGGAGCACGATGCCCAGGCGTTCGGCACCGCGGCGTTCATCGACGCCTACGGCGGGTTCATCGAGGCTGGTTATGCGTTGGTTCGCGACCGGCGGGACGATTCGCGGACTTATCACAACTGGACGGCGAGTTTTACGCGGCGGTATTTCGACCGAATCAGCAATTCGGTGCGGGTGATTTTGAACACCGGCCAGGACCGCGCCGGGGCGGACCGGACGGCCGACGGAGGGTTGCTGTTGTTTGAAAACAGCCTCGTGACGCCGTTCCCGTTGACCGTCGTGCCCTATGCGAACTTTTTCTACGGGTGGGGCCGGCCGCAATCAGTCGCCCGGGCCGGCGGCAGCGGCGGGATCCTGCGAAACACCGGGATCAACTTCGATACCGACGGGTTGAACGGGTTCGCGACGCTCGACCCGACCGGCGCCGACACCGCGGGCGGATCGCTGGGGGTCGATTTGATCGGCAACCAATTGGACCGCCAATGGATCGTCGAAGCGTCTTACGTCGCCGACCGCAGCGGTTCGGGGGCCGGGGACCTCAATGCCAATGTGCAGGGCGATCAGGTCGGCGTGGGCACGCGGTTGCAGTGGGCGACGAGCCACCGGACGATTTTTCGCATCGACGTGATGCACGGTTGGCGGGACCGGCTGAGCGACGTCTACGGGTCGCGGATGGAGGTTCGCTGGAAATTTTGACGCCGACGGTATTGGTCTAAAACCGCAGCGGCCTGGGCAGCCATGATTTCCAAGTCGAGGGCGACGGGCTATCGGGGGGCGGCGACGTGCTGGTGGGGTTGGTGGCGGTGGGGTTGACCGGTCGGTCCCAGGGCGAGCCGGCGGGCCGTGGCGGCAAGGTGGCCGTTCGGGTAATCGTCGGCCAAACCCCCGCAGCGGCCTTGACCAAACCCGCCGCACGGCCGGACGCCGGGGCGGATGCTGGCGGCGGCGTGAGTGTCGCATCCGTCGTCGGCGCCAAAGCCAGCAACTCCTCCGTCCAGGGCTGGGTCAGCAGTCTGGCCGCCGGGGTCCAGTCGTCTTTTTGCAGACCGCGGACGGCCATGAACGCCAGCCGCTGCATCGCGTCGCGCTCCGCGGCGGTGGCGAACCAATCGGTCAACATCACGTCATCGATCCAAATCGGAGCGTTGCCCACGTTGTCGATCGTCACCCGAACCTCGGCGGAGCCGGCGGTCGGCAACTCGGTCGCTTCCAGCCGCACCAGGTCGCCGTGCCATGCCCCGTCGGCGGGCACCGCGAGCACTTGGCCGGCCCGATGACCGTGATTGGCCTCGACCCATTCGATCGCCACCCGGGCACGGCCCACCGGCGCGGGTGCCCGCTCGCCGCTGGCGTCAGCCGCACCGTCCCGGGGCACCGAATCGACCCGGGGGGCGGATCGGACGGCCAACGTCAACGCCAACCGACCGGTCGTCGGCGAGGGCAGCGGGGGACTCATGATCCAAGCCGTCGAGCCGCCGGTCGCGGCCGCCAAGCGGATGCTGCGTGTGCCGCGGTGGGCGACCCGGTCGTCGACTTCGACGGCCCCGGCGGGGTGATGGGCGTGGACCCAGCGAACGATTCCCAACGGTCCGACCTGTTCAAAGTCGGCGTTTTGCAGATGACAATTATCCCGCCCGCGGTGGGCACCGATTGACGACCCGGCTGCTAAAGCGTTAGGAGATCCGGAAGTCGCAACTTTTTGATGGTCAGCTGAATCGTCCGGTGGCAGTTTGGCGGTTTGGACAGCGGCGGCATCGATTGGTGGTTTGGCATCGACCGCCGCCGTGATCAAGGCCGACGGGTCGGAGGCGCCGGCGGGGTTGGACGCCGAGACGCAAAGGCTCGGCGCCAGCAGTCCCAGCCGCTCGACGACGGCGGTGACCTGCTGCGTCAACTTCACCGCGACGACCCCTGCGTCTTGCGGCGTGGCAGTCAAGGTCAACGATTCGGCCGCTTCGCCCGGCTGAGTCGCTTTGCCCGGCTGAGTCGTTTTGCCCGGCTCCGACACGGGCTTCCAGCGAGCCAGCAACGACTCGTGCGGTCCTAACGTTAGTTGGATGCCGCCGGGTGTCGGCTGGCTCGCGGCACGTTCCCACCGGACAGCCGGATCGGTCCCATCACCCGAAAACTCGGGTTTTTCCAATCGATCGGCTGCATTGATGCTCACAACCACATTGACCGCCCACGGGGCTGAGTTGACAAGCCAAATGAAATTCTCCCGGTTCGCGGCCGCCGCGCCGGGTTGGGGAGGTGGCGTCCAGCATCGGCCAACGACGTAGCGTTGCCGTGGGTCGGTCGATGTGATCGGGTGACTTGAATACCCGCTCCAAGACGATTTCAAACGCCGTAGCCGCAGCGTTTGGAGCAACCGGGGTGAGGTCAACTCGCGATCGTCGACGATCCATGGGACCGGATCGTCGGCGAATTCCTCCAGCAACAAATCGTTGATCCGCGGCAACCGCAGCGGCCGGTCCGCCGCGGTCGTTTCGGGTGCGGGCAGCGCCGTCGGGGGCCAATCGACGACGCGGGGCGGCGGCAGGGACGATCGCCGGCGGCCGGCAAGCAGAGTGGCGACAGGCGGAATTTCCAGCGCCGAGGCGAGACCGGTTTGGGATGCGGATGCCGACGGATCCAAAACCCATCGGCCTCCGATCGACGGCAGCACCGCGTCGATCTCCGAAGCCGCCCGCAGCATGGCCAGCCACCCGGCGGCGGGATCGATTGACCCGTCAATCGTCGCGTGAGAGTGATTGGCCCCGGGCACCGGGAGGTTCAACGCCTCCAGTCCCGCGGCGGCCCACCGGGCGGGAGTCGACGGGGACAATAGACTGTTTTCGATCTTGGCCGGGTGAGCGACCACCGATCGCTGACCCCGCCACCGGACCCAAACCCCGGTCGATTCGCGGTTCACCAATTTTTCCGACTTCGCCGAATCGGCAGTGACAACGATCAGCGGACGTTGGCCGGTGATCGTCAACATCTCGGGCAGCAGCGGCAGGGTTGTGAACCAGGCCGGCAGCGTCGAGTCAGGCACTCGCAGCCTTTGCAGTGACCCCACCGCGACGCGGCGGCCGGCCAGCGTTACCGAAGGCAGCCCCTGCACCTCCGCCCGGCTGAGCCGGATCGTTGCCCCGGCGGGTTCGTCGGCGGCCTCGATCGGCCGGCTCCAAAGCACCCGCCCGCCAGCCGGATCGAGGCAACGAAGCACAGTATCGCCGGCGGGTTCAAATGGCCAAACCAATTCGGCGCTGCTCTCGGCGTCGCTGTCGGTGCTGCTATCGTCCGGCCAACGCAGCACCAGCGGTTCCATTGATTCGTGCTCCTGTTCCGCCGCCGGGGTCGCGGTGGGGGCGGCAAGCTCCGGGGCATCGGCGGCCACCATCCCCGCGGCGATCAGCAAACCAACCCAAGCGATGACTCCCGGCAAGCCATTCCGCCCAAGCGGGCGACGCCGACGGCGGCCGGCGGGAGCATCGACGCCAAGGACGGGCAAACCAACGACGAACAGGTTGGTGCGAGGCGTCATGAGCTTTGGATGGGGCGGGGTCAATCGGGTTAGGCTGGACGTGACGCTACGCAGACGGCAGATCGCACGACAAGATCGCCGCGGGGTTCGACTTGCGATCGACCCTCCCGATTGTTTTCAATACGTCCGGCCCGCGGCGTCACCCCGTCGCCGAGTCGCCAGTCGATCGATCCCCCGGAACGCGACCGTGAGTGCATGACTGAACCCACCCGCCGGCCCCTTTGCCGTTACTTCGGTGCGACGTTGACCATTGCCCTGCTGGTGGCCGCCGCCGCCGGAGGGTGGTCGTACCGCCAGAGCCGTCAGGTTCCCGAGTTTTACGCCCAGGCCATCGCGTCGCAAAAACTGATCGATCCGGCCGCGACGCCGCCCCCCCGCAGCGATCGATTTCACCGCGCCGCCAACCGAACCGGTCGGTGGCGGGTCGATTTTGACGACGATCAACTCAACGGATGGTTGGCCCAAGAGCTGCCCCGGCGCTTTGAACGACTGTTCAACAAAGGGGTTTCGGCGCCGGTCGTCTCGGTCGACGACGGAGCGCTGCGGGCGGCGGTCCATTACCGTTCGGCCAGCGGCCGGATCGATGCGATCGTTTCGGCGCGTCTGTCGCCATCGATGACCCGGCAACCCAACCTGCTGGCGATCCGCGTTTCGGAACTCAAACTCGGTGCCCTGCCGATCCCCGTCGATCCGTTTATCCGCAAAATCAGCCGCGAGGCAGCGGGCGGCGACTTGGACATTCGTTGGGATTTCACCGACGAAGGCCCCGTGGCTTTGGTCCAAGTTCCCGAGACTCACCCCCACTACGCGGTCGCCCCGGTGGTCGTCGAGCGGGTCGAATTGAACGCGGGTCAATTGACCGTCGCGGGCCACAGCGGCGTGTTGGCCGCCGATCGGTATCGACCGACCGGCCCGGTCCATCACTTCGTGTCCTTCCGCCCCCCGCCCGTACCCGGCCGCGGTTTAGATCCGACGCGATGCGGGGATGACCAATCCGGCGTGATCCGCAGCCGATCGAGGCCATTGATCCGGTAAAACCGAACCCGCATCCCCGCCCCCCCCGTCCACCAATCAACCCCCAACCTCAACTCCCCGCCCCGAGTCCAATACGTCCCCCCAACCAGCGGCGTCACCACACCGCGGTCATCACTCAACGGCCCGCTGAATTGCAAATAAAACGCCCGGTGCATCGGCAATTCGGTCGCCGGGCAATCGATCGCGTATCGCCCGGACCAAAACCCGGACCCCAGCGGCGGCGTTGACCATGTTCGCAGCCGCCGGTCGGATTGAACCGGCGTATCAAAAAACCAATCCCAGTGATCGCCGACGGCGCGACCGGACCGCCACGACGTTCCCGCCGGCCCGACGCGGTGCAACGACAACGTCCACGCCGCTGCCGATGGTTCGGTCGGATCGTCAAATTCGGTTGGCGATATCATTGTCGCTTGGGACCGCTAAGGTAGAACAGATCGCTGCACCGATCACCTCGACCATCCAACCCCACCGTTTCCATCATGACCGCGGCCCCCCTCCCGTTGGAAATCACCGTCACGGAGGTTCAAAAACTTCGTCGGGACAACCAAGACTTTATCCTGCTCGACGTCCGCGGACCCGACGAGCAGCAGACCGCGTCGATCGACGGCTCGCGGTTGCTGCCGATGCAGCAACTGGGAGAACGGATTGATGAATTGACTCATGATCGGGACAAACACATCGTGGTGCATTGTCATCACGGCGGACGGAGCTTGAAGGTGACGCATATGCTTCGCGACGCCGGGTTTGCCAAAGTGCAAAACATGACCGGCGGGATTCAGGCGTGGAGCGAGCAGATCGATTCGTCGGTACCGACGTACTGAAGCGACCGGCTCGACAGGATCAATCATCATCGTGACGTCGGGATCGGTTGGCCGGGACTACCAAGTAAACCTTCGATCGCGTCGCGGCTGACCGGTTTGACCAAATGAGAATCGAACCCCGCGGCATCGGTTCGCCGGCGATCATGATCCTGTCCCCAGCCGGTCAATGCGAACAGACGGACCTGCCGACCGGCGGGTAACAGACGGATCTGCCGAGCGACTTCACAGCCGTCCATCTCGGGCATCCCAATGTCCAGGAAAACACATGACGGCTCCATCGATTTGAACAATTCGATGCCTTCGCGACCCGACGCGGCCGTCACGACGTCGTGTCCCATCGCGATCAATAACCCCTTGAGCATTCGCAGCGCGTCGGCATTATCATCAACCGCCAAAATCTTAAGTTGATTTCGATCAACGGCCGGTCGTTGAGAGGTGTCGTCCGGCTCGCCACCGGTTGCCGCCAGCATCGGCAGGGTGACGGTGAACTGCGTTCCACGATTGTCCCCGTCGCTGGCCACCGCAACGCTGCCGTCGTGTAGCTGGACGATGCGTTTGACAAGCGCCAACCCAATGCCCAGACCGCTGCCGCTTTGTTTTTGATACCGATTGAGTTGGGTAAACAACTCAAAGACCTTTTCCAACATTTCCGCGGGGATCCCGATGCCATTGTCTTTGACGGTGATCGATGCGTTCGGCGGGGTCGCCACCATGGAAACTTCAATGCTCCCGCCCCGCGGCGTGTAGCGGGCCGAATTGTTGATCAGGTTGCTGACAACCTGGGCCAATCGCGTCAGGTCGCCGTTGACCCGGCACCGGCCCGGCGGGGCGTCGACGGTCAATCGATGGCCAGCCGACTCCACATTGGGTCGACTCGTTTCGACCGCTTGTTTGATGACATCGGCCAGGTCGATCGGTTGGGTTTTTAATTCAATCTTGCCGCTGGTGATGCGGCTGACCTCCAGCAGATCGTCGACCAGGCGGACCATGTGACGGACCTGGCGTTCGATCATCTCGCGGATTTCGGTGCATTCCTCCGGCTGCTCGGTTGGGGAGATCATGCCGAGCAACTCGATGCCGTTGAGGATCGGCGAGAGCGGGTTACGCAGCTCGTGCGCCAACGTTGCCAGGAACTCATCCTTGCGGCTGTCGGCCCGCTGCAACTCGGCGGCGATTTGACGACTTTCCTGCAGCAATCGCGCGTTGTCTTGACTGATTTCCTCAAGGTGATCGCGTTGCCGAATGACCTCCTGGCGCTGTGATTCGAGATCAAAGAAGACGCTCGCTTTGCTGCGCAGCACGTCGTTCTCGATCGGCTTTTGCAGGAAGTCGACGGCACCTTTCTCATAACCCTCAAAGCGGCGCTGTTCATCGGAAGTGCCGGCGGTCACGAACACGATCGGGATACGGCGGGTGCGGTCCGAACCACGCATCAATTCGGCCAATTCAAAACCGTCCATGTCGGGCATGTGAACATCGACGAGCGCTAACGCCACGTCATGTTTGAGCAACAGTTCCAGCGCCTCGGCTCCCGACCGGGCCGTCAACAGGTTCAACCCGTCGCGATGCAGCAACCGCTGCAGTGCGATTAAGTTGGCTTGCCGGTCATCGACGAGTAGAAAGTTGATCGGCAGCGGATTTGTATCGCTCATCAAATCAAATCCATTGATTCAGGGTTTCGGAGATTTGCGGTAGGTCCAGGATCATGGCCGATGGCGCAGCGCGGCGGGCCGCCTTGGGCATCACCGGGGAGTGTGCGTCACGAGGATTTTGTACGATTGCCATCCCGCCGGCCCCGACGATGGCCGCCAGCCCGGCGGCACCATCGCTGTTGGCGCCCGTCAGGATCACGCCGATGACCCGATCGCCAAACACATCGACGGCGGATTCAAAGAGCACATCGATCGACGGTCGCGAATAATGAACCGGCACATCATTGGATAGCGCCAACGACTCCTCATCCTCAACCAGAACATGGTAATCCGGCGGGGCAAGAAAGACATGTCCCCCAAGCAGTGGTTGCTTGTCCTCGACCTCACAAATGGGCAAGCGACATTTTGATCGCATCAGTTCGAGCAGCCGGTTGTTCCGGGACGTTGGCACGTGCAAGACGATCACGATCGGCAACCGGCAGGCCGGATCAAGTGCCTCCAGCAACACGCTCAGCGCTTCGATGCCGCCGGCCGATGCACCGATCGTAACCATGCGATAGTCGATGCTCATAACCCACCCATCCTGCGATACAGCCGATTGCGAACGTCGACGTCGTCGAAGCTGGACGCGTAACGCGAGAAACGCAACGTTTCCTTCGCACCGAGGCCCAGGAAACCGTTTCGGGGCAGCGAATCTTTGAACAATTCGATGGCCCGGTCCTGCAGATCCCGGCGAAAATAGATCAGCGTATTGCGGCAGGAGATCAAATGCACCTCGGCAAACACGGCGTCCGATGCGAGCGAATGGTCCGAAAACACGACCCGACGCTTGAGCGAGCGGTCGAACATCGCCCAGCCGTAAGCGGCCGTATAATAATCCGACAGCGACGACTTGCCTCCGGCCAAACGGTGGTTCTTGGTGAACAGCGGAATGCGATCCATTTCATAACGGCCCGCTTCGGCCATTTGCAATGCCTCGGCGCTAATGTCGGTCGCGTAAAAAAGCGTGCGCTGCTCCAGTCCCATCTCCCGAAACAGGATCACCAACGAGTAGACTTCCTCGCCATTGGCGCAACCGGGGATCCAAACTTTGAGTGACGGATAGGTTTGCAGGTGAGGGATGACCTGCTCCCGCAGCGCCTTGAAATACTCCGGGTCGCGAAACAGTTCGCTGACCTGGACGGTCATGTAAGGCAGAAGCCGCGAGAACGCGTCCTCGTCATGCAGGACGAGGTTTTGGAGCTGCGAGAGCGTCCCGCAATCGAATTCCTCCAGCGCCAACGCCAGCCGACGCTTGAGTGACGCGTGAGAGTATTCCCGGAAATCATAGTGGTAGCGTTGGTAGATCGCCTCCAGCAGGAGAACCAGTTCAATCTCATCGATCCTCATCGTTTGCGAATCCAAACCCGAACCAGCGACAGCAGCTTGTCGACGTCCAGCGGTTTGGACATGTAGTCATTGGCGCCCGCGTCGATGCATTCGGCTTGATCGTCCTTCATCGCTTTGGCGGTCAGCATGACGATCGGCAGATTGGCAAACTCCGGTCGTTTGCGAATTTCGCGGGTCGCCGTCAAACCATCCATTTCGGGCATCATGACATCCATCAAGATCAAATCGATGATTTTGTCGCGGTTATTCAAAGACGCTTCGACCGCCGCCAAAGCCTCGATGCCGTTCCTGGCGATTTCAATAACGGCCCCCCGCGGTTCCAGGATGCTCGAGAGCGCGAAGATGTTTCGCACGTCGTCTTCGACGATCAGGATACGTCGATCTTCCAAAACCGATTCGCGGCTGCGAGCCTTGCGAATCATCTGCTGCTGTTCTTCGGGCAACTCCTGAACGACTTGATGCAGGAACAACGCAACTTCGTCAAGCAGTCGTTCGGGCGACTTGGCACCTTTGATGATGATCGACTGACTGTAACGTCGCAGCAACTGTTCCTGGTCGGGGGTCAAGTCGCGTCCGGTATAGATAATCACCGGCGGAAAAGAATGTTCATCGCTGTTGCTGAGCGTTTCCAGCAGCGAGTAGCCCGATGAATCGGGCAGCGTTAGGTCGAGCACCATGCAGTCAAACGTCGTTTGCCTCAGCAGTTGCAGGCACTCCTGGACGTTGGCCGCCCCGGTGGTGTGAACGTCGCGAGAAGCCAGCAGTTTTTGTAGGCTTTGCAATTGGACCGGATCATCCTCGACGATCAATACCTGGCGGGTTCGATGGTTGATCTGCGTCTTGAGATTTTCCAACGTCTCAAGCAGCATCTGGTGGGTTGCGGGTTTGACGACGTAGCCGATTGCTCCCATGGCCATCGCGGTCTCGGAAAAATCATTGCCCGAGATCATATGAACGGGAATGTGCCGCGTTCTCGCATCCTGTTTGAGTCGATCCAGCACGACCAAACCGGTCTCATCGGGCAGACCGACATCCAGCAGGATCGCCTGCGGTTGATACCCGGTCGCCAGACTCAATGCTTCGTGAGCGTTGCCGGCGATGAGACATTGAAACTCCAGATCGCGGGCAATCTTGGTCAAGATCGACGCAAAGGATTCGTCGTCTTCGACAATCAAAATGACACGTTGATCGTCCTTCAAATGATCCCGGTCGTCGGACGCTATCTTTTTGACCGGCGGATCGGCCGGCGAAAGGACTTCGTGAGCCGTCTGCAATGCCGACTGGATCATCGCCGGGGAAACGTTGGACATGGCTCCCGGCGGGGACGCCATGGCGGGGCTGATCGCTGGGGGGGTCGCCATCGCGGGCGAACCGGCCGGGTCGACGGCGACGGCCGGGGCGGCTTCGTACCGGATCGGCAGCAGGACCGTGAACGTGCTACCCTCGCCCGGTTCGCTAGCCAGTTGGATTTCACCCCCCAACATTCGTACCAATTCGGTGGTGATGGTCAATCCCAAACCGGTTCCGCGAAACTTTCGGTTCGCGGCGCTATCGAGCTGCTCGAACGCCTCAAAAACATCCTTATGTTTTTCCTTGGCAATCCCGATCCCGGTATCTGAAACCGAAATGGAGATTCGGTCGTCGGGGTGAGAATCGATGCTCAGATCGACGCGACCCTGATCGGTAAACTTGATCGCGTTGGACAGCAAATTTTTGAGAATCTGTTCGAGCTTTTGGGCGTCAGTGACGATCGTCTCGGGAACGTCTTCGGATATCTTGCAACTCAACCGCAGGCCCTTGTCCACCGCGATCGGGCGGATGACTTTGGTCAAGTCACCGGCGAGCCGCGGCAGTGAGATGCGCTCGGCGCGGATGCTCATTTTCCCGGCTTCGATTTTGGAAAGGTCCAAAATGTCGTTGATAAGATTGAGCAGGTCATTGCCGGCCGCGTGGATCGTTTCGGCCGAGGTAATCTGGTCCGTCGTCAGGTTGCCTTCAGCGTTCTCGGCGAGCAATTTGGACAGGATCAACGCGGAGTTGAGCGGCGTTCGCAACTCGTGCGACATGTTGGCCAAGAAGTCGGACTTATAACGGCTGGCAATCTCCAGTTCTTGGGCTTTGGCCTGCGTCGACAGGGTAGCTTTGGCAAGCTCATCGCGCTGGGAGACGAGCAATTGAGTTTGCTCTTCCAACTGGACGTTGGATTGTTCCAATTCGACCTGCTGTTGTTCGAGCTGGGCTGCGGACTCCTGCAGCGAACGACTTTGCACCTCGAGTTCTTCGTTGGTAACACGCAGTTCCTCGCCTTGATGCTGGAGCTGTTCGGCCTGTTGTCGGGTCTCGTCCAACAGTCGCTGGAGATTGCTGCGGTAGCGTGAGGATGCGACCGCCACGCCGACGGGTTCGGAGATGTTCTCTAAAAAATGAATTTGATCGTCGGTGACCGGTCGGCCGAAGCCTAATTCCAGCAGCGCGTTGACTTCGCCCTCGACTTTCATCGGGACGATCGACAGGTGGTTGGGTTTGATCTGCCCCAACGCAGACCCCATGACCAGGTAACCGTCGGGGACGTCCGAGACAGTCATGATTTCTCCGCTGGTGATCACTCGTCCCAGCAGCCCTTCGGACGCATCGGCGGTTTCGATCAAATCCGCGGCGTTTGGGATGCCATAGGTGGCGGTACGTCGAAAGGTCTCATCTTGATTGACGAAAAATGCCCCGACCCGCGCCCCGAGAAACTCCGCAACGAAACTCAACACACTGTCGCCAAAAACGTCCGGCTTGACGTCCCCGCCCATCGCCTCGGCCAGGCCGGCTTTGCCGCTTTGGATCCACGCGGCCCGGCGCAGGGTGACGTTGTTGGCGATGTAGAAGTAGCCAACCGTGGCCATCATCCAAAACATTACAATGGCAAAGCCGCGGTTGAGTTGTGCGATCTCGCGATTGACGTTCGGCGCATCGGTGACGAGCGTCAACATCATCAACCCCGTGCAAACCGCCGCAACGATCAGCGGCATCGTCTTGTGGGGCAGGAATAGCGAAAGCGTGATTGGCAGCAGGTAAAACACCCAGATCGCGACGCCCAGCGGCGTCACCAGGTCGGCCGCCAGCACGATCGCCAGCAGCGTGACGATCGCCAAGCGAATCAGCAGCGTGCGGTTGGATTGGCGACCGGCGGCCGCGGTCGGACGGGTGAATGTTCCGTGTTCAATGGGAGCGGGCATCGGCGGCATTGGACGTCGACGATAAAACGCCGTCAACACGGCCCACCTCGGGGTTGTCGGTGACGTAGGACGGCCTTTCAGGCCGTCCAAAAACTCGCGACGGGCTGAAAGCCCGTCGTACATTTTGAAAGCCCGTCGTACATTTGTCGCCGACCAAAAAGGTCACTCAGCCGCCGACAGGTGAACTCAGCATCAGTCGATCACCGTCGGGGCACACCCGAATGTTGCCCGGCAGCGTCCAAGTCTCATAACACGGCTCGACGATTTGGCTGGCCAATCGGTTATAATGCGACGCCCGCCACCGCCGCATGGACCAACCTTGTCGATGAGCGATTTGAGACAGTGCCGCTTTGACGATTGGCAATTCAAACAACCAGGCGTTGTCGATCGTTGCCTCCGGGAGCGGATCGATGCTAACGCCCGAATCGGTCGGCTGGACCATCCGATCGACCCAGCGACCGGCCATCCGATCGACCATCGACGTCAATTCCGCCTGACGATGGGCCAGCCCCGCGATCGCGGCGTCCGATTGCGGAAACCTCTCGGCAAGCAGGGGCCGGACCGCGTGCCGAATCCAGTTTCGCGTGTAGGTCAAATCCGCATTGGACGCGTCGGTCCGGTACGGCTGTCCGATCGCGTCGAGTTGCGAGCGTAGCTGGTCACCGGTCCAGTCCAACATCGGTCGCCAAAGCGTTTGATTGCCCGCCCCGGCCACCGCCGCCGGGCCAACCAAACCCCGAGGTCCGGTGCCGCGGACGAGGTGGTGCAGGACGGTTTCAACGACGTCATCGGCGGTGTGGCCCGTTGCAATGACCCGGGCACCGGTCGCGGCAGCGATGTCGGTGTTGAAACGTCGCCGCAAGTCTCGCAGTGTCGCTTCGTCAGTCGAATTTTCCCCCGGTGGGGGATATCCGACGTCAATTGGCCGGCCGCATCGATTGGCCAAATCGCGGACGAACGCTTCGTCGCCGTCGCTGTGATCGCCGCGAAGACCATGATTGAAATGGACAATGCGTAGCTCGGCCGGGGAGCTGATCGTTCGGTGCATCCGGTCCAGCCGCCGGAGCATCGCAACGCTGTCGCCGCCGCCGGAGACCGCCGCGAGGACCGGGACGGCCAGCATCGCGCGATCTTGGGCCGTCGGTGGGGCGTCTAGAAACGGGGGCATCGGCGGTCCACAACCGGCGTCGCGATTCCGGTTACGATTCATCGGTCCCCCCGTCCGGGTTCCCCGGGCAGGCTCAAAATTTACCAAACAATAACACTCCCCCCGAGTTCCAACCAACGTGATCGCCTGGACCCTCACGCTGATGGTTTCGTTCTCCGGTCGCCGGTCCATCCGGCCGCCGGAGCCGATCGGCGGGGAATTCAAATATCGATATTTCTCCGACGACGATGAATCCCCAATCCGCTTCGGCCGTGCTGTACGGCCTGTTCCTCGTTTCCCTGGGGGCCGCGGCGATGCTGGCCCTTGGGGGAGCCTTACAATCCCGCCGCCGCTCGAAAATTGCCGCCGAAGCGATGGCGATCCTCGACGTCGCCCGACGCGAAGCCGAAGTGCAGCGGGACGCGATTTTAGTAGCCGCTCGCGAGGCGGCCCTGGCGATTCGGGCCGCCGCCGACGAAGTCGCCGCCGCAGCCCGAATCGAGGAACGTGCCGGGACCCGCAAACTTGACCGCCGCGAAGAGCAGCTCGCCGCCGCGGCCGAGGCGTTGCGTAAAAACGAAGCCGAACTGCAAGCCTCCCAAACCCGAATCGCCTCGCAAATCCGCGGCCTGACCGAACAGCGCGGTGAACTCGACCGGACGCTGACGGCCCAGAAGGAACGGCTCCAAACGATCGCCGGCATGACCCCCCAGCAGGCCGCCGAGCAGATGCGAGTTGACGCGGCGGCGGAGTTGGAAACGGAACTGGGTTCCATGATCTTGCGTCAACGCCAAGAATTGACTGAGCGGGTCGACGCCGAGGCTCGCGACATGTTGATGATCGCGATGCAGCGGTACGCCAGCCGCCAAACGGCCGAAACAACGACCAGCACCGTGGGCGTGCCCAGCGACGACATGAAAGGCCGGATCATCGGCCGCGAGGGTCGCAACATCCGCGCCTTCGAGGCCGCCACCGGCGTCGATTTGATCATTGATGACACCCCCGGCGTCGTGGTCGTTTCAGGTTTTGACCCGATTCGGCGCGAGGTCGCCCGCCAGTCGCTCGAAGAATTGATCGCCGACGGACGAATCCATCCCACGCGGATCGAGGAGTCGGTCGAAAAAACCCGTCAACGGCTCGACGAGTTCATCGAGCAACAGGGTCACGCCGCGATCGCCGAAGTCGGATTGGCGTCGGTGTCGGACAAAGTCATCACGGAGTTGGGCAAACTGCATTTCCGCACCTCGTTTTCGCAAAACGTGCTGCGACACAGCGTCGAGGTGGCGTGGATTTGCGGATTGATCGCCGAAATGATCGGGTTGGATGCCGATTTGGCTCGGCGGGCGGGGTTGTTCCACGACATCGGCAAAGGGGCCGATCACGAGCTGGAGGGGGGCCATCCGAAAATCGGCAGCGACCTGCTGCGGCGGGCCGGCGAGCCGGAAGCGGTCGTCCATGCGGCCTTGGGCCATCACGACGAAATCGTCACGGCGTACCCCTACACGGTCGTCACCGCGACGGCCGACGCGATCTCGGCCAGCCGCCCCGGGGCACGCCGCGAGTCGCTGCACCGCTACGTCAAACGGATGGAGGAACTCGAGTCGATCGCCCAGCGGTACGACGGCGTCGAGTCGGCTTACGCGATCTCCGCGGGCCGCGAGTTGCGGGTGATGATTAGCAGCGGCAAAATCACCGACCACCGCGCCGCGATGATCGGCCGCGACATCGCCAAAGCGTTTGAGAAAGAGTTGACCTACCCCGGCGAGATCAAGGTTACCGTCGTCCGCGAGACGCGATTTACGGCTGTGGCGAAGTAAACGTGGCGGCGTTCCGCCAGAACGCCGCACGAATAACACTTTAAAAAACGTGGCGGCGTTCCGCCAGAACGCCGCACGAATAACACTCAAAAAATGGCGGCTTCGCTCGTCCCCCCGATAGCCGAAGCCGCCAGGCTTTGGTGGAGTGAGCTAGCGGCGTTCCGGCAGAACGACGCCACCGGTTTGACTCAATCCTCCGGTAGCCGAAGCCGCCAGGCTTTGGTGGAGTGAGAAAGCGGCGTTCCGGCAGAACGACGCCACCGGTTTGACTCAATCCTCCGGTAGCCGAAGCCGCCGGGCTTTGGCACGATTGGCACCATGGCTGAATCTCCTCTTGCCGACCGTTTGAGTCTGCTGTTGCGTCCCGACCCCGACCCGGCGGCCGCGGCGGTCGGTTTGCGTCAAGTCGCTGACGACCGCCAAATCGACGGCCCCGCGCTGCTCGACGGATTACTCGCCGGCGTTCATGCCGATTCCGACCCCGCCGTCGTTGGCGCGTTGCTGAGGGCATTGCACGTCAAAAGCCTCTCGGGCACCCCGGCGGCGTTGGACGCCGGCGCGATCACCACGTTGATCGAACAACTGCCCGGCGAATGCACCAACGTCCATCTGATGCAACAACTCCTGGCGGTCGCGGGGACCGATCGCTCGATTGCGGCGTTGGTTGCGTCGTTGCAAACGCATCCCCCGCGGGGCTGGATGGCGGCCGGCCAAGTGCTCAGCCCGCTGATGCAGCGGAGCGACTGGCCCGTCGACGCGTTCTTTCCGGCGGCGTTGGATTTGATCGCCAACCCGGCCCTGGCCGCCCCCGTGCTCGACGTCGCCGGCCACGTCACGCGGACCGGCCGCGCCCCCCGCCATCCGGCCGCCGACCGCGCCGCGGCGCTCAACCACCTGCTCGGCGGCGTCGTCGCGAGGCTGGAAAAACTCGAATCCGATCCGCTGTCGTTCGGCTCGGAGGTCGAAGCGGTCCAGGCGATTCTTGGCGAGGCGATGGCGCTGGCGGTGTCGTTGTGCGACGCGCTCGGTTTGATCGGCAGCGACACGTCGGTGCCCAAGCTGCAGGCGGCTGCGGAGGTCAAACATCGCCGGGTCCAAACCGAAGCCGCCGGGGCGTTGGCCCGGATGGGGCACGACGTCGGTCAGGCGCAAATCGTTGCTCTGGCTTCCGAGCCGATCTGTCGTCGCCGAGCGATCGCTTACGCCACCGAGCTTGGATTTGACGACCAAATCACCGACGCCGACCAAACCGACGAGGCGCTCGCCGAAGCCGACATGGCGTTATGGTTGTCCCAACCGATGGCGATGGGGGTGCCGCCGACGTCGGTTGCGGTGGTCGATCGCCGCCGGATGTTTTGGCCCGGCGACGAAGATCCCGTCGACGTTTTCCTGGTCCGGTTTGATTACGACCTGGGTTCGCGAAAGTACAGCAACGTGGGGTTCACCGGCCCCGGCACGCACGCTTTCGGCACCGACGTGGCCGACCTGCCGACCAATGACATTTACGCGATGTACGCCGGCTGGCACGCCGACCACCCGGACATCCACGGCACCCCGGCGGCCAAACTGTCCCAACCGCAGCGCCGCGTGATGGACGAACTGGCGGTTTGGCTGGACCGCGAGGGTTATGAGGATTGGCGACCGGAGCTGCTTGGTCAATTCCTTGACGAGACCGCAGGGGTGTTCACCGCGACTCGGGAGGGCAAGCCGTGCCGGGTGGTGACCGATGGTTTGGAAACGATCGACCTGCCGACCGCCGGCCGGTCGCGCCCCCCGGCCGCCGAGGATTTATTCAACCTCTGGAAAGGCCGCAAAATGCTGCGATCGTTCAACGTCGGAGGGGAGTGAATTGTACTATGTCGAATCGTGAGATTTGCCGGTTCAACGTCACACGGGCGGAGAAAAAACGGCTGGAAGAATTTCTGGGAGCCATCCGGACGGAGTGTGTTGTGACGGTCAATCCGGCCTCTGAATTGTTGAATCAAAGCTTTGAGAGCGAATTTCGATCTCGGCTACTTTCCCACCACTGCTTTGTCGGCAGTCCACTGTTCCAAGACAGTTTTGAAAGTGCATTCGTCGAAAGCTGTCAACAATCGGGAAACGCCGTCGTACCGGCCGCGTCAGGCACGAGATATTGGGACGTCTCCATCGACGGTCGTTGCATCAGCCTTAAGTCGACGAAAGCCAAGTCGATGTCAAAACATCTGGTGGAAATCAGTAAGCTTTGCGAGGCCGGAATAGATAGTGGCCGAAGCGTTTTCTAAGAAATTCAATGGATTTAAATGTTGCAGTAGATGCCACGCGATTAACTCCGAGACCATTGGGGGCACGGCGTCGCCTATTTGGTTGTACTTGGCCGACATGGGACCTAAAAACTCGTAGTCGGCCGGGAAACCCTGCAGCAGCGCCATCTCGCGGACTGTCAGCAGTCGATCCTGTTCCGGGTGAACGTATCGGCCGTTTCCGACATGGCCGCACTCTCGCGTAATGGTCACGCACGGCCGGTCCCACTTCAAACGGCCATAGACATCGGGGAACGATCCGGGGCGTGCTCGGAACATGGCGGGAACGAGCAACTCTCGTTTGTCGTCCAGCGTCAAGTTCGGGTCGTTCATGACATCCGCCCAAGAACCTCCGTCGGCGGGGATTGCCTGTAAACGTCGTCGAACGCGGTCCGTTAAACCCGGCGAACGGTGCATGGCGTCATCGGCATCGGTATCGCCGGCATCAATGCGAGGCAGATGGGCAATCGCATCGCGAACGGTCTTGTATCGGGTTCTATCTGCGGCCGGCGGTTCGATCATGTCTTCACGCGACGCAATGACTAAGGCGCGTTTGCGGTGTTGCGGCAGCCCAAAGTCCGCAAGATCATGGACGTCAGCGCTGACGGTGTAGCCTAAACGGCTAAGATGGGATTGAAGGTTTGCAAAATGATGCCGCTGATTTCCATTGAGAAGTTCCTTGACATTTTCCATGACAAGAATTTTCGGCATGAGTTCTTCGACATAAAGCCCCGTCCTTTGGACCAAACTGTTCCGAGGATCATCGGTGACGTGGTTGGCTGCATTTTTTTGTGAAAATCCGGTACAGGGAGCACATGAGATCAAAACGGATAGTTCGCCTTGTTCCAGTCCTGCTGCTCTCCGCAGGTCCACAGGCGGCAGTTTTGCCAGGTCCGTTTCGATCGGAGCGATTCCGATGTTTCGCTCGTAGGTCAAATTGCACCGGGTGATGGATGCGGGAGACTTTCCCCGGCCCGGTTTGCCTCGCTGGGCGTCAAAGGCGGCTTGGATCCGAAAATACCGCGGCAGGCTGGCGAAGCCGTAGCTCATCCCCCCGGCACCCGAAAACAGATCAACAACGCTGTACATGGCTTTTCCTCGCAGAAGGCCAACTGTAACACATCGTGTGACAGACCGCCAGGGCCTGTATTGGTAGTTTCGGTTGCTTCACGACGTAACACGGGCACCAGCATGGCGAAAGACCGATTTTTGCAGATCCGATTATCGACCGAGGACATCGAACGTATCCGGGCAGTCGCCGAAGCCAATTTTTTGGACACCTCGGTTTGGGCTCGTGCGATTCTGCTGCGTGCGGTCGCCGCCGTGGAAACGGAATCGGCGAACCGCGATCATTCCGCGGCCATTGGTAACGGCAATCCGGGGGCCGGGCCATCACTTAGAAACTCCTGAAGTCGACGTGCGACCTCGACTTCGTTGTCCAGTTCACACTCCCAAATGACCATGGCTTGCCAGCCTAATTGTTCCAGTTTTTGCAGGTTGTCGGCGTCGCGAACGATGTTCGAAGTCAGCTTGTCTGCCCAAAATTCTGCATTGGACCTCGGACGCTTTGATCGAGGACATCCGACATGCTGATGCCAAAAGCATCCGTGAACGAAGATGACCTTCTTTCGACCAACAAAAGCCAGGTCGGGTTTTCCGGGAAGTTCTTTTCGGTGCAGTCGATAGCCGAAACCGAGCGACCGGCAGATCCTACGTACCTGTCGTTCGGGGGCGGTGTCTTTTGAACGGACTTTCCGCATGTTCTCACTGCGTCGTGCTTTGGAAATCTTATCCATCACCCCGCTTGCCTGTCTTCGGCGACGCCATATTCCATTGACCTTTGATCATGCCTGACGCCCCGGTGGTGTTGCGGATTCCCTGCCACCCCCGCTCCGCGGTGGTCGCCCTGAACCGTCTGGGTAATTTTACCGGGCGGGGGTTGGGTGAAAACCGGAAATTTCAACGCATTTTGGCTTCAATTGGCCTGCCCGTTGCCTACCCTTGAGGGGACGGCAGCCGCCCGCCATCCCCGCCGAACTGGACTTTGGCGGGGACAGCCTGCATCGTTGGGGTTGACTCAACGACCCTGCCGGCAGGGGCGACGTCGCGGTCCCCCCCGAGAAAACACGATTGAGAGCCACACGCCCGATGCCTTCCCCCGCCGCCCAACGACGACGTCTGCTGCTGTCCGCCGGTTTGCTGCCGGTTGCCGCCGCCGCATCGGTCCTGTTCTCCTGCCGCCCCGCCGCCGCCGATGATTGCTGCGGGTTCCAGCCCGCTTACCGCGTCTCGTGCGAAACGGTGATGCAGCCGCAAGTTGTCCAGCGGCAACGCGTCACCTACGAAACCAACATGGTCGAGGAGGAAGTCGTCAGTTACCGCCCGGTCACCAAACAACGCACCGAGGAGCGAGAATATCGCGTCGCCCGCCCGGTCACCGAGACCGCGTACCGCGAGGAAACCTACACAATCTACCGGCCCGTTACCGAGACGTCTTACAAGGACGAAACGGTCCAGCGGACCCGCTACGTGACCGAAACGGCCGAGCGGGAGGAAACCGTCACGACGTACCGCCCGGTCACCGAAACGCAGTATTACGAACGCCAAGTCACCGTCGAGCGACCGGTCACCGAGACCCAATATCGCCAGCAATCCTATACCGTTGCCCGGCCGGTCGTCGAGACGCAGTACCAGACCGAAAACGTGACCAGCTACCGGCCGGTGACCACCACGCAAAATCAAACCTATGACGCCGGCGGTTATGTCGCCCAGTCCGTGGTCCAGCCCGGTCAAATGGTGATGGGACAAACCTACATTCCGCAGGCTTATGCCACCCCGGGACCCTTGGGGTTGTTTGCCCGAGTCCGCCCGGCCGTCGTGCCGACCCCGATGATGACCGCCCCGACGGTCAGCACCCAGTTGGCGTATCGTCCCAACTATATCACGCAGCAGATTCAACAGACGCAGTATGTCCCTGAGGTCCAGCAGGTCCAGCGGCCGGTGCAGGTCCAGCGGATGCAGACCGAAGTGGTCCAGCAAAATGTTCCGGTGCAGGTCCAGCGGATGGAGACCGAGGTGCAGGTGCAGCGTGTTCCGGTGACCCAAACCCGGATGGTGCCCGAGGTGACGACCCGGAAAGTTCCCTACAGCGTCGAGCGTCCGGTGACCGAGACCGCCACCCGGCGGGTGCCCGTCGAAACGACTCGAATGGTCGGTGAGCAGCGGGTCCGAAAGGTGCCCGTTCAAACGACCAAAATGGTGTACGAGACCCGCCGCGAACCGGTCACGACCACTTATCAGGAATACGAAAAGGTCATCCGCAAGGTCCAGCGTCCCGTCACCGTGCCGCGTTATGAGACCTACGAGGAAACCGTGATGGTTCCCGCCCAAGTCGTCCAGCGTGCGCCGTTGTCGTATGTTGATCCATTCAGCAGCGTGATTGCCAGCGGTGGTTATTCATCATCCTACCCGTCGACGGTTTATGAGTCCTCGTCATCCTATGAGGTCATCGAGTCACCGTTCTCGGAGGAATCGTCGGATGATAACCCCGACAACGATCCAATCGACGCACCTAGCATGTCGTC
The DNA here is from genome assembly GCA_963833245.1 of Pirellulaceae bacterium. GTDB lineage: Bacteria > Planctomycetota > Planctomycetia > Pirellulales > Pirellulaceae > Rhodopirellula. The sequence continues at coordinate 190,471 of CAWHXH010000007.1, forward strand.
TCAAAAACCGGCGTCCGAACGCAACGAACCGCAGACGCAACTGCGTAAGTTTGAGCGAGGCCCCGTCGAGTCGCCTTCGGACAACGCTCCGGCCGCCCCGGACGACAGCGCGGGGATGGCTCCGTTGGTGGATCCGGCCGAGAAGTTGGAGTTGAACAAACCCCCGGTTCAGTCTCCTTACCGGAGCGATCCCGGCGACGTCGCCCCGGGGCCGGACCCCGAAGACTTTGATTTGGACGAAATCAGCGCCCGCGAAGCGAGCATTCGCCGGGCACCTCGCACCTTCGGCATCCAAACCCGCGTCCAGTACCACGGCGGTTATTTCCGCGCGTTGTAAGTTATCCCGTAGCGGAAGTCGCCAAGACTTTCGGCTCGCTTTCTCACACTTCCATGACAACTGTTAAACCACAGAGAACACAGAGAACACCGAGTTATTTTAAAACAAGGCCTCGGTGCTCTCGGTGACCTCTGTGGCTGATTGACCTCTGTGGCTCAAATCAACGGGTTCAACCGAAAGTCTTGGCGACTTCCGCTACGGTGGAACGTCAAACCTGGTGGCCTAAAATCCTTTGGACGCGGTGGTTGTTGCTGTCGATCACCGTGACGCGGCGGGCCGAATCGATGACCACCCCCCAGGGTTGATACAACTGTCCCGGCCCATGCCCGGGGCTGCCCCAGATGCCCAGCGATTGGCCCGCGGCGGTGACCCGCTGCAGCCGCTGGTTGCCGTATTCGCAAACCACGACCGTGCCGTCGGTGTCGATCGCCAAATCATACGGGTAGTGAAATTGTCCGTGACCGGAGCCGAGCGACCCGAAACAGCCGATCAGTTCCGGCACCCGGCGGTCGATCGCAAACCGCTGGATTCGGTGGTTGCAAGCGTCCGCGACCCAGAGGGTTTGACCGTCGATGACCAGACTTTGCGGCCGAACGAACCGGCCGGGTTCTTTGCCGGTTCCGCCCCAAACGGCGGTGACATTGCCGCCGGGGTCGAAACGTTGAATCCGGTCGCTGGCACCGTATTCACCGACGTAAACGTTGCCGGCCGAATCGGTGACCGCGTCGGTGACGAACGCAAATTGCCCCGGAGCGTCCCCCGAAACGCCACCGAGCGTTTGATCGGTCAACCACTGACCGTCTTTGGCGATCAAAACGCGGTAGTAATGCGTGTCGGCGACCAACAATCGGCCGGCACCGTCGTGGGCCAACCCCGTCGGCCGTCCGTTGGCGGTTTGGGGCGTCGAAAACGTTTGCCGGTGATGGCCGTCGATGTCAAAGACCTGGATTCGGCCGGTCGTGTCGACGATCGACAGTCGGTCGGCCGCATCGATCGCGATCGCTCGCGGTTTGAGGAAACGGCCGTCGGACCAGCCGCGCCGGCCCCAAATCAGATCGACCGGCGAACCGGCGGTCGTCGGCACACAACCGGCCGTCACCGCTAAACCGCCCAGCAGCAGGTCGCGTCGGTGCAGGGGCACGGGGTTGGGCCGGGGGCGGTGGGGAAGTGCCGGATCAACGGCGGCGTCGGACTCCGCTAGGATAACGCGTCTCCTCCCCGCTCGGTCGCCATGATTCACGATCTGAAAAACGTTCAGGACCCCCGCGATTTGGTCCACCGGGCGGTCCAGGTGATCGCCGAGGGGGGCGTGGTGGGGCTGCCCTCAGAGACGACTTACGGTTGGGTTGCCGATGCGTTGCAACCCGCCGCGGTGGAGCGGGCGTTGGCGATCGCCGATCACGACGGCTCCGGCGACGCCCCCCCGCCGGCGCTTTCGGTCCGCTCGGGCGAAGCGGCTTTTGACTATCTTCATCCGATCGGTCCGTTGACGCACCGATTGATCGTCCGCGGGATGCCCGGTCCGATGACGTTGGTCGCCGCTTGCGACCATCCCCACTCGGCCGTCGGTCACCTGCCCGGACCGGTCCGGTCCCGGTGCTGGGGCGGGGCGGGAGATGGTGGCATGGTGCCGATCCGCGTCGATGCCCAGCGTTTGCTCTCGCTGCTGCATCGCTACTTGACCGGCCCGCTGATTTGGATCGAACCGGCCGGCACGCCCTGCACGGCGGCGGATTTGTGGCGCTGCCGGAGCACCGATCGCGGCCCGGCGGCCGACCCCATGCTGCTCGACGATGGCCCGACACGTTACGGTAAGCCGCCCACGGTGGTGCGGATCGCCGGATCGAACTGGACCCTTTTGCAACCCGGAGCGGTGGAGGTGACAACGATGAAGCGATTGACCCGGCCGGTGATTTTGATTGTTTGTACCGGCAATACGTGCCGCAGCCCGATGGCCGAGACGTTGATGCGCGACCTGTTGGCCCGTCGCCGCGGCGACGAAAACGCGGCCCGGGTGGTTTCCGCCGGGCTGGCCGCGGCCGACGGGCTGGGGGCGTCCGAACAAGCCGTCTCGGTGATGGGGGCAAGGAACCTGGACTTGACCGGACACTGCTCCCAGCCGTTGTCCGATACGTTGATGGATCACGCCGACCTGGTCCTGACGCTGACCCGGCGGCACCGCGAAGCGATCGTTGCGGCGTGGCCCGATCGCGCGGACCGCGTTTTTACGCTGCGCCGCGATGGCGGCGACGTCACCGATCCGGTCGGACTGTCCACCGACGTTTACCGCCGGTGCGCCGAACAGATTGAAACGGAACTCGAAGCCTGGCTTCGGGAACTGGGCGACGACTTTTTTCCCACTGACGCCACGCCGACGACTCAATGATGCGATAATGCTCGTCTTCTCTGCACTCCGCCGCGCCCTGCCCGCGTCGCGTTGTGTCCCCCGATCCCGCCCGGTCGTCGCGGAACCGTTCCCTTTGAAGGAAATGAAGCTTTGAAAATCGGACTGGCCAGCGACCATCGCGGATACCAAATCAAAGCCAGGCTCGTGCAGGCGTTGACGGTCAGCGATGACCCGCGATGCGAAATCTGCGACTTTGGAACGGCAACCGCCGACGCGGTCGACTACCCCGACTACGCCGTCGAGGTCGCTCGGCGGATTCAGTCGGGCGAACTGGATCGGGGCGTGCTGATTTGCGGCACCGGAATCGGCATGGCGATCGTGGCCAACAAATTCATGGGCGTTCGAGCCGCGGCGTGCTACGACGAGGTGCTCGTGGAGATGTCTCGGCGGCACAACAACATCAACGTGCTGTGCCTGCCGGGCGATCTGATTGGCGAACGATCGGTCGACGATTTGGTGCGGATGTGGCTTCGGACCGGGTTTGAACACGGCCGCCACGACAGCCGGGTCAACAAGATCGCCGAAGTCGAGCGGCAACAATTCGCCGGCTCCGGTAGCCGAAGCCGCGAGGCTTTGGTCGGTCGCCCGTAGCGGCAAGGTGCCCGGGCTTTGTTTGGTCGCGGATTGGGCGGCCTGGCGCTACCGGAGGGATGCTCCGGCGGCGGCCCGGCAGGCCGCCGCCACCGGATTGGACGGCGGCCAGGACGTTGCGTACTGTGCAGCCGTCCGGGTCCCCGTGACCGCTGCCACCGGATCGAATTGACGCATTATCGATCCGAGGTGATTAAATTGTTCGGTCGGCCCGGACGCCGCTATGTTACGATCGTCGCCCGCTCCGACTCGCCCCCCAACCCCGGCTCTCGCTCATGTCACCCGTCGCTGACCAATCGGCCCGAACCGATCGCCGTATCCGGCCGATGGAGATCCTGTTGGTCGAAGACGGGCTGATGGACGCTCGGGTGACGATCCAGTCGCTTCGCCGATCCGGGGTGCATCACCGTTTGACGCTCGTTCGCTCGGTCCACGAAGCGATCCTGTTCATGAAACGCGTCGGCATTTTCGCCCGCGCCCCCGAACTGGACCTCTTGCTGCTGGACATGATGCTGCCCGACGGTACCGGCATCGACGTGCTGGAGGAGTTGATGGAGTTTCAACCGCCCGGCGCCGGATTGACCACCGTCGTGCTGACGGCCAGCGACGACGAATCCTACCGCCGCCGGTGCGACGAGTTGGGCGTGGCCGACTACATCCACAAACCGGTTTCGGAGGACGCGTTCATGCGGGTCGTCCGCGATCACAAACGCCAAATGATCACCGCGATGCAGCAGCGATCGGTTGCCCGGGCCGGTGCCGCGACTCCCGAAGCGGTCCCCGTCTAAGTCCGATCGGCCGGGGTTTGACCCAACACGACGTCGAAATTCGCGGCCAGCTCACCGATCGTCGATCCGGGCATCGGTTTGAACTCGGTCGTCAACCGCCGGCGATCTTGCGGATCGGTCACCCGGCGGAATACTCCGTCGCGATCGTTGGCCTCGAAACCGCGAATCAAGCACTGGGTCGTCAAAACCTCCTGCCCGCCGACCGAGACCTTGACGTGAATGTGCGGGGCCGGGCGTCCCGAATAGGGCACCGGTTTGATCGTTCGGAACCGGTAGGCACCGTCGGCAGCGGTCTCGAACTTGCCATAACCTTGAAAATTCGCATCCTGGCGAGCTTTGTTAGGAACACTGTCGCGGGAATGCAAGTAAACGCCGTTGGCATCGCACTGCCAAATTTCCACCAGGGCGTTGCGGACCGGCGAGCCGGCGGGGGTGAGGATTTTGCCGCCAAAATGAGTCACTTCGCCGATCGCCGGGGTGACGTTGTCATCGATCAGGATCAAATCATTGTCTTGATCCAGCGGCAAATGATCGGGATAAAACGGACCTTCGGTCAACGCCGGGGTGGCCGCCAATTGATCGGCGAAAAGGCCACGGACCGCGAAAAACGGCGAAGCGAACACGGCGACGCCGCCGGCGGTCAGTAAGGTTCGGCGGGATTGATGGCGGGTTGATTCGGGAGACATGGGTCGGACCTCGGTTTGGGGGGAGCCGTCAGTCTATCGGCCGCTACCGGTTGGCACGCAGCCCCGACCGCAGCAACCATTGCCGAAACCCTTTGGCCGCCGACATCACCCGGGCGATCGGGACGCGGCGCAGGTGCCCCGAACGATCCGCTTGGATCACCGTGGCATGGTCCAGATCGAGGGCCGTTAGATACCCGCCGCCAAAACAATAGGTGTCCAAACCAACCAGGTGGTCGGTCCACAGCACGTTGCCGCCGCCCTGAGGCGTGTGTCCGACGTGGACCCGCTTGCCGCTGCGGTGCGGACCGGGCAGCGGTGTGGGCAGATGCGTCCAGTACGTCAACGCGTCGTCTTGGCGGTCAATCGCCACCTCGGGGTCGTACATCGCGTGGACGAACAATTCCGCGTCGGTCTCATAACTGCGGACCGTTTGGCCAAAGAAGTCCAAATGCTCGTCGGGGATCCGGGCCAGCGATCCGCCATAGCTGACCAACGTGGCGTGTCCCCCCGAACGCAGCCAAATCGATTGGTCGGCGCCCCGGCGACGGCCAACAGCATCACCTCGTGATTGCCACGCAAAAAGACCGTGCGCGTCACTTTTGAAAGCGAAAGCAGTTGATCGACCACGTTTCGCGAATCGGGTCCGCGGTCGATGTAATCGCCCAGGAAAACGATTTCGTCGTCGGGTCCGGGATCGATTTTTTCGACTAGCGTCCGCAGCGCCTTGGAGCAGCCATGAATGTCGCCGATGACGTATCGCGAACCGGTGGCTGTCACGTCGGTCAGAGCCTCAATTGAGCGTCGGGTCAAAGGGCTTCCGGGGCAACAAGTCCTCCGGCCCGTCGCCGCGTCGGTCGCCCGGCCCCAGCGCCCCGGGCGGCAGGTCGGGGGACAGGCGACGCAGGATTTCGCGTCCGCACCGCTGCACCAGCGTCTCCCAAACCTCGTCGGTGTCGTCAAAGAGCGTCGCGGTATCAGCGGGGGTCACCAACCAACCGCCGGCGTCCATTTCGTTGTCCAATTGCCCCGGTCCCCATCCGGCGTAGCCGACCACCCAGCGTCGCCTGGCCCCGGGCCGGGAGTGCAGCATCCGCAACTGCTCCTCCTCGGCGGTCACCCAACCGATCGCGTCGGCGTGGCCGGCCGGCTCGGTCCCGCCGACCGGATCGCCCAACCCGATGACATCATGAATCGCCACCAACGGACCCTCGACCGGCCCGCCGATGTGCAACAGGTCATCTTTGAAATGGGTCGACACCCCGGACACTTCGCTCAATTCAACCAATTCACCAAATCGTTTGTCCGACGGCCGGTTGATGATCCAACCGAGGGCGCCGTCGGGTTCGTGGCGGGCAATCAGCACCACCGACCGGAAGAAATGCCCGTCGGTCAGATACGGCGAAGCGATCAGGAAGTGACCGCCAAAGCGTGGCGAATCGCTCACCCGGCCGCCCCGGTTTGTCCATCGTGCCAATCATCCCGCCATAGGCAACCGGCGTAGGACAATCCGACCCCGAAACCGATCAGCAAATTGTCGCTGCCGACGGTCAATTTGCCGCCCCGCCGCATTCGGTCGATCAGGATCGGCAACGTGCAGGAGACCGTGTTGCCGATGTCGGCCATGTCGACCGGCACCCGGTCGACCGAAACGCCCATCCGAAGCCGCAATTGATCGAGCATTTTCCACGTCGCCTGGTGCATCAGGTAGTGGCCGATTTGCGAGTCCGTTCGCCCGCCTTTTTGCAGGATTTTATCAATCATCCGCGGGATCGCTTCGACGGTAAAGTTCATCAGCGACGGCCCGTCCATGTACAACCGCGATTTCCAACGTTTGCGGTGCCGCGGCGGGATCGCGTCGGCCGCCGGTCGCGAACCACCTTCGCCGACGATCAACATGTCGGCCCCCGACCCATCGGTGCCGAACTCGAACCCCCACAGCGATGCGGTGTCGGCCGCGTCGATCAGCGTCGCCGCGGCTCCGTCGCCGAAGATCGTCCGCAGGCTCCGATCATCCGCGTCGATGTATTTTGAGTAAGTCTCCGCGGTCACCAGCAGCACCCGGCGGGCGACGCCGGACTGAATCAACCCATCGGCAACGGCCAAACCGTAAACGAACCCCGAGCAACCAAGGTTAAAATCCATCGCCCCGACGCCGGTGGGCAGCCCAAGCCGGTCCTGCAGCAAGCACGCGGTCGTCGGCAGCGGGTAGTCGGGCGTTTGGGTGCAAAGCAGCACGAAATCGACGCTGCGGCGGTCAGTGTCGTTTTGTTCAAACAGCCGCTCGCAAGCTGCCACCGCCAGATCCAACGCCGTTTCGCCTTCAGCGGCGATGTGCCGGGCGGTGATCCCGGTCTTGGATTCGATTTGATCGATGTTCCAAGCCGGATACTGTTGGCGGAACAGGTCGTTGTGCTCCACCCGCGTCGGCAGGTGGGTGGCGATCGGTCCGATGGCGGCGTGCGGCACGCGGGTCTTGGGGTACCGAAGTCAAACGCGGGTGGGACGTCGCGCCGAGCGGGCAGGTGGATTGGAACAAAAAAACACCTCAACGAACGCGGGGGGCATCGCGGTCGCTGAGGTGTTCGTTTGACGCGTCAGAAGCGGCTGATCGGATTCGAACCGACGACAATCACGTTGGCAACGTGATGCTCTGCCAACTGAGCTACAGCCGCGTCAGGCAGGGCGGGCAGTTTAGCGACAATCGACGATGGGGTGCAAGAGGGTTTTGAAGGTGGGATAGGCTTCCAGCCTGTCGTCGCGCCCGATGACAGGCTGGAAGCCTATCCCACTGTCACGTCGCAAAGATCCGGTCGCCCGCATCGCCAAGCCCCGGCACGATGTAGGCCTGGTCGTTGAGCGTCGGATCGATCGCGGTGACAAAAATTTTGACCGCCGGGTAAGCCTCGGTGATCCGGTCCAATCCCGCCCGCGAGGCGATCAGCGACGCGACGCGAATGTCGGCCACACCCCACTGGACCAGCCGCCCGATGACCAGATCGATCGATCCGCCGGTCGCCAGCATCGGGTCGACGATCAAAGCCACGTCCGGCGGATCGGTCTGCGGCAGTTTGTCGTAATAGCCCACCGGCGTGGCGGTTGATTCGTCGCGATACAGTCCCAAATGCCAAACCGACGCCCAGGGCACGAAATCCAGCAGCGGATCGACCATCCCCAACCCCGCCCGCAGGATCGGAACGATCGCGATTGAGGCGTCGATCCGCCGACCGGTCGTTGAGGCGACCGGGGTTTGAACGGTCACTTCGCGGGTCGGCAGGTCCGCGGTCGCGTGGATGGCCAAAAATGTCGCCAACCGCCGGACCGCGGCGCGGAACGATTCGTTGCCGGTCGACTCGCCACGCAGCGTCGCGAGGTGATGGTCGGCCAACGGGTGGCGGATGTGGTGAACATTCATGACAAATGAGGGCTGACGTAGCGGAAGTCGCCAAGACTTTCGGATTCGCGGCGATCGCAGCCGAAAGTCTTGGCGACTTCCGCTACGGTCAATACCGAGCTTAGAAACATTGCCACCATTCCCCCTGGCCGCCAACCCGCCGGTCGCCGCGACGCGTTTGAGCACCGCCGCCGATCAACGCCTCTCCGATAGGTTGCAACGACGCGATGGGCGGCAATCGTTTGGCTAAAACCGCCGCAAATGGCGTTCGCAGCGGTGTCGGTTCGGACCACCCCGCGCCGGGCGATGCAGACGTCACCAACGTCCCCCGACGCATCCCGAAGCCGCAAAATTCGCCCATTTGACCCGTCACAACGACCGTCCCGGCGATTGCCAGCGATGCCGCCCCGTCGCCGCAATCGCCCAGCACAATCACCGTGCCTCGACGCATCCGGTTCGCCAATCGATCGCCGATGTCCGAATCCACCAACATCACGCCGCCGCGCTGGCCCGCCGCCAAATGATGAACCGACCGGTCGGCGATGACCTCCAAATCGACGCCCCGGGGTGAGTCGATTCTCTGAACGTCAAAGACATCGCCCAGCGGTGTGATTTCGTCATCGACCAACAAACCAATCGCCCCGACTTCTTTAACATTCAATCTTGCCAAGCCGTCCGCGGTGATCGGCGAACCATCGATCGAGCGGCCGACACCGGACCGCAGCGTCAACCGGATCATCGTAGCACCCGGTGCAGATGAAAATGATGTTTGCCAAGTTTGCCGCCATAATTGCCCGCGGTGACCGCCGCCAACCCGTCCGGCCCCACCGCCCCGCACGCGGCGCGGATGCCAATGCCAATCGCCGAGGCAATCGCCTCATAACTCATCCCGTCGATCACGATCTCCAGTACCGCCCCGGTATCGTCGGTCATTTCGTGTCCCGGCAAATGTTTTAATGTCGGACAGTAGGCTTCGTTGGTCGATGCAAACAAGGCTTTGTATTTGGAGCCGACTTTGGAACCGCTGCGAGCGACGCCGCCGGGGAACGGGGTGATGACGTCGGGCAACTCCGCGATCGCTTCGACCGCCGCACGGGCCGCTTTGGACACCATCGCCAGCGACCGACCCAGCAAGATGAAGTTGCCCCCGCCGATGCCTGAGGTTCGGCCGACGTCATCGCTGCAGACGAACTCGCCATCCATCACCGGGATGCGCCAATAACGAACCGGACCCGATTCGTCTTGGACCACCTTGGCGATTTGATGACCGTCGCCAAAGTAACGAAACTGTTTGCCGATCGGAACGCGTTTCTCATAAACATCTTTGCCGCCGATCAAACCTGCGTACAGCGCCGTCGTCGGACACGTCAACACGCACTGGCTGGCGCGGCGTGGGATCTGTTTGTCCAGCTCCGACCCCGACGCGGCAAACGCCAACACTGCCGCTCCAACCCGGCCGTCGGGCGTCTGGTCGGTTGTGAGATCGCGTTCCTTGGCAATCTCCAGTCCGCAGCCGATCACGCTGGTACCAAACCCGCACATTGACACGACCGCGGCGTCGCACCAATGCGAATCCTCGGCGGTGACAATCAACCGGGTCGCCTTCATGTCAAAGGCTTCGGCAAACGTCTCCTCGATCGGCACGCCGTCGATTTGCATCATCCCACCGCCACGGGATGACAACCGAGCACCTCGACCATCTCCCGGTCGTCGATCCAAAGATGTTTTGACAGTTCGAGGCCATCCGCCTCTTGCCGGACCGCGGCGACCAAGGTTTGATCGGCCGGGCCGACCGCTACCCGTTGTCCATCACGGCGGACCAACTCACCGCGCCGGAACACCATTTTTGGCATGGCAAAGGTTCGCTCGGCGTCGCCGCGGTCCTCATAGACAACAACGTCGGCGAGAGAGCCAATACTCAAGTTGCCGCGGTCGGACAAGTTCAACCTTGCCGCCGGGCCGCCGCGGGTCATCGCCGCAATTTCCGGGAGTGAGTATTCGCGGTCGATCCCCCGCAAATCACCCGACGCGGCCGCGTCGGCATGAATTTCATCCAACGCCGTTTCGCGAAACGATCGGTCCGACAGTAACCGCAGGATATGAGGGTAGGCGGTGAACGGGCCGCCGTTGGGATGATCGGTGGTCAAGAAGCATCGCGACGGATCGTCGATCATCAACATCAACTCCAATCCGATCGACCACTGCAAGGAGTGGACAAATTGCCGGCGGCGGTATTTGAACGGCACCGCGCCGCAGCCGGCTTCACATTCGATGTCGACCAATATCGATTTTTTGGGATTGGCATAACGAATGTTTTCGTTCTGGTGCATCGTGTCGGCGCTGATCGTCACCGTTTGAACAAACTGCACCTGTCCAATGTCGACCGTGACATTAGCATTCCGGTTGACCGCATCGGCAAGCCTGGCCGCGGCCGACGACATTTTGTAAGGTCCGTCGCACCCATAAGCATGAAACTGGACGTGGCAAAGATGAATCGGCAACCCTCCGGCGGCATCGATCGTTGCTAATGTCGTTTCAATATTGCCGGGAACCCCCAGGTTGCTGCAATGCACGTGGAGCGGATGGGGCAGTCCGATCTGATGCACCGCGGTGCATAAGAGTTGCAATGATCTGCCGCGGCGTGACCCCGTGGACCGGATGCGGGGTGTCCAAATCCATCGTCCGAGCGTTGAATTTAAACGCGTCGATGCCGCCGGGATTGACGACTTTGACACCCAAAGCTTGGGTGGCGGCAACCATCGCGGCGACATAACGATTGATGTCGGCTTGGGGGGCACCGGCGGCGATGAGTTTCAATAGCGGTTTGTCATTGCCCAGTAGAACATAGGCTCCGGTGTCCAGCCCCGCGACGTCGGCCATCTCGGCGTGGGCTGACCGGGCGTTGCAAGCGATCATGGCCGGCTCGATCGCGGTCGTATAACCCATATCCAAATATCGATCGGCGGTCACCGACGCGGCCGGCAGGAACTCGCAATCGGCAGCGACCGCCGGCATCCGGTCGCCCATCAATTGACGGGCAATCGTCACTTTGCCGCCACCGATGTGGGTATGCAAATCGATGCCCCCGGCCATCACGAAACAACCCGAAATATCAATCGTCGTGTCCGCCGGATGGTCCGGCGGGGTGATAATTCGGCCGCCGGCGATCCATAAATCCGCCGCCCGATCACCGGCCGAGTCGATCAGACGACCGCCGGCCAGGCATATGATTTTTGCGTCGCCGCCGGGCGTCACTGCACCAAGCCCTCGGTCACTTGCAAAAACACGTCCTCAAGGCTGATCCGCGACGACGCGACTTCGGTCACCGCGTGACCGGCGATGACCAAATCGCGAATCAATGCGGCTTGATCGTCCGGCGTGCCAATAAACGGGAATCGGAGCAACTGGCCGTCGACCACCAATTTGGGCACCCCGGCGGCGGCCCCTGTTTCGAGAGGCAGATCCAAACGTTGACCAATCATCGCCGCGGCCGGCTCGATCGGCGTAATGATGCGAATCGTCAACTCGCGGCCCGCCTCGCGTTTGGCGCGGATCTCCTCGACGCTGCCGGTGGCCAACAATTGGCCCTGCTCGATGATCCCGACGGTGTCACACATCTCCGCCAATTCGGTCAAGATATGAGACGAGATCAGGATCGTTTTACCGCGGTCGGCCAGCTCGCGGATCATGCGGCGCAATTGGATTCTCGCCCGCGGGTCCAGTCCCGCGGCCGGTTCGTCCAAGATCATCACGGCCGGATCATGAATCATCGCCCGGCCCAAACACAGCCGCTGTTTCATCCCTTTGGACAAACCGCGAATCGGTTTATCCGCCATCCCGACGGTGCCGGTAAAATCCAACACCCAGTCGAGACGTTGTTGCCGGTAGCGGCCGGTCAAACCATACGCGCGGGCAAAGAAATCCAAATACTCACGGCAATTGACATCACGATAGGTGCCGAATTGATCGGGCATGAACCCCAACCGCTGGCGAACCAGTTCGGGATCGTTGATGACCGAAAATCCATCGACAAACGCGTCGCCGTAGTTGGGCAAGATCGAGCGTCGCGAGGATTCGCATCGACGTTGTTTTGCCCGCCCCGTTGGGACCGATATAACCAAACACATGGCCATGGTCGACGCTGAAGGAAACGTCGTTGACGGCTTTGGTTTTGCCAAAGAAACGGTGCAGTCGCCGAAGTTCTACGCACGGCGGCCGGCCGGCGGGATGCACCGCCGGGGCGGGCGCGCGATCGATCGCGGCTTCCGTGTCGCAACAACACTCACGGCGTCACCTCGGCGACCGAACCGAAGATGAAATGGATGCTATTGGTCGGGATCGCGTCGGCGTAGGCGAGGGCATCGTCGGTCAAATCCGCGACCGCGACGAAACTGCCGGCCGTCAACTGGCTGCTCAACTGCATACGGACCTGCAACTCATATTCAAATAAACCTTCGAGCGGTTTGGTCGCGTCGTCAAACTCATAACTGACGGTCGTCGCCAAATCGGTCAGTCCAACGTTGCGACGGTTGAGGCGACTGTCATCCTGGTCGACCCGCGTATTGACCAACCACTCGCTCGTATACAGATCGCCGAGCAACTCGCCGGCCTCCTTGGTCGTCAGCGGTTTCAAAACCATCTCGGTTTTCGGACCGACGTCGACGCCATGATGTAACCCGCCGGCGGCGTCGCGGAGCACCAATTGCCGCAGCGTGACGGGAAAACTGTGCCGGGCGGTCGAACCGGCCGTCAACGTCAACGTTCCAAAGTCGTCACGCGGCTGGGTTGTAATGAATTGTCGCTGCTGGCGGCTGGGCAGGAAATTGCCGTTGCAGCGGATCACCGCGTCGGTGACGTCGACGATTCGCGGCGGACCGGGCCGATCGGTTTGACGCTCCCACCACGGCCGGCCGTCGCCGTCGGGCAGCAGCGTCAAATCGGCATTGGGATCAAACGTTAAACCGCCCGAAGGCCGAATGCCGGCAAAGTAGGTTGACCGGGTTCGCGTCGCGGCGTCGCCGGATTGACCGTCCAGCCATGTGATCTGCCGCACCCGGACGTGGGTGTCAAACCCATCGGCGACGACGCCATACAAGATCATCGCGGTCGTTGTGACGATCGCCAAAACGGGGGCGATGATGAACATCAAATAAGTTCGCCCGCCCCGAGACGTCTTATAATACGCGAACGGGCCGACCAACAAAGTAAAAATGACCAACAACGCGATGAAAGAATAAACCGGTGGTTGTCCCAGCCCGGGGATCAACCACGCGGCGAACCGCTGGGAACCGAGGATCGGATCGGCGCCGCGGCGCATCAATCGTTTGGAACGCCAAACTTCGGTCGATTGGGCAACGCTCAGGTCGGCCAGCAGCCCGGCGGGGCGGTCGATCGATCCGGCGGTTCGGAAGATCCGGCCGGCGCCGATGTCCTGCACCGTCAATGGTTCGTCCGCCTCGCCGGTCCGGCCGGCCTGCTCGGCGATGCGATCCCACAAGTCGGTGGTCACCGCCCGGAGGTCCTCCTCGAAGGGGATTTGCGACCGCGCGTAAGCGTTCGCTTCGGCGCCGATCTCGTCGAGCCACTGGTTTAAGTCGATCCGGCGGATTTGCTGGTTGTAGTAATCCTGCATCGGGTCGCGAATCGACAAACCGCCGGGGCCGGATTGCCAATACGCGGTGGCCGAAAGGTGTCGCACATCAAGTGATTGTTGTGTCTCATCGTCGCGCTGGGCGTCGGTGGTATCGGTGAGGACTAAATTGCCGCCGCATCGGACCCATCGCCGCAGCGCCTCGGCGGCCGTGTCGGTCAAATCCTCATAGCGTGATTGCGACAGCACAACGAAGTCGAACGGTTGATACGCCCGCCAGTCCGCGGCGACACCGGGCGAGAGCGACGTGCTGCGTTCGCAAATCAGGTCGGCGATCGCGGCTTCGACCGGCGGCAACCATTGATCGGTGATGACCAATGTTTGAGGCAAGAACTCGTCCAGCACAACTTGAGCCGACGGGTCACTGGGCCGGTTGATAAACGACGCGATCGCCTCGAATCCCGGCAGCACGCGTCCATCTTCGGCCACGGCGATCAAATAATCGGTGCCGTAGGAGGTTTTGGGGACGTAGTGGATCGCTTCGGCGCGGGCGGCATTTTGCGGCAACGTGACATCGAACCGGCCCGTCACGGTGCTGGTGGGTAGTGAGTGGCCGCGGGGCGTGAGTGTGACGGTGAAGGTCCGGTCGGCGGTCGCGGCGGCGCCGGTCGTTTCAATCCGGGTGGTGACCCGGAGCGTTTCGGGGGTTCGGTGGGCCGGCAGGGTGACGTAGACCCGCACGCCGCCGGTCGGATTGCCGCTGACGGGAAAGGCGACCGTCTGGGGTTGGCTTCGTTGGCCGCGGACGTCGGCGACCGCGGAGGGTTTGAACGGTTCGGCGGCAAAGGTCGCGGCGTTGGCGATGAACCAAAACGTCAAATACACGACGACCCGGGCGTAGCGGATCACTGGACCGGCTCGCGGGGTCGAACGACTTGGGGGGGCAATTGATTTTCGGCAAACGGGCTGCCGGCCAATTTGTCGCTCACCGGCCGCACGCCGATCGACGCGTAGAGCCGGGCAATCCCGAAAGCGATGGCGAACAGGCCAAAGAGAACGACCAGGAAACCGACCAGAAAAATAGCGGTCCGGGCCAGTGCTCCGCCATCGCCGGCCGCTCGGGCGACGACCGACAGCCCCGCGGCGACGACGGTCAGCGACCATCATGGCGCGAAAGGAGATGCGTGGCAGCAGCCGGCTGGGCTGCAGCGCCGGCCGGGAGACCGGAGCGGGGGCGGGGTGGTCGGTGGAGTTCATCGCCGAACCAATGTAGCGGAAGTCGCCAAGACTTTCGGCGGCGTAAGGTCCCCGGTAGCCGAAGCCGCCAAGGCTTTGGTCGGGAAACGCTTCGGCGGCCTGGCGGACCGCCGCTACCGGAGTGCTGAATCAAAAAAATGACGTGCAAGAAATTTCCACAAAATCGCATTTGGCGGGGAACTTTCCGGTCCTAACGGTTGTGATGGCCCAATCGGGGGGATAGGCTCAGCGGTCACCGCCGGCAGAATCGCTCTCCCCTCCATTTGGGGATGGGCGTGCCGGTCACCCGGATGCAAAGAAGCAGCGGCCAGATGTTCAGCCAGCGCAAAAACGGTTTCGGTATTTCAAACTCAAAGTCAACTTGGCGTGGCGGTGATGGTAGACAGCGGGGCAGATCTCGCCGTCGACTGAGCCTTGAGTCACTCGAACGGCGGATGCTTTTGGCGGCACATCTGGGATTCGACTCCGGCTCCGACGATGCGACCGCGATTGCAACAACAGCCGCCGGACTGCAGGCGAGCAGCCGGACACCGCAGGCGGAACCCAACAATACTCCCGGATCGGCTGATCCGATCACGTTGGGCAGCGTCACCGATCCGTTGTTCCTGAATGGCTCAAGCATCGATCCATCGGGCGATCTTGACTATTTTCGATTCACCGTTGGCGGCAGCGGGACAGTGCGGTTCGATATTGATGCGATCGAAACGCGGCTGTCGAACCTCGATTCGGTCTTGCAACTTTATGGCCCCGACGGCACTTCGCAGATCGCGTCCAATGACGACGCAACCGACCCGGATTCAGGATTTCGAGGTCTCGATGCGGCTCTGGAACACTATTTGGACGCCGGCGGGGAATACTTCATCCGCGTTCGCGGGTTTGGTTCCTCGACCGGGGCCTATCAGCTCGAAGGTTCGTTTGAACCGGACGCGCCGGCCGGCGATCCATTTGAAGTCAATAATTCGCGGGAAACCGCGACGCCGATCACCGGTCAGAACCCGCTGAGTCTGTCCGTCACCGGCGGTGCGATTAACAACACTCCCGGCAATGATCGTGACCAGGATTGGTATTCGTTCACCGTCGCGTCAGCCGGGACGGTGACGCTGGACATCGACGCCCGCGAACAGGGATTGTCGACGCTCGATTCAGTCGTTGTGTTGCACGACACCAGCGGGGCGCAATTGGCGATCAACGACGATGGCGTCGATCCGCAGAGCGGTTTCCGGGGGCTCGACTCGGCGCTGTCGTTTCATGTCGACGCCGGCGGAACCTATTTCGCTGTCGTTCGCGGCTTTGGTAGTTCCGAGGGCGCCTACACACTCAACATTGATATTGACCCTGATGTTGTCGGCGACCCGTTTGAACAGAACGGCGACTTTGATCCAGCCACGTCGCTGGACGGTTTGGGTTTGCAACCGGGCGTGGTATTGAACGTCAGCAGCGCGATCATCGACCCCGCCGGCGATCGCGATTTCTTTTCGTTTGACATGCCCGGACCGGGCCGCATCGTGCTGGACACCGACGCCCGGGAAACCGGACTGTCCAGCGTCGACACCGTGGTGACGCTTTATGATGCCAACCGGCAAGTGATCGCGCGAAATGATGATGGCGTCGATCCGTTTTCGGGTTACCGCGGACTCGATTCGGGATTGGAACATTCGGTCACCGCGGCGGGGCAGTATTTCGTCGAAGTCCGCGGGTTCGGTTCCTCGGTGGGGGCTTATGAGTTACAGCTACTGATCGACCCGCGAATCGGTGGCGATCCGAACGAGGAGAACGGTTCGTTTTCCAACGCAACGTCATTGACCGTTAGCCCCAACGTGCCTTCGCGGACCAATACCGCGGCATTGGCCCAGGCCGGTGGCGATTTGGACTATTACACGTTTGAACTCGGTTCGGCCGGTGTCGTGTCGCTGGACATCGACGCCCGGGAAACCAGCCTGTCGAGCGTCGACACGGTGGTCGAGTTGTATGTTCAAACCGGCGGCGAACCACGATTGCTGGCCGCCAACGATGATGGGGTCGATCCGCAGACCGGCTACCGCGGACTTGACTCCGCACTATCGCATCACGTTGACGGGCCGGGAACCTACTTTGTGTTGGTCCGCGGTTTTTCAACCAGCAGCGCGGGGCGTTATGATTTGGAAACAATCTTCGTTCCCGATCAGAACACCGATCCTTATGAGGACAACAACACGATTGAAACGGCGGCGGAGTTGGCGGTCCAGCCCGGCCGGGACTTCCTGACCGATGGGGCGAGAATCGACCCGAGCGGCGAATCGGATTTCTATCAATTCACCACCGCCGGTGCCGGACCGGTGACGCTGGATATTGACGCCCGCGAGATTGAATTATCGGGACTCGATTCGATCCTGACGGCTTATACCTCCGACGGCCAAATCATCGACCGCAACGATGATGGCGTCGATCCGATGACCGGCTACCGGGGGCTGGATAGTGCCTTGACGTTCTTTGCACCCGCGGCGGGGACTTATATCGTTCAGGTGACCGGTTTTGGCGGTTCGACCGGGGAGTATTCGCTGAGGATTTTGTCGGAAGTCGAATCGACCGGCGACCCGTTTGAATCCAACGACTCGTTCGCCACCGCGTCGGAATTGTTCGTCAGCGATGGCGTCAGCACCTCGACCGGGGCGGCGGCGATCGATCCGGCCGGCGATGATGACTATTACCGCTTTAGTTTGAATGGCGGCGGTCTGTTGACGCTCGACATCGACGCCCGCGAAACCGGTTTGTCGACCATCGATTCGGTCGTCGAGCTTTACCGGGCTGGGGCCGCCGGGGCGGATCCGGTCCTGTTGGGGGCCAACGACGATGGCGTCGATCCGCAGTCGGGCTACCGCGGGCTGGATTCGGCGCTGGTCACCCATGTCGATGCCGGCGGCGACTTTTTCGTCCGCGTCCGCGGCTTCGGTAACCGGAGCACGGGTTTGTATGACCTCCGGGTGCTCTTTGAAGCCAACCGCGACGTCGATCCGTTTGAACAAAACAATACGATCGCGACCGCCTCGGTACTCCGGACCCGACCCGGCGTGCTGCTGACGACGACCGGGGCGTTGATCGATCCGGCCAACGATTTGGACTTTTTTGCCATCGATGTGGCCGCCGAATCTTCGGTGGTGCTGGACATTGACGCTCGCGAAACGGGGCGATCAACGCTGGATTCGGTCGTTGCGTTGATTGGGGCCGATGGGACCGTGATCGCCGAGAATGACGACGCGGTCGATCCGCAGAGCGGTTACCGGGGGCTGGATTCGGCGTTGGAGCGGGTGGTGCCGGCGGGGCGTTACTTTGTCCGCGTTTCGAGTTTCGCCACCCGCAGCACGGGGGCGTATGACTTGCAGATTCTGGTCACCCCGACCGGAGCGGCCGGCGGCGGTGACATCGGCGACACGATCGCGACGGCGACCGCCGGCAACCTGCAGGCCGGCCGGACGTACTCCCGCGACAGCGACATCGGCGAGGGCAGCGACGTCGACATGTTCGCGTTTGATCTATCGCGGATCGGCGGGCCGACGATCATCGGGCTGGACATCGACGCCCGCGAAACCGGCAGCCGACTGGACTCGGTGCTGCGGATCTTCAACGCCGCGGGCACCGAGTTGGCCCGAAACGATGATGGCGTGGACCCCGATTCCGGCTACCGCGGGGTCGATTCGGCGTTGACGTATTTGATCGACACGCCGGGCATCTATTACGTCGGCGTTTCGAGTTACCGCAACTTCGGGTACGACCCGACGGTCGCGGCCAGCGGTGGCGGGTCGTCGACGGGCAACTACACGCTCCGCGCGACGCTGCAGGCCGGTCAGTCCGAACCGCCGCCGCGGCCGACGCCCAACCCGACGCCGCGACCCAACCCGGTCGCCGAGCAGACGGTTTGGTTGAACTTCGGCGGCGGCGAAGTCGACCTGTTCGGTCGCCACCGCATCCCGCGGTTCGAGGCGTCCGACGTCGGGCTGCCCGCCGGTCAGCGGCAGGCGATCATCGACGCGGTGGTCGCCGCGGTTCGCGACGATTTCATCACCTCGGGATCGTTTGAAAATCCCGACCGTGCCGCTGAATCTACCGATCAATTTGGTAACCACGCGGCCGACTTCGGGTCCGTTCTTGACGATGGTCATCGGCGGCAGCCACCCGACCGAGAGCATCCTGGGGGCCGCACCGTTTGATCCCGGCAACCGAGACCTGGGCGGGGTCGGGGCGATCTACAGCCGCACGTTTGGGCGAAATCGCGACGTCAATGGCGCCGCGATCCCGGTCGTCGCGATCTCGCTGGCCAGCACCGTGAGCCACGAAATCGGTCACGCCGTGGGGTTGGAACACGTCTTTGAGGACGGCCGGTTGCTGCAGGACGGGTCGCTGGACCGCAGCCGAATCGACAACGAACGGTTCGGGTTGGGTCAAACCTACAACGCTCGGACGCGGTCGATCACCGGCCGGCAGGATGACCTCGCGCTGCTGCGGGCCAACCTGCGGCTGCGGGCCGATTCGTTCGCCGCCAACGACACCGCCGCGGACGCCGAAGTCCAGGTCGTGCAGTTGAATCAACCGCTGACGCTGCAGGACCGGCTGGACGTCGCCGGCGATGTCGACTTTTTCCAAATCAACGCCGACGCCGGAGAAGTGCTGCGGGTGGACGTCGACGCGATCAGCATCGGCTCGCCGATCGACTTGCGACTGCGGGTCGTCGATGCGTTGGGCAATGAGGTCCGATCGGTCGACAACGCGATCGATCCCGACTCGGGGCTTCCGTCGCTGGATCCTTCGTTGGAACACACCTTTGCCGACGGCGGGGTGTTCTTCATCGAAATCACCGGCGAAGCGTTGACCGATGCGATGGCGACGCGGCCGGTGAGCGACTACGTCGTCTCGGCTTCGTTGACCAGCGAAGAAACCGAAGCGGCGTTTGATGCACTTCCCGACGAGCTGGACCCCAAAGACACTGACGTGACGGCGACGACGCCGTTGACGTTTGCCGACGCGACGGGCGACTCGGTGACGGTGTCGGTCGTCGGACCGGGTACCGCGACGGTGACGTTGGTCGGCGACGCGACCGGCGACGCTGACATTGCCCGGATCGTGCTGCGGGGCGGGACCGCGGAGACGCAAGTCCGCGTGATCGCCGCGAGCGGGACCAGCGGCGTCGGGTCGGTATTTTTCAACGACGCCGCGGCGTCGAGTTTGACGATCGGCAACGCCGCCGCTCCGATCGATTTGGGTGCGTTCACGTCGTTGGGCGCGGTCGGTCAAGTCAACGTTTCGGGCCAAATCGCTGACCTGTTTGCGGTCACCGGTTCGGCTGGATCGATCACGGCCGGCTCGATCGGAATGTTTGGCATCCTCCGGGTTGGCGGATCGGTCACGACGATCGGCGTTGCCGGCGATGTCCAGGGGCCGATCGACGTCGCCGGGCGGGTTGAAACGGTCAACATCGGCGGCGATTTGGCGTCGCTGCTGTCGGCGACCGAAGCCGGGTCGATCACGATCGGCGGTTCGATCGACGACGGATTGGACGAAGAGTCCGGTGACGATGAGGTCCAGTTGGAGATCAACGGCACGTCGCGGGTCGGTGTCGAATTGACCGGCGCGGCCGGATCGCTGTCGATCGGCGCCGACGCCAGCGGTTTCATCTCCGCGGCCGGCGGAATCGGATCGGTCAACGTCGCCGGGACGCTGCGGGCGAGCGTCGACGCGCCGACGGATTTGACCGATTCGCTGCGAACCGGGGCGGCGTCGGGGTTGGTCGAAACGGCGGGCCGCTCGACACTCGATTTCACGCTCTTCGGCCGCGGCCGAGCCGATCAATCGGTCGCGTTGATCGGCGTTGCCGGCGGAGCGACGTACCAACTGCTCGACGCCGGTGGCGGTGTTTTGAGCAGCGGTCTGACCGACGGGTCTGGTATCTCGCTGGCTGGCTATCCGGCGGGCGATTACACCGTCGTCTTTACCGGTACGTCCGATGCCGCGTTCGTTTCGGCGGTCAATCTGCAACGCCGCGACGGCGAACCGATCCTCGCGGCGCTGGACATCGACGGCAACGGCCGCGTCAGCGCGTTCTCCGACGGGTTGATCCTCTTTGCGGCGCTCGACGGGGCTTCGGCGGCCACGTTGACCGACCTTCGCGGTCCGCGTTCGACCCGTTCGGGCGACGAGATGTTGGCCTACATCGACGCGTTGGCTGACGCGGTGGACGTCGACGGCAACGGGCGGCTGAGCGCGTTCTCGGACGCATTGCTGGCGTTTGCGGCGATCGACGGAGCGTCGGCCGGGACGCTCGGCACGCTCCGCGGCCCCCGGGCTTCGCGGACAGGGAATGTCGTCGCCGACCGGATCGGGGGATTGATGATGTCGCAGCCCGCGGCGAGTCCTGAACCGACGGCGGAGCTGGTTTCCCACCGCCCTGCCGCGGGTGAACCATTGACCGGACCCGACATCGGCGGATCG
This sequence comes from Pirellulaceae bacterium, assembly GCA_963833245.1. GTDB lineage: Bacteria > Planctomycetota > Planctomycetia > Pirellulales > Pirellulaceae > Rhodopirellula. Next base: position 211,977 of record CAWHXH010000007.1, read on the forward strand.
AGCGAACCGAACGCCGCCGGAGCGGCCTGTCGAGCTTCGGAGGACTGCGTGCAAGTCGCGACGCTAAACACCGCGGCGACGACGACCGCCGGGGCAACCACCGATGTCGTGGTCGACTACATGACCGTCGACGCCGGTGGGGCCGCCAACGGCGCCAGCTCCGCGGGGATCACGATCCGGTTGTTCTTCAATCCGACCGAAGTCGAGTTGCTCCGCGACAGCGCGGTTTTTGCGGTCCAGCCGTTCAACACCGCGCTGGAGTCGATTTCGCCGACCCAAAGCCGTTTGGACGTTCGCTTTACCAATTCGGCGGTCGAATTTCCAGGTTCGTTCAACACCCCGCTGGTTCGCGTCCCGGCCCGATTGCTGGCCGGCGTGACCGGTTCGTCGGTCTCGATGCAGGCGTCCGGCGACGAGTTCTTTGTCCAGCGGATCGACAACTCGCCGGTCTCGATCGGCGCGGTCGCTCCAGCGACGCCAACGGTGGGGTTGAGCGTCGCGCCGATGACGCCGGTGCTCGAGGGTGGGGCGGCCAATTTGGTCTACACCTTCACGCGATCGGGTCCGACCGATGCGGCGCTGACGGTGATGTTCACGACCGGCGGCACCGCCATCGCCGGGACCGATTACGCCGCGGTGACGACAATGGTCGCGATTCCCGCCGGTTCTCCGGCCGCCACGGTCACGATCGATCCGATCGACAATGACTTTGACCAAGCCGACCGAACGGTGATTTTGACGTTGGTCGACGGGGCGGCCTACGACCTAGCGGCTACCTCGACGGTGACCGGCACGATCGCCGATGACGACGATCCGGTCGTCATCAACACGCCGCCGACGATCACCGCGGCCGTTGACGCGACCGTGACCGTTGGCGGGGCGGCGGCGGAACAAACCGTCACGCTCGCCGATGCTCAAACCGCTCCGGCTGCGTTGACATTGACCGCAGCGATCGACAATCCGGCGATCGCGATGGTTGCCGTGGTCGGCACCGGGCTGACGCGGACCGTTCGGGTCACGCCGGTTGCGACCGGGACCGCAACGGTGACGCTGACGGTCACCGATGCCGGCGGATTGACCGCCCAGCGGACGTTTAACGTCACGGTTAATCCCGCCATCGTCATCCCCGACACCACGCCGCCGACGATTACGACGATCGGCGATTTGGCCGTTCGCGTCGGGCAAGCGATCCCGGCGGTTGGGTTTAGCATCGCCGACGATCGCGACGCGGCCGATGCGTTGAGCGTCACGGTGACGAGCAGCAATCCGGCAGTCGTCCCGACGCCGACGCTCTCGGGTACCGGCCGCGAACGGACGGTCTCGATCGTCCCGGTTGCCGGGGTTTCAGGCAACTCGACGATCACGCTGCGGGTCGTCGACGCGGCCGGCAATGCGGCGGTCCGATCCTTCGGGGTCTCGATCAGCGACTCGACCATCACCGGACGGATCCTGACGCCGCCCGACGTGATCCGGTTGCACGTGATCCCCGGCGGCGGTGTGCCGACCGCGATCCTGACCCGCGCCGTGCTCGACACGACGCTGACGGTTTCGCGGGCCGATGGGGTTGGTGCAAACGGCGTCCAAATCCTCAACGGCTCTTTGGCACAGATCCAGGGCGAGGGACTCGGCGGGATGGCCGCCGATTTGATCAACGGTTCGACTTACGCGATCGTTTTCCCGGCGACGACCGATTCGGTTGTCTATTCGATCCGCTCGTCGGCTGGTTTCAATGCCATGTCGCAGTTCATTGACAACAACTTGTTGCAGCCGACCGACACCAACGGCGACGGCCAAACGTCGGCTTTGGATGCGTTGTTGATTATCAATGCACTCAACAACGACGGCGGGTCCGGCGAACCGGGACTGGCATCGCGACCGGGGTTCTTTGGCGACGTCAACGACGACGGTCAAATCACCGCGATCGATGCGTTGCGGGTCATCAACCAACTCAACGCCCGGGCGTCGGTTGCCGGTCAATCCGAAGTCATTGCCACCGCCGGGGTGCAAGTCGATTGGCGTTGGTCGGACATCGACACGCGGGTCGGCGCCGACGAGCCGGCGTCGGAGGAATCGATCGCCGACGTTTCCGGCGATAGTGTACGCCCATTGACGAACATCAATGAATCGGAGGAACAATTCGACGAAGCCTTCGATTGGTTGAGCGACGTTGAAGCGATCGCCGACCAGGCGACGGAAACCGACTCAACGTTGACGCTTTTAGCCGCAGACGTGGGATAGGCCTCCGGCCTGTCACGAGTCTCCCCGTAGCCGAAGCCGCCAAGGCTTTGGTCCGCATCCCGCTGGCGTTCCGGCAGAACGCCGCCACCGTAGACGTGGGATAAGCCTCCGTCCTGTCGCGAGTTTCCCGGTAGCCGAAGCCGCCAAGGCTTTGGTCGGCATTCCGCCGGCGTTCCGGCAGAACGCCGCCACCGAAGACGTGGGATAGGCCTCCGGCATGTCACGAGTTTCCCGGTAGCCGAAGCCGCCAGGCTTTGGATCACGCACCGCTTCGGCGGCCTGGCGGACCGCCGCTACCGGACCGCCGTTACGTCGGGACCGCTCGCGGTAATCGGACCCAGAACGTCGAGCCGCGGCCCGGTTGCGACTCCACGCCCAGGCTGCCGCCCTGCGAAATCGCCAGGTTCTTGACAATCGACAGCCCCAACCCGGTGCCTTTGGCGATCGATTGCGAGTCGGATTGGCGAGTCGCCGCGGCGCGGTAAAACCGCTCGAAAATCCGCGACTGCTCGTCCGGTTCAATCCCAATACCGGTATCGCGGACTTTGAACACCTGCATCGTCAATTCGGTGCTCAATTCGATGCGAATTTCGCCACCCTCGGGGGTGTAGCGAACCGCATTGCCGATCAAATTGTTGGCCATCGTCAACGTCGCCTCACGGTCGGCCAACGTCATCGCGGTCGCCGGCCAGTCGTCCGCGGCGATCAACGTCAAGCCGCTCCCCCGGGCGACCGGGGCGTGCGTCTGGACGGCTTGCCGGAGCACTTCGGCCAGGTCGATCGGCTCGATCCGCAAATTTCCCGGACCCTCCTGGGCGCGGGCGAGCTGCATCACCGTGGCGATTAAATCTTCCAGCCGCTGGCACTGGCTAAAAATTTGTTTGACGAAATGGCGGGCGGCTTCCAGGTCGTCTTCGATCGCCAAGTCAATCGTCTCGGCATAACCCTTGATCGCCGCCAGCGGAGTCTTGAGTTCGTGGCTGACGTTGGCGACAAACTCGCGACGAATCCGGTCGACGGCGCGGGCCTCGGTCCGGTCCTCGATTTCGATCAGCAGTTGATTGTCGTCCCGCACCGGACCGATCGAAAACTGCAGCGGCCGAACGCCGGTGTCATCCACCCAGTCGATCGTTTGACGCGAGGAGCGGGGCGGGTCGCCGGGACCGCCGACGGCATTGATGATTTGCGGATCCCGAATGACTTCGGCCAACGGCGTCCCGGCGTCCGGGACGCGTGCTAATCGCAACAGACGCGTGGCCGATGCGTTGAGCATTTCGATCCGGCGATCGTCGTCCAGCAACACGACGCCGCGGGAGAGTTGATCAATGATGCCGCGGACGCGGCGGGCGGATTGCTCACTCCGCCGCCGGCCCGCCTCGGCACGGTTCCGTTCGCGGCCACCGCGACGCAGGGCGGTTTGAAATTCAAATCTCTGCAACGATTGGGATCGAACGATGGCCCAAATCGTCGCGGCGATGAAGGTCCCTTGCAACAAAACAATCATGGCGATGACGGGCAGCGTCGGCCGTCCGCCGGTGATCCCGGCCAACCATGGCAACCCCGCCGCGATGATGACCGCCGCGGCGACGGCGGAAATCCAAAGCGTCGCTGGTGGCGGCCCGGGGAAGTCCACCTCTCCGGTCGATTGACCGTCGATGGTTTGGCGATCCGGGTTGGCGTCATCGTTCATGGCGGGACCGGGGGCGAGCTGCTAACCGGGCGGGGGCGCGGACGGCACCGGCGGTTAGGATGACGGACGACTGAGCGATTCAACAGGACCGCCCTTGCCGCCCGCAAAGCCCCCGCCATCCGAAGTGTTGTCTTCGTCCCCCCCCGGGACGCGCCGGGCACGTCCGCGCCGGGACGTCAACTGGGACATCGACGCCGGTTCCGATCCCGCCTTGGGCCTGATGCCCGGCTGGGTGTGGGGACCGGTCGCGGTGCTTTTCACGCTCGCCGCGGCGATCATTTCCTGTGTGCTGTTGTCGGTCAACGCCGCGATCGTCGCCGCGGTGCTCGCGGCGGTCTCGGCCGGCGGCGCGGCGTGGTTGGACGACGACCGTGCGATCCAGTTTTTCCTCTTTGTCGGGCCGTTTTGTTTGCTGGTGGTCCAGTGGACGCTGATCGACGTGGCCCGGCGGATTTTGCGGCGTAAGTGATTGTCTACAATGCGGGTTTCATTCCGAGCGGAGCGGCGCAAGCCGCCCGGTGCCGCCCAATCCTAGCGGAACGGCGCAAGCAGGCTGTTGATTTAGTGTATCCGCCCGATGGTGTGTTGCTACCTGGTTTGTTTGGGGTAGCGCGCTAAACTGACGGCCATGGAGGACGACGCATGAGTCGACGAACACCCAAAGCCAACTATTGGCAAGACGCACCCATGCCACGAACTCAGCTGGTGCTCATCCCGACCGCGCTGCAGGAGATGATCCGACGCGTCCGCAGCAGTCGAGTGATCGAATATCAACTGAAACACTCGATCGACTTCATGTGGCTGACCTCCGGACGCACGATCGACCACACCACCCTGAGCGAGTTTCGGCGAAAGCACACCCAAGAGCTCAAGGACATCTTCAAACAAATGGTCAAACTGGCCATCGACTTGAAGGTCGCCAACCTCGCCGAGCTGTGCATGGATGGCACCCGAGTGTTGGCCGACAGTGCCTACACGAATGCCGCGGACTTTAGCGTTGGAGTGTAGGCTTTAGCCGATTCAGTGCTCCGCAGAATCGCCTAAAGGCTAGACTCCAACCGTTGTGGCTCGCCGCTCCGCTTAAGTCCGCGGCATTCGTGCCTACACCACTGGCCGGAACCTACTGCCCGGCGGGCAAACCGCTGCCTCAGCGGACGATCGAAAACACGACCCATGGTTGTGGTACTGCGGTGCAACGGAAGGTCTACACCTGCCAGGATTGCTCGGGGTGCGAGTTGGCCGATCGCTGTCGCAAGAACCCGGAGGCCAAGCGGGGTCGCGAAGTGATGCACGACGAGCACGAAGGGCCGCGTCGTCGGCACCGCGAGCGGATGAAGACCGCTGAAGCTCAAGCGGCTTACGCCCGCCGCCAACATGCCGGCGAAGTTCCGTTCGCGGTGATGAAGGTGATGTTTGACGTGCGACGGTTCTTGTTGCGAGGGATCGAAGGGGTGGGCCAAGAATGGCGTTGGTCCTCAACGACGTTCAACTTGAAGAAACTGCTGCAGCTTTGGCGACAGGTGCGCGCCGAGTTAGCGTCATCGGCGAAAATGGAGTTAATTTAGGGACGTTGGGCGAAAGCCTGCACGATTTGACAGCCTCACGAGAGCCGCATCCGCCGTCCCGGCCCTTGCCGACGTGCTCCCCCGACGAAATTGCACGACAAACGGACTATCCATCACCGACCCGAATCTTGACTGACCTCAATCGCCATTAAATCAACAGCCTGCCAGCCGTCCGGTGCAGCGAGACCGGAGGGCTGGCGCCCTACCGCTAGAATTTGGGGCGGCACCGGAGGGCTGGCGCCCTACCGCTACAATACAGCGCGGCACCGGACGGCTTGCGCCTAATGCCATCTATTTTCGGGTTTGAGAGGAGAACGAGTGATTTTGGTGCGAAATCTGTGCATTACAGGTGACCATTTGTTCACCCTGCTAACCCGGTTGCCTCCGTTGCTCGTTCCCCCCAAGTCCACTGACTCCCCCGACCAGCAGTTTCAAGCCGCCAGGACGCTCCTGGATCAACTCCTGAACGTCCCAGCGATCGAACAACTCATTGAATTGGAGCACCGATCCAACACCCGTGTCGTCTACACCGACGCCGTGACGATCTGGCTGATGATCCTGCGGCGACTTTGTGGCGGAGCCTCGCTGCGGGAGGTCGTCGCCGAAGCCGTCGAGCACCGCGAGCAACTCTTCTCGCGACAATAAACGCGTCCGCGAGGGCACGCTGAGCGAAAGCAAATCCGCCTTCGTTGCCGCCCACGCCCGCTTTGCAAAAAGCTTTCCCTCCGGCGACCAACCAACACGGCACCTCGGTTTGGCCCGTTGCGATAATTCTGGTCGCCACGGAACTTCAAAGCAGCTGCATTGCCGCCCATCAAATCGACCCGATGCCTATCATAGCACCCTATCGAAGCATGATTTTCTGTTTCGGATGACCGCGTTGCGATTCAAATCGCTGCTCCGCCGGGCCGATCCGATCGCCAGCGGCAAGGGGTTTTGCAGCTATCGGGTGCAGTGGAGCCCGTCGGCGAAGGATCGCAAGACCAACCCGGAGTTGCCCACCGACGCGATTTTGCCGGTGGTCATTCATGAGGTGACGTTGCCAAACGGCAAACCGCTTTATCTGGTCACGTCGATGGAGTTTGATGCCATCAGTTTGGCCGAATTGTATCGTCGTCGTTATGACATTGAGTTTGACATTCGCGACGTCAAGGTGACGATGGACACGGAGAATCTGCGTGGCAAGAACGTATTGATGGTCAAGAAGGAGCTGGCGGCGTCGGTGATCGCGTACAACTTGGTGGTCCAGTTTCGCCGCGACGCTGAGAAGCACTGCAACCGCTCGAAACCGCGGAAGGTAGCCGCCAGTGGCCCACAGTCGCCGAAGTAAATCGGTCCATTTCAAAGCGAAGGACCCGCGAGAAAGCTCCCCCCCCACCCCCCGAATAACCGTGAAGTAGGCGGCATTAGTGTATCGCTTCCGGGATCGTGGGTTATTAGCCATGGCTGTCGGTCAGCGGGATAGGGGGCTGGGAGGACAGACGACTTCAAAGACCGCCGTTGACGCCGCGGGGAAGCGGTTGCGATGAGGAGAACGGACCCTTGGTCTGAGACTAGAAACTAAAAACTAGAAACTTCTCCCCCCGACTTCACCCATGTCCATTGCCGGCAACACCGGATCGGCTGCTGCGGCGGCCGCCAACTCGCCCGCCCGGGCCGGCGCCGCGTCGCGATCGAGCGGGTACAACTCGCTGGAAACCGACGATTTTCTCAAGCTGCTGATCCAGGAGCTACAGAACCAGGACCCGCTCGATCCGGTCGACAACTCCGAGATGGTCGCCCAAATCGGTCAAATTCGCGAAATCGGGGCGACCGATCAGTTGACCAATTCTCTGACGAACCTGTCCAATAACCAGCAATTGGTGACCGCGAGCGGTTTGATCGGCAAGCAAGTCTCGGGGCTTTCCTCCGACGGCGACGAGCTGGACGGCGTCGTCGACCGCGTCACCGTCGAAACGAACACTGAAAACGACACCCGAAGCGTCAAAGTTCACGTTGGCAACAAGACGATGAATATCGAGAACATTCGCGATATTCAGACTGGATAGACTGCCATGGGTTTGCAATCCGCTTTAACCACGGCCCTGACCGGGCTGTCGGCCGCCGAGACGCAGATCGACGTGATCGGCAACAACTTGGCCAACAGCCAGACGGTGGGTTTCAAATCGTCGGACGCGGTTTTCGCCAGCCAATTTTTGCAAACGTTGTCGCTCGGGGCCGGCCCGTCGGGCGACAACGGCGGGACCAACCCGCGGCAAATCGGTCTGGGCGTGCAGGTCGCCCAAATCTCGACCAATCAAAACCAGGGGACGATCGAAATCTCGTCCTCATCGTCGGATTTGGCGATCCAGGGCGAAGGGTTTTTCCAAGTCCAGGCCGCCAACGGCGAGAAACTGTACTCGCGAAACGGAATTTTCAAACTCAATTCCGAAGCCGAACTGGTCAACTCGACCGGCCAACGGCTGCTCGGCTACGGCATCGACGATCAATTTAGATTGCAGACCACCCGGCTGGTGCCGCTTGAAGTGCCGCTGGGGACCAAATCGGTGGCCAAAGCGACCGAGAACGTTTCGTTCGAGGGCACGCTGACGCCGCTGGGCGAACTCGCCGACACGGCTCAAGTGATCGAGTCGTTGCAATTTTCCAACGACAATTTGCCGCGGCCCGACTCGACCGAAGTTCAAACCGGCACGACGCCGGTGGCCGATCAAACGGTCGTCAACACCGCCGCGGCGACCGGCACGGTTGCCGCCGGGGCCTATCAATACCGCGTCGTGTTGGTCGATGCTCAAGGCAACGAGGCGGCGCCGTCGGGACCGCTGGACGTGACGATCGGGGCCGGCGGCGGGGTCACGCTTGGCAATTTGCCGACCGATCCGCTGGGCGGCGATTATCCAAACGTCAACGTTTACCGGACCGAACCGGGCGGCAACGATTTCTTTCGGCTCGGCACCGCGGCCGCCGGCGGGACGTACACCGACGACGGCACCGACACGCTGTCGACCGATGCGCTCAATGAAGATCGGCTGACGGGCAACTACTCGTACATGATCACGTACTTTCGCAACGGTTCGCCCGAGTCGCGACCCGGCTCGCCGATTGGTCCGCAGGCGGTCGTTGACGGTCGAATTCGGTTGAACACGTTCCCGACCCCGCCGGTCCCCCCGCCCGGCGGCGGGTTCCCGGCCTACGACGAAGTGCGGATTTATCGCAATTTGGCGGGCGATCAAAACAACTTTTACCTGGTCGGATCGGTCGCTCCCGGCGAAACGTTCATCGACAGCCGACCGGATGCCGAGATCGCCGATTTGACCGCCCCGGGCAATCAGTTGATCGACCTGGAGGGGCCGGAGATCAACACCGGCACGCTGTTGACGTCGGTGCTGCGGCGCGAGGGGCTGACCTACAACCAGGTCTTCACCGAAGGGACATTGGAGTACACCGGTCGCAAGGGCGGCCGGGCGCTTGGCACCAAATCATTGGAAATCACCGAAACGTCGACGGTTCAGGACCTGCTGGATTTTGTCGCCGACGCTTCGGGCATCCAGCGGGTGCAGGTCGACAGCGTCAATCCGATTCCCAACAGCCGCAACACGATCGCCGGCGAGACCGGGGAGCTGAACCCGGGGGCCTACATCGTCGACGGTCGGATTCGGCTGGTGTCCAACAACGGCGAATCGTCGGCCGTCGACATCGACCTGTCGTCGTTTCGATTGACCGACACCCGCGGCGCCGTCACGACGCCCAATCTCGCGTTTGGCACCCGCCAGGAAGCGACCGGTCAATCGGCGGCCAGCGATTTCATTGTCTACGATTCGCTCGGCGTGCCGGTCAACGTCCGCGTCACCACGACGCTGGAGTCGCGGACCGACGAGGCGACGATTTACCGGTGGTACGCCGACAGCCCCGACAATCAGTCCGATGGGGGAGACGGCATCGCGGTGGGCACGGGGCTGATCCGTTTCGACGGCAACGGCAACTTCGTCACCGCGACCAACACGTCGATCGGCGTCGACCGCTCCGGCGTGCCGAGCATCTCGCCGCTGCAGTTCAACATGGACTTTTCGCTCGTCTCGGGATTGGCGGCTCAAGACGCATCGCTGGCCGCGACGCGCCAGGACGGTTCGGAGCCGGGGGTTTTGAACAGCTTTGTTGTCGGCGAGGACGGCACGATCCGAGGCGTGTTCAGCAACGGGATTTCGCGTGATTTAGGCCAATTGCAACTCGCCCGATTCGCCAACCCCGCGGGTCTGGAATCCCGCGGGCTGAACCTTTACGCCGAGGGGATCAATACGGGGCTGCCGGTCGAGGGCCGGCCCGGGGAGAACGGCATCGGCAGCGTGCTGGGCGGGGCGTTGGAGTTGTCCAACACCGATATCGGCGACGATCTGGTCGAGCTGGTGCTTGCCAGCACCCAGTACCGCGGCAATTCGCGGGTCATCACGACGACCCAGCAGTTGATCGACGAGCTGCTCAACCTGCGTCGTTGAGCGACGGGCGGACCGGTTGGACCAAACGTGTCCACGGCCGCGGCGATAACCCTTGCATCACCCGGCGACGCCCGCCGGGGATCGTTTTCCCCGCGACCGGGAAAGCGTTTCCCTGATGCAAGGAAAAGTCCTCCGATGTCCAAATTCTACGTTTCCTGTGGTCCGATCAGCTTGGTTATCGAAGCGGCCGATGCCGATGCCGCGGCGATGGCACTGATCGACCGGGCGTTGCAGCCGCATCGCTGGATCTACGACGACGCGGGTTTGTCCGACGACGACCGGCGTGACCATTTGATGCTCGAAGCGTTGATGCACATGGCCCCCGAAGTGACCGTCAGCGAGCGGGGCCACGGGCGATGCGAAGCCGCGAAATTCGGCACCCCCGACGCGATTCAGCGTTGGCACGCGACGACTACGGCGGTCGCCCGATTGTTGGCCGCCGCCGGATTGGTGGCGATCAATACCGCGGCGGCCCCGCCGGTCATCGGGGGGCGGCGGCGGGTTGCGAGGTAGTCAATGTGGGATAGGCCTCCGGCCTGTCTTGCGACACCAACGTAGCGGCAGACCTATGACAGGCCGGAGGCCTATCCCACCGGACCACGTTGACATCTCCGCCGCGGCGCCGTCGGATGGGGCACTCCCGCCCCCACCCATCCCCGGTGTCCTTCCAATGCGTCCGCTCCTGACCGCCGCGTTCACGTTTTGGATCGCCACCGACCTCGCCCTTGCCGCCCCGCCGATCGTGAATTACCCACCGTCCGCGACGACCGATCAAACCGACGACTACTTTGGCCGACCGGTCGCCGATCCCTACCGGTGGCTCGAAGACGTCGAGAGCGATCCGACCGCCGCCTGGGTGACGGCTCAAAATGCGGTGACGCGGAAGTACCTCGACTCGCTGCCCCGCCGAGAGCAACTCCGCGATCGGCTTGAATCGCTGTGGAACTACGAGCGGACCGGGTTGCCACGCCGACGCGGCGATCGGGTGTTTTTGACCCAAAACGATGGGCTGCAAAACCAGGAAGTCCTGTACACCGCCCCGTCGGACGTCGACCCCGAACAACTCGCCGACGATCGCGAGGTGTTGATCGATCCCAATGAATTGTCCGAGGACGGGACGGTATCGATGGCCGCCTGGACCCCGACCGATGACGGGCGGCTGGTCGGCTACGCGTTGGCCGATGGCGGCAGCGACTGGCGGACATGGCGGGTCCGGGACGTCCAAACAGGCCAAGACACCGAAGACGTCGTCCGCTGGGTCAAATTTTCCGGCATCGCGTGGAACGGTGACGGTTCGGCGTTTTATTACGCCCGCTATGCCGAACCGGTCGAGGGCCGCGAGATGACCGGCACCAACGAGAATCAAATGCTTTATCGCCACGAGCTGGGCACCGACCAGTCGGCGGACCCATTGGTTTTTGCAAGACCTGACGAACCCAAATGGGGGTTTTCGCCGACTGTCACCGAGGACGATCGCTATTTGGTGATTACCAACTGGCGATCGACCGAGGCGAAATCTCAGATCTTTGTCCAAGACCTGACGGAAAAAGACGCCCCGGTTCGTGCTTTGATCACCGGGTTTGACGCGGACTATCAATTCGTCGCTTCGGTCGGTTCGACCTTCTACTTCTTGACCGACCACGACGCACCACGCCGGCGGGTGATCGCTGTCGATGTCGCCGATCATTTGGCCGATCAAACGATCGACGCCGATCAGCCGGCTGATCGCGAAAAGTGGGTCTCGGTCATCGATCAAACCGAAGATGTTTTGGAGGACGTTTCGTTGTTCGGTGACACCTTCTATACCAACTACCTGGCGGACGCTCGGGCACGGGTATTGCGTTATGACATCAATGGTCAATTGCAAGACGAAGTGCCGCTGCCGGGGATCGGATCTGTCTCGGGATTGCATGGTTTCCAAGATGCGAGCGAGACCTACTTTACATTTACCAATTATGTCACCCCGCCGTCGATCTACCGGGTCGATCTATCAACCGGCGAGGTCGAAAAATGGTTGTCGCCGGAGGTGGCCTTTGACCTGGATGCTTACGTTACCGAGCAGATCTTTGTCACCAGTCCCGACGGCACGCGGGTCCCGGTGATCGTGACCCGGTCGGTCGACGCGGAGCCGGACGGGAGCCACCCGACGCTCCTGTATGCCTATGGCGGGTTCAACATATCGCTGACGCCGTCCTATTCCCCCGCGATCGCCGGATGGTTGGACGCCGGGGGGATCTATGCGGTCGCCAACTTGCGCGGCGGCGGTGAATACGGCCGATCGTGGCACGAGGCCGGCATGAGACTGCAGAAACAGAATGTCTTTGATGACTTCATCGCCGCGGCCGAAGGCTTGATCGACACCGGATGGACGACGCCGTCGCGGTTGGCGATTCGCGGCGGCAGCAACGGCGGGCTGTTGGTGGGAGCCGTGATGACGCAGCGTCCTGAATTGTTTGGCGTTGCATTACCGGCGGTCGGGGTGATGGACATGCTGCGTTATCATCAATTCACCATCGGTTGGGCTTGGGTCGGGGAGTACGGCAGCAGCGAGGAGGAGGATCAAATCGACAATCTGTTGTCTTACAGTCCGCTGCATAATTTGAACGTCGGAACCTGTTACCCCGCGACGTTGGTCACGACCGCCGACCGCGATGATCGTGTGGTGCCCGGACACAGTTTCAAGTTCGCCGCGGCGCTGCAGGCGGCCCAGGGTTGCGACAAACCGACGCTGATTCGCATCGAAACCCGCGCCGGCCATGGGGCCGGGACGCCGACGAGCAAGCGGATCGACGAGTACGCCGATCTGTGGGCTTTTGCGTTGGAAAACCTGAAAGAAGGTTGAGGGCTGAGAAGAGGGTGAAGGGTTGAAAGGTCAAGGGTCAAGGGTCAAGGGTCAAGGGTCAAGGGTCAAGGGTCAAGGGTCAAGGGTCAAGGGTCAAGGGTCAAGGGTCAAGGGTCAAGGGTCAAAGGTCAAAGGTCAAAGGTCAAAGGTCAAAGGTCAAAGGTCAAAGGTCAAAGGTCAAAGGTCAAAGGTCAAAGGTCAAAGGTCAAAGGTCAAAGGTCAAAGGTCAAAGGTCAAAGGTCAAAGGTCAAAGGTCAAAGGTCAAAAGAAGAACAACTAACCCGCAGGCTCCCTGCTGCCTTTGACCCTTTACCTTTTGACCTTTAACCTTTTGACCTTTAACCTTTTGACCTTTTGACCTTTAACCTTTTGACCTTTAACCTTTTGACCTTTAACCTTTTGACCTTTAACCTTCCCACCCCATGCTGCTGCAAGAACCCGAACCGTCGCCTTACGATCTCCACTTTGAGTTGTTGGGGTTTCCGGTTCGTATCGCCTGGACGTTTTGGCTCGGGGCGGCGTTTTTCGGTTGGGGGTTGGCCCAGGCGGTCAACCGCGTCTTTGGCGGTGATGAAGCCATGTTCCTGCCACTGGTGCTGCTGTGGTCGGTCTGCCTGTTCGCCTCCATCCTGATTCATGAACTCGGTCATTCGCTCGCGTTTCGAGCCTATGGGATGGAGTCGTCCATCGTGCTGTATCACTTCGGCGGTTTGGCAATCCCGCGGGGGTTTGGGCGGAGCAACGGCGGTTTTGGTCAAACGCTTTCGCCGCCGCGTTTCAGCGAGATGCAGGATTTGATCATCGCCGCGGCCGGCCCGGCGCTGCAGATGGCGTCGGCCGCCGTGCTGCTGGCGGCCGTCGCGATCGCCGGCTACGCGCCGCGGGCCTTCATTTTCATGCCCGGTCCGTTGGCGGAATTGGACAATCTGTTTGGCGGACGTTCGATCGACGTCCTGGGACTGCAGGCGCTGGTGATCTTTTACATTTTCCCCAGCGTGCTGTGGGCGTTGTTAAATTTGGTGCCCGTCTTCCCGCTCGACGGCGGCCGGGTGATGCGTTCGATCGTGCTGATGTTTGGCGGCAGTCAGGAAACCTGGTTGTGGATCAGCCTGGTGTCGGCCGGGGCGTTGGCGGCGTGGGGCTTTTCGGGCGGGCAAATTTTCATGGCCGTGCTCTTTGGCTCGATGGCGCTGGGCAATTACCAAATGCTGCAGGGACCACGGTGGCGGTAACCGACCGCGACGCGACACGTTAAACTGCTCGCCCCCCCCCAGCCGTCCCCCCCTTTTTTGATTTTGAGCTTTCCCAACGATGCCGGCGATTACTTCAGACATGGTCGGCGAGGTGCTCGTCGTCGGGCTGACCGACAGCAAAATTCTCGACAGCCAGCGGATCGAATTGATCGGCCGCGAATTGCAGGCGACTGTCTCGCAGGCGATTCACAAAAAGATGGTCGTCTCGTTCTCGGGCGTCTCGTTCATGTCCTCGGCGATGATCACCAAGCTGGTGATGCTCAACCGATCGTGCAAAGCGCAAGGCGTGAAGCTTAAATTTTGCGACGTGTCTCCCAACGTGATGGAGGTTTTCAAGATCACCAACCTGAACAAGTTGTTCGACATTCAAGATACGCAGGAAAAAGCGATCGCGAGCTTCGACAAGAAGGGATGGTTCGGTTGAACGAAGACAGCCCCGGTGGAGGATTTCCCCAATGAGGTGGGGGCAGTCGTTGCGACCGGTGCAATCGTTCTAGGTCAGACGGCGGCGTTGGCGGCAGTCGGGAAATTGCTTGTCAGGCGGGACTTTGCGCGGCCGCCCGTCGGAATCGGGGACATGTTTGGGGGGTGGCGACCTGTCGCCCACCTCTGACATTTACCGAAATTTCCAATTGCCCCCACGGAAACTTCGAGTTTGACGCGACCGCTGGTCCGTCCCCGGTCCCGGCTTGCACCGTGGCGGCGGACGAATGATCGGCGGCCGTTGAGACTCCGTTGACTATGCAAACGTTGCCCCCCCCGACGATCCGCTCTACCTCACCGCCGTTCGTCTCCGCTTCGTTCCGCTCACCGCTGTCGCTGCCCGCTCGGCTGGTTCCCGGCACCGGCGAGAATTTTTCCGGCAACTCGGCCGCCAGACGCCCGGTTCGCTCCGACCCGACCAAGTGCTTTTGCGTCTCGGTGGTGATTTGTCACCCCCATCCGTTTGTCCGTTTGGGACTTCGGGTCGGTTGGCAGGATTGTCCCACCGTTCGCGTCATCGCCGATTGTGACAACGCCGCCGCAGCGGTCGAATCGGCTTGCGTGCAGGCCTCGACCGTGATCCTGCTGCACTGTGACCCCGCCGCCGGTGATTTTGCCGATGACGGACCGCTGAGTTGGATCACCGGTTTCAACGCAGGCCATCGCCGGACCCGGTTCGTTGCGATGATCAATCATCCCAGCGACGCGGCGGGCCACAAACTGCCTTCGTTCCTCGATGGCTGCATCGCGTTGACCGATGGGGTGGTGGAGATGACCGATCGGTTGCAATGGATCGCGGCCGGTCGCCGCATCATGCCCCCGGGCGTTCGCCTGCCGGCCGCCTCGCCGACGGTTCCTGCGGTGCCCACGGTTCAGCCCGATTCGGCCCAGACCGAAACCGCGATTGCCCATCGCCCCGTCGCCGGCGGATTGTCGACGCGTGAGAGCGAAGTGCTGGCGATGCTGTCCGAAGGTTTGACCAACCGACAAGCCGCCGAGCGTTTGGAGTTGAGCGTCAAGACGGTCGAGACTTACCGGGCCAGGCTGTGCCGAAAACTCAACCTGCGGGACCGTAGCGACATCGTCGCCTATGCGCGCCGGCAGGATCTCTCGCAAGATTCCCGGCGCTGAAGACAGTCGCAGGGTCGGATGTTGAAGCGGCGGTAGCGGAAGTCGCCAAGACTTTCGGATTCGCCGGATTGCAGCCGAAAGTCTTGGCGACTTCCGCTACGGTTGGACCCGCAAACATGACTTCAGACGGCTCTAAAGCTGTGACATTGGCAGTTCAAATAGCTCGCCCATCCGATCGACGTCGTCACCTTTGAGTCCCGCCGAAAGCCATCGCAGTCGCTGCTCCGACGTGCCGTGGTTGAATGTGTGTGGTTTGACGGTCCCGGTGGCACGGCGCTGCAGCGTGTCGTCGCCGATCATTTTGGCGGCGTTGAGGGCTTCGGCGACGTCGCCCGGTTGGATCGTGTCGTACCGCTCGTCAGCGGCGTGCAATGCTACCCCGGCGAGGAAATCGGCCTGCAGTTCCAACCGAATCGAAGCCTGATTGACCTCCAATTGACTCGCCCCGGCGGCGCGGACCTTGTCGACCTGTTGGGTGTAACCGAGCAGGTTTTGAACGTGGTGGCCGACCTCGTGAGCGACCACATAAGCTTGGGCAAAATCGCCCGGTGCCCCCAGTTGCTGTGATAACTGCACAAAGAAGGACGGATCCAGGTACACCTTCTGATCGGCCGGGCAATAGAACGGTCCGGTCTCGCTGCCGGCGACGCCGCAGCCGGATCGGACCTGTTGTTTAAAAAGGACCAGGGTGGGCAATTCATAGGTCTGGCCCGACTCGGCAAAAATCCGGGTCCAGACGTCTTCGGTGTCGGCGAAGATGGTTTTGACAAACGCGCCGGCTTCCTCCTCGGCCGGGGTCAATTCAACTGGTTCGCCCGGCGCGACGGCCGCCCCGCCGCCGGGTCCGCCCTGTTGCAACAGCGGCCGGGGGTCGACGCCCATGAACGCGGCGATCAGCACGATGACGAGCGTCCCGATCCCGCCGCCGCCCAACAGCATCGCCCCGCCGCCGCCTCCCATCCCGCGACGATCTTCGACGTTTTCACTTTGGCGGCGACCTTTCCAACGCATCGGCGGGGTCCTTTTTGGATGAAATCAAACGTAGCGGAAGTCGCCAAGACTTTCGGCAAGCCGCCCCGTAGCGGAAGTCGCCAAGACTTTCGGCGAGCCGCCCCGTAGCGGAAGTCGCCAAGACTTTCGGCGGTGGACCGTTATAGTGTCACCGACCCCGTTTTGCCCAACCCTCCCCCGATCGTTCCCCCAACCGCCAGGCCGCTTTGGATTCCCTGCTCGACCCACCCCCGGTCGCCGCACCTTGGACGTTGCGACAAGTCCGACGCCGGGCGGTGCTGATCTCGCTGGCGACCGCCGGGACGATCACTGCGATCATTCTGGGCGGCACCTACGCCCAAGTCGGTTTGATCGGCACGCTGCGGGCCGCCGCCGCGATCGCGACCCCCGTCTCGATCGTTTGGTTGGGGTTGGCCAGCCGCACCGCCTACGCCGCCGCCGACGGTCGGCGAAAGTCGGCGGTGCTTTGGTACGTCCTCACCCTGGCATGGATGGCGGTGGGCAACGGGCGGTTGACCGGCGAATTGATGAAGCAAATCGAACCGCCGATTCCCGCGGGCGAGGCCGCCGCGATCGAAAACCGTGATTTGATCGAATTGATTGGCGGGCAGCAGTTCGATGTCGTCGTGGTGCTCGGCGGGGCCGCGTCGGTCAAATCGCCGGACCTGATCGAAATCAACGGTGATGGTGAGCGGATCGTCTCGGCCGCCCAAGCCTGGCACGCCGGCAAAACGCGGCGAATCATCACCACCGGGAGCAGTGATTGGGGCGGATCGCACCCCCGGGACACGTCCGCGGAGCTGCTCATCAGCCTCGGGGTGCCCACCGAGGCGATTGTCCGGCTGCCGGGCAACGACACGGCCCAGGAGATGCGATCGCTGGCCGCTTGGTTGACCGATCAAAACCCCAAACCGACGGTTGGATTGATCACCTCGGCGTTCCACATCTCCCGAGCGATGCGGTTGGCCGGGCTGAACGGTCTGGACCTCGTGCCGCTGCCGTGCGCCTATCGCCGGCAACAGGAACGCCCACCGATGGTCGCCAGCGAGCTGATCCCCTCGGCCGGATCGCTCGCGACGCTCGACCGATGGCTCCGCGAACAACTCGGACGGCTGGACCCGAGGTGAGGGGGAAGAAGGTTAAGGGTTGAAAGGTTAAGGGTTAAGGGCAGAGTATGTTTTTTCTTACCCTTAACCCTTAACCCTTAACCCTTAACCCTTAACCCTTAACCCTTAACCCTTGCCCCTTGCCCCTCTTCGCAAATCCCTACCGAATCACTTTTCGGCTAAAGGCGACGATGAACAAACCCCACAGGACGGTGCCCAAGACCGCTTCGACGGCCAGCGGCAACAGCACCCAGCCGGACGCCCCCTGCAGGTGATCGCCGGTGAACCCGGCGGTGAAAACCGACACCGAGGCGAGCAATCCGAACAGACCGCGGTTGATCATCCCATCGGCGGCAAGTTCTCGGATGGGTGGGTTTGCGTCAGCAAAATGTTGCATCCCGGTCGCGTACATCAGCGCAAAGGCCAAAATCACAAAAGCTCCAAACAACAGCGCCCGGCCCGGCTGCACGCCGTAACCGCAGCCGATGTCGAGAAACAAATAGTTGCAAACCCTCGCCGCGACCGAACCGGGTCGACGCCATGACCAACCCCGACACCGCCGCTGGGCCACTTTGAACCGGTAGAAGGCCCAGTCCTCCTCCTCATAACGGTGCAGGGTTGAATAGCAACGTTTGAGTAAGCCGTATTCCAGGATCGCGTCGCCGGGACAGCCATCGTTTTCGCTGGCCAAACGACCTTCCAATTGCTCCGGCTCGACGTGGATGAAATCGGCAATCGCGTTGACGAACCGAAACCGAGTCGTGTCGGTGACAATCATGTCTTGCAAGTAGACGAAGTCATGCAGTTTGGTCTTCGCCAAATCCAATGTTCCGGCGATCGACGTTTGATCGAGTTGCAACTTTTTGTGGATCGTCGATCCCCGCAAGTTCACGTCCCCGACAACGGTGCATCGACTCATCACGAACCCTTCGGCCAATTCCATCGATCGCAGGTCAACGTTTCCGGCGATGGTGCAACGACTCCATTCGATCCAGTCGTCTGAAACCAGGCCAAAGCCTTTGACGTCGCCGCCAAAGGTAGACTGTTCAATCTTGGTGTGAGCGGTCAACGTCATCCGGTTGGTCTTCAAAGCCGCAGCGAAGCTCGCCTGGCGAATGACGGTTGAATGCAGCGTACAACCGGTCAAGTTGACTTCGGCGGCGAAGTTCGTTTTGCGTCCAATCCGCATCCGTCGGATTTTGCATTGCTGCAGCGTCACCGAACCGGCAAATGTCGCCTGTTCGATCTGCAGGTGGGGGCACTCGCATCGCTCCAGAACGATGGGATGTTCAAACGTGCCGCGTAGTTGCAACCGTCCGATCCGCACCCCGATGATCGGCTCGCCGTCGCGTAGTTTTTGGACCGCCTCGGTCGCGGTCATCTCGTCGGCTGTCTTGTTCATCGGCTCGGCGGCCATCGTCGCGGTCACGGGCGGGGTCTCGTTTGGGAAAATTGGTTTGATGGTTATGCGGCAAATCGAACCGGTGGGGGCGCACCGATGGGACAATGGAGTGTAAGACCGCGTTTTGCGACGGGTTTCCGAAAAAAAAACTCCCCTCTCCCCCACGCTTCGTGGGGGAGAGGGGTTGGGGGTGAGGGGGCGATTCACGCTGAATTGACGCTGCTTAGCCCCCTCACCCCCAGCCCCTCTCCCCCGAAGCGGGGGAGAGGGGAGCCAGATTTTGTGATGACCATTCACGACCATTCCAAACGCACATCCGACCCGGCCAAATGCTGCCGCACCTCGTCGATCAGTCCATCTTCCCGGCCGGCGTAGCGACCCGAATGATGCACCGGGGTGACCGACGCGACCCGGCCGTCGCGGCACAAGGTTGCCAAGTCTGACGTGGTGCAATGTTGATGTTTGACCGCGGCTTTGGTTTGGGCATCGGCGTAAAAACAATCGCCGTACAACCGATCGGCTCGATCGATCAATTGACGCAAACCGTCGCCGGCCGGCCCATCGATCCGCGTGTCGACGACCCAGGCGATCTTGTACCCGCCGCCGCGCTGCAGGAATCGTTGGGCCAAATCCGAGGCGTCGAACACCCCGCCATCAATCCGAATCTTGCGGGCGTCGGCCTCCTGCCCCCGGCCCCGCCGCGGCAAGTCATCGGCCATCGCGATCAGTTCGCCGATCCACGGGCCGGCTCGCAATGAAGTCGCCGCGAGTTTTGAAAATCGAAACCGCCAACCGGGCTTCTCGGTCAACGCATAAGCCCACCCGGGCACGGTGTGATCGGTCGGGGCGGCGGAGACCGAGACCGTTTCGTTGGCAAACACTTCACCGGCACCCGCATAGTCGATGGCGGTGACCATCGGCGGCGGGAATTGGCGTTGATACTCGATCCGTGCGATGTCGATTCGATCCCCGCGAAGATCACGGACCATGAGCACCAGTTTTTGAAACGGAAAATACGAGTGGGCGTAAGACCGGATCCGGTCATACACCCGCTGGATTGTGCCTTCGGGACCAAACACATCGAGCGTCTTGTCGCTGTCCAAATTTGCCCGGATGACACGATCCAGGTCCATGAAATGATCGGCGTGGTGATGGGTCAAGAACACCGCGTCCAGGTCCGCGATCTTGCCCCGCGGCAGCGCCGCGACGTCACCGGCATCAAAGAGCAACGCGTTGTCGCGATCGGGGTAGTCGACGTAGAGCACCGGATCACCGCTGCGGCCGTTGACCAGCGTCGTTTCGCTGTGAATCGGGCGGCTCATGATGATATCCGGCAGGCGTCGAGATTGAATCGATCGCCAGTCTAACGGTTGGTTTTGAGCACCGCGGGAGCCGGCCGCGGCGACGCCACAGCATCAAACCTGACAACCGTCCGGCGGCATGATTCGTTTTGAAGCCGGTGAGATTTGAAGCCGGCGGGTCAGGCAATTCATGCCGTGGGAGCCTCCAATTGGTCCAGACGTCACGACCGGATTTTGCCGTCGGGCCGGATTTAAAAATGGGGGTCAATCAAGCGGTTTGTCGCCGCCAACCGACCCGCCGTTGCCCCTGTTTGTTTTGTTCTCGCGGCGAAGAAGGTCCGCGAAACGATGAGGTTCCTTCACCCTGACACGCTTAACATTTTATGACCCCTCTCCACGTCGCGACCCACCGCTCCTCCTCGCCGACCCCGCTCGCCGATCCCTCCGGTTCCCGCTCGGTGAAGCTGCCGCCGCGGGAAATCATCGATATCGAGACCCTGATGCAGCGATGTGGCGACACGCTGCTGACCTGCCGCATCCTGGCCGACCAACGCGACCGGATGACAGTGGCGAGTTTGGAAGTCCGCCGCGCGATGTTTCTCAAACCACTCGACTATCGAGACCGCATCTACGTCACACTGCGTCAGCTACAGCCCGATGAGTCATTCAGCGCCGTGCATCGATCGATCGAAACCCTGTTATGCGACGGGGTGGCATCGGACTCACTTGTCGACGAATTGATTGACCGGATCGAGGTGACGATTGACATGACCGAGCGTTACCTCGACGCGCTGACCCCGATGCGGCGTCGGATGCGCCAGGAAACCGGCCGGGTCATGTCGAAGTAGTGGATTTTGCTAAAAATCCATTGCTTATCCGTCAAGATTAAGATTTGGGTCAACCAAACGGGAGGGTGAGGCTCCCGCCAAATCTCTTGCAGAAGGGTTCAGCGGGAGCTTCACCCTCCCAACCCTAAAAACGAATCCTGACGATCTGCTATGGGATGGAACTTTAGCAAGTTCCACTACCGGATGCTGGGGGATGGGTCTTCGGCAAGGTCCACGACCGCCGGGGAGTTCTGCGGCAACTTTTCGCCGTAGAACACCGTCCGATCGATGTGCAGGATGTTGCTATTCTTCAAACCGATCTTCAAATACCTCGCGACGGTGCCGGGGGGGAATGCAATGTCATAGGAAGCCTTGGGATCATCGGCCGTCCACAACTCTTTCCACGTCTGACCGTCATCGCTGATCCATAGCGTCAGCGTGTTGGCGCGGGCGTGGAACTTTTGGTTGCCACGGTTTTGAATCGTGCCGGAAGTCAACTTCGTTGGCCCGGACAAACGGATGATAACTTCGGGAAATTCAATCGACTTGTCGGCCGAATGAATGGCGAAGTCTCGTTTGCGGACCCCCTCGCCCGAGAGCAGGTGCATCGCTTCGTCATTGAGCGCCGACGGAAAGTTGTCGCCCAGCTTGATCATCGCATCACGGGTGACTTCCCGGTAACCGCCGCTTTCCCGCAACGGGTAGTCGGTGTTGGGATTGGTCGCGATCCAGTCGCCCCCCAGGAACGCCAACAGGTCCAAAAATTCGCTCGGCGCGATCGTCGCGGTCAACCCCTCGGGCATGCTCGACGCCTTCATCTCCCGGCGGACTTCAATGTCCTCTTTGATGACTTCCTCGACCTTGCCGTTGGCGATGCCAAGTTTCAAAACCTCATCGGTTTCCTCCAGGATGAAGCCGTTGAAGACTTCACCATCAATCGTCAGCACCGAGACGGTCTCATAACCTTTGGAAATTTCGTCGTTGGGCCAAATGATGGAGCGAATGATGTGTTCGCGGCCCATCCGATCGCCCAATCCGGTGAGGTTGGGACCAAAATTCTTGCCCAAATCGCCAACCATGTGACACGACGAGCAAACACGGGTGAAAACCGTCAAACCTTTGTCCGCATCGCCCTGCGGCGCGGCAACGACGGACGCGAGCGCCGCGGCGTGGTCGGCGGGCGAGGCATCGACGTCGGCCATCGTTTTGAGCGGACCGTAGACCACCGCGCCGGGACCCGAAGCGATCTCATACTCGGTCAACACCAACCGTGCCGCTTCGGGCAGGGTGGCGACCAGCGCCCGGCCCTCCTCGCTGCCACGCCAAAACGGTTCGAGCGTTTGCAGGGTGTGCTCGGTCACATAATCGAGCCACTTGTCGTCCGAATCGACCGCCGCGAGCAACGCGACCGGGACCGCGGCGGGATGATTGATCAAACTGGCCGCTCGCGACGCTTCCAACCGAACCCGTGGATGAGCATCGGTCGCCGCGACGCGGAGCATTTCGATCACCGGGTTGTCGGTTGCCAATTGGACCGTTGCCGGGTCGTCGGTCGCCCGAACGTTGCCGGTCATGTAACGCCACGCGTTGCCGACGACATGCACCGCCGCGGCGCGGATGCGGTAATCGTCCGACCGCGTCAGCGCGGTGACCAACGCCGGGTCGACGCGGTGGAACGACTCTTGGATCCATAACGCTTCGAGCCGGGCTTCGTCGCTGTCGTTGACGTCGAGCCAATGATTGATCCGGCCCATGACGTTCTCGACATCATGCGATTTTATCGCCCGGCGGGCACGATAACGCGTGCGGATCTCATAAGTGAGCAATTGGTCCAACAACGCATCAACCTCACTGCCCGCCTGGGTGACGACCGGCAGCGGGTCAGTCGCGGTATGTCGCAACCGGTAGACTCGGCCGTGCTCGTGGTCACGGTTGGGGTCCCGCTGGGAATACTGCATGTGGCCGATCAGGGCGTTGCACCAATCGCCAAAGTACAGCGTCCCGTCGGGTCCGAGTTTGGGGTCGACGGGCCGGAAAAACATATCGGTCGACGTTAGCAGGTCGTCGACGTGATAGCCGGTCAGACCGGCGGAGTCGGGGTCATCGCCAATTCGGAACGTCGGCGTGCCGTGCATGTTGATAACACAGGCGTAGATCAGTTGATCGTGATAATCGTCCGGGAAATGGCGTGACCGCAGGATCTCGTTGCCGCAGGCGGGCCGCAGTCCTTGGTTGTCAAAGATGGGATCCAGCGATTTGCGGGTCTTGACCGGACCGCCCGACAACGCGTTTGCCCAGTGATGTTGGGCGTTGGTGCCGTCGCCGACGATCCCGTTGCCGAACTTGTCAAAGACCAAACACCATGGGTTGTATTGACCGGGCGTGTTGAAGTGCGTCAGTCTCAAAGACTCCAGGTCCCAAACGTAGCTGCCCGAGGCACCTTGTTTATAAACCGGTCCCCATGGCGTTTCGACCGTCGAAGCCATCGCGATGCCTTCGAGCATGTGCAGCCGCCCGCCGTGGCTCCATTCCCACGCGCCCATCGCGTGGTGGGTGTCTTCGGTGCCGATCCCGTCGAGCATCTCGGTCACCTCATCGGCCACATCATCGCCGTCGGTGTCGCGGAGGAACAGGATCGACGGTTCGTCGATCACCAGCACGCCGTCCTTATAAAACTCAAAGCCGGTCGGGCAGATCAGTTTGTCATAAAAAGTCTTGCACGAATCCGCTTTGCCGTCGCCGTCCTCGTCGGTCAAGATCAAAAGGCGATCGTCCGGTCGCGTCCGGCCGGGTATCCACTGCGGATAGTTGACCATGCAGGAGACCCAAAGCCTGCCCTTGTCATCAAACGCGACCTGATTGGGATTGGCCAGTTCGGGGAACTCGCGTTCGGAGGCAAAGCACTGCACTTCAAAACCATCGGGCACCGACATTTGAGCAATCGATTCCTCGGGCATCGGGTACTGCAAATGCGTCGGCTCACGCATCTTGCGAAACCCGTCGTCGCGGGACCCGAACATGGTTTCGGGGATGAAGACTTCCCCGGTGACCGAATCGTCGATTGTCGGTGGTTGATCCCCCCGAGCGATCGCGTGCATGACGGGATCACGCAGCGATACCATCGCGCGAATTTTGCGATATTCGCCGGGGAACGTTTCGGTGTCCCACGTCCGCCGACCGCCATAGACGTACCAACCGTTGAGCATCCGGTAGTCCTGCCGGTGCAACCATGATTTATCGACAACGACGTCACGCAGCCGGGCGTATTGATCCGAATCGACATCAAACTCCAGCGGCCCGGCAAACATCGCTTCGTCGAGCAACCGGGCGATCAATCGGTCGCCTTCGGCATTGGTCCGAATGCCGTCGGTGGTGTACTGTGCCCCCGGCTGGTCACAGCAAATTTGCATTGTGGGTGTGAACAGGTCGACGACCATCAGTTGCCGATCGTTGCCGACTTCCTTGACGGCTTTGGCATAGGCGGCCAGCCGCCGGTTTTCGGCCACCCCGTCGGGTTGCAGCGGATGGCCGGTGCATTCAAACGCCATCGGCGTGACAAGGATAAATTTTGCCGGACGGTCCTCGGTGCCGAACTTGTCAGCCATTTTGTCGAGGTATTTGCCGTAATCGGACTTGAACTTGTCGAGCAATTGCGGCGAGTCGCCTTCCCAAGACTCATTCATCCCAAAGAAGCACAGCAACACCTGCGGATCGTAGACCTCCATCGGGTCGTCGATCTGGGTGTAGTTGCCCGGACGGATTTGCAAATCAACCTGGTCGCCGGGCCAGGCGAAATGTCGCAGGATCAACGGCCGCTGGGGGGTCCGCAGGTGCAGCCGGGTTTCAAAATTGCCGTAGCGGCCCAACCGCTCGCCGGTCGAGTTGCCCACCGTCGCGATTCGGGTTGCCGGCGGCAGGTAGAGCGGGAAAGTGAGTTCGGGGGCCGGGCGGGCGGGGCGGTCGGCTGGGGCAGCCGCGGCCAGCGATGCGGTAATCGCCAGCAGAACGGCGGCGGCACGGGTCGGTACGTTCACGAGTTGGTTCAACCGGTGGTCCAAAGGAAGCGGGGCGGCCATTGAAGGCAAATGGGATTGGGCGGTCGGAACGACATTCGCGACTGGGGCATCCAGCCGCCCCGTATTGTGTCACTGTGGCAGCCAAACGGCAACGGTTACGTCGCGTGGTGCGACATTGGTTCCCTTTTTTTCGGAGAGTCCGGTGCTGGTTCGATTGCTCGCCGCGTTCATCCTAATCCCACTCGTGGAGCTGTTCCTGCTGATGCAATTGGCGGAGGCGACGAGCGTTTGGTTGACGATCGGGGTGGTCATCACCACCGGTGTGATCGGCTCCTACTTGGCCCGACGCGAGGGCGCCGCGGTGTGGCGACGGTTCCAGCAGTCGGCCGCTTCGGCCAAACTGCCGACCCAAGAAATTGGTGACGGGTTGATGATCGCGTTTGCCGCAGCGTTGCTGTTGACCCCCGGGGTGCTGACGGATTTTGTCGGGTTTGCATTATTGACGCCCGGCGTTCGGCGATGGCTTCGGGGCAAACTGGCAAGCCGCGTCGCCGGCAGCGTTCAGGTTCACACGTTTGGACCCGGTGGCGCCGGTCGATCGCCGCGTGATGGCGGAGTGACCGTCGACGCGGTTCGGGTGGTGCCCAAAAAAGTGGGATAGGCCTCCGGCCTGTCGCGGTTGCCCCCCCCGGTAGCCGAAGCCGCCAGGCTTTGGACCGCGACTGGTTCGGCGTCCCGGCGGAGCGCCGCTACGGGGAATCCGGGGTTGGCATCGTTGTTGCATCGGTTTGATGGTTCGATTAGCCGGTCGGTCGCAGCCGAAAGTCTTGGCGACTTCCGCTACGGTTGACCATTAACAAACCACAAGGATTTTGAGATGCACCTGTTCAACGAGAAGTTTGAAACGCTTGAGGATTTGTACTGGCACCAACTTCGCGACCTTTATGATGCCGAGCATCGGGCGCTCAAGGCGTTGCCCGACATGGTCGAAGCGGCCACCAATCCGGCCCTCAAAGCTGCTTTTACTGACCATATCGCCGAGACCAAAACGCAGGCGACGCGGTTGGAGCAAATCTTCAAACGTCATGGCAAAGACCCCAAGCGGGAGTCATGCGCAGCGATGAAGGGGATCGTCGAGGAAGGCTCGCAGGTCGTCAAAGCCGACGCGCCCGGCCCGGTCAAAGATCACGCGTTGGTGCTGGCCGCTCAGCGGGTGGAGCATTATGAGTTAGCCGGCTATGGCGGCGTCAAAGCTTTGGCGCATCGGTGCGGATTTCATGAAGACGTTCAAACCTTGCAGTTGACGCTCGACGAAGAGGGCAGTCAGGATAAACGGTTGACCCACATCGCCGAAGAAGAACTCAGCAATCAGCCGGTGCATAGCTGAGTTATTTTAGCGGTAGGGCGCCAGCCCTCCGGTGCCGAGTCGGATTGTAGCGGTAGGGCGCCAGCCCTCCGGTTGCGGCACCGGACGGCTTGCGCCGTTCCGCTAGGATTTGCGGCACCGGACGGCTTGCGCCGTTCCGCTAGGATTTGCGGCACCGGACGGCTTGCGCCGTTCCGCTAGGATTTGCGGCACCGGACGGCTTGCGCCGTACCGCTAGCATTGGTGGCACCGGACGGCTTGCGCCGTTCCGCTAGGATTTGCGGCACCGGACGGCTTGCGCCGTACCGCTAGCATTGGTGGCACCGGACGGCTGGCGCCGTACCGCTAGCATTGGCGGCACCGGACGGCTTGCGCCGTACCGCTAGCATTGGCGGCACCGGACGGCTTGCGCCGTACCGCTAGGAGGCGCTAAAGCTTTTGGCCGCCCATTAAGTGGAAGTGCAAATGCGGCACTTCCTGGCCGCCATCGACGCCGCAATTGCAAACCAACCGGTAACCGGACTGGGCGATGCCTTCGGATTGGGCAATGTTCCGGGCCGCGATGATGCACTGACCCATCAAATCGCCGTCGGCGGGTTGCAAGTCCGCTAATGATGCGATTTCTCGCTTGGGGATGATGAGGACATGCACCGGTGCTTTCGGCGCGATGTCGCGGAACGCCAACACGTCGTCATCTTCATAGATGATGTCCGCGGCAACCTCGCGGCGGATGATTTTGGTAAACAGGGTGGGCATGGCAATGGTGTCGCTGGACCCGCCGGGGTCGGAGGCGGACTGAATAACGGTGAACTGAACCCTGGCGGGTCCAGCTACCTTGGACGTTGGGAAACGAAAATTGGAGAACCGGCAACGATACCAGAATGTCCTGCACCCGCTGGCGGGGATGGATGCGTTTGACGATTCGCAAATCCGCGCCCTGGTCATCGAAGCCCCCTCGGAGTTCGTTCATCACACGCTCGCGGGGGTCATCAAAGCCGGGCTGCTGACGCGGTACCAAACCGCCGGACAGTCGCGGTTTCGCTGGGCGGGCCAACCGGTCTCGACGCGGCAGCGGACCGAGCGGCTGGACCGGTGGATCGACGCAATGCTCCGCGGTGCGGTTTCGGCTTCGGCCGTCAAAGAACCCGGCGCCCGCGAACGGATGATCGACCGGGGACCGGACGCGTGTTCGGACGCCGATCTGTTGGCATTGTTGATTCGGACCGGGATCGCCGGTCATTCGGCGATCGAGGGAGCGGCAAAGCTGGCCGAACAATTTCATGGCCAATTCGAGCGGCTGCAGGACTATGGGTTGACCGAGATGCGGCGGATCACCCCAGCGGTCACCTCGGTCGGCTACGCGTCGCTGATGGCGGCGGTGGAGCTGGGTCGCCGCATCGAATTGGCCCGGCAAACCCGCGTCGATTCGGGGGTGCGGATCACCAGCACGGTCGAAGCGGTACGGTACTGCGAAAATCGCTTCGCCGATTTGGCCAGAAATGCCGTCCGGGAGGAATTTCACATCGTGACGCTGGACACCAAACACAAACCAATCCGCACCCACCGGATCACGGTGGGGACACTCGACGCGTCGTTGGTTCATCCGCGGGAGGTTTTTCGGCCGGCGATCCGCGACTCGGCCGCCGCGGTACTGTTGGTCCACAACCACCCTTCGGGCGATCCGGCTCCGTCGCGAGAGGACCACGCGGTGACCGACCGGCTGACGCAGGCCGGTGAATTGATCGGCATCACGGTTTTGGACCACATCGTCGTTGCGGCCCAAAGATGCGTTTCCATCCGCGAATCGTGAAGGAGGCAAAACGATTGTCTTGGGTCTTGTCACCGTCGCCGATTTGCTCAGATTGAAGCCCACGGGCGGGTGGCACATGGAATGGAAGTGCCCAAGCCTTTTGACTTGAATTTCGTGGGAAAGGAGGCGATTGGGATGGATCGACAAGGATGTTGTGACGCCGAGGACCGGCAGGACACCTCCCGATCCGATCCCCCGCCGTGGCAGTTCAATGAGTCGGTCGACCCGATTGGGTTGAGTCACCGCTGGTTGCTGGATCGCTACGTCCCCGCGTCGGTTTTGCTTGACCGAGAACTCCGCCCGCTGGAATTTTTGGGCGATCTGGAGGGGCACCTCTGCCCCGGCCGCGGATCAGTCACCGGAACGATCGTCGATCAATTGCCGCCGCCGATGGCACTGGCGGTCGAGACCGCGCGGCAGCGATTGGAGCAATCCGGCGCCGACGTCGTGCAGCGGTTGGTGCGGATCGGGGAGCGCCGCATCGAACTGACGATGCGGCGGATCGAACACCGCGGGCTGGACCAGGTTCACTATTTGTTGATTTTTCCCTGTGGCGACGAGCCGCCGACGATGGCCAGGGGCGAAACCGCCGATGAATCGCTCGCCGATGCTCAAGACCGCATTCGGATGCTTGAAATGCGGCTGCGTCGGGCCATTCAATCCCGGCGTGAGCACGCGGGCCGCCCGGCGGGGCTGGTCACCGCCGAGTCGCCGGCCGTCTACGCTCCCGACGCGTCGTCTCTGCGGCGGTCACAGGAGCTGGCTGAGGTCTTGGCCGGCTGCTCCGATGCAGTCATCGGCGTCCGGTTGGACGGTCGAATCGTCTCCTGGAACGACGCCGCGACCCGGTTGCTGGGCGATCGGTTCAGCTCCGCCGTCAACTCCGCGATGTTGATCACCGACCGATTGCCCGACGGTCTGCGAGAAACCGTGCAGAGCAAATTGGCCCGGGTCGCGATCATGAACCAGGTCGGCGAGAAAGAATTATCGCTGGCGATTGGCGAGCGATCGCTCACCCTCCGCGTCCGCGTGACGCCGACCACGGGGGCCGACGGCAAGCCGACCGGCGCCGTCGTGTTGCTGCAGGACGTCACCACGTTGCGGTCGGCGCTTCAGGAACTGCGGCTTCGCAACCGAGCGATCGAAGCGGCCACGTCGGGCATCGCGATCGTCGACGCACTCGATGCCGAGCGGCCGATCGTTTACGTCAACGAGGCGTTCACCCGAATCACCGGGTACGACCGATCGATGGCGGTGGGGCGCAACTGTCGCTTTTTGCAGGGACCCAAAACCGAGCCGCAGACCGTCGACGCGATCCGCCGGGCGGTCCAAGCGGGAGAAGCAATCCGAGTGACATTGCTCAATTATCGCCGCGATGGCCGCGAATTTTACAACGAGTTGTCGATCAGTCCGGTCCATGACGACGACGGTCAACTAACGCACTTCATTGGCGTTCAAAACGATGTCACCGATCGCGTCGCGGCAACCCAGCGATTGACCCAAAGCGAACGCGAAGCCCGGGCGACGTTCGAAAGCACCGCAATCGGCATCGGCCACGTCGGACTGGACGGATCATGGCGGTCGGTCAACCGGCGGCTTTGCGAGATCGTCGGCTATACCTCCGAGGAGCTACTCGACCGGCCGCTGCAGGACATCACCCACCCGGACGATTTGGGCGAGAGTTTGAAGCGTTTCGGGCCGCTCGTTCGTGGCCAAAGCCGCGGCTACAACCTCGAACAACGCTACCTGCACAGCCGCGGGCACGTCGTTTGGGTGCGGCTGACGACATCGCTGCGGACCGACGACGACGGCCGGCCGCATTCGGTCATCGCGTTTGTCGAAGACATTTCAATTCAGAAACAGGTGCTTCGCGACCTGGCCGACAGCCGGCAGATTGTTTCCGAAGTGATCGACAACACCAACGATGTCTTTCTGTCGGTCGATTCGCAAAACCGGATCCGAATCGCCAACCACGCCGCCGAGAAGCTGGCCGCGATCGGCCGTCCGACGCTGCCCAAGCGGGTCCGCCAGGTCATCCCGGTGGTCGGCGAGCCGATCACGGCGGTGCTCGGTGAGGAGGCCGACGACGAATTGTTTGCGGCCATTGACCGCGTCGTCGCCACCCGCTGCGGCGAGACGATGGAGTTCCATCACGTCGCCGCTCGGCGTTGGTATGACGTTCGATTAATTGCCACCGGGGCGGGTGTTTCGTTGTCCATGAGCGACGCGACGATTCGCAAGGAAACCGAGTCGCAATTGCAACGCGCCCGCGAAGCGGCCGAGGAGGCGAGCCGGGCCAAGACGCGGTTCCTGACCAACATGAGTCACGAAATCCGCAGCCCGCTGACGTCGATCCTCGGCTTTGTCGACATCGCCGCGAGGGATTTGGGTGCCGGCCGACCGGTCGATCCGCATCACCTCGATTTGGTCGGACGCAACGGTCGCTTCCTGCTGCAAATCCTCAACGACATCTTGGATCTGTCCAAAGTCGAATCCGGCAGGTTACCGATCCGGCGGACCCGTTTTCATGTCCTGACGATGATCGGCGAGGTGCTCGATCTGATGCGTCACCGCAGCCAAACGGCCGGGGTGTCGATCGACGTCCATTTGGGCGGACCGGTGCCCGAACGGATTCATTCCGACCGCGCCCGAATCGAGCAAATTTTGGTCAATTTGATCGGCAACGCTTTGAAATTCTCGCCCGGCGGGGATGTCAAAATCAACGTGCGAACCGAGACGATCGCCGGCCAGAGCAACGCGATCGACGCGGGGGCGAGCGTCCGCGGCGGTCAATCGCAGCTCCTGATCTCAGTGATTGACAACGGGATCGGGATCGCCGCCGAAAAGCTGCCGCGGCTCTTTGAGACATTCTCGCAGCTTCACGACCCGTCGATGGCCAACACCGTCGAGGGTTCGGGCTTGGGTCTGGCGATCAGCCAGCGTCTGGCCGGACTGCTGGGCGGCGATATCACGGTCTCGTCGGTCGAAAACGAGGGCAGCACGTTCACGCTCCGCCTGCCGCTGCAGTCGAGCGATTGCGACGCGTTGTTGCCCGCCGACGCGACGGCGACAAGTCACCGGCCGCGAGCCAAACGACTGGCCGAAATTTCCGGTCCGATGTTGGTTGTCGATGACGCCCGAGACATCCGGTTGTTGGTCCGCACGATTTTGACCCGGGCTGGAGCCAAGGTGACCGAAGCGTGCGACGGGCAAGAGGCGGTCCAGTTGGTCCAGAACGCTCAACAGTCCGGTCAACCGTACCGCTGCGTCTTGATGGACATGCAAATGCCGGTGCTTTCGGGTCAGCAAGCCACGTCGCTGTTGCGGAGCCAGGGTCACACGCTACCGATCGTCGCGTTGACGGCCGGGGCAACCCGCGAGGAGGTCGCTGAGGCGATGCGTTCGGGCTGCACGGAATTTTTGGGCAAACCGGTTGACAGCGCAGGGCTGGTGCGGTGCGTCGCTTCATTGACGTCATAGTCGCAGAAGCGTGGTTTCAAGCCCTACTGCTAAGAATTCGTCGACAACCGAATCAGTCGGTACAACCCGGCGGCGAAACCGACCAGCAGGCCGATGATGGCCAACACCGGGACCGGCCAACCGATCACGCGGTCGATCGCGTAGCCGATGCCGCCCAGCCCCAGCGTGAACGCAGCGATCATCATTCCCGCCGACGCAAGCCGCCAGGGCGATGAACGGTCGGTGGAATCGATTGGGGGCATCGTTTGAAAACGCGAAATGGCGAAGGGACGTCGGATTGTAACGGTCCGGCGGCCCTAACGAATTGGTCGGTCGCGAAAAAGTCCTCGAAATTTGGAACCGGCCCTAGAACCGTTCCTGCCCCGCTGGCATAATGTTTGGGCAGCTTTCGGGACCGTTAGCCCGGTTCGTCTTGGTCTCAACGTGCTCCCGGGGTGCTGCCCCGCCGCCGCCTCATGACCATGCGAGAGCCCCATGATTACCACCGTCGATTTGAGTCAGCAGACCCGCCGTGAGTTGTCGGGGATCGCCCGGGAATACGGCGTCACCGGTTGGCACGGCATGAAAAAGGACGAGCTGGTCACCGAGATCAAAAAGGTGCAGCGAAAGTTGCGGCGAAAAACCGCAGCCGACCACCCCGAATCCAAACCCGCCATCGAGACCGCTAAACCCTCGCCATCGGCCAACAAGACGACCAGAACAAGCCGCTCGTCCAAGCCGAGAGCCTCCAAGCGATCGGTCAAAAACGCCAGCTCGCCGGACCTGACGCAGCCTAAGGTGTCGGCTCAAAGCGAGCGGATCCGCGCCGAAATGCGGCGGCGTCGGCAGCTGCAGTCCGCCCGCCGGGACCTGTCGACCGCGACGCTCGTTGGCGGGACAGCAATGACCGATGGCACTCAAAATAAGCGTGCGACCAAAACGCATCGCGATCGCGTCGCACTGATTGTTCGCGGCAGCTACTGGTTGCAAGCGACCTGGGAAATCACCGCCGCCTCGGTTGCCCGTGCCGCTTCGGCGATGGCCGATCGTTGGCAATCGGCCACCCCGACACTGCGACTGTTGGCGATCGGCGACGTCGCCAGCAACAACGCCGAAACGGTCCATCGTGACATCGCGATCCACGGCGGCGTGTCAACCTGGTACGTCGATGTCGCGGACCCGCCGGGACGTTACCGTGTGGCGGTTGGCTACGTCACCGACGATGGTGCTTTCCACAGCCTATGCCGCAGCAACATCGTCGAGACGCCGGTGCCCGGTCAATGCACGCGATTGGACGAGCATTGGGACGACATCGCCGAGGATTATCAGCGGGTCTACTCGCTCTCGGGCGGCTATGAGAACGAAAGCACCGATTTGAAAGAAATGTTCGAGGAGCGGCTGGGTCGATCGATGCCCACCGCGAGCGGCAACTCGGCCGAATCGACGTTGCTGCGGCCCTCCAAGGTGACGCTGGACGTCGAAGCGGAACTGATCGTCTTTGGTCGCTCCGATCCGACGGCGACCGTGACGGTTTCGGGCCGGCCGGTCAAACTGCAACCCGACGGTTCGTTCACCGTGCGGCTCGAATTGCCCGATCGCCGCCAAGTCCTCCCCGTGACCGCGGAAACCCGTGACGGACTCCGCCAACGGACGACCGTGATCGGCGTCGAACGCAACACCAAACGGCTCGACACCGTCGAGAAGTCGGAGATGTAATTCCGGCTATAAGGTTTTGCTTCTTCGTTCTTTGCCTCCGACCTATCGACCATTTGAATGCTGCTTAAAATTTTGTGCTGCTCGGTTCTGACGGCGTTGCCCGCCGTTGCCGGCGAGCCGCTGCGGGTTTTGATCGCAACCTCAGGCTGTTGCCATAATTACGACTTTCAGACCAAAGCGATTCAGTTGGCGGCCAAAGAGGCCGGCGTGGATGTCGTTTGGACCGTGGCCAACGATGGCGGCAAAGGCACCAAGGGGCGTCTGGAGGTTTTTGAAAAGCCGGACTGGGCCGACTCGTTTGACCTGGTGATTCACAACGAATGTTTCGCTGATACGACCGACGCCGACTACATTCGCTCGATCACTGAAGCTCACCGCGAGGGTCTGCCCGCGGTCGTCGTCCATTGCGCGATGCACACGTTTCGCTCCGTCGACTTCGACGATTGGCGACAGATGCTCGGCGTGACCAGCCGGCGTCATGAGCACAAGTCGCGTTACCCGGTAACGGTCGCCGCGACCGATCATCCGATCATGCGGGACTTTCCCGACGACTGGGTGACGCCCAACGATGAGTTGTACATTATCGAAAAAACGTGGCCCGGCGTCACGGTGTTGGCGACCAGCCAAAGCGAGAAAGCCGACCGCCGCGATCCGGTTTTTTGGACACACCAATTTGGTGACGGTCGCGTCTTCGGCACCACCTATGGACATTCCGACGAAACGTTCAGCGATCCGGTCTACACCGGGACCCTGGTTCGCGGGATGCTCTGGGCGGCGGGGCGGTTGGAGTAGAGTACGACGGGTCTTCGACCCGTCGGATTGGACGGGCTGAAAGCCCGTCCTACAGGCACGCTACCGCCGGCGGCGGACTTTTTTGTGCATGGGATTAAGCACGCTCTTGGTTGCCGGCTCATCGTCCTCGACCGGTTTGGCGATTTCGACGCGGCGAACGGTCTCGAAGTCATCGATCGTTTCGCGAACCAATAATTTGTTGATCCGTGCCTCGATGCTGGTCAGAAACTCGCCCTGGCCCGGCTCGATGAATGTGAACGCAACGCCATCGCGGCCCATCCGTCCGGTCCGGCCCACGCGGTGAACGTAGTCGTCGGAATCTTCCGGAACGTCATAATTGACGATGTGCGAGATCGTCGTGATGTCGATCCCCCGGCCAACGACGTCCGTGGCGACAAGGATTTGCAAATCGCCGTCGCGGAGCCGTTGCAGCGTCCGGTCCCGCTCGCGTTGCTGCATGTCGCCGTGCATGCAGGCGACCCGATTGCCAAAGTCTCGGGCCAACTCACGGCCCAACCGATCGGTCCCGCGTTTGGTGCGGCAAAACACGATCGCCTGTTCGGGATCTTCCCGCCGCAGTAACCGGCACAGCAGCTCACCCTTGCGGTCTTGATCGACGGTAAAATAGTGCTGCTCGATCGTTTCGACGGACATTTCCGTTGACGAACAATCGATCACGACCGGGTTGGTCATGTACGATTCGGCCAAGCGACGAACGATCGACGGCAACGTGGCCGAAAGCAGCAGCGTTTGCCTCTGGCGGGGACATTTTCGCAGGATTCGCTCGATCTGCGGCCGAAACCCGATGTCCAGCATTCGGTCGGCTTCGTCCAGGACGACGCACCAGGCATTTCCGGTCCGCAGCGTGCCGCGTTGCAAGTGATCGTGCATCCGGCCGGGGGTGCCGACGACCATTTGAACGCCGTTTTCGAGCTGGCGGAGTTGCCCGTTAAGGTTCTTGCCACCGGCCAAAACCGCAATTTCGGTCGGCAAACCGACGGAGATTCTGCGCGCTTCGCCGGCGACTTGATCGGCCAACTCGCGGGTCGGAACGATGACGATCGCCTGCGGGTCGCGGCACTCCTCCAGCGAGTCGAGCTGCTCGAGGATCGGGATTGAAAACGCCGCCGTTTTGCCGGTCCCGGTGCGGGCTTGGCCGATCACGTCGCGGCCCGCCAGTGCGTGGGGGATGACAGCGGCCTGGACCGGCGATGGTTTGTCAAATCCGATCGTTTTGAGTGCCCGCCGCATGATCGGCGACAGGTCCAGTTCGTCGAACGACTCCATGTCCGGGGGCGTTTCAACGGGACCGACCGACGCGAGCGCTTCGTAATCGATTTTTTCGTCGTCGCCATACCGCGACGCGGGTCGGCGGCGACCGCCGCGGGGGGGACGTGGTGGTGCCATCGGACCAGTCTAGCGGCGACGACGGATTTGCCTACCGGTCCGGGTCTCCGGTAGCGGCGGTCCGCCAGGCCGCCGCCCGATCGTCAACCAAAGCCTCGGCGTCTTCGGCTACCGGATAACTCGGTAGCGGCGGTCCGCCAGGCCGCCGAACGATCGTCGACCAAAGCCTTGGCGGCTTCGGCTACCGGGGGAATGACAGGCCGGAGGCCTATCCCACATCAGACGGTCAAGTACTCGCCCATTCGCTCGACGCGGGAAGGGCTTTGCAGCTTCTGAACCGCTTTGGCTTCGATTTGACGGACGCGTTCCCGCGTGACTTTGAAAATCCGACCGCACTCCTCCAGCGTGTACGAATAGCCATCGACCAGGCCATAACGCAGCCGAATGATCTCCCGCTCGCGGAACGTCAACGTGGTCAACAATTCGTCGATCTTTTCGCGGAGCATTCCCGCCGCGGCCGTTCGGACCGGGTTGTCGTTGGTCGTGTCTTGGACAAACTCGCCAAAGCTGCTGTCGTCCGATTCGCCGACCGGCCGGTCCAACGATACCGGATGGCGACCGATGTCCATCACCCGGCGGACTTCCTCGACGGCGACTTCGGTTTCTTCGGCGATCTCTTCGTAGGTCGGCTCGCGGCGGAGCGTTTGGGTCAAACGCTTTTGAGCTTGCCGAAGTTTTGACAACACGTCGATCATGTGGACCGGGATGCGAATCGTCCGCGCCTGGTCAGCGATCGCCCGCGTGATCGCTTGGCGGATCCACCAAGTCGCGTAGGTGCTGAA
This sequence comes from Pirellulaceae bacterium, assembly GCA_963833245.1. Lineage (GTDB taxonomy): Bacteria > Planctomycetota > Planctomycetia > Pirellulales > Pirellulaceae > Rhodopirellula. The sequence continues at coordinate 248,664 of CAWHXH010000007.1, forward strand.
TTTGAATCCGCGACGGTACTCGTATTTATCCACCGCCCGCATCAGCCCCGTGTTGCCTTCCTGGATCAGGTCGAGGAACGACAGCCCGCGGTTTCGGTACTTTTTGGCAATCGAAACGACCAGCCGCAGGTTGCCGGCGGAAAGTTCGCGTTTGGTCGATTCGTATTCAGTGAAATGCTTGCGAGCCTTGGCAACGCGATTTTTCAAACTGGTGGGCGATTCCTGAGTGACGCGGATCAACTCGCGGAGTTCAACTTTCAAATCCGCCGCTTCGTCGCGGGAGTGCGGGTCGCCGCCGAGGTTGGCCAGCCGCTCGCGAATGAAGCACATCCGCTGCGAAATCTGCTCCAACTGCACGAGCAGCGGGTTGACCCGGCGGCTGCGGAGCGACAGTTCCTCAACGAGTTCGAGTGCTTTGCGGCGGCGGAGCAGGAACTGTTTGCGAATCGACGCTTTGAGCCGCGGGGACGTCGATTTGCGAACCAAAAGCTCAAAGTCGGCCTTATTTTGCGTGATCAGCGTGTCGACGGTTCGCAAGTTGTGCGGCATCCGTTTTGAGATCTGCTCCTTGGTCAAACGCTCGGTCAACGAGACCTTGATCGTCCGGTCAAACGGCAATTCGCCGCGATGAACCTGGTGCAGCGTGTCGACGGTCGCCCGCATCGCGTAGTCGGATTCGAGCAGCGTGCGGCGGTATTGCCGCCGGGTGATTTCGATCTTCTTGGCCAACGCGATTTCTTCTTCGCGGGCCAGTAGCGGGATCTCGGCCATCTGCGACAGGTACATCCGAATCGGGTCATCCGAGGTGCGGATCGACTCGGCGGTCGGCAGCGTCGGGAAATCTTCTTCGTCGTCGACCGCTTCGGAAGCGTCGGCTTCGTCGGGGACGGAGAATCGTTCGGGGTTTTGGGCGGCCAGTTCGCGGCGGGTCGCGGCGACTTCGGTCACGTCGATCAGTCGGATGCCGCGTCGTTCGATCGCCGCGACCAGCGTGTTGAGTTTTTCGCTGTGGGCCGATTCGTCGGGCAGGTAAGCGGTGACGTCATCAAACGTCAGGAAACCGTCGCGGGAGCCGCGGCTGAGCAACGCATTCAAGTTGCCGGTCGCACCGACGGGGGTCGCGGCACCGTCGAAGTTACCGTTGCGGACCGACAGATCGGTAGCGGATTGAATCACTTGCATCGCAAACGTCCTTGTTTGGGCCGGATTGACCGGCGGTTGGGGAGAAGCTCCGACACCCCGCGATCATCATGAAGCGGGACGGTTGTGCCAAAGCTGGCGTGATATCGGTGAGCCGCGGCTGCGTGAAACACTCGCGACGGTGGGATTGTGACGGTTGTCCCAGCTAGGTCAAGTGGAGAAAAACATTTTTTTGTGGGATAGGCCTCCGGCCTGTCTCTCGACTGATGACAGGCCGGAGGCCTATCCCACTGCCTTGGCTCGCTCGATCGACGCCCGCAGATCGGGAAACATCCGTTCGGCATCGGGATGAAAGACGCGGCCGATCAACAAATCGGTGACGTTGCCGCGGTGCTCGGGGTGCTCTTTCATGAACCGCCCGATCGAGAAATCTTTCTCGTAAAACGCGTGAACCAGTTGGCGAACGCGAGCCGAACCGGCTTTGAAATCGTCCGCCCAGGCCCCCAGCCGGTCCGCCGTCAGTTGGTCCGCCGACAATGCCTCGGCGACCGCTTCGCCGGCCCGGACGCCCATTTCCAGAGCAAAATAGACGCCTGACGAATACACCGGGTCGATGAACCCGAACGCGTCGCCGACGAGCACCCAACCATCGCCGGCGTGTCGCCGCGTGGTGTAGGAAAACTCTTTGGCCACCGCGATCTCGCCGATCCGTTTTGCCCCGGCCAGCCGCGACTGCAATCCGGGGCAATCGGCCAGCTCCTGCTCGAAAACGTCCGCCGGCGTTCCGCGGCCTTTGAGCAAGTAGTCGTTGTCGCCGACACAGCCGATCGACGTCACCCCGCGAGACTGGGGGATGAACCAGAACCACGCGTTTTTGCTGCGGGTTTGCAAGATAATCGTCGCCCCCTGGTTGTCGCCCTCGCCGCGAACGGCGTCTTGGTAGTACGTCCAAATCGCCGCCTTTTTGAGGTCGGCGTTGATTTCCTTGAGATTCAATTTGTTGGCGATGAACGACTGCTGACCGGTCGCGTCGATGACGACCCGGCAATCAATCCGGCGGGTTTGACCATCGGCCGTTTTGACGCTGACCCCGGTCGCCCGGTCGCCGTCGAAATGCACGTCGGTCAATCGGGTTTGGTCGTGACAATCGGCACCCAGTTCAGCGGCCCGATCAAAGAGCATTTGGTCAAATTCGCTCCGTTCGACTTGCCACGTCGTGTTGCACGGTCGGTCGTCGTGATCGCGGAAAAAGAACGGTTCGGACTCCTTGCCGCCGCCGGTGACGAACTGGACCGAATGTTTGGCTTGCCAACCGGCCTGGCGGACGCGATCGGAGAGTCCCAGACGCTCCAGCGGCCAGTAGGTCTCGGGCATCAGCGACTCGCCGACGTGGAACCGCGGGACCGCTTCGCGTTCAATCAACAGTGTGTCGTGGTCGGCTGCGGCGACCATTGACGCGGCCGCCCCGCCGCCGGGGCCGGCGCCGATCACCACGCAATCGTAGGAGGATTTCATCGCGTCATGGCAACATGAGAAAGGTCAAAACAGAGTTTGATTGTAGACCGGTGGGATAGGCCTCCGGCCTGTCGTCGGCTTCAATAGCCTCGCTCACCCATTGTTTGAATGACAGGCCAGAGGCCTATCCCACCTATTGATGAACCAAAACCGCCTGGGCCGCTCCGGCCTGACCGTCAGTGATCTGTGCCTGGGAACGATGACCTTCGGCACCTCCTGTGACGAGCCGACCGCTCACGCGATTTGCAACGCGGCCGTCGAAGCGGGCATCAATTTCCTCGACGCCGCGGAGATCTATCCGGTCCCGCCGTCGGCCAAAAAATTTGGCTTGACCGAGGAAATCGTCGGTCGGTGGCTCAAAACGACCGATCGCGACGCTCTGACGATTGCGACCAAAGTGACCGGGCCGGGCCATGGCTGGTTCACCCCGCCGGTCCGCCACGGACGCACGACGCTGGATCGGCACTCGATCCGGCGGGCGTGCGACGATTCGCTGCGGCGGCTGGGGACCGACTACATCGATTTGTATCAAACCCATTGGCCCGATCATGGGATGCCTTACGCCGAAGTGCTCGGCGCGATGACGGAGCTGCGGGATGCCGGCAAAGTCCGCGTCGTCGGTTGCAGCAACGAGACGTGCTGGGGCGTGATGCGGAGCCTTTGGGACGCCGACGTCGCCGGGGTTGATCGTTACGAAACGGTGCAAAACAACTTTTCGCTCATCAACCGGCGGTGCGAATCGGAGTTGGCCCAAGTGCTGCGACGCGAAGGCCTGTCGCTGCTGCCCTATTCGCCGCTGGGCGGAGGCGTTTTGACCGGGAAATACGATGGCAGCTTGCCCGCGGGAGCCAGATTTAGCGACTACTTGGTCAATGGTCAGGAGCGGCAAAAGAAGATGGCTCAGCGGTTTGTCAACGACCGCACCATTGAAACCGCCCGCCGCGTCGGCCGGATTGCCCAGTCAATCGGCACGACCGCCGAAGTCCTGTCGATCGCCTGGTGCCGGGCACAGGATTACGTCGCCTCGACGATTTTTGGCATCAACTCTGTCGAGCAATTACAAGGGTTGCTGCCGGCCGCGGAGTTGACCATTGATGCGGAAACCAACGCCCGAATTGACCAATTTGATGCCGAAATTCCCAATGCGATGACTGAGGACGGTTTGAGACGCCTGCGTTGACGTCGGAGCGGACCGGAAAGGGTTTGGGGGCGGACGATTGGAAGAATCCGAAAGTCTTGGCGACTTCCGCTACGAAATCTGGCAATAAGGCTCGATTCGCATTGACTTTGCATCCATACTGAAATCAACGTCGGCTCCAGCGATTTTGCACGTCCGATCGCAGGCGTCTCGCGCCCGACCCGAAAAACCTACGTCCCCCCCGGTCTCATGACCACCACGGTGATCGACACTACCACAACCGGTCCGTTGGTCGATCGGCGGAGCCCGAATCCGGGCGACCAGAACGCCGACCGCGGGGACTTTCCCCCCCAACGGTTTGACGGACCGCACGGCGTCGCCGAATCGGCCGGCCGATTCTGCTCGTCGGTTTTGATCAAAGGCGATCCGCACCGCGTCGCCGAAATGGTGGCGCTCTATATCCCCGGCACCCGCGTCGTCACGGCGACGCAGTTGACCGACCAAACGACCGGCTGTGCGGTTTTGGGCTGGCGAGACGGCGATCGGCCCCGCAAATGGGTGTCGCTGCATCCGCTCGGCGGGTTCAATAGCGCGCTGTTTTTCCAGCGGATCAATTCGTCGTCGTTTCGGCGATGCGCCGGCGACATGATCTTTGTCCGGGCGCACACCAAGCGTCCGATCGAGCTGTACGAGTATTATCGCGACGGTTGGATGGTGGAATCGTTCGAGCGTCGCGACGAGAAGAACAAGTTCAAATCGCACATCCGCTCGCGGGCCGAGGTTCGCGAGATCCGCACCGCCGACATGGCAACGTGGTTGGATCGGTTCGATTTGACGGTGCCGTGCGTCGACAAAGTGACGGCGGAGGATTTGCAGCGGTTTGAAAGGGAGACGTTCGCCCAGTGGATCGTTCGGGTGGGATAGGCCTCCGGCCTGTCAAGGTTTTCGGTGGTTGAAACTGCCGAGCTTCGGTTGGCATCCAGACGGCGTTCCGGCAGAACGCCGCCACTGTGGGATAGGCCTCCGGCCGGTCGCGGGTGCCGGTGACAGGCTGGAAGCCTATCCCGCTGCCGCTACGATTGGTTCGTCATTCCACCTGCCCATCCTCCCCGCCCGCTGCCCATGGCTTTCCGCCTACCCGTCGTCGCTCCGCCCGAGATGCCTGCCGGCACGTCCGTGTCCGGTTCGGGCCGGTTACCCTCGTGGCTCCGCCGGCCGATCCCGCGGTCCAATTCCAACCACCTGACCGATTCGTTGGTCGATGAACTCGGGTTGGAAACTGTTTGTGCGAGCGCCAAATGCCCCAACCGGATGGAGTGCTACAGCCAAAGCACGGCGACGTTCATGATCCTGGGGGCAACCTGCACGCGGCCCTGCGGTTTTTGTGCGGTTGATCGTGGCCGGCCGGCCGGTCCGCCGGCCGCCGACGAACCGCAGCGGGTCGCCGAGGCGGCGTTCAAACTCGGACTCAAACACGTCGTCATCACGTCGGTGACCCGCGACGACTTGCCCGATGGCGGGGCGGAACACTTTTACAATTGCGTCGTCGCGGTGCGAGACCGAACCGGCGCGACGACCGAAGTCCTGACGCCGGACTTTGTGACCTGCAAACCTGCCCTGGCCCGCGTTGTGGCCGCTCGGCCGGATGTTTTTAACCACAACATGGAAACCGTCCCGCGGCTCTACCGCCGCGTCCGTGGTCCCAAAAGCGACTACGCCTGGACGCTGGCGATGTTGCAACAGGTCAAAACTTACGATCCATCGGTCAAAACCAAATCGGGTTTGATGCTCGGGTTGGGCGAGACCCGTGGCGAACTGCTCGAAGCGCTGGAGGACCTGCGTCGCCACGACGTCGATTTCCTGACGTTGGGGCAATACCTCCAGCCGGGTGCGAAATACTTGCCGGTCGTTCGCTACGTTCCGCCACAGGAGTTCGACGAAATCGGCGAGTTGGCTCGTTCGATGGGTTTCGCCAAAGTCGCCGCCGGGCCGTTCGTCCGCAGCAGCTACCACGCCCGGGACATGGCCGAGACCCCAGTCGCGACCCTCCGGTAGCGGCGGTCCGGTGGCGTCGGCCTGCCAGGCCGCCGCATGAACATCCCCCAAAGCCTTGACGGCTTCGGCTACACCCCCCCGGTGGCGGCGGCCCGCCAGGCCGCCGCACGAGCATCCCCCAAAGCCTTGGCGGCTTCGGCTACACCCCCCCGGTGGCGGCGGCCCGCCAGGCCGCCGCATGAGCATCCCCCAAAGCCTTGACGGCTTCGGCTACCGGAGCTGATGCGGGCACGCCGTTCGCAGGCACCGTTGCATCCTCCAATCACCCCAACCCGGAAATCCCTTCGATGCGTTTGCTCCTTGCCGCCGCCCTGCTGTCGCTGCCCACCTTCGTGTCGTTCGCCGATGCCGAAGACGGCCCCAAACCGCGAGGCTCCAAAGTCGTCGCCGACAAAAATCTCGCCGGTATTTGGAAACTGGTCGAATCGACCAATCAAGGCGAAAAGTCACCCGCCGAAGAAACCGACGGCACACGAGTGATCGTTCGCGAGAACATGATTTCGGTCATCGATCCGGACGCCAACGAACGGTACCGGTCGTCTTACAAGTTTGACAGTTCGACCAAACCGATGACGATCGTCATGGCCAGCGAAAAGCCGACCGCCGGCGGTTTGGCGATGGGCATTTACAAAATCAAAGGCAAGAAGTGGACGCTGTGTTATGCGTTGCCCGGCAACCCCGCGCCGACCAAATTCAAATCCACCAAAGCCGACGGCACCATGCTGATGGTGATGGAACGTCTCGACGATGTGACGGATTTGAACGACGGCAATTAGGGATCACCACCCCAGCACATGGGCAAAGATCAACGGAGCACAGATCGATGCGTCCGACTGGATCATGAACTTAGGCGTGTCGCGATCGAGTTTTTGCCAAGTGATTTTCTCGTTCGGGACCGCCCCCGAGTAGCCGCCATAGGACGTCGCGGCGTCGGAGATTTGGGCAAAGTAGCTCCACAACGGGACGTCGCGGCGGAGGTCTTGAATCAACATCGGCACGACGCAGATCGGGAAGTCGCCCGCGATGCCGCCGCCGATTTGAAAGAAACCGATCGGTGATTCGGATGACGTTTTTTGATACCAATCGGCGAGCAGTTCCATTTGCCGCGTTCCGGTGCAAATCGCGTTGTGGCCCGGAACGGTGCCGTCGATCACACGAGCGGCGTAGATATTGCCCAGCGTCGAGTCCTCGAAACCGGGCGTGAAGACCGGCAAGTCGACTTCGGCCGCCGCGACGATCCATGAGTTCTCCGGCGGCCGAGCGGCGTGCTTCATGAACTCCGGGTCGCGAACCAGTTCAAACATCAGTTGACTGGGCAACACCGCCGCGTCGGTTTTGGCTAGCTCCGCCCAACGCTTGGTCAGACGCCGCTCAAGGTGACGCATCACCGTTTCGGGGATGCACGTGTCGGTCACGCGGTTGAACCCCCGCTCCAGCAGCTTGACTTCATCGTCGACCGACAACGCCCGCCAATCGGCGATGGTTTCATACTCGGGACCGGCGACGAGGTTGAAAACGTCCTCTTCCAAATTGGCGGCGGTGCAGGAGATCGCGTGAACTTTGCCGGCCCGGATCATCGCGGCGAGCGACCGTCCGATTTCCGCGGTGCTCATCGCCCCGGCCAGCGTCACCATCATCCGCCCGCCCCCGTCGATCAGCTCGGTGTAGCCGCGAGCCGCGGCGGCCAGTTCCCGGGCATTGAAATGATGGAAATGTTCGTCAATGAATTCGGTAACGGTCATGGTGTGGGATAGGCTTCCAGCCTGTCGTCGGTAACGTTGGGATGTTGTGCGATCATTATCGAACCCGATGATTGGCTGGAAGCCTATCCCACCTTGGCAACCAACCGGTCGGCCGATCCCACCACCGGGGCAATCCCCACGCCCCGCAACGCGTTGCACAGCAGATCAACGCCCGGCAACCGGTCGATCGCCGATTCAATTTTGGCGACGCGTTGCAAGTGCCCGACATCGTACTGGGGCATCGCTTCGGTCCAGCGGACGACCCGCCGCAACACGACGTCACCGGGGGCATTTTGCAAACCGATCAACTCGCCGAGTTGCTCGGTCGCTAGATCGGCAAGTTGATCGTCGTCCAGTTCCATCGCTGCGGGGTCCAACCGCCCACCGATGAAAACGCGGGCAATGACAAATCCATCGGGGGCACGGCCGGAGAATTTTTCGCTGGCAAAACTAATCGCCAAAATGCGTCGGCCCTCCGCCGGCGGGACCACGATCCCAAACGTTGCCGGCAAACCGGGGGCGGCTGAGCGGCGAAAGCCCACGACGATGATCGCGGTGGACGCTGATTCGATCGCCGCTAGCGCTTCGGCCGCATCATCAGCCGCCGGGTCACCAATCGTTTGCAACAATGCCGCGGCCGGCCGCGCCGCGGTGGCCAGGATCACGTGGTCAAATTGTTGTGCATCGACAACGAATTGCTCGCCGTCCCGTCGCAGTTTCTCCACCGCGGTCGCCGGCCGCAGCGTCCCCGGCGGCAGCGACGCGGCGAGCGTATCGATCAATTCGCCCATTCCGCCGGCCGGCGCCCGGAACGCTTCATAGCGTGCCCCGGCCGAACCGCGTTCGGTCGCGTCCCCACCGCTGCGACGCCGCGCCGCGGTCGCCCGGGCCAGCGACCGATGCTCCGACTCCATTTGCCAAATCGGACCCATCGCCGCGGCCATCGATATTTTGTCAATGTCGCCGGTGTAGATGCCTGCGACCAACGGCGTGACGATCCGCTGTGCGACCTGCAAGCCGTAACGCCGCCGGACAAAATCGCCGACCGATTCGTCATCGATGTCCGCACCTCGGCTGGAGACGAACCGCTCGGCCAACAACCGAAGTTTGGCCGCCGGGGAGAGCAACGGTGTGGTAAGCATCGGCCACGTCCGGGTGGCCCGCATCAAGACAAATCCCTCAGGAATCCGGTGCAAACGTCCGCGGCGAACGATCATCGCCCCCCGGCCGACCGCTTTGGGTCGCAGCAACCGGTCTTCCATTCCAAGGTCTCGACACAGTGTCAACGCCCCCGGCGGGTTAACTGCAAACATGTCGGCGCCCCGGTCGAGCACGAACCGCCCGGCGCCGGGGACGTCAACGGTATCGGTGCCGATCACGCCGCCGGGCCGATCGGCGGACTCAAAAAGCGTGACGGCTGGTGGCTGGGGCAATCGCGTCAGGCGATAGGCGAGCGTCAATCCGGCCAGCCCGGCACCGATGATCGCGACGCGGCGGGGGGGAGGGGACAAAGCGGCGAGAAAGAAAAAATGCGTGCGGGAACATTGCCGAGCATCGCGGCGCTAGACTTCACCATAACCAACCGCCAGCCCCGCCCCGACACCCGTTGCCATGCCCCAGCCCGATGACGATTCGCTGCGGGAAAAATTTTACAACGCCACCATCATCGATCGGATCGACGTCCACGGGGATTTGGCGAGGTTTCGCGTCCGATGCGACACGCCGCACGACCCGTTCGAGGCCGGTCAATACGTTGCCGTCGGCATGGGGCACTGGGAACCGCGGGCGGCCGGCACCCAGGAGCAGACGCTGACCGAGGCGGAGCGGCAAAAGATGGTTTGGCGTGCCTATTCGATCTCCTGTCCGCTGATGACATCGCCCGACGCCGGCGGCCGATTGTTGCATCACAACGACGCGGGCTATTTGGAGCTGTACGTCGCGTTGGTTCGGAACAACGGCGAGGGCCACAAGCCGCCGGAGTTGACCCCGCGACTCTTCGCCGCTTCGGTGGGCGATCGTTTGGCGGTCAAATCCAAGATCGTGGGTCACTACACGCTTGGGGAGGTTGGACCCGGCGACACCGTGGCGTTGTTGGGCACCGGTACCGGCGAAGCCCCCCACAACGCGATGGTCGCCGATTTGTTGTCCAAAAACCATGCCGGGCCGATCGTTGTCGCGACCACCGTGCGAACCCGCGCCGACGCGGCTTACCTGCCCCATCACCTCGAATTGATGCGTCGGCACGACAATTATCACTACTTCGCGTTGACGACCCGTGAGCCGGAAAACGTCGATCGGCTGCATCCCGGCTACGTTGGCAAACAATATTTGCAAACGCTCTGGGCTGACGGCCGGTTGGCTCAAATGGCCGACGCGGCGCTGACGCCGGAGCAAACCCACGTGATGCTTTGCGGAAATCCGTCGATGATCGGTGCCCCCCCGCCGCACGAGACCGAGCCGGCCGCCGGCGGAATGCTCGCAATGCTCCGCGACGCCGGTTTCGACATCGCCGCCGACGGGCCGGGTGTCGGCACCGCCCGGTACGAAAAGTATTGGTAACGTGGGATAGGCCTCCGGCCTGTCATGGCCTCCGATGACCTGCCGGAGGCCTATCCCACCGGTCCACCACGCCGGGAGGCTTCGCTACGATACCGCCGCCCCCACTCCCCCCCGCCCCGCGACGCACTGATGGAACTCGACCACACGATTGCCCTGATCCTCGGCGGTGGCCGCGGGACACGATTGTTTCCGCTGACCAAGATCCGCGCCAAACCCGCGGTGCCCCTGGCCGCCAAATACCGCCTGATCGACATCCCGATCTCCAACTGCATCAACTCGGGCCTCAACCGCGCCTACGTTTTGACGCAGTTCCTGTCCGAATCACTGCACCGGCACCTGCGTCAAACGTACAACTTTGACCATTTCCGGGCCGGTTTTGTCGAACTGCTCGCCGCCCAACAGACCGTCGGCGAAGTCGACACCGATTGGTACCAGGGCACCGCCGATGCGGTCCGCAAAAATTTGGTTCACCTACGTGAATCGTGGATCAAACACGTCCTGATCCTTTCGGGCGACCAACTCTACCGAATGGATTTTCGCCATATGATGCGCACCCACCTGGAGTCGGGCGCCGACGCAACGATCGCCGGGATTCCGGTCGGTCGTCGGGACGCCAAGTCGCTGGGCATCATGCAGGTCAATGACTTCGGCCGCGTGATGGGGTTTGTCGAAAAACCGCAAACCGACGAGGAGATGAACCGGGTGCGGACCGACCCGGCATGGATCGACAAACGCGGCATCCCGAGCAACGGACGTGATCTGCTGGCCAGCATGGGGCTGTATATTTTCAACAAAGACGTCATGGTCGAAATGTTGGAAAACTCAACCCACTCGGACTTCGGCAAAGAGGTTTTTCCGTCGGCGATCAAAACCCATAAAGTCAATCTGCACCTGTTCGACGGTTATTGGGAAGACATCGGGACGATCAAATCGTTCTATGAGGCGAACTTGCAACTGGCGTCTAAGAATCCGCCCTTTGAACTTCGCAACCGTTTCGCACCCATCTATTCCCGGCCACGGTTCCTGCCGCCGACAATCATGGGCGATTGCAAAATCAGCGGCTCGTTGATCGCCGACGGTTGTCTAATCGGCGACAATGTGACGATCAGCAATTCGGTGATCGGGTTGCGAACGGTGATCGGCAACAACACGGTGATCCGCGACTCGGTCATCATGGGTGCCGACGCGATCGAGCGGGGCGAGTCCAGCCCGCCGGACGGTTTGCCGCCGGTCGGCATTGGCAGCGATTGTCATATTGAACACGCGATCCTGGACAAAAATTGCCGCATTGGAAAAGGTGTGAAGATCACCAATGCGTCGGCCAAAGATCACGACGGGGAGGAAACCGACGTTCAAATCCGCGACGGCATCAGCATCGTGATTAAAGAGGGAATCGTTCAGGACGGCTACAGTAGTTGATCTAAATAACCACTAATCAGGGAAATCAAACACGAGTGATGTTGCAAAGTGTCTTCGATTGACCGTAGCGAAATTCGCCAAGAATTTCGGCTCTTCACCATTGCAAACCGAAAGTCTTGGCGACTTCCGCTACGATTGATTTAATTACCTTGGTTTTCTTATTCGTGCTCCATTTCTTCAATTAGTGGTTCTCATCATCCCAAGTCCTTGCCATGCCTAGCGTCCTAGCCGTTGCCGCCCATCCCGACGACATCGAGTTCCTGTTCGCCGGCACGATGCTGCGACTGGCGTCCGCCGGGTGGGACTTGCACTACATGAACATCGCCGACGGTTCCCGCGGGTCGATGGAGATGGACATGGCGACGACCGCGGCAACGCGGTTGGCCGAAGCCAAATCGGCCGCGGCGATGCTCGGCGCGACATTTTATGGACCGATCGCGACCGATTTTGAGATTGATTATAACCCGGCGTTGGTGGCCAAAGTCGCCGCGGTGGTCCGTCAATGCCGCGCGTCGATCGTGTTGACCCACGCCCCGGTCGACTACATGGAAGACCATCAGAATGCTTGCCGTTTAGCGGTTTCGGCAGCATTTGCTCACGGAATGCCCAACCTGATGTCTGATCCGCCGGTGGAACATTACACCGACCCGGTGACGGTCTATCACGCTCAACCGCTGTCGCACCGGACACCGATGGGCGATGTCGTGACGCCTCATTTTTGGATCGATACCACCGACGTGATTGACGCTCAGGAAGCGTCGTTGGCCTGTCACGCCAGCCAAAAGGATTGGCTCGACCGATCCCAGGGCATGGACAGTTATTTGCAAACGATGCGAGACATGGCGGCACTCGCGGGACGGATGAGCGGCAAGTTTCAATACGCGGAAGGCTGGCGAAGGCGCAACCACCCGGGATTTTGCGGCCCCGACGATGACCCGTTGCGACAGGTTTTGTCGGCCCACTGCCATTGAAGTAGGACGGCCTTTCAGGCCGTCCAGAGGATCAATGGATTCCACTGGGTCAATGAAGCCATCGCCCTGATAGTTCAGAGCCACGAACGAAAAAATTCGACGGGCTGAAAGCCCGTCGTACAGCTGTTCCCAACCTAAATCCCCGGGCGGCTACCACGCGCGTCAATGATCCGTTGCAATTCGGCGTTCAGCCTCGCGGCAAGCTCCGGTTTCTCGTCGACCAGGTTATGACGTTCGGCCGGATCATTGGCCAAATCAAACAACATCATCGGAGGAACTTTGACCCGGCCGAGCGTTTGGGATACATCGACGTTGGTCGTCGTCGGTTTGCCGTAACGATGCAATTTCCAATCACCATGGCGGAAACCGAACGTGCCCGCAGCACCATTGTCCTGCTGGACCAACGATTGACGTCCCTCCGCGTCCGCTTCACCCAAAAACGCGTCGGTCAGGTCCTGGCTGTCGACACATTGACCGGTTGGCAACGTTTGACCGGTCATCGCTGCAACCGTCGCGGCCAGATCAATCGTGCAGACCATCCGGTCGGAAACCGCCGGGGCGATCCTCCCGGTCCAGCGCGTGATCATTGGGGTTCGCGTGCCGCCTTCGTAGACACTGTACTTACCACCCTGAAACGGACCCGAGGGGTCGTGGTCCCCCAGTCGTCCGATCGCGTCGTCGCGGTAGCCATCGTCAAGCACCGGACCGTTATCGCTGCAGAAAACGATCAGCGTGTCTTCACCCAAACCCGACTGATCGATCGTGTCGGTGATCCGGCCGACGCACCAATCAAGCTGCGCGATTGAATCGCCTCTCGGCCCCAGCGACGTGGTGCCCTGGAACCGCTCATGCGGCATCCGGGGGACATGCAAATCATGCGAAGCGAAGAATAGAAAGAATGGATTGTCATGATTCCGCTCGATAAATTCGATCGACTCGGCGACCCAGCGATCCGCCAAATCCTCATCGCGAAACCTGGCGGCGTGTCCCCCGGTGTAGAAACCAATTCTCGAAATGCCGTTATGAATGGTCGAGTTATGCCCATGCGACCAATCCATCTTCAGCTCGTCTCGGTGGGTCAAACCGGTCGGATGATCAGGCGACGGCTTTTGGTCACCGACCCAGAGCGGATCGGCGGGGTCGAGATGGAGGATCCGGCGGTTTTGCAAATACACTTGCGGGACGCGATCGTTGGTCGTCGGCAACAGGAAGCACTCGTCAAAACCAATCTCCAGCGGCCCGGGCGTCAACTCGCCATTCCAATCGGGTCCCTCCGGTCCGCCCAGTCCCAGGTGCCATTTGCCGACCACACCGGTGGCGTACCCGGCGTCATGCAGGATCGAAGCGATCGTGGTGGTTCCCGGGGCGATGATTGCCGGAGCGTTGGGCGGCGCGATCCCCGTTCGTTCGCCGCGAAATGCATAGGTTCCCGTCAAAAAGGAATAGCGTGTCGGCGTGCAAGTCGACGCAGAGCAGTATCCGCTGGTGAACCGTAACCCCTGGTCGGCCAATCGATCAATGTTGGGCGTCGCAATCGCCGTCGCGCCATAGCATGAAACGTCACCATATCCCAAATCATCAGCCATGATGACGATGATGTTTGGCGGTCGCGGTGGATCGGCGGCGGCGGGGACGGCCAGCCAAATCACCAAGGCGATGCGGAAGACCGGGAGAACATCCGCAGGCGAAAAAATGGGAAGTCGTTGCATGATCTCAGTCAAATCTCGGTAATGATGGCGACCGAGTTTACTACGGAATCGCTTCGCAACCCAAGCGGCCGGCGGACGCCCATTTGCAACCGGTAGCGGCGTGCCGCCAGGCCGCCGAACGAGCGCCGATCCAAAGCCTTGGCGGCTTCGGCTACCGGGAATACGCGGTTCCACAGCTCTGGCGGCTTCGGCTACCGGGATTTATGCCCCGACCAACGTCCAGTCGCGGCGTTGGCGGCTGCTGGGGATCGCCATCTTCTTGCGATACTTGGTCACCGTACGGCGGGCGACCGTCATGCCGCTCTTTTTCAGTTCGTCGACCAACTGCTCGTCGCTGTACGGCTTGGATTTGTCCTCTTTGTCAATCAATTCTTGCAGCTTCAGCCGGATCGTGTCCCAGGCGACGTCCTCACCGTCCTCGGTTTGCGTTCCCCCGACAAAGAAACGACGCAGCGGCAGAATCCCACGAGGCGTTTGGATCCATTTGTCATCCACGGCGCGGGAGACCGTCGTGACGTGGACGCCAACCTTGTCAGCAATCTGCTGCATCTTGAGCGGTTCGATCGCCTCGGGGCCTTCCTCCAAAAACGCCTTTTGGTGAGCCACGATCGCTTCGGATACCCGCATCAATGTATTGCGACGTTGTTCGATCGAATCGATCAACCACTGTGCCCCGTTGACCTTCTGCTTGATGAACTCCCGCTCCTCGGTCGAGCAATCCGGCGACTGGAGCCGACGCCGGTAATACTCCGAAATAAATAGTCGAGGAACGCGATCATCGTCCATTTTGACGCGATACTCGCCGTTGTCGTCGCGTTCGAGCACGACGTCGGGCGTCACGTTGGGAACAATCGTTTCCATGAACGCCGCGGCCGGACGCGGGTTGAGCTGGTGCAACTCAAGCTTGAGCTGCTGGATCCGTTCGATTGAAAAACCCGTTTTGCGGCTGATTTGCGGCAAACGGTTTTCGGCCAAATCATTGAGGTGATCCTTGATCAACGTTGCCATGTCATCGGCATACGGCATCAAGTCGGTCAATTGATTGAGCAAGCACTCCGACAGGTCGCGGGCGGCGATGCCGGGCGGGTCGAGCGATTGGACAACGGCGAGGGCCTGTTCGGCGCGGGCCATGTCGTCGGCGGAGTGCCCGGGAACCAACAAATCCCGAAGCGGCGTGCGGAGAAATCCGCCCTCGGCGGCGTCCAACGTGCTGATGATCCGCTCGGCCATCCGCTCGACGGCATCGTCGATGTCTAGTTCGGCCAGTTGATGGAGCAAGTAGTCATTGAGCGATTCGGGACGACTGGCGGCGTTGGCCATCATGTCGTGCCGACGGTTGGCCTCGTCTGACATCCGATCGCTGCTGCGCCGGAAGCTGTCGTCAAAGGTGCTCGACATGTCGGCGTCCATGTTGAGCAATCGCTCGAAGTCATCCTTGTTGTCGTGATCGTTGTCGACGACCAGTTCTTTTTCGTCCTCGCTACGGTTTTTCGGTTCGTCGTAATCGTCCGAATCCGACTCGTCGGGAGCGTTGGGATCGGTATCGAGCTGTTCGAGCAGCGGATTTTCGTTCATCTCCTGCTCGATTCGTTCCTGCAGCGCCATCGTGGGCATTTGCAGGATCTCCATCGACTGGATCATCCGCGGGGCAAGCTTCTGGACCTGGCTTTGGCGGGCATGAAGCCCAACGGACATCCGCATCGAGATCGCTTTAAACGGGGGGAGGGGACGGTACCGAAGCAAGGTAAGCGACCGGACCCCGGTCTGTCCAGCAAATTCTATTCCGTTTTGTGAAAAATCCGGTAGCCGAAGCCGCCAAGGCTTTGGTCGAGCATTCGGTAGCCGAAGCCGCCAAGGCTTTGGTCGTGTTGAAGCGTCGTTCCGGCAGAACGACGCCACCGGAAGAATTAGAGCTTTTGGCGGCCGGATATCGCGTCGGCGATCATTTCGCGATTGGCGTACTCAATCACGCTGCCGGCGGTGATGCCGCGGGCCAATCGCGTGATTTCGACCGGAAAATCCGCCAGAACGTTGGACAAATAGAGACTCGTCCCGTCGCCCTCGACCGTGGGGTTGGTCGCCATGATGACTTCGACGAAATGCCCGGTGCGGACCCGCTCGACCAATGGGTCGATCGTCAATTGGTCCGCCGTCACGCCGTCCAATGGCGCGATCCGCCCCAACAGCACATGGTAAAGCCCGCGGTAGACGCCCGATGATTCCAGCGACAACAGATCGCGGGGTTGCTCGACGACGCACAACCGGGCCTGGTCACGACCCGGATCGGCACAAATTTGACACAGATCGGCCTCGGAGAGGTTGAAGCACGCCTGGCAGTAACGGACGTCCTGGCGCACCCGCCGGATCGCTTCGGCCAGCGCCAGGGCCTCGTCCTCACGAACTCGCAGCAGGTGAAACGCCAACCGCTCGGCGGACTTACGGCCGATTCCCGGCAACCCGCCGAGTCGATCGACCAGCTCGTTGACGGCGCCGGATTGACTCTCGGCAGCTTTGGACTTGGCCAATCACGCGGCTCCAGTTGAGGGCGTAGCGGAAGTCGCCAAGACTTTCGGTTGATAACGATCGGTAACGCGTCCACGACCGAAAGTCTTGGCGACTTCCGCTACGGGAGAAATCAAACTTGGCCCGAGACGCTTTTGAGCAGCCCGTCGACGCCGGGGATGTCCAAGTCCATCTCCTTGGCTAAATCGGCAATCGACTGGGCATAGAGCGTCTTGGCCGATTGACCGGCTTTATTGGTCGCCGCCTGGACGGCCCCGGCGACCGCGGGACCCGAACCGGACCCGGCGGCAAGGATGGAGTCGTCGATCGACACGTCTTGAACCTCGCCGATGCCGTTCATCGTGACTTTGACATTGCCGCAGGGCGACGCCTCGGTGATCCGCTCGGTCTTCATGCGGTCGTTAAGCCGGCTCATCGCCTCGGGCACCTCTTTGAGCTTGCCCAACATGCCGGCGTATTTGCCAATGTCACCGAGACCTTTGAACATCGTTTTATATCTTTTTTGAAAACAGGAAGAATTAGCCGGACGCACTACGACGCGACGCGGACCCGCGAATCCCAATCGTCCACCGCCGCGATCGCTTCGTCGAGCACCCGGTTGTAATAACGCAGCCGCGTTTCGGACTCGTCCAGCGATCCTCCAAAGGAGCGGGCCAGGTCCAGGTAGAGCAGCGGTACGGCGACTTCGGTGACTTTCAATCCCGCGGCGGCGGCCTGAACCCACAGTTGAAGCGGCATCGCGTAGCCGGTGTCGCTGATCGCCAGCGACCGCAACGCCTCCGCCCGGTAGGCTTTGAAGCCGCAAAACGCATCGGTCAAATGAAAGCCCAACCGTTGATTCAAATCCGCGGTGATCCGGCGGTTGATGAACAAACGCTCCGCCGGCGGGATGTCGTCGCCGGGAAATTGCCGCAGGTAACGGCTGCCCGAAACGATGTCGGCGGTCGCCGCGGCAGCGATAAATTCCGGGATCCGGCAAGGTTGATGCTGGCCATCGCAGTCGAGCGTCACGATCCCCTCGTATCCGCCGGCGAGGGCGTGCTCAAACGCCGTCTGAAGCGCCGCGCCGTAACCGCGGTTTTGATCGTGATGGACCACCGTGATTTGACCATCGCCGTCCGAAGCGATTGCTTCGAGCCGCTCCGCGGTGCCGTCGGTGCTGCCGTCGTCGACCACCAGAATATGGTCGGCATAGCGACGGACTTGGGTCAAAATCTCATCGACCGTGCCGACTTCGTTGTAAACCGGCAATGCCGCCAACCAACGGCCCGCAGGCTCACAGTCGCACGAATCCTGATGAATTCGGCATGTCCAAGGCGTCTTCGATGAATCGGTCAAGAGTGGATTCCGGCGGGGCGGACGAGGATTGACAATAAAGGATCGGCAACACGCGACGTCGGGCCCAAGCCCCGATCGACAATTTGGCGGCCCGGCAACGTGCGTCTCGAAGTTGGTAGCAACCGCCGTTCCGCGAGCGTAGGATGGACCGCGGCGAGCGGAGCCGAACGGCCAAGTTGGCACCGCAATTGCCGAATCCAACGGTTATGGCGATCGCGCCGGCCGGCCCCGCCCTCCCTTTTGAAAATGTGCCCCCCGCTGTGACGACCGAAGAGACCCCGGAGGCAGCCGCCTCGCCCGCGATCGAAACTTCACCCGCGGGCACGTTGCCGTATGAATGCCCGCATTGTCACCGGCCGGTCAAAATTCGAGACGATTTGCTTGGTCAAACCGTCAATTGTCCCGAGTGCGACCGCCCTTTTCGCGTCCCCGCCCCCGAGGCCCGGCCGATCGAGCCGGAAGACCGAGACGACGCGGCAGCCGGCAAAAATTCCCGCCACCCCAATGCCCGCGATGCCGCGGCCGCCAAGACCGTCAACGAACCGTTCGACGACGAACATGTCCACCGCGTGATCCACCCCGTCGTCCTGCGGCGACACCTCTTTCAAGCGATCCTGTGCGGCATCCTGGCGATTGCCGGGGCGATCGGACTGGTCATGGGGGCGATGGGCAGCGCCGTGTTGGGACTCGAATCGGTCGTCTTGATGTCGGTTTCGGGCTTCCTGATCCTCGTCGGAGTCTTTCTTTCTGGCCAAATGGATCCTCGCCAGCAAGGCACAATCGCTGACCCTGACCGATGAACGTTTGATCTACGAACAGGGCCTCATCAATCGAAAAACGTCCGAGTTGCGGCACCGTGACATCCGCAACATCAAAATCGACCGCAACCTGATGGAACGACTGCTGGGTTTCGGCGACATGGCGTTGTCCAGCTCCGGTCAAAACGAGATGGAAATCATCATCCACGACATCCCCGATCCCGAATCGGTCGCTGATTTCATCCGCAAACGTCAGTGATATTGTTTCAATTGACCTCATCGTAAATCACTCGGTCGTCGGCAAAGATTCGTACCCGACGGAACCGCAGCCCGCGATGGAACTCAAACTCCAGCGTCAGCCGGCTTGGGGAACTGACTACGCTGTCGTGGTTGGTCGGCAATGACACGGTGACATGACGATCGATCGTCAACCAGGAGATTTTTCGCCAGAGTGGTCGGCCGTCCCAATCGATCCGTTGGACAAACCACCATCCGTTGTAGGTCAGCACCCCGTGCAGCGGCTCGCCGAAGCGGATCTGTCGGTACAGGAAGCCGCGACCGAGCACTTCACCGTCCTCCAAATACAGTTGCCGCGAAGGAACCAGTCGAGCATCGACGGCGAACGGATTGACAACCGGCGAGGATTCGGGCGGTTGGCCGGCGACATTCGCAGCCGGGGAGGGTCCGGGGGCGGGCGATTTGGTCAATTTTAACGATTGGTTGCTTGAATCGCCACGGCGTGGCGCCTAACATCAGAGCGTTCTAAGCTACCCAATCGACCCCAGTTCAAACCAAACCCGCGGAACAGTCATGAAGTCATTAGGGGCCGCATTGCTGGCCGTCATCGTTTCGGCAACTGTGAGTCTGGCCCAAACGGCCGGTCCGGCTCAACCGGGCGGCAGCCTTAACGACTCGCTGTCGTTCTCGCAGTGGGTCGAAGTGTCTCAGGACCAGGACCTAATCGGGCGTTTTGTCAAATTCACGGACGATGGCAACGTCACCCCCGCCGGACGGTCCCGCGTCGTGATGACTCGGTTCGACGGCCAGTCGTTTCGCGGGACGACCGACGAGTTGGGTCGGTTCACGATGGCCTCGATCGAGCCGGGGTTCTACTCGCTCTCGGCAGTGGGCAGGAACTACTGTTTTTCCTCTCAAATCAGCGTCGTTCCCTCGAAGTTGAAGCTGGCGGACAAGCTGCCCAAGACCGTCGAATTGCCCGTCACCCCCGTACCGCTGTCGGCGTTCATCGCGCCACTGCAGCGTTACCTACCGGCCGACCCCGCGATGCCGGGGGAAGCTTCAAGCACAATCGCTGACGTCAACCTGGCATCACTCCTACCGATGATCGACAGCGATTTTCGGTACGTTATCAGTCAAACCGATGGCGGTTTGTCGGGCCAAGCCTATGGTCCCGGGGCTAAAGACGGCAAACTGCCGCCCCCCGGCGCGATGAACATCATGCTGTTTTATGACGCGTCGATGATCGGTCCGGTGCAGACTAAGCCGGACGGGACTTTCTTTGTTCCCGATGTCCCGCCGGGCAACTATGGCTTGCTCGCCGTCGGTCGCCAAGGCATGGCGATCACGGGTTTGCGGGTCGTCGAGCCGATTCGCCCGGCGGCCCCGGCCGAACCGATCGGCGACACCGTCGAAGTCGCAACCCAGAAGCAAACCCTGGTGATGTTGCAGGGCGGTGGCGGGTCCTACGCGGTTCAAACCTCCCCCCCGACGACGGCCGCCCAGTCGCTCGATGAAGCCGATCCGTCGGAGCCGCCCCCGACGACACCTCCCGGTTTGGGCACGCCCGCTCCGGGTCTCGGCGCCCCCGGCGCCGGCGGTGGTGGCATTGGTGGCGGCGGAGCCGGTGGCGGCGGCGGCGGAATCGGTGGCGGTGGTGGACTAGCGGGTTTGGCCGGCCTGGCGGCGCTGGCGGCCATCGCCGGCGATGATGATGACAACAACGCGGTGGCCGTCGACAATAATGCCAATACGCCGTTTGGTGCCAGCGACACCAGCAATCCCGGCGTGACAACACCACGCTAAAGACTGTAAGGTCGCCAGCGGATGTCGCTGAAACCGCCGGGATTGAGTTCCCGTCCGCGATAGCGACAGTAGTACGACGGGCTTTTAGCCCGTCGAATCTGATCCGTGGTAAAACCGAACGGCCCGAAGGGCCGTTCTACCGAAGATACCAAGCGGCCATGCGTCCGGCCGAATATCGTTAAAAGGCTCACGATGCGTTTGCTGCTATTGATCGCGTTCGCCTTTCAACTCGCGGGCACTTGCGAGGCGGCAAATCCACCGAATGTTCTATTCATCGCCGTCGATGATTTAAATCACTGGCTCACGCACCTGGGACGCAACCCTCAGGCCCGCACGCCAAACTTCGACCGGCTGGCCGCCCGCGGGGTCACTTTTACCAATGCGCACTGTGCCGTCCCGGCATGTGAGCCGTCGCGATTGGCCCTGATGAGCGGGCGGCGACCCTGGACAACCGGCTGCTATCGCAACGGAGACTTGTGGAAACAGCATCAGGCGTCCGGTGAGGGCCTGAGCGCTCAGTTCCTCAAAGCCGGTTATCACGTCGCCGGCGCCGGTAAGATCTATCATTCAATGCAGTTCTATCCCGGCGAATGGTCGCACTACCTGACCAAGCGGGGAGTCAAACTCGATGGACCCAAAGTCGAGAAGCTCGACGGCTATTTCAACGACGTGGTGCATCCCGATCTCAAAGACGACGATCTGTATGATTGGCACACGGTCAATGATTGCATCGATCAACTGGGGCTAGACCGTCAGGAGCCATTCTTCATTGCCTGCGGATTGTACAAACCGCACCTGCCATTTGTCGTGCCGCGGAAGTACTACGAAGCGTTTCCGCTGGAGTCGATCGAGCTGCCGCCGCATATCGAAGACGACTTGGATGACGTGCCCCCGGCCGGGGTACGCATGGCCGGACCCGGACGCGATCACGCCACAATGCTCAAGACGGGTCGATGGAAAGCCGCAATCCAGTCCTATCTCGCAACTTGTGCCTATACCGACATGAATCTGGGGCGCCTGCTGGACGCACTGGATCAGCATCCCCAGCGTGACAATACGATTGTCTGTTTATGGAGCGACCATGGTTGGTCGTTTGGTGAAAAGCAACATTGGCGAAAATTCGCATTGTGGGAGGAGGCGACGCGGACACCGATGATCTGGGTGGTTCCCGGCGTTACTGACCCAGGCACCCGTTGCGACCGTTCGGTTGATCTGATGTCGGTCTATCCGACGCTCTGTGACCTTGCTGATTTGCCACGACCGGCTCATGTAGTCGGTCCCAGTATCCGGCCGTTGCTGTCCAACCCCCAATCTTCGTGGGATCAACCGGCGATCACCACCTACGGGCGTGGCAATCACAGCGTTAAAACCGAAACTCATCGTTACATTCGCTACGCCAACGGTGATGAGGAACTCTATGAGGTGATGGGTGACCCGTATGAGTGGAACAACCTGGCCGCCGACCCGTCGTCCAGCCAAATTAAACAACAACTGGCCGGCTGGCTTCCTGAGACCGAGCAACCCGCGAAGCCTCCGCTCAAAGGAAAAAAGCGAGGCAACGACGACTAGGTCGTCACTGAACTCCCGGTTCAACCGGTTGTGGACTGTCCAACAACCGCCTCCGGTTCCTGGACCGGGAAGTGTTCGGCCACGACCGCATCAAACTCCCTGGCGTTGATTACCTTGGCGATGTGGGAGCGAAAGTGGCGGGCACCATGTTTGCCTTGAGCGTAACAGCACGCGTATTTCCGCATCAAAACCGTGCCTTTTTCCTCGCCAAACCGCTCCACGACGCGGCGGTAATGGTCCCGCATGACGTCTCGCTGCTCGGCGAGCGTGGGTTCGGACGGGATCGGTTCACCACGTAATGCCGCAGCCGCTTGAGCAAACAACCACGGCCGGCCCAAACATGCCCGGGCGATCATCACCCCGTCAACGTCATAACGTTCAAACGCCGCGACGACTTTTTCGGCGGTGTCCAGATCGCCGTTACCGATCAATGGGATGTGACGAAGATGCTGTTTGATTTCGGAGATGCGATCCCAATCCGCGTTGCCGCGAAACATATCATGTGCGGTGCGGCCGTGGACCGTTAGCGCCGCGGCGCCCGCTTCCTCGACCACCCTCGCGATCTGGTTGGCGTTGATGTTGTTGGGGTGACAACCCAGTCGGATCTTGGCCGTCACCGGCGTTGGGGCACACGCGGCGACGACTTGCGAAATGATGGCGAACATTCGCGATGGTTCGCGCAATAGGTAGCTGCCCGAATGAGCTTTTTCGGTCACCTGTCGGACCGGGCAGCCGAAGTTGATGTCGACGACCGAGACGCGGTACTCATTGGCCAAACGCTCGCCGACGCGGGCCATCGTGGCCGGATCATTGTCCCAAATCTGCACCGCCAGCGGCCTCGCCTCTTCGGCGACGCCCCACAACCGGTCGGGATGTTCGGCTTCGTGTTGGTCCAACCATTCAAATCCCCGTGCGTTGACCATTTCGGTCGCCAACAGTCCAGCGCCGCCAAATTGACGCACCACGGCCCGAAACGCCGCGTTGGTAAACCCCGCCATCGGCGCCTGCAGGATCGGCGGGTCGATGACCAAGTCTCCGATCCGAAGCGGCGGGGCAAGGGGCATAGCGATCATGTCAACAAGGTATCAAATGAAATGGTTGCCAAACTGTTGGTCAACGTCTTGCAGCGTCTCAGTTTGTGGGGTTGGTCGTCGGTCACAATCTTAGCGGTAGGGCGCCAGCCCTCCGGTGACGCACTGAATTGTAGCGGTAGGGCGCCAGCCCTCCGGTGACGCGCTGAATTGTAGCGGTAGGGCGCCAGCCTAATGCCGTCTACTTTACGGTTATTCGGGGGGAGGGGGGGAGGGTTCTCGCGGTTCCTTCGCTTTGAAATGGACCGATTTACTTCGGCGACTGTGGGTCACTGGCGGCTACCTTCCGCGGTTTCGAGCGGTTGCAGTGCTTCGCTGCGTCGCGGCGAAACTGGACCACCAAGTTGTACGCGATCACCGACGCCGCCAGCTCCTTCTTGACCATCAATACGCTCTTGCCACGCAAGTTTTCCGTGTCCATCGTCACCTTCACGTCGCGAATGTCAAACTCAATGTCATAACGCCGACGATATAATTCCGCCAAACTGATCGCATCAAACTCCATCGACGTGACCAGATAAAGCGGCTTGCCATTTGGCAACGTCACCTCATGAATGACCACCTGCAAGATCGCGTCGGTGGGCAACTCCGGGTTGGTCTTGCGATCCTTCGCCGACGGGCTCCACTGCACCCGATAGCTGCAAAACCCCTTGCCGCTGGCGATCGGCTCGGCCCGGCGGCGGAGCGATTTGAATCGCAACGCGGTCATCTGAAACAGAAAATCATGCTTCGATAGGGTGCTATGATAGGCATCGGGTCGATTTGACGGGCGGCAATGCAGCTGCTTTGAAGTTCCGTGGCGACCAAAATCATTGCAACGGGCCAAACCGAGGTGCCGTGTTGATTGGTCGCCGGAGGGAAAGCTTTTTGCAAAGCGGTCGCGGGCGGCGGCGAAGGCGGATTTGCTCCCGCTCAGCGTGCCCTCGCGGACGCGTTTGTTGTCGGGAAAGAGTTGCTCGCGGTGCTCGACGGCTTCGGCGACGACCTCCCGCAGCGAGGAACCGCCACGAAGTCGCTGGAGGATCATCAGCCAAATCGTCACGGCGTCGGTGTAGGCAGTGGACTTGGGGGGAACGAGCAACGGAGGAAAACGGGTTAGCAGGGTGAACAGATGGTCACCTGGTAATGCGCAGATTTCGCACCAAAACCACTCGTTCTCCTCTCGGATCCCAAAATAGACGGCATTGAGCGATACCCGACGATTGACTAGAAACTAACGACTAAAAACTTCTTCCCTCTGCCCCCCATGCCCCAAACCCTGACGGATCGACTGCGGGCCTACTACGGCGCCGGCGATCAATCCCGCGGCGGAGAGGTTTACCGCGGGGGAAAAATCCGGCTGGTTCACGCCGGCGTCCGCGGCGTATTGGCCAAAGTCGCCGGCTCCGGTGGCGAGCAGTACCACACCGGCATCGACCTGCGGCATCTGCCGGCCGGCGAAGTCCGCATCGTTTGCGACTGCCCGCGATTTGCCGACGGTTATCCGTGCAAACACACCTGGGCGGTGATGTTGGCGACCGAGGCGGCTTACGACTTCGATGCGTTGTTCCAAACCGTCGGCATCGCGGCGACCAAATCGCTCTCCTTGGCCGAGGGCGACGAGGACGAGCTGGACTACGGCACGCCGCTACATTCGCGGCCGACGCCCCAGGCGGCGGCCCGGGAAGAGATTTTGAAACGCCCCGATGTGCAAAAAATCCTCGCGCGGATCCGTTCGGGCCAAAACACGCTGGCGGAATTTCGCGACGGCGTGACCGGCAATTGGCAAGGCAACGGGCTGGGCAACGGCCGGGCCGGCGATGAAGTCAAACGGGCCGGCGACGAGGTCAAACCGCTGGATTGGCGATCGGCACTCGGGGTCCTCGAGTTTGATCAACCGGAGCCATGGCCCGGCCGGGTGACGACCAAGTTGACGCAGGCGGCCAGGCCGGTCCGCCACAATTTTGACATTCAAATCGGCGAGCAGAACTCGGCCGAGCCGCTCCGGGTGCGGGTTCTGCGGCAACGACCGCTCAAATCCGGCGAGTGGGGCGCGACGACCGAAGTCGCCTATCGGCCGGCGATGTGGCACGATTTTGAACGAGCCGACGAAAAACCGATCTTCGGCGCGGTCGTCAACCAAGCCGACGATGATTTCTACGGCGATTGGGACAACCCGGTGATCCATCGGTTAACGTTTCGGCCCGATCGATTGACCGATGCGGTCGACGCGATGATCGCCACCGGCCGAGCGACGCTCTCCGGCGACCAGCAGCAACGACCGCTGGCCTGGCACCGGCCGCCGCCGCAATCGATTGCCATGCGGTTGCAAATCGACCCGATCGCGCCGGCCGATCGCCGCCGCAAGGTCCGCGAGGTCGCGGTCACCCCGTCGCTGACCGTTGGCGACGAGTTGATCGACATGGACGCTTTGGGTTTTTTGACCGCCGACGGCATCGCCGAGCTTGGCGGCGGGCTGGTGATTTTCTCCCCCGCCGCGGCCGCCGCGATTGCTCGTTGGCGTCAAATCAAATCGATCGTTGCCCCGGTCGATTCGATCGACGAGGTGCTGGCCAAACTCGCCGCCACCCAAGGTCAATTACCGCTGACGATCGATGAATCGTTGGGCGTTGCGGCGGTTCACCATCCGCCGACCCCGCGGCTGCACCTGGACACGCCCGCGTCGGCGATGGCCGATCATTTGACCGCCCGCGTTGAGATGATCTACGACAATCACGCGGTTGACGCCTCCGACCCGCGAACGTGGGATTTCGACGCGGAGGGTCAACGCATCATCCACCGCGACGCGGCGGCGGAGTCCGAGCGGATCGATCAATTGCCGATCGATGTGTTGATGCCCGGCGACTCGCCCGGCAGTTTGCAATTGCCTCGCAGCCGGTTCGCGGGCGTCGTCGCCGAATTGGTCGAAGCTGGCTGGGAAGTCGTTGCTGACGGAATCCGAACCCGCGTGGGCGGCGAGTTCGACATCGCCGTCTCCTCGGGCATCGATTGGTTCGACGTCACCGCTCAAGCAACCTTCGGCGACACGACCGTTGGGCTGCCCGAACTGCTCGCGGCGCTCAAAAAAGGGTCGGGGGTCGTTTTGCTCGACGATGGCTCCCAAGGCATGTTGCCCCAGGCGTGGATCGATCGAATCGAACGGCTCGGCGAAGTCGGCACGGTCGACGGCGACGGCGTGCGGTTTCACCATGCCCAGGCGCTGCTGCTGGACGAACTTCTGGCACAACAGGAAGTTGATCGTGACCAATCGTTTGTCGACTTTTGCCGACGGCTGCGGGATTTTGACGGTATTGAACCGGGCCAGCCGCCGCCAGGCTTTGTCGGTCAACTTCGCGACTACCAAAAACTGTCGCTCGGCTGGTTCGCGTTCCTGCGAGAGTTTCGTTTTGGCGGCTGTTTGGCCGACGACATGGGGCTGGGCAAAACCGTCCAAGTGCTCGCGATGTTGGCCGATCGCAAAGCGGCCGGATCGCAAAACCCCTGCCTGGTCGTCGCCCCAAAGTCGGTGCTCAGCAACTGGGTGGCCGAAGCCAATCGGTTCGCCCCGGATTTGACCGCCATTGAATACCATGGACCCGATCGTAAAACCAAACTCGCCGAACCTTATGATGTTCTGGTGACGACTTACGCGACGATGCGAAACGACATCCAGCTCCTCCGCGAAACTCGCTTCGATTATGCGATTTTGGACGAAGCTCAAGCGATCAAGAACCAACAATCATTGGCCAACAAAGCTGCACGTTTAATTCCGGCCGACCACCGGTTGGCGATGACCGGCACGCCGGTGGAAAACCACCTGGGTGACCTGTGGAGTTTGTTTGAGTTCCTCAATCCCGGGATGCTGGGCCGCTTGCCTAAAACCGTGCGGCTGGACCGCGAGGAAGACGTCGAAAAGGTGACCGCCATCTCGCGTTCGCTGGGACCGTTCATCCTGCGGCGAACCAAGGAGGAAGTGCTGACCGAATTGCCCGAAAAGACGGAGCAGACGTTGGTGTATGACATGACGACCGCCCAGGCGAAGCTGTACAAGGAGCTTCGCGATCACTATCGCAAAAACCTAACCCAAAAGGTCAAGAAGGAGGGTTTGGCCAAAAGCAAAATTCACGTCCTCGAAGCACTATTGCGGCTGCGGCAATGTGCCTGCGACCCGCGGTTGATCGATGCAAAGTCCAAAACCACCGGCGTGAAGATTGATATGCTCATCGAGCAACTCGCCGAACTGATCGATGCCGGGCACAAGGCGTTGGTCTTTAGTCAATTCACGTCGATGTTGGCGTTGGTTCGGCCGGCGATCGAGCGAGCCGGATGGCAGTATGAGTATTTGGACGGCCAAACCAATCATCGCGGTCAACACGTCGATCGTTTTCAAAGCGACTCGGATTGCAAAATCTTTCTTATCAGTCTCAAAGCCGGCGGCAGCGGGTTGAATCTGACCGCGGCCGATTATGTGTTCATCCTGGACCCGTGGTGGAACCCGGCGGTGGAAGCTCAAGCGATTGACCGCGCCCACCGGATCGGCCAGTCCAACCCGGTGACCGCCTACCGAATGATTTGTAAAGACACGGTGGAGGAAAAAATTATCGAGATGCAGGCCAACAAACGCGACCTGGCCGAAGCGATCATCAGCCAGGACCAGAGCCTGATCAGCCGACTGAGCGTCGAGGACCTGCAAGAGCTTCTGGCGTAGCGGAAGTCGCCAAGACTTTCGGGGACAATCCACCGAACCATTCCGGCGTCCACGGTTCGCTAACGCGATTCAACGACTGTTTTGGCCCCCGTTGCATCCGGCACTTCCCCGCCCCCCCCAAAGTGGTTTGACAGTGGCCGCCCCCCGGTTAACTTCATGGCACGTCATCCCGAGCGTCGCACCGCGTGCGATCGGCCCGGGACCGAGATGGGGGGAAACGTTTGGACCGTGAGGTTGCGAGCGGTCACCCAAGAGGACGAAGTCCGCGCGGAATGACGGTTTTTTTTTTAAAAAAATGACTGCCCACGATCCTGACGACGACGACGACGGCGGTGACTTCGACCTCGATGTCGTTGGCATCCTGCGACGTCGCTACCCGCTGATCCTGCTGGGCGTCTTCATCGGCTCCGCTTTGGCGTGTCTGTACTACGTGCAGCAAATCCCGATCTACCAATCCAGCTTCAAGGTGCTCGTCGGGATGCGGTCGGGCGACCTGAACGCTTCGGGCGGGGCCGGCAAATTGCTCGAAGGGGCGTCGACGATCGAGGAAACGATCCTGTCGACTCACATTGAACTGATCCGCAGCCCGCGGGTGATCAACAAAGCGATTAGTGACAGCCGATTGTCGGTCGACGCCTACACCGTAAGCGAAAACCTCAGCCTCGCTCGCGGCGGCGGGACCACCGAGTCCCAAAATGCCAATCTGTTGATCGCCAGCTACACCGACCCCGACGCTCAGCGGGCGGCGAAGGTACTGCAGGCTATCTACGACGCCTATCAGTCCTACATCACCACCCAGTCGACCAACATCGGCGACGAAGCGGCCGAGTTGATCGCCAAGACTCAGGTCGAAAACGAACGCATCCTCCGCGAAGCCGATCGCGAGTACCGCGAGTTCATCAGTTCGCTGCCCGCGATGGTCAATATCTCCCAATCCGGCGATGGGGCGCTGCAGGACCTGCACCAGGTTCGATTGGCGGCGGCCGAAAATGAATTGGCGTCGGTCCGCACCACGCTGGCCAAGGCTCGTTCGCGGCGAGAGGTGATTCGCAAGTTTGTCGCCGGCCGCAAACCTGACGAAATTTCCGAACTCGAAGTCCTCGCTCTGCTTTCACCCGACGAAATCGGACGCTTCAACGCCGCCGGTAGCTCGTTGGCCCAGATGAGCTTTGAGGAGCAGGCGGCAATCGATCGCAACCGAACGATCGCCCAGCGAACCGATCAGCTCGAATCCGGCCGGATCCTGGACCAGACCAGCCAATTGAATTTGCTCCGGGCAACCTACGGCGATAACCATCCGACCGTTGCGGTTCTCAAGAACGATCTTGCCAGCCTCAAACGCTACCTCGCCTCGGCCAAATCGGAACTGCCCGAGCTACCCGAAATGCTGGACAACCAGGCCGTCAAGCCGGTCGAAATGCTGCGTAGCTATTACGCGGTGTTGAACAGCGATATCGAGGAACACGAAAAACGCGAGCGACAGCTTGTCGAAATCTCCGACGAGGAAGCCAACGCCTCCAAGGAGATTCAGATGGCGTTCATGAACGGCAATTCGCTCAAAGCCAACCTTGATCGCGCCCAGCGACGCTACGACGAGGTCTTCCAGCGGTTGCAGGAAATCAACCTGGCCAATGACTACGCCGGCTTCTCGACCGACCTGCTCGTCTCACCGCAACCGGCCGGGCTGCCGGTTTCCCCGGTCCGCTCCAAAATCGCGGCGATGGGCGTGATCGCCGGTGCGATGCTCGGGTTTGGCTTCGCGGCCCTGGCCGAACTGGCCGACCGGACGTTCCACAACCCCGACGAAGTCGAACAGGTCGTCGGCGCTTCGATCCTCGCCCACGTCCCCCGCCTGGACGCCAAAGCGATTCGGAAACGATCCCAAGCCGCCGCCGACAGCAAAATCTCGCCGTTGATCGTCAGCCATCATCTGCCGCGGGGCAACGATTCGGAAACCTTCCGCGTCCTGCGCACCTCGATCTTGATGATGCTCAAACGGGACGACAAGAAAGTCCTGTTGGCGACCAGCCCGTCGCCGGCGGACGGCAAATCGACGACGATCTCCAATCTTGCCGTCTCCATCGCCCAAACCGGCAAACGCGTTCTGCTGATCGACGCCGACATGCGTCGCCCGGTCCTGCATGACATTTTCGGACTCGATCGGTCCCCCGGACTTGCCGATTGCGTTGCCGGCAGCGATCCGTGGGAGGCGTGCCTGCGGTCCACCGAGCAATCCTCGCTGACGGTTTGTCCCTGCGGCAGTCGCACCTCGATCCCCTCGGAGCTACTGGAGTCGCCCGGTTTCGACGCATTGATCCGACGGGCACGTGAGCAGTTCGACGTTGTGCTGATCGATGCCCCACCGCTGTTGGCCGTCGCTGACCCGGCGATCATTTTAGCCAAATCCGACGGATGTTTATTGACCGTCCGGATCGAAAAAAACAACCGGTCATTGGTCCAACGAGCCACCGAGATCATCCGGGAACAAGGCACGCCGATCGAAGGCGTGATCGTCAACGGCCGCGATCGTCAATCGGGCGGCTACGGCTACGCCTCGTACAACTATTACGGCAAAAAAGAGTACGGCTATCAAGCCGCCTATCGGCGCTACTATGCGGCCGATGATGGGCAGACGGCTCCGGTCAAAACCAAACGCGGCCGCCGTCGAAGTACCGAAACCTCCTCAGCCGGCCGGGTCATCTCGGCATTGCCCCCCCTGGAGCGAGCGGAACCGCCGGCGGGTCCCGGTGCCCACGACGCTCCAAGCGACGGGGCAACTCCCAGTGACAGTGTGGCGACGATGTCGCGAAGCGGCCACGCACACCAGACCAATTCGCCCGGCGATTCGGTCTAGTAAACTTGCATCGATTGCGTCATTTCAAGGATTCGGCATGACCCCCACGATGTTGACAACCACGACGTTGCATCCTGCATTGCCTCTAATCGGCCCGCCCATGACCGGCTCGCCAACCACCCACCTGCCAATGGCCGGGGCCACGCTCCCGGGCGTCCCATCGACCGGCGTGGCACCACGCCCCCCCGGCGGCGCCCGATCGATCGCCGGCCTGTTGCCGCCCCGCGTCGATGACGCAACCGCCGCACCCGGTGATGCCGAGCCGACGATTTACAAAGCTCCGCAGGGTTCGATCCCTTCGGTCACCGGGCAATTGCCGCGAATTTCGACCGACGCAGCGTTGCGGCTGGGGCACCGACAAGCTCGCGCCGATATGATCACGTCCGCCCCGCTGTTCATCGTCGACGCAGCCGGGGCCGCCTTTGCCGCCGTGCTCGCTCACGCCGCCGGCCTGTCGCTGGGCCAACCCCCGGCCGCAGCCTTCATCGCCGGCGTGGTTTGCATGACCGTCCTGTTTCAACACATTCACGGCCTCTACCCCGCCTGCGGGCTGACCTACTCGATCGAATTCCGACGCATCATCCGTACCTGTCTGATGGTGACCATCGGTGTGGGGTTCGGTTTTGCGATTCAACCGGCCACCCCGTTCAATTGGCCCGCTTTGATCGTGCTGGCCCCCGCTTTGACGCTGGTCCTCAGTGCCCTGCGACCGGTCGCCCGCCATGTCCTCGCCGATCAAAACTAGTGGGCGCAACCGATCGTCATCCTCGGTGGGGGTTCCAAAGCCGAGCGGCTTTACCACCGCCTGCAGGGCTGTCGGTGCGAAGGCCTTCGGCCCCTGGGCATCGTCGCCGATCCGGCCCCTACCGCCGCACCCGCCCGATCACTGCCCGATGACGTTCCTGATTGCGACGCCGACTGGCTCTCGCGGTTGGCTGATTTGGGAGAAACCCCACCCCGCCCGGCCACCCCGCCGTCGCGTCGCATCCTTGGTCCGCCGGCAGACCTGGAGCGAATTCTTACCTCCCTTGGCGTCTGCCGCGTCGCGGTGGCCGACGAAGACCCGCTGCGATTTCGCGACTATCACGCCTTCCATGGCATCCCCCACGTGATGCTGCCCACCGAGCTGGGACACCGGCCGACCGAGCGAATCCGGTTGGCCGAAAACGATGGCCAAATCGAACTGCACTGCCATACCGCACTGACCAAACCCCACGCCCTGTTGGCCAAACGATGGATGGACCTGGCGGTCATCGTGACCGCCATGCCACTTTGGTTGCCCGTCATGGCAGTCATCGCCGTTTGGATCAAAATCACCGATCCGGGGCCGATCTTTTACCGTCAATCCCGTGTCGGTCGTTACCGCACCCCGTTTCGGGCGATCAAATTCCGCTCGATGGTCGTCGATGCCGACGCCAAATTGCGTCACTACCTCGACGCCCATCCCGAGCTACTCGAAGAATGGGAGTCCTCGCATAAACTCAAAGGCGACCCGCGAATCACCAAAGTTGGCCGCTTCCTGCGTAAAACCAGCCTCGACGAATTACCTCAACTTTGGAACGTCCTGGTCGGCGACATGTCGTTGGTCGGTCCCCGCCCGATCATCGACTGCAGCAATTACGACCGGGAATACATCCAAGAACATCCCGAGGTTTTTGAACTGTATCAAATGGTCCGCCCCGGCATCACCGGCATGTGGCAAGTCAGCGGCCGCAACACCACATCGTATAAACAACGTGTCTACTTTGACCGTTTCTACCTCAACAATTGGTGCCTGGAGCTGGACTGTTTCATCCTCTGGCGAACCGTCAAAACTGCGTTGTTTCGCGAAGGGGCATGTTGAACCTCGCCTTTTCCACGATCACCTACGCTCAATTGCAAAGTTTGGTCAGCATCGAGGAACAGGTCGACGACTCCCGTTTTGACGCTTGGTTCCCCGCGGCCGCAACGGTTGACGAACCCACCAGTGCCTTCTTGGCCGACCTGACGCGACGTCATCGGCGAAACATCGATGGTTACTCCGAAGAAGAGGTCAAAGCGAAGATGGTCATTCCGATCCTTAATCGGATCGATTTCACAGTCGCCGGTTATACCGACTGGTACGAACGTCCTTTATCGGCCCAGTTCGGTGACGTGACTGTTTCGGGAACGACCGACTACCTGATCGCCCGGGGAGAGAAAGAACCGGTGGCTCCGGTCTTTTTTCTACAAGAATTCAAACCCAACTTCACCAACCGATCCCCCGAGGTCCAATTGGTGACCGAAATGGTGGTCGCCACTCGGGCAGGCACCCCCGCTTCACTTGCGGGTTCCCAAGTCCCGCCCCCCGCCGGCCCAGCCTCCGCCGGCTCAACATCCGCCGGCCCAGCCTCCGCCGGCTCAACATCCGCCGGTTCGCTGCGGGGAGCCTATTTGACCGGCCCGCTGTGGCGTTTTGTCATTTTGGATCAACACACCACCGGTTACACCTACTACGTTTCCCCCACGCTAGACCTGTTCAAACCCGGCGAAGCGGCACAAATCTACACGGCCCTGGACCGCCTCAAATACGAGTTGGTGACCAACTCATGAATCGGAGCCATTCAAACGGGAGCCGAGCCTCCCGCCGAAGGGTTCAGCCGAAGGGTTCAGCAGCAGCTTCACCCTCCCAATCCTAAAGTCGACTACCAACGCTCCCTCAGTCACCTCTTGATGTCTCCCCCCCCCTCCTGATCTTCCGCCGACCGACGAGCAAGCCAAACGATGGGTTCAGGCTTGGTTCCAGCATCCATCCAGCATGGTGCCCGGCCCCTTCGCTCGAAGACTCGCTACGGGTCGCGGCTCACGTGCGAACACCCAAACGGGCAGTGCTTTAATGCAGCGTCTTCGCAACGAGCGGCTCCGGTCGATGGATGAATCCGAGGGCGCCAAAATGCTGGGAGCTGGTTCTCCCGCCACGACCACTAGTCCGTATGGTCATGGCTTAACGATTTGGCAGTCCTGGATGACGAAGTGGCGAATCAAGCAGCTCCACTGACATTGATCTCTCCATCGGCGGAATGCCCTATGAGCTGTCAATGATTGGTCGGTCCAGCGATTGGAAGATTCCCGGGGGTGGTTCGATCCGAACGTGTGGCCCCAGCGACCTGGTCATCCTCATAGCTTTCGCCAACCGCCCCCAAGATTGGACTGACATCCGGGGTGTTTTGACCCGGAGTGCTGACAAGCTGAATTGGCCGTTGATCGAAACCGAATTAGCAATGCTCGCCGAACTTAAAGAGGAACCTGAAATCCTCGATCAACTATCGCAACTCAAACTTAAAACTAAAAACTAAAAACTAAAAACTTCTTCCCGTGTCCCCTTTCCTCCTGTCCGATCAGCTCGCCGTGCTGGACCCCGCATCGAGCCGGCCGGCCGACCTGCCGGGCCGCTTTGGTCGAGTGATCGCCGACACGCAGCGTCTGCTGACGGCGAGTGCGACGCCAGCGGTGGTCGCCGGCGGCTGGGCGGTTTGGCACCATGGCTACGCCGGCCGAGTGACCCGGGATTTGGACTTGGTGGTCCCCACGGACAAGGTAGAGGAGTTACTTCAAGTCGCTCCGAGGTTCGGCTTCACCCCGCTGTCAGTGAAGCCGGGTGGTTGGCCCAAATTGCTGCATCGAGAAACCGAAATCGACTTGGACCTGTTGCCTCAAGGGCAGCGGCCGGGCACCACCGCCCGCCCCGCCCCGACAACCATCCCGCACCCATCCTTGATAGGAGCCTCCACTGACGAACTTCGTTACATCGAATTGGCCGGTTTGGTTGAACTCAAACTCGCTGCCGGCCGGCTCAAAGACCTCGCTGACGTCGTCGAGTTGATCCGACATCACCCCGAACGCTTGACCGATCTACGTCGCCATCTCCGGCAAACCCACCAGGCTTATGTCATGGCCTTTGACGACCTCATCGCCGAAGCCGCCGAAAGCGATTGACGTTTGTGTCCGCCCTCTCTCCTGTCGTTCAAACCGCTTTGGCTACGCTTCTTCGCGGCAGCGAAGCGATTGACGCGGTGACCGGTGTTTCGGATCCGCTGACCAACCGATTTGCTGACGCTCTGGTGGACTTGCAGCGGCTGTCGGAAACCCTCTGCTCGCCCATGGCGATCGTGGGCGGGTTAGGTGCGATTCGCTATGGATACCCCGCCGCGACGCAGGACATCGACGTGGCGGTCGATCGGGCGGATTTGGATCGACTGCTGCTTGCTGCCAATACGTTCGGTTTTACAGTTGCATGGGAGTCAAAACTTGGTTGGCACACGACCGTCCCGGGGCCGACGTCGATGGGTTTGGCGATCGGATTGGACTATGCCCCGCTGCCGGCCTGGATGGAACTCAAAGTAAGTTTTCACCGCAGCAAGGACCAAGCTCACGTGGTTGAAGTGCTCAAAAAAAACGCCCCCGCAACGATTGACCAACTCGCATCAGACCTATTGTCAATTCACCCCATCTACGGCCAACGATTCGCTGACCTTCGCGCCCAAGCGATCACCGAAGCCGCTCAGGAAGGAAAGCGTCGTT
The DNA here is from genome assembly GCA_963833245.1 of Pirellulaceae bacterium. GTDB lineage: Bacteria > Planctomycetota > Planctomycetia > Pirellulales > Pirellulaceae > Rhodopirellula. Next base: position 284,314 of record CAWHXH010000007.1, read on the forward strand.
GAACAGTAGGTCGGACGCTGAGATGGGGCGAACGAAGGCTTCGGGCCAAGCGAAATCCACGTTCGCATCACCTTCATCATTCCTTTTCGGAACGCAACCCGAACATTGGCTAGCGGCAAACGCTCCGATCTCGGTTCGCGAGTATCTTATGCACGAGCCAGTACCGCTCACCCACATCCACGGCGCGGCGTTGACGTTCTTAAGCGGAAGGTCGGATGTCGCATTGTTTGGAGCTCAGGCGGTCAATGTTTACGTCCAGGACGTTCGTGCAACACAGGACGTGGATGTGATGGCATTGGACGCCCCGCAATTGGCAACGTTGCTGTGTGACCACTTACACCAACAACTCGGCATCGCCGCTCGCCAGCGAACGGTCGCTTCGGGCAAAGGCTGGCGGGTTTACCAAAGCCGCAAACCGGAAAACCGGCATTTGGTTGACATTCGGCAAGTCGATCACCTGCCCCCATGTCAAGTTATGGGCGGTCTGAGCGTGGTCCAACCGGCCGAACTGATCGCTTTAAAAGTCATCAGCATGGCCGCTCGAGCAAACACGCCCAAAGGGCTAACCGACCGAGTCGACCTGATGCGCTTACTCATGCGGTTTCCCGAGTACCGCACCAACGACGGCGCCGTGCTGAAGCGACTTCGCGATGCCGGCTGCGATCAGCGGATTGAATCACTGTGGACGGACCTCGTTGCCCAGGACTTCCGCCCCGATGACAACGATGAATACTAAGACCGAGCTATTGGGTCACGAATGGTTTCACATCGGACAATGCCGGATCGTCGAAGGTAGCATCCCAAAGAAACTTTAGCCTTCGATTTCGGCATCGATAACAATTAACACTTTGTCCCTCCCCGAAACCCTGCTGCAACGTCGCGATCGGATCGACTCGGAGGCCGCCGAAGCGATGCGGATCGATCGATTGGCTCGTGTCCGGCGATCGATTGCCCGGCACGCCGCCGGCGAGGTCGCCTACGTTCACGGCTCGGTGATTGTGCCCGGCGGTTACCGCGACACCAGCGACGTCGACGTGGCGTTCGAACCGATCGTGGGGGCGGCGTGGCTCGACCGGTTGCAGTCGGTCCTATCGCGTGAGGTCGGCTGTGAAGTCGACGTGATGGAACTGAGCGACTCGCCGCTGAGCGCTAAGGTCCGTCGTCAGGGCGTTCGAGTCGTCACCCGTTAGCGTCCCCAACTCGCTTTGTCCCCCGACCCGCTTTGTCCTCCGTCTATTGCTTTGATCCGGTCCGGCTGGCGGTGTTAGCCTCTGAACTCTCCGCCGACCACCGGATCCTTCTCGACGCGGTCCGGCAAGCTTCGACGCTCGAGTTGGATTCCCGGGTGATCGGTTTTGAACTCAATCGTTTCTACAACGCATTGGAACGTGGGTTTGAGAACATTGTCCGCAACTTTGAGAACCACCTCCGAGAGGAGCTTGGATATCACGACGCCCTGATCGATCGGGTCAGCTTGACGATTTCCGGGATTCGCCCCGCCTTCCTTCCCGCGGACTTCGTTCCCGATGTTCGTGACCTCAAAGGCTTCCGTCACGCCTTCCGCCACGCTTACGATCTGACCCTACGTCGCGACCGCCTGACCGAATTGACGCACCTGGCCGCAAAGATCGAACAACAGCATGCCACTTGGGTCGATCAATTCATCAACCAATTCGAGCCGGCCTGAAGTGGATGGGTTTGTGGTTCAGGAACAAAGTGACGTTGATCATTTAATTCGCGATGATCACCCCCGTCCGCCCCACTGCTCCTCCCGGCACACCGCCACCTTCTTCCCGCCTCCACTGGTCCCACCGTTTAGGCGAAGGCCTCCGAGCCATCCAAATAGCCGGATCGGTATCTAACGCCTTGCCGTCTGTCCCATGAACTCCCCGCCCCCCCGCTCAATCCCCCCGGTTATCGAAACCTACATGCGAGATGTCGATCGGACGTTGCTTCGAGAAAACTTAAAGCTCACGCCGCATCAGCGGTTCGTGAAGTTTGACCAATTCATGATTGGTGTGATGGAACTGCACGAAGCCGGCCGGAAGCATCGATTAGAGCACCAGTCGGATAGGGAATCGTCAGAGCAATGAACCCGGGCAATTTTGCCTACTTTCTTCCCAAGCTTGTCGAGCGTGGGGTCGACTTCATTCTTATTGGCGGCGGGGCGGCAATCGCCCACGGACTTGCCCGGACAACCTACGATGTCGACATTGTTTACAACCGAGAGATAAGCAATTTGGAGCGACTGGTTGAGGCGTTGCAAGGCATTGATTTGTACTACCGTGGGGCCCCTCCAGGCTTACCTTTTCTTTGGGACATCGCCACCCTATCCGCAGGTTTGAACTTTACCTTGACATCGACGCGGGGCGACATTGACTTGCTAGGTCAAGCGGCTGGCGACGGCACTTGGTCGGGGCTTCAGCAGGACGTTGAATTGATGCAACTGTACGACCACCCCGTGCGAGTGGTGACGTTATCCAGGCTTATTGAGTTGAAGCAAGCCGCCGGTCGACCCAAAGACTTTGAAATCATCGCCGAACTCCAGACGCTCCAGAGCGAACGCGGCTCAAACGAGTCTTGAGCGACCGGCAACTTCCCTCTTGCCAACCCTTTCCCACAAAATTCAAACCAATTTCCAGACGTTACTTCGCGGAGGCGAAGCGATCGATGCGGTCGGTAACAGTACATCTTCACCCAACCTGCCTTCGTCAACCGATAAACCCCCCGTCTTCTTATTTCCTTTATCCCGGCACTCCCTTACCTCTTTTCCCGGCCTAGACAATCGGTCGGACTTTCTATGAGCCATTGACTTTGATTACCCCTCAAACAACCCCGCCGCAAACGACCCCGCCACCTCTGCCCGACTTCGCCTCCGCTTGGGCGCGGCAGTGGAAAGCGGCGGGACCTCGGCTCCAGGCGATTCGAGACGAGGAACTACGGCGGCGGGGGGACAATCCCAAACGTTTGGCAATGGGCACCTTGGTCTACGACCGACAGCCGGAGCGACACGGGATGGTGGTCATGCAGCATTGGTTCATCCGCCGCCGGTTAAACGAGCTACTGTCCGACCAAGCGTCAACCGCCTGATGCCCCATCGACCAGCCTGCCGGTCACCTGACCGCCGTTCACCCCCTGTACGCCGCCCGGTTCACTGAACTTCGGGCCCAAGCGATCGCCGAAACCGCTCAGGAGTCCCGTCGACGTTGACCCCAACACCGCATCCATGGCGAGTGCCCGTCAATGACCGAAGAGCTAAAGGGAACCCAAATTTAACGGGTCCAGCCTGAATGAAGTTGTATTTGGATCTTTGTTGCTTCAATCGACCATTTGATGACCAATCACAACTCCTGGTGCGTTTGCAGACCGAAGCGAAGCTGGAGATTCAGGAGATGATTCGTCAACGCGAGCACTCTCTAATTTGGTCAGCGGTCCTTGATCTAGAGAACGCCGACAATCCTGATGACGAACGCCGCATCGCCATCGCCGAATGGAAAAAAATCGCTCAAGCGGACCTCGATACAACGGACGTGATTGAACAGATCGCCGATCAATTTATCTCCGTCGGAGTGAAATCGATGGATGCGTTGCACTTAGCGACCGCGAAAGAAGCTAACGCCGATTGGTTCGTTACCACAGACAATGGCATTTTGAGAAAGATGCGTTCCTATTCCGAATTTGGCGTCCTCGATCCAATAGATTTCATCCGTGAGCTGCATGAGAGGTCAGATGAAGACAGACACTGAGCTGCGAAGTGATGCAATGCAGTTGCTTCGGGCGCAGTTGGGGTTGGTCGAATCCGAACGCTTCATTGCGTTGGTTGGCCGAGAGTCGTTCGATTATACGCGATGGCGACAGAATCAATGGACCGAAGCGACCATTTCCGAGTTGGCCCAGCAATCTCGCAAACTGCGGCAAAAAACGACCGAGATCGGTTCCACTGGCCTTTAGCTCCAAGGCCGCTGTAGAACCTTCGTGGGACTCTTTCATTCTCGATCCAAAACCGGTTTTATCTCGGCACTGCCTGACCCCTTTTGCCGGTCTGGACAACCGGTCGGACTTTCCACGAGCCTTTGACTTTGATCACCCCGCAAACAAGCCCGCCGCAAACCACTCCGTCACCTCTGCCCGACTTCGCCTCCGCTTGGGCGCGGCAGTGGAAAGCGGCGGGACCTCGGCTCCAGGCGATTCGAGACGAGGAACTCCGGCGGCGGGGGGACAATCCTAAACGCCTGGCAATGGGCACCTTGGTTTACGACCGACAGCCGGAGCGACACGGGATGGTGATCATGCAGCATTGGTTCATCCGCCGCCGGTTAAACGAGCTACTGTCCAACCAAGCGTCAACCGCCTGATGTTCGGTGTAGATCTGAGCGATTTGATCGCTGCGGCGGGTCGGTTGCAGTTGATCTGGGAATCTGTCGGCATCGAGTTCTGTTTCATCGGTGGCCTCGCGGTCAACCATTGGGGGCAACCCCGGCAGACCGACGACGTCGCCGCAACGGTTTGGACAGATTTTGGCAACGAGCAACCCATCATCGAGTTGCTGTTGAAAAATCTCTTTGCAAGGATCGAGCGTTCCGAACTCATCTCTTTTCGCCGAACGCGCTTACGAATCTGTGGCCCCAGCGACTTAGTTATCCTCAAAGCGTTTGCCAACCGCCCTCATGATTGGGTCGACATTCGAGGCATCTTGATCCGTAGCGAACTGAAACTGGATTGGAATCTGATCGATACCGAGCTGACGGTTTTAGCGAATCTTAAAGAGGAACCAGAGATCGTTGATCAACTGCGTCGACTACGAAATTCGATGACTAGCAACTAGCAACTTCCCACTTGCCATCCCTTTTCTTCCCAAAATCAAACCAACCTCCAGACGTTGCTTCGCGGATGCGAAGCGATCGACGCGGTCGGTTGCTTGATGCCCTCGCCTGACGATTCGTCATCCGGCACTTCGTCTTCAGTCAATCGTTTCACCAACGCGTTGTCGAATTTTCAATCGATCTCCGAGTCGTTGGGGATTCCGGTCGGCATTGTTGGTGGACTCGGGCCGACGTCGATGGGGCTTGCTGAAAGCCTCCAGGACGCACCACTGCCCGCATGGATGGAACTTGAAATCAGTTCGCACCGCAGTTCACCCCCTGTAAACCGCCCGCTTTATTGAACTTCGGGTCCAAGCGATCGCCGAAATCACCCGGGAGTCCCGTCGACGTTGATCCCAAATCCGCATTCATGGCAAGTGGCAGTCAACGACCGAAGAGCTGAAGGGAACCCAAATGCGCAAAACGGTAATCGCGGTAGGGACCGCCCTTTCGGGCGGCCCCCCGCACAGATCCGTACTTGAGCGTCTAACTCATACGGCTCCTGCCTCTCGTCGAACGCGATGCCTTTGTTCTGGATAAGGATGAAGGATCTTCGCCTTGGGGAGAACAGAATCACATAAGCTCTTCAGTCGAGACCATGTCCACCGGTGCCGCTGGCTTCGCTTGCGCAAAACAAACAACCACCGACGCATCACACCGTCGCGAAACTGTTGAAGCCGCCGCATGTTGCCCGGGACCGCATGGTAACCCATCCAGCCCCGAACCACACGCTCTAGCCATTCGCCTACCAAACCAATCTCCCAGTGTCGACGTTGTCTCAGCTTGGCTTTGATCGCCGCCAGAGTTGCCCGCATTCGCTTGGCAACACTCTCGCGAGCGACCATGAACCATCCCTTCGATCGCGTCACACTACAGCGATGGGTGAAACCAAGAAAGTCGAACGTTTCCGGCCGACCTTCCCCACGTTCGCCTCGACGCTCGGCCGCAAAGCGGCCAAACTCGATCAGACGTGTTTTGTCATCGTGAAGCTTCAAACCATACTCCGCCAAATGCTCTCGAAGTTGATCCAAGAACGCTTCAGCCTCATAACGGTTCTGAAAGCCCATGACGAAGTCGTCCGCATAACGGACAATCACCACCTCGCCTCGACACCGCTTCCTCCAATCGACCACCCACTGGTCCAAAACATAGTGCAGAAACACATTCGCGAGCAGTGGTGAAACCACTGCCCCCTGCGGTGTTCCGACCGTCGACTTGGACCATTGACCGTCCTCGCTGACCCCGGCAATGAGCCACTTGCGGATCAAACGAAGCACTCGTTGATCGCCGATCCGAAGCTCCAACAATCCCATCAACTTTTCATGGTCGATGTTGTCAAAGAAACCTTCGATGTCGGCATCCAGAACCCAGTTCACCTTCTTGCAGCCGATCGCGACGCTCAAGGCATCAAGTGCCATGTGCTGAGAGCGGCCGGGCCGGAAGCCATAACTGAACCCAGCAAAATCCTCCTCATAAATACTCTGCAACACCCAGACGATCGCCTTTTGGACAATCTTGTCCTCCAGCGACGCAACCCCGATCGGCCGCAACCGGCCATCGGGTTTGGGGATGTAGATCCGTTTGGAAGGCTTTGCTCGGTAGGCTCCCCGGTGAACTCGACCGTGCAGATCAACGATCCGCTCGGCCAGACCTTCTTCGTAGTCGTGCCAAGTCACCTCATCGACGCCGACGGCCGCGGTCTTCTTCAAATCGAAGAAGGCTTCGGTCAATAGCTTTTCGTTGACATGGTGCAGCAACGACGTGAAACGCAGCTCGGGTTTCGCCCGAGCTGTCTCGCGTACGCCAGCCAGTCCGAGTGATCTGCCACGTTTCCGCGCCGGTGAGCGGGGCAGATCAGACTGATCGGCGTTCCAATTGGCTGGGGGCCTTCCCTCGGGGAACTCCGCAGCCGGTTCAGTTCCGGCTTTGTTCGTCCCAGTCGGCGGTACTACGCCCCCATCTGACTTCCCATTGGCGTTCATGTCCGTCGTACCCTTGTGGGTTCACAGACCGCCCCAAGGACTGCTGCTGCAGTGAGCAAGGGGGCTGATGGGATCTCCCGGTTCTCGCGTTTGGAACTTCCACGCATGCACAGGTTCGATGACTCCGCCGTGTCCGATCGTCCCTCGCCATTGGCGGGACGACCGGTGTTGCCTTCCCCAAGTCCGGACAAGGTGGGCACACGGAAGTGATGATTTCGGAGCTCAGTGGCTGGCCTACGTTTCCCTCCGCCGCGGACGCTCAGCACGCGGTCGTTACCTCCCCCGCACCTCCGCTGGAGGCCGACGTCGATGGCTAGTCGTTCATCGTGAGACACTTTCATTCCCTGTTCCAAACCGGTTTATCCCGGCACACCCGGACACCTTAGAT
>CAWHXH010000008.1:0-110852 GCA_963833245.1 Pirellulaceae bacterium
GCCAGTACATCCCCGGCGGAAACCTCAACACCATCGAGATCAACGGTCAACCGTCCGCCCAGCAAGTCGAACCCTAATCGCTCATCACTACCGAGCAGTGGTACCAATTCACGTTTGATCAACGATACTTCTTCGACACAATCCATGCCGTGGATTTTTAGTTCGACTGTTTGATTCTGTTCGTTAATCATGAGTGGTTTCCCGGCTGATCACGCTTGTCGAAGCGCGTTGACGATCGGGACTGTTGCCGCTTGAATCGCGGGAGCCAGTCCGGCGATGATGCCGACGATCAACGATACCGCTGCGCCGCTGACGGCCAAACTGATCGACGGGCGAAAAGCAATGGTAGCCCCCTCCGCTCCGATTGCGAACCCTCCAAGTGCCAATGCCGTCATTGCTAGCCCCGTGCCCGCGATGCCGCCAACGAGGCATAGAATTGTGCTCTCGGCGAGTACCAACCGCATCGCGCGAAGCGGTCGAACCCCGATCGTTTGCAGCACCGCGTATTCTTTGATGCGGTCTTGGACACCCATCACAGTCGTGGTGGCGACGAGCGACAAAACGAGTCCCACGCAGGCGTAGCCGAGCCAATGTGCAAACCCGATCAAGTCAACAAGGTCCGATAGCGTGCTGGCTTGGAACGCCCCTTTGCGTCGTGTCTTGGTCGCGACCGATCCGGCCCGCAGCGTGGCGTCGATTTCGCTCGCGACTTGGTCGGGATCGGCATCTTCGGTCAATCGTACTTCGTGCTGCGTTACCAGCCCCGCTGCGTCCAATCCGCGGGTGTATTGCAGGAACGCGAGGCTCGTATAAATTAGGTTTTCTTCCGACGGCACGGTCGACGAGAAGACACCAGCAACCTTCACCGAGATATCGCCGATGGAAAACTGGTCGCCGGTTTTCAAACCACGCCTCTGAGCGACGTTGCGCCCGACAATCGCCGCGTCGCGTTGCTTTATGAAGGTATCCCAACTGCCATCGATCAATGTCAATGGCCGCGTTGATTGGATCTGCTGCGGATCGGCTCCATTAAAGACGACGATGTCCAAACTGGCGCGACAATTGTTGGTCCAAACTTGAATCGGCATCACGTCGCGAACTCCGGGCACTTCCTTGATCTTGCGGGAGTAGTCCTCCGGCAACCGGCTGGTCGTTGGACAGAACCGGTTTTCTTGGAACACGATCAAACTGCGGTCGGCATCCGATCCGGTTGTCAGCCGATGCAGTCCTTCCTGCACCGAGCCAACAAAGCAGAACACGAACATCGCGACCGCCGCACCGGTGACGGTAAGAAGTGTTCGCGTGTGATGTCGCCAAAGTGTTTTCAATACATAAGAAATCATGAGTGAATCGCTTCCAAAAATTTACCGCGATCCAGAACCATCTGCCTTGATGCGATCCTTGCCACGTCGCTGTCGTGCGTGACCATCAACATCGTGATGTCGAGTTCCTTGTTCAAACGTTGCAACAAGCTTTGCACTTGGTCACTCGTTTCTGTGTCCAGGCTACCGGTCGGCTCGTCGGCGACGACGACTTTGGGATGAGCCACGATCGCACGGGCGATGCCAACGCGTTGTTCCTGTCCGCCGGAAAGTTGACGCGGATAGTGATCAGCGCGGTCGCTTAGGCCCACCGCTTCCATCGCTAACTCAACTCGCTGCCGACGCTGCGCCGACGACAACTTCAACAGCAATGTTGGCAGTTCGACGTTCTCATAAGCGGTCAACACGGGGATGAGATTGTGCGTCTGGAATATGTAGCCAAGGTTCGCGGCTCGCCAGTCTGCCAACTTGCTTCGCGACAACCCGGTCACCTCGGTCCCGGCAACCGTGATGGTTCCCGAATCGGGCCGGTCAATGCCGCTGACCAAATTCAGAAGCGTACTTTTGCCCGTCCCGCTTGGTCCCATCAGCGACACGAACTCGCCCACTTCGATGTCCAAATCAATGTTGTCCAGCGGAGTGATTGTTTCGTCACCTTTGCGAAAGCTCTTGCTGACGCCACGTAGTTCTACCAATGCCATGTTTTTCCTTCGGAAAAGTCGAGAGCGGAGAGACAAGAGTCGAGAGCCGGAGGTCGAATGCTGGATTGCCGGTCAAGATTCTGGCTCACGACCCTTGTCCCTCGACCCTTGTCCCTCGACCCTTGTCCCTCGACCCTTGTCCCTCGACCCATCCCCATTGTTTGATCATCGCCTGTGACATTCACCGCACTGCCGTCGGTTAGTCCATCCGTCCCGCTGGCAATCAACTTGTCCGTGACTCGCAGACCCGATTTAATTTCAATCAAATCATCCGGTCCATCGCTGCCAACTTCCACGGGTTGCTGCCGGGCCAGTTCGGCCGCGTCCACCACCCAAGCGAATGAGCCTGACTCGCCGGATTGAATCAATTGCTTCGGTGCAAACAATCCGCTCCGTTTCGGTTGCCTCGCTATCGGATTGTTCGAGTTGCGGAGCCAAGAACGTCGCCGTGACCAACATTTCGGGACTGACACTTGGCGGCGGATCTATCAGTTCGACCTTCACCTCCAACGTGTTCTTTTGAATGTTCGCGGAACTGGTCGATTGAAGGACTCGACCTTCAATGGCAACCGGAGACGAAGCCGTTTCGATTTCGACCGGCTGTCCCGGCATGACCATCGGCACATCTTCTAATCGAACGTCGGCCCGGACCTGCAAGCGATCGGGATCATACATCTCGATGACCGTGCCCGAACTTTGCCCCGCCGTCGTTTCCAGCCCCATGACGCGAGTTCCCGGCGCGGCGACTAGTCGTAACACACGGCCATCCATCGGGGCGCGAACGACGTTTCGCTCAAGAGCCAATTCAGCTTGCCGCAGTTGCAACTTCGCCTCGTCTCGCAGCGCGATCGCGGACTCGACCTTTGCTTCGGCTTCCTGAAACTGACGGTTTTCCTCGACCAACAACTCTCGCTGTCGTTGCAAGGCGTCCACTTTTCGTTTCAACGTATCGACCTCCAATTGCAGGTTGGGTTGTCGCTGCCGCAACTCTTGCAGGTTCGCATCGGCGGCGGCGTGTTCGCTTTCGGCTTGTCGCACGATGCGTCCCGCGATGGCATTCCCAGCCGACTGTTTTCCTTCCATGCTGCTGAGCGTGAACTTCACTTGTGCCTCAGCCGCTTCGATCAAAAATGGCAATTTTGCCAACTCAGTTTTTGCCTTCGCGAGTGTGCTTTGGGCATCCGCCAGCGGCACTTCCAAATGCACCGGGTTGTCAATCCGAATCTTCGCGGCAATGCGTTCCGCGATCGCTCGATTCAATTCACCTTCACGAATCGCCAGCGAGTTTTTGGCCTGCTGGACATCCAATTCCGCGTCGATCGAAATTAGTTTCGCGATCGCTTGATCCTTCTTCACGACTTGGCCCTCGACGACCATTAACTCCTCAATGACGCCGGGAGCCAACGCCGCCACGCTGATCGCGGTTGGTCGCGGTTCGATCCAACCCGGCGATTGAAACAGCGTGCTTCCCGCCTGCTGCACTTCGGCTCGCTTGACGACCACGGGCACGACCGTCACCGAACGCTGCGGCATCCAATGGCGTCCCGCTGCCGCGACCAATAGGCCGACAAAGCCGACGATAATCGCCAGCGGCAACAGATAGCGAGTGACCCAGCGTTTGCGGCGCGGCTTCGTCAATTTCGGCTCGCTCGCAGGCGAGCGATCGAGTGCGAGTTGACTGAGATCGAGCGGAGCGGCCATGGCTAGTCCTACTTGACGAAAATCTTACTAGCCGCAACGGTCAGATTGCCTTGGTCGTCGCGCCGAGCTTTGCCTTGGACAACGACCGTCGACAGCTCTTTGACACTCAAAAACTCACGAGCGTCTTGTGTCACTGGTTTGCCGGAATCATCGACGATTTTGACGGTCGCAATGTTCTGCTTGACGGCGTTGGTTTGGCAGCAGTAATCCCAAGGTGTTGGACATCCTTCGTCGGACGCACAATACGGAACCTTCGGGTCGACGATCGTGAAAGCCGCCAGACCTTTGACGAACGGTTCGCGGGAACCGCCGATCAAGCCCACCAGTGTGACGTTCTGGCCGTCTTCGGTTTTCTCGCGAGCTTCGCCAACCGGCATCGCACCGGCGGGTTCCGATTCCGCTTCGTACTGCGTTTTTCCAGAATCCAAGTCATAGCGATTATGACTCGGCCCCTCCGCCACGTCGGTGCCATCTTTGCAACCAGCCGACAACAAAACCAATGCCGATAGGCTCAAACAAACAATCGTCTTCATTTCAAATCTCCAAAGGGGGAAAAAGTCTAGGGTCGAGAGACAAGGGTCGAGAGCCAGCAACACTTTTCACTCTCAACTCTTGACCCTCGACTCTTCGCAATTTTTCAAACTGCTTTTAAACTTGTTGCGACTTCCGCTCGCAACGCTTTGAGCGCCGGGGGTAACGCACCCAAGACGCCTAACAACAATCCGACGCCGCAACCGATCAAGACTGCGGCGCTGTCGATGCGTATCGTGAACGCGCCCATCGTGAATCGAACCGCCATGCCATTGAGCATCGTCAGAGCGATCACGCCGGAAAGCAGCGAACCGGCCGCTGCCAACAAAACTCCTTCTTGCACCAAACTCAGCAGGATCGCCCGTCGGCGAAATCCAATCGCCTGGAGTGTTGCAATCTCACGATTCCGTCCCGCTACCGCGCCGTACATCATGTTCAAACCAGCAAAGATGCCTGCCGCCGAAACTAGCACCACCACGAACCATGCCAACAGACGGACCGGTTTGTAATGCTGTTGAAGCGAAGCGTAATAATCCGTTTCGCGGATCGATCGCAACTCAAGATCAATGCGTTCTTTGCAAAACAACTCGACCTCAGCCGCCGAGCCTTGAGGCGACAACAACATCGCCACCAAACTCAAATCCTGTCTCTTGGTCGCCGTCTGAAAGTCGCCCAGCTTGCACCAGATTTCGGATTCATAAGTGGCTCCTCCAGCCGCAAAATGCCCGCTGATTACCCAAATCCGACCTTCAAATTCGATGCTTTGGCCGACCGTCATCGCCTCATCGGAGCTGCCGAGCTTTGCCGCCGCCAGTCGTCCAACCATGACTTCGCCATCACCGGGCCAATCACCGTCGATCAACTTGACGCCGCGGCGGACCAGCGGAGCGGTCAACGTCACGCCCCGAACCAGCCCCAAGCCTCCATCGCCATCATCGTTCTTCACCCGCGTTCCCAGATACAACTCCGGCGATACGTTTGTGATACCGTAACGCTTCACGGCTAAGTCCAAACTGGCAGTCAGCAAAGATGGAGTCCGCGCGGCGATCGAGGAGTTCTCGATATTCTCTTCGGAGTTCACGGAGTAGACCAAAACAACATCCACATCTCCGCTCACCGTTAACGATTGCTCCAACCCACGGATGAACCCAACGACGACAAAGACCAGCATCACCACCGTTGCCAAAGCAACGAGCGTCAAAGCCGTCCGCATCGGCCGCCGAGCTAAATTGCGAACACCGTATTCCCAGGGAAGGAACATTTGAAATGGGAAATTAGGAATAGAGAATTGGCGTGTGATTGACGGCGATTCCCAAATCGCACACGAATGTTGCGCGCAGAATCTGAGCTGGAAAAGCGTCAAAACACCGAGACGGAGAAAAAGTCGATCTTCGTCAGCAGGCCAGCGAGTTCACTCGCCCGGCTACGAAGAATATGATCCGTCTAGATCAGCCAGGATTGGTACGCGACGCGCGCACTCCGGCCCCAAAAGAATGGATTGGTTGATATCCGCCGCTGACGCTCGACAGCCTGACGCAGCGTCAGACAACCGGACGGTTGATGTGCCGTGGAAACAAAGCCCACGAAGAAGGTCGAAAGCTCCGGAACCACATCACTTGATTCGACGACCGCACCGTCGCACAAACAATCCTGACAATCACACTGACCCGGTGGAGGCGACTGGGGAGTCGAAGCGTCATGCGAACAACATTCACAGGTGGTCGCAACCTGCACCTCGTCCCCGCCGCGACCCGCCTGGCAGGCGAAGCAACGAAACGGGCAAGCCAGCAGAGTGACCAGCAAGACGACGGTCAGGGCGATCCGGGACATCCCGCCATGATACGATGAAGGTAGCGAGGCGGCAATCCTGTTTTCGCGACCGTGTCAACATGCCAAAAGTCGTTAGCCAGCCGTTGGCGGCGGCGATCGGTCGGCTAGGGAAGTTTCCGCCGGATTCCTGTGGTGACCGTTGACTCTGCGGGAGCGTCGGCCTCCCGCCCGGGATAGAGATTCGATAAAGTTTCAGTTGGCCGATGTTTCCTTGAGAGTTCCCCGAATGACGGATGACGAATCGCTCGATCCCATCAAAAAGGCGATTCGCGAGGCGGGATTGCGAGCGACGCCGGCGCGAATGGCAACGTTGCAATTGCTTCGTTCTTCAAACACGCCGCTGACGCACGCCGTCGTCGCGGATCATTTGGCCGTCACGGGCGTCGACAAAGCAACGGTGTTTCGCAACCTAAACGACATGGCCGATGCCGGTTTGCTGCGGCGAACCGAAGTCGGAGATCATGTTTGGCGATTCGAAGCGATGTCTTCGCAACACGACGATGCCCACCCGCATTTCCTGTGTGTCGATTGCGGGACGGTCTCCTGCCTCGACAACGTCCAATTGACCGCGGGAAGTCAACGCGCCAGCAAAAAAGTCGGCGAAGTCACCGAAATATTGCTGCGAGGCCGTTGCAATGAGTGCCGGTGATTCGTTTGGCAGACGAACTATTCCGCCTGTGCGATTGAGCCGTCGCCGGTGGTGACGTTGGCTGTCAAGATTGAGCGGGTTTGGTGCGGCTGATCTTCGTCGGTCGAAACAATGACGTCCGACCGCTGAGAACCGGTCACGCCATCTGGCGAGAACGTCACGTTGATTACATGAATGCGACGTTTGCCGGGGTTCAATTGATAGTCCAATTTCCAGCCTTCGCAAACGATCGAGCCGATCGCCACCGGGTTCTTGCTCCGAACGATGAGTCGCTGGGTGACCCGGTCATCGGCCGCCAAGTCGCCCAGCGGAATCGACCGCGGCGCGATCGCCAACGCCTGCTCCACCCGGCCCGAAACCGGCAGTGGCACACGTTGCAACTTCTCGTCATTGGTTGTCAAGATTAATTCATGCTGGAAATCACCCGTTGGGGCGTTGGGGGCCAGGGCAACATCGATCCGGTAGGTTGCCGATCCGCCTTCGCGTTTCTCCTGATTCAGCGTTGGCTGGAGCCACGGTACCGGACTTTGAACATCGCGGATCGCCCAATCCTCCCGCCCGGCATAGTAAACCTTCGTCGCCATCGTGGTGCCGATGCCCGCATCGACCGAATCGAACGTCAATTGACCGGGATAGATCACGATGTCGCGGCGAATGTACCCGGTCACTTCCAAAAGAACTTCGGCGTTGAACGGCTCGTCGATGACCACCGTGACGGTCGCATTTCGACGACCGCGGGACGAATCGGTATTGAACCGGGCCAAGATCGTGCCGGTTTCGCCCGGCCGAATCGTCGGCGTTTGAATGATCGGATTGGTGCAACCACACGACGCTCGGACCGATTGCAAATGCATCGGCTTGTCGAGTTTGTTAACGACCGGAAATCGGAACTCCGCTTTGGAAGCGACCGCGACGGCCCCGAAATCATGTTCTCGGACCGGGAAAACCTCATCGACCCAGTTCGATGGGGCGGGGGCTTGGGACCAACCCGTGCCGGCGAGGAGCATCGCCGCGGCGGCAAGGCAAGACAGTCGGGGCGGCAGCATGGATCGATCCGGGTCGGCAATGACAGGGGGCAACAGACGAGGGCGTCATGATAATCAACCGCCCCGGACGTTGTGGACGTCTGCGTCCCGGCGATTGGCGACATCCGGATTGACCTTGCCACCGTTGCCGGTGCTGCGATAGCCAACGTTGCCAAGTCATGCCGCGCCCCCACCTGCCGATCGATTCTCCACGATGCTCCCACTCGATCCAGCGAGAATGTGTCGCCGCCGCCCGGGTAGCCGCACCGCCGGCGCCCGCTGGGTGTCGGTATTGACCATCGCCGCGGTCGTCGCCACCGGTTGCCGCAATCCGATGGGCGGCCGTCCCTCGATGGTTCGGTGGATGCAGGAAGAACCGTCGGACATTGAAATCACCCAGCGGCCGACCGTTCGTCCGGGCGAACCAGACGCCCGGTCGGCGGATTTGGCAACCGATCGCGACACCGGCGATCGCAACCCGCACGGCGGTCCGTCTCAACCTCGCCGCCGGCCCCCGCGGTCGCCGGTGACGTCGCAAGTGGATTTTGCCAGCCTCATTGGCGGCGACGCTCCGGCGGACGCCGAGCCTGCTGTCTCGGCCAAATCCGCACCCAAAACTGCGGCTCGTCCGCCGGTCGCCAACGGGAAGGCGGAGCCGGACGACAAACCGGAACCGGACGACGAGCCAATCCCCCGCAGCCTTCAACAGTTCGCCGAGGCCCTCGTCGACGCTCCCCCGGAGGTCCGCCGCCGAGCGATGCAGCGGTTGATCACGACGTCGGCCGGACGTGCCAAACGAACCAGCCAGGCCGGTGGATTGAATGATTTTCTCAACGATTCACTTGCTGATATGCCTCCATTGCCCAACGAGGTGCCGATGATCGAGGCTCAGCCTTGGGCATTGGGCAAGTCGCCCGCCGGTACCCGACCGGCACAAGCGTTCCCTGAACAAAAAGCCCCGCCGGTCCAAGTCGCTGTCGCCGAGCCGCCGGTTTCCAAGCCGAGCGATCCAGCGGGAGAACGATCCGTCGATGCCATCGCTGTGTCGCCCGCGGCAAAGGAGGACGCCAAAACGCCGATCCGGCAGGTCAGTCACTCGCTGCACCTGTCCGATTCCCCGGCGGTTGCCGACTCACCGAAGTCGCTGGAGGAGTTGATTCAAAGCTATGAGCGGCCGGTGACCGGAGAGACCGAGGCGGCGCGCGGTCGCCGTTTCATCATCGCTCAGTACCTCCGAACGCTCACCGGTCAAATCAAAGCGACCTCCGACGACGGCCCGGCGACCCCGTTGACCGATGCCGAAGCCGACTTCCTGCGGCACCAGCTCGCCGGGTTATCAACGTTGATCGACCCCGCCGGCCACCCCGTCGTCAGCCACCGGTTGTCCGAGGCGTTGCCTTCGATTCGCCAGGCGACCGTCGCGTTGGCCGCGGCGACCGACACGCTGGAGGTCCGCTCGCTGCAATTTTGCACCGAAATCGAGGCTTACGGACAAACCAAACCGTTTACCGACACGCGGTTCAAAGCCGGTCAGGCGGTGATTGTTTACTGCGAAATCGACAACTTCCAAGTCGAAACGCTGCCGGCCGCGACCGCCGGGGGGGCGCGGCGGTATGAGACCGAGATGCAGGGCAGTTATGAGATTTTCGACACGTCCGGCAACCGCGTCGTTTCGCAAGGCTTACCCGTGGATTTGCAAAACACCGCTTCGCCGGTTCGCGACTATTTCATCGCCTACCAAATGAATCTCCCCAACCCCCTGGCCGCCGGTCGCTACACGCTGCGGCTGACGATGGAAGACCTCAACGGTCATAAATACGGCCAATCCGAAGTCGGCTTTGAGATTCGCTGATTGTGGGATAGGCCTCCGGCCTGTCGACCAGCCACAAGACAGGCCGGAGGCCTATCCCACCAGCGATCGTAGCAACTCGACCGCCGCACCGATTTCCGCCTTCTGTCGCTGCGGGTCTTCGGGGATCTCACGCTCAATCGTCAGCGTTCCCTCATAACCGATCTCCCGCAACGTTTGAATGTAGGCGGCGATGTCGACGGCGCCCTGACCCAACGGCACTTCCCGGCCCCACGTTACCCCCGGCTGGTCGCTCCACGTCGCGTCTTTGCAATGAACGCTGCGGACGTGCGGCCCCAACAATCGCAATGCCTCCAGCGGCTCGCCGGCCCCGTAGAGGATCATGTTGGCCGGATCAAAATTGACTTTCAAATTCCCGCGGTCGACGTCGCCGATGAATTGCAACAAACCCGCGGCGGTCTCCTGACCCGTTTCCAAGTGCAAATACTGGCCGTGACCATCGCAATGGTCGCATAATCGCCGCGTTACATCGACGATTGCCGCGTAGTCGGGATCGTCCATCCCGGCGTGCGGAACGGCGCCCAGGTGCAGCCCCACGGCATCGACGCCCAACGCCTTGGCAAAGTCGCTGATTTGTTTGATCTCTTCCAAACGCGCCGCCCGGGTTTCGGTCGGCACCAACCCGATGGTTCGCACGACCGTCGGGATGTCGGCATACGATTCGCCATTGAACCCGGCAAACACGGCGGTGCATTGCACATCAATGGCGTCGAGCTTTTGAGCAAATTGCTTCGCCGCCGCCTCGGTCCGGTTCGCCGGTGCCGGGGCGTGAAGCTGGATTGTCGGCACCCCGATCTCCTCGATCACCGGCCAAGCGACTCCCAATCCCGCGTCGACCGATGCAAAAACGCCAATCAATTCCGGTCTCATAACCTATCTCCAAATGTTGAGAGTCAATTTAACAACGCCCTGGCGACGTTGATATAGATAACAATGCCGAGGATATCGACGATTCCCGCGACGAACGGGTTGCTCATCATCGCCGGGTCCCAGCCGATTCGTTTAAACGCGATCGGAAGCGACGCGCCGCAGAGACAACCGACCAAACAAACCGAAAAGATCGTCAGCGGGATGACCGCCGCGTCGGTCGACGTCGGTGCGATGAACAAAGCCACGGCGTAGCCGATCGCCGCCAAAAAACCGCCCAGCAACGTCGACACGACAAGTTCCCGTGCCAATACCCGCGGCAGGTCGCTGATTTCGACCTCTCCGCCGGTCATCGCCGTGATGACCAACGTCGCCGACTGGGTTCCCGAATTGCCGCCCGAGCTAATGATCAGGGGGATGAACCAAACCAACCAGGCGTAGGTTTGCAATTCAACCTCATAATGGCGTAAAGCCAATGCCGTCAGCAGCGCGGCGAAAAAAAGAATAACCAACCAAATGCCTCGTTTATAGGCGAGCGTCAGCAGTCCGATCCTCAGGAAGTCATCCTCCAGCGGTTCAACCGCCGCGATCCGTTGGGCGTCCTCGGTCAATTCCTCACGCACCACGTCGATAACATCATCGTGGGTGATGATGCCCAGTAATTGACGACCGGTGTCGACGACGGGGATTGCCAAAAGGTTATAACGCTCAACTTTTTCGGCGACCGACTCTTGATCTTCATTGACCAGCGCAACGATCACGTCGGTCTGCATCATGTCGCCGAGCGTTCGCGAGGGATCCTTGAGCGAGGAGACCAGTTGCCGCGTCGAGACGATTCCCCGCAGCGTGTTGTTGTCGTCGACAATGTAGAGGTAGTAGATCGTCTCCAGATCGGCAGCGGTCGCGGCGAGTTCATCGAGCGCTTCGCGGACGCTCAAACGCTGGGTCAATTTGGCGACTTCGGTGGTCATCAACGACCCCGCCGTGGCATCGCGGTAGGCCCGCAGCCGCTGAATGTTGCGGCGATCGGCCGGGGGGAGTTCCTCCAGGATCGCTTCGACCGCCCCGGCGGGCAGCTCGTCGATCAAATCCACCCGGTCGTCTTCGGCGAGTTGTTCGATCAACCCGGCGGCGTCGGCGGGCGGCTCCGCGGCGAGCATTGCGAGCTGCCGCTGCGGCTCGAAGTAGCTAAAGATTTCCGCGCGCGGTCCGGCTGAGCGTGGCTCAAAACCTGCCAAACTTCCGCGTCGGTAAGCCCTTCCATGAAGTCCGCGGTCCGCCCGGCGTTCAGCGCGGTGCAGAACTCCGCCAGCTCCCCCCGCTGGTCCATCGCCAGCATCTCACGAAGCTCCGGCAGGTAGAGGGGGTTAATCATGGATTGAGTCGAAAGGGCCACAGGGCCACAGGGCCGGGCCACAGGGCCACAGGGCCACAGGTTTTGACTTTTGTTTTCCTGTGGTCCTGTGATACTTTGGCCCTTTCCCCTTCCTAATTGCTTACCCGTTCGACATACGACCCGTCGATCGTATTGATCTTGATGACGTTGCCTTCTTTGATGAATCCGGGGACTTGGAATTCCGCCCCGGTTTCAAACATGGCGGGTTTGGTGACCGACGTCGCCGTGTCGCCCTTGGTGCCCGGCCCGCACTCGGTGACCAATAACTCGACGTGTTGAGGCGGATCGACGACGATCGGTTGACCGTTGTAGAGCGTCATGGTGCATTCGGTCCCGTCCTTGAGGTACTTCCAGATTTCCCCGGCGACCGATTCGCTCGTCTCATACTGCTCGAACGACTGTTTGTCCATGAAAACGTAGTCGGCACCCTGGCGGTACAGGAACGTCACGACGGTGGTCTCGACGTCGGCCGATTGCAGCGAGTCGCCCCCCTTGTAGGTTCGCTCCAACGTCGTGCCGCGGACGAGGTTCTTCATCCGGCACTTGTAAAAAGCGTTGCCCTTGCCGGGTTTGACGAAATTCATTTCCGTCATCAAATACGGCTCGCCATCGATTTCGACTTTGAGACCTTTTCGGAATTCGCTGGTATTGTAGACGGCCACGGCAACAGATCCGCTTTTCGCGAGAAGTGAGGGTTACGATTGAAAACAGACTCCCCCGTCATCGAGAACCACGCGGTGGCGACGTCGAACGGCGCCGGCGGTGAACCGGTCGGGGCTTGGGCGGGGAGTTTACCGGCCACGGGGAACGGGCGGCAGGCGTCGGTCAAATCCGCCGGGCCGCCGGCCGCGGCGAGCTGGCAGGCATCGATCCGCGACGCCCTGCGGACCGCCGGCGATCTCCGGGCGGCGGTCGGATTGCCGCCCGGCGACGACCGCGACCACGGCTTCCCGGTGATGGTCACCCGCGAATTCGCCGGCCGAATCGTCCGCGGCGATCCCCACGACCCGCTGCTGCGCCAAGTCCTGCCGGTCAACGCCGAATCCGCTTCGGTCGTCGGTTTCGTCAACGATCCGGTCGGTGACCCCGCCGCCGCGGCCGCCCCCGGTTTGTTGCACAAATACGACGGCCGTGCCTTGATCTTGACCACGCCCGCTTGCGGCATCCATTGCCGGTACTGTTTTCGCCGAACGTTTGATTACAAGACCCATTCGGGCCGGACTGAACAGTTCGCTTCGGCCATCGAGTATCTGCAAAACAACTCGTCGATCGCCGAAGTCCTGCTGTCCGGCGGCGATCCGTTGATGATGACCGATGCGTCGTTGTCACAATTGATTGACCAAATTGAATCCATCGAGCATGTCCGCCGGTTGCGGCTGCATACCCGGATGCCGATCGTCGTGCCGTCCAGGGTCACCGACGCATTATTGCAACGGCTGCGATCGAGCCGGCTGGCCGTTTGGATGGTCGTCCACGTCAATCACGCCGCGGAGATCGACTCCGCGACCGCCCGGGCGTTGACGCGACTGGTCGATGCCGGCGTCCCGGTGCTCAATCAATCGGTGCTGCTGGCGGGGGTCAACGACACCGTCGACGCGTTGGCCGACCTGTCGGAGCGGCTGATCGACCTCCGCGTGATACCTTATTACTTGCACCTTCTGGACCGCGTTGCCGGGGCGGCCCATTTCGACGTGCCCCGACCGCGAGCGGTCGCGTTGATTGATCAACTACGCGGCCGTTTGCCCGGCTACGCGGTGCCCCGGTTGGTTCGCGAAATCGCCGGTCAATCCTCCAAAACACCGATCGCGGGAGCCGATGATGACGCAATTGTCTAACGCCTCGCCGGGTCAATTTTGGCCGTCGCAAAACCCGGTTTTGATCCGTGAACTGCTCGCCAACCTGCGGACCAGCCGCTCGTTCGCGCTGCTGGCAATCTATCAATTAACGCTTGCGGCGATCGCCTATTTTGCTTGGCCGACTGTTGCCCCGGGGGAATCGATCGATTTTCAAACGGTGTCCGCCCGCCGCGTCGTCGACCTGTTTTTCCTGGGGCAGTTCATCGTCGCCTCAATGATTGCCCCGAGCCTGGCCGCGGGTACGATTTCGGGCGAAAAGGAGCGTCAAACCTATGAGATGCTCCTGGCCAGCCCGCTGAGGCCCGGCGGCATCGTCGCGGGCAAATGGCTCGCCTCATTGACCCATCTGTTGCTCCTGGTCGTCGCTTCGGTGCCGATCGTGATTTTGATGCTGCCGCTCGGTGGGGTCAGCATCTATGAGATCGCCGCCGCCTATGTCGCGCTGCTAATGTCGCTGTTGCTGTTTGGATCAATTGGTGTTCTGTGCAGCGGCCGATTTGCCAAAACCAGCCACGCGTTGGCGGTCTCCTACCTCTGCATCCTGCCGCTGGTCTTGGCCGAGTGGTTGCTGTGGCAATCGATGGCCACCGACGGGGCGATGCGGATCAAATGTGCCTTGGTGCTGCTGCCCGCCGCGGTCACGATTGCGGTGGTGCTCATGTTGTCAATGACCGCGGGCCGAATGCTGTATCCGCCGGATTTGTCCAGCGGCGGGCGGGATGTGATCGATCTGGAAACCGAAGCCCGCCAGGCGATCGGGTTGGTGATCCAGCCCGATCAGTTCCCCGATCGGTTGTTCGCTCCGCCGCGGCAGGAGGGCTACATGCCCGACGGCACCAACCCGGTTTATCATAAAGAACTGCACGGCGAGATTTTTAGCCAGGGCACGCTGATGCTCCGCTTGGTGATCCAAATCAGCATGTTGTTGGCGATCCCGCTGATGGGCACGTTGTTGTTTTGGCAGACCGGCTACGCCGTCTGGTTTTCGATTTATGTTATCGCTTTCAATTTGATGATCACGCCGGTATTTTTGTCCGGCACGATGACCAGCGAACGCGAACGGCAGACGCTCGACCTGCTCCTGACCACGACGCTGCCGCCTTGGCGGATCGTTTGGGGCAAGTGGATCGTCGGGGCGAGGATCAGCATTGTGCTGACCGGTTTTATATCATTTTCAATGCTGCTCGGCGTGACGCTCAATGAAACCTTTTGGAGCAATCTGCCGCTGGTCGCCGGCATGTTTGCGATCCCCGCGATGGTTTGCCTGGTCAACGCCGCGGTTTCGATCACCGTTTCGTTGGTTGCTCATCGCAGCGTCGTGGCGTTGTTGATTAGCTATGGCGTTTTGATGATGCTCTACTTTCTGCCCGCGATGCTGGCCGCGTTCACCCGGCCGATGACCGTCGGGACACCCGCGGCCGCGGCGATCCGATGGTCGGGGGTCACCAGTCCGATTTCAGCGTTGTTCTCGTTGCCGATGCGAGGCGAGATTCTGCGGAGCGACCCCGAGGCGGTGTTTGCCGGCGACCCGGCCGTGGCGTGGGGCTACCTGTTGTTTAGCCTTTTGTTGTTGGTCGGATGCGGCGTGGTCGTGGCTCATCAAACCCGCCGCTTGAAGATGCAAACCTGATTTTAGCGGTAGGGCGCCAGCCCTCCGGTGCCGCACCAACTGCTAGCGGTAGGGCGCCAGCCCTCCGGTGCCGCACCAACTGCTAGCGGTAGGGCGCCAGCCCTCCGGTGCCGCACCAACTGCTAGTGGTAGGGC
Organism: Pirellulaceae bacterium; assembly: GCA_963833245.1. Taxonomy (GTDB): domain Bacteria; phylum Planctomycetota; class Planctomycetia; order Pirellulales; family Pirellulaceae; genus Rhodopirellula. The sequence continues at coordinate 15,514 of CAWHXH010000008.1, forward strand.
GCCAGCCCTCCGGTGCCGCACCAACTGCTAGCGGTAGGGCGCCAGCCCTCCGGTGCCGCATGGGGTCGAGCCGGAACGTGCCGGACAGGTAGCAGTACGCAAATCATCATCATTCACCGGACGGCTTGCGCCGTGCCGCTAGAAAGAGCGGAACCGGACGGCTTGCGCCGTGCCGCTAGAAAGACCGGCACCGGACGGCTTGCGCCGTGCCGCTAGAAAGACCGGAACCGGAGGGCTGGCGCCCTACCGCTAGGGTGGATCGTTCGGCGGGCGGACGCTTGCGTTGTGATCGTGGGGAGGTAGCGCGCGAGCGGTGACCTAGGGTTGACCGGTTCACTGCCCTGTCCCCACCAACCGGCTGATTGCTTTGTCCTCGCCCACCGCTGATCTGTCGGCCGCCAGGTTGAAGGAGTCGTCCGCCGGTGCTTTCGGGAGTCTGGTTTGGACTTCCGCAAGCATCACCACGATTCTTTACGCCGCAACGGTTTTCGTTGGTGCGTTTCTGCTATTCCAAGTCCAACCGATCATCTCCGGCTGCGTGCTGCCCTGGTACGGTGGTTCGCCCGCGGTTTGGACCACCTGCCTGCTGTTCTTTCAAACCGCATTGTTGGGTGGCTATCTCTACGTTCACCTGTTGACCACGACGGTTTCGCGGCGAAATCAACCGGTGATCCACGCCGGTTTGATGGCGATCGCTTGGTTGGCACTGCCGATTCAGCCGACGGAGCATTGGCAACCGATCGCCGGGACAGACCCCGCCTGGTCCTTGTTGACGCTGTTGGTTGCTCACGTCGGGCTGCCCTACTTTGCACTGGCAACCACGGGGCCGCTGCTGCAGTCCTGGTGGTCCAATCGCCCAAGCGGCAGCGATAACACATCGGTCTACCGACTGTACGCTTTGTCAAACATCGCTTCGTTGTTAGCGCTATTGACTTATCCCTTTTTCTTTGAACCCTGGTTGCAACGTTCGACCCAAACCCAGTGGTGGCAATGGGGTTTTGGTGTCTTTGTTATTTTGCAATTCGTCCTGGGTGCCATCCGGTGGTTCTCGGTCGGCAACCACAAGGTTGAAACGACAGGCTCCACGATCATCTTTCATCAAATCAATCGTTCCGAACTGGCGAGTTGGTTTGGCCTGCCGATGCTGGCATCGGCGGCGCTGTTGGCCGCCACCAGCCATTTGTGTTCGGACATTGCGGTGATCCCGTTCCTGTGGGTGTTGCCGCTATCGATCTATTTGATGACGTTCATCATCGCTTTCGATTCGCCGCGTTGGTATCACCGCCGATTCTTTTCGCTTTTGACGCTGATGTCAGTCGTCGGGGTGATCGGTTCAGCGATGCTGCCGCCTGCTTGGCGGATGCCGGCGGCGGGGCTTTCGACATTGGGACTGCTGGGCGGCCTTGCCATGTTGTGTCACGGCGAGGCGGCGGCGAGGAAACCCGATCCGCGTCGATTGACGCTGTTTTATCTTTGTCTCTCGGCCGGCGGGGCGGCGGGCGGATTGGCGGTCGCGATCATTGCCCCGTTGCTCTTTGACACGCTGTTTGAATGGACGCTGATTGCCGCCGCCGCCGCAGTGCTTGGGCTTGCCGGTTTGGCAAAAGATCGCGGTGTGCCGGCCAGTCGCTGCGCGATCGGTTTGACTGCCGCGGCGATTATCTTGCCCGCTTTTAAAAGCGATGCGTCGATCACCGACCGCAGCCGCAACTTTTTCGGCGTGTTGTCCATTGAGCGACAGGACGGTGAGATTCGATTGCTGCATGGCCGTACCAACCACGGCGTCCAGCTCGCCGGCCAACCCCACGTCGCGACGTCGTATTACACCGCGACCAGCGGGATTGGTCGGGTGATCGCCGCGATGCAGCCCGACGGGCCGCTTCGCTATGGCGTGGTCGGACTGGGCGGCGGGGTGATGGCCGCCCACACCCGGGCCGGCGACGTGATCGAGTTTGCCGAGATCGATCCGGCGGTAGCGTTGATGGCTCGCGAAAAATTTGACTTTTTAAATCAATCCCGTGGCCGGGTCGGCGTCGACGTGACCGACGGCCGATTGTGGCTGGCTCGCCGAGCGGACCGGTACGACGTATTGGCGATCGACGCGTTTTCCGGCGATGCGATCCCGACACACCTTTTGACCGCCGAATCGATGCAATTGTACCGCGACCGGTTGACCGATCGCGGTGTCTTGAGCATTCACGTCACGAACAATCATTTGGATCTACTCCCGTTGGTCTATCGGCTGGCGGGCGAAGCCGGTTTCCGATGCCGCCACGTCACCGACGATGGTCGATCCGCTCCGACGGCCAAGCCATCGACGTGGACGATCCTGGCGTCCCCGGCCCACCGAATTTGGGACCGGCTAGCCGCCGGCGGCGATGCCGACTTGATGACCCTTCCGGCGTCGGCAATCGCGTCGGCACCCCGCTGGACCGACGACCACAGTCATTTGGCGAGTGTTTTGCGGCTGCCTTGGCGGCGTCCGACCGAAGCAATTGCGGGTTCGACGCAGTCCGCCAATCAAAACAGAGCGTCCGGCAATCAAAACAAAGCGGCCTTGACTGACGTGGCCGATTGACCTAATTTCGCGGGAGACCTGCGGGGGATTAGCTCAGTTGGGAGAGCGCTACAATGGCATTGTAGAGGTCATCGGTTCAAGTCCGTTATCCTCCAATTTCGCGGATCACTCGGGCGGGATTACCCGCCACGACAACCCCAGCCGGCACCGCTCGGGTGACCACACTGCCGGCACCGATGACGCTGCGATCTCCGATCGTCACGCCGGGGCAGATGACCGCCTTGCCGCCGATCCACACGTCGTTTCCGATCGTGACCGGCTTGCCGAACTCTTGAGTGCGACGCAATTGGGCGTCCAGCGGATGCGTGGCGGTATAGATATGCACGCCGGGAGCGACAAACACATGGCTCCCGATCAGAACTCGGCAGACGTCCAAGATCACACAATCGAAGTTGAAATAAACCTTCTCGCCGAGATAAATGTTGGTTCCGTAGTCACAACGAAAAGGTGGTTCCAGCCACACCGATTCACCACCGCCGCCGAACAGTTCGCGGCACACGCTTCTCAAACTTTCAGCGTCGCCCGGTTCGGCGTTGTTCAAGACATGCAGTAGCTTCCTCGCGTGCAGGCGATCGGCCGACAGCTCGCTATCAGCGGGATCGTAAGGTTGACCGGCCAGCATCTTTTGCTTTTCACTCATCTCACTCAACCTCGTCCGTCAACCTTGATTTGCGAAACGACGGCTCATTCGACGTCCGTGGCCGTTCGACGGTCGTAGGTCAGGGAAGCCAAGTAAGCGACCAAGTCACGCAATTCACGCGGCGTCATCAGTTCGGCCAACCCGGCGGGCATCGACGATTGACCCTTGCGGCGGGCGATGATGTATTCCTTTTGGACCACTTGGGGTCTGCCCTGAGCGTCGATCAATTCGACTTCCACTTCGTCTTCGCGGGAGATGACGCCGGTAAAAACCGTACCCTCGTCATCGGCGATCACCGCGGTCTCGTACCCCTTGGCGATCGTCGCCGAGGGTAGGCAGATCGCTTCTAACAAGTAGCGACGGTCTTTGGTTTTGCCGATCAAAGTCAGATTCGGACCGACTTGACCTCCCGCCCGGTCGACCTGGTGACACCTTTGACAGGACAACGCGGCACGATTGAAGAACAAGTCTGATCCGGCCGCCGGGTCACCGCCGGCAAGCGAAACGAGGTATCGACCCAGCGGATCGGTGTCGGCCAAATGTGATCGGTGGTCAGCCAACGCCACCATGATCGGGTCGTCGACCGCCAACCGCGTCTGAGCGGCTTCCAAGACATTAAGTTGCAATTCGGGCGGCAGGTCACCGGCCATCCAACGCCGAACACCGCCGCGGATCGCGTCGATCACTTCGGGGGCGTCGATGCGAGCGAGTTGGTCCCAAGCGGTCGCCTGAACGGTTGGCAATGGCGAAGCGGTCGCTTCGATCAGCCGCCCCGCCGCCCCGGGCGGTTGCAGTTTCCCCAACGCTTCGGCGGCGGAGGCGGCGACTTCGGGGTGCTCATCGCCGACCAATGGCAGCGACAGGGAAGCCGCCGTGGCGGGTTCCAAATCGATCAGCGCCCGCAGCGCCGAGGCCCGCGATGCCGGCGACACCGCCGCAGATTCGACTTGCAACGTCAACTCGGGCACCACACGTTTGATCCCCAAAGTTGCCGCCGTCGCCACCGCGACCCCGCGGACATCGGTTGTCGCGGTCAGCAGCGAGTCAATTCGGTTGCTCAGCGCCGCGGCCGCAACCCCTTGGGGTCGATCGGACCGACGGATCACTTCGCCCGTCAAACGACTGCGGGGATCGTCACTGTTCCAAAGCGAAAGCAACCGCAACGATTCAATTCGCACATCGTCTTTGAATTCGACGTTGGCGGCCGCGGTTGCCAATCGACCCGCCGCGGCCGGGGTACCCAAACGCCACTGGACTTCAACCGCTCGCTGAATCACCGCTTTGGGCAACGACGTAGCGTCAGGGCTGTCCAATAGCGCGGCCAGGGCGTCAGCGGCGACGGAGATGGGCGAGTCGAAAATAGCCGACGCCGCATCGGTTTGGACCGACGGGTCACCATCGGCGAGGAACCGGTCGACCAACCCGCTACCCATCCGCCGCAGCGCCGCGACGGCGCACCGGCGGGTTTGAACGTGAGCATGACGGTCCAACGCGGCCACCAAATCCGGCCGGCCGCTGGCCACCATCAGCATGACGGCAGCGTGGCGGAGGGCGGGGTCAAGTTCCGGCGAGGCCGACAACCGCGTCGCGACGGCCAAAATTTCGGCCGCGTCGGATTGACCTCCCGCCGAGGCATGGGCGACCAAAGCCATCGCCGCGGCGAACCGGCTCTCGGCTGCACCATGCAAAGCCAATTCGACGACCCCGCCGGGCATCGGTGCCTTGGGCCAAACATCCGGCAGCGTCTCCAAAACCGCGACTTGGACCGATTCGTCGCCCAATAACTCGCTCAAGCCCGCGTTGATTGCGTCGCGACGATCGGCATGAATCCGGCCCGCGTGTCCTAAACCCCAAACGGCGTGACGGCGGGTCGTCGCGTCGGCCGTCTCAGCTTTGGCTAATTTGATCAGCGTTTTGACTTCGCCCCGAAGCGCCAATTCCCACTGGGCGGCCAGACGAATCCGCCGGTCGACGTGGCTCAGTGCCGCGGCGAGTTCCCCGACTCGCTTCTGCGTGATATCGCCGGCCAACCAATCTCGCACCTGTGCGACGATTTCGCTGTCGCGATGCTCCGGGTCGGTGACTTTGTACAACCGTCCTTTGCCAAGCCCGTCCCAACCGTCGACCCAGTCGCTAATCATCAAACCGCCGTCGGGCGTGAACGCGACGTCGGTCGCCAGCACCGTCCAAAACGGTTGGCCGTCGGACGCTTGGCGGCTGAAGGCACCGTCCGGCTGGACGGTGAAGGACCGGATGCCCGAATTGGACGGGCCGCCGCGGAAATCACAGATCAAAAATTGATTCTTGAAACGGTCGCCAAACCCGGTGCCGGGGTAGTACGTCAAACCCGAAGGTCCGTCGGTGAAATTGGCAACCGGCGGGATCAAATGGGCGGGGTGCTGCAGTCCCCGCGGTTTCCAAAGTGCCATCCGGTTGAACGGACCGCGGTCGTCGAGGTACTGGTAGTGCATCCGCCAGCCCGAATCACCGCCCGGCAGCAGTCGCACGATCCGGGCCTGGTCGCCCGAATCGGAATTGTTGTCGACCGTGAACCATCGACCGTGATCGTCAAACGCCAGCTCTTGAGGATTTCGCAATCCGGTGGCGACCACCCGCAGGTCCGATCCGTCCAGTTCGCATCGGAACACCGCCCCCGAATCGGCCGACGCGAGCCGTTTGCCTTCGGCCGTGATGACGTTATAGCCACGGTCGCCGATTGAAAAATACAACCGTCCGTCCGGGCCGATGATCGGTCCATGCATGTCGTGGCCGCGAAAAGCGACGCGGACGCCAAATCCGTCCGCGATGACTTCGCGAGAGTCGGCCACCCCATCGTCGTCCGGGTCGGTCAAACGCCACAACCGCGGGATGCATGTGTAAAAGGTGTCGCCGCGATGTTGCAGGACGCCCGCCCCGGTGCCTTCCTCGAGCGAATGGAATCCGGTCGCAAAAATGGTGCTTCGGTCGGCACGGCCGTCACCGTCGTCGTCATAGACGCGGCGGAGCCGATCGGTTTGCAATTCCCAATCGGCCGCCGCATCGCCGAGCAAGCGACGGTGATAGTTGATCCGGTCCTGGACCGTTTTGGACATCAAATCGGCCAGCAACCATTGGTCGTCGTGGGCGCGGTTGTCAGTGACGCCTTTGGTTTGGCGAAAGGTCTCGGCGACCATCACCCGCCCCGCGTTGTCGACATCGATGGCCACCACGTTGGCGACGTCCGGTTCGGCGGCGAACAGGTGAACTTCCAATCCGGCCGGAACCGACATCGTCGACATCGCTTGCGCGGCGTCCGGCGAAGCGGCTGCGACGTCGGGTTCTATGGGGTCAACGATCGCCGGCGGCGTGGCGGTCGGGGCAACTTCGGCCGCTGCCGCCCCCCAATCCACCCCGGGGCCGGCTACAGTGAGACCCATGACGATGAGCAGGCCGACAATCCGGTTGATGGTCAGCCGGCGGGAACGAACCGGGTGGGGAGAAGCGGTCATGGGTGGGTTGAGAACCGGGAGCGACGCGGGGCGGGCGGGCCAATCATGTTAAACCAACCGTCGGTCCAGCCCAAGATTCAACCACCCGGCTCGATCTCGCCGCGGCGTGGAAGTCCGTTTGCGGCGGGGTCGATCCGCCGCGATGCGCCGCCGCGATTGGCCAAGCCGCTCGATCAAACGATGGCGGCCGGCTATCTCCTGGCGGCGCTTCTGATCGTCCCCGAATCGATCCTCGGGGTCGCCTGGTTTCCCGCCGGGGCGGTCGCGGTGGCCGCCGCCGGCGTCGTGTTGACGTTGCTGGCGTGGCCGACGCGGCGCTGGGTGACCCTGGCGATTGTCGGGTCGATTCACGCCGGGTCATTGACCCTGGCGACCGTTCAAATCACCGACCACCTGTAGGATCGGTCAGCACAACCGGATACCCAGCGGCAATTGGTCGCCCGCGACCGCGGCTTGAGTTTGCCGGTCCAGCTCGCCACCCTCCTCGACCACGCGAATCCAGGCCGCATCGCCGTCCAGCTCCGCGACCCGCCGGGCGATCCGCCGTCGGACTTCGCCGGGCAAGTCGACAAGCCGATCGCCGGTGCGGCGGCCGGCAAGCGTCAACGCCAGCGCCGCGGGTCGTCGTAGCGGTTCGCTCCGGTCAATCATCGCGGCAAGCGGGCCATCGATCAGTTGATCGATTGCCTCGACCGCCGCCCCGGGCGGCACCACTTTCTGGGCCGGACCGTAGGCTAATTGCCGGGCAACGATCCGGCCCAACGCGCCGATGGCGGCCGGGTGGGCGGCGGCCATTTTCGCGCGGCCGAGGGTCGAGATCGCCGCGTCCCGCAGCCCAAGCTTGAGCACGACGGGCAATCGCTCCAACGCCCCGGCGGTCCGCCACGCTTCGACCGACCGCGCCACCGTGGATGTCCCGCCGGTGAGCACGGGGCGCAACTGATCGTGAAGTTGCAATTGCTGTCCGGCGGTCAATCCGGCCGCGATCCGCCGCCACAGGATCATCACCGCATCGGTCGCCGCGTCGCCGGGGTGCTGCAGCCGTCCGTGGACCGAGCGCCAAACCTCGCCGCACCGCCAATCATCAAGCGCGATCCCATCGCCCGGCCGCAGGCAGTAACCGAGCGCCAGGAGCCAGCGGTTTTGATGCCCCGGCGAGCGACCGGACGACTCCGCGGCGGCCATCAGGTGGGTCCAAAGTTCCCGCATCGCCACCGGTGGCCACCGCTCCCGGGGCAACTGCAAAGCCGACTCGAGCATCGCAAACAGCCGCGACTGTTTGCCTTTCCCCGCAAACACGTCGGCGATGATTGCGCCGGCGGCATCGATCAAATCCGCGTCCAGCACCCCCGCCGCCTCGCCGCCGCCGGCATGGGCGGCGATGCCGCTGCGTAGCGTTCCGCGGATATCAAAATCGAGTTTCCACCGCCGCGGCGTTTTATTTTGACCCGCCGCGGCCGCCTCGACGCAGTGCAGCGACACGGTGCCGATCTCCGACAGTTCCCCCCGCAGCGTCACCGCTGCGGCGCCGACGTCGCTGGCCCGCCGCCCCCGGATCACCGTCGTGACTGGCGGCAACGCCGTCATTTCCGCCGCGTCGATCGGCACCACGTCGCCGGGACGAAGCTCCAACCGCGTGCTGCTGACGTACACCGACAGCCGAATTGGTTGTCCGACGGTCAACTCAATCGGCAAATCGTTCAACTCGGTAACGTCGCCGGGTTGAGCTTGGGCGCCGATCAAACAAGCCGCTGCCGGCGGGTCGGCGTCGACTTGAACCAGGTACGTGCGTGCCAAATTAGCGGCGATGGACGTTCCCAGCCCCCGGCGGACTCGGTTGTAAACCGCCGCCCCGTCGGCGACCGCTCGCATCAAATGGGGGCAGTCGAGCTTTTGGACCTCGTTTTCGGGAAACCATGACCGAACGGTCTGGATCACTCGGTCGGCGATCACCGGGGAGGCCAGCACGCCGCCGTTAAGCAAGACGGCGTCGATGCGATCGCTTTCGTCAGCCCCCCCGTAGCCGAAGCCGCCAGGCTTTGGTCGGCAGACGTTCGGCGGCCTGGCGGCACGCCGCTACCGGAAGGGACGGTAGCCGAAGCCGCCAGGCTTTGGTCGGCAGACGTTCGGCGGCCTGGCGGCACGCCGCTACCGGAAGGGTCGGTAGCCGAAGCCGCCGGGCTTTGGTCGGCAGGCGTCCGGCGGCCTGGCGGCACGCCGCTACCGGAAGGGGCGGTAGCCGAAGCCGCCAGGCTTTGGTCGGCAGACGTTCGGCGGCCTGGCGGCACGCCGCTACCGGAAGGATCGGTAGCCGAAGCCGCCAGGCTTTGGTCGGCAGGCGTTCGGCGGCCTGGCGGCACGCCGCTACCGGAAGGGTCGGTAGCCGAAGCCGCCAGGCTTTGGTCGGCAGACGTTCGGCGGGCTGGCGGCACGCCGCTACCGGATTGGTCTTCCATGCCCGTTCGCCGGTGCTGGCGGACAAACGCCGCCAGGTGCCGCGTGATGGCCGCGTCGGCGGCGTAGGGCAGCCCGAACTCGCGAAACCCGCTCTCGCCATCGTGGGGCTGAGCGTCCAGGGGGACGACCGGAAAAAAACCTTCCAAAACCACCCGGCGTAACATTTCGGCGGTCACCTCCAGCCGTTTGCCCCCGCCGATCATCGACGTGCCCCCGCCGGCGATCGTCAACGTCGTTGCCGGGGGCGACTGCGGCAGCAGCATCCACTCCTTAAGTCCGCGGCACTGCGCGACAAGTGATAACCAGTCGGCTGGCAACAGTTCATCACCGGATTGGGATTCAACTTCTTTGGCGATCGCTAAATCCAAGTTGTCGCCGCCCAGCAGCAGGTGCTCGCCGACGGCAACACGATGCAATTGCAACGCCTCCGAACCTTCCTTGCCGCCCGCGGTTCGCACTCGGATCAATGTTAAGTCCGTCGTTCCACCCCCAATGTCGACGACCAAAAGCAATTGGCCGGCCCTTAGTATCTCGGTCCACGGCGTCGCCCCCTCGGCCTCATGACGGTCGATCCAGGCGTACATGGCCGCTTGAGGTTCCTCAATCAATGAGACCGCCGGCAGCCCCGCATCGGCGGCCGCCCGGAGCGTTAATTCGCGGGCGGTCTCATCAAACGATGCCGGCAGCGTGATGACGACATCTTGGGTGGCGAGCGGATCGTCGACAAACACAGCATCCCAGGCGGCTACCAAATGTTTCAGGTAGGCCGACGAGGCGGCCGCCGGGGATAGCCGCGGCACGTCGGCGTCGCCATGCCATGGCAGCAGGTCGGCGGTGCGGTCGACCGATTGGTGGGACAGCCAACTTTTGGCCGACGCGATCACCCGTCCGGGCGACCCGGCCGCCGCCGCCCTTGCCGCTTCGCCGACGACCGGCGGCCGGCCGCCGGGCGGTTGATAATGGAACGAAGCCAGATGCAACCGGGATTCGCGAACCGAATCGGTCACCCATTGTTCAATCGGTAAAACCTCCGACCCGGCACCGGGGTTTTGATAGTCCACATACGACAACACGCAGTGCGTGGTGCCCAAATCGATCCCGACGCCATAACGCGGCGGCGGCTGATCACCCGGCGGCGTGTCGTTCAAGAGGATTCGCGAGCGTTAAAGGTCACTTTCCAGGGACCCGCCCCGGCGGCCTCGGAGGAGGGGCCGTCGGCGTGGCACCATAATTCAAACCAACCCAATTCGGTGACACGGGATTCAAAGCGAACGGGCACCAATTGCGAAGCGGCGTCGTCATCAATGCTTTGAAGCGTCAATTCAATTGGATCGGACTCGATCAATTCATCCGGCCGCCAACGTTGCAGGGCGCTTCCGGGTTGATCGTCGCCGCGTGTGGTACTGCTAAAGAAACGAAATTTGGCGGGCCGACCGACCACGGCGCCCACCGGCGGGCCGGGCACGTCGACGCGGCTGCCCTCTTCCATCCCTCGCGATGCCAAACACACCGCCCGGAGCGGCCGCGGCATTCCGGGGATCGCCATTCCGGCGGTTTCGATGCCGACATAATAAGAACGTGGGATGCCGCCGCGAATCCGCATCCCCCCGGTCAATTGACACCATCCGTAATAGCACGCTCCGCCGGCCACGGCGGTCCCCAGGTCCGCATGACCGAGACTTTGGGGTGGATCGTCAAACCAACCGGCCGTGACCTGCTCCAATCTTTCGGCAATGGCTCCGGCGGCGAACACCCCTCCGTTGAGCAGCACATGGGTGATTGGCCCGCCGCCGCTATGGTCGCCGACAAAACCGGCGATTTGGCGGGTGATGGCCGGATCGGATTCATACGGCAGCCCGATGTCTTGAAAACCCGTCGCGGCGTCGGCGACCGGACGATCTTGCAAATCGACGACCGGAAAAAAACCATCCAGGATGACGCGACGAGCATCGACCGGATCAATGGTCGTGCTGATCGTGCCGCCGATCAGCGAGGTGCCCCGGCCCAAAACCGAAACGGTTTGAGCTTTCGCATCGCCGGACAACAGATTCTCTTTGGCGGCGCGGCAGGCGTGCCATAAAGACGTCGCCGCCCACGGGTCCAGGTCATGGCCTTGGTCCGCCATTTGGGTGGTCGCCAGGTGGGCCAGTGCCAAATCCATGTTGTCCCCGCCGAGTAAAAGGTGGTTGCCCACCGCGGCCCGGTGCAATTCCAACCGGCCGTCCTCGGAGCGAACATCAATGAGGGTCAAATCCGTCGTGCCGCCCCCGACGTCGACGACCAGCAATCGATCACCATCGCTGAGATTGCGTCGCCAAGCGTCACCCGATTGGGCGAGGAAGTGGTAAACCGCCGCTTGAGGTTCTTCCAACATGATTAGATCATCGGGCAACCCGGCGGCCACGGCTGCCGATCGGGTCAATTCCCGGGCGGCGGGATCAAAGCTGGCCGGCACCGTCAGCGTGACGGTTTGTTCCGATAGCGGAGCGTCGGGATGAGCTTGGTTCCAAGCGACCGCGAGGTGTCGCAATAGATGTTCGGTCGCCGCGGCGGCGGAACGTTTGGGGACTTCCGGCGGGCTGCCCCAGGGCAATACCGCATCGGTTCGTGAGACCTTGGGGTGACATAACCAACTTTTGGCCGCAACGATGACCCGGTCGGGTTGTTCGGCCGATTGCGTGCGGGCCATCACGCCGGCGACCCCCGCGGAGGGGTCGGGATAGTGCCCGCCGGGAATGCCCAGCGTGGACGCTTCGGCGGGGCGGGGCAGGTAGATAAACGACGGCAGGTGATCGAGCGATTCGACGCCGCCGGCGGCGACCGCTTGCGGGATCGGCAACCGCTGTATTTTCGGTCGATCGTTGGCCTTTGGCTGCGGCGGGATCGAACAATAGGTCACGACACTATTGGTCGTCCCCAAGTCGATGCCGACGCAATAGGCCATCGCGGTGCGATCGGAGGGGGGCAGGGAGGAAGGCAATGTGTGGGGGCCTACAGGCTGGAATGGGCGAAAGGATTTGATCTTTCGGTCGAGCCACCTACTGCTCGCCGGGTCAGTCTCATGCTAATTTAGTGGAGGGCCAATCGTTAGGCCTGCACGTCGGCGGCATCCCGTGAGCTTTCAAGCCGCCCTTTCAACACGATAAGACGTCTTGTTTTGACCATCGATCCCAATTCCGACTCGCCATCCCAAAGCGGTGCCGACCCCCAAAGCGATGCTGCCGTCGCGGCGGCGTCGCCACGCGTCCTGCGTCCCCATGGCGTTGCCGGGGCAAGAAGGTTGGCAGCCGCCGCCGCTGAGGTGGCCGAGGACAACAATGCCACCGACGTGCTGATCCTCGACGTGACCGGCCAATCGGCCGAATTCGACTACTTCGTTTTGGCAACCGGTTCGAGCCGTCGACAATTGCACGCGATCAGCGAGCAAATTGACGATCGATTGCAAAAAGATTTGGGCGATCGTCGGCGGAGCATCGAGGGTTATCAGCAGAGTTCCTGGATCGTGCTGGATTATGGGTCCGTCGTCGCCCACCTGTTCGATGATGAATCGCGGCAGTACTACGACCTGGAATCGCTTTGGGCCGATGGGACCCGGTTAACCCGCCAGGACTTGGCGGCGTTGATTCAGCAAGATTCGGCCTGAGTGACTCTCCGATCTCGCGACATTGGTACCGCGGGCGTCTGTACGACGGACTTTCAGTCCATCGGGTTTTTTTGGTCGCCAAACTCGTCGGTCACGACCATGGCCGTATCAATTTGGTGGTTCCCTAAGAACCTTTGGACGGCCTGAAAGGCCGTCCTACGACATAGTCAACCCGGACTTTTCTCCCCTTCCGGTCTCGATCCCCCACGCCGAATGAATCTGCAGCGCCTCCTTCAGTCACGTTTTGAAATCGCCATTGCCGCTTTAGGCGATTTCCCGCCCGAAGTGGTTGCGAAATCGGCCGCCATCCGACCGACCGCCGACGCCAGTCATGGCGATTATCAATGCAACGCCGCGATGTCGCTACGCTCGGCGATGGGACAGACGCCGCGGCAGATTGCTCAATCGATCGTCGATGCGGTCGACGTGGAGGATTGGTGCGAAATCCCGACGATTGCCGGGCCGGGTTTTATCAACCTTAAATTGAAGCCAGCCGCCTTGGCCCGCGGTTTGATGGACATGCTCGGCGCCGCGACACTGCCGGCGGCCAAGGTTGATTCGCCCGCCAAGATCCTGATCGACTTTAGCAGTCCCAACGTCGCCAAACCGATGCACGTGGGACATATCCGCAGCACCGTGATCGGCGATGCATTGTCGCGAACCTACCGGGCGATGGGTCATCAAGTGCTCACCGACAACCACCTGGGTGACTGGGGAACGCAGTTTGGAATGATCCTGTACGGGTACAAACATTTTGGGGATCCCGGCAAAGTCCGCAAAAACCCGGTTACCGAGTTGGCGGCGCTGTACCGCGAGGTCCATCGTTTGATCGGTTATCACGAAGCGGTCCAGTCAATCCAAACGCATCCCGAACGGTTGCAAGCGGCGATGCAAGCGGAGCGAGAGGCAACCGCGATGTTGGCGGCAGCGGAAAACGATGGCGACTCCAATAAGAAGGAGATCAAAAAGCTGCAAAAGCGGGTCGGTTCGGCTCAGGCTCGAGTCAAAACGGTCGAGTCGGAACTTGTCAAAACGCAAGAATCGATCGATGAGGTCCGCTCGGACGCTTCTTTGGGACCCATCGCCGACCAACATTCCGACATCGCCGCCGCGGTGCTGCGTGAGACCGCGGCGCTGCATCAGGGCGACGAGGAAAATCGTCGATTGTGGAACGAGTTCCTGCCGCACTGCCGCGACGAGATCGATCGGGTTTATGCGCGGCTGGGCGTGACGTTCGACATGACGTTGGGCGAGAGCCATTATCACGACCAATTGCCCGGCGTGATCGAGACGCTGCGCCAGGCCGGTCGTTTGCAAACCAGTGATGGGGCCGGGTGCGTCTTCATCGACGGCTACGAAAGCCCGATGATTGTCCAAAAGAGCGATGGGGCATTCCTGTACGCAACGACCGACTTGGCAACGTTGCGGTCGCGGGTCGATTCGTTCGCACCCGATGAAATCCTTTACGTCGTCGATAGCCGTCAATCGGAGCATTTTGAAAAGCTTTTTGCGCTCGCGGATCTGTTTGGTGCCCGGGACGTTCGTTTGGCGCACGTCTCCTTTGGTACCGTATTGGGGGGCGACGGTCGTCCGATGAAAACCCGCAGCGGGTCATTGATAGGCCTTGAGAGCTTGCTCGATGATGCGGTGGCCAAGGCTCATGCGGTGGTGTGCGAGCCGGAGCGGTTGGCCAAACATGATCCGCCGATGGACCCGGCCGAAGCGGCGGCGGTCGCCGAGGCGGTGGGCATTGGGGCGGTCAAATATGCCGATTTGTCGCACCACCGAACCAGCGACTACAAGTTCGACCTGGACAAGATGGTCGCGCTCGAAGGCAACACGTCGACGGTCATTCAATACTCTCACGCCCGGACGAGCAGCATCCTGAGGCGTTATGAGCAGCAGCGGGTCGACTCCGGGACCGGCCGCAGCCTCAGCGAGGTATGCGGTGCGATGCAGGCCGAGGCGATCGTGCTGGAGGACCCCGCCGAGATGGCGTTGGCATTGCAACTGACCCGTCTGGAGGAGGCTTTGGTGGCCGTCCGCGACGCCGACGCCCCCAATCACCTGTGCGATTACCTCTACCAAACCGCTCGGACCTATTCGGTGTTCAACGACACCTGCCGCGTTTTGGGTGGTACCGACGAATCGGTGATGCACACGAGGCTGCTATTGGTTTACCTAACCGGCAAGGTCCTGGAGACGGGTTTGGGTTGTCTAGGCATCCCGGTGGTGCCGCGGATGTGATCGCCATAGCCGCCCCCATAGCCGCCCCGAAAAAAACATAGGTAAAAACCCAAAAGTTTGGGGTTACCATCATTGACAGGTTTGTTTTGCTATCTAAAGTTTGGGCAGGAGAGGAATCTATGGTAGGTTTTCTCCGTTCGATCGAGCATCCGGCCCACTACCGGCGGCGATCGCCTCAGTCAATTCATAGTGGGGAGCATCAACATGCCCAAGAAAGACGGTGGACCCAACAAGTCCCAAGCGATTCGTGACTACTACACGGCCAACCCCGACGCCAAGCCGATGGAAGTCGCCTCGGCGCTCAAGGAGCAAGGCATCGACGTCACACCTCCGTTTGTCAGCACCGTGCGCAGCACGTCGTTGAAGAAGAAAGGTTTGACTCGCAAGAAGTCGGCCAACAAGCCCGGCCCCAAGCCGGCCACCAACAAGACGGTTTCCAAACGGGGACGCAAACCCGGTTCGACCAATAAGGTCACCGCGGCCAAAGCGACCAGCAATAGCAATGGCGAGGTTTCGTTCGACTCGTTGCTCCGGGTCAAGCAGATCGTCGAAGAGATCGGCGGCGTCGATGACGCGCGTGCAGCGCTGTCGGCCCTCGAGCGTCTGATCGACTGATTCGGCTTCTCGAATCTAACGTTTGACGTCACGACATTCTCGTTGACGTTACCAAACTCGCCAAGAGTTTCGGATGGCTGCCGCCGCGGTTGCCCCCGAGACCCTTGGCGATTTTTTTTGGCGCTCCGTATCGTTTTCTTTTAGCGGCAGGGCGCAAGCCCTCCGGTGCCGCAATGCTAGCGGCAGGGCGCAAGCCCTCCGGTGCCGCAATGTTAGCGGTAGGGCGCAAGCCCTCCGGTGTCGCAATGCTAGCGTTAGGGCGCAAGCCCTCCGGTGCCGCGATGTTAGCGGTAGGGCGCAAGCCCTCCGGTGCCGCAATGCTAGCGGTAGGGCTCAACCCCTCCCGTGTCGCGGCACCGGAGGGCTTGCGCCCTACCGCTAAGATGGGTAAGGGTGCCGCGGCACCGGAGGGCTTGCGCCCTACCGCTAGAATTGGGTTCGGTCAGTCGACCACGGCGAGATTGAACTTGCGTCGAAGTTGCCACTTTTGGTTGATTGATCGACATGCTCAGTTCGATCGACATCTCGACCTCCGCGCTCGTCGCCCAACGCACGCGGCTCAATGCGATCTCCGGCAACATCGCCAACCTGTCCACCCTGGTCGACGAGACCGGGGCAGCCAAACCCTATCAGGCCCGCCAGGTCGTTTTTCAAACCGATGATTCGATGGGGTCGGCCGAGGCCGCCGGGGTTCGCGTCGCGGAGATTAGGATTGATCAATCCGAACCCAATCATCGCTATCAACCCGACCACCCGCTGGCGATCCAGGAAGGTCCTTGGGAAGGCTATGTTGCCTATCCCAACATCGATTTGACCGGGCAAATGGTCGATGCGATGGAAGCGACGCGGGCTTATGAAGCCAATGTGGGGGTCATCGAGATCTCCAAACAGATGTCTCGCCAGCGGTTGTCGATTCTCGGCTGATCGTGATCCGCCCGCTCTCCCTGACGATGCCGCCGGCCGGCCCAATGCCGATGGGGCGGACGCCGAGCATTAGTCCGGGTCAATCGCCGGGAAATCCCAAAGGCTCGCCCGAAGCGATCTTTTCCCGAATGCTGTCCGAAGCCACGGCGACCGGTCCAAAGGCGGATGGTCCGCTGTCGTTGATCGGTGACGGGATCGCTCGGGTCAATACCATGCAGCGGCAAGCCGATGCGATGGTGCAAACCAAACTCGCCGGTGGGGATGTCAACGAAGCCGAAGTGCTCACGTCGGTTCAAAAGGCTGACTTGGCCTTCCGAATGATGCTGCAGATCCGTAACAAGTTGATGGAGGCGTACCGCGAGGTGCAACAGATCCAAGTTTGAACGGCCATGCAACTGACGCGGAGGTTAAAGGGTGATTGAACAGGCCGGCCAACAAGCCAAACAATTGATCGCCGAAATGCCGGTCGGCAATCGCGTGATCGCGGGGCTGCTGGTCGTCGCCATCGCCGTCTCGTTGGGCTTTCTCGGCTTTGGGTCCAGCGAGGAGAAATCGGAGTTCCTGCTCGGCGGCCGATTGATGGACGCCAGCGAAATGGACGCCGCCGAAGTCGCCTTTGGGGTCGCGGGGCTGTCGGGTTGGCGACGCGATGGACGTCGGATGGCCATCCCCGCGGAACGTCAAGCCGAGTTTTTGGCCGCGATGCAAGAGTCCGGCACGCTGCCGATGCATCTGAGGACCCAAGTGGAAACCGCTCTGGAGTCGTTCACCATGTTCGATTCCAACGGTCAACGAAAC
This sequence comes from Pirellulaceae bacterium, assembly GCA_963833245.1. Classification (GTDB taxonomy): domain Bacteria; phylum Planctomycetota; class Planctomycetia; order Pirellulales; family Pirellulaceae; genus Rhodopirellula. Next base: position 32,904 of record CAWHXH010000008.1, read on the forward strand.
GCCAAATTGGCACATGCCAAAGAAAAGGATTTGGGTTCAAGGTTGACTTCGCTCCCGGACATCCGATGGGCGGACGTCAAATATGACCTTGGCGAGCGTCGTGGTTTGAGTCTGCAACGTTTGCAAACGGCCAGCGTCATGGTCCACCCCGAAGGTTCGTCGCCGTTGTCGGCGGAGCGAATCCGTATCATTCAAGAATCGGTCCGATCTTCATTCGCCGGCATGTCGGTCGACGATGTCACAGTGATCGACGCGAATGCGACGTCGATGGTCGGCAGCAGCGATGATGAAAGCCCGTTGGCTCGGCGGCAACGTCAAGAGGAAGCCCGATACGAACAACGCGTCCGCAGCCACCTGTCCGGGTATGGGCCGATCCGGGTCGCCGCCCATGTTGAAATTGACCCCAAGATGCAGTCACAAACCACATCGCTGCGGTATGCCGATCAACCGACCACTTTGTCCGAGTCGCAGGTCAAATACGATGCCGAGAGCAGCCGCCCGGTCCCCGGCGGGGTGCCCGGAACGGCGACCAATGCGTTGACGAGCAATCGGCCCGCGAAGTTGGAAGACTCATTGGCAACGACCCGGGTCAAACAAGATCAACGCAATAGTGAAAAGGTCGCCGGGCAAGACTTGGAGACAGTTCAGACGGCCGGTCTAACCATTCGCCGTGTCCGCGTCTCGGTCGCACTGCCGCAGAGTTATTACACCGCGGTATGGCCTCAGGTTTGGCGGCGGGAAAATCCGGGTGAGGTCGACGCGGCCGCCCCGCCGATGCAGGCGGCGGATTTGGAGCGACTGCGGACCCAAACGCGGACCAACATTCAAACATCCGTCGCGGCGTTGTTGCCGGCCGTGCAGCCGGGCGAGGATCCCTATCCGTTGGTCGAGGTGACCGACTACCCGGACCTGCCGATCGAAGCGGTCGCCGGTCCGACGATGCCGTCGGTGGTGACCGGTTGGTTGCAGCAGAATTGGCAAACGTTGGCGATGATTGCCGTGGCCCTCGCGGCTTTGGTCATCGCCCGCTCGGCGCTGCGGCCCGCCGGCGGAGAGGCTCCGGCGGAGTTCGCCGAAGGCTTCGGTTTGGAATTGCCTCAAGTTGCCGCGAATGACGACGAGGAGTCGGAAGGCGGCAACGACCGGATGGAGATCACCGGCGATACGTTGCAGAGCGAAATGGTCTCGCTGGTCGATCGTAATCCCGAGATCGCCGCCAACGTCATCCGCGGCTGGGTCGGCGACGCGGCTTAGCGTATCGAACTTAGGATTGGGTAGCGGAAGTCGCCAAGACTTTCGGTTCCGCCGGGTCGCATCCGAAAGTCTTGGCGACTTCCGCTACGGCCGGCCACGCGGTTAATCAACTACCGGCCGCAGCCGCAGTCGCACGCCGGGACCAACAACGCCGCACCCTGGCACGACTGGCAACGACAATCGCATGTTCCCCGCAGGTGCGGGTCGGTGTTGCGATGCCGCTGGCGAGTCTCCTCGGCGTACCCGGCCCAAACGTCGCTGTAAGCGTTCGCCGAACGGAAATAGCCGTAAAAACTGCTCGGCGGCGGCAGCGTCGGGCCGTGGTGCGGGCGGCAGTCGCCGGGACCCTGTTGATGGCCGCACAGTGACTCGGGGCAGCAGCCGGGGGCATCGATCAATTCGCCGCACGGTCCCGCCCCGAGGCAGCCGGCGAGTTTGCAGCCACCATGACCGCAACCGGCCGGGCCGCAGTCGTTGACGACATTGACCGGGGCGGGGCAGCAGGCTTGCGACTTGGGCAATCGGATGCGGGGGCGGTGGCGGGGCGGTCCGGTGGCAACCACCAACTGATCCGCTTCGATCAGTTCGCCGCACGTCATGCAGCCGCCGCCAAAACCGAGCACGGTGGTTTGGCATAAGACGGCGGACGCCAGGCAACCTGTTATTGCCAATGCCGCGATCGACCCATTGATTGTCCAACCCAAACGGCGGGGTGTTGTCATGAGCATGTCAAAAACCTTGTGCGGGTGGCAGCGCGGGCGGGTGGCATCGAGAAACCCCCCACCGGATGGACCGGCAAAAAGGGGCCGGCGGCGGGAGTCGCAAATAGACTGGGCCGGTCCGCAACGTCGCGGTAACCGATGGTCAAACTATCGGAACGAACCGCCCGGCGGGTTGCTAGCAAATCGCCGGGCAACCCGAGACCTAAAAACCGGTTCAGTTTGACGGTCAACGCGCGACCCCACCGACGCATCCATGATGAAATCCAAACGCCGCCAAAAATTGCAGCACGCCGTCGATGAACAATTCAGCTACCGGACGTATGCCGACGAAGATGTCGAAGTCCGCCGGGCCGGCGAGCATGGGTTGGGCGTTTTTGCAATTCGGCAATTCACCCCCGGCGAAATCGTCATCGAGGCGACCGGTCAATCAATCGCCAAAAGCGATTACGAGGGGTCCGAGTATGTCATGGAACTGGATGACGACTGGTACCTCGAACCGGCCACCCCGGCGGCTTTTTTGAATCATGCCTGCAACCCCAACTGCGAATTGATCCAAGTCGGGCAGGGCAAGAAGGCGACGTTGGTGGTCGTTGCGGTCTGCAACGTCGAGCCGGGCCGCGAATTGACCTTTGATTACGGATGGGAGGCTTTTGACTGGACCCCCGCGTGCCGGTGCGGATCGCGACGGTGCCGCGGATGGGTCGTGTCGGCCGACCAAGTGTCACGGGTCGACTCGCTGCGACAATCGGCCGAATAGCCGTCCGGCGGCCGGTCACCAACTGGCCGGGAAATCTGGGTGGACTAGGCTGGGTGGGCTTGCCGCACTATTCCGTCCCGACCGGCACCGCCCCCGTCCCCGCCGTTGCCCCGCTGCCGTGTCGCTGATCTACCTCGACTTCCTGACCACGACGCCGACCGCCCCAAGCGTTGTCGAAGCGATGTTGCCCTACTACCGGCAACATTTCTTGCTCCCCCTGCAGTCGCATCCGCAGGCCGCCGCGGTCGCCGATGCGATCGAGGACGCCCGGGAGAAAGTCGCCGAGTTGCTCGGTTCCGAATCGGTTCAAATCGTGCTCACCGGCGGCGGGACCGAGGCCAACCTGCTCGGACTGATCGGCTCGATGCACGCCCGCTACCCCCCCGCTTCGCTGTCGCCGGAGACCAATGATCGCTCCCCGCGGGTCATTGTCGCGGCCGGGGAAAGCGGGGCGATCGACCGGGCCGTCGACGAGATGGGTCGCAGCGGTTGGGCCGTCGACGTCGTTTCCCCACGGGCGGATGGATCAATCAGCGTCGATGCGTTTGAACAACGCATCCGTCCGACGACTCGCCAGGCGGCGGTATCGTTGGCCAATGCAACCACCGGGGTGATCCAGCCGATCGGTCGGATCGCCAAATTGTGCCGCAATCACGACATCCGGTTGCACTGCGACGCGTCCGCAGCGGCCGGGCGGATCCCGATCAACGCCGACGCTTTGGACGTCGACACGCTGGCGATCTCCGGCCACCGGATTTATGGTCCCAAGGGTTCAGGCGCGTTGTACGTCCGCCGGGGGCTGCGGTTGCGATCGATGTTGATGGCCGGCGACCGCGAAATGGGGCTGCTCTCGGGTTGCGACAATGTGCCGGCGATCGTCGGACTCGGCGCCGCCGCCCGGCTGACGTCACGCGGCTTGGAATCGGCGGCCGAATCGATGAACCAGCACGTCGAGCGGCTTCTGGACGGGTTGCAACGCACGCCGGCACCGGCAACGGCCGGCCGATTAGCCACCGAGTCCCGGTCGCTGCCCGGCGTCGCGGCGATCGGCCTGCCGATGCCCGCTGCGTCGCTCGTGTCATTGACACGGCACGTCGTCGTCGGCCACGTCCGCTCGTTCAATCCCCCCGATACGTTCGCCCGGACGCTCCTGGCCGCCGGCATGGACCGCGAGTCAATCGAATCGACCGCAAGGATTTCGGTCGGCTGGACGACCAGCCGCGATCAGATTGAGCGGGCGGTGGAGTTGATCGGCGCCGTCGCCGAGTGCCCGTAGCGGAAGTCGCCAAGACTTTCGGATTGCGTGCGATCGCAGCCGAAAGTCTTGGCGACTTCCGCTACGGCCGGGATCCAGCTACGGTTTTAACTGCCGCACCGGGTCGACGTCGTTGCGGCTTGCCAAGACTCGCACGCCGGCCGATTGACGCGAGATCGCCTCCCCGATCGCTCCCATCGCCCAGTGCTCGCTGGCGTGATGGCCGACCATCGCCAGCGTCAGCCCGGCGGCTTGGGCGGCCAAACATTGGTGCAGCGTCGCTTCGCCGGTCAACAACAGATCCGCCCCGGCCCGGGCTGCGGCGTCGACGAAGCTGCCGCCGCTGCCGCACGCGATCGCTACCGTCACGACCGTTCGCCCGGTGGCCGCGTCCTGCCGGGACGCGGCTACCACGCCGCCGCCGCCAATCGCCTCCTCGACGTCCAACCCGCCTGCCAAGCGTGTCATCCGCGGAGCCGACGAGCGACAAATTTCCGCCGCGCGATTCAAAACCGCTTCCGCGGTCAACGGCGATGGCAACCGGCCGATCCTGCCGCTGCCCACGTCGGGTTGGACCGAACCGGGCACCAGCGGTTTGACGTGATTCAAACCCAACGCCGCCGCCCACTGGGCGTTGATGCCACCCGAACAGGAGTCATACGCCGTGTGGGCCGAATAAACCGCCACGCCGGCGGCCGCCAGCCGCAGCACCATCGCCGAATCAATCCGGTCGGTGGTCCATTTGGCCATCGGTTTGAACGGCAGCGGGTGGTGCACGACGATCAAATCGACGCCCTGATGAATCGCCTCGTCGACAACCGCCGGGGTGATCGTCAGGCAGGTCATCACCGTCGCGACTTCGGCCGCCCGGTCGCCGACCAGCAGCCCGACGTTGTCCCAGTCCTCGGCCAGTTCCAACGGCGCGAGTTTGGTTAATAGGTCGCAGACGGCTTGCAGCGTCGGCATCAATCCTCCGCCGCTTCGGTTTCCGACAGGATCCAGGCGTTGGCCCAAACGGTCCGCGTCGGCGTCATTTCAAATTCACGCTCCAATCGTTCGGCCATGTCCGCCAGGTGCCCGGCGCCATAGAAAACCGCGACGGTGCGGCTGCCGGAGTCCAGTTCATCCCGCAAGATCGACAACGCTTTGCGGTTTCGCCCCAGGATGATCGTATCCTCGCCGTTGGCGTCGACCATCCCGGCGGTCATCGCGTCCATTTCGAGCATTTGGCCGGCAAGCGCCCGCCGCATCGCCAGGTCGCGGTTGTCGGCCCCCAGGGCCATCAGCATCCCCATCTCCGCGCCGCCGGTGGTCGCTTGACCGGCCAGAGAGGCGCCGATCATCCGCCCGATCATTTTCCACATCGAATCGCCGCGTGCAGCCATGTCGGCGGCGAACTCCTCGGGCGACATATCGGCGTGGCGGAAGTTGGCGACCATGTAATTGACTCGCTCGAGTTGATACTCCAGCCCCAGCAGGTCCTTCATGCCGCCCTGGATGCCCGCGACGATTGAACGTCGACCTTTCAAATCCGCCGGCGTGATCCGCGTCCCATCGGGTGCGACCAGTTCGTAGAGCACCGTGTCGTAGGCGCTCAATTGACCGTTCAGGGCGGTGTAGTAGTCGGCTTCGCCGATATGCACGACGCCGACCAGATCCACGATTTTGTCGGCAAACTCGGTGCCCGGCCGGCCGACGAAGCGAACCGTCGCGGTTTGCATCGCTGCGGGCCGGTCGCCATCGGTCTCGGTCAACCGCATGAACTCCAGTTCCGACACGGGGGTGCCGGCCGGATGGGTGAGGATCGACGGGTCGAGCACCACGTCGCCGCCGCCGGGCACCGGTGGGGCCTCGGCTCCCACCAGGGTGATCGCGGCCAAAGTGATCGCGGCAAGGCAGAGGGCAGCCGGGGCGGCGGCGTTGAATTTCATCGGACTTCGACTGTGGAAAACGGCGGGGCAGCGACCCGGGGGCGGGGGGGCGGACCAAACGTGTCCACCGGTCGCTTCAGGATAACCGCACGGGCAGTCCAGCGACGACGCCCGACGAGTTGCCCCCCCCTTTTCGGCCGCGAGATCCCGATGACCCAACTGACGCTTTTTGCCCCCAGCCCCGCCAACGTCTCGGCCAACGTTTTGGCCGGCCGCTCCTCGCTGATGCAGCTCGCCGAGCGGGTGGCCGCCGACCGCCTTGCCGCCGCTCAAGCGGCCGCGGCGGATCGGCAGCGGGAGCCGCAGCGGATCGGCGACTTGGCCCAAGAAGTCCTCCGGCGACACGACTTGGTCGCCCGCCGCCGGGCCGACCGCGACGCCCGTCGCGAACGATTGGCCGTCAGCGCGTGAGTGGTTCATTTCCGCCCCCGCCGCCGGATCGCCCAGCCGGCCACGGCCGCGCCGAGCGCGAAGTTGACCAGCCCGGTGCCCACCAGCAGCAGGGTCAGGCGCATTTGACCGTGAAAAAACAGCACGTCAACGTCCACCCGGCGGTCGTTTTGAAACGCCACGACGATCACCGCGAGCAACCCCAGCAGGAACGCGAACCAACGAAATTTACGAAGCATGGAGCGGCAGGAGGTCAAAGGTCGAAAGGTCAAAGGTTGAAAGGTCAAAGGTCGAAAGGTCAAAGGTCAAGAGATGAGAGCTTAGCGCACGAACCCTTCCCGCCGAAGTAACGTTTGCTAGCAAAAGAGTTGCTAGCATAGAGACCCCTTTTTTGGAAACGCCGCCGGACGAGCCGGTGCGATCCCGATGCCCCCCCACCCGCCGCGACCCGATGACGACCCAGCAGACCTTTGCGTTCGCCAGCGGGGGGGCGACGGTTCAACCAAGGGGTCCAGTTGGTCGCGATGGGACCGATGCGACGCATGGGACCACCGCACGGCCCCACACGTCCCATCGGTCCCATGCGTCGCATCGGTCCCATTCCCCCCAACCGCCCCCACCCCCGTCGCCGATCGACCGCCTGCGGCGGCAGATCGATTCGATTTCGTCGGCTGCCGCCAAACCGTCGGCGGTGTTTTCGACCGGCTGCGCGCCGCTGGACGCGTTGCTGCCCGGCGGCGGGTTGCCGGCCGGCGGCGTGTGCCAATGGACCGCCGCCGGTCCGGGCTGCGGCGCCGCGACGATGGCTTTTGCCGCCGCCGCGGCGAGGGCGGCCACGACCACCGGGCCGGTGATCGTGGTCGACCCCGACGGCAGTTTTCACCTGCCCGCGGCCGTCGCCCTGGGACTCGATCCGGCCTCGGTGATTCATTGCCGGACCGACAACGATCGCCGGGCAAGCGTCTGGGCGATCGACCAATCGCTCCGCTGCGGCGGCGTCGCGGCGGTCGTCTCGACGCTGCCGTGGCGATTGAACGACCGCGATGCCCGGCGGTTGCAATTGTCCGCCGAAGCCGGTTCGACGCCCGCCCTGCTCGTTCGGACCCATCCCACGGCGGTTGGGGCCGACGGTGCCGGGGCGGTCGGCTCGTTTGCCAACGTCCGAATGCGGGTTTGGCCCATCACGCCGCCGGCTCTCGGGTCGGTCGCCGCGACGTCGGATCGTTACCTGCGGGTTCAAATCCAGCGGGCCGCCGGACTCCAATCGATGCCCGGCGGGATCGTTCAAATCGGTGCTTCGGGCGTCCCGCGGTGGGTCACCGGCAACTGGGAGGCGGCCGGTGAACGCGACGCCCCACGCCCGGCGGCTTTGCATTTGGCTGCCCAATTGGCCGATCCAGCGGCTGCTCGCCGCCCCGCCGCCGCCGTCCGGCGACACGCTGGATGAAGGCCTCAGCGAGGGGCCAATTGTCCTGTGGGACGAGGACCCCCGCCGGGGCCGGTTGGTCGTCGCGGTGTGCCGCCGGGCGGCCGCGGCGGGGGTTCGGACCGGCCAATCGGTCGCCCAAGCCACCGACCTGTTGATCCAGAGCCACACCGGACCGCCGCCGCAAATTTTGCGACACGACACCGCCGCCGACGACGCGGCCATCGAGACGCTGGCGTGCGAATTGACCCGGCACCTGTGCCCCCGCGTCGGGATCGAAACGCTCGACCGGTTCCGCTGGGCCGGCCGGCCTCGGCACCGCCGCGAAGCGATTTTTGCGGAATTGGCCGGCGTGACCCACCTCTTTGGCAACGAGCACGGCGTTTTGGCGGCGGCCGCGAGGATCCTCGACACCCACCGTCTGGCTGCCCGAATGGCGATCGCCGACACCGCCGGGGCGGCGTGGGCGCTGGCGAATTTTGCCCCAAGCCGCCGGCCGCCGACACCGACGGAGCGTCCCGTTGCCGCGAATCCGCAGTTTTTCCTGGCACCCCCCGGCCGGACGATCGCGGCGTTGACGACGCTGCCGACCGCGGGTCTGCGGCTGCGGCCGCCAACCGTCGACCTGCTCGCCCGACTGGGCATTGAAACGATCGGGCCGCTGCTGCGGTTGCCCCGAGCGGCGCTGGCGACGCGGCTCGGCACTGAACTTTGCGATCGGCTGGCGATGGCGACCGGGGAGCTGGCCGAACCAATTGTCCCGATCGAATTGCCCGCCGAGGCGTCCGCGTCGCTGGAGCTGCAATACCCCACCGCGGCGGCCGATCTGTTGCATCACCGGATCGCCGGTTTGATTGACCAAATCGTGCCCGATCTCCGCCGCCGCGGCCGGGGGGTGCTCCGGCTGGCCTGCGGCATTCGCTTCACCGACCACCCGGCGCTGACCCTGGAGGTTGGATTGTTCGCCCCGACGCTGCGGCGTGAGCACCTGGCGCGGCTGACGATCGACGCGTTCGAGATGCGGTCGGCCGGCGAGGTCACGCACCTGCGGATCGATGTTTTGCAAACCGCACCGCTGACCGCCCGTCAACGATCGCTCGGCGACGTGCCCGGCGGGCGGGAATTGAATCTGACCGCCGGTTCGGGCGGCTGGACCGATGATGAGGACGTCGTGCGTTTGATCGACCTGCTGCGGGGGCGGCTGGGGGAATCGGCGGTCGTTGGCGGCCGTTTGACCGGCGATTGCCTGCCGGAACTGGCCGCCGAGTCGGTCGGCATGTCCGCGTCACAAATCCGACGCCGCGGGGGTCCGTCGCGACGTCCGCCGCAGAATCGTTCGCCGATTGACTTGCCCCCCGGCCAAATCGAAGGCCGCCCCGGCGACCGAACCGCACCGCCGACCGCGCCGTCGGTGACCGACGCGGCTCGCCGTCCGCTGCGATTATTGTCCCAACCCATTGCCATCGATCCGCTGGCTGGCGAGGCAGACCCGGCCACCGACCGATTGCCCGCCCGGTTTCGCATCGCCGGACGCAACCGAATCGTCGGCCGCTCTTGGGGACCGGAACGAATTGAAACCCGGTGGTGGGCCGGGGCAATGATCCGCCGTGATTATTTCCGGCTGGAACTCCGCGACGAAACCGGCAGCCCGTGGGCGTGGGTTTACCAGGATCTACGAACCGGCGGCTGGCGATTGCACGGTTGGTTTGATTAGGCCGACCGGCGTTGTCCGTTGGCACCAAATCGCATACCGCTCTCGCAGCCACCGGGTCATCGGTTGCTCCACCCACCGCGTCACCAACAACGAGAGCGACAGGGTAAAGACGATCGCGATACCAAAACACAACTGCGGCGGCACACCGGCGGAATCGAACGCGTGGATCAGCACCACACCTAAGTTGTTATGGCACAAGTAAACAGCATATGAAATTGTGCTAATGAATATCAGCGGGGTTACGCGAAGCATCGGCAACCGGCCGTACCCCGCCGCGGTGACCAATCCAATCAGCAGCGTCGTGGCCAGCGGGTTATGTTTGCCATGATCGATGCTGTGAAAAACAAACGCCGCGACGATCAGCAATGTTTGATGCAACCGTCGACGCCTGGCGTTTTCGCCGACTTGAAGCATGTAGATCATGCTTCCGATGACAAACAGCGGCGCGAAGTCGAGGACCAGCCACTGGCGAATCCCACTGGCGACTTGGAACCAGCTTTCCCCGGCCGCCGCGGCGTTTTGAGCGTCCAAATAGGGACACAGGATCGCTGCGGCCGCCAGCACCGGCGCCCATCCGTAGACCGCCCGCTCCATCCGCCGAGTCAGGCAGTAAACGCCAACGAGCAAACCGTAAAAAAGCATTTCGATCTGCAGCGTCCACATCACCGGATCGAGACACTCATAACCGAACACTTTGGGAACGAGTGTTAGATTGGCCAACAGTTGGGGCCAGGTGTATGACGATTCGGCGAGCGGAACACGGGTGCATATCCATGCGTTGGCCAGCACGACCATCAAAAACATCGGCACGATGCGAATGACCCGGGCGGCCAAAAAATCACCGGGTCGGTGTCGCCGCAGCAGCGACATGGAATTGACATAACCCGACAGGATAAAAAACATTTCCGTGCCATAGGCACCGTAATTCCATACAAAGCCCAGCGGCGAGGAGTAGCCGTATTTAACGCTGTAAACGTGCGTGAAATGAAACAGGACCAACGAGATCGCGGCGCAGGCGCGTAGCCCGTCGAGTTCCAAGATTCGGCGGTGGGGCGTGACCGACGCCGGGAGCGCCGCCGCAGCGGTCCCGGGCGACGATTCGGCGGTATCGTGGGGGACTCGGATCACGGGCGGCAGGCAGATTAGACGGCGGTTGATTTGCCAAACATGGCTCACGCAGTCGAGTTGTGCGGCGACATCGCCTTGCCCGATCCGTCGGTCACCCCAACCCGGTTGCCGGTTGCAACGGCTACGCGGATGACGGCGTCGTCGCCCCGAAAATCGTGTCGTTGTCTCGACAACTCGGGTCACCGTCGACGACGGTTCGCTATCCTGGGAGCATGTCCGAATCCGATTCCCAACGCCCCCCCGCCGTCGTCCTGCTTTCGGGGGGACTCGATAGCGCCACGTGCCTGCACCTCGCCATCGCCGACGGGTTTGACGTCACGGCGGTGAGTTTTCGCTATGGTCAACGTCATGACGAAGAACTCGCCCGGGCCAGGCGGTTGGCCGCGATGGCGTCCGTCGGCGAGCACCGGGTGCTGACGATCGATGCCGCCGGGATGGGAGGGTCGGCGTTGACGGATCGATCGATCGACGTGCCCAAAGCCGACAGCGTCGAGGCGATTGGAACCAAAATTCCCGTGACCTACGTGCCGGCGCGAAACACCATTTTCCTGGCCCACGCTTTGGCGATCGCCGAGACGATCGGTTGCCGCGACATTTTCATCGGCGTCAACGCCTTGGACTATTCGGGATACCCCGACTGCCGGCCGGAGTACATCGAGGCATTCGAGACGCTGGCCAATTTGGCCACCGCCGCCGGGGTGGGTGGTCAGCGGATGACGATCCACGCCCCGCTGATCGGTTGGACCAAAGCGGAGATCATCGCCAAGGGTCTGGAGATTGGCGTCGATTACTCCCAAACCCTCTCATGCTACGACCCCGTTGATGAGGGCCGGGGGCACGGCAAACGACCGTGCGGTCGTTGCGATTCGTGCCTGCTACGAGCCAAAGGTTTCGCCGAAAACGGGATCGCCGACCCGGCGTTGACGTAGCGGTTTACTTCGTCAAAAACCCATTCATTTCGTAGCCTTCGGGCGTCATCCGCACGTAGCTGAAGAACGGTTTGAGATAAGGCTCAATCTTGGAAAATTCCGGCCAGCGGGAGGTGTCGAGCCTTTCGACCGGTTGGCCGTTGTTCTGCTCCGCCGATTCGCTGATGCGGCGGACAATCGCCGAAAGAACCGAGCCGCTGTCCTTCAATTCACCTCGGCGGAATAATTCATATTTCGCGCGTAGCGTCCGATCGAGCAGTGCGATCCGGGTGATCGAAGTTTGATTCCCCGATAGGTTTTTGATGTTCTGAGCCAACGATGTAACCTGAGCGTTTTTTCCGAACCCCGCGGCCGGCGTGCTTTTCATTCGCGTCGCCAATTCGATGAGGTAATTCAGGTCGCTGGCGAATACCAAATAACTGCTCGGCCCCGCAGCAGGACCGGCAACCTTGATGACGGCCAACGCCCACGTGTCCAGCAGCGGCGGTTCCCGGGGGGCTTCATCGTCGAATCCGGTCAAATCATCAAAATCTCCGCCCACTAAATCCGAAAGGTCATCGTCGCCACCGCGCTGGACGTGCCAAATGTCAACACCGGGGACGTCCCGCACGAGCGTCACATCCGGTTCGCTCCGCATCGCTTTGGCGACCGAGGCGGCCATGACCGGGGCATTGGACAGCCCGATCGCAACGGCCATTCGGTCCGAGGTCGCGGTCACCGGCTCGGTGGTGTCGGTCAGGATCAGCAGCCGATCGTCCATCGACGGCAACACGTTTTTTTCAATGTCAATTTGCGGTCCATCTTGATCGTCACGGATCCCGTCAATGCTCTGCCGAAAAATCGCGTCTTGCATCAGGTCATCGACCAGCGGTTCGGCGGCCCAAAAGGCGTCCTGCAGTTTCCAGTTGACCTGGGTGATCGATGATGTTGTTGTCGGCACCCACGGCGGCAACGGCTCGACCGGCGCGGCGGGGAACTGCAACATCGCGGCGGCGCCGGGATACCGACCGGCGGCCCCGGCGACGGCCGGGGCGTCAATGTCGCCGCGATGGATCAAGTCATACTGTTCGCCTCCCAACACCATCACGCCGCCGGCGGCCCGCAACACTCCAAAACCCTGCCGCTGCAACAGGTCGACGATTCGGACCTTGTTGCCCCGATCGACTTGAGCCAAATCTCGGACCGTCCGCGCCATCAGCAGCGGACGGACAAACCACCGGACCGAATCGGGACCCGCCGCGTCGGGATCGACATCGCCGGCCAAACGTTGATTGGACCGCTGCCAAACGGTTTGCAACTCGGCGGCTTTGGAGATCGGACGTGCCGTTCCCCCGGCAGCGATTGCGTCAATCAATTCCAACATTAACTCGTCGCGATCGGTCGCGATCAATCGCTCGGCGTCGGCCATCAGTACGATCTGTTCAATCTTGAGTTGGCCGGGTTTGCGTTTGGGACGATAGACCCGAATCGTTCGTCCGGCCCGAGTGACGTCCTGGCGTGTTGCCCCGCGTTGTTTGAGTTCCGCGTCGATCTGTTGCAACACGTCCTGAGCGGGTTTTTGGTTGCCGCGGATATCAGCGATGACGGCGATCGCCGAGGGACGCCGCGTGTCGTTGGGGTACGGCAGCCACGCGATCGCCGCTTCGCCGGTCGCCAGATCGACCAAATCCTTGGGACGGACGCCGACTTTGCCGCCGATCCGTTCCCAAATCTTGCCTTCGGACCCGAAGTTCTCCTCCAACAGCGGCCAGACGTCCTCATCCAGCCCCAACTTCGCCAGGTTGGTCCGCTGCCACGCCGCACAAAGCGCCGGCATGTCTTGGACGACCACCAAACCGGCGGCCGAGTCGTTCAACAAGTCGGTTGCGGCGGTGAACGATTGACCGCTGGCGGGTGAGGCCCAGCACGCCGCGGCGACCAGGATCGCGAACGTTGCTCCAAAACGAGCGAAAAAGCTCCGGATTGGTAGCACGATGGGGGCGGGTGTCGGGGCGGGATGAAGTTTCAGCACGGGGGGACCGCGGGCGGTGCGAAAAGACAGATTTCGGCGGGTCTCGACGAAGTTCCAAGGGGGCGACATGGTATCGCAGCCCCAGCCCGCCAGTCAGTGCCCCCACCATGGGCCTGTACCTCCATCAACTCTCCGCCGTGCCTGACGTTTACCAAAACCCGCTGATCACCCGGTACGCGTCCCGCGAAATGGCCACGGCGTGGGGCAATGATCGGCGTTTTCAAACGTGGCGGCGGGTTTGGATCGCGTTGGCCGAAGCCCAGTCGGAACTCGGGCTGCCGATCACCGAAGCTCAACTGACTGAACTCCGCTCGACCGCCGGGACGCTCAATCTCGACGTCGCGGCCCGGTACGAGCGTGAACTTCGCCACGACGTCATGGCTCACGTTCACGCCTGGGGTGACCAATGCCCCGGTGCCCGCGGGATCATCCACCTGGGCGCCACCTCCTGCTTCGTCACCGACAACGCCGACCTGATTTTGATCCGCGACGCGATGCAGTTGATCGCCCGCCGGATCGCCGCGACGTTGGCGGTGATGGCGGATTTTGCCAAAACCCATCGCGACCTGCCCTGCCTGGCGTTCACCCATTTTCAACCCGCCCAGCCGACCACCGTCGGCAAACGATGCTGTTTGTGGATGTACGACCTGGTCATGGATTTGACCGAAATCGAGCATCGCCTCGACACGATGAGGCTACGCAGCATCCAGGGGACGACCGGAACCCAGGCCAGCTTCATGGAGCTTTTCAAGGGCGACGGCGAGAAGGTTCGCCGGTTGCAGCGGTTGGTCGCCGACAAGTTGGACTTCGACAAGGTCTATCCGGTCACCGGACAGACCTATCCGCGGAAACTTGACGCTCAAATCCTCGATGCGTTGTCCGGCGTCGGCCAGAGTCTGCATAAGACGACTAATGACGTTCGGTTGCTCGCCGGACGCAAGGAACTGGAAGAACCGTTCGAGGAAAAACAGATCGGTTCGTCCGCGATGGCGTATAAGCGTAACCCGATGCGGTCCGAACGAATCGCGGCGTTGTCGCGTTATGTGATGTCGTTGCAATCCAGTCCCGCGATGACCGCCGCGACGCAGTGGATGGAACGGACGTTGGACGATTCGGCCAACCGGCGTTTGGTCATCCCTCAAGCATTCTTGGCGATCGATGCGGCGTTGGTATTGATGCAAAACGTCGCCGATGGCATGGTCGTCTACCCGGCCACGATTCGCCGCAACCTGATGACTGAATTGCCATTCATGGCGACCGAAAACATCATCATGAAGGGGGTCGCCGCGGGCGGGGATCGGCAAGAGCTGCACGAACAAATCCGCGTCCATTCTCAAGCCGCCGCCCAGCGGGTTAAAACCGAGGCGGGGGAAAACGATATGATGCAGCGATTGGCATCCGATCCGCAGTTTGCAGGCATTGACCTATCCGCCGCAACCGATCCGGCAGCGTTCGTCGGCCGCGCCCCGGCGCAAGTCGATGAGTTCTTGAGCGAGACGATCATGCCGATCTGTTCACGCTATTCTAATGAGGATTCGCCAAGCGTCGAAGTGTCGGTTTGACCGGGTGGGATAGGCTTCCAGCCTGTCATCGAGCAGGACGACAGGCTGGAAGCCTATCCCACATTTGGAACACCTTCGTTGCTTCAATCACTAATATCGAGTTGGCAATTCTGGGCGTTGCTCTCGGCGACCGCCGCGGCCCTGACGGCGGTGTTTGCCAAACTCGGCGTCCGCGGCATTCCGCCCGATGTCGCGACCTTCGTGCGGACGTTGGTGATTTTGGCCGTCGTCGCGATGCTGCTCCACATCAGCGGCCAGTGGGAGCTGGTCAAAACGCTGCCGAGGCGAGCGGTCGGTTTTCTGATCCTTTCGGGACTCGCGACCGGGGCGAGCTGGGTGTGCTATTTCCGGGCATTGGATTTGGGCAAAGCGGCCCAGGTCGCCAGCGTCGACAAACTCAGCGTTGTTTTGGTCGCGGTGATCGCGTTTGCAATCCTCGGCGAGCGGTTGTCGCTAACCGCGGCGCTGGGGATTGGAATGATCACGGTTGGGGCGGTGTTGGTCGCGGTGGGATAGGCACCTTCCGTAGCCGAAGCCGCCAAGGCTTTGGTCCCAAGCCCGGTAGCCGAAGCCGCCAAGGCTTTGGTTCGTCAGGGGGGCGGCGTTCCGGCAGAACGCAGCCACGGGGGGGCGTCGGCGTCCTGGCGGAACGCCGCTACGGGGTTGGAGCGTTTGACACAACCATGTGCCGACTGTATCGTTGAACCGATACAAGGGAACAATGTTGCAGATCCGCATCCGAGACGACGGCACACCGCTCTACCAACAGGTCATCGATCAGGTCCGACACCGGATCCTCTCCGGGCGGTTGATCGCCGGTGACGAGATGCCCGCAATCCGCACGCTTGCGGCGGACCTGCGGGTCAACCCCAACACCATCGCGCGGGCCTACCGCGAGCTGGCCGCCGAAGGGCTGCTGGAAGTTCGCCGCACCCGCGGAACCTTCGTCGCCGGGATCGATCCGGCACTCTCGGCCGAAGCTCGCGGACGTTTATTGGCCGCCCCGATCGAATCTTTGGTGACCGCCGCGATCGGGTTGGGACTGACCGGCGAGCAGCTCACCGACCTGATTTCCCGCAGCTACGAAGCCGCACGCCCTTCACCCCGCCCCCCCCGCGAGACGACCGATGGATGATTCTCAACCCGCCGTCGATGTTCAATCCTTGGACGCATCCTACGGCCGGCAACCGGTGCTCCGCGATCTGTCGATTTCGATCGATCGCGGCCGCGTGACCGGGCTGCTGGGTCTCAATGGGGCCGGTAAAACGACGTTGCTGCGACACTTGCTGGGTCTGCAACGCCCTGGCGGCGGCCGCGTTCGGGTCCTTGGCGGTGATCCGATCGGCGACCGGACCGAGGTACTCGCCCGCGTCGGATATTTATCGGAGGAGGACTCGCTGCCGCAGTGGATGAGCGTTGCGGAGCTGTTGCGGTTCTGCGCCGCGATCCAGCCGCGGTGGGACGCCGCCGAAGCCGAGCGGTTGCGGGATTGGTTTGACCTCGATCCGGCCGCCCCGTTGCGGTCGTTGTCCAAAGGCACGCGGGCACGCGCCGGATTGATCGCGGCGATCGCCCATCGGCCTGATCTGTTGATCCTCGACGAACCATCCTCGGGGTTGGACCCGATCGCCAGGGACGAGGTGCTCCGGGCGATCATTGAAACGCTGCAAAACGACGGCCGAACGGTGCTGCTTTCCAGCCACCAACTCGACGAAGTTGAGCGGTTGTGCGACGACGTCGCGGTGCTGCACAACGGACGGATCGACTCGGTGGTGACCATCGATTCGCTGCCCCGGCGGATGGCGGTTTGGACGATGCCCGGCGGTTATCCCGCCGAGACCGACGCCGGTAAAAGCCCGCCGTGGCTGCTGCGTCGACGTCCCGGGCCGGGGGAGGATCAATGGCTGGTTGATTTGACCACGCTGGATTCCGACGAGGCAACGCGTTGGAAGGCCGACGTCCTGGAAACACGACCGGCGACGCTCAAAGATCATTTTGAGCAAATCGTCGGTCGTCGGCGGGCGAGCGAGGCGGCGGCATCATGAAGGCTCAAAATCTCGCGTTGCTGCGTTGGTTGATCCGCCGCTGCGGTCACTGGACGACGCGGTTCATCTTTGCTGCGGTCGTCGGCTGCATCGCAATCGTGTCGCTTCGCGTCGCCGGCGACGCGGCCGAGCAATGGCGGAAAGAATCGCCGCTGGGATTTCTGCTCGACCCGGGCGTCTACGCCATGTTGCTGCTGCCGCTGGTGGTCCGCCTGGCGTCGATCGATTGGTCGGATTTGCAGGTCGAAAGGCCCGGGCCGGGGATCGATCCGTTCCTGCTGCGGCAACCCGTCTCGGCCAAACAAATGGCGACGACCCTGGCCGCCTTTCGGACCGGCACACTTTGGTTAGTCCTCTGGGTGGTGCTATTCGTCTTCGGAGCGCTGCCGTGGTTAGCCTTTTGGGCATCCGGTTTGATAACGTTGCAATCCGTTGGCATCAGCCTGTGGCTAACCTCGATCGTTTGGCGACCGTTTCACCTCGGCGGGCTGCGGATCATCACACTCGCGGCGGTCACGTTGTCGGCCATCTTTTTGTCGGCCTTGATTCCATTCTCGTTTGAAGAGCCCCGGCTGCGGCGGTTTTTCATGGTGTTTGCCGTGACCATTCCTCCGTTGATTGCGGCATCGGGCTGGAAGATGGCGGTCCGGGCGGCGGTGGCCGCTCGCGATGGTTTGGGACCTGCGACCGCGATCACACGGCTTTGGTGGTCACTTGTCGATCGCCGGGAGCATCTTGATCGTTCTCCATTGCGAAAAACCGTTCCCCATCACCGCAACTTTGCCAACGTTAGAAAAGCCCTGCATTGGTACGACCAGCGTTCGTTGGGCCAACCGCGTCGGTTGCTATTCTGGTGGATGGTGTTGCCGTTGGGATTGATCTTCTCGGCCATGGGTGCCGAACCCGTCATCCTGGTCGCCGGATCAGTGATGGTGACGACCTACCTGATGTCCACGACGCGAGCGCACTACGCGGGGGTGTCGGCGAGTCAACGTCCCGGCGGGGGGCTGACGCCGCTGCTGTTGGCGGCCTCCCCGGTCGCGGCCGTCGATTTGGTCGAGGTCAAACGTGCCGTGCTGTTGCGTCGGACACTTGTCGCGATCAGCACCGCGACGATTTGGATCGCGATTGTTTTTACGATCTTCCATGGCCACAGCGGTTGGGATTGGTGGCATTGGGCTTTGCGGTTGTCGAATGCTTCGTCGTCCGGCAACCCGTTGGCCACCGGTTTGGCCGCTTCGGCCGCGGTGGGAATGTTGCTGAGCGGCTGGATTTACGGCCGGGCGGCGTCGAGCCAGTGGATCGTGCTGCTGGGTCGCGACCGGGTAACCATCGCC
The DNA here is from genome assembly GCA_963833245.1 of Pirellulaceae bacterium. GTDB lineage: Bacteria > Planctomycetota > Planctomycetia > Pirellulales > Pirellulaceae > Rhodopirellula. The sequence goes on from CAWHXH010000008.1 coordinate 51,365, forward strand.
GCAATCGCGGTTTGGGCGCTGCCGCTGGGCGTGGCGTTCTTCCTGTTTCTGACGTGGTTCCTGCAGCAACGCGACTGGGCCGTGGTCACGGAGGCTGCTTCGCAAGCCGCTCGGTGGGTCCCGTGGTGCTTTGCGGCGGCGGTTGTGCTCAAGGTCGTCGGCGTCGCGGTGGGTTGGCGAATTTCGGTGGCCGGCGATCCCACCGGCCATCGGTTCCGGCGGCGGGTGGCGTTCCAATGGCTAGCCGCTGTCGGCTTGCTGGCGACCGCGACATGGGCGTTGGTGCCGGAGGTTTGGATCGATTATTTAGGCCGATCATTGGCGATCGATCGCTGGTCAAGCTGGCCGCTGTTGGCGTCGCTGGGCGGCTACGCGTTGATGCTGCCGCTGGCTCGGGTGCTAATCCTGCCCGCGGTGATGAAGATGGATTTGCACCGATCTTGACCCACCCTACGCCTCATCCGTTTCCTCAGACGCTTCGGCCGGCTCCGGCTTGGGTTTACGAGAGGCGATCTTACCCCACAGCGCCTTGATGCCCCGAGGGGCTTCGAGCTGCTCGATCCGCTCGACGAGCGATTGACGGTCGGCCTGCAACGTCTCGACAAGTTGCCGCATCGACTCAATCGCTTCGGACTGCCGGGTCAACGTCGCAGTCGACCGTTGATTTTCGCTGACCAATTGCTCAGTCATCCGCTGCTGTTCGGTGAGTTTCACTTTCAATGCCGCAACCGTTCGGCGGCTCTTATTTTTCAACTCATCGATCTGCTGATCGATCAACGACCGAGCCTCCTGGCGGGTCTGGTGAACGCTTTCGTCGGTCTTGCCGATCCGCTCGTCGATCTCGTGGCAGCGATGGTCCCATTCCTCCAGGCGTTGCTGCTGGCCGACCAATCGCTCTTCGTGGTCCTCCGCATGGTGCTGAACCCGCTCGATCCATTGACCCAAACGGTTGGACGCTTCGGTCACCTGCGACTGCGCGATCTCGGTGGCCCGGACCTCCGCTCGCTTGGTCGCCGCGATTTCAAACCTCGGCATTTCACGATCGATTGATTCAGACAGCTTTTCATCGACCAAATCATCGATGTCCTCCTCGATCTTGGTCACCCCGCCCCGCAGCGTCCGCCGGACAAGCTCGGTCATCATCACGCCGATGCCCGCGGACGCTTCCCCGATCGCCGGATCGAGCCGTTCGGCCAGCGCGGTCTGGTTTCGCGGCCGGTTGGATCGAGCTGTCTCGGAATACGCGTTGACGCTGCGGCCGACGCGTTCTTCGGTTTGTTCTTGGAGGTCGGGCTGGGGCATGGGCAAATGTCCTGAGGATCTCGGGCGGAATCGACTCGTCAACGGCGGTGTTTGTCCAACCACTGTATCCGATGTCCCGCCAGCACCCGGGCAAATGATCTCCGGCAATGGCCAAACTTCGTCGACCCCGCTGCGCGAGGTCGCATAATCCGAAAGGTTTGCCCGACGACGCTCGTTACCGTTCGACCGTCCGCCAGCTCCTCGCCGCGGCACTACCCAAGACCGCATCGCAAACCGCCTGGGTTTCCAGCGCGTCGCGGAACGTGGGACTGGCTGGTTGGCCGGACTCCAGACCGGCGATGAAGTCCGCGACTTGGTGAACGAACGTGTGCTCGTAGCCGATATTGAGTCCCGGCACCCACCAGTGGTCCATGTAGGGTTGGTCCCCGTCGCTGACGTGAATGCTTCGCCAACCCCTGGTCGCACTTTCCTCGGAATACTCAAAGTATTCCAAACGATGGAGATCATGCAGGTCCCACCGCAGCGAGCCTTTTTCGCCATTGATCTCAAGCGTGTAGAGCGCCTTGTGTCCGCGGGCGTAACGGGTCGATTCAAACAGCCCGAGCGATCCGTTGTCAAAGTGACATAGGAATGAACACGCGTCATCGATCTTGACCGGCATTTTCTCTCCGGTGTCCGCGTGCGTTCGCTCTTTGACAAACGTCTCGGTCATCGCCGTAACATCGGTAATCGAGCCGTTGAGCCACAGTGCGGTGTCGATGCAGTGGGCCAGCAAATCGCCGGTGACGCCGGACCCGGCCGCTTCGGCGTCCAGCCGCCACGTTGCCGCTCCGCCCTGGGGCACGTCCGCATTGATGGTCCAATCCTGCAGGAAATTGGCGCGGTAGTGAAAGATTTTTCCGAGCCGTCCCTGGTCAATCATTTGTTTGGCAAACGCGACCGCCGGGACGCGGCGATAGTTATACCAAACCATGTTGGCCACACCGGCTTTCTCGACCGCTTCGACCATCCGCCGACCTTGGGCAGCGTCCATCGACAGCGGCTTTTCGCACAGGATCGCTTTGCCGGCCTCGGCCGCGGCGATGGCAATTTCCGCGTGCGAATTATTGGGCGTGCAAATGTCCACGACGTCGATATCATCCCGCGCGATCACGTCGCGCCAATCGGTTTCAATCGACTCGTATTGCCAAGCATCCGCAAACGCCTGCACCTTTTGGGCATTGCGACCGCAGACGGTCTTGAGCACCGGCCGGTGGCCCAGCTCGTGAAAGAAGTCGTTGACCCGTTTGTAGCCGTTGGTGTGGGTGCGGCCCATGAAGCCGTACCCGATCAGTCCGATGTTTAGCGATTTCATTAAATTAAAAATCCTCGTTGATTTGTGCCAGTTGCCAGTATTTATGCCAGGCATCGTGGACGTAGGGGTTGAGTTGGTCGCCATAATCAGACGACAGGTGATTTTGGCGAATTAATTGGATAACGTCATCGAAATCCCTTGGACGATGTTCGGTTGTCATGCCGCTGGCGAGTTTGAACTCAATGAGCCTTGGCAGAGATATGAACGGCCGACCATCGGCCATTGAGATAAAAGATTCGGATGGTTCCGGGAAAACGATCGGCTTTGCCAATCCATCGCCGGGGTACTCGCCCGGGAAAATGACGTCGATCGGAACATTCAATACCGCGTCTCGCATTCCTTTGGATCCCGCGAACTTTTCGACCCAACCGCGGCCTACCCATTCGTCTTTGAACTTTTGCAAGTCTTCGCGACGAAGCAGCAGATCAATGTCCGTGGTCATTCGCTGGTGACCATGGATGTTGACGGCCATGCCGCCCAGGATGACGTACTGGATGCCCATCTGTTCCAGACGATCGCCAATGCGTTCAATCGCCTGATGAGTTGGAGATTCTTTCATGAAAAACAAGTCAGCGCGGTGAGCCGCTTCGGCGACGGAGACGGGCATGGAGGATTTTGGTAGAGGACGTAGTGGATTATGCTAAAAATCCATCCAAACAAGGTAAACCATGGATTTTTGGAAAAATCTACTGCATTCAGCGATGATTGTTGATTCGGCGTTCCTTAGTTCCATCCGTGGGCATCTTGGACCGACAGCATCGCCGCCAATATGTTGTTCCAAGTCTCCGGTTTGTGCATGACGTCGTTGGGGAACATGCAGCCGTCCCAGCAGATATGCGTGCAAACCTCCAGCACATCACCGTGCTCGTCCCGCAACCAGTGACCGGCATCCTTGGCAATGTCCAGCTTTCCATTGGGATCATCGGCCAAACAGTGACGGCCGGTCTTGTCATGACTGCCGGTGCCGTGGACGGTCGCGTCGTTTTGGGCGACATGAAAATCAATCGTCCAAGGCCGCAGGGCATGAGTGAGTTCTTTGAGGGCTGCCGCCTTCTTGGCGTCATCGTCCCAGGCGAAATCTCGGGGCAGGATCGCGTCGTCCGGTGCGTTGTAACCCAATAGATATAAAAGCGTGTGAGCCATGTCGGCTTGGAAGCCCAAACGTTCGGGATGACCGACCCGCTCCAACAGGTCGACCATCGAACGCCATGAGTGCATCCCACCCCAGCAGATCTCACCTTCGGCACACAACCGCTCGTCATATTCCTCAGCGATATCACAGGCGGCTTTGAACGTGTCGGCGATCTTGCTTTGACTTTCCTTAGGGTCTTTGAACCAATCTTCGGTTGACATTGCCGAATCGATTCGGACGTTGCCATAGGGTCGCACCCCGATTTGCCGCAGCTTTTGACCGATCTCGCAACCTTTGCGAACCTGGGTCAGGAATCGTTCGATTTGCTCGGTCGTCCCACCGGCCGATCCGCCGCCGGTCGGTTCCCAGATCGGCGCGACCACGGTGCCGACGACCAACCCCCGACTCTGCACCCGCTCGGCGAGCTTTTCCAAGTCCTCATCGCTGGCGTCGATCGATACGTGGGGATCGAATAGAAATAGGTCCACGCCATCGAATTTCCGCCCGTCGACTTCCGCCGCGGCGGTCAGGTCGAGCATCTCGTCCAGTTCGATCACCGGATTGGCGGCATCGTCGCCTTTGCCGACCACGCCGGGCCAAGCGGCGTTGTGCAATTTCGGAAAAGTGTGGGGATGGTTGGGCATGGGTGTCTGGGGTTGAAGGAGTGACATTGCGATTGCCTAACGTAGCGGAAGTCGCCAAGACTTTCGGTTGCGAAGGATCGGTCGGACCGAAAATCTTGGCGATTTCCGCTACGCCGAATCCTCGGCCAACCGCTCCCGCAGCGGCGAAATCACCTCGCGAGGGACGAACTTGGCCAACCGCTCGTCGTCGTCGCTCATCGCCGCGATTTGTTTGAGCAACGAACTGCTGACGTGGGCGAATCGCTCGTCGGCCATCAGGAAAACGGTTTCGATCGCCGCGTCGAGCTGGCGGTTGGCCATCATCATCGTGAATTCGCCGGCGATGTCGGTCAGCGGCCGGATGCCACGGATCATCACGCCGGAGCCGAGGGAACGGACGAAATCGACGGCCAGTCCATCGAACGTTTCCACCCGAACGTTGGCCCATTTTCGAGTCACGGTTTTGACCAATTCAACCCGCTGGGCGGTCGGAAAGAGCGATCGTTTTTCGGCGTTGATGCCGATGCCGATCACCAGCGTCTCGTACAATCCGGCGGCCCGCTGGATGATGTGTCGGTGGCCCAGCGTGATGGGATCAAACGAGCCGGTGTAGACGGCGGTGCGAGCGGAGAGCGTCAAAGAATCAGATCAGGTCGGTCAACCGGGCAATGTCATTGCTGTCATTGTAGACATGGATCGCCGCCCGCACCCCCCCGCCCCGGCAACTGACCACCACCCCCGCCTCGATCGCCTTTTTGCGAAACTCCGCCGGCTCGATCCCCGGCACCGAAAACGTCACCGTGCCACTGGTTTGCCCTGCAACCGTAGCGGAAGTCGTCAAGACTTTCGGTCGCGACACACCCGCCCCAAATAACATCTCCGCTCCCGCCGCCGACAACGCCGCTCGAAGCTCCGCCGCCTGCTGCACAACACGATCCTCGATCGCCCGCCGGCCATGATGTTTCAAAACGTCGAGAAACATTTGCAAGCTTCGCGACAATGCAATCAGTCCGAATTGATTGAGCGTGCCGCCCTCGAACCGCCGCGCCGTCGGCAGTAATTCCTCGCTGTCACCACCAAAGGAATGTGCTCCGGCGATCGACGCCCAGCCCACGGTGCTGCATCGCAGTCGCTCCAAATGCCGCCGGCGAATCACCGCCACCCCCGCCCCTTCGGGACCGAGCAACCATTTGTGCCCATCGGCCGCCAAGAAGTCGACATCGATTCGGGTCAAATCCAGATCGAACATCCCCAGTCCCTGAATCGCGTCGACAAAGACCAGCACACCGCGTTCATGGGCTTTTTGAACCAGATCCGCCAAATCGACGCGATAGCCCGACGCGTAACCCACCCATGAAACGGCAATGATCCGCGTCGTTGCATCGATCGCATCGATCAAATCGTCCACCGCCACGACACCACCCTCTCGCCTGGGCACCCGGCGGACGACCACGCCATGACGCTGCTGTGCGGTCCAGGGCAGGACGTTGGACGGGAACTCGCCTTCGGGAATTACGACGCTGTCGCCGGCCCTCCACGGCCAGCCGGAGGCGACCAGGTGAATGCCGGTCGTTGTGTTAGGGATCAATGTCACTTCATCGCGATCGCAAACCAACAGCTCCGCCGTTTGATCTCTCAACACGTCGGTTTGACGAGACCAATCCATCCAAGGCAAATCGCCCGAGGTTGCACATTGATCGGCCAATTGACCCATTGCCCGAGCCGCCGGTGCGGTCAACGGCCCGACCGCAGCGTGGTCAAAATAGGCATACCGCCGGGCGACGGGCATTTGCGAACGCCACCATTGCCAAGGGTCGCCGGCCGGCTCGGGGAGCGTTGATATCATCCCGACCGTTTAGCCCGCGGATTTCGAGGGATCAATGCCGTGCTGACGCAGCAACGCCAGCAGTTTTTCTTTCTCGGCAGCTTCCCGGTCTGCCCGTCCGGATTCCTGTTCCGCGCGGCTGGCTTCCCGTTCCGCCCGGCTGGCTTCTCGTTCCGCCCGGCTGGATTGCTGGTCAGCTAATTCTTTGCCCGTGAGTACCCACCGACCGTCGGGGTACCGCCACCGCAGCCAGGTGTCGAACTCGCTTTCGTAAACGCCTTCCCAAATGCCAAGGGACAGCCCCACGCCGGCTAGGGAATCATTCATCTGCGTTTGGCGGTAGCCATTGACGGTCCATTCAAAATAACGCAACGCTTCCTTGGACAACCGATGGCCCGGATCCCAAATCACATAATGGGGGATTCGCATCGCCTCATACTTGTCCTTCTTGTGGGTGTCCTCGCCACCTGGGGTATTGGAAACCGCTTCCAGACACGACTTCGGGTAATTTGCCGCGATCCCAAACCAGGTAGGTTCGGTTCTGTTTAAGGTTCAAATTGCCTCGTGGTTGCAAATCCATCGATAACATCGAATCGGGCACAATGGCCGGATTGACGTTCTTGAAAAACAGTCCGACGTTGGCAAAAGCCATGAAAGGCCGACCCGGCCGCCAGGAACTGTACAGCGGCTCGGTCCAAAACCGCATCTGTTTTTCGCTGTATTGACCGTCCACCGGCTCGTTATCCTCGATGATTAGATGGTCGATGTTGATTTCAAACGGCGGGTCGGTTTGAACCACCGGATCTTCGACTGCCGGTGGCGATAGCGTTTGGGTGTCCATGGTGCTGGCCTGATTCGGTGGGGGCGGAAGCCGTCATTGTAACTGTAGCGTCGGGGCGCGACCAAAGCCTGGCGGCTTCGGCTACCGGGATGCCGACCAAAGCCTGGCGGCTTCGGCTACGGTTGGCCCGGCCGCCGGCCGACCAACATCGCCAGTCCGATGCCCGACGCGGCGATGGGGGTGTACTGAATGTTTTCCAAACCCGCTTCACGCATCCGGTGACCGACCGCGACCGGATCGGCCGGATCGCGGCCGACCTGCAGCGTCATCCGAAACGCCTCGACACACTGGGCCAACGATGCGGTGTCGATCGGGCCAAACGAGTCGATCACCATCAAACGACCGCCCGGGGCCAAACGCGAAACGCAGTCTCGCAGCAACGTGTCCCCCTCGGATTCCGGCAGCGCCTGCAGTCGCTGAGCGATCAGAACCTCGTCGAACGGACCTTCGGGCAATTCGTGAAGCCGCAGATCGCCCTCGCGGGTCTCGAAGCGTTGCTGCAGCCCGATCGAGTCGGCCGTTGCCCGGGCCAGTGCAATCGATTCACCAATGTCAAAGCCGACAACGGACAAGTGGGGCCGGCGATAGGCCATCGCGGCGCTGAACACCCCCGCCCCGCAGCCGACGTCCAATAACCTTTTGGACTCCTGTGGATCACCGTCATCGAGCATCTCGGCGACTTCGATTGCCGTCGCGGTATGTGTCCACTGCGATGCCGAAATTGAATCAAATCGCTCGCGAAGTTCTTCGGTGTCCCCCTCGGATTCGGGACCACGCAACTCTTCACCCGCGGATTGCCACATCGATTCACCAAAATCAGCATCGTGAGGCGTCAACAACCTCCCGGTCGCCGAAATCGCATAATCTTCGCGATACTTTTCAATGATGCCAATTGTCACCAAAGCGCGTAACAACCATTCGGTCCGCCGCTCGGTCAGTCCGGTGACATCAACCAAATCCAATAAGGTTTTTTGACCATCCTGCAGCACCGCGAACACGCCAAACTCACGTCCCAAACGCAGCAGGTGACCGGTCGCAACGATCCGCTGCAGCCCCTGGTAAGAATGGATCGTTTTCTGCTGAGCCGATTCCTGCGTCGGGTTGCTCACCAGGTCTCCCCCCGCAACCTCGCAATTTCCATGGCATCTTTGTCCCCGCGACCCGACAGACAAATCACGATGTGTTGTTTCGGGTCCATTGCGGCGGCGGTGTCGATCGCTTTGGCCACCGCGTGGGCGGTCTCCAAAGCACATAAAATGCCCTCGGTTTTGGCGAGTCGTTCAAATGCCGTCAACGCTTCGTCATCCCGGCAATCGACATAATCAACCCGCCCGGTGTCTTTCCAATAACTATGCTCCGGCCCGACGCCCGGATAGTCCAAACCCGCTGACATGCTATGCACGTCGCACGTTTGACCATCCTCGTCCTGCATCACATAACTAAAGCTGCCGTGCAGCACGCCGGGAGAACCATACGACAGTGGCGAAGCATGTTGACCGGGGTCTCGACTTCGCCCGCCCGCTTCGACGCCCAACAATCGCACGCCGTCGTCTTCGACAAACGGATAGAACATTCCGGCGGCATTGGAACCACCGCCGACGCAAGCGACAACGCAATCGGGCAAACGATCAAATGAGTCAACCGCCTGGCCACGCGTTTCGGTCCCGATGACGGCTTGAAAGTCCCGCACCATCGCCGGGAACGGATGCGGCCCGATGACCGATCCGATGATGTAGTGCGTATCTTCGACCGACGCCATCCAGTCTCGCATCGCTTCGTTGACGGCGTCACGCAAGGTGCGGGACCCCGACTCGACCGACTGAATCTTGGCCCCCAGCAATTTCATGCTAAACACATTGGGCTTTTGACGCCGGATGTCTTCGGCGCCCATGTACACCGTGCATGGCAATCCAAAATGAGCACACGCGGTCGCCGACGCGACGCCATGTTGCCCGGCACCGGTTTCGGCGATCACGCGGGTTTTGCCCATCCGCAAGGTCAACAACGCTTGACCGATCGTGTTGTTGATCTTATGCGCCCCGGTGTGATTTAAATCCTCACGTTTGAGCCAAATCTGCGCCCCGCCGACCTCGTTGCTTAAACGCCGGGCGTGATACAGCGGCGAAGGTCGACCGACAAACGTCCGCAGCAGACCGGTCAATTCTCGCTGGAACGCGGGGTCTTTTCGCGCGCGGTCGTACTCGTCAATCAATTGATCCAAGGCCGCGGTCAGCGTTTCGGGCACGAACCGGCCGCCAAAATCGCCAAAACGCCCACCGGCGTCGGGCACCAACGCGGATGCGGTCGGTCGCAGCGCGGCATCCACGGCTTGACGTAGGGTGGCGGGGGCGGGAGCGGTGCTCATCAGCGGGCTTGGAACGATAGGGAAATGCGGCCGCCGGATTGTCACCGCCCGCGGCCAACCGGTCAACGCAAGCTCTCAAAGGTGCCGCAAATCGCTATCAACGTAGCGGAAGTCGCCAAGACTTTCGGTTGCGATCTATCACCGTAGCGGAAGTCGCCAAGACTTTCGGTTGCGATCGCGGCGAGTCCGAAAGTCTTGGCGACTTCCGCTACGGGACTAATTAACGTACTCGTCCGCATCCTCGCCGCTGGGCCGGGAAATCTCGCCGGTGTCCTCCAGTTGCCGCACGATGTCGACAATCTTCTGCTGCACGCCTTCGACTTCCGAGATCCGCACGCTGCCCAAATAGTCCATCTCCTCCTTGAGGTTCGACGCGGCGCGGGAACTCATGTTGCCGAGCACCTTCTCCTGCAACGCCTCGGACGCCCCCTTGAGCGCCATCGCCCACTGCGCCGTCTCGACGTTTTTGAGCAACGCTTGAATGTCCCGGTCGCCCAACTTGGCGATATCCTCAAAGACGAACATCAACCGACGGATCTCCTCACACAGCTCCGGTTGATCCCGAGATAGCGATTCCATGATGGACCGTTCAATCGATCGCTCCACCACGTTCAAAATTCCGGCGACCGACTCGACGCCCCCCGCGGCGCTGCCGGATTGATTGACCATCGAGGACAACCGCATCTCCAGTCCCCGCTCCAGCTCCGCGACCGCCGCCGGCGACGTCCGGCCGATCGTTGCGATTCGGCGGATCACTTCGAGCTGTTTGATGCCGCCCAAACCGGCCAACACCTCCGCGGCGTAGGTCGACGGGACGTGCGAGAGCAACAACGCGATCGTTTGCGGATGCTCCTCGCCGATGAATTGCAACAGCGTTTGCGTATCAACCTTTTTGACAAATCCAAACGGCGTCGATTCGATCGTTTGCTGCAAATTACCGAGCATCTCGGCGGCGTCGTTGCCCATCGCCGCGCGGATCAGTTCCTTGGCCCGCTCCAATCCGCCGGGTGAGGCGTGCATCGCCGACGTTTTGCTGGTCAAAAACTCCGCGATCACGATCTCCTGTTGTGACCCGGCAACGCTGTCCAGTTGAGCGATCCGAATGCTGATCGCTTCGATCAACCGCGGAGGCAACTGCGCCATCACTTTGCCGGCCGACGCCGTCGGCATGCTCATCAGCAGGATGGCGGCTTTGTCGACGCCCGACTGTGTGATCGGGGCGGCAATCGCGGCTCGGGGGCCGGCCCCGTTTGCCTGATTGGCCGAGTTTGCCTGATTGGCCGGGGGGGTCGCACTGGCGACCGCGGGCGGCGGGGCAGCGGCCGGGGCGGTGGGCATGGATACGGGTGGGGGCATCGGGGAGAGCGGACCGACGTTTCATCGTCATCCCCACGTCCGGTGCAGCGCCACCGGGTGCCGACCCCGCAGCCTTTGCCTAACCCGCCGGTGGGGTCGATGATCCGATGACCCATCGGAGGTAGCCGGGCAATCGCTCGCCGATCTCTGCAATCTCATCCTGTCGGCCCGATTGACGAAGCAGATCGATGGCGTGGGCACGCAGCGACGCGGCTTCCCGGTCCATGGCGTTGAACCCGTCGGTGCGGCTGCCCAAACTGTTGGCGCGGCGAGCGTATCGGATGCCGATTTGACCCAGCTCCTCCGCCGCGGCCGCCGGCATCGCCGCGATGGACGTCCAACCATGGGTCTGGCGAAATTTCAACTCAGCCCCGGCGATCGACGCCAACGTCGCGTCGCTGCTTTGAGCCAACGCGGCCAACCCGGTCTGCCACCGCCGACGCAGCAAACACTCGGTTCGGCCAAAAATAGCACCCGCCTCGTCCTCTAGGCCGCTCAAATCGGCGGCCATGACCCGCCGGTAAGCGTCGACGATTTGTTCGGCCTCGCGCCCGACATCGTTCGTCCCGTTGACCGTCGCTGTCGGCAGCAGCGGCAGCAGCGATTCCAACTGCTCGACGACCGGCGAAAACTTTGTCATCGCGGTGCCCAACATCGCCTGGTCGATCATCGGGATCACCGCGGCGGCCAACTTCGCGATGTCCTCGGGGGCCTGCACGTTCTCTTGGCATTTCAACCAACTGTGGACCAAAACCGCCCGCCAACGATTCTCGCCCTCCGATGCATCCCGCCCGTCAAACGTCACGGGCCACCGCCGAGCGACCGTTTGCGACAACCCGACCATGGTCCAGCAATCTTCGGTCAACCAGGCGGTACGCAACGCCAGGTGGGCGGCGGCAAAACGCAGCAGTCGCTGTCGAGTCGTGTCGTCGCGGACCGTCATCGCGGTCGATCGCATTTTTAACGCGGTGTCCAAATCCCAAATTCGGATCGGGAATGAATACTCAACGAGGAATCGGTCGATCGCGGCCTCCAGCTCGTCCACCGGCACGGGGTCTTCCGAGTCCTCCGGTACCGTGTCGGCCAACCCGATCTCCTCGACAACTGCCATGTCCGGCTCACCGGACGGTTCAATGGCCGCTTCGGGAGCGTCGTCGATCGGGGGCGGGTTCATGCCGGGCGGTGTGTTGCTGTCCGTAACGGCGTTGGGAGTAGTCGAAATCCCTCCGTCGAATTCGGGCTCCGGGATGACCGGATCGCTTTCCCCCGGGGGATCACCGGCGTCCGGAGGATCCATCTCCGTCCCCAAAACAGTTTCCTCGTCCGGTCGAGACGGTTCTTCAGACGCGGGTCGTTTGATTTTTGTCAAAACCCCCCTCAGCCAACTCTCCAGCATCGGTGCGGCAGGCTCATCCGGTTCCGGCTCCGGTTCGTTTTGCTCGGCGGGGCCTGCCGCCGATGCGGTGGCCCCTCGGGGGAGGCTGCCGGGCGGCGGATCGGCCGCTTGAGCGGTGTCGGCAGTCGCCACCGGATCGATGGCCCCCCCGCGGCCGCCCAGCCACATCCCCAAAGCCATCAATGCCACTGAGGTCGCGATGGCCGAGACGATTCGCCAATCGCGGAGCCAGTCGGCGAGCGTGTGAATGGAGTCGGCTCGGCGAAATTCCTCCAACGCCGCGCGGTTGTGCCATGGGTGCTGACCGGCGTGTCGGCGACGCGGCGCCCGCCCGGATCGGCGGGAGCGAGCCGGCGAAGCGTTGAACTCCGGCAACGTGAGGTCCAACCCCACCGGCGTCGTGGTCACCGACACCGCCTCGATCACCTCCACTTCCGAAGCGTCCAGTTCGTCGAGCATTTCGGCGGCCTGTGCCCCCCGGGAACCTGAACCGGTGGTTGACGACGATGGGGGGGCGGCGGCCACCGGCGTCGGGTCCGCCCAACCGAGCTGATCGATCAGGGGACGCCAGTCGCTGCCGTTGGCGGTTTGCCAAAACGTCGGCACCGGCCCCCAACCGGCATCGGCATAGTTGGCCGCCGCCCACCGGGAATAGGCCTGGGGTCCGGCCGGGCGAACTGACGGACCGCCGGGAGGCTCAAATTGAACCAACGAAGCAGCCGCCAATGTATTGGGCATCAATCGGCCCAACGAAATTTGTGAGTATCGGTCCGATCGGCGGCGGGGGTCGAGCAGCCGGTAGGTGGTCCATATCAAGTCCGCCAATTCCTCGAACGTCTCCCATTGACCGACGCCATCGTTGTCATCTTCCGCCAAAAACCACTGCATCACCCGCGGGGCCAGCCGCGCCGCCGCGACGCGGCGAATGACCGTCGTTCGGTTTTCGTTAAAGGATAAGCTCAAACGGGAATATTCCTCCCGGTTGACCATTCGGCCACGCCCCCGCAGCCGCACCGAGGGGGATGGCGGGGCAATGAAGCGGCTATCCAGTTCCGCCAACGTCAATTCGTCGTCCACCTCCTCGGAGGTGACCAACTCATCGGCCTCCAGCCCGGTTCGGGGGTCGATCACCCCCCCGAGGTCTCCACGCGAAATTGGACCGCCGACGAATTTGGCGGGGGATGTCGCCGGGCTGCCCGGGGTCCTGTCGGGTGTCTCTTCATCGGCGGCTGCGTCCACCGCTCCTGCCGCATCCCCCCGATCCGGCGTTCGGCGAACAGCATCGGCGACCGCCGCGGTCCGGCGATTGACCGCCCGCCGGGTGTTCAGCAGATCCCCCCCCGAGCCATGGGACACCCGACCCGGAGCGGCCCCGCCGGTCGGACGCCCCGGTGGCACGCTCGATTTCGGGGGGTCGTGGGATGCCATCGAAGCAGGCGGCTGGGGTGGGGACGAACGGCGGGGGGCAATCACCATCCCCGCCGAGTTACAACGCGGCGGTGGAAAGCGGGAACCGGGGGGGAACCCATTGCCACCGTTAGGGTACCCGATCGCCGCCGGCGACCGACCCCAAATTTCCGCAATCCGAAGCCTTCCTGTTTGGGTGGTCTATGCCGCCGACAGACGCCGGCCCACTTCGTCCCAATTGACCACGTCCCAAAACGCGGAGATGTAATCGGGCCGGCGGTTTTGATAGTTCAAATAGTACGCGTGCTCCCAAACGTCCAATCCGAGGATCGGCGTGCCGGCGATGCCGGCGATCGATTGACCCATCAACGGGTTGTCCTGATTAGCGGTGCTGCCGACTTTGAGCTTCCCGCCCTCGACGTACAACCAAGCCCAACCGCTGCCGAAACGGGTTGCCGCGGCGTCGGCGAACTTCTCTTTCATCGTCTCGACTGACCCGAAGGCCGAATCAATCGCTGATTTGAGCGATGCCGGGCACGCGGTTTTGGACGGCGACATCACGGTCCAAAACAAGGAATGGTTGGCGTGACCGCCGCCGTTGTTTCGCACCGCGGTCATTTTGTCGGCCGGCAGCGACGACAATTTAGCGATCACCTTCTCGATCGGCTCGCCAGCCATCGACGTGCCTTCGAGCGCGGCGTTGACCTTCGAGACGTAGCCGGCGTGATGCTTGCCATGGTGAATTTCCATCGTCTTGGCATCGATCGACGGAGCCAGGGCGTCGGTCGCGTAGGGCAGTTCAGGGAGCGTGTAAGCCATGTTGGGTCAGTGCGAGTTGCGGGGGGAAGCGGTCCAAAGGGACGTTCCGCCAGCGTACCGCCCGTCGCGGAAGTCGCCAAGACTTTCGGTTCCGCCCGCCCGTCGCGAAAGTCGCCAAGACTTTCGGTTCCGACCTCCCGGCCACCGGTGACCTACTAATTTACCAAACGCAATCCGCCCCCCCCCGCCGTTGCCCACCTGATTGATGCACCCGCTACGCCACGCCGCCCTCGTCGCCAAAACGATCGTGGCCGGACCGACCCGCCGTCGCCGAATGACCGCAATGGCCGCCCGCGGCAACGCACCGATGTCGATCCTTTTCTACCACCGCGTCGCCCACAAGCATCCCAACGACTGGACCATTCACCCCAATCAATTTGAGCGGCATCTCGACTTCATTCAACAAAACTACGAAGTCGTTGATCTGGAGACGATCCAAGCCCGTTTGACACACGGCCATTCCCCCCGCCCGGCCGTCGCGATCACGTTTGACGACGGTTACGCCGAAAATTTGCCGAGCGCGATCGCTTCACTGACCCGCCGGGGTCTGCCGGCGACCTATTTCGTCTCGACCGATCACATCGCGACCGGTTGCCCCTTTGCCCACGACGTCGCTGCGGGCGTTCCGCTAGCGGTCAACTCGATCGATCAAATTCGCCAAATCGCCGACGCCGGCATCGAAATCGGTCTTCACACCGCGTCCCACGTCGACTTCGCCCAAGTGACCGATCCGGTCGCCGCCCGGTTGGAAATTATCGAGGCCAAAGCTTCCTTGGAGACGATGGTCGAGCGCCCGGTCCGCTACTTCGCGGTCCCTTTTGGTTTACCCGAGCAGATGACGCGGCTGGTGTTCGACACCGCCCGGCAAGCGGGTCTGTCGGGCGTCCTGAGCGCCCACGGGGGCTACAACGTCCCCGGCGACGATCCCTTCCACCTGCGGCGAATCCATGGCGATCCCCAGTTCGCGAGGCTTCGCAATTGGTTGAGCTTTGACCCGGCCAAACACGCCGCCCGACCGCCGCTGGCCCCAATTTCCGGCTACTCCACGCCCCGCTTCGGGGAGGGCGGTTTGGGGGGTGAGGGTTTCATCACAAAGGACCTAGTCAATGTCCGCCCCCTCAAAACCCTGTTCGTCCTGACTGACATTCCCGTCGGGGGAGCCGAAATCCTGCTCGCGAATCTGCTTGACCGGTTTGATCCAAACATCATTTCCCCTGAGCTTGTTTGTCTTAAACAGCCAGGTCCGCTCGGCAAACAGCTTGCGGAGAAATACCCGCTGCATCACGGCTTGATCCGCGGCCGCTACGACGTCGCCGTGCTGCCGCGGCTGGTCTCGCTGTTCCGCCGCCGCGGCACCGGCGCCGTGGTCACCGTCGGGGCGGGCGACAAAATGTTCTGGGGCCGCATCGCCGCTCGCATCGCCGGCGTTCCGGTCATCGTCTCGGCGTTGCACTCGACCGGGTGGCCCGACGGCGTCGGACGCCTCAACCGAACCCTCACCCCGCTGACCGACGCTTTCATCGCCGTCGCCGACGACCACGCCCGGCATCTGCGAGATCGCGAACAATTCCCGGCCGCCAAAGTTCACACGATCCGAAACGGTGTCGATTGTGCGCGGTTTGCCCCCGACCCGTCCGCCGCCGCGTCGGTCCGTGATGAGTTGGGACTGCCCGGCGACGCGTCGGTCATCGGCATCCTGGCCGCCCAGCGACCCGAGAAAAACCACCCGCTACTGATTGAAGCCCTCGCTTCGCTACCGGACGTTCACCTGGTCGTCATCGGTTCGGGTCCCTGTGATCCAATCAACCGACAAGCCTGTCAAACCCACGGCGTCAGTGACCGGGTTCACTTCCCGGGCAACCGCGACGACACCCCGCGGCTGCTGGCCGGTCTGGACGTCAAAGTGCTCGCCAGTCTCAACGAAGCATCGCCGGTTTCGATTCTCGAAGCACTCGCGTGCGGCACCCCGGTGGTCGCCACCAAAGTCGGCTCGGTTGCCGAAACGGTCTTGCCCGGTCGGACTGGAATCCTGGTGCCGTCCGGGGACCCCGCGGCGATGTCCGCGGCGATTGCCGGATTATTGGCCGACCCCGCCCGCCGAATCCAAATGGGCTTGGCCGGCCGGCGTCACGTGGTCGCCACCGGCAGCCTGGAATCGATGGTCGAAGGCTACACGTCGCTGTTGACGCGACTGTTTGAACAAAAGACCGGTCGAATCCGACCCCACCTCAAAACGATTACGAAAGCCGCCCCCGCCGCCGATCGTCCAGCTTGCCGCGAAAATGTCGAAGCGTGCGAACCGTGTCCAGCGATGCCAACAGCAGGATCGTGACGAGCGTCGCGAGCACCGACAACCAACACGCCGCCCAAACCGCGCCGTTGCGGGGCGTGGCCAAAGTCGCCACCAGCACCGCAACGCCGCACAGCAGGAACAACGCATTGACACGTCGGCGGCTGCGTGCCCGGCGGGTTCGATAGTCGCGTTCATCATCAGTCGCTTCGGCCTCGCCGGGCCAACCGACCTGCTCGTTCCATTGCAACCAAATCGCGAACCCGATCAGGGTCATCGATAACAGCAATCCCCCGGCAAACATATCGTCAATCTCCTTATAGCATTGTCAAACATCGCCAGCCGCCAATCACTCGCGAAACCCCAGCATCCACTGATGCACCACATAGACGACCGCCACCAGACTCTCACCGCTGCATTTGTCAGGCGTATCCTCGGTGGTGTGCCAATACCGTGGGGCGCCGAAGCCGGGTCGCGGATAGTCAAAATCAATCAGATCCGTCGTCGGAATCCCGGCAATTTGATTGAGCGGCAAATGATCGTCGCGGATTTCCGTCATCCGCGTCTTGGCGACGAATTGCGGCACGCCCAGTGATTTGGCGGTTGCCCAAATCGATTTGGTAACGTCGCGAGCGTACCGCAGCGAATTGCGTTCGTAGAGCAATTGCAACTCGCGATCGCCCACCATGTCCAGCAGCACGCCGGCGGTGTACGCAACCGCGGGCGGGTTCTGCCGATACGCTTGGGCAAACGCGATGGAGCCTAGAAAATAGTCGTCGCGACCCTCTTGGAACACAAATTCTTCCGCATCAAAGAGAACGATGTCGACGCCGATCGCGGGCGGCAGATCGCGTAGTTGATGGGCCAGTTCCATGAGAGCGGCGGTCCCCGAAGCACCATCGTTGGCCCCAATGAACACGCCACCGGGTTGGTTCCGATCGCGGTCGGGATAGGGCCGAGTGTCGTAGTGGGCGCACAACAGATACCGGGTCGGTGCCACCGGGTTCCAGGTCGCAATTAAGTTGATTAACTCCATCGCCTGCCCGGTCACCGGATGCCGCATCGGTGCGGTTTGAGTCGTGACGCTTGCTCCGAGCGTCTCAAAGTGTGCGGTCAAAAGTTCCCGCTGTTGCTCCATGGCATCCGACCCGGTTGGTCGTGGTCCGAGGTCGCAAAGTTGCTGCAGGTAGGCCATTGCTCGCGGGGCATCGTAGCTCCCGGGGACGTTGGCCCGGGGCTGCCCCGCCCGCCCTGCCGCCTCGGCGGTGCCAAACCATCGATCGGCAAACAACCACCAAGCCAAGCCGCCACCGATCAGGGCGGCAACCGAAGCGAGTGCGAACCGCCGTGCGGGGGTCATCGATTGGGCCATCGAACCAGGCGGGCGGGGTGTGTCAAGGAATCGGAACCGGCACCCAACTTAGCGGACCGGGACCCGATTTCCGAGTTCGGCCGGGAGAAATTGAGCCTGCTGCTCCGACCGCCACCGGTCACTGACCAGTCCTCAACGCCCTAGCGGCCACCGGCGGGGTTGGATACATTGCCCAAACGCCTTGAGGCGAACAAACGGGATGTGGCTCAGCCTGGTTAGAGCGCTGCACTGGGGGTGCAGAGGTCGCAAGTTCGAATCTTGTCATCCCGATCATCGCAAGTCGTTTAATTCAATGACTTACGCCTCAGCCCTCAAAAGCATTCGGACGGTCAATTGAACGCTGTTTACCGATTTTTTACCAACCCCGCTCTGGATTGGTGAAAACCGACGGGGTATGACGTACGGGTTTCCCGTTCCGCCAGCCGCGTGATTGCCGTGCGAAAGCCTTATTACTGGTCCCAACAGAAGGGCTGGTACCTTCGGATTCCTCGAGAGGAGGACCCCAAAAAGTTCCGCACGGTTCCTCTGGCGAAGACCAAGACCGAAGCGTTTGAAGTTTGGCGGAGGATGACCGCCGCAGGGGCGAAAATGCTTTCGGATGGGCCGCTGATTTCCGATCTGGTTGTTGAATTCACCGCTCGGAGGGTCAAGGCAGTCAGGCTTGGTCAGGTTTCGCCGGCCACCGTCAAGCGACAAATTGAACGCCTGTCAAACTTCACCGACTGGGTGGAGGCTTCGTACCCGTCTCTGGCTGCCGCAGAACTGTCAGCACAACACATCGAACGGTGGCTAGACTCCAACGATGGCTGGGGCGCAACGACTCGAAGCGACAGCCTCAAGGCACTCAAAGCGGTAACCAAATGGGCCAGAGAATCGAAGAGAATCACCGAGAACCCAATCGCTCAAGTCAGTGAGCCAGGCGGCGTCAGTGACGCTCGAGCGATCACCGAAGAAGAACATGTCATGCTTTGCGAGGCCGTGACCAAGCGGAACCGAAATACGCTGGACTACCTGAACGCTTTAAAACTCTCCGGCTGTCGACCAGGCGAACCGGCGAAAGTCATGATTGAGCACTTGCGGAAAGATGCCTGGGTCATTCATCAACATAAGAACGCACGTAGAACCGGTAGGCCTCGCGTTGTTTACCTGAACTCTGAGTTGCAAAATTTAACTGAACAATGGCGCTGCGACCGCACCAAGGGGCATCTCCTGCTCCGCGAGAACGGGGAACCTTGGCGACCAACCGACCTGCGTGTTCGCTTCATGCGGCTACGAAATAAGGCCGCCATTGATGGCAAAGTTGTTCCTTATAGCTATCGCCATGCCTGGATCACCAACGCACTCCGATCCGGAATCGAGGTCGCACGCGTCGCGGTCATGGCAGGAACGTCCATCAAGATGATCCAGGATACCTACAGTCATGTCGCTGACTACGCACACGAGATGAGTGAAGCGGCGGAGCGAGTTTGGCAGATGAATCCGTAACCCACGGATGTCCGTAGGTTCAATCTCCTTCTAGTGCCATGGCGAACGCTTTCATCGCTTTGACTGGGTTGCCGTGCTTCGGCTTCGACCGCTGAGGCAGCCTTTGTAGTTGTTCAGGTGCAACACTCGACGCCTCGACCGCATCGTCTACCCAACGTCCGAGAAACCGGTAGTCACCACGACCGCCAACTCTGCTGTATCGAATTAGGCCCTGCCGAGCCCACCGACGAATGGTGCTGCCTGAGTAACCCACACGTTGACCCGCTGAATCAGCGTCCAGCCATACGTGAAGGGTGGGCTGTTTGTTGAGAGATTGCATGGCGATGACCGCGGAGTGTGATTCCGAGGTAGTGGAGGTGATGAGGATCCACCACTTCTAAATTGCAAATCTCAAACGCCAATACCAATTCTTTTCGGCGAAGATGTGCTCGAGTGAGGTGCGAGCTGGATTGAGCGCAGCTTACCTCGATTCCCTGAACGATTGATAGCTGAAATCGAAGTTAGCAAAGGTGGCCTGAATCTTGAGGTGACCAGGCGGCCAGCATTCCGGTACTTTGCCAATGAAACCGCAGTGTGTTGGGTTTGAGCGGGTAGCTACGCCGACGCTCACTCGGCAGTTGTTCGCCGGAAAATTGCTATTGGTTTGATCTGAATGTCTGCGACACCTGGGGAGCGGTGCATTCCGCTTGTCCTCCCCCGCCAACATTCAGGTGAAAACAAATGAGTACCAAAGTAGACGGTCAACGATGGCAATCCAGAGGCATGCCAGGACTGAGCGACGTGGTGGTGTCAGTAGGAAACGACGTTCACCCGGCAGCGAAGTATGCAGCCCGCCTCCGCTACCGAGCGGAAGACTATGCGGAGCAGTTGGCAAGCAGACTTGTACACAAGACGACGGCATACAGGTTAGTGAAGTGTGGGAGGATCGTTGTGCGACACCGAGGCTCAAGCAGACCCTATGAACGATCCAATTACTGCCGAAACCGAACCAGATGTCTCAGCTGTCAAATGCAGACCAGAGCAAGGGCCGCTCGTTTCCGGGCAGACGAGTCTTCGCAGAAAAGCTTGCGGGCCGTTCACATTGCTTTTAGCCCCGCGATTCCCTCCGTCGATGACTACATCAAACTCGCGGTGAGTTTAGCGGACGCGATACCTCGCCTCAAGTCGCGAATCAACTACTGGAACAAAGCCCATCGTCAAAGTGAAGACAAAGTTGCCCAGTATGCACTGGGGTTGCATCTAGAAGCAAACTCAAATCAACCAGACGTGCCATGGCCTCATCTGCATCTAGTGCTTCAGTCGCCGAACCGATCAATCAGTAAGCCGAAGGGTGCATTGGTTTCGCGATTGGCCCACGCGATTGAAGTCGAACTCGGGGAATGGCCATTCAAAGTATCGCTCGAAGAACTTGGCACCGTCTCTAATTACTCACTGTCGCGAGACGATAGAAAGCGTCAGCATCGGGGCAGGACGATCTCGAGCGTAGCCCTCTCTCGACACATCCTGTACGCCCAAACACCCTGCAAGCCCGACGCTTCCACGGTCCTTCGGCAGCGTCAAAGAGCCGTGATGGCGGCGATTGGAGACCGCCCTTTGAAGGCTACGAGTCGGTTGGGCGTTCCCGCTCCCAGGCTTCACGGCCCAAACCAATTTCCCGCTCATTTGAAAGCCGACGCGGAAGTGGCAGTCTTCCCAGTCTCCGGTGGTGACCCCATCGCGGTGACCGAAGCGGAATTGGTCGAAGCTGAAAGGCAGATGGAATTGGACTTCCAACAGCTTGTTCGTGAAGCCGGAAGCCTGTTATTGGGGAACTGTGATGAGTAAGCCGCCAATGCATCGACTACATCGCTACGTTACGGTGAACGAATCTGACCGAATTATCCTCAACGACTTTATCGCGCCTTTACTCCAGGGCTTGAATGATTCGCGGCCTCAGCCGGCTTCATTTGCCGCAATCCAACGGGTTGCCCTTCAACAGTGCGACGAGTGCATTCGAGGATTGACGTCGAAAGAACCCAACCACGTTCACGATAAAATTGACTGGGACCGAGCGATCCTGTACCGCCTTACCGCCCACGAATCTTTGTTGGATCTGCTGAAGGACGCTGGGGTTGCGAATCACAGTTCCGTTTGCGAGGGACTTGTTCGCTTGGGCTACCTGGGCGGAGTTCTGCCGTCCGCGTTTAATCGGGCAGCGATCTGGGAAACGTATGATCGTCCTGATCTTTCAGTTCGGCACTGGAGCGAGATCAGTCGCTGGTTGATTCCACAGCCCGATGAGGCGTTAATACTTCACCCGAGAAGCCTTTGGCACCATCAATTTGGCTGGATGCTTCGGTTCAGCCATCCGCTCGCTAGCGAAGAGCTGATGTGTCAAGGAACCGACTTGCGTCCCCACATCCTTGAACTGAAGCTGGTGACGAAGGCTAACTTGCGGCTAATTCCTCGTTTGATAACCAAGTTTGTGAGTTCAGGCACATCGGTAGGTCAATTGGTCAAGCGGCGTAACCAGGCAATAGGCGAGCGAGAAGACTACTGGGAAGGCTTGGAGGCGGATGGGTACTGGACAGTCAACTCACCTGATGATGCCTACGGATATCCGTGGGTCACATGGTTCCGGGATTTAGCAACAAGGATCGAGTCATTCGCCGCGAATAATCGGTTCGACTAAATCCTGCAACTTCCGCCGAAAACTACTCCTCGGATTGGTTAGGGCGGATCAAACGTGTCAAATCAGTGACCGGCGTTGTTTTGATTGAAGGATGCCAACCTTTTTTTTGCGAACGTACAACAGCTAAATAAAACCTCAAAGATTGTCGTTGAGCACAATTTGCTTTCGCCCGGTACGTACAACACGTGTCGAGGATCGCCTCACGCACAGTCGATGCAGGGATCGCCTCTTACACAAGTTCTTGGAGGGACTTCGAAACCACACCACATAGCAAAATGAACAGCCTTGGTTGCCTGGATTTCGGTATTTCCTTGCGTCACATTCAATAATCATGGCTTACGGATATTCGTGGGGCGATATCATAGGTTATTGAGCCGATCGTCAAAGCGTTTTACACCGAAGATCGCGACCCGTCAGAACGTCCGGGGGCTAAAGAAAAACGCCCCATCACCGCCCCACACTCGGGCGGCGATGAGACGTTGGTTTTGTTAACGTCAATCCGCTACCCGGCGGTCGCCAGCCGGCTTTTGAGCCGGTCGATCAGTTGACTGGCCTGTCGGAGGTCCAGCCCGTCGGGGGCCGCGACGCCGAAGTCTGTCAGGTGATCGGCCAACTTCAACTTGCCTTTGGCAGCAATCGCGTGGATCGCACGAAGCTGGGCGGGTGTTGCTGGTCGGGGCGAGCTTGAGGAAGCGGGCGCTTCGGGCTTTGCGGCCGGAGGTGCCTGATGGTGTTGCTGGGCAGCCGCCGCTGTCGGCTGCGATTGTCGGGTCAGTTCACGCTCGACTTCAGCGTTGCACAGTTCAAACGAACGACGGATGCGATCGATCATCTCCTGGCCGCCCGACAGCACACTCTGTGTGTCGACCTCCAGGTCGATGTGACAGCTCGCTCCGAGGCTGCCGTAGTTGGGTTGGCCGACCTTGCGGTTCAGCCCCACCGTGATCTTGCTACTCATGGGTTTGATCTTTGATAAGAAGGGTTTGGTTAGTTAGATGAAGCCGAAGCCATGCGACTTCGGCGGCAATCGCTTCGCTGCGGACCGTGAACGGCCCCAACACCGGACCGCCGACCGGGGTCAGGTCAGCGGTCCAGGTCATCCCGCCGGCCGGCTCGACGTGGCTGGCCCGGCGGATGGTCACTTCGCCGATCGACGAGTAGTCGATCCGCTCGTCGTACACGCCCCGCAAGTGGCCCGCGGGGTCGACGATCCACTCGGTGGCATCACTCATCGCGGACGCATCACACTGCGACGCGGACGGGTCGTCAGGTAGTTGTCCAGCGACCGTTCAACGTCGGTCAGCCCTTCGCGAACGACTGTCCGAAGGCGATCATTGTCGCGAAGCTGTTGAGCTTCGCTGCCGACGACCACACTCCGGGCACGTTCGACCAGCTCATCCAACTGAGCGTCCGACCGGATGTTCAATTGAGCGAACCGGTCGAAGAACTCGGTGAGGTTGGTCACCGCACTGTCGCGGAAGATCCGTCGCTCGCCGTCTTCGCCACTGAGCCGTTCGGCCAAGTGACTGACCAAACCGGTCAGTTCCTCAGCGAACGCTTCTTCGGCCAAACGCACCGCCTCGTCAAAGCGATGCCGCACCCGAGTCGCCTCCGCCTTATAAAGCCGCCGGGACAACCGAAACAGGTAGGGCGGCGGATCAACGTTGGGATAGTCCCAAGCCAACCCAAAGGACGACGCCAAGTCTCCGGCGTAGTCGGCCGGGTCAAACAGTCCGCCAAGCCGAAGCTGGGCGGAGTCAATCAGTTCGTCGCGATGACGGCTGACTTGTTCAACCGCATCGGCCAGCTCTGACCGCAGCGTTGTCATGACGACTTCAAAGGTCGGCACATCCTCACGCCTGAGCAACCGAACGCCGGGTTCGACGTAGGGCAACGTCGAGCGGCGGAAGTGTTCGGTCGCCTGACTCCGCACCGCCGAAGCGGCCCGCATCGCCGGATGGGCGGTGTCGAGCAGCTTCTTGCTGGCGGACACCGAACGACTGTCGGCGTCAAACGTCCCGGCCGCCCGACGCTTTTGGTCGGTGGTCAGGGTCTTGCGATTGCCCGGCCATCGGACCCGCAGCCGAACCGCGGCGGTGTCGGTGCGAAGCTGGGCGGCGAAGTCGCGGTTGACCTCGTTATGAGATTGACGTTCAGCGACGTCGGTTTGGTCGAGTTCCAAAACAGCAGACATATAGAAATCCAAGGGTTAGTTCAGTACACAAAAAACCCCGCCAGCGAACGTCGCTGACGGGGTTATGAGAGAGGGTTCAAAGCAACGTCGCGAACGGCGTTGCGATTAGTCGCCGGGCGGTGAGCCGGCGGTCATCTTTGGCGGATCAATCCGCCGGTCTTCGATCAAGCCAGCGTGCTGTCGTTGCAAATGCTCGATCAACACGTCGCTGGCTTCGATCTCCGCGTCGGTGGCTTTGCGGGGCCAGGCCAACAGCACCAACGCCAGCACCGGCAGCCCGCAACACAACAGCAGCGTGCCCGAAGACATCGCCGCGGCGAGTAGAAAGTCGCGCCGTTCGCGAGCTTCAAACTCACGGCGGTCGGTCTCCAACTGATCGCGTTGCTGGCCGACTTCGCGGGCGGCGGCCAGGATGTCGGTCCGCTGAGCGTCCAGCCGTGCGGCCTGCTCGTTGATCTGCGTTTGCTGACGCTGCAGGTCGTCCCGCATCCGCCACACCCGCTCGTCAACGGTCGGCGGGCCGCACCCGACCAGCGTCATCGCCATCAGCAGCAACAGCAACAGCGTTCGGTTCAACACGATGCACCTCCCGCGACAGCAGCCGGTGCAACAGTTGCCTTGAAGCTCGTTGCCGACGCCGGGCGTGGAGCAACATCATGCCGACGACCAATAGCGCCGCAGACAGGAACAAACAAACGGTCATCGAAGCGTCCATGGCAAACCTCATACATATGAATGGACATGAACCACCTCAATTGACCGACGGATCGGTTCGGGTCGCTGAGTTGGACCGAGTGGCCGGACGGCGGCGTCGCGTGGGGCTGCGGTGTTGATAAGCCCCCGAGTCTTCGGCTGACAAACACCGCCCGCTGGCCCAACTCCGCAGCTGCTCGACTTTATCTCTCGCGGTGACCGCCACCGGCACGACGTTGTCCGCCGCCCGCCGAACCGGCAGGTCCAACAGCGACGCCAACCGGCAACACGAACGGATCTCCGCCCCGGTCCACTTCTCGTCAGTGGGCAACGGCGAATCGTCGGGCAACCCGAATTGACGCAGGTACATCGCCCAGATGTCGTTCTTTTGCGAACGAGTGGGCAGGTCGACGAAGAACACCCCGTCAAACCGTTCGGCCCGCGAGAACTCCGGGGGCAACTTTGACACATCGTTGGCGGTGCAAACGACAAACACGTCGGACCGGTGATCCGACAACCAACTCAACAACGTGCCGAGCAACCGCGAGCTGACCCCGGAGTCGTTGCCGCCCCCGGAACCACCCAACGCCTTCTCGACCTCGTCGATCATCAACACGCACGGGGCCATCGCATCGGCGATCGCCAACGCCCGCCGCGTGCGTTCTTCGCTCTGACCGACCAGCGATCCGAGCAGACTGCCAACGTCGAGCATCAACACCGGCCGGCCTACCTCGCCCACCCAACGCTTTGGCGAACGCGCTTTTGCCACAACCGGGCGGCGACAACAGCAACACGCCGCGAGCGGTCAGGTCATCATTGTTATGAGACCGCCCCAAAGCCCGCCGGCAGAACGCCTTCAGGTTGGCCATCCCACCGAGCTGTTCAAACGTCCCGCCGCCGCGGTGTAGCGACAACATGCCGGACTTCGACACCGCTTGGGTTTTGAGTTCCCAAACGGCCGCCGGGGTCAGCTTGCCGTCCCGCACCAAAGCCAAAGAGAACGCCCCTTCGGCTTCGTAACGGGTCAACCCCGCCGCCGCATCGAGCAACCGCTGCAGCTCAACGCCTTCGGGCATCTCACCACCCTCGGTCGCCACCTCCCCGGCGATCTGCCGAAGCTGCTCGCGACTGGGGCGTCGATGCTCGATGGTGACGAACAGCGTTTGCAACTCCGGCGGCAGCTCACACGTCGGGGCCAGCACCACGACATATCCCCGCCGCCGCTTGCCTTCCGCTACCGCACGAACCAACGCCGCAACGACCTCAGCCGATCCGATGAACCGGTGGAAGTGATGCAACGCCACGACCACCGGCGTTTGACCATCGGCGATCGACAACGCGTGCCGCGCGGCACTGAGCGGATCACTCACCGGAGCCTCCTGATCGCCGCTAGGCGACAGGCCACGCTCCAGATCCCACCGAGCGGCGGTCCAACTTTCATCGCGGGCCATCGCGTCCAATTCCGCCTGAGCCTCTTCGAGCTCATCGGTCACGATCCAAATGCCCGCAAACGCGGCCCGGATCAACTCAGCGGTTTGCTCGCCGAGCGTCTTATCATTCTCGCACAACATTACAACACCTCAAGGGTTTGAATTAAACGAACAAACCCGCCGCCCCACCGCGGGGCCGCGGGTGGGACAAAGCCAAAGCTCAAAGGCTTCGGCATTACACGACGATCAGGACCGATGCCGGACCTGTTGATCCGCCTGAGTGGTCTGACCTTGGAAGTACTCGCCGGTCAGCAGTTCGGACTTTCGGGAACCCAACGCCGCTTCGAGGAAGCGACTGGCGTCGCGGCACTCCCCGCCGGTAAACCCGCGGGTGGTGACGGTTGACGAGCCATCGGACGCAACGACCACTTCGATGACGCGAGAAGGTGTAGCGTTCATGCCGATCCTCCCGCCGTCAGCGTCAACTTCACGGAACCGTCATCGAGCGTCTGTTCAGCGACGGTGTGACCGCGTCGCCGAGCTTCGAGGGTGGCCTTTTCGACGGCGTACCCTTGCAAAAACCGGTCAAGCTGGGCCTGATCGCCCCAGTGACCTTCGAAGTTATCGAACTGCACGACCCCGGTTTCGGGCTGCAAAACGACCGGGTACAGCCAACCGGGCAGTTTGACGCCCCACCCGTCGATGACTTGACTGTACATTTTGAAGCGGCCCCGAAGGGGGGCCTCCAGTTCTAACCTCCGACAAGCCGCCGCGACGGCCTCCAGATCGCGGACTTCAGTCCGCACCGTGACAACGTGACTCAAAACAGCACCTACGACAAAAGTAACATTAACCCCCGGGAGCAACGTGCTAACCGGGGTCATGTCTATGTAGGGCTTTTCATCTAAAAATTTAGTTAGACATGTTTGAATTTGATTTGAATGAAGCCTTGGACCCGTCAGCCTCTGACCTTGGGTTCGAACTGCAAGAAGCTTCCAGTGTCGGCTCTCCAACGTTGATCGGTGACGGTGAAGCCGATGGGGGTAATTGGGGATTACAAACGACCGGCTTCACCTGTGCTGTCGTTTCGCAGCAGATGATACTGCGAGAGTTTGGTATTGAAATGAGCGAGGCGGAGCTGGTCTACGAAGCAACCGCGGGCGGTTTTTTGACCGACGGTGGGACATCGATCGAGGACATGGGGCGATTGTTAGATTCGCATGGGGTTCAAACCCATCATGGCTTTGGTATCGAGGGAATGGTCGATGACCTATCGCATGGCCGCAAAGTCATCGTCGCCGTTGACTGTGGTGAAATCTGGGGCACTGATTTCTTCGGCGAGGACTACTTCAGCGGTTCGCGGGCCGATCACGCCCTGGTCGTCAGCGGCCTGGACCTGAGCGATCGGGACAATCCGATGGCGGTTCTTAACGATCCGGGCACCCCGGATGGGGCGGCAATGCGGGTACCGTTGGAACAATTCCTGGACGCGTGGAACGACTCGGGTCAAACCTACGTGGCGACGGACGATGCCGCCCCCCAATTGGCCGAGCACCCGCAATTGGGCAATGAGTTCGACGCGAACGAAGGCATGTATGTCAACCAGGGTTATTGGGACAGCTTCGTGGAACGTTTCGACTTCTTCAAATCACAACTGTCGTCCAACGCTGACTTGGTGTCGGATCGGTTCATGGAGACTGGAACGATTCGCGAAGCGTACTCCACCAGCGTCATCGATGCGGTTAAAACATCGGTGCTGGACTTCGGCGACGAGCAACGAAACGAGATCCTTCGAACGATCTGATCGGCGACTTCACCCAGCCTGATTTTCGGTGGCATTGATCGCCGCCCATTGCCCGTCCGCCTTCGCCGTCTCAAACGTTTACCCAAGATGCCCACCTCGACCGTTGCCCAGCTGGAAGGCGTCGGCAAGCATAGCACTGATGTCAAAGCCGTCCTGAATCAGGTCGTCGGCAAATTGCTGCCGATGGCCGTGCAGCACGTCGACGAAAGACAACTGCAAGAGTGCGTTACCGGATTGAAACAACTCAACGCGGGGTTGTTTCGACTGGTCATCATGGGTGAAATCAAAAAGGGTAAAAGCTCGTTCATCAACGCGTTGCTCGGCCAGGAGGGTTTGCTGCCGACGGACTCGGACATCGCCACCAGCACGGTGTTCAAGATCATCTATGGGCCGGAGCGGAAGTTCAAAGTCTTCCTGCTGCCCGATGCCGAAACCGGGGCGGTGTTGAAGCCGCTTGAAATCCGCGAGGACCAAGTCAACGAGTACGGCACCGAATCGGGCAATCCGAACAACAAACATCGTGTCGACTTCATCGCGATCGAGCTGCCTCATCCGCTGCTGGCCACCGGATTGGTGATCGTCGATACGCCGGGCATCGGGGGACTGTACAAAGCTCACCGCGAAGTGACTTGGCGGTACGCTCCGAAGGCCGATGCGATCCTCTTTGTTGTCGATTCAGTCGAGTCGCCGATTGGTCGCGACGAGGTGGAGTTCCTCAAGGATTTAACCTCGAAGTTCACCAAACGCGTCTTCTTTGTCCAAACCAAAACCGATGCGGTGGGCAAGGAGCAGGTCGATCAGTGGCAACAACGGAACCTGCAGGTGATCGCGCGAAGAGCTGAGGATGCCAACGGAGCGGACCGCCTACTTCCCGGTCAGCGCGCACCTCAAGCTCAACGCGGACGGTCGATCGACTGACTCTGACAAAGCCGCTGATGCGAAGATGAAGCGGCTAACGAAGTCGGGCTACGTGTCGGTCGCCAATTTCATGCAGGGGAACCTGATTCCCGGCAAGGAGCGGATGCTCGCCGCGGCAATTGCTACCGCGACTGGCGACGGTCCACGCGAAGGTTCAAACCGACTTAACCTCGCAGTTGTCGGTCGCTAGGGAAACGTCCGCGGAGAAGCTTCAGGAACTGGAAGAAGGTCGTCGACAAGCGATCGCCAATCATGCCGATTGGGAGGCCAATACGTATCGCCCAGCGACGTCCGCGGCGAGTGATCGGCTACGAAACCTGCAAAGGTCGATGGGGCACACTATTCAAGATGCGTTCAATCCGCATGGGGAGGTCGTCAGAAAGTTTTTGGACCAGTACGACGGCAAGACCGCTCAGGAGCTTATCGACGGGTACAGCGACATTCAGGCAAAGTTGTTTGAGCACTGTGGTGGAGCCGCCACGACCTTCCTCGGCCGGTTCATCAAGGACGCCATGTCGATCATTGAGGAGACGGAAGCAACCATTGGGTTTGCCAACGATCGATCACGAGAACTTTCAAACCATGTCGAGTCATCCATCGCGACACCGCGGACCAATGATCGCTTGCGGGTAAACGAAACCAGCCTGTTAGAAACGGCTCAAAACACAATGTTTGGGGCGAGCACCGGGTTTGCCGTCGGTAGTTTGGCGACATTTGCTTTGAGTGTCGTGTTTCCTCCGGCAGCCGGTCTATCCCTCGTTGCGGTGGCGGCGGCGATGTACGGGGCGGGTGAGAAAAATAGGATGGCAGGGGTGCGTCGCAATGAAGAAGCTTTTCAAAGGCTCAAACAAGCGATTGCCGAGCAAATGGGAGCCATCAGCCGCGGCGTCGTCCGTCAGTTTGAACAGAAGTCGGACGAAGCCATCCGTGACCTCAACGGTCTATATGAATCCGCCACCAAACAAATGAAGACGGATTTGGATCGCCAACTCGCCGAAGTCAAGGCAGCCGGCGGACGCACCCGCGAAGAAGCCAAGACGCAGGTGGCCGCACTGTCTCAGAAACTGCAGGGGGTCCAGGCGATTGGCAAACAACTGCAATCGGCCGCGACTGCGTTGAAAGGCTGATCCGGTGACCGTGGACTTCTTTGACGTTGAGTCGATCCAGCAATTCGTCCGCGACTTCGCCGACGAGATCCCCAACCTGCTGGCCCGGCACCTCGTGACCGTCGACCTCGTTCCAGCGGTCACCGGGCTTGCCGACGAGTTGGATGAACCGTTCACCGTCGCGGTGGTCGGGCAAATGAAAGTGGGCAAGAGTTCGCTGATCAACGCCTTGGTCGGCAAAGAACTCGCCGTTACCGGGGTGACCGAGACCACCGCGACGATCAATTGGATTCGTCATGGCGAAAACCCCGACATCGTTCGCGTCCACTGGCGGGATGAACCGCCCGAAACGATCGCCCGCGACCAACTCGCCAAATGGACCGGCGATTCCGATCACGCCGCCCGGACGAAGTACTTGGAGCTGTATGACGACGCCGACTTTTTGACCGTCGCCAGCATCGTCGACACGCCGGGTTTTCGAAGCACAATCGGCGAGCATGACGACGCAACCAACGACTTCTTGGGCACCCGGCACGAACAGGAGACTCATCGGCTGGGCAGCGGAGCGGATGCGATTGTTTATGTCGTCATGCCGGTCGCCCGGGGCCGCGACGAAGAGTTCTTGAACACATTCAAATCTCAAACCCGCCTGCCAGGTTCATCGAGCTTCAATGCCGTCGCGGTGCTGCACAAATGGGAGACGCTCGGAACCGATGATCCCGTCGCGGAGTCGCATCGCAAAGCCGCCAGGTTGGCGGAGACGTTGTCCGAGTCCGTTTCCGCGGTCCTTCCGGTCAGTGCCCCGATGGCTCGTTCGATTGATTTATTGACCGAGTCGGATTGGCAAACCCTCCTGTCGGTGGGACGGTCAGATGCTGACACGTTGTCGGACCTATGTGAGGGTGAGGACTTCTTTGCCGATGAGGAATGTTCGGTCCCGGAGTCCGATCGAGAGCAATTGCTACGTGCGGGCGTCCCGTGGCCTTGCCTCAAACAAATGGTGCGATTGGTCGCACAGCCCCCCAAGAGCGACGTTGCCGAGTTCAAGCGGCACGTGGCCGACCTAGCCGCGGTGGACCATCTGCGGGAACAACTCGATCGTCGTTTCTTCAACCGCTCGCGGTTGCTCAAAATTTTGTCGATCGCCACGCGGGCGTTGCTGCCGTGTCAAACCGCGGAAATCAAACTGCGGTCTCAATTGTCAGACATCGGTCGATCGCTGACCCAAACCCAAGCGATGACGGCGATGCTCAAAGAGCGAGTCGAGGACGGTGACGCGGAGCTCCGCCCGGTCGACGCGTTCGTTCGCACCTCGGCGGCAACCTTGCAGGACCAACATCACACGATCAGCCGAACGCTGCGGCGGATCAGCGAATTGGCGACCACGTTCCGTCACATGACAGATTTGATCGGCGGTGATGTCGAAGCGTTGGACGCGATCGAAGACACCCCAGCGGACACGTTGTCGGCGGAGGAAATCAATCAATTGCGACGCCTCTTTGGAGTCCGCGGAATCGGAGCCGACCCAGCGATTGGTTGAAACAACGGCTCAACCGTACAGCGACGAAGGTTTGGACGCGATCGAAGAAGCGATCGAGCGATACAGCCACCTCGCCCGCCGAAGTCCTCGTCCACTTCGCGGCGTTTACAGCCACGCCGAGACCGTCCTTCAGTTGATAGCGGAGTCGGTGGAGCGACAGTTGGAGCAGTCCGAGAAACAGGTGGCGAAATCATGACCCAAGCCCCCCGCATTGCGATCGACTTTGGCACGACCCGCACCAAAGTCGCTTACTACAACGCCGCTCGTGAGCAGGCTCAGTTGATTGAATTGGGGCTGACGCAGCGGGAGATCATTCCGTCGCTTTGGCACGTCCCGCGGGAGGGTGATGGTGACATTTCGGTGGGCGACAACGCCGCGGTGCATTTGGATCGCGACCCCGGCGGCATCGTTCGCGAGATCAAACGCGAGATCGATAAGATTGGCAAACGTCGGGTCGGGGCGGGGCGACTCAAACCCACCCGCGTCGAGTTGGCCACCGCGATGCTGGGGATGATCCGGCATCGGTGCCAAACGGAGGTCTTTCACGGTCAAACCGTCGCCGATTGCACGCTGACGGTGCCGGTCGTCTACACCCAAACCCAACGGGACCGTTTGGTCGATGCCGCTCGGGCGGCGGGTTGGCGAGACATTCGTTTGATGGAAGAACCCGCCGCCGCCGCCCGAGCTTGGCTCGAACACGGCGGCGAGCGGATGGCCGATCACTTCGTCGTCGTCGACATTGGCGGCGGCACCACGGACCTGACGGCCGTTCAGTGGTCCCAAGATCACTTCGCCGCTAATCCGGCAATCGCCCCGGCGGGCTTTGCTCAAGGCGGCAACGATATCGACGATGCCGCCTGCACCCAACTGATGGACCAGTACGGCGACGAGATTGAGGACGCGATCGAAGGTCAGCGGGAGAGCTTTTTGGTCAAACTCCGGGGGGTGAAGGAGAGTTTTGCTCGCGGTTTGAAGAAGCAAACCGTGGCTGCCGGGTCGGAACCCATCGAGATTACCAACGAAGCGTTTGATAACGCCGAGCGGGAGTACCGCGGCGAGCTGCGATCGGCCCTGCAGACGTTTCTGTCCGACTGCCGTGCCGCCGCGGTGAACCAACCCGCCATCCTGTTGATTGGCGGGGCAAGCAAGATGCGGGGGCTTCGGGAGGACTTGGACGATTTAGCCCCCGGTAAGGTTTTTAGTTGGGACCGGGCCGACTACGCCGTGGTCTTGGGGGCGGTCAATTTCCCCGGCAAACAGTCCACCGCTCAAAGCCAAAAACAACGAAAAGCGATTGAATCCTACCGAATTGCTCTGCGTGCCGCCGTCGCCGACGACCAGGTGACCAGCAAAGAGGCGGAACACCTGACATCGCTCGGGGAAGAGCTTGAGATTGACTTGGAGACGCTCGAAGAGTTGCAGAAGGAGGTGCTGGGGTGCAGCTTGTCGGAAAGAGAGATCGCCGATCGTCCGTCCGAAGGTGACGCACGGCTGTTGGAACAATTCGATCGCCTCGTGGCCCAAAAAGATTACAAAGCCGCCAACGATCTATTGCAGGTGGCTTCGGCAGACGACCCGGCACCGGCATACATTCACCGCCGAATTGAAACAGCGATCCACGAAGGCGAGTTGGTTCTCGCCAAAAAGCTGGCTAGCGGTCGGTTGCTGAAGGCAAATGATGACCAGGAAGCGGCGGCGCTACTTGTCGTAGCTTCTCTATTGGACGAGTCGCCGGTGTTTGACGAGATCAAGCCATCGCGATACATGGAAGCGAAGAGATACGGTCTCGATGCGACTTTCGGCTGGCTAGCTCATAACGCGGAAGAGTTGGGCATTTCCTTGGTTGAGGAGTTTAATACGGTTCCGGCTCATAAACTCCGATTCTTTGGCAACGCTGTCGACATCAACCACGCGATGCAATTGACGGGCCTCTCGTTAGGATTCCTGAACGACCAAATTGAGATCGTCCGCCGATACGCGACGCCTGACTGCGACGAAAGCTTGAATGCTACTTCGCCGGAGGCAATCAAGCTCGCCAAACGCTTCGGAGCCAACGTCGAGGATTTGAAGTATCGAAAACACCGTCGTCATGTCTTGCTTCAGGTCGCTCGAAATACTGGGAAGGACGCCCAACAGGTCTTTTCAATTTACATGACGGGGCATTCAGACGGTCAATACCTGTTGGAAGAGGGAAACGCCTCCGAACTTTACCAACTTTTAGTAGACGCTTTCTCTCGCCTAGAAACATCCTCGAAAGCCTTGAGAGCCGAGATGCTTCAGTTCCCCGCTCAAGTTTTCGCTAGGTTGTGCGAATTAGACCCGAAACAAACAACGTTCGAAGTGAACGATCTGAGGGATCGGTTTGTTGAAGCAACACGCGGGAGGGGATTGCAACCCGAAGAAGTTAGTTTAAACGAGTTGATTATGCCCTCACTCGCGTATTCGTACCATTGTGGTGCGGTGATGAACAGCCTTTCGATCACCAACCTGTCGTTATTTTCGGTCAAAAACTTACGTTGGACACTGACGTACAAGACAGGCGAAGGCGTGCCGAAGGAACGGTCTCAAACTCTGGAATGTTTGGATCCGGGTGAGGTGAAGACATGGGAAACAGTCTTCGAGAGCACAGGGTTTTTCGGGTCAGGGACCAAAGACGTTCGGCTCGTAGCTCAGTCCAAGACGTACAAGGGTATCATTTGCGAATACCAATCAACCAATGCTTGGTAGCACAAAGAATGGTACTTCGATGCATTAAACAATTGAATTCATTCATGCTTAACTCACCGGCCAGTACATCCGTTTTAGCAGGATCGACGCCATGCCCTCGGGGGTGAAGCGGTCGTAGTGCACCAGAACCAGCGACCGGAGGCGGGGCAGGTCGATGAGCGTTAGCAGGACGTTGGATCGTTCGGCGTCATCAACTCCCGCTTGGAACGGACGACAACGCGGCGGGGCCAGCGATCCTGCTTTGCAACTTGTCCTACGGACGTCCGTGGGCGTACTCCCGGAAGGTCCGGCCAGGTAGCCCTTCAGTCAAACGGTTTGACTGACTACGAGTGGGTCTTTTTCCGATCGATGGTCGCGGTCTGTCGGACCGAGAGAACCCTGGACTGACCACCTCAAGCCGTCGCTGGCGTGTCACGCGAAATGTGTCCAGTGCCTTGTGCCTTGCCGTTTGAACCAAAGCCGCTGGCTCCTCGGAGGTGGTCGAGGATCGAAAGGTGGACGCAACCGGCACCATCGGTAGGTTCGGCAAAGTGGGAGTGGGTTTTCGATGCTCCATCGGAGGGGGGCCTCCGGGAAAGACGTAAGCGTTGGCTAAAGTTGACCCGTTGCCGCCCTCGCTTCCGTTTTCCCGGACGATTTTCTCATGGATCTTGTCGCTGCCGTCGAGCGAAGCCGTCTCGACCTGCCGGAACTGACCGCTCGCAACCGGTTGATTCACACGCCGCTCGATGGCAAACGGAAGTCCTGGCTGGACGTCGTGGAGGCCCATTCTGAAGGCATCTATCAAACGCTTGTTCACGACGGTCGATTCCTATCGTTTGCTCCGGCGGACGACAAGCCGGACGACGAAGCTGAACAGGAACGTGACCGGTTACTTGTCAGTTGGCGCCCAAACAGGGCCAGTGATTGGCGCTTCAAACAGGGCCAGTTGATCCCTCCACCCCGGTCCTCGTCCGATAGGCCGCTTTTGCAACGCAGAAGCGACCACTCGGGGACCACATGGCGAATCAACTGGCGATGGATAAGTCATTGGCTATTAGTAACTTACATGATGCTGGATACTCCGACCGAAGGATCGCGAGAACTTTGGGCATCTCCCGAGGAGCGGTTCAGAGGCACCTCGCGGCTCAAAAACCAAACAGGATCAAAGCGTCAACGGCTCCCGCGGCCAAAACGCCAACTGCCCACGACGATTCAAACAGGACCAAAGCGCCAACCGGGTCCGATCACCTCGACGGCCAACCGGCGACCACGTCACGCAGCCAGTGCGAACCCTTTCGAGAGACCATTCTTCAAAAGATCCACGCGGGGCTGTCGGCCAAACGGATCCACCAAGATCTCATCACCGAGCATGGCTTCACCGGCAAGTACTGGTCGGTCAATCGATTTGTCAAAGCCTTGATCAACGATCTTTCACTGCCCTTTCGCCGAATGGAAGTCGCACCGGACGAAGAGCTGCAGGTCGACTTCGAAACCGGTGCTAAAATGCGACAACCTGATGGAACGTTCCGCCGCACCCACGTCTTTCGAGCGGTCCTGAGTCACTCGCGAAAAGGGTATACCGAAGTCGTATTTCGTCAGGACACCGAGAGTTTCATCCGAGCCCTTGAAAATGCCTTTTGGTCCTTTGGAGGCGTGCCTGGGCGGGTCATCTTTGACAATGCCAAGGGCGCCGTCAAAACGCCTGACTATCATGACCCAGAACTCAACCCAAAAATTGTTGATCTCTGCAAGCACTATGGTTGTGTCTTCGGATCTTTGACGAACAACTTCGTCACATCGCAACCCATGCGATCACCGAACCGGGCCGCTTTGCCACCGATCCGAACCACATCGCGTCGCAAGAGATCAGCCCCGTTGAGCGAGGAATCGATTATCTGCTTGGAAAAGTCCGCTTTTTGGGGCCATCTTCAACGCTGTGGGCCGAGTCGGTGATCGAGCAGCGGGGCGTCGAAGCGGCCCGGGTGCTGCAGGGACTCATTGCGATGAGCCACAAGCAATCGACTGAGCAGATCGAGAAAGCATGCAAGTCGGAAACGACCATGGACTTCATGGAAGCTCCCCCGATCATTCGTTCGATCGGTGAGTATGGCAAATTCATTCACGACCAAGTACAGAAAGGAATCTGTTGATGAACTCGACGATTGCACCGATGCTCCGCAAGCTGCGGCTGAGCGGGATGAACGAGTCGCTTGAAATGCGGATGATGGAAGCGTCTTCCACCGGGCTGAGCCACCGGGAATTCTTTGAAATGATACTGCAGGATGAATTGAACATTCGAGGCGACCGACAGATTGAACGAAGGATCAAGAAAGCGAACTTTCGTGACGTCCGTCGTTTGGAAGATTTCGACTTCAGCTTCAACCCCGAGATCAAGAAGAACAAGGTCTATGAGTTGGCGACCGGACGGTTCGTTCATGAGCGTCGCGACGTGCTATGGCTTGGTCCACCGGGGACGGGTAAAAGTCATTTGTGCCAGGCGATTGGTCTGGCACTGATTCGGTCTGGGATGACGATGTACTACCGGAGCATATTTGACGTGGTTCGACATTTCCTTCACGACGAAGCGATGGAGGGACACGAGCGGATTTTGAAGCGATACCTGGAGGTGGACGTTTTGATCATCGACGACATGGGGATGAAGCACCTTCCCAAGCGGAGCGGCGAGTATCTTTTCGAGGTAATCATGCGTCGTCATGACGTCCGCGCCCGCGATGATGACGAGCAACCGTCCGTTGGAGGACTGGGGCAAGTTGATCGGTGACATTCCCAGTGCGACGGCGATCCCGGATCGGTTCCTGCACCACAGCGAAGTGGTGCAGATCACCGGCCGGAGTTACCGGATGGGAGAATCGTCGAAAAGTTCAAACCGTACCAAAGCGCCAACCGGGTCGGCGACCGAAGAGAGTTAAGTCAAACAGTACCACTGGGCCAACCAACCGCCCGCTCCACCAACTGGTCCCGTTTGAAGTGCAAATAGGTGGTCCTGTTTGAAGCGCAAAGTGCCGCTTTCGAGGGTAAGTCCCAACGCCCCGAACATCAATGCAATTTTTACCTGGATGAATTCCATACGCTGCGGCGTATGAAAAAGCTGGAGGAGGGGGCGGCACTGTTGGCGGGCTTGGGGGTGCGGTTCATCATCTGCATTCACAGCCTCGGTCAGTTGAAGTCGATCTATGGCGATAATTACGAGATTTTCCTGAGCAACGCCGGGTTGATCCAAGCGTTCGCTAACGCCGACAAGACAACCCTTGAATACCTTTCTTCGCGGTTGGGCAATACGGCGACATTGACCCGGTCATCGAGTTCCATCAGCTATGGTCAACAAACGGCGGAGGGAATGGGCACCGATGCCTACCAAATTGGAAGCCATCCGTTGCTGGCTCCGCACGAAATCGAGCGGATTTTTGGCCGCGACGATCCCCAGCTACGATGCCTGGTGCTGCGACCCTCTCATAAACCCGCCATCACGCAACGGATTTACCTGGACAAACATCCGATGTTCGCGGGGCGATTTGATGAGGTGGTGACATGATGCGTCAGATCCGATTGCCATCCCTTCCATCGTATCCGCAACTGCTGATTAATAATCGAGCCGGCCTGGCGGTGATCATCGGACGACACGAATCCCCCAACTCCATGGGTTTGGCTCGGCTGGTGTCATTTTTCCTTTTCCTTGCCAGCTTTGCGGGGGTTGGATACGTCGGATGGCAGTCGTTGAGCATCTGGAGCCCGTCGTTCCTGACGAACCCATCGCACCAAAGGTTGCTGAAAATCTTAGCATGGATATTGGGACTTTCTGTCTTTGCGGGTCTTTGGCGGGGCAGGCTCAAACGTCCGATCCAAACTTGGTTAAGAAACTCGTTTTTCTATACCACGACCCGGATTTACATCACCGCCCACCACGTCGGCTTCAAATCGGCTCGCTATCGACGAGGCGTTCGTTTTCCCCGTCGCATTCGTTGCGGTCGGATTGGACTGGACGTCATCTCCACCGATGATCCACAGAACCCGGTAGATGAACCACAGACGAACAACACACCACCTTCTTCCACGCCGCCCCGCCGGCAGGGCCGCCATTTGGTGTTGCTGGTAACCACCTGGCCACCGGAGCGTCCGGGACAGCTGCCCCCGCGGCCAGATCGCCGGGCAATCCCGATCAACCAAATGCCCACCTCGCTGTGCCGCAAGTTTCACGTCGTTTGCTCGGCGGCGATGCGAGTGATCCCTATCGCTACCCCAAGTCAACACCGGCAAGGCCATAGCCTTGATCAAACCTATCCTACCAACCGCGAGAGCCAGAGATGATTCGCCCGATTGGCCCCCAACCCCCCTTTCGCACGATTGATGAGGTCGCCGAGTACCTATCGGTTTCCCGTTCGACGGTTTACGGATTGGTAAGCCGCAACGAACTGATTTGCTTCAAGATCGCAGGTTGCATCCGGGTTCATGAATCCGATCTGCAGGAATACTTGCAGTCTCAACGCCGCGGCGAACTGCCGCCCGCTGAGCCGAGCGATCGCCGGGATCGATCCGTCCAAGATCCCGCGAACGATGCCGGAGAAGGCGAGGCCGAGACGGGATCAGTTCAACCGCCGGGCAATGGCCAGCCGTTGTTTCCCCGGCAAATCTAACCACCGTTTCCAAGGACGCGGTGAGGGCTAAATTTGCATTCCACCTCGGAATTGAGTTAGTCTATTAACTGTCAAAGGAGAAAGCCCATGTGGACGGAGAAGCAGATTGACGATTGGATGGTGCCGCAGGAGAGGACGTTGCATGACGATCGAGGAGAAACGATCCAGCTGACTCAAACACTATTGTTTTGGGAGCAATACGATGCGATCTGCGGCATGGGGGCAACCGAGGCTTACCTCGTGGCAGCGGGACGTGATGGAATGGAAGAGTTTAATTTACCTTTTGAACTGGCGATCCAGAACTACGTCGGCCATGTCTACGACCGGTTCATCGCAGAGAAACAGACTTAGCTGTCGAGTATACTGTCGAGTCCAAACACGAACTGTACTCCTGAATTTTCATGATGTCTTCAGACGCACGCCCGAGCAGGGCACCCGTCGTTTGGCCAAATTTCGTGGAGGCATTCCCGATCGAATTTTGCCGTCGGCACGACGTGGCGGCAGTCGTTAGCCAGACGGGCACCGTGGAACTGTGGTCCGCGAAACCGATCCCTCCCCACTTGGCGGATAACATTGGGCGGCGGCTGCAGCATCCGATGGATGTTAATGTCGTCGAAAAGGATCTGTTGCGGCAGGTCATCAATGCCGCCTACGAAGACCAGGCCACCCGCCAAGTGAGCGTCAACCCCGATGCGATCAGCTTGTCGGAATTATTGACCGGAGACAGATCAACCAACCGAGATGACCTTCTCGAATCCGATCGCGTCGGTCCGATCGTGCAGCTCGTCAATTCAATGTTGCTCGATGCCATCGCCCAAGGTGCGAGTGACGTGCACCTCCAACCGTTCGAGGAGTCCGTCAGCGTTCGCATGAGAATCGACGGGGTCTTGGTGCAAACCCGGACCTTGCCCAAATCGGTTCAGGAGGAAGCGATCTCGCGGCTCAAAGTTGCCGGATCGATGAACATTGCCGAGAAACGTTTGCCGCAGGACGGACGGGCGACCGTCTGCGTGGGGGACCGCGTCATCGACTTGCGTCTGGCGTCGATGCCGACCAACTACGGCGAACGGATGGTCGTTCGGCTTCTCGATAAAAGTGCCCGGCTCTACACCCTCGCGGAGCTGGGAATGGGCGGCGAAGTGACCCGGCGGTTCACCGAAGTGATCAACGCCGAGCATGGCCTGCTGCTGGTCACCGGACCGACGGGCAGCGGTAAGAGCACGACGCTCTACGCCGCTCTGCAGGAACTTGACACGCAGACTCGCAACGCCGTCACCCTTGAAGATCCGATTGAGTATCAACTCGATGGCATCAGCCAAACGCAGATCAACACAAAAAAAGGAATGACCTTCGCCGGGGGTCTGCGAGCGGTGCTTCGGCAAGATCCTGACATCATCATGGTCGGAGAGATTCGCGACAATGAAACCGCCGTCATGGCGATCCAAGCTGCTTTGACCGGGCACCTGGTATTCAGCACCTTGCACACCAACGATGCGGCCAGTGCCGTCACGCGGATGCTGGATCTGGGCATCGAGCCCTACCTCGTCAGCAGCAGTGTTCTGGCGGTGCTCGCGCAGCGACTGGTGCGGCGGGTTTGCAAAACCTGCGACGGAGCCGGCACCGATTGCAACCAATGTCGAGGGACGGGTTTCAAAGGCCGGCAGGGCATTTACGAGTTGCTCGTGGTCGACGACAACGTCCGCAACCTGGTTCAACAACGAGCCCATGCGTCCAAAATTCGCGACGCCGCGTTGGTCGCCGGAATGGAATTGCTGCGTGACAACGGGCTTCGGCTAGTCGATCGCGGCATCACCACGGAGTCGGAAATTGATCGAGTCACGCGACGAACCGCCCTTTGACCCGTCCCGTTCGGTAAGCTGGACGGTCCATGGCGACCTTCACCTACCGAGCTGTCGACTCCCGAGGCAAACGCCAACGCGGCACGCTATCGGCGAGCGACGCACCCCACGCCCGCGATCAACTTCGGCAACAAGGTTTCCGCGTTCAGTCGATTCGTCAACGGCAGGCGTTCATTGCAAAGCCGTTGGATCTCAAGTCGGCGAACGGTGGAAAAACGTCTGTCGCCGCCGGTCGCCCTCTGCGATCAACTCGTTATCGGTCAGCCCTCAGTAACGCTATTCGGGAACTGGCCACGTTGCTCGGGGCGGGGTTGCCGCTAATCGAAGCGATCGATTCGGTCACCAGCCAAGCTCGGGGAGGTTTTCACGGTACGATGCTAGCAGTGCGGGACCAGATCAACAGCGGATCGAGCCTTGCCGATGCGATGGCGACGGAACCGGGGGTGTTTGACGAGATGACCGTGGGAATGATCCGCGTCGGGGAACACGCGGGCAACCTGGACGAGGTTTGTGAGCAAATCGCTGATTTCCGCGAACGCAGCGACCAAATGAAAGATCGCGTTATTTCGGCGATGCTTTACCCAATGATCATCGCCGCGGTCAGCCTCGCGGTGACGTTATTTTTAATGACCGTCGTGGTGCCGATGCTGCTTCAAAACCTGGTGGAGATCGGCCGGCCGCTACCGTGGCCGACGTTGGTTCTCAAAACCATCAGCGACGGGCTGCTCCACTACGGCGGATGGATGTTACTTTTTGCGGCAGGTTGCCTGGTCGCGGCGACGTTATGGTTGCGGACCGAGCGGGGCCAGAATTGGGTCGATCACATTTCCCTTCGGCTTCCCGTTTTTGGCAGCCTGATTCAGCGACAAGCTCTCAGCCGAATGTCACTGGTGATCAGCAGCCTGTTGCGTTCGGGGGTCGAACTGGTCGACGCCTTAGAGATCGCGGAAAGGTCAGCAACCAATCGGCCGTTGCGGCGAGCTCTGAATCAGATGCAAAAGGATCTTCGTTCGGGTCAGGAGTTATCGCAATCAACCTCCCGTCACCCGATTTTCACCCACGCGGTCGCCCAGGTATTCACGCTCGGCCAGCAAAGCGGGCAGCTCGACCGGATGCTGCAGCGTTTGGGGGAGGACTACGATCGACAGTCGCAACAGATGGCGGGTCGGTTGACCACCGTGGTCGAGCCCATTCTTATCCTGGTACTATCCGTTGTCGTCGGGTTCATCCTGATGGCCACGATTCTCCCCATATTGGAAGCGGGAAATGTTTTATCATCGTGAGCGAGCCAACATGCACTCTAAAACTGTGAAACCGCGTGCCCAACGAGCCACGCCGCCCATTGATCGCCGCCGTTTGGATATCAGCCCCGCGCAATCTCAAAGCCCCAAAGGCGACCCTAAAAACCGAAACGGCTTCACGTTGGTGGAGCTGATGGTAGTCATCGTCATCCTGGGGTTGTTGTCGGGCGTGGTGACGGTCAGTGTCCGCAGCTACCTGATCCGCAGCAAACAGAACATCGCCAGGATGGAGATCAGCAAGTTGTCTCAGGGCTTGGAGACGTTTTACACCACTTTCGATCGCTATCCCAGCAATCAGGAGGGCCTTGCGGTCCTGGCTCAACCGAGCGAGGAGTTTACCGAAGGCATTCTGACGTTTCTACCAACCGACCCTTGGAATCAACCCTACGAGTACGTCAGCCCGGGGCGTCAGGCCCCCTACGAGATCGTCTCCTTTGGCGGCGATCACCGCGAAGGAGGAACTGGAGGCGACACGGACATACGCAGTGATGAGCGCAATTAAAACGTCCGCCTGCCCCGCGACGACTTTAAACAAAGCGTCCTCAGCAGAAACTGTCGGAGCCGAGAATCAAAATCGAGGTTTAATAATGTTTAAAGCAATTCAGTTCCCCCTCATTGAAGTTTTCTCCGAGTTGGGAAAACAGGTTCTGAACTCGAATTATTGGATGCGTGTTACCTCGGCACGAACTTTAACCAGCACAAAACCCCGTTTCTCAATAGTTCCAAACCCCGTTTTGGCCTGTTGGATCACCCCCTCCCCAACCATGATGAGAATTGAGCGTTGAACGGGGATACTTGGGCGGGAGCGGTAGTCACCACAACATCATTCGGTTTAGTGTGGATAGCTCAATGCATCACGCGCCGCAATTTTGCGGGGCAATCGACTGCCCTGCGAGTCGCAGCGGGCAGTGTCCTGATTTGGGCATCGATCGTTTCGTCCCATGTTATTCTCGGTCATCTGGGACGACTAACTGGCGTCCTTCCGGTCGTTTCTCCGGTGGTTTTGCTTTTCATTTTGCACAGGCTGCCACGACTGTTCCATCCCAACGTTGACTCAGCAGACGCTCCAGACAGTGCCGCCGCTTCAAGCGATTGCGGGAAGTTCACGCCATTTAGATGGCCGATGCAGATGCTCGCGGCTTCGCTCGTGTTGCCCAGTCGGATACCAACACTCACGTCATTCGCTACGAATCGCTGTTTGTCGATCCTCTCTCCGAAATCGCGAAAGTTTGCCGTCGACTGGAGGTGCCTTTTGAAAACGAGATGATCAAGGGTCCTGGCGACCCGCGAACGGTCACGGACCGAGAAATTCCTTGGAAGGCGAACGCGCTCAATGAACCATCGGAAGCTTCGATTGGACGCTGTAGGACGGAATTGACGGCCCGCCAAGTCAATTTCCTCCAATCAGTGGGGGGGGACGTCGCTGCGGCAGTCCGGCTATCAACTTACCCAAGATATCACCGC
Source organism: Pirellulaceae bacterium (assembly GCA_963833245.1). Classification (GTDB taxonomy): domain Bacteria; phylum Planctomycetota; class Planctomycetia; order Pirellulales; family Pirellulaceae; genus Rhodopirellula. Next base: position 95,234 of record CAWHXH010000008.1, read on the forward strand.
GCAAAACTGGATTTGGCGATGTCTTCCGGTGACGGTTCAGCTCCCCCGGATGGTTGCTTCGCTGACTGCCAGTTGCCTTTTTTAGCGAAGCCTGGGAAGGCGTTTCCTCGCTCATTCGCAGTCGCGTCAAACTTCACTCCCGAAACGCCCTCGCCGCGTCAATTGGAAACCTGCGAGAGCGGCGTCCGACGCGTCACAGATGAAGTTTACGGAAACTTTTGGCCCCGTTGCTTGACATCGGTCTTGACAGGCGTTCCAATCGGACTCTTGCCGTTCCGGGGGCTCTCTCCCCGCCTGCGAGACCGGTCAAAGCAACGTCCGAATTTTGGTACCGCTGCGTGAATGAGGCTCAACCAACCGATAAAACGGCGGCTTCGCCTGGAATGGTTGGGCAATCCGGCCGACCGTTGCATCGATGGCTAATTGCAATTTTGCTCTTTGTCCAAACCGGACTGCTTGTTCACTCCGCCCGAGTGCACAGTCCAACCTGGGACGAAGTTGGGTTCTTGGCGGCGGGTTGAGCCACTGGGATCTGGGTCGGTTCGAGCTTTACAGCGTCAATCCGCCTCTCGTCCGAACGCTGGCTGCCGCCCCGGTGCATTTCTTTGGCGATGCACCACTCGACTATGACTACTACGATTCCGATCCCGCGGCACGTAGTGAAGTGCTGCTAGGACGACGCCTGATTCAAGAATTAGGCCCGCGATCGCTCCGGTACTTTTTCTGGGCCCGCCTTGCCGTGCTTCCATTCGCATTGATGGGTGGGCTTCTTTGCTACTTGCTGGCAGGCAAGTTTGGGGGTTCGCGGTGCGGGCTCGCCGCCTTGGCGATTTGGACGTTTAGCCCCAATGTGATCGCCTACGGAAGTTTGATCACGACGGATTTGCCAAGCTGCGTCGCGCTGTTGGCGTGTTGCTACCTGTTCTGGCGATGGATCGAGCGACCCGACGGTGCAGGGACGGGACTCCTTGGACTTTCGTTGCTCATCGCCATGCTCATAAAAAGCGTGTGGCTGATCCTGCCGCCCATCTTCATCTTGCTCTACGTCGTCGTTCACTGGTGGAATGGGTTCGTTCGTAACGGCGTCGCCTGGAACGAGGCCTCGTTTGGGCATTCCCTGGGGCGGTTGGTGCTCGCTTGCCTCATTGGACTATTGGGCGTCAATGCGTTTTACGGTTTCAAAGGTAGTTTCCGCCCGCTCGATCAACACGCGTTCGTCAGTGCAAAGCTTGGCCAAGTTGGTGGCCTGCAAGCACGCTTAAAGTCGTTGCCCGAAGGTGAATGCTGCGGAATCACCACGCATTCCAATCGCTTCAAAGGAACCTTGCTCGGAAGCCTGCCGGTACCGCTGCCGGAGAACTACGTTGCCGGCATCGACATCCAAACACGCGACTTTGAACGAGGATGGTATGACGAAAACTGGCGAAGCTACTTGCTCGGTCAGTGGAAGCTTGGTGGCTGGTGGTATTACTACGTGCTCGCCCTGCTGGTGAAGGTTCCTCTGGCAACCTGGTGCTTAGCCGGCCTGGGCTGGCTAGCCATCTGCCTCCTGCCCAATTGGCCTGCTCAGCGACTCGGTTGGGCGTGTTTGGGAGTGCCGACGATCACCCTGTTGATCCTGGTCTCTTCGTCGATCGGCCTGAATCGGTACTTTCGATACGCCCTTCCAGTTCTCCCCGCCCTCATCATCCTTGGTTCACAGGTCGGACGTTTGTTCGCAAACGAAGGGCCGGGAGGTTTGAAGGTTCGGCCGATGAGGTGGGCCTCGATTGTCTGCGGCGTTTGGCTGGTTGGCACAACAGCCTTTCATGCCCCCCACCACCTGAGCTATTTCAATGAGCTGGCGGGGGGCCCGCAGCGGGGTGGGGATTGGTTGTGTGATAGCAACCTCGATTGGGGTCAGGATCTGCTGCTGCTGCAGGATTGGCTGGAAGATCACCCCGAAGCCAAATCGAATCTTCACCTGGCGTATTTTGGCAGCTTTGATCCTAAAGACATCGGCATCGAGTATTCAGTGGCACCTCCCATGATCGGCCCGCGAGACACATCCCCCGCGGGGCTGACCTGGACCGGCCCCATTCCTGGATGGCACGTCGTCAGCCGCAACTTGATCAAGGGCCACCCGATGCCGCTACCGGAGGCCGGTCGGTCGCTTCGCTTTCGATCCTTCGGCCCAAACGCCTACCAATACTTTAACGCCCTACCCGCAGTCGCTAATGTGGGGCATTCGCTGAAAATCGTTCACCTCGATCTCGATGACGCCAATCGAGTACGCGAGGCGTATCACTTAGAACCGCTCAGGCGAATCGGTGAACCATCCAGCGATCGCGGGCTTTTAGATCTTTCGGGGGAGATTGAAAACGACGGATCAAGCGTCGCACGCCGCCCCCAGGTCGACATTCCACCAGTTTTACCCAAAGGCGGTTCGACCAACAAACAATTCACCATGACTGACATTCGAGACACAAAGGTTCTTAGTGCGCATTGACCCCAGAGGAACGTTTCGCAATCCATGGTTGATTGCGGGGTTGGTCGCGGTGCCATTGATCGCCGTGGCGACGATTTTATCGTTCAAACAATCGCGGCGACCGGTGCCGCAACCCCAACCCCGGATCCCGGGTCCGCGTGAGTCCACGGTCAAAACCGGCGGCATCGATCGCCCCGCCTCGGATCTGACCGGCAGTTGGGGAGATCAGGCCAAAGTGAACCAACAGTACCAAATTGATTCCTCCGCCCGGATGACCTACGGGGCCGTGCCCCTAGTGGATCCAGCCAAGAACCCAGCCGTTGCCGGTGTTTATGAAGCGGCTCAATCAGGCCGGGAGCCACAAAAACTCAGTCCCATGTCGATGTCCGAACCTTTTGATCGGGCCGCCTACTTAGCCAACCCAACCTTCTATCTCGAACAACATGTTCCCGGTCGGGTCTGGCAGTCAGCGATTCCAGGCCCCGGCGTGCCAGCTTTGCAGCGTCAGACGCCACGCCGTCAGGTGCTTCGTCGCGGTGAAGCGGTCCGTTTGGCGGTGGCCACTGAACCTCAAATGCCCGCGACGTTCACCTCTTTTGATATTGGAACGTTTGACAACGGTTTGGCCTCCATCACCGTCGCTGCTAATGACGGGGGAGTTGCTTCTGCAGTCTTCTACGCGTCTCCCGGCAAGGTGGGAGAAGTCAACGTGGTGGCGGCGTCGCCAGCCGCCACCGAGCGTATCAAATTCGATATTACCATTCTGACCCAGTCCGCAAACGAATCTAATTCCAAGGCTGCAAAATGAACTTTTCTTGCATGGCTCGTCAGACGACGTTTGCGATATTCCTTGGTTGGATGCTCTTAATGAACCCATCGCCTCAATTGGTGAGGGCTGACGAGGGCAGCGAGAATCCCCCGAGTCTCCGAGGAGGACGCCCGCAAGCAGGCGGAGGAACCAATGCGGCACTGCCTGGGGCGGGCCGGGTGCCCGGTCCCACCGGAGACTGCCCAGGAGCCACTGACGTCAGCACCATCCACGAGTCCGTCTGGTTCTTTCGGCTCACCTCCGGGAGGCTGCGGAAAAGGCGTGGTGGGGCGGCGGAAGGAATAATGGCGATGCTCCGATCGACAAGCCAGGAGGAGGTGGTGGTGGTGGTGGTGGGGTGGTGGTGGTGACGGTGGTGACGGTGACGGTGACGGGGTTGGCGATGGCAGCGGCGGCGGGCTGGCGTGTCCTGACTTCATCTCCGACACCGGATCGTTCGTTGACAATACTTACTACAGTTACAACCACTGGGGCACCGACTTCCCCCGGCTGCCCCACTCCGCGATGCGGCTGCAACGCTTCCACCGCAGCCGTGATGCGTTCGAAGTCGGTGGCTTCGGTCCCGGGGTAGCTAATACCTTCGATTTGCGGCTCAAGCTCGATTACAACGTCTCGAACGAAAGCCAACTCAAGGGAGCCGAAAGCGGCAGCTATGATCCTTACTATGGGTACTCTTACGACGATCAATACGATGAGGTAAACGTCTCCTGGTGTTCGCTGACGGTTCCCGAGTCCCAGCAGCGACTCAATTTCTTCTACGCAGGCAGCCACCGCCTGCTGCCCCAGGACCGCCGCCGGGTCAAAGACCTCGAACTGTTCGATGCCCAAATGCAGCCCGTCGCGGCGATCCAACAAGACTACATGGGCGGCATCGGAGCGCTGAACTTCCCGACTGCCCGATTTGCACGGGTCAACAACTGGAATGGCACCTGGTTCCTTTTCGAACTGTTCCTTGGGGAAGCTGATTCCAACTGGGACCCTGCGATGCACCATCCGACCGATGGCCGGATCGTTGCCACCTCGACGACCACCGGGACCGGCTACGATGTTTTGTACCGATCCTGGACGCAAACCGAGATCGACCAGTCCCCATCGCGGCAGTGGCAGATCGAGACCGTGACCGACAATCTCGGTAACCAGCTCGGCTTCACCTACTCCTCCCAACCGGTCGGCGGGTCTTGGGTGATTACCGAGGTGGCCTTGCCTGGCGGTGACGACGTCCAATACCGCTACGCCGGGCCGTTCCTCAACGAGATTGAGTACCCCGATGGATCGATTGGCTCGTTCACCTACGCCCCGTCGCCCAACGGCGGGGTTGAAATGACGATCGATGACCTGGGGGCCGATCCGACGCACCGTCACAAGACGGTCATCATGGGCGGATCGGCCGGCACGATCGATGGTAAGGTCGTTCCCACCGCGGTAGGAATGTGCAAACTCGTTCTCAATGGTGAAGACGAGGTGACCTTCATTGTCATGCCGCTGGTGGTTGAGGAAGGAACCTACCAAGCAGTGATCTACGAGGGCGGCGGTCAAGTTCGCTCCGAAGTGAATACGGTCAATTCGAACGGAAGCAGCTACCTAGCCCCCAGCCGTTACTACGAGGATGGATGGCGGTTGACTTTTGATGATAACGATGGCGGCGGCAACAGCTGGGATACATTGACTATCATCGGTGATCTTGAACAGAATTTTTCCCGCTACGATGGCAGCATGTTCGACGTTTTGGCCGGCAAATCCCCCAAGACGATCGATGCCCGGGGTGTGGTCGAAGAACATTCCTACGACATGTTGGACAACCGGATTCAGACCGACCACACCGATGGCACGTTTGAGACCTGGTGCTACCAGAGCGGTACCAACTGGATAACCCGTCACCGTGACCGAAACGGCAACGTCACCCGGACGACCTACAACGTCCGCGGCCAGGTGCTCACCCTGGCAGTCGGCCTGCATGACTCCCCCGACAACGATGGCACCGCCGACCAGTACGGCACGGTAACCTACAACCGGTGCGCGACCGACGACGTTCAAACCGATGCCCATGCGGTCACCACGTACCAGTACCACCCGGTCGCCAGCGACGCGAAGGGCCAACTTGCTAGCGTCACTGATGCCGAGGGTGAGGTGACCTCCTACGCCTACGACAACCTGGGCCGTTTGGTCACCACGACCCTGCCCCCCGCGATGCCCGGCGACCCCGCCGCAGTGTACACACGGTCGTACGACACCCTGGGGCGGCTCAGCACGGTGACCGATCCGCTGGGTCACGTGACGCAGTACTTCTACGATTGGCGTCACCGTCTGATCAGCACGCTGCACGACGACGGTACCACCGATCGGGTGGTCTACCACACCGCCGGGTCGCAGGCCGGGCTGGTCCAAGAGACGATCGACCGGCTGGGGGTCGTGACGACCTACCAATACGATTCAGCCGACCGGTTGCTCACCAAAATCGACGCCGCCGCAAGGGTGCAACCCGGCTCCGGCCAAACGCCCGCCCCCGAGATCGCTCAGACGACAACGTACGAGTACCTCGATGGCACGTTCAAGGTCCGCCGTTCGATCACCGCCTCGGCAATTACTGCGTACACCTATGATTACAAAGGTCGCCGAGTGCGGACCGAGCAGTCGGTAGCGTCAACCGGTGGCACGCCCAAGAAGTTGACCACCCGTATGATCTACCAGGACAACTACCTGGTGGGCACCGAAGACCCCTACGGCCGCGAGACGTTCTACGCCTACGACGCGACCGATGGCCGCTTGATCCGTACCGTCCAAGAGTCGATGCCTCAAGCGTTGTCGCTGGCGGCACGGCAGGACGAATGGAAGCCGGGGCTGTTCGATGTTAACGGCGACTACGTCGATGTCCAAGGTCGGCTGTATAGGCTGCAAACCAACGGCAGCTACATCTATACCAACGTGGCCGAAGACGAATACGACAACACGACCTACACCTTCACGCCCGGCCAGGTGGTCTTCTCCGGTGACTACATGGGCAACAATGGCTCGACCACCCAGAACCCCGACTGGGGTCCGTTCTACGACCTGGATCAGGCCGGTCCCCCGCCGCCAGCCCCGGCGGTGGCACTGATCGCTTCCTCGGCCGAACTACTGGCGTTGGAGCGGGATCTCACGCCCAACGCTCCCTTTGTGATCACCGACCAGGTCCGCGATGCTGAAGGCAACGTGACAACTCAGTACGACGAGCGGTTGACCAAGACCGAGCATGAGTATGACAGCCGTGACCGGCGCTTCATCACCCTTGTAGCAGTCGGCATGCCAGTCGAAGCTCGCACCGAGACCGACTACGACGCGGTCAGCCGAGTGGTCGAAGTCCGCGGTCCTCGCTATTTCGACGCTTCCGACGCTGAGGGTCACCAGAAGGCTAAAGAACAGTGGACCTACACCGCGACCGGTAAGGTTGCCAGCCACACTGAGGCTCCCGGCACGCCGACCGCGGCAACCGAGTCGTTTACGTACGACCTGTCCGGCCGTCAGATCACCAAGACGGACTTTGCGGGTCAGCTTTGGAGCACGATCCACGACGAATGCTGTGGCCAAACGGTCGTTAGCTCCAACCCGCTGGGCGACGGCCGGATCACCCGCTCGGACGCCGAAGGCCGAACGATCCACTCCGTCATGGTCGAGGATACCGCCGCCCATTCGAGCAACTATGACGACCCAATCAACGCCAAGACGCTCTCCGAGGTCACAACCCGATACGACGGCCGCGGCCGTCCGGTTGCGCGGACCACTTGGTTGTTACCCCGGGGTTTGGTCGATGCGACCGATCCGCCGATCGCAGGTTTAGGTGCCGTTGCGGCCTCCGATGGGCTAACAACCCAGTACGTCTACGACGACAACGTGACCGACAGTGGGATAGGCTTCCAGCCTGTCATCGCCGGCACGCCCAGCCCTGACCTCTCGGCGGCGATCACCAAGCTGGGTGACTCGGCCGCCAACGGCGGAGCCGGTGTGACTTTCACGGCCGAGTCCCCCGGCAGCGCCCGGGCGACAATCAACCCGCAGGGGGAGGTCAGTTTCAGCCTCGCCGACGGGGCCGGTCGGACGGTGATGAGCGGTCAGCTGGACCCCAACGACAATTCGCTGATCACCTGGAACTGCACGGTGCACGACCAGACCGAAGTGGTCGATGGCGGCACGCTGTTGGCCAGCGTCTCGGTCAACGCCCTGGGCAATAGTCAAAAGGTACTTACCGACGGCATCGGCCGAACGATCCGCAGCGTCGACGCGGCCGGCAAGATCACTTCCAGCACATTCGACGCGGCCGGCAACCGGCTGTCGGTGACCGACCCTTCGGGCGTGGGCCAAACTTGCGTTTACGACGCGATGGGCCGGGACGTTTCTTGCACCGACACCGCCGGGGCCGTCACATCAATGGCTTACGACATGGCGGGCAACAAAGTTGCCTCAACCGATGCCAAGAGCAACACGACAACGTACACATTCGACGTCCGCGGTCGTCAGGTCAAGCAGACCGACCGGATCGGCGGCCAAACGCTGTTCGCCTACACGCCGACCGGCCAGCTCCAAAGCCTCACCGACGCCCAAAGCCAGGTGACCAGCTACACCTACGACGCAGCCGGAACGAAGCTGACCGAGGTTTATCCTGACCATATCGCCAATGCCTCGATCGGCCAGCCCGGCTACGGCATCGTGTCGTTCACCCCCGACGCAACCGGGCGGACGGTCCAGCGAACTGACCAACAGGGTGACACGTGCGACTTTGACTACGACCTTGCCGGTCGACTATCCTCGAAGACCTACGTCGGTCACGCGACCGGCCCGTTGGCCGGCCAGGGTCACACCGACAGCTTCACCTACGACGGGGCGTCACGAATGCTTACCGCGGTCTCGGGCCGATACGCCAACACGGTGACGTACAGCTACGATCCGGCGGGTCGCAAGGCCACCGAAGGCTTCACGCACGGCGGCCAGAGTTACGTGACCACGACCGACTACGATTCTGCCGGCCAGGTCTCCAGCCTGACCTACCCTGACGGCAGCGTGATTGGCCGGGATCACACCGCTCGGGGCCAGTTGGCATCAATCACGCGTAACAACGCCGCGATCGACACGCGGACTTACGACGACTCGGGCCGAATAGCGAGCAGCACGTACGGCAACGGGGTGGCCGAGAGCCGCAGCTACAACGCCGACAATACGTTGTCGAGCATTGCGTACACCGGCGCGTCGATTGGCAATTTGTCCTACGGCTGGGACGCGAACAAGAACAAGACGAGCGAGAGCATCACCGGCAGCATGTCTGGTTACGGGTTCAACACAACCGGCTACGACTCCGAGGACCGCTTGACGGCCTGGACCCGCAGTGACAACCAGCTGACGAAAGCTTGGAACCTGTCACTGGTGGGCGACTGGGACAGCGTGACCGAAAACGGAACCCCCCAGACTCGAACTCATGGCCCGACGCACGAGCTGTTATCGGCAGCTGGCCAGTTCATCACCCACGACGCCAAAGGAAATCAAAGCAGCATCCCGGCGATCCTCCGCCACTCCGGCCCTTCACCTTTAAACCTTTCCCCTTTAACCCTTTCCTGGGACTTCGAGAATAAGCTGGTTTCTTCGGACACCGACGCCGACGGCATCGCGGATGTTTCCTACGTTTGGGATGCACTGCTCCGCCGGGTAGGTCGCACGGACGCGTCGGGCACAACGCTGTACGTGCAGTCAGGTCAACAAACGATCGCCGACTACGCGTTATCCGCGGCGTCTGCCAGCCCGACGTTCACGTATGCCTACGGCAGCTATGTCGACGAACCGGTCGCGCGTTGGTCGTCGACCGGTGTGGTTTACTACCACCGCACCCAGCAATACAGCATCACGGCGCTGACCGACGCCGCCGGTCAGGTGGTCGAACGCTACGCCTACACCGCCTACGGCGAACCAACGATCCTGGACGCATCGCTAACCGTCCTACCGGACTCAGCGGTCGGCAACCGCTACCTGTACACCGGCCGTGAGTGGGACGGGGAGCTTGGGCTGTACCACTACCGGGCTCGGATGTACTCGGCGGATAGTGGGCGGTTTGTGAGTAGGGACCCGATTGGATTTAATTCAACAGACACCAACATCTATCGATTTGTCTTCAACCAGCCATTGGTTCAGCTTGATCCTTCTGGACTTAAATGCACCGTTTATGTGCCGATTACACATGGCCCCAGAGGTCCTTACATACCGGACTTTGACAGCACCGTTGACCCGCTGGTCCCGTTGATCGACGAATGTGACTCGATCGGACCAGTTTGTTGTTGGATGAAAGAGGGGAAGCGTCGGTGCAGAGACAAGATAGCCAACCCAGATGTCAATCCAATTCCGAAAGGGTGGCCGGAGTGGGACAATAGTGTCATTGACACCAATGACAGTCAAGACCGAAGAAAAATCCAAAGGATTTTTGACACTTTTCTCCCGCGGGCAATGAAACAGTGCTGTGCTCAACGCGGAAAGTGCGATTGCAGGAGTGGTTGCAGTGCAGTGGTGTCGTGCCATCCCGACATGGTTCCGCTAATGGAAGACATGGCTGACCAAACCAACCCAATATCGATTTCAATGAATCCTTGCGGCAAGACTCTTTCCTGGAGTTGTGAGGATGGAGGCTGGAAGTGAACTTTCGATTCACCCATAAGATGTGGCAATGCTTTGTGGTGTTTCTATGCATTGGCATTCAGACTGTTTCCTCAGGGCAGGACCTAGCTGACCGAACGGGGGTAGGGTCATCAGGAAAAATTGCTGAATCAAATAAGCTGGAATACAATGGAGCGATTCAGATGAGTTTTGCCTATTGCAGCCCAGGTGTCTTCACGATGGGTTCATCGAATGGTGATTCAAATGGTGAGATAGATGAAACATCGTGGGAGGCTGAGATCGATGCCGGTTTCTGGATTTCGCGACACGAGGTCACGCAAAAGCAATGGCTTAAGGTCGTGGGGGAATCTCCTTGGGAAGGTCAGAAGTATGTTTGTCGAAGCAAGGACAGCCCTGCGACGTACATAAGCTACTTCGACGCGATCCGATTTTGTCGTAACTTATCAATAATCGAGCGTGAGGCCGAGCGGCTTCCGGCAAGTAGCCGTTTTAGGTTGCCGAATGAAGTTGAGTGGGAGTTCGCGTGCCGGGCTGGCAATGATAGCAGGTTTTGTTTCGGGGATGACTCGGATCAATTGCATAAATATGGTTGGTTTGATCTTTTGCAGGTGGAACCGGAACCTGAATCCATATCTCCGCAGCCCATAGGCACTAAGATGCCAAGCACTTGGGGCATTTTCGATATGCACGGAAACGTGTTTGAGTGGTGTAGTGACTGGTATTTTGAACACCCACTCGCACCCGCGAATTCGAAACTTGAACCGGTATTCAAAGTGCGTCGCGGTGGCGGTTGGTGTAGCCCAGCTTCTCAATGCCGAAGCTCCTATAGGGATTGGGGAGATCCTTTCGAGGGCACTGATGACACGGGCTTTAGAATAGTTTTGGAGGTTGGAGAGCGATCTAAGGTGCCCGGTACCGATATGGGGGAATAGGCAACGTACCGACCGGTAGGACAGCATGACTGTCCCCCGGCGGGCTGGATGAAGAATCCGAAGAAGAATCCGAAGGGTCAGGTTCGGGATTCGGGATTGAACGACCCTCAAAGTCACTGGCTGTGAACAAGCTGGGGCTGGAACAAGCTGGGGTCAGGCCCGTGGAACAAGCTGGGGTCAGGCCCGGGATTCGGGATTGAGCAACCCTAAAAGGAGATGAATCGAGGCGTCAGCCGAGCGCCGGGAGCGGAGGCTTTGCGGAGCGACAGGAATGCGGTGGCTTGGCGAAAGTGCTAGACGCCGAGCTGGATGCTCGGCGTTTGTCTGAAAGGCTGGACGCATGGATGCGTCCCGCCGTAGGGAGGCACGAAGCGAGGAGGCCGCCGACGAGTGACGCCGACTGGAGGCGGGTCGAAGCGACCAAACGTAGGGAAGGCGCAGCGGAGGTGAGGAGTCTTCGACGAGCCGTAGCGCAGACCGCACCGGAGAGCCCGAGCGGAGACCGGCCGTCGTGAGCGGAGCCGCCGCGTAGGCTGGATGCCGGAGCGGCGGCGCAGCGAACCGAGGCATGGATGCCGATAAGACAGACGCAGCCGGAGGCGCAGTTCCGTATTGGCAAGTCCCGGTGAGCGACCGAAGGTCGCGAGCTTCTCGCCCCCCCACGACAGGCGCCGGACCGGTCCTGGACGACAGGCGACGGACCGAGCTTGGGACGAACCCCGACCGGTCACTGGTTGTCCCCTGTGCCAGCAGCATGGGCCGATTAGCTGTTGCCTTCGTCGGAGCCGGGCCGCCGCCGTCGCAAGACCTTGCGGCGGTGGCCCGGCGCAGACGAAGGTGACAGCGGTTGCCTTTGTTGGTGGGGGTCAGAGCCACGAGCACTGAACGAGCCTTGAAGCGTCAGTGGCCGGGAGGGACGACCGTCAGGGAGTGTCCGGGAGGGAGGAGTCTTCGACGACCGAAGGACGGAAGCGAAGCGGACCCCGGGAGGGCACGCCCGGACGCCCAAAGCCGTATCAGCCCCACCCAAGTTAACAATTTGGCCAAATATCACTTTCAGCTATTGACAGCCGGCAGTTGATCGGACCTAGTGAATCCAGCACCGCCGAAGCGTTGCCGACGCTCGACGTACGCGCATCCGCCAGCGTCATAAGCGCATATTGGTTGTATCTATGAACAACCATATCAACCACCACCCCAGGGCCCGGCCACCGATACGCGCCCCAACAACACCAAGGTAATCCCGTGGACCATCCCCAACCCAATCTCGTCGACCAACTCACCGACTGCCCCCTATCGACCGTCGCCGACTTCTATGCTGGTTGCTTGAAAGACAACCCCAAGGCGATCGACTTCGTCACCGATGAACTGCGACTGACCAACAAAGAAGCGGCTAAACAAAAGATTGGTTTCGCCGACCGAACGCTGGGCAATCTCATACCCGGCCGGCGGATCAAAGCAGGTCGAGAGGTTCGCGACCGGCTGACCGAAGCGGGGATCTACAAAGCCAACGGCCGCGAAGCGATGCGGGGCCGGGTGACCGTCCCGGTGCTTGATGACGCCGGGCAGGTGACCGGACTACGGGGTTATAAGATTGACACTGCGGGCGAAGGCGAAGCGGTCATCTTCGTTGGTCAGGCGGAACCTCAACCCGAACCCGAAGTCGTCGTGGTTGTCCCTGAACAAGAAGAAGCCACGAATCACACCAATGACACGAATCAAGAACAGAAGACCGAAGCTTGTGGATTGGTCGTAGAAGATTCGGGTTTGGTGTTCCAACGCAGCGACCGCCGCTACCGAATCCGGGGTCTGGAAAAGAACGCATCGACCTGCACTTTGAAAGTCACCTTGCAAGTTAGCCGTGATGATCTGGTGCATCTTGATGCGTTGGATCTGGTGAAAGCCCGCTCCCGAACATCCTTCATCAAAGCCGCCGCCGATGAACTGTTCGTCGATGCCGATTTGATCAAGAAGGACATCGGCCAGTTGCTTTTAAAGCTTGAAACTCATCAGGCCAACAAGATCGCCGACGCCAAAGCCCCGGCGGCCCCAAAGGTCTCGATGACTGACACCAAGCGTCAATCAGCGATGGCGCTACTGCGTGACCCCCAACTACTGCAACGCATCGTCTCGGACATGGACGCCTGCGGCATCGTTGGTGAGTCAACCAACAAGCTGGCCGGCTACCTTGCCGCGACCAGCCGCAAGTTGCAACGCCCGCTGGCGGTGGTCATCCAATCCAGTTCGTCCGCCGGTAAAACGTCGTTGATGGATGCGGTACTATCAATGATGCCGCCCGAGGACGTGCAGCGATTCAGCGGAATGACCGGTCAATCGCTGTTCTATCTGGAATCCGATCAGATCCGCCATAAAGTCCTGGCGATCGCCGAGGACGAAGGCATCCGGCAAGCGACCTACGCGCTGAAACTATTGCAAAGCGAGGGGGAGTTACGGCACGCAACGGTCGGCCGTGGAGAAAACGGCCAACCTCAAACGACCGAACACCGCGTCGAAGGCCCGGTGCAAATCTTTCTGACAACCACGGCAATGGACATTGATGAGGAATTGGTCAACCGCTGTTTTGTCCTGACGGTCGATGAGACCAACGGCCAGACCGACGCGATCCAGTCCAAGCAGCGCGTCGGGTTCACCAGCGAGTCAACACACGAACACTTCATCGCCGAACAACTACAAACCTTGCATCGCAATGCGCAGAGGCTGCTTGACCCGGTGACGGTGTTCAATCCTTACGCTCCGCAACTGACGTTTCCCAATCATAAAACCCGTTTGCGTCGCGACCATGTCAAATACTTGACGCTGATCAACACCATTGCGTTTTTGCAACAGCACCAACGGACAATCCACCAGACCAAGGACGGGACCAAGTTCGTCAACGTCGAGTTGCGTGACATCGCGGTGGCCAACGGGTTGGCCGGAGAGGTGCTGGGCCGCAGCCTGGACGAACTGGCGCCGCAAACCAGAAACCTTCTCAATCGGCTTCACGACTTTGTCGATGAGAACTCGCGGTTGCAGAATGTTTCCAAGGCGGCGTTCCGGTTCACCCGGCGGGATGTCCGCAGGGCGACCGGGTTGACCGATACAGCGTTGTGCAAGCACTTGGCCAGACTGGTGAGCCTGGAATACGTGCTGACGCACCGGGGCCGAAATGGTCAGCGGTACGTCTACGAACTGCTATACAGTGGGGAGGGCCGGGAGGGTCAGCCGTTCCTGATGGGCCTGATTGACCCGTCGAAGCTGCGTCCACCTGCCTCTATACCGGCAACCTTGCACCCCTTGGACGAAAGCTTGCACCCCTGAGGGGGCCACCTTGCACCGGGGTCCCACCCCGCTTGCACGTCGCTTCCACCCCGCCGTTTTCAACGCAAGTCGTTTGCCGTTGGCGACTTCTGATGCCATACCTCAAACCTCGGGTCAAAACGGAGCCAGCCCCCTGACCCGTTAGCTCCGACATAGGTGCATAAGTGCACCACGTCCGCTTCGGCGGTCACTCTTTCAAGTAGCCCGTTCCGCTCTGGACCGGGCTTTTTTCTTGCCCCGTTGGTACGTCCGGGCTACCGGTACGCGCCGACCCAAACCCCTTGGAGTTGTTCCAATGTCTAACCTTCCCGCCCCTTCAACGTTGCTCAACCGCTACTTCACCGAGCTACGGGTGTCCAACTGGTCGCCGGCAACGATCGACCGTCGCAGCTACTCGATCGGCCGGTTCCTGACCTGGTGCGATGATCGCGGCATCGAGTCGGTCACTGAGATCACCGCCGAAGCGATCGGAGCTTACCGCCGCAGCCTTTACCACCACCGGGCACGAAAGACCGGCAAACCGCTGAGCTTCTCAACCCAAGCGAGCTACCTATCGGCTTTGCGTCACTGGATGACATGGCTGCACGAACAGAATTGGATCCCGACCAACCCGGCGGCGGACTTGCAATTACCCAAGGAGGAAACCCGATTGCCGGGGACCTACCTATCAATCGACGAAGTCGAACAACTGCTATCGGTCGTCGATCTCACGACGCCCTCGGGGTTACCAGACCGCACCATCTGGAAGTCTTCTACTCAACGGGCATCCGCCGCGCTGAGTTGATCGGCTTGCAACTATCCGACCTGAGCCGCGACACCGGCACCCTGTTGATCCGACAGGGCAAGGGCCGCAAGGACCGCGTGGTGCCGATCGGTCCGCGAGCGGTCGAGTGGATTG
The DNA here is from genome assembly GCA_963833245.1 of Pirellulaceae bacterium. Taxonomy (GTDB): domain Bacteria; phylum Planctomycetota; class Planctomycetia; order Pirellulales; family Pirellulaceae; genus Rhodopirellula. The sequence continues at coordinate 110,305 of CAWHXH010000008.1, forward strand.
ACAAGTATGAGACCGACGGCCGGGAGTCCCTTATCGCCAAGCCGACCGAAAGGTTATTCTTGACAACACGCGGCAACGCGATCCACCCCAACGTGCTGTCATACTTGGTTCGTGAGTACATGACGGCCGCGGGGATCAGCAAACGCGGCAGCTGTCATCTGCTTCGCCACACGGCGGCCACGCTCATGCTCGAGGGCGGGGCAGAACTTCGCAGCCTTCAGAAGACGCTGCTTGGCCACGAGCAGCTCAACACGACAGCGATCTACACGCACGTGGCGATGAAGCGTCTACGGGAGGTCCACGCGGCAACGCACCCCGGCTACGCCGACCGTCAGCCAAAAACGAAGGAATAAGCCCACCGGTGGTTGTTGAAGCGGGTAAACTTCGGGAATGCCCACCGCCCGCTCTCGTCGAAAGCTTCCCCGCGGCGGCCGCGCGGGAGTCGTGACCGGGTGCCCGGCGTTTCAAGCCGGCATCGTACCTGCCTTCTGCCGGCCGCAACGTCGTGTTTATCCGGCAAAAGCCGGTCTCTAACGCGTTGTGAACCT
>CAWHXH010000009.1:0-21305 GCA_963833245.1 Pirellulaceae bacterium
GATGGAACCGAAGGATTGGGGAGGGCGTGCGTTCACGTCAAACACCCACCATCACATACGAGTCCGAACATCTCTGGCTGTGACTTTGTAAAGTCGACATCGCGTAGGGGGACACATGACCGGTGAATGAACATCGCATTATCCATAGACCGGTTGGCGACCGATCCGGGTTCCCGGAGCGCGTTATCGGTCCGGCAAGCCGCGGCGAAGTCCGAAGGACTGTTCTCGATCAGCTCACGCCATTGGATATTGGAATGGAAGGGACATGCACGACAGGATGACCAATGCCACGAAAACTCCCGGCACCAGTCGGTCATGTAACGCCGACACTCGCCCTTTCGCATCGCGACGGCTTCGTTGAACAACGGAAACTCAAACCGCCATTGTTTGGTTTCCTGCTTTCTCAAACTCGCCGCACGGCCTGGTTCGTCCAAGCTGAAACCGAAAAGCTGGACGACTTTAACGTTCTTGGGCATCCGCTGGCCTTTCTCCAGCCCCAAAATAGTCCGGCGGATATACTGGGTGACGGGGTTGATCTTGTATTCGCGAGTACATTGCCGTCGCGTCATTACGACTTCGCCATTGTCCAGCCGGGCGAAGGCTGGGATTGACACGAATCGCCCCCCATCGGCGTTTAACCCGGAACGGAGGTTTGCCATTAGATCGCCCGCTGAAACACGGATGATCGGAGAACCGCCGCGGTCGGCAACCTGTTTTTCCAACCAAGCGAGTTGCCGGTAAACCCAGGCAGGCTCGTCATGCGTGTCCGAGAAAATTGCGACGTCGTAGTCGAGATCACCTTCGAGTTGCATCCCGACCAAAGGCGCCGATCGATGGCCGGCCCCGAGGTTTAAGATTCTGATCTCGCGGAGTTTCTCCGTGCCCCGTTTTCCCGTCGGATCATTAATCGTCATTATGCTGCCCCCCCATCAAACAAAGGTTTTTGTTCCGGCCCACCCTTCAACTTCCGCAGTGCCGAGTCCAATCGTTTTTCTTCCTTCCGAGATTGGTCCAAGAAATTACCCCGCCGCGTCTCAAAATACTGACGTTGTGATTCACGCAATTGCACCGTCGCTGCGATTGTCCAAACCATCTTGCAACGCTCGCAACTAGCGTTGACGTCATCGGGCGGATGCGAGCCGCAGGGGCAGGGATGCTTGGCGAGCACCCCCGCATAAGGCGTCAGGAAATCGGGGTTGTTCATCTTAGGACAACTCAAACAAAGAGGGCACCAAAGATTCCGCCTCAACCCGCGTCAGAAACTTAATCGCAGATTGGAAGTATGATTCTTTCAGCTCGACGCCAACGAACTTCCGGCCCATGCTCAATGCTCCAACGCCTTCGCTGCCAACGCCCGCGAAGGGCGAGAGCACCACGTCGCCGGGGTTGGACCAAATTTCGACAGCCCTTGCGATTAATCCTAGTTGCAATGGGCAGATGTGTTTTTCGTCGCCAACACCTCGGGCCAGCTTGAAATTCAATACGTCAGTCTGATCGACGTCCCACCATACCGGTTCCGCATACCGCCGCCAAACATCAATCGACGGAACCGATGCCGACTTCTTGCGAGCAAACGGCGACGGATGGTCAAAGTTGCCGGTGAACGGCTCGGTGCCCATGTACCGCTCAAATCCACGTGGCCGAACCACCGGCCTGTCGCTCATCAAACCCGATTCCGCTGACGGTGGCTTGCGAAACACCAACAGATAATCCGCCATGCCCTGACGGACTTGCGAAGTATCCCGCGTCACTGTTTTGTGCAACAGCCCGTTGTTGTTGGTCCGCTCCCGCTCGGTGACCGGACATTTCCAAATCGTTACCCGCGAATGATAAACCCACCCCGCGTCCTCAAACTCTTGGATGCAAGCTCCGGGAAAGTCGATCAATCCCGTCGTGCCGTGGGTGCCGGCGTACCGCGGCAAATCCTTGCAATGCACGACGCAAACGCGACCGGGCACGGTAACTCGCAACAACTCGTTGATCGCATAGCGATAATGAGCGAAAAACTCGTCGTCGCCGGAGCAATTGCCCATGTCGTTCTCCGAATCGCTGTAGATGTACAGCGAGCTGAACGGAGGCGAGTGAATCCCCATGTCGATCGAGTTGTCCGGTAGCCCTTTGAGCACCTCGCAACAGTCACCGTGGTAGAGGTGCCAATGGTTGCCGGTCGCCTGCTCAATGCAAGCTTTGGGCCGGGGTTGATAGGTCGCCGTCATCATGCCATCGCCTTGTTGCCACGTGTCAAAAAATCCGGCACCCGAATGGGTCGCCGCGGTTGATACTTCACGGCCGCGTCGTTGCGGCCTTCTTCACGCCGGCGGTTCATCGCCGCCGACATGCCAGATTGCATCAGGTCGTGATCGGACTGCTTCCGCGCGATCGCCGATTGCATCGCACCGTCCACGTCCGACAACACAATGTCGATCCGAACCGGATCGGTTTGGCCAAACCGCCAACAGCGTCGGATCGCCTGATAGTACATTTCAAACGAAAACCCAAGCCCCGCGAATACCTGGTGCCGGCAATGTTGCCAGTTCATCCCCATCCCCGCGACCGACGGTTTGGTCACTAGCGTTTTGATCTCGCCGTTGCCGAACCCCCGCAACTTTGACTCCTTGTCCGCTTCCCGGTCCGATCCCCGCACTTCAACCGCGTCGGTCATCCGATCCATCAACGCGTCGGCCTCATAGTTGGTGTCGCACCATATCACGCACGGCCCATCCGATTCGCGACGCAGCCGGACCGCTGACTCCACTCGCTCGACTAGGGTCAATCGCTTGATCGAATGAATGTTGGTCGCCGAAACGCCCGCGGTGGCAAACAATTGACCTACGGCCGGGTCATGGTCCGGTGTTGCGACGTGATGCCGCCGGATGTCCAGCGGTGGCAATTGATAGCCTGCGTCGTCGCCCCCCATGTCGCTGGGGCTGGACAAACATACCGCCCACGAGGCGACCCACGCCCAAAAGTCATCCGTCGCGTGCCCCTTGAGCCGATAGCTCCCAACGCGGGCCGCATCGTTGATGAACCACCGCGACAGCATCTCGTTGCTCTTCATCACGCCCAAAAACTCGGAGTGATTCCCCAACTCCATGTGGTCGTTCGGTGCCGGCGTCGCCGTGCAAGCCAACCGGTACGGCGTCGCGGCAAACGACTCGACCAATTGCCGTTTGATGGACCCGGTGAACGATTTGAGGATGCTTGACTCGTCCAGCACCACGCCCGCGTACCGCGTCGGGTCAACATGATGCAGCCGTTGATAGTTGGTCAATTCAATGGCCCGCGGCCCGTCATGCTGCCCCGCATCGACCACGGGACAGCGAATGCCGAACCGGCTCGCCTCGGCAAATGTTTGATGCTTGACGCCGATCGGACATAGCAACAGCACGGACCGTCCCGTGTGACGCACCACCGCTTCGGCCCACGAGAGCTGTTGCAGCGTCTTGCCCAGTCCGCAGTCCTCAAACAAGGCTGCCCGGCCGCGACGCAGCGCCCACACGACCGCTCGCCGCTGCCAATCAAACAAAGCTGGCGTCAAGCTGCCCGGATCAACCTCGAAGCCGCTCGCCGCCGGCGGGCGTTGCTTCGATGCAATGAACGATCGGTAGGAGATGAGGCTGTTCATGTCCTGTCCCGCGTGCCCATCAAAGCCCCACTACCACCTGCGAAGGTCCAATGCAAAATGCCGCCATCACCCCGTCGCTTGACCATGACTCTGGCTGGGCGACACGACTGAACCAGCCATAAATAGCGACGGCCAAACGGATGGCCGCCAACTTCGATGGCTTCAAACGCGGACTCTGGAATGCCTCCGCACCGCCCCTCGCCATCGCAATTTGTGCATTCGTGTTCATGTTCCAAGCTGCAACGCAACGAACCTTCTCCATCGCATTGCGAACACTCCATGTCCGGCAGGACCCATGTATCATGGCCCTCAGGCGGACCCGGAATGACTGGCATTTCCACCGCGGGGCTGCCCGCAGCGTCAAGGAGTCGATCGATCGACCCTGGCGAGAACCCCGGGGGCCGCCACAGTTGCCGGCACGAGTCGCATGGCTCGACCCTCCAGTCCGACTTGTCGCCCGGTCGGCCTGACACCAGTCGCGTCGTGCCCGAAGCCAAGCCTGCATCCGTAAACCGGATCATAATCCTGGCATCTGTCAGGACAACGCCTCCATGAAAGACGAAGGGGACGAGATCATCAATCCCGCTAGCAAGTAATTCATTGAGCAGTCGTCCGAATAGATCTTTCATTTTCCGCCCTTCTATTGAGCCTTTGCGTGTTTGCGTTTCTGTATCAAAACTTCAGTGGACCGGGACGGACTAGGGGTTCGCACCCCCAAACAAAAACGCCGCCCCGCCATCCAATTCCACCGCGGGGAACCCCAGGTACAAACAACACATCGACCACTTCCGAACCCTATCGGCTTCCGAATCGCTGATCCGCACCGAGTCGCAAAGGTCCTCGCAGTGGACGCACAGTGCGAACGGATCGGCAACCTCGACGCCAACGAAGCGTTGATAAGCCCCCGCCGCGGCAACCATTGCCATCGACTCCGTGTGATGAACCACCATGATGTGATAAAGGTTTCCTGATAACGGGTCACGCAATAGCAACCCAAACAGTCGCGTCCGCTCGGGATTCACCACCACCACCGCGGCGGCGGGTTCTCCAAACAATGGGTCGTCGCTCACCGCGTCCGGGTTCGCGGCCATCACGCAGGCATCAATCCAGTGCATCGTCTACTCCATGATCCGTAAGGGTTCGACGCTCGGCTTCAACTCCGGGACCAATTGCGACCGACCGTCGATCGCCTTGAGGTTGTGGTTGACCGGATGGAGCGTCAGGCATCCAGCCTCGCAATCGTCATAACACTGCATCCGCTTGGCGCCGATCCAGTACCAGCGGCCCGCCTCCATCGGCTCGCCAAATTGGTCCCGCGGTGTCCGCCGGCACGTCTCCGCGTCCGGCATCTCACCTGCATCAATACACTTCAACATTATCGCACCCTAGTAAGTTAATAAAACGCCGTCTCTCCGGCTGTCACACGTGACCTGGCTCGCTTGGTCGTGTCCCCTGCTGTCACTGCCCAGGCGGCAGTCCATCCCTACGAAGCAACCGATCGGGTGGACGTTACTTATGCAAACGGACTGGTTACCGAATGAGGTTGCTAGAAAACGATTCGTTAGACGTCGGCCCGCAGCCGTCCGCAGTCCATCACAAATTCATCAAGAGTAAAAACTCGCAGCCCTGCCCATTTGGCCACTTCCGCCTCCGCGGTTGCTCCACGCGAGGCCCACCAACCCGGCAACAGACACACGTAATGGCATCGCAAAATCGCATCGACGCCCCGAAGGATCGCTTCGGCCAAATCAAAGTCCAACGCCGATAGGTCGCTCCAGTCGGTCCCCTCGGGTAGCTTCGCCGGATCAAATCCGATCTCCCGATCCATCTCCGCGGGACTGACCACCTCAAACCCGGCCTCCCGCAGCGTTGCGGCCGCCGCATCAAACTCCGGGAAGTTGAACATGTATTTGCCCCGCATCGGACCGGCGATATAAACCCGTCGACGACTTGGCTCACCGGATCGGTCGTGCTCGATCGGTTGGTCCGCCGGCATCGTTCGCCAGTCGGGCCAATCACGCTCACGGTTGATCCGCTGTTTGTCGGCCAATGCAGAGACCAGCACATTCGGAGCGTGCCCAGCTCGCGATGCCGCATCGATCGCCAGAATGATCAAATCGGCGAACTCATGAACGTCATCGGGCCGCTGCGTCGCCTCAGCGATCTCCTTCCGCAGATGCTTCAATGGGCCGCGATGGTCGCGATGATCCCGCGGCCCAAATGTATCTTCGGACCAATGGTTCTGGCGAACAATGTAATCATGCAAGTCGAACATCAATACACCTGATTTCAAAACTAAACAAACGGATGAAGGGGCGGGAATCGAACCCGCCAACGGACCCAAACTCGGTGGCGGCTAACGACCCGCCGAGGTGCCTGACCCCTCGTTATGTGAACCACTCACGAAACCACGCCCATCTCTCGCAACTCCGCCATCGCCGCGTCATGCGATGAATTGCGGACCTGCGTCAACGTCGACGACTTCGCAACGTCCGCACTGCCAAACACAAACTCACGCAACCAATCCAGTCGCGTCGACTTCGCCCCGGCACCGGGACAAGTCGCCAGCCGCCGGCCGCGAACGCCGCGATCGGCCCACTTGTAGACCGTCTGACGCGACGGCCGAGACCGACCACCGCTCATCCGGGCAATCTCGTCGGGCACCGCCGCCAACGGGATCAACGTTTCGCCTGGTTCGACGCTCACGACAGCACCCCGTCGCGAAACAGATGTTTGTGCTCCGGCCGGACCGGCAATTCAAACGTCCGCGGCTCCGTCGCAATCTCACAACGATCAAATGCGTGGATGAACGCCTCGATTTGATCGGTTGTCGGCACCTCATCGACCTTCCGGTGATGAGAATTGCGACCATAGAACCGTATGCAATTAAAATCGGCCTTGATGAACAATCCAGGGTCGATCAACGGCCGCATGGCCATCGCGATCGCACAATCATCGCAATCATTGGGTGACGCCTGCTCCAAGATATGGGAGGTAACATTCAACGTCGCGGTATACATCTTCGGTGCGGATGCACTCATAACACAGTCTCCTTGAACATGACCGACGAATGGTTGGAAATGGGAATCAAAAACGAAGTCGGCTCGACCACCCGCCGCCGGTCGATGGACTCAATGAACTCACGCAGGTCCGCCGCCGGGTCAAAGACAAAGTTGCCCAGCCGGCTGTAAATCAACACCTTGCGGTCCGACACGCTCACGACCGCCGCAACATCTCGGACCACGCGGGCAAGTGCCAACGCGACCGGGCAAAACACGCAACTGCACCGAGTGCCGTTGGCTAGGTCATCCACCGTCACGTCGATCCGTAGCATCCTCATATCGCCACCTCGCCACCTTCGTCACCGACCGCGATGACCTCGAAACCGTTCACCGCCGCGGTGCAACGAATGTTCGGACTGTCGACTTCGCGGATTTTGTCGCATTGACGGAAAGCGTCGTCCGATTCGCATAAACGGACGTAGGCCCGGCCAGTGATCTGGATCGTGAGTTGGTCGGTCAAACCGCACCAATTGATCGTCAAGACATCGTGACGACTCACGTGCTCCGCAACCCAGCGGGTCGCCGCCTCGATCCGCCCTCGGGCCGCCTCCAAACTTTCGCAATCGCTCACGATTGCATCTCGCCAGTCGGGGACGCTCATGATCCCACCTCGGCCGCCGGCACTTCCGGGTCCACCAACGTCAGGTTGTGGGTCTGGGCGAACGTCCGCAGGTCCGACAGCAACACCCGCCGATCGACGTTGCCACCGGGCAACCGCTCGTGCGGAATCCGCCCCTCGTCGATCATCCGCCGAATCGTCGCCGGCGAGTAACCAAGCAACTCCGCCGCCTGACCGGTCGTTAGCTTCCTGTCCATTTTTCAAAATCCCCAAACCTTTGACCGCCCAGGAAACCCCCGGAACGTGCCGAGACTTTACGGACGCTGTTTGCACAAAGCAAGTCCACGTTTGCAAACTTTTTCGTTCTTAGGTCACAACCTATTGCACTTGGGGCACTTACGTTTGCAAACTTTTCTAGCCTTGCTAAAACTTGCTTCATGCCGAGCTACCGCCCGCCCGCCGAATTGACCTCCAAGCAGTTGCGGGGCATCGCCGCAACGCTCTCTGACGTCAGCGAACGGTTGATCACTGCCGCTGGGCGGGTCGAAACCGCTGAAGCCACGTCGGTCTACGTTTTCGGTTCCACCACCGCAGAACGCGGGATCGGCTACCTAACCGGGTTCGCTCGTGAAATTGATGACGCAGTTATCGCGTTGACCATGGGCCGTCCCTATGGACCAAATTCGCAGAAAACCAAAACCGGCGTCAAAACCGTGTCCGAGGAAGCAGCCGAAATCCGTGGCGAAATGGACCGTGCCTCCGCCCAGCGAACCGCCAAACGACAAACCACCACCCACTCCGCGTCGACCCGACGAAAAGCGCAATGAGTGAACAGCTCGGCGAACGGAATGAATCAACCAGTCCGACGCTTGCGGGCTGCCTTGGATGTTTGATCCCCGCGTGCTTGGTTGCCGGCTGCTTCTCCCTCGTTATGGTCAACCAGCCCGTGACGCCGCAGCCGCCGTCACCCGCTTCCGCTCAGTCGATTGATCCCGTCCAGTCGGCAGCAGAGCAAATCGCCGCGTCGACGAATCTAAAATCCGTCAACCTGGACGACTTGAAGCTGGCCAAGCGAACCACCGAGACGATCTTTGCCAATCTCCTATCTCGGCCTGACGGATTGCCGCGTGATGCCGCAATGTGCAATGCCTTGATGTCCCGGTTTGACTCCGACGATGTTGGGTTAGCCCCCAAGGTTTGGGACCGGTGGCGAGAACCCGTGCGAATCCTGCAAGTCGAAATTGCCGCTCGCCAATCGGGTTCCGCTGCCGGCCGCGGCCAATTCTCGCAGCAATATAGGCAAGCCGCAGACATCCGCGACCGGCTCTTGGTGCTGTTGATCTCAATGCAATCGGCGGGGTGAGCCTTGTCCCTCTACGGCTGGCTCGTCGTCGCTTGGCTGGCGTCGCTGCTCGTCGCGTGGGCGACCGATGAAACGACCAACGCCGGGCGTCGCATCCGCTCGTTCCGGTCCTGCAGCGGCTGCCTGGTGGCAATGTCGACTTTCACGATCGTCGCTCTGGGACTGCTCGGCATGGCGATCGGACTGGCCCTGCCCGGCCCGCTCGATCTGCTCTCCGCTTTCGTCCGGGGCGGCTTCCGGCTGCGGTGACCAAACGTGTCCAGGCTTCCCACCATGCTAAGCGGCCCAATTCGCCCAATGCTAGCAACCGGACCCGCGACGAAGTGTTTGACCCCGGCCGCAAACTCGACTTGATCTACCCCGAGTCGACAATCATCGGCGTCCGCCCGGACTACCGAATCCGCCAAGTCCTCATCGATCGCGTCCGGGACCTGGTTTGCGATCCATTGACACCCGCGGAGTACCTCCGTCGGCCGTATTTGCTCCGCTCCCGTTGGCTCGTTTCGGGAACGGATGCGAACCTTGCAAAGCCAAACCGGGCGAGCGGCGGGAGATGCGAAACGCTGGGAATACCGCGGTTTCGTGTCGCAGTCAAGGTCGTTTCGCCAAGGTCTGTCAACGCAAACCTGTCAAAATCCTGTCACTGATTTGCCGACGGGCAGCGGGACCGGCAAACAGCAAAATGGCGTCAGTAGGGTAGATTATCGGTCGCGCCGTCGATGGTGAGTGTTCCGCGGGTGGGGGTCTCGGAAGTGCCGTCGTCGGATAAACGTAGGTAGCGATTCTGCAAAGTCGCATCCTCCGGCGGCTGCAGCGGCGTTCGCCAAAAACTTAGTAGCCAACGCAGCCACAATGCCGTTGGTGTTGAGCAAAACCGATGTTTACCAAACATCGTGCCGCTATTGAAACTTTCTAACACTTCTCCTATTATGAACAGTCGTCCATAGCCTACCATGCGACCGGCCGCAATAGTCCGGTCGCCCCACCGCACCAAAGGCTCCCAGTCAGCCGGCGTCGTGAATCCACAATAATGGCCGGGCAGTCGATAGACCTCTGAATCATCAACCTCCGTCGTTTCCTCAGCCAAATTTAGACGCTCAAACACGCCGGCAGGAAAGCCGGCTTCCACGGTCGGCGAAGCGTCAACGCGTTCGGCGCCTTGGATGTTGAAAAACGGTTTGGTTAGCCCTCTTGAATCTGGCGGTTCGGTGAAAAACGAAGGTGCTTCGATGCCCTCAATCCCACATGCCTCCAGATATTCCCGAAAAAGCCTGGACTCCATCTCGGCTCGCAAATGCTCCGAATACATTGGTTCCCTATACCCACCAAATTCAATTTCTTGGCGTGGGTTACTTGTTCCGTAGTTGATAATCAAACATCCTCCCGCCTCTAACCACCCCTGGACATCGTTAAACTTCGCCGCTGACGCTTGAAGGACGCGAAGTTGTTTCGCAGACTGCAAGCTCATTGAGTCATAGAAAGTGTCATCAGCGATAGCCTCCGCGAACTGAGACAATGGCGGCGTGGCAGATATGGCACCCCAATCATATCTGCCTATTTTGCCAGGCCCTAAGCCGAATCCTGGACGCCAGTGGATGGGTTTCCCGTCCAGGGTCACCGCTTCGTGATCGATGGCGTGTGTCGAGAGGCTGCCGCCCCAGGAATGCGGAACGGTCCAGCCGAATCTCATGGCTCTGGTGGCGCAAAGAACTTTTCGAGGTCAACGTAATGGAGGTCTAAGTCGTGAATCGGATCGATTGCGATTGCACGATACTGACTCCCGGCCCAGTTAGCTGTGATTATGGCGTTGTTGGCAATGCGGTATTCCTCCGGTACTCGCATTTGAACCGATTCAGCAATGATCGGATATAGGTCGCTGCCGTCGTCTGGCCCGGCAAGTAGATCGACCACCACCGTAACCGTCTGGCTGCTGCTTTGGCTGCCGAGGGCGTCCGTGGCAGCCTCGTTGATTCGGCCTTGCACCGTCGGCGGAGGGAAGACCAGAGCACGTCCGTCGAATCCAGCTCTGGCGATGAATTGGCAGGGGACTCCGATCGGCAAAAATTGCGTCGGAAACAAGGCAGTCGCTTCGTCGGCCGTGCCGGGCGGTGACTCGGAACTAGGGAGTAGTGCTATGTCTTCGTACTCGGAAGTATTAGCGATTCGCAAATCGGCGGGGAATTTGCGGAAGTAAAACGAATGCACGGTGCCCCCGGTCACGGCGGACTCCAGGACGCCGTGGAAAATTTTGTTGCCGCCGGCAGCGACCGGACTCGGCCGCCGGGTACGGACCCGGTAGAGCGATGGGGGGGATTGTTCGGACAATTGCGTCTGGCGAGCAATTCGCCGGGCGCCTTCGCGACTGATATAGCTCATGCGACCACCTCCATCATTGGGGTGCAGTAGCTGTCCCGTTCGGCGGCGATTTCGCGGGCGGTCATCGCGGACTCGCGGATGACGACATCTTGAATTGCACCGTGCCATAATGAGCCGCCGCGGTATAGACCGATCGTCGCGGGGCCGCGGGGGACGCCCACGGGGCTAATCGCGGCTTGGACAGTGCGACCATCATGATAGATCGGTGCGGATCGACCATTGACGAAGATTCTATATTCCTGGTTGTCGCGAACAAAGGCTAGGTGAACCCATTTGCCTGCGGTCAGAGGATCGGCCGATACGATGTCTTCGTCTTCGGCGTTTTGATTGATCCAAATGATCGGTTCGAGCATCCAAGATAGGCCGAACCGCAAGTTTTCGCCGATCGACAATAGCGTTGTCTCGAGCTTGGGTTGCTGTGGACGCACCCAGGCCGAAACGGTAATGATCTCATCCAAATCAAAAGGAAGATCATAGTAACGGTCGCCCGCAAACACTTCGGCGGTTTCGCATAAGATGCCCGGTTCGGTAGGGTGTGTTTCGATGGACGGGATCGCGTCGTTTCCTAAGCCGGACAAATCGCGGCCGGCGAACTCGCCCAAGGGATAATAGCCCCGAAGTCCGGGGTCGATGCGTCCGGGCAGCCGGATCGTCGACGCGGGCGTGACGATGACTTGCGGGATTGTGACGACCGGTCGCGGATCGCATCCGCACGACACGACGCGTGGCGGTGGCAGCGTCATGGTGCGTAGTCCGATGTCATGAGGATCAAGTCGGCCGGCGGATCGGACACGGGCGGCTGGATCAATAATTTGAGTCGGTCGGTTTTGCCGGACTGGCGTTGCCATGCCGGCACCGGTTCGCCAGTGCCGGCGACGGTCACAACGGGGCGGGGGTCGACGACGGGGACGCCCATGTCCAATTGGACGACGATCATCGACCGGTGCAGCGGTAGGTGAGGGAGGATGACGTCGAGCCAACGCAATCGAATTTCGCGGACTATTCGAGGGCGTCCGTTATCCGATAGCGTCGTGACGATTGTTTGGCGATACGCAATGATGCGACGCTCGGCAACCGGGCCGGCGGCGGTCGCGACGTGCGATCGGCGGACGATGATGTCACGTTCGGAATTTCGCAACCGGGTCGTGACGACCGATCCGCGGACGATGCGATGGTGACGATCGCCGTATTGACTCGATTGAGTCGTTGGTTGCGATTGCAGAAACTTATAATGTTTGCGATCGACTTGTGGTGAAACAACGGTTGCCGGCTCACCTTCGCCGCGGAGGAAAAACGTCAGCGATCGCTCGGCGTAGGCTTGGCTGCGAGTTGCGGCAACGGATTGACGTCTGATTTTGGCGACCAGTCGATGTTCGGCTGATGGCGTGAGTTTCGTTGTGGTTGTCGAATGTCGCGACGTTGTGTTGACGATTCCCCCGATGGACCGCGACGATGATGTGACGGTCGCATCGCGTCGGATGCGATGATGTCGTTCGACGTTGACGCTCAGGCCGGCGGTTTGCTCCGCTGGTCGGATTCGATGATGTGTTCGGTCGGACGATAGCGACGCGATCGACGCTGGTGAGGCGTTTTTGGTTTGCGGTAAAATTCGGCGGGCGGCTTGGCTGCCAACACGGGACGTTGCGGTCGATTGGTTATGTAGTATCAAACCCGATCCTACAGCCGGTGAAGCGACGGAATTGATAACGCTATGCCGGGCAAACGTCAGCGAGTGATCGGCGGCGGCCTGTGAGTCCGCATCGGCAGACAGTCGAATGACGTAACTGCGGTCGGACGCTGGGCCGGCGATCGCCGCAACCGTTGACGATCGTCGACGGGTCGCGATGCTGTCGACGTCGGACGATGCAATCGCTCCGACGGCAGCCAGGCGGCGACGGTTGTTGTCGCGTTGGTGGGTCGGCGTAGACTGAGCAGCGACGGTGGACGATCGGATGATCCTGGGGAGGATTCGACGCTGGGCCGCCGGGCCGGAGACCGAATGCTGGGCGGATGCGTTCGGCCGGCGGATGTTATGACGTTCCGCCTCGGGGGTAGCATTAGATTGCAGCGACGGGTGCCGCAACGTCGTGATGATGTTGTCCGCACCCGTGGAGCTATCTGCCGTGTTAATTCGGTCGTCAGATTGGCCGCGAATCGATGCGGGCCGAGCGGCTGTGGTGACCGCCGACGACCGGATGGAGCGATGGAAGACGATCCTGCCGAGAGGGGCGGATGCGGTTGCAATCTTTCTCGCATAACGCGATTGTCCGGCTGGTGTGGCAGCCGAAGCGACAGAGGCTGTACGTTTATATCGGACGACCGCGGATTGATTCGTTAGGGTCCTGGTGACGGCCGGATGTGCAAACGTTTGACCCGCCGCCGTCGTAGACACTGCGATCGACGCGGATACTATGTCATCGGCGTTGACGCGTCGCGTCGATTGGTAGACCAACGTCGTCCCGTTGTCCGTCGTCGATTGATGAATCAACTCGGCCGGATCGGTTCGATCGCCGCGGTCGATCGTGGTCGCCGGCTGGGATGCCGACGCGGTGACGGGGCGGGTCCACGTCACCCGCACGGTCCAGCCGTTTGGGTCGACGACGGCCGATGTAATCGCGGGCCGGGCCAAGACCGTCACCTGGTCCGTCGCGTCCGCGGATGCGTCGGCGTGCGTCGCCCGGACGGTGGCGGTCCCGTGCTTGTCCAGAGCGACCGGCGACAGATTGATCGTCGGGATTCCGGCGGGGAAAAAGATCGCTGCGGGGATCGGGGGCGTGGCAACGAACCCGGCCGGCGGTTGCAGCCCGACCGTCAAATCACCAAAGATCGGCGGCAGATACTCGGTGATTTGTAGTAGCGTGATGTTCGACGAATCCGTGCCGACGTCGGCACGGATCGTCAGCGTGAACGCGTTGTCTCCGGTGAGCGTTATATCGTATGGCCCCGTCTGATACATTGGTTTGACGAGGCTGCCGTTGATACGGAGACCGTCGTTGCCGGCGTATCCGGCGATCCTTGCCGACCACCGGTAGTCGGGAGAAAACGATCTGAAAAGATCGCTGGTACCGATGCCCTGGCTTGATACGTCCGCGACCAGTGCGGACTGCCCCGACCGTGTTCCTCGATTCCATGCGTCCCCGTCGCCCGAAATGCTCCACCCGGGTAATTTCTGGCCAACGGTAAGCCCCGCGATCGGAGCATCATAATGCAGTTGCGGCAGTTCCGCGCCGCCGGACCGGCCGACTGTCAGTACGGTGGACTGGCCGATCTCGACAAGATCAGGATTGGCGACAATCGATAGGGTTAGCGGCTCGCTCACCGTTTATTGCTTGTGCTCGTTCGCACGTCGACGCCAAGCGATCGCGACGCGGAGACTTCAAACACTTGATCTAATAGTGTCACCCAATAGGGTTGGGTCTCGCCATCGGCATAAACATAGTAGCCGATGATGTTGACCGGGTTAGCGCCGGCTACACGGATGGTCCTCCGTCCGTACCGCGTGACCGGCTCGATGGTCGGAGGCTCCGAAACCGGCAACAAATTGTTTGGTTCGATTGTCAAATCGCCGGAGACATATTGAGCTAATTCGGCAATGGTCGTCGTCAGCGATGGGTTGTCGCCGCCGGTGATCGGCATGACTTTGAGTGTCTTGGTCGATAGTTCTCCGGTTTCGCGGAGAATCAAACCACGGTTGGTATATGTCGTTTGGCGGTCGCCAGCTTCGCGAATAGCGAACCCGTATTGCAGAGTTGCTCCGCCCTCGGACGGACTGCCGGTGATGTAGACTTCTATCGCCGCGTTGCCGGCCGCCAACGCTTGAGCGACAAACGACGCGGTAGTTTGGCCGGCGGGAATGTTGACAGATTCGGGCGCCGGAAATGTCAGTCGCTCAACCGCGGATTGGACAATGACATGAGATACGCCATCGTCGATCCGGCCGGGACCGCGGGTCAACGTCACGGTCACCATCTCGCCCTGGACCGGTGACGTCGGCGAAATACTGACAGACTGGACGCGAGCGAGCGGTTGAATGACCGTGATCGTCTGTGAAGACGACTGGACGCCTGCGGCCGTGGCGGTCATCGTCGTGGTCCCCGGCGTGACGGGTCGCAGCAGCCGGGTGACGGTCGACTGACCGGCCGGGATGACGAACGGATCGCCGCCATGGGTGATCAACACATTAGACGACGTGACGGTGACGCTTAGCGGGTCGGTTGTGGGCAAACCTTGACGCGTGACGGTGTATGGATAGTCGACCCCCGCCTCCATCCTGTCGCGGCCGGGTATGTCAATCACTACCTTGGGGGTCGTCGCCGTAAAATTGTATGATGGCGCCTGCACGCCGTCATAACTCCCCGTCAGCGTCGTTGTGCCATCACTGCCGACGGCAATCGGCGGCAGCGTGACGGATGGTTGTCCGGCGGGGATCGTGACGCTTGCTGGGAGCGTCAGGACCGACGGCTGCGATGACGTCAGGTCGACCGGCAGGGCGTCGGTGGCGGTATTTGACGGCTCTACGATTCGGATGTCGTTGACTGCGGCATCGTCTTCGTACCGATCAAACTCAAACCGAATCGTTGCGTTGGGCGGGAGGTTTAGCGGGGTTGCGGAAACCCAATCAGAAGTGTAGTTATGGGTCCGCTCTAAGACGTTGTTGACGTAGACCCTTACGTACTCATCGTAGTATTCCGCGATGACGTCATAATTCAATGTTGCGGGATTTGCATTCCCGACCACGAATGTACTTGGCATGCTGATGGCCTTGCGTCCCTGCCGCGTCCCCACGGTAGGCTTCGGTGTTTGCCATCGGTTGTCGGCAGGGGGTTGGCCAATGGTTGTGGACGCGAAATCGTCCTGGTAAATCGTTTGCCCGTCGGTGATGCCGCCGCCGGTCCGCCCGACCGTGACCGAGACGTTTTGGTTTGGTGCGGCGGGGTTGGGCGACGCCGAAACAGATAAGACTAAAGGCGGCGGCTCATAAGCCTTGAAGGCGAATAGATCGGCGATCTGTGATGCGGTGAGGACGGAACGGAAAAGCCTGACGTCGGTAAACCGGCCAATTGTCGACTTGACTCCGGTGGAGGTTCCTTCGGCGTTCCCGCCGAGGCCGAAGTGATTAATTGGCTGTGAAGGTCCAGTCGACGTGTTCTTTGTCGCTACCTGAACTCCGTCCACCCATATCCGCTGTTGCGCCCCGCCCGCTCCCGTCGAGGTGCAAACGACATGATACCACCTTCCGTGGATGTTGCCAGGCAAAGCATAGGACTGCCTTTCGGCCGTGCCCGGATGATCGCCATAGTCCCAATAGATTGTGGGGCCAAATTTAAAATAAGGATGGTGGCCGCCGAGCCGGTAGGCGGTTGAGTCGACCGTGACGCCAAACTCGGCTGCAGGCTCTATTTGCGACGTCTCGTGCCACCTCCAATACGATAAGGTAACCGGCCCGCTGTGGTCCCAGTTCCAGGTTGCAGTCTCAAATAGGTGGTTGTGTCCATCGAAATCGAAGTAGCTTGGCTTCCAGACGGCATCCCGCACCGATTGCACGGTGCTGTTAAGCGTCAGCGGCTTGTTGCCGCTGCCTCGGTCCGCCAGGCTGGACGTGCCGAAACCGGCATTGTCGATCGGAGTGTACCAATGGTGCTCTCCGCCTAGGCTGCCGTCAGGATTAAGGGGCATGGGACGCTATTGATTGTTTGTGGTGCAGTTGGTTGGGGTGACAGGCCGGAGGCCTATCCCACATCAATCGTTCGTCAGCCGGAACGCTTGGGAGATTTCCAGGGTGCCATCGTTGTTCACGACGTCGGGACTCTCATAAATCGTGACGCTGGTCACTGTGTTGTCGGCCGCGTCCATGGTGAATTGACCTTTGACGGTCACGGGGGTCGAAACGCCGGCAAAATCGAAATCGACCGCGGCGTGTTTGGACTCGGCCGCTCCGTTGACGATCGTCGCGGCCGGGAACGCGCTGAGCGTCTTGTCGACGTATCCGGTCCACGTCGGCCGGGTGAAGTCCGCCGAGACGTGGGCGGTCGATTGGGTGACGGTGTTGGTAAATAGACCAACTTTTTGGTTGCCTCGGATGCCGCCAGCGGCTTGTTTGAGCAGTCCGGCGTTGGTCATGTAAGTCGTGTCGGCCATGGTTATCAATCCTCAGGGTTAAAGTCGCCGGTATCAAACAAGCTGAAACGCGGCACGAACTCGATGGTTCCGCCGCCGACGATCGGCAGCGGGTTGTCAAACAATTGCAATGCAATGATTTGGTCGGTGTCGGACTCATAAAACGCCATGCCACGGATCATCGCCGTGGCGTCGGCGTCGGGAGTCCACTGCATCGCCGGGGCGGCGCCATAAGCCCGCTGGTCGGCTCCCGCGGTCACTGTCCAGTCACCTACATGGGCATCGGCGTACCATGCCGACGATGGGGCAATCAGCTCGGGCAGCGTCAGCGATTGCTTAATTGTGACCGCAGCGACGAACAAACGCACTGACCAGGGTTCACCGGTAAGCATCCGCGTCAGCAGGATTAGCTCAGCAGTGTTGGGGACCAGACGCCTCATAGCGAAACCTCAAGGTCACGAGGGAATTGGGCTTCGCGGTAGCCGTCAAATTCGATGTAATGCTCTTTGTCTTTGGGGCCAATGATTCCGCCCTTCTCCGTCAATGCGGCAGGGGCGGTGATCGGCTCGCCTTCGGAGTCAAGGATGCGAATCCGTTGAATGTATTTTTCTTCCTTGGCGCCGGTGCCGAACCCGCCCGACTTGGATTCCTTGCCGATGTAGTAGCCTTGGTTGAGCAAAAGGAACCGCCACGTATCGTCGGAGTACTTGAACTCATAGCTCTTTTCGTAGTAGGTTCCAATCCTTGCGTGATGTTTGCTCGTTAGTGTCGGCGGTTGAAACTTGACGGTACGGCGGGGGGCACCGTTCCATGGGGAGCGATTGACCGTATCGCGAAGGTCGACGCCGTACATTGCGTTTTTTTCGTTGCGTTTGATACGCAGGATCGGTTGTGAGTCTTCACGCGTAATCACGTCGTCGAATCGGTCGCCGACAGTATTGCGAATCGGCTTGCCGTTGACGTCCTTTTCGAGCAGCTTTTCGCTGGCGGCAAACGACAGCTCGATGATCGGTGGGTTTCTCAGAGGGTTATCGAAATCACGCTCGGGGGCAACGCCGTATTCGATGGAGTAGAGCCAGCGGGTTTGATGCCCCTCCACCAACGTCGGGGTCGCGGACAAAGCAATCGCTCGCGGATCGTAATCGTTGCCATACCAAAACTTATCGCCAAGCTTGATCGGTGAGTTGCTGGTGATGGTATAAGGTCCGTCAAATTTGTCGTAGGTTTTGACGGAGTACTGTGCGGTATACTTCGGACCGCTGGCGTCTTCGCTGCCGGTGACCTTGAGTAGCCGATAGTCTGGTGTTCGGCTCATATCACCACGTCCCCACCGCTCGTGGCGGTGTTGGTGGCGACTCGCTCCATCACTCCGACGATGCGGTTTTGGGCGACGAGCTGTTGGTTGGCGATGTCTTCCAATTGTTTGGTTTCGACCGCCTGTTGACGCTGCGCCGCCATTGCGGCGGCAAGACGCTGCGGGGTCTCCATCGTTGCGACGAGCTGCCGTTGGGCGGCTCCGACCAACGGAGCGATTTGGGGCGGGACGTTGGTCCCGCGGTCGGGACCACCTGATGCGATTTGACGTGATCTTGCAATCGCGTCCATGGCGGCTTTGGAGCCGAGTTCGGCGGTTGCTAACTTTTCGTCGGTCGCTCCGGCGGCGGGGGAAGCCGGGGAGGTTTCTTTATTGAGTGACTCACGTTCTTTAGCGATCGCCCGGTAAGCGGTTTGCTGATCGATCGCTCCGGCCTGTTGCAACCGCACGATGTCTTTGATCCGGTCGTTATACTTTTCGACCGGCGTTTTGAGTGAATCTGCGAGTTGCTTGCCCTCGTCTTGAATCCTTTGCTTACGGTCGTCGCGGTCGGTTCCGGCTTGTTTGACCGACGACTCATAATCCTCATCGCTGATGTTTCCATCGGCGTTGTTTTTGGTCAACGTCGTGAGTTGACGTTGATAGATTTCGTCGGCGGACATGCCGGCTTCGGACAATTTGGACGCTTGTTTTTCGATGCGGTCAACAAGGACGGCCGATGCGTCCAACTCCGCTTGCTTGGAATCTTCCAGCGCCTTTTTGCGATCCCGGAGCGCCGCGATGGCAGCAAGTTCGGACTGGATGTCATCTTCGCTCTTGCCGTCGGCTCGCCCCTTGGCTGCGAGTTCGGCATCGGCGGCGGCATCGGCCCCCATGGTCAATTCGTCAATCTCACGCTGCAATCGTTGCATCGCCTGGGCGGCGTCGTCGGTGTCGACCGACGCAGAGCCGTCGCCTGTCCCCATATCGGCTCCGCCTCTATCGACCCCGGCCTTCGCCAACATTGCGGCTTGTTCGTCGGCCTCTTTCTTTTCGCGGGCCTGGGACGCCTCGGTTCGTGCCAGTTTTGCCGCTTCGGTCAATTGGCCAAGCTCGTTTCTGGCGTCGGCAATCTTATCGGTCGCCAAACCTTCTAGCCAATCGCCACCATTGAGTGCCGCCCCGATCATATCACCGATCGACATGCCGCCACCGCGGCCTGTCAACGCGTTCCATATCATCTTGGGGATGAACATGAAGATGTCTTTTACCGCCCCCAGAAACGCTTTTCCGAAAGTCATCAACGCTCCCCCGACCATCGACGGCAGACTGAAAACCAGCTTGACGATTTCGAGGATACCCATCCAGAAAATTTGCTTGACGCCGGCCCAAAGAATCTTGGCGGCGTTGGTGTACTGTCCGGCCGCGAGTGCTTCCTTCAACGCATTGGCGACAGTCATGATGACGCCGGCAAACTCCCAGAACCTGGCCTTGAGGTAGGTCATCGCGTCCGCAAAACCTTTCATGTAGGTCATCGTGAACGCGGTTTTTGCGGCGAGCATGACCAAGAGCGAAACGATCGCAACGCCGGCGATGTAGAACGGAATCAACGGCGAAGTGATCATTCCGACCACGCTTGCGATGATGGTGCCGGCCGAACCCCACGTGCCGCCCATGATTGTCGCCGCGGCGGATGACAGAGTTGCCGCGACCGTGCTACCGGTGATCGATCCGGTCAGCAGTCCCATGGTTGCTGAAAATGCGAGGTTGGTCAGGTTGGCGATTGACGTAATGGTTGATTGCCCGGCAATCGCTGTTGAAATTAAGCCGGCACCGATCGCCAGGGTTCGCCCGGCAATCGCCGCGGTGATCAGTTGGCCGCTGAACAAAGCCGTCACCATGGCGGCTCCCCTGGTAATTACCAGATACCCGCCAATCGCCATGCGGACCGCGACCGTCCAGTTGGTCAACAAACGATAAGCAAACGTGAGCGACATGACCGTCGCTCGGCAGGACAGCGTGATAGCGTTGGCAAGCACGACGCGGTGCGCTGTAACTCTGGACGGCCATCCTTAGGGCGACAAGCGATATGACGGTGGCGTGGATCGCGGCGTTGATTAGAAAATAGGTGACCGCCATCGCATTGATCGCCATGACGCTTTGTGCCCACGCGAACTGCATGGCCACAATCGCCCACCGCGACAGCGTAATGGTGGCGGTGACGATCTTGATGATTTGCCCGGTGGCGAGCATGACGGCGCCCCCGGCGGCGACCGCGGCGGCGGCGGCGAGCCAGCCGGTTGCCAAACCCTCGTTGGCGGACAGCGTTTCTCCGACCGATGCGATTATCTCACTGGCGGTCGACATGGCCGGCCCCAGTATCATCAGCAGCTCGTTGCCCAGCGGGAGCAGCGAGTTTGAAATGTCGTCCCGCATCGTTGACATGCGGCCGGTGAAGGTTTGAGCTTGCTGCTCCATCATGCCGAAAAACATCCCGCCCTCGTTGGTGAGGCTTTGGAATGCGGTTTCGAGATCGGAAAAGTTTATCATTCCATCGGCGACCATTTGCTTGATTTCGGACTCGGCCACCCCAAACTGTTTGGCCAATTGAGCGATGATGGGGATGCCGCGGCCGGTCAATTGGTTTATGTCTTCGCCAAACAGGCGTCCCTGGACGCGGGCTTTGCCGTAGATCTCCGCAATCTGATTGATCGGTGCCCCGATAGCGGATGATATGTCACCGATCCGTCGCAGCTCGTCGGGGATCGCTTCGGCGGCGGAACCAAAGGCCAGTAGCTTTTGGCCAGCGGTGCCCAGTTCGCTGAATTGAAATGGTGTCGATGCGGAAAGATCCTTGATCTGTTGTAATAGCGTCGCAGCCTTCTGGCCGTCGCCGGTCATGGTGCGAT
>CAWHXH010000010.1:0-808558 GCA_963833245.1 Pirellulaceae bacterium
CGGTCACGCCCGTGCTGGCGTCGTTGTTGCTTGTCGGCAAAAAGGTCTGGCGGTTTGTCGTTCCAGTTTTGGCGTTAGGCATCGCCGCACTCACCATGTACTGGGTCGTGCCGCGAGCGATTCACATTTTGCATTTGCCATTTGAAATGCCCGGTGATCCGTTTTGGTGGACGATCGCTTTGACGCCCGCGGTTTGGGTGCTGCTGCTGGTAACGGAATGGATGCTCGGCGGCGAGGAGGCCGAGGAGGGTCGTTTGCTTGAGGGCCTAAAGGGACTCGCTGGACTCGCTATCGGATTCAGCACGCGATTCGCCGGCCCTGTTCTTGGCGTGGCTGCCGTGATGGTCGCGTTCGCCGTATTTGCGGTGACACAACTTGAAAGCGATTTCCTGCCGCCATTCAACGAGGGAGCCGTTCAGGTGAACGCTCTGCTCGCGCCGGGAACATCGTTGGCCACCAGCAATAAGATCGGTGTCACCGTGCAAGAGCGATTGATGGAAATTGAGTCGGTCAAGTCGGTCGCTCGTCGAACGGGCCGAGCCGAGCTGGACGAGCATGCAGAAGGTGTCAACGTGACCGAGCTGTTCCTGGAAATGGAAGACGATGCCGATCGCGAGAAGACGCTCGAAACAATTCGCGAGACGATGGAGGACATTCCCGGCGTTGTCTCCAGCACCGAGCAACCGCTCGCGCACTTGATCAGCCACATGATCTCGGGTGTCAAAGCTCAGATCGGCATCAAACTCTTCGGTGACGATTTGGACGTGTTGCGGAACAAAGCCGAAGAGATGAAGCAACGCATCTCCGGTGTCGAGGGTTTGACCGACGTCGTCATTGAACAACAGACCAATATTCCGCAGCTTCGTATCGAACTCAATCGTGCGGCGCTGAACCAGAACGGGTTACAACCTGCCGATGTGATGGAGTTGGTCGAAACTGCGATGAACGGGACGGTGGTCAGCCAAGTGCTGCTGGGCCAGCGAACCTTCGACCTGATGGTCCGCATGGACGAACCGTACCGCGAAGACGTCAGCAAGCTCAAACGTCTCGCGGTTCCACTTCCTGACGGTGGAATGGTGCCGCTCGATTCGGTCGCCAACATTTATGAAAGCGGCGGTCCAAACATGATCAAGCGAGAACAGGTCCGTCGCCGGATCGTGCTGCAAGCCAACGTTTCCGAACGCGGGGTCGTCGACGCCGTGGGAGACATTAAAACCGAACTCGCCGATATGGAATTGCCGCCTGGTTATTTTCTCGAATACGGCGGACAGTTTCGAGAGCCAACAATCAGCTTCGCGTCGTTTGTTGATTCTTTCGTGCGTTGCGCTGCTGGGTATGTTCTTGGTGCTCTACACGCTGTTCGGCAACGTTAACTTCTCCATGCAAGTTTTGGTTGCACTGCCAACCGCTTTCATTGGAGCAGTCGCGGCGCTGGTCATCACGGATCAAAACCTGACTGTAGCGGCAATGGTCGGCTTTATCTCGTTATGCGGGATTGCTAGTCGTAACGGCATCTTGCTGCTCAATCACTACATCCATTTGGTCGAGCACGAGGGCGAATCATGGACTCGCGAAATGGTGCGCCGAGCGGGTCAAGAACGAATGGCTCCGGTGTTGATGACCGCACTGACGTCTGGCATCGGTTTGTTACCCCTAGCCCTCGCCGCGGGCGAACCCGGTAAAGAGATTCTGTACCCCATCGCGACCGTGATCGTCGGCGGATTGCTGACCAGCACGCTGGCAGAATTCTTCGTCCGACCTGCCTTATTTTGGACGATCGGTCAGGGTGCCGGAAAGCAGATCGTGCGAGACCATTTGGAAGGGTTGGAGAGTACGGAATCCACCACCACCGTCCACAAACCTGCCGAACCGGTGGTCGCGACATGAAAGATGAAACACTGATACGAGGAACGGTTCCTCGTGATTGCCCGCTTCAATGGGCAAATTAGTTTGCCGTTTCGGTGCGTTGCCGAAACGATGGTTGTTTGTTTCGAGAAGACTCCCACGGAGGAATGTCAATGTTGAATGTACGGATACTCGCAGTCGCAGCTCTGGTCGCATCGGTCGCGATGGGCAGCATGTTGGTTCACGCTAACGAGCCAAACGCGGCGGCAAAAGAACTGGTCGAATACCGCTTGGAAAAGTGGAAAACGACGCACGCCGAAGGCGACCAGGGTGACAAACTGGTTGAGACGCTCAAGACGCTTCGCTGCGAAGTGAAGGTCGGCTCGCACGGCGGTCACACCGACGTCAATTACCGCTGCCCGAAGTGGCAGCAGTTGGCTCTGAAGAGTCACGAAGAAGCCCACCAATGGGAAGCATGGTTGAAGAAGCACGGCTTCGAGACCAAGCACGCTCATTAAGAAATGGGGAACCGGGAATGGGGGACAGGAAACTTCGTCCTATCCCCCGTTCCATTCCTCATTCCCAATTCCTCATTCCCAATTAAGAAAAAATGAAAACTCATCTACTCACGCTGGCCCTTGCTTGCACTACCTTCGTCGGCTGCTCGGAAAAAGACGTTCAAGTCTCTGAAGCACCGGAATCATCCGAACCGATCGTGATGGATGAGTTGCCGCCGATGATGGACATGGGCGGACATCCCGAACACGGACCACACGGCGGTGAACTGGTCGAACTCGGTAAAGAAGCATTTCACATCGAAATGATGCACGGCTCCGGTGCAGTAGCACTCTATGTGCTTGATGGCTCCGCAACTAAACCGGTCGCGATCGAAGCCGAAAAGCTAACCGTCAGCCTGAAGCATGACGGGGAAGTGAAGTCGTTCGAGCTTCCTGCCGACCCACAGGCCGAAGACGAATCAGGCAAGTCTTCGCGTTTCACATCCACCAGCGCCGAGATGGACCAGTGGATGGAAGCCGGAGCCGAGGGAGCCGTCATCTTGCAGATCAACGGCAAGTCGTTCACCGGGAAGATTTCGCACGACCATGACCACGAAGGACATGACCATGGTAGCCATGAAGGACACAACCACTAATGAGAGTGCCCCAGTCGATCGCGGTGTGTCACCGTGATCGGCAAGGTTCCCGGCCTCGGATACGACTAGCCTCGTGAGGCCGGGAACCGCTTTTTAAGTTGCTTCTACTATATTCGACGAAAAGGACTTCGATCGACACGAAATCATCCGTTGCCCGAATCGTTTGCCATCATGAACAAGAAAGCGTCTCCAAATTGGACCCTCATCGGAGCCTGTCTCGCATCTGCGGCGTTAGCCGGTGGTGCCGTCTATTTTAGCGTCCCCTATTGGTCCAGTGCTTCGGTGGCTCAGGGGCAGGACTCCGCCGGTGAAGGCGATGGCCACGGCCATGAGGGAGAGGAGGAAGAAGGCCACGAAGAGGAAGGCGAAGAAGCCGTTGTCACGCTGCCAAAGGAAATGTGGGAGGCCTCCAAACTAAAGGTTGAGCCTGTCACTCGACAAACCGTCAATATCCAGACGTGGGCAACGGGCAAGTTAACGCTCAACGAAGACCGCAGTGCCAACATTTATTCCATCACCGAAGGACGGGCACACGAGGTGTCGGTCAATCTAGGTGATCGCGTCGACGAAGGCCAAACACTGGCAATCATCGACAGCCGCGAAGTGGGCACGGCAAAACTCGAACTGTACCAAGCTCGGTTGCAGCAAAAGTTTGCCAAACAAGCCAATGATTTTTCCCAACAGGTGAAAACGAATGCCCTGCAGTTGATTGAGGCTTCGACCGCAACGCATCGGCGGAGGAAATCGAAAAGACACTTGGTGACAAGCCGATTGGGAAATACCGAGAGCAATTGCTCGGTGCCTACACTGCCCTTGTGCAGGCACAAACGGATTTCGATCGGATTGAACCCATTGCCAACACCGGTGCAATCGCTGGCAAACAACTGATCGAAGCCAGGGCGAATTTAAACACCGCGAGAGCAAGTTTCAATGCAGTTCTCGAACAACTGCGATTTGCTGTCCCGCAAGATGCCCTCGAGGCAGAGCAGGCTGTCCAGCAAGCTCAACAAGCGGTTGAAGTCGCAAAGGCAAAACTGAATATCCTCGGTTACGACGATGCCGAGCTTGAAGACATTCAGCCAGACGAAAAAGGAGGACATCTATCGCACTACGAAGTCGTCGCCCCCTTCGCGGGAACCATCATTGCTAAGAATGTGGTGCTGGCCGAACGCGTTGGAATTGACACCGAGATGTTCCGGCTGGCTGACTTGTCGACCGTGTGGGTGCAAGCTGACATCTATCAAAAAGACCTGCCCGCGATCGCGCAGCTTGGTGATACGTTGACGTTTCGCGCACCGACGGCCAGCGATGGTTCATTGCACACGCACACCGCGAGCATTTTCTACCGAGGTGACGTCCTTGATCCCGATACGCGGACGCTGCGTTTGCAGGCGGTTGCCGACAACGAAGATCGGCACCTGAAGCCGGGAATGTTTGTCGAGATTGAAATCCCGTCTCAGGATTCGCAGAACATCCTGGCGATACCCGAGTCGGCCATCCAGGAAATCGAGGACACGAAGGTTGTTTTTGTTCAGCAGAGTGAAACTGAATTTCGCAAAGTCCCGGTTGTCACGGGGACATTGTCCGACGGCATCATCGAGATTCGCCAAGGATTGAAGGTTGGCGACAAAGTTGTCACCTCTGGCGGATTCGCATTGAAGTCGGAATTGATGAAAGGAGAGATCGGCCACGGTCACTAGTTCATCATGATAAATCGCATCATTGACATCTCTCTGAATAATCGCATCGTCGTCCTGCTGGGCGTCGTACTGCTGGTCGTTGCAGGCATCTATTCGATGCTTCGGCTGCCAGTTGACGCGGTGCCTGACTTGACGAATGTGCAAGTCCAAGTGCTGACCACTTCGCCGTGCTGGGTCGGTTGAGATGGAACAGTTTGTGACCTTCCCGGTCGAAACCGCGATGAGTGGTATTCCCAAGGTCACCGAGATTCGCAGCGTTACGCGTTTCGGCCTTTCCAATGTCACGGTGGTTTTTGAGGAAGGCACCGACATCTACTGGGCCAGACAACTCGTCGGTGAAAGGTTGACCCAGGCGCGGTGCTGAAATCCCTTCCGACATCGGCGTGCCGACCATGGGACCGATCGCCACGGGCATGGGTGAAATTTACCAATTCGAGGTCCGTGTCGAAGAGGGTTACGAATACAGCCTCCAGGATTTGCGAACGATACTCGACTGGAATGTTGCGTTTCAATTACGAGGTGTTCCGGGCGTCATCGAAGTCAACACGTTCGGTGGTGAACTGAAGACCTACGAGGTCCAAATCGACCCCAACGCGATGCTCAACTACGGCATCGCATTGCAGCAGGTCTTCGATGCCCTGGACCGCAACAATGCCAACGCCGGTGGAGGGTACATCCAGCACTACGAAGAACAACGATTGATCCGCGCCGAGGGCTTGGTCGAATCACTCGATGATATCGCCAACATCGTTTTGGATAGCCGTGAGGATGGCACACCAATCCTCATTCGCGACATTGGCGAAGTGCAATTCGCACCGCTGCTGCGACAAGGTTACGTCACGCGTGATGGACGTGGCGAAGCCGTCGTCGGAATTGTCATGATGTTAATCGGCGAGAACTCGCGGGTCGTCGTCGAGGACGTCAAGGCGGAAGTCGCCGAGATTCAGAAGTCTCTTCCCGAAGGCGTCTATATCGACCCATTCTACGACCGGACGGAGTTGGTTCAACGTGCGGTCGATACGGTGATCGAGAACGTCAGCGGCGGAGCGATTCTGGTCATCATCATGTTGTTCTTGCTTGTCGGCGACTGGCGGGCCGGTTTGATCGTCGCCTCGGCAATTCCGTTGTCGGCGTTGTTCACGTTCATGGCGATGAAATACTTCGGTGTATCGGCCAACCTGCTCAGCTTGGTGCGCATTGGACTTTGGCATCATTGTCGATGGGTCCGTGGTGATGGTCGAGAACGTGATTCGACAGGTCGGATTAGCAAAGCAACGCAATCCCGATCTGCAAAAGGCACCGTTGAAAGTCTTCCGCGAGGCCAGCCATGAGGTTGCCCGACCGATCCTGTTCGCCGGTGCGATCGTGATTATCGTGTTCATTCCGATCCTGTCGCTGCAGGGCATCGAGGGGAAGATGTTCGGCCCGATGGCATTCAGCTTCATGTCGGCGTTGGTCGGTGCGTTGATCGTCTCACTGACCGTGATGCCGGTGTTGGCCTCGCTGTTCTTGGCTCGCAAGTTCACGCAAAAAGACCCGTTCTTGATTCGTTGGGCCAAACGTGGATACGAACCACTGCTACGTCGCAGCATGAAGCATCCGGTGGCCATTGTCTGTATAGCAACCGCGTCGCTGGCAATCGGCATCTTTATCGCGAGCCGCTTTGGCGCTGAGTTCGTTCCGAAGCTAGACGAAGGTGACATGGCGATTCAGGCCGTCAGGCTTCCTAGCGTCTCACTGGAACGTTCGATCGAGATGACCACGGACATCGAACAAACGTTGCTGGATGAATTCGGCGAGGAGATTAAATCGGTCGTGTCAAAAACCGGGCGTCCCGAGATTGCGACCGATCCGATGGGCGTTGAAGCGAGCGACATTTTTGTGATCATGAAACCGCGGGAGGAGTGGCGGTACGAAGACAAGCAGGAATTGATTTCTGCGATGAGCGAAGCGCCAGACAAACGCATCCCCGGAAACAACTTCAGTTTTACTCAGCCAATTGAGCTGCGTGTTCAGGAATTACTCTCGGGCGTCCGCAGTGACATCGGCATCAGCCTGTACGGTGACGATCTTGAAACCCTACAAAGAATCGGCAACGAGATCGCGGGGGTTGTTTCCCAGGTACCCGGCGCGGCCGATGTGCAGCCCGAGCAAACCGGAGGCTTGCCGTACATTCAAGTCAAAATCCGCCGTGACCAGATCGCTCGGTATGGCATCAATGCCGGCGACGTGCTTGACGCGGTCGCGACGATTGGTGGCAAAGATGCGGGTGAAGTTTTTGAAGGTCAAAAGCGGTTCCCGCTGATGGTCCGGCTGGCACCCAGGTATCGCGAGAATTTGGAGTCGCTCAAGAAGATACGCATTGCCGACAAGAGCGGCCGACAAATCCCGTTGGAGCAACTCGCCGACATCACGGTCGGTCCCGGGATTGCTCAAATCAGTCGCGATGAAATCCGACGTCGGTTCTTAGTGCAAGTCAATGTTCGCGGTCGCGACCTCGCCAGTTTTGTGGGTGAAGCCCAGGCGGCGGTTGAATCACAAGTGGAACTGCCACCGGGATACCGAGTGACTTGGGGCGGGCAATTCAAGAACTTGCAGGACGCGGTTGGTCGATTGTCCATCGCTGTTCCTCTTGCGTTGTTTCTGATTGGCTCACTGCTCTACCTGACGTTCAATTCAGTCAAATTGGCATTGCTGATTTTCTTGAACGTTCCCATTGCCACCGTTGGTGGCATCTTGGCGTTATGGATACGTGACATGCCGTTTTCCATTTCTGCCGGCGTCGGTTTCATTGCCTTGTTCGGCATCGCGGTGATGAACGGTGTCGTTCTGATCGAACACATCCGCGCCCTCCGAGAGCGCGGTAAGGGAATCGACGATTCTGTTTTCACCGGTGCCGTCGATCGACTACGTCCCGTCCTGATGACCGCGACCACTGACGCTCTTGGATTCTTGCCGATGGCATTTTCCACCAGCAGCGGTGCTGAAGTACAACGACCGCTCGCGACGGTCGTGATTGGCGGGGTGATCACGTCCAGCCTACTAACGTTGATCGTGCTGCCGTCGATCTACCATTGGTTTGAGCCGAAGGACGATGGCAACGAAGTGGACAAGGAAGTGACGAACACAGACCAATCCAAAGAGACAGCCTCCTAGAGCGCAATCCATGCCCCTCATTGAAGAATTTGAACGATCAGGAATTTGGCTGTTCCGCTGGCGTAGCTACCTTCCATTCGTGTTCCTACCGCTAATTTTTGTTGCTGCCGTACGCTACCCAGTGATCGAGGCCCATCCGAATCTGCATCTGGCTTGGGGCATTTTCAGTGTGGGAGTTTCGTTGCTTGGTTTGTTCGTGCGCCGTCATACGGTCGGACATGCCGCCGACGGCACGTCGGGCCGGAACACGAAGCAGCAGATCGCTGAATCGCTCAATACGTCTGGATTCTACTCGGTGCTGCGACACCCGCTGTATCTAGGCAACTTCCTGATTGCCTTGGGGATTGTCCTGCATTCTCTTGCACCTTGGCTCGTCGCAATCTACGTGATGTCGTTCGCGTTGTATTACGAGCGGATCATGTTCACGGAAGAAGCTTTTCTTCGGCAGAAGTTTGGACGCGAGTTCATTCGATGGTCGAACCGAACACCGGCATTCATTCCGCGACTCAAGCGGTGGCGGAGTGCGGAACTGCCCATGAATTGGTCCAAGGTGATCCGCGCCGAATCAGCCGCCGTTGCCGTCATTGCTGTAGCCTTTCCGGGCGTGGAACTGCTCATGCACCGAGTCCAGCAGGGCAAAGTCGCTGTTGAAACCTCCTGGTATTTCATCTTGGCTGCAGGCGTAGTGCTGTACGCCATCGCCCGCTACATGAAACGCCGGTATCGACGGCGCGACCTGGGCAAGGTCGGACCCCAGGAGGCAATAACGTGATTCAAATGCAATCCCAAAGAAATTGGGAAGCAGACGAACGACGCCCGCTTCCCATTTTCACATTCTCAATCTGCAATCTTCAATCGACAATCTTCAATTTAGTGATGTCCACCGACGCCGAGGTGCAGGCGTCCGACATCAAGATGCACACCGCCGTGACCACTGTAGGCCGGTCGGTACGAACGATAGCTCGGTGCGTAGTGACTGCCGTAGCGCCGAACCGTAATAGGGAGTCGCGTTGTAGCGGCCCGGTGATGCCATGTCCGGTAATTCCGTGTCCACCGTAGTACCCGTGGCCACCGGTGTAGCCGTGGCCGTAATTGGAATGGCCTCCGCCATGACCCACGTAGCCGTGGCCGCCGTTGTAGACGTGACCACCGCCGTGATGCACGTCGGCATGCGCCCGCTTGGGCAGAGGGAATCAGGAATGTCAGGGCGGCACCCGCGAAGGCGATCATCAAAAGGCGTTTCATGGTTCAAATCCGTTAGGAGGAGAGGGGAGGGAACGCTTGATTGATAACGCAGGCGGTGTGCCAAAGCGTGAAACCTGCGTAAAACTCGGACTTTATCCGTTTTTCGGTAGAATCAATCTGCCGAAGTGTCGTCACTTTGAGTTGCGAGTGATCTCATTTTGGTGTCATTCGCTCGCGGCTTTGTGCCGGAGAGTGGTGATCCGATGAGCGGACGAGGCAAGTTACGGCGGTCGCGAGGCGCGCGGATGCTCCATCAAATCATGGTGTGTCTAACCGTCGCGATAGTTCTCACCACGGCGCTGCTTAGTCCCCGGTGTCATTGCCGGTGTGATGATGCACGAGTTGCCGCGGCAGACTGCTGCAACTCCGCTTCGACCGCGACTGGCTCTGGTTGCCATACCGCGACGCTGACGACGATCGATGTTGAGCCCTCAACGCCGGGCGTCCCATGTTCCTGCTGCCACAGCAGCTCACCCGCGTATGCGGAGTCGATCGCATCGCCAAGGCCGATTGAGCCATCAACGAAGTGTTTTCATTTGCCGCACAGGCAACGCGTGACAACTGACTTGTCCATTCAGCTGGAGAAGATCGTTGTGGTCCGGTTTGAAACATCCCCGAAGCTGTGTTCGCGACTGTGTCGTTTTTTGATCTGAGTGACCCGCTCGATTGAGAAACTCGTCACGTCGCCCGGAATTGGTTCCGGCATCACAACATTCACGGCGGAATGGTCCCGCCAACGCTTCAAGGATTTTTAAACCATGTTGGTACTTTCCAGAAAAATCGGACAGTCGATCTGTTTGCCCGGGTCCGATACAAAGATCACCGTCGCAAAAGCAACTCGCAATCGCTTGAGTTTAGCGGTCGATGCCCCTCGCGAGATTACCGTTTCACGAGGCGAGCTTCCGTCTCCAGATGACGAAGACACGGTCGTCGAAGAAGACATCGCCACTTTATGGCGTCCGAAGCCCAAGTCGCGTGCAGCGCAGGCCGTATCAACTCGTGCCTGCACACCCGAACCTGCGAACATCTCTGGTGGCCATCACCAATGCCGATGAGCGCCGTCGCTATGCGGATGCCTTTCGCTCGGCGGGTTACCGTGCAAGCGAGGCCACCGATGGATTGTCCTGCCTGTCGGCGCTTCGATCGGATTTGTTCGACATGTTGGTCATCGACCAACACCTGATATGGGGCAGCGGAGACGGAGTCATCGAGGTCATGCACCACGATCCTTCGATGGAGCAGATTCCTGTGGTGCTGTTGAATTTCCCTTCGCCAAACGAACCATCTGAACTTGGCCCAAGCGGCAAGCGAGAGTTGCGTTGCGACGAGATCGTTTACATCGTGCAACGACGTCTTGCTGGAAGCGTTTGATGGTTGACAACTCAATCAAGGTTCGCCGCCGATCCTATCCGACGGTGACGCTGTTACTGTTTGCTGTCAACGTGCCGCTAGCCGTTCTCGTCGCACTCCTACTGGTGACCGACTATCGGCGGGAGATGCGGCGTGCGACGGACGCTCGGCGGATCACGCTTAGCGACGAAGCGAGCGTGATTGGCAACGCGTTGTTGCGTTTAAGTGAACCCGATGACGCCACGGCCATCACAACGTTTTTGGAGAGCAGTTGTGCAGAAACCGCTGGACCGGATACGCCAGGTCACTGGATCGACGTGCGGTGGAACGGCAAGCGATTGCACACGCACACCGGACCTGACAGCGAACAGAATACTGAACCGGAGATCGGTCGGGTGCAAGACGCGATCGTCGGTCGATTTTCAGCCGGTGACCTGCAAGTCGCCGTGACCGAGCGGGCCGCCGAGATTCGACGCAGTGCGAGAGGGGAAACATTCATGCACCTCAGCGGAATCTTGGGGCTGGCATCGCTTGCGGCCATCATCGTTGATGTCGTCTTGGTCCGCTTGATCGCCAACCCCACAAAGCGACTGACCGAAACGGTTGAACAACTCCAGTCAAACGCAATTCCAGATGGAACCACTTTCGTTTCGCAGTCGCGAACTGAACGACCTAAGTTTTCAGATTGCCCAGATGGCGGAATCGCTGCGCCATGCGGAAGCCGACCGAAGCGGCGCGATGCGAACGCGCTCGTGACATTCAAAATCACCTGCTGCCGCAACGTATTTGTGTTCCCGGCCTAGCGTTCGCAACCCACTTCCAGCCAGCCGAAGATGTCGCCGGCGATATCTACGGTGTCATGCAAATGCGCGACAAGTCGTGGTTGATCTACATCGCGGATTTGGTCGGACATGGCATTCCCGCTGCGATCAGCGCGGCAGTCTTGAAGATGGTGATCGACTCGGCCGCCAGTGCAGCGACCGACCCGGGCCACATCATGAATCGCGTCAATCGGATACTTCCGCGATACCTCTCAGACAGTGAGTTTGCGACGGCGGCAATCCTGCGATGGGTTCCTGACAGGGCTGAACTGTCTAGCGCCAGTGCGGGGCACGAGCCGATTTTGCTGATGACGCAGCAGCGTCTGGTCACCTTGGACGCGACTGGAATTCCGTTGGGCATCGACCCTTCGGCTTGTTGGACAACGAGCCATCACAACTTGGTTCCCGGCGACCGGTTGCTGTTGGCCACCGACGGCGTCGCGGAAACACATGATCCCAATGAACAGCAGTTCGGCCGATCAAGATTGTCGGAAATGTTTAGCAACAGCTACTCGCGTGACATCGAAGAATTTGTCGCCCATTTGGAAACAGAAATTGCCTCACATCGAGCGACTGCGCCGATCGAGGACGACGTCACCTTCTTGATCGCCGAATGTCGCCGCATCGACGCAAACCAGCAACTTTTTCCGGAGAAAAATCAGACATGAAGGAACAATTGCATCAAAAGGTAGGACGAATCGTCCATCGGTTTGGTTTCGCAAACGTCTGCGTTTCCAGCGGCAAGGCAGGACAAATCACGTTGTCCGGTAATGTTGACGACATCAACGACCGCGCGCTGCTGGTCGCGGTCGCTCGCACGACGCCTGGCGTTCAGGAAGTCCATAGCGAGATAACAGTTAACAAGTGACTAAGACGTTTCTAAATAGGCCAGTTATTTACGATGCAATCAATAAACCAGTCACTCATACCGTTTACCACAACGATTCTTTATATGCTTTGTTTGCTTTTCACACGCGATCTGGTTGCGGTGGAACCGACACCGCTGGGCCATGACGCCGAGCAGCTATCTGCGGATCAACTTTCGCGTGTTGTTCACGATTTGACGACTGAAGCGTCACAGGGATTTGTAACGGTCTATGCTTTGCGCGGCCCACGCATGACGCCCGCATGGCGGTTGCGAGAAGCCGCTAAGCAACTCCGGGAACATCACGGAAATTCTCGCCAACATGCTTCGGACTCGTTCGAGTCACCCGACGATCAAGGCTCTGGCCTTGTCATGGATACCGAAGGTTATGTGTTGACGTGCAACCATGTTGTCGAAGGTGCCAACGCGGTCTTCGTGCGAACCGCAGACGGTCGCAAAATACACGCCACGAAAGTGGTGGGCGATCCGGTGACCGATCTAGCCGTGATTCAGCTCAGCGACACCGATCACTTGACACCCGTTCGCTTCGGGGACTCTGATCGACTTCGAGTCGGAGATTGGGTCGTCTCATTAGCTTCACCTTATAATCTTGAAAAGTCAGTGAGTGTGGGCATTGTCAGTTCAACAAACCGGTGGCTATCGAGTTCTCCAGTACCGATGATCCAAAATGATGCGTCAACAAACCCGGGAAGCTCGGGCGGTGCCTTGTTGAATCTTCGCGGCGAAGTCGTCGGCATTATAGAAGGATGCCTGAGTAACACCCGAGAGTTCCAGGGAATTGGACTCGCTACGCCGGTGAACGTTGCGAGAGAGATCGCCAACGAACTGAAAAGCCGTGGCTTTGTCCAACGAGGCCATTTCGGCTTTGATACTCAGCCCTTGTCCGCTGACATGGCAACGCTGCTCGGGTTGCCGGCTGATACTGGCCTCTATGTAAAGCATATTTATCCCGGTTCCCCGGCCAGCGTCGCCGGATTGAGAGTGGGCGATATCGTTGTCAGCTTTGATGACAAACAGATTGACCATTCGTTCGACCCGCAGACATTCACCGCTGATTCCACGCCCGGTAAGCGACACCGTTTTGAGGTCGTTCGTGATGACGAAACCATTGAAATCAAAGCGGTGATGCAACAGGACCAGCCCTCTATCGACGAACCCAGAATCCCGATCGACGCTGCGGCAGAGGATACATTTGAGCACTTTGACAAAGCATTCGGGCTTGGACTGGCAAACCTCAGTGAAGAACTGATTCAGGAATTGAATCTACTGCCGAATACCCATGGCGTCTTAATCACCTACGTTGCGATGGAAAGCGCTGCTTACCGTGAAGGCTTGGCGGCGGGCATGGGAATTGCCCGCGTGAACGATCATGCCATTACCAACCTCGAAGAATACCGTGATCGCATGTCCAAGCCTCGGCTTCCCAACCGAGCGTTGTTCCTAATTCAAACCGGCACCGACACGCACCTTGTCCTCCTGAACAACGAAAAAGATGAATAAACAAAAGATTGAAATGAGCGTGTTGTTGCCATCGGTGACCGACGCGAACGATCGCTGTGTCGAGCGGCTGACCAATTTGCTTGTCTCGAGAGCGGGGATCGACGAGGCTCACGTGACGCAGGCGACAGGCGATAATCCGCAGAGCATTTGCATCCACTACGATAGCGATGTCGTTTCCACCGGCGACGTCAGGGCACTGGCAAAGCGAACCGGAGCGCAACTGGACCAACGCTACGGACATTGGCTTGGCACGTCGGACGCCATGCACGCCCGTCGAGCATCGGCCATTGAATCGAGGCTCTCAGGAATCGACGGGGTACTCGAAGCGGTCGTTGCGCCGGATGGTGCCGTCCGCGTCGAATACGATCGGCAGCAAACGTCCGAAGAAGCCATCGAAAAAGCGTTCGGGCAGTGGGCGGCAAACTCGAGCGTCGTCGCCGAGGATCATGCGGATCACAAGCACGACGAAGAAGGTCACGAGGACGATCACGACCATGCCGGGCATGGCCACGCGCACGGCGGCATCTTCGGGCCGAAGTCAGAGTTGATCTTTGCGATCCTCTGCGGCACATTCCTGTTGGTCGGTTGGCTAATCGAAACGTTCACCGAATGGAACGAATGGATTCCGCTGGGGTGCTACATCGCCGCTTACCTGTTCGGTGGCTACTACACCGTCACCGAAGCGATCGAGAAAATCCGAGCCGGCAAGTTTGAGATCGACTTCCTAATGATTGTGGCTGCCGCCGGTGCTGCGTCGCTGGGAGCGTGGGCCGAGGGTGCGTTGCTGCTGTTCCTGTTCAGCATCGGTCATGCCTTGGAAGGCTACGCGATGGGGCGAGCCAAACGTGCCATCGAAGCCTTATCGGAACTGGCCCCGAAAACCGCACGAGTTCGACGTGATGGGAACGAATCAGAAATCTCCGTCGAAGAGCTGGTCGTTGGCGACATCGTCATCATCAAACCGGACGAGCGAGTCCCGGCAGACGGTTTCGTGACCGCCGGTGAGTCCAGCATCAACCAAGCACCGATCACGGGCGAAAGCGTGCCTGTCGACAAACGGCCCGTCGATGACGTTGCCGCTGCCGCATCCGATCCCGAGTCGCTTCCGCCGGAGCATCGTGCATTCGCCGGAACGATCAACCAATCGGGATCGCTCGAAATCCAAGTCACCAAACTCGCATCCGAGAACACGCTCGCGCGCGTCGTCACGATGGTCAGCGAAGCAGAAACGCGGGTTTCGCCAACGCAAAAGTTCACCAAGAAGTTCGAGCGTTATTTCGTGCCGTCTGTTATCGCCGGCGTCGTATTGTTGCTGTTCGCACCGCTCGTTATCAAAGAAACATTTAGCGAATCGTTCTACCGAGCGATGGCTGTGCTAGTCGCCGCCAGTCCATGTGCGCTCGCGATTGCGACACCCAGTGCAGTGCTCAGCGGCGTGGCCCGAGCTGCTCGTGGCGGGATTCTTATCAAAGGCGGCGGACCACTGGAAAGCCTCGGTAGTCTCGATTCGATCGCGTTTGACAAAACCGGAACGCTCACCGAAGGCGAACCGAAAATGACTGACGTTCGTACGGCTGACGGCGTCGACGAAACGGAGTTATTGCGGTTCGCGATCGCCGTCGAAGACCTCAGCAAACATCCGCTTGCCAAAGCGGTCGTCCGCGACGGGAAGAAAAAGTTGGGAGATAGGGAGCCGGGAAGTGGGGGAGAAATTCCAGAGGCAACAAATCTCCAGAGCATCACGGGACGCGGCATCCAAGCGACGGTCGAAGGAGACGTCGTTCATATTGGCAAAGACGATCTGTTCGCCGAAGTCGACGGGCCACCGCTGCCAGACAGCGTTCGCGAGATGGTCGAATCCCTTGAACAAAACGGTCGCACAACGATGATCGTCCGGCGTGGTGATCGTTACCTCGGCGTCATCGGATTGATGGATACGCCGCGAGAAGCCTCTAAGCGAACCATCGCAAGGCTTCGCGAACTCGGCATCAAGCGAATGATTATGATCTCAGGCGACAATCAGAAAGTCGCCAACGCAGTCGCGAAAGAAGTCGGCCTCGACGAAGCAAGAGGCGACTTGATGCCCGACGACAAA
Organism: Pirellulaceae bacterium; assembly: GCA_963833245.1. Lineage (GTDB taxonomy): Bacteria > Planctomycetota > Planctomycetia > Pirellulales > Pirellulaceae > Rhodopirellula. Next base: position 15,752 of record CAWHXH010000010.1, read on the forward strand.
GTCAACGAGATCAAGAAACTGCAAAGCGAAGGTGGCGTCGCGATGGTGGGCGACGGAGTCAACGACGCACCGGCAATGGCATCTGCGTCGGTAGGTATCGCGATGGGGGCCGCAGGTAGCGATGTCGCACTCGAAACAGCGGACGTTGCCTTGATGGCAGACAACCTCGACCACTTGCCGCTCGCGATCGGCCTCAGTCGGGCAACACGAAGCATCATCCGCCAAAACCTCTGGATGAGTCTCGGCATGGTCGCGTTCCTCGTCCCGGCGACAATCCTCGGCCTCAACATCGGCCCCGCAGTTGCATTGCACGAAGGCAGCACGCTCGTCGTCGTCTTCAATGCCCTGCGTCTGCTAGCCTACAAACCGAAATTCTAAGCGGAGAGCTCAACATGGAAAACAACCGCGAAACACCTAACACAAATGACGACCAAACCAACGACACGAACAACGTTCAAGGCATCCGCCGTGGTCGATACGTTGAGATCACGAGCCTGATTTACAATATCACCGAAGTCGCGATTTCTCTGACGGCCGGTTTCGCCACGGGCAGTTCCGCGCTGGTCAGTTGGGGTGTCGACAGCATTGTCGAATGCAATTCAGCCGCGTTCATGATCTGGCGCCTTCACGGCGAAGAGAAAGGCATCAGTGATCGCGAAGTGCGAAAGCGAAAGAAGATCGCCCTTAGCGTCCTCTCCGCCGCATTCACAATCGCCGTCTTGTTTATTTGCTACGAAGCAATCAGTAAGCTCATTGGCCAAGAATCCGCGTCGCCGTCTTGGTGGGGCATCGGCATTTTGTTGGTCTCGCTGGTCGTCAACCCGATGCTCGCATGGGGTAAGCACTACTATGGCAAAAAAACGGATTCACCATCTCTGAAATACGACGCGATCGATACGATGATCTGCGAGTACCAAACCATCGTCGTGCTAATCGGCATCGGCTTGGTCCAGTGGCAAGGATGGTGGTGGGCCGATCCGATCGCTGCACTGTTGATCGTCCCCTACGTCGCATGGGAAGCCTACGAAGCTGGTCGCGACGCGTGGGCCGTCGACCTCGACCAGCAGACGAAGGGTGGCGACGAGAGTTAGGCGGGTTATCTTGGCGATGGCGAGCTCACGTGCAAAAAGTTTTTTCTCTCGCAACCTATTAGTCTCGAGATGCTATTTCGCTGTTCGCATCACTCTCCAAGTCCGCGATGAGCTGTTTCATCTCGGCGATTTCTCTTCGTTGGGCTTCGATGATTTCGTCGGCCAGTTCGCGGACCCGGGGGTCACTGATTTCGGCTCGCTCGCTGGTTAGAATCGCGATCGAATGGTGCGGGATCATCGCTTTCATCCATGCAACGTCTTGGACCGTTTCCTGGCTTCGCACTAGCCATAGCGATCCAAGAAAAACGACCACGCTGGTCGCAAAAATGCCAGCGTTGGCTTTCTTGTTTTTGTACATCTTCAGCATGAATCCGAGCATGATCATCGCCATGGTCGCACCCATAAGGAGGGCCATGTAGAACCGCGTTTCGCTCCACCAGATATGGTCCCAAGCGTAAGTGTTCAAATACATCAGGACGTACATGACGGCCGTTGAGGTGGCGATCATGCCGGCAAAGAGTTTGTAGGACATGGAATGTTCTCCGTCGTGACCGCTGCCGGGTGTCGTTGGCGAGACCCGATCGCGGTTCTGGTGTGGAATGCTGAAATTCATTCTTTAAGTAGCAAGCAACGTGCCGGCGGGAACCCCAGATGGGCATGCAGTTTGCTGCTGGCCGAAGGTGAAGGACTTCGAGCCAAAGCACTCCCATCCAAAGGAAAACACCATGCTGTTTCGTCATCTGCCGGCGGCGTTAGTTGCGGTCGTGTCGATTTGCTGCCAAAGCGTCCTCGCAGACGAAAGCGGGCACTCTGAACAGTCACAGAAGTTGCCAAAAGCCGATGCATCGGCCGTGCGAGTCGCGGTGCCAGCGAACGTCGATGTGGTTGCCAGCGATTTGAACTTCCCGACCTCAGTCGATATCGATGATGGCGGCAACGTTTGGATCGGGCTTTCAGGGGCAGGGCATGGTAATCCGGGGGTGAAGCCGGCGGTGTTGAGAGTTGCTCAAGACGGCAAGACCGAGACGGTGATCGAAAAAGGCTTGGTCGCACCTCTGAACGATCTGCTTTGGCACAATGGAACGCTGTATGTTTCCCACCGTGGCAAAGTGTCGAAATGGACTGGGTCACGTCTTGAAGATGTCGTGACAGGATTACCAAGCAAGGGCGATCACACGAACAATCAAATCGACATTGGCCCCGACGGCAAGCTCTACATCGGCCAAGGAAGTGCAACGAACAGCGGTGTGGTCGGCCCGGACAACAAAAAATGGGTGAAGAAGCACGCCGAATTTCATGATACCTTGCCCAAAGATGTGATGCTGCTTGGAGAGACGTTCACAAGCAAATCGTTCATGGACTCATCTGATGACAAGGCGAAGACGTCGGCATTTATGGCTTTCGGTGAGACGAGGCATGGGAGGCAAGCCGCTGATGCAGTTGAGATTCCGACCGGATGTTTGCTTCGATGCAATTTGGACGGATCGAACATGGAGGTATTCGCTTGGGGGCTTCGCAATCCGTACGGTGTGTTGGTCAACGACGACGGCAGTGTGTTCGTTGGCGATCACGGCTGCGACGTTCGCGGCAGTCGGCCGATCAAAGACGATCTGGAAGATCTCTATCTGCTGAAGCAAGGTGACTGGGCGGGTTGGCCTGACTTCTGTTACGGCGTCGCCGTGACCGATCCGCGCTTCAAACCGGATGGCAAGTCGCAACCGAAGTTCGTCATGGGTGAGCATCCCGACGTGGTGACGCCGGTCGCGACTTTCCCGAACCACTCGGCAATCGGGAAGCTTGATCGGCTTGAAAACGATTCGCCTCTTGGTAGCAAGGGGGATGTTTTCATCGCACTTTTTGGCAACATGGCACCGAAGACCGGCACCGCTCCAAACCCGCCCGGCGGAATGCGGGTGATGCGATTTAGTCCATCGACCAACGAAGTCACGGTGTTCGCCGAAGCGAAAGAGGCGACACCGACCGATTGGACCGCTGGCATCCGTCGCCCGCTAGATGTTCGCATTTCATCCGACGGCAACACGTTGTACGTGGCTGACTACGGCACGCTCGGTGACGGCAAGCATTTGAAAGCGGTCAAGAACAGCGGCGTGGTTTGGAAGATTGCTACGAAATGAAAGATTGGGAATGTGAAAACGCGATGAAAACTGAAACGATCGAGATTGCTTTGTTGGATGTCGGTGGCGAGGGTCGCTACGCAACCGCGATGAACCTGAACCCGCATGGCGAGAAAACGCTCGGCCCGGATAAGGGTGGGGCGATTCCGAACCGGATCGACGGGCGTGTGGAGAACATTCCGCTGCCCGACCGATCCGTGCAAGCGATCGTGATGGAGAAAACGCCACTGCGTAATGAGGCGATCGACGAGATTGCTCGCGTCGCCACCGACGACGCGACGCTGGTCTTTCGACATTCGGTCGATCAACATTCCGATCCGCACGGTCGCGTCCTTGAGCGGATCTCGGGCATCGCCGAGACGACTCCTGTGACGTTGGACGGCCAGCCGGTTCAGGAACTGACGATCCGGCTCACCGATTAGCGAGGTTTCGGCACGGCCGAGATGTGTCCCGGGGGTTCCGGTCCGGTTGGTGGCATCAGACCGCCGTTCAGAAGAAAGCCGGCGATCAGCGTTTCGTTGCTTCGCCAGGCAATCAGGTGATGAACGTATTCCGTGCGCAGCCGGTAATATTCGACTTGGGCGTCCAAGACTTGCGGCCAGTCGACGCGGTCTTCCTCGTAAGCGTCGAGCAACACTTCGTAAGCTCGCTTGGCTTCGGGCACCATGACCTCTTGGTAGCTGCGAACATTCTGAACGGCCGTTAGGTAGCCTTGATAGGTCTTGGCGAGTTGCCGTTGAAGCGAAAATTCGATGCGTTGAATTTCGCCACGTTGCCGCACGACATCGGCTTCCGCTTGCCGGATCGTGCCTTGGTTCCAATCGTACAGCGGCACTTCGACTTGCAAACCCAATGCGTGGCTATTGTCGTTCGCGTCGAAGTTTCGTCCGTAGCCATAGTTGACGACCAAATCCGGAATTGGCTCGACGGTTTCCCGCTTCACCTTGATCTCGTCAGCTTGCAGCTTGGCACGCGCCCCCAGAATCTGGGGGCTTTCAGAAATCAGGCGGTCGAGTGCCACGTCGAAGTCGATCAGTTCGACGGGGCCTTCGAGAGCACCGGTCAGCGGCGTGGGATTTTGTCGCGTGCCAGCGATGGCGGCGAGTTCGTACCAGTTGGATTTTAGTTGATTGCGTATCATCAGCACGTCGAGCCTGGCCCGTTGAAGCAAAATGTTTGCTTTGTGCATGTCGGCTCGGTTCGCTTGGCCGGCGTTGTAAAGTTCGCGAGCGGTCACGACGGCGTCTTCCGCATTCTTCAGAATCTCGTTGTGCAGTTCAACGAGTTGTTGATGCCCCAGCGTCATCCAGAATTGGATGCGAAGATCGTTGAGCACTTGATACTGTTGCTCAAGTGCCCGCCATTCGGCCGACCGCGTCAGTTGTAGGAATTTCGCGCGGCTGAGTTGCAGCTTGCGAGCCGTCACGATGCGTTGTTGAAAGACAGCTCCCTGCCATTCGCCCGCGGTGCCGTTGATGCCGACTTGTTCGCCGACGTACATCAGGTTCGGGTTGGGCACCAAACCAGCTTGGATCGCCTTGCCAAGTTCGCTTTGGATCTGAGCCTGAGCCTGCGTGAGCGTTGGGTTGCGGCTGCACGCGATGGATTCGATGGTTTGCAGCGTCAACGGTGTTTCGGCCGAGACATAGACGGGTTCAGTCAACGACTGCGGCACTGAAGGGACCGGCGGCGGCTCGGTGAATTTTTCGCCAACGCGTGCCCGCAGATCTTGTGGCGATGTCGGCGGCATCGGGTTGTTGATCGTCGGGCTATCCGATTCGATCATCTGTGAATCGGTGATCGGTTGTTGCGCGGCGGCGGTGCCGGAGCTAATTGCGACGAGTGCTACGGCGAGCACACGACGAAAGCGTCGTTGCGGTGACATATTCAGATCCATCTGGGTCGGTGAGCGATTCACCCTCAATCGCGAATGCTAATAATTGGTTGATAGGCTAGTGATTGATGGCTTCGGCGATCGCTTTCTTCCGCGTGACCATATTCCAAGCCTTCGTGTACCAGTGCGCCGTCTTCGCGTCGCAGACGTTCGGCGACATCGTTAGTACGGGGTCATCGTCGCACGGATTTGTGCCGTAATAGACGCGGGGCGAGCATCCGCAGTAGTCCGGGCCGGTGCAGCGAACGTCTGGGCGAAGCATGCAGGAACCGCGGGTCGGCAACGCGTCGAAGACGAACGGCCCGCCAGTTGCAAGCGGAATAATGCCGCTTGGATTGGTCATGCTGGCCGGTAGATCGGCCGATTCGACGGTAGCCGGAGATGGATCGGGGTCTTGTAGCGTCATTATCGACGCGAGCGTGACGGGTTGGGGCAACGCCGAGTCAGGCTCGGTAGCGCCGGCTGTAGTCGCGATCAGTGCGGCTAATCCGAAAGTGATTCCGGCGGTGGAAAAATGTGGTGATCGGATCGGCATTGACGGTTCCTATCTGGTTCAAATTACTTACTAGTTCGACTATCGTCTGTACCGGGTTGGGGTATGCAGCCAGCGAAGTCGCGACGAACAGATTCGGCAGAACATCGTCCTCTTGTAGCGACTGTAACAACTAACACGGAGCAATCATCGAGACCATGCAATACTGGATCGCAACTATCAGTGGGATCGCATTGACACTGGCCGGTGCAGGAGAGACGTTCATGGCAGTGCTGTACCCGCGAGCGATCAATGGCCCGATCACGGCGGCGCTGAATCGGCTGTTTCACGAACTGCTGAAGGTTCGATGGATTGCCGGGTGCCGTTTCATTGTCGCGGGCGGACCGATGTTGGTTGTGATGCAAGTGCTGGGCTGGGCAATTTTGCTGTTACTTGGCATCAGTCTGATTGTTTGGCCCCAGCTTGGCACTGGCATCACGGCAACTGGACCGAATCCGACGGACACAGATTTCGCCAGTGCGGTCTACTACGCGGGCTTCACGATTACGACGCTTGGCGTCGGTGACTTGGTGCCGCGAACGCCGGCGATGCAGGTCTTGACCATCACTGCGGCTGGGCTCGGGTTTAGTTTCTTCACGCTGGTGCTGGCCTACGTAATCTCGGTCTATTCGACATTGGCGAGACGCAACCAGTTTGCCAACGAGATCGAGTATCGGACCGGCCGCACCGGCGAGAGCGTTAATTACTTGCGAGCGTACTTGTCCGACGCCGACCCATCGTTGATTAACCAAGACCTGTACGCACTGTCGTCAAACATGGCGGAGCTATTGGAGTCGCATCATTTCTATCCGGTGCTGCATTACTTTCGATTCCGTGAGCCGCGGTACGCGATGAGCCGGATGCTGCGATTTTGTTTGGAGGTCGCGTCGATGATGCGAGCGGCTCGTGAAGCAGCCCCATCGAATCCAGTCGCCAGTGCCGAACCCGTCAACCGATTATGGCATGCGAGCACGCAGATGCTTGAAGAAACGACGCGGCATTTCGTCGTCTGCCAACCCAAAGACAACAACCCCGATGCGATTCTGGCGACTCAACTTGCTGCTTTGATCTCAGACTCCGAGGACGACCGGAACAGGCTGACCACCGCCTTCGTGAAATTGCAGTCGACTTGGCTGCACGACCTGAACGCGCTTGCCGTTTGCACCAGAAGCGAACCCCTAAAAGAATCCTGAAATCTTTTCGCGAAGTCGTGAAGAAACGTCGGGGCCGTGCATCCAAAGAGCATCACAGAAGAGATTCCCTCAGTGGGAGTCCTTCGAAAGCTCTTGGAACTGTCCGCCATGAACCGTCGTCACATCAGCCCTGCCGCTCGATTGTTTGCTGCTTTTGCAGTAATCGCGGTGCTGTTGGCGTCCACGCCGGCCGTCCGAGCGGGATCACACGACGCGAAGCTTTGCCCTCATGTGTGCTGCCAACCGCAGCCGGTCGGGCACGGCTGCTGTGACAGTAATCCATTTCACGAATGCCCCCGGATGGCATCGTGCGAGACGAAGGTCTGGTTGCCGCCGAGAACTTCCACCGACGATCCGTCGCCTCGCGGCTTGGATCCCAGCGACTTCTTACGGATTGACTGGAGGACGGAGTCGGTCGCACTCGTGCGGTCGGTGTCATTGGTTCGTCCCAGCTCTCTGATTGATTGGCACATTCGTCTTCAGATTTAGCAGTTGCCTCTGCTTCGACTTGCGAAGCCAGACCAATTCAAAAATGAAGATGTTTCTGTTCCTAAATCGGTGCATGTCGATGTCGGCTGCGCCACCAATCCTGGAGTTTCCAAAATGTTAGCGACTGTATTCTCTGCTGTTTTGTTTGCCGTTTCGCTGGTCCCTGCTGGTGATGTTGGCACCGCCGCATCGGCTGAGCCAACGTGTTGTGCCAAGCACGCATTCTGCTGCACCGTCCAAGCGGCGTGCTGTGGCAAGCAAGCGGAAACGACAGCAACCTTTGACGAAGTGACGAGCGTAACTTCTCAACCCACCTGCTGTGCCAAGCGTGCCTATTGTTGTTCGATAAACGCACGATGCTGTGGGAAGCACGCTGGAACGAACGCAGCAACCAGCGACATCGCCAGTTCAACAGGCAAACCGACCTGTTGTGCAAAGCGAGCGTATTGCTGCAGCGTCGATGCGACCTGCTGCGGCAAAGAATCGGCAAGTGCGACAAAAGTCGAGCCTGCTGAACTCAGCTAATCGCTCCTGATTCCGTTCGAACCCATATCGGCCGGACGAGCCTAAAAAACTCGCCCGGCTTTTCTCTTTTAGGTTGCCGTGATGGAAGCGTTCAAATACCGATGGCATCAGTTGCCGATCAGCCGGCAACTGCTTGTCCTCGTCAATGCAATTCTATTTGGGTTTGTGGCCCAAGTGAAGTGCAGTACGGCACCGATCGGATTGAGCAGTTGATGAACACCGTCAAACGCTGTAACGCTCGGGAACTGGTTGGAGCGTTTCAGTCGTCCATCGAGGCATTCCGCAAGGGCCGCAAGGCGTTCGATGACACCACGCTATTGGTGGCTCGGTTAACTTAATGGACTGCGGTATCGTCGCCGACATACCGTCCGATTGTGAATCCAATATCTTTTGGAAGCGTCGGGTAGTGTACTCGCCTTAGTGGTCCGATGCGAAAGAACGATGCTTGACCCACTTTGCGAAACTGCATGTACTGAACGGCCCGCAACGCGTTCTGGTTGGAACCCTCAGTGGTCAACACAAGTGCCCGAAATCCTTCTTGTTTTAAATCGTCGGCCATCCTGCTCAAGATCGCGGCATACAGTCGTCGTCCTTGGTAGGCAGGAAGCACCAAGACTTGGAATACGAAAGCGGAATCGTCGGAGAGTTGGATTGGCAGACCAGTTTCGGGCTTGCTGTCGTGGTTCATTTCACCAGGTATGTTTCCAAACGCGCCCCAAGCGAACCCGGCGAGTGAATCGGCTTGAAAGGCTGCAAAGCATTTGGCTGCGCCGGCGTCCAGCATTTCCAAGTCCCGCTCTGGGATTGCGCAATCCAAATCGGATGCGTATTCGCGTAGACGCTTGGATGAACACGAACAGACTTCGAATTCGCCCGGCGTTGGCGTACGGGGCATCTCGTCGATCAGCGACTGATAGAAGTGACAGACGTTCGCGATCGCACAACGCCGGACTACTCGATACGCCAACCAACGTATCGAGCGGGTGGATGGAGACTTCATGGCAGAATGCACTCCCGCGTTAGTGGCAACAGTTTACGCCGCCCGATGAGGGGCGCGGAGAAACAAAAATGGGAGCGGTTGTGAACCAATTTGTTTTAGGCGGTTGATAGTCAGTCTCGAGATCAACCTTCATGACGACGTCCTTGTCGTAAGTTGAAAAAAGGCAGGGACGGCGTGGTGACGTCATCACTTGCGTGAATCAGCCGCGACACCGCCCCCGCGTGTGTCGGAAAGAGAGCAGCAGCGAACGTGCTATCTCGCTCCCATTTTGATCAGCGAATCGTGGGTGCTTCGACTCCTTGTGACTTCAAGACAGCCAGGTACTTTTGTGGTTCAGCGGCGATCTTTTTGGCACAACCGGGGCAGCAGATATAGATCGCTTTGCCCGCGGCGTTGACTTTGTAAGGCCCGCCCATCGCGTCGAGAGGTTCGTCCATGACGGGGCACTTCTCTTGGGCCGCGATGAAGGGTTCATCGGCAGAAACGACCTTGAAGATGCCTTCCCGAACTTGTTCGGTACCTGCAGGAACCGAAGCTTGATTGCCGCCGCCGTAAACCATCGCCAAATACTTCGCTGGCTCTGCCTGAATCTTTTTGATGCAACCTTTGCAGCACAGATAGATCGGTTTATCGCCAACCATCACCTTGATCGGCGTGCCCATGCCACCGAGAGATTCATCCATGACGGGGCAGGTCTTCTGGGCCGCAATGGCCGCTGCGTCGGCTTGGGTTGATGTTGAGACTGTGATCTTTGAGATCGTCGTGGCTGCAGGCACGGCACTGGCTTGCGTCCCGTTTCCGTAAACCATCGCCAGATACTTTGCTGGCTCGGCTTGAATCTTCTTGATGCAGCCTTTGCAGCACAGATAGATCGGCTTGTCACCGACCATCACCTTGATCGGCGTTCCCATTCCACCAAGCGGTTCATCCATCACGGGACAAACCTTCTGGGCGGCAATGGCCGCTGCGTCGGCTTGGGTCGCTGTGGTGACCGTGATCTGCGGGCGACCGGCAGCGTATTTAGCCGGGTCCGACTTGACCGCGTCCACACAGCCTGCACAGCAAACATAAAGCTTCTGTCCGTTGACATCGACGGCGACGGGATCACCCATGCTGCCGAGCGGTTTGCCGCTGACGGGACAGATCTTTTGTCGTGCGATCGCCGCGGCTGCCAGCTGTTGCTCGCTGGCCGGAACGGAGGCGACTTCGTTGAACGAGATTGTGCTGGCCGCAATACCGACCAATTGGACATCGACGTCAATTTGTCGACCCGCGATTTGCGACAAGTTCACAGGAGCGGTCAACGCTCCTTTGCCATCGGGCAACAAGTCGTAGCGATAGCGTTTCGCATTGCCTTCGACTCGTACCGAAACGGCACCGCGTCCCCGGTCAACCGACACCGGCTGACCAGCACGGTCGTAGGCGAACATTTGCAGCCCGCCTTGTGAAACAATCGTTTCGATTTGCAAGTCGCCGGTTTGTTTCAAACTGCCGCCATGCGGCCCCGCTTGCGTCGCTTCGCGAGCCTGCGTCATGCCGGGCATCGCGTGGTTGTGACCAGCGTGATTGTGCTGCGATTGAATCGTCTGCCCAAACACGCCCGATGTGGACATCGCGAGTGAAAAAGCGGTGATGATGAGTGTTCGTTTCATGGGAGAACTCCGTTGTGAAAGTCAGGACACCGTCCGTTGGGTCCGTCGATCTGGGTGAGGTTGAGTGTTTGGATGCCTGAGTCGAAAATTTCTTCACAGGCAAACGAAAAGTTTTATGCCGCTTTCATGAGTTCCTCCTTCGGCATCGCTTCGGTGCCTTCCCAAAGCTCGTCTTGAAATCCGAATCGCATCTTCAATTCGAGGTAGCCGCAATAGAGCGTCGGCACGATGAACGACGTGAACGGTTCGGCCAGCATGCCGCCGAACACGGGAATCGCCATCGCTCGAGCCACGTCAGCACCGCGACCGGTTGCGATCAGCACGGGAATCAATGCGGCCAGTGTTGTGACCGTGGTCATCATGCAAGGTCGAATGCGTTTGAGTCCGGCTTCGTAAACCGTGTTGCGAATGTCGTCGACCGTTTCGATTTTGCGTTTCTTGAGAAGTTGATGGATGTAGGTCGCCATCACCACGCCATCGTCGACCGCCAATCCGAACAACGCGATGAAGCCAATCCACACTGCGGTGTTCAGTTCCACACCCATGGTTGCCACCGCGATCATGCCACCAGCGAATGCAACAGGAATTCCAGAGAACACGGCAAGTGAAATGGGAAAGTTGCGAAACTCCATATAGATCAGCAGCAAGTTGATGCAAATGACCAGCGGGATGATCCACATCAGTCGCAAGTTTGCCTCGATTTGGTTTCGGAAACTTCCCACTGCTTCAAGCGAGTATCCTGCTGGCAGTGACAACCGATTCGGATTCGATGGCGGCAATGATTGGGCCGTGCGCAGCTGTTCTTCGATCGCGGCAACCGATTCAAGATCACCTCTGCTTCCGTTGGTCATGAAAGCGACGTGAGCGACTAGCCGACCGTTTTCACTATTGATCGCACCCGGACCCCAGGTCGTTTCGAGTTTCGCCAACTCTTCGAGAGGCACGACCGCTCCCGAATGCGTCACGACAGGCAAGCGTTTCAGCCCGTCGATCTGTTCGCGGATGTCACGGTTGTATCGGAGTCGCACGGGATAGCGTTCACGACCTTCGACCGTCTTAATAAGATTCATACCTCCTAGTGCGGTCTCAATGACTTGATTGACCATCGAAGCAGACATCCCGTACCGAGAAGCGGCTTCACGATCGACGGAGAACTCGACGTAGGGCTTGCCAAGCACGATGTCAGGATTGACTGTGCCGGCATTAATAAACGGCGACTTCTTAAGTTCCGTCGCCACGTCCATTGCTGCATCAGCCAACTCGCCTAATTCGTTGCCGTAAACGCGAATGGCCATCGGTGCTTTGATGCCCGACTGCAACATCACGACGCGGCCCTCGATCGGTTGTAACGCCGACGCGGGCGTGACACCGGGTAATGTGGCAACGCGATTGATTTCGTCCCACACGTCGCGAGCAATGACGCCCTCTCGCCACTCACTTTCGGGTTTGAGCATTACATAGGTTTCGACCATCGCGGCGGGCGCAGGGTCGAGTGCCGATTCGACGCGACCGATCTTGCCCAGCACATCTTTGACTTCAGGAATCTGGCCGATCAAGACATCTTGCGTCTGCAAAACCTGCATCGCTTGCGAGAAACTGGCCGCCGGGTACAGCGTCGGCATGTAGAACCAGCTTCCTTCGTCCAGAGCGATCCAGTCGTCGCTCTGCAAACCGGTAAATGTGTGCTTGGCATCGACATAGCCGGGAAAGTCATTTAGCTCAGCGCCAAATACATTCGCGAACCTCTCAACGGGTCGCAAAACTGTGGGCAGTCCTATCCAGGCTCCCAGACCGACGACCAGCAGAATCGCCGGAAACGACAACGCGAACGCTTTATGATTCAACGCCTGACGCAATCGAGCAGCGTAGATCCAATGCACAAAACGACTCGATGGAATTTCTTCGATCGGTCGAATGCGTTCACGCATCCATTGCCAGCCAGCAATGAAGCCAAGCGAAGCGGCGATTGCAGTCACTGCCCAAGCTTGCAAATCAAAACGTTCGGCAATTCGTGGTCCCCAAAGGAAATGCGATGCTGCGCCCAGCAAGGTGGCGAAGGACAACGCGGCAACCAATGCGGTCGATTTGCGACGCACGTTGCTCCGCAACATCAACCGACACAGCGCCGGCACGACGGTCACAGCGGTAATCATCGCCGCCGCGATTGCGAACGTTTTGGTGTAGGCCAGCGGAGAAAACAGTTTGAAATCACGTCCGGTTAGGAAAAACACAGGAAGGAAGCTGACGATTGTCGTTGCGACGGCCGTGACGACCGCTGGTGCGACTTCGACAGTTGCGTCATAGACGACCTCGTTGCGAACCTTCTTTCCTTTCGATTCGTCCTGGCCCTTTTCCCAATCGGATAGATGCTGATAGACGTTCTCCGACACAATGATGCCCATGTCGACCATCGTTCCAATCGCGATCGCGATTCCCGCCAGCGACATGATGTTCGCACCGACGCCGACGAACTGCATCGCGATGAACGACATCAGCACGGCGGCCGGCAAACAGATCGCGACGACAAAGCTGCTGCGAATGTGCAGCAAAAACAGCAGAATAATGATCGCCGTGATGATGATCTCGTCACGCAACGCATGCGTCAGCGTCGCCATCGTCTCGTCGATCAACCCGCTGCGATCGTAGACGCCATGAATGGTCACGCCCCCGAGCGACGGTGTGATCGCTGCAATCTTTTCTTTCACCCGGTCGATCACGACTCGCGGGTTTTCGCCGTATCGCATCACCACCACGCCTCCGACCGCTTCGGCTCCGTTGTAGTCCAGCGCACCGCGGCGAAAGTCCGGCCCGATCTGCACGCTGCCAATGTCGCGAACGCGAACCGGTACGCCGTCCCGCTGCATGATGACGGTGTCCTCAATGTCCTCGACCGCCTTGTCCTTATCGCCATCGCTGCCAAGAAAACCCTTGCTGCGGACGATGAATTCCATGCCCGTCGTTTCGACCGTCTTGGCTCCGACGTCCATGTTCGATCCCTTGATCGCCATTGCCAGCTTGTCGAGCGACACGTCATGAAAGCGAAGTTTGTCGGGATCCACTTCGATTTGATATTGACGAACGTAGCCCCCGATCGACGCGACCTCGCTGACGCCTTCGACCGCTTGCAGTTCGTACTTCACAACGAAGTCTTGCAGGCTGCGGAGTTCCGCCAGCCCCATGCCTTCGTCGGGTGGCTGTAGCGTGTAGTAATAGACCTGTCCCAGCCCGGTCGCGTCCGGTCCGAGTTGCGGCACAACACCGTCGGGTAACTGTGAAGCGGCGCTGCCGAGTTGTTCGGACACACGGCTGCGTGCCCAGTAGAAGTCGATCTCGTCTTTGAACGTGACCTGCACAAAACTGTAGCCGAACATGCTCTTGCCACGCACCGATTCGGTACCCGGAACCGCCAGCAACGAAACGCTCAACGGATAGGTGACTTGGTCTTCGATGTCCTTCGGTGAACGTCCCGGCCACGGCGTCAACACGATGACCTGGTTTTCACCAATGTTGGGAATCGCGTCGATCGGAATCGACTTGAAGCTGACCCAACCTGCGATGCACAGTCCGATCGTCAGCAGGACGACCAGCCAAGGTTCCTTGACGCAAAAGCGAATGATAAGGTTAAGCATGGGGAGTCTCCTTACTGCACCGTGCGAGCGATCGAAGGAATGTTGCCAGCGGGCATCGCCATGTCACGCACGACTTGACCACACGTCAGCATCTCGCTGCCCCAGTACGGGTTCTGAAGTTCGCCGCCGGGCTGCATCCAGTCGCCACCTCCGCCAGGAACCATCGGGCAGTAGTAGTGCGTCAGCTTGATCGCCGTCTTCGGGCCGCGAGCCACCGTGGCCGCTCGCAACAGCGCGTGACTAACTCCGCGATAGGCTTCGCGAGCGGTTTCCAGCGACCCATCCATCCGTGCGACGGCGCGACGAGCGGTGGCAAACGGGCGTTGAGCTTCGTCGGGAACGTTGCCCGACATTTCCAGCTCGCGAAGCCCTTCGATCAGCGTGTTCAAAGCAACCGGCGGAGGAGTTTGGTCGGCCGCCATCGCACATTGAATCTCGAAGTAGGCGTCGTAGGTACGGTCGAGCGACTTACCCGCGTCGCTGGCCAGCATGACGGGAGCGGTGTTGGGAAGTTCCAGCGGTCCCGGCGAATAGCTCGGCGCCTTCGTCGGGTCCATCAACGACGGGTTTCCGGCGAGTTGCATTTGCGAATCGATTAGAAAGTTGCCTCCCGTCGCGACGGTCTCACCAGCGGAAAGCCCTTCGACAATCACCGCTTCTTTGCGGTTCATCGGACCGACCGTCACCCGGCGAATCTCAAAACGACCCGGTTCGGTTTCGACATAGATCACGCTGTTCTCACCCGCGAGCAACACGGCGTCGCGCGGCACGGTGACAACTTGCTGCATCGGCAACGGTTCCGATGCGAAACCCAGCTGCGACGTCGGCACCAAATCCATGTCGCAAAGCGGGCACGTTCCCGGTTCGTCGCGGATGACTTGCGGGTGCATCGGACTGATGTATTTGTTCGCCAAAGCCGGGTCGTAGACCTCGTCCATCGGGATCGCCGGTACCGTCACCCGAGCAGTCGCGTAATCGCCCGGTCGCAACTTGCCGTCGAAGTTCATGATCTCGACTCGAACGCGAACCGTTCGAGTCTTCGGGTTGACCGTTGGGTCAATGAATGCGACACGACCCGTGAATACTTCGCCGGGCATCGACTGAATCTCGGCTTCGACTTGTTGACCAAACCGAACAGCCGAAGCGTCGTCAGGGAACAAGTCCAGCATCAACCAGACGCTGGACAAATCGGCAACGCGATAGAGTTTGTGGCCCGTTTTGACATAGTCGCCTTCAATAGCCGACTTCTCGATCACCGTTCCACTTTGCGGAGACTTGATCCGGATGCGTGACATCGGCTTACCGGACTCTGCGAGCTGGTCGATCTGCGACTGCGTCATGCCTAGCTCCGCCAGATTTTCGCGAGCCATCTTATTGAGATTGCCGTTATCCAGCTGGAACCGACCGATCTTACCGCCGTTGTTCATGCTGGTAATGAATTCGGTCTGAGCGGTGTAGAGCTGCGGACTGTAGATCAACGCCAAGTCGTCACCCTCGTTGACCTTCACGCCGGCATAGTTCGCGTACATCTTTTCCAAACGGCCGTCGATGTACGCACTGATCGTCGACAGCCGACTTTCATCAAAGTCGATCGAGCCGATAGTGCGAATCGTGCGATTGACTTCGCCCATCTTTGACATCGCGGTTTGGATACCGACCAACCGACGCGCCGACGATTCAATTGTGACCGAGATACCATCGCCGCCTCCGCCGCCCGTCGCTTCGACCAATTCCATCGCACACACCGGGCACCGACCGGGTTCAGTCGATGGTGGCGTACACATCATGGGGCAGATGTATCGCTTGTCTTCGCCACCGCCGCTTTCCACGACGGTATCGCCTTGGCCGCCGGAAAAACCGTCAGCGGTCAGCCACTTAGTTTTCTGTGCGACACCGAGCAGGAAGAACACCAGTCCGGCGACGACGACGACGGCTGCAGCTTGGACGCCGGTACGCACCAACCATTTCGCTCCGCCGTCTTTCTTTGTAACGATGGGCTTCGCTTTGTCTGGTTTGGGCGTTTCTTCGACTGCCGATTCTTTCGTCTCGCTATCCGCTTGCGCACCGGCGTCCACGTCGTTGACTCGTTCATCAACGGCTTCGTCGTCGGGTTTGATTGGTTCGTCCTTACTCATCACATTTCTCGCGGAGTTGCCCGGCATGCGTTGGCGGTTCCATCCGCCAGCGTCAGCAAAGAGGCGACCGATCGAAAATGCGACGGAGGGGATCGCATCGTCGACCAGTCACGTGCCTCCAGGCTGTAACCGGTTCGTTGTTTTGGTTCACGCGAATCGGATCGCGCAAGGATTGCATCTGAAAAGGCTTCATACGCAGCGAGCGCGCAGCATCACATGCATGAAAGCCAACTTGAAATCGAAGAACCGCAAGCGCACAGTTCTCCTACGAAGACGGCGCTAAATCCGCCAGATGCAAAGAAACCGCTGAGAGAAATGCGGTGCGAGATCGCCGATCGGCAACTGAGACGTCAACGCTTTCGGACGAATCATTTTGCCAGCGTCTGTCGCAACGTGATCCAGATAAGCGATTACGACTAAGTCACGAACGTGAGGCACGGCAGCGCGGTTAGGTGCCGGGGCGAAAGGAACCGAATGGACTCCGCACATGCACGACGAGAACGAAGCCTCGGCCTCACCTGATTGATCGCTCGCGCCCGGTGGCTCGGGAACGATATCCGAAATCTCGCCGAACAAGTCGTCGGGCTTCGACTTGTCCTTCGCCTTTGCCGTGCAGCAACCGCTGGCATGGTCGTCGGCACCGCTGCAGCAACCACATAGGTCGCCTTCGGCTTCGACTTCGCAGCACTTGCAGGAGTGGCAGACCGTTTCTGCCTGGCAGCATTGTCCTTGAGCACATGTCCCCTGCGCAGCCATCAATGCCATCGGCTGAATCACCATTGCAGCGATCAGACAAAGATTGACGGCGGTGCGAATTAGGGGGGAGTTACTCACTGTGACCTTCCGAAAAAGATACCTATGACCGGTATACGAACTGTATCGGAAATCTGGCCGAACAGTTCAAGAGGAATTTCCCGGTTAGGCAAACTTTGAACTCTGCATTGTAACGGAACAGGACGGAAATGCCATGGATTGGCAATCTCGGACACCCGCAACGAGACAAGCTAAACGAATGTTGCTCGCCGCCCTGATCGCCGCATCCGCGTCTGGTTGTGCGACCCAACGAGGCTTTCCAGTCGCCTCGGACACACAAAATGCCAGCACATTTGCTGCCGACGCTGTATCAGCCGACTCCGCACCGGTGGCGGTTGCCGATCGACTCGCAGAAGTGCCTGTCCAACCCGCCGGCTACAACGACGACGTTCTCGTCGCTTCGCCAGCCGCGTTTACCTTGCCGCAGGACGACGACGGCGAACTAGGATTTGACAGCAAGGAGACAGATTCATCGCGCGGCAGCGTCGGCGACTTCCTTCAATTGGATCCGCCTACGGCAGAGACAGAGAAAGAAGTCGACGAAATGCCGCCGAAGATGTACGAAGACGACGAATTGGACGTCCGCGACAACGACGGCGATAAAAAAGGAGACCGACAAGACGGTGCGTCGAAGACCAAGGAGGAAGCCAATGACCAATCCGCGTCATCCGACTCCCGGCTCCCATCTCCCGACTCGCAACAACCCGCTGGCCAGCCTGTCGAGTTCTTCGTCGGCGAAGCACTATCGCGGCACCCCAAGATTCTCGCCGCGCGTCAACGCGTCGCTGCCGCATCGAACGTCATCCCGCAAGCCAAAGCACTTCCCGACCCAACGTTCAACAACACCTTCTGGCCTTTCCACGATCAAGCTTTGCAAACCGCGGGCGGTCGCGTCGGTAATCAGATGTCGGTCAACCAAATGGTTCCATTCCCAGACAAACTGAAAACGAAAGCCGTCATCGCCAGCCGCGAAGTTCAGATCGCTCAAACCGAAGTCGACGCGATCGCTCGCGAGATCACTGAGTCTGTGCGACTGGCCTACTACGAAGTCTGGTTCGCCACCCGAGCAATCACGATCATCGAAGAAACCAAAGACCTCGTCGCCGACCTGACCGACGTTGCCGAAGCCCGCTACCGCAGCGGCGGTTCGCAACAAGACGTGCTGCGTGCCCAACTGGAAACCGATCGACTTGACGATCAACTGATCACGCTTCGCCGACAGAAGCAGGTTGCACAAGCTGACCTCGCCACGTTGCTGCAACAGCCCGTTAACTTGTTGCCCGAAGCGTCCCTAGAACTTGGGGTCAACGGCACGCCCCAGCAGATCGAATCGTTGATCGCGTTAGCCGAACAATGCAACCCGAAACTGCGCGGCCTCGCATGGGAAATCCAGCGTGACCGCGACAAAGAACGACTCGCGTGCTTGCAACAGTACCCCGATTTCAGCGTCGGCCTTAATTGGGGATTGATTAGCGATGGGCACGACGTCATTAGTCCTGTTGCCAACGGACATGACAACGTCAGCATCAGCTTTGGAACGACGCTGCCGATCTGGCGAGAAAAGATCAACGCCGGCATCCGCGAAGCCGCTCATCGACGAAGCAGCACCACCCGCCGTCTCGAAGCCGAACGCGACGAGCTTTACGGCAAGATTCGTCGCCTGACGTGCAGGCCGACGCTTTGGTCGAACAACGCGATATCTACGAAGACCGCATCATTCCACGCACTGAAGACACCCTCAAACTCTCGATCGCCGACTACCGAGGCAAACGCACGGATTTCTTTACCCTGATCGAAACCTATCGCGAGCTGCTGATGTTCGAGACCCAACTCGCCCGTATCGACGCCACCCTCGCCGGCACAATCGCTCAGTTGGATCGCACGGTGGGTTGTCCTTACTAAGAGGTGAGAAACTCGTCAGTGAAAGACAAAGCACAATACAGTGCCCAACTTCTTGACGACTAACTCCCATTTATTAGTTTTCTCAGCTCCCGCCGTGCCCGGTTCAAGCGTGAACCGACTGTGCCTTCGGGGATGCCCAGTGTGGCGGCGATCTCTTGGTACGACAAACCGCTTTCTTCTTTGAGCGTGAAGATCGCTCGTAGTTCTGGATCGAGTTGGTCCAGGGCGGTTCGCACCATCGCCGCACGTTCGTCCTGGTCAACATGATCAGCGTGCCGAACGGTCGGCTCCACCACCAGTTCTTTGGTCCGCCGATGTTTCTCGCGGCGAAGATGCTGCAATGCCTCGTTGGTGGCCAGCCTATACAGCCACGTTTCGAACTTCGACTCGCCACTGAATTGATCGAGCTTCGTGAACGCCCGGACGAATGTCTGCTGTGTTAGATCGTCAGCGTCCTGCTGGCCAACCATCCGAACCATCAGTCGAAAGACACGATCCGACGTCGCCTCGTAGATCTCTCGCAGCGCAGCGCGATCCCCGCTCGTGGCCGATTGGACGACTCGGCGTGAAAGGCTTGCATGGACAGGATGATCATCGGAAGACTCCATTGCCCAATTGTAGCGATACCCCGAGGGGGTAACAGCGGGTGAGGAAGTTGGAAAGGAAGAGTAAAGGAGTCACGAAGACCGCGCCTTTTACGCTTCCAAATCGTTCATTTCGTCTGAGCGTACTTCTCGAACAGCTTGATCAGGTCCTGCAGCATCGCTTCGCGATCGGTCGCATTGCTGTGCTCGGCGGCATCGTGTAGGCAATGCTTGACGTGCTCGGTGAGCAGAAGTTGGGCGACTTTGGATAGCGCACCCGTCGCGGCACTTATCTGCATCACGATGTCAACGCACTCGGCATCTTCTTCGATCATGCGCGCAACAGCATCAACTTGACCGTTTACCCGGCGCAGTCGATTGAGCAGTTTTTTTCGTTCGTCGTCGCTGTGCATGGGTCGTTGTACGCCGTGCGTTCCACCTGCCGTCGTTGTTGTGGAAATTGATGATTGGTCTTTTCGCCGTGCCGATCATCCTACCCGATGGGGGATCTCGGTACAGATGGCTACATGCCCATCGTTTTCGCAGCTGCCTCGTATCGTTCTGGATCACCGAAGCGCCGAACGATTTCTGCGAACACCGCACCTTTTTCAACGGGTTGATCCGATTCCATCACCAGCCGGTAAAGGTCATCAGGCAGAACGCGCATCACCGTCATGAGACCTTTCACTGCCATCGGATAAGTCGCTCGCATACCCTTCGATTCGCGACGATTCCAAATCGACTCCATCTGTGGCATCGTACGCTCCATCCCCTGCATCTTTTGGGGATAGCCCGGTGTGTCCCACTCCGATCCCTGGCGTGTGTAGTCCACCGTCGGTCGGGTGGATGTGTTCTGCAAGTAGCGATCGACGTTGGAATCCTGACGAATACGTGGCCCCACTTGCCGGACCATGTGATTCATCATGTGATGCACCATATGGCAATGAAAAATCCAGTCACCCGGATTGTTGGCAATGAATTCGAAGTTCGTCGCTTGAGCCACTCCGACAAGCGACGTGTTGCGAGGCACCCAAGCACTGCTAGGCGTGCGTGCTCCCTCGTGTCCGGTTTCCCAGTAAGTGTGCCCGTGCATGTGAATCGGGTGGTGCTGCATGGGTGCAAAGTTCATTAACCGTACCCGCACGCGTTCGCCATGTTTGCACACTAGCGGAGTTGTCAGCGGACCGCTGCGGCCATTGATGGTGTGCCAGTTCCAGTCCATTGCCCAAGAATTACTGACAGTTTGTGCCGGGTCAATTTTGAAGTTCTGGAAGATCAATCCGAAGTCACGATCAACCGGCGGATTGAAAACCTTTCGCGGATGCACAATAAAGAACCCGACTTGGCCGAATGCCTCCTGCATCGGGACGTGCGAGTGGTAAAAGAAAGTTCCTTCCTCATGGACAGTGAACTCATGGACCATCGTGCTGCCCGGTTTGATCGGATTCTGCGTCAGCGTCGCAGCCCCGTCGTACTGAACCGGAAGCTCAAATCCGTGCCAATGCACGAAAGTATCTTCCGGCAATTCATTGGTCACTAAAATTCGTATCCGGTCGCCCTGCGTCACTTCAATCGTCGGTCCCGGCATGCTGCCGTTGAAGCCGTAAACATTCATGAAGTATCCGGGTAGAAATTCCCGCTGCACCGCCTGCGGGACGAGATGAAACTGCTTGACTCCATCGACCATCTCGTAGGGAAGTTTCTCTAAGTCAGGAGCGTGAAACGGTGCTGGCCCCTCCGATGCTGGCCGAAATCCGGGCATCATCTTCCCGATGTAATAGGGTGATTCCGGATCGTTGCCTCGCGAAGGCTCGAAACGACTAAATCCATCAATCTCCGCTTCCGCATCGGACCAACCCGGTACCGCTGGCCTGGCCGAAGGGTTACCGATCGCGGGTGGCGCATCGGAATCTCGCGGCAATGGCGGAACGCTCTCGCTATCCTGCGAAAATGCCTTTCCGGCGACGGTGACTGCGGCAGCGATGCTACCCGCTTTCAGGAATTTGCGGCGATCTTCGGTGTTCATTGGTTTGGTGGCAATTCGGGAGGTAGGGGTCGGGAGCCAAATACCTAGATGGGGTATGGACAATTCTAATTCGATGCCGTTCGACATTCAAATTCCCATTGCCTTCGCTATGCCAGCTTCGCCGCCCGAAGTCGCAACGCATTGGCGATCACTGACACACTGCTCAAACTCATCGCGGCTGCAGCGATCATCGGACTCAGGAGCACGCCAAAGATCGGGTAAAGCAGACCCGCGGCGACAGGGATTCCTAAAGCATTGTAGACGAATGCAAAGAATAGATTTTGACGAATGTTGCTCATCGTCTTTCGGCTCAGGTTGACGGCCGCCGCGACACCGCGGAGATCACCACCGACCAAAGTCACGCCCGCCGATTCGATAGCCACGCCTGTTCCCGTTCCCATCGCGATGCCGACGTTTGATTCGGCAAGTGCAGGAGCGTCATTGATTCCATCGCCACACATCGCGACTGTTTTGCCGTCGTTCTTCAGCTTGCGAACAAAATCGTGTTTGTCCTTGGGCGATACCCCAGCGTGAAATTCGTCGATGCCCAATTTGTTAGCGACCGCACGCGCCGTCGGCTCCGCATCGCCGGTCAACATGATCACCTTCAACCCAAGCTCGTGCAGCGTCTTCAAAGCCGCCGGCGTGCTGTCCTTAATCGGGTCAGTTATCGCCATGATCGCCGCAAGTTGGTTGTCGATCGAAACAAAGACCACCGTCGCACCTTCCGACTGATGCGATCCAGCTTGGGATCTGCCAGCGTCAACATTCACGACGCCTTGTTCGTGTAGCAAGTCCGCTTTCCCGATCAGCACATCATGTCCGTCCACGCGAGCACGCACACCACCACCGGTGATGCTGTCGAAGTCGTTCGTCTCGACGGTTTGCAAGTCGTCCGACTTCGAACGTCGCACGACCGCCTGAGCCAACGGGTGTTCGCTCTGTGCTTCAACCGCGGCAGCCAACGTCAGCACGTCGCTTTCACTCCACTCGCCAAACGTCTCGACCGCCGTCACTTCCGGCCGCCCCTGCGTCAGCGTCCCCGTTTTATCAACAACGATCGTGTCGACCTTTTCCATCACCTCCAACACTTCTGCGTTCTTGATCAACACGCCTTCCTTCGCCCCGCGACCGACGCCAACCATCACCGACATCGGCGTGGCCAACCCCAATGCACAAGGACAAGCAATGATTAACACCGCAACCGCCGCAACGAAAGCGTGAGCGAGTTGTGGCTCCGGACCGAACACCGCCCAACCAATGAACGCCGCAATCGAACAAACGATCACCGTCGGCACAAAGTAACGAGCGACCACATCGACCAGTTTCTGAATCGGCGCGCGACTCCGCTGTGCGTCGGCAACCATTTGCACGATGCGGTTCAGAACCGTGTCTCCGCCAACGCCGATCGCTTCCATCACCAACGCACCGGTTTGGTTCAACGTCCCTCCGGTGATCTCGTCGCCTTCGACCTTCTGTACCGGAATCGGCTCGCCCGTCAGCATCGACTCATCGACGCTGCTCGAACCGCTAACGACACGGCCGTCGACCGGCACCTTCTCGCCGGGACGCACTCGCAAACGATCGCCCTTGTGAACCGCGTCGAGCGAAACTTCCTCTTCGCCATCTTCGCTGATCCGCGTCGCGGTCTCCGGAGCCAACTGCATCAGTTCACGAATCGCACCACCCGTTTGCTGGCGCGCTCGTAATTCCAAGACTTGCCCCAGCAACACCAACGTGATGATCACGGCCGCGGCCTCGAAGTACAACGGAGCGACACCGTTTTCGTAGAACGCTTCCGGAATCACGCCGGGCAGCAGTACGACGACCAAGCTGAACAAGTACGCCGCCAGCGTTCCCACCGCGATCAACGAGAACATGTTCAGGTTCCAACTACGAAACGACTTCGCACCTCGAACCAACAAGGGCCACCCGCACCAAAACACCACCGGCGTCGCGAGTGCGAGTTGCAACCAACCGAACACCGATGGACTCATCCAATCCGCCACACGCAGGCCGACCATCGGCCTCATCGCGATCACCAGCAGCGGCACCGACAACGCCACACCGATCCAAAACCGGCGCTTCATATCGGCGTATTGCTCGTCGTCACCATGGTCCGCCATGTCGACAAACTTCGGTTCCAAATCCATGCCACAAATCGGGCAGTCGCCGGGGCCGACTTGCTCGATTTCCGGGTGCATCGGACAGGTGTAGATCGCCGTCGGGTCTGCGGGCGTATCGCTCGCACTGGACGATGAGAGACCGCCGCAGCACGCCGCCGCCGGCGGTTGCTCGCCAATTTGATGCACAGACGCGTCGCCACCACAGCACGAGGTCGCCTCGCTCGCTTCCGTCTGAGCTCGTTTCGCCAGCACGCCCGCCGGGTCGTTCTTGAACTTCGTCAGGCAACCATCGCTGCAAAACACGTACTTCTCGCCTTCAAACTCGGCCGATCGCGGGCTATCCGCCGGGACGGTCATTCCACAGACCGGGTCAATCTTCGTCGGCGTCTCGGCCACGGGCAGCGATGTCTCGTGTTTTTCGGTGTGGTCCATGATCTCTCCAGGCTGCCAATTAGTCATTCCTCAATATACCCCACAATGGTATGCAAGTTGCATTCCGAAAAAGGAACGGCGCCGGTGCCGCACAATCATTTCAAAAGGAGAAACCAATGAGTACCGCAACCGCATCCATGAAAGAATGCCTTCAAAATTGCCAGGAATGTCAAACCACCTGTGCCGACATGCTGACCAGTCATTGCCTTTCCGAAGGAGGTGACCACGTCGAGCAAACGCACGTCAAACTGATGCTCGACTGTATCGCGGCTTGCGCTGCCTGCGTCGACTTCATGAGTCGCAACAGCGAACACCACGCGTTATATTGCCGTGCCTGCGCCGAGATCTGCAAAGCATGCGCAGACAGTTGCGAAAAGGTCGGCAACATGGACAAGTGCGTCGAGTGTTGCCGCAAGTGCCAAGAAAGCTGCTCGTCGATGGCCAGCTAACGCAATGGAGAAGATTCCACAAAAAACGCCAGCGTTCCCAGTTAGGGACGGCTGGCGTTTTGGCTATTCGTTCTCGTCCGATAGTCTTCATGAAAACCGTTGCTTCCGCTGTATGTCCGTGCGAAATTGATCTGGCGAGTGTGCCTATTATGTAGTCACCCCCATGCGGCCCGCCCCCACGCTTTAAAGTTAAAGGTCAGCTGGGTCTAATCGCACTAATCTAGACTTTAATGCGTGCCCCCGAGCGGCCCACAAATTTATCGCCCTGGTTTTATGATTGGTCAGCCTCTGAACTGGTCGGTTGAATTTTTGAGTCGTCCAATTGAATCCGGGATACGGCGGGTGATTCAAGCAGAAGGTTCAGGGCGGACTCGGTGATGCGACATCCACGCAAGTCCAGGACCTTAGGATCGTCAGGCTGATAATTCAACAAAGCAACGGCGAACTTTTCGGTAATCAGCCGATTGCGAAAGCTGATGGTTAGATCATCGGGAAATCGACTCTCGTTAAGGATTGCCAAAAGGTCGTGATCCAGACCAGCATCGACAACCGGTTGGGAGGGGGTGCGAAGATGCAACAACGCAACCGGCTTGAGTCGCTGCAGGAAATAGGTCAATTGGCGGGGCGTCAACGATTCCGGCAAAGCAATCGACAAGCCCTGAAACAGGTTTGAAAGGACCAAACGGAACTCTTCGGGAACCTCCGGGTAGGCGGACAGGTCCAATGGCTCCCAATCAAATTGTAAACTCATGATCGTTTCAAACGACATGTCCGGGTTGTCAAGAATCAACCACCTCATTTTCGAGAGGTCCGCATCAGGAATTTGCGATGTATCGGGAGCGGACCAGCGTAGGCCATAGGGATGTAAATCTCCAAAGATCTCATTGAGCCGTGCCGCAGTGAACGCTCGTCCTCGGACATGCCATCCCTCGTTCCATACCGCATGTTGGAGCGAATCAAATCCCGGATCGCCCAGGACAAGTTGAATCCGTTCGGCGGAAGGAAAGAAACTTTCAAGCCCGGGACAGTTGGCTAAACCCAAAGTCATCTTGCGTTTGCATCGGGTCAGATCGAGCGATCGGATTCGTCGGCCATCGGCCGTAAATGACTCGAGATCCGAGTCTGTCGCCAATAGTTCATGGAGTGATTGCTCAGTAACGACGACCTGAGGCATGTAAACCGATCCGAACTGCGTTAAGACCTGCAGGTCGCTGATGACCGGTTGAACCGACGCTTCCGGATGGGGCAGGATGCTCACGTCGTGACAGTTCGTGATGCCGCGTAAGCCGTCGATGACATCTTTGGAAACGTCAGCGCCCGAAATATAGATTGACGCCAGTTGGGTTGCCTTCAGTGCGTCAAGGCTGTTAGCTACGTCCTCCGCTGATTCTGACCGCGAAAATGTCAAGGAAGCCATGATCTCCCGTTCGAGTCGATCGAACCGTTGGACGCGTGCATTGCGTAAAGTGAATTTAAGATGAGGACGTTCATCGCCAAAGAATGACGTCAGTACCTCAAATTCAACGCTAGCCGGCAGTGACGGGATCGCAATCAACTCGGTCTGAACAGAAACACCATCTTGGGGGTTCCTAGTCCAATCAATCTGCAACTGGCGAAAATTATCGACCCGCGTGGAGTTTTGGTAAACAGTATCCAAAAGTCGAAGCGTTAAATCATCTCCATTCCCGGTAATTCGGAGTTCTTGCAGATCTCTCCGCTGCGCATCAATCGATGAGTCATCTGACAACAGGCGGATGTCAACACTAACGATGTCTATAGGCAACCAATCGATATTTTTCGCGTCGGTCGTCAAAGACAAATGCAATAAATTTGGCTGGCTCTGAACGAAATTGCGATAGTCAATTGCCCGGTCATGACATTCCAAACGCTGAAGCCTACCGGATCGTCGTGACAAAACCTTGAGTCCTTCCGGCAGAGAGACTGCCGGCAGGAAACGTAGCGATCGGATTGGCAATCGGTTGAAAGTTTCAAGTTGCTCGGAGTTTATTTCTCCAGCAGAAACTTCAATGTCATGGAGCCATTCCAAGGCGGACAGCGGCACTGGCGAGTCGGCCATGGCAGGCAGTGTCAAATCAACGGTCACTTCGGGTCGCTGCGGCAGGTTCCGGGACATGAATAGGTTGTGAATGGCCGCCACAGTCAGATCGAACGGGTTCAACCAGAGGGGAAGCCGTTGTGAAATGACCCGGTCAACCGCGGGTTGGTCCATGGATGCCACGATCAAATTTTCCGCGTTGACCCGAGAATGCTGCCTAGATAACGAACGGTGACCCAGGAACATCAGCAGACAGACTGCCCCGGTCACCACACACCAACGGACAAAAGTCACCTTCTGCAAACCAGTCGAATTTGATCTTTGATACACTCCAATGCATCTGGGAAGCAACCATCCAATGGCATAAACCAGAAACAACATGACCGAGACGTTGATAACCAACGCTCCTGTATCAGCCTGGAACGTGGACCGGAATTCCCCCAGCCAAAAGTGGTCATCGGCATCCAAACGGCATGATCTGGATAAATAAGTCATCGGCCAGCCCTGCCGTTGTGACAACAATCCTTTGCCCCAGATCATCGGACGCGTTTCCATCGAACCGACCGTGGCCGGGACCAAGGTTACCACCCAACATGAGACAATCACTAACTGCAGCCAACCGTATCGTCCCAGCAGTAAGGTTGATGATCCAAAGCGTTTCCGGGGCGGGGCGGCATCAACCGTT
Organism: Pirellulaceae bacterium; assembly: GCA_963833245.1. Taxonomy (GTDB): domain Bacteria; phylum Planctomycetota; class Planctomycetia; order Pirellulales; family Pirellulaceae; genus Rhodopirellula. The sequence goes on from CAWHXH010000010.1 coordinate 43,100, forward strand.
GGACTCACAACGACAGGTCGACAGCTTCGGGCCGTGATCCATAGCAAAATCGGGATTGGCGCCAGATAAATCGTCAATCCCACCAGTCCCAACGATGTCGGTCGGAACCGCTGGAGAAAAGTCTCGTTAAAATCAAAGACGGTTTCCCGGAAAAAGTCATGGCCGACGATGTAAAGAAGCGGAGCAAAATTGACAACCACCAACGCTTCGCTCGTGCGTCGCTGGAGGGTAGACTTGATTGCCCCAAACCAAACCAACAACATCAACAGTGAGGTCATCGACACCACATTGACAATGCTCCACACGTATGACCGCAGTAGCGTTGTTCTTGCCCATGTCAGATTCTCCATGGCGGTGTTGTCCATTCGCCACAACGCCAGACCGGTCACCGACAGCATGAGGCCAAAAGCGATTAACGTGAAACGACGTTGCGGCTTGAAAAACAACCACTGAATCGAAGATGCAAGCACCGCAGTGATAGCCAACAAAATTCCCGCCAGATAGTCCTCCCGAGAGCTGAAGGCGCCTTCGCTCATCATCCTTCGAATCAACACCCAGAACAAAACGAAAATCGGGATGCTGACTTTCTCGATCTTTGAAATCGGATTTCTCGTCCAAAACCAGGCGATTGCCATACACACTCCACATAACTGAAATGCATTTGGCTTCAATGGATCGAACTTCCAGTTGCTCCCACCGCTGAACATCATGACCACCGAAGCAATCATTGGCAGGTAACCAGCCGCCTGCTTCACGGAAGGATTGATTCGCATCGAAATGATTGCCGATCTAAATGTGTTGAAATACTTCGTCAGGTTAAATTCAGGACAATTCGGCTTTGATGGAATGCAAAAACTGCAACGCTTCCATGGGGCTAATGGACTCGACGTCCAGTTTTTTGACTCGCCCGACGACCGGATGTTCGGCATAACCAAAAAGGGTCAGTTGATACGTGTCGCCTGATGCGGACGGGGGAGCAATGGTCGGGCGGTCCAGTCCGTCGCGGTGGTCGGCTTCGAGTTGCGATAAAATCGATTTGGCCCGCTCGTTGACGCTGGCCGGGACGCCCGCCAATCGCGCCACCGCAATGCCATACGATTTGTCGGCCGAACCGGCAATGATTCGGTGCATGAACACAACCTCCTCATTCCACTCCTTGACCGCGACGGAGTAGTTGGCCACCCCGGTCATTGTTTCCTGCAATGCCGCCAATTCATGGTAATGCGTTGCAAACAGCGTTCGGCACTTTACCACGTCGTGCAAATGTTCGGTGATCGCCCAGGCCAGCGACAACCCATCGTAAGTGCTGGTGCCGCGGCCGATCTCGTCCAAAATCACAAGTGACCGGTCCGTCGCGGTGTTCAAGATCCGTGCGGTTTCGACCATTTCGACCATGAAGGTGCTTTGGCCGCGAGACAGTTCGTCGGCCGCTCCGACGCGTGCAAAGATTCGGTCGGCGACCCCGATCTCGGCCGATTGAGCCGGCACGAAACTGCCAAGCTGTGCTAACAACGTGATCAGCGCGACCTGGCGAATGTAGGTGCTCTTGCCCGCCATGTTAGGGCCGGTGATCAGGAGAATGCGATCGGCATCGCCGCCGATCGTCGTGTCGTTGGGCACGAACTGGCCGGCTTCCATCGTCAAATCCAGCACCGGGTGCCGGCCGCCGACGATTCGCGTCTCGCCGCCATCGGTGATCGTCGGCCGAACCCAACCGGCCGCCGCCGCGATTTCCGCCAACGCCGCCGTCACGTCCAATTCCGCCAACGCCGCGGCGACCAATTGCAACGTCGGCAGGTGGGCGTGCGTCACCGCCCGGAGATCCTCGAATAACTCCATTTCGCGAAGTTCCGCCTGCTCGTCAGCCGCCAGAACCTTCTGCTCGTACTCGTTGAGTTCCTCGGTCACATAACGCTCACAATTCTTGAGCGTCTGTTTGCGGATGAAATGCTCCGGCACCTTGGACTTATGAGGGTTGGTGACCTCCAGGTAGTATCCGAAAACCTTGTTGAAACCGACCTTGAGGTTTTGGATGCCGGTCGATTGCGACTGTGCGGCTTGATACTCCGCGATCCACTGTTTGCCACCCCTGGCGAGGGTTTGCAGTTCGTCCAATCGACCATCATAACCGGGCCGGATGTAACCCCCGTCGGCGGTCCATACCGGACACTCATCGCATAACGCGTCTTGCAAGTTTTCCAACAGCTCGGGGCACGGGTGCAGCGATTGGTCGAGTCCCCGCAGCATCGCCGAATCGAAGCTGGCCAGCCGCGTTTTGATCTCCGGCAACCGTGACAGGGTGACGCCGATTTGCTGCAAATCTCGCGGTCCGGTTCGGCCGGTGGCCAATCGGCCCAGCAACCGGGCGAGGTCATAAACGGCCGCCAGCGTTTTGCGAATCTCGCCGCGGGCGGCGTGGTCGGCGTGCAATTGAGCTACGGCGTCGGCGCGCGTCGCGATCTTGGCGGGCTGGACCATCGGTGCGGCGATCCGGTCGGCCAACAATCGTGCTCCGGTCGGCGTGACGGTCCGGTCGATGACCGACAGCAGCGAGCCTTCGCGGTTGCCCAGACGCATCGTGCGGCTGATTTCCAAACTCCGCCGCGTCGCTGCATCGATTTGCAACGATGGCGTTTGGTGGTGAGCGGTGAGGACGCGGAAATGGTCCAAGCTGCAGCGCTGAGTGTCTTGCAAATAGGACAACACCGCGCCGCGGCGCCGATCGCCGCGGCATCGCGGGCGGCGTCGAAACCGAGTCCCTCCAGCTCCATGACGCCGAATTGTTTGTTCAATTGGTCGGCGGCGTCGTCGACCGCAAACGTCCAGGCCGGCCGGTGGGTCCAACGCCACGCCGCGGTATTGTCCAGCTTCAAAGCCGCGTCGTCCTCGCGGATCAAAACTTCCGCCGGCGCGATCCGGGCGAGTTCATCGTCCACCCGCGAGGCCGGAAACACCCCCGCTTCAAACCGCCCCGAGGAAAGCTCCGCCCAAGCGATCCCGACCAATCCCTCCCCCCCCTCCCCTCTTCCCTTAACCTTTGACCCTTCCCCCTTCGACCCTTTTCCCTTTAACCCTTTCCCCTTTGCCCCTTCCCCCTTTGACCCCAGCCGCAAGATCGCCGCCAAGTAATTGGGTTCTTTCGGGTCAAGCATCCCGTCGTCGGTCAGCGTCCCGGCCGAGACGACGCGGGTGACTTCGCGGCGGACCAGCCCCTTGGCCGTCGCGGGGTTTTCCATTTGCTCGCAAACGGCGGCGCGGTGGCCGGCGGCGACGAGTTTTTGCAGGTAGCCGTCGAGTTGATGATGGGGAAAGCCGGCCATCGCCGTGGGATTTTTGGAATCCTTGTCGCGGCTGGTCAGGGTCAGCCCCAGCAGCGGGGCGGCGGTTTTGGCGTCGTCGAGGAACAGTTCGTAAAAGTCGCCCATCCGAAACAACAAAAGGGCATCCCCGCACGCGGCTTTTGCCTCGTGGTATTGCTTCATCATCGGCGTCATGACGTTGATGTTAGGCAGCCCATCGGGCTTGCGGCAGTCCCCGCCGAATTGCTATCGCCGGACGCAAATGCCAATCCGACCGATCCGCAGGACGCGGAACGACGGGTGGCCGAAGCACGGGATCCCGACGCGGTGAGCGACACCATGAAACGACTGCTGAACAAATTGACCTACCGGTTGGCCGGGGGCATCGGCGCGGTCCTGCTCGGCGTCCTGGCCGCCGCCCAAGCGTCTCGCGACGGCGACCCGATCGCCGTGCCCCAGCCGCCCCCGTCGCTCACCCCGGCTCCGTTGCCGATCGTTTCGCAACCGATCGAAGAGGAGGTGATCGACCAATTCGATTCGGAGTTTAGTCCCGCCGGTTACGACGTCAGCGGCCCCGGCGACGCGGCGATCGCGCAGGTCGGGCATGATGAACAAAACGGTGGCGGGTTCGGTTTCCCGGCTCCGTCGTCGCGTCGCCCATTGTCGCCCGCTCCGGCAACCGAGGCGTTGGGGAAGGATGCGGACTTTGCGCCTCCCGGTTTTGCCGCCCCCGAATCCTTCAGCGACGCGCCAGCGGATCTCGGCTTTGCCCCGCCCGGATTTGAACCACCCGCGTTTGTCCCGCCCACATTCGAGCCACCACCGGCTTACGGAGACGCTCCGGACTACGAAATGGCCGGCGACGATGTCGGCAGCCCGGAATCGGATTTCAATCCACCCCAAGGGTTTGCCGCTCCCGACTATGGTCCGCCGCCGTCGTTTGACCCACCGAGCGACTTGGCGGCCGCCGATCATGGGCCGGACCATTCGGCCGATCATGCGGCCGATCATGCGGCCGACAACCCGATTGACGCTTATTTGCAATCGGCCAATACCGGGCTGGCGGCCGACTCGCCACCGGCCGCTTTGACTCCGGCCCCGGATTACGCTCCGCCGCCGAGCGGGTTTGCCCCATCGCCGACGGCGTTTGCCCCACCGCCCGCGATGGAGCCGCCGCCGGTTCAGAATTTCGCCCAATCGTTGCCCGCCAATTCGCTCCGCGGCGGGGGTCCGATGCCGGAGTTGCCGGCGGCCGCCACGTCTCCGATTGCTGCCGCCCCAAATCACCAGCCGCCTCAATACGACCCGCCCCAATACGACCCGCCGGCCCGGACGACGCCCGCGGCTCCGGCCAGCTTTGCCGGTCCGCCACGGATGGCCGCCCCGCCGATGCCGCAAAATTTTCAATCGGCCGAGCCGCTGGCGTTGGCTCAGCCGGGTGACCGCCGACTCGACGGTGTTCAGTCGCCGAGCATCGTGATCCAAAAACGCGGCCCCGCCGAAGTCCAAGTCAATCGGCCGGCGTCGTTCGTGCTTTCGGTTCAAAACGTCGGCCCGGTCGAAGCGATGGGCGTCGAAGTCCACGACCGAATCCCCGAGGGCATGGAATTGATCGACGCGGTGCCTGCCCCCCAAGTCGACGGCGACCTGATGCGTTGGCAACTGGGAGCGTTGGCGGCCGGCGATGAGCGGACCATCCAGCTCAATCTTGTGCCCCGAGCCGAAGGCGAACTTGGGTCGGTCGCGCGGGTGACGTTCGAGGCCGCCGCGTCGATCCGCACCCGCAGCACTCGGCCGCAATTGTCGATCGAGCAGCTCGCTCCGGCCGAAGTCATGATCGGCGGGATCGTCGAACTGGAACTGCAAGTCGCCAACCCCGGCACCGGAACGGCGTCCAACGTTGTTTTGCAAACCGACGTCCCGGAGGGTTTTCGCCACGCCGCGGGCCGCCAATTGGACAACCCGATCGGGTCGCTGGCCGCCGGTCAATCCCGCCGCGAAATCCTGCGGATGCGAGCGGTCGCCCCCGGCACGTTTGACAACACCGTTCGGTTGATCGGCGACGACGGTTTAACGGCCGAACATACCGTTGCGATCCGTGTCATCGCCCCGCAATTGACGCTAGCGCTGGACGGTCCGTCGCGGCGTTTCCTCCGCCGGGAAGCGACGTACAACCTGCAGGTTCAAAACACCGGATCGGCCGACGCGACCAATTTGCAAATCAACGTTCAACTGGACCGCGGGTTGGAGTTCGTTCGCACCGAAAACGGCGGCGTTTACGACCCCAACCGGCACCTGGTCCGCTACCGATTGCAAAAACTGCCCGCCGGTCAGACCGGCTCGGTCCCGCTGACGCTGTTGCCGATCCGCATCGGTTCCTCGGCGATCGGTTTGGAAGCGACCGCGGATTTGCAAACTACTGCTTCGGCAAACGCCGTTGTCGCCGTCGAAGGCCAGTCGGAGTTGACGTTTACGGTGACCGATTTGGCCGATCCGGTGGAGATCGGTGCCGAGACGACTTATGAAATTCGCGTGAAAAATACCGGATCGCTCGACGACACCAACGTTCAAGTCGCCATGAACCTGCCGGCGGGATTGCAGATCGTCGCCAGCGAGACCGGGGGCAGTCAGGACGAGCGGGGCGGGATCATTTTTGACCCGTTGGCCAAGCTGGCCGCCGGCGAGGAAATCGTTCACCGGGTCCAAGTCCGCGGTGTTCAAGCCGACACGCATGTCGTGCAGGCGGTGGTGGTTTCGGACCGCAACGGCCGCCCGGTGACCAAAGAGGAAAGCACGCTGGTCTACGCCGATCGCTGAGTAAAGACGTAGCGGAAGTCGCCAAGACTTTCGGATGCGTTTCACGTCGGGCACCGAAAGTCTTGGCGACTTCCGCTACGTTGGAGAGGCTAAGCTAGCATGGGACCCGTCCCACGCCCGCCTTTTCCTCGTCGCCGCCGAGCCGTTCGTTGTACCACCGCGTTCTGATCGTCGAGGCCGACGCGGATGTCCGCCGGCAGATGTCCGAGCTGTTGCCGACCGATGAGTTTGACGTTTATGCGTTTGAATCTCACGCCAAAGCCTGCGATCAAATCACCCGCGGCATCTTTGACCTGATCGTCACCGATCTGCCCGGTCAAATGGAACTCGCCGACGAGAAGTTGTGCGACGACCCGACCGAAGCGGTGCCGGCAATCCCGCCGGCCGACGGCGATCCGCCGGCCCACAATCCAACCCCGCCGCCGGCCTCGCCGATCGACGCGGTGATGGCGCTGCAGTGGGTCGAACAGCTCCGCGCGGCCGCTCCGATGACCCCAATTTTGGTCATCACCCGGCCTGGGATCGAACCGGTCGCCGCCGAAGCGTTGCTGCGGGGTGTGGCGTCCTACGTGCCGCGACGGCGGTTGGAAACGACCTTTTTGGACACCGTCCGCCAAGTCCTCAACGTCCGCCAGGCGACGGCCAACCCGACCGTCATCGAGCAGTGCCTCGACCGGCTAAAAATCACGCTTCGGCTGCCCAACCAGGAATCGTTGGTCCCGTCGGTGATCGCGACGTTGGAAGAAACGTGTGCGAAACTCGATTTATTTGACGAAATGATTTGGACCCAAGTCGCGATGGCGCTTGATGAAGCGGTCCTCAACGCGATCATCCACGGCAACCTGGAGGTCTCCTCGGTGCTCCGCGAGCAGGGCGACGGGTCGCCGTTTTGGGACCTCATCCACGAGCGGCAAAAGATTGAACCCTACCAATCCCGCCGCGTCGAAGTGACGTTGACGGCGACGCGGAATCAAGCCGTTTTTACGATCAAAGACTCCGGCCCCGGCTTTGATCTGGCGTCGATTCCCGACCCGACCGACCCCTCGCATTTGGAGGACATCGGCGGCCGCGGGTTGCTGCTGATCGCCGCGTTCATGGACGAGGTTCGGTACAACGATTCGGGCAACGAGGTAACGATGGTCAAACGCAAAGCCGAGGGACCGCGGGAATAGGCCCACCGTTGGAGTGGGGAAACCGTTTTGCTATCGTGCGGATCGATGGCAAACCGCCCCCCGCACCCGGAAACTTGGCCATGTCGCTGTTGACCGAACCCGACGCCCTTCAGCGTGCTGTCGGTTGGGACAAAACCGTCTCGGCGGACCCCGATCGCCGCCAGCAATTGCAGTCCTACCTGGCGTTTCAATTGTCGTTGGCCGGGTTGACCCCGCCGGCCGACGCCGACCAGGCCCGGCCCGAAGCGGCTTTTCCGCCCGGAATGCTCGACACGCTGCGGCAACGTTTCCGCTTGCTCCGGCAACATCAGCCGGCGATCGACGCCCGGATCGAAACGTTCCTGGCCGGCTATTTCAAAGGCGTCGCGGGCACCGAAGCCGACCACGGCGGACCGCTCCGGCTGCCGGCCCGCAGCCTCAACCTGGACCGCCACGGCATGGCCCGCGAACTGTCGCTTCCGGTCGGCGGCCATGAGTTCCAAACCCGCGATGTCGCGTCGTACCGCTGCCTCAATGGCGTTTTGAACAACCCCGGGGCCGATCGCCGAACGACTGCCGGGACGTTTCACGTCGTCGACGGCGGGCTGCCGGTGCCCGGCGACAAGCGGATCGTGCCCCGCGAGGTGTTCGTGCAATTGTTCCGGGCGGCGATGGACCCGCCCGCCGAATCGATGCAGTTGCCCTACCTGTCGGCGTGCCGCCAGGGGGGCGAAACCTGGGTGTCGTTGATGCTCCGGCCGCTGGTCGCCCCGGCCGTGCCGGGTGTCTCGCCGGCCAAACGGATGGAGACGCGTTTCTTTGTGCCCGGTTCTTATGTTTCCAACCTCGACTTTGTCGAATCGATCTTTGGCAATGCCGGCGACCCGCTGATCGCCGCGGCCGACGCGGGTTTGGACGCCAAACATTTCTCCGGCCACACCGGCTGCGTCATCCTGGCCCCGCACCTGAAGTTTTTGACCAAAAAAGCGGTCGGGTTGCCTCATGTCAACGACGCATCCGAACGGCAAAAAGCCGACCGGATGTGTTATGAGACCGACGAAGAACTCTACAACGACGGCACCGCGTTCAAACTGACGTGTCGCAATGCCGAGGGTGTTATTGTCACCCTGATTGCCGACAACTATTACGGGTATTGCAAAAAAGAGGTCAAGACGCAACTGTCCTACGCGTGCAACCTGATGGGCGGGGCCGAGGAGGAACACGCCGGCGGGGCATTGGCGTTCGCGTCGTACAATCTCGGCGATGAATTTCAAGTCAACTCGCGGCTTTATAACAAGCAGACGTTTGCCGACGTCGCTGCGAACTATTCGTCGTTCATCGACATCCGGTCCGAAGGCTATGGGGTTGATAAAGTTCATCCCAGCGTCATCTACATTCCCGAGGACGCGCTGGTCAGCCTGCGGACGTCGGACGTGCGGTGGACCGACCGCAACGGCCGGGAACAATCGATCCGATTGTCGCCGCAAAACGTCTACATGACGCCTTCGGGTTACAAGATTCAGCTTGAAAAGCACCCCGCCGCTCCCTCCTGGCGATTGGTCGGGACCGTCGGCGACGGCGTCTTTTGTCATAAACCGTGTACCGTTTCGGGGGGCGGCAAAAGCGAAATTTCCAAGAGCCTGCGCGATTACATGCTCTATGGCCCGATCTTTGTCAAAGATCACGTCAAGGATTTCGAGCTAATCGAGGAAATCTTTCAGCGAGATTTTTCGACACGGTGGAGCGAATCGTACACCGGCCGGACCGACTATACCGAACGACCCAGCCGCGCGGTGCTCGATCCGAGCCGGTCGCTGGGCAGCGTCATTAAATTGCTCACCCCGTCGCCGGACTACAACAAGACGTACAACGCTTGGCTGCGGTCGATCCCCGAGCATGTTTACGCCGCGGCTTTGATCATCAAACGTTTCATCACCCCCGAAATGCAAGACAATTGGCGGCAGTACTTCTCTGTCGATATCGTCAATGGTTCACCGGGACACGAACTGAAGATTCGCGATCGATCGCTCGTCGGCACGTACCTGCGGGTGGGATTGGAAGACAACCATTGGCGGACGTTCAAACTGCGCCAGGATTTCATCGCGGCGGCCAAGGTGCAGCGTGAGGACGACATCTCCGCTTCGATGGTCGCGTCGGCCGAATCGGTCGGTGGCGTCGAAGCGATCGGCCGAATGACCGCTCGCCGGGGAAGTTATAAGTTTGTCGAAAATTGCGAATATCGCTTGTTCCAACGGCCCGACGACGCCGTTCATCGCGGACTGGACAAACAAACCGAAACGGACCTGGGGTCGCCGGGCAATTTCATCAGTAACTTCGAGCCGCTGACGCCCGATGACGCTCGCCAAATCGTGGCCGACGCGATCGAGTTTGATCAATACACGCCGCCGATGGAGAACACGCTGCTCGGGGCCGCGGCGATGGACAGCGGTTATGTCGTTTCAACCGCTCACCCGCGAATCGTCGACGGGAAACCGACCAAGAACCCACGGTACTTGCAAGACCGACCCGACATGGTCGACGCCCGCAATACTTACATCGCTCATCGTGGCATTCAGTTGCATCGGCGACTTCGCGGCGACGCCCCCATCCTGACGCCCGTCGCCGCGGTCCTGGCCGGTCGCCGCAATAATCCCCCCGATCCGGCCGCCGGCATCCGCTCGCTGGCCGTTTACTCGCCGCTGCATTATCAGCAATTGCCCGAATGGACGATGGACGCGGTCTGCTCCCTAACCGGCAAATCACCCTCGACCACCGGGGCAGGGTCCGAAGGGGCACTGACCAAAGGTCCATTCAATGCACTGCATCCGTCGATCGACATGAACAATGCGATCGTCTCGGCCATCCTCACGGGGCTGGGATGTTTCTCGACCGCCGCCGGCCATGTCGGTCCCCATTTTGAGGTCGGTCATGATATATCGCTGCTAGTGCCCGAGCTTTGGTGCCGAATGACGCCGGACGAACGCGACCCGGAGGCAATGATTGCCGGGGGGATGCTCGAACCGATCGAGGATGTGGTGGATAACTCGGTCTCCATCCCCGCCTCACGTTTGGGTTATCGAATTACCGAAAAGTTCGTCCGAACGTATCTTGCCCGGGTGTTTGATAACCCCTCAAAAGTCTTTACCGAATCGGTGTTGAGGCCCGAGACGCAAGACCGCGATTCGTTTGTCGATGGCGTCTTGCAGATCGCCGAAGCGCACACGAGAATCGCGCAGCGTTACATGGAGGACGGCGGTTATGAGTTGGCGTGTCCGCCGCTTCGCGCGGTGCTGGACATCATGGCTCACGGCAATCACGAAGGCCACGGTTTGGATTCGCCGGAAGTTCGTGGTCTCTTTGATCGCGATGCGATGTTGGCCAGCGACTGGTACGGTCGCCGGTTGCGGACCCAGCAGATTCGCGACATCGAGCGGCTCCGGGCGACCCGTCAACGTTTGCAATCATTCATCACCGAGCACGCCGGCCAACCGACGCTGGAGGAACTCGATCTGGCCTCGCGGCTGCAATGGACCGAGCAGCAACTGAGTCTGGCGGAGTCGGACGGTTACATCGACTCGCTTGTCGGAACTTTGGGTGCCGATCCGATGGCACCGGCCACCAAGGACGCGTCGATGTTGTCCAAACTCGTCGGAGCGGTTTGAACCATTTTCGACACCCACACGCACCTGGGCGATTCTGCCTTTGATGCCATCCTGCCGGAGGTGCTCGACCGCGCCGCGGCGGCCGGCGTGACGGACATGGCGGTCGTCGGCGTCGATCTACCCACCAGTTCCCGAGCGGTCGAATTGGCCGGCCGGTATCCCGGTCGATTGCACGCCGTCGTCGGGTTGCAACCTAACTGCGTCGCCGCCGCCGATCCGGGTGATTTTGACAAAATCGCTGACTTATTGGACCAACCCGGAGTCGTCGCGATCGGCGAAACGGGACTCGACCGGCACTGGGACGACACGCCGTGGGAGGACCAATTACGGTACTTTGATCGACACCTGGACCTGGCGATCGAGCGGCGATTGCCGGTCGTGATTCACATGCGCGACTGCGGCGAAGAACTGGCCGATCATTTGGAATCCCGGTCCGATCGGTTGCCCGCCGCGGTGATGCACTCGTTTACCGGGACCGCAGAGGTCGCTCGCCGGTGCATTGATTTGGGTCTGCACATCAGCTTTGCGGGGATGGTGACGTTCAAAAAAAGTACGGACTTGCGGGACGTCGCGGCCATGGTCCCGGCCGATCGGTTGTTGATCGAAACCGATTGCCCGTACCTGTCGCCCGAACCGCTGCGGGGACGGCGGCCCAATGAACCGGCCCGCGTTGTCCACACGCTGACGTGCTTGACCAAAGTCCGCGGGGTTGGGCGTGAGGAGTTGGACCGACAAACGACGGTCAATGCACGCCAGTTTTTCCAACTCCGGTAGCCGAAGCCGCCAAGGCTTTGGTCCCCCCTTCCGGTAGCCGAAGCCGCCAAGGCTTTGGTCCCCCCTTCCGGTAGCCGAAGCCGCCAAGGCTTTGGTCGAATCTCCGGTAGCCGAAGCCGCCAAGGCTTTGGTCGAACTGCCTTCGGCGGCCTGGCGGCACGCCGCTACCGCAGAAACCCGTTCGGCGGCCTGGCGGCACGCCGCTACGGTTTCGTCACCGCCTTCACGGAACTTTCACGTCGGATTGAGCCGGGCGCTGGTGCAATCATTGTTCAAAACGGGAACAATGCTGCCAAAAGCTGACTCGCCCGCGCCCGTGACTCGCCCGTCCCCCACCCAAGCATGATCGGAATGCCAGCCACGTTCACCTCCGCCCCGCCACGGTTCTGGGCCACCCCGGAAACGTCCGTTTCGCCGTCCCGGCCCGCGTCCCCGCGGTTTCCCCCGGCCCGGCCGACCGCCGCGAACACGGACAACCAGAGCCTTTCCGACATCGATCCGATGGCCAAGATCAAAGTCCTCGTCGTCGAAGATTATCAACCGCTCGCCGAGACTTTGGAGTATCAACTTCGCAGGGCCGGTTATGAGGTGTTCCGCGCCGACAACGGCCGCGAAGCGATCCGGCAAATTAAATTACAGTTGCCCGACGTGGTATTCTTGGACGTCGATCTACCGGTGATCTCCGGCGTGGACGTTTGCAAAGCGATTCGGGCGGACGCGACTTTGCAAAAAACGTTGGTGTTGATGCTCAGTGCCCTGGGCGAAGAATCCGACCAAATCGTCGGTTTTGCGGTCGGGGCGGACGACTACGTTGTCAAACCGGTCGAAAGCTACAAGGTGCTGCTGCAGCGGCTCAAGGCATTGCTGCGTCGCGGCCAACCGGAAGTCGACTCGCGTGACTCAGTCACCGCTCACGGCATGACGGTCGATCGTCGCCGATTCGTCGCGACGTTCGAGGGCGAAACGTTGGCGTTGACCAAAAGCGAATTTCGCCTGCTCGAAGCGTTAATTCGTCAACCCGGCCGAGCTTTTGATCGGACGCAATTGGTCGCCGCGGCCTTGGGCGAACAAACCCGGGTGCTCGACCGGACGATCGACGTGCATATCCGAGCGCTGAGGCGAAAAATGGGCGACGCCGCGGACTTGATCGAAACCGTCCGCGGCATCGGTTATCGGTTCAAAGAGGTGTGAGGAAGGGTCAAAGGGTTAAGGGTCAAAGGTAGAAGGGTCAAAGGTAGAAGGGTCAAAGGTAGAAGGGTCAAAGGTGAGAAGGGTCAAAGGTAGAAGGGAAGAATGAGGATTGAATTTTTTTCTTCCCTTAACCTTTCAACCCTTTGACCCTTCACCTTTGACCCTTCACCTTTGACCCTTCACCTTTGACCCTTCACCTTTGACCCTTCACCTTTGACCCTTCAACCCTCTTTCCTATTCCTCGGTGACTTTCACCGTCGTCATCTCGTCGCCCATCTCGATCGCGTCAACAACATCTTGCCCCTCGATGACCTTACCAAAGACCGTGTGCCGGTCATTGAGGTGGGGCGTCGCGACGTGGGTGATGAAGAACTGCGAGCCGTTGGTGTTGGGACCTGAATTGGCCATCGACAACACGCCGGGACCATCGTGCCGTAGGCTCGGATCGAACTCGTCCTCGAACTTGTAGCCCGGTCCGCCGCGGCCGTTCCCATCGGGGCAACCACCCTGGATCATGAAGTTCTCGATCACGCGGTGGAACTTCAGCCCGTCGTAGTAGCCCCGACCGGCAAGTTTTTCAAAATTCTCGACCGTTTTGGGCGTTTTTTCTGCGAACAATTCGCAGCGGATGGTGCCTCGGTTGGTTTCAAAGGTGGCGGTTTTCACGGGGGTCGGTTACGGCGTTGAGGGGCGTCTGGGGGATCACTGGTCGACGCTAGGCGTCGACAGCAGCCAAGGCAATGTGCGAAACGCAGGTTAGCGGGTCAACCGGCGGGCCGTCATCCCCGGCCGGCGGGGGTCACTTCGGCGACCGACCCCACTTTGAAGCGGACCGGCGATTGGTATCCTGACGGCTCGCCCCGGCGCGATTGCTTTCAATTCTGCGGAACCCCGCGGAATCGAATGGGCAGTCCGCCGGGGTTCCAGCAGGCGGCTGGCCCTTCCGACCCGCAGTCTCCCTCCCCGTGCGGCTGCTTCCTTCCCTTTTGATGGAAAATCCTCCCGATGACGAAATGCAAACTGGAGTACATCTGGCTCGACGGATATCAGCCGACCCAAAGCTTGCGGAGCAAGACCAAGATTGTTGATAATTTCTCCGGCAACGTCGAAGATGCCGACATGTGGTCCTTCGACGGCTCATCGACCGAGCAGGCCCCCGGCGGTTCGTCCGACTGTTTGCTCAAACCGGTTTTCGTGACCACTGACCCGGGACGTCTGGGCACCGGGTTCCTGGTCATGTGCGAGGTTATGAATTCCGACGGTACCCCGCACCGAACCAACGGCCGAGCGACGATCCGCGACAACGACGGCGATTTCTGGTTCGGCTTTGAGCAGGAGTACACGATTTGGAACCCCGAAACGAACAAGCCGATCGGGTTTCCCGGCGAGGGCTACCCGTCGCCCCAGGGACCGTACTACTGCTCCGTCGGGGCCGGCAAAGCGGTTGGCCGCGAGATCGTCGAGGAGCACTTGGAATTGTGTTTGGAAGCCGGTCTGAACGTCGAAGGCATCAATGCCGAAGTCATGATGGGCCAATGGGAGTACCAGATTTTCGCCAAGGGTGCGGCCGAAGCTGGTGACCAGATTTGGTTGGCTCGTTACCTGTTGGAGCGAACGGCCGAGAAGTACGGCATGTCGATCAACATTCACTGCAAGCCGGTCAAGGGTGACTGGAACGGCTCGGGGATGCACGCCAACTTCTCCAACACGCTGCTGCGGACCTGCGGCAGCAAGGAGATTTACGAGGCGATCTGCAAGGCGTTTGAGCCGCGGATCAAGGAGCACATTGACGTCTACGGGGCGGACAACAACCAACGATTGACCGGTCTGCACGAAACCCAGTCGATCGACAAGTTCAGCTACGGCATCTCGGACCGTGGCGCATCGATTCGGATCCCGATCGCGACGGTCGACAAGGGGTGGAAGGGTTGGTTGGAGGACCGTCGCCCGGCCTCCAACGCCGACCCGTACATGGTCGCTTCGGCGATCATCCAAACGGTCAAAACCGCGAAGATCCCGGAGTTAGTCTCTTAGTTAACTTTCGTAGCTGAAGTCGCCAAGACTTTCGGCTCGCAAAATCATCCACCGCCGCCGGGCTTCGGCCTTGACGCCCCGGCGAAGGATTGCGATGTTATCGGACCGCCGCTGGTGAAGTTGTCCTGAAGGACACTTTCCCGCGGTGTTGTCCAAACAATCGGGGCGTGGCTCAGCCTGGTAGAGCGCTACGTTCGGGACGTAGAGGTCGCTAGTTCGAATCTAGTCGCCCCGATTGACGCCAAGCCCGCAAATCGCGGGCTTTTTTCTTGCCCCCACCGCTCGGCCCGACGTCTCCACAGGACCCGATTGGTTTCATGCAGCAGGTGCTCGGGCTCGGCGATTGAGCGGGCCGTGCCGGCGAAATAACCGACCGGCCTCCCATCCGCGACTCCGAGGTTCGGGTCGATCGATGGCGGAGCGTCCACGACGGTGATCGCTTCGCGGACCATGAGCACCAACCGCCTAGCATCCGCCGAATCGAGCTTTGCCGGTTTGGCATTGAGCACTTCAGCGATTTGATACATTCGGGTCACCATCGGGACAGTCTGACCTCCGCCCATTTCACGATACCTATCGTTCAGACTTGCATTGACCACGCGATGGCGGAAGGCTCACAAGTCAGACAACCCGTGCATTCATATTCGACCTCGAACCTCAATCCTCTTGTGACCCTCGAAGTCACGACTGACCGCTGAAGGCACGGCCCGCCGTTATCCATTTTTACTCGATACGATTCATTCATCCGATGCCCCGCGAAACCGGCCAACCTCCATTCTACATTCAAATAGTTCTGATCCATTATCTTCGCTGACCCTTTATCTGCGCTCCTTTGAGCTTTCTGACCCCTGTAGGTTTTTCATCTACTGATCGCTGGCTTGACTATCTTCTTCTCCGCTCTCATCTGCATCGGGAGATTCTTTCAAACTCATCGAATTGACTCTGCTATTGAGATCGCCGGCTATTTCAACTAGTGATTTCAGGGTATTGTTAACGCCGTTTAGCGAATCATGTACAAATCTATCTATCGTTTCGCTTGATCTACGATTTGACACTGCGATTCCGAGAAGCATAGCAAGAAAAAAATGCAATTCCAAACCTAGCAGAATCCAGCCACCAACAACCGCAATTCCGAGCAACATTCGGTAAGGGTCGGTCAAGTCAAATGCGAGCAGGCATGCAGTCAACAGAAATAAAACACAGAAGGTTGCTGCAGATCCCTTTGTGTAATTTCCTTGATCAGCTTTTGATTGTTCATGGCTTCTTTCAAAGTCCACCGATCGCCAACGGAGACCCTGCAAATAATGCAGCGATTTCCAGTAGACAAGTAGTCCGACCGCCTCAGTTAGGACAAATGGCAATGGTGGATAAAGCTGTACGGTCGTGGTGTACAGCCAAGATACTCCGGCGATCAGGAGCATCGCAATTGGCAGCAACTTTCCATAATGCACGGCAAATTGCACAACCACTTTGGCCTGTTCCGATCTCGCGTCTAGGAGTCCAGTGGCGACATCATTGATAGTTCTAATTGAAGCTGCTGCAGCTTCAATTTTCTTCTCTTCTTTTTCTGACATCGCTTCAGCTTTTATGTCTCAGTAGGCAGTGTGAGTTTTTTGAATATAGCGGAATTCAAGAGCCACATGACAGTTCTTCACAGGTTCAGTTGACAGTATAGCGTCCATCGTCGGTTTGGCGGAGGTTGCCTAGGGCGGTGAAGGTTTGGAGAAGTTCGGTGACTTGGGGTTTGGGGACTCGGGTGAAGTGTTTCGTTAGTTCCGCGGGGGTGGCCGGGGGCGTTGCGGGTGGCCAGGGCGGTGCGGAAGGCGACGATGGGTCGGGCAGCGTGGTGGGCCAGGGCTGTTTTTTGATCTTCGTCTCGACCCGCGTTCCAAGGACTCGTTGCTATCCTGTGATGAGGCCAACGCACGGGGACCGCCTGAATCTTGAAGCAAATTTCAAACGATGCACAACTACAGCGACTACATTGTCTACGTTGATGAGAGCGGGGATCACGGCCTGCGGTCGATTGACAAAACCTACCCAATCTTCGTCCTTGCCTTCTGTATCTTCGAGAAGTCGGTCTACGCACGGAAGGTGACCGGTAACCTGCAAGAGTTCAAATTTAAGCACTTCGGTCATGATATGGTCGTTCTTCACGAACATGAAATGCGGAAGGCAAAGGGCCAGTTTGCTTTCTTGACGGATCATGATCTTCGGCAGGTGTTCAATGAGGATCTGGGACAATTAATCGAGAACGCACCTTTCAAGATCATCGCCACCTACATCAACAAGCTGGAGTTCAAACGCACATACGGCCCAGATCATGATCTGTACAACGTGGCGATCCGTTCGTGCCTACGCCGCCTAGATCGCTGGATGGAATTCCACGGCCAGGAGGGCCGAAGGACCCATGTTGTATTCGAAGCCCGCGGCAGAAAAGAAGACAATGAGTTGGAGTTGGAGTTTCGCCGGGTATGTGCCGGGAGGCTCCCGTTTGATCACATCTTCGCTGCCAAAGCTATCAACTCCTGCGGGTTACAGGTCGCTGACTTGGTGGCTCGCCCAATTGGCCAGAAGTGCTTCCGGCCCCACCAGCCAAATCGGACTGGCATGGTACTGGACTCTAAGCTGGCAAAATTACCTGACCAGCTCGATTTCGGACTTGATGATGCACCGGATCACCGTCCCTAAAAGCGAAAAGCCCCGGAGTTCTCCAGGGCTTAGACGCCGACCAGGGTTCCCCAGTCCACTTGTATTCAATGTTATCGGCCGAAACTGGCCTAGTCAACAGATTTGATGGTGGTTTGCTGGATATCGGCGAACCGCTGAGTACGATCTGCTCGCAGGTCGTACTCAGTGGGTCGCCATCTGTCAATCGAGAACTTCAACCCAAAGGGAGGGCAAGACTGGTGAGCGGCTACGGTTTAAGCATCAGCAGGTTTAAGGTTCCGCGGTCCATCAGGTCCCATCAGGCTTCTGCCATGGGAGCGAAGTTTTGAGGCTCGATCCCTAGCGATATCAACAGCTCGGTGAACGAGTCGGCTCGCAGCAGGTCGACGTCCTCAGCAAACCTTGTGAAAAGGCAGCGAATTAAGAAACCGGCATCGACCTCGGGGTCGTGATCGGCTTCGGCGGCTTTGCGTTTGGATCCCTGCTTGGACTCAAGCACGAAGCAGTCGGCTTTGAACAGGTCGATGCGGCCGTGTCCTCCGTGACTGCGTGGTTCAATTCCTCGGCAACTCGATCTCGGCCAGGTTCGCCGCGATGGCTTTATTAAGCCGGGCCTGCTCCTCGACCTGGCTTTCAAACTCCGCCTTGGAAACGGTGTAACGCTCGGCAAAATCAAAGTCGTCCTCTTCTTCGGGCAGGCCGACGTAACGGCCCGGCGTTGCCCTGCGGCGGCGTGTCGTCGTTCCAACGACCATCGCCCGCAGCAGTTCGCCCGACCAGTCGGACACGTTGAACGGCCGGTTGGCGAGGATGTAGCCGACCCGCAGCACGTCGGGTCCAGGTCCCGGCGGGCGGCGGTCAGGCTCTCAGAGAAATCGACGAAAAGGGAAGGGCCATGGTGAAGCCCTCCCTGCCGCACCATGGCCCTATCAGCGGAGAAACGATGGATCCCAATCGTTCCGCCCTCCCAATCCGTCGTGCAAGAAGTATCGGACCGATCGGGCGGATCGCTTTAATCGGAATTTTGGTTTGCTACGGGTAGCCGGGTGACCGGGTAGCCGAAGCCGCCAGGCTTTGGTCGAGCGAACGTCGGCGGCCTGGCGGCACACCGCTACCGGGAGATCATCTAGACGTCGAGGTTTCGGACTTCCAAAGCGTGCGTTTCGATAAAATCGCGACGCGGTTCGACCTTGTCACCCATCAACAGACGGAACATCTCGTCGGCCGCCCCGGCGTCGGACAGGTTGACTTTGATCAGCGTTCGATTGGCCGGATCAAGCGTTGTTTCGCGAAGTTCTTCCGCGTTCATTTCACCAAGACCCTTGAAACGCGTCACCGCCAAACCTTTCTCGCCGGCGGCGCGGACTTCGGGCAAAAGCTCTCGCAGGGTCGAAAGCGGTCGGCGGATGTCCTCGCCGCGAACCAACTCAAATCGCGGAACCGTCGAACCGGTTCGTTCAATCGGGATCAAATCCTCAATGCCAAACCCGGTCGGCTCCAGATCTTTTAACCCCGCGTTGATGGTGCGGATCTCGTGCAACTCCACCAGGGTCGCGATCGGGGCGTCGGACGGCTCCGCGGGCGGCGCCCCCGGCTCGGCGTCTGACTCGGTTTCGACTTCAGCTTCGTCGTCGAGAACGGCGCCGCGTTGATCCAAGAACTCGGTCACTTTGTCCTGATCGGCCAACCAAGTTTCCTCCCCGTTGATCGTCACCCGCAAAGTAGGCAATCGCCCGGACACCGGATCGACCCGCAGTGCATGGGCGGTCAATGAAACCCCCCGCCGCTCCAAAGCCAAAATGGCGTCCTCAACTTGGGCCAACGCGACGCACAGACGCCGCATCACTTCGCCTTCGGCCTTGCGACCGTCCTCGGCTTCCAGGAATGAGTCGGAAAGGCCGCGGTCCAACAGTTGGCTGCGCATCTCCTCCTCGCTCTGAACGTAGTAACGATTTTTTCCCTGCTGGACGCGAAAGAGCGGCGGCTGGGCAACATAAACGTGCCCCGAACTGACCAGCGGGTACATTTGCCGATAAAAGAAACACAATAGCAACGTGCGAATGTGGCTACCGTCGACATCCGCGTCGGTCATCACAATGATTTTGTTGTATCGACGCTTGGAGAGATCTTGGTCCATGCCGATGCCCGTGCCAATCGCCTGAATCATCGACTGGACCTCCTCGTTGGCGAGCACTTTGTCTTCGCGGGACTTGTAGGCGTTGATGATCTTTCCCCGCAGCGGCAGGATGGCTTGGAAATCCCGCATCCGCCCGCCCTCGGCTGACCCGCCGGCCGAATCACCTTCGACGAGGTATAGTTCGCACTCTTCCATGTTTTTGGAGATGCAATCGCGCAACTTGCCCGGCAGCCCGCCTCCACCAAGTGCGTTTTTGCGGTTGCGAAGTTGATCTTTGGCTTTGCGTGCCGCCTCGCGGGCTTCGGCCGCCAGCAGCCCTTTGCGAACGATCAGTTTGGCGACGCGGGGGTTTTCCTCCAAATACTGCGTCAATTGTTCACCAACGCCCGAATTGACGATCCCCTCGACATCCGAGTTGCCAAGCTTGGTCTTCGTTTGACCCTCAAATTGCGGGTGAGGCACTCGGACGCTGATCACCGCGGTCAAACCTTCGCGAAAATCGTCGCCGCCGGGGGTGGTCTTTTTGAATAAACCCTCCTTCTTCCCATAGCTGTTGAGCGTCCGCGTCAACGCGGAGCGGAAACCGGAGACGTGGGTGCCCCCTTCGATGGTGTGAATGTTGTTGACATACGACTGGACCGAATCAGTGTATTCGGTGTTGTATTGCAATGCAATCTCATACTCGACGCCCTCGCGGGCACCGACGAAGTGCATCACGTCGGAATGCAACACGTCGGAGGCGCGATTGAGGTGTTCGACGAATTCAACGATCCCGCGTTCATAGCAATAGTCGCCGCCCTCGCCATTGCGTTCGTCCAGATACTTGATCCGAACGCCGGAATTGAGGAAGGCGAGTTCCTGTAGTCGTTTGGCCAGCGTGTCGTGGTTAAATTTGGTAACGCTGAAGATTTGACCATCGGCTTTGAAAGTCGTCTTGGTCCCGGTCCGTTTGCTCGGGCGACCCTTCTTGACCGGACCGGTCGGAACGCCGCGTTCATACTCCTGGTTCCACAGAAACCCGTCACGGGCGACTTCGACATGACACCATTGGCTCAGGAAATTGACGACCGTCACGCCGACGCCGTGCAGACCACCGGACGTTTGATAGGCACCTTTTTCAAATTTCCCACCGAACTTGAGCACCGTCATCACACCTTCGAGCGTGCTGACGTCGCGTTCCATCTGCTCGGACAGTTGCTCGTGACGGGTCACCGGGATGCCGCGACCGTCGTCCTCGACCGTCACCGAACCGTCATTGTGAACCGTCACCGTGACGGCTTTGGCAAAGTCCGCCATCGCCTCGTCGATGGAATTGTCGACAACCTCATAAACGAGGTGATGCAGTCCCCGGCCGGTGGTGTCACCGATGTACATCCCCGGCCGTTCGCGAACGTGTTCGAGGTCCGAGAGGTGCTGCAGGTCCTTGTCGGTGTACTCGGTGTTGGCCGCCGTCCGCGACTGCATGATTTGGGCGGCGGTCATGGCCGAGGAGGCACCCGTCGGCGGGGTCGGCTCGGTCAGGAGATTGACACCGCCTTGGGGTTGGTCGGCATCGGTCAAATCGGCGGTGGCGGCAGCGTCGCTCATTCGTGTTCGGTCCCGTTTGGCGGGGCCGCGAGCAGGGGGTTGACCGGCCCCGGGGGGCTATCGGTCCAAGCGTAAAAACAACGCTTTTATTATAGCGGAATGTTCCGGTAGCCGAAGGCGGCAGGCTCCGGTTGAATGCTGGTTCAGCGGCCTGGCGGGCCGCGGCTCTACGGGGGGGGGAGGCGGCGGCCTGGCGGGCCGCCGCCACGGGAGACTATTTAGGGCTGACAGGAATCGAACCTGCACTCCGTGAGGAACTAGATCCTAAGTCTAGCGCGTCTGCCAATTCCGCCACAGCCCCGAGGGAAGTTTACAGTTTACAGTTCACAGTTTTCAGTTCACCGTTTTAGATACAAGTCCGTTTGGATCTCTTAAAACTGTGAACTGAAAACTGTCAACTGAAAACTTCTTCCTAGCCTTCGACCTCGGCCGCTGTCGGGACCACCCATACTTTGACGCTGGCGTCGACTTCGGTGTGCAAATGGACTTTGACGGTGTACAAGCCGAGTTCTTTGAGCGGGCCGTCCAGGCGAATTTGATCGACCGCCAAATGGATGCCGGTGGCTTTGAGGGCGTCGACGATCTCGTGCGGTCCGACGCTGCCGTACAGATGACCTTCGTCGTTGGCGTTCGCCTCGATCGTGATGGACTGTTTTTCGAGTTCATCGGCCTGCTCGCGGAAGCTGCGAAGTTTTTCCAACTCCAGGGCCCGAAGTTTTTCACGGTGCTTCTCGACCATCCGCTTGTGATGGTCGGTCGCGATGGTCGCCAAACCCTGCGGCACCAGGCAATTCAGCGCGTAGCCGCGGCGGACTTCCACAATGTCGCCCTGTTTGCCCAGATGTTCGACGTTGTGAATGAGCAGCAATTCGACCCCGCCGTGAGGTCCCTGGGGCAGGCGTTTGTAGGTCGATGAACGGCGGGCGGCGGTGGGCATGTTTGTCGGTGGGTTGAAGGGATATGGAGGATAAGACGTTGACTTGACCGCGGGTCATACGGTAGCCGAAGCCGCCATGCTTTGGTTGGAAGTCGGGTCGGCGGCCTGGCGGACCGCCGCTACCGGTTTAACGCAAAGGAACTTGAAACTTAGAAAGGAATGTCCGGTTCATCATAGCCGATCGCCGAGTCGGGCGGACCGTGAGGCGACTCGCCGGGCACCGGTTTTGACGCTGGTTGGGGTTCTGTTTCAGCTTCTGCTTCCGGCTTTGGCGACGCCGAGTTCTCCGGTTCGGACGGACGCGGCTCGGCGGAGCCTGCCGGCCGGGCCACTTTAACCGTTGATGCGGGGGGTGGGGAAGGCATCGACCCGCCACCGATCACCTGCATCTTCTCGCCAATCACGCGGACCTTTGTCTTGCGCTGTCCCTTGGACTCCCACACTTCCTGACGCAAGCGGCCCTCGACCAGGATGTTGGAACCTTTGGAAAGATACTGGCAAGCGATTTCAGCGATCCGGCCATACAGCGCGACATCAAAGAAGGAAGTTTCGTCGGCCATTTTGCCGTCGGAACCTTTGCGGCGGTCATTGATCGCCAATCCAAATTCGGTCACCACAACCCCCGACGGCATGACGCGTCGTTCCAGATTCTTGGTGACGTTGCCCATTAGGACAACGCGGTTGTAGTAGCTCGGCATCGGAATTTCCGTCGCCCATCAGGCGAAACTGTTTTAGGTCGCCGCGGCCGGTTCCCGGATCGAAGCGGGCGAAGCCGGGGTGTCGTCGTCGTCGTCATCTGCCGCCGGCGAGACGCCTTCGCCGCGGGCGTGAGCAAGAATTGGCTCGACCAAACGAGCGTCCAGCTTGATGGTCATTTCGCGAATGATCGGTTCGGAAAGCTGAAACGCGCGGCGAAGCGAAGTGATCTTGGGACCGTCGATCGCAAAATACGTCAACCAGTAGGTTCCTTTTTGATGCTTGCCGATCGGGTAGGCGAGTTTCTGCTCCATCCACATCCGGCTGACGTGGACCGTGCCGCCCGCCTCGGTGATGATCCGCTCGACCTCCGCCGCGACGCTGCCGGGATCACGGGCGTAGGCGTTGCTGTCGAGAATGAACAGCGTTTCGTAAGTGTTTGGTTCGGCCACGTCGGAAGCGAGAGGTTGGAGAGTGAAGGGAAGTTGTACGAAAGTGAAGCGGCTCGGCCCAAGACAAGGCGGGTCGATTCAGGGGGCCGGAGCATTGACCTGATTCATCGCCGCTTCGACGCCGCGCGTCGCCCAAGTCTCGATCGCGTCGACAGCGTAGCGGATCGCGATGTCGATCGTCAGCCGGTCGTCGGCGTTATATCGCCCAAGCACGTAGTCGACCACCTGGTCACCGCCGCCGTCAGGTCGGCCGATGCCGATCCGCAGACGAGACCAGTCGTTGGTTTTCAAATGATTGCCGATGCTCGACAAACCTTTTTGGCCCCCCGCGGACCCCGCCGGCCGCATCCGAAGTTTGCCGACCGGGAGGTTCATGTCGTCACAGATCACCATGAGATCGCTCAGCGGGCTGTCGTAGAAACGCTGCGCCGCAGCGACCGATCGGCCGCTCTCGTTCATATAGGTGCTCGGTAACACCACTAATGCACGTTGATCGCCGATCGACACCTCGAACGTTTCGGCCTCAAAACGAATTTTGGGTTTGGCACGACCGCAACGATCGATCAAATGAGCGGCGACCTCGAAGCCGACATTGTGCCGGGTGCCGGCGTACTTGGCGCCCGGATTGCCCAGACCGACGATCAATTTCATGAAACGCAAACGTAGCGGAAGTCGCCAAGACTTTCGGAAGGGACGGATCGCGACCGAAACTCTTGGCGAGTTCCGCTACAGCGAAGTTTATTCCGTTTCGCCTTCGGAATCGTCGTCGTCGGATTGACCGATGACTTCCGGCTCGGTGGCGGCCGACTCGTTTTCCATCTCGGGGTCGGGGGCAACCTGCGGAATCTCAACCCGGGCGATCACCGCCTCAGGATCGGTCACCAACACGACGCCTTCGGGCAGCTCCAAATCGCGGGCGAGCGCCTGGTCGCCGACCTGCATCGAATTGACGTCCAGTTCCAATCGTTCGGGGATCGCACCGGCGGGGCAGCGAATGTCGACCTCATGCAGGCTTTCGAGCAACACGCCGCCGCCAACCGTTCCGGGCGCCTGGCCGTGGGTGTGGATCGGGACGGTGACCTCGACCAATTCCTGGAGATTGACGCGGATCAAATCCATGTGCAACACATCGATCCCCAACGCGTCGTACTGCATATCGGCGATCAACGCATTTTCGTCGAGGTCGCCGGCCAATTTGATCGTCTTGCTGTGATGCCGCAGCACCGTTTTGACTTCGCGGACCGGCACCGCGACGTGCTCGTTGGCTTCGCCGTGGCCGTAGAGCACCGCCGGCACGTAGCCATCACGACGCAGGCGGCGGGTGGCGGCTGAACCGAGGCTGGTTCGCCGAGTGGCTTGCAAGACGTCCGACATGATTGACAGCTAAACGGGTCGACAGAGCGGTTGGAACAAAAAATAGGGGTTGGGGGAGTATCTCGATCCGGTCGGTTTTGGCAAGCCCGTGTCAATGAAACCGCACGCCCGAACCGTCTCGGGATCCGAAGCCGACCCGCAACCGCTGGAGGTCCTCCCGCCAAAGTTTTCGATCCAATTCGTATTGGTCGGCAAGTTGGTCCAAATTCCAGGACGCCGGCACCGACGTCTGTTTTTCCCAGCGGTCGAGCAGCTCTTGGACCATTTCACATTCCGGCGTCCGGGCGTCCGGGGGCGAGTCCTCCCCCGGCTCATATTCCCCAATGGAAAAGTGCTCGTGAATTTCCTCGAGCATTTGACGCGAGGCGTGCCACATTCGATCGGCCGGCTCGGTGACGTGATCGGTTTGATCGGTCGACACCCGGGCCAGGGCACGAAGCAGCGTCGAAACCTCCAGGCAGAAACCGACCATTCGGGTCAAGGAGTACTGCGGATCGCGAAAACGAAAATACAGCAACGCGGGGTACAGGTGCTGCGACTCGACCATCCCGGCCAGGCGGCTGGTCAATTGGCTCAAATCGGTGTTCAGTTCGGCGCGGTGGTCGGTCCGCAGGTACGGCCACAGGTACTCGGTCGTCCGCCCGGTTCGTCCGGTTCGATAATCGATTTCGCGGGCAAATTGATTGCGTCGCACCAGGGCGGTGTAGATCGACATCGCGTAGGTCAACACGAGCGTGAAAAAGCTGAAGCCGACCGCCGCACCGATCACCGTCAACGCCTTCATCACCGCGCTTTTGGGGACCAGATCGCCCACCCCGAGGGTCGTCAACGTGAACCCGGCGTAGTAAACCGCTGTCCACCATCCCCGATCGGTCGGCGGCTTGGACGAGACAATCGTGTGACCCAGCGATGGCCAAATCAGCAGTGAGGAACCGGCCAGCAGTAGCACCGACCAAACGACGACTTGAACCAGCAGCAGCGAGGGGCCGATCCAATGCACCAGCCGCCCGTTGATCCACGCCGGCCGGCGACACAACCAGCGATATCCGCGTTCGATCGCCGCGGTCACCGGACCGACCGTCGAACGCGGATGCAGCACCGCCATGAGCGTCTCGAAACCGCCCAAAACAACCAGCGTCAAACCAGCCAAACGAATCAACAGATCGATCATCGAATGAAGGTTTGGGTTGGCGATCGTTGTACGACTGGCTTCCAGCCCGTCGGATTTGTTGAGTCGTGCGTTGGACGGCCTGAAAGGCCGTCCTACTTTGCAGAGTGATCCCGTGCTCCTGCCGGCGATCATCGGTGCGGTCAGATTAATCGTTGCAATCAGCCTTGACCGATGCGACCGGCCGCAGCAATCGCCACGCCACGTTGCGCTCCGCCGCAATTCGTTTCCCGTGACGCCGATGATGACCCAATGTTGTTTGCCCCACGCCGTGCCTCCGTTTCCTGTCCCCGCTGTCCCGCCACGCCGCCATGATCGTTCATGATGCCCCGCCTGCTCGAAAGGACGTCGTTGCGACCACGATCCCCGGCCCGGTGGCTCGAGTTGCCACGTCAATCGCCGCCGTCAAGGAACAATGGGTGTTGCGGGAGTTCCATGAGGCGACCACGCCGGGCGCCAGCCTGCCGCTGCCGTGGCCGGAGAGCCTGATCGGTCGCGGCGCCACCGCGTCGGTTCGCATCGCCGACGCTTCGGTGTCAAAGAATCATGCTCGCATGTTTTTTAGCGGCGGATCGCTTTTCGTCACCGATTTGAGTAGCACCAACGGCACCTACGTCAACGGTCGGCGAATCGAGCACTCCGCCCTGATCGATGGCGACCTCTTGCAGCTCGGCGGGGCCATCTTTCAAGTCCGCCACCAATCGCCGCGGCCAGTCGAAACCGACAATTGCACCGTCTCGGGCGACCTCCAGCAGTGGTCCCAAACGCTCGTTCTCTTCAACGATCTGATTGGTTCCCGATCGGTCGTGCCACACTACCAACCAATTGTTCCGATGCTCTCGGGTCAGGTCGGCGAGCAAACCCCCGCGGCGGTCGGATGGGAACTGCTGGCCCGCAGCGGGATCGAGCAGTTGGCTAATCCGGCGGCGATGTTCGGAGCCGCCGAGCGGTTGGGCCAGCAGGCGACGCTCAGCGAATTGATGCGATCGGTCGGCACCGAGGTCGCCGCCGGCGGCGGGCTGGGGCACAGCCGAATTTTTTACAATACTCACCCGGAGGAACTCGGCACCGTGCGACTGGACGATTCGCTCGTCTCGCTGCGGAGTGCCTATCCCGAACAACCGATCACGATCGAGGTCCACGAGGCGGCGGTCGCTCGGATCGATCAAATGCGACGGTTTCGCGATCAATTGACCGCCTTGGACATGCAGTTGGCCTACGACGATTTCGGGGCCGGCCAAGGTCGCCTATTGGAATTGACTGAAGTGCCGGCGGACGTTTTGAAATTTGACATGTCGCTGATTCGCGGCATCGACACCGCTTCGAGCAGCCGTCAGTCGCTGGTCCGGTCGCTGATTGCGGTGGCGATCGAGGCCGGTTCGATCCCGCTGGCCGAGGGCGTCGAAACGATCGGCGAACATGAATGCTGCTGCGAACTCGGATTTCAGCTTGGCCAGGGATTCTTTTACGGCCGGCCCCGACCGATCGATGCGTTGGGTAGTTAAACGGTAGCGGCGTTCCGCCAGGACGCCGAACCAAAGCCTGGCGGCTTCGGCTACCGGGGGGGAACCAAAGCCTGGCGGCTTCGGCTACCGGCGCCGGTGCGGTATCACTGCCGCCCATGAGCGAACAACCCGCCCCCGACGAAGCCGCCGACGACGAATTTGCCACTCAATTGACACGGCACGGCATCACGCTGCCCGCCGCCGCCGTCGAGCCGCTGCGGGCCTACGCGACAGCGATGTGGGCACGCAATGAGCAAATCAACCTGACCCGGCACACGACTTGGGATCTGTTCGTCGGCCGCGACCTTCGCGATTGCGTTCAATTGGCCGCCCTGTTGGAACCCGGCGAAGACGTCTTGGACCTCGGCAGCGGCAACGGCATCCCCGGCATCCCGCTGGCGATCCTGCGGCCCGACGTCGTCGTCTCGCTGTCCGAATCGGTCGGCAAACGAGCTAAAGTGCTCAACGAGCTGGTGGAGGAATTCGGTTTGCCGGTGGGCGTTTTCGCGACCCGCGGCGAAAACCTGCTCGAAGACATCCGCTTCACCACGATCGTCTCGCGGGCCGTCGGCAGCGTTCACCGGGTTTGCTCCTGGTTGGCCCCGCACTGGTCGTCGGCCGGTCGATTGCTGTTGGTCAAAGGCCCGCGGTGGGTCGAGGAGCGTGGCGAAGCGAGGCACTTAGGCTCCCTGCGGGGGCTACAGCTCCGCGTTGCCGCCCGATACCCGTTGGTCACCGCACCACCAGCTGACGAATTGGCGGCTGACGATCCGGCGGCCGACGCCCCGGTGCCCAACGACGCTTCCGAAGGCGTTATCCTGCAAATTCGTCCCGGCCGCGACGACGATTGACGGGTTGGGATTTGGCCAAATGCGGGTATCGTTTACGCCGATCACCCCGCTCCCCGAAATCGACTTGACTCCCGCACCCGGCCCCATGTCCGACTACTCGCTGACGCACCTGAAGCAACTCGAGGCCGAGTCGATCCATATTTTTCGCGAGGTCGTCGCCGAGTTCACCGACCCGGTGATGCTCTATTCGATCGGCAAAGACTCCGCGGTGCTGTTGCACCTGGCCCGCAAGGCGTTCGCGCCGGCCAAATTGCCCTTCCCGTTGTTGCACGTCGACACGACGTACAAGTTTCGCGACATGTACGATTTTCGCGACAATTATGTTGCCAAGGAATTAGGCCTGGAGGTCTTGGTTCACATCAACCACGACGGTCTCAAGGAAAACATTTACCCGTGGGTCGATTCGGAAAAGCATACCGAATTGATGAAAACCGACAGCCTCAAAATGGCGTTGAACCATTACAAGTTCGATGCCGCCTTTGGGGGTGCCCGTCGCGATGAGGAGAAGAGCCGCGCCAAGGAACGCGTCTTTAGTTTTCGAGATAAATCGCACCGCTGGGACCCCAAGAATCAGCGACCGGAGTTGTGGAATCTGTACAACGGACGGGTGGCCAAAGGCGAATCGATCCGCGTCTTTCCGATGAGCAATTGGACGGAGCTGGATGTTTGGCAATACATCCATTTGGAAAAGATCAAGATCGTCGACCTGTACCTTTCCGCTCCGCGGCGGGTCGTCAAACGTGACGGCATTTATTTGATGCGCGACGACGACCGAATGCCGCTGCTACCGGGCGAGGTGGAGGAGACCAAGATGGTACGTTTCCGCACTTTGGGTTGTTATCCGCTGTCCGGGGCCGTCCAGTCCGAAGCGACCACGCTGACCGATGTTATCCAAGAGATGTTGTTGACCAAAACGAGCGAGCGGGCCGGCCGAACGATCGACCAGGACGAGGGCGGCGTCGGAATGCAGCGAAAAAAAGAACGAGGCTACTTTTGAAGAAGTTCACAGTTTTCAGTTGTCAGTTTTCAGTTTGCTGATGAATGAAAAGCCTCACTCTTTAACTGAAAACTGACAACTGTAAACTGTAAACTTTCCCCCCCATGTCTCATCAATCCGAACTCATCGCCACCGACATCGACGCTTACCTGGCTCAGCACGAGCGGAAGCAGTTGTTGCGGTTCATCACGTGCGGCTCCGTCGATGATGGCAAAAGCACGTTGATCGGCCGGTTGCTTTTCGACAGCAAGATGGTTTATGAGGATGAACTGGCCAAAGTCCAAAGCGATTCGGTTCGCCAGGGGAGCACCGGCGGGAATTTTGACCCGTCGCTATTCATGGACGGACTCAAAGAGGAACGCGAGCAGGGGATCACGATCGACGTGGCGTATCGCTATTTCAGCACCGCCAAACGCAAGTTCATTATCGCTGACACGCCCGGTCACGAACAATACACCCGCAACATGGCGACCGGGGCGTCGACCGCCGACCTGGCCATCATCCTAATTGATGCCCGCCATGGGGTTTTGACCCAAACCCGACGTCACTCGTTCATTGTGTCATTGTTGGGCATCCGGCACGTCGTCGTGGCGGTCAACAAAATGGACTTGATCGGATTCGATGAGACCAAGTTCAATGAGATTTGCGACGACTATCGATCGTTCGCCGCCCGGTTGGACCTGCCCGACCTGCAGTTCATTCCAATCTCGGCTCTCCAAGGCGACAACGTCGTCGACCGGTCCGAATCATCACCTTGGTATACCGGCAACACGCTGATGAACCTGTTGGAGTCGGTCTACATCGGATCGGATCGTAACCTGCAGGATTTCCGGCTTCCGGTCCAATACGTCAATCGGCCAAATTTGGATTTCCGCGGTTTCTGCGGCACGATCGCCTCGGGCACGATCCGGCCGGGCGAGGAGGTGATGATCCTGCCGAGTCGTCAAAAGACCAAGATCAAACGGATCGTGACCTTTGATGGTGATTTGCAAGAGGCGTTCGCGCCTCTGTCGATCACCCTGACGCTGGCCGATGAAGTCGACGCGTCGCGCGGCGATATGATCGTTCGGCCGGGCAACCTGCCCACGACCGCCGATCAAATCGACGCGATGATGGTTTGGATGGATGAGTCGGCGATGGCGCCGGGCAAAACTTATTTGGTCAAACATACTACCCAAACGGTGCCCGGATCGGTCGAAACGCTGCGCTACCGGGTTGATGTCAACACGCTGCACCGCTCGCCGGCCCCGACGTTGGAACTCAACGAGATCGGACGCGTTCGGCTCAAACTCAACGCCCCGCTGCATTTCGACGCCTATCGCCGCAACCGGACCACCGGCGCCTTCATCCTGGTCGACCGGATCAGCAACGCGACGGTCGCCGCGGGCATGATCTTGGACCACCCCGGCGGCGATGCGAAGCGATCGGTTTGGGACGATGAGGTCCGCGATGCCACCGCCGGCAATACGGTTTCGGACGTTACGGCGGAGGAGCGCGCCGCGCGGTTTGGTCAAAAACCCGTTTCGGTGCTGTTGACCGGTTTGACCGGCAGCGGCAAGACGTCGATCGCCCGAGCGGTGGAGCGAAAGCTGTTTGATGCCGGCCGGGCGGCGGCGGTTTTGGATGGCGAGCGGTTGCGTGGCGGGTTATCGCGGGACTTGGGTTACGCCGCGGCGGACCGAAGCGAAAACCTTCGCCGCGCCGCCCACCTGGCTGTGTCGCTCAACGACGCGGGATTGATTGCGATCTTGGCCATGGTCGCTCCGTCGGAGGAAGTCCGTCAAAAAGCCAAAACGCTGATCGGCGATGAACAGATGTTGATCGTCCACATTGCCACGCCGGTGGAGGTGTGCCGACAAAGGGACACCAAGGGTCAATACGCCAAAGCGGACGCGGGTGAGTTGGCGAATTTCCCGGGGGTGACGGCGGAGTATCAACCGCCAGCCGGGCCGGACTTGAAAGTCGACGCGTCGACGTCGACGATCGATCAGATCGCCGACCAGATCGTCGAGTTGCTGCGGACTCGCGGCGTCGTTCGATGATCGGCCGCGGGTGTCGAGCTATTCGGCAAACAATTCGACCAATCGTTCAGCCCAAGGGTCCCAGTGATCGGCTGCGGACTCATAATCAACCCGCATCCAGCGGATCGGTTCGGTGGGCAACACCAGCGGGGGGAAATTTGAATCGGGGTGGATCGGAATTTGGCTGCTCGGTCCCATCGCCAGCCGGTCTTCGGTTCCCGACTCGCTGAGGTAGTCGACCAACCGGCCCGCGGCGACGGGGTGGGGGGCGTTTTTTAGAACGCACAACGTGTTGGGGATCCGCAGCGTGCCGGCGTCGGCGGGTTGTTGATCGGGAAAAACGATCGCCACCGGCGCGCCGCGGGTCACCTCGATGATCGCGTCATCGGTGTCGGTCAAACCCCACGCCAAATCGCCGCCGGCAACCCGCATCGCGACCTGCTTGTTGCCCGAAACGATCACGGCGTTGCCGGCAACTTTTTGATAAAAATCGTAAGCTTCGTCTTCGCCCAAGAGGTCCCGCAGCACCGCGGCGTGCGTTGCGGAGGTGCCAAAAAGCGGCCTGGCGATCGCACATCGGCCCTGCCACCGTGGATCGGCCAGGTCCGCGACGCGGGTGGGGCGGTCTACCGGATCGGGCAACAAGTCCGTGTTGACAATCAGCACCCTGGCCCGGGCCGCGAAGCCGTACCAGGTCCCATCGCTCGCAACCATATCCGCCGGATACCCCGGCGGCACGTCCCAATCATGCGACGCCAAAAGCCCGAGTTTCTGCAACCGAACGGTGTGCAGGATTTCGTTGTTCCAAAAGACGTCTCCCCGCGGCGAGTCGGCTTCAGCGATGATTTGGTTGACCAGTCCGATCGTCTTGTTCGACTCGACGTCAAATTTGGCCACGACGCCGGTTTCAAAATCGGCGCGGCGTTCAAAACCACGAAGGATCGGATCGGCGAACGCTTCGTCGAGTGCGGAATAGACCACCACGTCGCGTTCGGACCGGGGGACGCAGCCGGCCGTGAATGCGAAGATGGCGAGGAACAATCCCGTGGTAATTTTGGTCAACGTGGTGGCGGGGGGCGTTTAGGATGAGGACAAACTTTGGATACCATTGGTCCGGCCGCCTCATGATCCGCCTTCCCCTAACTCGCCGACAAGTGCTCAGTAGCGTGATTAGCGACGTCCCGGCAGGACGTTGCCACGATTTGATTCACCGGCAAGTGGTTAGCGACGTCCCGGCAGGACGTCGCCACGATTTGATTCGCCGGCAGGTGGTTAGCAACGTCCCGGCAGGACGGTGCCACGATTTAATTCGCCGGCAGGTGGTTAGCGACGTCCCGGCAGGACGTCGCCACGGTTTGAATCGCCGACAAGTGCTCGCCGCTGCGGTCGCGACTGTGGCGGCGCGATCGTCTTCAGCGCAATCACCGACGATTCGCCAACACGACGGGTTCCTGAGCGTTCTCGGCCGACACGTTGAATTGACGACCGATACGGGCAACGTCGATCTGTCGCGGCAGATGGTCGAAACGTTCGACAGCGCCGTTCCACAGTGGTTGAGGATGTGGGGACAGCCGGCGGGGCGAGCCGACGATTTCCAAATTCGCGGCTACTGGATGCGGGCGGCCGACCGTTTCGTGCAAAACGGATGGTTGCCGCCCGAAACACCGCCGTTTGAGTTCGGATACTCCTCGCCGACGACGATTTGGTGTCACGAGCAACCTTCGGACTACTACAACCGCCATTTGTTGATGCACGAGGGCGTCCACGCCGCGGCGCTGAATTGTTTTGGCGGCATCGGCCCGGCGTGGTATGGCGAGGGGACCGCGGAGTGGTTGGCGACGCACCGGATGGGACCGTCGGGGCTGCAAATCGCGAGCGTGCCTGACGTTGCCGCCGACGCGGAGCACTGGGGGCGGATTTCGATCGTCCGCCGAGCGGCCGAGCGATCGACCATCCCGTCGCTCGCCGAAGTGATGTCGCGGCCCGGCCGGATCGATGGCGATGTCGAAATTTACACGTGGTTTTGGCTCGCCGCGTTGCTTTGGACCGCCCAGCCGTCGACAAGGGCATGGTTTTTAGCGATGACCGGGGTTGTGAACCTGAGCGAACGCGAGTTTAACCGTCGGCTCTACGAAGCCGCCCGCGACCGTTGGCCTCAGTTGTTGGGGACATGGCGGTTGCTGACCGAGCTGGCGGATTTTGGTTTAGATACCGCGTTGCATTTGCCGGTGTTGGCCGGAGCCGAGGCCCGCGACGACGGTCAAACCCATCGACTTTCGCTGGCCGATCACGGCGGTTGGCAAGCGGTGGGGGTTTGGTTCCCCGCCGGGTCGATGTTGCAAATTGAAATCACCGGCCGCAATCGTATCGACGATTGGATGGTCGGTCCCGGTGGCGATGCCGAGCAGCGGTATCGGGGCCGCGCGCTGGGGCAGGTCGTTGCCGCCGAGTTACCGATTGCCAATCCGCCGGGCGACCGCTTGCCGCCGCTGGAGATCCGTCCGGTAACCGGTTGGGTCGACGGCGAAGCTTTGATCGATCGGCTGGACGACGCTCAACGGCCGTGGACC
Organism: Pirellulaceae bacterium; assembly: GCA_963833245.1. GTDB lineage: Bacteria > Planctomycetota > Planctomycetia > Pirellulales > Pirellulaceae > Rhodopirellula. The sequence goes on from CAWHXH010000010.1 coordinate 76,993, forward strand.
GCCCGGTTGACGGTGCAGCAGCCGTCATGGTTGGTTTTCAAAGTCAATCGTCCACTGGCCGCTCCAAATCATGACGGGAGCGGTGCGATGGTCATCGAAATTCGATCGCAAAATTCGTAGCTGGACCCGCCAGGGTTCAGCCGGGGGCGAACTGAACCCCGGCGGGTCCCGCTGCGTCCGGTGGACGACCGGTTACAATGGGCGTCACGTATCCCTTAGTGACTGTTCCGCCTCCACCCGCACACCCTGTTTCGATAGGAAATTCACCCCATGCCGCGTTTCGCTTCGTTTGCCCTGGCTGGTTTGATCGCCGCCTCCGCTACCACCACCGCGTCGGCCGCCACACTTAAGCTGCGGTTCGTGTATGACGGTCAACCGCCGGTGGTTGACCGAATCGATCCAAACCGGGACACGCAGTTTTGTGGTCAGCACAATTTGGTCGACGAGTCGTTGATCGTCGATGCGGACTCCAAGGGAATCGCCAATGTCATCGTTTACGTCGACACGAGGGGGACGAAGAACCTGCCCGAAGACGTTTCGGAGCCGCAGACGATTGTTTTGGCTAACAAAAATTGCCGGTTTGAACCGCACGTGGTGCTGACCAAAGTCGGCGACACGTTGAAGATCACCAACCCCGATCCGGTCGGTCACAACTGCGCGATCAACTTCTTCCGAAACGATCCGATCAACCCGATGATCCCCGCCGGCCAAGAGTCGATGGTGTTGATGAAAGAAGCAGAGCCGGCCCCGATCCCCGCCTCGTGCAGCATTCATCCGTGGATGCAGGCCCGGATTGTGGTTTTGGAAAACCGTTTGGTCGGCGTCAGCGGTCCCGACGGATCATTGACGATCGAAGGCCTGCCCGAGGGCGAGGTGACGTTCAAGGTCAGTCACGAGGGCGGCAAGATCGACGAGGTGACGATTGCCGGCAAAGAGGAGAAGTGGAGCCGCAGCAAGTTTGAACTCGACCTCAAAGAAGGGGTCAACGATCTGGGCGACGTGATGGTGGGTCCAGCGGCGTTCCAGTAGGGTTTTGGGTATCGGTAGGGTGGGTCAAGGAGTCTTCGACGCCGACCCACCGCCGCTCTATCGCTTGGTGGGTTGTCGCCGAAGCGGCTCAACCCACCCTACGGGATGCAAGTGCCGCCTCGGCGGCTCGGAGTCCCGAGTCCATCGCCCCCTGCAGGCTGGGCGATTGATGACGATCTCCGGAATGAAATAATCGGGAAATCTCCGGGTCGGCGGCGTCGCGAACGACCGGATCGAGTGTCAATCGCGGCAGCCCGTAGGCGACCCGGTTGACCTGCAACAACCGCCAAGAATCGACGTCCGGTCCAAACCAGTGACGCAATTGTTCGACGACGGGGTCAACAAACGATCCGTCGTTGGTCCCGTCGACGACTTCGGCGTCCGGCCCCAGTGATACCGACACCAGCGTTTGGCCGGCCGGAGCATAGGTCGGGGCGACCGACGACGGCACGCATGCGGTTTGGATCGGTCCGGGTTCATCACCGCGAAGGATCAAAAAGCGGTTTTGCCGGGGTGGTCGATCGGCGGCGTAGCACAGATTGACGGTCGTGGACCACGGTGTCGCGGTCGCGGGACGATGCAGCAGCCGGGCGGCGGCATCCGATTCGGTCGCCAAAATGATCGCGGAGGCTTCGATCGATTCGCCATCCAAATGAACGAAATGTCCGAACTCTCCCGCTTCGATTCCCGTCACGGTTCGATTGGTTTGAACGCTGGCGGGCGGTAGCCGCGAGACCATTTGCCGCGGGATCGCTCCGATCCCGCCGGCCGGCAGGCAAACGTCGCCGATCGCGAACATCCGAAAGACAAATTCGAGCATCCGCGACGGCGTGGCGAGCGATTCGTCTAAATAAACCCCGCCCAAAAACGGGCGAAAGAATTGGTCGATGATTCGTTCGGAAAACCCGTCGTTGCGAAGCCGGGTAAGCGTCGTGGTCTGCGGCCGCTGATAGAGTTCCTCCAGCGAACCGGCAAGGCTCCGTTGTCGCAGCTTGGCCAACCGCAGTTTGTCGGCAATCGATCCGACAGGATTCAACGCGGCGGCGGGTATCGATCCCGGTCGTCGCCAAGGATCGCCCAATTTGCGAAACCGACCACCGATGCGAATCAACGATCCGGGTTCAAACGGGTGCAGATCCAGCTTGCCGTAATCGAGTAACCGTTGGCACGCCGGATAGGCGGTCAGGAGGACTTGAAAGCCGCGGTCGATTAGAAAGCCGTCGATGACATCGGTTTTGACCCGCCCGCCGACCCGATCGGTCGCTTCGAGCAGCACGAAGTCGCGGCCGGCTTCGTGCAACCGCATTGCCGCGGCCAATCCGGCAACGCCGCCCCCGATGATGACGATTGGGGAATCAGATTCATCAACAACCGACACGATCGTTCCTAAAAAAGCTAACCGCTAACAGCTAGAAGCTAAAGGCTCTCCTCCTACTCCCGTTCGCGAAACAGCTCGCTGATCGACTGGTCCTGGTGCGTCCGCTTGATCGCTTCGGCCAACAGCGGGGCGACCGACAACGTCATCAGCCCCGGCAATTGATCGTCACCGACCGAGGGGATCGTGTCGGTGATCGTGATCGAATCGATCGGTGCGTCGCGAAGCCGTTGCAGCGCCGGACCGCAGAACACGCCGTGCGTGGCGGCGATGTGAATTTCTCGGGCGCCCTGTTGATGGACCAAATTGGCCGCCCCGCAGATTGACCCCGCCGTCGAAATCATGTCGTCAAACATCACCGCGATGCGGTCCTTGACCGGCCCGCCGATGATCGTGTCCTGGCGAACTTCGAGCGCATTGCGACGGCGTTTGTCGACGATCGCCAACGTCCCGCCAAGTCGTTTGGAATGACCAAGCGCCCGTTTGATTGAACCTTCGTCGGGCGAGACGACAACCAGCTCTTCCGGGTCAATCCGCCGCGAGACAAAGTGGTCGGTGATGACCGGCTGGGCGTAGAGGTGATCGACCGGGACGTCAAAAAACCCTTGGATTTGAGCCGCGTGCAAATCCATCGCCAGCACCCGATCGGCACCGGCCCGGACGATCAAATTGGCGACCAGTTTGGCGGTGATCGGTACCCGCCCCTCGTCCTTGCGGTCTTGCCGGGCGTAGCCGTAGTAAGGGATCACCGCGGTGATTCGGCCCGCCGACGCGCGGCGACAACAATCCAGGATCGTCAACAACTCAAACAGGTTGTCGTTGACCGGCGGGGACGTCGGCTGGACGACGAAGACATCGCGGCCGCGGACGTCCTCCTCGATCTTGACGTGGTTCTCGCCGTCGGGAAATTTCGACAGCGTGATCCGGCCGGGTTTGATATTGAGGTGGCGACAAATTTTGGCGGCCAAATCGGGATTCGCCCCGCCCGAGAAAATCTTCAGTTCACGCATTGGCGTAGCCCATTTGACGCATCTTCGCGTCGACCGCGGCGAGTTGCTCGGGGTTGTTGATCGACAACGCTTCGCAGGGCCGCAGCACCGCGGCGGCATCGACCGGCCGGCCGGACTGCAGCAGGATTGACGCACAGTCGGTGATGTAATACTCGCCCTGGGCGTTGTCGTTGGTCAATTCAGCCAACGCATCGACCAAATCTCCGGTGCGAAAGACGTAGGTGCTCATGTTGACTTCGGTGATCGCTCGCTGCTCGGCCGTCGCGTCGCGCTGTTCGACGATCCCGGTAAATTGGCCGCCGGGGGTGCGGACGATCCGCCCCAAACCGGTCGGATCGTCCACGCTGAGCGATCCCAGCAGGAGTGCGAGTTTTCGCTGGTCAAAATCGTCAATCAAACGACTCAGGCTGTCGGGTTGCAGCAGCGGGGAGTCGCCGGCGACGACGACGGTCATCGATTTGGGGTCGGTCAAAAATTCGCCGGCCATTTGGACCGCATGACCGGTGCCGAGTTGTTCGTTTTGCCTTACAAACCGGATATCCTCGTTTCGGCTGGTCAGTTCCGCCTCGACGTCTCCGGCTCGATAACCGACCACGACGATTGCCCGCTGGATGCCCGCGGCCGCGGCGGCGTCGAGGACCCAGTGAATCATCGGCCGGCCGGCGACGGGGCAGAGGACTTTGGGCAGCTCGGAGTTCATCCGCGTGCCTTTACCGGCCGCCAGGACGATGATTTGTGATCCCGCGATCGGCTTGGCGGCGGGGGAAAACGGGGGGGGCGTCGTGCTCATTTGGGGCGGGAGCCTAGCGACCGGTCGCGGCGCAAACCACCGGAGGCGCCGCCCCCGGTGGCGGCGGCCTGCCAGGCCGCCGACCTGCATCCCCGCCAAAGCCTTGGCGGCTTCGGCTACCGGTCGGCCCGGTAGCGGCGGTCCGCCAGGCCGCCGACCTACATCCCCACCAAAGCCTTGGCGGCTTCGGCTACCGGTCGGCCCGGTAGCCGCGGTCCGCCAGGCCGCCGATCGGGACACCGACCAAAGCCTTGGCGGCTTCGGCTACCGGTCGGCCCGGTAGCGGCGGTCCGCCAGGCCGCCGATCTGCATCCCCACCAAAGCCTTGGCGGCTTGCCGCGACCGGGTACGCGACTTTCCCGTTGCGTTCGGCCGGCAGATCGATACACTCAGCCCCCTTAAACCAAAAACACCAGGCGAAACGTCCCCGTCGATGACCATTTCCCAAGAACGTAAACGCGAAGTCGCTGCCGAGCACGGAAACAGCGAGGGCGACAGCGGTTCACCCGAAGTCCAAATCGCGATCCTGACCGAGCGAATCAACGGTTTGACCGAACACATGCGGACCCACCGCAAGGACTACAGCACCCGCCGCGGGTTGCTCGGTCTGGTCAGCCGCCGACGCCGATTGCTCGATTATGTCCGCGGCAAAAACCCCCAGCGGTACCTGGACATCATCGGCAAGCTTGGCATCCGCAAGTAGTGCGATCCATCCATCGGCCGCCGGCAGTTCGCTGTCGGCGGCCGTTTTTGTTGTGGGATAGGCTTCCAGCCTGTCTTCGGGTTAAACGACAAGCCTGAGGCCTATCCCACGTCTGCCCGGTTCCGACCGAATGTCGTTGTTGTCGTTGGGACTCATTTCCCACAGCACGACATTCACTGCCAAGACGCGACCTTATGCGAGTTTGGAGCCGGCCGACGGTTGTGTTGTGCAGCGTCTTGGCCCCCCCCGGTCTCTTGTTCATGTAACCGGGGTTAGTCATAGAGTGTTTCAGAAGTAGTCAAAACAGAGGTTGTTTGTGAATCAAAATAAAGTGCGCGTCGAGCGCCAGATCGGCCAAGAAGTGATGTCGATCGAAACCGGTCAAATCGCCAAACAGGCGGCCGGAGCCGTCATGATCCAGTACGGCGGGACGGTCGTGATGACCGCCGCGGCGAGCGGCCCCCCGCGGCCGGGCCTGGATTTCTTTCCGTTGATGTGTGACTACCGCGAGCGGTTGGCCGCGGCGGGTAAATTCCCCGGCGGATTTTTGAAACGAGAAGGCCGGCCGAGTACCAAGGAAACGCTGTCGGCCCGCCTGATGGACCGGCCGATCCGCCCGCTGTGGCCCGACGGTTATAAGGACGAAGTGCAAATTCAAGCTTTCGTCATGGCGTCGGATAAACAAAATGATGGCGACGTGATCGCCATGAACGGTGCGTCGGCGGCCCTGTCCGTCTCGTCGCTGCCCTTCGCCGGCCCGCTGGGGCACTGCCGCGTCGGCAAAATCGATGGCAAGTTGATTGCGTTTCCGACCTTTAGCCAGTTGGAAGAGTCCGAACTGGACATGATCGTCTCGGGCACCCGCGAAAAGATCACGATGATCGAGGGTTTCGCCAACGAGATGCCCGAAGACGAAATGATGGAGGCCATCGCGTTTGGCCATAAGATCATCAAAGAAGTCATCTCGTTGCAGGACGAATTGATCCAGAAGGTCAATCCGGTCAAAGACGAGTACAAGGCTCCCGAAGATGATGGGATGATGGATCGGTTGAAATCATCGTTTTATGATGATTTCAAATCCGCGATGCAGACCGAGGGCAAGCAGAATCGCAACGAAGCGGTCGCATCGCTCAAGGCTCGGGCGATGGAATCTATCCTGCCCAACATGGACACCGAGGCTTATGCCCCGGCCCAGATCGCGCGGTTCAAAACCGTGTGGCACGACCTGGAGGAAAAGGTCGTCCGCGATTTGATCCTCACCGGAAGGCGGCCCGACGGTCGTGACGGTAAAAGCCTGCGGCCGATCCATTGCGAGACCGACCTGCTGCCGGCCGTTCACGGTTCGGCGTTGTTCCAGCGGGGCGAGACTCAAGCGATCGTCACCGTGACGCTCGGTACCAGCCGTGACGAGCAGCGGGTCGACGGTTTGATGGAAGAATACAGCAAGAAATTCATGCTGGATTATAACTTCCCGTCCTTCTCGGTCGGCGAATGTCGCCCGATTCGCGGTCCCGGTCGTCGCGAGATCGGCCACGGGGCGCTGGCCGAACGATCGGTCGCTCCGGTCCTGCCGGCCGCCGAGGATTTCCCCTATACGATTCGCGTCATCAGCGACATCACCGAATCCAACGGCTCCTCGTCGATGGCGTCGGTTTGCGGGGCGACGCTGGGTTTGATGGCGTCGGGCGTTCCGATCTCCAACCCGGTCGCGGGCATCAGCGTCGGATTGGTTCAGGAAGGGGACAAGTACACGTTGTTGACCGACATCTTGGGCACCGAAGATCACTTCGGCGACATGGATTTCAAGATCGCCGGGACCCAAAACGGCATCACCGGCATCCAGTTGGATTTGAAAATCTGGGGCATCACCGAAGACATCATTCGTGCCACGCTCAAACAGTCTCGCGACGCGCGAATCGAAATCCTCAAGAAGATGTTGACGACCATTCCGCGTCCGCGGCGTGAGATTTCGGCGACCGCGCCGCGATTGCTGCGGACCAAAATCTCGCCCGACAAGATCGGGGCGTTGATCGGACCGGGCGGCAAGAACATCCGCGGCATCCAGGAATCGACCGGCGCGGTCATTGAGGTGGATGACGACGGCACCGTGTTGGTCGCTTCGGGCAACAAGGAGTCGGCACAGGAAGCGTTGCGTCAAGTCGAAGCTTGCACCGCGACGGTTCAAATCGGCAAGATCTACGACGGCATCGTCTCGTCAATCAAAGAGTTCGGCGCCTTTGTCGAAATCCTGCCCGGCCGTGACGGCTTGGTTCACATCAGCGAAATGTCCGGCGGCTACGTCAGCAGCCTCGATGGCGTGATCGGCGTCGGCGACGCGATGAAGGTCCTGGTGATCGACGTCGACGAACACGATCGGGTCAAACTTTCCCGGCGCCGAGCGTTGGAAGAACTCAACGAAGAGGACCCGTTGACCTTTGGCGACGACCGCGGCGGAGACGGCGGCGGCGATGGTGACGATCGACCCCGGCGACGTCGTGGTGGCGGCGGCGGTGGCGGCGGCGGACGCAGCCGACGCGGAGCCGGCGCCGGTAGCGGCGGTGGCGATCGCTACGCCGATTGATCCACGGGGTACGACGGGCTTTCAGCCCGTCGCAGTCCTCAAAAACGTTTGGACGGCTTGAAAAGCCGTCCTACGTTTTGATGGGTCTACACAATCGATTTGTAGTACTCGATACTTCGCCGAAGCCCTTCGGCGATGTCGATTTGAGGTTCAAATCCGATCGACCGGGCTGCGGTGATGTCGGCGAGCGATTGCCGAACGTCGCCGGCCCGCGGCGGGTCATGAATCGGCTTGATGTCGCGGCCCAGCAATCCGGATAGCGTTTCCAGCAGTTGCAACAACGTCGTCGCTTCGCCGCGGCCGATGTTGAATGTTCCGCCAACGGCACTTTGGGAAGTTGCCGCCAGCAGGTTCGCTGCTGCGACATCGCCGACGTAGACAAAGTCACGCGATTGTTGCCCGTCGCCAAAAATCGTCGGCCGTCGGCCGTCGAGGATCAACGACACGAACTTGGGGATCACCGCGGAATACTCGCTCTGCGGGTCCTGGCGCGGGCCAAAGACGTTGAAATACCGCAGGACGACGGTTTCAATTGGAAATTCACGGTTAAACGCTGCGCAGTACTGTTCGCTCGCCAATTTGGCCGCGGCGTAGGGCGACAATGGTGCCGGCGGGTCGGTCTCCCGTTTGGAGACATACGCCGAGTCGCCATAAGCGGCACTGGTCGATGACAAAACAAACCGACGAACCCCGGCGGCACTGCCTCGAGCGAGCAATTCGACGGTGCTCGTCGCGGTCCATCGGTGACATTCGGCCGGCTCCCTCATGCTCCGCGGCACGCTGGCCATCGCCGCGAGGTGAAAAATCGTGTCGACGTCGCGGACCGCTTCGGCCACCGCCCCGGGGTCCGCGGCGTCGCCGATTTGAACCTCCACCCGCCGCCCGCCGTGATCGCGGACGACATCGAGGTTGCTATCAAAGCCGGTACTGAGGTTATCCAAAAGCCGGACCCCGGCACCGGCGTCGAGCAACGCGCAGGCGACGTGCGAACCGATGAATCCGCCGCCGCCGGTGACCAGGCAAAGGCGGTTTTTTAGATCTGTCATTAACCGCTTAACCTTCCAGCGACAGTCGGCCGGTCGCCGTGCCGGCCTCTTGGACCAGAGCTGCGGAGGTTGCCAGCAACTGCTCGGTCCGCGCCGCGGTGTCGGCCCCGGACAATTTGACGCAAACCATCCGCCACGTTTCCGCTTCGGTTTCGAGCACCAGACGGATTTCGTCGATCGCCGAAGCGTCCGACGTCGCTTCGGCGGCGATCAGGTGTTGGCACAGGAAAACGTACAAGTCCGAAACCGTCCGGCATACCGGAACGGTTGAATCGGTGACGCCGGAGAGCAATTCCGACAAAATTTCGAGTAACCGGAGCGAGCGTTCGTTGGCCCCCGACGTTTGACCGGAGGAGCCGGCCGCCCGGTCGCGTCGCCATTGGTCGGCCAAGGACCGCGAGATTTCAACGGCTCTTTCGATCAACATCAATCGTAACCGAGCCGGTGAGGCGGTTGCGATCGTCGCTTCCAGGTAAGTTTCGCCGCCGTAAGCCGCCCGCGGCCGATCGGGGAGGTTCACCGCCGCGGCCGGGCGACTGACCAGGCGGTCGGCGTGAAAGCGGTGGTGGTGCAGCGAAGAGAGGTCCGACATGGGATCCGGCCCGTTCGGTTCGGTCGTCGTCGAATCGGCGGTCGCGGGGGGAAAGGTGTCCGGATGTCGCATTCGGTCGTCGCGTTGGGGGGGCGGGAGAGTTGAGTTCTAGGCCGGGGGCCGGGACGGGGCCGTTCAAAGGTCGTCCAATCGGACCGGGGTGCTTCATCACCGCTGCTTCAGGTGGAATAATCCTCCCGGTCCACGCATCAGCGCGCGGATTCCGCAACTCTTTGACTCAATTGCCGTTTGCTAATCCCGCCCCCCGTTTCTCCAACCGCGCTGGACGCCCCGCCGCTGCGAACGATCGGGGCCGGCGGACGACTCGCGATCTGGGGCAAAATCCTTTCGACGTCGCTGTCGGAGCGACTGGTGTACCGGGGCGACTTTGCCCTCGGGACGTTCATGCGGTTCCTGCCGATCGTCACGCAAATTTTTTTGTGGTCGGCGGTCTTTGAAGCGATCAACGCCAATCGCGACGCGGCGACGTTGACCGACCCGGCCGGCAGCGTCTCGCCGGACGCGGGTGGTTCAACTCAAATCGGTGGCTACGGGTTCGCCGACCTGGTCGCCTATTATCTGCTGACGATGATTGCCCGCGCGTTTTCATCGATGCCGGGGTTGGCATCGGGTATCGCCAAAGAAATCCGCGAGGGGGAGATCAAACGCTATTTGATTCAACCGATTGATCTGATCGGCTATCTATTGCTGACCCGAATCGCGCACAAACTAGCCTACTATGCGGTCGCGGTGATCCCGTTTGCGATCGTCTTCTACCTGTGCCGTGATTACTTCGTGCTCGGTTGGCCTCCGCCACACCGAATGGCGGCGTTCATCGCTTCACTCATCATGGGTTTTGGCATCGGCTTCTTTCTGGAGGCCGCCATCGGCATGATCGGATTTTGGTTCTTGGAGGTCTCGTCGCTGCTTTTCCTTTACATGCTATTCAGCTTCTTTCTGTCGGGGCACATGTTTCCGCTGTCCCTATTGCCCGAGCCGCTCGAAACGATCGTCGAGTTCCTGCCGCTCAAATACTTGGCCTACTTCCCCGCCGCCGTCTTTTTGGAAAAAATTCCTGACGAACAATTGCCCGCCCAGATGGCAATTCAAGCGGTTTGGCTGACGTTTTTCATCATCGTGTGCCGCTTCGCCCACAACCGCGGCGTCCGGCGATACTCGGGGTTTGGCGGATGATGTCTGAACCGCTGCGCTATGCCCGCGTTTGGTTGACGTTTGCGTCCAATTCGTTGGTTCGCGACATGACCTTTCGCACCAACTTTGTGCTCGAATGTGTTTCGAGCGTCGGTTGGACGGCGATGAACGTCGGTTTCTACCTGATCCTGTTTCAATACACCGGTTCGATCGGCCAGGACACCGGTTGGGATCAAGACAAGTTTTTCCTGTTTCTTGCAACGACTTGGTTCATCAATTCGATCGTCCAAACTTTCTTTATGCCCAACGCGGAGGAGTTTAGCGAGATGATTCGCACCGGGGGACTGGATTTCGCATTGCTCAAACCGATCGACACCCAGTTCCTGGTCAGTTTCCGGCGGATCGGCTGGTCGTCGCTGGCGAACTTTTTCGCCGGAATGGTGATCGCGGCGGTCGCGCTTTATCGGCTGGCAACCCGCGACGTTGACCCCCACATCCCATCATTGGGTTCCATCGCTTTGTATGTCGTCTTTTGTGGTTGCGGCGTGGCGATCATGTACTCGCTGATGATTACCTTGTCGGCGACGAGCATTTGGTTGGGCCGCAATCAGACGCTTTATAACTTTTGGTTTTACATCACCAATTTTAGCCGCTACCCGATGGAGATTTATAATCGTGGTTGGGGCGTGCCGTTGTATGGTCTGTTCACCTTCGTCCTGCCGGTATTGGTCGTCGTCAACGTTCCGGCGCGGTTGTTGGCCAAACCGATCGACCCACGAACCCCCGCGGAGTGGGCCATGGTGGCGTGGGCGGCGGTGGCAACGGTCCTGTCGGTCGCCGCCAGCCGTTGGGTATTCCGGCTGGCCCTGGGTAGTTACCGGAGTGCGTCGTCCTGATCGCTTGCGGTTGATTGAGTCGTCTCGATCGATTCCGCCGGTAACCACAACGCCCAAAGCCACAAAATGATTGCCGCGGCGGCATAGCCGGACGCCATTTGCAACACGGCGGGCCATTGATCGCCCAACGACGATTCGATGGGCAGGTAAAGCCGTCCGCCCGCGAGCGGCGAATGAATGATGCCGATCAGGGTGCAGCCGGCGGCAACGAGCAGCACGATCGCGGCGGTGCGCAGTTGACGGTCGATCACCGCGGCGAGCATCCACGCCCACAGCAAACCGGAGACGATGAAGCCGGCCGATAGCATTCGGAGGGTTTTCAAATCGGCAATTAAAAAAGGGTCGCCCAGCGTTTGCAAACTTACGCCGGCCGCCGATACCGCCGCGTCGCCAAAGATGCGATCAGGCAATCCAACGGCCAGATACGCCAATGCCGGCAGGCACGCGATCGCCACGGCGGCGAAGTGTTTTCGCGGCGTGGCGGTGAATGTTTGGGCGGTGATTTCCAAACCCACGAACACCAAAATCGGATAGACCGCCGGGGCGGGGATCCAGCGGGCCAGGACCGCAAAAAAACCTAGCAGTCCCGCCGCTCCGATCAATAGCGCCGTCGCGAGTGTGTAGGCCGCTCGGCCCCCCATCGCTTTGTAGGCCGGATGACCGATGTAGGGTGTCGTTTGAATCACGCCGCCACATAACCCCGCCAGCAGCGTCGCGGCGGCTTCGACGCCGATCACCGACCGCGTATCGTATTCATCACCCGCCGCGGCGGCCGATTCGGTGCAATCAATCCCGCCGACGACCGTTCCCAGGGCAAAGGGCAATGCGATCGGTAGGTAGGGCAGCGCGTCGGCGGTATGTTGCAACCAACCCAAGCCAAACGCGTTTGTCCAATCGCTCGGCAACCATGTCACCGGGGAGGGCGGCGGCAGGTGAGCGCCGCCGACACCTAACCACGCCATCACAAAGTACATCAATCCCGCGACGATCAACGCGGCGAGCGTTCCGGGCGTGCGGCCGGGCAGGGGGATGCGGCCGATCAAAGACGTTAAGACAATAACCAGCGCCACCAATCCCGGCAGCGGTGTGGCGAGGATATGAGTCAGGGGAAAGAATGAGATCAGAATCAGCGCGATCGCCGCCAGCGAACCCAGCAACCCCGCCCGCGGCACAATTCGCCGCGCCCAGTCACCGGCCGGGGCCACCAGGACTTTGAATAAACCACAGGCGACGACGCAATTGATGCCGATGTGCCAGGTTCGCAGCGCCGCATCGTCGATTGTCAAACCGGAGGTTTGTCCGGCCAGGAACGACGGTCCGAGGATGAGCAAAATGAAGCCGAACGTCGACGGTGTATCAAGACCCAACGGCATCGCGGTGACATCGCCGCGGCCGGTGGCTTTCGCCAGACGCAGCGCCATGAAAAAGAACACAAGATCCCCGATCAAGACACCGATCGCGGTGCCGGGGATCATGTGCGAGACGATGAACTCTCGCGGCATCCCAAAGCCCGAGAGCATGGTGACCATGAGCAACAACCCGGCGAGGTTGTCGAGCACCAGCCCGAAGAACGCGTTGATGTCCCCCGTCGTCGCCCATCGGTATTTCATGGTGGGATAGGCTCGGGGCCGGTCGGCGTTGATCGTGGGATAGGCCTCCGGCCTGTCAGCGTTGATCGTGGGATAGGCCTCCGGCCTGTCAGCGTTAATCGTGGGATAGGCCTCCGGCCTGTCACCGGTATTTTGATGGCGAGAACATCGCCCGTGACAGGCCGGAGGCCTATCCCACATGTCCACACTAATTGTTATCCCCGCCCGGCTGGCGTCGACCCGGTTGCCGGAGAAATTGTTGCTCCGCGCCGGCGGTAAATCGATCCTGCAACACACCTACGAAGCGGCGTCGCGGGCACGGCTCGCCGACGGCGTTTTGGTCGCCGTCGATGACCCGCGGTTGGCCGCCGAAGTGACGCGGTTCGGCGGCGAAGCGCTGCTGACCCGAGCGACGCACCGTTCGGGCACCGACCGCGTCGCTCAAGTCGCCGCCGAGCGACCGGACGCCCAACTGTTGGTCAACGTTCAGGGAGATGAGCCGGAGGTTGACCCGGCGACGATCGATTTGGTCATCGATCAAATGAAACAATCCGAGGCGTCGATCGGTACCGCGGCGTGTCCAATTCGGACGACCGCAGCGCTGAACGATCCGGCATGCGTCAAAGTGGTTATCGACGATTCGGGTCACGCGCTGCTTTTTAGCCGTTCACCGATCCCGCACTTCCGCGATGGCGTGACGGACGAGAAATTAAACGTCGATCCGCCGATCGCTCGTCAACACATCGGGTTGTACGCGTACCGGCGGGAATTTTTAGCGTGGTTCGCCGCGGCCGATCCGGGCGGGCTGGAGCTTGCCGAGTCGCTCGAGCAACTCCGCGCGATGGCGGCCGGCCACCGGATCGCGGTCGCCGATGTCCAACACGCCGCCGCGGGGATCGATACGCTGGAGGACTACCGTGCGTTTCAATCAAGGCTAGAAGGTCAATCCCGAGTCCAGTGATGACAATGATCGCCGAATCCCCGTTCCTGGTCGCGATCATTTTGGTGGTCGTCGGCGGCGGGTTGCTTTTCGCTTGGCTTAACACCGGCAACAAAATTGCCGCGGCCGCCGGCGGTGTTGCCCTGCTGCTGATCCCGGCGGCCTTTGCGATCGCCGCGAACATTGAAACCGACGCCGAAGCGATTCGGCGAGTCATTGACGCGACCGCGGCGGCGGTGCGGGACAACGAACACGACGCGGTGTTGGCAATCATCGGCGACGAGCGGACGCGGACCCAAGCCGCCGCGGAACTGCCCCGCTATCGGTTTGACGAAGCCCGCGTGACGGGCATCCGGTCGATCGACGTCATCGACGAGGCGGTGCCCAAGGCGGCGGAAGTTGATTTGAACGTCAAAGTCACCGTCTCGGAGGTCCGCGGCAGCCTGCAAAACATTTCCGTGCCCCGCCGGGTGCTGTTGACCTTTGAAAAACAGCCGCCCGCCGGCGGCGGCGAGGCTCGCTGGGTCGTCACCGCGTACTCGCACCTGCCGATCGTCGGCGATCCCGACGCCTACTCCACCGGCGTGGGCGGGCGGTGAGCGTGACAGCCTATCGAGGTCAATTGATCACCGTCGACGGGATCGATGGGGTGGGCAAATCGACTCAAATCGCCCGGTTGGTTGATTTCCTCAAGGACCGCGGTGATGACGTTTTGGCCGTCCGCGATCCCGGCAGCACGCCGATCGGGGCCAAGCTGCGTCGACTGTTGTTGGATTCGGATATGCAAATGCACCGCCGGACCGAAGCGATGCTGTTCATGGCGTCACGGTGCGAGATGATTGAGACGGTTATCGGGCCGGCGCTGGGGCGGGGCCAAACGGTTGTCTCGGACCGTTTCCTGCTCTCCAACGTGGTCTATCAAAGCGTCGGCGAAAACGGCGTGGCCCCGCGGTTGTTGTGGGAGATGGGCCGGGCGGCGTGCGGCGGGGTCGGTCCGGCGATGACGGTGTTGTTGGACCTGCCGGCGGCGGTCGCGGTGTCGCGAATTGACGGGCCGGCCGACCGGATGGAATCCCGCGGGGTGGCGTATTTGGAACTGGTGCGACAAGCCTTTTTGGAACAATTGCCCAACGCCGGCGGCGAAACCGCGGTCGTCAACGCATCGCCGGGGATCGATGCGGTGACCGCGGCGGTTCTGAAAACCGTCACGTAGCGGAAGTCGCCAAGACTTTCGGTTGCAGCTAAAGATGCGATGACGCTTTTCGGCCGCGTGCCGAAAGTCTTGGCGACTTCCGCTACGTTGGTGGTCATGAACCGACTTGGCACCATCGCGGCGATGGGGCTGGTCGCAACCTCGCTGATGGCCCAAAGCGACGGCTCGATCAACCCCTCGGACTCAACCGCCGGACCGACACCGATGCGATCTTGGCGCGACGACGACCAGTACGGCGAACTTCGTCGCGCGATGGTGGACCTGCGGGTTGCCGCCGCCGGGGTGACCGATGCCCGCGTGCTCGCGGCCGTTGCAGCGACGCCGCGGCACCGTTTTGTGCCCGCGTCGCAGCGGCCGCGAGCGTACTTTGACATGGCGCTGCCGATTGGCGGGGCGCAAACGATCAGCAGCCCGTTCATCGTCGCGGCGATGACCGAGGCGTTGCAGCCGCGGGAGACCGACCGGGTGCTGGAGATCGGGACCGGCAGCGGCTACCAGGCCGCGGTGCTCTCACCGCTCGTTTCGGAGGTCTACACGATCGAAATCGTCTCCCCGTTAGGGCGAGCGGCCCAGCGAACGCTTTCCTCGCTCGGCTATGACAACGTTCGGGTCCGCATCGGCGACGGGTTTGCCGGTTGGCCCGAAGCGGCACCGTTTGACAAAATGATCGTCACCTGCAGTCCCGAATCGGTGCCGGACCCCTTGGTCAATCAGTTGGCCGAGGGCGGATCGATCATCATCCCGATCGGCCAGCGATACCAACAGACGCTGTGCCGGTTGACCAAAACCGATGGCGTCCTGGTTCGCGAAGACCTCCGCCCGACGCTCTTTGTGCCGATGACCGGATCGGCCGAGGACGCTCGGGCGGTGCAACCCGACCCGGCCAATCCGCGGTTGGTGAACGCGGATTTCGAGGAGTCGGTCGACCAAGCGGTGACGGACGACCCGGCAGTGGAAAAGCCCGAGCCGGTCATCCCCGGTTGGTACTACGGGCGGCAGGTTGGGTTGGTGCCCAACGGCAGTGGTGGTCACGCGGTGCGTTTTGACAATCAAACGCCCGGATTGGCGTCGCATTTGATGCAGGGATTGGCCGTCGACGGGCGGATCGTGCCGCGGATGCGTTTGGAAACGTCGGTCAAGACCGAGAACGTCGCGGTCGGGCCGGGTGCGGACCAGTGGCCGATGGCGACAGTGACGTTCTACGACGAACTCCGCCGCGAAGTCGGCTATGCGGCTTTGGGGCCATACCGCGGGACGCGGGACTGGCGAACCGAGAGTCGTTTGGTGCGCGTTCCACCGACCGCTCGCGAGGCAATCGTGCGGCTGGGGATGTTCGGGGCCACCGGATCAGCGTCGTTCGATTATGTTCGGCTCGAACCCCGCTAAGGTGGGGCGAGACATCTGGTGAGGCAAAAAAGTAGGACGGTCTTTCAGGCCGTCCACCGGTTCGACGGGCTAAAAGCATTTGTCGAGTTTCACGGCACGACGGTTGCGACGACGCTGCGGCGAGCGACGGCCGCAAAGTTTGCCTAAACTGCTTGAACACCGACCTAGCCTCGCTATCCTGGCGACGGTCGTCCATTCGGCGGTGTCAAGGCCGATTTTTCGCCACCCGCCCGTTTGCCCTTCACCCTCTCCGCAGCCCCCTCTCTCTACACAAACCCTGGATCACCCATGAAGTATGTTCGTTGGGCCGTTGTCGCCCTCATCGGCTTTGGCATCTCCCCTGACGCGTCGGCCGGGGGATTCTTTGGTGGTCACGGCAGCAGCGGCGGCTACGCCAGCGGCGGCGGTGGCTACGCCGGCTATGGTAGCTCGGGCGGTTACGCCAGCTCCGGCGGCGGCTACTCAAGCTATTCCTACGCCGGTTCGGGCGGTGGCTACGCGAGTTCGGGCGGCGGTTACGCCAGCTCCGGCGGCGGTGGGTTGTTTAGCCGACTGCGTGCCCACATGGCCGCCAAACGCGCCGCTCACGCCAGCTCCGGCGGTTCGTCGGGTGGCTACAGCTACTCGTCTTACTATGGCGCCAGCTCCGGCGGCTCTTCCGGTGGTTACTCGTCCTATTATGGGGCCTCTTCTTACGGGGCCTCTTCGGGTGGTTCATCCGGCGGCTATTCGTCCGCTTACGGCGGCAGCGTTGGCGGTTACAACAGCTACGGCACCGGCTATTCCGCCGGATATGGTGGCAGCTACGGCAGCGGTTACGGTGGCAGCTACGGCAGCACCCACTCGGCCGTTCCTTACGCGTCGCCGGCCTACACCACCCCCGCATACGGGGCGGGTTATGGCGCTCCGATGGCCCCGACGACCGGCTTCGTTTCGCCATATTCGTCGTCGAGCGTTGCTCCGGCGATGAGCTACCCGATGGCCTCGGCAGCACCTGCTGGTTTGAACTCCGTCGCTTCGTCGTCGCAGTCGCAAATCGACGCTCAAGTGGTCGACGGCGATTACTCGGTCGGCAAACCGGCGATGGATGATGACGCTGCGTTGTTGACCGTCGCGGTGCCGGTCGAATCGGCCGTTGTGACCGTTAATGGACACGAGACGACCAGCGACGGATTGGTTCGTCAGTTCATGTCACGTGGTCTTAAAGACGGCTACCTGTACACCTACGAAGTCGTCGTGCAGTACGAGGTCGACGGACAACCGCGGACCGATAAGCGGACGATCAAGCTGCGTCCCGGCGACATGGAACGGATTGTATTTTCGGAGATCGACGAAGAAGCCGACATCGAAGACGCTGATTTGGGCGACGTTCCGGCCACGTCGAAGCCGGAGACCGTCGTTCGGTTGCACGTTCCGGCCGACGCTCGGGTGACGTTGGCGGGCAACCCGACCAACGGCCAGGGTGAAACGCGGACTTACCGGACGCAACAACTCGCCGCCGGCCAAAGCTGGGACGATTACACCGTCGAAGTCGTCGCCGACATCAACGGACGCACGATGGTCCGCCGTCAAACGTTGACCGTTTCAGCCGGCCAGGAAGTCGATTTGAATTTCGACTTCACCAGCTCCGACCTCGCAATGAACTGATACAGTCTCGCCGGTAGCGGAAGTCGCCAAGACTTTCGGCAGTCTCGCCGGTAGCGGAAGTCGCCAAGACTTTCGGCATCATCGCGACGAGTGTCTCAACCGCGACGGGCATCCCCCGCCGCGGTTTTTTCGTTTTCATTGAACGCTCCCCACGTCCTGACCTACCCGAAGGACCGTTGATCGATCAACATCGCGGTTTTGACCGCTGCCGCCCCCGACACCATGCTCGATCGCAAAACGATCCTCGCCGATCCCGACGCCGTTGCCGCCAACGCCGCCCGTCGCGGGGTCAGCGTCGATGTGCCGCGGCTTGTGGAATTGGAAACGCGGCGGGCGGAAGCGAATCGGCAAACCCAAGAGTTCAACCGCCAGGCCAATGAGGCTTCCAAGGCGATCCCGTCGGCGACCGCCGAAACCCGCCCCGGCTTGATTGAATCAGCCAAAACGCTGCGGTCGCAAAAGGATGCTGCGGCGGCGGCCGAGGCGGACCTGGAAGCCCAAATCGTCGAGTTGCAGGCGGTTCTGCCCAATTTGACGCACCCCGACGTGCCCGACGGCGGGGAAGACGACGCCCACGAAATCGGCCGCGGCAAGACACCCGTCCCGACGTTCGACTTCACGCCGCTGGATCATTTGGAACTCGCTCAAAAGCATGATTTGATCGACTTCGAGGCCGGAGCCAGGGTCGCCGGCGCAGGGTTCTACTTCCTGCGAAACGCGGCGGTGCGGATCGATTTGGCGTTGCAGCAGTTTGCGATCGACAAGCTGTCGCGTTGCGGTTTCACGCCGGTGGCGACTCCCGACGTCGCATTGACCAGCGTTTTGCGGGGCACCGGGTTCAACCCCCGCGGGCCGGAGACGCAAATCTATTCGATCGCCGACACCGAACTGAATTTGATCGCGACCGCCGAAATTCCGCTGGGCGGGATGTTGGCCGGTCAAATCGTCGACGCCGATGACCTGCCGATCCTGCTATGCGGACTGAGCCACTGCTTTCGCACCGAAGCGGGCGCGGCCGGTCGTGCCAGCCGTGGGCTTTACCGGGTTCACCAGTTCAGCAAAGTCGAAATGTTCGCGTTCACGACGCCGGAGCAGTCCGACGCGATGCACGACCGGTTGCTGGAACTGGAACGCGAGATTTTCGACGATTTGCAAATCCCCTACCGCGTCGTCGACACCGCCGCCGGCGATTTGGGCGGTCCGGCCTATCGCAAATACGACCTGGAGGCTTGGATGCCCGGTCGCGGTGAACCGGTCGATGGCCGTCCGGCCGGTCAATGGGGCGAGGTGACCAGCACGTCCAACTGCACCGACTACCAAGCCCGACGGCTAGACGTTCGGTATAAAGTGTCCGGCCACAAAGGCACCCGGCACGTCCACACCCTCAACGGGACCGCGGTGGCGACCGGTCGGGCGATGATCGCCATTCTCGAAAATCATCAAAACGCCGATGGTTCGATTACGATCCCGCCCATCCTTCGGCCCTGGGTGGGGCAGTCCGTTTTAACCTTGGATTAACACCATGCAGCACTTTTTGATTCTCACTTTTGCAATCGTCCTGACTTTGCCCGCCGCCGCCGAGGAGTACCTCAATGGCGTCGATTGGCAGGCCCCACCGATCGTCACCCCGGGACCGACGGCCGCCGATCCCCCGTCCGACGCGACCGTGCTGTGGGGCGGCCCCGACGATTTAGATCAATGGATCGGGACCGAGCAGTGGACCACCGACGGCGACGCATTGGTTTGCGGAAAAGGCAAGATCACGACCAAGGATTCGTTTGGCGATTGTCAATTGCACATCGAATGGTCCGCCCCGGTGCCGGCCAAAGGAACCGGCCAGGGTCGCGGTAATTCGGGCATCTTCTTCAACGATCGTTATGAGATTCAGGTGCTCGATTCTTACGACAACGAGACCTACTACGATGGCCAGGCCGCGGCGATCTACAAACAGACGCCGCCGATGGTCAATGCGATGCGGCCGCCGGGTCAGTGGAACACTTATGACATCCTCTGGACGACGCCGCGGTTTACCGATTCCGGCGAGTTGCAGTCGCCCGCCCGCATCACCGCGATTCACAACGGCGTCGTGGTCCTCAACGGCTTCGAATTGCTTGGCGACACGCCTTTCAACCGCCCGCCGCAGTACAAGCCTCATCCGGTCCGCGGCCCGATCTCATTGCAGGATCACAACAATCCGGTCAGATTCCGCAACATTTGGGTCCGCGAACTCAGCCCGCCGGTCGGTGAGCAGGCCGAACCCCCGTTCATCCGAGACGGCAACAAGAAAACTCCGATCCATTGATCCGTCAATCACCCGGTCCCCAACTTCTCACCCCCAACGTTCATCATGAAAACCCATTGCCTCCTACTCGCCGCCCTGCTGGTTGTCCCGGCGATCGCCGACTCACCGACTACCCAACCTACCAAGGTCGATGTCTTCGGTTCGGGAACCCTGATGGTGCCCGGAGAGTTCCAAAAGGTCCCGCCGGCTAGTCGCATCGTCCAGTATGAGTTCATGGTGCCCGCCGAAGGCGAGATGGCTCCGGCCCGGATGACGATGATGGCCGCCGGGGGCGGCGTGGAAGCCAATTTGGATCGTTGGAAAGGTCAATTTGGCGGCGACAAAAAAGTGGGTGAAACCGCGGAGACCAAATCCGGCGAATATACGGTTCACACAATTGATGTCATCGGTACCTACGCCGATTCGATGGGCGGCGGTCCGTTCTCGGGCGGCAAAAAGGTGATGCGAGACGATTATGCGATGCTCGGCGCGATCTTGGTTGCACCAAACGGCCAAAGCTACTTTGTCAAAATGATCGGCCCTGCCGAAGTCGTCATGCCGCAGAAAGAAACGTTCATGAAAATGGTCAAAACGGTTGGCGAAACGAAGGCGGCCGAGTGAATACGCTTTCCTTTCTCAAACACCACGGCATCGAGCGAAACCCGTTTGCCGAGGAAGACGCCCAGACCGACCCGGTCTTCAAACAGCATTGCATCGAAAACGCCTACCACCCGGCGTGGGACAAGGTGTATGGCGATCCGACCGAACCGGCGACCGCCATCATCTTTGGACCCAAGGGTTCAGGCAAAACGGCGATGCGGTTGCAAGTCGAACGTCACCTGGTGCAGCACAATGCTGATCATCCGGGACACCGCAACTACATTGTCCGTTATGACGATTTCAATCCGTTTCTGGATCACTTCACCTCACGGTTGGGCCGGGCCGGTCGAAAACCCGACAAGGCGCTAGACAACTGGCGGTTGTGGGATCACATGGATTCGATCCTCTGCCTGGGCGTGACCGACATGGTCAACCAGGTGCTCGCCGACGATCCGTCGCGTCACCGCGAGGAGGGCAACACGATTAATCGCGAAGCCCTCGACAAATTGGACCGCAACGATGCACGCGACCTGCTGCTGCTGGCGGCTTGTTACGACCAGTCGACCGATTCGACGTTCGGCGGCCGATTTGACGCCTTGCGACAACGTTTGGGTTTTAAAGCCTGGCGAGCGAATCTGGATTTGATCCTCGGAGCCATCGGTTCGTTGGTCGCGATCGGGGTAGCGATATGGTTGTATCTCAATTCCGACGGCAATCCCAATTTTCTGTGGATCATCCCCGCCGGGGTGATCGCGTTCATGGCCCCGTTTGCGATCCGCTGGATGCGGATGAATGCCGCCGCCTCGGGGATTCGTCGGCACATGCGTGTCGGAAAACGGGACACCAAGTCGCTTCGCAGCGTCCTGATGCGGTTTCCGGCCGAGGAATTGGCCTCCCAGCCGATGCCGCGGTACAACCGGACCGACGACCGTTATGAGTTGCTGCGCAAGTTCCAAGGTCTGCTGCGTCGGTTCGGGTTCGATGGCATCATCGTTTTAATGGACCGAGTGGACGAACCGCACATGACCGGCGGCAAACCGGAGTTGATGCGTCGCTTTGTGTGGCCGTTGCTGGACAATAAAATGCTCAAGCATCCCGGTGTCGGTTTCAAATTGATGCTGCCCGAGGAGTTGTACCGCGACACCGAGCGGGAATCGCGGGAATTTCACGAACGGGCACGGTTGGACAAACAGAACGTCATTCCGGCGTTCGCTTGGACCGGCGAGTCGATGTACGACTTGGTCCGGGCCAGGATGCTCGCCTGCGCCGCTGACGGTGCCGATCCGCAGCCCAGAGATTTGTTTGACGACACGCTTTCCTATGAGCGAATGTTGACGGCGTTTGAATCGCTGCGTGTCCCCCGGCACCTGTTTCGATTTTTGTACCGCGTCGTTTCGGAACATTGCAATAAACATTCCGACGCGGCGCCGAGCTATAAGATTGGTGCATCAACGTTTGAAACGTCGTTGGCGGTCTACAATGGGGAAATGGCGCGGGGTTAGGCCCCTAATCTGGTCGGGGCTGACGTAGCGGAACTCGCCAAGAGTTTCGGTATGATCCAGACGGCTCGATCGGTCGGAACCGAAAGTCTTGGCGACTTCCGCTACGTATCGAGCAACCGCCGGTACAAGTCCCGGTATTTCTCCACCATGCGATCGACGCCAAACCGTGTTGCCGCACGGCGGCGGTTTTGTTCGCCCAAACGCTGCCTGGCTTGCCGGTCGGCGAGCAGCTCATCGACCCGTTGGATCAACGCCTCGTCATCATTGATCGGCACGACTTGACGGTTGGGTGGGGGCAACAATTCGCCGACGCCCTCGATGTCGCTGCAGACAACGGCGATGCCCGCCGCCATCGCTTCGAGCAGCACGTTGGCCATCCCCTCATAACGGCTGGCCAGCAGCAAGAGGTCAGCTTGAGCAATGACAGCCGCCGCGTCGGTTCGCCAGCCCGTCAATACAACGGTTCCCGGTGCGGTCGCGTTGACCCCATCAGCGGTCCGTTGCAACGACTCCCGCATCGGTCCATCGCCGACGAAAACCAGAGTTCCGGTCCCGCCCCCCGGACTCCAACCGGAGGCAAGTTTTGAGATTAGCCGATCGATGCCTTTTTGACGGTGCAACCGCCCGACGACCACGACGATGTCCTGCCGCGTTCTAAATTCTTGGCGGATTTTGCTACCGCTTGCGACCATTTCCGGGACGACCACCCCATTGGCGATCACGGAAATTTTTCGTCGCGGCAATCGCAGACCAAACGGCGAATGGGCAAAATCAGCGACCCGATCGGATACCGCCACGACGTGATCGAATCGGATCATCGCGTACTGCTCGACCGCCAGCCGAAAGGCTCGGGATTCGGCCACCCGAAGTCCCGCGACACGGCGGGTGCCGGTGCCGATGGAAACCCAAGCGGTCAAGACGTTGGCGTGATACAGGAAACTTTGCACCAACTCGGGTTCGTGGCGGGACAACCATTGCCGAAGTTGACGAGTGACGGCCGGCAGCGATCGCCAACCGATTGCCCCGCCCGCGGTGATGTCGATGCCGGCTTCGCGAAGGCGACGGACCATTGTGTCGTTTCCGCTTCCGGGGGGCGGCAGCGGCTGCAACGAAAAAACCGCCACGCGGTCACCGGCAGCGGCGCAACCGATCGCAAGCGACGTCAACGCCTTCTCGGCCCCCCCGACGTTCAGGCCGGTGATGACAAAACCGAGTCGCAAGGTTGGAAGTTCGGGCGCGAGATGTTCAAATTGCGGGACTTCCAATCATCTTAACCCCCTATCCAAAGTCGCGTCATGGATCGCTTCTACCATCTGTTGCTCTCAGTCGCGACGCTGGCGACCGCCCCGGCCGGTTTTGCCGTCGCCGCCGATGATTGGAGGCCGCTGGCGAGCCACTGGGAATCGGCCAAGTTCGGTGGCGAGGGTCCCGTGGAGATCAACGATGGTTCGATCACATTGGCTGCCGGCGATCCGCTAACCGGGGTTCGCTGGACCGGAGAGTTTCCCACCGAAATTATGAGATTGAGTATCAGGCCCGTCGCATCGACGGCTTTGATTTTTTTGCAACGCTGACTTTCCCGGTCGGTGATGAACATTGTTCATTCGTGACCGGCGGATGGGGCGGCGGAACGACCGGAATCAGCAGCATTGACGGGGCCGATGCGTCGGGCAACGACACGACCGGTTATCAAAAATTCGAGCCGGAACGTTGGTACACGATTCGAGTCCGAGTTGATACTTCGGAGATCGTTTGCTGGATCGATGGCGTCGAGTATGTCAACGTCCAGCGGGACAACCACACGTTTGACATTCGTTTTGAAATGGACCCGTGCCTACCGCTGGGCATTGCAGCGTATGCGACCGCTGCCGAGATCAAAGGCTTGCGATGGAAACCGATCCAGTGATTCAAGGATCAAGCCCGTTAGATATTTACGCGGGCGGTTTAGTCGAGACCGATGGTCACTGGATGAACCAGGCGCTGCGGCAGGCCCAAATTGCGGCCGCGTCCGGCGAGGTCCCCGTCGGGGCGTTGATCGTTCAAAAAGGCCGGGTTTTGGGTGCTGCCGGCAACCAGCGAGAAACACTGCACGATCCAACGGCTCATGCCGAAATGATCGCCATCACCCAAGCGGCCGAAGCGGTTGGGAGTTGGCGTTTGGAAGAAACGACCATGTATGTGACGCTGGAACCGTGTTTGATGTGTGCCGGGGCCATCCTGTTGGCACGAATCCCGCGGGTAGTTTTCGGAGCGGTTGACCCCAAAGCCGGCGCGGTGACGAGTCTGTATGGCGTTTTGAATGACGAACGCCTCAATCACCGGTGCGATGTCACGGCCGGGGTGATGGCCGATCGATGCGGGGGGATTCTCACCGAGTTCTTTCAAAACATTCGCCGGTCCAAAAGAGAAGGACCGCCGGAGCAAATACCGCTTTAGGACTGCTTCACAACGGAGAATCAGGTTCGACTCGGCGTAGCTGGACTATTCGCCTGACAACCTACTGCCCGGCCAGCAACCGGTCCGCTTCGGTGGTTGCCTCGGCCATCACCTCGGCAAGCGTGACGGGTTTGCCGCCGGCGGACTGACTTGCCGCGGCGGCCTGCATGAACGCATAAATTTCAATTGTCTCAGCGGCTTCGATGGGTGGCTGCCGGCTGACAAAGAACTCGGCAATCTGAACAAACAAGGGTTCATAACCGCCATAATTACCGATGTCCGCGATACCCGTTTTGCCAAATGCGGTCCCCCCATAGCCCGACTTGCCCGACTCGATGCCGCGCATGATGCCGATCCGTCCGTGGTCCCACTGACCCGTTGAAATTTGACAGACATCGGTCGAGAGGTGTCGGACACTTTGGCACCCCGGTCCCATGCAGGTGTAGAGTGCTTCGACACCATGGATGCCATACCAAAACAGGTCGACGTGCGATGGCTCACGTTTAAAAGGACTGTAAGTGCTGCACCCCAAAACCTCGCCGATTGCTCCGCCGCGAATGGCCTGGGCACCGGGTGTGTATCGCAACGAAGAAGCCGAGAACATCGGAACGTCATGCTGTTCGGCAGCGCGAAAGATAGCAATTGTCTGGGCAAGGATCGCACCGGTGGGCTTGTCGATAAATACCGGCTTGGACGCGCGGAAAACCTGCAAGGCCTGATCCAGATGCAATCCCCCATCGTTTGTTTCCAGGCACACGCAATCCACCATGGCTAACAATGCGTCGATCGAATCGACAATCTCGACCCCACGACTTTGGACGTCGCGGGTGTACTGCGGGATTCGGTCGGCGCTTGACGGGATCGTTTGGCTACCAAAGGGATAAGCGGCAACGACTTCGACCCCATGAAAAATTTGGTTCTTCGGCTTCGGATCGTTGAACGTCTTGACCAACGCCGGCGAGTGGGAGGTATCCAGTCCGATGATCCCAACCCTGATCACGGTTGCATCCGTCGATGGTTCGGCGGCCGTTATGAGGGTCAAGGAGGTCGTAAAACCAAAGCCTACCGCGAGACACAGTCGCCGAGTTGTTTCCGAAAATCGATGCATGTTTTGATTCTTGATTGCGAGAAAATTGGATTGTCCGATGGTCAGGTGCTTGATCTCGCTCACACCACCGGTGTCCAGCCCGGCTCATATTCCCGGCTCCACAAAGCGGTGGCGGCGTCGTTGTCGATCGGTTTGCCGGAAGTCGAATCAATATCGAGCATCCCCCCGGTGCGATATGCCATGTTGCCCAAGTGCGTCAACAGCGTACTATGGTGAGCAACCTCGATGTCGGCATTGGGAGTTTTCCCGGTGCGAATGCAGTCGATGAAGTGTGCCAGGTGGGCTTCGTCCCCGCCGACGTCGGTGACGGTCTCGATCTCCTTGTTTTTGTCGTCGTATAACGTGTAGCCTTTGCCGAAGATGACAAGCGTGCCTTCGGTGCCGTGAAAGCTGACGCCGACGGTCGTGTCGTGCGAACCCATCGGCGACCAACTCAGACCCTCCCAAGTGATGGTTTTGGACTCGGGAAAGTCATAGGTGACCATCATCGTGTCGGGGGTTTGCTGATCGTCATCATGCCGGTACTTGCCGCCGCCGGCGGTGACCCGGGCCGGGTGGGTGACCTGCATTCCCCATCGGGCCAGATCAAGGACATGGATCCCGTTGTTACCCAACTCTCCGTTGCCCCAGTGCCAATTCCAGTGCCAGTTGTAATGAACGATATTGTCGACGTAGGGACGTCGCGGGGCTGGACCCTGCCAGAGATCCCAATGGAGGTTTGAGGGGACAGCGACCTGCTTGCCAATCCCAATCGACTTTCGACGATTGTTGTACCATGTCCGCGCGTAAGGCACCTTGCCGATCCGGCCGGAGTGAACCAGGTCGATCGCCGCGATGACCGCGGGCCAACTGCGTCGCTGCGACCCCATCATCACCACGCGATCATGCTTGCGTGCCGACTCGATGGCCAACACACCCTCCTCGGGCGTCTGGCTGCACGGCTTTTCAACATACACATGTTTGCCCGCGGCGCAGCCCAGGATGGTGGCCGGGGCGTGCCAGTGGTTCGGCGTGGCGACGACGATGGCATCAGTGTCGGATTGGTCCAACAGACGGCGCAAATCTTGGTAGGTTTGCACGTCGCCGCCGGCGGTTTGCCGTACCATAGCCGCCGCCCTATCCAACACCAGTGAATCGACGTCGCACAGGGCAACCACTTCCGCGTTCGGTTGGGCGATGAACCCTTTGGCCAACGCCGAGCCGCGATTGTTGAGGCCGATGATCGCGATTCGCACTTTGGGGTCGCCGGACTTTGGGCCGGCATCGGCGACCGATTCGGATGTTTCGGCGGTCGTGGTGCGGCACAACGCGGCGGCGGAGATCGCCGCACCGGCTTGCAAGAACAATCGTCGGTCACGCGAATGAGATACTGACATGATGAAAAACCGTGGCGAAGCAACCGTGAGGGATCGTACCGTCGACCCGGCATTGTACGGCCCCGGCGGGGTGCGTTGGGGTGGGCCGGTGCGATCGTGTCCAACACGGTACGATTGTCGATCGACCGACCGCCGTCTCGCAGTGATCAACATGAAAACCGTCTTAGTATCCAATCGCCGCGCCATGGGGGCTTGGGTGGCTCGCCAAGCCGCCGGGGTGATCCGGGAAACCATTGATGCCCAAGGGCACGCCCGAATCGTTGTCGCCACCGGAGCGTCACAACTGGAAGTTCTGTCGATGCTCGTTCAGCAATCGGGCATCGCCTGGGAGCGGGTCGAAGCGTTCCATTTGGACGAATACATTGGAATCGATGGCCAACATCCCGCCTCGTTCTGTCGATACTTGCGGGAACGTTTTGCCGAGAAAGTTCCATTGGCGGAGTTTCACTATTTACCGGGCGACCGAGACCCCCGGGAAGTCATCGCCGAGGTGGGTCCAAAGTTACAGTCCGCCCCAATCGATGTCGCGTTGGTGGGGATCGGGGAGAACGCGCATCTGGCGTTCAACGATCCGCCCGCCGACTTTGAAACAACAAAACCTTATCTCATCGTGCAGCTCGACACCGCGTGCCGGAATCAGCAGGTTGGCGAGGGTTGGTTCGAGAGTTTGCCAGACGTTCCAACGCACGCGATTAGCATGTCGATCCAGCAAATCTTGCAATGCAAACGTATCTTTTGCAGCGTTCCCGATTCGCAAAAGGCCGAGGCGGTCCGCCGAACACTGATGGGTGAAATCGATCCGTCCATCCCGGCAAGCATTCTCAAAACGCATCCGGCGACGACCCTCATCATCGACGAAGCTGCCGCGGGCGATCTGCCGCCGGAGGTGATCGAGGGTTTGGACCGACCGGACGACGCATCATGAACGGGTTTGTCGATCTGCAGGTCAATGGATACGCCGGGGTTGATTTCAATGATGATGCCTTAAGCCAACATTGCATGGTCGATGCGTGCCGTCGGCTGCGGGAGGATGGGGTCGACCAAATCTTGGCGACCATCATCACCGCTCCGGTAAAAAGCATGGTCGGCCGAATCGCAAAGATTGCGGATTGGATCGAAACCAATGACGAAGTCCGGCGGACCGTTGCGGGCATTCATATTGAGGGACCATTCATCAATCCTGCCGCGGGGTTTGTCGGCGCCCATCCGGTCGCCGACGTATTACCCGCAACGATTCATCATGCCCGTCGATTGATCGAAGCGGGACGATCTAACGTCCGCCTGCTGACGCTCGCCCCCGAGTGCGATGACGGGCAGCGGGTGATCCGGTTCGTCGCCGCACAGGGTGTGATTGTCGCGGCGGGGCATAGCGATGCTTCCATCGAAGTCTTGGACCGTGCGATCGACTCGGGTTTGTCGCTCTTCACCCATCTGGGCAACGGTTGTCCGGCGATGTTGAGTCGACATGACAATATTATCTCGCGTGTCTTGAGCCGAAGCGATCGATTGAAGATTTCATTGATTGCCGATGGTCATCACATCCCGGCCTTTGCGTTGGCCAACTATATGCGGATGATTCCGGCGGAAAATATCATCATCGTCAGCGACGCGATCAGTGCCGCGGGGCTGGGGGTTGGTGAATATTTTTTGGCGGGCCAGCGGGTGTGGGTCGATCCCGATGGCGCCGCCTGGGCCGCCTGCCGAACCCACTACGCCGGTTGTGCGACAACCTTGAAAAGGATGCGGGAGATTCTGGTGACACAATTGCATTGCGATGAAACGGTGATCGATGCGGCCATGAGGATCAATCCCGGACGATTGTTGCTGGGAGCCTGAGCGGTCCGTTTGACAAACGTGGGAGGGCGACGCTCCCGCGGAGCCAATTCACACGTTTTGGTGTCTGGTTCAGGAGGCTCCGCGGGAGCGTCGCCCTCCCGGTGAAATCGCGGCCCAATCAAGTTTGAGAATCGTCGACAATCGCCCGGCGTATCTCGGCATCGGTGAGCGACATACTCTCGGCGATTTTTCGCATCGTTTGGGCCGCTTTGCCATCGTCATCGGAGACTAGCAGGATCGTAAAAAGTATCGCCGCGACCCGCTGGCGATGCTCCACGCTCCAGCCGCGCGAGACCGTTCGCAGGTAGTTGAGAAGCGGCACGCCGGCCTGAGCCGCCGCAGAGCACCGGCGGCCGAGTTCTTCGCGATCCAGGTTCATTCTCAGCCGCTGGTTGGCCAAATTTATCAGCGCGTCGATTTCTCGATCGTCGACCTCACCGTCGCGAAGGGTTGCCAAAATCGCCGCCCGCAGTGTTTGGTCGGCGGTCGCCGACGCCGCGGCTGCACGCGTCGCGGCGTGATCACCGACCGCCGCGGACGGGTCCCACGTCTGCGAACACCGATCGCATTGCAGGAACGCCTCGGCCCCGCTCAACGGAAAAAGTGGAATGAAATAGACGGTCAAAAACGTCCGTCGATGCCGCAGCCGGTAGCCGGTCGTCGTGCCGCAGCCGGGACATTGGAAATCGCCACGGTCGGTGGTCCGGGTCAATGCCGTGGTGCCGATCAAAATCAACGCTGCCGAACCGAATCGCTTGGGGGGAAGGGCGGGGGACCGTCAGAATCGTTGCAGACGTTGCGCCGAAAGGGTCGATCTGATGCAAACAGGCCGACGGTCTGATCCGCAATTCCCAAAGTTTCCGCCATGGCACTGCTGCCCCTTTCGACCAACCGGGTCAGTGCACCGCTGTCCCGCCAACGCCAGTTGGCACAGTTGCAGGCCGATCAGTCGGAAATTCAAACTCGTTACGATCAATTGTCCTCGGGCCGGCGTGTCTTGGGTCTGGGCGATGATCCGTCGGCGGCCAGCCTGGCGGTGCGTTTGAACGGAGCGATCGAGCATACCGAGCAAGTCGTTCGCAATGCGCAGCGGACCGATGGCTATCAAAAGTCCGCCGACAACACGCTTCGTCAAATCGCCGATGCGTTGGCGGTAGCCCGGGGGGCGGCCGTCGAGGGGGCCGGTTCGCTGATTTCCGACGGCGAGCGGGACGCGTTGGCCGCATCGATCGACGAGACGATTCGTCAACTCGTCACCGCCGGCGAGTCCATCTTTTTGGACCATCGACTGACCGGTGGCGTGTTGCAATCACCCGGCCCGCTGCGATACGAGGGCGATACCGTGGTTTTTGACGGCAACGACGCGACCGGCCGCGCTCATTTGGGCGGAACGATGTCAGCCGCCCTGACGCCGACCGCCGGCGACGCCCTGGGGTTGGGTGAGCCGTTCGTTGTCGGGCGGGCGTTGACCCCGCAACTCTCGCGCGACGTTCCGCTGTCGGACCTGCGTGGCGGGCTTGGGGTTCAGCCGGGACTGCTGCGGGTCTCGGACGGACGAAACTCGGTGGAAGTGGACCTGACCGCCGCGGCAAACTTCGGCGATCTTGTCGATTCGCTTTCGGCGGTCTCGGTCGGCGGTCGGGTGCTCAACGTGACCTTTACCGGCGATTCGATCTCGCTGCGCTACGCCGACGGATTGGGCGGGACGTTGGCGGTTGCCGATTCTGCCGGAGGCCAAACCGCGGAGCAATTGCGTTTGCGTAGTGACGGGTTTCGGCCGCTGCCGCTGACCGGCGACGGGTTGAGGCCGCGAATTTCCACCTCCACCGCACTGTCGCAACTGCCCACCACCTCGGGTTCGGCAAATTTACAAATCGACGGCGGGATCCGCATCACCCGCGATGGACGCGTCGTTGACATTGATTTGAGCGACGCGGAAACCGTCTCCGATCTACTCGTCGCGATCAACCGCTCCGAGGCGGGCGTTCGGGCAACGTTGGGTCGCGGCGGCCGGATTGAAATCGCCGGCTTACATTCAGGGGCGGACTACGCGATCGGGGAGTTGGGGGGGAGCGTGGCGACGCAATTGGGTCTGCGGACCGCGTCGGCGGCTACCCCCCTGTCCGAGCTGGGCGGTGGCCGGGGGGCGTCGGTTATTGCCGGGCAAGCGGATTTGGTCATCACCCGGCCCGACGGCGTGGTGCTGGATTTGGAAATCGATCCGGCGGGCAACGTCGCGGACGTCATCGCGGCGATTGCGGCACACCCGAACAATCAGGATGTTCGGCGACTGCGGGCGACGTTGGTTCCGGTCGGCAACGGTTTGGTGCTCCAGGCCCCCGGGGCAACCGCCCCGATTCGGGTGACGCAACCGACCGGCGGGCGGCTGGGAACGCAGTTGGGTTTGATTCCATCGGGTCAAGACGCCGCCGATGGGGTGATCCGGGACGGTGCCTCGCAATTGGCCGGAACGGATTTCAACGTTCGCCCAGCCGGCGGGGCGATCGATGATTTGATTCGGCTCAAAGAAGCACTTCGAGGCGGCGACGCGGAGGAGATCGGTCGGATTCAAGGCCGGTTGGAAACGCATTTCGACCGCGCCGTGACGACTCGGGGCCGCGTCGGGATCGCCAACCGGAACGTTCAGGAGGTGCTTTCGGCGGCGCAGGATCAATCGGTGTTGCTGCAGGCCCAACGCAGCGACGCGGTGGATGCGGATTTGGCAACGGTGATCAGCGAATTGACCTCGCGTCAGGCGTCGCTGGAAGCCTCGTTGCGGTTCGTCGGGCAAACCGCCCAGCTCACGGTGCTCAATTTTCTGTAGCGGAGCCGGTGGGCGGGTATTGGATCGCACCCTAACGTCGGAAGTTGGGGCGGCACCGGAGGGCTTGCGCCCTGCCGCTAAGAAGACGGGCGGCACCGGAGGGATGACGCGGTGCCTTAGAGATTGATGGGACGTTACCGACGTGCCCACTCCGGGGCCGACGCGGTGGACGTGCCCGCGAGGTGGCCGATGGCGGTTTGCAATACCGCGTCCTGGTCGATCGTGACGATCTCGCCGGCGTCGTTGGGGCGGGCAGCGATGTGCGTCGACGAGACTTCGAGATGCGGACGGACGCCCATCCGGTCGATCGGTTGACCGCCCGGCGGATAAAACTCGCTGGTCGTCAAACACAACCCGAAAGCCGCCGAACGCATCCGAAAGACACCCTGCACCCGGCCTTTGCCGTATGACAGTTCGCCGGCCACGGTGCCCCGGCCGCTGTCGCGGATCGCCCCGGAGAACAACTCGCTCGCCGACGCCGAATTGCGATCGATCAACACCACCATCGGCATCGACCAGGTGCCGCTGCGGTGGGCGGTGTAGTCGACGTTCTCGGCCGCGTTTCGGCCGCGGGTGATCGTAATTCGGCCCGAATCGAGGAACCGGTCCGCGGTCTCGACGGCCGCCGAAAGCAACCCGCCGGGGTTGTCACGCAAATCCATGACCAGCGACCGCATCCCGGCTTGATGCAATTTCCAAAGTGCCGCGTCGATCTCGTGAACCGTCGTTTCCTGGAAATTCGTCAGCCGCAGGTAACCGACCCCGGCGGCGGTGTCGACGATTTGAACATTCTCGACGCAGGGGACTTCGACCCGGCGGCGGGCGACCCGCAGCGTGCGGACGGCATCGGCCGGATTGGCAACGACCAACGTCACGACCGATCCCTCTTCGCCTCGGAGCAAGTCGGCGACGGTGTCGGGATCGGTGTCGGCGGCCGACGTGCCGGCCACCTCCAGGATTCGGTCGCCGGGCACCAAACCGGACTGATCGGCGGGGCCGCCGGGGATCACCGAGAGGATTTGCAAACAATCCTCGCCTGCTTTGAGTTCAACGCCCAGGCCGACAAAATTACCCTGGATCGTCGCAAACATCTCGGTCAATTGACCCGGCGAGAGCAACCGGGTGTACGGATCGAGCGTCGAAATCGCACCCGAGACGTATTCCATGACCGTGACGGTGGGGGAAATGCCCAGCTCGGTTTCAGCCATTTTGGCAACCAACGAAACGGTCGCCCGGAGGTCAAACCGCGTCGTCGCCGGGCGGTCTTCGATCCGGTGGTAGACCGATTGGCGGAATCGTTCGACGGCCGCGGGCGGGGCGGTCGTGGCGTGGTCGATGAACGAGACTTCCGTCAACGCCGCTTCGAGCGCTGCGGTACCGTGAAGCAACGTCCGCGACCAATCGGTCACGTCGACGTAGTGCGTTTGGACGTTGGCAAGCACCTCGGAGTACAGGTCCAACGCGACCGCGGTGTCCATTTGCGACAACGAATCGACGTAGGAGTCGTCGCGGAACCGGCGGGTGACGTCGTAGTGCAGCCGGGAAATCAACAGCCGCTGGTAGAGCCGCTGGTCGTCGGCGCCGTGTTTGACGGCCGTTTGATATTCTTCGATCGCTTCGGCCCAGCGGCCGGCGTCTTCCAATTCCCTTCCATGGTTGAGCAGCGCCGGCAGCCTTGCCGGGTCAAAGTCGGCGGCGGCCGCGGCTTTGGAAATGAGTGCCGGGCAAATCAGCGCCAGCGACAACAGCCACG
Source organism: Pirellulaceae bacterium (assembly GCA_963833245.1). Lineage (GTDB taxonomy): Bacteria > Planctomycetota > Planctomycetia > Pirellulales > Pirellulaceae > Rhodopirellula. The sequence continues at coordinate 110,658 of CAWHXH010000010.1, forward strand.
CGGCAAGCAGGGGTCGACAGGCGGGGTCGACGTTTTGGCTTTTGGCCATGGAGGAAGGGGTCCGTTTGAGCATCGCGCAGTCGGCGGGACGTTCACCGGCCCGGCTTTGAAGCCCGGTGGCGATGTCTCGACCGGTCCCGCGTCTTTTTTCAAAGCCGCGGCCCCCCGGTGCGATCCACGTGTGCGATGCTCCGAACACGTGGCCGACGAAACGTAGGTCACAAACCGGCCCTGGTCAAAATTCACTTCCCAAATTCTGCCGCCGCGATCGTTGCGACCGTCACGACCGGTCGGTCGCGGGCCGGTCGGGAGGATTGCGGCAGGTTGGGGAGGAGACTCGCATCCGCTGCGTGATCGATAGGATGCGGCGTGTCCGGGCCGGAGGCAAATCGCTCGCCCGGCCGTAGCCGAAGCCGCCAAGACTTTCGGGGAGTCTGCGGTGAGTCGCAACCGTAGCGGAAGTCGCCAAGACTTTCGGTGATTCTGTGGCGGGTCGCAACCGTAGCGGAAGTCGCCAAGACTTTCGGTTGTCTGTGGTTGGTCGCAACCGAAAGTCTTGGCGACTTCCGCTACGTCACCGATGCCAACGCCTCGGCGGTCGAGCATAGCCGCCCGTCGAGCTGGTCGCGGCGGACCCGCTGCAACGCTTCGCCCATTGCCGGGCCGGGTTTCCAGCCCGCGGCGATCAAATCGGCTCCGGTCAACAGCGGCGTCGGGTTGAGCCGGTCGGCGGGCCACCCGATCGCGTCGCGAGCAAACATCGCCGTGGGCGAGTCGGGCGAGACCGCCGCGGCCACCGCCACCGCCATCGGCCCGTCGCGGTCCGCCAGCGTCGGCTGCATTTGCGACCATCGCGGAACTTCCCCGGCGGTCAATTCCGGCAGCGACCGCAACGCAAAACCCGCCGCCCGCGTCACTTCGGTCGCCAACCGCCACGACCGCCCCAGCTTTCCTACTTGGCCCGCATCCAGTCCCATCGCGACGAATATGAAAGCGATCGCTTCGGGCAGCGACCGACCCGGCGTTCGACCCAAAATCACTTCGGCAAGATCCCAATCGATCCGGTCGAGCGACGGCCACACGACTTGGTCCAGCCGCGTGGACCGCAGCAGCCTCAGCCCCGCGACGGCATTGTCAGCGACCAACATCCGCGACATTTCGGCACCGATCCTTTCGCCCGAAACCCCGGAAATCTTGTGGGCCAAATTCGTGATCGCTCGGGTCGTGCCCGGGTCGACGTCAAAACCGAGTGTGGTGGCGAACCGGACCGCTCGGAGCATCCGCAGGTGATCTTCGGCGAACCGGCTGTGCGGGTCGCCGATCGTTTGAATGACACGGCGGTTCAAATCGTCGATCCCGCCGACGTGATCGATCACGCGGCCGGTTGCCGGATCGTAGAACATCCCGTTGATCGTAAAATCCCGGCGCATCACGTCGCCGCGATCGTCGCCAAACGTGACGCTGTCGGGCCGACGCCCATCGGAATACTGACCGTCGGCTCGAAACGTGGCGACTTCGATCGGGGGCGCTTTGGCCGGCGGCAAAACCATGATGACGCCAAACGCCTCCCCGACCGCGAGCGTTCGGCGGCGGCCGAAAACATCGCGGATGATCTGCGGCGTGGCGTTGGTCGCGACGTCGTAGTCCTTGGGCGTCCGCTCCAAGAACACATCGCGGACGCACCCGCCGGCGAAATAAGCCGTGTAGCCGGCTTGGTTCAAACGCTCGGCGACGTCAAAAGCGGCCGGGTCACGGCGGCGGGCGTCGTCGAAAGCGGCGGTAACCTGGTCGGGGGTTCGCATTTTGGCGGCACAATCGTAGCGGAAGTCGCCAAGACTTTCGGCTTGCCTTCGGCACAGGACCACCGAAAGTCTTGGCGACTTCCGCTACGGATTCGGATCGACGACCAATTGCGTGCGGCGGTCGATTTGATCGTCGGCAAAATGGTCGCCGAGCATCTCCATCAGCTCCAGGTCGGTCGAAGCGACGGCGTCTTCGGTCCGCGACACTCGGATGCGGATGCCTGACGGTTCGCCCGGCGCGGCGTCGGCGGCGGCGATGATCGCCGCGACCGGCATCGGATCGCGGGGGCCGTCGACGCGGGTTTGGACCAAATATCGTTCGTCATCGATCAGCACATCCACGGCGCCCAACCTCGGAGCTTCTTCGATGGCGCCGTCGGATTGTTTTTCAAACGGATCGGCGGTGATCATCGTCGGGCCGGCGTCGACCCGCGCGACTTCCGGTTCGGTTTGCCCGGGACCCGACGACGGGACGGTGCCGAAATTCAAACCCGGAGCGGTCGGCATCCACTGCATGATGCCGTAGACGATCAGTCCGCCGACGCCCAGGGCGGCGGGGTAGCGTTTCTTCATGACGATTCGGGGGTGGACTTGGGGGTCTCGGGCGGGGGAGTCTGGTTTGGGTCGGGCGTTGCCCCGAGCACCGTGTATTCAAAACGGCTCTGCGGCGAATCGGCCGCCATCGTCGCCATCGCCGCGGGCATCGAATCGATCAATGGTTGATAAACCCCGGCGCGGCTGCGCAGGTCGAACGATACCAACACGATGACCAAACCCTTGGTTTGGGGCAACTGTTTGAATGCCCGGTAAACCGCCGCGGCGGCTTCTTCGGTCCGCGACGCCTGGGTGTCGTTTTGCAAACGAAACGACGCCGCGTTTTCACCGGCGGATAAGCGGATCAACCCGCCGGCGGCCGCGTGCAGGTTCCAAACCTCGGCGCGTTTGAGCAATTCGGCGTGCGAAACCAGGAACCGGGCCATCGTCGCGGGCGACGCGTCGGCGAGGTCCTCGGCGAGTTTCTCCACCGACGCGATCGAATCTTGACCCGACGCGTCCGCCCCCAACCCCATCGAGCCGGACTCGGTCTTGGCGGTTTGCAACGTCGCCGCCAGGCTCGCCAGCGCCGCCTCGGCCGATTGCAGCCGCATCCGGCTTTGGATCAACGCTTCGTTGCGGTCCCGCATCGCCTGCTCGAGCTTCCGGGCGTCGAACTCGCGCTGTTTTTCCAACTCTTGACGCTGGATCGCGAGGTCCTCGGACTGGGTTTGAGCCGTCTCGCGGACGTCCAGGAATTGGGCAAAGACGATGATGAGCAACAAATCCATCAGCGGTGTCAATTGAAACCGCGTCGTCGGTAACGCTCGCCAGCCGCCCCGGGCGATCACGACGTCGCCGCGGCGGTCGGGGGGGACGCGATCGGGCGGGCTTCGGGGACAATGCCGTCGGGCGACACCAGTTCGCGTTTGGCTTGGCTGGCGACCTGGCGAACGTCGTCGCGATTTTCCGACAGCCGGGCAAACGACGGCTGCATCAAACTGTGAAGCAGCATCAGCCCGATCGCGGCGGTTAGCCCGGCAAACGTGCTCCAAATCGCGGCGCCGAACTGCGTCACGATGACCGCGACCGACGCGTTTTCATCAGCGGCCAGGGCGGCACCGATCGCCAGAATTGTTCCCAAAACGCCGGCCAACGGGTAGGATTCGATCATCGTCCGAGCGACGTTCCACGCCGTTTCAAACCGCATCGATTGCAAGTAATCGCGTCGTTCGTCGAGCACCGCGATTCGCTGGGCCAGCCGCCGGCGAGGCTCCGCGCCGACCGGCATCGCCAGCGTGTCGGCAATGTCAGCCAAAAACGCGTCGATTTGATCGGACAACGACGCTCCGGCATCGACGCGGGACCGCCGGGTCAATTCGTCGGTGAACCGCTCAAGCGTTTGAGCGATCCGGCGTCGGTCCCGGGCCGCCCAGCCGGCGAGGATCAACAACCCCCCGGCGTGCAAAATTGCCAGGACAACGATGACGGTCGTCGAATAAGATGACAGGAGCTGCAGCATGATTGACACACTATAGGGACAGCCCCCGTGCGACCGAATGCCCCCCTTGGTTTTACGACTAACCCTGCTCCCCCCCGCCCCGCTTCAGGGAGAGGGGGTTGGACCCAAAGTTTGGCTCCCCCTCGCCCCGCTTCGGGGAGAGGGGGTTGGGGGGTGAGGGGTATTTGTGCTCAACCTCCGGCCGAGAACCCCTCACCCCCCGGCCCCCTCTCCCCGAAGCGGGGCGAGGGGGGGAATATCTGGTCGGCCGGCCCCCTCTCCCCGAAGCGGGGCGAGGGGGGCAAAGGCGGAGCTCGGATTTGGCTCGTGCTAATGGCACTGCTGACTCTCAATTCCCCCGCCCACGCCGATGCCCCGCCGCTCAAAACGCTCGACGATCATTTCCCGTTCGCCGTTCCCGAAACCCCCGATGCGTGGGCGCGGCGGGCCGCGGGGCTTCGTCGACGTGTCGCGGTTGCCGTCGGGCTGCACCCGATGCCGCCGCGGCCACCGATCGACTCCCGAATCGGGGACGCCCGGCCCCATGGCCTGGTCCGCCGCGATGGCTTTACGGTTGAGAAAGTCGCGTTCGAGTCGCTGCCCGGTCACACCGTCACCGGATTTCTGTTTCGACCCACCCGGCCGATGGATCTGGACGCCGAAGGACGGCCCAGGCCTTTCCCGGCGGTGCTCAGCCCCCACGGTCACGGCGGCCTGCTGCAACGGTACAGCGACGAGCACATGGCCGAACAATTGCAAAGCGGCGGTGAAGTTTTGCCCGGTACCGGCCGGATGCCTAAAATCGCCCGCTGCGCTCACTTGGCCCGGATGGGGTGTGTCGTGTTCGCCTTTGACATGCTCGGCTATGGGAACTCGGTCCAAATCCCCTACTCCGTCGCTCATAAACACGGCCACGACGCAGCCGGCGGGGCAACCGATCGGACGCAATGGGCGATCCCCGGCCGGCGCAAACCGTGGGCGTTTTTCACCACCCCGGCCGAAGCCCGTCTGTCATCGGTGATGGGATTACAAACGTTCAATGCGCTGCGGGCGCTGGACTACTTGGCCGGATTGCCCGACGTCGATGCCCGGCGAATCGGCATCACCGGCGGGTCCGGCGGCGGGACGCAATCGATCCTCGTCGCGGCGTTGGACCGGCGGATCGCCGCCAGTTTTGTCAACGGAATGATCTCCACGTCGATGCAGGGCGGTTGCGTCTGCGAAAACGCCCCGCTGCTGCGGATCGGCACCGGCAACGTCGAACTGGCGGCGTTGATCGCCCCCCGGCCGCTGGGCATGACGGCCGCCGACGACTGGACCTCCGACATGATGGACGACGGCTTTCCGCAACTGCGGGCGCTCTACGAAATGCTCGGCGCCCCCGACAACGTCCTGTGCCAACCGATGCTGCAATTCCCGCACAATTTCAACCACCCGACCCGGGCGCTAATGTACCGGTGGTTGGCCAAACACTTGGGTATGATCGACGGCCTGACCGAGACGGAACTGATCGAGCGTGATTTCGAGCCGCTGTCCGATGCGGAATTGACGGTTTTTAATGAGCAACACCCCCCGCCGCGACGCCGGGGGGCGGCCGCGGAGCGGGAGGCGCTGATTTGGATGGACGATCAATCCAGCGAGTTGCTCCACCGGTCACTGGGCCGTTACGGCGACGACGGAGCGTTTGAGACGCTGATCCGCCCGGCTCTTGGGGTCATTTTTGATCTGCCCCGGCCTGAACCCGAAGCGGTGCGGCTGGAGCTGAATTTCAACGCCGACGGGGCGGCGACCGGCCGAGTGCAATGGGACCAGGAGCGACTATCGACCCGCGTGCGGTACCAACCGCCCCCGCCGCCGGACCTCGAAGTGCCTGAGGATTTGCGAGAAACGTTGCAGGACCGTCGCCCGGTCGCCGTTCACGTCGTCCCCGATCTCGATGACGTGCCGGCCGATCGGTTTGACGATCGTCAGGGGGGTTGGTGGGTGGAGGTGGAAAGTCCCGAAGACGTTTGGCCCCCGGGGAGCGGTCGGCAACCGATGGTCCAACCCAAAAACCTCGCCTCAGCGGCTTACACGTTTGGCTACAACCATCCGGTGACCGTTAACCGCTGCGGCCGGTTGCTCGCCGCGGTCGTCGCGATCGGCGCCCAAAACGATCGCCCGATTCATGTCTTTGCCGACTCGGGGACCGCCGCGTCGGCTTTGCCCGCCGTTGCGATCGCCGGTGGGGCAGTCGAGGCGGCGGTCGTCGCGGTCGACCGATTTCGCTACGGCGACGTCCGCCGCGTCGACGACGTTGATTTCGTTCCCGGCATGGTCAAATACGGCGACATCGACGCCTGGGCAGCCGCTCGGGCGCCACGCCCATTGACGATCACGGGCGATTACCCCGGCGACTATCAAACCGCGTTGGCTGTCTACGCCGACGCCGGAGCCGATGACGCGTTGGTGATCCAAACCAACGCCGCAGCCGCCGACCCGATGGACATTCGAGCGGCGCCGCAACCACCCGAGACCGCCAAACGGTGACCGGTCGGTGCGACCGATCACCCGAACAAGTCGTGCCGGACGACCTGCAGCACCGCGGCACGGGCGGCTACTTGGCGATTAGATCGCGTTGCCGCAGCCACCAGCCGATCGAAGCGTTCGGTTGACAAAAACAATTCGCCCGGGGCAACACCGCTGATCGCGGCCACCTCGGCGAGCAGGTCGCGGGTGCGGCGGTGCAGCCCGTGACGTTCCGCCAAAGCCGCCAATAGCGGGTCGCGACGGGCGGCCGAGCCGGTGCCGGGCTGCTTCGGCCGACGGAGAAGTTTTGACAACATGATCCAGGTTGAAATTGAGTTTTTGAGCGTGGGCTACGGGCTACCGACCGACCGCCTCGCCAAACTCCGGCACGCCGCTTCGGCGACGTCGGGATGGGCTTGGGCGCTCAGTTGACTGAGCAACCGGCCGGTCGCGGCGCCGGTTTCGTCGCCCAACCGAACGGCCAATCGGCGACGTACGCGGGTGTGTTCTCCCGCGATCCCGGCGGCCAGGTCGCCGGCCATCAATTCGAGCAACCCTTGGGAGGCGATCCATTCGATCGCTTCGATTCGGGTCTCCAGCACCGGATGCCTCAGTGCGTCGCGGAGCGTTTCGACGGCCGTCGGGTCCAGCCGCATCACCAGCCGCCCCAGCCGCGTTCGGACCTCGGGCGAAACGGGGTCGCGGCGACGAAGCAAATTTTCAAATGTCAGCGGCGTCAGCAATTGCAACGCGACGCGGCCGATCGGTTCGGGACGATCGGTCAAACCGATCAGCCGGCCGAGTGTCCAAAGGGTCCGCCGGTGCCGATCGGCAGCCGTGTCTCCACCCGGCGAGACACCGCCGACGTCAACGCTGATCGGATCGATCGCCTCGATCGCCGTGATCCAACATCGTGGCGATACGACGCGGCCGGCGGCCAACCCCAACCGGATCGACTCGCAGCCCGATTCGACGTCCGCGTCGTCATCGGCAGCGCTTTCGATGCGGCCGAGCAACCGCATCGCCCAGTTCAATCCCAGGAGCGTTTGGTCGTCGTCGGATGCGACCGCGGTCAGCACCCGCCAGGCGGCCAACCGCATCGATGTTTGGCTCAACCAGCCGTTTTCTCCATCGCTGTTTACGTTTTCCATCGTTACGGAAAGCAAGCAGGGCGGCAGTCCCAGTTCGCTCAGCCTTTGCGTCACCGTGGCCGGGGGCCGGGGGCCGACCGTTCGCAGGATTGCCGCGGCGAGTGGGCGATCGGTTCGCGTGTGCCAGGCGGCCAGCAACGCCGGGGCGGCAGTCCGGCGGGTCGGCAAAGAGGCGATCAGGTCCACCACGCCGCGGCTCCGACAGGTCGTCAACCGCTCCGCGACCGCCACAGCCACGCCGCCGCCGAAGTCCAGAAGACGCGGCAATGAACCGTCGGACCACTGGCTCAGCGACAACACCGCGTCGATCAACCAAGGCTCGTCTTCCGGCCGGTTGGTCTCGGTTAGCCGTGACCGAAGCCGGGCGAGCGTGTCGCGGCGGACCGAAGTCAACCCACCTCGGTGACGGTTGCCGCCGCGGCACTGCCGGCCCAGTTGATCGCTTAGCGACGCAACCGCCCCTCCGGCCGGCCCTCCGGCCCAGCGGCCCGAAGTCGCCAGGACGATCAGCCGCGGCAACGCGGTGAAGACATTCATCCAAACCGCCGCCTCGATCCAGCTCACCGGGTCGGCTTCCCCGGTTTGATCGCGATCGAGCAATTCCCGCAAAACGTCGTCGATCGAATGTTGCAACGCCGGCGCGTTGCAAAGCGATGTCAACCACGAGCAGGGGTCACGATCGGGTTGTCGGCGACGACCGTAGTCGGCGGTTTTGACTCCGCCGGAAATCCACCTCAACCGATCGGGGTTTTCCACCAACCAGCGGTGTCCCCGCCGATCGTCTCGCCGGGCCAAGGCGACACAAGCATCACAAGCCACCGACGCGGTCTCCTGCCCGGCCGCGGTGATCAGCAGCGTGGTCGCCGCGTCGCCGGGCCAATCGGCCAACAATCGATAGGTCGGCGACAGCAGGGGGTTGTCCACGGCGAATGGCGGCTTTGCGGCAAGGGGCGAGTGTTTGCCCCAAGCCTAGGTCACCGCAGCGGCACCGCCCCGCGCCAACCCCACCCGAATGTCGCAAACGTTGGTGCCTGTCGGTCCAGTCCGAATTAACCCGTCGCAGGTGTCAAAAAAACGATAGGCGTCGTTGCGCCGCAGCGAATCGGCGACGTCCAGCCCCGCCGCGACCGCCCGCCGATGCACCGCCGCGTCGATCATGGCCCCGGCCGCATCGGTCGGACCGTCTTCGCCGTCGGTGCCGGCGGAAAGCAAAGTAATCCGGTCCCAATCCGCGTCGCTCAGATTCTCCAAAAGCAGCCGCTGGTAGGCCGCCAGAACCAGTTGTTGGTTGCGTCCGCCGAGTCCGCGGATTGATTCGTCGCAAAGTCGCACGGTCGGTTCTCCGCCGGTGATCAAAGCATCGACGCGGTGCATCGACCGGTCGCGTCGCAGCAACCCCAGCAACTGTTCGGCGTGATCGACGCCCGCCCGCTCGGCCGTCGGCTGCGGTCCGGTCGGGCAGTGCATCACGTGGTTGTAACCAAGCGATTCGGCTGCGATGCCGGCCGCATCGACCGCCGCGGCATTGTTGCCGACGATAACGACCGGACCACCGGGAACACCCTCGTCAGCGACTGCCGGACGTTGATTCAATACTTCATAGATCGCTGCGGGCAATTGTCGGTGGGGATCGGTTTGGGCCAAAACCGCCGCCGCCTGACGTCGAAGTTCGTCCCATCCGCGAAGCGGCGGCACCGTTGGTCCCGAAGCGATCGACTCGACCGGATCGCCCAGCACGTCGGAGAGCACCAACGTCACGACGGTAGCGCGGCAACCGGCGACCAGCCCGCCGGCTTTGACATTCGATATCGCCCGGCGGACAACATTGAGTTGTTCAATGTCGACGCCGGCGGCGGCCAGATGACGCGTCACGATGATCTTGTCGGCCAGAGTCACCGGCGGTCGGGGGTCGCAAAGCAGCGCGCTGCCGCCGCCGGAAATCAAAGCGACGACTAAATCCGCCGGCGCCGCATGCGCGATCATTTCCCGCATTTGACGGGTCCCCGCGACCGCCGCGGCGGTCGGTTCGTTAACGCCATCGCGGCGTGCGGCCAGGCAGACGATTTGGCCGACCGAATCCGCGGACGCTTCGGGGACGTTGATCAAACCGGAGATGGGCCATCGCGAGTCGACCGCCTGAGCCAATCCGCGAGCCATGGCTTGTCCCGCTTTGCCGCCGCCGACAACCCAAATCCGACTTCGATCGCTCAACCCAAAGCGGTGTCGGTCGACGACCAGACCGGAGCCGTCGATTTGAACGAACTCGGCGACGCATCGAGCCGGATCAACCGCCGCGACGGCGGATCGAAAGATCTTGGGGGCATCGGACATGGGTACTTCGGAGCGTAACATGGTCCCCCATGACCCAACCACCCGCCACCGCCGAACACCAACGTTTGACCCAGGACAAGTCCCGGACTCATAACTGGAAACGTTGGGGACCGTACCTATCGGAACGGCAATGGGGTACGGTCCGGGAAGACTATTCGGCCGGCGGCGATTCGTGGCGCGACTTTACCCACGAACAATCCCGCGCCCGGGCTTACCGGTGGGGCGAAGACGGGCTGCTCGGCTGGACCGACCGCCAGTGCCGACTGTGCCTCTCGGTGGCGCTGTGGAACGGCAACGATGCGATCCTCAAAGAACGGCTCTTCGGTTTGACCGGACCGGAAGGCAATCACGGCGAAGACGTCAAAGAGATCTATCACTATACCGATTCGACCCCGACGCACTCCTATGCGACGGCCAACTATTGGTATCCTCAAGCCGCGTTTCCGTATGACGACTTGGTTCAAACCAATGCCGACCGGGGTTATAACGATCCCGAGTATGAGATCGTCGATACGGGGGTGTTTGACGGCAACCGGTTCTTTGAAATCCAGGCGACGTATGCCAAAGCCGGCCCCGACGACATTTGCCTGCTGCTGTCAATCACCAACCATGGCGACGCGGCGGCCGATCTGACGGTCCTGCCCCAAGCCTGGTACCGCAACACCTGGGTTTGGGGATGCAACCATGAAGGCTGCGATGTCAAACCGATGCTTCACCGCGGTGACCAGCCGCACAGTGTTCGGATTGACCACGAGACGCTGCCGCCGATGCACTTGGCGTTCGAGCCTTCCGAATCTCTCGGATATGAGGATTTGATTTTTACCGACAATGAAACCAATTTCAAATCACTATTCGGTACCCCGAACCTTTCGTCGTTTACCAAAGACGCGTTTCATCGATATGTCATTGACGGTCAAAGCGATGCTGTGCGTCCGCGTCACGGCACCAAGGTCGCCGGGGTGTACCGATTGAGCGTCGAGGCGGGGCAGACGCAGTCGATTCGCGTCCGCATGGCCCCCGGTCCGCAAGCCCCCGAACTGGGCGAAACGTTTGACCAAATCATTCGCGACCGCCGCCGCGAAGCGGATGAGTTTTATGACGCGGTGCTGCCCGACGCGGCCGATCGGCAACAGCGTCACGTGTCGCGGCAAGCGTATGCGGGTTTGATGTGGAGCAAGCAGTTCTATCATTACATTGTTCGTGATTGGTTGACCGGCGACCGCGACGTCGCGACACCGCCGGGGGAGCGTTGGCATGGCCGGAACGCCGATTGGCAACACTTATTTGCCCGCGACGTGTTGTCGATGCCCGACAAGTGGGAATACCCATGGTTCGCGGCCTGGGATTTGGCATTTCATGTCGTCCCGATCGCCGACATCGATCCTGAGTTTGCCAAACGTCAAATGATGGTGCTGCTGCGAGAATGGTACACCCATCCGCGCGGACAATTGCCGGCTTATGAGTTTGATTTCGGCGACGTCAATCCGCCGGTTCACGCCTGGGGCTGCCTGCGGGTCTTTCAAGCCGAAGCGGCCCACGGGGAGGCGGATTATGCGTTCTTGTCAGGTGCCTTTCAACGGTTGCTGATGAATTTCACCTGGTGGGTCAATCGCGTCGACGGCAACGGTGATAACATATTCGCCGGCGGCTTTTTGGGACTGGACAATATCGGTGTGTTCGATCGCAGCAAAGGCGGACCGGACGGATCACGGCTGGAACAGGCCGATGGAACCGCCTGGATGGCGTTCTTTTGCGGCACCATGTTGTCGATGTCGTTGGAATTAGCTTTACATGATGAAACCTATGCCGACATGGCATCCAAATTCTTGGACCATTACGTCCGAATCGTCGAAGCGGTCAACGGCGGACCCTTGGGCAGTGACGGCTCGGGACTGTGGGACGAGCAGGATGGAATCTATTACGATCATTTAGTATGTGGCGACACGATCACGCCGCTCAAAGTCCGCTCGTTGGTCGGTTTGTTGCCGATGATCGCGGTGACGACGATCGATGGGCGAACGGTCGAGCGATTGCCCGGATTCGCCGACAAATTGCGGTGGTTTCTGGCCAACCGTCCGGTGCTCTCGCAGCACGTGACGCACCGGAGAACGCCGCGGGGCGATCGGTGGATGCTGTCGATCCCGACGTCGCAGCAACTGCCGCGATTGCTATCGCTGGTGCTCGACGAGGCGGAGTTCCTGTCGCCCCACGGCATCCGATCGATGTCGCGTTATCATTTGGACAACCCGCTGCGGGTGGAGATCGGCGGCGAGCAGCATGTCGTCGCTTACCTGGCCGGGGAAAGCGATTCGGGGATGTTCGGGGGCAACAGCAATTGGCGGGGGCCGGTTTGGATGCCGATTAACTACCTTTTGATCGAAGGGATCAGCCGCTACGGCGAGTTCTATGGCGATTCGATGTTGGTTCGGTTGCCCGGCCGCGACTCTCCGGTGACGTTGACTGAGGTTGCCGAGGAGCTCAATCGCCGCCTGACGACGTTGTTCTTGGACGTTGACGAAGGCGGCCGACCGTGCCTGCGATCGGCCGGCGGGGGTCGCGACGACGATCTATGGCAACGCGACGTGCTCTTTCACGAGTATTTCAACGGTGATACCGGCGATGGGTTGGGCGCCAGCCATCAAACCGGCTGGACCGCGATCGTCGCCTCGTGCATCCGACGATTGGTCGGCGGCGAGGGCGTTTGGGAAGCCGACCAGGCGGTCGGGTGACCCCGGGAAAACATTGTTGACCAAAACGGCTCAGCGGACGCTGACCTGGTTGATTAATCTGCGGCCGGCCAGGACCGGTCGGAGCGATTCAGTGACCAATTGTTTGTGGTAATAACTGCCGACGACCCCGGCGACACAAACCTGTTGCTCGGCGACCTGCAGTCGCAGCGACGCGATCGACGCGACGCCGGTGCCGGCCAGCGCCGCGCAACCCCGCTGCTGATCGGTCCGATCGGAATCCGAGACAACCGGGACGTCGCGGGGGGCGGCCGGCCGGGCGAAACGGCGGTGCGGTCCGGGCTGCGGGATCGCTGCCGGTCGGGTCGGCCGGAGTCGGTGCAGAGGCCGCAATTCAAGCGGGCTGACGGGTTCGGCAAACTGGACCGCGGCGTTGCCGCCGCGGGTGGAAGCGGGCGGGGCGGCCGATACGTCGGGAGCGGGGGCGGTGGTGAACATGAAAGATTCCTTTCTCTCCGTTGAGTCAAATTGGGGCGGGCGGGTCAGTCGTGGTCAACCCTGCCGGGCATTTGGCGACATCGCGGCGGCCGATGGGGTTTAGAAACCATTTTGGCAGAAAAAACCAGCCCGAAATTCCGGTTGAAACGATCAATTCGCCTCGCCGATCAAACCGCCGGGGGTCGACCCGCAAATTCAGAAAGTCTTCGCGGTGGGCCGCAACGACCCCGCCCGGTGACCTACCGTTGGTCGACGTTGACGCCCCGCCCCGGGGACCGCCACCACGTCTCGGAGCGACCACGAGTGCCGCCGAACCTGTGCCCCACCCGCTTTATGGCCGAGCGACCCGACGATGTTTGACACTTTCCTGGCAATCACCTGCGGCACGCTTGGCGTGCTGTGCGGTTGGTTGATTCAACCGATCACGTTTAACCTCGCCCACGCCGACCGGGAAGGCGAAGTTGATCACGAGGAGGAACACGCCCCGCCGGCCCCGGCCCCGGCGGCCGCTGAAGTCCAGCAGACGCGGGACGTGGTTGACCAGTCCGCCGAAGCGTTGCTCGGTGGTGCCGAGGACTTGGTCGCCGGCGTGCTGTTGCACCAAGATCGCGTCGACGCGGTTGAGCGGACGCTTAAATTGGCCCCCGGTCAAACCGCCAACGCGGAGACGATCACCCGGGCGATCATCGAATTGACGTCGGCCAACGAATCGATGCGGCAAGAATTGCAGACCGCCCGACACCGGATCGAAGAACAATCCGATCAGCTCCGCGCGGCCACCCGCAGCGCCAACACCGATGCTTTGACCGGGCTGCCCAACCGGGGCCGCTTTGACGAATTGTTGGGCCAGGCGGACGATCCGGCCAGGGCACCGGCGGTCTTGGGTTTGATCGACATCGACCATTTCAAACGGGTCAACGACACGCTGGGCCACCGCGCCGGCGACGAAGTGCTCCGGCGGGTTGCCAAAGCGATCGCCGGGCGGTTGGGCGGCGGCGCAGTCGTCGCCCGCTACGGCGGGGAAGAGTTCGGATTGCTGCTGGGCGCCGGAGAGTCACCCGCCCGGCCGGATCACTGGATCGAGCGGGCTGAGTCGGTCCGGGCAACCGTGCAGCGTTTGAAAATCGACTTCGAGGGTCAAACGATTTCGGTCACCTGCAGCCTCGGGTTGGCGACGCGGCCGAATGGTCAATCGACCTCCCAGTGGCTCGAAGCGGCCGACCGGGCGCTTTATCACTCCAAAAGTGAGGGCCGAAACCGCGGTCACCGGCTCGCGGAGGGCAAAATGTTCCCATTGACCAAGCCGCCGGCCGCGGAGGTCGCGACGCCGCGGGTTTCGCCGGTGGAGATCCTGCGGGATCTTCGCCGTCGACCTCGCCCGACTGCCCCCGCGGCGATGCGATACGTCAACACTCGGGAAGCGTTTGCCGCAGCGATGCGGACCCCGGGCGGCAGCGGTTCCGCCCGACCGATGGTGATGGCGTTGCGACTGCCCGAAAACGCCACCGGAGCGGACTTGCGGTCGTTGGTTCAAGTCGTCCGGGCGGCTGTCGACCAGCGGGAACAGGTCGGTTGCCTGGACCATCATCAACTGGTCATTGGTTGGAAAACTGCGACCGCCGAAGTGATCGAAGAAACCGCTCGTCAGATTCAAAACGCTGCAGCGAGCATCGGTTTGGTTCAAACCGCCGCGTCGCCAGGTGAACCATCACGCAACCTAGGGGTCGGCATCGTCGGCGTCGAAGCTTCATCGGGCACCGACTCGTCCGCCGACGTTGATTTGGCGATCGACCGCGCCGTGGCGATGGCGATTTATGCGTTGTCGGACCCATCAGGCCGATCGCGACCGGCGGTTTGGCCGGGGGAATGATCGCGGCGACGCGGCGCGGCGGGCATTTCAACCAACCCCGAGCCGCCGGGGACTTGGCCCATCGGCCCGGCAGGTGATTTGGAACAGCCGGCACAACTCGACGCCCGCCCTGCCGCTGCCGCCGTCACCATCCGGTAGAGCTGGCGAATCAACCACGCCGCCGCCGCGGCAACCAACAATCCGGCGACGATCCATTGTGCGTTCATGGGGCGGTAATTTAACAGAATTATTGTTGGACGACGTTAAGGTTGTACGACGGTCTTTCAGACCGTCGCATTGGACCGGTCGTCAAACGTCACCGTCAGGATGACAGTTACCTACCTTATGAGTTTTGGACGGCCTGGAAGGCCGTCCTACGTCACTGATCGACTGTTTTGACTGGTCGTCGCTTCCGGCAACCCGGCCCGGCGCGGTAGCGTTTGCGGCCCGATCATTCGACGCACCCAACCGGAGTCCCCCCGACGATGTCCACCGCCACCCTCCAGGCCCCCCCGGCCGCCGGCAACGACTCGGCTGACGAATTTGTCGGCCAGTGGCAATCGCTGATTTCGACGACGAATTGGGAAAAAGGCCGGATCATCTCGGCTTGGCGGGCCGCGTCGATCGATGCAGGCAACGATGCGACGAACCACTCCGACGAGGTTTGGGCGTCCCGCGTCGGCGGCGTCACCGCTCCGCATGTCGGACGGTTGCGGCGGGTGCATGACCGATTCGGCGAGGAGCGCGAAGAGTTTCCTAAACTTTCTTGGACCCATTTCCTGGCGGCGTTGGATTGGGAAGACGCGCCGATGTGGTTGCAGGGTGCCGCCGATTCAGGCTGGTCCGTCGCGTCGATGCGGATGGAACGGTGGGAGGCGGCCGGGGCCGATCCGGCGACCCGGCCGGGCGGACCGTTGCCCGAAGCGGACATCGACGAAGACGTCCCGGTCGGCGGCGATGGCGATGACGTTTTCAACGCCGCGACCGGCGATTTTTACGACGACGATCCCGCCCCGCGGGAATCGCCGTCGGGTCCGAGCCAGCGGTTCGAGGAGCCGGATTTCGGCGACGAAGATCACCTGGCCGGCAGCGGTGGGGCGTCGGCGGACGATCCGCAGCGGATTTCCGGCGGCGATGATCTTGAACCGCCTGCCGGTCCTGCCAGCCAACCGTTTGCCGGCCTGCCGATGTTGCCGCCGGATCTGGACGACGTCATGGAAAGCCTCAAGCTTGCCATTTTGCGGCATAAATCGGCCGATTTCGTCGACGTTTCGGCCGACACGGTTCGCAGCTACCTGTCGGCGATGGCCCAGTTGATCGATTGAACGGGCTGCACGAGCTGCCGGAATTGCCGGAATTGCCCGCCGGCCGCATTTTGATCGCGGTTTGCACCTACAACGAGGCCGAAAACATGGGCGAGCTGCTCGCCAGGTTGACCGCCGCGATGCCGTCGGCGGATATCCTGGTCGTCGACGACGACTCGCCTGATGGGACCGCCGCCGAAGTGATCCGGTTGTGCGATGCGGAAAACTATTGTCGGGTTGAATTGTTGTCCCGCACCGCCCGCGGACTCGGCGGCGCGATCGCCGCGGCAATGTCCCACGCGGTCCGTCACCGTTACGACTGGATGTTCAACTTGGACGCCGATTTGAGCCATCCGCCCGAAGCGTTGCCGGCGATGGCGGCTCGTTTGGCAATCGGCGACTGCGACGTCGTGGTCGGTTCGCGGTACGTTCGCGGGGGTCAAGTCGTCGGCTGGCCGCTGCACCGGCGGGTGATGAGCCGTGTGGTCAACCGGTTCACCTCCGCGGTCATCGGGCTGCCGGTCGCCGACGCAAGCGGTTCGATGCGGGTCTACCGCGTCGAGTCGCTGCGGCGATTGGATTTGGAGCACGTCGCGACGTCGCAGCGGTACGCGTTTTTGCAACAAATCCTGCTGCGGCTCCACCGCGGCGGCTGCCCGATCGCGGAGGTGCCGATTCGGTTCGTCGATCGGGCGGCCGGGGCGAGCAAGCTGTCGCTCGGCGAGGCGGTCGCCAGTTTGTGGACCGTCGTGGCGATGGCATGGCGGGAGCGGCGGTGATGGGGATGCGCGATCGCGGCGGCCCGCGTAGCTGGACCCGCCAGGGTTCAGGATTGCATCGGCCTGAACCCTGGCGGGTCCAGCTACGGCCAAGTGGATCTGAAGCCTGGCGGGTCCAACAACGGCAGACGGCTCACCCGGCATGGTGGATCGATGCGACGACCATTGCGTCATCATCAATCGATCCGAAGGCGGCCAGCGGGGTAGCGTCGACCGACGAGGGGCGGGTCGAGGGCGTGTTGTTGATCGCCAAAAGCCCCGTGTCGCTGCATCGGTTGGCCAAATTGGCGGGACTTCCCGACGCGACCCGCGCCCGGACGCTGGTCCGAACGATCAACGAAACCTACCGGCGGGACGGCCGCGGATTGACGATCGAAACGGTCGCCGGGGGGGTTCGGATGATGAGCCACCCGTCGGTCGCGCCGTGGCTGGGCCGGCTCGGTTACCTGCCGGTGCCGGTCAAACTGTCCGGCCCGATGCTCGAAACGCTCGCCGTGGTCGCTTACCGGGAACCTGTCACGCGGGCCGACGTCGAATCGGTCCGCGGGTTGGCGTGCGGCGAAATCCTGCGTCAACTGCTGAGCGTCGACTTGATCCGCATCGCCGGCCGCAGCGAAGAACTCGGCCGACCGTACCGATACGCGACGACGACGAAATTTTTGAAAATCTTTGGTTTGCCATCGCTCTCCGCCCTGCCGCCGATTGACGCTGGCTCGCCGCTGGGCGATTCTTCGCTCCCGCCGACTTCCCCGCCCGATCCCCTTCCCTCCACGCCGTCCGGCAGTCCGGAGAACCCGATGCCAACGCTACTCGAACCGATGACGAATTCCCCCGCCCTGGCCGTCGCATCCCCCCGCCGCCGGAAGCGGCCGGGCGATTCACGTCGAAGCGGCTCGATTGGCCCCGTTGCAATTGGCCCGGCTGCGATCATCGAAGACGAGGAAGACGACCTGTACGAAAAGGGACCCGACGTCGACGACGATGACCTGGAGGACGACGACGATTGGGAGGACGACGACACCGATACCGGATCGGACGACGAGGAGGAGGAAGACGACGACGTGGAGGAGGATGAGGCGGACGAGGACGAGGCGGAGGAGGATGAGGGTTGGCAGGAGGTCAGCGACGACGACTCGGAGGAGGATTGGGGAGACGACGATGACGAAGAGGATGACGACGACGACGATTGGGACGACGCCGCCGAGGATGACGAAGATTGGACTGAGTGACGTCGACGGGCTGGAACCCCGGCACCGCTTTGACGCGACTTATGTCGACCAAATGCGTCGGCTGCTCGGTCGCGATGTCGCCGACCGGTTGGCGATTTTCCCATTGCCCGAGGGGTTTCGTTTGTCGGTAATCGTGCCGGTTTACAACGAGTGCCGGACCGTCGCGGGGGTCATCGATCGATTGATGCAAACCGGGCTGCCGCTGGAAATCCTGTTGGTTGACGATGGATCGGACGACGGATCGGAGTCAGTCCTGCGGGGGTTGGCACAGCGAATCACTCGCCGGCGGGTCGACGATTCGGGGGCTGCGGCACGAACAAAATCGCGGCAAAGGCGCCGCGATCCGAACGGCGATCGCCGAAGCGACCGGCGACGTGGTGGTGATCCAGGACGCGGATTCGGAATACGACCCGATGGACTTGCGGTTGATGTTGCAACCGTTGTTGGCCGACGTCGCCGATGTCGTTTACGGGACGCGTTACGGGCACCACGACCGTCAGTGCTCGCCGTGGTGGCATCAATCGGTCAACGCGATGCTTTCGTGGCTCGCCTCGGTGGCGATCGGCCCGCGGCTCTCGGACGTCGAGACGTGTTACAAAATGACCCACCGGCGGCATTTGCAAACCATCCTGCCCGAACTGCGTGAGGAGCGGTTTGGGATCGAAATCGAATTGACGGCGCGGTTGGCGCGGTTGAAGTTGCGATTCACCGAGCGGCCGATCCGGTACCAGCATCGTTGGTACGACGACGGGAAAAAGATCGGGTGGCGCGATGGCGTCGCGGCAATCGGGTGCATCGTGCGGTACGGGTTTTTGCGGCGTTGATTCCGGTAGCCGAAGCCGCCAAGGCTTTGGTCGGGAGTGCCCGCGGCGGCCTGGCGGGCCGCCGCCACCGCAGGATGGAACTGCGGCGGCCTGGCGGGCCGCCGCCACCGTTTGTGCCTGTCGGTCGGGGGCGGTCAATCGCTACGGTGGCCCGGCCATGCACGAGGTCACCACACGCACGATCGCTCGGACGGCGTTTGGGCTGCTGTGCGCCGCCCCGACGGCGGTGGTCTTGTCGTGGATTGTCGTCACCTGGACGCCTTGGCACGGCAACCGGATGCGGGCCGCGGCCGAAGCGTTCGCGTCGGATCGGACCGGTTTGATCGTCGCGATCGACCGCTACGACCACCCGTCGCCGCACCTTTGGACGCTTCAAGGGGTCGGCTTGAGCGATCCCGAAACCGGCCGGCCGGTCGCCGACATCCGGCGTTTGGAAATCCGCCGGTATGGCGGGCGGATCAACCTGCAGGCGTCCCAACCGACGCTGGCCGCCGAATCAATCGACTGCTGGTGGCGTTTGATTCACGACGCGGGACTGTGCCACCGCGACGCCGCGGCGACCGAGGTTTCGCTTGACGCCCGCGACGTGACGATCGGCGGGACCGAACGATCGCACTCGTTCGCCGAGGTCTCCGGTTCGATTCAACCGGTCGGCGACCGCGTCGACGCCCAGTTGCGGTTGCGGCCGGCGGGCTTGGAGATCGATCACCCCGGCATCGAATTGTCGGTGGTGCGAGATCGATCGGGTGCCCGGCCGACCACGTCGCTGCGGTGCGGGACGGGGGATTTGGACATTTCCCTCGCCGCGATCGCCGATCGGTGGCCAAGTCTTCGCTCGCTCGGTTCGGCCGCGACGTTCGGCGGCACGGTTTGCGTGGGCGGTTTGACCAGGACCGGCGACGTATCAGCCGCCGACCTGGAATTTCAAAACGTCCGCGTCGCCGGGATCGAATTGGCCCGGCTGAGCGAGCGACAATCTTATCGGGTATCGGGGACCGCGGCGGTGTCGATTCAAACCGGCCGGCTGGGCCGTGACGGATCGGTGGATTTCGTCGGCGAAGCGACCGCGAACGACGGCGTGTTTGACCACGCGTTGCTGCCGCTGCTGGAGGAACATTTGGGTTGTCAAATTCATCACACCCACGCCAACGATTTTCGTTACGACCGGCTGGCGGTGCGTTTCAACCTATTCGCGTCGCAGTTGGAATTGACCGGGATTTGCCAATCAGTCGGTGGCCGTGCGGCGGAGGTGGCCTTGGTCTCCGACGGTTTTCCGATCGTCAGCACCCGTCCGGCGATCCTGCCGTCGGCAGCGTTGGCGTCGTTGTTGGCTCCGCCGCACTCGGTTTGGGTTCCCGTTTCGCGACAAACCACCGGGCTGTTGTCGCTGCTGGGGGCACCTTCCTCACCGCTGCCGCCGCCGGCGGGTTCGACCGTCGGCGACGCGGCCGCTCCACGCGTTCGGGTCGGCGGTTTGCAAACCGGTCGGCGGTGACTCGGGGTGGGGGCGGGGAATCGCTAGGATGGCCGGGATGAAAATTTACACTCGCACCGGCGACGCCGGATCGACGGGGCTGTTTGGCGGGCCACGGGTCTCCAAGGACGACGCGCGGATCGAGGCCTACGGGACGGTCGATGAACTCAACGCGGCGTTGGGTCAATTTCGCGCCGCGCTGGCCGCCGATGGGGATGCCGCGGGGATCGATTCGGACATCGGCCGCGTCCAGCACGAGCTGTTTTCAATCGGCGGGGAACTCGCCACGCCGCGGCCGAGTGATCACGGATTGCGGGTCATCGATGCGTCCCACGTCGGTTGGTTGGAGTCGCGGATCGACGACTTGGAAAGCCGATTGACGCCGTTGAAACAGTTCATTTTGCCGGCCGGCACCGCGGCCGCGGCGGCCTGTCACGTCGCCCGGGCGGTTTGCCGGCGAGCCGAACGACGCGTCGTCACGCTGGCCGGCATCGTTGCGACGCACGCGCCGGACGACGAGCGGATATCGCCGGATTTGATCACGTATTTGAACCGGCTGAGCGACTACCTGTTCGTCGCCAGCCGCCGGATCAACGCGGTGGCGGGCATTGCTGATGTGCCTTGGGTCAAACCGGAATCGACGTAGCGGAAGTCGCCAAGACTTTCGGATTGACTAGACGAACCGGCAACCGAAAGTCTTGGCGACTTCCGCTACGTTGATACGCGGCCGCACACCCACGTGCCCCGGCGGCCCGGGCGTGTACAATCCCGGCTCCCTTGTCCCCCCGGCCCGCTCTGGAGTTCCCCACCGGTGAAGAAAGTCGAAGCGATCGTTCGCCATTTTAAGCTGGAAGACGTGAAAAACGCGTTGACCGATCAGGGCATTCACGGCATGACCGTCAGCGAAGTCCGCGGTTTCGGCCGGCAAAAGGGTCACACCGAAATTTATCGCGGGACCGAGTACGCGATCGATTTCGTGCCCAAAGTCAAAATCGAAGTCGTTTGCGCCGGCGAAAACCTGCAATTGGTCGTCGACACGATTTTGCAAACCGCTCAGACCGGACAAATCGGCGACGGCAAGATTTTTGTGACCGATTTGGAAGACAGCATCCGGATTCGGACCGGTGAGCGGGGCGTCGAGGCGCTTTGATCGCGTCGGCCCCGGCGATGGCGGTTGACCGAGGCACGATCCAGACGCCCGATCCGATGGTGCCGCGACTGCGCCAGCGGCTGCGGGAGCAACGTCAACGGTTGCGAGACCTGCACGACGGGGGGATGCCGGCGGTGCAAATTTGCAACGGCATGTCCCAGCTCTACGACGACTGCATTGCGGAAATCTTTTGGGCCGCGATTCACTCGATCCCCCGCCGCCGAATGCGGCGGACGCCGTGGCAGGAGTCGGTCGCGTTGTTGGCCGTCGGCGGTCTCGGTCGCCGCGAGGTGTGCCCCTATTCCGACGCCGACGTCCTGCTGCTGTATCGCTCCCGCGACGTCTCGGTCGCCGAGCATGTCGCCGGTTATCTGGTCCGGGGGCTTTCGGACATTGGGCTGGACGCTGGTTTTGCGATGCGAACGGCCGGCGAAGCGTGTCAATTGGCGTGGTCCGACCCGGTGATTTATTCGACGCAGGTCGAAGCCCGGTTGATCGAAGGCTCCCAGCGGCTGTACACCCGGTTTTGGCACCGTTTCAACGTCGGTGCCCGCCGGCGTTACGCGTCGTTGTCGCAAGCCTGCGTCGAGGCTCGCCGCGAGGAACGCAACAAGTGGGGCGAGACCCACTACCTGCTCCGGCCCAACATCAAAGCGTCCCGGGGGGGGCTTCGCGACATCCAATTGATCCGTTGGCTCGGGTTTGCCAACTACGGCGAGTTGCGGCTGGAGCGGTTGCAGCGTCGCGGATGGTTGACGACCGAGGATTTGACGGAGATGCGTGCGGCCCGCAATTTCCTGCTTCGGCTGCGACATTCGCTGCACTTTCGCAACGGCCGCGCCATCGACGTGCTCGACCGGCCGACCCAATTGGACCTCGCCGCGGATTGGAAATACGAAGGGTTCGACGGCGTGCTGCCGGTCGAGCAATTCATGTCCGACTACTTTCGCCACACCGGCGACGTTCGTTACGTCTCGGCCAACTTCGCCGACACCGCGCTGACGCCGCGGCGTCGGCTGCGGATCGGAGAGCGAATCCGGTCTCGGCAACTCGGCTCGGGCATCCTGCTGGGGCCGCGAACGCTATGGGTTTCGGACGAACGACGCGACGAATTGACGTCGCAATTGTCCGAGGTGCTGCGGCTGATGCGGATCGCCAGCGAGTATGAGGTTCGGATCGAACATGAGACGTGGCAAGCGATCCGCACCGCGATGCAAGAACGGCCGCCCGGCCCGCCCGACCCGGCGTCGGTCGAGCAGTTCATGGAGCTGTTGTCCAAACCCGGCCGCGTCGCCTCGTTGCTGCGGCGACTGCACGAATTGCGCGTGCTGCAGCAACTGATTCCCGCCTACGCCCGATGCCGAGGATTGTTGCAATTCAACGCTTATCACCAATACACCGTCGACGAGCACTCGCTCCGGGCGGTCGAAGCGGCCACGTCAATGGCCGCCGGCGACGATTCAATGGGACGGCGATACCGCCGAATCCGGGACAAGGCACTGCTGCACCTGGCGCTGCTGATTCACGACTTGGGCAAAGGCTACGAGGAGGATCACAGCGTTGTCGGCGAGCGGATCGCCGGCCAAACCGCGGAAATTCTGTCCCTTGATTCCGAGCGATCCGAGCGGTTGCAATGGCTGGTCCGTCGTCATCTTTTGTTCAACGAAGTTGCCTTTCGACACGATTTGAACGATCCGACCGTGATCCTGCGGTTTGCCAAGGAGGTCGCCACGGTCACGCGGCTGGAAATGCTGCTCGTCCACACCGTCGCCGACCTGACCGCCGTCGGACCGGAGGTCATCAACGACTGGAAACTGGGCCTGCTGGAGGATTTGTACCTGCGGACGCGGCGGTACTTTGAAACTGGGCATTTGCCCGGCCAAGGCGATCCGCAGATCGAACACAAACGGCATTTGATCCACGATTACCTGGCCGGCACCAGTGCGACCGGTCCGATCATCAATTTGGTCAACCAGTTGCCGCTGTCGATCGTCAACCAGGATCCGATCCGCGTCGGCGAGGAACTCCGCGAGATTTCCCGGCATCTGGCGGCCGGAAACGCAACGTGTTGCATCAGCCGATTTTCCGAGCCGACCGAGACGGTTCGCTACCAGGTGGTGACGAAAACCGATCGCCGCGACGGTCTGTTCGCGCGGCTGACCGCGGCGATCGCGTCGGGAGGTTTGGAAATCCGCCGCGCCGACGTCGAAACCGTCGGCAGTGACCTTCTGTGGGACTGTTTTTGGGTGGCCGATCCGCAGAGCCACGGCCGGCCGCCGGAGTCGCGGATCGCCGAAGTCCGTCAGCGGTTGGAGCAGGCGGTCAACGAACCCGATCGCCCCAGCCCCAAGCCGGCGACGCGTTGGAAATCGGCGATCACCCGCGAAATGGACGCGGTCCCGCGAGTCCCGCCGCGGGTGTCGTTTGACAATGAAACGTTCGAGGGCCAAACGATCCTGTCACTCTTCGCTTACGACCGCCCGGGACTGCTTTCGGAAATCGCCTGGCAGCTCGATCGATCAGGCATCCGCATCCTGTTTGCCAAGATTGACACCGATTTGGACCAGGTTGCCGATGTTTTTTACGTTGTCGATCGTGACTACCGACCGCTCAACGACCCCGAGGTGATGTTGGAACTGCGGGAGGAATTGATGGAGGTGTTAGCGTGAGGTGTGGGATAGGCTTCCAGCCTGTCTACGCGAATGATGACAGGCCGGAGGCCTATCCCACGTTGAAAAAACAGGACCGTGCTCCGGTGTGGCACGCCGCCCCGGTCTGGTCGACGCGAAGCAGGATCGCGTCGCGGTCGCAGTCGATGCGGATCTCGCGGACGATTTGAATGTGACCCGACGTGTCACCTTTTTGCCAAAACTCCTGTCGACTGCGGCTGTAATAGTTCGCCCGGCCGGTCCGAAGCGTCGTTTGGTACGCCGCCTCGTTCATCCATGCCATCATCAGGACTTCGCCGGTCGCAGCGTCTTGGGCGATCGCGGGCAACAAAATTTGACCGTCGAAATCAACGCCGCGGGCGAAATCCGGGGTGGTCGTCGTCGGGACGGGTTGTGCGGCGGGCGGCATCGGGGTTGCATTTCGTCGGGTCGTTAAATCTAGACGCTCCACGATAACTCAATCCTGACGCCACCGATGCCCGCCGCTGCCGCCCCGCCGATCGCCTTGCCCCTGCGTTTTGAACCGGTTTTGAAACGCACGCTGTGGGGCGGCCGGCGGCTCGGCACGCTGCTGGGCAAAGCGATCGGACAGCACGATGACGTCGCCGAGTCTTGGGAAATCGTCGATCACGGAGAGGATCAAAGCCGAGTGGTCGACGGACCGCTGGCGGGTCGAACACTCGGGTCGCTTGTCGCCGAGTACCCGCAGTGGTTGCTCGGCCAATCGCTGGTCCGATCCGCTGGCGGAAGCATCGATCGGTTTCCGTTGCTTCTCAAATACCTTGATTGCAACCGCGACCTATCGGTTCAAGTTCATCCCGACGACGCTTATGGGGCAACGCTTGACCCGCCCGATTTGGGCAAGACCGAAGCTTGGGTCGTTGTCGCCGCGGAGCCGGGCAGTCAAATCTACGCGGGGCTGAGATCGGGCCTCGGTCGCGACGACCTGGACGCCGCGATGCGCGACGGACGGACCGACGAGGTCTTGCACCGGTTCGAGCCGGCCGTTGGCGACTGCGTTTTCATCCCCGCGGGGACGGTTCACGCGCTGGGTGCGGGGTTGGTGATCGCTGAAATCCAGCAATCCAGCGATACGACGTTTCGGCTGTTTGATTGGAACCGAACTGACGCGGCCGGTAACGCTCGGCCGCTGCATCTGCAGCAATCGCTGGGCGTGACCGATTACGACCGCGGGCCGGTCGGACCGGTTCAGACACCCGGTTCCGACGGCGGCACCGAGAAGCTCGTTGAGTGCGACAAATTCACGCTTCGGCGAATCTCTTCGACGGCAACCGTCGGAGGCGACGGCCGGTGTCATTTGTTGACGCTACCCGCCGGGACGGCTCGCCTGACTTGGCCCGGCGGCAGGACCCGGATGACCGCTGGCGACAGCGTCCTGTTGCCCGCGGCGATGGACGAGTTACAGGTCAACACCGACTCGGCGGTCCTGTGGATGACGCCCTAAAATCTCCACCTCAATCCGGTAGCGGCGGTCCGCCAGGCCGCCGACCCCGCCCGGACGAAAGCCTTGGCGGCTTCGGCTACCGCAATCCCCGGTCGCGGCGGTCCGCCAGGCCGCCGAACGAGCCGCAACCAAAGCCTTGGCGGCTTCGGCTACCGGAATCCCGGTAGCGGCGGTCCGCCAGGCCGCCGAACGAGCCGCGACCAAAGCCTTGGCGGCTTCGGCTACCAGATTCTCCGGTAGCGGCGGTCCGCCAGGCCGCCGAACGAGTGTGAACCAAAGCCTTGGCGGCTTCGGCTACCGCAATCCCCGGTAGCGGCGGTCCGCCAGGCCGCCGAACGAGCCGCAACCAAAGCCTTGGCGGCTTCGGCTACCGGGGGGTTCGATCACGCCATTCGCCGGAGGACTTCATCGACGCCCTGGGCGAAGCTGATCGCTCCGCCGGTGGGGCTGTTGATGTCGCCTGGGTTGGCATCGACAAATCCGAGGTCGTTATCGTCGAATCCGCCAAAGATCCGAACGACTTCCGAACCGTCGGCCAATCGGCTGACCGACAGGTTATTGCCGCCAATCGAAGCGATTTTGACCACGCCGTCATCGACCACTGACAACAACGCCTGGTCGCCGGTCGAGTTCAAGTCGACTTGAATGAAGTCGGCGTTGTCAAAGCCCATCCCAACTTGCAGTCGGGTTTGACCAAAGCTGCCGTCGGGCAGGTTGCCCATCAACACCGCGAGGCCTTCACCCTGCTCGACCGTCGACGGCAAAGCCGCAGGTCTGGCCCGAGCAAAGATCGTCTGCAGCGCCATTTGATTGGCACCCATCGACTCGACGACGATCGCCGTCTGCGGTCCGCTGGTGGTCGGACCGGCAACGTTCAACGTAAAGTCCGAACGGTTACCGAGCGTCGCATCGGTGCGTGCCCGGCCACCGGTCGGCACGTCGTAAATGACCCGGGCGTTGCCGAACGGCACGTTTTGGAACGTATATTGACCATCGCCGTTGGTGTAGGTCAGTCGTGTGATCTGTTCACCGTTGCCATCGGTGTAGATCAACTGGACCGGGATGCCGGCCAGCACAACGTCGCGTCCAGCATCGAATCTCCCGTTACGGACCGGGGCAGCACCGCGGCTGACGACATCGCCGATGTTGTCAATTTGATCGATAAACGCTGTGCCCGAAACGGTCCCACCGGCGATGACATTGAACGTCACCGTGCCGATGTTGCTGATCGCCGCGGGGGTGCCGGCGGCGGCCGGGTCGGAAGCGGTGAACTGGACCGCGACCGTCCGCTCGGCGGCGCCGGGAGCAAACGTCAGGATCGAACCGCTGAGCGTCGCTCCGGCGGGAGGATTGACCAACGCAAACGACAGTGACGACACCGCCGTGTCCGGGTCGGTCACCAACGTCCGCAGGTCAACCGTCGCGGTGGTGTTGATCGTGATGGTTTGCGACAACGTTCCGGCGACCGGAGCATCGGGGACTTCCGTGACGTTGAACGCCACCGAAACCGGCAACGGATCGCCGACACCGTTGCTGACGGTGAACGATACCGTCTCGGTGCCCGAGAAGTTCGGAGCCGGGGAGAACGTCAACACGCCGGCAGCGTTGATGCTCGCCGAGCCGGTGCCCGACGCCGTCGTCGGCTGCGAGAACACCAACGGGTTAACGGTGTTGTTGCCGATAAGCGGGATCAAGTTCAACGTCCCGCTGCCGTCCTCGACAACGATCTGGGTGGGGATGTTGCCAACGGCCGGCGGCAGCGGCGTGGCGCTGAGCGTCACGACGATCGGAACCGGCGCAGCGGTCCCGTCACTAACCGAAACCGTCAACGAATCGCTCAAACCGGACGGCGTCGGGCGGGTGTAGGTCACCACGCCGGCCGGGGTGATCGTCGCGGTGCCGTTGGCCGGCTGGCTGGTGATCGTGTACGTCAACGCATCGCCGTCGATGTCGGTGACTGCACCAAGCGTGCTGCGACATTAAACGTCGCTCCGCCGTTGGCGTTCAGGGCGACCGAGAAATTATTTCCCGTCGGCGCGTCGTTGGTCGGCGTCAACGAAACGGTGATCGTCCCGGTATCCGAAGCGACCGGACCGGTGCGGGTGCTCGTCGCACGGTAAACGATCGATTGCGGACCGCCGGCGGTCGTGTTGTTGGCGTTGGCGGCCGGAACAAACGTCAGTGTGTTGCCCGTGATCGACGCGGTGCCCAGCGGTCCGGTGCCGCCCGACACGAGGCTAAACGTCACCGTGTCGTTGCCTTCGAGCGTTACCAACGTCAACAGGTTGAGCGTCAGGTTGCCACCGTCCTCGGGACCGCTCAGCGGAGCGTCGGCGGCGATCGGGTTGTCCAAAACATCGGTGACCGTGACCGAAACATTGGCCGTCGCCGTTCCGCCAGCCCCGTCGGAGACCGTGTAGGTGAACGTCACCGGCGTCGCCGACGCGGTTCCGGTCGACCGGAAGACGACCTGGGTTCCGTCGGCGGAGATCGATGCAACTCCGCCGGCGGCCGGCTGGGTGACAGCCGAAACCGTCAGCGTGTCGTTTTCCAGCGGACCGGCGTTGTCATTGGCCAACACGGGGATCGTCACCGTGCCGCCTTCACCAACCGTCGCGGAGTCAGGGTTGGCGACCGGGTTGTCATTGACCGGGGTGATATTGACCGAGATCACACCGCTCTGCGAGCCGGCCGACGCGGTGCCTTCGGGATCGGTGACGGTGAACGGAATCGTCGCCGACGCGGTTCCGAAAACATTGGCCGGAGGCGTGTAGAAAAGCAGCGACGTGCCGGCGTCCAACCGGGCGGTCCCGACGGCCGGTTGCGTGATCGTGAACACCCGACCGGCCACCCCATCGGGCGTCACCAACGTTTCCAAATCAATCACCTGCGTCTCGCCGCTGTCCTCGGCGACCGTGACCGTCCGCGGCGTTTGAACGACCGGACCGGTCGCGTTGTCGACAACCGTCACGGTGACCATCGCCGATGCCGTCGAGGTCCCGTCAGAGATCGTGTAGGTGAACGTTTCGGTGCCCGTCGAACCGGCCGCGGGGGTGAAAACGATGTTGGTGCCGGAGCTGAAATTGACCGTTGCCCCGCCCGTAACGTCGCTAACCCCGGTGATCGTCAACGCTTCGGGGTCATTGGCACCCGCTGAATCGTTCGCCAGTACATCGATCGTGATGCTGGCGTTGGCGTTGACGTCGATCTGGGCCAAGTCGTTGACCGCCACCGGCGGATCGTTGACGTTGGCAACCGTGACGGTGATCGCTCCGGTCGCGCTATTGGCTCCGGCGGTCGCGGTGTAAGGAATCGTTTGCGTTCCGACGGTGCCCGCGGTCGGAATGAACGTCAACGTCGTGCCGTCAAAATTGACCGTCCCATCGATGCCGGCGGTGTCGACGGTGATCGTCGGCGTGGTGCCGTCGGCGACCGTGACCAAATTGGCAACGTTGATCGATTCGCCATCGGCATCGTTCTCGTTGACGGTCAAAGTGCCATTACCGGCATTGACCGGACCGTCGGCGGGCAGAACGTTGAGAATGAACGAAGAGCGTTCGCCAAGCTCGATTTGCTCGACCTGAGCCTGGTCCTTGCCTTCCTGTTGACCGTACAACAGGACCGTTTCACCGACGTCGGCAGGGTCAAGGAAGACGCGAACGTTGGTCGCCTGGCGGACCGCACGGACCGGAATCGCGTAAGAGTCGTAACCGATGCCGGGGTCAAACGTCGTCGGCGGAGCCGGGTTGCCCGTCGGGGTAAGGAACTGGACGAACGTCGCGGTCGGACCGATCGCACCGATTTCGTTGAAAATGTCGACCTGCGAGATGTCAACGTTGGAATCGCCCGTGGACAGCTCGTCGAACGATCCGAAACGTCGCTCGGCACCGAAGATGATCACGCCGTTGGGATTGACCGCCGGATCGACGTTGCGGCTGATCAATTCCAGATTAGACAGCAGTGCCGTGTCGCTGAACTCGCCGTTTTCGTCGCGGACGTTGGCTTCAAAAACGATCGGTTGAGCGACCGCCGGATCGGTCGGCCGGATCGTCAGCAGAGGAACGTCGGCATTGATCAGTTGGTTGCCGGTGTAGCGGACCGTGACCGTAAACGATCCGCCGCCCGAGGGACCGTTGGTACCGGTGGGATTGTTGATCCCCGAAATCGAAACGTCCGTCGTCGCGATGCTGGGGTCCAGTTCGTTGATCGCTCCGGCAATCGCCGCGGCGGTTTGCTGGACGAACGGGACACCGAACACTTCAGCCCGAGTCCGGGTGACAACGTTGTTGGGATCGTCAGCGAAGAAGAATTGAACGTCGCCGCCGCTGCCGCGGATCGAAGAATCAAAGACAAACGTTTGGACTTCGCTGGCGACCGGCTCAAGCACGCCCTTGGAATCGATGATGATGTCGTTGGCGACCTGGAACACGCCCAACGCGCTGAAACCGCGAAGGTCCTGGGTTTGAACTTCCAGTTTGAAAATATCACCGACCTGGACATTCGCTTCCCGCGGACCGGCCGGGCGGGGGGTTTGGAACCGACCCGAGGTCGCGTTGGGACCTCCGAAGATCGGGTCCGGCTCGGGGTCGGGGATCGTCAAAAGTTGCTCGTCGCCGAGCGTTCGCGGCGTGATCCCAAAGGAGACCAAATCGGGAACATTTTCCTCACCCGAGCCACGGTTCAGCTCGTTGATGACCCGAAGAGCATCGAGCGCCGTCAATTGATTGTTGCCGTCGACGTCGACCATGTAGGTGAACTGTCCCCCACCGGTGATCGCTTTGGGGCCGCCCGCATCGTTGAGCGCGTTGATCACCAACAGCGCATCCAAGGCCGTCACCTTGTAGTTGCTGTCGACGTCCGCAGCCATGTGATAGTTGTGCGAATACGCGACCTGGAAGTCCGGGCCGGCGATCGACGCAAAATCCCAATCGCTGGCCAGCAACTGACGCTGCTCCAGCGATTCGCTCATCAACATCCGTCGTCCGCTGCGTCGCGTCGATCGTCCCGAGCGGCGTCGCCGGCCGGGACCGGACCCCGCGGGGGCCACCGGCGGATGGGCGGACTCCGAAGATTCCGGGGCGGCTTCACGGCTGAACAAACGACGCAGGTTCTTCATCTCAGTTCTCGACCAGATCAAATGGGGACAGATCAGCGGACGGGGATCGGAAAAGACTTTTCAGCCCGAAGTCGCCACCGTCACGCCAATGGCGATGACGGTTTCGACGCCGGGGGGGGCCAAGTCAGTCCGGTCCGGTGCTTTGTAGGGAAAAGACGGGTTCAGAGCGTTTGCGAGGACGCCAAACAATCGCCACGTGGCCGACACAATAGTCACCGAAGCGACCGATGTGACCAAAACACGAGTGCAAGTCGCCATCTTACCCAGAGACCCCAGAATCACAATCAGCTTTACGGGAAACATCATCGTCGCTCGCTCGGCAGGTTGTGGACGTGGGGTTTGGCCGAAAAGTTCCCGCCGCAGGGCAGTCAAGCCGTATAAACGTCACCTCCGAAACAACCCTTCTAAAACCGCCCCCCCACAGCGGGGACGAATCGGATGGGGTCGCCAACCGGAAATTTCATTGTCAAGGGTGCCATCGACGCCAAAAGCTCGCGAGATTGAACCAAAATCACCCGCCCCCCCCAAATTAACAGCCTCCCGTGTGGGTCGATTCCCGCTCCCGTAGCTGGACCCGCCAGGGTTCAGTCGCCGTCATCGCCATTCACCTCACTCTGAACCCTGGCGGGTCCAGCTACGAGTTGCTTTGAACCCTGGCGGGTCCAGCTACGGGTTGCTCTGAACCCTGGCGGGTCCAGCTACGGGTTGCTCTGAACCCTGGCGGGTCCAGCTACGGGTTGTCCGTCGACGCTGAACCGGCCGCCCCCACCGCGTCTCGATGCTGCCGGGCCGTCTCCCCCTGACCGATCGCGTCGTAATTGATCGCCAGCGACCGATGAGCTTCCTCGGCCAACGTGGGGTCAACGACGACCTGTTCGAGGTCGGCGATCGCGTCGAGATGGCGTCCCATCCTCGTCAAAATCTGCCCCCGGGTTTCGACAAACGTCAGCGGCGGGGGCTGCACTTGAGTCAACGCCTCGTCCACCAACGCCAACGCTTCGGCCAAGCGCTTATCGGCCCCGGAACGACCTTCGGCCAGCGCGATCGCCAAGTTATTGAGCGTCACCGGTGAATGGGGCAATTGCCGGCGGGCCAACTCCAAATGATGAGTCGCCGCCTGATCCTCGCCGCGGATCAACGCCGCGGTCCCCTGAACGAAATGCGACACGCCGGGTGACGCTCCGCTGACCAACTCTCGTTGCAATGCCTGCAGCGATGCGTCGTCCCGCTCCGCCGCGGCGAGCACCTGCTGAGACACCAGTGCGATCACCCGAGGGTGGTCCGGTGCAATCGCCAACGCGTTTTGCATGATCCGCAACATCAATTGGTTTCGTGCGACCGGCGTTTCGGGCAGTTCCACGGTCGTTTGGTTTTCGATGCCTTGAGCCCAAAGCACCAGCGAGTCAGCGAGTGCCAAACGAACCGCGGAAAGTTCGCGGATTAACGTTTCGCGCTGAGTGGGGCTTGGCGATCCGCCGTCGCCGGACGCCGCGGCGGGGCCATCGGCGGTCGGGGCCTTGGTTTCGGGCGGCATCGCGGCGACCTGACGGTTGAGCCGGGAATAAAGCTCGTTGAGTCTTGCCGCCGCATCCTTGAACTGACGCAACGAAACCTCAGCGATCGCTTTGGCGACAATCGTCTCGACGGTGTCAAGTGACCGAGGGGTGCGTCGTTCAAGCGCTGCGAGCGTCGACCGGGCCGTCGCGTCGGCCTCGGCCGTGCGTCCCAACTGACGCTCCAACTGGCTGACGCGAAGTCCCATGGAGGGTTCAATTTCGGCCAAACGTCGCAGCAGCACCAAAGCTGGCTCCCATTGCCCGGTCGCCATCAGATAGTTGGCCGTCGGCTGCCAAAACCTCGGGTCGTCAGGCCTTTGGTCGGCAACCAAACGCAACAGTTCTCCCATGCGGCGGCCCGCGGGACTATCCAATTGGTCTAGCGGGAGTCCCTCATACCGATTTTGTAGCAACCAGACGGCGGCATCGACGCTTCGGGACTGCTGAACCAGGGTCTCGGCCAACCGCTCGGCACGTTCTTCTTGACCTAACCGTTCGGCGATCCCAATTTGGTGCATCATCAGCCCTTCGGGTCGCTCCCCTTGGCCGATCAAACGTTGCACCAACAACTCCGCGGTCGCATCGTCACCGCGACGAATTGCCTCGGATATCTGCTGGCGGACCGCAACCGCGTCCCGCGGTCCGGCACCGATCGCCAGGGCAATCAATACCCCGGTGACCAACACGACCGGTGTCGCGGCCAGGAGTTGTCGGTAGGAGATGGAGCTGACATAGACGACGAAGAATTGGGCAGCCCAGGAGACCCATTTAAGTGGATTGAAGTACATCATGAGTCTTGCCCACCCGGTGTAGTAACATCACGGATCGCCTCGGAGGACCGCCGCAGCAGCGTCGACGCCGCACGACGCATTGCGTCAACCGCCTCCTGACTTAATTCCACCGGACCGCTATGCCAGACCTGAATCATCGCCATCGGCGTGTTGTTTGGCGTTGGGTCGATCAACTGAGCCAACCGGCCCTCAAGCTGTCCCATCCGGGCGGGCGGAGCAACGATGTTGCCGGACGCATCAACCGCTCCGTAAAATAGGTCGCCCATTTGATCGTCCCTGAAAAATTTGGCATAGGCCAGTGGTACCGGGGCAGATGGGTCCAACTGGTTTCGATAGGCCAACTCGAAACCCTGATTCTGGTAACAAACACAAAGTTCGTGCCAGCCCTGATAGGTTTGACTGATAACCGCCTGCGCGATGACGTTGTTTGACCCGCTCGAATGAGTCCACGCGACCGACCAGACGTCAGCGTTTTGACCAAGGATCGGGTCGTTGTTCTGGCGAGTCGATCGATGATCGATCAATTGAACCGCCGGCCCTATCGGCTGGTCGCCCAATCCGCTGGCATCGACGATTAAACCCTCGGCGAATATGCCAACCGGTCCACGCCAGTCTTTAGCAACCAAACGCGCGGCGGCCCAAGTCGATGTGCCAATTATCAGACAGACGGCCATCGAAAACGATCCCAGCACGACGTGACGCATCCACCGCGGCCAAGCCCCGAACATTATAGCTGCGGAACGATCAACCACCGGTTCGGAGGTGCGAGACAACCAGCAATAGAAACTCACAAACGGGTTGTCGACATGATCGGCGACCGCGTCCAACGACGGAAACACCGCCGCGATGAGACAATCAAAGGAAAGCAGTAACGCTCCGGCGATTCCAAGGACCAAATAACCTAGGCCCGCGTGCGCCCAGCCCTCACTCAAATCGATCCAGCCGTTGTGCTGAAATATCGCAATGGTGGTCACCCGCATCACATTGCCGGCGACGGCCAAGGCGACTGCGGCGGCCAGGTAGACTGGCATCGTCCACCATGGTCGCCGATTCCAAACAACAAACATGGTTGCGATGAACGCTAACGTGAAAACCGATTGAATCCCCGAGCACGCTTCGGCCACCAACAGATCACCGGACACCAGAGTGACCGTGTTGTTTTTGACTAAATGCGGCACGCCCATCAGGTCAAGCATGACCGACGTCAACGCAGTGGTCCAATTTTGCAGCGTGATAACCAGCATGTGGTCCCAGCCTAGTGGCAACCGGACCAACAAGATCAGAGGTAGGCTCAGATACAATAAATGCCGGGTTTGGCTGCCGGGCCGATTGGCCAGCGCCGCCATGATGACCATGATCCAACCGATGACGGCCAACCAGGGCGAGTTCACCGCCGCGCCCAACATGGCGACCGATTGACCCACTAGCACCGCTGCCCCAATCGTCCACCGCGTTGGTAATCGCCAGGCCCCCACCCCACGCGTCACCGCGAGGTAGGCGACCGCCGCGAGCAGAAACGGAAAGTAACCATAATGCGGCATCTGCCACATTCGGTACAAATACACGAACACCACCGGCAACGGTGCGGCGAGCATGATCAGCCAGAAAATGGCTCCAGATCCGATCCGGGGTTGATGCCCAATTGAATCTGCAGTGATTTCGGTTGTTGACATGGTTTAACTAGGGGCTGCGATCGTTTGACGCTTCCTGAATCCGTCAAATAAACGAGGTGAGACAAAGATAAGGTTGGCGATCATCATCGCAACGCCAAAAGTGATCATCCCCAGGAAGATCGCGATCCCCAGGTGGACCGCGACCGCCAAGCCTAACACTACCGGCCGGGTCAACCGAGACCAAATCAAAGCCGCGTAGGCAATTTCAAAGAACAACGCCACGTGCGTCATTGCGGTGAAAATGTGGGGATAGGAAGCCAGGAACGTTGCGTCGATTGATTGATATTCCGCGTTGGCGACCGAATACCACAGCGCCGTGCCGTCCCACCACATCTGTCCGCGAGCCTTGGCAAGCCCGCCAAACAGATAGATAACGCACAGATGAATTTGAAACAAACGTGTCGCGATGTTGGCCATCAGGTAAGTCGATTTGACCGGAGCCGATCCGCGGGCGTCCAGCGAATAGCAGACACCGCACGGCGAGATCGCCAAGTAGAGGGCCATATACGTCAAAATTTGATCGAGTCCAAATAGGGTGCCGAACATGCGATGCACGACGACCAATTGCAACGCCGCGGCCAGCGGCACCGTCCATCGGGTCTTCCATCCGACCACCATCGCCGCCGTGACCGCGATGACGATGACCTGGTGCCACCACACCGCCCAGCCGGGCATATAACTCAGGTAGCTGCCCGCGGCGGTGTCCGGCCCCAGGCTGCCGTCTTGCAACGCCGCCGCGGTGGCGGAGTTGATCCACGCGCTTGGCGAGATCGTCGCATCGAAATCGATCAGTGTCACCACATGGCAATATAGCAACATCACGCCGGCGAGGATCCGCAGGACGCACAACGTTTCGGGGCGGCCGGGCGTGAACCAAAACGCATCCCATGCCGCGACCGCCGAGCGGGCATGATGGACGATTGCCGCGACGGGACGAGACTGTGCAACACTCATGGCTGCGTCTGGACCGACGGGCGGGTGTCCGGCCGGATCGCTTCACCCGCCGGAGCCGGGATCGGTTGCGGCGTCGATGGAGGCGTCGGTTCGTTTGGCCCCCCGCCGAGCGGCGGATCGCCCCTTGAATCGATGGCATCCAAATTGACGAACAACCGCGGATCGTCCAAACCGATCGGCGCCCGTGCGTAAGGAATGAAGTCAGGCAATAGATGTTCGAGCCGCTCGATCGTCACCTCACCGGGATACAAGGTCGCCGCGTGTTCACGGACCGACGCGTCGATCGCTTCAAAACGACGCCGCTCGGCAAACATTCGGTCACGCTGCTCGACCGGCAACTGCTCCAGCGGCATTCCGGCGGTCTGATCGAAGACCGGCTGGCGATATTGGTCGTGATAAAATTCCGACAACATGAATCGCCGGTGATAACGCAGCCGGGGCCACTGCTGCGACAAATCGGGCAATCGGCGGGTGACTGATCGCTGGCCGTCGGTCCACTTGATTTCCAACAGGTGGCTGGGGCCGGGATCGGGGGCGAAGAATGCGTAACCGCGGTCCAGGTACAGCAACTGGGCGTAGCGGAGCACCGGCGCCATCAATGCCGTCACCGACGGCGAGGCTCCAAACGGACCGCGGGTTTGAAAGGCCAGCGGCGGCAGGAACACGGCCGCCAAATGCCCCACGATGATCACGCTGGCCAGCAGTCGAACTCGGGGCGGGGGCACGGGCGGTTGGGGCAAGACGGGAAAGTTAGGCGTAGCGGAAGTCGCCAAGACTTTCGGACGATTTGAACCGCGTCCGATTGGCCGGCAAGTGTAGGACGTTCCGCCCGACCTGTCAGTTTCGCCGGTCACGACCGCGAAAGAGCTTCCCATCGGCCGGTAACGATTGCCGGGATCAACCGCACTCCGACGCCAACGTCATCGTCGCAACCCACTGTCAAACCAGACCTTGCATCATTTTCAAAATTTCAGCCCGGTTTGTCACGCCGGCTGCCAATACAGAAAGCTGTCGAGACCAACGATGACCCCGCCCGCCACCAAGTTTTCCCGAGTTCAACCATGTTAGTTCTGACCCGCAAAGCCGACGAAACGATCCGCATCGGCAACGACATCACCATCACGTTGCTGCGGGTCCGCGGCGGCCAGATCCGAATCGGCATCGACGCCCCGGCCGAAGTTTCGATCCGCCGCGGGGAACTGGACGTCAAAGCCGCCACGCCCAAGGTCAACCGGCTCGATCAAACCGTGTTGCGCCGGGGGACACTGGAAGATCGGGCAACCGTGGCAAGCTTCTCGACCGCACCTTGACGTAACGTATGTCGCCAAGACTTTCGGCGTTTTGACCTACCCGAAACGTCGAAAGTCTTGGCGACTTACGCTACCGGGGTCCGCCCGGTGACCTATTGATTGACGGTTCCCCGCTTCGTCAACACCGAGTCACCCCCGATGGACCCCGCCCCCACGCTGCTGATCGTCGACGACGACCGACGATTGGCTCAGTCGCTAGCCGAGTGGTTGGCCCAAGATGCCTGGGTGGTTCAAACCGCCGACGATCCCGCTTCAACCCTCGCAAAATCAAAAAACCATCAAATCGCCCTGGTCGATCTCCGGCTCGGCGACCATGACGGCACCGACCTGATCGTCGAGCTTCGCAAACGGCACCCGTCCCTGGCGATTCTTGCGATGACCGGTTACGCCGATCCTGAAACGACCGCCGCGTGCATCGCCGCGGGGGCTTACGATTGTTTGACCAAACCGATCCGCGACGACGAACTGCTCGTGGCGATCGAACGGGCACGTCACGACCGGCAAATCGAGGCCGAGAATCAGCGGCTGAGGCAAACCGTCGACCGCCGCTATTCGCCCGACAATGTTCTGTCGTGCGACTACCGGATGCTCAAGATTTTTGACGTGATCGATTCGGTCGCCGACGCCCGGGCGAGCATTTTGATCACCGGCGAAAATGGCACCGGCAAGTCGATGATCGCTCGGGCGATCCACCGCCGCAGCAGCCGCTCGGCGGGGCCGTTCATCGAAGTCGCCTGTGGTGCGTTGCCCGACAATCTGCTCGAAAGCGAACTGTTCGGCCACGTCGCCGGCGCGTACACCGGTGCCAACACCGATCGGCAGGGCAAGTTTGAATTGGCCGACGGCGGGACGCTTTTTTTGGACGAAATCGGCACCGCCAGCCCCGCGATGCAGGTCAAATTGCTCCGCGTGCTGCAAGAACTCGCCTTTGAACCGCTCGGCGGATCAAAAACCAAAACTGTCGACACCCGCGTGATCTTGGCCACCAACGAAGACCTCGACGCCGCGGTCGCCGGCGGCCGTTTTCGCCAAGACCTTTTTTATCGAATCAACGTCGTCGGCATCACGCTGCCGCCGCTCCGCGACCGGCCGGGTGACATCCCGCTGCTGGCCGACCATTTCCTCCGCGACGTCGCCAAAACCGCCGGACGCAACATTGACGGTTTCGACCGCGACGCCGTCGACGCGATGCAGTTGTATCATTGGCCCGGCAACGTTCGGCAGTTGCAAAACGTGGTCGAACGGGCGGTGTGGCTCAGCCGCTCTGCGGTGCTCGGTCGCGACGACCTGCCGCCGGAGGTTTTGAACGTCCGGTCGAGTGCCGGCGAACCTCGACCGGTCGATTTCCACGTTGCCGCCCGCCCCGAGATTTCTAATCCCTCAGGTCCCGCGATGTCGCTGCGGGAGGCGCTGGAGGGTCCCGAACGGGCGATCATCCTAGGCGCGCTCAAACGAAACGGTTGGAATCGGGAGGCGACCAGCGATCAGCTCGAAATCAACCGAACCACGCTCTACAAAAAAATGAAAAAACTCAACCTCGACGACCCGCGGCTGCAGTACGTCGACGCATGAGCGATCCATCGCCGCCGCCGCCGCCGTCGCCAAAGCCGTCACTGGGCCGGCGGGCGGTGATCGCGATCATCACCGATCGCGACCGGTGGTTGGTGATCCGGCGCTCGGCGGCCGTTGTCGCTCCGGGAAAGCTGTGTTTGCCGGGCGGAAAAGTCGATCCGGGCGAGACCGAGATTCAAACCCTGGTCCGCGAGATGGCCGAAGAAATCGGAGTCGCGGTCACCCCGGGCCGGCGGGTTTGGCAATCGAAAACCCCCTGGGGAACGCAACTGGCCTGGTGGACCGCGACGATTGCCGCGGGCGAAACGATCCGGCCCGACCCCGCCGAAGTCGCCGAGGTGATGTGGTTGACGGCCGGAGAAATCCTCGACCTGGAGTCGCAGTGCCTGCCCAGTCTGCCGGAATTTGTACGAATTAATCAATCGCGAAGCGATGCTATGCGATAATCCCGGTCGCTAGCACGGGGACGAAGCTAACCCTTTTCTTCGCTTTTGCCTCACCGGTTCGTCCAATCGCCTCTGAGCTTGGTCCCAAAGATCCTTATCGCAACTGGACTCCGACGAATCGAGCTTGAAGCAAAACGGCCTCAAACAAATGAGTCAACTGTTGACGACCGTTGAACCCACCCCAACAAAACTTGCCCTGGCAGATCCAGCTACGCCGCGTCGAACCTAACGCAAATTGGAGATGGTGGTTCCTATCCGGATCAGCTCAATCGCCGCCTCGGCCAATCGTTGACCAAACGTCGCGTATCCGGCAGCGGAGTAATGAATGTCTTGAACCGTTTGGCCGTTGATTTCTTTGGTGGCATTCAAACCGTCGGTATCCACCCAAACTCCGCGGTCGTTTGAGTCCGCGAGGTGTTGTTGAATTTCACGAATCACCTCCCAATCGCGATACCGTGGGTTCCCCAGACCATACCCACTGAGTCGTCCGATAACGAAATTCAAATCATTAACTTGCAAATCTTCACGCCACTGTTGCAAGACGTTCGACAAACTCGCCTCGTATCGGTCACCGGTTTGGTCGCGGGCGTCGGTCTCGCCCTGCATCCATAGCAACGTGACCGATTCAATCGTCTTGCCCTCGATCGCTTCGCGAACCTGTGCCAACAGATTTCCGTGCAGGTCGCCAATCCGGTGCGACGGGTCGGTCGGTCCGGGTTGCCAATCGCGGTCCCATCGCCGGATCGGCTGGCCCCCACGGGCGTCCTTGACCACAATCACTTGATTGACGCCAAACGCCTGAGCGACGACGGGGGTGAAATACTTCTCCACCGACAGCCGCTTCATGTTGGATTGGCCGGCGAGTATGAACAAATGTTCGGCCGCGCCAACCGTTGGCGTCAACGCCATCCAGCCCAGCGTGTGGACGAGCAGCCCGAATCGCACTAAGGTCGCCGGCCGAATCCGGCACGGC
This sequence comes from Pirellulaceae bacterium, assembly GCA_963833245.1. Taxonomy (GTDB): domain Bacteria; phylum Planctomycetota; class Planctomycetia; order Pirellulales; family Pirellulaceae; genus Rhodopirellula. The sequence continues at coordinate 150,804 of CAWHXH010000010.1, forward strand.
TCAGTACTCGTCATTGGGATCGCGATTCTCAAACCGCTCCTGCAGCGCCGCTTGCTCTTTTTGATACGCCTCGACCGCCGCGGGGTCGCGGTCGGGGATGCCGTTTTGATGACCTCCACAACCGAGGGTGGCTAATCCGACCAGCAATAAAGAAAATATCAGTTGGGGCGGCGGGGATGGCATGATGTTTCCGATCAGTGGCAAGAATGTGGGAAAAGGAAAGTTCGCGAAAAAATCATAATGAATCAATGGAGGCGACTTCTCGATTGGCACGGGTGCCCAGAGCGCCCCACAAGCCATAAGGACTGGGCGAGCCGGGCGCTCGCGGACCGCCCACGCCAAAGGCGACCGCGGGCTGCTCCTGATTGCCCGATTCAATTGAGTCGGTGATGAACTTGACAGCCCCGTCGGCCATCAGGACGTGAACCCCACCCTGATGACGGCTGGCCGGGGGGAACACCCCGGGGTCCTCTTCGTCTTGACGGACGCACATCTCCGAATTGGGTTGATAGACCGTTTGGATGGCGGTGAAGTGTGGCAGGAAATGTGCCCAGCGAAAGCCGCGGCCCCACAGGGAAGAATGGATCGGAACGGTGGTTCGCCAAAACCGAGGCCGGGCCGGATCAATATGGGTGTTGCTGGAGCACAGCCGACTGCGGGATCGTGCCCGGAACGCACCGGGGCTGTTGACACCGAGGTTGAAGCCCCGCGTGCGATTGTCAAAGTCACCCAGGTCAGTCACGACTTCTCCCATCGCGATGGTGTTGGAAGTCCCATCGAGAATGTCGCGAAACCTCATGAAATCATGGGGGACAAAGACGCCACGCATTTCCGCGTTGACCTCCTCATAATTGGTGCCGATCGAGAAAAAATCATTGTTGTACCGCCCCAAAACCATGGCGGAACTGAGGGTGTCGCCGATGCAGTACGCATAGTTGCTGCGGCCCAGGGCGGGCAGGCCGACGCCGGGATCGCTCGGGCAACGCAGCGTCGCGATCTCGGTCACCCACGGCGGGTACTGGTCGGTATCGGGGGTCGGTCCCATTGCAAACCACGGACTCGTTGGCGTGCCGTAAGCTGCCGTCGTTGACCGATCGATCCGCTGGGCCAACGGGTTGGAAATCTGTTCCCACAACGGCTGCTGTTCCATGAATGGCAACATCCCAACGGTCGCCGAGAGCGAGAAATTCGACGACGTGTCATCCGCCAGGCTCCAGTGGGTGGCTGGTTTTTGAGCACCGGTTCCGTGCAACGGCAACGTGTTGTACGCCGCATGATAATTATGCATCGCCAGCCCCAGTTGCTTAAAATTATTACTGCAACTCATCCGCCGAGCCGCTTCCCGGGCGGCTTGGACCGCGGGCAGCAGCAAGCCCACCAGAACTCCAATGATGGCGATGACCACCAGCAGTTCAACCAAAGTGAAACCCGGTAAACGGCGTCGAGGCGTCCGTAATCGGTGGGAAAAGCAGAGAAGAGCGGGCATGGATTTAGAGTCCAATTTGAGGAACGTGGCAACCTAAAAGGTGTTCAGCGGCAGACTGGACGCCATTTAAGGGGTTAAGTCCGCCGACGGCCGATCGGTGACAGGAAATCTCGATTAAAAAAGCCAAAAGATTGATTTTTCGTGAAATGTCGAGAATCGACACGATCGGTTTGTCACCAAATGGTTACCGCCGGAGTGTAAGGTGTCGGATCTTCAGGATCACCAACCGCCATTCACCAGCCTGCTTGCCCCCGTATCGTGACCAAGGCTCACCAAAGCCAATTCGTCCAATTGCTCATCGCCGAGCAGCCGACCCTGGAACGTTACATCCGGGTGCTGCTGGGCGATGGCACGGTCGCCTGCGACATATTGCAGCAAACTAATCTGGTGATCTGGGAGAAAGCTGACCAATTTGAATTGGGCACGAATTTCACCGCGTGGACCCGCCGAATCGCCTATTGGCAAATCAAAAGTTTTTATCGTGACAGCGGACGCGATCAACACGTTTTCTCCGAAGCCCTGATGACCCAAATCGCCGAGCATCCTCAAACCAATGGCCGAATCGAGGAAGAGATTTCGGCATTGACTCAGTGCCTCACGAACCTACGCGACGATCTTCGACAACTCATCACGCAACGTTACGATCGGGGTTTGAGCATCGCCGAATTGGCTAAACAAACTGGCAAATCACAGGATTCAGTCAAGTCGACCTTGATGCGGATTCGCCGGACGCTCGCTAATTGCGTCACTCGTCGACTTCAAGAATTAGGCAACTGAATTCAATGGCAATCGACAAGACGACCGAGCAGTCAATTGACCGGATGCTGAGCGGCTATGCCGACGAACCCGGTCGGGAGTTTCCGCATCAACGCCTCGAAGCCATCCTTAGGGACGACCCCGCCGCCCAAGCGTCTTACATCCAGTGGATGCGGGTTCACAGTCTGCTAAGTCAAGTTCCGCACGAATCGACAGGCAAGGCGGTCCCGATCTCCACCCGTCGGCAACGCCGCTTGCGGATCGCAACTGTTTTAACGTTGGCAGGCGGATTGTTGGCGTTGGCCGTCTTGGCATCCTTGGGCGATAGACATAAGGAACTACGTCGTGGCCCCGAGGTGGTCCAATCCAATCGACAGACCGGAAATTCATCGCCGGTATCGCTGGCCGCTCCCGAAGCGACGCTTCACCTGCTCAGTCAGATCACCCGGATGACGCTCTGTTCGCAGTTGCGATTTCCCACGCAAATAACCTCCGAAGCGACGCAGCCTCAACTATCCCCGGGTTTGGCGTTTTTCAAACATCAAAGATCGAAGTTGCATCAAGGTTATGTGGTTCAACTTCCGCCCGGGCACCAGATGGACATCTATGTCAATTCCTGTGCCAAAGATGCCAACGCGTTGTCGATCATCGAAATCGATCCTCAAGGCCGGATCACCGGGACCAAAGCATGGTTGAGCAACCTTTCTCAAGGACCGCATAGCGATGTCCGGGGCGAAGGGATGCAATGCCTTGGGGAATGGTCAATTGCCAACCGGCTATCGACCAACCAACATTACCTTCTCGTCTCGACCTCTTGCAGGCGAGGTCAAACCCACCGAAATGATTGGATCGCCAACGACGTTCGTTTGGAACACGAGGAACGCGATTTACTGGTCATCGGATGGGACGATTCGCAAGCCTCCGATGCGGTGGCTGAGGCGGACGTCGCCCGGCGGGCCGAAGCGGGGCCGAAGGCCGATCGGGACTACGATGACATTCGCGCCATGATTCAAATTCGGGAGCAACGACGGATCGACCCTGACACGCTCGTTTCGGCTGAACACCCCATCGACTGGTGGCCGTCCAGGCGGTCGCCCCACCGCCAACCCCGATTTTCTGTGGGGGCGAGCGAACAATGCGTCGCCATCATTTCCAGCGTCTCCCGCCTATCGCTGCGAGTCAAATTGATTGATGAACAAAGCGGGGACGTCGTATGGGAGTTCGCCTCCCAAACTAGACAAGACCCCGCGGATCACGTGGAGCCAAGACCGATCAGCCGGGTCAAACGGCTGACAACGCCGGACGGTGAGGCTCGACGTTATCGGCTCGCCGCGGAGTATTTGCCACGCGGCGAGACCGGGCCGGACGCTTGGCAACCGTTCACCGCGAAATGGATCTTGCACGAGAATCAACTGGCCGGCATCCGGTTGAAAACCGACGCGGACCAGGACGAGGGCGACCGCTCCTTCCTGTTACATCTTCGTTGGTTGCCCCAACCGACCGAAGTTCAACTCATGCCTCCTCGAAGGAACCTTTCCATTGATTGACATCCCGCCCCGGACCCCAACGATTAATCGCCCCCGGCTCGATGCCAAACGCTGCATGGTCGCTTGGGTCGTCATGTGTTTGGTCGCGCCTTTGGTCGCCGCCCAGCCGCCTGAAATTCATCAAGGCGAAAATGGCGAGACCTATGATGTCGTGATCTATGGCGGCACCGCGGCGGCGGTCACCGCGGCAGTCCAAACTCGCCGCATGGACCAAAACGTTATCATCGTTTCGCCGGATATTCACCTTGGCGGACTCTCGGCCGGCGGTCTTGGTTTTACCGACACCGGCAATCAACGCACCATTGGCGGAATCGCCCGTGAATTCTATGCGGCGGTCTACCAACACTACCAAGACCCATCGGCGTGGAACCTGCAAAACCGGGAAGATTTTAATCGAAGCGAACTACGGTTTCGCAAGACCGATACCAAAGCCGGACTGCAGTGGGCGTTTGAACCTCACGTCGCCGAAGACATATTCGATGCCATGGTCCGCCGGCACCAGATTCCTGTCGTTCGCAACGCTTGGTTGGACCGCGACGGCGGCGTGGAGACCGACGGCGAACGAATTGTCTCGATTACCACGCTCGATGGTCAAACGTTTCGCGGACGGCAATTCATCGATGCAACCTACGAGGGCGATCTGCTCGCCGCCGCGGGCGTCGACTCCGCCGTGGGCCGCGAAGCCGCTTCCCAATACGACGAACCCAACGCCGGCGTGCGGACCGGGGTGTTCGCCCACCATCATCATTTCAAAATTATCCGCGGCCCGATCGATCCCTACATCGTTCCCGGCGATCCACTCAGCGGTTTGATCGCCAGGATCAGCGATCAACCGCCCGGCGAGGTTGGCAGCGGCGACCACCGCGTCCAGGCGTACTGCTACCGCGTCTGCATGACCGACCACGCCCCCAACCGCGTGCCGTTTCCCAAGCCGGAAAACTATGACCCGTCGCAATATGAACTGCTGCTGCGATGTTTTGAGGCCGGGTGGCGGGGGTTCACCGGTAAGTTCGATCCCGTACCCAATCACAAGACAGACACCAATAATCGCGGACCGGTCAGCTTTGATAACATTGGTTACAATTACGACTACCCGGAGGCATCCTATGATCGGCGGCGGGAGATCATCGCCGAGCATGAGACCTATCAAAAGGGAATGCTGTTTTTCGCAGCCAACGATCCGCGGGTGCCGACGGAAATTCGCCAAGAATTGGCCGACTGGGGTTTGGCCAAAGATGAGTTCATCGACAACCAAAATTGGCCACACCAGTTGTACATTCGGGAGGCTCGCCGGATGGTCGGTCAATTCGTCATGACCGAGCGGCACCTGCGGGGAATGTGGCCGGTTCCGCACGGCGTTGCCATGGGTTCCTATGGCGTCGATTCTCACAACGTGCAACGTTACGTTGCCTCCGACGGTACGACACAGAACGAGGGGGACATTGCGGTCCGCATCGCCGAGCCCTACCCGATCGCCATGGAGGCTTTGATGCCCAAAGCGTCGCAGTGCGTCAACCTGACGGTTCCAGTGTGCGTTTCAGCAACGCATTTGGCATTCGGTTCGATTCGCATGGAACCGGTATTTATGATGCTTGGTCAATCCGCCGCGACCATTTCGGCTTTAGCCAATGAGGGCGATGGCCACGTCCAGTCGGTCCGCTATGACGATTTGCGACCTCGGTTGATCGCCGATAACCAAATCCTGCAGTTGGATTCCAGACGATGATGCTCCCTTGTTTCCGCCCCCCGCTGCTCCCGCTCATTATCGCTTTGGTTGGCATCAGTGCCGCGGTGGCGGAGACTCTCCATCGCCCCAACGTGGTGCTCATCCTGACCGACGACCAGGGTTGGGGCGACCTGAGTCTCAACGGCAATCCCAATCTCCAAACGCCCCACATCGATTCGTTGGCTCGCGACGGGGCAACGTTTGATAATTTTTACGTTTGTGCGGTCTGCTCACCCACCAGGGCGGAATTGTTGACCGGTCGCTACCACAGCCGCATGGGTGTCTACAACACGTCCGGCGGCGGCGAACGAATCAACCTGGCCGAACGCACCATCGGGGACTATTTTCACGACGCCGGCTACGCGACCGCGGCGTTTGGCAAATGGCATTCGGGCACCCAATCGCCCTACCATCCTAATTCTCGCGGCTTCGAGGAGTTCTATGGCTTCTGCAGCGGGCACTGGGGCAACTACTTCGATCCGATGCTCGATCACAACGGACGGATCGTTGATGCCAACGGCTTCATCATTGATGATTTGACCGATCACGCGATTGACTTCATTCGTGAGCGGCGAGACGAGCCTTTTTTTGTTTACCTGCCTTATAATACGCCTCATTCTCCGATGCAGGTGCCCGATGGGGCATGGCGGGCGTTCGCCGGTCGTTCGATCCAGCCCGACCCCGCCCCGGCCAATACCAGGGGGGAGGACAAGGATCAAACCCGAGCGGCATTAGCCCTGTGCAAAAACATTGATGACAACGTGGGACGGTTGCTCGCGGCGATTGACGAAGCCGGCGTCGCCGATCAAACCCTGGTGCTTTTTTTGTCTGACAACGGCCCCAAGAGCAAACGCTACAACGGCGGAATGCGGGGACGAAAGGGATCGGTGCATGAGGGTGGGCTTCGATCGCCCGGCCTGTGGCGATGGCCCCGGCAAATCGCGGCGGGAACGATCGTCGATGAGATCGCCGGTGCCATCGACGTCCTGCCGACGCTGGCCGATCTATGCGGTGTGCCTATCGACCAACCTGCCGGACCCATCGATGGACAATCCATGGCAGCCAGGCTGACCGACCGATCCGATGAGCCTATGCCTAACCCGATCGACGAGGATCGGTTAATCTTTAGTACCTGGAAACGATCGGCCAGCGTTCGTTCCCAACGATATCGCTATCATTCCACCGGTGAGCTTTATCATATTGCGGCTGATCGTCTCGAGAATCACGACGTTGCCCTAATGTTTCCCGAGATCACGAAGCGAATGGATCAATCGCTCCGCGTTTGGATGTCGGAGGTGGGTGCCGGGAAAGAACGACCCAAGACGTCGGAGATTTTTCCGGTCGGCCACCCGGATTCAAAATGGACTCAACTACCCGCCCGAGACGCTTCGCCAAAGGGTCAGATCAAACGAAGCAGCCCACATCCTAACAGCAGCTTTCTAACAGGTTGGGACCGAACGTCCGACCGATTGACTTGGGACGTTGACATTCAAGAAGCAGGCCGTTTTGAGACGTCAATTCGGTACGTCGGTCCCCCCGAAGCGGTGGGCACCCAGTTGTCGCTGACGTTTCAACCCACCGGTGGTCAACAACCCGATCCGGTGTCAGCGACCGTGCATCGATCCGGGGATGTTTCGATCGTTGGTGAACACTATGATCGCGTCCCGCGAACAGAGAGTTATGAGAAGCGTTGGCTGTCGATGAGCTTGGGAGCAATCGATCTGCCCGTCGGCCCCGGCGTGCTGAAGTTATCGTGTCCTAATATTGCCGGTCCGGGGATCGAATTTCGGTTGTTGCTGCTCGAACGATTGAGTGGTTGACCGCCTGTCGCTTGCCACAACTGAAGTCGTCACTTGTTGTTCCTGCGTTCCTAAACGCTTCATTCGGGTCGAGCAACTTCAAGTCAAAGCCGGGCGTGCAATGGTACGGAGGATTTTGACGATGGACGCGATCGACCTACAGACGATGGCCGCCGCCCCGCCGCCGCCTGTGATCTTCAAAATGTTCGCCTCGCCAACACATTCGATGAGGAGACACGAGGGGCGGAAGTGCTTTCACTTGACCACCAGGTTCACCATTCGTCCCGGCACAGCGATCGACTTGACGATTGTCTTGCCGGCGATCAGGGTTCGAATCGACTCATCGGCGGTCGCCGCGGCGATCATGGCGTCGCGATCGGCGTTCGCGGAAACTTGGATCATGCCTTTCAATTTTCCGTTCATATGAACGGGAATCTCAATGAAGGACTGTTTCAATGCGGCTTCGTTATAAGTCAGCCACGATTGCCGCGAAACCGGTTCGGTCCCGCCCAGCACCGACCACCATTCCTCGGCAATGTGCGGGGCGAAGGGGGCCAACGTTGAGCTGAGCCATTGAAGAAGCCCCGGTGGTAAACGCGGTGCCCAGTTGTCCAGCTCATCATTGAAGTTTCGCATTGATGCGTTAGTCAACGGATGTCCCGGTTATTCCGGCTGAGTATCTTGGACCGACCCTCTGATTACCCGTTCGTAAAGCCTTTCCCCACCGCGGAGTCGTTGGGAACCTCATGTGAGTTTGACCGCCCGCAGTCGCAGTGCGTTGGCGATCACCGACACGCTGCTCAGGCTCATTGCCGCCGCTGCGATCATCGGACTCAACAGCACACCAAAGATCGGGTAGAGCAAACCGGCAGCGACCGGGATTCCCAGTGCATTATAAATGAACGCAAAGAACAGATTCTGACGGATGTTGCTCATCGTCTTGCGGCTCAAATTGACCGCCGCCGCAACGCCGCGAAGATCACCACCGATCAACGTCACACCCGCCGATTCAATCGCCACGCCGGTGCCCGTCCCCATCGCGATGCCAACGTTTGATTCGGCCAAAGCTGGGGCATCGTTAATGCCATCACCGCACATCGCGACCGTCCTGCCGTCATGTTTTAGCTTGCGGATGAAGTCGTGCTTATCCTCCGGCGAGACACCCGCACGAAATTGGTCGATGCCCAATCTGTTTGCGACGGCTCTCGCCGTCGGTTCCGCGTCGCCGGTCAACATGATTACCTTCAACCCAAGCTCGTGCAGCGTCTTCAAAGCCGCCGGTGTGCTGTCCTTGATCGGATCGGTGATTGCAAGAATCGCGGCGAGTTTGTTGTCGATGGCAACGAACACTACCGTTGCACCTTCCGTCTGATGCGATCCGGCTTGCGGACGACCGGCATCAACATTCTCGACACGTTGATCGTCAAGCAAGTCCGCTTTGCCAATCAACACATCGTGCCCATTCACGCGAGCACGCACGCCACCGCCGGTAATGCTGTTAAAGTCGCTCGCTTCGTGATAGCGGAAGTTGCCAAGACTTTCGACACAATCATGAGACTGAAACTCTTGGCGAGTTTCGCTACGTTCCCTCGCCCGCCGCACAATCGCTTGAGCCAACGGGTGTTCGCTTTGTGCTTCGACTGCGGCAGCTAACATCAGTACTTCGTTTTCACTCCACTGGCCAAACGTCTCGACCGCCGTCACTTCCGGCCGCCCCTGCGTCAGCGTGCCCGTCTTATCGACGACGATGGTGTCGACCTTTTCCATTACCTCCAACACTTCCGCGTTTTTGATCAACACGCCTTCCTTAGCGCCGCGACCGACACCGACCATCACCGACATCGGCGTGGCCAAGCCCAACGCACAAGGACAAGCAATGATCAACACGGCAACCGCCGCAACGAATGCGTGAGCGAGCCGCGGTTCGGGGCCGAATACCGCCCAACCCATAAACGCAACAATCGAACAAACAATGACCGTCGGCACGAAATAGCGAGCGACCACGTCGACCAGTTTTTGAATTGGAGCACGACTCCGCTGCGCGTCGGCGACCATCTGCACGATCCGGCTTAATACCGTGTCGCCGCCAACACCGATTGCCTCCATCACCAACGCACCGGTTTGATTTAACGTCCCGCCGGTAACCCCGTCGCCTTCAACCTTGTGCACCGGGATCGGCTCACCGGTCAGCATCGACTCATCGACGCTGCTCGAACCGCTGATCACGCGGCCGTCGACCGGCACCTTCTCGCCGGGACGCACCCGCAAACGATCACCCGCTTGAACCGCATCGAGCGAAACGTCCTCTTCGCGATCGTCGCTGATCCGGGTCGCCGTCTCCGGAGCCAACCGCATTAATTCTCGAATCGCACCGCCGGTTTGCCGGCGTGCTCGCAATTCCAAAACTTGCCCCAGCAACACCAAAGTGATGATCACGGCGGCGGCCTCGAAGTACAACGGAACGACACCGTTTTCGTAGAACGCCTCCGGGATCACCCCGGGCAACAATACAACGACCAAGCTGAAGCAATACGCCGCCAGCGTTCCCACCGCGATCAACGAAAACATGTTTAGGTTCAGGCTGCGAAACGACTTCGCACCGCGAACCAACAGCGGCCACCCGCACCAAAACACCACCGGCGTCGCGATCGCGAGTTGCAACCAACCGAAAACCGACTGACTCATCCAGTCTGCCAATCGCAGACCCACCATCGGTCCCATCGCGATTACCAACAGCATCGCGGACAACAGTGCCCCAACCCAAAACCGCCGCTTCATGTTGGCATACTGTTCGTCGTCAGCATGGTCCGCCCCCGCTTGACTGGAACCAGCGACAAACTTCGGCTCCAGATCCATGCCGCAAATCGGGCAGTCACCAGGTCCGAGCTGCTCGATTTCCGGGTGCATCGGACAGGTGTAAGTTGCCTTCGGGTCTGCGGCCCAATCGCCCGTCCCGGTCGACGAACGACTACCGCAGCAGGTTTCCCCCTTAACCGCTTCCTTCTGTGCGCGTTTCGCGAGCACCGCCGCTGGATCGGATTTGAACTGCGCCAAACACCCGTCGCTGCAGAACACGTAGCTGTCACCGTCAAACTCGACCGATCGTCGGCTATTTGCCGGTACCGTCATTCCGCAAACCGGGTCGATTTGCGTCGCCGTGTCGGTGACGGTCAACGACGTCTCGTGCTCATCGCTGCGGTCCATGGTCGCCTCCAAACTGTCAAAAAGTCGTTCTCTCAAAATACCCCATAGTGGTATGCAAGTTGCATTCCCAAAATGTAGCGGCAATGGGACCGCAAAACCATTTCAAAAGGAGAACAGCGAATGAGTACCGCAACCGAGTCCATGAAGGAATGCCTTCAAAACTGCCGGGAATGCCAGACGACCTGCGCTGACATGCTGACCAGCCATTGCCTGTCTGAAGGCGGCGATCACGTCGAGCAAACGCACGTCAAGCTGATGCTCGACTGCATCGCGGCCTGTGCCGCCTGCGTCGATTTCATGAGCCGCAACAGCGAACACCACGCGTTGTACTGCCGAGCCTGTGCCGAAATCTGCAAAGCATGTGCAGACAGTTGCGAGAAGGTCGGCAACATGGATAAATGCGTTGAGTGCTGCCGCAAATGTCACGAAACCTGCTCTTCCATGGCAGCGTAGCGGCATAAGTCCGCCGCCAGTCTCGGCGGTCGCGTCGCACTTGCACCGCCGAGACGGGCCGTGGCACTGCACGAAGGCAGCACCTTGGTTGTCGTCGTCAATGCCCCGCGTCTACTTGCCTACCAACCTTTGGTAGGCGAGTGGAGAAGCATGATGAAAGCACTGCGGAGAATCACTGACGGGTGGCGATGCGGGTGGTCGCACCTTTTTCCAGGAAAGCCATCAGGTCGCGGACTTGCGATTGACTGAGCTTTTCAATCAATCCCGAAGGCATGATGGAAGATCCGCCCGGCAGGATTTGATCGATCTCGGACTGTTTCAATTCAGTGACCTCGTTGCGACTGTTGCGAATTAAAACCCGGTCGCCGGTCGTCGAGACCATCCCCACATAAACCTCACCGTCGAGCGTCAATACGCGGCGGGTCGCATAACGGTCCGAGACGATATGAGACGGGTAGAGAATCGACTGCAAGATCTCGCGTTTGGTAAATCGTTTGGCCACCGACGTCAATTCCGGGCCGATCGAGTCGCCCACGGTGCCATGGCGGTGACAGGCGGCACACTCGGCTGTGGCGTACAACTCCGCGCCGGCGACCGGGTCGGGCGTCCCGGCGGTGTCGGAGTCGAGATACGTCAGCAATTGATCGAGATCCCATTTGGAGTCGTCCTCATGGGGCAACTCGGCGGGCGGGTGGTCGGGGAACGCCCCGGCATACCATTTGACCCATGGCTTCATCGATCGTTTCGCACCCTCGGGTCGCTGCATTTGCGTCCAGTGCTCCAGCAACGCTTCGATCGCGACGATCGACTCGCCGTTCTTTTCGCGGCGAAGCCCCATCAACACCAACGAACGGGTCGCGTCGGGGTCGTCGGTGGCGATGTCGACGCTGGTCAAACGCTGGACAACTTCATTGCCCGCCGGGCCTTCGAGCAGGTGCAGTGAACGGACCAGGTAGTCCCAATTGTCGCCGCCTGGGCTTTGGGCCAACGCCAACGCGACGACCGCACGACGCTCGGGGTCGGTTCGCCAGATTTCACGCAAATGCTCGGTCGATTCGGCGTCACCGGCCGACGCCAACATCGCAATGATGCCGGTGCGAAGCCGCCGTTTGACGTCATCGATCGCCGGGTCCTCTTCGAGCCGCTGGTCGAGTTCCCGCAGTTTGGCCGCCGTTTCGGGATCGACCGGATGGGGCAAGCGGTAGATCGCCGCCAAGGCTGCGTTTCGCCAACGGGCACCCTCGCCGAGGATCGCTTGCAGGTCGGCCTGGGACAGGTGCCGGGCAAAATCGCGGGTCGCGGCCATCATGAACATCGGGAGCGACCCGGTCCCCGAATCGTCGGCGACCGGCGGCCGGGCGGCGACTTGTTCGTAAAATTTGAGCAACGCAAACCGCTCCTTGGCGACCCACTTTCGCTCCAGCCGCTGCAGGCACATCGCGACCACGACGCGGTCGTCCAGCTCGGCTTCGGATTCGAGGAACCGAATCGCCCGCTCGACCAGTTCGTCCTGTTGCAAATAGCAGGCGATGCGAATCAGCTCCTGGTTCATGTTCGAATCGCCGGAGGGGAACTCCGCGGCGATCCGGCGGCCGAAGTCGGCGAACTCCGAGGGCGGGTTGGGGCACCGGGACAACGCCAACTCGGTCAATCGCAGCGTGTCGGTGAAATCGGCGTCCGACAGAAAGCCTTCGATCATTTGCGAAACCCGTCCGATCACTTCGCGGCCCGTCCGGGGGCTGGGGTCCGCGGCGACCAGGGCCGTCATCCCGATGATCGAGCGACGCGGATTTTTGGCGTTCAAAACCAGATCTCGCCACTGGTCAACCGGCATTCGCTGCAAGATTTGACGACCGATGAACGCCGTCGTCCGGTCGGTCCCGTCGATCAGCGACAGCACGTCGGCGACGTTGGTCGGCATTTGGCCGGACCGCAGGATCGCTTCGCCGGCGGTTCGGCGGACCGCCGAAGCCGGATCGGCGAGCATCTCGGCCAAGCGTTTGCCGGTCCGAGCCGACGGGTTGGCGCCCATCATCATCGCCACGCGGCGGCGGACGGCTTCGGAGCGATCCTCGGACAGTTCAATGATCAAATCGTCCGAAGGGATCGGGCCGTACATTTGCATCAACGTCAAAGCCCGCAGCCGGTAGTCGTCGGGATTATCGCGGCTGTAAGCGACGCCGACGATTTGGCTCCGCCACTCGTCGCCCAGCTCGCGGTGGATCGAAGCGATCGCTTGGCGTGCCCAAGCCGAGTCGAGCTGCGGTTGGCGGATCGCGGCGGCGACGCCGGTCCCCAACCGCGTCATTTCCTCGGGCACTTTGCCGGCGTAGACGACGCGGTAAACCCCGCCGGCGGTGCCGCGTCCGCCCGTCGTGAAATACAAACTGCCGTCCGGCCCGACGGCCAGGTCGGTGACGTTGAGCGGTTGGCCGCGGAGGAACACTTCGGAGTCGGCGACGTAGCCGGAGCCGGCCCGTTTGAGCCGCACGTTGAGGATCCGGCCCTCGGACCAATCGGCCAGAAAGACGCTGTTTTGATACCGCACCGGGTACATGTGGTGCTCGTAGATTTCGATCCCCGTAGGCGACCCGCGGCCGGTTTCCAACAATGCCGGCAACCGGTCGTGGTAGTGCTCGGGCCATTTGGACCAACCCGGACGCCAACCGAACTCGCCCGCTTCGGTGATGTCCAACAGCGCCGTCGGTCGGTACCACGGCGTCCCCTGGTCGGCTTCCATGTCAGCGTCGTGGACCAGCAGCCCGCCGTCGGGATGGAACGCCAAGTCGTAGACATTTCGCAATCCGCCGGCGATCCGCTCGACGACGTTGCCTTCGATGTCGGTGCGGATAACGGTCCCGCCGGGGGCTTTGATCCCCGCGGCGTGCCCGCCCGGATCTTCGTAGCGGGGCAACAGATCGCCTTCGTAGACGTCCCGCAGCGTATCGCCGCGGCCGGCCGGGCCGGTCGCCCGGACGTGGCTGCCCAGCGTCACGTAGATCATCCCGTCGGGTCCCAGCCGGATGCCGTGCGGTCCGTGTTCACCACCGTCGCCGTCAAACTTTAAAATCGTCGCGGCCAGCTCCAGGACGCCGTCGCGGTCCGCGTCGGCCAAACGGAACAGCCCCGATTTGCCGTCGACCATGCCGGTCACGATCACCTCGCCGTTGAGCGGCAAAATTCCCTGCACCGCCACAACCGCGTCGCAGTACTGGCGAACGTCGTCGAAAATGCCGTCGTCGTCGGTATCGGCGGCGACCAGCAGCGGGCCGGCTTCGGTCGACAAAATCATTTGGCCAAATTCGTCAAACGCCATCGCGATGACGCTGCCGACCTGATCGTCGCCAAGCAGTCGCTGGACCGAGAAACCTTTTTGCACCTGCATCCGCTGGGCGGTCCCGGCCGGGGGGGCGGGGGAGGCCGCGGTCGCCGCCGGTTCGGTCACGACGTCGCCGTTGGTCGGCTCGGTGTCCCACGGCGCGGTCTGACCGAGTTGCCCCAGAACCGCCGCCGGTCCCCAGGCGGTGTCGTTGTGGACGGTCGTGTCCCAGCCGGGTTGCGGTCGGTCGCCGGCGACGAACGGTTCGGCTTTCCACGATCCGTCGGACGAAAAGGTGTACCAATTGGTGTCGCCGGTCGGCCGGATGGAAACGCGGGCGGCCATCGCGGCGGTGTCGCCGCGGCGGTTGACGACCTCGATCGCCACAACGTTGCGGCCCTCTTCGATTTGGTCGGAGACGTCGAACTCGACCAACCCATCGCCGCGGCTGCCCGAACCGACCGGCCGGCCGTTGATCCGAAGTTGGAAATCGTCGTCGGCAGCGACTTCGACGAACGCTTCGCCGAGTTTTCGCAAGTTGATCGGTTTGCGGAACCGGCAACCATCACCGGGCGAAACACGCGTCGCGGTGGAGCTACCCGGCGACCACACCCAGTTGGCTTCGGAGGCGGTGGCGTGGCCGCAAACAGCGGCAGGGAAAACGAGGAGAAACGCAAACAGCGCGCGTTTGAGCGGGAAGTCCATTGCCCGGTGAGCCTGTTGAATTGGCACGGATGCGGTTGGGAGCCATCGTCCCTAGCAAGACCGTGCCGACCGCGGCAAGATCGGCATCGCGATTGCTTCCTCGTCCCGAAGGAAGACCCCGTAGCGGAAGTCGCCGAGACTTTCGGTTACGCTGGATTCCCACCCGAAATCCTCCGCGTTTTCTGTCAAGTTTCAGACCAACCGATCATGTCCAGCAACCAAACCTCCCGCGACCCATCCCCCAAACCCGGCGAACAAATCGACACGATGGACAAGTGCGAGTCGGCCACCGAGACACAAGCGGCAACGACGGATCAATCGATCGTCGCGGGCAGTCCTAAGCCCAAAGACGCTTCGGATCAGTCGGCCGAACCGAAGAAAAAATAGCTCCCGAGTTCAACATTCGCCGAATTTTGAACGTCGGGAAACAACCGTAGCGGAAGTCGCCAAGACTTTCGGTCGCGATCTAAGTGATTATCCAGGTTATTTGTGAAGTAGGACGGCCTTCCAGGCCGTCCAAAGGGCCAATGAATTCCATCAGGCCAATGAGTTCATTTTTCTGACAGTTCAAATTCACGGACGATTCAATTCGACGGGCTGAAAGCCCGTCGTACTAACCATTTTTGGCGGCAAAGTCGCCCATGAACGCGGCCAAACGTTCAACCCCTTCAACCGGCACGGCGTTGTAGATACTCGCCCGGATGCCGCCGACGCTGCGATGACCTTTGAGAGCCGCCAGGTCGATCGATTCGGCTTCGGTCAAGAACCGTTTGGTCAATTCGTCCGACGGCAGATTGAACGTCACGTTCATGATGCTGCGGCAATCTTTCTGAGCATGACCGCGGTAAAAGCCGCCGCTGCCGTCGATCGCATCATAAAGTTTTGACGATTTGTCGCGGTTGGTTTGATGCATCGATTCCAAACCGCCCTGCTCGTCGCGCAGCCAACGGACCATTTTGCCGAGCGCATAGATTGCGAACGTCGGCGGCGTGTTCCATTCCGAATCGTTCTCGGCGTGATTGCGATACAACAAATAACCGGGGATGTTTTCCTGAGCGATCGGCAACAAGTCTTTGCGGACAATGACCATCGTCACCCCCGCCGGGCCGGCGTTCTTTTGAGCACAGGCGTAGATCAGTCCATACTTATCGATCGGCAACGGACGGCACAACAAGTCGCTGGAGGCATCGGCGACCAATGGCACGCCGACTGGAACCTCCGGTTCATCGGCGAACTGAACGCCCTGGATCGTTTCGTTGGAACAGTAATATAAGTAGGCCGCGTCATCGGCGATCTTCATCTCGCCGGGGGCCGGGATTCGGTCATAGTTGGTTCCCGAAGCGTTATACACCGTCGCGACGTCGCCCTCTTTTTTGGCCTCGACAATCGCTTTTTTACCCCACGTGCCGGTCAAACAATAGGCCGCAGTTTTGCCGGTGCCGCGTAACAGATTGGCAGGCACCGCGGAGAACTGCATCGTCGCTCCGCCTTGGACAAACAGCAGCGCGTAGTCATCCGAAACGTTCAACAACTCCCGCAGTGTCGCTTCGGCGTCGTGCAGCAGGTCAACGAACAGTTTGTCGCGATGGCTGATTTCCATGATCGACGCCCCGGCCCCGGGGTAGACCAACATTTCATCTTGAATCTCCCGCAACACTGACTCGGGCATCGTTGCCGGGCCGGCGGAAAAGTTGAAAACGCGTTTGGTATCGAGGTCGGGCATCGGTCGGGCGGTGGGGGAGGTTAGCGGTTGCGGTGTTCAAAGCCGTCAGTCTAGCGCCGCGATGCCGCTTGCGGAACGGACCCGATGGACCTCCCCGGCGGCGCAAGCGATCACGCCAGCCTCAGTCGCGACCCGCAACGTGCCGTCGTCGGCGATTCCACAGCAAACCCCCTGGATCGACCCGCCGTTTTGCCGGACCACCACGCTCTGGCCGGTCAAAGAGCAACGTTGGCGGAAGGCACCGGGCCAGTCCCGATCAGGCGACTGGAGTTGAGTCTCAAGCTCCCTCACGATCGCCGACAGCACATCCTCCGTCTGCGGGGGCGGCGTCAGATGATCGGCCAGGCAAGTCGCCGCGGCGGCTGCGGGATCGGCCAACTGAGGAGCCGCGTCAATGTTGAGTCCGATTCCGATGATCGATACCCGGCCCCGACCGGCAATCGATACCCGTTCGATCAGGATGCCGCCGGCCTTGCGATGGCCCAAATAGATGTCGTTTGGCCACTTCAATTGCGTCAAACGGGTGCCCCCGGCCAATCGATCGATGGCGTCGGCGACGGCCACCGCGACGCCAAACCCCAGCATCGGATCGTCGTTGAGGACCGCAAGGCTGGCGGTCAATGCTTTGCCCGGGGCGTGCCACGTTCGATCCAAACGCCCCCGGCCGGCGGTTTGGCGGTCGGCCACGATGAGGGCCGGCAGCGGCAAGGATGGGTTGTCGCTCAGCAACCGCCGAGCGTGAGAGTTGGTCGAGTCGACCTGCCTGAGGTGCTCGACGGTCTGGAGCCAGCCGTTGGGTTGGAGGTGCGTATGGATTTTTAGCAAAATCCACTACGGCTGGGCGTTGGGGATGGATTTTTAGCAAAATCCACTACGGTTAGGCGTCGGGTGGTTGGAGGGTTTTGAGTTTGCTTTCCAACTCCGCGATTGCTTTGGCCTGATGCGATCGTTGCACCTCGGTCTTTTCCAACTCCTCGACCGCTGTCTTGAGCTTGGCTTGCAGGTCGGTGACCGAGTTTTCATGAGCCGTCTTGGCGGCGACGGTTTTGGCCAGCTCGGTTTGCTGCTGTTCCAATTGCTTGGTCAATTCACCCGCCCGCTGGGCCATCGAGGGCGGATTGGCCAGGACCGGCTGGCGGACTTTGGGATCGGCGACGCTGACGAGCTGCGAGACGCCGGTCCAATCGCCGTAGACGAGCTTGCCGGCATCGTGGGTCACCGCGACTTCCAAAACCGCCTCGGGGGAAACGTCGATGTCGGCTAGCTGCTTCCCTGAACCGTCCCAAGTCCGAACGTGACCGTCCAAACCGCCGGTGACCAAACCGCCCGAATGATCGAACCGGACGGAAGTGACACCGGGTTTGTGGGCGTCGATCGACTTGATCACTTTGCCCTGCACCAGGTCCCAGGCTTTGACGGTCCCGTCGGCCGAACCGGACGCCAAGACGTTGGAATCGTCTCGCCAGGAGAGCGAATGAATCGCGTCTTTGTGACCGGGCAGGTCAAGATAGAGTTGCCCCGTGGACGCTTCCCAGACGTGTAGCCCGCCGGAACGATCGGCCGAAGCGACCAGCACGCCGTCGGGGCTGAAGGCGACCGCCAGGATCCAATCGGTGTGCTTTTTGAGGTCATAGACCAGCGTCCCGTCAGCGGCGTCGAAGATCCGCAACATTCGCTGTGGTCCGCCCAGGGCGATCCGGGTCAAATCGTCGTTGGCGTCGGCGTCGAAAACTACATCCAACTCGTCACCGACCGAAGCGACAACTTCGCCGGTTCGCACGTCGTAAACGGTGACGCTGCCGGAGACCGAATGTTCCCCGCCGCCGGCGATCAGGTACCCGCCCTCGCGGCTGAAGCGGAGTGACTGAGCGATGCCGGCGGGGTAGGCGACCACGCCGAGCAATTCGGCGGTGTCAGCATGATAGAAGCTGATTTGGCGTTGGCCGGCGACCGCCACGAGCGGCGCCCAGGGGCTGGCGGCGACCGCGGTGATCGCCGCGGCCCGGTCGGTCGGCACCGGCACGCTTTGAGGCAACCCGGTCGGCATCGCGGCCGGCCCCTCGGGTTTGCCGGCGGTCACGACCACGCTGGCCAAAGCGTTGGTTTTAACCTTGGCAACCGAGCCGTCGTTCTGTAGCGCCCCGCCTTCGATCCAGGCGCGGAGCAGGGCGAGCTGTTCGTCAGGAATTTTTTGACCATTGGGCGGCATCACCGGGGTGTCGTCGTGGTTGACGACCTGCCACATCCGGCTCGCCTCGACGTCGCCGTCGTCGTAAACGATCTCGCCGCTGCCGCCGCCCTCCATCAGTGAACTGAAAGAATCAAGGGCCAAACCTCCCTTGGACTCACCGGCTTTGTGACAAACGACGCAGTGTTGACGCAGGATCGGCACGACATGGGTGTCGAAGGTGATTTTGTCGGCCGCCGGCGTGTCGGCGGCGGTGGCCGGGGGGAGCTGCGCGATCAGCAACACAATCAGGGCGGCAACGGTTTGGCTGGCGACGTGTTTTGGAATTTGCATGTCAATTGGTTCCGGCTGTTTCGTTAACCCCGATTTTCGTCACGCCGCTTTTTGGCAGAGAACGTCACCGCATGTCTTTCTCCCCCTCGCCCCGCTTCGGGGAGAGGGGGTCGGGGGGTGAGGGGTCGGCCGGGTGGCAATGAGAGTGAAGGTTGAAAGAACATCCCCTCACCCCCCAACCCCCTCTCCCCTAAGAGGGGCGAGGGGGAGCAAGAAAGTTTGGGGCAGTTCTCGTTAAATAAATGAAAACGCTAGGTTCTGTCCTAATGGTTGAAACAGAACTCGCGGCTGTTGAGTAGCGACCAGAAGACGTCTTGCAACACTTCGGCGGCGTTGGCGTCCGGCTCGGCGAGCATCTGCTCGACGGCTTGAACCTCCTCGGCGGTCGGTTTGCGAGCAACCGCACGGGTTGTCAGGTGCTCTAAGACCGCGGCGGGGTTGTCCTTGTGCTCGGCAATCAATTGTCGCAGCACTTCGCTGGAACTGACCTTGTTGTGGACCGCCGGACCGTTGAGCAAGTGCAAGGCTTGCGAAAGCGATGGATCGGTGGTCGCTTCGCAGTCGCAGACGGTCGTTCGAGCGGATCGGCCAAAAGTCGTCAAGAAATAGCTGGCGATTGCACCGTCGCCAATCTCCACCGCACGGGCACCGCGGGGCAGGCCGGAGAATTTGTCCGGTTGGTCGGTCACGTCGCAAATGCAATCGAGCAACGTCTCGGCCGGGATTCGCCGGACCGCCGCGGAAGCGTAATTGCGGTGGTCGTGGCCATTGTCGGGCAACGTTTCGCTGGAGCGTTGATAGGCGTCCGAATTGCAAACCAACCGAACCAATTGACGCAGGTCAAAGTTTTCGGCAACCAAACGTTCGCCCAACGCATCGAGCAGTTCGGGATGCGTCGCGGGGTTGGAAATCCGAAAATCGTCGACCGGATCGACGATGCCCATGCCCATGAAATGCGCCCAAACCCGGTTGGCCAGATTCGTGGCAAAGAATGGGTTGTCATCGCCGGTCAACCAATCGGCGAGCACTTCGCGTCGGTCGACATTCTTGGTCTCGGGGTTCTCCCCGCCAAGGAACTTTGGCGCAACGGAGCGGCCGTCGATCGGGTGCTTGGTCTCACCGCTGCGACGGTCGTAAACGATCCGCTCGCGGTAGTCCTCGGCGTTCTTACGATTGACTTGGGCAAAGAACGCTGCGAAGCCGTAGTAGTCGTCCATCGTCCAGCGGTCAAACGGATGGTTGTGGCACTGGGCGCACTGGGTCCGAATGCCCAAAAACGCCTGAGCCACGTTTTCGCTGAGTTTGAGCGGATCGGTTTCGACGAGGTAAAACGACGCTTCGGGCGCATCGAAATTGCCACCGGTGGCGGTGAGCAATTCGCCGACAATCTCGTCGATTGGAACGTTTCGAGCGAACTGGTCGGAAAGCCAGTCGGCGTACAGGAACGCGGTTTTGGGTTCGATGTTTCGCGTGTTGTCGCTGCGGATCATCAACCATTGGCTGAATTTCATCGCCCAAATGTCGCTGAACGATTTCTCGCCCAGCAGCCGGTCGATCACCGCGGCACGTTTGTCCTCCGCGGTGTCGATCGACAACGCGGTCAACTCGTCGGGGGTGGGCAACCGCCCGGCGATGTCGATTGAAACGCGGCGGAGGAACGTCGCATCGTCACACAAACCGCTGGCCGGCAGACGTAATTGACGCAGTTTTCGGTTGACGTATTGGTCCACCAGGCCGGCATCGGGGTCTTCGGCCGGGGCGGTGTATTGCAAACCCGGCGGCAACGTCAGGACTTGGGAGCCGACGGTGTGAGTGTCAAAGCGAGCCATCACCAACGCTTCGCCACGGGAGCCGCCGACGATCGACCCGTCGGGATCGACCGGGGCGACGGACGAATCGTTGGTCGAAAAGATCGCCAAGTCGGACAGGTCTTGCGTTGTGCCGTCGGCATAGTGGGCAACGGCGACGAACCGGAGCGGTTGGCCGGTTTCGATGACGGCTTGGGGCGGGTAGATCGCGACCGACTCGACGACGGCCGGTGTCGCTTTGGGGTCATCGGCCGGCGTTCCGGCCTGCAGCCAGCGGAGCAACGTTTGATAGTGGACCGAGCCTTCGTCGAACAGCTTGCCGCCGGTGTGGGGGACGGCGCCGATGGATTTGCGAAGCAACAGGCTTTCGGCAGGCAGGGCCAGGTTGATCCGCCGGACGCCCATTTCCCGCGTGATTCGTTGGTAATCCCCCGCCGGATCGAAACCGAAAAGGCTCAGCCGGAAACCGTCCTTGCCGCGAGCGGCTCCGTGGCAGGAGCCGGTGTTGCAACCGGCCCGCGTCAGCGTCGGCATGACATCGGCGGCGAAACGGATCGGGGTGGCAGTTTTGGCCGCTGTGACAGTCACATCGATCGATTCGGAGACGCCGGCCGCGGTGACTTCGAGGTGCGTTTTGCCGTCGGCCAGAGGCGTCAAGCGATGGCCGTCCCAGGCGGCGATCGAGGGATCGACGATCGTCCAATTGGACGAATCGGTCAGGTCGACGGTGATGCCGTCGTCGCGGGTTTGAATCGCCAGAACATTTTGAAAATCCGCGGAGCCGGAAAGCTGCACCGACGGCGGGTAGACGACCAGGTTTGCCGACGCGGGCGACGGGGTGGGGCGTTCAACGGACGCGGCGCCGGCGGGGACGCTGACTAGCAACATCAGCGCAGCCGCGGTGCCGATCACCCGTTTGGCTCCCCTTCGCCCCGCTTCGGGGAGAGGGGGTTGGGGGGTGAGTGGGGTGGGCGGGGGTTGGTTGGAAGACCCCTCACCCCCCGGCCCCCTCTCCCCGAAGCGGGGCGAGGGGGGGAAAGAAAGATGGGCCGACACCCTCTCCCCGAAGCGGGGTGAGGGGGGAAAGAAAGATGGGCCGACACCCTCTCCCCGAAGCGGGGCGAGGGGGGGAAAGAAAGATGGGCCGGCCCCCTCTCCCCGAAGCGGGGTGAGGGGGGGAAAGAACCTGTTGGTTGAAAAGTATGATTCACTGGGCGTTCTCCTTCTGCTGGCGCAGTTGCTCCAGCCGGCTGAGCGGCTTGGGGGCGGCGGGTTTGGGTTTTTCCGCCGGTTTGTCCGTTTGGGGCTGCGGCGGGGGGCGGTTGATTCGGATCGTGCCGCCGCCATCGGTTTGAGCGATCGTCTCACCGTCCCGCTGCACCGTCGTCTGCAAAACCACCGTCTTTTGCAGCCCCGGTTGGGCGGTGTCATCGAGCTGGACCTCGAAATTGACCGTTTGATCCTCCAGCTTGATCTCCCGAGGCTGGCCGCCGGCGACTCCGCGGGGCAGTCCGGCCAATCCAACCGAAACAACGCCGTCGAAATCGCGGAGCTTGGTCAACGTCACCGGGATGATCGCCGGATCACCGATTTGACCGGTCGCGTCGCCAAACTTGACGCCAAAGATCGGTTCCTCGACGCTTAGATTGATCGCCGCGGTGGCGACTTCGCGGGAACCCAGCGGCGTGTTGTATCGAGCCAGCAGGATGATCGGCCACGTTCCGACGGCCGCCTTGGAGTTGGCCGTCATCGGGATCTCGACCGAGTCTTCTTTGGCGGTGATCTTGCGGGAATTGTTGATGCCGATGCCCGGGGGCGTCATCAATTGGCGAAAGTAAATTTCCCCCTCGAAGCCTTCGTGGCGGACGACCCGGGCGGTCAGCGATTTGGAACCCTGTCGCACGATCGGCGTCTTGGGCTGATCGATCGAAACCTCAAAGGGCAACGGCTCGGTCACCGCGAGTGTCAGGTCGGGCAGGTCCAAACCGATCATCTCGCGACGGTTCCGACCCAGCACCAATTTGTGGTGCTGCATCAAATCGTCGCGGACGGCCGGGTTGGTCGACGAGACGCCGGAGACCGAAACGGTCGTGCCGGCGAGTTTGGCATCAGCCGTGGCCGAAAGCAGGACCGGAATCTCGCTCCAGCCCGGCGGCATCGGCCACGTCGTTGCGGTGACGCCTTCGGGCAGTCCGCTCAACGTCACATCAACCGGGTCATTGTGCCCCGTCCGGGTGCCGCGGATGACCACCGCGTGATGTCCACCGGCGGGGATCGCCAACGTGGGCGAACGGTCCCGATCGATCTCCTTGGCTTCAATTTTCAGCGACACCGCGGTCGGTGTGACAACCAATGCGTAGTTGTGCCGCGGCGATCCGCCGGAAAGGTGGTCGCGGACGACGACTTGATGAACCCCATCGGCGGGTGCTTTGAATTGCACCGAACTGTCGATTTGACCGGACGCGTCATCATTGGAAATGATCGCTTTGCCGGCCGGGTCGATGACCGTCAGAACACCATCCAGCGGGCTGCGAAACGGCTCGCGGGCGAACAACGTCACCCAGTAGGACTGGTTTTTTTTGGCATCAAAGTAAAACCGATCGTTCTGGCCGGCTTCGATCACGCCGCAGAACGTGACCGGGACTGCCGCGGCGTTCTCCTTGGCGATCCCTTGACCACCGTCGGGTTCGACCACGACCGGGTGCGGCTCGACGCGGATCACGTTGGGACTGGGTGAGGAAACGTCGCCGACGCGGTCATGGACCTTGAACGCCGTGTCCGGTTCGCTGGGAAGCGATAACGAGACCGATCGGGTCGAGCCGTCGATGTCGGTCAACGTCGCGGCGAGCGTCCCGCCGGCGGTCCCGGCGGCGGGGTGGACGGTCACCGGACGCGGGAAATTGCCGACGTGCAACCGGTAGCCGCCCATCGTTTTGTCACCGCCGAAAGAGCTTTCGTGAACCGCGATCGTGTAGACGCCATCGGCCGGGGCGGTGAAAGAACACAGCGAATCCTGTCGCAGCAGCGTGTTATCATCGCTGCTGACGACCTCGAAACCGTCGGCGTCGGTGATCCGAATGACCGGATCGAGGACGGCTCGGTTTTGAAGCGTGAATTGCAGCCGGATCGCTTCGATCTCAAATTTGCAAACGTCGCCGGCGGCCATTTGAATCTCGAACCGGTCAACGTCTTCGCGGTCGACGATTCCCTCGACGGTGCAGGGCGGCGTCAGCTTGTGGGCCGGATCGCGGGGGCCGTTGGGTTCGACCTCCGGCACGATCGGGAATTGGCCAACGCCGATTTGACGGACGTTGGTGACGCCGGTTTTGGAAACCAATTGGACGGCGACCATGCCGCACGGCACCACGGAGTCGCATTTGAAGGTCACTTCGACCGCGTTTTTGACGAACTCAACTTTTTCGACCGACAACCGCTCGTCGCTGACGATCGCCTGGTGGACGTCGTTGAGGCGGGGGCCATAGAAACGAATCGTCGACGTTTGTCCCTGGACGACCCCGAGCGGTTCGGTGTGGGTGATCTCGGGGGCGGCGGCGATCGCACCGGACGCCGGCAGCAACGTCGCCAGGAGAAGAAGGAGTCGGTTCATGCCAAGATCCCCTCGATGACTTTGCCGCCATCGACGATTTCGATCGGCCGGTCGCCCGGGGCCATCAGTTCCTTGTCAGCGACGATGCCAAGTTGCCGGTACATCGTCGTGGCCAAATCGGCCGGCGAGACCGGGTCGCGATCGGGTTCGGAGGCGGTCGCATCGGAGGCGCCATAGATCCGTCCGCCGGCGATGCCGCCGCCGGCCAGCATGACGCTGAAGACTTTGGGCCAGTGATCGCGACCGGCGTCGGGATTGATCTTGGGCGTGCGGCCGAACTCGCTGGTGACCATCACCAACGTCTCGTCCAACAGGCCCCGCTCGCTCAGGTCGTCGATCAGCGTCGAGAGGGCCTGGTCAAACGCGGGCATCTGTTTGCCGATGCTGCTGGTGATGTCGACGTGCATGTCCCAACTGCCGTAGGTCAACGTCACCAACCGCGTGCCGGCTTCGACCAACCGGCGGGCCATCAGCATCCGCGCCCCGCCTCGTTGCGGCCGTAAGAATCGCGGACCTTGGCGTCCTCTTTGTTCAAATCAAACGCCGCCTTGGCTTCCGGCGTGTCGAGCAGGTCATAGGCTCGTTGGTAAAACGTCCCCATCGCCGCGACGTTATCGGCCGACGTGGCGGCGGCGAATCGCTGATTGAAAACCTCCAGGCTCTGTTTTCGCCGCAAGAAACGCTCCTCGGTGACTCCGCCGGCGAGGTTCAGGTCGCGGACCTCAAAATCGCCCTTGGCCGGATCGGCCCCCAGGGCAAAACCGCCGTAGCTGCTAGGCAGATACCCCGTGCCGGCGAACTCGTTGGGCACGTTGGGGATGCAAATGTAGGCCGGCAGGTTGTTTCGCGGGCCGTACTCATGGCTGACAACCGCCCCGAAGCTGGGGTACTGCAGCGCCGGTGAGGGCCGGTAGCCGGTGAACATGTTGTGCGTTCCGCGTTCGTGAGCGGCTTCGCCATGGCTCATCGAACGGATGACGGTGAACTTGTCGGCCCGGGCGGCAAGTTTGGGAATTGAGTCGCTAAACACTTCGCCGGTCTTGGTTTTGACCGTGCCGAGTTCGCCGCGGTATTCAAGAGGCGAATAGGGCTTGGGGTCCCACGATTCCTGCTGCGCCATGCCGCCGGGCAGGTAGATGTGGATCACCGACTTGGCTTTGGCCTCTACAAAGTCGTAGTGCTTTTGCTCCCCGGCGACTCGGCCGGCGGCGGTCCCGGCCAGCAAATCGGCGAGTGTCAGGCCGAGTCCGCCGGCGGTCCCGGCGGCCAAGAAACCTCGGCGGCCGACGACAGAGCCGAAGGGGGACCCCGAACCACGATGGCCGCCGGGGGACTGCAGCAGCGGGCTTCCTACACAACTCATGGAACCGGTCCGTTTGGTTGGGGGCTTGGAGCGATGCTTGAGCGGGCGTCGACCGCCGGACCTCCCGCCGAACTCGTCACTTGGACAAGCGGAGCTGGAGGGCGACGCCGATAGGCTCGCAAAACATCAAAGGCGGGATCGGTGCTGCCGCATTGCCTTTCAAAATTCAAAAGACAAACGCGTCAACCCCGACGGAGGGTGGGGCGGGGATCAAGGCGACCGGCGGCAACCTAAAGCGGCGGCTTGGGACGCATATGATCGCCTCACTCTATCGACCGTGACCGCGCAAGTCAAACTAATCGGCAAAAATGTTCGCACCTCGGCGGTTCCGCGTTGCGGACAGCTTTTCCACTGGTCACCGGGGTCCCCGTTGGGATAAACCTCGGGGGGGTCACAAGGGTCGTCGGAGGCCCGCCGCCATGGTCCCGACGGGCCGGCGGGGTCGGCTCCGGGGGGGCCGCCGGAGGAAGCGACGGAACGGTTTGACTTGGTTGCTAGCAAACCTAGAATCAGCGGCCGACCCGACCGACGGGCACCCGAGCTTGCCGGGCCACCCATCAATCATTTTCGATCTTTTCGCCCGGATTTGCTCCCGTTCGTGTCCGCCCATCCGGTCCCCGACGATGCCCCCGCCGCGGCGGAGTTTGCCGCCAGCCTGAGGCGGCGGATGGGTGCCGATCGGTTCGACCTTTGGCTCGGCGAGGCGAGCTTTGAATGTCTCGACGCCGCCGGCCTCGGCGGTGCTGCGAAAGTCCGAATTGACGTGCCCGGCGATTTCGTCGCTCAGCGGTTGGAACGCCAATTCGCCACCGAGCTTCGGGCCGCAGCCCTGTCGACTTTTGATTTGCCGGCGCAAATTGAAGTCGTCGCCCGCCCCCGCGTTGCCCCCACCCCCGCCCCCGGACCGGCGGTGACCAAGACGCGCCGGGGGGATCGTCGCGAGCGGCCGCCGACCCGTCGCCGCGGCACCGCATCGTTGTCGCAGGTCTTGCAACAGCCCGGATCGGTCCGCCAACCCCGGCCGGACGCCGATCCGGAGCCGGTTGCCGCGCAACCGAGGGCAAAAAATCCGGCGGAGCAAAACCCGCCGCCGGTGACCAGCGATCCGGTCGCTGACGACGATTCGGCGACCCTGGACGCGTTCATCTCCGGCCCCTGCAACCAGTTCGCTTTTCAAGCCGTCGCCGCCGTTTTGGCCAACCCCGCGATGGCCGCCCCGCTGCTGCTGCATGGTCCGCCCGGCTGCGGCAAAACCCACCTGCTCTCGGCGATGACCAAGGAGCTGCGCCGCTACCGCCGTTTTCGCCGCGTCGTGATGTTGACCGCCGAGCGATTTACCAACGATTTCATCGGCAGCGTCAAGTCGATTGGGCTGCGAGCATTTCGCGACCGTTACCGCGATGTCGACGCTTTGTTGATCGACGACATTCACTTCTTGGCCGCCAAGCAAGCGACGCTGCGGGAGATGCTTTACACGATCGATTCGCTGCTGGCCGCCGGCAAACCGCTGATTCTTTCGTCCAACGCGCCGCCGTCGATGATTCGCGACCTGTCGGTCGAAGTCGCCGGGCGGTTGACGTCGGGATTGACCTGTCCGGTCGGACCGCTGGACGAAGCGACGCGTCTATCGCTGCTCAAACGTCTGACGACCCGACGTTGTCCGATGCAGTGCGGCGAAGAACTGGTCGCGGCGGTTGCGGCGGCATTGCCCGGCGACGCCCGCGGGATTTTCGGGGTCGCCAATTTGATCGCGATGTTGCAGCGGATGAATCGTCGCGACCCGACCGTCGCCGAAGTCCGCGCGATGGCCGGCGGGTTGATGCGAAACCAGCGGATCGCTCCGACGCTCTCGTCGATCGAAGCCGCCGTTTGCGAAACGTTTGGACTGCAGCCCGGCGGTCTCCAAACCAAGGCTAGGACCAAACGAGTCAGCGAGCCGCGGATGCTGGCGATGTACCTGGCCCGAACCGAAACCGGGTGCGCATTGTCCGAAATCGCCGGTCACTTCGGCCGCCGCAGCCACACCGGGGTCATCGCGGCTCAAAAAAAGGTCGGCGACTGGATCGGTGCAAACTCGAAAATCGGTGGCAACGGCGGCGACGGTCGATCGGTCCAAGAGGCGATCGCGACGGTCAAAGCTCGGCTGCGAATCGCCTAAATCTTTGTTGCAAAATCTCGGTCCTGACCGTAGCGGAAGTCGCCAAGACTTTCGGTCGGCCGGCTTTGATCAATGATGCCGTCGCTGTCGGTCGCAACCGAAAGTCTTGGCGACTTCCGCTACGGTGGACCCATCCCCCCGAACCTCGAACTCCGCCGATGATCGCTGACTCCCGAATGTTCGACGACCGCAACCGGAAAAAGAAGGAGGAATCGGCGTCGGAGATTTTGGCCAAGCAAATCCCTTACGACTCCGAAGCCGAGCGGGGCGTGCTGGGCAGCGTCCTGCTGATGCCGCAAATCCTCGACGAGATCGCCTCGCTCAAACCCGACGACTTTCACGACGACAACCACCGGTTGCTCTTCGAGACGCTCAAGGAGATGCATGACGACGGCAAAAAGATCGACGTCACGCTGCTTTCGACCGCGCTTCGGACCGCCGGCCACTACGACAAGATGGGCGGGGCGGTCTTTTTGGCGGAGCTGGTCGGATCGGTCGCCAATGCCGCCCACGCGGTTTTTTACGCCGAAATCGTCACGGAAAAAGCGGTTTACCGGCGGCTGATCGAATCGGGCACCGAGATCCTCCGCGACGCTTATTCCATGGAGGGGTCGGCCAAGGAGTGCTGTGCCCAAGCCGAACAGCGAATCTTCGCGATCATGGACGGCCGTTCGGGCAATTCGATTTCGACGATGTCCGACGTCCTGCACCGATCGATGGACCGGATGGAAGCCCGGATGCGGGACGAATACGTCGACGGCGGCGCCGAAACCGGGCTGACCGATTTTGACAAGGACACCGGCGGTCTGCACAACTCCGAACTGATCATTTTGGCAGCTCGGCCGTCGATGGGCAAAGCTCAACCGCTCGACGCCCCGGTCCTGACACCCGGCGGATTCGTTCCGATGGGTCAATTGAACATCGGCGATCGACTGGCTTCGATTGACGGTCAACCCAGCGAGGTGACGGGCGTTTTTCCGCAGGGGGAGCGGGAAGTTTACCGGGTGACGTTCGCCGACGGCCGCAGCACCGAGTGCTGCGCCGAGCACCTGTGGCGGGTCGACTGCCGGCACTGGGACGGTCCGCGGGTGATCGACACCGCCGCGTTGACCGAGTTGCTAAATAAGCAGCGGTATCAGAACCGGGTTTGGATCGAGACATTCAGCGGCGAATTTGGCCAAGATGACGACCTTCCGATCGACCCCTGGTTGCTGGGCTTGCTGTTGGCCGAAGGGAACTTCGGGGGCGGCACCCCGCGATTTTCGACCGCGCAGCCTGACATCCTGCGACAAGTTGCGTTGACCGCCGCCGGGTGCGAGGTTTCCGCGGCGGGAAATTATGACTATCGGTTGCGTCAAATTGGCGGCAAACATGTCGCCGGCATCCAGGGCGTGCGAGCCAATCCGTTGACCGCGGCCCTGCAAGAACTCGACCTGCATCATTGCAAGTCGCACCAAAAGTTCGTTCCCGATTCGTATCGCAATGCCAGCCGCGAGTCGAGGATTCGCTTGTTGGCCGGACTGCTCGACGGGGACGGTTGGGTTGAAAGTTTTGGAAGCGTTCGATTTGCCACTTCAAGCCGCCAACTCGCCGATGACGTCGTTTATCTGGCCCGTTCGCTGGGCGGGACCGCCAGTTGGACCGAGCGACAACCGACCTACACGCACTTGGGAGAAAGTCGCAAGGGTCGGACGTCTTTCGTCTGCAACTTGCAACATCCCGAAGCTCTGAATTGGTTCACGCTCGACGCCAAACGGGCGAGGCTGGCCGGCGGTCGGCAGCGTCAACGGCGATTGAACATTGTCTCAATCGAGCCATCCCGGATCACTCAGACGCAGTGCATCTCGGTCAGCCATCCGTCGCGGTTGTACGTCACTGACGATTTCATCGTTACACACAACACGGCGCTGGCGATGAACATCGCCGAGAACGTTGCGATTGAACAGAATTTGCCGGTGCTGTTTGTCTCGCTCGAAATGTCGTCGATCGAACTGGCCGACCGGATGCTTTGCAGTTTGGCGCGGGTCAACGGTCGCAAGCTGCGCGATGGGTCGGTCACGTCGGATGATCGCGACCGGCTGGTCAAAAAGGCCAACGAGATCGCGCAGGCGCCGATGTTCATCGACGATTCCCCCAGCCGCACGGTATCGGAAATCGCCGCGGCGGCCCGGCGGATTAAACGCCGCGAAGAAGCGTTGGGATTGATCGTGATCGATTATTTGCAACTAATCGACCCGGACAACTCCCGAGACCCGCGTCAGGAACAGGTTGCCAAGATCGCGCGGCGGCTCAAAGGTTTGGCCCGCGAGCTGGAGGTGCCGCTGCTGTGCCTGTCGCAGCTCAACCGACAGGCCGAGGAGGGCAAGGATCACCGGCCCAAGCTTTCGCACCTGCGCGAATCGGGCGCGATCGAGCAGGACGCCGACGTTGTGATGTTTGTCCACCGCGAGGAGTACTACCACCGCGGCGAAGACAAAGCTCAGTACGCCGGTCAGGCTGAGATCATCATCGCCAAACAGCGGAACGGTCCGGTCGGCGACGTGCCGCTGACTTGGGAGGCCGAGTACACGCGGTTTTCCAACCGGGCGGCTGATTATCACTCCGAGTTTGCCGATCACCAGGAGTTCACCTCCGGGGGGTTCTGATCGCGGTAGCGACGTGCCGCCAGGCCGCCGAACCAAATCCTGGCGGATTCGGCTACCGGTCGGGGGGGACCAAATCCTGGCGGATTCGGCTACCGGTCGGGGGGGACCAAATCCTGGCGGATTCGGCTACCGGTCGGGGGGACCAAATCCTGGCGGATTCGGCTACCGGTCGGTGGACCAAATCCTGGCGGATTCGGCTACCGGGTCTACGGGGCCGGGATCGCGTCCAAGTCACGTTGCCGGACCCGTTCCTGCTCCAGGTACATTTCGGGCAGTTGGCTGGGCAAACGGTTCTTGCCGGTGGTGGCATGTTCCGGAGCGAAATCTTCGCTACGCATTCCCGAACCCAGTGGCGTGGTGATCGAATCGTCCAGCGTCCGCAGAAACGCCTGCAATTTCCAGGCGGGAATCACGGTAACGCCGTACTGCGTCGCCAGGTTCTTCAAATCACCGTAGGCCTTCAGCGCCGCCTGACCCCGCTCCGAATCGGCCACCGGCTGCTCACCGATGACCAAAAACCGCACGCTGCTGTCAAACGTCCCTTCGACTTGGCCATCGATGACCGTCGCGGCAACTTCGGCACCGACGCGAGTCACCTGAGCACGGACCTGTTCCAAATCCGGCACCCCGTCCCCGTCAATGTCTATGTCGCCGGCCAATGCGACTTTGACTTTGCGTCCCGGTGCCCAAAACGGCGAATAGATTTTGTCTCCCGGAATGATCGGGTTGGTCAAATTCGGCTCCGCGATGACGCGGCATTCGGCCAAGTGAGGCCCCCTGATCGCGGTGACCTGGATCGAAGCCTTGATTTCGGCGTCTTTGAGCCGCGTTTCGTTGCCGTCGACGATGCCGAACGTCACGCCGCGACGAAGCTGGTCGGCGGCTCCGAGATCGATCATCACCGTCTTGCCGCTGCGCAAGACGTACTCGACGGTGCCTTGCTCGGTCTCGAAGCTTTGGCCACGAACGAGGTTCAATTCCTGGCGCTGGGTCTCGATTGTGCTTTCCAGTGTTGACGACTGATCTTTGACCGATGCCAACTCTGCGGCGGCTTTCTTTTGCTCGACCCGGAAGGAATTGATCGCCGAGTTGAGACTTTCTTTGATCGACTCGGTCGTCTTTTTCATCGTTGCGCGGTCTTCGGCAAACTTCGCCTGCTCGTCTTCGAGTTTCTTGGCGGCTTCGTCACGGTCCTTTTCCGCGATCGCGACGGCTTTTTGCGCGACTTCGACGTCCGAGGTGGTCTGCTCGCGGACCTGTTGCAAATTTTTGAGGGAGCTGGCGTATTGCAGGTTGCGGTCGCGGATCGCGTTGACCAAAAACTCCGGCAGGGCGTGGTAGTTGCGGTTTTGCGGATCGACGTCGGGACCGAAAAACGACATGTCTTTGACGAACTGCTTTTCGATGACCTCCATTTCGGGATCGTCGGTTTGCGTCTTGGACAACTGCTCGAACTCCGCCTGGGACATCGAACCGGCCCCGAGCATCGCTTTCATCAACTGATTTTGGCCCGAGAGCGAGCGGACCTCGGCGGTCGAAGCGGTCATTTGGTCCTTGGCCGCCGCAGCGGTCGCGGCGGATTTGTCGCCCCAACTCCACAGAAAGAAGTTCAGGGCCAGCGAGAGGACCAGGAAGATCAGCGAGGCGATCAGCGAGCCTCGGATGACCGAATCGTCGCGTGCGACCATGATATTTTTAGATTGACGAGTGGCGGGAGGAGATGCGGGAGCGGCGAAAACCGGCCGCGGGCGTTGCTACGGATCGGCGACCCGAACAGTTTACCTTGCCGACCTTGGCGGGGTCGACGGTTTGCATTGTGATTGTCGCGATCGGTGATGGCAGCCGAACCAAATTTCGCTTCCCCGACGACGATTTTAATAATGGCCAAAGCCAGGACCAATGACGGCCAAATGAGCTTCGAGTCGATGGAGCCGCCGGCTTCACCACCAGTCGCTCCGATCCGGGAACGCCCCGCCGCGAGGGCAAGAGCGTCCAAGGACCGTCCGCCGGCGACCGGTTTCACTGGGACGGACTCGATTGACCGGACTGCTACGGCGTCCCGGCAGGACGCCGCCACGGTTTCGGCCGAAAACCTGCCGGCGATTTTGAAGATCGACGTTGCCCCGCCGGTCGACGAACCGACGCCGGATTTGACGGACAAACTGGTCGTGTTGGTCGACGCCCATTCGTTGATCTACCAAGTTTTCCACGCGCTGCCGCCGATGACGTCCGGCTCGGGGCTGCCGGTCGCGGCCGTTTACGGGTTCGTTGGCGATCTGCTCGAACTGATCACGCGAAAGTCTCCCGACTATTTGATCGCTTGTTTTGACAAAGGCGAGTTCACGTTCCGGAACGATTTATACGACCAGTACAAAGCCAACCGCGATTCGATGCCCGACGAACTGCGGCAGCAAATCCCGCTGATTCGCCAGGCAGTCGATGCAATGGGCGTTGCGATCGTCGAGGAGGCCGGGTTCGAGGCGGACGATCTGTTGGCGACGCTGGCCGATCGGGTTGAGGCGGCCGGCGGTCGATGCTTGGTCGTCACCAGCGACAAGGATTGCCGACAACTGATCACCGACAAAGTGCAGCTTTACAACCTTCGCAAGGATCAATTGATCGACGCGGCGGAATTGTGGGATCTGTGGGGCGTGCGGCCCGATCAGGTGGTCGATTTCCAGGCCCTGGTCGGCGATGCGGTCGACAACGTGCCCGGCATCTCGCTGATCGGTCCCAAGCTCGCCCAGCAATTGCTCGAGAAGTACGAGACGCTCGAAGGGGTGCTCGACAACGCTGAATCTGTTTCGGGAAAGAAACGCAAACAGAATCTGCTTGAGGGTCGGGAAAAGGCTCTCCTGTCGCAAAAACTCGTGCGTCTGGACCGATCGGTCGACTCGCCAATCCCTTGGAGCCGCGGCCGGATCGCGGCGTCGGCCGACATGCAGCGGACCGACGCGCTGCTGGCGGAATTCGGATTTCGTGGCCTCCGAGGGCGGGCGGCCGAAGTGATCGGCGGTCAAAGTCCCACGACGGCCGCGGTGTTGACCCAAACCGAGGCTTGGTCGACCGATTATCAAACAATTGACACGGCCGAAAAGCTGCAAAAGCTCGTCAAACGTCTGTCGCTGTGTGACCGCATCGCGATCGACACCGAAACGACCAGCACGCGTCCGCGATCATGCGATTTGGTGGGCATGTCGATCGCCTGGTCGCCCGGCCAAGCGGCTTATATCCCCGTCCGCGGTCCGCTCGGCGAAACCGTGGTTGACCCCGACGTCGCGATTGAGCTCCTGCGGCCGATTCTGGAGTCCGAATCGATTCAAAAGATCGGTCACAACCTCAAGTTCGACATGGTGGTGCTGCGGAGCGTCGGTATCGACGTCGGCGGCGTGACGATCGACACCATGTTGGCCGACTATCTACTGCAACCGGGTGAGCGCAACCACACACTTGATGATATGGCCCGGCGCCGTTTGGGACACCAAACGACGTCGATCAAGACGTTGATCGGAACCGGTAAGAAACAGATCACCATGGATGCGGTTCCGGTGTCGGTCGTGACGCCCTATGCGTGCGAGGACGTCGACGTGCCGATCCGACTGGCCGCGACGCTTCAAACGCAGTTGGAAGACGAATCGTTATGGGACTTGTTCGCCGACGTCGAAATGCCGCTGATCTCGGTATTGGCCGAAATGGAATACAACGGTATCCGAGTCGATGCCGACACGTTGATCTCCATGAGCGATCGGTTCACCGGCATGATCGCCGATTTAGCCGAACGAATCATTAAAATGGCCGGTCATGAGTTCAACCTCGACTCACCCAAACAACTCGCCGTCGTGTTGTTTGAGGAATTGAAATTACCAGTCGTCAAACGAACCAAGACCGGGATTTCGACCGATGCCGATGTCTTGACGACGTTGGCGATCGACCATGAGATTGCCCAACTGGTTTTGGAATACCGGCAAGCAACCAAGCTAAAGAATACTTATATCGATTCATTGCCGCTGTTGATCGACCCAGGCACCGATCGGGTTCACACCTCGTTTCGTCAAGACGTCGCGGCGACGGGTCGGTTGTCGTCGACGGAGCCGAACCTGCAAAACATCCCGATCCGCACCGAAGCGGGACGGGCCATTCGCGGCGCGTTCACCGCCGGACCGCAAGATTGGTTATTGATGGGGGCCGATTACTCGCAGATTGAACTGCGGGTGTTGGCACACTACTGTGGCGACGAAGCGCTGTTGAAAGCCTATCGGGAGGACGCCGATATTCACACCCGCGTCGCCGCGGAAGTCAACGGAATCGATGAGTCCGACGTCGATAGCGACATGCGACGTGTTGCCAAGACGATCAATTTCGGCATCGTGTATGGTCAGTCGCCATTCGGGTTGGCCCGGACGCTTGGCATCCCGCGTGAGGAAGCGGCCGAATACATCGAACGCTATTTCGCTCGTTATAATGGCGTTGAGGCGTTCATGATCGATACGTTGTTGAAATGCCGCACCAACGGTTATGTTTCGACAATCTTGGGTCGCCGCCGGGAGGTTCAAGGCGTGCGTGATTTTCGCAAGTTGCCCGAAGCCAAACGACGCAATTTGACCGAGGCGGAACGGATCGCGATCAATACCCCGATCCAAGGTTCCGCCGCGGACATCATCAAACTTGCCATGATCGCAGTTCATCGGCGGTTAGCCGAGTCGGATTTGCGGGCCAAGTTGCTATTGCAGATCCATGATGAGTTGTTGTTGGAAACCCCGGCGGATGAGGCGGATGCGTTGGAGGCGATGATTCGCCGGGAGATGGCTGAGGTGATGCAGTTGGACGTGCCGTTGGTCGTCGATGTCGCCCGCGGCCGGACGTGGGCGGAGACGTGATGGTGGGATAGGCCTCCGGCCTGTCGCGGCATTCCCGTAGCCGAAGCCGCCAAGGCTTTGGTCGGTATACCCGCGGCGTTCCGGCAGAACGCCGCCACCGGCATTGCCGTAGCCGAAGCCGCCAAGGCTTTGGTCGGTATACCCGCGGCGTTCCGGCAGAACGCCGCCACCGGCATTGCCATAGCCGAAGCCGCTAAGGCTTTGATCGGCATACCCGCGGCGTTCCGGCAGAACGCCGCCACCGGCATTGCCGTAGCCGAAGCCGTCAAGGCTTTGGTCGGTAGACCCGCGGCGTTCCGGCAGAACGCCGCCACCCTGGAGACGTGACTTAGAGGAACACCGGCTGCGCGTCGTTGCCGGCCGCTTCGACCGACGTGACATGCAGCAGCGGTGCCCAAGTGATCACGTCCTGCTCCGGGTAGCTGATGACCATCTTTGTCTTGGTCAGTAGGACATTCTCGGGATGCAGAATCATCACCACCTGACCACTGCTGAGGGTCAATTTGAGCGGCGAGAAGGGTTTGCGGTCGAGGATTTCTCGCATGTTGGTTTCATTCATTTTTCAATCGTATCGGCTGATCAAAACCGCAGGGCGTTGCCGCCGATGACCGGCCGGGCAATAATTCGGCGGCATGACTCTGACCGACCGACGCGACGCCGACACCCAATTCGATTGGCCGCGGTTGCAGGCGTTGCTCGACGATGACGATCGTCGCGCCGCGGTGCTGCGACGGGTCCCGGGCGAGTCCCGCGAGTCGTACCTGGCGGCGCTGCGGCGGGTCACGCCGACGCTCGCCGAGGAAACGCTTTCGTGGGGCCGGCGGTTGCAAACCGCGTCAAAATTGACCGACCGGCCCACCGTCGCGGTCGCCGGAATGCTTAACGCCGGCAAAACGTCGCTGGTTTCGTCGTTCCTATCGCCCGCCGGCCGCACCCGGACGCTTCGCGGCACCGGCAACGACGCCGGCACGCACCGCTTTGTCCTTTGGCTGCCCTCGGCTTGGCGGGCCGACAGCGAATTGTGGCACTTGCTGCTGGGGCAACTCTCCGAGTCGCTGGGTCGGGCGCCCGAAGAACTCGCCGTCGATCCGGCCGCCGCGTCGGCGCAGTACAACAACCGCTCCGGCGGCGAAGCGGCGCTGGGCGTGCCGCTGTTGGCGACCGATCCGGCGCTCGACGACGTTGGCCTGGGGCTGCTGGATTGCCCCGACATTGTTTCGGACGAAGCCTTTGGACTCGGTTCGCCGGCCCGGCGGCGGGAATTGCTCGCCGCCGCGGCAACGTTTTGCAGCGGATTCCTGGTCGTCACCGACGCCTCCAGCTCCCGCGACGCGACGCTGGCGGACCTGTTGCGGATCGCCGCGGAGTTGATGCCCGGGGTGCCGCGAATGTTGGCCGTCAACCGTGTCCGGCCGCGTCAGTCGCCCGACTCGGTGCTCGAAACGTTCTCGCCGATGATGCAAAACTACGGCGTCGGGACGCTCTTTGCCGCTTATGACTATGAGATCCCCGCGGCGGCGCCATTCATTCCCGGCGGAGTTGATATTGAAGGTGAAAATGAACCGACGCCGGTCTTTTTCGAGGTTTCGCCGGACGCCGACGCCAACCCGCCGGCGTCAATCCCCGACGAACGATTGATGGCGTCATTGCCGTCGCGTTTGGATCCCGCCCAAATGAACCGGACGCTCGACGCGGCGCTGCAAACCAACCTGCGGCGGATCATTTGGCGAGACGGACTCTCGGCGATCCGCGACGCGGCGGCCGAGTCAGCCGACCGGACGCGGCGGTGCCAACAGGTGCTGCTGGACGCGGCGACGGACTTCTTTACTCATCGCCGCAACGACGGCGTGATTGAATTGCGGCTGCACCAATCCGAACGCATCGTCCGGCAATTGTCCGATTCGTTCGTCGCAACCGCCCCGGTTTGGGCACGGTGGGGAATGCGGCTGTCCGCGACGATGCGTAATGCGACCGGCGGCGTCCGCGATCTGCTCAAAGGCCTCAATCCGACCGCGGCGTTTCGGCGGACGTCGGCGGACGTTCGCGACCGGTTGCAAAGCGGTGATTACGGCGAGCTTTTTGACGCCGAATCGTTCGTCGAAAAACTCGATCGTTTCGGCGGCACGGCGGTGTTGACGCATTTGAAACCGAGTGACGGCGGTGGGTCGCTGCCGGTCGATCGCGAGGAGCTGATCCCGCCGGTCCACCAGGCGATCATGCACTTTGAGCGATCCGATTTGACGACGCTCGACCCGAGGCGGCTCGATGCGGTGACGCGGGAGATGTGGGCGTCGATGAGTCTGCGGGACAAATTGACGACCGGTTT
The DNA here is from genome assembly GCA_963833245.1 of Pirellulaceae bacterium. Taxonomy (GTDB): domain Bacteria; phylum Planctomycetota; class Planctomycetia; order Pirellulales; family Pirellulaceae; genus Rhodopirellula. The sequence continues at coordinate 188,827 of CAWHXH010000010.1, forward strand.
GACCCCGGTCGCGACATTGGTGTTGACGTTTGGGGCGGTGCTGATGATTCCGATCGATTTCGGTCACTCGGCGATTTTCGCCGCGTCGTTCTATGAGTTGATGGGGGCGGCGGGGATCACCGGGATCGTTGCGGCGCAAGTGTCCGGCGAAGCGACCAAGAAAATGAGCGCGACCGCGGCGGCACAGCAATTGTCGGATTTCCACGCGGCACTTTGCGACTGCCTGGGGCTGGCCCGGCCCGAACCGCCGCCGACGATTCGCTTGGATGCCGACCCCTTGCCGCTGCCGCCGCCGAAGATGGCGACGTTGCCGCCGACCGCCGCGACGTTGCCGCTGCGGAAAGTCCGCGACGAGTTTTTGGATGAACTGGGCCGGCTGTTGCCGCGGGGGGACGCGTGATGATCGATGTCGAGGAATCGGCTCCCGACGCCGGCCAGCGTTTGGCCCGCCGGATCGAAACGGCCGCCGACCGGGTGCTGGGAACCAGCGAGGTCGGTCGGGCGTTGCGAACGCTGTGTCGCGAGCATTTGCAAAACCGCGAGCGAATCCTCCGCCGCGGCGACGACCGGTTGATCGTCGCAATCGTCGGGGCGACCGGCCAAGGCAAATCGTGGATCGCGCAGCAGTGGGCCGGCGAGCGGGCGGCCGGTCAAATCGCTTCGGGCAACGCCGCCGCCCAAGCGACCGAGCGGTTGACGTGGATCGGACCGGACCGGCCGGAGCGGATCGACGACGCGCACGAAGTCTACGTGCCCGTCGCGCGGGACGATTTGCCCTCCCTTGGCGTGCCCTACACGTTGGTCGATGCTCCCGGGGCGACCGATCACCGGCCGGCGATCACGGCGATCGCCGCCCGCGCGATCTCGATGGCTTCTGCGGTGGTTTTGGTCATCCGCCGCGACCAAATCCGAACCCGGCGATTGGCATCGTTGGCCGAAGTTTCCGAAGGGGCGATTGTTGTCCCGGTCATCAATTTGTGTCGGCCCGGCGATGACCAAATCGGCACCGACACCGACATCCTGGTCGAACATCTCCGCCGCACCGCACCGCGTTCGCTGTTGACCGCCCCGGTACTGGTCGACGATTTTGAGCGGGCCGGGCAGTCGGAGGAAACGATCGGCCGGCAAGCGATCGAGTCGATCGTTTCCCAAATCGCCGAGTCGATGTCGGCCGCGGGGTTGGGCGATGCCGACCGGCGAGCGACTCGTTTAGCCGCCGCGGACGATCGGTTTTTAGCTGCGGCAACGCATTTGATTGACGAGCGACTGCCGCGGCTTCGCGACGCGGTCGACCGGCTGCACCGCGAGTCGTTGCGGCTGCCGACCGAGGTCGCGGTGGGTTTGACCGGAGGGGAGGACAGCATCGCGGTCGCCATCCGCTCGCGGCTGCGGATTTCATTGGTCGACCGGACGCCCGGCTTTTGTTTTCCGTACCGAACGATCTTGTCGCTGCTGCATTTGACCGGCGGAGCTTGGGAGCGAGTCGTGATGTCGATGGCCGGATCGTTGCCGGCGATGGTCGGGGCGGTTCATGCGGGGGTCAAAAACGTTTCGGACTTGCGGCGAATCGAAGCCGATCTGCGGGATGGCTTGCGACAAAGGGCGGATGCGGCGGTCGAAAATCGCATCACACCATTGGCTCGACATTTTCGCGACGAAGTTCACCGGATCGCCGCCGGGGTGCCGACCGAGCCGATCGAGGATGCCGACGCCGGACCGCTGGCGACGTTGACCGGTGTCGAACAGTTGCAAACCGCGACGGGCAAATCGCTGGAGGTTGCCGTCGACTCGTCCAAAATGTCCCGCTCCGCCGCGGTCGCAATCGCTTTGGTGGCAACGATCGTTTTTTGGGCGTTGGCGGCCGGCCCGTTGGCGGCGATGTATCGGGGTTATTTCGATGCAACCGGGACGTCGATTTTCGGTTGGTTCTCGGATGCCAAAACGGCGGCGGATTTGGAAAAATTCCCCCGCCCCGATGGCTCGATGTTGTTCGCCGCGGTGGTGTTGTCGGTGTTCCCGGTCGCCGTGATCGCGATGGTGACCATGGCGGTCGCCCAATCCCGCCGGCGGGTCGAGCGGGCGACGCGGCGATGGCACCGCGAGCATGAGTCGAGAATCAAACGGCTACGCGATGATGGCGTGCTGCGGCTGCGTTGGACCGATCCGCTGCTGGCCGAAGCGGAGACGTTATTGTCGCTTCGGGAGGTGGGATAGGCCTCCGGCCTGTCGCGGGAGGTGGGATAGGCCTCCGGCCTGTCGCGGGAGGTGGGATAGGCCTCCGGCCTGTCGCGGGAGGGGGGATAGGCCTCCGGCCTGTCATCCCAACCCTCGACAGGCCGGAGGCCTATCCCACATCAACCCAGCCGCTCGGCCATTTCGGCGGCAAAGTAGGTCAACACGCCGGTCGCACCAGCCCGTTTGAACGCAAGCAGGCTCTCGGCGACCACGGCGTCCCGGTCCAGCCACCCGTTGGCTGACCCGGCGGCAATCATCGCGTATTCGCCGGAGACTTGATAGGCAAACGTCGGCACGTCAAAGGTATGAGACACGCGGTAGACAATATCCAAATACGGCATTCCCGGTTTAACCATCACCATGTCCGCGCCCTCAGCCAAATCCAACGCCACCTCCGCGATCGCTTCATCGCTTTGGGACGGCGATTGTTGATAGGTCAACTTGTTTGCAGTGCCCAAACTGCCGGCCGATCCGACCGCGTCGCGAAACGGACCATAGAAACCGGAGGCATATTTGGCGGCATAAGAAAGAATGGAAACGTGTTGGTGCCCGGCACCATCCAAAGCCGCGCGAATGGCGCCGACGCGGCCGTCCATCATATCGCTTGGGGCGGTGACGTCGCATCCGGCGTCGGCCTGAACGACGGCTTGTCGGCATAAGACATCTAGCGTCTCATCATTGAGAACGCGTCCGTGCTGGACCAAACCGTCATGACCGTCGGAGTTATAAGGGTCCAAAGCGACGTCCAGGATGATGCCCAGCGAATCGCCGACCGCGGCGCGGATCGCCCGGGTGGCTCGGCAGACGAGATTGTCGGGATTGGTCGCTTCGGCGGCGTCGGGTGTTTTGAGCGACGGATCGGTGGCGGGAAACAACGCGATCGCCGGCAGCCCCAAGTCGACGGCGCGGCGGGCGGCATCGACCGCTGAATCAATCGGCAGCCGCTGGACCCCCGGCAGGCTGGCGATGTCCTCGGCGGCCGCCGCATCGGTCACGAACAGCGGCCAGATCAAGTCGCTCGGTTGCAACGAATGTTCGGCGACCAGCCGCCGCGACCAGTCGGCGGCGCGAAGCCGCCTGAGTCGGGTGGCGGGAAAGGGGGCACGGGGCGGCGGCGGAGAAAACATGGCGATTGAACAAGGCGTGAGGGTTAAGCCGTTGTGATAAGCTACTTCCTCACCCAACCGTAGCGGCGTGCCGCCAGGCCGCCGACCTGCCCCCCCCGCAAGGTCCCCGTTTAATGCTCCGACTGATTGCTCCCACTGCTTTTCTGATTCTCACAACCGCGTGCGTCACCGCCGACGATCCCACGTCCAGCGAGCCGATCAAAACGCTATTGATTGACGGCCAGAACAATCACCAATGGGCCGAGACTTCACCGCTGATCGAGGCGGCGTTGCAGGCCGGTGGTTTGTGTGACGTCACGATCGCGACCAGCCCGCCGCGGGGCGGTGATTGGTCGTCGTTCAACCCGCAATTTGACCAATACGACGTCGTGGTGAGCAACTACAACGGCGAGTCCTGGCCACCGGCGGTGGCCGAAGGTTTTGAAAAGTTCGTGGCCGGTGGTGGCGGTTTTGTCTCGGTTCATGCCGCCGACAATTCGTTTGCCGATTGGGACGCGTACAATCGGATGATCGGACTGGGCGGTTGGGGCGGTCGCAACGAAGCCGACGGTCCGTATGTCCGTTGGAAAGAGGAACTCAAGGAGTTCATTCGGGACACCACGCCCGGCGGAGCCGGTCAGCACGGCCGGCGGGTGCCGTTTGTCATCGTCGCCCGCGACCGGCAACACCCGATCACCCAAGGACTGCCGGGGTCGTTTCTGCAAGTCGCGGATGAATTGTATGGACAACTCCGCGGACCGGCCGAGAACATGACCGTGCTGGCGACCGCCTACTCCGATCCGGCGACCGGCGGCACCGGGGAGCATGAACCGATCCTGATGGTGGTCGACTACGGCGACGGTCGCGTTTTTCACACAACGCTGGGGCATGATGTCGCCGCGATGCGCGGTGTCGCCTTTCAAACCACGCTGCGGCGCGGAACCCAGTGGGCGGCGACCGGCGCGGTGACGCTGCCGCCGGTTTCCAAAGCGACGCTGTCGACCCAAACGCCTGCCGAAGGCGAACCGGCCCGGGCAGACAAAATCTCCAGTTCCGACGCCGACGGTATTGATTGGCAAAACCCGCCGGACCTGCAGGCGATCGATTGGATCCCGCTTTTTGACGGTGTTTCATTGACCGGTTGGACGCAAAAGAACGGCACCGCATCGTACAAAGTCGAGGAGGGAGTGATCGTCGGCCGCACCGCGATCGGCTCGCCCAATTCGTTTCTTTGCACCGAGGCCGATTACGGCGATTTTGATTTGACGTTTGAGGTCAAAGTCGACACGGGATTGAACTCGGGGGTGCAGTTTCGGTCCAAGACCAAGGAGGACGGCGGCCGCGTCTACGGACCACAGGTGGAAATCGAAGCGGCGCCGGGCGAGGCCGGTTACGTCTACGGCGAAGCGACCGGACGGGGCTGGATCACCGAGCCGCAGCCGATCAAAGATGCTTTCGTCAACGATCAATACAATCGCTACCGCGTCCGAGCGGTCGGGGACCGAATTCAAACTTGGATTGGGGACCGGCAAATCGTCGATTTCCATGACGCCGAATCGGCCGCCGAGGGATTCATCGGGCTGCAGGTCCACGGCATCGGCAAGGACAAGGGGCCGTATGAAGTCCGCTGGCGGGACGTGCGAATTCGATTGATTCCGTAGCGGCGGTCCGCCAGGCCGCCGGTCACGCTGATCCGGTAGCGGCGGTCCGCCAGGCCGCCGATCACTCTGATCCGGTAGCGGCGGTCCGCCAGGCCGCCGATCACGCTTCCGCCCAAAGCCTTGGCGGCTTCGGCTACCGGTGGGGGACCAAAGCCTTGGCGGCTTCGGCTACCGGTGGGGGGCCAAAGCCTTGGCGGCTTCGGCTACCGAAGTTGAACTTTCCCGGCCGCTTGGCGTTGACGGGGCCGTCGGCGGCTGGCTAGGCACACGGGGGCTTTGCCGATTTTGACGATTTGACTCAATGGGCCGGTTGCAACGGCCGATTGAAACCTGCACCAGCCAAGATCGCTCGGCCCTTTGACGGAGACCCATTCCCCCGCGGAACGGTCGTCCCCCCCGATTATCCTCGCTGAATAAGCCTCCCATGACGAAACGAACCCAACTGGCCGACCGGACCCGATTGGCGGCCCGGACCCGTTTGGCGTTAGTCCTCTGCGTCGCGGTCGCTCCGGCGGGTTGCCGCAGCGGGGTGCCGGGCTTTGGACGTTTTGCCAAAAAGTCTGAACCGTCGGCCGAACTGCTGGCCGGATCGGGTCCGACAGCGACCTATCCGGTGCCCCCGTCGCACACCGCGACCCCTTCGCCGATCGATTCAATCGTCGCCGGAACCGGGACGCCGGTTCCCGAAACGGTCGGTCCGGCAGCAAGAACGTTTGGCAATCCCGGTGGAAGCGCCGTCGTCAACGCACGGCCGTCTTCGGGTTATGGGGACGCTCAACTGGCGGCAGCCTCGGGCGAGCAGTCGCCCAAGATCCGAACGGCATCGGCGGTGACATCGCCGACGAATCCTTACGGCGGCGAAAATCCTTACGGATCGCTGCCGCCCTCGGGTCCCTCGACGCCGCCGATGGATGCCGCGGTCGCCAACGGGTACGCCGCGATCCCACCGGCTAAACCCGCCGCACCAACAAAATCGGCCGAGTCAGCTCCGGTCCAACCGGCTGCCCCGTCCGGTGGCGGGTTCACGTTTCCGGGCGAAGCCGTCGCGGCCGCCCCGGCTCCGGCCGCCAGCGGTGGCGGATTCACCTTCCCGGGTGCCACCCCGCCGGCAGCGCCCGCTTCCCAGCCACCGGCGACCGGTTCCTTGGCGATGCCATCGGGGAAAATGCCGTCCGGCCAAATGCCATCTGGCGCCACGACCGGATCGTTTTCCGATTTGAGCGTCGAACCCGCCGCGGCAACGATGCCGGCAACGGAGGTCGCCACCGCCCCCCGGCCGCTGGGCGGCGGCAAGTCGCGACCGGCCGCGGCGAGTCATTACATGCCCGGCAGCACCGGGGCAGCAACCAGCTATCCCGGAGCAGCAGTAAGGCGGTAACCCGTAGCGAAAGTCGCCAAGACTTTCGGCCCGCCCCCGCCCTTTCTTTACTTTTCCAGACAGTCAGCCACAGAGAGCACAGAGGCCACAGAGCGATTCGCAAACCAAAACTCTGTGATCTCGGTGACCTCTGTGGCAAAACAATTGAGTGCAATCAACGGCGTCAGGCGTGACGCGTCCTCCAGGATCAAAACTCGTTGACCTGCACGACTTCCTTGTTGGCCCGCGTCGTCAACGCATGGTAAACGTCCATGTCGATCGATTCGGTTAGCATCCGAACCGAACCGTCGGACAAAATGAACTGGACCCCGCCGGGGTGGTGGGAGCGGAAATCCTCGAAGTGCCCGACCGATGAGTTGGGGGCGTGATCGGACGCTCCAATGACCCGCGAAGCGGCTTCGGCTGCCTCGTGAATGACCCCGGTCCAAACGCTGCCGCCCAACTAACTGCTTCGTTCGCCGACCAACAACGTCGTGCTCAACCCGTCCAAGATGTCTCGAAACCGATGCCGGCTGTTGCCGTAAAACAATCCGTTGCCGTGATAGAGGTCCTCATGGATGTCTTCGGTGCCGTACACACCGACGTAATTCGCTTTGGCGACCAGGAACAAACGATGATCGGCATGGTCGTCGATATTGTGACCCGGCTCCGGCTCGATGTGAGCGTGAGAATGGCCGGCGTGGTCGTCTTCGCCGATGAAAAATGTCGGATCGCCGGGATCGGACGGGCACAGGTAGACCGGCAGCGGAGTTTGACGAATCGACTCATGGTCGTCGTGGTCGATCGGTAAATCCCAGTTAATCTCGCCGTAAATAGCGGTTTGCTCCAGTTGCGGCAAAATCGCAGCCGCCCAGCCCCAACCGGGCAGGTGCTCTTCCTCGTGATGACCGCCGGTGGCATGGTGGTCGTCGTCATCGTGCTCGGCCAACCATCCCGACGGCAACTGATCAAACGTGCCGTGGTAAGAATGCATCGCCAACCCGACTTGGTGCAGGTTGTTTTGGCAGGAAACCCGCCGGGCAGCTTCCCGAGCGGCTTGGACGGCGGGCAGCAGCAGTGAAATCAGCACGCCGATCACCGCGATGACGACCAGCAGTTCGACCAGCGTGAAGCCGGCCGGTCGATGAGGGCGAGGGTCGGATTGGGGGCAATGGACCACGGAAGCTCGCTGACGAAGTTGACGAATAAGATGCAATTGAGTTGCAAATCCTATCCGTCCACGGCGCCGGCGACAACAAACGGCGGAAAGAATTGTCAAATTTCCGTTCAACTCGCTTGGGAGAAACCGGTTTGGGGAAACAAAACCATGCGACGCCCACCGGCCGGCAGCGCTAGCCGTTGGTTGATTTCGCTTTCAACTTCGAGGACTTCAATCGCTCGGCGACGCCGGGGATGACGCGGGCCGCATTGCGACTATAGATCTTCCTTAAAACCTTGGGCGGTAGTTTGACGCCAAAAACTTGCCACAATCCCTGCGGCGGCGGCACCGTTTCGGCGTAAGGCATATACTGATCCCGCGTTTCGAGAAAACGCCAATAAAGCCTCAATCGATCTTCCGCCCACGGCCCGTCGGTGCCAAAAAGCACGCGGTCTTGGTATTTGATTAAAAAGTCGCGAGTTGAATAAGGTTGACGGCCCAATTCATTAATCCGCGACGCAATCTCGACAACCAGGTTGGGATACCGTTCTAACCAATCGGCGACCACCGACAAATCTTCGCTATTGTTGGCCACGTGGGCGCCGATGAACGTCGTTTCGGGATGCCGCTCGATGACCCGGTTACGAGCTTCCAACAATGATGCTCGAGATGGAAACTCGTCGCCGTGAAAGCTCCAGTCGGGGTGTCGCGAGAGTTCTTCCCAGCGTTCGTTGGTTGCATCGATCGGCCCGAAAAACGCTTTGGGATCGGCGGTGTGGATGATGATTGGCAACCCCAACCGCCCGCACGCGGCCCAGATCGGGTCCCAACGCGGGTCGTCAATCTCCATGAGGCTTCCGTCGGGATTGCGATAACCGAGGCCAAACCGTTTGAACAATTTGAGTCCCGAGATCCCACCATCCCACGCCGCATCGGCCAATTGCTCCGCGGTCCGATCGGCAAATCCGGGGCGATGACACGCCCATGACGCTGGGTCGTCCAGCGAACCGTCGCCGACCCAATCAACGTTGGCAAAAATCACAAACCGGTCACGATACTTTTGCCACAAAAATCGCTGATGCGCCCGCAATTGTTCGCCCAACCGCCCGTCCAGCGACACACAAACGGCGATGCGGTTGCGATCCATCAATGCGACAAAGTCATCGAGCATCTGCTCGTTGTCTTTGAACCGGTAGTGAAAATGCGTATGGGCATCGACCACCGGAAAGGCGGCTGATTTCAGATTTGTCACCGGAACGACAAGCTGCGACTGGGGCCGAAACCGGGTGATCGACAACGGCCGACCCTCGGCCCCGTCCAGCGGCACGCCATCGACTTCGGTCAGCGACACGCCATCGTCGCGAACATCGGCCCCGGCCTGGTCTTCCGGGTCCGCTGCCGGAGCAACCGTGCAAACGATAACGCTAAAGCTGAAAAAAAGGCGTCTGAGCATGGTCATTGGGGTTTGGGGAACCAGCAGCATCGCACCGACCAACCGGCATCGAGATGTCGATTGGCACGGTCGGTGAGCATCAAGCGGCAGTCGTCGATCTCCGGTCTGAATCGATCGAGTCGTTGTTGACCGAGCCATTGTCGCACATCGCGGCGGCTGATTTGGGGGGAATGTCCGGTGATCAACATTCGGCCCCCATTCTCGGGCAGCAACTGCAGGCAGATTCTAAGCAGCGGCCACAGGTCCCGCTCGATCCGCCAAGCCCCGCCGGTCGGACCGTGACCGTAGGCCGGCGGGTCCAAGACGATCGTTTGGTAGCGTCGGCCTCGCCGCAGTTCGCGAGCGGCGTATTTGGCAGTGTCTTCGACCAGGTAGCGAATCGGAGCATCGGCGAGTTGATTGATCGCCGCATTGCCGCGAGCCGCTTCGACGTTGGGACCGGCGGCGTCGACGTGGGTGACCCGGTAGCCGGCGGTGGCCAACGCGATCGTGGCCGCCCCGGTGTAAGCGAACAGATTCAGTGCCGCGTCATTGCCGCCGGCCGGCTGTTCACGTAGCCAGCGCCAATTGTCCCCCTGTTCGGGAAACAATCCGACGTGTCCGTGCGGCGTCGGCCGGCACCGCATTTCAAACCCGTCGCAATCGACCCGGAGTTCCTCGTCCCACGGTTGGTGATGGTCCCAGCGGTCCTCAAATCGGCTGGCGGCGTGGGTCCAGCGGGCGGGCATGACCGGTTCAAAACCCTCGGCCGCGGGACTGGGACGATCGATCAGACGGCCGCCGAAAAGTTCGAGTTTCCGTCCTCCGCCAAAGTCGATCAGTTTGTAGCCGGGCAATTTCATGTTTGGCAGACGTTCGACGGGCCGGGTCGTTGCCACCGGGTAGGATCGAAGAAGCTGTCGCGACGGTAATTTGGCCCCCCCCCCGGCCCAAACGGGGAGCGACCGGCGGCTCGGCGTGGAAGACTCCTTGACCCACCCTACCGCCGGACAGGATACTGGTCGACTCGACGAGTCGGGCGATTGGCTCAGTTGGTTAGAGCACCGTGTTCACACCGCGGGGGTCACTGGTTCGAATCCAGTATCGCCCAATTTTGACGCCGAGTGGTGGTTCCCATCCCGTCTTTTCCGGGGTTTTCAGGTGGTCGACCGGTTGGTCCACAACCTTTGACGAACGCTGAACTTCCCTGAACTGGTCCACCTCACCAACTCCCATTGGTTGCCTATGACAAAGGAAAGCCATCGGCGGGCCGGCCATGGGGAGCCAGTGTTCGGGCCGTCGCCCTAGCCGTGGCGAGTTAAACGTACCGGGGCAACACGGCACCGACAGCGGCGGCAGAGAACCGCTCACGGTGATTTAGGCGGCGAAGGTGTCACGTTTGGGCGCGGCAATCCGGTAATCCGGTCTCATCAAATCGGATTGGCTACCGCGGTGGTTGGCGGTCGTCGCGAGTCAATTTGGCCCGACCGACTGCGACCATCTTTTGAACTTTGTCGGAAAGGATCGCAATCAAACCAGCCGGAACAGTGCCGCCGTAGCGGTGGCAATCCTCCGGCCTGACGATCGCCAGCCAAGTGCATTTGGCAATGGTGGGTTTAGAGAATCCAGCAACTGACGGCTGTGAGGAATTGCCGTGGGGAAGCCGTACCTCGTCATCCTCCAATCGATCCGGGTCAAACTGCCCCGTTGCGGCCACTAGCAGCAGCACCCCGCCGCCCAAGCTCGCAACGATCACCGCCGGCCGTCGTCTTTTCGGGTTGCCGCCTTGAAGGTCCGGCAAATCGACCACCGCAACCACCTGACCGACCAACCAGTCGGACCTCTTGCCGGTCGGCTCGGGGTTCAAAGTCAGACCGTCAGTCCCAACATCTCGACGATGCTCTCGGTGCTTCGCCTGCGAATTTGCTCGGCTTCCGGGTTGTAATCGTCGGCCGCGTGCTGATTCATCCACGCCAAGCATCGCCGGAACTTCGCCGCGTTTTCGACCGGACCTTGAGACGCTTCAAAGACTGGCAGGATGCTTTGGCCAAGTCGCTGGGCAGCATCGTGAAGCGACTTCCAGCTTCGGAGCAATGACGCTTCAATTTCGGGGTCGTAGCGGTTTGCCTGCTCTAGCCATTCGGCCATTACCGAAGCGGTCAACCATCGAAGCGTATCGTGGGAACGGATCACGTCGTCGACGTAATCAGCAATCCGGTAGAACTTCATGACCGCGGCAGGATCGTGCTGCCAATCGTTAGCCAATTGAACGCAGCCGGTAATCCGGTTTTTGATCGAACGGTCAATCGCTTCGGTGGCGGTCATGGTGGGACTCTCGGGCAAAGCGGCAGAGGTGAGGCGGTCGCAGGACCGAACCGCTACAGACTAACCCGGCGGGGCGGTCCGGTGGCGTGGGTAATTTACCCACCCGGCCCCGGCAGCCATCACGACCACCGGGGCAGCTAAACTTCGCAAACGCCGTAAATTGACGATCCGCCAAATTGGCGGATCGATGAAACTGCGAACGATCAGACCAGCATCGCGGCCGGTTCGGCTTCGTCGGCCGGCTGCAGCATCGCTTCGGCTCGGTTCCACTTCACACATCTTGTTGTCTCGGCTAGCCGTCCAAAGTTTTATTCAAACTTCGTCAGCCTGACTGGCCGTTGGACACGCTTATCCAAGTTCAACGAAAATTGAACGATTGGAAAGCGAGTTGACACGTCCGGTTCCGGTTGCTTCAATCGAACTAACTGCTTGCCCCGCGTAGACGTTTTCATGTTTCCAGTCGCCAAGTTCTTCCGTGTTGCCCTGGTCAGCTTATTGCTGATCCCGGTCAACGCGTGGGGTCACCGGTGTTGCTGTGAAGTTGATGGCGTCTCATGCACGACGCTACATATCAAGGCGTTGCCACCATGCTGCCAAGCCCGTTTGGCGGAGCGGGAAAAGCCGAACCCGGCGAAGACGGCGACCGAGCTAGAGCGGGTTTGCGACTGTCAAGATGTGACAGCTTCGCCGTTGGCGGTGAGCACCGACATTCACTTAGTCGTCGATGACCTGGAATCCGCGTCGGTTCTTTGGGAGGAGCATTTGTTGGCGCTTCCCCGCGATCAGGTGGGATTCGTCGCGAAGTCTTTGCACAGACCGCCGACCCACAACCGACGACAGGCGTGGCTGGAGGTTTGGATTAAATAGTCGAGAGTGAATGGTGTTTTCCATTGACTCACTTTTACTTCCTTTGAGACTATTTAATGTTTGCCAAATTGATTGTGATCCCCGCTGCGCTGGGATTGTTCGTTTCCGTCGGTTCTTTGGTTGCTGGTTCCGGTCAACAGCCGGAGCAACAGCAGGCGGCTTGCCAATGCTGCGGCACGGCGTGCGAGTGCGACGATTGCCAATGCGATGTTGGCGGCTGTGCCTGCGGCAGCGGTGGTCCCTGTGCTTGTGATTCCGGCTGCACTTCGTCGTGCTGCAGCGATCACTGAACCAACTTTAACAACTATTTTTTAACCAAACTAGGTGAATTAAATGAATCGACGAAATCTGATGGCTTCAGCTGCCGCAACTTCCGCCATCGTGGCAACCTCCGGGACGGTCCTGGCGGACCATCACAAGTCGGGTGGTCACGCGACCACCGATTGTGCCGAAGTGTGCTCGCAGTGTGTTGTAGACTGCGAGAACTGCGTGATGGCTTGCATTGACGCCATGAGTAAAGGCATGACGAAGATGCAAAAATGCATTGCGCTGTGCATGGATTGTTCGGACATTTGCCGAGCGTGTGCGTCGGTCGACGCTCGCGGCGGTCCGATGTCAAAGGCTTTGATGAAAGTGTGCGTCGATAGCTGCCGCCAGTGCGCGGCCGAATGCGACAAGCACGATCATGAGGCGTGCAAGGCTTGTGCAGAAGCTTGCCGCAAGTGTGCCGACGCCTGCGAAGCGGCAATGAACGCTTAGGTTAATGCATTCGTTAGGTCGGCATCGGCTTTTGGGGCGATGCCGACCGGCGATGCTTTGCGATGCCTTGCGGTTTCTCGGACGGCCTGAAAGGCCGTCCTACGTCGCGTCGTCCTCGAGCATCGAGCCGAGGGTGGTGTCGCCGGCGGCGGCTCGCTGGGCTTCGTTGAGGCGTTGCAATTGGGTCCAAGCCGAACGGCCGTTGGGTTGATGTAGCGAATGAGCGACGCCCAAAATCTCCGCGACCCGAATGCGGCTGGCCGGTCGAGCGAGCGTCAACGCATCCTGCTCGCCGGCCGGGCCGGCAATTCGACGCAGGCAATTCGCTTCGATCAGCGGCGGTTCGAGCGAATGCACGATCCGCGACGATAAACCCAAACGGTCGGCGAGTTTTTGGCGATCAATCGTGTGTCCGTTTTCAAACGACCGGGCCACCTCGATCATCATCGGCAACGTCCAGTCGGGGTCGCCGGCGACCGCACGGTCATCGTCGGTCGCAATGTTGCGAAGCCCATTGCCCCGGACGGTTTGCAAGGTGTTGGTCAGAATCAGGCCGAACAATACGATCAACCAAGTCACATAGATCCAAAACAGGAACAACGGTATCAGACCGAGCGAACCGTACAGCGCCGCGTAAGGAACCAGTTTGGACACATAGATTTGAAATCCGAATTTGGCGACCTCCCATAGCGCCGCCCCGACAAAGGAACCGATGCCCGCCGCGCGGACCGAGACGTGAGTATTGGGCATCAATGCGTATAGCAAAAACAATAACACCCACGACGCGAGCGCCGACAGGAGGTGCTGCAGGAAGATCTTCAACGTGCTGCCGGTGCCAAACGTCCCGACGTATTCGACAACTTGGGCGGACATGTACAAACTCATCGCCAACAACCCCGAACCGAGCGTAATGATCGCCCAATGGATCGCGACGCGGATGTGAATCGGACGGCTGCCGGGAGCATCATAGATGCGGTTAAATAAATACTCCGTCGAGTCGGCCAACGCGACCGCGGCGTAGATGAACAACAAAAGTCCGACCACGCCAATTGATGCAAAATCCAACGATGCGATTTTGGTCGTCAGCGAATGGAGCGAGTCGCGGATGTTGGCGCGGGCTTTGATATCCGTTTCGGTGTCGCGTATCGCGTCCGCTTCGGCCCCGTCAACCGAAACTTCGGGCACCTCGACGACTTCACGCGGGTCGTCCGGCTCCGGCGATTCTTGAGTTTTTTCGGTTCGGCGAATCACCTCGGCGGCTTCGTTGACCTTCTCGACTTTATCAATCAAACGCTCGGTCAGGTTGGGTTCTTCGGGCTGGAGCGGGTCGTCCTCCACAGCGTCCTCGAGCTTCTCGCTGGCCAGGTCAAAGACATCGGCGACGATCGGATCGTCGGGGTCAACGATTTCTTCAATCGGGTCGGCGGTCCCACGCTCCTTGCCGCGGCTGTCGAAATCCTCGGGGATCGTCGGCACGCCGAAGAACGTGTAGAGCTGGTTCTCGACGCGGACCTGGACCGATTCGAGTCCGCCGAAGATGCGGAACATCACCAAGCCCAACACGACGACCGGAATCAGCGAGAAGATCGTCCGGTACGTCAGTTCCGCGGCCATCCCTTCGGCCCGGTGCCGGACCAGTTGTCGCCAGCAATACAGCCCCATGTCCCAGGCGTTTCGCAATTGATGCTGCCGCCGGTCGAGTTCCTGGCGGGGGCTGCGGACCGCATCGACGACGTATTTGGAGAACGCTTGCAGTTGATTTTTGACGTCCACCGGGCTAGGTCCGGGCCGCGTCGCAACGCAGCGGGCGGCCGTTCAAACCGGCGATCAAATTGTCGACCGCAATGTCGGCCATCGCGTGCCGGGCGGTAAACGTCGCCGAACCGATGTGCGGCAAGATCGTGATGCCGGGACTGGCCAGCAGCGGATCGCCGGGCGGCAACGGTTCGGGGGTGGTCACGTCCAACCCGGCGGCGAAAATTTCTCGGTTTCGCAACGCTTCGGCCAACGCCGGTTGGTCGATGACTTCGCCGCGGGCGGTGTTGATCAAAACCGCCGTCGGCCGCATCGCTGCGAACTGGTCGCGGCCGATCATCCCGCGGGTTTGGTCGGTCAACGGCACATGCAACGATACGAAATCCGACCCGGCGAGCAGTTCATTCAGCGAAACTTGACGGCCTCCGATCGCGTCGGCTTCGGGTTTGGATTGACGCGAGGTGTAGAGCAACTTCATGCCCCAACCGCCGACCATTCGCCGGGCGGTCGCCAGACCGATCCGCCCCATGCCGACGATCCCAAGCGTCCGGCCGGCCGGCTCGACGCCAAGGTACTTGCTCGGTTCCCAGGTTTTCCAGGTCCCGTCGCGAACGCGATCGACCGCTTCGACCGCCCGCCGGCCGGCGGCCAGCAGCAGCAGCACCGCGGTGTCAGCGGTTGCGTCGGTCAAAACGTCAGGCGTATTGCCGACCGCCACGCCGCGAGATTGGGCGGCGGCCAGGTCGATGTTGTTGACCCCGACGGCGTAGTTGGAAACGACGCGGAGATTTTTGCCGGCCGCGTCCATGACCGACGCGTCGATCCGGTCCGAGAGCAACGACAAAATGCCGTGGCAACCGGCCACGCGGGCTTTCAACTCGTCCCGGTCCAGCGGCAAATCGCCGTCGTGGATGTCGACGTCGGCGATGTTTTCCAAACGCGACAACGCTTCGCCGGGCAGTCGCCGGGTGACCAGAACGCGGGGCGGGGTGCTCATCGGCGTCATTGTATCGATTGCCGCCGATCCGGTCTTGGCCCACCGCCGGATCACTCGCCAAGCCTTCGCCTTGCTCTACAATCGACGGCAGCCTGATTTACCAAACCGTCGACGGACTTGACCGAATGCCCACCGCCCCAACACCGCTCGCGACTTTGATCTTCGGGGGAATGATCGCGTTGGCGGCCACCCCGCCCGGATCGGCCCAGGAGACAACCGCCACGATCCCGCAAGTCGATTTGTCGGAGGTCGCCAAGGACTCCGCGCCACCGGTCCAGCCCGCCCTGGGCGGTGATGCGGCTCCGGGCCATGAGTTGGCCCCGCCGCCGCTGATGCCCGACATGGACCCCGGCCAGTCGGATTTGTCCGAAGCGACGATTGCCAAAGTCGAAGCCAACACGCCGGCCGACTACGAAGCCGTCGCGACGCTGATTCAGTCGGCGTTGACCAAAGGTTTGAACGACGAGAACACCGCGTTTGCCAAGAAAATGCTCGCCGATGTCCAATTGACCCGCGGTCAGGCGATGGCCGGATTGATGCTACGGACCCAGGGCCGGCGACAGATGATGCTCCGCGATCAAGCGGTCGAAACGCTCCGCGAGGCGGTTCAAAACGATCCGTCGTTGGCCGAAGCCCACCTGCTGATCGCCCGGTTGGCGTTGTTGCCCGGCGGCGACCCCGAATTGGTTCTCGAAGCGGCCACCGACGCGATCAAACTGCTCGGCGATGATCCCGAACGGGCTTCGGCGGCGTACCTGATGCGAGCCGGCGCCCGCGAAACATTGGAGCAGAAGGAAGAGGAGTTGAACCAAGCCCTCGACTTGGACGCGGATAATCTGGACGCCCTGCGGCTCCGGGCGGCGCTCTATTTGGAGATGAAAAACGTCGATTTGGCGGTCGAGGATTTGAAAAAAATCTTTGAGATCGACCCTTCCAACATTCAAGTTGCCTCCGCGGCGGTCGAGAAATTGGTTGAATTGGAACGTGCCGACGAAGCCGCAACGTTGCTTTCGGACGCCATTACCGCGTCACCGTCCGAAGGTCTGTACCGGTTGCGGGCGTTGCTCTACCGGATGCTCGACCGCGAGGATGACGCGTTGGAGGATTTGAACAAAGCGATCGCGATGCAGCCGCAGGATCCGGTCGCGTTGTTGCAGCGGGCCGAGATCGCGCTGGGCCGAGATGACATCAACGCTGCTAAACGCGATTACAAAGCCGCCGTGGCCGCCGCTCCGGCCGTCGAGCAGATCTCCCAGGGCGTCATCGTCCGCTGTTTCATCGCGGTCGCCGAGGGCCGGATGGCCGACGCGATCTCCGACATGCGAACGCTCGTCGCGTTGGAACCGGAGGAACCGATGCGTAAGATTCAACTCGCGTCGTTCCTGTTGCAGGACGATCGGCCGCGGCAAGCGATTGACACCTTGACGGAGGTCATCGCCACCGATCCGACCAATGCTTCGGCCTTGCGAAACCGCGCCGACGCCAAACTGTCGGTCGGCGAGCACGCTTCGGCGATCGAAGACTACGAGGCCGCCATCCGGGCGATCGAAACCGACGCCGCGGCCACCGATGGCGAGTTGGCCGGGGCGCTTAACAACCTCGCCTGGGTGTTGGCGACCAGCCCGGTCGACGCGATCCGCAACGCGCCCCGCTCGTTGGAACTGTCCGCTCGGGCCAATCAATTGACCGGCGAGACCGAAGCTCACATCCTGTCGACGGTCGCGGCCGGGTACGCCGAATCGGGCGATTTCGAGAAAGCCCGGCAATTCAGCCGGCTGGCGATTGAGGCGGGGCAATTGGAAGAAAACCCGCAATTGGAACAGCTCAAGGGGGAGTTGGAATCTTATGAGAAAAATGAACCTTGGCGGGAGAAGCAGGACGTGCCCGAAAACAAAATGCCAATCATCTCGCCCGAGAATTTGATTGATACCTAAATAACATGGATGACACCCCCACCCTGGCCGGCGACTGGCGAACGGACATCGGTCACGGCTATGCCATGGCGGCTCGCAAAGTCCGTGACTTTCCGATGTCGCCGGGCGTTTATTTGATGAAAGACGCCGCGGGGCGGGTGATTTACGTCGGTAAAGCCAAAAACCTTCGCTCCCGCGCCGGCAGCTATTTCCTCAAAGCCGCCGAGTCGGACGTCCGCGTCGCCGACTGGATCTCTGAAATCGCGGATATCGATTTTGTCCAGACCGAGTCGGAAGTCGACGCTTTATTGATGGAAGCGAGGTTGGTCAAAGACATTCAGCCCAAAAACAATCGCGATCTCAAAGACGGCAAATCATTTCCCTATCTTTCGATCTCCACCCGCGAGGATTTCCCGCGGGTCGAGGTGACGCGGGAACCCAAAGACAAGAACGTCAAACTGTATGGTCCCTTCACGTCCGCCGGGTCGCTCCGGGGGGCCGTTCAAGTGCTCCAGCGAATCTTTAAGTTTCGCACCTGCACGTTGGACATCGACGAGGGCGACGAGAAGTGGCGTTGGTTCCGCCCCTGCCTGTTGGCATCGATCAACCAATGCACCGCCCCCTGCAACCTGAGGATCAGCCGCGAGGACTACCGCCGGGACATCAAGCGATTGCAAACGTTCCTGGACGGCGGCAAAACCAAGTTGATGCGGGAGATGAGAGCCGAGATGCAGTCGGCGTCCAAGGCGATGGACTTCGAGCGGGCCGCGGTGCTGCGCGACGAAATCCAAATGCTCGATAAGTTAGAAGATCGCGGTGAATTGGATTCCGACGTCCAGCCCGAAGTCTTTTACATTGACCCCAAAAAAGGGTTAGCCGGACTTCGCAAGGTTTTGGGTCTGTCGGAGACCCCGCGGGTGATCGAAGGTTGTGATATTGCTCATTTGGGCGGCGGCGAAACCGTCGCATCGCTGGTTCAGTTCATTGACGGTTTGCCGTTCAAACCCGGTTACCGGCGGTTTCGGATCAAGGACGTCAAGGGCATCGACGACTTTCGCAGCATGTATGAGGTCGTGTCGCGACGATTCCGCGGGTTGTCCGACCGGGGCGAGACGTTTCCCGACATTTTGCTCATTGACGGCGGCAAAGGGCAGCTATCATCGGCGATGGCGGCGTTTCGGGACCAGGACATCCGCCCGCCAACGGTCATTTCGTTAGCCAAACGCGAGGAGGAAATCTATCGACCGGGCAACCCCGAACCGCTGCGGCTATCGAAATCATCCTACGCGCTGCGGTTGCTACAATACGTCCGCGATGAATCCCACCGATTCGCACAGCACTACCACCACATCCTGCGATCCAAGGCGACGTTGGATCGCTAGGTTACAGCGCTAATCTTCACTAATGAACACTAAACATTTCATCAAAACCATGAGGGTGTTCGATTGATTTCCATTAGTGGTTTGCAGAACCGATTCCTTAACGTGAACCAGTTCCTGAAAAATTGCATCCTTCTGTTACAACGCCCCTATCCCGGAGACCCATCCCCCACCCGTGGCTGAACTTCACATTACCCATCCGTCGGAGTCCGAACGTTCGATATTGGCCCGGTTGATCCTGCCGGATGTCGACGCCGGTGCCGATCCGCTGGACGAACTGCACGGTCTGGCGACCACGGCCGGCACGACCGTCGTGGCCGAATTGACGCAAAAACGCAGCACCCCGGACTATTCGACTTACCTGGGTAAAGGCAAAGTCGAAGAGTTGCGGCAACTGGTCGACTCTCGCGACGCCGACGTCATCATTTTCGATAATGATCTGACGCCTGCCCAAACGCGAAATCTGGAGAAAGCGACCGGGCGAAAGGTCATCGACCGGACCGAGTTGATTCTGGACATCTTCGCCGCCGGCGCCCGAACGCATGAATCTCGATTGGCCGTCGAACTGGCCCAGCTCGAGTACTCGCTGCCGCGGCTCAAGCGGATGTGGACCCACCTTTCGCGTCAATCGATGGGCGTCGGGATGCGGGGTCCGGGGGAGAAACAACTCGAAGTCGACCGTCGTTTGGCCCAAAAACGCATCCACGATTTGCGGACCGAGTTGGACCGGATCGAGGTCCGCCGCGAGGTCCAGGTCGCCAGCCGCACCGACGTGCCGACCGTCTCGTTGGTCGGTTACACCAACGCCGGCAAATCGACGTTGATGAACGCGTTGACCGACGCCGGCGTCTTGGCCAAAGACAAACTATTTGCGACGCTTGATACGCGAACCCGGCGTTGGAACCTGCCCGGCTGGGGCACGGTGTTGCTCTCCGACACCGTTGGTTTCATCCGCGACCTGCCCCACCAATTGGTCGCATCGTTCAAGGCAACGTTGGAAGAAACCCGTCAAGCGGATCTGCTGCTGCATGTCGCCGATGCGTCGAGCGAACATGTCTTCGAGCAAATCACCGCGGTTTTCCACGTGCTCGAAAATCTGGGGATCGAAGAAAAAGACACGCTGCTGGTTTTGAACAAAGTCGACCAGGTTGCTTCGCCTCGGCACCTCAACCGGGTGCTGGACCGTTACCCCAACGCGATCCCGGTCTCGGCCAAATGCGGCAAGGGTCTGGCGGTGTTGGCTGAATCGGTCGGCGAGGCCCTTAGCAAAGGCTTCCTCGACTTAGAAGTCAAACTGTTGCACGCCGACGGTAAATTGCTGTCCTACCTCAATGAGCATGGCAAAATCGTCTCCAAAGATTTTGGCAACGACAGCGTGACGGTACGCGTTCGGATGCCCGCCGGATCGATGGGGCCGGTGCATCGCTCGGCGACGCAGGTGTTGCCAATTCAACTCGACGTCGGTGAGCTGCAGGCGATCGGGGCACCGGTCGAAGCCGGTGTGGCCTAACCGATCACCCAACCAACCACCGCTGCGTCCACCATGCGATCATTCGTCCTGCTGCTAAGCCTAAATGTCACCGCGACGGCAGCCGCCACGCCGCCGTTGAGACTGCATCCTGATAATCCGCGAACCGGTTTGGAAACGCCGTTGTCCGTCGACGCTCACCGGTCGGATGGGATATTGAGTTTTTCATTGACGCCGATGCGGACCGATGCAGCCGTTCGGATCCGCCGGGAGCCATAGAATGTTTTTCATCCGAGCATGGGTTGCGATTCTTGCTGGTCTGCTGGCCGGCGGAGTGTTCTCAACCGCCGCGGCCGCGACCGGGGACGACGTGCAAGCGTTGATTCATGCCGGACAATACCAGCGGGCCGCAGAGTTGGCTCGCGAAGCGATGACCGGTGGTTATGTCAGCGAACGTTGGCCGCGATTGTTGATCGAGTGTCAAATGACGACCGGTCAGTACGAAGACGCATTGCAAACCTATCAGGCGGCGGTTCGTCGCTACCCCGGCAGTTTGACGCTTCGTTATGAGGGTCTGGATGTCCTGCGTTTTAACGGCCTGGACGATGAGGCAACGCGCGCGGAGGCTGATTTGTTTGAGCAATTGCAACGCGCTTTTGCTCGCTACATCACGCGAGACGACTTGATTGCCGCCGGGCGGTTCCTGACCGATCGCGGCGAGGACGCTCGCAAAGTCCTGGAGCTGTTCTACGACCGGGTGCGAGAGCGGGACGCCCAGTACGTCCCGGTCCACATCGCGACCGCGGAGTTGGCGTTGTCCAAAACCGACGACAACGTTGCCGCGGAGTCATTGCGAAAGGCAATCGAACTGGAGCCGGACAATCCGCAATCGCACCACCTGCTGGGTTTGGCGCTACAGTCGTCCGACCGTGAGGCGGCGGATCGGCAGATGAACGCGGCATTGGAACTCAACCCGCGGCATTCGGCGACGCTGCGGTGGCAAGCCGAACAGAAGATCGATGCGGAGCGGTATGACGAAGCCCAACGGATCCTCGATCAAGTGCTGAAGGTCAATGCAAACGACCCGCTAGCTTGGGCGTTGCGGGCGGTCATTGATCATTTGCGGGGCGATTATGAGGCGGAATCACAGCACCGACAGCGGGGGCTGTCGACGTGGGGTCGGAACCCCGAGGTGGATCATCGGATTGGCAAGAAATTGTCACAGCATTACCGGTTTGCCGAAGGGGCGGTTTATCAGAACCGGGCATTGGAGTTTGATCCAAAGTTTCAGCCGGCCAGGTTTCAATTGGCTCAAGACCGATTGAGGTTGGGAGATGAGGATTTGGGATGGGAGATCGCCGGCGAGGTCAGCCGCGAGGATCCGTACAATGTCGTCGCTTATAACCTAATGACGCTCCGCGACAAAACGGCGGGATTCACGGTACTGTCGCGAGACGGCATCCGCGTCCGAATGCAGGACCGCGAAGCGAAGCTGTACGGCGATGAGGTGCTCAACTTGCTAACCGAGGCAAGGACCGTGCTTTGCGAAAGATATCAGGTGACGGTGGACAAGCCGGTGATCGTGGAGATCTTTCCGGAACAGAATGATTTCGCGATTCGGACGTTTGGATTGCCCGGCGGGGCGGGTTATCTAGGCGTTTGTTTTGGCCGCGTCATTACCGCCAACAGTCCCGCTTCGCAGGGCCAGCGGCCGGCCAATTGGCAGAGCGTCCTGTGGCATGAGTTTGCCCACGTCGTAACGCTTGAAAAGACCAGAAACCGGATGCCGCGTTGGCTCAGCGAAGGGATCAGCGTTTATGAGGAACGGCAACGCGACCGATCATGGGGCGAGAAGATGTCGCCGTCGTATCGACAAATGATCTTGGGTAAAGACCTGGTCCCGGTCAGCGAGCTGAGCGGTGCGTTTCTATCGCCCAAGTCGCCGCTGCATTTGCAATTTGCCTATTATCAATCTTCATTGGTGGTCGAGTTTTTGATCGGTGAGTACGGGATCGAATCGTTGCTCTCGGTGCTCGGCGAACTCGCCGTGGGATTGTCGATCAATGATGCTTTGGCCCGGCACATCGGTCCGATTGACGGACTCGATGAACGGTTCCGGCGATATGCCGTCGGGGTTGCGGAAGCCTATGGCGCCGCTGCGGATTGGTCTCGCGACGGATTGCCCCCGGCCGGATCGGACGTCGATCAATGGCGGGGTTGGGTTCGGTGGCATCCGACGAATTATTGGGGGCTGCGGCGGCTCGCCGAAACGTCGATGGCGGCCGGCCGGTGGACCGAGGCGGCCGAGACGCTGGGCCGAATGGCGTCGCTGGACGTATTGACTTTCGAACGGGACGGGCCGTTGGAATGGGCCGCGGTGGTGCAGCAACAACTCGGAGATGTTGACGCGGAGCGGCGAGCGATCCGCCGCGTGGTTGCTCAAACCAGCGACGCGTTGCCGACTCTGCGGCGTCAGATTGAATTGAGCGAACCATTGGAGCGTTGGGAAGCGATGCTCGCCGCCGCCCGGGCGGCGCTGGCGATCCAGCCGCTGTTGCCGGAATTTCACGCCGCGGCGGCTCGGTCGGCCGAAAAGTTGGAGCATTGGGATCTGGTTCAAACGGCATTGGCGGCGGTGCTGACGCTCGATCCGGTCGATCCGGCAGCGGTCCATTTACGAATGGCCCAAGCCGCCGGGGCGGCCCAACCCTTGACGACCGCGGATCGTTCCCTCGCCAAACGTCATGTCTTGATGGCGTTGGAATTGGCCCCCCGCTACCGGGAAGCACATCAGTTGCTATTGAAGCTCATCGACGACCCGCCGCCGGACGCCAAACCCACTCGGTTATTAGAAGTCGAGGAGGTCGAGCCATGATTCTTGGCCGCATCTTCGCTGTCATGCTTATGGTGGGCTGGGCCGGACTGGTGACGGCCCAGTCGCCGCGGTGGCGGGACGGTTCGCGGGTCGGACGCCTGCCGGCGGACCGCAACGGCGTGCCGGACTGGGAAGTCGACGAGCGATTTGCCGGTGAACTGTTTACGTTTGTTCGCATTCAATACGACTCCTATGGCGGTCGTCGACGCTATGGCGGCGGTTGCTGGACCGATTGGCCCGATAGCGACCTGAACTTCTCGCTGCGGTTGCAGCAATTGACGACGCTGCGGGTCAATCCCGATCCGATCACCCTGCGGCTCGATGACGAATTGCTATTTGATTACCCGTTTGTCTATTTGATCGAACCGGGGGCGTTGGTGTTCAACGATGCCGAGGTCGAGGCGTTGAGGAGGTACTGCCTGGCGGGCGGCTTTATGATGATCGACGACTTCTGGGGCGACAGCGAGTATGAAAACCTGAGGGAGCAATTGGCGAGAGTTTTCCCCGAATACCCGCCGGCCGACGTGCCGATCAGTCATGAGATTTTTCACTGCGTGTATGATTTGAAGGAAAAACCGCAAGTGCCGGCGATCAACTCGGTTCATCGCTTGCCCGATGGAACGTTTGCCTCGCGCGAATGGGCACGCGACGGCAGCGACACCAGCACGCCGAACTACCGAGCGATCACCGACGGGAAGGGCCGCATGATGATCTTCATTTGTCATAACACCGACTTGGGCGACGGCTGGGAACGCGAAGGCGAACAACAATGGTATTTCGATGAGTTCTCGGTCAAAAAAGCCTATCCGATGGGGATCAATATCGTGACCTATGCCATGACGCATTAATGTGGGATAGGCCTCCGGCCTGTCTTCGGACAGTTTCCGGTAGCGGGGGCCGCCAAGGCCTCCGAACGCAAAAGACCAAAGCCTTGGCGGCTTCGGCTACCGGGGATTGGACCAAAGCCTTGGCGGCTTCGGCTACATTGGTGATCGCGACAGGCCGGAGGCCTATCCCACTTCCTACAGGTACCCCATGACGGTTCAAACGCTCCCGGACGAAGACATCGCCGCGGTGGTCGACAAGATCGCCGACGGTCGGCGGCGAATCGAGGCGGAATTGTCCAAGGTCATCGTCGGGCAAACCGATGTGATTGAACAACTGCTGATTTGCCTATTCGCGGGTGGTCACTGTCTGATAACCGGCGCCCCGGGGTTGGCCAAGACGCTCCTGGTCAGCAGCGTTGCGAAGATCTTCCACCTCCGGTTCCAGCGCATTCAGTTCACGCCTGATCTGATGCCCGCCGACATCACCGGCACGGAGATTTTGGAACAGTCCGCCGACGGGACGCGGCACCTTCAGTTTGTCAAAGGTCCGATTTTTGCCAACGTGATTTTGGCGGATGAGATTAACCGGACGCCGCCCAAGACCCAGGCGGCGCTGCTCGAAGCGATGCAGGAACATCAGGTCACCGCCGGGGGTCATCGCTATGAACTGGAGGAACCGTTCTTTGTCCTGGCGACGCAAAATCCGATTGAAATGGAAGGCACCTACCCGCTGCCCGAGGCGCAATTGGATCGGTTTCTATTCAATGTGCTAATCGACTACCTATCGCCCGAGGATGAGTTGTCGGTGGTGATGCGAACGACCGCCGAACGGCCCGAGCCGATCCAACCGGTTTTTTCCGGTGAGGATGTATTGAGGTTTCACGCCGCGTGCCGAAGCGTTCCGATCGCCCGCGAGGTCGCGCAGTACGCGGTGCGTTTGGTCGGTGCGACGAGGCCAGGCCAACCGGGCACGCCCGATTTTATCAATCAATATGCGACGTGGGGCGCCGGTTTACGGGCTGCGCAAACGTTGGTGCTCGGTGCCAAAGCCAAGGCGCTGCTGGGCGGGAACGCTCACGTCCGTTATGAGGACATCCGCAGCCTGGCCCACCCGGCGCTGCGGCACCGGGTCCTGCTCAGTTATAAGGCGGAGGCGGAAGGGATCAACGTCGAGCAACTGATTGATCGATTGCTCGCACATGTGCCGATGCGAGGGGAAGGTTAAGATGTTGAACGCATCGACGACGACCGAGATCGATCCGGTGGCGTTAATGCGGATCAAGAATTTGCAACTGCGAGCCAAGCTCGTGGTCGAGGGTTTTTTCAACGGATTGCACCGCAGCCCGCTGCATGGTGCGTCGGTTGAGTTTAGCGAGTATCGGTCGTATACCCCCGGCGACGATCCGCGGGGGCTGGATTGGAAACTGTTCGCGCGGACCGATCGATATTACATCAAAAAGTTCGAGGACGAGACGAGCCGGCGGTGTTATTTGATCGTCGACCAAAGCCGGTCGATGGATTATGGCACGGTCGATTATGTCAAAATGGACTATGCCCGGACACTGGCCGCGACGCTGGCGTACTACCTGACGCTGCAGCGGGACCAGGTGGGGCTGATGACGTTTGATGAGGTGATCGGCGAGGTGGTCGACGCTCGCAGTCGGATCGGTCAGTTGCGTCAAATCATGGCGGCCCTGGCCCGGCAGGTCAGCGGCCGCGGCACGGACCTGCGTCAACCGCTGGCGCAGGTCGCGGCGTTGTCACGGCGGCGGGGTTTGGTTGTGCTGATTAGCGATTTGTTAATGCCCGCCGAGGATTTGCAAAGTTCGTTGGCGCTGCTGCGCAGCCGACAGCACGAAGTCATCGTTTTGCGGGTACTTGACCCGGCCGAGAAAGTGTTCCCGTTTGATGCCGCCGGGGTGATCGAAGACTTGGAGTCGGGTCAAACGGTTCATGTCGACCCGGCCGAGGCTGGCGACCATTACCATACGGCATTCGGGTCGCACGCCGATCGGTTGCGTAGCATCTGTGACGAGTCGGGGGTAGCGTTTTATGAGATGACGACCGACATGCCGCTTCGTGATGGATTGAGTGATTTTGTATCGACGCATCGCCGTCGCGGCGACGCGGCGGGGCGGAGGCGGGCACGATGAGTTTCCTGGCGCCGCTCTATTTCCTGGGTGCCCTGGCGGTTGCCGGACCGGTGCTGTTGCATTTGATTCGGCGTCGTCCGCGGGGTTCGGTGCCGTTTAGTTCGGCCATGTTTTTGAAACCATCGCCGCCCAGAATCACTCAAAAACGACGGCTGGAGAATTGGCCGCTGCTTCTGCTGCGCTGTTTGGGATTACTAATGATCGCTGCCGCGTTTTCACGGCCGTACTGGAGCCGCGGTGACGATTCACTGCTGACCACGGCGGGGCGGCGGACGGTGATTTTGATCGACCGCAGCGCCAGCATGAGGCGAGAAGACCTTTGGGACCGGGCGGTAACGATGGCCGAAAAAATGGTTGAGGAACAAACGGTCGATGATTGGTGCGGGATCATGACGTTTGACTCCGGGGTGCAAACGCTCTCCGATCGCGACAACACAGGGCGGACGGAATTGTTCGCGATCGTAGCGAGTCTTCGCCGGAGCGAGCCGACATGGCGTGGTACCGACCTGGGCGGGGCCATTGCTGCGGCTGCCGATTGGGTTCAGCAAACGGTTGATCGCGAGGGTGGCGACCGATCCGCGGCCGCGGGACTCGGCCCGGCGACGATCGTGCTGATTTCCGATCTCCAAAATGGTGCGGAAACGGAAGCACTTCGCGGCTACCCCTGGCCGGCCGACGTCACGCTGGACGTCCGTTTGATTGCCGCCAAAGGGTCCACCAATGCTGCGGTTAGTTTGATGAGGTCCGCGAATGAACAAGACATGTTGAATACGGACGATGAAGCCGGGGGTCAGGCCGACGTGCCCGCTCGGGTCGTCAACAGCGGCGATGCAAACGCGTCAAACTTTCGGTTGGCTTGGACGGAGACGGATACCGATCTGTCATCAACCACCGACGCGGCTTCGATCAACGTCCCGCCCGGCGCGGTGCGGACCGTGCGGGTGCCATTGCCGGCGGAGCTGGATGCCGACAAACCGTTGCGTCTAGTCTTACGCGGTGATGACCAACCGTTTGACAACATTCGTTACATTGTCCCACCGTCCCAAATGGCGTTGCGATTGTTGTTTCATGGGCCTACCAATGCTGATCCCGCATCGAGCCTGTGGTACTACCTGTCGAGGTTGCCGCTGGATTCGGCAACTCGATCGGTATCGATCGAGGCGATCGATTCAGTGACACAGCTTGGTCCGGCAGATGTTGCCACCGTTCCGCTGGTGATCGTTGCGGCGGGGTGGGACCAGAACGAGATTGATTTGAAATCTTATGTCAACGCCGGTGGCCGGGTGCTTTTTGTACTCGGCGACGCCCGCAGCGCAGCGGGCGTGGTGAACTTGGTAGGCGAATTGACGGGGGACGATCAGTTCACCGTGAGCGAGGCGGACGTGGCCGATTATGCGATGCTGTCGCGGATCGATTTCTCCCACCCGCTGTTTGCCGCCATGGTGGATCCTCAATACAACGATTTTACGAAAATACGATTTTGGAAACATCGTGAAATTCAAAACCTCGCCGCCGATTGGCAGGTCATGGCCGGGTTCGATTCCGGCACTGCGGCGATCGTCAAGCGGGACGTGGGTGGGGGTGACGTTTGGATGGTGGCCGCCGGTTGGCAACCCGATCAGAGCCAATGGGCTTTGTCAACCAAGTTCCTACCGATGATGTCGCGTTGGTTTGGCGGCAACATCAAACAATCCGGTGTCCAACCGGAAATCATTGTGGGGGAGCCGCTGCCGTGGTCCACAACAACTTCGTCGCCGGATCATCGAGAGGGCGGCAGGATCGAGCCGTTGGGTGGCGGGAACATGGCGGCGGAAACTCCGGCGGGTGAGACCGTGACCCGGCCGGGTGTCTATCGCTACATTCAGCCGGGTCAGTCGGCGGTGACGTTCGCGGCTAACCTGGACGCTGCCGAGAGTGACACCGCACCGATGAACGTCGAGTTGTTAGAACAATTGGGCGTGACGTTGGGTCGGGCCGAGCCGATCGAGCAGGTTCAACAATCGCGAAGGCAACGGCGGGATCAGGAGTTGGAAGCCGGCCAGCGGCTTTGGCGTTGGGTACTGTTGGGGGCCATTACGACCTTGATTTTGGAAACCGTCTTGGGAGGACGACATGCCAAACGAATTGCTTGATCGATTCAAACCGGTCGTCGCGCGATTGCGGGGCTGCCGATTCTGGCAGGTGGTTTCTTATGCCGTTTGGACGATCGCGATTGTTGCCGCGTTAATCTGGTGGCAAAACGACGGTCCGCCGACCGGCCGATCTTATGATGTGGCGATGGCGATCGTGGTGGCGGTCGGACTATCGTTCCTTATCGCTGCGATCGCCGCGAGCCGGATGGTTCGTAATCCGCAATCGGTGGCCCGGCGGATCGAGGATCGCTACCCCGAACTCGATCAACGTTTAATCACCGCGGTCGATCCGGCGGTCAACCATGGGGCACCCGGCTATTTCCAACGTCGCGTGTTGGGGGAGGCGACCGAGCACGCGGATCATCACGACTGGCCGGCGGTGGTGTCCAGCCGGCGACTGGCGTGCAGCCGGGCAATCGGAGGGTTTGGCACGGCCGCGTCGTTGGTCCTCGCCGCGATGTTTTTCTTTGGTGAATCAATCAGCCCGGCGACGGCTTCGGTATCCCGGCGGCGGTTGATCGATGTCGAGGTTTTGCCCGGCAACACGGAAATTCCCCGCGGCACCAACCTGCTGGTGACCGCCGAATTCGGTTTAAGAGCTGACGGTGCGTGGGCCGACGGTTCGCCTGAACTGGTGACGATTGACGAAGATCAAAATGAGCAGCGTTTGGCGATGCGGCAAAGCCTGGCCGATCCGGTCTGGGGCGGGCTTTTGGCCGGCGTCCAGCGACCGGTCTCCTACCATGTCCAAACTCCGGGCTGGAGTTCACCCGCTTACCGGGTCGACGTGTTCGACTACCCGGCGGTCATTCAAACCGATGCGGAATTGAACTACCCGAGCTTTACCGGGTGGGAACCCAAACGGATCGTTGACACTGTTGCTGTTTCGGCGGTCCGCGGTACGGAGGTCACTTGGCATTGTCGTTTGAACAAACCGGTCGCTTCGGCGGCCTTGGTCGCCGGCGATGGTGTTCGTCATGATCTCGTGCGGCTCGATGGAGAATCGCAATGGTATGCCGCGACGATGCGGATCGATGCGTCGCAAACATTGAAGGTTGAATTATTGGACGATAAAGATCGGCCAAATCAGTCGGAGACCGTATTGAGTATCCACTGTCTGGACAATGGCGTGCCAAAGATCACGTTGAATCCGGCTAGTGATTTGACCGTCTCGCCGCTGGAGGAGTTGGAAATATCGGCGGAGGTCAGTGATGATTTTGGTATCTTGGCCAGTGGCGTGATGGTGACGTTCGCGGATCAACCGCCGCGGGAGTTTCGGCTCGGCGGGGAGGTTTCCGGGGGCGAGAAAACGACGCTGGCCCACTTATTGAACTTCGAGTCGCTCGCGGCGGTACCCGATCAATTGTTATCGTTTTCTTTTTGGGCCGAAGACCGCGTGCAGGATGATGGCGACGGTTCGGAGACGAGTCGCCGGACCAGCAGCGATTTGTACTTCGCCGAAGTCCGTCCGTTTGAAGAAATCTATCGTGAGGGTCAGCCACCGCCCGGCGGTCAATCTCAGCCCAGCGAGCAGGCGCAGAAAGCCGAAGAGTTGGCGGAATTGCAAAAGCAGATCATCCAGGCGACTTGGAAACGGGATCAAACCCATAACGTGGCGACCGAACAGTGGTTGATTGATGTTGATATTATAGCGCAGTCACAGCGGGAAGCGATCGGGCAATTGAGCATGTTGGCGTCCAAGATTGGCGACCAAGATTCCAAACAACATATTGCGGCGACCCAAGCCGCGATGGGGGACGCCGACCAACGATTGACCGAGGCGGCCGGGGGGACACAGCGCCGTTCGCTGGCGGAGGCACTGGCGGCCGAGCGGGCGGCCTATGCAGGATTATTGCGGTTGAGGGCGAGGGAATTTGAAGTCTCGCGGGCCAAGTCAGCTTCCGGGGGGGCGGGGAAGTCGAAACGGAAAAAACAAATTGATGATTTGGAATTGAAACAGGATGAGAACCGTTATGAGACGCAGCAGCAGGCTCAAAGTCCCGCCGAGGAAAAGGACAACGGCGAAGTCCGCCAGGTGCTCAGCCGGTTGAGCGAGTTGGCCCGGCGGCAGGAGGATTTGAATCAACAGCTCGCCGGGTTGCAGTCGGCGCTGCAAATGGCCGGGGACGAGGAGGAAGAGGCGGAGATTGCCCGGCAACTCAAACGGCTTCGCGATCAGCAGCAAGACATCCTGCGGCAGGCCGACGAATTGGCTCAGCGGATGCAAAACCCGGCGACCGGAAATCCCGCAACCGCCGAGTCGATGTCCGGGACCCGTGAGCAATTGGAAAACACGCGGGAAAACATTCGCCAATCGGCCGAGGCGTTGGCCGACCAGGACGCTGCGGGGGCG
The DNA here is from genome assembly GCA_963833245.1 of Pirellulaceae bacterium. Lineage (GTDB taxonomy): Bacteria > Planctomycetota > Planctomycetia > Pirellulales > Pirellulaceae > Rhodopirellula. The sequence goes on from CAWHXH010000010.1 coordinate 219,580, forward strand.
TTGGCGAGCGGGACGAGGGCGCAGCGGGAGCTGGAGGAGAGTCGCGACAAGTTACGCCGCGCCGCGGCCGGTCAATTCGACGACGCGATGCAGTCGATGCGAAGCTCCGCGCGGCAGCTCCGCGAGCAGCAGGCGGAGTTGGGGGAGCGGATCGGACGGCTCGATCAGGCCGCCCCCGGCTCGGGGCTGCGGGGCAACAACGAACGCGAGAAAATTGCCGAGTCGCTCGATGAGCAAAAAACGCAATTGGACCGTTTGTTTGACCAAATCGAGGAGACCGTCGGGGAAGCTCGGGAGGCACAACCGTTGTTGGCCGGGGAGCTTTACGACGCGTTTCGAGAATCGCAACAGCGGGGCGGCAGCGAGCCGTTGGACAAAGCGGCCCGGTGGCTGCGTCGCGGGTTTGACGAACAAGCGGGCCAGTCGCAGGCGCAGGCGGCCGCGGCGATGGAGCAATTGAGCGAACGGATCGACGAGGCCGCCGCCAGCGTTTTGGGCGACGAGGCGGAAGGGCTGCGGAGGGCCGCCGACCAGTTGGAAGCTTTGGAAAAGGCGGCCAACGAGGAAGTCCGCAACGCTCGCGGTGGAGCCGAACCGGCTGGCGAGTCCACCGCGGGATCAATGCCGCAGGCCATTCCGGGACAGGGCGGAGAATCGAAATCTCGATCACGTGGAGGTCCGCCGGGGTTGCGAGCGGGCGGGGGCGGTTCGGCGGCACCGGGCGGCAGTCCCGGCGGTGGCGGCGCCGCGAGCGGTCAAACGCCGGGGAATCCATCGACCGGTTCTAAAGGGGGTCAAACGATGGAGGCACCGATCGCCGGCGACGGTTTTCGGTCGTGGTCCGATGGGTTGCGAGACGTCGAGGAATTGGTCGGCGACCCTGAACTGCGGTCGCGGGCCGCCCGAATCCGCGAACGCGCCCGCGATGCCAGGGCGGAGCTTCGACGTGGGTCCCAAACGCCCCAGTGGGATTTGTTGGAGGAAATGATCGTCACGCCGCTGCGGGAACTTCGCCGCGACGTCGCCGAAGAATCGTTGCGACGTTCCGCCGATAAGCAATCGCTCGTGCCGATCGATCGCGACCCGGTCCCGCCGCAGTACACCGACGCGGTGCGGCGATATTACGAACGAATCGGGAGCGGCCGTTGATCGACTCGTGGACGCTCGATTCGCCGGGCTGGTTGCCGCCGGCGATCGCGATTTCCGCCGCCACCGCGGGGGTGCTCGTTTGGACCTATCGCGGGTCGATCCGGCAGCCGCGTGTGTTGGCGGCCGCGACGCTCAAATGGTTGGCCGTCACGCTGCTGCTGGTTTGCCTGGTCGGCCCGGTGCGAACCGGGCAGCGACCCCGGCCGCGAGCCAATCTGCTGCCGATCCTGGTCGACAACAGCGCCAGCATGACGTTGACCGAAGGCACCGCGTCGCTATTGAGCCAAACGGCGGGCCGCGATGAGGTGGCTCGATCGCTGCTGGACGACGAACAGTCGTGGCGGGTGCGATTGGAAAAAGCGTTCGACGTCCGCGATTTCGCTTTTGATGCCAGTGTTTATTCCGCGGACGATCGCCAAACGTTGACGTTTGATGGCACCGAATCGTCGCTGGCCGGTGCGATCGACACGCTGGCGAGCCGTTTGGAAGGCCGACCGGTGGCGGGATTGTTGCTGTGCACCGACGGCAACCTGACGAATTCGGCCGGGGACGATTCGTCGAAAATTTGGCAAAAACTGCCGTTTCAGGTCTACCCGGTCAGCCGGATCGATAAATCAAAGCCGCGGGACATCCGGATCGTTGACGCGGGCGTGACCTTGACGGATTTCGAGACGTCGCCGGTGACCGTTCGCGGAACCGTGGCGGCCGATCAATTTGGTGGACAGCGGGCGGTGGTTCAATTGATCGAACCGGATAACGCCGTCGTCGGGGAACAGACCTTGGCGATTGCCTCGGACAGCGAACGGCTGCCGGTTCGTTTTGAACTGCGGCCCCCGCCGGGCGTCCAGTTTTATCGTTTGCGATGTTTTGCGGAGTCGGATCGTGGACGGATCGACCGGGCCGGTGACGACTGGATGGATATCGAGGTCGGCGAGGCAACGTTGCAGAACAACGAGCGGACGTTGGCGATTGACCGGCCGGGCGGTCCGTTTCGCGTGCTTTATGTGGCCGGCCGGCCCAATTGGGAGTTCAAATTCCTTCGCCGGGCGATCCAGTCGGACGCCGAGGTGCAATTGGTTGGGCTGATTCGGATGGCCAACAAGGAACCCAAGTTCAGTTTTCGCGATTTCGAAGGTTTCGTCGACCAATCCGCTGTTCGCCGGGCTGGGCGAATCGGACGATACCCGGCAGCAGTACGACGAGGCGGTGATGTTGCGGCTGGGCGTTCGGGAGTCGGAGGAACTGAGCGACGGTTTTCCGCAATCGGCAGAGGAATTGTTTGCCTATCAAGCGGTCATTTTGGACGACTTGGAACCGGAGTTTTTCACTCAGGACCAATTGTTGTTGTTGCGACAATTCGTGGCCGTTCGCGGCGGGGGGCTGATGATTTTGGGGGGCCAAGAGTCGTTTGGCGGCGAGGCGAACCAATCACCGCTGGGCGAGTTTTCGCCGGTTTATTCGCCGCGTGGCGGTGCCGGGGCGATCGCTTCGCCCGGCCCGGTTCGGATCGCGCTGACCCGCGAGGGGATGTTGCAACCGTGGCAGCGGCTTCGGTCGACCGAGCAGGCCGAGACAACGCGGTTGGCGGCGATGCCCGATTTTCGTGTCGTCAACGAATTGGACAAAATCAAACCGGGCGCGTCGACGTTGGTCACCGTCGCGGACGGTTCCCGGCCGCCCCGGCCGGCGGTCGTGACCCAGCGGTTTGGCCGGGGACGGACCGCCGCGGTCGCGATCGGCGATCTGTGGCGTTGGTCGCTGCGGCCCGGCTCAGCGTCCGGGGATGAGTCAACCGATGATGCCGCCGCGGCTTGGCGGCAGGCGACGCGGTGGCTGGTCGGGGAGGTACCCCGCCGGGTTGAATTGACGCTTGTCCCCGATCCGTCGGGCGAATCGGTCGACATCCGCGTCGACGTTCGCGATACGACGTATTTGCCGATGGACAACGCCGACGTGCGTTTGACCATCGCTCGGGTCGGCGACGGGGGCGGGACGATCGAACTGATGGCCCGACCCGACGCGGCGGAACTTGGCGTTTACGTCGCGACGTTTTCGTCCCGCCGGCCGGGTTCGTTCGTCATCGAAGCTCGCGTTTTGGACACCGACCGCAACATGATCGGCGAGGATCGAGCCGGCTGGGTCGCCGCGGCGGGTCAGGCGGAGTACGAACGGCTGGGGGTCAACGATGCGGTCCTCGTCGAGCTGGCCGAACGGACCGGTGGGCGGATCGTCGATCCGGCACAATTGGATCAGTTCGTCGATGAACTATCGACCCGCAAAGTCCCGGTGACCGAGACGTGGACCTATCCGCTGTGGCATCAGGGCTGGGTCATGATGTTGGCAATTGCGTGTTTGCTGGGCGAATGGTCGCTGCGACGGTTGTGGGGTTTGGCATGATGCGAACACCGGCGTTGGGCATCGGTTTTCTACGTGTCGATGTCGCTTGTTAGCCAAGCGATGGCGGCCGATCGCCCTGAGTTGATCGTCGTCGTCGGCGCCCCCGGAACGGACGAGTACGGCGAGCAGTTCGGCCGATGGGCGGAGCGTTGGGGGCAGGTTGCCGAGGCGGCGCGGTGGGATTGGCACGCGATCGGTCGTCCTGACAAAACAAGCGGCGCGGCGGATGGGAAAGACGCGACGGATGTCCAGCGGCTCCGCGACAAAATTGCAACCTGCGACCGTCCGACCGAACAGCCGTTGTGGTTGGTGCTGATCGGTCACGGCACGTTTGGTCTCGATACCGCAAAATTCAATCTTCGGGGGCCGGACGTTTCGGCGGATGAGTTGGCCCGTTGGCTCTCGCCGCTGGACCGGCCCGTGGTCGTCGTCAACACCTCGTCCTGCAGCGGCCCGTTTATCAACGCGCTTTCGGGTCCGCGGCGGGTCATCGTGACGGCCACCCGCAGCGGCACGGAGCAGAATTTTGCACGGTTTGGCGGCAATTTTGCCGATGCGATCGGTTCGGCGGAAACGGATTTGGACCATGACCACGCGGTGTCGGTCCGCGAAGCGTTCGTCCGGGCTTCGGCCGAAGTCCAGCGGTTCTACGAGGCGGAAGATCGGTTAGCGACCGAACATGCGCTGCTCGATGACAACGGCGACGCTCTGGGGACGACCGCGGAGTTGCTTCGCCGAGCGAACTCGCTGCCTCCACCGGAATCAATGGTTTTGGACGGCCAATTGGCGGCGAAAATGACGATCGATTTGGATGACCAAGGTCCACGGTTGACGAACGACCAGTTGACCCGCCGCGACGAACTCGAAAGCGAGTTGGAATCGCTCCGGCGGCGGAAACCGGAGATGACCGACGAGGACTATTGGGCGGCGGTGGAAAACGTCGCGGTCGCATTGGCACGACTCTACCGGAGTGCGGACGATCGATAGCGGTTAGATTGTCGCAAAACACTGCCCGTTCCTCGCCGCCGCCCGCACGTCTTGATGTCGAATCCTGTTTATCTCGCGATCGATTTGGGCGCGTCCTCGGGGCGGTTGTTGGCCGGATGGTTGACCGACGGGCGGATGGAGTTGCGGGAAATCAGTCGGTTTGACAATCGCCCGGTGGTCGCCGGCGGGGTGTTGCAGTGGAACGTGCTGGGGCTTTGGCAATCGATTCTCGATGCGATCGCCGCCGCCGTCCGCGAGTTGCCGGGGCGGACGATTCGCAGCATCGGCGTCGATTCTTGGGGCGTCGATTACGCGATCATCGGTGCCGACGGCCAAATCGACGGGCCGGTGCGATGCTACCGGGACGGACGGAACGCCGGAGCGGTCGGGCGGTTGAGCCGAAAAATGTCTCAGCGAGAGATTTTCGCCGCCGCCGGTATCCAGTTCATGGACATCAACACGCTATGTCAATTGAACGAAGCGATCGCGGCCGATGATTGGAATTTGCAGGGTGAGGGGACGTTGATGCTGATCGGCGACCTGTTTCACTATCTGCTGACCGGCGTCCGAACCGTCGAATCGACCAACGCGTCGACGACCCAAATGCTCGACCCGAACACGGGACAGTGGTCCGAGTCGATCTTCAAGGCGTTCGGCATTGAGCGTCGGCTGCTGCCGCGGCCGATCGAGCCGGGCACAAAGATCGGCCAATTGTCTCCGTCGGTTGCCGCCGCGACGGGGCTGGCCGACGCCGACGTGGTGGCTCCGCCGACGCACGACACCGCCGCGGCGGTGTTGGCGGTTCCGGCCTTGGGCGATTCACCGTGGTGTTACATCTCTTCGGGCACCTGGTCGCTGATGGGCGTCGAGAGCGATCGTCCCAACCAAAGCGATTTGGCCGCGGAATTAAATTTTACCAACGAACGGGGCGTCGGCGGCACGACTCGTTTACTCAAAAATATTGGCGGGTTATGGGTGATCCAGCAGATGCGAGAGGTCTTGATCCGCCGCGGCGAGGAGATCGACTGGGCGACGATGGCCGACGAAGCGGCCGCGGCATCGCCGGAGGTCGGGGCGGTCGACCCGGACGACTCATCGCTGGTGGCGCCGGCTGACATGATGGCCGCGGCGACGGCATTGATGGTCGCTCGCGGCGGCGCCGCCCCAAAAGATCGCGGCGAGTGTTTCCGCGCGGCGCTCCAAGGATTGGCGGTCCGCTACCGATTGACGCTCGCCAATTTAGAACGGTTGACCGGCGACCGGATCGACGTGGTGCATATCGTCGGCGGTGGGTCGCAGAACGAATTGTTGTGCCAGATGACGGCCGACGCGTGCGAACGAACCGTGGTGGCGGGTCCGTTCGAGGCGACCGGGATCGGCAATTTGGCTATCCAAATGATCGCCGGCGGCGAAATCGCGGACGTCTCGGCGGCCCGGCGGCTGATCGCCGATTCGTTCGATGTGAAAACCTACACGCCGCATCCGTCGGATCACTGGGCGGCGATGGCGGCGGGGTTTGATGATTGACCGGCGGGGACGGCTTTGATTTGGACCAAAGACGCCGCCCGGTCGACTGCCCGAACCGCACGGCGAGCGTTGACCGATCGGGATCGCCGCAGCGGCCGGGTGATCGCGACGCTGGACGAGCGTTTGCGATCGATCGCCGCACCGACACAGCTTTGGTACCTCGGTTTGGCCGAAGAAGTCCAAACGACCGACGCGGTGCTCCGCCGACTCAAAGACGACGAAATCCGCGTCGTGGTGCCGTACTGCGTCGGCGAGACTCTCGGTTTGTTTGAACTCCACGATCCGCGGGAGTTGACCGCCGGGGCGTTCGGCGTTCGCGAGCCGGCTGAGTCGCTCCGCAGGAATGCGGACCGCCAAAGCGATCCGTCATCGATCGATGTGGCGATCGTCCCGGGCTTGGCGTTTGACCGGCGAGGTAATCGGGTGGGTTTTGGACGGGGGTACTACGACCGGCTGCTGTCGCGGCTGCGCCCGGGCGCTTTGAAGATCGGACTGGCGTTTGATTGCCAAATCTTTGACGAGATTCAAGCCGATCGGCACGACGTGGCGGTCGACACGGTGGTGACCGAAACCGAAAGTCTTGGCGACTTCCGCTACGGTTGACGCATTAGTCTTCCAAATCATCGAACAGCGTCGCTTCGTCGTCCAAATCGTCGTCAAAGTCGGGGCTTTGGGCAAAGCTGTCTTCGGCCCCGGTCCGCAGCAGGTCGTCGGGCACGTCACCGGCGTTTTGCGGGAACCAGCGGATGACCGGTCGCGGCGGATCGGATAACGAATCGTCGCACTCGATCGCCCGCCATGTATCGCCGCCGGGACCTTCGGCGGTGTCGCCGGTCGCAACGTCGCCGCTGCCGGACAGCAAGTACATGGTCGCGCCGCGGATGAACCGCTCGACCGACTGCGACGGGTAGCTGCCCTCGCGGTAGACCGCCTCCATGTCCGGCCGATCAAATTGACCATTGCCGACGGTATCCATGATTAACCAATCGCCGGTGCCGCGGTAAATCCGCACTCCGGTCCACATCGACAACGGTGGGGCTTCGCGTCGCCAAGCGTCGTTGAGTCCGCGGCGAAGCCGATCGGGCGTCTGCAACACCTCGCCGCCGGGGTTGAAATACGCGATCGCGACGGGCGATTGCATCAACGTCGTGACCGCCCGCATCAGGAATTGCAATTCGTCGACGGGATCGTAATCGGGCGGCACCAGCGGGATGCCGGAATCGGAATCGCCGCCCAAACCATCCAAATCCGAGTCGCCCCCCAACCCACCGGAATCACCACCGGGGCTGTCGGCGTCCAGCACGTTGCCGGAGGAACCAAAGAGCCGCTGGATTTCCTCGTCGGCCGCATCGGGGTCGGCGTCATCGTCGTTGAGGTCGGCGAGCAATCGACCAAACGGTTCGTCATCCTCGTCCTCATCGTCCTCATCGTCCTCATCGTCCTCATCGTCCTCATCGTCATCGTAGCCGTAGCTGCCGTCCTGGTAGCCGGAGCTTTCCACGTCTCCATCCTCTTCGTCGACGCCCAGCACGTAGCTAATCAACAACCGGACGTGGGCGGTGTGGGTTCGCGGGTCGATCGGCTCGGGGCTGTCGTCGGGCAAATCGTCTTCGGGCGGCAGAAGGTCCGCGACCGGGACCGTCGCGTCGTTGCTCGGCGACCCGCCGCCGGCACCGCCGACGTGTTGCTCGGTCGCCCGCTGCAGGCATCCGGGGAACGCCAACGGGCCGAATTGACCCAGCGACCAAGCGACAAACCGCTCGGGCGATTCGTCCGGGTCGCCCATGTCATCGGGCCACGGGATCGCCGAGGGCGTGACCAACAGCGTGCCCGAGGCGTCCGGCCGGTAGTTGTAAATCAGCGTTTCGGGAGCGTCGACGTCGCCGGCGGCCTGTTGGTGGGCGATCAGTTCAAAATGCCTCAACCGATCGCGGATTTCGTTTAGCGCCATCGGCTCCCGGCACAGGATGCACATCCCTTGGGTGAACAATCCTTTGGCCATCGCGGGGGTGGGGGGCGGTGAGTCGACGAGTGATCCGGGCGCCCCAATCGTACCGCAACCGGCCCGGTCACGATGCCGGGGGGGCACGATGCCGGGGGATCGGGGCCGGGGGGGATCGGGGCTGCGGGCGTTGGCCACAGAGTTCACCGAGAGCACAGAGAAGTTAAGCGAAGGCTCATCCTCTCCGTGTTCTCTGTGTCTCTGTGGTTCAATCGTCGCCGGATTGCGCCGTCAATTCATCCCCGGCACCCGCCCGTAGATCGCTTCGACCGGTTGAATCGTCGGTGGCAACCCGCACCCGCCCGGACCGCACGGCAACACCGTGGGCGTCGACACTTCGCGGCACTCGATCAATCCCATCTGCGACGTGCCGACCAATTGCAGCATCGCGTCGGGGTTGATCGGACCGGGATCAATCCACATCCCGTCGGGCGTCAATTGCATTGTCCCGAGGTCCAAGTCCAGCGCCCGGCGGACAACCTCGAAGTTGACGAACAGGTTGAGCAGCGAGTTTTGCGAGTTGAGCAGGTCCGACAACGCCGAGATCGTGTCGCGGGCCGCGGTTGGGCCGGAGGACAACCCGCGGGCGTCGCGAAGCTGCCGGATGTCATCGTTCAGTTCGATCTGCGATGCGGCGATGCGGACCGATTGGCGGCCGAGTTCAAAGTTGAACCGATTGGCCTGCAATTGCCGGACTTCGCCGCGGAGCAGTTGCCAAATGTCGTCCTCGAAATTGTAGAAATCGCGTTTGGATTGCTCGTACTCAATGAGCGACTGACGGTAGGTGTTGCGTTCCTGCAACCGCGTGATCGGCGCGTCCCATTGCAACCCGACCCGCAACCGGCCGGTGTTGCTGCGCAGGTCCAGCGGATTGGAGCCAAAGTTTTGCACGTCGCCGGAGAAAACGACGTCGAGGTTGGATTCCAGGGCGTCGGCGTTGAATTCGATCAACCGGTAGCTGTCGACCAGCGATGCCCGGGCGTTGGCGTAGTCGCGGCGGTTGACCCGTGCGATCTCGAACGCTTCGGAGGGGTTGATGTCGACCGGCGGCAATTCGACGGTTTCAACCCGGGCGCGGGCCTGGGCCAATTGCATCAGCAGGACCGCCTCGGCCAAGTCGGTGAGCACCGCTTGGCTGGGCAGGATCACTTCGTCGCGAACCAGCGCATAGAAAGCTTCGTCGTCGTTCCCGCCGGCCCCCCGGCCCCCGCCGGCGGCGACTTTGGCCAACGATTCGCGAACCTCCGCCAATCGCCGGCCGTTGTCGCGAAGCCGCGTGACGGTGTCGGCCAGATCGCCCGCCAGTTCGGTGTCGAGTTGCTGCAGCGGCCGGGTGTCGAAAATCGAGGCGTCGATCGACTGCAGCCCCAGCAGCGAGCAAATCATTTGTCGATCGGCCAAGTAATCTTCCCGCAACCGGTCGATCGCTCCCCGCCGCTGCGGCAGGGTATCGGCCAGCAGGGCGATGTCGGCCGCGACCCGAGTGGCGTCCTCATCAACCAGAACTTTGATAAACGGTTCGAGCGGCTGCAGGGCACGACCGACCGCGGCGACCTGTCGGAGAATCGCTTCATCGTCCGCCAGGGTCGTCCGCGGTGTCCCGGTCGTTTCGTCAAACGTCGACTCGGACGATTCCAGCAGCGAGACGTTGATCGCCCCGACAGCGGTCCGCAGCTCGACCAACTCGGCCCGGCGGCTGCGGAGTTGGGCGTCGATCAACTCGAACCGCTCCAACAGGTTGTCTTCGACCCGGACGCACAGGTAGGGCGGCAATCCGAGGTCGCGAAGGAAGTCGTCGATGCTCGCCGCGTAAGCGGCACGACGGGATACGAGGGTGCTTTGAGACGCCAGCAGCGACGACTTCGCCTGGGCAATCTGCAGCCGCTGGCGCACGATCGCTTCGGGGTCGTCGGGGATGGTCGTGAGCAATTCGACGAGCGTGGACTCCAGAAGCAGGACGTTTTCCCCGAGCCGGGAAATGTTTTCTTCCAAGTTGCGAATCTGCAATTGATCCTGCAGCAACCCGAACAGCCCGCCGGCATCGGGCACGCCGCCACCGAAACCGCCCAGCACCCCGCCGCTGCCGCTGCCCAGTCCGGCAAAGCCTCCGCCCAGCCCGGTGAAGCCGCCCAGGCCGACGCCGAAAACGCCGCCGGAGCGTCGCACCTGGGTGTCGATCCGCTGGCCGGTGATGATGTTGAGGTAAAACGCGCGGCGATAACGTTCAAAATTGCGAACGTTGGACAGCAATCGCCGTTCGGAGAGCGTGAGCCGTTCGAGCACGATGTCGCGGCCGGCGCCGCGGAGCAGCGGCTGGATCAAGGCGAAGTCGAACACCGTCGTTGCCGACTGGCTGTTTGGCCCCGAAAGCTCCCAGACGATGTTGTTGGCGACCCCGACGACCAGGTCCGCTCCGGTGGCAAAGCTGCGTTCCAAACTGGCCCCGCGGGCACCCGCGGCGCTGGGCGAGAATAGCCCGGTCGACAACCGCGTGCTGCTGTTGCCGTTGAAACCGCCACGCTGACGACCGTCGGCGGTCAGGTTGGTTTGCAGTCCGCCAAAGAACTGCGTGTCGAAGCGAAAACGCTCGCTCGAAACGTCCAGCGCCGACAGATACAGCGTTTCGAGTTGTTCTTGATAGTCGCGCGAGTGCAGCAGTGCGATCCGCACCGCGTTGTCGGCATTGAGGGTCAGCACGCCGTCTTCGTCCAATGGCAAAAACTGCCACCACGCCGGATTCTCGGCCGTATTGGTAATCCCGGCGGCGTCCCAAGCCGGATAGCCGCGGCGATTGTCGACACATTCCATCAACCGGTGGCTGGCCGGATCGTCGACCGGAATTGGTTGAAAATCGGCGTCAAACGGATTGAACATCCGGCTCCGCGGATCGACGTCGATGATCAGCGGCCGGTTGGACGGCCGGGCCACCGACGCGTTTTTGCTCGCCATCAACCCGTGAGCTTCCTGATCGGCCTGGATCCGGTAGAACGTTCGCGAGCATCCGCCGGCGGAGCAGAGCAAAAGTGCAATCGCGACCGCGGGGCAGGGTCGGAAGTTCGGCAAGATCGACATGAGCGGCCGGAGCGTCGGAAGCGGCGGGAACCGGACCGTCGGCACCACCGGCACGACTCGTCCAATGGTTCGCATCGGACAATCGCGGCAACCGTCACCACGCGATCGACCGCAGGCCGCATAACCGGACCCCGGCCGATGCTTGATCCAACCCGTTATCCGCTCGTTCGCATCCCCGCCGCGACACCGTTGATCGATAGTCGGGTCAGGTGACGCAATCGCTCGGCGTCCGGCTCCGACACGCCGTCCTTGCGGCTTCGTTTCAAAAGTTCGACCTGGATCAGGTTGAGCGGATCAATGAACCGGTTGCGGACCCGGATCGACTCCTTGAGCCAAGCGACGCCGTCGAGCAGTTCGGCCCGTCCGGTCAATTGCAGGACGGCGGCCCGCGACGCCTGGAACTCCTCACCGATGTCCGCGGTGATCGACTCGAGCGTCGATTTGCCCGCCGCCAACGCCGCGTAGTGAGATGCAATCGAAACGTCAGATTTGGCCAATGCCAGCTCCGCGTTGTCGATCATCGCCCGGAAAAACGGCCAATCGGCATACATCGTCTTGAGCAATTTGTACGATGCCGGATCGTCCAGCGCCGGTTGCATTCCCACCCCGATGCCGTACCACGCGGGCAGCAGGCAACGGGTTTGGGTCCAGGAAAAGACCCACGGGATCGCTCGCAAATCGCTCAGACCCGCCGCCCGGTTTACGCCGCGAAGGTCGCGATCCGATCGGCAACTGCTCGATGTCCGAAACCGGCGTCGCGGTGCGGAAGTATTCGACAAAATCCGGCGACTCCAGCAATCGGCGATAGCGGGTGAACGAGCGGGCACTGATTTTTTCCATCAATTCAATCCACGCCTCCGAATCGCCTTGATGGGGATCGCCAGCCGAAAGCAACGACGCCCAAACGACCTGCTCAAGGTGACGGCGGGCGATCGCCGGATCGTCATAACGATCGGCCAGAACCTCGCCCTGTTCGGTCAAACGCAACGCGCCGTCGAAGGTGCCCCGAGGCAGCGACAGGATCCCGCGGGCGGCCGGACCACCGCCGCGGCCCAGCGAACCGCCGCGGCCGTGAAAGTACGTCACCCGAACGCCCGCTTCGGCGGCGACCTCGGTCAGTCGTTTTTGAGCCGCAAAGAGCGACCAGCACGCCGTCAGGTAGCCGCCGTCCTTGGTGCTGTCCGAATAGCCCAGCATGATCGTTTGGTGATCGTCTTGACGACGCAAATACTCGCGATAAGCGTCGATCGCAAACATGCCGGTCAAAATGCCCGGACCGTTCTCGAGGTCCTCGATCGTTTCGAGCAGCGGTACGATCGGCGGTCCGTTCTCCAAATCCTCCGCCGAGCCGGCCGTTTGGTTCCAGAGCCACAGCACTGACAGGACGTCCGATGGCACCGCGGTCATCGAAATGACATGCGTGCCGATCGATTGGGGTGAAAAACGGCGGACCGCGGCGTGCAAAACGTCAAACGTCGCCAACGTCTCAGCCGCCATCTCCGACAATTCGATCCGTTCGCGATCGATCGGTTTGTCCAGCGTTTGAATCAGCAAATCGACCCGCCCGGACTCGTCCAATGTCGTCGCGTCGGCACAGGCCCCCGAGGCGGCCAGCAACTCGTCGATGACTTCGCGGTGAATTTTGGCGTTCTGTCGGACGTCCAGCCGAGTCAAATGCAGCCCGAACGTCTCGACCTGCGACCGCCAGGCGATCAATTCCCCCACAACGTGTTCACCACCGGGCAATGGTTCCACCGCGTCGATCAACCGCTCGACATCAACCCGCAACTCGTCGCCGCCGCGGTACGCTCCGACGACCGTGGTGTTGTCCTGCAGCGTCACCAATCCGGTTTGTTGCAGCCGCCACTGGATCACGGCCAACCACCGCCGGGGTACCTCGCCGGGAGGGATCCGCGACAGGAGGTCCTTGAGTTCTCCAAATACGCCGATTGACCGGTCGATCTCGGCGACCAACCCCGCGACCGATCCCGGGTCCACCGACAGACTGAGGGAGCCGAACAGCAAATCAGCCTGCTGCAGGTGCAACGCAATTGCTTCGCGGCGCAACCATCCGAGCGTTTGTCGCGTCACCGGGGCGGTCACCCCGGGGTGTCCATCGCGGTCACCACCAATCCACGATCCAAAAGTGATTGCCGGCTGAGAAACCTTGACATCGTTGCCGAAATTTTCCCTCAACCCCCGCCGCAGTTGCTCGTCGATCCGGGGTAATTCGCGCCAAAGCACCGGTTTGATTGACAATCCCCGGCCAACCTCCTGCATCACTGTCGGTCGCCAGGGCCGGATCAGGTCCGTCTGCCACAACTTGACGATCTCCGCCCGCAGCGCCGCGTTGGTGCGGTCGAGTTCCTCGGGTGTGGGGCGGTTGTCCAGCCGCCCGAGCAGGTCACGGATGGCGGTCAGTTTGGTGCGCACCGACCGTCGCTTGGCGTCGGTGGGGTGGGCGGTGAAGACCAATTCGACATGCAACCGGTCGACAAGCTGCTGAATCTCGCCGGCTGATTTGCCCGTCGCTTTGAGCCTTGCGACCGCCTCACGGACCGATTCGCCTCGCGGATTGGGGTAGGCCTCTTCGGCCCGCTGTCGCAGCACGTCGACGCGGCGGCGGTCTTCGACCAGGTTGAGCAAATCAAGGAAAAGCGTGAACGCCCGGGTGACGACGCCGATTTGATCTTCGCTCAAGCCCGCGATCCGCTCGGTCATCTTCTCATCGGCGCCGGGCCGACCGAGCCGGCGGTCCCAAGCCAACCGGCGGAGCTGTTCGACGATCTCGACCGCTTCGTCACCGGCGAATTGTCGGATCGTGTCGCCCAGCAGGTTGCCCAGCGATCCGATCTCGCCGCGGAGTTTGTCGTTGTTGTTGTCGGGCATGATCGATCGCCAAATCTCGGGAGCGGATGTTTGAACGCATTGAACCCGTTGACGATGGTTTGCGGGAGCCGTCGGACGTCGGCGGGCGCATAAAAAAACCTCCCGGTTTGGGGAGGTTTGTCTGCTAGGTGGCGGCGGCCTGCCGGGCCGCCGCTGCTCCATTGAATATAGCGGAAGTCGCCAAGACTTTCGGTCTGCCCACATCGCAACCGAAAGTCTTGGCGACTTCCGCTACGGGGAGATCGCCTCAGCTCATGTTGGCGGCGACGGCTTCTTCGGCGTCCGGGTCTGCCTTGGCAGCGTTTTGAACGGCCATCTTTGCATCCACCTTGGCGGCTTCGAGTTCGACCGAGGCGGCATCGCCGGTTTCCTTGGCCAAACGCTCCGCCTTGGCCTTGAGCTGCTCAGGCGTCATTTCCGACTCCTTGAGCGCGTCCATCGCCGATTGCTTGCCGCCTTCGAGGGCCGATTTGGCGACGTTCGTGGCAACCTGTTTGGCTTGGTCAAATAGCCCTCCGGGCGTCAAACCTTCCTCGTCGGCGATGTGCGAGGCGGTGCCGACCGTCGTCGCGTAGGCGGCTTGACCACGGGCCTTGGCCTGCTGGGCGGCCTGTTCGGCTTGCCGGCGTGCCCGCTCGCGGACGTCATCGGCGGTCTCGCCCATCAGATGGTTTTCGGCATCGGTTTCGGGAATCAATGCCCCCGCGAGCAGTCCCAAACCGAGCACGGCGGCTCCGACACCGAGCGGATTTTCGCGGGCCGCACGGCGGACCTTGGTCGCGGCAACCGAAACAGAACTTGGCCCGGTCCGGCGAGCGGAGGAACCACCGCCGGAAAATTTATCCGTGACCGCCGATGCGGCGCCGGCGATCGCGTGTTTGGCCGAGTCGATGAAACCTTCGGGTTGAGGGTCCGACTGCGGATAGGCCGCGGTGTCGTAGGACTGGGGGTAAACCAATCGACTATCGCCGGTCGCGGCGGCACCGGGTTGGCGGGTCGTTTGAGTGTTCATAATCATCTCCTGGTCAGTGATGTAGTGGTCGGAAAAACGGTCGGGCGGGTTGGTTGAAAACGAGTCGAGGGGATCACCCGGTTCCCCGCGGCACATCACGTCGTCCTGGTCAATGGCGTCGATGGGCAAGAAGCCTTGCCCGGATCGACGATCGACGGTGGCGGTAGACGATCGTCCGGTGCGAAACGCTAATGCCGCCAGCCCCGCCCCCAGCAGCACGCTCGCCAACGGGTTTTCGCGAACCGTGTGGCTGATCGATTGGGTTACGTCGGCCAACGCATCGGTGACCCGAAGCGGGCCGGTGGTTCCGCGGGACGCTCCCGAGGGGTCGGCACTGCCGGGCGAACGGAATACGTCGACGACGTCGTCGAGGATGTGCCGCGGATTGAGCCGCTCGCCGATCTGGTCGATCGTTTGATCGAGCTTGGAACGGGTCGTCTCGATGTCGCGGCGGATTTCGCCGCTGCTTTCGTGTTCTAAGTTGGTGGACATGGGTGATAGTTGGGTGGTTGGAGGGAGGCTCGCCGGGTGGACCGTGGCAATCCACGGTCCACAGTGGGCTTTCTCAGGAGGTCAGCTCGCGTTTGCCCTCGGCGACCTTCGCCTTGACCCACTGTTTGTCCTCCTTGATTGACTGGATCGTTCGATCGGGACTCAGGGAGGTGTGCGAGAGCGTCTTGATGGCTTTGAAAATCAGTAACGCGCCGACCAGCCCGATCAAACCACCGACGATCAGCGGCGCCAGCCAGGTCGCGTGAACGCCCAGATCGGTGCCCAGCAGGGCCAGCTTCAAACCTTCGCTGGCGGCAAACAACAGCAGGATCAGCCCGAGGTGGCAGATGGCCCCGCCGGCGATGATGTAACCGATGTTGCGGGCCATCCGGCCGACTTTTTCGGCGATCTCGGTCTTGGCCAGTGCCACTTCCTGACGCAGCAGCAACGTGCCCTCGTCGCGGAGTTCACGGATCAGATCGGCCAATGAACGGCCGCCAATCGGTTCGGCGGGCACGGGGTCGGTACCGGTCGGCGGCGGCAGCGAGTCGGGCCTGGCGCTCAGGGGCGGGCCGGCGGCGTGGGTGGGATCAGACGTAATCATCGAACAAACAGCGATACGGGAAAAGGAAGTCGGGCAAACACCGGGGGCTGGTTACAAACCAGGGTCCAATCAGCGAGGCTTGCTCAGCCCCGAATCCGACGGCTCGATCCGTCCCGTCGACGCGTAGGTCTCACTCCGCTCGATCGTGCTGCGATGGTCATGAACGTCGGGGACCAACTTGGGCTGAAGCCCCACGCCGGGAGGCGTTTGACCAAACTTCACGCTCGGTTGGACCGGCCGGTATGCCGGGTTCTGAAACCGAGAATCATGGATGTCCGCGGCTGAACCGGTCGTGCTTGGCGCCGGCGGCGTCGCGGTTGCTTTGAGAAAACGCATCGCCATCAACCCGGCGGTAAACAGCCCGCCATAGAAAAGCTCCGGCCGCGTCCGAGCAAAGTGCTGAACGTCATCGAGCATTTCCGAGTACGGCTTGGTGGCGATCGCATCGGCCACGCGATCGATCTGTGCCGCCGCGGCGGTCACGTATTGGGCCGGTCCCTCGTAGTTTTCCTGCCGAAGCGTGTCGGCAACGTGGTGAATTTTTTGCGACACCACGTTGACTTCACCGACCAACTTTTGGCGTTTCTTGTCGGCGTATTGCAAACCGGTTTGTTTGACTTGGCCAATCGCACCCTGGGCCTGCGACCGCACCTGCTGGCTCACTTCGCTGGCCTTGGTGCGGGCGGCGTCGGCGACGTCGTGCGCGGTCGACTGAACTTGGCTTTTGACGTCGCCGGCCGAGGGCAATTTGCCGTGAGCGACTTTTTCGGTCGCCGTTTCTCCGCCGCGTTGCTCGCCGGTGGTCTGATAATGAATCTCACCGCGGCTTTGCGTAGTCGTGGAAGATTCCTTCTGGGGGGTCGTCGTGCTCATGGGCGGATTCTGTGGTGTTCGTTTGAAAGTTCAGCGGACAGTCGCGCCGCCGACCTTCCGCCGGCTGCAATGCCCTTTGCCCTGTCAAGGGGTTGCAAAGGCCGCGCCGAACTTGAACAGAAACCGTCAATCGCCCAATGAAAAACCGACGGTGACCCATTCACCGTCCGAATCCAATCGATCGATTCGCACCGATCGACCCGCAATCGCCGGCATCGCCAGCGTTGTTGGGATCGCGAAGTCACGGTCCAGCAAAAGCGTTGGAAACAACGACTGCAACCGCTCAACCACATTGGCTTTGACCGCCGCCTGGCGAATCGACAACCGATCCGAACCGGGAAACGTCACCTCCACCTCCTCGTCGCGAACGAACACCCATCGCCCACCGGCCAATTGCCCCGGCCGGTAGTCGGCGACCGCTTGAATCGACTGCCGCAAATCGCGATCGCCGGTCGCAAACCGTTCGCCACGCAAACCCACGCGGATCACACCGCGGTCGAACTGAACAAACAGCGGCCGGGTCGCGGCAAAGTCGATTTCAAACGGTTCGGCCGGCTCCTGCCCGGGACCCCGCAGCGTCTGCGGATCGATCCCCAACGCCCGAAGCGTCGTCTGCAGTTTCGATTGGTTCAAAGTCAACGAGGCAAACACCCGCGATAACAGGTTGTTGGCCAACGACTGGTGCATTTGAACCGTCACCGACGATTGCCCCGCGACCACGCCCAGCGGCGGCGGACCGGCGGCGGCCCATTGATCGTCCCCGGCAAGCCTCGCCCGCCAGAGAGCCGATTGGGACGTCGAGCCGATCGAGCGGTCCGGCAGCGGCAGGTCGAGCCGCTGAGTCAACGGCCGCAGCCGCGCGTCCGTGTCGGGGAACGTCCGCTGTGCCGCCCGGTCCGACTGCTCGGTGAACATCTCCCGGACTTGATTTTCAAGCCCTTGGCGAGCGATCTCCTCGGCCCGCGGCGATAGCTTTTCGGCTTGTTTTCGGGCGATCCGGCGGACAATTCGCAGCGGATGGTTAATCCGCTGGATCGTCGAATCAAACGTCGCGGTCGACACCACCGGCCCGGCAACGACGCGGCGGCGGGTGATCGCGATTTGACGGGCGGTCGAAACCGTCCCCCGGCCGGTCGAGTCGATCGTGACCGGTTTGTTGTAGCCACGATTGGACGTCGTCATCCTCGCATCAAGCCGCAGCAACACCGCGACGGTGCCGTCGGAGGGCAAGAATTGACCGGTCACCCGGCCGCGAAGCTGCGTCGTGCCGACCAGGTAGGTGCCCAGCAGGCACCGTCGCAGTGGATCGGTTTGATCGACCGCCCGGTCGACCACCGAAGCGAGCGCAGATTGATCCACGGTGACCAGCAAATTGGGCTGTTGATGAATCGACGCAAATCGTTGCTGCAGCCCCGGCACCTGATTGCTGCCGTCGAGTTGCTCCAATAGGAGCGTCACCCGCGCGGCACGTTGGCTCGAATCGATTTCGTCGAAACCTTCGTCGGCCGGATCGACCAGTTTCGCGACCGCCCGGAGTTGGGCGGGAATCAATTTCTCCGCCCGACCCGGAACGCCGTACCGAATCGCCGCAACGTAGCGATCGGTCGCCCGGCGAAGTTTTCGCAGCACCGTCAACTCAAAACCGGGCGCCAAATCGGTCAACCGTCGCTGCAACGCTGTCGCTTCGCGGCCACGGACCGCCGTCGATGCGTTTGTCTCGATCGCCTGCCGCAGAGGTTTGGCGTCGATCACCTCCGCCCAAGCCGCAGCGTTTTGAGGCGTCGTCACGCGAGCGAAATAAGCGTCCACGGCATTCATCGCCGCAATCACCGCGTCGCCCCGCCGCTGGGGGTCCGGGAGGTCGACCAGCCGCAGCAGACCATCGTTCTCAACCTGACGAACATGCTCAGCAACATCGCGGCTGAGAGAATCCCAATCGACCGCCCACCCACGCGGGAGGGCCGCCAACACGATTGCAAATCCGATCCAGCGTGCGGCGTGAGACAAAGCGAGCGGAGAACGGTTGGAGCGGGGCGGACAAACCAGGCAACTTGGGCAGTGTTTAACGATAGCTCAAGCCGATGCGATGACTAGGGCAGCGTCGGGTCTAACGGATCGCATACCCCGCTCGTTTGGTCCGCCGGGCGACGCCGGTCGCCAACGCCGCTTCGGCGACCGCCTTGGCGACCACCTTGGTCACCCGCCGATCGAAAACGCTGGGAATGATGTAGTCGGCCAACAAATCCTGAGGATCGATCACCGAAGCGATCGCTTCGGAAGCCGCCAATTTCATCGCATCGTTGACCGTGCTGGCCCGGACGTCCAACACGCCGCGAAACAACCCCGGGAAACAAAGCACGTTGTTAATTTGGTTCGGAAAATCGCTCCGCCCCGTCGCCATCACGGCTACCCGGTCGCCCGCCTCGCGGGGATCAATCTCAGGGTCCGGGTTGGCCAGGGCGAAAACGATCGGAGCGTCCGCCATCGTGTCAATGTCCGCCGCGGTGAGCACATTGGCCGCCGAAACACCGATGAAAACGTCCGCCCCGACCAGCGCCGTGGAGAGTTTTCCCGTCACTGCCCGGGGGTTGGTGTTGTTCTGCAACCAGGTCTTGGAGGAATCGAGCACTTCCGCGGCATCACATCCGACAACGCCCAGCCGGTCGCAGACGACGATGTCGGTGGCCCCCGATTTGAGCAGCAATTTGACGATCGCGGTTCCGGCCGAACCCGCCCCGTTGACGACCACCTTGACGGTTTGAAGCGTTTTGCCGACGACCGTCAACGCGTTTCGCAAACCCGCCAACACGACGATCGCGGTGCCGTGCTGGTCGTCATGAAAGACCGGGATTTCCAACTCCGCGTCCAGCCGCTCTTCGATCTCGATGCAACGCGGCGCCGAGATGTCTTCCAAATTGATGCCGCCAAAGGTTGGGGCCAACGCTCGGACGATTGTGATGATCTCCTCGGTGTCTTGCGTGTCCAAGCAAATGGGAAACGCGTCGACGCCGGCGAACTCTTTGAACAGCATCGCCTTGCCCTCCATCACCGGCATCGCCGCCCGAGGTCCGATGTTGCCCAGCCCCAATACCGCCGACCCGTCGGAGACCACCGCGACGGTGTTTTTGCGGATCGTCAATGCAAAAGACGCATCGGGATCTTCGGCGATCGAACGGCACACGCGGGCCACCCCGGGCGTGTAAGCCATCGACAAATCATCACGGGTCTTGATCGGACTCTTGGAATGGGTCTCGATCTTGCCGCCCAGGTGCATCAGGAAGACGCGGTCGGAGACGTTGACGACATCGATCTCGTCGACCTTCTTGAGCGCCTCGACGATCCGTTTGCCGTGCTCGACGTTGGTGGCATTGACGGTAAAGTCGCGGCTGATCAAACCGCGATCGATCCGAACGATGTCGACTGCCCCGATGAAGCCGTCGGCTTGGCCGATCGTGGTGGTGATTTTGCCCAGCGTCCCGGCGGTATCGCGGTACCGCAACCGAATCGTGATGGCGTAGGAGGGGCTGGGTTGGCTCATGGCGATCGGCGATTGGGGGGGGAACGAACGGCGGCATTGAACACGTTTCCCGGCCGCGGGGCATCCCGGCAACCAACCAATCGCGGTCCAACCGTCCGCTCGTCCATCACCCAAGGCCAGCGTGTCATAGCGTCGAAGCGTGCCCGAAATTCAACAGTCACGCGAACGCGCGCTGTCCATGACAATTCCTTCCGCGTCGAAGAGTTGCCGATCAGTCATTCACATTCATGCTGTCCTCCTCCGCTAACATTCGATCATACTCTTGCAACTCCGATTCGGTTGCGGTTTCGGTTACGGGACCCGATGGAGTTTGCCCACAACCGGCCAGCAAAAAGAGCATTCCGGCGGCGAGACCATGAACCACACGAATGGATGCGAAAAGTTGAGGGTGACGTTGCACGATGGAACACACTGGGAATGATAGGAATTGGAGATGAATGCCGCTGACTTAAGCGTTGGGGTGTAGGCTCTAGCCGATTCAGTACCCCGCAGAATCGCCTTAAGGCTAGACTCCAACGGTTGCAGTTCGCCCCGGAACCAAAGTCCGCGGCATTCGAATTGGAAATAACAACCGGCCAGTATCAAAAGTCCGATTCGATCGTCTCTTTGCCGGCTCGGGTGCCCAGGGACCCCCAGAGGCCATAAGGACTTTTCGCCCCGGGGAGATTCCCCGAATGAATGACCGGTGCCTGGCTGTTACCCGCTTCGATTGAATCGGTAATAAAACGCACCGCTCCGTCACCCATCAACACGTGGGTTCCCCCCTGGTGACGACTACCGGCCGGACCGATGATGTCCCGCTCGTCATCACGCTCTGAGCACATCGGCTTGTTGGGAGGCAAAATGGTGTGAAACTGGGTGTAGAGCGGCATCATGTCGTGCCAGCGAAAACCACGGCCGCTGGTTGTGCCAACCGGCGTACCGGGGGGCCAAAACTGGGGCCGCTCCGGGTCAACTTTGTCGGCGACCCAATTGGGGTTGTTGCCGCAAGTGTTTTCAGGCGTCCGCGAACTGTCACCACCGGTCACCAAAGCAGTCCTGGCATCGGAGTCTCCCAAATCGGTTGCGATTTCCCCCATCATGATCGTATTGGCTAAGCCATCCAGAGTAGCGCGAAACTTCATGTGCTTGCAATTGACAAACATACCCCTTTGAGCGGCGTTGACGCGAATTGATCGACCCTGATTGTTTGCGATGTAAGGCACCACCGCTCCGTTACTGCCTTCCTCATCGACATTGATGTAGGCATCGCGAGTCTCGCGGCAGGAGTCGCCAAAGTTCGCGGCGTAGTTGGTTCGGCCCATCGCCGGCAAACCGGTTCCAGGATCGCTGGGACATCGAAAAGTCGGGATTTCGGTAACGTAGGGTGTGTACCACGTGCGGTCGGGCCGGGGGCCGAATGGTTGAACTTGGTTGCCGCCATCAACGAACGGATTGACCATAACCTCCCAAATGGATTGCTGCTCGATAAATGGCAGGATTCCTACCAGGCAGGAGAGTCGACGATTCGAGGTGTCGAATGGAGTCGTCGGTTTGTCCCACAAATCATTCCCGCCGACCCGATCGGTTCCGGCCCCGTGCAAAGGAAGCTGCTTAAACGCAGCGTGATAATTGTGCATTCCAAGACCAATTTGCTTGAAATTATTGCTGCAGCTCATCCTGCGAGCCGCCTCCCGGGCCGCTTGAACGGCAGGCAACAGCAAACCGACCAAAACGCCGATGATCGCAATCACCACGAGTAATTCAACGAGGGTAAAACCCTTCGATGGACGCACTTTGATGTAACGCATAACAAACCTCTGAGTAGTTGAAAAGAGTCGAAGCCGTTCACCATCGCTGGCGAAGCTGACCTCGGGAGTCTATCAGCGGGTAGCCGACGAGGCAATCAAGTTCACTTGTTTACCGCCCCGGCTGGCCGGAACTTCATTCCAGTCTCCGCGGATCTGCGGTGAATCGAGACGGCGAGGCCGGCCGAGGGGCGGATTGCCCGGACCTTTTTTCAGACAGGTCCTTTCGTCGTTCGGTGGATAGGCGACTGCACCTGATGCGGTATTTTTGTTTGTTCAACACACGCCTCTGCCGACCACGCTCGCCTTCATTCACAACGACTCGTCCTATTTTCACCACCCTTTGGACCAAGGTCCGCGACAGCTACTGGTTTCTGCCCTCGTTGATGGCCATCGCAGCGATCGGGTTGTCGTTTGTCTTGCCGGCGATCGACCGCGCCGGGGCCGCCAGTTGGCTGCAAGAATCCGGCTACCTGACGATCAATCAGCCCGCCGGCGCCCGGATGGTGCTCTCGACCGTTGCCGGTTCGATGATCACCGTCGCCGGGACAACTTTTTCGATCACCATCCTGGCAATATCCACGACGACCTATCAAATCGGTCCGCGTCTGCTCAATAACTTCATGCGCAACCGCGGCAACCAGGTCACGCTGGGCGTCTTTATCTCCAACTTCATCTACTGCCTGCTGGTGCTTCGATCGGTCCAGCACGCGGAGTCGGGCGATGGACCGGACCTCGCCGCCGCCTTTGTCCCGCACCTGGCGGTCAACGCCGCACTACTGTTTACGCTAATCAATGTCGGCGTCCTGATCTACTTCATTCATCATATCCCCGAGACGATCCACGTCACCAACATCATCGCCGACGTCGGCGAAAGTCTCGAACGGAAGATCGACAAGCTTTTTCCCTCGGACATCGGCCGCCCGCACTCGGACCCCGAGCGGCGGTCTCCCACCTCCGAATTACCAACCGATTTTGATGCCATCAGCGATACGATCGCCGTTAGATCCACCGGGTATTTGCAATTCATCGACAGCGAAGAATTGATTCAATACGCCATTGACCACGATTTGATCATCCGCTGCGCCGCCAAACCGGGCGATTTTGTTACCGCCTGCGGACCGTTGGTCCGGGTCTATCCGCCCGGCAGGCTACCGGCGGACGATGCCGATGATATCCGCAAGCATTTCATCATTGATCGCCAACGGACGTCGACTCAGGATTTGCGTTTTGAGGTCAATCAACTCGTCGAGGTCGCCGTGCGGGCTTTGTCTCCCGGCGTCAATGATCCTTTCACCGCAACCAACTGCATCGATTGGCTCGCCTCGATGATCATCCACCTTTCGAGCCAGCCGATCCCCGATGCTCATCGCTATGACGGCGACGGTCGCTTGCGTTTGATCGTTCAGCCGGAAACGTTCGAGTCGATCGCTTCGCTGGTGTTTGACCAACTTCGTCCCTACGTCTCGGCCGATTGCAGCGCGTCAATCCATATGATGGCGGTCTTGAAAATGATCGCCGGGCGGATCGAGATTGCCGAGCACCGCCGTATTATTCAGCGGCACGGTTGCGCCCTGCGACGATCTTGTCGCCGGAACCTTCTCGATCACCGGGCGAAGCGAACCATCTCCGCATCCTACCGCGACATGCTTTCATGACTCTTGCATTGAAAACTCGCAGCACCGCGTTGCTGGTCACCGGCGTTACCCTTGTCGGTCTGGTGCTACGTCTGCTGGCGTCACGCGGCGATTTGTGGCTCGATGAAATCTGGACGCTGAGTCTACTGCTGGGGGTCGAAAGCCCAGCGGAGATCTTCACATCGATCAAGCATGATAACAATCACTTTTTGAATACCCTGTCGTTATACTTGTTGGGGGTTGACGCGGAACCGTTTATCCTGCGACTGCCCGCGGTCCTTTGCGGTACTTTGATGATCCCGGTTCTGGCTTATGGTGCCAAACATCAAGGTACCGCGGGCGTCATTGTCTTGGCGCTTCTCGCTGCCGCTTCCTACCCGCTGGTTCACTATTCGTCCGAAGCCCGGGGTTATGCCAGCCTGCTGCTGCTGACGTCGTTGTCGATGACGCTGGCTGACTCTTTGATCCAGCGCCCGAACTATCGCGTCGCCGCAGGATTGGCAATCTCAATGGCGTTGGGTTTTTTGGCTCACCTGTCGTTCCTGTTTGTTTTTGTCGGCGTTGTTGGTTGGATATTGTTTGGGTTGTTTCGCAGCCGGTCGGCGGAGCGTGCGGGGTGGGGGCCATGCCTGGCGGCGTTGCTTCCGCCGATGGTTGTGGTCCTGTGGCTTTACATCACCAACGTAAGCGACATGCAAATTGGCGGGGGCGATCCCGCCGGTGTCCTGCCAGTCTTGATCTCCCTCTTTTCGATCACCATGGGTGGACCGACGGAGGGTTGGCTATCGGTCTTTGCCGCTGCCGCTTTTTTAGTGGTCGCCGTACCCGCCA
This sequence comes from Pirellulaceae bacterium, assembly GCA_963833245.1. Taxonomy (GTDB): domain Bacteria; phylum Planctomycetota; class Planctomycetia; order Pirellulales; family Pirellulaceae; genus Rhodopirellula. The sequence continues at coordinate 244,377 of CAWHXH010000010.1, forward strand.
TCCGGTCGACGGTGCGACTGAATCCCGGTTTGGCGGTGTTCACCCTCACCATGGTGGTTGCCACCGCGGGCTACTTGATTGTCCGGCCGGTGGCGTTCCTCTACCCACGCTACTTCCTGGTCTGGTTGCCGCCCCTGCTTTGGATGATCGCCGCGTGGTTGGGTTCGATGATGCAGGATACGAAAAGACGGTGGTTTGCGGTGACGTTGTTGGTTGCAATGATAACGTTCAATGGTTATCAGATCGCCGATCTCATCCGGGTCGGTCGTGGCGGGTACACCGAGGCGGTCACGATGATGAGGTCGTATTCAAAGAATCATGCGATCACGATGGGCAGCGACCACGATTTTCGCAACGGAATGGTTTTGGGTTACACGATCAATCGAATGGCCCCCGCCGGCGGGGAGACGTATCTGTCGGCCGACCAGTGGCCGCCGGAGGGACCCGACTGGATTTTCGTTCATAGCCAAGAAACGGACTACGTGGCCGATCGGTTGCTCGCGGTTTCACCGACGCTGCGTTATGAATTGATGGAGACGTTTCCCTATGCGGGACTGTCCGGTTGGCACTGGTCGCTGTATCGCCGGGTCAGTTCAAAAGTCGGCGGTTGACGGTCGCCGCGGTGGCAACCATACTTCGGCCCAACGGCATGCGGTGCCGGGGGGCGGCTTTGCTGCCAAACCCCGGAAACAGGGAACTTCGGTGAAAATCCGAGACGGACCGGCCGCTGTGACCGACGCGAACACGATCTCCCTTTCGGGTAATCAAGTTCAAACCCTCTGACCCTCATTTACCATTGCCGATCGTTCGCCCCACCGGGGCGGCCGCGGTGAGAAGGACTGGTCAGGCGGGTTTCGTCGTCGGGAGTCAGAAGACCTACCGCGTGCCGGACGCAATGGCTGTCTTGTCTTGTCGACACGGCGGCCGACGATCCCCCGGATCTTGGGGTCGGTGTCTTGGACCGTGATCGGTTTGTTCTCGCAGATAGGCCCCCAGTCATCATGCCGATGCATGTTTGGACGCTGCCGGTGCGCCGCAAGGTTTTGGCCACCGGGCATCACGACTCAGTGGAGGGTAATTGTGGGAACATTCCCTCACCCCCCGGCCCCTCCTACCCTATGAGGGGCGAGGGGGAGAAAGGCAGATGGGCGGGCTTTACGCTCGTCGAGTTACTCGTCGTGATCGCGGTGATTGGCGTGTTGGTCGGGTTGTTGTTGCCGGCCGTTCAGGCGGCCCGGGAGGCGATGCGGCGGACCGATTGCGGCTCGAGGCTTCATAACATCGGACTGGGATTGCATAATTATCATGCCGCGTTTGGCAAGTTCCCGCCCGGCGCGATCGAGGTCCGGCCCCAAGTTCCCGGCGGTAAACAATTCGCCTGGTCCGCTTTCATCTTGCCGCAGATCGAACAGGCAAGCCTTTTTGATCGGATCGATTTCAATCGTTCCTTTGATGATCCGATTAACGCGGACGCCGCCGCGGTTGAATTGCCGACCTATGTCTGCCCCAGCACGCCGCGAGACGAGATGCGGCGGGGCGGTTTGGGGGCGAGCGACTTTGGCGGGATTTATGGCGAGCGAATCGTGACTAATAACACGCCGCCACGCGGCGCGATGATCCATAACGTCGCATTGGAGACCCGCGACTTTTTGGACGGTACCACGGCAACGATGATCGTCGCCGAAGACGCTGATTTTCCTGACGGTCAATGGATCAACGGCCGCAATCTATTTGACCAAGCTTTTGCACCAAACAAGGCGCCAAAGTTCGAGAACGACATAAGGAGTTTTCATCCCGGCGGAGCCATGACGCTGCACGCCGACGGTGCGACGCACTTCATCACCGAACAAATTGACATGCAAGTCTTGGCGGCTCGGTGTACCCGAAACGGCCGCGAAAGTATTCAATTCAATCCTTGAGTCTCCACATGAATCGCACCCGAAAATTCGCTTCCCGCCGCCGTTTGTTTCAATCGCTCGAAGATCGCCGGATGCTAGCCGCCGGACCCTATTCTCCGCCCGCCGGTGAACCGCTCTCCGATGCAATCGGGTTTGGTGATCCTGCCATCATCGGCTGGGCCACGGCGGTCGACACTTATTCGCCCGGTGCGGAACTGTCACCCGAATTTTCCGACTCCTCGCGGGCGGTCGGACCGGCGGGCAACAACCCCGCGGCCACCGTTTCGCTAGGTCGCGGCGGATCGATCACGCTGCGATTCGACCGGCCGATTCGTGATGGGCTGGGGGATGATTTTGCGGTGTTTGAAAATTCATTCAGCGATACGTTTTTGGAATTGGCCTATGTCGAGGTTTCCTCCGACGGGGTGAATTTCCGGCGGTTTGCGGCCGATTCCCGGACGCCCGAACCGGTCGCGGCATTTGGTGATCTTGATTCCACCCAAATCAACAACCTTGCCGGTTCATTTCGGGGAGGGTTTGGGACCCCATTTGACCTGAGTGAATTGACCGCGGGACCGAACTTTGATCCGTCTCGCGTCACCCATGTTCGGATTGTCGATGTGGTGGGCGATGGGTCGAACAACGACGCCGATGGCGATGTGATTTATGATCCTTTCCCGACGACCGGGTCGGCCGGGTTCGACCTTGACGGAGTCGGGGTCATCCACGCGGCGTTGGCGATCCCCGAAGTCGTCACTCTGGAGTCGGTCAATTTGCCGGCCACCGGGTTTCGCAACAACGCGGGTGGGGAATCATTTAGCGTTGGGCCGGTAACGCTCAATAATGATTTCAATCCGACGTTTGAATCCTGGCAGGGGTTTTCGATCTCATCGATTGCCGACGGCACGACCGCGGGATTCACCAATCAATATGCCGCATTTCCGGGGTCCGGTGCCGGGGGATCGGACCAGTATGCCGTCGCATTCCAATCCGACGCTGCGGCGACGGCGTCTTGGCCAACGATCCGGCGCGCCGCCGGTGATGTCCGAGCGTTTGAGTCGATCGATGTTGCCAACACAACCTACGCGGCATTGTCGATGCGAGACGGCGACATGTTTGCCAAGAAGTTTGGCGGACCGTCGGGCAATGACCCTGACTTTTTCACATTGATCATCGAGGGGGTGAATGAATCGGGGGCGGTGATAGGTCAGGTCGATTTTGTTTTGGCGGACTACCGGTCGGCCGATCCGGCGGGTGATTTTATTCGCGGCGGATGGAGCCGGGTGGATGTTTCGTCGATCGGTTCAGCCGCGGCGTTGCGGTTGAGGTTTGAATCGTCCGACGTGGGGGATTTCGGGATCAATACGCCGACTTATGCGGCGATTGATAACATTGTGTTGGCTCGCCCGGCGATCGCGATTGAATTGCCGACGTTCCGCACCGAGGAAGGTGCGATGGTCACCGGACGAGTCGTTCGTGGGGGGCCGGTCGATCGGCCGCTGGAGGTGTCGCTGAGTTCCGATCGCTCCGGCCGCCTGATGGTTCCGGCGTCAGTGACGATTCCGGCCGGAAGGACGTCGGTCGATTTCGCCGCGAATCCTATCGACAATACTGTCGCCGACCCCGTGGTCACCGCGACAATTACGGCATCGGCCGTCGGTTTTGCTCCGGTTCAAACCTCGCTGCGAATCCTCGATAACGATGTCGCCGCGTTGCGTTTTTTGTCGGCACGGCCGGTCGTCCGCGAGGGTGAGTCGATCACCGTGACGCTGCGTCGCGAAAACGTGGCGACCGAACCTCAGCCAGTGATGCTGAGCCGGCGACGCTTCGTTGGGGTTGCCGGGCGACGTGCGTTTCGAGGCCGGGGCGACGGAGGTCCAGTTCAATGTCACCGCGATTCCTGATGGACAATTGACCGGAACCCGAACCGGGCTTTTAACGGCATCGTCAGGAGATTTGAGCACGACTTTGACTGTCGAGATACTGGAGAATTTGACGGATGCCTTGGTCCTGTCGGTTCCCTCGAACGCGGTGCTTCGCGAGGCGGACGTGACCGGCTCGGTCACCGCGACGGTGAGGCGGTTGACGGCAAATGTCGAAGATTCGTTGACCGTGACAGTGGAGGTGGTCGGCTCAGCCACGGCGGCCGGATCGGTGACGATCCCCGCCGGTGAAACGGAGGCGACGTTCGCGGTTCGCGTCGTCGACGATGCGGTCGTCAATCCCGGCCGTACGGTCCGTGTGACCGCCACCGCCGACGGATTCGCGTCGGCCGGTACGTCGGTGATGGTCTTGGACGATGAGGTTTCGGATTTCAGTCTACGGCTCGAATCTCCGGCCACGGTTTTGAGGGAACGATTCGGCCGCGCGGTGGCGGATTTTGAAACCACGGGTTTGTTGGCCGAAGCGGAGTTCGACAACGATGCTTCCGGCGGCGTGCCCGGCAGCGGGGGAGCGGCCGACGGGTCGTTTCGCGTCGGCGGGGTGGAAATGGAGAACATGTTTACGCAGTTCGACACGTTTGAGGCGTGGACGGGGTTTGCCCTCAGCCGGGTGGCCGATTCGACAACCGCGGGGTTTGGCAACCAGTACGCGGCGTTCCCCGGAGGCGGGGCGGGGCCGGGCGGGGACGGTCAACCCGGCGCCGGCTACGCGGTTGCTTCGGCGTTCTCGCCGGTGACCATTTTGGGCGACACCGCGATCCGGTCGCTTCGGATCGCCAACACGACCTACGCCGCGTTATCGATGCGTGACGGTGACGGGTTTGCCAAGCAATTCGGGGGTCCCGATGGTACCGACCCGGATTTCTACATTGTCACCATCGAGGGATTCGACCGTGATAGTGCAGACCAAACGGCAACCGGGTCGATCGACGTGCCGCTGGCGGATTTCCGTTTCAACGACGATTCGCTCGATTTCATCGTCGACCGGTGGATCGACGTCGACCTATCGCCGCTGGGCGGAGCGACGGGTCTACGCATGAGCGTCTCGTCGTCCGACGTGGGCGACTTTGGGATCAATACACCGGCGTATTTTGCGATCGATGACATCGTGACCCAGCCGGTCGATCCGCCGATGCTGCTTTTGACTCGCGCGGCCGAGGACCTGCAGTCGGAGATCACCGTGTCGTTGTCGTTGCCGCCGGGCGTGGCGGAACGATTGATCGTGCCGGCCGAGGTGACCTTCGCCGCCGGACAAGAATCGTTGGAGGTCCCGATCATCCCGGTCAACGCTTCGGTGGTCGGCCGGTCTTTTGAGACGACGCTGACGGCGAGCATTGCGGGCGGACCGAGCGAAACGTTGACACTCGGGATCGAGGAGGCTCAAAGTCCGCGGCTGCTGGTTCGTTCCGAGTCGATCGATGCGGGGGTGTTGACCGTCGGTGAACTCGCCCCGGCACGGCTGCACGTTCGCTTGGCGGACGCACCATCGGGCACAGTCCAGGTCAATGTGCTGCGGACCCTGGGCGACCAGCGGGAAGGATTGACGTCACCGTTTCAAACCAATCATCCGGGGGTTTTCACGTTCACCCCGGAGAATTATGCCACCGAGCAAGTGTTAGAACTCGGACTACTCAAGTCGGCGGATTTGGAGGTGGCCGACCCGACGTTTGCGGTGCTGGAGTTTGTGGTTTCCGAATCACCCGATCCGTTGCTCTACACATTAGCGGGACCTTCGCTAGTGCTGCGGACCGCCGAGACACCGTTCACCGACCTGCGTCTGCTCGACCGGCAGATCGAATTGCGTCTGGCCGATCGGGTGTCCGGTTCCGAATTTTCGCCATTGGTTTCGCCCGATGGGGCGACCGGACCAATCGTATTGAGCGATGCCGATGAGACATTGCGGGTCGATTTGGGGATCAACTTGATTCCTTATGGTTCAACCGTGGTCGATGCCGCCGGGGGCACCAACACCCTTGTCGCCGAAGTCCCCGACGGAGAATTACGGCGATCGCCGGTGGATCTGCTCAGTCGCGTCGCCGGCTTCTCCCGCGTCGTTTTCGAGGGAGCGACCGAGCAACTGCTGCTCAGCACCGCGTTGTTGGCCGAGGTCGGACCGTTGTCGATGTTTGTCGACAGCTCCGGCGGCGGGAAACCGATCCTGGTCGGCGGATGGACGCTGGCGTCCGCGGAAGCGAGCGAGTCGGGTGTCACGCACGTTTTGACGTTCAATGATCTGACGCTTCGGATCGCCACCGACACGCCGTTTGTCAACCCGCTGTCGGCCACCGATGTGACCGGTGATGGGGTGACAACCGCCCGCGATGCGCTGCGGATTATCAATGCGATCAACTCGCTGCCCGGCGGGTCCGATGGGACGTTGCCGAGCGACGTAACGGTGGCGGATTTGGCTGGCGGATATTTGGACGTCAACGGCGACGGACGGGTGACCGCCGGCGATGCGTTGATGGTCATCAACCGGCTGTCGGCCGACGATCCGGCGGGTCAACCGGAGCCGTCGCGGATGGATCGACCGAACCGAGCGATTGCGGTTGCCTGGCCCCAAATCGACGACGCATTTGACGATGAGGAAGATTGGTGGTTGTCGCCGCCGACATTCTTGCCCACGTCGATCACTGAGTTCGCCCATGTTTAATTCGGATGAGACCCCGGTCGCATCCCCGTGCGTGGGCATCTGCCGGGTCGAAGGCAAACGGTGCGTGGGTTGCCATCGAACGTTGGCCGAAATCGGTGGTTGGTCGTTGATGTCTGCGGCGGAACAATCCGACGTGGTGCGACGCTGCGGCGAGCGTAGCGAATCATTCCGCCGACCTACGATCGATCCCAACCCCGCCTAACTGTTACCCTGTGATCGTTTCCCCTTCAAACCTATTGATGATTGCTGTGATGAAAGATTCCAACCGCTCGGTCGCCTTGATGCTCCCGGTCGCCGCCGGGGTCGCGCTGGTCGCCGGCCGCCTGTTGCCCCACGAAGCCAATTTTACCCCCACCCTGGCGATCGCGTTGTGGGTGGGAGCCTATGCCGGCCGCCAGGTGTCGCTCGCAACGATTGGCTTGTCGATGCTGGTGACCGACTGGATCATCGGCTTCCACGCCGTGATGCCGGCGGTCTATGCGGCAATCCTGGTTAGCGTCTTGATCGGCCGCCGGATCATCGGCAGCAGCGCCGGGTTGTCGCGGGGGATTCGAGTGAGCGGTGCGGTAGGACTCGCCGCGGTGTTGTTCTTTGTCATCACCAATGCCGCCTGTTGGGCATTGTGGTACCCGCGGACGGTCGATGGTTTGATGACCTGTTATGTCAATGCGGTGCCGTTCTTTCGCGCGACTGCATTGTCGACGGCGGTTTATGCCGGAGGGATGTTTGCGGTCTCGGCCTGGCTACCGATGTTAGGCACCATTGTACGACAGGCTCCCAGCCCGTCGGATTCAGGAACGCCCAAACAATCAATGGCGTAGTGGATTTTGCTAAAAATCCATCCACAGTAGGCAGGCCTTGGATTTTTAGCAAAATCCACTACGTTCAACGCGGATTCTTAATTCGGCGTTTCTTACAATCATTGCGATGAACGGATGGTGTCTATCGATCCTTTGGACGGCCTGAAAGGCCGTCCTACTTCAGAGCACGTCATAAGCTTTGCGGAGCCGTTCGATCACTTCGGCGCGGTCGTCGCCGATCGCGGTTAGGTGGCCCATTTTGCGGCCGATCCGCGGCTGCGGTTTGCCATACAGGTGTAACGCCACGCCGGGAACGGCTAATGCCGCCGACCAATCGGGTTGACCGCCGCCGGCAGGCCAAACGTCGCCAAGGATGTTTTTCATCGCCGCGGCGGGGCGGACCATCTCGACATCCCCCAGCGGCAGCCCCGCGACGGCGCGGACGAGTTGCTCGAATTGACTCGTCCGGCAGGCTTCGATCGTCAAGTGACCGGAGTTATGAGGCCGAGGCGCGATCTCATTGATGGTGACATCATCACCGAGTACAAAAAATTCGACACACAGGACGCCAACTAAATCCAATAACTTCGCGACGTGACGGGCCAATTCGGTTGCCCGCTCGATCGCCGGACCGGACACCGCGGCGGGGACGATTGACACATCGAGAATATGGTTGGCGTGGAGGTTTTCCGACGGAGCGAAACATTGAATTTGCCCAGCCGAATCGCGAGCGACCACGACGCTGATTTCCGTGTCAAAACGCACAAACGCTTCGGCGACATGGGCCGGGGCGGACGGTGGTGATGTCACCACAGTCAATTCGGTGAGTTGCTCGGTGGTATCGACCCGCGTCTGACCTTTGCCGTCGTAACCTTCGCGGGCGGTTTTGACGATCATCGGCAAACCCAACCGCTCGGCGGCGGCGGGTAACGATTCGGCATCCGGCACTGCGACGAACGGGGCAACCGGCAGGCCCGCGTCTCGCAGCGTGGTTTTTTCGATCCACCGGTCCTGGGCCACCCCCAGAACCCGGTCCGACGGGGCCGTGGGGCAGCGGGCGGCACAGCGGCGAACCGCGGCGGTCGGGAGATTTTCAAACTCTAACGTCACCCGATCACAGCGGTCCGCAAAACGGTCGATCGCGTCGTCGTCATCCAGCGGGGCACACACCGTCCAGGTCGCGACTTGGGCCGCCGGTTCGTAGTCATGATGACAAAACACCCCGGTCCGGTAGCCGAGCCGGGCGGCGGCCAGGGCGGTCATTCGGCCCAATTGCCCCCCGCCGAGGATGCCGATCGTGCCGCCGGGCGGCAGCGGTTGGAAGTTCATGATTAAGGTCTTGAGGAGGCCGTGGTTATTCGGCGGGCGGCAAATCGGTGGATGCCAACACGGCTTCGGTTTGATTTTGCACAAACGCGGCCAATCGCGACCGTAGTTCGACGTCGGTCAATGCCAAGATTCGAGCCGCCAGGATCGCGGCGTTTTTTGCCCCCGCCGGTCCGATCGCCATCGTGGCAACCGGGATGCCACCGGGCATTTGGACGATCGACAGCAGGCTGTCCAGTCCCCGCAACGCGCGGCTTTGGACGGGCACCCCGATGACCGGCAGCAGCGTTTCGGACGCGACCATGCCGGGCAGGTGCGCCGCCCCGCCGGCGCCGGCAATGATCACTCGCAATCCGCGGTCACTCGCCGAGGCGGCATAATCAAACATTCGCCGCGGCGTCCGGTGGGCGGAAACGACCGTCGATTCGTGCGAAATTTCCAATTGAGCAAGCGTTGCGGCGGCCGCCGACATGGTTTCCCAGTCGTTGCGGCTTCCCATGATGACGCCCACGACGGGGTTGGCAGGCGGCGACATGACGGGGACAAACAGGGGGACCGAAGCGTGGCGATGACGAGTCGACCCTTATAACCCAATGGCCCCGAGGCGATGACCCCCAGTGACGCCGACCTGCCGATTTGGCCCGGCGACGATGACCAGCCGGAGGTGCGGTTGATGCATCATGACCCGCGGTGGCGACAGGAGTTTGAGCAAACCCGTTCGGGCATCTTTCAATACTGCGAAGGCCGAGTCACGCGGGTCGAGCACGTCGGCAGCACCGCGTTGCCGGGGCTGATCGCTCGGCCGATCATCGACATCATCGCTTCGGCGGTGGGTTTGGAAGATTTGACCTTCTCGATAACCGCGATCGAAGGCATGAACTTTCGCATCGTCGACACCCCCGGTTGGGCCGGACCGGTCACGACGTTGCAAAAACCCAGGCACGGGCCGGCCACCCACCGCGTGATGCTCACCACGCTGACCGATCCGCTGGCTGACCGGACGGTGCGGCTGCGTGACACGCTGATCGCCGACCGCGAGTTGGCGCTACGGTTCGAGGAAACCAAGGTCGCGCGGTGGCGACGCGGCGGCGGGGACGCGGCGAAGTACGCATTGGACAAAGCCGTTTTCTTCACTCATTTGGAAGAGCAGATTGGCCACCGGTAGCAACGCGTGCGTCTAGCGGCAGGTGCAGCTTCCGGTGGCGACGTTCTGCCGGAACGTCGGCGGGAAGCACAGCGGCGTCGGTGGCGACGTTCTGCCGGAACGTCGGCGGGATGCAAGGCGGCGGGATGCACAGCGGCGTCCCGGCAGGACGCCGACACCGGGCCGGTGGCGACGTTCTGCCGGAACGTCGGCAGGATTCACAGCGGCGCCGGTGGCGACCTTCTGCCGGAACGTCGGCGGGATGCACGGCGGCGGGATGCACGGCGGCGTCCCGGCAGGACGCCGCCACCGGGCAAATAGATCAAATGGGCGGCTTGCGGGCTTTTGGCGGGGAGCAACGGCTCCGGCGGATTCGCTGCATCGATCACCCCAAATGAACCGATCGCACCGATCGGAGGGGATCTCCGACCCGCTGTCCGTCGCCGTAGTTTGACCCGGCGGACAGCACACGCCGCACGACCGTTTGCTCGCAGGGACGCCGTTTTGTTGACCACCGCCCAAAGTACCCGCCACCCCGGTCGCCTCGTCGCGGCCTTGATCCTGTCCGCCGCCGCGGGCCACTGGACCAGCTCGACCGCCGTCGGCCAGTCCGGCTATACGCCCCCGGTCGCCGGCGCCCGGGCGGTGGTGCCCGGCACCGGGACCGAAATCCGCGGCGTCAGCGACGACTTCGAGGACCCGACGTGGGCTTACATCCCAAATGATCCCAAAAGCACCGAGGACATCGACGAGCGACAACGGGGTCCGATGGGAAAGACCACCAACGGCCGTTGGTACGAAGGGATCAAACGGGGACACCCGGACATCGTCCGGCGCGTCCCGACCCCCAAAGGGGGATTGCCCGGCAGCGAAGGCTCGATGCTGCTGCGGAGCCTGCAGACCGGCATCCCCGGCCAACCATCGGGCGTGATGCATCAAGACGATTTCATTGCCAACGTTCAATACCGGCTCAAACGCCGAATCAGCGTCTCGGAAGTTCCCAGCGTCACCACGCGGGTGTTCCTGCCCCCGGTCGATCAATGGGAGAACCGCTCCGGTCCGCATTTCGGTTTCCGCCTGGCGCTCGAAACGACCGCGCTGATCGAAAAAGAGGTCGGAATCTTTAAAATGAAACGCGAGGAACTCGGCGATGAAATCTACTGGCCGGGCATGTTCATCGAATTTGAGTCGCAAGATCAAACCGGCAAGGGAGAGGATTATGCCTACCTGCGGATCCGCAGCAACTCGCGGGGCGGCGATTTTCGCGGGCCGCAGATGACGACAACGGGGTGGTGGACATTGGGTTTGTCGGTGACCCCCGATGGGATGGTGCATTACTACGCCCATCCGGGTGTCGAGGAGTTGACCCAGGCGGACTACATCACCAGCCAATACCCTTACGGTTACCGGGCTGAGCGGTTGCGAACGTTCTTCTACAACGTTTGCTCGGCCGACGACGGTCAACGGTGGAGCACGGCGTTCATCGTCGACGATCCCAAGGTTTATTTGGCGCGGCCGCAGGGTCAACAGATGGCGACTCGCAGTAGCACGCGTCGTTGACCGAAAGTCTTGGCGACTTCCGCTACGTTTGTCGGCCCCGGTAAGCTGGGCGGCATGGCGTTCAATGATTCCGTGCCCGAAGTCGTTTTCCTGGGCACCGGAACGTCGGTGGGTGTTCCGGCGCTCGGCTGCGACTGTGCGGTCTGCACCTCGGACGATCCCCGCAACAATCGGACGCGCTGCGCGATCGTTTTTCGGCTTCCCGCGGGCAATCTGCTGGTCGACACCCCGCCGGATTTGCGGACTCAATTGCTCCGCGAGCGGATCCCGCTGATTCACGCGGCATTGTTCACCCACGAACATGCCGACCACATCTTCGGTCTCGACGACCTGCGGCTGTTCCCCTTTCGGCTTGGTCACGCGGTGCCGCTGCACTGCCGCCCGGCGGTGGAGCGGCGAATCCGCAAATCATTCGACTATGCGTTTTGCGATTCGGTCAAAACCCACCCCGGCGCGACGCCCCAGCTCGCTTTTGTGCCCTTTGGTGACGACCCGTTCTCGGTGCTCGGCGTGACCGTCACCCCGATCCCGATGACGCACGGTCCGCGGTTTGAAGTCGACGGTTTCCGCATTGGTGATTTCGCGTACTGCACCGACACGTCGGACATCCCGCCATCGTCTCGCGACCGGCTACGGGGATTGGATACGCTGGTGATCGACGCGCTGCGTTACCGCGAACACCCGACGCATCTGAGCGTCGATCAAGCGATCGCGATCGTCGAGGATTTGCGGCCTCGGCAAGCGTTCTTGACTCATCTTTGCCATGAGATCGATCACGGCCCCGACGAGGCGAAGCTGCCGCCGGGGGTCAAGATTGCCTACGATGGAATGCGGCTGCCGTTGGTGTAGACGCCCTACCGCTAAGATGACGATCAACGCCGGGAAAATGGATATGAATGTTGCTTTCAAACTTTGTTGGCTGGTCATCTTTGCGGCGGGATCGGTCCATCCGGTCGCGGCCCAGCCGCCCCGATCGCTCGCCGAAGATTTGAAAGAACGCGGCGACGAAATCGATCGGGCGATCGAGGAACAACGTCGAATTCTGCGGGCCGAGGAAGCGGAGCGACAGAAGTTGCTTCGCGTCGTCGCCGACACGTTCGCGCCGCCGCCGGCAGCGGTGGCGTTGGATCCCAACAACGATCTGTTTGTCGATCGCGGGACCGGGCGTGTTTATATTGACGGTTACATCACGCTGGACCGCGGGCCGCTGGAGATGTTCGCCTGCCCCGTCGGTACCAAAGAGCATGAGTCGGTCATCGCCGCGTTTGCCAAATCGTCGGCCGTCCACGCCGCGCTGTTGGCCGCCGGCGCGGTGCCGGGCGCGCCGGTGCAGTTCCTGCCGGAGTTCAAACCGCCGACCGGGACCGCGGTCGCCGTTTGGGTCGCTTGGCGGGACGAGAACGGAGGTTTTCAAATCGCTGACGCACGATCATTCCTTAGCGACAGCGAGAACCAGGCGCCACCGGTCGAAGCGTTCGTGTTCGCCGGCAGTTCGCTTTGGACCGACCCCGAAGACAACCGTCAATACTATTCGGCCGATTCGGGCGACATGATCTGCGTGTCCAACTTTGCGTCGGCGATGCTCGACGTGCCCTTTGCCAGCACCGCGGAGAACTCCGGGTTGGCGTTCGAGGCGAACACCGCGGCGATCCCACCGCGAAACACCCCGGTCCGATTGATTTTAGTACCGCAAATCAACGGTGCCTCAACGGAAAAACCCGGTGAGGAGGTTTTGCCTTGAAGTCGAGTTTTATGAATTCGTTCCGGTCGTAGGGTGGGTCAAGCCGCTTCGGTGCTGACCCACCATTGATATGGGTGGTGGGTCGGCGCCGAAGCGGCTTGACCCACCCTACGTTGCTTCGGCGGCCTGGCGGACCGCCGCTACCGTTAGACCGAGATTGATGCTGCCGGGGCGGGGTTGTACTCGACGACGATCTCTTGAAACCGCGACTGAGAGTCGATGAAAGCGTCGACGACGTCGGGATCAAAATGCGTGCCTCGATCGCCCAGAATGATTTCAGCCGCCCGGTCGTGCTCAAAAGCTTTTTTGTAAACCCGGTCGCTCGTCAACGCATCATAAACGTCCGCGAGCGCCACGATCCGGGCCGATAGCGGGATCGCCTCGCCGGCCAAGCCATGCGGGTATCCGGTGCCGTCGTATTTCTCATGATGCGACAACGTGATGTCGTGCGCCATTTGTAAAAAAGACGCTTCGGGCGATCGGTCAATCGCGCCCTGCAACGTTTCCGCACCAATCAGGGGGTGCGATTTAATAATCTCAAACTCCTCGGCCGTCAGCCGTCCGGGTTTGAGCAATATTTGATCGGGAATGCCAACCTTGCCGATGTCATGCAACGGTGAGGTTTGATGAATCAAATGAATAAACTGCGGCGTGATCGTCTCGGCGAATTTGGGCTTTCGCGACAGCGTCACTGCCAAACAACGCGAGAATTCCTGGACCCTCTCGATATGCTCGCCGGTCGCCATGTCGCGGCTCTCGGCCAACTTGGCGAGCGAGAAAATCAAGGCTTCCCGCGTTTCGAGCTGCAGGACACGTTGGCCGACATGGATCCGAGCGATCAATTCGGCGGGATCAAACGGTTTGGAAATGAAATCGTCAGCCCCCGCGCGAAGACCCTCGACGGTCGCGTCGGCGGTGTCGCGGCTGGTCAACATGATGATGTAGATATAACCGCCAAAGCCGCCCCGACGCAGCCGCCGGGTCAGCTCCAGGCCGTCGACGTTGGGCATCGACCAATCCGAAACGACCATGCGGATGTCATGCTCATCCATCGCGGTGAGCGCTTCGAGTCCGTCGGCCGCTTCGACCGTTTGGTACCCGTGTCTTTGCAAAGCGCCGTTGAGCATCCGACGCGTGATCGCATCGTCGTCGACGATCAGAATGGGGCCGGTCACCGGGCGGCCTCAGCGATTTTCGCTTCGATCCAATCCAGGCAGTCGGCCATTTGGCGATGCAGTTGATCGGTCAATTCCGACTCCGCCTCGCCGGCCGCAGGCGCGTGAGCCGATTCGTGCAGCCGCCGGGTCGGGCCGGCCAACGCGACGCATGACAAGTTGGCCGCGACGCCCTTGAGGCGATGGGTTTGTTCACGCAAGGCGTCGCGGTTGCCGTCAATCACCGATTGATCGATCTCAGCGATTTGTTCTGGCAATTGCTCGCCAAACATCGTGAGCACTTCGATCGCCGCGTCGGTCGAGCCGCCGCAGCGGTAGAGCAAATCGTCCCAATCGAACGCCGGAGCCAGCTCGGCGGCGGCCGAAGGTTCAATTTTGGACGCCGGCGCAGCCACCGGACGGTCAAACGTCAAACGATCCAGCGTTGCGATCAGGTCGTCGCGGTCCAGCGGTTTGCATAGATAGGCGTCCATGCCCGCGGCAATGAAGCTTTCGATTTGGTGCGGCATCGCTTGAGCGGTCACCGCGACGATCCGAAGCGGCACGTCGGCTGGCATCGCTAATTCGCCATCGCGGTGCATTTGGCGGATTCGACGGGTGCATTGCAAACCGTCCATGCCCGGCATTTCACAATCCATCAATATCAATTCGTGGGGTTGGTCCATCAAACAATCGATGGCCTTTTGTCCACCATCGAAGCAAATCGAACGCCAACCGCTGAATTTTAACAATTCCGAAGCGACAATTCGATTGATCTCGTTGTCGTCGACGATCAGCGCCACCGGTTCGTTCCCGGATAAAACCGGTTTTGTGAACGCGGGGGACTGATCTCGCGGCAATACCGCCGCAGGGGGATTTGAATGCCCCGTTGCGATCACGGATGGTTGGCACGATACCAGCGTCTCAAACAAACGGGAGGCGCCGATCGGTTGCATCAGCACGGCGTCGGGTAGGAGCAGATCATCCGTCGCCGACTCGTCTGCCGTCACGCCGATTTGAATCCGGCTGCCGAATTCGATCGACGCTAAATGCGGCATTGCCAACGCGACGACCTCGGCTTCGATCATCAATGTACCATAGTGCGTCCGCCGTGGAGCCGCCGCCTCCCCGGGGCACCAACGTTCGACGTTTAAATCCATCCGCCGTCCCAAATCCTCCAACCGCTGGGCTTCTCCGTCGTCGGTGACCACGAGCAGCATTGATTGACCCCCGATCGCGGTCCAGTCGGCCGGTTGGCTTGCCAGTTCAACGTTTTCGCGACCGTTGGCGACGATCGGTAGCTCGAACCAGAACTGGGTCCCAAGACCGACTTCGCTCTCCACGCCGATCTGACCGCCCATCGCCTCGACGAGGTTCCGGCAAATCGCCAAACCCAAACCGGAGCCGCCAAAGCGGCGTGACGTCGAAGCGTCGGCTTGAACGAACGGTTCAAAAATTGCGCTCAACCGGTCCGCGGCGATCCCGATGCCCGAATCGGCGATCTCGAACCGGACCCGGGCGCCGTCGCCCGTCGGCGGCTGCGTCGAGTTCGTCACGCGGATCGAAACACCGCCTCGGGACGTGAATTTGATCGCGTTGCCGATCAAGTTGGTCAGCACTTGCCGGACCCGCATCGGATCGCCCACCGCCGCCGTTGGCACCGCCGCCTCGACGTCTTGGCGGAGCGACAAACCTTTCCCCGCGGCGGTGTGGTAGAGCAGCTCGACGGTCTGATCGATCGTCGCCTGCAGGTCAAAGCCGACGCGCTCGACCCGCAGCGCCGCGGACTCAATTTTGGTCAAATCGAGGATGTCGTTGATGATCGTCAACAGCGAATCGGCGGAGGTTTTGCACAGCCGGACGTACTGGTCCCGCTGCGGTCCGTCGGGGGCACCGTCCATCAGACCGAGCAGATTGATGATGCCGTTTAGGGGGGTGCGCATCTCGTGGCTGATGCCGGCCAGGAAATCGCTTTTTGCCCGCGTGGTCGCTTCGGCTTTGGCTCGCATCTGTTCCAACTGCTCGCCGGCGATCCGCATCGTCACGTCGACCGCCGTGCCCTCGTAGTACTGCAGCCGTCCGGCATCGTCGCGAACCGCCCGGGCGTTTTCAAGGATCGACAATACCGTTCCATCGGGCCGGCGAATTTTTGATGCAAATTGATGCACGTTGCCGGTCACCGAAATCGCTTCAAGGAACCGGCGGCGGTGTTCGGGGCCGTCATAAATCGTCGTCGCGGTAACGTCCGCGGCGGCCAACATCGACGCCGGATCGTCGTAGCCGCACATCGTTGCCATCGCCGGATTGACGCTGCGGAACGACCCGTCGGGGTTGGTTTGATAGATCCCCTCGAAAGCGTTTTCGACAATTTGGGCAAACTGCGCCCGCTCGCGGGTCCGCAGTTGAATCTGCGCATCGGCCGAGGCCAGCACGCGGTTGTAGGCGGCCGAGACGCGTCCCAGATCGGTCGACGGTTCAAACCGAACCGGCCGGTTGAACGTCCGCGATCGCCGGTGGCCGGACATTTGACGAATCAGATCGAGCAGTTCGCTGCCGGCGCCGTGCTCGGCGACGTTCAGGCCGGTCACCTCCTGGCGAACCCCGACTCGCAACGGAAAGAAAAAGTTGACCAATCCAATCAGCAGCATTGAACCGCCGCCGGCCCAAGCGAACGCGACCCCGCACCCGGCCGCCTGGACGCCCAACTGCTGCGTCCGCGTCAAACCATTGCCCCAGTCGGCCGGGTCGGACAAAACCGCAATTGCCAACGTCCCGATTACGCCGGGCACCCCATGGGCTGGAACGGCGCCGATCACGTCGTCAATCCGCCACCACCGAAGCAGGCCCATCGTGCCCAGGCAAGCCAAACCGGCAACAAGTCCGATCAGCGCCGAGGCGGCCGGCGACATCAGATGACAGCCCGCGGTGATCGCGACTAACCCGGCAATCACGCCGTTGCAAACCGCCGCGACGTTGTCGAGCGTGTCTCGCAGCAGATTGACGGCGAGGACCGCCAACCCGCCGCAAGCCGCCGCGATGCACGTGTTGATCAAAATGATCGGAACCCGGCCGTCGAGCGTCAGCCCCGAGCCGCCATTGAACCCGAACCAACCGAACCAAAGCAGTAACACGCCGAGCACGACGTTGACCAGCGAGGAAGGTTGGATCGAGCTGTCGGCGACGTTGCCCGAACGCTCCCGGCGACGTCGCCGCGGCTCGGACTCAAAGGCACCCAGTCGCGGGCCGAGGATGACGATGGTCGACAATCCGATCCAAGCCCCGACGGAGTGAACGACGGTGGAGCCGGCGAAATCGATGAAGCCCGCTGCGGCTAACCATCCCGCGGTGCCGTCGCCGATCGACGGCCCGGCGACCGCCCCGCCCCAAGCCCAGTGGCCGAAGACCGGGTAGATCAGCGCCGAAACCAACACCGAGATCGTCAGGTAGCCGCGAAACCGAATCCTCTCGGCGACCGCGCCGGAGATGATCGTTGTTGCGGTCCCGCAAAAGACGACTTGGAAAAGGAAAAATGCCAACAACGAGGGGCCGGCGGCCGATCCGGGGGCAAACCCCGACGTGCCGATCAGCCCGCCGCCGGATTGACCAAACATCAACCCGAAACCGACCAACCAGAACGCGGTGGTCGCGATGCAAATGTCCGCGAGATTTTTGATCGCGACGTTGATGCTGTTCTTGGCCCGCGCCATACCCGCTTCGAGGAGGCAAAATCCGGCCTGCATCAACAACACCTGGGCGGTGCAGACCAGCAGCCAGAGCAGGTCCAGGGGGAGAATCTCGGGAGACAAAGCAGGCGACCGTGACGGGAGACAAAATCGGAAAACGTTCAAACGTTGGTTTTGGTGGACACCTGTCTCCGACAATTTGGTTCAAAACGGCCGGTTGCGGACTCCCGCAATGTCGCAACCGGCAAATTGCCCCCGATCATCCCCCCCGAAGGTACGACGGCCTTTCAGGCCGTCGTACCGGTCCGAGTCCCCCGGTCGGCTTGACCGGCCCCGGCGTGCCGCAACAATCCGGGTCCAGCCCGCACCCCGACTCCCGCTCCCGGCCCCCCAACCTTGTCCGACAATTTCCTCGTCGCCGCGATTTCGTCGGATCTATCAAACCGCGGCGGGGCGATCGCGACGCGGTTTCCGCCCGAACCCAACGGCTACCTGCACATCGGTCACGCCAAAAGCATCTGCATCAACTTTGGACTCGCCGAGAGGTTCGACGGCACCTGCAACCTCCGCTACGACGACACCAACCCGGCCAAAGAGGATGACGAATACGTCCACAGCATCCTGCAGGACGTCCGCTGGCTCGGCTTTGAACCGGCGCAAATCCTCTATGCGTCCGACTACTTCGACCAACTGCTCAAGTGGGCCAATCAATTGATCGAACAGGGAGACGCTTACGTTTGCGATTTAACCGCCGAACAAACCCGCCAAATGCGGGGAACGATTACGTCGCCGGGGCAAAACTCGCCCGGCCGTGACCGATCCGCTGAAGAAAACCGTGACCTGTTCGCTCGCATGGTCGGCGGCGAGTTCGATACCGGTGCCAAGACGCTGCGGGCCAAGATCGACATGGCGGCCGATAACTTGAACCTGCGTGATCCCGTCATGTACCGGATCGCCAACGTGCCTCACGACCGGACCGGGGACAAGTATTGCGTGTACCCGATGTACGATTGGGCGCACGGGCAGAGCGATTCAATCGAAGGGATCACCCACAGCATTTGCACGTTGGAGTTTGAGCAGCACCGACCCTTGTATGATTGGTTTTGTGAGAGGCTTGGTATCCATCATCCGCGGCAGATTGAGTTCGCACGGCTCAATTTGTCATACACCGTGATGTCAAAACGCAAGTTGTTGCAATTGGTCGAGGCCGGCCACGTCGACGGTTGGGATGATCCGCGGATGCCGACGATCTCGGGGCTTCGTCGACGCGGCTACACGCCATCGTCAATCCGCAGCTTCGTCACCGAAACCGGTGTGTCCAAATACAACGGCGTCGTCGATGTGGTGAGACTAGAGAACGCGATCCGCGAGGAACTCAACGCAACCGCGGACCGGAAAATGGTGGTGTGTGACCCGTTGAAGTTGACGTTGACGAATTGGCCCGCCGGCGAGGTCGAGATGGTCACGGCGACCAACAACCCGGAGGACGAATCGGCCGGCACGCGGGAGATCCCGATCAGCGGCAGCTTGTGGATCGAGCGGGAGGATTTCCGCGAGGAAGCGAACCGCAAGTTTTTCCGTTTGAAAAAAGGCGGCGCCGTGCGGCTGCGGGCCGGCTTCATCGTCGACTGTCACGACTGCATCAAAGACGAGTCGGGCGAGGTCATCGAGGTTCTGGCGACCGTTGATTTTGACACCCGAAGCGGGGCGGACGAGTCGGGCCGAAAAGTCAAAGGCACGATTCATTGGGTATCCCGCGACCACGGCGTACCGGTCACCGTCCGCAACTACGACCGCTTGTTTCAAACCGAATCGCCGGAAAAAGCCGAGGGCACCGCGACGTTTTTGGATGATCTCAATCCCGACTCGTTGAGCGTTCAAAACGGCATTGCCGAGCCATCGGTCGCGGAGCTATCGCCCGGCGACCGGGTCCAGTTCGAGCGATTGGGGTACTACGTCGTCGACACTGACTCCACCGCCGAGGCGATCGTTTTCAATCGCACCGTCGGGCTACGGGATTCTTGGAAAGACCGCTGAAAGAATCCGCGCCGGACCAAACGTGTCCGGCCTCCCCGGGATAATTCTGCACAGGCGGTCCAGTGACGGGCCGCCGGAGAGAACAATGAGGGGAACGATCATGCAAAACGTGCGAGTTTATTTTTATCGAAACGGCCGCGAAATCACCAATGTGACCGGCGGCGCGAGCCAGTTGCTTCACTTTGGCGTGCCGACGGGGCAAATTAGCCGCTGGAGCTGTTTTGAGTCGGTGACGATCGCCGGCACCATCCCGCGGACACTGACGCAGGACGACTTCGCCGGCCCGGTCTCGGTCAAGGTTTGGCGTCCGGGGTCCAAGCCGCAGTGGTTCGCCTTGGCCGACCGCGACACGGTGCTGGCGCGGACCGAACCCCGGGTCGCCGTGCCGGCCAACCAAGCCATGGCGGCTTGAATCGTCCTTTTGAACGACGCAGGCACAGAGACACGGAGAACACAACCTTTAAAATCTCTGTGGTCTCGGTGAACTCTGTGGCTTCATCGTTCGTCTTTCGCCGGTCCAATTGCCTGGTACAATAAGAAATCCGCGGGGCCGTAGCTCAGTTGGTTAGAGCGAGGCACTCATAATGCCCAGGTCGCGGGTTCAAGTCCTGCCGGCCCTATTGGATCGTTGTTTTCTCATGGCTCACGTCCCCGGATCGCTCCCCAAACCGTCGCAACCCAAGCGGAGCCGGATTGAACCGGAGGACGACGAGCCGACCGGCGAAACCGTTCGGATCAACAAGTTTTTAGCATCGGCCGGCTATGGGTCCCGCCGCCAGGTCGAGGAGTTGATCGAGCAGGGTCGGGTCGACATCGATGGCCAAACCGTCACATCGTTGGCCACGACCGTCATGCCGGAGACGCAAACCGTTCGCGTCGATTCGGACGTTTTGAAACCGCAGCGGAAGGTTTACTACGCGGTCAACAAACCGGTTGGCATTGTTTCGACCGCCCGCGATCCGGCGGGCCGACCCCGGGTAATCGACCTGGTGCCGCCGACCCAGCGCGTGTTTTCGGTGGGGCGTTTGGATTTGTCATCCGAAGGCCTGATCCTGCTGACCAACGACGGTGATTTGGCCCAAAAACTTGCCCATCCCAAGTTCGGGGTGATGAAAATCTACCGCGTTTTGGTGGCCGGTTCGGTCACGCCCGAGACGCTGCGGAAGATGGAGAAAGGGATGTACATCGCCGAGGGCGTGGTGCGGGTCGACGGAGCAAGGATTTTGAAAGCCCGTCCCAAGGCGACCGAGATGGAGATCCGGCTTCGGGAGGGTAAAAACCGCGAGATTCGCCGCATTTTGGCCCGGTTTGGTCACAAAGTTCAGACGCTGCGGCGGATCGCGATCGGTCCATTGCGACTCGGCGACGTTCCGCCGGGTGCGTACCGGGTGCTGACGCGGGAAGAAATCAAGAAGCTCAAATCGACCGCCGGGCAACCCGGATCGGTAGTCAAACGTCCGGCCAAATTAGGAGCAGCCAAAGCGTCAGCGAAACGCCCCGGCGGTTCTGCCGGTCGCAACGTGGCGGCAAAACGCTCGATCAAAAAGTCGTCCTCGGGATTGCGGCCACCGACATCGACCGGCGGCCGAGTCATCGGTGGCGATTCCTGAACAATGTGGGATAGGCCTCCGGCCTGTCATCCAGGCTCTGTTTAAAAATCATCAGCCGCAACGCGTTAGCGTCCGATTCGGGTTACGTAACGGTGGGGCACCACCCATCCGCTGATTGTTTGCACCTTTTTCAAACACAGCCTAACCCCCATCGACGACAGGCCGGAGGCCTATCCCACAATTAAAATAGGCCGGAGGCCTATCCCACAATCTAAATAGCCCGGAGGCCTATCCCACCTTGGCAACGATCTACCACGGCCACCCCTACCCCGGCACCACCGCCCCCCCCTCGCCGCTGCCGGACCCCGACGTCTTCGCGCCGCTGGACGTGCTCGTCATTGCCCCCCATCCCGATGATGCGGAGCTGACGATGGGCGGCACATTGACGCGGATGGCCGACGCGGGACTTCGCACCGGCGTGCTCGATTTGACCACCGGCGAGCCGACACCGCTCGGCTCGCCATCGATTCGGTTCGCCGAAATGATCGCCGCGACGCAGCCGCTTGGCCTGACGTGGCGTGGCAACGCTGGACTGATCAATCGGTCTTTGGTCAACGATCTGGCCAGTAGAGACCGGATCGCCGGATATGTCCGCTGCCTCCGCCCGCGGTGGTTGTTTGCTCCTTACTGGCACGATGCCCACCCCGACCATGTTGCCGCGTCGGCGCTTGCCGACGCGGTTCGTTTTCACGCCAAACTTAGCAATATCGATCTGCCCGGCGTCCGGCACCATGCCAGCCGGATGTTCTACTATCACTGCTACCACCTCCGCCAAGCGATCACGCCGGCGTTCATTGTCGACATCAGCGAACAATGGGAACGCAAAGAGCGATCGCTGCGTGCCTACGAAACACAATTGGTGCAAGGTCGCGGCGAGGCGTACCCAACCTTCATCGACCGATTCCGCGAAGACAACGCGCATTGGGGTTTTTTGATCGACACAACCTATGGCGAGCCGTTTTCGTGCAAAGAACCGATCGGACTGTCGGGCTTTGGTGATCTAATTTAGAGGCCGTTGCGGGTCCAGCTACGTCTTTTATTTCTTCAAATATCGTTGATACGCCGCGACGGCCAGTTGGTCGCAACGTTCGTTTTCGATATGCCCGGCGTGTCCTTTGACATGGTTGAAAACGATGCGATGGGTTTGCAATAACTCATCAAGCCGCTGCCATAATTCGACATTCTTGACCGGTTCGGTTTTGCTGCCGACCTTGCGTTTCCAACCACGACGTTTCCAACCCGCCATCCAAGTCGTGATGCCCTGACCGACGTAGGTGCTGTCGGCGTGCAGGGTGACGGTCGAGGGGTCACGCAGTGATTCGAGTCCGCGAATTACGGCGGTCAATTCCATGCGGTTGTTGGTCGTCTGCGGCTCGCCGTCGGCCTTTTCAAGCTCCTTGCCGGACTTGGGGCATCGCAGGATAAACGCCCAACCGCCGGGGCCGGGGTTTCCCGAGCACGCCCCGTCGGTGAACAAATCGACCGGCTTATGATTTGACTCGCTCATCCCGTATTGCCTCCTCGTTGCAATTGATCGTTGGCATAGATCGACCGGCCGCCGTCGACGTTCAAACAAACGCCGGTGATGAAGGTATTCTCACATAACATCGCGACCGCACGAGCAATGTCGTCGGGCGTGCCCAGACGGCCGACCAGCGTGCTATCGATGAGCTTTTGGACGGTTAACTCGTCGATCCCGTCGCCCAGCAGGACGGGACCGGGGCGGATGCAATTGACGCGAATCCCGGGATGGAGCGACGCGAACTCGACCGCCAGCGACCGTGACATCGACTCGACCGCTCCTTTGCTTGGAAAATAGGCGGCGTGATCAAGGTAGGGCCTCGTCGTCGCCCAGTCGCTGATATTGACGATCGAGCCGCCTCCGGGTTGTCGTCTCATAACACCGGCCGCGGCGCGAGACAACAGCCAAGGGGCGACGGTGTTGATTTGAAAGTATTGACGAATCTCCTCGGCGGTAACGTCCGCAAGGGGCGTCGGGTGCCAGATCGCGGCACTATTGACGAGAACATCCAGCCGGCCCCAAAGCTCTACCGCTTGCCGGATCATCGAATCGCAAGTTTGATCATCGGCAAGGTCTCCGGTGAAAACCGCCGCCTGCCGGCCGAATCGTCCCGGCCAGTCCGCCGCCACCGTGTCCGCTTCGGCCGCGTCACCGTGGGCGTGTAGCAGAACATGACAGCCGCGGCGGCTCAGTTCCTCGGCGATCACCCGGCCAACCCGCGGCGCTCCACTACCGGTCACCACCGCGACCGGATCGGGCGTGTCAAAAACATCGCGAAGATCAGTCACGCGGTTTCGTGGGTCCCGGTGACCTCAAACCCCAGGTCGGCGATCATGTCATAATCCGCCTGCGGCGCCTGTCCTTTGGTCGTCAAATAGTCGCCGACAAAAAGACTATTGGCGACATACAACGCCATCGGTTGCAGCGATCGCAGGTGCAATTCTCGTCCGCCGGCAACCCGCAATTCCCGGTCGGGAGCGACAAAACGAAACATCGCGAGTGTTTTGAGCGCGTCGTTGGCACTCATCGACTCGGTGCCTTCCAGCGGTGTGCCATCGATGGCGTTGAGGATATTGATCGGGATCGACTGGACGCCCAGTTCCGCCAGATCAAACGCCATCGATACAATGTCCTCTTTTGACTCACCCATCCCAACGATCCCGCCGGAGCACATCTCCATGCCGGCGTCGCGGACGTGACGCAACGTTTGCACTCGGTCGGCATAAGTATGCGTTGTGCAAATTTTTGCGTAGTGAGACTCGGATGAATTGAGGTTATGATTGACCCGGTCGACACCGCACGCGGCCAACCGGTCAGCTTGGTCCCGACTGAGGATTCCCAAACAGGCACATATGTCGAGTCCATGCTTGGCTTTGATCTCCGGCACGATTTCTTCGACCGCCCGCATTTCGCGTTCGTTGGGACCGCGGGCGGAGATGACCAAACAATACGTTTTCGCTCCCCGGGCGGCGGCCACCCCGGCGGCGGCCATCAGATCGTCGCGTTTGAGAATGTTGTATTTGGGAATCGGAGCTTCGGACACCTTCGACTGGCTGCAGTAGTGACAGTCCTCGGGACAAAGGCCTGACTTGGCGTTCATCAAAAAATACAACTGGACCGTGCGGCCGAAGTATTGATGCCGAATGCGAAAACCCGCCGCAATGATTGCCGGGACGTCGGTGTCCGGGGCGGTCAGGATCGAAAGGGCTTCGTCTCGGTCGATCGGCTCGCCTGCCAAAACGCGGCTGGCCAGGGCGTCGTAGTTTTGCGGTGGAGCCAGGACGGTCGACATCATCGGCGGTGGTGCGGAAAATTACGGGAATGGCTTAACAGATCGCATCGTAGCGGAAGTCGCCAAGACTTTCGGTTGCGACCGATCGGGTAAAATCCGAAAGTCTTGGCGACTTCCGCTACGGTCGGCGCGAACGCTAAAGCTCCAGTTCGTCGAGCTGGTCGATCAGCCGGTCGAGCGAGTCTTTGGGGCCGGCAGCCAGCTCAGTTTGGCGTTTTCGCAGGTTGGAGTCGATGCCGACCGCCGATTGACCGGTCAACAACAACTGTTCGTCGCGTTCGCGAGCGGCCACGGCGATCGGATCGTTGCCGCCGGCGGGGGCACCAAAGAGCAATGAAAGGTCGATCTTGAACCCCTCGGTGCCTTCGACGATCGCCCCGGCGATTGCGGGGGCTTTGTGTTGCGGAAACAGGATCGCGTTTTCGGGGCAAACGCGGCTGCACGCCGGGCAACCTTTGCGGCAGTTGTCGGGTTGCTCGACCAGGATCGTTTCGGCTCCGTCGACGCCATAAACGCCGAAGAGGCAAAAATCGATGCACTCCATGCAGTTGGTGCAGCGATCAAAATCGATCACCGGATACCATCGCCGACCGGTCGTCTCGTCGACGCTTTGAATCCGGCCGCCAACGATCGGCAACGACGTTTTAGCGATTTGGCGAGCCTCGACGATCCGTCGAATTTCGCTCAAGAATGTATCGGGGTTGTCGGCGGTTTTGAGGTCCAGGCAATGGATCGTCCGCTCCGGCCGCGGGTAGATCGATGCGACGCGGTCTTCGTCGCGGGGCGTTGACGGCTCAAATTCATCGTCCAATCGCACTTCGCCGTCGGTGCCAGCGATGCCGCCGCGATCGAGCACCCAGCGGGCGGCGCGTGGGAAAACCCACGATGCGACAACCAGGTCACCTTCGATCTCACGAAGGCTGCGGATCGACTCGCCGTCTTTGGGCAAATCGTACAGGTGCGGGACGACCAGGACGTCGACGCCATCGATTTGCAACGCCCCATCGGCGATCGCTTGTTCCAAGCCGCGTTTGTCGGGGTGACGGGATTGGCCGCGGGAAACGACCAGGGTCAAAGGGGCGGCGGCGGTGGCGATCATGAGGCAATCATCGAGGTGGGATAGGCCTCCGGCCTGTCGAGTTCAATACGGTAGCCGAAGCCGCCAAGGCTTTGGTCGCGTGGCGTTCGACGCCTTGGTGCCCCAGCCGCTACCGGTAGTGTTCGGCGGCCTGGCGGCACGCCGCTACCGGTAAGGGCAGTTTGTCGCGGACGACAGGCCGGAGGCCTATCCCACATCAACCGCCCAACAAGTCCGTGATCGCTTGGGGCAGGTCCGGGTCGACCAAACCGTATCCGCCGCGGCCTTCCATCACCCGGGACTCGACGTCCAGCAGCGTGTCCTCGGGACCCGCCTCCCAAAATTTGGTGATCGCCTCGGCAGGTAGGTCCTCAAGCGAACGAAACAGACGAAAACCGACGCCGCGGGCCGGGTCGTTGGTGTGCCACCAGGGGCTACGCGGGAAATTCGGGTCGTTGTCCTTCCATTCCTCGTCGTTGCTGGCCAATCGCGAAGCGCTCCGCAAGTCCTCGGGGTCCATCTCCCAACTGCCGCCCCGGGCGACGCATGGCCACGGGGTGTCAGGCCAGCGGGCTGCGTCGGTCGCATCGGTCAAACTTTTCTCGACCATCCAGCGGTAACCGTCTTCGTCGTAAGCGTTGACGGTCCATTCGGCGGCGTTGCCGTGCATGTCGTGCAACCCGAATGCGTTGGGCAATTTGGTGCCGACGTGCTGCGGCCCATCGAGGCTGTTGTCAAAGTAGGCGGCGTAGTCGTCGATCGGCTTGGGGTCATCGCCCCACGAATAGGCCGTTTGGGTTCCGGCACGGCAGGCGTATTCCCACTCCGCTTCGGTCGGCAACCGGTACTGCCGGCCGGTCAATTTGGACATCCATTTTGTATATTGCTGCGCCGCGTACTGGGTCATCGTCACCGCCGGTTGTTGCGGATCGTCGCCGTATTCGTAGGTGAACGACGGCTCGTATAACTCAGTCGGGGCGGTGATCGCGTCGGTCAAATCCGACGGGTCGACCACCCGCTCGCCTTTGGATTCAAAGTTTTTGAAAACGCCGTACATCCCCATGTACTGCTTGTACTGCTCCCACGTCACCTCGGTCTTGGCCACCCACATCGGCCGGACGTTCATCTTGACCGTCGGGCGTTCGTCTTCGTTGCCAACCTCGGCGTTCTCGGGCGTGCCCATGACGAACGACCCGGCGGGCACCGGGATCATTTGAAACTCAATGTCACTACCGGGGATCCGCTCGGCGTAGGGCACCATGAATTCGCCGCCGGGCAATTCAACGGCCACACCGTCGGCAGGTTTCTCGGTCACGATGCCCGGCCGGGTCGCCGGGACGGTGCTTTGAGCCAACCCCGGGGCCGCGGCGGCGAGCGAGATCAGCAGGGCGGCGAAACGAGTCATGCGGTGTTCGGGGTTTCTGTCGGCGGATCGGTGGGCGGCGGTGGTTCGTTGATTTTAACCGCCGGCATCGTCGTCGCCACCACCGCGGCCCCAAAGCTATCGCCCAAGACGTTCACGGCGGTACGGAAACGGTCCAACAACCAATCGACCGAAACGATCAACCCAATGTACTGCAGCGGCAAACCGACGGCGTTGAGCACGATCAACATCGTAAACAGTCCCGCTTCGGGGATGCCCGCCGCCCCGATTGCCGCCAGCGTCGCGGTCATCGCGACGATCGCCTGTTGGCCCAACCCCAAATCCATCCCGACGGCTTGAGCGATAAAGATCGCCGCGGCGGCTTCGTACAACGCTGTGCCGTCCATGTTGATCGTCGCGCCCAACGGCACGACGAACTCGGCGGATCGCTTGGGCACGCCCGCCGCGGTGGTACATTCGAGCGTCACCGGCAGCGTCGCGGAGCTGCTGGCGGTCGAGAACGCGGTCAAGATCGCTTGAGCCATCGCGGCGATGTATTTGAACGGATTTTGCCGCGTCACGACCCAGTAGATCAGCGGCAGGATGATCATCGCGTGGATCGTCAAACCGATCAGAACGGTGGCGAAGTACCAGCCGATTTGTTGCAATTCGGTCAAAAACTCGCCGTTCGCCTGCGCTTTGCCGAACCTCGCGGTGACCAGGCAGAAGATGCCGATCGGGGCGATCTTCATCAGCAACATGACGAACCGCAGCAGCGCCTCGTTGCCTTCGGTGACCAGCGAGATGATCGTCCGCGTTTGATCGGGCATCGTCGTCAGACAGCGCCGCAAAGGCGATCGCAAAGACGATGATCGGCAGCAACTGGGTCGTCGCGGCGGCATCGATCAAATTGTCGGCGACCAGCATCAATGCCAGATTTTCGACGATGACCCAGATGTCCGGTTCCTCGTCGACGGCCGGCAGGTCGGAAATCGCTTCGGCAATTTGGCCGGGTTCCAACCCCGTCGCCGCGGCGATCGCGTCGCGGACGACCGGACCGGCGGATTGTTCTCCGCCGGCGGCGGCCAATACGCCTTGGTCAAACCCTTCGCCCGGCCGGACCACGTTGACAACGATCAGACCGACAATCACGGCCAAAAATGTCGTCGCGGCGTAGTAGCCGACCGCCGCGGCGCCGGGTTTGCCCAATTGCCGGACGTCGCCCAGCCCCAGCACGCCGCACATCACCGAGGTGAAAACCAACGGCACGACGATCATCTTGAGCGATCGCAGGAACAGCTCGCCGCCGATCGCAAACGACGACGCGACATTGGGCAAGATCAACGCCAGAATGACCGCCGCGACGATCGCGACGGCAATTTGGATCGTCAGTCGGTTGTCATGTTTGGGCGTATCCATCGCGGCATCGTAGCGGAAGTCGCCAAGACTTTCGGTTGCGGTCTATCGGAGTGAGTCCGAAAGTCTTGGCGACTTCCGCTACGGTTGAACAAAATACCTTTGCACCAAATCGTCGCTCCACCCCGCCCCGCGTCGGCCGACAAATCCGTGGTGCCCGCCGGTGGGCAGTTCCAATAACCGCACGCGGGCGTGACCGGGCGGGACAAAACGCCGAATCGATTCAATCGGCACCAGCGGGTCATCGGCCGCCGCGACGATCAGCGTGGGAACATTGATCGATGCCATAACCGGGCCGGCCGAGCAAGCCGCGTAGTACGCACGCTCGTTATCAAATCCAGCCAACGGGGCGGTGATCGCTCGATCAAAAGCCGCCAGCGTTTTGGGCCAACCCGCCGACGCCGCACGGACGAACGGTTCGCTGCCGCGAACATGATCGCTGGCGCGGGCGACCAGGTTGCGGATGAAATATCGGTTGTAGAAACGGCGTCCGGGCAATTCCATCCGGTCCGCACACGATTGCAAATCAACCGGCGGGGCCAGAGCCAGCAACCGGTCGACGTGATCCCAACCGGCCGGCGGCGACATTCGCCCGCCACCGATTTGACCGGCGGCAAGCAGCAATTGATTGCCCCCCAGCGACACGCCCACCGCCCCGACGGGCGACAATCTCTGACCAATCCGGCAGGCGGCAAACGACAACGCGGCGGCCACATCGTCGGCTCGGCCGGCGTGCGTGATCTCGCGGCACGTGTCCCGCGAGCTGCCGCAACCGCGCAGATCGACCCGCAACGTCCGCATCCCCGCGGCCACCAAACGACCGGCAAATCGACGTTGATACGCCGACCCATGACAACCGGTGATGCCGTGTAGCAGCACGACGACGCGGTCGCCTAGTTTCCAATCGTCGCCAAAATCGTCGTGAGCGATGATCGCATCACCGCCCGGCAATTCAATACGATGGGTTTGCCGCGAACCGGCCGGCAGGGCGACCGGGCCGAGCCGCGGCGAGACGACGGTTTGCAAATGCCCGCCGCGGACCAGACGATGCGGCACAAAAGGCGGCGGAACGAAGTCGTGCGGGTTCAACGGATCGATGGGGGGCGAGACCGACGGGAGCCGAAAATCTCGGCGGATTCCGCTACGTTGTGCGAATGAGAACGATCCGAACGTTTTTAGCCGTGCAAATCGACCCCCGGGTCGCGTCGCAAGCCGCCCGGGTGATCCGCGCCGCGGCGGCCGAAGACCGAACCGTCCGATGGGTGCCGACCGATGACCTGCATTTGACGCTCAAATTTTTGGGCGAGGTCGACAACACACAAATTCATGACGTCTGCCAAACGCTCCGCAGCGTGTGCGAACCTTTCGAGCCGTTTGACTTGCATTTGGCCGGCCCCGCAGCGCTACCGTCGCGTGCTCGGCCGCGAGCGTTGGTGTTTGACATCGAGGATCCGACTCACCGGCTGCGGGATTTGGTTGGCGAGATCGAGTCGGCTTTTGCCGAACTGGGTTACAAGCCGGAGCCGCGAGATTATGTGCCGCATTTGACCGCCGGCCGCGCCCGTTCGGGACACCGTTTGACCCCCACGGCGATCGACCGCTGGATCCAGCCGCGGCACCGGATCGACCGGCCGATGTCGGCGACCACGGTGCTGGCCGTCGGCAGTTTCTTGGACGACCACGGTCCGACGTATAACGTGCTGGACACCATTGAATTGTGATGTCCCCCGGTGGATCGCTTTTGCCGAAAGCGATCATTGTGATGCCCCCCGGTGGATCGCTTTTGCCGAAAGCGGTCATTGTGATGTCCCCCGGTGGATCGCTTTTGCCGAAAGCGGTCGTCGCCTTAAGTTGTTCCAGCGTCACACCCACGGCAGCAGCCTTTCGGCAAAAGGCCGCCACGACCCGACCGCTTGCCTCTACCGGAGAGCGTGACGCGTGCTGCTAGCGATTGAATCGACATGCGACGAAACCGCCGCGGCGGTCGTCACACGCTCCGGCGACGTTTTGGGCCAATGCGTTGCGACGCAGTTCGAGCTGCACCGGCGGTTCGGCGGCGTGGTACCGGAGATCGCCGCGCGGGCACACGTTGAGCGAATCCTGCCGGTGATCGACACGGCAATGAAACAATCCGGCGTTACCCCCGCGGAATTGACCGCGATCGCGGTGGCCGACCGGCCGGGACTGGCCGGATCGCTGTTGGTCGGCGTGACGGCGGCCAAGACGCTGGCGATCGCTTGGCAGAAACCGCTCGTCGCGGTCAATCATCTGCACGCCCATCTTTATGCCTGCCAAATCGCCGCGGGGGAGACCCCGGTTTACCCGGCGGTGGGGCTGATCGTTTCGGGGGGACACACGTCGCTGTATCACTGCCGCACGGCGATCGATTTGGACTACCTCGGCGGGACGATCGACGACGCGGCGGGCGAAGCATTTGACAAAGTCGCCGCGATGTTGAGCCTGCCCGGCGGCGGCGTTGCGGTCTCGCGGTTGGCGGCGTCGGGGGACCGGACGGCTCACCGATTTCCGCGGACAAGATTACCCGACCGTCCGTTCGACTTCTCATTTTCAGGACTCAAGACCGCGGTCCGCTACGTGATCGCCGGACCGGGCAAAGTCGACTTCGCATCAATCGAATTGACTGACCGTCAGCGGGCGGACGTGTGTGCGTCGTTCGAGGCGGCGGTGGTCGACGTTTTGGTTAATCAATCGGTCGCCGCGGTCGCTCATACGAAGTCCAAACGCCTGCTCGTCGGAGGCGGCGTGGCCGCCAACGATCGGTTGCGGCGAAATCTTGCTGCGGCGGGGGACAAACACGGATTTGAAGTTCATATCGCCCCGCCGGATCTTTGCACCGACAACGCGGTCATGGGTGCGATCGGTTGGCAGTTATTGGACGCCAATCAAACCGCCGACGACGACTTGGACATCACCCCGGGGCTGCAGCGGGGGTTTTGATGTGGGATAGGCCTCCGCCCTGTCTCCGTGACTATCCGCATGAGGCGGCAATCTCGCTAGCAATTGTTGCCTCAACGCCCGCACGGTATTTGAGTGACTGTCCGGGTTATCCGGCAAGTAGGACGGCCTTTCAGGCCGTCCAAAGCGTCAATGGACGCCTTTAGGTCATTAGGATCATCGCCGTGACCGTTCAGATTCGCGAACGATTAAATTCGACGGGCTGAAAGCCCGTCGTACGGCTGTTGCCAACCCGCACGGTATTTGAACGCTGGCCCGGTTTTCGGTGGGTCGATGTGGCGAAGCATCCGCCCAATCGAACTGATGTTTACCCAGGCCTCCGCACTTTCTTCACTGCGCTCATCGTCCTGGCTCCTCCGACGCCATCGGGCCGCTTGAGCACTTCCAGATGGGGCTGCTTCGCAGCAGTCAGCTGGGGCAACCAACCCTCCTCTCCCTGAGCGTCGGCGACGTTTGCGGCGGTCACCCAAACGGGGGTCAGCCATCGTCAATCCAGCTCGGGGTGGAAATGCGGAAGCTTCGCCAAACGCGGCGTTTTGGGCAATTCCTAATGCGGACAGTCACTTAGATAGATACCCGATCGGCTAAAGCCTACACTCTAACCGTTGGATTCCAGGCTTTAGCCGTCTGCGCCCCCAGACCCACCCTGCAAACTTTCGTCCCTCAGGGTCCAAACCCCGGGGGCGGGACATCAACCCCGAACTCAACTCGATCGACCAAGCATCGCCAGGATGTCTTCAATGGTGACCGTTCGGTCTGCGGGCGATTTACGGAGTGTGGCCGCGAGGATGTTGCGAAATGGGCCTGCAATATCGTATCCGAGCGGAAATTTTGGATCGCAACTCTCAAGTGTTGACGCCAGCAACTCTCCAAGACTCGCGCCGCGATTCGGTGGTTCTCTTGAGAGGAGTCAATGAAGAAGACCACCAATCGCATAGATATCGGTCCTGGATCCAATTGAGCCGAACGCGGGGTCGATCTGCTCGGGGGCCGCAAAGCCTGGAGTGCCGCCCAAAAGTTGAGGTTTGTCCAACATGGGTGTTTCCGTTCTTACCGATGCTCGCGAAAAGCCAAAGTCTGTGATCGTGATTCGATCCTCTCCGTCAACAAGGATGTTGCCGGGGGTGAGATCGCCATGGATCAGACCAGCTCGATGCACCGCCCCGAGGGCTTCGCAGATTTGCCGGAGCCATTGGAGGATCCGCTTCGGCGTGACATCCGTCACCTCATGCAATGAATGCCCGTCAATCCATTGGCTGATGACGTACGGGCCACCGTGCGGTGACTCGCCGTAGCCAAGGTAGCGGATGACACCGGGATGTTTGATTTGCGAGGCTAGATTGATCTCTCGGAGGAACGACTCACGCGCCACCTCGTTTTGCCAAAACGCCTTGCGAAGAAATTTTACCGCGGCAATGGTTTGAGCATCGGATTGCAATCTCGCCCGATAGACTTTGCCAAAGCCGCCGCTGCCGATCAATTTGCCGAGCACGAACTCGTTGTAATTCACCCACGGCAGCGTCGGTTGTTCAATGTTGGATTTTGTTGAATATCCTTTTGGCTGCGACAAACCTTTAACAGGATCCAGCACATCACCCAATCGCTCGCGAATACGGACCAGCCGACGACGAATGGTTCGTTCATCGATGCCGAGGGACCCGGCGAGTTCTCGATGCGTCCTCCCCGCTAGGATGCCTTCAACGACCACAAACAAATCCTCCGGCAGCTCCGCTTTCAACGTCGAAACGAACTCAAACGCATCATCTTCGCTACCCGCATGGCGGTCCCCAGCGTCTTGAGGCTGAATGCTGTCAAGTGAGAGACGAATCTGGTCCCCGCCACGTTTGATCGCGGTTTGACGTTCGATCGATCGAGCCATCTTTCGGCGAGCGAACGTTGCCAGCAAACGCCACAGCGAAACGCTGCCGCTGACCTCGATGCGACTGTGCTTGGCGGCGTCGAAGAAGCTGCCCATCGCTGATTGAACGATGTCGGTTGGATCCATCGCGGCTCGATAGCGATGGTTCAACCGGCTGGCGACCAAGGCCACCAACCGGATGGCGTAGCGATCAAACAAAATTTCGGCGGCTCGATCATCCCCCGCTTTCCACTCGCGCAGCAACCATCCATCCGGCCGGTCGGTGAACGATTCGGGAAATTTCGGATTTCCGTCGGGGCGGGTGTCCGGTTTCAAGCTCGCTCTCTCACTTCCCTGGTGGCATAGGCATCTCGCCTGTGTTGACGATACCGACAGGCTGGAAGCCTATCCCACTCTTTGAGACACGAAAATGACGATGGTGGTAACGCAGCCCTGCATTGGGTGCAAAGACAAAGCGTGCTTGCCGGTTTGCCCAGTCGAATGCTTTCACGAGGACGAGGTGATGGTCTACATCGACCCCGACGAATGCATCGACTGCGGGGCGTGCGTCGCCGAATGCCCCACCGAGGCGATCTTTCTCGAAGACGACGTCCCGGACCCATGGAAAAGCTTCATCGAGCTGAACGCCACCAAGTCGGCGGAGTGCCCGTCGGCTCATCAGTGATACTACCGCAGCAACCGCCGCATTGCCGCCGCCACGCCAAGGGTGACTTCGGCCATGCGGGAATAGTCGAGTGTTACCGGTGTGTCGGTGGCTTGGTGGTCGTTTGGGTTTCGGAGGTAGCGGGTGTCGGTCAGCATCAGGGCGGGATAGCCCTGGTCCCAAAACGAACTGTTGTCGCTCAGGCGGATCTCGTGATCTTCTCGGGCAAACAGATGGAAAACAACGGCATCCGGCGGGTGCCGCGCCGGAAGCCTCGGCGAAATCGCCAACCGAGTTTCCACAGGGGCACGTTGCCCACGGCGGCGAGGAAGTTGCCACGCGGTGGGAAGAATCGGTGGAGCCACTTCGGAATTGCCGCCGGGATTAATTAGGAGCCATTATGCAGCAGAATCAAAAGGGGTCGAGGGCGGAATTGGCTAGATAGCCAGCCTGTAGATTAGCTAGACAGACTTTGATGCTCTTGACCTTATGTCCTTCCCCCTGACCTTTTTGTTGCTCCCTTCACGGACTATCCGAAATAGCAACCGCTGTACGACGGGCTTTCAGCTCGCCGAATTGGATCATTCGTGGAACCGAACTGTCAAGGCGATGACATCGTTGACCCAGTGGCGACCGTTGACGCTTTAGACGGCCTGGAAGGCCATCCTACTTTTCAAACAATGACGATAGTTGCTCAGACAATTTCCCTGCGGTATGTGGTTAACGTTCGGACTGGTTAGATCCGAACATGTCCCATGCAAAAACCGACAACCGCGTGGTTGTGTTCGCGTGCGATCGGCGGAGAACTGCCATGCTAAGATTGCCACTTAAAACTTTTCGCACAGGAAATGCCGATGTTCACCTGGAAACCGATCTACGCCGAACTCTCCCGCAAACTGCTGGACTTTGCATCGGAAAATGAGCGGTTGGCGCAGTTGATGATTCGGTTGCATCACCGGGGACTGAAGGTGTCGAGCGTCACGGACCGCGATGAAAACGGCGCGGACATTCCGCTGGACGAAGTGGATCCGTTTTCGTTCTTGGCCAATTTTAATCGAGGGGTCACAAACGACAACCGAAAAGCCATCATCGCCGCAATCAAGGAGGAGTGGGGCCTGACGTCAGAGTTGCCGAGCGATTTTGATGGGCTGCCGCTGATGAGCTTGCAAAATAGCTGGTTCATGCCGTACAAGGCGGTGCGGACGGCGGACCACGTGGCGACACTTTGGCGTTTCTACAAACACGTCATGCCGATCGCTGCACCGGAGGAACTCGACGTCTCCCTGTTCGACGCCTGCTGCGATCTCAACCAGGTCGCTCCGGCCTCGCTGTCGATGGGAATGTTTTGGGCGCGGCCGGACGTTTGGATTGCGGTCGATAAAAAGAATCGAGAGTTTGCAGCGACGAAGGGGATCAGCAAGAAGGTTCGAGGTGGCCGCGACTACCTGAGTTGGTTGCAGCAGGTAAAGTCCGAGTTTGATTTGGCAACTTGCGACTTTTCAATTCACGCCCATCTCCGCACGCTGGTTGAGCCAGACCCCGATCCGATTGATGATCCTGATTTGACTGATGACCCTGTTCGCAACTACTGGCTGCTGGCTCCCGGCGAGCGTGGCTACTTGTGGCAGGATTGGTTCGATCGGGGATACGGTGCGATTGGTTGGAACAGCGTGGGCGATCTTTCCGCGGTCCAAACGCCGGACGAGGTGGCCGAACTGGTCGCGGAGAATTACCCGAAGCTCGGCAAGAATGCGGTCGGCGGGATGCTGTGGAATCTGTCGCATGTGATGAAGGTCGGCGACGTGATCTTTGCCAAAGTCGGGCTGTTCCAAATTGCCGGTTGGGGCATCGTGACCGACGGGTATCGGTTCGATGCGGAAGCAGAAGACGAGGAAGATTACGCCCACTGGGTGGAGGTTGAGTGGAAGTCGAACGAATTGGTCAAGGTGCCTGAAGGGTTGCAGCTTTCCGGCAGAACGCTGACGCGGATTACCGACAAGCAAAACAACATGGATGCCCTTGGTTCGCTGTATGCTGACATTCCCGGCATGTCCGGTGATAAGCTAGTCGGCGGCGGTGGGCAGGGGGGCGTTCATCCCGAAGAACCATACACCAAGGCCATGGCGTTGGAAGGATTGTTTTTGCCAGAGCAGCGGCTCGACGACATCATGTCGTTGCTGCTGCGGAAGAAAAATTTGATTCTGCAGGGAGCACCGGGCACCGGCAAGACATTCATTGCCAAACGACTGGCGTACTTGCTGCTCGGGCATCGAGACGAAGTGCGCGTGCGGATGACGCAGTTCCACCAATCGACCAGCTACGAGGACTTTATCGAGGGCTTCCGTCCGCAATCCGGTGGCCAAGGCTTCGTTTTGGTCAAAGGTTTATTCAACCGATTTTGCCAACGAGCGATGCGTGAACCCGACCGAAAGTTTGTGTTCATCATCGACGAAATTAATCGGGGAAACCTGTCGAAGATTTTTGGCGAACTGATGATGTTGATTGAACACGACAAACGCGGCCGAGACTTTGCCATGCCGCTGAGTTATTCGAGCGGAGGCGATGAACTGTTCTATGTCCCGGAGAACGTTCATTTGATCGGAACGATGAACACCGCTGATCGTTCCCTGTCGATGGTCGACTACGCGTTGCGGCGGCGTTTCGGATTTGTCGAACTCGAACCGGGATTTCACCTGCCGTCCTTCGCGGAGTTTTTAATTGGCAAGGGAGCTGACCAGGTGGTCATCGACGAAATTCGACATCGCATGGGGCAATTGAACCTGGCGATTGCGGACGATCATACCAATCTCGGTCGCGGATTTCAGATCGGACATAGCTTCTTCGTTCCGGGCGAACATCAGCAGCCATCGGCGGAGTGGTTGCGGCAGATTCTTCGATTCGAGATCAAACCTCTGATTGAGGAGTATTACTGCGATGACACGTCGGGACTGAATTCGGCTCTGGCGATGATCGGATTGGATTGATGCCGACGCTTCCAAAAACCGGCCGAAACGCGATTCCGGTCCAAAACGTCTACTACCTGCTCGCGTACGCGTGGAGCCATTTCCGCAGCGGTGAGGAATTGAACGTGGACGAGTCGCAATGCCCCGACATTCACAACCTGTTGGCGATGCTGTTGGATGGCGGCATCCGACGATTGGCGACGCATGGCTTCGACAAAGGCTATTTGAACTTCGCGGAGTCGACCCCTCGGTTGCGAGGCCGCGTTGACATTGTGGGCAGCCATCGTCGGATGACTCATGTTTCCGGCAGGATGATTTGCGAATTCGATGAACTCACCGCCGACACGCTTGCGAACCAAATCCTGAAAGCGACGTGCCGACGATTGTCAAACGCATCGTCCGAACTTTCGGGCGTCAATCGAAAAGGCATTCGACATTGCTTGGGGTTGCTCAATGACATCTCGGATCGTCAAGTCACGTCGCGATCGTTTCGGCGTGTTCAGCTACATCGCAATAATCGACAGTACCGACTTCTTTTACATGTCTGCCAGCTCCTTCACGAGCTTTATCTGCCCGATCAACGGACCGGCGCCCGCCGCTTTCGAGACATCCTCGACGAAGAAACCGTAATGCATCGGGTATTTGAGTCATTTGTGCGGGAGTTTGCGACCAAGCATTGCCCGGATGCCAAGGTATCAGCGATGAAGATTCACTGGGACGGAGAATGGGACGACGAAGTGAGTGAAGTCCTGCCGACCATGCTTACCGACGTAACGCTCAGTCGACCAAACCGAAAGACAATCCTCGATTGCAAGTTCTACAAAGAAGCTTTGGCTACAAGGCACAACCGCCGTCGACTGCACTCGTCCCATCTGTACCAGCTAAATGCGTACCTGCAAAACAAGGCCCGCGACGATGGTTGGGAAAACGTCGACGGCATCCTCCTGTATCCGGCCGTCAACCATTACCTGGATCTTTCGTTCTCGCTATTGGATCACAGGATTGCCATTCACAGCATTGACCTCGACCGAGACTGGCCGATCATTCACGATCGCTTGCTCGGCATTCTTGCGTAGTGAAGCTCAGAGACTGTAACGGTTGGTGCCTGCCATCAATCGGGGCGGCTTCGCGTCGCGAACAGACTTGAGGCGTCAGCGGTGCGGTAGGAAGACGAAAAGTGTCATCACTGACAAAAGGGGGCAGAGAGAAGGGGTCGCGGCAGGCGAAAGGGGGCGGAAGCGGACTTGGCTGGATAGCTAGCGTATGAATTAGTTAGACTGCCTTTGATACTTTTGACCCCTTTTTTCTTCTTTTATCTTTTTCTTTCTTCTTTTTTGCGATTTTGGTGTTGGACGGACTGATGACCGGGTTGGGAAACGATTTTTGGAATTTGCGGATGGGCATTGAGTTTGCGGTCGTTGGTGCGAGCGATTGGCGGCGGTTTGGGGCTTCGTGCTTTGGACGGTGGTGGGTCGGCGCCGAAGCGGCTTGACCCACCCCACGGAGACGCCGTCGTTGCCGGCCGCCTATGGTGTCGCGACCCCAATCACGCCCCCGCCGGAGCCGAAACCGCATCGTGTCCACCGCCACCGCCACCGATCCGTCGACCACCGCCGCCGCCCCGGAAATCGAAAATTTTGCCCAATTGCGAGACTCCGGCTGGACGTCGCGGACGGTCAAACACGAGATCCGCGACAACTTCATCGAGATGCTTGAACTGGGCAACGAGCTATTCCCGGGCATCGTCGGCTACGAAGACACCGTCATCCCGGAGATCAACCTGGCGCTGCTGTCGGGTCACGACATGCTTTTCTTGGGCGAGAAAGGTCAAGCCAAGAGCCGGTTGATGCGGATGTTGGTTCGGTTTTTGGACGAGTGGGTGCCGTACATCGACCACCCCGATTTGCCGGTCCACGAAGACCCGACGGCGCCGATCACGTCGCTGGGCCGGCGGTTGGTCGCCGAGCATTCGCCCGAGGACGTCAAGATCGCATGGTGGCATCGCAAGGAGCGGTATGCCGAGCGGTTGTCGCCGGGCACCAAGTTTGCCGACATCATCGGTGAAATTGATCCGGCCAAGTTGACCGCCGGGACGTCGATGGGGGCGGAGGAAGCGTTGTCGTTTGGACTAATCCCGCGGATGCACCGCGCGATTTTCGCAATGAACGAATTGCCCGAACTCGACGATTTGGTCCAGGTCGGATTGTTCAATATTCTGGAGGAGCGTGACGTTCAAATCCGCGGCTTCCCGATCAAGTTTGACCTCGACGTCATGATCCTGTTTTCGGCCAACCCGTCGACCTACAACCGATCCGGCAAGGTTATCCCGCAGCTCAAGGATCGGATCGGAACGATTATCCAGACCCATTACCCATCGGAGCGGGATCAGGGGATCGAAATCCTGCAACAGGAGGTCGGCGACGATCTGGGCGGCAAGTATCCGGTCACGGTGCCGTACTTCATGTACCAGATCATCGAGGAGATCACCGTCCAGGCTCGCAAGTCGAAGTACATCGACCAGGCGTCGGGCGTTTCGGCTCGGTTCAGTTTGGCCAATTTCCGAACCCTGGTCGCTTCGGCGCGGCATCGCGGCGTCATCCACGGCGAAAAACCGGCCGTGCCGCGGATCAGTGACCTGGGGCATTTGTACAGCAGCTCGCTGGGCAAACTGGAGCTGGACCTGATGGGGACGCATCAGATGAGCGAGAAACAGGTGCTCGACGCGGTGACGGCCGAGGCGATCAAGGTTGTGTTTCGCGAGTACGTCGAAGAACACGGGTTGGGCGAAATCGCGGAGATCTTTCGCGGCGGGGTGCGGGTCGAGGTCGGCGATCAATTGCCCAGCAGTCGCTACGCCGAGCGGCTGCAGCACGTCCCGCCGGCGTGGGAAAAGGCGTTCGAGGTCAACGCGTCCGAAAACGATGCGGTTCGGGCTTCGTGCGTCGAGTTCGTGCTCGCGGGGCTGCACGCGATGGAGAAAATCTCCCGCAGCCAGCGGCATGGGAAGATTGAGTATGAGGTTTAACCGTAGCGGAAGTCGCCAAGACTTCCGGTTTACCGGCGTCGACGCAATCCGAAAGTCTTGGCGACTTCCGCTACGGCTGGAACGCCAACCCCGATGTTAAACTCTGCCGGCCCCTGACGACCGATTCAGCCCTGTTGACCGGCGGGACCGAAACAATCGTTGTGCCGGGGGGCCGGGACGCGTCAGCGTCTGTCACCCCCGCGGCTTCGGTGACCACAACCAGCGCGGGGAATCATGCGTCCGGCAACGACCCAAAAACGAACCGGCCGCCCTGGCCTGCGACGTCCCGGCCGCGGACGCGGTCATCTGCGTGCGATCCTCGCCGCGATTTTGGCAACCGCCGGATCGTCCGCGACAGCCGACGGACCGCACCTGGTCTCCGCGGCCGGCATCGTCCAATCGACCGCCCGGACGGCCGCCTCGCGGTCCGCCCGCCAGACGCCGATCGTCAACGCAATCCGCCGGGCCAGTCCCTCGGTGGTCAATTTGCACGGCCAAAAGACGGTCCGCGGCGACTCCGGCGGCGGGGCGTTCAAACAGGTCAACGGGATGGGCACCGGCGTCGTCGTCGATCCCCGCGGCTATGTCATCACTAACTACCACGTGATCGAAGACGTCCGCGACATCCAGGTGACGTTGTACGACGGGACGCAAACCCGCGCCGAACTGGTTGCGGTCGATCCGCCGAGCGATTTGGCGTTGGTCCAGATCGTCACGCCCACCGGCCAGCCGCTGCCGACGATCCCGCGGGGCCGGTCGGACGATTTGATGATCGGCGAGACCGTCATCGCGATCGGCAACGCGTTCGGCTACGTCCACACATCGACCCAAGGCATCATTTCGGCACTGCACCGCGATATCCCGGTCAACGAGGTGCAACATTACCGCGACTTGATCCAAACCAGCGCCGGGATCAATCCGGGCAACTCCGGCGGTCCGCTGCTCAACATCGACGGCGACATCATCGGGATCAACGTCGCGGTCCGCGTCGGTGCCCAGCAGATTGCGTTTGCGATCCCGATCGACCAAGCGTTGGCGACGGTCGCCGAGATGATCGAGCGGCACAACGAGCGGGAGTATCCGCTGGGTTGGTCCGTCGCATCGGCGGGGTCCGACGGCACCGGTTTTCAAATCCGCCGGGTTGCGGCCGGATCGTTGGCTCACAACGCGGGTTTGAAACCGGGCGACGAGTTGTTGCAAATCGGCACGACGTCGTTGCAATCGGTCGTCGACGCGAGGCTGACGGCGGCGTTGACGTTGATGACCGTGCCGCCGCGGTCGCCGCTGCCGGTGCGGTTTGCCCGGGGAATGGACGTGTTTGAAACCACGCTGCAATCGGGCGGTCGTTCGGTGGCCCCGCCACTGCCGCCGGCCGGGGGTGCGGACCAGCGGAAAATTTGGGACATCGTCGGCGTCAACGTCCGCGTCGCACCAGCGTCGTCAATCGAATCGTCGCTGCGGTCGACCTACCGTGGCGGGTTGTTGATCACCGCGGTTCGGACCGGCAGCGAAGCGGAGCGGCAGGGGATGAAGGTCGGCGACGTGCTGTTGGGGCTGCACTCCTGGGAGACGACGACGGTCGAGGATCTGGTCAACATTTTGGACCAGGACGAGGTTCGCCGCGGCGAGTCGACAAACTATTACATCGCTCGGCAGGACCAGACGTATTCGGGCGATTTGCGGTTGGCGACGCGTCCGGCGGTGGCGACCGCGGGCGGGACGCGGCGGCGTTAGGGGTTGCAGCCTCGTAGCGGAAGTCGCCAAGACTTTCGGATTCAATGCGTCCCCATCCCAACGCCGAACATCTCTTACCGATACCTCGATGGCTCAACCCGCCGCGACGATTGCCTACCTCGCCTGCCTGCAGGACGATCGCGTCGGTTGGACCGGCGGATTGTTGGTGCTCAACGCCGGCGGCCGGCCGCTGGAGTTTCAATGCACCCTGCCGTTGCGGCCTTCCAAAGCCCATGAGATCCTCTACGGCGCAACGCTCAGCGAGCACGTCATCGGCGAAGTGATCGCGCCAACACTTTTGGCCAAATGCCGCACGCCGATCTCGGTTTTGGCGGTTCACCAAATCGAGGCCTTGCGTTGCATCGAAGCGATGTCGTCGTCCGATCCGGCATCCTCGGCGGTCCCGATGTTGGTGACCGCCGCGGCTGAAGAGGACGAGGGGCCGATCGAGGAGGGGGCAATCGCCGGTCACACGACGATCCAGTGGCGGGGCAGTCCGCTG
Source organism: Pirellulaceae bacterium (assembly GCA_963833245.1). Classification (GTDB taxonomy): domain Bacteria; phylum Planctomycetota; class Planctomycetia; order Pirellulales; family Pirellulaceae; genus Rhodopirellula. Next base: position 286,819 of record CAWHXH010000010.1, read on the forward strand.
TTGGTGCCGACGGATAAAACCGAGCAGGCCGAGTTGTTGCTGGAGAAGCTCGCCGATTTGCCCGACGTGGTCGAGCCGTTTGACCGCATCCGCGAGGCGATCCGCGAAGCCCAACGGCAAATCGCGCGGGCGGCGTGAGAGTCCGGTGGCGGCGTCCTGCCGGGACGCCGCTCCAACTTCAAACCAAAGCCTTGGCGGCTTCGGCTACCGGAGAGGACCAAAGCCTTGGCGGCTTCGGCTACCGGTGGATCGTGACAGGCCGGAGGCCTATCCCACGTCGTACCGACCGCCGCGATTCTGTTTTTTCTGCGAGGTCTGTTTCTTGGACTCCAGCCGCCGGCGGACGCTGCCTTTGGTCGGTTTGGTTTTTCGCCGTGGGACCGGGGCGGCGCGGCACTCCAGCAACAGGCTGACCAACCGCGAGCGGACGTCGGCCAAATTGCGAGTCTGATCGCGGGTCCGGTCGCTGTGCAGGATCAACTCGCCGGCGGCGTTGATCCGGCCGGCGTGACGCGACAACACTCGTCGTCGCCAGCCTTCGTCGAACCCGGCGGCCGGGCGGGGGGTCCACCGCAACGTCACCTTGGTGTTCACTTTGTTGACGTTTTGCCCGCCCGGTCCCGAGGATCGCGACGCGGTCCAGTTCAACTCGCCCCGCGGGATCGTGAAGCGGGGGGTCACCACGAGGTCAGCCATGCGTCGTTTCGTTCATGTTTGGTTCGCCGCGATGGCCATCACCGTGCCGGCAGCCGCGGACCCGCCGGCCGATTGGCCACGATTCCTCAACCGCGATTTCTCCGGCGCCGCGGCGGTCGGCAACGCATCTTACGCCGATCGCGATTGGCAAAAACCACCGGTCGCAGTCTGGCAATTGCCCGTCACCGACGGCTACGGGCTGGGCGTTGTTTGGGACGGAAGTTACTACCACTTCGACGCTCCGGGCAAGACGCAGCGGCTTCGGCGGGTCGATTTGGCGACCGGCGAGGTCCGTTGGAGCGTCGACGACCCGTGCGATTACCGCGACCTGTACGGTTACGAACCGGGGCCGCGGTGCAGCCCCACGCTCGATCGCGATGCGGGGCTGATTTACACCTACGGCGTCGACGGAATGTTGACGGTTCGCGATTTTCAAAGCGGCGAGCTTCGTTGGCAGATCAATTTGAACGACCGCTACGGCGTCATCCAGAACTTCTTCGGCGTCGGTTCGTCGCCGTTGACCGTCGGTAACACCCTGGTCGTGATGGTGGGCGGTTCGCCGGCGGCCGACCGGGCGATCGCTCCGGGACAGCTCGACCGCGTGTCGCCGGCCGGCTCGCTGCTGGTCGGTCTGGACAAACGGACCGGCGATATTCGGTGGTCGACCGGCGACGATTTGGCCAGCTACTCGTCACCGCGGCCGATGGTTGTGAACGGTCAAACGATCGTGCTGGTCTTTGCCCGCGACTACCTGCACGCGATCGATCCGGTCGCCGGCGTGTCGATCGGGCGGGTTTTTCACCGCGCCGATATCCTCGAATCGGTCAACGCGATCGTGCCGGTCGTCTCGGGCAACCGGGTGCTGGTGAGCGATTGCTACGACCTCGGGGCGGCGGTTTACGACTTGAGTTTGAAAAACGGTGCGGTTGAATTTGAAAGGGTGTGGGCCGACCCGCCCGGCCGCCGCCGCGAGCAATCGCTCCGCAGCCATCTGTCGACGCCGGTGCTGCACGACGGTTTTTTGTACGCGTGTTCAGGTCGAAACGCCCCGGACAGCGATTTTCGTTGCGTCGATTTTAATACCGGCAAGGTTCAGTGGACGGCGCTGGAGCGTGGCCGGACGACGGCGACGCGGTTGGGCGATGTTCTGTTGATCGCTCGGGAGTCCGGGCCGCTGGTGATTGCCGGGGCGACGCCCGAAAAGTTCGAGGAGCTTGGCGAATGGCCGCTCGAACTGCCGATACCGTTGGTGGGCGGTGGAAAAACCGCACCGCTGAGTTATCCGTGCTGGTCCGCGCCGATTGTGGTGGGCGACCGGATTTTGGTTCGAGGGGATTCGAGTGTGGTGAGTTTGCGATTGCCGCCCGAAAAGTCGTAGCGGATTGTGCAAACCGCCCTTTCGGCCACCCGGCCGCTTCCCCTACGTTTCGCCCCGGACTGGTTTAGCCACCGCGACGCATGAGGCATCGCGGGCGGCCGGTTCGCCCCCTGCAACCCCGACGATTGTGGCATGGATGCCAACCAAACCGCGGTCGGTGGCCGTTTATCGCAAACGACCACCCGCCGCCTTTTGACCCTCGTCGCGGGACTCTTGCTGGGGGCACCCATCCAGACCCGTGCGGCCGACTACCGCACGCAAAACTTCCTAGTCACCGCGCCCGACAGCCAGCTCGCCCAACAGGTCGGCGAAGCGGCCGAGCGATACCGCGACGAGTTGGCCGAGTACTGGATCGGCCACCGGTTGCCGCCGTGGCCGAGGCCGTGCCCGATCCGCGTCGTCGCCGGCAACCTGCCCGCCCAAGGCGTCACGCAGTACCAACAGCAACCCGTCCGCGACTTCAACATGGAAGTCATCGGGACGCCGCGGCGGATCCTCGACTCGGTGCTGCCGCACGAAGTCAATCACGCCGTGTTGGCGACGCATTTCGGCCGCCCGCTGCCGCGCTGGGCCGACGAAGGGATCTGTACGACGGTTGAACACGCCGAAGAAAAAGCGAAGCATGAGGCGAAGCTGCGGGAATTTTTGTCGACCCGCCGCGGCATCCCGATGAACAAACTGTTTCTGCTCAAGGAATACCCTTCGGACATGTTGCCGATGTACGCCCAAGGCTATTCGGTGTGCCGATTTTTGATCGCGCAGTCGGGTCCGCAGCCGTTCATCGAGTTTTTGCAATCATACTACGACACCGGCTCGTGGACCGACAACGTGCGGCGGGTATACGGTTACGAATCGCTCGCCGAGTTGCAAACCCAGTGGCTCGGTTGGGTCAAATCGGGCGGCGGTCCGGTTGACGATTTTGTCGCCAAACCGATCGCTGGTGAAGCCTTGGTCGCGGCCGGCCCGGCCCGCCAATCGCCCGCGATGACACTCGCCTCGACCGCTCCGGCGGCCGACAGTTGGTACGCTCGCGGCGGACAACGCAATGACGAGTCCGGTTCGACTTCGGCAGCCAAATTCAGCGACGGTTCGGACGTCCCCGTCACGACGATCGGCGTGCCCCCTTCGGTCGCCGCGGGTAGCCGTTATTCGGCCGCCCAGCCGCAGCCGGAATTTTCGACCGCGACCGCCCCGAGTTCGTACCGCGGCGATTTTGTCGCTCCCGCCGCCGGGCTGTCCGGCGGAGCGAGTCAGTGGCGGTAGGCTCCCCGCCGCCGCCCCCCCCGACCGCCGACGAACCGTTTGTTTACACGCCCGCCGGTTCGGCCGGCGGAACGACCGCGGATTCGCAGCTCGCCGACGCGCGGGTTCAAATTGGCCAAATCCTCCGCGAGCTGACCGCCGAAGCCGGCTCGCGTCGCGACGTCGACTCGTTTGAGTGTCTGTTTTGCGATCGAGTCCACTCCGCCGCCGCCGCCCCGGGCGTGGTGCTGTGGCGGATCGACTTGGGCGACGATGGCTTGCCCAATCGAGCGACCGCCCGCCGCCGGATCGGCGAGGTGACCGATCGTTCGATTGATCGATCCAGCCGGCAGACGCACGACGCTTTGTTGTTGGAAGTTGCCGCGGGTGGCGCGCCGGTGGTGGTGCCGCCGACGCCGGGGGCGGCCGGGGGCGAACCGGCCAACCCGACCGATCACCCCGCGGCGATCCTGCCGATCCTGATCGGCGAATCGGTCGCCTATGTCCTGGAAGTCTTCCTGCCGCCGGGCGGCACGGCAGCGGTTTGGCGGGGAACGCTCCGATTCCTCGACCAACTTGTGTCGTTGGCGACCGAGTTTTTCGTCGCCGATCGCTTGCGACAAATGACCCGGCACCGGGCCGCGTCGACCGCCGCCGATGCCGTGGTTTTGAAAATACAAGCTGCCGTTCAAACCGGCCCGGTCGCCGCCCTGCTGGTCGATCATCTCGCTCGGTGGCCCGCGTCGGCAACCGTCGCGCTGTGGGATCGGCTGAGTGAGCGGTGGCTGGCCGTCGGCGACGTTGACCAAATCGATCAAGCCGGCGACGCGTCCCGTCGACTTCGTGCCGCGATACCGGCGGAGCTGCGCCGGCCGTCGGACTCGATGCCGCTCTGGTCGTCGCCGCTAAGCGGGATGCCGGGTTGGTGCGTGGCGACGGACGCCGAAGCGGCTTGGCGATTGGTCATCACCGGGCCGGACGCCTCCGACGGCGAAGCCGAACCGGACCCGCTCGAACATGTCGACATCATCGCCCGGTTGCTCGCCGCGGCTGAGGCGTCGGCAACATCGATCCGGCGGATCGAAGCATTACCGCTGGGTGGCACCTATTTACGCAAAATCGCCAGCGACGGTCCGCCCGAGCCGATCCCGCGAAGCCGTCGTCGCCGGGCGGTTTATATCGCCGCGGCGATGGTCGCCACGCTGCTGTTGGCGATCCCCGTGCCGCGAATCGTTCCGGCCCGCGGTCGTCTGCAGCCGACCCGGCACTGGACCGCGTTTAGCCCCGCCGACGCGGTGGTTGAACAACTGTTTGTTGTCGAAAATCAAAACGTCGCTGCGGGCGACCGAGTGCTATCGCTCCGCAGCGACTCGTTGAGTAGCCAGCGGGGAACGTTGACCGGTCAGCTGGCGGTGCTGCGGCAGCGACAGATCGACGAACGATTGCGATACGTCGACCGATCATCGGCCGGCGACGAAACCGGCGACCCGACGCTACCGCAGCAGATCGATGCGGCCGAGGCCGCTTTGCAACTGGTCGAGTCGGAGATCGCAGCTTTGACGGTGACTGCCGCGCAGCCCGGCCGAATCTCGATGCCGATCGACGGCCCTCCGCAAGTCGATCAACCGGTCGACCGGGGAGAATCGTTGCTTCGCGTGGTGGGCACTGACACCGGTTGGGAAGTCGTCGCTGAGTTGCCTCAAACCCGCGTCCGTCCGGTGATGCAGGCCGCTGCCGCCGGCACGCTGCGGGCCTGGGCGGCGGCGAGGTGGACGCCCGGTCGCGGTTTCGCTCTGGCGGCGCCGTCTTTTGGTCCCGTGGTGCAAAACCGGACCGACCAGACGGCGATGTTGTCGGTTCGGATGGCGGTCGATCCCGGCGAGATAGGTCTCCGGCCGGTCGCCAGCCCCAACCCGCCGATCGCCGGCACTCCGGTCGAAGTCACGCTGGACTGCGGCCGGGTCACGATCGGCGGATGGTTGTTTGGTGAATTGACCACATGGCTGCGGGTTAATTGGCAAACCTATGGACCGGCGGGTGGGGATTGAATGTCACGGCAAGAAATTTCACCCCAAAAATCTGGCTCCCCCTCGCCCCTCTTAGGGGAGAGGGGGTTGGTCCGCAAATTTGGCTCCCCCTCGCCCTTCTTAGGGGAGAGGGGGCCGGGGGGTGAGGGGATGTTCGCGGCATCGAACCTGTACCCCGAAGACCCCTCACCCCCCGGCCCCCTCTCCCCGAAGCGGGGCGAGGGGGGGAAAGAATTTTTGGGCGACCCCCTCTCCCCGAAGCGGGGCGAGGGGGGGGAAAGAATTGTTGGTCGACCCCCTCTCCCCGAAGCGGGGCGAGGGGGGGAAAGAATTGTCGATCGACCCCCTCTCCCCAAAGCGGGGCGAGGGGGGGAAAGAATCATGGGGCGGCCCCCTCTCCCCGAAGCAGCGCGAGGGGGGCAAAGAACGGGTACCCGCTCCGCGGCTTCGTCCGGGACTACGGGCGATCGACTCGGGCGACCGGCGCAGCGTGGTGGTGATCGACGACTGGTCCGGCCGGCTGTGGCGGCTTTCCCGGGGGCGATGGCAGCGACTGGTCGGTTCGGCTCAACCGACGGGCGCCGACATCGATCAAGCCATCAAGGCTGGATGGTTGGGCCGGAGCAAAACGTCAGCGGCCGGCAGCATCCTGCGCGTTATCTCGTTTCAAACGCCGCTCGGTTCGATTGAGCCGCTCGCCCGGCGAATGGCTCCGGCTGCCGCGATCGCCTTTCACCCCGCGGCGGCTTTGATTTGGACGGTTTTGGGCGGCTGGGCGGCATTGCAATGGATCGGCCGCGACGCGGTGGCGACTTCGTTCTCCCCATCGCCGATTTGGCTCGCGTTAACGTTTCTTTTGACCAAAACCATTCACGAACTCGGTCACGCCGTCGCCGCGGTGCGGATGGGGTGCTCGCCGGGAAAGCTCGGTTTGTGGTGGATGGCCGGGGCACCTTGCCCCTACGTCGACGTCTCCTCCGTTTGGCGATTGCCGACTCGGTGGCGGCGGGCGGTGGTGATGGGGGGCGGGATGTGGGCCGAGTTCGTCTTGGCTGTCATTGCCGCTTGGGTGGCGCTATTGACCAGCTCACCGGCGATCCAAGTCGCCGCGATGCACGTCGTCGCCGTGGCCGGCATCAGCACCGTGTTGTTCAACGGTAACCCATTGATGCGATACGACGGCTACTACCTGCTTTCGGACTGGCTTGACACAACCGACCTGCGGCGCGACGGCCGGGAAGCCTGGGTGGCGATGTGGACCCGGCGGCGGTGGCCCGGCCCGTTTTGGCTGCCGGCGTACCATGCGGCCGGGTCGATCTATCGAGTTTTCATTCAAATCGCGATCGCTGGCGTCGTCATTCACCTCGCCGGTCGAGTCGGCCTGTCGTCCGCCGCTTTGCTCGCGTGTCTGGTCCTGGCAGCCATTGAATTGTCAAAGGCGAGCCGACGAGCGTGGGGATTCTGCGTCGGTTCGGGCCAATGGTGTGCCACCGGACCAGCGGTGCGGTGGCTAACGACTTTTGCCGCGGTGGCGGTGACGCTGGCGGCGTTGATTGTCCCGACGCCCCGCTACGCGACGGTCCGCGGCGTGATAGAGCCGGCCGGCACCGTGGACATCTACCCGCCCCCGGCAGGCCGGGTGGCCGAAGTTTTTGTTCGAGTTGGTCAGCGGGTGACACCGGGCCAACTGATTGCCCGGATCGATGATTTATCGACTCAACTTGGTGCGATCGACGCGGAGCTTGCCGCGGCGACTTGGCGACGTCGGATTGAGCGACTTGGACAACAATCGCTGATGATCGGCTCCCGGCGAGGTGGAGATCACGCGATGCAAGCAATGGTCGTCGCTGCCGGTTCCGCCGACTCCCAGGCCCAAACCGCTGCCGGGCGGCTGAAACGATTGACGATGACTTCCCCCCGAGCGGGCTGGGTCTTGCCGCCGACCGGCCATATGGCCCCCGAATTAAAATTGCCGGTATTGGACGATGGCGGTTCGCTGGGCTACCGAGTTGGTCAAAATGTCACTGTCCGGTCGCTTTGCCGGGTGGCGGGAAGCGACGGGTGGATAGCTCGGCTGACGATCGATCCTGAGACCGCTTCGCAAATCGGCCCGGCGACGACGCTGCGTTTGGTCACCGCGATCGACCCCGCGGTCGTGCTAACGGTCGCGGCCGGTGAAATCCGGCTGCCCGGTCCGGCAGCGTCCGAGCCGACCGAGACCGGCGAGCTGCGGCCGCAACGCGAACCGACCGCAGTACTGGTTTGCCATTTAGCCGGGGAAATGACGCAACATTGGCACCCGGTCATTTTTGACCAATCCGCGGCGACCGCGACGATTCACCTGCCCGCCCGCCCCGCTTGGCGGGACGCTTGGACCGCGACGCGGGCGGCGGTGGGGTGGTAGGGTCCCTTCTTCGTCGTCTCGTCAATTGCGCATTGGTCTCTACACAAGTCTGTTCGCTCTTCAATGAAACCACGGACTAGCGTCCGTGGCTATTGCATGTCGTCCCTATCGGGACTGAAAAAGGTTGCGTAGAGACCAATGCTGTATTGGGAGGGTGAAGCTCCCGCTGAACCCTTCAACACGAGGCTCGGCGGGAGCCTCGCCCTCCCTACTCTTTTTCGACAAAATCCAGCGCCGCGCTGTTCATGCAGTACCGTTTGCCGGTCGGCTGGGGACCGTCGTCGAAGACGTGCCCCAGGTGTGCCTCGCAGCGGCTGCAGTGGATCTCGGTCCTGGAGTAGAACAGCCGCCAATCGGTTCGCGAGCCGACCGCCTTGTCGCTGATCGGGGCGTAGAAGCTCGGCCATCCAGTGCCCGATTTGTACTTGGTGTCGGATTCAAACAGCGGCAACTCGCACACCACGCATCGGTACACTCCCTCCTTTTTGTTGTCCCAATACTTGTTCTTAAACGGCGGTTCGGTGTCCTCGTTCTGCGTCACTTTGAACTGGATCGGCGACAATTTCTCGCGAAGCGTCGCGGCGGGCGGCTTGACGTATGGCTCCGCGGCCTTGGGGGCCGCAGCCGGCGTGGCGGCGGGTGTCTCGCTCCGAGCGGTCGTCGGCGTCCACGACTGGGGCCCGGGCCACAGCATCGCGGCGGCAATGCCGACTGCGGCGGCCAGGCCGGTGCGGCGGGTCAATCGTCGGGCCAGCGGGGACTTGGAAAACATCATCGGGTCTCAGATCGTGGGAAATGGGTTCATCGGTAAGACGTCATGAGCCGGTGGTTGGATCGGCTGCGACCCCGCCGAAGCGAGGATTTGACCACCGGGGGCGGCGATTTGATCGTCGAAAACCTGACCGCCGGCTACATACAAACCATTCTACAGGACGTTCAATTGCACCTGACGGCCGGGCGGACGCTCGCCCTGCTGGGCCACTCCGGCAGCGGCAAGAGCACGTTGCTCGCCGCGATCTCGGGTCTGATTCGACCGACCGCCGGCACCGTGGCGATCGGCGGCGTCGATCAATCGCCGTGCCCGCCTCACCGCCGGCCAATCGCGATGCTTTTTCAATCCGACGGGCTGTATCCGCATCTGTCGGTGGCCGCGAACCTGCGTTTGCCGCTGCGGGCACGGTGCGACCGCGCCCAAGCCGATCGGCGATTGGCATCAATCGCGACCGCCGCGGGAATTGACGGCTGGCTTGACCGGATGCCGGGGACGCTTTCGGGCGGCCAACGCAGACGTGTCGCTTTGGCCAAAACCTATGCGACGCCCGCGGCCGTTCGTTTACTGGACGAACCGATGACGGGCATCGACGCGGCTCATCGACATCGCTTGATTGAATCGCTCGACCGATGGGACGACGAGTTTAATGGTGACGCCCGACCGGCCACGATGTGGGTGACTCACGACGGCGCCGAAGCGATGTGGCGGGGCGACCGGTTGGCGGTGATGGACGCCGGCCGTGTGATTCAAACCGGTCCGCCGTCGGAAATTTATTGCCGCCCGGCGAGTGCCGTCGTTGCCGAAGCGATCGGCACGCCCCCGATCAACTGGTTCGGCCAGGGGAGGCAACGTTTGGGCTGCCGCCCCGAAGATTTACAAATAGGCGAGACCGCCCCCGACGATGCTGCCGTCCGGCATCAATGTCGCGTCACCGACTGCCGCCAAGTGGAGGGTTCGTCGTGGTGGCAATTGGACGCCATCGACGGGGAGCCGTCGCGGTGGATCGTGCGGGGTAAGGTTGCCCCCGGCTCGCCGCCGGTCGGTGCGGTGTTATGGTGCTGGGTCAACGACCGCGATGTTTTGAAATTTTGAAGCGATCATGCCCCGACCCCCCCGCCGAAGCGCCGCGGCACGGCCCGTCACCCCCCGCGCCCAAGCCCGTTTGGACAGCCGCGAGCCGCGATTGCCCGGTGCCCGACCGGTGCCCAAAAAAGTCGGTCGCAAAAAGCTCCGCATCGCCGGCGGCGATTTGCGCGGCCGAAGCGTGACCTACCACGGCGCCGATTTTACGCGGCCGATGAAAGACGTCGTGCGCGAGAGTGTGTTCAACGTGCTGGGGGCCAGCCTCCGGGACGCCGCCGTCATCGACCTATTTTCGGGCACCGGCATCCTGGCCGTCGAATCGGTTTCCCGCGGCGCATCATCGGCAATCGCCGTCGAAGCGGTCCCGAGGGCGGGTTTGGAAATCAAAAAGTCGCTGGCGGTGCTGGGCATTGCCGATCGCGTCCGGGTCGTGATCGCGGACGCCTTTCGGGTTCACGACAAATTGGTTCCCGACCCCTCCGGCGAACGCCAAATCGTCATCGTTTGTCCCCCCTACAGAATGTGGGAGGATCCGGTCGACCGAGAGCGTCTGATCGAAATCATCGACCGATTCCGCGACACTGCGGCGGCCGGCAGCGTGCTGGTGATTGAAACCGAGCGGCGATTTGATTTCAAACAGCTACCGTCCGGCGACTGGGACGAGCGTTTCTACGGCGGCACGCGACTGGCGTTTCTGGAGCAACCGACTGATTGAACCAATCATAGCGGTACGGCGCAAGCCGTCCGGTGCCGCCAATCTTAGAGTCCGGAATTGTGAGCCGACGGCGCTAGCCCTGTCAGTTATAAGTAAGTCAGCGTTGGGAGCGGTCGGCAGTGAAACGAAATTTGCGCGGTAATTGGGGCAGCCTGGGAGGTCCAGGAGAACTTGCCCTTTGCCCCATGACTGATTCCATCGCTGACGAATTTCAAACCGTTGACCTGGGCGATCAACGACTCAACGACCGTTGCCCGAGCGGCCGCCGAGTCTTGGGGAAATGATTTTGATGATCGGCGAGCTTGGCGGTCACAACAACCGCTCCGGCGACGCCCCGCCGGGAGCCGAAGCGATGTGGAACGGTCTGCGTCGAATGAAAGACTTTTCGCTGGCCTGGCAAGCCTTCGGCCAAAGCGGAAACTGACGACTTGCGTATAACTGACAGGGCTAGCGCCGTCGGCTCATCCATTTAAGCGAGGGGGGGGGAAAGATTTTTTGGTCGTGTTGCCGGCTCAAGATCGCTTCTTCGACCACGCTATTGATTTGAACCGCCGATGCCCGGGCGGTTCGATGGGCCACCGATTGCCTCGCGGCGGTCCGAATGGCCAATCGCTCCGGTCGTGTCCGCGAGACAAAATCCGCGATCGCTTCGGTCAGCGAAATCGGCCGCTGCGGGTCAAAGCGGTATCCGGTGATGCCGCCCACCGCCGAATCGGCGGTACGGACCAGGGTCGTAAATGACTGAGCACCGTCGGTACCGATCACTGCCAGCCCCGAATGCATCGCTTCGTCGACCACCAAACCCCACTCGTCCGCCAAGGTGGGGAAAAATAGCAATTCGCAGTCGCGATAACCGCCGCGAATGGTTTGCGAATCGACGTGACCGGCGAACTCGACGCTCAAGTTGACCGGCCGGGGACGTTGCCGTAATTCGCTCAGGCGTGGTCCGTCGCCGAGCATTCGCCAGCGGATTTGCACTTGAGGCAATCCGGTCGCCGCGGCGATCATCGCGTCCATCGCCGGGCCGACGCCTTTGCGATCGATCATTTGACCCACGGTGATGACGCGGACCGCCAGCGGCGAATCTTCGTCAAAACCGAGAACCGGACCGTCGTGGATTTTTCGGGGATCGGCGGCATAATCCCACGAACGCAGCGAATCGTTGTCTGCCCCCATCATCGACAACCAGTCGCGGCACTGCGGCCCGTGGTAGGTCAGCAGGTCCGATCGGCCGATCAACCACCGCCGCCAAGCGGTCCGCCATTTTGACGCCCGGGAGCGTTCCAAGAGCGCCGTGGTGCTGATGGCGTTGACGACGGGAAACGTTTTCTCCGCGGAGAAAACGTTTCTCCGAGATGCTGTTTGCGTCAATGCGGTCCGCAAACCCAGCTCGGTCGTCACAACCGCGGCGGGCCGCAGGCGACGCAATTCACCGACGGTGCGAAGCGGCAGATGCACAAAATTGACGTCTCGGTAGCCCGACGGATGCACGTCCCGCCGACGCAGCGTCCACGACCGCTGGACCCGCACGTCCAACCCCCCGGCGTCGGGTTGCCATCGCCGATTGCCTTCCATCGCGACGGAGGTCAGCACGATCAGCGGCCTGGGCGATATCTCGGCCCAGTGCTGCAGGATCGCGAGTTTGTCCGGGGCAACAAAGTTGCAGACAAAAACGACGGGGCGTTCGCCGAGGTCTCGCCGCGGACTCAAGACACCGCTCCGCCGGCGGGGCTGGCGCCGGGGTAACGACGCGAATCGACCGCGGGACTTGAGGTCGATTTTCGGGGTCGCCACCCGAATCGCAGCCCGGTGACCGGATAGATCGACACCGCCAACCAAGCCAACGTGCATGGCCCGGGGAACGTTTCCAGGACCGCTTCCTCGGTCAGGCAGGCGATCAGCAGCAGTCCCGAGAGCGCACGAAAGTCGCTCAGCGAGCTACCAAAAGCGACGACGGCGTTCCAAATCAGCAGCCCCACCATGACCGCCCCGGCGAGCACGCCGGCCGACAACGAGGCATGAAGCACAACGTTGTGCGTCGATTGCGAATGATTGACCATCAACGTCGGGGCGGCGGTGAATCCGTAGCCCAGCAGCGGCCGCCGGGCAATCAAACCGCTGGCGTAGGACCAGATTTCCCCGCGGCCGGTGCCGGAAGTGATCTCTTCGGCGTCCCCGGTTTTGGAGAGTTTTTCCAAAACCCGACCGACCAGGTTGTCTTCCCGGCCGGAACCGACCAACAGCGTCAGGCCGATCAAACCGGCCGTCACCGCGGTCACCGCCCCGCCGGTCCAGACCCGCCAATCGATCCGGCCGCCGTAGTAGATCAGCAGGCCCAACGCACCCGCTCCGATCGCCGTGCGGCTCCAGGCCAGGTAGGCGACCGATCCCAGCAGCACTGTAAGCGCCGCTGCGGCCGCGGCGGGTAACCGTCGTTGATCCCAAAGCGTCGCGAGCATCATCATCCCGATCACCGCCGACCGGCCGACCGAATTGGGGTGAGCCGTCCCGCCGAGCCGATAGACGATCAACCCGCCGGGCAATTGCTCGGGGAATCGGCCCCAATCGGGGGCGAAGAAATACAGCGACAACGCCAGCGAACAGGTCAAACAACAGCCGGTCAACAGCGCCGACTGGATCCCCGCCCACCTCAGCCGCACCATCGCCGTGGCCGCGAAGGCGACGTAGCAACTATTGATCAACGCCGTCGGGGCGGCCGCCGAAGAGATCGCGGTGGCCGACGCGGCGATCGCCAGGCCGCAAATGCTGAGGATCAGCAGGGCCGGTAGCGTCAACAGCACGTCGCGGACCCGATAATCGGTCAGCACCGCGTGAGTGCCGAGCGTTGCCGCGGCGGCGGCGACAATCAACTTGGCGAGGACTTTGGTATCCAGCCCAACGGTCATCGCCTGACCGCCCATTGAAATGTCCAGCGGCCCGACAAAGGCGGCGGCCGCGAGCGTTGTCCAAATCGCCACGGTCGACCAAGCGATCGGCGCTCCCCCAGCAGGTTATCGGTCCATCGGCGGTGGTTGGGGCGGGCGTTCATCGGCGGCCGGCAAGGATAGTTCGCCGTTTGGCCCATCCCACCCCCAACGGACATCCGGTTGTACGACTGGCTTTCAGCCCGTCGCGGGAATCAACCGGCAAAACAACGCCGCCGCGGTTTTTCCGATAGGCATTGGACGGCCTGGAAGGCCGTCCTACGTCACAGCTTTGCGGGGCCGGGGACGACGCGGTGAAACGACAACTGGACTTCGCGTGCCAACACTCGGCGAACGCCTTCGACCAGGCATTGCGGCTCGTTTTCGTTTTCTCCGATTCGGATCACTTCCTCCACCGGCGTCCCCGGCGGAACCCCGAAGGTTCGCTGGTGGATCGTTTGATTGCCCGCGTCGAGTTCGGGGACGATGAAATGGCACGTCGCGCCAAACGTCAACATCCGCGCCGCGTGAGCGTCGTGATAGGGCCTAAAACCGGGAAAACCGGGCAGCAATCCGTGATGCAAATTGATGATCCGCCCGCCGGCGAATTGCCAACACGCCTCCGCGGGTAAGATTCGCATGTAACGGGCCAGGACGAGGTAGTCGATCTCGTGTTGATCCAACAATTCGACCAGTCGGTCGTGATCGCTGCGGCCGTTGTCGTCGCCGATGCACTCAAATGCCGCTCCGAACTCGTCCGCCAACGGGGCGAGCGTTTGACGATTGCTGATGACCAGCGGCGCGGTGGCCGCCAGTTGACCGTCGGCGACCGCCGAGAGCACCGCACGGGGCGTTTGGGGAGCGTAGGTGCAAGCGACGGCCAATCGAGGCGGCCGGTCGGCGGTTCGATCGGGACTCCAAACCCGCACCGAAAGCCCTGTTTGGCGAGCGATCGCGTCCATCGCTTGACGCATTGACGAGAGCGAGGCGTCGGCCGACTGGATGCGGATCCGGCAGAGCATCGCGAAGAGATGTTGATCGTCGTGGTCGTACATCTGGATTTCGGCGATCTGGGCACCCCGGCCGGTGACGTGGTGGACGATCGGGTCGGCTAAACCGCGGTTGTCCGGTCCGGTCGCGGTGATGATGACTTCCATGAGGGATCGGATCGGGGGTCGAGGGTTGGAGGTTGAAAGGTTAAGGGTTTATGCTTCGCCCCACGACCCAGCCCGCCCGACTAAAGTCCCCATGCCCCCCCGCCCCAAACGTCGAAGCGATTACCCGCCGGGGGAGAACCTGTGCGAACACTGCACCGCGAAATGTTGTCACTACTTCGCGCTGGCGATCGACACGCCCAAGACCGCGGACGACTACGACTACCTGCGTTGGTATTTGCTGCACGAATCGGCCACGATCTTTGTCGAAGGCAAAACGTGGTACTTATTGGTTCATACAACGTGCAAACACCTGCGGGACGATCATCGCTGCGGCATCTATGAGACCCGGCCGAAAATCTGTCGGACTTATACGACCGCGGAGTGTGAGTTCGAGGACGACTGGGTTTATGAGAAATATTTTGAAACCGCCGAACAGATCGCCGAGTACGCCGAAGCGATCCTGACGCCACTGGCGGCGGCGGCCCCGAGTCGATCGTTGCCGGTCGTTTGAAGGGCTACGGCGATTCCCGTGGCGTCGTCCTGCCGGGAGGTCGCTGTTCATGGTGACGACGTTCCGGCAGAACGTCGCCACTGGCGGCGGCGGCCCCAAGTCGATCGTTGCCGGTTGTTTGAAGGGCTACGGCGATTCCCGTGGCGTCGTCCTGCCGGGAGGTCGCTGTGGATTGTGACGACGTTCCGGCAGAACGTCGCCACTGGCGGCGGCGGCCCCGAGTCGATCGCTCCCGATTGTTTGAAGGGCTACGGCGATTTTCGTGGCGTCGTCCTGCCGGGAGGCCGCTGTGCATGGTGACGACGTTCCGGCAGAACGTCGCCACTGGCCGCGGCGGCCCCGAGTTGATCGTTGCCGGTTGTTTGAAGGGCTACGGCGATTTTCGTGGCGTCGTCCTGCCGGGAGGCCGCTGTTCATGGTGACGACGTTCCGGCAGAACGTCGCCACTGGCGGCGGCGGCCCCAAGTCGATCGTTGCCGGTTGTTTGAAGGGCTACGGCGATTCCCGTGGCGTCGTCCTGCCGGGAGGTCGCTGTGCATGGTGACGACGTTCCGGCAGAACGTCGGCACTGCAGAACGTCGCCACTGGTGCCGTGCCGCAGCGTCCCCAACCAAAGCCTGGCGGCTTCGGCTACCGTAGAATCAAGCCTATCCCACATCGAAACCTTATGACATCTACCCGATTGATTACGCCCCGAACGCTCAAAGGTTTCCGCGACTACTTGCCCGAGGTGGCGATCCCGCGGGAGGCGATGATGCAGACCGCACGGCGGACGTTTGCCGGCTTCGGGTTTGCCCCGATCGACACCCCGGTGCTCGAATACCTGGAGATCCTCACCGGCAAAGGCAGCGAGGAAACCGACCGGCAAATTTATCAATTCAAAACCGCCGGCGGCCGTGAGGTTGCGATGCGGTTCGACCTGACCGTGCCGCTCGCCCGGTTCGTCGCCCAGCACGTCGACGCAGTGGGGCTGCCGTTCAAACGTTATCAGATCGCACCGGTTTGGCGGGGGGAAAATCCGCAAAAGGGCCGCTATCGCGAGTTTGTTCAATGCGACTTTGATACCGTCGGAACCACCTCGGTCGTCGCGGATATTGAAACGTTGGTTGTGGTCAACGATCTGCTAACGGCCCTGGGAATCGATCGTTTCACCCTATCGATCAATAACCGCGGTCTATTGGCCGGCATGTTGGCATCGCTCGATCTAACCAGCCGGTTGACTGATGTCTTGAGATCGCTCGACAAGCTCGCCAAGATCGGCCGCTCGGCGTGCGAGGCGGAAATGATTGCATCGGCGGGTTTATCCGCCGGTCAAGCCCGATCGGTCTTGGATTTTGCCGCGACCGATACCACGCTGGACCCTGATGGATCTTGGAAGCAGCGTTTACTATCTCAAGTCGGCAATCAACCTGATGCGGTCGCCGCGATCGACCGGTTGGATCAAACGCATCGCGGAGCACTCGCGGCCGGGGTCGAGCCGGAACGTTTGAGGATCGACGTTTCAATCGCCCGAGGTTTGGATTATTACACCGGTTTGATTTTTGAAACGACACTCGACGAACTACCCGGCTTCGGTAGCGTTTGCTCAGGCGGACGTTATGACAACCTGGCGGGACTGTATACCAAACGGCACCTGCCGGGCATTGGCGGTTCGTTGGGGCTGGATCGGCTCGTCGCAGCATTGGAATCGCTCGGTCGGCTGCCGTCGGCAAAAAAGCCATGCCGCGTGATGATTGCCTTTTTTGATGAGAATCAAATAGAGAATTATCTGCGACTGGCCAGTTGGCTGCGCGGCCATGGCGTCGGTTGCGAGTTGTATCCCGAACCGATCAAGCTCGGTAAGCAAATTCAGTATGCCGTTTCGGGCGGCTTCGACTACGCGCTGATCGCCGGATCACGTGAATGGGCGGCCGGCACGATTCAGGTCAAAGACCTTGCGGAGAAAACCTCGGTCGACGTTCGGTGGGACGGCGAGGATGGAACCGAGTTGTTGGCAAAATTGGCTGGCAAATTCTAATGAGCGAGCTAATGTTGAGTGTCCCGGTGGCGATTGACGCCTCGGTGAGTTTCGATGGGGTGCGATAGGAAAACTGGGTGAGTCGGAAACGGCTGCGCAACACACCGTCCCTTTCGCATTCCCTCCAGCCTCACCCGTCCCTTGTGATCTGCCGGTGCCGGGTCTAGTCTCCGCTTTGCCGGGTCAACCGTAGCGAACGTCGCCAAGACTTTCGGCTGCGATCCGGTGAATCCGAAAGTCTTGGCGACTTCCGCTACCTCTTTTCCCGGACCCGACGCTGCTCGGGTTCAGGTCGGAACGATGCCGGAGCTTCCCGAAGTCGAAACGATGCGTCGGGGGATCGAACCGGTCGTCGGCCGGACGATCCGCCGGGTGGAGCAGCCGCCCTGCCGGCTGCGGCCGTGCGTCTTGGAGCCGGCCATTGCCCTTTGGGACCGCCGGGTCGTCGGCTGAACGATCGCTGCGACCGAGCGATTGGGCAAACGCGTCGTGCTGCGGCTGGACAACGACGACCGCCTGGTATTTGAACCCCGGATGACCGGACTGGTTTTGACCGTCCCGCCGCCGGGGCCGGAGCATACCCGTTTGATTCTTCACCTGACCGGCCGACGCCGTTTGACGTTTTGGGATCGTCGCGGTCTGGGGACCATCCGGCTGCTGGACCCCACCGAGTACGACGTTCGAGTGTGCCGGAAGATTGGACCGGACGCTTTGACGATCGGCATTGAGGCGTTCGCCGAGGCGATCGGCCGGGGCCGTCGAGCGGTCAAAGTCGCGTTGTTGGATCAACGAATCGTCGCGGGCGTGGGCAACCTGTACGCTTCGGAACTGTGTTTTATCGCCGGGGTGGATCCGAGGACGCGTTGCGATCGGCTGTCGTTGCCGCAGCGGCGACGGTTGCACGCGGCGATGGTCGCAATTTTGACCGACGCGATCGCCGCCGGGGGCAGCACGCTGGCCGACGGCACCTACCGGACGGCGGAAAACCGGGCCGGCGGGTTCCAGCATCGGCATTTGGTCTACGATCGGGCGGGTCAAGCCTGTCGGCGCTGCGGCGGGCGGTCGGATTTGAACGAGCCGCTGGTCCGGCGGATCGTGCAGTCGGGGCGTTCGACGTTCCTGTGCCCCGGCTGTCAACGTCGTCGCGGCGGAACCGCGTACCAGCGACCGCCGCCGGACGCACCGGGCCAATGACAGCGACCGCGGCGGGGGGCTAAACTGGCCCCGACCCATCCGCCGCCACCGATTGCCACGACCTGATGCCCCCCACCAGTGTTCACGAGCTGCTGGGTCTGCCCGCGTCGGTCCAGCGGCCCAATCCCTACGAAGTGTTCGGCCTGACGCCCGGCCGGCACAGCGATGAGGCGATCACCGCGGCGATTGGTCGTCGGATTCAATCGTTGCGGCAAGTTCGCGACCAAGTTGCCGAACCATTGTGGAAGGACGCGGCCCGGGTTGTTCAAACCGCCAAGGCGACGTTGACGGACCCCGATCGACGGGCACAGTTGGACCAACGATTGGGGGTGTCGGCTCCGGTGCAAGCGGCGTCGGACGATCCGTTGGCGGCATTTTTAACCCCCGCCCAGCCGGCGGCCACGCCAGCCCCCGCGGCCGAGCGAGCCTCACCCGCCCCCCAGCCGGTCGCGGTGTCCCCGCAACCGGTGCCGACGCCTCCGATACCTCCGGCCGCCCCATCGCCCGAACCGGCTCCGGTGCGTTCAGTCGCTCCGCCCGCCCTGCCAACCGCCGCGGCCACGTCGGTGGCTGCCCCGGTCGTTCGGTCACGTCGCCGACCGCGGAGGCGAAAGTCCGTGCTCGTGCCGCTGTTCATGTTTTCGATGATCGTCGCGTTGTTGGCCGGCTCCGGTTATTTGATTTACCGGATGTTCCTGGTCGACGGGGGGATCAAGGTGGTCCGAAACGGCAATGCGATCACGTTCCAACCGGGCAACGAACCGGTGGACGAGGTTGTCGTTTCCCCCCCCACCCCACCGACCGTTTCCCCCCCGGCTGTTTCGCCGCCGTCGGACGGCGTGCTGGCAGCCCCGCCGGCCCCCCGCGGCAACCCGTCGGATTCATTGCAGGACGCGATTGGCCAAATCAAACCCCCGGCCCCGATGCCGGCCGAACCGGTTGTTGAAGTCGCTCCGCCGCCGGCGATGACGCCGACGCCGACCACCGAGACGCCTCCGCCGATCACCCCCGCACCCATGACGAACGGCTCGCCCGCGGAGGTCGAAGCGGCAAAACAATTGATTCAAACGGCGCGGCAGGCGTTTGCGACCGCCGATTGGTCGTCCATGAAACCGGCGGCTGAGGCGGCCGTCGCGGCCGCAGCCAACGATGAGCAACGAAAGACGGCTCAAACGATTTACGAAGCCGCCGACTTGGCCACGTTTTATCGCGAGGGCATTCGTCTGGCGATCAGCGAGCTGCAAACCGGCGCCGAGTTTGACATCAACGGGTCGGTCAAAGTCCTGGTCGTTGAAGCGACCCCCCAGCGGTTGGTCGTCCGACGCGGGGCGACCAATAAAACGTTTGAGTTTGACGAACTGCCGATTTCCATCACCCGGACGGTCATCGAGTTCAAATTACCCGCCAGCCCGACGACCCGCGCCGCGGGCGCCCTGTTTGAAGCGATCGCCGCCAAAGCGACCCCCGAGCACCGCGTCGAATCGATCGAGACACTGCGGCAAGTCGACGGAGAAATCCAGGGCGGCGACGGCAAAGCGTTGGCGGACTTCATCGAGTCGCTGCCGCCGGCCGCGGGCGGTTGATGGCCGGTCTCGCCGGGTTGGTCGACCAACCGGTTTCCGGTGGCCAGGCGTCCGTCCTGGGAATCGACGTCGGCGGCGCGAATTTGAAACTAGCCACCGACCGAGGCGATGCGGCGTCGGTCCGCTTTGATCTGTGGCGACACCCCGAACGGCTGGCCGACGTGGTCCGCGACGCCGCCGCCGGTTTCCTGCCGACGATGACTGACCGCCTGCATTTGGCGGTGACAATGACCGGTGAACTGGCCGATTGCTACGCCAGCCGCGCCGAAGGCGTCGGGGCGATCGTTTCTCAGCTCCGCAAAGTGATTGACAATCCGCGTTGGGCCGGGGCGTCAATTTATCAAATCGGTGGCGATTGGTATGACATTCACGATTCAATCGATTGGACCACGGTCGCTTCAGGAAATTGGGACGCGACATCGCGTTGGCTGGTCTCGGAGGTTTTGCCGACCGAACCGATCGGCGATGCGCTGTTGATCGATATCGGATCGACAACGACCGATCTGATTCCCATCCGCGGCGGCGTTGTCGATGCCGGCGGGACGACGGACCGGCAGCGATTGGCAACCGGAACGCTCGTTTACATCGGTGTCGGCCGAACGCCGGTTTGCGCGTTGCGGCGGGTGCTGCCGGTCGGCGGACGGCCGGTACCCATCTGCAACGAAGTGTTCGCGACCATCGATGATGCGAGATTAATTTTGGGGCTGACCAAACCAACGGTCGATGGTTTGACCGCTGATGGCCGCCCGCGAGACGTTGCCCACGCCGCCGTTCGGCTGGGGCGGATGGTGGGTTCGGACGGTCCAGGGGCAACGCCGGCCGCACTTCGCGAGGCGGCTGAATCGGTCGTCGGAGCTGCCCGGCGGCGGATCGGTCGGGCCATCGATCGTCAAATTGCCCGGTTGGACCACCCCACGCTGGTTTGGGCGGGAGAAGGCGCAGCATTGGTTCGGTCCCGCTTTTCCGACTTCGGTGGTTTGGAGATCGATCAGTTCGGACCCAATATCTCCGGCGCCGTCGCGGCATTTGCGGTCGCCCGGCTTTACGCTCAACGCCGGATAGCGGCCCGGTGATTCATCCGGTCGCGGTCGTCAAACTCGGCGGCAGCCATCTGCTGCGGCCAGATTTGCTCGACGCGATCGACGATTGGCGGCGGCGGCAACCGGCCGGTGAAACCCGGATTTGGATCGTCGGAGGCGGTGAGGTGGTCGAATCGCTCAGACGGCTCGACGCCGTGCGATTCGACGACTCCGCGACGGTCCACTGGCGAGCGGTTTCGGCGTTGACGTTGACGTTTCAAACTCTGGCCGGGTGGATACGACGGGACGAGCGTTTCGCGGATTTCCATGTCCAACCCCTTTGGCAACCCGCTGACGGCACGATCAGGGGTGATTGTTTGGTCGATTGCTCGACCGTTTATTGCCCCGGCGGCCCGGCCCTGGTGGACCCGCCGTTGCCGACCGATTGGGGGACGACGACCGACTCGATCGCCTGGGCACTGGCGCGTCACTGGGCGCCCACCGTTGCGTTTTGCTCAAATCGTGCGACATCGACCCCGACGCGTCGATCGAGCAACTAGCCTACAGCGGCATCGTCGATCCGGTGTTGGCCGATTGTGTTTCCGCCCGGCCTTCGGCGGCCGGAGCGGTGTCGCTGCACGTCGAACGACTTGCCGATTGTCCCCGCCGGGGGTAAACCAAACCGATCGGCCCGATGCGTCTTTTGAACCCGATTCCCGTTTGAGTCCCATGACCAAAACCCTAGTCGACTGCGGCAATTGCGGTCCCGACTACAACTCGATCCGTCAAATGGTCAGCAGCCAGTTTGGGGCCAAAGTGATCCAGACGCACGGCACCAAAGACACGCTCGAAGCGATCAAGGCGCACGACGTGGCGTTGGTGACGATCAACCGCAAACTCGACCGCGATTACAGCGACGGCATGGAGGTGCTCCGGGCGATCAAGTCGGACCCAGACGCCGCGGAAGTGCCCGTGATGATTGTCACCAATTACGACGAACATCAAGAGACCGCGATCGAGGCGGGAGCGGTCCGAGGGTTTGGCAAGTTGGAGCTGTCCAACCCCGCCACCACGCAATTGCTGCAACCCTACCTGGGGACTTGAACGGCACCGGGTCGGAAATGTCCGGCGCCGCGATCCTGCACCGAATGCTCGCCGGCAAGTTGCACCGGTTAACGGTCACCGCCGCGGACGTCGACTACGAAGGTTCGTTCACCATCCCGCCGGACTTGATGCAGGCCGCCGGTATCGCCGACGGCGAAGAAGTGCATGTCTGGAACACGACCCGCGGCACGAGATTGACGACCTATGCGATCACCGGTCGAGTCGGCCACCGCGACGTTTCAGCCAACGGCGCCGCGGCCCACCACATGCGGCCCGGCGACCGCGTCATCGTCGCGACTTACGCGTTGGTGCCCGCGGCATTGCGACAGGATCACCGGCCGACGGTGATTTTTGTCGATGACCAAAACCGGATTCGGGAATCCCGGCCGGAAATCGCCGGCCCGCTGCGGCCCGTTGGCGACGGTTGTTAGCTCCTCGTAGGACGGCTTTTCAAGCCGTCCGATATCGCTCGACGGGCTGAAACCCCGTCGTACCTTTGCACCACCGGACGGCTGGCGCCGTTCCGCTATGATGGTCGCTCCGCCGCGGACGGGCATTCAACCTCCGGTTCACCTCAAGTGGCTTCGGCCCGTTTTACGACCCTTCCATGCCGCAAACCGTTCTATGCCCCGCGTGTGAAGGTCGCGTCCGCGTCGCCGAGGGCAGCGCGGGCCAGGAGGTCGTTTGCCCCAAATGTCAGTCGTCGTTTGCCGTTCCGGTCATCGCGACCGACGACAGCGACGAAGACGACGATTGGTTGACGCTCAAAGACGACCCGCCGCCGGCCCGTCGGCAGGAACCAGCCCCAACCGCTCCCCGGACACCCGCGCCGGCAACCGCCAAGACGCAGAGCAAAGCCGCGGCGGCGGATTTGATGGACGATTTGCCGGAGTTTTCGCTTGCCCCCGAAGCTCCCCGCCGCCCCGCCTCGACGACCATCGCCTGGGACGATGTCGAGGACGACGATGACGAACCGCCGCCGGTTCCGGTCGCCACCGACGCACAGTTTGAGCGGAATTACGTTGCGAGTTGTTCGACGTGCGGCTCGCGGATCGACGTGACGGCCGATCAAGCCGGTCGCCAGATTCGATGCCCCGATTGTCACGCGGCGGTGCGGGTCCCCCCGGCCCCCAAAGTCCGCGTCAAACGCGGCCCGGCGGAGATCGAAAAACCGTCGCTCAAAATGCAGGGCTACAACGATGGTCCGGCCAAGACCCGCGATGACCCGTTCCGCCGCTCCGCCGACGAATTGCTCCGCACCGCCGAAGCGTTGCCCGACGAGGACGAATCAGACCCCTACGCCGATCCCGACATTGCCGGTTGGTTCAACGCCAACTTTGGCGTCTTTCGTCAACTCGGCGTTATGGTCCACGCCGGCCTGTTAATTGTCATCGGCAGCGCCGCGGCGATCGGCATCCTGGTCGGCGGCGGCGAACAACTCTCGGGCATTTTGCTGTATCCCTTTGCCGTGCTGTTCGCCGTCACGTTGCTGACCTTTGGATTTACGATCCTGCAATCGGTCAGCAACTCGGAGGAATCGATCCAGGATTGGCCCAGCATTTTGAACCCGGCCGATTGGTTTGAATCGGTCTTCCTGTGCCTCGCCGCGGCGGCAATGGCCGGGGCGCCCGGAGCACTACTTGGGGCGTTTTGGTTGGGTCAGTCAATCGCGACGACCGCCATCATCATGTTTTGTGTGTTCGCGTTGTTTCCGATCATTCTGCTGTCGATGCTCGACATGCAAAGCGTGACGTCGCCGTTTTCGCCCGAAGTGACGCGTTCGTTTCGCAAAGGCTCGGAGTTCTGGGGCGTCTTCTACGTCACTTCGGCGGGTCTTTTCATCGCTGTTTTGGTACTTTTCGCCGTCGCGGTCCAAATGCCCGAAGTCCCCGGAACCGCAATCATCATGGCCACGATCGTGTTGGGCACTTTCCTATACTTTGCGATGCTGGGCAATTTAGCTCGTCAAATCAGCCTGACGGTCAACGATCAGTAACCCTCGTAGCGGAAGTCGACAAGACTTTCGGATCGACTAAGTCGATTCCCCCAGCCGCCGCAATTCACGCAGATTGATTGCGTCCCAGTCCTCCCCCGACTCCGAATCGATCCCTTTTTCGGTTTCCAAATAACCCGGAATCTCCTGCAACGTCTGGGACGCCAGGATCCGCCGCCAACCGTCCTGCCCGATCGTCCCCCGGCCGATGTGTTCGTGCCGATCAACCCGGCTGCCGGCGGGTTTCTTGCTGTCGTTCAGATGCAACGCCGCAACGGTTTGGGGTGCGAAAAATCCGTTGATTTCCCCCGTCAAACGTTCCAGTCCATCGGCCGTCGCCAAATCGTAGCCCGCCGCGTGGGCGTGGCAGGTGTCCAGGCAGACGCCCAGCCGTTGCCGGGTCGGTCCGTCGACGTGATCGATCAAAAATCGCAATTGCGACAAATCATGCCCCAAACAACTGCCCTGACCAGCGGTGTTTTCGAGCAGAATCCGCGGTGATTGCGCCGGCCATTCGATCTTCCCGACAACCGCAGTCAGTCCATCGACGATCCGGTCCAACCCGGACGCTTCGTCCCCGGTCGTGAAGGCGCCGGGATGAACGACGACACCCCGCAGCCCCAGCGAAATCGCCCGCTGCACCTCGTCGACCATGGCGTCGATCGACTTCTGCCACAGCTCATCGCTCGGGGCGGCGAGATTGATCAAATACGACGCGTGCGAGATCACTTCGGTCAAACCCGCCCCGTCGGCGGCGAAGCGAAACGACGTGATGGCCTCGGGAGGGTTAGGTTTGGCGACCCAGCGGTTGGCATTTTTGGTGAAAATCTGCAGGCAGTCGCAGCCCAGATCGACGCCTCGGGCAACTCCTCGGTCCAATCCCCCCGCGACGCTGACGTGCGATCCGAATCGCCAACTCACGGTTTCTTCCGAACCGAGCACCCGGCACAACCACCCGGGCCGCAGCCGCCCGAATCGCATCCCGAACCGGGCTGACCACACGTCGGGCCGCACCCGGCAGCGATCCGCTCAGCCAACTGGGTGACGTCGGCGGCGGCTTGATATTCGGCGACCACTTCGTTGACCAGCGTCTGGGAAATTGCGTCGGGCGTGCCCAACCACCGCAGGATCATGGTGCCGCCGTCGTAGATCAAATCAACATCCAACAGCGCCGCGGTGCAGCCACTGCGGCGCAGCAATTCCTGGCAGCGGCGGACGGCGGCCGTTTTTCGTTTGGCCAAACGGGCGATCAACCATTCGTCGGCCGGTTCGGTTGGCCGCAGGATCGTCATCGCCGGCCCGGACTGGGGCGCGGTCGATGTCGACAGGACTCGGGCCAACTCGACCCCCCGCGGCGTTCGGACGAGCACTCGGCGGCCCGGCGGCAACGCGACATCGAACACTGCCAAGTCAGCGCCCGGTGCGAATCCGACCGCGATGTGATGGGTGACCGCGGTCGACGCTGGGGTTGCGACCGCGCTCATCCGACCTCGACGTCGATTTCGTAACCCTCCCGCTGCGGCCGCGATCGCATCGCGTTGGCCTGCTCGTCGTCGGCAAACGATTCGCTCTCGGGGTCCCAGGTCAGCGGCCGGTCCAGGATCATGGCGATGTTGGCCAAATGACACAGCGAGACGCTGCGATGATGCGACCACACGTCGCTGATCGGTTTGCCGCCGTCGGCGATGCAGGCAAAGAAATTGTCCATGTGGCTGCCGGCCGGTTTGCCGTGACAAAGATCGGCGACCTTGTCCTGGAGCCACTGCGGTCCTTTGCCCGACTTGTCCGCCGCGTCCTTGCTCCAGTCGTCTTTGCCGCTGGTCGCGACCCCAAGTTTTTCGGCCGGCAGCCCGGTCAGCCCGCCGCGGTTGACGCGAATCCGACCGCCGGAGCCGGAGATGATCAATTCATTGCGACCCGAATAGAGCCGCGCGGTGTGACCGCCGGGGAACTCATAATGACAATCAAATTCGGTTGCGACATTGAACCCGTTTTCCACGTCGGGATAGGTGCCCTTGCCTTCAATCTTCGTCGGCCCGGAGTTGTCCAACCCCATCGCCCACATCGCAATGTCGCCATGATGCACACCCCAATCGGTGACCTGGCCGCCGGAGTATTCCAACCACCAACGGAAGTCGTAATCACAACGTTGTTTAATATACGGAACGTCGGGCGTTTGACCCTGCCACATTTCCCAGTCGAGCGTTTCGGGAGGCGCCACGTGGGGGAACGGTCCGCCGGACTCGCCGGGACCGACGGAGATTAAACAATCCAGTTTGTCGCCCAACATCCCACTTTGGGCGATCGCGACGGCGTGCAGGAATATGTTATCAAACTCGCTCCGCTGCTGGGTGCCGACCTGGAACGTCAACCCGGTTTCCTCGACGACCTTGCAAATCTGTTGCCCTTCGCGAATCGTCAGGGTCAACGGTTTTTCGCAATACACATGCTTGCCCGCCCGTAGGCAATCGATCGCGATTTTGGCGTGCCAGTGATCCGGCGTGCCGATCGTCACCGCGTCGATATCCTCGGCATCGAGCATCTCGCGATAGTCACGATAGGTTTTGCAGTTGCCGTTATACCGTTCGGCAAAAAAAGCCGCATTTCGCGTGTTGACGTCGGCGACCGCGACCATATCCGCCCGCTCGCCGGCCTGGTGCCCGACGACCGCGCCGCGGCCGGGGAATTCGCCTTTGCCGGTGTAGCGATCCTCATAAATGCTGGTGCCGATCGCCGCAACGTTGAGACGTTTAGGTTTGCCGCCGTTTTGGGCAGCATGGCCGGTCCGGGAGGTCCAAATCGCCGGCGCCGCGGAAGCCGCCGCGGCGGTTTGCAGGATAGTACGGCGGTTATAAGATTTCATGTATTAATTTTGGTGTGATTAAATTCGGGGGTGCCCGTAGCGGAAGTCGCCAAGACTTTCGGTTGCGATCCCGCGATTCCGAAAGTCTTGGCGACTTCCGCTACCGCGATTTTCAGTCCAGATAAAACATCACAGGGAAACCTTGGCGTTGACGTCATCGCCCAACTCCGGCCGGTCGCCGCTCAGGTACGCCACACCGGCTTTGACAAGGTATTTTAGTCCCTCGGTCCCGGCATTGTCCCAGTACTCACCACGCTGGGGCGTGACCTTGATCAACGTCACTTCGGGGTCGTCCGGCCCGCCGGGGAACCAGACCTTCCACGGCTCTTTCCACATCGATTGAACCACCGAGCGGTCGGTGATGATCGCCGCGGTGCCCGAGAGCGTCACGTACTGTTTTTTCGATTGGAACGTGACCGAAACGTTCGGGTCAGCCTGGATCTCCGCGTTCTTGCCCGATGAGCGACCCGAAGCGAACCAAATCTCGCCCGCCTCGGACGCTTTGGCGACGTGCATCGGCCGGGCGTCCAGCGACCCGTCAGTCCGGCGGGACACCAACATCGCGTCGTCAAACTCGGCGATCAAGTCAATCAGTTTATGTTTTTGGTCGGTCACGTCGAGGTCCGCGAAGGTAATTTGGGATATTTGGCGAGGTGTCGTTCGATCAATTGGACATTGCGAACGTTGGCTTTGAAATAGACGTCCAGCAGATCGCCGACGACGGGGAAGACGCCGACGGCCAGGTCCAGACCGATGTTACCGAGCATCCGCGCCAGGATCCGCTTGGGCACCCGGAGTTTGCGGGCGGTGTGCAAGGTTTGGACCGCAACGACGGCCGTCAGCGTATCGCCCGCCCCGGGGATCAGTCCGATGATGCTGTCCCAACCGAACCGGATGCCGGTGCCGGGAATGCTGAACGCCGAATCCATCAACCCCGCGGTCCGGCGGAGCCGCCGAAGTCGCTGCTGGTTGTCGGCCGACAGGCTAGCCTCGGCGTCGGTCGGCGGGTGGATCATGGCAGCCTTTGGCATTGAATTTTTCGCCCCTCGTCTCGCGTCTCGCGTCTCGCGTCGCTGGACCCGCCAGGGTTCAGTGCGGTCTGAACCCTGGCGGGTCCAGCTACGTCAGTGCGGCCGGACGTAGACCGCCGGCGCATCGATTGTCACGGTCGACAGGGCTGGATCGTAAGACGCCGGGCCGGTCACTTCGATGACGTCGCCGGGGTTCAAACCCGCCGCCCGATCGGCCGGACCGACCAGGATCACCCCGTCGGCGTCGATTAGTCGAACCATCGCGTGCGGTGCCGAGGCGGCTCGTCGTTTGCAAAACGGGCAGTTGTCGGCGTGGCCGGGATCGTCGTGACCCGGTGGCGGCAATTCATTGATTAAAAACATCGACGACTGCGGATCAAACGCGACCGATGCTTCGGGTCCGATCCGGCCGACCAACGTGATCGACTGTGGCTCCGCGGAATCGGAAAGTCGCTCCGCCGCCTCGGAAATCGATACCGCCGGACCCGCGGGGGCGGCGTCCAAGCGGTATGCCGAGGGAGTTTCAACCACCGCTCCCGGTTCGCCGCAACCCGCCGACAAACAGATCGCAAACAGGCACAAACAGCAGGTTGGGAAAAGCGGCTGGTTACTCACCGGCGACCGCCCCCAACGTATCGAGCGATTTTTGAATTGACGCTTTGACGTCGGCGTAGGACTTGCCCGTCCCGCCGTGAAAGACCGCGTCGACTTCGCCGAAGTTGTCCATCAACGATTCGACCGCCGCCAATGCGTCCTTCTTTTTGTTCGCCGGCAATTCGGAAGCGTTGACGGCTGTCGTCAGGTGCTCGAGTTCTTCACCAACGTCGTGCAACAGATCGTGAACCGAGTCCCCGTTGTCGGCGGCGAACGCGGTATCGAATTGACTTTTCATTTCGACGACGCGGTCCAAACAGCCCCGCAGCGACGCTTCGTGATCGGCGTGGTGCCCGTCGTGGTCGTGTCCGTGGCCTTCATGGTCATGGTCGTGACCGATCGCATCGATGTCCAAACCTGCGTCGCCGGCATTGATCGTTTCGCCATCGACCACGGCGTTGCTCGGCGAGGGGGCTTCGGCTTCCTGGCGGCAACCGACCATGGTGCCGATCGCAACCGACAGCAAAACGGCCGCAGCCAATGCCGCAGCCACCGGGCGGCGGTTCGTGTTGTCGACGCTGGTCAAAACTGTCATCTTTGTCTTCCTCGGGGAGGGGTTAAAATTTGGGCGGAGCAATCGGTGGCGGTACGTGAACGGCCGGTTGACCGTTCGTCGACGCGACCGGTCGGACCGCATTGGAACCGCTTTGTGACGTCAGGTGTATTGGTGGAAAAGACACGACAACCGCTTTTGCCGACCGATCGCGTTACGGCGTTTCGTCCCCGGCGGATCGTTTCGGGGGGGCAAACCGGGGTCGATCGTGCGGCACTGGATGTGGCGATTGAACTGGACATTCCTCACGGCGGATGGTGTCCGGCGGGCCGGCGGGCCGAGGACGGCGTGATCGACCGGCGGTATCAATTGACCGAAACGACGAGCTGGAAATATCCGCAGCGGACGCGGCGGAACATCGAGGACACCGATGCGACGTTGATCCTCGCCCGCGGACCGTTGACCGGCGGGACGGCGTTGACGGCGCGGTTGGCTCGCGAGATCGGCCGACCGTCGCTGAGCGTCGACTTGGACCGCGACGATGCGGCCGTTCAAATCGGTCGCTGGCTGCGTCTGATCGCCCCCGGGTCGCTGAACATTGCCGGTCCGCGTCAAAGCACGTCGCCGGGCGTCGATGCGGCCACGCGGGACGTGTTGCTGGAGGCGTTTTCGGCCGGGGCGGCGGTTTGTTAAAACGGTTCAAGCTCCCCCTCGCCGCCGCTTCGGGGGAGAGGGGGTTGGGGGGTGAGGGGAGGGCGATATGATTCGCTTTGTGAGGCGGAAGACCCCTCACCCCCCGACCCCCTCTCCCCGAAGCGGGGCGAGGGGGAGAAAGAATTTTCACCCCCCGACCCCCTCTCCCCGAAGCGGGGCGAGGGGGAGAAAGAATTTTTACCCCCCCGACCCCCTCTCCCCGAAGCGGGGCGAGGGGGAGAAAGAATTTTGACCCCCCGACCCCGTTTGACCGCAGCGGGGCGTGAGTGAGTGAGAGACCGTCATTTCAACCCCCGCCGACACGACGATCTCGGTCATCACGCCCGAAAATATCGCGTTCGATTATCAACTCGCCGGGCCGTTTCGACGGCTGCCGGCTTATCTGATCGATGTCGTCGCGCGCTGGACCGTGATCCTGGTCGTCGCCCTGGGGCTCCTGCTCTTCACCGCGTTGCTGTCGATCGGCAACGTCGGATCGCTGGCGGTCGCGGCGATGTTGGTGCTCTATTTCGTCATCTCGTGGTTCTACGGAACGCTCTGCGAGGCTTATTTCAACGGCCGGACGTTTGGCAAATGGATGTGCGGGATCCGCGCGATCGGTGTCGCCGGCCAACCGATCACCGGGACGCAGGCGCTGCTGCGCAATCTCTTGCGGCTCGCGGACCTGTTGCCGATGGCGGCGATTGCCTCAGGCGATGATGCGATCGCTCCGATTTACGCGATTCCGACCGGAATGATCGGGCTGATCTGCTGCATCGGGACGCGGCGGATGCAGCGGTTGGGCGATCTGGCGGCCGGGACGATGGTGGTTGTCGACGAACGGCGATTCCAGCCCATTTCGGGTAAAAACGACGATCCGCGGGTTCCTCCGGTCGCCACGCATATCCCCGCCGACTACCACGTATCCTCGTCGATGGCCCGGACCCTGGCGGTTTACGCCGAGCGGCGGCACTATTTGACGCCGGCCCGACGCAATGAAATCGTTCGACACCTGGCGACGCCGTTGATCGACCGGTTCGGGTTTCGCGAAGACTTCGATCCCGATCTGTTGATGATGGCGCTCTACCACCGGACGTTTATCGCCGAGGAGGGCGAGGAGATCGATTTTGCTCCGTTGCAAGGCCACAGCCCGATGCGGTTGGAATCGCAATGAGACGTCTTTTTCCTCCAATGTTGTGCGGGATCGCCGCGGTGATCGGCTGCACCGATCCGGTCGTCCAGTTTCGCCCCAACGACGTCCACGCGGTCGTGGTCTCCCGGTCGCGGGACGTCCCGGCCGCGGACATTGCCGGGCCGGTGGCGATGGCGTTGGAGCCATTTTTTGGGACGCCGCAGCGGCCGATCGTGCCGGCCGCGCTCGCCGATTCGGGTTTGGTGACGGTCGACCGGATCGTTCAATCGGCGGGCCAAATCGCCAGCGACGAAGCCGACCGGCACACCGGATTGTTCCGTGAACATTGCGTTCGCTGTCATGGCGTCGCCGGCGACGGGGCCGGGGCGGCGGCACGGTGGCAGTGGCCCTATCCGCGAGACTTTCGGCCCGGCGTTTTTAAATATAAATCCACCGATCGGGCAGCCAAACCGATAAAAGCGGATTTGAAAGCGACGTTGGTCGATGGTTTGCCCGGTTCGGCGATGCCGACGTTCGCGACCGTTCCCGATGATGAACTCGATGCGTTGGTCGATTACGTCGTCTACCTGTCAATCCGCGGCGAAGTCGAACGGCGGTTGATGGACGCGGCGATCGACGAGTTGGGATACCCCGACGAGCCGCTCGGTGATGGCTTGGCCGAATCGATCTCGCCGCTGATTGACGAAGCGGTGGCCGATTGGACGGCGGCCGGGCCGACTGACCTCCCCCCGCCAGTCGCCGAGGACCGGACGCGAGAGCAACGGATCGCATCGGGCAAGGCGATTTTTCACGGTCCGATTGCCAATTGTGCGGGATGCCACGGACCCGGGGGGGCCGGCGGTGTGCCGACGCTTGACTACGACGACTGGACCAAAATGCAAACGACCGCGATCGGGATGTCGCCTGCCGATCGCGACACTCGGGCGGTGATCGCTGCCGCCGGCGGGCTGCCGCCTCGGACGATTGACCCGCGGCATTTGGCCGGCGGAGTCGCTCGCGGGGGGGCTGATCCTCAGCGGTTGTTTCGTTTAATTCAAAACGGCATCGCCGGCACGCCGATGCCCGCCGTCGCGATCGCCGAGGATCAACCGGGGCTGGCTCTGACGCCCGCGGAGGCGTGGGATTTGGTGGATTACGTTCAATTCCTCCTTGCCGCCGGGGAGTCGACATGACCGGGCCGGAGCGTCCCCGCCGGCCACCGGCGATCGGCAACCGTTCGGCGGCGCGGTCGGTCGCGGCGATCCTAGGTTTGGTGTTGTCGCTGGCGGCGATGTGGTGGCTCGGTTTGGGCGGCCTCGTGTACGGGTTCCTGTTCGGCGCCGGTGGGGCGGTGATCGGCGGCGTGGCCGGCGAACGGCTGCACGACTGGAGCGCGAAGCGATGAGCGATTCGGTTAGCCGGGGACGGCGAATCACCACCGCTTTGGCTTGGACGGTGGTCGCGTTGGTTTGGCCGTTGATCTGGGTCGGCGGGTTGGTGACGACCTACGACGCGGGAATGTCGGTGCCCAATTGGCCCAACACCTATGGTTACAACCTGCTGGCGTACCCGCTGTCGACCTGGTTGCTGGGTCCGTTTGATTTGTTGATCGAGCACGGCCACCGGCTGCTCGCGGTCGTTGTCGGAGTGGTGGCGATCGCGTTGGTCGTCGCGGCGTGGTTGAGCCGGCGGGGACCGGGCGAGCTGAACGCCGCGTCGCGGGCGATGGCGGCGGCGGTTTTGGCCGGCGTGATCGCGCAAGGGGCACTGGGCGGCGCCCGGGTGTTGCTCGATGCCCGGACGCTGGCGATGATCCACGGCATCACCGGACCGCTGTTTTTCGCGTTATGCGTCGCCGCGGCGGTGGTGATCGGGTTTCGGGCGGATGCTATTGTCCAAAACCGCATCCGCTCGCTGAGCATCGCGGCCGGCGGGATTGCGTTGCTCGCTTCGTTGCAATTGTTTTTTGGTGCTCAATTGCGGCACGCGTTGCCCGGCACGACGCCGGGATTTTTCACTCGGATGGTCGAACTGCATGTCCTGACGGCGTTGACGCTGTGGGCTGCGACGCCGGTCGCGTGGTGGTTGGCCCGGCGGTGCGACCGTCGGTCGCTCTCGCGTGCAGCCGGTTTTTTGGTCATGCTCACCGGGGTTCAAATCGCGTTGGGCGTGGCGACTTGGGTGGTTCACTACGGATTCCCGCCGCTGCTGCGATTTTGGCCCGGCTCCGAAGGGTTCCTGGTCGCGTCCAAATCCGTCGCGGGCGCGGCGATCACGACCGGTCACGTCGCCACCGGGTCGCTGGTTTTGGCCGTCGCGACCTGGATCGTTGTTCGACTGAGGTTAAGCGGCGTTGGGGGTTTACGGCCGGTGGTTTTGACAGCAAATTGAGTCTCGATGATCACCGCTTTTCCCGATACCGAGTCGTCGTCCGTGGCGGTGTGCGATCCGCCCGTGGTGCGGGGTCGGTCGGTTGTGCCGCGACGTTTGGTTGAGCCGGTCAACGGAGCTGATGAAGCGTCCTCGGGTGCTCCGGCCGCGAGCGTTCCGGCTGGTTCGAGGCGGGCTGGTTCGAGGCGGGCTGGTTCGAGGCGGGCTGATTGGTTGCAATTGGCCAAACCGCGGATCGTCGTGATGATCACCGCGTCGACGATGATGGCCGGCTGGATTGTCGCGAGCGTTCAAATCGGCGTGTTGGGCTGGTTTGCGTTGGCCGTTGGCACTGCCTTGGTCGCCGCCAGCAGCGGGGGGGCCAATCAGCTTTGGGAACGCCGCACCGACGGTTTGATGAAACGCACCGCCGGCCGACCGCTGCCCGCCGGCCGGATGTCCGGCGGCGAAGCGATGTTGATGACCGCCGCGACCGGGTTAGGCGGCTTGGCTTGCCTGGCGGTTTTGGGTTGGCAACCGGTCGCCGTCGCGGCGGGCACCTGGTTGGCCTACGTCGCAATGTACACGCCGCTGAAGCGGAAGACCGAGTGGAACACGACCGTCGGCGCCGTCGCCGGAGCGTTGCCGGTGTTCATCGGCACGACCGCGACCGGCGGCGGGTTTGGACCGGCGGCGTGGGCGTTGTTTGCGGTGCTGGCGGCGTGGCAATATCCGCATTTCATGGCGATTGCGTGGTTGCTCAAAGATCAATACGGGCCGGCCGGTTACGTCATGACCACCACCAACGAACCGACGGGGTGGCGGGCGGCGGTTCAAGCGATCGGCGGGACGGCCGTGATGATCGCCGCGGCGGTTTGGGCGGCTGGTTGGTTGTCGCCGGTTTCGTCGACGATGATGGCATTTTGGATCGCGATTTTGACCGCCGCGGGGATGCCGCTGTTGCTTGCCGCGGTCCGGTTCGCCAAGCTGCCCGGTGACGACGCCGCCCGATCGATGATGCGGCACTCCCTGCTGGCCCTCCCGGTGATCTACGTGCTTTTGATGATTCGGTCGATCAGTTGAACGCGGTTTTGACCCAACCGGCCGAAGTGTGCCGCGTCAATTCGGTGTCGCACCGATACGGCGACGCGGTGGCGTTGCGAGACATCGATTTGGTCGTCCCGGCCGGTCAACTCGTCGCCGTCGTTGGCCGCAACGGCAGCGGCAAGTCGACGCTTTTTCGGCTGCTGGCGACGTCCATGCCTGTCCAATCGGGCCGCGTGGTGATCGATGGGATTGACGCGGCGGTCGACCCGATCGCGGTGCGGCACCGGATCGGCGTCGTGTTCCAAGCCCCCAGTTTGGACATTCAATTGACCGTTTACGAAAACGTGTGGTGCCAGGGAGCGTTGTACGGATTGTCGGGCAAAACCCTGCGGGACCGAATCGATGCAGAACTGGAGCGTTTTGGATTGGCTGATCGGCGGCACGACCGTTGTCAAACGCTTTCGGGCGGTTTGAAACGCCGCGTCGAATTGGCCAAGGGGTTGCTGCACCGGCCGAAACTGTTGCTCCTGGACGAACCGAGCACCGGGATTGACCCTCAAGCCCGCGCGACGCTCGCCGATTCGCTGCGTCAATTGGCCGACGACGGAGTTGCGGTGATGATGACGACGCACCTGATGGAGGAAGCCGAAGGGGCGGACCGGGTGGTTTTGATCGAAGAAGGTCAAAAGGTTGCCGATCGCAGCCCGCGAGAGCTGCGGGAATCACTTGGATCGCGGTCGATCACCATTGTTTGCGACGATCCGGCATCGGCGGCCCGGCGGCTGCAAGGCGAGTTGGGGCTGGCCGCGGTGGCGGGCAGCACGGCCGTTCGCGTGGCGGTCGACGACGCGGACTGGGTGCCGCGGATCGCCGATTTGATGGGCAATGACGTTCAATCGATCACGCTGGGTCAACCGGACCTCGAAGCGGTCTTTGACCAACTAAACACCTCGCCCGTCGCGGTACCGGCATGAACGCTTCGATTTGGCCGGCCACGCGGATGTTGGCGTGGCGGGAGTGGACCCGGTTTTTTCGTCAACGCAACCGGGTTTCGGCTGCGGTGTTGCAACCGATCGTCTTTTGGGTGCTCTTTGGGGCGGGGCTGAGCGGTTCGTTCGCGTCGGCGTCGGGCCAGAGTTTTGCAGAGTTCTTCCTGCCCGGCACCGTGGCGATGATCGTCCTGTTCACGGCGATCTTTTCGACGATTTCGGTGATCGAGGACCGCCGCGAAGGGTTCATGCAGGCGGTGTTGGTCTCCCCGGCCGGCCGGCTGCCGGTGCTGTTGGGCAAAGTCGTCGGGGGGGCGGCGATCGCCTGGGTTCAAGCGGTCGCGTTCATGCTATTGGCGTTGGCCGTCGGGACGTTGACGTGGTCGGCCCACCTGCCGCTGTCGCTGTTG
Organism: Pirellulaceae bacterium; assembly: GCA_963833245.1. Lineage (GTDB taxonomy): Bacteria > Planctomycetota > Planctomycetia > Pirellulales > Pirellulaceae > Rhodopirellula. The sequence goes on from CAWHXH010000010.1 coordinate 322,320, forward strand.
ATGCTGGCGGTGATCGCCATCGCGATGTGTGCCCTGGGGATGATCGTCGCTTGGCCGATGAGCAGCACGCAGGGTTTCCACGCGATCATGATGCTCGGGCTGATGCCGATGTGGTTGTTGGCCGGAACGTTCTTTCCCATCGCCGCATGGTCAATCAGTGGTCCGGTCGATGGCGGCAGTTGGGGGGGGTGGGTCATGTCGGGGATCATGCGTGCCAACCCGTTGTCCTACGCCGTGGCGGAATTGCGACGGCTGATGAACCCGGCCGGGACGCTCGCGGCCGCAGAATTTTCGCCCTCACCGGCGATCTGTTGGGCGGTGTCGTTGATTGCCACCGCGGTCGTGTTCGGCATGGCGTGGCGGTTGATCCGCGGCAGCCGCTCGGTCGACACGTTGGTTTAGTGGGATAGGCCTCCGGCCTGTCGCCGGTCTTGATGACAGGCCGGAGGCCTATCCCACATTGTTGTGCTTCTCGGAATGGATGATGAAACACTTATTTCCCGTTCTCCTAATCCTCGCGATCGGTTTGGGCATCGGCTTGATTGCTCGTTCCGTTCGACGGGTTGATGAAGTCCCGCCGCCGGCCGAAATGTTTCGGAACGACGGCGGGATGGCGGACAACGAACTGGTCGCCGATCAAGTCGTCAATGATGAGCCGACGCATCCGCCGGAGGACGAAGCTTGGCTGAGCCGCTTCACGCTGACCGAACGGTCCGGCGAAAAGATCGATAGCGAAGACCTGTTGGGTCATCCCTATGTGGTCAGTTTTTTCTTTAGCACGTGCCCGAGCATTTGCGTCCGTCAAAACCAAAAGCTGGCCGAGCTGCAGGAGCAGTTCGAGGGCCGCGGTGTCAAATTTGTCGCCATCAGCGTCGACCCCGAAACCGACTCGCCGGAGGTGTTGCGAGAATATGCCGCGCGGTTTGGAGCCGATGAGGATCAATGGTTGTTCTTGACCGGCGAGATGACTTATATCCGCCGCATTGGCGCGGAGATCTTTCAACAACCGGTCGACAAAGGGTTCCATACCGAGCGGTTTGTTCTGGTTGATTCGGAAGGAAAGATCGAGGGGTTTTACAATTGGCCCGAAGAGCGACAGTTTGAAAAGTTGCAGCAGAAGATTGATTCAATGCTGTCGAACAACCGTAGCGAAAGTCGCCAAGACTTTCGGCATCAAGGCGACGCCACCAACAACAGAGAAGATGTTTAATGTGGCAATTCTTAGCCGATAACCTGCCGCACCTAACGGCCAGCCTCAACGTTGCCGCAATCGTGCTGTTGGCGATGGGATTGTGGAACATCAAACATGGTCGGGCGCGAAAACATAAAAAATTGATGCTCTCGGCGCTGGTCGTTTCATTTGCGTTTCTGGGGTTCTACCTGTTCCACAAAGTGACGTTGTATCAAACGCTTGGCCGGCCCAATCGTGTGTTTCCGCCCGATGCGCCGCTGGCGGCTCGGTATACCTACTATGGCATCCTGTTTCCTCACATCCTGTTGGCGATGACGGTGCCGTTCCTGACGCTCCGGGCGGTATATTTGGCCAAGAACGGCCGGATCGTAGCGCATAAGAAATTGGTTCGCTGGGCGTATCCGATTTGGATGTACGTTTCGGTCACCGGGGTGTTGGTCTATTTGATGTTGTATCAGGGGCCTTGGTCGACGTGAGCGAGTCCCCCGGTAGCGGCGGTCCGCCAGGCCGCCGAATCCGTACTCCGGTAGCGGCGGTCCGCCGGGCCGCCGAATCCGCTCCGACCAGAGCCTTGGCGGCTTCGGCTACCGGGGGAAGACCAAAGCCTTGGCGGCTTCGGCTATTGGGGATTCTCTGATCTGTCGTCGGGCGGCGTTTTGCCGTAGATTCCAGCCCGCCCCGCCGGTCACCCCCCACCGCCGCCGTATTTTCAAACCATGACCACGTTGACGTCCTCGTTCCTGCCCATCGGCGGATTCTCCAGCTCGATCCTGGGCATCCTGATCGCCTTCCTGTCGCTGTTCCTGATCCTGCTCGTGCTGCTGCAGCGGGGCCGCGGCGGCGGTTTGTCCGGCGCATTGGGCGGGCCGGGCGGTCAATCGGCTTTCGGCAGCAAGGCGGGCGACACGTTCACCGTCATCACCGTCGTGACCGCATCGATTTGGGCGTTCGTTTGTGCGTTCACGATGTGGTTGCTCGGCGGCCGACCGGCGGACCTGGAGTCGATGCCCGACACGACGCTGGTTGCCGGACCGGGCAATGACGAACCCGAATTGGACTTGAACAGTTTGGTCGTCCCCGACGCCGACGCTGCGGCAACGGCAGTCCAAACCCCCGCCGCCGACCTGGTCCCCGCCGAACCGAAGCCGCCGGTGGTCAAGCCGATCGCCCCGACCAAACCGGAGCCGGAGACCAAACCGGAGCCGGAGCCAAACGAGCCGGAGACCAAACCCGAGCCGGAGACCAAACCCGATCCGGAGACCAAACCCGAGCCGGAGACCAAACCCGAGCCGGAGACCAAACCCGAGCCGGAGACCAAACCCGAGCCGGAGACCAAACCGGAAGTCGATGTTGTCGAGGAAGTCAGCGTCGACGCCGACGATTCCTGAACCGGCGATGAGCGTTCGCAGCATGACCGGCCAAGGCCAGGGGACGGCCGGCAACGAGTTCGGCACGGTCGCCTGCGAACTTCGGACGGTCAATCATCGCGGCGTCAAAATTTCCGCCCGGGTTGCCGATCCTCTCTCGACGCTGCAGCCGGTTGCCGAAGCCGCGTTGCGGCGACAGATCACTCGCGGCTCGATGTGGGCGGAGATTCGCTGGGAACCGATCAATGCCAACTCGCAATCGGCCATCGATTGGGACGTGGCGGCCGGCTTGATTGACGGTCTGACGCAGTTGGCTGCCGCCAAAAATCTTTCCGCGACGATTGAGTTGACCGGCTTGCTGGCCGCCCCGGGCGTCGTCGGCGGAACCACTCGCAACCGAGGCTTGCCGAGCCGGCAGATCGATGCGGTGACGCAGACGATGACCAAAGCGATCGAGGCCGCGGGGGCGGATTTGGATCAAATGCGTCGACGCGAAGGAGCGGCCATGGTCGATGCGATCACCGGGGAGCTGGCGGTGATCGCCGATCGTTGCGGGGAAATTTCACGGCACGCCCCGGGGGTAATCGCGAGGTACGAGCAACGATTGACCGAAAAAATCGAAGCTGCGGTCGAGCGGCATGGTCTCAGCGTCCCGGCGTTTGATTTGGTTCGTGAAGTCCAAGTGTTCGCGGACCGTGCCGACATCAGCGAGGAACTGACGCGGTTGGCCAGCCACCGGCAGATGTTTGCTCAAACGCTCGCCGATCCGCCGGCCGAGGGCGTCGGACGCAAGCTGGAGTTTGTTATCCAGGAGATCAATCGCGAAACCAACACGATCGGCAGCAAGGCATCCGATGCCGCGATCGCCGCCGAAGTCGTCGAGATCAAATGCGGGATCGAGCGGATTCGCGAACTGGTGCTCAACCTCCAGTGACCTCCGGCGGCAAACTCATCATCGTTTCGGGACCGTCGGGGGCGGGCAAGTCGACCGTCGTGCGGGAACTGATCGCCCGGTGCGACCGGCCGCTGCGGTTGAGCGTTTCGGCTACCACCCGCCCGCCGCGGCCCGGCGAGGTCCACGGCCGGGAGTACTACTTTGTCGATCCGCCCAAATTTGAACGGATCCGGCGGGAAGGTGGTTTTTTGGAGGCCAAACAGGTCTTCTCGATCGGCCACTGGTACGGAACGCTCCGCCGCCAAGTCGACGAAGCGATGTCGGCGGGCGACTGGTTGATTCTGGAGATCGACGTCCAGGGGGCGATGGCGGTTTTGCAAAGCGGCGGGTATGATTGCCGATCGGTATTCATCCACCCCGGCGGCGATGAGGAACTTCGCCGCCGATTGACCAGCCGCGGCACCGAAACGGCCGAAGCGATCGCGGCGCGGTTGGCTGAGGCCCAGCGGGAAATGGCGTCGATCGATCGATACGATTTTGTGCTGGTCAACGACGACGTCGACGCGGCGGTCGAGCGTTTCTGTGACTACCTGCAACAAACCATTCTTTAAAAGCCCCCCAGTCGATGCTCGAAGAACTCAAAGAAGAAGAGATTGTCAACAAGGTCGGTGGTCGGTTCAAATTGTCGACGTTGATCCAAAAGCGACTCGTGCAGCTCAATCAGGGTTCTCGGGCGTTGGTTTCGATCGACACGCACGACAAGATGCAAATCGTGCTTCAGGAAATCGTGCAAGACAAGATCGTGTTGAACATGGACAACGAACCGCAACCGGTCGAAGACCTCGCGTCGATCGTTGCGGCCGCGGAATTTCCCGATGTCGACGCGTCGGACTTGTAGGACGGGCCTCCGGCCCGTCCACTTCCTGAATACTTTGGACGGCCTGGAAGGCCGTCCTACCGGTGCATGACGGATCTTTCACCACAGGTTCGCAAAATCCTGCTGATCGTCGGTGGCGGGATCGCGGCGTACAAAGCCGCCGATTTGTGCAGCAAGTTGGCGCAGGGCGGTTTCGCGGTCCGGGTCGTCCAAACCGCTTCATCGCTCAAATTTGTTGGTCCCGCAACGTTCGCGGCGCTTTCGGGTCATCCCGTGGCCACCGGGATTTGGGACCCCGCCCATCCGCTGGGGGCACACATCGAGTTGACCGACGGCATTGATGCGATGGTGGTCGCGCCGGCGACCGCGAACCTGCTGTGCGGATTCGCGACCGGCCGCGGTGATGACCTGGCGACGGCGGCTTATTTGCAAAATCGTGCTCCGGTGCTTTTGGCTCCGGCGATGAGCGATGCGATGTGGAACCAACCGTCGGTCCGGCGAAACGTCGAAACGTTGCTTGGCGACGGCTGTCACTTTGTCGGCCCCGAGGAGGGTTGGTTGTCCTGCCGCCGCCGCGGCACCGGGCGGATGAGCGAGCCGGCGTCCATCGTCAGGGCGCTGCGAGGATTGGTGGAAATCCCGTAGCGGCGGTCCGCCGGGCCGCCGACGGTTTTCGGGTGGCGGCGGTCTGCCGGACCGCCGCCCGCCAACCGCCTCCGGCAGAGGCGGTCCACGGCGACGACCGCCTCCGGCAGAGGCGGTGCACGGTGACGACCGCCTCCGGCAGAGGTGGTCCACGGCGACGACCGCCTCCGGCAGAGGCGGTGCACGGTGACGACCGCCTCCGGCAGAGGCGGTCCACGGCGACGACCGCCTCCGGCAGAGGCGGTGCACGGTGACGACCGCCTCCGGCAGAGGTGGTCCACGGCGACGACCGCCTCCGGCAGAGGCGGTGCACGGTGACGACCGCCTCCGGCAGAGGCGGTGCACGGTGACGACCGCCTCCGGCAGAGGCGGTGCACGGTGACGACCGCCTCCGGCAGAGGCGGTGCACGGTGACGACCGCCTCCGGCAGAGGCGGTTCACGGCGACGACCGAAGCCTGACGGCTTTGGCAGTCGAAAGTCTTGGCGACTTCCGCGACGGGGCGTATCCTGGGCGACTTGGTTCGCTCAACCGCTGTTGGCAAAAGCTCGATGCCCGTTCACGTCTTTGGCCACCGCAACCCCGATACCGATGCGATCTGCTCGGCGATCGCCTATGCCGATCTGCTGCGTCAAACCACCCGTCCCGATGCGGTCGCCGCGTCGTGCGGGGCGGCCAACGAACGAACCGAATTCGCGCTCCGGCAAGCCGGCCTGCAGCCGCCGCGGATCATCATGGACATCCGCCCGGAGCTGGAGGACGTGTGCAACCGCGACGTCGTCTTTGCCCGAACCAGCGAGGTGTTCTACGAGGTTTACCAGCGGATGGACTCGCACTCGGTGCGTTCCATCCCGGTACTCGACGACGATCACCGCGTGATCGGGTTGTTGACGCTGCTGGACCTGCTGGAGCTGATCTTCGAGGGCGGTGTCGATCCGATACGGTCCCGCCAAGTCCGCACGAACCTGCGAAAACTCAGCAAAGTGATTGGCGGCACGTTCCAGCACGAGTTGGACCTGGACCGCGACGAGGACTTGATCGTCGCGGTCGGTGCGATGAGTGCCGGCGGATTTTGTGAACGCATGAAGGCCTTTCCGTCGGAAAAACTGATCGTCGTTTCGGGCGACCGACCCACCATCCAGTTGCCGGCGCTGGAGATGGGAGTCCGCGCATTGGTCGTCACCGGCGGCTATTCGCTCTCGTCGGGATTGTTGGAGTTGGCCCGCAATCACAACGTCGCGATCATCAATAGCCCGTTCGACACCGCAACGACGACGATGCGGATCAAAGCGGCGCAGTTGATCGCCGAGGTCGTGCAAAAGGATTTCATCAAACTGCCGGCCAAAATGTCTGTCGCGGCGGCCAAGCATGAGATTTTCCGTTCGTCGCAAGCCGTCTTCCCGGTCATTGATGACGACAAGCTGATTGGAGTGTTGAGCAAGTCGGACCTCGTTCACCCGCCCCGGCCGCAGGTGGTGTTGGTCGATCACAATGAGATCAACCAGGCGGTCGAGGGGATCGAAGAAGCGGACATCGTCGAGGTTCTGGACCATCACCGGCTCGGCGGGTCGCTCAAATCAACCGGCCCGATCCGTTTTGTCATGGATCCGGTCGGCTCGACATGCACGTTGGTCGCCAGGATGTACCGGCAAGCGAACATCGATCCCAAACCGGGCATTGCGCTCTGCATGGCCGCGGGGATCATCAGCGATACGCTCTACCTCCGCTCGCCGACGACGACCGACGTCGACCGCGATCATTTGGAGTGGTTGCAAGAGTTTTGTCGGGTGGATTTGAAAGAGTTCGCCGAGGAATTTTTCCAAGTCGGATCGGCCCTTCGGTCGTGCCCGCCCGATCAGGTCGTCCGCGAGGACTGCAAGCGATTCGAGGAGATGGGCGTGCGGTTCTCGATTTCGCAAATCGAAGAAATTGGGCTGGATTTGTTTTGGCAGCGGAAGGCGGAATTGGCCGAGGCATTGGAAAACCTGGCCGCCGAAGGCTCGCTGGAGTTTGCGGCGCTGTTGGTGACGGACATCTCCAGCAACGGCAGCCTGCTGCTGCTGAGCCACGAGCCGGCCGGATGGGAGGAGATCAACTATCCGCAGTTGGAGGACCGGTTGTATCAATTGGACAACGTGGTCAGCCGCAAAAAACAATTGTTGCCGCTGATAAGCAGCCTGCTGGAGAACTCCCCGGCGGGTGTTTAACCGACGAAAGACCCGGCCGGCTCCGCAGAGCCGACCGAGTCGTTCGATTTCGGGGAGGATGGCTACTGAGACGCGGCGTTGTCACAATCGCGTCAGCCAATCCCCCGTTCTCCGCCCCACGGATAGTGATGGGCAAACCGGGACCGTTGCCGGCCGGTTTGAAAGTCGTGGGGTCGAAACAAACTCAACGCATCGGTGGCGTGGCGACCCGGACCGGTGGTGGTGCGAACCGCTTGGTCGTCCGCGTTGCCGGCGACGCGGGAGCTTTTTCCCAAGCGGCGACCTGCCGGACCGAACCGGTTGACCGTGTTGGGGCCGATTGCGACGGGGTCGATTGCGACGGGGTCGATTGCGAAGCCGATTGCAATTGCCAAGCTTCGGCCGGCGTATCGCCGCGGGATTCTTCGAGGATCGAACGGTGCTGCGGCACGTCGACCGGTTGACGATAGGGTTGCAAATCGATGCCCGGCGTCCCGTCGATCGGTGACATCAACATCTCGCCGCCCGGCGGGAATGCTCCGCCGGTCGTCATCGGAGTCCCGCCGACGCCCGAACCGATCATCGCGACGGCCGCATCGGCGTCCAACAATGGTCCGGTTCGCTGGACGGCCGGACGCGACACGCCATATTCAATCTCCCAACCGGCGGCCCGTTCGCGTGCCCGCTCCAACGCATCCCAGTACGCTTTGCTGTTCCAGGGACCTTCGCGAAGCACGATCGAATTGTTGGCCAACATCGTGCCTTTCAAATAGTCAACGTAGTTAAGCGATTTGTTGTATTCGGCCAACGCCCGGTAGTAATCGATCTGAGCTTGGGCACGACGCTGCTGGCTCTGCAGCACGACGTTGACGGGGCTGCGACCGGCTTTGAACTCCGCCAAACGGCCTTCGACTTCGGTTTCGGCGGCCTGCCAATTGTTGGCATTGGTTTGCGTCAATTGATAGTGAACGGCGCTCTTGGCGACGGCATCCGAAAGCTGCGAGACGAGCAACCGTTCGTTTTCGACGAGTTTGGCTTTGTCACGATGCAGCCGGAACTGCGAACCGCGGATCCGGGCCAGTTCGCGACGGGCACCGATCGCGGTCGGTTGGACTTCCAGCCGCACGGCACCTTCCTGGTAGTCGCCACCGGTCAACGAGCCGAGCGCCGAGCTGCCCGGTTCGGGGAAATCGACGTCCGAACCGTTGGGCGGGCCGAGCGTGTCGCCGACGCCGACCCAACGGTACAGCAGCGACAGGTTGACTTCGGGAAGGATTTGGTTCTTGGCCGACATCAATTCCAATTCCGATTGCTTGATGCGAAACTTGGTTTGACGCAATTCAGCGTTGAGATAAAGCATTTGCGCGACCGATTCGTGCCACTCGAACTCGACCCGGGCCAACGTCGGCTCGTCGATCGGGCGAATCAAACGACCGTCGGTGATCGCGATGCCCAACAATTCTCGCATCCGGCGTTCGTTGCCGTACACGCCCAAACGGTCTTGGCCGGGCAGGTTGCTGCCGGCGATCGCCGATTCGAGCTGGGCGCGGAACGTGTAGTATTGACCGACCGCTTGCGCGACTTCTTGTCGGGTGCCGGTGCCGTTTTCCAGTGCCAAACGAGCGAACTGGGCCGTCGCGATCGCCGAATTGCGGGCGATGATCGCGGTGGCAACGTTGCGATAGGAAACGTACAGGTCCCAGTACGCGACTTCGACGTCGCGGACCAAGTTGCGGACCTGGATTTCGTACTCGGCGATCGAGATGTCTTCGTTGAGGCTGGCCAAAACGACCGGGATACGGTTGATCAGCGTGCCGCGGTTGCGCATCAACGGATGCTGCACCTGGGCTTCGATCGAGACGGTGTAGTCGCTGGGCACGCGGCGAGCCGACGACGGGAAACCGGCCACCGGGTTGTCTTCAAAGGGCAGGTTGTTGCGGCCGTAGACCAATTGATGCCGCAGCGTCGCGACGCCGCCGGTCGCCATCCGTTTGGAGATCGCCGATTGAGCGGTCAAGTCATCGGCTTGGAACTGCGACGTCGTGACCGACGAATCGCCGTTGTTTCGCGGGCGATCGGTGGAGCGATAGTCGAGGAAGCCCGAAACCTGGGCATCAAATTCCGCCAACGCGTCTTCGACCCCACCGACCTGGTTGGCCCGAACGACGCCTCGTGGCAGCACCCGGTTGCCCTGGCCGTCGATCGTCAACGGCACGCTTTGGGTCGTCGCTTGCTGGATCGCGACGTCGTAAACGCTGCCGAATTGATCGGCGGTGCCGGAGATGAACTGCTGGGCAACGTTTTGACGCTGCTCGGCGATCCCCGAGGTGGTGACGAAGAATTTGGCGTTGGCCATCGCCATCGACACCGCTTCTTCGAGCGACAGGTTCCAGAACTGGTAGTCGTTCCGGCCGATCGTCAACGGAGCGGTCGATTGCAACGTGTCGGGCAACGACGCGACGTTGACGTCGGGATATTCAATGCGGGTCGCCGAATCGAGGTAATGCTCGAGCTGCGTCGATTCGCCGGCAAAGAACGGCTGCGTGGTGGCGCAGCCGGTCAAGCTGAAGACTCCGGTCGCAGACAGGACGGCAAGTCCGAGCTGCAGCCGAGCGGCGATAGTGAAGAGCCAACCGTTGATCATAGTGACTTCCCGCAATCTGACGGATCGGCAACGGCCGACCACGCTGGTCAGCCGCCGATCGATCCGTCGTGTCTGGAAAGCCCCCCTAGAGTTCCGACGCCTTGCGGCACCAGTCCTCCCCCGCCAAGTTGATCGGCGGGGCGGGGTGGTAAACTTTGACGGTTGTGTCAGGTTTTTGGGATTTTCCGATTTTGCCGGTAGCCGAAGCCGCCAAGGCTTTGGTTAAGCGGTGGGACGGCGGCCCGGCAGGCCGCCGCCACCGGGGGGGACGTTCAACCGACGTTGACTTCGATCTTCCGCGGTTTGACTTCGGGCCGTTTGTTGACCGTCACGTGCAAAACACCGTCGCGATGCTGTGCCGCGATCGATTCGGGATCGACCGTTTCGGGCAACGTCACCGTCCGGGTCATTTCGCCGTAACGCCGTTCGTCGTGGATGTACGTCCGACCTTCGTCCTCGCGTTGCCGCCGGGTGGAGACCGACAGTCGGCCGTCTTCGAGCGTCACGTCGAGGTTCTCGGCCCGGACGCCCGGCACGTCCATTTCAATGTGATACTGGTCGCCCTCTTCCCAGACCGACGCCGGGGTGCTCAGGGCGGTCGCCCCGGCCGCCGCGGCGCCGTCGAAAAGTCGGTCGAACAGATCGCTGAACTCACGCACGCCGTACCGGTTGGACTGGGGGGCGTTGCGATAAATCATGCTACTGGCCATCGTTGAGTTCCTGTGATTTATGGAGTGTTTGAAGATTGACTCCCGCCGCCTGCCGCATCGTCTCGATTGGACAATTTGGCAGTCGGCGGGTTCGTGATGCCGTATTTTGCAACAGGTGTGCCAAAGTCATTCGGATGACAGTCCGGCTGATGAAGCTTTAATTGAGAGGGAGATGAGCGGAGTGACAATCAACCAATGGGGCCGAATCGCCGGGTGGCTGTTGCTGCCGGCGATTTTGATCGGCTTCGTCGCGGTGCTGTGGCGAACACCGCCGCCGCCGGCCCCCGCCGCAGTTGCCGATCCGACCGACCGGTGGTTGAGCGAGATTCAGCATGTTGTCGATCAATCGCTGTCGACATTGCATCTTGATGTCCCGGTGACCAGCGAGCAGGTCCGCAGCTTGGACTTATCGCGGTTGCAATTATTGAACACGATCCAGCTCGATGCGGGCCAAGTCGACGATGCGGCCGCGTTGCACCTTGCCAAGCTGCCCGACTTGCAACACCTCCGTCTGGTCGCCAGCCCGGTGGGCGACCCGGTGGCGGAGGTTTTGGCAGACCATCCGCGGCTCAGAATCCTCAATTTGCCCGACAGCGAGCTAACGGCCGAGGGATTACGGAGTTTGGCCCGGTCCAAATCGCTTCGGACGCTTCGGCTGGGTTCCAGCCGTCTGGACTCGGACGCCTGCGGGGCGATTGCGAAGATTCAAACCCTCCGAATGGTCCACCTAATCAACGTCCCGGTCACCGACGATGGGCTGCGGCGGCTTGCATCGTTGCCGCACCTGGAGACGCTCTACCTGGACGGGGCATCGGTGACCGACGGGGGCTACCGCTGGTTGTACGAAAATCACCCGCAACTGCATGTCCACGTTAATCAACTGCATCGCCCCGAAGACCCGGCCGCTCATGTTCATCGTGACTGATGCGGAATCTTTTATTTGACTTCAGGTGAGTTTGGCGGTGACAATAGCGGCCCTCATCCCCTCGTCGATCGAACTCGCAACTCCCCGGTCCGCCGTGCAACACTCTTTACCCCGGTCCGCCGATCGACCCACCGCTGTCGCGGTCGCGACGATCTCGCACGATCAACATCGCAAACGAACCATTTGGATCGCCCTGTGGTGCCTGGCCGCCGCCGCCGCGTCGTTGCTTTTGGTTAAACCCGCCGCCGCGCAGGGGCCGCGGATCATTCCGGTTCGCGATGAGTTGAAAACCGACGAAGCGCTCCGCCGGATGGAGACCGCGGTCCGATCGATGCTCGCGACTGAAGACGTCGAAGCCCTCGACAAACGCGAGCGAGATATCGCGACAATGTATCTGCGGCAGTACCTGGCTTGGAAACTGACCGATCCGACGCAGGTGGCTAAGATCAACGAATCGGTCGGATCGATCGCTGATTTGATCCACCGCAGCGAACGCAACAACACCGCCGGCTATCGGGCGACGGTGGCGATGGCCGCCGGCACGCTGCAATACATCGGGGCGGGCAAAGACTTTGCGGTGCCGGGACGAATCGTCGCGATCTTGACGCTGAGTCGTCTCAACGAGCAAGCGTACAACATTTCGCAAAATCAGCCGCCGGTGCCGCTCCGATCCACACTCGGCCCGTTGGTGACGATCTATGCCGATGAAACAAACCCCGATGCCGTTCGGGCGGCAGCCCTGCAGGGTCTCGAACATCATGTCCGCTACGGGTTTTTCAACATCCCCGGTGACGCCCGCGAACAGATCACGACGGCGATGACCACGTTGGTTCAATCCGACCCGCCGGAGGGTCGCGACGCGTCAGCCCACGCGTTTTTGAAACGCTACGCCCTGCAAATCCTCCAGCGGTTGCAGCCGACGACCGATCCGGCGTCGGCCAAACGGACCGCGACGATGTTGGTCAGCCTTTGCGATGAGGCGGCCGACCCTGATCTTATCGCGTTGTTCTCGGCGGAGCGTTTGGGCGGACTGGACAAACGGATCGCCGGTCAGGTCACCGATCCCGACCCGATCCTCAAAAGCTGGGCCGGCCGGCTGCTTGGCACCGTGGACGCGGAATTAGCTCGGATCGCGGATTTGACCCCGCCGAAAATTGACCCCACCCAGCCGCCGCCGCCTTCGACGGCACTGACGGGCAAGAAAGAAAATCGACCCGGCGTGCCGATCGCCGGTGGTCCCGGCATGGGGGGGCGGGGCGACATGGGGATGATGGGCATGGAAGAGATGGGCGGTATGGGAATGGGCATGGGAATGGACTCCGAAATGATGGGAATGATGGGTATGGAAGGAATGGGCATGGGGATGGGAATGGACGGCATGGGAATGGGAATGGGCATGAGGACGCCGACGTTCAACCCCCAACCGCCCGAGGTGGATTTGTCCCGCCGGCGGATCGACGCCGTACTGCAGCAAATCCTGACCGGTTCGGTCGGTTCGCCCGTCGGAAACGTCCCCAACGAACCCCGCGGCATGCTCGCCGCGGTCCCCGACCCTCAGAAACCCAAGGTCACCGGGTTCGTTGATCGCCTTAAAACGCTCTCCGAGTCGTTCAACGACCGGACGGTCGACACCCGAATTAAATGGGTCGCGATGTTGGAGCAGCAACGGCCGGCGCTGGGTAATCTGGCGGGGGTCAAGATCGAAGCGACCGAGACGACCGCGGTGGTGGAGGAAAACGATTTCCTCGACGGGATCGATATGTTCAATCGACCCGCGCCAACGCTCCGGCGGACCAACCGCCCGCCGGGCAACCCGACGCCGCCTTTGAGGGGCTGCCGTAACCACGTTCTGGAGCCATCCACCGTAGCTGGACCCGCCAGGGTTCAGACCGCCGCAGACCTGAACCCTGGCGGGTCCAGCTACCTATCAAGCCGCTCGGCGATATCGGCCAGTCGCCGGAGCGTTTAGGTCTTGCGGCTCGACTCGGTCGGCCGACCGCAGGACCGCTTGGGTCAAAGCCGACCTCAGTCCCCATGACAGTTGCTGCAAAAGCCCGCCGGATCGTTCAATCAATCGCTCGGTGGCACCCGCCGAAACAATTGAGTCTCGACCACCAACATTCTGAATCGATTTGCGAAGCACTCGCTCGGACTGCAGCCGGCTCAGCGGTCTCAACACTGCCGTCCGGCAGCAGACCCGTGACGGCGAGGGTTCACAAACGGTCACCACGACAATTCCCCCGGGAACGCGAACATCCGGTCCCCCACGGTCACGCAATACAACTTGGGTAATATCGCCGGGGCCGTTAAACCAACGACGCAAATCGCGGACAACGGTCGACGGTCCGGTCAAATAACATTCAATCGCCCGGTCGCCAACTCCGCACGCCGCAGCAACATGCCGCAACAGCGTGGTGGCTCCGGCACCGCGGGGTGCCACCAATTGCAGGTCATTTGAAGACGCAATCGCATCCTGGATGGCTACCGCCGCCGCGACGACCGGCGCCGGCCACGACATGGTACCGCAGTCGTCTGATGACTCCGGGGGAAGCATTGGCATCCGGCAAATTCGCCAGTATCGGCAGACCGCCGCGGCATCGATCGGCGGTTGCGGTCCCGCGGCCCCAGGCCGCCTCGGTTGTTGATCGGATCGGGTCATGGGACCCTTGGTATCGGCAGTCAAATCCCCAACGGTTGCCCCGCAAACCGACGTCGGGTTGATTGCCCGAGGGTATCGTTTTGGTCGACCCGAACAATCGTATCATCCCGGAGAGTTCAAAGTTGACGCGACGTTACTTCGCCCCATCGCTCCCCCCCGCCGGCGGGCCGGTGGAGTTGGGCGGCGCCGAAGCCGCTCACGCTTTTCGCGTCATGCGTCGCCGGGTGGGCGACCGGATTGAATTATTCGATGGAATCGGAAACCAGTGCCAGGCTCAAATCCTGGCGATCGATCGGCGATCGGCCACCTGCCTGGCCGACCCCGCGGTTCGTCACGTTGCGACCGCCGCGGTCAATTTGCATCTCGCGGTGGCACTGCCTAACGGAGATCGTGCCCGAGAGATGATCGAGCGGCTCACCGAATTGAACGTCGCCCGGATTACGCCGTTGCGGTTCGGTCGGACTCAGCGGGCGGTCAAATCGGCGGCGCTCGAGAAGCTGCGACGTGCTTCGCTGGAGGCGTGCAAGCAGTGCGGCCGCAATCATCTGCCCAAATTGGACGAGGAAGTCACTCTGCAAGGCTTTCTAAAAACTCACCTGCCGGTGGCTGACCAAACAAGACTGGTTGCCACGCCCGGCGGTACTCCGCTGCGGTTTCCCACCGACAAATCGCTAACCATCATCGGTCCCGAGGGTGGTTTGAGCGATGATGAACAGGCGTTGGTTCAAAGCCATGGTTTTGAACCCGTGACGCTGGGGCCGCTTATCCTACGGATCGAAACCGCCGCCGCCGTCGTCGCCGCCGTCGCCGCGGTGAAGTAGTGAAGTAGGGTGGGTCAAGCCACTTGCCGCGCCGACCCACCGGAGCGTTACCAGGGACGGTGGGTCGACCGTGAGCCGAACGCGCTAGCGTCGGGTAGCGAGCGAAACCCGCGGCTAGCGCCGGGTACCGAGCGAAACCCGCGGCTAGCGCCGGGTACCGAGCGAAACCCGCGGCTAGCGCCGTCGGCTCACTTAGCAGACCCGGGTTCTTATACCTGACGTTGCATCAGCTCTGCTTGGTCGCCCGGCAGACCGTGAACAACGACAGCGGGTGGTCCTTGGTAATCGTTTGGATATCGATCGGCAGCTCGGTGAGCAGCCGGTCGAGGTTCAAATCCGTTCGCCATCCGAATCGTTTGGTCAACGACCCGGCCGAATCGATCACTTTGGCGACCCATTCGCGGTCGCTGCGAAAATGATTGATGATCAACAGCGTGCCGCCGGGCCGGCAGACCCGGACCATTTCACGCATCGCGGCGGCAGGGTCCGAAACGACGCTGATGGTGTGAAACGAAGTCACGACGTCAAATGATTCGTCGGGGAACTCCAATACTTCGGCGTTCATCGATTGCACCCCGATGTGCGACCAGCGGCGGCGGCGAATTTTCGCTTCCGCCTCGGCCAGCATCGATTCGGACAAATCCACGCCGGTGATTTGACAATTCGTCGGATAACCCTCCAGCGACATGCCGGTTCCGACGCCAACCTCCAGCACCCGGGCACCCGCGGCGATGTCGAGCCGCTCAATGTTGCCATGGATCCGGCGACGGGAAAGCGCCGGCCACAACGCCGCATAGGCGGGCGCCAGGTTCTCGTACAAACGGCTGCGGTGCGGTTGGTAGTCGACCTTCTTGGCGTGCGGGACGCGGCGACGCCCACGATCATTGGCCACCGATCCGCCGGTCGAACGATGATTCGGCGAAACCGGCGACCCATGGCTCTCGCTCGTTCGCGACTCGTTGGCGGCCGGGGGGGCGAGGGTCGTTTCGTTCATCCGATTTGTGACCTGGCGTCGTTGTGTCAAGTGCTCTGCAACCTCAGTCGGTGCCCATGACCGGCAATTTAACCATTCCACAGGTCAATCCACCGGCAAACCAGCCGACCGTGACACGCTTTGACGCGGATTTTACCACCTGGTTACAAATCCGGCCGGTCGCGCAATCTCCTGGATACAAATCCCGTGCCGCCAATCAATTTTCGCTCAATGGTCGTTCAATTCATCCTCGATCAGGTGGCAGTAGCGGTCGTAACGGCGGACGTCGATTCGACCATCGGCAACCGCATCCTTGACCGCACAATCGTCCTCGGCAACGTGCAGGCAATTGGGATATCGACAGTGGCTGACGTAGGGCCGCAGGTCGGGCATCAACCCGGCCACTTCCCCGGCGGAGATGTCCCAAAGTTGAAATTGCCGAATCCCGGGGGTGTCGAAAACCGCCCCGTTGCCGCCCCCGTCACCCCCCAGCGGGATCATTCGGGCGGCCGTCGTGGTGTGCTTGCCCTTGTCGTTGTCCGCCGAAACGTCGCCGACTGCCAAATTCAACGACGGATCAACCGCATTGAGCAGGCTGCTCTTGCCGACCCCCGATTGCCCGGCGACGGCGGTTTGGCGACCGGCCAACAATCGCCGCAACGGTTCGATGCCGATGCCCGCGGTCGCCGACGTCCAAAGTGTCGGCACGCCGATCGACGCGTACACCCCGACCAGCGGTTGCAGTTCCGCCGGGTCGACCAGGTCGCATTTGTTGAGGATTAAGACGGGGGTCAAATCGCATGCCCCGGCGGTTAGCAGGAATCGATCGATCAGCGCCGGTTTAATCCCCGGCTGGGCGACCGAAGCGATGATGAGCATTAAATCGACGTTGGCGACCAGGATGTGTTGACGCCCCCGGCTGCCGCGGCGGATCACCCCGCCGCGGGGTTCGACGCTGTGAATCATCCCGTCGTTTTGCTCATCGCCGGTGAACCAAACGCGGTCCCCCGCGACGACCACATTGCGTTGATCGGTCGAAAGCGATTTGAGCACCTGGCGGGTGGCGCAGGCGATCACGGTCCCGTCTTCGCCCCGCACTTTGGACCGCAGCCCATGGACGCTGAGCACCCGGCCGGCCCGCAGTCGCCCGGAGTCGACATTCATTTGAACGCTCAACCCGGCCGCGTCGTCCGGCGTCGCTCGGCTGCCGGCGACCGTCCGGTGCCGCGTCAAATCGCCCTTGCCGGTCAGCCGTTGGCCCGACTCCAGGTCCGAGACCGTGTCGTCGCGATCGCGCCGAAACCGGACCGTCAAATCATCCTGTCGAACGCGTCCCTGATGGTTCTTGCGAAACGCCGCCCGGGTCGAAGCGGACTTCTTTTTCTTTGGCATGGAAACAACGTAGCGGAAGTCGCCAAGACTTTCGGTTGCGAGTAACCGGAGTGCGACGGAAGCCTGGCGGTATCCGCTACGGGGGGACGGAAGCCTGGCGGCATCCGCTACCGGGGACTCAAACCGGGCCGGGCGAGTGCTCAGCGGCCGATTCGGGAGCCAGGATTTGTTCAACCATGTCCTCCCGTTCACCCTTGCGAACGTGGATCGACGGACCGATCAATTCGGTGATCTCCACCTCCGACAACTCCTCCCGCTCCAGCAGTCCGCGAGCGATTTTTTCGAGTTGATCGTGATGGTCGCGGAGCAACTCCATCGCTTTTTGATCGGCCTCCATCAAAATCCTGGCGACCTCTTCGTCAATCAGCTCTTGCGTCGCTTCGCTGAATTGACGGGTTTGATGAATTTCGCGCCCAAAAACGGGTCCTCATCGCTGGTTTTGTAGGAAACCGGGCCGATTTTCTCGCTCATCCCCCAGTGCGTGACCATTCGCCGCGCGATGCTCGTGGCGCGTTCCAAATCGTTCTCCGCCCCGACGCAGGTTTCGTTGTAAACGTTGGCTTCGGCTGCCCGGCCACCCAAAAGCACGATCAATTGATGTTCTAAATCGCGTCGAGACATCGACAGGCGATCCTCCGACGGCACGTACTGGGTCACGCCCAGAGCGCGGCCGCGTGGGATGATCGTGACCTTGTGAACAACGTGCGACCCGTCCAAATGCCAAGCGGTCAGCGTATGGCCGGCCTCATGATAAGCCGTCCGCTCTTTCTCGGATTCCTGCAGCACCTCCTCGCGTTTGGCACCCATCAGAATTTTGTCGCGGGCGGTCTCGAAGTCCTCCATCTCGACGACTTTCTTGTCCTGGCGAGCTGCCCAAAGCGCCGCTTCGTTGACCATGTTGCGGATGTCCGCCCCGGTCAAACCGACGGTGCCGGCGGCCAACCGCGACAGGTTGACGTCGTCGCCCAGCGGCACGTCGCGGACGTGGACTTTAAAAATCTCCTCGCGTCCTTTCATCGTCGGCCGGCCAACGGTGATGTGCCGGTCAAATCGACCAGGCCGCAACAACGCCGGATCGAGCACGTCGGGCCGGTTGGTCGCCGCGACGACAATCACCGCCTGGTTGCCGGCAAAACCATCCATTTCCCCAAGGATTTGGTTGAGCGTCTGCTCGCGTTCATCGTGTCCGCCGCCCAAACCGGCGCCGCGCTGACGTCCGACCGCATCGATTTCGTCGACAAAAATAATCGACGGCGATTGCTCCTTGGCGGTCCGAAACAGGTCACGGACGCGGCTGGCACCGACCCCGACGAACATTTGGATGAACTCCGAGCCGTTGACGCTGAAGAACGGCACTTCGGCCTCGCCGGCGATCGCGCGGGCCAGCAGCGTTTTGCCGGTCCCGGGCGGTCCGTTGAGTAACACACCGCGGGGTACCTGACCGCCGAGTTTTTGAAACTTGTCGGGGGTCTTGAGGAACTCGACGATTTCCATCAAATCCGCTTTGACGCCTTCCAAACCCGCGACGTCGTCGAAAGTGACCTGTTTGTCGGCCGGCTCAAACTTCTTGGCCGGCGATTTATTGAACGACGAGAGCAGCCCGCCGCCGCCCATCATGTCGTTTCGCGTCCGGCGGATCATCGAAATGATGATGAAGAGCACCAGCAGCGGCAGCCCGATCATCACCAGCAGGTTGACGAACAGGGCGGTGTTGTCTTTCGGCTCGAAACGGTACCTGACACCTTTTTCGTCCAGCCGCTGTTTCAAATCGGCGGCAAACTGGTCGCCCGGCGGTCGGTTGAACGCGAACTGTTTGAGGTATTTGCCGCCGGCGGCTTCGCCCCCCTCGGCCGAGCCGGGCTTTTGCGGCTGAATCTTGAACGTTCCGGTGACCTCGTACTCACCGATCTGCACGTCCTCGACGTTGTTCTTGTTGAGCTGTTGGTTGAAAAAACTCGCGTCGACACGATCCCGCGGCTCGTCGCGTCCCAACCAGAGCATGGCGATCAAACCGGCGGCCACCGCGACAATCAGGATGGGGTTGCCCGATCGTTTGGTGGGCGTCGAATCGCCTTTCTTCTCTTTTTTGCTGTCGCTCATTCTTTGTTTTTGCGGGGGGTGCCGGTCGCCGGTTCGCCAGGGAGTCTTACCGTCGCGGTGCGGCAAGTCCAACGGGGTCAAATGTGGGATAGGCCTCCGGCCTGTCATTCGGGGTCAACGACAGGCCGGAGGCCTATCCCACTAGCCGCTTGCCAATTTACTCGACGGACTGTCCGGCGAATGCAGCCGCTCCAGCCGGCAATCGTCCATTTGCAAGCACGAGGACTCGACATACACGCCCAGCCGGCCGGAAGAATACGTGTGGTCGGCGAGCGTCAGTTGGACCACGCCGTCGATCGTCAATTCCAAATAACTGCCGAAACCGACCAGCATCACCTCCCACGGTCCCTCGCCATCGCTGACAAAACTGCTCGACTGCAGCGGCTCGAACAGGTACGCGCTTTCGTGACCGCCGTCGGGATTCTCCCCCCAAGCCCGCAGTTGCACCAAACCTTTGCGGAGGTCCATCGAGACGAAATAGCCCGAGCGGGACTCGGCGTCCATTCGGAAGACGAAACCGCATTTGCCCAGCCCCTCGGACTGCACCCGGGTTCGCAACCGAAAACAGTTGACCGGCTGGGCGAACAGGAACGCCTCGAACCCGCCGACGCTCTGCACCGCAACGGTCCGGCTGGCCAAGTCGACCTCGGCGTGGCAGTGCGGGTTGCCGATCATCGGCTCGACCGCCAACCACTCCTCGGGATGATAGGAATGTTCAATCGTATGGCCGACCTTATCAAAGGGCGCGATATAAAGGCTACCGTCGTCGCGGACCTTCAAACGCTTGGGCGGTGGTAGCAGGTTGTTGTTCTTTCGCTGAGCCACATCGGGTGTGAAGAAACACCAGATCATCGGTCCGTGGTCGTCAAAACAAATCCGTCCCGCGTAATTCCCTTGAGGCAACAAAACATTGTCGGCACATGATTTCCAACATCGCGACAGCGACCCGTTGGAATCCTCGTCACTGTACCAATAACGAATCTTGGCATCCTCGCGAATGCTGCCGATCAAGAATTGTCGGTCGCCAATGGTGACAATCCCGGGGACCTCGACGTCATCATAAAGCCCCGGATGGTGAAGCGGCTGGCGAAGTTCAAATCGGTCGGGTCCGACCTCTTCGGCCACCCCGACGCATCCCCGCCGGGCGATCGGTCCATCCGGGACGCGGGCGGCCATCAACAGGTAGCCCTTGTCGTGATGACGGATGTAGCAGGGGTCGCGAAACGACACCCAACCGCGCCCCTGATCGAGCGAATCCTCATAATACGGTTCCTTCGCTTCGATCGGCAGCGAGCTGTCGGGGTCATGATCGCTGACGATCAACGAAGCCCGCTGGTCACATTCATCGCTGGGCGGCAACCCGAGTTCCTCCACCTTTTGCGACTCGCCCGGTTGGATATTGGCAACGCTGCGAAACCGGTCGGGGGCTTTGACCCAACGAAACAAATCATCGCTGGTCGCCATCCCCAAACGCTGGATCATCGCGTTGTCTTTGCGGGCCAACCCCGTGTAGAACATCCGGTACTTGCCCGGGCGATCACTTTCCTTTTGCTCCTCCCAATACGGATTGAGCGAGACGTGCATCGTCCATAGCATTGAATCGTCCCAGTTGCCGGGATGTCCGATGAACAATGCGTTTTGAACCCGTTCCCAGTTGAGTGCATCACGGCTGACGGCGTGGGCGATGTAGTCATGATTGGGCAGCACCAGATGAAACAGGTGATACCAGCCATCGACAAAGATGACGTCGACATCGCCCATCGTGCGGCGGGATGAGTCGGTGTCGGAATACATGAAGAAGCGGTTAGCGGTTAGTTTGGGGTGTCTGTCGATTTCTAGCGGAACGGCGCAAGCCGTCCGGTGCCGCCAGAATCTTAGCGGTAGGGCGCAAGCCCTCCGATGCCGCCGGAATCTTAGTGGTAGGCCGCAAGCCCTCCGGTGACGGCACCGGACGGCTTGCGCCCTGCCGCTAAACAAAGGATGCGTCACCGGAGGGCTTGCGGCCTACCGCTAGCTTGGCCTGTTTACAACGACGCGTACATTTCATGCACTGCCTTGGTGCCGTGTTCCCGTTCCAAACGTCGGATCGTGAAGTGCGCCCGGGCCAAATCCTGATAGTGGTCGATGAAATAAGTATTGATCAATGCACCGCCAACGGCGCCGATGACCGGGACGGCTTGGGCGGCTAGTTTCTCGCTGACCACGACGCCAAACCGCTGTGAAATCATGCCGATCAACCGCAGCACCGGCGGGGCGGCGGTGTTGCTCAAACCGTTTTTGACTAAGAATTTACTTGCCTCACCAATCTGTTTCGCCATCGCGACGCGGACGGCGAGGTAGCCGATCTCGGTGCTCGAGGAAACCGGGATCGCATCGGCCTCGGCGGCGAGTTCCGCGTTGGTCTCCGCCACCGCGGCGGCCGCCTCGGTCGAACCACCATCCAGGGCGAAAACTTCCAAACACGCCAACCGCGCTTCGACCGACGATAGATCTTCGCCTTGCGCCCGTGCGATATCCGCGATGCTTCGCAGGATGATGCACGTCGAGACCGGCAGTTCCGCTGCGGCGGTCGCCAGCCCCAACGATCCACCGGCGGCCCCCGAGAGCGTGGCCAGAAATTTATGAAGTCCCAGCTTGGCGGGCCGGTGCGGGGCGTCGTCGCCGAGTGTTCGGATCGCCACCTCCAGAGCCGCCCGGAGAGCCGAATCGATCCCTCTGGCCAATGCCCCCTCGGCAACGTCGGGCAGCATCGCAATTGACGCGGTGATCGGTGCCCCAATCGCTTCGGTCAACCGATCGGCCAACCCGGTATGTTCCAGCGTCGTTTTGGCTTCGACGATTTCCTGCCTCGCCAAATCGGTGATCGGTTTGGGAGCACCGGGATCGGACAGTCCGGCGTCGAGCATCTCGAACTGGTCAGAAGATTCGGGGGTAGCGGTCATGGGGGGAGAGGGTCAAAGGTGGAAAGGTAGAAGGTTAAGGGAAGAGATCATATAAGTTTGGGTCTTCCTTTGACCCCTAACCTTTTAACCTTTTACCGTCTTCGGCTCTTTGCGAAGCTGCAGCCATTCGCTGTGGTAGGTTCCGTCTTTGTCGGTTCGCTGGTAGGTGTGGGCGCCGAAATAGTCACGCTGGGCCTGTAGCAGGTTGGCAGGCAGTCGAGCCATCCGGTAGCCATCGTAATAATTCAATGCCGCGCCAAAAGCCGGCACCGGGATGCCGCGAATGCTCGCCGCGGCGATCACCGCACGCCAGGACGATTGTGAGTTGTCAATCGCCTTTTTGAAATAAGGATACAATAGAAGGTTTTCGAGGTTGGGCTGTTCGTCAAACGCTTCCTTGATCCGGTCGAGGAATTGGGCGCGGATGATGCAGCCGCCCCGCCACAGCAATGCCGATTGACCGTAGTCGAGGCCCCAGTCGTGTTCCGCCGACGCGGCTTGCAATTGCACGAACCCCTGGGCATAGGAAACAATTTTGGACGCATACAGAGCCTGCCGGACCGCTTCGACGAAGGCCTTCTTGTCATTGATCAACTTGTCCGTCGGCGCCGACCAGGAACCACCGTCGCCGGGTTTGGACAGGACTTTGGAGGCTCGGACGCGAGCCTCCTTTTGAGCCGACAAACCGCGAGCGAACACGGCGGTGGTCACCAGCGTCGATGGGACGCCGAGGTCGAGGGCCAATTGGCTCATCCATTTACCGGTCCCCTTGGCACCGGCAACATCGAGGATTTGATCGACCAAATAACCGCTGCCGCCCTGATCGTCCTTGACGCTGAAGATATCGCGGCTGATTTCAATCAGGTAGCTTTGCAGTTCGCCACGGTTCCAATCATCAAAAACCTCATAAAGTTCGTCGTTGGACAAACCGCCAAGTTCTCGCAGCAACTGATAAGCTTCGCAGATCAACTGCATGTCGCCATATTCGATGCCGTTGTGCACCATTTTGACATAGTGCCCCGATCCCCGCGGGCCAACCCACTCGCAGCAGGGAATGTCATCGTTGGGGCCGACTTTGGCCGCGATCGACTGGAACATGTCCTTGATCAACGGCCAGGCTTCTTTGGAGCCTCCGGGCATCAACGAGGGGCCTTTGAGCGCTCCCTCCTCGCCGCCCGAAACGCCGGCGCCGACATAGAGCATCCCGGCGTCCTCGACCTTTTTGGTCCGCCGCTCGGTGTCGACATAATAGGTATTGCCGCCATCGATGATCACGTCGCCTTTGTCACATAGCGGCAACAATTGATCGATGATGGCGTCGACCGCCGGGCCGGCCTTGACCAACATCATCAACTTGCGGGGTCGCTTGACCGACGCAACGAAGTCCTCGACCGACTCGGTTCCGACGAAGTTCTTACCCGCCGCACGGCCGCCGATCAGCTCGGTGACCTTGGACGTCGTGCGGTTGTAAACGGCAACCTTGTAGCCGCGGGATTCGACATTGAGGGCAAGGTTCTCGCCCATCACGGCCAGACCAATCAAACCGAAGTCGCAATCACCGCTCATATCAATCGTCGCCGCAGGTAGGAACATCAGGGGGGCGTCATTGTGTTGACCCGGCCGGGTGCCGGATCATCCAAGGCGCGGCATTGTCAGCGCCCCGGTCGGGGGGCGGACAGCCGGGTTCGTCGCCGCTTTGTCGCTACGGTCGCGATAGGCGATCGTCAATGTTGCCGGCGACCGATGGGCGAATTAGGCTACCGGTCGATTAGCCACGGTCCGCCGCACGCCCCCCTTTTCCTGCTTCCCCTCCGGTCTCGCGATGCGTATTCATCATCCCTTCTCGCTTGGCGGATCGTGTCCCGGGCGGACCGTCGTTCGGCTGACCGGCCTGATTTTGGCGTCGGTTTTAACGTTCGGTTCATTGCCCGGTGGATCGGTTGCCTACGGCCAGGGGGGCGGCGGCGGTAACGGTGGTGGGGGCGGCGGCGGCGGAACTGGCGGGGGCGGCAACAACGGCGGGCAAGCCTTTTCTCAACCGGCCGGCGTCGCGGTCGACGCCGCCGGGGTTCTGAAAGTTCAACGTTTTGACGCTAAATTGGCCAATCAACGGCTCGTCGCCGCTCGTCAATTGGCCGCCGCCGGTGACAACGATCTCTTTGCCCCCTCGCCCGCCCGCCGCGTCTCGCTGACGCGGCTCGAACGAGCCTTGGCAACCCGAATCGACGCCGGCCAGCCGGTTGACGATGCCATGGCCGCAATGGCAGGTCTGACGTCGATCGAGCGAGTCTATTGCTTGCCCGAAACCGGAGACGTCGTCGTCGAAGGCCCCGCCGGCGGGTTCGTTGCCGATCCGACCGAGCGGTTTGTCAACATTCAAACCGCCGCGCCGTGCGTGTTGCTCGAAGATGTCGCGGTGGCGCTGCGAGCTTTCCCGCCATCGGCCGCGCCGACGCCGGAAATTTTCTGCTCAATCGATCCGACGACCGAGGGGCTGCAGCGGATGCAAGCTTTCCTGACCCGCGTGGGCGGGCGGGCGACGCCGGGCGACACCGCGGCGATCGTCGGCGGCTTGCGAGATTCGCTGGGTTATCAAACCGTCAGCGTCGGGGGCATCCCGGCGACGACGCACTTCGCTCGCGTCATCGTCGAGGCTGATTACCGAATGAAGTTGATCGGCATCGGGTTGGAACGGCCCCCGATCGCGATGCGGTCCTACGTCGCCCGGACCAACCCCGCGATGGTCGCCGCCGGGGCGCTGCAGCGGTGGTACTTTGAACCGAGCTACGACTCCGTTGCGGTCGCGGACGATGGTATGGCGATGTCGATCGCCGGCGGCACGGTGCGGTTGGTGGGCGAGTCCGAACGAGTTGAAAACGACGGAAGCCGCCGGGCGGCGGGCCGAACCAACCGGGCCAGCCAATTGTGGTGCCAGGATTTTACCGAGAACTTTGGCAAAATCGCCGCGGCCGAACGCGTCTACGCCGAGTTGGCGCAGGTGATCGATTTGGCAATCGTCGCCGCGTACATCCAAAAAGCGGACTTTTACGGCAAAACCAACTGGACGATCCCGACGCTTGGCAGCGAATCGTCGTTGCCGGTCGCCGACGGGCCGCCGATCGCTCAGGTCGAAACCGCTGTTAACGCCATTTGGCGGGGCAATCGGTTGATGACTCCGCTTGGCGGCGGCGTCCACATCGCTCCGTCGCGGGCAATTTCCGGTGAAGCGGTCGCCGACGGGGGTCAGACGTTGACCACCGCCCGCGGCCGGGCCGCCGGCGGCGCAATCGTCGAGCGTTGGTGGTGGGATTGAGTGAATCCCGGTAGCGGCGTGCCGCCAGGCCGCCGACCAAAGCCTTGGCGGCTTCGGCTACCGGAGAAGACCAAAGCCTTGGCGGCTTCGGCTACCGGAGAAGACCAAAGCCTTGGCGGCTTCGGCTACCGGAGGGGAGACCAAAGCCTTGGCGGCTTCGGCTACCGGAGGGGAGACCAAAGCCTTGGCGGCTTCGGCTACCGGAGGGGAGACCAAAGCCTTGGCGGCTTCGGCTACGGGAGAAGACCAAAGCCTTGGCGGCTTCGGCTACCGGGGGAGAAGACCAAAGCCTTGGCGGCTTCGGCTACCGGCTACTGGTCGACGTTGACCTAAGCTGTCAAAACATCGTTTTGACACCGCCCCGACCCCGGCTCGCCCGATGGAACTGCTGCTCTATCTAGCGCTCGTGCCCGCCCTGGGCGTGACGGCCCAGTGGCTCGCTTGGCTGACCAAACTGCCCAGCATCCTGCTGCTGCTGCTGTTCGGCATCGCGCTGGGAAAGTTTGTCAATCCCGACGAATACCTCGCCGAACTGACCGGCGGCGATGGCGTCGCGGGACCGGCGCTGCTCTTTCCGCTGGTCTCGCTGTCGGTTGCGTTGATCATGTTCGAGGGCGGTTTGTCGCTCAAAATGTCCGAACTCCGCGAAGCCGGTTCGGCGTGCCTGCGATTGGTCACCATCGGTGTGCTGGTGACGTTGTTCGGAGCGACGGTCTCAGCCCACTACCTGCTCGACTTCTCCTGGCGATTGTCGCTGCTGCTCGGGGCGGTTTTGACCGTCACCGGGCCGACGGTCATCGGACCGCTGCTGCGACAGGTCCGTCCAAGCCGCCGCGTCGCCTCGACGCTCAAATGGGAGGGGATTGTCATCGACCCGGTCGGCGCGGTGCTGGCCGTGTTGGTCTACGAAGAATTTATCAACCACGATTCCGCGACGTTCGGCAGCGCCGCGACGGCGCTGGGGACCACCGCCGTGGTCGGTTTGCTGCTGGGCAGCGTCGCGGGGTTTGCGATGTCTTTTGCAATTCGCCGATTTTGGGTCCCCGACACGCTGCAGGGCGTCGCGGCGATCGCCGTGACCGTGCTGCTGTTTGCCGTCTCGGACTTCCTCGCCCACGAATCGGGGCTAATCACCGTGACGGTGATGGGGATTTGGATCGCCAACCAAGCCAATCTGTCGATCGAGCACATCATCGAGCTGAAGGAAAACCTTCGGACGCTGCTGATCGGATGCCTTTTCATCGTACTTGGCTCGCGAGTCGACCTGGCGGATATCGCCGCGGTCGGTTTTCCCGGCCTGCTGTTTGTCCTTTCCCTGATCCTGTTTGTCCGGCCATTGTCGGTGTTCATCTCGTTGATCGGCAGCCCGCTGAATCTACGGGAGCAGGCGTTTGTTGCCGGGATGGCACCGCGGGGGATCGTTGCCGCGGCGGTTTCGAGCGTGTTTGCGTTGGATTTGGAAAAACGCACCGATTTGATCATCCCCGGCGCCGAACAACTCGCCACGGTGACGTTCATGACAATCGTCGGGACCGTGGCGGTCTATGGGATCGCCGCCGATCCGTTGGCCAAGTTCCTGGGCTTGGCGGAAAAAACCGTTTCTGGAATTTTGATCACCGGTGCCGACGGCTGGGTCCGCGACTTTGCCGCCGAGTTGCAGCGGCTGGGGTTCCAAGTGCTGCTGGTCGACACGAACTACAACAAAGTGTCCCAGGCGAGGCAGGCGGGGATGCCGGCAATTTGTGCCAATGTGCTCAACGAACACGCCCGCCAGGAAATGGATCTCGGCGGAATCGGGCGGGTGTTGGCGTTGACGCCCAACGACGAAGTCAATTCGTTGGCGCTCAAAGAGTTTCGGACCGTTTACGATTCCTCCGGTTTGTTTCAGTTGACGTTCAAGGTCAAGGATTCCGGCGGCGGGCGGCGGGGGATGACCAAGGATTTGATGGGTCGCGAGCTGTTCGGCGATGGGCTGACGTTTACCCGGTTGCGGGAACTGCACGAAGCGGGTGGGAAGTTCAAAACGACGAACTTGACCGAGACGTTTACCTACAAAGACTTCCTGGATCGCAACGGCGACGAGGCGGTGTTGCTGGGGGTGATCCGCGAGGACGGCACGCTGCGGCTCAACACCGTCGACGATCCGCTGCAGCCGGTCGCCGGCCAGCAGGTGATTGCGTTATCGACGACGGTCCAAATCCCCGACGGGCACCGGGCGAGCAACGAGAATTCCGACTCCGGCATCGGTCTGAGGGTTTCGGGGCGCGGGCGTCCGAGGGCAGCGGTTCGGTGTCGGGCACCGCGGGACTAACTCAGTCGTCCGGCTCGGTGCTCGGCGGCGGGGCCGCGCGAACGCCGGTTCGCGAGGCGGACGGTTGATCGACGCCTGGCCCAAAGTCCTCGCCGTCACGCCGTTGGCGTTCTACCTGCTCTGGGTCGGCGGCCACCGTCTGCTTGGCCGCGTTCGGGTGTTGACGTCGGCGGCCGATCGATTGCAACTGCTCGCCGCGGCGATTGGATTGGTGCTGATCGGCCCGGTCGAGCTGTTCTTTCCCAAAACATCGGTCGCAACGTTTGGTGCTTGGGTTTGGCTGCCGCTATCGATGCTGCTGGTCCTGGTCGCGACGTTGTTGGCGTTAGGCACGACGCCTCGGATCGTGATCTACGGCCGCACGTTGGCCCAGTGTTGGGACGGCCTTCGCGCGGCTGCGGCGGAAATCGACCCGGCGGCGGTGGCAACCGAGTCGGCGATGCAAATTCATCTGCCCGCTGCCGGCCTCAACGTTCGGCTGGAGGGCATCGAGGGTCAGGATGTGGTCTTGGTGCTGCCGTTTGAGGCTGTCATCGCCAACCCGGCTTGGACGCGGCTGCGGCAGGGTCTGTCGGTTCAACTCCGCCGCGATGTGGCAAAGCAACTGGGCCGAGGATTGCTGATGACGGTGGCCGGCGGAGGATTGTTGATTTACGCCGCGTCGCTCGTTTGGGAGGATCCGGTCGCGGTCGCCCAGCAGGCGAGCCGGTGGTGGTTTCGCGGGGAGGTTTGAGCGTCATGTGGGATAGGCCTCCGGCCTGTCATCATGGGCCAAAGATTTTCAGCCGAGACAGGCCGGAGGCCTATCCCACAAAATTGACCTGACGCCCGGTTTGCCCAATCCCTACACTGCGTTTCTGCACGGCGGTTCGATGGAGCCGTCCGATGCGACCACAAAAACCGGCAGAGGGATCATTTGATCGGGTTCGCCCGGGTCGATTTCAAGGCTTGTGCTGTAGCACGCTGAGACCCGGAGCGTTTCTCCCAGCGGCTCCATTTTGCCGCGGTGGTGGTCGTTCATCGTTGTGCATCGGCCGCCGGGTCCACGTTTGCAAAAACGATGGACCCGGCGGTTTTCTTTGAATCCCGTAGCGGCGCTCCGCCAGGACGCCGACCGGGACTTGGCGGTCGGTCAACAATCAATTTTTGGTTCGGGAGGGTGAAGCTCCCGCTGAACCGCCCGACAGGAAGCTCGGCGGGAGCCTCGCCCTCCCGTTGGAAAGGAGGCTCGGCGGGAGCCTCGCCCTCCCGTTGGAAAGGAGGCTCGGCGGGAGCCTCGCCCTCCCGCTAGGACCTGGTCGTTGTAATCGGCAGCTTTGGAACGGAAATCCCCCCACAGTTCGACTACACCGTGGCGGTGGCGACGAATGGGACATCGGTCAACTACAATCGACCGGCATGAACCATACGGTATCCGACCGCGACCGCGCTGACGTCTTTGCCCCCGCTTCGCTGGGTGATTTGATCGGCGGAACCTTGCATCGATGGCGGTCCGTTGTGGTCGTCGCCGCGGTGGCGTTGCCGGTCGCCGTGCTGATCGTGCTGTTGATTCCGGCGCAGTTTGATTCCTACGCCCAGTTGCTCATTCGGCTCGGCCGCGGATCGGTGGCGTTGGATCCGACAACCAGTTTGACGCCGACGGTGTCGCTGCAGGACAGTCGTCAATCGCAGGTGACCAGCGTCCGCGAGATGCTCGGCAGCCGCGCAATCGCCGAAGAGGCGGTCCGGCGGGTTGGCGACGATCGGGTGCTGCGTCCCTACGGACGGTTGGATCGATGGATTGAATCGGCCATGGGCGTCTTGCCGTCCGGCCCGCCCGATCCGATGGGCGATTTGACGGGCGATCAGGTCGCGGCCCAAATCCGCCACGAGCAGGCGGTTGCCAAGGCGCAAAAGATGCTCAACCAGTATTCCGCCAAGGATGCCTACACGATCAACCTGGAGGTCCGCTCGGGCGATCCTTTTCTGTCACGCGACCTGCTCGTGGCGATGATCGATTCGTATCGCATCCACCACGCCGAAGCTCACCGGACCGACGGGTCGCACGAGTTCTTTTCCGCTCAAGCGGAGGCGGCGCTCGCCCGGGTCAACGCGGCCAAGGAGGCGATGCGGCGGGTCAAGGACGAACGCGGCATCATCGAAATCGGTTCTTCGCAGTCGGCGCTGCGGGGCCTGATCGATCAGGTCGAATCGGAACTGGTTTCCAACGACAACGCGATGGCCTCGGCAACCTCGGAATTGCAGTCGCTGGAGGAGCAGATGGCGCAGGCTCCGCAGACGATCCGCTCCGAAGTCGTCACCGGGATCACCCGGGCGGCGGGCGATTCGATGCGTCAAAGCCTCTATGAGCTGGAGGTTCGGTACAACGAGTTGGCGTCCAAATTGAACGATTCGCACCCCAAGCTGATTGCGCTGAAGGAGCAATTGCGTAACGCCGAACGGATTGCGACGGCCGAGCAGGGCGAGTTGCCGCAAACCAAAACGGCGGCCAACCCGGTCTATCAGGAGCTGCTGCTCTCGCGGCTTCGGACGACCGCATCGCTGGCCGGGCTGGCCGCCAGGCGGGAGACACTGCTGGGGCAAAAAGCTGATTTGGCCGCGAAACTTTCACTAATCAACGAAGACGAGATCGAGCTGACGCGGTTGGGGTGGGAAGTCCAGTTGGCCGAGAGCGAATACATGCGGGCGGCTGAAAACCGCGATCAAGCCCGAATGATTGACGAGTTGTCCAAAGGTGCGGTCAGCGAAGTTGCCGTCGTTCAGCCGGCGACGTTGATTTTGAAAAAAGTCAAACCGCGGCGTTCAGTGCTGTTGGTGCTGGCGGTGGCGTGCGTGTTCGCACTGGCGGTTGGTCAAGCGGTAATGCGGCAGTTGTTATTCCCCGTCAACCAAGCGGCGGCGTCCCGAAAATCTGCAAGGACGAACATCGCTGAGCAGCCGCTGGCGGAACCGGCAGAGGATGAGTTTAATCCGCGAGACGAATTGGCCACCCGCGGTCACGAGCGTCCGCTTGCCGGGCTGCCGCGTTGACCTTGCCGGCTGGGGCGGGTCCCCCAAACGTGATCCCCGCGGCCGATATCCCCGCGGACGACCGGCCGCTGCGAATTTTGGTCGTTCACGCCTATTACGCGCGTCGGGGCGGGGAATGTGTGGTCTTTGAGGCCGAGGTGCAATTGCTCCGCGACGCCGGCCACGATGTCGCGACGTTTGTTGTCAACAACGAGTCGTGGGTCGCGGACAATCGGCTGGGGGCGGCCGGTCGAGCGATTTGGAATCGCCAGGCGGGTCACCAGGTTGCCGCGGCGGTGACCGGTCACCGGGCCGATGTCATTCACGTCCACAACACGTTTCCGTCGCTCAGCTCGTCGGTCTACCGGGCGGCATCGCAGGCCGGGGCGGCGGTCGTGCTGACGCTGCACAATTATCGCTCAATGTGCGTCCGGGGCGTCTGTTCGTTGCGGGGTCAATACTGTGACCGATGCCTGCGGGCCGGCCATCCCGGTCCCTCACTGCTGCGGGCTTGTTACCGCAACAACCCCGCGGCCAACGCGATCGCCGCGGCGAAGGTTTGGAACGATCGCCGCAAACGCGTTCTGCAGCGGTGGGTCGACGTCGCCGTTTCGCCGTCGCATTACCTGGTTTCGGAATACCGCCGCGGCAACTTCCCGCTGCCCCACGTCATCGTCAAACCGCATTTTGTCGACATCGGCGATAGCGTCAATCCGGCCGATCGATCGGAGACGCCGGCCGGGGAACCGTTGCCGCTGCTGTTTGTCGGTCGGATGGATGGGGAAAAAGGCGTCGAGGTGCTCCGCGAGGCTTGGCAAAAATTAACTCAACAACTCGGCCCCGGCGCCGTGTCGCTCCGCGCGATCGGCGACGGACCGCTTCGGAGGCGGCTGGAAGGAATCGACGGCATCACCGTCGAGGGTTACCTGCCGTCCAACGCGGTCTACCGGGCGATGGCCCGGGCGGCGATTTTGATCGTGCCCTCGACGTCCGGCGAAGCGTTCGGCCGCGTCGCCGTCGAGGCGCTGGCGGTCGGGACCCCGGTCGTCGGCAGCAACGTCGGCGGGCAAGCCGAAGTGCTCTGCCGCGGAGGTGGCGTTTTGTTTGAAAACGGTTCGCCCTCGGCGTTGGCCGATGCGATTGCCGGGTTGGTCGGCGATCCCGACCGGCGGCAACGTTTGGCCGTCGAAGCTCGGGCCGAGTTTGAAGCCCGGTACACCGCTGTGGCCAACCTGCCGCAGTTGCTGGCGATCTACCATGAAGCGATCAGGCGGCGTGTCGGGGGACTTACCGTGAACCTCCCCGCCGATTCCGACGTCACGACCGAGCGGGAGGCCGACATGGTTGATCAATACCGTTACGTTGGTGATTCGCCCCCCGCCCGAAGTTGTTGAGAAGCCGGTTGAACGAACAGGACATCTACGAAGAGCACGTGCTGGATCACTACGAGGATCCCTATCACCGCGGCACGCTGAGCGCGGCGACGCACGCCGAGGAGGGCAACAACCCGCTGTGCGGCGACAAGGTTCACGTCGATTTGCGGCTCGATGATGCCGGCCGGATCGCTGAAGCGTGGTTCGAGGGCGAGGGTTGCGTGATCTCGCAGGCGTCCGCGTCGATGTTGATGGAGCAAATTGAGGGCAAAACGGTGGACGAACTCAAAGAGTTTTCCGCCGGTGAGATGCTGGAACTTTTTGGCCCCAAATTGACGCCCAACCGCCAGAAGTGCTGCCTGCTGTCGTGGCGGGTGGTCCAGGCGGCGGTGCATTCGCCCGTCGGCGGGGGGCAATCATGATTGAAAATTCAGTCAATCCGGTGGCGGCGGCCCGCCAGGCCGCCGCACAGACCTCAACTCCCCCCGGTGCGGCGGCCCGCCAGGCCGCCGCACAGACCTCAACTCCCCCCGGTGCGGCGGCCCGCCAGGCCGCCGCACAAGCCTCAACCAAAGCCTTGGCGGCTTCGGCTACCGGATTGGATGTCGAAACGATCCGGCGTGATTTTCCGATCCTGCAACAAAACGCGTCTTCGGGCGCGCCATTGATTTACCTCGACAACGCCGCTTCGACCCAGCGGCCGGTCCAGGTCATTGAAGCGATGGACGATTGCTATCGGCGGTATTACGCCAATGTTCACCGCGGCATCCATACGCTCTCCGAAGCGGCCACCGAAGCCTACGAGCAGTCTCGCGGCACCGTCGCCGAATTTTTGAACGCCGCGACCCCGCGCGAGATCATCTTCACCGCCGGCACGACGGCCGCGATCAATACCGTGGCCCGAAGCTGGGGCGATGAGAATTTGAAAACCGGCGACGTCGTATTGCTCCCGATCACCGAGCATCACGCCAACATCGTCCCCTGGCACCAATTGGCCGCCCGCACCGGTTGCGAAGTCCGCTTCATCGATTTTGGCGATGACCACTGGATCGACGACGACGCCGTTGCCGCCGCGCTGCAAACCCACCGGCCTAAGCTGTTCGCGTTCGCCGCGGCGAGCAACACGTTCGGCTCCGAGGTACCGGTCGCCGACTGGACCCGGATGGCTCATCAGGCCGGGGCGACGGTTTTGGTCGACGCCGCCCAGGCGGCGCCGCACAGCGTTGTCGACGTCGCCGCTTGGGATTGTGATTTCCTTGTCTTTTCCGGCCACAAAGTTTGCGGTCCGACGGGCATCGGCGTGCTCTACGGCCGCGAAGCCTTGCTCGACGCGATGCCGCCGTTTTTGGGCGGCGGCGGGATGATCAACACTGTCACCCGAGACGGCTTCACCGCCCACGTGCTGCCCGAAAAGTTCGAGGCCGGCACGCCACCGATCGTCGAAGCGATCGGGTTGGCCGCGGCGTTGAAATTTTTGCAAAACATCGGTTTGGACCGCATTGCCGATCATGAACGCCGGCTCAACGCTCGCGTCGATGCCGGTTTGCGAGCGATCGACGGCGTTCGCGTCATCGGTCCGTCGGTAGGCCGCAAAGGCGGCATCACCAGCTTTGTGATGGACCGGGTTCATGCCCACGACATCGCTCAAACGCTCGACACCGCCGGCATCGCGATCCGCGCCGGCCATCACTGCACGATGCCGCTGCACGCGTCGCTTGGCATCGCGGCGTCGGCCCGAAGCAGTTGTTACTTGTACAACACCGCCGCGGAGGTCGATCATTTGGTCGAATCGGTCGAAGCGATCGGCAAGCGTTTTGCCAAAACCGGGCGACGGCGACGGCCGCGCGCGGTGGGATAGGCCTCCGGCCTGTCAAAACTTTGTTTTTCGGACCGCCGACAGGCCGGAGGCCTATCCCACATGCGAGAATGGATTTTCGACCACGACGACGAGGACTCGCCCCCGAAGTCGCTGACCGTTTCGCAACTGACGGCTGAGATCAAAACGACGCTGGAAGGCAACTTCCCGACCGTTTGGGTGTCCGGCGAAATCACCGATATCGCTCGTCCGCGTTCGGGGCACGTCTATTTCACGCTCAAAGATTCCGGCGCGACAATTCGCGGGATCATGTGGCGGGGGACGGCGGCGAAGATTGATTTTGACCTCGCCGACGGCCAGGAAATCCTGTGCCAGGGCAACGTGGAGGTCTACGCCGCCCGCGGCAGCTACCAGTTGATCGTCCGTCGGTGCCAACCGGTCGGGCTGGGCAAACTGCAGGCGGCTTTCGCGCGGCTGCAGGCAAAGCTGGACGCCGAGGGACTCTTTACCGCCGCGCGGAAACGACCGCTGCCGCCGGTCCCATCGCGGATCGCAGTGGTGACCAGCCCCACCGGGGCGGCGATCCGCGACTTTTTGCAAACCGCAGCGACGCGACATCCCGGCGTCGTGATCACCGTCCTGCCGGCTCGGGTCCAGGGTCCCGGCAGCGCCGCCGAAGTCGTCGCCGCGATCGCCGCCGCCCACCGGCTGACGCCGCGGCCCGACGTGTTGATCGTTTCCCGCGGCGGCGGATCGCTGGAAGATCTGTGGACATTCAACGAAGAAGCCGTCGTCCGTGCTTTGGCCTTATCAAAAATTCCCACCGTCTCGGCGGTCGGACACGAGATCGACGTGACGCTGTGCGATTTGGCCGCCGACGTCCGAGCGTTGACGCCCACCGATGGGGCCGTCCGCGTTCTGCCTGATTCGGCGGCGTTGGCGGCGGCACTATCGAGCCTTCGCTCGCGGCTCGATTCAACGCTGCGAAATCGATTGCAACGGGCCGTCAGCCGAACCGAATCGTTCGCCTCCCGCCCGGTACTCGCCCGGCCGCACCGGATGATCACCGACCGTGCCTTGGCGATCGATCAAATCGAGGAACGATTGCACGCGGCGATGCGAAAAAACCTCGAACGCCGCACCGAACGGTGGCGAACGCTGGTGACGACCACCGAGGCCCTCTCGCCGCTGGCCGTTCTGTCGCGGGGTTACGCCGTTGTCCAAACCACCGACGGCCGAACCGTGCGGGACGCCGCGGCGGTCGACGACGGCGACCGGCTGCGGGTGCGGCTGCACCATGGCGAACTGAACGTCGTGGCCGATTCGCGGTGACTGCATCATTCAACCGTAGCGGAAGTCGCCAAGACTTTCGGCTCCGAGTCATCAACACCGAAAGTCTTGACGACTTCCGCTACAGGACCGACGCGACCGCCTTGGCGAGCCACTGCAGACGTGACTCATCGATCCCGGCGACGTTGATCCGGCCGCTGCCGACGATGTAAATGCCGTGCTCGCTTTTGAGCCGATCGACCTGCATCGGCGTCAAACCGGAATAGGAAAACATGCCTTTCTGCGGCCTCAGGAACTCGTAGTCGCTGCCGGGCGCGGCGGCGTGCATCGCGTCGATGAAACCGCCCCGCAGCCGCGTGATCCGCCCCCGCATGTCGTCCAGCTCCGACATCCATTGCCGGCGCAGCTCCCCGTCGTCCAAAATTGCCGCGACAATGGCCCCGCCGTGCCGCGGCGGGTTGGAATAGTTGCCGCGGATCAAACGTTTGACCTGGCTGGCGACGGCGTCCGATTCTCCGGCGTCGCGAACGACCATCGACAACGCCCCGACCCGTTCGCTGTATAGGCCGAAATTCTTGGAGTAACTGCTGGCCACCATCGCCTCGCCGCACGTCCGCACCACCGTCCGCAATCCCGCGGCGTCTTGTTCGAGCGAATCGCCAAACCCTTGGTAGGCAAAGTCCAACAGCGGCAACAGCCCGCGCTGGGCCATCAAATCGGCGATCTGCAACCACTGGCCGGCCGTCGGGTCGACGCCGGTGGGGTTGTGGCAACAGGCGTGCAGCAGGACGGCATCACCGGCCGATGGGCCGGTCCGCAGATCGTCCATCATCGCGGCAAAATCCAGCCCGGTTTTGTCAGCGTTGAGGTAGCGATAGGTGCCCGGTTCAAGCCCCGCGCGGCGGAAGATCGCGCCGTGGTTGGCCCAGGTCGGATTGGACATCCAGACCTTGGCACCGGGGCATTGATCGGCCAAAAATTCGGCCGCGACGCGAACCGCGGCGGTGCCGCCGGGGGTTTGAGCCACCGAAACCCGGTCGGCCGGAACGTCGTCGCCGAAAATCATGTCGTAGACGTGGTGGCGATAATCGGCCAGTCCGTCGATCCCCAGGTAGCCTTTGGTCGTCTCGCCGGCCAACAGTTTCGCCTCGGCAGCCTTGACGCTTGCCAGGACGGGGGTTTTGCCGGCTGCATCTTTGTAAACGCCGACCGAGAGGTTCAGTTTGGTCGGGCGGGGATCGGCATTGAACGCATCGGTCAGGCCCAGGATCGGGTCCGGCGGGGCGGCCGAAACGGTGGCAAAGCGGCTGGTGGCGGTCGTCATGGCGGGCCGGGTCGGCGGGAGCTGGGTCAACGAAGCGTGCAAATTTAATCAACACAAAGCGGCACAGGCAGGTGCGAGAATTGGCGTCAGCCTCCATTCTTTCTCCCCCTCGCCCCGCTTGCCGGGAGGGGGGGTCGGGGGGTGAGGGGTCTTCGGGGTACCAAGTCCGGCTGGTGCGGACATCCCCTCACCCCCCAACCCCCTCTCCCCGAGGCGGGGAGAGGGGGAGCCAGATAATTGGACCGGCCCCCCCAACAAAAGCGGCGGGGGGAACCAAATCGCGGGACCAACTCCCCCTCGGCGTCGAAGCGACTTGACCCACCCGACGTGACTTGGTATTGCCGTCGACGATGCCCGCCGATGCCGCCACGACTGACAACGTCATCGCGATGCGGCGTCCGCGTCGCTGGGACCAGCCGATGGACCCGTCGATGACCGATGCGGACGTCCAGCGACTCCGCGGGTTTGGTCCGCTGGCCCGGCTCGACGAATCGAGTTTCCCCAAATCGATGCCGCTGACGGGCATTTTAAAAAACGATTGCCGATTGCGAACCGCCGCCCGCGGCGAAGTGATCCACCGGGCGGGCGATTACGCCGCCGCCGCGGTGTTGGTGCTCGAAGGCGAAGTGACCGCGACGACGACGCCGCTGCCGGCCGGGATCGGCGCCCCGCCGCCGCCGGCCGCCATCGGTTGGCCCGAGAGGATGCGGCGAATGCTCCGGCCGCGCCGAATTGCCGAAGTCCGATCGGCCGATCAAGTCGGGGCAACGGCCGACGGAAATCACTTTCAACCGGCCGGCCCGGCGTCGCCGCGGCGAATCCAAGACACCGACGCGTTGCTGGCCGCCGATGGCAGCACGCGGATCGGTCCCGGGGAGCTGTTTGGCGAGGTCGCCGCGATGCACCGCACGCCGCATAGCGTTTCGGTGGTTGCGGCGAGCGAAACGACGCGATTGTTGGAGATTCGTTGGCAGGGACTGCGGCTGCTTCGCCGCGACCGCGGCTTTTCCCTGGCGATGGAAAACCATTTCCGCCAGCACTGGTTGCAATTGCATCTGGGGGAAATCCCGCTGTTTCGCTTTCTGCCGCCCAAACAGCTTCGCGAGCTTGCCGACGCCGCGACGCTGCGTTCGTTTGGCGATCTGCAGTGGGACGCCGACTACCGCAAGGTTCGCGGCCAGTCGCCCGCTGAGCGAATCGAGGCCGAACCGGTTGTCGCGGCCGAGGGGACGTTTGCCACCGACATCGTGCTCGTCCGCAGCGGCTTCGGGCGGCTGTCGTCGGCCCACGGAGCGTCACATCAAACGGTCGCCTATCTCGGTCAAGGCCACCTCTTTGGCGTCGCCGAGGTCGTCGCCTCGCTGGACGCCGACTCGCCCGTGCCGCTGCGGTCCTCGCTCCGGGCCGTTGGGTTTCTCGACACCGTGCATCTGCCCGTCGAAGCGTTCTGTGACCTGGCGATGCCCCACATTCGGCGATCCGAACTACCCAAACTCGCGACAGATTTCATCCCTCCCGTAGCGGAAGTCGCCAAGACTTTCGGTGACGCTCCAATCAAGCCGAAAGTCTTGGCGACTTCCGCTACGGGAGTGAGCGAAAACCGCCGCCAATCCGCCCGCGCAACCCGTTCAGCCGCCCGCACCGCCGATCGACCGACCCTGACGGGCCACCGCCCGACCACTGCCGCGGAGCGTACCGGGCTGCTCGAACACATCGTCGAGCAACGTTTGACCAACGGACGCGAGGCGTTGGTGATCGATTTGAACCGCTGCACACGTTGCGATGACTGCGTGACGGCCTGCGCCACCGCGCACGACGGCAACCCCCGGATGGCGCGGGTCGGGTCGAGCCACGGACCGCTGCAATTCGCCGCCGCCTGCATGCACTGCAGCGATCCGGTCTGCATGATCGGCTGTCCAACCGGTGCGATTCACCGCGATGAAGCGACCGGGACGGTCCAAATCAGCGAACCGATTTGCATCGGATGCGGCGTTTGTGCGAAAGCTTGTCCCTACGACACAATCGCGATGGTCGATGTTTTCGACGCCGCCGGTCGGCCGTTTGTCGACGACGGATCGGGCAAAGCGATTCAAAAGCCCGTCAAATGTGACGGCTGCGTGCCCGTGGGGATCTCTCCGGCGTGCCTGGCCGCGTGCCCTCACGACGCGATCGGCCGCATTGATTTGAGCCAATCAGGACCGCTGGACGAGTTTTTGGGGCGACGCCGTTGAGTTTTCTTCGATCCCCGACGCTGCGACCACCGGCAATCTCCTCGTCCAAGATCAACCGTCGCGTCGCCGGCGCAGTCGTGACACTGATCGCGGTCGTGATCGTCGCCGCGATCGCGGGACATTTGGAGCGATCGCTCGGCCGGCCTGACTGGTGGACCGGCGGTGTGACGTTGGGGGGATTGATCGTGCTGGTGCTGCTCGGACTTCGGCGGCGACTGCCACTGCTCGGCGCCGGATCGATGGCGACCTGGACCCGGGTGCATCTGTACGTCGGGCTGTTCACGCTCGCCGTCTACGTCTTGCACGTCCCGGCAATTTTGGCCGGCGGGGTGCTCGAAGGTTTGCTGTCGATTTTGTTCCTGGCGGTCTCCGGTTCGGGCATCTATGGGTTGTACATCTCCCGGACGTTGCCGCGTCGGTTGACCGCGATCCCGGGCGAGCATCGTTTTGATCAAATCGATTGGCACCGCCGGCAGATTCTGCTGCGCAGCGAGTCGGAGATCGAATCGCTACCCGACTCCGATGCCGCAACGTTGCTGCGAAACCATCACGACGAGCAATTGCGACCGTATTTTGCCTCACAACCAAATTGGTGGGCGTTGCTGCGGCCGCGACCGCATCGTCGCCGGCGACTGCTTCGCGATCTTTCGGAACTGGGGCGTTATTTGGACGAGCAACCGCGACGCGTCGCGGGCCAAATCTCCGGGTTGGTTCGGCTCCGCGATGATCTCGACTACCGCCACGCGCTGCAGTGGCGGCTGCGGGCTTGGGTGATCGTCCACGGGGCCGGATCGCTCTTGTTAATCGGGTTGGCGGT
Organism: Pirellulaceae bacterium; assembly: GCA_963833245.1. Classification (GTDB taxonomy): domain Bacteria; phylum Planctomycetota; class Planctomycetia; order Pirellulales; family Pirellulaceae; genus Rhodopirellula. The sequence continues at coordinate 362,131 of CAWHXH010000010.1, forward strand.
GCTGCATGTCGGATTGGTGGTTCGCGTTGGCCGCTAACATCACCTGCCGGGGGTCGAATCAATGAGCGACCGGCTGATTTCGTTGCCCCCGCCGCCGCGGTGGATCCGCCCCGGCCGGCGACCCCGCCGGCTACACATCGGTTTGGGGCTGGGTTTGATCCTGGTCATTTGTCTTTCGCTGGGGACTAATCTGGCTCACGTCGTCGTCCGCCCCGGACCGCTGGCCTCACCCCATGCCCAAATCCTGCAGGGCACCGGCACGATTCAGCGGTGCGCCGCGTGTCACACAAATTTTTCGACAACCGGAGCGATTCGGGCCGATCGAACGGACTCGCCTTGGGGAGTCGCATGCTTGGCTTGTCACGATTCGTCTGACGCAGCCGTCGCCTTTAGTCCGCACGGGTTGCCGCGGGAGACCTGGGGTTTGGCGGTTGGGAATCATTCGGTTCAAAATCCCGTCGGCTGCAACGCTTGTCACCGCGAGCACCGGGGGGCCGATGCGGATTTAACCGCAATTTCCGATGCCCGGTGCCAATCGTGCCACCAAGAACGGTTCGCATCGCTGGGCCAAGGTCACCCCGATTTCGCACTGGCCGGGCGTCCCGGCGGGGTCATCGAGTTTGATCATCAAAGCCACCGAGCGCGGCATTTCCCGGCCGGGGGGGAAACCGGTTTTGACTGCCGGGCCTGCCATTTAAACGATTCGGCGACCGGCGATCCTTTGGTGACCACGCTGGCTTACGACGCTGCGTGCGGGCGGTGCCATGACGCGTCGCTTCGCGTCGCCGCCTCCACGCCGCTGCGGCTGCTGGAGGTCCCCGAGGAGGCCGGCGGCCAGCCGCCACCACCGCCAACGGCTGGCGAAGTTTGGACGCGGTGGCTTTGCGAGACGCCCCGACCGGACTCGCAGGCGGTGTCGAAGCTGATCGAGCGGTTAGCCACCGAGGGTCAAACGCTTCTATTGACGCGATTGACACGGATGGGGTCGCCCCCCGAAGCCGCCCGCCGGTTGGCCGCCAGCGTGCCGCCGCAGTTGATCACCGACGCGGCGGATCGCTGGTTCGGTCCACCGGGGGACATCGAGCCGATTCCGACACCAGGTGTTAAACAGAAGCCGGGAAGTTTGGACGTCGACTTGGCACCCGGCGGATCACTGCTGGCCGGTCCCGGCGCGGCGGACGACGATTGGCTCGATCCGTTGACCGTCGATCCGCTGCTGGACCAATCCGCTAACGACGAGCCGAACCCCGAGTCCACCGCCCTGCCCCCGCAACCGATGGGGGGTTGGTCACGCGACGACTTGACGCTTTCGCTGCAGTATCGCGGAGCGTCGACCGATGACTCGACGCCGCACGCCGACCCCGTCTTGAAATCTCTGGTAGAAATCGCCCTTCATTCCCCCCCAAGCAGCGATCGAGACACGGTTCTGCGGCACCCGCGCTGCACGCGTGTTTGCAATGTCATCGACGCCCAACGGAAAACGCCGGGCAATCCGCACCGCTTGTTTGGACCGCTGAAGCGACGCCGGTCTTCGGGATCGATTCGCTGCATCATTTCAATCATCGGCCGCACCTCAATATCGCCGGATTGCAAGATTGCGGCGGTTGCCATGTCGCCGTGCCGGACGCGCAAACGTCTCATGCGACGCGATTAACCGGTTTAGCAGAATTTAATTCGATCGATCAAAACGTTTGCCGGCAATGTCATCGCCCCGGTTTGACGCGGGACAACTGCACGCTGTGCCACCGTTATCACGGCCGACCGGAGGACCATGGAACCACCGGGCACCCGACGGCGTCCTATGGAATCGCGCCAAAGTGATTGTATCTGACGCGCCAGCCCGTTAGGGTGGAGAAAGTCACCTCGCCGGTATGGCAAGGTTTGACACGATCTCCTCTTCTCTCACGTCTGGTTTCGGTGGTTCGATGCGATTTGCATTCCTTTGTCTGGCGTTGTCGTTACCGATGCTCGGTTGCGGGCAATCCGAAGGCCGTGTGGCCGACGATGACGAACTGTCGGCCTACCTGGCGGAGAATCCGTCCGGCGAGACGCCCGATCCGGGCACCGACGATCTCGACGCGTTGGAATAGAACGCGGGGTTGTTTCTACCTGTCACTCCGCGGTGGCAGGTCTCTCTTCTAACACTTTTCAAGGTTAATCGAATGTCAAAAGTTACAGTATCACGTCGCGGGTTCACGCTCGTCGAATTGCTGGTGGTCATCGCGATCATCGGCGTCCTGGTGGGGCTATTGCTGCCGGCCGTTCAAGCCGCTCGGGAGGCGGCCCGGCGGATGAGTTGCAGCAACAATTTCAAACAGATCGGTTTGGCGATTCATAATTACCATGCCGCGTACAAGCAATTGCCACAGCAGATGGGGGGCACCTATCACTGGGGCGGGGCATGGCACGGTGCTCCCGCTTCCCGCGCCGACGAGGGAAACAATGTCTACGAGATGAGTTGGTTGGTCGGTTTGACGCCGTTTTTTGAACAGCAGGCGTTGTGGGAGCAGATCAGCAATCCCTATCAAGTCGAGGGTACGAACTTCAGCTTTCCCCCCATGGGTCCCGGACCGCGCCGCACGCTCAACCACGAGAACCAGGCGAATTACGACCCGTGGATGACCAACATCCCGACGCTTCGTTGTCCCAGCGACCCGGGCGAAGGCCTGCCGTCACAGGGCCGGACCAACTACGCCGCCTGTCTGGGCGATTCGACCCTATGGAATCATGGGGCGGGGATCGGCAATGCCGGACAGGATTCGGATCCGTCCAACACCAATCACGAGACGCATCGGCGGGCAGCGTTTCGCGGCATGTTCAAACCACGCGGACTAACGAAATTTCGTTCTGTTTTGGATGGATTGGCCAACACGATCGCCGCCGGCGAGATCGCCACCGATATCGGCGATCGCGACAAGCGAACCCACCTGGTGTTCAACACCGCGGTGGACTTAACCCGCGAAAACAACAAATTGGCTTGCCGCCAGGGCGTTGATCCCGAGCGGCCGCGTTTTTGGCTGGCAGCGCTGCCGGGCGACCTAGGCGAAGTCAACCGGGCCGAGGAGCGACGCGGTTACAAATGGGCCTTCGGCCGTCCGATCTATTCGGGCATGTCAACCAATTTGCCTCCCAACGCGGAGATTTGTTATGACAACAACAACAACAACGCGCAGAACAGCTTCTTGTCCCAGGGCATTGTGCCGCCCAGCAGTCGTCACCAGGGCGGTTGCCACGTGTTGATGGGCGACGGAGCGGTGCGGTTCATCACCGATTCGATCGAAGCGGGCAATACCAACAGCGCCGAGGTTCGCCGTGGCGGCGCATGGCTGCCGCCGGGCAGCAAAAGTCCCTACGGACTTTGGGGTTCCCTGGGCACTCGGGCGGCAAGCGAAGTGATCGACGGCGAGTTCTAAGCACCAGTTATCGAAGCCGAGACGTCATCCGCAGCAATTCAACCACCGCGTCGGCAGCCTCCTCGCCTTTGTTGCCGACCGAACCGCCGCTTCGCTGGACGGCTTGATCGAGCGTGTTGCACGTCAATAGTCCAAAACCAACCGGGCAGCCCGATTCGACGGACAATCCCATCAGCGCAGTGCTTAGCGACGCGTTGATATGTTGATCGTGGGTCGTCTCGCCCCGAATCACCACCCCCAAACAAATCACCGCAATGGTGTCGGATCGTCGTAGGGCCGTCGCCGCCGCCCAGCCGAGTTCCCAAGCTCCCGGAACCCGAATCAACCATTGATTTTTACTCTCAACGCCGGCGGCGGTTAGTGTTCGCACCGCCCCATCGACCAAATTGTCGCAGATCGTCACGTTATAACGGCTAGCGATGATCGCAATCCGCCCCGGGGGCAGCGGCGATGCGGACGAATCAGGCGATCGGCCGCGCTGGGAGGGTTCGGGAGCAACCACGGATTTTAGCTTGGGTCCAACATGCCGACCGGGATCGGTGAGCCGGCCATCGACGGGACACCCGTCGTGATCGCGGCCCGGCGTCGACGATGGTTGATCCATTCGGTCGCCGCCAGCAACCATGCGAGCGTCGACTCGGCGCCCTGATTGCGATTGATTCGATCAAACTGCAAACCATCGTGACAGGCACCACGGCCGATGTCGACCAACGACGTGCCCAAGTCATTGCAACCCATGAACCAGCCGAGCGAACGCTGAGCTTCGGCGATCCAGCATTCGTCCTGTTGCGCGTCAAACGCTTCCAAACACGCCGACAGCGTTGCCCAGGCCTCCAGCGGTTGCTGGTCATAGGTCGGCAGTTTTTCACCCCGCTTGTAGAAACCCGAATTGCCGATCGGCCGGAAATAACCTTCGGAGCTGGTTTGCAATCGGCAAACCCACCGCAACATCGCCGCCCCGCGTTCTACCCATTCGGGTTGATCGAGCATCCGGCCGGCGACCAACAACGCGTGAGGAATTTTGGCATTGTCATACGTCAAACATTCCTCCGGCCAGTCCCACTTTTTGTCGCCGACACGTTGATGCAAATCGACCACACGGGTGACCAATTCGCGAAGCATCCGAGCCGAGTTCCGCTCGCCGGAGAAATGCTTTTGATAGTGACAGGCACCCAGGATGGCGAACGACCAAGTCCGAGGCGATGTCGACTGCACGCATTGCTGCAAGATCGGTTCAAAGTGCATCGCCGCCCAGGACGCGACGTCATCATTGCCCCAGTCGACACATGCCCCCAGCGTCCAGGCGACCCGTCCGACGCAATCGTCACTGCCGCGGGTTTCGAGCCACCGGCGGTCGTAACCCATGAAGTTGCGGATCGATCGCGTCGCCGGATTGATTGAATAATCGACAAACGACCGGTAGCGGCTGGCCAACGTCTCGATTTCGCTGTCGATCGGGCTGTCAAAAGCCGCCGAGCCGTCCGCCGCGGTGCCCCGCTGCAGGTGCAGCATCAAAAGCAGCGCACGCGTATTGTCGTCGGTGCAGTAGCCTTCGTGTCGATTGGGGGTGTCAAACGTCGCGTGTTGGATCAAGCCGACGTCATCGGTCAGCCGTTGCAGGTGATCCAGCGAAACGCGGACGATCGCGTCGAGATTTTGGGACATCGGTTGTTCATCACCTTCGGGGGCGGAGGCTCGGGTCGGGGCGACGTGCGTGAACATGCGGTTGTGAGCCGACTCGACGATCTCCGCCATCCGTTGGGCGACGACCGGCCAAATCATTTGACGACCCTGCAAGTACGCCGCCTTTTGTAACCGACCCAGCGCCGCGGGGTGGTCCAGCAGGTCGGTGAGCTGCTCGGCAATCTGATCGGAGCCGCCAAAGGGCACCAGCCGGCCTTGCCCCTCGGCGAGCAGATCGGCGGCGTGCCAATAGGGCGTCGAAATCACCGCCTTGCCGCTGCCGAACGCGTAGGCCAACGTCCCCGACGTGATTTGAGCCTCGTTCAAATACGGGGTGATATAAACCTCCGCGACACCCAACCAGCGGGTCAATTCATCCAATTCAACAAAACGATTGACAAAGCGAACGTTGTTCTCGATCCCCAAATCGGCCACCATCGCCTGCAACGACTCGCGATAGGTTTCCCCCTGCTGAGCCTTCAAGTGCGGGTGGGTGGCCCCCAAGATCACGTAGGTCAGATCCGGGTGCTTTTGGACCACCGCGGGCATCGCCGCAATCGCATGTTCCAATCCCTTGCCCGGCGATAGCAACCCGAAGGTCAACGCGACTTTGCGGCCGACCAAATCGAACTCCGCAGCGTAGGTCGACGGTTCGGCATACTGGGTGTCGGGGATCCCGTGCGGCACGACGGCAATTTTACGTTCATCAACATCATAAACGTCTCGCAGGAACGTCCGCCCCCGCTCGCTCATCGTGATCAACGTGCTACTGCGGGCGGCCAGCCGGCGGGTGACGCGAAATTGATGCTCGTCGGGGTTTTTCAACACTGTATGCATCATCGTGACCAACGGCACACGGGTGCGATCGAGCATTTCAAACAACCGGTCGCCCGCATCACCGCCAAACAGACCAAACTCATGCTGCAGGTAAAGCCCATCAAAATGATGCGTCTCAACCCAGGAGGCCGCCGCGTGATAGCTATCGACCGATTGGTCAATTTCAAAGCGAACTTCGTCGGCATAATCATAACGGGCGGCACCGTCGTTGATCGCCATCACGGCAATGTCCCAGTCGGGGCGGGCGTTACGCAGGTGTTCGTAGACGTCGCCCGAAAAGGTGGCGATCCCGCAGGGCCGGGGCAGGTAGGAACCGATCAGTCCAATTCGTCCGACGCTTCGTTGATTTTTCATCGCGGCCCTTCGCTGCATGGTTGTTTCCGGTGGTCTGCTGCATCCACGATAGCAAGCAAAACCGGGGCCAAACCAAAAGCGTGTGGGTCCAAGTCGCCTTATTGCCGCTGAGCGGCTATTTGTGTCGCTTTCTCCGCCATTATCAAACTCTTAAACCCGTCCGCGGTTTGCACCACGGCCGGACCCGTGTCGCCGCAGAGCACCTGGTCCCGCAGCAAATCGACCAGGAGTCCGCCGTACACGCTGCTCTTGGGCGACTCGTGTCGCCAGTCCAACCGCACCTTTTGGTACGACTCATGCATCCGGCCGTGGCCCCGACGGGTCCGGTCGCCCGGCGGGTAGCTTTCGATCACCCGCAGCGTCGACCCCGGTAAACGCTGCACCAATTGCCGGCAAATCGATTCATCGACGATCGCCTCGACCGTTGCCTCGATCGGAATCCACCCGGACAATTCGATGTGACCGCGTTCCAGTGTCAAACTCCAGCGCTGCCGCTCGGTCCGGGATGATTGGTTGAACGCGTGGTAGAAATGAGCCACCACAGGGCTGCGACCTGCCGGTGATCGGAACCGCACGTCGCACCAGACCTGATCCTCGACCGCGGTGGCCGGGTCGCCATCGACCGCCGGTCGCGTCGCGGACCCCGCCGAGATGACCTCGCCATCGCCAAACCAGTGCGACGCGACGTCGAAGAAATGCACGCCGTGCTCGATAAAGATCCCGCCGCTTTTTTCCGCGTCCCAAAACCAGTGCTCCGGCGGCAAACCTTCGTCGACCGCGTGGTTGGCCAATGAAAACGCCAGCGGCTCACCCATCAATCCCTCGTCAATGATCGATTTGACCGCACCGATGATCGGGTTGTACCGCTGCATCAAATTGGTCACGACGCGGACTCCGCCGGCCTTCGCGGCCTCGAGCACCGCCCGGGCATCGGCGACGCTGCACGTCATCGGCTTCTCGACCAGGACGTTTTTGCCCGCAGCGATTGCGGCCAACGACTGCTTAGCGTGAAGGAACGGCGGCGTGTTGATGTAAACCCAATCGACGCCCGGGTGGTCATACACCGCTTGCGGACTCGCCGACGCCGTTGCTCCGAATCGGTCGGCCAGGTGCGTCGCTTCGGCCCGCGTCGTGCCTCCGACCGCCCGCAGACGCACGCCGGGCACCTGCAGGAAATGCTGCAACGCGAATTGTCCGAATCCGCCCAACCCGATTACGCCAAGCCCAATTTCCGAATCGCTCTGCATTGATGCTGCCGGGTTATTGACTCAGTGACTCTCACCAAAATGCCGCCATGATCTCGCCATCGTGACGGTTGCCCAGATTGCGGAACAGCCGGGGGTTGATGCTATCGGTGACAAATCTGACCGCCCCGCCGGCCGTCGCGATGTGTGCCCCGCCCTGATGCCGGCTGCCAAAACCGTTGTCGACCATCCGCTGGGGGTCAAAATCAGCGTCGAACCCAAACCGATCGGGCCGTCCGACGACTTCATCATCGATCCGAACCCGGTTGGGTGGTTGATCACTATGACGCAATGTCTCGGTGCCGGCCACGATCCAACCCAATGAATCGACCCGATCGGTAAACTCACCGATCAAGATCGTATGATTAGCGCCGTCTTCGATGTCGCCATAGCGAATTTGGCTACCCAAGAACATCAAACCATTATTGTCGGTGCTGATCGGCACGTTACTGCCGCCGTAGCACCCGGCGTAGTTGTTAATACCGACATTGGACATCAGGTAGTATTCGTTCTCGGGCGTTTGAGCGACCGGGGTTGGGATGATCGCGTTAGAACCGGTCATCGGATCGGACGGGCAACGAAACGCGGGTATCTCCGTTTGACGAGCGGCCGCGTTGGCGGGATCTTTCCACCCAAGCTGCGGCTGCATCGATCGGGCCAACGCCCGCTGCTCGATGTAGGGCAGCAATTCGGCGATGTAGGAGACCGGGTCGGTGGTGGTTCCATCGCTGGGGATAATCCCGCCGGTGGGCAGACGCTCCATTGAGAACTCAAAGTTGTGACTCGCCAGTGCAATCTGTGCCATGTTATTGGCACAACTCATCCTTCGGGCGGCCTCACGAGCCGCCTGGACAGCCGGCAGCAGCAGCCCGACGAGCACGCCGATGATGGCGATGACGACCAGAAGTTCGACCAACGTGAAGGCGTGTTGACGTTGGATAGTACGGGTGACTTTCATGACGATGGAACCTCGATGACTTCGCGGGGGGACTGCTCGGGCAATGTTTGCTCCGGCGTGACGGGTTGGTTAGAGCGATCGGATTGATTGAGGTTGGCGGCGACCGGCAACGTGTATCGTGTCGTGACGCCGGCCGGTCCGCCGGAACGAATCTCGGCGGTAACAAACGCCTCGTTGTCATCGTCCGATTTGGGTTTTCGCGGATCATGATCGCTCCACCGGACCGTTGCGGTCTCATAACCGCCGATCGCGCCGCCGGCGTCCCAAACCGCCCCGTCGGCATCCGGGGGGCTGGTCCAATGACGCGTTCCGGCGACCGCCAACCGCCGGGTTTGCTCGTATTGATGTTCGACCCGCAATTGGCGGTGCGTTCGGACCGCCGCCGCCATCGCGGTGAGCATCAACGATGCGACAACCCCGGCGACAACAAGCACCGCGATCAACGCGATGCCTTCGGGTTTTTTACCTCGGATTCGATTGATTGAACTCATGAGGCAAACCAACTATCAGTCGCGAAGCGACGACAGACAATAGCCCCGGACGCCAGTCCGGGGTTGCTGACAAGCCGCCGTGTGCTAGTCGCGAAGCGACGACAGATGACGTGTGCCATGCCCCCGCCCGGTGTAACACCTGCCGTCGCTTCGCGACTAAAACATTCTGGTAATCGCAATGTCCCCGGACTGGCGTCCGGGGCTAATGTATGCCACCGCTTCGCGGTTGTTAATTTGAGATAAGACACCTGTGATGATCGTGGTGTCAGATTCTCTGGCGAACCGGGACGTAGCCGGATGATCAACCGGTGTGTCCAGCGAACCGAATCGGTCCGAATCTCATAACGCCCCATCCGCAGCATCGCGTCGTCATCGTCGACAACCAATTCACACCGGCGGTCATGAAATGACATGAAAACTTCCTGTCGTTTCCCTTCGGTCCGCCGAACCGTCCCATCATCAATCTCATAAACGACCATCTCATCATCGACGGTAAAGACAAGGCGATCATCATTAACCGAAACCGACCGGGCCGATGCAACGTCGTCGCGGACCCGCCGCGAGAGTCGTTGCCAATCGATCAGCGTCGCTTCCCGGTAACGGGAAGTCGCGGCGAGCCTCATGGTCTGGCCCAACCAAGACGCGGCGACCGACATCAACATCGTCGTCAGCGACATGGCGATGAGGACTTCCAACAACCAACTGCCGGTCCGGCGAGTCTCATTCATCGATCCACCCCACCAGCTCGATCGGTTGGCCGCCGGGCATGTCGTGTTGCCAATTGATCGTCATGACCACTCGATTGCCATCGCGGTCGGCGACGCGTTTTGCATTGATTTCGATACCCCGCAGCAACGATTCTCCGGCGGGGTCGACCGGTAGTTTTTTTATCTCATCGGCCGGCCAATCCGCCGCTTCGATCAACGCCCGGTCCATCGCGGCGCCCAGTTCCGTCATGGCGACCGACCGTTGTTCGATCCGCATCCAAAGCCGCTGCGTGCTCAAAAACGCCGTCAACGTGACGCTGACAATCACCAGCATCACCGACGCGGCCACGACGACTTCGACCATAAGGAACCCACCCGATTGTCGCATCAGCTGAACATGCTTATGAGGGAAGCCAGGACCGTGAAAACACCCACGCAAATCAATAATGTGGCCGCGGCCATCGCGGCGAACATCAACCAGGATGCCAACCGCCACGCTCGCATCGCCGCGGCATTGCAGCGGTAACGTTGTTCGGCCGCCTCGGTCGCCAATAGCCAAGAAGTCGCGGCCGGGTCAGGCGCCAGGGCAACCGCCGTGCGCAGATGGGGTCCGATCAGGCGGGCGTCGGCCATCGCGGACCACGGATCCGAACCGCCGCGGATCGCTTCGGCGGCCCGGACCGTCGACCTTCTCAACAATGATCCGGGCAGCGTCGCGACCAATGCTTCGATGGTCGCGGCAACCGGCCGGCCGGCACGCAGATTGATGGAGACCAGCGACAGCGTGTCGGCGACATCAAACCGGCGGCCCATCCTGACGACCCGCCATAAAGATAAGATGATGACACCCGCGAGCATTGCAAACGCTGTCAGGAAGATCAGCCCGCCCATGCCGCCGGCATTATCAAAGAACCATGGCATGGGGATCGGAAGCCCGAGTTCCTCACACATCTTTTCGATTGTGGGAAAAATCATCAAATTGAGAAATCCCAGCGATGCGGCGAGGTAGAACAACCCCATCAGGCTGCGAAGCATTTGCCGGACGCCGCCGTCGGACCGCCATCGCTCCAAACTCGAGGCCGGCGGTGTCCGCATCATCGCTTCGCAAACCGCTGGAACCGTCCCGGTTGCCTCGGCCACGCCGATCGCAATTGCTTCGCGGCGGGACAACCAAGCGACCACCAGTTGCCGGTCAAATCCATGGTCTCCCGAGTCTTTCAATTGATTCAATAGTCGATGCCAACGCAGTCGTTTGCGCCGGGGGACGGCAATCGATTGTTCAATAATTCGGGCGGTCGGCAAATCATGACGATCGGCGAACTCAACGAGCCTCAACAAATTGCGACCGGTGATTGAATTGACGCTCAAACCCGCGGCGGAATCACCCGGATCGAAATCATCATGCAGGATTGGTAAAGGGACGCTCATGTCAATCCCGAAATCAAACTGACCAGCGGCATGAAAAGTGTGATGACGAGCAAGGCCACCATGGCACCGACCGAGAAGACGATCAGCTCACCGAGCACAAAGCCTAAAACCTTCATCGAGTGACGTTGACGATCGCCGGTCATCGCCGCAGTCACCCGAAGACCGTCAACACACGGTTCCCGGGGTAGTTGCAACGCGACGGCCAGCAGCCCGCCGTGGTCGCGGCGCAACCGCTCCAGGATGCTGGCCGGAATCGCGGGCTTTCGACCGGGGATAGCGATCAGTTGATCCGACCAATCGGTCAACCATCGTCTCAACCAACGACGACCGCTGGCGGCGGCGGCATAACGCACCGCATCGTGACGCGGCAGATCGCCCGCGGTCAGGGTGCTCAATCGCAGCGACGCTTTTTGAATCGCAACCCGAGATCGCTCCACCCGCCGCGTCAACCATTGACCGACCGTGACCGAACCGATTCGGCGGGCGGCCAACCTTGAGATCGCCGCGACAAGAACAACAACGACCAAAAGCAATGGAAGGATCGGCCACCACGTTTCCAACAGGCCGGAAATCCAGAATAAGAATTTCGTGGGGGCGGGCAGGTCCAGCCCAAATTCATCGAACATCCGTTGAAACTCTTTGACCACCGTCAGGCAGAAGACAGCGAAGAGCAACAGGCAAACCGCGGCGGTGACCAACGGATAGGCCAACGTCGCGAACGTTCCGTCGCGGTCGGACGTCGCCAGCCATTGTTCGCGGTAGTGGCCAACCAGCTCGTCGGTTTGGTCGGGCCGTAAAACCCCCGACATCAGCGGTGAGCAAAATGTCAGCACGTCGACGTCGTGCCGGTTCCAACGCTCCGGCTCGATCCGCCCAACCCGCCGGGCGAGCTGCGTCAGGTGTTTCGAGAACGCTCCGACCGCTCCCCCGGCGGCGGCGTCGAGCGATTCTGCGATCGTCGACCGCTGTTGGGCGATTAGACGCCAGCGGGTTTCGATTTGAGAAGGTTCAGTGCCCGGGGCGGGGGGACTCATAACGCCACCACCAACGTTAGGTGGTGATAGAATTGCAACAGCGGCACAAACAGGGACAACAACACGCCGACGACCACCGGCCCCCCCAGGGCGACGATCAACGCCATCGGTAATGCTGCGGCCAGCCAGCGGGATCGGTCGCGGGTTTGCCAATCGGTCCGACCGGGCGGCTCGGCGACAACGCGACGAAGCAGAGGCCACCAAAGCAGTATTGCCGGGATTGCCAATGCCAATCCAACCCCGACGGCGATCGCAACCGACCGCGGGGTCACGACCCAAAGCTCCGGCACCGGCGGTCCACCGCCTTGAGCGGTGAGCGATGAGAGCGATTGGAGTTCCGCGTTGGCGTCGCGAAGCATTTGACCGATCACGGCCCCGGTAAAACCATAAACTGCCAAACCGCAGACCCATAAGACCAACAGGTAGCCGCCGATCGGTCGCAGCCGCCGGCGCCACCAACCGCGGCGCCGCGGCGGGTCGGTCAGCGTCCGAAGCACCGCATCGCCCCCGCCGCCGGATTGCATGATGCGGCAGGCGTCGGCAAATCGCATCACGCCGGGAGGCTGCGTCGCGGTGCCGACCGTTACCGCCGCTCGCCACTCGTCGATCCGCTGTCGGCGGCCGGCCGGATCGCTCGGCAGATCGTCGACGGCGAGTTTCATTGCAATCGCCGCTGAAACGCAGTCACAAACCGCGTCGACGGTTGCGTCACTGAAGTTCTCCGGGGCGGAAGCGGCAGTTTGGATCATGGTCGCCCCTCATCCCAGCGGAGACCCCGGTCGCCGGCCCGGCGCCGCGAGACGGTTTCGGCGACCTCCCAGCCGAGCTGTTCGCCGCGGCCGCCAATTTGTTCGGCCGCCCGAACGGTCAACGACACAGCCGGGCCGGTGGCCGGCAGAATGTTTTGACGACAGGAATTGATCGCCGTGCGGACCGGCAACGACGTTGCCATAAAGCCTAAAAACAACGCTGCGGCGGTCGACATCCGCATCCGGCGGCCGCCGCGACGTTGTTCAATTTGACCGAGCGTTCGTGCGGTGAAGCCATCGCCGGGCACGACGAATTCGCCGGCGCCCACGATCAATTGTTCGATAGGATCGACACCGGTCATCGATCCGCTCCCGCCGGATGAGGTTGGCCTTTGGGACTGGGGCACAGGTCCCCCAGCGATCGACGCAATTTGGCCAACGCATAGCGATAGCGGCTCGACGCGGTGTCCACCGGGACGCCAACGACCTCGGCGATTTGCGGGAACGTCAAATCCTCCCACAGCTTCAGCACGACGACTTCGGCTTGGTCGGCGGGCAGCCGGCGGATCGCTCGCCAAACCTGCTCGACGGTTTCCTGCTCGTCGACGCGATCGACCGGCAGCCACGTCGTCAAATCCGCGAGCGTCCGAAAGAATGTCAACCGGCGGCTGCGACGGACCACCGCAAACGACTCGTGCCGAACCGCGGCGAGCAAATACGCCCACGGATGATCCGATTGCAACAACGCGTCGGGCCGCGTGGCGACCCGCACGAACACCGTTTGAACCGCGTCCTCGGCATCGTGCTGATGTCGGGTGATCGAAACGGCCAATCGAACCAACCGCGGAGCTGTCGACTGGATCAGCCCCGCGATCCCGGCATCATGATCGGCGCCGAGCCTTCGGCAGCGGCGGGCAACGGAGTCGGCAAAGCTTTCTGGCGGCGTCATCACCCCGCGAAGAGTGCCCACCGGGGCCGGTCGGTTCAATCGGTTTGAAAAATGTCCGAAAAATCTTTGCTGATGACGGGCAACCGGAGAACGCTCGTTCGGACGCTCAAAGCTCTTCGCGAGGATTCTGGACCATCGGTTCAGAGGATTGATTAGACGTATCATTGATGAATCGATAACGTTGGGTGTTAGAAGGTTAATGGTACTGCTTGAAAAATATCAGCCGCAACGCGTTAGCGTCCGGTTGGGGTCGTGAAACCTTGGGGTAAGTGTCTGTCCGGAGTAACGTTTAACGGATGAGCCGACGGCGCTAGCCGCGGGTTTCGGGCGACGGAACCCGCGGCTAGCGCCGTCGGCTCACTATCCCGGACAGACACTAACTCCCATCGGCTAATCACAGGCGTTGTTTTCAAACAGCCCTAGCGATCAATGTGGACGCATAGGTTCGCCAGCGAACCCCACAAACCATAAGGGGGTATTTGATGCCCGGCGTGGCGTTGTAATTAAACGAAGGCGGGTTAACGCTTTGATTGCCCGATTCAATTGATTCGGTGATGAATCTCACGGCTCCGTCGCCCATCAGTTCGTGGGATCCGCCCTGGTGACGGCTGGCGACGAGGAAAATAACCGTCGCGGAGCGAATCTCGCCCGATGCAGTAGCTATCGGGCGGACAGATCGTGTTGACGTCGGACAACAGCGGTGAAAGAGGCTCACCGTGGATTCTTAACAATCTAAGCGACGTCGGGTAGTGAGTCCGACGCCGGGGACGGTCAGTACACCCCACTGGATTCGAACCAGTAACCTTCGGTTTCGTAGACCGATGCTCTATCCAGTTGAGCTAGGGGTGCGGGGGGCCAACGATCGCGTCGCGTTGCGGGCGGAGTTGTCACGGGCGGAGTTTACGAACCGACCGAGACTCTGCCAAGGGGAAAGATTCGCGGCGAATTACTCCGGGTTATCGATCAGCAACTGCAGCCGCTCGGCGAGCACCGTCGGGTAACGCCCCACCCAGGTTTCATCAATGATCTCCACATCCAGCATGTCCCGCAAATGCATTCGATCTTTGTCCCGGAATGCGTTGAGCTTCATTGCCACCAACGACTGCAGGTCAATCGTCGGGTGTCCGTCCACCAGGACCGCCGACTCAAGATCGGGAGCGGGGATCGGGTCGTTAGGTCGAACCGGTTCCCCCGCGAAAAGCAACATGCACGGCGTCGCGGGCTTTGGCGTCCGGGCCGTCCAAAAACATGTCGATGCTTTTGACGTGGCGATGGATGAACCCGGCGGCTTGCATTGCGACGATTGCCGCCGCCAAATCTTCCCGCCGCAGCAGAATGTCCACGTCGCGGGTGGTCCGCAGCGCCGCCTCGTCCGCTTGAGCCACCCACGCCCGCACCGCGTTGCCGCCAATGATGGCAAATGGAATTTTCGCTGTGGTCAAAATCTCCACCGTCCGCGTTAAGCGTTCTTCCACTCGTTCCACGGCACGATTCATCCTTGCCCACAGCGCGGGGCCATGAAGGTGAAAGATCACGTCGCCGCGAGCGTCTCGCGGGGGCGGGGTGACCGGCGGGGCGTCGGTGATCGGCATGGACGCGATTTTACTCGCCGAGGTGCCCGCTGGGCGACAGGGGGGGTGGGCAAGTATGGTTGATTGCTCCCCACCCTCAAAACACTCCGACAAGCAATTCTGCGGACCCCCTCCAACGTGATTTTGATCCTCCAAGGCGACGCCACTGACCAGCAGATCGATCACGTTTTGGCTCGCGTTGACTCGCTCGGTTTCTCCACCCACCTGAGCCGTGGTACCTACCGGACGATCGTCGGATTGATCGGGGACGAATCAAAAGTCTCCGAGGAATCGCTGCGGTCGATCCCCGGGGTCGCCGAAGTCGTCCCCGTGCTGCCGCCCTACAAACTCGCCTCCCGCGAAGCCCACCCCGAACCATCGGTGATTGAGGTCGCGGGAGTGAAAATCGGCGGCGGGAACCTGGCGATGATCGCCGGACCGTGCAGCGTCGAGGACGCCGACCGAATGCGGCGGGTCGCCAAGTCGGTCGTCGCGGCCGGAGCGAACATCTATCGCGGTGGGGCCTACAAACCGCGGACCAGTCCCTACGCGTTTCAAGGCAAAGGCGTCGATGGGCTGAAGATTCTTCGCGATGTCGGTCAAGAGTTCGGCATCCCCACGGTGACCGAAATCACCGACCCGCGAAACGTCGAAGTCGTTGCCGAACATACCGATATGTTGCAAATCGGTGCCCGCAACATGCAAAACTTCGTCCTGCTGACCGAAGTCGGTCAGTGCGACCGGCCGGTGCTGCTCAAACGCGGCATGTCGGCGACGATCCAAGACCTGCTCATGTCCGCCGAGTACATCCTGTCGCAGGGCAATCCGAACGTGGTGCTTTGCGAGCGAGGCATCAAAAGTTTCGACCCGTCAACGCGCAATTTGTTTGACGTTGCCGCCGTGCCGTTGGTCCAGTCGCTGACGCATTTGCCGATCATCGTCGACCCGTCGCACGCGACCGGCAAACCCAAACTGATCCCGCCGTGCGCCTTGGCGGGGATCGCCGCGGGCGCCGACGGGGTGCATATCGAAGTGCATGATTGCCCCGAGGAAGCGTATTCCGACGGGGCGCAGGCGCTGTTGCCCCAGCAGTACACCGAACTGGCACGACAGATCGCCAAACTGGCCTCGTTGATGGGCCGGACGATTTCTAAACCCCCTCATGTCGCCACCGCGGCACCCCTTGGAGCACTCGCTTGAACCGTCGCCCGATCATTGCCGGCAATTGGAAAATGAACCTCCGCTCGGCTTCGGCCGCCGAGTTGGCCGACGGCATTCTGAAACAAGTCGGTTCGGAACCCAAGGTCGACGTGGTGGTCTGCCCGGTCGCGGTCCACCTTGCGGCCGTCGCCGACCGGCTGGCCGGTTCGCCGGTCGGACTCGGTGCTCAAAACCTATATCCGGCCGACGACGGGGCGTTTACCGGTGAAATCAACGCCGCGATGCTTTCGGACATCGGCTGCCGGTACGTCATCCTGGGCCATTCAGAGCGTCGGCAACTGATGGGCGAGACTGATGCGGACGTCAATCGCAAGCTCCACGCTGCGATGGCCGGCCATCTGGTTCCGATCGTATGCGTTGGCGAGACGTTGCAGCAGCGTGAAGCCGACGAGACCGCCGCGGTGGTGGAGCAACAGGTTCGCGGGTCGCTCGAAGGACTCGACGAAGCGAGGGCTGGCGGGATCGTCATCGCCTATGAACCGGTCTGGGCCATCGGCACCGGCAAAACGGCGTCCAAGGAGCAGGCCGAGGAAGTTCACGCGATGATCCGCAAGCTACTCGCCGAGATGTTCAACGATTCGGTCGCCGACCGGGTTCGGATCCAGTACGGCGGCAGTGTCAAGCCGGCCAACGCCGCGGAGTTGTTGGCCCAGCCAAATATCGACGGGGCGCTGGTGGGCGGCGCGTCGTTGAAGGTAGACGACTTTTTGGCGATCGTTGCCGCGGCGTGATCGCGGACGTCAATCGGCGGAGGTTTGACGTAGGGTGGGTCAAGGAGTCTTCGACGCCGGCCCACCGTTTTGACTTCGATGTTTGGCGGGATGATGTTTGGCGGGATATTGCGGCGAGCGGGGGAGTCCGGGGTGGGATGGCACCGGACGGCTGGCGCCGTACCGGTAGGAGGGTGCGGCACCGGACGGCTTGCGCCGTTCCGGTAGGAAGGTGCGGCACCGGACGGCTTGCGCCGTACCGCTAGGAGGGGGAGCGGTAGGAGATTAGTACCGGTAATGGTCCGGTTTGAACGGGCCTTCGACCGGCACGCCGATGTAATCGGCTTGTTCCTGAGACAGTTTCGTCAACTTGACGCCCAATTGTCCCAGGTGCAGCCGCGCGACCTCTTCGTCGAGGCGTTTGGGGAGCATGTAAACCTTGGTCTCATAATCGTCGGACCGCTCCCACAACTCCAATTGAGCAAGCACCTGGTTGGTGAACGAGGTGCTCATCACAAAGGACGGGTGACCGGTCGCACAACCCAAATTGACCAAGCGTCCTTTGGCCAAAACGATGATGCTGCGGCCGGTGTCGGTAAACGTATAACGATCGACGGCGCCGACATCGGCCGGTTTGATCTCATCCTTGGTCACCTTGCCGCCTTCGACCTGCTGTTCCAACCATGCAATGTCGATCTCGGTATCGAAGTGGCCGATATTGCAAAGGATCGCGTCGTTTGGCATCTCGGTCATGTGTTGACCCAGGATGATGTCTTTGTTGCCGGTCGTGGTGACGAACAATTTGCCCTCTTTGCAGGCGTTTTCCATCGTCGTCACTTCAAAACCTTCCATCGCCGCTTGCAAGGCGTTGATGGGGTCGATTTCGGTTACCAAAACGCGACAGCCGTAGCGTTGCAACGACGCGGCACAGCCTTTCCCCACGTCGCCATAACCGCACACCACGGCCACTTTGCCGGCCAACATCACGTCGGTGGCCCGTTTGACGCCATCGGCGAGCGACTCGCGGCAACCATACAGGTTGTCAAACTTCGATTTGGTCGCCGAGTCGTTGACATTGATCGCCGGCACTTTCAATTTGCCGGAGCGATTCAAGACTTCCAAACGGTGGATGCCCGCCGTCGTTTCCTCCGAGATGCCGCGAATGTTGGTCAAATACTCGGGGAATTTGTCATGGACCATCGCGGTCAGGTCGCCGCCATCGTCAAGGATCATGTTGAGAGGTTCGCCTGAGGGGAAAGCCGTCAGGGTTTGCTCGATGCACCAGTCAAACTCCTGGTCATTCATTCCCTTCCATGCGTACACCGGCACCCCGGTGGCAGCGATAGCCGCGGCCGCGTGGTCTTGGGTCGAGAAAGATGTTGCACGAACTCCAAGTGACTTCGGCGCCGAGTTCCACCAGCGTCTCAATCAACACTGCGGTTTGAATCGTCATGTGCAGGCACCCGGCGATCCGGGCACCTTTGAGTGGTTTCTGGGCACCGTACTTCTTCCGCAACGCCATCAATCCGGGCATCTCGTTCTCGGCGATCGAGATCTCTTTGCGGCCGTAATCGGCCAACGAGATGTTTTTGACTTTGTACGGCAGTCGGGTTTCGGTGGCGGTCGACACGGGCGATGTTGATTGGGGTAATTGGTTCGTTGTGTTTGACGGCGGCAGTTTAGGCCGGGGGGCGGAAATGCGGAAGCGATGACCCTGCGGAACCCGACGTAGCGGAAGTCGCCAAGACTTTCGGTTGAGCGACGATACCGGATCGAGGCGTGTCGCAACCGAAAGTCTTGGCGACTTCCGCTACCGTAGTTTTAAGGCTGTTCGACCGTTTGACCGGCCCGGAGGCGGAGGAAGGAGTCGAGAAAACCTTGCAACTCCGAGCCGTCGATGACGGAATTGAAGTTGCCGACGTAGTGCCCGGTGCGTGAGTCCTTGACCCGTTGGTCGGGGTGCAAGAAGTAGTTGCGGATTTGACTGCCGAACCCCGTCCGGGCCTGGGTCTCGTACTTCTTTGCCTCCTCCGCTTCGCGACGCTCCTCCTCAATCCTCGCCAATTTCGCGCGAAGCATTTTCCAGGCGGTGTCGCGGTTTTGGTGCTGCGACCGCTGGTTTTGACACTGCACGACGGTATTGGTTGGAATGTGCGTCAGCCGGATCGCCGAATCGGTCTTGTTGACGTGCTGGCCGCCGGCGCCGGACGCCCGAAACGTGTCCTCGCGGACGTCCTTCTTTTCAATTTCGACGTGAACGGCGTCGTCGATTTCGGGGGCCACCGAGACGGCGGCGAACGACGTTTGCCGTTTGCCTTCGCTGTTGAACGGTGAGATCCGCACCAAGCGGTGCATCCCCTCCTCGCCTTTGAGGTAACCGTAAGCCATCGGACCGCGGACAGCGATCGACGCGGCGTTGATCCCCGCCTCCTCGTTGTCGGAGCGGTCGAGCAGTTCAATCTTGTAATCGTGCTGCACGGCCCAAGCGGAGTACATCCGCAGCATGATGTCGGCCCAGTCGTTCGCGTCGGTGCCGCCATCGCGGGCATTGATCGTCAAAATCGCTCCGGCACCGTCGTTGGGGCCGTCCAGCAACGCTTTGAGTTCCAACTTGGCAAGAATTGTCTCCAGCCGCGCGACCTCCTTGGCGTAGTCCGGCTCCATCGACGCGTCTTCGGCGACCATTTCGGCCAAGACCGTCAAATCGCCGGCGGCCGCGGCGAGTTCATCCATCGGGTCGACGATGACCTTGAGCGCCTTGAGTTGACCGACGACTTTTTGGGCCGACTCGTTGTTGTCCCAAAAGCCGGGTGCTCCCATCTGAAGCTCGATCTTTTTGATTTTCTCCGCTTTGGCAGCGTGGTCAAAGAGAGTCCTGCAGTTGTTTCAACCGGGCGGCCACGGACTTGGAACGGTGGACTAAGTCGGCATCCATCAGCGGGGAGTCTCCGGCAGCGGAAGTCGACAAGACTTTCGGGGGGCGTTGTCAGACCGCAGCCGAAAATCTTGGCGATTTCCGCTACGTTGGTGGGGTTAACGAAGCGAAATCGGGAAGCGGAAATTTACATGACCAGAATCGTTTTGGCGATGAGCGGAGGCGTCGATTCCTCCGTCGCCGCCGAGCTGCTCCAAAGCCAAGGCCATGAGGTCGTCGGCGTCTTCATGCGGCACGGCGAGGAGTCGGCCGCGACGTGCTCGATCGATCAAAAACGAGCCGGCGGTTTGCCCATCGCGGGCGACGGTCGAGCCGATCACAAACAGGGATGCTGCAGCGCCACCGATGCGGCCGACGCCCGGCGGGTCGCCGATTCGCTCGGCATCCCGTTCTATTCGCTGGACCTGCAGGCGGACTTTCGCCGGATCGTGGATTATTTTGTCGACGATTATTTGGCCGGCCGGACGCCCAACCCATGCGTAAAATGCAACCACTGGATCAAATTCGGGCGATTGTTCGATTTCGCTGATTCGATCGATGCGCCGTTTGTCGCCACGGGGCATTATGCGCGGATGGTCGACGGCCCCGATGGCCCGCAAATGCACCGCGGGCGCGACGATTCCAAAGACCAATCCTACGCGTTGTTTGGCATCGCCGCGGAGCGGTTGAAGCGGATGATGTTGCCGGTCGGCGATTTTACCAAAGTCGAAATCCGCCGCCGAGCGAGCAAGCTGGGGTTCGGTGTCGCTGCGAAGCGCGACAGCCAGGAGATCTGCTTCGTCACCCGCGGACACCATTCGGATTTCGTCAAAAGCCGCCGGCCGGAATTGGTCGGAGCCACGGCCGGGGAGATTGTCAAAACCGATGGTACCGTTGTCGGCCGTCACGAGGGGTTTGAAGCGTTCACCGTCGGTCAACGAAAGGGTCTGGGCGTGGCGTTGGGCGAGCCGCATTTCGTCGTCCGAATCGAGCCGGGCACGCGGCGGGTGGTACTCGGGTCGCACGAGGAGATCCGCGGCCGGACGTTGGTCGCCGACCAGGCCAACTGGTTGGTGCCGACGGGGACATTGCCAAAGACCGCGGAGGTGCAGATCCGGTACAACGGGTCGCCTCACGCCGCGACGGTTGAACTGGACGAGGATCCGAGTCAATTTCGCGTCACGTTTGACCAACCGGTCGCGGCCATCGCTCCGGGTCAAGCGGCGGTGGTCTACGACGGACCCCGGGTGCTGGGCGGGGGATGGATCGTCTAGTTTTTTAGATCAGGTAGCTCAAAATGCCCCCCGCCGCCCGTGTCACGGACATGCACGTTTGTCCGATGATGACCCCCGGAGTACCCCCGATTCCGCACGTCGGCGGCCCCGTCGCTGGACCGGGCTGCCCGACGGTGCTCGTTGGCGGGTTGCCGGCGTCGGTTTTGGGTGACACCTGCGTCTGTGTCGGGCCGCCCGATGCAGTCATCAAGGGCAGCGCCACGGTGATGTTTGGCGGCAAACCGGCGGTGAGGATGGGCGACTCGACCGCCCACGGCGGCACCGTGGTGCTGGGGTGTCCGACGGTGATCGTGGGGGGGTGACGGTCTTTCTGTAGCCGCTTTGGTGGGGGGCGGACGGCGTTCCGGAAGAACGCCGCCACAGTGGGGGGGCGGACGGCGTTCCGGCAGAACGCCGCCACGGTGGGGGGACGTTTGCAACGGTTTTAACGGTCGCGGCGGGGCGGTCGATCCGGTTGGCAGCGTTGCTCCGTGCGGACCGATTGAAACGGCTGGGGCGGTCGCCGCATACGAAGGTGCCGCCCGGTTCGTTTGCCAATCCAGGAGGTTCGCTTGATTCCCGTCGCGACCCGATCGATCGCCGGCCGCACCGCCGCCCTGTTGGGACTGCTGATCACGGCCGGCGCCCTGATGGGTTTCGCCGGTGCAGCCTTGTCCTGGCCCCGTCGGCTGCCGGTGCTCTCGCTGGCGGTCCAGTACGATGGTCGGTGGCCGGTCAACGATGGCTTGACCGTTGATAAGCAACGACTCGAATCGTTGACGGATACGACCGCGGCGGTGATCCCGCTGGCGGACGCGGACTCAATGGCCGGCGGCTTTTGGGGTGACGCGGACGAAGCGATCCGTCAAGCGTTTCGGCACGGCGGCGAGGATCAACCGTTGATCGTCTATCTCAATGGTCATGGGGTTGTGGACGATCGCGGGCAACCCTGTTTGGTACCGCCGCGGGGTCGTCTGACCGATTCGGCGACCTGGTTACCGCTGGAAAGTCTGCGGCAGCGGATCGACCTGGCTCAACCGGGCCGGCCCCGGGCGGTCTTGTTGATCCTGGAATCCGGCCGAATCGACGAGCTTTGGCCCGCCGGGATCGCCGACAACGGGTTCGCCGCCGCGGTGACCAATTGGGTTGCCCGGCAGCGGGATTCCCGACGGCGGTTGGCGGTTCTCCAAAGCGTCTCGGCGGGGCAAATCGCCGGCGGGTCATTGGCCGGTCGCGGCAGCGGATTCACCCGGATGGTTGTCGAAGCGATGCGTGGCGCGGCCGATGGTTGGGGAACCGCCCGGTCGCCGTCGATGGCCGATGGCATCGTCCAATTGGACGAGCTGGGTCACTACGTCACCGAGATGACCGATCGATGGTCACGAGCGATTTGGCACCGGTCGCAAACCCCAACGCTCGCCCGCGTCGGCGATTGGTCGACGGTTGCGGTTTCGCGAGCAAGTCTCGGGGGGCTGCCGCCGGATAGCGAAGCATTGGAGAGTTCCAAGTCGACCGGCGATCGGGTGGATGCTTTGTTGCTGGCGTTGACCATTTGTGACTCGATCGACCGCGACGGATTACTGGCGATTGACCCGGCGGCGGCCGCCCGTTTGACCCGGCTTCGGGCTGCCGCGATCACCGCCACGATTGCATCGGGTGGTTCGGGCGGGTCGGCGGTGAAAAATCTGCAAACACATACCCGCTCGGTGCAGACCCGGATCGCCCACGGCAGCCACCTGGACGGCGACCGCGTGGACCGTCGCGTGTTGGCCGCCGCGATCGAGATTTGGCAAGCCGTTCAAACCGAACCGACCCTCGCGGTCGCGACCGCCGCCGTTCAAACCCGCGGGGGCGGTTCGGTGCCGCCGGCCCCGATGCTCGCAGCCTGGACGCGGCAGCCGGAGCTGGCGATTTGGCAAGACGCCGAAACGCTCGGGACGCTCGCGGCGACCGAAGTGCGTTGGCTGCGGTGCATCCAATCCCTGCCCGATGCGATGTTCCCGGGGGCCGGTCGGCCGATCGAATTGGTTGCCCAAAGCCGTCGCGAAGTTGCCGACAAAGCGTTTTTGGGGCCGATCGACGACGCCGTCACCAGCTATCAATGGACCGCCGATCAAACCCGTCGGCGATTGACGCGTTGGGCACACTTGGACCGCATCGTTCGCCGGGCGGTCGCCGATTGGCCCACCGATCGGCGACTGGTACATCTGCTCCCCGCGTCGACGTTCGGTCCCGGATCGGCCGGCCGACTGCAGCGGGAGATCATCGACGCCGATCGGTTGGCGGATTCGTTGGCTCGGCGGACCGATGCTTGGTCGGCCGAGGAGTTGCGTCCCCTGCAAAGCTTTGCCACGCGTTGGCTCCGGTGGCGGGGAGAACTCGACCGGATCATTGATACTCAGCCGCTGCGGCCGGCCGATGCGGTGTTTGCCGCGACGATGCGGATGCCCGGACCGGCTGCGGTAGCGACTTTGACCCGGGAAATTGAGCGTCAAACCACGGCGGAAGTTGACGAACACTGGCGCGGCGGAGAGTTCGCCTCCGCGGTGCCGACCGAAAGATTCGCCGACGGTCAATTATTGGCGGATTGGTTGATTGAGTCCAAGCCGGCGACAAGCGACCCGGCCGCGATCCGGCAACACCTGCGTCAATGGACCGATGCCGCGACCGGTGACCGGCCGGCGTGGCGGCGAGCGGTCGGGGTGGTCGACGACGCGTCGATCGATGCGTCGGGGGTTGCGATGGCCGATCGATGCCGCGCCGCCCGGCTTTTCGCAACCGCATCGCTTTCGTTGGACGATTTTTGGGGTCCGTCGACCCCAGGCGGCGAACCGGTGTTCTCGATCGCCGCTCAAGCCTACCTTCGGGCCGCCGGCCAAACCCCGCCGGCGGAGCTGGTCGACCGGCTCCGGGACCGACAGCTCGCTGCCGGCCAAACCGGACTTCTCACCGCGATCGGCCGAGCGCAAATCGACGCCCCGCCGCGTCAGTGGGTTCAGGTCGGCACGAAGTTGACCCGAGGAAAGCTGCCGCCGGGCACCGGGGCAGTCCGACTGGTTGACGTTGTTCAATCGGCACCTGTCGCGATGCCGATCGGCCGCGTCGGCACCGCCCCGGTCTTGGACGATGACGGGCGGACGGGCCGCAGGGTGCGGATGACTTTCCGCGGGCATGACTTTGAATCACCGGTCGAAATGGCCCGGCCGCTGGCGATCACCCGGTTGCCGAAGATTGAAAACGGACCGACGACCCTGCGAGTCGTCCGTGACGCGGCGGACTCCGGCTCGCTTTGTTTCGTCCTGGACTGCTCAGCGTCGATGGCCGATCCGGCCGGGGCGGTCGTAGAAAACCGCACCGACGTCGACGCGTTGGGGTCAAGCAAATTGGCTGCCGCAACCGGGGCGTTGTCGACGTTGATGCAGCGACTCGCCGGCGGCACCAAAGACGTCGGACTGGTCCTTTACGGCCACCGAATGGCCCAAGGCGACGTGGCAACCGGCGTGCTGTTGCAGCAGCGCTACCATCGTCGTTTTCCGTTCCCCCCAACTTTGTCGCCCTTCGCCGACGTGGAATTGGCGATGCCGGTGGGCCGTTTTGGCGAAAGTGAAATGTCGATCGCCCGCGAGCGGTTGGCGGCCGTGTTGCCGTGGGGCCAGACGCCGTTGTTCCTGGCGATCGATCGTGCGATTGACGCTGCGTCAGCCGGTCGAATCCGCGATGGTTCCATGAGTTCGGCCGATGTGATTGTGATTTCTGACGGGGTGAATTACCAATTTCAACCGACCCCCGACGCGATCCGAACGCCCGACGAATTGATCGAAAAAGCTATCCGGCAATCGGTCGCGGTCCACGTGATCGGCTTTGGCATCCCGCCGGCCGATCAAGCCGTCGCGGCCGAACAGTTTGGCGAAATCGCGTTGGCGACCGGCGGCAGGGCAATCGCGGACATCGCCGAAGCCCACGAGTTGCTCGACGCGTTGAACCGAATCACCGACCCGGAGGTGAGCGTCAGCTTCGATGGCCAAACCGCGACCGGGACCCTCGGCGAACCGTTGACAATCAATTTGAGCCAAATCAACACACCGGTCGACGTTCGGGTTGCCGACGCGACCGCGAGCTGCATCGT
The DNA here is from genome assembly GCA_963833245.1 of Pirellulaceae bacterium. Lineage (GTDB taxonomy): Bacteria > Planctomycetota > Planctomycetia > Pirellulales > Pirellulaceae > Rhodopirellula. The sequence continues at coordinate 387,794 of CAWHXH010000010.1, forward strand.
TTCGCCCGGCGACCAGTGGACGTTGCGGCTGGACCACGGCGGGCGTCAATTGCGTGGTGTGCCGGATGATCGCGATCGACCATTGATGGCGGCAGTGACCCATTTGGAAGCGACATCGCTGCCGGTGGTCGCCCGGTTGCACCGACCCCGGCGTCCGGCAACGGAACATCAAACGGTCCAAATGTCGTTGCAACACGCCGACGGATCGGCTCCGGCTCGCCCGTTTTGGTTCGTCACCGCGGTAACGCCTTCGGTCGAGGCCGAAACGCGGACTTACACCACCACCGACGCGGCTTGGCTGACCGGCCGATCGAGTCCCGTCGCGACGTGGGATTGTTTGGCCTGGCCGCCGGACGCGGCCGGGTATCGTGTCGAAGCCTGGATTGCTTGGCACCGGGGTGACGACGCGATTGATTGGACGTTGCCGGAGACGGGTCAAATCGGCCGAGTCCCCGGACTTCCCGGCGTTGAGGCTCAAACCGCTGCCGACGGCGACGACCTCCGGTTGACCATCCGCAGCCGGAAGGACTCGATGATCGCCGTCCGATCGGCCGACGATCGATGGCGGGTGACCCGAAGCTGGTGCGATACCGATTCAGGGGTCAGCCACCACGTTTTGACCAGAGTGGGCGACCCCGCCGCAATGCCTCGCGTTTGGTTGCGTCCGGTCGAATCGATTCGCCGCGACGGCGGGAAGGTCGATTTTATGGTGCCGGCATCATCTCGATGATGTGCGGCGGTGGCAATTCGGTCGGCACCGCCGGTTCCATCCACACCGAAACGTCCGGGGCCGGACCGCCGCAATCGTCCAGCGTCAACCGCGCCAACCGGCGGGCCTTGGAACTCGGCTCGCAGTAGCAGCACCCGTCGCGTTTGTCGAAAACGATATGCGTCAGTTTGACCCGGATCGCTGCCGAACAACAACCCGAGCAGCCGACGTCGCAACCCCGCCGCGACTGCCGGACCGCTTCGATCGCCGCGATGCGGACCTCCGGCGACGGATCGTCCAGCGCCGCCAGCAGCGCTTCCTCGACCAACGGGTTGGCGGCACAGTCGGTGTCGGCGAGCGTCGCGATCGCTTTGAATTTGGCCGCTTGATTGATTTTCGCTTTGTGCAATTTGTGAGCGTTGGCGACGACCGGCGACGGCGAATCGGCGTTGGCGGGATGCGAAATCGGCAGCACCGGAGTGCCCGGAGCGAGCGCCGGGACAATCGTGGCGGCTTTGTCGCGGACCAAATGCCCGGCCAACCCCAATCGTCGCAAACAATTGTCGATGCCCAAAAACCGCGGCAGCGTCATCGGGGCGGCAACCGGAGTGACCGGGACCGCTGCGGGGTGGCCAACCGGAACGACCGGGACCGGGGGATGGGTCACCGCCCGGTCCAAATCGACCAAACCGGTGCAACCGGCAGCGGGTGAGATCGAAGCGGCCAAAAGCAACGCAACCATCCCATTCCCCCCCACGCCCCGCTTCGGGGAGAGGGGGCCGGGCCTCAACTCTTTCCCCCCCTCGCCCCGCTTCGGGGAGAGGGGGTCGGGGGGTGAGGGGTCTTCGATGCGTCGGTCAACCAGTTCGGTAGCCGCGGACATCCCCTCACCCCCCAGCCCCCTCTCCCCTAAGAGGGGCGAGGGGGAATGAATAACATTGGCCTTCAGTCGCTTCATTTCAATCATGTTCAATCAATCCGAATGACCGGGACGGTGACCGGCTGAGGCGGGTGGACGTCGACGGCGACCGACCGGCGACGAATCTCGCCTCGATGCAGCCCCTCGACAATGATTTGATATTTGCCCGCGACGACCGACGTGAACTGAAAACGGCCACCCGCATTGGTCGTTTGACGATCCAAGGGTTCGACCGAGACCTGGTCGCCGTCGACGCGGTGCAGCGATGCCCCCAGGCCGGAAACGGCTTCGCCGACGTAGGCGACCGTTCCGCCGACGAGCGTGGTTTGCCCGGCCGATTGCTCCGCCACGGCTTCCGCCGTTTGAACATCGACAACGATCGACGCAACCGGACCGACGTTGCCGGCTCGGTCGGTCGCCCGAGCCAAGACGCGCCAGCGACCGGCGGATAATTTCTCGGTCGGCAGGGTCCAAACCCATTGCCCCGAATCATCATTCGCTCCGGCGATTGGCTTAGCGTCCGGCGGCCACGTCGAGAGGTGGTCAGGTACCCAAATCGCCTCGGCGGATGCCGCTCCGCTGCCGCCGACGTCATCGACCCGGCCGCGGACGATCAACGGTTCGCCGATCGCCAGCGGTCCCCGTGGATCGACACCGCCCAGCCGCACGGTCGGACCGGCGCGGTCCAGCACGACCTCGACCGGTCGACTCCAAAAGACTTCGCCCCCCAGCGTTACCGACGCCAGCAACGAGGTTCGCCGGTCGGACAAACCGCTGATCGGCACCGACAGACGCAACGGTTCAATGCTTCCGGTCAGCGGCAAACGCCCCGCCGCGTCGACGGGACCGGCGACGGTCCGCGTCGTCGCTGACGTGGCGGATGTTACGACCGGTTCGTCACGCAGCCGACGATCACCGTTCAAATCCAACCCCAGCGTGACGACATCGCGGCCGACATCAAAACTGTCCCGGGGGATCGCCACGGCCACCGTCGCGTCAACGGTGGCGGTCCCGCCGGCAACGAGGATCGGTTGCGAAGCGAGCTCTAGAATCCGCACCGAGACCCGCTGGCCATCGCCATTACCGTTATCAATGGCGACCGACACAACGTTCGGCGTCCAAAATTCAAATTGATTGACCCCCGTCGCCGCATCGATCCACTGCACCGCGATCGTTTTCAAATCCGACGAGGCAACCGGTGGGGCGGGCATCAACCGAACCGCCGACCACCGCCCCTCAATCGGCGTCGGCGGGATCAACCCCAGCACCGCCGGAGCGTTTTGACCATCCAGCCAAACCTTCGTGTCCTCGGTGGACATCGGCGGGGGCGGATCGATCGCGGTGTCCCAACCCAGCACCCGGCCGCTAACGGTGGCCGCAGCGTTTTGAATTGAACGTAGCTGGAGCGCCGCGGCGACGGTTTGATCGGCGGGTACGGGCAACGACCCGGGCGGCCGCCGGTTGCCGGTCGAGTCTTGCCAACGCGACGCGACCGACGGCGGCGGCGGCAGCGACAGCGGTACGCTCCATCGCCGCGTGGTCGATATTTGTCGGTAAACGACGTCGACGGCCGCCCGTTGCAACGCCGGACTGTCCCGCCGCCACTTCAAATCGATCGACGCGGGGACGGTGATAGGAACAACTCGCAGCGGGCCGGAAGCTTCGGCAGTCCCCGCGACGTCGAAGACCCGCGAATCGAAGCGGACTTCCCACCGACCCCGACTGATCCCCGGCGGAGGGTTGATTCGCAGCGTTGCGCGGCCCCTTCGCGCGAGCGATCCCAAAACCGACGTTTGAACCGCCGGACTTTCCAACTCAACCGCCGACGGGACCCGGCCCAACGCCGAAATTAGCTTGTCGCAGCACGCTTTGCTCTGCTTCAAAACATCGATTTCCCTCGGCGTCGCCCCATCGGCATCCGCGACGCATCGCTGGGCCAACCGCCCCGCCATCCCGGCAAAATCCCAATGTGGGATAGGCCTCCGGCCTGTCATCCCCTGCACCGCCCGCCCCATCGCCGCGACCTCAATCAACCTCCCTCGGTCCGCACCATTCCCCCGCTGGACGCCCTCCCTCAACGTCGCAACTCGCCGCCCAACGTCAGCATCGTCAAACAATTTCGCGAGCAGTTCTAACCGCCGCAATCGCACCAACGTCGACGACCGAACGTCAACCGACGAAACGCCGCACGCGAATGACGATTCCAGCCCATCCAGTTGAGCCAAAATATCGCCGCGCGGTCCCGCAAACGGTCCCCCGGGAACCGACGTGGGCTGAACCTGTTCAATGGCACCGAGCCAGCGGACCACCGGATCATTCTCCGGTCGTCTGGCGTGGACCGCCGCGTCCAAACAGTCGTCGATCCGCTCGCCGGCGGTTTGTTTCCAAGCCTTTGCCCGCCGCCACGAATCGACTTCGACGTCGATTTCCCGCAATTGCCGCAACCCTTCGGCCGCGCTGTTCCGTGCCCAAGCGGCCGCATCGGCCCGCACCGGGCTTTCCAAACCGCGGACCGCGTCCAAAACCATTTGCGACGCCACATCAAAACGGTCCCCGCGAGCCTTGTCGTCGATCTCCAGGATCAACCGATCGATCAACATCCCGGCGTCGATCAAATCATCAGCCAATCGTTGCGGCAACGACAGCGCCAGAACCCGCCGGGTCCAAACGACTTCGGACCACGGAGGCATTTTGGGCAACGCTGCAATCCAAGAAGCTCGTGCCTCGCTCGATTGGAAACCGCCTTTTGCATCTGTGATGTCCGCTTGGTCGGAACCGTTGGTATCGATTCCGGCCTGCTTCATCGCCGCAGCCAAAGCGAGGCTGGGAGTCAGCAAATTCTTGAACTCTTCCCCCCCCTCGCCCCGCTTCGGGGAGAGGGGGTCGGGGGGTGAGGGGTCTTGCGGGCGCCGGTCCGTCAATTCAATAGCCGCGGACATCCCCTCACCCCCCGACCCCCTCTCCCCTAAGAGGGGCGAGGGGGAGCCATTGAGTAAACTCACCCGCAGTGTCCCACCCAAACGACGCTCCAATTCAGCTTGGTCACCGACAACGACTACCCGATCGCCGCCGGACGATCCGTCGACCGGCGGGCGATTCACACGCTCGGTCAACCATCGCGAGTACTCCGGCAGCGGACTGCGACGGGTTTGCACCGTTTCAATCCACAGCACCACCGGTTGCTCGACGTGCTCGACCGCTGCCCAAATGTCCTGGCCGTTAACGACGCCTTCTTTGAACGAACAGCGAATCAGCAACGGACCGGCCGGCCGGATCGACCGCAGCCGCGTGACCCTTTCGGCGTTTTGGACCAGCACGACCTGCCAAGCCGCACCGTCACGCCCCCCGATCGCGGCGACCAGGAAAACGGAGACCGCAACCAGGACCACCGCCGCCGCAGCCCGGCCAAGCCATCGCCGCTGAGTCCCGGGTGACATGCGTTCACCTCGCCAATCAACCGTTTGGGTCATTCCGAACCCTCCGCGAGTGATGGCGGTTGATTTTTCAAAAGTTCGCGGCCGCCCACGGCCAGCTTTTCCGCAAAATTCGCGGGACAATTCGGCATCAACTTCCCGAATCGGACCGCCGCGATGATCGCGACCGCGGGCAGCCCCGGCGGCGGCGGCACGACCGGTTGATCGTCCGCAGCCAGGCTTGGAGCAGTAAACGCGACGGCCCGAGCGAGCCATACCCAAGCGTCGTTTTCCGTCTCGCACCCGGCGACCGCGAGCCGTGTCCGGGCCGACGGTTGATCGCACCAATCGACGATCGCTCGCCGGATCGCTTCATCGGCGGACGGCAGGCAGCTCATGATCCAACCAACCGCCGCGGGGGGCGGCAATCGATCGGCGATCACGCTGACGGCATCGTCAAAACGACCCGTAGCGATCATGCGATCAATCTCGTCCGTCGGGGCGGGTTCCGGGGCCGCGGGCGAAACCTCAGGCGGCGTAACGTCCTGGACCGCCGCCGCCGGCCAAACGACTTCAAACGTCGTCGTTCCGGCAACGAATTGATCCCGGTGATCGGGACTGCCCGCGATCCAAGTTTGGACCGGACGCTCACCGATGCTTTGACCCGCGGCAGCTTCGGCTCGCGGCGGGGTGTCCGCGACCAAATAAAAATGTTCAGGGGCCAAATGTGGATCATCCGGCACGCAGCACGTCGCCCAAACGCTCCGGCCGACGCAAACCCGTTGCCCGGCTCGCAGCGTCCATTGTCGCGAGTCAAAACCCTCGGTCGTGGCGGTCAGTTGGAACATCAATTAATCATCACAATGGCGCCTTTGATCTGCGTCGGCCCGCCGCCGGAGAGCTTCGCTATCGCCCCGGCGGTGAGTTCCAATTCCGCGCCCGCGGCCGCTTTGATCTCGGTCCCCGAAATCGCCACTTTCCCGTCGCCGGCAATCGTGACCTGCGCGGATTTGATCTCGATGCCCGACGGAGTCAATTCAATACTCGAACCGCCGCACTTGAGGGTGATCGATGTGGCCGCCTGGATGCTCAGCGATCCACCGGCAACCTTTAATGAATCGTCACCGGTCTTAATCTCCGTCACTCGGCCGCCACCGATCGTCAGGGTTTGCTTGCCGCCACCCGAACCGACACCGATTTGCAATGTTTGATCGTTATAAATTGCACTGGTTTGGTTCCCCGTCGCCCCATCGCCAAAACCGACCTTTAATTCGTCGCAATCCTCCACCACCCGCGAGAAGTCCTTTTGGCTATGAAAGTAGATCGACTCATGATCCTTTAAATCCTCGAAGGTCAACTCATGACCTTCGTCGGCACCGCCGACGGGCGTCGATCGGGTCCGAAAGATTGTCCGGGTATGGGCCGCCGGCAGGTCATCGGGCGGCATCCGGTCGGCATTAAACACACGGCCAATCACAATCGGCCGGTCGATGTCACCATCGATGAAATCGACGATGACTTCTTCGCCGACGCGGGGCAATGAAACGCCGCCCCACCCTTTGCCCGTCCAAAGCTGCAGGACACGAATCCAGCAGGAGGAATCCTCCCCCGGTTGTGCCTCGCGGTACCAAGCGAATTTGACCCGAATGCGACCGAATTTGTCAGTCCAAACTTCCGCGGCTGACGGTGCCGTAACGGTCCCGATCTGCGGACCGGCGGGCCGGGGCCGGGGCGTCGTTTGAGCCGCCCGAAACGGGGTTTTCCAGTCCAACAACGTGGCGTGACACTCAAATTGAAAGCCCCCGGAATCGCCTTTGGAAACCCCACCGGCCGGTTCGGTCGCTGTCCATTGGGTTGCGGTGACCAACCAGTCGCCCGCGATCGGATTGCCTTCGTCCGCGGTGATCGCGATCTTGCTGCCGGCGGCGAAATCATCCGCTTCGGTTTTGATCTCGACGCGACCCCGGTCCGCATCAATCGCCTCGGCGCGAACCCTAGCCAAACGGTTACCAACGGTCGGATCCTCATAACGCCCCGGGTAACGATACCAAGACCAATCCGCCGCATCGGCCGCCGGCGCAGACGTCAATCCGCTCGCCGCCATCGCGGCGCGGGGTTTGGTAAAATCATAGTCCCCCAACTGATGCGTTTGAGTCGCAACCGCGTCGCGGAATTGGACCCCATAAACACTCCGCGCCGCGTAAGCATCACCTGCATCGCGAAACACATAAGCGTCCGACACCTCGGTGCCCGCCGGTGGCGCGTCACAAATGACCAAGGTGTGACCATCGGTTTTGTAATCATAGAACGTGTACAGACCTTCCTCCTCGAACAGTCGGCGGATGAAGTCGTGATCCGACTCATCGTGCTGGACCGTGTAGGTCCGCTTGGGATATTCGGTGTTAGTTTGAAACAACACGTCACCGCAAAACTTTCGTCGTTTGAAAACCGCCCGGGCGATCTCAATGACTGTCTTGTCCTGGAAGACCGAATGACCGCCGACCAACCGCAGCAAACCGTCCCAGGAACATAGCTGAGCCGTGTGCGCGTAGCCGCCTTCGTCGACGACCCATCCTTGGGAAGACCAAGCTTGGATGTGACCGTGCCGAGCCGGACCGTTGCCCCCGATCTGAATACCGACCTTCGCTCCCAACCATGCCGATTTGTCCAGCGGTGCGCCGGGGCTAATTAATCGCAGCGAGCCTTCAAAGCTCCGGCCGAGCGTTTCGCGCCAAGTCAATTGCGTCACCATAGCCGCGTCCCCGCCCGCCGGGGCACCAATCAACTGAATCGTCCGAGTGCCTTTGGAAGTCTTCATTGTTCGGCCTCGGGCGCACCGCAAACCGTGAAGTGCGAGTCCCGCCGGACGCCTGATCGATCCTGCGGACTGACCCAGGCATCGATCCCCAACCGGCCGCTGCGCCCCAGCGTCATTGGCCGGACATCTCCGCCAACGACCGACAGTTCGACGTCGGCATCGACTGCCGGACCGATAAAATCGCCAATGGTCGCGACCAGCGTTTGATGTTCTTCACCGCCGGGCCGCAACCGATCAAAACCGGACCAACGCAGCGGGCCGATCGACACACCGATCATCGAAGCCCGATCGGCGATGGTCCGCCCGACGACTGCGCCGTGACCCAAACCGCCGTGACCCAAACCGCCGCCATGTTGTCGATTCGGACCGCCCAGTTGGGTTTGATTTTCGACCGGCAACGGCAATCGCCGCAGCCGGAACGATTCAACCCGGACCGGCACGTCGTGTGTCGCGCTGACGACCGCAGCCAACGCTTCGGCCGAACGACCGACCGGGCCGTGGCGTCCGACGAAGTGCAACCGCGAGTCGCGGCGTAGTTTTTCCAACGCTGAAGACGTCCGAGATGAATCTTCTGAGCCGATGGCACCGGCCAACGCCCCCACCCAGTCGGCCATCCGGTCGTCGCCGGGTCGATCCCGCTGCACCGCACCGCGGCTGGACGCCCACGCCCGGTAGAACAGCGTCGCCATCCGGTGGTGAAACAGGTTCAAAAACGCTTCGAGCGACGGGTCTTCGTCCCGCGTCCGGTCGCGAACCGTTTGGGTCAACCACAACGGCATCGGCCCGGCCGGACCGAGCAGCCCGAACGACCGCTGGCGGATGTGATGATGACCGGCGTCGTCGACGGTGACTTTCGACACCGACGCCGGTGCAAAATCCAAATCCGCCGGCTGTCCGATCCGCACCGACTCGGCGGCAGGCCTTGCGGCATGGCCCACCCGCGCAAACCGCTCCCCCGACGATTCGATTTGGCGAATCGTTTGAAACCAATCATCGCGAGGTGAGTTCTTGGGCAATGCGTTGACCGTCCACGTTGGAGCTTCAAAGACTCGGTAATTCGCCCGTCCGCACCGGCCAGGTATGCACGATGCCGCCGCCGGCGGTCCGCAGCGTCGTTTGCGTCAAACCATTCAACCCGACGCCGCGAGCGAAGAAGACTTCCAATACCGCCCCCAGCAGGAACGGTCCGACGCCCGCCAAATCCGCCGGATCGATTTCCAAATCGATGCCGACACCCCGGGCATAGACAATCGGCCCGGCGTGGGGCAACTGACGTGTCACCGCGGTCGCTTCGATCCGCTGGATCGCCCCGCCGATCCGGTTGGCCGCCGGTGAATCGTCGCGGCAGTGCAATTGCAATAGTTGACCGATCCGCCGAGCCGCATCTGCACCGTTTTGATCGCCAAAGATCGACAGATACCGCGGCGTCAACGATTCAATCAACCGCCAAGCCGCCGCGCCATCGCCGCGGGCGACCGGGGGCCGCGGCGGGGTCGGGTCCATCAAGCACACGACCGCCTCGACCGGCGCGTGGCCTTCCAATTTCAACGCCGACCGCCAACCGCCGGCCGGCCGGATCATCGGCAAATCACGATTGGTGCAGCGGACAACGCCCGAGAGTTGTTCAATATCGCTGCGAACCCGCCGCCCGGGGGGATCGGTCAGCGTCACGAAGACCTCCGTTCCCAAGTACGGCGAGCGGTGCCCGTCGCGAGCTTGAGCGACCGAAGCCCGTCGCGGTCGTCGCTCAGCGGTGTAGCCGGCCGCCGATTGACGCGGCGGCTCCTCCGCCCCGCCCCGGCCCCGCGGCGGCCCGTAGAGCGGCTCGATCGGCACCTCGCCCGCCAGCCCCCCGCCAGTGTGTACCGCGCCGGTATGCCCGATCAATTGCTCGATCGACCAAACCTCATAACCGAGCGGTTGGCCCCGGTCGACAACAATCGGGTGCTCGGTCCGGTCATCGGACACTTCGACGCGGTCAAACCGACGCTCAAACAGATTGATCGCCGGCGTACAGTGCAGCGAGAACCGCTCGGCGTGAATTTGCCCCTCCAATTCCGCGGGATGCCGATCCAGCCCCAAGGCGAGTTCCAACGTCGTGCCGCCGGTTTGGCTCGCGACCGCGGCGAGACCCGAAAACTCAACGAATTGAAACTTCTCGGGCAGCAGGAACGCTTCGGCCAGCAGCCGGTGGCCGCTCATCGTCCGCGCGTCTTCGGGCAACAGCGTTTCGTCAGACCGAAAGCCGACGTGCCGCATCGACTCGGCCGGCAATGAGTTCCAACCGGACTCCCCGCCGGCGGCCAAACGAACCGTTCGCGCCAAAATCGCCTCCAGCAGCGGTTGACCAAGTTCGCCGCGTAGATAAACCGTCAGTTTGTCCAATTGAAGCGAGGAGATTGGCAACCCGCCGGTCGTTTCCAACGTCAACCGCAGGCACGAGCGAATCGAATCGTCGCGGAGCAACTCGGGAAACGCACCGGACGATCGGCCGGAGCGATCGATCAGCTCCGCCTCCGCGATCCGCAGCGGCAGCAGCGTGACGTCCATCGTCGTTTCAAACCGGCAAGCCGTCGGAACCCGCGGCACCGTCGGCCCGATCAATCCGGTACCCCGAGCGACGTTGAATCCCGCGGCGAGCGATTGATCGTCGCGGTCGGGTGACAGGCAAACGATCGTCGCCGCGGGCACCGGCCGGGTCACGATCGGCAGCACCGATTGCAACAAACCATCGGTAAGACGCGGAAATTCCGAATCCAATCGGCGATGAACGCGGGCGGCCAGGAACGCGAACCCTTCGAGCAGCCGCGAGACCATCGGGTCGGAGCAGTCGTGCTCGTCGAGTCCCAATCCGGCGGCGACATCGGGATGCGAGGCGGCGAACTCGCCCCCCAAATCCCGCAGGTAGCTCAGCTCGCGATTGTAGTGATCCAGGAATTCCGTTTCCATGCTATCCCGCTTGGCGACAGGGGCCTCCGTGCAAATCCATGGTCAACGACAGGTCAAACGGTTCGGCTTGCCCGCCGATCCAAAACTCGCCGGCGATCGTGACGTCGACGCTCCCGCCGACCGCCGCCGCCTTGCACTCGATCGCCAAAGTTTGAGCGATCAATCGAGGTTCAAATTGGCGGACGATTTTGACCAACCGCGCGGTCAAAGCTGCCGCGTCCAGCCCGCTGGTCGTCAAACCGGTCAGGTCGGGCACGCCGTAGTTCAAAACGCTGCCCGCCGCCGCCGGCCACCTCGCCGGATCGATCGGCGGGCCGGCTCGGGTGTCGAGCAGTTGCAACAAATCCGCGCGAATCGCGTCGGCAACCCGCCCCGCCGCCGCCCGCCGCATTTGGCGATGCGACGGATCGGAAACGGGATGTCGCCGTCGGCTCTCGCCGGCGTCGCTGGAGAGTCGTTGCAGCAGCGAGGGGGTCCAGTCGGGACGCCCGCTCACGCAGCTTTCGCTTCGAGCAGGTTCCAGCCCTTGGGCGTCGCCGGGGTATCGGATTCACCGGTCAATTCGGTGAACGTCATCTTGATGCTCGCGTAGGAGATTCGGAACGTCTCGTTGGCCATCTGTCCGGTGGTGTTGGACATTGAATAGAACGAGATGATCGGGTCGCCGAGTTCGAGCTTCAAATAAGGCTTAGGTTCTTTTTCGTTTTGCAAGAACGTGAAGGTCGCCTTGACCAGGCTTTCGCCGCAGATGCTTTGATTAAACAATTCCGACGACGAGATGTCGAGCGTCTTGTTGCAGGTAATGTCTTGGAACTTCGCAACGCCGGTCTTACGCGTCTTGGCTCCTTCTTCGAGCATCATGGCGCGTTGGACGTCGAAGGAAAAGTTCCAAATCTTGATTTGGTCCTCATAGCCTTTGGCCGAGACGTCGCCTTTGATTTCGGTGTCAAATTTTAGGTAGATCATGGGAATTTTGTATTGGATGAAATGGTGGAACCTGAATCTTCGGTAGCGGCGTGCCGCCAGGCCGCCGAATCACGACGAACCAAAGCCTTGGCGGCTTCGGCTACCGTTGGGAGAACCAAAGCCTTGGCGGCTTCGGCTACCGTTGGGAGAACCAAAGCCTTGGCGGCTTCGGCTACCGTTGGGAGATCACGACGCCTTGGCCGAGGGCAATTTGCTCACCAACCGCAACGACACCGTCAGGCCTTCGAGCTGATAGTGCGGTCGCAGGTAGAACTTCGCTTCGTAGTAGCCGGGGTTGCCGACCGCGTCGGCAACGACGACTTCAGCACCGGCCAACGGGCGACGCGACTTGTCCAGTTCCGACGCCGTCGCCGGGTTGGTGTCGACATACTGTTTGATCCACGTATTGAGCCACTTCTGCATGTCGTCGCGACCGCGGAACGAACCGACTTTGTCGCGGACGATGCACTTCAAATAGTGGGCGAACCGGCTGACCGCCATCAGGTACGGCATCCGCGCCGCCAGGTTGGCATTGGCCGTCGCGTCGGGATCGTCAAACACCGCCGGTTTGTTGAGCGACTGGGCACCGATGAACGCCGCCAAGTCACTGTTCTTGCGATAAACCAACGGCATCAAACCGTTCTTGGCCAATTCGGCTTCGCGACGATCGCTGATCGCGACTTCCGTCGGGCATTTGACATCGATCCCGCCATCGTCGGTCGGGAACGTATGAACCGGCAATTTCTCGACGCTGCCGCCCGATTCGATGCCGCGAATCCGCGAGCACCAACCGTACATTTTGAACGATCGCATGACGTTGACGCTGAACGCGTAGGCGCTGTTGCACCACACAAAGCGGCTGTGGTCCGATCCGGCGGTGTCCTCCTCAAAGTCGAACTGTTCGACCGGGTTGGTCGCCGCGCCATAAGGTTGACGACCCAGGAAACGGGGCATCGTCAGCCCCAGGTAACGCGAGTCTTCGTCATCGCGAAGCGACCGAAAACTGGCGTGCTCGGCGGTGGAGAATAGTTTGGTCAAATCACGCGGATTGCTAAGCTCCCGCCATGACGACATGTGCATCATCGACGGGGCGGCGGCGGCGAAGAACGGAGCGTGGATCGCCGCGGCGATCTTGGCCATTTCGCCGAGGATTTCGACATCGACCGGGCTGTGGTCAAAGTAGTAGTCGCCGACCAACGCGCCATAAGGTTCGCCGCCGAATTGACCGTACTCTTCCTCGTACAACTTCTTGAACAGCGGGCTTTGATCCCAGTTCGTGCCCTTGTACTTCTTGAGCGTCTTGTGCAGATCGGTTTTAGAAATGTTCAAGACGCGGATCTTGAGCATCTCGTCGGTTTCGGTATTGTTGACCAGGTGATAGAACCCGCGCCATGCCGACTCGACCCGTTGGAACGATTCGTGATGAATGATCGCGTTGAGTTGATCGGCGATCTTGCGATCGATCTCGGCGACGAGTGCCTGGACCGTCTTGGTCGCATCGCTGCCCAGTTCGACTTCGTTGTCGGTCAATTGCTTGGCGAGCGTATTGACGGCCGATAGCACCGCGGCGTTGGTTTGCTCGGTGCGCGGTTTGAACTCTTGTTCAATCAGCGCGGACAGATTTTCGAGCGTCACCAAGGCTGCCGGAGGATCGGAGGCGGTTGGTGCGGCTGCGGCGGTTGGGTCCACCGTCTGTGTGGGGGTGTCACTCATGGAATTGGTTGGGTTGGTGTGATGATGTTTTGGAGTGTTTTTACTTAGCGGAACGGCGCAAGCCGTCCGGTGTCGCGTTGTTTGCCGACACCGGAGGGCTTGCGCCCTACCGCTAAAATTGTTCGATTAGGTGACCGGGTTGTCCGCCAATTCCTTGAGCAATTCGGGGTTCTCGATCAACGCGGCGACCAACTCCTCGGCCCCGTCTTTTCCATCCATGTAAGTGACCAGTTGGGCCAGGTGCGTGCGGGCTTCGAGCAACGCACGCAGCGGCTCGACATTCTGAGCGACGCGGCCGGGCGACAGGTCTTCCATCGATTCAAACGTCAAATCAATGTCCAGTTCACCTTCACCGCTGAGCGTGTTGGCGACTTTGAAAGCCGCCCGCGGCCGGATCGCTTTCATGCGATCGTCAAAGTTGTCGACGTCGGTCTCCAGGAACTTGCGATCAGCGACCGCGGCGAGCGGCTCGGCGGCGTCGCCCGACAGATCGGCCAGGACGCCCATGACGAACGGCAATTGAACCGACTTTTCGGCACCATAAGTTTCCACGTCGTATTCGATTTGAACCCGCGGCGGGCGGTTGCGCCCGATGAATTTCTGACTGCTTTGCGACATGGGCGGGCTCCAAACCTGCGAGGACGGGGGACGGGTGAACAAATAGGAAGTTGTGTCTAGGAGGCGGGTAACATATCCCGCCGCCCGGGGGTTAGATCGATGCAACCCTAGGTTGCAAAAAGGCTCATTTTTCACCCGCCAAGTTTTTTAGCCCCACCACCGCGTCGGGGGCCAGTTCGCGAATGATCGCCAAGAAGTCGCGATCGAGCATTTCAACGGCCCGGTCGAGAATCAACGGCACGGGACTGGACGGCTCGTGGCGGCGGAAATAGTCAGCAATCTGGTTCAAAACCTCCGCCGCCTGTTGCCGCGATTGGATGGAACCCGACATCACGGGTCGATCGTCCGGCGAGTCGTCGCTTGCGGTTTCCTCGGCGACCCGGGAGACCGCCGGCGACGGTTGGCGACGACGCAGGTGGCTTTGCAACGTCGCAACGCCGGCGTCGATCGGACCCGTGATGGCCGTCGCGTTCCATACGCCCGGACCTCCGATCGACTCGAGGAATTGGACCAAGTCACGCAGGCTGGTTTGACAGGACTCCGCAAAATCGCAGCGTCGCCGGAGCATCATCGACGACATCGACAAACAGGCCGCTTCGATCTCCTCGGGCCGAATCCGGTCGAGCTTCGTCGCCGACCCCTCCTCGGCGGCGGTCGTATCCAAGTCCGAGACCGAGATGTCGCCGTGGGCGGTCGGGGCAACCGGCAGAGCGGCAATCAACCGCGGCAAATGCTCGTGTTGACATAACCGTGCCAACGCATTGACTCGCTCGAATGGGTCACCGCTTTGAGCGTCTTCGATCGGCGGGTGGACGTCAGCCCAAAAGTCCACCGTCCAGCCCCGCAGCAGTTCCAGCCCGTCGGCCAAACCGGACCATCCCCGCGTCGACGTCCAGGCTTCGGTCAATAAAACCCCAAGCCTCAGGTCGCGCGTCAGCAATGCCAATTGGGCGGCGACGGGACCGATCACGGCGTAGTCGGGCGAACGCGCCGCGACAATCGTCGCCCCATACTGCTGCTCCCGCGTGCCGTCGGCCAACCGCACAATCCGCTGGAACTCGGCGTCGTATTCCAGGTTCGCCCCGGCCGGTCGTTCCGTGGAAACTGGTCCGAGCAAGTCCGGCGACAAAGTTTGCAATTCGGTCATCGAAGGAACTCCGGCAGGGACACCCAACGGGCGATTTGAACGATCAAAAGTCCGGCCACCACGACGCAGGTAACAATCAACGCAACTGTCGCGCGGGCTAACCACCGCTCGCGGCGGATTTCCGCGGCGGTCGGCCGCAGGCAGTGTTGGTTGTCCGCCAACAATCGCCAAATTGGTTTCCGGGTCGCGGCGTGAACGGGGCCATCCCCGCCGCCGGCGATGATCAAACCGGCGAAGATTGTGGCGGATTCGTCGTTGGCGGCGCGGCCGATCGATTCGCTTAACATCGCCCCCAGCCCGGCCCGCCAACGCCGGGCGGCAATCGCCAACCGAACCAGCGACTCGTTGCCCGGCGAAACCAGGCAGTCGGGTTGAGTCAGAACACCGTCGATCGCTCGCAATAATGATTCGACGGCGTCGTCGGCCGCCGCCGATGCGGCGTACCGGGTGGGAACTCGTTCGGGGTCAAATCGGACGCCGATCAGCGAATCCGTGGACTGACCGGCGGTCCGCCGCCGTCGTGCCAGCTCGGTCCATCCGGCCGCCGTCGCCGGGTCACGATCGAGCATCGTCAGGGTTAGTGGAACTTGGCAGCCCAGGTGCGAAGCCATCAGGTCCAAGTCGGACGCCAGCGAACGGGCGGCGGTCGCGGTCGTTTGGGCGATATCGGCGACGACCAAAACGCCGTTGAGCGGGGCGACCGGAAAACGATCGATTCGCAACCGGCGGCAAAGCTCGATCAATTCGGTTTGCCGGCCGACCGCCCGGCTATCCAAAACCGCAGTCGTCTGCCCGACCTCAATCGAAACCTCCCTGGCTTGTTCGACCAACCGCTCCGCCCGGGTCAACGTCGCAACGGTTCGCTGCACAACACGATCAACTCGAACCCGCTCGGCCACCGCCACCGATCCCCCCGTGGGATAGGCCTCCGGCCTGTCATCCGCATCGCTACGACCAGCCTCCAGCCCGTCGCCCCCATAGGTACGACGGGCCTCCGGCCCGTCGCCCCCACCAAACCAGCCCGACGCGTCAGCGAGCTCTTTTCCCCCCCCATCCGGCCCCTGATTCAAACTTCGCCGACCCGTCACATCGGCATCACCCACCCCCCCCGCCCCGCCAAACCTCCCGGCCCGCCGAGCGAACAGCAGCACGCTGTTTTCAATCACCGCCGCATCGACGTCCGCCCCACGTTCCCCGCCGTCGGCTGCCGGCGAAAGTTCATTTTCAACCCCCGCGATCCGTTGGGCGTCGGCACGATGCTCCGTTCCAAGCACCAGATAGCAGGGTAGCGACCGAAAATCGTTGCCGTGATGCGACAACCACCGAAGGACTGACGACCAGCGACCGGAAACCGTCGCTCCGCCGGTCGGCAGGTCGTTCATCCAAACCCAGACCGTGCCGTAGGTTCCCGCGACCGCCAAAACGGCCGCCGCCAGCAACCACGCCGCCCGCGTCGGCGTCATGAATTGGTCAAAATTGACGGCCCACGGGTTGTCTTGATCCGCCGCCCACGCCAACACTGCGACGACGACCAACAACCCCGCCACGGCAACCGACGACCAGGCCGCGGCCGATGGCCGGTAGTTCAAAACGGGCACTTTTGCGGCCCATTTGGGCAATTTCCGGTTCAACGCGTCCGCACCCAAAAAACGGTCAGGTTGATCATCGCCAACGACCCGGCCGCCACCGCCCAACCGACCAATTGCCGCCGTCGGGGGGCGGGGCCACGACCGGGCAGGACTCGATACCGAGGCGGCTGGGTGATCCCGGTGTTCTCAAAAACCCCGCCGGCGGCGTCGATTTGGCGACTCAACTGTTCAACGAACTGCGTCAGCGTTGACGGCAACCCGGCATCGACCGCGCGGATCGACTGGGCGGTCGGCGACGGGTAAAGCCCCCGAAATCCCAACCACAAACAGGTCCGGCCGACCCGCAAGACCTCGGTCCGCGAGTCGGACATCGACGCGGCGAGGACTTTGTAGAACTCGACATGGCAAATCCGCGTGCCGAATAGTTCTTCCTCCAGCACCCAATCGCTCCATGCGGTTCGGCCGGGCCACACGGATGAGTCAATTTCCAACAACACTTCGTCGGCCCAGGCGGACAGCAGGTACGCCGCCGAGTGCCAATCCTCGCTCGCCATTGCCCGATCGGTCGCGTCGCGAAGTTGATCGGCCAAACCCCGCCGCAGCGACGAAGGCGAGACGGATTGACCCGCCGCAATCGCTTCAATTGCATCGAGTACCGTTTCAACGAACCGGTCCATTCGGGTTTGATCCAAACTCACGACTTCCCCCCGGCTTCGACCCGGAACACCGCGATCCGAACGTCCGACGTTCGTCCCGGCATCCGCGCGGCAATCGTCTCGGACGCGGCGGCCCCGGGCGAATCAATCATCGATTCGGGAAACCGCAGCCCCAGCGAACCGCCGCGAACCGCTTCTCGCCAGACGGAGTTGAGAGGATCGATTTTGAAATAGACCCACCGGGACGTTGGCGGCAGCGACGGGTCGACCGAGGTGGCCGTCCGAAGCTCGATGCCTTGGTCCCGGTCGGCGTGCATTTGCTCGACGCGGTCGCCCGGCCCAAGTTTCCAACCCGGTCGATCGGCCCGAAACCAAGCCGTCACCGCCGCCGGCGTGGTCGGCTCGGCCGCTTCGATGCCGATGACGAACGTTCCCCCGGCGGTTGACCAATGGGCAGGCAGTTCCGCGGTGGCCGTCAGATTCTCCAATCGCAAGAATCGTTGTTCAAATCCCGGACGACCGACCGCCGCGATCCGCCGCTCGATCCGCTCGATCAACTCCGCAAAGACCGGCCCGATCGCATCGTGGTCGTAAGCCGGCACCGTCTCGAATCTGCGACCGGAGCCAAACAGGTCCACCGAACCTGCCACCCGGACCAACGCCGCATATCCATCAGCGGGATGAACCCCCGCCGTCCGGGTCAAATGCGTCAAAGTTGCCGCCGCTTCGTTGAGCGTCCGCAGCAGCAGCAACTGCTCCAGTTCGTCGGACGACGCCGCCGTTAACCGACGACTCCGGGCGGTGACCGCGGCGGCCAGCGCTTGAATTTTTAACAAAATCCGATCCAACAGCTTGCCGATCCCATCGCGTCGCAGCGGCGGCCAGGCGGCCAGGTCCGTCAGCGGCGGGACGCACCGGGCGTCGAGCGTCGCGACGACTTCGCCCGCCGCGGACCGCCGAACCCGCGCAATTCTCAGCGTCTCGCAGCCGGAACGCTCATCGCCGCCGAGCAGAACGCGGACGTTGAGCCGGCGGATCAGGATCGGCTCAATGCTCGCCGGGTCGGCTTCATCGGGCAATCGACTTTCGGACCAATGCGATCGGGCCGTTCGATTGCCGGGGCCGTTTTCGCTCGGATCGACGTTGACATCCCCAAGCCGCAACCGCGTGACAGCCAAATAAACGTCAACCCAAGGCTCCGGGGTCCCGTCGGCTTGTTCCAAAGCGGTTCGCAAGTCGACGCGATCGCCGGTTTGACCATCATTCCATTCCACCAACGTCCCGCCGGCCAATTGGGCGCGGACGTGATCGATTTGAAAGTAACCGGCCGCGAGTGCATCGGGGTTGATCGCGATCGACGCCAAACCGTGCCCGAAAGGCGTGCGGAGCCGCTGGCCCAGCAGGCGGGTTTCATCCTGGTGCCGGTCCCACGCCTGCAAATGCTGGGGCCTCAGGAACAGGCCTTCGTGCCAATGAACGGCGAGATGCTGCATTGGGACGGCGGGTCGGTGGTCGGTGGAGGGGCAACGTCAGGGCGGAGGCGTCATACAACCGGGGTAATCGTCAAAGTTCGTCTCACGCGGCTAGTCCGTTTTCGACGAAGTTGAGATTGAATCCCGCCCGCCCCAGCCCTGACGGACGAATTGACCCTCACCCCCGCCCCCCGCCGGACCCGACACCGCCGGTGGGCGACACGGCTGGCGGTTTGCCTGGGGTTTTGGTCATGGTCGGCTGCGTCGACGATCGCCCAATCTCTACCGATCGAATTATTGCCCGACAACATCGTCGGCTACTCGGTCTTGGATCAAACCGATCCCCTGGGTCTCCCACCGGATTTGGACCTGATTGAATCGTCCGAACCGTTTGAATGGATGCCGACCGACAACGTAGCGCCGGCCGGTCCTCTAGCCGATCGATGGACGCCGTGGCGTCGTTGGGATCAATACCTCAGCCGGCACTGCGACGACTGCGGCTGTCGCGGCTGCGGTTGCGGCGCCGGCCCGGATCGTGGGATCGGTTACGAACGTGTCGAGTTTGCCCCCTTGGTGCTGGACACCGCCATCGGCACCCCGCACGCCGCTTGGACGCTTCAATTCGACCGCGGTTTGCAAACCCCCGACCGGGCGGAGTACTACTGGGCCGCTCCGCCGCTCGGTCCCGGTGGTGAAACCCGCCTCAACGTCATCGACACCGTGTTCTCCTCCGCGGTCGGCACCCGCACCGCGATGGCGACGACGCGGCTGACCATGCGTTCGCTCGATCCGATCGACAACCCCAACACAACCGGCTTCGGCGACCTCGTTCTGGGTGCCAAAGCACTATTGATCGATGGCCGGCGGACTCAGTTGGCATCGATCTTTCAAACCTATGTTCCGACCGGAGTGGAGCGTCGCGGCCTGGGCACCGGCCACACCTCGATCGAACCCGGCGTGTTGCTGCGGCACTGCTTTTCGCCAAAAACCTATCTATTCGGCGAACTTAAATACTGGATTCCGCTTGGGGCGGACCCTCGTTATGCCGGCGATGTGCTGAGCACCGGTTGGGGGATTTCGACGATTGCCGCGACCAGCGATGTGTTTGCGATCCTGCCAACCTTGGAAGTCCGCACGCTATCGTTTCTCTACGGCGCCCAAACCGAATCCAACGATAGCGTCACGCGAATTGACGGCGAAACGGCGGTGGAGGTTTACCCCGGCGCCCGCATTGTGTTGGGACCCCGCGGCGATTTCGGATTATGGGAAGCGGGCTTCTCCGGCGGGTTGACGTTTGCCGACGATCACTGGTTTGACACCCGCCTCGTCCTACAACTTCGCTGTGCGTTTTAATTCAAACCAACGTAGTGGATTTTGCTAAAAATCCATCCCCCCCATGGATTTTTGGCAAAATCCACTACGCCGGCTACTGCTTCACCGTAGCCCGCACGCCACCCGGACGCGATCAAGCACCCCGGCAGCCACTTCCCGCGCCCGCCGTCCGCCATCGGACAGAGCATCCGCGACGATCGACGGATCAGCTTCCAATTTTAAACGACGCTGCCGCGCCGGCTCGAAATAGCGTTCGCTGACCTCGGCTACCGCCTGTTTGATCTCCCCGTACCCAAACCCGCCGGCCCGGTAGGTCGCCTCGACCGCCGTAATCTCCGAATCGGTCGCGAACAACCGGTATAGTTCGTAGAGCGGATCACCCGCCGGATCTTTGGGCTGATCCATCGGGCGGCTGTCGGTCGTGATCCGCATGATCTGCTTTCGGATCTTCTTGACATCGCCAAAGATCGGCAGCGTGTTGCCGTAACTCTTGGACATCTTCTCACCATCGGTCCCGACGACCTTCGCGCCGATATCGAGCGTCTTGGCCTTGGGCATCACAAACGTCTCACCGTATTGATGATGAAAACGTCCAACCAAGTCTCGACACACTTCGATGTGTTGAATCTGGTCGGCCCCGACCGGTACGATCTGCGGATCATAGGCCAGGATGTCTGCCGCCATCAGGACTGGATAGGTGAATAGTCCAGCCTCTGCGGCAATCCCTTTGTCCCGTTTGTCCTTGTACGAAACGCATCGTTCGAGCAGTCCCATGGGGGTCAACGTCGTCAAGATCCAGCTCAATTCGGCAACCTGCGGCACGTGGCTTTGAACAAAGATCGTCGCCCGAGCGGGATCCAGCCCCAGCGCCATCATGTCGGTCGCGGTGTCGATGACGTTCTGACGCAGCTCCGCGGGATCACGGATCGTTGTCAACGCGTGCCAATCGGCGATAAAATAAAACCCGTCATGATCGTCCTGCAAATCAATGTACTGGCGTATCGCCCCAAAGTAGTTCCCCCAGTGAGGACGACCGGTCGATTGGATACCCGAGAGGACACGCATGGAAAAGCTGTTAGGAATAGGAAACGTAGCGGAAGTCGCCAAGACTTTCGGTCTGTCTACACCCATCGCAACCGAAAGTCTTGGCGACTTCCGCTACGATGGTGAGGTCAATTCATCCAACAACCCCGGCAGATCCACCGTTGCGAATGCTGAGGCGTAATCGGCCATCGCGTAGGGCAGGATCAACTGGTCGCCGTGGATCAACGCCCCGCACGAATAGACCACGTTGGGGACGTATCCCTCGCGTTCGTTCTCGTTGGGATCAAGCAGCGGTTGTTTGAGCCGCCCGATCACCTTGGAAGGGTCTTCCAAGTCTAACAAGTATGCCCCGATCGAGTACTTCCGCATCGGACCGACACCGTGCGACAACAACAACCATCCGGCTTCGGTTTCCAGTGGCGAGCCGCAGTTGCCGATTTGTACAAACTCCCACGGAAAGGTCGGTTTGACAAGCAATTCCTTGGTGTGCCAAAACAGGATGTCGTCGCTGTACATCAGAAATAGGTTCTCACCATCCTGGCGACCGATCGACGCATAATGTCCGCGAACTTTTCGCGGGAACAATGCCATGCCTTTATTGGCCACCGCGGCGCCGTTAAGCGTATTGATTTTGAACCGGCAAAAGTTGTCGGTCTCCAGCAACTGCGGAAACGTGACGCGGCCATCGTAGGCGGTGTACGTTGCATAGTAGGTCGTCTTCCCGCCGTCGACGAATTCCACGAACCTCGCGTCCTCGATCCCGTTGGATTCGTGCGGCGAGTACGGGAAGATGCAATTTTCCGAAACGTTGTCCGAATCCAAACAAACGACCTCATAATTCGCTTTGGCGAGGTTGAGGATCGATTCAGAATCGGCGGACAATTGCGGCCGGTGCAATTGGTTGCGATGCAATACCGATTCAATCGTGCCGGCGAGCTGATCGAGGGTAAACCATTCGGGCAATTCGCCAAGCACCAACGGCGCCAAACCTTTGATGATGCCGACCTCGGCGAGCTTGAGCCGAAACGATTCGCGGTCGTACTGTTTGTCCGGCACCACATGCGGTGACGTAACATAAGGACTGGGCGGTTCGATCGACAGTTTGTTGTTTTCGTCAATCGTTCCGCGACGGAAACATAATGATGAAATGTGTCCCTCGCCGGTCGCCCGCAGCGACACGATGAAACGTTTGCTGCCGGCGGGAACATCCGTTTGATCGGGGTCCCAAACCATCGACGGGTTAAACAGTGCCGCCGATTCGAGCGCGTACTCGTGGGTGAAATAACTGCCAATCAACTGTTGGCGATTGACCGACAGTTCCGTGTCGGTCAGCAGATGGTGGGCAACGGCCTCGAAACGACGTTGAAAATACGCACGCAGTTTCTGATGTCGGCCGCCGAACTCCGACCAAACCGCTGCAAGTTTCTCGTCGACCTCCGGCTCGGTCAGACCCATAACGCGACCAATGATTTTGACAAACCGGTGCTGGTCGCCAAATTGAAACGGTCGAAAGAGCACGCGCCGGGAATCGGGGCGGAGCACGGTGTCGGTGCGGCGGAGCAGCGGGGAAGTCATCGTGGGATCTGGTCGCGACGTCGAGATCGCGGCAAGGGGGGTCAGGGATTCGTCCGTAAATCAAGCCGTCACGCCGCCGGGTCGCAGCGTCGCGAGCAACTCCTCGCGGTCGCCGATTGCCACGGCGGTCCGCTCGTCGGCGGCACCATAGAGAATTGCGACGCGGTCCCCAAGCTCCGACCCGGCCAAATCGATCCAGGCGGTGGGAAAGACCACGCCCGGCACAAACCCCGTGGTCTCCATCGGCAGCGTCGGCTCCAACACCGGGCCATCCGACGCGGCGTTGATTCGGTGCGGGGCGTCCAAATCACATCGCATCATCGCGCCGTAGTACGAACCGACCTCGCCGGCGGCGACCGGCCGGCGGTTGGCGTGGTACAGGTGAACCCATCCGGCATCGGTGCGGATCGGCACCGTCCCGGCCCCCATCCGCCCCGATCGCCAGGAAGCCGGGTCGTTGTCCGATTGAATCTCCAAAATTTCATGCTGGCCCCAACGACGCAAATCGTTCGACGTCGCGGTCCAAATTTCCGGTGACCCGAATGGCGTGGCCGAGACCGGTCGATGAAAACAAACGTATTTGCAATCGATTCGGTTCGGGAAAAGCACGACGTCCTTGTTTTCGCAGGGAAACAGGACGCCCAACCGCTCGATGCCGAATTTGGTGATTTCCGCCAACGAAGTGCATGCCCCGTGCGGCGACACCGACACGTAAGTCAGCAAAGTCCGCCCGTCGATCCGGGTGATCCGTGCATCCTCGACCCCCATCGATTCGGTCCCGCCTGAGGGGTGAAAGTCGCGGCCGCTCCAACGGTAAGCCGCCGGATCGGCGATGCGATCGACCGGAACGGTGGCGTGCCGTAGGTGGCTGATCGACGTCAACCTTGCCCGGCCGCCGCCGAAACCGCTCGGTTGCAGCGGTCGATGGTCGCGGACGACCCTTGCGTCGATCGGCTCGACCAACCCGGCGGGCACTTCATCGACGACCCATCGTTCCCCCTCGATCCGCGCCAGCGGCACGGTTTGATCCGAATCGGTTTCGAGGATCGACGCGTCGTAGCCAACCGGTTGCTCAGCGATCCGCACCAACAAATCCACATGATCCCGCGAGCGGATCGCCCCGGGATTGAACACGCCCAGCACGCGCCGATCCGGCGTCGTCGGATGAACCGAATCGGGGGAGAAAATCAGATGCTTTTGCCAGTCCATTGCGACATCCGGTGAGCGAGTTTGCAGCCTTTGACGTAGCGAAAGTCGCCAAGACTTTCGGCCCGTGTGAACGCCACACCACCGAAAGTCTTGGCGACTTCCGCTACGTTGAACCAGCCCCCCAAGCACCGGATCACGCCAGCGGCTGCATCTCGGCGAACAGCGAGATCAACTGGCTTTGCACCTTGACCGCCCGCAGCAGCGTCCAGAGTTGTTCGGGATTGAATTGGACCGGATCGTCGGCCAACAGTGCATCCAGTTCGTCCGAAACCGCGGCGTGTTGATCGGTGGCCGCATCGAGCCGAAAACAGGATGATTTCCAAACCCGCTGCAGCGTCGCGGGGTCATGCAAATCATCGCCCGGACCGGCCCCCCCGAGGATCAACAGGCACAGCCTGGCGATCTCGGTGGGAGTCAGTTCGGGGCGCATCCGGGCGAGCGTTTCGGCGAGCGTTGCACAGGTCATGAGCAAAGCTAGCTCACATTCCCCGGTGGCGGCGGCCCGCCAGGCCGCCGCCCGAACATCCCACAATGCCTACGGCCCGCCAGGCCGCCGCCCGAACATCCCACAATGCCTACGGCCCGCCAGCCCGCCGCGGGTTCGGCTACCGATTCATCACCACCGAAGCATTGCCACGCCGGGTCGACCGGTCCAAATCAAACCGGTCAGCGTTCATGACGTAGACCCAAGCGTCAACGAAATCATCGACAAATTTGTCACCGGCGTCCGATTGGGCGTAAACCTCGGCGATCGCCCGGAGCTGTGAATTGGACCCGAACAGCAGATCGACCGAGCTGGCGGTCCATTTCACCGGCTGCCCGTCACCGGTTCGCCCTTCAAAGAAGTGCTCACAAACCGACGATTTATCCCACTGCAAATCCATGTCGAGCAAGTTGACAAAGAAGTCATTGGTCAACGTCTGCGGCTGATCGGTCAAAACGCCCAAATTCGCCGGCCCGGCCGTCACGCCCAGCGAGCGCAAACCGCCGACCAGCACCGTCATCTCGGGTGCTGAGAGGGCGAGCAATTGTGCTTGATCGACCAACGCTTCCTCCGCCCGGCGGGTCGAGGTGTGGCTGAAATAGTTGCGAAAACCGTCGGCCGTCGGCTCCAGCGGCGCCATCGCTTCCGCGTCGGTCATTTCCGCGGTCGCATCGGTTCGTCCCGGAGTAAACGGCACGTTGACCTTCCGCCCCGCTTTTTGAGCAGCGTCTTCGATAGCGACGCAACCACCCAGCACGATCAGATCGGCCATCGAAACTCGGACGTCGCCGGTTTGCGAATCGTTGAACTCTTTCTGAACCGATTCTAGTTTTGTAAGAATTTTGTCCAACTGTTGCGGGTTGTTGGCTTCCCAACTTCGCTGAGGCTCCAAGCGAATGCGCGCGCCGTTGGCACCGCCGCGTTTGTCCGAATTGCGAAACGTCGAAGCGGACGCCCAAGCGGTCGTGACCAATTGAGACGTCGACAAACCGCTGTCGAGCAGCATCGACTTCAATTCGGCGATATGAGAATCACCGATGATCTCATAGTCTGCCGCCGGAACCGGATCCTGCCACAATTGCGGCTCGGGAACCTTGGGTCCCAGGCACCGAACATAGGGTCCCAAATCGCGGTGCAGCAACTTATACCAAGCCTTGGCAAATGCGGTTTTGAAAGCCTCCTCGTCTTCATGGAACCGACGCGAGATCGGCGCGTAGGTCGGGTCCTCCCGCAGCGACAGGTCCGTGGTAAACATCATCGGCGGATGCGACTTTTCGGGGTCATGGGCATCGGGGACCTCATCATCATGCGACCGATCAACCGGCCGCCACTGAGCCGCGCCGCCGGGCGACTTGGTCAACTCCCACTCATAGTTGAATAGGTGATCGAAGTAGTCCATCGACCACTGCGCCGGGGTCGTCGTCCAGGCACCTTCAAGTCCCGAAGTGATTGTGTACTGGGCGTTGCCGGTACCGAACTTGTTTTTCCAACCCAGCCCCTGACCTTCGACCGGCGCGGCTTCGGGTTCCGGGCCGACGTATTTCTCCGGCTCCGCAGCCCCGTGGGCTTTGCCAAAGGTGTGTCCGCCGGCGATCAATGCGACGGTTTCTTCATCGTTCATCGCCATTCGGCCAAACGTCTCGCGGATGTCGACCGCCGCGGCGACCGGGTCCGGGTTGCCGTCGGGGCCTTGAGGATTGACATAGATCAAACCCAACTGCGACGCGGCGAGCGGCACGGCCAAAACGCGGTCGCCGGAATATCGTTTGTCGCCGCCGAGCCATTCGGTTTCGCTGCCCCAATAGATATCGATTTCCGGTTCCCACAGGTCTTCGCGACCAAAGGCAAACCCATAAGTTCTAAAACCCATCGTTTCGAGCGAACGATTGCCGGTGTAGGCGACCAAATCCGCCCACGAAATCTTGTTACCATACTTTTGTTTGATGGGCCAAAGCAACCGTCGGGCTTTATCCAGGTTCCCGTTGTCGGGCCAACTGTTCAGCGGCGCGAATCGCAGCGTCCCGGTCGACCCGCCGCCACGGCCATCGGCGACCCGGTAGGTCCCCGCGGCGTGCCATGCCATGCGGATAAAGAACGGACCGTAGTGACCATAATCAGCCGGCCACCAGTCTTGCGACGACGTCATCAACGCATCAACATCGCGGGTCAAAGCGGCAACATCGAGCTTGGCAAACTCCTCGGCGTAGTTGAAATTGGCACCCAATGGATTGGCGATCGGTGCGTTTTGATGCAGGACTTCGAGCTTCAGTCGATTGGGCCACCAGTCCTGGTTGTCATACCCTTCGGTGAATGCTGAATCGCGGCCCGATGCGGCATCCCCCATGACCGGGCACTTCGCGGTCGCGTTGACCGTCTTATCACCGTCACCTTCCTGCTCGCCACGATCCCGTGCGACCTTTTCGGTGTTGTTCAGTTCCGCTTCGGGATAAACGGGCGTTTTTCGTTCCTCGGCCGACGCCGGTGCGGCCAACAGCACCGCCAGGCCTAAGGTGAAACAAGCGTGATATCTCATGGATTCAAATCTCGGGGTCAATTGGACTGAAAAGCCGGTCACGCATTATCACCGATCCAAGGGCGTCGATCCAGACCTAAATGTGGGATAGGCCTCCGGCCTGTCATCCCCCCCGGTAGCGTCGGCCCGCCAGACCGCCGAACTCCTCCCGGTAGTACCGGTCCGCCAGGCCGCCGAACTCCCCCGGTAATACCGGCCCGTCAGGCCGCCGAACGACTATCAACCAAAGCCTTGGCGGCTTCGGCTACCGAGCCATTGCCATTCGCGACAACGAATCGACCCAGTGGCCCGGTCGCAATGTCAACGTCGATCGACAAGCCGCTCAGTGGGTTGGTTCGGATTTCCAATTTCAAACCGAGTCACCGAGCCGGTTCGATCGTCGCCGACATGCTCCCTTTGCAACGCGGCAACATCTCGTCTTTGCCAAACGCGTGGATTTGATCGCGTTTGAGTTCGGCCAACTCCATCGTGGTGGTCGTCACGACCGCCTTGCCGGTCTTGTCCACTTCCTTGGCGACCTTGAACCCACGTTCGAGCGGCATCCGAAAGAGCCGCTTCATCATCATCATGACGTACTCATAACTGTGGTCCGGGTCGTCCCACAGGATCACATGATACGGCGGCTGGCGTTTGGGTTTGCTCTTGGCATTCTCTCGGTCGGTGCGTTCTTCGGTTTGAACGTCGGCGTCGGGAATGGCGACCGCGGAATTGGAATTGGACATTGAGGTGATTCTGCACTCCTGCGAAAAGACCGCCGCGGGGGGAGTTTCCAAACTCCGAAGCCGGCGAAGGGACATTTTATCGACCCGGCGAAGGCAAGTTGCGCTCCCGATCGAAATTTGTTTGCCGTCGAGTCTTCGCAAGCCGCCCCGCCGACCTAAAGTGCCGCCGAGGGGTCGATGATCGCCATAGTCCCACCGACCGGCAAGAACGTTTATCGTGTCGGGCGTGTCGCTCTGATCGGCGACAGACCAACCGATCCCTCCCGACCGCTCGAACAAGTCAATGGATTCCCTCAACTCCGGTGTGTTGACGGCGGCAACCGAATCGCTGATCGATTGGTTGCGAATCGCCAGCGTCAGCAGCGATCCGGCTCACCGCGACGACGTCCTGGCGGCCGCCGGTTGGGTCGAAAATCGATTCAAATCCGCGGGGCTGTCGACTCGGCGAATCGAAACCGATGGATTTCCGCTAATTTTTGCGGAAACGCCGCCGGTCCCCGGTGCGGCGGTCGCGCTGGTCTACGGACACTACGACGTCCAGCCCCCCGAACCGCTGGAGCTTTGGCGATCGCCGCCTTTCGAGCCGGCCATCGTCGACGGACACATCGTCGCGCGGGGGGCCACGGATGACAAAGGCCAAGTCTTGACGCATATCCTGGCGGTTTGCGACGCGGTTGCCGCGGGCACCCCGCCACCGATCCAGGTCAAATTCCTAATCGAGGGTGAGGAGGAGATCGGCAGCGGGAACCTGGAAAAGCACCTGCCTGACTTGGCGGACCTGTTGGCCTGTGACGTCGTCGTCGTCAGCGACAGCAGCCAGTACGGTCCCGGCCGACCGGCGATCACGACGGGACTACGCGGCATCGCAACTTATGAGATTCGCGTTTCCGGTCCATCGGTCGATTTGCACTCGGGATCGTTCGGCGGAGCGGTTGCCAACCCGGCGATGGCCTTATGCCAAATGCTCGCCTCACTCAAAGATGCCGATGGCAAAATCGCCATTGATGGTTTCTATGATGACGTTGTTCCGATTCCCGACGTCGAACGCGACGCTTGGGTCAAACTCGGCAACGATGCCGAGTCATTCGCCAAATCCGTCGGTGCCCCCGGCCCGGCCGGCGAGTCCGGATACACGCCCGACGAGCGGCGTTGGGCACGCCCGTCGGTGGACATCAACGGCCTGACCGCCGGGCACCAGGGCGTTGGCGTCAAAACAGTGTTGCCGGCCGAGGCGACCGCTAAATTCAGCTTCCGCTTGGTGCCCGACCAAGACCCCGGGCGACTGACGGTGCTCATCCGCGAACATCTTGAAAAACATCAACCGCCGGGCGTGCGCTTTGAGTTGAAACCTGACCATGGGGCCGGGGCCATGGTGACCGACGCGACCGGTCGGTTCATCGACGCGGCAACCTCAGCGGTGACCGCCGCCTTTGGTACCGCCCCGGTGACGATCCGCGAAGGCGGTTCGATCCCCATCCTGGCATCGTTTCAAAAGACATTGCATTGCCAAGTGCTGTTGCTTGGTTGGGGCCAAAACGATGATGGCGCCCATAGTCCCAACGAGCGTTTTTCGCTCGACGCGTTCGCCAAAGGAATCACCGCGTCGCGGGAGCTTTGGAAGGCGATGGGCCAATAGAACCGGCAACGTCGATCGCGTCGGGAAAAAAGCTTTCCGGCAACATCTTTTCCTTGATGTTACTCACCCCCGCGGCTTGGCCCGCCAACCACCGGTCGGGCACGTAGACGCCATTCATTGACGCGTGCAGTTCGCCAAAACGGCCATCGACGGCGTCGAATCGCTGCGGTGTCGGCAGCGGCCAATCTTCGGGCAAAGTATCGAAAGATTGACGCCAGCGATCCACGTCACGTTTCAGGTTGATGACGAAGCAGGCGTCGACGGGGATCATCACGGGAGAATTTCCTGAAAAGTTGACAAATTGTTCCTCCCCGCCACCGCCGGGACAGTTACAAACATTATCCCGCCCCAGCCCCCCCCGTCCCGGCCCCGACCGCGACAATGAAACCAACCCGCAAATCCACCCTCCGCCGGGATCCCGTCACCCGCCGGCTTCGTCACGAACCGCTATAGCCGCGGCGATTGTTTGCGGCCGACCTGAGTTCGACGTCTCGCAGCACTACGCCATCGGTAGGTCCCGCAACCGCAGGTGCCAATTCTATCGAAGCGATTTCGCCGGGGGGCGGAACGTTGACCGCCGCGGAGTTGGACGCGATCTATAGCAACCCGAATCTTGGTACCACCGGCGAGCCGATCGGCAATCCGGCTTTCGCCTACGTCTTGGGCACGCTGAACTACACCGCTCCCGGGCGAAGCGTACTACATCGCGGTCTACGAATACCTTCAAAATCACCAGGCGGTATCGTCGGCGAGCGATCCGTTGCGCAAGGCGGGAATTACAGCGACGGTTGATTGGAATGCTAGTGGGAAATCGCATGACCCCAGCTACCAAAATCCAGACGATGCTGATGGCCCATTTTACGATACCATTCGACCAGGGCAAAATACCCCCCCCCGGTTCGGCTGCCGGCGACATCTATGCCCACACGACGATCGGTGCCGGCATCACCGTTGCCGTTAACGAGAACGATGAGTTTGTCAATACTTACTTCCGCGTCACCCAAGCTCAACCCGGCAATAACTGGATCGTCGTCGTTCATGATGAGCAATCAGTGCTCAATGACTTGGAATTTTTGGCCGGGGCATTGTTGGTGCGGCCTAACGGCTTCGGCAACGCTGGACCTGGTTATGTGAACGGTAAAAACCAAACCGACACGTTGGTAGCTCAGCGGACGCTTTGGTTCGAACTGGACTCGATGCCGCCACCGCCAAATAATCGTTGCCTGCACCCGGACTGGGACCCTGAAGACGCGTGTTCGATCGGACAGATCGATCCGGTGGACTTTTTGGCATTCATGAATGAATACCTAGCCGGAACCGAAATCATCGCGGCGATCAGTCCTTCCAATGCCCGTCCGAATTTGCCGGCGTTTCTCCAATACAATGTGACTCCGACAAAAAGTGATGTCGTTGTCAGGGCCGCGAACGAGGTGCGAGACCTACCGAGCGTTGAACACTTTTGGGCAATACAACTGGTCACCGCCTACGAAAGCAGTGAAGCATTGGACGGTGACTCTCCCGATGTGTCCTTCGCCCAGTGGTTTGCCGAGGCAGAAAGGGGAATTCAGCTGGTGACCGTTGGATACGCATTCGGAGAAGATGGTCGTAATCCAACGGTTGTTTTTACGGAGGAGATCCGCGATTTGAAAGAACGGCGTCCGCATGATTTGAAGCCGGACCCACGATTGACAACAATCGTCGCGGCTCATGAAGCAATGCATCGATTCTATGGGTGGCACAATTCTTTTATCGAGAATGTTTCATCATCAAACCTTATGAACGGGCAACGCTCAATGGCCTCTTTTGAGTTTCTTGCAAGCCGGGGACTGGGGGACCATTCTTTAGCCCCAACAGATATGCAGTTTCAATATTTGCAAAGTCGATTATTTCCTGTTTGAATCCTCAGTCGTAGTCGTTGCAAAGTAGGCGAACTCTCATGAAAAGCGGTTGTTTAATATCGTTCGTGTTCACGCTGGCGTTCACCTTTGGGTGCCTGCTTGGTATCATGGAAGACGTCTCCGGGCAGGACTCATTGGAAGTCGGTTTTGAAATCTTTCCGGACTGTACTGACCCGTACTTCCCAGACCCGATCTTTGCGATGATTCGGTTGCGGAACGAGGCGGGGCGGCCGGCTCTGATGCCGACATTTGCACAGCACAGTTGCTATGCAAAGATCCGGTTGGTTGCGGGTAAAGAGTCGATCGATCATTCTTTTCGTCCTAATTATTCTTCCGGCAATGCCTCCTACAAGCCTTTAAATTACCTTGCGGTGCAGACCTTTGTCTTTCGGTACTCCTCTTCGGAAATGATCAGGGCCATCAACGCCTATGAGGAAGTCAAGGTCGAAGCCTCCATGATGATTCGCCCCGAGACGATCGATGACCCGAAGATGGTGGAGTACTTCGCGAATAACAATCGTCTCGAAGACGGGTACCCCATGGGGCCGACGTATTACAGCGAGGGCAACGATATCTTGTCAGTGGAGGACTCGGTGAGCTTTTCCATTGATCCCGCGAAGTCCATCTTCAAAGACCCCAAGCGGTTTCCGGCCGTGCTTGCCAGGACGGCCGCTGCCTGGCTTCCGCGGGAACAGGAAAACAACCTGACTCGTGAAATCTATCAAATTGTCGGCTCTTCGGGACCGCCCCGACAGGAGATCAACTTTTCTGCAATCGAAAGTATCCCTATCCTCAAGTTATTCCCCGAGCAGGTGGAAACGATCCAGCCACAGATCCGGCCTGACACGGCGACCTGGAGGATGCTCGAAGCCCACCGGTTCGGTCGGCTAATGCTGGTCGATCCCATCGCACCGGCCCAAGCGAGACGGATCGCTGATGCCGCGATTGAATTGCTCAAGACCGCCGGCCCCGCGGAACTATTCGACCTCGAAGTCCGTTGTGCGGGATCCATTCTTGCCGCGTTGGTGCAAAAGGAGGACATGTATGATCGTCGGCGAATCAACTACTCGGATGGGGAAGGCTTCGTCTCTTTTAATCAGTATT
This sequence comes from Pirellulaceae bacterium, assembly GCA_963833245.1. Classification (GTDB taxonomy): domain Bacteria; phylum Planctomycetota; class Planctomycetia; order Pirellulales; family Pirellulaceae; genus Rhodopirellula. The sequence continues at coordinate 420,300 of CAWHXH010000010.1, forward strand.
GGGCTGAGCAGTTGGCGAAGCATTTCCCCGGGGTACCGCTCAATGGCCTGTGGAGACACCCGGAGTACGGCGACGATGGTTACTATCCCCACCTCCAGGCTGATCGAATTGAGATTGATTACGTGCAAGATATGATGAAATCCTTTCAGGCTGCCGCGATCTCCGGTGATTAATTCGCCGGAAAATGCACTCCGCCGCCTAGTCTGGCTGGCGTCCTACCCTATGAGTGGCAATACTTGGATGCGGATGCTGCTGGCCGTCGATGTCAATTCGCTTCGTCAAGCCGTCCAAATGGATTTGGCCGCTCGGGTCCGGCCCCCGGTGCTGCTCAAAACCCATAACGCCCGATGCATTGTCGGCGGCGACGCGAAATTTCCGCTCATTCGTAACGAGCTCACCCTCGGAGCCATCTATATCGTTCGCAATCCGCTGGATGTCGTCGATTCGGTTGCTGACCACTGGGGCGTCGATCATGATCGGGCCATTGCGATGATGAATCGACCGGACCAACGGATCGGCGGCGGGGATGACGATTTGGTTACCCAGCATCTCCGATCCTGGTCGCTTCACGTCACGTCATGGATCGATCACACCGCGTTCAAAGTCCACGTGGTCCGCTACGAAGACCTGTTGGCCAGCCCCACGATCGCGTTTCGCAACGTGTTGACGTTCCTGGGTTGGGATCCCGATCGAAACCGTATGCCGCCACCACGGCGAGATCATGACGCGAATCGGCTATGACACGGTTCCGGCAAAAGATTGTTAGAGCCAATCACCCTGACTACCGCCCACATGATAGCGCTGCCGACGATCAGCCAAATTAGCGGCGATCCGCCAACGGTTGACATCATCACCTGACAACCCAAGGCGATCAGCGCGGCCAACATGGCGTAAGGCCACTGAGTCGACACGTGACTCAAATGATCGCAGCCCGAAGATCGACTGGACAAAACCGTGGTATCGGAGATCGGCGAGCAGTGATCCCCAAAGATCGCACCGGCCAGGACCGCTCCGGTCGCCGAAAGGACCAGGGGTGATTGCACCAGAGCCGACTCGACATCCAACGTCCGTGACAACTCCATCTCGCAGGCTAATTGCACCACCAGCGGTGTGAGTAATCCCATGGTGCCCCAGGAGGTTCCGGTGGCGAAAGCCATTCCCCCGGCAACCAGGAAAATTACGCTGGGCAGAAGCGTCGGAGCCAAACCGCCGGAGATAGTTGTCGCAAGGTATTGACCGGTCCCAAGCGATTCACAGACGGAGGTCAACGCCCAGGCTAGCCAAAGGATCCCCATCGCCGGCAGCATTTGGCGGCCGCCGTCGAAAACGCCCCTGCCCAACGTCCGCCAAGCGACCGGTCCGAGCCAACGATGCAGCCACAGGGTTGACGAAAGCCCAAATGCCCCGCCAACCACCAATGATAAATACGGATCACCCTCACCCAAAACTTTGATCCCCGCAATCCACCACCGGTCGACCAACATGCGTTCGCTCGACGCCCAGCCGGTGAGCGACAACATAGCTAGCACCAACGTCAGGCAGCCTAGAATCGGAATCACCGCAGCCCAGTGCAGCGATGATCCCATCATCACCCTTGTATCGTCCGGCTCAATGTTGCCGTGCGAATCCCAAGATCGCCGCTCGGCCGCTCGCATCGGACCGAAGTCGCGGCCGGTCACGACCAAGATCGCCACCAAAGTCAATGCGAAGATTGGATAAAAACGATAAGCAATCGATCGCCAAAACAATTCAAAACTTGCTCCGACCGAATCGATCCCCGCCGCCCGAAGGCCATCGCCCATGTAGGACATTTCGATTGCCGCCCAAGTGCTCACGATCGACAAACCGGCGATTGGGGCGGAAGTCGAATCGACCAGGTAGGCAAGTTTTTCGCGTGAGATGCCAAATCGGTCGGCAGTCGAACGCATGGTGCCGCCCACCAACAGCGTATTGGCATAATCATCAAAGAAGATCACCAGCCCCGTTGCGGCAATCAATTGTTGAGCACGATTCCGGTCCCTTAAATCATCGCCCGGCTGGCTGCCGGACCGACGTCCGATCCCCAGCCGCGTGGCGACCCGGTTGATCAGCGACGCCATCGCTCCGCCCCGTTCCAAGACCCCAACCATCGCCCCGAGCAGCAGACTAAAGGCCAGCACCAACAGGTGGTCACGGCCCCAAACGCTCTGGATCAGTAGGTCGGCGGTCAACCCAATAGCCACAGCCGGGGCCGATGGTTGACCCAAGACTAAAACTCCAACCCCAACGAAGATCCCCGCCGCCAGCGAAAGGAAAATCCGCCGGGTCGCGACCGCCATGACGATCGCGACCAGCGGTGGTAACAGCGACGCGGGCAAAGGATCGATCATCGACGCCCATGTTCAATCAGGGTTGCCGATCGATCAATGCACCCCCGGCGTGGAAAGTTCCGAGGCGTCGGATTTCTGCTGACGTCCCGCGGTGTGGCGTGTGATTTGACCCGCGATCGCATATTGGACGTCTTCGGCAATGTTGGTCGCATGATCGCCGATCCGCTCGATGATCCGGGACGCCGAGAAAAGGTGCAAGTAACCGGCGACGCTGCCATGTTGACCCATCCGCTGGACCAATTCAGCGATCACCGAGCGATTCAAGTCATCGAGGGTCGCGTCCATTTGGCAAACCTCCGCGGCCAATTTCAAATCTCCGTCCACCAGCGCGGAACACGCCCGCCGGAACATCGCCAACGAGACGGACACCATCTCGTCGAGTTGCTCGGGCACTTGGAAATCGGGGTAGGCGGTCAGCGATTCGGTCCGCTCGGCCAGGTTAAGCGCCAGGTCGGCGATCCGTTCCAGCTCGCCGTTGACTTTGATAATCATCATCACCCGTCGCAGGTCGCTGGCGACCGGTTGGTGCAATGCGATCAACGCAAAGCCCGCTTCCTCGATTTCGACTTCCGCCCGGTTGATGACCGTTTCCATCGCGAGAACTTCCGACGCGGTTCCGCCGCAACGTTCGCGAAGCCCTCGATAGGACGTCCGAATCATCGACTCGACAATTTCCGACTGTTTGACGAGGCGAGCTTCCAGCTCCGCGATTCGCCGTTCCAAAGAGGTCTGCAACATCGTCTACTCCATAAATTAATCCAATCTTCACAATAAATTAACTTAATTCAAAGGGCCATCGATTTCAATCCCGATTTTTTCACTGGTCAAGGACGTCCGAAGTTCGGTGACCTTGACGGTTGAATCAATCGTCATGAGGCGTCGCCGGCCAATCCCGACAATCGTCGCCGACGGAAATGGCGAAACAACCGATCGACGCCGAAGAATCGGCTAACGGCACGGCTGCCATGGCGGTCGCATGTTCCAGCCATCCACGATCGAGAATGGATTTAAAGTGATACGACTGGTCAATTTATTAACGCGGCAGCGTAGTCCGATGACGCTGCACCGCCGCAGCGACTGGGCGATGATGATGATCGTGGTTGTAAACTCTCTCCTGCACGCGCCATCGGCCCGGTCTCAAACGTTGACCTGGCCGGATGTTCCTCAGTCATCCGCGGATCTATCCTCCGCTCAGCAGCAGTTGGTTTTTCAACAGGAGCCGGCCGGCCCCGCCGCGGTACCCAATTTTAACTTGACCCCTTCGGTCGATGGCGTCATCGGCGATCGTGGATTAGTGGAGTCACTAACACCTTCGCCGGGGGTGACTGAAGATGTGGGGCCTTCGGCGGTTCCCAACGTCAGCGAATCCGCGGCGGTCGATGGCGTCGTGCCATCGACGTTGCCGTCGGCCGACGATGACGCCGACGCGGCCACCGAGGCTGAGCCATTGCCCGACGATGCCAGCGACATTGAGAAACTCTCGGCCAAACTCGCCGATCTGCAGAGCGAGTGGGATGAATATCAAAAGGGCATTGCCAAAGTGGAGTCCGCTAAATTGCTCAAAAGCAATTACAAGCTGACCGGCCGGGTTCACATGGATTACTGGAACTTCGCCGAGACCGACCCCGGCATCAATGTCCTGGAGTCGCGTGACTTCGCCGATCAAGCCGACATTGCCGAACGGCAGGGCCTTGACCCGGAAGACCGTTTTCTATTCCGGCGACTGCGATTGGAGTTGGCCGGTGAAGTCCCCAACAACATGATCTTTCGGATGCAGGTGGATTTTAATCGTCCTTCCATACCGGAGATCAAAGACGCCTACATCGGTTGGACCAATCTGCCCAATAATCAAACGCTTGTTTTGGGCAATCAAAAGCGACCGCTGGGACTCGATCATTTGAACAGCAGCCGGTTTAACGTCTTCGCCGAGCGTCCGCTGGCGGTCGAAGCGTTCAACGAAGACGCTCGTCGTATTGGCTTGACGATGTATGGCCATGCCGATGACGAGTCGGGCGGTTGGGCCTATGGGATCTACAATTTGCAGAACGTCAACACGTCGGGCCGCTACATCGGCGACACCGCACAGCTTGGCGGTTACGGCCGAATTTTTGCTTCACCATGGTACGACCAAACCAGCGGCGGTCGCGGCTATTGGCACACGGCGTTGGTCGGTGCGGTTGCCAAACCCGACGGAGACTCCACCGAGTTTGATCGGCATGACAACGAGGGTCGTTTTCGGACTCGGCCGCTGGCCCGCAGCACCAACCGTTGGCTCGACACCGGGCGGATTGATAACGCCGACTGGTTTCAAATCTTTGGCGTCGAAAACATGGTCAACATCGGATCGTTGCAAATCACCAGCGAGTATTTCTTGACCCCGCTGCAGCGTGATGACCCGGCGCTGCCCGAGGAGGACTTGTTCTTTCACGGCGGGTACATCTTCGCCTCGTATTTCCTGACCGGGGAACACATCCCCTACAAACGAACCAGCGGGGTGATCGATCGGGTCGTTCCTCACGAGAATTTCTTTCTCGTCGATCGTTGCAAAGGCGGTACCGGCCGAGGCTGGGGAGCGTGGCAGGTGGCATTACGGTATGACCACCTTGACCTATCAGACAACGATGTTCAGGGCGGGGTCGGCAACATGATCACCGCCGGACTGAATTGGCACTGGACCGCTTATTCCAAAGTGCAAAACAATTTGATTTGGGGCGACATCGACGAAAGTCAATTCGCCGGGCCAACCGAGGGTGGTGAGTTTTGGATCTATGGGGCGCGATTCATGTTGGATTTCTAAAACCGTCCTTAATCCCATTCCGTCACCCGTCATTCCCACTCAAATTTAGCTTCATTATGATTCGACCTTCAACCGCCTGCACAACTCTGATCGTCCTGTTGGCTTGCATTGGGACCGGCACCGACGCCGCGGCCGCCGGCCCTTGTTGTTGCTTTTGCCAAAGAGGACGCTGCGAAGTGGAGGTCAAGCAGAAGACGGTGGAAGTGCCCTGCTTCGACACCGAGTGCGAAACGATCTGCATCCCCCCGGTTCGATTCCCCTGGGAATGTGGACCGCTGCGGCGCTGCGGCAAGGTCCGACGGGTCAATCGTTTGGTGCTCGACACCAGGGAAGAAACGGTATGCCAATACAATTGGTCCGCCAAACTTCTCTGCTGTCCGCAATGTCGCCAGCAGCGATGCCAAAACCACCATCGCCGCTGTCACGCTCCGAATTTGAGCCTTTCGTCAACGCCTGATGGACTCCAGTCGCCGGTGGCGACGGACGATGCGTGGCGGGACTACTTTCAAGACCCGTCGGAAGAATTATCCGGGGACAACGTCCTGCAAGCCACCCTCATCGAAACACTGGAGCAAACCGAACCCCAACCCGACGGATGGGTCGTTGCCGACAACCCCTTTAGCGATTGATGGTAGCGGAAGTCGCCAAGACTTTCGGATTCGCCGAATCGCCTCCGAAAGTGATTACCTACGAAAGTCTTGGCGACTTCCGCTACGATTTTCTCCCCAAACTAAACTGGAGATTGTGCTAGAAACTCCGCCGCGACGGCATCGGCATATCTCAACCCCAAGGCCGTCAGCCGCAGGTGCTCGGCCGATGGCACCAACCACCCCAAACCAATCATTCGCTCAATCGATCGGTTCAAAAACTCCGACGCGTCCAGACCGCTTCGACGCGAAAGCTCAGCCAGTTCGACCCCATCGATCTGTCTTACCCCAAAAGCCGCCAGTTCGGCCAAATGCACCGGCGGTGTGATGATCTCTCGCTCATCAACCGCCTGTCCGTCCCTTTCAATCTTTTGAAGATACCGAGTGACGGAACGATGATTGACGCAGCGGACCCCGCGATCAAAGGCCGCCGCAGCCGGTCCGGCGGCTAGCCACGAATCGCCCCGCCAATAAGCCAGGTTGTGTCGGCAACGCGCTCCGGGTCGTGCATAGCTGCTGATCTCATACCGGTGGAATCCCGCCGCCGCGGTCATCGCTCGGGTGGACGACTCCATCTCGTCTTCGAGTTCTTCATCAACGGCGGACAACGTTCCCCGATTCTTGGCACTCCAGAACTGCGTGCCTTTCTCATAAGTCAATGCGTAGGCGGACAGGTGTTCGATCGGCAGCGACAACGCCGACTCCAAATCCCGTTGCCACGTCGCCAGGGTTTCGCCCGGGGCGCCATAGATCAAATCAATTGAAACCCGTCCGATTAATTCCGCCGCCGTCCTGATCGCGTCGGTGGCCTGCCGCGGCGTATGTCCCCGCTGCAAAATGTTCAATTTTTCCGTCGATAGCGACTGAACACCAAACGAGATTCGATTGACACCCAAATCCGCCATGGTCGATAACAACGCCGGCCCGCAATCCTCGGGATTCGCCTCGGCGCTAATTTCGGCGTCCGGGGCGATGTCAAAATGACGATGAAGGATCTCGAATAACCGCCGCCATCGCTCGCCGCTCAACTGCGTCGGCGTTCCTCCGCCGATGAAAATGGTTTGCAGGTTCTGTCCTGACGCCACTCCTTGCATCTCCCGGTCGATCGCATTTAAATACTGATCATGAAGGTCGTCCCGACCGGCGAGCACCGAAAAATTGCAATATCCACAGCGATGACGGCAAAAGGGGACATGAACGTAGAGGCTCGATGCCGGCGTCGTTTGATACGCGGGCGGCGTCACAGCCACAATTTCAACCGGCCTTCCAACCGTCCCGGCAATGCCTTATCAATGTAACGTTCGATCTGCTGATCCCCGCAGCGGGTCGATAAGTGTCCGGCGATAATTAGTTCATTGTTGAACAGTTTGCTGCGGACGCAGTAGTCGTCGACGTGGCAATGCCCGTGCTTATGAATTTTGTCGCGGCGGTGTTCGGGAGCGGCGAACGTCAATTCGCTGATCAAAATTTCCGCCTCGAAAAATTCGGGGTTATCGTCCAGCCCCCGCGGATTGGTGTCGCCGGTGTACGCGGCTTTGACGATCCGTCGCTCGGCGGATACTTCCACCCCCGAAACACTCAATTGCCGAATCTCGTTTTGCGATAATTCCGCATACTCCGGTTTCAGCTTTTTTCGCCGCTCGTAAACAATAAAACCCAACGCATCAATGGTGTGATGAACCGAAACGGCGCGGACGGCCGTTTCGCGGGACAGTTCGATCTCATCCCCGTCGAGCATTCCAATCAACTCGCACGGCATCGCTCCACGGTCGAGGTTGCGAAAACATTGCAACGTTTTCCAAGCCATGTCGACGGCCGAATCGGGTAGGTAGATCACCGGCGGGTCCATTTTCATCATCCGCCGCCGCGAGACGTAAGCCGGCAGCGCGGCGATATGGTCCAAATGAGCGTGGGAAATGAACATCGTCGGTGTCCCCATGAAATCCCAGGGCGACACGCCGACATCAAAAAGGATCTTTAGTTCGGCCAGCCGCCAGCAGGTTTGAACCGCCGCACGCGAATACCCCTCGATCGTTGTCCCTTGGTGGACGTGACGGACAAGCGGGATGTTTTCAACCATGAACTTTGAAGCGGGGCGGATGAACGTCAGGAGTTAAATTTTGGCACAACGTAGCGGAAGTCGTCAGCGCATTCGGATCGGCAACGCCGAATCTGCCAACGCATCGCTCGCCGCGTTTTCAATCTCAGCGACTTCCAGGGTTTCGCGGTAGGCGTCGGTACGGGCAACGTGAATCTCGCCCCACCGGTCCTGGCGTACTTCCGCGCCGTGGTGGCGGGTCAATTCCAACGTCGCAAGGAACCAGCCGATGTAGGCGGACTTGTGCAGCCCCGGCGTCACCAGGTCGGTCAACGCCACCCGCGGCGTTTCGGACAAACGAGCGTGGATTCGCTTCATGTAAATATGAATCGGCGTATCGTCGTCGATGATTTGGGTCGGCGGCGGGCCAGCGGATTCGCGGATGATCCGGCCGAAGGCTGAAACCAGGTCCCAAACCTCCAGCCCGACGACCGGTTGATCGGCCGGATCGGATCGGCGGGTCGGCAAATCGTCGGCCATCCGTTCGTAACGCGTCTGCCATCGGTCGCCCATTTCCTCCAGCACCGCCGCGGCGTCGCGAATCCGCTTGTACTCCAGCAACCGAGTGACGAGATCCTTGCCGATCGGATCGACGACCGGCTTCTCCTCGACCTCCTCCTCGTCGTTGGGCAAAACGGCGTGGCTTTTGAGTTCCACCAACGTCGCGGCCATCTCCAAAAAATCGGCGGCGTCGCTCAGGTCCAGCTCCGCGAGCGTTTCAATGAATTCCAGGTATTGATCGACGACCGACGCCAGCGACACTTCCGAGGCGTCCAGTTCATGGCGTCGGACGAGGTAGAGCAGCAGGTCGATCGGACCTCGGTAAATCGGCAGGTCGATGCGGAACATGGGACGCGATGGTAGCGGACTTCGCCAAAAATTTCCGCGCCGACCCTCCGGTGGCGGCGGCCCGCCAGGCCGCCGCGGAGCGCCCACCAAAGCCTTGGCCGCTTCGGCTACCGGAATCCCCGGTGGCGGCGGCCCGCCAGGCCGCCGCGGAGCACCCACCAAAGCCTTGGCGGCTTCGGCTACCGGATTCCCCGGTAGCGGCGGTCCGCCAGGCCGCCGAACGAGCCGCGACCAAAGCCTTGGCGGCTTCGGCTACCGGATTCCCCGGTAGCGGCGGTCCGCCAGGCCGCCGAACGAGCCTCCAACCAAAGCCTTGGCGGCTTCGGCTACGTTGTGCCACAATCAAAACGCCACCGTCCATTTCCTTCCCCCTGTCGTCCATGAAATACGTCATCGTCATCCCCGACGGATGTGCCGACGAACCGATCCAGTCGCTCGGCGGTCGCACGCCGCTGCAAGCCGCCAACCTGCCGGCGATCGACGCTTTAGCCCGGGCCGGGCGGCTGGCGATGACCAACAACACCCCGGCGGATTATCCGGCCGGCTCGGAGATCGCCAACCTGATCTTGCTGGGCCACGACCCCGCCACCGCCTTTACCGGACGGGCGGCGCTCGAAGCCGCCGCGGCGGACATCCACCTGGGACCTTACGACTGCGCCGTTCGCTGCAATTTGGTGACCATCGCCGATCAAATCATGATCGACTTCACCGCCGATCACATCGACTCGGCCGATGCGGCGGCCTTGTTGCGGGACCTCAACGATCGAGTTTTGGGCGGCAACGGTCCGCTGGCTGACAACCCCATCGCCCGGCGACTGACGTTTGTCCCCGGCGTTTCCTACCGCCACCTGCTGCTCTACCGCGGTGACGAAGCGTATCCGTCGCCGTGGACCGCCGCTTCGCGGTCGACCGCCCCGCATGATTTGACCGACCTACCGATCGGCGATGGTTACCCGCGGGGTCCGGGATCGGACACGTTGGTTCAAATCATGGAGCACGCTTCATCCGTCTTGGGCGATCATCCGATCAACGGCCGGCGGGTTGCCGCGGGTAAATCGCCCGCCACCGACGTGTGGCTTTGGAGCAGCGGCGGGGCACCAAAATTGACGCCCTTTGAGCAAAAACATGGTCTGTCCGGGGTAATGATTACCGCCGTCGATCTGCTGCGAGGCATCGCGGCATTGATCGGTTGGCCGAGGATCGAAGTCGACGGCGCGACCGGCTACCTCGACACCGATTATGCCGCCAAAGGTCGCGCGGCGATCGCAGCATTGAAAAATTACGACGTTGTTTGCGTCCACATCGAAGCCCCCGACGAGGCGTCCCACGAAGGCCGGCCGGATGCGAAAATCGAAGCGATGGAGAAAATCGACCGGCACATTGTCGGTCCCATCGCCGATCATCTCCACGGTTCGGACCATCGCATCCTGGTCTTGCCCGATCACCCAACGCTCTGTCGGACCAAGAAGCACACTCACGGCCCGGTCCCCTTGGTCATGGCCGGAACGGGAATCAAACCGGACGCCGCCCAAACGTTTGACGAACCCTCGGCGACCGCTTCGGGCAAAGTCTATGATCCCGGTTGGACGATGATCGACGACTTTTTGGCAACCAGCCCGATGGCCGAACACTGATGTAGCGGAAGTCGCCAAGACTTTCGGTTGCGACCGGTCATCATAATTCGCGATCCCTTGAAACCGAAAGTCTTGGCGACTTCCGCTACGTCAGCGGTGCTACAGCGGGAAATCGTCCTCATCGCCGCTTTCGGAATACAGCGGCATGTGCCGGTAGTAGACCTCCAGGATCATGGTGCAAAACGAGGTGCATAATAAACGGCCCGATTCGGCTTGACCGTGCGACCCACCGCTGAAAAACCAACTGCCCTTTTCGCCGCCCGACTCGCCCTGTTTGGAGACCAGGTAGTCACGCAATTCGACATTGAACTTCTCCCAGTCCGGCCCGCCGAACTGTCGCATCAATTGCGCCGCGTAATAATTGTAATATAGGTCCGATTTGTCCGGCCCCTTTTTTGCAATTGTCTTGATCCCCTCGACCATCGCCGGGTTGTCTTTATCCCAACCTAAATACATCCGGCATAGCAACCCCACCGCCGTGGTCGTCGGGCGAGCTTTGGGCGTCGGTTTATCATACCCATACCACGCCCCGCCTTTGGATTGCACCTTATCAAGAAACAACACGCTGCCCTGGATCGTTTGCGGCGGCACGATCAGGTGCCCCATGTAACCGCTCTTGAGCGCCATCAATTGCCAACCGAACACCGACGTGTCGCCGCCTTCGAGTTGCCGGGGCCGGTAGCGCCAACCGCCGTCGGCACATTGAGCGGTGACGATAAAATTTAGCGCCGCTTGGGTCGGTCCGGCCAACGCCTGATCTTCCGTCATCGCGTAGGCTTCGGACAAGGCGATGGTGGCCAACCCATGCGAATACATGTTGCCCGACTTGTCCCGCAGGTCCAACACCGGCAACCCCGCCTCTTTGCCCTTGACCCCGTTGGCGATCAGGAACAGCAGCCCGCCGCGGACGTTGTTTTTGAACTCGCCGGCGAAGTGAGTTTGACCAGCTCCCAAATAGGGTAGCAAAGCCATCGCGGTCGCCGCGTTGACCGCATCGGCACGCCTGGGTTCGCAAGCGTTGCCGCACGCCCCGCCGCAGATCAGGTTGTGCTGAAACGTCCATCCGCCGTTGGGGGCTTGATGCAAGGCAAACCACTTGAGCGCTTCGGTGACGGCCGCCTCGCTGCTTTTGTTTCCGCCGTACTCGCGAAGCATCTGCTTTTTCATGTCAACCGATCGGCTGTCGAGCTGCGACAGGTTGGTCGACGCGAGGGTTTGCAATTGAGCCGCCGCGGGTGCCAGCGACCCGGCGAAATCGCTCATTTCCATCGGCGTCGCGGCGACTTCCATGGGAACGTCGACCGAAACCGGGGCGGTCATCTCGACCGGTTCGGTCAACTCCACCTGCTCGGAGAACTCCTCCATCTCCTCGAGCACTTCGCCCGCGTCGATCGCCTCGATCGTGAACTCCTCGATCTCCGGCCCATCATCGGCGGTGCTGCTGGCCGAAAGCACGTTGATGATCTTTTGCGGCTCGGCAAACGTGATCAGCCCCAGACCGACAATGATCAGCACGTGCAGCAGCATCGACACCATCACCGCCGGGGTCGCCTGCAGGACACCGCGAAGCCCACCGGGGTCTTCCTCGGGTTCCTGCTCCAACGTCGCGGAGAGGGCGTCGAGATCGGGTAACGAGCTGCTCACGGGGAAATCCGGCGGATTGGAAAGGACGGGATCGGCCCCATCTTAACGCAACCGACGCCGCTTTGGTGCTCATGATTTCGGCCAACGATTGTAACGCTTTCCCGTGGTAAACTGACCAGCCTTCTCTGAACGCCTTTTCGACGCCGTTCCCCCCGCTTCCGACCCGAGTTTTTGCGATGACCAAAGTGGCCCAGTCCTACACCGATTTGTTGCTCCGCCAAGGCATCGTGAGCCTTGACCAACTTTCCGAAGCCGAAGACGTCGCCCGGACGACCAACGCCGACGTCGGCGACGTTTTGGTCAAGCTCGAATACGCGACCGCCGAGGAGGTCGGCGAATCGCTCGCCAAATTCCATAAAATTCCGTTCGTGGACCTGCGAACCGCCACGATCGACGAGCACGTCATCGAACTGGTGCCCGAATCGGTAGCCCGCGAAAACTCGGTGCTGCCCTACCGCGACGAAGACGGCGCGTTAACGATCCTGATCGCCGATCCCTTTGACATCGAAACGATCGAAAAACTTCGGTTCATCCTCAACCGCAAGATCGAAACCGCGCTGTCGCCGAAAACCTCCATCCTCGGTGCGATCAACAAGTACTACGGTCAAATCGAGGGCGAATCGGCCGACTCGATGCTCCAGGAGTTTACCGACACGGCGATCGATTTCACCGAAACGTCCGATTCGGGCATGATCGACGAAGGCGACCAGGAGGACAACTCGGCTCCGGTCATTCGATTGGTCCAAATGATGATCGCCGAAGCGGTTCAGCTACGCGCCAGCGACATTCACATCGAACCGTTTGAGGATCGCGTTCGGATTCGCTACCGGATCGACGGCCGCTGCGTCGAACGCGAAGCCGCTCCCCGGCGAATGCTCTCGGCGATCGTCGCTCGGATCAAAATTCTCGGAAAAATCGACATTTCCGAGAAACGCCGCCCCACCGACGGCCGCATCAAAATCACCGTCGGCGACAAACAGCTCGACCTTCGGGTTTCGATCATCCCGACCAATCACGGTCAATCGGTCGTCATGCGGCTGCTGGACAAAGACAACATCAAGGTCGGCGTCCGGCAACTGGGACTCTCCGAGCGGGACTACAAGAACTTCAACTCGCTGATCAAGCGGCCCAACGGGATCGTGCTTGTGACCGGGCCGACCGGATCGGGCAAGACGACAACGCTCTACGCGGCGCTCAACGCGCTGAATCGGCCCGACCGCAAAATCATCACCGCCGAAGACCCCGTGGAGTACTACCTGCCGGGGATCAACCAGGTCCAGGTGCAGCACAACATCGGGCTGGACTTTGGCCGGATCATCCGCTCGATGCTCCGGCAGGCCCCGAACATCATCCTCGTCGGCGAGATGCGCGATCACGAGACCGCTTCGATGGGTATCCAGGCCTCACTGACGGGACACTTGGTTTTCAGTACGCTGCACACGAACGATGCGCCCAGTGCGATCTCCCGAATGGTGGACATCGGTGTACCCTCCTACATGGTGGCGTCGTCGGTCATTGCGGTGTTGGCTCAGCGATTGGTGAGGACGATTTGCCCTCGCTGCAAGGTCCGCTACCAGCCCTCCGACGCGGTGCTTGCCGATAGCCTCTTGCCGCCTGAGATGATCGCGCAAGCGGAGTTTTCCCGCGGCAAAGGCTGTCCCCACTGCGGCAAATCGGGCTACCGAGGCCGGATCGGCATCTACGAGCTGATGATGATCAACAACAAGCTGCGGGAGCTGATGTTCAAAGGCGGCACGACCAAGGCGATTCGCGAAGCCGCGATAAATAACGGCATGTCAACGCTTTACGCCGACGGAATGCTCAAGGTCATCCGCGGCATGACAACGTTCGAGGAGGTCTACCGGGTCGCCAAACAGACCGAGCAGGAAGCGCTGGCGATGCAGCACGTCCAAAAAAACCTCTCGGCCCTGTAACCTGGCCCCCCCCGTAGCGGAAGTCGCCAAGACTTTCGGCGGCAACCCGGCTCCGATCCGGTGAATTTGAAAGTCTTGGCGACTTCCGCTGCATCGAACCGCTGTTGCGACCGTGATGTGATTCCGTTCGGCGGCCTAACGGCACGCCGCTACCGAACTACCGGACCCAAAATTCGACAACCGCAAGTTTCACGCGATAATGACCCCATCGCGAAGGACTCCGCGACCTTTTCACCCCCCGCCACGGATCGGCCCACGACGCAACCGGTCTGAGTCCGATGGCAACCGTCCTTATCGACAAACTGCTGCAGGCGGCGATCAAGCAGGGCGTCTCGGACATCCACATCGTCGTCGGCCAGCCTCCGGTGTTCCGCCTTCACGGCCGGATGCGAAAGCTCGAGACCAAAACGCTCGCCGCCGAAGACGCCGTCGGCTTGATGAAGTCGATCACGCCGGAACGCTGCCAACGCGAGCTGCAGGAAGCCGGCAGCACCGACTTCGGGTTCGCGTTCGGCGAGCAAGCCCGGTTCCGGGTGTCGGTCTTCAAGCAGCGCGGCTTCATCTCGATGGTGCTGCGGCAGATCCCCAACGACAAGCTGACCCCCGAGCAATTGGGTTTGCCCGAGGCGGTGGTCAAGATGATTCACCGGCCGCGGGGGCTGTTCCTGGTCACAGGGCCAACTGGTTCGGGCAAGTCGACAACGTTGGCGTCGCTGATCAACTTGCTCAACGAGACCATCGATCACCACATCATCACGATCGAGGACCCGATCGAGTTTTATCACGATCACAAGATGTCGACGATCAACCAGCGCGAAGTTGGTGTCGATGTCCCATCGTTCTCCGAGGCAATTCGCCGTGCCTTGCGTCAAGACCCCGACGTGATCTTGGTCGGCGAGCTTCGCGATTTGGAAACGATCGAAGCCGCCATCTCAGCCGCCGAGACCGGCCACGTCGTCTTCGGCACCCTGCATACCAATAGTGCTCAGGGCACCGTCAACCGAATCATCGACGCCTTTCCGGGTAACTTGCAGGACCAAATCCGCACCCAGCTCGCATCGACGTTGATTGGTGTCGTCGCCCAAACGTTGTTGCCTCGCATCGGCGGTGGTCGCGTCGCCGCCTATGAGGTTCTGGTCGTCACGCCGGGCATCTCCAACCTGATCCGCGAGAACAAGACCTTCCGCATCAACTCATCGATGCAAACCGGAGCCAAGTTCGGCATGTTGTTGATGGACGACGCGCTGTTTGACCACTGGAAAGAGGAGCGCATCACGGTCGAGGACGCCTTGGCCAAAGCTCAGCGTCCCGATGACCTGGCCCAACGAATCGTCAAAGCCCGCCGAGGCCTTGAAGCCGAACCGGTTCCGATCGGGGAGGAGGGTTAAGGGTTAAGGGTTAAGGGTTAAGGGTTGAAAGGATAAAGGTTAATGGAAGAAACATGGGTTTGAATTTTTGAGCCAAACGTTTGAAGATTTGGAAGTGTGGAAGGCCAGTTGTCGATTGGCAATTGGCGTTTATCAATCAACAGAGGGTTGTCGTGATTATCCGCTGGTCAATCAGATGCAGAGAGCCGCCGTAAGTGTTCCGTCAAACATTGCGGAGGGGTTCGAACGATCGTCTAAAGATTTTGTCCGATTCCTGACCATTGCAAAAGGCAGCCTTTCCGAACTTCGCACTCAACTCTATCTTGCTCGCCGCTTAAGAAAAATCCCCACGCCCAACGCCGACCAGCTTATCGCAGATACCCGAACCATCGCCGCGATGCTGCAATCGCTAATCAATTACCGACGAGCGAATACAACGGTGAAAGAACCATCTTCCCCATACATCGAGGCAGCCGAATTTTCAAACGAACCGTTTTAAACTTCCTGCCCTTTACCTTTCACCTTTTGACCCTTAACCCTTAACCCTCTTTCTTCTCCTCATGGCTTCCCGTCGCATCGGTCAGATCCTCGTTGACCTCGGTTTCCTGACCGATGAGCAGCTCGAAGTTGTCTTGGAGGAGCAGGAGCAACAGCCCGGGGCGCTCTTTGGCAAAGTTGCCGAAGACATGCAGTTGATCACCGATGAGCAGTTGATTCAGGCGCTCGCCGAGCAGATGGGTCTGAAAACGCTGTCGCTCGATGATGTCAAGATCGAACCCGAGGTGCTCGGCAAGATCAACGAGACGATGGCCCAGCTCTACCGCTGCGTCCCGGTGAAGTTTGATGACAATAAGCTGACCGTGGCGACTTGTGACCCGCAGAATCTCAACATTCAAGACGAACTGCGGACGTTCTTGGGTTACCAGATCGGCATTGTCGTCTCGACCGAACGCGACATCGCCGAGTTCCTTAAAAAGCATTACGACAGCAACGCGGAGTCGGTGGAGAAGCTGATCAGCGACTTGGAAAATGACGAGGAGTTCAAGTCCGCCGCCAGCATCCTGGACTCCGAGAAGTTCAACATCACCGATGCGGCCGCGTTGGCCGAAGCCGCCCCGGTCCGCAAGCTGCTCAACATGGTGCTGCTGCTGGCGATCAAGGACCACGCGTCGGACGTTCACTTTGAACCGTTTGAAGACGAGTTTCGGATCCGCATCAAAGCCGAAGGCGTTTTGTATGAGATGGTGCCCCCGCCGCGTCACTTGGCCTTTGCGATCACGACGCGGATCAAGGTCATGGCGAACCTCGACATCGCCGAACGACGGATGCCCCAGGACGGCCGGATCGAATTGATGGTCGGCGGCCACCCCGTCGACCTTCGCGTCTCGGTCATGCCGACGATCTTTGGCGAATCGGTCGTCATGCGTATTCTCGACCGATCCGTTGTCAATCTGTCGCTTGAAAACGTCGGCATGGATGATGTGACGATTGAAAAGTTCCGCAAAGCAATCGATCGCCCCAACGGTATCATCCTGGTCACCGGCCCGACCGGCTCGGGCAAGACCACGACGCTGTATTCTTCGCTCTCGGAGATGAACGATCCGACCGACAAATTGATCACCACCGAGGACCCGGTCGAGTACGACATCGACGGCATCATCCAAATTCCGATCGACAACGATGTCGGCGTCACTTTTGCCTCGTGCCTGCGCGCGATCCTGCGTCAGGATCCCGACACGATCCTGGTGGGTGAAATTCGCGATTTGGAGACCGCTGAAATTGCAATTCAAGCGGCGCTGACCGGCCACCTCGTTTTCTCAACATTGCACACCAACGACGCACCCTCGACGGTCACCCGGTTGGGCGACATGGGCATTCAAGGTTTCATGATCTGTGCGACGGTCGAAGCCATCCTGGCCCAGCGACTGGTACGGCGAATCTGCACCAAGTGTCGCGAGGAGACTCGGGTTTCGGGCGATCTGCTGGCCGAGCTGGGTCTGTCGCGTGACGCGATCGAGGAGGATAAATATTTCAAGGGCAGTGGCTGCGACAACTGCAACAATACCGGTTATAAAGGTCGCATCGCGTTGTTCGAACTGATGGTTCTCAACGACACGATCCGCGACATGATCATGGCCAAAGCGAGCACGGACGACATCCGATCCAAAGCTCAATCCGACGGCATGATCCTGCTGCGAGAATACGGCATGAACTTGGCCAAACAGGGAATCACGACCCTGGACGAAATCGTGCGGGAGACAGTCGTTGATGGTTGAAGAAGGGGAAAGGACCACAGGATCACAGGACCACAGGGTGATTGGCAAACAAACATTTGAAGATTTGGAGGTATGGAAGCGAGGTTGCCGCCTGGCGGTGGATGTCTATTCGGCGGTTTCAGCGTCCAAAGATTTCGCTTTGAAAGATCAGATGCAACGTTGCGGGGTGTCTGTCCCATCCAATATCGCTGAAGGCTATGAAAGAAGTCCCAAAGAGTTCATCCGTTTTCTTCGTATCGCCAAAGGGTCGATTGCCGAGCTTCGTACGCAGACTTACATCGCTTTACGAATTAAAATGATCCCCCAGTCCGCCGCCGACCCAATCATCACCGAATGCATTGAAATGTCGAAAATGCTCCAGTCGTTAATCAACAACAGATCCGAAAAGCTTAACGCTTCCTAGTACTCCCCGCCCACTTCAAACAAGTCCTGCCCTGTGGCCCTGTGGTCCTGTGGCCCTTTCCACTCAAGCGAAGCGACCGATGCCCACTTATCAATTCGAAGCGATGGACGCTTCGGGCCAAGAAATCAAAGACGAGATCGAAGCGGCCAGCGAGGACGAAGCCCAAACGACGATTCGGCAGATGGGGTACTTCGTTACCAACATCGCCGTCAAAAAACAGACCGCCGCCCAAGCCGCCAAGGACGGTAAGAAACGACCGTTCGCCATCGGCGGTGCCAAAACCAAACACATCTGCGCCTTCACCCGCCAGCTCTCCATCCTCCAGGACGCCGGGCTGCCGATTTTGCGCAGCCTGAAGATTCTCGAGGGCAACCAGAAGCCGGGCAAACTCAAAAACGCGTTGATGGACGTGTGCGAGGAGATCGAATCGGGCAGCACGCTGTCCGAAGCGATGGCCAAATGTCCCAAAGTGTTTAACCGGCTCTACGTCAACATGATCAAAGCCGGCGAGGCGGGCGGGGCACTCGAAACGATCCTCAACCGACTGGCCGACTTCCTGGAGTCGTCCGAGTCGCTCAAACGGAAAGTCAAAGGCGCGTTGATCTACCCCGTGATCGTCGTCCTGGTCGCCGCCGGGATTTTGACGTTCATCATGATCATGATCGTCCCGACGTTCGAGAAGATGTTCGACGAGTTTGGACTCGATCTGCCCGCCCCGACGGTGCTGTTGATCGCGATTTCCAACTACATCGCTAACTACTGGTTCCTGCTGATCGCGATCCCGATCTGCTTCCTGATCATGATCAAACTGATGAGGAAGTTCAAACAGGGCCGCATCGGCTTTGACATGTTCATCATCCGTGTGCCGATCTTTGGCGGACTGATCGAAAAGAACATTCTGGCTCGAACGACGCGAACACTCGGCACGCTGATTTCTTCGGGCGTTCCGATTCTCGAAGCCCTCAACATCACGCGGGAAACGGCCGGCAACGCGATGTTCGAGCGGATGTTCGCTCGCGTCTCCGATGCGATTCGTGAAGGCGAGATCATCTCCAAGCCGCTTCGGGAAAACTCCGTGCTCGGGTTCCACCCGATGACCGCGGTCTTCTGGGCAATCTTTGGGTCCTTTCCCGGCTTGGTCGTCATGTCGATCGCTGCGACCGCGGCCGGGTCCAAGCTCGATGACGGCACGATGGTCCAAATGCTTTGGAGCATTTCGATTCAAATGACCCTCGGCGGAGCGTTCTTTGCCGTGGTCTTTTACCTGTCAAAAATCAAAGGCCGCGTCGTCGACGACTTGGTGGTCAACATGGTCGATGTCGGTGAGGAAACCGGCGAGTTGGACACGATGTTGTACAAGGTCGCTGACACCTACGACGAAGAGGTCTCGGTGATGACCGATGGTCTGACGGCGTTGATGGAACCGCTGATGATCGTCTTCCTCGGTTTGGCCGTCGGTTTCATCGTTATTAGCCTTTTCATGCCGCTTGTTAGCCTCATCTCCGGGTTGACCTAATTGGGAAGGGGGAATGGGTCAAGGGTTGAAAGGTCAAAGGCAAAGGAAAGAACTCTTCGCCTGAATCTTCCACCGGCAAACGCTTCAACCTTTGACTTTTAACCTTTAACCTTTGACCTTTGACCTTTGACCTTTGACCTTTAACCTTTAACCTTTAACCTTTCAACCTTTCAACCTTTCAACCCTTCACCTTCTTTCTTCCTCCCTCATGCTCACTCAAACCGCCCCCGCCGATACCCGCACCGCCACCTTGGCGGCGGTGCGTGCGCGTTGGAACGAGATCCTTGCCGATCCCTATTGGCAATCGATCGACGGTCGAGTTGAAAGCGACGCATTAGGCCAGGTGATTGTCATGCCGCCCCCGGGTTTCCCCCACTCACGACGGCAGGGCGGCATCCTGCATCAGTTGAAAGCGTTGCTGGGCGGACATTCACTTCCCGAAATCCCGCTGTTGACGACCGATGGAGTCAAGGGCTTGGACGCCGGGTGGTTCTCCGCGGAACGGTTTGCCTTGGTGGTCGATCAAGACCCCTGTGAGATCGCTCCGGAAATTTGTGTCGAGGTTTGCAGTCCCGGCAACACCAAGGCGGAGCTGGCTCACAAAAGAGCGTTGTACTTCGCCGCCGGGGCACTTGAGTGTTGGGTTTGCGAGCTGGACGGATCGATGTCGTTCTACGAAAGTGCCAAGCCCGATGCAGCGATGCTGACGTCCAAGCTGTGCGGCAACTTTCCAGTGCAGATTGTTGTCTAACACAGTACCCCCACCTAGTCACCAATCCCCCGCCGCCCGCCATATCCCCCACCCGCCTCCTCCTACTCCCGCCCGACCGACCATGACGTACCGACCCCACCCCAATCCCTCCGCTCAATCAGGTTCTACTGAACGTCTTGGCTTCACCCTGGTCGAGATCCTTGTCGTTATCGCGATCATTGCTATCTTGGCGGCAACGCTGATTCCGGCCATTAACGCCGGCTATAAAACAGTGTTAACCGGATCGATCAAGGCCGAGTGTGCAGCGTTTGAAAACGCGATCGATGCGTACCGGCTCAAGTACGGTGATTATCCACCGGACTTCACCGACATGCGATTGGCCGAAAGACACTACCGTCGAGTCTTTCCGGAGATCTTGGAGTCAGAAATTACGCTCCTGCGGGCTTTGACGGACAACATTGCTGATGGAGATACTTCGCCGGTGTCGCCCGAGAGTACTGTCCGAGTGGTTCCATGTCTGATTGACCGAGCCGAAGCCTTGGTCTTTGCCGTGGGGGGGTTCAGCAGCGACGCGCAACGTCCGTTCACAGGCGTCGGTGGGCCATTCAGTTTCTTCGGGACTACTGCTCAGGCCGGAGATCCGCAGTACTATCAATACAATGTTGCCCGCGACAATGCGTTGATGGATCTGGAGGCAAGCAAACTCACAGTTGCCCCGATTAATGCCGGCGGTGGGCTTAGTCCGGGCAATCGAACCATGTCCAGCGATGATCCAAATCACCGTTCAACATCCGATCTGCATCAAGACAATGACGTCTTTCCCGTCTACCGCAGCAATGAGTTGTCGGCTCCGTACATCTATTTTGACTCACGGACCTACGACTTGGTCGGCGCGGATCTGATGGTGCATATTCCTAAATCCGGCACCGACGCCAAAGTTCTCAGCAATCAATACCCCAATGGTTTCGCCACCGGCGTCGATGGTGAGCTAGATGGAATCCGCCCGGTCTTTAGTGCAACGGTCAACACCAGCGGGAGTCGATCCGGTGACACCGGTTTTGATGACGCGTTGGGTGCTTGGATGCCGGTCAATGAGCGAACTTTCCAGGTGCTTAATTCCGGGATTGATGGTCGTTACGGTGAAATCACCCCCAACGCCGCGGTGGTACCGTATTGGCAATATCCTACCGGCAATTTAATCGTCGCGGATCAATCCAGTACTGGTGGAACATTGGCCGCCGGTGTGCTCAATGGCGATGTTCAAAATTACAATGCGAGTTCGACCGGAACGACGGTTGAGAATTTTGCTAAGGACAATGTCGCAAACTTCACCAATGGCTCCTTCGAGAATGACCTGCCGTGAACTCTTTACCAAAATCATCCCAGCGGGGCATCACGCTGGTCGAAATACTCGTCGTCATCACGCTGCTAGCGGTAATTTCCGGTATGTTGAACGTGGCGATCACGTCGTCACAGACCGAGGCGAAGAATCGCCGCTGCAAGGTGGAACTGCTGGTCTACCGACAGATACTAGAACAACGGGCTGCTAGCCTAAGTTTCCGGGAACCGCAGCTATTGAAACCCGTGGCGAAGTTGGTGGTTGATGGTGCAGCGCGGCACCCTGGGGGGACCAAACCGAGTCCACTGGGTTTTGAGAACGGCCATTCGGTACGTAAACGGATCGTCCGTGAGGATAATCAGCGATTGACGTTGCTTGCCCGTCGTGATTACGTTCGCATGATTCTGCCTCAATGCCGTGCTGATCTGTTCCTGCCCCCCGTTTTGTTGCAACAGCGAGTCGACGACGAAAAATCCGGCGATACCAGTGTCGCTGCACTGGAGATGGACATTGAAATTACAAAGGTTGCAGTCCCCCGGGAGTATGATGAGATGCGAAGATTGGCCGGTTTGCTGACAACCGTTGAGATCAACGCTACCGCTTTTTCAACCGCTGGCTTCGATACGATGGGAGAGTTTGAGGGGAATGCGGTCTTTCGAGACCTCTGTACGTCTCAACCCGATCGAGCCATTGCTTGGAGTCCTGAGAATGAGTCAGCCGAATGTCTTTATTTGATTCTCGCGACCACGAGGGCTAACCGTCAGCGGGCGATCGATCAGGTGGCGAGCCGCAACATCGGCGATACCGATGGTGATGGAATGTTAGAAGTTTTGGACCCTTGGGGCGTCCCGATTCGCTACCTCCGCGAGCCGGTTGGGCTTCAAATTCCCGGATCTCTCACCTGGGATCAGACCGAGGCAGGCACGGTCCGCGAGTATCCACAGCAGGCGGAGGCTTTTGATTTACTTGGAGACGATTTCCGATTGCTCGATGATCAAAATGACGGAACTCTTGATTTGATTTCAGCATCCTACAAAGCTCCCGATTCGGTGTCAGGAACCGTTCAAACGGTCGACTCTCCGGCCATAGCATTCACCCCGATTTACCTAGCTCCGGTTGTCATCAGTGCCGGGTCGGACGGGGAATTTGGAATCTACACGCTGGAGTATCTAACCTCGGCGGTGAACCCCGCCGCCGCCGGGTCGGATGTTTACTTCAGTCCATCTCGTGTTCGGCTGGACGCAAACTACGCGCCGCAGCCCAAAGTGCCGGCTACCGGTAACGCGGGCACCTACTGGTACCCCGATCCATATATCTCATTTAAATCGTTTGCCGAATCGTCAACACATCCTGTTCCGACACTAACTGCTGGATTGACCGGCATCGTTGATGCCAAACGCGGCGGCGGTTTGGGTGCAGTCATCTCCAATGAAAATTTTGTACCCCTGGATGATGCTCTAGAAGCGATGGCCGACAATCTCTATTCAACCGAGAGTTCGCTCTAATGAATGCAAACCAAGATTCTCGAACGCAATTTGATGGCTCCTGGAGTTCAAAACCTTTCGGGTACCGACGCCTTATGTCTGTTGATACGGTCAAACCTCATCGTGCGATGTTTGCAGCCACGTCGTCTGTTCGCCGGTTGGGGTGTGGCGTTGGCCTGACCGCCGGGTTCACGATGGTTGAATTGTTGATCACCGTCGCAATGATCTCGGCGTTGACCGCAATTGCGCTTCCGACGGTGCGGGACGCACTTCGCAGCAATTTGATTGCCAGCAGCGCCAACACGGTGGCCGGGGCGTTGATCTACGCGAGGGCGACCGCAATCGCCGAGGAGAAATCATGCGGTGTGGTCTTGGAGCGGCGACAGCGTGAACTGATCGGAGAAGCGGACGGAACGGCTCTGCAACTCCGGGGATTGCTTTCGGAATCCGCCACACCGGCCCGGGGCGAACGTCCAAACCAGGGTGCCGGAGCAGTGCTGGACATACGGGGGGTCGATGCATCCTCAAGAATCTATTACGCTAAACTGCCACCGAATTACCCTGGGGGGAAAGAGGACCAGACCAAGATTGCTTACGAATTTGTTACGTTGGCGAGTTCAGCAAATAATTGCACCAAATTGCGTGGACTGTTCGTTCCACAGTCCAAGGCGGGTTTACTCTATGCCGCGGCGACCGGTCGCGGTCGGTCCAGCCGGCTGATTGGCGTGGGGACCTCGGTTCGTATTCGCGATGGGCGCCGAGAACGGATCGTATCTATTGAGCAGTTGATCAACCTGCCCAATGGTTCGGGCATGAATAATTTGTATCAGTACATCACGACAGGCAGTGCTGGATCATGCAGCACGGTCACCAAACCGGCAACCATGGATGCCGCACCGGATTGGATGAAGGAACCCGGGACGATTGTCTTGACCACCGATCGGATTGCCGATGACCCTCAACGAAGCGGTTCGGCGGCATTTGATCTGGTGGACAATCCAACCGATCGCCCGATCGAAATCTCGTTTCAACTCAATCCGGTCCGCAGCTACATGCCACCCGTATCGCTTCCCGGTCGAGCGATCATTGATTTGGCGGTTTCCGGTGGTCGGTCGATCCCAACGCAATTCGGTGTGGAAACGATCGTCGGCGGTCCCGACTTAGGTCTGCAGGAGATTGTTGACGATTCCCCGGCCTTTGTCGATCGGCCCGCTGTTACCTTCAATGACCTAACTAGCATCAACGATCTGGATGATATAACGATAATGTTTTCAGTTGAAGGGTCAGTCGAGGCAATCTACCAGGATCGCTTGATCGACGGTCGTTTCCGTCGTGTGCGATATGACGCACCGCCAACGATATCGTTCTTGGTCGGGTACGCCGATGGACAACTGGATTCGGTGCTCGATGCCTCCCAAGTACCCGCCCCGAAAGATTCAGCCAACCCGACAAGCACCTTCGCGTTGCGAGCCGATGTGTCTACATCCAGCCGGCCCCATAATTTGATTAACCCGGAGTGCCGGTGGGTGACGGTGTATTCGCAAAGCGGCACCGTTCGGGTCGATCCGGTCGCGGCCGCGAACCCGGATCTGCGAGCGGATACAGGTGATCCAGACGGACAGCAGCGTGAAGTGACGCGGCAGAGGATCAACGATTCAAGAGCACTGATCTACGGGGGCCGACAATGATGATATTAACACTTGGTCATAGGGACGCAAATTTAGGTGAATACTTGAAAGTGGCGAGGTTAGCAACTCGTTCTGCTGTCTCGTTGATGGAAGTGATCTTCGCGATGAGCGTGTTGTTAGTCGGACTGTTAGGTCTAGCTTCCGTCATGGGTGTTGCCAGCAACAACGCGCAACAATCGTTGATTTCCGATCGTACTGTGCAGTTGATTGACAATGTCAGGGCGACCGCCGAGTTGCAAGGAATAATCCGCATTGATGCGAGCGGTCAATTCTTCTACGCCAACAACCAGTCTGGTTACACGCCGGTCACAGTGGCCGCTCACCCGCAGAGTGATCTGCCGCAGGCATTCTGTTTTGATCCCTGGTTTCTAACCGCCGCGCCAACCATCCGTCCCGCAACGTTCAATGGTTACGACCGGGCGTTTTTTCCGTGTTATGACGACCGAGTCGACCCATTGGTCGACCCGGCGGCAGCGCTAAGTCCCTCGCCACCCGGTCCGGTCAACAGCTGGACCACTTTGAGCGATTTGCCGCAAGCCGTTGACAGCACGCATCGTGAGGCGGTTCGGCGGCTTCCAAGAATCGGCTTTGGGGACACATTGGTGCCGCCGCATCACGAACGTTTGGCGCGGGACCGCGACCAACTCTCGGTTGTGTTTTCGCAGGAAGATCGTGCCGGGCTGCCAGGTTTGTTCCTTCGTCGTAGTGACTCCGGTGCGAAGGCTGGAACGGACTTGGGCAGCCGCTTCAGCTATATGGTTACCACGGTCAACAACGGCGCCCGTGGCGACATTGTCATTTTCCAGGATCGCGAAGCGGTAATTGATCTGGGTGGGAAATACATCAACGAACCTAGCGGCGGAGACCTTCCGCTCCACAACCTTGCGGCTTACACCGCTGACGACGCGTTGGATCCAAACATCGCGGTGGAGAATCAAACTTATGAGGGCGAACGACTGGCGGCGGTTGTGGCGGCATCCGGCATGTTGATTGGAAGCAGTGGTGTTGAAATTACCTATCGTGTGCCCAACACGGTCGACCCCCGAGTCGAGCCGGGCGACCATATCTGTTTGATCCGGCGGCACTATGATCCCGGGCCGGTGCCTGGGGGGTTGCGGGTCGGGTGGGTTGAAGTGACGGATGTGACGGTCGAACCGTTTGCGGTCGGAACCCAGTACGAATGCTCGGTCGAGGTGACGCGAGTCGGATCGAAGGATAGCGACGAATTAGTTGGTGATGGTTTGCTCGCTTGGGTGTTCCATCCGTACCAATCCTGGCCGAAAGAAGAGTACATCGGGCCATATCCGGAAGGTGGTTCAGCGCCAACGGTTGGTAGCGCGGCGGCGCCGGAGTTTGATGTTCGCGGAAATGAGTCGAATCACGCGAGGTTTGGAACAATTGCCGTGTTAATGCGTTCCGTTATTAAGGTGGAACCATTTTGATTTGGATCCGCCCCCCCCGCCGGACCACGATGTTCGGTCCCCCCCCTTCTCTTTTCTTGTCGAGGTCCGCCGTGAAAAATAATTATCGCCAATTGACGAGTCTGCGTTTTAGGAATGTTATGAACGCCCCCAAAGCGGATCGATGGCTCCGCACGCCCGCGATGCCGGGAGATCCGGCCGGAATCGTGCTGGTGTTCGTGCTATCGCTGCTATCGCTTTTCAGTGTCCTTGTGGCTGGGTTTGTGATCTTCAGCGGCCAGGCGGTCACGCTCACGGATCTGCGTCAATCAGATCAATTGCCAGCCGATGCGATGCTCGACGAGGCGCTTTCGCGGGTGGTGCGTGGCAGTGACGACTACCATTCGGCGGTGTATTCGCACAGTCTGCTGGAGGATCTGTACGGCAGCGACTCGCTTTTGCTCCGGGTGGCAAACAACCGCACCCCGGGGGCATCGACTCCCGCGATATCGGGCACCAACCCCGATTGGCGGATCGTTCCGCTTTACGCCACTAACCGACCGGTCCCCACGCCGACATCGGAAGTGTTCCTGGTCAAAATACCCACCAGCTTGGCAGACTATCACAACGATGGTCCATCGGTTCCGGACGGGGAATCATTGCCAATCCTTGCTGGGCGTCCGGCTTCGGCCAAGTTCACCGATGAGGAGTTAGAAGTTGACGACGCATTGGCCGGCCGGCGTATTACGTTCATGGACGGACCTCTACTCAATGCGACCACGACCATCGTCCGAAGTTTTAGCAATGAGTCCGGCGAATCGGTGCAAACCCGGGGGGCATTGGTCTTGGACTTGCGCGACTTCGGAGATATCAAGGTCGAGATCAACGGTGGGGCACTGCAGAACCTCAAGGATTTGACGATTCAATCGATTCCGTGGTTGTTCTACGATCGCGGAATTGATGGTCAGCCGGGCAGATCCGGCAACGATGACGACGGCAACGGGACCGCCGATGACGCATCCGAACTGGGGACTCCGGGTAGTGACGATTTTGGTTATCGATTCGTTATCAATGGAGCACCCTTCAATGGCCGGGGTAGCAACCCGGAGGGTAGCGACACTTTAGTGCGGACCGCCCAGCGGGTAACCGGGAGCAACACATCTGTGGCGGCGACGTATCTCGATGATCCGGTCGCGTATCCGGAACTGCAGCCTAACACCAGGTTAGTCGGACCGAATGATATAGGTGATGGATTCGGACGCCCAACGATCGATGAACGTCCCGAAATGGACGAGGCTTGGGACGCGGCGGATTTTGAAAACATGTTCCTCGCTTGGCAACCGGCCGAACTGCGGGCGGTGACCAACCCGAACGTTTATCCAACCGCTTCCAACGCTGATGAATTGCATCAGCAACTTGGTAGCAACATCATTCCCAGTTTCCATCGGCCGGCGTTGATCAATTACCTGATCAGTTCGCCGATCAAATTAACGGGAACCGACCCCGGTGTTACGTTCGAACGCGCTTTCGTCCGGAAATGCACAGGATCGCCAGCGGCTACGGTTGCTGTTACAGCGATTGCGACGAGCGACCCTGCGTCCTTTACCCATTGATTCCCGCGTCGCCGACTTAGACGGCAACGGGAAAAACGACGACGGAGCGATGCAATTCACGGGTGGCAATCTCGCGCCGCCGGCTGTAGCGGTGATACGCAGTGGCGATTTGCAAGACAGCGCGGAGGCATTCAATCGATTGCGGCCGAAGGTTTTGGCCTTAGCTCGATTTCTGGCTAACGGCCCCTGGGATGTTGACAACGACCTTGATGGATTGCCGGATAGTGTTTGGTGCGATTTCGCATTACCGCAGTACACCACGTCGGATAACACCAGGGTCAAGCCGATGATTGCCGCGTTGATCGAAGATCTGGACGGCAAAGTCAACTTCAACCAAGCGGGCAATCTGCGGCAATTAATCACGACACGGTTTGCTTCGTCGAATCCAGCCGTTCCGACCAATACAAATACCAGAGCGGTCGGTGATAAAGCGACATTTCCGGGCGGCACTAGCGCGACACAGGGTCTGATTAGTCAGTTCGGTCGCGGCGGAGGGCTGGGGCCTGCGGAAATCGATTTCACGCACATGCTCAGTCGTAGTTTTGCTATTCCGGCCGGTGAAAACGGTCCGAACTTTCACTCGCAATTGAGCGGTGGTCTGAGTCCCAGCGGGGCCAACAGCCCGATGCGAACCACCGTGGGGCAACTGCTCTCTGGCCGCTATGGTGGTGGCTTTATCAGCTATGCCGCCCCGACGGTTCCGGTCGGAGCCATCTTCCAACCGGGCAACGGCACCTTGAACCTTGGCCCTGCGATTGCCGGAGCTAATCAAACCTCCAGCAACACCGTTGATCCGTTGTCGGAAATTCCGTATCCGGGGCGGGCAGATTATCGAACCGATGATGCGCCAATGGGCTTGGCGGTGGATGTCTTCGGTGTCTCGCAAACCCGGCCCGATCGCAATGGCAATCCAATGATGGATGCGGTCAATAAGTTGTCATACAGTTCCCCGTCCAGCGCCGTGAATCTGAGTGAGTTGATCAATCAACCTTATGAATCCGGGCTTGGTGATGATGTTCCGTTCGATGTCAACAGTCCGGCTGAGTACCTGCGGTTGATTGACGAAATCCTGCCCGAGACGGCGGATAAGATCGATGACATTCTGGAGGATGAGTTCAAGAACAATATCGTGTTGCGTAGGCTTGCTAACCCCCGAGAGTCGGCATCTGGACGTGCCAGAGGTGCCCGGTCAATTGAGTTTCGTGACTTTGGCGCGGCAGAAGTTGGCAGCCGGTGGTCTATCGGGCGCCGCATTGCAATTGGGTCTAGATCAAATGTTGGCT
The DNA here is from genome assembly GCA_963833245.1 of Pirellulaceae bacterium. Classification (GTDB taxonomy): domain Bacteria; phylum Planctomycetota; class Planctomycetia; order Pirellulales; family Pirellulaceae; genus Rhodopirellula. The sequence continues at coordinate 449,353 of CAWHXH010000010.1, forward strand.
CCTGAGTTTCGTAAGGGAACAAAACTGAATATCAACCGTCAATTGGCCAATGGGGACGACAACGACGCCGACTCCCTGATTGATGAAACCAATGAAACGTTTAGCAACATTGCGACCGCCGCATCGGCGGTGACCGAACCAGCATTCCCAGAGGTGGTCAATGCAGCCGCGGCACCGTCCCCTCATCGCGGGGCCGGCGGCAAATACCAAACGTTGCCGCACGGAGGCAACGACGATTTCGGCCTTGGCGGCAACCCCGCCCAGCGAGCATCGGGCGGTGAGTTGCTCGCCCGGCAACTGTATTGCCTCATGTTCGTTTTGGTCGGCGATCCTACTGCGGCCGGTGGTGAGACGATCCCAAACTTTCCCTACCCGGACGGATTCACGAATGATCCGGCGGTCCGGGGACGATATGCTGCCGAGCGATTGGCGCAGTGGGCGGTCAATGTGGTTGACGCGCGGGACAGCGATGCAATTTGCACGCGGCTTCGCTACGATCCGTTCCCCCTGGATCCCGATGGTTTTGACCTGACCGCCGCGGCGGCGAACGTCGTGTGGGGTGCCGAACGGGCCGAAGTGGAGATCAGCGAGACGTTGGCTTTCCACGACAAGCGTCTGCGTCGATCATTGCACACGCCGTCGGACACGAGCGGTTCCGGTGACGAAGAAGGATCTGGTGGTACCGCGGCAGCCGACGGCGATATGGATCAGTTTCGCATCCCCGAGGGATCCGCGTTCGTCGAACTTCGTTCGCTGCGGACGCCGACCAATGTGTCGGGCTCCGCTGAAGGTATTCGAGAGAGCTTTCCGCAAGAGCTATACGACGGAACGAACTTAGACTTGGGCCGCACGGTTGGTGCCGGTGCGAACCTAAGCCCCGTTTGGAGGCTCGCCGTCAGCGAACCGATTGGTAATGATTTGCAAAAAAACCTGCGATGGCTGTTTGATGCTGAGCGAATTGGATCGCTTCACGCCAAGATGGCGGCACTCAAGGGGATGGATTATGACAAACGGATGGCTCATTTGGACGCCAACACCGGCGGCGGTGGAGACTGGACCGATGATGCGGCTGTCGCGACGGCCGTTGAGACCGCCCGGCAGGGTCTACTACCCTCCGCGGCAGTACGTACAGTGCCAAGCAACAATGGGGCGGTTCGGCTAGCTGATCCGGATTTTGACCCAACCAACCCAAACCCCCATCAGTTGGCCTTGCGACGTTTTGTTTGGTTTACCAACCAAGCTCCCGCGGCAACACTGAACGTCATTTCGGGAGGCAGCGGGATGACATCGCAAAATGTCTATTTTAAGCGACCAGCGAACTCGACAGTTGCTGGGGCAGCCGCCATTCATAGTCAGCCCGCATTGCTGCCGCCGGGGCAATTTGCAGTCGTAGCGCCGCGGGTTGAGACGGTCCTGGGACAGACCACCGCTTTGAATATTACGATGCCGCGATATAGTCCCAGCAATCAGTCGTTGGCTTTGCTACGACAAGCGGGCGGGGGATTTCGGTTAAACTACCAGGGCATGTCTGCAGGCATTCTGACGCCCCGATACCGTGAGGATGGTGCAGGTACGGCTCCCAATCAGACCGATTATCAGGCGACTTCCGATTCTGCCAATCATTGCGCAGTCGTTGATGCCTGGCGAGGGTGACGTCCCGGAGCGGACGTTTCCCGGAGCGTCGGTCTATAACACTTGGCAAGGGTATCGAGACGGAGTGGATGACTTGGAGGAGGTCCGCAGTGGATTCAACATTTCCGAGCCGTCACCCGGCAACACTTATTACCTGCCACCGCAGTATAAACCGACACCCGATTCGGGGCCTGGTGACTGGCCCTCGGTTGACTCTTTCCGTGATTATGATGGGGCGGCGGGTCTGCACCCCGACAAGCCGTTCGATCATAATGATGGCGCTGGCCCGGTGGTAATTGAATCGCCGCTGCATATAAACGATTGGATGGGCTTGGGAACCTATCCCGACGCGGTGGCGGTGTTCCTGCAACGGTTGGCCGACCCGACACGACCTTGGCACGTCGATGACAACCCGTACCTGACGGTCGATTCGGCTCCGATTGATTTAACGGTCTTCAACGGTGATGGCAACGCAACCGAGCCGATCGATCGCGACGGAGATGGGACTGATAATGAGTTTGCCGACAACGAAACCGTCTTCGCGGGCGGGTCATTTGATCCGGTAATGCGGTTCGACAGTCGACGCAAGATTCCACGGACCGACCAGGATCGTCCGGCGACGGTATTGGCCGACTACGGCACCGGCACACGGCGGCACGCGATCATTCAACGACCGGCTCTCTCGTCGGCCTTCAGCCTGTTGGCGCAAAACCACCCCAGCGGCCGGAGCCACTGCGTTCTTCGACCACGAACTGGGGGCGATGTGGAATGCATCCCATCAACCAGCCGATTCGGGAATTAATACCGCGTTTGCGGTTGATTCGTCGTGGACCATTCCTCACCCTTCGGGCAGCGGCCTGGTTTACTACAATCCAAACCTGGACGATGATCCGCACACTCAAACGTTTGGGTTCGTTAACCGCGAGTATGGTCGACCATTTGGTCGGGGGATCAACGGAACGACGACAGATAGTCCGGAGATTGTGACATTGGGCCGCGGTTCACCGCGGGATTCACTGTTTGTGATGCCGGTCTGGGACGATCGCAATTTCCGGTCGCCTTTGGAAGTGATGAATGTACCGGCGGCTTCGGCGACGGGATTGTCACGTCAATTGATGCTGGGGACTACGTTGGAGGTAACTGGAGGCAATGTCGCGGAAATTCCGATTCCTTTTAGTCACTTACTGGGCTTTGAATCCAACCTAGGACGGGGTACCGATGCAGGGGATCCGCTAAACGTCCCCCCCGTTAGCCGAACGGGTTTGACTAAAATGCGGAAATTGCTCTCGGACAATTCGCCCGCCGCAGAATTGGTTGGTGAAACCGCGCCACTTGAGCTGCTGTTTGATTTCCTATCGACCGGTGAACCGCGGTACGATGACAACCGTTGGATGGAAGCGACCGAGGTGCTCTTTGCCACCGCGACGACGCCGCGGGACGCGATGTTCAACCGAGCTGTGGAATTATTGCAGCCGCCGTATAATTACATGCCGATATTTCGTTCGCCGGGTCGGATTAATCTTAATACCACGCCGGATTATATTCGGCGTGGCGGCAACTATCACGGCAACTACGCCGCCAATATGGTTGATCAAATGTTGGATGCTGGGGAACAGGTCAGCACCAATGTAGCTCCCTCACTAGATACCGATATCAATGATGTCCACGATCACGTTGAGATTTCAAGAGCTGCCAAGCAGATCAGCCAGAGTTTGTTGCCCGCAGGACTGGGCAACGTCACTGGTCTGTTTGGCGACGGTTCGGTTTACCGCAGTTTCGCGTGGGGCGGTTCGGACGCACACGATTTGGATGACGTCCGAAGGCGGCTTTCATTGACCGGCACGGTTAATTTCTATGAAATGCAGGTCGATTCCGACTTTGGTCGAGGATTTAAGGCTTTCATTGAGTCACGTCAGGGCCACGCCGGCACTGGGGTGTTGAGCACCAACGTCGATTTGGGCAATCGCAATCTTGACCATCGGTATCCGACGCGGTTTGCCGGGGTCTTCGCCACGGCGGCCGCGGCCGAGACACCTTCGGTGCAACGGTTTCTGCGTGTTCAGGACGATACGCTCAACGACGGAAATACACGTCGCGCCAGCGACATGACGGTGCTCAGGCCGCACCCGGACTTTGACCAGCGATTGGGAACCGGAAACGATAACGCCAGTCTTCGATTGGATGTGAATGACAATTCAACAGATCGGGCCGACTTGGATTTACCGGTTGGATCGCCGTCGCTGGCGATGTCTAAAGCCCCCGCTTCGGTGTTTGATCGTTCGATGCACGAGTTGCAACACAGCATGCGGAACTTGGGGAGACATTCCCGATATCGTTATGAGAACGCGTCGAGGATTAAAAATCTTACGACGCATCATAGCAATGTCTATCTGGTCCGATTGACCGTGGGCTTTTTTGAAGTCGACAACGCTGGCAATCCGGGCCGCGAGTACCTGGACGTCGATGGTGGCGTCGTCCGCCAGCGACGGACCGCCTTGATTGATCGGTCAATTCCCATGGGTTTCATTCGGGGACAACGGTTGAATACCGGAAGGGCGGTGATCTATGAACAGTGAGCAAGGCGTGATGCCCAACACCATTTCCCGTTCCCTGACGACCTCGATTCCAGATAATCGATTGAAGCAGCTATCGGCGGCTTTCACGCTGATTGAGGTGATGATTGCGCTGGTACTCTCATTGGTGGTGCTTGCCGCCGCCACCCGCGCGTTCAAGTCGATCGGTGATCGGGTCAATCGGGGGCAGGCTGAATTGGAATTGTCGACCGAGCTGCGGGGATTGAGCTTGAGACTGACCAAAGATCTCGAATCGATCGATGATGCGATCAACCCACCCATCTCGGCGGCAGAGGAAGATTTCATCGCTCGCGATGGTGGTTATTTAGTTTACAGCGAAGGTCCGATGACCAGCCAAACAACCTCGCACGTCAATCTGGGGTTGACCGGTGAGAACGGAGATTATTACGAGCTGTCCCGCTACGGGGATTTGGATGACTATTTAGCGTTCACCGCGACATCCGATTCGTTATCACCGTTTCAGGGATACATCCCGTATGGCGTATTGGCCGGGCGTCGGTTTATTGATCTTTCCGAAGGGTTGTACGGAGGTAACCGCCCCCCCAATAGCGTCACCAATCCCTTTCTGGACATCAATGAGGACGGGGTTTACGACACAACGGATGCGAGGACCATGGTTCCATTTTATTCCAATGTTGCCGAAATCGCGTACTGGGTGTCGCCCGATTGGCAGCGGGATGACAATGGTTTGCTGACTTACGATCCCGACACCGGTGCGCCCCTGTTTCGTGACGTGGTGGGGTTGGATACGGATGCAGCGGACAATAATGATGACTTCAATGTCGACGGCGATAATACAACGTTGGACGACGGCGATGGATTGCCGGACCGATGCACTCTGCGACGTCGTGTGTTGCTAATTCGACCCGACTTGAATGCGACCTATGAACAGATGGACAACGCCAACGGGAGCCCTAATTATAACTTCACACCGGTTGTGACGATACCAGTTCAGCCAGCTCCGAGTGGCATTCCGTTTCTGGTACCGCGTGCCGGTGGGCACGTAGTTGCTCCGTTGGGCGCAGAAACGGCAATTCGTTTAACTCAAGCCGAGGCGGAGTTGCCAGGCCCCTGGTGGCCGGCGTCGGGCTGGATAGGCGCAACGGGGACGGGATCGCTAGGGGGACTGTCTGGGGCTGATTTGGCTCGGGAGGTCTCACCGGACTGGATCGCCGGTTTGGCTCGTGTTCAACAAGTTATGGATCTGTCCATTTCACAGTCCCTGAACGTGTCAACACCTCCGGCAACAGCCCAATTGTCCACGTCGATGTTTGGGATGCCCACGACTCGGTTGCAGGCCAATGGATTGACGGATTTAAGCCAACCGCACACCCGTTTCGCTCATGTTCGAGTCCCGCGCCGACTGTTTGCACCGTCCAACCCCAACGCTCGTGCGTCGTCGCTGCCGCAATTGGCCCTGTGTCCACCAATGCCATTTTTGGCGGCAGCGGAGCACTATGAGGTTGCCGGAACCAACAACACTTCGCTGCGATTCCTGGCGTCACCGGCCGATCCTGATGGTTCTAGCGGTGCCAACAATGATGGTGCGGATAACCCGCGGTTGAGATACGGCCGCTTTACGATGGTCGGGTTCCTCCGTCCAGAATTCAATCTGGCTGATAATTTTCGGGTCATCGACACCAGCGGCAATCTGACGACTGCCAGCGTCCCTCTGCCACGGGCTGGTGCGGACATCGTCGCTCAAAGCGTTTTGTCGTTCGATGTCCAAGTGTTTGATCAAGACGCCCCGGTTGTGGTCGCTCATGGAGTTGATGATGAACCGGGAATTGCTGGAACGGACGACGACGGCAACAGTACCACGGACGACGTAAGCGAATTAGCATGGCCCGAATCGGACGATGCGCTTTTACCGCTGGAAGATCTATCGATTCAGAATGCGGTTCTGCCAACGAACCCTCCGCCCTACGGCAATGCCAACACTAACAACTCCGGTTCATTCGTTGACCTGAACTACGGACTGCTGGCCGGCCATCCTTTGGGATCTTTGGTCGATCGCCAGTTCGGACCTCTCAACAACCTAAATCTGTACGCTGGCTACAGCGGCGTGGCGGTGTACAACACTGCCGCTGGGTTCAACGCTCCATGCACTGCCACTGCCGCGATGCAAGCATCGGGAGCAATAATTATCAACGGCGGAGGGACATCTGGCGTGTTAAACTCATTCTTCCAGTCCCGCTACGACACTTTCACAAAGCAATACCAGATCGATGCATTTGATCAGGAAGCAGCGGTCGATCCATCGCCAACTGACTACGGCTTCGTGGATTCAAACCTTTCAATCACTCACCGCTTTGATACTGATCTGAGTTCGGCGGTCACTGGAACCGTGGTGCCAATGGCTAGCCGCATTTGGACCCCCGGGACGGTCTCCGGCAAGCCCTATGACCCCACTGGTCCAACCCTCGAATTGACGACTGGACGTCCGGTCCGACCGATCAGTCCTAACTTTTTGGACGTCAGCCCACCGGTGAATCAAGCAATCAAGGGTTTGAGGATTCAGATCCGCATGTTAGACGAAGCAACCGGCCAGGTATTGCAGCGAACGATCGTGCATTCGTTTGGGCGGTTTTGAGTTGTTGGCTTCGTAGCGGAAGTCGTCAAGACTTTCGGGGGGATGTATTGAGGGGTATCCGAAAGTCTTGGCGACTTCCGCTACGTTGTTTTTGCGGTTGAATGACTGCTGAACGTCGAACGCCAAACCCAAAACATCAGGAGCGGTTGCAGCGGGAGCCGGAGCCACAGCAGCCACTCGGGGATCTCGGAAAAGTCGCCGGGGTGGAGCGCCATGTGGATGTTGGCGGGGAAGACCGCCACGAGTAGCGCCAGCAAGCCGATCGCGGCGGGGCGACGTAGCGAGGGGATCAGCAATCCGATGCCGCCGGCGATCTCGGCGATGCCGGAGATGATGACAAGCAACGATGGGGCTGGCAGGTAGGGCGGGACGATTCGCCGGTAAACCTCGGGGTTGGCGAAATGATTGATGCCCGCGATGGTAAATAGCGTGGCGAGAATCAGAAGGTTGAGGCGGCGGAGCGACGGCATGCGCGATGGGAGGTTTAAGAGCCGAAAGTCTTGGCGACTTCCGCTACGGAGGGTCTTGGTGGGGATGATAGGATGGTGACTTGATCGAACCTGACCAATCCCCGCCGCTGGTTGCCGCCGTCTTGGCGGGGGGTAGATCACGGCGCATGGGACGAGACAAAGCGACACTGCCGCATTCGGCTGGAGGTACTTACGGTCAATACGCGGTCGCGCGGGCGGGTCAGTTGGCTTCAACTGTTTGCGTCAGCGTCGCTGGTGGGCGACCGGGCTGGGTCGAGGATTCGGTCAGAGTGATCGTTGATACCGTCGCCGATCGTGGGCCGGTGCAAGGTTTGATCGATGTCATGAGCGATACCGGCGGCTGCGTTTTGGTTACACCCGTGGATTTGCCCGATTTGACCGCCGCGATGTTGCAACCGATGGTGCGGCTTTGGCAACAGGACCGCGGCCGGATCGTTGTCGCAAACGGCCCGGGGGGAATCGAACCGCTGGTCGCAATCTATCCCCACGGTTGGCTTGGAGAGTTAGTTGAACTGGCTCAATCGCCGGACCGGAGTCTGCGTCGGTGGATCGCCGGTAGGCCGCATCAACTGTTTTGCGTGGATCCGGTTGGGTTGCGGAACGTCAATCGACGCGGGGATTGAGGGATGGCGGAAAGTGACTGTCGGAGTTGGCCAACGGTGTACGACGATCCTTTGGACGGCCTGAAAGGCCGTCCTACGTCACAACTACCCCAACACGCGGTTAGCCTAGGGTAGGCTGGCGAGCATGACATTCGCGTTTGATAGCCTCACCGCCGCCAGTGATTTTTTGCGGCAGAAGACCGATCCGGTTGAGACGGTCGATGCGGCGATCGATTGGGATCATCCGCCAACGATTCAATTGGCGGGTCAAACCCGAAGTTTGATCGGTCAAACGTTGGGGGCGGGGATTGTGGCGGATCGTGACAGTCCGGCGGCGGACGTTTCAGCGATGGATGGGTATGCCGTTGTTGCCGGTCAATTGGTCGGGGAATTGGATTGCGAAGTGGTCGCCGAGTCGGTCGCCGGGCACCCGCCGCCGGAGTGGTCGGGGGCCGGCGTGGTTAGAATCTTTACCGGCGCGGTCATCCCGGCTGGGGCCGACGCGGTGATCAAGCGGGAGGATACGGTCGAGTCGGCCGGCGGCGGTTTTGGGCGGGTGCGATTGAAACCGGAATGCCGCGAGCCGGACGTGGGGACGCACATTCGTCGGCGTGGCGAAAATCGACGAGCGGGACAGGAGGTTTTGGCCGCCGGGACGGTGATCGACCCAGCCGCCGCCGCGGTTTTGGCGACGTTTGGTGTGACTCATGCGACTTTCTACCGCCCGCTGAGGGTCACGGTGCTGTCGACCGGCGACGAGCTGGACGGACCGACGACGCCGACCGATCAGATGCCGGTTTGGCGGATTCGCAACAGCAATGCGGTGGCGTTGGCCGCGATCTTAGCCAGCCGCCCCAATATCGCGGTGGATGTCCAAACCGCTCGCGATGATCCCGCAACGCTGCGGGCGGCGATCGAGTCAGCGGCCGATCGCGGCGATGCGGTTTGGTTGACCGGCGGGGTGTCGATGGGCGATCGCGACTACGTGCCCGATGTTTTGGCGGCGGCCGGGGCCGAGTTGCACTTTCACAAACTGCCGATCAAACCGGGCAAACCGGTCCTGGCGGCAACGTTGCAACGGGGCGGCCGGCCGGTTCAGATCCTGGCGCTTCCGGGCAATCCGGTTTCGGCCACGATCGGTGCGGTGCGGTTGGGACTGCCGTGGCTCGATCGGCGAGCCGGGCGACGGCCGGTGCAGACGCCAACGGTGCGATTGGCGGATGAAATGGCGGCTCACCCGGGTTTGCATCGATTGATTCCTGTACGGATCAACGATGTTGGCGATGCGGAGGCGGTATCGTCCAAAGGGTCCGGCGATCTCGTGTCGCTGGCCGGCACGGCGGGGTTTGTCGAGCTGCCAATCGGGGTGGCGGGGCCGGCGGTGGTTCGGTTTTTTCAGTGGTCGTCGGCATAGCATGGTCACAATTAAAACCGCCCCGCTCGGCTCGCCCACGTGGTTGCTGCGGCTGCGTTGGTTTGCCGTGACGGGTCAATTGATCACCATCACGCTGGCCGGGCGGATCACCGGTTGGGAGATTCCGTTCTACCGGCTGGTGGCATTGGTGGCGGTGACGGCCGGCTCGAACCTGCTTTTTTGGGTCTGGTTGTCACGTGGGGGTGACCGGCCGGGTGACCGGTCGGGCGTGCGGACGATCGAATGGTCGCTGATGGCGATCGACTTGATGCTGTTGACCGCGATGCTGGAACTCTCCGGCGGGGTCGACAACCCCTTCTGTTTTTTCTATTTCGTCAACGTCGCCGTCGGTGCCGTGGTGCTGGACGTCGCGGCCGCCTGGTCGCTGGCCTTGTTGGCATTTGCCGGGTTTGCGTCGTTGCACCTGGCGTCTCGCGACGTGCCGGGGATCACGGTGGTCATCGCCGACCCGCCGGATTGGCGGATCGCGACTTGGACGATGCGGCAATGGGGTTTGGTCATCGCCATGGGGACCTGCCTGGCGGTCGTGACGCTTTTTGTAACCAACATGGCGGGATTGCTGCGGCGTCGGGAAGCGGAACTGCGGGCCGCCGAGCAGACTCGTGCGGATTCGACGCGGCTGGAAGCGTTGACGACGCTGGCCGCCGGGGCCGCTCATGAGTTGGCAACGCCGTTGTCGGCGATCGACATCGCCGCCCGCGAACTCTCCACCCACCTTCGCGATCCCGGCGACGATGATGCGACGGCGAAAGAGCTGGCGATCGCGGATTTGGTGATGATCGACGGTCAACTGGAAATTTGCAAAGCGGTGCTGGCGCGGATGCGTTCAGCCGCCGGGGACATCACCGCCGATCGTTGGCAAGCGGTTTCGCTGGCGGATTTGATTGACGCGGCGCTCGATGGCGTCCGTCAACCGCACCGGATTGAGTTCGATTCGACTTTGCCGGAGGAGCGCTGGGAAGAATGTCGGCTTTGGTTGCCGGCCGAGCCGGTGGCCCAGTCGGTGCGAAATTTGGTGCATAACGCGCTCGACGCCTCGGACGAAGCGGGTCGGATGGCGGACCCGGTTCACGTCCGAATCGATCGGCGTGGCGATCGGGTGGCGATCGCGGTGAGCGACGGCGGCGGCGGCATGTCTGCGGCGACGATTGCGAGGGCGACCGATCCGTTTTTCACCACCAAACCGCCCGACCGTGGCATGGGATTGGGTTTATTTTTGACGCAAAACGTGATTTCGCGGCTTGGGGGTCGGTTAAGCTTCGAGAGTGAGCCGGGGCACGGCACGACCGCGACGATTGAATTGCCGTTGTCCTCGTCGGCATCGTCGGTCCCGTCGGCCACGTTGGCCCCGACCCCTCCGGCACCGGCACCCTGACGCGAGCGAGCATGATGAGCGATGAGTCCATGACGTTGGACCCGAGACTGGATCCTGACGTCCGATTGACGGCCGCCGAAGTCGGCGCCGACAGCATTTTGTTGGCCGATGACACGGAGATATTTCGCGAGCGGCTCGCCGCGGCGTTTCGTGCCCGGGGGTTCCGTGTGGAAACAGCCGGTTGCTACGAAACGGCGGTTGCCCGGTTTACGGCTGCCCCGACGCGGTTAGCGGTGCTGGATTTGCGGATGCCCGGACGCTCGGGATTGGACCTGCTTCGTCAACTGTTGGCGGCCGATGAGTCGCTCAAAGTCGTGATGCTGTCGGGGTTCGGTAGCATCCCGTCGTCGATCGATGCGGTGCGTGCCGGGGCGGTCAATTTTTTGTCCAAACCGGCCGACGCCGACGACATCTTGCGGACGTTTATCCGCGGTTGCGGCTGGGGAGTCCCGCCGGGGGGACTCGATTTTCCGGCCCCTTCGCTGGCGAGAAACGAGTGGGAGCATATTCACCGGGTTTTGGGCGAATGTGACAACAACATTTCCGAAGCCGCCCGGCGGCTGGGAATCCATCGCCGCAGTTTGCAGCGAAAACTCCGAAAGCGTGCTCCCGGTGACCCGTCGGTCCCGGGATCGGATGAGTTGATGGAGGATGAGGCTTTTGAACGGTAGCGGCGGTCCGCCAGGCCGCCGAATCAGCACCGACCAAAGCCTGGCGGCTTCGGCTACCGGAGCAGGACCAAAGCCTGGCGGCTTCGGCTACCGGAGCAGGACCAAAGCCTGGCGGCTTCGGCTACGAGGCGAAATGCTCTAGCCGCCACGATCAGCCCGAGGCTAGGCTCCGTTTGAAAACATCAGCCGCAGCGTGTCAGCGTCCGGTTCGGGACCCCTAACCGTGGGCTAACGCCCATCGGCTGATCGTTTGCATTGTTTGATAACAGAGCCTAGCACCGGGCCGCCCCCCCGCTCGATCCGCATGACCGAAGGCGATTTCGTCGTGATCTTCTCCAAATCGTTTGCCGCCCTCACGGTCACCGTGACGTTGGCGGCCACCTCCGGCTGTTTCGCACCGCTGATTAGCAATCTGATGCACGTCACGGGGGCGGACATGATCAAACCGGAGTACGCGGGTCTGAACGAACAGACCGTCGCGATCGTTACCCAAACCGAACACACCGCGTTTGGTGTTGATCCGGTCGCGGCGTTATTGTCCCGCAAAGTCGGCCAACGACTGTTGGCCGGCGGCAAAGAAATCGTTCTGGTTCGCGATCAGAAGATCGACGTTTGGCGTGACGCCAACGGATACGACTCGGGCGATTTGGTTGCCATGGGCAAGGAAGTGGAGGCCGACAAGGTGGTCCAAATTGTTTTGGACGATTTGAGGCTCCGCGACGGCGCGACGTTGTACCGGGGCCGAGCCAATGCGACGATCACGGTCTACGACGTGGCAACCGGCACGGAGGTCTATCGCCGCGACGTTGACGAGTTCACGTTCCCGACGAGCGCCGGGATGTACACTTCCGAGACGACCGAAGCCCGGTTCACGAAGCTGTATCTGTCGCAATTAGCAACTCACATCGGCCGTTTGTTTCATCCGTATGATTTCTCCGACACGATTGCCGCCGACGGGATCATCGCCAGCCAGTGAGGAATTGGACGACCATTCTGCGGCGCTAAAAGGTAACCGATTACGTCTCCCCCTCTCCCCGCTTCGGGGAGAGGGGGTTGGGAGGTGAGGGGTCTACCGGGCGTCGGACTTCGGTCGCAAGGGTAGTGGACATCCCCTCACCCCCCGACCCCCTCTCCCCTAAGAGGGGCGAGGGGGAGTTAATGTTGGGTGATTGAGCGTCGATTCCCCCACACGCTTCAAATAGCATCAACGCCTCAACGGTCTCGCGAACGTCATGAACACGCAAGACGTTTGCGCCCGCCACCGCCAATGCAAGTGATACGCCCAGCGTCGCGGCGGTCAATTGATCGGGGCGGACGGTTTTTACACCATATCGATCTCGCACCATCTTGCCAATAAAACCCTTGCGGGAATGGCCGATTAGCAGAGGACGTCCCAAAGCGGCAAACGTCGAGGTTGCAGCGATCAGTTGAAAATTATGTTGATGAGTTTTGCCAAACCCTATACCCGGGTCCAAACAAATCGCCTCGGGACGGATCCCGCCCGCAACCAATGCCTCGTCGCGTTGTATCAAATAGTGCAGGATCTCAGTTACGACATCCTCATAAGTTGGATCGTCCTGCATCGTTTGCGGCGTGCCTCGCATGTGCATGGCACAAACCCCCATTGTCGTCCGGGCGGCCAGCGACATCATTTCACGATCGGACTCCAGTCCGGTGACATCATTGATGATCTCAGCGCCGGCATCATGGGCGGCGGACGCAACGGAGGCTTTGGACGTGTCGATGCTGATGGGAACAGACACCTGTTTGGCCAATCGCTCGATCACCGGCACCACGCGGTCCCGCTCGGTCCGGGCATCGACCGCGACCGATCCCGGCCGGGTGCTTTCGCCGCCGATGTCCAACAGGTCGGCGCCGTCATCGACCAATCGCAGGGCATGATCGACGGCTAAATCGATCGTCGCAAACCGCCCGCCGTCGGAGAAGCTGTCGGGCGTGACGTTGACGATTCCCATCACCAACGGACGGCGGGGCATCGTGATAACTCGCCGCGACGTTCGCCAAACGAGCGGACCGGCGGCGTCGGTCACGATTCGCTTTGGTCGCCCAGCAGACGCGACCTCAGCCGGTTGCCATGAGCCTGGGGCGCGTCCTCGGTGGCTTTTAATAATTCAATCGCCTCATCGGTCGATCCGGTCCGCTCCAAAGTTCGAGCTTGGTTGTAGGTCGCTGCCGGACGCCAGAAAGATTGCTGAGCGTCGTCGAGCACGCGGTCGCCGAACCAATTGACCGCCGTTTCGAGTCGCCCGTCGTCGTATTGCAATAGCGACAACCAGTAGGTGGCCGTCCGTTTACTCAACCGCATTAACGTTTGAACCTGCCGGATCTGTGACTCGAAGGTTTCGTTGTCGTCCCCCAACCCGCGGCGCAGTCCATAAGCCTTTTGAAGTTCCAAATTGGTACGCAGCTCGTCAATCTCGAACTCCGGCGCCCGTTGATTGAGGTACAGCGTTCTCGCCCCGGGATCGGAGCTGGTTTCGGAATCGGCGAACCGGCCGGCCAGATGATGCCAGCGGGCGAGCGATAGATTCTTGCCCGAACCGCTGCTATTTTCGAGCACCACGAACCACTGGGTTGCCAGTTGGTTGGCGAACCGCGGGTCTTGCTCGGCCAGCGCCGCGGTGCGGGCCTGATAGACCTCCGCGAGCACCGGCAGATTCCAAAGGCGTGCGCCGGCAATTCCGGCAACGTCGTCAAACGCTTCGCCAACGACCGCGGCATCGACATGAAGGCTCATGCGGGCGTCGCCGATCAACGCGTCCTGCAACCGCCGCATCCGCCGCGTGATCTGTTCAGGACGAATGTTGAGGAGCGCAATGTTTTGCTGAATATCACCCTTGTCGAGCGGATAGTCATAGTAACCGGCGACATCCAATCGCCGCATCACCGAAGCATCTTTTCTCGCCTCGGCAAGCGTTGCGATTCCCTGTTGACCGGGACCGGGAACATGAATGCCCAGCATCGGTTCAAACAGATAGATTTTACCTCCAATCAAAACACCGACCGCCCAAGGTTGCAGCCCGACGGCATCAGCGGATTCGCCGGCCCGAACGGCCAGGACCGCGGCGTCGATGCCGGCATGTTGGCACAAACGTGTAAAAACGCCGGCGCGTTGGAACCGGTCGCCACGGCCTCGCCAGAGCGTTTGATAGATGGTTTGACGATACCCCGGACCGCCGTAAACCATATTCATCGGATAGGAGGGCGACTGGGCCGGATCGGCCAGGAACTCCGGCTCCAGCGCTATGTTGCGAACGACCCAATCAAAAAGCCGTGCCGCTTTTTGCAACGCGTCGAAGTCCGCCGGAGGCAATGATTGTTGTTGCTGCGTCATCCAAGCTTGCAACAGTGGATCGTCGCTGACATCAGTGTCCAACCACCCGCTCAAACGATCAAAGACATAGGAGTCTCGCAGGAAGGTGGCGTCGGAGGGCAGGAACCGGTCGGCCCCGATCATCTGCGCGAGATTCTCCCGCGGGATCAGGTCCAACGTCGTCGCGATTTCCGGCACTTCGACCGGGCCGGGGGCGGGCACTGGTAGCGTCGCCACCCACTCGTTGAGGTGATAGCTGATTTGGCCCGCCGCCTCACGCTCGTTCAAATTGACATAATCCCCGAGCAAATCCGAGACGCTCTGCAAGTGGTCAGGCCGGCTGGCTTGCTGAACCCGCTGCTGAGCACGTTGTCGGATCTGCCGGACTTCGTCGTCGGAGTCGCGGCACCCGGCGGCGAAGACCAAGAGCACCGTGGCGGCGGTCAGACACCGAGCCGGGTTTGCAATGTTGTCGGGATCAAACAATCTCATAACTCATTTCGCTGATGCAATGATGTCCGTTGCAACCGCGTGCAAAGTCAGAAGGCGGTCGATCATGTCGGCGAATCGATCCAGCGGCACCATGTTGGCTCCGTCGCTGGGCGATTGGTCGGGGTCGGGATGGGTTTCAAAAAATAACGCATCGACGCCCATCGCTACGGCGGCGCGGGCGAGTGGTTCGACCAGGGCACGGTTGCCGCCGGTCGCGCCGGCCAGCCCGCCGGGTTGTTGAACACTGTGCGTGGCGTCGAAAACGACCGGCACGCCAAGGCCTCGCATCGTTGGCAACGAAGCGAAGTCGTTGACCAAACGGCCGTAACCAAAGAACGTCCCCCGCTCGCAAGCCAGCACGCGGGCTTCGGCCCCCGACGCCCGGCTGCCGGCAACTTTGTCGATCGCGTACCGCATATCGCCGGGGGCCATGAATTGGCCCTTTTTGATGTTGATTGCCGCATCGGTCGCCGCGGCGGCCACCAGCAAGTCGGTTTGGCGGGCCAAAAACGCGGGGATTTGCAGCAAATCGCAAACTTCGGCGGCCGCGGCGGCTTGGTTTGGCAGGTGAATGTCGGTGGTGACCGGCAATCCGGTCTGCCGCCTGATCCGCCCGAGCGTTTCCAGTCCATCGTCCAAACCGGGGCCACGACCGGCGGTCAGCGACGTCCGGTTGGCTTTGTCAAACGACGCTTTGAAAACCACCTGGACGTCGGACCGTTCATTGATCTTCGCGAGCACTTCGGCGATGGTCATCGCCCCTTGCAACGTTTGCAAGACGCAGGGACCGGCGATCAGCAGCAGCGGCTGACCGGGACCGCAGCGGTGCGGGCCGATCGGGACAACACGGGGGACATTCATCCCGCCGATTATTGCCCCCCGGCGTCCGCTGGGCAGGGGGGGCCGCAGCCCGGGATGTAGGACGGGATGTAGGACGGCCTTTCAGGCCGTCGTTGGTCCAACGGGACGGGCTAAAAGCCCATCCTACGTCAAACCACCGCGTCAATTAAAGATTCAATGACCGGTTCCCATCGACCCAACTCCTCTTGTCGATGCAACGTCATCGACGGGTACCAATGGGTCGTGCAGCCGTCCAAACCCCACCGCCAATCGGGCACCTTGCCGAGCATCACGTGGGTCGGCACGTTCAACGCACCCGCCAGGTGGGCCAGCGACGTGTCGGTGGTCACCACCGCATCGAGCGATTGAACAATTGCGGCGGTGTCCAAGAATTTGCCGTCGCGGTCGATGCCGCCGGGTAGCCGAAAGATCGGTCCGGTCCAATCGGCATTCAATTGTTCACTGCCGGCGCCGAATTGCATCGAGACGAAAGTGGCGTCCAAACCGTCGATCAGCGGACGGAGTTGTTCCAGCGGCATCGATCGGTAGACATCGGCATGATGCTCGACGCTGCCCTGCCAGTTGATGCCAATTCGGGGACGATTGCCCTTGGTATTGGAGTCAAGCCAACGCCGCCAATGATTTAAACGATCCGGTCGACTCGTCAAATAGTGATCGCCGGCGGTTG
Organism: Pirellulaceae bacterium; assembly: GCA_963833245.1. Lineage (GTDB taxonomy): Bacteria > Planctomycetota > Planctomycetia > Pirellulales > Pirellulaceae > Rhodopirellula. The sequence continues at coordinate 466,100 of CAWHXH010000010.1, forward strand.
GGGCCGATGGCAGCTTTGCGTCGCGTTGATAGAACCAGTCGAACCATTCAATCAGCGATCCGTGAAAATCATAACGTTCCGGGGGCGGGATTTGACCGACCAACAACACGTCACTGACCCCCGGGGCGGTCAATAAGATCGCCGCCATATCGGACTCGACCACCAGCGTCACATGAGCACCTTCGCCGGCCAGCACCGCGGCGATGCGGATGAAATGAATTGCATCGCCGAGACCCTGTTCGGGATAGATCACGACGCGGCGACCGGCGAGCGGTTGGCCCCGCCAGGCAGTTGCCGACGGCATATACGTGAGCGTCCGGGGTCGCCCCAAACCGGGCATTGCCCATCGCCATCGGTACTCGTCCCAACCCCGAGGCATGTTGCCGCGGAGAAGTTCGATGACCCCAATGTTGCGGTGCGTTTCGGCATCACGCGGCGCGATTTGCAAACCGCGGTCATACCATTGCAATCCGCGGTCGATTTGACCCGACCAAACCCACAGCGTGCCGCGATTTTTGTAAGGCGATAGGTAGTCGGGCTTCAGACCGATCGCGCGATCAAAACACTCATCGGCCGGTTCAACCTCGCCGAGCATTCGTAATGAATTGCCCAGGTTGTTCCACGCGATCGGATCATCGCCGCCGACGGCAATCGCTCGCCGGTAAGCGTCCGCGGAGGCGGCGAATTGCCTTTGGTCAAACAGCCCGATGCCCAAATAAATCCAGGCGTCGGGGCGACCCGGTTGCCGCTGGGCAACGTCGCGATAGGTCGCCACGGCCGCGGCAACGTCGCCGCGGCCATGGATCGCCCAGGCGGCGGTCAGCGCCTCGGTCGCGTTCAACCGTACATCCCCGCCATCGCCGGTTCGCGGGCGGGGGAGAGCAGCGACGCCGGCACGTTTTTGAAATTCAAATCACGCTGCGGGAACGGAATCTCAATACCGTTAGCCTTGAACCGGCGATTGATCTCACAGTGCAATTGATGGATGATCTTGAGCCGGTCGTCGAGCGTCGACAGGTAGCAACGCAGCACCAGATTGAGCGACGAATCACCAAAACCCTCGAACGTCACGTTGGGGGGCGGTTCAGCAACGACCGAAGCGTGTTCGGCGCAAATTTCACGCAAAATGTCGCAAGCGGTGTCAGGATCGGACGCATAAGAAATTCCTACGTTGATCACGATCCGATTGGTCGAATCCGATAGCGTCCAATTGATGAGCCGACCGGTGATCAAATCTTTGTTGGGAATGACGAGTTCCTGCCGGTCCCAGTTGGTCACCGTGGTCGCTCGCATTCGGATTCGCGACACCATGCCGGTCGTGTCACCCAACGTCACAATGTCGCCGACGCGAATTGGTTGCTCAAACAGCAGAATTAAACCGGAGACAAAGTTGGCAAAGATCTCTTGCAACCCGAAACCCAAGCCGACGCCGAGCGCCGCAATCAACCACTGGATGCTGTCCCATCGCAGCAGGATGGCGTTGGCCGTCGCCAGGATACCGATCGTCACCATGGCATACGATGCCATTGTCGTGATCGCATAACGTGCCGCTTTGTCGATCGGCAATCGTTCCAAAAGGACTGACTCGATCAAACCGGGTAGGTTGCGGACCGAGGCGAACGTCAGCACGATGATCGGCAGAGCGATCATTAGATTCTTGAGCGTCACGGGAATGATCTCATCGCCGACGCCAGTCGAATTCCACAATTCAACTTCGTCGAGGATTTGCATCGCCGGCAGTACGGGACTCCAAACCATGAGCAGTCCGACCAACCCGGCGGTCATCAGGATTGTCGAAGCCAACCGTCGGGTCTGCTCGCTGATTTCGGCGGCGCCGTTGACCGGTTGGACGGGCAAATCGACCGGTGAGTCGTTGACCCGGGCGGCGGTTTCCATTTTTTCCCGGTGCACCGCCCACGCGACCCGTCGGCGTTGGTGCAGGATCCAGCGGTAGGTCAGCCCCCCGGCGGTGAAAAGAATCAGCCCCAACCACGTCGTCCAGTACAACCGTTCAATCAGAACGACCGCCCCGGATTGGTACCCGGCCAGCGCCGCCAGAGCGATCGCCAGCGGGATCGCGGTCGCCCCGACGAACCAAACCCCCCGCAGCCGCACGACCCAGGAGTTGGGTTCGGTTGTCCGCAGATGCGTCATCAGCTCGCCGGCCGGACGCAGCACTCGGACGGCGGTGACCGAGGCGATCACCATTCCGATCGCCAACGCCATCCGGCCGGTCGATCCGCTGAGCCGTCCGCCGAACAACGATTCGCAAACGCCATAGACAAAAACGACGGGAAGCCCGGCATCGATCAACACCCGCAGCCACCGCCGGACCGCCCCGAGGGCTTTGGGGTTGCAATCGAAATGCCGCACCGCCAACCCATCGGGGCGAACGATTTGGCGAAACAATTCAAAAGGCAGCAACGCGACCGCGGCCAATCGCAGCCCGCTGGCGATCGCCGGTGGATAAGCGGCCGATCGCAGCACCGCAGCTCCGCCACCGGCGACCGCGACCGCCGACGAAGTGCCCGCGGCGATTAGGTCGGCGAACGACCAAAGCAGGATCGACGGCGGCAGGGCGAGCACGACCGACCACAGCACGACGCCCCAAGTCGGGGTTAATCGATCACGGCGGCCGCGGCCGAGTTGATTGCCAAGCGTGACGATTCGCCGGCGAATGCGGCTGGCCAAAACGATCAGCAGCACCAGGGCGGCGAACATCAACGCGACGGTCGCGGGGTGTTGACGTCCGCCCAAAAACGCTGCGGAAAGGGCAAGCCGGAGCTGAGCCGGCCGGGCCAACCACCGCAGTCCGGCCCAAGATTGAGCGATGTCGGCGGGGGCAAATTGGGTTTGATTGCGAAGCCAAACCAGCCGCTGGCCGATCACCGCATCGAGCGTCTCGATCGCTTCGACTTGGCGTTCCAAATGGCCGCGAAGTTCAAGTTGTTTAGTTTGATTTTCGTCCAAATCGGCAACCATCCGGTCGATCAGCACCGATTCGCGTTGCCGCCACGCCGGCATGTCGGCCTGCGTTCGCGGAGCCGAGCCGTCGGCGGTCACGCCGGTGACCAGGTCGGTCGGGGACGGCGGCGGCAACTCGGCATCCAACCCATACGCTCCGGTAATCAGTCCATCGCGGGTCAGGTCCAATTTGGCGCGAAGGATTTGCAATGATTCGATCGAATCGTCGATTAAATCAATGCGACGCTCAATCGGTTCGGCCGGGGGCAGCCGTCGTTTGAGCAGCAGCATCCGCAGCCCCTCGGCGTCCGAAACCCCCGAACGCGATTGAGCGGCGGCTTCGAGCTTTTTGTCGTTCTCCTCGACCAATGTCACCAACGCTTGGGCTTGGCTCAACTCCGCGGCGCTCGCCCGGACGGTCCGCTCGGTGCTGTCGACAAGGTCCAACCACCGGTCTTCGATCGCCAGCAGCAGGCTATCGCGGGGGTCGACCCCGGCGGCGTTGAGTTGTTCGGTGAACTCCCGCAACAGACCGGCGATCTCGATCCGACGCTTTTTGGCAAGTTCCTGGCTCCACCGCTGCAGCGTGATCTGTTTGGCGGCGACGTCCTTTTCGGCGTTGGTCAATTGCAACGGCAGCAATTGTGCGTTCGCTTCGGCCCACGCCAACTCACGCTGCAGCCGCCGGAGCCGCGCCGCCGCGGCCGCTCGTTCAAGCTCCTGCTGAGCGATCCTGGCCGCCCGAAGTCGCCCGTCGACGTCGCCGGCAATCTCACCGACGTCGACATTTCGCAGCTTTTCAATCGTCCGTCGCTGCTCGGCGATCTGTTCGGGCAACGTCGCGATCTTGGTCGTCCGGTCAGCGATTTGGCTGCGAATCGCCTGCAACCTTGCCGCCGCGGCATCGACCTCCGACGCCGCTTCGTTGCGCGACTGGACCACTTCCTCGGGCAATTTCCACCGCGTGTTGATCACCGGCATCGGCGGTGGCTCGGCACCCGATTGACGCTCCTCGGCGGTCAACTTGGCCGGCAGCGTGTCAAGTTTGACCTGCAACTGAGCCTCTTCGTCGGTGTCGGTGGCGGCCGACCGCAACGCCGCAAGCGATCGCTGATAAGTCTCGACGAGTTTTTTCTCTAAATCCGCGTTGCCCGCCGCAACGGTTGGGGCGGCGGCCACGGCGGCTTCGAGCGACGCGATGTCTCGCAGCTCCAGGTTGACGGCGCCGGGACCATCCCCGGCGGGCGCCGCCGGGCCGGTCGCCGGAGCGGGGGTTGCCGCCGGTGCAGCGGCCGGCGATGGACGATTAATCGGGGCAACCAGCCCGCTGGTCGTCTGCGGATCGGGGCCGTCACCGTCCTGGGCCGACAGTCCCGCGGAGGTCAGGAACCAAAGCACCCCGCACAGCGACGCGGCGATCGGTTGACCGAAGCGGCGACGTTTTGATAGCGGTCGGCAATGCATGTTAATAAAATTGTGTCGGAAAGAATTTTCGGGTCCCGCCAACCGCGGTTTCACGGTCGCTTGCGGATGATCGCCGCGGTCGTGTTGGCCGCCGGGGCGGTGGTGGCGACCGGCGAAGCTCCGACACCCTTGTACCAACAGTTCGTGCTCGTCCGCACCGGCGGTTTATTTCGCGGGGTCGTCGAGCCGGATTCCGGGGGAATCCGCGTCCGGCGGGGACCGGACGACTGGGTCCATGTCCCGGCCGCCGAAATTGTCGCGACCGCCGGTTCCGCCGACGCGATCGTTGCCGCCCGGCGACGGACGATCCCGACCGCCAGCCGACCGGTCACCGATCTGATAATTGACGAAATCCAGTGGTGTGTCGACCAACGGCTGGCGTCGCAGGCGGCTGCGGCGCTGTTTGATCTGCACCGAATTTCGCCCGGCGATGCTCGGGCGGCGGGGTTGGAGACGCAAATTCGCGACCTGGCCAATCCGGTGGTTGCCCCGCCGCCGCAGCCGCAACAACCACCGGAGATTCAACCGGTCGTTCACGTCGAATCCCTTGCCCCACCGCAGCGACCCGACCAACCGCGGCGGTTGCCGAAAGTCACGCCGATCGATTCGGCTGAGATTTTCAACCGCGAAACCGAATTGGTGGGGCGATGGAGGGATTGGGTTGGAGGTACGACGGGCTTTTAGCCCGTCGCATTCCGACAACCTCGAGCGATCGTCCTACCCGTGCAAATACCCCGGATGGTCGGCCGGACCCGACTGAACCCTGGCGGGTCCAGCTACGGCGGACTGCCGGTTAGATTGACGCCATGAGCCTGATCGAAACCAACCGCTCCGACCCCCGCATGATGACCCGCCGATGGGAATCCGGCGGGAGGTGGGGCGTCACGCCGGTCGTCAAACGGTTGTTGATCGCCACCGTGGCCATTTACCTGCTGCAGGTCGCGATCACCCACTCGGCGACCGTCGAAGTGATCCTGCGCCGGATGCCTGACAGCGGCGATCAATTTGTCAGTCAATTGCTCGAAGCGGAGCGGTTGCGACGCGAAGCGATCGCGGCAGACAAAACGATCCCGGCGACGCCGATGGACACCATCCCGCTTGAAAAACTCGAGTCCGATGCGCGGCGGATGCACCGCGAATTGTTGTCGCAAACGGTGCAGGATTTCAAGGTTTCGACGCTCCAGGAGGTGCTCCAACTATCGCTGCCGGACGTCCGTCGGGGGGAGATTTGGCGGCTGATCACTTATGCGTTTTGCCATGCCCGCAACGACATCTCGCACCTGGCGTTCAACATGTTCGGGCTGTTCATGTTCGGCCGCGCGATTGAACAACGTTATGGCGGTCGCGAGTTTTTTCTATTCTACCTCGCCGCCGCGGTCGCTTCGGCTGCGGCGTATCTGGCACTCGAACTGTGGCTGGGCCGAATGGTTCCCTCCATCGGCGCGTCCGGTTCGGTGATGGGCATCCTGATGCTTTACACGCTGCTGCATCCCGACCAGGAAGTGTTGTTGTTTTTTGCGATTCCGGTGCCGATTCGCTGGTTATGTTTAGCGATCGTTCTTTATGATCTCTACCCGGTGATGATGGAGCTGTCGGGCACGCCGGATCAATCGGGTGTCGCGCACGCGGCGCACCTGGGTGGTCTGGCGTTTGGTTATATCTATTTTCGTTATCAAATCCGATTGTCGCGCTGGTACGACGTTTATATCGAAAACGGCGTCGGACGATGGTTTTTGCCGCAGGCCCGTGTGGGATAGGCCTCCGGCCTGTCAGCCGTAACGACAGGCCGGAGGCCTATCCCACTTTAGATCCAGACACCGGTCAGTCCGGGTTCTTCTCCCCGGGTAACGACCGCATCGATCGCATCCCACCGCATTGACCCGTCGACCATCCAAGTCAACGCGATCAGTCGTTCGGCGACAACGCCCGGATCGATCGCCGTTGGAGCTTGCGGCTGGCCCATCGACCACCGCCACAGTCGATAGGTCAGATCGAGTTGATCGAGGAGTTGCACGGGGTCAATCACGACGCTTTGCCGGATGAAATCTTCGTCCTTGTCACCAACCATTCGTGCGATGACGTCCGCGACTTCGACACGTTGATCGGGCCAACCCGATGTCCTGAGCCAACCGGTCGCCCAGAGCAAAGTGGCGAGCGATTCGTACCGCCAAACCGCTTCGCCGGCGGTATCGGCATTGATCGATTTGTCAAACAACGCCGCCTCCGCGGTGGTCAACGTCGCCGCACCCAGCGGGCTGCGGACGAGCATCACCGCCGGATCGATCGGGTGATCGGCGACGACGGACTCGCCCCGGACGGCCACCAGGAACAATGCCAGAGCACGGCGGGCGATCTCATCAGCCGCCCGCACAGCGACTTCGCCCACCCCGGCGGTCGGTGGGGCGGGCAGCGGGTCGATGCCGCGGTTTCGCAGCGCCGTCTCCGAAGCGATCATCCGCCGCCGCGCGTCGACCGGCGCAGGATACGAAGCCTCGGGATGGGGCACGCCATCGGCGGACCATAACGACCGCCCGGCCGGATCGAGCACCCGATCGTCGTCCCAAAACAGAACGTTGGCCGACCAAGCCCAATCGATGTCTTCGGCGGTCAGATCTACGGGGAAACGCCAACAACGCCGCGTCCGAGTGGCGTACCAATTGAGCGCGGCGTTTTGTGTGAAGCGAAACGGCCCAGTGGATGTCTGCGTCCGGCCCCCCGGCGGCGGCGGTGGGGCGATCAGGGTGCTGGCGGCAACGCGGGTCAACGATGTGGTTTTGCCTCGGCTCAGCCGATTCCCCATTTCTCCTGGAACCATTCGATCCGGTCGGCCCGACGCGGCGAGTAGTTGGCCGTCGGTTTGAAACGTTCCCGCTGCAGGTACGAGATCATCGCTTTGGCGGGCACGTAAGCGGCCTGGGTGATCGCATCGGTCGTTCCCGAATCGTCACCTTTCCAGTTGTACAGGATCGCTTTGTCCCGCTCGAACCAACCGTCCAGGTATTCCAGATCGGTGCTGCTGGCGACGACGTACTCATACTCTTTTTTGCAAAGAAATCCGAGCAGCCGGCCGGCCATCTCGCGGGTGCCGGCCATGTTGGATTCGCCCCCCATGGTCGTCGCGGCGATCCGCCAAACGCTGGCGAAGCCGTGTTCGTCCAAGTCGTCTTCGTCGACCGCCAGTTCAATCGGTTCCTCCTCGACGACTTCCTCCGGTGCAGCCTGGGCGGCAGCGTCACCGGCGGCGGTCGTCTCGTCGGTCACGTCTTTTTCGTCGTCAGCCATGCGGTCGTGGAGGTGAAGGCGGCAATCGGGTTGGTCGTTGCGAACATTAGACCCCCGACGTCCCGATTCGCCAAGCCGACCCCGTAGCGGCGTTCCGCCAGGACGCCAACCACGACTGCTCCCGGTGGCGGCGTCCTGCCGGGACGCCGCTCCAACTTCAAACCAAAGCCTTGGCGGCTTCGGCTACCTACCGCGACGGCAACAACTTGGCCGCGGTCCCCGGAGTCGTTACAACCGTCACGGCCCCCAGAATCCACTCTCGACACGGAAAGTCGCCCCACGATGATCGACACGGATGTCGCGACCCCCGACCCGGCCCAAGTCCGCCGCGGTTTTGGCCCCGATCCGCTCAACCCCTATGGCGATCGACCGGCCCAGCGGGTGTCCGGCTCGACCCGCAAAAAGCTGCGGGCCGCCGTCGCGGCGCACTGTCCCCGCGTTCCCGGCGTGTACGGGATGTTCGACGATGACGGCGAGCTGGTTTACATCGGCAAATCGCTCAATCTGCGGAGCCGGTTGATGTCGTATTTCGGCGACGCGGCGCGTCAGGAAAAGGGGGGCCGGATCGTGGGGATGGCCAAACGGATCGGTTGGGAGACGCAGCCGAACGATTTCGCCGCGCGGGTTCGCGAGCTGAATTTGATTCGCAGGTTCCGACCCAAGATGAACGTCCAGGGGATGCCCGATCGCCAGCGACCGGTTTATTTGGTCCTTGGCCGCAAACCGGCGGAATACTTTTTCACCGCGACCGCCCCGCCGTCGACCGCCGGCAATTTGGCAACGATCGGACCGCTGCACGGCATGGGACGACTCAATACCGCCGTCGATGCGTTGAACAAAGTGTTCAAGCTGCGAGATTGCAGCCAGAAGACCAAGTTTCACTATGCCGATCAGATGGCGTTGTTCGATCTGGATCCGCGGGCGGGGTGCATTCGATTGGAAATTGGCACTTGCCTAGGCCCCTGTGCGGGCGCCTGTACCCGCGGGGCGTACCGCGAACAACTCGCTGCCGCCGAAGCGTTCTTGGATGGTATCAATGACGAACCGTTGACCGCCACCGAAACGTTGATGCAGGCCGCCGCCGAGCGGCAGCAGTATGAACTGGCCGGCCGAGCACGCGACACATTGAAGTGTTTGCAATACGTCCAACGGAAGCTCAATCAGATCGCCGAAGCCCGACGTCAATACAGTTTCATCTATCCCGCACAAGGTTATGACGGCCGCGGCGTTTGGTACCTGGTCCGCCGCGGCGAGGTGATCGAGGCGGCCGCGGCGCCGCACGATCCCGAATCTTACGAGTCGCTCAAACCGACGCTGCGGCGTTGGAAAGCGATGCTGGCGTCGGGGCCGGAGGCCTGCGCCGGGGACACCCAGCACACCGTGGCGATCGTCGCATCGTGGTTTCGCAAACACCGTGGTGAATTGAAACGCGTCTTCGCCCCGGCCGCCGCCGGCCGGCGGTATCATCGACAGACACAGCTTCAAATTGCCGGGGCTGCCTAGCCGGACCGGTGTTCGCGTTGATTAAAATACAAGAATCATGAACATCGAAACCATTCGGATCAGAAACTTCAAGTCATTGCAATCCGTCGAACTGACGAACCTGCCGGCATTTTGCGTCTTTGTCGGCCGCAACGGTAGTGGCAAGTCAACCTTATTCCGAGTTTTTGCATTCCTGAAAAACTGCTTAGAAGACAATGTTCGGATCGCATTAAACCGTGAGGGTGGTCGCAATGGTTTTGCGGAAGTGGTCAGCCGGGGCCATGAAGGCGAATCCATTGAAATTGAGATTCAATATCGAATGCTGCTCAACGGTCGGGAACGTTTGGTGACTTATGGATTGGAGATCGGACTGGATGAACGGCAAAGGCCGATCGTTGAGCGGGAATCGCTCCGATACAAACGGGGCCGACACGGAGCTCCGTTTCGGTTTTTGGATTTCCGACGCGGCGAAGGTTACGCCATCAATAACGAAGAAGATTTTTCAAAGCCCGATGAAGAGTTGGACCGCGAAAGCCAAAAGTTGAACTCACCTGACACCTTGGCTGTCAAAGGTTTGGGTCAGTTTGAGCGATTCAAAGCTGCCAGAGCGCTTCGCGGTCTGTTGGAACAGTGGCATATCTCAGACTTCCACATCACCGATGCCAGGGGTGTCAAAGACGACGAAGACACACAACACCTGTCCAATACCGGTGACAACCTTCCGTCGTTTGCGAGATTCATTTTCGATCAGCACCCGGGAGTATTTAACCGAGTCCAGGAAAAGATGCGTCAGCGAGTTCCGGGCATTGAAGACGTCGAGGTTAAGGTGACCGAAGATGGACGGTTGCTGATGCGATACCGAGACGGCGCGTTTTCAGAACCGTTCATCGACCGCAACGTCTCCGATGGGACCGTCAAGATGTTTGCGTACTTACTCCTACTGCACGATCCTTCGCCGCACCCGGTGCTATGTGTCGAAGAACCGGAAAATCAGTTGTATCCCGAACTGATGCCGATTTTGGCGGAGGAATTTAACCAATACGCCCACCGGGGTGGCCAGGTTTTTGTTTCAACCCATTCACCTCAGTTCCTAAACGCTGTCGCTATCGAGTCACTTTATTTGCTCACTAAGAAAGACGGCACTTCGCGAATATTGCCGATGGCGCAGGACCCATTAGTATCCGAGCTAATTTTCAGTGGCGACCATCCCGGTTATCTCTGGGATCAAGGGCTGTACCAAGGGTCCTATGAAAGATCAACCCGGTAATGGTTGTGATACTATCCGAGGAACGATCATTGAGCCACTTCGTGCGGATTCTACTTTTCAAGCAGTACCCGCAACTGCTTGAGGGTGTCGACTGGAGCGTCGTTTCATTTCAAGGTAAGCAGGATCTTGAAAGGAACATCAACAGAAAGCTTCTGGCTTGGATATATGGGAATCCCCACTTCATTATTACCAGGGATCAGGATAGCGGCGACTGCCGAGTTGTGAAAGATAAACTTGTGCGTATCGCAGAACCCTGCAACCGCCCATTTCACGTCCGAATCATCTGCGCGGAATTGGAGTCTTGGATCTTAGGTGATTTGGAGGCTGTTCAAATGGTTTACCCCCATTCGGACGTCGTCAAGTTCCAAAACAAAAAAAAGTATCGCTATCCCGATCGGTTGACGAACGCTTCAACGATCCTCGAAGACCTTTCCGGTGTGGCGGGCAAAATCGTGCGAGCCGAGGCAATTGCTCAAGTCTTTGAACCGGAGCGGTGTCGATCGAAGTCGTTTCATGTCTTTTGGAAGCTGTTGACCCACTTGCTGACACCACCCCCGCCATGAAAACCGACGACAGACCCAACCGATGCTAGATCGCTCCGAATACGTCGAACAGGCTTACCTGTTTGATCTGCTGCGGCAACGCTCCGACGAGCGGGCGCCGATGCAGGAACTGCTCGATCAGCTCCGGCACGAACTGCTGGCGACGACCAAGCTGCCGATGGCGATCGATTTTATGTCCGCCGACCTGCGGCACCGGGGGCTGATGGCCGGGGCGATGGCCAAACTGTCGCACTACTTTGCACCGTTTCAAACCTTCCTGATCGACGAGTCGGAATCCGAAACCGGCCGGTTCACGATCGGGCTGGCCCTGCAAATCCTTCACGTCGATGCCAAAATGCGGGCCGATTTTGCTGCGGCGTTGGAGGTTGGTGACGTCGCCGACGATGCGATGCGGCATCGACGCTGCGGAATGTTTTTTTTTCAGTTCGAGTCGCTGTGCCGCAACCGGCTCGGTTACGACCGCGGACTGACGGCGATGGCCGGCGACCCGGCCTACGACGACCGGTGGCGAGGCTGGCTGCTGGACCTGCGGCGCCAGGTCGGTTTGGTTGACCTGGCCGATCTGCTGTTCTTGGCCAGCGCCGAGTACACCGCTCGGCGAAACCAGGCCGGAATCGACCCGCCGGCAAACTTGGCGCCGGAGCTTTTTGGCCAAAAGGAGGGTCGGATCGCATTGGCTAACCGCCGCAAAAACCCCGTTTATCTGTTCGGGGCGATGCACCGGCACCTGGACTACCCCGCGGTGCCGAGGCCGGAAAAACGCGACGAGTCCGAGGATGTCATGCCGGCGTTGATGCGGCGGGTCGAGCGGTTGGAGTCCCGGATTCAGTTGATGGAGGCGGAGGCCAAGCAGCAGTTGGACATCACGAAGTTTTACGTGGGCGGGAAAAAGCCGTAAAACCTCAAAACCGTAGCGGGGGCCGCCAGGCCTCCGAATCGGGTCTCGACCAAAGCCTTGGCGGCTTCGGCTACGGGGGGGAACCAAAGCCTTGGCGGCTTCGGCTACCGGTGACTTCGAACGGTTTCCGCGTTGACCCTGGTCCAAACGCTCCGTAGCGTGCAAAATCAGGACCCACCATTCATTCCAACGTCCCCGCTCAGTTTCTCCATGGCCATCTTCGAACGCATCTGGGACCTGCTGGGCGTCATTTTCGGCGGTTCGGTCGAGAAAGTCGGCCAAGTCATCACCGGCGTCGTCGGCTCGGCCAACGCTCGCACCGTTGCCCGTTTGACCGAACGAGCCGCCAAGATCACCGCCCTGGAACCCCGTTTCGCCGCGATGAGCGACGAGGAGCTTCGGTTGCAGAGCGATCAATTTCGCGCCGGCTCCGCGCCGGCGAAACGCTCGACGACATCCTGGAGGAAGCCTTCGCCGTCTGCCGCGAAGGCTCCAAGCGGCACCTGGGGATGCGTCACTACGACGTCCAGTTGATCGGCGGCATGGTGCTGCACTCCGGCGCGATCGCCGAAATGGTCACCGGCGAGGGCAAAACGCTCTGCGCGACGCTGGCCGCGTACCTCAACGCGCTCGAAGGCAAAGGCGTCCACGTCATCACGGTCAACGATTACTTGGCCCGCCGCGACATGGAGTGGATGGCGCCGCTCTACATGAACCTGGGCCTGAGCGTCAACGCGATCCAGTCGGGCATGTCGACCGCCCAAAAACAGGCGGCGTATGCGTGCGACATCACCTATGGGACCAACAACGAATTTGGTTTTGATTATCTGCGCGACAACATGCGTCCGGCCGCCAAGGGCGATCATCGCTACCCGCCCGAACAGCAACAATGCCAGGGTCCGCTCAACTATGCGATCATCGACGAAGTTGACAACATCCTGATCGACGAAGCCCGCACGCCGTTGATCATCTCCGGTCCCGCGGACTTGGACCTGGGTCGCTACGTCGATGCTGATAAAGTCGCAAGGCAACTTCGCAAGGAGGAGCATTTCACCGTCGATGAAAAACAACATAACGCGACGTTGACCGACGACGGGATCCGCAAGGCGGAAGAACTCGCCGGGGTCGAATCCTTTTACACCGCCGGCAACATGGAATGGCCGCACCTGATCGACAACGCGCTGAAGGCTCATCACCTCTACAAACGTGACGTCAACTATGTCGTCAAGGATAAGGAAATCGTCATCGTTGACGAGTTCACCGGTCGTTTGATGGAAGGCCGACAGTGGTCCGACGGGTTGCACCAGGCGGTCGAAGCCAAGGAAGGCGTGCCGATCAAAGCTGAGACGCAAACGTTCGCCACCGCGTCGCTGCAGAACATTTTCAAGATGTACAAAAAGCTCTCGGGGATGACGGGCACGGCGATGACCGAAGCCGACGAGTTTTGGAAGATCTACAAACTCGACGTCGTTGCGATCCCAACCAACAAGCCGATGAAACGGCTGGCGCACGACGACAAAATCTACCTGTCCGAAAAAGACAAATATAAGGCTCTGGCCGCCGAAGTCGAACGCGCCCATAAGTGGGACGTCTTGGTACTTAAAGATGATTCCGAAGTCTGGGGCAAGCTGGACCGCAATGCCGAGTCCGAGGATGCGGTTGTCTTGATCCCCGAGAATTCTAAGACGCCGGAGACCTATCCCAAGTCCGACATCGTTTCAATCGAAAGCAAAGGTCGTCCGGTGCTTGTGGGCACTGTGTCGATTGAAAAGAGCGAACGGTTGTCCGAGCTGTTGGAAAAGCGGGGCATCCCCCACTCGGTGCTTAACGCCAAGAATCACGGCCGCGAAGCCGAAATCGTCGCCCAAGCCGGACGTTTGAACGCCGTGACGATCGCCACCAACATGGCCGGCCGCGGAACCGACATCATCCTTGGCGGGAATCCCGAAACGATGGCGTGGGCACAATTGCAACATAAGTATCCGACGCGATTGGAAGTCCCCGACGATGAATGGAACCAGTTGGTCAAGGAGATCGACCAGCGCGAGGGGATGACGGTCGAGGGGCGCGTTGTTCGAGAGATTGGCGGACTGTATGTCGTCGGCACCGAGCGTCACGAATCCCGCCGAATCGACTTGCAATTGCGAGGTCGATGCGGACGCCAGGGCGACCCGGGCAGTTCGCGATTCTTCCTGTCGCTTGAAGACGATTTGATGAGGATCTTCGCCGGCGATTTCGTTCGTTCGATGATGGAACGATTGGGCATGAAGGAGGGTGAGGCGATCGAGGCACCCATCGTGTCGCGACGCATCACGTCGGCTCAGAAGAAGGTCGAGGAACGCAATTTCGAGGTTCGCAAAAGCCTGCTCGAATATGACGAGGTGATGGACGAACAACGCAAGCGGGTCTATCGCTATCGCCAAAACCTGTTGGAAGGTCACTCGTCCCGCGGCATGGTGTTGAACCTAATCACCAGCCAAATCAGTCAGCATGTCGACACGTTTTTGAACCCTAACTATGGTGTCGAAGCGTTCGCGGCGATGGCCGGTTCAGCACTGGGCACGCCGCTGGAACCCAAAGATTTCCAGAACATGGATTTCGAGATGGCGGTCGCCTACGCCAAGGATCAAGCCGAACGAGCGGCCGAAGCGATCGTTGCCGAGGAGGTCGAGCGAAACCTGCCGGCCGGGATGGAAGAGGAATGGAACTGGAAAGCGATGGCGCAGTGGTCCAACACGACGCTGGACACCAACTACCAGGAGCATCAACTTCGCAACAAAGATCGCGATGACATGATCGAGGAGTTGGTGACCAAAGCCAACGAAAAGATCGAAAAGGTTGATCTGTCCGAAGGTGCCCCGCTGCTGGACGCCGACTATGGGCTTCGGATTCTCAAGAACTGGATGCACTATAAGTTTGGCATCGAGATTGACATTGAAAAGTTCCGCGATGTCGATGATCGTCGCGAGGTCGCCGCGGAACTCAATCGGCTAGCCTCGGCCGCCTACGCGCAGAAGGAAACCGAATATCCGGTACTCACGGCGCTATCACGATTCACGACCAAACAAAACAACGCGGTGCAGTTGGACCGCGAAGGTTTGGTCGATTGGGTCCACGGTCGTTTTGGTCGCGAGATCGAAGTCGATGCGGTCAAATTGAATCGCGACGAATTGAAAGAACAACTGGTCGCCCAGAGTCGCTCGCAGTCGGGGTTGTCCGAGAAGCATCAAAAGGAAGCCGAGCAGAAGGTCAATCAACTGTTCGCCGGCGCCGACGAGAACGCGACGGTCGGGTTGGTTTCGGGTGGCAATGGTTCGATGCAGTCGCTGGCCCGGTGGGTCGAGGACCAATTCGATCATAAGTTGGAAGAGGACGATTTGGCCCGGATGAACAAACGCGAGTTGACGCTGGCGGTCTCCGGCGCCGTCGAGGATAAGTTTCACCCCGAAATGCGGCGGATGGAGCGGCAAATCCTGCTCAACATCGTCGACGACGCCTGGAAGAATCACCTGTTGACGATGGACCATTTGCGGGCGTCGGTGGGGCTGAAGGGCTACGCCCAGATGGATCCCAAAGTCGAGTACAAACGCGAGGGGATGCGATTGTTCGAGGCGATGTGGGATTCGATTGGCGAACGGGTCACCGATTTGATCTTCCGCATGGAGTCGTTCAACCAGGACTTTATTCGCAGCACTTGGGTGGACGCTCGGATGCAGAAATCCGCGCCGACCGACGGCGCCAGGGATGCGGCACAGTCCAGCGGCAACACCGCCCACCAGCGGGCCGCCGAAGCGAGCAACCGGGACGCCGAAGTCCCGGTTGAAACCATTCGTCACGTCGACGACCGGATCGGACGCAACAGCCCGTGTCCCTGCGGCAGCGGGCGGAAGTACAAGGCGTGTTGTCTGAACCGACCGGCGAAAAACGTTTGAGCTTGTTCTCCTAGCGGAAGGGCGCAAGCCCTCCGGTGCCTTCTCTAGCGGCAGGGCGCAAGCCCTCCGGTGCCGCGTCGGAAAACTCCCGCCGGACGTGGTTAATTTTGCGCGGCACCGGGCGGCTTGCGCCGCTCCGCTAAAAAAAGTCCGCGTCACCGGGCGGCTTGCGCCGCTCCGCTAGAAAAGAGACCGGCACCGGGCGGCTTGTGATGACATGAGGGAATTCGGCGTCGGCGGCCTGGCGGCACGCCGCTACCGGGGGTTATGACGGGGGGTTGATGACGGGCAATGACCTATCTCACTTTCCCGGAACTTGGATGTTCTTCAATCTGCTCTATCTGGCGGCAATCGCGTTCGCTTCGCCCTGGATCGCCTACCGCCGAGTTAGCCAAGGTCGGTACCGCCGAGGGCTGGACCAAAAATTTCTTGGACTTTCGTCTCAACAAGCGACGCATCTTCGCGGCGGGGCCGGAGAAGTCATTTGGTGCCACGCGGTCAGCGTCGGGGAGGTCAACTTAATCGCCGGTTTGGTTCAGCGTATGCGGGAGACACGGCCCCAGGCCGCGGTCGTCATCAGCAGCTCGACCGACGCCGGCTTCGATTTGGCGTGTCAACGGTTCGGCGAGTCAAACGTCTTCTTCTGCCCGCTGGATTTCACCTGGGCGGTCCGCCGGACGGTCGAGAATCTACGGCCCGACCAATTGATCCTCGCTGAACTTGAGCTTTGGCCCAACCTGATTCGGGTCTGCGAAAAAATCGGATGTCCCGTCACGGTGGTCAACGCCAGGTTGAGCGACCGCAGCGCCCGCGGTTACCAACGTTTTGCCTGGCTGCTGGCACCGACGTTTCGCCGCCTGACTTCGGTCGGTTGTCAGGATGCTGCGACCGCCGGCCGGTTTGGCAAATGCGGCACCCCTGCCGGTCGCTGCGTCGTGACCGGATCGCTAAAAATGGACAATGTCGCGACCGACCGGATGAGCACCGCGGTTCAAACACGGCGAAATTGGGCGGGGATCGATCCTTGGAACACCGTCTGGTGTGCCGGGAGCACCGCGGCGGGTGAGGAAGCGATGGTTTTGGCAATCTACCAACGGCTGCGGGAACGGTATACGAATCTGCGGCTGATGATCGCCCCGCGGCACCCCGAGCGATTTGACGACGTCGTCGATTTGATTCGCAAAACGGGCTTGATCGCCGTTCGTCGTTCGGCGGGCAAAAAAGATTGTCAATTCGGCAATCAGCTCGACGCCAACGAGGTCATCCTGGTCGACACGATCGGCGAATTGAGGCACTTTTGGGGTTTAGCCGGCATCGCGACCGTCGGGGGGACGTTTGGAAGTCGCGGCGGCCAGAGCATGATTGAACCAGCCGGATTCGGGTGTGCGGTTTCGTTCGGCCCGGATACACGAAATTTC
The DNA here is from genome assembly GCA_963833245.1 of Pirellulaceae bacterium. Taxonomy (GTDB): domain Bacteria; phylum Planctomycetota; class Planctomycetia; order Pirellulales; family Pirellulaceae; genus Rhodopirellula. Next base: position 483,370 of record CAWHXH010000010.1, read on the forward strand.
CAAGTCATCGCCCAGTCGATGATCGACGCAGGCGGCGCCGTCCGGGTCGCCGACGAAGCCGGTTTGGAGCGATTCGTTGCGGACTGTTTGGACAACCCCGCCGCGGCGGAGGATCGCGGCCGGGCGGCGGCGGAGTTCATCGCCCGTCATGCCGGGGCGCTGGAGCGGACGTTGAAGCTGCTTGGCGGCCGCGACGCGGAGCGACGACGAGCGGCTTGAAGGTCATGCCAGCGTCATTCGGCCGTAGGCCGCGGCGATCAATTTAACCGGATGAATCATTTCGCGATCCGAGCCGTGGCTCAATTGCAACCGGCACGCCGAACACTCCGACGCGGTGATCGGGGCGGCCGCAGCCCGGATCGCTGAAATCGCCGGCCAACCGATCCGCAGGCTGGCGCGGTAATTCTTGGTTTGCAAGCCCCATGTTCCCGCCATCCCGCTGCATCCGGCGTTGATGGCGTGAACATCGGCGGCGGGGATCAAGCTCAATAATTGCGATGCCGAGGCGGTTGTCCCGGTCGGTCCGGCGTGGTGGTCAACATCGGCCTGCAACACGCGGCTGTGGCAGGGTTGGTGGTAAGCAATCTTGGACGGCAATGGTTCAAGATCGAGTGCCAACCGGTCGCCGCGATGCAAATCCATGAGGTATTGGCAAGCCTCCCAAGAGTGCTCGGCGACCAGGTGAGCGTCCTCGGTGTCCAGCAGGTTGGGGTATTCGTACTTCAAACATAACGCCGCGGACGGTTCGGTCGCCACGACGGTGTAACCCGACCGGACCGCATCGGCGAGGATGCGGACGTTCCGCCGGGCCAAACGCCTTGCCCCCCGCAGGTCGCCGGCGGTGATCCGGGCCATCCCCGACGCCCGCTGGCCGGTCGGCACGTAAATCCCGATCCGGTTGTGCTGCAACACTTCGGCAAATGCTCGGCCGATCGCCGGATCATGATGATTGGCGAAATGATCGACAAAATAAGCGACTTTCAACCCGCCGGCGGGGTTGGGGCGGTGCCAACGACGACGGATCGCGTAGCGGATGAACGACTCGCGGGCCAAGGTTGGGATCCGCCGCGCGGCGGTCAAACCGAACGATCGCTCCAGCAGCCAGCGGACTGCGCCGTTTCGCAACACCCAATTGCTCAGCGGCGCGACCCGCGCGCCGATCGCCGCGACCGTATCGATCCGGCCGAGCAACAGGTCGCTGATCGGCAACCCGTTGGTGGCGACGTACTGGGCTTTGATTTCGCCGACGATTTTGGGCACGTTGACGCTCGCGGGGCACTCCAGCCGGCAGGAGTGGCAGTTGAAACACAAGTCCGCGACCGCTTTGGCTTGCTCGCCGGCCAACGACGCGACGTCCAGCTCCCCGGCGATGACGCCGCGCAGCAGATTGGCCTTGGCCCTCGGCGACGCTTCTTCGGCCGACGTGATGCGGAACATCGGGCATTGGCGTTCCTCGTTGGAACGCCCCCGGCATCGACCGCAACCGTTGCACGCGTTGACGGCCGAGGTGATCGTCGCGCCGCCGGGCCAATGTTGGAGCACCGGCAACTGCGGCGGTGGCGGAGCGGGGATGTCAAGCCAACGGGCGGCAGGGTCGTCCGGCTCGGGGGAGAATATTTGCAAATCCGTCGTCGAGTTTTCGATTGTTACCGGCGGCAGAATCGCACGACCGGCCGAGACGATGTCGATCCGGTGATGGTTGGGTCGCAGCGTTTTTTCAAACCCGCCGCCGGAGAGCAGTGAAGGATCGCCGTCGGCAAATTTGCCCGGCTGCAGCCGACCGGCGGGGTCAAAAAGCCGTTTGACCTGGACCATCGCCGGCCAAAGCTCGCCGTATTGACGAGCCATCAGCGCCGACCGACCAACGCCGGCGGGGTGCTCCACGCCCAGCAGCCCGCCGCGTTGCCACACCGTTTCCGCAACCGCGGTCATCAGCGGAGCGATTTTGCGTCGGTCCGATCGGTCGGCCAGATCGAGCATCGGACGAACATGCAATTGACCATGGCCGACGTGGCAAAAAACCGTCGCGGTGACCGAATGACGCTGCAGCACGGTCCGCACCGCGGCGAGCATTGCGGGGATCTGCGGCGGCGAGCAGTGGATGTCTTCGGTAAACGGCAACGGCAATTTGTCGCCGTGAACGCGGGCTTGGCGGGGGATCACGCGGCGGAACAGCTCCCACCACAGGTCTCGCCGGTCTTCGTCGTCGGTCGACAGGGTGTCAAACGCCGCATCGGGTTCGCTCCTGAGCCGGCGCCGGAGCATTTCAAGCCGTTCGCGAAGTTCCGCGATGCTGCCGCCCTGGATTTCCAAAATCATCGCCGCTTCGGCCGCCGCGGGGATGATCGATTCGAGCCGGCGGTCGGTTTGCCGAGCGATTTGCAAAAGCCGCCGGTCCATCACGTCGCACGCGACCGGTCCGTCGGCCAACACGTCGACGGCCGAACGAATCGCCGAATCGATCCGGTGAAAGTAGGCCAACACCACGCCACGGTGCGGCGGCAGCGACTCGGTGCGGACCGTCGCATCGATCAAGATGCCCAGCGTCCCCTGGGTGCCGGCAATGAATCGGGCTAAGTCGATCCGGCCATCATCGGCGTGCAGGTCGTCGATGCGGTAGCCGCCCGAGGCCGGCGGCCAATGAACGTTGCGACATTGCGTTTCAAATCGCCGTGCGATTGCGTCCAAACCGCGGGCCAACCGTGTGACCGGTTCGACGTCGCCGGGTTCGGGTTCGGACCGCGGCGGCAGGACCGGCGTCGGCTCCAGCGTCACGACTTCGCCGCCGGCGGTCACGATCCGGGCCGACACCACCGTGTCCCGGGCACTGCCGGAGCGGAGGTAGTGGCTGCCCGACGCGTTGGAGTTGATCACCCCGCCCATCGTCGTGACGCTGCGGGTGACCGGGTCAGGTCCGTAGCGCCGGCCGTGGTCGGCGAGGTAGCGGTTGAGCGACGCCAGCGGCACTCCGGCGGCGACTTGAACGGTTTCGGGACCGCCTTCGGTGACCGCCGCGGAGCCGGGCGTCGGGGTGATCCGTCGCAAATGGGTCGACATGTCCAAAACGATGCCGCGGCCGAGCGACTCGCCCGAAACCCCGCTGCCGGCACCGCGGGGATGCAGTGTCAAGTCGTTTTGAACGGCGTATTGCACCGTCGCGACGACATCGGCCAACGAACGCGGCCGAACAATGGCCAACGGCCGGACGCGATAAATGCTCGCGTCGGTCGCGTACAGTTGCGTCGAAACCGGGTCGGTGAGGATTTCGCCGGTCAGCTCGCCGCGCAGGTCCTCGCGCAACCGGACGGCTTCGGCGTCGTCTCCCCGTGCGGCCGCGGGGCTGTTCAACCCCGCACCCGGAGCATGTATCGCCGCAGCGCCGGTTCCAACTGCTCGATCGGACCGAACGCGGTTTGAAACGCCTGGACTCGCGTCCTCGCATCGACGTCGCGGAGCGGTTGGTTCTCGGACAATTGCTTTAAATAAGTCAAATAATCATCCCGGCGGGTACGGATCAGGAAGTAGGTCAACGCCCAGCTTTGGCCATACGCATCACCCGCGGTCGCGGGATCACCGAAATCGTCGTCGGTCGCGATCAGGTCCGCCAACGATCCCTCGGGCCGCCGACCGATCGCTTGACGATACCGCATCAAATTGACGACGTTGACCCGCCCGATGCCCCGCCAACCTCGGGTGCTGGCCAAATCGGGCGTTTCAAAAAACATCGCCAATCCCTCGGAAACCCAAAGCGGGTTATCCGCCAACCGGGTTTGGAGCGAACAGTTGTAGGCCAACTGGTGGGTCGCTTCGTGGACCAGGGTCGCGACATTTCGTTCGATGTCGCCGATCCGGTAGGTCATGATCCGGTTGGTGATCAAATGATAATACCCGATCATCGATTCGGACCCCGGGCCGACTTGGACCCGGGCGGCACCGGCGTAGGACGCTGCGTCAGGCCAAATGACGGCGACCAGCGGGTAGTCGGGCGGATTGACGGCGACTTTTTGGTTGTCCCAAAACGCGAAAAACCCCCGGTGCAGTGACTCGAACAGACTCGCGACCTGGCGGGCGTAGTCCGCGTCGCCGCGGTAAATGACCACGTAATGCTGCGTCGTGTGCGACGACATTCCGGCGGGCAACTCCGCCAAGACGCTCGCGGCCAGTTCCGCATGGTCAAACATCGGACCGAACGGAGCCGCGGTCCGATCGACAATCTGGTCAGGTTGAATCAGGTGCAAGACGCCGTCGCGGCCGCGGAGCATCAACCCGCCATCGGCCGCTTCGACGATGATTTCGCCGTCGAGGGTTTGGGACTCCGCTTGTCCATCGACGGTAACCGTTACGGTGTCAGCGAAGGATGTTCCCAAGAAACAAAAGATCAACATCACCCCAACGGTGGCGGCGTTGTGCCGCAACGCCGTCGGAGCTTTCCCACGCCGGCCGCGTCGTCCCGGCAGGACAACGCCACCGATTGCCGTGGCGGCGTTGTGCCGCAACGCCGTCGGAGCCTCCCTGCGCCGGCCGCGTCGTCCCGGCAGGACACCGCCACCGATTGCCATGGCGGCGTTGTGCCGCAACGCCGTCGGAGCCTCCCTGCGCCGGCCGCGTCGTCCCGGCAGGACACCGCCACCGATTGCCGTGGCGGCGTTGTGCCGCAACGCCGTCGGAGCCTCCCTGCGCCGGCCGCGTCGTCCCGGCAGGACACCGCCACCGATTGCCATGGCGGCGTTGTGCCGCAACGCCGTCGGAGCCTCCCTGCGCCGGCCGCGTCGTCCCGGCAGGACAACGCCACCGATTGCCGTGGCGGCGTTGTGCCGCAACGCCGTCGGAGCCTCCCTGCGCCCGCCGCGTCGTCCCGGCAGGACACCGCCACCGGTTGCCGTGGCGGCGTTGTGCCGCAACGCCGCCGAAGCCTCCCCCAAAGCCTTGGCGGCTTCGGCTACCGGAACGGTCATGACGCCTCGGCGGTCATCAGCCCATCGAGCAACTGTCCCGCGGCGTCGGACTTGTTGAGCACGTAGTAGTGGATTCCCGGCACGCCGCGGTTGATCAGATCGATCGTTTGCCGGCGGGCGTGCTCGACGCCGATTTGAAACTCATCCTCCGGCCCGGATGCGACTTCCAACGCCCGACCCAAGTCGTCGGGGATGCGGCTTTTGCACATCGCCGCGATCCGTTTGGCCTGGGTAAAGTTCGTCACCGGCAACAGCCCAGGAACGATCGGGATTTCAATCCCCGCGGCGGTGCAGTCGTCGCGGAACCGGTAAAAATCCTCGTTGTCGTAGAACAGTTGCGTGGTGACGATGTCGGCCCCCGCATCGACTTTGCGTCGCAAATTGATCAAATCGGTCGCCGCGTCGGTCGCCTCCTGGTGAACTTCGGGGTAGCCGGCGACGGCGATGCCAAGGCTTGGAAAATGTTCACGAATCAATGCCACCAGTTCGTTGGCGTAACGCAATCCGCCGCGATGCATCTCGAACCGGTCGGTCCCTTTGGGCGGATCACCTCGCAACGCCACGATCGACTGGACGCCGACGTCGACGGCTTTGTGCAAGTATTCGATCAGGTCCTCGCGGGTCGATCCGACACATGTCAAATGGCTGGCCACGGGCCGGTCGACGATTTCTAAAACTCGTCGCAATACCTCCAGCGTCCGGGCCTGATCGCTGCCGCCGGCGCCGTAAGTGCAAGTGAAATACGCCGGCTGGAACTCCATCAGCCGGCGGACGTTGGCCGCAAGCGTCTCCATCCCTTCGTCGGTTTTGGGCGGAAACAGTTCAAATGAGACGGCGCAGCCGCTGCCGCGATAATGTTCAGCGAGTGACATGGAGGGCGGTTGAAGTGAGGAGGCTAAAACGTGGGGACAACATCATAATGTCAATTGTGTCACTATCCGAAGCGTTGCTAAAGTAGGACGGCCTTTCAGGCCGTCCATGATCAAGTTAGGACGGCCTTTCAGGCCGTCCATCAAACCGCCGGTTCGGTGCAGTCGGTGTCTCAGCGATCTTCACACGAAGCATAGCCGCCGGGCTGAAAGCCCGTCGTCCAGCTAGCACTTGGGCCATTCACTCCCGCGCCCCGGGGGTGATTTGGATCGTCAGCGGTTCTCCATCGCGGACGATTTTGACGTCAACTTCAGTCCCGACCCGCAGCGCCTCGATCGCATACGTGTAGTCGTACACATCCTCGACCTTGCGACCGGCCAATTCGACGATCACATCGCCGCCGGCCAACCCGGCCTCGGCCGCCGGGCCGCCCTTGGAGACTCCCGAAAGCCGCAAGCCCTTGACCTCGCCGGCCGCGTAGTCGGGGATCGTGCCCAGGTAAGCGGTCAACCGGACCCGTGGCACCGATTCCGATTCCGCCTGCTCGGTCAACTCGAAGGGCGGCGGCTCCGACTTGGCGTAATGCGTCGTCAGCAGCCCGAACAACTTGGCAACGTCGGCGCAGCCTTCGTAATTGAGCTTCCCCGCGGTGTCGCCAGGCGTGTGGTAGTCCTCGTGGGCACCGGTGAATGCCGAAAGGATCGGCACCCCGCGGGCGACAAAACTGCTCGCATCAGTCGGCAATCGGGTGCTGGTCGGATCGACCATGAGCGGCACGCCGACGGGCAGGTTTCGCCGCTGGACCTCGCCGGCAAAGCCCGGTGATGAACCCACGCCTTGGACGATCAATTTGTCGCGGAGCCGCCCGACCATGTCCATGTTCAAGTAAACCGCCACCGCGTCGTGCAGCGATCCGGCGGTCGGCGCCATCCCGTGGGCCGTTGCAATGGCGATCTCATCTTCGGTCGCCGACGCGACCGGGGCGGCGGGGTAGAGCGTCGAGAAGTTTTCGACAAACGCCTGCGATCCAAACAATCCCAGCTCTTCGCCGCTCCAGGCTGCGAAGATCACGTCATGCCGGCGGCCGGTTGTTTTGACCATCGATTGAGCGATTTCCAACATCGCGGCGACCCCCGAAGCGTTGTCGTCGGCGCCGACGTGAATCTTGCCCTGGCTGTCTTCGCCGGCCAACGAATTGCTGCCGCCGCGTCCCAGGTGGTCGATGTGTGCCCCCAAAATCACTGCCGGCCAGCTCGCCCGGCCCTCGGTCGCCGGCAACCGCGCCAACACGTTGCGACCGGTCCCGGTACGGCGGATGACGGAGATTTTCGCCGCCAATTTGACGCCCTCGATCCCCAACCCCATCGCCGGCTCGCCATCGTCGAGGCTCGATTGCAATTCTTTGAGGTCCTCACCGGCGGGCAGCAGCAGGTCACCGGCCAGGTCGTCGTCGATCGATACCGCGGCGATCGACACCTCCGCCTGCGACGAGTCGTCGTTGAACCGGATCAATTTACGTTGCAACTCGCTGGTTGGCCCGGTGACAAAAATGATCCCGACGGCACCCTGGTCCCGGGCAACGGTCGCCTTTCGCCGCGGCGAGGAATATCGCGCCATCCTCGCCCGGGTGTCCCCATCGATGTTTTGAGGCAAGTCCCGCAGCACCATCACCCACGAGCCGGCGACGTTCAAATGGACGTAGCTGTCGTACTCGGCGTGCTCGCCATCGCCGGGGACTTGCAATCCGTACCCGGCCCAAACGACCGGGGCGGCGGGGATCACGCCGGTTTGCGAAAACGCCAACGGCGTCCAAGATTTGCCCAAAATAGGATCAATCGGCGTTTGACCAACGTCGACCGACAACTCGCAACCGTCCCCCAATTCCGAGCCGGCGGGAAACTCGAACTCTTGGAAAAACGTGCCGTCATTGCCGGACGGTTCCATCCCCAGCGAGTCCAAATAGGCGGCGACATAGGCCGTCGCGGACTTCTCTCCCGGCGTCCCGGTCATCCGCCCCCCCAGTTCGGGCCGCGTCAAATAGTCGACATGCCGCATCAAATCCGCCGGCTCGATCCCGTCGGCGGTCGATTTAGCGACTGCCTCGGCGGTCTGGATCGATTGTGCCTCGGAGGCGATTGCGTCACCGCGACCGTCGTTCAGACCCAACGCCGTCCGGGCCGCGTCATCGTCGAACGCCGCCCGAAAGATTTGAGAGCCGGCGGTGACAACCTTGTCGTCCTTGACCACCGGTTCGCCGGCCGCGTTGATCGTTCGCGTCGTCGTCCAAGCCAACGTTCGTCCGTCGGGCATGAAGACCGGCAGGCCATCGAAACCGTCGGTGTGGGTGACACGCACCAATTCGCCATCGCCATCGGCCCGAACAAGGTACAGCTCGAAGTTGGCAAACCCATGTCGATTGGTCGTGAAGATCAAGTAGTCGCCGCTGGGGTGATAAAACGGTGCCCAAGACATCGCCCCCAAATCGGTCAAACGCCGCACGTCGGTGCCGTCGACGGCCATGGTAAAGATCTCCGCGGTGGCGCCGTCGGGTGAAAACCGTCGCCAGCAGATTCGTTCGCCATCGGGCGAGAAAAACGGTCCGCCGTCATAACCCGCTTCGTCGGTCAAACGTTTGACATTTGATCCGTCGGCATCGGCAACATAGAGGTCCATCATGAACGACGGATCGAGTTCAAAACGTTCGCGCTGATCGGCGGTCAACTCACCTTCATAAGCCGCCCGGTTGGACGCAAAAACAATGCGTGTCCCATCGGGGCTATACGAGCCTTCCGCATCATAACCGTCCGAATCGGTCAGCCGGGTCAATTCAAAACCGTCGTCGGTCCGCCGCGTCAAGTCCGCGACGTACAATTCGTACTGCCGATCGTAGTCCCACGAGTATCGCTTCTGCTCCCCGCGGGCACGAAGCTCCAGCTCCGCCTGCTGCTGGGCGACCGAGGTCACATCGTGATGTGTCGAGGCAAAGAGCACCCGGTCACCGGTGGGGTGAATCCACGCGCACGTCGTCTTGCCGATGCCGGGCGAGATGCGGGTGAGGTCACCGGTCGAAAGGTCCGTCAGGAAGATTTGATAGAACGGATTGGCCGGGTCTCGTTCGGATTGGAACACCATCGCCGAACCGTCGGGGCTGAAATAGCCTTCGCCCGCCCGCTTTCCCTCGAACGTCATCTGGCGAACGCCCGAGAGCAGCGGTTCGGCAGCGGCGACGGGCTGCAAATCATCGGCGGAGGCGACGGCTGCAAACAGCCAGCAGGCGGCAAAGATCGTTCGCACGGTGGTCAATAGATTCGTCATTGGAGGGCGGCGGGTCAGGTTCCTACAGCGTATCAGGTCGGCGACCGACGCAAACAAACCAGTCCGTCGGACCACCGGGCAAACAGCTCCGTCCGTTCGGCCGGGTCGCGAAACACCCGCACGTCCGATTCGCCGCGCCGGAAATCCTCGCGAACCAACCCGACCAAATCGTGATGTTGCGGCTCGGCAACGGTATCGTCATCGACCGCCACCCGGGCGACCACCTCGAAGCGAAACACCTGCCGCCACCCCGGACGCTGGACCGCGACCAACCGGACGGCGCGGATCTTCGCCGTGTTTCCAAAGTAACCGTAGGCCGAAAGGTGACGCCGAATGGACTGCTCCATCTGCGAATCCCCACACCAATCATCCCAACGTGTTTGCAAATGCTTTAAAAAAGTAAACATGAATTGGACCACTATTCTCCACTAATAAACACTAATCTCTGATAAGTCAGGCCGCGCTGTAATCGAACTCCCATTAGTGTTTCATTTCTTTAAATAGTGTTTCCATGCTTTTCCCTCTCCCCCGTCAACCGGGAAACAACGACCAGGGTTAACAATGCCAGCGGGATTGTGACGATCCCCGGTTGGCTGAACGGGATGATCGAATCGGCCGGGTCCCAGCCGTAGACTTTGCCGTAAGTGTCCGCCGACAGCAGGATCCAACCCAGCGATGAGGCCGCCCCGACGCACACCGAAGCGATGATGCCCGCGGCGGTCGTGCCTCGCCAAAATAGCATCATCAAAAGAGCCGGCAGGTTGGCCGACGCCGCGACCGAGAACGCCCAACCGACCAGGTAAGAGACGTTCAATTCTTTGAACAGAATCCCCAGCACGATTGCCACAACGCCGACGACGATCGCGGCGACTTTAGCCACCACCACCGTTTGGACTTCGCTCAGCGGTACCTTAAAGACGCCAATCATCAAATCGTGAGCGACCGCGCCCGACGACGCCAGGATCAGCCCCGAAACGGTCCCCAGCACGGTGGTAAAAGCAATCGCGGAGATGATCGCAAACAAGACCGGCGATAGGCTGCGGGCCAGCAGCGGCGCCGCCATGTTCGAGTCGGTCAGGTCCATGGCCCCGCCGGTCATCGCGCCAAGACCCAGATACATCGTGAGCACATAAAACAATCCGATCGTCGCAATGCCCACGACAGTCGATTTTCGGGCTGCCGATGCGTCAGCGACCGTGTAGTAACGGATTAGGATATGGGGCAGCGACGCGGTGCCGCAGAACAGTGCCAACATCAGCGAAACGAAATCCACCCGGTCGGTCCAACCGCCCCCGCGAATGCCGGCAAACTTGGGATGCTGCCCCGGCCGCAGCACGTCGGTGCCCGGTGTGGCAACCGGATAATACTCTCGACCGATCGTTCCATCGGCAGCCGTCACCGTCTCGCTACGCCAGAGTTCGATCTCGCTACCGGCGATGGTTTTCAAAAAACTCAAAGGTCCCAGCGGTCCGGTCTCTTCGACGCCCCCGGGCAACGAAATGACTCGCCCGACCAGCGTCGATTTCGCCTCCGCCTCGCCGATGCGTTTGCCCAACTGTTCAGCGGGTGTCACCGATAGGCCCCGATTCAACAACACAACCACCAACACCGCCGAAAACACCACCAACAGCGAACCTTTGATGAACTGGACCCACGTCGTCGACACCATGCCAGCGGTCACCACGATCGTGATGACGACCGCCCCGACGATCACGACACCCGCCCAGTGCGGCAGCCCCAGCAGCGGCTGGATCAACACCCCGGCGCCGACCATTTGAGGAATTAAATAAAAGACACTCACAATCAATGTCGATACTCCGGCGGCGGCTTTGATGCCGCGAGAGTTGTATTTAGCATCGAGCGCATCGGCAAACGTGAACCGCCCCAAACGTTTCATCGGTTCGGCGATGACGAACAACGCCACAACCCAACCGGCGAGGAACCCGATGGAATATAAAAATCCATCATAACCAACCGTCGCAATCATCCCGCAAATGCCAAGAAACGAGGCGGCCGACAAGTAATCGCCGGCGAAGGCGACACCGTTGACCGGCCAGGGGATCATGCCATGGGCGGCGAAGTAACCTTCGGACGATTTCGCCTTGCGTCCGAGCCAAAACGACAGCCCCACGGTGCCGCCAACAAAGGCAAAGAACAGCACCACCGCAAGCGTGTTGATTTCGCCACTCATTGGTCTATCTCCCGGTTGGTGACCGACTCGTCGCGGCACATCGGCACGTAGATCAATGCCAACAGCACCGCCAGGACGATCAATCCGAAGCCGCCCCAGATCGCCAGATTGAGTCCCCCGATCGTCGCATCGAGCAGATCGACGCGGACGGCGGCGATGAGGACAAAGACGGCATAGAGCGTCGCGTAGGCGGCGAACAACCACAGCCCCAGACGCCGGTTGTATTCAAAAGCAGTTTTCATCGGCGGCAGTGTAACGACAAACCCGGGTGGCGGCGTTCTGCCGGAACGCCGCTACGCACCGACGCCGACGCCGCGCCGACGCCCGGCAGGCGTCGGCCACGTCGTTGTCACCGACCAAAGCCTGGCGGCTTGCCGCTACCGGATCGGACCGACCAACGCTTCCATTGCCTCCCGGTAGCGCGCCGCCGTTTGCAAAATCACCGCCTCGGGCAACCGTGGCGGCGGCCCGGATCGGTCCCACGAGGAGGCGAGCAAAAATTCGCGGACGAATTGTTTGTCCAGCGCATGCTGCGTCTGACCGGCCGCGTAGCGATCGGCCCACCAATAACGCGAACTATCCGGCGTCAAAACTTCGTCGATCAGCATCAATAGCCCCGATGCATCGTGGCCAAACTCCAGCTTCGTATCCGCCAGGACCAACCCGCGCTTTTGAGCCAAACGGGCCGCATGGTTGTAAATCGACAAACTGGCGGTTCGTATTTGACTGGCGAGCGGTTCACCGATCGCCGCGGTCATTTGCTCAAACGTGACATTTTCATCGTGACCCGTCTCGGCCTTGGTCGCGGGGGTGAAAATCGGTTCGGGTAACCGGCCGCAACGAACCAGGCCGGCCGGCAACCGCACGCCGCAAATCGAACCGCCGGCGGCGTATTCGTTCCACCCGCTGCCCTCCAGGTAGCCGCGGACGACGCACTCAAAAGGCACGACGGTCGCCTTCTTAACCTGCATCACCCGGCCCCGCAGAGGCAACGGATCGACACCCTCGGGCAATGGCGGAACGTCGGTCGTTATCAGGTGATGAGCAACCGGCGGGTCGGCGGCGGCCAGTTCTTCAAACCAAAACCGGCTCATCGCCGTCAGCAACGAACCCTTGCCGGGGATGCCGCACGGCAGGATGTGGTCAAAGGCGCTGATCCGATCGGTCGCAACGATCAGCAGTCGGTCACCAAGGTCGTAAACATCACGAACTTTCCCCCGCCGCCGCGGCAGCGGCAGGTTGGTTTCGAGCAGCGGGGCGGGGTGCCCGTCGACCGCGGTGTCGAACGTGTAGATGGCAGTGGGGTCTGGCGGGGTCAAGACAAAAGGTGGGTGTCAGGGGCTGGGGAATTTGTTGGATCGATCGATCGGAGCGAAGGACGGCTGCCGTGCCTAGATGGCTGTCCGCCCGTCTGGCCCGCCGTCACCGGGATTGTGGGATAGGCCTCCGGCCTGTCGACCGTCTTCCGGCAGCAGAGCCGCCGGTTTTTGGTTCGGCTCCGTTCGGCGTCCCGGCTGAAGCGCCGCTGCCGGAGGAGACGGTAGCCGAAGCCGCCAAGGCTTTGGATGAAGGCTCGTGCGGCGTCCCGGCAGGACGCCGCCACCGTAGGAGACGGTAGCGGAAGCCGCCAAGGCTTTGGATGAAGGCTCGTGCGGCGTCCCGGCAGGACGCCGCCACCGGAGGAGACGGTAGCCGAAGCCGCCAAGGCTTTGGATGAAGGCTCGTGCGGCGTCCCGGCAGGACGCCGCCACCGGAGGAGACGGTAGCCGAAGCCGCCAAGGCTTTGGTTGGAGCCTCGTTCGGCGTCCTGGCGGAGCGCCGCTACCGGGATGACCTCCGGGCATGTCGGTGGGGGTGAGCTAGGTTTGCAAAACCGCCAGCTTCCGCCCCATCGCTCCACCGCTCATGTCGTTGACCACCCGTGCCTGCCTCGTCGCCGCCACCGGATTGATCTCCGGGCTTTGGCTGGGGCGGGTGACCGCCCAAGAATTCGTGTCCCGGTCCGAGAACCGAGACATGATCGGAGCCGCCGCCACGCCGGCCGACCCCGCCGCGACGCTGGGCACCGAAGCGTGCATCAAGTGCCACGCCGCCGAAACGCAGGTTTGGCGAGCGACGCCGCACGCCCAAACGTTTGAACAACTCCACCGCCGGCCCGAAGCCAAAGCGATCGCCGCGAAGCTCGGTTTGACCTCGATCAAACATTCCGGCCGCTGCGTCGCGTGCCATTACACCCAATCTTCGGTTGATTCGGGTTCGCCCCATGCAATTGCGGGCGTTTCGTGCGAATCTTGCCACGGTGCCGCGGCCGGGTGGATCGACGTGCATCACGACTACGGCGGCCACGGGATCACGCGCCACACCGAATCGCTGGCGCACCGAAACGCTCGACTGCTGACCAGCATTCGTTCCGGGATGCGAAACCCGGTCAACGTTTACCTAATGGCTCAAAGTTGCCTTCGCTGCCACACGACCGCCGACGAACAGTTGGTCAATGTTGGGGGCCATTCGGCCGGCAGCCTTGATTTTGAGTTTGTGTCGTGGAGCCAGGGGACCGTGCGGCACAATTTTGTTCGCACCGATGGTCAATCCAACGACGTCTCGGACCGCAACCGGCGGCGGGTCATGTTTGTCGCCGGAATGATCGCGGAATTGGAAGCGAGTCTGCGGGCGACCGCCGCGGCAACGACCCATGCAACCTTTGGGGTCACCGTGGCCAAGCGGTCGGCTCGGGCGGCGGCGCGCTTAAAGAGTGTCTACGCCAAAACGGCCTCCCCGCAACTTGCCAAAATTTTGGAGGTTTTCGATTCGGTTGAATTAGCGCTCGATAACCGCGGGCCGTTGACCGATGCGGCCGACCGAATCGCGATGCTCGGTTTCGCCTACGCCGATTCAACCGGCGGCGAGGAACTCGCCGTGCTCGATCCGTTCATCCCGACCCCGGACCGATACAAGTAGGTTAGGGACTATCCGGGTTAGCAACATCTGTACGACGGGCTTTCAGCCCGTCGGATTAAATCGTTCGTGAACCTGAACTATCAGGGCGATGACCTTATCGGCCTATGAGAACCCAGTGACCCCTTGGACGGCCTGACAGGCCGTTCTACTTCACTGATAACCCGGATAGTCACTCAGTGACCGAAAGTCTTGGCGAGTTCCGCTTTCTGCTGACGCCGCATTTTAGTTCGACGCTGCGGCGGCCGCCTGGTCGGCCTTCAACCGCTCCTCCTCAAGCTCATTGTACTGATTCATGTTCATCTCGGCCTGCTGCAGTTCAGCCGCATCAGGGTTGAGCGTTTCAGCATTCTGACCACAGCCCGCCAAGGACAGGCATAGAACAGAGATCAAACCGGCAAGAACTGATGACAGCTTTCGCGACGTAAATTGCTTCATTGATAAATATTGATTGCACTGGACGAAATGGAAAAAAAAGGGCATGCAACATAAGAAGCATGCCCCCTGCCGACGCGCAAAACTAGAGCACGTCGTAGCAATCGAACAAGGATCAGCTCTACAAATCGCTGACTGAGTCCTTGCTAGCTCGGGTACCCAACGCACCCCACAATCCATAGGGACTCTTCGATCCAACCGCCACGACACTGCGTCCAGCCGCGTTGTCATCTTTAAGCCAGACTGATGGAGAGTTTTGATTGCCCGATTCGATCGAGTCGGTGATGAACCGAACGGCTCCATCACCCATCAACACGTGGGCACCCCCTTGATGACGGCTGCTGATCGATCCGACATGCGATTCGGAATCACTCTGACCGCACAACTCGCGATTGGGTGGCCGAATCATGAAGCAGCCTGTGAATGACGCACCCGCATCGGCCCACCGGAAACCCCGGTTTTGGCTGCCGCCCGCGGTCCCGGGCGTGGTACAGGTCCCGCCGGAACACCAAAACAGAGGCCGCTCAGGGTCGATGAAATTTTTGTCAATACAAATATCAGGGTTATTGAAGATGTCATCCGAGCTGGAGGTAGCGCCCCAGCGATTGCCCTGACCGGTAGCAAGAGTCGTTCGGACATCGCGATCACCCAAGTCTGTTGCGATTTCGCCAGCCGCAATGGTGTTGGAAAGTCCGTCCAAGATGTCCCGAAATGAGATTTCTTCGCGAGCTTTGAAAAAACCTCGCTGACTGGCGTTGGTTCGCAAGGCAACCGGCGTCTCCGTCCGCCAACGGGGAACCCCCGAACCGAAGCACCACCTCTTGCCATAGTCGCAGAAATACGACGAATCGCCCATGGCGGCGGCGTAGTTGGTGCGGCCCAAAGCCGGAAGGCCAACACCGGGATCGCTGGGACAACGAATGGTCGGGATCTCCGTCATCCACGGCGGGTATTGAACCTGCCAAGGACAAGGACCCATCGAGACCCAGCTACCGGTCATCGGAGTGCCGATCACATTTTCCCGCAGGGGATTGCTGATCTGCTCCCACAGCGCTTGTTGTTCCATGAACGGCATCAGCGGTACGAGGAAGCTCAGCCGCAATTGAGCATTGCCGCCGCCGGTGGTCGCGTCGCCGCAATCGGTACCACAGTCGGTCAACCGTTCCATCCCAGTCCAGTGGATCGGGAGGTTGTCGTAGGCGGCGTGGTAGTTGTGCATCGCCAACCCAATTTGCTTGAAATTGTTACTGCAACTCATGCGGCGAGCTGCCTCCCGGGCGGCTTGAACCGCGGGCAGAAGCAGCCCAACGAGAACGCCGATGATGGCGATGACGACCAGCAATTCCACCAAGGTGAAACCGCTCCTTGCATTAGATTTTCATTTCAAATTCCTTAAGAAAAGAGGGAGAACAAGACGTCGGCGGTATCGTTTCCGTCAGCCGTCGGTGAAGGGTCCAATGATCCACGTTAGACGATCACTGGCAAACAGTCAATCGAATTTCGTCGCGTCATCGGCTGGAAAAAATGCAGTCCGCGCCGACAATCGGTCCCCTACCAAATCTGCAGGTTTAGCCGAAGGTCGATGCCCGATTGCATCGCGACCTGGTCGCGGACGCGGCCGAGCAGTTTGACACACTGGTCGCTGGTCGCACCCTCGTGAGCGATCAGGTGTTCCGGCGAGCCGGAATGCAGTGAGACGTTACCCTCACGAACGCCCGCCATTCCCGCCGCGGAGACCAATTCGTTAACCGACATCATGTCGGGGTTGATGAACGGCATCGCAATTCGCTTGGTCTCGCCGGGACGCTGCTGACGACGCCGAATCCACAGCTTCTGCATCCGACGAGACAAATCAGCGGTGTCGGCGGGCCGCAACTCTAAAGTCACCGCCGTGACGATCGATCCGCCCAGCGTCGAGGTCCGGTGTCCAAAGCCGGCTTCGGAGCCGGGAATCGTTTGCGATTGGCCATCGGCACCGACCAATTGAATTTCAGCGACGACGGAGCCGAGATCGCGACCTTCGGCCGAGACGTTGCCCAACACCGCCCCGCCCACGGTGCCGGGGATCCCGACGAGGTGCTCGATGCCGGCCAATCCCGCCCCCACGGCGGCCATCACGGCGTGTCCCAACGTTGCCCCGGCCCCGACGGTGACCCGTTGTCCGTCGACGGAGCAGTGATTGAACGCCGGTGCGGCTAGGGAGATGACCAGCCCGTCGAATCCGGCTTCGCGAACCAGGATGTTGCTACCTTCGCCCAGAACGCGGACGGGGATCGATTGACCCGAAGCGGCGACAAGCAGCGACGATAGGTCCTCAATCGACAACGGTTCGGCAAGGTAGCGGGCCGGTCCGCCGATGCCCAACCAAAGCAGCGGCCCGAGCGGCTCGTCGGCTCGAATCAAGTGCATCAATGCGTCGGGCAACGGCCCACCGCAATCGCCCGCCGACGAAGCGGGGGCATCGACGTCGCTTGACGGAGACGAAAATGAAGACAAACTCACGCTGATTTTCCCGGACTCGGCGATGGCGGCCAGCGGCGGCGGCAACGCCGATCGCTGGTAGCGCATTAGTGTGCGCTGCGTGCCGAACCGGGGCAATCGCCTCCCGCCCCTGGAGCCTACCATTCGCGTTCCGCAAAAATTTGCCTGGCTCGCCGCCGGCCTCGTGCTTGGTTTGATCGCCGGGTCGTTCCTGTTCGGCCGCCGACCCGCCCCGGCCGCCGTTTCAACCGCCCCGGCCAAACTTCCCAGCGATCCGCTGCCCGTTGCCGGGACCAGCGATTGGCAAATGGTGGCGATGGCCGATGTTTTGCAAACCGCCCGCGACGCCCGGAACCAATTCATCGCTGAAGTCGACGATTACACCGCGACGTTGACTAAACAGGAGCGGACCGCCGACGGGCAACTGCAACCGCCCGCGACGATGGTGATCAAAGTCCGAACTCGCCATCCCGGGGGCGAACCGGGGGGGGCCATGGCGGCTTATTTGAAATTCGTTGCTCCCGAATCACTCGCCGGCCGCGAAGTGATCTGGATTGAGGATCAATTTGACGGCAAAATGCGTGTCCGCGAGGCGGGGTTCGTCGGCGCGATGATGACCGTCTCGCTCGATCCGACGGGGATGCTGGCGATGCGTGGCCAGCGTTATCCGATCACCGAGCTGGGGCTGACCAACCTGTTGAACAAGCTGATCGAGCGGGGCGAACCGGACGTCCGCGACCCCGCCGTCACGGTCCGCGAGCGTATGGTTGGCCAGGCCGATCAAACCCGCCGCCAACTGCAAATCACCCGCACCGAGCCGAGCGGGCGACCCGATGACTTCAGCGTTGCGAGAATCGAGATCGATCCAAAGCTGAACGTCGTCACGCTGTTTGAAAGCTACGGCTGGCCGGACGATGGGGCCGACCCGCCGTTGATTGAATCGTACCGCTACGATGATTTGCGGCTCAACGTCGGCCTGATTGACGAGGACTTTTCGGTCGAAAACCCACGGTACACGTTCGCCGAAGCCAAAGCGGCGCAGTGACGGCCCCGCCGGCGTCGTTGCGTCCCGCCCCCGGTCATCACTACCTGCTGGTTACCGGACGGTTGGCCGAGTCGTCGGTGCGGCGAATTGCAAGCGAGGTCACCAAAGCCTTCGGCGTGCCGGCGGACGTCGCGATCATGCCGATCACGGTGGCGGCGTTGATGACGCCCCGCTGGTTGGCCCGCCACTTGACGGTCCCCCCGGCGGTCACCCACGTCCTGACGTCCGGCTATTTGAGCGGTGACCTTTCGCCGTTGATTCAATCGCTCGGCGACGCCCGACTTGTCGCCGGACCGACCGAATGTCGCGATCTGATCGCATGGCTGGGGGGGCAACAAACGCCACCGGATTTGAGCGAACATGCGATTGAAATCATCGCCGAGATCAATCATGTCCCGCGTCGCTCGGTCGCCGAAGTGGTGGCGATGGCCAATCAACTTCGCAATGACGGCGCCGACCGCATTGATGTCGGGGCTGATCCGGCAGAACCTTGCCAGTCGATCGGTCACTACGTTGCCGCGTTGGTCGGTGAAGGCCACCGGGTGAGCATTGATTCGTTCGACACTCGGGAGGTAGAGCGATCGGTCGATGCGGGAGCGTCGCTTGTCTTGTCAGTCAATTCTCAAAATGTTGCCGCGGCGGCCGACTGGGGGTGTGAAGTCGTGGCGATCCCCGACACCCCGGCCGACATCGACTCGCTGGACCGAACGGTGCAAGCTTTGGGCGGCCTTGGGGTCAAATTTCGGCTCGACCCGATCGTTGAACCGATCGGCATCGGGCTGGGAGAATCGCTCGTTCGCTACGCCGAAGTCCGTCGCCGGTATCCCGACGCGGCGATGATGATGGGGATCGGCAACCTCACCGAATTGACCGATGTCGATTCCGCCGGCATCAATTTCATCTTGCTGGGGCTTTGCGCCGAGTGGAACATCACCAGCGTATTGACGACCCAAGTGATCAATTGGGCGCGGTCGTCCGTCCGCGAGTGTGACATTGCCCGGCGGTTGGTCCATCATGCCGTCTTGCACCGCGTGCCACCGAAAAATCTATCGGATGATCTGGTCATGCTCCGCGACCGGCGACCTGACCGGTTTGATCCCGGGGGAGCTGGATGAATTGGCGGCGACGATTCGGGACAACAACTACCGGATTGCGGCGACCGACGAGGCAATACGACTGATCGCCGCGGACGTGAATTTATCCGGCACCGACGTATTTCAGATCTTCGGTGACCTATTGAACCGGCCGCAATCATCCAATATCGACGCCGGCCACGCCTTCTACTTGGGTTATGAGATGGCCAAAGCCGAGATCGCGCTGCAGCTTGGCAAACGTTATGTCCAGGATCAACCGCTGCGTTGGGGGCATCTGACTGGACCGGCAATGCCCCACCACCGGTTGCCGCGGGGCGGGGGGCAGTAGGACGGCTTTTCAAGCCGTCCCCCTGACGCCGACGGGTCGAAGGCCCGTCGTACCTTTGAGACCGTCAGTGGCATTGACTGAAGCGGCCGGTGACGGATATTTTGGACCGTCTGGCGCGGTGGCTGTAGCTCAGTTGGTTAGAGCATCGGATTGTGATTCCGAGGGTCGAGGGTTCAAATCCCTTCAGCCACCCATTGTCACGATGGCTTCAAAATGAGGCGTCGATGACTTCCTTGGCGGCCCGAGTGCCGAGTTTGCCCCACAGCCCGTAGGGGCTGGGACTGCCGATGGGCTGGTAGCGGCATAGTTGGTCCGGCCCATCGCCGGCAGACCCTCGCCCGGGTCGCTGGGGCAGCGAAGCGTCGGGATGTTGGTCATCCAAGGATCGTAGTTCGCACTGTTGTGCTGGGCCAACGTTCGCCGCGGTCCGGGACCCATCGGGGGGAACGAATTCGTGCCGCCGGGCACCTGCATCGGATTGCTGATCTGTTCCCATAACGCCTGCTGTTCAAAGAACGGCGTCAATCCGACCAACCAACTGAGCCGGGCTTCAATTTGCGGCGATCACTCCGGTCGTTTGACCGAAGCGGCTTTGGACTAAATCGGTTCCCACCAGGACAACTCGGACCGTACCTCGGTTGTCCTCCAAACCCGTCAGGTTCAGCTCGATATGCTCGACACCCCGCTTTGAATGCACTGAACGAGGAATCGGATGCAGGTGGCGAAGGCTTCCATTGAAGTACACTTCCATCTCACGCCACTTGTGTCCATGGCCGGACTGGACATCAATACTAATTTTCACCGATTGATTATCCGTCGAGACCGCAGTGACGTCCATGTCGATCGCCGACTTA
Organism: Pirellulaceae bacterium; assembly: GCA_963833245.1. GTDB lineage: Bacteria > Planctomycetota > Planctomycetia > Pirellulales > Pirellulaceae > Rhodopirellula. Next base: position 503,893 of record CAWHXH010000010.1, read on the forward strand.
TATGGATTGCACAGCGGGTCGCCGACGATCAGCAGTTGATACGGGGACTGGACTTGGCCGGTCATCGCTTCGATGGCGGTTAGTCCGGCGGTGTACGCCAGGTGCATCATCGGGTGGGGAAATTTAAATTGCACCGCGTAAGGTTCGGTCACGGTACCCGAAGACAACGCGGCGCCGCCGCGAAGCAATTCAAATAACGTCGTTTGACCTTTTTGATCGACGACGCCGCCGAAGCTGGTCAAGTTTTCGGCGATCGCGCCGGGCGTCAGCGTGCTGCCGCTCGCCGCCCAATCGAAACGGGGCGTGCCGATCATCAAACCGGCGATGTCCGCCGTTAACTGGGGCACGGAACCGGTCACGATCTCGGCCCGGTAGCCGGCCAGCGCTAACGCTTTGATCGCCGTGGCGAATCCGGGGAGCCGGGTGGTCGTGCGGACGTCGCCGGTTTGGCAAAAAACAAATTTCCCGGTTGGCTGAGAGCCGTCAGCGTCAATCGACCGGTCGAGCTGCGCGATCGCTTCGTCGGCCGTCATCGCTCCGGGACCGGTTACCGCCAAACACGCTGAAAGCAAATAGTTGTACCCCTCGCCGGTATCCGTCGGCACACCGCTCGGCGTCCAAACCCGATGGCCGACGAAGCCGACCGGCGGTTGCCAATCGGTGACACCATCGGGCAGGTTCGCGATGACCTCGCCGACGCCGGGGCGGGTCAACAGCGGAGCCAAGTCGTTGTCGACTTCGACATAACCCCGCGACCACCAACCCATTTTGGCCGCAGCGAGCAAATCGAGCGTCGCTTGATCGGGCAACTTCGCGGCCGCCGCGGAACGGGCGGCCAGCAGTGCGATCGGATGTTGGGCTGGATCGCGGCGGATCAAGTCGTGAAAACCGGCGGCGGCCTCCGCGTACCGGCCTGCATCTTGGTCGGCCTTGGCTTGGCCGAAAGCCTCGGGATCGGTCGCGAATGGATTGACAAAACTACGCTGCATCGGACCGCGGGCGTAAAAGTTACTTCCCGGCTGCAGGTAGTTCGGCTGGTCACCGAGAATCGGCAGGAAATGAAACGTCGCCCCGGGCAGGCTGGCGACCGGGGTGAATAGCTTTCTCAGGTTGGCATCGTCGAGCTTTGATTGATGCTCGCGGATGTCGATTTCGGTTGGAAAACCGGCAGAATAGGCGACCAAACGAGCCTGCCGGCCTAAACCTCGGCCTGTGATTTCACTCAGTAGCGGGGCCAGGATGAGCGATTTGAACGTCGCCACATTGATACGGCGTTTGTCGGGCACCCCGACCAGTTCGATTCGGTTGACGTCGGCGATCCCGCGCCGCCGGGCATAATGATCGGCGATGCGGACCGAATCGGCCGACGCCGGATTGACCACCAAGATCGTGTTTTCGGGGCCGATGTCGGCTTGGGTTGAAGTCCAAACGAACGACCAGAGGATCGCGCCGATCAATAGTCGTCCAGCCATTACCGTCGACCGCCAAAGATTTTGAGACCCGGGGAAGGCGAGAAGCGTAGCGGAAGTCGCCAAGACTTTCGGTTGCGACGCTGGATGACCGAAAGTCTTGGCGACTTCCGCTACGGGATGCTGGATGACCGAAAGTCTTGGCGACTTCCGCTACGGGATGCTGGATGTCCGAAAGTCTTGGCGACTTCCGCTACGGGATGCTGAATGACCGAAAGTCTTGGCGACTTCCGCTACGGGAAGTGCTAAAAGTGCTTGCGGTCCAGGATTTCTCGGACCATGAAGGCTTGGCGGAGTCCTTCGGGACTTTTAAGCGATTTAATCAAACCGTCGACGGTGCGGCTGCGGGCCACCGGCTGCGTGGAAACGCGGATCGGCGCCCGCGGGGTCGCCGGCGTGGCGATCGGGTCGGGGTTGGGAACGATCGACGCTTCGGAAAGGACGATGACTTCTTCGTCCTCATAGCGATCAATTAGCGGCGTCGGTTCAAAGTGATCGGACTCCGCCTCCGGTTGTCGCATCGGTTGCCGCTCGCGGGCGCGATCGCTGTACGGCTTGGGCCGGGCCGCCGCGGAACGCTGCTCGGTCCGATCGGCGGCCTGTTGCAACGCCGCAGCTTTTTCCCGACGCAGCTCCGCGGCACGTTTGAGGAAGGCTTCCAGATCGTCGGCCATCAGTTGTTCTCCATCGTCGCCGGGTCATCTTTGGCCGACTTGGCGAGCGCTTTGCGCATCTCGGTGTCGGCGTTGACGTTTTGCAAGCGGTAGTAGTCCATGATTAACAATTTGCCGGACCGGAACGCTTCGGCCATCGCGATCGGGACCGTCGCCTGGGCTTCGACAACCTCGGCTTGGCTCTCGGCGACTTTGGCGGCCATTTCCTGTTCCTCGGCGATCGCCTGGGCACGCTTGCCTTCGGCGTTCGCCCGGGCAACGGCCGTGTCCGCCTCGGCCTGATCGGCCTGCAGCCGGGCGCCGATATTCGCTCCGACGTCGATGTCGGCAATGTCGATCGAAACGATTTCAAACGCGGTTTGCGAATCTAGTTTTTTGGCCAACACAGCTTTGGATATCAAATCGGGATTTTCCAAAACCGCTTTGTGGCTGGCCGCCGATCCGATCGCCGAAACGATGCCTTCGCCGACGCGGGCGATGATCGTTTCTTCGGTCGCCCCGCCGATCAACTGCTGCAGGTTGGCCCGGACGGTGACGCGGGCTTTGACTTTCAACTGGATGCCGTCTTTGGCAACCGCATCGAGCGAACCTTTGGCCGAACCCCGCGGCGGGCAATCGATCACCTTGGGATAGACGCTCGTTTGGACCGATTCGAGGACGTCGCGGCCGGCCAAATCGATTGCGGTCGCTTCGCGGAACGTCAACGAAATCGTTTTGGCTTTGCGGGCGGCGATCAGCGCACGGATGACTTGTTGGACGTTGCCGCCGGCGAGGTAGTGGGCTTCGAGCGCCCCGGCGTTCAAATCGGGGTCGGACAACCCCGCCTGGGCCGCCATGATGCGGCTGCGGACGATCGAGCGGCTGTTGACGCGGCGGAACGTCATCCCCACCAGGTTCAAAAAGCCGATCCCCGCGCCGGTCAATTTGGACTGGATCCAAAGCCCGAAATAGTTGGCGAAGACAAAGAAGATGACCAGGATGCCCAGAAATACGAACAACGCCAGCACCAGGGCGAGCGACTGCAGTTCGGGGCCTTGAGCGAGGGGGAGCATGGGGGGTCGGTTCAAAGAAGTCATCCGCGGCGTGAGAGTGACCAATGTAGCCGATCGGGCAACGCCGTAGCGGCGTGCCGCCAGGCCGCCGAGCCTGACGTCGGGCGTGGGCTGTCAGCGGCCTGGCGGCACGCCGCTACGGGGAAGCGATGGCGGCCTGGTGGCACGCCGCTACCGGAAAGCGACGGCGGCCTGGCGGCACGCCGCTACCGGGAAGCGACGGCGGCCTGGCGGCACGCCGCTACGGGAGTAACCACTGGAGCACGGCGTCGACGTCGCTCATGTCGGCAAGCAACACCGTCGGGCAAGCCGCGGCCAACTCGCCGTGGGTCGCCGATCCGGTGCAAACGGCCATCGTCGAACCGCCGATCGCTTGGCCGCAGTACACGTCCGCGGGCGTGTCGCCGACGACCCAGAGCGTCCCGGCAACCTGGCGGCCAAGCGTCGTGACCGCGGCCCGAGCCAGATCGTTGCGATTGAAATGAAGGTCGCCGCCGAAAATTTGATCGACGTACCGGTCCAGACCAAAGTGGCGTAGTTTGATCGCCGCGGTCGCCGTCAGGTTGCCCGTCATCACGTGGCAACGGGTACGGGGACAGCGGTGCAATTGCCGCATGACTTCGACCGCCCCGGGATAAACGTGTCCACCCGCGACTTGCAGATCCGATTCAAACCGCCCGATGAAGGCTTCGGTCAAGCGGCGGCGGTGGGTGCCATGGGCCGCGACGCCGTTGCGACGAAGCAGTTCGTCGATGAGGCTGCGGTCGGTCCGTCCGCCAAATTGCAACTCGGCGTCGGGATTTTTAATGTCAAACGCGGTTTGCAACGCTACGGCCAACGCCACCTTGCCGCTGCCGCCGGCCGAAAGCAGCGTTCCATCAATGTCCATCAACACGGTGCGATTCATCGGTTCAACGTAGCGGAAGTCGCCAAGACTTTCGGTTGCCTTCCCATCTCACAACCGAAAGTCTTGGCGACTTCCGCTACGGTGCTGCGATGACCCAAACGCTCGACAAATCGCCCGACCGCGTTCGCGAGATGTTTCGCCAAATCGCGCCGCGGTACGACGCGATGAATCATCTGTTGTCACTCAATCGTGACAAGCGTTGGCGGGACCGCGCGATCGGCGCCGTGCGTTGGCCGGCGGCCGGCGGCCGGGTGCTCGATGTTTGTTGCGGCACCGGCGATTTGACGATTGCCCTAGCCGCCGCCGCCCCCGAGGGCGTCGACGTCACCGGCAGCGATTTTTGCGGAGCGATGTTGGAGATCGCCCGGCGGAAAGCGGCCGACGTCCCCGACCCGAACCGGCCGGTCGCATTTTTGGAAGCCGATTCAATGGTTTTGCCCTTTGACGACGGGCAATTCGACGTCGTCACCGTCGCCTTTGGACTGCGAAACATCGTTGACACCGACGCCGGTTTGACCGAAATGGCTCGTGTCTGCCGGCCCGGCGGTCAGGTCATGGTGCTTGAATTTTCAACCCCGACAATGCCGGTGCTAAGCCACGGATACAACTTTTATTTCCGACAAGTGTTGCCGCGGGTTGGTCAATGGTTGGCCCGCAACGACAAGTCAGCCTATAGCTACCTGCCCGATTCGGTGGCCCGATTTCCATCCGGCGAGGCGTTGGCGGATCGGATGCGGGCGGCCGGGTTGGACGATGTGCAATTGCAACCGATGATGTTTGGCACCGTGACTAATTACTGGGGCACGAAGGTTGCCTAAACGGATCGTTGTCGGCATCACCGGCGCTTCCGGGGCGGCTTACGCGGTGCGATTGCTGCAAGTGCTCCGCGTCGCGGGGGTCGAAATCCATCTATGCGTCAGCCGGTCCGGCGCCGCGGTGATCGGTCAAGAACTCGGCTTAACCGTGGCCGCCGATCGCGTCGACGCGTGTGCGTTGTTGCGGTGCGTGCCGAAGTGGTCAGCACCGGGCCGCGACAAAATCACCAAGCATCCGTCCATTGAAAGTTTGGAACCCGGCGGGGACGAACGGCTGCGGATTCATCATCGCGACGATTTCATGACGCCGATCGCCTCGGGCAGTTTTTTAACCGATGCGATGGTCATCTGTCCCTGTTCGGGCACAACATTGTCGGGGATTTCGCGGGCGGCGGCGAACAATCTGATCACGCGGGCGGCCGAAGTTCATTTAAAAGAACATCGCAAATTGGTGCTCGTCCCTCGGGAGACTCCCCTGAGCGTTTTGCAACTGGAGAATATGCAGCGGCTCGCGGCCGCCGGGGCGGTGATCCTGCCGGCCAGCCCCGGTTGGTATCACGGCGTGCAGCATCTGGATGATTTGGTCGATTTCGTCGTCGGCCGGATTTTGGATCAAATCGGCGTGGACAACTCGATCATATCGCGATGGGGGGAATGATTCGCTCCTATTTCCAACTGGTGCGGTTCAGCCACACGATCTTCGCGATGCCGTTTGCGGTATTGGCAACGGTTTGGGCCGTGACCTTGCCGCTGCCCGGCGGGGGACACCCGAGTTTCGGCATTCGGCAAGCGTCGGGGTTGTTGATTTGCATGGTCGCGGCGCGGACCGCGGCGATGGCGTTCAATCGGTGGGTCGATCACCGAATTGATGCGGCCAACCCGCGAACCGCCGGCCGGCACCTACCGGCCGGATCGTTGTCTCGAGGTTCGGTGTTGGCATTGATCGTCGCCAGCAGTGTTGCGTTCTTGATGGGGTGCGGTTTGTTTCTCCCCAACCCCTGGCCGCTGATTGCCGCCGCGCCGGTGCTGGTTTGGTTGCTGGGCTATTCACTTGCCAAACGTTTCACCGCCGCGGCGCACCTGTGGCTCGGGGCGGCGTTGGCCCTTTCGCCGCTTTGCGTCTGGTTGGCAATTCGCGGCTCGGCGGCGCTGACAGAACCGGCCGATTGGTTGCCGCCGGGCGGGTTGGCCGTGATGATCGTCTTTCTGGGTCGCCGGGTTTGACGTCATCTACGCTTGCCAGGACGCGGCGTTTGACCGCTCGGCGGGGTTGCATTCGATCCCCGCCCGCTTCGGCGTCGCCGGGGCTTTAAAGATCGCCGCCGGATTTCACGCGGTTTGTGTTTTCGTACTGCTCATGCTGCTGGCGCCGCTGGGCGGTTGGGTCTGGATCGTCGCGGTGATTTCCAGTGCAGTGTTCATTGTCCGCCAACATTCGCTCGTTCGGCCCGGCGATCTGTCGCGGGTCGGGGTGGCGTTCTTTCAAACCAACGCCATCATTAGCTTGCTGCTGATGGCCGGCGGGGTGATCGATGCGCTGATTTGACGGTTGAGATACCGGTAGCCGAAGCTGGCAAGGCTTTGGTCACGTCTCCGGTAGCCGAAGCCGCCAAGGCCTTGGTGGAGGTTCGTTCGGCGGCCTGGCGGACCGCCGCTACCGAAGACCTGCGGCGGCCCGGCAGGCCGCCGCCACCGAAGACCTGCGGCGGCCCGGCAGGCCGCCGCCACCGTTTTGACCGTTTGCACCAACGAATTGACCATGAACGACCCCGAACGAAACGCCCGGTTCCGAGAAATCCGCGATAAAGTCGAGTTCGGCGAGCGATTGGACCTCGAGGATGGATTGTTCCTCGAACGGCTCGACGTCCCGCTCCAAGAGATCGGCCAACTTGCCAATTTGGTCCGCGAGCGACTCAACGGCAATGTTGCCTATTACAACATCAACACGCATCTGAACCCGACAAACGTCTGCGTCTACCGATGCCGGTTCTGCGCTTTTCGCAAAGACCTACGTGATGAGTCCGGTTACGCGATGACCGATGAACAAATCATCGATCGCGGCCGCGAAGCCACCGACGCCGGATGCACCGAAATGCACATCGTCGGTGGGCTGCATCATCAACGCAAGTACGAGTGGTATCGCGGGATCCTCGAAACATTAAAAAGCAACTTTCCCCGGATACATTTGAAGGCCTGGACCGGGGTGGAGATTGATTGGTTTCGTTTTCAAACCAAAAAATCATTTGAATGGGTTTTGCGAGATATGCGTGAAGCCGGGATGGGTTCGATGCCCGGCGGCGGGGCGGAGATCTTTCATCCCGAAGTCCGCGATCAAATTTGTGAACATAAAGCCAACACGCGGAACTGGATCGATATTCACGAAACGGCTCACCGGATCGGGATGCGAACCAACTGCACCATGTTGTACGGTCACCTCGAAAAAGCGTATCACCGGATCGACCATCTCATTCGGCTGCGGGACTTGCAAGACCGCACCGGTTTTCAAAACGACATGGGCGGGTTCCAAGTCTTCATTCCGCTGGCGTTTCATCCCGACAACACGCGGCTGGATCACCTCAAAAAGCCGTCAGCGATCATGGACCTGCGAACGTTGGCAATCTCGCGGTTGATGCTCGACAACGTCCGGCACATCAAAGCGTACTGGATCATGCTGGGCATCGAGACCGCGCAGATCGCGCTGGCTTACGGCGCCGATGATTTGGATGGCACGGTGCGGCACGAGTTGATTTATCACGACGCCGGCTCGCAATCGCCGGAGTATCTGCCGGTCAGCCGGATCCGCGAATTGATCACCGAAGCGGGCCGCGATCCGGTCGAGCGGGACACGACGTATCATCGTGTCGAGCGAGACCCGGATGATTTTACCAAGTGGTGGTCGGCCGAATCGGTCGACGCGGTGCTCGTGTGAACCCGGGCGGGCTGAACTCGGGCGGGCTGAACGACCGGCACGGCCGTTGCGTCGTGGTAGGATTGATCCGCCCCCGTCTTGTTTCGTCCGGCCCCCGCCATGCTCCGTTCCCACCCCCGCCGCGGGTTTACCCTCGTCGAATTGCTGGTCGTCATCGCGATCATCGGGGTTCTGGTCGGTTTACTGCTGCCGGCCGTCCAGGCGGCTCGCGAAGCCGCACGGCGGGTCCAGTGTCAAAACAACCTCAAGCAGCTCTCGCTCGCCGTTCACAACTACGAGTCAACTTACGGCCGGATGCCGTGGGGGGCCAAAGGCGGGTGGGGGTTTTCCTGGACCACCGACATTTTGCCCAATTTGGAACAAAACGCGTTGGCCGCGATGGTGCCCTACGGCGAACCGGGCAACGGCGTGACCAGTTCGCCCGAGAGCCGGGCGATGGAGACGCTCGCCACCACGCCGCTGTCGGTCTTCCGATGCCCCTCGCAATACGGACCGGACGAATTGATCCTGCCGGGCGACCGGATCATCGGCCGGGCGCTCAATTCCTACGTCGGCAACGGCGGCGGTAATGTGGTCGTCGATCAATACAGCGGTCCGGGGCCGGATCCGTCAAAACTGTACCTGTACGCCCCGCCGCCGGAGCCGGTCGGTTTTGACGGCGGCGACGGGGTGTTTTTGGCGACCAATTTCTGTCATCAAACCCTCGGCTCACCGACCCCGTGCGATAACCGCCCCCAGTGGCAAGGTCTCAAATTCACGGATGTCTTGGATGGTTTGAGCAACACGTGCCTGATCGCCGAGACGTGGTACCCGCCCGAAGGTGTCTGCGTCGATTGCGACCACTATTCTTTGTATCACCCCGATATTGATGGAACCTCAAATCCTAACGGAACTGATTTCAGCGAGGCGCTCGGGACACTATTTTATGATTTCAATCCCAAGGATTTGGAAAGTCTATCAACTGTCGAACCTGACCGATTGGAATTATCGTTGGGCAGCTTTCATATCGGCGGCATCCATATGACGCTGTGCGATGGGTCGGTCAAATTTGTTACTGATTCAATTGATGAGAAAACTCGTTGGGCGGTGGGTTCTCGCAACGGTCGTGAAGCCGCCAGCGGTCTGCCATGAGCGTGTCAAAAATCATTTGTACGGTGTGATACAGGATCATGGGTAGCACCGCGACGCCGGCGGACGTCGCGACCGTGATCCCGACGATGAGCGTCTTTTGGCTGCCGGCGATCGCCACAGCAATCCGGTCGGAACGATCACAGTGGGCGACGGTCGCGATCGACCAACCGACAAACATCGAAGCGACATGGATGGCCAAACACACCACCGTGAGCACGATAAAAGACGCGATGGTCGGCGAACTCGCCCCGGTCATTGCAGCAGTCACGGCCGCCATCAGCACCGTACTTAGGATGCCGCCCAGCGCAACTCGGGTCAACCGATCGCGATGTCGATCAACCGCCGCGGGGGCCAGACGCCGAGCGATTTGACCGACGATCAACGGCAAAACCACCAGCCAAAGCAGTCGCACGGTTTGTTGAAGCCCGCCGGTGTCGACGGCGGGCGGAAGGGTCAAAAAAGTCCGTCCAATCGACATCCCGGCGGGCACAACCAGAAAACAGCACAGGTTGGTGAACACGGTGGTCGCCAGTGCGACGGCGTCGTTGCCTCCGGCCCTCCGGGTCCAAACGGCGGCGGAGGCGAGTGTGCATGGCACCAGCGTTACCACCCAAACCCCACCGGCGTCCGCGGGGTCCAGCCACCAACAGATCGGGGCGGCGACCATGGGGACCGCCACCGTGCAGACGCCGATGGCGATCAGCGCGGCGCGGGGGCGGGTCGCGACTGAGACGATTTGTTCGGTACGCAGCGTCATTGATTGACACAACAGCACGGTGACGACGACCGCTTCTTTGAGCCACGGCATCCGCACGATCGGCGACAACGGCTGTGCCCAAATTGTGCCCACCGCCAGCAGCGTCAGCAGGGTCAGCACGAACCATTGGGACCGGAGGCGGGTGAGCATCATGGGAGCGGAAGTCGCCAAAACTTTCGGTTTCCACCCCGGGAGATGAGTTGCTAAGTAACCGAAAGTCTTGGCGACTTCCGCTACGGTTGGGAGGCGGCGGCGGCGACGGCACGTGTGATGATTTTTCGCGTTTTTTGCAAACCCTCCGCCGCGACGTCTCCTGCGTCTCGCGACCAATAGTCGCGATTAAACAGTTCCAGCGAAAACGTCCCGCGGAAACCGCCGGCGAGCAGCCCGGCGATCGTTTCAACCAGCGGGCAGTCGCCATCGCCGGGAAAAACGCGATCGGCGTCGGTCAATTCGTTGGACGGACGATCGGTCGGGTAATCGTTGATGTGGAACAGCGGCATCCGGGACGCTTCGATCACGCGGAGCTGCTCCATTGGCGAGCCGCCACGGTGGATGTGATAAAAATCCGGCAACACCGACGCGATGTTGCCCGGCCCGCTGGCCGCGGTGGCGACGTGTGCAAGTTCGGCAAGCGTGCTGAGCACCGGCGAAAACCCCCAAAGTTCCAACAGCGGGGTGACGCCGACGGATTGACCGACCCGGCACAATTCGGCGAATCGATCGGCGATGATCCCCAGCGACGGCGGACCGGCGGGCGGCAATTTTTCCGACTGATGGACGCCTACGGGCGGGGCGGCAATGAATTTTGCTCCCAGCGAATGGACCAATTCCATGTCCGAGCGGGCCTCGTCCAGACCGGCTTGGCGCTCCGCTGGATGATCGACAATCCAGCGGGCAAACCCGATCGCCGAGACCATTTGCAAACCCGCGTCCTCGATCCGTCGCCGGATCTCGACTGCCCCGGTGCCCCCCTCGATCTGTTTTCGCAGATCACCGATCCACGGCTCGATCGCGTCGTAACCGGCCGCACCGGCGACGTCAATTTGTTCCAAAACACTCAGGTTTTGACCGCGAATGGTTGCGGTGTTGAGCGAGATGGGCGGATGGAACGGCTTGGCCGATCCTTCGTTGGCCGCCACCGGACATGGGTCAGTCAAAATTAAACAGGGTGCCAGAGCGGCCCCGGCCAGGACGGTGCGGCGTGGCAACGGCGAGTTCATGGCGATCATTTTGTAGGAGAGACTTCACCCAAATTGGCTCCCCCTGCCCCCCCCATAAGTGTCTGTCGGGGATAGTGAGCCGACGGCGCTAGCCGCGGGTTCCGGCGTCCTAAACCCGCGGCTAGCGCCGTCGGCTCATTCATTAAACGTTATCCCGGACAGTCACTAAGAGGGGCGAGGGGGAGAAAAAATTTTTGGTTTTGCTAGGACAAAGGCGTAGTGCCATTGGCAGGTCAACGCTTCGGCCGCCGGGTGAGCAATCATTCTTGGGCTATGGCCATCGATTTGACAGGTCGTCGATTCGCCGCCCACCGGTGACCAAGGTTGCCGCCCGGCGTCCGCGACGACATCGTAATCGCAGACCGGGAAGCCGGTCGGCCACGACCGTTTGGCTTTACGCCGGCACGCCCAGGCGAACGAAATCCGCGTCTCCGAATCGGACTCCAATACCGCGACCGAGACGCTGAAGTGGTACCCGTCGCCGGCCCCGACGCCCAAAGCGGTTTCGGCGTCGTCGATCCGTTGCCGGTGCATGTCCTGAATCGGCGGACTCGACGCGGCGCTGCGAATCAGAACGCCCGCCGGTCCAATGAGTTGATGAGCGTACCGGTCCCCGGTCCACAGAAATTGAAGTTCAACGCCGTCGCCGGCGGGCAGCGTGATCGGTGGCGGTCCGGTTTCGGGCATCATCCGGCGGCCGCCGGGGTGGTCCAACCGGTGGTGGCAAAACGGCTGACCAATCCCAATCCCGCAGCCTGGCTCTTTTCGGGGTGAAACTGTGTTCCAACAACGTTGCCTCGGGCCACCGCGACGCAAAACGGCCCGCCATAATCGCACGTCAGCGCGATCACTGACGGGTCGTCGGGACGAACGTAATAGGAATGCACAAAGTAAAAATGGGTCCCCGGCGTGACTGCAAGCGGTTCGCCCGCCGGACCGACCGAAACCGAGTTCCAGCCCATGTGGGGGATTTTGAGCGGTGGCGATCCGTCGCCGGGTGCGGGAAGATCAAAATGCACCACGTCGCCGCCCAGGACACCGAGTCCCTCGTGGTCACCGCCCTCGGAGCTGCGGTCAAAGAGCATTTGAAATCCCAGGCAAATGCCCAAGAACGGACGACCGGTTTCGATGAACTCCAGGATCGGGCGGATCAATTGACGCGACCGAAGCTCGGCCATCGCGTCACCGAACGCTCCGACACCCGGCAAGATCAACGACTCGGCGGCGGCAATCTGTGAAGCGTCCGAGGTGATGGTTGCTTCGACGCCGGACCGCTCGACGGCCTTTTGGACCGACCGCAAATTGCCCATCTGATAATCAACGATCGTGACGGTCATGGCAATCTTTGGGGCGGGTACTCGTCTGAAGGCAAAACTTTCGCGGAACCCGTTCGGATTCGCAACTGGACCGTTTGCCCGGTTCCTCTTTCGCCCGCGGCGGTCAATCGGCAACAATGCCAAACCTGACGGAATTTTATCACGGACGAAAGACTCACCCGCCGCCATGAATGACGCATTTTTCCGGACCGCCCGCCGCCTGAGCCTCGCCGCCGCCGCGGTGGCCGCCGTCGCCCCGGCGGCGATTGCCGGCAACCCATCGCCCGCCAGTGCCCTGCGGTTGCAGCCGATCCAACCGATGGTGGACTACGAAAAAGTACCCGCCGATCAAGTCGACGCCTGCGTCGTCCGCGACGTCGAGACCGACCAGTGGGCGGGGTGGGAAGTGTACGATTCGACCGGTCAAATCCTCCGCCGATTTGTCGACACCGATGATGACAAACGTGTCGATCGTTGGTGCTATTTCCGCTACGGCGTCGAAATTTACCGCGACATCGACTCCAACCAGAACGAAAAACCCGACCAATATCGCTGGTTGTCGACCGGCGGAACCCGCTGGGGCATCGACGCCAACGAAGACGGCCGGATCGATTCCTGGCGTCAAATCAGTGCCGAAGAAGTCTCCGCCGAAGCGATCGCGGCGATCGGCGGCGGCGACGCGGCGCGGTTCGAGCGATTGCTGGCGACCGAAACCGAACTCCGGGCCGCCGGCGTCAGCGACGAGATGCTGCGTCAATTGAGCGTTCGGATCGACCGGGCGACCAAGGGTTTTGCCGCTTTTGCTCGGGGTCAACGTGCGCTGACCGACGCCTCGCAGTGGGTCCAGTTCGTCGCCGCGATGCCCGGCATCGTCCCGGCCGAGCGTGACGGGGTGGACCGTGATTTGACGGTTTATGAAAACGCCGTCGCCGTCTTTCGGACCGATGGCACGGCCGGCCAAATGGCGATGGGAACGTTGATTCGCGTGGGCGATGCTTGGAAAATCGTTTCGCTGCCGGTTCTGGCCGATGCCAATGATCCGTTGGCTCAATCCGATGGCGTATTTTTCACCCCCGGCGGTGGCGGCGCCTCGGCTTCGCCAACAGGCGGCAACCTGAAAGCCGAAAAGTTTGTCGAAGCGCTCGAAAAGATCGACTCCGAACTGTCGACCTCCTCCGAACCCGCCAAACTTGCATCGCTCAACCGTCAGCGTGCCGACGTCGTGGAGCAATTGATCAGCGTCGCGGGCGACGAGGAAGGACGCGAAACCTGGGCAAGGCAGTGGATCGACACCGTTTCGATGGCTGTCCAGAGCGGTAATTATCCCGACGGTTTGCAGCGGATGCGGGCGTTCCTGGCCGACCTGCCCGCCGCCGACGCTGATCTGCGGGCCTACGGCGAGTATCAATTGATCGAAATGGAACTGGTCACCCGTCAAGGCGAGCCGAAAGCTGACTACGAACAGGTCCTCGGTTGGTGGTACGAGCAGCTCGAACTGTTTGCCGCCAAGTATCCCCGTTCGATCCAAGGGGCCAAAGCCAAGTTGCAACTGGCGCTGTCAAAAGAACTCGAAGACGATTCCAAAGCCGCCGTCGCCTTTTACACCGACGTCGCCCGTGGGTATCCGGGCACCGATGAATCGGCCAAGGCGACCGGGGCGATTCGGCGGTTGCAGTCGATCGGCAAACCGATTGAATTGACCGGCACGACGATTGACGGCAAAACGTTGTCGTTGGCTCAATTACGCGGCCGCCCGGTCGTGCTGCAGTACTGGGCGACGTGGTGCGGTCCCTGCAAGCAGGACATGGTGCGGCTGCGGCAACTCCGCGGTCAGTACGCCAAAGCGGGTCTGGAAGTCGTCGGGATCAACGTCGATCCGGTCCGCGCCGAAGCTTTGAAATTCGTCGCCGAGCAAAAACTACCGTGGCCGACGCTCTATGCCCCCGGCGGGCTGGACGCCTCGCCGCTGGCTCAACAGTTTGGTGTGCAAACGCTGCCGATGATGATGTTGGTCGATCAACAGGGACGCGTCGTCGACGACAACGTTGCGATCACCGAGCTGGAAACGCAGTTGCAGTCGATTTTGAAGTGAATTCGACGGGCTGGAAACCCGTCGTACCACTTCACGATGCCAGCATTTGATCAACCCTCCGCCGCGATTGGGGCGGTCCGTTGATGCACCGGGCGGTTGCGGCGAGGTCCCTCAGCGGCCCCGTGGCGGCGGATTCGATGACCGAAATTAATCGTCGCAGCGGCATGGCGAAAAACGTTGCCGGTTCGCCCCGCAGCCATTCGCGGCCAAAAATAGGCGGCGAGTCGAGTTGATAGAGCGGTGGCAAAACCGGCGGTTGATCCGCGGCGGAACCCGCCGACGCGCTGTCGGTCAATTGCTCGGCCACGGCGGCCGCCATCCGGTCGTAAAATTGATCGGCCGGCAGGGTCAGTCGCGATCCCCCGGGCCGCCGCCGGGTTTGACCCGTTGCCTCGAAGGTCCAAGCCACGCAGAGCCGCCCGGACTGATCGACCCGGCCGCCGCCAAAATCGCCCATCGCGATTGCCAACAACGGTTGTGGGTGCCCATCGGCATCGACCGGATCGCCAAATTGATTGGCAAACCGCTCCTGCAGTTCTTCGAGCGTCCGACGGATGCACGATTCCGCGGTTGCCGTGAGCGCTTCGGCAATCGCCGGTTGGGCCGTTTGATTGACCAATCGGTGAACCCCCGCCCGAACGACGGCACAGTCCTGAAACGATCGCAAGATCGGGACGATGTTGGATTGATCGCGGCACAGCACCTGGGATTGGGCGTCGAGCGTCGCCGGGGACGGCAGACGGCCCATCGCCAAGCAGTCGATCACCTCATCAAACATCGCCGGGTGCCGGACCAGACGATCGCACAGGTCCGGTTCCCGCGACGCCAATCCAACGAGAAGTTTGGCCGCCGCCGGCTGGGTCAGAAACAGTTCCCAGAGAGTCGCTTTGCCGCCAATCGCGTCGGTCAAACGAACCAGCCGGGTGAGCGTCAGTTCAGGATGTTCGGTCTGGGCGATCGAGCCGAGCACCGTGGGCGCGGCGGCCGAAAAATTATGTTGGCAACGGATCGGCGAAAGGTACCGGTTGCTTTCAATCGATAATTGCTTGAATTTTTCGGCGATTTCTCGTCGCGGCGGCAATCCGGCCGCCGAAAGCACCGGGACCCAACGGTCCAGATCGGCGTCGGGATCGAGCACCAATCGCTGCAGCGCCAAATTGGTTCGCCCGGGCCGGTGCGGGATTCCCCGCCGCGCGATCTCGGCAAGGGTTTGGCGATTGGTGTCGAGCGTTTGCAGCAATCGTTGCCGCAGCCGGGCGGCATCTCCGCGGCTGCCGACGGCCGGGTCGGTCAAGTCATCCGCCGGTGGGATGGTGATTCCCAGCCGCGCCGCCAACCGCGACTGCTGAGCGGGCGAGGCGTTGCCCCAGACCCCGCCGGCGGCGGGCAGAAAAATGTGCAGATGGTCCTCCATCGCCTGCAGTTTGGCCGCCGCGGATGCCAACTCGGTGGCCGTTTGGGCGCTCAAATGCCCCGCCTCGGCCAACCGCCCGGCAGCGGTCACCATCGTCGGATTGCGAAGCGTCGTGTTTTGCCAACCGTGCCGCAGGCATAAGTGCCGCAACACCGAATCGATGTCCAACCGCGATCCCACGCATTCCGGTAGCGGCCGAACGCTCAGCTCCGCGGCGGCCCCGGCCGTCGCATCGACCGAGTCGTCGGGTTTCAACCGCTCGATCAATTTGCCCGCCAACGTCGCTTCGACCGCCAGTTCACCCTGCGTCAAAATCGGTTGATGGACCCAGAGTCGGATCGCCTCCAAAGCGTCGTGCCCGACGGCGCAATCCCCCGCGACGGCCCTCGCCGCAAACCAATCGCCGCGGCTGTCCAATTGCGTCGATCGACTCAACCAACGGGTCAACTCCGCCACCGATCCGAACGCCGGCGCTCCGCGGACCGGTCCAAACGGTCGCCAGAGGAAATCGGTTTGGCCGGCGATCGTCCACGGCGTGCCCGAAATCGCGGCGGTCAAAAGCGCAACCAACCGCTCGGCCGCGTCAATCTGGGCCGGATGATTGCGGTCGAGCGACTCAAGCACCATCAGGTATTCGCGGCGACCTCGATAGCTGGCCGTTCGGTCGCCGATTTCGCCGAGTCCAAGCACCGCGGCGACCGGGCGGAGCGACGATTGACCCCGCCGCTCACGCCGCTGGAGTACGTCGCCGGCCCACCGCAACGCTTCGTCGATGATCGCGTCATGCACCGCCGCGAACGCCTCGCGGGTGTCGCTCGGTCGACCCCCGCGAACGAATTGAACATAAGCGATCCGCAGTAATTGCTCCCGCATGGTGGTCGCGGTGAGCCGCGATGCCTGGTCGCCACGCGTTGCTCCGGTCAACGAACCACGCAATGTCTCAATCGCTCGGCGAGCATAGCCGGGCAGGCGGACGGCCGACCCGGTCCCGGCGGTGTCCGCGGCGACCGTTGCCGCCTCGTCGGTTTCCGCCAGGCGGTCCAGTTCCGCGAGGTCGTCCATCAAGCTGTCCAAAGCCGCCGGATCACGCAACAGCCAGGACGCGACGGCACGATTGCCCGCCAGGATGTCCATCAGAAACGGCAGGCAGGCAGGTTCCGCATCGATCCGCGCCAACATCTTCTCGGCGTTGGCGGAGGCCGAGAGCAGGATCGCGGTCCGATCGATCGCCGAGTCGGTGTCGTCGCCGGGATGGACCGCCGAGACGATTCGGTGGCGAAAGGGTTGGTGATCGGCAAATCCGCCCGCCGGCGGGGCAGTCGGTCGGCGGGCGGGCGTCAAGGTCAAGTCGGCCGGGAGGGCAGTGGCGGGGGGGGCAGTGGCGGGGGGGGGGGAACCGTCGCCGGGGTGCCGCCGTCCTAAAGGGAAGCCCCGGGGATCGCAGTTTAACGCAAATCCCCGTCGCCACCGCCCGCCACGGGCCATGACCTAGGGTTGGCCACCAATGCCGGGACACCCATCCGATGGACGTCCGGGCGCAACGGTGACTGACCGCGACATGACGTTGACCCAAAACAACGTCGGCCGCCAAATCGCATCGTCCGCTTGTCGGCTCCGATGTTTGCTAGCAATGATAGTGACGCACCTAAGTAATGACTCCCCAGGACTTTGAGATGGCAAGTGGCTTTCGTCTTCAATCCCCCGGCACCCCCGCTGCATGGAATCGATCTCCGCAGCATCACCAATCACCAGGGGAGCACCAAATGACGATGCAAAAAAATTTCGGCCGTAGTCTTCGTGACGACGCTTTTGACGCCCAGGACGCCAACGAACGACGAACCCGTTCGATGGGACAAGACTTCTCCGACGCCGTCGCCAGCCATGCGGTCGGCGAGTCCTCGGTGCGAATCGATTACGACCGCGGCGAAGAGTTCGACGCGGACCCGTCGGAGGATCCGGTGCGGATGTATTTGATGCAAATGGGTCAAATCCCGTTGCTCACCCGTGTCCAAGAGGTCGCTTCGGCAAAACATATCGAGCGTACCCGGTTGCGTTACCGGCATACGATGTTGGCGACCGACTTCATGCTCTCCGCGTCGCTGCACCTGTTGCAACAGGTCCGAGACAAGAAGTTGCGGCTGGACCGGACGATCGAGGTCTCCGTTACCAACGCCGCGGAAAAGAAAGCGATCATGCGGCGGATCGTTCCTAATTGTCAAACGCTCTCGCACCTGTTGATTCTCAATCGACGTGATTATCTAACGGCAATCAATCGCAAGGCTCCGTCGCGGCAACGCCAGGCGGCATGGCGAAACCTCACGTCGCGGCGCAACAAAGCGGTTCGTTTGGTCGAGGAGATGAATCTGCGAACCAATAAGTTGCAGCCGATCTTCGAGCAGCTTCGTCGCAGCAGCGACCGGATGGTTGAACTGCGTCGTTTGTTGGCCGATGAACAAACGCTGTCACGGCCCGGGATGCCGCCGGCCGAGGAGCTGCGCAGCGAGTTGGTCGAATTGATGCGACTGACCCGGGAATCACCCACCACGTTGGCACGCCGCGTCCACCGCTGTGACGGCTTTCGGGACGATTATGACGGAGCCAAACGCGTGTTGTCGGCCGGCAACCTTCGATTGGTCGTTTCGATTGCCAAAAAATATCGCAACCGCGGATTGTCGTTTTTGGATTTGATCCAAGAGGGAAACACGGGACTGATGCGGGCGGTCGATAAATTCGAGCATGCACGCGGTTATAAATTTTCGACTTATGCGACATGGTGGATTCGTCAAGCGATCACGCGGGCGATCGCCGACCAGAGTCGCACCATCCGCGTGCCGGTCCATATGATCGACACGATGAACAAGATTCGCAAACACATCCGCGACTTGGTGCAAGACCTCGGCCGCGAACCGACCGCCGAGGAGATTTCCGAACGTTCGGGCCTATCGCTCGACGACACACGGGTGGTTTTGAAAATGAGCCGTCAACCGCTATCGCTCGACCAACCGGTCGGCGAATCGGATGAGTCGGCGTTTGGCGAGTTCCTGCAGGATCACCGTGATGAGGATCCATTGGCCCAGACCAATCGGTTGGCGCTCAAACACCAGATTGATCTTGCGATGGAAACGCTCAATTACCGCGAGCGTGAGATTTTGAGACTTCGTTATGGTCTAGCCGATGGCTACACGTACACGCTGGAGGAGGTCGGCCGAATCTTCCAGGTCACCCGCGAGCGTGTCCGCCAGATCGAATCCAAAGCCGTTCGGAAATTGCAGCAACCCTACCGGGCCAAGTCGTTGGTCAGTTTCCTAGACGGGGCCAACCTGGCACTGCTGGAAAACAGCGAGACGCTGTGAGGGAAAAACAAAAATCGCCTCACAACGAAACACCGTGTTTCGGAATTGCCTTATAACTAAACCTGGTCAATACCCGGCGTAGCTGGACCCGCCAGGGTTCAGTCCGCCCTGAACCCTGGCGGGTCCAGCTACGTCAGTTATTGATCCCACGGTGCTTTAGGATGCGATTGGTAGTTCGACATTCCGCTTGGGTATCTCGGCGACGCTGCGGGGATAGGTGGCTTGGTCCTCGGCGTACCGGATCGATTCGTCCAATGCCGACAGGATTCGGCGGGTCTGCAGATCGAAGTGCAAGAAGCTGCCCATGATCGTGTGGGCGTACTCGAATTTGGTCGGCCCCATTGCCGCGGCGCGAACGAAATTGCGGATGTACAACCATCGCGTTCGCCGGTCCGACAGTAAACGCGTGGCGATGACGCGAAAACCTCGAATCATTCGTTTGAGTTCCCAGCCGCCGGGGACATGTTTGTTTTGAATGTTCATCCGCTCCGCGGTGTCAATCACTCGGTCCATGAACATCCGCGGCGAGTAGACCGCTTCGATGATGTTTTTTAGCTCCCGGTAGATTTCAACCCGGTCCCGCATCGTGACAAAATTGAGTCCGCCGATCACCTGGTCCTGTGACTCGGTGCTGCGGAGTTCATAACGCTCGCCGGGTGTATCGATCCACTGATGGTTAGCGTCAATCAGCCGTCGCTCTTTGGACAACCGGCGGGTCAGTTGCGTGTTGGGGAGCGCTGAGAGCAGTCCGACCATGGACAGCGAGATGCCCGATTCTTGAATGAAACGGATCATGGGAACATCGGTGCCCGGTTTGTCGGTGTCAAAACCGATAATCAACCCCGCGGCGACCGAAATGCCATAATCATAAATTGTCCGCACCCGGTCGATGATCGGCGCGACCGTATTGATCCGCTTCTGGGTGTGAATCAACGTTTCCTCGTCGGGTGATTCGATCCCCAGGAACACATAACGGAACTGGACATCCTGCATCAATTGCAGCAATTCCTTGTCGTCGGCGAGGTTGATCGACGCTTCGGTGGAGAACACGAACGGATACTGATGATCCTCGTTCCACTGTTTGAGCGCGACCAACAACGGTTTGATCAGTTTGCGGTTTCCGATAAAATTATCGTCCGTCAAATCGACCCAGCCGCGATAGCCGAGGTCGTAGAGCCGGTCCAATTCCGCTAAGAATTGTTCAGGCTTTTTGACCCGCGGCCGCCGACCAAACAGTTCGATGATGTCACAGAATTCACAGTTATAAGGACACCCTCGCGACGACTGGACGCCGACGTGCAGATAGTCGCTAAAGTCGATCAGGTCGAACCGCGGCGTGGGGGTTTGGGTGACGTCGGGTTTGTGGGGTGATTCAAAAACGCCGCCGGGTTTGCCCTCCCGCCAGCTTTCCAACCACATCGGGATCGTCGCCTCGCCCTCGCCGAGCACCACCGCGTCGGCATCGGTGTAGATCTGCGGCTGGCTGCTGGGGTCGGGACCGCCGACGGCGATGAAGGTGCCGTCCTGGTTGGCACGTTGGATCAGCGAGAGCACCCCGGGCTGTTGAGGCAGCATCCCGCCGGTGCAAACGACGTCGGCCCAACGCCAATCGTCATCGGCCAGCGGGGCGACGTTGAGATCGACCAGCCGAAATTCCCAGTGCTGCGGCAGCAACGCGGCGACGGTCATCAATCCCAGCGGCGGCGCGGTCGCTTTGGCGCCGATCGCGACGGCCGATTCGACAAAATTCCAATAGTTGGTTTGTTCAAAAAGCGGCTGGATGAGCAGGCAGCGCACCACCGCATCCGGTTCGGGCAGCCGGGGGGAGTCAGACATGGTGGCGCCGGGGAATCGCGGAGAGCATCAACGTGAGAAGCGAGTTTAGCCCGCGATCGTTTCAAAGCGACCCGCGTTTCAAAGCGACCCCCCTTACGAAGCGACCCGGTTCCGATCCGCACCTCGACAGTCCGGCGAGGGTGGGGAACAATTGCGCCCTTGCCCATCGAGACCCTGTTTCCCCCCGTTTGCCCATGCCATCGGTCCATCACGAACTCGTTGTTTTGGGCGGGGGACCAGCCGGGTACGTTGCCGCCATCCGGGCCGCCCAGTTGGGCATCGACGTTGCCTGCATCGACGAAAATGATCGTTTCGGCGGCACGTGCCTGCGGGTCGGTTGCATCCCGTCCAAAGCACTGCTGGAATCCAGCCACCTGTACGAGGAGGCCAAGCACCGTTTTGCCGACCACGGATTGACCGTCTCGGGGCTTGAGCTGGACCTGCCCAAAATGATGGCCCGCAAAGCCAAAATCGTCGACACGCTGACCGGCGGCATCGATTTGCTGTTCAAAAAACGGGGCGTGACGCCGTATCGCGGCCGCGGCAAAATGACGTCGGTCGACACGGTTTTGGTCGAAAAGGACGGCGAAGAAGTCGCAACGTTGACCGCCGATCAAATCCTGCTGTGCCCCGGCAGCGTCCCGGCCCGGCTTCGCGGGGTCGAGGAGGACGGCGACCGAATCGGCAACTCGACCACCGCGCTGTCGTTCCCCGACGTGCCCGAAGAGTTGGTCGTTATCGGTGGCGGCTACATCGGATTGGAACTCGGCTCGGTGTGGAACCGGCTGGGCAGCCACGTGATTGTCTTGGAGGCACTCGACCGGATCCTGCCGGGAATGGACGACGATTTGGCCAAAGCCGCCCACCGAATGTTTGCCAAACAGGGTTTGGAATTTCGCACCGGCACGTTCGTCGCCTCGGCCAAGGTCGACCCGGAGCCGGGCGATCAAAAGCCTTGCGTGGTTGAAATCAAAGACGGGGAGACGATTCGCTGCGACCGCGTGCTGTTGGCGACCGGACGTTCGCCGGCGACGCGGGACTTGGGTTTGGAGGACGCCGGGGTCGACGTGGACGAGCGGGGGTTCATCCGGGTCGACGAGGACTTCATGACCAGTGCTCCGAATGTCTACGCGACCGGCGACTGCATTGGCGGGGCGATGTTGGCCCACAAAGCGATGGAGGAAGCGATCGTGTGCGTCGAGCGGATGGCCGGGGTGGCCGCGGAGATGAACTACGACGTCATCCCGGCGATCGTCTACACGCACCCCGAGATCGCGACCGTCGGTAGAACGCAGCAACAGTTGACCGAGGCCGGTGTCGAGTTCAATAAAGGCGTCTGTCCGATGGGGGCAAATGGTCGGGCCAGGACGATCGGCGAGACCGAGGGCAAGGTCACGATCTTGGCCGATGCGGTGACCGATCGGGTGCTGGGCGTTCATATCATCGGTGCCCGGGCCGGGGATTTGATCGCCGAAGCGGCTTCGGCGATGGAGTATGGTGCGTCTGCCGAGGACATCGCCCGGACCTGTCACGCCCACCCGACGCTTGCCGAAGCGGTCCATGAGGCGGCGTTGGACGTCGCCGGCATGGCCATCCATACGGTTTGATGTGGGATAGGCCTCCGGCCTGTCGTCGAGCAAAGTGACAGTTTAGAAGCCTATCCCACCCATCCAGTGACAGGCTGGAAGCCTATCCCACCCATCCAATGACAGGCTGGAAGCCTATCCCACCCATCCAGTGACAGGCTGGAAGCCTATCCCACCCATCCAATGACAGGCTGGAAGCCTATCCCACCCATCCAATGACAGGCTGGAAGCCTATCCCACTTTTCAGTAACTCTATTTTGCTTTCACGCCTCTACGCCAACACCGTTTTCCTGCCGACGCTGGCTTGGAATTATTTGCTCGGTCGGGTTTTCAAAATCCGTCGCTGGTGGGATTTTATCGACGATCATGTCATGGTCGGGGCCAGGCCGTTTGGCCGTGACGTGACGCCGCTGTTTGACCTGGGCGTCCGTGCGGTCGTCAACACGTGTGAGGAATACGACGGGCCGTTGCGACATTATGAGACTGCCGGCATCGAGCAATTGCATATTCCCACGACGGACTTTACGCATCCCAAACTTGATGACGTTGTCGCGGCGGTCGACTTTGTCCAAAAGCATGTCGAGGCGGGTGACGTTGTCTACATTCATTGCAAAGCCGGCCGGGCGCGGTCGGCGACCGTCGCGATGTGTTGGCTGATGGCACACCGCGGATTGACCGCCGAGCAGGCTCAGGCACTGCTGCTGACCAAACGACCGCACGTCAACGCATTTTTGGCGGACCGCCCGGTCGTCAAATTGTTCGCCGACCAGTTGGCGAACGCTCAGCAAATTTGACGCCCGCGCATCCCGCGACGCTACTCAAACTGCACTTCATTGTGCTGTTGTGGGGATTCACCGCGCCGATCGGCAAGTGGGTGACGCTGCCGGCGATCGAGTTGACCTTTCACCGCTGCTGGGTCGCGGTCGTGGTGCTCGCGTGGTTGCAGCGAAACGATTGGCGGGTCGCTCCGAGGCGGGCGGCGGCCATGTTGGCGACCGGCGGAATCCTCGGTGTGCATTGGATGCTGTTTTACGGAGCGGTCCAAATCAGCAACGTGTCGGTCTGTCTGGTTGGCATCGCGACGGTATCGTTGTGGACCGCCCTGCTGATCCCGCTGATGATCGCCGGGCGGACGCTTCGCGGCGTCGACGTGTTATTTGGATCGCTGGTCGTCGCCGCGGTCGCCTTCATCTTTTGGGGCGAGTTTCAATATGCCGCCGGACTGGCGATGGCGATCACCGCGGCGATGTTGGGGGCCGTCTTTACGGTGCTCAACGAGCGATTCGTCAATCAAACGTCCCACCGGGTGATCGCGTTGTATGAGCTGGCCGGGGCGTGGCTGATCTGCACCGCGGCACTGCCCTTGGTCGAGTTTTGGCGTCCCGGCGGGGTTCAAATCGCTCCGACAGCGACCGATTGGTTGGCGATCCTGGTGTTGGGGATCGTTTTTACCGTGTACACGTACAACGAATACATTGGGCTGCTCAAGACGCTTGGCTCGTTCACCGTCAATTTCGCCAACACGCTCGAGCCGGTTTACGGCATTGCGTTGGGGGCGGTGTTCTTTGGCGATCACCAATCGCTCAGTTGGCGGTTCTACGTCGGGGCGATCGCCATCGCCGGTTTGGTCGTCGGTCACACCGGTTGGGCACGCCGCCCGCGGCGGGGGCGGGCGGTGTTGACCTAAATCCCGTGGCGGCCTCCTGCCGGGAGGCCGCCCCAAAATCCGGTAGCGGCGCCACTTTCAAGCCGCGACGCGTTGCTGTTGTTCCAACATCGCACCCTGTTCGGCTTCCTGCTCGATCACTTCGGCGGCCAGGCACTCATAATCGATCGCACCGTTGGAATCCCGCGCGTACTCGAAAATCGACTGACCAAACGAGGGGGCTTCGGCCAGCCGGATGTTGCGCCGAATGCGGGTCTCAAAGAACTTCGCACCTTTATAAAAACCTTGATGCCCGGCGGTGGCACCGAAGAATTCATTGATGTCCCGCGAGACTTCGGCGGCCAACCGCGTACCCGAATCGTACATGCACAGCACGACGCCGGAGAGATGCAGCCCGGTGTTGAGCCGGCGGCTGACCAATTGGATGGTTTTGAGCAATTTTGACAAACCGTGCAGCGCCAGGAAGTGCGGCTGCAGCGGCAGGAACACCTCGTTGACGCCGACCAGGGCGTTGATCGTCAGCACGCCCAAACTTGGCGGGCAGTCGAGGATGATGTAGTCGTAATCTTCCGGGTCGTCGTCCAACCGGTCCCGCAGGATCATCTCGCGGCCGACCTCCGAGGCGAGTTCCAACTCGGCGCCGGCAAGGTCCAAATTGGCGGGGATGACGTGCAGATTTTCCGAAACGATGCGTCGAGCCGAGTCGATGCTCGCCCCGTGGCAGAGCACTTCGTACATCGACGGTTCGCCGTCGACGGCGGTGATGCCCAGGTGCAGGCTGGCGTGGGCCTGGGGGTCGAGGTCCATGACGCAGACCTTGCGGCCGGCCAGGGCGAGGGCCGAGGCGAGGTTGACGCTGGAGGTCGTCTTGCCGACGCCTCCTTTTTGGTTGATGACAGCGATCGATCGCATGAGAGTGGCTTCCTTGCCGGGGGGTGGGAGGTTTGGGGGGTGGGATAGGCTTCTAGCCTGTCACCATTGATTGCGTGGCGGGGATGACAGGCCGGAGGCCTATCCCACAGTTCAAGCCGCGCGGCGATGCCGTTGGCTGGCCAACAGGATTTCGTGGACGTCGGAGTCGACGAGCACCGGTTCGTCGGCGAAATCGCTCAACCAGGTGCGATTGTTTCGGGCCGCGTCGAGCAGGCAGTCGGCCAGCAGTCGCAGCGGCACGGCGGTCCGCCGGCGGGGGGCAACCCCGGCCGCCCGGTCCAGCTCCACCTGCCGGCGATCGGTCAGGCGGGCCGAGGCGGGAAGGTTGGCCGGGAAGATGAAAATGTCGGGCGGCGTGAGGGCGTCGCGACGTGACATGGCGAAACTCGAAAGGCGTCGGGAGGCGGGAGGGCGTCTTGTACCGACTGTATCGGCGTCGGCGGCAGGCGGCTTGAAGCGATAAAACCGACTTTTTGGCCTTGTGAGAAAACTTTCAAGTTTCACGGGTTGGCGGCCGGCCATCGCCGTAGCGGAAGTCGCCAAGACTTTCGGCTGCCCCTCGACTCTTGCGACCGAAAGTCTTGGCGACTTCCGCTACGGCCAACCTAGTAATTCACCTCCAACACCCCCCGCGCCCCCGAGGGCAATTGCCCGGTGACGAGCACCCCGGTCAGCGGCCATCGGCCCGGGACCCAACGCTGGTTACTTTTGGTGGCAAAAACCGATTGGCGAATGACCAACGATTCGCCCGCCGCCAACGGCCGATCGTGGTACATGAAGTACTGGCCGTTGAGGTTGATCGTCAGTTGCGGGATGTCAAAATCCTGCGGGTTTTCGATCACCACAACGTCATCAATCAACGCCCCGCGGCCGTCGGCGGTCGCCAACGGACGCTGGTCAATAATCACCCGGACCGGCAGGCGTGCTTCGACCGCCGGGCCGATTGTCGCTTTGTAAACGCTCAACACAATCAACGGTGCCAAGCACGTGCCCAGCAGGATCAACAGCAACCCCGGCCCCGAAAGCGTCGCTTTGGGCGCGATGCTGATCGGCGGTCGCATCGTTGTGTCCACTGTCTCAGAAGCCGGCGGGGCGTCGGTGCTCAACATGTTTCGTGGTCCATCGGTGGGTCGGCCCAAACCCAAGGGCCGCGGGTTTGAATCGTGACGTCCCCCAAGCGACCGCCGGGGGCGACCGCGAACAACGGGTCGGGCGTCTCGGGCAATGAATCCTCGACAAACAACGCGGTCGACATCGCATCGGCGGTCGTCGCGTCGGACTGAACCAGCGAAAGGCTCAACCAACGGCCCGCAGGCATCCCGGTTCGCGGGTCCAGGACGTGGCCGTAGCGTCGGCCGCGATGGTGAAAATATTGTTTACCGCTGCCCGAGGTCGACATCGCGGCGTCGCGGAGCCAACACCCTGCCAACCGGCGGCCCGGTCGCGTCGGATGGGCCAAACCGACCTTCCAACCCAACGGCCGGCGTTCGGGCGGATCGATCGATTGTTGACTCGCCTCGGTCCAAGCCTCCATGTCACCGGCGGCCCGGACGGTCGATTGGCCGGCGTGTATCAAAAAGTGCTCCAATCCCAGATCAATCATCCGGTCAGCGACGCGGTCGACGGCAAACCCTTTCCCGATCGCCCCCAAATTGATCTTCATGGCCGCATCGGGCAGAAAAACTTGCCGCGAATCGTCGCACAATTCAATACGCGTCGATCCGACCAGCGACTTCGCCACGTCGATTTGGTCGGTCGTCGGCCGCACCCCTCCGCTGCGGCCGATCCCCCAAAGTTCGATCAACGGGGCGGCGGTGATGTCGAATGCCCCCCCGCTCGAGCCGCTCAATTCGACCGCCCGTTTGACTAGCTGATACGTGTCCGGCGACACGGCCACCGGGCTTTGACCCGCCGCGTCGTTGATCCGCGACACTTCGCTGTCGCGGCGGTAGACGGACAATTGTGCCTCCAGTTCGTCGACCAACCGCAGCGTCGACCAAGCGACGTCGGTGGCGGTGCGGGCATCGGCGGCCGATCGGCGAACGGCGGCTTCGGGCAACAACAGGACGAAATCGCACGCCATCGCGCGGTGGACGATCTCGATCATGCGTCCTCCTTTTTATCTCTTTACCCCGATCGACCGGTGCCGGTACAACGGCGCGTGAAACCCGAAATCGGTCTTGCCAACCCGTCGGATCGACTCCGGTTCACCGCAAGGATGCCATCATGAACCCGCCCCGTCCACGCCCGTCCATCGCTGCCTCGGCGGCGACCCGACCGCTCGCCGCGGTTTTGGCGGCGATCTTCGCGCTGTCGACGCCGGCCACGATGTTGGCTCAACAAACCGGTTGGCAGCCCGATGAAAACGGCGCCGGGGTCCGTTATCTGATTCAACTCGATGATTCGCAAATCGAGCTTTGGTCCAGGACCGGAGAATTAAATTGCCGGATCGATCCGCAAGTCGCCGGCTTGGTGACCGAAGTCCAATTGCTCGCCGGTTCAGGCGAATTGCCCCGCCAAATGCCGGCCGGGGCGATGGTCCGGGGACTCGACGGCGAGCGGATCGACCCGGCCGACCGGTTGAGCCTCAAGCCGCCCGCGTTCGGCTACCCGACGACCGAGCCGGCGCCGCCAGCCGGCGGGACCCCAAGCGGTTCGACACTCGGATCGGCGTTCCAAGACTTCGGCAACCAAGCAGCCGCCAACGTCGACGCCGCCGGCCGGCAATTGGGCGGTCAATTGGCCAACCAGTTCGACTCGGCCGCCGGGGCCGCCTCCCGCACACTTTTCGACGCCGCCGCCGGGGCTGCCCGCGTCCCCCCGCCGTCGACTCGCATCCCATCGACCAACCCCACCGCGGCAACCGGCTTGTCGCCCGCCCGACCGTCGACCGATCCGTTGCCCGGCGGCGGGTTTGCCAACGATCCGCAAACCCGCCTGACCGCCGCGGGCACCCGTCCGAACACCGACCCCACCGGCCGCGGCCCCGAACCGAGCGGCTATGATCCCGGTTGGGACAATGGCCTTTCGGGTCAATCCGCCGCCAACGCCTCTCCCACCCGAACGCCCGCCGCGGCGCCACCGCTTGGCGGATTTGGTCGTCCACTGGCCGGTTTTGAATCGCCTTCGGGTAACCCCGCCGCTGGCAATCCCACCGGCGACCGCAGCTACGCGGAGACCACCCGCGGGTCCGAACGGACGACCGAATACGACCCCAACTTGACCCGCGACGAAGCGTTGCAGTTGCCGCCCGGCGGTTACACCTACGACAAGTACGGTTACCCGATCGATCGCGACCGGTTCCGCCTCGACGGCCAAGGCTACCGGCTGGATGCCGACGGCCAACGTTTGGCCAGGAGCGACACCCGCTACGTCCAACCGCCCGCCGCCCGGACTGAACCGCCGACGCAGTGGCCGCAGCGACAACCCGAACGGTACGCCGACACCCGCCAGCCGACCGACGCTTGGACCCGGGAAACCGATCCGCGTGACCGGCCGACTTACGATCCCGCTGCGCCGAGCCGTCGCTACGAAGACGACCGCCGCTACCAAGACGACCGTCGCTACACGGAGGATCGCGGCGGCCAAGACGATCGCCGGTACGACTCCACCGGCAACCAATACGCGGGTACCCGGTATCCGACCGACCAATATCCGTCCGGTTCAACCAACCCTTGGGACGAACCCAATCGCCGACCGGCCGACCGTCTGGCCCGGGACGACGCGAACTACCGCTCCGCTTCGGACCGGTTGGCGGGCGATCGGCCGCAGACGGCCATGCTGCCGGTAGGGTCGACCGCTTACGCAAACAATCGGGATACCGAATTGGAAGGTCGCGACGACTACCGGCCGACGGAAGCTCCCCGCAACATGCCGTCTCGTGCCGCCCCATCGCTGCCGCCAATTGCAACGATGCCGCCACCGGTCACCTCCGAATCGCTCACTCGGACCAGCAAGACGAACCCTTCGTTTTACTCGCACCAATTTTTGGCCAGCGTGCTGATCTTTTCGTTCGTCTTCAACGTTTACCTGCTGCACCTCCTCAAAGGGCTACGTCAACGATACCGCGACATCGTCGCCGCCCGCCGCGAAGCGACCTCGGCGGTCCCGACCTAGATTTGCAAGCCCGACGCCGGTTTCACAGATCTAGTTGATCAAAACGCGCCAACAATTCGTCCAACGATCCGTCGCTGGGCCGATTCGCCGCAACCGGCGGTGAGACGGGTCCCACGTTCACCCCGCGTCCCGGCCGACCCCCGATACTGACCGTCGGAGTCGCGGCGCGGCGGGCTAAAGATTCCAAAGCCGGGACTAAATTTTCCGCGGCGGAGACACCTCGCATGTCAAAGTGCAGCACCGTCAACGCCCCCGGTGACGACGCCGGTGCGGCCGGATCACCCGCGTGGCGTCCGCGAACCGCGGCATGACCCAACTCGCGGAGTTCATCCACCATCTCATCCGCGGACATCCAAGCGACGCTTGCCAGCGGGCTGGCCACATGCTCAAGGCTCAATCGGTCAGGCGCCGCGACGTCCAACCGCGACGGCCGGTCAGCGATGATGAGAAGATCAAGCGACGGTCGACCGAGCGTTTGACCCACCAAGTCATCCAGCCGGTCGCAATCGTCCGCCGATGCGGGGCGAACCATCAGCACGGTCAATCGCGGCGACATGTCAGTTCAAATCCGGCGTTGTTCGTACCGTTCGTAAAGCTCCGCAAAATAGTCGCGAACATTGGTAACGTCGTGTAATTCCCCATCGATGTCGAGCACCTCGGTTAACGGTTCCGCGTCGGGCCCTGACAGGTCTTGCAGCAGGTCGCGGATGACCGCCGGATTGACCGAAGTTTGATGCAGCACCGGCAATCCGATCAGCCGCCGGTGCGAAGTCGCCAGAACCCGCTTACCGAGCATTCTTGCCACCCCCCAAAGCAGCGGCCGGACCGGAGCGGGCAACTGTTCCGCCCCGTCGACGACCCAGACGGACTGGCGACATGACCACAAACCAGCCAACAGTGACCGCGCGTGGCCCCATCGCGACGCCAGGCTCGCGTCGGAATGCAATTGCAACAGACGGATCGGAACCGAGTCTGTTCCCCCCGGTGCCGCCCCAATCCTAGCGGAGCGGCGCAAGCCGCCCGGTGTTGCCCCTGACGACCACCGCTGCGTTGATAACACCGAGGCAGCGGACGGTTGCCGCCCCACCGCTGAAATCATTTCCATGACCAAAGTTGACTTGCCCGTCCCATGGTCCCCAACAATCTGGCAACAACCCATCCGAAGCCATCGATCAACAAGATCGGCAACGGTGGTCTCATTGCCGGTCCGGTACGCCAACGCCCCCGGCCGGACAAACCGACCGCTCAGCGGATTCGGCGTGGATCCAATGGTGGTCATTAACGTTCAAAAACCACCATCGACAGCCTCCTTCGGCCGCTTGGGTGCCCATCTCGGCATCGAGCCGCCCATACCGGCTACGTAAGCTATCCACCCCCAGGCCGGCAAACCAACCCCGGTATCGTCTAAACAATGAGGGGTAGGAAAAATTTGTCATCAACAGGACACTCCAGTGAACTGCCGTTGCGTCCCGCCCTTTTCACGGCTTGTTAACGGCACTTCCCCGACACGCCTCCACCCGGTAAGCCCCGTGACCAAATGGTGATACTGGCCGAAGTGGCGGAATTGGCAAACGCGCTGGATTCAAAATGGCGAAATTTCGCCCCGTGAATCACCTCTTTTTCCCGTCTTTTACGGGGCCAAACGCTTCTAGCTTCAAAATGACCAGGCGTAAGAAAATGCGGCGTTTTTGGCCATTTTATCTGAGGCCGGGCGTAGACTACGCCCAGGTTATTTCGTCGCCAGGTTGGACACTTGGTTGATCCGTGCGTCAAACTGATGGCTGATTTGGAGGTCTGGTCGTCGGCGACCGGTTCGGTCAGCTCGAAGTACGGGCTCAGCTTGGAGACCAGCATGATGCTCACAAAACCGGACGGCGTAATTCCGATCGATCGGGCGGTCACTGTCAGCTGGTCCTAAGCGGTCGGATCAGTTCGCACGCCTTCCAAATAGCTTGCGAACTGTTCTTGAATTTTCCAAGACATGGCCGGCCACCGCAACGCCACCTGAATTCGAGAGGGGTCGTTGAATTCGGCCACCAACCGATGCAACTTTGGATACAGGCTTTCGATGAGCCAATAGCTAACCAAGTCACACGGGCACATGCATCCGTTTGACGCTTGTTTCTCCACCGCTCTCCAATGCAACACTACCTCATCTTTGATGAACGGTTCGATTGCTTTGCACAACGCGGTAAACAAGTGTGTCTCAATCAAAGTCATGACGATTCGCCTGTATTGAAAACCATTTTAATTCCGCTCGCTGTCGGTTTGTGTGCTTGGGGACGGCATTCCTGACTGGGGTGTCGGAAAGTTTATGTCGGGCGGCGGGCTCCTCGGCTTGCCTCAAATCTGGGATCGCGTCATCACCACCTCCCTCTCGCTGCCTGTCATGATTCGGAAATAGTGGGTTGATGGCCGCGTGACCGGGTAGACGTGCCGGCGGCCTCGCTCGTCCTTGACGACGACGCCCCGCAGGTCTTGATTGACCAACGTCCAAAGGCTGTTTTGCTTCAGCAGCAGGCACGGGATGAGAATCTCTGTCGGCCGCATGAAGGCCCATGATCCGTTCTCCAGTGACTCCTCGCGGCACCAAAACGTCTTGGGCAGCTTGCTGCTGGAACGACGGCAGTTGCCCCACTCCAGCACGGTGAGCTCGTCCAGCTGCTTGACCGGGAGCATGGCGACCTTGTCCGTTCGCAGAAATCTGACCTCGCGGCCATGGCCTGATCTCCTTCTGTTCGGCACCGTCGGAGTACATGTCATTGACGCCAAGCGTGTTGGCGTGGCGAATGCTAAACCGTCCAAATTTGTCGGTCGCCTGTTTCAGTAACTTGGTGATCGAACTGCCATTGGCATTGGGATCAAATAGCGACAACTGAGATTGCGACGCAAACATCAAATCCCCCGCCACAACGTGCATGTGTGTCGCGTTGATGCTCCCGTTCCACAGATAGTTGAGCGAGTCGGTGACCACACGCAAAATCGTGGTCACGTCCGACGTGTAGGATCCAAGATCCGCCGTCTGCCGCCACACGCCCCCGTGCTTGCTTGCAAGCTCCAGGGTCACCCTGCTGGCGACCAGTTCCAGATCAAACATCGCCTCGGCCAGCCGTTCGACGTTGCGAGCCAGCCATCCCTCGATCCTTTCTTTTGAAGAGACGGTTCCCCGCAGGCTTCCGCCCCGGGCAATGTGCAAACGTGTCGGCCGATCCGTTAAAATGGGCCGCACCGCGTACCCTTGCAGCTCCCAGTAGATGTCCTCGCCCGGTTTATGCAGCGTTCGGCGAATCAACTTCCGGTCCGCGTTGACGTAGTCTTCGCAGGTTCGGATCTGCAGGGATGCCAGCTTCTGGTCGCTTCGACGGGCGATGCCGCAAATCTCAGAAACAGGATTCTCGACCCGCAGGCCTCGGATGGCCGCTTCATCCAAACCAACAAAAGTGCCGTAGGGCTTGTTGGCGTCGGATGCCAACTTGGCCGGCGTCCGCGATTGGGAGATACCGATGCTTACGTCGACACCAACATCCGCACGAACCTTCGATTGAAGTTTTCGGACGGCCTCCGCCATCGAGCAATTGAAGTAGATTGGCAAATCCGATGCGTCGAAGAAGAACTCGTCAATCGAATAGTATTCGACTTGTCGGCTGACCTCCTTCATCATCGTCCAAAGCTGTTTGGACAGGACTTCGTACCAAGCAAAATCGCGTTTGACATAGACCGCGTGCGGACAGACTTTCTTTGCTTCCCAAACTGGAGTCCCCGTCTTGATGCCATATTCTCGCATCTCGTAGCTGCGAGCGATGACTGACGCTCCCTGATTGCCGAGGACGCCGACGGGTTTGCCAAACAGCGACGGTTCGCGAACCCTCTCGCAGGAGACATAGAAGCAGTCCGCATCGATATGGCCAATGATTCCGCGTGTTGCCATGGCTCTAGAGTGTACCATCGTACACCCATCACCCGTCAAGCAAATCAGAACGCAATGTCCTCGTCGGAGTCATCCGTTTCCCGCTCGTCCTCCGAATCAGACTCAAACTGTGGCTCTTCGACAGTCTCATCGGGTTCTTGTTCAAGGTCCGAAAAGTCGAAGTCGCCTGGCCAAGTTGGATCGGTTGCGAAGTACCTACACGTTGTCATGACCCAGCGTTTCTGACTCAATTTCTTTCGTTTCTTTTCCCAGCTTCAAGTAGCGGTATAGCGTCGCCCGCGAGATATTGAGCGAACGACAGATTTTCTCGATAGGTAATTTTGAGTGCCGATGCATCTCACACGCTGCCTGCACCCGAGGGTCGAGCCGCGAGACGGCCGGTCGGCCACCAAACCGTCCCCTGGCTCGGGCGGCTGCCAAGCCAGCGTTGGTACGTTCCTGAATCAGCCGCCGCTCGAACTGAGCCAGAGCGGAGAAGATCATGAAGACGGGTTCGCCAGACGGCGAAGTGGAATCGATCACCCCGTCGCTAATCGACTGGAACCCCACCCCTCGTTCTCGGAGGTCACTAATAGTCTCCACAAGATGGATCATGCTTCGCCCAAGACGATCCAGCCGCCACACCACCAAAGTGTCCCCTCTCCGCAGCTCCGCCAGACACCGATCCAATCCCGGACGCTCCGTCTTCGCCCCCGAAACCTTGTCGGTAAAGACCAAGGCATCATCCACGCCAGCGTCCCGCAGAGCATCAAGCTGCAGTTGGAGCTCCTGGTCGACGGTCGAAACACGAGCGTACCCAACCATCCGTCCCGCCAACTTCTCAGAAACAATATCCTTCATTGAGTTGACGATACTTTGTTTCCCGAGACGAGTAAATGAAACGGTGTTGCTAGATCTGCCCGATGATTGCGTAAGAACTTTACGCAGTCTCAAAAATCGGTCGTTTTAGGAGACGAATTATTTGCATGAGTAAAAAGAAGGATTGAGAACAGATCTTAACTTTGCCTAGAATGCGGAGGGATGGTATTTTGAGTCGCGATTTTCGAATGCGGGCCTGGTTCCTTCAAGAATGTCCATGATGAGTCGATTGATCTTCGGATTTTCGATTGAACCGGATTCATAGTGAACCCGGTTTCCATCTTCTTTGTCGACAGTTGCACAGATTACTTGATCGGCATCGCATACGACAGCCAGATTAGGATTGTGAGTGACAATAATTAGCTGACGCCTATCACGAGCTTCCTTAATACTTGGAACGAGAACATTGAAGACCGTTTGGTTATCCAGATTCTCTTCAGGTTGATCAATAATTAAAGGGATGTCTGACCTGTCGATTAGTAAATAGAAGACTAAAAGCAAGGTCCCTCTCTCACCCGGTGACAACTGATCGATATTTTTACCTGCCCATTTCAACGTAAAGAATGGATCGAGGTAGCTGAGCTGAAATATGGTCCTGAACAAAGCAGACAGATTCGCCTTCCTAGACAGTTGATCGCTAACTTCAGATTTCGGCGTCTCATCAAGCCGTAAATCAAAATGAAGAGAACGCCACACTGACTTAAGGAACTGTTTGACACTTTCGCGATCGTTAAAGTCAGTGCACGCAAGAAGAGATTCGCATCGTTCGTTTCCCTCGACGGATCCGCAGAATGACCCTTTTCGATTTTGCGCGATATTACTAAGCAATTGAGTGGCAAAACCCTTCTCAACGATGTTCGTTTGAAATGACATCTGGAACTGGCTTATTGCAAGT
The DNA here is from genome assembly GCA_963833245.1 of Pirellulaceae bacterium. Taxonomy (GTDB): domain Bacteria; phylum Planctomycetota; class Planctomycetia; order Pirellulales; family Pirellulaceae; genus Rhodopirellula. The sequence continues at coordinate 538,843 of CAWHXH010000010.1, forward strand.
GGATGTCGCTCGATAAATCCTTGAACTGGAGCGTAAAGTTCGCTGTACACCTGAGCTAAGGCAGTGAGTTCATCGTACACTGCAAGGGACTTCTGCAAAACTAATTCAAATGCTGCCGGTATCTCATGAGCAGCCGCTTTACATTCCGAAAGTTCATTCTTTAGTGATGACAATGTGTCTTCGGTGTTCACGGAGCCTATCAATGCAAGCCGCTTCGTTTCCCATGCCTTATGTTCTGCCAAGTATTTTTGGTATTTCTGGCTTGGTAACGCAAGCTCTTCTCGCACGCTCGTCATCTCATGCTGTAATGCAAGAACCTGAGCGTCAAAATTCGGTCCAATTTCGGGTTTTAAGATTCCTTCTTGTTTAGCTTTCGCAACAACTGCCTCAGTTCTTGCAATCGAGACTGGTTCCAAGTTGAGCTTTAAAGTGGCCACTTGCTCCGCCTCGATTCCAATATCAACGCAATCGCTTTTTGATTGTGAAAGAAACTGATTGAAAGCTGAGCTTAAAGATTCAACCCGGGTTGTGAGTCTGTCGCAAGCAGCAACTCTTCGACTTGCAATTGATGCCAAATTTCCGGCTTTAGCTTTTTGGAGTTCGATCTGCTCGATTTGCGAATCTAGGTCAAGAAGACGTTTCTCAGCCGCAGCCGTTTTTTCCAGTGCTTCATCATCTTCAACAGGTTTTAATACAATTTCAGGCTTATCCGCGTCGTGTGACGCGATCTCCCGCTCCTTAGATTCAATTCGCTCTGCAATCTTTTTTAGCTGCGTTGGGCTAGACCGTTCTTCCAAGTTGACCAGCCTTCTAAGCAGTGGCTCTAAAGATTCACGCTGAACATCAACTGCTTTTCGGCGTTCGGCTGACTTGTACTCAAGCAATTCGTCGAACGTTGCGCAACCCAAACGATTTGCACTGTCAACATGGGAAAAGATTACCGACGCCAACTCCTCTGAGAATCTACCGGTACCTTGCTGCTGCAGCTCATTGCAAATTGATTCGATGTATTCCTGAGGGAGGTAGCGAACCGACTCAATCTCAGCGTTGACTGAATCTGACAACTTTCGTTGTTCAGTAAGACCGGTTTCCCACTCAATTGACGCTTCAAACGACTTGGATTTGTTCTGGCTAGGTTTGCAAAACTTTTTACTAGTCAAAAATGAGAACGCTGAGCCGGACTGTGAATTACCGAGTAATCCGATAATGTCCGCGAGTGCGCTCTTTCCACCTCCTTTATTTCCGATGATCGCTACTAGCCCATGGTTCAATTGCACATTGCAATCGAACCACTTCTCGCTTAGCGAAGAATCGGTTGTCTTACGGATATCGATTGAGCGAATATACTTCGTCTTTTTTCCCGATACCCGATCGTGCTGGGTCGGGCTGGTACCCAGATAAACCCGATCATCAGGTTCGCAGCAAAGGTGTTTGAGAGTGTCGAAAGAGGCATCCCCGCGAATCCAACAAGGACAGCCAACGCTGTAGTCTTGGATGTCGTGGTTATCCGAACCTACAACGATCGGGCGTGAAAATCCTACGCTCGGAAAGACTACATTGCGGTAGTTGCTGCAATCATTTACTCTGGACAATTCCAAGAGATCAACATTCTCTCGTAAAATATCGGTTTTTACCGTCTGCTTGAACTTTGGGACATTCTTGATGCCCTCAATAGAATTGCTTTTCGTCCCGGCATGGATCGAGACAAGACCCCCAAGTTCTCTAATGACACTAGTCCCAATCTCATGTTTAACATAAAACTTATCGTCCCCAATTTTTTTAATGGACGATGGGGAAAGGTCGAGTTTTCCTTGTAACGAAGTCCAGAGTTCATGAACGTCGATTGATTCTGGAAACAACCCGATGTAATGAATGCTGGCGGACCCCCCCAGTTCGCATCGAAGCTCAATACCAGGCAAGAACACAATTCTGCCTGCAGCAAGCTCTCGCAACTGCATGATCCGTTCTGGATCGATCCTGTGGTGATCTGTGATCGCCACAACCGAAACTTGGTTATTTATTAGTCCATCTACAATCTGCTGGTTGGAAACATCAGCTCTTCTGTAGTCGAAGGATGCTGGAGTATGAAAGTGAAGGTCCCACTTTCGCCAGAGAGCGCCTCTGGAGTCCAATGATTGACTATTGAATGTCATTATGCGGGATTTCAGTTATGCATTGTCAAATGCGAGGTACAATAATAGTGTTCTGTTCATCTGGGCTCAATACTTTTGGGACTTCAACCCGACTTCGGCGTTAGCACTTCTTGAATGTTTATAGCGACTTCGTAGTCCACCCCGATTTCTCGGAAGTGGGCCCGGCCGCAGTCGATCTTCTTGTTCTCGGTATCGCGGCGTTTGTCTCGGTCGTGGGTGTCTTTGGTCTCGCGGACGAGGTAGAGCTTTTCGTCTCGCTCCAAGACAACGGCCCAATCGGGGTTGTAGTCGCCTAGCGGGGTGGGGATTTTGAACCAGCCGGGGAGCTTGCAGAAGAAACGAACCGCTTCGGAGGAATCGAGCTTCTCGGCGACGTCGCGTTCGACTTCGCTGTCAAATGGGACGAAGTCGTAGGGCGTTCGGTCGTCGGTGCTCTGGACCGTGTAGAGCCGTGATAGGTACTCCTCAATCTCTTTCTCCTCAAAGAGACGCATCTCGTAGGATTGGCCTTCCAGCCGCTCGTACTTGATGCCGTCGATCACCAGCTCGTTCATCGTACGGGTGATGAGCTTGGATACCTCGGTCATGAAGGCTTGCGGATTGACCTTGAACTCGGCCAGACGGCCGGATTGCTTCAAGATCTCGACCAGCGTGCCACGGGTTAACTCGGTCTCGCGTTGCAGGAATGCAAGGATGTCCGGCAGGAAGCGAACTTCGCTGGCGTAGTTGGCCTTGCTGTCCAAAACTCGGCCGTCTTCGACGCCTGCCTTGGTGAGCTTGACCTCGGTTTTGTCGATCAGAATCTGGACGGGATGGATCGTCTCCATCTTTTTGATCTTCGCGGTCGCCCGTTCGATCAGCTCCAACGTGTCGAATTCGACTCGGTATCGTGTCTTCTTGTTGATCTTGTCCCACAACGCTTTGAAGTTGTCGCTCAATTCAACCCGTTTGTTGTAGGTCAGACTGCGACGATCGCGGGCGTTGACGATGCGGTTCTTAAAGATGTGTCGTTTCATCTCGTCAATCAGTGCCGGCCGCATCGGCTGCAGTTCCGGCGGCACCTCCATCACAAAGCCATCCTTCTCGGGTGTAAACTTATCGGTGATGTCGCCCTTGCCGTCCAAGTAGCCTGCATCGATGAGATCCTTCCAAACTCCCTTGGATCGTTCTTGGCCAATGGGCTCATCGCTCACCGGATCCAAGACCCTGGCGAATGCGATGTTGGCCACTCGGCCGAATTTGAATCCTTCGCCCAAGTCCTTCTCGATGTCTGATTGAAGGCCCTTGGCGTAGTCCTCAAACGATTCGTTAGCGATGACAGTCAAACGGTTGATTGAGTCCTCAAATACGCGGTTGCCGTCCTCACGAACCGGCAAACGCAAGCCTCGGCCAAGGGTTTGTCGACGTTCGCGATCGGTTCCCATCTCACGGAGGGTGCAAATCTGGAAGACGTTCGGATTGTCCCAGCCTTCACGGAGAGCGGAGTGTGAAAAGATGAAACGCAACGGCTCATCGGCCGACAGCAGTGTTTCCTTGTCTCGCATGATCTTGTGGTAGGTGTCATCGTCGGCCTTCGTGCTGCCGGTCGTGTCCTTCAGTCCGACCACCTTGCCGCGTTTCCTGTCCTCCGAGAAGTAACCATCATGGACTTCGGCCGCGTCGAAGGGAATCAAACCTTTGTACATCAGCTTCTGGGAGAATTCGCGATAGGCTTCTTCAAACCATTCGGCAAAGAGGCCGTTTTGCGGTTCGCCATCGTCGTCGTACGCACGGTAGTTGGCCACTTTGTCGACGAAGAATAGCGAGAGGACCTTGATCCCCTTTCCCTTGAAGCGGCGTTCCTTTTTGAAATGCTCTTCGACGGTTTGCCAAATTTGAGCTTTGAGTTGTTCCTGGCCCATGCCTCCTTCGGTTTGACCAAGTTGCAAAGTCGTGCCATTGGCGAACTCGACATGCTCGAGCCTTTCCTCCGCACAGATGTTGGTGACGATGAAACCGTCGTATCCGCGGCGGTTCGTTTGCTCGGAAACGTCGGTCCCCTGTTTCAGCGTGACCTTCTTCTCTTTGGGGCCATTCTTGGTGTCTTCATGGATGGTCGCTTTTGCGTGGGGAGTCTTTGACTTGCCCGCGTATCCAATCTTGTCGAGCCGGATGAACGTCTGATTGAAATTGTCACCGGTGCGGATCGATGAGACTTCAATCTGTTTGACCAGCCGCATGTCGTAGGCCCGAATTGGATCGAGCTTGTAGAGCAGGTTGTATGGATTGGAGTGGGTTGCCGAATACCGAAACGCCAATAGCGGATTGAGTGTCTTGATCGCCTTGCGAGCCTTGGGCGTTGTGTCAACGCTCTGGGGTTCGTCGATGATCACGATCGGATTGGTGGCTTGAACGAACTCGATCGGGCGACGGCCCGACATTTTGTCCTGCTCCTGGTGGATGATGTTCAGCCTCTTACGTTGCTCGTCCGTCAGTTTGGAGTAGTCCTCCACATTTCCGGCATCCTTTTGGAACGCCTGGATGTTGATGACCATGATCTGGATCTCGTTGCTGACCGCAAACTGTCGAACCTTGCTCAAATCCTTGGAGTTGTAGACGAAGTGGTCGTAGGGCACGTTGTCGTACAGACCGGCGAAGTGCTTCTTCATCAAGTCGACCGATGCCAGAACGCCCTCGCGGATGGCCACCGAGGGAACAACGATGATGAACTTCTTGAATCCAAACTTGCGATTGAGTTCAAAAATCGAGCGGAGGTAAACGTAGGTTTTCCCGGTGCCCGTTTCCATTTCGACGGAGAAGTTTGGAAACGGGTAGGAATCTTTCTCCTCTCGCAACTGGTCACTTTTGGCAACCACGTTGCGTTCCTGGACCGTGTTCAGGTTCGCCAGCAAAGCGGCGGGCGAGATGGCGAGGTGGTGACCGATGCCCAGTTCGTTCTGGGACGTACCCATGAAGTCGGACGGGCCAAGGCTGACCTCAAACGCTCCCTGCTTGGACGGAAGTCCTTCAAAGAGGTCAACGACCGAGGCGATCACGTCGGCTTGGTACTGCAGCCCGGAATCGAATTTAAGCTTCATTGATATTCTCGACCAACCTTTGGATTCCTTTCACCAGCACATTGAAACTGTGAGACCGATTGGTTCCATCGATCGTCAAGTGCGGTGAGATCGATCGGGAACCAGCAATCTTCTGATATTGATGCCTTGTTACCGATGACATTTCTGCCGCGGCGTTGGCAATCAAATCAGTTTCGCGGAACTTTTTTCTCGCTTGTAGTTTGCTGATTTTTTTAATCTGCAACCCCCGCTCAACCGCCACCAAATCTCCCAGGTAGAAGCTTTCCAGTTCATGACAGGCGATTCGAACGACAGCGTCAGCACGTCCGGCAGAATGTGTCTTCTGAAGCAACCCCTGCTTGACCACCCGGCAATCGGCACTGTCTTTGTCACGCAGGATAAGGAAGTGGGTATTGGGTGTGAGCCATCCTCGCAGCCGTTTCTCAAGGCGTTTATCGAGATCACTTTTTCCCTCAAACACCATCGGTTTGACAACGAAAGACTCGGGAAGCAGTTTCGGCAATATTCCCTGGAGCATTTCCCACGCGGAAGGTTCCTCCAGACAGCAGACAAGTGTGTGCATCAGGGATCTACCCCGTCAAAGAATCCTTCTTTCCAAAGGTAGCCCATCCGATCACCCTCTTTCATGTAGGCGGCGACTTGGGCGTTGTCCCGGGCGCGATGGACGTGCGTGTAGCCACCAGATTTTGAAAGCCAAAAGACCTCATCCAACTTCGTCGCGTTGAGAAAGTCTGGGGAGTGGGTTGAAACAAAAACCTGGCCCCCGCGTTGTCCGTAGGAACGAAATTCCTCAGCAAGCTCCTCCAGCAATTTTGGATAGAGCTGGTTCTCGGGTTCCTCGACACAAAGTAGAGGGTGCGGCGTTGGATCATAGAGCAAGAGCAGGTAGGCAAACATCTTAATCGTTCCATCAGACACGTACTTGTCGATGAAAGGATCTTTAAACGAACCATCGCGGAACTTAAGCAGCAACCGTCCATCGGCAGTGGATTCGGCCTGGATGTCACCGATGCCCGGCACTCTCACTTTCATTCGCTCCACGATCTGTTTGAAGATCGGTGCGTGGTTTTCCAGGAGATTGTTGGCAACCAATTGAAGGTTGTCGCCAGAGACTGAAAGGTGATCTGAAACCCCTGCCGCGTCTTTGCTTCCACGTGCGGCGCTGATGTGAAAGTCCGAGACGTGCCAATTCTCGATCAACTCACGGAAAGCATTGGCGGCTTTGAAACGTTGGAATTGCCCCAAACCTTTGACCGCCAACATATCCGCACTGTTGAGCGTCTGTTCCTCACGCTCCAGCTCCTCTTCGGTTTTCGTGAAGTCCTCTTCGTTGTTGACGGCGGTACCTTGACCGTACCTGAAGTCGATGAAGTGATAGGGTGAGCCGTGTCGTCCGCGTTTGTACCGCAAGACTTCCCGCTGGATGGCAGCTCGGCCCCCAGGGTTGGCGATTTCCAGGAGGTAGGTCACGAGCCGTTCGCTGCCAGTGATCTCCAGTCGGAATTGGAGTTCGATCGAGATGACCGCTGCGTCGGAGTCGCGGGAGACCATTTCGCGAAAACCTCCCCGACTCTGGAGCGACTTGGAAACATTGTAAGTGAGGCAGTCTTTGAGAAAGCCAAAAACATCGAACAGCGTCGACTTCCCGGTGCCATTGGCACCGACAATCACGCAGAACCGCGGGATGTCGAGAATCTCGACATCGCGGAACGCACGAAAGTTTTTGAGTTTGATGGATTCAATTTTCATGGCGGTAGCCTATCCATTTTGTCGTCACCTCTACACCGTCCGGAAAACGATTTGTTCGGCCTTCTCGCGTCCCTGATTTCGGGCGGCGAAAGTTTGAACGGCGTTGGCTTTGAGCTGATCATTCCCCTTAAACGCGCGGTCGAGGCAGATGAACTGCATCGGCTCCGCTTCGGCAACCGCATCGATCAGTTCTCGGGTAACCTCATCTTCCAGACATACGAGAAGGCCACCATCAGCAACTGAATAGACAGCGGCATCCGCCAACGTTAACTGAGCAATCTGTTCTGCGGGAGTGAATCCCGCTTTCAAAAGAATCTCGAACAAAATGTCTTCTTGCGTGGAGTTAGGGTCAACGTGATCGACGTAAAGTTCAAGTTGCCTTGCAAGAGCTCCTTCATCACTACCAGTGGACTCCGATTGCCAGCGGGCAAAGTTCGATTTGTCGAGACGAAAAGCGCGAAAGCCTAGGTCAGCTTCTTCCCCAGACATTGGAGCTAGGTTTTGTTGCCCATTAGTCGAATCTTCCTTCGTATCGTGAGCATACTTTCTGATAACCCGCCGAACTCGTTCTCTTCCAAGCTCTGAGATGGTCTTGTAGCCTTGCCTCGCTGCTTCGGTCTTTTCTTGGCAAGGCTCTGGCAACTGAACCAGGATAAATTTTCGCTCCACTCCATCTTCATGGGACGACTGGATGACAGCTTCCGCTGTTGCACACGATCCCGCGAAAAAATCGAGAACCGTGTCACCTGCCGAGGTGAGTTGTTGAACAAAAAGCTTCATCAACGCCGGCGGCTTGGGGAAGTCGAATACTTGAGCATCAAAAAGATCTCGAACAGCAGACGTTCCATCCGAGGTGTAAATGTCAGAAATCACGGTTGGGAAAGAGGTGAATTGACTAACAAGCTCGGAACGAAACTTCTTCTCCCGCGGGCGTCCATTGGGTCTGGCAGGGAAAAGCACACGACCTTCGTAAATCATCTGTTCCATCCGTTCGCGGGCGTACCGCCAGCCCGTGGACTCCGGCGGCGAAAAGCTAAGTCCCGATTCGGGATCGGTGATATCGTAGTGGAGATTTGGGCGTTGGTCTTGCGTTGCCAGACCCAGCATGCTGCGGCTCATCCAGTCTCCACGGGGGTCTTCATCCGGGTTGGAGTATTTGGTCTCATCGCGTTCACGTCCTCGGAATCGTGCCGCATCACTCTTTGCGTAGGCGAGAACGTATTCATGGTCGGTTGAGACGTTCGTATTGGATCGCGAGTCTGTGAACTGGCGGCATTTCCAAACAAACTGAGCGATGAAGTTCTCTTCACCGAAAATCTCGTCGCAAAGCAAACGCAGGCTTTTAACTTCGTTGTCGTCAATGGAGATCACGATGACACCATCCTCTGCCAGCAAGTTGCGAGCAAGATAGAGCCTCGGGTACATCATATTCAGCCATCGCGTGTGGAAGCGTCCCTCCGATGAACCGCCCGTGCTGAATTTCCTCCCTTCCGAATCGGAAAGTCCAGCATATTCAAGGTAGGTTTCCAGTGACTCCGTGAATCGATCGGGATACAGAAACTCGCTGCCTGTGTTATAGGGCGGGTCAATATAAATCATTTTAATTGATCCATACAGGGACTTCTGTAGCAGTTTTAAAACCTCAAGGTTGTCGCCTTCAACGAAAACGTTGCCGGTGGAACTGAAGTCGACGGACTGATCGTGTTGAGGACGGAGAGTACCCCACGACGGCTTCTGGATCAAACGCAGGCAGTCCTTCTTTCCGGGCCAATCCATTCCGTATCGCTCACGACGGTTTTCAAAAGCGTCGGTTGCAAAACCCAATTCGGCTTTCAATCTCTCAAAGTCCACTACCTCGCTCTCTCCATCACCGGCCAGGGTAAAGACCGAAGGAAACAATGCTCGTAGCTCCTTGCGGCGGTGTTGCTCCAAATTCATTGATGCGAGAGGTAGTTTCGTAATCATGGTTCAATATTGCCAGTAATCGTTCGGTAAATCAATTCTTGTCTCTGGTCCCCGCCCCTCGCCTATCCGATAAAGGAGCCATTGATGACATTGGCCGCCCCTGTGATGGCGAACCGATCACCATCTCGTTCTTGTAGTTTAGTAATCAATTGAGCAATTCCAACGTGCTCTTGGGTGAGCTGACGCTGCGTCAAGACCTTGGCGGTTACGGTTCCGTGTACGTCCATTTCAAGGACATAGAACATTGCCATGTTGACCTCGCTGTTTCGAGCAAATTCATCCTCGTCGACCTCCCAGCCGGGAATTGAATGGATTCGTGATATCCTCAATTCGTTCGGCCTTGCCTCTGTCGGACGCCATAGCTCAATCGGCGTCTCAACTTCATTCCCACCCAGTTTTGACAGCACAGTTGCCTGGGTGAAACGTCCATCAGTGCTTGGTTCTGCAATCATTTGAGATAGCAATGGGCGGAATAGGTTCGCCTGAGAAATCCGCAGGTCTCGAGCTCCACCTCCGGTGCCGGAAGTGCTGGCCCGCGTGTTGTATTTTTCAAGATCACCGGGCAAAACTTGTTTGAAAAAGACGACGTGTGTCTCAGCAAGTTCGTCCAGGGATCGCTGAATCGGCTGACGCTCGGCTTCTATTTCTAGCAACCTTTCTAAGTGTGCTGCATCGATCTCCTCGCCATCAATAGCAAGTTTCTCGATCCAACGGCTTGCTTTCTCGACATAAGATACATCCGACGATACCGAGACCGCTTCACGCAGTGTACTCACAGATCGGACAGAGATATTCGCCGAACCTACCACAGCCGTAGAATCAAAAACCATCACCTTTGCATGAAGATCAGGAACGGAAACGACCCGGGCACCACGAGTCATTGCGCGTTTGATAACACTTGCACTCGTGCTTCCTCGCTCCACTGATTCGACGCTCGCGTCCAGCACGAGCAGTTCGTCTGCGGAGAACTTTAGGATGGAATCACTTGTTACATACGAGACGGCTGCTTTCTTCAGGACACAGTTCGCAGAAATGGACGTGATTTGTTCCCAAACTTCGCTTTCTGAATAGAAAAGTGACATGCCATTGCTCGTAGATTGGTTTGATGGTTTAGTCTGAGTTCAGTCGAAGGCTTCTAAATTAACTTCCATCGGATGGTGAACAACGTCTCTTCATGGAGGTCTTGCTCCAGACGTGTTTCCACCCGATCAATTAGGTCGTCTTTCTGTCGTTCGATGTCGCGAGCGGCCTCGTCGTATTCCTTCCAGGCTTCGTCTCGCTTCTTGTCCAGCGTGCGGATCTTCTTTTGCATGGCGAGCTTCTCGGGCAGGTTGCGAGCCGTCCGTGCCTGCTTCTTGAGCTCTGCGATCTCGCTGTCGTAATCCTTGAGCTTGTTCTTGAGTGTCGCCCGTCGATCCGATGCCCAGCGGTTGAGCTTCTCGATCTCCTCCTCAAAGAAGTTGGCGTTTCGCATCGAAACGTCGCCCAGGATCTTGGACTTGGCCACATCGAGTTGCTCCACCAGTGGAGCCTCGCTGACGCTTCGGGTTGAGGTGTGATTGCGGTCGGGTAGCCGCTCACCCCCAACTTCCCTCCCCGAAGCGGGGCGAGGGGGACCAACGATCTCGGCGGGCAAGTTAAATAATCGCCGGACTTGCTCGGCGGACAGATCCTCCCCGTCATCGCTGACTCCCGCCTGCAGGAAGTGATCCTCGCTGTCGAGTGAGGTGATGGTCAGGCGGCGGATCGCTAGCGATCCGCTTTGGCCCACCAGCGGCTTCAACACCGAGATGTTTCGAGACGTTCCGCTATAATCGAATGCCAATTCAGCTGGCTGCGTCACAGCGTCCGCTGCTGCCTCCATGACGTGCTGAGCCAGCGGGTGTGCCATTCGGTAGTGATGGCCGACTTCGTCCCGTCTAGGCAGCGTGTAGCACCCTGTTGGGGCACTGGTGACCGGAGCGTCACGCAGACCGAACGTCAAATCCGTCGTATTGAATTGGGCAACATCCGCCAATACAAAACGGGTCACGTCCCAAAGTAGGCTCTCAAAGCGGTTGAGTGAGGCACTGGAGTCCTCTTTGTAGACTCGCAGCTTCTCAGCAACTTCGGCGTCAAAGTTCTCCAGCAGCTTGGTGCGGGTGTCTTTCAGGCTGACGTCGATCTTCTCGGACAGATCGCCTTGCAGTTGGTCAAACGACTCACGAATTTGATCGGTGGTGCGACACGTTTGGTAGATCGTCGCGATACGTTTTTCAAAATCGACACCCGACTCAATGCTGCCTAACACTTCGTCGCTGGCCCCGAACACGCCATCGAACAATTGGAACTTCTCGGCCAGTAACTCGTAGACTCGTTGGTCGGCGGCGTTGTTCTTGTTTAAGAAGTTGACGACGACAACATCGTGCTTTTGTCCATAGCGGTGACACCGCCCGATTCGTTGCTCAATCCGCTGCGGGTTCCAAGGCAGGTCGTAGTTGACGACCAGCGAACAGAACTGCAAGTTGATTCCCTCGGCCGCCGCCTCGGTCGCGATCATGATTTGGGCGGAGTCGCGGAAGTAGTCGACCAACGCGGCTCGGGTGTCGGACGTTCTCGATCCGGTGACCTTGTCAGTCTCAGCGAAACGTTGTTTCCAATCAGCGTAGATGGCTTTGGACTTAGCATCGGTATTGCTGCCGTTGAACAACACGATGCGATCGGCGTAGCCGTTCTCCGATAACAGCTTGAGCAGGTAGTTTTGGGTGCGGCGGGATTCGGTAAAGATGATGGCCTTTTCCGGTCCACCACGCTCCACCGCCATGCGAAAGCCGATTTCAAGGCCGCTCAGTAACGCGGTGCCTTTGGCGTTCTCCGAAATGTTCAACGCGAGCTGTGAGAACTCGGTCAGTTCTTCGATCTCCCGGCCTATCGCGGCCCGTTGCTCGTGGGTGAGCCGTTCCTCAACCTCTTCGTCATGCGCGTCGGATTCATCGACGAGTTCGTCGTACGCCTCAAAGTCGGTCGAGATGCCGTCTTGTGCTTGATTGTCCCCATCTATTCGTGCCGCTCTCGCAGAGTCCTCTTTGAGACTACGGTGCAGTTTGCCGGTGAGCGTCTCCAAGGCTCCCGCGATTGCAAAGGTTGACGACGCCAGCAGCTTGCGAAGCACGAGCGTCATCAAGGCCCGTTGACTCGAAGGCAACGCGTTGAGGCCATCGCGTTGCAAATACTCGGAAACCAGATCGTAGAGTCGCTGTTCGTCTGCCGAAGGCACGAACTCCTGCGTGTGGGCTTTCCGCTGGGTGTATTGAATGTATTCGAGCACTTGCCGGCGAAGCGTTCGCTTGCAAACGTGACTGAGCCGTTCTTTTAAGTCATCAAAGTTGTCGCCTGGTGTCAGCCGGGCGAACTGAGCTTTGAAGCTTTTGAGGTCGCCAAACGTGTGCTCATCAATGAAGCTGACCAATCCAAAAAGTTCGAGCAGCGAATTCTGCAGCGGCGTTGCGGTTAGCAGCAGCTTGGGAGCGTGCTCCAACGCGGAACGTAGCTCCCGAGCGATCTTGTTTTGAGTTTTGTAGACGTTCCGCAGTCGATGGGCTTCATCGATAACAACCAAGTCCCAATTGATACTGCGTAGGTATTTCGATTTGTTGCGAGCGAACGGGTACGAACAGAGAACGATCTCGGATAGGTCGAACGGGTTTTGCCGCCCCTTTTTGATAGATTGATTAAACGAAGCCGATTCAAGAATCTGCGACGGCAGATAGAATTTGTCTTGAAGTTCCTGGTGCCATTGTTTGCGTAGGCTCGATGGCAGGATGATGAGGATCTTTCGCTTCCCCTCCGCCCACTTTTGGGAGAGCACGATCCCCGCCTCGATCGTCTTGCCCAGTCCCACCTCGTCAGCCAGGATCGCACCGTTGGACAACGGGGACCGGAACGCAAACAGGGCCGCATCGACTTGATGGGGGTTCAGGTCGACCTGGCTGTCCATCAAAGCGGCGGTGAATCGCTCGACGCTGTCCGACGGCGACCGTCGCAACAGCTCGTGGGCGAACAGCTTGGCGTGGTAGGCCGTCGGTTGGTCACCGGTGAGCATTCCCCCGATGTCCAGAAACGGATCGCCACCGCGATTGCGATCAGCGTCTGCCGTTGGTGGTTGAGAGATAGGTTCCATCGAGTCCCAGGACGAGTCTGACGGCCCGCTTGGGTCTCACCGTACAGGCATGCTAGCAAAATGTCACGAATTTGACCGAATCCTACCCGATCGCAAGGACACGTCTGGTCACGGCGGGCAAGATTTGCCGCAGATGGTGACTTTGGTCGAGGGCTGTCGCAACCGTGGGACGGGGCGGATCATCGGGATTGCCAATTCGGCTTGCGTGCAGGTGGTGGCCGTTCCCCTTTTGACCGCGATGCAGCTCGTTCCACAGAAAAAGCACTTCTCACCGCTGTGGCGGGAAGTGCTTGGGTGGGTAAACCGCATGGGTTCAACCGTTGTCTCCCTGGTGGAGCAGGGATTGCTCGAAGATGTGGTGGCAGGCCGCCAGTGCAATCGCGTGCATCAGCCGCTCGTCGCGAATCTCAACCGGCACGCCTGTCGAAGTGGCCACGGGTGCCATCGGACCAAACCCGCCCGACTCCATCCGGTCGCGAAGACCTTCGGAGAGTTCAAGCGACTCTTGCCAGCAACCGGCCTCGTAGGCCCTGAGCATGTCGTCCCAGGCTTTCTTGGGATCCATCATTCGCCTCCGTGGGCGGACGCAAGGTATTGCTGGGTCATGAATGGAATGTAGTACTCCACGCATCCATCGCCGAAAGCATCGGGTTCGACTCCGTAGCCCTCATCACACTCGGTGCACTGGACGGTCATCGAGATGTCGTCAGCATTGATGATCTCCAGTTGCCCTTCACACGAAGCACAAGTTCCGTCCGTTCGGTCAACCAACATGGCATAGCTCCAGTCAGGTTTTGAACTTCCCGCGGAATGCGGGAGCCAGCTCGAAATGAGCGAGACGAATCCAGACTGCCTGAGGAATGAGTAAATGCCTAACAAATCATGCTGTTTGTATCTTAGACGATGTCCACCTTGGTTACTTGCAAGTGTCCAACAGAATAATCAATGAGGATACCCTCAAGGAATTCCAAGGTGAAATCACTGGAGCCTTTCAGTGAGAAAGCAAGAAGTTCTCGGCAGTCGTCATCGCTCATCTTTTCGTGAAAGGTATCGGAACGAAAGAAAGCCATGAACTGGTCGCGACTGATTGGCTGATCCGCTGAAGCATTAGTTTGGTCTGGCATGTTGAATGGGGGGATAAAATAAACACTGCGATGGATGCGATCACCCGAAGCCGTCAAGGTGGAGTTTGGAGAAAGCACCTTGACGGCAAACGAGTGGTGATTGCGATCATGCAGCAGCTGTTGTTTTCTATCCCCGATACATGCCGGAGACTGCCGATTACGGATTACCGGTTACTATTATATTGATATTTCGGAAAGTCCGACGATAAAAGTAGTCCTGTCATGACCCGCTCGTCGTTTGGTGTGTCCCGGTGGGCTGGCACCGAAATAGACCGACGCAAGTTCAAGCCCTGTTGTCTTGCCGATAGCACCCTCGAAGTTTTGTCTCGCTGAAAAAGAGTAAGGTCACCCCAGGTTTCTCGGTCAAGTAGTCGGTCGTCGTCTTCGCAGATGTCGATCAGGGAACCAGAGTCTGCGAGCGCACTTAGGGCTGATTTGAAGTAGTTCGACAAATCCGCGTTCGACAGGAGACTTGAGAATTGAATGGAGACGGCCAGATCGAAACGATCTTCATCACGAATCAATTGTGTTTGGAAGTCTTCCCAAGTCTGCCGATAACCATCGATTTTAAGATGGTCGAACGTCGTGATTGTTGTTCTGAAAGGCTGAACCGCTTCCTGGTCCAGGTTGGGGTCAACCAGAACCAAATTGACTCGCTTGATTCCGGCAGCCGACAGAAAATCGAGAATCACGTGGGTGCCGGAAAGCGACTTACCACAACCGATCTCGATGCACCGAAACGGCATTTCCTGGTGAGCATGGTTAATGCCCTGCTTGACCAGTTCCTCCAGGCATGAATGAATCGCATCGCTGTGTCGGGCGTCGGTGTCTGGGGTGCTAATCATTGCGGTGAGAGACTTTCTAGATGGATTCGAGAACTAGCGTTCCCCAGAGTTTAACAGGTGATCGTGAGCTAATTCATTTGAACATTCACTCTTCACTTTCGGACGGTCGTTGGTGTGTTTGCGGATCCTGCTATTGAGTGGCGCAATGGTGTTGGTCGTGTAGGTCACCCTGTTAATCACTTCGGGAAAGTCAAAAATCCAAATGTTGTGCGCCCACTTAAGTTGCCACTGCATGAATGATGTCGATTACTTGCTACGGCTACCTCAGTTAGTCACGGATGAAAGCGAAGCCCGTGCAACATTACACGTCAAGAGAATCCCAGCACGACTTCAGTACACTTCGCCGAAGATGCTCGAGAACAAAAGAGTCCGAATCAGTTCTGAGGCTGGTCGATATCTGTGTTGAGTTCATTCGCATCGTCATTCAGCTCCTCCTGAATGATGCGTTGCAGCTCATCAAGGTGCTCACCCAAAACCATCATGCAACGTCTAATCTCAGGTTTCAACGATTCTTTAGGACTTCCGTCCTGCCACTCCGATTCGTACAGTCGTCGTGCATCGAGCAAAGCAATGTTCGCTTCAGTGTTGCGACCACCGGCCCGCAGTGCCTTGGCGTAGAACATCATGTCCATGAAATCGTGGCTGGATTGTTTGGAGACCGGCTCTAACGTTTCAATCGCTTGATCATGGTTGCCCAAGCACGCATCGATCCATCCAAATACCCATTTGCCCAGCCGACCGTTTGGTTCCGTCGGGAGTTGCGAATCCCATTGCGACGCAAAATTTCGAGTTTCACTCAGCCTCTCAGTCGTACTTCCTAAAAGACACGCTGCAAAAATACGATTCCAACTAGAGTCACCCGGTTTGACCACATCAGGATCGAAGAGCAAGTGAGAAAATTTTGAATCTGACTTTCCTGAAGGTTCAGGTGCCGACAAACCAGCGAGCATTTGCTTGAAAGCTGCCACCTCGCTTAAATTGGAATCCCCATGCTCACTCAATTCGTTCGTCAACAAAGATGCAGCATCTTGGTATTGACCTTCCGCGATCAAGTCACGAGCAGCTTGTAGCTGCACGCGAAGATCCGAGGATGCCTTGTCCCGTTCGATGGGTTTTAGGAGTTGCGTCAGACGGTCAGGTTCATCTTTCAGGCGAGACTTCAATTGTTTGAGGTGAAAATTCGCCGCGAACTCTTGATCGAGGCTGAGGCACTCGCGAACTTGCAATGCATGCCAGTATATAATCCGATCGTTCAAGTATGCTTTACGTGCCGCTCGCCAATCGGTCTCATTCCTCAGAAGTTCCCATCGAGCCGACTGAGTTTCCTCCGTCAGCATTTCGCATCGTCCCTCATCATCGACGGCATACCCTGTCAGCAGTTCGAACCAAGCGAGTTTTGCTGCTTTCGATTTAGGGAGCGGGGGCATTCGCAAATTAAGCTCTGCGATGGCTCCACCGGGATTAGCAAGATAAAGCTTCTCACCACTTTCGAAAGTCGCGAATCCGTGCGAATTTTTATCACCAGGTTTGAAGTCAACTGGCGAAAGTCGTGCGCCAGTAAACGTGTCATAGATCTTCAATTGTCCTGAGGTCGTTTGAAGTACTGTTGATGTTCCCTGGTGAATGAAATCTATTTTGAGCGGTGTACCTTCAATCCGGACATCTAAAAGCAATTTGGCTTCGCTACCAATATCGTAGACTGTCAGCCGCCCCCCAAAGGATGCAATGGCAAGGCGTGGAGGCTGCTCGCTAACCGCAATTTTCGCCCGCCAGCTCAAAGGAACCCGTAGACGCAAATTGCCATTGATGGTGTCAAACAAGCCAACAGAATCTTCGTCGATTAGCGAGACAACAAACTTCCGATTTTCACTCACCGCAAGCGGTGGGTGTGCCTTTGTGAAGGCAATTCCAGCTCGATCACTCTCCCTGGATGTGATTATGGGCACGACGTCCAGAAGACGACCATCGCTCCAAGCATCAAGTCGATAGAATTCCGTCTCCAGTTCCGCGTCTTCGCGTAACTCCAATACTGCGAAACTTGGCGTCCGGGATTCTTGTCGTGCAAATACGGAAAATCGACCACCTTCGGGTTGAACTCGAACTCTATGCATGCTAGTAATGTTCGAAAACGTTCTTGTTGTAAATGTCGCTCCGTCCCACGACTCGCAAGAGCTTATGCGTTGCGACGCCACAGCCCCTACCGATTTGCCGTATTGATCCGTTGCTAAATCCGAAATAAATGGCAATCTTGAGTCCTTGACTGAAAGCGGGTCAAAAACATTGAACTCATGCTCAGAGAGTATCCATCCCTCGGGTGACAACCGTAACCTTGCAGTGTTTCCCGCATCAAAGTTCACTTGCGTAGTCTGCGCAGAAAAGTTTGCAGTCGAAAATTCGTTTGGTTTGTGTTATGTGAATTCGAAAATCTGGTTCAGGTAGGGGTTGAGCACCTCACGGGAGTCCGGTGAAAACACGGACCATGTAAAAGTTCGAGGACGATCTTGGAGACGGTCCGCAGAAAGCCAAGAACGCGAGCTTAGATCAAAAAACCCACGAGGAATGTTAAAGAGGATCTTGTTTTCCTGGTGCAAGGCATATCGATGAGCTGAAACCTTTTTCCCGTCGGCAATGTGGGAGATGACACCGTCCTGAGTATTGGCGGAAAGAATGTTCCCGGATGTTCCTTCGAAAAGTAAGGCTTTTGCCTCAGGAAAAAAGCCAATCTCCGTGATTCCCTCATCGAAGGAAATGTTCCATTTGGACTCAATTTTATCGTCTGCGACCTCTAGCATCTGTAGCGTGTCGCCAGGTGCATCACTACGCCGGCTCTTTACTGCCGCAAACGCACCGTCAGGACTCAACATTCCGTAATTGAATTCACTTTCAATTGGATAATGTCTTTTTGCGTTTGAGTCGTAAAGATCGATGATTTCAATTCCACTCGGTGCAGATATTAGCAGATGGCGTCCTGACCGGTCCCGGGTAAGGTAACTCGGATTCCCTAATTCAAGAGGAATGGTTTCTTCGTAAAATCCGAGTTCCTTGTCCCAGATTTTCAGCGACGCTCCGGCATGTGAGATGGTCGCAATTTTGGTGTCGTTCTTGCAAACGACAAAAAATTTGATGGTGTCGTCCGATATCACTCGTGCCGCGTATTGCCGTCCAAAGCTGGTGGCACGACTATGCAGGAGTCTTTCGGCTGAATCATGCAATTCCGGTGAACTACGCGAAAGCGCGTACGCGGCAAGAAGCGTTTGATTCCCGTCGTCGTGTTCCCCTGAATCCCATTCCCTAGTCCCCATGCGCAAGAAGTTTCTGGCCGTGGTCAGACGAAATTTCTCCGACTGCTCGGCGATTTGCGTATTGCTATCTGCAAGTAGTCTGGATTGTTGATTGATCTCTTCATTTTTGGTTTCAAGATCGCGATTGTGATGCGCGGAGATCGACCCGAACGTTACCGCTCCGATGAGCCCCAGCACGGTAACCGCGACAACTCCCGCCGCGATCGCGGGATTTTTTCTTAACCAGCGTCTTCCCTGTGTAGAGAGTGGTTCTTGGTAGGCCGCGACGGGTTCATCGTCGATCCAGCGTTCAAGCTCCTCTTTGAGCTGATCGGCGGTTTCGTATCGGTCGGCGATCTTCGCTGCCATGGCTTTTCGACAGATGGCGTCGAGCGGTTTTGGAACGGACACATCGACCTTTCGCGGTGATCCCGCGTCGCGAGCTTCGATGCGATCAAGCAATTCGGCCCTTGTGCCGGCGCCTCTCAGCGGCGATTTACCTGCGAGCAACTCGAAAAGAATCGCACCCAATGAATAGATGTCCGAATGCGGGCCAAGCCGATCGAGTTCGCCGCGGATCTGTTCCGGCGGTGCGTAAGCAGCCGTGCCAAGGAAGCTGCCGTAGACTGTTTCCGAGCCGCTGGCTGAACCACCTCTCGATACTGGCAACTCGCTCGCAACTAGCTCACTGATTGATTCTGCATCGTCCGGCCGACTGGTCGGTTTCGCCAAACCCCAGTCAACCACTAGCGTCTCGCCGTGCTTGCCAAGCATGACATTGCCGGGCTTCAGGTCGCGGTGAAGCACCTTCCGCTCGTGTGCGTAGGCGATCGCGTCGCAGACGTCCAGAAAGCGACGCAATAAAGCACGCAGCGTCGGACCATCCAACGCTTCACCGGTTTCTTTTCGCTGGGCATGAAACTTTTGAATGCGGCTTTTGAAGTCTTCGCCACGAATGAAACGCATCGCGTAGTAGGGTCGCCCATGCTCGTCCTTACCGGACGCGTACACCGGCACGATCCCGGGATGCTCCAACTGACCGGTAATTTCGGCCTCTTGAATGAATTTTGCTCGGTGAACTTCGTCGTCCGCCCGGTCCACGCGAATCTGTTTGAGCGCCACTTCACGACGAAAGTCTCCATCCTCCGCCAAGTACACAACGCCCAGCCCACCTCTGGCGTGTTCCTTCAATACTCGAAAGCGATCCATGGACTCCCTCTGTTGAAGGGCCGAACGGAGGCTAGGACTTATATCAATTGAAAACGAACCCTGGTCGCTGGTAATATCGAGTGCCGGGTTCGTTGCCGCGGAATCGGCTGCCGTTGTCGCCTCGAGGTCGCTCGGAGCAATGGACCTCGTCGCGTCCAACGCGATCGGTGCAGGACTTGCGACAGCGAGTTCGCCGCGAATGTCATCGATGCCCTGCAGCGCGGCGATCGCTTTGGAGAAGTCGTTGCCAAAACGCCGTAGATATAGATCTCGAAGACCCTCCAGCGCCGTCAGCTCATCCTGTTCTAAGAGGCTACGATCGATTAGGGCTTCTGCCGCTGCGAACTCGTCGGCCCCGCGAGTCTGAGCGGCCAATTCAAGGACTTCGGCGTGAGAAATGAGCCCATTTTGGTAGGCAAGCAAAACGAGCAGAAGATTTTCCGCGTTAGGCATCGAATGAAAGTTTGCTGAGTAGATGATTAATTGACCACGCAAGTATAGCGAACGCGGTTGGAATGGCGGGTCTCCGCAGCGGCAACAGTTAAATTCAAAGAGTACCTCGGAATTCGAGGAGCTCGCTCCCTTCCGGGGCTTAAGCTGGTTTCCTACCTGCCACGCGATGGACGGAGCATGTACCGCGGATTGATGGTTTACACCCATCACAACGAACAGGGTGAGCCGCTGAGTTACTCCGCCCGCGATCCACTCTACGAGGAGAAACAACAGGCGTGGTTGCGTCAGGGCAACCCGAAAGCTCCTCGAAAGCCAATCAAACACAAATACGTCAAAGGTTACGGCCGCGGACTGGAACTCTACGGTCAACGATCTCGTCTCGAAAATCCTCAACTCCAGCAATCGCTTGACGAGCACGGCTTATTGATTGTCGAAGGGGCCAACGACGTGATGGCCTTAGACTCGATCGGACTCGCCGCGGTGGGACTTTGCAGCAACCGAGCGACCGAACGACAAATCGAAAAGATCACGCGGTTTGCGGCCGCAGCAGCCGGCGGCCGGGTGACCTTGCTGCCCGACAACGATGAAGAGGGCGAAGCCGGGTTCAAAGAACTTCTCTGGTCGCTCGCCGAACGCGGATTGGACGTTCGACTGGCTTGGAGCCGACGCAAGGAGGCTGGACGCTACAATGGCCAACAGCCGAACAGATCACGCGGGAAACCTGGGAGCAGATCGTGGGAGTGACGGTTAAGTAACACCGCAATCTTCATTCACGCTTCTCATTTTCTCAACGCAACAATTGTGATATAATAATAGCATGACACCACAACTCACACCCGAACAGTCACAGGCGCTTCACGCGACGAGCGATCGCATCATGCCCGTCATCGATCCGGCGGACGATCACGTTTACGTGGTGGTCGATCAACAAACCCACCTCGAAGCGATGCGGGCGTTGCACCAGCAAGCGGACGTTCAATCGATCCAGCGTGGGCTGACTGACATGGAGCAAGGCCGGCACAATGAACCCGAACTTGCGTTTCAGCAGATCACGGCTCGGTTCAATGAACAAATGGGCCAATGAGCCGTCGCGTAGTCATCACCGATGAGGCCGAACGCAACATTCTCAGCAATGCAGTGTGGTGGGCCGAGAACCGAAGTGTCGAACAGGCACGTCGATGGTTAGTCGAGGCAAGACGAACCACTGAGGACCTTCCACGCACCGCACCCTCGTGTCCTCTCTCCCGTGAGAACGGCAGGCCGGAATTTAAGGTGGAACTTCGTGACAAGCTATTCGGGCTCGGTCGTGGAAACACCCACCGAATCGTTTTTACGATGACCGACAAAGTCATCTATGTTCTGACGGTACGAAGTACCAGGCAGGACGACTTGCAGATCGTCGATCTTGGCGAGATCGAGCCGGGCCAATGAACGATCGGTCTTGGCTGTCGATGACTCGATCCCTCAGACGTCATTTTAATGCCGTTTGCAGCAGCCATACGAGCGATTTCGCAAGATTGTACCGACGGGGCGTGAAAACGCTTCCAGCGTCCAGTCAATGGCGTTTTGGTGATGGTGGCGATTGGAGTCGAAGCGAACGCTGACGATAGTCGGCGTCAATGTCAGTTCAACTGACGAGTGGAGTGCCGCACCGAGTCGCGGGGGGCCTCCTTAGTGAGGCCGCGACCGCAGGAGCTGTAGCAGCGGTCCCCCGCGTCGTCGAAAGCTCCTGCGGTCGCGGGCGATAGCCCCGCGAGCGGTGCGCTCCCCGTGCCGATGTGTCTTGGCTTCGCCAAGCCGAAAAGGGTTCAGTTCAACTGACCCGTGGGGATGCCCGCCTCCTGTCCCCTCCCGGGGACAACCGATGGCATGAGGAGAAGTCAGTGGCGTTAGCCCGACATTGATCGTGACATCTCGTCAAAACAGGCACGAATGACAAGTGGGTCTTGGTGACGTTTCTGTTCAATAAATCGGGCGACGGTTTCTGAACATCTCAGAGAAACCTTCTCGCGGATGCACTCCCGGTCAACTTCAGATAGCGATTCCCATTTCAATCTCAGCGTTTCAAACCGTTTACGATCCGCCTCCTTCTTCGCGTCAATGTCGAGCGTCTTATCTAAAAACCTGTCATTGCGGGCGGTTGACTGATTCTGCTTCTGGTGCAACTTGACCGCATCGTGCCAATAATTGTTGGCGGCGCCAAAGGCTCTCGCTTCGGGAAACTGACGTTTCATTGTCTTGATTAAATGAGGCAGAAGTAAATCGCACTGCTCCTTTCCGTAGCGTTTGATGATCGCTTGCGATTGGAAGATCTCATGTTTGGTCACGAAGTGACCGTCATCACCCGACCAGGCGGAGTAGAAATCGGAGACCAAAGCTTTCGCGTCCACGTCCGAAAATTTCGAAGCCTTCGGTTTGATTGATCGTGAGTTGCTTTGACGAGCTTCAACATTTCCGGTGCGTTCAAAATGAGCCAACCAAACACCTGCTCTTTGTTTCGTATACCGTTCGGCCCGATCCAGGGGCTTTATGAAGTCGCCCATCATCTCAATCGCTTTGATTCCCGGCGATAGTCGTTCTTTGATTTTGCCGATGTGGGTCGTTCCAGAAATCCCAAGATGAGCCGCGAACGTCAACAATTCCATCTCGAAACGAGGCGTTTCGGCAAGGTGCTTGTCTAGGAATCGGTAGAGCCTTCTCGCGATAGGTAGATCAAGCGAGAAATAACGATCGGTGTTTAGCTCCTTGACGTTCCCCTGTTGAATGTCGGCGAAGACCTCGCTGGCCCACTGGATCCAAGACTGGGCCTTCGGTTCATCACCACTTCCCGCGGTCTGAACGACGAACTGATAACTATCAAGTAGCCCAGTGGTGAATTCCTTTTCATACCGATTGCCTCCGGTCGCCCAGGCCTTCTCGTACTTCAGGGTCAGTCCCTTCAGACGGTCCAGGGCGATTGACAATCGTTTGGTGCTGTTGCCGTTCGATGGCCAGCCCATCAACTCGAACAGTTCTGAGTTGCGAAACTCAATCCGAGGCGATGTGAACTCGTTTTTAAGTCGCGTCAGCGTGAGCAGTGCGATAAGAACCTCCTCTTCCAGTGGAGTTGGAAAGCCGTGCTTTGAAGCGGTGCGGCGTGTGAGTTTTCGAGGAACCACCTGATTCAGATGGCGATCAAACGATTCAATCGTGCAGACCAATTCGTCTGGCCGATTGCCGTGCGAATCGGTTGGCTGTTGGTACTGAAGCACACTGATGGGGAAATCGATCAGATTCAGCTCGTCACGTCCACTCGATGGGGGTGCAGAGTGCCGGTGAGGATTCGTCGACTGCATGAGTGTTCCGATACTGCCACAACTCCCCCACCGGCGCCAAGCCAAAGTGGAACCTTCAATTGCAGTTTGGCATGGGTGGGTAGGTTTAAAAGTTTATTAAATACCCCCCCCCCCCCCCCCCCCTAAGGGATTCTTTACGGACCGATTACAAAATATCGCTTCTACAAGCGATCCATCGGCACAATGAATGCAAGAACGTCCGTAAGCGATCGCAATTTTGTCCGCAAGTCTTACAACTTTTGTCCGTAGTATATCGTGTAGGCAACACACTATCAGACTTTTGTCAGTCATAAGCGAACCAATCGCCAACGGAAGCCAAGTATCCCGATTTGGATTCTAAATTTCGTCTGTAACTTATCTGGTTTTGTCCGTAACATGCGATAGCGAACCGCTGCTCTTCAAGTTTGGCTTATCCAAGGCAAATAGGTCGATCCCGTTTAGCCAAACCGTCCGTACCTCAAACCTGAATCTGTCCGCAAGTGAACGTCCATTTGGTCCGTAAGACGTCGGCATCTTGGCTCGACAAGATCGACATTTGCATGTTTAGCATGAGTCGAAACAGCATAAAACGAAAGTTTCCCGGGGAAACTTTTCAGAGTTGAGGGATTGATCGTTCGCAAATTGGAACGGTGGGTCAAACCACCCCGTCTTCTGCAATCTGCCGCTTGATCTCACGGAGTGCTTCAATCACGTCATGCCCACCGATTTCGGGCTTGCGAAAGTTGAACGTCACCGTAGCGTGTCGCGTTCGGAAGGTTCTTCGTTGCCATCTCGCGAGTTTTGGTGCTCCGTTCTTACTCTGACCTTCTTTCTGACGTAGCATTTCAATTGAATCGGCCGTGTACAGTCCATCCTTGATCCCCTGGATCAATTTGATCTGACGTCGAACAGAAAAATCTTTCATGGCGTAAAGATGCTTACGAGTGACCATTCGGCTACTATCTTCCCGGACTAGCCGCTGTACCTCAGGGTCAAGCTCCAGAAGTGAGAGGATTTTACTGATGTCCCCCTTGCTTTTGCCAGTGATGGTCGAGAGTTCAACCTGTGAGTAGCCGTTGGCATCACGAAGGATGCCCAGCGATTCCGCCAAGTCCATCGCCGACAGATCGCTTCTCTGCCAGTTCTCGATGATCTGTTCAAGCAGTATCTGCTTTTCCTCTGGCGACTTTACCCAACAGGGGATCTCTTTCATCCCTGCCTGCTTCGAAGCTTGGAAACGACATTTTCCGGCAATGGTCCGATATTTTTCAGCACCCTCCACGTAGCGAACACTGATTGGCTGAAGAACACCAAGTTTTGCAATCGATGCTGACAGCTCAACGATGTGCTGGCTATCCACCTGCTTTCGCGGTTGTTCCGGATCCGTCTCGATTCGGTCAAGGGAGATGTAGAAAGCACCGCTTAGACGCCGCTGTCCCGACTGACTGGAGGCACTTCGAACAGAGGTTGGTTCAGGAAGCGTTGGGGAGTTGCTAAAGGCTTCTCCTGCGGTTGCTGCGGCGGACTGCCGACTATTTTTGCGAACGGAATTCGACTTCGTCGAGGAGTTCTTTGGCGATTTGGTTGGCACGGGATGAGGGGAAGTGAACGGAGATAAGGCTTCGATCGGTAACGGCTTTTTCAAAGTCGGCCAGATCAGGAATGACGGTTTCGAAAGCGTCGTTTCCAAAGTGCTTGCGTAATTCCTCAAGGTAAGTTTGCTGATAGGAACGACGCGACTTGTATCGACTGACCAGATAGCCCATCAACCGTAGATCAGCGTTGTAGTGGGACTGGACAAGCTTGATGGCCGCCGCAATGTGTTGGGTACCGAGGGCACCCCAGCGTGCCGCCTCCAGTGGAATGACGACCTCGTTGGAAGCGCAAAGGGCAGCGTAACTAACGAGGGAGAGACTTGGGGGACAATCGAAGACGATATAGTCGTAGTGATGGCCAACCAACTCGAGAGCTTCCACGAGTGAAAGATGCAGATCGGCTGCTTCCCAGTTGTCACTCACGTTCATCGGTTCCAGCTTAGCGGAGCTCGGGATCAGATCGACACCTTCGAACTTCGTTTGAACGATCAAGCTCTCGGCATCGGGATCGATGCTTGGGTCAAACAGTTGTTCCACCGAAGAAGTGACTTCTGAGTCGGTCAAAAAACTGCTTGTGAGATTGGCTTGTGGATCGAGATCAACAAGCAGAATCCGCTTACCGTATGCGTGACAACCCGAAGCCATCAACCAACAAAAGTGGGTTTTCCCAACACCACCCTTTCGATTTAGAGAAGTGATGGCCGTCGACCGTTTAGCCTGCTTCATTGTTGCTAATGGTATCACGAACCCTATAGCAAAACAAATTCCTTTATTGATATAGAACGAACGCCCCCGCCAGCCCGCTGGGTTCCTGACGGAACCGAAAACCGAGCCTAATAGGTTCGGTTGTAGGTTTGAGGCGGGAGCCCACGGTGCCAAAAGAAGTGAGCAACAAAAAAAACGGTCGTCCGCGGACGACCGTTTGCCGATGTTCTCTTTAACTAGTAGGGATCGTTGCAGCTGCAGCCAGGGCGGAACTCCAATTCATGTTCATCCCAATTTACAAACTCATTCCAGGCATCCACCAATCTCTCAGATATATTGAGATACGAACTTGCTTTCTGGTACAGACCCGAATCATCGTAATCTCCCACCAACGTGATGCGGTCACCCGCCCAACGACCAACGATTGATTCTGGAGGAAGATTGACAAGCATGCCTTCACGAGTAACCCCCTTGGCAATGACTTCGGACAGACTGACGCCAGCATCCAAGTCGATGAACTGCGTTCCAGGGCCGGAGAAGTCACCGCCTCCACTCTGCGAACTCTGCCGCAAAAGCAGAGTAAACACAGCACCCTGCTTGTTCACCGCCCACTCAAAAAGCTTGCGCACTCCATCGAGACACCAGGGGCAGACGTATTCTTTCTTGTCTAGATTCACTGCTTTAAAATATTGTCCCATAAGTTTGTAGGTAGAAATTAAAAGTATTCTGTCACTCCCGGGAGTGACCTTCGGCGTTGGCTGACACGCTTGGGCTCAGGCTTTGCCGAACGTTCCTGTTTGAACCGATCAATCGCTGCCATCTCAATCCGATACCGTGGCCGGCCAGTCGGATTGACTGCAACATTGATCGCGTCAAGTTGTCCTTTGCGGATCCAGTTGTGGATCTTGACGACTTCGACACCCCATAGTTTGGCAAGCTGCGGGGGCGTCATGACGTCCGTCGGTGACGTGAGCTGCTCTTCGATGCGATCTCGAACCTCTTGAACCAGCCGGCTCACATTGCGATCGATGATTTCCGAAATTTCTTCTCGCACTTCAGTTCTGTCACTTTCTGAATAGATCAAGGATCGGAGCTCATGCGCTAGAATCTCGGATGCCACAAAGCGTTGATTTATTGTTTCATTGTTTTTCATGGATGAGAGGGGGAAATGGACGTGGCCACCAAACGGCGGCCACGTGATAGGCTCTGCTATTCAATGTAGACCAACGAATCAAGGAAGTACTCTTTTGAACCAGGGTCTCCCGGCCCAACTTCCTCCCGGCTGGGAATGTAGTTGCCGTCAATGGCAAGGAAGGGTCGCGGCCCTAGCAGGCAGGCTCCTTTTTGGATCAACGTCAAAGCTTTCTGTCGGTACGAACGTTTCATCTGCCAGACGCTACCATCATCGATTCTTGCTTGAAGAAAGTCTGCGATGCTATCTTTATCAAGCTCCCCGCGGTCGTAGGCTCCCTTCTCGTCGAGAATGAAATTGTTTGCAGTTGTGTTAAAAACCATACAATAGTTCGGAAAGAAATAATCGCCTCGCTGATGAGGCTAAGGGTGAAGGAGTAGCGTCGAACTATTCCTTCGTTTCTGTTTGGATTTTTGTCCGGAGTTTGGAATGTGCCTGCATCAAAAGGAATGCCATCGATAGAAGATCGTCTGCATGAAGAGTAGAGGTATTGAACCAATCTTCCCCTTTCTTGTATGCCCGCTCCGGCACGATGAATACATAAGGATCGCCTTTGGGACGCTCCATCGAAAAGACGCTTACCGTCAACGTGCCGTCACGCATTTTGAAAATAGGCTTGCCGTTGGTTTTGGGAACCTTGTTTTGGGCGTTCCCCGTACCCGAGTTGTTCTGACTCATACGAATAGAGTGAAAAGAATAAAAAATGGTTCCGCACTGGCGTCTTGTCAACGACTCAGCGAAGAAACGCCGTTACCCCCAATGAGCCGCACGCCCGCCGGTCAAGATCGAGGGGCCTTCCCGGCGCCCCGGTTGGTGCATCACGAAATCGGGGTGATGGACCAACCGTTGGGTGTGCCGTTTGGACACTCTGTTCTTGACGGGTGGGACCGGCGAATTACACTTCTAGGCACTGCGAGCTAACCCCATCAGTACCACGGAAACTCGTGCGTCATGGTGGCCGAGATCAAGCCGGTTGGCGGGAACGTCGAGTCGTCGCACGACTTCCCGGGAAATTATAACCTTCAAAGCGGGGTGGAGGAGGACTTACCTGACTGCCTATGCAGTCAACGCAGAACCCTTCAAAGGGTACGACGAATCGGCGTCAGAACTGAAGCGATCTTCTGACCGCATATCTTCGGCTCCTCGAAGTTCTGCGTGGGGTGCCGGGCCCTCCCGGCCTCATGCGGTGAGCTTGGTCGGAATAGTGGCGACTTCAATGGCGACGGCTATCCGGGAAACCAACCAGCGTATGAGGCCGGGAGGCTGCTCGCAGCAGACCGGCACGCCGTAAGTCCTGGCTGGGGAGGGGGTCCGGTGAACACGCCGGACTTAATTTCTATCCACCACGAATACACTCTCTGGACCGCTTCTGGACACTTTGGTGACTGTACTCGGACACAAGAACGGAGCCCGATTTAACGTAGGTTCCGCCACACGTAACTCATCGCCCTACGGAAATTTAGGAGTACCCAACCAACCCCCGACAGCACTCCGATGATGAGCGTCGCCAAGACCAAAATCGCGCCAAGCTCATCGAAGGCCAGAACAACGAAGACAATCGTCAGGCCGCAAAGCCCGATCAAAGCTTGCAGCACTAAACGCCCGAGCTGCTTGATTGAGGCAGGAACTTCCCACTGCGGAGCATTTTGTGATAACCCATCAGGATGTTTGTCCGTTTGTGTTTGAGTTCAGGTCGACCCATCAATCTTTGAGTCGGTAATACTTACTCGTATTCACGAACGTGCAAAGTCTGACAGAATTCTTTCAAGAATTGAGATCTTTTTCAGTCGTTCTTTTGTGAATCGACCTGACCTCCCCGTCAATGGTCGACCAGATCGCCTCGGTCAGGGCATTGTCGCTATATACTACTGCGGTTTGCAGAGCGAATCGAAGGATCTTGGCGATCGGTAGCTTGCCGAAGGTCTTGCAGATGTTGTCGATTCGCTTTTGACTACGGCAAATCCAGAGCACGAAGTGGTGATTCGTCTCAAGATCGGGCCAGTAGCGTTGATAGAGCCTTCGCTGAATGAGATGGTGGTAGGCTTCATTACGACCTGCTTCCCTGAGCTCTTTGTGACCTTCTGAGCTGCGGTCGATTTCAAAAAATAAAGCCACTTCAGTTTTTGGCAATTTCGATCGGCAAGCGGCATCCGGTCGGCAGATGATTCGCTTCCCCAGAATGTCAGCGTCATGGTAGAGAAGCATCCGTTGGTTCGGCGGCCATTGCTTTGGTGCTTGGTGCCAGACATGAATGGCACTTTTCCGTGTTTTGGTGTGTTTTTCGACGGAGTTTTCGACGTTGGCGCAACACTCACCGCCGCGATCCCTCGCGGTTCGTTTTTTTCGACGACTTTTGTCACGGACAAAATAATAGGGGGTGACAAGGCCCGCCCTAGCCGTATAATTCGTCCGTGACATGGCCTTCCTCGGTTTGGCATATCAAACTTTGGCCGGGGAAGGTCCATGTCCACTTTATCAAATCGTCACTTCGGATGGGGACTCTTCCGCCGAGCACTCGTCTGCGACCCTTCCTTGCCGCTGGCCGACGTCTTGAACGATCAGATCTTCGAGCACGCCTGTCGCGATCATCGGGTGGCTTTTGGAGAGGGCGAAGAAGTCGTGTATGATCCGGCCATCACCTTATGGGCGATGGTCTCGATGTTCTTTTATGAGGGAACACAACGGTCCTGCGCCGCCGCGGCTACCCGGGTTGCCTCATTGTGGGAGACCGTGACCGGGCGAATCGTCAGCGCCAACTCCGGTGGCTTCTGCGCAGCCAAAGCAAAGATGCCCGCTGACGCGGTCCGACAGATCACCTGTGATCTTGCCGCCGCGGTGGAAGAGCATTCCAGAAAATATAACGATCTGCGCCTTCCAATCTCCGAGGAGCTCGCCGAAGAACGGCTCACTCCACTGGTGCTGGCGATGGTCCGTCGCAGGTCGATACCCGGTCGGATTTTGATGGTCGATGGATTCACCGTTGACGCCGCCGACACCGAGGCGAATCAAGAAAGGTTTCCTCAGAACCCAGCCCAGAAACCGGGTTTAGGCTTTCCAATGGTTCGAGCGGTGGGTTTGTTCTCGGCAACCACCGGCTTGCTTTTGGCCGCGGAAATTGCGGCCTACAGCGGTAAAGGGACCGGGGAGACCAACTTGTTTCGAACGCTCCTGAACCATCTTCGGCCCGGTGACATCTTATTGGCCGATGGCTACTACTGCGGCTATGCTTTGATTGCGGCGTGTCAGGCTCGGGGGGTGGACGTTGTCATGAAGAATCATCACACCCGGCAAGACCATCCGGCTGGATCAAAAGTGATCGATTCGAAGCAGCGACTGGTCACTTGGCATAAGACCAAGCGAACCGACGAGATGGACCGTCGAGAGTATGATTCGTTGCCGGATTTGCTCAATTTGCGATTGGCGGATATTGACGTAGACGAGGAAGGTTTCCGGGTGGAGAATTATACCATCACCACAACATTGTTGGATGAGCAAGCGTTTGATCGACAGTGGCTTGGCCAAGCCTACCGCCTTCGCTGGAACGCGGAGTTGGATATTCGGTCGATCAAGGTGAGCGAGGGGCTGGAGCACCTGCGTAGCCGCGACCCCGATGGAATGGCTCGGGAGTTTTGGAGCGGGTTGTTGGCCTACAATCTGATCCGCCTGAAGATGTTGCAAGCGGCATATAGCCGGAACCGGGAAGCTCGCAGTTTAAGTTTCGCATCAGCTCATCAATTACTAGCGACCAACTGGTTGCTGTGGTCAACGCGAGCGACAAGTGAATCGATGATTGGACTAAGTTTGTCTGTTTTGGTAGGCCGGATTGTGGGCAACCGCTGTGGTCGAGTTGAGCCGCGAGCGAACAAACGCCGCCCTAAGTTGCTAGCATTGCTACAGGTGCCGCGTAACATATGGAAGGCGATGAATCTGGCCAGGGTCGCCTGAAAGCCCGCAAAACACGGAAAAGTGCCATTCGCCACAGAGTTCTTCCATCACGTCTTCCAGACACGTGGACCGAAAGGTGTAGCGGTTCGGAGCGGGTGGCATTCGGATCGTTTGATACGAAGGCAACTCTTCCTGGACCTCGGTTGTCGCTTTATCTCTATCAGGATAACGGTTCATCCTCTGAATCCCCAAGGCCGAATTGTATGGATAAAGACTACCCTGGAACGGTTGGAAGAATCGCTCCTTGAAATCTTTGGAGTTGGGGACGTCTTGATTCGGAAGGTCGTCAGGCACCATTGAACCTAATGTTAGAGGATGTTTCAGAATAGGGCTGCCACCAAAGCTGGTTGATGACAGCCCCACGTTGCAAAGCTTTCACTTGCAACATCAAATTGGCTAAACAATGTCTAGCCGTGCAGAGTACCGGACTCCACTTCTTCCACGCCACTAAGCGGGCCTTCGAACTGAGTGTTCATAAAACCATCCTTTGGGTTAAGAACATCACGGTTATCCTGAACTCGACTTGGTTCAGGCTTGTACTAGGTAGTGGTTATTCAGACGGTAACCTGACCACCATTATTCGAAAAAGTTCCTGTCGTTTGATAGTTGCCATATCCCACTGCCCAAACTTTCGCGATAGCTCGAGCCCGATCAATGGTGAGTGGTTCCTTGCCAGAAGTGACACTGATTCGACCATCCGAATAAACGTGACAGTCCGGTGGGTTCTTACTCCGACAGTTAGTTGGGTAGGACGTGGCATAGATTTCCCACGTGCCCTTGATCTCGCGATATTCAAAGTCAAACGCATGATCTCCAACGGTCAGTCGCTCAGATAGCCTGTTGGTCACGCTAGGCTTCTCGGAACCCTGGTTAATCCAAATGACGAACCAGATTATTCCAATCGCCGTCATAACTAACACGAGAGCAGCTCCGCCTGCTTCGCCATTACTGTTTGCGAGTAGTGCCATCTTCGTTGTAGTCCGGTGTTCGGATCCGCACGGACAATTGCTCGGTTGAGCCGGTGCGGATGTAGTTGGAAAAATAGTGCATGAACCCAAAACTGCGTGAGATCGCCTGCTCAAGAGTTTTTGGTTCGCTTCCGCTTGAGATGCAAAGCAGGCCACCACCCAAGATGTGGGTTTCATCACACCAGCCGCCGATCGGATTTTCGGGGTGGTGCTCGACGTACACGACCCAGTTGGCCGACCGCCATTCATAGCGAAAGGCGTACAGGTCACCATTGCTCTGCATTCGGAACGTTTTCCGTTGAGTGCTAGGCATCAGCTTCGACCTTGACCGGACGGGGGCTCTCCGGAGCGGCCACGACGATCGAACAAGTAAGCCTCAGGGTATCGATAAGACTTTTGGCCGCGATGCAGCGAGGTTCACCGTTGCCGATCCGGCAGATGAAGACCTCCACGTCCTTCTTACCGGAAATCTCGCAGTTTCCATTCGGCTTACGTCCAAGGATACGGGTGGGTACGATTTGTTGAGACATCTGGCTTCCAATCGGTTGAAGATGGGTGGTAATGCCTATAGGTGCAGCGTCAGCTAGAAAGCTGACTCAGAAGAACAAATTTCGGTTCTTTGGAGGTTTTAGTAGCTCGGTGCGATTTTTGTGGGGTTTGCCTACCCTGGGCAGATGAACGATCTGAACGCCCACTACCGCGACCTACTCGGACTCGATGAAAAGATCTTCGGACGGGTACATGACTACGTCTCCGTGCTGACCGACACCGACCGATTGCGTATCTTGGAAGTCGTCCGCGAGCGAACCAAAGTCGCGTGCGACGAGTTGTTTGAGTCCCTCAGCAATACACAGCTACGTTCGGTGCTGCCGGTTTTGATGGACATTTGGAAGGCGTTCATGAGCTTGGCGGCGTCCAAGGTTCCTCGGGCGAAGATCGTCCACGATCGGTTCCAAGTCTCGAAGTACCTTGGCGAGGCGGTCCACAAGGTCCGGCGGACGGAGCATCAGGAGCTCAAGGCCGACGGGGATGACTCGCTGAGCGGGCTGCGTCAATTGTTTCTGTACAACCTGGAGAACCTTTCAAACGATCGGTTCGCGGCGTTGTCGAAGGTCCAGCGAGCGGACCTGAAGACCGGAGAGGCTTGGTCAATCAAAAAGAACTTTCGTCACTTCTGGGGGCAGGCGGACCAGCCGTCGGCCTTTCGGTTCATCGGTCAGTGTCACTGGTGGGCGGGGGGCTGTGAACTGAAGCCGATCGAGAAGGTTGCCAAGGTGCTTCGAGGTCACCTGGAAGGACTTTTGAACTACTTCGATCACCGAGTGACCAACGCGACGGCCGAAGGCTTCAACAGCCGCATCCGGTCGATCAAGTAGCGGCCCTTAGCTTCCGCAAGTTCGCCAATTACCGCATCCGCATCCTGCTCTACTGCGGCAAGCTCGAATTGCAGCCGTGAACTATCCATTGAAATGTCCGACGAACCCAAACTTCAAATTGACTCGTAAAAAGTCCGAATTCAATTGCAATTTCCTAGATTCTAATGCACTGTGTAGGTATGAATAAACCACGAGAATTCGACGAGAGTGTGACCGGAGTGAAACTGTTTGGCAGTGAACTTCCTGATTCCGCCTTAGCAAAAGAAGAGGTTTACGACGTTGATGAAGCGGCCATCATCGATCTTCACCGGTTTACCGGCCATTTTCAGGAAGGCGGTCCCCAGTTCGATATAGACGAGCTGGTGCGGCTGCGCATGGAAAGCCTAGAAAACCCAGAAGTAAAGTCGGAGCTGACTTCTTTGATGAAGCACGAACTTT
Source organism: Pirellulaceae bacterium (assembly GCA_963833245.1). Lineage (GTDB taxonomy): Bacteria > Planctomycetota > Planctomycetia > Pirellulales > Pirellulaceae > Rhodopirellula. The sequence continues at coordinate 572,391 of CAWHXH010000010.1, forward strand.
GGTTCAGGTTCCAAAGTGTTTTGAACCGTCTTGAATCAAATCAAGAGTCGGAGGATGCTCGTAGTCCTTCGTAGCGATCTTCTGAATCTATGATTTGCTTGATCCGTTCTCGGCACCTACTCGTGGCTTTGTACCAAGCATCCTTCGTATTGTAATCGAATAAGTCCATGGCCTCTGCGGTCGGGACGCGACTCATGATTGCCTTTAGAATTTCCAGATCGGGCGGGCTAAGCTTATACATAACTTCAGTCCAAAGTTTTTGACGATCGGCCAAACTTAAAGGATTAGGTTCGATCCTACTGTCCATGAGGGCAACGTCATGATCTCCCATGAAGTTAAACCGTTTTTTCGGCAGCGTTGCTGTCATCGCCCTTTCTGCAACGCGCCATAAGTAGCGATCCAACGTGCGGATTTCATGCACGGTTGTAGATGACAGGAGGTCAAAAAGTCGATAAAGAAAGAGTGCATTCGCGTCTTCGGCCAAATGAGGGCACCGAGTCTTTTTGCGAATGTAGCAAGCGAGCTTGTCCGCATGTTTCTCGACATCGCCAAATTTGAGAGTCCGGACTTGGTAAGTTATCACTCTGGTTTCCAATCGAAAGAGCATCGAGGCAATCAAAAATCCCGCACAAGTAAAGGACGGGGTTCGATCGAAGTTTGTTGACCGCCTTCCTCGGATTTTTAGAACAAGGTTGAAAAGAAATCCGTTCTGAGTCCGTAAATTACGGGGTTTCGAGGGGCTACATTTATCCTCAAAGTTTTGTTCGAATTCTCCACCGATCTTCGAACCCTCAGGTAACCTACGGAGTCTTCTGACTTGCTAGCAACTGCTCACGCACGTGCTCTGTCACCGCGACCAAACGGGTGTCGGAGATGCACTCTCGGTAATGATCGCTAATCGTTCCATCCGCGTGTCCCATGATGTGGAGTATTGCTGGCGTATCGTAGATCTCATCTGCTGCAGTTCTAAAAGTGTGGCGAAAAGCTGCGAAACCGCGACGTGGGCGTTTGATGCCAAGTTTCTTCTGAATTCTATACATGGCGTTGTGAATCGCGTCCGTTCTGGCGGCTTTCTCGGCGTTGAATCGAACTAGCAGATTGCCCTCCCGTGTGATAAAGAATTGCTTTGGATAAGGATCAGGATTAATTCGCCGTCGTTTCGTTTTACTCGCCCTGAGAGCTTCCACCGTCTCCGGCCAGAGCGGACATCGACGCTCAACTGCGGTCTTGCCCCTGGGAAATTCGACAAAGCCAGCATGCAAATCGACGGCGGTGTGGGGGAGGTCGGCGACGTCCTGGTTGATGAAGGCAGCGTTGACGCTTAGCAGGATCCAAGCCCGGGTGTGGACATCGGCAATCCCGAGCATCGCCTGGACCTCGGCGGGTGTGTAGAGCATTGGGGGAGCCTGCTGGCGTCGTTGACGGAGCACCTTTTTGGAGGGCTTCTTGAATTCGCTACCGAAGCGAGGTGATGGAATCAGCTCTTGGTCGTAGCCCCATCGCATCACCGACCGAACCGAGACGATCTCGCGGCAGGCGATCGATGGGGCGAACCGCTGCGTGATGATCTCTCGGATCGCGGTGAAGTCGGCTGGACCGATCGATCCAGCAACGCGGTGACCGCCGAAGTGGTCAACCAGGATGCTGCAGGTTCGCTTGTAGTCGTTCCAAGTGGCCGGTTTGAGCTCTCCACTGGTCACGCGAGCCTGTTTGGCGGACAGAAACCGATTGACGAGCTCCTTGAGCGTCGTGCCGGCCATGTCCGTTGGCGGGGTCATCCCCGCTTGCAGGTAGTCCTTCTCTGCGAGATACTTCCGCAGAGCGGCGTCTGGGTTGTCCCAGGGGCCGAAGTAGTACAGTTTTTGTCGGATTTTCTTGGCCCACACCCCTGCGGCGTGGGCGTAGAGCGGAAAATCGGGATAGGGTTTGGCGGGTTTGGGTCGGCTTGAAGCTGGCAACGGAAAGACTCGTTTGGGAGGTTGGGCGTAGGACCGGGCGTAGCCCACTCTTTTCAGTGCCCAATAATCCCGCTTCCCTGACTCGAGGAAAGCTCGTAAAATCCCGACTCAAACGACGATATTGGCCGAAGTGGCGGAATTGGCAGACGCGCTGGATTCAAAATCCAGTTCCCGCAAGGGAGTGAGGGTTCGAGTCCCTCCTTCGGTACTCGCTGGGATCATCACCAGCGGTCGACAGACCCTCAAATCCTTTATTTTCCTTGGGTTTGACGCTTTCAGGCGACGGCGGTGACGACTGGTGATTGCTGTCGGATGCTGTGGAGTGGGGTGGATTCTGGGGTGGTTTTTCGACTACCCCACCGGCCCCCTGTTCGATTGCTCGGTTGAAGGAAGCTTGCATCGTCATCGCGTAGTGCTTCATCGCAATCGGGGCACTGTTGCCCAGCCACGACGCGACGTCCTTGATCGGGTAGGTGGCGATCAATTCGGTCTCGCGAGTCGCTCGGAGGTTCTGCATCAGCTTGGGCCACTCCTGAAGTCCCGCTCGCGCGACGATCTTCTTGAACGTTTCATTGATGCCTTGCGTCGGGTTGTAGCGGGTGACGATTAAGTCAGTGCCGCCGGTGGCCATTTCGCGAGCCCGCATCAGGTGCGGTAACAGTTCAGGGAAGATGGGACAAACCCGCGATGGCGGATTTTTGTTTGATCGCACGATCATCCGCCGGTTGGACAGGTCGACATCCGACCACCGTTGCAGCCGCGTTTCGTGTGACCGCATCCCGGCGTACCGAGCGAAGGCCAGCATGATCCGCCAGTCCTCGCAATTTGCTACCGCGATGCATTGTTCGATCCACTTCGCCGGGACGAAGAACTGACGGTCGGGGTTGCCGTTGACCGTAACCGCCTCGCCGGCGAATGGATTGGCGTCGATGATCTTGCGACGCACCGCGAGGTTAAAAAACTCTCGAGCTCGCCCAATTCGGCGGCGAACTGTGTTGACTCCCAAACCGGCCGGCTCCGCTCCCTCAGGAACTTCCCGCCCCTCGGTTTCGAGCCAGATCCGAAAGTCTTCAGCATCGCCAGCGGTGATGATCGTGATGAGTCGGTCGTTGCCGAAGTACTTCGTAAGGTTCCGCCGAACGTCGTCAAGCTGATCGTTGGTCGATTCCGCCCTTTTTCCCCGTTTGATGTAGGCCTGACACCAATCATCGAGCTTCGGCAGCTCGGTAGCCTCTCGGCGTCGTCGACTCACCAACCCCCACTCAGCCAGTTTGTCGTGCTGACGATCAGGGAGTGAGTTCAACCAACTATTGATGTACCCGGGGCGGCCTTCGTCGTTCTCCAGCGATGCCACCAACCGCTCGAGCTTTTTGGCGATATCCCTTGCCTGCGTCTCGGTTCGGATCTTCGGGCCTGGATAGAAGGACCGCCGAACTCCATCGACACTGACGCGAATCTCATAAGTTTTGTTTCTGGTCTTTCGGACATTAGCCATGTTGCACCTCTGCGGGAGCATCGGATGTCTCGGGGGCGGGCGACCCCGGGTGATCTAGCAGCGTAACGATTGGACAGCGGCCACGCTGCCTATCAACCGAGACGAGCCCTCGAGACTGCATCTTAGGCAGGGTTCGATCCCGCGTTTTTGTGCTGACGTTCAAAATGGACAAAACATTTGGAGTCAGCTTGACTTGGGCTGAACCGTTTAGCCCGGCGAGGTGCCACAGCAGGATCGCGATAGCTTCCGCTCGACTACCACATTTCGATGCTTCTCGGAGCCAACTCATTGGGATAGGTCCTTTGAGGAATTTCTCGCCAGGCCCATGTCGAGGAATTAGTGGCTTACTGCCTCTTCCAGAGACCGGCTTGGCAGGTAGTTGCCTAGCATCAAGTCGGCGTTTACTTGCTGATTTATGATTAGCAGTCGGCAGTGCGAAGTCGCTAAGGTTGAACATGGTCTTTTAAGTGAGTAAAAGTCGGGGTGAAAGAGACCGGACCGACAGATCCTTTGATGGTCCGGCATTGGATTGATCGCGAGCAGCCCTGCTCCCGAACGGGCGACAGTGACCTAAGCGGCTGGCAGCATCGCAAGACGCTGGACGGTGTCCCACATGACGCGGCCTCGGTCCCCATCGGCGTACCGGTCGGGATACCGCACGATCTTGGCGTCCGACCGGAGGGTGAACCCGCCCAGAACGATTCCGGAGGCTTCGGCCATGAACGCCTGGGTTTGCTCGACGACCTGATTGACCCGGTCAATTTCGGCCTCGATCAGCAAGGCATCATGCACCGGGCAGCAAACGCGAATCCCCGCCTCGGTCGCCAGGCAACATGCCAGTCGTAACATCTCGGCCCCGTTAGCCTGCATCGGAAAATTGGCTAGTGACCGAGGGTTAGGATCAGGACCAACGTAAACTGGCCAACCGAACACCGTTTCAAGTCGCCCCAGTAGCATCGCGAGATCTACTTGACGCTGCGACCACTCCCAAAACGTGGGGAAAGTCTGACGGTGCCGCAGCAACAACTCGCGGGCAAAGATCGTCGACCGCCCGAGTTTGGCGGCCAAACCGTGCTCGCCCATGCCATACTGGGTCGCCAGCATGCAAACCTTGTAAACTTCCCGCTCCTGTCCGTGCGACTGTTTGGTTGCCCCCTCGGGCACCGCTCCGGCCATTCGAGCGAACGCTAGGTACGGATCGTCGCTGCGGTAAGCATCCGACAGAGCCTGATCGCCCGAAAGCGCCGCGGCGATGCCAAGCTCTTGTTGTGACCAATCGATGTAGATCACCGCCATGCCGGGTTCGGGACGAACGAGTCGCCGAAGCCACGCGGAAAGCCCGAAAACGAACTGGTTGGTCGATGGCTGGTTCCGCCCGCTGGATGCCCGGAAGGGACTTAGCAAAGTGCGGTTCCGTCCGTCCGATCCCACCGCCAGTTTCTCAAGACGCAGGTCGGACAGAGCACTTCGCAACTCGCGGATCGGCTCGATCTGCGGCCACATTTTCGCCTGCTGACGGAACGTCTCATTGTCCGTTTGCAAGCGACCGGTTGGTGTTCTTGGCCAGGGAATGTCATGACGCTGCAGGTAGGCTTCAAACTTCGCCAAAACGAACGTCGTTTCCTCGTAGACGCCGAAGTCTTCGTCAACCTCGGCGATGAGGTGGCGTTTGACGTCTTCCCACCGATCCCGGAATTGCTGGAGCTTCGGGACGTCGATTGGCGTGCCATTGGATTCCATCCCGGCGACCGCGACCATGTAGCGGCCCCGTAGCAACGCCCGATCCAAATCAACGTGTGGCAGCATCCGGGGCATCAGCTTTGCCAGAGCATCGACATCCGACTGGCAGTAATCCAGTAGGGCAGTCATCTCCTGGGCGGTATACGGACCGCCCCGCATCGCCAGTTCCCGCATCCCCTGCTTTTCGGTGGCGAGCATCGAGTCCAATCCGTGGTGGACCAAGCACGACAGCAGCCCCCAGCCGAGGCTCGGTTTGACGCCGTTTAGGTAAACGCGAAATTCGACCCACAGATCCAGCAATCGGGTCGGCATCGGCCAACCCAACGCCGCAAAGCAGTTGCACTCCGCCGAGGCGTAGTACGCAACCACAAGCGTTTGATTATCGATGGGAAACGGCGGCTTGTCGCACCCAGCCAACTCGCCCGCCGACATTCGGATGACCCGGCCGGAACGAAGTTCGCGGGCAACCATGCAGACGACGCTGGGTCGCTCGCCTGGAGGCTGCGAGAACTCGAAATCGATCAGCCAGGTGAAGAGGAAGTGTTTGAGAAAATTCATAGCACCTCACCCATCAGTTGACGAACGAAATCGTCGTTCTCCGAACGCAGCACCCGGTCTTTGAATCCGAGGGTTAACAGCTCGCCAAATGAATCTGTCGGCCACACCGGTTCGGTAAGCCTTCCCGCCGCCCGCCGGGTGACGTAGGAGTCGCGATCTCCGTCAGTCTCGACGGCGACCCAATGCTTCATCGCCTCATCCTGGGCATCCAAATGGGTTTCAATCCAAGAGTTCGGTTGCTTGCCGGGGAGGGGGAGCTTGGCCATCCACAAGATCGGGACGCCTTGCCGGGACACGGCCAAGCAAATCCTGACCTGCCTGGCCAGCTTCCTGATCCGCTCGTGAGACATCAAATTGGGCATGACCAAGTAGGGGTTTTTTGCCCCCTCGCCCGAGATGACGAGCGTCTCCATGTGATACTGGTCGTCGGGATGAACCCTGAAGAAGTTAATTGGGTCTGGCTTCCCGACTTTTATGTGTTTAGGACGCTTCGTGATACTCACGTCCTGCCCCAAGACTTCGGACCGCAGTTGAAAGTCGTTGGGATTGATGTTGCTGGCGGAAGGTTTGTTTTCGTGGGTCATAGTGTTACCATGGGGGTGGTGACCGGACGTCGTAACAGGACGCCGGTCGCAGATTAATTGGAATTAGCGACATCGGTCGCTGATGAAGTGGATGGGTCGGGGGCGGTCCACGTGGCGGCCCCCGGCTCCTCGCTTGGGGGGTGAACATGGTTCAACGCTCCCGCTGGCGTCTGGAAGCCTGCTTAGCTGCCTGCCGTTTGGCCGCCGCCGCTTCTGCGGCGGGAGTTCCAGCCCGCAGGGCATCGAGCACGTCGGCGATCACGTAAATCCGCCGGTCCACGTCCATCAACGATGGAATAGCCCCGTCCTTGGTCCGGCGATCAAGCTTGGGCATCGACCAACCAAGAAGCTCAGCCATCTCCGCTCGGGAGGCGGTCGTCTTGGGCGGCTTGGTGGCTTCGGCGATCAGTGGCTTGATCGCGTCGACGACGTCTTTAGTGATCTCGGTCCGAAAGTCCTCGGGATGAACGTCCCGCAGTAGCAGATCAGGCATGGTGACCACCCCCATGCAGATCTATCAGCCTTTCAGGTCCGACGGGGCGGGGGGGGTGCCCTTCACCCTCGCTTCGGCCAGTGGGTGGTCTCTCGCAAGCGGGTCTTTCCGCCAGCGGGTTCGTCGTGCGTTTCATCGGTTTCTCTCGGGTCGCTTGAACGTGTCAGTAATTGCTGACGATGGACAAGCCACGGCGAGAAACAGGCCAAAACACCGGGCCGGTTTGGCCCTTCGCCCGCTTCGTAAACCCAGCTAAACGCGGGTAAACCAGGATTTTTGGCGATTGCTAGCGTTAGCAGACGAATGATCGCTGTTGATCGCCCCTGCCCATCCAAACACCGGGAATAAATCAAAGTAAGTCAGAAATAAGCCGAGCTACTCTTCGGCGTCTGATCGAATATCGGCCAGCGTGTCATCTTGGCAGGTTGCGTCTGCGTCTGCCCTTTCGGGCGGGACGGGTTGGTCGTCGCACTCGCCGGGTTGCCAGGTGATGTCCAGGTAGTACCGCGTGCCCTTTGGTGGCCGTTTACGTCCAGGTGGTGGAAGAGGGTGTCTTCGGTAGATGCGATTGGCCTCATCAATACCAGCGAGATGGACGTTACACTCAGGTTTGCCGCTCGGTAGCTTTTCGCGCAGGTCGGGTACGCCAAGCTTTGGTACGACAGCGTTGTCGAACGCAGAGACTGGGATGTCCAATTTGGCTTTTACCAATTCCTGGCTGGTCCAGCGGAGGGAGTAGCGAAAAGCTTTTCGGCGGTCAGCATCGGTAAGACCCGTCAAGGCAGGGACGCACTCACACTCCTTCAACTGTGGCACGTGCTTGTCGAAAACCGACAGCGTGATCTCCTCTCTAGGCATCCGCTGCATGGCCCGGACCTTCTCAATCACCTCCTCGGTCTTACGATCTAGTCCTGTCTGTGGAGAAGCGGTGGGACTTTCACCCTCTTGCTTAGCGTCTTCCAACGATCCACGAATCCATTCCGCAATCGTTCGGCGGTAGTTGGGGGTAAAGAATCCAAAGATCCACTCGGTCTCTGCATCTGGGGTCTCGTCTGCACGCACTTTGGCGGCGACGGTCTCTTCTAACGTCGGGGCAACCGCGTCGTCGTTTTGCTCCTGCTTCGCCGACGCCGAGTCGACGTCTGGCTCTTCGGCCGGAATCTCTTCCATTGACGTCGGCGATTGATCTTCCACGGCGTCAGCCTCGGCATCCATTGAGGCAACCTCGTCGTTTTCGTGGCCGACGGAAGTCAGCATTGGGGTTCGCAAGAAGATGAACGGATCGTGCTGCGTTTCAGATAAATCACCAATGGCCGACTTGTAGAGGTGACTGGCCTGAAGCGGATCGGCTTCGCGGTCTAAAATGGTGAAATGAAGGCCCGGTGGGAGGTCGTTCACGTCCGTATCGGAGCGAAAGAAGTCACTTAGCCTCAACCCGAACCCGCCCAATAGTGACTCAACTGCCGAAAGGTCGTCGTTGCTGGTGGCATACACATCGACCTTCACTTCCTCGCCCACGGCATCGAACAGGGATGCCGGGTCGGTCAGCTCATCGACATTGGCTTCCCGCGGCGGGATGCGACATACCGTTTCCCAGAACTTGAAGGAACCGAAGTCGTAGCGAAAACGATCGAGATAGTCCTGCGACATTCTCATCGCGAGGGAATGGACAGCAGATCGTAGCGAGATGCTTTCAAAGACTGCCTCTTCAAAACCGTCCGGGATTCCTGTCCAGATGCCCATGACCGCCAGGGGCAGATCACTGGCGGGACTCTCCAGCAGTTCCTGTCGCAGACGTGCGGCTGCTTCGGCGTTCAATCCAAAACGATTCATTCGCTTTACCTCGAAGAGAAGTGTCGACGGTATCAAACGACCTTGCCGTCGCCGATGACGAACCACACTTTGTGCCACGATGACGTTCCTCTGACGCGGCGGCAGTGTGACAACTGCACCGAGGCTAAGCGGTTCAGTCCAGGCCCGAAGTCGGTTGGTGCAAAATCTGTCGACAACCTACTTGTTCGGGTTTGCTATCAACTGACAATCTAGGCTAAGATCGCCTCCCGCTGCCCAAATTCGCGGACGGTAGCCGGCACCAACGGTAAATTCGGCAAGGACTGCCGGTAGGCTTCGACCGACCGTGCCTCGAACTCGTGAGCCCCCGACAAAGACGGAATTGTGTCGATCGAATATCAAATCTGGGCGGGGCCGGTTCGGCAAGAGTCGGTGGATGGCGACGATCCGATCTTCTACGACGTCGGGCTGCACGCCCTGGCTAAACGGACGGACTTCAGCGACTACGAGGTTGCCAACGAGCGAATCTGTTTGCGGCTAGGGCAGGCTCTCGGGTTGCCGATCCCCGCGGGCGTTGGGCTGACGCTGGAAGGACGTCGTTACTTCTGCTCGATGATCTGTGCGGTCACCGGGCACCGATTGCCACCGGGTGACCCAAAGCTAGCCGTCGAGAACGACCTTCGCGGTTGCACTGGGGCGGTCGTTTTCGACGCGTGGATCGGAAACAGCGATCGGCACGAGGGCAACTTTCACTTCGACGACGAAGCCAATCAGCTGTACCTGATCGATCAAGGCCGCGGGCTGTTCGGTCCCAACGGAACCTCGCAGTTTGATGACCGGTCGGGTAAGTTGGGGATCATGTCGGTTGGGCACGCCTTGGCGGCGAACTTGACCAGTTGGGAGTATTTCGACGAGTGGGAGTCACGAATCGTTGAGCTGCCGGAGTTCCTGATCGCCGATGCGGTCCAGGAGGGGTTGGCTGAGGGAGTGGAACAATCGGAGCTGGTTCAATGTCTTCAATTCCTCTTGCAACGCCGGGCTGAGCTGCGGGACATGTTTGTCCGTGACCAGGCTGAGCCTGAGATCTTCCCACGAATTGAACCCACCCTCTTTCCGATCACTTCATCCGATGATTCGGAGCCTGCAACCAACGACTGACACCGCCGCGACGCCGACTGAAGACTCGGTGCGGTTCTGGATCGTGCAGTTCTTGACCGATGCGTTCCGCCGTGAGGGCAAAAACGTTGGGGTCATCGTCCAGCGAAGCGATCAGTTTGAAGCTCGGTTCCTAGGCGAGAAAGAGTCGCACGGCGACTTCGACGACCGGCGACTGCGATTCACTCCGCACGCCAGCGTTTACCGTCAGTGGGTTCGTTACTACCGCCGCAAACTGGTGGACCCCAAGATCGACTCGATCGAAGCGTTGCGTGGGGCGGCAACGACAAATTTCCAACTGATCGACGGCGGGCGGGTCAACCGGACTGACACCGACGACCTCAACGCCGTTTGCCGGTATACCTTTTCGATGTTGGTGTCGGAGAGTGGACTAGCGGACGCCCTGGAAGCGGCGGAGCCGGTGGTCGAGAAGACAAAGATCCGGCAGGAACTTCGGGATCAATTCAGGACGCTGGGCATCCTGGGAGCTAACCCCATCGGCGGGCGTCATCCGATCCTGACCGATCAATCGATCGTCGGTCAGCGTGCCGCCCACGAGTTCTCCTTCGTCCAGCGTCACAAGTCGTTGGACTTGATCGAACCGCTCAATCTCAAGCTGCCCCGCGACCGGCGGTTAAAAGAAAAAGCCGGGTGGCTGGCGTACGCGATGTCCGACGTCCTGGGCCGCAACGATCAGTCGACGCCGGTGCGGCCCTTCGTGGTCATTGACCCGACACACGACATCACGGAAACGTCTCGGTACTGCCTCGACCTCTTTGAAGGTGTGTCAGAGATCATCGACTGGCGGAGCGACACGGCTCGCAAGGCGTTCCTGGATCAACGAGTCGCCGCGGCGACGTAGACGGCAGGCTCACCCCTCCCCGCCAAATTTCTGGCCGTGACTTCAGATGCTTGCCAAGTCAACGCCGCCGTTGAACAAGTCGACCGAGGGGCGGCTTCCTGGAGTTGTCCGGTGGAACCGCAGGCGGACCTGCCCCGGGACGTCACGGACCGTCGAACGATTCTTCAAAATCTGGTTGATCTCTCCTTCCAATTCACTTCTTCGGCGGGGTTTCTTCCTGGGGGGCCAAACCGTTGAGTACGCCGTGCCGGGGTGACGGCGGATCCGAGCCACGTCCTCTTCGGCGGGGAGTGGCTTCCTTCCTTTCCCGTAGGGTGCCACCATCGCGACGACTTCTGGAGACAGCAAATTGTCCCACACCGGTTGATGATCGCCGTTTTGTGATCCGTGATGGGCGATCTTGAAGCCCGAACTTCGCTGGTTGCCATGATGCGGCGACCGAACGACCGCCCGCCACCCGGTTTTGTTGTTTGTCCCCACTTCGAGATCACCACCCAACAGAATGCTGCCAGCCGGGTAATCGATCTTCAAAACTACGGACGAATGATTGGGGCTGACGGTCTGGAAACATTTGAGCGGTTTGTCCTCCGTCGGCAGCATCGACGCAAATTGGCCCAGGGCACTGGTGACGCAGTGAGCCGAAGGACTCAAGGCGGTGACGGTGGCCGCGGCACCGGGGAGCATCGGCATTCCCTCCTGGGCCCAGATGTCCGGTCCGGTCACGCCACGGGTGGCCGACCGATCGTTCAGCAGCGTCAAAATCTGTTCAAACTCCCCTAATCCAGAGGAGTGCTCGACGAGCTTGATCGCGGACGCCGTCGCCACGAGTTTAAAAAACTCTCGGTTCTGCAACGCGAGCGAACAGCCGAATTGACAGGACGCCGCGAGGTTGATCACCCGGCCGAGCCCCCGGATGTGGTCATCGTGCCAATGAGTCGCGACGACCAATTTGACGTCTCGACCAACATCAACCCCCAGTCCGCCGAGGTAGTCCAGGGCGATTGGGTTGCCCGTCGATGCGTTGAGACAGGAATCGACCACCGCCCACTGACCCAGCCCGAGGTGAACGACGATCGACTCTCCGATGCCCGGACCAAACAGCGAGACCTCGATCTGATCGGCCGCCGGCGGATCGTCAGGAAGAGCAACCAAACGCTTCCGCCATCTTTTGAGTTTCCTGGGCGATCCGGGCCGCCATGGTTCGGTTCAGCTTCGGCATTCGCTTACGTCGAAATTCGGAGACACGACGATAGGTCCCCGCTTTGTCTCGCTCGTACCCAATCATCCAATACAGGACGTCGCCCGGTGCAATGCACTCTCGTTCGTTTGGCGGAAGCTCTCTCATTGCGATCTCGCCAAACTCCTGAGCCCGATCCTGATCGATCAGGTCTCGCAGCTCGAGTTCAATCGTCTGCGACTGTCGGTCGACGCCGGTGACCTTGCACTCCCACTGATGGACAATGTCGACGGACCGTTTTCGCTTGTAGGGCACGAAGCGATGCACTAACGGTTGGCGACTGACCGCTCGGCGGTTGCCAGCACTTGCGACCAACGTGTCCGAGTCGCCGGAGTGATTGTTGTCAGTCTTTGATCGACTGTCCGGTGAACGGGACGGCTGGACGACCAAAACGCCATCGCCAATGGGTTGGGCGTCGCGAAGCGAAGTCCCAATGGTCAAGCGATCGGGGTGAAAACTAACTCGTGAGTCACGAACCGTGACTCGATTGGTCACCGAACGATTAAGCGACGCGATCATTCGGTTCGATTGGCCCGAGATTGCTGGTGAATGTGCTGGATAATTTGACCGGAATCTCGCAGAAACGAGTCGCACCCTCCTGGGAGCGTCTCGATCATTGTGGCGGCTCCTTCGGGAAGTCGCCAAGGGGTGTCGTCGGCCTCGTCGCCATCGCCACCGATCATTTGCTCATCGTCCCGGGCGGACCGTACCTGGTAGTGACGGTTTATCTCGGCAAACAGCCCAGGAAGAACACGTTTTGACCGCTCGAGCTGGACCTCCAACCGTGACTGCAGTGAGTCCGTCTTTTCAACCTCGCTCTCGACCGTGACCGAACTGGGCCGCGGTCCCTTGATAACGTCGGACCAAAGCCCCGGGGGGGCGGCTGTTTGCAGCAAATGGTCGAGGGACTCGAAGGACTCCAGCCTAACGTGACAGTTACGATTCAGGCCAAACGCTTTGATTGGGGTGTGTCCCAGGAGGTTGAACGTGTTGGTCAGCAAGTCAACGGCTTCGCGGACCCGAGACAGGTCCGAAACGTCGATCATGATCCGCTGGGCGAACGCTCTCCACTGAAACCACTCGGTGTTGAAGATCACAAGCTCGTCGCTCATCAGCTGTACTTCCGCTTCATTAGCTTCATCCACGGACAGGACATCGTGGGCGGCGAACCAGAGCGGATGAAAGATCGCCGGATTGAAATTCCCGACCACCACGAGGGAGATTCCCTCCAGTTCGGGCGTGATGGTGTCCATGTTGCGTTCCCAGAAAGTTGCCCCCCGGCGGTGTTGATCAATGCGTTAGCTTAGCCCGCCGACCTGACGCAGCCCCAAAAGTCCTCTCCCAACCGGTTTTGAATTTACCTGCGAGCCACCGTGGGGTGGGGGCGGAACGTCTAGCCGCCGAGTCGCCAGCCGGACAGCAGTCTCAGGGGGCATCTTCCAGCCGACCGCCCGCTTCGTCGACTCGTTGCCCCGGGCCTCGCAACTGATTGACTGCGTTCAACGGTTTTGCCGCCCGCCGGGAGGTAACCCGTCGCAAGCGGTACTTGGTGGCTAACGGACGTCCCTGTTCCAAGTCATTCGCGAACTCTTCGAGCCCTTCCGCGATGAGCTGTCCGATCGGTTTGTCCATGGCGTCGTCTCCAGGCGATACGTTGGGTTGGTAACCGAATCAAACGTCAGCGGCGGTGTTCGGTTCATTCCAAATTGGCTTTTCAACCGTCGCCGTGCTCCGATGACGCCTCCCCCTGCCATTGGGGTGGGGAACATCCCTACATTGGCCGGCACGGACGCTGCGGCGGGGCCGTCGCACGTGGCGATGGCCCACGGGCGGGATGGATCGGACGGAGGCACGGGCGATGGGCAAACGGACAGACGCGGGCGGGGGCAAGGCGGTTGCGGCAAAGGGGGCCGCCGCCAGGGGCTCGAAACTGCAGCTCAGCGACGCCGAAAAGCAGGACATCATTCGGCACCTCGATGAGGATCGGCCGTTGCCGGACAAGTACCGGTTCCTGTTGTTCGAGGACAAGCGAGAGGTCGAGCTGGTTTGGAACGGCAAGACCAACGAGGTGTGCAACGTCGTCCTGCCGTTCCAGACGATCGAACAGATCGACGAGCCGCGGGCCGAGACCGACGACGAGCCGCGGGGCCAGCGGACCGATCAGCCGACGTTCTTCCCCGTCGACGCCCGGGGCCGGCAACTGACCGGATGGACCAACAAACTGATCTGGGGCGACAACAAACTGATCCTCTCCTCGCTCAAAAACGGCCCGATGCGTGAGGAGATCGAACGCCAAGGCGGCATCAAGCTGATCTACATCGATCCGCCGTTCGATGTGGGAGCGGATTTTTCGATGGATATTGAGGTTGGAGAGGGCGAAACCCTGACAAAGCAACCGAGCATCATTGAAGATATAGCCTACAGAGACACGTGGGGGAGGGGGGCTGACTCTTTCATCTCGATGATTTACGAGAGGTTGGTTTTGATGCGAGATCTTCTGTCTGAGGACGGGAGCATCTATGTTCACTGCGATTGGCGAGTCAACGGGTATTTACGATTGGCGATGGATGAAATCTTCGGCAGTGCCTGCTTTCTCAACTACATAGCTTGGAAACGAACACCCTTCGCGGGTAGTAGTAAAGCCCGGTCGAATAAGTTTCCAGTTAACCAAGACACGCTGTACTTCTATTGCAAACGGCCTAGCGGCTACATCTTTAATCGCCAGTACGTTGACTACACGGAAAAATACAAGGAGAGGTTTAAGTACGAAGACCGACGCGGGCTGTACAGGAAGACATTGCTGAAGACGTATTCTGATGACACTGAGGACCGTCTTAAGAAGGAAGACCGATGGATAGACCCTGTAAAGCCAGGTGCTTACCCATCATACAAGCAGTACCTGCACGAGTCGAAGGGCAAACAGGTCGAGGATGTTTGGGTAGATGTGAACTCCGCAAATCCTATGGCTTCCGAACGAGTGTCTTACCCCACACAAAAGCCTGAGTCACTATTGCATCGAATCATCAGTGCTTCATCTCGACCTGGCGACATTGTCTGTGACTTCTTTGGCGGCTCCGGCACAACAGCGGCGACAGCCGAAAAGCTTGGCCGCAAGTGGATCTGCTCCGACCTCGGCAAGTTTGCCATCCACACCACCCGCAAGCGGATGATCGGCGTTCAGCGTCAACTCAAAGCCGATGGCCAAGACTACCGGGCCTTTGAGATCCTCAACCTCGGTCGCTACGAACGTGAGCACTACGCCGGGGTCAATCCGAACCTTCGCGAACAGGAGCAACGCGACCAGGTCGAAGCCAAGGAGGCCGCGTTCCTGCAGTTGATCCTGTCCGCCTACCAGGCCGAAGCGACCGATGGGTTCGCCACCTTCCACGGCAAAAAGGCGGGGCGTTTGGTCGCCGTTGGGCCGATCAACCTGCCCGTCTCGCGTCTATTCGTCGAGGAGGTGATATTGGAATGTCGCCAGAAGAATATCACCAAGGTCGACATCCTGGGCTTCGAGTTTGAGATGGGGTTGTTCCCCTCGCTGCTTGACGAAGCCCGCGGCAAGGGCATCGACATTGCCCCGCGTCAGATCCCCCGCGAGGTGTTCGACAAACGAGCCGTCGACAAGGGCCAGGTCGTCTTCCACGACGTCGCCTACATCGAAGTCCGGCCGCACTTTGACGGGTCCGACATGGCCGTCGAGCTGACCGACTTCTCCGTCTTCTACAGCCAAGACTCGATCGCCGCGGCCGAGGAAGCCCTCAGCGGCAAGAAGTCCGGTAGCAAGGTCGTCGTCGACAAGGGACGCATCGTCAAAGTCATCAAGGACAAGTCCGGCACGATCCACCGCGAGGTGTTGACCAAGCAGTGGACCGACTGGATCGACTACTGGTCGATCGACTTTGACTACGAGTCCAAACGCGAGATCGTCCGCATTGAGTCGCCCGAGACGGGGCAGTGGGAGGAGAAGTGGACCGGCGACTACGTCTTTGAGAACGAGTGGCAATCGTTCCGCACCCGCCAGGACCGATCGCTGAAGATGCAAAGTGCCTTCCATCCCTGCGAGCCGGGACGCCGGCGGGTGGCGGTGAAAGTCGTCGACATCTTTGGCAACGACACCATGACGATCATCGACGTCGAAGTGCCCAAGGGCAAACCGACTCAATCGACCAAAATCAAGGCCACCAAAGCCAAGTTGGGGGCGAACTGATGCCGCTGCACCCCGATTTCCCCAGCTCCCCGCACGCGGTGCTGGACCCCGCCGTTCGCTGGTACCCCGGCAACGACGCCCTGAGCGAAACGACCGCCGACAAGTTGATCCCGCCGCTGGTCGCGACGCTGAGGCGAAAGGTGAAGGAGTTTCGCGACGGTGGCTACGTCGGGGCCAGCGACACCAGCGGGTCGTTGATGCGTTGGTGGTTTGAAACCGAACATTTGATTCCCACAAGCCGATGGGCGGATGGCAAAGTTTGAGTACTTCTTTGCCCAACGCGAAGCGATCGAAACGATTGTCTATTTGATTGACGTCGTCGGGATGCAGGACCACCACGACCTGATGCGTTTCGACAGCAGCGGGTTGGTCTCCGGCGGTATGTTTGACGAGACGTGGCGACGGCTGGTCATCAAGATGGCCACCGGGGCGGGCAAAACCAAAGTGCTCAGTCTTGCCCTGGCATGGAGCTTCTTTCACCGGTTGTACGAGCCGGACTCCTCTTTGTCGCGGAACTTCCTGGTCATCGCCCCCAACATCATCGTGTTGGACCGGATCTACAAGGATTTCAAAGGGCTGCGGATCTTCTACGCCGATCCGGTGCTGCCCGACAACGGCTTTGACGGTCGATCCTGGCGAGACGAGTTTCAATTGACACTGCACGTCCAGGACGACGTCCGCGTGACCCAGCCGACCGGCAACCTGTTCCTGACCAACATCCACCGCGTCTACGACAGCAACACGCCGGAGCCGACCGCCGACGACGAGAACACGATGGACTATTTCCTGGGGCCAAAGCCGACCGGGGAGACGACCGACAGCAAGGTGGATTTGGGCAACATCGTTCGCGACATCGACGAGCTGATGGTGCTCAACGACGAAGCCCACCACATCCACGACAACAAGCTGGCGTGGTTCAAATCGATCGAAGACATCCACAACCAGTTGGTTCAAAAAGACGGCCGGTTGTCGCTGCAGGTCGACGTCACCGCGACGCCCAAACACAACAACGGGGCGATTTTTGTCCAGACGGTGTCGGACTACCCGCTGGTCGAGGCGATCAGCCAGAACGTCGTCAAGCATCCGGTGCTGCCCGATGCCGAGAGCCGCAACAAGCTCACCGAACAGCAGTCGTCCCGGTTCACCGAACGCTACGCCGACTACTTGAACCTGGGCGTCGTCGAGTGGCGTCAGGCGTCCGCCGAGCACGCCAAGGTTGGCAAGAAGGCGATCCTGTTCGTGATGGTCGATGACACCAGAAATTGCGACGAGGTTGCGGAGTATTTGGCCAACACCTACCCGGATTTGAACGACCCGGGGGCGGTGCTGACGATCCACACTAAGAACAACGGCGAAGTCTCCGAGGCGTCGTCGGGCAAAGCGAAGGAGGAGTTGGAAAAGCTCCGAGAGACAGCCAACAACGTCGATGACCCGGCAAGCCCGTGCCGGGCGATCGTCAGCGTGTTGATGCTCAAGGAGGGTTGGGACGTCCGCAACGTGACGACGATCGTCGGCCTGCGAGCCTACTCGTCCAAGAGCAACATCCTGCCTGAACAAACGCTCGGTCGTGGTTTGCGAAAGATGTATCCCGGCGAGACTGAGGAGATGGTCTCGGTCGTCGGCACCGCGGCGTTCATGGAGTTCATCGACCAGATCCAAGCCGAGGGCGTTGATTTGGAACGCAAACCAATGGGGGAGGGCACCCAGCCCAAAGCTCCCTTGGTCATCGAGATCGATCGCGACAACGTTCACAAAGACATCGACCGGCTGGACATCGAGATCCCGGTGCTGATGCCGCGTCTGCGTCGCGAGTACGGCAACTTGGCGGACATGGACTTGGCCGCCGTCACCGACAAGCCCGTCGAGTACCAGCAGTTCAGCGAGGAGGAGAAGCGGCAGATCACGTTCAAGGAGATCACCCGCGGAGAAGTGACGCACACGACCGAGTTGTCCTCGACCGGCGTGACCGACTACCGCAGCGTGGTCGGCTACTTCGCCAAGCTGATCATGCGGGAGCTGCGGTTGGTGTCCGGTTACGAGGTAATCTACGGCAAGCTCAAGGGCTTCATCCGCAACCACTTGTTTGGCAAAACGGTGGACTTGGACGACCAGAACACGCTTCGGAACCTCGCCGAACTTGCCGCGACCAAACGGATCATTGAGTCGATGAAGAAGGCGATCAACGCGTTGACGATCCACGACGCCGGGGAGCCCGAGGTTCGTCAAATGCTGCGTCTATCGTCGACGCGACCCTTCGTGGTCAAAGACCAGGGGTACATGACCCCGAAGAACTCAGTGTTCAATCGGATGGTCGGCGACAGCAACTTAGAGGTCGAGTTCTCCACGTTCCTGGACGGCTGCAAAGACGTCGACGCTCATGCCAAGAACTACCTGGCGGTCAATTTTCGGTTGGACTACGTCAACGCCGACGGCAACATCTGCAACTACTACCCCGACTTCATCGTCCGGCTCAGAGACGGGCGGATCATCATCGTCGAGACCAAGGGCCAGGAGGACCTCGACGTGCCGCCCAAGATGGAACGGCTGCGTCAGTGGTGCCAGGACGTCAACCGGATCACTGACGGACCAAGTTACGACTACGTGTTCGTCGACGACGTGAGCTTCCACCTGTACCACCCCCAGTCGTTCGCCGACGTGTTGTCGGGGTTCACCGAGTACAAGTGACTCTATTCGCTACGGTCGCTTGTCAGCTCGCAGGCACCAATTGGGACGAGGTGTCCGAAGTTTTGGGACGAGGTGTCCTACCCGCCCCATCTTATTCTTCTAGTAGTAGTTGGTAGTGTTAGCTAGCAGGCGATCGACGCGACAACGTTCGCTGACATCCCCGGACGACGGACAAGTTTTTTGTGACGACAACACGCCGCTTCGATAAAATGAACAGGCCATCCATTGCGATAGCTGAACTGAAAACATCTCATCACCGACGGACGGTGAACGGTGGCCGAGCACCAAGCTGACGATCGACAGATTGCCACGAATCAAATCAGTGCTTAACTGAACTATAAGCTCACGCTGCTCACCATGCCATCCGGCGGGCGGCTGCGCTGGTATCTTAATGAGTGGTGCGGCAGCTACCGTCGACGGGATCGACCGACCTACAGCGAACTGGCATCGCTGTGCGGTTGCAGCGCCTCGGCGATCGGCCGCATCGCGTCGGGTAAGACCAAAGCATTCCCCGCTGATATCACCCCGATGCTCAACGCCCTGGCCTGCATCCACCTGCCGTTGATGACAGACAACTTGGAAGCGGAGATCCCCGAGCGACTGGTTGCAGCACGGAAGATCAAGGACAAGGTTTCCAACAGCTCGCAGCTCCTGACCTCGCTGCTGGAGCACGTCAAAATCCGCCACCTCAAACGACTGTCAATCATCAAGAATCAGGGCAATCTATAGCATCAACCCAGGCTGCTTGCATGGCGTGCAAAAGTTATGACGCACGGATATCCGTGGGCTATAAGATTAGTCAATCAACATGGTTGATCTCTACGGTTGAGGCGGCGTCTGTGTTTCGCTCCAATGTTGTGGCACCCCTTCACCGCATGTCACGGGGCGCTAATAGGGACCACTGATGGGCGCTTGAAAATCCCCCACCTCTGTTAGGGGGGTTGGCTAACTACCGTTGAAACGTTTGCAACTCGCAAAGCGGATCGCGGTGGGCAATGGCCAACCATTTGAGCGTGACTAAATCCAATGCCATCAGGCACTTACACGACACCGGGCAGTCCCAGAGGCAGATCGCTGAAGCCCTCGGAGTCGATCGAAAGACCGTCCGGCGGGTGCTTGCCGCTCAAAGCCCCGTGCCAAACGAGGACCAGCCGCCAAAAGGGACTACCGCGCCCACCGGCTCGGTCGACTCCCAACCAGTTGTTTCAGCCGCCGATCCAACCAAGCCGCCAACCACTTCGGCCGGTCAATGCGGCGGCTTCGAGTCCGTCATCATCGAGTCCCTTGGCCGCGGACTGAGTGCCCAGCGGATCTTCCAGGATTTGCAAATTCTTCATGCCTTTGAAGGGAGTTACTACAGTGTCCGGCGGTTTGTCAAAAAGCTCAAACATCAAACCCCAACGGCCTTCAGGCGGATCGAATTGGAGTCGATACGAGGAACTCACTGCGGAGATTCCGTGAGCAAAGGGCTTCCAAGCCGAGACGTCCGACAAAGACCCCGACCGGGGTATCGACGGGGTGGCTTCTCCCGATGGATCGGAGCTTCGCGAATTGGGGATCTTCGTCGAGGTCAAACACCGCGTTGGCACCAAAATCTCCGCCGATCAAGTCCGAGCCTTCCTGGGGGGCCGTCAGTCCGGCGACCGATGCCTCTACGTCAGCACCGGTGGTGTCAGCCGCGAAGCCCGCTTCGAAGCCGAACGATCCAACGTCCCGCTGACGCTCATCGACCTACCTGCCTGCAGTCGATGATCCTGTAACACCACGACTGTTTCACTCCTGAAGGCTTAGCGTTGATACCGCTCAAGCGGATGTACTGGCCGGCGGGGTGGTTCATTACTGCGGGGGTAGCGATGTTTCATCGAAATCCCGGCTGGAAGCGATATGCGTTCATGTGCGATGATGCTTGATGAATCGTTGTTGGGCCGTGACGCTTGAAGCTTCGTAGCCGCCTTGATTTCATTTGCGAGAGCATCGTGGACGAAGTGCAAGACCGGCTCAGCCGCTTGGAGAGAGAAGTCGCCGAGCTGCGGCTTTTGACCGGGCCACGAATTCCCACCCCCGCTAAGAAACCCGGTTGGATCAAACGTCAAAAACCAATCAAACGGCCGGTGGTGAGCGATAACGTTAAAGAGCCAGGAAGGGTGAATACCCCACTCCCCTTCTTGTCCTCTCGGCTGACGATCCGCCAACGGATTTGTTTTTCAGTGAGAAGGAAGCAAGCCGCCAATTAAAACAACCGGACGACCGGCAACGGGGGGTGGATTGTCCCCGCGGGGGGAGTCATTATCCGGCCCTGAGCCGCCGCTCGCAGACGTGGGGCCAGCAATACGGATCCAGGCTCAGTTTGAAAGCCAATTGATGAATCAACGTTCCCAAGGCATCGTCATTGCCGGAGTCCTGGTCGCGGCCAGCATCGTCGTTGCGGCCATTTTAATAAGTCGGACCATCGAATCCGAGGCCGAAACGACGAGGCAAACCATCGATGACGCAGCGGATCACGCGGTGGTCCGACAGGTTGAGGGGGCAAGTCAAGACCTCGCACGGGGCGGTCAAGAGTCAATCGAGGCTCTCGGGGATGTCGCCGGCTCGGTCTTGGGGGGCGTATTAGGTCGCCAAGGCACCGAGCCAATCACCGATGACCGACCGCCCCCTGCCGAACCATCCGGTTCGCTGCTCGGTGACCTCTTTGGGGCAGGTCAGAGACTTGGCCGCTCCGTTGATGAGGCCGTCGAGAAAGTTGTGCGGCTATCCGATGAGGAAGAGTCGGACATTGGCAAGAAAGTGCATGAGGTTTTTCATCGCCGACAGTCCGTTATCCGAGACGACGCCCAAACCAACCGGTTGCGTCGACTCGCCGAACCCTATCTCCAGTCAAGAACGCGACCGGCGATCGAATACACCTTCACCGTCGTCAACGATCCTGATGTCAACGCGTTCGCTCACCTGGGAGGTTATGTTTATATCAATTCCGGTCTGATTGCTTTGACCCAAACCGATCAAGAGTTGCAATCCGTCATCGGCCATGAGATCGCACACGTCGACCTACGACACTGTGCCCGCAAGACGACGTATGCCGTCCGGGCGGCAGAGTTCGGCGGGGAGTTGGCTCGGGGGTTGGTCGAGGCGGGTTATCAAACCATCTCGGTCGCCTATTCGGAGGAGGATGAGTTGGAAGCGGATCGCTGGTCCGTCGAGCAATTACCATCCGTCCAGCCTCACGCGATTCGGTTCCTGCAACGACTCGCGGAGCTCGAACCCGCCCCCCAGGCCAACGCACCGGAGAAGTCCACCGACATGGCCGCCGAGTTGAACCGCGAACTCGAGGGTCACTTCCGGACCCATCCGCCCACCGCGGAGCGAATCGAGTCGATCAAGCGAATCAAATGAGGTTGTTCATCAAAGCCGTGGAGGTTGTTGCATGAGTGGCGGATCACTTTCCTGTCCGGATTGCCAAACGGATTTCGACCCCGCCGATAGTCGGGTCGAAGCCGCGGGGGTCGTGTGCCCGAGGTGTTTCACCACCATTCCCGTCTTTGATGAGGACACCAAGGTTCCCGGAGCACCGCCGCGGGACCCCGGACCGCCCGCCCCGCTGCGGATCGAAGGTTATGAGATCATCCGCACCCTAGGCCGCGGCGGCATGGGGGTGGTGCTCGAAGGACGGCAGACTTCGCTCGGTCGACACGTGGCGATCAAAATCCTCGCCCCCGAGCTATCAAACAACCCGCAGTTTGTCGAACGGTTCCAACGCGAAGCCACCGCGTTGGCGAGCCTGTCGCATCCCAACATCGTTACCATTTTGGAACGAGGACAGACCGATGACTCGGTGTACTTCATCATGGAGTACGTCCATGGCGTTCAGGGGGGCGATCCGACGGACCTGCGTTCGATCCTCTCTGGACGGAAACTTCAAGTCGACGAGGTTCGCCACTGGACAACGCAGATCGCCGCGGCGTTGGGCTACGCTCATCAAAACGGCATCGTCCACCGGGACATCAAACCCGGCAACGTGATGATTGATCGACATAACCACGCCAAAGTCGCGGACTTCGGCATTGCGTCCATGGTCACCTCCAAACTCGACGCTCGGCTGACCGCCCCGGCGGCGGCCATGGGGACCATGGACTACATGGCCCCCGAACAGCGTGATGATGCGGCCGCAGTGGACCAACGCGCGGATGTCTATTCACTCGGCGTTTTGATCTATGAGATGCTCACCGGCTCGATCCCGCGTGGGGCTTACGTGCCGGTGTCCAAAGCCGTTCCCGAATTGTCGCCGGGTTGGGATGATCTAATCAACGGAGCCATGGCCCCGCGGCCGACCGATCGTATTGGAAGTATGTCGGAGTTGACGAAGCGACTCGGTGCTTTAGAGCAATCGGTTCCTACCGTCCAAGCGACCAAATCGGCATCCTCGGCGGCTGCAGCCTCTGAACACAAACGGTCAGCCGCTGGCGGGCGATGCCCGGAATGTCAATCCGAAGTCGACCCGGCGGCCAAATTCTGTTCCCAATGCCGCACGCCGCAGTGGGTGGATTGTCGCAAGTGTTCCAACTCAGTTCACGCCGGTACAACGTACTGCCCGGAGTGCGGGGAAGATGTTCAAAAGCACCGTCAATACCTGAAGTACCTCGAAGTCGGTCGGCAGGCGGTGACCGCCGCCAAAGACGAGACGTTGACGCACTTTCAGCGGAGCGAACGAACATCCGAAGCGGCGGTGGCGGCTCGCCGTGCTCTCAAGCTTCGCCCCGGTGATGAAGTGGCCGGGCGATTGTTCACCTCCGCCAACCGGGCGACCATTTCGTTGACGCGCAAAGTCGTCAAAGAGGCGTACCGTGCCAAAGACTATGGTGCGACCGTAGCCGCCCTGTCTCACCTGCAAGACTTGCAACCCGAAAATGACGAATACAGACACGCTGGCCAACAAAATTGATGGCTATCGCCAATCAGCACTTGCGAAACGCGGACGACTTGCAGGCGAACGGCCAGGTTGCGAAGGCGATTCAGGTCATCGAAGACCTGCTCGAACGATTCGCCGGGGATGCGGACCTGACCAAGTTATTGGATCATTGGAGACCTCGGCAGCGGGAAGCCGACGAGATCGCGGACGTCATCATTCCAAATCTCGCCGCGGAGAATCAATGGTGTTCAATTAGAGACCGCTTGCGGCAGCTTGAAAGCCTCAACGTCCAGATGCCCGGCTTGGGCTCCTGCCGTGAACAGGCGGACAAACGGATCGCTGCGGTCGATCAACAGCTTCTCCGGATTGAATCACTCCTGGAGTCCGGCAAGGTCACCGAGGCTCGCCGGGAGGCGGAGCGGGCATTGCAAGTCGTCAGCGACCACCCCCGAGTGTTGGAAGTCGCCCGGGCCGCGGGGCAATCCGCCGATCACCTAATTGACCTACACCAGAAGGTTCAAACGGCCCTGCAGTCTCGGCGATGGTTTGAGGTTCGCCGTCTGCTTGGCAATGACACGCCTTCTCAAACAACTTTCATCAAAGCTAGGGAAAAGGCATCGCATCAAATCAAAGCCGCCAATGAGTTCACTCGGCTGTTGGCATGGGCACTGGCGGCTGCATCGGTGGCTTCGTTGACAATCCTCGCGGCGGCGACATTTGCCGGTGGTCTCAAAGATCAAGCAGGCGATATCGAGTGGCTGCCGAGTCGATTGATCGAAGGGCTGCTGTCGATTGGCACCGCCTGCGGAGCCATTTGGTTGCTAAGACAATTGATTGGTCGGCCGGTGGCGGCTTGGTACCCGATCGTTTGGGCCGTCACTTGGCTTTTTGGTTTCATCCTGGTCCTCTTTGGTGCCCCCGCCATCCTGGACGCATCGGAGGCACCCTGGTTGGCTCAAGCGTTCAGCATCCTTGGCTACGCGGCGACCGTCAGCATGGTCTTCTGCCTGATGACGTCTGACCTGACGCGTCCTCCCGTGCGATCGATCGCATCCATGTTCGGTTGGCTATTGGTAGGTTTGGTCATTGCGGACTACGCCACTGCCCTCGAAAGGCATTGGGCCAGGTTCGTGGTGCCTTCGATTTGGGCCGGATCATGGTTAATCGTGCTCAACCGACTTCACGACCGTTGGCGGATCGGCGTGCTCATCGTCGCCAGCTTGATGGCAGGAATCCTGGCTGCGGGATTGGACCGTGAACCCTATGACGACGGTTGGTTGGCCGAAGGCATGGTGGCGACCGCCGCGCTGTCAATCGCCGGATGGTCGGTAGGTGCTCAGCGGACCATTCGTGGGGGCCTGTTGACAGTGATGATTGTTGGACCATGTGTCGTGGCCAACGAATACTTTGGGCACCTTCGATTACTGACGGTTTGGTGGTTGGCGACAGCCTATTTAATCTACCAAAACCGTCATTCGCTCGACTTTCGGCTGCACTGGCTCGACCGTCTGCGAGATTGGTTTCCCAGCAAAACAACTAAGAACAGCAACTCGCCTGAACTGGCGACGCCCTTCCCCGCAGAGATTGACCGTTGACCTATCCCGCTTTGTTTGAACGAGGGACCAAAGAAACCCATTCACTCGAAGGGGCAGATTCGTTCATCGTCGGACGGTCGCAGCAAGCCGATCTGCCGGTCCTCGACGTCCAATGTTCGCGGCGTCAATTTGAATTGAACCTGCGGGAGGGCCAGTATCATTTAACATCGCTGTCGACCAACAGCCCCACCTATCTGGATGGTTCGACGGTCGAATCTTCGCGACCGATGCGTCACGGGTCGATCGTTCAGGCTGGTTCATGCACGTTCGTGTTCTTGGAACGCGAGGACGCCGCAGCCCTCAATGGCGGGGCGGCCGACGCGGTGCGCCAGCAGGCGACAATGATGCCAACGCCCGCCTCCGATCTGTCGGATCGGACGATGATGCATCAGCCGGACAATGCCGCTTCCGTCGTTGATCTGCGGGATGCCATTCCGTTGACCGCGGACACGTTGATCGGCCGAGACGAGCAGCGAGCCACCGTCTGCCTGCCCCACCCGCAGGTCTCGCGGTTGCATGCTCAAGTGTCGCTTCGCGGTCAAACGGCCAGCGTCGTTGACCTCAGCAGTGCCAACGGAACCTACGTCAACGGCGAGCGAATCACGCGATCGGTCACCATCGACCGAGGCGACCAAATTGACATCGGTCCTTATGCGTTGACCTTCGATGGTCGTTCGCTGATCCCGCGGTCTCGAGTCGACAACGTAGAGCTTGCCTGTCGTGGCTTGTCCCAAGTCGTCAAGAATCGTGAGACCGGCGGCACGTTGACGATCCTCGACGACGTCAATTTGGTCATTCATCCCCGCGAGTTCGTCTGCCTGCTCGGGCCATCCGGTTCTGGTAAATCGACACTGCTCTCAGCACTCAGTGCCCGCGTGCCGGCTTGCCAGGGACAGGTGTCGATCAACGGTGAAGACTTGTATGAAAACTTCGAGGCTCTCAAACGTGACATTGCGGTGGTCCCCCAAAAGGACGTGCTGCATGACCTGTTGAGCGTCGAGTCCGCGTTGACTTACACCGCCCGCCTGAGGTTGCCCCCGGACACCAGCCCCGCGGAGATCAAACAGGCCGTCGACGACATGCTTCGCACGGTCGCTTTGTCCCCGCGAGCCAAAACGCAAATCGTCAATCTCAGTGGCGGTCAGCTCAAGCGGGCAAGTTTGGCCAACGAGATCGTCAGCAAACCCAGCTTGCTGTTTCTCGATGAGGTCACCTCGGGGCTTGATGAGCAAACCGACGCGGACATGATGTATTTGTTTCGTCAGATCGCCGACGCGGGCAAGACCGTCGTCTGCATCACCCACAGCCTGGCGCACGTGGAACAGTTCTGTCACCGCGTGGTCATCTTGGCCGAGGGCGGGAAGCTAGCCTTCGTCGGCACCCCGGCCGAAGCCTTGAGTTATTTCGAGGTGGACCGGCTCGGCGGCGTCTACGAAAAACTAGCGACGCGAACCCCGGAGCAGTGGAAAGACGCGTTTCAATCCCACCCGCTGCACCGTGAGCACGTCGGCCAACACTTTGATTCGCGACCCGAAACTCCGGTCCAACGCATCACCGCCGCGACCGCCTCCCGATCGCAGCGTGTAGACCAATTCCGGCGGCAAGCCACCTTGTTGACGTCCCGCTATCTTCAAATCCAGCTTGCCGATTCTCGGTCTCTTGGCTTGATGCTGGGCCAATGTTTTCTGGTGGGCATCCTGATCGTGCTTTTGTTTGGAAACATCAGCGAAGAAAGCGATGGATGGTTCAAGTCGGGATCAATCATGTTCTTGACTGCGATTTCCGTCTTCTGGTTCGGTTGCAACAACGCCGCCAAAGAGATCGTCAAAGAACGGACGATCTACGACCGAGAACGCAGCGTCAACTTGCAGGTCGGCAGCTTCCTGGCGTCCAAACTGTTCCTCCTCGGCGTCATCAGCCTGCTTCAAACCGCGTTGCTGTATACCATCGTGGTCTATGGAACCGCGGTCGACACATCAATCGGCCAGTTCGTGCTGCTAACGACGCTGGCGGTCACGGGTGTGTGCCTCGGGCTGTTGATATCGGCGGCATCCAGCACCACGGACATGGCGGTCACGATCGTCCCGCTAACTTTGATCCCACAGATCATTTTTTCCGGTTCCATTGCCGCGGTGACCGGTTTCGCCAAGTTCCTGGCCAGCATCGGCATCGTGGTCTATTGGGCCTACGGCGGCCTGCTGTCCTGTTTTGATGAAGCCACCGTCGAACGTCTCGGTTACGGCGAATGGTCCGCGTTTGGCCCCTGGGTCATCATCGTCATGCATGGGGTGGCCTACCTCGCGGTCGCCACGCTCCTACTCCGATCGAGCGGAGGACCAGGCTCGCTAATAGGTTTGATCCATCGGCAAAAGATGTAGGGTGGGTCAAGCCGCTTGCCGCGCCGACCCACCATCGATCGCGAAAGGTTGCCGGGCGGTGGGTCGGCGCGGCAAGCGGCTTGACCCACCCTACGAAATCAACGGCGGCTTACCCGAAAACCGAGCTGCGATGGACTGCTAGGGCTGGTTGAATTTCGTTTCCCTAAATCCGTCGACCAAGTGTCATCCCCCGGCGGCGGCACCGCTCGAGCCGCCAATCAGCAACCGCAGCTTGGAAAGGTAGGCGTAGAACAGTACAAACGAGAAAGCCACTACGGCGGCAGCGAACGTCGGCTGAACCATACATAGCCAGTCGTAACTTCCATGAAGCGTTGCGGCTACGGCTAGCCCGATCAACGCCATCGCAACCACACGGCTACCCGCGGCAAAACCGGTTGTCACGAAGTAGGCCAGTATCCCGGACCAGACCGCGTGACAGAAAACAAGCGATAGCGATCGCAACAGAATCAACACCATCGCTCGTTGCGTCCCATAGGCCGCCCCCATGGCTCCCGCCTCATCAGCCAGACTGGCGGAAGCGAAGATGGCTTGGTCCCCGTAGCCGATGTTCTCAAACGCGGCAAAACCAAGTCCCGAGAAGATACCAATCAGCACCGCCCCGACAGGATCAGCGTTTTTCCGTTTCCAAAGCAGGTAACCAACCACCGGGAGCATCTTCAGCAACTCCTCACAGACCCCGACCTGAAAGATGAACCCAACCAGTGACGTAACCCCCGAAGTGCTAGAGGCCATCGCCAAGTAGGAGGCGGGCACGACGGTTTGGTAACTGAACAACAGGAGGGGCACTCCAATGCAACCGGTGAAGAAGAGCGAGGCGACCAGCGGCGTCCAAGCAATCGGAGTGCGGACGACCAGCAGTTTGAAAAAGACCCCCCAGAGCACCGCAAAGAAGATCGCGAAGGCCGTCAATTGAAACTGCATTTTCTCGATGGTCGAGATCAACAGTGGCACGGTCGCGAGAGCGGTAACTACCCAAAAAACAGCATCGCGGCCAAGCTTGCCGACTAGTTCAGCGTCCACCGAGAGAACTTCATCCCGAAAGTCGATCGTCTTTAGGTCACGCATCAACTGGGAAGCATGAACTTTGGCGGATGCGATGCCGTCTTCCGACACCGAGACGGCGAGCGTCTTGAGGCCTTCGACGTTGGTTGCAGAAAATCGACCCAATGGAGAATCGCCGCTCGTTTTTGGTTTGAACAACCCGGGTATCTCTTTGGCACAACGACGCGTGGTCCCGCCTTCCACCCACACCACAGAATCCGGCAACAGGGTTCCATGGGCCTGTCAGGAATTTTGTGTGCGAAGGCGACTTGACAGCTACACTTTCTCCCTTTCCACAAATAATGAGCCAAACGCATGGACGCGAAACTTCAAGAACGAGCTGAACAGCTGGCCACCGAGTTCGCCACCGGGGCCTCCTCGATGGCTGAACTCAATGCCCTGCTGCAAACGATGATGAAGCGTGGGCTGGAGACAATGCTCAACGCCGAAATGGACCACCACCTGGCCACTGAGGCCGAGACGCAAATTACCTCAACGACCGGCCGAGCGAACTGCCGAAACGGTCGTTCGACCAAGAAGCTGCAAGGCGACTTTGGAAAGATTGAAGTCCAAACCCCACGCGATCGACAAGCCACTTTTGAGCCTCAGATTGTTGGCAAGCATCAGCGACGAATCGAAGGATTTGATGATAAAATCCTGGCGTTATATGCTAAAGGCTTGACGACCCGTGACATCCAAGATGTTGTCAAAGAATTGTATGATGTCGACGTTTCGGCTGACCTGGTCAGCCGCGTCACCGAAGACCTGGAGAATGATCTCAAAACATGGCAGACCCGTAGTCTCCAGTCGGTCTACCCGATCGTGTTCTTAGACGGCATCGTCGTCAACATTCGCGGTAGTGATGCCCGCGTCAGTTCCCACTGCGTTTACGTGGCCCTGGGAATCGATTTGGACGGCAAAAAGGAGCTTTTGGGGCTCTGGATCGCCAAGAACGAGGGGGCGAAGTTCTGGCTGAATTGTTTGACCGACCTGTCCAACCGAGGCCTCAAAGACATCTTCATCTGCTGCGTCGATGGTCTAGCAGGTTTCCCCGAAGCGATTCGGGCGGCGTACCCGCAAACAAAAGTACAATTGTGCTTAGTTCATCTTGTGCGGGCGGCGATCCGTTATGTATCAACGACCGACGCCAAGGCAGTCGCGGCGGACTTGAAGAATATATATACCGCCCCGACGGTCGCGGCGGCTGAAGAACAACTTGATAAGTTTGGTGAGATTTGGGACAGCAAGTATCCGACAATATCCAAGCAGTGGCGTCTGAAGTGGGCGGACATCATCTCGATGTTCGACTTCCCCGAGGAAATTCGCAAGGTGACCTATACGACCAACGCGATCGAGTCGCTCAATAGCGTGATTCGCAAGTACACCAAGAACCGCAAGCAGTACCCCAGCGAGCAGTCAGCTTTGAAACTTCTGTTCATGGCGATCCGGGAGGCATCGAAGCGATGGACCCGTCCGATCAAACACTGGAAGCAGGCCCTGAACCACTTCGCGATTCTGTTCCCTGACCGAATCCCCAAAGATCACCAACCATAGACAACCGTTCACCTGACACAAAATTTAGGACAGGCCCCCAGCGAACCCCGTTCTCTACAATTCCTTCGCTAAGATATCGTATCAATAGTCGCTTCGCAGCTTCGATTGCTTTGCTTCGAGTTAGAAGCCGGTTTGTTGTCTCGTCAAATGAAGTGACCGAATTCAACTCCGCGTCGACTAGATACTCTTGATCTGTTTCGACGATCGTTCCGCGGACGTTGCGTGGACCACCGATGATCACCTGTTCGGCATTTCCAAAAGCGTCCCAACCGCCAATTAGGATCAACGTGAATGCTAACAGCACCAAATTGCGGTCAGCAATCACGGAAGGAAGCCCGCGGCTGCTGGCGAAGTAACGGTTGATCCTTCGAGCTGTGGCGAGGTTCGTGGGGATACATTTGACTTTGGATCCGATTCGTCTAGCAGGTTATCCGCCCGCGCCTGCCTAGCTGCCTCCGCATTCGCAACGCTCCAGCCTTTGACCACAGTGCAGGTCTTCGAGGTAGGGTCGACGTGGACGTGCAGCAAAAGCAGGCCACGCATGACCGCATTTGCTTTGCTAGTGTATTCCGCAGTTGACTTCTCAATCGCCCGTCCAGATTCCAGCGGAATTGCAGCTTCACCGCTTTCGTCAGGCTGACTTTCGAGCGTCAAGATTGTCTCCTGTGAGGTCGACTCGACAACAGAAACTTCCTCTCGAAGCCACTTCGCGAACTCACCGGAGGCTCGCAGAGCGGCATTGTTTCGAGCGTTTTGCTTTCCCCGAGCAGCCCCCAGCACCGTTGACATCCGTGACTCACCGACGGCTACACAGGAAATTACCTGACCGTTGTCATCCAACTTCACCATATGGACCCCAGGCCCCAACTGAACAAGGTTGACGAAAGGTTCGGCGGTCGCCATGAGGTCTTGTTTTAACGGGTCGGTTGCGACAGCGACAGGTTCCTCCCCCATCGCGATCCGGTACCCACCGCCGCTACCAACCTCAATCATGAAACCTAGAACCAGCAAACTTACAATCTTCATAACACACCCTATTTTAGAGACAATCAATTACCAACAACAACACGAGGACGCCAGACCACCTTAGCGGTGAATTGTCTAACATCTTTCAAGTCTGATTCGGCGAGAGGCAACCGCACCATTGCGGACTGCCGTAGCATCCAAGAGACATTCTCACGCCAATTACCATCACTCCAGATTGTACCGAGGTCCACGTCCATCAGGACGGGTGCGATAACTAGGACAGCCCGCTCATCTTCTCTCAGGTCATCTATGTACCGATTAGAATGACTTTCACGACCTTGCCAGTCCGCCCGGTGATCTCGGACAAACGCTCTCCGCAGCCATGTAAAATGGCTGATATCTTGGTTGGCATCTCTGACCTTCTCCAACGTGACTTCGCGTTCGGCTATCGGCTCAAGTTTCGAATTCAATGCCGATATGTGAAGGTGGTGGCTGCGGCCTTCACGCTGGCTATAATTTTGTCCGATTTCCCTGTCTATGGTGGGCAAGTCTGCTCGCGTCACGTAGCCCTTGAAGCGAAGCGTGTTTCCCTCAGCCAGCATCCGATCGCAAACCCAAATGACTCCAAGCTCTCTTTCATCATTGGACAAGGTTGGGTCACGCAAAGCAACTCTGCCAATGGCCTCAAGAGAACCATCACGACCTTGATTTGTAGCGGAAATCACGGCTTCCAGCTGATGAATCGCTACCTTCTCAAGAACAGGTGTAAGCTTGGACACGAACTGGTTGTAACGTTCCACGTCTGCTTCAAGATTGATTGGCAACATCATCCCCTCAACGTCACTTCGATACTTTGGCTCGCCAGCGACTTCGGCATTCAGTAAAGCTGGGACTTCCAGTAGCAAACGTTTGAGTATCTGCGTTGCCGCCTCCCGATCGTCGGCTTTACCTTGTAATTCTGCCGCCAAACCCGCTCCGTCGAATGACAGGCGTCCCTCAGTGCTCACTTTCAGCTGGTTTCGGACTCTTTGAGTTTCGACCAAAGCTCGGATGGCAACATGATGCAGCCCCCCTTCGAGTTTCCGAGATCCGTCGATCTCCTCGTAGCTTTTTACGAAACCCCTGGAATGCGAGATGATTGAGTCTTCGACGATTTCATCATTCTCGCTAACTGTTCTCGCATCAAGCAGCGTCCCGACCACACGTCGGACAGCTGTACGGAATGCATCGGCCAAGGATTCTTCGGGACTGAAGCCAACGCCCTGAGCGGTGACCAGGCTAGCATCGCCAACCGGTACAATTTTGCCCGATACTTTGGTCTCAATGAGCGGTTCGGCGCGGACTGACTCATCAATCGCAGGACTAACTGTTCCCGCATCCACAGCTGGCTCTTCAAATGGACTTGGCCCTGGACCGAACGGGTCCGCGGCCATTCCCTGGGCTTTAGTCCTCGATGCTGGAGAAAGACGATCTAGCGGTACTTCGATGACTCGCCCATCCACGAGTTTAAGGCTAACGCCCGCTTCCGTGAGACCTAAAAAGTCCGCCTCAACGACGTGCTTACCGGAACTATCCGTCCATTGCTCTCCAGATATCGCCAACTGCCCCCCGGAGAGTACTACCCAGACAGCCACCGCCCAACACGCTGTTCGGCGTTGGGCATCGACCGTGCGGGTAGCCTGAGGAGTCACCAACCGCTTTTTAGAACCAACCAAACCGTCAACCACGCTCGAAGTCCTAACGAACATGCGGACCAATGACTTCAATTCGGTTGTGAGCGGGTGGGAAGGCTGGCTTCTAAATAAAACTCTCGACTGCCCTACATAGACATGACCCCGATTAGCACGTTGCTCCCGGGGGTTGATGTCACTTTTGCTGTAGGTGCTGTTTTGAGTCACGTTGTCACGGTGCGAACTGAGGTTCGCGATCTGGAGGCCGCTGCGGCGGCTTGTCGGAGGTTAGAACTGGAGGCCCCCCTTCGGGGCCGCTTCAAAATGTACAGTCAAGTCATCGACGGGTGGGGCGTCAAACTGCCCGGTTGGCTGTACCCGGTCGTTTTGCAGCCCGAAACCGGGGTCGTGCAGTTCGATAACTTCGAAGGTCACTGGGGCGATCAGGCCCAGCTTGACCGGTTTTTGCAAGGGTACGCCGTCGAAAAGGCCACCCTCGAAGCTCGGCGACGCGGTCACACCGTCGCTGAACAGACGCTCGATGACGGTTCCGTGAAGTTGACGCTGACGGCGGGAGGATCGGCATGAACGCTACACCTTCTCGCGTCATCGAAGTGGTCGTTGCGTCCGATGGCTCGTCAACCGTCACCACCCGCGGGTTTACCGGCGGGGAGTGCCGCGACGCCAGTCGCTTCCTCGAAGCGGCGTTGGGTTCCCGAAAGTCCGAACTGCTGACCGGCGAGTACTTCCAAGGTCAGACCACTCAGGCGGATCAACAGGTCCGGCATCGGTCCTGATCGTCGTGTAATGCCGAAGCCTTTGAGCTTTGGCTTTGTCCCACCCGCGGCCCCGCGGTGGGGCGGCGGGTTTGTTCGTTTAATTCAAACCCTTGAGGTGTTGTAATGTTGTGCGAGAATGATAAGACGCTCGGCGAGCAAACCGCTGAGTTGATCCGGGCCGCGTTTGCGGGCATTTGGATCGTGACCGATGAGCTCGAAGAGGCTCAGGCGGAATTGGACGCGATGGCCCGCGATGAAAGTTGGACCGCCGCTCGGTGGGATCTGGAGCGTGGCCTGTCGCCTAGCGGCGATCAGGATGCTCCGGTGAGTGATCCTCTGAGTGCCGCGCGGCACGCGTTGTCGATCGCCGATGGCCAGACGCCGGTGGTCGTGGCGTTGCATCACTTCCACCGGTTCATCGGATCGGCTGAGGTCGTTGCGGCGTTGGTTCGTGCGGTAGCGGAAGGCAAGCGGCGGCGGGGGTATGTCGTGGTGATGGCCCCGACGTGCGATCTGCCGCCGGAGCTGCAAACGTTGTTCGTCACCATCGAGCATCGGCGTCCCAGCCGCGAGCAGCTTCGGCAGATCGCCGGGGAGGTGGCGACGGAGGCCGGTGAGATGCCCGAAGGCGTTGAGCTGCAGCGGTTGCTCGATGCGGCGGCGGGGTTGACCCGCTACGAAGCCGAAGGGGCGTTCTCATTGGCTTTGGTGCGGGACGGCAAACTGACTCCGGCGGCCGTCTGGGAGCTCAAGACCCAGGCGGTGTCGAAGTCCGGCATGTTGTCGCTACACCGCGGCGGCGGGACGTTTGAACAGCTCGGTGGGATGGCCAACCTGAAGGCGTTCTGCCGGCGGGCTTTGGGGCGGTCTCATAACAATGATGACCTGACCGCTCGCGGCGTGTTGCTGTTGTCTCCGCCCGGTTGTGGCAAAAGCGCGTTCGCCAAAGCCTTGGGCGGTGAGGTGGGCCGCCCGGTGTTGATGCTCGACGTCGGCAGTCTGCTCGGATCGCTGGTCGGTCAGAGCGAAGAACGGACGCGGCGGGCATTGGCGATCGCCGACGCGATGTCACCGTGCGTGTTGATGATTGACGAGGTCGAGAAGGCGTTGGGCGGTTCCGGGGGCGGCAACGACTCCGGGGTCAGCTCGCGGTTGCTCGGCACGTTGCTGACTTGGTTGTCGGATCATCGGTCCGATGTGTTTGTCGTTTGCACCGCCAACGACGTGTCCAAACTGCCCCCGGAGTTCTCGCGGGCCGAACGGTTTGACGGGGTGTTCTTCGTCGACCTGCCCAGTCGTTCGCAGAAGAACGACATTTGGGCGATGTACCTGCGGCAGTTCGGGTTGCCCGACGATTCGCCGTTGCCGGTCGACGAGAAGTGGACCGGGGCGGAGATCCGTTCGTGTTGCCGCTTGGCGTCGCTGTTGGACCTGCCGGTTCGCCGGGCGGCGGACAACGTCGTGCCGGTGGCGGTCACCGCCAGCGACAAGGTCGAACAGTTGCGGAGTTGGGCCAGCGAGCGGTGTTTGTCGGCCGAAGTGTCGGGGGCTTATCAATACCGCAGCCCTTCGCCGCGTCGCCGTCCCACGGCTCGAACCGATCCGTCGGTCAACTGAGGTGTTCCATGTCAACTTATATGTATCAGGTCTTTCATGGACGCTTCGATGACCGTTTGTCTGTTCCTGTCTGCGGCGCTGTTGGTTGTCGGCATGATGTTGCTCCACGCCCGGCGGCGGCAACGAGCTTCGCGGCAACTGTTGCACCGGCTGCTGTCGCGGGAGGTGCAACGTGTTGAACCGAACGCTGTTGCTACTGATGGCGATGACGTTGGTCGGGTGCGGACCACCGACCGTTGAGGAGCGGGTGTGGCAGATGCGGGACGACCTGCAAAGCCAGCAAACGCAGATCAACGAGCAAGCCGCACGGCTGGACGCTCAGCGGACCGACATCCTGGCCGCCGCCCGCGAAGTCGGCCAGCAACGTGACCAGTTGGAGACCGACCGCCGCGAGTTTGAAGCTCGTGAGCGGCGCGACTTCCTGCTGGCCGCGGCGATGTCTTCGGGCACGCTGCTGCTGTGTTGCGGGCTGCCGGTGCTGGCGTTGGTGCTGTTGGCTTGGCCCCGCAAAGCCACCGACGCAGAGATCGAAGCCAGCGACGTGTTGATCGAGCATTTGCAACGGCAGCACGTTGGTTTGATCGAAGATCGACGAGCTGAGCCGCCAAAGATGACTGCCGGCTCACCTGCTGGTGACTGATCGCAACGCCGTTCGCGGCGTTGCTTTGAACCTTTCCTCACAACCCCGTCAGCGACGTTCGCTGGCGGGGTTTTTTCGTGTGCTGAACTAACCCTTGGATTTCTATATGTTTGCTGTTTTGGAACTCGACCGGACCGACGTCTCTGAACGTCAATCTCATAACGAAGTCAATCGTGACTTCGCCGCCCAGCTTCGCACCGACACCGCCGCGGTTCGGCTGCGGGTCCGATGGCCGGGCAATCGCAAGACCCTGACCACCGACCAAAAGCGTCGGGCGGCTGGGACGTTTGACGCCGACAGTCGTTCGGTATCCGCCAGCAAAAAGCTGCTCGACACCGCCCACCCGGCGATGCGGGCCGCTTCGGCGGTGCGGAGTCAAGCGACCGAGCACTTCCGCCGCTCGACGTTGCCCTACGTCGAACCCGGCGTTCGGTTGCTCAGGCGTGAGGATGTGCCGACCTTTGAAGTCGTCATGACGACGCTGCGGTCGGAACTGGCCGATGCGGTTGAGCAGGTCAGCCGTCATCGCGACGAACTAATTGACTCCGCCCAGCTTCGGCTTGGCGGACTGTTTGACCCAGCCGACTACGCCGGGGACTTGGCTTCGTCCTTTGGTCTGGCTTGGGACTACCCCAACGTCGACCCGCCGCCGTACCTGTATCGGTTGTCGCGGCAACTTTATGAGGCCGAAGCGAGTCGGGTGCGGCATCGCTTCGACGAGGCGGTACGTTTGGCCGAAGAAGCGTTCGCCGAGGAGCTGGCCGGATTGGTCAGTCACCTGGCCGAACGGCTCAGTGGCGAAGACGGCGAACGACGGATCTTCCGCGACAGTGCGGTGACCAATCTCACGGAGTTCTTTGAGCGATTCGCCCAATTGAATATCCGGTCGGACGCTCAGTTGGATGAACTGGTCGAACGTGCCCGGAGTGTGGTCGTTGGCAGCGAAGCCCAGCAGCTTCGCGATAACGATCGCTTGCGGACGGTCGTTCGCGAAGGGCTAACCGATGTGGAGCGTTCGCTGGACGACTACCTGACGACTCGCCCGCGTCGCAGCGTGATGCGTCCGCGATGAGTGACGCCACTGAGTTGATTATCGACCCCGCAGGCCACCTGCGAGGCGTGTACGACGAGCGGATCGACTACGCGTCGATCGGCGAAGTGACCATCCGCCGAGCCAGCCACGTCGAGCCGGCCGGCGGGACGACCTGGACCGCTGACCTGACCCCGGTCGGCGGTCCGGTGCTGGGGCCGTTTGCGGTCCGCAGTGAAGCAATTACGGCCGAAGTCGCATGGCTTCGGCTTAATCTAACCAACCAAAACTTTCTTACCAGAGACCAAACCCATGAGTAGCAAGATCACGGTGGGGCTGAACCGCAAGGTCGGCCAACCCAACTACGGCAGCCTCGGAGCGAGCTGTCACATCGACCTGGAAGTCGATACACAGAGCGTGCTGTCGGGCGGCCAGGAGATGATCGACCGCATCCGGCGATCGTTTGAACTGTGCAACGCCGAGGTCGAGCGGGAACTGAGCCGACAATCGCAGCCGGCGGCTTCGGCTGGCCAGCAACAGCAGCAGGCACCTCCGGCCGCAAAGCCCGAAGCGTCTGCGTCCTCAAGCCTGCCCCGACCGGCGACACCCGCCCAGCTCCGAGCAATCCACGCGATTGCCGCCAAAGGCAAGCTGAAGTTGGCCGATCACCTGACAGACTTCGGCGTCGCGGCCCCCGACGGGCTGAACCTTCGACAGGCCAGCCAACTGATCGACCGGCTCAAAAGCCGGTTGGCGACCGCCGGGTAGCGGATTGACGTTAACCAAACCAACGTCTCATTGCCGCCCGACCCTGGGGCGGTGATGGGGCGTCTTTCTTTAGCCCCCGGACGTTTTGAAGGGTTGCGGTCTACGGAGTAAAACACCTTGACGATCGGCTCATTGGCCTTAGATATCACCCACGAATATCCGTAAGGCATGATTATTGCGTGTGACGCAAGAAAGCATCGAGAATCAAGCCACCAAGACGCATTGGTTTGCTATGCCGTTTAATTTCGAGCCTCCTTCATGAATATGTGTGAAAGATCGACTCGGCATCGACAGGTAACGATGCGATCCTCGATGCGTGTCGTACGTACGATGCAACGGCCAAACGTGCTTGACAATTATCTTTGGTCTATGGGTGGCATGATATACGTTCGCAAAGAAAACGGTCTCCGGCCGCTCAGCGAACTGAGATCACACGGAGGCGGTGCAGTTAGTCGGCAACTTCGGCAACTGACTTCGACGTTTGGCGTCATCGAGCACCCCCCGCAACAGGCTCTCGGCACCAGCCCCGGTTCGATGAAGCCGACGAGCACAACGCAGTCGGTTTTGAATCTCGGCGTCCCGCTCATGAGGTTCGACGTACGGACACAAGCCCGCCAGTGCCATGAGCAGGTCGACCGTCGTCGCCGAAGGTCGCTGAACCTTCCCGCTGGCGAGCCGGCTGATCGTCGAGGTGCTACAGCCGCCCAGCTTCGCCAGCTCTTCGTAGGTCGGTTTGCACCAAAGTCGATTGCCGCCCCACCCACCACACTGATGCTGCAGGAAGTGTTGGAGCTGAACGGTCATCGGTTCAAAGCAAAGGCTTTTCCAGTGTCGAACGAGGTCGCTGGCGTACAAGTACCGCCGGGTCGCAGACTGCCCCATCACGCGTCCTCCCGATCAAGAATGGCCCGAGCCACGTCGAGCAGTTCCGCTTGACAAGCTGGATGCAGTCTTCGAAAGAGGGAAAGCAGCCTGATCTCGTCTCCGCTCGAAGGGATTATCTCTGAGTCGGACAACGTGACACTCGCGAAGCCCACGGCTGAACTAGTTGAATTGGCGGCTAGGTGTTCGGTGGGGTGGATATTGGGGTGGTTTTCAAAATCCGCCTCAAAACCCCGTGATTGCCCGACCGGTTTACTGTCCCTCCTTCGGTACTCACTGGGATCTTCACCAGTGGTCGATAGACCCTCAAACCCTTGGGTTTTACGCTTTTAGGCGACGGTGGTAACGACTGCTGGCTGCTATCGGAAGCTGTGAAGTGGGGTGAATCATGGGGTGGTTTTTCGACCACCCCACCGGCCTCCTGCTCGATCGCTCGGTTCAAGGAAGCTTGCATCGTCATCTCGTAGTGCTGCATCGCGATTGGAGCATTGTTGCCCAACCACAATGCCAGGTCCTTGATCGGGTAGCTGGCGACCAGTTCTGTCTCGCGGTTTGCTCGAAGGTTCTGCATCAGTTTGGGCCACTCCTTCAGCCCCGCTCGTGTGACGATCTTTTTGAACGTCTCATTGATGCCCTGCGTCGGGTTGTAGCGGGTAGCGATTAAGTCGGTACCTCCGGTGGCCAACTCGCGAGCCCGCATCAGGTGCGGCGGCAGCTCGGGGAAGATTGGACAAATTCGTGACGGCGGGTTCTTGCTGGATCGCACGATCATCCGCGGATTGAGCAGGTCGACGTCCGACCACCGTTGCAGCCGCGTCTCGTGTGACCGCATCCCAGCGTACCGGGCACAGACCAGCATAATTTGTCAGTCTTCACAGGTGGCGGCCTTGATGCACTGCTCGATCCAATCGGCCGGCACGAAGAACTTCCCAAGGTTGCGACAGACGTCTTCGAGCTGGTCGGCAAGGACTGCCGAAATTGCGTCAAACCGAGTGATCTGAAGCTTTGCTGATAAGCCCACCGACAGTGGTCAAAAGGGGAGGGAAGCAGTACCCTCGGCGCGACTCCCCTCCAGTGGACACCCGCCAGTCTTTAGCTGGCGACGAGAGCAAATCACCCAGGGGGCGTGACTACAAATTCAATGGCGGCCGTCGGGTCCGCTTATTTGGTGGTTTTCAAATCCGTAGAGTTGCATGACTCTACGCACCCGGGCGGCGGTCGCCCGCAGCAGGTACTCATCGGTTTCAGGATTGATATCCTCTGCGGTCATTTCTAAGCTATCTACGGCATATTCGAACGGTCATTTGCGGAGCGTCCACCGTGACATTTTCGTGACCTTGGATTAGATCCCGATGGTGCAAGTCGTCGCGGAGATCACGGAACAAAGCTTCTAATTTGATCAACGGCTCACGCGATTCCTTCGTTATTCATTCCTCAGACAATCTTGAGACCGCCACAACGAATGCCTTCTTGCAGCGTAGTGACTTCGAGCAGTTCATATCGTTCGTCGACGAGGGATCTCCGCCGGTTCCACATCATTATCCGGTCTCGAAAAAGCTCAT
Organism: Pirellulaceae bacterium; assembly: GCA_963833245.1. Taxonomy (GTDB): domain Bacteria; phylum Planctomycetota; class Planctomycetia; order Pirellulales; family Pirellulaceae; genus Rhodopirellula. The sequence goes on from CAWHXH010000010.1 coordinate 612,565, forward strand.
TCCCAAGGGGCCGGAAATTATTGGGCACTCGCCGGTTGTGCCCGGGCTGCCTTCGTCGGTGATCGACCGGAGCTGTCGGTTTGGGCAGGCGACATGCTTTCGTATGAACGACCGATGTTACTGGTCGTCGAAGACGAGTCGCAGTTAAATTGGATTAGTTGGCATTTTGGCTACGTTGGTTTGACCGACTTTGCGGGGTACCTGACCGTCGGTATGAAGGATTGGGAAAACGCGGGACTTCCCATCGAAACCTTGCCTCAAATCTCCGTTCGGGAGCTTGAGGGTCGGCGTGAACACTTTCAGCTACTTGATGTCCGTTTGATCAAGTGCATAATGTGCCTGGCAGCATGATGGCGTAAAAGGCCGCCGGTTTCGAGGTTGTCGATGATCCGTCATTCAAATCAGCTCACGTCGTCGGTTCGGAGTAGAAAAATCGTTGATGAATCGAAAAGTCTCGTTTTGCTGGGCATTGGGCATACCAACGCACATGTCATCCAACAGTGGCAAAAAGACCCAATTCGCGGTTGCGATCTGACGTGCATCAGCCAATTCCCAACCGCAACCTACTCAGGAATGCTGCCGGGGACTTTGGGTTTACAGTTTGACGATGACGAGATGCGAATTGATCTTTCTGACTTTTGTCAGCGGTCCGGTGCCAAATTGATTCTTGCAAACACCTGTGGACTCGATTTGCAGGCGGGAAAAATTCAGTTCAAGGATCATGAGTCCATCCGCTTCGACGCACTCTCGATTGGCGTTGGCTCCGTAACAAAAGGATGGGAATCCCACATGGATGCGAGTTCCATGGTTCCCATCAAACCGATGCAGACTTTCTTGCAACGGTTGACTTCCCGGCTCGATCGATGTCGTAGAGGCGGCGACGATTTCCCGGAGTCCGAACTTGTTGCTTCGGCACCCATCAAGGTTGCGGTCGTAGGTGGCGGTGTGGCGAGCGTGGAGATCGCGCTGTGCCTGGATCAGTACTGCCAGAAGCTAAATATCCGCCGTGACCTTTCCATCACCATCATGACCAGCGGTCAACAAGTTGCCGAGGGCATGTCACCACCAAGCATCGAACGTCTGGAGCGAATATTGGCATCTCGGCGGATCGCAATGGCGATGGGGCAACGCGTCACCGAGGTCGGCGACGACTTCATCGTCACTCAAGACGGCACCCGCCAGGCGGTCGACGTGGTTATCTGGGCGACCGGGGCGGCCCCGCCCAAGGTTCTTGGCAGACTCGGTTTACAAACCGACGATCAAGGCTTCATCGCGACCGCGGCAACGCTGCAATCGCTGACCGATCCGAGGGTGTTCGCGGTTGGCGATTCGGGAACCGTCGTCCAGTCGCCATCGCCCAAAGCCGGCGTCTACGCCGTCCGGCAGGCCCCCGTCCTGTGGCATAACCTCAAATCAACCTTCAATGGTGGTCGGATGAAAAATTTCATGCCGCAATCTGACTTCTTGAAGTTGCTCAACACCGGCGACGGCAAAGCTCTTCTTCAATACGGCCGCCTCACCGCCCACGCAAAGTGGTGTTACAATTTGAAAAAGTGGATTGACAAACGATTCATCACTCAATTTCAAAATGGTTGAGACGATGTCCTGGTTGGTTAGACAACTATCAATAATTGTCATCGACAGGGTTGAACAAATCGCTATTGGCTTTGCCTGACTCCCGCGCGGCGGGTCAATTCGACCGATGGCAACGCGACGCCCAGGCGTCCGGCGTCAAAACGGACGGCTCGTTCAAACGTCGGAAATGGAAAATGACCCGAGCGGCGGCGAGCGTAACGCTCGATCGCAATGATCCGGCCGGCGTCCAGGCGACCTTGACCGACCTGAGCGACCACCGCGGCGATGAACGCTTGCTGCGACGGGGTAGTCGCTCGCAACCGGCTGACCAATTGATCTCGCAGCGTTGTCGTCCGGTCGGGCAGCTCGAACGAGGTCGGGGCCACCGGGGCCACGATCTGGGCGGCCACCCGGGCCGAGAGCATGGCCGCGGCGACCGCGACAGACCAACAACACAGGCGAATCATGCGGGGCGTAGTTTTCATGCCCCCCGCTACATCAACGGCCCGCCGCCGATCAAGACCATCACAGCGAGTCGACCAGTTCTTCGACACTCGGTGCACGAATCAAACGGTCCTCCCGCGTCGGGGCGGAAGTCAGCGACGCCAAAACCCGCAGGTGATCGGCCGCCTGACGATGCTCGCCAAGGTTTTGCAACAAGTCGACCAGTCGCAACCGCAGATCAATTTGATCGGGCGACTGGGCAACCATTTGCATCAGCAACGGCCGCAGCGGTTCGTTGAGTCCGTGCCGCGACATCACCCCGGCATACTTTTGTGTTTCCAAATCACCCCGCGGCGGATACTGGTCCAATATCGCGGTCAACAACGCCGTCTGTCGCACGGTCAAATCGTCAACCAACAGGCAGGCTTCGACATACCCGTCGGCATAGTCTCGACGCTTGGGATGCTCACCCAACAACGTTTCAAAACGGTCGACCGCGGCGACTCCGTTATGATTCCACAGGTGGGCGAATGCCAATCGCTCGCGAATCGCCGAAGTCGGTTGGTCTCTCCATAGCTGATCCAACAACGCGACGGCCGGGTTGAAATCCTCCATCCAAACCATCGTGTCGGCCAAACGTGTTTGAATGTTTAGGTTGTCCGGTTGTTCGCCCAGGATTCGTTCGTACTGATCCTTCGCCTTGGCAAAGTCGTGCCGGGAGGCGTACAGGTCACCAAGCAACGACCGATCGGCAATCGTGAGGTTCTTTTGAGCGTGAATCAATTTCACCGCGCGGTCGGTTTGGTCGGCTGACGCCAGCACTCCGGCGTATTCCCGCAACAATGCCGGTTCGGTGGCGAAGCGATCATTGGGTAGTTGTTCAAACAACGCCGCCGCATCGGCACCGTGTCCGCGATTGGCATGGTTTCTAGCCGCCGAAATGAACAGTGCGAATTGCTGATCGTCCCGGATCGGTTCGGTGGACAGCAGCAATTCGTCGTACAACGAAGCGGCTTCGTCATAACGGCCCAGTCCGTCAAAGGTCTGCGCCCGAGCCAGTTTGGCGGCGAAGGTCAATACGTCACGCTGGACCAAAATCTCATCGAGCTGTGCCAATCGGTCATCATCGCCAACATTGCGATAAATTTCCCGCAGCCGGACCAAACGACGCTCGTCGGCGTTGGGGTCGGCCATCACTTCTCGCATCAACTCGTCAAGCTGTTCGGCTTCGGCGACCTGCAAGGTTTCTTCCCCGCCGATTCGGCTGAGCAACCAGTCGTCCTGGTGCAGCCCGAACATCGCCGCCGCGGCGATCGACGCGGCGATCGCGCCGGTCATGCCGGTGACCAAGGCGGGTCGGAAGTTTTGTAATTCCTTTTCCCGCGGCCGCAGCGTGACGACACTGCGAACATCATTCTCGGCCGACGCGCCGAGCAGCGACAATAGACGACTGCGACATTCGCCTTTGAAACGCGAGAAGGTCAATTCGACAAATTCCATGGTCGTCGCCCCCAGGATCACCTGCCTCGAAGCGGCCACCCAGGCGGTCGCATTGATTGCACCCAACGGCGTGCCCAGGGTGACGAAGACCGGTTGATTGACCTCCAGTTGCGCGGTCATCAATAGTGTGCAGCCTTCCTTGGTGATCCCCTCGGTGACGCTATGCCAAGCCGTCAGCGAATCGGGATCGCTTTGGCTGACCGAAGCACCCTCGACTTGGATCGGCAGCGTGATGCGGTTCTCGCTGACCGCCGAAGCGGCTAGCAGCGACGAGACGGAATCGGTCGCCCCATGACGTTTTTTATATTCAAACGCATCGTACATCCGCGCCACCGCGTAGTCGCTGCAGATCCGCCAGATCTTGCCGAGATCCTCCTGTGACGTGTCCTCGAATTTGACGCCGATCGCCCAGCAGTGAGCCTCACCGTCGCGAGCCGAATTAGACTCCAGCTTTAATTGACGATGGATGATGCGGCCCCGGGTCGTCGCCCTCAAACCCATCACCGACAGATTCAGCGTGATGTCTTTAACTGATGTTAGATCCTCGAAAACGTGCAGCCCGACGCCGTTTTCGTTCAGGTCAAACGTTACGCCGGTCGCCTCGACCTGGTTGCCTTTCATGTCGGTGTATTGATAGTCAACGTGAGCGGCGACCGGGTGCCGCCACGCATCGTCGGTCCCGCCGCTGCGCAGCGCCCGACGGATCACTTCAAACGCGAACGCCCCTTGGGCACACACCAGGAACGAGCCGACGCATAGGCCGGGCAAATCATTGCTCAATCCGATCGCATACCGCACCGATGCCCAAGCGATCGCGACCGCACCGCCGGCGATGTAAGTACACTGCGGCATGATGAAACGGCGGATACTATTGGTTTGACGCCCGCGTTTGCTGGTCACCACGAAGGTGGTTTTGCGACGCTTGAACACCGCTCGGTAGGTTGATTTGATTTGGGTCCAAAACGACGCCATGTGCGTCAGTTCGGTGCCGATCAAGTGCCCGTGACCGTTGGCGGTCAATGTCACCGTCGTCCAAATGATGATTAGGTAAACCGCGGTGATGATCCCGAGCATCCACGACATGTTGGACACCGGAGCGACACCGGTAAAGAGCATCAGCATCGGCGAGATGTAGAGCATGAGCTTTTGCAAACCCGTGGTCCACGAGAGCATTGAGCCGAGGTAACCGAGCCGCTGGGCGATCGTCAGCCCTTTCATCGTTAACGGGTTATCATACGCCATGACGCCGAGGTTCCCCTCGCCCCAGCGAAGCCGCTGGGTGTTGAACGTTGAAACGTCCGTGGCGGCTTGGCCGGACACCAACCGTTCGTTGACAAACAGCGAGTTCCAGCCTTTGGCGTGCATTCGCAGCCCGGTGTGCATGTCCTCGGTGATCGTCTCGGTGGCGACCAGCCCGACGTCTTCGAGCGCCGCGCGGCGGAACATCGCCGCGGAGCCACAGAATGACACTGCGTTCCAACGATTCTTGCCCGGCTGGGTGACATTGTAAAACAACTCCCCCTCCTCCCAGTACCGCTGCTTCTTATAGTTGAGCATCCCCTGGAAGTTGTCGAAATTGTAAAACGAGTGGGGCGTTTGAACGAAACCAAGCCGGTCGTCGGCAAAGTAACCTAATAGACGAGTGATGAAGTCCCGCCGCGAAACGTGGTCGGCGTCGAAAATCACCACAAACTCGCCGCTGGTGATTTCCATCGCGTGGTTGAGGTTGCCCGCCTTGGCGTGCAGCGACGACGGCCGCGCGATGTAGTCGGCACCCAAATCGGCCGCCAGTTTCTTGACCGCGGGACGATCACCATCGTCCAGCACGTAGGTCTTGTGCGGGTAATCGAGCGCCACCGCGGCGCTGATCGTCCCACGCAGCAGCTCAGGGTCTTCATTATAGGTTGGGATGTAAACGTCAACCGACCGGTCGACCAGCGGCGGAACCGGCTGGGGTTCGACCAACTCCCAGATTTGGAAGAAGTACAGAAACATCAGGAAGCAACCATACACCTCGGCGATCAACAGCGTGACCGACGCCGTGGTCGCGTACCACGTGGCAAGGTTGAGCGTAAAGGCGGTGCGGTAGCCGAGGTAGATCAGCGTCGCGGTCACCGCCGCACAAATCCAAGCTTTCCGCGTCGCGGGCGTAGGATTGCTAAACATAAGATTTTGCTTCAAGCGTTCAAAGTAGGTTGTCAATCAAGTTGCATTCATCACTGCCCCACCGGCCTTCATCGCGGCGGGGACTTGCCTCATCCAAACGTCATTTGCCGCGACTCAACCAGCCGCGAAAGCTCGTAAAATTCGCAATGAAAGGTTGTCGGCGGATGGGTTAGAAGTCGGCTGGATCGACATGGGATAGTCGCCCCACCAATCGCCCGCCGCCCACGTGTAGCTAACCATCGAGGCGTCGCGGATCGTTTTCATTTGGTCGATCAACAACCGGTTCCAACGCCGATCGCCGGCCGGCACGCCGAGCTCGCCCAGAACGCCGGGAACCCGGTTGCGGCCGCACCAGTCGATGAACGGAGCCAATCGTTCGGCCGGCCGGTTTACTAGATTGGGATCCAGCCGCGACTCATCGTCATAAGACAGTTTGTATTGACCGCTCGCATCGCCGTCCAAATAGCAATGAGCCTCATAGGCGGTTCGGCCGGCGAGATCGTCGATCCAGGCCCGCGGTCCGTTGGCGGTTTCAAACCGAGCGGCCGATGACCAATCGTCGCCGGCGACCAATAGCCAAGTCTCACGATCGACACCGCGAATCGACTCAACCACGCTTTGCGAGATTGCCGTCCAGTCCGAGCCACCCATGTCATGAGGTTCATTCATCAACCCATACGTGGAGACGGCGCGGTGATGGCCAAAGCGAATTGCCACGGCGCGCCAGAAAGACGCCAGGGCGGCTCGGGGGACCGGTACGGTCCCGTCGATGACCTCGTCAATGATGCAGTCGCGTATTTGACCGGCGACGCGAAGCCGGTAACGACCGTAGTTGTGGACGTCCAAGATCGTGGTGCCGCCGGCCGCGGCAATCGCGTCAAGGGTTTCGGTTAGCCGGTCGGTTTCTCGATCTTCGAGTTCGCTGAAAAGCGTCGTTTGAAGACGCTCCCAGCGGACCGGCAAACGGAAGTGCCGGATGCCGCGGGCGGCCAGCGACTGGATCGTCTGGACCGATGGGTAGAGATAGTCACGACCCGGCGTGCCGGGGTTTTGGTTGCAAAAATTTGGCGAGTCGGTACCAAATTCCGCTCCGGCGATTGTTACGCCGAAGCCTAAAGGGGGTCCGATCGGCATCGCGGCATCGGTTTTGGATCGGCAGGCGCCAACCGCCAGCGCGGCCGAAGCCGCTGCGGATTGACGCAGGAAGCGGCGGCGATTGCTCCGGGTGGGCGGAGCGGGCCGGGCGGCGGGGATGGGGGGTTGATCGGGCACCCTGAAAGCTATGTCGCGATGACCGATCGGCCATGCGATTATCGAAGCGCCGTACCGGCCGATTGTCAGGGCGGCGGGTTGGGTCAAGATCCCGGGCGGTACCGGAGAACTTTCGCCCTGCCGCTAAGATTGGGGGGGCAGCAACGCTCGGAAGTCGTCGCCGACCGGTAGGCCCGGTCGACGGTGACCGGCGGTCGTCAGCGCGGCGTCGCGGGTGCGACGCATCGCTGCGGTGGCCCCGGGGATGCGTGGATCGTCGGGCGGCGGCAATTGCCAGGCCGTGCCCGCGGCCCGGTTTAAGCCGTCCAAAACCGTCTCGGCGATCAGTCGGTGGCCTTCGTCGCCGGGATGAACTGCATCGTTTTGAAATGAAAATTCGGGGTCGCTTCGGCGGCGACGTTTCAACTCCCGGGACATTGCGGTATGCAGATCGATGACCAGACCCTCGCTGCCGAACTCCCGAGTTTGAAGTTTCGCGTAGGCGGCCAGTACGCTGTCGTAGTTCGCGTCTCCGTCAAAGTTATTTTGTCGAGCGATCAGGCCATCGAAGATCGGGGGCGTGATCCAAATCAATGTTGCGCCGGCGGCCCGCACCGCTTCGGCGAGCCGGCGGGTGCCGGTTTGGAAAGCCTCCGTGCGAACCGAATCGAGCGGTTGATAAATTCCATCGTTCATCCCGTAGCAAGCCAGCACCACATCGGGTTGAACCAGAGCGAGCATTCGATCGAGACGCTCAAAAAGCACCGGGCGGGCAAACCGACCGTCGGCATGGTTGGGTTCGCTCAGTCCCGACAATGTTTCGCTTGGTAGGCCGCCGTTGACGATTAACGATGGCGCCGGATCGCCGTCGTTGATCGCTAATTGCAGGAGCGTGACGTAACCGCCGGCGTAGGTAATCGAGTCGCCCAGGATCAAGATGCGGCGGGCGTCCCGGATCGTGACCCCGGTATCGCCGGTTTGGGCGGCCATCGGTGACGTCCACCCCACGAACAATAAAAGGTAGGTCCAACGACGGAGGTTTTGGGTCATCATTGCGAAGATGTTCTCGGGAGAAACCGGTAGCCGAAGCCGCCAAGGCTTTGGGGCGTATGAATCGGCGGCCTGGCGGACCGCCGCCACCGGGGGGGAGCGGCGGCCTGGCGGGCCGTCGCCACCGGGGGGAGCGGCGGTCTGGCGGGCCGTCGCCACCGGGGGGAGCGGCGGCCTGGCGGGCCGTCGCCACCGGGGGGAGCGGCGGCCTGGCGGGCCGCCGCCACCGGGGTTAATCCTCCAGCACTTCGGCTTCGCGGGTCTTGGCAGCCTCGTTGACCTGAGTTTCGTAGGTTTTGGTTAGCTCCTGGACCTTGTCCTTGCAGCGGTCGCGTTCGTCCTCGCTCATCTCCTTGTCTTTCTCGGCCGTGTCGGCGTGCTTATTGGCGTCGCGGCGAATGTTTCGGATCGAAACGCGTGCCTCCTCCGCCAAATCCTTGATCCGGCCGACCATCTTTTTGCGGACTTCACCCGATAGCGGCGGGACGTTTAGACGGATGACCCGGCCGTCGTTTTGAGGGGTCAATCCGATGTCGCCGGCGACGATCGCCTTCTCGATCTCCTTGATGCTGCTCGGGTCGTAAGGCCGGATCAAGATCTGCTGCGGCTCCGGCGTGCCGACCGAAGCGAGCTGCTTGATCGGGGTCGTGGAGCCGTAGATCTCGACTTTCAAACCGTCAACCAGCCCCGGGTTGGCCCGGCCGGTTCGGATGCCGGTCAATTGGTGAGACAACACCGAGACGGCTTTGTCCATCCGCTGCTCGGCATCCATCAAAATCTCGTCTTCGGTCATCGTGCTGCCGTCGCTTGGGGAGAGGGGGAGGGGGTCATCGTTTCGTTCAATCCGATCCAGGTGCCGACCGTTTCGCCGCGGACGGCGCGGACGATGTGACCATCGCGTTTGAAATTGAACACCAAAATCGGTTTGTCGTGTTCCTTGCAAAGCGCGATGGCGGTCGCGTCCATCACGCGGAGGTTTTTGCGTTGCACGTCGTCGTAGGACAATCGTTCGTAGAGCACCGCGTGCGGATTGCGTTCGGGATCCTCGCTGAACACGCCGTCGACGCGGGTCGCTTTGAGGATGACGTCGGCGTCCAGTTCCAACGCCCGCTGGGCGGCGGCGGTGTCGGTCGTCACGAAAGGGCTGCCGATGCCCGCGGCCAAAACAATCACGCGACCTTTTTCGAGGTGCCGGATCGCCCGGCGACGGATAAATTGTTCGGCACAGTTGGCGACCGTCAACGCCGACAGGACGCGGGTTTGCAATCCGATCGATTCGAGAGCTTCCTGCAGCGCCATCGAGTTGATCACCGTCGCGAGCATGCCCATGTAGTGGGCGGTCGCCTCGCCGACCGCGGCGGTGCGGCCGGAAAACGCCGCACCGCGGAGGATGTTGCCGCCACCGTTGACGATCGCGATTTGGCAACCGGATTGGTGAGCCGATTTGACCTGCCGGGCGACCGCCAGAAGTTCTTTGCCGGAAATGCCCCGGCCCGAGGGGTCGGCGAGCGACTCGCCGGAGAGTTTTAAAATGACCCGCCGGTATCGAAGCGGGGTTTCGGGATTTTCCGGCGGGGCAAGGTCAGTCACGGTCGGGCGACAGGGCTTTCGGGGCGTGGGCGGGCGGTCGGTGTCGCCGAGATTTTATGAAGGCTGTCGTCAACGTTAACGCCACCGGCGGCAGCCGAACAGACGCGGGATCGGCGACGATCGGGGCGTGTGACCGAACCGACCCGAAAAATCGCAACCTTTGCTTGCAAACCATCCGGTTTTCCTAACCGGTTGACTTGACCCGACCGTCGCCGTTTCCGATGCCACCACCATGGCGAGTGATTGCGGCTTCCCCACGGCCGCCCTCTCTCTTCGCGGATCGCTCGCCGGACTCCCACCCGTCTTTTATTTCCAGGGGGTCGACGGGCCGCCGGCAACCGTTGCGGCGGCCCCCCACATTCATTCCCTTGATCCCAAACCCAATCATTCCCATGTCGATCACACTTTCTTTGAACAACGACTGTTGCAACCTGCCCGCCGCCGCGACCGCTGCCCCGCCGACTTCGCGGTTGGGCCGCCTGGCCCGCCGGCTCGCCCTGGCCGCGGCCCTGGGACTGGGGACCGGTTATTTCGCCGGCGCCGTCGCTCGGGGCGACGAGATTTCGCCGCACGCGTCTTGCCCCTATTTGGCCGATGCGATGCGAACCGCGGAGGTCATCGAAGTCGAAGTGGCCGACGGCGAGACAATCCAATCGCACGGCGGCGTCTCGATCCTGGTTCACGAGTACGACTTCGACGACACCCCGGCCTGCCCCGCCGCCGGTCCACCGGTTGCCGCGACGGTTGCCGAGCAAGCGGTCCCCTTTGTCGATCATTTCCGCTCCTTTGCCGCGATCCGCCGGACGTCCCGGTCACTGGGTCGTCTGCTGGCTTCGGTCACCGGGCCGGGGTCGCTGCGAAACGTCGACGTGCCGCCGCAAGCCGGCGAGACGAACTCGTTGGCCGAAGTCGTTGAGGTGACGGTCCCCACCCCGGCGAAGGCGACGGTCAAACCCGCCCAATCCATCGGTTTGGCTCAATTGGACACGTCCGACGCCGACCGGACCCTCGATGCGATTTTGAGCCTGGACGCTTGGTGGTTGGCCGCGCCGACGATTGCCGCCCAGCGTGATCCGTCGGTCGCGACCGCGTTCAACGTCCCGGCGAACGGCAGCGTGCGATCGGTCTGCGAGCTGATCCCCAGCGACCCGGCCGTGGCCGGGGTCGAATTGCCGTCACCGATCGCCGCGCCTTCGGTGCTCGTCGGCAGTGCTCCGGTGATTGCAACGTTGACCGAAAGCTACCTGCCGTATGACTTGGCGACCGACGACCTGTCGCTTCCGGCCGAGCCGGTCGCCGCCGAGCACCGCGGACCGCTGGAAGTTGTCGAAGTCCCCGTCGACACCGCCCCCCGGACCATTTTGGCCGACGTGCATCTGTCGCCCGAAACGATCCTGGTCGATTGGATCGAGCGGACCGAGGCGATCGGCCAATGGTTGGCAGGCGTTCGCGGGACGTTCCAGAGCGGAGCCGCGGAAGTTCAAATCGCGTCGAAGTTACAAACCGAACGGCGTTAGCAGATTGCGGGGTTACTCCCCATCCCCGGGCGGCTCGAAGGCGAACTCCTGCCATTTGACCGCTTTGTCCATCGGCACGATCTGCAGCATCAACAGACCGCCCTGGTACAGCCGCACCGTGCCGGTCGATTGGCTCACGACGATCGCCACCGCGTTGGTTTTTTGAGATATTGCCGCAGCCGCCCAATGTCGGCTGCCCAGACCCTTGGACATTTTCAAGTCGTCGTGGGACACCTCGAGCATCTGGCGGCTGCGTTCGATCTGACCTTCGGCGTTGACGATGAACGCCCCGTCGAGCTGGGCGATTTCCTTGACGTCCTCCTGGACTTTGGCGTCCAGCAGGTTGCGTCGCTCCTCGCCGTAGCCGCGAAACGGGTCGCAGCCTGACTCGTTGGAATGATCGATCACCTTGCGGCTGTCGCCGACGACAAAAAGCGTCCCGACCGCCTTGCCCTCGCGACCTTCGCGGCCGATCGCGACGGCCAAATCGACGACCGCCTTGATCGTCCGCAACGGAACGGAAGTCTCCAGCCGCTGCAGGTCGCGGACGGTGAAACGCCGCATCCGCTCGTCCAATTGCAGGTGGCTGACGCTATCAAGCCGCCCCTGTTGAAAACCGGAATAGACCGCGACGACTTCGCCATTGGGACGGATCAGCTCGTCGGCCGCGGCTTCCAAAAGAGCGGCCTGCAACCTTTCAAGCAGCGGCGCCTTTTCCTTTTGGAGAGCCAACGGCAACAACCCCGCTTCGGCGACGCCGTCCAAATCGTCGGGGTCGTCGACGGCGATGATGACATCATGCTCCTTGCCGCCGGTCTCCTCGGCGACGCGGTTCCAGTCGGCTGAACCGTCCAAAAGCAGGAGCAATGCGTCGGCGGATCGTTGACGCAACAACTCCACCCCCGCCCGGATCATCGTCAGATTGTGTTTGGTCAGACGCTGAACGGGCATGGTCGGTCGGGGCGGAAAAAATCAGCGGTGCGCAAGCGGCGGTGCGGCACCAGCCTATCGCACGGAGCGGGCGTAGCCGAGACGGCCAAAGCGATTCGGCCCCCGGTGGCGTCGGCCCGCCAGGCCGCCGCCGGAGCATCCCCCAAAGCCTTGGCGGCTTTGGTTACCGGAGAAGATCGGTAGCGGCGGTCCGCCAGGCCGCCGGGTTGATCCCGACCAAAGCCTTGGCGGCTTCGGCTACCGGAGAAGACCAAAGCCTTGACGGCTTCGGCTACCGGGAGGCGGCCTGCCGGTAGCCAAACCGCTCGGCTGACGTCAGAACCGGTGTCTGACGACGACGTTGAACTTCCAGATCAAACGAATCGAGCGCTGCGGCGGCCGGCTCGACAAACGTCCGAATCATCCCCGCCAGCGATCCCGGCGCGTCCCAACGCTCGACGGCGAGCGTTTCAATCGGCGAAAGCGGTCGATACGTCACGTCGGTGTCCAAGTCCGAGTCCAGCAGGTCGCGTTGACTCAAACCAAGCCGCCGCAGATCGGTCGGACTGGCGGCGATCGAGTCTTGAAAAACCACCGCGTCGGGGTCGACCGGATCGGCCGCGGCCACCCGGTCGTCCTCCGTGCGGTTGAACCGGTCGGCGACTTCGGCCGACAGGATCGGTTTGCGTGACGGGGCGTCGAGAATCAGCGGCACTTCCCGGGCGGTCGATATCCGCCTCACCCGATCGATCGTTTCCAGAGCCATCCCGTCGGCCGGTTGCCGGGCCAGGACGATTAAATCAATCCCATCGCCCGCCGCGATTCGGATCGCCTGGTCGGTCGACGGTGTTGCCACAACGCCGTAGCCGGCCGCCGCGAGCAATCGGTTCCAGAGCAAACGGCGATCGGCGTTGGCTTGGATCAACAACGCGACGGGCCGAATCGGCAGGTTCTTCATCGCCAACAACCGCTCGCGGACACGATTTTGACCGGCAAACGGGTCGTCAGGATCGATCGCCTGCGCCAGCCACAGGGCCGCCTCGTAGCGAATCCTCGGACGTGGGTGATCGACCAATTGCACGACCGGGGAAACGCCCGGACCGGAGCGGAGCCAATCGGCGGGCGGTGGCGACGACTGCAAAACCCGCAGCCAACCAAGGATCGCGGCGTCGTGTTCGGTTTCGATCGCGGTTTGCAACGCCGCCCGCCGCGATTTGGTGTCCAATGTTCCCCACCAACCGTTTGCGTCGTCTCGTTCCGGCGTCCAGTCGGGGTTGTTGATGACCTCGTAGGCCAGCGTCGCGTTGACCAATCGCGGCAGCGCCCGGACGCCGCCGCCGGTCAAACGGACCGCCGCGGCGGCATCGACCGCTTCGCGATAGCTTTGAACCAGCGGATAGATCTGCACCGGGGTCATCTCCGGCTGTCCGCCTTCGCCGGCGGTCCATTGCCACGAGTCGCGGCGATAGCCGAGACGCCGGGTCGTTTTGGATCGCTGGACCGCCCGGTCAAATTGCCGCAGCAACAGCTCGGCCGCCTCCTCGCGGCCGGGCGTTGACCATGGCGTGACGCGTGAACCAATCGGCCGCCCGGTCCGCCAACAACGAATCAAAGGAGTCATCGGCGGCGATCAGCAACACGTCGTCGGCAACCGAAGCATCGTCAATTTTCAAAATTGCTTCGGCGGCTCGGGATCGCTGTTCCGGCGAACCGTAAAGCAATTTTTGCCGCAACCCGGCGGCAAAAACTTCGGGGTCGATGCGGCGACCGATTTGAACGACGGCATCCAGGTCGGCACCGGATGCCAGACCGCCGCGCAGCAGTTCGGGCAACGCGAATTGACCGGCCGCCCGCAACCGCTCGGCCGCCGCTAATCGAACGGTTGGATCATCCGAAGCGAGTTTGGTCACCGCCGCCCGGAGTGCCACCGGGTCTTTAAGCACCGCCTCGCGGCTGGCGCGGATCAATTCCAACGCCGCGGTGGTCTCGGGGGCCGGATCGGTTTGGCGGGCCAGTCGCAGCCGCGTGGTCGGCTCGATTTGTTCGGCCAAACGGTTGAGCGCCGCGGCATCGAACCCGCGACCGGGAACCGACCGGAGAACTTCGTCAGCCCTGGCGATCTCCCCCGATCGCGTCAATCGCTCGATCGACTGTCCGACTTGGACGGGATTGCCGCTCAACCCGAGCGTGGCGAGCTGCTGCACCGCGGGGTCGGGGCGGACCGGCAGATCGTCCTGCCCGTCGGCAGCGTTGACCAAAAAACATAACAGGCAGACCACGGCGGCCGGCATCGGGAAATATTGAACCATGAGTTCAGTTTAGCTCCGCCCCCGCTCCGCGTCGGCCAATCGCCCGCGAGCCTGCTCGACCCAGCGACCGTCGGTGCCGCTGTCGGCAACCGCTCGCCAATGGTCCGCCGCCTCGGCCGAACGACCCAGCGCATCCAGCGTCACCGCCAAGTGATACCGGACCTCGGCAAACTCGGGGTTGACCGCGATTGCCCCCAGGAACGCTGACACCGCCAATTCCGGCTGTCCGGTTTCAACTAGCACCAACCCCAAACCCGCCCGGGCTTCGACGTCGTCCGGGTCCGTCTCGATCGCCGCGAAGTACCGTTCCCGAGCGGCGACCGGCTCGCCGATCCGTTGCAATAACTCCGCAATTTGCAGGTGGACCTCCGCACGGTGGCCGTCGCGAGCCAAGATGGCGTGATAGCAATCGATTGCCCCGGCGAAATCCTCGTCGTCCTCGGCCTCGAACGCCGCGGCCCACAAGTCGTCGCTTTGACCGGGCGAATCAACCGCCCGCTGGTCCCGCGGCGGCGGAAACGTCAACACGTCGGGCGAATGATCTTCAGTCGAGTCCGCCTCCGCCCAATCGGTCGGTTCAAAGTCAAAGCGCATTTGGCCGCCCGATTCGACCAACCCCTCACCGACCCGCAGCAACACCTGGCGGCCCTCGACGAGGATCGACAATTGATCCAGCGGCCGGCGCAGATCCGGGGCGTTGTCAATCAATTCCACCAACCGCCGCTCGATCGCTTCGGTCGACGCCCCTTGCGTGATCCACTGGGCCAAACGCCGGGCGGTCGCGACCTCCTGGAAATCGAAGTACGCCAATCGACCCAGCGTCCGCACCGGTTGAATCAGTCCGCGGCGATGCCAACGACGGATTGACCGAACCGAAACGTTCAGCAGGTGCGCCAACATCGCGGCGGTGTACAAACGTCCGGCCGCGGGCAGCGTGTCGACCAGCCCCAACCGCTCCCAAGCCTCGGTCTCGTGGACCACCTCGGTCGCCGTGCAATCGTGGCCGGAAATCCGCCGAATCCATTCGGCTTCGGCGATTGGCGATTCTTGCGCCCGATGACGATGCAATCGGGATCCGGCGAGGCCGGATCGATCACCACCGCCCCCAGGGAACGAAACAGGTTGGCCGCTTGCCGCCGCGTCATCCCGCCAAACCGACCCACCAACGTCATCCGCAGCCCCACCGTCGGCCACGCCGGCCGATCGTCGCCACCGGTTTCCTCGGCGATCAGCTCCGGTTCGTCGTCGTCGGTGATCAATTCAAATGGCGGCATCGGGAGAGGATAACGACCGCAAGGACTTTTTTCCCGGTAGCGGCGTGCCGCCAGGCCGCCGGATGTGTTCCTGACCAAAGCCTTGGCGGCTTCGGCTACCGGGAATCGGTAAAAAATTTCACGCCACCTTCCGCGTGCTCCGCCGCCGGCTGCCGGGACGCGAAGCCGACTCGGCGAGCGGATCGGCAATCCGCCGCAGCGCCGCGTCCATCGCCACCCCATCGTCAAATCGGTCAGCCGGTTTGAGCGAGATCGCCCGAGTGATCCACCGAACCAACGCCGGCGACAGATCCTTGACCAATTTGCCCATCCCCGGCAGCGGCGCCTCGAACGGGTACTCCGGCAGCGTCCCGGCAAACATCCGGTAGGCGACCAATCCCAACGCAAAAACGTCCGATTGATACGTCGGCCGACCCATCGCCTGTTCCGGGGCGATGAAACCGAGCGTTCCCGAAGCCGACACCGCGTGTGCCCCCCGGCCGATCCGCGCCAGCCCGAAATCGGTCAAACAGATCCGCCCCCCGTCCATGACGATGAAATTTTCCGGCTTGATGTCCCGGTGGAGCACGTGCCGAGAGTGGGCGTAGGCGACCGCCGCGGACATTTGACGCAAATAATCGACGCGGGTCGCTCGGGTCATCCGCCGGCCGATCCGGTCGTGCAGCGTTTCTTCGCCCAGCGGAAAAACCAGCACGAAATGGTCCCCGATCTCGCGGGCGTCTTTGAGCCGCAAGACGCCAGGATGATCCAGTCCGGCCATGATGCGGACCTCTTTGATCATTTCCCGCCGCGCCGACTCGTCGCTGTGCTCCGCCTCGGGGATTTTCAGCGCCACGTCGCGGTCTTCGATCGTGTCGTAGGCTCGCCAAACGGTCGCAAATCCCCCCTGACCGAGCTTGGCGTCGAGCCGAAATTTGTCCAAACGGCTGCCGACCCGCAAGCTCCGGTTGGCGGCTTCTCCAATGACCAATCTGAATTTTTGCGACACGGTGATCCAGTTTCCTTCCTGCGGGGACGTGGGCGAGACGCCGGGAGCCTATTCTAGGGTTCGGACACGTTTGGTCCGTCACTGCACGCCGCCGCCGCCGGCCCTCCTCGTTTAACGTTGCCGCCCCGCCCCATGTTTGCCCGCCGATGGTCGCCCCGGGGGTCCAACGTCATCGTGACCGGGGCCAGTTCGGGCATTGGCCGAGCCTTGACGGTGCGGCTGACGGCCGCCGGCGCGACCGTGATCGCCGTTGCCCGCCGCGAAGACCGATTGACGCAATTGGTCGCCGATTGCCCGCCATCGAGTGTGATCCCGATCGTCGGCGATGTGACCGATTCGCAATGCCGCAGCCTTGCGTTTGCCGCGATCGGTCCGGCCGGCGGTCACCTCGAAGCGATCGTCAACAACGCCGGCATCGGGGGGGTCGGCCGATTCGACGCCGCCCCGCCGCAGCGTGCTCGCCAAATCATGGACGTCAACTACTTCGCGGTCCTGGATTGGATTCGCGACGCGCTGCCGCATTTAAAACAGGCAACCGGTCAAAACCCCGTGATTTGCAACGTCGGCAGCATCCTGGGCCACCGGGGGGTGCCTAACAAAAGCGAGTATTCGGCCAGCAAGTTTGCGCTGCACGGTTTCTCTGATGCTTTGCGGGTTGAGCTGGCTTCCCAGAACATCGCCGTCACGTTGGTGTCGCCCAGCACCACGCGGAGCGAGTTCTTTGATTCGCTGATCGGCACCGCCCCCGGCGAGGGAACGCCCCGGCCGGGCGGTTGGACCCCCGACCGCGTCGCCGCCGCGGCGATGGCGGCCATGGTCCGCCGCCGTGCCGAAGTGATCCTCAGTCCCGCCGGCAAAGCCCTTGTGATCGCCGATCGGATGCTGCCAACCCTGCTGGACCGAATCCTGGTCCGCTACGGCCGCTGACTCCTCGCGGTGGAACCAATCTCGACGTAGCGAAAGTCGCCAAGACTTTCGGTTGCGAATAGATTTGCAAAACCGAAAGTCTTGGCGACTTCCGCTACGTAATTCTACTACTCGCCGGGAAGCGGCACCTGGGTCGGCGACATTAAATACGACACCAAATCAGCGATCTGCTCATCGGTCATCGGAGTCAGCAACCCATCGGGCATCGGGCTTTGATCGAGCGTCTTTTCAACCTCAATCTCATCGACCGCAATTTGCCACGTCCGATCGGCGGCCACCAGCGTGACGGCCAGCCGCGATCGATCGGTCACCAATCCGACCAAAACCCGGCCATCCTCGGTGAGGATTTGCGTCGCCCGATAGGCGGCGGAAACTTCGGCCGACGGGTCGATGATGTTGGGCAACCAGTAGTCCAAATTGGTCCGCTGAGCACCGGTCAGGTTTGGCCCCACGCCACCGCCCTGGTCGAACAATTGATGACACTGCTGGCAGTTCTTGACGAACGCCGCACGACCGGCGGCCCGGTCGGCCGTCCCGAGTAACGAAGGCAAAACAGCTTTGACACGGTTGATCTCAGTCACTTTGGCTTGCGGCGTCTCCCGTAGCGTTCCCCAAAGTTTTGCAACCGCCCGGTCCACCTCATCAATCTGTAGTGCCCCAAGCGTGCGGACATCGCCGGCCGATAGTAAAGTTTTCGCCAAGTCCGGCTCCGATTCCGACCGCGATTGCATCCAACGCATCATGGCGGTCGCTGTCGAAGGCCGGACACATAATGCCGAGATCACTTCGGGCAACCGCGGCCGCCGGTAGTTGTTGTGATGTTTCAGGATCAATTCGGCAACCTCCGCGGTACCAAGATCCGCAAACGCGGTGGCGACCTCGGCATTGATCCGAGAGTCTTTGAGCAGCGGCGTCACCAATTCAATGATTCGGTCGGGCGGGATGCCCAGTTCCTCACGTTGGAAAATCAGCGATCGGGCGGCGGCCAACATCATCAATGGTTCATCCGAACCGTTTTGAATTTGATCGATCAGTTGCTCAGCATCGACGTCGCCGGCAAAAAGTTTCTGCAATTGCCCGACCGCGGCGCGAACCTCCGGCGGAGCTTCGGCGACCGCCGTAATTAAGCCGGCAAGGTCCGCCGTCCGGGCCGGCCGAACCGCCCCGACCGCCCCGCGTGCCAGGCCGACCAGGGTGGCGTGGGCAGTCAGGTGGTCCGACGGCCGGGCGCTGAGCAGTTGACGCGTCGCCAGACCGATCGCCTCGACGGCCGCCGTTTCGGTTTGGATTCGCTCGCCCAACCACCGGCCGATCTGCCGGTTGAGCGTCGGCCAGCGGCTTTGGCCAAGCACCAAACGCATTTGCATCGCATCGCTATCGGGGGCGTTCATCAATCCATACCAAACCAATAGCGGCAGGTTGTGGTCGTCGGCGTCCTCGGCAACGCGGCAAAGGACTTTGGCAACCTCATAACGACCGGCCTGCGGGATCCTTTGCAACCCCGAAGCCGTCCCTCGCCGTGCTTTTGCATTGACGTTCATCGACGCCGATTCGGCGGAGACTCCAGGACCCGTGTCGACCGCCTCGGGGTGATGCCCCAAACAATGATCGATCGGTCGGACCGCCAACATCTGACGAATCAACTCCTTCATCGGCTCACGCTGTGAATCCGTTAATTGAATGTCCTTATCTCCAAACATTTCACGCAATATCATGGTGTGGGACAGCACCGCGTTGCTGGCCAACATCCGGCGATGGGACTGCGCAGACGCATCCGAATCACTCCACATCTGATCATTGTCGAGCCAATCCATTGAACCGCCGCCCAGCTCGTCGCCCGATCGCTGTCGATGTTGCAACCTCATGATCGCGCGGTCGGAGAACCAACGTTCCCGGCCTGTGATCAATTCGCCCAATGAAGCCGCGTCACCCGAGGTTAACATTTTCAAACGCCGGTCCAACTTCTGGGTTGGCAACCGACTTTCATCCGCCGGCCCGATCGCATAGATCCGTCCACTGGTCCGGTGAACGCCGGTATGCTCATGACATTCCCCCGTGTCGGACCAATCGATCACATAAATCCGCCCGTCCGGCCCGGTCTGCAAGTCAATGCCGCGAAACCAGGGGTCCGCCGACAAGAACAGGTCCTCACCATGATGGGCCACATAACCGCTGCCGCGTTCTTCCAGTATTTCGCGATTGATCCGGCGGCCATGGAAATTCAGCGTGTAGACGTCTCCGCGATAGGAGGGCGGCAGCGTGTCGGATTGATAGATCAACAATCCCGAATGAGCGTGTCCGCCGCCAAAATCGTTGGCGACCCCATCGCGGGACTCGTGCCAGGCCCCCGTGGTGTCAAAGTGATAATGGTCGGCGTGTTGATCGATCAATTCATAGGCATTGGGGTTGGGATCGAGCGTGAAGGGACGCTTAAAATGTGCGCCTTCGATGCCGTGCCATAGATGCCCGTTGACGGTGTTGATAAAAAACAATTCACCCACTTCGTTGAAATCATGCCCCCAGGGATTGGTGGTGCCGTGGCAGATGACTTCAAACAGTTTTTCCGCGGGGCTGTAGCGCCATATCCCGCCTTCCAGCGGCACTCGCATTTCGTCGGTCGTGCCGGGCGACCCGACCCGGCCCGGGCATGACCCGCCGCACCGGCCGTACAACCAACCATCGGGCGCGAAGCGAATCCCGTTGGCAAAATTATGATGATTGGCGTCGGCGACGGTAAAACCATCGAGCACGACTTCGGGCGGCCCGTCGGGGACCAGATTCGCGTCATCGTCGGGGACAAACAGCAATTGCGGCGGGCACATCAACCACACGCCCCGCCGGCCCGAAGCGGCATCGTATCCGGTTTCCACCCCGGTCAAATGCGTGACCGTATCGATGAAGATGGTTCGCACCGGGCGATTGGTTTCGACGCCCGAAAAAACCACGACACGATCACGAAGGTCCGGCTCAAAACGGATCGGCCGCTGTGCATAGGTGTAGTTTTCGGCAACATACATTCGCCCCGCCATGTCCCACGCCATGGCAATGGGATTCTGCACGTCCGGTTCGGCGGCGATCAGTGTCGTCGTTAGGTCGTCGGGTAATTTGAACGCGGCGGCCGCGGCGGCCGGGTTCATCGGCTGCTGTCCCGGTTGCCCATCGGCGGTTTCGGCCAACGGTTCGGTGTTTCGGGGCGTGGGAAAATCGGCGGTCGCCGAGTTTGCCAGGACGACGAGCAGCAATGAGAGCGGACGGAACATAAATCTTTGTGGGCGGGCGGTTGGGGTCGAGCAGTTTAACCGCCGATGCCATTGCCCCGCTCGTCATTCCCCCCAACACGCGGCCGGTTTACAGTTCGGCGAGGCGAACGGGGGAAGCAGGCGGTACATCGGAGCGGGCACTCATGCGACGAATTGGCACTTTGGCGGACCGGCGGGCGGCCGATCAATTCGTCGCTTTCTTGACTAGCGTTGAAATCGTCGCCCATCACGACGCAACCGGGTCGATGACCAGCGAGACGGCCGAAGTCGACGTTTGGGTCCGAGAAGAGTCCGACGTCGCGGCCGCCCGAGACCACTTGACGGCTTTCCGGGCGGATCCGGCGACCGAACGGTTCGCAAAGTTTGAACAGATCAAAGCTCAGCCGCCGCGGCGAAAGGTGCCCGATCGACGAACGGCAACGCCCACACCGTTTCGCCCGGCGGCCGGTCCCCGCATCCGTTGGCTGTCGCCGGGTGCGCTGCACGGCAGCCCCGCGACTTTGGCGGTTGTGGCGCTCATCCTGGCCGGTGGGATGTTGACCCACTTCGCCGGCCCGGGGTCGATCGTCGCCGACGAGCCGTTGGTCGGACGACTGACGCCGCCGACCGAAGCTTCCGTCCCGGTGGCCCAGTGGTACCGATTCCTCGCCCCGGCGATCCTGTTTGAAAACCCGATTTGCCTGTTTCTGCACCTGGTCGCTTTCTTCTGGTTCGGTTCGGTGCTGGAGCGTTTGATCGGCACCTACCCGGCGGTCGCCATGTGGGCCGTGTGGCAAGCGGTCGGTGGCGTCGCTCAATGGGCCTGGTGGCGTTGGCTGATCACCTCCGAAACGATGTGGCAACTGGAGGATGCGATTCGTTGGTTCGGTTCTCCGGTTGCCACCGGCGGCACCGCGATGCTCTGCGGCACCATCGGCTATCTGGCACTTCGTCCCTGGCTCGACCGATCGTTGCCGCTTCGGATCCCCGCGGGGGCAATCATCGCGATGATTGCACTTCTAGGTCTCGCGAGCACCTCGTTCATCAACGTCCTGCCGGTGATGGCCGGATGGGCGGGGTTGGGCGCCGGACTGGTGACCGCCCTGCTGCCGTTGGCCCGGGCGCCGGAGTAATCGCGTGCCTCGACCGACCAGCCCCTCGCTTGATCCGCAATCGCTCCGCCCGGAACCGCCACCGGCGGCAAAGCCGACCGATGCCGAGCGTCGGGCAACCAGCCTGGCGTCGATGCGGATCGACTACCCCACCGACCTGCCGATCACCGCCCACCGCGATGATTTGGTTCAAAAGCTCCGCGACCACTCGGTCGTGGTCGTTTGCGGCGAGACCGGTTCGGGCAAATCAACGCAACTGCCCAAACTATTGATCCAGGCCGGTTGCGGCCGCTCGGGGATGATCGGTCACACCCAACCCCGACGGCTTGCCGCCCGGACGATCGCCCAGCGTTTGGCCGAGGAGACCGGCACCCCGTTGGGTCAAGCGGTCGGATACACCGTTCGTTTCGGTGATCAAACTTCCGCCGGCACGATCATCAAACTGATGACCGACGGCATCCTGCTGGCCGAAACATCGTCCGATCGCGATTTGCGGGCTTATGATGCGATCATCATTGACGAGGCGCACGAGCGATCGCTCAATATCGATTTCCTGCTTGGGTATTTAAAACAACTGCTCGACCGACGGCCGGATTTGAAAGTCGTCATCACATCGGCAACGATCGATGCAGAACGATTTGCGAGTCATTTTTCAGACGATTCCGTGCCCATCGTCCAAGTCGCCGGGCGTGGTTATCCGGTTGAAATGACTTATCTGCCGGCCGACGAGGCGGCTTCGATGATCGGTTGCCGCGAAGACAACCTGATGGTGTCGCAGCATGTCGTCGCGGGTTTAGAAGCACTTCGCGGCGGCGGCGATACGTTAGTCTTCTTGCCGACCGAGCGTGACATTCGCGAAGTCTCGCATCATGTTGCCGGCTACTACAAACAAGCGGGTTTGGAAAAACGCATCGAGCTGCTTCCGCTCTACGCGAGACTGCCGGCGGCGCAGCAGCAGGCGATTTTCAGTCCCAAATCGGGCGGCCGGCGGCGGATCATTTTTGCCACCAATGTCGCCGAAAGTTCGCTGACGGTTCCCGGCATCCACTGCGTGATCGATTCGGGCACCGCGCGAATCTCGCGTTACTCGCCGCGGACCAAGCTCCAGCGGTTGCCGATCGAGCCGGTCTCCCGAGCCTCGGCCGATCAACGAGCCGGTCGGTGCGGCCGCGTCGGGCCGGGCCGCTGCGTGCGATTGTTCAGCGAAGAGGATTACTTGGCCCGCGACCGGTACACGACGCCGGAAATACGCCGCACCAACCTGGCCGCCGTCATGCTGCGGGCGGAGGTTTTGAACCTCGGACCGTTCACCTCGTTTCCGCTACTCGACCCGCCGCGGCCCGAAGCGGTCTCCGAGGGCCGGCGGACGCTCGCTGAACTGGGGGCGATTGACGAATTTCACCGGTTGACGCCGATCGGCCACCGGTTGGGACGACTGCCGGTCGATCCGCGGGTCGGCCGCATCCTGATCGCCGCGGCCGATAACGGGGTATTGCCCGAAGTGCTGCCGATCGCCGCGGCGATGGAGGCTCAAGACCCCCGCGACCGGCCCCCGGATAAACGTCAACAGGCGGACGAAAAACAGCGTCCGTTTGTCGACGGGGACAGCGACTTTTTGGGGGAGCTGCGGCTTTGGCGTTTCTACGAAGCCGCCCGGTCGGCCCACGGGCGCGGCAAGTTGACCCGAGTGCTGCGAGATCGCTTCCTGTCCCCCTCGCGGATGCGGGAGTGGTCGGATGTTTACCGCCAACTCCGCGACCTGGCGGGGGACATTTTTTTAGCGGAAGGGCGCAAGCCCTCCGGTGCCGCCGAAATATTAGCGGAAGGGCGCAAGCCCTCCGGTGAGGCACCGGGCGGCTTGCGCCGCTCCGCTAGGAATGAGGCACCGGGCGGCTTGCGCCACTCCGCTAGGAATGAAGAACCGGGCGGCTTGCGCCCCTCCGCTAGGAATCAGGAACCGGGCGGCTTGCGCCGCTCCGCTGGGAATGAGGCACCGGGCGGCTTGCGCCGCTCCGCTAGGAATGAGGCACCGGGCGGCTTGCGCCGCTCCGCTAAGATAGAAAGGCGGCCGAACAACAAAGGTCGTCGCGGGGGCCTCGGTCCGATCCGCTACCACGAAAATGCCACCGGTGACGCGGCCGATCCCGACGACCGGCCCGAACATATCCTGGACCCCGATCGCTCCGAGTTGGTCCATCAATCGCTGCTCGCCGGGTTGCTCTCGGGCGTCGCGATGCTCTCGGACGCACCCAAAAAGGAACGCACCGGACCGTACACCGCCGCCGGTGGACTGCAGGTCGCGATTTGGCCCGGCTCGGGACTCTCGGGCACGACGCCGCGGTGGATTGTCGCCGCCGAATTGGTTGAAACCGGACGCCAATACGCTCGCCGGGTCGCCAAAATTCAACCGCAATGGATCGAAGCGGTCGGGTCGCACCTCCTCAAAACAACGCACTTCGATCCGCATTGGAGCGAAAAGACCGGTTCAGCGGCCTGCTACCGGCGGCTGACGCTTTACGGATTGCCGGTCGTCGCTCGCCGCCGCGTGGCATTGCCGCCGATCGATCCGGAGACTTCGCGAAACCTGCTGATCGAGCACGGATTGGTCGGCGAATCGTTGCAAACGACCGCGGCTTTGGTTCGGCACAACCGTGAAGTCGTCGAGGCAATCGCGCGGATCGGAGCCAAGACGCGGCGTCGTGAACTGATCGTCGATGATGTGACGCTGAGCCATTACTATCACAGCCGACTGCCCGCGGCGGTGGTCGATCGCAAATCGCTTGAGCAGTTTGATCAATCGTTGGTCATCCCGGATTGGGCGGCGTCGGTTCGGACCGACGCAGGTGTTTTGCAATGGCTCGGCAACCCCAAGATTGTCCCCGCCTCCGACCCGCCGACGCCCTACGCCCACCCCGGCGATCTGGTCGATCTGCCCGAACTGGCGGTTCCTGAGGAGTCGTTTCCCGATTTTTGGATTGCCGGTGAAACGCAACTGCCGCTGACCTACCGGTTTGCACCCGGCGAAGAGATCGATGGCGTGCTCCTGACGCTGCCCGCCGCGGCGATCGGTCAAGTCAGCGATGAGGCGCTCGAATGGTTGGTGCCGGGATTGATGGTCGAGAAGATCACGTTGATGATCAAATCGCTGCCCAAACGGCTGCGTCGCAACCTCGTACCGGCTGCCGACGTCGCCGCCCGGACCGCCGCGGCGATCGAGCCGATGCGGGGACAGGCACCGTTCATGCCGACACTTTGCAAGGCGCTGACGGTCGAAGCCGGCGTGCGAATCGACGCGGCGGAGTTCCAGGAGGAAAAGCTGCCGCCGCACCTGCGTTTTTTGATCGATGTGGTGGACGATTCGGGCCGGTCGATCGCGCGGGACCGCCGGGTTTCCCGTTTGGCGGACCGCCCGGAGATTCTGGGGACGACCGGAGACGTTCAGCCGTCCGGTGCGAGCGATCACCGCGACCAGCCGTGGCACCGCGAGTCGATGACGCATTACGACATTGAATCGATGCCGCGCCAGGTCAGCCGTCGCCGCGGTGGGGTTCAAATCGCCGAGTATCCGGGGTTTCGCAAACGGGAGGACGGCGTATGGGCAACAACCACCTTCATCGATGCGGCCGAGGCGGATGATTCGATTCGCGCCGCGACGACAGACCTGTTGGCCGCAGCGACTCGCAAATCGCTACGCGCCCAGGTCCGCCACCTGCCCGGCCGCAGCGAAGCGGAAATACGTTTGGGGCGACTGCTCTCGGGCGGATCGCTCGACGAAACCTTGCAACGACTGCTTTCCCGGATCGCGTTGGTCGATGGCCGTCCGCCGATCCGATCCACCGAGGAGTTCCAATCCCGCGTTGACGATTCGGTCGGAGCCATCGCCGCGGCGAGCCAGGAGCTGGGTGGTTGGTTGGGTGGGTTGGCCGCCGCGTTTCAAGCCGCGCGGTTGGCTCGCGAAACGCGGCTGGGACCGGCTTCGGCGGCGATGCGGCGGGACATCGATTTGCAATGGGCGTATCTATTGGAGCCGGGATTCTTCGATTTCACGCCGTGGCCGCACCTCAAACATTACCCACGCTACCTTCGGGCGATTGTCATGCGGGTCGAGAAGTTCCAAAACGCGGCGGATCGCGACACGCAAAACACGCGTATTGTCGCGGATTTATGGAACCGATGGCTGGCGACCCGCCGGCCCGATCAGCGGGAACCCCGTTCGGTCGCCGCCGATGATCCGCTGCGATGGATGATCGAAGAACTCCGCGTGTCGCTGTTTGCCCAAACGCTGGGCACCGACGGCAAAATCAGCCCGACACGGTGCGAAAAGGAATTGGCCCGGGGGGAACGTCTGTGACGTAGGACGGCCTTTCAGGCCGTCCATCGGCTTCCCGCGGACCACAAAATTTTTGACGTTCGATCGATTCGCCGGGCTGAAAGCCTGTCGTACCGCTGGGGTCCCGGGTGAATTCCGCAATCGGGGTCCAACCGGTAGGCTTGGGGCGTTGCCCGCAATCCCGCCCGACGCCCGACATGACCGCGTTTTCCAAAGCCGAAGCCTCCCCGTCGTTCCCCGCCCTGGAGACCGAGGTCCTGCGGTTTTGGGACGAGCGGGACATCTACCGCCGCAGCCTCGCGGCCCGGGCCGGGTCGCCGCGGTTTGTGTTCTACGAAGGACCGCCGACAGCCAACGGCAAACCGCACCCGGGTCACTGCCTGACCCGCGCGATCAAAGATCTGTTTCCGCGTTATAAAACAATGCGGGGCTACCTGGCGGAGCGGAAAGCCGGCTGGGACACCCACGGATTACCCGTGGAGGTCGAAGTTGGCAAGGAACTCGACCTGGACGGGCGCCAGGCGATCGTCGACTACGGCGTCGAACCGTTTGTCCAAAAGTGCCAGCAATCGGTTTTTCGTTATATCAACGAATGGCACGAACTGACGCGTCGATTGGGTTTTTGGGTCGATTTGGAAAATGAATACGTCACCTATCACCAGTCGTATGTCGAGTCGGTTTGGTGGAGTTTGAAAAATCTTTTTGACCGCGGTCTGCTTTATGAGGGCCACCGGATCGTTTGGTGGTGGGCACAGGGCGGCACGGCGTTATCGGCCGCCGAAGTCGGTCAAGGTTACCGCGAAGTCGACGACCCCAGCGTCTATGTGCTCTTTCCGCTTCGCGACGATTCCAACCGATCGTTGGTCGTTTGGACAACGACACCGTGGACGTTGCCGAGCAACCAATACGCCGCCGTTCGCGGTGATTTGACTTATGCGATCGTCGACGACGCCCAAACGGGACATCAACTCATTGTCGCGTCGGATTTGGTCGAAACGCTGGCCGGGAAACTGAAACGCGACCTGCCCGTCGTCGAAAAGGTGTCAGGTACCGAATTGGTCGGAAAAAGGTATCAACCACCTTTTGATATGTTCGTCAAATCGACGGGTGACCCGGTGGGACGGACGGCGGGTGGGGATAACCAGCATCTTTACTGGCGGGTCGTCGATGCCGATTTCGTCACCACCGAATCGGGGACGGGCATCGTTCATTTGGCCCCCGCGTTCGGTGAGACCGACTATGCGGTCCATTCCGATCAAGCGGCCGGGTTCACCGGCGACGCCACCCCGCAACTGCTGCACTGCGTCGGCCCCGACGGCAGGATGACCGAAGCGGCCGGCGAGTTCGCCGGGCTGTGGGTCAAGGACGCCGACCGGCCGATCATCCAGTCGCTCAAGGTGTCCGGCCGGTTGCTGCATCAGGAGCAGTATCGGCACGACTATCCGTTCTGTTGGCGGGCCAAGGACGATCCGCTGATCCAATATCCCCGCGACGGCTGGTTCCTCCGCACGACGTTGTTCCGCGAAGCGATGTTGGCCAACAACGCTCAAATCAACTGGTTGCCCGAACACATCCGCGACGGCCGTTTCGGCAAGTTTCTGGAGTCCAACGTCGATTGGGCGTTATCGCGGGAGCGGTTTTGGGGCACGCCGCTGCCTATCTGGCGATGCGAGTCGACCGGCCAAATCGAAGCGATCGGCGGCTATGACGAGTTGTTGGCCAAACCAGGCGTCGACGGGACGCAGGTTTGGGACGCCGCCAAAGCCGCCAACCCCGAATTGGTCGACGATTTGCGGGTCCACCGGCCGTACATTGATGCGGTGACGTATGATTCGCCGTTTGCGTCCGGCGGGCGAATGGTGCGTGTCCCCGAAGTGATTGATTGTTGGTATGACGCCGGATCGATGCCGTTTGCCCAGTGGGGTTGGCCGCACCAGGGGGACGACTCGTTCCAATCGCAGTTCCCCGCGGACTTTATCTCCGAAGCGTTGGACCAAACCCGCGGTTGGTTTTATACCCAATTGGCGATCTCCACGATGCTATTTGGCGAGCACGCGGGGGTGACCGGCCCGGGCGGAAGTGATCGTAGCGGAAGTCGCCAAGACTTTCGGCCGGCGACGGGTTCGGATCGGTCGATTGCCACCGAAAGTCTTGGCGACTTCCGCTACGGCGGGGCAACACCACCGGCCGTCACCGGCCCCCATCCGTTTCGCAACTGCATCGTCCTGGGGCTGATGCTTGGCGAGGACGGGCAAAAGATGTCCAAACAGGATCGCAACTACCGCGAACCTCGCGAGATTTTCGACAAATACGGTGCCGACGCGCTGCGGTGGTTCTTCTACTCCGGCCAACCGCCCTGGACCGCGATCCGTTACCAGGAGTCGCAGATCAAGAACTCGATCCCCGAGTTGTTGCTGCGGCTTTGGAACGTCTACTCGTTCTTTTCAATCTACGCCCAGATCGATGGCTTTGACCCCGCCGGGCCGACCGTCGACGATCAACTCTCGGCCGAGTCGTTTGGTGCCGCCGCCGGTCGACGGCCGGTACCGGAGCGCAGCGAGATCGATCGTTGGATGATTTCGGAGCTGCACCGAACGACCGCCGCGGTGACCGAGGCGATGGACGGTTTTGACAACTTCACCGCCGCGTCGCATCTGCACGCATTGGTCGACGCGGCGAGCAATTGGTACGTCCGCCGCAGCCGCTCGCGGTTTTGGTCGGACGCTGATTCGCCCGATCCGTCGATGGTTCAAGACAAAGCCGACGCGCAGTGGACGTTGTACGAAACGTTGCTGCACGTCGCCAAGCTGTTGGCGCCGTTCACGCCGTTTCTCTCCGAGACTCTGTGGCAACGGTTGGCGGCCCCATTGAGCGGCACGGCCGTCGATTCGGTTCATTTGTGCGACTACCCGGCG
The DNA here is from genome assembly GCA_963833245.1 of Pirellulaceae bacterium. Taxonomy (GTDB): domain Bacteria; phylum Planctomycetota; class Planctomycetia; order Pirellulales; family Pirellulaceae; genus Rhodopirellula. Next base: position 641,682 of record CAWHXH010000010.1, read on the forward strand.
GCCGATCCGACGCTGGTCGACGCGAACCTGTCCGGCGCGATGGGGTTGCTGCGTGAGATCGCGTCGCTGGGACGTGCCGCTCGGGCGGACGCAAAATTGAAAGTCCGTCAACCGCTCGCCGGCGTCCGCGTCATCTTGGGCGACGACCAACACACCGACTGGCTCTCCGACCACGCCGGATTGATCGCCGAGGAGCTGAACGTCAAAGAGGTCACGCTGACGACCGACGGCGGCGGGTTTGTCGACTACGCGGTCGTTCCCAACTTCAAAGCGCTCGGTCCCAAAGTCGGCAAACGGATGCCGTTGGTCAAAAAGCTGTTGGCGGCCGCCGACGGCAACGCGTTGTTGTCCCAGCTCCGCCGCGACGGCAAGGTGACGTTGGACGTCGACGGTCAAAGCGTTGATTTGACCGATGCCGAAATCGAAGTTCGCCTGTCCGCCCGCGAGGGTTGGGCGGCCGCGCAAGGGGTCGGTTGCGTCGTGATCCTGTCGACCGAGGTGACCGAGGAGCTGCGGCGGGAGGGGATCGCCAAAGATTTGATCCGAAGCATTCAGGCGACCCGCAAAGCGATCGATTGCGGCTTCACCGACCGAATCGAAGTTGCTTGCCAAGCCGCCACGCCCGACGTCGCCGCGGCGATCGAGGTTCACGGCGAGCTGATCCGCCGCGAAACGTTGGCCGATTCGCTGGTCGTCGCCGACGTTCCCGAAACGGCCACCGACAGCGAGCATGGCCGGATTCAAGTGACCCGGCGAGACAATTGAACGGTCCTACCAAGCTCGGCGTGTTCCTCTCCGGCGGCGGCCGGACCTTGGCCAATTTAATCGACCACCGCGACAACCACGGTCTGGCGATCGACATCCGGCACGTCGTCGCCAGCCGCCCCGATGCCGGCGGGCTGACGATCGCACGTAACGATGGCTGTCCCACGTCGGTGGTGATCAAATCATCACACGACGATGCGGCTTATCAAAACGCGATGTTTGACCCTTGCCGGGCCGCGGGTTGCGATGTGGTTGTGATGGCCGGCTACCTCAAACATGTCTTGATCCCCGATGACTTTGCCGGCCGGGTCATCAACATTCACCCATCGCTGCTGCCGGCGTTCGGCGGCCCCGGGATGTACGGGATGCGGGTCCACGCCGCGGTCATCGCCCGCGGTTGCAAGTTCTCCGGCTGCACCGTCCATTTGGTTGACAATGTTTACGACAACGGCCGGATCCTCGATCAACGCGTCTGCCCGGTTCAGCCCGGTGATACGCCCGAACGTCTGGCTGCCCGCGTTTTTGAACTCGAAAAAGAGCTATTGCCGGAGGTTTTGCGGCAGAACCATTTGACGTCTTTGCTGTCCTCTTCGTTAACATAACGCCCCATCGGCATTTCCCCCTCTACTATTAGCTAACTTGACCCAAACCGAAGCGATGTTGTCGACCGCCGGCGCCGACGAGGTGCTGGCGCTCTTCGGCCCCCGCGACCAGAACGTTCGCAAGCTGCGCAAGCGGTTTGACGTCGACATCACCGCTCGCGATGGCAAAATTCGCGTCCGCGGGGCAACCGATGACGTCGGATCGACCGTCGAAGCCCTTGAATTGATGCGGACGAGCATCCGTTCTCGCGGTTCGATCGGCTCCGAGGAGATGGACCGGTTGACCCGTCCGGCCGAGAACGGCGCCGGTCCGGCCAAACTCGACGAGGGCGGGGAGGTCAAAATCGGGGGCGCAGGGCGGAAAATCCGGCCTCGCACGCCGGGCCAGGCGGCTTACGTCGACGCGATTCGGCGGTTTGATTTGACGTTCGCGATTGGCCCGGCGGGGTGCGGCAAAACCTATTTGGCAGTCGCCACGGCGGTCGAAAGTTTGCGGAACGATCAGGTCAAAAAGATCGTCCTGGTCCGCCCGGCGGTCGAAGCGGGCGAGAATCTCGGGTTTTTGCCCGGCGATTTGCGAGCAAAGCTGAACCCCTACCTCCGGCCGCTGATGGACGCGTTGGGCGAAATGGTCGATTTTGACCAAGCCCGAGCTTTGATGGAAAAGGACATCATCGAGATCATCCCGCTGGCGTACATGCGTGGCCGGACGCTCAACAACGCGTTCGTCATCTTGGACGAAGCCCAAAACACGACCGTCGCGCAGATGAAAATGTTCCTGACGCGGATGGGCGAAGGTTCCAAGATGGTCGTTTCGGGCGACCACACGCAGTTGGACCTGCCTCGCGGCGTCCGTTCGGGTTTGTACGATGCGATCGAAAGACTCGGCAATATCGATGCGATCGGCCGCATTCGGCTCCGACCCGAGGACATTGTCCGTCACCGGTTGGTCCAACGGATCGTGGAGGCTTACGATGATGATGCCCCCATCCGCCGCATGGCCCCGGCCGCCCCGGCCGACGACAGCGGCCCCGATCCCACAGCCTAGCCGCCCGGCTTGACCCAGCCCACCAAACCGTCGACCAAACCCTCGACCAAGCAGCGTTCCGGCAAGGAACGGATCGAGTCGTTGGGCATCGAGCGATCCCGACTGTCGACGTGGTGGCACCGCGGCGACAAATGGGATTTCGCGACCCGCGTGGCGATGGTGCTTGCCGCCACGCTGGGCGTGTTGCTGATTTGCCGGACTTGGGAGCCGCCGTTTGCCTACCGATCCGGGGCAATCCCGGCCCGCGACCTGATATCTCGGGCGACGTTCGAGGTGCCCGACGAGGCGGCGACCGAGGAATTGAAGAAACGCCGGATGCGGGGTGCGTTGGTCCTGTATGAAAACTCGCCCGAACGGCTCGCGGAGCTTCGGGCGGCGCTGCTGAGCAAGTTGTTTCAATTCATGACGCTCGATTCGTTCGAGAAACTCGGCGAGACCCAGCGGTTGGCGCTCGCGGAGTTCGACGAGGGGAGCGAAACGGCGGGGGAGGAACGTTCGCCGCCGGCACGCTTTGCGTTGTTCAAAGAGGTCTTCGCCCGCGACCCCGAATTGAAAAAGCTCGACGAGACGGTTGCCACGGCGATCGCCCCGGTTGCCGGTCACGGCGTTCTGGTGACGCCCCAGCACCAGGATGAGGAGGGCAGTTTGCGGATGATTCGGGTTTTTACCGACAATCCGAAAAATGCTCAGCCGGTCGACACGTCGCAAGTCCGCGTCGCCGAAGTCGCCGACGACATCGAAGTGCTGTTGGCCGATCTGTTTCGACAACGTTTTGACAATCCGGCCGACCCGGGGGACAAGTATTTGGAGGTCGCTCGGTTGGTCGGCGGGTGGATTCGACGGCAGTTGCCACAGTACGAAACGCTCAAATACGACCCGAAGTTATCGCAGATCGCCCGTGAAGAAGCGGCCGCGGAGGTCGAGCCGGTGATGACGACTTATTTTGCCAATCAAAGCAAGTTGGCCGATGGCGGATTGCCGCTGTCGGCCCGCGAGATGGGACTACTCCGCCAGGAATGGACGACGCTGCTGGCCAACATGCGGATGACTGACCGGTTGGCGCGGATGGCGGCCTACGGCGGGATGCTCGCGGCGTTGGCACTGCTAGCCGGTTCGTATACCTGGTTTGTCGATGACCGGACGCTGTTGACCAACAAGTGGAACCTCGGTCGGTTGCTGCTGTTGATGGTTGTCACCATCGGGTTGGCTTACTATGCATTTCGCGACCAGTGGCGGACCGAACTGGTCCCGCTGGTCATCGCGTCGATCACCATGGCAGTAGTCTACGGCCGCGAATTGGCACTATTGCTGATGGCCGCGATTTGTCTGTCGGTGACGTTATTGCTCGGCGCCGACTTGTCAAATCTGGTTGCCATGGCAGCCGCCTGCACGTCATGCGTACTGTTGACCGGCCGAATTCGGACGCGAACGCACCTGCTGTTTGTCGGCTGCGTTTCGGCGGCGATCACGATGGCGACCGTTGTCGGGGTGGGGATCGTGACCGGTCAAACGCTCGCCGCCGGCGCCCCCGGAGCGGCATTGGAACCGATGATCCGCAGCCGGCTGTTTGACCGGGTGGTTTTTGAATTGATCGGCGAGGCCGGATGGTCAGGCGTCTGCATCGTGATCTCGGCGTTGGTGATGTATGGGCTGCTGCCGCTAGTCGAGCGTGGTTTTCAAATACAAACCGACCTGTCGCTGATGGAGCTGGGCGACGCTTCGCACCCGCTGCTGCGTCGTTTGGCCCAACGGGCGCCGGGAACCTACAACCACTCCATCAACGTCGCATCGATCGCCGAAGCGGCCGCCGACGCGATCGGAGCCAATGGTTTGTTGGTCCGCGTCGGGGCGTACTTCCACGACATCGGCAAGATGTTCAAGCCGGAGTATTTCATCGAAAATCAAAGCGGGCACAATCAGCACGATCAATTGCAACCGGCGATGAGCACGCTGGTCATCATCGCTCACGTCAAAGACGGCGCGGATTTGGCGAGAAATCACCATCTACCGCAATCCATTATCGATTTCATCCTGCAGCATCACGGCACAACCTGCGTCGAGTATTTCTACCGCGAAGCCGCCAAACGCAGCGAATCTTCACCCAACCGCGAGTCGGTGTCGGACAAAGATTTCCGATACCCCGGTCCCAAACCTCAAACGCTCGAGTCGGCGGTTTTGATGTTGTCGGACACTGTCGAATCGGCCTCGCGTTCGTTGGTCGACCCGACGCCGGCGCGGATTCAACATTTGGTCGATTCGATCGCGCAAAAGAAGGTGGCTGACGGTCAATTTGACGAGTGTGGATTGACGTTCACGCAATTGCACCGCATTCGCACCTCATTGGTCAAATCTTTAACCGCCAATTATCATTCTCGCATCAAGTATCCCGGTCAGCAGTCAGCATGAGTCAGACGGTGTTGGAAGTCGAGATTGCGGTCGATGAGTCGGTCGCCGACGAGGTGCCCCCCGACTGTACCATCGCGGCGATCACCGCCGCGGTCCGCGCCGCCGCGGCGACGCAAGGTTTTCACATCGGTGAAATCGGCATCCGTTTGACCGATGACCGGAGCATCCACGCGATCAATCAAGCGCATTTGGATCATGACTATCCGACCGATGTGATCTCGTTCGGTTATGAGGCTTGTCGGCCGCGGCTTGAAGGCGAAATGATTGTCAGCGTCCAAACCGCGGCGTCCAACGCGATGGAGCTGGATCAACCGACCACCCGCGAAATCTTATTGTATGTCGTCCATGGGACGTTACATATTGCCGGATTGAATGACCGGGATGAGGCATCGGCGGCAGCGATGCGATCGGCGGAAGCCGCGGCCCTGGATCAGTTACCCCTTGATAGCCCCCCCTCGCCCCGCTTCGGGGAGAGGGGGTTGGGGGGTGAGGGGTCTTCCCCTGACCCCGAGCCAACCGAACGAGCGAAACAACCCCTCACCCCCCAACCCCCTCTCCCCGAAGCGGGGCGAGGGGGAGAAATGGCTTTTAAAAACTTACCCCAATTGGGGCGGGGGCGAGCTTTGCCTGGATGTGATCGAGCATGACGCCGCTGCAAACCCAACTTGCCCTTGCCGCGGCGGGTTTTGCGATCGGGACCTTCGGTGCCTTTGGCCGGCGGTTGCTCGACGGTTTCGCCGGCCGGCCGCTGGAGGTGATGTGCCGCCGGATGAAACGCCGCGAACGGTTTCGGTCGATCCTGCAATTTCAGGATGATACGATCCGCGGTGGTGAATATCTGCAATTGATCGGCACCGTCATCTATTTGATGTTCGGTACCCTTGCGTGGGTTCGTTTCGGGACACTCAATGATTGGTCGCTCGGTTCGCCGCAAGGTTTGATCGGTTGGATCGTCATTGCCATACTTTCCCTATTGGCGATTCATTATTGGTTGCCGATCACGCTGACGCGGTTCGCTTCCACGCCGCTGCTCTATTACACCTGGCCGACGTGGCGGGTGATGGCGGCGCTGATGAATCCGCTGGCCATCCCCGGTGATCTGTTGCAACACCTTTCCCGGCGGATCGCCGGGACGATCGAAACCGAAGCCGAGGAGGAAGAACAATCGCTCGAAGACGAGATTCGCACGATCGTCACCGCGGGCACGCAGCAGGGTTATTTCGGGCCGGGCGTCCGCGAGATGATCCAGGGCGTGATGGACATGCACGACGATACGGTGGGGCACATCATGACCAGTCGTTCGTCGGTCGATGCAATCGATACGTCCGATGATTGGCCTTCGGTCTTGGCCAAAATTGTCGACTCCCGCCGAACGCGCTATCCGGTCTACAAGCAAACGCTCGACAACATCGTGGGGGTGTTGTATGCCAAGGATCTACTCAAACACCTGGCGGCCGGAAACCTGGAGTCTTATACCGTCGAGGACCTCGGGCGGCGGCCTTGGACGGTGCCCAAAGACCGCTCGGTCGAATCACTGCTGCGTGAGTTTTTACACAACCGTTCGCACATGGCGATCGTTGTCGATGAGTTTGGCCAAACCGCCGGCGTGGTCACGATCGAAGACACCTTGGAAGAAATCGTCGGTGAAATCTTTGATGAATCCGACGATCAGGAGGTGGAGGTCAAGATCGTGATGATCGACGATGAAACCTATGAGGTCGATGGCCGGGTGATGATCGACGACCTGAATGAACAGACGCATTGGCAATTGCCCGAGAGTGACGATTATCAAACGGTGGCCGGATGGTTGTTGCATCAAACCGGGGCGATGCCCAAAGAGGGCGAGCATTTGAGCGTCGGCGGGATGGAGATCGACGTCACCGCAGCGAGCGACCGGAAAGTCAACCGGGTGCGTCTGCACCGACCCCCGGCGGCGTAGGTCTTCGATATTCCGGTAGCCGAAGCCGCCAGGCTTTGGTGTGTGCGGATTCGGAGGCCTGGCGGCCCCCGCTACCGGGAGGTGGGGATTCGGGAATCGCCAAGCGACTCGGCTACGACCGGTCGGCGGTCGCGGTTACAATCACCCCCGCCGATCTTTTCTCCTCGTTCCGACGCCGCGGCAGAGCCTTCATGAAGCGACCCCGACACATCGACGACCTGCTGCGCAAGTGGAAATTCAATCCTGAGACGCTCAACGTCCGGATGATCAAAGGCTCCGACGGCCGTGACGTTTTGCAAATGCGGGTCGACATGGGATTGCTGCAACTGGAGACGACCGGCCGACCCGATGGCCGAGAAATCCAGAAGTGCGAATCATGTCTGGAAATGATCCGATTGGCCAAACTCGATGACCCCGACTTTGAATTGACCGAAAAACAACGCGGTCAGGTTGATCGGGAGTTCATGCAGTACTACCACCGACGTATCTGCTGGCTGCGGCTGCAGTTCTACCATCGGGCGGTGATGGACGCCGACCACACGTTGCAGTTGATGGATGTGTGCGAAGACGTTTCGGACGATTCGGATTGGTTGTCGACGCACGAACAGTACCGGCCCTTTGTGCTCTTTCACCGAACCCAGGCCGAGGCTTTGGGGCGATTGGAGGAGGAGTCGCCCGAGACCGCGGTGCAAGCGATCAATGCGGGTTTAGAACAATTGCGGGCGTTTTTTGTCAAACACGACGCCGAGGAGCACTTTGACGACGACGAATTGATCCAGCGGTTGATTGAACTCCGCGAATCGCTTCGCAAGGAGTATAAGGTTGGCCAAACGCTCGCCGAGCGGCTCCGCGAAGCCGTCGCGGACGAGAAGTACGAGCTGGCGGCGAAATTGCGGGATGAATTGACGCGGCGCGAGTCGTACTGACGCCCCCGCGCCGTAGCGGAAGTCGCCAAGACTTTCGGTTTGGATCCCGCCGGGCGGCGAATTCCGTTTGCGGTGACCTTTCGTTACGATACGCCGATGGCTGGCTACAGCGACCCAATTTACCCGCGTCCGTGTAGCAAAACTCGTTTTTGAGTTTCGGTTTTACGCCGACGGATCGCAACCGAAAGTCTTGGCGACTTCCGCTACATCGATTAGCGAAGTCGCCGGGCAAAACCCGCGCAGTTTTGGAACGGACCCCCCGCCGATGGCGATTGACCAATATGCCCTTTGCCCCTGCGGCACCGGCAAGAAGATCAAATTTTGCAAGTGCAAGGATTCGATCCACGAGATGGACCGGATCATGACGATGGTCGAGGGCGGTCAGATCGTGCCGGCGTTGGACAAACTCGGCTCGGTGCTCAAGGCTCACCCCGACGCGGCGTGGGCGCTAGCGATCCGCGGCCGATTGTTCCTCTCGCTCGGTGAGCATCAATCGTTGGCCGACAACGCGGAGCGGTTCACGCGGCTGCAACCCTCCAATCCGCTCGCGTTGGCCCAAAAAGCCGCCGCCGAACTGACCACCGGCGAAATGCTCGGGGCCACCGCCGCGATGCTCGAGGCGTTGACCGAATCGGGCAACACCGTCGACTCGTTTGTCTTGGACATCGCCTCGCTGTTGGCTTACTCGTTGACCGAGACGGGTGTCGTGTTGACCGCCCGGATGTACGCGACGCTGGCGCTCAGTTCTCAAGGTTACGAACAAACGCAAATCGCCGCCGAGGTCTTGGGCAAACTCAACGGAGCGATCGAGTTTAATCACCGCCTCAAAGGCACCCCCGACCGTCGGCCCCGGCCCGGCAACGTCGACTGGGCCGAGCGGTTCGACGAAGCCGACCTGTTGCTGCGAAACAACAAGGTGACATTGGCCGAGACCAAACTACAGTCGCTGCGGCGGGTTGCGCCGAACCAACCGGCGATCCTGTCGGGGCTGCTGCATTGTGCGATTTGGAAGGGCGACGCCGACGCTCAGGCGGAACTGCTCGCCAAATTGGCACGCTGCGAGGAACTGCCGCACGATCAGCGGGCCGACGCGCTGGCACTGTCGGGACTTGTCTCGCCGGCCGTGACGACCTTTCAAGTGCCCCACGTCCGTCTGTTGGCCGAAGTCGATACGGTCGACGAACCGTTGGCGGCGATGTCGGCCTCCGACCGTTTTGAACCGCTGCCGCCGCAAACGCTCGCGGGTCTTCGCGACGGCGAAGTGGCCCCCAAAGCCGGGTATCAAGTTCTCGACCGGGCCAAACCGGGACCGGACGAAGTGCCGCCGATCGACCAGGTGCCCGAGGGGTTGGGCATCGTGTTGGTCTTTGGTCGTCAAACCGATCGTTCGGCTCGCATCGAAGCGTTCAATATCCAGGCGGGCGACGCCGACGCGGCGTTGGCGATCCTTCGCGAAGCGACCCGGATCGACGATTGGCAGCAAAACGAGGACGTTTCGGTGCCGATCGGCATCGCGTCGCAACCCCGGCCCGCTGCGATTCGGTTGAAATCCGCCGACGAGGCTCAACGCTTCCAGGCCGAGTTGTTTGCCGACCGCGTTCCGACGCGATTGGTGTCGCTGCCGCTAGCGATTTTCGACGGCAAATCGGCGGACCAGTCGGACGATGATTTGGCCAAAGACGCGTTGATTCGTCTGATCGACGGCGAAGAATCGATGCGGACGTTGATGCCCGATATCGCCGACCAAGTGGCCGATCGGCTCGGTAGGCCGCGGTTGCCGATGATCAATCCCGACGATGATGAGTTGGAAGAGGTGTCCAATTGGATGCTCAACCGCGTCGACCCCTCGCGGCTGACGCTTGAGGGGTTGGTCTACATGCTGCAACGTTGCACGCAGGTTTCGACGTTTGCCGGCGGTCGGGCGGCGGCCAAGCGGATGGTGACTCTGGGGGACGTCGAGGGTTCGAGCGACAACGAGGTGCTGGCGGCCAAAATGATGGCCCACACTTTCATCGTGCAGTCCGCCGGAGCGTCCGACGAAGCGGTCGAGCATCTCGAAGCGGGCAAGGCGCTGGCCGAGTCCAAAGGCATTTCGCCGGCCGGCTTGCTGTTGATGGAATGCGGGATTCGGGCGCGGCGTGGCGAGATGGAGACGCTGCAGAGCGTTGTCAATCGGATCGTCAGAGACCACAGCCAGGACGAACAGGTGATGGGGCGGCTGCAGCAGTTGCTGATCCGATTGGGCGTGCTGCGACCCGACGGCCAACCGGCGGGTCGGCCGCCCGCGGCCGCCAAACCGGCCGGCGGCAGCGGGCTGTGGACCCCCGGCTCGGGCGAGACCACTGTCCGTCCCGAAGCCGCCGCCCCGGCTGCGACGTCGGGCGGGTCAAAATTGTGGGTCCCGGGGATGGATTGATTTTTCTTCTAATTCTTTCTCCCCCTCGCCCCGCTTCGGGGAGAGGGGGAGCCAGTAAAATTGTTCAGTGTCTGTCAGGGATAGTGAGCCGACGGCGCTAGCCGCGGGTACCGACGCCCTAAACCCGCGGCTAGCGCCGTCGGCTCATCCATTAAAGTGGAGAAGGGGAGATTAGGTTTCGCAATGCCTCAAACTGCCGACCAATCGTGGATGCGAGTTGCCCTGGATTTAGCGATCGCGGGGCAAGGTCATGTCGAACCCAATCCGATGGTCGGCTGCGTCCTGGTGCGGAACGGTGTGGCGATCGCACGGGGTTTTCATGCACGCTACGGCGGCCCGCACGCCGAAGCCGCCGCGCTGGCGAGATGCCCGGGACCCGGCGGATCGACCGCCTACGTCACGCTAGAACCGTGTTGTCATCACGGTAAAACCCCGCCGTGCGCCGACGCTCTGATCGCCGCGGGTGTCGCCCGGGTGGTGGTCGGTTCGGTCGATCCATCGGCCAAAGTCGCCGGTCGCGGCATCGAGCGGCTCCGCCAGGCCGGCATCGCGGTTGACGTGGGGGTTTTAGCAGAGGAATGCAACCGATTGATTGCACCGTTTGCCAAACATTCGACGACGGGATTGCCTTGGATCATTGCCAAATGGGCGATGACCGCTGACGGCCGGATCGCCACGGCGGCCGGCCACAGTCGCTGGATCACCGGCCCCGCCGCCCGGGCCGATGTTCACCGCGTCCGCGGGTTGGTCGACGTCGTTGGCGTGGGCTTGGGAACCGCAATCGCCGACAACCCCGAACTGACTGTTCGCGTTGCAGGGCGGGACGAACCGCCCCGGCGGCCTGTCCGTGCAGTTTTTTGCCGAACGAGGTTGCCGGCGCTGGACAGCCGGTTGGTTCAAACGGCCAAGGACACGCCGCTGGTGATCGTTCAAGGTCCCCCGCCGCCGGATCAACCACCGATGATCGCCGATCCGGCCTGGCAACAACTGCCGGGTGTCCATTGGTTGAACTTCAGCGACCATTCACCGGGTGATTGGCTCCGGGCGGCGATGGTTGAGTTTGGCCGGGGGGTCGCCGGCCGGCCCCCGGCGACCAACGTGGTCATCGAAGGCGGTGGCATGCTGTTCGGGCAATTCCACGCCGCCGGTTTGATCGACGAAGCCCATATTTACGTCGGCGCCAAATTGATCGGGGGCCGCGGGGCCGCTGGACCCATCGGCGATCCGGGGGTCGCAACAATGTCGGCGGCGACAGTGTTGGAATTGCTCGATGTCGAGCGATTCGACGGCGACGTCAAATTGACCTATCGCCGATCCCCCCCAGCGGTACGACGAGCTTTTAGCCCCTCGGATTTGATGGTCTGTGAATCTGAACTCTCCGGGCAATGACTTCATTGACGTCATGGCGTGCATTAACCCTTTGGACGGCCTGAAAGGCCGTCCTACTTCACGGATAACCCGGATAGTCACTAACCTCTCGGCTCCCTCGCCCCGGTCGTCCTCCAACAGTCCCGTCATGTCGATCACCAACACCACCGCCTGGCAAAACCTGGCCCGCCATCAATCGCAAATCGGTGGCCGGCATCTCCGGGAGCTTTTCTCCGCCGATCCGCAACGGGCTTCCAAATTATCGATCGAAGCGGCGGGGATTCACTTTGACTTTTCAAAGAATCGCATTACCGACGAAACCTTGCCGTTGCTCGTCGAGCTAGCGAAGGCGGCCGGGTTGCAGCAAAAAATCGATGCGATGTTTGCCGGGGAGCGGATCAATACGACCGAAGACCGCGCGGTATTGCATACCGCGCTGCGGGCGCCGGCCGGCAGCGTCGTGGAGCTGGAGGGGCACAATGTTGTCCCCGACATTCAGGAGGTTCTGGAATCGATGACGCGTTTTTGCGATCGCGTCCGGTCCGGTCAATGGACCGGGCACACCGGCAAACGGATTCGCAATGTGGTCAACATCGGGATTGGCGGTTCGGATCTCGGGCCGGTGATGGCTTATGAGGCGCTGCGCCACTACGCCGATCGCGATTTAAATTTTGAGTTTGTCTCCAATGTCGATGCAACCGATTTTGCCGAATCGACCCGGACGCTCGACCCGGCGGAAACGTTGTTCATCGTCGCGTCCAAAACATTCACCACCCAGGAAACCATGACTAACGCGGCGACCGCCAGGGACTGGTTGTTGAATGCTTTGGGTGGCGACGCTTCGGCGGTTGCCAAACACTTCGTCGCACTATCGACCAATGCTGATGCGGTGTCGGAGTTTGGGATCGACACGCAGAATATGTTTGGATTTTGGGATTGGGTCGGCGGCCGATATTCGATGGATTCAGCGATCGGGCTGTCGACCATGTTGGCGATCGGTCCCGCCGGCTTTCGTGAAATGCTGTCAGGGTTTCATGAGATCGACGAGCACTTTCGGACCGCGGAATTGGATCAAAACCTTCCCGTTATCATGGGGTTGCTGACGGTTTGGTATGTCAATTTCGTTGGATGTTCGACCCAAGCGGTGTTGCCCTACGATCAATACCTCAGCCGATTCCCCGCGTACCTGCAACAACTCACCATGGAGTCCAGCGGCAAGTCGGTGACGATCGACGGGTCCGCGGTGGACTACTCGACCGGTCCGGTCTACTGGGGTGAACCGGGCACCAATGGACAACATTCGTTCTATCAGTTGATTCACCAGGGCACCGAACTGATCCCATGCGACTTCATCGCTTTTTGTAAGTCACTCAACCCGATCGGCGATCATCATGACAAGTTGATGGCCAATGTGTTTGCTCAGGGTGAGGCGCTGGCGTTTGGCAAGACGCGTGAAGAGGTCGAGTCGGAGGGTTCGACCGGATCGTTGGTTGACCATCGCATGTTCCCCGGCAATCGTCCCAGCAATACGTTTTTGATCGAAAAACTTACTCCCTCGGTTTTGGGTAAATTGGTTGCGTTATACGAACACAGCGTCTTTGTCCAAGGTGCGATTTGGGATATCAATCCGTTCGACCAATGGGGCGTGGAACTTGGCAAACAACTCGCCAAAGCCATCGTGCCGGAGCTGACCTCCTCGGTCGATTTGCATCATGACAGCAGTACGAATGCTCTGATCGAGCGCTATCGCCGCTGCCGTTGACCAGCCAACGAGTCCGAGTCGCCAGGCTGGGGTGCAACCAACTGGCACGTCGGGCCGCCGGATGCCCCGACGTGACCTCGTCCAATGCCGACGCCATTGCCGCAGCCGCCGCATCACGAGTTTTGGGCAACCGCATCGCGTCGACCATTTCAGTCGGCAGGCAGCGGGTGGCGCGAACCGCCAATCGGCAGGCGGTCAAATCCGCATCGATTTCGCTTAGGTGGCCGACGATCGCGAGCATCAAAGCGGTCCCCGCGAGCGTCAACAAACCCGCGTAAATTTCCTGATCCTGCCAACCGAATTGGGTTGCCAACCACGACGATGCAAAAAACGACAGCATCAACGCGGCGATCCGTAGCGGGATGTGCCAACGCCGAACGTGAGCGACTTCGTGCATCACCACCAGCAGCAATTGCGATGGGGTTAGGTCATCGATCAACCGATCGCTCAGCAGCATCAAACGATTGCCCGGCAGGTAGCCGACAACCATCGCGTTGGCGGTTCGGCCCCCGGTCGCCCAGCGTCGGATTCGCATCTGTCCCCAGCGGCCGGTCGGGATGCCGACGCCGCGGAGCCAATCGCCAACGGCTGCATCGACGTCCGGAGGCATCGGTTCGGTTTTGACCAACCAACCGACCAGTGTCGGCATTGACCACAGTGCCGCGATCGCCAGCGGGATGGCCAGCAATGGCGCAAAACGCAATGTTTCCAACCACGCCTGGACGGAGGGGATCGTCAGAACATCGCCGATCGCCAGTGCGATCCACGTCGGCACGATCAGCCAGGCCGGTCCGTTTCGTAGCGTAGTGCCGACAACGGCCAAGGCGTCGGTGACGGGACCGGTTCGATCCGCGGCGCGACGCCGTGGGTTCGGCGGGGTCACCGAGGCTCGAAACAGGTGCTCGGCCAAATGGGTGGCGACCAGGATCGCGATGCCCGGCGTCAACAGGACGATCGATTGCAAAAATTTTGAATCGGCAAAAATCGGCACCGCGGCGATCCAGCCGGCCAGCGAAAATCCGACCAGGCACATCACCACCGCCGGAAGCGACAGATAGCGAAAGATCTGCATCTGCGAGTTCAAATGATGCCCGGCGGTGAGCCGATCCATTTGACCGCCGCGAACCTGGCGCGTCGCGATGCGGCTGGCGACCAGGCACAGCAGGCACCATCCGGCGGTGATCCCGGCGGTCGCCGCGACCGAACGCCACGACGGCTCGCCCCAGGCCGGTGCCGAACCGCTCATCAGCGACAGCATGACGAGTAGGAAGAGGTGAAAATTCAAGCGGAGACTCACGCGTCGCGGATGGGGTTACGCCGAGTCATTATCTGAATCGTCCAGGCCTGCGGTTTGCACCCCCGAGGCGATTATTTGACAGCAACACGCGTTTTTGGCGAACGAAAACGCGGTTGGGAACAGTAATAACGACGGATTCGGCTACCGTTTCAACCAAAGTTCAGAACATGCCCGCCCCCAAAGACGTCCGCGGCAAGCTCGCGATCCTCGCCGATGCCGCCAAGTACGACGCGTCGTGCAGCAGTTCGGGATCACGCCGGGGCGGCAACGCCGGCGGGTTGGGCAGCACCGAGGGCATGGGCATCTGCCACTCCTACACGCCCGATGGTCGATGCGTTTCGTTGCTCAAGATACTGTTGACCAACTACTGCATTTTCGACTGTCAATACTGCGTCAATCGAGTCAGCTCCGACACGCCACGGGCAAGGTTCACGCCAGCCGAAGTCGTTAAATTGACGATGGATTTCTACCGGCGCAACTACATCGAAGGCTTATTCCTGTCCTCGGGCATCATTCAAGATCCCGATTACACGATGGGTCAAATCATTGACGTCGCCAGGACGTTGCGCGAAGTCGAACAATTTCGCGGCTACATTCACCTCAAAACGATCCCCAACGCGTCGCAGGAGTTGGTCGAGGCGGCCGGCAAGTACGCCGATCGATTGAGCATCAACATCGAGTTACCGACCGTGGGTGACTTGAAAGATTTGGCGCCCGAGAAGAAACATGATGAGATCGAGACGTCGATGACGCGGATCAAAAATGCGCGTCAGCAGCACGCCTCGGACAAGAAGGCGGGATTGAAACCACCGCCGTTTGTCCCCGCCGGCCAGAGTACGCAGATGATCGTCGGGGCGACCGCTTCGAGCGACGCCGATGTGTTGCAGACCAGCTCGCAGTTATACGATCGTCATCAACTCAAACGTGTTTACTATTCGGCGTATTCCCCGATTCCTCATGCCGATTCGCGTCTGCCGGGGATGGCGCCGCCCTTGGTGCGCGAACATCGGTTGTATCAGGCGGATTGGTTGATTCGCTTCTATGGTTTCGAGGCGGGGGAATTGACCACCACCGAAGACCGCAACCTATCGCTGGAGATTGACCCCAAGACCGCCTGGGCGCTTCGTCATCGAGGCTACTTTCCGATCGACATCAATCATGCTCCCAAAGAAATGTTGCTGCGGGTGCCGGGGTTGGGAGAGAAGTCGGCCAAGCGAATTTTGTCAACGCGACGGTTCCACGCGATCCGCGACGAGGATTTGTCACGGCTGGGTTTGTCGGTCCGAAAAGCGCGTCCGTTCATTTTGACTGCGGATCGGCATCCGGGACCGCTGCGGCTCGACTCGGTCGGATTGGCCGGCCGGTTGATGCCGCGGACCAAGCAATTGGGACTCTTCGAAGCCGCCGGAAGCGCGGCATCCGGCCAGGTGTAGCCCCGTAGCGGAAGCCGCCAAGGCTTTCGGATTCGCATGATCGCCGCCGAAAGTCTTGGCGACTTCCGCTACGGGTTGGTGCACGGCATTGACCTTGCTTTGCACCGATCCGAAGCGCTACGTCGTTAACGGTTAGTCCGATTGGCGGTCGCGGTGTCCCCGGGGTGGAATTCCCGGCCGCCGGCACCCGATTTTGTTTAGCATCGGACCCGCCCCCGCCATGCAAGGATGCTATTCGTGTCGCCCCTCGATCGCCGTTCGTTTTTCACCGCCGCCGGGACTTTAATCGCCGGAACCACCTCAACGGCGGTCGCCGCGCCGCCGAGTTGGTCGCGGCCGGTTCACCGCGTTGCCAATGCCGCCCGCGCGACCGAACCGTTGACCCGCCCGGCCAATCCTCAGCCGACCGGCAACGCCAACTTGGTTCGCGGCCTGGAGATGGCCGGCGCGGCGTTGGAGCGATCGCAGTCGACGGTCAACGATTACACCGCGATTTTGGTCAAACGCGAGACCGTGGGCGGGACGCTCAGCGAGTTGGAGTACATGCAGGTCAAAATCCGCAACCGCAAACAGGAAGGCGGGCGGTTGATCCAGCCGCTCTCGGTCTACATCAACTTTCTCAAACCATCGAGCGTCAAAGGCCGCGAGGTGCTCTACGTCGAAAACCAAAACGACGGCAAAATGGTCGCCCACGAGGGTGGTTTCAAAGGCAAGTTCCTGCCGACGGTCACGATCCCGCCCGACGGCATGTTGGCGATGCGGGGCCAGCGGTATCCGATGACCGACATCGGCGTCGAAAACTTGATCCTCAAATTGATCGAGCGTGGCAACAAGGCGTTGCAGTTCGAGGACGTCACCGCGACGTTCC
Organism: Pirellulaceae bacterium; assembly: GCA_963833245.1. Classification (GTDB taxonomy): domain Bacteria; phylum Planctomycetota; class Planctomycetia; order Pirellulales; family Pirellulaceae; genus Rhodopirellula. Next base: position 658,512 of record CAWHXH010000010.1, read on the forward strand.
GCAAAGGTGCCCGGGTCCAGGATCGGACCTGCACGGTGCTGCAGGTCAATCAACCGACGCGGCGGCCGGCACTGGATTTCTTCCAGGCGCAAGTTTTCATCGACGACGCCCACCAACTGCCGATCCGCTACGTCGCTTATGACTGGCCCGTCGGCGGCCAGGAGATCGGTTCGATCATCGAAGAGTACAATTATTTGAACCTGCAAGTGAACGTGGGGCTGACCGATTCGGACTTCGATCCGTACAACAAGGCGTACAATTTCTACGGCTGATCCCCCCCACGGAAAATCGCGATGACCCTTCGATCGACTCTCGGCGGCCTGTTTGTGACCACGGCGATCGGCGCCGCCGCGTTGACCGGTTGCAATGATCCGCGAATTTTGCCGCACGAATCCGCTCCGGTGGCCAAGCAGACTGATGCCCCGCCGGCGATCACCGCGACGCAGTTCGACGAATTGATCAATCGCGATCAATTGACGTTGGTCAAATTTGGCGCCACGTGGTGCCCGCCGTGCCACATGTTGGACGCGAATTTGGACAAAATCGCCGGTCAATTGCCCGCTGACGTTGTTACCCGCCGGATTGACACCGACGAGAATCCCGAACTGTCGGCACGGTTCGACATCAGCTCGATCCCCCACACGTTTTTGTTCAAAAACGGCGAAGTGCTCGACGACACCGTCGGAGTGCTCAGCGGCGAGGAACTCGTCGACTGGGTCGGCCGGTTCAAATAGGGGGCGGCGGGCTTGACCGTCATTTGGCAAAGCGGTGGCCGATTTGGCGGCGATCAACTAAAACGGGGGCGTCCCGAAACCACCGCCCCACCACACCGCCCGACCCCGGAGCAGATTGACGCATGAGTGGCTACGAGGCTTACAGCGACGATTTCTACGTCAACATGAACCTCAACACGGAGTTGGAGCTTCCGACGGCGCGGGAATCCGTGCTGCACTATTTTGAACAGGTGCGGCGGCAATACCCCAAAATGAGCAACTTCTACAGCCGCGAGAAGGACGAGTTCGTGTTGGAGGAGGAGAAGGAGACCGGCAGCTACCGCTGGGTTTCGCTGGAGCCCAAACGCGTCAATTCGGGCGTGTTGAACCCGTCCAGCTACGATGATGCGATCGCCCAGCACGTCTCGATCCTGCAGCGGGTGCCCTACGACCTGTCGGTCTCGCCGCTGGATTGCGAATCGCTCAATGTCACCGTCGGGTTTGATTTCAACTGCAAGGGCAACCACAACGAGGTCATCAGCGAGGTGGTCGGGATCGCTCCGGGACTCGAAAAATTTGCCGCCTTTGGCGATGGCAAAGTGCTTTCCAACGAACCCGCGGTGCTAATCACGCTGGACGAGGAGTGCAAGACGCAGTGCCGGGTGTCGTTTGAAACGCGAACCGGAGCTTTCCAAATCCGCACCGGTGAGTTCGGCGAGGAGCAGTTGAGCGTCTATCTGACGGTCCGCCGCTACGATTCGTTGGGGATCGACGAGACCTACGCCGAGGAGTTTCGTCGTCTTTCGGATTTGGCCCGGCAGGTGATCGATGAAACGTTGATCGAGTCGGTTCTGCAACCGCTGCAAACGGCGATCAGCATCCGGTAACGCACAATCTTAGCGGTAGGGCGCAAGCCCTCCGGTTACGCATTCAATTTTAGCGGTAGGGCGCAAGCCCTCCGGTTACGGCACCGGACGGCTGGCGCCGTTCCGCTAGTTAGGTAACCTATCGACGAACGACTTCGTTACGCTCCCCCCACTCCACCAACCCATGGAAGGTTCCGTCACGCTGGCCCCCGGCGGTTCCGAACGACTACCGGCAGGCCGTCTGACCAAAGCGGCCCGTCGTTACCGGTGGGGACTGGGCGAAATGATCGGTCGCCCGCGGGCAATCGATCGGCAATTGCTTGCCGCGATTGGCCAAAGGGATGGCCGTTGCCGACAGGCCGGTGGTTGGCCCGAAGCCGTTCGTCGGCAACTGGAGACGCTCTACATGGGCGGCTTGGATGTGCCCGCGGCGGTGCGGTTGGTGCTTTGGGCAGCCGCCCTTCCGACGATTGATTCGGCGATTCCCAAGTCATTGGCCGACGACTTGCGGACGCATCTCGAAGCGATGCAATCCGCGATGGCCGAATCCGCCGGCGGCACGGCGGCCGGATTGATCGCCGGCGGCGAGTTGGCCCTGCTGCTGGCCGATCAGTCCTGTGACCGAGCCGACGCCAAGCGGTTGCGGCGGTCCGGTCGCCAAGCGATCGACCAGTTCGCCGCGAACGCTTTGAAAGACGAGGCGATCTACTTGGCCGACCCGTCCGCCGTCCGCGCGGTGCTCGCGTCGTTGATTCGTTGCCAACGAAATCTTCGGCGAAACGGCAAATCGGCGGGCGATCCCGCGATCGAGGTCGCCGCCCGCGTCGGCGTTTGGGTGGCTGCGTTGACGTTGCCCCGTGGCGGGTCGGCGTTCGCGGTCGGCAAGCCGGCCGAGCCGATCGATGCGGCCGGCGGATTATTACAACAAATGCATCGCGAGTTCGATGCATTGGCATCCCCGGCAACTTTGGCGGCCGAGTCGATCCTTTCGGGTCGCGATCGGGGTTTGGTCGTGACCGCGGAGCTGGGTCCGAGCCTGCGGCACAACGAAGCGGCCGGGCTGTCGGTGTTGATGCCCGCCTGGCACGCCCGCCGCGGCCGCGCGGTGCTGCACGTCGACGGTGGATCGATGCACGTCACGCTGCTCGGCGGCCGCCGCCCGGTCATCAATGGTCCTTGGGACGTCGACGTCGCCATCGACGCGGTGCCCCAGGAACCGGCCGGCGATTGGCGGTGCGTTTGCGAGTATTTCGACGACGAAGTCCAGTACTTGGAGTGGGAAATCGACCTGCCGATTGGTTGGCGTCTGAGCCGTCAATGGTTGTCGATCGGCGACGATGCGGCGGTGATGATCGCCGAGTCGGTTACGCGTCAATCCGACGCCGCGTCCCGGCCCGGCAGCGTCATTGAGCTGGACAGCCGATTGCCGCTTGGCCGCGGACACCGATTGCACAGGGCCGCTGCCGGCAAAGCCCGCCTATCACGACGCAAAAGTATTGGTTGGGCGTTGTCCCCGCCGTGCCCTTTCACAGCCGATGACGAAACCGCGGGTGTCCCCGGCGACCGATCGCTGAACTTGCGGGCAGGTGGCCGCGGTGCGGTTTGGCACCCCACCTGGATTGATTTGTCAAAAAAGTCCCGCAAATGGGGGGTCACCGACCGATTGATTCGCCCGTTGACGGTGGCACTGGATCGGCAGATCGTGCCGCCGGCCGAAGCGTCGGCGTACCGTGTCGCGATCGGAACCAATCAGTATTTAATTTATCAATCCAACACCCCCTCGCCGCCGCGGACGGTGCTGGGCAAACACCTGCGGGCGGGACTCTACGTTGGCCGGTTCCATCCCGGCGACGGCGGGCTGGAGGACCTCCTGGTTGTCGACGGGCAAGACGATGGCTGAACCCTTTGGCGTCGATCGATTGTCGCTGTCTCCCGAGACCGCCCGGCGACGGATTGCCGACAATTATGCGTCGGTGCTCGCCGACGTCGCCAATGCGGCGGTGGCCGCCGGCCGGGAACCGTCGTCGGTCAAAGTCATTGGCGTCTCCAAATACGTCGACGCTGAAATCACGAGTTGGTTGGTCGACGCCGGTTGCAATGATTTAGGCGAGAACCGCGTTCAACATTTGAAAACCAAAGCGGACGCCGCCGCGGATCACCCGTCGTTGCAAGACGTTCGCTGGCACCTGATCGGGCACTTGCAGCGAAACAAAGTCCGCACCGCCCTCCCGCACACATCACTCGTTCATTCCGTCGACTCGGTGCGGTTGCTCGAAGCGATCGCATCGGTCGCGGCCGGTTTGGAACAAACCATCGACGTGTTGATCGAGGTCAACGTATCGGGGGAAGCGGACAAAACCGGACTACCCGAATCCGATTTGCCTGCCGTCATGGATCGAGTTGTCGAACTTCAATCCAACCATCGTCTGCGGTGCGTCGGTTTGATGGCGATGGCCGGCTGGGGTACCGATGGTTCGGACGCCCGGCGGCAATTTGCCGGGCTGCGGCAATTGGCCGACGATGCTCGCGACCGCACGTCGCTGCACCTGCCGGAGTTATCGATGGGCATGTCCGGCGACTTTGCCGCGGCGATCGCCGAAGGGTCTACGATGGTCCGCATCGGCAGCCGATTGTTTGAGGGATTGGTGGGATAGGCCTCCGGCCTGTCATCGACACTAATGACAGGCCGGAGGCCTATCCCACCTTTTCAACCATTCAAACCTGATGCCCACACGTTTTGCCCTGATCGGCGGTTTTCTCGGCGCCGGTAAAACGACGCTCATCAGTCGCCTGGCCGCGATGGCTCAGAACCAGGGCCGACGCGTCGGGATCATCACCAACGATCAAGCGGCGGATTTGGTCGACACTCATAACTTGCGATCGCTCGGTTTCGACGTCGGCGAAGTCAGTGGGGCGTGCTTCTGTTGTTCGTTTGACAAACTCGTCGAGACCGCCGACGAACTGGTCGCTCATGGCGCCCCGGATTTACTGCTGGGGGAACCGGTCGGGTCGTGTACCGACATTGTCGCGACGGTCGTCCTGCCGTTGGCTCAGCGGCTGGGTGAGCGGTTCGAGATCGCGCCGTTTGGTGTGTTGGTCAAACCTTCGCACGCTTCGCGATTGCTCGCCGGCGGTGAAGGTCGTTCGGGGTTCTCGCCCCAAGCCGACTATATCTTTCGCAAGCAGCTTGAGGAGGCAGATTATTTGATGATCGGCCGCGGCGACCAGCTTTCAGCTTCGCAAATCGAGGATTTGATCGGTCAGTTGTCCAGAGTCGCTCCCGGCGTCCCGGTGTCGGTCTGCAGCCCCGCGACCGGCGATGGAGTGGCCGAAATCTTGGCTCAAATTGACGATTCAACATCGCCCGGCGGCCGAATTCTGGACATTGATTATGACACCTATGCGATTGGCGAAGCGGAGATGGGTTGGGTCAACGCCGCGGTCCGCGTTCACGCCGCCGAGCCGGTTGACTTGGACGCATTGACGGCCGCGTTGGTCCGTCAGATCGCGTCATCGGTCGATGGGGTCGGCTCGATAGCGCATGTCAAAGCGACCGCATTAGCCGGTGATACCCGCAGCGTCGCCAACGTCACCGATACCGGCGATGACGTTCGCTGGGGTCTTCGGTGCGAGCGTCAAGTCGACGGCCCGATCGATTTGATCCTCAATGCCAGGGTCGCGATGGCGCCCCAGCCGCTCGAAACCGCTGTTCGGCAAGCCGTCGATTCCGCGGCCGCGGAGTTTCGTTTGACTGTCGCAGAGGTCACCGCCCGTAGCCTCTCGCCGGGCCGCCCGACCCCGACTCACCGGGTATTGGCCCGAGCCTAATAAGCATCAATTTCCTTTGCCGGTAGCGGCGGTCCGCCAGGCCGCCGAATCCATTCGACCAAAGCCTTGGCGGCTTCGGCTACCGGTCTCCGGCGTTTAAACTCCCCCGATGAGCACCCCACGTCGCACCCGATTCGCCCCCTCCCCGACCGGCTATTTGCACATCGGCGGCGTCCGCACCGCTTGGTTCAATTGGTTGTTGGCCCGGCAGAGCGGGGGCCAGTTCATCCTGCGGATCGACGACACCGATGCGGGGCGGAACGTTGAAGCGGCGTTGCAACCGATCCTCGATGGCTTTCGGTGGTTGGGCATCGACTGGGACGAAGGACCCGAAATCGGCGGTGCGCACGGACCGTATTTCCAGTCCGAGCGGACCGATCGTTACGCCGCCGCCCGCGATCAATTGATCGCCACCGGGCACGCTTACCGCGACTTCGCCCGGCCCGAGGAACTGTCGCAAATGCGGGAGGAAGCCAAATCCTCCGGGCGACCGTTTGTATACGACCGCCGTTTCGCCGCCGATGACGATGCCGCGGCGGCGCGGTACGAAGCCGAAGGTCGCCAGGGCGTCGTGCGTCTCAAAATGCCGCGTGACGGCGAGTGCGTGATCGACGATGGCGTTCGCGGCGAAGTCCGCGTTGCGTGGGCTGACGAGCAGGATCACGTCATCGCACGGGCCGACGGCAGCCCGCTGTATCACCTCGCCTCGGTCGTTGACGATCATGACATGGCGATCACGGACGTCGTCCGCGCCGCCGAACATTTATCCAACACTCCGCGGCAAATTTTTATTGCCCAGTCGCTCGGTTACACCCCGCCGCGTTTTGCTCACGTGCCGGTGGTCGCTGAACCGGGTGGGACGGCCAAAATGAGCAAGCGTAAGATTGATAAATATCTCAAACAACACGACTTTGCCAAAGTCGCCGAGCATGGCCGTCGCATTGCACTTCGGTGCGGTTACCAGATCGATGAAGAGACCTTCAACCCGGTGCTGGTCGGTTTTTATGAAACGGTCGGGTTCCTGCCCGATGCGGTCCTCAATTCGTTGATGTTATTGGGCTGGTCGCTCGACGGCACGCATGAAAAGTTCACCCGCGAGGAGATGATCGAGCACTTTTCACTCGACCGGGTCAACGCATCGTCGGCATCGTTCGACCCGGCTAAACTGATGTCGTTTCAATCCGACGCGTTTGCCGCATTGCCGCTGGGGGACCGCACCGCCGCGGTGCGACCTTTTGCAATTGCGGCAGGCCTCATTGAAGTCGACCGATTCCGATGATTTTCTCCGCAAAGTCGTCGACGCGGCCGGCGACCGCTTAAAAGTTGCCGGCGACATCATCGATTTCGATTACTGCTTCGTCGATACTTATGAGGTGGACGCCAAGGCCTACGCCAAGCGGATCGATGGCGATCCGCAGGCGACCAATCTGCTCGCCGAAGTCGCTCAGCAACTCGGCCGGACCGAACCGTTCACCGCCGAGGCGATCAAGACCGACGTCGAGTCGTTATGTCAACGCCGGGGTATCAAGCTAGGGCAAATCATCCACGCGATCCGCGTCGCGACCACCGGCCAGCCCGGTGGTTTCGGCATGTTTGAAACGTTGGAGTTGATTGGAAAAGACAAATCGCTTCAACGGATCTCAAAGGTTGTTTAACCACCGTGGGCCGTCAAGATTTAGAATGAGCGTCAACCAATCGGGAGGGCGAGGCTCCCGCCGAGCCTCCCGTCTAACCGGGAGGGCAAGGCTCCCGCCGAGCCGAGTTGAATGGTTCAGCAGGAGCTTCACCCTCCCGACCTCAACATTTGATTAATGTTCGATTAGCGAAGATTAGTGGATTAAATCCTCCGCTTCCTCCCCCGACACAATCCGCAGCGCCCCCGGCCGGACGCACATGGTCACCGCCGAAAGTGTGATGTCTTCGCCGTCGATACGCAGCTGCATGGGCGGGTCGGACTCCAGTCCGATCGCCCGGCCGCGGTAGGTCGGCAGCCGAGGTTCCGGTTCCTCCGGTTTCATCCAATAGTGAGTCCCCGCGGCGACCAGTTCGGTCAAGTCCGCAACCGGGACCAGCGTGATATCCAAAAGCCCATCATCGATTTTCGCATCTCGGGCGATTGGGAAACCGCCCCCGATGTATTTGCCATTGCCGATCCCCAATCCGTAGACCGACTGCGTGATGGTTTGGTCGTCGATTTGCAGACGAACATCATAACTTTGCAAGTGTGCCGCGCGGGAAAAGCAGGCCATCCAGTACGCCAACGGACCGAGCGTTTTTTTGGTTGACGCGGCAATCGTACTGGTTCCCGGCCCGCCAAAGCCGCCGGAGATGGCGTTGACCGCCGCCGGGTGCCCGTCGCATCCGATGTCGATTAAATCGATCGTCCGCATCGGCGGATCGGTTCGCAGCAGCAGGTCGCAGGCGGTCTCGATTCCCTCATCGGGTCGCAGCCCCAGCATCCTCGCCAAATCGTTGCCGGTGCCCAGCGGGACCAGGCCCCAGTCGACTTCGTCGAGATGCCCGGCGGCGGCACAGATCGCCGCGTGCAGCGTCCCGTCGCCGCCGCCGACGACGACGCGGCTGGTTTCGGCGAGAACTTGCGGCGTCAAGATTTGGTCAATCGGTGTCGAACCGTCGCATTGATAGACGCAGTAGCCGGCGTCGACGAACCGATCTCGCACCGATTGGATTTGACGTTCCGCAGTGCCGGCGGATGGATTGATCAGAAACAGCGGTTGCATTGAGCGGAGCCAGCGGAGATTTTGGAAGTGGTCCCGCGGTGGTGCGATTGGCGGACCAAGCCCTCCGCCGGTTCACCATCAACTTTTTAGCGGTAGGGCGCAAGCCCTCCGGTGGCAGCACAGTCTTCTTTCTAGCGGTAGGGCGCAAGCCCTCCGGTGGCGGCACCGGGCGGCTTGCGCCGCTCCGCTAGCAAAGGGCGGCGCCGGGCGGCTTGCGCCACTCCGCTAGCAAAGGGCGGCACCGGGCGGGCGGCACCGCTCCGCTAGCGGCCCGGCGGCCCAGCGACGATGCTGGGCACCCCGCCCGTACCCTCCTATCGCCGCATGATTTGAACAAGCCGCTGCTGGCCCGATTCCTGGGCACGATCTGCCTGCTGATCGGTGCCTCGATGGTTTTCTCCTTGCCTTTCGCCCACCCCGCGTTGGCCGTCCGCACGCACCTGCCGCGGGCCGAAGCGTTCGAGACCCAAGGCGTGATCGGTCTGGTCGCGTCGGTCTTCGTCTGTCTCGCGGTCGGTGGATTGCTCCATTGGCTCGGCCGGCGGTCCAAAGGCGACACGTTGTATCAAAAGGAAGCGATGGCAATCGTGGGACTTTCCTGGGTCGCGGCGACCATCCTTGGAGCACTGCCGTACACCCTGGCCAGCGTTCAAATTGCCGAAGGCCAACCGATCACCCTGATCGAAGCGATGTTTGAGTCACAATCGGGATTTTCCACCACCGGGGCGACGGTGCTGACCGATTTGGAAACCCCCTCCCAAGTCCCCCACTGCATTCTGTTTTGGCGATCCAGCACGCACTTCCTGGGCGGCTTGGGGATCATCGTGTTGTTCGTCGCGATTCTGGGTCAAGGTTCCGCTGGTAAAGCGATCATGCGGGCGGAAATGCCCGGGCCAACCAATGATGGTTCGATGCCGCGGATGCAACAAGCCGCTTGGTCCTTTGCCGGTATCTATGTCGGGTTCAATGTCATCCTGACGGCCGTCTACCTGGTCGAAGGCATGACGGTGTTCGATGCGATCTGTCACGCCTTTGGCACGATGGCGACCGGTGGGTTTAGCACCTACAACGCGTCGCTGGGAGGGTTCAAGAGTTCGCTGATCGAATGGACAACGATCCTGTTTATGATATTGGCCGGCACCAATTTCACACTGCTTTACCTGACGCTACGAGGCAATCAAAACAAACGGGCGACCCAAAATCGGTCGCGGCTGGGGCGGTTATTCAGCGACCTGGAGTTCCGCACCTACCTGGGCATCATCGCCGTGGTTGCCGGAGCGATCGTGTTCTTCGGAGTCCGCGCCGAAGACCCCGGTTTCGGCTCGGCCGCCGAATCGGTCCGCAACGGATTGTTCCAAGTCGTCTCGGTGATGACGACGACCGGCTACGGGACCGCGGACTTTGATCAATGGAACAACTTTGGACGCGGCGTTTTGCTGCTGCTGATGTTTGTCGGCGGCTGCGCGGGTCGACCGGCGGGGGGATGAAGGTGATCCGGCATGTTTTGTTGGCAAAAATACTCCGTGTCGAGTTGGAGCGCGCCCACCGACCCCGCGTCGTGCGGCCCCTGAGGATCGGGGGCGAACCGATCGACGATCCGCGGCTGGCCCATTCCATCCTGCTCTACTTTTGCTTGATAACGGTGATTTATGTCGTTTCCTGGTTGCTGCTGGTCACCGTCGAACCCGACACGACATGGGGCGTGCGCAAACTCGGCAGCGTCACGACGACCGAAATCGATCCCGACAAAGACGAGATGGGGCGTGACGATCCGACCGCCCCGGACCGGTCGCTGTCCGATCAATCCGACGTCGGCCGGCAATTGTTGGCTGGCACCTTGGACGAAAAATTGCTCGACTCGGCGTCCGCGGTCGCCGCAACGCTCAACAACATCGGTCCCGGGCTGGGCGTCGTCGGAGCGACGCGAAACTATGCCGGATTTTCCCAACACGGCAAACTGCTTTTTGTGTTTCTGATGATGCTCGGCCGCGTGGAAATCTACTGCGTGCTTTTGCTATTCACCCCATCGTTTTGGCGGCGGGTTTAATCGTCCGGTAGGGTGGTTCAAGCCGCTTCGGCGCGCCGACCCACCGCTTAGCTACAAAAACTAATCATGATCAACACCATCCGTTGGATCCTCACCGTGGCCTTTGCGATGGTCATGGTCCCCATCGTCGCGCAGCCCCCAGCCGATCCCCCGCCCCAACGCCGCGCCGTCATCATCCCGATGCGCGAGGATATCAATCCGATCTCCGGCGCTCTACTCAAACGCCGGTTCCAACAGGCGATCGATGATGGCACCGATGTCATCATCCTGGACATCGAATCGCCCGGCGGTTGGACCGCGGTGACGTTTGAATTGATGGACATGGTCGCCGAAGCTGACACGGTCGAGACGGTTGCCCTGATCGAAAAAGATGCCATCTCCGGCGCGGCGCTGTTATCGTTGGCGTGTGATCGAATCCTGATGCGACCGGACGCGAGGATCGGTGACGCTGGCGAAATTGTGATGGGACCCGATGGGGCGTTTCGCTACACCGAAGCGAAATCCCGCAGCGTGTTGGCACAAAAGGTCCGCGACGCGGCGACCGCAACCGGCCGGCCGGCGGTTTTGGCCGAGAAGATGACGGATCGGTCGATGGTGGTTTACGACGCGACGAACCGGCAAACCGGTGAGCGAAAACTGTTGTCCAATCGCGATTTGGAGTCGATGCCCGACGCCGAGGATTGGGACCGCGGACCGGTGATCCGCGAAGCGGGCGCGGACGCGTTCTTGACGCTCAACGGTGCCCGGGCGGTCGAGTTGGGGCTGGCCGACACTCTGGTCGACTCTCGCGAAGATGTTTTCCGGGTCCTCAATGTCGCCCAACCGGTGCCGGTGCTCGATCGGACGTGGTTGGACACCGTCGTCTTCTTGCTCAATACCGGCGTCGGCACGTTTCTGTTGATATTCCTGGGGCTGGCGGCGCTTGGCGTGGAGCTTTCCGCCCCCGGTCTGGGGATCGGCGGGCTGGTTTCGGTGCTGTGCTTCGGGTTGTTCTTTTGGAGCCGTTTCCTGGGTGGGACGTCGGGTTGGTTGGAGGTGATCCTATTCGTTTCCGGCCTGCTTTTCATCGCCGCAGAGGTGTTCGTGATCCCCGGATTCGGGGTCGCCGGCCTATCGGGACTCGCGTTGACGGTGGTGTCGCTGATCATGGCCAGCCGCCGGGTGACGTGGCCGGTCGCGGGCGGCAACTGGAACGATCTCGGGGTTGATGTCCTAACGGTTTTGGGCGCGTTTGTCGGCTTCGCGGTGGTCATCATCGGTTTGGCGGCTTTCTTTGGACAAATCCCCGGTCTGTCCCGTTTGACCCTTCACCCGCCGGTCGCCGACGGTTCGGACTGGATTGACGACGCCCCGGCGCCCGCCGGACTGCCGCCGGTCGGTCAGAGCGGTGTGGCCCGATCGCCGCTTCGTCCCGGCGGCCGGGCAACGTTTGGCGACGCGGTGCCGATCGACGTGGTGACCGAAGGCGACTACATCGATTCGGGCCAACCGATCCGAGTCATCGCGGTGCAAGGCAACCGCGTCGTCGTCCGCTCGGCCCCAACGGAGGTGTGTTAGCGCCGGCCCAGCCGAAGTCACCGATCTCCGGTGGCGGCGGCCTGCCGGGCCGCCGTCCCCATCCAGCGGCAGCCTGGCGGGTTGCCGTCCCACGCCCAGCGGCGGCCTGGCGGGCCGCCGCCACCTCAAACGGCGCTACCCAACCACCGGGTCAATCAATTGCCATTGGCCGGCGTCGCGTTCGTGTTTCCAAAGCTGCGGCGTGCTCTCGCCCTGTAAGTCCGCCGCGACCAGAGACGCCAACGGCTCCGGCACGACTAGGGCGATGACCTGGCTTTTGCCTTTTTTGATGATCTTGCGAACCGCTTTGGCGACCCGCACGCGGGCTTGGCCGATCGATTCACCGCCGGGCGGCTGAACCCCCTCGGGCTGCTCCACGCCGCTGCGGTAAACACGAGGTTGGTTTCGACGCAAATCCTCGATCAATTTGCCCGACCATAGACCATGGTCGACATTTTTGAGGCAATCGACAACGCGGACTTTCAACCCGCGGTGTTCGGCCAACCGCTCAGCGGTTTGACGAGCCGATTCGCACGGCGCCGCGTGAACGATGTCAATTCGCAAACCGGCCAATTCGGTCGCCAAACTGTCCGCTTGACGCAGCCCCTCGCCGCACAACGGCATGTCGAGCGAACCCTTCATTCGGCCTTGGGCGTCGAAGTCGGTTGCTCCGGGGCGGACCAACAGCACGCGGTTGCCCGTCGCGGACGCCGCACCGGAAGATTTGAGGGACATCACGGGTTTCCTCCGCTGGCAGCGGTCATCGAAGTGGTCAAATCGGTCATTGCCGCGGCATAGTCGTTTTGACCAAAAATTGCCGAGCCGACGACGAACAGGTCGCAACCGGCCGACCTCGCCGAACCGATCGTTTCCGCGTTAATTCCGCCGTCAATCTCGATCAACAGATTGGGGAATCGCTCGCGAATCGACCGGATTCGGTCCAAAGCAACGGGGTTGAACGATTGGCCCCCAAACCCGGCCTCGACGCTCATCACAAGCGCCAAATCGACCACTCCAAGCAATTCATCATTGAGTTGAGAGAAGTCGGTGCCCGGATTGATCGCCACCCCGGCGGCCACGCCAAGATCGCGGATTTGACCGGCAACGGCGACCGGGTCGGCAACCGCTTCGACGTGAAATGTGATGCAATCGGCTCCTGCGTCGACCATCGGTCCGGCGTAAGCGGCCGGGTCGGAAACCATCATGTGAACGTCCAGCGGCAGGTCGGTGTGCCGACGCAGCCCGGCGACGATCGGCATCCCATAGGTCAGGTTGGGCACGAAATGCCCATCCATCACGTCCAGGTGCAACACCCGGGCACCGGCCCGCGTCAGCCGCTGGACCTCGGTTCGCAAATCGCCAAAGTCGCACTGCAGCAGGCTGGGCAAAATCATCGGACCGGCACCGCGGAGTTTTGCAAAACCGCCGTGCCTCAAACCATCAGACGTCATTCGTGTCTCGCGGACGAACCAATCGGGAACCAACCGTGTGCGGGTCCCGGCGACATTGCAACGTCGACCGGGGACACGTTTGGTCCGTGAAGTTTGCTAGCGTGATCGGCGTGGGCGTCGGTTGTCAACGTGCAAAATTCAGTGCCGGTAGTAACTCTCCAGGCACAACGTTGCGACCGCCGTGGAGTAGATCGTGCCCCCGTAACCGCCCCACAGCCCCGATGCGGGCCATGAACCATCGGAATTTTGCGTTGCCAAAAGGTGCGTTTTCAACGATTCGTTCCACTGCTGCCACGCCGGCCCGCCGACTTGGTGCAACGCGATCGTGGCGTAATACCACCCATACAAATTGTCCGGCAAATTGTCCGGCAAATTGTCCGGCGAAACTTGGTTTGGATCGGTTGCGAAGCCTGGCCGGTTGGCCAGCAGCACCGTGGTCGCTTCCTCAATTGTCGCGTCCTCGGGCCGGTCGCCGGTCAGCAGTCGGATCGCCAACGCCTCGCCGGTCATCGTCACCGACGGCCGCTCGCCGGGCCGGTAAGCCGCCAATCCGCCGGCCCGCCCCAGGCACACCGATCGGACAAACCGCTGTGCCCCGGCGATCGCCGCGGGCGGGACGTTTACGCCGTCGATTTGACCAGCCGTGTGCAACAACATCGCCTGCCACCCGGTTTGGCTCAAATCCCCCGGATCGCCCGCGGTGTACCGCCACCCGCCGGTCCGAGGATGCTGCGTCGCCAGCGTGTACTTGACCGCCCGGCGGGTCGTCTCAACCGCGGTCGCGTCCCCGGTCATCCAAGCCGATTCGGCGACCGCCAGCGCCGCCATCGCGTGACAATAGTGCGCCGCGTAGACCGATGCCGGACCGGCCATCGATCCGTCGGGAGCTTGGCGGCGGATCAAACCGACCAGGGCATTGAAAACGACTTGCCGGTGCTCGCCATGAGCGTGCGTTTGACCGGCTCCGAGCATCGCCAACACCGCCAAACCGGTGATCCCGGTGTCGGAGTTTTGGCCCGCGGTGCCCCGTCGCAACCCCAACGGTGCCCGCTCCCGCCCGCCGCCGGTTTGACGCGGATCCCAGAGACCGGAAGCAGTTTGAGTCGACGCGAGGTATTTCAAACCCGCCGCGACCGCCGCCTCGGTCGACGCATCTCCGCCCCCAGCCGCCAGGGCCTCCGCTTTGGCCTCCCCGGAACGTTTGTCGATCGACTCGGCCGATTCAACTGAAGCGGCCGGCGGCGGTGGTTGCCAAGCTTCCGGAATCGTCGCAATCATCGGCGGCGAAGCTGTTTCGGCCACTATCAAAGCTTCTTCCTCCACCTCATTCCAATCGTCCATCGTCGCTAATAGCGCGTCGATCGACGACTCCACTTTCGGCGGGCGAACGCGTAATTTCGCCAGCGTTGCATCGATCGTGGGTTTTGGCGGCGGCGGGGCAGTCGGCGTCAACGGTTCAACGTCGATCGATACCGGTAGCCCGGGAATTTCCAGCTCGGCGAGGCTAGGCGTTGAACGAACACGCAGCATCGAAGCCGTTTCAACCTCCACCTGCACCGCCGGATGCTCTTCGATCGCTTCGCCGGGACCAGCCGGCCCCGCCAGACCCCGTTTGGCGATGTCTTGAACCTGAGGAATCAATCCGATCATCGCCAACACCAATGCGACCGCGACCGCGACGCAAAGCCGTGAGGCGATCGTGTGCCGCCGCCGCACCGTTCGAGCAACCAGCAACAACGCGATCGCTGTGACGATGCAAACGCCCGATAACGCCGGCCGGTGATCGGCGGCGATGCGCTGGATCGTTTCGATCAATGGATGGGTCAACCGATCGGGTTCAACGCCGCATCGGACCGTCGGCCGAAGCCAACGCGGGGCTTCGCACCCCGGCTTGATCGACCAGCCGAAGCACGTCGTTGATCAGTCCAAAGCTGGCGTCGTTGGTCCCCCGAACCGCGACTCGCAGTCCCGGATAGGCCGCCCGAGCGTCGCTGAGCGTCGTGACCAACCGATCCGCCGTCATCGGCTCGTCGTCCAGCCGAATCGACCCGTCGGCAGCGACCCAAACGATCCGCTGATCGGGGGTCCGCGCCATCGCCGAGCGACTGGCGGACGCCGTTTGAACATCCACATCGATCCCATCGGCCGCCGGATTGAGCCGATTGCCGACCAGGAAAAAAATGACCAGCAGGAAGACAACGTCGATCATCGGCGTCAAATTCGGGCCTTCGGGCTGTTGGGTCGGTCGTCGCATCGGTGGGATAGGCCTCCGGCCTGTCATCGTCAAGAAATTTGCCTACAGCCGTCGGTGCGTGGATGACAGGCCGGAGGCCTATCCCACGAATCAAGCAGCCTTGCGCCGCCGGGTCGATTTTGCCGAGTCGATCGCCTCGGACGAAATGCACTCGACCACCCGCTGGCACAGCCGGTCGATTTCATCCAAATACCGATCCGATTTGGCGGCAAAGTAAACGTGGGCCAAATAAGCCGGAATCGCCACCGATAAACCTGCCGCGGTGGTCACCAGCGCCTGCGAAATCCCAGCAGCCAACGGATCACCTTCGGCAACTGCCCCGGCGGACAACGAATCGAACGCCGCGATCATCCCGGTCACCGTGCCGAGTAACCCCAGCAGCGGCGTGACGTTGCTGATCGCTTGGAACACTCGCAGAAACCGCCGCAGCGAGCCGCCGACCCGATCGCCCGCGTCGACGACCGCCTGCTCGACCTCGAGCATCGGCCGGCCCCAACGTCGCACCGCGGCGTGAAAAACCTCCGCGACCGGACAATCGAAATCGTCGCAAATCGACGTCGCTTCCTCGTAAGACAGATTGTTGTCCTCGACGCATTCGGTGAACCGCCGAACAAACGGTTTCGGGATGACGCGGCCGCGGCGAAGGGCGATCATTCGCTCGGCTGAGAGGATCAAAATCACCGCCGCGCAAAGCCCGATCGGAACCATCAGCACCCCGCCGCCGATCACGCGGGCGACCACCGGCGGCCATGGTGCGGCAGGCTGTTCGATCGGAGCTGGTTCGTTCAATAACGCCGCGGTCGCCGGTGCCGGCGGGATGCCGCCGCCGGTTTCGCCGAAACCGTTGGCCGCGATCCGGCTGTCGGGTCCCGCCGCGGCGCCGATCGGTTGAAACTGCGGCGCCGCAGCGGCCTGGTTGCCGTAACCCTGAGCACCGTAGCCTTGACCGCTAAACGCGCCGGCGGCCGGTTGGTTAAAGCCGCCGTAACCGTTGTTTTGAAAATTCTGTGCCGTTGCCGTTGGCGGCTGACCGGGGCCGATCGACCACAGCAACATCAGCGCCGGCAGCGGCAGCAGACGCAGCCACAGGCCGCGGCCGAGCAGGACGGACAACAGCCCGGTGCGGCGGGGGTGCGAAGGAGGGACCATGGCGATCGATTGGCGAATGAAAAGGATCAACGACGCAGCGAGCCGCCGGCCGGGGCCACCGCGGGCGGCAACCCTGCGATTCGCGCGGCCGCTTCGGACGCGTGCGGCGAGTCGCCGTGCCGGGCCAGCAGTCGCTGGTAACACACCGACGCTTCGGCCGTCCGCCCCAATTTCTCAAACGCCGCGCCCGCTTGGACCAACGCCGCAGCGGCAAACGAACCCGAACCGCCCACCGATTCGACCAACCGATACGCTTCGATCGCCGGCTCAAATTGCTCCTGCATGAAATGCGTCTCGCCAATCATCCACTGCGCCCGGCCGCGAATCGCCGGCTCCGGGCTGTGCCGGACCACCCGCTGCAGCGCCGCCCGACAGTGGTCAAACCGCAGCCGGCGGATTTCCAAATCGGCGGTCACCAAATCGACCAACGATGTGTCCTCGCTCGTCACCGCGCCGGCTCCGGCGGCGGCCAACCGCCCCGCCGCCTGCGGCACCGTCCCGGCCGCAACCGTCGCCTCCGCCGCTCGCAATAACGTTGGAAAATCGTCCGCGCCCCGCTCGTCGATCACCCGGTCCCACCATCGCATCGAATCGCCCGCACGACCTCGCAACAACAATGATTCGGCGAACAACCGTTCGGTGTGAATCGTTCGTTCACGTTCCGCCGGAGCGTCCCCGGCCGCTGCGGCCAACGTTTCCCAACGGCCCGTCCGACCGCACCAACGCGCGACCGATTCGATCGCCATCGGTTGAGCCTGCGGATCGTCGGTGACCAACCACTCGGCCGCCAAACGCGTCGCCGCCTCGGTTGTGGTGGCATATTGCAACACGCCGGCAATCACGGTCCCGTCGGTGTCCGCGGCAATCAAGGCGCCGGCGTACCGCGCCAAATCAACGTGGTCGTGGACGATCAAACTGAGCAGGCATTGTCCCAATCCGGTTGCTCCACCGACCGAGACCGATTGAGCGATGATTGATTCGCGTTTTTCCAACAGGAACTCGGTCCAGGCTTGACCGTCCGCTTCGGGCACCTCGGGCGGCGCCATCAGCGCCGCCGCCGCCGCCGCGTCGCTATGGCGGTGATCGGTGGCCAAACGCATCCGGGTTTGCCAAGCCGTCGCGTCGTCCCCCGCCGTCCCGGCGATGTACAAACGCATCGCCAGCACATCGGCGGTATCGGATGCATCCGCTGCGGCGTGGTCTCGCAGGTAATTTTCAATCGCCGCGGGTGCTTCGGCGTCCGCCACGTGGGTCAATCCCCAGACCCTCGCCAGAGCCGCTTGCCGGGCGGTGTCGCCGCACTGGCAATCGACTAGCCGATCGGCGGCCGCCAGCGTTAAAGGCACGTTGGTTTGATCCATCGCTCCGGCCAACGCCGCGAGCCACAATTCCTCACGCCGGCTCCGGTCGGCGTCTTGATCCAAGGCGTCCCATTCTCGGAGGTGCCCCTGAGCGATCTCGACCGAGCCGGCTTCGAGGTGAATCTCGACCGCGATGGCCAAAACCGTCGCCAGTCTCGCGCCGGGCAGGGCATCGTTTTTGGCTGACTTGATCGCCAACTCAACCTTGGCCGCGGCGACCTCCAGATCGCCTTCGGCGCGAGCTTGAGCGGCCAATCGGATTTCAGCGACAACTTCCGGCAAGTCGGCTGTTGCCAAGGTGCATGAGACGATAACCACCGTAAGCGTTAGCAGGCGAAGCATAGGCATTCTATTTCCAAATAGTTCGTATAAAAAAACCTCCCGTAGCGGCGTGCCGCCAGGCCGCCGACTCCGGCCCCGCATCGCGGAGAGGCGTTCGGGATCGCGTGATTCTTTCTCCCCCTCACCCCGCTTGCCGAAAGAGGGGGTCGGGGGGTGAGGAGCCTCAGTGTCTGTCCGGGATGGTGAGCCGACGGCGCTAGCCGCGGGTTCCGGCTCAGTGTCTATCCGGGATAGTGACTCGACGGCGCTAGCCGCGGGTTCCGGCGCCCTGAACCCGCGGCTAGCGCCGTCGGCTCACCATCAAACGTTATTCCGGACAGACACTCACGCCACCATCCGAGCCGCCCCGACATAAAACGATTTCAAAACCGTCACAACTCGGCCCTGCTCCTCCGCGGTCAGCGTCGGAAAAATCGGCAGGTTCAAAACTTCCGCCGCCGCCGCTTCGGTGCGACTCAAATCGCCCTGTCGAAACGGCACATCACGGAAACATTCTTGTCGGTGCATCGGCACCGGATAATAGATTTCGCTGGCCACACCGTTTTCGGCCAGATGCGACCGCAGTGCATCCCGACGCCCGCCCGGCACCCGGAGCGCATACTGATTCCAAACATGAAAAGCGGCGGGATCCTTGACCGGCAAAACGATCGACGAATCCAGTCCCGCTTCTTTAATCAACCGCGTGTACCGACCGGCGATCGCGGCACGCGACTGAACGGCTTCGTCCAGATGCGAGAATTTGACCCGCAGCACCGCGGCTTGAAACGTGTCCAAACGGCTATTGATGCCGATCGCTTGGTGATAATAGCGCGGCCGCATCCCATGACCAGCCAACAACCGCACGCGATCGGCCAATGCGGCATTATTGGTCACACACATCCCCCCGTCGCCCATGCCGCCCAGGTTCTTGGTCGGATAGAAGGAGAAACAACCCATTCGTCCCCATGACCCCGCCGGCCGCGAGTGATAAGCCGCTCCGATCGCCTGGGCGGCATCCTCAATCACCGGGATATCATTGGCCGCCGCGATTTGACAGATTCGGTCGATTTGGGCGCATTGACCAAACAGGTGGACGGGAATGATCGCGGCCGTCGCCGGCGTGATGAGTCTGGCGATCTCTTCGGGATCGATATTGAACGTGTCTTCGCAAACATCGGCGAAGACCGGCGTCGCCCCCAGCCGCGTGATGCACGAGACCGATGCAAAGAAAGTGAAGGAGGGCACGATGACCTCATCCCCCGGACCGATGCCCAGTGCCATCAATGCCAACAGAAGTGCGTCGGACCCGGACGCGCAACCGATCGCTGAGTCGGTCGACGCGTAGGCGGCAAGTTCGGTTTCGAGTTGCGTGACATCGGGTCCAAACAGGAACCGTCCCGAGTCGACGACTTTGGTCAACGACTCAATGAATGCCTCCCGCATCGGTGCGTTGTCACGATTGACGTCCAGCAGCGGGACGCGGTCGATGGTGGGTTGGCCGGCAGCGGAAACGGGCATCGTTGATCATCCATGATCGTGCGGTGAGGTAGGGTCACGTCGACCAATACCCCCACCGCCCGGCCGGCGTCAATCGTGAAACCCCCAGGCAACGTAGCTGGACCCGCCGGGGTTCAGACCGGCCTGAACCCTGGCGGGTCCATCTACGTCGGGCCCTTGGCCCGCCGCCCGGTCGCTTGGTTATAGATTGCTTCGTTCTTGGCGGCTGATTCATATAAATCGACCACCGGCGCCGGGTAGTCGACGCCGATCTCGACACCGGCCGCCTTGGCTTCGCCCCGCGACATCGTCCAGGGGCTGTGAACATGCTCGGTAGGGACGTCGGCCAGTTCGGGCAACCAGTGCCGTACATAAGACCCGTCGGCGTCATAGTCACGCGATTGTTTGAGGATGTTGAAGAACCGAAAGCCGCGTGCGTCGTTGCCCACCCCACCGACGTAGGCCCAATTGCCGTAGTTGCTCGCCACGTCGTAATCGATCAGCAGCGACTCGAACCACTCGGCTCCGCGGAGCCAGTCGATGCCGAGGTTCTTGGTCAAAAACGACCCGACGTTTTGCCGGCCGCGGTTGGACATGAACCCGGTCGCGGCAAGCTCACGCATGTTCGCGTCGACCAACGGATAGCCGGTTTTCCCCCGTGTCCAGCACTCAAACAGCGAGTCGTTGTTTCGCCAGGGAATGGGTGTGCCCCGCAAACCGCCGGGCCGGTACAGCCGCGAGCCGTGTTTGCGCTCGATCAGGCGGAAATACTCCCGCCACAGCAGCTCAAAGATCATCCAGTAGGTCGATTGATTGGCCACCCGGGCGTCCTCGTAGCGTAACACTTCCGCGGCGATCGATCGGGGGGACAGACAACCGTTGGCCAGGTAGGCGGAGAACTTGGAGCTGTCGTCCAGCTCCAGCATCCCGTTGCGGGTTTCCTTATAAACCCGAAGCCGGTCGGCGGCCCAAAAGTACGCCTCGATCCGGTCCCACGCCGCCGATTCGCCGCCGGTCAAATTCGTTTGCGACAACCGGTGCGGCGCCCCCGCCTCTTGACCGAGCTGCTCGGCGGTGGGGATCTCGCCGGGATCGATCCCCGGCGGCGGGCCGGGCAATCGCTCCGGCCGGGCGAGCGGCCTGCCGATCTCGCAACCAGATTCGACTTGTTTGCGAAAATTCGTAAACAGCTCCGGCGTGTTTGCCACCTCAAACGGCAGGTCACCCAGTTGGTAGAGCGTATCGCCGATCTCCGCCGATACCCGGCAACCACGGCTTTGACAAACCGCCTCGACGGCCGAACCGACCGCCGCCTCCTCTGTCCCCGGCGGTTCGTGGTGATGCATCTCCGAGACGCCATGCCGATCGACGATCGGGCCGATGACGTCTTCGGGACGGCCGCGGCGAACGATCAACTCCCCCCCCAACCGCCGGAGATTCTGCCGCAGATCGACGACTGATTCGATCAGGAACTTGGTTCGGTGCGGTCCCGTGCGATCGAACCCGTAGGACGTTTGGCCGAACTGCCGCGGATCAAAACAGTACAGTGCGATCATTGAATCGGACTCCGCGGCGCGGCGCAGCGGCCCATGATCGGCGGTGCGAAGGTCGTTGCGAAACCAAACCAGGGAGGGCATCGGGCAGCATGGGTGTGGGGTGAACCGGGACGGCGAGCGTGCGGTACCTTAGGAGCCTGACTGCCCCAGTCCGGGTAGGGTGGGTCAAGTCGCTTCGGCGCCGACCCGCCTCCAGTATCAAATTCCTTGGTGGGTCGGCGTCGACGACTCCTTGACCCACCCTACGGAGGACGGTGTGCGATGGCCTCCCAATTCACTCCAGCCATGAATCAAAAAACTACCGGCCTGATTTTGGCTCTGATCCTAGGCCTGCTTGGCTTGCTCTGCGACGCCGCAGAGCTGGACCGCGACCGGCCGGCGGCCCGTCGATTGAACCTGCCCGCGGTGCCGCACAACTACACCGACATCAATTGGCCACCGCATTTCGCCTCGGTCATCGATCGGTTTGACAACACACCGGCGGACAATCCGATCACCGACGGCGGGGCGACGCTCGGTCGGGTGCTTTTCTATGACCCGTCGCTATCGGTCTCCGGCGGGGTGTCGTGCGCCTCGTGCCATCAACAAGCCAAAGCGTTCACCGACCCGGCGAGGGTTTCGGTCGGTCACGACGGCCGCCAAGTCGCTCGCAATTCGATGAGTTTGATCAACGTTCGGTTTTATCAACGTGGTCGATTCTTTTGGGACGAACGCGCCCGGACGCTGGAGCAACAGGTGCTCATGCCGATCGTCGATGACATCGAAATGGGTCACGACTTGGAGGTCCTGCCGGGGCAAGTCGCCGCGGACCCGATCTACCCGCCGCTGTTTGAAAACGCTTTTGGTGACGCTGAAGTCACCGCGGACCGGATCGCCAAAGCGTTGGCCCAGTTCGTCCGTTCGATCGTCTCGTACCAGTCGCCTTATGACGTCGGTTTGGCGGCGGCCGGTTCGGTGCAGCGTCCCTTTGCGAATTTCACGGAGCAAGAAAATCTGGGTAAAGACGTTTTTTTCGGTCGCGGCCGGTGCGCCTCGTGTCACCTGTCCAACGCCCTGCCGTTCAACCCCAACCTGCCCGATGATCCGGTCCGCCGCGGACCCCGGCAACTGGCGTTTTTCTATCTCAGCCGTCCGGCGGTCAACGGATTGGACTACGACGATGATGACTTGGCGGACTCCGGCGTCGGCGCGATTTCCGGGGCACCGATGGATCGCGGGATGTTTAAATCCCCGTCGCTTCGAAACGTCGCGGTGACCGGTCCGTACATGCACGATGGTCGAATCCGGACGCTCGACGGCGTGTTGGAACACTACAACTGGTCGATCCAGCCGCATGAGAATTTGGACGGCCGCCTGGTCGATCTGCAGGACGGCATGGGATTGCCCGAAGTCCCCAAAGTGGCGCTCGCGAAATTTTTGGAAACGTTGACCGACACCCGCGTGTTGACGGATGAGAAGTACAGCGATCCGTTCGTCAAATGAGTGCGGAACGACGTCGGCCGTCCGGTGCCGCAATATTCGCGGCACGGCGTCAACGGTCCGGTGATGCGGCACCGGAGGGCTGACGCCCTGCCGCTTCGAAAGTCGAAAAACTCGCCGGCTTTAAACGCCTGCGGGTTCGGCTTTGATGCTGCGGCGGCGGCGTTTTTTGGGGGCCGGGGCACCCCATTCCTTGGTCAACATTTCAAAAACTTCGGGCGTTTCGTACCGGACGACCTGTTTGCCTTCGGGCATCGGTCCAATCAAGCCGCGAAAAATCGGCATTCCACGAAGCGCCAAATCCGTGCTGCAGTCGTCGATGCCGATTTGGTCATGCGAATCGTGCAGTGGATCGATCGATGAGAAATCACGAATCAGTAGCGAGCCGTTGGAACCGCGACTAACCAGTCGGAATGTATCTTTTTTTGCCATGGTGGCGGGGGATCCGGGTTGAAAGCTTAGGAGGGCCGGGTGCGTCGGTGGGGCGCTGGTCCGTCGGCGTGGGGAGGGCCGACGAACCGACCGACGAAGCCGGGAAGGACGTCTGGATAACATCGGGACGCGGCCCCGCGTTGCGACAGCCGGCCGCGGCGGCGTGGTCGTGACCGGCATCGCCGTCGTGACCGGACGGGTTGCCGCGGCGTTACGGTTTGATCCAAATCACCGCTTTCTCAAATGAGTTTTCAATGCCCGACGCCCCCGCCACGCTTGTCCTCGGAGCCGCCGGCGGTATCGGGACCGCGACCTGTCGCCGGTTGGTCGCCGCCGGGGGCCGGGTGATGCTCGCCGGGCGAACCGAATCGCCGCTGGCGGAGCTTGCCGGGGAGCTGGGCCAGCCGCATGTGGTGCTCGACGCGACCGATTGGGAGGCGGTCGCCGGGGCGGTCGATCAAACCATCGAGCAGTTCGGATCGTTGACCGGGGCGGTGAATTTTGCCGGCTCCATCCTGCTCAAACCCGCCCATTTGACCAGCCGTGAGGATCTCGACGCGGTTTACCAAGCCAACGTCGTGACGGCGTTCGGGTTGGTCAAAGCGGCCGCGCCGCGGATGAAAAAACTCGGCGGCGGATCGATCGTGCTGATGGCTTCGGGCGGCGCAGCGATCGGTTTGACCAATCACGAGGCGATCGCGATGGCCAAAGCCGGCATTGCGGCGATGGCCCGGGCGGCGGCGGCGACTTATGCCGCCGGCGGGGTGCGGATCAATACGGTCTCGCCGGGACTGGTCAAAACGCCGCTGACCAGCCGGGTTTGGGAGCATGAGCGGTCCGCCGAAGTCTCTCGGGGGATGCACCCGGCCGGGCGTCTGGGCGAACCGGAAGACATCGCGTCGCTGGTCGCCTGGCTTTTAGACCCCGAAAACACTTGGATCACCGGCCAAGACATCGCGGTCGACGGCGGGCTGAGTCAACTCAAGTCCGCGGTCAGGTAGTCATTCCGAAGAACCTTTTTAAGGCCTGACATCGTTTGGTCGACCCGGGAAAACGACGCTCCCGCGGAGTCAATTCTCCGCAGGGCAACTCGGGTGAACGACGCTCCCGCGGAGTCAGTTCTCCGCAGGGCAACCCGGGAGAACGACGCTCCCGCGGAGCCTCCGCAGGGCAGTCCGGGAGAACGACGCTCCCGCGGAGTCAATTCGGATCATTCGGTGCGAGGCTCCGCGGGAGCGTCGCCCTCCCTTGCCGTCGCCCTCCCTTGCCGTCGCCCTCCCTTGCCGTCGCCCTCCCTTACCGCCGCCCTTCCCTTGCCGTCGCCCTTCCTCGTCTCTGAATCGTTCTTGACCCCGCCGCCGCGGGGCGGCTAGAGCCTAGGGCAGTTTCACGACTCGTTGCCGCTCGCCCGATTGCCAAACTCATGGACGAACTGTCCCCCGCCGCAGCCGACCTGATACCCGAGCCGATGTTGCCGGAGCCGACGCCGTTTGCTCAAGCGACCGCCGAAGTCGTCGCCGCGATCCGCGCCGGCGACTACACCGCGGTGACGCGGTACGCGATCGAACACGTCGCCCCGGGGCTGCTCGCCGCCGCGGCGGGGTTGATGTGCATTTTCATCGGTTACTTGATCGCCAAGTACTTGATGCGGATCGTCTCGCGGCCGATTTGCCGCCGCGTGGACGAAACGCTCGGTCGATTTGCCGGCAAAATGGTGTTCTACGCCGTGATGATCGGGAGCGTCACCGGCGTCGCCAGCACGCTGGGCGTTCCGCTGGGCGGGCTGGCCGCGGCGATCGCGGCGGCGGGTTTCGCCATCGGGCTGGCGTTCCAGGGAACGTTGTCCAACTTTGCCGCCGGTGTCCTGATGCTCGTCTTTCGGCCCTTCAAGGTCGGCGACGTCGTGACTGCCGCGGGCGTGACGGGCAAAGTCAACGAGATCGATCTGTTTACCACGACGCTTGATACTTTTGACAACCGTCGGCTGATCGTGCCCAACGGCAGCATCGCGGGGGGAACGATCGAAAACGTCACGCACCATGCCCACCGGCGAATCGAAATCATCATCGGGGTCGCCTACAGCGCCGATTTGGAATCGACCCGGACGGCGCTTCGGGCGGCAACCGAGCGTTTGACTGAAAAAACTGTCTTCGGTGCCAACCGCGGATCGTCGGTCATCCTGGCAAACTTGGGCCCCAGTTCGGTGGAGTGGAAAGTCCGCGTCTGGGTCGGCTCGGGCGATTATTGGGGTGCCCACGAAGCGCTCGTCGGAGCGATCAAGCAGCAACTCGACTCGGCCGGCATCACGATTCCGTTTCCGCAAATGGAATTGCACGTCAACACGCCCGCGGGCCTGGCGATCGCCGACCCGTCCCGCGGAATTCGGCCCACCCGGCGGGCGGCGTAGGTTGTACGGTAGCCGAAGCCGCCAAGGCTTTGGCCAGGTCTCGTGCGGCGGCCTGGCGGGCCGCCGCCACCGCGTCTCCCGGTAGCCGAAGCCGCCAAGGCTTTGGGGGATGCTCATGCGGCGGCCTGGCGGACCGCCGCCACCGCGTCTCCCGGTAGCCGAAGCCGCCAAGGCTTTGGGGGATGCTCATGCGGCGGCCCGGCGGGCCGCCGCCACCGTTGAGCGGCGGTGAACTCAATTGCCGCCGGTGCGGGAAAGAACTAGGCTCACGGGGGCGCCCGCTGGGGGCCGTCTCGTCTTTCTTTCGTCCGCGACCGGCCACGCATGGATTCATCCGCCGCTGCCCGACGAACCCCCGCGGCGACGGAGGTCGATCCGTCCGACCGTCCGCCCGAACGCCCCGATGGTTCGGACGATGGGGAGGTGACGCTCATTCGTCCCCGACCGGCCGGCGGCGGTGATTCCGCTTCGACGCTCTCGCGGATGGTCCCGCCGGTCGATCCGGCTGATACCGACTCCGGTGCCCCGCCGGTGGTGGGACCGGGCCGGTCGCCGGTCGCAGTCTCGGCGGTCCTGGCCGGTCGGCGATTGAACCATTTTCGGCTCGGCGATTTGATCGGCGGCGGCGGCATGGGGGCGGTTTTTAAAGCGACCGATGAGCGGTTGGACCGGATCGTGGCGGTCAAAGTCATTCCGTTTGTCGCCGAAGACCCCGAGCTGCAACGCCGTTTTCGCAACGAGGCCCAAGCGGCTGCGAAGCTGGACCATCCGCGAATCGCCCGGGTGTTCGAGGTCGGCAACGACGGCCCCTGGCACTACATCGTTTTCGAGTACATCGAGGGGGACAACGTCCGCGATGCGGTCACTCGCGATGGGCCGATGAGTCTGGACGATGCCATCGCCGCAACGATGCAAGTCGCCGAGGCGCTCGCGCACGCGTCCCGCCGCGGGATCGTTCACCGCGACATCAAACCGTCCAACGTCGTGCTGATGCCCGACGGGAACGTCAAATTGGTCGACATGGGGTTAGCCCGCTCCGACGCGCTGGATCGCGGAGCCGACGACATGACGGCGACCGGAGTGACACTGGGGACGTTCGATTACCTGGCCCCCGAGCAGGCTCGCGACCCGCGGATTGCCGACGTTCGCAGCGACCTTTACTCGCTCGGTTGCACGTTGTTTTTCATGCTCACCGGGGCACCGCCGTACCCCGACGGCACGATGCTGCAAAAACTGCTCAACCATGGCGGCGCCCCGGTGCCCGATATCCGGAGTCGCCGGGCGGAGTTGCCGCCGCGATTGACCAAAATTGTCAACCGTTTGCTGGCCAAACAATCCGACGATCGGTACCGCGACCCGATGGCGTTGGTGGTGGATTTGAACCGGTTGGCCGTTCGCTGCTCGCTCCGCCGCAGCCGTTCGTTGCGGATCGGTGGCGGAGGTGAAGAGCTTGATGATCGCGGCTGGCTTCGACGACGGGCACCGGCGATCGCAACGGTTGCCGCGTCGATGTTCTTGGCCGTCGGTATCAATCGCTACCTGACTTTACCGCCGGGCGGCGGGGCCATTGCCCTGACCGAGACGTCGGGCGACAGGGCGGAACCGGTGGTCATCCCCGCCCCCCCGGCTCCGATGGTGGAGCCTGCCCCGCGGCCAACAACGCGGCCCGGCGACCGACTGGACCAACGCGAACCGGTCGCCGAACCGTTGATTGATTTGGCGATGCTGGGTCAATCCAGCCGCCCCGATGAATCGATTGACCCGCAAGGAGAGGCGTTCTACCGGTCGCTGGACGCCGACACGGCACGGTCACGGGCGATGACCATCCCGACGCCGTGGCCGCCGGAGGATTTGGAGCCATCGGGCGACCGGCCGGCGGAGTTTTTGACCCCCCGGCCCTCGACCGCCACCGATCGATTGACCCAACCGCCCTCGGTCGTGCAGGAGATCGGTGGAGCG
This sequence comes from Pirellulaceae bacterium, assembly GCA_963833245.1. GTDB lineage: Bacteria > Planctomycetota > Planctomycetia > Pirellulales > Pirellulaceae > Rhodopirellula. Next base: position 686,130 of record CAWHXH010000010.1, read on the forward strand.
ACCGAGGCGGGGCCATTGGCGGCAGCGACCGCCGAAGTGGCGACCGCCGAGGCAATGTCCGTTCCGGCGATGGTTCCGCCGCCCGGGGGACGGATCGTGACGCGGCCCGCCGAGCCGATGCCCCAGCGGGTTTTACAATCGTATTCAGAGCGTTTCCAACGTTTTTGGAACGATTTGACCGGAGTTGACCCGCCGCCGCGAGAGCCGGCGATCGATGTCACCCCCGCCGAAATAGGAAACAACCCTTCGACCGATCTTCAAGCCGCCGCCGGACCGGACGACGGGCCGCCGGTGGTGACCGAGGTGCCGCAGCCGACCAGTCCCGCCGGTCGTCAGCCCCCCGCCGGCCCGCTGCCCCCCTTCAGCCCGCCGGAACCTTCGGGGCCGCGAATCACCCTGCCGCCGCCAATGCCGCTGCAGGCGGTCCAGGTCGTCGATCGGCCTTGGCTAAGCGATCCTCAGACGGTCGAGGAAGCGATACGAACGGGCCGGAAATTGGCGTCCGAGTTGGCCGAAGCGATCGAGCTGGCCGATGAGCTGGGTCTGCCGCGGGTGGAGCTTGGCGTCGCGTCGTTGACCAGCCGGCCGGTGCGGCTGCATCAGGATCTCGAACTGGTATCGATCCACCCGGCCGGCACGACGATCCAGTTTGATGCCGGGCCGATCGCCGACCAACCCGGCCGCGGTCGCGATCCGGTCGACATGATCGACATCGGTGGCCATCGCTTTGAAATGACCGCGGTTCACTGCCGGTGGAGTGTCCCGGCGATGCACACCGGCGGCGGATCGATGGTGCTGGTCAACGCCAACCCCAAAGTATCGCTGCGGGGCTGTTCGTTGACCATTCAAAACCCCGCGGCCCACCGCAACGTCTACGCGTTTCGCGTCGTCACCGACCCCAAAACGTCCGTTCGGCCGGGGGGCGAAAACCTCGATCAAACCCAACGATTGGTCTCACCGACCCTGTTCCCCGCTCTGCCGCTGGTGTCGATTGAGTTGGACAACACGATCATTCGCGGTACCGCCACGATGGTGGGGATGGACGTCGCGGCGGATTTGCAGCTCCGGTACGACAACGGGTTGTTGGCGCTTGACGGCCGGATGCTGCAGTGCGGTGGGGCGGCGTTGCCGACTCGGCCGACGATCGGTTCAATCCGGCTGTCGCTCAATCGCGTGACGTCGTTGACGACCGAAGGCATCGTGCGGCTGGAAATGACCCGTCAAACGCCTTATCCGGTCCGAATCGATCGTTTCGCCAACGGCTGCGTTTTTGTGGTGCCCCGAGGCAAACCGCATTTCGACATCCGAAACCTCCGTCCCGAGGAGTTCGCCAAAGACGAGGGCGAAGACGACGATTGGTTGCAAATCACCGGAATGAACAACACGTATTCCTCGGGCGAAGCGATCGATATTGATAAATTGCTGGAGGTCACCGACACGCAGTCCCGCGACCGGACCTACACGATGGACCAATTCTCCGACGGCAAGCTTTCGTTCGCCGACGAGACGGTCAGCAGTTGGATCATCCGCTGGTCCGGAGGTCCGCCGGCGTCGCTCGAACACCTCGACGAAGCGAAACCGAAGGAGTTCATGCTCGACGGATCGCTGGCTTCGGGGTTCGATTTCTCGGAGCTACCGGTCATCCCGCCCCCGCCCCCACCGGCGGACGATTGACTTTGGGGGGGATGGCAACCGATAATGCGGTTCGTTTTACGGCTTCTGTCCCCATGACACCATCAATCAACCCGATGAAACTCACCGCTTTGTTTTTCGCTCTGGCCACCGGCGTTGGCCTTTCGCTCGTTTGCACCCCCGCCTCGGCCACTTCGGAATTTAACAAACAGTGGAAGGCGATCTACACGGGCGATGATGCCGACGCCGATTTCGTCAAAACCGCCCGCAAGGCGGGTTGCTACATCTGTCACGTCAAGGGTGAGGACAAGAAGAAGGTCCGCAACGAGTACGGCATGGCAGTCCACGAATACCTCGACGCCGAAAAGTTCACCAAGGAATACATCAAGGAGAACGAGGAAAAGGCGGCGGTGGAGATGACTGAAGGTTTGAAGAAAGCGGGCGAAAAGCTGAGCAGTGACGGCGAAGCGTTCGGCGAAAAAATCGCCGCCGGCAAACTCCCGGCAACCAACGCCGGCTTGGACGATTGATCTCCGGTAGCGGAAGCCGCCAAGGCTTCCGACCCTCCCCCCGTAGCGGAAGCCGCCAAGGCTTCCGACCCTCCCCCGGTAGCGGAAGCCGCCAAGGCGTCCGACCCGCCCTCCGGTAGCGGAAGCCGCCAAGGCTTCCGACCCTCCCCCCGTAGTGGGAGCCGCCGAGGCTTCCGACCCGCCTCCGGTAGCGGAAGCCGCCAAGGCTTCCGACCCGCCCCCCGTAGCGGAAGCCGCCAAGGCTTCCGGTTGGTACGCCAGTTGCAACGCTCGCCCCCCTCAAAGCTCTCAATCACCCGAGAGGCGTACCACCCCGGCGGAAAGGCAGTAGGCCGACCGCCGAAAATATAACCTGATTGAATCGATCGCTTCGGGTAGCCGGGGCGTCGATTCACTCACCATGTCCGGGTACCCATGATGGAACAAGCCCTAAGTCACCTTCGTTCGCTGGACCTCGATCAAACCTTAGCGGTGCCCCGCTCGCGTTTGCCGTTGGTCGATCGTCAACCAACCCGCCGCCCGGTCGCCGGTCAACGGTCGGTGGCAGATCGCTCAGTCAGTTCAACATCGGCCCCCTCAGCACCGGCACCCCGCGTGCTGGTCGCTGAAGATACGCCGTCGATCGCTTTCCTGGTCCAGCGTTTCCTGGAACAGATGGGTTGTGATGTCCGGGTGGTGGCTAACGGCCACGCCGCGGTGGAACAGGTGAAGACCGCTTGTCGGTCGGGCCAACCCTATGATTTGGTCATCATGGATCTGCAAATGCCGATCATGTCGGGTTTCGACGCGACCGCGACGATTCGGTCCTTCGAGGTTGCCCCGCCAATCTTGGCGATGACGGCCGGGTCCGCCGACTGGGTCGTTTGCCGCCAACATGGTTTTACCGGTCTGATCACCAAACCGATCAATCGCCAAGCATTCGGCGAAGCCGTCTGGTCCAATCTGCAGGCGGCTTGAACCCTCGCAGCGGTCATCAGGCCGTTTGCAGTTCCTCAATACTGTTCACATGAATCAACGAAACGTGAACAGCGCGATCTGTTTCGGGATAACCGAGCAGTATCTTCGATTTTGCAAGGGCGATGTTTTCCGGATGCCGTACCTCAAACGAATCGCCGTTGGAGAGTTTTAAGACGAAGGGCTGAAATGGCTGGCGGCCGAGCCATTCACGAATCGTTTCCATGTTCATAGTTTTTCTGGTCCTTTGGGCAATTTCGTGGCCGACGTTTAGGAATCAGGTTACTTCAAGCATGGCTGCGATGTCAGAAGATGACTCTGAATTCGACGAAGAAACTTTGACGTTTGCCGATAGTTTTCACCGTCAATACTCCCACCGCTCGTGCCTAACCGGCAAACTGTTCAACCGCTGCCTCAGATGCTCCCAATTGGGGAGGTGCAGGTCCATCAGGCTTCGGAACCGCGCGTTGTGGGTTGATTCGTGAATGTGAATCATTTCGTGGACAACGAGATATTCCAAACACTCGGGCGGTTTCTTGGCGAGGTCGGTGTTGAGGCGGATGGTGCGGGCGTTATGATTGCAACTGCCCCACTTGGTCTTCATGCGGCGGATGAAGAGACCCGTGACTTCGACACCAATGATGGGTTCCCATTTGGCGATCAACGGCACCGCCGCTTCGCGGAGTTCATCGCGATACCATGATTCCAGGATCGATTGGCGTTTGGGTTCGTCGGTGCCGGGACGGACGTGCAGTTGAATGGTTTTGTGTGTAAGTTCGATATGCGTTGATGTCTTGGTTTCGACGATGGTGAGTTGACGACGTTTTCCCCAGACGTAGTGGCTTTCGGCTTCGAGATATTCACGTGGCGTTTCGCGGTCTTGGGCGCGGAGCTTTCGCTGTTGGTTTTTGATCCATCCGAGTTTAGAGATGGCGTAAACACGGATCGTGTCCAAACTCATCCGCTCCGGTGCCGAGATGCGGACGTGACCGGTCGGCGGCATAACGCTCAAGTGGACGTTTTTGATGTCCTTCAACGTGACATCGGCATCGAACTCACCGAGATTGATTTGCCTTGTCACCATTGCTCAGTACTCCTTCTGTGCTTTGATGATGCTAAAAAGTCGCTCGACTTGATCGATGTCGTTGAGGATTCCGAACAAAGCCGCCTTGATAACTCGCTCGCGTGCTTGAACGCCACGCCAGCCGTTTGGACGAACCGATCGAACGGTTTCGTCAATTTTCAGGGCAAGATCAAGTGAATTGGTAAAGCCTGCGGTCGATTCGCTGGTCGCGGCATCGGATGTGCCCGCATTGGGCTGCGAAGCCAGAGCTTTGACGTTGTTGTAGAGAGCACGTTTTCCGGGTGTATCAAGCTGCGGCGGTGTTTCTGCCGATTGCCCTGCTTGGACCTTGGCCGCGATGTCGGCGACTCGCTTCAAATACTCCTCGTAGTCGATCGCTCCAGCTTTGCGTGCTGCAATCACTTCGTCCAAAAGCGATGACATCTTCTCGAAGTACGCAGGGTCGTTGAGTTGCTCCTCGATGATCTTGCTGCGAACGTTGTTCTCGATCGTTTCGGCCACGGCGGTCTTGTTGCCGGACATTTTTCCGAGCCTAGCCGCGATCGCGTCTGCGATCCCCGTTTTAACGATCAATTCTAAAAGGCCCAGACCATCGAAGGGCGAGATCTTGCGTGGCTCTTCGGCTTCGATGTAGGTGTCGATCAAATGCCGCATGTCGGCTTCGTAAGTTTTCAGATCCAGGAACTCGCCGCTTTGCTTTTTAATGATGTCGCGAAGATCAATGGCGTCATTGACCGTTTTTGCAATGCGATCTTGGTCGGCAGCGGTGTAACCGGCCGCGTCCATTTCGTCTTTGATATTGGCGTAGGCACGAACGAGCGAAGCGACGGCTTTGTAGAGAGCGGAACGTTGGGGTTCGCGAGTTTTCAGGTCGGTGGCGATTTCGGCGTTACCGCAGAAATAGCGCATGTAATTTAAGTCGGCTTTGGGCGGCTCGACCGGTTCGCAAAGCAGTTTGAACGCCTCAATCGAATCGTCGAGCCGTTGCTTCCCTTTCGTCATCCGATCTTGCAACAGCACGTCGGGTGACGATTCCCCGTCACCGGGATCAAGCTCGGATGCGTAAACCGCGATCGCGTTCTCCACCTTCTTGAACAAGTCCATGTAATCGACCACGACCCCGTTGACCTTGTCGTCGCCATCGAGCCGATTGGTGCGGCAGATCGCTTGGAACAGTCCGTGGTCCTGCATCGACTTATCGATGTAGAGGTACGTGCAAGCCGGGGCGTCAAAACCTGTGAGCAGTTTGTCGACGACAATCAACAACTGCATGTTGGCCGGTTCCTTGATGAACTTGGCCTTCGCGTTCTCCTCGTAAATTTCCGTTTTGTTCATTTTGGGACGGGCTTCCACGTCTTTGAGCAGCTTCGTGTAGGTGTTGTAGATGACCTGTTTTTCGGTCTCGGTGTTGGCACCGGTTTCTTCCAGCGTCACATCGCGGGCGAGCGGGTTGTAAGACGTAATGACGGCGCAGCGACCTTTAAATGGCGTGTTTTGAAACAACTCATAGTAACGGCACGCTTCGTAAATGCTCTTGGCTACCAAGATCGCATTGCCGCGACCGTCCGAAAGCCTTGGTCGGACGCTGAAGTCGAACGTGATGTCTTCGACCACGCGTTTCGACCGATCAAGTGAACCGAGCACCTGCTGTCGGGTTCCCCAATACTTCTTCAGTTCGTCTTTCTGCCAATCGTTCAGCCCTTTGGTCTTCGCCTCAAACCAAGCGTCGATCTTCCCGACGCTGCGAAGCTGTTGGTCGATGTCGCGGGCTTCGTAGACAAGATCCAGGACTACTTCGTCCACGACAGCTTCATTAAATTTATACGTGTGGATGTAGCCGCCAAAAACTTCGCTGCTGGTTTGCTTGTCCTTCTTCAGCAGCGGGGTCCCGGTGAACCCGATGAAGATCGCGCCCGGCATCATCGCCTTCATCACCCGGTGCAGTTTGCCGCTCTGCGTGCGGTGGCATTCGTCGACGAACACATAGATCTCGCCGATGGTTTGCGACGGACTCGACTGAAGTTCTCGAACGTAGTCATCGAAGTCGTCCACGTCCTTTTTGCCGAACTTATGAACGAGCGAACACAGCAGCCGCGGTAGCGGTCGTGAAAGTTGTCGCATCAGCTCTCCGCCGCTGCCCGATCGCACGATCGTTTCGCCAGCGTCGGTGAAGACGCGTTGGATTTGTTTGTCCAGGGCGTCGCGGTCGGTGATGATCGCGACGCGGGCGTTTGAGTTGTTCTCCAAAATCCACTTGGCCAGCAACACCATCACGATGCTTTTTCCGCTGCCTTGGGTGTGCCAGATGATGCCACCCTTCCGCTGCCGGACGTGTTCCTGTGCGGCTTTGATCCCGAAGTATTGATGCACGCGAGGGAGTTTTTTGACGCCGCCGTCGAACAGGACGAAATCGAACATCAGTTCGATCAACCGCTGCTTGTTGCACATTTTGCGAAGATACTTGTCCAGCTTGTAGCCGTCGTTGTCCTCCTCGTCTTCCTTCCACGATAGGAAGTACTTTTCACCGGTTCCGACGGTGCCGTAACGAAGCCCCTCGGTGTCATTGCCCGCAAAAACAAACTGGATCGTACTGAAAAACCACTCGTTAAATTCGGGGGATTGGTTTGATAGATTTTGACGGATACCGTCACCGATGCTGACGCGGCTGTTTTTGAGTTCCAGGATGCCGATCGCGATGCCATTGACGTACAGCACGATGTCGGGCCGACGTTCAAAACCACCCTTCAGCGTCACTTCTTCGGCGATGTAGAAGTCGTTGTTTTCCGGGTTTTTCCAATCGATCAATTGGATCGTTTCGGACGGCTTGCCCGCCTGCGTCAACGTGCTGACGCCGTATCGAAGCAGTTCGTAGACCGCTTGGTTGTTGCCGTACAGGCCGCGACTGTTGTGATCCGCTTCGGTGCGAAGCCGATACATCACCGCACCGAGTTGCGACTCGGTGTAGCCCGCTTTATCGACCAAGTATTTCCTCAGCAGGTCTTCTTCGATGTTGGTGTTGCCCTCGCGATCGGACCAACACCCAAGAAACTTGTAGCCAAGTTCATCGCGGAACAGTTTGATCACGCGACGTTGCGTCAACCGTTCAGGCTTCCCTAAATTCATTCGGTTTGTCCCTTCGCCGCTGAGTTGATTTGTTGTTCGAGAGTTCGCAGTCCTTCAAGGATGTCGTCCCACGCGGGCGGATCGGAAAAGAACATCGGTCGCATTGCGGTGTAGTCTTTGCGCAGCTCTGATTCACCCTTCGCGGTCGGCATCAATTTAAAAGTTCCCGGCACGGCTGTTTCGTAGTTTGCCCATTGGAACGATAAAACCGCTGTTTGAAAAGTCTCACGTCGTCGAGCAATTAAGATCGTCAAGAGCAGAGGCTCCGACGTGGCTTTCAGCCAGCCGGTGTAGGTCGTAGTAGTGACGAGAGTATCCGGCCGGCATCGAGCCGGCGCGATGAGCTTGCTGATGCAAGATCGTCGCCTTTTCCCAAAAAGTACGTTCGGCGGTGATGGCCACTACGGGGCATTCCGGTAGCTCAAATAGCTTGGGGAAACGCATCGGCTGCGTAAGGTCGCACGGTACTTTTTACGGACGGTACCCAGGAAGCGAGTGGCCCAATCTCCAGCTTCACGTTCGGACGCAATGCCGACAGTTGAAACGACGCCGCGTAGTGAATCTCGATGACTTGTTGCTCGCCTTCCGGAATGACGCACCGAATGCCCGCGGTCGTTTGGGTGAGGCTTTGGATTTGAGGGCAAAGCGTTTGCTTAATGTACTCGGCCGCCTTACGGTTGAATTCGCGGTTCGATTTATCCAACTGAGTGTTCGACAGGATTTTTCCCCAAGGGTCGATGCCCCCTTTTCCGTACCCGAGCAACTGCCAGTTAAGCACCAAGTCAATATCTTCGGAAAATCGCTTAATAAGGTGATGAACTTTGGCAAGCGAGGTTCCGCCTTTGAACACAAGTTGTTTTGAGAGTTCGGGTGATTCAAACAATCGTTTCAAAACCCAACAAACCCAAAAGTCCTTCTCCACCACCGCGGGATCAAGACCCAAATGAAGGGCGGTTTGCCCGAACAAGTCTCTCCGATCTTGAGGGGATAATTCGGAAACTCTATCCATGGTCCTGCTCCCGGCAAATTTTTTTAATGGGATGGTAGATCCAATCGGCCACCTTGTGGGTGTCTTTCAGCACTCGTCTGTGCATTTTGGCGGGTAACCAGTTGCGGATTTTTTTCACGGTTTGTTCGGTCACTCGGTTCTGACCGAGTGTCTGGAGTGCCTCCACAATAATGCCGCTTTCCCGCTCGCGAAATTTCGTTTTGCGCCGTGCTTCGTGCCGAAATTGCAGCGTAATTTTGCCGATTCGGTACTCCCGAGTCGGTCCATCGGAGGTGAAAACGTATTGGGCGGGCACCTGTTCGAGAGCCCAAGTAGTTCAACGCGGCAAATCCGGTCGGTCGAATGTCCCACGCGAATTTCCGAGCCAGCGTTTCAGCCACCGCGTGAATATCGGGACCGATCTCCTGTTCCAGCAACTTGCTGTATCGTGGGTAGATGATAAACCCCCGCAAGACACGCCGAATTGTTCCCCTGTCATCGGCCAACCGTTTCAGAGCGGAATCGCAGCAAATCGCCGAAACGGAACCCTCCGTTCCGAGGTCGCAACCACTTAACGTCAATACTTTGCGTCATTCGTTCTCCAGGCACGTCGGAAAAACCCCTCCCATTTCCGTAGATTCAGCTGTCAAGTGCCTTGCCTGTAGTGATTTGCGACATATCGTGGATGGGTGCTCCTGACGGTAAACATAAATACCGGAACATGGTCTTTCCGGCAAGGTCAAGCGTTAGACGTTCTTCGCCTCAATAAATGGGTTCGAGTCGAGAAGGTATTTGGTGGGACGATGACTGCCGCTCATCCTTGGTTCTCTCAAGAACTTGTTCGGCGAACCGATTGAACGTTTCCCCCTTCATCCCGATTAAGCGATGGGCTTGACTGTAAAGCAGTCTTCCCTCACGAACGCTCCGGACGATGGCCTCAGCAAATGGCCGGCCAAGTCGAGCCTGTTGCACGACGTAAAAACTGGGGCCACCTAGTTTCTCTTTGTCGGCTTTTTTACATTTGAAAAACGCCGCCCGGTCTTGTCTGTAAAATCGAAAGAATTCAGTCTCGCTGATCAGATTCAAATTCAACGCACGTCTCGCCGCCACCACCGGGCTGACCTTGAACCATCGGCTGATATTGGCGAACGGGTTGTCGGTCGCTTGAGCTTCCGCCCAACGTTCCATCAACTTATGCTCGGGAACGAGAAACTCGGCCGCTACCGCATTGCAAAACTTTTCGGTGTCGTTGTGTGCGGGCATGAAGTCGGACAGATTGACCAAAGCATCTTGTCCGATCCAAACGTGAACCAATTCGTGCGCGAGCGTGAACATTCGGGCCGACTTGGTGTCACCATCATTCAGAAAAATGGCGGGTGCGATGTCATCGACCAGCACAAACCCGCGAAACTCTTCAGGATCGAGCGGTCGAGAGTTGTTCAGTCCGACAACACTGCTACTGAAGACCAGTATGCCGACGTTTTCGGTTACCCGGCGCAAATGCAGCAGCGCGTCTTGCCATGTGCCAAGTGTTTCGGCCCACTGCGGCAGCAGGCCCAACCTCTTCCGAATGTGATTTGCTGCGGAAACGATGTTCCCTCTGGGCTGACGGCTTCCGACAAATTCGAGTGGTTCAAACCCGTCTTCGATGCGCACGTCGCGAACGAAATCTTGCCGCCGCCGAATCTCGTCAATAGTCGCGAGCAAGTTGGGGCTTGGGCGAAAAACTTTCGAGTCCCCCATCGTGCGAAAATCGGGGATGCCCAGGTCTTCGACCGGTGGTTCGGAAAGCAAGAGCATTCCGAAGGGGGTCATCGTTCGTTTGGCGAAGTCTTGCAGTTGTCGAAATGTCGGGAGCCGCTGTCCAGTGAGCCAATCTTCGACCTTCGGAAAAGGCTTGCGAAGATCATCAAGGTCCAGTCCAGACCGGTCGACTGCCCATTGCAGCAGGACCGGATTGACTTGGACGGTGGGCATCGAATGGAGTGGGCAACGGAAAAACGGCAGCGAACACGTTCAACCTGTCATTCTAGCTGAAATCGTCCGTCACCTACATCTCAAATTGGACCAGGCAAATCGACGTCTTCACACCAGTCGAATGCGTCCGGTGAGAAGCTGCTGCATCATCGCTTGTTTGAGTTGGCGGGACTTGAAAAGCTTAGTTTCTAATAACTGGACTTCTTCATTCAGTTCCAAAATGACTGCTGAAATTGCATCTTGCTCCTGTCTCGTTGGTAGAGGAATTAGCATTCGCGCGATCATGTCACGACGAACCGAGTCAACCGACGACTTCGCCGTCATTTGCATGATTCGATCATAGAAATGATTGCTGAAGTAGAGATAGAAAAAGTACCCGTTCAGCTTTTCATCAAATTCGGCGATTCGATAAACCCGTTGGTGCAAATCGAATTTACCATCAATGTAATGGAAGACCTTTCCGGTCCCTACGCCATCTCCAGCAGTCAATACGGCTTCACCGTCGAATGAATAATCATTGATTCGTTCAATTGTCTGAGAACGGACAAAAAACGGGTATTTCCCGCCCGCGATGCGATCCTGCGTATTTCGGCTTCCTGTCGTAATTGAAGCACAGTCTTCGATATTCGCAAGTTCCCATTCGGCTGGAATTGGACCGATTTCTGTTTCCACCCGATCTTGTGATATAGCGAAGCCAGGCAGTCTTCTCCGTCCCGTAAGCAATTCCTGCATGGTTCCCTGTTGGATCAGGCGTTTTTTGGCGAGGAGTTGTTCGAGCGATTCGATCAGGGCATCCGCATCCGATAACGCCGACGCAATCGCCTCCTGCTCGGCGAGCGTTGGTGGGAAATATACAACCTCTTGATGCAAATCATTTCTGTTTATGCCAGGAACTCCGCTTTTGCCGCTGTGTGTCTCGAAATCAACCGTCTTCAAAAAATGCGAAACAAAGCGAGGATTGTTTCCGTGAAAATTTGAAACGAACAAGGTCGTATTTAAAGGCCAAAAGTCTTCGTCTAAATAATAGACGTTGCCAATGGTACCGTAGCGTCCCGTGACAACACCTGGAGACAGGACCTTAAATTCTGCATGAAAATCTTCTATTCCCGAGGAAGTTACAATTGGGACAACGCCTTTCTTGCGATTGCGTTTTGGGAGATCAAATCCACGATGGAGCGTAACAAGACTTTCCAGTTTTCCGCATATCCAATCGCTTGGCTGCGAGTAGCCGACCAATTTCTGTCTAATAGCACTCATTCCCCTACCTCCAACCCAAACTCATCAATCTCGGCTTCGATCTTTTCCAGTTCGCGTTTGAGTTCCTCTTTGCCGGGTAGGTAAAGCTGATACTTCGATGCGAAGATATTGGCGTCTTTGGGGAGTGTTAGTTCGAGCATTGCTTGGTTGTTTTGCGTGCACAGGACGATGCCGACGGTGGGGAGCTCGTCGGCGAGTTTGACGTGCCGGTCGAAGTAGTTGACGACCATTTGCATTTGACCGAGATCGCCGTGGTCTAGCTTTCCGATCTTCAAGTCCAGCAGCACATAGCAACGCAGCAGTCGGTTGTAGAGCACCAAATCGACGGTCGGCTGATCCTCGGTCGTGGGAAGTTGTCTTGGCGAACCTCGGAGCCAGCCGTTTTCGAGGCCGCGAAACCAACGATCCATTCGGCTGATAAGGTAGCTGTGTCGGGTGTGTCTTTGCAAATCGACCTTTCGCTTTTCGGTCATTCGTTGGATTCAGTCGGGTTCGCGGGCGAACCGATGCGAGCGGTTCAGAAGAGGGAAAGATTAGTGTGTGATTAGCGAGGATTAGTGTTCAAAGTCGGATGTTTTAGGAACACTCATCTCCACTAATCGAACACTAATCTACCTGACTTCAAGTCAACTTGGCGTGATCTAGTTCATCAGCGAAACCCATTTTGCGAAGATGCTCATTCACCTTCGCTTCCAATTCACCGACCCGGCCGGCGAGGGTCGTTACGGGCGTGTCATAACGTTCGGCGAGTTCTTTGACGCGAGTCGCCAGTGAGTTGCTGACCCGATCCATTTCGCCTTGGATCTCGGCGGCAAGCGTGGTCATCCATTTGTCTTCGACGACGAGTGTCTTGATTTCATCCTCGGTCAATTGCGGGTATTTGTCGTGGGCGAGTTTGTCGAGTTCGCTTTCGGCGTCTTTGATCTGCTTCTTGGTCTTGGCAACACCGTCGTAAAGCTTTTGCCACCGCTTCAAAATCTTGATCTCGTCTTTGAATTCAGGATCGTCTTTGACTTCTTTGATTCGGGCCGCGACGTTCGCTTTATTGATCTTGTCGAGCGAGCCGAAAGCGTCGTCTTCGCCGCCGTGTTCTTCTTCCAGTTCGGTTTGCTCGGACGTGAGCGTTTCCATTTTGGCGTTGAGATTGTCGATGGCGGTCTGCTCTTTGGCAAAGTAGCGAGCCACGATCAACGACTTGGGCACGAGGTCGCATGCCCAGCCTTTGTCTTTCTCTTTGCCGTTCTTCATTCTCTCAACCACGCGGTACGTTTGCGCCACCCAGCCATCGGCGGCGATCAGGTACGCGTCGTCCTGCATCGTCTCGGCCCAATAATCCATCAAATGCTGGTAGACGTCGTAGTGACTGATCAGCGGTTTGCCGTCGTAGTGACCGAGCAAGCTTTCGGAAAGTTCGTCGATCTTCTGTTTGGGGTTGAATCCGGCAGCCAGACCGCGAAGCTCGGCGGACTGTTTCTTTCGCCACTTGGCGAAGTGTTTTTTCATGCCGCCGATGAACGTGCTGAACTCGGCGTGATTGTAAATCGCTGTTTTAATGTCGGCTTTATCCGCAATGAGATCGACGTAGCGCTTTCCACGATGCTGCCCACCACCCCCGGCCCCTCTCCCCGAAGCGGGGCGGGGGGAGCCGGATTCGTTTTGGGGTCGCCAAGGTTGAAACAGGCTATGCCGAAGCGTTGGGCACACGTCCCAGTAACCCTGCAACGCATCGACGTCGGCGACGGGGATGCCGCCGATCAGGTGAGCGGAGATGTCTTGCGTGTCCTCTTTTTGCCCGCTGTCGATGTAACGCGGCAGGTTCAAGTTGAATTCGTTCTTTTCGATCTCGTCAAAGCCGACCATGCGGGCGTAGCCGGGTGTGTCGATGTGGTTGTTGAACACGTCGACGATTTTGTGCAGGTCTTGCGACCGCAATCGGTTCTTGGCTCCGTCTTTGATAAAACCGCTCGACGCATCGACCATAAAGATCCCGCGTCGCCCCGCCGAGCCACTCTTGTCGATCACGATGATGCAGGCGGGAATGCCGGTGCCGTAGAACAGGTTGGGCGGCAATCCGATGATGCCCTGGATATAACCCTTTCGGATCAGATTTTTACGAATAGTTGCTTCGGCGTTACCGCGAAACAAAACCCCATGCGGCAAAATGCAAGCGCCCGTGCCGGTGCTTTTGAGCGAACGAACGATATGCAGCAGATACGCATAGTCGCCTTGCTTGCCCGGCGGGACACCGAACCCGTCGAACCGCCCGTGCGGATCATCGTCGACATCAACACCCGTGCTCCATCGCTTGTCGCTGAAGGGCGGATTGGCGACGACGAAGTCGAATTGATCGACAACCCCGTTGGTCGTGAACTTGGGATCGGCGAGCGTGTTGCCTTGTTTGATTAGCGCCGTCGGATTGTTGTGCAGGATCATGTTCATCCGCGCCAAACCGCTTGTCGCTGCGTCTTTTTCTTGACCGTTGAGCGTCACCGGCGTGGTCGCTTCATCGCCCACTTTTAGGAGCAATGATCCGGAGCCGCAGGTCGGGTCATAGACCGTGGTGCCGGATGAGGTCTTGGCATCATGGATGCCGATGATTTTTGCCATGATTCTGGAGACTTCCGCCGGCGTGTAGAACTGGCCTTTGCTTTTGCCGGATTCGGTGGCAAAGTGCCGCATCAGGTATTCGTAGGCATCGCCCAGGATGTCATCGCCATCGGCACGGTTTTTAGAAAAGTCGAGTGCCCTGCTCTCAAAGATCGCGATCAGGTTGCTCAGACGCTCCGACTTTTCTTTTCCATCGCCCAGTTTGCTGGCGTCGTCAAAGTCGGGGAAGTCAGATCGATCGAGCTGGTCATTGGCGGCGACAAGCGGTGCGATGATCTTTTTGTTGATCTGGTCGCCGACATCGGTGACGCCCTTGAGCCGCGTCATGTCGGCAAAGCTGGCTCCGTCAGGAATCGTGATCGGCGCGTAAGGTTGGCCGGCGTACTTGTCGGAGATGTACTTCAGGAACAGCAGCACGAGGACGTAGTCTTTGTACTGGCTGGCATCCATGCCGCCCCGCAATTCGTCGCACGACGCCCAAAGCGATGAGTAGAGTTCAGATTTCTTCAGTGCCATCGTGGCTTTTTTCTTGGTTCATCGGTGTCAACGTCGCGGCGTTTGCGACGTGGTTTACGCACCTTCGGCAACGGCGTGTCATTGAGATAACCCTTCTGCACGGGCCGATTGAGCCTCCGCTGCACCACCGAGATTGCAATCGATACGGTCGGGGCAAGAAAAAAGCCCGCTTTCGCGGGCTTTCGGGAGATGGGCGATACAGAACTCGAATCTGTGACCTCCACGATGTCAACGTGGCGCTCTAACCAACTGAGCTAATCGCCCGACGATCCCGCTCGACTCGTTGGAGGCATCCGTCCAAAGCGGACTCTGCTTCACAACGCCAACGGACGCTGGTCCGGGGAGTTTGGCTCCGCGGGGCAACCGCGTCAAGGTCGGCTGGAGGTTCGCATTTTCGGCTCCCCATTGGCCCGGTCGCCGCGACGCTCGGGTTTGCTGCCGGGGGAGTTTTGGAAGAATTTGGTGACATTCGCCGTTGACTTGCCCCCCCGGAGCACCGGATACTCAGCCAAACTGTTCATCGGGGCTTGACAGTGAGTCCCTCCCCTTTCCCATTTGTGTCGGCAATCGAGCCGGCCGGAGATCCTGCTTTTAGTGGCGTTGGCACGACGAAACGTTCTTCCCGAGAACCGAGACCAAACAAGAATCAATTCGCAAATTCGGATCAGCCCGATCCGAGTCGTCACCGAAACCGGTGAACAATTGGGCATCATTCCCACCGAGGTGGCCCTCGAACGAGCCCGCGATTCGGGTCTCGACCTCGTCGAAGTCGCTCCCAACGAGCGGCCGCCGGTTTGCCGGATCATGGACTACGGCAAATTTAAGTACGACAAGAACAAGAAGAAGGGCGGCGGAGCGACGCACACCAAGACCAAGGAAATCCGCGTTCGGCCCAAAACCGGCGAGGAGGACATCCGAACCAAGGTCAAGCGAGCCGAGAAATTCCTGGCTCACAAGGATAAGGTGCAAATCAGCGTCCTGTTTCGCGGCCGCGAGATGGCTCACATCGAGGAAGGCCGCAAAGTCATGGAGTCGGTCATCAAACAGTTGGAGGAGGTCGGCAAAGTCGAAACTCGGCCCCAGCAACACGGCCGTCGGATGATCGCCATGATGGCCCCCCGGTGAAACAACGATTTTTGCTGCGTGAACGCCATGGGATTGGTGGGCGGTTGTGATTCCGGTCACCGCCGCACCAATCACTCAGCCGTGTCCACCGGAGATCCTGGATACCGCCTTGCGGGCCGCCGACGCTGCGGGCGACGTCCTGCTGAGGCATTGGGTTGATCGGCCGGCGATGCGTTTCAAACCCGGGGGTTCCACCTATGACCTGGTCAGCGACGCCGACCTCCAATCCGAGGCGGCAATCGTTGACCAAATCCGCGGCGTCTTTCCCGACCACGCCATTTTGGGCGAAGAAGGGGTTGCGGATTCGTCGACCTCGCCGCTGTCGCCGGGCATGACCGATGTGCCGGAGCATTTGTGGGTGATCGATCCGCTGGACGGGACCAATAATTTTGCCCACGGGATTCCGCAATTCGCCGTTTCAATCGCTTACTTGCACCGCGGACAGCCTCAGGTTGGCGTCATCACCAACCCCGCCCGCGGCGAGGTTTATCAATGCGTGGCCGGCGGCGGGGCCAAGTCGGGCGACACGGCGGTGCGTTGCAGCCGGGCCGAACGTCTAACCGAAGCGATGATCGGATGCGGATTCTATTACGATCGGGGCGAGATGATGAAATCGACGCTGCGAGCGATTGAACGATTGTTTGGTGAAGACATTCACGGGATCCGCCGGTTTGGAGCGGCTGCGTTGGATTTGGTGGCGGTCGGTTTGGGTCAACTCGATGGTTTCTTCGAGTTCAAACTGTCGCCCTGGGATTTCGCCGCCGGTGGGCTTTTTGTCCATGAGGCGGGCGGGCGGGTGACGACGTGCGATGGTCAACCGTTGCCGATCGCGCCGTCGTCGGTTTTGGCCAGCAACGGGCTGTTGCACCAATCATTGATGAATCAAATCCGATAAATCCGGCTTCGATGTTCGGCATGGGGATTGCTCGGGTAAGTCGATCAAGTTTCGACCCCGACGCGTCAATGGCGTTGGGAGTCACCATTCCCCCCACTGCGTAGTAGGCCTTTGATGTCCAAGTTCTTTACAGTCCTGTTTTCAGGCGTTTTGTGTGTAGCCCTGGCCGGCTGCAGCGACGAAGCCCAACTCGACTCCGCCGTCGAAAATTTCAACGAGGAACGAGCTGAGGTCGGGGAGGAAATGGGTTCGGCGATGGCCGATGGGGTCGTCGACGCCGACGAGTTGGAAGAAGTCCAGGACGAGCGTGAAGATACGATCGAAGCGGCCGGCGAAGTTGCCGAGCAACGCGGCGACCTGATCGAAGAAAAGACCGACTGATCGGCGATTTGTTCGCCCGCCCGCCCCGCCCCATTGAATGAGCCTCGACGCCATGCTTCGCTTCTCGACCGCCGTTTCGTTCCTTGCCTGTTGGGCGTTGCTCTCCGGTAACGCCATGTCACAGCCGCCGGCTGCGGCGGGCGATCCTGCGGCCGTCAGCGATTGGGCGCTCGCCGGAGTGCTCTGGAGCGATGCTCACCTGGTCAAGAAGTTGGCCGCCGACGTCGCTCCCAAGGTGTCCGAGGCGAAGCGGGCGGAACTGGGTCAATTGAATGATCGTGCCGATCAATTGATCCGCCAACTGGAGGCTTTCGGTTGGAAGAAAATCGGTTCGGCAGGTTCGCCACCGGTTCAAGCCGCAGATACCGTCGATGAGTCCGCCGACCCGGCGGGCGTGATGCCGGCAGACCCCAATGGTTTGCCGGATCCGACGGAGGTGGCCGGCTCGGTGGCCAAGGAACTCGGGATGCCCGTTGGTCCGCAACCGTCCAACGTGCCGGCTCAACTGACAGTCGACAATAGAAATCTAGCCCCCCCGCCGCTGACCCCCGGCGCTGCGGTCGTCAATCGTCAAACAATGGTCCCCGGCCGAGCTGTACCGGCTACTCCTGGTGCGGCAGTGGTTCCCGGGGCTGCCGTTGTTCCCGGGGCTGCCGTTGTCCCCGGAGCCGCCGTTGCTCCGATGGTTCCGCCGGGCAGTGTCGATGAGACTTCAGCGGTGACAGGCTTAGCCGCCCGCGTCGATACCGAAACGCCGCCGGGGGACGATCCGGGCATCGATGATGAATTGGCGCGGGACGTCGAGCAGTTTGACATCGGTCAATACCGAGTGGACGACTACATCGACGAGACTCCGTTGGAGCGGATCAACATGGCCGATGCGGTCGAGGACGGTGCCGAAGCGGCGTTGGCGGCAGCCGCGGGCCGGTTGCAGGGCGGCGGGACTCGGCGACAGATCAGCGATCGGGAAATTCAAACGCTTTCCGATACGTTGCCGTACTCCCGAGACAGTATTTATGATGCCGATGACTACGACCCGGACGTCGATTATGACGTCGACAATCCGCTTGGCGTTGTCTCCGGCTTGGACGGTCTAGCCGCGGTCGGTCAAGGGGCTGATCGTGTCGACGACATCGACGGCGAGGATGAGTTGGTTGCCGGCATGGTCGGGCGTAATCAAACGACCGCTCCGTTGGTTCAAGCGACCGATGCATTGGTCGATCGTCGCAATCTGGTTCCCGAGTCGGCTCGCCGGGCCGCCCAGCCGTTGGGCGTCCGACCCGCGACCGTCGCCGGCCCCGCTGCGGTTCGGCCCGCACCCGGCCGCGTTGCCCGCTACTCAGCGATTGCCGAGGGACAAAACCGGGACGCCGCTTGGGTCCAACTCCGCATGGACACCAATCAACAACAGTACCGAATGGTCGCCTCGCAATTGCCTGGTCTTTCTCCGGCCGCAGCTTCGATGCAGGTCAACGCCGCCGTGATGCAAATGCGGGCCTCCGCCGCCTCCGCCTTCCAAGTCACCGGTGACCCGAACTTCCAGTCGGTCTTGCGCCAGGTTCCTTGAGCCAATGGTCGGTGCGTTTGTCGATCATTGAAACGCTCGGACCCATCGGGCGTTGCTGGTGAGCAGATCGATTACGGCGGCTTTGACGCTTTTGTCCGAGTGTGAACCTGGTGTGAAGTTTTGAACGCGGTCGAAACCGTGGAAGCGGTCAGTGATCTGGTGCGGCGGGAGTACGACCCGGCAGAGTTTCCGTTCGCGTTCCTCGAAGCATTTGGGAGTAAGGCGACCACGCTGAAGAAGCTTCGCAGCACCGCGAAGTCGTCGACCAACAAGAGCGACTTTCAGGCCGAGGGTGTTACCGCGGTGCTACAGCGGTTGCATATCCATGTGGTGGCTTATCCCCCGCCGCAAAACGCGGGCGTTGGTCGTCCGGCGGAAGAACTCGATGCCGTGATGCGGCAGTTGGCCCAGTCGCCGACGACGATCAGGCACAAAGCCAAGTACGTCGTCGTGACCGATGGGCGGATGGTGTACGCCGAGAACATCGCGTCCGACGATGCACCGCTGGTTTGTCCGTTTGACGAGCTGGACGATCACTTCGGGTACTTCCTCGAACTGGCGGGGATCTCGACGGTTCGGCAGATTCGAGAGAACGCGTTCGACATCAAGGCGACCGGGCGGCTCAATCGGTTGTACGTCGAGCTGCTCAAGCACAACCCGGGCTGGGACGGGGAGGAGCGTCGCGAGGACCTCAATCACTTCTTCGCCCGGCTGATCTTCTGCTTCTTTGCCGAGGACACGGGGATCTTCCGCGGCGACGACCTGTTCACCGAGACCGTTCGCCAAATGAGCGAGCCGAGCGGGGAGAACAAGCACTTCGTCGTCTCGGAGATCTTCCGGGCGATGGACGTCAAGCCGGAGGCCCAGGCGGATGCGAACCTGCGGACGTGGGCAAGCCAGTTTCCGTACGTCAACGGCGGGCTGTTTGGACAACCCGGCCCTCCCCTCGCTGACGCTCGACCCTCCCGAAGGGAGGGTGATGAACAACACCCTCCCACGCTTCGTGGGAGGGTCGAGCCTCAGCGAGGGGAGGGCAACACATCATCAGTCCCCCGGTTCTCCCAAATCGCCCGGTCGTACCTGCTGCACATCGGGTCGCTGGACTGGACGCGGATCAACCCGGACATCTTCGGGTCGATGATCCAAGCGGTCGCCGACGACGAGGAGCGGGGGGCGCTGGGGATGCACTACACCAGCGTGCCAAACATCCGGAAGGTGCTCGATCCGCTGTTCCTGGACGATCTGCAGGCGGTGCTCGACGAAGCCGGCGAGAACGGCCGCAAGTTGCTCAACCTGCGCAAACGGCTGGAGCGGATTCGGGTGTTCGACCCGGCATGCGGCAGCGGCAACTTCCTGGTGATCGCGTACAAGGAGATGCGGCGGATCGAGCACGAGATCAACGTGCGTCGGGGCGAGGTGGACCGGCTGTCAGGCATCCCGCTGACGAACTTCCGCGGCATCGAGATCCGCCACTTCGCCGCTGAGATCGCCCGGTTGGCATTGGTGATCGCGGAATATCAATGCGACGAGCTTTACCTGGGGCGGCGAAAAGCCCTGCTGCACTTCCTGCCGCTGGAGCGAAGCAACTGGATCACGCACGGCAACGCGTTGCGGCTGGACTGGCTCAAGGTTTGTCCGCCAACGGGCACCGGAATGACCAAGCTGACCGAAGACGACCTCTTTCAAACGCCGCTGATCAGACGGAGATTGATTTTGAGAACGAGGGCGGGGAGGTCTATGTCTGTGGCAACCCACCTTACACTGGATACAACCGGCAGTCTCCTGAACAAAAGCAAGACATTCGCGCCATTTTTTCAAACTACAAAGGCAAGACTGGCACGTTGGACTACGTCAGTTGTTGGATGATAAAGGCCGCTGAGTATGCGCGTCACGCAAACTCGGCATCCGCTTTCGTCACCACAAACTCTATCTGCCAAGGCGTGCCCGCAACTCAGCTCTGGCCATTGCTGTTCGGATTGGGGCAGGAAATCGGATTCGCCCGAACGTCGTTTAAATGGGCTAATCTGGCGGCTCATAATGCCGGCATCATAGTTATCGTTGTCGGTCTTCGTCTTTTCGGTTCAGCGGAAGTTATTCGTGGCAAGCGGCGATACTGTCTATGGATTAAAGATCAAGAGTACAAGGAGGCGGCAAGGTCAGAGCGTCTGCGAACGATATTTGATTTTATCTCAGCGGAACGTTCGTCCAAAACCAACGACAGTACAGCCCAGACCTTGCGAGATAAACCGTATCGTTTTAGAGACCAGCTTGTCGCAAACACTCATGTCTTGGCAGTTCCGCAGGTCTCTTCTGAGCGTCGAAGATTTCTGCCCTGCGACCTCCTTGACGAACAGGCAATCCTTACTTTTCAAGCCTACGGAATTTTCGATGGACCAACTTGGTGTCTAGCGGTCATATCATCCGCCTTGCATCTGACGTGGATTGCGACTGTATCCAACAGAATGAAGACGGACTACCGCTACTCAAACACCCTGGGTTGGAACACCTTCCCCGTACCCCCGCTGACCGATCAAAACAAAGCCGACCTAATCCGCTGTGCTGAAGACATCCTTCTGGCACGCGAGAACCATTGGCCGGCGACGATTGCGGAGTTGTATGACCCCGACAAGATGCCCGATGACTTGCGGGCCGCTCACGATCGCAACGATGAGACGCTGGAGCGGATCTACATCGGGCGGCGGTTCAAGAACGATACCGAACGCCTTGAAAAGCTCTTCGCGATGTACACCGAGATGACCGCGGCGGAGGGGAAGGCGTCGTGAGTGATTTAATCCTGTACACGTCCGACGACGGGGAGAGTCGGCTGCAGTTGCGTGTCGACGGCGGCACGATCTGGCTTAGCCAGTTGGAAATCGCCGAGCTGTTTCAGACGACCAAGCACAACGTCTCGATCCACACGAAGAACCTTTTTGAGGAAGGCGAACTCTCAGAGGAGGCAACTGTTAAGCAATCCTTAACAGTTCGAAAAGAAGGGAATCGCGAGGTCAAACGCTCGATTTCGCTTTTCAACCTCGACCTGATCCTGGCGATCGGCTACCGCGTTCGCTCCCCCCGCGGCACGCAGTTTCGGCAGTGGGCGACGGCGAACCTTCGCGAGTACCTGGTCAAAGGCTTCGTGATGGACGACCAGCGGCTGGCCGACCCCGGCGGCTGGGACTACTTCGACGAACTGCTCGCTCGGATTCGCGACATCCGGGCGTCGGAGAAACGTTTTGACCAAAAGGTCCGCGACCTGTTCGGCCTAAGCAGTCCCGATAGGGACGACATGTTCAAGCCACGGACGCCAGTCCGTGGTCTGGGACGCTCGATCCTTTCCCAGTCCCGGCAGGGACGGCAGACGTTTGCCCGGGCCGGTTACCTGTCGTTCCTATCGGGACTGATCGGCGGGGGCGGGCGGGCCGACCACGGACTGGCGTCCGTGGCTAGTGCCTGCCGTCCCTAACGGGACTCAAGAATGGATTCACTTCAGTAAAAACAACCAATCACCGATCCCTAGCGTCACTGTCAACTACTCCGGCGGCTGACGTCACGTGCGGTTTGTAAAGTTATTCGCGATGTCCACCGAGATGACGCCAGCGGAGGCTGAGTGAGGCGGCGGCAAGGTCTCAACCTACACGGCGGGAGTGGGCTTGAACGTGGTCTTCTCGGCGATCTCCTGGCACCGTTGCAGTCGTTTGGCCTTTTCGCTCATATCCCACCCTTTAATCAACGTATGATTTGGGTTGTCAGCGACGGGGTCTGGTTCAACCGTTAGGCCGGCCGCCCGGTAAGTGTTCGCCAGCACGTCGCCTCGACCGTGCAGTGTGACGGTCCGGCTCTCGGCTCGGGAACGATCGTCGGCGATGGTGCGACCGACCGTCCACAGTTCGTCGTCGGTCGCTTCGCGGTCCCGCGTCACGGAGAGGTTGTCGTGGGGGTCCGGCAGGAATGCGTTGGGTTTGAGCGTTTGGTTGGAGCGACGAATATGGCCACTCGAATAGACGAACCGACTCAAACCCTCTTGGGCATCGACCTCGGGGATGTCCTCCAGCGAGAGCATCAGGCCAGTTGGGCAAGGACTTTAAGAATGATGCTGGGCGGCTGGCCCCCGTAGGACGCGGTGCCGCAAGTTGATTCGCTGCCGATCAACGCGGCCCAGTGCAGTTTGCCATCGTGGTCGGTCGTCGGGGCTTCGAAGCTAATCACCAGTGACCGGCGCGGACCTTCGTACCATTCGAGTGACATCATCGCGTCGGGATCGACCGTTGCCGAGGGCACATTGGTTCCCAGCGGCAACCCTTTGAGGAAATCCGCTGCAAGCTCGTAAGAGCGGGGGTCGGCCGGCTTGCCCCCGTGGCCGTCGTGATTCTCGGTGGATTCCAGGTAAGCGTCGGCCAGTTCCGTGCGGATGAACGGGATCATGCCGATTGACGAAGAATCCTGCAGCGATTCCCGGAACCGATCCTGTTGACGTCGGACCGCGAGCGATGCGTCGCTGATGGGTCGAGTCGGTGTCATTGCAGGCAAATTGAACGTCTACGGTTGAGGGGTGGTTTTAAACTGGTCGATGGCTTTGCCGGAAAACAGACCGAAGAACGTCTTGTTCTTCAACCAGCGTAAATCGGCGAGCACCCCGTCGAGCTGGTTATCGGCGTCGGCCGACAGGTTCATCGCGGGTTTGACGCGGGTGCCAGCCGTCAATTCTATCACGAGATTGAGCGGCCGGAGGCTTCCGGGGGCGGAGGGCTGAACGGTTTGGACGACGTCCACGCCGTACCGGCGATCGGGCATGACCATCTCCAGTTGCCGGAAAAACCCGGCGATGGGAATCGGCAGCGAATCCGGCGAGGTCGGCGGGTGGTGCAGGTACGACAGGGCATCGTCGACCGAATCGACCGGCAGGAAGTTGACGTACCGCACCCCGATCGCCTCGACCCGGCTGGGGGCAACGCGTCGACGTCCCTCGTTCCACCACTGCCTCGCTTCGTCGCGAAAGGCCGGCCATCCGGTGTACGGCTGCAGCTGCGTGTAGCTGATCGTATTGGTGGTGAACCGGACGATCGGCTTGGCGGCATTAATTCGGTCGTTGGCACCGGCGGCTTCGTCTTGACCCAGGATCTGCAACCGAAATCCGGTGATCGCTTCGCGGGAACGGACGCTGAGTTGTTCGCCTGCGGTTTGGTGTTCAACCGTGAAGCGATATTCGGCTGCGATCTCGGCTGTCTCGCCAAAGTCACGCTGCAACGCCTCACCGAAGGCGGCCGTATTGGGCGGTTCGGTGGGTTGGATGGTCCACGCCAGGGTGGCTTCGACGATCGGTGCCGACGGCAAGCTAGGGAAGCTTTCGAGTCGGTCGATCGTGAGCGGCGGATGATTCATGGGCGGATGCGCGTTCGATGGAGGCCAGCATTGTACTTTGGCAAATTCGAACCCGCCGTCGCGAGTCGAATCGACCAGACGTGTCGCCGGCACCGGCCAGGCTCCGTAAAGTCAGGACCGGTCGACCGACCGGACCACCGCGTCTCCTTGAAACCCAGAACTCCCTTGTCCCAACCCAACATGATCCCCGGCGTCAGCGTCAATTACTCCGGCGACGGTCGCAGCGTGCGGCCGGACTCGATGGGGATGCGTCAGATGCAGCAGCAGGTTTGGCAGTACCGCGGCGAGCAGTACCTGTTGCTCAAGTCGCCGCCGGCGTCAGGCAAAAGCCGGGCGTTGATGTTCGTCGCGTTGGACAAGCTGCACCATCAAGGTTTGAAGCAGGCGATCGTCGTCGTGCCGGAGAAGTCTATCGGGGCGAGCTTTGCCGACACGCCGCTCGCCGAGCACGGCTTCTTTGCTGACTGGACGGTCGAGCCGCAGTGGAACCTGTGCAATGCAGCGGCGGGGAGGGCGGTAAGGTCGACGCGGTGGGGCGGTTCCTGGCGAGCTGCCCTCCCCTCGCTGAGGCTCGACCCTCCCGGTGGGAGGGTGATGATCTGCACCCTCCCACGCTTCGTGGGAGGGTCGGCGCTTCGCCGGGGAGGGCCGAGAATGGGGGAAGCCCTCCCCTTGTTGAGGCTCGACCCTCCCGGGGGGAGGGTTCGCGTGCCTCGTCCCCAACCCTTCCCCCTGACAAAGCCAAACTATTCCGCCGTGAGCTACGACAAGTCCAAACCAAAAGCGAGTCGCTGCTGTGGAGTGTTCTACGAGCCAAGCAGGTTTGCGGCCTCAAATTTCGTCGGCAGCATTCCATCGAAGGTTGGATCGTCGATTTCGCATGCCTCAGCAAGCAATTGGTGGTGGAAATCGACGGTGGCTATCACGATCAGACCCCGGACGCGGATCTCGCCCGACAGCGAACGCTCAACGATTTGGGCTGGGATGTAATTCGGTTCACCGACATGGACGTCGAACAGGACGCCGAAGCGGTCGCTCATGGGATCGTCAATCATCTGGGGTTAGAGTTCGTTTTCAAAGGTCGTAAGAAAACGGGGTCGGGAATGAAGGCGGCGCGATCGGTCCAGGCCGGCCCTCCCCTCGCTGAGGCTCGACCCTCCCGGGGGGAGGGTGATGATCTGCACTCTCCCACGCTTCGTGGGAGGGTCGGCGCTTCGCCGGGGAGGGCCGAGCATGGGGGAGCCCTCCCCTCGCTGAGGCTCGACCCTCCCGGGGGGAGGGTGATGATCTGCACCCTCCCACGCTTCGTGGGAGGGTCGGCGCTTCGCCGGGGAGGGCCGAGCATGGGGGGAGCCCTCCCCTCGCTGAGGCTCGACCCTTCCGGGGGGAGGGTGATGATCTGCACCCTCCCACGCTTCGTGGGAGGGTCGGCGCTTCGCCGGGGAGGGCCGAGCATGGGGGGAGCCCTCCCCTCGCTGAGGCTCGACCCTCCCGGGGGGAGGGTGATGATCTACACCCTCCCACGCTTCGTGGGAGGGTCGGCGCTTCGCCGGGGAGGGCCGAGCATGGGGGAAGCCCTCCCGTCGCTGAGGCTCGACCCTCCCGGGGGGAGGGTGATGATCTACACCCTCCCACGCTTCGTGGGAGGGTCGAGCCTCAGCGAGGGGAGGGCCAGCCACGAATCCTTATTTGTACCCACGCGACATTCCGCTTCGCGTTTGAAAAGTTTGGGGCCCAGGCGTTTGACGATCGGTTGATCGCCGTCGACGAGTTTCATCACGTCTCGGTCAGCGAAGACAACCGCCTGGGGGATTTCGTTCGGCAATTGATCGAACGGGACAAAACGCACTTGGTTGCGATGACCGGCAGCTACTTTCGCGGCGACGCCGCTGCGGTGCTGATGCCCGAAGACGAACGACGCTTTGAGACGGTGACGTACACCTACTACGAGCAGTTGGCCGGCTACGAGCACCTCAAGCAACTCGACATCGGGTATTACTTCTACTCCGGCAGCTACATCGACGACTTGGCCAAGGTGCTCGATGAGAATGAGAAGACGATCATCCACATCCCCAACGTCAACAGCCGCGAGAGCACGCGGACGGGCAAGTACGTCGAGGTCGAT
Organism: Pirellulaceae bacterium; assembly: GCA_963833245.1. Lineage (GTDB taxonomy): Bacteria > Planctomycetota > Planctomycetia > Pirellulales > Pirellulaceae > Rhodopirellula. Next base: position 712,270 of record CAWHXH010000010.1, read on the forward strand.
CACATCCAAGACATGCTTGGTCAGTGGTTGAAAACCGACGAGGAGACTGGGTTTCACCTCATCAAAACCGAGACCGGCCGGACGCTGCGGGTCGCGGACCTGGTGGACGACGACCCAGTCAAACGGGAGAAGGTGGCCGCCGCACTTCGCAGTCCGCGGGCACGCGAAGATCGTGACTTCGTCGACATCATCATCGCTCTGGGGATGGCCAAGGAGGGGTTCGACTGGATCTGGTGCGAGCACGCATTGACGATCGGTTATCGCAGTAGTTTAACGGAGATCGTTCAGATCATTGGCCGGGCAACGCGTGACGCTCCGGGCAAGACGCGAGCCCGGTTCACCAACCTGATTGCCGAGCCGGACGCGAGTGAACAAGCTGTCACCGAGGCGGTCAACGACACGCTTAAGGCGATCGCGGCGAGCTTGTTGATGGAGCAAGTGTTGGCCCCGCGGTTTGAGTTCCGACCCAAGACGACGCACCCGCCGGTGCAGGGCGACATCGACTGGGGCCCGGACGGGTACAAACCCGAGGGCTGCAACGTCGGCGTTGACCGTAAGACGGGGGCGGTGCAGGTCGAGATCAACGGCTTGGGCGAAACCGTCAGCGAGGAAGCAACAAAGATCTGTCGCGAAGACCTCAATGAGCTGTTGGCATCATTTGTCCAAGACACTCGGACGGTGCAGGATGCGTTGTTTAATCAGGAGCTGCCGCCCCAGGAGACGACTCAGCAGCGGATGGGCAAGATCATCCGGGAGAAGTACCCCGACCTGTCGGGCGAAGATCAGGAAGCGGTGCGGCAGCGGGCGGTCGCGGCGTTGAACCTGGTCCAGCAGGGAGCCAAACGAGCTGGGGAGCAGGCGGGCGGTTCCACGGCCGGTGGTCCATCTTCGGGCGGTGATCATAACGCCTCTGGTAGCACGGCGTTGATCGATGGCATCCGGCGTTACGTAACCGACGTCCGCGATTTAAACGTTGACCTGATCGATTCAATCAACCCGTTCAGCGAGGCTTACAACATCTTGGCTAAGTCGATGAACGAGGATCGGCTGCAGCAGGTCCAGTCGGCGATCGCCGGGCGGCGTGTTCAATTGACGCCCGACGAAGCCCGCGACTTGGCTCGCCGGGCGGTGAAGTTCAACAAACAACGCGGGCGGTTGCCGATGATTAACAGCCAAGACGCTTGGGAGCGACGGATGGCCGAGGGCATCGCGTTCCTGCAGCGGATGAAGCAGGAGGCGGCCCGTGGCTAGGTCGTCGCGATCGAACAACCTATCACCCTCCCACGCTTCGTGGGAGGGTCGGCGCTTCGCCGGGGAGGGTGCGGTGGGCTGGCCCCCGCCGCCGCCCCCCGTCGCCGCCCTCCCCGTCGCCGCCCTCCCCGTCGCCGCCCTCCCCGTCGCTGAGGCTCCGACCCTCCCGGGGGGAGGGTGCCGCGGGAATCTCGAAATGGGTCGTGCAACCGTGACCAAGAAGATTAGAAAATCAGCGGACGCTTTCTCGACCGACGATGACGATCTATTGGCGGAGCTTGGCGTCCTGACCGAGGTCAAACCGGTCCAGACCTACACGGCGAAGCAGGAGCGGATGATCGCCGGCTTTGAAGACATCCAACGGTTTTTTCGCGAGCACGGGCGGCTGCCCCAACACGGTGACGACAACGACATCTTTGAGCGGATCTACGCCGTGCGTTTGGACCGGATTCGCGACAACGCCGAGTGCATGAAGTTGCTGCGAGACTTTGATGAGGATGGCGTTTTGGCAGGCGGGGATGAGGTCGCTGAACCGGGCGCGGAGTTCCGCACGAGGTCTGATGACGAGTTGCTCGACGAACTGGGGGTGGGGGTCAACGACGACATCACCCAGATGAAACACGTTCGCTCCGCCGCAGAGCGAAACCCGCCTGACGAGATTGCGCAGCGGACGCCCTGCGAAGACTTTGACGACTTCCGTACAGCGTTCGACGAGGTGCAAGCGGACCTGAAGTCAGGTCGTCAGACCACGGAGCTGTTTCGCCAGAGCAGCCGGTCAAAGATCCAAAAGGGGGACTGGTTCATTGTCGATGGTCAAACAGCGTTCGTCGCCCATGCGGACAAGTGGTTCACACCCGAGCATGGTGAACGGGACCGTCGACTGCGGGTGATCTTTGCCAACGGGACCGAATCGGACCTATTGATGCGATCGCTGCGGCGGGCATTGAACAAGGACGAATCCAGTCGACGCATCGTGCCGCCCCAGCCGACCGTCGACGAGGACTATGAGGAAGCGGATTCGCTCTTTGGCGATGTTTTGGACGGCGACGATCAACAGTCAGGAACGATCTACGTTGCCCGCAGTTTGTCCGGCGACCCGTTCGTCAGCGAACACCGCGACGTGTTGCACAAGATCGGCGTGACGGGCGGTGATCCGAAGACCCGGGTCGCAGGTGCCAAGAAAGACCCCACCTTTCTGCTGGCCGAAGCGGAATTGGTCGCGTCCTATCAACTGGCAAACATCAACCGTAGAGCTTTGGAGTTGACGATCCACAAGTTCTTTGCAAGGGCGAGGCTCGACGTTGTCCTGTCGGATCGCTTTGGAGAACGGGTTCATCCGCGAGAGTGGTTTCTGGTGCCGCTGACGGTCATCGAGCAGACGATTACCCGGATCAAGGACGGTTCGATTCACCGGTACTTCTACGACCCTGAAGCGGCTCGGCTGCGGCACCGTGCCGCTGAAGAGCCAAACGGTTGACGCCGGAGTCGGGGCGGACTCTTGACGCCCCAACCAGCCCCGTCGATTGGCCAATCGGAGCAGACTCGACTCGGCAACTGCCCGGCGGGCGCGTACACTGCCGCGTTGATTCAGGAAGAAAACCCCGCCACCCGGTGTCGAATTGGTCTCCAACGTTTCCGCTATCCGGGCGGCCGCCGCCGGCGCGTCCACCGAAGTGATCACCGTCAAAGGTGCCCGCGAACACAACCTTCGTGACGTCAATTTGACGCTGCCGCGAGGCGAATTGATCTGTTTTTCCGGCGTGTCCGGCTCCGGCAAAAGCTCGTTGGCGTTTGATACACTGTTCGCCGAAGGCCAACGCCGGTATGTCGAATCGCTCTCTTCGGTGGCCCGGCAATACCTCGGCCAAATGCCCAAGCCCGACGTCGACCTGGTCTCGGGGCTGAGTCCGTCAATCTCAATCGCCCAAAAATCGACGGGAAACAACCCGCGGTCGACGGTCGGCACCATCACCGAGATTTATGATTTCCTGCGGGTGCTTTATGCCCGCGTCGGAGTCGGCTATTGCCCGCGTTGCGATCAACCGATCGAAGCTCAAACGACGGACTCCATTGTCGCCTCGCTGCTCGACTGGGTGACGCAAACCGCAGGCGACGAACAAACCTTATGGGTGCTCGCGCCGCTGGTTCGCGGTCAAAAGGGTGAGTTCAAAGACCTGTTTGAAAACCTTCGCAAACAGGGGTTCAACCGGGCGAGGGTAGATGGGGAAACGATCTCGTTGGACGCCCCCCCGCCGCTGGACCGGACCCGGCGGCACAATGTCGAAGTCGTCGTGCAGCGATTGCTGCCCGGTCGGGTCGACCGAGGCCGCGTCGCCGAAGCGGTTTCGTTGGCGATCAAACTGGGCGAATGTACCTTGATCGGATCGTTGTCCGATGATGAAGAAGAGGTCGGAGAGCCAAAAAGCGATCGCCTATTTTCATCCAAGTATTCATGCGGCAACTGCGGCGAATCATTCCGCCCGCCCTCGCCGCAGCTATTTAGTTTTAACTCACCTCAAGGGATGTGCTCGGGCTGCGATGGTTTGGGCCGACTGTACACGTTTGTCCCCGAACTACTAATCACCGATCCAACCAAGTCGATTCGCAAGGGCGCGATTGGATTGCTTGGCAAATGGGCGGACGTCGGTCGTTACCGTCGGCATATTTATCAGAATGTCGCCGAGGCGATCGACGAGGCATTGGACCTACCGCCCAAGACAACGCTCGAACAACCTTGGGACGAACTTCCTGAAACGGCGCGGCAGGCGTGGTTGTGGGGTCCCGACGAAAAGCTGCTCGTCACCTTCCGAGGCGGCAAGGGACGCAAGAAGACGATCGATACCACCTTTGACGGTTTGATCCCCGAACTATTGGATCGGTACCGGACGACAAAGAACAAAATGCAGCTGCGGGCCTTTGAAAAGGTCATGAACACGATCGATTGCCCCGACTGTCGCGGGCGGCGGTTGAATCAACAAGCCAGTGCCGTTCGGCTCAAAAGTGGGATAGGCTTCCAGCCTGTCATGGACTCGGCCGACAGGCTGGAAGCCTATCCCACATTGGCCACGCTGCCCGAGCTTTGTGACCTTCCAATCGATGGCCTCGCGGAATTTTTTGACCATATCGAACTATCGCCCATCGATTGGCGTATTGCCGGCGAAGCGATCAAGGAAATTCGCGGTCGGATCGGGTTTCTCCTTGGGGTCGGTTTGGAATACCTGACGCTGGGCCGGACCGCGCCGACGCTTTCGGGCGGGGAGACGCAGCGGATTCGTCTGGCCGGACAGATCGGCAGCGGCCTGTCGGGGGTGTTGTACATCCTCGATGAACCATCGATCGGACTTCACGCCAGGGACAACGACCGACTGATCGAAACGTTGACGCGGCTTCGCGACGCCGGCAACACGTTGATCGTCGTCGAGCATGACGAGGACACCATGCGGGCGGCTGACCGAATCGTCGACTTCGGTCCCGGGCCGGGCGTTCGGGGCGGCAAAGTCGTCGCTCAGGGAACCGTGCAGGACATCGCGGGAGCCAAAAACAGCACCACCGGCGCGTTCCTGTCCGGTCGCCGCGCGATCACGCCGCGTCACACCCCGCGACCGATCGAAACCGAATGGATGTTACACGTCATCGGTGCGAAACATCATAACCTCAAAAACGTCAACGCCGACATCCCGCTGGGCGTCGTCTGCTGTGTCACCGGCGTTTCGGGGTCGGGCAAGAGTTCGCTGATTGGCGGCATCGTTGAGCCGGCATTGCGGAATGAACTCAACGGCGCCGAAACCGAGCCGGGCGAGCATGAGGCGATCACGGGGTTGGAACACCTCGACAAGACGATCGCGATTGACCAATCCCCCATCGGCCGAACGCCCCGCAGCAACCCGGCGACTTACGTCAAGGTGTTTGATGAGATTCGCAACCTGTACGCCAAGTTGCCCGACGCCAAGGCGCGTGGTTATCAGGCCGGCAGGTTTAGTTTCAATGTCGACGGGGGTCGCTGCGCCGCTTGCGACGGCAACGGAGCGAACAAGTTGGAGATGGATTTCCTCGCTGACATTTGGGTGACGTGCGCGGTCTGCGCCGGTCACCGTTACAACCTGGAAACACTGTCGGTCAAATTCAAAGGTCACTCGATCGCTGACGTTTTGGAGATGGACATCTCGCAGGCGCTGAAGGTGTTCGAGAACATTCCCAAAATTGCCGAGAAATTGCAAACCCTCGTCGACGTCGGTCTGGAGTATTTGAAACTCGGCCAACCGTCGCCGACGCTTTCGGGCGGCGAGGCTCAGCGGATCAAACTTTCGCGTGAATTGTCCAAACGCGAAACCGGACGAACGCTTTACATTCTCGACGAGCCGACGACCGGTTTGCATTTCAATGACATTGAATTGCTCCTGGGGGTGATTGATCGATTGGCCGACCGTGGCAATTCGATCGTCATCGTTGAGCATAACATTGACGTGATCAAAACCGCCGACTGGGTCATCGATCTGGGGATCGAGGGGGGGGCCGGCGGGGGCCGGATCATCGCGACCGGTCGACCGGCCGAAGTGGCCACGGTGGCGGATTCGTATACCGGCGCGGCGCTGGCGAAATCGCTCAACATCAAACGCGCCGCGGCACCCCGGCCGCGTGCGATTCGTCGGATTGCCGCCCCGCCGGAGCGGGCGAGGACTCACGTGGTCGTCGAAGCCGCGTCGGAACATAATTTGAAGTCGGTCGACGTTGAAATCCCGCGAAACGCAATGACGGTCTTCTGCGGCCCCTCGGGCAGCGGAAAGTCGTCGCTGGCGATGGACACGATCTATGCCGAAGGCCAGCGGCGTTATGTCGAATCGCTGTCGTCCTACGCGCGTCAATTCATTGGCCAGGTGCAAAAGCCTAAAGCCGACCGGATCGAAGGGTTGTCGCCGGCGATCGCACTGGAGCAGAAAAACACGACGACTTCGCCGCGGTCGACCGTCGGCACGGTGACGGAGGTTTATGACTACCTGCGAATCTTGTTTGCCAAGATCGGGGTGATGCACTGTCCCGATTGCGGCATCGCGGTCGGGACCCAAACGCCCGATCAGATCACCGACAAAGTGATGTTGCTGCCACCGGGCACGAAAGCTTTGTTGCTTGCCCCGATCGATGTGACCGCGGGGGCGGCCAGCAAAGACACCTGGGAGACGCTCAAATCGCTTGGCTACGCGCGGGTGCGGATCGACGGCCGAACCGTGCCGCTGGAGGGGGCCGGGGCACTCGACACGCGGCAAAATCATGAAGTCGAAGTCGTCGTCGACCGGGTCATCGTCCGGGACGATGAACGCTCGCGGATCAGTGATTCGGTCGAACAGGCCTTGTCGCTGGGCGTGGGGGTTTTGCGGGTGGCGATCGCCGGCGCGGACGATGACGAGAAACACTGGAGCGTGGTGACGCATTCTCAACATTTGGTATGCGAATGTTGCGGCCGGTCGTTTGACCAACTCACCCCTCATCATTTTTCGTTCAACTCGTCACTCGGTTGGTGTCCCAGTTGCGATGGGCTTGGCGTTTCGACGGGTACCAACCCGGCGGAGTTGCTCGGTTCGGCCGATCAGACGCTTGCCGGGGGTGGGGCGCTGCTGTGGCCTTCGATCGAATCATCGTTATCGACCGCGATGATGGCGGCCTTGGCCGAAGCGACCGGTTTGCCCACCGGAGTCCCCATTGCCGACCTAACCGTGGCGCAAAAACGGATCCTGTTTCATGGCACCGGGGAGCGATGGATCGAGGTGCAGCGGCCGCGGTTTCGTTTCCAGTTCAAGGGTTTCTATCCGGCGCTGGACGAGGCGGCTCGATTGACGCCCGGACTTCGCGGCAAACTGGAATTATTCACCGCGGAGATCGATTGCGGATCGTGCGATGGGTCAAGGCTTCGCGACGATGCCGCGGCGGTACGATTTCGCGGCTGCACGCTTCCCGATTTGGTCACCATGCCGCTGGATCGATTGGCCACCGAGGTTAAAACCTGGAAACTCGACCGGCGGGAGAAAAAGATTGCCGGCGAATTGATTCGCGAAGTGACGTCTCGGGTCAAATTTCTGCGTGACGTCGGCCTGGATTACTCTGACGCTGCACCGCGGGGCAGCAACGTTGTCGGGCGGCGAAGCACAACGAATCCGGCTTGCCGCTCAATTGGGCAGTGGTCTGTGCGGCGTCCTATATGTTCTCGATGAACCGACGATTGGCCTGCACCCCCGGGACAACGACCGATTGATCGGTGCGATGCACCGACTCCGTGATCTGGGCAACACGTTGCTGGTCGTCGAACATGATCACGACGTGATCGGGGCATCGGATTATTTATGTGATTTCGGACCCGCCGCGGGAACCAAAGGCGGCACGATCGTCGCTCGGGGGGCGCCGACCGATCCCCAGCCGATCGGTGACTCGGTAACCGCGGGGTTCATCAACGGCGGGCAGTCGATCGAAGTCCCCGCCGAGCGACGCCGGGTCGTTGATGATGAGGGCAAACCGGTGACCGAACGATTGACGATCCGCGGGGCGCGAGAAAACAATTTGCGTGGCATCGATGTGGCGTTTCCGTTGGGTGTTTTGACGGTCGTTTCGGGTCCCTCGGGCAGCGGTAAGAGCACGTTGGTCAATGGCATCCTGTACCCCGTCCTCGCCCGGCGGCTGCACCGCGCCCGCCTCCGTCCCGGTCGTCACGACAAAATCGAAGGACTACGACATGTCGCCAAAGTGATCCGGGTCGATCAGTCGCCGCTGGGCAATACCCCGTCGAGCAACCCGGCAACGTATACCGGAGTCTTTGACGCGATCCGAACGCTATTCGCTGCCGAGCCGTTGGCCGGAGAACGCAAATACACGTCGCGAACGTTTTCATTCAATGTCGCCGGCGGCCGCTGTGACCAGTGCGAGGGTTCGGGTCAACGCAAGATTGAAATGCACTTCTTGCCCGACGTCTATGTCGAGTGCGAAACGTGTGAAGGCCATCGATACCGCAACGATGTCTTGGATGTAAAATTTCGCGGCTGTTCGGTTGCCGACGTTCTGGCTATGCCTTGCGGTCAAGCGGTGGAACTGTTCGCCGGTCACAACCGGATCACGCGAGTGCTTCAAACCTTATGCGATGTGGGTTTGGACTACATCACGCTGGGGCAGCCGGCCCCGACGCTATCGGGCGGCGAGGCCCAGCGGGTCAAGCTCGCCGCCGAGTTGGCCCGTCCGGCTAGCGGCCACACGGTTTATCTGCTGGACGAACCGACCACAGGTTTGCACTTTGGGGATATCGAAAAATTGCTGTTGGTCACTCAGCGATTGGTTGAGATCGGCAACACCGTCATCGTCATCGAACATAACCTCGATGTTATCAAAACCGCTGACTGGGTGATCGACATCGGCCCCGGGGCGGGCATCGACGGGGGACAGGTGGTTTTTGAAGGAACTCCGGAGGGTCTCGCCGAGACGACCGGTCAAAAGAACGCCTCGGTGACGGCCAAATACCTCAAAGCGGCCTTGGCGGGTGCGACGGTGGCCAAACCCAAGCCGCGGACGAAAATAACCGAGGCCTCCGCGGCGGAGAAACCCGCCGTCGACACTGTGTTGGCCGCGGGCGCGGTGTCGGCCGCCGATGCGGTGTTGGAACCATGGCGGGCACTGGGGCGGCGTTGGCATACGCTGCCCAAGGGGTTTGACAACGGCGGCCCCCGCTGGCCGATCGCCCTGGCCGACCGAACGCTGGAATTGCTCGAGCGGGTCGCCGGTATCGATTCGCTTCGCTACGGAGCGATTGACCGGGTTTGCGTCGGGACCAACGACGGCGATCCGCCGTGGGCCGAGGTGGTGACCAAAGATCGCGACGCCGTCATCGTCCAGCTCCGCGGCAACCGCGAAGCGATTGATCTACCGCAACTGTTGGCTTTTCAAGACGCTCAAAACGGTGAGGATGTCGGTTCGGTGTCGGTAAACGATCACGGGGTCACGGTCACGCTGCGGCTCAACCGGATGGAACAGGCCGCCGAACGGCTCGAAACGTTTCTGGAGACACATTTTCGCCGACGAAGTGAATTGGCGTAGTGTTTATCCAAGTTATCCTGGAAGTAGGACGGCCTTTCAGGCCGTCCATAGAGTCAGTGGGCACCATCGGGTCAATGTAATCATTGCCCCGACAGTTCAAATTCACGAACGATTCAATTCGACGGGCTGAAAGCCCGTTGTACAGCTATTGCTAGGCCGGATAATCACTTCGTTGCGGGCCGGCTTGGGTTGGATGGTGGGTATGGATTTTTTGCAAAATCCACTACGTGAGTGGTATGGATTTTTAGCAAAATCCACTACGTTGGTGGGGGTTATAGCGTCATCCACTGGCCGACCGGACCGGCGTTGAGGACTTCGGTGTTGCCGATCTTGACCCGGCGTGTCCAGTCGCTGTGGATGTGACCGCAGACACACGCGAGCGGTTGTTTGGCCTCGATGCAGTCGCGGATCGCCCGGCTGCCGCGAATCCGTCCTGATGAGTCGCGGTCGACGCTGTCGATCGGCGGGGAGTGGGTGATCAACAGCGCCCCGGCGAGACATCCACCGAGTAATTCGGCGGCTTGGGTTTCGTCAAAATCATAACTCCAAGAACCAAACGGCGTGACGGGAATTCCGCCACCGACCCCCCAAACCGGCAGCTTGCGATTGTCGATATTGATCTCGGTGCCGCGTCCGTGCAGGACGATCGCCATGGGCCAATTCGCGACCGCTTCAATCAATTCATCTTCGGTCTCACCGTTGCCGGGAACCAGGATGGTTGGTCGATCGATCTCCGATAGGATGTCGATGCAGTCACCGATGCCGCGATGTTGGTTGGCGAAGTCACCCGCCCCGACCACCAGGTCGGCTTGTTGGGCCAGCGTGACCAACGTTTGGGCTGCCGGGACATCGCGATGCAGGTCGCTGAAGCACAGAATGTTCATGGGTGGAGTTCAAATCAATGGTAGCGGAAGTCGCCAAGACTTTCGGTTTATCGGATCGCAGCGTCGTCCGAAAGTCTTGGCGACTTCCGCTACGGTGGTTCCGGCGGTCGCGGAGCGATGGGACCGACGTTACGATTGACCGGTCTCGAAGCCCCGCCCCGCGTTTGACGAGGAACCGTCCCCGCCGATGATTCAAGCCCCCGCCCCAGCGGACCTCGGAACCGGACATGTCGCCCATGACATGCCGCGGGAGGTTGTTTTTCGCGACAACGTCCGGCGGCTGCGAGCCTACACGCCGGGTCATCAACCGCCGCCGGGGACCTGCATCAAGCTCAATACCAACGAGAACCCCTACCCGCCCTCCCCGGCGGTCATCGACGCGATCACCGCGGCGGCTTCGGGGCGGATCAATCGTTACCCCGATCCGTTGGCGACGGATTTTCGGGTCGCCGCGGCGCAGGCCTACGGTCTGCCGGGGCCGGAGTGGATCCTGGCGGGGAACGGTTCCGATGAGATTTTGACGTTGGTGGTACGGGGATTGGCCAATCCGGGGGACCGGATCCGGTTGCCCACCCCCAGCTACACGCTCTATCAAACGCTCGCGGAGATTCAAGACGCGGTGTGGGAAACGGTGCCCTTCGAGGCCGACTGGACACTTGGCCCGGCGTTCACCGCCCCGGCGGAGCGATTGCGGTTGGCAATCGTCCCCAACCCCAACAGCCCTTCGGGCACGGTGCTGACGCCGCGGCAGATCGAGACGCTCGCCGACGCGTTGCCCTGCCCCTTGCTCGTCGATGAAGCCTATGCGGATTTTGCCGATCAAAATTGCATCGATCTGGTTCGGCGAAACCCGGCGGTGATGGTTTCGCGGACGATGAGCAAATCGTATGCGCTGGCGGGAATCCGGTTTGGGTTCCTGATCGCCAACCCCGAGGTGATCGCACAGTTGGTCAAAATTAAAGACAGCTATAACTGCGATGCGATCGCGATTGCGGCGGCAACCGCGGCGATCGGGGACGCGGCGTGGCTGCGGGATACGGTTGCTCGCTTGATCAAGACCCGCGAGCGGCTGGAAGCGGGGTTGCGGACGCTTGGGTTTGATACGCTGTCCTCGTCGGCCAATTTTATATGGTGTACGCATCCTTCGGGTCGACATGAGTCAATTCACCGGGCACTAGCGGATCGAGACGTTTTGTTGCGTTACATGGTGTACCCCGACTTTGGGGATGGGTTGCGAATCAGCGTGGGGACCGATCAGGAAATCGAAGCGATGTTGACGGCGTTGGGCGAGATTTTGGGCGGGGCGGTATGAACGAGGCGAGGACTGCAAAGATTGAGCGGAAGACCGGAGAGACGCAACTCGACGTCCGGTTAAACCTCGATGGCTCCGGCGGTGGAAAACGGTCGACCGGGATCGGATTTTTGGACCACATGCTCGATCTGGTCGCGGTCCATGGATTGTTTGATTTGGATGTCACTGCCGAAGGTGATTTACATGTCGACGATCATCACACCGCCGAAGATACCGGGATCGCGATCGGTCAAGCGTTGGATCGGACGCTGGGAGATCGCGCCGGGGTGGTTCGTTACGGCCACATCACACTGCCGATGGACGAGTGCCTGGTGACCGCGGCGGTGGATTTGGGCGGCCGCTATGCGTTTGAATATCGCGTCGAAATGCCGACGGCGAAAATTGGAACGTTTGATAGCGAGTTGGTTGAACATTTTTGGCAATCGCTGGCCTTTCACGCCCGCTGCAATTTGCATTTCGTGCTGCACCACGGCCGCAATTCGCACCACGTCGCCGAAGCGGTCTTCAAATCCGCGGCCCGGGCGATTCGCATGGCCGTCGCGACCGATCCTCGCAACGCCGCGGTTCCCAGCAGCAAGGGAGTGTTGCGATGAGCCAAACCAGCCCCGCCCCTCTGATTGACCCAACGTTCCTGTTCCAGTTCGAGATCGAGGTCTTGCACACCGACGCGGTTTGGGACCGACGCGGGGTCAAGCTTGGCGAAGAATATCAACTACCACCCTTGGGAACGCTTGGCGGGGGACCGACGTATGCCGACGTCCGCGCCGCGTGGTCCGATGCGGGTATGTTCTTTTGGATGTCGATCGATAGCAAACGACAGGCGCCGTGGTGCCGCGAGTCGCGGATGGAGGAGTCCGACGGGCTGCACGTTTGGATCGACACGCGATGCAGTCCGGGGGTCCACCGCGCGACGCAGCATTGTCACCGATTTTTGTTCTTGCCAACCGGCGGCGGGCCGCGGCGTGACACCGCGGTCGTCTCCTGGATTCCGATCAATCGGGCGCGTCAAAATCCTAAACCGGTGCCGCCGGGCGGGATGGCCGTCGCGGCGGTCAGCCGACACGATGGTTATGAGATTTCCGGCCATGTCGCCGCGGCGTCCTTGACCGGCTATGACCCGCGAGACCAACGTCGGATCAAATTGTTTTATCAAATCGCCGACCGCGAATTGGGCACCCAGTCGCTATCGCTGGGTGACCCATTTCCGGTTGCGGAGGATCCGTCGCTTTGGCCCGAAGCGGTGCTGCGGTGAAGCTTGGCATCGGACTGATCGGGCTGGGCGACCGGTGGCAGTCGTTTCATCGACCGGCACTTCGCACGATGGCTCATCGTTTTGACGTTCGGGCGGTTCACGCGACGGTCGCCAAATTGGCCGAATCGGCGGCCGCGGAGTTCGAGGCCGATCCGGTCGATGGTTACCAGCGGTTGGTTCACCGCGAGGACATCGACGCGGTCATGGTGCTTCAGAGCGGTTGGACGCGATTCTTGCCGGCGATCGCGGCCTGCGAGGCCGGCAAGGCGGTTTACTGGGGCGGCGACCTGCGGCTGCGACCCGAGGATGAACCGTTTCGCCAATGCGTCGATCAATCCGGCGTGGCGTTCATGGCCGAATTGCCGCGGCGTTACGCTCCCGCCACGCTGCGACTCAAAGAATTGATCGCGACGCATTTGGGTCAACCGCGGCGTATTTTTTGTCACGAACGGATCGCGTCGCCGCCGGGCAACATCCGCGGCCGATTGGAAGCGAAGCCGCCCCGGGCAGCGGTTTCGGCCGAAGCGATGGACCAACATTTGATCGAATCGATCGATTGGTGCCGCTACGTCGTCGGGGGTTCCCCGTCCTCGGTGACGGCCGGGGAAATCGGCGAGGTCGACGATTCATTTGCCGATTACCGTTCGCTGTCGATGCGTTTTGCCGGCAGTGACGCATCGGCGCAGATTAGTTGCGGCAGCTACCTACGATCCGACTGGCCCGAAGCGGTCGGGTTCCGGCCGCCGGCGGCGATGCAGGTGGTTTGTCAAAACGGCGTCGCCTTTGTTGATTTGCCCGGAACGCTGGTTTGGTTCGACACCGCCGGTCGGCACCAGGAATCGTTGGATTATGAAATGCCGGTGGCCGACCGAATGTTGGAGCAGTTTCACCGGGCGGTCACGTCGCTGGTGCGGAACGTCTCGGGGTTGGCCGATGCGGTCCAGGCGTCCGCGGCGTTACAAGCGATGTACCGCAGCGCCGCCGAGGGCCGGCGGGTCAAAGTGGGATAGGCCTCCGGCCTGTCGCTGGCACGATTGACAGGCCGGAGGCCTATCCCACGTTTGCGGTGGCGGCGTTCTGCCGGAACGCCGGCTCGGTGCCGACCATAGCTCGGCGGTTTCGACCACCAAAAACCCGCGACAGGCCGGAGGCCTATCCTACGTTTGCGGTGGCGGCGTTCTGCCGGAACGCCGTCTCGGTGCCGACCATAGCTCGGCGGTTTCGACCACCAAAAACCCGCGACAGGCCGGAGGCCTATCCCCACGTTTGCGGTGGCGGCGTTCTGCCGGAACGCCGGCTCGGTGCCGACCATAGCTCGGCGGTTTCGACCACCAAAAACCCGCGACAGGCCGGAGGCCTATCCCACGTTTACGGTGGCGGCGTTCTGCCGGAACGCCGGCTCGGTGCCGATCCTAGCTCGGCAGTTTCAACCACCAAAAACCCGCGACAGGCCGGAGGCCTATCCCACGTTTGCGGTGGCGGCGTTCTGCCGGAACGCCGGCTCGGTGCCGACCATAGCTCGGCCGTTTCGGCCACCGAAAACCCGCGACAGGCCGGAGGCCTATCCCACGTTTGCGGTGGCGGCGTTCTGCCGGAACGCCGGCTCGGTGCCGACCATAGCTCGGCGGTTTCGGCCACCGAAAACCCGCGACAGGCCGGAGGCCTATCCTACGTTTGCGGTGGCGGCGTTCTGCCGGAACGCCGGCTCGGGGCTGACCATAGCTCGGCAGTTTCGACCATCGAAAACCCGCGACAGGCCGGAGGCCTATCCCCACGTTTGCGGTGGCGGCGTTCTGCCGGAACGCCGGCTCGGTGCCGACCATAGCTCGGCCGTTTCGGCCACCAAAAACCCGCGACAAGCCGGAGGCCTATCCCACGTCTGCGGTGGCGGCGTTCTGCCGGAACGCCAGCTCGGTGCCGACCATAGCTCGACAGTTTCGGCCACCGAAAACCCGCGACAGGCCGGAGGCCTATCCCACGTTTGCGGTGGCGGCGTTCTGCCGGAACGCCGGCTCGGTGCCGACCATAGCTCGGCCGTTTCGGCCACCAAAAACCCGCGACAAGCCGGAGGCCTATCCCACGTTTGCGGTGGCGGCGTTCTGCCGGAACGCCGGCTCGGTGCCGACCATAGCTCGGCCGTTTCGGCCACCAAAAACCCGCGACAGGCCGGAGGCCTATCCCACGTTTGCGGTGGCGGCGTTCTGCCGGAACGCCGGCTCGGTGCCGACCATAGCTCGGCCGTTTCGGCCACCAAAAACCCGCGACAGGCCGGAGGCCTATCCCACGCCGAGGCGTCGAATCAAATCCACCAGGTTCCGCCGGTTCTGACCCAAATCGCCTTTGCCGATCCGCGACTGGCTCAGTCCGGTCACCCGCGTGCCGGATGCTTCGGCGGTGAGCTTCAATTGCACGTCGTCGGTGAATTTGAAAACCAACGAGTGATGCCGCATCAAAACGACTTCGCCATCGGCCGAATCGAACGACCAGGTACGGGCGTTTTGCGAGATTTCACGCAATCGCTTGATCACCTCGGCCGGCGGAACCGGTAGGTGCGGGGCGGCCACTTGGCCGGGTCCCGGATCGACCACCAGTTCGCTACGGTTGGAGGTCATGCCTCGCTTTAATGAGTCAAAAATCATGGCGGTTGCATCATAAACGTTTGAGGAGAAACTGCCGATGGCGGGATTGTTTGACGACGCCGAAAGCGACTGTTTGAGAGCCGCGGAGCCATTGGCCGCGCGGATGCGGCCGCGCCGGTTGAGCGAATTGATCGGACAATCGCACTTGCTCGGCGACGGTCAACTGTTGCCCCGCATGGTTGCCGCCGGCCGGTTAGGGTCAATCATCCTGCACGGGCCGCCGGGGACCGGCAAGACGACGCTGGCCCGCGTTTTGGCGAGCGAAACCGGCAGCGAGTTGAAGTCACTCAATGCCGTTTCGTCGGGGGTCAAAGACGTGCGGGCGGCTCTGGCGGCGGCCCGAGACGTGGTCGCCACCGGCGGCCGAACGCCGGTACTTTTTATCGATGAAATTCATCGCTTCAGCCGCTCGCAGCAGGATTCGCTGCTCGCCGACGTCGAGGCCGGCATCGTGTCGCTGATCGGGGCGACGACCAGCAATCCATACTTTGCGGTCAACGCGGCGTTGATTTCGCGGAGCCAATTGTTCGAGCTTCGAGCACTTGAGGCTGATGACGTTGAACAAATCCTCCGTCGAGCGTTGAGCGACGCGGAGCGGGGAATACGAGGCGATGTCGACGACCAGGCGATCGGGGCGTTGGCGGCGGGTTGCGAAGGCGACGCTCGGCGAGCGTTATCCGTGTTGGAATTGGCGGTCCAAAGCACATCGGGCCGCGTCACCGCCGATGACATTCGCCAGTGCATGACAGCCCGTTTGACCGGTTATGACGCGACCGGTGACGAGCACTACGACCTGGCGAGTGCTTTGATCAAAAGCCTACGCGGCTCGGACGTTGACGCCGCGATCTACTGGTTGGCCCGAATGCTTGAGGGCGGCGAAGACGTTCGCTTCCTGTGCCGGCGATTGATCATTTTGGCCAGCGAAGACATCGGAAACGCTGACCCCCACGCCTTGCCGTTGGCTGTCGCGGCGATGCAAGCGTGTGAGTTCGTCGGGCTGCCGGAGGCACAATTGACGTTATCTCAAACGGTCGCGTATCTAGCGTTGGCACCCAAGTCCGGGGCCGCGACATCGGCGATCTCCGCGGCTCGGGCGGACGTTCGCGACCGGGCAACCGTGCCGGTGCCGATGGCGATCCGTTGCTCGCATTACGCCGGGGCCGAAAATCTCGGTCACGGCGTCGGATACGTCTCCCCTCACGACTTGGACGGCGGCGAAGACCGGGTCGAATACCTCGGCGTCGACCGGCAATACTATCGCCCAGTCGATGCGGGTTTCGAGCGGGAGCTTGGTGAAAGGTTGCTGGTGCTGCGCAAACAGAAGGATTGCGGGAGTCATTGAAACCGGTACGCCGGATTGGTCGCCTCAAAATCCTCATCCGTCAGACCCACGTTGAACTCTAAATCCTTGTAAAGATAGAGTTCCATCGGGACAGGTTCGCCATCCACCTCGGTTGGCCAGTCATATGCCTCGAACCGGACGGGCAATTTTAGCGCCTCGTCGACATAAACTTTGCACTGATGATACGGGAGATGATCATCCCGGTTTGGATTGACCAACTGGTAAACCGTGCAGGTTCGATCATCCATTTCAACATTCTCCGTCATCGTCACACGGCATCCGCCCCGATGCAGTTCATCGGTGCCATATTCAATCAATCGCTCGACCAGACGCTCGACGCCGAACTCATGAATGGAGTAGCGGGTGTCGTGCATCGCCAGCGGACCGGTGGGATCGATCAGGGTGGTCAAGAATGCCAGGTGGGTCCCACCGGCTCGGACGAGCATTTTACCGTCGTTCTTGCCGTTGACCAATAAAATTTCGCGGCCCTCGACCGACCGGGGAGCATCGAAGTGTAAGTAAACGCTGACCGGAGACTCCGGCCCCGGATTTGGTGGGCGGTGATGTCGGACCTTGGCATAGCAACGTTTGGGCGGATGCAAACGTCCATCGATTCGTTCTTGGGAGATCAGGGTGCAGGTGTAGTCACGAATCTCTCGGCGGCAAAACTGCAGGCTCACTTGGGCGCGTCGCAAAATCTCTTTTAACCGCCGTGCATCAGCGGACTCCGTCTCGTTTGATTGAGCCGATTCACTTGGGGACACCCGACGGGCAATGTGCGTGCGATCACCTGCTTCGGTAGGACTTTGGCCATGAATCGGCATCGCCCAACCGGCAATGCAGGCTAACCCGATCGCTAGATTGGCTCTGGTATCGTTCATAAACGAGCACGGTGCGTTTTTCGGTAGTGAGTTCGGCAAGATGAATATCTCCAGTGAGTGACTCTCCGGGTTAGCAACCGGTGTACCACAGACTTCTAGCCCGTCGGATTTGAGCGGTCGTGAAACGGGGCTTTTGGGACGACGACCGCGTTGCCCCAGTGGTGCGTTTCGATCTGTTGGACGCACTGACAGGTCGTTTGATGCTACCCATAACCCCGACAGTCACTAAATGACTGTCCGCGGTTGACGGCGCGGAAGTAGGCCGTGGTGATCCGCTTCGGTGAACCACGGCACCGGTAGGTGCTCCGCACTGGGTGGTGAGTTCAGACATTAACTGCCGTGGTTCCTCGAAGACTCGTCACCACGGCCTACTCACTATGGAACAATCTCGCAGCGTCAATGCGGTTTTTGGAGCAAGGTCGCAGCCGTGATCGCTGCGATGCGGCGGGCCATCGCGGTCATGTCTCATGAACTGAGGAATCCGCTGGGCGTGCTACGCGTCGGCTTGGACTTGCTACCGGAGCACTGCGGGGAGGTCGAGGCCCTACGGCCGATGTTGGTCAGCCACCTCGCCCAAATGATTCGGTTGGTCGACGATTTGGCCGAAATGGCTCGCGGTGACCACGGGAAAATGATCTTGGGAAAGAGGTCGGTCGAGTTGTGTGCGACCGCCCGGGAGATCGTCCGCGCGATGGGTTCGATTTTTCAATCCCTGAATCAGCGGGTGACCGTCGAGATGGGGCGGCAACCGATTTGGTTACACGCCGACCGTATTCGAATCTTGCAGGTCATCCAAAACCTGCTGTCCAACGCCTCAAAATATGGCGTTGCCGGTGGCACAACGTATTTGAGGATCGGCGCGGACGTCGAACGGGCGACGATCCAGGTTTCCGAGGATGGGATCGGCATGGATTCGAGTCTCCTGCCGGTAATTTTCGTTTACTTCACGCAGGCGGATTCCGCCCACACCCAGTACCACCGTGACGGCGGGATGGGCAACCAACCCTGGTGGCCCTGACGGGTTATGATGACGAGGAATTTCGCCGGCAAGCTCACCGCGACGTCCGGCACCTCTCCAGCGGTTTGATGCTCAGCACGATGAGCGACGATGGGTTGCTCACCGCCCTGCGAGCGACCGCGTCGGAAACCCAAGACCGCTTTGGGATCACCTGTGAAATTCGCTGCGAGCCGTTTGACGAGAGCTTGATCGGTGACAGTCGGCTGGCCGTCGCGATGCCCCAAATTGCCCGGGAGGCGATTCACAACAACGGTGTCGGGTTTTCCGACGGGGCCAACCTCCGAGGCAGCGGCCCGCGAATCATGCGGTATCGTGCCGAATCCATCGGGGCCGCTTGAGTATCCAAACCGAATTGCTTGACCGATCGCGAATTGCAGGTTTTTGAGCAGGTCGGCAACCCAGTGGGTTCTGGGCAACGGCGATGGCGAGCGGGGCGATCCGCCGACGGCCCCCCCGCCGGTGAGGAATTCCCCCATGTGAACTTGCGGAGTTTTACGTTGTCGCCATTTCATTGATTTTGCAAGAGTCTCAGCGTTCCCCAGCGATGCTCCCACCCAATCAATCCGAATCCGATGTCACGAGCCGCAAGAGTTTGTATCCAGCCTCATCAATCCGCTTTTGATCCCGCGTGACGGCGTTGAACTGATGAGGAGTCAATCCGCCGACGAACGCCAACTTCAAGATGTTTTTCGGACACAAATTCAGGACGTGCTCCGCGCTGTCGAAGCGGTCGTTGTCGCGGCGGAAGATCGCGACAGTAGAATTCAAAGCCGTGTTGACCACACGGACCGGGATGGTCGTTAGGATGTTCGTGCCGACGCCGAGTTTTGCGGCGGTTGTTTCCGACCGCGACCCGCCGGGTGGGCCGACTCTTTAGCCATAGAATTTTCATGTCCGCACTGAGCCGCGCCGCTAAATTTCCGTTGGAGACGGCTGCTTTCGGACCCGCCTACGGCTACCTGAAATATCTCATCCGCAGCCCCGAGCCTCTGCCGGCCGAGGCGACTTGGAAATTGATCACGCAGGAGATTTCACCGGCATTCAATTGGGTTCGTCAGCATTACCCGCCGGCCTTCACCCGGTCCTGGTTGATTCGCGCCAAAATGCGTCAAGACCATGCCAAGGGCATTGCGGAACATTATGACGTCTCCAACGCGTTCTACGAACTGTTCCTCGATGATCGGTTCATGTTCTACACCTGCGCTGATTTTTCAACGGGCAAAGAAACGATCGAGGAGGCACAAACGATCAAAGCCGATCATTTGATGTCGTTGATCGAGCCGGAGGCGGGACAGAAGATCCTAGAACTTGGCTGCGGCTGGGGCGCGATGCTCAAACGCATCCATCAGACGACCGGCGATAAGGCGAACCTGCACGGTTTTACGTTGTCTCGTGAACAGGTCGAGTACAACAACGAAAACAATGGCTTCAACGTTGAGTTCCGAAACTTCATCACCTGCGACTACCCGCCGGAGACTTATGATCGGATCTATTCGATCGGGGCTTGGGAGCACGTCCGCCCCGACGACATCGCACCTTTGATGAAAAAACTATATGCCGCGCTCAAGCCGGGCGGACGACTGGTGCAGCACTTTTTTTGTCGCACCGAGCGGCAGTTGCCTGCAACCGCGATCATCGGCCAAATTTTCTTTCCCGGCTCGCTCAACGCGGCTTACGCCGATCATGTTCGTTGGAACGAGGCGGCGGGGTTTCGGATCACCCACCGATCGATCCATGATTACCGTCCGACGCTTCGGGCATGGTTTGACAAGTTGGTCAACAACCGTGAGCGGGCGATCGAGTTGGTGGGCGTGGAAACCTACAACCGCTATTTGGTCTTCTTTCCCTCCGCTTACCGTTACTTTAACGACGGCGTGGGGATGTTGGTCCGCTGGGTGATGGAAAAGCCCGCGACCACGGCCCCCCCCCATCCGTAGCGGAAGTCGCCAACCCTTTCGGTCTGCGTTGATTGGTCGCAACCGAAGGACTTGGCGACTTCCGCTACGGGAAATTAGACGATCAACATTGCGTCGCCGTAGGAGTAGAAGCGGTACTCCTGCTCGATGGCCTCCGCGTAGGCCCGCATGATTAGCTCGCGGCCGGCCAGTGCCGAAACGAGCACCAGCAGCGTGCTTTTGGGCAGGTGAAAGTTGGTCAGAAGCGCGTCGGTGGTTTTGAACTCGAAACCGGGCCGGATGAACAGGTCGGTTTGACCCGTCCAGGGTTGCAGTCGTCCGCCGCCGGCGGCGGCAGCGGATTCCAGGACGCGGGTCGATGTCGTGCCGACCGCGACGCATCGGCCCCCGCCGCCGCGTCGATCGTTGATTAAATCGACCGCCGCCGGCTCGATCCGGCCCCACTCAAAATGCATCCGGTGCTCGTCGAGCGTTGCCGCGGAGACCGGTTCAAACGTCCCCAGCCCCACGTGCAACGTCACGTCGGCGATCGCGGTTTGACCCTTTTGAATTTGAGCCAACAGCGGACGGGTGAAGTGCAACCCGGCCGTCGGCGCGGCCACCGATCCGCGATGAATGTCGTCTTTGCCGGCAAACACCGTTTGGTAATCCAACCGATCGGCGTCAACCATTCGACCGTCGCGGATGTAGGGCGGGATCGGAATGCGGCCATGACGCTCGAGCAATTCGGTCACCGCGGGCGTTGTGCCGTCCGCGTGGGCCACCGGTTTGGCGACCAAATGTCCCTCATCGGTCCGCCCGGCGACGACCAAGCGGTCCCCCGGACGGGCGTCGTGGTCCTCCAAAACAATCGTTTCTCCGGTTTGCAACGTCCCGCGGGTCTTGGTCAACAACTCCCAGAAGCCTGAGTCGCGGTCGTGTCGCAGGTACAGTCCTTGCCACCGCCCACCGGTCAATTCGCGGTGGCCGATCAAACGGGCGGGCACCACGCGGGAGTCGTTTCGGACCAGGACGTCTTCGGCCCGCAGCAGATCAGGCAGGTCGCGGATGTGGGCATGGTCGATCGACCCGTCAGCACGATTGACGATCATTAGACGGGCGTCGACGCGGTTTCGCAGCGGAGCCTGGGCGATCCGCTCCCGCGGCAGCGTGTAGTCGTAGTCGGCAATGTTTTGCATTGGGGGGAGGGTGAAGGGTAGATGGGTCAAAGGTCAAGGGAACCGAAAGCCCGGGGTGGGGCCGTGACTGTTCAATGTCGACGAGTCCCGCTACGTTCGACGCTGACCGAGACCTTTGACCCTTCACCGTTCAACCTTTCCCCCGTTCTCTATGGAAGCCGGCATTGTCGGGTTGCCCAACGTCGGCAAAAGCACCCTGTTCAACGCGTTGACCAGCAGCGTCGGCGCCCAGGCGGCGAATTACCCGTTCTGCACGATCGAGCCGAACGAGGGCATCGTTCCGGTCCCCGACGATCGACTGGAGCGGATCACCAAGTACATCCCGCCGCAAAAGGTGATCCCGGCGGTTTTAAAATTGGTTGACATCGCCGGCATCGTCAAAGGTGCGTCCGAGGGCGAGGGGTTGGGCAATCAGTTCCTCTCACACATCCGCCAAGTCGATGCCATTTTGCAAGTCGTGCGGTGTTTCGATGACGACGACGTGATCCACGTCGCCGGCACGGTCGATCCGGTCGCGGACATCGATACGATCGAGACCGAATTGATGTTGGCCGACATGCAGGCGATTGAAACGGCGCTTCCCAAAGCGGCTCGGGCAGCCAGAGGGGGCGACAAAGACGCCAAGCTCCGCGAGACGGTGCTGACACGCGCCAACGAGCATTTGAGTAGCGGCCAACCGCTGCGGACGATGGAATTGACGCCCGCGGAAATCAAGGCGGTGTCGTCGTTTGGATTTTTGACCGCCAAACCGGTTTTGTACATCGCCAACGTCGACGAGAACGACTTATCGGGCGAGCATGACCACGTTGCGGCGGTGCGAAAACACGCCGAAAGTTCCGGGGCACAGGTCGCGGTCGTTTGTGCCAAGCTGGAGGCCGAGCTTGCCGAGTTGGAGGAACCGGACCGATCCGAGATGCTCGCCGACGTCGGTTTGGAGGAGCCGGCTTTGGCCGTCGTCGCCCGCGAAACCTACCGAACGCTGGGGCTGCAGAGTTTCTTCACCGCCGGTGAAAAGGAAGTGCGAGCTTGGCCGGTCCGCGTCGGCGCGACCGCCCCGCAAGCCGCCTCGGTGATCCACACGGACTTCGAGAAAGGCTTCATTCGCGCCGAGATCTACGCCGTCGATGACTTGGAAACTTACAAGACCGAGAAGGACATCCGGGCCGCTGGCAAGCTCCGCATCGAAGGCAAACAATACATCATGGCCGACGGCGACGTCTGCCATTTTTTGGTCAATCCGTAGAAGAAGTTTACAGTTGACAGTTTTCAGTTCACAGTTTGAGGAACGGAAGCGGGCTGAACTGTAAACTGAAAACTGTCAACTGTAAACTTTCCCACCATGAAACTCTTTGCCATTATCTGTGCTGTGCTGGTTGCCCTTTGTTGGGGGCTTTACGGTCCGGCGGTCGCCAACGGACGTGCTCCCAACCGAGAATGGGGGCCGTTTAAACCTTATGTCTTCATCGGACTGGCCTACACCGTCATCGCGGTCTTTGGCAGCATCCTGATGATGAAAACAGTGTTTACCGACAATCTCAACTACACCGGCGAATACTGGCCAGCGGCGAAGTGGGGATTTCTGGCCGGGGCGCTGGGCGCCGTCGGAGCTTTGTTCTTGACCTTCGCGCTAACCAAGGCGGGCGGCAAACCGGCTTATGTGATGCCGATCGTTTTTGGTGGGGCCGTGACCGTCAACGCGATCTACTCTTATGTGACGCTCCATGACGGCCACGCCGTCAACCCGCTGCTTTGGGTGGGCATGGCGTTTGTCGCCATTGGCATCTGCTTGACCGCGTATTTCGCTCCCCACGGCGGCCCGCCGGCAGCCCATCCGGCACCGGCGACTGAAGTCGCCGCGGTCGCCGAAACAGGACCGTGACCCCCGTAGCGGGAGTCGCCAAGACTTTCGGTTTCACCAATCGAATGTTTGACGCGTCTCCGAAAGTCTTGGCGACTTCCGCTACGTTTGGGCACCGCCAATCACATCCTCGACCCAGCCCCTGGCCCGCATCATGGGCGGGAAACCGATCGTCGGGGCGGCCAGCAGTGCGACGTGCATCAACTCCTCCGCGGTGCAACCGGCCTGAAGCGCCTTGCGGCAGTGCGAGTGGGCGGCGCCCTCCAAACCCGCTCCGATCGAGATCGCCAGTTTGACCAACGCCACCTGCCGATCGTCCAACGGTCCGGCCTCGCGGGCTTGTTTGCCCAACGATTCGTAAGCCTCCATGTATTGAGGATGCTCCTGGTGCATCCGTCGGTATGGTTTGGGGATTTTCTTGATCGGCTCTTTCATCGTTCGTTCCTTGGGGCGGCGGCAATCGCTTGGACCAAGTTAGCGACCGAGGGCACGTCGGGTTGGACCGCCACCTCAAAGCCCAACCGTTCAATCGTCGACGTGGTGCTGCGGCCAATCGATGCGATCCGGCAGCGACGCAAGTCGTCGCCAAACCAATCGATCAACCGCCGGGCAATCGCTGAACTGGTCGCGACCACCCAATCGACTTGGCCGCCGGCGATTGCCGCCGCCACCTGGCGGTCCGGCGAGGCGACGTCCACGTTCCGATAACCGGCAACCGAGCGGACCGTCGCCGCCGCCGGCATCAGCGCCGGCCAGTCGTATGGCGAACGGTCGGCGTGAACGACCGCGACCCGGCGACCGCGAAGTTGCGAGGTCAGACAACTGCAAAATTCAACGGCGTCGGCAACGTTTGATACCGTGTCGGGGCGGATGCCGAAATCGTTTAAATGCCGGGCCGTTGCATTGCCGTAAGCCGCAATGGCGACGCCGGACAACGATCGGGCGTCGAGCTGCAAGTGGCCTAACCGCTCGAAAAATTGCCGCACCCCGTTGATTGATACAAATAGCAAGTCGTCGATTTGATCGAGTGAGCCGATTAGATCGTCGAGCATTTCGGGATTGTTCAGCGGTCGGATGACGATCGCGGGTTGCCGCACCACCGTCGCTCCGAGGTGTTGCAGAGGCTCGGCGAGCGAATCGATCGACTCGGCGGGGCGAGCGACCAGCACCGTTTGGCCGAAGAGCGGACGGCGGGAGAACCAGTCCATCCGATCGGCAAGCTGCGTGACGGGACCGACGATCGCGATCACCGGCGGTCGAAACTCCGATGCGGGGGTCAATCGATCGGCGATTTCGTCCAGCCGGCAATGCACCCGCTGCTGGTCGGGGTGACTGCATCGCCGCAGCAGCGCCGCGGGGGTCGCGGGGTCTTTGCCACCGGCGATCAGTGCGTCGGTCCAGGCCCTCGCCGTCGTCACCCCCATGTAAATGACCAGCGTCCCGGGGAATTTCGCCAACGCGTCCCAATCCAAATCCGATGCCGCTTTGCCGGGTTGTTCGTGACCGGTCACCAGCGCGACCGCCGAGGCCAATCCGCGGTGGGTGATGGGAATGCCAGCGTAGGAACCGGCGGCCAAGGCGGCGGTGATGCCGGGCACGATTTCGTAATTGATGCCGGCCTGAAGGCACGCTTCGACCTCTTCGCTGGTTCGGGCAAAGACGGCCGGATCGCCGCCTTTGAGACGCACCACCACACGGCCGGCGGCAGCGTGGGACAACATCTCGGCGATGATCTCGTCCTGTTTCCAAATCCGCGGACCGCCGTGTTTGCCGACGTTGATTTGCTCCGCGGCGGCGGCGTGCGACAGGATCGCGGGGTTGCTCAGCCCGTCGTAGAGCACCACGTCGGCGGCGGCCAACAGTTCGGCGCCGCGGAGGGTGAGCAGTTTGGGGTCGCCCGGCCCGGCCCCGACCAACGCCACGGTGCCGCGGCGGCGGGTGCCGATGCCGGGGCGGGGGGCGTCGGGATGGTGCTGGGTCATGGTCAAATTATGACGAACCGTCGTTTGACGACCATGGCACCGACGGTGGACAACGCGGCGGTTAGTTGCCATACTCCGCCGCCCTGCCTTTCATTTCAAAGCCACCCGCGGCCGCAAAACGGTCGCCCCGACGATGCCCAATACCGCCAGCGCCAAAAAGCGACTGCGTCAAAACGACAAGCGACGCCTGCACAACCGGTCGATCCGCACCAACATGCGGGGCACGATCCGCCGCGTTCACGCGGCCGCCGAAGCCGGCGATCACGGCGCGGCGATGGAAGCCTTGCAGGTCGCCTACAAGAAGCTCGATCAAGCGGCCGCCCGCAACATCATCCACGACAACGCCGCGGCCCGGACCAAGAGCCGACTCAACGCGATGGTCAAAAAGGTGGCGGCCGGGGAATAATTCTCCGGTAGCGGCGGTCCGCCAGGCCGCCGAACGAAGCTCGACCAAAGCCTTGGCGGCTTCGGCTACCGTATCCTCGACATAATCTTTGGCGGCTGCGGCAATATTGAAAACTCAACCCCGCGTCCTGATCTTGCGGTGTCCGGGCACGAACTGTGACCTGGAGACCGCGACGGCGTTCGAGCGGGCCGGTGCGGCGTGCGATCGATTGCATGTCAACGCGTTGATTGACAATCCGACGGTCGCCGAGAGGTATCAAATTCTGTGCCTGCCCGGCGGGTTCTCCTACGGCGACGACATCGCCGCCGGTGCGATCCTGGCCACCCGGTTGCGGCATCGGTTGGGCGATTTGCTGCGACATTTCATCGACGGCGATCACCTCGTGCTGGGGATTTGCAACGGAATGCAGGTCATGATGCGACTGGGGTTGCTGACCGCCGACGTCCCGGTGGCCGTCGCCGCCGGGATGGACACCGAACCGTCATCGGCAACGCTTCCGCCGGCCACATTGACCTGGAATCGCCACGGTCGGTTCGAGGATCGGTGGGTCAATCTGTCGGTGGACCCGCGGCACCAGAGCGTCTTTTTTCGCGGCGTGGAGCGGATGTTTTTGCCCATCGCCCACGCCGAAGGTCGTTTTGTCGCTAGGGACAACGAGACGCTCACGGCGATGGCCGACGCCGGGCGGTTGCCGCTACTTTACGGCGATTCGGTCCCCGCGGCCGGCGACCCGCCGCTGGCGTTTCCCGACAATCCCAACGGCGGCGATGGTAACGTGGCGGCGGTTTGCGACGCGACCGGTCGGGTCATGGGGATGATGCCGCACCCCGAACGACACGTCGATCCGCTGCATCATCCGGCCTGGACGCGTCGCCGAGAGCAGCCCGAGCATGGCGACGGCATGGTCGTCTTTCAAAACGCTGTTGATTACTTCGCCCGGTGACCGACCGGTTCGCTTTCGGCGACAATTGGTCGGATTTCCTGCGGATTTTGGACCCCGCCCGAATCGACGCGGCTGATTGTTCGTTGCGTCAGATGTTGCGGTTGAGCGGCGAAAAACCGTTGGCCGAACAATCGTTTTTGGACATCGGTAGCGGCAGCGGGTTGTTTTCGATGGTCGCCGCCCGGATGGGTGCCCGGGTGATTTCGATCGATGTCGATCCGGCTTCGGTGCGGTGTACCGGTCGATTGAGGGAGCAATGGTTGACCGAACCGGACGCTCAGGCGACGCGATGGAATGTCCATGAAATGTCAGTGTTGAACGTTCCGGCCATCGATTCGCTGGGTCAATTCGACATCGTTTACTCCTGGGGCGTGCTGCATCACACCGGCGATCTGGATGCGGCGTTGGACGCCGCGGCCGGACGAGTCGCTCCCGGGGGCCGCTTGGCGGTCGCGTTGTACAACGACCAGGGCGGGGCCAGCCGTCGGTGGCTGGCGATCAAACGCGGTTACCATTGGTTGCCGCCCGCGATCCGGCCGGCTTACGTCGCGATGATTGCGGCGGCTTATGAGTGTCAATTCGCGGCCGCCCGGTTGGCCGGTGGACGCAACCCTTGGCCGGCCGCCGATTGGGCCGCCAAACGTCGTGACCGCGGCATGAGCGTCTGGCACGATTGGGTTGACTGGATTGGCGGGTTACCGTTTGAGGTCTGCCGGGTGGACGATCTGCACCGACGTTTTTTCGAGCGCGGGTGGACGCTGGATTTTTTGCGGTGCGTCGGTTCGGGTTGGGGATGCAACGAGTTTGTGTTCCGGCACCGTGATTATCCATAACCCGGTGGCGGCGTTCTGCCGGAACGCCGCTGCAGCGTAGACCAAAGCCTTGGCGGCTTCGTCTACCGGATTCTCTGGTGGCGGCGTTCTGCCGGAACGCCGCTGCGGCGCAGACCAAAGCCTTGGCGGCTTCGTCTACCGGATTCTCTGGTGGCGGCGTTCTGCCGGAACGCCGCTGCGGCGCAGACCAAAGCCTTGGCGGCTTCGTCTACCGGATTCTCTGGTGGCGGCGTTCTGCCGGAACGCCGCTGCAGCGTAGACCAAAGCCTTGGCGGCTTCGGCTACCTGATTCTCTGGTGGCGGCGTTCTGCCGGAACGCCGCTGCAGCGCAGACCAAAGCCTTGGCGGCTTCGGCTACCGGGGGGCGAGATGACAGGCCGGAGGCCTATCCCACAATCAAGGCCGCTCAACCCATGGGTTGATCGTCGCGTCGGAGGTGATGTTGGCGTCGATGAACGCGACGATTTTGGCGATCACGCCGGGACCATTGACGACCAAGGCGGCGCCGGACAACGGGGTGGGGACCATCAACATTTCAAAACCCGCCGCGGTCCCCCCGCCGGCCCGCTTCTTGGCCGCTTCAATCCGGCTGGCGACCCGCTCGACGTCTCTGGCCTGATCGCTCTGGCCCCCGGCGACGATCATCGTCGGCAATCGCAACAGGTTGGGGTCCCGCAAGGCCGGCTCGATCGGCACACCCTGCAGGTTCCGCTCCGGGGAGATGTAAATCAATCCTTTGACGTCCTGGCCCTGTTTGAGCCGGCCGACGCTGCGGAACGCCCAATCACGCATCGACCACAGACCGCCCAAGATCGCACCCTCGCCGACGCCGACAACGACCAGGGCGTTGAGGTTGACGCGTCCGGCATTATTTTCCGCCTTCAAAAACTGTTTGGCTTCTTCCAAGTCAAATTTGATGATCGCCTCAATATCGTTTTTGCTCATTCGGGCCGGGTTGTATTCCTGCTCCTTGCCGCTGGCGTCGACGTACTGGCGGCTGTTGCCGTGGCCGCGATACTCGATTGCCAACACCGGGTGACCGGCGACGGTGAGGGCTTGAATCAACGGCAGGAACGCGCCGGCCTGGCCTTTCCATTCATGAATCAGCAGCACCGGGACCGACTCCTTGCCGCGATCGGTGGGGAAATAGTACGACTGCAACTTGGCCCCGTCGCGGGTCGTCAACGGCACCGGTCGCGGCGCCAACGGATCCTCTTTCCCCGCGGAGGGTTTTTGAGCCGCCGCCCAACCGCCAACGGTCACGAATAGAACTAAAGCAATGAGTCGAAAAAGCATATCGGCCAACGGGGCGCGGCGGAACGGACGAGGGTCAAAGGCTCCCGTGGGAGCCGTTGACTAGTTTAACCGCCCGAACCCACGGCGTTGACCGTTGACCGCCAAATCAACGTGGGCCGGCGGGCTGAGCGACGCCGGCGAAGTGATTTAAAAATCACCACGGGAAAAGTAGAAACACGAGATCGTCAACATCGCGATGATAAACGCGCCACATGAAATCAGGGGTCGAGCGATCCGCAGCCGCACCACATCGGCATCGCCCGAACCATCCCCCGGATCGATGACAAAGGAGTCTTGACCGGAGACCGCCGCGGAAACTGTGTCACCCAGCTCGAGCACTTGGGGGGTCAGCCACCGAATGGTAGCCAAGACGTAACGGTCCACCCACCGCCACGTCGACAGTCGAGGACGAATCTGACGAACACTGACCCACGACTCTCCCGTCAAATCAATCAGGTCCAACGAATCGACATGATGAGCGACCAAGAATTGGCCGGGCGTCGTCGTGGGCGTGACCGATTGAATGTCATCGATCGGCAACACGACCGGCGGGGCGGCTTGGATCGATGCTGTGGGGTCGATCAGCGACTCGATCGATGCGGTCCCATCCGAATACGTCAACAAGTAGCGGTCACCGGCGATCCAGTGCAGGTTGGTCAGCGACGAATCGACCGATTGCGACTGCACACCAACCGTCAATCGCGACCTCTTATCGCTGCCGTGAACCCAAAGCGTCCGTTGACCCGAATCATCCACCGCTCCGGCGATCAAAACCCGGTCAGGCCCCGCGGCTTGGATCACAGGGTCATCCGGGCCGATTGCTTGCAACTCCGCCCTGCCGACGACTTGCCAAGGCAATGAGCCGGACGGTTCGAGCCGAATTAAACGTTGACCGGTTCGCAAAACGAAGTCACCCCCGTCGCCCATCGGGATCAGACGCACCGGCGGCTCGACGCGGACGTCTACCGGCAAAACCGCGGCAAAGGTTTCGGTCGCACCGCCGCCCAGATTCATCAGCCCCCGCAGCATCCCGCCCCAAGCGTCGGCGGTGTCGGTTTTCACCCCGCCGGGTTTCAACACCTCCGCCGCCGGAGCCAACGTCAACCCGGCGGTGTTGAGCGCCATGACATTGCCCCCGCCATCGGTCATCAATCGCTCGGTCGCCGAGGGCAGGCGGACGGTCGGCGTCGGTGCCCAGCCGTCCTGCCGGGTGAGCACCAAGGCGTCGGGCGAACCGGCCCCAAAACGGCTCATTCGCCCGCCCCGAATCCGAGCGGTCACCAGGTGATCGTTATCAACGACGACCGGAGCCAAAATCCGGTCGCGGTCAAAGGCGTCGCCATCGATCAAGGGCTGCCAGGTTTGGGCTGAAGAATCATAAATCACCAAACTACCGGCCGTCGAAGCGATCACATCCTCGCCGGCCAAAACCGCGTGCCGAATCCGATCAGGGTCGACGATGCGGTTGCTGACCACACCACCCAGGATTCCCAACACAAAACAGAATGCCGCCAGCGCCGAGGCGGCGGCAATGGCGATGATCGGCGACCGCCAACGCAACCCCGCGGGCACTGAAACGCTGTAGAACACCGCGAACAGGAACACCGCGACCGGGATGCACCACAGGATTCGCGGATTCCAAATCTCCAGCCTGAATCCCGAAATCAAATAAAGCCCGATCACCAATTGGCAAACACAAAGCGTGACGAACGCACAGCCGCCGACGAATTTGGCAATCAACAATCCCGGCCGCGACACCGGTTTGCTGAGCAACAGGTGCAGCGAACCGGTTTGCAGCATGTCGGGAATGATCGACGCGGTGACCAAGACCCCTAAGAACACCAGCACGAAACCGAGCAGCCAGTGGACGAGTGTTGGGATGACAAATTGATTAAAAATCCGCACGAACTGTGACCGATCGACTTCAAAGCCGGTGGGAAAGTCCAGCGCGGCGTAGGTCAACGACACGCTCCGGGAGCTGCGTTGTTCAAACACCCCCGGCAGGGCCGCTTCGATCCGCAACCGCGCCCGGCGGCGGATCAATGACTCATCGAGCTGCCCATCGGACTTTTCATCCAGTTCGCGTAATTCCCGCAGCCGCGTCGTCCCGGCCCAAGCCTCCGCGTCGTACCAATCGGCGGTTCCTTGACCCGCCTCGTCGATCAATTCATTGAGTCCATCGGTCAACAACGTGACCGGGATTCGGATGTCTTCACCCTCGGCGATCGCGTCGAATTTCCTTCGCAATTCCTCCGACATCGCACCGGCCAACTGACCGGCCGCGTTGGGATCATTCGGCTGGCGAGCCAATCCCTCGGCCAACAAAGCCTTCAACCTCGTGCCATTGTAAAGGTCGAAAAAGCGAAACGTCGTCGTGTAGTCTTCGCGGATGCCGATCGGCGAAAGCACCGCCAGCAACAACCAGATCGCGATCAAAGCCGCCCACAGGACCCGCGAGGCCATCGCGGCGTGGAACGAATCGGCCAGGATGGCCCAATAGGCGCGAATGGTTTGCAAATGATTTGCCGTCGCGGTGGCAACAAGACGTTAACGTGAAGACATCGATCTGACGGGATAAACGGGCCGATCGCTAGGGGGCCGCGACTGCGGAGGCGGCAGCATCGACGGTGGGGGCCGACCAGGGGTCGATCGTTTTACCCTCGGGGGCCTTGCCACCGGCACCCTCATAAGTATCCCGCAGGCTGGCGACATAAGCGGCAACCAATACACGCTCGTTCTGTGACAATTTGTCTTTCCACGCCGGCATTGCCCCGCCAGCCAATCCGTTGTTGACGATCCGGTACAAATCCGACACCTCATTGACATTCTTATAAACGTCGTCGGTGAGGTTGGGGCCGATCAACCCGACGCCGCCCTTGGCATGGCATGAGGCACAATTGCCGTTAAAAACGGATTGACCGACGCGAAGCCACGAGGCCTTGTCCTGATAAGCCACCAGCGTCGCGGCATCACCATCGAGCGTCCCCAGGTCGCCGAACATCAATTTGGCGTTGCGAGCGACCGCCACGCCATAGCGATCAGCCAACGTCCGGTTGGGGGCCGACGCCATGATAGAACGCCAGGTAAGCGAACGCAAAAATCAATAGTGCCGGCATTCCGTAACGAAGCCACGCGGGCAACGAGGGGGCCGAGTCATGAGGTTCGTGTTGTATCATCAAATTACGTAGTGGATTTTGCTAAAAATCCATCCAACAAAAGGCAACTCTAGAAATTCCCATTGCAGCGTCCCCGAAACTCCCTCACCCCCCCGCACCCAGCGACTGCAGGTACGCGATCAGGGCAACCAGGGCGGTATCAAAGGTCATCATCGTTTGGCCATCGGGCAAGTAGACTCGCACGTCGCCGCCGGCCGAAACGATCTCCGCGGCGACCGCCTCGCTCTGACGGCGGGCTTCGAGCAATGGTTCGTTCGCGGCATCGTCTCCATTTTCAGAACCGTCATCCAACCGCTCCGCCCAACCGATCGTCGCAAGGTATCCAAAAGCCGGCATGACGCTGCCCTCGCTGGTCGACCGCGGATCGATCAGGTGCTGCCAATGCCACAGGCTGCTTTGGCGACCCGAGACCCGGGTCAGGTCCGGTCCGACGCGGCGGTGGCCCCAAGCTCGGTCGTCGGCGGGAATATCCTCGGTCACCGAAAATTCGCCAAACCGCTGGGTCTCGGCGACCAACGGCCGGACCATTTGGGAATGGCAATTGAAACATGAGTTTTCAAGATAAATTTCGCGGCCGATCTGTTCCAGCGGCGTCCCGCCGGGCGGCAGCACCGTGGCAACTTCGGCCGCTTCGGTCACCGACGCGGACGGTTGATCGACCGACGCGACGGCCGCGGGCAGAAATTGAAACAACAGCATCAGCACCATGGAGATGACCGGCCCGGCGATGAACGGCCAAACCGAGTGCTGCAACCGGCGGTGCCAATGCCAATTGGCCAACGATTCAAATCGGTGGGCAAGCTGCAGGACCGGTTTGCCCGCCAATTGCGGCGGACGGACCGGCCAAGTGTGATCGGCCGCGTGGGGATGCTCCGCCGCGTCGACATCGCGGTTGCTCCGCCGGATGCACGCGATCGCCGCGGTCAAAATCAGCAGCAACAGCGCAGCCGCTTCGATCAAACCGCCGATTGATCGGGCCAGCCACATCGGCCAAACGGTCAAAAGCGTTGACGTCCAATCGGGAACCGCCAATCGACCGGTCTCATCGAGCGACAACCAACCGGATGCCTCGATCCAGCCGGCCAGGTACAGAGGCACGATCATCACGACCGAACCGACAATCGCCGTCCAACCGGCCGCCGCCACCAGCCCCCCGGGGATCGACGTTCGTCCCAAACCACGCGGCAACAGGTAGATCACCAGCGAAAAAATGGACGTCACCAGGACGCCGACCGTGCCGGCATGGCGATGGGCAATCCACCAATCGCCAAAATGCATCCACCCGTCGAACGATTTGATCGACAGCAACCCGGCGTCGACCGAAACCACCGCGAACCAAGCCGTGGCGACCCAGAGCAACCGCCGGGCGTGCCGATCGGTCGGTGGTCGCTCAGCGTTGATCGCATCGCCGCGACCGATCATGCCCCCAATCACTGACACGGCGGCCAGCGACGGCAACACCATGGCCAACCCGGCAAACATCGCGGTCGTCGACGCCCACTCCGAGACCGGGGTCAGGTGCATTTGACCGGGACCGAGCCAGGCGACCGGGAGCACGACGCCCCAAAATGCGATAACCACCATCGGCGGGTTATCGAACGGCCGGCCGGTCAATTGGGGAGCCAACCAAAACGCAATCGACAGGAACGCGATCGGAAGCAATCCGGCCAGCAACATCTCCGTCTGCGTCCAGCGAACCAAAACGGCGTTGATCGTTTGGCTCAAATAGTCTGCCGGCCCGATCGCCGCGACCACGAGACTGACGCCGACGTACACCAACGTCGCGATCTGGAACCACAGGGCCGGGGCCAACATCGCCCCGCCCCGCCGGGCCATCGTCCCCATCAGCGACGCGGCAAACGGGCCGCACCAAACCAACGCCAACGACCATCGCAACCACGGCGGACCCAGGCCAAACACTTCGCCGTGGTTGTCGCTGATTGCCGCAAACAGCGACGAAACAACCAGCACTTGCCACGCAAACAGGTGCAACCAAGCCGCCGGCTGGGCCGCCAATCGCCGCCCGGCAAGCCGCTGGACCGAGTGATAGGCCGCCGCAAACACGCCGTTGGCCAAAAAACCCAGCATTCCCAACCGAACATGGACCGGTTTGAACGTCGCAAAGGTCCAGCGATCCGGCGAAGCGACCGACGTCAGCAAATCGGGCCAAAGCAACAACCCCGAGAGAACCAGGCCGAGGCCGGCCGCGACAACGACCCAAATCAACGTCGCCGCGACAAATCCCCCGACGATCCCGCCGGCGTAGCTTGGGGGGGTGGCAACGCGGTCCGGCGAGGTCGACATCAAGCGGCAGGGGCAGGGTGTGCGGGGTGTGCGGTTTTGGACCAAATGATAACCAGTCAATCCCGAAATCGCAGCGTGGCAACGGTCCCAAGGGTCACACCAGTCTCTCAACGACTTTCAGGGTTGTCAGTGATGTAGAACGGCCTTTCAGGCCGTCCAAAGCATCGAGAGACGCCATTAGATCGATGCAGTCAATATCTTCAAGGTTGAGTTTCACGACCGATCGGGGTCCGCGGCGGCCGTCCGAATCAGTCCATGTTCCAGCAAGTACCTCCGCAGCCGCTGCCGAACCCGCCCGGCAAACTCGGCGACTTCGTCGGTCCGGTAGTCCGGGTAACTCCAACGGTGATGAACCCAACGACGACCGACGTAATTGAGCGTCACTTCGGCGAAAATTCCGTCTCGCAAATAGATGCGGTGGTCACGATCCTTGACCGTCGCGAGCACCAATTTGGCTTGACTGATGTAGCCCGGGTCCAAGTTCAATCGCCGCGGCGGTCCACCCTCGACGGCCGGGGCAATCTCATTTTCCCAAACATTGGTGGCGGTCTTCCAGTCCGCAAGCGCGGCCGGATCAACCGGCTCGGCCGACGCGACAAGTACCTTTTGCAACCCCTCGCCCATCGTCGGAGCGTAAAACCCGCCGGCGGTGAAAGCCGTCGGGGTCGAAATTTCCTCAGTCGGACCCCATTGCCGCGACAGAAATTCGATCGCCGCGTCGCGAACGTCGGCATTTGACGCAATGACGGCACAAAACCGAATGACGGGTTCAACAAGGCGGCGGCGGGACATGCCCCCAACGTAGCGAAATTCGCCAAGAATTTCGGTTGGCCCGCCATGTAGCGGAATTCGCCAAGAATTTCGGTTGGCTCCAACCATGTAGCGGAATTCGTCAAGAATTTCGGTTCGCCCGCCATGTAGCGGAATTCGTCAAGAATTTCGGTTGCTCCGATCATGTCAAGTTTGACGCCCCCGCCAACCGATTTAAAGCCGCATGGTCCGGCCGTTGCTCCTCGCCGTCTGCACGATCATGCCGCTGGCCGGCTGCGTTTCGTTGAACGTTCCCAGCATCCGATACGACGATCCGGCCGACCGCGGCGGACCGCTGGGGCCGTGGCACACCGGCGGCGCGGTATTGCCGGGTCCGTCGCGGGGCTGCACCGTCGCCGATCGGCCGCCCGCCGAGGAAGTCGCCAATCCCGCAGTGCCTTGGCCCAAATTCCACCCCGTGCCGACCCGCCCGGTTTTTGGCGGGAACTATCAATAAGCCGAAAGTCTTGGCGACTTCCGCTACGAAGCTACCCCGTCAGTACCCCAGCCCCGGTCCGTCCAAACGGCCGGTCGGCACCCGGCCGCCGGTGACGTTGAACATCGGATCAAATCGCCGGTCCAAACCCGCGTTGCCCGCCGGGCAATACTGACGACCGTTGCTCTCGATCGCCGCGACGCCGGTCAGGTGAGCGGCCAGCGACGCACTGTGCAACAGCGATACGCCAACACAGGTGAGGTCTTGGACGCACAGGAACAACCCCCGCTCGATCGCCACCGCGCCGATCAGCAAAGCCTCGGCGTGACCCTTGCACGCCTTAAGAGCACAACCGGAATAACCCTGCTCGATCGCTAAATCGAGGCTGTGCAGATCGGTGAGCGATTCATCAATGACGACGGGTTTGATCTCCGCCGCCCGGTGCATCGTGACCGCGTCCGGCCGGGTCAAATCGCGGGCGGTCGGTTGCTCGATGTATTGGATTCCGGCCAACGCCTCGGGGCGGTCGGTTTTCAACCGCTCCAGGAGTTCCAGGACGTAACCTTCGTCCGAGCAGCTCTCGTTAAAATCCAACGAATACTGAAAATCCGTCCCGGGGGCGGTTTGCGTCGCCACCCGGTCAACCGACTCGATCCGCCGAAAGTCCCAATCGGCATCGTTGCCCGCGAGTTTCAACTTCAAATGCGTCAATCCGTCCGCGGCAATCCAGTCGCCAAGCGTTTCGGGCAGCCCGTCGCCGACGGGTTTCTCAACATCATCGTCGCTCAGCGGATCGAGTGCCCCGACAAGGTGATAGAGCGGTAGGCTCTGGACCGGTCGCGGCGAGACGAACTGATCGATCCGGCGGTCCGCCAATCGACCCGCATCGGGATGATCGTCGCCAAACGCCTCGCCGATCAGTTGACCCAACGTCGCCGGCAGGTGCTCGGCCGAAAGCAGTTGGTAAGCCGACCGATTGGCCGCTTTGCCGTGAGCATCAAAAATCGCGGATTCGATCGGCGAGCCGGCCAACAAGATCGCCAGCGGCGGAATCGGCTCGGTCAAACCGTGTCGGCGTGCAACCTCGACCGCCAACGCCTCCCGCCGGTGGCCCAGCCGCAGGCAGATCATCATCGGGTGTCCGTTGATCGGATGGTCAGTCAACGACGCGATCATCGCGGCGATCAAATCCAAGACGACCGCCAATTTGGCGTCGCCGTCGACCGCCGGGTCGGGCCACGCCCAGGCGACGCCCATGGTCATCGCGCCGATTCCACCACCGGACTGGCCAGCGGCGTTTTGAACCGTCGCGTCCACCGAAGCGACGGTGACGTCCCGGACAACGCGGCCGCCGAATTTCATCGGCGTTCGGTAGGCAAACCGCTCGGTCCGCAGCGACAGTTGGACGTCGACAAGTTCGGTGGGATTCATCCCCCCAACATAACGTTCACACTAATTCTTTACGAACGGCCCAAACGGCCGCTTGAGTTCGGTCCGAGACGCCAAGCTTTCGCAAAATATGCTGGACGTGCTCTTTGACGGTCTCGTAGGAGATCCCCAACATCTTGGCGATTTCTTTGTTGGTCAAACCAAGCGCCAATTGCCGCAACACCTCGCTCTCCCGCTGCGTCAGCGGCACGTCAATGCCCTGCTGCATCCGCGGCGTCGCGAGCGCCCCGGTGACGCGGCGGAGTTCTTCGCGGGTCCAAGATTGATTGCCCGCAAACGCCGCTTCGAGCGCCGCGAGCAGCTTTTCGACCGGATCACTCTTGAGCACGTAGCCGCTCGCCCCCAACGCCACCGCCCGGGCGATGTAGGTCGGGTTGTCATAGGCCGACAGGATGATGATCGGCAGGTCAACGTGGTCCAGCTTGATGCGCCCCAGCGTATTGAGGCCATCGCCGCCGTCCATCCGAACGTCCATCAAAACCGCGTCGAAGGTTTGGTGAGCCACCCTGGCCAATGCCGTTTCGGCGTTGTGGGCTTCGGCGGCAACCTGGATGTCGGTAGCGGCCAGGACGGTTTTCAGGCCGGCCCGAACGATCGGGTGATCGTCGATGATGAGAAGTCGTTTGGACATCGTGTCAGATGATTTTGGAAGCGGTTTCAACGCCGCACTTGGTGGGACTTGCCCGGCAAGCGGCATTGGACCGAGTGAATTTGGAAGTGGTTGTAGGTCAGAAGCGACACTTCATGGTCACGCGATGCAATCTTAGAACCATTTCAACCCTGCAGGCTCAAAATGGACCCACGGCGGGGTGGGGGGCGAGTTAGCTTCGAGGCAGTTTTGCCGGTCGTCGGGGTCGTTGGACGACGCGGCCGGGCCGTTTGTCCCCCACCGGTCAAATGAGACTTCGTTTTTTCCGGGGGTTCAACTAGCGTTGCGCAAAAATCGGTTGGGGACGCCGCCTGCGCCCCACCCCCCCCTAAACGCAATTCACAGGTTCAAAAGCAATGCGAATTATTGTCACCGGTTCGAGTGGATTGATCGGATCGGCCGCGGTGCGTCACTGGGCCGACGGTTCCAACGAGGTGATCGGGATCGACAACGACATGCGGGCTACGTTTTTCGGCCCCGAAGGTAGCACGAAATGGAACCAGCGGCTGCTGGAAACAGAATTTGCGGGATTCCGCACCGAAGCGATCGACATCCGCGATCGTGACGCACTGATGACCCTGTGGCGAGACAGCCCCCCCGATTTGGTCATCCACTGCGCCGCACAACCGTCTCATGACAAAGCCGCCGCGATTCCTTTCTTGGATTTTGAGGTCAACGCGACCGGGACGCTCAACTTGCTCGAAGCGACGCGGCAACATTCGCCCAATGCGGTTTTTTGCCACATGAGCACCAATAAAGTGTATGGAGATGCACCCAATGAACTGCCCTTGACCGAACACGAACGGCGGTGGGATTACGCCGACGAAACCGATTTCAACGGCATTGATGAGTCCTGTCGCATCGACCAAACGATGCACTCGCTCTTTGGCGCCTCCAAGACCGCCGCAGACGTTTTGGCTCAAGAATACGGGCGGTATTTCGGCCTCAAAACCGGTATCTTCCGCGGCGGTTGTTTAACCGGGGCGAGCCATTCGGGGGTCGAGCTGCACGGCTTCCTCTCCTACCTGGTTCACTGCGCCGTCACGGGCAAGCCGTACACGATCTTTGGCTACAAAGGCAAACAGGTTCGGGACCAAATCGAGTGTTCCGATGTCATCGAAGCCTTTGACGCCTTTGCCTCGCGACCTCGACCCGGCGAAGTTTATAACATCGGCGGCGGACGGAAAAATGCCGCTAGCGTGCTGGAGTGCATCGATAAAATCAAAGAGCTATCGGGCCATGAGGTCAAATGGACGCTCGGCGACGAAAATCGCAAAGGCGACCATATCTGTTACATCAGCGATTTGT
This sequence comes from Pirellulaceae bacterium, assembly GCA_963833245.1. GTDB lineage: Bacteria > Planctomycetota > Planctomycetia > Pirellulales > Pirellulaceae > Rhodopirellula. Next base: position 751,460 of record CAWHXH010000010.1, read on the forward strand.
CAAAACTGCGACGCGATTACCCCCAATGGGACATCCGCGTTTCGCTCGACGAAATCCTGCGTCAAATGATCGCGTCGGCGGAAGCCAGACGTATCCCGGCCTAATCCTATTTTCTGGGATAAGCCCTCATTTGAACATTCGGCTCCCCTCCCCCCCGCTTCGGGGGAGAGGGGCTGGGGGTGAGGGGGCCGGCAGCATCAATCGAGTCCGGTTAGCCCCCTCACCCCCAGCCCCTCTCCCCCACGAAGCGTGGGGGAGAGGGGAGCATGCTTAAAAATTGGTCCCATCGGTCACCTATGTCGCATCAGTCCCATCAGGATGATTCCGCCTCGTCCAACCGAAAGAACACCGCCACCGGCAGGAACAGCACCGCCATCGCAGCAAACAGGGCGCTGCGAGGCCAGCCGGCGGCGTTGATCGATCGGTCCAGCGCCATGTAGAGCGCCCGGAGACAACGATGGCCAAAAAGTTGGTCTGATTCATCACCGCGATCATCCGCCCCTTGAGATTCTCCGGTGGCCGGTCCTGCAGGAATACTTGGATCGGGATCGCAAAAAACGCTGCCGAGGCGCCCAAAGCGATCAACACGGGGATCGACCCGGCAAAGCCCAGCAGGTGTTTGCCGCCGGGGGAAATCGACATCAACGCACAAAACACCACCATGCCGAATAACCCCAGACGCAGCACCCGGCCGGTGCCGATCCGCCGCGTCACCGAACCGGCCGCCGCCCCGCCGATCGCAATGCCGACGCTTATCAACGACACCAGGATGCTGGTTCGAGAATCGGAGACCTGCAGTTGAACTTTGGCCAACGAGTTGACCGACTGGAGAACCAGACCTGAGACGAGCCAAAAGATGCACGACGCCAGCAGCGCCTTGGTCAACGGCCAATCGTGCCGCAGCAGACCGCGGATCGGAGCGGGCACCGCGACGGCGTCCAGATCGAAGGTCATGTCGGGGTCGGCCGGCCGTCGGCGATTGACCAACAGCGATGTGATGGTGCCGACGACCGCCAAACCGACACAAATCAACGATGCCCACGCCAATCCGCGGGCCGCGTCGGTCGGCGGCAGACGCGGATCGACAAAGTAATCCTTGATCGGACCGGCGATCGCCGTGCCGATGATGATCGCGATGAACGTCGTCATCAGCACCAATCCGTTGGCCCGCGGCAACGCGTCGCGTCGGAGCATTTCGGGCAGGATGCCGTATTTGGCCGGTCCAAAGAAGGTGCTCTGCAGCCCCATTAAAAACAGCACCAACCAGAGCCCCAAAAAACCGATTTGGGGGGCGAAGTAGAACGCGGCCAGCCCCAATCCCATGATGCCGATCTCGGCGACTTTGGCGACAAACATGATCGTCCGTTTGCCCTGTTTGTCGGCGAGAAAACCCGCCAGCCCGCTAAACAGCACAAACGGCAACCCAAACACGATCGTCGCGATGCCCTGCGAATCAGTGCCTTCGCCCGCGGCGATTTGGGCGGCGGTCGGAATCGCCAGCAGCAGCAGCAACTGCTTGAAAAGGTTATCGTTGAAGGCGCCCAGGAATTGCGTGCTCAGGTAGCCGGCGAAGGAGACCGAGGCGACGGCATCGGGGGCGTTGGACCCCGCCGGCGGGTCGGTCGCGGCATCCGTCGTGGCGGCGAAAGGGTTAGAATGGTTCAAAACGGCTGCGTTGATTTGAAATTGTTGGGTTTCCACGCCGGCACGTTGATTCACCACGACCCCGTTGCCACGATCGGCCGTCTGGCGGAGTTGGGATTCACGGCCGTGGCCATCCGGCCGCGACTCGATTGGTGCCGGGTGGGCACCGACGATTTCAAGATCAATTGCCGGGCGGTGTCGGATTGTATCGAAGCGGCGGGAGTGAGGTTGATCGTCGACGCCGAGACGCCTTTCCTGATCAACCCCGACTCGCTGGAGCCTCCCCCGTTGGTCGGCGATGCGCCGCGGCTACCATTTTGGTTGGATCAGATTCACGGTTTATTGAGCGGTTTTGACAATCTGACGGGCGTCGTCGTGACGATTCCCAGCGGTCCGGGCGGTCGGTCAGCGGGCGAGCTGGACCTGTTGGCCGAGCGGATCGGACCGTTGGTGCAAACGGCGGCCGAACATGGACAAACACTGGCGATTCGACCCGCAATCGGGCACGTGATCGATTCGCTGCCGCGTTTTGAACGATTGCGAAAATGGGTCGACGGGCCGATCGGTCTGGCCGCCGACGTCGGCGAGATGCTCGGTAGCCACGAGTTGCCGATCGTCGCGAGACTGGAACATCACCGCGAGGCGTTGGCACTGGTCTATGTCTCGTGTCCCGGCGATGGCGAGAGCCTGCCGGCCGGTCGTCCGGCGGTCGGGGCGGGGCGAACCGACCGATTGCCCGGCCACGGGGAGTTGGACTTCGACCGGCTCCTTGGCACGATCCTCGCGTCGCTGCCGGACGTCCCGGCGGTGGTGCGGATGGAGCATCACGCGGCGTTGGGGTTGGAACCGGCCCGGCGGATCGTTGAAAACCGGTAGCGGAATTCGCCAAGAATTTCGGATGCGATTGCCACCTCGGTTGACGGCGTCCGACAGCAACCGAAAGTCTTGACGACTTCCGCTACGCCGCGGACAGCCGTGAAACACGAAACCCCGCTTTTCACGTAAAAAAGTCTTGGACGCCCTTTGGCCCAAACGCGTATCTTGTCCCTGTCAACCCAACACCGACAATGCTCAACCAGCCGGAAACCACCCCGTGGTCGCTGGGGCTATCGCCCACCGTCACCTCGGTCCTGATTTGGACACTGGCCGCCGCCGCCCTTGGCATCGTCGCGTTTTGGATTTTGGCCCGCCTACGGGACCGCACCGACGATCGCTACGACACGACCGGTTTGCTAGCAAACCTCGAAGAATTGCGAAGCCGCGGTGAGATCACCGAGGCGGAATACCGAACCATTCAAACAGCGAGAGACCAACGCCGCCGTTCGAGAGATCCTGACCGCCCCGCTGCCTCCCCAGATCAGCCCGGCCAAGCTGGACCGCCCAATGACGACGACGCACCGCTCGCCCCATGATTTAACGACGGAAACACGACCGATGCCGGGGACAAGGATGTTCCTTTATCGGCCGCCGATTGGCAGCAACCATTCTCCATGGTTTATGCCACAATGGCGGTCGCTGATCGATTCCATCCCGTCGCCCTCCCAATCGAAGTTCCCAACAAGGAGTCGTGCATGCCAGTCAAGGAAACACCCACAAGTCGTCGTGGTGGGGCTACCGCAAAAAAGAACGCTTTTTGCAGCTTTTGCCGCAAAAGTTACCGGGACGTCGGGCCGTTGGTCGAAGGACCCGGCGACGTCTATATCTGCAACGAGTGCATCGAGCTGTGCCAGTCGATCCTCGACCAGGAGCAGAAACGACGCGGCCCGTCGAAGTCGTTGTTTAGCGACATCCCCGCCCCGCGGAGCATCGTCGAACACCTCGATCAGTACGTTATCGGTCAACGCGCGGCCAAAAAAGTGCTCGCCGTCGCGGTGCATAATCACTACAAACGGCTCAGCAGCGGCTGGGAAGGCGACGCCGACGTCGAGATTGAAAAATCCAACATCCTGCTCGCCGGACCGACCGGATCGGGCAAGACGTTGCTGGCCCGATCGTTGGCCCGGATGCTCAATGTCCCCTTCGCCATCGGCGACGCGACGACTTTGACCGAAGCCGGTTACGTCGGCGAAGACGTCGAAAACCTGTTGCTCAAATTGTTGCACGCCGCCGACTTTGACGTCGAAGCGGCTCAGCGGGGCATCCTGTACATTGACGAAGTTGACAAGATCGGCCGAACCAACGGCAACGTCTCGATCACCCGGGACGTGTCCGGCGAAGGCGTCCAGCAGTCGCTGCTCAAAATGCTTGAAGGCACCGTCGCCAACGTCCCGCCCCAGGGCGGACGGAAGCATCCCGAGCAGCAGTACATCCAGCTCGACACGTCCAACATCCTGTTCATTTGCGGCGGGACGTTTGTCGGAATCGAGGACATCATCCGGCGGCGGTTGGGTCACCGGACGATGGGCTTCGGCGAGGGCGCGACGCTGCGGAACGAGCAAACCGTCTCGGACCTGCTAGCCCAGGTTCAAACCGAGGACATCCTGAAGTTCGGTTTGATCCCCGAGCTGGTCGGCCGGATGCCGGTGGTGACGTACCTGCAGCCGCTGGACGTTGACGGTTTGATCCAAGTTTTGACCGAGCCGAAAAACTCGGTGATCAAACAGTATCAAGCGTTGTTTGCGATGGAGAACAGCGAGCTGCGTTTCACCGACGGGGCATTGCGAGCGGTCGCCGAACAGGCGCTCGATCGCGGCGTGGGTGCTCGCGGACTCCGCGGGATCCTTGAGGACGTGATGTTGGACATCATGTATGACTTGCCCGACCAAGAGGCCGGGCGGCTCTACACGATCGACGAACACATCGTGACCGGCCGCCGTCAATTGTTCCAAATGCCGACCACCAAGTCGGCCTGAGAAGCAAACGTCGGAATCATTGAACTGCACTTTCAACAGTCAACCGCCGGTAAAGTCATCCCGTGACGTTGGTGACTCGGCAATGGTTGACGTTTGATCTCTCGGTTCATACCGTCTGGAATGCTTCGATGGAATTGACGTCAATCAATTCAATTTGCACGACACGATCGGACCCGGGGTCGGTCACGATGACCCGAGCTTCAGTGCGGGAGGTCTTGGAAGGTCCGGTGGTCAAATCGGTGTCCATAACCCCAATGTGCCCCCACCGGCGGCAGCAATAGCAATCAGGGGAAGGAAACCGATGGCCAAGAAGAGAACGTTTTCTTCATGCCGCCGGAGGCCCGGTGGTCGTTCCGGTTGGGCCACGCCAAGCAGCCCGAGATTGGCAAGATCGTTGACGACGCAATGGCCGCCGCCAAAGACCGGTCGGCCGACGTGCTGGGTCACGTCCTGACGCCGGGCCGCTACGTGGGCCTGCCCGAGGAGGAAGACGACTATGACTTTGTCGAGCGTTTCACCGCCCTGAAAGCAGAGTTTGAAAGCCAGGTCGAGGAGGAGGCCCGGCCGGGCGGAGCGATCGCGGCGAACCTGGCCAAGATCGAAATGCCGACGACCAAAGGTGTCCCCGATGTGGGATAGGCTTCCAGCCTGTCATCCCCCCACGATCACCGAACCGGCCCCCCCCAATGACCAAACTCACCACCACCGACGAGTACCGCGACTGGATCGTCTCGATCAAACAGCGGGTCAAGTCATCGCAAATCAAAGCCGCCATCGCGGTCAACAGCGAGTTGATCGAGCTGTACTGGTTCATCGGCGGTCAAATCGTCGAGCGGCAAGCCAATGCCAACTGGGGCGACGGGTTCCTGAAGCAGATGAGTCGCGATTTGCTTGATGAATTCCCGAAGATGCGTGGCTTTTCCGTCCGAAATTTGCAGGTTGTCCGTCGTTGGTACCAGTTCTGGAGCGTGGAGTCGGCAATGGCGCAACAACTTGTTGCGCAATTGCCCTGGGGCCACAACATGTTGATGCTCCAGAAGTTAGACGCCCCGGCCGACGCCCTGTTCTACGTCCGCAAGACGATCGAGAATAACTGGTCGCGGGCAGTGCTGACCCATCAAATTGAGTCCGGCTTGAAGAGATGCATCGCGGGGCAGTGCAGCGAGATTCACCACGGAGTCACGGAGAACACGGAGTTTTCAAATGCTGCTTGAAGAAGACTTGACGCACAAGATTCGGGGGGCGGCGATGGAGGTGCATCGCCACTTGGGCCCGGGGTTGCTTAAATCGGCTTACGAGACGTGTCTCTGCTGGGAGTTGGGGCGTGCGGGGATACCGTTCGAGAAGCAACTGGAACTTCCCGTCACCTACAAGGGTGAGCGTCTGTCGTGCGATTACCGAATCGACATTCTGGTTGACCGGAGGGTTCTGTTGGAACTCAAGTCGGTTGCTAAGATTCTGCCCATCCACGAAGCCCAAATCATTTCCTACCTGCGCTTGAGCCAAACGAAGGTGGGTATATTGATGAACTTCAACGTCCCGCTGCTCAAAGACGGCATCAAGCGGTTCGTCCTCTAATGACCTACCCATCACCCTCCCACCCTCTTCTCCGTGAACTCCGTGCCTCCGTGGTAAACCCTCTGCGTCCGACCGATGCCGGTGCCCCAACGATCGGCATCCTGATCTGCAAAAGCAAAAGCGAAGTCCAGGTGGAGTACTCATTGCGAGACATGAATAAACCGATCGGGGTCAGCGAGTATCAAATCACACACGCCTTGCCGGACGATTTGAAGTCGTCGCTGCCCACCACCGAGCAGATCGAAGCGGAACTTGGAAGCCACAACGGGAATTGATCCAGCCCGGCATCCTGCTAGCCACCGCGACGCGGCATAAACTGCCGGCCAACACCGCACTGATCGAATCCCCCCTCGACCCGCCCGCCCGTGACCCCCGACGACTTCATCGCCCGCTGGAGAGACTCCGGCGGGGCGGAGCTGGCCAACAGCCAATCGTTCCTGAAGGAACTTTGTGACGTGCTGGGCGTCCCCCAGCCGGATCCGACCCAGCCCGAGGCCGAACAAAACCGCTACGTCTTTGAAAAGGCGGTCGAGTTCAACAACGGCGACGGTACGGTGTCCCACGGCCGCATCGACCTGTTCAAAGCCGACTGCTTCGTGCTGGAGTCCAAACAAGGATCGCAGCGAAAGGCCGCCGAAGCCGCCGAGGCGTTGGCCACCAAAACGAAATTAAAAACCGCCCGCCGGCTGCTGGGCACCGCCGCCCGCGGCACCGCGGGGTGGGACCGAGCGATGCGGGCCGCCCGCACCCAGGCGAAAAATTACGCCGAAGCGATCCCCGGACACTGGCCGCCGTTCCTGATCGTGGTCGACGTTGGCCACTGCATCGACCTGCACGCCGACTTCTCGGGCACCGGCAAGCACTACGTCCCGTTCCCCGACCCGCGCGGTTACCGGATCGGCATCGAGTCGCTGCGGGACAAATCCGTCCGTGACCGGCTGCAAGCGATCTGGACCGACCCGCACTCGCTCGACCCGGCCAGGCAATCGGCCAAAGTCACCCGCGAGATCGCTGAGCGGCTCGCCCGGTTGGCCAAGTCTCTCGAAGCCGATCACGACCCCGAGGTCGTCGCTGGTTTCCTGATCCGGTGCCTATTCACGATGTTCGCCGAAGACGTCGACCTTCTGCGGGCCAGCTCGTTCACCGAGCTGCTGATGTCGCTGCGGACCGAACCGCAAAACTTCGCCCCGATGGCGGAAAACTTATGGGACTCGATGGACCGCGGCACGTTTTCGGGCGTCCTTCGCGAAAAAGTCAAACATTTCAACGGCAAGTTCTTTAAAGACAAAACCGCGTTGCCGCTGACGCACGACCAAGTCGAACTGCTGCTCGAAGCGGCCCAGTATCGCTGGGAGGAGGTCGAGCCGGCGATCTTTGGCACGCTGCTGGAGCGGGCCTTGGACCCGGTCGAACGTCACAAACTCGGAGCCCACTACACGCCGCGGGCCTACGTCGAAAGGTTGGTGATGCCCACAGTGATCGAGCCGCTGCGAGAAGCCTGGGAAGCGACCTACGCCGCCGCGGTGCAGTTGGACAACGACGACAAACGCCCCGCCGCCCGCAAACTGCTGCGATCCTTTCACGGCCGGTTGTGCGAGACCCGCGTGCTGGACCCGGCCTGCGGCAGCGGCAACTTCCTGTACGTCGCGATGGAGCTGATGAAGCGGCTGGAAGGCGAAGTCCTGGAGGTGCTCATCGAGTTCGGCGAGCCAGCCCTGCCGGGCATCACGATCGACCCCCACCAGTTCCTGGGCATCGAGATCAACCCGCGAGCCGCCGCGCTGGCCGAGCTGGTCCTGTGGATCGGTTCGATCCAGTGGTACCGCCGCACCCGCGAAGGCGTAACGATCCCCGAGCCAATCCTGCGGGACTACGGCAACATCGAATGCCGCGACGCGGTCCTGGCCTGGGATGCGATCGAGGCGGTCGTCGACGCGGACGGCCACCCCGTGACCCGCTGGGACGGCCGCACGACCAAAACGCACCCGGTGACCGGAGCCGAAGTCCCCGACGAAACCGCCCGCACCGTCGAAGTACGCTACATCAACCCCAGAAAAGCCGAATGGCCCGAAGCCGACTACATCATCGGTAATCCGCCGTTCCTGGGCTCAAAACGCATGCGCCTCTGCCTCGGTGGCAACTATGTTGACTCACTACACGCAGCCACCGAATTACCAACTGAGTCGGCAGACCTAGTCATGTACTGGTTCGATCAGGCAATGGAGGCACTATCGGCCGAGAAGACGAAGAGAGTTGGACTGGTCACTACCAACGGCCTGACCTCAACATTAAACCGCAAGGTTACAACAGCACGTTTCCGGCTACAAGCATATTCGTTCGCATATGCCATACCTGATCATCCTTGGGTAAACGAAGCTGGTGCGGCTGATGTCCGGGTCGCGATGACAGTTTTGGAGCTCGGTAAACAGGAAGGCAGGCTGGAACAGGTTGTGAACCCAAAGCAGTCTGCCGATGTTGATGGGCCAATCCCGACGAAATCTTCCCGTGGCACAATCTCGCCGATGCTTCGTCTTGGGGCCAATCTGGATTCGGTTACTTCCCTCATTGCAAACGCTGATATTTCGTTCATGGGGATCATACTCGTCGGATCGGGATTTCGGGTGGACAAAGCCAAAGATCCAAAGTTCCAAAAGTTTGCTTTGACACAAAATACTATCGTTCGTCCTTATTTGCTTGGCAAAGCTCTTTCTCAGCACGGTCAAACGGTGCATGTCATAGACTTCTTCGGCCTCGACGCGGAGGAAGCTCGGAAAAGCTATCCAGAGTTGTATCAGCACATCGTTCTGAATGTGAAGTCGGAACGAGATGGCAATTCTGACAAATTATTTCGAGAAAATTGGTGGTTGTTTGGTAGGGCAAGGCCCGAACTCCGAGACGCTGTCTCTAATTTAGATCGTTACATTGCTACTACCGAAACCTCTAAACATCGTTCTTTTTCATTTATAGATAGCAAGATCTTGCCCGACCAGAAGGTCCGGATCGTTGCGTCCGAGGAAAGCTGGATTCATGGCGTGCTGAGTTCAAAGATTCACGTTGCGTATTCGGATTCTCAAGGTAACCGGGTCGGTAAAGGGAATGATCCGGTCTACAATAACACAAGGTGCTTTGAAACCTTCCCCTTTCCCGGCCCTACCGCCGCCCAACGGAATCGAATCGGGGATTTAGCTGAGCAGTTGGACGCCCACCGCAAGCGTCAGCAGTCGCAGCACCCTAAGTTGACGATGACGGGGATGTATAACGTGCTGGAGCGACTGCGTTCCGGCGATCCGCTGACGGCCAAAGAACAAACGATCCACCAACAGGGCCTCGTCTCGGTGCTCCGCCAGATCCACGACGACCTGGACGCCGCGGTCGCCGACGCCTACGGCTGGCCGGCGGACGCCGACGACGAAACGATCCTGCAAAACCTGGTCGACCTCAATGCGGTCCGGGCCGCCGAAGAAGCCCGCGGCCACATCCGCTACCTCCGCCCGGAGTACCAAAACCCCGAAGGCACCCACCAAACCGCCCTCCCCGGCACCACCACCACCCCCAAGTCCCCCGCCGCCGCGATCAAAACCAAGATCAAGATACAAAAGCAACCCTGGCCCACCACCCTGCCCGACCGCATGGTCGCCCTCCGCACCGCCCTGGCGACTCTGAGCGCCCCGGCCACCCCCGCGGACTTAACCAAACACTTCACCCGAGCCCCCAAACCCCAAATCACCGAACTCCTCCAAACCCTCACCGCCCTAGGCAACCTCCGCCAAACCGACGATGGTAGGTTTGCTATCAATTAGTTTCTACACCCTTCAGAGCCCTGCAGCATGTCGTCCAGCAAGGAATTTTCCCCGCCCTACAGCGGTCACGACCTCGTCCTTAAGATCATTCACGCGTACGCACTGTGCGGTGATGGCGAAGTAACACTTGATAGCGTAGCTTCCAAAGCTGGGATGGATCGCACGCAGGTATCCAAGAATAATGGGTTCCTCGTCAGCGTTGGAATTATCGAAGGTGGCAACAAGAAAAAAACAACTGATCTTGGTCGCGAATTAGGGATTGCTATAAGTCATGGTGATAATGAAAGTGCTGCGAAAACATGGAAGACCCTGATAAGTGAGGTCTCCAGCCTAACCTCAATTGTTGACATGGTCAAGGTTCAGGGCGGCATCAAAGCTGAAATATTGCCAGCAAAAGTTGCCATGAATCTCGGAATGCCCGGTGGAAAGTCTCAGACGTTGACAGCTTCTCATTGCCTTATAGAGATACTGAAGGACGCAGGGCTGCTTAAGGAAGAAGGCGAAAGAATTACTGCGAATTCTGTTCCTGGCAATGTGGCAGTTGAAGATGACTTAGCTGCTAGGAACGGAATTAGGTCAAAGCAGATCGACAAGATCTTGATGAAGAAAACAACCGAAGATACAGTCCGGTTGATCAGAGGCGGGGTGGTTCAGTTCCTCTGGTGCCAATCCACATTAACATCGAACTGCACCTGCCTGCATCCGCTGAACAATCGGTCTACGATGCAATATTCAAAAGCATTCGCTCGAATTTGATGGAAGAAAGCAGTGGACTATCTGAGTAATCTCGAGCGCCTTCACTCTAGCGTGCAGAGGTTCCGAGGGTCAGTCGCTGCAAATTATACAGTTGAGAAATCTCCACAGCGAGTCCCTGAGATCAACGAGCTTCGACAAGAGATCAAACTACTCGGTGTAGGTGACCTGTCCTATTTCGAGGAAGGCCTGAACTGCATCGAATTCGCTCAAGCATCCAGGGCTGCTATAGTTCTAGGCTGGACAGGGTTCATTGACTTGCTGCAGGGCAAAATGTCGCAGGACCAATACGCCAGCTTAAACGCTATATTAAAGAGTGATTTTGCTGGAGTTCATAGGAAAAAGAGCCGAATCGCAACGCGAGGTGATTTGAGCAAGTATTTTGACGACAACCTGCTGCTCCAAGCTGGTTTCAAACTGCAGCATTTCAAGAAGCATTCGTACAAGCAGCTTGATGCAATGCGTGATGAAAGAAACAATTGTGCCCACGTACAAGAGTACGCGGTCACACCCAGGATCGCGTTAGGGTATTACGCAAAACTTATTGCGTTTCTACCCTCAGTGTTGTGACAGGATCAAATGGGTCATGCAGAGAAGATAAAAGGGTCAAGAGCATTAAAGGCAGTTTAGGCAATCTACAGTTTTCCTGTTCGGCCAATTTCGCTCATGATTCCTTTTCGTCTTCAAAGCGTTGGTCGTGTAGGTGTGACGGAAATCTTTTTGACCTCTTGGATCATCACGATGACCCGGGACTCCTTATCGCCTTTGAACTTGGCCGGCGGGAATACGATCAAGTCGCCCGCGAACGTGCCTGGCTTCGAGCTTGCGGGCTTCAATTGGCCGGCACCCGGTGAGCTTTAGGAAATCCAGGAGCGGCCCCGGTTGCTCGTCCGCGGCGCCTGCGAACCTGCCGCCACCGCCTGGGGCTGTGAACGATCTGACGCGCGGTGGCTTTGGGTCGATTGAGCTACTCCTGGAAACTGACCGCCAGGTCCCCGCCTCCACCACCCAGTTGTACATCCGCTGCACTTCGGCGGCGACAACCCGCTCAGCTAGCTTGCCGGGTCCGACGAACTCGACGAGGGGGTGCTCCGAATGACGTGCCAGTTTCGTGCCACCCAGTGGCGACGGCATCGTTCGAGGCTCGGCCCATAAAGTCAAAAAGCCCGCGATTTGCGGGCTCGTTCCAAGATCGGGATGACAAGATTCGAACTTGCGACCTCTGCACCCCCAGTGCAGAAAAAATTTTGATGACACCGAGATTTGCGGGGTTTGGCGATGCAATTCTGTTCATGGATGGGTAAACGGTGGGTCGTTTGTGCAGCGATTGGTAAAAAAACGGTAAACCACCGGACCACCACCCAGATGCGATCGCGGCCATCCTCAATCTCTGGCAGCAAATCAGGTTTACGGGGTCGATTCGGACGCCTCCGAAGCCACGTGGGGCGTTGGGAGTTCTCGACGCCGAGTAACGACACAAAAAAACCCCGTCACCACGTTAAGGCGTGGTGACGGGGTTACGGTCATCAGATGCTTCAAATCCGGTGCGATGACTTACTGCCTACTCGAGATCGTCCTCATGCCTTGAGGTCGAGTGACATCGAAACTACCGTCCCGGCTCTTCGAAGACTGGACTCAGTCCGCTGCAATGGCTCCAAAGCAGGCCATCCAATGATTGCGGCCTGGGTTGGATCGATCGAGCCATTCGCAGGAAGTCAGGACTAAGTAACGCCTCGGCTTCCGCGGTTATCTTCCTCCGGATTACGTTGAAATGTTGTTCGGCGTCAGCCGCGACTGACGGGATCGTCGCGATAGGTTCAGCGGGCTTCGAATCTCTTTCCACCGCATCCATTCGGTAAACGGCTGGGAGCAGCGTTTTCGGACGTGACTTCGGACGCAATTTCGTTTCAGGCCGAGACTTTGGTCTTGTTCGAGGACCGATCTTCGGGACTGCCTGCTCTTGACTTTGAGGCATTGGTGATTCCTTCACCTCTGGCGTGGAAGCTGCGACGGGCAATAGTTCTTGGCGAGACTTTTTCCATTCGGTAGGTACCTCACGAACCCGAAGGTCTTCTGGCCACTTGTCCCAATCGCCGCCGTGACCGGCTGGGCCTTTCTCCTTGATCCGGCGTCCACCGAAGAAACGAAGCGTCCCAAGTTGCTTCAAAAAGTAAGGCACCCCGGCCTCAGAGCACTGATCTCGTAAGCTTTTCGCCCACTCCAAGTGGAACGGCCGCAACTCCTTATGGGATTGACCTGCTTCGCCGCCCTGAATGACCCAGTGGATGCCTTTTAGGTATTTCTGGACTTCAATTAGCTCGGTCTGAGGTTCGGCGGAGATGAACCGTCTGGTTCGCTCGTTTCCAACGCCCTGAAGCTGTCGCATGCGACTGACATGAACTCGGCTGGTCACCGAAGTTCCTGCCCACAAATTGTCTGGCCAACAGATGGATCTGTCCTCCAACCACTGGCTGAATTTCGCCATCCGCTCTGGCCGCTTTGTCAACCAAAGCCAAATGTGGCGACTGCCAAGCTGGCTTTTCACCGTGTCAATTATCTCCTGATTCAGATACTCGAAGGTGATCGCTTTCGACAAAGCGTCCCCCATGTCTGAAACGAACAAAAGCCTTGGACAACCATCGAGCCAAGGTTCCGCCGGGAGATCTTTCGACCCAACTCTGGTCGTTCCGCTCAAATCAGACATCTTCGCTGCATCCGCCATTCTCCCCGGAAACACTTCCGGATCGGTGAAATTTCTAGCGTAGCCCTTGTGACCGCTCCTCATCTTGTGCAGCACGCCTGCGTAGCAGGTTTTTCTTTCGTTCCCCCACAACTCGCATCCGTCGCACCCCATCACCGGGTTCACGGTCGAGTCGGTCCACTGAATTTTCGTGTTCTTTCCCACAAACATTCCCAATTGAATTGGTGATTACACACGCATTTATACGGTGCAAATTGATGAAAATCGCCTTCGCGTTCGAGGGCGAATCATCTTGACTTTCTGGTTGCCTCACGCCGCATTTTGGCCTGTTTCGGCAACATCAATGAACATTGGCTCTTGTCAGGACCGGCTCGCCATATGGCGGTCAAGACATACCGGTAGCCTGCCCAGGTGTACTGGGTTACATGGCAACGACGAGAATCATCGTGAATCGGGACTTATCGACTCATTGGAACTTCACCAATTTTTAAAATATCAGTGATCCCGTACCCTTTCGGGTCCGAAATCGGCCGTGCCGCTAGCTGCATTAACTGTGCCAGTTCCAGCCGCCCTCGAAAAATAGTTGAAATCAAGTCGTCATTGACGGGGGGTCCCGCACTACCGAGGCAATAAGGTAGTGATGAATAGGTTGTCGATCAATCAAAAATTGATCGTCGAACGGTCGTTTATCGTCCAGTGTGTCGAAGAATCGGTCCGTCGAACACTCGAAAAGGGGCAATCCACGGCTGGATTAGCGTTCTTGACCCAGTCCATGGTTGCTTAGCTGAAACTTTCGGCAGCACCACGCCGCCGTGCCGTTACGGCAAACCAACCCGCTAGCGTTCAGGTTCATGCCCCCTGGTTGAGCCGCTCGTACAACTTCGCCGGACCCAGCAGGATGTCTCGCAGTCCAGCCTGGACGGACTCGGATTCCAACGCCTGGCGGCTCATCGAGGTGTGGGCGTCCAACGCGTCGATGATGGCGTTGACTAACTCGGTCTTCAGGTCTGGGCTGGCGGCGAATTGCTCCTTGGTGTTGCTGCTCGCTTGCTGCTTCATCGTCTCGGACTCTAGCAGCTTGCCGACTAGGACGTCGTTGACGTAGACCAACATGTCGTCATCGCTCAGGTCGCCTTCGAACAGGTCGTTGAGCTTGGCGATGATTTCGGACAGGTACGCCGTCTTGGGGTCGCGAACTTGGCCGGTACCGACCTCGGTCATCGGTTTAAGTTCGGGGTACTTGTCGCTCGGCAACGGCATCGGCTGATTGCCGCGGTTGCGGAGCGTGTGGTGCGTCAGGACCACTTCAGACAAGTCGACCCCTGTTCGCTCGCGGCCGAACTTCAGGAGCCGCAGCAGATACCGGTAGAAGATCGATCGTTTCTCAAACTCCGTGTCGCCGTAGTCGAACACCTGCGACAGGAACGTGTAGACCCGCTGGTAGGTCGCCACTTCGGACTTGAACAACAACAGCGCGTCCATCCGGTCCTTGGCGGCTTCGATGGCCGGTTTATTGCCCAGCTCCGTCGCGGTGGCGTGGTCAGACTTGGCCTCGGCGAATTGACGCAGCAACCGATCAGCGACCGGGGTGATGGCTGCTTCGAGCTGCTTCTGCCTGGCGTGCGGATTAAGCTCGACTGCCACTACCCGGTCGATCTCCGGTTGGTCGTAATAGCCGTATCCGTCGAGCTTTTCGCGAAGGTTGACGACGAGGTAGGGATCGGTGACGTCTTCAAGCGTTGCGGTGGTGTAGAAGGTTTTGAAGGCTTCGAGGATGTCGTCCGGTTCGTTGACAAAGTCCAACACATAAGTGCGATCTTTGCCGGGGTGGCATCGGTTCAACCGCGACAGAGTTTGGACTGCCTGAATGCCAGCGAGCTTCTTGTCCACATACATCCCGCACAGCTTGGGTTGGTCAAAGCCGGTTTGAAATTTGTTGGCCACCAATAGCAACCGGTTCGGCTCGTCGTTAAAAGCCTCGCGGATGTCGCGGCCTTTTAAAGTCGGGTTCAATTCCGACGAAGTCTCTTTGAACGGCTCGGAACCCGACTCGCGGTCGTTGACCTCGCCGGAAAACGCGACCAGGGTCCGCAGCGGGTAGCCTTTGGACTGGATGTACTTGTTGACCGCCAATTGCCAACGGACCGCTTCGGCACGGCTGCCGGTGACAACCATTGCTTTGGCTTCGCCTTCGAGTAGGTCGGCGACGTTCTCGCGGAAGTGCTCGACGACGATCTGCACCTTTTGGGAGATGTTGTATGGATGCAGCCGCACCCAACGCATCAGCCCTTTCATCGCTTCGGAGCTTTCCACCTCATCACACATGGTGAGCGGCAAGGCGCTAGCCGCCGGTTCGGCACGATGTCCTGTCTCATACCCGCGGCTAGCGCCTTGCGGCTCACCAATTCGATTGGCCAACTTGAAGGCGAGCTTATAGGACGTGTAGTTCTGCAGCACGTCGAGGATGAACTCCTCCTCGATCGCCTGCCGCATTGAGTAGACGTGAAACGGGGCAGGCAGGTTGTCTTTGCCTTTGGGTCGGCACGGGTCCGGCAGTCGGCCAAACGTTTCGAGCGTCTTGGCTTTGGGCGTGGCGGTGAACGCGACGTAAGTGACGCCGGTCTGGGCCGCACGGCCGGCCATTTGAGCGGCCAGCACGTCTTCGCTGCTGATCTCGCCGCCGTCGTCGAACTCTTTCAACTCCTCGGGCGACAACACGGCCTTGAGCTTCGCCGCCGCCTGACCGGATTGCGACGAGTGGGCTTCGTCGGCGATCACGGCAAAACGCTTGCCTTGCGTTGCGGCGAGCTCCTGGACCATCTCCAACGCGAACGGGAACGTTTGGATCGTGCAGACGACGATCTTCTTGTCGCCCTACAACGCCTCGGCCAGTTCGCCAGACTTGCTGCCCGAACCGCCTTTGATCGTTGCGACCACGCCGGGCGTCCGTTCAAACTCACGCAACGCGTCCTGCAATTGACCGTCGATGACGTTGCGGTCAGATACCACAATGACCGAGTCGAACACCTTGCGATCGGCGGCGTTGTGCAAATCGCCAAGGAAGTGAGCGGTCCAGGCGATCGACTTGGTCTTGCCACTGCCGGCGGAGTGCTGGATGAGGTACTTGCCACCGACCCCTTCATCGAGCACTGCGTCGACCAAGCGGCGCGTGACGTCGAGCTGGTGGTACCGCGGGAAGATGACCGCGGTGAGTTGCTTCTTGGTGTTCCGCTCGGCGACCAGGTACCGACCGAGAATCTCCAGCCAAGCGTCGCGTGCCCAAACGTCTCGCCACAGGTACTCGGTCTTGTGCCCGGCGGGGTTGGCCGGATTGCCCGCCGCCCCCGAGACGCCCGGCCCGTGGCTGCCCTGATTGAACGGCAAGAACCGCGTTGCCGGACCGGCCAGCCGCGTTGTCATGGCGACTTCACTGCTGCTGATGGCGAAGTGCACCAAGGCCCCGCGGGGGAACGACAGCAGCGGTTCGGCGGACTTGCCTTTGGGGTGAGGCACCCGGTCAAAACGGTACTGATCGATCGCGTCGCCGACGCTCTGGGTGAAGTCGGTTTTCAGCTCCGCGGTCGCGACCGGGATGCCGTTGAGAAACAGCACCAGGTCGATGTTCTTTTCGTTCTGCGTCGAGTAATGCACCTGGCGGACGACCCGCAGCCGGTTGGCCTCGTAGCGGGCGGTGATGTCGGGGTTCATCCCCAGCGACGGTTTGAACTGAGCTAACTTGATTGTCCCGCGAACGCCCAACAGTTGCAAGCCGCCGCGGATGACGCCGAGCGTCCCCCGCCGATCGATCGTCTCGCGAATCCGGGTCAACAAAGTCGCCCCGGCCGCCGCCCCGTGATTCTTGGTTAGGGCCTCCCAAGCGTCCGGCTGCGTCTGCCGCACCCAATCAATGACGTCGTCCGGAAACAAAGCCAACTCACGGTCGTACTTCGCGGCGTCCCCTTCCTCGTACAACCACCCGGCGGCAGCCAACGCCTCACAGATCTCGGTCTCCAGGTGGACTTCGGTGTGCAGCATGGCGAAAAGTGATTGACGGAACGATTGCTCACACGACGCTCGGTCGCACGATGGAAAGGCGAAGTTTAACCGCCCTCAGTTGCTGGCAAACGGCACTGGCAAGTTGTGGGCTCCCCACCGAAGGCTTCGCAGCCGTAGTCCGTCCGCTCCTCGATGATTCCTTTGACCACTTGCTTCTTGCTGAAACGTTTGACCTGCCTGCCGGCTTGGATCGAACGTCCGCACAGATCGAGAAAAGACCGTCGTTGCTCGGATCGGACGTCCAGGTGGAATCGATTGGCTGCATGGCACGTCAACTCGCCATCCACCTCCCACAACAACTCAATCCCGACGTCGATCAGCTCCGTCTTCGTAAAGAAAACGGCATCAATGTTCTGGCTCGGATTGCCGCGATTGCCAGCCAATCCACCCAGTACGACATGAAGGTCAGCAGGACTCTTGACTCTATAAAGACTGAATGCAGAGTCCTCAGGGCGGAAAACCACTTTGGCGGTCGCGATCGTTGGATCGCCTTCGTCCTCCGTGGAATTTCCCCAGTCGGTTTGCCTATCTACCTTTCGCAGGAAGGCTTCCGTCACGTTCCCCGGGGAGTTACCTCCCAACCACAGACCGCCTAGATCGATACCAATATCATCGCTAAACATCCCTGTGACGCATTAAGCTCCGCGAAGGCAGTCGTGAAAACCGACGTCAATCGTCGAAGGTCAAGTCGTCCAGGATCAACTTCGCTAATTCAGCAATGACTTTGTCGTCGTCGTCCTCGATGAAGGCTCGAAGCTCTCGGCGAGACTCTGCCGAGTCGATGTCACCCAGCGCTTCGACCACCGCCTCGGCGATGCCGCGACGGGTGGTGTGCGAACAGTCCATGACGAACGACAGGCGTCGCCCGGAGTCACCCTCGGATTGGGCAACCGCACGCAACAGGATGAACCAAGTATCGTCATCCGGCTGCAGGGCTTTGCTCGACTTGCCCTCGAACCACTCATTGAAGTCGTGACGCAGAGTCTTTTCGGCGTACGCGAGGGTTTGCTCACCGGTCGCCGAAAGAACGTCCATTCCTAGTTCAAGCCGACCGGGCGACGGATGATCGACTGACATCACGATAAGGTCCGCGATCAAAGCGTCCGACTGGGGGCTGAACCGGATGTACTCCTGCAAGCTGCGACGAAGGTCCGCCCGCTCTTTCCCGACGGACCGAGCGTACTGCTTGAAAATCGTGCGAAAACGAGCCTGCTCGGCGTCGTCATCCACTTGCTGGTCAAGCGAGTCGACCTGCCAATCTTCAAGGACGGGGAGGGTGTCGGGCACCAATTTCTTCTCAGAAGCGGGGTTTAGTTTTCTCCGCATTGTAGCAACCTGTCGATCGATGGGAATCAGCGGGCGGCCCGAAGGACGTGTTCCACCAGCTGGAGGGCCTTTTGGTGATCGCTGACAAATTGTGCCGCGGCCGCCTGGGAAGTGTCGGCATCGGGTGTGGTTCGCCTTTGATTGACGCTCGCGGAGGCCCCCTGGTCCCCCAAAACGAACATCAGGTCGATTCGAACATCGTCCTCATGCAGGACAACGCCCCAGCGGTTCAGGACCGGCTTGGACTCGCTCGGAAGCTTGCCGGCGATGCCGGAAAAGATGGGTTGGACGCCTGCGGCTTCTTCGGTCGGGAGGTCCACCGAGAAGCTGCTCAGCACCGCCGACATGGGCGTGTGCGGGAGAGCATCCAGGACATCTTTGGCCAACTTGCCGCATTGTTCGGGAGTCGAAACAATCACCAGCCGATCGGTGGCGACCTGCCACTCCGTCCCGCCACCACGAAATTGAATGCTATCGCGGGCGTGGCTGCCGCTACTCAGACGCGTGTCGGGTGACTCCCAGATCGACAGCTTCTTGAGCCACTGCGGCGTCACGATGTAGGGATTGAAATTCCCCAGCAGCACGATTTTGGCGGTGACGAGGTTCATCAGAATTGGTCTGGACAGACGGGAGGCGAACAGCAAGCAGGACGCTCTGGGCCATGAGGCCACCCCGCTCTTACCTAACCCTACGTCACGAACCCAAGGCCACTCCGGATCGACCGGACGTCTTCTGGTCAGACGATTGCTCCAATGGCATTGGTACCCTTGACCTCACACGACCTACAGACGTCCGTGGGTTCAGCAAGCGATCGTCATCCCATTGGTTCCCGCCCATGTTTTGCTCACGGATAGCGACTGCCGCTGTCACCACTGTGAAGACACACTCTGCCAAATTTGTGGATCGTCCAGTATCAACGAACCGATTTGTGGATCGTCAAACGCGAATTGCAATCAACAAAGTGAATCGTCGTTAGTGGACAATCAACAAATGGGTCACATGACTTCCCGGCCCTCGGCGAGGTTGACCAGTCTCGGGAACGCCAAGATGGCGGACTGACTCCCCCGGCTTTCCTGCATGATCTCCAGGACGCCTGCCTCCCGCAGCTTTCGCAACGCACTGCGAGCGGTGGGGGCCGGCACGTGGGAACGCTCGCCAAAGTTGGCCGCCCGAAAGATGGGCCGGTCGAACAGGGCGTCGAGGATGTCGTGCGACTTTTCGTCGTCAAAGAGCAACCCGGCTTCGTACTCGAGCACCTCGTCGACGGTCGCTCGCGTGCCTTCGATCCGGGACGAAAGCACCGCTTCCCGCTGGGTCAGCGGCGAGAGCATGACCGACGGATTGACGATGCTCTGCAGCAACCCGTCGTAGCGGGAGATCGCGGCGGTCGCCGGTCCGATGCAACCGATCAGCCGCCCGACGTCGAGGCCCGTCAGCGGCAGGGGATCGGGAACGTGCGGCCTCATCGGTCGTTCCCGGCGTAGGCGGAGTCGCGAACATCGATCTTGCCGGTCGCCGCCGCGGAGATCAACGCCGTGCGGCGTTCGGTCAGCAGGTCGATGGCTTGGTTAGCTTGGACTTCAAGCTTATCAAACCTCTGAACTTTATCAGCGACCGCTGCAACGATTGCGTTCTGCTCGTTCCGGGGCGGCAACACGATCCAAACCTGTTTTAGATGAGTCGGTCCAAAATTTGGCTGACATGATCCGGTCATGGCCTGGCCCAATTGCTCCCGTACGTTCGACGACTGCAAACAAAGAGAGAGGAACTGTCTAGAAAGAAGCTCGGCATCAAGCGTGTTGACTCGGATCGTCGATGTATTGAGCATCAATTGCTCATCCCCTTCGTAGACCGCAACTTTGCCCCACGAGTTGCCAGAGCTAGATAGCAATATGTCGTTCTTCGCTACAGTGAAGTGCTGATAGTTCCCTCTGTACTCTTCTTCCGATATGAACTTTTCATATGCGGAGAAGTCAATGCCGCTTTCACTGATGTTTGTCACACAGATTACTCGAGTGCCTGAGTCAGTAAATTGCCATTTTCTGAGACCTGGCCCTTCTTGCATGAACGCAATACGCGACAATTTTGATGCGTTCCAATGCTCCGGCACGTCGCCGAGCCAGTCGATGCCCGAGGGTTTGGTCGGGGCGTGGGTGTCCAGGCCCCGGGTGACCGCCTGGCCGATGACCGCCTGACGCTTTTCGGCCAGCAACGCGATCAAACGACGCTGATCCGACACCAACGCGTCGATCTTCGACGTCTCCCGGTCCAGGAACGAAGCGATCGCTCGTTGTACAGGCAGTGGCGGAAGCCGCAGCACGATTTGTTCAAACTTTCCCAGCTCGACCCGCCACTGCGATGGCCGAACCCCCGTCGAGATCGAATGATACAAACTTGCCATCGGTTGACACCGAAGCAGGTAGTGCAAGAACGATAGATTCTCCTGACCGAGGCTTTGATAGACGGCGTAATCGGGGCTGGTAATTCCTTCGAAGTTTGAAATGCCGAGCGATCCCTGCCAAGCTTTCATCTTGTTGATGACCAGGTCCCCTGGTTCAACCAACTGGTACTTCGAAAGGTCTTCCGGAGTCTTGTTAAAGTTGTCGTCTCGGCTGGCTTTCTCGATGACGCCGTGGTCGCGGTAAACCGACAGCACCCGGCGACATTCGACGTCCTGTTGTTTGCGAAAGCGAAACAGCCGTTTCAAACGAACGGTTCGCCAAAAGTCGGCTTTTGCTCCGCGGGTGGATCCTGTGAGCGGCAAGGCGCTAGCCGCCGGTCCCCCACCCCGTCGCGACTTACCGGCGGCTAGCGTCTTGCCGCTCACAAAGTCGACCCTACCGGCGGCTAGCGCCTTGCCGCTCACCGGGTTCATTGGTTCCGCCCCATTCGGTCTTGGGCTTCGCTGACGTACAGGATCACTTGCTCCAAATCGGCGTCGGTATCGATGATTTCGATGTCCTGTCCCTTCGTCCAAACCTTCTCATTGTTAATGGGGGCTTCTAACTGGAGTAGGGCTCCGGTCGCGTTGGCTTTGAATTGATCGCTGACTTTCTTCAGCGGTGACTTGCCCGCCGCCCGCTCTTTGAGTGTCAGCGTCGGCCGGACTGTGACGACCATGTGAACATGGTTTGAACGCACCGACACAGCGTGAATTGCCCAGCCTCGCCGCTCCGCATGCCGGTGAATCCTTGCCTCCACGGCCACTCGTTGAGTCTGAGTCAGGACCACCGGTGGTTCCTTCATCTGACCGCGACACCAAGCTTCTAACTTCGGTTGCGGCTGTTGCTCTCCCGCCTTCCACTTCCGCCATCCTCGTTGGTCACCGGGCATCCACGTTCCATACGTGGTGAACGTGATGAACAGCGTGATTGGGTTTGCAGGGTCCGCCTCCGTGAGCGGCAAGGCGCTAGCCGCCGGTTCGTGCTGAGATCGGTCGCCTGGGGTGGTCGGGATACCGGCGGCTAGCGCCTTGCCGCTTACTGTCATGACGACAACTCCCCGATCATCGACACGATCCGGTCGGTAACTCCCTTCAGCTCCGCGTCTATCTCCTCCAACTCCCGCGGGGGTTTGAACACGTAGAAGTGGCGGTTGAATGGGATCTCGTAGCCGATCTTGGTCTTCGATTCGTCCACCCAGGCGTCGGGGACGTGCGGTAGGACCTCGCGTTTGAAATACTCGTGGACGTCTTCGTCCAGCGGCACTTCCTCGGTGTCCCGCAGCTTGCTGTCGGCTTTGGGTTGGCCTTTGCGTTTGCCACGCTTCTCGGTCACCACCTCGCCGGACTCGTCCCGCTCAGGTCGCTCCACCGTGATCGTTTGGTACCCAAAGTCGGACGTTTTGAAGATCCGACTGACCGGTCGCTTAGTGAGCGGCAAGGCGCTAGCCGCCGGTTCGGTTTGAGGGGCGTCGTTGGCGGGTCGGGGGATACCGGCGGCTAATGCCTTGCCGCTCACCAGGGCATCGACATCGTCGACCCAGGCTTCGGCCGCCTCGCCGAACAGCCGCGTTACCTCGGCGATGTGCTCCGGGCCCATCTCCTTGCGTTTGCTGCCCAGGCTCTTTCGCATCTTTTGCCACATCGCCGACGCGTCGATCAATTGCACCCGGCCGCGGCGGTGCTCGGGTTTGCGGTTGGACACGATCCACACGTAGGTGCTGATGCCGGTGTTGTAAAACATGTCGGTCGGCAACCCGATGATCGCCTCGACCAAATCGTTCTCCAGCACGTAACGCCGGATCTCGCTCTCGCCGCTGCCGGCCGAACCGGTGAACAGCGGCGAACCGTTAAGCACGATCCCAAAGCGGCTGCCCCCATCGGCGACGGCACGCATCTTGGACACCAGGTGCATCAGGAACAACAGCGACCCGTCGGACACCCGCGGCAGCCCCGGGCCGAAGCGGCCGTTGTACCCTTCGGTCTCATGCTCGCGAACGATCGTCGGTTTGATCTTCTTCCATTCGACGCCAAAGGGTGGATTGGACAACATGTAGTCAAACCGCTTGCCCGGCAGCCCGTCCTCGGACAGCGTGTTGCCGTGAATGACGTTGCTGATGTCCTGGCCCTTGATCAACATATCGGCCTTGCAGATCGCATAAGACTCGCCGTTGAGTTCTTGGCCGAACATCACCAACCGGGCATTGGGGTTTTGACCGGTCAGATGCTCTTCGGCGATCGACAGCATCCCACCGGTTCCGGCGGTCGGGTCGTACAAGGAGCGGACGATGCCCGGCCGCGTCAGGGCGTCGTCGTCCTCGATGAACAGAAGGTTGACTATCAACCGGATCACCTCGCGTGGCGTGAAGTGCTCCCCGGCGGTTTCGTTGGACAGTTCGGCGAACTTACGGATCAGCTCTTCGAACACGGCCCCCATTTGTTCGTTGGTGACAATGTCGGGGTGTAGGTCGATGGCGGCGAACTTTTCGGTCACCAGGTACAGCAGCCCCGCCTTGGCGAGCCGATCGAATTGGGTGTGAAAGCCAAAGCACTCAAAGATGTCGCGGACCGCCGGCGAGAACGCTTGGACGTAGGAGAACATGTTCTCGGCAATGTTGTCCTGGTCGCCCATCAGCCGCGGCAGGTCCAGTGGCGAGGTGTTGTAAAAGTGCTGGCCGGCGGTTTTGAGCAGGAACGGCTCGGGATTCAGCCCCGCGGCCTCACGTTTGTCTTTCTCAGCCAACACGGCGGCTTTGGTCGGCTCCAAGACGCAGTCGAGCCGACGCAGCACGGTCATCGGCAAGATGACTTTGCCGTAGTCGGACTGCTTGTAGTCGCCCCGCAACAGATCGGCGACCGACCAAATGAACGACGACAGGTTGAGACTGGACACGGGCGGTGTGGGCGGCGGAAGAGAACACGGGTAACCCGATTCAACTTACCGCTCGGCGGCATTGGCAGGCACCCGACGCAGAGGCTGCCGCCGCTTGTCGGTCTTGTTAACTGCTAAACTGTCCATCTGCGTTGCCGTTGCCGCCCACCACTCGGCAGACCGAACCGCTCATCGCTGCCCGTGAGAACGTCAAATGCGAAGAAGCCGGGTTGGGTGTCACGCATCACCGGAACGTTCAAGGACGACCCCGGCTCTGAGGAGATCTTGCGTCTCGGCAAACAGGAACGGGACGCCGAGCGACCGGACGGGGAGTGAGCGATGTATGACTTGGACACCAATCCTCTCGACATCCTGCAGCGTGGACGCGGACCGGCTTACGAACGACTCAATCGTCGCTTGGCGAAAGCGTCGCCCGGGTGGCGAAAATCGAGAGCTGGGTTTCCAGAGCATAGCGATCCCACGGATATCCGTGGGCTTGGCCGCCTTCTTGTGTGACTGAAAATACTAGCCGAGGCGTTCTGTAATGATCGCTGTGACTCCGGCACCCAACGTCTGGCGTCGATTGCTCGTGGTGAGCATTGCAGCTGACGATCCGCCAGCGGATTCGTCTCCAAGGTGTAAGGAAACAAACCGCCAATCAAAACAACCGGACGACCGGCAACGGGGGGTGGTTTGTCCCCGCGGGGGGAGTCATTATCCGGCCCTGAGCCGCCGCTCGCAGACGTGGGGCCAGCAATACGGATCCAGGCTCAGTTTGAAAGCCAATTGATGAATCAACGTTCCCAAGGCATCGTCATTGCCGGAGTCCTGGTCGCGGCCAGCATCGTCGTTGCGGCCATTTTAATAAGTCGGACCATCGAATCCGAGGCCGAAACGACGAGGCAAACCATCGATGACGCAGCGGATCACGCGGTGGTCCGACAGGTTGAGGGGGCAAGTCAAGACCTCGCACGGGGCGGTCAAGAGTCAATCGAGGCTCTCGGGGATGTCGCCGGCTCGGTCTTGGGGGGCGTATTAGGTCGCCAAGGCACCGAGCCAATCACCGATGACCGACCGCCCCCTGCCGAACCATCCGGTTCGCTGCTCGGTGACCTCTTTGGGGCAGGTCAGAGACTTGGCCGCTCCGTTGATGAGGCCGTCGAGAAAGTTGTGCGGCTATCCGATGAGGAAGAGTCGGACATTGGCAAGAAAGTGCATGAGGTTTTTCATCGCCGACAGTCCGTTATCCGAGACGACGCCCAAACCAACCGGTTGCGTCGACTCGCCGAACCCTATCTCCAGTCAAGAACGCGACCGGCGATCGAATACACCTTCACCGTCGTCAACGATCCTGATGTCAACGCGTTCGCTCACCTGGGAGGTTATGTTTATATCAATTCCGGTCTGATTGCTTTGACCCAAACCGATCAAGAGTTGCAATCCGTCATCGGCCATGAGATCGCACACGTCGACCTACGACACTGTGCCCGCAAGACGACGTATGCCGTCCGGGCGGCAGAGTTCGGCGGGGAGTTGGCTCGGGGGTTGGTCGAGGCGGGTTATCAAACCATCTCGGTCGCCTATTCGGAGGAGGATGAGTTGGAAGCGGATCGCTGGTCCGTCGAGCAATTACCATCCGTCCAGCCTCACGCGATTCGGTTCCTGCAACGACTCGCGGAGCTCGAACCCGCCCCCCAGGCCAACGCACCGGAGAAGTCCACCGACATGGCCGCCGAGTTGAACCGCGAACTCGAGGGTCACTTCCGGACCCATCCGCCCACCGCGGAGCGAATCGAGTCGATCAAGCGAATCAAATGAGGTTGTTCATCAAAGCCGTGGAGGTTGTTGCATGAGTGGCGGATCACTTTCCTGTCCGGATTGCCAAACGGATTTCGACCCCGCCGATAGTCGGGTCGAAGCCGCGGGGGTCGTGTGCCCGAGGTGTTTCACCACCATTCCCGTCTTTGATGAGGACACCAAGGTTCCCGGAGCACCGCCGCGGGACCCCGGACCGCCCGCCCCGCTGCGGATCGAAGGTTATGAGATCATCCGCACCCTAGGCCGCGGCGGCATGGGGGTGGTGCTCGAAGGACGGCAGACTTCGCTCGGTCGACACGTGGCGATCAAAATCCTCGCCCCCGAGCTATCAAACAACCCGCAGTTTGTCGAACGGTTCCAACGCGAAGCCACCGCGTTGGCGAGCCTGTCGCATCCCAACATCGTTACCATTTTGGAACGAGGACAGACCGATGACTCGGTGTACTTCATCATGGAGTACGTCCATGGCGTTCAGGGGGGCGATCCGACGGACCTGCGTTCGATCCTCTCTGGACGGAAACTTCAAGTCGACGAGGTTCGCCACTGGACAACGCAGATCGCCGCGGCGTTGGGCTACGCTCATCAAAACGGCATCGTCCACCGGGACATCAAACCCGGCAACGTGATGATTGATCGACATAACCACGCCAAAGTCGCGGACTTCGGCATTGCGTCCATGGTCACCTCCAAACTCGACGCTCGGCTGACCGCCCCGGCGGCGGCCATGGGGACCATGGACTACATGGCCCCCGAACAGCGTGATGATGCGGCCGCAGTGGACCAACGCGCGGATGTCTATTCACTCGGCGTTTTGATCTATGAGATGCTCACCGGCTCGATCCCGCGTGGGGCTTACGTGCCGGTGTCCAAAGCCGTTCCCGAATTGTCGCCGGGTTGGGATGATCTAATCAACGGAGCCATGGCCCCGCGGCCGACCGATCGTATTGGAAGTATGTCGGAGTTGACGAAGCGACTCGGTGCTTTAGAGCAATCGGTTCCTACCGTCCAAGCGACCAAATCGGCATCCTCGGCGGCTGCAGCCTCTGAACACAAACGGTCAGCCGCTGGCGGGCGATGCCCGGAATGTCAATCCGAAGTCGACCCGGCGGCCAAATTCTGTTCCCAATGCCGCACGCCGCAGTGGGTGGATTGTCGCAAGTGTTCCAACTCAGTTCACGCCGGTACAACGTACTGCCCGGAGTGCGGGGAAGATGTTCAAAAGCACCGTCAATACCTGAAGTACCTCGAAGTCGGTCGGCAGGCGGTGACCGCCGCCAAAGACGAGACGTTGACGCACTTTCAGCGGAGCGAACGAACATCCGAAGCGGCGGTGGCGGCTCGCCGTGCTCTCAAGCTTCGCCCCGGTGATGAAGTGGCCGGGCGATTGTTCACCTCCGCCAACCGGGCGACCATTTCGTTGACGCGCAAAGTCGTCAAAGAGGCGTACCGTGCCAAAGACTATGGTGCGACCGTAGCCGCCCTGTCTCACCTGCAAGACTTGCAACCCGAAAATGACGAATACAGAACGCTGGCCAACAAAATTGATGGCTATCGCCAATCAGCACTTCGGAACGCGGACGACTTGCAGGCGAACGGCCAAGTTGCGAAGGCGATTCAGGTCATCGAAGACCTGCTCGAACGATTCGCCGGGGATTCGGACCTGACCAAGTTATTGGATCAATGGAGACCTCGGCAGCGGGAAGCCGACGAGATCGCGGACGTCATCATTCCAAATCTCGCCGCGGAGAATCAATGGTGTTCAATTAGAGACCGCTTGCGGCAGCTTGAAAGCCTCAACGTCCAGATGCCCGGCTTGGGCTCCTGCCGTGAACAGGCGGACAAACGGATCGCTGCGGTCGATCAACAGCTTCTCCGGATTGAATCACTCCTGGAGTCCGGCAAGGTCACCGAGGCTCGCCGGGAGGCGGAGCGGGCATTGCAAGTCGTCAGCGACCACCCCCGAGTGTTGGAAGTCGCCCGGGCCGCGGGGCAATCCGCCGATCACCTAATTGACCTACACCAGAAGGTTCAAACGGCCCTGCAGTCTCGGCGATGGTTTGAGGTTCGCCGTCTGCTTGGCAATGACACGCCTTCTCAAACAACTTTCATCAAAGCTAGTGAAAAGGCATCACATCAAATCAAAGCCGCCAATGAGTTCACTCGGCTGTTGGCATGGGCACTGGCGGCTGCATCGGTGGCTTCGTTGATAATCCTCGCGGCGGCGACATTTGCCGGTGGTCTCAAAGATCAAGCAGGCGATATCGAGTGGCTGCCGAGTCGATTGATCGAAGGGCTGCTGTCGATTGGCACCGCCTGCGGAGCCATTTGGTTGCTAAGACAATTGATTGGTCGGCCGGTGGCGGCTTGGTACCCGATCGTTTGGGCCGTCACTTGGCTTTTTGGTTTCATCCTGGTCCTCTTTGGTGCCCCCGCCATCCTGGACGCATCGGAGGCACCCTGGTTGGCTCAAGCGTTCAGCATCCTTGGCTACGCGGCGACCGTCAGCATGGTCTTCTGCCTGATGACGTCTGACCTGACGCGTCCTCCCGTGCGATCGATCGCATCCATGTTCGGTTGGCTATTGGTAGGTTTGGTCATTGCGGACTACGCCACTGCCCTCGAAAGGCATTGGGCCAGGTTCGTGGTGCCTTCGATTTGGGCCGGATCATGGTTAATCGTGCTCAACCGACTTCACGACCGTTGGCGGATCGGCGTGCTCATCGTCGCCAGCTTGATGGCAGGAATCCTGGCTGCGGGATTGGACCGTGAACCCTATGACGACGGATGGTTGGCCGAAGGCATGGTGGCGACCGCCGCGCTGTCAATCGCCGGATGGTCGGTAGGTGCTCAGCGGACCATTCGTGGGGGCCTGTTGACAGTGATGATTGTTGGACCATGTGTCGTGGCCAACGAATACTTTGGGCACCTTCGATTACTGACGGTTTGGTGGTTGGCGACAGCCTATTTAATCTACCAAAACCGTCATTCGCTCGACTTTCGGCTGCACTGGCTCGACCGTCTGCGAGATTGGTTTCCCAGCAAAACAACTAAGAACAGCAACTCGCCTGAACTGGCGACGCCCTTCCCCGCAGAGATTGACCGTTGACCTATCCCGCTTTGTTTGAACGAGGGACCAAAGAAACCCATTCACTCGAAGGGGCAGATTCGTTCATCGTCGGACGGTCGCAGCAAGCCGATCTGCCGGTCCTCGACGTCCAATGTTCGCGGCGTCAATTTGAATTGAACCTGCGGGAGGGCCAGTATCATTTAACATCGCTGTCGACCAACAGCCCCACCTATCTGGATGGTTCGACGGTCGAATCTTCGCGACCGATGCGTCACGGGTCGATCGTTCAGGCTGGTTCATGCACGTTCGTGTTCTTGGAACGCGAGGACGCCGCAGCCCTCAATGGCGGGGCGGCCGACGCGGTGCGCCAGCAGGCGACAATGATGCCAACGCCCGCCTCCGATCTGTCGGATCGGACGATGATGCATCAGCCGGACAATGCCGCTTCCGTCGTTGATCTGCGGGATGCCATTCCGTTGACCGCGGACACGTTGATCGGCCGAGACGAGCAGCGAGCCACCGTCTGCCTGCCCCACCCGCAGGTCTCGCGGTTGCATGCTCAAGTGTCGCTTCGCGGTCAAACGGCCAGCGTCGTTGACCTCAGCAGTGCCAACGGAACCTACGTCAACGGCGAGCGAATCACGCGATCGGTCACCATCGACCGAGGCGACCAAATTGACATCGGTCCTTATGCGTTGACCTTCGATGGTCGTTCGCTGATCCCGCGGTCTCGAGTCGACAACGTAGAGCTTGCCTGTCGTGGCTTGTCCCAAGTCGTCAAGAATCGTGAGACCGGCGGCACGTTGACGATCCTCGACGACGTCAATTTGGTCATTCACCCCCGAGAGTTCGTCTGCCTGCTCGGGCCATCCGGTTCTGGTAAATCGACACTGCTCTCAGCACTCAGTGCCCGCGTGCCGGCTTGCCAGGGACAGGTGTCGATCAACGGTGAAGACTTGTATGAAAACTTCGAGGCTCTCAAACGTGACATTGCGGTGGTCCCCCAAAAGGACGTGCTGCATGACCTGTTGAGCGTCGAGTCCGCGTTGACTTACACCGCCCGCCTGAGGTTGCCCCCGGACACCAGCCCCGCGGAGATCAAACAGGCCGTCGACGACATGCTTCGCACGGTCGCTTTGTCCCCGCGAGCCAAAACGCAAATCGTCAATCTCAGTGGCGGTCAGCTCAAGCGGGCAAGTTTGGCCAACGAGATCGTCAGCAAACCCAGCTTGCTGTTTCTCGATGAGGTCACCTCGGGGCTTGATGAGCAAACCGACGCGGACATGATGTATTTGTTTCGTCAGATCGCCGACGCGGGCAAGACCGTCGTCTGCATCACCCACAGCCTGGCGCACGTGGAACAGTTCTGTCACCGCGTGGTCATCTTGGCCGAGGGCGGGAAGCTAGCCTTCGTCGGCACCCCGGCCGAAGCCTTGAGTTATTTCGAGGTGGACCGGCTCGGCGGCGTCTACGAAAAACTAGCGACGCGAACCCCGGAGCAGTGGAAAGACGCGTTTCAATCCCACCCGCTGCACCGTGAGCACGTCGGCCAACACTTTGATTCGCGACCCGAAACTCCGGTCCAACGCATCACCGCCGCGACCGCCTCCCGATCGCAGCGTGTAGACCAATTTCGGCGGCAAGCCACCTTGTTGACGTCCCGCTATCTTCAAATCCAGCTTGCCGATTCTCGGTCTCTTGGCTTGATGCTCGGCCAATGTTTTCTGGTGGGCATCCTGATCGTGCTTTTGTTCGGAAACATCAGCGAAGAGAGCGATGGATGGTTCAAGTCGGGATCGATCATGTTCTTGACTGCGATTTCCGTCTTCTGGTTCGGTTGCAACAACGCCGCCAAAGAGATCGTCAAAGAACGGACGATCTACGACCGAGAACGCAGCGTCAACTTGCAGGTCGGCAGCTTCCTGGCGTCCAAACTGTTCCTCCTCGGCGTCATCAGCCTGCTTCAAACCGCGTTGCTGTATACCATCGTGGTCTATGGAACCGCGGTCGACACATCAATCGGCCAGTTCGTGCTGCTAACGACGCTGGCGGTCACGGGTGTGTGCCTCGGGCTGTTGATATCGGCGGCATCCAGCACCACGGACATGGCGGTCACGATCGTCCCGCTAACTTTGATCCCACAGATCATTTTTTCCGGTTCCATTGCCGCGGTGACCGGTTTCGCCAAGTTCCTGGCCAGCATCGGCATCGTGGTCTATTGGGCCTACGGCGGCCTGCTGTCCTGTTTTGATGAAGCCACCGTCGAACGTCTCGGTTACGGCGAATGGTCCGCGTTTGGCCCCTGGGTCATCATCGTCATGCATGGGGTGGCCTACCTCGCGGTCGCCACGCTCCTACTCCGATCGAGCGGAGGACCAGGCTCGCTAATAGGTTTGATCCATCGGCAAAAGATGTAGGGTGGGTCAAGCCGCTTGCCGCGCCGACCCACCATCGATCGCGAAAGGTTGCCGGGCGGTGGGTCGGCGCGGCAAGCGGCTTGACCCACCCTACGAAATCAACGGCGGCTTACCCGAAAACCGAGCTGCGATGGACTGCTAGGCCTGGTTGAATGTCGTTTCTCTAAATCCGTCGACCAAGTGTCATCCCCCGGCGGCGGCACCGCTCGAGCCGTCAGTCAGCAACCGCAGCTTGGAAAGGTAGGCGTAGAACAGTACAAACGAGAAAGCCACTACGGCGGCAGCGAACGTCGGCTGAACCGTACATAGCCAGTCGTAGCAGCCATGAAGCGTTGCGGCTACGGCTAGCCCGATCAACGCCATCGCAACCACACGGCTACCCGCGGCAAAACCGGTGGTCACGAAGTAGGCCAGTATCCCGGACCAAACCGCGTGACAGAAAACAAGCGATAGCGATCGCAACAGAATCAACACCATCGCTCGTTGCGTCCCATAGGCCGCCCCCATGGCTCCCGCCTCATCAGCCAGACTGGCGGAAGCGAAGATGGCTTGGTCCCCGTAGCCGATGTTCTCAAACGCGGCAAAACCAAGTCCCGAGAAGATACCAATCAGCACCGCCCCGACAGGATCAGCGTTTTTCCGTTTCCAGAGCAGGTAACCAACCACCGGGAGCATCTTCAGCAACTCCTCACAGACCCCGACCTGAAAGATGAACCCAACCAGTGACGTAACCCCCCAAGTGCTAGAGGCCATCGCCAAGTAGGAGGCTGGGACGACGGTTTGGTAGCTGAACAACAGGAGGGGGACTCCAATGCAACCGGTGAAGAAGAGGGAAGCGACCAGCGGCGTCCAGGCAATCTGAGTGCGGACGACCAGCAGTTTGAAAACGACCCCCCAGAGCACCGCAAAGAAGATCGCGAAGGCCGTCAATTGAAACTGCATTTTCTCGATGGTCGAGATCAACAGTGGCACGGTCGCGAGAGCGGTAACTACCCAAAAAACAGCATCGCGGCCAAGCTTGCCGACTAGTTCAGCGTCCACCGAGAGAACTTCATCCCGAAAGTCGATCGTCTTTAGGTCACGCATCAACTGGGAAGCATCAACTGGGAAGCATGAACTTTGGCGGACGCGATGCCGTCTTCCGACACCGAGACGGCGAGCGTCTTGAGGCCTTCGACGTTGGTTGCAGACAATCGACCCAATGGAGAATCGCCGCTCGTTTTTGGTTTGAACAACCCGGGTATCTCTTTGGCACAACGACGCGCGGTCCCGCCTTCCACCCACACCACGGAATCGGGCAACAGGGTTCCATCTCCTGCCATGCTTCGGAGTTCCGCAGCCGAGAGAGGACCGATCTGTCTGCCGTCAACATCACACAAGTACTTCGTCACTGCAAACCACCGATAGTATTATGAGAAAGCAAGAATGAGAAACGGCATCCAGTTCCGATAAACAAAAAAAGCAAAGACGCGAACTACCCAACCAATCGTGTCGGTACCGCACACACTCCTCAATCGTATCACAAAAGATGCGAACTTTCATTGCGGGTCTGCGTCGTAGATGAACCGGCGATCACTGACGACTTCACGACCGGTTGACCGATACCGACCGGCGACGGTCATCAGAGCCTGTAACTTCTGATCGATCTCTGGATCGCCAGTCGTCGCTTCGGTGACTTCACGAACTCTATCTCGAATCGCAAGCTCCACAAAGGCTCCGGTCGAGGCAAGACCCAACGATTTGGCAGTCTGTTCCGCTAAGGAACGCGGGAACAATAGCTGACAATATATCCGACAGGATTTGGCTTCCTCCCCCATCGATCTCTGCACAAGTTTTACAGTCCCGATAGGGACGACAGGCAACAGCCACGGACGTCAGTCCGTGGTTTGCTTCGATCAGCCGTTGCTTAGTCCCGGCAGGGACGACAGACGTTCGCCCCAGCCCGGCCCCTGTCGTCCCTAGCGGGACTCGCGAGATCAAACAGGCCGACCGACCACGGACTTGCGTCCGTGGCTGGCACCTGCCATCCCTATCGGGACTTAGGAATGCGGGAAAAACCAGTGACGGCTTTAGTCGAAGCAAACCCGAGGCAATTAGCCGCGAAGCGACATTTTGCGAGCGGTCGGTACTCGGTGGGCCGCCTGTATTGCCGGCCCGGCCGCTCGCAAAGCCTCGCGTCGCGGCTAACGATTTGACCCATCCTGAAAGGTTCAATGCTTTAAGGCAAAGACCGTCATTTGTTGTTCCCGCGTTCCTAATTCCTACAAGTCTCCGTTGCCTGTCATTCCATAACCTTTCCAAGACGTTGTTAGTGATCCGCAGTCGAGTTGCACACGATTCAGCCCGCGTGCTGTATTGACAAGAATAACAGCGTACCTTCCAGCCGGTTGCCGAGCCATTGACCATCGGCAGTTTACGCTTTCGCTTTCCTCGTTTCGCTATTAGAAATGTGTTCAAACCCCGCTCCCCTTTTTCGTCCTCAGGTCAACGACGCTGGTTTCAATAGGAAAAGTCAAGCTGCGTCACAAAGAGCTGTTACGGCGTCCTGACTCAAACGGTAGTTAGACCGAAGACAGCGAACCTTTGAGGGAATCGTTTCAGGCTAATTCGTAGACCACCGGTCGATGGTCGCTGCTATCGAATCGACTGTAGCCCGGCACGGTGACCCCTCGCAGCCGGGGAATTTGGCTCGTGAGATGCCGGATAGCGATCTTTGAAAGCCATGCACTGGCAGCAACCCGCCACCCACTCAACTACTGTCTGAACATTCTAGGATCGAACCGGAATGGCTCGATGGTTTCAACGTTAAGCTTTGCGAACTCAGGGTGCTGCGGGTTGAGCAACCAGTTGCGTTCTCGGGGGTTCACTGCTGATGGCACTGTCATCGCAACCGTTTCACCGGACTGAATCCACTCATCGCCCATCCGTTGCAGTTCCGCTGGCGATGGATACCGCTTCAAATTGGTAGGCAGTTCGTCAAGCTCGACGTGACGCACGGTGATGCCAAGGTGTACGTCATGGCAACACCCTTACTGTCCCAGCGTCCACCACCCTTTTCCGCTCCAATTCCCGAGAACACGGTGGCCTGGAACTTTTTATGACAGATCCGCCAAACGATCACGGCTAGCTGTAGACGCCGTGTTCGATCCGGTGCAGGACATCGAGGACGGCTTGGAAACCGATCGAAGTATCCAGCAGATTGATCGGTCGCTCGTCACCCAGAGCGACGTTTTCAGTCAACATCCACTTTGCCGCCTTCCCGCGGCTTTCAAAAACCTCCGTCGCGGCCGCCGCCACCTTGGCGAAGCGATAGATCAGTTCCGACTCCCTCGGTTCGAAGCGTCTGCCACCATCGTCTAGCCAAGTCCCCAGTGCATCGCCGAGACCGAGCGACCGTCGCAGATCAACCTCCGCTATGGGAAAGGACTGCATGACGAAGACAATTACCTTCGTCGGGAACCCTTGGCGGATGATCTTAATGAAGTCGGTTTCCGAACGAGGCGACCCAATGACGGACCGCCCGCCCATGAAGCGATTGAGAGCTTGAATGTCGTTCATTAATGACTGGTTACCCGCAAAATGCCTTTAGTGTCAAAGTATAGGCTGAACCTTGAATATCACGCAAGTCCATCGTACCGCAACCGTCCCGCCCAAGGCTTCGATAGAATTTCGAAAATCAATTAAGCTGACCGTTGATGAGCAAAGAGCTTGAGAAACGTAACCGTACACCAGCACCACTCAGGCCTTGGTGTTTGACAACGTTGGTCGGCACTGGGGTCGGGTTTGGCCCGCGGCGAGAGTTTGACGAACGGGCGGCTACTTCTTTTTGACGCGGCGCCTTGCTCGACGCGTTCGGTTGCGGTCCGCCGCTTGGCGACGCTCCTCCTGCCGATACGCACGGACCGACTCGGGATGCGACTCCTTCCAACGATCCGGCGAAAGCGATCCCCAGGCCGTCTCGCCATCCAACGCTCGTTGCAACACATCATTCAAATACGCACTGACATCCAAATCATTGCGGATCGCCGTGCCGATGATTGTCATTAAGTTCGCCGCCCGTTCACCTGCCGCCACCGATCCCTTGAATAACCAGTTCTTACGACCCGTCGCCACTCGTTTCATCAACTGCTCGCAGTCGTTGTTGTCGATCGGAACCCAGCACATGACGCGAAAGACTGCCGCGACGGGCAAGACGCTCCTGATCACTCGCCTCGCGGATCTGATCATCCACGTCGTAGAGCATCCGTATCAATGATTCCAACTTAGCAACCTGGGTCGGGAATGCGCCGCGGCACTCGTCAATCTTACGACGCGCATGCGCCCAACAAGCCGCAAACCGCATCCGCCAGTCGCTGCGAAGTTTGATCTTTTGAAAGCCCGTCCAACAATCTCCAAGCAAGTTGCCTTGGTAATCCCAAAGCACTTCATCCGGCCCATCGCGATGGCGACTGACCGTGAAATCAAACGCCACCACCGGAAGCCGCGAAGCATAATAGCCCCACATCTTCGCGGTGATTCTTGGTTTACCCTTCTCGATCGCGTCACTAAGAACTTCAGTGATTCGATCTTGACGTGGATGACCGGTTAAATCCGGCATCACGCCGGGGGTGATCAACAGCACGCTGGTTTCGTCACAGCCGATCGTTCGATCCTGTTTCAAATAGCCTCGCAGGTATTCGGCCAGCGGACGCAGAGCGAACTCCGCGGCAGTCTCGATGTTTCCAAGCGTACTGCGACTGGGCGTCCAACCCAAACCGGCGAACACATCCTGTTGCCGGTTTGGCATACTTGGTCACCCGCACCCGAAGCTCGGCGCGGATCAGCTCCAGCGTTTCAACTTCGTCATAACCGATCAGCGTCAAGCCTTCTCGCTGGTCCTCGGCCAGGTCAACGAGTTTCTCGTAACGTGGCAAGTGCTCAGGGAACTTGCGGTCGTCTTGGCCCGGCCGGCGCCCACGGCGTTTTCGCTTCTCCTGGTCAGCTTGGTCGACGATTCGTTCGGCTTCCTGGATCGCCTCTTCGAGCGCACTGACAACTTCCGGCGCGGCTTCTTCGCCGAGGCTCAACAGTAGTTGGCCAACCCCGTCGAGGCGTCGTTCACTTTTGCGACCGTAGAGTTGTTTGAGCAGTTTCTCGATCACCAGGTTCAACTCGGTGACCTTCTGGCCCAATTGATCGTGGTTGCTCTTGAGCTCAATGACGCTGTGAGCTTGTTCCTGGATCAGCTTCTCATTGAGTGACAGTTGTGTGTTTTTGTTTTGCAGCTCACCGGCATGGCTTTCCACCTGCATTGCAATTGCAACCTTGCAATTGCAACCTTGCAATTGCAACCTTGCAATCAGCAGATGACAGTCTTGGATGTTGGCGGGAAGTGGCTCGGCGTTCATGATGGCGTCATTATAATGTCCGCCACGAACCGCGCAAGGAGACTTCTTCAAAAAAGCATGTGATTTTGACGAGATTCTCAAACAGAAACCGGCCGTGCGGGAATCCCTCGCACGACCAGTTGTTTGGTCAATCCTATAAGCTTAGGCCGCGGCTTCAAGCCGCTTGCATACGCTTGCGTCTGTTGCGGGCCGACTTCAGCGGCACGCCGGCGATCCACATTGCAAGCTCAACCGAATCGATCGTGATTTGAGATTGCCCGTCTTCTGGAACAGGCAACTCGACGGTGCCCTGTTCAAGCCTTCGGTACCATAGAGTCAATCCACCGGCCTCCCACCATAACGCTTTGATGCGATCCCGCCTTCGATTGACGAACAGGAAGAGCGAACCGCTGGTGACGCTGTGCCCCATTGATGCGGTGACGATTCCGGTCATGCCGTCGAAGCCTTTCCGGAAATCGACGCTTTGGGTGCATAGATAGATTGGCCCTTGTTCGGGGAGCCCATTCATGATGGGGCCTGGGTGTTGCTAATCAGCTCGAATCGGATGAACACGCCACCTGGAAGTTCAACGGACATCACGGTGTTGGTTGCCGGCTGGGGCTCCTTGCCGGTGTTGTTGAGTAAACTTGGGCTGTGCAGTGGGCTGGGGTTGGGGGGAAAGGCTGGGCAGGTTGACGCTCCGGAAACCAGCGGGCGTGGTTTCGTCGCGCAGTTTGCGTCGCCAGTAGTAGAAGGAGGCGGTGGAGACGTTTTCGCCGAGACAGAACTGTGCGATGGTTTTGCCGGATGTTTCGAATCGATTGATCCGTTGGACCCAAGCTTGACGGGTCGCGGAACGGGAAGAGTTGGCCATGGTGGAAGGAGCTCCAGGGAGAGGGAAACAAATCCCCCCAGGCTAAACCCCCTGTCTACAACGGTTCCGGTGTACGGCTACTAACGACAGCTCTTTCACTTCTCGAAGCGTGATCGTTTTTTGCTGCTCCTCTTTGGGAAAAGGTCTGCCACACGCCAAGTCATGCAGATCGTAGATTCCCTCGGTTTCAACCACTGAAAGGGCAGTACCGTTCCCACGAATGATCAACCGTTCCGGGCTCCGCATAGAAACTCCTGAGAACGAATTTTGCGGTTGATCAATCACCGCCTCCACGGA
Source organism: Pirellulaceae bacterium (assembly GCA_963833245.1). Taxonomy (GTDB): domain Bacteria; phylum Planctomycetota; class Planctomycetia; order Pirellulales; family Pirellulaceae; genus Rhodopirellula. The sequence continues at coordinate 789,321 of CAWHXH010000010.1, forward strand.
GATGTAATCCATCCCCGCCTCGCCAATCCGTTGGGACATGAGCGAGGAGATGTTCGTGACTTTGTAGAAATTCATGAAGTTGATTTCGCATTTAGAAAGCGTGAAACTTCGTAACTATTAAAACCAACGAACGACCACTCGCGTAGCAATCTGTCCCGGTTGTGGCCGACGTATCCCTACCTTAGGGTGCGGCAACGTAGGTTACCCACTGCTTCGGTTGCAACCGAGATGAAATCTTCGAAGTCTTCCCCCTCCGGCCAGGATGTAAGGATCAAGTCGTTTGGATTAATGACGGGGCCAATCCCTTGTTCGGTCGCGAGATCTTCAGCTGACTTGAAGGTTTCAAACTCCTGCCAGCTTTGACGTTTAAAAGCAGACTCACGCAGCCGATCAATAGCTTCTTCATTTGAAGAGGCAAATACCGGAGGGCATTCGGTCGAAATGGCTTCCGCTAGCCGTTTCGCAACGCGGTCGAAGTCACCCGCATTGACGGATTTTAGGATTTGCTTTTCAGTTTGCTCTGAAAGTTGAATTTGCATCGTCATTCTCCGTTTTTCAATTATTCCTAGCACGTATCTCAACTTTGGAACCTTTCTACGAAGCAGTTCTGGGTGTGTGGATGCGAATGCCGGGAAATCGCTGAAAGTCTTGGACGTTATTGGTTAACAATTCGTTGATGCCATGGGAATGCATCGCGGCCACCAAACGTGCATCATGGGCAAGCTTCCCGCGAACATCATGCTCAATGACAATCTTTGACCAATGGGAGAATAATGAGATCGAATCGTCAAGGAAGGTGAATTTTGAACGCATGGCTGTGATGTCGTCATGAACATCGCAAGTCGGACGGTCCCATCCATTGTTCGCTAGAGGACGGGTTGCAACGACCTAGTACTCATAGAGAACCTGGGGAACAACGATGAACTGAAAACCTTGTCGACCTAAATCATCGATCGCTTCTAATGCAAAACCCGCGGATGGGGTCGCGGGTTGTGCCAAACGAAGCAAGATGTTCGTGTCAATCAAAATCCTCACAGGCCACGGCCCTCGTAGATGCTCTCGCGGCTGTCGTCCACTTCGTGACTGTCACGCGGATGGCCGTTTGACCATGCTCTCAAATCAGCTATCCAGTCCTCATGAACAAGGTGAGGGTCATTGGGCTCGATGCTTTCCTGGGACGCCTGACTCGTCAGTGCCATCGCGGCGAATTCTCGGGCGGTCATGCCCGCTTTCGAAGCCCTGTGCCGAAGCCAAGTGTCAGTGTTTCGAGGTAGCTGAATGTCCATACTTCTCTTCCCGGATTTGTTTAATCTTTATTCTAGCACGCATTGGGTCGTCAGATCAACGAACATGAATGCTAATGAGAGGTTCAGTGATTAGCCAATTGATTGTACCTCGCTACCGGATTGCCGGAAAGACTCGGCTCGTCAAGGTTCGCCTCCGTCGGAACGGGCAAATTGATCATAGACATTCCCCACGTAGTTCTGAATGGCAAGTTCAAACGGGACGCCTAACATTTCATTCCATCGCGTCCAGCTTCGATGAGGTAGGACTCATCGGCTCCGAGTCGACGAAGTTCGTCGTTTTGCTCCCAGAACAATTGCGATTGCGTCAAGCCTACCGCTTCCCCGTTGCCGTCAATCAAAGTCCACTCGGCGGGCTGCATCCAAGTTTTAATTTGTTCGTTCGCGAGCTATCACTCTCACCCGCCACTTACTTACTTCAGCAACAACGGTGGTGTTTCGGGAAAGTTGCCCGGTTCGCAAGCTTTGGCAAGCTCGCGGTCGCTGACGAACCGAAGGTCTTTGAATTTGTCCTCCCGCAGGATTACCGGTTTGAGGAAGACGAACAGCGAAGTTTCCGCGAAGCTGTCGGTTTGCAGGCTCAGGAGGTCTCGAAGTACCGGGATCTGCTCAACGATCGGCAATGAGTTGATGTTGTACGACTCGTTTTTGCTGGTCAGCCCGCCGACGATGACGGTGTATCCATCAGGCACCGTCACCCGGCTTTGAATCTCATTGGTCTGCCGCGGCGGGGGGACCCCGGCCGCCCCTGCCCCAGTAAATGAGTTGAGTGTCACCACGTAGTCGAGCTGAAGGTAGTTGTCATCGCTAATCGTTGGGGTGACGGTGATCGTCGTTCCCGCTTCGGCGAAACCCGCGAAACTGGTCGTTGCGACGGTTTGCGAGGCGTTGACCGAAGTAAACGGCACTTCCAAAACACTCGTCAGCTGCCCCTCGGCGTTGTCGTTGACGAGGATTCGCGGCGTGGAGAGGACCCGAGCCCGGCGGTGGTTTGCCAACGCCCGAACCACCACGTCGGCGGTGTTGGGATCGACGAGCGTGCCGTTGAAGCCAACTCCAGGAAGGATTTGTAACGCCCCGGTCGTTGGGTCGGCGGTCGACAATCCGTAGCTCGAAAAGGCGAACAGTCGGCCAAGCCCCTGACGATCGCCGCCGGAGACCTCGACGCCCAGGGAGTAATCATCGCTCGTGTCAACAATCACCACACGTGCTTCGATCAAAACCTGTGGACGACGTTGGTCAAGCTGCTCAATCAACGTCGCATATATCTGCTGAACTTCCGGCGGAGCGACCACGATGATTGTGTTGGTATGCACGTCGACGGCCACCTCCGCTTCAGTCAGGACGTTGTCGCCTTCGGGAACCGGCTGGTCGTCGCGGACGAGATCCCCCGGCAGACCTCGCTGGAAACCTTGGAGTCCCCCCTGCAAACCGCCGGCGTTGTTCAGTCCGGCATCGATCTCCACCAACGGTTGATTGCCAAAACCATTGTTCAAGCCGCCGGCTTGGTTCGGAAACCCAAACTGATTGGGCACCCCAAAGCCACCACCGGTTTGAACTGGAACGTTGCCCCGCGGACCATTGAGGTTGGCAACATCATTAGTAATGCGATCCCTCACCGCCACGTTCTCCCGGCGACGAGTCACCGCCACCCGGCCGCCGACACCGCGAATCGTTTCGACCAATTCCTCGGCCGGTACGTTTTTGATCTTGTAAAAACGAACGGGACTCTCCGCCCCGGTGGCGATCCGAGTATCCAAGCGTCGGCGAGTTTGTTCAATCAATTCAATCACTGGCGCCACGGTGTCGACGATCAGCACATTGTTCTCGATGCGCGATTGATAAGGCGGCGGGGGGCTGCGGTCCCCGATCGCGGCCCGGACGACTTGGTCGAGACGCTCTGGTGAAATGAAACGCACTCCAAACGTTTGTTGGATCGTTTGAAGGGGGCGGTCAAGTTCCCTAAGAACCGTTTTGACCTTTTCGATCTCCTCGGGGGTTCCAATCAGGATCAACGAATTGGTTCGCGGCTGGACCGTGATTTCTACGCCGCCAAGCTCAGCACGTTGGTTACCATTGCCGCCGGCATTGACCAGTTCACCACGCTGCCGACCCAAGGCTCGTTGGCGTGCGTCAAAGATCGTTTGCAACTGTTCGGCGACTGGCTCGGCGGCTACGTTTTGGACCGGAACGAATTGGACGTCGATTTGAACATCTCGGCCATCGAGCAACGCGAGGAGTTGTTCAATTCGTCGCACGTTGCTGGCCACATCGGTGATCAGCATCAGCCCGCCGCGGTCCAGCGGAACGACCGATCCGCCGGGCGTTGTCAAAAAAGGTCGAACGATCTCGGCCAAGTTGGCGGGGGAACTGTCGCCAAGCACGAAGACTCGCGTAATTGGCACTGCCGCTTCAACGCGATCGAGTGGTTCGTCTTCGCCACTAGGTCTCGTGACCGAAGCGATCGCGGTGTTAGGAACAATCCGGCGAATCCCTCGGTTATCGGGATCGGTGATGACCAAACCTTCACTCAACAAGATGGTTTGAAATAATTCATTGAGCGCGGACAACGGGATGGGGTCCGGGGCCACCAAATTGATCTTCCGCGTCGACAACTGTTTGTCGAAAACGATTCGAAAATTAAGCTGGGCCGCGAAGTCCGCCAAGACATCCGGTAGCGGGATCTCACCACGTGCTGATAGCTGCAACGTCGGCTCGGCGTTGATCTGTTGCACCCGTTGAAAAACCTGCGGTCGAGCAGCCGCTTTATCTCCCGCCGGACCCTGGCCCATGGTGGATGAAGCAGCCCAAGCCATCAACAACCATATTATCGGGCGGCCGCGCCGGCTCCAACTTGATATCAACGAGTCGTCGTATCGGAGCGTTGCGACAAAACAATCCGAGCGGGAGGGAATCTTTGATAGCATAGTATTTTAGGATGGTATCAAACGAGGCTAAGGCGACGTCTCATTCGCGACTTGCCGTATGACGGATCGATGTTCCTCGATGCCTTTGCTCGGGGCGGGGAAAAGCCGCCGAGGGGACAGTTTCATCAGTCCGGTTGACGCCTGCGGATCGCTTTGGAGCCAAGGAGACAGCCCATCACCTTCGGCTGGCAAAGTGTCTTGCAGTGGTGGTGGAAGCTCCAACGTCTCTGGCGCAGCGTCTGGTTCCGATTCCCCTGACGGAAGCAATTCAACGCCTCCGCCCTTGGGAAATGTTAGATTCCTTGGAGCTGTTTCAAGCGGTTGCGCTGGCCCCTCAAAAAGTTCTTCGACTTTGTTGGTTCCCGGTTCAAAGAGGCCGGCAGGATGATTGGCGACTGCGGCATCGCGGTAGGCGGTCGCCCTCTGCAGCTGCGCCCATGATTGCCATTGAGGGCGAGAGTCTCGCATGCTCAGCTCATCGAGCAGGAACGCAATCTCGCCGGGATCCTCGTCCTGCTGGATCAATACCCGGGTCAGGCCGCCGATGGCATCGGGATGGTCGGATTTTCGTTCCAAGGCTTGCCGATAGAACGCCGTGGCGGTTTCCAAGCGGTCAGCTCGTTCGTATGCCAGGGCCTGGTTGATCAATGGCTCGGCGAGATTTGGCATCAAGCTCGCGGCGTACTCAAATTCCCAAGCTGCAAGGTAGAGTTGCTGCCGAGCCAAGTAGACTTGGCCCAGGTTGTTGTGCGCCGACCCATAGCTGACGTCCTCCGCCAGCGCTTTGCGGAAAAGTTCTTCGGCAACATCGAGCTTGCCATCTTCAAACGCCTCAATGCCGCGGTGGTTGAGTCGCTCCGCCTTACCGTTCGCCCTGCCATCGGATGGCGAGGGGGTTTGGTAATCAAGGATTGCTTTGGACCCGGGGATTCGCACGGAATGACACCCCCCGGCGATCAAAGCCCCAAACATCAGAAGCCAATAGGTCGTCATTGGCGACCGGGTTGGCATGGACGAAGCCTAGAACGGGGGCATTGGACGATGAACTGATGGTTCGAAACAACGGTGAACCGCTGCCCGTTTGAACGAGATCGCTTGTGTCACCTGCCCCCAGCCACGTCAAGGTCAGCCGAACCCCCCACCGTTCCAGGGCGGGGTTGGTCGCGGTTCGACCCCGATTGGAATTGCTCAGCGAGACGCCGGAGACTCGCAATCCGTCATTGCCTTCGAGCAAAGTTGCCAATCGCAAAACATTTTCTAGCGAGACGTCTCGGAGTTCGATGGTCATCGACTCCCGAAATTGCTGCGTTTGACCGATTGGCCGCCGTGCGGCGCGACGAATTCCCAGCAAGTGATTGGGTTCAATCCCAGCCTCGATCGCGAGCCGGGTCACCTTCGCATTGTCAATCGTCTGGACTTCGTTCTCCACATCGGTGGATGAAAGCGATCCGCGATGGCGTTGAATTGAAGCGACTAATTGCTCGCATCGCACTGCATTCAGAGTGCTAGCCTGCGTCCCGGCGGCGGCCTCCCACAATTTCAGTCCGCTGATCAGCGTGAAAACGAGTGTCAGGGTAGCCGCCGATAGGACAAGGAAAATGCTTCGCTGCTCACTCATCGGTCCACCTCAATGGCTTTAATACCATTCAACGAGATGGACACCCCACCGGAGGTGCGGTTAGCGGAGACGGGGGGAACTTGAAAACCGTGCTCCTGCATCGAGGTGGTAATTAACTGAAGGGATTCGAACGTGTCGGTCTCACCCGTCATCGCTTGCAGTTTTTTGGGCAATACCTCCAAACGATCAATTCGAATGGGTGCTTCATTTCGATTGACCGCCATTAACCATTGATGAAGTACCGGTAGGCAGGACTCCGGAACCTCTTCCAAATCAGTGGGGTCCACCTTTAAACTTTGCATTCGCAGGTGCTCACTCTCTAAACGGGTAACGATTCCAACGGGGATCGATTGGTTTGGAAAGACCTTCAAGAACGCTTTCTCCTGTCGCGCAACCATCGCATCGCTGGCCCGGTGGTAGGCTCGGATACGTCCCTGGATTGCGATGCTAACCAAACCTAGCGACACGGCAACGCAAGTGGTGGTGATCAAGATGGGACGCCGCAGTGGTCCCAGATGATTGGTGGTTTTGAACGGGCCATCTCGCAAATCAAACGGCGGGGTCAATTTTCCCGCGACAATCTCCTCCGCAGACCGCGTCGCGGCAGTCAGTTGACTCTGCTTAATGACCTGGATCGTCCACCAATCAACATCCTCAAGGACCCCCTCGCCGTCATTTCCTACCAACAGGATCGTTCTCGTCTGAGTGGACTCTGGAGAACCGTGCATTGGCTTTGTTTCGGGTAATTCAAACCAGCGTCTTAACACTTTCAGAACCTTCTCCTCGTCCCGATTCAGCCATTGCCATCGCACCGGTTGCCCAGACTTGAGCCGAACCAGGTCAACGCCATCCTCTCCAAACCAAACGATTACGTCGCTTGATCGAAGCCGATCTTTTGGTAGGTCCGCTATAGCCAAGAAAATGAGCGGACAAATGGCAATAGCATTTGCTTCGATTGATTTGGTCGACGTTTCGTCCAATCGCTCGGCATCGATCGCTATCACAAAAGCTTCCGACCCCACGTCATGGCGTGAGATTGCCAAACGGTCCGCATCGCAGGGGATCTGCTCTTCCAAGGCATATCGCAACATGTCGAGCTTTCGCTTGGGAGGCAATTCCTCAACCAACAGCGTAAAGCTATAGCACAGGTGACTCGCCAACCCCACCACTGGTGAGCCTATCGGATTGTCATCCTCCGATAGACTTACGTCGCTGTTTTGGTCGCCAGCGATTGGAAGAACGACTAACAAGGTTGAAATACAACGGAATAGAAGGCGTCATTCATGTTTTTGCTGGAGATTATCGGCAGATCGACCGGGGGCTTAGACTCAAAAAGATTGCTGGCGGGCAGCTCGATTGACTCGCGAATCCCATTAACGTCGAAGATAGCGTTGTGAGCATCGACCTGGATCAACCGCGGCTTTTGCGGATGTGCTTCAAGTGTTTCTCCCGTTCGGACGCCGTAGACATCCTGTCGGTAACGAACCCAAGCACGGCCAGCACCGTCGCCATCGGGAACCAGGGTTCCCACCAGTTCCAAATTTAATTCTGGCATCACAGCTTTCGGGGGCGGCGGCGGCGGAGCTTTTGCTGGTGTAGCCTTTGGCGGTTCCGCAACTGAAACAATCGGGTGCTGAAGCTGTCGGTCCACCAATCCCGCGAAATCCGACATGTTGATCGGCGGGGAAATATCGAACTCCTTAGCCGCTGAGTTGGAACGTGCAGTTTGGACCTGGAGGTCGGTTCGTTCCCCTTGTCCCAGGGGAGTCATTGTCAACCAGACGCCACCAATGATCGATGCCAGGAGCAAGGTCGTCGAGATCGCCAGCAGGAGACGACCGAGGGTACGAGAGGTCACGATTTACCGCGCGTCATTGGGTTACCACACGTCATTGGGATTGTCGATTTCAATAAGCATAGCCTCGATCCGAAACGGCCTGCTGCGGATTTCCTCTCCACTGAACAAACAACGTCGCCTGTTCGCGATACGTCGATCGGCTGAGCGTCCAAACCGATGTGCAAGAGGATCGCAGCGTCAGCCACGGTCGGATCCGCTCTCGTTGCGAGCCCCGCACATCCAGGGCCGTTAGGAACCCGTCAATGTTTTCAAAGGGTCGGTCGCGACGCAGCTCATGAGCCTTCGCCGGCAACGGTCGTGAAAGGATCGCCCCCCAAATCGTCTCCAAAGTTGCCTCATCGCATCGGCGGACATTCACCCGCCCATCACCCCAAAGGGTCAATCGTTCGGTGGCACGAGCGATTCTTGACGCCGAGGGATTGGCAGTCCCGTCGATGAGCAACCACGAAGTCCAACGCTTGCCACGATCGCCATCTCTCCGAATTAACTCAATCGAGCCGCCGTCCACAGGTAGCTTCTCAACGATTTCACTGGCCATTTGCGTGCCAAGCTTTTGCTCGATGGCGTGCAAATTGATTTTCGCCGATTCATCGCCAATCAAGACTCGCCACGTTTGCTTTGAGAGGCGAACGTCTTTCCAAAGCACCTGCGATGGCGAGCCATCACCTGTGGTGGGCGTCTCTGATGCTTTTTGCAGCAGCTCGTCCGCCAAGTCCAACGACGCTCGCCGGATCGAAAGTTCGGCCCACCGATCGTGTAGTTCTCGCTCGGATTGAACCGCCTCCGAGGCGATCCGCAGGCTCACCACCGCGGTGCGGGTGAGCAACATGGTTGACACCGCCAACAGAACCACCACGGTCAAGAGGATGAATCCCCGTTGCCGACGCTTCAAAGCATCACCTCGGCTCGTAGGACGATTCGCTCGCGTTGCCAAATGGTCAATCGCACGTGGCGGGGGACCGGGCCGGGGCGTGGCGGTAGCGGTTGCAATGCACCGGTGGAGTCGATCCGCTCGACCGAAAGTCGCGAGGGTCCAACCGCCAATGAGTTCGTGACATGACCATCGATCCGCTGCAACAGGGAGCCGCCGGAGTTGGAACGACACCGGTAGCGGACCTCCCGAACGCCCGAAGGCGTTTCCGAGCCAATCACCGGTCCTTGCCCAAGCAAATCATCCTCATGTCCGCCAACCCCGTAGCGAGGCGAATCCGTTCGCAGGCAAACCGCCCCGGCTTCAAGCCAAACCGTCTCGGCCGAGAGCAGATCTCGCTGAAACATCGTCCGGACTCGGCCCGGCCACACGACTACCTCACGAGCTTCCACCATCCGAGATTGCCGAGTGGTCGCTTGCAAAACACCCATCAACGACATCAACAGCAGCGACGTGAGCGTGATGGCCACCATCAATTCGACGATTGTCAGGCCCTCCCGACCGGCGGCATGACTACATGAAAATTCTGACAATCTCACCGTGCTACCAGCACTTCCGCCGAGGCGGCTGGGTGCTCACGGTTGTTCATGTCAACCGCCGAGACGGAAACTCGCACGACCGATCCGAGACCAAGAGGCGAAGGGCCAACGACCTTCGTGTGCACGACGAAACGATCCTTTGATCCATCGGGTCCATTGAAGATCGGATCATCGGCGGTCTCAACCACTTGGCCCTCCGCCATCAGAGTCGCCAATTGCTGATCCAGCAGACCAACCGCAAAGCGTTTTCGTTCGGCCGCTCGGATCTGCTTGAGGTGTCGCGTGCTGGCGACCAGTGCGGACGCTAGCAGGGTTCCCGCCAGCGTTGTAGCGACGACCACCTCAACGAGCGTCAACGCGGTCCGCTTGCATGACGGTCTGGACCAAACGACGGTTGACCGATTCATGAACCTGACCCGTCAAACCAAGAAACAACAGCCAACGCTGTGGCCTCGCCAAACCCTTACCGGAATCCGACTGAACGGCTTTGGAAGGCCAGTTTACCGCGTAGGACGGTGATGTGCCAAACGAATCGATGACGATCATCTTCGGGGAACCGGTCGAGGCAGTTTGCTCGCTTTGGACCCAAACCCTCATCGGTCGATCGAACTGAACCCGCTGAACCACCCGCCCCCCAGGGTCCTGCACCAGCTCCGCGGATCGATCGACCGGATGGATAGTCAACGTGTGGATCCGCCCACTGCCTGATCGACCGCGAGCCATCGCGTCCATGCTGCGGAGTTGCTGGACCGCCAATTCGTGCCGGCTTTGAGCCAGCGGCAGACGCACCGACATCATCGCGACCGCCGACACCATCGCCGCGATCGCGAGGACGACCATCAGTTCGATCAGCGTGAGCCCCCGACATTGGTGGTGAAGGCTAACGAACGAAAGTGACGCCCAAACTTGGTCCGTGGAGCAACGCGTTGCCGGATGCGTCGATGGAGGTGCCAGCGAGGTTGAGGTTTTGTTCAAAGTTCCGTCCCGCCAATGCGACGTCAGTCATCCAGTGCAGCCGATAGCCTAGATCAATGAACCAGTGGCGGTTGAGCGAAAACTGGGTCTCGATAAGGAGACGGCCTCCAAAAGCGGTGTCGTCTAGTTGATCACCGCCAACGGCCAGCGTATCGCCGCCCACCGACCCCGCAGTGTTCGACAAAGTGGAGTCATTCCCAAAAATTCCCGCCAGCACGTCGATTCGTGATGTGGTCCAGGGGCCATGCGTGCTGTCAACTCGGAAACCACCCAGAATGCCATTGAGGTGGTTTTCGACCGAGGCAACCGCGAAACTCTCCACCGATTGATCCAGCGTCATCCCACCCGCCCCGAGAAGTCCCGAGACTCGGACCGGCAGGAATGGGATCGTGACGGCGGAGCTGAAATCGTATCCGTACAACGCTTCCCAATAGCTGAACTGGCCCTCCTGAGAGAAAGTCACGATCTGCCCGGATTCGACCAACTCGGTCGACTGGTTCAATTCCACGTCGGCCACCCCCGCCAGTTCCAACCAGTGCTGACGGGTCAGCCGATAGTTGATTCGAGCCGCCAATCCAGCGTCAAACTCTTGTCCGAAACCGCTCGTGGACACCAACTGTCCGGCGATGGCCGATGGGATCGTGACGTTGCTTTCCGGATCAAACGCCAGAGCGACCGCGTCAGCCCGGAGCGTTAGCCGAGGCCCCAACGGTAACGGTTGATAGCTTGCGGCATCGGGAATGACAGTGGTCTCAATGGGCCGATCAAGGCATTCGAAGAACTCTTCATCAGCCCGCTCAATTTCGCTTGGCGCGTCGAAAATCAGTTCTTGAGCCCGCGAGACCCCGACTGCTAACGACAGCAGGCCGCTGAAGAGGCTGAGGCGGATACTTGTTGCTTTGTTCATCAGTCCAACTCAGCCGTTCGATGCTTCTCAATTCACCCACCCCACTAATCCAATCGGTAGCCAGGACCGAGACATCCAAACGTCGAGGCACAACCGTCACAAACGGACCTTTCACGGAACGACGCGTCCGGCCCTCAGCGGCCCGCCGGCTCCGCAACGGCCGGTCTCCGGTCGCTAGCTGCGGTGCGGTCTGCGTTCGTCGAAGACTCCTCCCTGCGCCTTCCCTCCGCTGGTCGCTCCCTGCGACCCCCCTGCGCTACGGCGTCGCTCGAAGACTCGCTTCGTGCCTTCGCTTCGGGGGGCGGCATCGTGCCGCCGGCCTCTCAGACATCGCCGAGCATCCGGCTCGGCGTGCCTGTCGGCAACATCCTCACCGCCGGGGAGGGCCGTTCCTGTCGCTCCGGCGGCCTCCGCTCCCAGCGCTCGCCTGACGGCTCGGTCATTCCTGACTTGACGCCGACGCGGTTCATGGGTAGTGTCTGTGTCAAAGGTGTAAAGCGGCATGAGATTTGTGTTTAGCACCAAACTCGGCCTGTTTGATAACATGACAAAAGGCCGCCCCCGGAGTCGCACTCCAGGGGCGGCTCGAACTCGGTAGATCGTTGTGGGTAGACCCTTTGGAGGTCGTGTGCCATCAAGATCGCCGGTTCTTTTCGTTACTATCCCGAACAGCCGACTGGACCGAGACCGTGGAAATCAAGAAAACCGCACCCGAGTCCGAACTTACTATCCCGGGACTAAACGACAACCCAAAGGAATATCAGAACGTCATCGGAGTTGATGTCGCCAGCAAAAAGCTCGACCTGCATCAATCCTTCAACCAGTCCCACAGGATCATAGAGAACGATCTGACGCAAATCAAGCAACTGGTCGAGTCGATCGTCAAATCAAACAAAACGACCCTTGTCGTGATGGAGGCAACCGGTGGCTACGAGACGTTGCTTGTTGATGCCCTCCAAGAACACGACATCGACACCGTGGTCGCTAACCCGCTACAGGTGAGAAACTTTGCCCGGGGGTTTGGCATCTTGGAAAAAAACGACAAGATTGATGCCGCCGTCATTGCCCGATTCGGTCAAGTGGTGAAGCCCAAAATCAAGCCGAAAACCAGCCCCGAAGTCAAAAGCTTGCGGGCCATGGTCCACCGCCGCGACCAAATGCTTTGCCAAATCCAAGCCGAACGCAACCGTCTTGGTCAAACCCACGACCGAGATGCTATTGATTGTATCAATCGAGCCATTGGGTTTTACAAGGTGGAAATCAAAGCCATCGATAAAAAGATTGCCGTGGTGCTAAAGGAGTGCGAGGAACTATCTTCCAAAGCGGAGATCATGAACTCGGTCCCCGGCGTGGGTGTAGCAACGATCGCGATGCTGCTATCGGAGCTGCCCGAGCTGGGAGGACTCAATCGCGGCCAGGTCGCCAAGCTGGTCGGCGTCGCTCCGATTGCCAAGGACAGTGGTCAAAAGGAAGGCAAACGGAGCACGCACGCAGGACGCTCGATGGTTCGCAAGGTTCTTTATATGGCTGCGTTGATATCGACCAAGCACAACCCGGTGATGAAAGCGTTCTAGGTGCGATTGTTATCAAAGGGAAAGGCCAAGAAGGTCGCTCTGGTGGCGGTGATGCGAAAGCTGCTGGTGACGCTCAACACGATGGTCAAGACCGGCCGAAGCTGGAGCGAGCCAACACTCGCTAAAGAAGTAGCCTAAGACAGCCGATGGCACCAACTGGCCACTCCAACTGGCCACTGACAAACGCCGAGCATCCGGCTCGGCGTCTAGCACTTTCGGGTCCGACGTATTCCTGTCGCTCCGCAAAGCCTCCGCTCCCAGCGCTCGGCTATCGCCTCGGTATTCACTGACTCGCCGGTCCGGCCCAACGCCCGATGCTCGCCGAAGCGACTCGGCGGCATCGTGCCGCAGGGAGCGGCGGGCATCCGGCCCGCCGGGGGACAGCCACGCTGTCCTGTCGGTCAGCAGGCTGCCTATCGCCCCATGTCGGTATCGATCGCTCCCCGCCTAGATGACGGTGCCAGCCAGTGACTTTGAGTTACTCAGTTGTTCGGGCTTCGCCCAAAACAACCCCCGTCCCCTTTGGCCTCGCCGTCCCCTTTGGCCTTGTCCGGCTTCCGCCTACGTCACGGTGCAAGCCAGTGACTTCGAGTTGCTCAGTTGTTCGGACTGCGTCCAAAACAACCCCCGTCCCCTTTGGCATCATCTGACACCAACGGCTGAGAAACTCCTCCGGCCTCTGCGATTGCTGCTCTCGCTGGCCGCCTAAACTGCGAAAGGTGAACTTAGATCGCACCCTCCCTTCTCTCAAGGCAATTGAACCGTTTCCACGCCGCTTTCTGTGATCAAGCATTCTATCTCAGAATCTGGCGCCCCATCTGCGTTGTATATAACAATACTGCGTCCTCCTGAGTGGTCATTGACGATCACCCGCAACTCGTCCCAGCCGGTGATATTCGACAATTCGGAGGCTGTAAGTGCTGCTTCGACTTCCCTGGATTGTTCTAATTGTTCTTCGGGTCCATCCCCACAGCCTATGCAAACCGCCAGACAAGCTGCTCGACTGATTCGTGGCATCCCTACTGTTCTGATCATCAGAATGCCTCTCGCCAATCGTCGGGTGGGGAGATGCCATAACTCGACTTGCATCGTCTGCTACGCATTTTGCTCACCACGCTCCAAGCAGCCTGCTGTAGTCTATGCAAACATCGTTCGTTTCCATTGCATTTAGAAGGTTTGCCCATCAGACAACTTAACTGGACATCGTAGGCTTTGCATTCCTCATAGTTGTCATCTAGCTCTGGAAGGAACGACGGTCGCGTCAGAGATGGGTTCTCAGGGTCAAAATCTGGACAAGGTCCGATGTCGTCAAAGTGGTCTTCCTCATGTTTTCCTATGCAGTCAACGACTTCGCGCTCCCATTCCCTGGGAATTCCAGGTTCGTGGGGTAGTCGGCCACAACCAATCTTTTGACCGTCGCAACAGATAACCATTCCGGCAGATGGCTCTGTTTTCCCCTCAGGAATTGCAATCTCGGGGTTCGCGAACGCTTGATCGCAACATTCCTTCGGAGTGCGAGGTTCGACGCACGTTCCAGTCGAGTCAGTCTTCGTTAATCCTATCCCGATCCGATAGAGATTTGACCCATCCCAGAATCCTATCGGATCACGACTAATAAACCTCCCACTATTCGCCGAGTACATCCGAGCACGGTAGTGGTACAGCCCAAGCTCCCCGTCCCACTCTCGGCCGGTGTACAGATAGCGGTTGTCGACCGCTGAGTCCGGTAGGACGGTTAGCGAGGCGTCCAGGATCGTCGGTTCGCCGTAGGCGGTGTACGCGTAGCGTTCGACCACCTGACCGGCACCGTCGGTCAGCGCCGTGATGCTGTATTGCTGGGTGCGATCGTAGCGACGCTCACACTTTGTAGATTCACGACGCGTTAGAGGCCGGCTTTTGCCGGGTAAACACGACGCGGCGCCCAGGCCAAGGCACCTACGATGCCGGTTTGAAACGACGGGCACCCGTTGACGATTCCCGCACGGGCGCACGCGGGGAAGCTTTCGACGAGAGCGGGCGGTGGACATTCCCGAAGTTTAACCGCCCCAGACAGCGCGCGGTGGAGTTATTCCTTCGTTTCCGGCTTCCGGTCGGCGTAGCCGGGGTGCGTTGCCGCGTGAACTTCCCGTAGCCGCTTGATCGCCACGTGGGTGTAGATCGCTGTCGTGTTGAGTTGCTCGTGGCCAAGCAGCGTTTGCAAGCTGCGAAGGTCTGCCCCGCCCTCAAGCATCAGCGTCGCCGCGGTGTGACGAAGTAGATGACAGCTGCCGCGTTTGCTGATCCCCGCGGCCGTCATGTACTCACGAACCAAGTATGACAGGACGTTCGGGTGGATCGCATTGCCGCGAGTTGTCAAGAACAACGTCTCGGTCGGTTGGTCGATCAGCTCCTCTCGCCCGTCGGCCTCGTACTTGTCGATCCATTCGATCGCTCGCGGGCCGATCGGCACCACGCGGTCCTTGCGGCCCTTGCCCTGACGGATCAACAACGTGCCGGTGTCTCGGCTCAGGTCGGATAGTTGCAAGCCGATCAACTCAGCGCGGCGGATGCCCGTTGAGTAGAAGACTTCCAAGATGGCGCGGTCTCGTAACCCCGAGGGCGTTGTAAGGTCCACGACCAATAGCAGTTGTTCCACTTCGTCGATTGATAGGTAGGTCCCCGGCAATCGGGTTTCCTCCTTGGGCAATTGCAAGTCCGCCGCCGGGTTGGCGGAGATCCAGTTTTGTTCGTGAAGCCACGTCATCCAGTGACGAAGTGCCGACAGGTAGCTCGCTTGCGTTGAGAAGCTCAGCGCCTTGCCGGTCTTGCGGGCTCGGTGGTGGTAGAGGCTGCGGCGGTAGGCGGCGATTGCTTCGGCGGTGATCTCGGTGACCGACTCAATGCCGCGATCTTCGCACCAGCTCAGGAAGCGACCGATCGAGTAGCTCCGCCGGTCGATCGTCGTGGCCGCCCAGTTGCTGACTCGTAATTCGGTGAAGTAGCGGTTGAGCAGCGTCGAAGGGGCGGGAAGTTTTGACGAAGACATGGGGATAGCTCCAAGGGGTTTGGCCGGCGCGTACCGGTCGCCCGGAAGCACCAACGGGGCAAGAAAAAAGCCCGGTCCAACTTGGACCGGGCTTCGGAAAATCAGAGTGGCGACCGGGGGGGGGGCGGTTGCGTTTATGCTGTTACGACCAGGCTAACGCTTCAGGGGGTCTGGCAAGGTTTGAAAGCTAGTTTCTGCGTTGCCCGTCGCTAGCTGTTGCCAAAAAATGACTTGCGTCAGAAATAGCCGCTTGAAAACCCGGGGTGAACGGGGTGTCAGGCGGGGATGAACCCCCTGTCAGGGTCGAGGCCACAGGGGGTTACGGTTTGGAGTTAGGGGGTCAGGGTTTCCGGCGTAGAGGCAGGTTGCCTCAGCTTCGACGGGTCAATCAGACCCATCAAAAACGGTTGTCCTTCTCGCCCTTCACCACTGTATAGCAGTTCGTAAACGTATCGCTGACCGCCACGGCCCCGGTGAACGATCACGTACTCCAGCGTCACCAGTCGGCCCAGGTGACGGTTGACCTGCGGATCACTCCAGCCGATCGACTCGCGAAGATCGCGACGGGTGAACCGGACCGCATCGCGGGGGACACTTTGTTGACTGGATCGATCGTCAACAAAATCGTGAAGCTTGCCAAGCAGGTTTCGGCTCTGCGGCGATAGCTCGTCGAGGCTTCGGCCCAAAACCTCCCCGGCCAAACCGTTGGCTACCGCAATATCGCGAGACTCAACGTTGATGAATCTTGAACCATCGGCGGCCTGGTGAATCGTTCGCTGGTGTTGTTGCAGGAATGCAATCGTATTAATCAACGTCAGATACTTCGCATGATCCCGACGCAATCGGGTCTTATGCTTGGGAAAAGTCAGTTGGGGAGCATAAGGGTTGTAAATCGTCATCGGTTCGAGAAGTCGCTGTGCGTTTCGGTGAAGGGTCTGCAATTGAGAGGTGACCCATTGTTCTTGGGTCGATTCGCACGTTGCCGTCTCTCGCTGCTTTGACTGGATGGCCCCGGTTTGGCTATCGGATTCATCGACCGACAAAACGAAACATCGGTTGACCAATTCCTCGTCGATGTCCATCGCGGTGGTTGTCAAGAAGATTTGCACCGGGCCTTCGACGCGGTGCTCGGTCGTTTGAGGTTGGCCGTTGTCACCCCGGCCGACCGTGGCGTGCCGCAACTCCCCTTCGCTTTGCAGCAGCTTCAGCGCGTAGGTTGCTTGCCGGATGCCCTCGTCCTCGGCGATCGCCAGGACTTTGTGGCGGATCTGATCGGAGTCCAGGTAGAACAACGATTGACCGGTCATGCCGCTGAACCGCTGCACGTCTTCGGGCGGCATCATCGACAACACCGCATCCATCAGGGACGTTTTGCCGGCGGATGAACTGGACTGGATCACCACCGCTAGCGGGCGTTGTAGCTTGCGGCTGGTTGCCGCCAGGTAGCCGGCCAGCTTATTGGTTGACTCACCAACGATGCCGCAAGCGTCCATGTCCGAGACGATGCGTTGCAGCAGTTGGGGGTCACGCAACAGCGCCATCGCGTTGGCCCGTTCGGGGTCAGTCATCGACACCTTTGGGGCCGCCGGGGCTTTGGCGTCAGCGATTTTGTTGGCTTGATGGGTTTCCAGTTTGAGTAGCAGTTGGCCGATGTCCTTCTTGATCAGATCGGCATCGACGAACAGTTCATCGGCGGCGGCTTTGATGAACGAGGCTCGGGAACGGGCTTTGACGAGGTCCAACGCATCAAGATGCACCAGATCATCACGGCTAACCTGCAAGGTGACTTTCAACGTGCAGGTTGAAGCGTTCTTTTCCAGGCCACGGATGCGGTAGCGGCGGTCGTCTCGTTGGAATACCAAACCCAGAATCTTCTACGACCAATTCACATCGCTTCGGTCTTCTGTCTCTTCATTCGTGTGATTCGTGTGATTCGTGGCTTCTTCCTGTTCCGGGACAACCATGGCGACTTCGGGTTCGGGTTCGGCTTCGGGTCCGACTCGGGCCAATGAAGATGACCGCTTCGCCTTCGCCCGCGGTGTCAATCTTATAACCTCGCAATCCGATAACTCGCCCGGCATCATCGAGCACCGGAACGGTCACCCGGCCCCGCATCGCTTCGCGACCGTTGGCTTTGTAGATGCCCGCTTCGGTCAGTCGGTCGCGAACCGCCCGGCCAGCTTTGATCCGCCGGCCGGGTATGAGATTGCCCAGCGATCGGTCGGAGAAACCAATCTTTTGTTTAGCCGCTTCTTCCTCGGTCAGTCGCAGTTCATCGGTGACGAAGTCGATCGCCTTGGGGTTGTCCTTCAAACAACCGGCGTAGTAGTCGGCGACGGTCGATAGGGGACAGTCGGTGAGTTGTTCGATGAGATTGGGTTGTGGGTGGTCCACGGGATTGCCTTGGTGTTGTTGGGGGCGCGTACCGGTGGCCGGGCCCTGGGGTGGTGGTTGATATGGTTGTTCATAGGGACAACCGATATGCACTTATGACGCTGGCGGATGCGCGTACGTCGAGCGTCGGCAACGCTTCGGCGGTGCTGGATTCACTAGGTCCGATCAACTGCCGGCTGTCAATAGCTGAAAGTGATATTTGGTCAAATTGTTAACTTGGGTGGGGCTGATACGGCTTTGGGCGTCCGGGTGTGCTCGCACCGGACGTTCGGCCTCCCGATCTTCCGCTTCGCTGCCGTCCTTCGATCGTCGAAGACTCCTCCCTCCCGGACACTCCCTGACGGTCGTCCCTCCCGGCCACTGACGCTTCAAGGCTCGTTCAGGGCTCGGGGCTCTGACCCCCACCAACAAAGGCAACCGCTGTCGCCTTCGTCTGCGCCGGGCCACCGCCGCAAGGCCTTGCGACGGCGGCGGCCCGGCTCCGACGAAGGCAACAGCTACCGGCCCAGGCTGCTGACCCAGGGGACAACCAGTGACCGGTCGGGGTTCGACCCATGCTCGGTCCGTCGCCTGTCGTCCATGACCGGTCCGTCGCCTGTCGTGGTGGGGCGAGAAGCTCGCGACCTTCGGTCGCTCACCGGGACTTGCCAATACGGAACTGCGCCTCCGGCTGCGTCTGTCTTATCGGCATCCATGCCTCGGTTCGCTGCGCCGCCGCTTCGGCATCCAGCCTACGCGGCGGCTCCGCTCACGACGGCCGGTCTCCGCTCGGGCACTCCGGTGCGGTCTACGCTTGTCGAAGACTCCGCGCTTCGCCTTCCCTACGTTTGGTCGCTTCGACCCGCCTTCGGTCGGCGTCACTCGTCGGCGGCCTCCTCGCTTCGTGCCTCCCTACGGCGGGACGCATCCTTGCGTCCGGCCTTTCAGACAAACGCCGAGCATCCGGCTCGGCGTCTAGCACTTTCGCCGACCCACCGTATTCCTGTCGCTCCGCAAAGCCTCCGCTCCCAGCGCTCGGCTATCGCCTCGGTTTTGACTGACTTGCCGGTCGGGTCCAACGCCCGATGCTCGCCGAAGCGGCTCGGCGGCATCGTGCCGCAAGGAGCAGCGGGCATCCAGTCCACCAGGGGACAGCCACGCTGTCCTACCGGTAGACAGGTTGCCTATTCCCCCATATCGGTAATCG